>NZ_SLVV01000035.1 GCF_004340465.1 Mesobacillus foraminis | reverse complement strand
CTGATCATCTTTCAGGGATCTTACTAGCTTGCGCTATGGGAAATCTCATCTTGAGGGGGGCTTCATGCTTAGATGCTTTCAGCACTTATCCCTTCCGCACATAGCTACCCAGCGATGCCTTTGGCAAGACAACTGGTACACCAGCGGTGCGTCCATCCCGGTCCTCTCGTACTAAGGACAGCTCCTCTCAAATTTCCTGCGCCCACGACGGATAGGGACCGAACTGTCTCACGACGTTCTGAACCCAGCTCGCGTACCGCTTTAATGGGCGAACAGCCCAACCCTTGGGACCGACTACAGCCCCAGGATGCGATGAGCCGACATCGAGGTGCCAAACCTCCCCGTCGATGTGGACTCTTGGGGGAGATAAGCCTGTTATCCCCGGGGTAGCTTTTATCCGTTGAGCGATGGCCCTTCCATGCGGAACCACCGGATCACTAAGCCCGACTTTCGTCCCTGCTCGACTTGTAGGTCTCGCAGTCAAGCTCCCTTGTGCCTTTACACTCTGCGAATGATTTCCAACCATTCTGAGGGAACCTTTGGGCGCCTCCGTTACATTTTAGGAGGCGACCGCCCCAGTCAAACTGCCCACCTGACACTGTCTCCCGCCCCGATCAGGGGCGCGGGTTAGAATTTCAATACAGCCAGGGTAGTATCCCACCAATGCCTCCACCGAAGCTGGCGCTCCGGCTTCCAAGGCTCCTACCTATCCTGTACAAGCTGTACCAAAATTCAATATCAGGCTGCAGTAAAGCTCCACGGGGTCTTTCCGTCCTGTCGCGGGTAACCTGCATCTTCACAGGTACTATAATTTCACCGAGTCTCTCGTTGAGACAGTGCCCAGATCGTTACGCCTTTCGTGCGGGTCGGAACTTACCCGACAAGGAATTTCGCTACCTTAGGACCGTTATAGTTACGGCCGCCGTTTACTGGGGCTTCGATTCAGAGCTTCGCTTGCGCTAACCCCTCCTCTTAACCTTCCAGCACCGGGCAGGCGTCAGCCCCTATACTTCGCCTTGCGGCTTCGCAGAGACCTGTGTTTTTGCTAAACAGTCGCCTGGGCCTATTCACTGCGGCTTTTCCGGGCTATTCACCCTAAAAAGCACCCCTTCTCCCGAAGTTACGGGGTCATTTTGCCGAGTTCCTTAACGAGAGTTCTCTCGCTCACCTTAGGATTCTCTCCTCGCCTACCTGTGTCGGTTTGCGGTACGGGCACCATTCATCTCGCTAGAGGCTTTTCTTGGCAGTGTGGAATCAGGAACTTCGGTACTAATTTCCCTCGCT
>NZ_SLVV01000034.1 GCF_004340465.1 Mesobacillus foraminis | reverse complement strand
CAGGCTGTCGAGAAACTCTCGACAGCCTTTATTTTTAATCTTTTACTTTAACTATTCACCGCGTTAATTTGATATAATATAAGTACTACTAACTTAGGGCGGTGGATGGGATGTTCAAACCGAAAAGAGAATCACAATATGAAGCAGAATTTGTATTTATTGAAGATTTGGTTCCTGAGGACCATCTTCTGAGAAAGGTGGATAAATACATCGATTTTTCTTTTATCGAAGAGAAGGTGCGTCCCTTCTATTCCGAGAATAATGGGCGTCCTTCGGATCCGTTGATGCTTTTTAAGATGATGTTTATTGGCTACTTTTATGGCATCCGTTCAGAGCGGCAGTTAGAACGTGAAGTCCAGATGAACGTGGCGTATCGATGGTTTCTTGGCTTGAAACTCAATGATCCGGTACCTGACCATTCCACCATCAGCTGGAATCGGCGAACTCGTTTTAAGGGTACAACCATCTTTCAAGACATTTTTGATGAAATCGTTCACCAAGCCATGAATCATAAAATGGTCGGTGGGAGAGTTCTATTTACGGATTCCACTCACCTTAAAGCAAACGCCAATAAGCACAAATTTACCCGTGAAGAAGTGGAAGTTGAGACTCGGGAATACATAGAAGAACTCAATAGAGCGGTGGAAGAAGACAGATCAAACCACGGAAAAAAGCTCTAAAAGAAAGAGAGGGGGTGACAGAGACTAAAGAAATTCGAAAAAGCACAACCGATCCTGATTGTGGCTTTATGTCGAGGGAAAATAAGCAGGAAATGTTCTGTTATCTGGACCATCGAACAACGGATATGAAGTTCAATATCATAACGGATGCCTATGTTACTCCGGGAAATGTCCATGACTCTGTCCCTTACCTTTCTAGATTGGATCGTCAGATTGAACGATTTGGATTTAAAGTGGAAGCTGTAGCACTAGACTCAGGTTATTTAACGAATCCCATTTGTAAAGGTCTTCACGACAGAAGTATTTTTGGCGTCATTGCCCACAGGAGATTTCAGCCCACAAAAGGACTTTTCCCAAAATGGAAGTTTACCTATGACAAAGAACAGGATATCTATGTTTGTCCCAATGGCCAGAAGCTAGGGTATCGTACCACAACAAGAGATGGATACCGTGAATATAAATCGGACCCGAAAAGGTGTGCAACCTGCCCACTTCTGAACCAGTGCACGAGGTCAAAGAATAAACAAAAGGTCGTAACCCGCCATGTCTGGGAAGAACATAAGGAGAAGGTGCGGATAAATCGGCTTAGCCCTTCAGGAAAGGTTCTATATAAATATAGAAAAGAGAAAGTAGAGCGAAGCTTCGCAGATTCAAAAGAACTGCATGGGCTTCGCTATTGCCGGTTACGGGGATTACACAATGCGAGTGAGCAAGTGTTACTCACCGCAGCGTGTCAGAATATGAAAAAGATCGCCACACACCTAGCAAAGCTAGGATGAGGGTGGCGATCTTTGGATTCCCAATTAAAAATAAGAAGAAAATCGTAAAAATATAGAAAATGAACCAAATAAAAAGCTTGTGGAAGAAAAAATAGTGCCTTTCTCCACAAGCTGA
>NZ_SLVV01000033.1 GCF_004340465.1 Mesobacillus foraminis | reverse complement strand
CTTGTCTTTCTACTATATTCTTAGCTGTTGGCCGTGAATTTTCGTAAATTCACGGCCATTAATGCTAGACCCATTTCGTTTTCAACCTTCGATTTTCCACGGACAGAAAATCGAGTGAAACGCAAATTAGCTTTCAAGAATCCAAAAACTGGTTCCACATCGATTTTGCGTTTTCGATAGATGGCACTCGTTTTTTCTTCTGAAAGCTTCGCTCTCACATATTCTTTTTGTTGTTCCCATTTCTCATTCACCATTAATTTCCGATTATTGCCTTCTTTTGTTTTCGTACATGATAAACGGAATGGGCAGCCCGAACAGTCTTCGCATTCATAGATTTTAAACTCTCGTTTGAAGCCTGTTTTATCCGTTCGGACAGAAGGATGTTTAAATACAAGGCGTTGTTGATTCGGGCAAGTGTACGCATCAGCCACTTCATCATACTGCCAGTTGTCTGGATTGAATTCATTTTTTTTATATTTTTTCTTTTGTTCTTTCAAGTACATGTTATACGTAATAAGTGCTTCCCGTTTACGTACTGAAAGGATATCATCATAATTTTGTTCACTGCCATAACCTGCATCTGCGACAATGTGTTTCGGTAACTCAAAATAAGATTCTTCAATCTCATCCAGGAACGGAATTAACGTACGGGTATCTGTCGGATTTGGAAATAAACTGAAGGCAAGTGCGTATTGGCCTTCTGTTGCGATTTGTACATTATAACCAGCTTTCAATTGACCATTTTTCATATAGTCATCTTTCATCCGCATGAACGTCGCATCGTGATCTGTTTTCGAATAACTATTACGTGTGCCGAAGATTTCGAAATCCCGTTGGTATTTCTGTGTTCGTAAGATATAATCATGCAGCTTTTTGCGCACCTGCTTCGGATATTTCCGCTCACGCCTAAGCGCTTTCCTTTCCTCTCCGTCTGATGAGCTTGCAATTTTTTTGTCGTACTCGGTAACGACATCGTCTACTCTTTGGACCATTTGAGCGAGCTCTCCAAGTGATAACTGTTCTTCACTTTCTCTTTCCATTTCAGGTATGATTTCTTTTTCAAGCAGCTCGTCGTAGAGTTTATTAGACTTTTCGATGACTCCCTGGTGATACTTCCCGATCGACTTCTTCCAGACAAATGTAAATTTATTCGCATTGGCTTCAATCTTTGTGCCATCAATAAAAATCGCTTCTTGGTCGATAAGCTTTTCTTCGACTAATTGGCAACGGAATTGAACGAAACATTGACGGATTAAATCTTTCACTTCGGGTTGTACACGGAATCGATTAATCGTCCGATAGCTCGGTTCATACCCCTGTGCCAGCCACATCATGCGGATACTATCTTTTAGAAGTGCTTCAATTTTCCGACCAGAAAAAACAGATTGGGTGTAGGCACATAGGATGATTTTAAGCATCATGCGAGGATGATAGGCAGGACAGCCCTCATGACGCAGAAATGGTTCAAGCGCTTCATGTGGAATGCTTTGGACTAAATGGTGGATATGAAAGGCAATATCATTATTTTGTAATTTTACTTCTAAATCTAGGGGCAAAACTAATTGATTCATGTTATAATCTTTAAACATAAGGACACTTCTTTCTGATTAGATTTTGTGTGGTAACTTAATTTTATCAGAAGTTGTCCTTATTTTATTGTAAAAATAATCAAAGCCGGTGAAATTTACTCGTCGTAAATTTCACCGGCTTTTTCATTATCAGAGCAGGGTTTTGTCCCAGCCTCT
>NZ_SLVV01000032.1:1261-2907 GCF_004340465.1 Mesobacillus foraminis | reverse complement strand
ACTCATACTCTTTATTGGAGAGTTTGATCCTGGCTCAGGACGAACGCTGGCGGCGTGCCTAATACATGCAAGTCGAGCGAATCGGAGGGAGCTTGCTCCCAAAGATTAGCGGCGGACGGGTGAGTAACACGTGGGCAACCTGCCTGTAAGACTGGGATAACTTCGGGAAACCGGAGCTAATACCGGATAATCCTTTTCCTCACATGAGGGAAAGCTGAAAGACGGTTTCGGCTGTCACTTACAGATGGGCCCGCGGCGCATTAGCTAGTTGGTGAGGTAACGGCTCACCAAGGCGACGATGCGTAGCCGACCTGAGAGGGTGATCGGCCACACTGGGACTGAGACACGGCCCAGACTCCTACGGGAGGCAGCAGTAGGGAATCTTCCGCAATGGACGAAAGTCTGACGGAGCAACGCCGCGTGAGCGAAGAAGGCCTTCGGGTCGTAAAGCTCTGTTGTCAGGGAAGAACAAGTGCCGGAGTAACTGCCGGCACCTTGACGGTACCTGACCAGAAAGCCACGGCTAACTACGTGCCAGCAGCCGCGGTAATACGTAGGTGGCAAGCGTTGTCCGGAATTATTGGGCGTAAAGCGCGCGCAGGCGGTCCTTTAAGTCTGATGTGAAAGCCCACGGCTCAACCGTGGAGGGTCATTGGAAACTGGGGGACTTGAGTGCAGAAGAGGAGAGTGGAATTCCACGTGTAGCGGTGAAATGCGTAGAGATGTGGAGGAACACCAGTGGCGAAGGCGACTCTCTGGTCTGTAACTGACGCTGAGGCGCGAAAGCGTGGGGAGCGAACAGGATTAGATACCCTGGTAGTCCACGCCGTAAACGATGAGTGCTAAGTGTTAGAGGGTTTCCGCCCTTTAGTGCTGCAGCAAACGCATTAAGCACTCCGCCTGGGGAGTACGGCCGCAAGGCTGAAACTCAAAGGAATTGACGGGGGCCCGCACAAGCGGTGGAGCATGTGGTTTAATTCGAAGCAACGCGAAGAACCTTACCAGGTCTTGACATCCTCTGACAACCCTAGAGATAGGGCGTTCCCCTTCGGGGGACAGAGTGACAGGTGGTGCATGGTTGTCGTCAGCTCGTGTCGTGAGATGTTGGGTTAAGTCCCGCAACGAGCGCAACCCTTGATCTTAGTTGCCAGCATTCAGTTGGGCACTCTAAGGTGACTGCCGGTGACAAACCGGAGGAAGGTGGGGATGACGTCAAATCATCATGCCCCTTATGACCTGGGCTACACACGTGCTACAATGGATAGAACAAAGGGCAGCGAAGCCGCGAGGTGAAGCCAATCCCATAAATCTATTCTCAGTTCGGATTGCAGGCTGCAACTCGCCTGCATGAAGCCGGAATCGCTAGTAATCGCGGATCAGCATGCCGCGGTGAATACGTTCCCGGGCCTTGTACACACCGCCCGTCACACCACGAGAGTTTGTAACACCCGAAGTCGGTGGGGTAACCTTTATGGGGCCAGCCGCCTAAGGTGGGACAGATGATTGGGGTGAAGTCGTAACAAGGTAGCCGTATCGGAAGGTGCGGCTGGATCACCTCCTTTCTAAGGATAATGCCTTAAGGGCATTCGGAATGCAGATCTTACGATCTGTACTGTTGATGGCTTGTTTGTTTAGTTTTGAGGGAG
>NZ_SLVV01000032.1:0-1167 GCF_004340465.1 Mesobacillus foraminis | reverse complement strand
TTTAATTGTTCCTTGAAAACTAGATAATGATATGTAAGAAGGCAAAAGTAAGAACCGAGAATCGCCATTTTAGTTTTTCTCTCTTTTATTAAAAAGAGAAACCTGGCAAAGTATTGCCGATAGGTTAAGTTAGAAAGGGCGCACGGTGGATGCCTTGGCACTAGGAGCCGATGAAGGACGGGACTAACACCGATATGCTTCGGGGAGCTGTAAGTAAGCTTTGATCCGGAGATTTCCGAATGGGGAAACCCACTGTTCGTAATGGAACAGTATCTTTACCTGAATTCATAGGGTATTGAAGGCAGACCCGGGGAACTGAAACATCTAAGTACCCGGAGGAAGAGAAAGCAAACGCGATTCCCTGAGTAGCGGCGAGCGAAACGGGATTAGCCCAAACCAGAAGGCTTGCCTTCTGGGGTTGTAGGACACTCTACATGGAGTTACAAAGGAACGGGGTAAATGAAGAGGCCTGGAAAGGCCCGTCAGAGAAGGTAAAAACCCTGTAGTTGAAACTTCGTTCCCTCCTGAGTGGATCCTGAGTACGGCGGGACACGTGAAATCCCGTCGGAAGCAGGGAGGACCATCTCCCAAGGCTAAATACTCCCTAGTGACCGATAGTGAACCAGTACCGTGAGGGAAAGGTGAAAAGCACCCCGGAAGGGGAGTGAAAGAGATCCTGAAACCGTGTGCCTACAAGTAGTCAGAGCCCGTTCATGGGTGATGGCGTGCCTTTTGTAGAATGAACCGGCGAGTTACGATTACATGCAAGGTTAAGTCGAGAAGACGGAGCCGCAGCGAAAGCGAGTCTGAACAGGGCGAATGAGTATGTGGTTGTAGACCCGAAACCAGGTGATCTACCCATGTCCAGGGTGAAGGTAGGGTAACACCTACTGGAGGCCCGAACCCACGCACGTTGAAAAGTGCGGGGATGAGGTGTGGGTAGCGGAGAAATTCCAATCGAACTTGGAGATAGCTGGTTCTCTCCGAAATAGCTTTAGGGCTAGCCTCACGTAGTAAGAGTCTTGGAGGTAGAGCACTGTTTGGACTAGGGGCCCTCATCGGGTTACCGAATTCAGACAAACTCCGAATGCCAATGACTTATCCGTGGGAGTCAGACTGCGAGTGATAAGATCCGTAGTCAAAAGGGAAACAGCCCAGACCACCAGC
>NZ_SLVV01000031.1 GCF_004340465.1 Mesobacillus foraminis | reverse complement strand
AAGCTCATAAAAAAGAAAAAACGTTGGCTAGTGATTTGAAATCACTAAGTTTTATTGTTTGTTGACGCTTGTTTGTTTAGTTTTCAAAGAACAATGAAGTTCATTCGTCGAAGTGACGACAAAATTAATTGTAACATCTAACTTCGTAGAAGTCAACTTCTTTTTTTGTTTTTTATTTCAATCATGTCGCATCGGCGACAAGAATTAATATTACCACCAGACTTCGTAGAAGTCAACTTCTTTTTTCAAAAGAAAATGGATAATCATTTTATCGCGTTTCGGCGACGAAAATAAATATATCATTTCACTTCGTAGAAGTCAACTTCTTTTCTTCTTTTTTGGCGAAAAATAAAAAAGACTTAAAGTCTTTTCTTTTTGGCTTTTTCGTCGTGGCCCTTGTGGAAATTGGGTAAGTTTGGTATAAATAAATAATCAATAAAACGCCCGGAAAAGGAAAAAAGGCTCCAGCGTGTCATATAAGGATTGCCGTCCTTACATAACCGTCCACCGTGCGAGCACCACGGTAAACACTTGCTTTCACCTTTTTGTTACCTTTATTTATCCAATATTTTACGATAAATAAACGTGAACTTCAAGTAGAAAGTACATAAAAGGTGTGTTTACCGCTTGGTAAACACACCTTTTTTCGTTTTCCTAAAGAAAAGGAGAACCAACATGACTGTAAGTAAAATCGTATCTAACACCGCATTTCAACAGATGATGACCTATAAATTATATTCAGAGAATGAGCAACAAAAAAAAGCAATCAAGCGTCAACTGATCAAAAGTGTGATTGATGCTTATGGTGATACCTACTACCGATTGAAAGAAGGAACCAGACAGGCCATTGATATGATGTGCTGGCTGTCGGCGGAACGAGGATTTGTCTTTGCTGGTGATGACTATTTAGGGGACCGGTATGATATATCGGACCGGACGGTTCGGAACGTCGCAAAAATCCTTCGGAAGGCAGGAGTAATCCTTACGGTCTACCGCAGCTCGACCAAACATAACGGACGAGGATGCCCGATTCACCTATTTGTGGTTCATCCTTATTTCAACCACTGGACAAGCTTATTGAACCTAGATTTCCAAGCTGATTTCCAAGCTGAAAAAGCCGAGACTCCTTGCGAGAGTAAAGACGAACAGCCCAAAAATGTTTCTACCAATGATTTATCTTTAAAATCTATTAATAAAAACATACGTAAGGTACCTCGTCTGGATTCTACCTTTACAGCTTCATTTGTGCCAAAAGAATTTGTACAGGCTGTCAGGCCTTTCTTTGATGATGCTGTGACAATCGAGGATTTTTGGAAGAGCGTTTACCTTGATACCAAGATGATCTGCGACATAGTCGCCTCAGAAACCATTACATACACAGCGGTCGATGCCTTCAAGCAAGCCGTCAGGGGATATAAGCGAGGAAAAGTCAAAACCACTCTCATCCGTTATTTCACCGGTACCTTCAAAAAACTGATGGATCAGGTGTATTTTGACCTGCCTTTACCAAGTTAAAAAGCACAAATCAAAGCGCAATGAAAAGGAAAATGATAGAGAAGTCAATTTCTGTTCCATTTGTGTCCTTTTCTCTATATGAAACCCTGTCATAATGCAGGTTTGGGCCGGCTCTTCTTTTTTCGTGGACACCAGGAGACCTCGCCCTGCCAACATACATAGCATGACGAGGTCTCCTGATACTCTAAACTCGTCGCCGGCCAAGGAAAAGTCTGCACAGATATGGAATCGGAAGGGCATTTGAAAAAACGGTGTTTTTGTTTTTAAAATTCGAAAGATTGTTTTTAAAATTTGTCTCACAGGCTGTTTATTTGGCTTTCTAAGGTGTCTGATTTTTTTCTTGAATACTGAAATAAACCAAAATAATTTCGAAGTTGAACTAGGGATTTAAATCGTCCTGGACAGATATGGGGGATGGGTATCGTTCGAGCAGTTTGTATGGGGTTTTTTATGCAAGAACCTCCCCGTTCACAACCTTATGAATCCGGGAAAACCCCTGTCATATCAACATTTGAATGAAATTCTGCATAAAGGATAAATGCAGCCCTTTGTGAAACACAGTATTATCAAGGATTCGAAGGGTTCAGAACTTCCGAGAGGTGCCATTATGTAAACTGGAAACGGATGAGGTATTCAGTTTGGTGTATATCGATTTAAATCAGTGGGTCTGTTTAAAAGGCGACAACTTGAATTCCTTCGGAATCTACTAAAATGAATCTGTATCTTTTTCACCTTTTGGCTTTTTCATATTCGGTTTGTTTTTGTGTGTGAACTCATAGTCATATAGAGGATTACTCATATTCATATCGAAATAATCATTATGATTACTCGGTGTGAATCCATTGGATTAGTGATTATGAGAAAGGTGTGTGAACTATGCAAATTGGAGAAGTTTTGGACGCGTTGGCCACGCCAGGAAATACAGTCGCCAGGGTAGCAAAAGAACAGGCGGGAATTGGAGAAAAAAGGCTGCGAATGATCTTAAACACGGCCGGTTATGAATTTAGGAACAAGGGTCAAAAAGGTTGGTTTTATATTGGAGAAGGCCAGGAACCCCTTGAAAAAGACCTTTCCGACTATAGTACCGTAAGTAATAAGACAGTCCAATCCACTGCACCCATCAGTAACAAAAGACAAGTCATCTATTCACGAAGTGATCTTGCTAAAAATCACAAAGACGATCAGGTAAATGATACGTTGGGGCAATCGCAATTTACTAAGGAAGAACTGACAACTTTAAAGGAAATGATCCAGGAGTACATACAGGAAAAGAGAAATCAAACATCCAGGGACCGGCTACACATCCGGATCATGAAGCTAAAGAAGGAAGAACGAATAAGGAAAACGGTCGTGATGAGTGAGTCCGTTGCCAAGAAATTTGATGATTTTGCGGAGAAAATGAAGTTCAACAAAAGTAACATTCTGGAATTGGCCTTGATAGACTTCATCAGCAGCTATGATCAGGAAGAATAGAGCCTAAAAAAGCAGCAGTCCCTCGTCGGAAGCTGCTGCTTTGAATTGCACTATCCTATTGATTTTTCATCCAGGAAACACTTGTTGATGACATCTTCTAACGTATTGAAATTATTTGTGTTTAGCTTGGCGTATTTTTTCGTTACGTTAAGGTCCTTATGACCGGCAAGCTTTGAAACAATCTCTAAATCAACATCAGAATCGACGAGTCTTTGGCAAAAAGTATGTCGAAGCTTATTTGGATTCACATTATATTTTTCAAGCATATATTGTACAGATCGCTCGGTTATACGGTCGCCTGACTTATTAATAAACAAGGCTTCATTTGATGCGCTTCGTTGCAGGTAGTTTTCCAAATGGGCTCTCGTCTCACTCGAAAGAGGGATGATCCGTTCCTCTTCATTTCTGTGCACGATCAATTGGTTTTTTCTGAAATCAACATTCGAACGATCCAATCGGCATAATTCAGAAACACGGATCCCTGTATGCAATAGTACATAAACCATCGCGATATTCCTAAGGTTTCCGTCTGTCTTTACTTCCGTCAATAATGCAGAATACTCATCGAAAGAAAGTGCGTCAATATCCTCATTTTTTTCGACCGGCTTTACTTTTAATCCTAAAACTAGATCCGGTTTTTCCAAGAACTTGGTGAACGTCCGTATCGCACCGATTGTCTTATCGATAGTTGTCGAACTCTTCCCCTGCTGTTCCAAAAAGGTGACATAGCTCTGAATATCATCCTTGATTAAACGGGTAATATCAGAATTTTTCTCTTGAAGCCACTCTTGAAACTTTTCTAATTCACGTTTATACGTGGAAATAGTATTGGGAGATTTCTTTTGTTCCTGTAGCCAATGGCAAAAGTCAAGAATCAGCGGAATAGCTTCAGTCGAATTTCTTTTCATGCCCATCCTCCTTCATTTTTCTTGCTTGCCTTGAGTATACTCGATATACGTTTGGAAGTAAACTTCCACGAATATGAATTATCAAAACATTTAAAAATAATAATTTTAAAAAAAAGGAGCACCCAAGAAGGGTGCTCCTTTTTTCTTTGCCTGGCAACGTCCTACTCTCACAGGGGGAAACCCCCAACTACCATCGGCGCTGAGAAGCTTAACTTCCGTGTTCGGCATGGGAACGGGTGTGA
>NZ_SLVV01000030.1 GCF_004340465.1 Mesobacillus foraminis | reverse complement strand
TGTAGGCACTTAGATGCCCAGAGACATGGGAGGGTACGTCATCATAAGCTACGCAGAGATCCATTGTGCATCGCATAATTACTGATCACTACTTTTACCACCTTTACCCAGTAGTGACCGCGCAGCGTATCCACCAACTGTAAGAGAATCACATATTTATTAATATCTGTTAGGGCGTATGTCAAAAAAATATTTTTTGGCATCCCACCAACGGGTCAAACCGTTGATATATCAATATTTATAGAGGGAGGAATACTGGATGATGCCTCTTCTTATCATGCTTTGCATTGCGATTACCATTGGCAGTTATCTTTTTAGCCTGACACTCTACAAAAAATATAAAAAGCCTTGGCTCAATCCGTTATACACTGCCTCTGCACTGCTCATAGCTGTTATTTTCGCCTTTCATATTCAGGCTGATGCTTATCTTCAGGCAAGTTCTGTTTTTAACCAGTTACTGCAGCTGGCTGTTGTATCATTGGCAGTCCCGCTTTATAAACAATTGTCTTATTTAAAAAAGAACTATAAAAAAATTATCGCAGGAGTAATAATGGGGACAGCATTAGGTTTGGCAGCCGTAATTGCCATGTCCCATATTTTTCATTTACAGGAGCAGCTTCTAGCCTCTTTGATTCCCCGGTCCGTTACCTTGCCAATTGCTTTAATCATTTCAAGCGATCTTGGAGGCATTTCATCGACCACCATCTTTTTTGTGATTACCTCGGCACTGATTTCTCTTATCGTGGGCCCAAAAACGCTTTATCTGCTGGGAATTAACAGCAAGTCGGCAAAGGGTCTTGCAATGGGAACTTCTGCTCAGATGCTCGGAGCAAATCGATCCTTTGCATGGGGAAAAGAAGAAGGAGCTATGGGCAATATTGCAGTGACCACCTCAGCTATATTTTTATCTCTTTTAGTCCCGATCCTTACACTCCTTTTTTAATCATTCAATTAATTTGAAATCCATTTTCAGCTTTTTAAGCTGCCTTTCCAACCTGATGATGCTGGAGCAAACCTCCTCCGTTCATGTTCAGCCGGTTTGTATGTTAAAATTCTCCTATAATCAAGTTTTAGGCATGAAAGGAGAATTGCAATGCTAAAGAAACTAGGCCTTACAACGGAAAAACGGGATCAAATGATTGATGTGACACCACAGGTCCAGTCTTTTATCACTGAAACAGGGATGAGGGAAGGGGCTGTAATCGTCTATTGTCCTCATACAACTGCTGGGATCACTATAAACGAAAATGCAGACCCCGATGTCAAACGGGACATGCTTCGCCGCTTTGATGAGATTTACCCGTGGCACCATGAACTGGACCGTCATATGGAAGGCAATACAGCGGCCCACATGAAAGCGAGCACTGTAGGTTCGTCCCAGATTGTAATCGTTAGCGATGGAAGTTTAGTGCTTGGTACTTGGCAAGGTATATATTTCTGTGAGTTTGATGGCCCAAGAAACCGTACCTTCTATGTTAAAAGGCTATAGTTATTGAAGGTGCATTCAGACTTTTACTTTTCGTGGCGATACGATTCTTTATGAAAAGAAACAATATATTTAAACAATTCCTTTCCAGTTGCAGGAATGGCGGAATCCTGCTGTAAAACAAACCTCATTGCCTGATATGTCTCGGGAACCCAAATATATTGATGAATATAATCGCCAAGCAGTTCAAAACCGCACTTTTCCCAAAAAGAAATTCTTACAAGTGCATCGGCGGTCTTATCACATTCGGCCTCCAGGAGAATCAGGCTGTATTCTCGCCGAGCCATAGCCCATTTTTTAATATAGTCGACCATATTCCAGCCATATTGCTTGAGTCTCCGATCCTTATTGACAGCTAGATAATCAATAATCAGAATTCCTTTGCTTGGAATTGCCCCTGTGAGGGACATAGCAACAGCCTCATTGCCTTCTAACATTAAATGAAGAACGCAAAGCTGCTTTTCAAACATGTTTTGAATGATGGAAACAGGTTTGGCTCCATTTTTCCCAAAAGCCTCTTGATAAAGTTCATCGACCAGATTCCAAAGCACAGGATCCCAATGATTAATAGATAGAAAGTCCAAGTGAATTCTCCTTTTTTCCTGACTGCTTTTTTGGGGCTAATAAGTACTCATTCTTAGCTTCCCCTGTTTTCTGGACAGAATAGCCCGAAACGAAAAAAGCCCCTTGCTGACGCACAAAGGGGCTTTTTCACCGTAAATTATCAGCCAACAATTAAGTGATTTCTCAAGGTTTCCTGGAGAGTTCCTCTTGTTTCCGAATGTTTATTAAATGCTATCCCTGAATGAACCATTTTCCTGACTAGTTCAGGCCGTAAGCCAGTTATTGTGGCTTTGCACCCCATCATGGAAATCCCTTTCAAGACTTTTTGAAACAGGTCAATGACATCCATTTCCATATCGGCGACACCAGACAAATCCATAATTAATCTTTGAACTTTTAAATTTGCAATGTCCATTAAAACCTTTTCTTCGATTGTCTGCATTCTATAAGAGTCGACCAGCCCTATCAATGGCAATACTGCTACAGTGGGACTGATTGGGATAATTGGCACGGACAAGTGCTCGACCAGTTTCCTTTGGGAGTTAATTAATTCGTCTTTATAATTAGAATAGCTAATGAAGAAAGTATTTAGAAATTTGTCTACTAAGTCATTTATCCTTTTTTCTTTTGAAAAGAACTCTTCCCTGTTTAGATCATTGCCATTCACTTGATCAAATTGGTACATGAAGTGCCATAAAGTCCTTCTAATAGCCTGAACCCATTCAAGCTTGAATGAAAGTGTCAGGGAGTGCTGCGCCCAGGCCACACCTTCCTGTTTTGCGAAAGCAATCAAGTTATCCTCCTGATTGCCTGTAATATAGATTACTAACTTTTCGGCATTTTTTAGAAGGTCAATATTTCCTGTATTAAGGATATCAGTTATTTTTGATGCTACATTAACCGCTTCCTTGAGAAGAGTTTGTTCAAACGTCTGCCTGTTTTTAATGATGAAATCGGTCAATCCAAGCTCTTCGTCAGGCATATATTCCATTTTAACAACCACCTCATTCAATATTCCGTGCAAATATGTATATTTTATTTAAGTCCCCTTGTTTATACTGTATTCTCTATAGAAATAAGAATTCCTTCCCATTCTATGCTTTTCACGATTTTCAGCAGTTGAAATCTTTAAAGTGAGATAAGGGGTAGGTATATTATACTAATAAATATCTTTAAGCTTCAAATCAGAGGCTTTTACAGGGAAGCTTTAACAAACAAATGCTTTGCCATAGGAGAGCCAGCCTGCAGGCTGATAATGAATAGCTTTACCCCGTCTGGCCATACTACTTGTGGTTCAAGAATATCGAGAAAAGAGGGGTTAGGATGAAAGACATTTTACAGCAGGCAAAAGAAGAGTTGGAAAAGGCATATGACAATCCACAATCACATGATTTGAACAAGACGATCCAGCAGCTTCAGGCTGCAAAGGAGCAGTACGGAGATAAGGGTACGATGATTGAAGATGTCATCAGGTCTTTAACCCAGGCACGAAATGCCGAGCCTCAGCTGGAAAATGCAGGGGATATTTCAGCATCAGCTGCATTTGGCGAGGCCTACAATGCATTGGACCAGGCTATTGAATCCTACACCGAAATCAATAATGACCCTTTTTAAGGGGAAAGCCGCGTTATTTTCCGCGGCTTTTTAATATGGCGTGTGACCATCTGTAATTTCCTTATCCACTGCTTTTCTTATCCATCCAATCGGGATGTTTGATACGTTTGCCGGTAACGAAGTACCCTTTTTAAGAACCCAGGCATTCAGGACCTCTAAATCACCTTTGTTAAAAGTGATGCTGTAATTTTCTTGTTTATAGGTGAAATGTGCTGTTACTGTTTCTTGCCCATAGAAATCATCGTCAATAATCATTTCAGTTATCTCATAAGGCCCCAAGCTGATCCCCTCCATGTCCTTTTAGATATAGCGTGAGCCAATCCTCCATCGTTTATTCCCTGGTAGTTGTTTTAACCATGTTGTTTTTAGTTCGTGAAGACATGATTAAAGGAAAGGCGATCAGATTTTTTTATAAGCTTTGCGATTCACGGACATACTAACATTATTTCAGATTACCGGAGGATGATTATGAGCACAGCAAATAACACACTGTCGATCTTTGCCTTGGGAGGCGTAAACGAAATCGGGAAAAATATGTATGCTCTCGAGTACTTAAACGATATCTTGATTATTGATTGCGGTTCCAAATTCCCCGATGAAAGCTTATTAGGAATTGACCTTATCATCCCGGACTTTTCCTATTTACAGGAAAATCAGGAAAGAATCCGCGCTTTAATTGTCACTCATGGACATGAAGATCATATTGGCGGGATCCCTTATTTCCTGAAAACCTTGAATGTCCCTATTTATGCAACAAGGTTTACGCTCGGATTAATCGAATTGAAACTTAAGGAGCATCGCCTGCTTGGTGAAACCAGGCTGGAATTAATCAATTCAGAATCCAGGCTGAAATTTGGGGAAATCGAGGTTTCTTTCTTTAAAGTAAACCACAGTATCCCCGATTGCCTTGGAATTGTTTTTGATACTCCTGAAGGGAGAGTCGTTCATACAGGAGATTTTAAGTTTGATCTGACTCCCGTTAATCAGCAGTATGCAGACATACACAAGATGGCTGAAATTGGCCGTCAGGGTGTATTGGTTCTATTGTCAGAAAGCACGAATGCAGAACGCCCCGGTTCCACAACCTCAGAACGGGTGGTGGGAACTCATATTGAAGAGGCTTTTGCCAAGGCGGAACGGAAAGTCATTATCTCGACCTTTGCTTCCAATGTCAATCGAGTTCAGCAGGTAATCGACGCTGCCCGCAAGACCAACAGGAAGCTTGCACTACTTGGCAGAAGTATGGTAAACGTAGTGGAAGTGGCAAGGGAGCGTGGGTATGTTGACATTCCTGAAGGGATGCTCATTGACCAATCCCAAATCAATCATTTGGCTCCTGAAAAGGTTGCAATCCTCTGTACCGGAAGTCAGGGTGAACCAATGGCGGCTCTTGCACGTCTTTCAAGCAACAATTTTCGGGATGTAAGTATTTTGCCAGATGATACCGTTATTCTTGCCGCTTCCCCGATACCCGGGAATGAACGGGGAGTTTCAAAGATTATTGACAATCTTTTCCAGCTTGGAGCCCATGTCATTTATGGGTCAGGTAGTACGACAGGAATGCATGTGTCAGGACATGCCAATCAAGAGGAACTAAAACTGATGCTTACCTTGATGAAACCGACCTATTTTGTGCCTATCCATGGTGAGTTTCGAATGCTGCACCAGCACCGTCTGCTCGCGGAATCAGTCGGAGTGGAACGTGAAAATACATTTATCATTACGAACGGAGACGTGGTGGATGTGCAAAATTCGGTTGCCCGCCAGACACGAAGAATCCAGGCCGGAAATACATTTGTTGATGGAGTCGGTGTTGGAGATATTGGAAGTATTGTGCTACGTGACCGCAAACAGCTGTCCGAAGATGGAATGCTTGTCATTGTGATTACATTAAGTAAATCGGAAAGGAAAATTATTTCCGGGCCAGACACCATTTCTCGAGGATTTGTCTATGCGCGGGATTCAGAGGAACTTTTAAATGAAGTTAACAGGCTGGTCAAGTCCACCGTCAATGACCTTTTGGATGATAATGTCCAGCAATGGAATGTGATGAAACAAAGTATTAAAAAATCAATTGGACAATACCTGTTTTCGCAGACTAAGCGAAAACCCATGATCCTTCCTATCATTATTGAAGTATAAAGCAGTACAGTGATATTTCCCACCGAGTATTATGAGGGAGGATCAAAGAGGCTGGGACAAAACCCTGCTCTGATAATGAAAAAGCCGGTGAAATTTACGACGAGTAAATTTCACCGGCTTTGATTATTTTTACAATAAA
>NZ_SLVV01000029.1 GCF_004340465.1 Mesobacillus foraminis | reverse complement strand
GGACCTAGTGGAAGGGGCGGACCTGAGCAGGACGGTCGGCTGGTTCACCAGCATGTTCCCTGTGGTGTTCGATGTATCCTCAAGCGATCTTGGCCTCACGGTCAAGGAAGTGAAGGAAACCTTGAGGAAGGTGCCCCACAAGGGCGCGGGCTATGGGGTGCTCAGGTACCTCAACCCGGCGGTACAGAACAAAATCAAGCACACGGTAAAACCAGAGCTCAGCTTTAATTATCTCGGGCGATTTGAAGATGGAAATAATCAGGCGTTTTCCTCCATGCCAATGGGTATTCAAGTAAGCCTGCTTAACCATTATTCAAACGGGCTGGACTTCAACAGCGTAATCACAGCTGGTCAATTAACTGTCCATGTCCGATATGATTCTCGGACCTATCACTATAAGACTCTTGAACAAGTAATCAGACGCTTTGAAGAATGGCTGAAGGCGATAGTCCGTCATTGTGCCGGAAAGGAAGAAACAGAAAAAACACCTAGTGACTTTTCGGATGAAGGACTTACGTTTGAAGAGCTGGATGCAATCTCCCAGCTGATCGACAATCTATAATTCTCATCTTTGCAAAGATTGCACGAGCCTTTAGGGACGGAGGGATACTTTGAAAGATAATAAATTTGAAGACATATATAGTTTATCCCCGATGCAGGAAGGCATGCTTTTTCACTCCCTGCTAAGCGACAGTGATGCCTATTTTGAACAAATGGCCATTACATTGAAGGGCAGCTTAGATTTACAGGCATTTGAACAATGCTTCAACTTGATGATCAAAAGGCATTCAATCTTCAGGAGTGTCTTTCTCCATGAGGGCGTCAGCAAACCCAAACAGGTTGTCTTAAAGGAAAGGAGCATAAAGGTTGGCTTTGAGGACCTTTCCTCCAAACCGTCAGGAGTGCAGAATGAGGTCATTAGCACTTACAAAGCACAAGACAAGATAAAGGGGTTCAACCTTTCAAAGGACCTGCTGATGCGACTTGCCGTTTTTCGGACCGGCAAGGAAGATTATAAGGTCATATGGAGCTTCCACCACATCCTCATGGATGGGTGGTCCCTTGGGATCGTCCTGAATGAGCTGTTCGAACTCTACAGGAAAATACGTAACCGGGACGATTTATCCTTAGGCAAGCCGGCTGAATTCAGTTCGTATATCTCCTGGCTCCGTAGGCAAGATCAGCAGGAAGCACAACAATTTTGGGATGACTATCTAAGAAACTATGAGCAAACGGCAAATCTTCCAAGCAGGAACACCTCTCCGGTTTTATCAGGTTATGAAAGAAAAGAGATGGTGTTCAAGGTCGGTCCCGACCTTACCGAAAAGCTGAATGGTTTGGCCAAAGAATGCAAGGTTACGTTAAATGTCATTATTCAGGCAGTTTGGGGCCTGATCCTGCAAAAGTATAACGATACAACGGATGTTGTCTTTGGAACCATCGTTTCCGGCAGGACTTCGGAAATACCCAATGTCGAGAAAATGGTGGGCCTGTTTATCAATGCTGTGCCAGTCAGGGTTAAGACATATGGCGGGCAGTGCTTCCTGGAGCTAGTTAAGCAGCTCCAGGAACAGGCTCTCAGGTCCGAACCTTTCGGCTATCTATCACTTGCCGATATCCAGGCTGGCAAAGAAACAGGAAACCAACTCATCAACCATATGGTTGTTTTCGAGAATTATCCTCTTGACGAATCGGTCCAAAGTGGAGATGACATAGATAAATTTGGAATCAGCCTTACCGAGGTAGATGCCTTCGATCAGACAAATTACGATTTCAATCTACTGATCGGGCCTGGGCAGGATTTGATCATAAAGATGGTCTTCAATGAACGGAGGTATACAGCAGAGACCATTCATGACGTTTTTTCACATCTAAAGATGGTGATCAATACAATTGTACATTCGCCAGGGATACTGGTGGATGAAATCGATATGATGTCAGCAGAAGAGAAATCAAAATTAATGGGGATTTCCAGTTCCCTCGAAACGACTTATCCAATGGCCAGTACCCTGACCTCACTTTTTGAGGAGCAGGTGCAAAAGGAGCCATCCCGAACTGCGGTAGTACATGGCGAACGGAAAATCAGCTATTCCCAACTGAATGGGATGGCCAATCAGGTGGCAAGAAGCCTTCGAAGGCAAGGTGTACAGCGAGAGCAGGTAGTGGGGATTTTAACAGAACGGTCGACTGAAATGATCGTCAGCATGCTCGGAGTATTGAAAGCCGGGGCTGCCTATCTTCCGATCGATCCGGAATATCCGGAGGAGCGAATTTTCTACATGCTTGAGGACAGCGGGGCAAAGAGCCTGATTGTCCAGCATCCGGAGGACGTCCCTGATGGGTTTAACGGCCAGGTGATATCGCTTTGGGAGCGTGAATGGGAGAAGGAGGATCCTTCGGACCTGGAGGGGGGAACCCGACCGGAAGATCTCGCCTATATCATCTACACGTCCGGGTCCACCGGGAAGCCGAAAGGCGTCATGGTGGAGCACCGGAACGTAGTGCGTCTCCTGTTCAACGACCGGAACTTCTTCGATTTCTCCGGGGAGGATGTCTGGACGATGTTCCATTCCTACTGTTTCGACTTTTCCGTGTGGGAAATGTACGGGGCCCTGTTGTACGGGGGGCGGCTGGTCCTTGTCCCGACCTTTGTGGCCCGTGACCCTGAAGCCTTCGCCCAGCTCCTACTAAAGGAAGGCGTGACCATCCTGAACCAGACGCCTACGGCATTTTACCAGCTCTCCCGACAGATGGAGAAGCTGAAGCCCGATGGAATGCCCGTCCGCAAGGTCATCTTCGGCGGAGAAAAGCTTTTGCCGCTTCAGCTGAAGAACTGGAAACTGGCTTATCCTGCCACACAGCTGATCAACATGTACGGAATTACGGAAACGACTGTTCATGTCACGTACAAGGAAATCACCGTGAAGGATATCGAGGCCAACATCAGCAACATCGGAAAGCCGATCCCCACCCTCCAGGTGTATGTGCTGGATGGGCGGAGAAACCTCCTCCCTGTCGGGGTCAGCGGTGAAATGTACGTGGCTGGGGAAGGCGTGGCCAGGGGCTACCTGAACCGGCCGGAGCTGACGGAGGAGCGGTTCGTCGAGAACCCGTTCAATCCAGGAGAGCGGATGTACAGGACAGGCGACTTGGCCCGATGGCTGGAGGACGGGAACCTGGAGTACCTCGGTCGGATCGATGACCAGGTTAAGATACGCGGCCACCGAATCGAAGTGGGAGAAATCGAAGCAAGGCTGCTTTCGTTCCCGCACATTAAGGAAGTGTGCGTAATCGCAAGGAGGGACAGCCAGGGCCACTTGTATCTTTGTGCCTACCTCGTTGCCCGCCATGTGAGTAGCCAACAGTCCATTCGAGACCACTTAAAGGAAATGCTGCCGGAATATATGATTCCTGCTCATTATGTGTTCCTAGACCGATTCCCGTTGACTTCCAACGGAAAAATAGATAGATCCAGGCTGCCTGAACCACAAAAAGGGAGTCTTGCCAGTTATCAAGCACCAGTCAATTCCACCGAAAGAGACCTTGCTGATATCTGGAGCCAGATACTCGAGATTAAACAGGTAGGGAGAAGGGACCATTTCTTTGAGCTTGGCGGACATTCGCTCATGGCCACTCAGTTGGCAGCTGCCATCCACAAAAAGTTTGAAACCCGAATCTCCATACAGAAGATTTTTGAAAACCCGCTCCTAATGGATATGGCCCACTATATTTCTGGGTCAGGGAAAGAAGCTTTTACTATCATAGAGCAGGCTGCCAAGAAAGAATTTTACCCGGTTACGACCGCTCAACGCAGGATGTATGTCGTTCAACAGATCGAGGGAGACACAAAAACAACCCATTACAACATGCCTTTGATTTTGGAGCTCGAGGGAGAGATAGACACAGTATGCCTCATCCAATCGCTGTCCACCCTAGTTGACCGCCATGAACCTCTTAGGACGACCTTCCACCTTAAGAATGAGCGGTTGACTCAGCGCATTGAGACCCATCACTCTTTCGAAACCGAACTAAAGGATGTGACTGAAGAGGAATTACCCAAACTCATCGACGAATTCGTCCAGCCGTTTAATTTAGGTACCCACCTTCCATTTCGGGCGCTTTTGGCAAAAGTGGAAAAGACTCGCTACATCCTCTTGTTGGATTTTCATCATATTGTTTCTGATGGCATTTCAGTCAACATCCTTTTACAAGAGCTTTTCCAGTTGTATCAGGGCAGAGAGCTGCCATCGCTAACAATTCAGTATAAGGACTATGCTCAATGGCAGCAGACTAAACAATATAAAGAACGATTAAATACCGGGGAAGGATACTGGCTCGACCAGTTTAAAGGCGAAGTTCCGGTTCTTGAACTGCCATCAGACTTCCCCCGGCCTCCAGAGAGGTCCTTTTCCGGCGAAACCTTAGAGTTTGAACTTGATAGCAGGCTATTCCGGAAGCTCAAGAACCACTCGGCGGCAGAAGGATCCACCTTGTATATGATCCTGCTGGCTGCCTACAACATCCTGCTTTCCAAATATGCGGGACAGGAGGACATTGTCGTGGGAATGCCTGTAGCGGGAAGGGAGCATTCCGACCTGGAAGATATCGTCGGGATGTTCATCAACACCCTGCCTATACGAAATGAACCTAAAGGACATTTAACAATAGGAGAATTCATTGGAAACGTCCGAGCAAGGGTTCTTCAGGCATTTGAACATGCAGAGTATCCATTGGAAGACCTGATCGAAAAACTGGAAGTACCAAGGAATCTTAGCCATCAGCCCCTCTTCAACACCATCATGATTATGCAGAATATGAAAATTGACGAAATCCTTGTTCCAGGACTTACAGTCAAACCACATCCATGGAGATGGAAAAATGCAAAATATGATCTCACCTGGACGGTCATAGAAGGTGATTCTTTAAAGGTATTGATTGAGTACAGCACCAGCCTATTCAAAAAAGAAACGGTAGAGAGAATGTACCGCCATCTAACACATCTGCTTTCGCAAATGGTGGAGGAACCAGCTAAATTGATATCGGAAGTTCAATTAGCCACACCTTCGGAGGTTGGCAAAATCCTAAATGCGTTCAACTCTCCACATTCAGAATTTCCAAGGGAAAAGACCATTCATGAA
Organism: Mesobacillus foraminis; assembly: GCF_004340465.1. Taxonomy (GTDB): domain Bacteria; phylum Bacillota; class Bacilli; order Bacillales; family Cytobacillaceae; genus Mesobacillus_B; species Mesobacillus_B foraminis. Next base: position 1,507 of record NZ_SLVV01000029.1, on the reverse strand, counting down.
ATTTTTGCAGGGCAGGCAAAGAATGCAGCAGACAACATTGCAGTTATATATGAAAAAGGCACGATGTCTTACGGAGAACTGCACAGGAAATCCAACCAGGTGGCCCGACTTCTCAGGAAACAGGGCGCAGGTCGCGGACAAATCATTGGCCTTCTTGCTGACCGTTCGTCCGAGATGATCGTGAGCATCCTCGGGGTATTGAAAGCGGGGGCTGCCTATCTTCCGATCGACCCGGATTATCCGGAGCAGCGGATTTCCTACATGCTGGACGACAGCGGGGCAGAGAGCCTGATCGTCCAGCATCCCGAGGACGTTCCCGATGGGTTTAACGGCAAAGTGCTGGCGCTTTGGGAGCGTGAATGGGAGAAGGAGGACCCTTCGGACCTGGAAGGGGAGGCCTGCCCGGGTGATCTCGCCTATATCATCTACACATCCGGGTCCACCGGGAAGCCGAAAGGCGTCATGGTGGAGCACCGGAACGTGGTGCGCCTCCTGTTCAACGACCGGAACCTCTTCGATTTCTCAGGAGAGGATGTCTGGACGATGTTCCATTCCTACTGTTTCGACTTTTCCGTCTGGGAAATGTACGGGGCCCTGTTATACGGGGGACGGCTGGTCCTTGTCCCGACCTTTGTGGCCCGAGACCCCGAAGCCTTCGCCCGGCTCCTTCTGAGGGAGGGCGTGACCATCCTGAACCAGACGCCTACGGCGTTTTACCAGCTCTCCCGACAGATGGAGAAGCTGAAGCCAGATGGAATGCCGGTCCGCAAGGTCATCTTCGGCGGGGAAAAGCTTTCGCCGCTTCAGCTGAAGAACTGGAAACTGGATTATCCTGCCACCCAGCTGATCAACATGTACGGAATCACGGAAACGACTGTTCATGTCACGTACAAGGAAATCACCGAGAAGGATATCGAGGCCAACATCAGCAACATCGGGAAGCCGATCCCCACCCTCCAGGTGTATGTGCTGGATGGTCGGAGAAACCTCCTTCCTGTCGGGGTCAGCGGTGAAATGTACGTGGCCGGCGAAGGCGTGGCCAGGGGCTACCTGAACCGGCCAGAGCTGACGGAGGAGCGGTTCGTCGAGAACCCGTTCAATCCAGGAGAACGGATGTACAGGACAGGCGACCTAGCCAGATGGCTGGGGGATGGGAACCTGGAGTACCTCGGTCGGATCGATGACCAGGTCAAGATACGTGGCCACCGGATCGAAATAGGGGAAATTGAAAACCGTCTTATATCCCATGGTAACGTCAAGGATGCAGTCGTAATTTCCGTGAAAGAACAAGACTACAGTTATCTTTGTGCTTATGTCGTCCCTTCGGGACATCTTAAGGTTTCATCCGTTCGGAATCACATGCGGAAAATCCTGCCTGACTATATGATCCCTTCCTATTTTGTGGAGGTGGATACCTTCCCGCTGACGCCGAATGGAAAGATCGACAAAAAGGCCCTTCCCAAGCCATCAAGTTCACGGCCAGCGAGTGAAGGCTACACGGCACCGC
>NZ_SLVV01000028.1 GCF_004340465.1 Mesobacillus foraminis | reverse complement strand
CCACTTTGGAGTCCTCCTTGGTTAACTAAGTTAGGGGTCATTTCGCCACACGATTTGACACCCCGCATCATACCAAGAGGGCTCCTTTTATTTCAAGTCCCCGAAAATCCTTCTAACAGGAATGCTCCTTTGTATACAATGTATACTAACTTTAACACGAATTGTATACATTGTACACAATTGACGAGCAAAAAAAGGGAGATTTCTCTCCCCTGCCCTTACATCTTGTTTTCTTCCTTCATGCTGTAATATTCAGCTTCTGCATTCACAATCACATGGTCCAGTACTTCAATGCCAAGGATCTTTCCGCACTCCACTAATCGCTCAGTAACCGTGATATCTTCCCTGGATGGATTGACAACTCCGCTTGGATGCTGGTGGCTAAAAATCAGTGAAGCACTGTTATTCAGGATGGCTGCCTTGAATACTTCCCTTGGTACGACTAGGGAAGCGTTAAGGCTTCCGACATGGGCTCTGTGTACCGCTACCACCTGATTTTTGGTGTTGAGGCACATCACCAGGAAAACCTCCCTGTCATCTTCACCAATGAATTTTGCAGCAACTTTAGCTGCATCCTGTGGGGAAAGGATAACGTATTTTTCACTTGCCCTCAGCTTTCTGGTCTGCTGCTTGATCCTCACCACTTCAAATATATTTTCCAATTCGTTTTTCATTTGGCCTCTCTCCTTCCTTTGTTTGGGAGTAGGCCAACAATTCGCGCAAACAGGGGGAAGGGCACGCTTGCGAAGGAGCGTGCTTGCCAGGGAGGGGTAGGCAAGGCCCATGATTCCCGGGCTTTGCCGTTAGAAATCGAGGCAAGCCCAATGACTTAGCCATAGTTAGCTTGTGCCTTTTACAAGGTTACTGTGGCTTAGCCTACTTGGCTTGGCCGACTTCTTTCCCCGCCCGCCTGCCCTTCCGGCTGTCATAAGCGAACTTGTTACAATGAGGAGAACGAAGGAAGGAGAAGCACACACTACACCCACTGGCAGCTGTAAAGAACCCGTGAGCGGTTCAGCTGCCTGACGGCTATGGGTTCGATGCCCGAAGCCGTTACGTTAAGCATCGTTTCGTAAACATGGTTTCGAAACATGCTACGATATCAGGCGACAGCAAGATATCGTCGGGTTTTAGGAGGTTCGATGTCTCCCAAAACCCGATTTGAGTTCAATGGGTCTCTAAGAACATGAATTATCCATTTTTCTAAGATTACAGATTGAAGCCTTATGGCTGTTCGGAATGCCTATATGAGGATTCATATCATTTGTAATTCGCTTTAAAATCCAGGTGGTAATTCTTTCACAAGAAAACCAAATTCATATCTGATTCAAGAGGAAGATTTAGAAGATGCCTTCTTGCATCATAGGTGTTTTGCCCTTGATTAGGTATAATATAGGTAAAATCATTGAAAGGGGAGGACGGGAATGAGTTTACCCGAGGATAAACGGTTGACCCTGGAACAATTCTACCGGCTCAGGGAAACGAGCGACGAAATATTGGAGTACGTGGACGGAGTGGTATATATGTCTCCTTCGCCTTCCACCAAGCACCAGCGCATCTCCGGAAGACTGCATGCGCAATTGTTCAATCTGCTTGATGGAGGTAACTGTGAAGTCTTCCATGCCCCTTTCGATATCGAACTTAAAAGTGAAGAAGTGGAAGGGGAAAAGATTGTGATTCCCGACCTATCTGTGATTTGCGAAAAGGAAGGGCTTGAAGAAAGTAAGTTTGTTGGCGTGCCGACAATGATCATCGAAATCATAAGTCCTTCCAACCAGGCACATGACCTAGTTTTTAAACTTAACCTATATATGCAGTATGGCGTGAAGGAATATTGGATCGTCAACCCACTTATCAATACCATTCAGGTTTACACCTTGGTTGACGGCCAGTACCGCCAAAAGGATGTTGCTAAGGAAAAGGGGATGATTGAATCAGCCATTCTTCCTAAATTCAGGGTAGACCTCGAGAGGGTGTTTTCCTAGGACGATGCCCTCCTTGAAGGGGGGACAGTGGGCAGAATGCTGCATTATATTGCCTTGGTGTGGGAAGAATCACAGCAACTGAAGAGGCTTTAAGAGCGAGCGGAAGCATTATAAAAGACAATCGAGAAACCCGCCCCCGATCTGATTGGGCGGGTTAGCGTACTACATCATATATTAAATGCAACTTGAGAAAATCTTTAGTCGGGAGAAATTTAAATGAAAAAAGCCAAATACTCCCTATAGAAAGTGTTTGACCGAAATTAACCGTCAACTAATAATATTTGCTGCGATTAGCAAAATTCGATTTCTAAATCCTCACAGTCTATTGTCTTTAGGGCGGATGAGATTTAATCATGGCGCCATAGTCGAACGCTTGATTTCAACCCGGCTGTTCATGGGTTTTTGTTTCCAAACAAGTTTATCAATGCTGTGGCTTAAAATGCCTGTAAAGCTTAGGAAGAATCGTTATGAAAAATCACTATATAATAAGGTTGGGGAATGGATTGCCTGTATATGAGGGGGAATTAAAGGAGGGATTTCAAAGGTTCGATCGAAAAAGGGAGGGTGCAGATTCAATAGTTACTAGTTAAACAACAGAAAAAGCAAAAAACAAGAGTATGAACTCTTGCTTTTTTTGTTTGTTAATCGCCTGTGCTAAGGCTCTCGGCCATCATTAGCTCATATTTGTGAGCGGCCTTCGCCAGTTCATACCTTACCTTTTTGCCTGCTTCCACAATGTCTGCTTCATTCACGAGACCTGATAGTGAATATCGGTGCCCCCTAAACTCCACGTTCAGTTCGGTGATGTGGTTAAATTTAAAATTCTCAACAGGAACACCCTTCTCATCCTTCAACAGGTATTCACCGTATTTCTCGTTGCATGTTTCAGCCACTTCCTCCATCACCTTGAAGGCATCGTCCGGATTTTGCCTATAGTTGAGGACAAGGCTTTCGTTGACCCGGCGCCTACCCCGGTTCCCGTTCTGAAGTTCCGTAATGTTGCTGTAGGAAACCGTATAGAGGTATCCGTCATACTGGCGGATCTTCAGGTGGCGCATGCTGATTTCCTCAATTTTACCCTGGCAGTTTCCATTGATGATGACATAATCTCCATGATGGATCTGGCGCTCAAACAAGTAGGTTAGACCCATAATGTAATCGCGGATGATATGCTGGAAGATCAATGCCAAGGCACCTGCCACTACAACGGAACCTGTGACAAGCTTCGCAAGGTCAAAGAAAGGGCTAATCACATAAATAAAGAAGAACACCAGTCCTAATACCTTTGTCACCTGGTTGGCGAAATGAATCAATGTCTCTTCACGCTTTTCATCCAAGAAGCTCGTTTTGTCAAAGAAAAGCTTAATGGATTTGCGGATTAAGTATACCGTGATGAGAATCAGCAGTGCCACCGTTAAAATTTTAACAGGTAACCAATCGTACAATCCCAAGAAAAACATTCTTATAACCTCCCACTTTTTTACACTACAACCAATGGAAAACGGAATAGAGAAAACTTTCTTTCCCTTCCCAACAAATTTTAAAGATAGCATGGTTCCATAGTAAATAGAAGTATTAACCGTAATTCTGATGTTAATCAAACGTTTGATTAAATAAAATGTCCTTGTTTCTTCATATAATACAGTTCACCATGGCGTGAATCATTCCCAATGTATAATGGAACACGAACTGCGTTAGTTACATTCAATCTTAACCGTCATCAATTAGTATAAATTAGAAGGCCAACAAACGGGTAAAGTAAGAATAGTAAATGAGATAAAGTCAAAAAAATATAACTACTGAACTATCAAGCATCCTTTTAGAGGATGCTTTTTTTGCACAAAGAGGTGATAGAGGTGAAGAAGGTTGATTCGCATAACGTAATCAAATAAAAGAAGCTGCAACAGATAGTTGGCCAGATAGAGAAGAGGGACGGCAACCGAAAGATAAACCTTAGCCTCAGGAGAAGAAGAGCTAGTGGATTGGATATTATAGGGATGGCAAGAACATCTACCAGCGTGTTGAGGGTTCAAAAAGGAGAGATAACAAAACATTATTTGTTGGAATTTACTTCAAAACGAATGAATAAGTAAAAATTTTTATTCTGCACAGCCCGCCTATTTGATGCGCACTAAGGGACTATATCAAATATAAAGTAGATAATTGACGAATAAAATTCATTGTTTGTTATGTATGGCAGTAATATATTTGATTCAAAATCAATTATGTATTTTTGGAATAATGGGTCTAAGGAGAAGAGGAGGAATAAGGTGAAAAACAAGACCATTAAGGGGCTATTGGCTTTTTTACTGACTTTGCTCGTATCGGTATTTGCACCATTGTATCAAGTGGAAGCTGCCGCAAAGACAGGTGTAGTCGATATAACCAGTGGGGTACTTAACGTAAGAAGTGGTCCTGGAACGAACTATAAGAAAATCGGTTCCTTAAAGAAGAACTCCAAAGTTACAGTGTATTCCATTAAGAGTGGTTGGGCACAAAATTAAATACTCTAAAAAGAAAGGGTATGTGTCCGATGATTATCTAAGATTTTATAGTACTATGTCAGCTACTACTGCTAAAGCAATTGCTGATAAAGCGGAAAAGACTCAAAGAATCACTTGGAGTAAGAATTATACAAAAAGTCAGATTTACGCTATCATGACACCACAATTTACGAAACCGTTTATAGATAAATACTTTAAGCAGCAATTTAGGACCGCAGGGAAAGATAGAAAAAGCAATCAATTGTATCACGTAATCGAAACAGAAATCTGGGGTTTGTCACTCTATCCTCTCGATTGGAAGGGGGAGTATGAACCGAAGAAACCCACTGTCACTCACTTTGTAAAGAATGGAAAGGCTTATTTATATATTTCGCAATATCATGTGAATGAAATGAGTGGAAATAAAACAACTACCATCTGTTTTTACAAAAGCGGAACAAAGTGGTTAGTGTATGACCATCAAGTAAAATACAATCAAAGGAAGTAATACATGTAGGAGTCACTCTTTAATGAGTGGCTTTTTCATTTGGATGCAGTGTGGGAAGCTCCTTCTATGGTCTACAATACTCAGGAGCTTACGTAGTTCTTTTACGCTCTTATGTTTTATCCTGATTTCTCAATGGCATGTGTGTGTGTTTCACTAGACTTCTAACGTGTAATCATTCAACATATAGTCATAACTGTTTAGCAGCGAGTTTGTTGAAAGAAGGTTCCTATGCTCTAAGAAATTGGTTTGGAGATAATCCCCTTTTACCCTTATGTACTTCATTATTGTTGTGGATACAATATAGCATACGTTTAGTACAGCAAATTCAAGGTAAACTTTACTAACGAAAAATATAAAAGGTTTAACAGAATTTGCTCCCTCTACGGTTCAGAGATCACATTTCCAATAAAAATTTGTTCTTGAAAAACATTGACTAGGAGGAAATTTTTTGAAATGAAATGGACCCGCATTATTAAAAGTCTGTATGACCGTCCTATTAAGAAAGGTGTCTTGCTAGGAGATTCATATATAATTGAAAAATGTCTTGGAATGGGCGGTTATGGAATTACATACCAGTGTGTTCTCAAAGGTACACAAGATAGATATGTTTTAAAGCAGCTTCGGCCCAGTAAATCAAAAAGAACATATGAACGTGAACGTTTTAAACAGGAAGTTGAATTACTTAGGAAAATAAATCACAAACGAATTCCGAATCTAGTCGATTATTTTATGATAGATGGGCAATCGTATTATGTAATGAATAAGATTGATGCACCCAATTTAGAAGACTTATTATTTCTACAAAAAAGTGAGTTTACAGAATTGGAGTCTTTAATACTTGCTTATAAACTAATGTCTATATTAGATTATTTGCATGAAAACCTTATTTTTCATAGTGATATTAGACCTCCAAATGTCTTAGTGAAGAATGGAGAAGTATTTTTAATCGATTTTGGCCTTGCGAAAAAAATATCACCCAAAGATATTGATATCGAGTCAAGGAGGCAAGATGATTTCTTTGATTTAGGTGAATGTTTACTGTTCTTGCTTTATTCTCAATTTAAAGGAAAACCGAGTAAGAAACGTAGTTGGTTAGAAGAGTTATCTATAGGCAAGGAGACTGAAGATATTATTAAAAGGTTATTAGGGATCAACGAAGTATACAGTGCGACTGATCATATTCGCGAGGATTTGGTAAAAGCTATTGATTGCCAAGGAGGGTTGTGCCAAAAAAATTAATAGTGACCGAAAAATAAGTCCTAGTTCAATTTGAACAAGGACTTATTTTTTTCCCTTTACGATTTCGGTGGGCTAGGATCAGCCATTAAGATATTGAATTCGAAACAAAGGGCCTTTTCCCAATTCCCGAATTGGATTAGAAGGGAAAGGTTTGTATAAACTTGACCCTAACTGCTGCTTCTATTACGGCGTTTGTAGTTATGGCTTCCTCCATATTTATTATTATTCTTTCTGCCCGAGCTATGACTGTAGCTTCCGTATTTCCTTCGACCGCTGCTGCTATAGTTTCTATGCCTGCGGCTATTACTATGACTCCCTGAAAATTGTTGGATCTTCTTGAGTATTTTTTTAAACATACATGCAGCTCTCCTTCTCTTTTAAAATTTTGTATCATTGAAATTCTGATAAACCATTTACTTGAATGTCTCTTGTCCCTTTTCCCTATTTTGATCTTCCAAACGCCTCTCAAACTTCCGTTTTCTTTTGGCCCAGTCTATGAATTCAAGGATGCTTATACAAATTATAAGCCATATAATTCCGGCTGAAAAACCTGCCAGTACATCTGTGGGATAGTGGACTCCAAGGTATACCCGGCTGATACCAATAAGGAAAATAACCATGCTTAATAATGAAATCCAACCTAACTTAGAAAGGATTGGCCACTTGCGGCTACGAATCACGAGATAACCCAAGAATCCATAAAAAATCATACTTCCCATGGAATGACCACTTGGAAAACTAAACCCATCAGCGTGAATGATACGGTTGATGTCAGGGCGCTCTCTTTCAAAAAGACCTTTCAGCAATAGATTTAAAATGCCTCCTCCAGCTACTGTTAGGAACGAAATGAGAGTTCCCCAATAATTCCGTTGTACCAAAAGGAATAAACTCATGCAGCCTATCAGAAGTATTCCGATCACCCATTTTGACCCCATCGTCGTTATAAAAATCATGATTGAATCCAAAAAGGGTGAAGAGTAGGTTTGGACAAAGTCAATTACTTTTTGATCAATTGGATGGAACCTTCCTGCTGATAAGCCCCCTGACAATTCAACGAAGATCAGCATACTAAATCCTGTAATAAATGATATGGTGATTATCCATAGTTTCATGAAACGTGGTATAGCTATTAATCGTTGTTTCACGTTTTCCCTCATGCTTTCATCGATTGTGTTATAAGCTCCAATATGATTGTCCCTTTAAACAATGCCCCGTTCGTGGATATCTAGCTAACCGACTGACCACCCCCTTAAGCTTTTTAATTAGGAACAAGGTGATCTCCAAAAGAAAAGACCTTTACCGTATGGAGGCAAAGGTCTCAAAAAAAAACAAAAAGACCTTTACCAACTACAAATAAGCGGTAAAGGTCTCGCTAGCAATTAAATAATGCCAACAAAGCCGGGGATTTCATTTCCCGGAATGACGACTTTGTTGTTAAAGCTACTCCCCTTTGGAGAACACATTTTATTAAGATTGTTGTTAATATAACAAATTAAAGGCTAAAATTCAAATCTAAGCTAGTTTATTAATAATCGTGAATACCTCCGTACAAATGGTTGTGTTCATGAGATGACAAAACCACCAGTAACTGAACCATGATCACGAAAACTCTTTTGTATCGTCACAACTCCCGTCATGATTGGCAAATATCGCAATTAGATTTTGCTTAGTATAACCATGGTTAGTAGCAATCCTTATTAAAAATACTTACTAAGGTCTCGAAGCGAGAAATAAAATACTTTCTCTTCCAAACTACCGTTTTATGTTCAATCTTATGAACATGTGATATTTGCCCTTATTTAAAAAACAGTCTATCTATTCTTTTGTTTGAATATATATGGTTAAAAACGGAGGATTATAGATGCCAACCACTCAAAAGGATAGAAAAGATACTTGGACTCAAGAGGAAGATGAATTATTGGCAGCAACGGTGCTTCGCCATATCAAGGAAAACTCCACCCAGTTGGAAGCATTCAAGGAAGTTGGAAAGCAGCTGGAAAGAACGGCTGGGGCATGCGGATTTCGATGGAATTCATACCTTAGGAAACAATACAGTACAGAAATCCAACAGGCGAAACAGAAACGACGGGAAGAAAAGAGAAAAGAAACAAAAAATAAATCACGTAGCCCAAATAAGCAAGGCAAGGAAACCTTACAGGACAATCATCAGAAAGTCGAAAGATCTCAAGTGGCATCGGAACGACAAAATAATAATCAAGAGCAGCCTATTGAAAATATTACTCAGTTTATTAAAGATTTATATGAGAAGGAAAGTAGATATGCTGAAATCAACGAGAATCTCAGTTTATACAAGAGCTTAAATAGCGAACTCAAGGCAAAAATTCTTGAGCTTTCTTCAGAAAATGAGAAATTAAAAAATGAGCTTGATTCAATGACACAGGATTACACAAGATTAAGTGAATTAATCGTTCAAGCAAAAACCTTTGTTATACAAAGATAGGCAGAATATATATGGAAATACTCCTATAACCTCCTTTTTATGATAAAGGAGGTCCTTTTATGTAAACTGGGATCCAAATTAAGAAGTCACAGAAAATATATTAGTTTACCTTACTCTACACTTTTAAATAAAGAGACTTAATATCAAATTGGTCGATAGATATGAGACCGCAATATTAATGAGTAGAAATAAAAAAGAGGGTACCGAACTTTAAACAAAGATTATTCACAAGTATTTAAATATTTATATGATAACAATAAAAAAAGCCAAACATCTTCAATTTCAAGAGCTTGGCGTTAATATTGAGAAAATCAATCAATAAAAAATGTTTGATCTGGGTACATTATTAATCCCCATCTTTTGATTATTTTTTATATGATAACTGAGTTCGTTAAGGTCCTAATACTCTTTTGAAAAATAAGTGGGTGGTGATCGTGTTCGATTATATCTAATTCGTTTTTGTTATTCGTTCTCGAGCATTTCAATGTATTTATCCAGTTTCTTTTGGTTTTCCTCGGAGATTTCAGGAAATTTTGGATTTATTTTTTCAAGTAATTCGATCATGACTTCCGTCAAAATGTAACGGGAATACCATTCATCATCTGCCGGGAGTATATACCAAGGTGCATAGCTGGTAGAGGTATGGCTTAACATGTCTTCAAATACTGCTTGGTAACGGTCCCAGTGCTTTCTCTCCTTTACATCATTGAAAGAGAACTCCCAGTTCTTTTTCGGATCTTTCATACGCTCTAGCAGCCTTTTTCTCTGTTCTTCCTTCGACACATTAAAGAAAAATTTGACCACTTCGAATCCATTTTCCACCATATAGCGTTCAAATTCGTTGATGTGTCGATAGCGCATCATACAAATCTTATCTTTATCCAAATCGTTTGGAATCACATCTTCCCCCGCAAACCCATGGATCCTTGGCACAATTACATCTTCATAGTACGAACGATTCAAGATACTTATTTCGCCTCTTGCAGGCAGTCCCTTATGAACTCTCCAAAGGAAATCATGGCTAAGCTCCGTGTCAGAGGGTTTCTTAAAGGACGTTGTTTTCAAACCCTGAGCGTTTAAATTTGAAAAGATGTAACTGATCGCTTCATCTTTCCCTGCCGCATCCATCGCCTGTAGTACAACTAATATTCCCTTTTTCGATTCTGCGTAAAGCCTCCAGTGCAAATCCTTCAGCTTGCTGACGCTTGACGGAATCATCTTTTCCAGCAATTCTTTTTCCTCTATGCGGTTCTCCTCTGTAGTCGAGTATTCGAATAGCTTAACATTTTTGTTTTCTTCCACTAAATATTTCCTTGTTTCCATAACATCCTCCTAGTTCAAAATCAATCTTTGGAAAAATCGGTATTGGTTGAAAAGGACATTTGGTTCTATCTATTTAATCCGTCCAATTATAGTTACCCGCCTATAGAAAACACAAACGAAACTGGAACAACCAGCAATAAATACCTAAAAGGTAAACAGCCCGGTCATGACCGACATTGCCCCATAATTAATCAATTCTTATATGAATCCTGCTGAAGACAGGGATGAGGTTGCATATTCCAATTTAGCGGTTTCCTTAAACAAAAGAGCGCTGACTCATCAGGTTAGCAAAACTAGCCTCCACCTGTTGGTCAGGCATGACGAAGGAATGATAGGAAAATTGACCCGTTGATACATGGGAGGGAAAGCATCCAGTTTGGGAGTGGAAGAAACAGTAGTGCACCCCGTACAAAATAAACGCTTAATAAAATATTTTTCTGGACAATACGATTCCGTTATTGCGTGCTATTTCTACAAATATCCTCGCTAATTTACCAGCCAATTTCATTATAAATTTCATCTCTTTTATTTTCTTGACTTTCACTTTATTGGAGTGGATAGCCATAAACTCTGTATTGTTCACTACTTGGTTGAATTAGAATGGAGTCTTACTGATATCTTACTGAGGAGCCCTATTTTTATTAAAGCTCAAATTACGCTCTACAGGAATGTAATCGGGGAGGTTAGGTTTGTTTAATAAAGGCTCTGTTATATTTAATATAATAACTTTATTGGGGTTAAAGAAATTGCTAGAAGGAAATAGATAGCCTCCTGAAAAAGATGTTGTTCCTTTAGGAGGCTATCTTAATATTGAGGAGTTGTATAAATTATGAAACAAAAAGTAGGATGATGTGAATTTCTTTACTGCATATAAAAAAATGGCACGTTCAGTCAATGGACTTGAGAGTACAGGAGAATGGCACGTTTTAAAAGAACTTTTACCCTAACTCCGAAATGAAAGTGTACTTGATTTGGGATGCGGTTTCGGTTGGCATTGCCGTTATGCTCGTGAACAGCAAGCAAGGTCTGTAATTGGAGTAGATATATCTGAAAAAATGCTTCAACAAGCTCATGAAATGACTAATGATTCCTTAATTTCGTACATTAAAATGCCAAGCCTGGAGGTTCCTTTGTATTTTCGGTTGAAAATCCAATTTTCACTTCTCGGAACGAACAAGATTGGTATTATGATGACAAAGGGAATCGACTGCATTGGGCAATTGACATTCACCATTTGGAAGGATTACGTGAAACATCATTCCTAACCAATGACTTAATTATTGCTGGTTTTAAGATTAGGAAAGTGAGGGAGCCAAATCCCTCTGAGGAAATCTTAAAAAGTATTCCTGAAATGAAAGATGAGCTCCGTAGACCTGTGTTTTTAATAATTTCAGCAGTAAAGTAAATGTTTATTATACGTTCCTACGAGATGGAGGGGCGTTTTTTTTATTCAACTCTATTTTAGAAAGAATGAACATGAGAATCGATATTAAGGAACAGGAATTAAGTTAAAGAAAACCGGGTAATACCTCGTTATTATATAGAAGTCCTTACTCAATTTATTTCTTGTGGAATTAGGCTTAATTAGTGGGAATGACGCTATTCTTTCCCATTGTTGGAACAGTTAACTACGTATACCAATCTTATAAGTAGACTGTTATAAAACCCTTAGATAATCTAGAAAAAGTGCACCTAATTGCCAAAGGTAAAAATAGGGACCGAACTAAGCAATTCACCAACAACGTTTACTATATATTCAATCCTTCGGAGTGAGCAAGTTAAACTCAAGAAATGGTACCCTAAGAAGCTGGTCAGTGTCAAATTAATTTACTCACGCAAGATTAATGGCATACAAGAGGATGTTTTTTAGTGAAAAATTGAAAGTGTAACTAAATAGCCGCTTTTCAGAAGGGGTTACGAAGGGGTTGCGAATAGACAATGATGAAACATGGTAACCTATACCTACTACTTAGAAAGGGGATATGTACCATGTATTCTAGAAAAAACAGGATTACTGATCTAATAGTTATAACAGTGATTGGTGCTATAGTATCCTTCCTCAATATCCTATAATCCGAAGGGGTGAAGGGTAGGTGGGCTCAACCAGGTTTCTCAAAAAAATATACCAGAGGTTCTGAACCAAAATGGAAATGGCCACCAAAATGTGAAAAGCTATTCCCTCTGCTTGGAATAGCTTTTCACTGGCTTATTCTAAACTACCCTGAATTGATAATTTGCTGGGGTAAAGAATATCATAACCAATGGTGTAATTAATTATTCTTGCTAGAGGCAGATTTATTGTGCCTAACAAGAGAAATTAAGAGCAATTAAGGAGCATTCCTGTTAGAAGGATTTTCGGGGACTTGAAATAAAAAGAGCCCTCTTGGTATGATGCGGGGTGTCAAATCGTGTGGCGAAATGACC
>NZ_SLVV01000027.1 GCF_004340465.1 Mesobacillus foraminis | reverse complement strand
GTCACACCCGTTCCCATGCCGAACACGGAAGTTAAGCTTCTCAGCGCCGATGGTAGTTGGGGGTTTCCCCCTGTGAGAGTAGGACGCTGCCAGGCACACGAAAGACCAGCTGTATAAGCTGGTCTTTTTTTATGGTTTTCACACTCTGGACACAGGTTTTTCAATAAACGAGAAGAATCCATGCATAACCAAAAATAACCGATGCATAACTGGAAACAATCGATCGATAACTTGCAGGAATACATGCATAAATAAAAAATGGCCTCTTTTTTTAGAAATCAACAAGTTAAAATTAGGCACCTGCGGCCTGCTTATGCTTCAAACCGGTACCATTTAGATATATGAATATACTTTACGCTACTTTTTAAAATAAAGAATTTAAATCTTTTTCCTGATTTCACACTCTGGACACAGGTTTTTCAATAAACAAGAAGAATCCATGCATAACCAAAAATAATCGATGCATAACTGGAAACAATCGATCGATAACTTGCAGGAATACATGCATAAATGAAAAATGGCCTCTTTTTTTAGAAATCAACAAGTTAAAATCAGGCACCTGCGGCCTAATTATTCGCCAAACTGATACCTTTTTGGATATATGAATAAAGTTTATAGTCCCTTACAAAACAAAGAAGCTTTTTTTTCCTTGTTTTCACAGCCTGGACACAGGTTTTTCAATAACCGGGAAGAATCTGTGCATAACCTGAATCATCAAAATAAGTTGATAAAAAAGTCATCAAATTGATTGTTACTAATCGCATTTATTACGCATTAGACCGGGAAACGTAAAAGTTACATGAATCTAACCATTCATAAAGACAAGCCTGCCCTTCGTTAACCCCGCCCATAATAAAGCCCCCAAACAAATACGTTTGGGGGCCTTCTGTTCTAATTGTTATTTCTTCTTGCTTCCTAGGGACTGCAGCTGGTTCATTACTTTTTGTCTGGAGTCTTTATCTTTCAGCAAGTAAGCTGTACCTAAGGCAACTGTCGTCATCATTAATTTTTTACGGTTCATTGTATTCCCTCCTTGAAGTTGGTGTTGCGCATATAAGAAAAATTCCCTTTCTCCAGTAAAATAAACTGATTGTGTTGGGATTCTCGGTGTTCTAACAAATAAACCTTTATTTTTTATTTATTGGAGAGGAATTGGTGAATTAGAAATGGGCCTTTTCTCAAGGTGATATCCAGGAAAGATTGGATAAAAGGATAGTCTTCATTCGGCATCATCTTAATTAACTCACTCCACCAGTCAATTTCATACCGGGCAATCATTCCGAGATTGTAGAGTAGCAGATAGTGCAGCAATAGCTCAGGGAGTGAAAATAGGTCCCCCCTGCATAAAGGAAAAGAGAAATGGTTGTCATTGATATTAAACTTTAAGGGAACTGGTTCGGATATCCCTGTTAAATCCATTTCAAATGAGATCTTTTCATCATGGGAGTGATGGTAGGTGATCGGCGCCTTTGATTTGGAATGGAAATAATCCATAAAGCGGTTCTCCGTCATATGAAAATGATCTAATACCGTTTTTGGGACGGAAAAGTTCGATGCAGAGGAACTAATTGTTAAAAATGTTTTTTCCCCGTTTAGTTGGGAATGCAAAGGTGTTAGCTCAGGGATATATTTAAGGATATCCCCCATTTTTACTTTGTCACCTTCGAGTTGTTTCATGTGAAACAACTTTTCAGCCATGAGGGGGAAAAGGCCGTGCTTCTGAAATTTCACTTCGTCCTCCAAAAAGCTATATTGCTGTTTCTTCCTTTTCCTTGTAGATAGCCCGTGAGCGAGTACAGAGGTCGTTTCTGGATAGTCTGGGGCAACTGTCAGGATACAGGCCTTAACTAAATGAACTAATCCGTAGAAAAGCAGTATGGGCTGAATATGAATGGGTGAAGTAGCTGCCTGGTTATAATAAATCTTGCCATGCTCGAGATAGTGAATAAAGGGATAGCAATTTTCAAAGCTTTTTTGGTCTGCATTTTCAATCCGCAAATTTTGATAGCATTTTTTTAAAAATACCCTGGAGTAGTCAGCTGAAAAGTATATTGAAAAACTGTTCCAATCTTTATATGGCAAAGGCACTTGGTATACCTCCGAAATTATTTGAAAAATCTAATTAAATTTCTCACCTTGACAGTATTTTGTCCAATTGATAACCTACTAATAATATTTTGTTCTGGAGGGGGTTTATTTACTATGTGGGAAAGTAAATTTTTAAAAGAAGGATTAACCTTCGATGATGTGCTTCTTGTACCGGCAAAATCTGAGGTTCTGCCTCGGGATGTCAATCTTCAGGTGAAACTTACAGACAAGATCAAACTGAATATCCCGATTATCAGTGCAGGCATGGATACAGTGACTGAAGCGGATATGGCCATTTCCATGGCCCGCCAAGGCGGTCTGGGGATTATCCACAAAAATATGTCGATTGAACAGCAGGCTGATCAAGTAGATAAAGTAAAAAGATCCGAAAGCGGCGTTATCACTGATCCATTTTTCTTAACTCCCGAGCATCAAGTATTCGATGCCGAGCATTTAATGGGCAAATACCGGATTTCCGGTGTGCCAATTGTCAACAATACAGAGGAACAAAAACTGGTTGGTATAATCACAAACCGTGATATGCGGTTTATCCAGGATTTCTCTATCACCATTTCTGATGTTATGACAAAAGAAAACTTAGTTACTGCACCTGTAGGGACAACACTGGAAGAAGCAGAGAAAATCCTTCAAAGCTACAAAATCGAAAAACTCCCACTAGTAAATGAAGATGGAGTCTTAAAAGGATTAATCACTATTAAAGATATTGAGAAGGTCATCGAGTTTCCAAACTCTTCGAAGGATGCCCATGGCCGCCTTCTGGCAGGGGCAGCAGTAGGTGTTACCACTGACACGATGAAAAGGGTCGAAATGCTTGTAAAAGCACAGGTTGATGTCCTGGTTGTCGACACTGCCCACGGACACTCAAAGGGTGTTATCGAGACAGTAAGGGAAATTCGGCAGGCATTCCCGGAAGTTGGCATTATTGCCGGAAATGTTGCAACAGCCGAGGCAACAAGAGAACTAATTGAAGCCGGGGCGGATGTTGTAAAGGTTGGAATCGGGCCTGGATCCATCTGTACGACCCGGGTAGTTGCGGGTGTAGGAGTACCGCAAATTACCGCCGTCTATGACTGTGCCACAGAAGCTCGTAAACATGGCAAAGCAATCATCGCAGATGGCGGCGTCAAGTATTCCGGTGATGTTGTAAAAGCTTTGGCTGCCGGCGGACATGCAGTGATGCTTGGAAGCCTTCTGGCAGGCACCTCTGAAAGCCCGGGGGAAACGGAGATTTATCAGGGGCGCAGATTTAAAGTGTATCGCGGAATGGGTTCTGTCAGTGCAATGGAAAAAGGATCAAAGGATCGCTATTTCCAGGAAGATAACAAGAAATTTGTACCAGAGGGAATTGAAGGAAGGGTGCCATATAAAGGGCCACTATCCGATACCATTTATCAGCTTGTAGGCGGAATCAGATCAGGTATGGGATATTGCGGAACTGCCACTCTTCATGAATTGAGAGAAAATGCCCAATTTATCCGCATGACAGGAGCTGGATTGAGGGAAAGTCATCCTCATGACATCCAAATTACCAAGGAAGCACCTAATTATTCCACAAATTAAGCCATATAGCCTAAGTGCACTTTTTACCTTATATTTCAACAGACAGAGAGAGGCGACTCTGTCTGTTTTTTTCATTTTGTTTATGTTAAACTTAACGGGTGTGTTTTAAACGTGCTAATCTATTAACATACCAATAGATTTACTAAAAGAGCTGGAGGGAAATTTGCTTTGAATCGTTACAAACAGTTTTCGGTCTTTGTTGCGGTATTTATTTTAAGCTTAACAACAGTGTTTTCGGGATTTATCAACAAGGCAGAAGCCGCTGAAGACCCGCTAGGTCTAAATGCAGAGGCTGCTATTCTTGTTGATGGAGAAACAGGGAAGGTACTATACGAAAAGAATGCGGATGTTGTCCTTGGTGTAGCTTCAATGTCCAAGATGATGACAGAATATATTGTGCTAGAATCGATTGATAAAGGAAAAATCAGCTGGGATCAGAAAGTAAAGATCAATGAATATATCCATAAACTTTCGGCTGCGCCAGGACTGTCCAATGTTGGACTGACACAGGGCGAAGACTATACCGTTAAAGAGCTGTATTCAGCTATGGCTATCCATTCAGGGAATGCAGCAACGGTTGCACTTGCGGAGTTGATTTCAGGGACAGAGAAAAATTTTGTCCAGTTAATGAACAAGAAAGCTGAAGAACTTGGATTAAAAGATTATAAGTTTGTAAATGCATCGGGTTTGAATAACAGCTCGCTGCTAGGCAACCACCCTGCAGGGGGAGCTAACGACGAGAACGTCATGTCTGCAAGGGCTACTGCTAGACTCGCTTACCGATTGATTACAGACTACCCTGAGGTACTGGAGACAGCGAGCCAGGCAAGACTGGAGTTCCGGGATGGACGAACATACGACAATTTCAATTTCATGCTTCCAGGTCTTGTGCATGAATATGAAGGAGTCGATGGCTTAAAGACCGGCTCTACTGATTTTGCAGGCTACGGGTTTACGGCTACAGCTAAAAGAGGCGATCAGCGATTCATCTCTGTGGTCATGAAAACTGATACAAGAGACACTCGTTTCACGGAAACAGAGCAGGTCCTGAATTATGCCTTCAGCAATTTTAACAAGGAAACCATCCTGAAGAAGAATTACCAGGCAAAGGGTCAAAAGAGCGTTCCAGTTGTTAAAGGCAAAGGGGACAGTGTAAAAATCCATACAAAGGATGAGCTTGCTCTTACCATTAAAAATGGGGAAAAAGACCAGTACCAGCCAAAGCTTGTCCTTGATAAAAAGAAACTGAATGAAGACGGAGAGCTTACTGCCCCTGTTAAAAAGGGTGAAAAGATCGGCTACATGACGGTTGAAGCAAAAGGCGGCGAGCCCGTCAGCTTCCTGACCGAAGACGGGGAAAAGCTTGCCAAGGTTGATGTAGTTGCTGCAGAAAGCGTCGAAAAAGCAAATTGGTTTGTTCTATCCATGAGAGGAATTGGCGGTTTCTTCGGTGATCTGTTCGGCAGCGTCGCTTCAGCTGTAAAAGGATTATTCTAAAATAACTTGCCTTGAAAAATTTACCCTTTACTATCGTAAAATAAGGAATCCTGTATTGACAGGATTCCTTTTTTATTGTTTATTTGCAATAAGGGAAAAATTCCGATATAAATGGTCTGTTTATCCCCTCTTACAAAAAGGGATCCATAAAAGGCTATAAAAAAATCTAGGGGGACAAGGGAAATGAGAACAGGTACAGATCGCGTTAAGCGCGGAATGGCTGAAATGCAAAAGGGCGGCGTTATTATGGACGTTGTTAATGCAGAACAGGCAAAGATTGCAGAAGAAGCAGGCGCAGTGGCTGTAATGGCATTGGAAAGAGTGCCGTCTGATATCCGTGCCGCAGGCGGAGTTGCAAGAATGGCTGATCCGCGCATTGTGGAGGAAGTGATGGGGGCTGTAACAATCCCGGTCATGGCCAAAGCAAGAATTGGACATATCGTTGAGGCACGCATCCTTGAGGCAATGGGCGTTGACTATATTGACGAGAGTGAAGTACTTACTCCGGCTGATGAAGAGTTCCATTTAAATAAAAATGAATTTACAGTTCCTTTTGTCTGCGGCTGCCGCGACCTTGGAGAAGCTTCCAGACGTATCGCGGAAGGGTCTGCAATGCTCCGTACTAAGGGCGAACCGGGAACAGGGAACATTGTCGAGGCGGTACGTCATATGCGTAAAGTAAATGCTCAAGTGCGCAAGGTTGTTTCTATGGATGAAGCAGAATTAATGACAGAAGCCAAACTCCTCGGTGCACCTTATGAAGTCCTTCTTGAGATTAAACGCCTTGGACGTTTGCCGGTGGTTAACTTCGCAGCGGGCGGAGTGGCAACTCCTGCGGATGCTGCTCTAATGATGCAGCTTGGAGCGGACGGAGTATTTGTAGGCTCTGGAATTTTCAAGTCCGACAATCCTGCGAAATTTGCACGTGCCATTGTGGAGGCCACTACCCACTATCAGGATTATAAGCTGATTGCTGAGCTTTCAAAGGATCTTGGAACAGCAATGAAAGGCATTGAGATCTCATCATTGACTCCGGAAAACCGCATGCAGGAACGCGGCTGGTAAGGATAAGATTATGAAAATAGGAGTACTGGGACTGCAGGGTGCAGTCAGAGAGCATGTTCGTTCGATTATGGCCAGTGGAGCAGAAGCCTATGTGATCAAGTGGCCTGAGGAGCTTAAGGAAATGGACGGGCTGATCATACCAGGCGGGGAAAGCACGACAATGCGAAAGCTTATAGATAAATATGGGTTTATGCCGGAGCTGAAGAAGTTTGCTGAAGCAGGGAAGCCTATGTTTGGGACCTGTGCCGGCCTGATTCTTTTGGCAAAGCGTGTGGTTGGCTACAATGAGCCCCATATCGGAGTCATGGACGTAACGGTGGAGCGCAACTCGTTTGGACGCCAGAAGGAAAGCTTTGAGACAGAACTAGATATCAATGGTGTAACCGAAAACTTTGCAGCTGTTTTTATCCGGGCCCCGCATATTGTTGAGGCAGGAGAGAATGTGGAAATACTTGCGAAGCACGAAGGCAGGATTGTAGCAGCCAGAGAAGGCCAGTTCCTTGGCTGTTCATTTCATCCTGAACTGACGGAGGACCACAGCATAACAGCCTACTTTGTAAGGATGGTTGCCGAAGCAAAGGAAAAGGCACTCGTATAAATCGGTTGCATGCAGGAAATAATTGTAGTACATTATGAAGTAATAAAACCTGATAGGGAAAAAGCAGTGACAGGAACTAGTAGCATGCATTCATTCTTTTAGAGAGCCGGTGGTTGGTGGAAACCGGCGGGTGCAGCATGTGAATCCATCCTCGAGCAAAGCATGGAAAGCCTAATGGCAATTAAATGCTTTCGGTTCAAGACCGTTATCTTGCAAAGAGGAAAGCAGTCATATGCTTTCAATCAGGGTGGCAACGCGGGTAACTCTCGTCCCTTTCCAGGGGACGGGGGTTTTTTGTTGTTTTTGGCGACCGTGCCATTAGATGATTAGCCAAATTTTCAGGAAAAATGCAAGGAGGGCTAAAAATGCTTGATGTTAAGTATTTAAGGGCAAATTTTGAAGAGGTAAAACAGAGGCTTCAGCATCGCGGGGAGGATTTATCAGACTTTGGCAAGTTTGAAGAGCTCGATGTCCGCCGCAGGGAGCTGCTTGTAGAGACAGAAAAGCTTAAAAGCAAACGCAATGAGGTATCCCAGCAAATTGCGGTACTGAAAAAGGAAAAACAGGATGCCAGCCAGCTCATTGCTGAAATGCGCGAGGTTGGCGATCGGATTAAAAAGCTCGATGAAGAATTAAAAGGAGTGGAAGAGAGCCTTGATCATCTTCTTATGAGCATCCCCAATATTCCCCATGAGAGTGTCCCAGTCGGTGAAACAGAGGATGACAACATCGAAATCAGGAAATGGGGAGAAACACCGAAGTTTTCCTTTGAACCGAAGCCTCACTGGGATCTGGCTGATGAACTGAAAATCATTGATTTTGAACGGGCAGGAAAGGTAACAGGAAGCCGGTTTGTTTTCTATAAGGGACTTGGTGCCCGTTTAGAGAGGGCTCTGATCAGCTTCATGATGGACCTGCATGCCGATGAACACGGCTATCAGGAAGTGCTGCCGCCATATATGGTCAACCGTGCCAGCATGACGGGGACTGGGCAGCTGCCAAAATTTGAAGAGGATGCCTTCAAGGTTGCCGATACGGACTACTTTTTGATCCCCACTTCCGAAGTGCCTGTTACCAACCTTCACCGCGATGAGATTCTCAGTGTCGAACAGCTGCCAATGAAGTATGTGGCTTATAGCTCCAACTTCCGTTCCGAAGCAGGATCTGCGGGGCGCGATACACGCGGCTTAATCCGTCAGCACCAGTTCAACAAGGTGGAGCTTGTTAAGTTTGTAAAGCCGGAAGACTCTTATGAAGAACTAGAAACGCTGACAGGCAATGCGGAAAAGGTACTTCAGATGCTCGGGCTTCCATACCGTGTACTAAGCATGTGTACGGCCGACCTTGGTTTTACAGCTGCAAAAAAATATGATATCGAGGTTTGGCTGCCGAGCTACGAAACCTATCGTGAAATTTCTTCTTGCAGCAACTTTGAAGGCTTCCAGGCGAGAAGGGCCAATATCCGTTTCCGCCGCGATCCTAAAGCTAAGCCAGAGCATGTGCACACATTGAATGGTTCAGGTCTTGCGATTGGCCGCACGGTTGCTGCCATCCTTGAAAATTATCAGCAGGAAGATGGAAGTGTTGTCATTCCTGAAGTTCTGCGCCCTTATATGCGTAACGTTGAGGTTATTCGGCCGCAGGATTAATTCTTAATGAGCGGGGTTTTCCCGCTCATTTATTTTACTGTTGACAAGCTACCGGTAAATTGGTATAGTATACTTT
This sequence comes from Mesobacillus foraminis, assembly GCF_004340465.1. Classification (GTDB taxonomy): domain Bacteria; phylum Bacillota; class Bacilli; order Bacillales; family Cytobacillaceae; genus Mesobacillus_B; species Mesobacillus_B foraminis. The sequence continues at coordinate 8,345 of NZ_SLVV01000027.1, read as the reverse complement.
GTCAATACGGAGGAATACCCAAGTCCGGCTGAAGGGATCGGTCTTGAAAACCGACAGGCGGGTTAAACCGCGCGGGGGTTCGAATCCCTCTTCCTCCGCCATATTACTTTTTAGTAATGACATTCGCGCATAAACAATTGGAGAATTGTTTGATTAAAAACCCGTTACTTTTGTAGCGGGTTTTTTACTGTCCTCTTTTTTTATCTACATAAAAAAAGCCAGTCCATAACATTGGCTGGCTGAATTGCTATTTTATTTTTTTAATAATTGTGTCTGGCGGATGAAAGAACCGATTCTTTCAATTATTGGTTCAACTGAATCATGATCTCCAACGATATCATAATCGTTAATATTCAACCGCAGGACGGGGCAGGCATTAAAGGTATTAATCCAGTTTTCGTAGCGTTCATGCATTTCCTGCCAGTATTCAACTGGAGTTTGCTGTTCCATTGGACGCCCCCTCAGGCGAATGCGGTCGAGGATATCATCAATCGAGCCTTCCAGGTAAATGAGCAGGTCAGGATGCGGGAAGTAAGGCGTCATCACCATGGCATCAAACAGGCTCTTGTAAGTTTCATAATCAACAGCCGACATCGTGCCTTTTTCATAATGCATTTTAGCGAAAATGCCAGTATCCTCATAAATGGAGCGGTCCTGGATAAAACCTCCCCCATATTCAAAAATACGTTTTTGTTCTTTGAAGCGTTCTGCTAGAAAGTAAATTTGCAAGTGGAAGCTCCAGCGGTCAAAATCTCCATAAAACTTATCCAAGTAGGGGTTGGAATCCACTTTTTCAAAGGAGGTACGGAAATTCAGCGCTTTAGCCAGGGCGTTCGTCATCGTTGATTTCCCGACTCCTACAGTACCGGCAATTGTAATCACAGCGTTAGCCGGTATATCATATTTCATACGTAAATTCATGGTTGTACGCTCCTTTTTGTTAAAGCTTCAGATAACTGGCCGAGCATATGAGTTAAATCTTGTTTATTTTTTACAAAATCAAGTTTATCCCCGTTGAAACGGAGGACCGGCACATCTGGATATTGCCGTTCAAAATGGGCCATCGCTTCCTCATAATCGAGGGATAGCTGCTTCAAGTACAGCGGACTGATGTTTTTTTCAATTTCCCGGCCGCGTTTCTCGATTCTCTCTAAAAGAGTTTCAAGGCTGGCATGTAAATAGATAATTACATTTGGGGTTGGCATGTCCTCGGTAAGGATATTATAAATGCTGAGGTATTTGTGGTATTCCTGCTGATTCAATGTCCTTTGGGCAAAAATTAAATTTTTGAAGATATGGTAGTCGGCTACGACGGGCTTATTTTGGCTGATATAATGTTCATTAATATCTCCAAGTTGTTTGTATCGATTGCAGAGAAAAAACATTTCTGTCTGGAAGCTCCATTCTTCAATGTTATCGTAAAATTTCCCGAGAAATGGATTTTCATCAACAATTTCTTTTAACAAAGCAAACTCAAAATGCTCAGAAATTGCTTTTGCAAGCGATGTTTTTCCCACACCGATAGGTCCTTCAACCGTGATAAAAGGTGTTTTCCCCACAGTTTGTCCTCCTTCTCTATCCGGCCATCTATGTTAAGTTATTTTATGCATTCCTAAAAAGCACAAACTCCATTTTAACACAAGATTACTTTCATGGGATACGGAATATTTGCTTGAAAAAGGAGGCAAAAAAAGACAGCGAAACCTTTAGGGGCTCGCTGTCTTTTCAGCTCGGATTCATTCAGGAGGTAGACCGTTTCACCACGTTGAAATTCTCGTTTATTAACAGCCAGTTTTGCGGGAAACTCAACCCAAGCTTCCAGTAACTCATGCCCCTCAAGTTAAGTTCTTTTATTAAATCAAATTTAGCCTGGATGGACCTTGCATCTTCAAACCACACTTCATGCTGCCTGCCATCAGCAGCCCTGTAACGGAAGAATGGTGCCTGGGCCCTTGTGTCATACTGAATTGCCACATTGTTGGCAGCGGCTAATTGAATGGCTTGCTGAGGGCTTACTGCCCTTGCGGTAGTGCCTTGAACAAATGGAAGTGTCCAGTCATAGCCATAAAGGTTTTGCCCCATCATGATTTTGGTTGACGGCATTTCAGTGATGGCGTACTCGAGCACATCCCGAACGGGTCCAATGGGGGAAACAGCTTGGGCAGGACCGCCGCTGTAGCCCCATTCATAAGTCATGATGACAACAAAATCAACAATTTGCCCATGCGCCCGATAGTCATGTGCTGTATACCATGGTCCTTGCTGGGCAGCACTTGTTTTTGGGGCAAGAGCGGTCGATATCAGCCAGCCTTCCTGTTTGAATCGGTCCCTGGCTTTTCTCAGGAAGCGGTTATAGGCCTCTCTGTCCTCGGGCCGGAGGAATTCAAAGTCAAAGTGGATATCCCGAAAACCAATCCTCCTGGCTGTAGAAACAATATTGTTTAAGAATCGGTCCTGGATTGGTATATCATTTAGAAGAATGCGGCCCAGCTCGGCGCTGAACTGATCATTCTCCTGGTTAGTTATCACCATCATCAGTGTATTGTTATTTGCACGGGCAATAGCTGGAAAGTTATTAAGAAGCGGTTCCTTTAGCGACCCATCACGCAACGCCTGGAAGCTGAACGGGGCCAGGTATGTCAGGTAAGGGGCGGCCTCGCGTGCGGCTGTTTCCAGCGCCGGAGCAACCGTTGTTCCTCTTGGTTCGACGTAAGCATTAAACTCCCCCCGCACTTTTCTTCTTGGCGGAATATAAAGGCGGAAACCAACATTGAGCGGCTGGTTTGCAGCTATTCTATTAACACGTGCAAGTTCCTGACTCGATATATTGAATCTCCTCGCGATTGAAGATAAGGTATCCCCTGACTGGACCCAATAAAAACTGCCAATGATCGGAATCACCAGAGTCTGCCCGACAACGAGATCATTTTGATTAGGGAGATCATTTGCTTCAATAATATCATTCACGGTTGAGCCGTAGGCACGCGCTATCCCGGTTAAGGTCTGGTTTTCTCTGATCACATGTATTTGCATTTGCCTTCCCTCCTCTTAGCGGATAAACGCTACAAACATCTTATGAGGGAAGAAGGTATGGTATGATTTTTATTGTTTAAATATTTCGGAGGACGGCCGGGTATCAGCCTTTAGTACTTGTTCCATTACGGTTAAGGCATATTCGTTATCCTCGTCACTGTTGGAGGCGATACAGTTTTTAGGGATCGATAAGCTGTACTCCCTCATATAAGCATCGTTTGCCGTGAACAGGACACATATATTGCCTGCTACTCCTGTAATGACCAGTGAATCTGCCTTCAGCTGCTGCAGGAGAGTATTTAAGGCGGTTCCATAAAAAGCAGAATGTTTTGGCTTGATTAAAAAATAGTCCCCATTGTCAGGGGCAATCCGTTCAATGACGTTTTCGCTTCTATCATTTCGGCAATGGTCCATTATATTTTTAAAATCCGCCTGCCATAGATTAAAATGGTCATTGATATAAATCACCGGCCATTCTTTTTGTTTAAATCTATCTTTCAGTGCTAAAATAGAGCCGGTAATTTCCTCAGCTTTTTTAGAAAGGATCTCACCGTGATCAAAATTAAAATCATTAATCATGTCAATAATTAATAAAGCTGGTTTTGCTTGCTTGTCCATTATCCTCACCCTCTCTTTATCCTATTTTTAGACCGTGAAAAAAAAAATAAACCTGCAAGGACATCAGCTGCACAGGAGTGAATCATGTTTTGAGCGCGTATAATGATGAAGTTTTCATGAAAATGGCAATCGATCAGGCTAAAAAGGCTGGGGAAGCTGGAGAAGTCCCCATTGGGGCAGTCATTGTCCTTAATGGAGAAGTGATATCCGAGGCATATAATTTAAGGGAAACGAAACAAAGTTCGATTGCCCATGCAGAAGTGCTTGCAATTGATGAGGCCTGCCGCAAGCTGGGGACATGGAGGCTTGAAGGAGCTGAACTTTATGTCACACTAGAGCCTTGTCCGATGTGTGCGGGGGCCATCATGCTGTCAAGGGTTGAAAGGGTGATTTATGGGGCAGCGGATCCTAAAGGCGGCTGTGCCGGGACATTTATGAACCTGTTGCAGGATGAACGTTTTAACCATCAAAGCGAGGTAGTCAGCGGGGTTTTGGAAGAAGCATGCGGCAGCTTGCTTACTGAATTTTTCCGGGAGCTCAGGGCACGGAAAAAGCAGGAAAGGCAACTGCGCCAGGCCGGCATGGAATTAGAGTAAAGAATTAACAGTGGATAGGCATTGCTTTTTTATCAGGAAATTAGTATACTAAATTATGCGTCACTAAGACGCAACTGAATAAGGTTTCAATTTTGCCGTGCTAGGCGGGGAGGTAGCGGTGCCCTGTACTCGCAATCCGCTCCAGCGAGGCTGAATCCCTTCCCTAGGCTGATTTTACTGTAGGGTCTGCCTTAAGTAAGTGGTGTTGACGCCCGGGTCCTGCGCAATGGGAATCCATGAACCATGTCAGGTCCGGAAGGAAGCAGCATTAAGTGGACGCTCCCATGTGCCGCGGGGCAGCCTGGGCCGAGCTAACTGCTTAAGTAACGCTTATGGTAGTCAGTCGAAGGAAGGTGCACGGCAGTTAATTTAACCATATAAACCCATCTCCATCGGAGGTGGGTTTTTTGCACGTTTTTATGACGCGATATTGATATAAATACGCTTTGTAAAACCAAAATTGGTTGAGTTATAATAGGAAGATAGAATAAAAAAAGGAAGGGAGCGGTGTCTTTGGCTTATCAAGCGTTATACCGTGTTTGGCGGCCACAGCGGTTTTTTGATGTAGTCGGTCAGGAACATGTCACAACGACACTGCAAAATGCTCTGCTTCAAGAAAAAATATCGCATGCCTATCTCTTCTCTGGACCGCGTGGCACAGGGAAAACAAGTGCAGCCAAAATCCTTGCAAAGGCCGTAAACTGCGAGAAGGCCCCTGTGGGAGAACCCTGCAATGAGTGTCCATCCTGCCGGGGGATTACCGACGGTTCAATCCCCGATGTCATAGAAATTGACGCGGCTTCAAACAACGGGGTAGAAGAAATCAGGGATATCCGCGATAAGGTCAAATATGCCCCCAATGCGGTGAAATATAAGGTATATATCGTCGATGAAGTCCATATGCTTTCCATTGGAGCGTTCAATGCCTTACTGAAAACACTTGAAGAACCGCCGCGCCATGTGATCTTTATTCTTGCCACTACAGAGCCTCATAAAATTCCGCTAACCATCATCTCCAGAACCCAGCGCTTTGACTTTAAACGCATTACGGCACAAGCGATTGTAGGCCGTATGAAATTGATTGTTGAAGAGTCTGGCATCGATTGTGATGAAAAAGCACTACAGGTAGTTGCCAGGGCGGCAGAAGGTGGAATGAGGGATGCTCTCAGTCTGCTGGATCAGGCTATTTCCTTCAGTCAGGAGCGGGTAACGGTCGAGGATGCCCTGACTGTCACGGGGGCGGTATCGCAAAGCTTCTTAAACCAGCTGGCGAGGGCCATTCATGAAAGGGATGCCGCACATGGCCTTGAAGCTCTTGAGGAATTATTATTCCAAGGGAAGGATCCAGCGCGTTTTATAGAAGATATGATTTACTTTTACAGGGACATGCTGCTTTATAAAGCGGCGCCCTCTCTTGAAGAGTCACTTGAGAGAGTACTGATGGACGAGGACTTCCAGCAGCTTGCTGCGGAAGTGGAAACGAACCAGATTTACGAAATCATTGACGGACTGAACAAGGCACAGCAGGAAATGCGATGGACTAACCATCCAAGAGTTTTCCTGGAGGTGGCAATCGTCAAGCTTTGCCAGCTGGAGACGCCGAAGACGGGCAGTGCGGAAGCGGGTGCCAATGTAGGCCCCCTTATGAAGCGTCTTGAAGAACTTGAAGAGAAGCTGGCAAGGTACGAACAAAATCCTCCGGCTGCAGCTGCCGGCCAGGAGGCTTCCGTACAGAAAAAACCTCAAAGAGTTAACCGGAAGGGATATCAAGCTCCTGCTGGCAAGATTAATGAGGTGCTGAAGAGTGCAACAAAACAGGATTTGAACACAATAAAGAGCCGCTGGGGTGAAATGCTTGAAATGCTGGTAGGGAAGCAGATGCGGTCCCAGGCAGCATTATTGAACGAAGCTGAGCCTGTCGCTTCATCTGAAGAGGCATTGGTGATAAAATTTAAATATGAGATCCATTGCCAAATGGCGATGGAGAATGTAAAGTTCATTGAGACAATTGGCGGCGTACTGAAGGATCTTACAGGAAAACCGATGCAGGTCCTGGGTGTTCCAGAAGAACAATGGCTGAAAATTCGGGAGAGCTTTCTCAGCAGCCAGCATCATGAATCTCCGGACGGGAAATCAGAGTCAGAAGAGGACCCGCTTATTTCGGAAGCCAAAAAGCTTTTTGGGGAAGAATTAATACAAATACAAGACTAATGGAGGTAATAACATGCGTGGAATGGGTAATATGCAAAATATGATGAAGCAAATGCAAAAAATGCAAAAAAAGATGGCCGAGGCTCAGGAAGAACTAGGAGAAAAAAGAATTGAAGGCTCTGCCGGCGGCGGCATGGTTACCGTAATCGTAACGGGGCACAAGGAAATTGTAGACGTACAGATTAAGCAGGAGGTTGTTGACCCTGATGATGTCGAAATGCTGCAGGATTTAGTGCTTGCTGCCACTAATGACGCGTTGAAGAAGGCGGACGAACTTACTAATTCAACAATGGGGCAATTCACAAAAGGGATGAACCTTCCTGGAATGTTCTAGGAGGAATTAAAGAATGCATTATCCTGAACCAATATCAAAGCTGATAGACAGCTTTATGAAGCTGCCAGGCATCGGTCCCAAAACGGCTGCCCGTCTGGCTTTTTTTGTCCTAAGCATGAAGGAGGATACCGTCCTCGACTTTGCGAAAGCCCTTGTAAATGCCAAACGAAACTTAACCTATTGTTCTGTTTGCGGTCATATAACCGATCAGGACCCTTGTTATATCTGCGAGGATCAGCGCCGTGACAGGAGCGTTATCTGTGTTGTCCAGGATCCAAAAGATGTGATCGCTATGGAGAAAATGAAAGAATTTGGCGGTCTCTATCATGTTCTTCATGGAGCCATCTCTCCAATGGATGGCATTGGCCCGGAAGACATTAATATTCCAGATCTTCTCAAAAGACTCCAGGATGAAACCGTGGAAGAGGTCATTTTGGCTACCAATCCAAATATTGAAGGGGAAGCAACCGCTATGTACATCTCAAGGCTACTTAAGCCATCAGGCATAAGGATTACGAGGATTGCCCATGGGCTTCCAGTAGGCGGGGATCTCGAATATGCTGATGAAGTAACCCTTTCAAAAGCATTAGAAGGAAGAAGAGAAGTCTAAGGCCTTAAGGAGGACAGTATGTTATTTCGTAGAAAGAAATGGCTTAGAAAAGAATTCAACGAAAAACTAATTGCCCAGCTCGAGCAGCTGAAGACTGAAAGGAACCATAAAAAAGCTCTTGTGGAAAAAAGTTTTGATCCTTCGGAAGAGTTCCTTGCCGAGGCAAAACTAGCAGAAGCAAAATACTTCTTCCTGTTTAAAGAGGCAAAGGAAAGACAAATATCAATAAAAGGGAAATAAAAAACACTCCCCACCGCGCTCGTTCTTTTTTATAAGGCTTGTTCATAAAATATGGGTACAAGTACTAAAAAAGGAGGCGGAGGAATGGATCCAATCATTATCATCTCCATCCTTGGCGGATTAATTTTACTTATCCTGTTCATGGGTGCTCCGTTAAAGCCTGTAAGATTTATTGGCCAGGGAATCATCAAGATTCTTATCGGGGCACTGTTTTTGTTTTTCTTGAATGCCTTTGGAACTCAATTTGGCATCAACGTTCCCATTAATATTGTTACTGCCAGTGTCTCCGGGCTTTTGGGAATCCCGGGATTATGTGCCCTGGTGGCTATTGAAACCTGGATATTATAATGATAGGAACGCCGCTGAAAATATCAGCGGTTTTTTTATTATCAAAGAGGTTGACTCCTGTAAACATAGATGATAAGATATTAAACGTCGCCGATGAGAGGTGATGAAAAAAAGTAAAAAAAGTTGTTGACGTGATAGTCGCAACATGTTATATTAATAAAGTCGCTTATGGGCGGCAGTCGTTCTTTGAAAACTAAACAAACAAGCGTCAACAAACAATAAAACTTAGTGATTTCAAATCACTAGCCAACGTTTTTTCTTTTTTTATGAGCTTAACTCATACTCTTTATTGGAGAGTTTGATCCTGGCTCAGGACGAACGCTGGCGGCGTGCCTAATACATGCAAGTCGAGCGA
>NZ_SLVV01000026.1 GCF_004340465.1 Mesobacillus foraminis | reverse complement strand
AATTAAAAATAAGAAGAAAATCGTAAAAATATAGAAAATGAACCAAATAAAAAGCTTGTGGAAGAAAAAATAGTGCCTTTCTCCACAAGCTGAGCACTGGAAGTTTCCAGTGCTTTTAGATGACCCCTACGGGATTCGAACCCGTGTTACCGCCGTGAAAGGGCGGTGTCTTAACCGCTTGACCAAGGGGCCTTATTAAAAATATTTTATTTACACAACTGCCTGCAATGTTTTGCGAATAAACAGGCTGCATTGCTATTCGCTGTCCAGCAGCCCCGCATTTCTAAATAGCGGCGGAGGGGATCGAACCCCCGACCTTACGGGTATGAACCGTACGCTCTAGCCAGCTGAGCTACACCGCCATAATGAAAACTGCCTTGTCTCGAGTCTTGAGGCACAAGAAATATAATACCGAGATTCTGTATTCCTGTCAATAAAAAATTTAAAAGGAATATGTCGGCTGAATAACAAATAATCAGTCGAACGAAAGTCCTGTGCTCGTCCTCATTTTTGACAAAATTCTGACAATTACTCTCTTATAATTATCCTCAACGATAAAAAATGCAGGGAGTGTATGGTATGCAAAATGTGGAAAGGAACACGGTGAAGCCAATGGGTGAAGTTGAACTTGCTAAACCGAAACTTGATCTATCCAACGTACTGACTAAGCTGCAGACACAAGTCGAAAGCTTCTTCCTTAAGAAAGGATATATTTTCCTGTTTATCGGTTTTTTATTGGGACGGGCTTTAATTTTAGCGAAGCTTACCCCTTTTAGCCTGCCTTTCTTTGCTGCAGTCTATTTTGTCAGAAGGGACCGTGCCCCGATAGCCCTTTTTGGACTTGTTGCAGGAGCCGCTACTCTTGCTTTGAGCGAGGCTGCTTTTACATTCGGGTCAATCGTGCTTTTCCTCCTTCTTTACCGTCTGGCTGAAAAGTGGGTTGAGGATGAACTTAAAGGCCTTCCGATCCTTGTTTTTTCTACTATAATCACAGTAGAATTTTTAAAAATATTGATAGGAAGCGGCGAGTTCACTATATATGAGAGTGCCATGGCAGCCATTGAGTCCGGGCTTGGCCTCATCCTTACTCTGATCTTTTTGCAAAGCATTCCGCTGATGACTGTCAGCAAAAGGAAGCAGTCCTTGAAAACGGAGGAAATTGTCTGTTTGATCATTATGCTGGCATCGGTGATGACCGGAACCATCGGCTGGTCCATATATGACCTATCTATTGAACATACACTGGCACGATATCTGGTATTGGTATTTTCTTTTGTTGCAGGAGCCACCGTCGGCTCTACTGTAGGGGTGGTAACTGGCCTGATCTTTAGTCTCGCCAATGTATCAAGCTTTTACCATATGAGCCTTCTTGCCTTTGCAGGGCTGCTGGGAGGACTGCTGAAAGAAGGCAGAAAGCTCGGGGTGGCATTAGGGTTAATTATTGCTACTTTACTGATTGGCATGTACGGAGAAGGCGGGGAGCAGCTAAGCAAAACCATGCTTGAATCGGCCGCCGCTGTACTCTTATTTCTATTGACCCCAAGCTCGCTAACTTCGAAGATTGCCAAGCATATCCCGGGAACACCTGAGTACACGGCAGAACAGCAGCAATATATGAGGAAAATGCGTGACGTAACGGCACGCAGGGTGGCCCAGTTTTCTAACGTCTTCCAGGCACTTTCAAAGAGTTTTTCAACCATTGAGGATCAAACCGAACCGGAAGAGGCCTCCCGTGATCTTGACTACTTTTTAAGCAATGTTACGGAAAAGACCTGTCAGACCTGTTTTAAAAAGGACCATTGCTGGGCCAGGAACTTTAATACAACCTATGATTACATGAGTGAGATTATGCATGAAATGGATAACCAGTCCGGAACCGTATCACCGAGGCTATCGAGAGAGTGGGATAAGCATTGCACAAGATCTAAAAAGGTAATGGAGATCATGCAGCAGCAGCTTACTTATTACCAGGCGAACCGCAAACTTAAAAAGCAGGTGCAGGAAAGCAGGAAGCTGGTGGCAGATCAGTTGCTTGGTGTTTCGGAGGTTATGGGTGACTTTGCTAAAGAAATTCAGCGGGAGAGGGAAAACCACCATAAGCAAGAGGAGCAGATTCTTGAAGCACTTCAGGATTTCGGCATCCAAATTGAACAGGTGGATATCTACAGCCTGGAACAGGGCAATGTCGATATCGACATGACTATTCCTTACTGCGGGGGTCATGGTGAATGTGAAAAACTGATTGCTCCTATGCTTTCGGATATCCTCGGTGAAACTATCCTGGTGAATTCCGAGGAATGTTCCCCTTTTCCTAATGGAGTCTGTCACGTTACCTTCAGATCAGCCAAGGCCTATGCCGTAAAAACGGGCGTTGCCCATGCTGCCAAGGACGGGGATCTGGTTTCAGGTGACAGTTTTTCAACGATTGAGCTTGGCGGAGGAAAGTATGCCATCGCCATCAGTGACGGGATGGGGAATGGAGAGAGGGCCCATTCAGAGAGCCAGGAAACCCTTATGCTCCTCCAGCAAATACTCCAGTCCGGAATTGAAGAACAAGTAGCGATAAAATCAGTGAATTCGATTCTTTCCCTGAGAACAACCGATGAAATTTTCTCCACACTTGATCTGGCTGTCATTGACCTTCAAAATGCCTCCTCACGTTTTCTGAAAATCGGCTCTACGCCGAGTTTTATTAAAAGAGGAAACAAAATTATTAAGATTCAGGCAAGCAATCTGCCAATGGGAATTTTGCAGGAGTTTGAAGTGGATGTCGTCAGCGAGCAGCTTAAAGCCAAAGACCTGCTCATTATGATGAGCGATGGTGTTTTTGAGGGTCCAAAGCATGTTGAAAATTATGATCTATGGATGAAGAGGAAAATTAGCGAGCTGCAGACGGATGACCCACAAGCAATAGCAGACCTGATAATGGAAGAAGTCATTCGTTCCCGTTCAGGGCTGATTGAGGATGATATGACTGTAGTCGTAGCCAAAATCGATCATAATATTCCAAAATGGGCCTCCATCCCAGTGAAGAAAGAGGCTTGATATACATGAAAGGACGTCCTGGTGCCGTTGGTCTTAGCCGGCCAGCGCTTTTCGGACTTGCACAGGATGTGCTGACTTCGGCGTTTGCCACAGGATGTGGGATTAATTAGCCGAAGATCTCTGAAATGTCGCCTCCGCTTTTCTATGTATATTTCATTGGTTCTTCGTCGAGAATGGTAACAAATTTAGCCAACGGAGGGAGACTTTCTATGAGGACCGGGACTTTAAAGCAAATTTTGCTGATTACGGATGGTTGTTCGAATCAGGGGGAAGACCCGATTGCCATGTCTGCACTTGCAAAGGAGCAAGGAGTCACAGTCAATGTAATCGGTGTAATGGAGCAGGACGTCATTGATGATCAGGGATTAAAGGAAATCGAAGGAATCGCCCTTGCCGGTGGAGGGGTAAGCCAGGTGGTTTATTCCCAGCAGCTTTCCCAGACCGTGCAAATGGTCACAAGGAAAGCCATGACCCAGACATTGCAGGGGGTTGTGAACAAAGAGCTGCAGCAGATCTTAGGAGGAGCAAAAACAATGGAAGATCTGCCTCCTGAAAAGAGAGGCGAAATTATGGAGGTTGTGGATGAGCTGGGAGAAGCGGTTGAACTGGAGGTTTTGATCCTCGTTGATACGAGTGCAAGCATGAAGCATAAACTTCCGACCGTAAAAGAAGCGCTGCTTGACTTAAGCCTAAGTTTGAATGCACGTTCGGGTTCCAACCGGTTTTCGGTGTTTGTATTTCCCGGGAAAAAGACAGAGGTTGAAAAACTTTTGGACTGGACACCGAGATTGGAGTCCTTGTCATCGATTTTTTCAAAATTGACCACTGGCGGCATTACACCTACTGGCCCTGCCATCCAGGAAGCCATAAGCTATTTCCAGAAAAAACGTTCGTTAAGGAGTCTGCTTTCCCGTGATGATGAACAATTCTTTGAAGAGTCTGTGTAAAGTTGCCCCTGGTACAGTCATTAAGGGTAAATGGCACAAATATGAATATACGGTCATAAAGGAACTCGGCTTTGGGGCAAACGGCATTGTTTATTTAGCTCGGAATGCCAATCAGCAGGTAGCCTTAAAGATGAGTGATAACGCTATGTCTGTTACTTCTGAAGTAAATGTGCTAAAAGCCTTTGCTAAGGTCCAGGGCTCTGCCCTCGGACCTTCTTTGCTTGATGTTGATGACTGGGAGCGAAGCGGCACAAAAATATCGTTTTACGTAATGGAGTTTATAAAGGGTCCTGATTTACTGCATTTTATTCATCAAAAAGGGTCGGACTGGATGGGTGTATTGTTCCTGCAGCTGCTGGCGGATCTTGCTGATTTGCATAAAAATGGCTGGGTGTTTGGAGATTTGAAGCCGGAGAATTTAATTGTTAGCGGCCCCCCCGCACGGATTCGCTGCATTGATGTGGGAGGGACCACTCTAAAGGGGAGGGCCATTAAAGAGTTTACCGAGTTCTTCGACAGGGGCTACTGGGGTTTGGGAAGCCGCAAAGCAGATGAACGCTATGATTTATTTGCGGTTGGGATGATCATGCTCAACACTGCCTATCCCAAGCGATTTACCAAGACGACAGGCGGGATCAACCAGCTTCTGCCGATGATCAAACAAAAGCCGGAGCTGCGTAAATTCGAGTTGGTGATAAATAAAGCACTGTCAGGACAGTATCAGTCGGCTGAACAAATGAGAATGGAACTGCTGCACGTTCTTCAGCCCGCTTCACCCAACGGTGCTCCCCGTGTCAAACAGGCACCCGTAAAAACGCAAGGTTCTGTTGGAAGCAGGACGAAGTCAAGGCAGTCACAAGTAAGGCAAAAAAAGAAGAGTGGACTTTTTGAAACCTGTCTGATTATTTCGGCTATTACTTTTATATATTTTTTATATATTTACATGCAGGTTTTATAATTTATTGAAACTTTTATAAGGGTTATTCGTATAATAGAGATATTGTTAAAGAATCCCTTGTCCGCTTCTTTCAATCTATAGCGGAAATAGGTTCCCGTTAATGGAAAGAAAGATGCGGATTTCAAGATTAAAGTGCTATAGCAAGGGTAAATGTAATAAACCCACCAAAGGAAGAACATGATGATTGGAAAAAAAGTGAAAGATTTCATGGAAAGGCACTCATTTCATTTGGAAGGTAAGTGCATTGCAGTTGGCGTATCTGGCGGACCAGACTCTCTAGCCTTGCTACATTATCTATGGAGGCTTCGCGCAAGTACGGGTATAAAAATTGTCGCTGCCCACTTTGACCATATGTTCAGGGGTCAAGAATCGTATTTAGAGTCGATGTTTGTCAGGGATTTTTGTAAAGAACGAGACATCCTGTTTGAAATGGAGCAAAAAGATGTTCCGTCCTATATTGAAAAAACCGGTAAAAACCCCCAGCTGGCTTCAAGAGAGCTTAGATACGAGTTTTACGGGAAGGTAATGGTTCAGCACCATTTGGATTTTCTTGCTTTAGGCCATCATGGAGATGACCAGGTCGAGACGATATTAATGCGAATGACAAGAGGAAGTACCGGGAAAGCAAGGGCAGGAATTCCATTTCTCAGGCCATTTCAGAATGGATACATTGTTCGCCCGTTTTTATGTCTGACCAAACAGGATATTGAAAGATACTGCCAATCTCATCAGCTTGATCCAAGAAGGGACCCAAGCAATGAAAAGGACATTTACAGCCGAAATCGTTTCAGGAAGAATGTGCTGCCTTTTATGAAAAACGAGAACGCCCATGTGCACGAGCACTTTCAGCGGTTCAGTGAGGAACTGCAAAGTGACGAAGAATATCTTGCTGAATTGACTGAGGCAAATTTGAATAAAATAATCAAGAAGGAAAAAGGGGAGATTGCCCTTGATATCCGTTCCTTTCTAGAAATGCCAATGCCTTTACAAAGGAGAGGGATTAAACTAATATTAAACTATCTTTACGAAGAACAGACTTCTTCTCTTTCTGCTGTACATATTGATAGTATATTTTCAATCATTCGCAACCCTCATCCTTCCGGAACTATTGACTTACCCAATGGATTAAAAATCGTCCGCTCGTATGAAAAATGTCATTTCGGGAAAAATCCCGAAAAGTGGGAGCCTTACCTATTTGAACTTAATGGGCCTGGTAAGATTTCGCTGCCGCAGGGCGGAATGATTGAGGCGAAATACGTATGGGAAGAATCCATAGCTCCTCAAGTTCAGGACACTTTCATTCTGGATTTAAACCAGGTGTCCCTTCCGCTAGTAATAAGGACAAGGAAGCCCGGTGACCGGATGACACTGAAGGGGATGTCGGGTACCAGAAAGATCAAAGATATTTTTATTGATGAAAAAATCCCAATTTCCGAACGAGATAAATGGCCAGTTATTACTGACCGTTCAGGAACTATTCTCTGGCTGCCAGGCTTGAAAAAATCAAGCCATTCAATTGGGGGCCCGGAAACCGGTGATTTATTGGAGTTAGCTTATAAGCAATGATTTCTTTCAGGGGGCACAAAAAATGAAACAAGACATTGAAAAAGTATTGATCTCAGAAGAGGAACTACAGGAAAAGACAAGGGAACTGGCTGCCAGATTAACAGAGGAATACCAGGACCGTTTCCCGCTGGCAATTGGAGTTCTAAAAGGCGCAATGCCTTTCATGGGAGATCTTTTAAAGAGAATTGACACTTACCTTGAGATGGACTTTATGGATGTTTCCAGCTACGGGAATTCCACAGTATCCTCAGGCGAGGTGAAAATCCTGAAGGACCTCGATACTTCTGTTGAAGGCAGGGATATCCTTATTATTGAGGATATAATTGACAGTGGACTTACCTTAAGCTATCTTGTGGAGCTTTTCCGCTACCGTAAAGCCAAGTCCATTAAAATTGTTACCCTGCTGGACAAACCGACAGGCAGAAAAGCAGATATTCAGGCCGATTATGTTGGCTTTATCGTACCCGATGAATTTGTCGTTGGATACGGGTTGGATTACGCAGAAAAATACCGGAACCTTCCATATATCGGTGTTTTGAAGCCGGAAGTTTACAGCAAAAGCGAATAGAAGTTTCTTGCAGTAAAACGGTATCATTCGTGATTTTGCAAGGGTTAACGAAGGTTAAATTCTTGTGCATGCGGAATTTTCTATGATACTATTTAATATAGTTTGTTTACAGTGGGAGGAGGTAAGGGATGAATCGGATTTTCCGTAATACCATCTTTTATTTATTGATATTTTTAGTCATTATTGGCGTTGTCAGTTTTTTTAATGGCAGTAACGAACCGACAAAGCATCTTCCGTACAATGAGTTCGTTGACAGACTTGAAAATGGCGACGTTGAGTCACTTACCATACAGCCTGAACGCGGTGTATATGAAGTAAGAGGCAAAATGGAAAATGCTGAAGAAGATGAAACTTTCCTTACGTATATATGGAATAGTGAAGCTACATTGGCGGAACTTAGGGCAGCTGCTGAAGAAGCAGATGTGGAAGTCCTTCCTGCCAAGGAAACAAGCGGCTGGGTGACATTCTTTACATCCATCATACCGTTTATCATTATCTTCATCTTATTCTTCTTCTTGTTGAATCAGGCGCAGGGCGGCGGCAGCCGGGTCATGAACTTCGGTAAAAGCAAAGCCAAGCTGTACAATGATGAGAAGAAAAAAGTCCGCTTTAAGGATGTTGCAGGTGCTGATGAAGAGAAACAGGAACTCGTGGAAGTTGTGGAATTCCTGAAAGATCCCCGCAAGTTTGCGGAGCTTGGTGCCCGTATTCCTAAGGGAATCCTGCTGGTTGGACCTCCGGGTACTGGTAAAACCTTGTTGGCCCGTGCGGTTGCTGGTGAGGCGGGCGTACCGTTCTTCTCCATCAGTGGTTCCGACTTTGTTGAAATGTTTGTCGGTGTGGGTGCTTCCCGCGTCCGTGATCTATTTGAAAATGCAAAGAAAAATGCACCATGTATTATATTTATCGATGAAATTGATGCAGTTGGACGACAGCGTGGAGCAGGTCTTGGCGGAGGTCATGACGAGCGCGAGCAGACGCTCAACCAGTTGCTTGTTGAAATGGATGGTTTCGGCGCAAATGAAGGAATTATCATTGTCGCTGCAACCAACCGTCCGGATATCCTGGATCCAGCATTGCTGCGCCCGGGCCGGTTTGACCGCCAGATCACGGTTGACCGTCCTGATGTTAATGGCCGTGAAGCCGTGCTTAAAGTACATGCCCGGAACAAGCCGCTTTCAGAGTCGGTTAATCTAAAGGCAATTGCACAGCGGACTCCAGGTTTCTCGGGAGCCGATCTTGAAAATCTGTTAAATGAAGCGGCGCTGGTAGCAGCCCGCCAGAATAAGAAAAAAATTGAAATGGATGACATTGATGAAGCGACAGACCGTGTCATTGCGGGTCCTGCCAAGAAGACTCGTGTCATCTCCAAAAAAGAGCGGAATATAGTTGCCTTCCATGAAGGGGGACATACGGTCATTGGGCTGGTGCTTGATGATGCGGATATTGTCCATAAGGTAACGATTGTTCCACGCGGACAGGCGGGAGGCTATGCGGTGATGCTTCCTAGGGAAGACCGCTACTTCATGACAAAGCCTGAGCTTCTTGATAAAATTACCGGCCTCCTTGGCGGCCGTGTTGCCGAGGAAATCGTCTTTGGTGAGGTAAGTACAGGAGCCCATAACGACTTCCAGCGTGCAACAGGAATTGCAAGAAAGATGGTTACGGAATACGGAATGAGTGATAAACTCGGACCGCTCCAATTCGGTCAGTCACAGGGAGGACAGGTATTCCTCGGACGTGACTTCAATAATGAGCAGAATTACTCCGATGCGATTGCATATGAAATTGACTTGGAAATTCAGCGCATTATTAAAGAGTGCTATGAGAAGGCCAGAAAAATCCTGACTGAAAACCGCGAAAAACTCGATATTATTGCCAAAACGCTTCTCGAAGTGGAAACACTGGATGCTGAACAGATTAAACACCTTGCAGAACATGGCAAGCTGCCTGATCGCAGTGCCCCTGTTATAACAGGCGATGATGTAAAAGTCACAATCAGTTCTAAAAAGGACGAGGATTCTGCTGGTTCCGGAGATAAGCCGGTCCAGGACGATGCTAATCCGAATGGTGACAAACCGAACGCTTAAGAATTGGACGCTCTCTTGCAGGGCGTCTTTTTCTTTTTGGAATTTTGGTAATTGTGATATGATGTTGGCAGTATTTGTTTAGAAAATTTCCTTAAAGTGGTGAGCGACTTGATTTTTGTATTTGATGTAGGAAATACGAATATCGTTTTAGGTGTATATGAACAGGAAGAATTAAAGCATCATTGGCGAATCGAGACAAGCAGGAACCGAAGTGAAGATGAGTATGGGATGACCATTAAGGCTTTGTTCGACAGTGTCCAGCTGTCATTTTCTGAAATAGATGGAATTATTATTTCGTCCGTCGTCCCTCCCATCATGTTTGCTTTAGAAAGAATGTGCCAGAAGTACTTTAACCTGAAGCCGTTGGTGGTTGGACCAGGAATTAAAACCGGCTTGAATATAAAATATGAAAACCCGCGTGAAGTAGGAGCTGACCGGATCGTTAATGCGGTTGCCGCAATCCATGAGTATGGAAGCCCTTTGATTATTGTGGACTTTGGGACTGCAACTACGTACTGTTATATAAATGAGCAAAAGCAGTATATGGGCGGGGCTATTGCTCCCGGTATCGGGATTTCTACGGAAGCCCTCTATTCAAGGGCAGCCAAGCTGCCGCGCATTGAAATTTCCCGTCCGGATGATATTATCGGGAAAAATACTGTTGCAGCGATGCAATCCGGCATTTTATATGGATATGTGGGGCAGGTAGAGGGAATAGTTAAACGGATGAAGGCAAAAGGAGACACCGATCCTACGGTCATTGCGACTGGGGGGCTTGCCGGATTAATTGCAGGGGAGTCAGACATCATTGATATTGTCGACCCGTTTTTGACTTTAAAAGGTTTACAGCTGATTTATAAACGAAACCAATAATGTAAGAAATGCTATGCAATCAGAAAGGAGCTATTTCATGAAGGATTATTTAGTGAGGGCGCTTGCCTTTGAGGGCCAGGTCAGGGCTTATGCTGTTAAAAGTACAGATACGGTTGGGGAGGCACAGCGCCGCCATTATACATGGCCTGTAGCTTCGGCTGCATTAGGGCGTACAATGTCTGCAGGCTTGATGATGGGTGCGATGCTTAAGGGGGACGATAACCTTACGATTAAAATCGAGGGCGGTGGACCCATTGGGGTCATCATAGTTGACAGCAACGCAAAAGGCGAAGTCCGCGGATATGTATCCAATCCTCATGTACATTTTGATTTAAATGAACAGGGAAAGCTTGATGTCCGGAGAGCAGTAGGGACAACCGGAATGCTTTCGGTTGTGAAGGATATTGGTCTAAGGGACTATTTTACCGGACAGGTGCCTATTGTATCTGGAGAACTTGGTGAAGATTTTACCTATTATTTTGCTACATCTGAGCAAGTTCCTTCATCCGTGGGTGTAGGAGTTTTAGTAAACCCCGACAACACAATCAAAGCAGCAGGCGGCTTCATTATTCAGCTTATGCCTGGGGCCGATGATGAAACAATCACAAAAATTGAAAACCGGCTGAAGGAAATCCCTCCAGTCTCCAAACTGATTGAAAAAGGGCTGACTCCTGAGCAGCTGCTCGAAGCCGTACTTGGGGAGGGGAATGTCAGTTTCCTTGATACCATTCCGGTTACTTTTACCTGCAAATGTTCAAAAGACCGATTTGCTGCTGCAATTGTCAGTCTTGGTGCGGACGAGATTGACGATATGATTGATAAAGAAGGCCAGGCAGAAGCGCAATGTCATTTTTGCAATGAAAAATATATCTATTCACGAGAAGAGTTAGAGCAGTTAAAGAGCGACGCTAAATAAGTTTCACCCTGGGGGAAGGAATGTTGGATAAAAAGCAGCTTTGGCTGATTATAGCAGCCTTGGCCATTGTCAACATCGTAACCGTTGTGTACTTTATGACAAGGCCTGGCTGGGGGATGGAAAAGGAAACAGTAGCCACGGTTGGAAACCAAAAGATTAACCGTCAGGAATGGTTAAATGAACTTGAAGAGAGATATGGGAAAGATACATTAAGGGACCTTGTTGACAAAAAGGTCATTGAGAATATGGCCGATCAGTATGATATTAAGATCCCGAAAAAATCCCTCGAGCGGGAACTCACTCTTTATAAGACCCTGTACGGGGCAGAGGGGCAGCATCTGAATGATAAGGCCTTTGAGGAAGAAGTGAAGACAAACCTTATGCTCGAGGAGCTGCTGACCAAGGATGCCGTCATTTCAGAGAAAGACATTCAAAGATACTATAATGAGAACGAAAGCCTGTTTGACATTCCAGCCTCCTATCACTTGTCCCAAATTATCGTCAGTACCCTGGCCGATGCAGAAAGAACCCTAAAAGAGCTTGAAGGCGGTTCGAGTTTCAGTGCTTTGGCCATGGAACGTTCGCTTGATGAGTTTTCTTCCAATCAAGGCGGGGACATCGGCTTTGTCAGCGAGGAAAACGAAAGGTTGGCCCCTTCCGTCTTAAAGGAAGCTCGGGATATGCAAGAGGGTACCTGGTCCGGGCCGATTAAGCTTGAAAAGGGATATGCAATTCTCTTTTTGCATGAAAAGATGGCAGGAAAAAAATATACCTTTTCTGAAGTAAAAGACCAGATCAGGCGGCAACTAGCGATTGAGCAGATGGACACTCCTGTTTCTGCGAGGGCATTTTGGAATGAAGCTGATGTAACCTGGTTTTATGGGAATAAGGAAGAGGATTAAAAGAAAAAAAGCATATCCCATTGGGGTCGTGCCCTTTTTTACATAAAAGTTTTTAGAATTTTAACAAAGTAACTAGGTAAAAGGATTGACATCAGCCTATAAGACTGGTAAATTTTAATTAAACCAATAAAATTAGTCGGAATAGTAGGGGGGATTAAAAATGGTACGTATTGCAAATTCCATAACTGAGTTAATAGGCCAGACACCAATCGTTAAGTTAAATAACCTTACAGATGAAAACAGTGCAGATGTTTATGTAAAACTTGAATATATGAACCCGGGCAGCAGCGTAAAGGACCGTATCGGTCTTGCGATGATTGAAGCGGCTGAAGAAAGCGGAGAGCTGAAGAAAGGCGACACGCTAATTGAGCCTACCAGTGGAAATACAGGGATTGGCCTTGCAATGGTGGCGGCAGCTAAAGGCTATAAGGCAATTTTAGTAATGCCTGAAACCATGAGCATGGAGCGCCGTAACCTTTTAAGAGCTTACGGAGCGGAGCTTGTTCTCACTCCCGGACCCGAGGGTATGGGCGGTGCCATTCGCAAAGCTGAAGAGCTTGCGAAGGAAAATGGCTATTTTGTGCCGCAGCAGTTTAAGAATGCTGCCAACCCTGCAGTCCATGAAAAAACAACTGGTCCGGAAATCGTTGAGCAAATGGGCGATCAGTTAGACGCATTTGTTTCTGGAATCGGAACAGGCGGTACGATTTCAGGTGCAGGAAAAGTGCTTCGCGAAAAGTACAGCGATATCAAAATTGTTGCAGTAGAGCCTAAAGATTCACCAGTATTGTCTGGAGGAAAGCCTGGCCCTCATAAAATTCAGGGTATTGGTGCAGGTTTCGTTCCGGATGTACTGAATACTGAGGTTTATGATGAAATTATCCAGGTAGAGAATGAGCAAGCGTTTGAATATGCACGCCGCGCGGCAAAAGAAGAGGGTGTACTCGGAGGGATTTCTTCTGGGGCAGCAATTTATGCCGCTTTGCAGGTTGCGAAGAAACTTGGAAAAGGCAAGAAGGTATTAGCCATCCTTCCAAGTAATGGAGAACGCTATTTGAGCACTCCTTTATATCAGTTTGAAGATTAAACATAAAAAATTAACAGAAAGAGGCAGGGCTGAGAGCCATTGCCTCTTTTTTTTTACAAAAATCACTGGAAAATTGAAGAGCATGCAGGCATTATGTATGATAAAGAGCAATGATAGGAGTGCGAAAAATGCCGAATTATGGTATTTACCATCAAAAAATTAGATTTGATCATGGGCGTTTCTTTAACCGGTATAATCAAATAGCAGAGGAATACAAGGAACATGTCCTGCTTGAAAGCGGGAGGGGCGGGAGATATTCGATTGCGGCTTTTGACCCTGCAGCATCTTTTATTGGCAAAAACAATGAACTAGAGATAAATGACCATACCGGAAAGAGGACGGTGAGTGGGAACCCGCTCGAAATCATGAGGGATTGGATGGGTCAATTTAGAGTGCAGGAGGGACCATTCCTGCCAGATTTTCGGGGCGGAGCCATTGGCTATATCAGCTATGACTATGCCAGATATATTGAAAGGCTCCCGAATATGTCTGCAGAGGATTTAGGAACTCCAGAAGTTCACTTTTTTATGTTTAACGAATGGTTTGTATTTGATCATGAAACAGAATGTCTTTGGGTAATGGTCTTGCATGAAAATGGGAAAGAGGCGGTGGCCGAGGAGAACGCCAATCAGTGGCTGGAGAAATGGAAGGCTGCTGGCGTTGAACCCGGAAGCAAGAAGGTAAAAAGGAAGGAAAGCACATTAGAGGTGTCCATGAGTGAAGAAGAGTTCATTCAGGCAGTGAAAAGAATCCAGGAATATATATCACAGGGTGACGTGTTCCAGGTAAACCTTTCTGTCCGCCAGACAAGGCCAGTATTCGTTCCTGCCAAATCGATTTACCAGAAGCTAAGAGAATTGAATCCCTCCCCTTATATGGCTTATTTCCATACAGATGAGTACCAGCTCGTAGGCGGGTCTCCGGAATTATTGGTAAAAATAAAAAACAGCGAGGTCAGTACGCGTCCCATTGCGGGCACACGGTCCAGAGGAAAGGACATGGAAGAGGATGAAAAGCTGGCCGCTGAGTTAATTGATAATGAAAAAGAACGGGCTGAACATGTCATGCTTGTCGACCTTGAACGGAATGACCTGGGGAAGGTTTGCAGATACGGGACAGTCGAGGTCGATGAATTCATGGTGATTGAAAAGTACTCACACGTCATGCATATTGTATCGAATGTCAGGGGCGAGCTTCGGGAAGGGGAAGATTGGAAGGATGTCATTCATGCCGTTTTCCCGGGAGGAACAATCACAGGGGCTCCAAAGGTGCGAACAATGGAAATCATTGAGGAGCTGGAACCTGTCAGAAGAGGACCGTATACAGGATCCCTTGGCTGGATTGGGTTTAATGGAGATATGGATATGAATATTATGATCAGGACCATGCTGGTAAAGGACGGACAAGCACACGTGCAGGCCGGCGCAGGGATCGTAATCGACTCCAGTCCTGAGAATGAATATAAGGAATCGCTAAAAAAGGCCTTCGCCTTATGGAGAGCAAAGGAACTTGCAGAAATGGAGGATGACTCTGAGTGATACTAATGATTGATAACTATGATTCTTTTACCTTTAATCTTGTTCAGTATCTGGGTGAATTAGGAGAGGAGCTCAAGGTAGTCAGGAATGACCAGCTGACCGTTGAACAAATTGCGGATCTAAATCCTAAATTCTTGATGATCTCACCAGGTCCGTGTTCTCCCAATGAAGCAGGGATCAGTCTGGAAGCCATTGAAGCCTTTGCCGGAAAGCTGCCGATATTCGGCGTCTGTCTGGGCCATCAGGCGATTGCCCAGGTATTTGGAGGAGATGTTGTACGGGCAGAACGGCTGATGCACGGGAAAACTTCAATGGTACACCACGATGACAGCACCATTTTTAAAGGGATTGACAATCCTTTTCCTGCTGCCAGATACCATAGTCTTATTGTAAAAAGAGAAACCCTTCCGGAGTGCCTGGAAGTTTCGGCGTGGACGGAGGAAGGGGAAATCATGGCTGTCAGACATAAGCATTTGTCTGTTGAAGGTGTCCAATTTCACCCTGAGTCCATCTTAACCACTGCCGGAAAGCAGCTGCTTCTTAATTTTATCAAAACGTACCAGGCCGGCCCGGTGCTCCTCCCAGCCGGGCATGAAAGAATATAGCTATGTTCATGTATTTCAACGGAGACTTCATCCATAAGGATGAAGTCCGCATATCGCCTTACGATCATGGTTTTTTATATGGAATTGGTCTGTTTGAAACGTTTCGGATTTATAACGGTCATCCTTTCTTATTGGATGACCACCTGGAACGTCTTAATGATGGTTTAAAACAGCTGAAGATAATGGCCCGTTTTCAAAGAGAAGAGATAAGAGAAATACTCAGCAGACTTCTAATGGAAAATGCCCTGGAAAATGCCTATATTAGGCTGAACGTATCTGCGGGTACAGGCGATATAGGATTGCGGACGGCAGAATACCTGAATCCTAATCTGCTGATCTTTGCCAAACCGCTTCCCCCTGCTGGGGACATGGCAGAAAAGAGGGTTCAAACACTCAGCCTCCCAAGGAACACGCCGGAAGGGACGGAACGGCTGAAATCACACCATTACCTTAATAATGTATTTGCCAAACAAGAAATAGGAGAGGTTCCGGATCTGGAGGGAGTCTTTCTGACCAAAGAGGGGTTTCTCGCTGAAGGGATTGTTTCAAATCTGTTTTGGGTAAGGGGCCAGGCTCTTTATACACCTTCTCTCGAAACGGGAATTTTAAACGGAATCACCCGCCAGTTTGTTATCGCGCTGGCCCGCACGTCCGGTCTGGAGATCAGGGAAGGGCTTTATCGTGAAGAGGAAGCAGAATCGGCAGAAGAACTCTTTTTGACGAATTCCATTCAAGAAATCGTTGGTGTAAACTCGTATAAAAGCAAAGCATTTCCAGGAAAAGAAGGTCCTGTAGCCAAGGAACTACTCAAGAGGTACGGAGAATACAGAACAAAACTCTGGAGCAGAAATGAATTGTAATTGGAGGCATAGGCATGACCAGTAAAAGGCAAGGTGTAATCCAGGCTGGGCGCTATAAGCTGGATTATGAACACAAAACATTAATTATGGGGATTCTGAACGTAACTCCAGATTCATTTTCAGATGGAGGAAAATATAACAGGATTGAGTCAGCTGTAGAACGTGCGCGCCAAATGGTCGAGGATGGGGCGGATATCATTGATATTGGCGGGGAGTCAACCCGTCCAGGATATACCCTTATTTCAGATGAGGAAGAGCTCGAGCGTATTGTTCCTGTTATTGAGGCTATATCTAAGAATGTGGATGCCCCTATCTCTGTCGATACATATAAGGCAAAAGTAGCGAGCGGAGCAATTGAGGCTGGAGCTCATATCATCAATGATATTTGGGGCGGAAAGTGGGACGATGAGATGTCGCAGGTGGCGGCTAAATATAATGTCCCATTCATTCTGATGCATAATCGCCATGACCGGAATTATGAAAATTATATCCGGGATGTGTTTAATGATCTTTACGAAAGTGTCGGACTCGCCATGCAGGCTGGTGTCAAGCCGGAAAATATCATTCTCGATCCTGGTATCGGGTTTGCAAAATCTCTCGAAGAAAATATTGAAATGATGAGGAACCTGGATACACTGGTTGCGCTAGGTTACCCGGTACTCCTTGGCACTTCAAGAAAATCTTTTATCGGAAAAATTCTTGATTTGCCGGTTTCTGAAAGAATGGAAGGTACTGGCGCCACAGTATGCTATGGCATTCAAAAGGGCTGCCAGATCATCCGGATTCATGATGTAAAGGAAATGGCCAGGATGGCAAAGATGATGGATGCGCTGATGGGAAAGGGGAATAAAAATGGATAAAATTCACCTGAACGAGATGAAGTTTTATGGCTATCACGGTGTTTTTTCGGAAGAAACTCGCCTTGGACAACGCTTTGCAGTCAACCTCACCGTGGAAGTTGACCTCTCAGAGGCAGGAAAAAGCGACCACCTGGACGATTCTATTAACTATGCAGAACTTTACCAGGTTTGTAAGGATGTTGTAGAGGGTCCGCCTTTTAAGCTGGTTGAGGCCGTTGCTGAAAAAATTGCCCAGGAGCTGCTAGCGAAGTTTGAACAGATAGCTGCCTGTCATGTAACGGTTATAAAGCCGGATCCTCCAATTCCTGGCCATTACAAATCGGTTGCAGTCGAAATTACAAGGAGCAGACAGCTGTGAGGAATATTGCATACATTTCAGCCGGCTCAAACCTAGGGGAGCGGTATAACTATCTAAAAAGAGCTACGATGCTGTTGCACCAAAATGAGAAGATTAAAGTGGTAAATGCTTCATCCATTTATGAAACAGATCCAGTGGGTTACCTGGATCAGGATCGATTTTTAAATATGGTGATTAAGGTAAATACTGCACTGGGGGCTTATGAATTACTGGACGCAATCATGGCCATTGAAAAGGAACTTGGGAGAAAAAGGGAAATTAGGTGGGGTCCAAGGACATTGGACCTTGACATTCTCCTGTATAATCAAGACAATATTAATTCAGAGAAGTTAATCGTTCCTCACCCAAGGATGCAGGAACGAGCTTTTGTCATGGTTCCATTATTAGAGATACAGCCAGATATTAAACTGCCGACTAAGGAGGGTTCCTTTTCCTCACTCGACAGTATACCTGATAAAGAAGGGGTACGAATATGGAAGCGGAAAAATGGGGAAGACGTATTCGGGCTTTTCGAAAGCTAAAAGGGTTTACTCAGGAAAGTTTTGCTAAAGAACTTGGGGTATCGGTCTCCATCCTTGGGGAAGTTGAAAGAGGGAACAGGATGCCCGATGTGACATTTATGAAGCAGGTTGCCCGGATGCTGAAAATTAGCATGGAAGAGCTCGCGCCACCCGAGGAACGCAATCAAATAAATAATTAACAAAAACTCAGGAGGTAAAGCCATGCTTAAAATAGGTGATATCATAATTGACAACCCTGTTGTTCTCGCACCAATGGCCGGAGTCTGCAATTCAGCTTTCCGCCTCACTGTTAAAGAATTCGGCGCCGGACTTGTATGTGCTGAAATGGTCAGTGATAAAGGGATTGTTTTACAAAATGAAAAAAGCATGAACATGCTTTATATAGATGAACGGGAAAACCCGTTAAGCCTTCAAATTTTTGGAGGAGAAAGGGAAACGCTTGTTCAGGCGGCCAAGTTTGTAGATAAAAATACGAATGCGGATATTATTGATATCAACATGGGCTGCCCTGTTCCAAAAATCACTAAATGTGATGCTGGAGCAAAATGGCTGCTTGATCCCAATAAAATTTATGAAATGGTGTCCGCAGTAGTAGATGCTGTCGACAAGCCGGTTACAGTCAAAATGCGCATGGGCTGGGATGACGACCATATCTTTGCGGTGAAAAATGCACAGGCGGTCGAGCGTGCGGGCGGCAGTGCGGTTGCCCTTCATGGCCGTACACGTGTACAGATGTATGAAGGAAAAGCAAATTGGGATATCATTCGTGAAGTCAAGCAATCCATAAATATTCCGCTGATTGGGAACGGTGATGTTCAGACCCCGCAAGACGCAAAGCGGATGCTAGATGAGACCGGGGTTGACGGAGTAATGATCGGACGTGCAGCGTTAGGTAATCCATGGGTGATTTACCGTACCGTGAAATACCTTGAAACCGGCGAGCTTATGGGTGAACCATCCGTTCGGGAAAAGATTGATGTCTGCCTCCTTCACCTTGACAGGCTGATTGCACTAAAGAATGAATATATCGCTGTCCGTGAAATGCGAAAGCATGCTGCGTGGTACCTTAAGGGCATCCGCGGCAACGCAAACGTCCGTAATTCTGTCAATGAATGCAGTACACGAGAGCAGCTGGTAACCTTGCTGACTGATTACGTAACCGAAGTAGAGGGGAAAATGGAGAAGGAATCACAGGCAGTATAGTTTGACTTTGACTTTTTCCTTTTCTATAATACTTTTGTTATTGACAAGGACTGCCAGGGGATAACTGGCAGTTTTTTTGCTATTTATGATATTTACTATGTCTGAAGCCGTTTAATTGTGTAAAATAATAAAAGTATCCAATCACGAGACTACATACCAGCCCTATTATTACTAAATTGGAGTGAATATATATGAGTCATGAAGAGTTAAATGACCAGCTCAAAGTCAGAAGAGATAAAATGAACGCCCTGCGGGAAAAAGGACTGGATCCTTTCGGCAAGCGCTTTGAAAGAACCCATGATACGGAGCAGCTTGTCCGTGAATTCGGTGAACTTGAAAAGGAAGAGCTAGAGGCCAAGAACGTAGTGGTTAAGATTGCCGGCCGGATTATGACTAAACGAGGAAAAGGAAAAGCTGGATTTGCCCATGTTAAGGATCTGACAGGACAGCTTCAAATCTATGTCCGCCAGGATGCTGTTGGCGAGGAGCAGTATGGAGTCTTCAATGAATCAGACCTTGGAGACCTTGTCGGTGTTGAAGGGACTCTATTTAAAACGAAGGTAGGAGAGCTTTCTGTCAAAGTAAGTGATTTTGTCTTCCTGACAAAGGCACTGCGTCCTCTTCCGGACAAATTCCACGGACTTAAAGATGTTGAGCAGCGCTATCGCCAAAGATACCTTGACTTGATTACCAGCGATGAAAGCAAAGAAACCTTCATTAACCGGAGCCGGATCATTCAATCCATGCGCCGTTATTTGGATGACCATGGTTATCTTGAGGTGGAAACACCAATGATGCATTCCATTGCAGGAGGAGCGTCTGCCCGACCGTTCATTACTCACCATAACGCCCTGGATATGACTCTTTACATGAGGATTGCCATTGAGCTGCATCTCAAGCGTCTTATTGTCGGTGGTCTGGAGAAAGTTTATGAAATTGGCCGCGTTTTCCGAAATGAAGGAGTATCTACCAGGCACAACCCTGAATTCACCATGATTGAGCTGTACGAAGCGTATGCGGATTACCGTGACATTATGTCACTGACGGAAAATCTGATCGCTCATATAGCCCAGGAAGTGCTGGGGACTACAACTGTCCAATACGGCGACTATGAAGTAGACTTAAAACCTGAGTGGAAAAGACTTCATATGGTCGATGCCATCAAGGAATACACAGGTGTAGATTTCTGGAAGGAAATGAGCACAGAGGAAGCACAGAAGCTTGCGAAAGAGCATGGGGTCGAAATTACAAAGCATATGCAATATGGTCATATCGTAAATGAATTCTTTGAACAAAAGGTAGAGGAAAAGCTGATTCAGCCCACCTTTATCTATGGCCATCCGGTGGAAATTTCTCCTCTTGCTAAAAAGAATGATGAAGATCCGCGCTTTACTGACCGCTTTGAGCTATTTATTGTGGCGCGGGAGCATGCAAATGCCTTCACAGAATTAAATGACCCAATTGATCAGAGGGAACGTTTTGAAGCGCAGCTAAAAGAAAAAGAGCAAGGCAATGATGAAGCGCACGAAATGGATGAAGATTTCATCGAAGCGCTGGAATACGGCATGCCTCCAACAGGCGGACTGGGAATAGGGATTGACCGTCTTGTTATGCTGTTAACCAATTCTCCATCTATTAGAGATGTATTGCTCTTCCCATTAATGAGACATCGCTAATTTAATTAAAAGCAAAGCAGAGATGCTTTGCTTTTTTTGTATGTAATTGTTGCTGATGAATTGAGCGAAAAATTTTACTTCAATGGATCATAAAAAAAGTTTAAAAAAGTATTGCCAGCGACTGATATAGGTGGTATATTTATTTCTGTTGCTGCGAGGACAGCGAGTCAACAATTGTTTTGATAAAAAAACTTGTTGACACAGAGTTCTTCGTCAGGTAATATATAAGAGTTGCTTCTTTAAAAAGGCGCAACGTGAATTGTTCTTTGAAAACTAAACAAACAAGCGTCAACAAACAATAAAACTTAGTGATTTCAAATCACTAGCCAACGTTTTTTCTTTTTTATGAGCTTAACTC
>NZ_SLVV01000025.1 GCF_004340465.1 Mesobacillus foraminis | reverse complement strand
ATATAGTAGAAAGACAAGCAAAAACAGAGAAAGGTGAAATTGAGTACGCTCAATTTCACCTTTCTCACTATTTGAGCTAGTTATGGCCCAGCCTCCTTAAAACAGCTCTTTGATTAATTGCTTATATCGTTATTACCGGCTGAATGTTTCCAAAACTACCCTTTAATCAGGGTGTAACTGGAAATAAGAATCTTGGAGATCGTCTTTAAAGACTAATAAAACCTTTCCTTCATCTAGTTGCTTTTCATATGATTCTGCTTCATAACTGCTTAGGCCTAATTCCTCCATTTTACTACGCAACTCATCTCCCTGGCTTTGGAACATATTTTTCAAAGCCGCTCCAAATCCAGTGTCATCCATTCTCATCTTTTCGGCTTCAGAACGACTTGCAACTTCATCCATTACTCTATCATTATGGGCAAGAACGAAAAATTCATCATTCGCTATACCATCATTCTGTAGGTTGTTTGCTGCCTTAACGGCTTCCCCAATAGTATTGAATTGACGTACTAATGTCATTTTGATCCCTCCCTTCTAAATATCTGTTTACATTTTTTTGTATTTCACATATTTAAACCCTATTAAACATTTACCCATTATTTCAGTTCGCTTATCGTCTTACGTTTATCTTCTTCAATTTTAGGTTTCTTTATATTTTTCTAGAATGCTATTGGAAGTAATGGTATGTGGGAGATCCTTTACCGAATTAAGATTTCAAGGACAGAGCACGTCTCGTCCGGTATGGTTTCCAGCTGGATATGACAGGTGAACAACAGTACCAATTGCGGACTGTCTCTCCTTTTTCCGTTACAACTGAGTCGTCGTCCTGGTTGATCCGCTTGAATACGTATCGTAAACGTAAGGCGATTCTGGTATCAGCTTCCTGTGTGCAGTCGGGACTGGACAGATGCAATCAAAAGAAACATGTATTTCAGAAGATTGTATATATCTATTTAATAACAACAAGGGAAAACTACTGTTTCTGTCAAAAAACATAATTTTTGACACTAAAAGACATAAAAAGAGGCGTCCCAACACACTTTTGGGACAGCCTCTCTACATAAATTTCTTATTAAACTTTAGTTAGAAAATATCCCAATTAATTCATTAATACATAAGAAAACAAATAGAACAAGACATCCAACCAGGACAAAATTTGGTATCAGTTTATTCCGATATTCTTGTACGACTGTTTTTGAGTTCAATAAAATTAACAGGGACGTTGCCAGGAATGGCATAAACAATGCACCCAGCGCTCCATAAAGGATAATCAATTCAACTGGTTTGCCAAAGAACATTAGTACCATTGGGGGAAAAGTAAGCCATGCTAGATAAAAACGGTAGGCTGGGTCTTTTCCGGAGATCTGCTGAACCCCTTCCCCTTTTTGATTGCGGATCGTTTTAATGAAATCCGCAAAAAGGTACGGGACACCGTTCCAAACGCCGAGAAGAGAAGTATATGCTGCCGACCAGAAAGCAACCAAGAACATCCAGCGCATCGGAGTGCCGAATTCGTCCCCAAGCATATTGGCCAGTGTGACAAGGCCCTGATCGTCACGGATACTAACGCCGCTGCCGGCAAGGAATTGTGCACCAATGATTAAACCTGCCATCGTGAAAATCGCCGTTAGAGTGTACGCCACTTTTGAATCTAGGCGCATGATGGAAATCCATTTACTTCCTACCCAACCTTTTTCGTTAAGCCAGTATCCGTAGGATGACATTGTGATGGTTCCGCCAACACCACCAATCAAACCAAGCATTAACATAAACGATCCTTCTGGAACACGCGGGACAAATCCGCCTGCAAATTCAGTGAAGTTCGGTATGAAGAGAATAGCGGTGCCGATAATCGTAAGGAACATCACACCAATTAATGCCGCCATCACCCGTTCGAACAATAGATAACGGCCGGACCAAACAAGGAGAAAGCCACCAATCGCGTGGATAATCGCCCAAGCCCAAAGAGGCATGATTGGAAATAGTGCATGCATCGCCATGCCAGACGTTGAGGCAGCTGCTGCCCCGTAGACAAAGCCCCATATGATCGAGTAAACCCCAAAATACCCTGTGGCCCACTTTCCAACTTTATGCCAGCCATCCAGAATGGTATGTCCAGTAGCTAGATACCAGCGTCCAACACCTTCGTTTAAGAAATATTTGAGAATTCCCCCAACAACGATTGCCCAGACAAAAGTCATACCAAACTGTGTACCAATCACAAGGGAGGTCACTAAATCGGCTGTCCCAACCCCTGTAGCCGCAACGACGAGTCCTGGTCCCATATTCTTTAATTTTTCCTTCCATGTAGAAGGCGGAGCACTTTGTTTAATTGTTTCGATTTCCAAGCGAATACCTCCTTAATTTGAAAATGATTTATCAAACTAATTCTAGTAACAATGCCATTCCTTGACCGCCACCAACGCATAAGGTTGCAATGCCGAATTGATTTTGTCTGCTATGCATTTCATGAATCAGTTTGGTAAGAATCACGGCACCCGTTGCTCCCAATGGATGGCCAAGTGCAATGGCACCACCATTTACATTGACTTTCTCCATATCGATGTTTAGCTCACGAATACAGGCAAGTGACTGGGAAGCAAAGGCTTCATTTAATTCCATGAGTCCTATGTCCTTTATTTGAAGCCCAGTCTTTTTCAGAAGATTCGTAACGGCCGGCACTGGTCCTATCCCCATATAGCGAGGATCGACACCTGCTACCGACCAGTCCCTTACCTTGGCAAGTGGTTTTAAGGACAATGATTTAGCTTTATCTTTTGTCATTAATACAATAGCGCTAGCTCCGTCATTGCGACCGCACGCATTCCCAGCTGTAACTGTTCCATCTTTTTTGAATACTGGCTTTAAGCCTGCCAGTTTTTCAATTGATGTTTCACGCATATGTTCGTCTTTCGCAAAAACAGTTGTTTCTTTTCGCGTTTTCACTTCTACTGGAACGATTTGAGAATCAAATTTCCCGTTTTCCCACGCCTGTTTCGCACGTTTTTGGCTTTCTAAAGCAAAAGCGTCCTGGTCTGTACGAGAGATTCCATACTTTTCTGCGACGTTTTCTGCGGTCATCCCCATGCCTAAATCCTTGCCATACATTTCGATTGGTTGTTGACCGTTTTCAATATTGGAATCAACTATATGAGGATTCCCTTCACCAAAGCGAGAATTTCTTAGATAAATAGGTGCGCGGCTCATATTCTCTGTTCCGCCTGTAATGACAATTTCATCCGGGTGAAAAGCGAGATGCTGGACTCCTGATACAATGGCCTGCAGCCCGGAAGCGCAAAGACGATTAACCGTGTAAGCAGTTGCTGACTCAGATATGCCTGCCCTCAAGCCGGCTACACGAGCGACATTAGAAGATTCCGACGCCTGCCGAACTTCACCCAGGATAATTTCATTAATATGATCAGAGGGAATGCCAGTCGTTTGAAGAGCATCCTTTAAGACGGCTGCTGCCAGATCTCCTGAATTAATAGTTTTGAGTGATCCTCCAAACCTTCCAATTGCTGTCCGTTTGGCACTGACAATTACATACTCATGAACCATAGAGGTCTGCTCCTTTCCATTAGTTAATCTTATAGCTTGTTAGGGTGGAGGAAATGATGTATTCAGAAGGAGTGATGTCCTTTAATTTTTCCAGTGACATTTCCTCATCTAGCTCTTCAAGGACCATTTTTCCATCAATAAAAGAGAACACTGCATGTTCGGTTATTAGTAAGCTTGCAACGCCTTTCGCCGTAATAGGATATTCACAGCTTTTTAGAATTTTAGCATCCCCGTTTTTTGAGCAATGCTGGGTAGTAATAATCACTTTTTTGGCACCTGCGACTAAATCCATAGCACCACCAACTCCTAGAATATCTTTTCCGGGAATTGCCCAGTTCGCGATGTCCCCATTTTCCGCTATCTGCAGAGCCCCAAGAATCGCGATATCAACATGACCTCCACGAATCATCCCGAAGGATTCCGATGAGGAGAAATAGGAGGCACCTACGTTGGCTGTAACAGGCAGCTTGCCAGCATTAATAATTTCGGGGTCCACCTCGTTTTCAGCAGGAGTCGGGCCAACTCCAAGAAGACCGTTTTCCGTATGTAAGAAGATTTCTCTGTCCGGTGGCAAGTAATCGGCAACAAGCGTTGGAATCCCAATTCCTAAATTAACAATATCTCCATTTTTAATTTCCTTTGCCGCTCGAATCGCGATTTTTTGTCTAGTGTTCATCACGCGTTTCCTCCTTTTACGATAAAATCGACAAATAAATGAGGAATGACAATCTGTTCAGGATCCAACTCTCCAATTTCCACAATTTCTTCTGCTTCCACAATGGTGATTTTCCCCGCTCTGGCCATATCAGGATTAAAATTTCGTGCCGTTTTGGAGAACACAAGGTTTCCCAATTGATCGGCTTTCTTTGCTTTGATTAACGAAACATCCGGGATAAGCGGAAATTCCAGCACATAGTCTTCGCCATTGATCAAACGAGTTTCTTTTCCGTTTGCCAGCAAGGTTCCAGCAGAAGTTTTTGTATAAAACCCACCAATTCCTGCACCACCCGCACGGAGCCGTTCGGATAGAGTCCCCTGTGGGACCAATTCAACCAAGAGTCTTCCTTCATTTACATAACGGACAGCATCGATATTGCTTGTAAAATAAGAACCTATCGCTTTAGCAATTTTATTTTGAACCAAGATTTTTCCAAGTCCTTTTCCACCTGGCTCCCCTAGGTTGTTGCTGATAATAGTTAAACCGGATACTGAATGTTCCGCTAGAGCATCTACCAATAATAGCGGGCATCCGACTAATCCGAATCCACCAACTGCGACTGTATGCCCGTCACTGATATGAGCTATCGCTTCCTTAGCAGATACAATTTTGTTCAATTTAGTTCCTCCTTTTCGTAAACCCAAGCATTAGGAAAGCCCTTTCATAAAACCTTTACAAAGGAAACTCTTTTTATTTTGCATAGTGATTAACCTAATCCGTTTCAAAAATTTGAAACTTTGTCCTTCTTGCCTGAAGTTTGCAATTAACCATATATTTTTGTACACTATACGTACAATAGTACGAATAGTGTAAATTTTAAGTTCATTATAATGATAATCTTGGTAACTATCAACTTTTAAGTATAGTTTTTTCTGAAGAATTTTTGGAATCAAATTACATTTAAGAATAAGGAGCATAATCGATGAGTGGCGAGAGGCCTTCTAATTATTTTGTGAGTTCTGTTGCAAAGGGTTTTGTAGTGTTAAAAGCATTTGATTCCAGTTCTGCCTATTTGACATTGAGCGATTTAGAGAAAAAAACCGGGATCAATAAGGCAACAGCGAGGCGATTTGCTCTAACCTTGGTTGACCTTGGTTATTTAAAAATAAAGGATAACAAATTTGCTCTAAGTCCAAAGGTATTAGATTTGGCTGCCCACTATTTAGAATCGCTCACTCTTCCTGATATGGCCCATCCAATTCTTGAGTCCATTGCTTCTAGGGTTAAGGAATCAACGAATCTGGCCATTCTGGATGAAGCAGAGATCGTTTATGTTACAAGGGTAAATGCAGCAAAGCGAATCATAGGAGCAAACTTGCGAGTTGGTTCAAGGCTACCTTACTACGCGACCTCCTTAGGAAAGGCGTTAGTAGCTTGGCTTCCTGAAGAACAAAGGAAGAGAGTGTGGGAGTCAGCTAAAATCGAGGCCTTTACGGATAAGACAATTACTGACTTTGAGGAGTTTGAAGCACATTTGAGAATTTGTCGTGAACAAGGGTATGCGGAAGGAAATGACGAACTAGAAATTGGTCTTCGATCCATTGCAGTCCCTATTTTTTCAAGGAAAGATGAGCCCATAGCGGCGATGAATATCTCTACGAACACCATCTGGTCAACAGAGGAGAAAATTAAGAAAGTTTATTTGCCGGTCCTTTTAGAAGGGGCTGGTGAATTAAATCAACTGATTAAATATCAAAGTTAGAATCCCCATACCAGACCACCAAACCACTGAACACTCTTGTTTTACAAGTTGTTTATGAAACTTCGGATTATGGGAGGATAACCATCTCCCATTAAGGAATTTAAATTTTACCACACTAAATAAATTAGAAAAACTGCTTGGGTGGAATTTGATATATCACGGTTTTCATTCATCAACTCTATTCATTTACTTGGTATATTAAATAGATAAAGCAAAGGGACAGGTCTACCGCTCTGAAAGCACAATAGAACCTGTCTCTTTATTTCTTATCTCTAATTCCTTTAAAATGCCAAACATTACTTTGCCCTTCATCCCAACCCGAATGGTTAATCCAGAGTATGAGAGTTCGCTTGAAAAGAAGTTTTCCATTTAAGGTGACATGATTATTAGTTTTAATAATACTGTTTTCCAGAAAATTGAAGACATTTTATATTCAAGGTCTTAACGAGGCGGGAAAGTGTAAAGAGCTATGTAGAAAATCGAACATAGCAACTAATTAGATCTACATATTCCCTGATTATCTATTTAATCTATGTTCCCTTTTAACCAATACATCATCGAAGTAGCTATTTGGATTTCCCCAAGCATATAAAGCGATCGTCCCTTTTGAATGGGAATGATCGACAATAGGTTTTCCAAATATGTTGATTCCGTCTTGGAACGCCTGGATCTGATTGCCGATAACCTTGACTTCTAATTCAAAATTGGCACCTTGGGTATATCCTGGTTTAGCCAAATGAGACAGTGTCGTTTCTATCCCATCAACGACTTTGAAGAGCTTGTAAAAATTTTGCTCGTTGTCCAGTTCTAGTTTATAGTAGTTATCTGGATCCTGATAGCGGAACATAAGGCCGATTCCGTCATTATCGGTCGAGCGTATGGTTGAGGAAAATGAGTAATCCTTCCAAGAGAACGATCCACTCTTGTCGTAATAAGCAAAGGTCCCCTTACGATTGTCAAAGGCAGGAACATTCGGACCATAGATATTGGAAGATTGTACGACTTCCCCTCTCACTACCGACCATTTAGATGGTGCTTCAATCGTTCCCTCATCCACAATCGTCCAGTCGTTCATAGGTCCGTCATTAATACGTTGGTTATCCTTACTAAAATCATCCTCTAAGAGATGACTAGAATTTATAACATCTTTAACCAGCACATCATCGAAGTAGTTACTTTGATTTCCCCAAGAATATAAAGCAACCGTCCCTTTTGAATGGGAATTGTCAATAATAGGCTCCCCAAATATATCGATTCCGTCCCGGAACACCTGGATCTGATTCCCACTGACCTTGATTTCTAGTTCAAATTTGGTGCCTGGGATATATCCTGGTTCAGCCATATGAGCCAGTGTCGTTTCTTTTCCATCAACGACTTTAAAGAGCTTGGAGAATTTACGCTGGTTGTCCAATTCTAGTTTATAGTAGTTATCTGGATCCTGATAGCGGAACATCAGACCAATTCCGTCATTATCTGTGGCATTTAATGTAGCGGAAAAGGTATAATCTCCCCAATTGAAGGCACTGTGCTTATCGTAATAAGCAAAGGTCCCCTTACGATTGTCAACAGCAGGAACATTCGGACCATAGATGTTGGAAGATTGAACAACTTCACCTTCCGCAACCGACCATTTGGAAGGTGCATCAATCGTTCCTTCATCGACGATGGTCCAATCTTTCATAAGCCCGTCATCAGCACGATTCTTTTCCTCACTAAAATCATTACTGAAGAGATATCTAGGCTTTTTAACATCCGAATTAGGTGCACCAAGCTCAACGTTTGTATATTGGAATTCATTTTGCCAGTCCGTTTTGTATTCATCCAGATAAGGAGAGTAACTGGTTGCTTTTATGGTCCCTGCTTCCGGATCGATGTCCAGAAGACGTATAAATCCATTTCCTCCATTTGCTTGCATCTGGTAGTTCGATAGCATTTGGTAGACTTTATTTCCATAGTCTCCTACCGATACACGACGACCTTGACCATCGTTCAACACGTGACCACTAAGCACCATTGAGATATTTGGATGCAACTTGACGAATTTCTGCCACATTTCTTCCCCGTCATTAACTCCACCTATCTCTGAAGCTACACCATAATTATGCGCATTCCAGGCATGTCCAGTATTATGACGTGTCTCATCAGAAAACATGTAGCTATGAGTTACTACTATGACACGATGATTGGGATGAGAAGAAACAACTTCGTTCGCCCAATCCAATACAGGATCTCTTGGTCCAAATTCAAGAGAAAGTACTAACCAGTCCGTTCCTCCAGCATTAAAGGTATGATAATTGTTATCATACTTATCTGGTTCCTCCGAATAAACACCCCCAAAAGTCTCAGTTCCGGAAAAATTGCTTACGGGAAAATAGGTATTATATAAAGTGGTATCTCGTGTATTTGCCGAACCACCTGTACCTATATCATGGTTTCCAGGCAAAACCGTATAAGGAACCACCTCATCTAAAGTTTGCATTGCATCATAAGCAACCTCCCACTGGGACGTATTGTTATTGTTAGTGATGTCTCCCTCGTGAACCACAAACTTAATATTCTGTTCCTTCGAGTTTTCGGCAATCCACTGCGTTTGGGCGCGAAAGATTTCCGGATGTTTACTTGCTAAGTTTTGGGTATCAGGCAGGACTGCAATTTTAAAGGCTGACGAGCTAGCCTCTGCTTTGTTGGATTCTTGGAAAGAAGGAGTTACTATGAAATTTAAAATCATAATCAAAACAAAAATGAATTTAATTACCTTCATCTTTTATATCCTTTCTATTTCATTTTTGTGATATGAATCTCGATTTACATGAAAAACGTTCGTCATTTAACGGGGTTACGAAAAGCATTAGAATATTCCAATGCCCACGCATAACTGAACTTCAAAATAATATGCCATCTATAATGGATCATTCTTTACTAAAACCTTTTTCTTCCTCTTCCACCTCCCCATTAGTTATGGTTATAGCATTTTTGGATTAAGAGTTAAGGTGATTTTTGTAAATATTGTCTAATTTATTCTTTTCACGACTAATGAATGGGTTGTTGAGCGACTCTCCCATACTGTTGGCCTTCCAATTTGTGCAGCTTTCCATTTTCTATTGGAAACTCCACTCTTAAGGCAGCCGATTATTGGTATTTTTGTTCTCATGCTGACGAATAACATATTAATTTTCTTAAAAACTATAAAAAATATTAAAGATAATATATAATATTAATTGAATATATTTTTCTATATTTTTCTATATTTTCACTTATATTTTTGAGATATAGGGGTGATTAAAATAAAAACAGAGATGGAATTGACTTTAAGAGGAGAAGACTTTTTGATAGAGAAAAAAGAACTAGAAGAAGTGCTTAGCCCGTATGGAAAGCTGGTTCTTTATTCGAAAGGATCCATGACTAGCAATTTGGAGCTATACCATGGAAAAGAAGTTAAAGTAAAGGTCTTGAAACAAGGTCAAGAATGGAACATCTGTGAAACGTTGAAAGAGCATATACCCACCACCCAAAATACATATTTAAGGGAATCCTATCTTTATAGTGACGACGATGTTAAACCCTATTTATATTCAATGTCTGCTATATTTTTAGATAATATACCTGGTAAGATGAAGGAATCGCTTATTGAGGGGAAAACTCCCATCGGTAAGCTAATTGATATCTTCAATATTGAAACATCAAGGGATATAAAAAAGATAAAAATATGCCAAAGTAAATATATTGCAGAGATTTTAATGATTCCCGAACAAGAGAATATTATTCTGCGTCAATACTATATTATGAGTAATAAAAAACCAATTTTTTTAATAGGAGAGTACTTACCATACAAAATGATAATATAAAGGTACAACCTGCATTAATCACATATTGAACCAACCTGATGATTAATTATATTTACCAGGTTTTGTTTCTAATGCTAATTGTCTATAGGAATGTTCGCGATTATCCTGGTTCAAAATAGTGCTCCTACTATGTACCTAAGTAATCAATATTAGACTGAACTAGTCCCTAATTTGCGCCAAATTCGAAAAATAAAATATAAATTGGCCCCTGCCTCGTACAAGGTTCATACCTTTTGAGAGTTAACCAATCCTTCACAAAGTTTTCCTTTCTTTTTAGGATTCTCTAAAGTAACCGAGCTTATTTTAATACTACCTTTATGATATTGGACAATCTTTTTTTGAGAAAAAAAGCCGGCACAATAATGCCGGCTTTCCTTTTTGCTTCCTGACCGCGTTATCACTTAGATTCAAACCATTTCTTAAAAGCATCCTTTGTATTGGTTCCTCTTAATCTATCAGCCTCCTCGCCATCTTTGAAATAGATAATGGTAGGAGTTGCTTCAATCTTGTAATCGTCCCACCCTTCCTCAAACTCCAAAAGATTATACAACACCAGATCAACATCAAGTTCTTTAGCTAATGGTGACAGAACAGGTGTAGTCTCCTTACAATGAGAACAGGTTGGACTATAGAAGTAAACAAAACGGTCTTTATTTGCCTCTAAGTCGCCTTCAAGTTCATTTGGTAAGATCAGGTTCTGATAATTGGGATCATCCAGTTGCTCGACTGTTGCAGGGTGTAGCGTTTCTTTCCCAAAAGGATTGCCCTCCACTTTAACTGCTTGCTGTTTACTGGAAACAAATGCTGTCACTCCAAATATAGCTACGACGAGAACAATAAAAACAATTACTTTCTTCACTTGTCTTGGCTCCCCTTTACTCGTTTATAGATTATGTAAGTGCATAAAAAAATAATAGTAAATGCTATTAATGCAAGGAATGGAATGGTGATGAATCCAAGCCAATTAATATATTTTCCGTTGCAAGGTATCCTTCCGCAAGACGGTGCGTTGTTAGATAAGATAGAGACATTTTGTAAAAGGTAATGATATAAGGAAATAACGCCACCGATAAAGGACAGGATCATTACATAGATAGAGATGAAGTATTCTTTTCGAATGATGGCTATTCCAAGAAGAACAGTGAATGGGTACATAACAATCCGTTGATACCAACAGAGCGTACAGGGTTCATACTGCCTGATTTCGGACAAATACAGACTTCCGAACATGGCAATGATTGAAGTGGCCCATGCAACAAATAGCAAGTCTTCATTTTTTGTCTTTGTGGTCATTAAATTTGGTTCTCCTCCTATGACTAATTAACTTAGGGCGTATACTGTGTTTCCAAAGTCCTCAGCGGCAAACAAAAAGCCACCCTATAAAGTGACTTATCTGCAGGTTCATATGGAAGTAGGAAATAGGATTTGAAAAAATATATTATGTTCATACATGGGAGAAACCTGAAATAGAAAATGAAACATTAATTTAAATATTGGCTTTTTGCTATCGGTACATCTCTTTTTTCTAAGGTAGACTGCTCCTTCATACAGTAAAAGTCCAGCTCATCAATTTCCTTTAGCCTGGTAAATATGATTTCCCTTTCTTTTCTCAACTGTTCCGCAAGGTTTTTCTCATGTTCAGCCAATTGCTCTAGTCTCATTAACAAAGCATTTTTTTCATTAAAGGTCATTAAGCTTCCCCCTAATATATGATTAAATTTATATTATCACATGCTAGGGAATCCCAATTTTTTACATATTGGCTATAATAGACGATATTTTAACTTATTAAGTCTTTTTAAGGAAAATTTTATGTCATTTTAAATTCAGGCTATATTATTCATTGTATTAAATTTAAGAATTTCTCAACAATATTAGCTATTATTCTCCACATACATATATTGTCCGTGGGTAGCTTTTACAATATTTTCTTCTTTTTTCATTAAATTTGTCATAAATAAAGAAATATTGCTCAGTTCTACACCTGTTTCTGTTTCAATTTCCTTCTTTAAATCCTTTAATGGCATCGCTACCTGGCGTTGTTTCAAAATATCTATAGCTGCATTTCTTAGCATCCAAGTTTTTTGGTGATACCCTTTTTTTCTGTCCTCCCTTTCCTCTTCCCTTAGGCTCTCCAGATCACCACTATATGAACCTTGAAAGGACTCTGGTTTATGTCCTTGGATTGGATCTAAATCCTCCATTGAATACGCTAATCTGTCCTGGTTGTCCAATTCCCTTAGCCGGTTAAAAATTTCTTTCCGTTCCTCCTGAAACATTTTAAGGGTCCGTTCTTCCATTTCGATAAGCTGCTGCAGCCTTATTTTTAAAGCATCCCTCTCGTTAAACATATATATTAACCTCCTGTTAAGTAAATATAAACAATTTATTAATATTATATCTCTTTTTATATAATTTGATAGTTTTTTGTACAAATTGGAATAACATACTTTTTAAAACTTGTATAATTTTGGTATACTAAATATTGTAAAAATTTATATTAAGGGGGTGGAATTTTGCATGTAGGGAAAAGCATAAGGTTTCATCGGACAAAGATGTCTCTCACTCAGGAAGAATTGGCAACCGGATTAATATCCGTTTCCTATTTATCTAAAATTGAGAATGGCCAAATCAATGCTAGTCCCGAAATTTTAGAAGAACTGCTAAACAGACTCAACATTGCAGATGCTGTTCCACAAGACCAGAAGCTCTGCGAGGATCTCAGGCATTGGTACCAGCAAATTATTAGTAGGAATAAGTATGACTCTATTGAAACGTATAATCGCCTTTCTAGAGAAATTACAAATAACAGTTCTTTTGAACCATACTCTTTATTTCGACTTTTTTGTGTTAGGTATTTTCTAACCTTAGGAAAGCTTGAAGAGGCAGAGAAGCTTTTAAAACAATTATCCGTCGTTGCACAAGACTTCTCAAAAGAGCTTTCTTACTACTATTTTAAGTTTAAAGGGAACTATGAATATCTTAACAAACAGTTTGAGCATGCTTTTAATTCTTATAAGGAAGCCGAATTCCTCTTTGAGGCAAATACGCCTTCTCTTGAAAAAGCAGATGTTTTTTATTCTTTAGGCCTAACTGGCACAAAAATTGAAAAACATTTACTTGCAGTCCTTTTTACAACTCAAGCGCTTGATATCTTCCGAGAGATTTACAACTTGGAACGCAGCAGCGACTGTCACCTGCTTTTGGGCATCCTCTATCAAAGGCTTGACCAATTTGATGAAGCTGAAACAAATTTCAAATGGGCAAATAAGCTGGCAAGGCAGGTGGGGAACCAGGACGCATTGGGAGTCATTGAACATAATTTAGGACACTTATATGACCTGAGAGGCGATAAGGCAAAAGCATTAGATCATTATAAAAAGAGCTTGGAGCTAAAACAAGAACTTAATTACGATGGAAAATTAACAACCATCTTATTTATTCTAAAGGCTCTTTATAATGAAAAAGAAAATATGCAGACACAGTATTGGATACGGCAAGGAGAAC
Organism: Mesobacillus foraminis; assembly: GCF_004340465.1. Taxonomy (GTDB): domain Bacteria; phylum Bacillota; class Bacilli; order Bacillales; family Cytobacillaceae; genus Mesobacillus_B; species Mesobacillus_B foraminis. Next base: position 21,024 of record NZ_SLVV01000025.1, on the reverse strand, counting down.
TTTACGCCAAAAAAACTAGAGATATAGGGTTAAAACATGAGTTCAACATGTTCATGCATCTCCATAATAAGGAATTCGAGGAATTTGTGTATTATACCAAAAGAATCGCACTTCCATATTTTGAAAAGAATCGCTTGTATCGTAATGCATCCTACTACTCAGAAATATTAGCAGAATATTTTAAGGAAAATAGGAAGTATAAACTGTCTTCTCATTATTTTGAGTACTGTAAGGAAATACTAAAAAAAATTTACAAGTGAGGGTTATTAATATGAAAAAATACTTACATACAATCTCCATTTTTGCTCTAGTTACTGTTTATGGTGCAAGTACAACTGCCTATGGTGAAGAGCTCCCACCTCCATTAGCTCCACCTGCTTTCGAAATTAACTTGGACGTTGAGCTTCCACATCTAGGTAACACACTGGATGAGGAGCTTCCACCACCTTTGGCTCCAGTCCTTTCATTTGGTAGTACACCAGATGAGGAATTTCCGCCACCTTTGGCTCCAAAGCTTTCATTTGGTAATACGCCGGATGAGGAATTTCCGCCACCTTTGGCTCCAAAGCTTTCTTGATTACATGAATTGGATTAACATTCATATCGATCGTGCTTCTTGGATTTGAGAAGATTCGTACTAAAAGGACTGTCAAAAAGTTACAGTCCTTTTTGTTATACTGATTTTACGAAGGGCGATGAAATGCATAGAAAAATTCTTCCTGGATGGCCTTAAGTAATTTTTTTTCATGTTCAAATAGATAGAAGTGATCACCTGGAAATAGGTGTATATTAAACTCAGATGTAGTAAGTTCTTTCCAGGAATCCAAATCTTCTTTTTGGGTCAGTGGATCATTCAAACCGCCGAAAGCTGTTATCGGACAACTTAAAGGGCTTGATAAGTCAAATTGATAGGTATCCACAATCTCAAAATCAGCTCTTATAATGGGCAAAAACAGGTCCATGATCTCCTTATTGTCCAATACTTCTTCAGGTGTTCCATTCATTTTTCTAAGTTCATCGATAAATTCTTTTTCTGGGAGATTGTATGTCGGCCTTTCTTTTTTAGATAGCTGTGGAGGTCTTTTACCGGATAAAAACAGCTGTATAGGCATCTTCCAGGAACGCTTGTTTATTTCCTTAGCCAATTCATAGCTGATTAAAGCTCCCATGCTGTGACCAAAGAATGCATAAGGTATAGAACTGTTAATCGCTGGTTCCAGTTCATCTGCCAAGAGGGTGATCAACTTCGGCAAGGCACGTATTGGCTCCTCCGCCATCCTATTCTCCCTTCCTGGAAGTTGTATAGGGCAAACCTCTATTTCGTCTGCGAGACTTTGAGTCCATTGGCGGTAAGCCAGCGCACTTCCTCCCGCATAAGGGAAACATAAGAGTCGGACCACTGGATTGGCTTTGGATTTATAGTAATAAAAACTGCTGCAAATGTTTTTCCTGTTCAACCTGGCTCCTCCTTTTTATTATGACAATCTCTTTCTATCTAGTGTTCACAATGGTACCACATTGATCGGGTTTGTAAGGGTGTGCTGAATAATTCTGCAGTACTCACAAAATTTATGATTTTAGGGAAGGAAGGTTGATCGGTACTGACTGCCAAACTGTACCCCTTATCCAGACTGAAATCCTTACACTTCCAAGAGGGGAGTATTCCCGCATCCGTAAGACGAACTTGATAGCCATCCACTGCGGGTTCGGCAACAAATTCAAACTTGTCAATGGGCTGGGATAATCCCGTTCCTAGGGCTTTAACGAATGACTCCTTTCTGGACCATAAGCTATAAAAGACAGGGATGGCCTCTCCTTTGCTGCCAGCTAGTAATTCCAGTTCCCTGCTTGTAAGGACTCCTTTAAATAGATTGATATCTACCTCTTCAACTTTCTCGACATCAACTCCTATTTTTCCTTTGGAAGTGACGGCACAGACTACCCATTCGCCTGAATGGGAAAGATTAAAATCCCCTTCCCAATGAGGACTTGCAAGGAAGGGTCTTCCGTACTCATCACGTTCAATGACAAGTTCGTCTTCTTGTGTCTGAAGGGCTTTAGCAAGAGCATAACGGGATAGAAGGATAGCTAACAATGCCCTCGTTTTGTCTTCATTTTTCTTAAATTTGAGGATCCTTAGCCGTTCTGCCGGTGGAACAGTCTCCAAGCTTCCTTCAGACTCTATGGTATCCCAACCTACTGTACTTTTAACTGCGTAGAGTGTAATCATAATCAGCACCCGCTTTCCGAAGGCCTGTGCAGACAGTTTTCAAGCTGCACAGGCATCCTGTTTATCTAGTTCACAACCGAGATTTTCGCCTTAATCCAATTACCGATTTCTTCTACTACATAATCCGGAACATTCCCTGGGAGCAGATACTCTTCCATATTTGCAGGGCCTTTCCCCTCCACATATCCATGATTCAACTTTTTAAAATAACCAAACGCAGCATTTCGATTTTTCGATAAAACTTCCTTCCACTTATCGAAGTCGTCCGCTGATACATTGATATCCCTGCCTCCCTGGAGTACCAAGAACGGAATTTCTTTTAACTTTTGGGATTCACCAGGGATATAGTCTTTCAGACTAAGCCACCATTCTAGACTTGGAGCGAGCATAAACTCTTCTTTTTTTAATTTGTCGATAGGTAGGCACTGTAACATTCTTAGCTGTTCCCTGCACATCATCAATTCTTCAGAAGATAAGCCCGGTAACTCATTTTGCAGAATCATATCAAACGCAGAGATCTGTGGATTTGGCGCCGACAGTACAACCCCTCCTGCTATCCCTTCCATTTCTTTTCTTTCCAAGATGCCAGGAAGCAACCATCCTCCTCGGCAGTGTCCGACCAAGAAGATGTCACTGGTCGCTAATTTGTCTGATTCCCTCAGAAACTGAACCGCCTCCACAGCATCTTCATAAAACTCGTCCGATACAGTGTACTCCTCAAATAACTTGAAACGCTTGCTGGTTCGCTTTTCATAACGCAAGACGGCTATATTGCGGCTCGCCAGCCCCACCGCGATGTCTTTAAACGGCTTGAGTGCGTAAAGGGTGGAATCGCGGTCCACATCACCGTCTCCAGGAATAAGGACCACGACAGGCACCGGGCCCCTTGTCTTAGGTATCGTCAGTGTAGCAGGGATTTTCGTATCCCCCGAGCCTAGAAGGATCTCTTCTTCGGTATATGATGACTGATTGACATACGCCGGTATCTTATAAGAAGGGAGAGATTGCATGGTCCCTATGTCTTTTCCCTGAGCCCCAACTGGTACCTGAGCGGTGTTCAACCTCCTCCGTACGCAGTCAGCCAAATCCTTCAGAATTGGATGGAGGAAAAGATCATTCAAGGAAAGCTTTACTTTCATTTCCAGCTGTAACCTTGAAACGAGCAGCATGCCTTTCAAAGACTGCCCACCTAATTCAAAGAAATTCTCATGGACCCCAATACCTGGCACCTCGAGGATTTCTTCCCATAATTCCAATAGTCTGAATTCCACAGGATCGGCTACTGAAAAGAGGTCTTCCCCTATGCTCCTTTTTTGTGGGGTTGGTAGTCTTTTCTTGTCCACCTTTCCATTGCTGGTAACAGGCAAGGAATCGAGCTGTATAAAGTGGTCTGGTATCATGAATTCTGGAAGCTTGTAAGACAGATATTGGCGGAGTCCGCCTGCCTCCATTTCTCCTTCCATAACAACGTACGCACAGAGACTGGTGTTCCCTTTCGAATCTTCTTGGGAAATCACTTTAGTATCCTTTACAGCCGGAAAGTTCAACAAGCAGGTTTCTACCTCTCCAATTTCAATCCTGTAGCCGCGGACCTTCACTTGTTCATCCTGTCTGCCGATATATTCGATGGTTCCATCAGGTTGCCATCTTGCAAGATCCCCTGTACGATATATCCTCGTTCCGGGAAGTGACGGATGGTCAGTAAACCGTTCCGCTGTTAAGGAGGGTTGATTCAGGTAACCCCTGGCCAGTCCTTCCCCGGCGATGCAAAGTTCCCCGGGAATTCCCACCGGCTGTAATTGCCCAGAGGGATTTAAGATATAAATTTTTTTGTTGGCTATTGGCCGACCAATGCAGACCTTTTCCTCAACTTCATCCGAAAGTGTGGCGCAAACTGTTGATTCAGTCGGGCCGTAAGCATTTATGAACCGGCGGTTACGCCCCCACTTGGCAGCCAAGTCCTTCGAACAAGGTTCCCCCGCCGTTATCAACGTTTCAAGGGCAGGCAATTCATGGAACGGCAGTGCCCTTAAGTAAGAAGGAGGAACCGTCAGGGTGCTAATGGAGTTTTCCTCCAGATATTGAATAAATTCAATCCCTGACAATAGTTGATCTTTGCTGCAGATAAACAGCGTGCCACCGGCCAATAACGTGTGAAAGATTTCCTCAACCGATGCGTCAAAGCTGTAAGAAGCAAACTGTAAGACCCGGCTGCCCTCCCGGATGCCGTAGGATTCAGCCATGAGCTGGAAGTTACTGACACCCCGATGCTCGATTAACACACCTTTCGGCTTTCCGGTCGATCCAGATGTGTAAATGACATAGGCCAGGTCCTCCGCGGCGTTGACAGGATCCAGATTCTCACAAACTCTGCTGTTCAATTGGGGATGGTCAATCAGGATCGTCTCTCCCGTATAGCTGTCCGGCACTTTGACGCCCTTCTGTGTCAATAGGCACTGAACACCACTGTCTTCAAGGATATAGCAAATCCTTTCCAAAGGATAAGACGGGTCGATCGGTACGTAGGCGCCTCCTGCCTTTAGCACGCCAAGGATGCCCACAATCATCTCGGGAGAGCGGTCCAGCATGATCCCGACCAGTTCTTCCCGGACCGTGCCCCTTTCTCTTAAAAGCCATGCGAGCTGATTTGCCTTGGCATTCAACTCCCGGTAGGTGAGCTGTTTATCGCCAAAGGCTACGGCAATAAGGTCAGGGGTCTTACGCACTTGTTCCTCAAACAGCTCATGGATGGTTTTGTTCCATTCGAATGGCCTTTCAGTCTCATTGAAGCTGTAGAGAAGCTGGTGCTTCTCTCCCTCCGTCACGAGAATCATGTCATCAAGCCTCTTGCCCGGGTCTTCCACAATTTGGTCCAGCAGGTGAAGAAAATGGTTCTTCATTCGATTGATCGTTTCCTGGGTAAACAGGCTAGTGTTGTATTCCAAAGAAATATGGAGAAACTCCCCTTCCTGGCATATCCAGCTTAAATCAAATTTTGAGCTCTTCCATTCAATTTCAAAAGGCTTGAATTGCAATTCCTCGTGTTCGGCCATGCCAAAGTCAAAGTTCTGCAAACTGAAGGTTGTATCGAATATAGGATTTCTGCTGAAATCGCGTACTAAATCCAGCTTTTCGACCAGCTCCTCATATGGGAAATCCCCATGCTCGTAAGCGTTGAGGGTCTCCCGCCTAACGTTTGCTAGGAATTCCCTAAAACTCAGCGATCCTTTAGGTCTGTTCCTTAACGCAAGGACATTCACAAACACTCCTACTACTTCTTCAAGATCGGCATGGGGCCTGCCTGCAATAGGGGATCCCACGATAATGTCCTCTTTTTCGGTATACTTGGAAAGAAGCACATTATAGGCGGCCAATAATGTCATATACAAGGTTGCCCCTTCCGAGGAAGAGAGTCTTTTTAATTTTTTCAGGATGGAACTGTCAACGGAGAACTCGAGGGTCTCTCCTTTAAATTGCCTAACCGGCGGTCTTGTGAAGTCGGCTGGTAAATCCAAAACAGGGAGCTCTCCAGATAGGGTTTCCAGCCAGTATTTTTCTTGGGCCCTTAGCTTTTCACGATGTTCCTCTTCCTGCTGCCATACCGCATAATCCTTATATTGCAGGAAATTTGGTGTCAGGGTGTGCCCCTGATATAACTTGATGAAGTCATTTAATAAAAGGTTGGTAGAGACTCCATCGGATATAATATGGTGCATATCAATCATTAGAAGGTGCCGGGTAGGGCTGACATCTACTAAAGCCGCGCGGAATAGGGGAGCGTGCTGCAAATCAAACGGCATAATGAATTTCTTGACCAGGTTTCGAATCTCGGATTCTTCCGCCTTGATGATATGGAGATTCCACGTGACATCTTCTGGATGGACCACTTGGTTCAAGGAGTTGTCCTCCAAATGGAACGATGTCCGGAGCGCTTCATGTCTCGCAATTAATGCTCGGAATGCTTTTTCCACCTTATCGGCACTCAGCTTTCCTGCAACATCCATCACAATCGGCATGTTATAATGCGTACCGGCATTCTGGGCATCCAGCTGTTCGACGATGTACATTCTCTTCTGTGCGGCCGAAACTGGGTAGAAAGGCATTTCCCGGGCCTTTGGGATCGAGGTGTTTCCGGCATTTTTCGCCTTCTTGATCAGTTCCGCTGTCTCCTGAATCGTTGGGCTTGCGAAGAACTCGCGCAGCTTGATCACTGCGTTCAGCTGTTTATGAATCCTTGACAATAGGATCGTGGCATTGAGGGAATGGCCTCCCTGTTCAAAGAAGTTGTCATGTACGCCGACACGTTCGACCTTTAGCACCTCCTTGAAAATCGCTTCCACCTTCTTCTCCATAAATGTCTGCGGTGCCGTATATTCAGAGTCCTTCAAAGAAATTTTTGGTGTATCTAAGAGCTTTTTCTTATCTATCTTGCCGTTTGGATTTACCGGCATGGAATCAATCTGAATGATATATGCAGGCACCATGTATTCCGGGATACGTTCAAGCAGGAAACGACGGATGTCCCTGTAACCGACTTCGTTAGAGGTGACGACATAGGCACATAAGTAAGGGTGCTCGCGGTCGTCCCCATGAGCCAAAACGACAGCATCTTGGATGGATGGGTGATGGAGAAGGTTTGCTTCCACTTCATCCAATTCGATCCGATAACCCCTTATCTTCACTTGATCGTCACGTCTTCCCAGAAACTCGATCGTGCCGTCCGGAAGCCAACGCCCCAGGTCACTGGTTTTATACATTTTCCCGCCGGAGAAGGGATTCTCAACAAACCTCTCTTCCGTAAGAGCAGGATTCTTCATGTAGCCCCTGGCCAAACCTTTTCCTGCGATATGGAGTTCACCAGGGATTCCAGCGGGCAACAGATTTCCTGAAGGGTCAAGGATGAAGATTTGGTTATTCCAAATAGGCCGTCCGATTGGATGTTCCGTTTGGTCCGCATCCAACTCACCGTACGTCGCCACAACCGTATTTTCCGTAGGACCATAATTATTGAAAATCCTATAGGGTGTGCGGCTTATTCTTCTGACTTTCTCTCCCCCGATCAATAGCATCCTTAATGACCGATTTCCCAACGGGATGAATTGTTCAGCCAACTGTGTAGGCAGGAAACTGATGGTGATTCCGTTCCGTTCAAAGTAAAGGTTTAAAGCTTCAGCATCCCCCCTGATATCTTCTTCGATGATATGGATCGACGACCCGGCAATCAAATAGGGGAATATTTCCCATACGGAGGCATCGAAACCGAATCCCGCCAATTTTGTACTACGGTCTTCCGGCATGACTTGGAATTCATGGTTATGCCAAAGGCAAAGGTTTACCAGCGAAAGGTGTTCCACCATCACGCCTTTGGGTTTTCCGGTTGTCCCAGATGTATAGATAATATAGGCAAGGTTGGTTGGATCGCATGTAACTTCAAGGCTGGCTGCGGAATCTCCTTCGGCCAGTGAGAGGTGTTTCAGTGGGAAAACTGTCCCCCGGTAAGATTCCGGAATTTGATTAGGAGTTTGGACCACCAGGTAGCCTGCTAGACTGTCGTCTAACATGTAGGACTGCCTGGCCACCGGCAAATTGGGATTGATAGGCAAATAGGCGCCTCCCGATTTAAGAATCCCTAGTATGGCCACGATCATGTCGATTGACTGGTTCATGATCACTCCTACAACGGTCTCAGTAGTGACTCCGGAGTCCCTTAACAGTTTGGCAAGCCTATTGGACCGGTTATGCAATTCCTCATAGGTGATAACCTCATCTTTGCATACAACAGCCGGATTGCCGGGAGCCTTCTCAACCTGTTCCTCGAAAAGCTCTGTGATGGTTTTATGGAATGGCGTGTCTCGGTAGGTTGCATTGAACTTCTCTAGCACCATGCGCTTTTCGTACGGTGTCGCTATATCAATCTCACTTAAGAGAATATCAGGGTTTTTCGTGACCTGTTCCAAGATCCATTCCAGACGATCTAGCAACCTTGTGATGCTATCCCTTTTGAATTTTCCAGTATTATATTCCACTGAAACCCTTAGGGTCTCCCCTTCGGTTACGGCAAGGGTTAAGTCGAACTTCGAATTTCCCCATTCCCATTCATACGGGGTAATTGCGAGTCCAGGAATGCCGTTTCCATGTGGCTCCTCGCTTTGGAAGGTAAATATGGTTTGGACCAAAGGAGTACTGTTTGTATCTCGATGAAGGTTCAGTTTTTCCACAAGCATCTCAAAGGGGTAATCGGCATGATCAAAGGCTAGGACGCTCTCCTCCTTCACATTGGAAAGGAACTCTTTGAATGTCAGAGCGGGATTAGACTTCATACGGATGGCCAATGTATTGACAAACATCCCGACGATTCCTTCGAGGTCCGCATGTCTTCTTCCGGAGACAGGAGTACCGATGACGATTTCCTCCTGACTGGTGTATTTGGAAAGCAGGATGTGGAACGATGCCAGGAGTGATGTGTACAGAGTAGTACCTTCTCTTGAGGAAAGTTCTTTAAGTTCTTTCAACAAGGTGGATCCCATTTCCAAACTCAGGGTCTCCCCTCCTGAAAGAATTTCCTCTTGATTGATGAAGTCTGATGGCAAGTCCAATAAAGGAATCTCACCTGAAAACCGGTCCATCCAGAATTCTTCCTGTTCGTGGATCTTCTGCTTCTGAACTTCGCTATGTTGCCAGACGCTATAGTCCTTGTATTGAATGGACAATTCGGGCAGTCTCTCGCCGCGGTACAGGGAGATAAACTCCTGGAATAATAGATTGGCAGACACTCCGTCAGATATGATGTGATGCATGTCCAAGCAAAGGATATAATCCTCATTGGTTCTTTCAATCAGGGCCGCCCTGAATAAGTTTCCGGTCTGGAGGTTGAATGGCCGGACAAACTCTCTTAACAACATGGGTTCATTGCGCCCAGAGGAAGGAATCACCTCTAAATGGAAATGAGCATGAGAATGGATTTTCTGGACAATTTCTTCACCCTCGAGATGAAAGGATGTCCGAAGAGACTCATGTCTTTCGATTAATGACCGAAGGATGGCTTCAACTTTATCCTTTTGCAGCTCTCCTTTTATCTCCAGGGCGATTGGCATATTGTAGTGTGTGCTATCATTTCCTTCAATCTCTTGGACAAGATACATCCGCTTCTGGGCAAAGGAAACGGGATAAAGCGTGCGTTCAGGTGCTGGAGAAATCCCTACGAAAGTGCTCTCTTCTAAGGATTCCATATGTTCAGCCAATTCCTTCACTGTTGGATTGGCGTATAGATCCCTTAGGGGGATTTCCATGTTTAATTCTTTAGGGATCCTGGCACCAAGCATCAGTAAGGTTAACGAATGTCCCCCTGATTCAAAAAAATTGTCAAGGATGCCGATATCTTCCCTGTTTAATACTTCCTGATATAGGCCGACTAGCTTCTTCTCTAACTTTGTCGTTGCTTTTTGATGCCTATGGTCATGGGTTTCCTGTGTTTCAGGTAATTGGTTCTTGTCCACTTTTCCGTTAGGAGTAAGCGGAAGGTTGTCCAGGGAAGCAAAGCGTGTGGGAATCATATAGTCGGGCAGATGTTCTCTCAGGTAATCGCGTAAAAGAGCTACTGTTGCCCTCCCCTCCCAGACAATATAGGCACAAAGATAGGAATGCCCATGACTGTCCATTCTTGCAGTGGCTGCAGCTTCCTGGACTGCAGGAAATTCCTTCATCCGGCTTTCGACCTCTCCCAGTTCAATCCGGTGTCCCCGTATCTTTACCTGCTGGTCGATCCTTCCCAGGTACTCCAGGTTCCCGTCTGGCAGCCAGCGGACAAGGTCCCCGGTTCTATAGATGACATCCCCAGGAACAAAGGGGTTCTCCAGGAAGCGTTCTTTATTCAGTTCTGGACGGTTAAGGTACCCTCGGGAGACCCCGTCCCCTCCGATGGCCAATTCGCCCGGCACCCCTTCCGGCAGAAGCTGCCCGCTTGAGTTTAGGACATATACCGATGTATTTGAGATAGGCCCCCCAATCGGGACGGTGTTGAGGTCAAAATCCTTCCCGGTGATAGAATGGGTTGTGGCAAACACCGTTGCTTCGGATGGCCCGTATACATGGATCAACCGGTGATCCCCCATCACCCTTAAGGCTTTCCGCACATGGTTCACCGACACCATTTCGCCGCCAAACATCAGTTTCCGCAGCCCTTTCAGGCTTTCGAGATCCACATCAACCATCGCATTGAAGAGGGCGGTCGTCATTAGAGAAATCGTCACCTGTTCTTCCTGGATCAGGCGGGAAAGCCTGATGGCATCCCCAACTGTGTCCTTCGGCACCAGCACCAGTCGTGCCCCGTTAAGGAGGGATGCATAGATGTCAAAGACGGAACCGTCAAATGCATAGTTCAGAAGCTGGAGGAACCGGTCGGCTTCTTCCACTTCCAGGTAGCCGTTGTTAATGATGGTCTTAATCACATTTCGGTGGGTGATCAGGCTCCCTTTCGGCTTTCCGGTGGAACCCGAAGTATAGATGATATAAGCAAGGTCTTCCGGTCCCGGGATCCTGCGGGGGTTGGAAGAATCACTTTCAGCCAAGGCCTCCTTGACCTTCAGCGACTTCCCTTCATAGGTATCCGGAAGGACACCACCATGTAGGAGAACCATTTGGGTCCCGCAGTCATCTAAGATGTATTGAATCCGTTCGGCTGGATAACCAGGATCGATGGGGAGGTAAGCCGCCCCCGACTTGAGGACGCCCAGCATGCCCGCAATCCTCTCAATCGATCGCTCCGTCAAGAGGCCTACGGTTTCTCCCCGCCTCACTCCCTGTTTGATAAGGGTGCGGGCAATCCGGTTGGCATATTCATTGAGTTCCCTATAGGTCAATTCTTCGCCTTCAAATACAAGCGCCACATTTTCAGGCGTTTTCTCCGCCTGTTCCTCAAAAAGCTGGGAGACTGTTTTTTCCTTTGGATACTCCCTCGAGGTGCAGTTTCGTTCCAGTAAGGTTCGGACCTCTTCTTCCGATGTGAGACTGATTTCAGATATCTGGATGTCCGGTGATCCGGTTGCCACCTCGCCAATTGTCTGTAAGTATGCAGGGATTTTTTCAATGAATTTTTTGGAATATGCGGCGCCGTTATATGTAATTTTGCCTGCAATTTCGTCTCCGGCGTGGAACTGTATGGTGAAGTCATAGTTCGTCTGTTCGTATGCTTCCATCCCTGTTACGGTAAAGCCCATCTCCCTTTCGGCAGGGTCTACTGGTCCTATTGAGTTTACAGGAAAGTTTTCAAACGCCATGATATGGTCGAATAAGGCACCTGAAGCTTCACCGTGTTGCTGGATATCTGCAAGGGAAAGGTAATCATAATTTCCTGCAGCCATGAATCCTTCCTGCACCCTTTTGATCAATCCGGAAAGTGTTTCTCCGTCGGCTGAAGAAATCCTGACAGGGATTGTATTGATGAAAAGTCCGACAATCCGTTCGACCCCCTGTATTTCCGAGGGCCTTCCCGAAACGACAGAACCAAACATCACATCCCTTGTATCATTTAATTTTTGCAGCATGATTCCCCAGAATGATTGGATGAGAGTATTCATGGTAACCTGGTTGGCTTTTGCCAGTTGCTCAAGCCGCCCAGTGAGCGTTTCACCCAGCCCGAAATGGAATTCCTCCCGAACAAATCCTGAAGACGGGGACGCCTCACGAAAGGGAATTCCCGATAATTCTTTGAATCCGTGAAGATAGTCTTTCCAGAATGATTTAGCCTTTTCGTCTTCTTGTTGGTCCAGCCACCGGATAAAAGAGCTGTAGGGGATGGTCTTTTCAATTTTAACTGGAAGCCCCTTGAGATACATGTGGTAGTAATGGAACAAATCGCTTAAAATGATCTCCATGCACCAACCATCCATCAGGATGTGATGGCTGCTTATCAGAAGGACATTCGTGTTTTCACCCGTTTTGAAGAGGGAAAAACGAATAAGCAGGTCCCGGGAGAGGTCGAAGCCTCTCTCCCGGTCCTTTTCCTTAAACTCCTGAATGTATGCTGATCGTTGTGTATCAGGCAAACCGGAAACATCCTCGAAATGGACGGAAGCTTTCCTGGTCTTTAAGACAACCTGCATGGGACGCTTAACTTTCTCGAATAAGAACAGAGTTCGTAAGACATCGTATTTTTCAATCAGCGAATTCACACCGGCTTTTAAGCAACTTGTGTTGACGGTACCCGATATATCTAGGGACAATTGATCAAAATAAGCCCGGCTTTTCTCGTCTTTAATCGTATGGAACAGCATCCCTTGCTGCATAGGGGATAACCGATACATATCCTTCACGTTATTCCTATCAAACATCTGATCCACTCCACTCCTAATCTAGTTATCCAGCTATTTCTTTGATTCTAAAACCCCGAAAATATCGTCGAGTTCATCGAGAGTTAAATCGCTCTCGCTGAAGTCACTTGGAGTAAGCTCTGTTTCTTCTTTTCCGCAGCAAAACTCCATCAAATGAACCAGATGGTCACGGTAAAGACTTCCCAGCATCTTGATTGTGCTCTTATCGAAAACCTTCGGATTGTAGCTAATCGTAACCTGCAATACTCCATCTACGACCATGCCATTCCACTCTAGCAGATGATCCTGATGGTTCCTGCCGCTTATTTGAAGGCCCATAGGCATGCGGGAATAGGTTACGTCGCCGTCTCCTTCGAAGGTCCCAAGATAGTTAAAGCAAATTTCAGGGCTTAAGGTCTTTTCTGTCACTGCACTGGAACTTAAATATTTGAGGACTCCATATCCAGCTCCTTTGTTTGGCACTTTCCTGAGTGTCTCTTTAACCACTTTAATGACAGACCCTATTTCTGTTGGGCCAATTTCAAAGACGACAGGGAAGATGCTTGTGAACCAACCCACCGTTCTGCTCAGGTCCATGCCTTCCATTAAATCTTCCCTTCCATGACCTTCAAGGGTTACGGCTAGGGTGTTTTCTCCTGTCCATTCCTGTATGGTCAGAAAGAGGGCAGACAGAAGGAGGTCGTTGATTTCTGTCTGAAATGCCTTGTGTGCATCCGTTAATAGCATGTTGGTTTGATTTTGACCCAGGGATATTCCTTCCACTTCCAGCTCTTCATAAAGATTCCCGCCTGAATATGGATAATCCATTGGCAATGCTGGCACTTGTTTCGTCTGGATGTTCCTCCAATATTTGGCTTCATTCTGCCCTTTTCGGCTGGATCCATATTGGACAAGGCTGTTAGCCCATCTCTGGTAGGAGGTTGTTTTAGCAGGGAGTGCATTCTCCCCTTTTTCATAGATTCGATTAAAATCATCTAGAAGGATTCTCCATGATACTCCGTCTATGATCAGGTGATGGATGACAATCAACAGATGGTCGCCTTCTGCCGTATGGAACACGGCGAGCCTGAACAGTGGTCCATCGGCCAGTCGGATGCTGCCCTGCACACTGTTCGCCTCTTTCTCGATCAGGATGGCCGGATTGTTCGAACTTCTAAAATCGAAGGTTCTCACAGTACATTCCATGCCCTGTGTTCCCCGGTTGAATTGTGCCGGAGATCCGGAAGGAAAGACAATTCGTAATGCATCATGATGTTCACTCAGTCTCCTGAAGCAATTTTTAACCTTCTCGGGTTCCCACCCTTCCTTCCTGAAAAGCATCATCGATTGATTGAAGTGTTCTGGCTTTTCAAATCTTTGTTCAAAGAACCAATGCTGGATGGGGGTGAGGGGAACCGATCCCTCGATTGCCGTCTGTTCGGCTTCTGTCAGTAAAGATTCAAGAAAAGGACTCAATTCATATATGGTCGGATTCTTGAACATTTCCATCATGCTCAGCTTTAGGTTGGATTCATTTAACCTTGCAGCAATCTGGATGGCCTTGATGGAGTCGCCTCCAAGCTCGAAGAAATTATCATGGATGCCCACACGATCCACTCTCAGAACTTCCTTCCAGACATCTGCAAGCAGTTTCTCCCGTTCGGAGAGGGGGGCTGTGTACTCTACACCTTCGTCCCAAAGATCAGGTTTTGGAAGAGCTTTCTTGTCCACCTTCCCATTCGGGGTAAGTGGGAGGGATTCCAGTCTGGTAAAGTAGGATGGGATCATATATCCAGGCAGTTCTTCCTGGAGGTATCGACGAATCTCCGCACCTGTCCAGTCCCTGTCGGAAACGATATAGGCACACAAATTCCGATCATTTAGGACAACTACGGCTTCTCTGACAGAGGCATGTCCCATCAGCTTTGTTTCAATTTCACCCAATTCAACCCTATATCCCCTGACCTTGACTTGATCATCATTCCGTCCTAAAAACTCGATGTTGCCATCCGGCAACCAGCGGACAACGTCTCCCGTCCGGTAAATCCTTTCTTCGGGGTCATAGGGGTTGACGATGAATCGCTCACTTGTCATATCCGGCCTATTTAGATACCCACGTGCTATTCCTTCCCCTCCTATGAAGAGTTCTCCCGGAACTCCTATCGGCTGAAGCTGGAGTTCCTTATTAAGGATATAAACCCGCTTATTCGCAATGGGCTTGCCAATCACCACTTTATTCATCCCTAAACGGCACTCGCCAATGGTAGCATCCACGACTGTTTCGGTCGGACCATATGCATTCAAGAATGTCCGGTTTCTTCCCCATGTCTCCACAAGGTCCATCGGCAGGGCTTCCCCGCTTGTGCTTAAGGTATGCAGATCCCGCAGTTCAGCGTACGGTAGTGCCTTCAGCATGGAAGGAGGAATGAATGGGATCGAATTGATTGATTTTTCTTCCAGCCACCTGACGAACTCCTGTCCAGAAAGGAAAACCTCTTGATCACAGATATAAAGGGTGGCACCCGACAATAAGGTATGAAAGATATCGCCTACGGAAGCATCAAAGCTATAAGATGCAAATTGAAGGACCCGGCTTCCCTCCCGGATGCCATATGTTTCAGCCATGAGCTGCAAATTGCTCACTCCCCGATGCTCGATCAACACCCCTTTCGGCTTTCCGGTCGATCCGGATGTATAGATGACATAGGCCAGATCATCCGCCGTGCTGACAGGATCAAGGTCCTCACAAGCTCCCCTGTACAATTCGGGCTGGTCGATGAGGATGGCCTCTCGAGTAAAGCCATCAGGCACATTCAAGCTACTCTGAGTTAACAGGCGCTCGATCCTGCTGTCTTCAAGGATATAGCGGATTCTTTCAATAGGATAGGAAGGGTCAAGTGGCACATAGGCACCACCAGCTTTTAACACACCCAGGATGCCCACGATCATCTCGAGGGAGCGGTCCACCATGATTCCGACCAGTTCTTCGCGGCCGGTCCCCCTTTCCCTTAAAAACCCTGCAAGCTGATTGGCCCTGGCATTCAGCTCACGGTATGTGAGCTGTTTTTCCTTGAATTCTAAGGCTACGTGTTCAGGGGTCTTCCTCACCTGTTCTTCAAACAGCTCATGGATCGTTTTGTCCTGAGGGAAGGGCCTTTGTGTTTCATTGAAGCTGTTGAGAAGCTGATGCTTTTCTTCCTTCGTTACAAGAACCATGTCCCCCAGCTTTTGGTCAGGGTCTTCTGTAATCTGTTGCAGGAGGTGGAGGAAATGGCCTTTCAGCCTCTCCATGGTCCCTCTTGTAAAAAGGGAAGTGCTGTATTCAACAGAAACATACAGTTCTCCTTGCTCAGTCTCAGCGATATCCAAGTTGATGTCATATTTCGAATTGTTATAATCCCAGCTGTAAGAGTTAAAGGATAACCCCGGGATTTCTGGCCCTTTCATCTCGATATTCTGCAGGTTCAGCATCGTGTCAAAGAGAGGATTCCGGCTAAAGTCTCGCTGTAACTGGAGATTCTCAAGGAGCTCTTCATAAGGGTAGTCAGCATTCTCGTAAGACTGCAGCACCTGTTCTCTCACCTGAAGGAGGAATTCCCTGAATGTGAGTGTGCCCACCGGCTGGTTTCGGAGGGGCAGTACATTGATGAAGACACCGATTACTTCCTCAAGGTCGGCATGGTTCCTCCCAGCAATCGGCGACCCGACGATGATGTCTTCCTGTCCGGAATACTTGGACAGGAGGATGTTATAAGCAGCCAGCAGAATCATGAAAAGAGTTGACTCCTCTTCGGAAGAGATTTCTTTCAAGCGGCGCACCAGCTGACAGTCGACCCTGAAACCGAATGTTTCGCCCTCAAACTGCTTGATTGCCGGCCGTGTAAAGTCAGTGGGAAGCTCCAGGACAGGTAATTCCCCAGAGAGCGCATTAAGCCAGTACAGTTCTTGCTTTTTCATAGATTCAACCTGGCTTTCCTCCTGTTGCCAGACTGCAAAATCTTTGTATTGTATCCTAAGCTCGCTCAGTTTTTTTCCTTGGTACAATTCGACGAAGTCCTTTAGGAGGAGATTAGTTGACACGCCATCCGAAATGATATGATGCATATCCATCATCAGGATGTGCCGATCTTCGCTAACCTGCACGACTTTGACCCGCAACAATGGTGCCTTGCTTAGGTCGAAGGGTTTGATGAAACCCTTGATGATTTCCGGTAAATCCACTGGCTCTCCCTGGGCGGATTTAAATGGCAATTCGACTTCTTCCCATACTTCCTGAACAAGCACTCCATCCTTTAAAAGAAAAGCGGTCCTGAGTGATTCATGCCGATTCATCAAAGAGCTGAACGCATGATAAACCCGGTCTATCTCAAGGTTCCCGTTGATTTCCACAACGATTGGGATATTATAGCTAGTACCGCCCTTAGCTTCTTCCAGCTTCTGCGCTGTGTACATTCTTTTCTGGGCAGCTGAGACCGGATAAAACGGCCGTTTGGATGTTTTCTTAATCGAACGGTATTCATTCTTGCTGGAAGCAGCAATGATAGATGCCAATTGTTTCACGGTCGGATTGGAGAATATGGCCTTGATGGGAACTTCCGCTTCTAGCTGCTTATGAATCCTCGAGGAGAGGATCATGGCCTTTAGTGAATGGCCGCCAAGTTCAAAAAAGTTGTCATGGACGCCGACAGGACGGACCCCTAGGATGTCTTCAAATAGGCTTGCAAGTACTCCTTCTGTCTCAGTGACAGGGGGAGCATACTCTTTCTCCTTCTCCATGTTTGCCTTTGGCTCAGGGAGCTGCCTTTTATCCACCTTCCCATTGGGATTGAGCGGCAGCTTTTCGAGTTCCACAATATAAGTTGGCAGCATATAGTCCGGAAGCCTTTGGGCGACATACCCTCTAATTTCTTCGGTCTGGACGATTCCCTCGGTCACGATGTAGGCGCATAGATAGGAATGGCCGTTAAGGTCCTGATAGGCGATGGCGTGCGCTTCCCGCACACCGGGGAATTCAAGGAGTCTTGTCTCGAGTTCCCCTAACTCTACCCTGTGCCCACGGATCTTTACCTGCTGGTCGATCCTCCCCAGGTATTCTAGGTTCCCATCAGGCAGCCAGCGTACAAGGTCCCCTGTCTTATAGAACACATCTCCCGGGATGTACGGGTTATCAACGAAACGTTCGTGGTTCAGGTCCGGGCGGTTCAGGTACCCACGGGAGACCCCGGCTCCGCCGATGGCCAGTTCGCCCGGAACCCCTTCCGGCAGGAGCTGGCCGCTGGAACTTACTACATAACCCGATGTATTGCTGATAGGCCTTCCAATCGGTATTGTATGGAGGTCACACATGGACTCCGTAACGGGGCAGGCGGTGGCAAACACCGTGGTTTCGGTTGGCCCGTAGACGTGTATTAACCGGCCTTCCCCCATCGCCCGATAGGCTCTCCTCACATGTTTCACCGATACCATCTCGCCGCCAAAGAGCAGTTTCCTCAACCCTTTCAGGCATTCAAGGTCCACATCCACAAGGGTGTTGAAGAGGGCGGTCGTCATGAATGAGACCGTCACCTGTTCTTCCCGGATCAGGCGCGATAGCCGGACGGCGTCCGTGACTGTGTCCTTCGGGACCAACACCAGGCGCGCCCCATGTAGGAGGGCTGCATAGATGTCGAAGGTCGACCCGTCAAATGCATAGTTGGACAGCTGGAGGAGCCGATCCGTCTCTTCCACTTCCAGGTAGCCGTTGTTGATGATGGTCCGGATCACGTTCCGGTGGGTGGTCAGGTTCCCCTTTGGCATACCCGTGGAGCCGGAAGTATAGACAACATAGGCCAGGTCTTCCGGGCCTGATTTCCTGCCGGGATTCGAGGAGTCACTTTCCAGCAAGGCTTCCTCGACTGTCAGCACCTTCCCGCCATAGGTGCCCGGAAGGCTGCCTCCCTGAAGGAGCACCAGCTGGGTCCCGCTGTCCTCGACCATGTATTGGATCCTCTCGGCCGGGTATCCTGGATCAATCGGCAAGTAAGCTGCACCGGCCTTGAGGATGCCCAGCATGCTGGCAATCATCGCAAAGGACCGCTCCGCCATGAGCCCGACGGTCTGTCCCCGCTTCACCCCATGTTTTAGGAGGCTATGGGCAAATTGGTTGGCCATTTCATTGAGTTCCTTGTATGTAAGACCCTCACCTTCCAACGCAAGCGCTAGGTTTTCCGGGGTTTTCTCTGCCTGTCCCTCAAAAAGAGAGTGGATGGTTTCTTCCCTCGGGAACTCCCTGACATTGGAATTGCAGCCTATTATTCTCTTTATCTCTTTTTCTGGCATAAGCTGTATGTCTTCTATGTTCATCTCCGGATTCCCAATAATTTGCGCCGCTATCTCCTGTAAATGCAAAGGGATATTTTCCATCCAGTCTGAATTGTAGGCTTCACCGTTAAAGATGATTTTGCCGCTTATTTTTTCGCCGGAGTGAATTTGGACACTTAGCGTATAGTTTGTTTGTTCGAAAGCCTCAAACCCGTGGATGCGAAACCCTAATTTTTGTTCTGGATTTTCCTCAAAATCGTCAGTGACGACCGGGAAATTTTCAAAAGCGATAATGTGATCGAAGACCTGCTCGCCCCCCTGTATTTCCGCCAGTGAAACATAATCGTATTGGTTGGACGCAAGGGCCTTTTCCTGTGTTCTTCCCATCAACTGTTGGAATGTGTCATTCCCGGTGCTTGTGATCCTTACGGGGATGGTATTGATGAATAGTCCCACCATCTTTTCCACTTCGGGGATGTCGGCTGGTCTCCCGGAAACCACGGACCCGAATACCACGTCGTCTGTTTGATTCAATTTTTGGAGCATAATCCCCCATATTGTCTGGAAAACAGTGTTCACTGTGACTTGTTCCGACATGGCCAGTTCGGAAAGTTCCCTTGTCATCTCCTCATTGAAAGAGAAGTGAACCTCTTTATGTATAAAACTTGTAGGTTCCTGTGCCGACCATGTGTAAGGGAGCCCTTTGACCCCGCTATAACCTTCAAGAAACTTACTCCAGTATCGAATGGCCTCTTCCTCGTCCTGCTCCTCTAGCCATTGGATGTAAGTGCTGTATGGCAGCCCTTTTTCATGAGGAATAGTCACCCCCTGTTTAAGATGGGCGTAATACTTGAAAAGGTCGTTTAAGATGATTCCCATACACCAGCCATCCATAAGGATGTGATGATGACTAAGGAGCATCTGGAACCGGCTTGGTCCCATTTTAAGTACAGCAAGACGGATCAGCATATCGCTTTGGAGATTAAAGCCCTTTTGTCGGTCCTGAAATTTATATTTGGTCAGGAAGAGTGATTGCTCTTCCTGATCCAAATGGGAAATGTCTTCATAGCTTACCGAGGTTCTCCTTTCCTTCAGTACAACCTGTGTGGGCTCCTTCATTTTGGAGTGAAGGAAAACGGTTCTTAATACATCATATTTTTCAATCAGGCGGTTGAAGCTTTCCTCCAAGAAGGGGACATGAAGTTCCCCTTCAATCAGAAAGACCATCTGCTCGAAATACGTGTCATTGTTTTCATCTTTTAATGTGTGGAACAGCATCCCTTTTTGTGTCGGGGATAGTCGGTACAAATCCTTTAGTCTAGAAGGGTCGAACATAAAATCACTCCTGATCGCTTGAGTTATTTAAATACTCTTCAAGGCATCGAATACATCGTCCAAGTCTGCTTGAGTCAATTCCCTCATGCTGAAGTCACTTGGCGTCCGTTCCGATACTTCTTTACCCACACAATGGTCACAAATCTGAAGAAGCAGTGTTTTATACTGGTCTAGAAGGCCCTCCATCGTCCCAGCATCGTATTGGATAGAGTGGAACGTAAGATTGAGCTGGAGAATCCCATCGGCGACGATTGCTGTAATTTCGATCCCGGTCCCGTGCTTGTTCTCCAAACTGACGGGCTCGCCCATTGGCATAATCGGGTATTGGCCTCTGTTGCCGTACTCGAACTGTCCCAGGTAATTGAAACTGATCTCTGGTTTTAAAGTATGCCTTTTTTTGTCCTGTACCGCCGGGTTGAGGTACCTGAGCACCCCATAGCCCGCGCCCTTGTGGGGCACCTTCCTCAAGGTTTCCTTCACTTCCTTGACCGTGCGGCCAAGATCGCTTGAGGATACATCGAACACCACAGGGAACATGCTGGTGAACCAGCCGACCGTCCTGCTCAGGTCCGCCCCTTCCACTAGGTCCTCGCGTCCATGGCCTTCCAGGCTGACGGCCAGCCTGTTTTTCCCTGTCCATTCCCGGACGGTCAGCGCCAACGCCGCGAGAAGCAGGTCATTGATCTCCGTCTGGTACGCCCGGTGGGCTTCGGTCAGGAGCTGGTGCGTCTCTTCCTTGGTCAGGCTGAAGCTTAGCTCGATCATTTTTCCGCCACTTCCATCTTCTCTCCCGTCCTTCGGCAGGGAAGGGACCTTCATGGATTCAACTTCTTCCCAGTACGGGATTTCCTT
>NZ_SLVV01000024.1 GCF_004340465.1 Mesobacillus foraminis | reverse complement strand
TCATTTCGCCACACGATTTGACACCCCGCATCATACCAAGAGGGCTCTTTTTATTTCAAGTCCCCGAAAATCCTTCTAACAGGAATGCTCCTTTTTAGATTAGGTAATTTATTCTGGAAACTAATCGTTTTAACCTGCATAAATGCTCAACAAATTAAACCTTATCCAAAAAAGAAAAAGACCACCTGGAACAGCAGCCGGTCCGTAGAGTCTAGCACCCGTTAATTCACAAACTCTTAATTTTCTAATAAAACTTGGAATTCTTTTACATAAACTGCATTTCCAATAATTCGTATATCAACTGATTCACTAATTTTCGAAACCTGTACTGCAACCCGACCATCTTTTTCTATTTCATGACCTTGCTCAACAATAAGATTTAGGGGGCCGATAAAATTATTATTAATGTATTTCGCATAAAAAGCCCCCATTACTCCTGAAGCAGTACCAGTTACTGCATCCTCAATTGTTCCTGAATAGGGTGAAGAGAAGTGCCGAGCGTGCATATCCGCATTAGGATCATACGTTTCCACACAAAAAGGATGAACAGATGATTTTGGCATTTCCTTTAAAATTTCAGGAAACTGCTTATTATTCGGTTTCATTTTTTGAAAAGCTTCTAGATGTTTTATAGGTATTAGTAAAGTCCAAGTACCTGTACTTCCATAAAGGATCGGTAAATCAGCATGTAAGTCTGACTCTTTTAATCCTATTGAGTTCGCTAAGTCTTCTTTTGAACCTGTATATTCCTTGAATTCGGGAGGAGCCTGGTTCATCGTAATAAGTATTTCTCCATCAACAGCTGTGTTCATACTAATTGGTAGAATGCCAGCGTTTGTTTCAATGGTTAATTCTGTTTTCTCCCCCAGTAACCCTTTACTTTTTAACGCATAAACAGTCGCCATTGTTGCATGACCACATAAATTCATCTCGTGACCGGGTGTGAAAAATCGTATTCTTAGGTCCACTACATCCGATTTAACTGGAAAAGCAGTCTCATTAAAGCCAACTTTAAACGCAATCTCTTGCATTTCCGCATCTGTCAATTCATCACCATTTAAAACTACTCCTGCAGGATTTCCCATATGAGGTTCTCTGCTGAACGCATCATAATGATAAACAGTTATCTTCTTCATATCCCATTCCCTTTATTTGAAATTTAGATATTTACCACTATTTTACCATTACCTTCTAATGTATAGTTCAACATACCTCTTTTGTTGATGAATAAAAGAACCGGCTGGAACAGCAGCCGGTTCTTAAATCTTGCACCCTTTAATATAAGCAGGATATATCAAAAACATTTATTCTAATGTGGCATTCAACGGATTACTTTGTTTAATCTCGTGTATTGATAGATACAAAGTATAGTTCCCATATTCGAGAATTTTATTAAGTAAAAGATTCAACTTTTCTTGGGAATTTACTTTTATTTTTAAATGGTAACAGCCTTCTCCTGATACTCGGTGAGCTTCAACCACCTCATTTTGATCATTAATAAAACGTATAAACGACTCATGGTTTGCTATTTTCATATAAATAATGACAAATGCTGTATAAGAAAGTCCTACTTTCATTTGATCTACTATTAGAGAGTAAGTTTTAATTACACCACTTTCCTCAAGTTTTTTAATACGATTCCCTACTGCCTGTCCCGTCATATGAATTTGCTTCCCTAAGTCCTTCCATTGAACACGTGAATTTTCGGATAGCAGCCGAAGGATCTGAAAATCAATGTTATCAAGTTCCATAATAAATTCCTTTCACCATGAAATGATTTGATATAAAAGTGTTTCATCAAAGTATCGAGAAAAATCAAGAGATTCATTATCATTTAATAGTACTAAATTTTTTAATGAGGTGATAGAAAATGAGCACAGCTTTAATTCTTGTCGATATTCAAAATGACTATTTTCCAAATGGTAATATGGAATTAAGCAACCCTGAAAAAGCAGCCGCTAATGCTGCTAAGGTTCTTGAATGGTTTAGACAAAATAACAAAGATAATATTTTTCATATTCAGCATATCGCAAGTGATCCAGGGTTAGGCTTCTTTCTGCCGAACACGGAGGGAGTTAAACTAAATGAATCTGTTCTACCATTAGAACATGAAAGCATTATCATAAAACATTTCCCTAACAGCTTTTTAAAGACTGAATTAGAGAGTAAATTAAAAGATAAAGGAGTAACCAAGCTAGTGGTTGCAGGGATGATGACACATATGTGTATTGATGCAACAGTCAGGGCTGCAGTCGATCTAGGCTTTGAAACTACACTTATCGAAGATGCGTGTGCGACAAGGGACTTATCTTATCAAGATAAAGTCGTTCCCGCAGAACAGGTTCATTATGCGTTTGTTGGCGCACTTAATGGTATGTATGCCAATGTAATTTCGACCGAGGATTTCCTGCAACAAAACGCTAACACGAACTAAAAGATCAACTAATCAAATTTAAGGGAGCTTGTTTCAAAAACAGCCTCCCTTTTTTTCTGATGTTTAAACTAATAAATAAGTATCCTTATTTAACTAAACTGCGCCTTTTGTTGAAGATGAAGAGAACTGTCTGGAACAGCAGCGGTTCTTAAACTTTTGCACCCGTTTGTTTAAGAAGCATTACTCTTTCCCTCTTTCGAAAAGTTAAATAATGCTATTACTAAACAAATCATACTCAATGCCCAAACAACTCCAGAAATACCTATCTGGAGTGAAATCTCTTCTGAAGCCATTGGATGATTATAGTCAAAAGCTATACCCTTTAACCCAAAATATACTGCAACAGAAACTAATAGCAAATGCAGTAATGTCCAGATGTATCCCGAACTATTATTTTTATTTTTCACCCAAAGGAACACAGTAACTAAAATTGCAATCCCCATAACAATAGAAAATCCACCAATTAACAAGCCCATTACTTCCTGTTCTAATGGCATAAGATTACACCTCCATATTAGATTTCTTATTAAACAATCCTGCCCCGATAGTTCAAGAACAAAAATATGAAAAAGACTGCCATTTTGGCAGTCAGTTATTTTAAGTAAAGCAACTGTCTTTTCAATTATTGGCATCAAAAATTAATTAGTTTAGCCTTAAATTCGCTTAAAACTTTCTTCCGTTCATCATAATCTTTAGGGTCAGAATCTTCCCATAGTTCGAGGTCTGCACCTTTTTCAATTAAATTTATAGCCGTTTTACGAACTTGATCCTGGAGACAATTTTTCTCCATTTGTATTGCTGAAAGACCAATATAAACTAGAGCCATTACCTCCAGATCCTCTTCTGGATCAAACTCGTCCAAATATTCCTCCAAGACATACTGAGTAGCTTCTTCGACTGTATTTCCTTCATCCAAGTAGTCAATAAAACTATCTCTAACATCACAAGTCGTATCATCATCA
The DNA here is from genome assembly GCF_004340465.1 of Mesobacillus foraminis. Taxonomy (GTDB): domain Bacteria; phylum Bacillota; class Bacilli; order Bacillales; family Cytobacillaceae; genus Mesobacillus_B; species Mesobacillus_B foraminis. The sequence goes on along the minus strand of NZ_SLVV01000024.1, from coordinate 31,380 downwards.
AATAATCCAGTTCCCCAAGCACCCAATACTAACACCTCTTAATTTCCAATTTACTTTTATAATAATTCAATAAAGAGATGGGATTTCCTTCTTCCACTCCCCTTTAATTAGAGGTGTGAATCCACCTTTGAACGATCCCCTTTACAATCAACAAGAGTAAATTTTTAACAATATATTTTGCATATTCCTCGAACATTACACTATAATGTAACTATAACAGTTAACTGTAACGCATGTTGAAAAGGGGGGATACCTACAAATGGGTTTCTATACAGCTCAGGAAATTACAGACCTATTAATACAAGAAGGTGCTGACATTAATCTAAGGACCGTTCGCTATTATACGCAGCTTGAGTTGGTACCTCCACTCGAGTTACATGGGAACAAAAGAGTCTATACAGACAACCATCTATATTACTTTAGAGCAGTCCTTACATTAAGCAAAACTGGAGAGACACTAGCAAGCATCCAAGAAACACTCGCTGACCTTTCTATTGATGAAATAAAAGAGATTGCCAATCAGTTCTCCTTTTTGAACTCTGAGAGAATTGTCCAGCAACACTTGCACATTGTAAATGAAGATGTTTATATCACCATCAATAAACATCTTTCAGCTGACGTTAGACAAAAAGTAATTGATTCTGTCTCCAATGTGCTAAAGGGAAATAACCATGGAAGTTAATTTAGCTTTATCTAAACAGCAGCTAGAAATAGAAGAAGGTATGACTCATCTCTGTATTAGTCTCAGCCCCGTTCTTCAACAGATAATCCATCATCTTCAGGTAGAGATTCTTCTGCCAGAAGGACTACATAAAGCTCCTAACTTAAATGGATTACCTGAAGGGACTGGTTCGATTATTGTTGAGAACCTCTCACAACCATTAGACATATTAATAGAGATCTATACTGCTGAACAGAAACTTCAGAACCGTGAGGCAGAAATTTCAGTGATTGCTTCCTACACCGACCATGAAAGTGTACTTCAATGTGTAAAAAATAAGATCCGCTTGCAACTAGTGGATCCAGAAGAAATTTTATGTCATTCCATAAATGAAAAAGTGGCATCACAAATTTTAACTCTCTCGGAAAGCCCGCCACCACAAGGAGGAGAAAAAATGAATCTTATCCCTTATGTTGTTGAACAAACGAATCGAGGAGAACGTTCTTATGACATCTACTCCCGGCTTTTAAAAGATAGAGTCATTATGTTAACAGGTGAAATTAATGACCAAGTGGCTAACAGCATTGTTGCTCAGTTGCTGTTCCTTGATTCTGATTCTCCTGAAAAAGATATATCTATTTATATTAATTCACCTGGGGGTTCTATCACAGCTGGTTTAGCCATCTATGACACGATACAACTGATCACCGCTCCAGTTAGCACCTTATGTATCGGTATGGCAGCTTCGATGGGTGCATTTTTACTTGCAGGTGGAGAAAAAGGAAAACGGTACTCCCTTCCAAACAGTGAGATTATGATCCACCAGCCTCTGGGAGGTGCAAGAGGTCAAGCAACAGAAATTGAGATAAGTGCGAAACGCATCTTACGTCTGAGAGATCATTTAAACACCATTCTTGCTGAACGGACGGGGCAACCCAAAGAAAAAATAGAAAGAGACACGGAACGGGATAACTTTTTAACGGCAGAAAAAGCGTTAGATTACGGATTAATCGATAAGATTTTAACCCATCATTAGGAGTGATTGGTATGATAGAAGCGAAGACTTTTACCGTTGAGTATGAACTGGCCAGTGTTGTATTTTATCAGCAGGTTCAAGCAAAAGACATGGAAGAGGCAAAGTTGATGGTTAGGCAACAACAATCTACTGCTAACATTCGAGCCGTTACCCTGTTTAATGATGAGGAAATTATTTAACTAAAGAGGAGCGGCTTTATAGCCCTCCTCTTTGCCTTCTTAAACAAACCGCCCCGTTTAGTTGAAGAAAGGCAAATCGAAAACAAACAGAATGTATCTCATAAAAAAAAGTATCCCCCAATTCGGATTTATGAATCAATACCATCGATTACAGAACCCACTTATTCAACTAAAGCACCCGTTCATACATTTGGAAGTAAACTTCCACGAATATGAAAGTTTAAGAAGAAATTGCGACTTTATTACTGAGTTTCTCTTCTATCCGCCGTGTAGTCTAATACGAAATAAAGGATGTACATTGAAATAAAATAAACCACCGCTGAATAGATTATATTCCATTCACCATAATGTAAAACTTTAATATAAACTGCATACAACTCAAGTAAGACAAGAACGCATGTCCATCCCAAGATATATGCAAATTTCTTAATGGCATTAGATATCAGGGGGAAATAATTAAAAATAATAACCAGTACAGCAATCTCACCAAGGGCTACAGCTAGGTACAGCCACTCTATTTGTTCTTTATCAAAATACCAGTAAAGTTTGTACTTTAAATCAAGATACAAATCAGTTACAAAATTCATTAACAATGCAAACTGTATTGTAGCTAGTAACTCGTGCCTAGTTCTTTTTCTGGGCATTTTTAGGGCAACTAAAAGAACTAATATAACTGTTACTATAAAAATCTTCACCAAGAGGAACACCTCGTTTTTAAAAAAATAACAATATCAACCATATTATCATTATTTATTCGATGAATTATTCTTCTAAACTGCCCCGTTAGTCGAATAAGAAAAAGGCTGCTTTTTTGCAGCCTTTACTTTAAGGAAAGCACCCGTTTGTTTATTAAGAATTAGAGTGATTTTTATTCCATTCATACTCCATTATTGTTGCTGTTTTTGATCTCGTTCGTCCCCAAATAATTTTTCAATAACATATAAGGACGCATCTATACCTGCTGATACACCAGCAGAAAAAATAAACTTCCCATTGTCAACGTATCGAACCTCTTCCAACCATTCAGAAGATTTAGGTGCTGCTTCTCTTAATTCATTAAAAGCTAAACGATTGGTTTTTGCGAGGATTAAAGCCCCTATACACAGATAACACAAGTTCTGTGTCAGTAGAAACTTTATTTATCCAATTTATTATAGTTTACCTTTTTACCGACAGAACTTATTACTTTCTACAATATTACAAATTCGGTACAAGATTGAGAAAAAGAAGGGAATAAACCTTAATGTTTTTTCTCCCCCGCTTGTCCACTCTCATTCAAACCTCTCCAGGAATTTTCCTTTTGTTTTCTTTCGCTTATTCTATACCAATATGAAAGGAAGAATAAGTTGTTTCGGTATGAGTAATACTTAAATTAGAAAAATCCAATATTAAGAGGAGATTTTCAATGAATACAAAACATACTGTAGGTTTATCATCAACAGAAATTGCAGGATTATGGGCTACTTATATAAACGATAGCCTATCTATCTGTCTCTCTAAGCATTTCCTGCAACAGTCGAACAATGAAGATGTTAAACCCATAATTAAACTAACATTAGATATATCACAAAAACATATTGAGGAGATCAAGAATATTTTTGAAAAGGAAAATTTCCCTATTCCCAAGGGATTTTCCGATGAAGACATTGATCTTTCAGCTCCACCTTTGTTTTTCGATTTATTTCCTGTAAGCTACGCTTACGGGATGAGCCGTATGGGTATGATGACCTATAGTATGCTACTTTCTAATGTTGCCCGTGAAGATATTCGATCTTTCTTCTCTAAGTGTTTAACTTCCACACTTGATCTTTATAATGCATCAGTAAATCTAATGCTTTCTAAAGGGATATACGATCGCCCAACAATGATCCCTTATCCCGATAAAGTTGAATTTGTTAAAAAGAAAGAAATATTTTTATCCAAGTGGTTCGAAAAGAAACGCCCTCTAAATGTTCTTGAACTAGCTGAAATATTTTTTAACATTGAAAGGAACTATTTTGCTTTAGTCTTGCTCACTGGATTTATTCAAGTTGTGAAAGATGAACAAATAAAAGAATTTTTGACAAAAGGAAAAGACTTAGCACAAAAACAAATTCAATTCCTAAACCATACTTTAATCAAGGAAGACTTGCTTGGCACTGTAATGATTAATTCAGAAGTGTCAACTTCTACTGTATCCCCTTTTTCAGAAAAACTCATCATGAACCTTGTGACTATACTCAATACGCAAGGAATAACCTATATTGGTCATGCATTAGCTACATCAGCACGAATAGACCTTGCTAATGAATATTCAAAACTAATTCCTGAAATATTGCAGTATGGGAAGGAGGGCAACGACATTTTGATAGAAAGGGGATGGATGGAAGAACCACCACACGCTCCGAATAGGAAGGAGTTGGCGGAAAATTAGGTTCGAATTAAACAAGTCATCCCAAAGATCTCTTGTTAACCTTATATGAAGGTGTCCTGCCGACAAAACGCACATTATACGGTAAGGAACTTTTGAGAAGGTAAAACCCTGATTCTAATACGTTAAGCAGAAAAATCAGGGTTTTTAAATCCTAAGTGGACGTAGGGCATGTATCGAGTTCAAAATCTCAGGTACAAATGAATATTCGCCTAGAAAGTTTATATGTTCCCATCCCAAAGGAGATATATGAGGAAGTAATTCCTCTATATATTTCCCTGTTGTTTTCAAATATTCAATTACTTGTGATAGAAACACGGTATTCCAAACATATAGATTAATAATTAGGTTTAAGGCGCTGGCACGCAGTAATTGATCTTGTAATGCTCTTTCTCTAAGTTCCCCATGTTTTCAAAAGGAAAATAGCCCGTGCCAAGCTCCTTCCTCTGGTTTATAAGAAGAGAAAGGATTAATTCACTTCTTACAGATATTTTTTTGCAGCGCACAGGATCATATTTGTTTTGGTTCACAAATTAGATATGATGGGCATTGGAATTTTCTTGTACATAAACATTATTTGTTTTTGCCTTTGAATGCCTGACATTACCAACTACAATCCCACCAAATATTAGGACAACTCCAATCCACCGCGACAACCCCACACTTTCATCCAGAACTAATGCAGACATTGAAATAGCTACTGGAAGTTCAGATGCTGTAAGTATTGTGCCAAGTCCCGGTCCAATATGAGGCATTCCAATTGAATATAATAGAGGTGGCAGGAACACTCCAAAAAAACCAAGAAGTAATCCATAGGGTGCAACTCCCACTAAGACGGGTAAATTGAATAAATATATTGGTGGAAATAACAAAAATACAACGAATAAAGCACCTGTGGAAAGAAGTGCACTTTTTAATAAAGGTGGGGTATCTTTCCCGACTGAACCGCTAAGAAAAATGAAAGTCGCAAATGTTAAGGCTGAGAGTAGTCCCCAAATTGTGCCTTGCCAAGATAAATGAATTCCACCTACTGTAATAAGACCTCCTGCTAATACGGAGCCAACTAAAAGAATAATTATCGAAGTAAGCTTCCCTTTAGTTGGTTTTTTCTTATAAATTATCACCTCGAAAAGTGTACCAATCCAAACGAATTGAAAAAGTAAGATAATTGCCAGTGAAGCATTAAGTGTTTGTAATGATTGATAATAAAATGCACCCGTCAAACCAAACGGAATGCCGGATAATAGTAATTTGAGCGTTTGACTCCGGGTAACCTTTTTCTTTTTTGTAAATAAAACAAGTATCCAAGTAATCAAGGTTCCAAATAAATATTGTCCGCCTGTTACCTCTGTCACCGAATACCCAGCTGAATAAGCTAGTTTAACAAACGTAGATAATATTCCGTAACAACATCCACCTAAAAAAACAATTAACGCATAATGCCATTTCTTCAAAATTGCCCCTCCTTTTTTACACAAAAAAACCACACAATTGTCTTATGACAGTTGTGTGGCGAAAATAGAGTTCCCTCTAGAAAAATCCACGTCCTAAATAAGGTTTTATTATTCAAATTTGAATTTATTATAAAATCAACTATACTAGTTGTCAATGGGAGTATAGATACATTCTTCACTGATGTAATAGCTAAGGGAGAACTCCTTATTCCATAAAACTGCCCCTTCGTTGAAGAAGAAAAGAACCGGCTGGAACAGCAGCTGGTTCTTAAACTCTTGCACCCTATTTTTAAGTGTATGGTTATTATTTGGTCTAGATCCCAATCGATCCATTCACCATACTTTGTTACCCACTCCCTCATATTCCTTTTTAATTCACTTGAAATCGGAATATCATCTAAATCAAGGTTACTGCCGCAGTGACTACACCATATAAGATCAGCCCCAACATCACCTTCGACCTTTAACTATAAATATATATTCAGATGGATAATCTGAGTTTCCTTCTTTCATTAAAATGTCCGTAAGCTCAATAAGAAAAGGCTTCTTTTTTAATGCCTTTACCTTAAGGAAAGCACCCGTTCGTTCAACAAGGTTTAATCAATGTTCAATTTAACAGCCTTGGTTGCAATAAAACTTTTGATATATTTATCTAATGGTCTACTTCCTCCAAAGTCATCTTCATATAATCCAGCGATTACAAAGCCCGCATCAACTTGTCCTTGGATTTGGTCTTCTAATGTATGTCCAAACTCAATCGTGTGTTTAGCATTTATATATTCTACTAATTCATCTTCAGTTAAATGATCAAAGGAAGAAGACGGAATGGAATTTTTCACTACCAGATTACCTTTCCTATCCTCTTCATCATCGAAAATAAATAGAAGTGGGTTGGTAAAACCAGAAATAAGAATTCCCTTATTTTTTAACACTCTTGATGCTTCTTTCCAAACAGGGGATATATTTTCTACAAATAAGTTAGCAACGGGATGAACAATAATATCAAAAACTTCATCTTCAAAAACAGAAAGGTCAGTCATATCACCTTGTACCGTATTAAGAGTTAACCCATCTCGATTGGCTACAAATTCATCCTTTTCTAATTGCTTTTTTGATAGATCAGTAACAGTGACAGTTGCACCCGCTGCCGCCAAAACTGGACCTTGTTGCCCGCCCCCTGAAGCTAGACAAAGTATCTTTTTGCCCTTTAAAGAATTGGGGAACCAATTTCTCGGAACTGGCTTCCCAGTTGTTACTGTAATTTCCCATTCACCATTTCTACTCTTTTCGATCATTTCTTTAGACACTGCCATCGTATAAACAGCACTCTCATCAACTTTTTTATCCCAGGCCTTACGATTGTGTTGTGCTATATTCATTTTTCTCACCCCAATAGTTCATCTTGATATCGGATTGTATCTATTTAAATACTTAACAAAATCCTTCTTCAACTATACTCCCGTTAGCTTAATAAAAAAAATCCCGCTTATTGCAACAAGGTCTTTAGCTTAGGTACATGATTTTCCAACTTATATTTTTACAGATTCTATTTAAATAGATCGTACCTATTAAAAGTCCCAATTCTAGTCCTACTTTTTTAAAAATTAGGGTCTTTTATTGTTAATGATGATTACCTGTAGGAATCATGAGTTGGATCGAACAAGTCTTCCTCTGCATTTCTTACGATTGAAAAATGCTCCACATTGTAATGGCCATGAAGGGTTTGGTTATGATGCTTTATAATTTGTTCTGCACTTAAAGTATCACTGTCCGTTGTCGAATGTCCATCAGCTACTAATGTGACATCCAAACCACTAATCGTGGCGGTCCTGACTGCACTATCGATACAATATTGGGTTGCACACCCCATTATAACAACATGCTCAGTCTCTTGAGATTTTAAATAATTTAGAAGTCCTGTCCCATGGAAAGAATTCGTTGCAGTTTTATCAAAGATTTTTGCATCATCAGGCATATGAATGTTTTCATGAACCTGAAACCCTTTCCCTTTGCCTTCAGCAATATCCAAATCTCTTACAAAAACAACAGGAACACTGGAGTTAACCGCTTTTTTAATAACTAAATTGATATTGCTAATAAGCTGGTCTTTCCTGAAAACAGCACTTTCCGTTTGATTCCCATCCATTAACTCTTGTTGAGCATCAATGACTAACAATGCTTGCTTCAAATGATTTTCCCCTTTCAAATGTGGGGACACGCTATTTTTCAGACGTATTCCCCTTAGTAATACACCGGTTCATTTATATTTCTATAACACTTATCATATTTCCATTAATATCGGTTAAATCAAAGCGTTTAGGTTCCCCATTTCTTATCTCTGATACAGTCACATTCTTTTCTTTTAGCCTTCTTCTAATGTCTTCTGCATCTTTAACAACATAATTAAACGGGGTGTATTGATCAACGGGTTGAAAATCCGATATTTCGACAAGGTGAAATCCACAGTTAGGTGCGATTGAAAGACCACACATTCTTTCATTTTTCCACCGCAAATCAAAACCGAATATGTCCTGATACCATGCCAATGATTCCTGAAGATTTTTGACAGGGAGGAATACCGCATCAATTCGTTCAACAAATTTATCTAGTACCTGTTCATTCATAAAACTCATCTCCTTGAAAAAATAGACATTTACCCTGTAAAGGTAATAGTAAGATGAATTCCACCCGCAGCTTTAATTTCCTCTTTTTGTAAAGGAGATTCCTTCAATAAATCAGGCCTTCTTCTTTCCTATTTGAAAAAATACAAAAAATCAAAACAAGAACGTTTATTCGTGTATAATAAAGTTAAATTTATCCAAAAGGGGAGGACGTTATGAACTCAATTGACTTAATCATTCTAAACTTTAATGAAGTAAGGAGAAGGAGCATAAAAGTCTGGACATCCATTCCTGAAGAGAAACTTTCCTGGAAGCCGGACAGTGAGGCCATGAGCTGCCTGGAAATGGTCAGGCACATCCTTGAAAGCGAACATTACTATCATTTGGCCATCAAAAATAGGGGGAGTTTATCTGCGTTTGACTCTCCTTTTGAAAATAGACCCTTTACTACAGTAGAAGACGAGCTGGAATTCGCTGAACACTACAGAAAACAGTTCATGGATACCATTCAATCATTCTCTGAAAGTGATTTGGAGAGCATAAAGGTCGATCGTTCCGAGTCGGGATACATCAGAGACTTGGGAGACATGCTGTTGCGTGTGGCCTATCATGAATCTGTACATACTGGGCAATTACTGGACTATTTAAGAACGGCGGGGATTCCCAGAATTCGTATTTGGGATTAGCTCCAATTGGTGTATCACAGCCGTGATGCACCTTTCCTTCTTGTGGTGTTTTTCCCTCCGTATAAACGTGTCGCACTCAAGCTAATCTTTTCCCCAATAACGGAGTTACACCGTGAATACCTTGAATAATAATGTTACCTTGTCCGGAAACAGTTCATTTGGGCGGCTTACTTTTTTACCGAACCTGCACATAAAAAAAACGCCTCTACTCTGGTAGAAACGCGATCGCTACTTTTAAAAGCAAGTATGTTTTTATTAAATTCTGGCCTTACGAAAGCCTTCCCATACATTGATCGCCGCGGACAGTAAAAAGATAAAAATTCCGCCGCCCACTATCCACGTTCTAAATTCATTTGCAGTTATAGTAAATAGATCCGCCATATACGTAACGAACTCTGCACTTAGTACATTGGGATTTATGAGTATGACAATAAAAACGATGGTTGCCATTAGCTGGAGGGCCGTATTGGACAGTGCCATTCTTTTGGTCCATTGCCCTTTAATCAATTGATAAAGGGATAGAGCTATTTCGAAACCAATCACCATCACAACGATTGGCCAATACCGGAGCAAAACCTCTTGATTGAAGGTTGCAGCCAAAAATTCTAGGCCGTCCCTGCCCCCTTTATATATACCCACAAGATGATCCGCATAGAAATAAAGTGTTGCCCAGATTGCCGTCCACATTAAACTTCCAAACACCTGGCATTTTGAGATTGCCTTTTTCTCGGGAACATAGGAGATATTTTTCAAATCTTCAGGTGTCCACTTCTTCAGGCTTGGAGTTAATGGCTGCTGATCTTTTCCTTGATCGGTTCTTTCTATTACGGCAAACACAACGGTTAACCAGAAGAATACTTGAACACTGACTTCAATAACTGTCCATATTCCTTGGCCCATAAGACTTAAAGCCACATTTAAGGCCGCTTCATTTCCGCCATAACCGATAAAATATTGAGCGATCATCGAAATGACCGAAATGACAGCAGCAATCGGTAAAATCATTTTCAGGAGGGTTACATATATATCAAAATAGCGAGGGCCAATCAGGTGCATGGGCCGGTCACTGTAACCGGCAGCGAGCGAGATTGGACTCCCTAATTTTTCGAGTGCTGCCTTTACATCTTCTTCCCCGTAATCCTCCGGCAGCATATCCTCTATGGTTGACCGCAGCTCCAGCGCAATATCCTCACGATTCTTTTCAGGCAGCCTTCGAGTGACTTCCTGAATATATACCTCAATTAAGTTCATCCTCTTCCTCTCCCTTTAATAAGCTGTAAAGCTCTTTTGAGTTAGCAATCCATTCTTTTTTCAACTGCAAAAAGATCTCTAGCCCATACTCACTCAAAACATAGTACTTGCGGGGTCTGCTCTCAGACGTATCCCAGCTGCTCGACACCAGCTCCTGTTTCTCCAATCGGCGAAGCAGTGGATATAAGGTACTCTGATCAATCGCAATCCCCGATCCTTCCAGCAGCTGAACAAGCGAATACCCGTACTGAGGGGTCCGCAATTGACTTAAAACCGCTAATGTCAACGTTCCTCTCCTAAGTTCTGTTGTTAATGAATTCAATAACTGACTCATTTCACCCACCTCTTTTTTATTACTATATGTCATACAGTATATGTTTTATACTATGTATCGTACACTATTGTTGTGATGAAATCAATTGAAATTGGATAATTAGCTCGGAAGGCAAAAAAGATGACGAAAAGGAAACACAAATTTACTCCATTCTTCTACTCAACATAAAAAACCCTGGCAAGCGATGAACCTGCCAGGGTCTCTATTAATTTTCGTCTTCTTCTCTTCGATTTTTCTTGAAGAGTTTGGATAATACCTCAAATACAATTGGCACAACGATTAACGTTAATAAGGTGGAGCTGATTAATCCGCCAATAACGGTAATCGCCAATCCTTTGGAAATCAGTCCTCCGCCGCCGCCTGAGCCAAATGCCAGCGGAAGCAAGGCACCTACCGTTGCGATCGCCGTCATGAGGATCGGGCGAAGTCGGGTTGATCCCGCTTCAAGAATCGCCTCACGCATACCAAGGCCATCGCGTTCCATATGGATGACTCGGTCCACCAGGACAATGGCATTCGTTACAACTATACCGATCAGCATCAGCAGTCCCATCATAACCGAAACAGAAATCGTTTCGCCGGCAGCTAATAAACCAACGAACGAACCGATAACGGCAAACGGAAGAGAGAACAGGATGGCAAATGGCGCCACACCCTCACGGAAAGTCACTACCAGGATAAAGTAGACGATGGCAACAGCCGCGAGCATGGCAATTCCCAGCTGCGTAAAGGTTTCATTCATATCTGCCTGAACTCCGGCAACGCCCACGTCGACTCCTTTAGGCAGTTCGAGTTTATCAATCTCTTTACCTACTTCGGAGGTCGCTTTCGAAACATCTTTATCGGTAATAGTTCCTGACACCGTAGCATAGTATTCACCCTTGCTTCGGGCCAGTGTATTTAATGTCGTTCCTTTTTTAACGTCCACAAGCTCCGACAACGGCATTGGCTGTCCCACTGCTGTAGGAATCTCGGTGTCGAGCATTTCATCGATGGATTTCGGCTGCTTGGCCTGTGGCTGCTGGACGATGACATCCAGTGTATCTCCGTCTTTTTCAATGGTTGTCAGGACATTCTTTGATTGCATAGGATTCAGCATGCCGATGATTTGGCCGGTTGTTAATCCATACTGCAGCAATTCATCCTGATCAACATTGAACGTATACTCGACAAAGGCATCTTCTGCCGTGGAGGTTACATCCTCAATGCCTTTATTTTTGTTCAGGATTTCTTCTACCATTTTTACAGAAGTATTGAGTTTGTCTAAATCCTCACTGTAAAACGTATAGCTTACTTCATTTGTAGCCGCACCCATGGAAGTGAAATTCTGGCTCTTCCATTCTCCTGATTGGCCAATATTGGTTACATAGTCTTCAATCTCCTCACGAGCTTCAGGGAAGTTCTCCATATCCGGGTCAAAGATGACGTACATCAGCGCTCCGCCAGCGCCTCCGCCCATCATCGCTGCCATCGGGTCGCCAGCTTCGTTGACGGATACCTGAAGAATGTCGATATCTTTCCGTTTCAGCAGCTTCTCTTCTACCGCGGTGACATTTGCCAGCGTATCTTCCTTAAGCTCCCCTGCCTCTGGAGTATAAGTTAAATACATGACTTTTTCTTCTTCACTGCCCATAAAACTGAATCCGATCAGCGGCGTTAAGGCCAAGCTTCCGACCAGTAAAACAACGGCAATGAGGGAAGTGATGATTTTATGGTTCAGTGCTTTATTAAGGATCCCCTTGTACCAAAGGGCTAATTTCCCTGCCTCTTTATGGCTGCTTTCCGTCTTTTCAGCATACAGCTTCTTTTTAAATAGAGTATGGGAAAGCACCGGAACAATCGTAATCGCTACAATTAAAGATGCACCAAGCGCAAATGTCATGGTCAGGGCAAACGGAGCAAAGAGCTCGCCCACCATACCGCCAACGAAAACTAGCGGTGCGAATACCGCGACCGTAACAAGGGTCGATGACAGGATTGGCTTGAACATTTCGATCGTAGCCGCCTGGATCAGTGCCCGGCCGGTCAGTTTTTCCTTTTTCAAATGAAGGCGCCTGTATATATTCTCAACAACAACAATCGAGTCGTCGATGACCCGGCCGATTGCCACCGTGATCGCCCCGAGCGTCATGATATTCAGGGTAATATCCATCCAGTTCAGCAGCAGCAATGCCATGAAAATGGAAACTGGAATAGAGACAATGGAAATGATCGTCGATTTAAAATCCCTCAGGAACAGAAGGATAATCAATACTGCGATCAGTCCGCCAAATACGGCCTTCTCGATCATGGTCGCGACGGATTCTTCAATCGGCTCACCCTGATCCAGAGAAACCTCGGCAACCAGCCCATCAATCTTTTTCTCCTCATCCTGAATCAGATCTTTCACATTGTTCACGACATCGACTGTGTTTGCCTGCTGTTCCTTCACAATCTGGATCGCAATGGCATCCTCGCCGTTTGTACGGGACACTGATTGTACTTTCCCGACAGTCTCAATTTTAGCAATCTCGCTCAGCTTAACAAATGGAGCTGGCTGATTTTCTGAAGGCGTGACCGGGACGAGCATATTTTTTAATTCGTCTTCAGTCATGAACTTGCCGTCGACCGCTACCGCCTGTTCACCTTCTTCAAATTCATATAGTCCTAATGAAACAGCAAGGTTGCTGGCCTGGATCATTTCCTTCACCTTGTCTTCGGTCAGGCCATACTGTTCCATTTTAGATTCATTATAAGTCAGTTGAACTTCTTCTATGTGCTGGCCCGTGATGGTCGCCGATCCAACACCATCGATTTTTTCGATTTTCGGAAGCAATTCTTCCTCGACAGTTGAGGTTAATTCAACGATATCTTCCTCGGTGCTGCTCACACTGAGTGCTACAACGGGCATCATGTTCATACTGATGGCGTTAATCTGCGGCTCCTCGGCTCCTTCCGGAAGCTCCACCGCATCAAGGGCAGATTCAAGGGCCCGTTTTGCCTCATCCATGTCGATTCCATATTCATATTCCACCTGTATATTGGACATATTGGAATAGGAATTCGAATAGATGGCCTTTACGTCATCAAGGCCTTCCACCGCTTTCTCTAAAGGCATGGAGATATCTTCCATGACCTTCTCGGGGGTCGCACCCGGATACACATCTATTACCGTCAGATAAGGGATTGAAATATCAGGGATCGTTTCCATATTCATACGTGTCCCGGAATATATGCCTGAAACAGTAATGATAATGGTCAGAAGCCATACGGCCAATTTGTTCTTAAGGACAAAATCTACTAAACTCTTCACGTATACACCTACCTCGATTGACTTAATACACCCATTTTCTTATACTAATGACTGACAGGTCACTTGTCAACTTAAAGACTGCAGGAGTGATACAGATATAATGGCAAAAAAACAATTAATTATGGAAAAAGCGCTGGAGCTTTTTGCGAAACAGGGATTTGAAGCCACTTCAGTCCAGCAAATCACCGATCATTGCGGCATTTCAAAAGGCGCTTTTTACTTATCTTTTAAATCCAAGGACGAATTGATTTCCGCTTTGATTGACCACTTCATGATGCAGATCACATCGGATATTGACTACATAGTCAAAAATACAGTCAGTGATGAAAAGCTCTTGTATGCTTTTTACTATAAAATCTTTGAAAACTTTAACGACCATTCTGATTTTGCAAAGATTTTAATTAATGAACAGACGCAGTCCATGAATGCAGAACTCTTTTCAAAGATACGCCACTATGATCAATTAATGGAAAAAAACATTCTGTTGATGGTTGAGCGGCTATACAGCCACGTCGACCGCTCCATTAAATACGATCTAGTCTACTGCATTAAAGGTTTTATGAGCATGTATTCCCATTTGTTCCTGTTCTTCAATATTCCTTTGGATCTCGATGTGCTATGCCATTCGCTCGTAGAAAAAACAAATTTGCTCGCGAAACATACGACCCTTCCATTTATCTCGGAGGAATTGATGCGAATCATCGAACAGCCCTGCCAGGAAGAGGCTACAAAGGAACAAATCCTTGAAATCCTTACTCAAAAATTGGAGGATATTGAGGAACCAATTGAGAAAGAATCCTTGCTTCTCTTAAAACAGGACCTGCTTAACCCTGCCTTTAGCCCGGCGATTGTCAAAGGGCTTCTGGAGAATATCCGGCACAATCCTCATTGTAAGTGGATCTCCTTTTTGCTGCGGCGGTATTATAAACTTTGATGGTTATCCGTTTAGTCGCTGTTCCAATAGATTTATAATACTGCTACGTTTTTTAAATGAAAAAGCCGTTTTAATGACGGCTTTTTGGGCATTCTCATTGTGGTGGAAGAATTTCACCTTTTTTATATCGTTTCATGGTCGATTTTCCAGCGTTTATATCAGGTTATGCTTCGATTCCCCGCATTTATTGAAAAACCGGTGACAGAGACGTGACAGCGACCTTTTTTTAGGGGTTCAGGTGGGAACCGGCGCCTTCTGCATCCGGTTTGAGGGCTAGTGGGTAATTTTCGGGGGGAAACCGGCTCCATTCAGGCTATATGACCGGGCGGTACCCTGGTTTTAAGGGGCACACGCAAGTTATGCATCAAAAAGTTCAAGTTATGCATCGTTCCCGGAGAGTTATGCATCGATTATTTTGTTTTATGCATCGATTCTTCGCTTTTATTGAAAAACCGCTGACAGAGACGTGACAGCGACCTTTTTTCAGGGGGTTCGGGTTCGGGTTCAGGTTCAAACTGGTGTATTTCTGTTCTGTTTTCAGGAAAGTGGGTAATTTCCGGGGTAAAAACCCGCTCCATTTCAGTATTATACCGGGGCAGCGTCCTGGTCTTAAGGGGGCACACGCAAGTTATGCATCAAAAAATTTAGTTTATGCATCGTTCCCGGGAAGTTATGCATCGATTATTTGAGGTTATGCATCGATTCCCCGCTTTTATTGAAAAACCGGTGACAGAGACGTGACAGCGACCTTTTTTCAGGAGGTTCAGGTTCAAACGGAGTATTTGTGATCTGTTTTGATGAAAGTGGGTAATTTTCGGGGTTGCCCGCTCCCTTTGGATGTGCGGCTCTTATCCTACACCTTTCCTGGCAGTGTACTGCTTTGACTCCATCTTCCCCACCTACAATATATAATTCTCGCCATTTCTTCTTTTAACCTGACAATCGCTCGTCATTCACCATAACAAGTTGTGAATAAAATTCTGAATAATGGGGATAAATGTGAAAAAAGGAGTTGATTTCATGGAAGCAACAAAGCCTACGAGAAGCGAGGTTATCTTCGCGGCGGAAATGACTTTGAGGATGTTAAAAGAACAGGAAGTGGAATCTCCAGATGTGAAGCGATCCTTTGATGAGGTCATCGGTCACATAAAACACATCATCCGTCCGAAATATGAGGAAAAGTAAAGGTCACATACTTCGAATATTGCGGGGAGGACGTCCCGCAAACTACTATTCTTACTGTTGCCACTTCCTGAAAGGTGGCGTCTTGCCCTATTAACTTACTTCCTATTATACCAGGAGCAGTACATTTATACTTTTTTTATCGTTTGTTTAGAAATTCATTCATGTAAAAGAGAACGGACTGTTCAAGCAGACCGTTCTCTTTTAAGTTCTTTTTAGAAAAAGTGGCTGTTGGACTGGAAAAAGAACTGGGACTGTTCATAGTTGTAGGTAAGCTTGGAAAAGTCGAACGGCTGTCCATTTGTCAGGTGATAAACACTTTCCAGGTAAAGCTTGGGATCTCCCTTTTTCAGGCCTAAATACTCCGCTTCTTCCTCATTCAGTTTATCGACATGAAGGTACATGTCCGAAAACCCGACCTTCAGCCCCAACCCTTCGGAAATATAATTAAAGATGGATTCCGAAACGATTTCCTTATTCAAATACGTAACGATCGATTTGTTATAAAATGATTCCTCAAACGCCAATGCCTGCCCGTGAATGTACCGCACCCTTTTCACATAATAAATATCTGCATCCGGTCCGATATTAAGATTCTCGGCGACTTCCTGTGTGGGTTTTCTGACATCCAGTTCAATGACTTTTGAAGTCAGGTTAAAGCCTTCAATTTCTTTTTGAAACCCTTGATTGGATAACAGGGAGATATATCCCTTTCGCTTATGCCTTCTGACAAAAATGCCGCTGCCCCTCACCTGGAACACGACCCCTTTTCTCTCCAGCAAATCCAATGCTTTCGTAATCGTGCTCTTGCTGACATTAAATTGAGCCATCAGGGATTCCAGCACAGGCAGTTTGTCTCCTTGCTGAAGCTTGTGATCTTCAATATATTTTTCAAGTTCATGTGCGATTTCCTGGTACTTTAGCATATCCATTCCTCGTTAGTAGAGATTTATCTCATTCTTTACTGAAATTATAGCATAAACGCGTTACAAATTGATACGCTTTCAGTTTCATTATTTCGTTCTTGATAAATTAGACCGGTACAATTATAATATATATAACAAACAAATTATACCGATACAATATTAGTATTCATTATTAATTACTATAAATGTAAGCGGTAATCAGCAAGGAGGATTCAACATGTCGGGAAAAGTGAGAGATTACCCTAAGCTGGCAAAAGATATACTTGAAGCGGTCGGCGGGGAAGAAAATGTCATCGGAGCTACACGCTGTGCAACTAGACTTCGGTTAGTGCTAAAGCGTTCAAATCCAAAAGCGAAAGACCAAGTGGCCGCTTTGCCTGGCGTCATTACGGTGGTTGAAAACAGCGGCCAATTCCAGGTGGTTATCGGGCAGCACGTCGGGGAAGTTTTTGAACATTTTTCAAGTCTAGTAAACATCGAAACTGCCGATGGTTCCGACGAACACAAAGGAACGGTTTTAAACCGAATCATCGCGACGATGTCCGCTGTATTTGCACCGTTTGTGTACATTCTGGCTGCCGCCGGAATTTTGCAGGGTGCACTGATCATCATTAATCTGCTCTTTACTGGCTTCGAAGAAACAGGAACCTACCAGGTGTTAAGCTTTATCTCCTGGGCACCATTCACGTTCCTTCCTATTTTCATCGCGATCACGGCCTCGAAGCATTTTAAAACAAACACCTATATTGCAGTGGCCTGCTCTGCCGCACTGGTGAGTCCTACCTGGACAGAAATGGCCGCTAAAATTGCAGAAGGAGACAGCATCAGCTTTTTGGGGCTGGCACTTTCACCAACGACATATACATCGTCCGTGCTTCCGCCGCTCTTTTTAGTCTGGATCCTGTCCTACCTTGAGCGATTTTTAAATAAAAGAATGAACGACGTTATCAAACCATTATTTGTTCCGTTCTTCTGCATGCTGATCATGGTGCCTTTAACGATTCTCCTGATCGGGCCAGTAACCACCATGGGTGCGAACGGAATTGCGAACGGCTACAACTTCCTGGCTGAAAATGCGCCACCTGTAGCAGGAGCCATTATCGGGGCATTCTGGCAGGTTATCGTGATTTTCGGTGTTCACTGGGGAATCACGCCAATGGTATTGGCAAACTTTGATCTGTACGGACGCGATTCCTTCCAGGCGTATCAGACAATCGCTGTCGTCGCCCAGGTTGGTGCTGTGCTCGGCGTCATTTTAAAAGCAAAAAACCAGGAAATTCGCAAAGTAAGTGTTTCTGCTGGTGTAACCGGACTTTTCGGGATTACAGAACCAGCGATCTACGGGGTAACACTAAGATTTAAGAAGCCGTTTATCTTTGGCTGCATTGGCGGAGCCATCGGAGCCATCACTGCAAGCTTCTTCAATCCCTATTACTTCGCCTATGCAGGATTGCCTGGACCGCTGACCATTGTAAATGGAATCTCCTCAGACTATCCAATGTCGATATGGGGTATTTTATTAGGGGCTGCCATCGCCATCATTCTCCCGGTCGTCCTCATTCAGATCTTCGGCTACGGAAATGATGCGGCTGAAAAGGCAAGCAATGAAAACCCGGCAAAAGATCAGGAGTTAAGCGAGGCAAGTTTCCAAACAGCTGCTGCCCAAAGCAATGAAGAAACCGTTAAGTCTCCATTTAACGGCCAGGTGATTCCGCTTTCGGAGGTTCCCGATGAAGTATTCAGTTCCGGTGCGATGGGACAAGGAGTGGCGATCGAGCCGGCAGACAACAAATTGTATGCACCGTTTGACGGAACGGTTGTCATGGTTGCCCCTACCAAGCATGCCATTGGGCTCCGATCAGAATCCGGCGTGGAATTGCTCGTGCATATAGGTCTCGATACCGTCACTTTGGATGGAAAACCATTCACGTTAAAAGTAAATGACGGGGATAAAATCAGAAAAGGTGAGGCACTGATTGAGTTTGACAAGGAATTCATCCATGCCCAAGGGCTGAAAACCATCACTCCGGTTATCATCACCAACTCACATGCTTATGAAGAAGTTATCATTGAAGACAGGAAAGAAACTAGACTGCAGCAAAAACTGTTTACAGTAGTGAAATAGAGGAGGAAAAAACATGAAGAACATGCCAAAAGACTTTTTATGGGGCGGCGCTTTGGCTGCTCACCAATTCGAAGGCGGCTGGAACGCAGGCGGGAAAGGGCCAAGCGTAGTTGATGTCATGACTGCCGGAGCCCATGGAGTACCTAGAAGAATTACAGAAACAATCGAAGAGAATGAATTCTATCCAAACCATGAAGCCATCGATTTCTATCACCATTATAAAGAAGATATCGCGCTATTCGCGGAAATGGGCTTAAAATGCCTAAGGACGTCCATTGGCTGGAGCCGAATCTTCCCTAAAGGAGATGAAGTTGAGCCCAACGAGGAAGGTCTTCAATTCTACGATAACGTCTTTAATGAATTGCTAAAGCACGGAATTGAACCGGTCATTACTTTGTCCCACTTTGAAATGCCGCTTCATTTGGCAAGAGAATACGGCGGTTTCAGAAATCGCAAACTAGTCGACTATTTCGCGAAGTTCGCAGAGGCTTGCTTCACCCGCTATAAGGATAAAGTAAAGTACTGGATGACGTTTAACGAAATCAACAACCAAATGGATGTAGACAATCCACTGTTCCTCTGGACAAACTCCGGCGTAATGGTAGGCGAGAATGAAAACGCCAAGGAAGTCATGTACCAGACGGCGCACCATGAACTGGTCGCCAGTGCACTGGCGGTGGCCAAAGGAAAGGAAATCAATCCGGACTTCCAGATTGGGGCCATGGTTTCACATGTGCCGATTTATCCTTTCTCCTGCAACCCTGAAGATGTCATGCTAGCTGAAGAAGAAATGAGACAGCGCTACTTCTTCCCTGATGTCCAGGTTCGCGGCTATTATCCAAGCTACGCGTTGAAAGAATTTGAACGTGAAGGCTATGACATTAAAATGGAAGACGGCGATGATGAGATCCTGAAGAATGGCACCGTTGATTATTTAGGCTTCAGCTATTACATGTCCACTACTGTTAAAAGTGATGTCAAAAATGATAATACAGGAAGCATCCTGAATGGCGGACTGCCTAGCTCTGTAGAAAATCCATACATCAGCGCAAGTGACTGGGGCTGGACAATTGATCCAACTGGATTAAGATACACTTTGAACCGATTCTATGACCGCTACCAGATTCCATTGTTTATTGTGGAAAATGGGTTTGGAGCTATCGATACCGTAGAAGAAGATGGATCCATCCATGACCCGGAACGAATTCAATATTTGAAGTCGCACATCGAGGCGCTTGAAAAGGCCGTTACTTATGATGGCGTTGACCTGATCGGCTACACTCCATGGGGAATCATTGACATCGTATCATTCACAACCGGTGAAATGAAAAAGCGCTACGGCATGATCTATGTCGACCGTGATAACGAAGGAAATGGCTCTATGAAGCGCTACAAGAAAGATTCATTTAACTGGTATAAAAAAGTCATCGAGACAAACGGGGAAGAACTTTAAGCCCCTTCCGCCGCTGGCAAACACCCGGGTGTGACACTTGTAAAAAAGTGCCGCACCCGTTTTTTTGTTTTCAAATCCCCAAACACTCTTTTCCCGGTTATTTATTCTGGCTTTTTTGAGCCCTTAACGCGATTTTCTCAAGCCCGGTCGCCGCAAATTCTACATCCGTTTTCGGCATCGCCCGCTTGCTTTCATTATTTTTAAACTGGTTGGTCTTTTTATTATTTGCCATGATCATCCACCACCTTTTAGCTTCTTTCAATCAGATGCCGTAAGCACCCGCCTATATAGTTTGCATTCCTTTTGGAAGGCTATGCTCTCCTAGTTCTGCCTTCTTCTTTTCTTTTTAACCTAAAGGCTCTGATAAATTTATTGCAAATTCTCTTAAACGGACGGGGGAGTTTAGTTAATACAGAGCGCAAAAAAACCTGCTCAATTCCAGCAGGTTCAAGCTACAGGCCCTCCTCCATCTCCCCCGCTACCCTGGCCTGGATTAATGAAGGCATCTCTCTTTGCCCTGTCACTTTCCGCCATGGCGTTTTCCAGGTTATCATTTCCATCGACGGGGTGGCTCATCCCCCTTTTACGATTCAGATAGAGGACTATGGGGATAAGTATGAACAATGGGGACAGGATGACCAGCCAAATCATAAGAACTCCTCCTTTGAGTGGGCCATTAACATGGTTAACCCTAATATATGGGAAAATGCAGGTCGCCGTCCAGAAATTTTTGCTTGAGGTTGCTCGCAGCGATTTTTGGGGCAGAAGCAGGATTTTTGTTGATCACCTAATGGATAATCCCTTTGCCCTCTCTTAGCGCAACTTGTTTCATCCTGGGAAGGTAAATGTTCTGTAGTGCAGGTAATGGCTGGTCCAGGCTTAAAGGATGATTTTATAAATTATAAATTATCCATATTAGGATAACCTATATTTGGACAATTTTACAGGAGGTATGAATTGTGGAAACCAGCCATCATAGTACGAAAATTAGTTCATCTGAACTTGGAAATCTTTGGACCCAATATATCAATGACAGCTTATCGAACTGCGTGTTCCGTTATTTTTCCAATTATGTACAAGATAAAGACATTAAAGAAGTGCTCCAATATGCCCTTGAGTTAACGGAGAGACACCTTAAAAAGATTAAAGAATTTTTAGCAAAAGAAAATTATCCGACTCCTATTGGATTTACAGATGAAGACGTTACCCTGGAAGCACCTTCATTATTTACAGACACATATATAATTATTTACCTTCAGATTATGGCTGTTCACGGATTGACTAGGTATTCAGGTGCAATAGGCAATGTCATTTCAGAGGAGCAGCGAAAATATTTTATTGGCGTTATTTCTGAAACATTAGAATTGTATGATAGAACAACTAAAGTCCTTTTAGATAAGGGGATAATTAGCAAACCTCCTACTTTTAACAACCATCAGAAAGTCGAGTTTGTTAAGAAACAAAATTTTTTAACAGGCTGGTTAGGAAAACGCAGACCTATAAGTGCTGTAGAAGTTAGTGGTACCTATCTCAATATGCAGAAAACCATGACAAAAGTTGTTTTAGAATTAGGATTCAGTCAAGTTGCGAAATCTAAGGATGTAAAGAAATTTATGGAAAGGGCCAGGAAACTCTGCAACAATCACTTTAAAATCCTATCTTCCATGTTGACAGAAGATAATTTACACATTCCCAGGACATTTGAGAGTGAGGTGACTGATTCAACAATCCCTCCTTTTTCCGATAAGCTTATGATGTATCATATAGCAACACTAATCTCTTCTGCCATGGGTTATTATGGTGAGGCAATGGCTATTTCTCAACGTAGGGATTTGGCTGCAAATTACGCTAAAATGATAACGGAAATGGGAGTGTTAGCTGAAGATGGCATGAATCTTTTAATAGAAAATGAGTGGATGGAACAGCCTCCTCTAGCAACGGACCATGAAGACTTGGCAAAAAACAAGTGATAATGTATGGATATAAAAGATAAAATCATTACGAGTATTTATGCAGTGTGGCATTACCTGGTTTTGCCTAAATTTTAAGAGGCTTTTTGTTTATTGCATTAGAGAAAGCCTAACAAAAAAAGAATCCAGCCTGTAAGTGCCGGATTTTTCTTATTGGCGCTGGGCCTATAGTTTTAAATGGTTCCCCTGAAATAGACCTTTCTTTTTAACCAGAAAAAGCAAAAAACAGATTGCAAAGTGAATCAGTGAGAACAAGACAGCGAGGCTGGCAAACGCCACAAGATAGGCATTGTAGCCAGCCAGGACGGCCACATACTGATTCATGTCGATATTCAGGACATATCCTATGAGGTTTACCGTAAACAGCCCTGAAAAAATAGTCACAACCCCGCTTGCTGCTCCTTTTATATCAGGCATGCTTAACGCCATATGCGAGGATATGCTCAAAGCTAAAAATAGGAACAGCCAAAAGGATGGGGCAAGCAGATTTTGCATGCTGAACAGGCCCCTGAATAAGACAGATGACGACTGAAGGACCCCGCGAAGCATCTCCATGCTGACCGCTCCTGGCTGAACCCCGGTGTCAATGTGATCCATGAACCCTTCATAGGAGTCAGGGACAAAGATATACATCAGTCCAATCAAAGCCAGAATCCCTGAAATCATCGGCCCAATCCCAACAAAAAAGTTTCCGATCCGCTGGTAGAGCGAACTTTTGGAATAGGAATGTTCCACATAGCCCAGGACAGTCCCATTCCCCCGCTTCGGGAACCACTGAACCTTCCCCACCCGGTGCCTGAACAGCCAGCACATCACAACGTGTCCCAGCTCATGCACCGGTGTGCCGATATAGGAGGTCGGCAGGTACCCCCTGCCCCCAAAGCCTTGTACAAAATAGCCGGCACTCTTCCTTTCCAGCAAACCCAGCAGGAAACCAAAGACGAACAGCACACACAGCAAAGAAAAGAGCTGAGTAAATGTAATGAGCAAAATTGATAAAAATGACTGGAGCAGTTTCGGTCCCTCCCATGCTTCTAATGACTTGTGACACGTTTACCGGTAAGAATAGTATAAAGAAACATATGAAAAAAAGCACATTCCCCAATAATCCCCTGCAAAGCAGGAATATGGGGAATGTGCAGTGTATTACTTGCTGAAGCTGAACATATCCGCTGTTTTCAGCGCCATACGGACCGCTTTTCGATTTAGTGTTCCTTTGTACTTCTTGATTGCCTTATCTTTTTCTTTCAGCTTCTTCTGAGTATCTTCAACCTTCTTCTGAAGGTCTTTGATCTTTTTATCCTTATTCTTCTGTTCTTTCGCGCGTTTTTCCTCTTCCAGCGTGCTGTATTTCTCCATACGCTGTACAAGCTCTTCAATGGAAATGCCACTGATCGGCGTGATCGCAGGAAGAAGATCCACTTTAGCCAGTCTTTCGTCAAAAGGAACGACCGCTGGAGTCATGCTATCTTTATAAATATGGTCAAGGTTATTACTGTTAAGGAATGAGATATAGTGATCGAAGTTTTTCGCCTGATTTTTTTCAGGAGAATGGAAATCCGCTTTTTCAACCAAGTCGCTAAGCCTTGTCTGCTCAGTAATCTCATTGGCCATCACGTGCGTTAATTGGTGGTATTCTGCGAGTTCTCTCATCCGGGCGTCCTTAGGAAGCAGGATGCTTGGTGTTCCGGCAATCGTTGCGGCGATATTGCCGTGGAGCCTTGCACCAAAGCTTAAATCTGCCTGTTTCAAGAAATCCAGCCAGGTAGGCACGTTCAGGAAGTAACGAACACGGTTGTTCATATACGTTGGATCCATCATGCTGACCGGGTAATTGCTGCTGGATTTCGCCAAAGCAGGAGCTCCTGCATATGTCAGCTTCATCTCTTTCAGCCATTGCGGGATGAAGTAATGGTTCGGATACTCTTCCATGCCTCTCGTAATAAAATCAAGTACATTTTTAGGAGAAAGTCTGGATGAGTTCACGCTAACAATCGAATCTTTTGTAATATTTGTATCGCGAATGATCAACTCACGGCCAAAAGAATACATAGAAGGACATCCAATAACAGTATGGTCAATTCCTTCACGGAAACCTAAACGTGTCAGATACTTCGATGTAATTTCCCCGCGGAGACCAAGCATGCTGGATTTTTCCAGAACCGCACTTACGAAAGCTTTAACATCTTCATCAAATGGGAAACCCTCGTTCAGCTTTGGTTCAAATGGCGCACGCAACCCGACACCAATTACGACAACCGGAATTGTCAGCTTTTTAATCAGCTTGGTATACTTTCGCAGCGTCGGTGCAAAATCTTCACGGAATGCATCAGCCAGCGGAATGATGTACATGTCATACTTCTGATTGATTTCGTCTGCCTGATTCGGATCAATCTTGTAATAATCCGGAGTAATCATCGTATCTTCCGTCATCAACGTGCGGAAAACACTGTAGGCATAAACCAGGTTCCCTACATTCCCGCCGATTGAATTGTTAACAAGCATATAGGATGCATCAAAGTTATCAAACGGAGAGATTCCTGATCTGATTAGAATATTTTTCATTTAGAAAATTGCCCCCTTCTAATTTCTTTTTTCTATCTATATAAAAGTGGCGCCCCTCACGGTGGTTCACCAAAATACATACATTTTTATCAGCTTAAATTATTATTCTAGTAAAATAGTGTCTCATTAGACAACTTTTATATTTTAACATACCCACGGTTTTTTAGGTATCAAGAAGCAATCCCATCTGAGTTAAAAAAATGCAGGAAAAGAAAAGGAACCCAGTGTGAAGTCATGTTTTTAGAAGCAAAATCAACTTTGCTGATAGAATAATCGATCCAAGTATCATTCTTAACGTTCTGCGTTCAATACATTCCCTGACCTTGTACACAGCTTTTCACACCACGAGAGTTTGTAACACCCAGAAGTCGGTTGGATAACCTTTATGGGACCAGCCGCCAGGTCCCCGGTAAACGTTATTTGACAACCTTCACAGACTTGTCACAGATTCCTCCGAAACAGCATGTCCTTTCCGCCCTTTCCTCCCTATATAGAGGGTAGAAAGGGCGGTGCATTTTTGTGCAAATTAAATCAGGCGAAATCACTAAATTTGAGGAGTTTTCACTGTTTACAAGTCTTAAGGAGTTTAACCATCACATGGAAATGTGGATGGGGGAGCATAGGCAGGAGTTTTCCAAGGGGGAACTAATCGGGCTGAAGAGGCTGGTCCGTTTTTCTGCCAAGATTCCCGGCGTGTGCAACGCGAAAATCGGGACCGTTTTAAAAGCAATTCATGAAGAATACCACGACAATGGCATATCCCGTTCCACCTTTAAAAGAATGATCCTAAAAGCAAAGGAATTGGGGATTCTCACTGTCCACGAAACAGAGCGCAAAAATGGATCTCAGACAAGCAATCTCTATGTATTTAATCCTTTTCCTTGTAATGAACCACCCAAACAGGAAAAAATGAACCACCCTAAAGAAACTGTCATTCCTTCTAAAACTAATATTCAAGAAATAACTAAACGTCAGGAGGAACCATTGGAACTGGACCATACATTTACAAATGACCGTGTTCCACAGCCCTTCGTCCAACTGGTTCAATACTTCTTTCCCCAAGCCAAAGTGATCGAAGAATACTGGAAAATGGCCAGAATATCAGCCTATCGGAACAACCTTGAAAAAGAACCCCAACAAGTTCTCGAAACAGCCATCCAATGCTTCAAACAGCTCATCAGCAAACTAAAAACAGCAAAAGTCCACAAGCCCATTGCCTACTACTACGGAATCCTGGACAAAAAATTCACCGAACTTTACTTCAGCGACCTCTACGAAATGGGATTTTAGCAAGCGGGGAGTGCAGCAAGTGGGGGCAGTCAGGCTCCCTTAATGGATCAAAGAATCTTCAGTTCCGTCACCATTTAATGTACTAAAGAGGGTCTGGCACCCTTTACCACACTAATACACTGCGGGTCAGGCACCGTTTTGAAGGGTAACGCTTTAGAGCGTTAAATTAATTATGTGAGAAAACCTTACGCATTTGTAGCTTCCCTCCCCCTCTTTTTGTAATCTTAGTTACAGATTAAACGATAAAGGGGACGAGGAAAGATGGGGAAAAGCATAAGATATTCTAGAGCGAAGAAGTTAGGTGTATTTGGTGTAAGTGCAGTAACGGTTCTGTCTGCTTCGCTTCTGTTGAGTGATGTAAGCAGTGGTGCGAGAAAAACCAATGAGGACTCTTTTAAGGTCCTTCAAGGAACAACAACGGAGCAGGCAGATGGCAAATACTATCTGTCCTCCACCCTTAAAAACATTCAATGGGGCCACTTGCCGAACCGCGACAGCAAGCCGGTGATGAGTATTTCTTCAGGAGCTACCGTCACCATCGATACGGTATCTCATGAAGGAATACTTGAAGATCAGGGGCGGGATCCAGTTGAATTCTTTGGCAAACACGGAGTGAAAAAGGACGAGGTGCTAAGTGACGCCATCGCGATTGCAGGGTCCGATCTGGATCATGATTTCGCAGGGGACGGTCCCCATGTTGTCACAGGGCCGATTGCCGTGAAAGGTGCTGAACCTGGGGATGTACTGAAGGTGGAAGTGCTCTCACTGGCTCCCCGCGTTCCTTACGGGGTCATTTCCAACCGTCACTATAAAGGTGCCCTTCCCGGGGAGTTCCCTGAAAATAACGGCCCTCAGGATGGAGCGAGTGCCGATCATCCTGAGCTGTATGCCAATGTTTCTACCTTCACCCCATTAGAAAAGATGAACGGAAAGTATTACGGGGTCCTTCCAATTGAATCGGGCGGCGAGGTCCGTTTTCCGGCAAAGCCATTTATGGGGCTCATGGGCGTCGCTCCGAATACAAGCGAAAAGGTCAGTTCCATCCCGCCGATTGAAACGGGAGGCAATATCGATATTAACGAATTAGGTGTCGGATCAACGCTTTACTTGCCGGTTCAGGTAAAAGACGCCCTGTTTTTCACCGGTGACCCCCACTTTGCCCAAGGCGACGGCGAGGTGGCATTGACGGCCTGGGAAGCATCCCTGAGAGGAACCTTCCGTTTAACTGTCCTAAAATCCGATGATCCTGCCCTCCCTCGTAACGGTGAGATCAAGCAGCCATTTGCCGAAACAGAGGATTACTGGATCCCGATTGGACTCGATGAGGATCTGGACGAGGCGATGAAAGAAAGTGTCCGTGAGGCCATTGGATTCTTGCATGAAAAGCTCGGCATGGACCGCGCAACCGCCCTTGCCTATATGAGCGCCGCCACCGACTACGAAGTTTCCCAGGTGGTCGATAAAACGAAAGGAATCCATGCGCTAATCGAAAAGAGGCACTTTATAAACAATCTAGACCTAGAAGTCCTCGCTGATAAAAAGAAGGTCGTTTCCGAGATGATGAACAATGAATTTTATGTCTCCGTCGACTCTCTCACAGATAAGTTAGCCGGTAAAAAGAAAACGAACCATAAGAAAGGAGCGACCAGCACCACCGTTACCTTGGGGGGCAAAAAAGTCACCATCGTGGAAAACTCCAATATTTATAACGTGAATGGAAAAGATGTCTACCACGAAGGAATGCCTGTTTCCATTGATGGTGAACTGTTCATTCCAGTCAAAGCCATCAGCGAAATACTCGGGGCAAGCGTCAACTGGACCACCTCAGGTAATACCTTCACTGCAAAAGTGACTTACAATCTTAAGAAATAACGTGAACACTCAGGTGTGTGAAGCAAACACCCTGCAGTTGAACATCACATCGGGAATAAACCGGTGCACATCGGGATTAAACGCAACAAGATCAGGATTAACCGTAGTTACATCGGGAATATATGCCCCCACATCGGGATTAAGTCCCCTCTGCAACTTTACGGCGTACCTCTACTGCTATATAAATAAGCAAAAGCTGAAGCACAATCGCTTCAGCTTTTTTCATCTCTAATTAATTTTCACTTACCCTGTCTTTTTTGCCCGTTTTTCCCTATATAAAGGGTGAAAGGAGGTGAGAGACGATGGCACAGGCAATGATGAAGAATTCAAAAATTACCCTGGTTTTCGAAACAGGCATGAACGAGAAAGCTGAAGCGATCTTCAAGGCAAAGTCCTACGCAAACGTCCGTAAAGAGGCCACTGCCGACCAGCTGGACCAGGCAGCGTCCGCTCTTGCGGGGCTTAGCGCCTACCCGATTGTTTCGGTGGAACGCACCGACAATTATGACATTATGTAATCCCACGCTTCAAACACTAAAAGGAGGTGAAAAACATGGCTAAAACACTCGAACTTCAATTTGTTACCGACCTAGGGAAGATAGCAAAGCTGACCGTGGACGGGCCGGCTGAACCGATCAATGCAGCGGCCGTAAAACTTGCAATGGAGGAAATCATCGCTTCCAACGCTTTCTACTCCAACTACGGAAGCCTGGTTTCCGTCAGTGGTGCCCGCGTCGTAGAACGTAACGTCACAGATTACGAGATCGTTTAAGAATAGGGGCCGGTTTCCAAGGGGAACCGGCCTTTCTTCCAACTAAAAGAGAAAAGGAGGACAACAGGTATGCAGGAGCTCATCCCATTAATAAGTGATGTGGGGTTCCCGGTGGTTGTCACATTGTACCTGCTGCATCGAATCGAGGCCAAGCTCGACAATGTGGTTCAATCCATACAGAACCTGCCGGAACGAATGAAGGAGAGAACTTGATTCCAGTATCTCTGATGCCAGAAGATGCTGCATACGGTTCCTGGACAGCTGAAATGGCCAGGAACCTTTTATCGATAATAATGCCTCTTGTTTATTAAAATGAATACACTATTTTTCTTCTTAATAATCATTTTGGACGAGCCTCTTCCAACCATTATCCCGATACTGTAAAAAAGAAAAAGGGTTGCAGCAGCAACCCTTTTTCCCTAAGATTATGTAAGTTTGTATGAGCGCGCCTTAGAGGATTCGAACCTCTGACCGTACGCTTAGAAGGCGTATGCTCTATCCTGCTGAGCTAAAGGCGCATTATAAAATGGCGGAGAAGGAGGGATTTGAACCCTCGCGCCGGTTACCCGACCTACACCCTTAGCAGGGGCGCCTCTTCAGCCTCTTGAGTACTTCCCCTAAATAAAAAATGGCTCCGCAGGTAGGATTCGAACCTACGACCGTTCGGTTAACAGCCGAATGCTCTACCACTGAGCTACTGCGGAACAATAAAGATTATATGGTGGGCCTAAATGGACTCGAACCATCGACCTCACGCTTATCAGGCGTGCGCTCTAACCAGCTGAGCTATAGGCCCCTTTTGTCTAGCTTCGGCTCCTAACTTTTCAGCCACTTCGATCTGTCAAAGCTAATCAGTCGCCTGTGCATTTCTTTTTTGGAGCGGGTGATGAGAATCGAACTCACATCATCAGCTTGGAAGGCTGAGGTTTTACCACTAAACTACACCCGCATGGTTAAAAGTTTTGCCAATTTTCCTAGTAGCTATTCTTCCATTAGAAAGATGGCTGGGCTAGCAGGATTCGAACCTACGAATGACGGAGTCAAAGTCCGTTGCCTTACCGCTTGGCTATAGCCCAATAATGATGAAGATTTATATGGGGCGATTGATGGGAATCGAACCCACGAGTGCCAGAGCCACAATCTGGTGCGTTAACCACTTCGCCACAACCGCCATATATGGTGGAGGGGGACGGATTCGAACCGCCGAACCCTGAGGGAGCGGATTTACAGTCCGCCGCGTTTAGCCACTTCGCTACCCCTCCACATAAAAAGGTGGCTCAGGACGGAATCGAACCGCCGACACAAGGATTTTCAGTCCTTTGCTCTACCGACTGAGCTACTGAGCCATGATAATCTTAAATTTTTAAATAATGGCGGTCCGGACGGGACTCGAACCCGCGACCTCCTGCGTGACAGGCAGGCATTCTAACCAACTGAACTACCGGACCAGATTGCGGGGGCAGGATTTGAACCTGCGACCTTCGGGTTATGAGCCCGACGAGCTACCGGACTGCTCCACCCCGCGACAATATTATTTACACTGTATTGTTTATGCCCAATGTTTGGCATGACTGTCCCGATCTTAGGAGCCAACTTAAGAATCGGCCCAATCGGTACAAGTTGCTGATTATCCGGTGAAGAGATGCTCGTTGCTCCGTCCCGTGATAATATTAGAATCTGTGCCATACTTGGCAGATATGGCGGAGGAAGAGGGATTCGAACCCCCGCGCGGTTTGACCCGCCTGTCGGTTTTCAAGACCGATCCCTTCAGCCAGACTTGGGTATTCCCCCATATTGGTAGCGGCGGAGGGGATCGAACCCCCGACCTTACGGGTATGAACCGTACGCTCTAGCCAGCTGAGCTACACCGCCATGTTAATCAATATTATTTTAATGGTGGAGCCTAGCGGGATCGAACCGCTGACCTCCTGCGTGCAAAGCAGGCGCTCTCCCAGCTGAGCTAAGGCCCCAAAATCATATATCAGAGAATTCTGGATGGTCGGGAAGACAGGATTCGAACCTGCGACCCCTTGGTCCCAAACCAAGTGCTCTACCAAGCTGAGCTACTTCCCGATATGGCGCGCCCGAAAGGAGTCGAACCCATAACCTTCTGATCCGTAGTCAGACGCTCTATCCAATTGAGCTACGGGCGCATTGTATGTTTAGATTTCCGCAACCATCTGCGGAGATTGGAGCGGAAGACGGGATTCGAACCCGCGACCCCAACCTTGGCAAGGTTGTATTCTACCACTGAACTACTTCCGCAAAAACTAAATGGTGCGGGTGAAGGGAGTCGAACCCCCACGCCTTGCGGCGCCAGATCCTAAGTCTGGTGCGTCTGCCAATTCCGCCACACCCGCGTATGAA
>NZ_SLVV01000023.1 GCF_004340465.1 Mesobacillus foraminis | reverse complement strand
CACCCGTTCCCATGCCGAACACGGAAGTTAAGCTTCTCAGCGCCGATGGTAGTTGGGGGTTTCCCCCTGTGAGAGTAGGACGTTGCCAGGCACACAAAAGACCAGCTGTATAAGCTGGTCTTTTTTTATGGTTTTCACACTCTGGACACAGGTTTTTCAATAAATGAGAAGCATCTATGCATAACCAAAAATAATCGAGCATAACTGGAAACAATCGATCGATAACTTGCAGGAATACATGCATAAATGAAAAAAGATTTTTTTTAGAAATCAACTGGTTAAAATCAGGCATCTGCAGCCTACTTTATTCGCCAAACTGTTACCTTTTTAGACATATGAAATAAAGTTTACAGTCCCTTTTAAAACAAAGAGGGGGAGTATAAATTATTTTGTGTAAATGAATTATTTTCTTAAATAATAGTAAGGGGCTTAGCCCTATAAAGGCCACCGAAATATGACAGTGATTAGTCTTTTAACCGGTCTCCAAAAATTATCTTGAACTGACTCTTACATTCTAGCCAACTTGGTATTGGGTTACCCCATTTTTCTACTATACCTGTTGTAGCTAGATAAATGATTTTCCTAAGCGCATTGTCTGTCGGATATGCAAACTTGGTTTTCGTTACTTTTCTTAACTGCCTATGATAGCCTTCCACGGTATTGGTGGTATAGATCATCTTTCTTATATCGGATGTATAGGCAAAAAAGGCAGTTAACTCTACCCAGTTCTCTTCCCAGGAGGAAATTACTTTTTGATATTTGCTTGACCATTTTTCCTGAAGTTTACCGAATTGTAATTCCGCTTCTTCGATAACGGATGCTTTATAAACTTTCTTTAAGTCATTCATAAACTCTTGTCGATCCTTTGTAGCTACATACTTCATACTGTTTCTAATTTGATGTATGACACATAACTGAATATCTGTTTGCGGAAAAATGGACTGTATTGCTTCGGAGAAGCCCGCAAGCCCGTCTTTACAGGCAATCAGGATGTCTTCGACCCCTCGGTTTTTTAAATCTGTACAGACACTCAGCCAGAAACTGGCGCTCTCATTCTCACCAATCCAAATTCCAAGGATGTCTTTTACACCTTGAGAATTGACTCCCAGGACTGTATAGGCAGCCTTGTTAATAATGCGGTTCTCATGACGTACTTTAAAGTGAATGGCATCCAAATAAACAATAGGATACACCTGTTCCAGTGGCCGGGATTGCCATTCAAAGACCTGTGGCAATATCTTATCTGTAACTTTGCTTACTAGGCTGGGGGACACGTTGACTCCATAAATATCTTTCATGTGGTCCTCAATGTCCCTAGTCGACATTCCTTTTGAATATAAAGCAATAATTTGTTCTTCCAGACCGTTGATAGAGGTTTCATACTTTTTTACAATTTGAGGCTCGTATTCCCCTTTTCGATCCCTAGGAATATGTAGCTGTGTGTTTCCGAATTTAGTTTTAATTGTTTTTTTACTGTATCCATTCCGACTATTACCTGAGTTATTTCCAAGCTGGCTATGTTTCGAGTAACCTAAGTGTTCTTCAATCTCCGCCTCGAATACAAGCTGTAGCGTTTCTTTAAATAGAACTTTCATCATGGCAAGAATATCGTCTACTGACTCACATTCCTGTGCTAGATCCCTAATTGTTTTGTTTTCAAAGCTATGCATAAATGATCATCTCCTCCTTGGAAGTTATAACCATTTACACAAAATTAAATACGCTCTCCAAAGAGGCTGGTTTTTCCCTTGTTTTCACACTCTGGACACAGGTTTTTCAATAAATGAGAAGCATCTATGCATAACCAAAAATAATCGAGCATAACTGGAAACAATCGATCGATAACTTGCAGGAATACATGCATTAATTAAAAATGACCTCTTTTTTAGAGATCAATTAGTTAAAATCAGGCATCTGCAGCCTACTTTATTCGCCAAACTGTTACCTTTTTAGACATATGAATAAAGTTTACAGTCCCTTTTAAAACAAAGAGGCTGGTTTTTCCCTTGTTTTCACACTCTGGACACAGGTTTTTCAATAAACGAGAAAAATCAATGCATAACCAAAAATAATCCATGCATAACTGGAAACAATCAATCCATAACTTGCAGGAATCGATGCATAAATGAAAAATGACCTTTTTTTAGAAATCAACTAGTTAAAATCAGGTGTCAGTACAATGTGTTTTCGCAAAGTTGTCCCCTTTTAGATGCTTAAAATAACTGTTTTTAAAATAAAGTGGATCGTCTTTCCCAGCCTAACATTGGTGATCCAATAAACAGGAAGAATCAAGGTAAAAACCTTAAATTTGCTTTCCCCTTCATCAAAAAGAAGCACGTAATCCCGCAGCAAACCAATATATCACCCAACCTTAAAAACCTGCAGATTTAAATAAGGTAGATCCATGTATAAAAACGCCAGGCAGACTTATTCGTCAACCTACTGGGTGCCTTACTAAGCAGCAAACGGTTCATTTTTTAAATATAAATAGTAAATTTCCCTGGAGACATACACTGATTACCGTTATTCAACATACAATATAAATCAAGTAAACTCTACAATTGACAATTCGAAAAATTGTATACAAAAGGGAGTACCGGGGCAGAATGGGTGTATGGAGGTGGAGAATTTGGGTAGATCAGTAACGGACGCTCAGGTTGGGGAAGAATGTGTTGTGTGTGAACAAGTGAAACCGACTGGAATACATCTGTACACTTCATTTATCTGCACGGAGTGTGAACAAATTATGATTAAAACCGATACAAGGGACCCGAAATATAAGTTTTATGTTGAAAAGCTTAGAAAGGTTACTAAACCCGAAATCTATTCTTAAAGCTCTTTTAGGGCTTTATTTTTTTTGCTTAAAAGCATTGTGTATAAAAAAGTGCGGCTATCTCCGTCTGAAAAAACAGCGGGGCCAGTCCAAACTTTGATAAAATAAGGAGTGGAATAATATTTATTAATGAAAAATGGTGATGGTATGAACCACTTGAGGACTCCCTTGCTTGACCAGTTAATTTTACATAGCAACAGGCAGCCGATTTCCTTCCATGTACCCGGCCATAAATACGGGGAAGTCTTCCCCGCAAAGGGACATGATTTTTTTCGCCCGCTGCTCCAATTAGATGCAACGGAACTATCCGGGCTGGATGACCTTCATTCACCCGAGGGGGTCATTCTGGAATCAGAGGAGCTTTTGGCAGATCTCTACGGCACGAGGAAAAGTTATTTCCTTGTCAATGGTTCAACCTCCGGGAATTTAGCCATGATCCTAACGGCCCTGACTGAAGATGATGTAGTCCTGGTACAAAGAAACTCTCACAAATCGATTATGAACGGGATAAAACTTGCCAAGGCAAAGCCAATTTACTTAAGCCCTGAGTTTGAAAAGGAGTCCATGGTGGCTGGAGGGGTAAACATCCAGACAGTCCGCAATGCTATAGAGGCCCATCCACAGGCAAAGGCACTTATTCTGACTTATCCCAATTATTATGGAATGGTGAATGACCTGGGTGAGATCATTAACCTGGCACACAGGCACGGGATTCCCGTATTAATAGATGAAGCACATGGAGCCCACTTCATTGCAGGAGCCCCCTTTCCGTCTTCTGCTATTTCATTGGGAGCTGATCTTGTTGTACACTCGGCCCATAAAACCCTGCCTGCAATGACAATGGGTGCGTATCTGCATTATAATAGCAGCATTGTCTCTGAGGAAAAATTATCTTTTTATTTGCAGGCTCTGCAATCGAGCAGTCCTTCCTATCCAATTATGGCTACCCTGGATGGGGCCAGAAGCTACCTGGGAACCTACAGTGAACAGGATAAAGATTTTTTAATGGAAAGGATTCATCCATTCAGGGAGGAGGTTGAGAGCATTCCCGGGCTAACGGTTTTGCCGATTGGCAATGGGGATCCCCTTAAAATGACAATTTCATCTACCAATGGGGTTAGCGGTTTTCAGCTTCAGCACCTTCTCGAGGAGGAGGGAATTTACGCGGAGCTTGCTGATCCTAAAAATATCCTTTTTGTTCTTCCTTTGTTAAAAACCAATATGTCCTATCCCTTTAATGAAGCAGTACGAAAGATAAAAGCTGCAGCCAGTCGAATGACTCAATCATTTTTAGCCAGCCCGGTGCCGACAGGATTGGCGGAAAGCCAATTGAGCATTACGGCTTCAGCCGTCACCTACCGGGAAATGGAGACTCTTTGTCAGATCGAAGTTCCTCTCTCGGGCTCGGAAGGAAAGATATGCGCAGAAGCCATTATTCCTTACCCTCCAGGAATCCCTTTGCTTCTCCCCGGGGAAATAATCAGCAGCGAGCATATTGCAGTACTGGAATATTTGCTGAAGCAAGGAGCAAAGCTACAGGGAGGACAAAGCCTGGCTGCAGGCAATATTAAAATTTTTTACTATTAGTTGGAGGATATACCCAGAATGAATCATGGTTTATTTATAACAATAGAAGGCCCAGAGGGAGCCGGAAAAACAACAATTATTAACATGCTGACATCCAGGCTTGTAAGCGAAGGCCTGGAGGTGGTCGCAACCCGCGAGCCGGGTGGTATCGAGATTGCGGAACAGATCAGGGAAGTCATTTTAAATAAAGAAAATACGGCCATGGATGCTAGGACGGAGGCTCTTCTTTATGCAGCAGCCAGAAGGCAGCATCTCGTTGAGAAAGTAGCTCCTGCATTAAAGCAGGGGAAGATTATTATATGCGACCGGTTTATCGACAGCTCTCTTGCTTATCAGGGACATGCCCGGGGCCTTGGGATTGAAGAGGTTCTGACCATCAATCAATTTGCGATCGAGAACATGATGCCTCAGCTGACTTTGTATTTTGATCTGGCTCCTGAAATAGGGCTGCAGCGCATCAACAGGCATAGCGGGCGGGAAGTAAATCGTCTGGACCTTGAAACGATTGAGTTTCACCGGAAGGTCAGGGAAGGGTACTTGCTGCTGGCTGAAAGATTCTCCGGCAGAATTGCCAGAATTGATGCTTCAAGGCCACTTGAGCAGGTATTTAATGAGGCAGAAGGTAAAATTAAAGACGCAATCAGCATTCATCGACCTTAAGGAGACTTCTTCTTCTTTAAGGTTTTATTTTTTTCGAATTCCGGCACTGGGAGCCACTGGTATTTCTCATTTAGCACCTGTCCTTGTGCCGGAATGCTGGTATAATAGGAATACATAAAACTCGGAATTTTAAAATGGGGGGCATTCACATGAAACTAATTTTAGCTGTAGTTCAGGATCAAGACAGCAATAGACTTTCAAATGCGCTGGTAGAACATAATTTCCGCGCGACCAAGCTTGCCAGTACTGGCGGGTTTTTGAAGTCGGGTAATACAACTTTTATCATCGGGACTGAAGATATAAGGGTGGACAAGGCTCTGCAGGTTATTCAGGATAACTGCAAGGCGAGGGATCAGCTAGTCGCTCCAGTCTCTCCAATGGGAGGGAATGCCGACTCGTATGTGCCGTATCCGGTTGATGTTGAAGTTGGAGGGGCAACGGTATTTGTACTTCCTGTTGAACAGTTCCACCAGTTTTAACAGGATTGGCGCACCGATGAATCCCCAGGCTGATTTTAAGAGCATAGAAAAACTACATGGCTTCGGAGGTTAAGTGAAAATGAAAATACATCAGGATCCGCATTTAAAGCTGGATCAGGTGCGCCAGGAGCAAAAACAAACGGCTGCAGGCGGCGTAAGGTTCCACGAAGTTGTCCAGAAACAAGAACATAAAATGCAGATGGGACAGCTCCAGCAGCTTCTTGAACAGATTGATGCGGCAGGGAGCCGGCTTGCTCGGTCGAGAAGCTTTAAAGATATGGCCAAGTTTAAAACGCTAGTGAGGCAGTTTGTAAAAGAAGCAGTCGAGTTTGGTATGAATTTAAAGCAATCGCACAGCTGGAATCAATACGGTGAGGGGCGCTCGCTGAAAGTAGTAGAGACGATCGATGACCGTTTGGTTGAGCTTGCAGAGGAACTGCGGGCAAAGAAAGAACAGCCGCTTGATCTTCTGGGCAAAATTGGGGAGATAAAAGGACTGTTAATTAACTTATATATGTAAGAGGGTGATGGGACATGGCAAAAAACTGGGACGAGCTGGAGGCGTTACAGCCGACTGTGCTGAAGATGCTAAAAAACAGCATCCTGAAAGGCCGGGTTGCCCATGCCTATTTATATGAAGGGATGAAGGGCACTGGAAAGAAAGAGGTTGGGTTCCTGCTGGCTAAAAGCATTTTCTGCATGGAACCCGGAGAGGGATTTAAACCATGTGAAGCGTGTGTAAATTGCAAAAGAATAAATAATGGGAATCACCCTGATATTCATTTTGTTGAGCCTGACGGACTTTCCATCAAAAAAGCCCAGATCCAGGAGCTGCAGGAGGAGTTTTCAAAGACTGGAGTCGAGTCAAGAAAAAAACTGTATATGATCATGCACGCGGACCGAATGACGAACAATGCCGCTAACAGCCTGCTGAAGTTCCTGGAAGAACCCCACGCCGGGACGGTGGCAATCCTCATGACAGAACAGGCGCAGCAAATATTGCCCACTATTTTATCCAGATGCCAAATAATTGGATTTAAACCATTATCTCCTAAAAATATGATAAAAAAGCTGCTTGATCATGGAGTAAACCCGCAAAAAGCCCCATTATTGGCCCAGCTGACCAATAATTGGGAAGAGGCACTGGAATTGAACGAAAATGATTGGTTTGCACAAGCGCAAAAAATAGTGGTAAAATTATATGAAGTGTTAAAGAAAAGTCCCCTTGAAGCAATGGTAACGCTTCAGGAGAATTGGTTCTTGCACTTTAAAGAAAAAGAGCAAATCGATCGTGGTTTGGATTTATTACTTCTTATTTTTAAGGATTTACTATATATCCAGCTGGGCAAGCAAGACCAGATTGTCTACCTGGGAGAAAGTTCCCGCTTGGAGCAATATGCGCTGCAGACATCCGGACGGCGTCTGACCGAACAAATGGCAGCGATTCTGGAGGCGAAAAGAAAGTTGCACGCCAATATGAATCCCCAGCTTTTAATGGAAGAGCTGGTGTTAAAATTGCAGGAGGGATCTTCACTTGTATGATGTAGTAGGTGTCCGCTTTAAGAAAGCGGGAAAGATATATTATTTTGATCCCGGTGAACTGTCAATTCAAAAGGATGACTTTGTGATTGTCGAGACTGTCAGAGGTGTTGAATTCGGAAGAGTTGTCATTCCTCGCAAACAGGTCGGTGAAAATGATGTTGTTCTGCCTTTGAAAAAGGTTGTTAGAATTGCAGACCAGAAGGATCGGTTAATCGTTGATGAAAACAAGGCAGCGGCAAAAGAGGCTTACGAAGTTTGCGGTCAAAAGGTGAGCGAACACCAGTTGGATATGAAACTGGTTGATGTGGAATATACGTTTGACCGAAATAAAGTCATTTTTTATTTCACAGCTGATGGCAGGGTTGATTTCCGTGAGCTCGTGAAGGATTTGGCTGCCGTTTTTCGGACGAGGATTGAGCTTCGCCAGATTGGTGTACGGGATGAAGCGAAAATGCTGGGCGGAATAGGCCCTTGTGGAAGAATGCTGTGCTGTTCAACCTTTTTAGGAGATTTTGATCCGGTTTCAATTAAAATGGCCAAGGACCAAAACCTGTCTCTTAATCCTACAAAAATTTCTGGCCTTTGCGGCCGTCTTATGTGCTGCCTGAAATACGAGAACGATGAGTATGAGACGGCAAAGGAACTGCTCCCGGATCTGGGGGAAATCATCGAGACTCCAAATGGCCGCGGGAAAGTGGTAGGATTGAATATTTTGGAACGCGTCATGCAGGTTGAGCTGGCCGGACAGGAACGTGTTCTGGAGTATACACTAGATGAAGTGTTGAAAGAAGGAGCCGTTTCGATGCAATCATCCACAGATTAATGAGGTGGAAACGTTGGATAAGAAGGAGATCTTTGACTCAGTAAGTAACATGGAAGCACAAATCGGGAACCTTTATGGTCAGCTTGGTGAGTTAAAGCAGCATTTAGCGGAAATACTTGAAGAGAATAACTCTTTAAAGCTGGAAAATGAACATTTAAGACGCCGTCTGGAAAGAACCACGGAAAAGAAGGAAAGTAAAATCAGAAAAGGCAAAAAGGCCGGAAGTGATGGCCGAAATGCGGTTGATATCGGGGAAGGGTATGATAATCTTGCCCGCCTGTATCAGGAAGGTTTCCATATCTGCAACCTGCACTTTGGCAGCCCGCGGAAGGAAGG
This sequence comes from Mesobacillus foraminis, assembly GCF_004340465.1. Taxonomy (GTDB): domain Bacteria; phylum Bacillota; class Bacilli; order Bacillales; family Cytobacillaceae; genus Mesobacillus_B; species Mesobacillus_B foraminis. The sequence goes on along the minus strand of NZ_SLVV01000023.1, from coordinate 28,330 downwards.
CGATTGCCTGTTCTGTCTTTCGTTTCTCAATAAAAAGTAATCGGAAGCCTTCCCCGCCAAGGGAAGGTTTTTTTTATCAATATCAATGGAGGAAATATTGAATGGTTAACCTAAAAGGAGATGAAAGATTAGATTTTTTATTGGCGGAGGAACTTCGGATTATTCAAAGTCCTTCGGTATTTGCATTTTCCCTTGATGCGGTGCTTTTAGCCAGGTTCGTTTATGTCCCGATTCAAAAAGGAAAGCTAATTGATTTATGCAGCGGCAATGGAGTCATCCCCCTTTTCCTGAGCACTAGGACGAAGGGAACGATTGTGGGAGTGGAAATTCAGGAAAGGCTTCATGATATGGCGGTAAGGAGTATCCAGTATAACCAGCTTGATGACAGGCTTTCGATGATTCATGGCGATATAAAGGAAATGCCCAAAATCCTGGGACATGCGAAGTTTGATGTCGTTACCTGCAACCCTCCCTATTTTCGGACACCGGCAACAAGAGAAATCAATGAGAACGAGCATTTGGCAATCGCGCGCCACGAAATCCTTTGCACCCTGGAGGATGCCATTAAATCAGCCAGCCAGCTTGTCAGGCAGGGAGGCAAGGTGGCATTTGTGCACCGGCCGGGAAGACTCATTGACATGATTGAGTTAATGAGAAAATACCGTCTTGAACCCAAACGGATCCAACTGGTATATCCAAAAGCCGGAAAAGAAGCGAATACCCTTCTCGTCGAAGCCATTAAGGACGGCAGCCCGGATTTAAAGATTGAAAACCCGCTGATTGTCTATAATGAGGAAAATGAGTATACTCCTGAAATCAGGGAGATTTTGTATGGAAAAGAGTGAGCATTATTTTTATGTTCTGTCCTGCAGGGATGGCAGCCTTTATGCGGGCTACACGAATGATCTGGAGCGAAGAGTAAAGCTTCATAATCAGGGGAAAGGGGCAAAATATACAAGGGGACGCGGGCCTGTTACCCTTGTTTATTCAAAGGGCTTTTCCTCTAAAAGTGACGCGCTGAAGGCAGAGTATGCCTTTAAACAATGGTCCAGGGGCAAGAAGGAAGAGTTTTTAACTAGAGAAACGGGTGGTATGTATGCATCAGCAAAAGAGCTTTGAACGGGAAAACGAAAAGGGGATATTGTATCTTGTGCCAACACCAATTGGCAATCTTGAGGACATGAGCTTCAGGGCGCTGAGGATTTTGAAGGAGGCTGATCTCATTGCGGCCGAGGATACACGAAACACCAAGAAGCTCTGCAATTATTTTGAGATTGAAACTCCGGTGACAAGCTATCATGAACATAATAAAGAAGTCAGCGGACCGCGGCTGATTGATAAGCTAAAAGAGGGTGCTAAAATCGCCCTTGTCAGTGATGCCGGGATGCCAACGATATCTGATCCTGGATATGAGCTGGTAGGGTCCGCAATCCAGGAAGAATTAACGGTCGTGCCGCTGCCTGGTGCCAATGCTGCGCTGACGGCACTCATTGCCTCTGGAATTGCGCCGCAGCCTTTTTACTTTTACGGATTTCTCCAGCGGAATAAAAAGGAAAAGCGCAAGGAACTGGAGGTCCTTTCAAGGCAAACAGCGACAATGGTTTTCTATGAGGCTCCGCACCGCCTTCGGGAGACTCTTCTCTTGATGGGAGAAGTTTTGGGAGAACAGCGGAGAATCGTTCTTTGCCGGGAACTGACCAAGAAATTTGAGGAATTCATCAGAGGAAGTATCGCAGAAGCTATTATATGGGAGGAAAAAGGGGAAACAAGAGGGGAGTTCTGCCTGATCGTTGAAGGCGGAGAATCCGGAGTGGAAAGGGAAACAGAAAACTGGTGGGCACCCCTCGGCATTCAGGAGCATGTTGAGCATTATATGAACAGCCAGGGATTGCCCTCCAAGGACGCAATCAAACAAACGGCAAAAGACCGTGGAATGAATAAACGGGAAGTGTATCAGGCATTCCATATCGATTAGTACGGATAAAAAAAGCTTCTCCATTGTTCTGGAGAAGCTTAAAATTAGGCCTTTACAGGCTCAAATGAATTTTGGATTTCCTTTAGGAGCTGTTCTGCACCTTCACGGCTAAGAATTAATTTTCCGCCTGCAAGTGTGATGTTGTTGTCAGAAACTTCCCCAGTAATTTGGCAAGTCATATTTGGCTTGTATTTTTTAAGAATGATGCGGTCATCATCAACATAGATCTCCAAAGCATCTTTCTCTGCAATACCAAGAGTTCTTCTTAGTTCAATTGGAATAACTACACGGCCAAGCTCATCAACTTTACGTACAATACCAGTAGATTTCATGTTTCTTATCCCCTCTCCATTGATGTGTTATCTCTATATTCGTCAATTTTCGACATTTATTTTTTTATATTTTTAATAATACCAGCCATTCCCATATACGTCAATTATTTTATTTTTCTTATTTTAGTAGATTTTAACAATTGTCAGGAATCGCATTGTTATAGGATTAAAAGGAATTTTTAACTATAGTATAATACCAAATATCTCTATTTCGAGACGAAATCTTAATAAAATTGTTATTATATACATAATATTTTTTTGGATTTTACATGAAAATTCGACAATATTTCTATTGACTTTCGACAACATGGAAAAGATGAAGGATGAGCGGTATAATAGTGAATTAGAATGACTTTGAGATCAAAGGACAAGGAGGCAGTTTTGATGAAGGAAAAATCGAAGACGTTTTATCTGACGACACCCATCTATTACCCAAGCGGTAATTTGCATATCGGCCATGCCTATACCACTGTAGCAGGGGATGCAATGGCACGTTATAAAAGAATGCGCGGATTTGACGTGATGTATTTAACAGGAACCGACGAGCATGGTCAAAAAATCCAGCGAAATGCAGAAGAAAAGGGAGTAACTCCTCAGGCATATGTAGATGAAATCGTATCCGGAATTCAGGATCTCTGGAAGAAGCTCGATATATCCTATGATGATTTTATCCGGACAACCCAGGACCGTCATAAGCAGACTGTAGAAAAGCTGTTTGCACGTCTTGTTGAACAGGGAGATATCTATCTTGATCAATATGAAGGCTGGTATTGTACTCCTTGTGAGTCTTTTTATACCGACCGCCAGCTTGAAGGCGGGAACTGTCCGGATTGCGGACGGCCTGTAGAGAAAGTGAAGGAAGAATCCTACTTCTTTAAGATGAGCAAATATGCGGACAGGCTTCTTCAGTATTATGAAGAGAATCCGGATTTTATCCAGCCGGAGTCCCGCAAGAACGAAATGATCAACAATTTTATCAAGCCGGGACTTGAGGACCTTGCCGTATCAAGAACTACATTCGACTGGGGAATCAAGGTTCCAGGAGATCCCAAGCATGTCATTTATGTCTGGATCGATGCCCTGTCCAACTATATTACGGCTTTGGGATATGGGGCGGAGGATGATTCCAAATACCAGAAATACTGGCCGGCTGATGTCCATCTTGTCGGGAAGGAAATTGTCCGCTTCCATACTATTTACTGGCCAATCATGCTGATGGCACTTGACCTTCCGCTGCCTAAAAAGGTGTTTGCCCACGGATGGCTGTTAATGAAGGATGGCAAGATGTCCAAATCAAAAGGAAATGTCGTAGATCCTGTCACATTGATTGACCGGTATGGCCTTGATGCATTGCGTTATTACCTCCTTCGTGAAGTCCCATTTGGATCGGACGGGGTATTCACTCCGGAAGGATTTGTGGAAAGAGTCAATTTTGATTTAGCCAATGACCTTGGGAATCTTTTGAACAGAACCGTGGCCATGATCAACCGCTATTTTGAAGGGGTGGTCCCTGTATATCAAGGCTCAGCCGGGGAGTTTGACAAACAGCTTCTGGAGGTCAGCAAGGAAAGTGTGAGGAAATACGAAGAAGCGATGGAAAACATGGAGTTTTCTGTAGCTCTTACTGCCATCTGGCAGCTTGTCAGCCGTACAAATAAGTATATTGATGAAACACAGCCTTGGGTACTGGCAAAGGATGAGGAAAATAAAGAGCAGCTCGGACAAGTGATGGCACATTTAGCAGAATCACTGCGACAGACGGCTATCCTGCTGCAGCCTTTCCTGACACGGACTCCAGGAAAAATTTTCGAACAACTCAATATTAACCATCCTTCGCTCATCAGCTGGGAAAGTCTTGAGCAGTTTGGTCTTATTCCTGAAGGAACAAAGGTCCAGAAGGGTGAACCAATCTTCCCGCGTCTCGAGATGGAAGAAGAGATTGCTTTCATCAAGGACAAGATGCAGGGAACACCTGCTCCGGTTCAGGAGGAGAAGCCTGAATTGCAGCCGGAAATTACAATTGATGACTTTATGAAAGTCGAATTGCGGGTTGCAGAGGTGATTCACGCCGAGCCTGTTAAAAAGGCAGACAAACTTCTGAAGCTTCAGCTTAATCTGGGCTATGAGAAACGCCAGGTTGTCTCGGGGATTGCCAAACATTACAAGCCGGAGGATCTGATTGGACGCAAGGTGATATGCGTAACAAACCTGAAGCCTGTGAAACTTCGAGGGGAGCTTTCAGAGGGCATGATCCTTGCTGGTTCAAAGGATGACGTGCTGTCACTCGCTACGATAGCAGAGTCCCTTCCGGTAGGAGCAAGAGTAAAATAAGATGAACGGGGAAAACATAGAAATGTTTCGTATGTAACATTTCTATGTTTTTTTATTTACAATCTTTATGTTCAGAAGCTATAATTTGCATTTACGCCTACAATCAAGGTATGATACTGACAAATTTTATGAAAAAGGGCTTCCATCTTTTTCATAGCGGGATTTAGTGAAAAAAGGACATAAAAAGCACCATAGGCAAGAAATATATATTAGGCAGCAAAAGGGGTATAAACGATGCTTTTTGACACGCATGTGCATTTGAATGCGGAACAGTTCAATGATGATTTGCAGGAGGTTATTGAAAGGGCTAAGACTGAGGGAGTTTCCCATATGGTTGTCGTCGGCTTTGACAGGCCAACCATTACCAGGGCGATCGAGCTGTGCGAGGAGCATGAGTTCATCCATGCGAGCGTTGGGTGGCACCCAGTCGATGCAATTGATATGACTCCTGAAGATTTAGACTGGCTGCGGGAATTATCTGCCCATCCCAAGGTCGTCGCCTTAGGGGAAATGGGACTTGATTATCATTGGGATAAATCTCCCAGGGAAATCCAAAAGGACGTTTTTCGAAAACAAATCCGACTGGCAAAAGAAGTGGGTCTACCTATAATCATTCATAACCGCGATGCAACAGCCGATATTGTCGAGATCCTGAAAGAAGAGGATGCCAAAGAGGTCGGAGGAATTATGCATTGCTACAGCGGCAGCGTAGAAACGGCACAGGAATGCATTGATATGAACTTTTACATATCTCTGGGCGGGCCTGTAACCTTCAAGAATGCGAAAAAGCCTAAGGAGGTTGCACAAGCAGTAGATCTTGACCGCCTGCTGGTTGAAACAGACTGTCCATACTTGACTCCCCATCCGTACCGGGGAAAACGAAATGAGCCTGCCTATGTAAAATTGGTGGCAGAACAAATTGCTGAGCTGAAGGGAATCTCCCTTGAAGAAGTGGCTCATGCAACCAGTGAAAATGCAAAAAAATTATTCGGCATAAAGTGATAACGAATGCTGTCGATTTATCCGAAAGGTTGTCCTAATTTTTTTATTTTCTTAAAAGTTCTACAGAAATTCCTTTCAACATAGGATAACCTTGTCGATAAGTCCTTCTTTCCTTTTACAAAAACATCTTGCATAATAGGGATTGCGTTCGGGGAAAGGTTTTTTGGGTTGATGCGTCGGCAGCATTGTTTGATATCACTCGAGAAAAAAGGAGGCGTTTTTCATAGTAACCCAATTTATGAAAAACCTGTTTTCCAAGTCTTTGAGTAAAAAAAAGCTGGCAATCCTTTCTGCTAGTTTCCTAGTGTTTCTTTCTGCTCTCGGTTTCTTCTTGTACGAAGGAACAAAGAAGACAGTTGCGCTGACACTGGATGGCCAAGAAAAAGTAGTAAAAACACACGCAGCCACAATTCAGGAATTATTCGATGAACTTAATATCTCTCTTGGCACAGAAGACTACTTATCCATGGCCACAAATGCAAAAGTAAAGGATGACCTTGAAATTGTGTGGAAGCCGGCAAAACAGGTTCAGTTGGTAGATGATCAGAAAAAGAAGACATATTGGACTGCTTCAGACACCGTAGAAGAATTTTTAAAGGAACAAAAGATTATCATTAAGGAACACGACAAATTAACCCCTGGCCCGGATGCAAAGTTAAAGAAAGATTTGAAGATTGACATTCAAAGAGCTTTTCCGTTAAAAGTCAAGGTTGGCGGAAAAGAACAAAAAGGATGGTCAACTTCGACTACGGTCGCTGACTTTTTATCACAGCAAGGAATCGAGCTCAATGAATTGGACCGAGTTGAACCTGCACTGACAGAAACAGTCACTAAAGAAACCTTAATAAAGGTCATTCGAGTTGAAAAAGTCACCGATGTAGTGGAAGAACCAGTTAAATTTGCAGTCGTTACAAAAAAGGACGGCACCCTGGAAAAAGGGGCGCAAAAAGTCGTGACGGAAGGCAGGGAAGGCTTGCTTTCCAAGAAATATGAAGTTGTATTGGAAGATGGCAAGGAAGTAGCCAGAAAACTTGTCAGCGAGAAAAAGGTAAGAGACAAACAGGATAAAATTGTAGCGATGGGAACAAAAGAAACCGTTGTTCAGGTTTCAAGGGGAAGTACCCCTACCCCAGCCTCAAGTTCAGGCACCTCGAGCTCAAACACCTCGAGCTCTGGCAAGGAATTTTACGTCAATGCCACTGCCTATACGGCAGGCTGCAATGGCTGTTCTGGAGTTACAGCAACAGGGCTTAACCTGAAGTCAAATCCAAATGCAAAAGTGATTGCGGTTGACCCAAGTGTCATCCCATTGGGCAGCAAAGTCCATGTTGAAGGATATGGGTATGCCATTGCCGCGGACACAGGAGGAGCCATTAAGGGAAATAAAATAGATGTGTTCGTTCCCAACAACTCCCAAGCCTATCGCTGGGGAAATAAGCGCGTCAAAATTAAAATACTCAATTAGCCAATGAATGCAGGGGATATTTCCTCTGCATTTTCTATTTTTAGTTTTAAGGTATAATAGGAAAAGTGGAAATCTTTTAGAAGCAGGTCAGTAACGCAATATATTGGTCGCAGGCCAATGGCTGTTATCCTGTAAAGCCGGGCAGGCTGGTAGCTGCTGGATAGAATGGGATGTTACATGACCCGCTGGGGCCTGGCACTGCTGAACAAAATAAACAAGACAAATAATGAAGATGCTGTTATATATATAGACGGATAATGTTGCAAATATGTTTCAGTTTTTTTAATTTTTTTACGGAGGAATTTCGGATATTATATGAAGATAAAAGAATTGATTGTAGTCGAAGGCAAGGATGATACAACCGCAGTCAAAAGGGCTGTAAATGCAGATACGATTGAAACAAATGGTTCCGCTATTAACAATAAAACACTTGATATGATCAGGAAAGCACAGCAGGCACGCGGGGTTATCGTCCTGACCGATCCGGATTTTCCCGGAGAAAAAATACGCAAGACAATTGCAGAACAAATCCCTGGGTGCAAGCATGCTTTCATTGCGAAGGAGCTGGCACTTCCAAAGGCTGGACGGGGCATTGGAGTAGAGCATGCCAAACCGGAAGTGATCAGGGAAGCCTTGAAAGATGCACAATACATGCAAGAGACCGAAAATGAAGAAATCTCGCGTGAAGATTTGCTTGATGCCGGCCTCATTGCTGGGCCAGGTGCAAAAGAGAGGCGGGAGCTGCTTGGCAATATCCTCAAAATAGGATATACAAATGGGAAGCAGCTGCACAAAAGACTTATGATGTTCCAGGTAAGCCGGCAAGAATTTGCCGAGGCCATTTTGAAACTAAGACAGGAGGACATCCATGAATAAAGATATAGCGACTCCGGTCAGGACTAAGGAGATTTTAGAAAAATACGGTTTTTCCTTCAAAAAAAGTCTTGGGCAGAATTTTTTAATTGATACCAATATACTCAACAGAATTGTAGACCATGCTGGGCTAACAGACGAAACTGCAGCGATTGAGATTGGCCCGGGGATCGGGGCGCTGACAGAACAGCTTGCGCGAAGAAGCAAGAAGGTAGTGGCTTTTGAAATTGACCAGAGGCTTTTGCCGATCCTGGAGGATACACTTTCCCCTTACCAGAATGTTAAAATTATCCACAAGGATATTTTGAAAGCTGATGTACATGAGATGATCAGCCAGGAGCTTGCTGAATTCAAAGACATCATGGTGGTGGCCAACCTGCCATATTATGTAACCACACCAATCATCATGAAACTGCTTGAGGAAAAACTCCCGATCCGCGGGATTGTGGGAATGCTTCAGAAAGAGGTAGCGGACAGGATCGCTGCACGCCCAGGGACTAAGGAGTACGGTTCCCTGTCGATAGCCATCCAGTATTATACAAAGGCTGAAACTGTTATGGTCGTACCCAAGACGGTTTTTATGCCGCAGCCGAATGTGGACTCTGCCGTAATCAGGCTGACGCTTAGAGAGGAGCCGGCTGTAAAAGTAAAAGATGAGTCATTTTTCTTTCAGGTTACCAGGGCAAGCTTTGCTCAAAGACGAAAGACGATCCTTAATAACCTTACAAGTCAGCTGCCTGATGGGAAGCAAAAAAAGGAGGAGATTGTCTCTGCCCTTAAGGAAGCCGGCATTGAAGAATCCAGGAGGGGAGAGACCTTATCCCTTGAAGAGTTTGGCCTCCTGAGTGACGCTTTATATCCAGTTTTCAGGTAAGCCCGGATCACTCCGGGCCTTTTTCTGTTGAAGATTCCTGGTGTGAAAAGCGGCAGGATACTGTACTGTCATGTTCACCAACTATATAGATCCTGCATAGCCTAACAAAGAACAACAATACTCTCAGGCATGGCCTATTTGGAGTGACGATCGTGGGCATAAAGTTAATGGATATAGTTGGAAGGTTTTCGTATAACTGTGACATCATGTTCAGAGTGATTGACATAAAAGAGGAAAATGGGAAAAAGACTGCCATCCTTTATGGAGAGGAATTCAGGCTGGTGGCAGACGCCCCTTATGAGGATCTGATCCGAATGGATTTGGATTCGCGGAGACGCCTTGAAGAAAAGGGACGTTCGCGTGAGGAGCAATCATACTTTTTGTTTCGGCAGGATGTTGAATTATTAAAACAAAGACGTGAATACGAAGTAACCGACGGCTACAGCAATGAGCTAAACTATTTTCAAATGCCGGGAAGGGTGCTTCATATTGACGGGGATGCAAACTATTTAAAAAAATGCATGGCTCTTTATGAAAGAGTCGGGGTACCGGTATTTGGGGTTCACTGCAGCGAAAAAGAAATGCCTGTAAAGATCAGTGGCCTGCTTGACTTTTACCGTCCTGATATCCTGGTCATTACTGGTCACGATGCTTATTCAAAGTCGAAGGGAACGATAGAGGATTTGAATGCATACCGCCATTCAAGGCATTTTGTCCAGACCGTCCGGGAAGCAAGAAGAAAAACACCTCATCTGGACCAGCTCGTCATTTTTGCTGGTGCCTGTCAGTCTCACTTTGAATCACTCATACAGGCAGGGGCCAATTTTGCAAGTTCTCCTGCACGGGTAAATATCCATGCCCTGGATCCTGTTTATATTGTTTCCAAAATCAGCTTTACCCCTTTTATGGACCGAATCAATGTCTGGGATGTGCTCAAGAACACACTCACAGGGGAGAAGGGACTTGGCGGCATCGAAACCAAAGGGGTCCTGCGCAATGGGATGCCCTATAATAAAAAAAAGGAAGAACCATAATGAAGCAGACCGCATCCAGCGGCTGCTTTTTTTGAATGAACTAGCATTAAGGCAGGAGGGAGTGGAAATCGCTGATGGTGGACAAGTACCGTGACGTTTCCATACTGTTCAGGGGATAGATAGCCAGTGCAAGGTAAAAAGGGGCAAAGGCTGGCAACGGTATACTTGCATGAAAAGTTATGGCAAATTCCTGCAAGTATAGGTGAGAGAATGTTAATCCTTGGTACATAAATTGTTTAGAAGCAGGAAACGCTAATAATGTTGAAAATTAGAAGAAAAAGCAGACCGAAAAATGTTGACATTTAAATTTAAGGACTGTTATAATTTATGTTTTTATTTGACGAAGTTGTGTCAGCATGTTATACTTGACATAGTGAGGTGGACCGAATGCCAAAAACATTATTGGATATTAAAAAAGCTCTTGATTCAAATTTAGGAAAAAGACTTTTGCTCAAGGCGAACGGTGGACGCAGAAAGACCATTGAGCGTTCAGGAATTCTGGCTGAAACCTATCCTTCAGTTTTTGTAATTGAACTGGATCAGGATGAAAATGCTTTTGAACGGGTATCGTACAGCTATGCAGATGTTTTAACGGAAACGGTACAAATTACTTTCTATGAAGATACTACAGGAAATATGGCTTTAAGCTAATTGCTTAAGGCAGAGCGGGCAGTGGACGTATATGTTTACTGCTTTTTATTTTGACTAAAAAAGAATTTCGGAATATGTCGAATCCAGTAAATGAAACAGGATAAATTAGGCGCTTATGAAATGAATGCTAGGTAAGAATAATAAAAATGCCACGGTGACGAAAGGAGATGGGTCCTCGTGGGCAGACGAAGAGGAGTTATGTCAGAAGGGTTTAAAGAAGAGCTTGCAAAAGAACTTGGTTTCTACGATGTTGTCCAAAGGGAAGGCTGGGGAGGAATCAAAGCCAGGGATGCAGGGAATATGGTAAAACGTGCCATTGAACTTGCCGAGCAGCAGCTCATGAACCAGAAACAGTAACTTTTCGGTGAAACAAAGTGTCACCTGCCTTCAAGCAGATTGCTAATTCAATGTTACCGTGGCGAACCGGGGCCTTTTGCTCCGGTTTTTTTTTATCCAGGAGCTCCTTTTCGACGCATTCTCCTTTTCTTTTTGTTTTTATGGTAAAATAGGACAAAAAAATGGACATCGATGAATGTTTTAAAAGTAGGTGGAAGGATTGAAGCTTTTAATAAAAGCACCGGCTAAAATCAATCTGTCGCTTGATGTACTGCATAAGCGGCCAGACGGCTACCACGAGGTGGAAATGGTCATGACGACAATTGATTTGGCCGACCGGGTCGAGCTGGGGTTACTCGACAGAGACACAATCAGGATTAACTCGCATAATCGCTTTGTCCCGGATGATCAGCGGAACCTCGCATACCAGGCTGCTTCATTGCTAAAAGAACGGTTTAACGTTAAAAAAGGGGTTTCTATTACGATTGAGAAGACGATCCCTGTAGCAGCAGGGCTTGCAGGGGGGAGCAGTGATGCAGCGGCAACGCTGAGAGGGCTGAATAAGCTTTGGGGATTAGGGCTCACTATGGACGAGCTTGCCCAGTTAGGGTCGGAAATCGGTTCGGATGTTTCTTTTTGTGTATATGGAGGAACGGCTCTGGCAACAGGCAGAGGTGAGGTAATTCAGGAACTGCCCGCCCCGCCAACTTGCTGGATTGTACTGGCTAAGCCGTTTATTGGGGTATCAACAGCAGAAGTGTACCGCAGGCTTAAGCCGGAGGGAGTTCATCATCCGGATACGAAAGGGATGATCAAGGCCATTGAGGAGAATGACTTTAAAATGGTTTGCAGCAATGTCGGGAACGTTCTGGAAGAGGTGACGCTTGAGCTCCATCCTGAGGTTGCCCAGATTAAAGATCAAATGAAACGATTTGGGGCAGACGCCGTGTTAATGAGCGGCAGTGGACCGACCGTATTCAGCCTTGTCGAGCATGACTCACGCATGCACAGAATTTACAATGGGCTCCGTGGATTTTGCGATCAGGTATTTGCCGTCCGGATGCTTGGGGAAAGGCATACATTGGATTGAAATCCAGACAAGGGCAATCAAAACAAAAGAAAAATGAGGATTTTTAAGAGTCCTTGATTAAATCCGTATAATTAAGATATAATATTCATATATTATTCGGATTTTGGAGGTTCATGGATGAAATTTAGGCGGAGTGAACGTTTGATTGACATGACGAATTATTTGCTCGAGCATCCCCGCGAACTGGTTCCTCTCACATATTTTGCTGAGAAATATGAATCAGCCAAGTCATCGATCAGTGAGGATTTAGGCATAATTAAAGAAACATTTGAACAGCGGGGAATTGGAATTTTGCAAACGGTTCCCGGAGCGGCAGGGGGAGTAAGGTTTTCCGTGAATGTGCACCAGGAGGAAGCCATACGGCTGATTCATGATCTGTGCAGTATCATGGAAAGCCCCGATCGTCTGCTGCCAGGAGGTTATTTATATATGAATGACATCCTCGGCAACCCTGCAATTCTAAAAAATGTAGGCAGAATCATTGCTTCAGCCTTTGCAAAGGCAGAGATTGATGCAGTCATGACTGTTGCCACAAAAGGAATACCCATTGCCTATGCGGTGGCTGGATTCCTTAATGTCCCGGTCGTTATTGTCCGAAGGGACCCCAAGGTAACGGAAGGGTCGACTGTAAGCATTAATTACGTATCGGGCTCTTCAAAAAGGATACAGACGATGGTACTATCAAAAAGGAGCCTGTCAGAAGGATCGCGTGTTCTGATTGTCGATGATTTTATGAAGGCTGGCGGCACCATCAATGGAATGGTGGATCTGTTGCAGGAGTTTAATGCTGCTGTTGCGGGAATTGCTGTCCTTGTCGAATCGGTAGATACAGAGGAAAGGCTTGTCGATGATTACGTTTCCCTGGTGCGTCTTTCTAATGTAGACCTGAAGGATAAGAAAATCGATGTAAGCCAGGGCAATTATTTTAACTGAATCTAAAACGAAAAGAGTGGAGAGAAAAATGAAAATTGTACAAACAAGCAATGCGCCTGCAGCGATTGGACCATACTGTCAAGGAATTGTCGTCAATAACCTGTTTTACAGTTCGGGTCAGATCCCTTTGACAGCAGAAGGTGTAATGGTTGAGGGGGATGTCAAGGCTCAGACACATCAGGTATTTAAAAACCTTGCTGCGGTTCTGGAAGAGGCTGGTGCTTCCCTGGAGACTGTAGTGAAAGCGACTGTATTTATTAAAAATATGGATGAGTTTGCACAAGTCAACGAGGTGTATGGTGAATATTTCAGCACCCATAAGCCGGCACGTTCCTGTGTAGAGGTTGCAAGGCTCCCTAAAGATGCACTTGTGGAAATCGAAGTTATTGCGCTCGTGAAATAAACGGGCGCTTTTTTATATGTAAATTCATGTTTATTTTTCCACCTTTTGTATATAATTCATAAGGTCTTTGCCTCTTAAAGTGGAATGTTTGCCCTTTCATTTAACGGAATTGCTTTACTTTTTAAAAATTATTTATGGAATTAAGAAGGAAAATTGGAATTGTTGTTGAATTTAATAAACTAGATTTTATCTTTTACAAAAGGTGGTGGAACGAATGGAAGTGACTGACGTAAGATTACGCCGTGTGAATACAGATGGACGGATGAGAGCGATTGCTTCTATCACGCTTGATAACGAATTTGTTGTTCATGATATTCGTGTCATAGATGGAAATAATGGGCTTTTCGTCGCGATGCCAAGCAAGCGCACACCAGACGGAGAGTTTCGTGATATCGCCCATCCAATTAATTCGGGCACACGTGGCAAAATCCAGGATGCTGTATTGGCAGAATACCACCGTTTAGGTGAGTTGGAAGTGGAATTTGAAGAAGCTGGAGCTTCTTAAGCCATTCAATTAGTTAAGATTATAATCAACAGGGGCCTACTCACAAGTAAGGCTCTTTTTTATTTTCCCGCTAAGCCTATTTTTAAACTTCTCTTTTGTTTCCCCGCCGGTCCTTTTCCCTAATCTTTCTGTAAAAATATTGTACTGGGCCACCTTATGTTGAAATCTGCTGTATTATAGGATATATTTTTAATGGATAAAAAGGTAAATTGGGGGCTTGTTGATGTCTAATCGTTATGCCGTTATTTTAGCTGCCGGCCAGGGTACCAGGATGAAATCGAAGCTGTATAAAGTGCTTCATCCAGTTTGTGGGAAACCCATGGTCCAGCATGTCGTTGATCAAGTGAAGAGTCTTAATATAAATGAAATCGTCACGATTGTCGGTCATGGTGCCGAGAAGGTCAAGGCACAGCTTGGAGCAGCGAGCCACTACGCCCTGCAGGAGGCTCAGCTCGGAACCGCTCATGCTGTGCTGCAGTCGAAGGAAATGCTCGCTGGCAAAGAGGGAGTTACCATTGTTGTTTGCGGCGATACTCCATTAGTGAAGGCCGAGACAATGGAAGCTTTATTTCATCATCATGAAGAGACGGGTGCCAAGGCAACCATCCTGACAGCAAGAGCAGAAGACCCTGCCGGATACGGACGTATTATCCGGAATGAGGGGGGCCTTGTAGAAAAAATCGTTGAGCATAAGGATGCTACAGAAGCAGAACGGGCTATTGATGAAATTAATACGGGTACATACTGTTTTGATAACAAGGCGTTATTTGAGGCTTTGGAAAATGTATCAAATGATAATGTCCAGGGGGAATATTACCTTCCGGATGTGATTGAAATTTTAAAGAAACAGGGAGAAATTGTTTCTGCCTATGTCACTGATAACTTCGAGGAAACGATGGGCGTCAATGACAGGGTTGCGCTGGCGGAAGCGGAAAGGATCATGAGGAAAAGAATTAATGAGTCTCATATGCGCAACGGAGTATCCCTCATTGATCCCGCAAATACTTATATTGGATCGGCTGTTTCGATTGGTTCAGATACTGTCATTTATCCGGGAACCGTTATTTCCGGCAGCACAGTGATCGGGACGGACTGTAAAATCGGCCCGAACAGTGAAATTGAAAACTGCGAAATTGGCAACAATACTGTTATCCGCCAATCCGCGGCCTTTGATAGTGAAATTGGCTCCCAGGTGAATATTGGTCCATTTGCACATATCAGGCCAAAGTCAGAAATCCATGATGAAGTGAAGATTGGCAACTTTGTGGAGATTAAAAAGGCTGTATTCGGGAAAGGCAGCAAAGCTTCCCATTTGAGCTATATCGGGGACGCTGAGGTTGGCAGTGATGTGAACATCGGCTGCGGTACCATCACAGTGAATTATGACGGAAAGAACAAGCATCTGACGAAAATAGAGGATGGTGTTTTCATTGGCTGCAACTCCAATCTCGTTGCACCAGTGACAGTTGGAAAAGGGGCCTATGTGGCCGCTGGCTCTACAATTACAGAAGATGTTCCAGGAGAAGGTCTTGCGATTGCACGGGCACGCCAGGTGAATAAAGAAGATTATGCAGGGAAATTGAATTTAAAGAAATAACTTGGAGGTCCATGATGACAAACCAATATTTAGACCCAAATTTAAAGGTGTTTACGCTGAATTCCAATAAAGCTTTAGCTGAGGAAATTGCAAAGGTAATCGGTGTGGAATTAGGGAAATGTTCTGTTTCCCGGTTCAGCGATGGAGAAATCCAAATCAATATCGAGGAAAGCATCCGCGGCTGTGATGTTTTCATCATTCAATCCACCAGCGCTCCAGTCAATGAGCATATCATGGAGCTGCTGATCATGATTGATGCGTTAAAACGCGCTTCTGCCAAGACCATTAATCTGGTGATTCCTTACTACGGATATGCCCGTCAGGACAGAAAAGCCAGGGCGCGTGAGCCGATTACTGCAAAGCTTGTTGCAAATCTCCTTGAAACAGCTGGAGCGACCCGCGTGATTACACTTGATTTACATGCACCGCAAATCCAAGGTTTCTTCGATATCCCGACAGACCAGTTATTGGGTGTGCCGATCCTGGCACAATATTATAAAAATAAAAACTATGACGGGGATATTGTTGTTGTTTCCCCTGACCACGGCGGAGTGACAAGGGCAAGGAAACTGGCAGAACGTTTAAAAGCCCCTATTGCCATCATCGATAAGCGCCGTCCGCGTCCAAATGTTGCAGAGATCATGAATATCGTCGGAAATATTGAAGGCAAAGTGGCGATATTGATCGACGACATCATCGATACTGCGGGAACCATTACGCTGGCTGCGAATGCCCTTGTCGAGAATGGGGCACTTGAGGTCCTCGCCTGCTGTACCCACCCAGTCCTTTCGGGTCCGGCAATCGAGCGAATTGATAACTCTAAAATTAAAGAATTGGTCGTTACCAACACAATTGCTCTTCCTGAAGAGAAAAGGATTGGAAAAATTACTGAGCTGTCCGTGGCGCCTCTGCTTGGGGAAGCGATCATTCGTGTCCATGAAGAACAATCAGTTAGTACACTCTTTGATTAATATAGGCAAATTCAGGCTTGCTTTCGGGCAGGCCTTCCCCTGCATCCCACTGTTCCGGAACAATGCAGACGTTTAATTTCGGTCAATTTGGGGCATTTTTTAAATGACATGCCTTAAATTTGCATTTGGAAGGGGACGGAAAAATATGGGTGCCGTATTGAAAGCAAATGAACGCACTGATTTACAACATTCCAGTTTGAAACGACTAAGGGCTGAAGGCAATATTCCAGCTGTGGTGTACGGAAGGAATCAAGAGAGCCAATCTGTTTATGTAGACAGCGTGGATTTCCTTAAGACCATCCGTGAAGTGGGAAGAAACGGGATTATCTCCCTTGATGTCGGCGGAAATACTACAGAAGTAATGCTAAGTGATTATCAGGAGGACTCCATTAAAAGAGACATCCTGCATGCCGATTTTATTGCGGTGGATATGGGGTCTGAAATTACTGCAACCGTAAGGCTGAACCTTACAGGTGAAGCAGCCGGTGTCAAGGATGGCGGCGTGCTGCAGCAGCCGGTGCACGAGATCTCCGTCACCGCAACACCAGGAAATATCCCTGCTGCGGTAGAGCTGGATGTCACCAATCTGCAGGTGGGTGAAACCCTCATGGTAGCGGATTTAAAAACAAACAATAATTATCAAATTAATGACGATGAATCGCTTGTTCTCGCCTCCATCCTTGCTCCGAGGCAGGAAGAGGAAATTAGTTCAGGGGAGCAGCAAGAGCCTGGCACACCTGAAAATGAAGAAGGAAGAGAGACCGAAGCAAGCGAAGAAAGCGAAAGCTAGAAGAATAGACGCAGCCTTAAGGGTTGCGTCTATTCCTTTTTAGATTCTGCATGCTGTATCGGAGGATAAAAGGATGAAATTATTTGTGGGCCTTGGGAATCCAGGCAGACAATATGAGAATACAAGACATAATATTGGGTTTAATGTGATCGATGCGCTTTCCAATCGATTCAATATCCCGCTGAACCAGACAAAATTTAAGGGCCTATTTGGGAGCGGAATTGTCAAAGGGGAGAAGGTTTTTCTTTTAAAGCCGCTGACGTATATGAATCTTTCTGGTGAATCCATCCGACCATTGATGGATTACTACGATATGGGAATAGACGATTTGCTGGTAATCTATGATGATTTAGACCTTCCGACGGGCAAAATCAGGCTAAGGCAAAAAGGCAGCGCCGGAGGCCACAATGGCATCAAGTCGACAATTGCACATACCGGCACCCAGGAATTCAAACGGGTCCGCGTTGGCATCAGCCGCCCGCAAAATGGAATGGCCATCACCGATTATGTGCTTGGAAGGTTTTTGGATGAGGAGCAGGCTGATATCGACCAGGCTGTTCAAAAGGCATGCGATGCTTGCGGCGAGTGGCTTGAAAAGCCGTTTCTCCAAGTGATGAACACCTATAATCAATAATCATAAAAGGACGGCCTCCGGCATAAAATAAGCTATGAATAAGTTCCTTCCAATCGGTGAATAATATTATTGACCGGATGAACAGGAGGGGACAGGCATGGCCATGAATTACTACTGCCGTCATTGTGGAACAAAAATTGGTTCGCTGGACAAGGTTTCTGTCCACAGCGAAAGCTTGGGATTCCATAAGTTGACGGATGAGGAACGGAATGAGATGATTTCGTATACAGGCAATGGAGACATTGATGTAAAATCCATCTGTGAAGATTGTCAGGAATCGCTTGAACGAAATCCAGGGTTCCATGAAAATGACTACCTTATTCACTGAAACGCTTTGGACATCTCCTCCAAAGCATTTTTCTATTTATATTTTGACCTGTTATTATAATAGATACTGAATTGAATTTTTTAGCTAGATATGATCTAGCTCCAGTAAGATTACTGGAGCATTTCTTAGTGAGGGAGAGGTTGGAATGCAAGGGCTTAAAGCTCTTTTTAGTCAGCAGGACGATGTCCATTCAGTTATTTCCGGAATGGAGGTTGGCCTTAAGGAACAGCTTGTGGCCGGTCTTTCAGGGTCAGCCAGGACTGTTTTTTTAGCCTCTATTTATGAAAAGACAAACCGCCCTGTCCTGGTGGTTACTCATAATTTACTGCAGGCGCAAAAACTGTACGATGATCTGGCGGGACTAGTCGGGGAAACGAATGTGTATCTTTATCCTGCAAATGAATTGATCGCCGCAGAAATCAGTGTATCATCCCCTGAACTAAAGGCTCAAAGAATCGACGCACTGAACCATTGGGCGAGCAAGAAACAGGGAATAGTGATTGCCCCGATGGCCGGGCTTCGAAAGATTCTTCCGCCAAAGGAAATGTGGACTAAATTCCAAATGAATTTTTCCGTTGGAGATGATATTGATCTCGATAAAACGCTTCACCAGTTAGTCAGCATGGGTTACGTACGCTCAGACCTTGTATCGGCACCGGGCGAGTTCAGCGTGCGCGGGGGGATTATTGATTTATATCCGCTTACTGCTGCAGATCCATACCGGCTGGAGCTCTTTGATACAGAGATTGATTCAATCCGATCGTTTTCACTTGAAGACCAAAGGTCGAAGGAAAAACTTACGGCCATTTCAGTAGGCCCGGCCACAGAGTATCCAACGGAACCGGCCAATTTAGAGAAAATGCTTGCCGGTCTTGAGGATGGGCTTTCCAAAAGTCTTAAAAAACTGAAAGATGAGAAAGCCAAAAATCAATTATCACAAAATATTAGCTATGAGCTCGAGCAGCTCAAGAACGGGCAAAAGCCTGATCAAATGTTTAAATACATGTCCATTGCTTATGATACGCCTCAAAGTTTGCTAGATTACTTGCCTGCCAATGGATTTGTTTTTATCGATGAAATCAGCAGGGTTCAGGAAATGAATGAATCCCTTAATAAAGAAGAAGCAGAGTGGTATACAAGCATGCTTGCCGAGGGGCAGATGGTCCATGATTTAAAAGTTTCCCACCACCTTCCTGAGCTGCTGCAAAAATCAGCCAACCCATTCGTGTACATGAGCCTGTTTTTAAGACATGTACCCAATACAAATCCTCAAAATATAATTAATATGTCCTGTAAACCAATGCAGAACTTCCATGGTCAGATCAATGTTCTAAAAGCAGAGATGGAACGCTGGAAAAAGGGAAATTATTCCGTCATTTTCCTTGGTCCTGATGATGAGCGGACACAGAAGCTCGAGCGTGTGCTGGAGGATTATGAAATTGAAGCCGTTAAAGTGAAAGACACGCAGCTCATTCCAGCAAGGGCACAAATCATTAATGGAAGCCTGAATACCGGGTTTGAATTGCCGATCCAAAAAATTGCTGTGATTACGGAAGAGGAGCTTTTCAATAAAAGGACCAAAAAGACCCCCCGCCGCCAAAAGCTAACGAATGCGGAAAGGATCAAAAGCTATTCCGAATTAAAAATCGGGGATTATGTGGTCCACGTCAACCACGGGATAGGAAAATATCTCGGGATTGAGACCCTGATCATAAACGGGGTTCATAAAGACTATCTTCATATCCGTTATCAGGGGACCGATAAGCTTTATGTTCCAGTCGAGCAGATCGACCTTGTCCAAAAGTACGTAGGTTCTGAGGGGAAAGAGCCTAAGGTCTATAAGCTTGGGGGCAGCGATTGGAAACGGGTTAAGAGCAAGGTGCAGTCTTCGGTCCAAAATATTGCCGACGACTTAATCAAGCTGTATGCTGAACGGGAAGCAAGCAGGGGTTATGCGTTTTCTCCAGACGGAGATATGCAGAGGGAGTTTGAAACGTCTTTCCCATATGAGGAGACAGAGGACCAGCTTAGGTCGATACATGAAATCAAAAAGGATATGGAAAATGAACGGCCAATGGACAGGCTGCTTTGCGGCGATGTTGGATACGGGAAAACAGAGGTGGCAATCAGGGCGGCCTTCAAAGCAATCGCTGATGGAAAGCAAGTGGCTCTCCTTGTCCCGACAACCATTTTGGCTCAGCAGCATTACGAAACGATCCGGGAAAGGTTTCAAGACCATCCAATCAATATAGGGCTATTAAGCAGGTTCAGAACAAGAAAGCAGCAGAATGAGACCATTAAAGGGTTAAATGCAGGGACTGTAGACATTGTGATCGGAACACACCGGATCCTGTCAAAGGATATTAAGTACCGAGACCTTGGCCTGCTGATTATTGATGAGGAACAGCGCTTTGGCGTTACCCATAAGGAAAAGATCAAGCAATTAAAGACAAACGTTGATGTATTGACGCTGACAGCGACTCCTATCCCGCGGACACTTCATATGTCCATGCTTGGGGTGCGTGATTTATCTGTCATCGAGACTCCGCCGGAAAACAGGTTTCCGGTTCAGACCTATGTCATGGAGTATAATGGCGGCCTTGTCCGTGAAGCAATTGAGAGGGAGCTTGCAAGGGACGGGCAGGTTTATTTCCTTTATAACCGAGTGGAGGATATTGAAAGGAAAGCAGAAGAAATCTCCATGCTTGTACCGGATGCCAGAGTAACGTACGCCCATGGGAAGATGACAGAAAATGAACTTGAATCTGTTATGCTGGGCTTCCTGGAAGGCGAATTCGATGTGCTTGTCAGTACAACAATTATCGAGACTGGGGTAGACATCCCTAATGTAAATACATTGATTGTCTTTGATGCTGATAAAATGGGCCTGTCACAGCTTTATCAGCTAAGAGGCCGGGTTGGGCGGTCCAACCGTGTAGCCTATGCCTATTTTACGTACCGAAAAGACAAGGTCCTGACAGAGGTGGCAGAAAAACGTCTGCAGGCCATCAAGGAATTTACGGAGCTCGGTTCCGGTTTTAAAATTGCCATGCGTGACTTATCGATACGTGGTGCAGGGAATCTGTTAGGCGCAGAACAGCATGGATTTATTGACTCAGTAGGATTCGATCTGTATTCTCAAATGCTGAAGGAAGCGATTGAAGAGAGAAGACCGGACCCTGAACAAAAGAAAAGGCCATCTGTTGAAATTGACCTTGAAGTGGATGCCTATATCCCTGAATCGTATATTACCGATGGCCATCAAAAGATTGAAATGTATAAACGTTTCCGCGGTCTCACATCCTTTAGCGATATTGAAGAGCTGCAGGAAGAAATGGTGGACAGATTTGGTGATTATCCTGAGGAAGTAGAAAGCCTGCTGAAAATTGCTGAACTGAAGATCTTTGCTGAGACTGCCGGGGTAGAAACCATCAAGCAAGCGAAACAAGAGGTGGTCATTCTGCTTTCCGAAGACGGAAGCAGCAGGATTGACGGCCAGAAAATCTTTAAAATAAGCAATAAATATCGAAGAAATGTAGGCCTTGGCATGGATGGAAAAAAACTCAAAATGACAGTCCAGACAAAAGGCCTGAACAAAGACGAATGGTTCACCATTACATTTGAAATGATTAAAGGGCTTCACGACTCTGTGAGAGAAGAGGAAAACTCAGTATCTTAAGCTAATTGCATTTGTAACACAAATGTAAAATTGGAAAGTGTTTCAAGTAATCGAGACAAGGGTAATTCATAAGTAAGAAAGTTGGAGTTATTATCCATTTTTGGCATCTTTACCACTTATGAGAAAATATTCTTGGGCGTGTATAGAACTTTCCATATGAAAGATACTAAGTTCAATCTTGGTAATAGTGGATAAATAAAGGTTTCCGCTATCTCCAAAAAACAATCATCAGATGAAAGTGAGGCAACGTTGGATGAAAGCAACTGGTATTGTTCGTCGGATCGATGATTTAGGTCGTGTCGTTATTCCCAAAGAAATCAGGAGAACTCTTCGTATTCGTGAAGGTGATCCGTTAGAAATTTTCGTTGACCGCGATGGGGAAGTCATTTTAAAGAAATACTCTCCAATCAGCGAGTTGAGTGACTTTGCAAAAGAATATGCAGAAGCGTTATATGACAGTCTCGGAAACCCGGTCCTTATTTGCGACAGGGATACCTTTATCGCAGTCGCTGGAGGTTCGAAAAAAGACTACCTTAATAAAAACATCAGTGATCTCGTGGAAAAAACCATGGAGGACCGCAGTTCTGTCCTGATGAACCAGCAGGGCACAGTTGCGCTGATAGACGGCGTGGATGATACTGTTTCTGCGTATACCATTGGGCCGATCATTGCTAACGGAGACCCAATTGGAGCTGTTATCATTTTCTCCAAGGAAGGTACACTCGGAGATGTTGAACAAAAGGCGGTCGAGACAGCAGCTGGCTTCCTAGCACGGCAAATGGAACAATAAACAGATCTAATATAAAATCCTACACTTTCAAATAAGGCAGCCTTTTGGCTGTCTTTTATCTTGCCGCTCAGAAAAAGAAAAGTTGAAATACATGACATCTCCTTTGATTTCCATATTGCCCCATATGTTATAATACTTTAGATAACAGCATCGGAAGGAGATGGGCAATGAAGCCCGCAACACAGTCACAGGATTTTTTTAAGGGCGCACTGATCTTGACGGTTGCCGCCTTAGTGTCAAAAATATTGAGTGCCGTTTACCGGGTTCCTTTTCAGAATATTGTCGGGGATGTCGGTTTCTATATTTATCAGCAGGTTTATCCATTTTACGGAGGGTTGCTGGTCCTCTCTACATACGGTTTTCCCGTTGTCATTTCAAAATTGTATACGGAACAGCTCGTCAAAGGAAACAAGGAAAAGGCAGCCAGGCTTTTGCTGATTTCCTTGTTCTTTTTATGTGTTTTGGGCCTTATCCTTTTCTGCTTTTTTTATTTTGGGGCTGAATGGCTGGCTGGTGTCATGGGAGATCAAAAGCTTGCTCTTCTATTTCGGATTGTTGCCATCCCATTTTTGGTTTTCCCCTTTATTTCTGTTTTAAGGGGCTATTTCCAGGGGAGAGGAAATATGGTTCCTACCGCCCTTTCACAGGTTGGAGAGCAGTTCATCAGGGTCTTGACGATTCTTCTGCTTGCCCTATTATTGGTCAGGTCGGGATATTCCCTCTATATGGCTGGCGGCGGGGCCGTAATTGGGTCCATCACCGGCGGGATTGTCAGCTGCTTCATTTTGGCCACTTTTTATATGCGGGCAAGGGATATTTCAATTCTTGGGAGACACGAAATCGTTCAAACAGCCAGAGAAGCTCTGCCGGTGATTAAAACGTTAACGGTACAGGGGTTTGCCTTCAGTATAAGCGGAATGGCATTGATTCTGATGCAGCTGGCCGACTCCCTTAATTTATTGAATCAATTAGTGTCCTCGGGCCTGTCAGAAGAGGCAGCAAAGAAGGCCAAAGGGGTTTTTGACAGGGGGCAGCCTTTAATCCAGCTCGGGACCGTCGTTGCTACATCATTTGCTCTTTCCCTGGTTCCTGCAATCTCAGGGGAAAAGCTGCGGAATCGCAAAGGACAGGTTCTGCAGAATGTAAGGATCTCTCTTCAATTGAGCCTGTTGGTCGGGGCTGCTGCATCCATCGGCTTATATTCAATCATTGAACCAACAAACATTATGCTGTATAGAAACAGTGACGGTTCAAATGTATTGGCACTGTTAAGCTTTATCATTTTACCCGGTTCCATTATGATTACGGTGATAGGGGTATTGCAGGGATTAAATCATTCAATGTTTCCAGCTCTCATCATATTGGGCGGATTTTTGGCAAAATATAGTCTGAACTTTTTTCTCATTCCGCTTTGGGGGACAAACGGAGCCGCCATGGCCACGATGATTGCCATGGCATTTATGATGGCTGTTTTGGCTGGAAGGCTAAGAACCATACTAAAAGGGCCAATCCTATCAGGAAGCTCTATTCTTAGAATTCTGCTTGCCTCCGGGGCAATGGGGTTATTTTTGCAGGTTTATCTGAAGCTGACAGATTTTTTCTATCTATATCTTGCACCGCTTCGGCTGGCAGCTGCCCTTCAGGCTGTTTCGGCAGTTGTTTTTGGGGCGGCCCTCTATTTAATCATCGTAATAAAATTCAGGGTATTGAAAGAAACGGAATTATTGATGCTTCCATTTGGGAGCAAACTGCTGTTTCTGCTGCCTAAAAAGACAGGAGACGATGGACGATGAGCAATAAAATTACAATTATTGGCCTGGGGGCTGGTGATTTGAACCAGCTTCCCTATGGTCTCTATAAATTACTCCTTGAGGAAAAGAATCTGTATTTGCGGACAAAGGAGCATCCTGTAGTAAGTGAACTCGAAAAAGAAGGGCTGAATTATATTTCTTTCGATTCCATCTATGAAAAAAATGATGAATTCGCCGATCTATATGAAGAAATATGTGAAACTCTTCTTTTAAAAGCGAAGGACGGTTCCATTGTCTATGCCGTTCCCGGGCATCCGCTGGTGGCTGAGAAAACGGTACAGCTGCTGCTTGATAGAGGGAAAGCACAAGGTTTGGAGATTGAGATTGGCGGTGGCCAAAGCTTCCTGGATGCAATGTTTCAAGCACTGAAGATTGATCCTATTGAGGGCTTTCAGCTTCTGGACGGCACCGACCTGTCTGCAGAAACCCTGAGGATCAGCACCCATACCATTATAGGACAGGTGTATGACCGCTTTGTGGCATCAGAGGTGAAACTGACATTGATGGAGAAGCTGCCTGATGAGTATGAGGTTGTCATTGTGACAGCTGCCGGAAGCAAGGAGGAAAGGCTTCAGAGGGTGCCGTTATATGAACTGGACCGGGTAACGGAGGTTAATAACCTTACTTCTGTTTATGTTCCTCCAGTGAAAGATGAGGAACTGCTATACAGAGAATTCGCCTCATTTCGCCGGATCATAGCAGAACTGCGAGGACCAAATGGATGTCCGTGGGATAAAAAGCAGACACACGCCTCCTTAAAGAAATACTTGATAGAAGAAGCATACGAGCTGATTGAGGCAATTAATAATGAGGATATTGATCATATGGTTGAGGAGCTGGGAGATGTGCTGCTCCAGGTTATGCTCCATGCCCAAATAGGGGAAGACGATGGGTACTTTACCATCGAGGATGTAATCGAGGGGATCTCTGAGAAGATGGTCCGCCGGCACCCGCATGTATTTGGGGATATTGTAGCGGAAGATGAGGAAGAAGTATTAAAGAACTGGCAGGAAATAAAAGAGAAAGAAAAAGGCATAGAGCATAAGTCCATTCTTGAAGGTATCGGAAAAGGACTTCCCAATCTCCTAAAAGCTCATGAACTTCAGAAGGAAGCTGCCAAAACCGGATTTGACTGGCTAGATATTGACCCGGTCATTAACAAGGTAAAGGAAGAAATCGACGAATTCCAGGAAGCAAAACAGCTGGAGGACAAGGAAGCCCTCGAATTAGAATTCGGCGATCTTCTGTTTGCGCTGGTCAATGTTGCAAGACATTATAAAATAAATCCTGAAGAAGCCCTGTTTAAGACAAATTTAAAATTCAGCAGGCGTTTTTCCTATATTGAAGGAAGGGTCAGAGAAAGCAATCGGAGCTTTGAGGATTATACACTTCAAGAATTGGACCAGTTCTGGGATGAGGCCAAGCAAAAAGGACTGTAAAAGAAAAAAGAGAGTGTATTTAAAAAAGGAGGTTTAATCTTTATGAGATTGGATAAATTTTTAAAGGTGTCCAGACTGATTAAAAGGCGGACAATGGCAAAGGAAGTATCGGACCAGGGACGGATTGCTGTTAACGGTGTGCCGGCTAAAGCAAGTACAAATGTCAAAGTAGGGGATGAATTAACCATCCGATTTGGCCAGAGAAGAGTAACTGTAAAAATAGAACGGGTTCAGGAAACCTCCCGGAAGGAAGAAGCAGCGGAAATGTATCAAATCATCAAGGAAGAGCGCCTTTCCGAAACGAACGAGTAGAATCGGCCCCAACGGCTTGTTCTATTTGTACCCCCGCAGTCATACATATGTACAAACAGTGATAAGCGATTGTGGGGGATTATATAATGAGCCAATATTTTGAACCGAACCAGCAAAAAGGGAACATTCCCGACCATGATGTCATCATGAGGGGAAGGCGGACACTTGAAATTTCTGGTGTAAAGCAAGTGGAGAGCTTTGATAATGAGGAGTTCTTGCTTGAAACAGTCATGGGCTTCCTGGCTATTAAAGGACAGAACCTGCAAATGAAGAACCTGGATGTTGATAAAGGGATTGTCTCGATCAAAGGCAAAATATTTGATTTGGTCTATCTTGATGAGCAGCATGGGGAGAAGGCTAAAGGTTTCTTTAGCAAGCTGTTTCGATGACACTTTCGACTCAATTTCTTACGATGCTTGCAATGATCGGAATGGGAAGCCTGTTTGGGGCTTCGCTCGATACGTATAATCGATTTTTACAGAGGCACAAACGAAAAACCTGGATCATTTTTATCAATGATATTCTTTTTTGGGTCTACCAAGGTCTTTCCGTTTTTTACGTATTGTTTTCTGTTAACCAGGGGGAGCTACGGTTTTATATTTTCATTGCCTTGCTTTGCGGATTTGCAGCTTATCAAAGCTTGATCAAACGCCTTTACTTGAAGATCCTGGATTGGGTCATTTCATTGGCCGTAGCCTCCTACCGCCTTTCTGTTAAAATCGTATTCACATTGATATACAGGCCTTTGCGCTTTTTAACCATGGCGATTGTATCCCTTCTATTATTGGCAGGGAAGGGAATTTGGTCCTTGCTTAAAACCATCCTGGCTATTTTGCTATGGATTCTGAGAGTGGCAGGGAAACCATTTGAGATGCTGCTGTCTTATTTTTGGAAGCTTTTGCCGAAAAAGATTAAAAAAACCGTCGAGAGATTATATAATAGATTGGCAGGATTTACAGATCACTTAAAGAATTACACTGTTAAGCTGATAGATAGGATAAAAAAGATAAAAAAATAAGGAGGACTGCGAGGAAATGAGTGCCTTAAGGAACCGAAATGTAGCCAAAATCGAAAACCAGTATGTAAAGCAGCAAGAAGTAGCAGGGATTGCAGAAAACAGGAAACGAAAGCGGTTATTCAGGCGCCTCACAGTCTTTTTTGCTTTTGCCTCAATCATTACCGTATTAATGATTTCTACTACCATTTCTCAAACCTCCGCCCTGGAGCAAAAGCAGGAAGTAGTAGAAGAGCGTAAACAGGAGCTTTCCAGCCTTAAGAAACGTCAGGAAATCCTCGAAGAAGAGATCGTCAAACTTAATGATGATGAATACATTGCAAAGCTGGCCAGAAGTGAATATTTCCTTTCGGAAAAGGGTGAAATTATCTTTAAGCTGCCTGATGAAAACTAGGGAAAGCCATGCAAAAAGCCGGTTTATTGACACTTTTTTTCTCAATTGGGTATAATATGTAATAAGTTTGATTTTTTATATCTTTAAGGAGGAACATTCTTTTTATGTCAATCGAAGTAGGCAGCAAGTTACAGGGAAAGGTTACAGGGATCACCAATTTCGGAGCGTTTATTGCGTTGCCGGATGGATCAACTGGGCTTGTCCATATTAGCGAGGTCGCCGATAATTACGTAAAGGATATCAATGACCATTTAAAAGTGGGGGATCAGGTAGAGGTAAAGGTGCTTAATGTCGAGAAAGATGGAAAGATTGGTTTATCCATCAAAAAGGCCATCGACAGACCGGAAAGACCCGCCAGACCTGAGAGATCAGATTCTAAGCCCTACTCCCAGCGCCCGCGTCAAGGAAGAGCTAATGATAATCGCAACAGCCGCCCAGAGAACTTTGAGACAAAAATGGCTAAATTCCTGAAGGACAGTGAAGACCGCCTGTCATCACTCAAACGCAATACGGAATCAAAGCGTGGTGGCAGAGGGGCCAAAAGAGGGTAAACTTGCTGCTGAGGTTTTATATATAATGGCATATGCCAATTCCAAGACAAGTCACGGAGGCTTGTCTTTTTAATTTCCCCACATTTTTAAAAACAGAAAAAAGCACTGGAAGTTTCCAGTGCTCAGGCTGTCGAGAAACTCTCGACAGCCTTTATTTTTAATCTTTTACTTTAACTATTCACCGCGTTAATTTGATATAATATAAGTACTACTAA
>NZ_SLVV01000022.1 GCF_004340465.1 Mesobacillus foraminis | reverse complement strand
TTGAAAGGCGCAGGCGACTGTACAGCCTCGATAAGCGCTGGAAGGCCAGCAGTTGAAGTCGTTCGTTGACTTCAGCGGATGGACTGAAGCGACTCAAGAGGCTAGGAGCCGGAGCTGGACAACGTTAAGAACGATTACTCGGATTACTTCTTCTTATCTACATTATCTAGTTTTGAGGGAATAAAAAATTTCCTCTTGCAAATTAAAAATAAAGCATTATAATAGAAAATGTCTTTGAAAATTGTCTGGCGGCGATGGCGAGAAGGTCACACCCGTTCCCATGCCGAACACGGAAGTTAAGCTTCTCAGCGCCGATGGTAGTTGGGGGTCTCCCCCTGTGAGAGTAGGACGTTGCCAGGCAGTTAGTTTCTATTATTGTTCCGCAGTAGCTCAGTGGTAGAGCATTCGGCTGTTAACCGAACGGTCGTAGGTTCGAATCCTACCTGCGGAGCCATTTCAAAAAGAATGGCAGCAAATATGCTTCCATAGCTCAGCAGGTAGAGCACTTCCATGGTAAGGAAGAGGTCAGCGGTTCGAGCCCGCTTGGAAGCTTTTGGTTTTATTCTGGCCCCTTGGTCAAGCGGTTAAGACACCGCCCTTTCACGGCGGTAACACGGGTTCGAATCCCGTAGGGGTCACCATATTGGAGGATTAGCTCAGCTGGGAGAGCATCTGCCTTACAAGCAGAGGGTCGGCGGTTCGATCCCGTCATCCTCCACCATTTATATTGGTAACATCTTTCATCATACATATGCCGGTGTAGCTCAATTGGTAGAGCAACTGACTTGTAATCAGTAGGTTGGGGGTTCAAGTCCTCTTGCCGGCACTCTGTGGAGGGGTAGCGAAGTGGCTAAACGCGGCGGACTGTAAATCCGCTCCCTCCGGGTTCGGCGGTTCGAATCCGTCCCCCTCCACCATTATATTTTTAGAAAAGATGGACAACCTATAAGTGGTCCTTATTTTTGTTATTGGGCTATAGCCAAGCGGTAAGGCAACGGACTTTGACTCCGTCATTCGTTGGTTCGAATCCAGCTAGCCCAGCTTTGATATTATGTTGGGTAGGACTTCAAAGTCTTACCCTTCATAATGTGCAGTATAAACGCGATAACCCTTATAGTCATATATAGTAATGGGAGCCATTAGCTCAGTCGGTAGAGCATCTGACTTTTAATCAGAGGGTCGAAGGTTCGAGTCCTTCATGGCTCATCCTATTGTTTTAGTGTCGCATTGCGGAAGTAGTTCAGTGGTAGAATACAACCTTGCCAAGGTTGGGGTCGCGGGTTCGAATCCCGTCTTCCGCTCCAAATACGGGGCCTTAGCTCAGCTGGGAGAGCGCCTGCTTTGCACGCAGGAGGTCAGCGGTTCGATCCCGCTAGGCTCCACCATCACATTACATAGACCTATTTCAGTCTTAAATCCTTGATTTAAGGCTTTTTTTATTTCCATATTCCTGTACCTGTTTATTTCTGATCAGCAGTATAAAGTCTGGAAAAGGTGGAGCTGAAGTAATATAGGGGAAAGGTGCATGGTTCGGATATGAGGTGTGGCGTTGATATGGGAATCCTGTTCTATTCGCTGCGCCGGAATAATGGATTGCTTACAAATGAGTATTGAGTTCAAAAGGATGCAAAAAAATAGACCGACTAGGAATAACCAGCCACGGAAAGAGTCAAAGAAAATTGTCGACGATGTTCATCAGTTGTTGATCCTAGTTGGGATGGACTCTATCGATTATCCTATGTCGTGATATCAGTTTCAGGCTGATTAGTTATCCAGAAAGTCTCTAGAGGCGCTTTAGGGAAACGAAAGGAAAAGGACATCTACGAAAATACCGAATATCATTCTATATAGATTATCCAATAATTGATTGGAGAAGAAAAATCCTTGGCAGCAGTAGCTTTGATGTGTACGGGGAAAGAACCCTATAAAAAAAGCAGCACTAATACTCAGTGCTGTATTTTTTAATTATGGGTTATGTATAATTGCGCTTTGAGGATAATCTATAATAAACGTTGAGCAATTTATCAAGTCTGGTGCTGGCTTCGATTACCTTTTGATTGGACATAGAAGAGCTTGAGGCTAATTGGACCATTTCACTTCGGCATTTTTCAATGTCTTTCAATAAAGAATTGATGCTCATTGGGTGAGTTCCTCACTTTCGGGATTATATTATTTTTATTCCCAATTCTATAGTTTTTTAAACTATAACAGTAAATATTTGTTAAAATGGTTAATAGTTAAGGCTTCAAAAAAATGAAACCTTTCTTGCTATCAATACGTATCTAAGGTAGCCGCAGTCAGGGCGGAGGTATAGAATGGAAACAATCGTTAAATCACGAATTGCCCAAGTTTTAAAAGGGGATCAAAATGCATATGGAGAGGTTGTTGAGCTATATAAGGATAAGGTCTTTCAGCTCTGTTATCGGATGCTTGGGAACCGGCATGAGGCAGAAGACATAGCACAAGAAGCTTTTATTCGGGCATATGTGAACATTCAAAGTTTTAATCTAAACAAAAAGTTTTCATCCTGGATTTACAGGATAGCCACAAATTTATGCATTGATCGCATCAGGAAAAAAAAGCCTGATTACTTTTTGGATGCTGAAGTGCCAGGAACAGAAGGGTTAACCATGTATTCACAGATTGCATCTGATACAGCGTTGCCTGAGGATGAGCTGGAAAGCCTGGAGCTTCAGGAAACAGTGCAAAAAGAAATTTCAAAATTACCCGATAAATACCGATCTGTCATCGTATTAAAGTATATTGAGGAACTTTCCCTTAATGAAATAAGCGAAATTTTAGATTTGCCATTAGGGACAGTAAAAACGAGAATACACAGGGGCCGAGAAGCTCTTAGACAGCAATTAAGAAATGTATAAGCTGAGGTGAAGGAAAGTGAGTTGTTCAGAAAAATACGTAGATTATATGCATGATTTCTTAGATGAGGATATAACAGAAGAGCATGAACAAGAGCTCAGGGAGCACTTGCATTCCTGTTCCGCTTGTGAAGAGCACTTCAGGGAATTAAAAAAGGCCATAGCTTTTGTGCAAAGCACTGCCCACATCAAGGCCCCTGACAATTTTACAGCAAAGATCATGGATAATCTGCCGAAAGAAAAAAGGAAAGTTGAATTAAAGCGCTGGTTTAAAAACCATCCATTTCTGGCGGCGGCTTCTTTGTTCCTTGTGCTAATGGCTGGCAGCATTCTCTCCACCTGGAATCAGGAACAGCAGTTCTCCGTTTCCAAACAGCCTAATCTCGTTGTAGAAAATGATACGGTCATTGTACCTGAGGGAGAAGTGGTTAAAGGGGATATCGTTGTACGAAATGGCAAGATAAAAATTGAAGGGGAAGTCCAGGGGGATGTAACAGTCATCAACGGCGAAAAGTACATGGCCTCAGCTGCCAGGGTGACAGGAGAAATAAGTGAAGTTAATGAGATATTCGAATGGATTTGGTATCATATTAAAGAGACGACAGAGAACACCGTAAATCTGATTGAGGACAAAGAGCAGTCACTCAAATAATGAGTGGCTGTTTATTTTTTATTCAAACCATTATTCATAAATACAACTACTGTTATGATATAATAATAAAGTTAAAAAAGTTTTTATTAAGGATACAATAGATTTTTTACTAAACTTTTGGAGGAAAGGCAATGTCATTTGCTGATTGGGATGTTTTGAAATATCTGGCTAGTATTGTTGACATTCTCCTTGTTTGGTTCGTCATATATAAAGTGATTGGGTTAATAAGGGGAACGAAGGCTGTCCAATTATTGAAAGGGATTTTTGTAATCCTGATCATTAAATTTGTCAGCGATGTTTTCGGATTAAATACCCTAGGCTGGATAATGGAACAGGCCATTACCTGGGGCTTCCTCGCCATCATTATTATTTTTCAGCCAGAGTTCCGAAGAGCGCTTGAGCAATTGGGACGCGGACGTTTATTTTCAAGAACTGGTTACCACGAAGAAGAGAACGATGAAAAAATGGTTGAGGCAATTATTAAGGCAACAGATTATATGGCTAAACGCCGCATAGGAGCCCTTATTTCCGTTGAAAAGGAAACAGGGATGAGCGACTACATTGAAACAGGAATTCAGCTGGATTCAAAAATATCCGCAGAGCTATTAATCAATATTTTTATTCCAAATACGCCGCTTCATGATGGTGCAGTGATCATTCAAAAGAACAATGTGGCGGCTGCAGCCTGCTATTTGCCACTGTCAGAAAGCCCGTTTATTTCCAAAGAATTGGGGACAAGACACCGGGCTGCTCTGGGGATCAGTGAAGTGACGGACAGCGTCACGATTATTGTTTCAGAAGAGACAGGGAGCATATCTCTCACAAAGAACGGGGAGCTTTACCGTGATTTAGGCATGGACAAATTAAGGGAACTGCTGGAAAGCGAACTTTCCCTTTCAAAAACAAATAATGCTGCTTCAGCCCGTTGGAATTGGAGGGTGAAGAAGGATGGATAAATGGCTTGATAACCCATGGTTCTTAAAAGCACTGGCACTGCTGCTTGCATTTCTCCTATTCCTCTCAGTTTCCAGTACGGACCCAGGTAAACCTGGTGATGTCAATGTGCCGTCTGATGAGAATTCAGAAACGATTGCGGACGTTCCTGTCAAAAGTTACTATGATACAGAAAACCTTGTTGTTTCAGGGGTGCCCAAGACGGTAGATATAACAATTGAGGGTCCAAAGAACATAGTCCAGCAAGCACGGGCATTAAGGGATTTTGAGGTATTTGTGGATCTGACGAAAGAGGGAATGGGCAACCATCAAGTCCAGCTTCAAATTAAGGACATATCAGAAAAGCTGGAGGTTACTATTGATCCATCGTATATTACAGTTTCCATCCAGGAGCGGGTGACAAAAGAATATAAGGTAAATGCGGATTATAACACCTCAATGATTCAGGATGGCTATATAGCGGGTACTGCAAGTGTGGAACCAAGCAATGTAAAAATTACAGGCGCCAAGGACATAATTGATACAATCAGTTATGTAAAGGCAAACGTCACCCTTAATGATAATCTCAGTGAGAATCTCACAAGAGAAGCAGGGGTTCTGGTCCTGGACAAGGATATGAACAAATTAAATGTCACAGTAGAGCCTGAAACTGTCGAGGTAACCATTCCGGTCAAGCCTTCCAGCAAGGATGTTCCGATTGATATTATTACCAAGGGGGAACCCCCTGAAGGTGTAACAATTGAATCTATTACTTCTAATGTCAAAGAAGCAACCATAATGGCAAATCCTGATGTTTTAAAAGGCGTCAGCAAGGTCAGAGTGGAGGTTGATGTCAGCAATGTCACCGAAGACACAGAAGTAACCTTGCCAGTTATTATTTCGAATGGAGTAGTTAGCGTTTCACCTGAAACCGCAAAACTTTCAATAAAAGTAGAAAAACAGGAAGAGAAAAAGGTAACCAACATTCCAATCACTATAGAGGGGCAATCAGAGGATTATGAAGTGGAGTTTTTAAATCCCGAAAATGGTCGTTCAAGTGTAACTGTCACCGGGCAGGCCGAATCGGTAGAATCCCTTGATGAATCTGATTTTAAATTTCTTATTGATGTATCGGGCCTTGAAGAAGGCGAACACACGGTTGATATTCAATCTTCAGCCCCGAAGGACGTGGAGTGGAAGCCTTCAATTGAACAGGCGAATATTTCTATAACAAAAAAAGAAGAAGAAACGCAAGCTGAGTAAATCATTTCATAGATGAAGTTTATAAGAAGTAATCATCATACAAGGAGCGATCTAGAGAATGGGTAAATATTTCGGTACTGATGGAGTACGCGGAGTTGCAAATAGTGAGTTAACGCCCGAATTGGCGTTTAAGCTTGGCCGATTTGGAGGGTATGTACTGACGAAGGATAAGGACAGGCCTAAAGTATTGATTGGCCGGGATACAAGGATTTCAGGACATATGCTAGAAGGGGCCCTGGTTGCCGGTTTACTGTCAATAGGTGCCGAAGTGATGAGGCTTGGAGTGATCTCCACACCAGGTGTTTCTTATCTGACTAAAGCACTTGGTGCACAGGCAGGGGTAATGATTTCTGCTTCCCATAATCCGGTTGCTGATAATGGGATCAAGTTTTTTGGTCCGGATGGGTTTAAGCTGTCTGACGAGCAGGAGCTGGAAATCGAGGGCCTGATGGATCTTCAGGAAGATCAATTGCCGCGTCCTGTGGGAGCAGATCTTGGCCAGGTAAATGATTATTTCGAAGGCGGACAAAAGTACTTACAATACCTTAAACAGACAGTGGACGAGGACTTTACTGGAATCCATGTTGCTCTTGACTGTGCGCATGGAGCCACTTCCTCCCTGGCGATGCATTTGTTTGCTGACCTTGATGCGGATATTTCAACAATGGGTGCTTCGCCAAACGGACTTAATATCAATGATGGAGTGGGATCAACTCACCCTGAAGCATTAGCTGCTTTCTTAAAAGAAAAGGGAGCGGACGTAGGCCTCGCATTTGATGGTGATGGGGACAGGCTGATTGCAATTGATGAAAATGGAGAAATCGTTGACGGCGACCAGATTATGTATATTTGCGCAAAGTATCTAAATGAAAGAACAAGGCTAAAACAGAACACGGTTGTTTCAACTGTTATGAGTAATCTTGGTTTCTACAAAGCACTTGAAGCAAATGGCATCAAAAGTGTCCCGACTGCGGTAGGGGATCGGTATGTCGTGGAGGAAATGAAGAAAAACGGCTATAATCTTGGCGGGGAACAATCAGGGCATATTATCTTCCTGGATTATAATACTACGGGAGACGGCCTGCTAACGGGGCTTCAGTTAGTAAATATCATGAAGGCCACAGAAAAGCGTTTATCTGAGCTTGCAGGGGAAATGAAAAAGTATCCTCAAGTACTAGTGAATGTTAAAGTGACGGATAAATACCACGTCACGGATAACCAAAAAGTAAGTGAAGTCATTGAGCAGGTGGAGCAGGAAATGAATGGGAACGGCCGTATCCTCGTCCGTCCATCCGGCACCGAACCTCTCGTTCGGGTTATGGCTGAAGCTCCTTCAGCTGAGCTCTGTCAGCAGTATGTTGACCGAATTGTTGCAGTTGTTGAGCAAGAAATGGGCTTTCAGGCTTAATCTCCAAGCATGCATTAGGGAACCCTTCAGTTCCCTAATGCATATTTTATTTAATGTGAGATGATTATCTTTTTTGTCGAGGGGTAACTTCGTTGTATGGGCTATCCAAAAAAAAGTTGACGGATAAGCCTTATTCATGTATGATTATCCTGTTTTTGTAACTACTTCAAAAACAAAAAAAATGGAATGAAAGGTGGGCAGGATCAGCATTATTTTAAAAAGCGCCAGGACTAACCGAGGACGGAAAAGGTTAGTTGACGAGGGTGGAGGAGTATCGAGTTTTCGGCGGATGCCTCCCGGCTGCAGAGCACAGTCGCAATCTCTTCTTTAAATCAGCAGGGCAACCTGTTGGACAAAGGGAAGGGAATGCTTAATAGGATGAACATAAATGTTCACCTTAGACAAATAAAAATGAGATAAGGGGGCAGGACGCCCCCGGGCTTCTTGTCCCCTTATAATCGGGAGGAACAGAAGTTATGTGTGGTATTGTTGGATATATTGGATATAATGATTCAAAAGAAATTTTATTAAAAGGCTTGGAAAAGCTTGAATACCGGGGATATGACTCTGCCGGGATTGCAGTCGTCAATGAAGGCGGCGTCCATGTCTTTAAAGAAAAAGGACGTATTGCAGACTTAAGGTCTGCGGTTGATGAGGAAGTACTGGCAAATACAGGAATCGGCCATACCCGCTGGGCAACTCATGGTGTTCCCAGCAAGGTGAATTCCCACCCGCATCAAAGCAACTCTGGCAGATTTACGCTGGTTCACAATGGGGTCATTGAAAATTACGACATCTTAAAGCGTGAGTATTTGCAGGATGTTCCATTAAAAAGTGAAACCGATACAGAGGTCATCGTTCAGCTGGTTGAACTTTTCGCGAATGAAGGCTTAAGTGTTGAAGAGGCGTTCCGTAAAACGCTGACCCTTTTACATGGTTCTTATGCGCTCGCTCTAATCGATGTCCAAGACAAAGAAACCATCTATGTGGCTAAAAATAAAAGCCCATTGCTGGTCGGTCTGGGCTTTGGATTTAATGTAGTTGCAAGTGATGCAATGGCTATGCTCCAAGTGACAGATAAATATGTAGAGCTGATGGATAAAGAAACTGTTCTAGTGACCAAAGACGGAGTAGTCATCAAGAATCTTGATGGTGAGACTATCACCCGTGAACCATACACAGCGGAACTGGATGCCAGCGATATTGAAAAAGGAACATATCCGCATTATATGCTGAAAGAAATCGATGAACAGCCAGTTGTGGTACGTAACATTATACAGAACTACCAGGCTGAAAATGGATCATTGAAGATTGACGAAGATATTCTGAGTGCGATGAAAGACGCAGATCGTATCTATATAATCGCTGCAGGGACTTCCTATCATGCAGGCCTCGTAGGGAAACAATTCATTGAAAGAATGGCAAAAATCCCGGTCGAGGTTCATATCTCAAGTGAATTTGGCTACAATATGCCTTTGCTGTCAGAAAAACCATTATTCATCTTCATTTCTCAAAGCGGGGAAACTGCAGACAGCCGCCAGGTGCTTGTCCAAGTAAAGGAATTGGGACATAAAGCTTTAACGATTACCAATGTTCCAGGTTCAACATTGTCACGTGAGGCAGACTATACTCTCCTGCTTCATGCTGGACCAGAAATCGCTGTTGCTTCTACTAAGGCATATACGGCACAGTTGGCTGTACTGGCCATTCTTGCGCAAGTGTCAGGCCGAAGCAAGGGGATTGAAACAGACCTTGACTTGGTAAAAGAACTGGGAATTGTTGCAAGTGCAATGGAAGCTCTTTGTGACTCAAAAGAGGAATTTGAGAGCATTGCCCGCGAGTATCTTTCAGTTACCAGGAACGCATTTTTCATCGGCCGCGGAATTGACTTTTATGTCGGACTTGAAGGCTCGCTGAAATTAAAAGAAATCTCTTATATCCAGGCAGAAGGATTTGCCGGAGGTGAGCTAAAGCACGGAACCATTGCTTTGATTGAGGAAGGAACTCCGATTATTGCCTTAGCGACCCAGGATTTTGTAAACCTGAGCATCCGCGGGAACGTGAAGGAAGTAGTCGCGCGCGGTGCCAATCCTTGTATTATTTCGATGGAAGGACTTGAAATGGAAGGCGACCGCTTCGTCATTCCTGAAGTTCACCATTTATTAACACCCCTTATCTCTGTTGTACCATTGCAGCTAATCGCTTACTATGCAGCCCTGCATCGTGACTGTGATGTCGATAAGCCTAGAAACCTGGCAAAGAGCGTTACAGTTGAGTAAGAAGTGACTCTGGCTGAGAAATCCCCGTTACCTGATGGTTACGGGGATTTATTTTTATGATCAATTCTAATGACAATTGGAATGGAAAGGGGACTAATGGTTTATACAATCCTATTGTTTTTGTTCGCAGGACTGGCTGAAATTGGCGGAGGCTATCTGGTCTGGCTTTGGCTTCGCGAAGGGAAACCGTCCTGGTATGGACTAGCAGGCAGCCTGATCTTAATTTTATATGGGATTATTCCGACGCTGCAGAAATTCCCGTCCTTTGGAAGGGTCTATGCGGCTTATGGAGGAGTATTTATTGTTCTGTCAATATTATGGGGGTGGGGTGTAGACAAGAAGGCACCTGATTTTTATGATTGGCTTGGCGCTGCTATCTGTATCATTGGAGTATCCATTATCCTTTGGGCCCCGAGGCACTGACCAATCTATAAGTAAGCGTAGTAGTCCTCTCCATTTTGGCTAGGGCTTTTTATCCTTTTAGGCGGATTTAGGCTAATTTTAATTTTCTTGTAAAATTAGTATGGTATGATAAGGAATAGTTTTTATTAGGAGGTAAGTGAAATTGTCCTGGGAAGTATTTTTTTCATATGAGTTTTTGAAGATGCTGGGGATTTCAATCGGGATCCTGCTTATATTTCTGGTTTTTAGAAGGATTTTCTCAAAATATATTTATTCTTTGCTGATCAAGCTGAGCAAAAAGGCACCTGAGTTTATTTCTCATATTTTCCTCGCATTCGAAAAGCCAATTCAATGGCTGTTCATCATTATCGGGGTATATGTCGCTGCTGATTATTTTCCTTACTTTAATCAACATAATCCGCTTTTCCTGGATATTATTCGATCTACGGTTATCTTCCTGATTTCCTGGGGATTATATAACCTTTCGTCATCGTCGTCTTTGCTCTTTTCCAAGGTGAATGAAAAATACAATATTGAAATCGACCAAATATTGATTCCTTTTTTATCAAAGGCATTGCGATTTATCATTGTTGCCATCAGTCTGAGTGTCATTGCACAAGAGTTTGATTATGACGTAAATGGGTTTGTAGCTGGTCTGGGACTAGGCGGACTTGCCTTTGCTTTAGCTGCAAAGGATGCTCTCGGGAACTTATTCGGTGGAATTATTATTATTACAGAAAAGCCCTTTACCATTGGGGACTGGATTATGACCCCAAGTGTGGAAGGAACGGTGGAGGACATCAGCTTCCGAAGCACAAGGGTACGGACCTTCTCCCAGGCGGTTGTAACGGTGCCGAATGCTACATTGGCAAACGAATCTATTACAAACTGGAGTAAAATGGGGAAAAGGCAAATTTCCTTTAATTTGCGTGTGACTTACGAGACCCCTAAAGATAGATTTGAAAATGTAGTCAAGCAGATTCGCTATCTATTAAATAATCATCATGAAATCCACCCTGAAACAATCTTGGTGAATTTTGATCAGTATAAGGAAGATGGTTTTGAGATTTTCATTTATTTCTTTACGAACACAACCAATTGGGCAGAATATTTAAGGATAAAAGAAGAAATCAATTTTGAGATAATGGATATCCTCTCAAATGAGGGAGTTTCACTGGCGATGCCGAGCAGGAAAGTGTATATTGAAACTGAATCTGAAAGTGCCTTGTCCAAGTCTGTAGTCAGAGAAGGAAATTAGTTCGGATTCATCGGGCCTATTCTCCAAAATTATACAATGTTCCCCGTGAAACATTCATCAATGGAAAGCGTATGGAAAAAGCATAGAGTTCCTTGTCAGATTTTATAAGTTTACCTGTTAACCCCCTTTTAATAAGGGGCTTTACTATTGGTTATGGCTTTTTGCAAAACACTAGGGGGTGAAGGGTGCCCTGAAGTACATTGGAGTACATCTGTAATGAATTGGCGCGGTTTTTCAAGAGAGGAACATGAACCAAAACGTTACGGAAACAAGTAGTCACCTGGCCAATTCACTGTGGACGTTTCTTTTATTAATGGTTCAGGCGATATAAATAATAGGTTATACACTATGAACCTAATTACTTCAGCCGTGGCCTTCCTCCGATCTGCTTTCCTGCATACAAGCAATCCTGTTTGTGTTATGATATTTTCAAAGATGCCGGTGCACTGGGTTTGAAGGAGGATATCAATGAGGGCACGAGTAAGAAAAACCAATACCCTGCCATTTGAAAGATTGAAGGATTTTTTTACGACTGTTCTATTGCATCTTAGTTTTTATGCCTTTATTCTTTTTATGGTGATTTTTTTCATTGATAGCTTTTCGTGAATCATGCCAAAAAGCTCGATCTCAAACTGAGATCGAGCTTTTTTGTTTGGGAAAATTTGCGTGCAAGTCATGCACCAAATCCCTTACCCGGATTGAATTGTCTTCGGGGACCCGGACCGGAGGAGAACATATAGGTTCTATGGTGGAAACGAATGCTGTAAATTAAGCCCATTGCGAGCATGTTGCCCATTAAAGAACTTCCGCCGTAGGAGATAAATGGCAGCGGAATGCCAGTGATGGGGAGCACCTGTATGGTCATTCCAATGTTTTGGAAAACATGAAAGGTAATCATGCTGATGACTCCTGTACAGATATAAGTATTAAATGGCTCCAGGGTGTCAAGAGCTGTCCTGGTCAGGTGGTAAATCAGCATAAAGAAGATACAAATAACGATGCTCCCGCCAATGAACCCATATTCTTCACCAATTACGCTAAAAATGAAATCGGTATGGCTTTCTGGGAGATAAACCTGTCTCTCTCCAGGTCCTTTGCCCATTATGGTTCCAGAACCAATAGCCATTAGGGATTTTACGAGATGGTACCCTGTGCTGTCCTGATAGCTTTCCGGATCCAGCCATGCATAAATGCGCCCAAATTGGTAGGTTTTCACGTGTAAGTATTTCTGCAGGAATTCAGGCTTCCAGATCACCATATAAATCAGCCAGGAGCCAAGAGCAGCGCCTGAACCATATACCAAAAGAATAATCTTCCAGGATATACCCGACACAAGGATTAGGCCGGTAAAAATGGAGAGAACCACCAGGGCTGTCCCAAGGTCGGGCTGCAGCATGATCAGTCCAAGAGGCAAAGCTGTAATGAGTCCCAGCTTTAAAAACAGGGAGAGATCGGACTTAATCGTCTTAACATCTGTATGCTGGTTGTGGGAGACGATGGCACGGCTTAAGGCAATGATTAGAAATATTTTCATGAATTCAGAAGGCTGAATGGAACCAATCGGCTCAATGACAAACCAGCTCTTTGCACCATTTATATAGGGTGCAATTCCTGATGGAGCTAAAAAAAGGGCAACGAGCAATAAAACCCCAAATCCATAAAATATCCAGGCCAGTTTCTGAAAGTCCTCGCTGTCAAAAAACATCGTAACACTAATGATTCCTGCGCCTACAACATACCAAAAAATTTGTTTGAATAAAAAATTTTCTTCATATTGGCCTGTGTTTTGAGCACTATAAATGGCTGCACAGCTGACGAGAAACAAGATTAATAGAATTAAGGTCAGTGTCCAGTCAAATTTATCGGACTTCTTATCGGGCTTATCCATATTCATACACCTGCTTAGGGGGATGTGAAATTTTCCTCTATCATCTTATGCAACCGGACCAGGAATATTCTCATAGTTCATTTTCTTTCTATAGAATAGACGAGCATCAAA
Source organism: Mesobacillus foraminis (assembly GCF_004340465.1). Taxonomy (GTDB): domain Bacteria; phylum Bacillota; class Bacilli; order Bacillales; family Cytobacillaceae; genus Mesobacillus_B; species Mesobacillus_B foraminis. The sequence continues at coordinate 26,085 of NZ_SLVV01000022.1, read as the reverse complement.
AGAGAAAGGTTCCAAAAAAAGACACAAAAAATGTGTCTTTAAATGATGAGGTGGAGGAAAGCGGATGCGATCCCAAAATAAGTAACCAGGGAAAAGATATCATTCAAGGTTGTAATCAATGGTCCCGATGCGATGGCCGGATCGATATTCAGGCGATATAAAATGAGTGGGATGACGGTGCCTGCCAACGTTCCAATGATTAAGGTCAATAGCAGAGAAACACCCACTACAAGTCCCAGGATTGCATTTCCCTGCCATAGATAGGCGATGATGGAGATTAAAACACCGCATGTCAAACCGATGATCAGTCCTACTCCAAATTCACGCCAAACCAGGCGGAGAAGTGTCCCTTTATCGAGGTCATGCGAGACAAGTCCCCTTACCACAACGGCAAGAGACTGGGTTCCGGTGTTTCCTGTCATGCCGGAAATCATTGGCATAAAAAAAGCGAGGGCGACTACTTGATTCAGTGTCTCCTGGTAACTGCTGATGATTTTACCCGAGACAAGGCCGATAAACAACAGAAGTATCAGCCAAGGGAGCCTGCGGTAGGCTGCTACAAATGTCTTTGTTTCGAAGTCAATGGATTTACCGGAAGCAGAAAGCTTCTCAATGTCCTCATTGGCTTCCTGGATCACAACGTCAAGAATATCATCGACGGTAACGATGCCGAGCAGTACATTCTCTTCACTCACAACCGGAATGGCAAGAAAATCGTAGCGCTCAATCATGCGGGCAGCTTCTTCCTGGTCCATGGCTGCCGGAACCGATATGACCCGTTCAAACATGATGTTCCGAACAATTTCGTTGGGCTCTGAAATCAGCAAGTCCCGATAGGAGACAACTCCAACGAGTTTCCTCTCCTGGTCCACGACATAAAGATAGTTCAATGTCTCTGCAAATTCCGCAAAGATTTTGAGTTTCTCAACTGCTTCCTTGACACTATAATAGTTGCGGATCCAGACAAGCCGGTTTGTCATTAGGCGCCCGGCTGTCTCGGGCGGATAGTTCATAATGTCCTGAACAATTTTAGATTCTTCCTTTTTCATTCCAGCTAACAGGGAAGAGATTTTTTCAGGGGAAAGATCGTCCAGCAGGGTGGCGAGGTCATCATTATCCATGGTGTCGAGTACTTTGCCTGTTTTCTCGATACCTAGCTTGTTTAATACCTCCAGCTGTGTTTCTTTATTCAATTCTTGGATTAAATCCGCAAGTAAATCAGTATTTAAGAAAAGCAGGAAACGTGTTTTGTGCTTATCCGGAAGATCATCATATATCCTGGCAATGTCATAAGGCTGCAGTTCATCAAGGATGGATTCAAATTCTTTTTTCTTATTTTCTTTTAAGGATTTAATGATGTGCAATGTGATTTGGTTTTCTGTCATGTTTTTAATCAACCGGCTCACGCTCCTTTCGACCAGCTTTATTGCTTATATAGCCACCCATATTATAATGAAATAAAAGGGTTATGAGAATCCAATATTCGAAATTGGTTCCCAAAAATATTGGAAATAAGGCTCAATATTGTCTGAAGGTCATTTAGCAGAGTACGATAACTAGAAATCAGGGTTTCCAAAAGGGATTTTTCTGGATTTATTTGTTAAAATAGAACATGATACATACAGACCTGTTTTAACTCGGACAATTTACTGGAAAATTGTCTATTATTAAGGAAAAATGACGGTGAGCGCCGGTTCAACTTAGAAATATGTTCAGGGGGTAATAAGCTTTGAAGAAGAATCAAGATCTCATATATGTCCATTTAAATGACCGGGATCAATATGTATTATCATGTGGAATTGGATTTATTGAGTTCTCCCGGTCTCTTTCAGACTCCCTGAATAACCTGCTGCTCCTGAAGCACCGCTACGAAGACGGAGAATTTAATCGGCATACACTGCTAGAATACGTACCTGAAGAAGGAATTAACAAGCTGTTGGAAGAGGAAATATCCAGCTATGGAGATTTCTGCTGGATTGATTTCGAGGAGGAAGAGGGCCTGAATGTGTTGACCGCCCAGGAGATCGCGGAAATTTTATATCTAGGGCATATAAAACATCACCTGAAGATTCCCTTCTACAATCAGCTTGGAAACAGATTTGTCTATCTTTCCCACGATGACGGCTGGTTCAACAAAACATATTACCGAAATTTAAATGATTTTTTCAGAATGCTCAGCCAGGTTATTTCCTGGAAGCTGGGGATCCTTAAGCCTGAAAAAAATCTTCTTGGCATCCGTAAAAAACGGATCTATCCAAATGTAACCAAGGACATCTTACGTTCCTTGACTCCGGCTCTGAAGGAAGGCGCCGTATTTTCACTGAAAAATGTGGAACAGAACCGAAACCGGATGGAAGTTCCGATTTGGATCATTGGCGATTTCTCAAATATGGACGATATGTATGAGGAATTTTCCCAGGCAGGGAAAAAACCGTGTGATGGGAAGCTTGTCTTTGATAAAAAATTGAAGGAATGGAGCCTGCAGGGAGATTGACCCCCAAGTGTTCCGTTATGCCTGAATGAAAACCGTCCTGCTAAAAAGGCAGGACGGTTCTTTTGTGTGCATTTATAAAGAAGCTGTTACTCTTATGCTTCTTTTCTTTGTCTGCGAGGAGGGTGAAATCCAGTTAACGGAAGATCTCTTCATGGTTTCTATCAAGTCGGCCATCCCAATATAGAGTTATTGTAAAAAAATAAACGCTTAGACCGTTCTTGGGTCTAATCGTCCAGGCTATGCAGCCTTTCCTTGTGGCTTGCCTTTCCTGTCCTTTCCGCTCAGCTTATCGATTAACACCGTCAGGGCGCCGTCCCCTGTCACATTGCAGGCCGTTCCGAAGCTGTCCTGAGCAAGGTAAAGGGCAATCATCAGGGAAATCATCGTAGGGCTGAATCCAAGCATGGATTCTAAAAGCCCGAGCGCGGCCATGACTGCTCCACCCGGTACGCCCGGTGCGGCAATCATCGTGATGCCGAGCATTAAAATAAAGGGCAGCATGTTAGGTAAAGCAGCCTCCTGGCCATGAAGCAGCATGACGGCCATTCCGCAGCTGACAAGCGTAATGGTGCTGCCGGATAAGTGGATAGTAGCCAGAAGAGGAACAGAAAAATCTGCGACCTTCCCGTCTGCACCAATTCTTTTAGCATGTTTTAAGGTAACAGGGATCGTTGATGCCGACGATTGTGTGCCTAATGCCGTCATATAGGCGGGAAGCATTTCCTTCATCATTTTAAAAGGATTTCTTTTGGCTGCAGCACCTGCAGCGAAGTACTGGACAAATAAATAGATTAGATGGAGAGCGATAATCATGATAAATACCTTAATAAATACCCCCATAATAGCGGAAATCTGTCCCCCTTGGGTCATGTTGGCAAAGATTCCAAAGATGTGAATGGGAAGAAGCGGAATGATGACATTCTCAATTACTTTTTCAACGATTTGCCGGAAGTCCTCAAGGGTTTTTTGAAGGGCAGTCCCTTTTATGGCGGCCAGGCCAAGTCCGAGCGTAAAGGCGAGCAGCAAAGCCGTCATGATTCCCATCACAGGAGGCATGTCGATTTGGAAATAGGGCTTTAATAAAGCTTCCTCCGGGTTTTCAAAATCAGCTAAACTTTGTTTCTCTAGCAAAACAGGATAAAGGGCGGAGGCTGATAAAAAGGCCAATAGACCTGCTCCAATGGTGGAAGCATAGGCAATGCCGGCAGAAAGGCCAAGCATTCTTCCAGCTCCCTTGCCCAGTAAAGCTATACCTGGTGCAATAAATCCAATAATAATTAATGGAATGGCAAAGCCAAGAAAGTTTCCAAAAATGCCGTTAAAAGTTGCAAAGACCCTGATTATCCAACCTGGAAAAAATGATCCTGCCATTACTCCCAGTGCCATTGCAAGAATGATTTTAGGCAAAAGGCCGAGCTGTTTCATGGTGTCCTCCTAAAAAATACAATTGTTTTCGTTACGTGGATTATACATGGGGTCTGTTTATTTGTGAATAGTAATTTAATATCGCAGAATAATAAAATAATTTGAACGGCAAATTTGATTGGATTTTCCTGCTTTCTTCAGGTTGTCGAGCAAGCCAGGGGTTTCATACAATAAAAAGAGGAAATAGTAACCCTGTGGTGTTTGAGCAGATAATATGATTTTCGTCAGGATATCTCTCCCTTATTTTAAATAGATAATGGTAAAATAGGTGAGTAGTGAAAAGGAAGGTCCATTAATATTTTTAATTCAGACATTGACAGGCAATTTGCCTCCTGGATTTCCTTCCGGGCCAGTGCGGTCCTGGAGAGGGGGATGCATGCCTGTTTAGATGCGGAAAAATGGAGGTACGTAACAATGAAAACAAGTATAGGGCTGCTATACGGCGGCAAGTCAGCTGAACATAAAGTATCCATGCAGACAGCACTGGCTGTCACTAAGGCATTGAATTTTGAAAAATTTGAAATACATCCTATTTACATAACCGAAGATGGGCAGTGGATAAAAGGCCCGCAGCTCAGTGCGCCTGCTGAAAACATTAAGCAGCTGGAATTCTCACCGACAGCGGCTCTTCCTTCGCCTGCTTTTAATCCATCGATGTTCCAGGCAGAGGATTCAGGCTCCGCTGGCACTCTTGATGTTATTTTTCCCCTTCTTCATGGGCCCAATGGAGAGGATGGAACTGTACAGGGGATGCTTGAATTACTGAACCTTCCGTATGTTGGAAATGGAGTCCTCGCCTCGGCAGCCGGAATGGATAAAGTAATCATGAAAAATATCTTTGCACAGGCAGGACTCGCCCAGGTTGATTACGTTTCCTATATCCGCAGCGAGTGGGAAGCTGATCCGGAAAAGGCGTACAGCCAGGTGGAAGAAAAGCTTGGCTATCCATCCTTCGTAAAACCAGCAAACCTTGGTTCAAGTGTCGGGATTTCCAAATGTACAAACCGTGCCGAACTGGAAGAAGCCTTTAAAGAGGCGTTTCAGTTTGACCGCAAAATTATCATTGAGCAGGGTGTTACAGCGAGAGAAATTGAAATCGGTGTTCTGGGGAATGATCATCCGGAATGTTCAGTGGCTGGGGAGATTGTTCCTAAGAAGGATTTCTATGATTACAAGGCAAAGTATGAAGATGGTGATACAGCCTTGGTCATACCGGCCGAGATTGAGGAGAATGAGTATCAAGACCTGAAGGAACAAGCGGTAAAAGCTTACAAGGCACTCGATTGTTCGGGTCTGGTAAGAGCTGATTTCTTCCTAACCAAGGATGGACAGCTGCTAATCAATGAAGTCAATACAATGCCGGGCTTTACTCCATTCAGCATGTTCCCGCTGATGTGGAAACATACCGGAATGGAATACCCTCAGCTGATTGAGCGGCTTGTGGAGCTCGCGATTGAGCGCCATGAGGAAAAACAAAAGATTAAATACACTTTTTAAACCTGAATGAACACGGCTAGTGAAGGGGCGTACGCTGTTCTTGGCCGTGTTCTGTCATGCCAGGTATTGTTTTAGGAGGAGTCGCTATGATACAAAAATCACTTGCAGAAATTTCCCGGATGGTTACCACGGTGAATGACATTTCCCAGTTTAGCCAGGCCGAGGTCAAGGGCGTCTCTATTGACTCTCGTAAAATTGAACCAGGAAATTTATTTGTTCCTTTTAAAGGGGAAAATGCTGACGGCCATCGCTTTGTGGAAGATGCCATTAAAAAAGGTGCCGGTGCCGCGTTCTGGCAAAAGGATGTACCTAATCCTCCCGAACACATGCCAATCATCATCGTTGAAGATACACTGACTGCGCTGCAGGAGCTTGCACGAAACTATCGCAACGAACTCGGTGTAAAGGTTCTTGGAATTACTGGAAGCAATGGAAAGACGACTACCAAGGATATGGCAGCCAGCCTGCTGGGTCTGCAATTCAAAGTGCAGAAAACAGAAGGGAACTTCAATAATCATATAGGGCTTCCGCTGACCATACTGCGTCTTGAGGAGGATACTGAAGTTGCTGTACTCGAGATGGGGATGAGCAGCAAGGGGGAAATTGAGTTTTTGACGAAATTGGCTCGGCCGGATGCGGTCATTATTACCAATATAGGGGAATCCCATTTGCTTGATCTCGGTTCAAGAGAAGCGATCGCGGATGCAAAGCTTGAAATCATACAGGGTCTTAAGGAAGAAGGGCTTATTATTTTTCATGGTGATGAGCCATTGCTTCAGGAAAGGCTGGAGGGATACAGCGGAAAAGGCCAGCTAAAAACCTTCGGGAAATCTTCCCGGAATGATTTGCATCCAGTCGAAATTGTGCCAACCGCCAGCGGAAATATTTTTACGACTAATCTTGGCGAACAATCTTTTGATTTGCCTGTCCTGGGAACCCACAATATTTTGAATGCCCTTGCCGCCATGCTTGCCGCCAATTTCTTTGGTATTTCTTTTGGGCAGATGAATAAAGGGTTCGAGGGACTTAAGCTTACAAATATGAGAATGGAACTTGTTGAGGGGGCAAAAGGTGAAAGAATCATTAATGATGCCTATAATGCAAGTCCCACATCGATGAAGGCCGCCATTGAATTAGTTTCAAACCTGTCCGGTTACAGCCGGAAAATCCTTGTTCTTGGGGATATGCTTGAACTCGGACCGGAAGAGGAAGCATACCATTATCAGATTGGCGAATCAATTGACGCTAGGGCCATTGATTTTCTTCTGACCTTTGGAAGACTGGGGGATTTTATCGCTCAGGGGGCAAGAAATAACCTGGGTGAAAATCGTGTCTTTTCTTTTAGAAACAAAGAAGGGTTAATAAACGAACTCAAGAAATTGACCACAAGTGAGACGCTTGTGCTTGTAAAAGCTTCACGCGGCATGAAGCTGGAAGATGCGGTTGCTTCCTTGCAATAAAATAATGCCTCTGTCAGCTTTTTGACAGGGGCTCCTTTCGTTATGCTAAAATGAAACGGCCAATCCTAAGCCAGTGGATCTTGCATGCCGGCTTTTTTCGTGATAATTAGTGTGAAATAGGATAGAATAGGGAAGGATTTATAAGAGTATAGGAAAAGTTTTTTGATAAATCCTGCCAATTACAAATGGCAAGCGGAAGGATGGAAACACCAATCCCAGGCTGTTTATACCGCTTACAAATAAAAGCCCTTTGCATATGTGGTGAATAAGGGGGGCGCTCCGAATTGCATTCCCTTCCTACAGGTGGTAAGATTAACAACAAGTGTCTACGTAAGAAAATCCTGTAAATGACATGCTCTCTCGATTAGAGAATGTCTTTTTTGCTACTACCTGAAATGCGCTCCGGAAGGCCAGCCCTGCTTGGATTCTGAAGCGTGCTGGCACCGACCCTCTACTAAGGTGTACAATTTCACCAGATACGGCAATGACCGAGATCTACTTAAACAGCCACTTATGAAGTAATATAAATATTTGAACAAGAAAAAGGAGAATGAACAAACTTGACAATGTTTGAAGAACTGGGCATTAGCCCCGCAACATTAAAGTCCTTAAAAAAAATGGGTTTTGAAGAGGCAACACCAATTCAGTCAGAAACAATTCCTAGGAGCCTTAAGAATATAGACCTTATCGGCCAGGCCCAGACAGGTACCGGAAAGACTGCTGCGTTCGGTATTCCGCTTATCGATAAGATCGACAAAGAAAAAAATCAGATCCAGGGGATTATCATAGCTCCAACACGTGAATTGGCTGTACAGGTTTCAGAAGAGCTCTATAAAATTGGTTCTGGAAAAAGACTGGGCGTACTTGCTATCTATGGCGGCCAGGATATCAACCGCCAAATCCGTGCTTTGAAAAAAGGTCCGCATATCATTGTCGGCACACCAGGACGCCTTCTTGATCATATTAACAGGAAGACGATTCGACTCGACACAGTTCATACAGTAATTTTGGATGAAGCGGATGAAATGCTGAATATGGGATTCATTGAGGATATTGAAAATATTCTTGCCAAGATCCCTGAAGAGCGCCAGACACTCCTGTTCTCAGCTACAATGCCGGGACCGATCCAGAAGATTGCAGAACGTTTCATGAAAAGCCCTGAAATTATCCGTGTGAAGGCACGTGAAATGACGGTTCCTTTAATTGAGCAATACTATGTAGAGGTTCAGGAAAAGAATAAGTTTGATGTACTGACCAGACTGCTTGACATCCAGTCACCGGAACTGGCTATCGTTTTTGGACGCACAAAGCGCCGGGTTGATGAGCTTGCAGAAGCACTGAACCTGCGAGGATACACCGCAGAAGGCATCCATGGCGACCTGACACAGGCAAAGAGAATGTCCGTGCTCCGCAAGTTTAAGGAAGGTTCAATTGATGTTCTTGTAGCAACAGATGTTGCTGCCCGCGGACTTGATATTTCAGGTGTAACCCATGTTTATAACTTTGATATCCCGCAGGATCCAGAAAGCTATGTACACCGTATCGGCCGGACAGGACGTGCTGGAAAACAAGGGATGGCATTGACATTTGTAACGCAAAGGGAGAAGTCCTACTTGTCAGTTGTTGAACGGACAACAAAGAGAAAAATGGAACGCATGAATGCGCCAACTCTTGACCAGGCTCTTGAAGGACAGCAAAGAGCGGTTTTGGATAAAATTGTTCAAACAATTGAATCCAATAATCTTCAATTTTATCGCCAGGCAGCAGAGGAGTTACTCCGCGATCATGATGCGGTTACAGTTGTTGCTTCTGTATTGAAGATGCTGACGAAGGAGCCTGACAATACACCGGTCAAACTGACGGAAGAAAAGCCTCTTCCTCAGCGCAGGGACAAAAAACCTCAGGACCGCAGAAGAAGCCAGGACTATAACAGAAACAAAAATTATAAGCCGCGTACTGCAACGAAGCGGACAGGCGGAAAGCCTTCCCGCACACCTAGATAAAGGGAGTTATCCTCCGAAAAGCCAAGAGAGCATGGTTCCATGCTCTCTTTTTTTGCTTTTAAAAGGGCTATTTTAATTCATTCTATTGGAATACTACAGGTAAAAGAGCACAGGAGGAACTGTATGACCATTGTGAAGCTTGGTTATGTTGCGATGAGTGTTGAGCTCCAGAATTGCTCTCCCTCTCAAACGATGACCTTTAAGCAATTTCAGGGGATAAAAGACCGGGATGCTGCAATTCAGAAGCTGGAAAGAATCGCAGCATCAAACTTGGAAAACTGTCTAAGACTGCTCAAACACAATAAAGCCAATGATATTGAATTTTTTAGGCTCAGCTCCAGGCTGGTCCCGCTTGCCAATCATCAGGAGCTTCCTGACTGGAATTATATGAAAGCACTCAAAAGACCCTTAAAAGACATTGCTGAGTATTTAAAGACCTCACAGATAAGGGTTGATTTTCATCCGGATCACTTTGTTCTCTTGAATACGACCAATACGGATACGCTCAATATGTCTGTCAAAACACTTGCCATGCATAAGGCGCTTCTAAAGGGAATGGAAATTGATCCGCAGCACCGTTGTGTCCTTCATGTTGGCGGTGCTTATCAGGATAAGGAAAAGGCGCTTGAACAATTTATCCATAATTGGGGGCTGATCCCTCAATCATTGCAGTCCATGATCATGCTTGAAAATGACGACACCTCATTTACCATTCAGGACACCTTGTATCTATGTGAAAAGCTGGGAATTCCTCTGGTATTCGATTACCATCACCATCTTGCACACTTTGAAAATGAAGACTGGGAGCAGGAATGGGAAAGAATCAAGCAGACTTGGGAGCATTCCCTCCTCCCGATTAAGATGCATATCTCAAGTCCGAGATCTGAAAAGGATTTCCGGGCTCATGCCGACCATATCGACGCGTCCATGTTTATGAGGTTTTTAGAGAAAATTAAAGGATCTGTTCCGGAGATACACTGTATGATTGAAGCAAAAAGGAAGGATGAGGCCCTGTTCAGGCTTTCGAAAGATTTAAGGCAAATGGACGGAGTTGAAATGATCAACCAGGCGAGTCTCAGGCTGATATAAAAACCGGGAATCATGAAAATCACAATTTAGTGGAAAACAAACCTCTGCACATGTAGGATAATGTATACTGAGGAAGATATCATTATTTGGAAATACAGGAGGGCGTCCATATGATTCCTGAGCCGCAAACTAGAATATCCGAACGTGCACTGACTGTATGGAGAATATCCGGCGGCATTCATTCGCTGATTATCTGGTTCATTGGCGCTGGACTTTTGGCGCTAGCTGTACTTTTTGATTGGCCATTATGGATCACTTTGGGGGTTATTGCACTATGTGTGGTTTATGCCTACCTTTTCGTTCTGGTTTTCCCGGGCCTGCGATGGAAACGGTGGAGGTATGAGCTGAGGGAACAGGAAATAGAACTTCAGCGGGGAGTCTTTATCATAAAAAGAACATTAGTTCCAATGGTGAGAGTGCAGCATGTCGACACACAGCAAGGACCCCTTTTAAGAAAGTATGGGCTGTCGACTGTGACCATTTCTACAGCGGCAACTGTTCATGAAATTCCAGCTCTTGATGTGGAGGAGGCAGAGGAGCTACGCGTTTCCATTTCAAGGCTTGCAAGGGTGGCTGATGATGATGTCTGAGCCGAAGAGACTGCACCCAATCGCAGCTTTAGTCAACACGCTTAAACAACTGAAGGAATTGATTATTCCATTCGTTGTTTTCGTCGTCTTTGGGAGCCGGGGCAACGGGTGGGATTTAGTTTATTTAATCGGTTCTGTAAGTGTCCTTGTCCTTGTCCTGGTTTTTGGTATTCTCTCGTGGGTTCGGTTCACATATCGCATTGAACATGGCGAGCTGCGGATCGAGTATGGAATTTTTATCAGAAAGAAGCGATACATCCCTTTTGAGCGGATTCAGAGCCTGGATGTTTCCCAAGGGATCTTACAAAGGCCATTTGGACTTGTAAAAGTAAAGGTGGAAACAGCCGGGTCAGGAGCAATGGGGATGGAAGATTCTGAGGCAGTCCTTACTGCGATTACGAAGGAAGAAGCGAGCCAGATTCAAAAGGTGCTCGTCTCAATAAAAAAACGGGAAAGACAAAACGAAAACGGAATGGAGAACGAGGCGCAGCCAAGCGAGGGTACCCACGTTTATAAAATATCCCAGGGTGAGCTGATCCTGCTAGCATCCACCTCCGGGGGAGTAGGGGTTGTCCTGTCGGCAGTCATTGCTTTTATCCTTCAATTCGAGGAATTTATTCCCTACGAGAGAGTATTCCAAGGGTTCGAGGAATTTGCAGCCAATGGTGTGATATTTATCTCCTTTGTCATGTTCTGCGGCTTCCTGCTGGCCTGGTTGATCAGCTTTGCTGGTACTATGGTTAAATATGCAGGTTTTTCGGTTGTTAAAGCGGATCATGATCTGGTGATTACCAGGGGGCTGCTTGAAAAGCGGCAGTTCACGATTCCATTAAACAGGATCCAGGCCGTTCGAATCAGCGAAAATCCGATACGGCAGCTGTTTGGATTAGCCTCTGCTTTTGTTGAAAGTGCAGGAGGTTCTTCTGCCAATGAAGAGAGCTCCAAGGTTCTTATTCTTCCAATCGCCAAAAAACGAAAAATCGCTGAATTGCTTGAGCCATGTTTGAAAGATTATCAGTTTGAACCTTATTTTAAGGCGGCACCGCCAAGAGCCTTCAGGCGCTATTTGCTGAAAGGCTTGATCATTACGGTCCCAATTGTGTTAGCAACAAGTTTGTTTTTCAGGCCATGGGGATTCCTGTCCCTGTTATTGCTGGCTTTCTCTGCGCTTTGGTCCTGGCTGGAATTTAAAGATGCCGGATGGAGCCTGGACAGCGGAATATTGACATTAAGGTACCGAAGCCTTGTTAAAAGCACGGTTTTTATGAAAAAAACAAAAGTACAGTCCATGAGTATAAAACAAAGTCCCTTTCAGCGGCAGGCGCAGCTTGCTACCATTCAGGCAATGGTGAAATCTGGCCACAGCGGTTCGGGAGGGAAGGTCGTCGATCTTGAGGAAGAAGATGTGGAATCCATATACAAGTGGTATTCTCACGAAGCGGGAAACGAAGCTTGGGAAAATCAGGCTCGCCCCTTGCAATAAAAGCCTTCCGTATAAATTTTAGTTAAAAAAGCGCCTTCCGGCGCTTTTTTTCTCATCAGCTATAGTTTAGTAAGGAACAGCCTTCCAATCAACAGACCTGCGATCAGGCCGAATATATGGGCTGTTATGTTTATATTTGGCTGAACAAAGGTCATAATGACACCTATGGCTGCGATGGTCATGACTGTTTGTGAATTTTCTTTTGACAGCATGCCTCTGCGGAATAGAATCATAGCAAGATAGAAGCCAAACAGTCCAAAAATAGCCCCGCTGGATCCAACATGAATGTAGGTCATGGGTTCAAGGAAAAGTGTAGCGACGTTTGCAGAGATACCGGTCAGTAAATAAATGGCTGTAAACTTAGCCTTGCCGAGCATGCGCTCCAGGGCAGGCCCGAACAAAACCAGGGAAAAACTGTTGAACAACAGGTGGGGAAACCCAGAATGGACAAAAATGGGAGTCGCCAGTCTCCAAACCTCGCCTTCCATAATATAGAGATTGACTCCAGCCAGCCTTTCAAAAATGGTATCCCCTGGCAAGATGGGAAGGGATGTCATTAGGAAGATAAGAAGGTTGAACAAAATAATCAATGTGACAGCGGGGTAAAACCTGATGAATTCGTTAAAGCTTTCGGTTCTTGTAAACATTTACGGACCTCCTGGGAAACTCTTATAATTAAGAATAGCCTTATTGGGCATGAAAAAACTATTGGCAAGCCTTTTTTTTGAGGATTTTTAGAAATTGTCCGGAAATGCCTGCTGCCCCAGTACTTGGCTGAGTCCCTTCAATACATGATTTTATATGCGGACGGCCATAGAATTAGAAGGAGATAAAATGATAAAAGGAATTGGAATTGATATTGTTGAAATAGGAAGAATATCCGAATTGCTCCAAAAGCAGGAGAAGTTCCCTGAGCGGATTCTGACTGAAAAAGAAAAGGGTTTTTTTGAAACCCTTTCAGGCAGGAGGAGAGCGGAGTACCTGGCTGGGCGCTTTGCAGCCAAGGAGGCCTTTTCAAAGGCTGCAGGGACAGGTATTGGCAAGCAGATGTCTTTTCAGGATATCGAGATTGAAACCACTCCGGAAGGAAAGCCCTTTGTTTCCAAACCCTTTTCGGAAGGAGTCCATCTCTCCATTACGCACTGCCGTGAGTACGCAGCTGCTCAGGTAGTCATTGAAAAAATACAAAATCTTTAAAGCTTGTCATCGGACGGGTCATAATCCCCTAGGTTGTCTCATATATTCATAGTGCAACAGGGGAGACAAGACCAGGCGGCGGGATTATAGCTGTGGACTGTCTTTTCTTTCCCTTTCCACGTTGAACTAAGACTAAAAAAGGGGTTGAAGGAATGAAGAAAAGGTTTATGCTGCTTCTCGCCGGGCTGATGGTTATGTTTGCTTTGGCTGCGTGCGGTGCTAAATCGCAGGAATCTGTTGTCAAGGATTTGGATGAAGCGCTGACGGATCTCAAGAGCTATAAGGCTAACGCGAAAATGACTCTGCAAATGGGATCGGATCCGCAGGTATACGAGGTGGAGATTTGGCATAAAGATCCGGATTATTATCGGGTTAACCTGAAAAATGCCCAGAAAGACCAAAGCCAGATGATCCTTCGAAACGACGACGGGGTATTTGTTTTAACACCTGCACTAAACAAAAGCTTCCGTTTCCAAAGCAGCTGGCCGCAAAATAGCAGCCAGGCCTATCTGTATGAGTCTTTGGTACAGGATATCCTTGAGGATAAGGAAGCAAAGTTCTCCGAGACAAAGCAGCATTATGTCTTCGAGACAAAAACACGCTATCAAAATAGTCAAATGCTTCCTCTCCAGGAAATCAAGCTGAATAAAAAAGATTTAGCTCCAGTCAGTGTAAAAGTGATGGACTCTGACCGGAACGCCCTTGTTACAGTCGAATTTTCTGATGTCAAAATTGGGGCGGACTTTGACAAGGATGCCTTCGATATGAAGAAAAATATGACGGCTTCCCAGCTCGAAGTTCCTGTAATGGCCGCTGGTAGCGATAAAGAGTTTACTGTCAAATATCCAGTTGCCGACCTTCCAGGTGTGACTCTGAAGGATGAAAAGGTGATGGAGACCGCAAATGGCAAGCGCATTGTACTTACCTACGGCGGTGAAAAATCCTATACTTTGGTCCAGGAAAAAGCGGGTGTGATGGATGACGGTGCCTCTCCAGTTTCCGTAAACGGCAATATAGTTGACTTGGGCTTTACAATTGGAGCGCAATCGGAAAATAGCATCAGGTGGACTCATCAGGGTGTTGAATATATGCTTGCTTCTTCGAACTTATCACCGGAAGAAATGGTAATGGTGGCCAAATCTGTGCAAGGCGATGTCGAGAAATAAGTTGAGGAATGCAGACAGGCTCCAAGAAAGGGCCTGTTTTTTTTGAAATTCCTCCTGATTTGACAACTATTGAGAAGTAGTCTGATAATAGGGGAAGAAAAAAAGCTTGAACGGATTTAAAAGGAAGTGTAATGAGTGGTTGAGCAAGGTTGTTTTTATCGGGACACATGGGCAGAGGTCAATCTCGACTGCATTGCAGCCAATGTCAGAGGGGTTAAGGAAAACCTGCCCGAGGATGTACAGATCATGGCGGTAGTCAAGGCTAACGCCTACGGTCATGGAGATATACAGATTGCAAAAGCGGCATTGAAGGCAGGGGCCTCCATCCTGGCAGTGGCCTTTTTGGATGAGGCGCTCTCCCTCAGGGGAAAGGGAATTAACGAGCCAATCCTTGTACTGGGGGCAAGCAGGCCGGAGGATGTTAATTTAGCAGCGGACAACAGCATTACGCTGACAGTTTTCCAGCTGGACTGGCTTCAAAAAGCAAGGGAATTCCTCCATCCCGGCTCGCAGCTTTCCCTTCATATCAAGCTTGATACGGGAATGGGCCGGATTGGGATGCGTGAAACAGAAGAATTGATATCAACTGAAGCCGCAATTGCCGAGGATTCCCGCCTGAGGCTGGATGGCATATTTACTCACTTTGCAACAGCAGACGAGCTGGAGACCGGCTATTTCAAGCAGCAGCTGGAACGGTTCGAGGAAATGGTGAGTGTGCTAAAGAAGCGCCCGCGGCTTGTCCACAGCAGCAATTCCGCCGCTGCTCTCAGGTTCCGCTCTGCCCGGTTTAATGCGGTGAGGCTTGGTATCGTCATGTATGGCCTGACGCCATCGCAGGAAATAAAGCCTGAATTGCCGATTAAACTGAATGAGGCCTTTTCCCTGCACTCCAGGCTGGTTCATGTCAAGAAGCTGAAAAAAGGGGAAAAGGTGAGCTACGGAGCAACCTATGAAGCGAAAGAGGATGAGTGGATTGGCACACTCCCTATTGGCTATGCGGATGGCTGGATCAGAAGTCTTGGTGGCCAGGAAGTTCTGGTGGAGGGGATCAGGGCGCCGATTGTCGGAAGAATCTGTATGGACCAATGCATGATCAGGCTCCCGTTTGAGATTCCTGCCGGCACAATGGTGACCTTAATTGGAAAACAGCAGGCCGACATGGTTTCAGTTGATGAGATTGCGAAAAAATTAGAGACCATTAATTACGAAGTTCCCTGTTTAATTTCTGCAAGAGTCCCAAGGATTTATAAGGAACATGGGGAAACGGTGGGCTTGATCAACCCTCTCGTGACCAAGTAGGAAGTATTTTCTGTCAATGCCATAATAAGTGAATCGTGCATAAAAGTTTAATTTTTTGGCGGATAATACAATAGAATTGCCGAATATCCTTTGCATCAGGCGGATTTAGTGATAATATTAAAAATGGTAGAGAAACAAAGAATTTAGACGGTATGTAGTGATGATGGTGGAGGTGTATGTTTGTGTCTGAATCCAGCGCAACAACTGAGATCTTGGTGAAGTTACCGCAGCATCTATTGATGGAACTAGATGGCTTTGCAAAACAGGAAAACGTCAACCGAAGTGAATTCATTTATCAGGCAACTAAAATGTACTTGCGCGATAGGAAAAAGAGACAAATTCGCGAATCGATGAGACGCGGCTATATGGAAATGGCCAAAATCAACCTAACGATTGCATCAGAAGCATTTCAGGCAGAATACGAGGCAGAACACACAGTCGAACGTTTAGTTAGCGGAGGATAATCCGTTGATTGTCAAACGTGGTGACGTTTATTTTGCGGACCTATCCCCAGTTGTTGGTTCTGAACAAGGCGGCGTCCGCCCTGTACTTGTCATCCAAAACGACATCGGGAATCGGTTTAGTCCCACAGTAATTATTGCAGCCATTACCGCTCAGATCCAAAAAGCGAAGCTGCCAACGCATGTTGAAATTGATGCGAAGCGTTACGGTTTTGAACGAGACTCGGTCATATTATTGGAACAAATTCGTACAATTGACAAACAGCGCCTAACCGATAAGATTACCCATCTCGATGACGAAATGATGGGGAAAGTGGATGAAGCCCTTCAGATAAGTTTAGGCCTTATTGAATTTTAAATGATTGCACGCTCTATTCAACACAGGGCGTTTTTTTGTCTTTTGTCTCTGCTCTGAGAATGCGAAAAAATATTTACAGAAAAATAGAAGGAAAAACAAGCTTAAGTTCAAGGCTTGTTTTTTTTGAACTTAAAAACAGGTTGTGAGAAAAAAAGACCTTTTTAGTCCATATTAAAATTAGGTAACAATAGAAGAAAGAAAGTAAATATATTTGACGGAAACACGAGGATATCATTAAATTAAAATAAGGCAAGTTATACGAAGTGAATAATTTCAACATATTTTTTT
This sequence comes from Mesobacillus foraminis, assembly GCF_004340465.1. GTDB lineage: Bacteria > Bacillota > Bacilli > Bacillales > Cytobacillaceae > Mesobacillus_B > Mesobacillus_B foraminis. The sequence goes on along the minus strand of NZ_SLVV01000022.1, from coordinate 9,275 downwards.
TATTATGTTTAACTTTATAAGGAAGAGGGTATTAAAAAAACTTTGTAAGGCAGAAATGGGGGGATATGGTGAACAAGCTGATTTTTGAGTTCATCGAGGCAAATAAACTAGATATTCTCGAAGAATGGATCAAAACAACCAAGGAAACTGCGGATGACAGGGTGGTAAGGGTTGTTTCCGATCAGGTATTTACAAGTACAAGTCGGGAGTTTATCGATTTAATCATAGCGAACATAAAAGGATTAAAGGAAGACTATAATACACGTTTAACCGACTTTGCAGAAAAAGTCGTACGTCTAGGCTGGCCGCTCACCTTTGTTACCAAGGGTCTTCATACCTTTTCAACCATTGTGTTTCACAGAATGGAGGAAAGCGGGATCATCACAAAGGATAACCAGCTTGACATCATATTGGAGTTTGATGGATGGGTAACCCCGATCACTAATGAAATTGTCAGCATTTATTCCATTACATGGGAAAAGACAGTTTCTCTTCAGAAAATTGCCCTTCAGGAGCTTTCTGCACCTTTAATTCCAGTCTTTGATAAAATTACTGTAATGCCTCTGGTGGGCACCATCGATACAGAACGGGCCAAGCAAATTATGGAGAATTTGTTGCGAGGAGCTGTAAAGCATCGGTCGGAGGTAGTATTAATAGATATAACAGGAGTGCCTGTTGTTGATACAATGGTCGCGCATCATATCATACAGGCGGCAGATGCGGTAAGGCTGATAGGAGCCAAGTGCATGCTCTGCGGGATCCGTCCTGAGATAGCCCAGACAATTGTCAGCCTGGGCATTGATCTGAACCAGTTTACAACTAAGAATTCCCTTCAAAAAGGAATCGAAGCAGCACTTGAGCTTACAAACAGAAAAATCGTCAAGGTGGAGGGTTCAAAGTGAGGATACCAATATTAAAATTGCACAATTGCCTGCTGGTCTCTATCCAATGGGAGCTTGACGACCAGACAGCTCTTCAATTTCAGGAAGACCTCCTTCATAAGATTCACGAAACAAGTGCGAATGGGGTCGTCATTGATTTAACTTCAATCGATTTTATTGATTCATTTATTGCGAAAGTACTTGGCGACGTCATCAATATGTCCAATTTGATGGGTGCAAAAGTCGTCATTACTGGAATCCAGCCAGCTGTTGCCATTACTCTTATTGAGCTAGGGATTGGCCTCGATAATGTCCTGACGGCTTTAGATCTAGAAAAAGGTTTGGAGAAATTACAACAGGAATTGGGGGAATAACTGTATGAGCATCCAATCCTGTGTAACAATCATAAACGAATGGGACATTGTTGCAGCCCGCCAGCTTGGGCGCAATGTTGCAAAAGAGCTTGGTTTTGGCACCGTTGACCAGGCGAGAATAACCACAGCCATCAGTGAGCTTGCCAGAAATATCTATCTGTATGCCGGAAAAGGGCAGATTTGCATTGACAAGCTGTATGAAGACGGGAAAGCGGGATTGAGAATCAATGCAGCTGACAACGGCCCTGGCATCAGTGATATTCGCCAGGTGATGGAGGACGGATTTTCAACATCCGGCGGTTTGGGAGCAGGTCTTCCAGGAGTGAAGAGGCTGATGGATCAATTTGAAATCGAATCTTCTCCGGGAAATGGCACCCAAATAAAAGCAACGAAATGGCTTCGTTAGGGAGGAAACAGTATGGATTTCCGAGAAATGATGGAATCAAAGTATCGGGAGCTTCTAGAAAACTATATTAAAGAGCAGTCCGAACAAGCCCTTTATGCTGGTCAGAAGTTCAGCCGTAAAACTATCGAACAGAAAATCTCTCCTGAAGAAATTGTCAGCCTTCATAAAAGTCTGCTGATCGAGATGTATCCCGATGTGCCGGAGAAGGTCATTAACTCTTTTGACATTCTCCTTGAAGTCATGATTGGCTATGGCCTTGCCTACAGGGAACATCAAAGTCTCCGGCATAAGCAGGAAGAACTCAGGTCGGAAATGGAAATCGCGGCCAATGTCCAGCAAACCCTGCTGGGAACGAAGGTTCCGGTCATCAATGGCCTTGATATTGGTGCCATCAGCGTACCTGCCAAACATATGAACGGGGATTATTATCATTTCGTACATGATGAAAATAATTGCATCAGCGTGGCAATTGCAGACGTAATTGGAAAGGGGATTCCTGCTGCACTTTGCATGTCCATGATCAAGTACTCCATGGACAGTTTGCCTGAAAACAGGATGGGACCCAGCAGCATCCTTGAAAACCTTAACCGGGTTGTAGAACAGAATGTTGACCCAAGCATGTTCATCACGATGTTTTACGGGATGTATGATCCTGCGACAAACATTCTGTCCTATGCATCTGCGGGGCATGAACCCGGGATTTATTATAATGCCGAGAAAAAGGAATTCACCGAGCTAAGTGCAAGGGGGCTCCTGCTAGGCGTTGAAAAAAGGACCAAGTATAAAGAATATAAGAAAGAAATCCTGCCAGGTGATATGGTGATCCTTATGTCTGACGGTGTAACAGAGTGCCGGACAGATGAAGGGTTCATCGAAAGGGAAACATTGCTTGGCTACATCAATAAGTACATTCATTTAAGTGCTCAGGAAATTGTGAACAGGATTTTCAAGGAACTTGAAAAACTCCAGCATTTTCAACTGCGGGATGATTTTACCTTAATAATTTTAAAAAGGGATGTTTAATGCCTAGAAAAGGCGGGTAAATTTAAAAAGCAATTGAATGTAAAAAAAGGTGGGTCATATATGAATATATCGATTGATGTTAAGGAAAAAGATACTGCCATAGAACTTACTGTCAGTGGAGAGATTGATGCATATACAGCGCCTAAACTCCGGGAGACACTATTCCCTTTGTCTGAAGAGAATGGTGTGAATATGGTTGTCGATCTTTCAGGTGTTTCCTATATGGACAGTACAGGGCTTGGTGTTTTTGTAGGAGTCTTTAAAAATGTCCGTGCCAACGACGGTCAATTTAAAATCGTTGGGTTGTCCGAACGGCTGCAACGACTGTTTGAAATAACCGGGCTTGCGGATATCATTAATATTAACAGCCAGATTGAGGGTGGAGTGTAATGAACCAGCCATTTGACTATATTGAAATGAAAATTCCAGCGAAACCTGAGTTTGTCGGAGTGATCAGGCTTACTTTATCCGGTATCGCGAGTCGCATGGGATTTACGTATGATGAAATAGAGGATTTGAAGATTGCAACTAGTGAGGCTTGCACGAATGCGGTCCAGCACGCGTATAAGGTCAATGAACAGGGCGAGGTCGTCATTGGTTTTGGTCTGTACGAGGACCGTCTTGAAGTGATGGTTGCCGATAGCGGGCGGAGCTTTGATTTCAATTCGGCGCGTCAGGGTCTCGGACCATATGACCAAAATGACTCTGTTGAATTCCTGCGCGAAGGAGGCTTGGGGCTGTATCTCATCGAAACATTGATGGATGAAGTGAGGATTCACCATAAAGAGGGCGTAACGGTCTTTATGACCAAGTACAGAGAAGGAGAGCAGGTGGAGATCGATGCAGAAACAATCTCAACCTAATCAGAAGTCCAAAGAAGAAATCAATAGTTTAATCAAGGCTTATCAGCTACATGAAGATGATGATGCCCAAAGCAAGCTGGTCCTTCACTATCAAGCCCTAGTAGAAACAATTGCCAGAAAGTATTCCAAAGGACGTTCCTTCCATGAGGACATCATCCAGGTCGGCATGATAGGCCTCCTCGGCGCCATCAGAAGGTACGATGAATCTTTCGGGAAAAGCTTTGAAGCATTTGCAGTTCCAACGATTATTGGAGAAATCAAGCGCTTCTTAAGAGATAAAACATGGAGTGTCCATGTGCCTCGGAGAATTAAGGAGCTGGGCCCGAAAATTAAAACCGTTGTAGAAGATCTGACTACACAGCTGCATCGCTCACCAAGAGTGGATGAAATCGCTGGTGCTCTTGATGTTTCGGAAGAAGAAGTGCTGGAGGCCATGGAAATGAGCAAAAGCTATCAGGCTCTTTCCGTCGACCACTCTATAGAGGCCGACTCGGATGGCGGTACGGTTACGCTGCTCGACATTGTCGGCAATATCGATGATGGCTACGAAAAAATCAATCAGCGTCTAGTGCTTGAAAAAGTCCTTCACGTTTTATCAGAAAGAGAGAAATTAATCATTCAATATACTTACCTTGATAACATGAGCCAAAAAGAAGCGGGTGACAAGCTTGGGATTTCGCAGATGCATGTATCCCGCCTGCAGCGCCGTGCGATCAAAAAACTCCAAGAGGCTATCAATGCCGAGAATAACAACTCGGAGTGTATTAAATGATTGAAAATCTGAATAACAGGCTCGAACTCTTGGCCCATCAAACAACAAAGGAAGGCAAGACGGAATGCGGTGACAGTTATTTTTATACCGTTACCGATGATTATTTTGTCTGTGTGCTGGCTGACGGACTGGGGAGCGGGAAATACGCACATGAGGCTTCTTCGGCAGTTGTTGAGGTTGTTGAGGAAAATCATCATGAAGACGTAGATACTCTCATGAAATACTGCAACGAAGTTCTTTATCAGAAACGGGGAGCAGCAGTCTCAATTTTTAAAGTTTACTTTAAAAGCAGAGAGCTTGTATACAGCTGCGTGGGCAATATTCGTTTCTTTCTTTATTCCCCGCAAGGCAAGCTTATTTACCCCCTTCCGGTCACTGGTTACTTATCTGGAAAGCCGCAGGTATTCAATACCCAGCGTTTTTTCTTTGAACCAGAGTCAAAATTCCTTGTTTATTCCGACGGTTTTGATATTCACGGTGCTAAATCGCTATTAAAAGGGTACAGATCCACCCAGGGCATTGCCGATGAAATCAGACGGGATTACCAAAATACGATGGACGATGCAACTTTTATCCTGGGAAGCTTCCTCTGACTTGAGGGGCTTTTTTCTTTGGATTACAATCCTCTGGCGTAATTTGGTAAACTATAAATGGAAACCTATTAATAAGGCAATTATTTCATCTGCCTTATGCTATCCAGTTTCAGATGGAGGATGGTTATTTTTGAATCAAATGAATGAAAAGCAAAAGAACAATGATTTTATAAAAAGAATTGCCCATGAGCAATCATTAAAGGCTAAACAAGTAGAGAATGTCATTTCGTTGACGAACGAGGGAAACACGGTCCCTTTTATCGCCCGTTATCGAAAAGAGCAGACGGGAGCCCTGGATGAAGTCCAGATCCGGGAGGTCATTGATCGTTGGCAATACATACAAAACCTCGAACAACGTAAAACGGAAGTTATCCGAACCATACAGGAACAAGGGAAGCTAACTGATGATCTAAAACGTAGCATTGAGAAAGCAGGCAAGCTTCAGGAGGTTGAGGACCTATACAGGCCGTATAAGCAGAAACGCCGTACAAAGGCGACGGTGGCAAAGGAGAAGGGCTTGGAACCACTGGCGCAGTGGATGCTCACATTCCCTTTATCCGGCAGTGTCGAGACGGAAGCTGGTACTTATCTATCGGAAGAAAAGGAAGTAAAGACTGCAGATGATGCAATTGCAGGCGCAAAGGATATTATTGCGGAAATGGTTTCAGACGATGCCGACAGCCGTAAATGGATCAGAACCGAGACGTTCAAGGCCGGAACAATTGAATCAGCTGTCAAAGATGAAGATAAAGATGATAAAAATGTTTACGAGATGTATTACGATTATTCTGAACCAATAAGCAAGATCGTTCCTCACCGCATACTCGCCTTAAATCGGGGCGAAAAAGAAGAAATTCTTCGTGTTTCAATTAGGACGGCTTCAGAGTCAGTAATGAGGTACCTTTTCCATAAATGGGTTAGAAATGAAAGGTCGATTTCTGCTTCGTATGTGAAGGAAGCTGTAGAGGATGCCTATAAGCGGTTGATTCAGCCAGCGATTGAACGGGAAATAAGAAACGAACTCACGGAAAAAGGGGAGGAGCAAGCCATCCATATCTTTTCCGAGAATCTTCGGAAGCTCCTGCTGCAGCCCCCGCTCAAAGGGAAGGTGGTTCTTGGAGTTGATCCAGCCTACCGGACAGGCTGCAAGCTGTCGGCTGTGGATGAAACAGGCAAGGTACTTGCAATCGGAGTGATTTACCCGCATCCACCGGTCTCCAAAACAAGGGAGGCAAAGGAAAAGTTCATTCGCTTCCTTAAGGAGTACAAGGTTGAAATGGTTGCAATCGGAAATGGAACCGCATCACGTGAAACAGAACAATTTGTTTCCGACATTTTAAAAGAAGTGGATGAAGAGATTTTTTATCTAATTGTTAATGAGGCCGGCGCCAGCGTCTATTCTGCTTCCGACCTTGCCAGAGAAGAATTCCCTGAATACCAGGTAGAGGAAAGAAGTGCTGTCTCGATCGCCCGTCGTCTTCAGGACCCGCTCGCTGAATTAGTAAAAATCGATCCAAGGTCAGTGGGGGTAGGGCAATATCAGCATGATGTCAGTCAGAAGAAACTATCAGAATCCCTTACGTTTGTTGTGGAAACTGCTGTAAACCAGGTTGGAGTAAATGTTAATACGGCTTCGGCTTCTCTGCTTCAGTATGTTTCCGGTCTTTCGAAAACAGTTGCGAACAACATCGTTAAAAAACGTGAGGAGGACGGCAAGTTTACGGGACGGAGCCAGCTGAAAAAAATCCCGAGATTAGGGGCCAAGACATATGAACAGGCCATTGGATTCTTACGGGTAATTGATGGTAAAGAGCCATTGGACAGAACCGGAATACACCCTGAAAGCTATGGGGTAGTTAAAGAGCTCCTAGGAAGCCTCGGGTTTAAAACTTCGGATCTTGGTTCACCTGAGCTGCAGGAGAGACTGTCCAAGCTGGATCTCGAGAAAACATCTAGTGACCTTGGCATTGGCGAGCTCACTCTCAAGGATATTATTGAAGCACTGGTAAGACCTGCCCGAGATCCACGGGATGATCTTCCAGCGCCGCTGCTGAAAAAAGATGTCTTAAAACTGGAGGATTTGAAGTCCGGGATGGAGCTTCAAGGAACTGTGCGGAATGTAGTGGATTTTGGGGCTTTCATTGATGTTGGTGTGAAGCAGGATGGTCTTGTCCATATTTCAAAGCTAAGCAAGAGGTTTGTCAAACATCCATTAGATATCGTTTCCGTCGGGGATGTCGTGACAGTATGGGTCGATGGAGTCGATATGAAAAAAGGAAGGGTTGCATTAACGATGCTGCCTCCCGCAGAATAAAGCGAAGTCTGCCTGGGTGACCAGGCAGACTTTTTAAATTCCGTGTTTTTTTTGATAAAAAAACCAGCACTGGTTCAGCAATTTTATCTGATATCGATCCTTTTCATAAAAAGCACGCATCATCTGATTCTGAAACCAAACAGGCATAAAAAGGTACCTCCAGATGGGTTAGGGTAACACTAATATATGCTATAATAGATTGTCTCGTTCGTGTAAGAGTAGGTGATTATATTGAAGGACGAAGAGTTGCAAACTCTTATAGAAACAATCTCTGCGAAAGAATTTGGCAAGCCATTCCGACACAAAGCCTTCTTCAACCCAAGGCTGCGCACAACCGGAGGCCGATATATGCTTCGCAGTCATAACATAGAGATCAACAAGAAGTATTTTGAACAGCTTGGGGAAGATGAGTTGATCGGAATAATCAAGCATGAACTGTGCCATTATCACCTTCATTTAGAGGGGAAAGGCTATAAACATCGTGACCGCGATTTCCGCGAGCTGCTTTCCAAAGTAGGGGCCCCAAGATTTTGTTCGAATTTGCCTGAGGAGAAAAAACAGTTAAAACCCAAAAGGCTTTTGGTTTATCAATGTACATCCTGCGGATTGGTTTATCATCGGAAAAGAATCATTAATACGGTCCGCTATGTGTGTGGAAAATGCCAGGGAAGGCTTGAGTTAATTAAAGAGTTGACAAACAATTAAAATCATGGCAGAATAGAAAACCTGGCTGGCTTGATGCAAAAAACAGCCAGGGAATTTTTTAAAAAGCTTCTTGACTTTCATTTACTGCGTCATTATAATATAAAGAGTCGACAACAGCCGACGTAAATATTATTAATAATCATTCCGCAGTAGCTCAGTGGTAGAGCATTCGGCTGTTAACCGAACGGTCGTAGGTTCGAATCCTACCTGCGGAGCCATTTTATGTGGGGAAGTACTCAAGAGGCTGAAGAGGCGCCCCTGCTAAGGGTGTAGGTCGCGTAAGCGGCGCGAGGGTTCAAATCCCTCCTTCTCCGCCATAATTATTCCGGCCCCTTGGTCAAGCGGTTAAGACACCGCCCTTTCACGGCGGTAACACGGGTTCGAATCCCGTAGGGGTCACCATTTTCTTAGATTAATATGATTGTACGGTCCCGTGGTGTAGCGGTTAACATGCCTGCCTGTCACGCAGGAGATCGCGGGTTCGATTCCCGTCGGGACCGCCATTTTTATTAGTGGGCTATAGCCAAGCGGTAAGGCAACGGACTTTGACTCCGTCATTCGTTGGTTCGAATCCAGCTAGCCCAGCTTTTGGAGCCATTAGCTCAGTCGGTAGAGCATCTGACTTTTAATCAGAGGGTCGAAGGTTCGAGTCCTTCATGGCTCACCATCTTTCATATGCGGGTGTGGCGGAATTGGCAGACGCACCAGACTTAGGATCTGGCGCCGCAAGGCGTGGGGGTTCGACTCCCTTCACCCGCACCATAAATTACCTCTTGTTTATTTTAGATAAACAGTGTATAATTTATTGTTGTGTCAGTAATAATATGATGCGGTCGTGGCGGAATGGCAGACGCGCTAGGTTGAGGGCCTAGTGGGGGCAACCCCGTGGAGGTTCAAGTCCTCTCGGCCGCACCAAAAAATATATTGACATTCGTTTTTGAATGTTGTATGATATGAAAGTTGCTTTACTTATATATGCGCCCGTAGCTCAATTGGATAGAGCGTCTGACTACGGATCAGAAGGTTATGGGTTCGACTCCTTTCGGGCGCGCCATTATATCGGGAAGTAGCTCAGCTTGGTAGAGCACTTGGTTTGGGACCAAGGGGTCGCAGGTTCGAATCCTGTCTTCCCGACCAGCCAACCACTTCTTGGATATTTGAATAATTTAATGCGGGTGTAGTTTACTGGTAAAACCTCAGCCTTCCAAGCTGATGTAGTGGGTTCGATTCCCATCACCCGCTCCAATTTTTGCTCTTTGAAAACTAAACAAACAAGCGTCAACAAACAATAAAACTTAGTGATTTCAAATCACTAGCCAACGTTTTTTCTTTTTTATGAGCTTA
>NZ_SLVV01000021.1 GCF_004340465.1 Mesobacillus foraminis | reverse complement strand
CACACCCGTTCCCATGCCGAACACGGAAGTTAAGCTTCTCAGCGCCGATGGTAGTTGGGGGTTTCCCCCTGTGAGAGTAGGACGTTGCCAGGCTATACCACTTATTCACAAGCAATGTGGATATGTGGATAACACAAATGGATATTATTTATTATCGGCGCGGGGTGGAGCAGTCCGGTAGCTCGTCGGGCTCATAACCCGAAGGTCGCAGGTTCAAATCCTGCCCCCGCAATAATCCATTACATAATCCCATTGGGTCCCGTGGTGTAGCGGTTAACATGCCTGCCTGTCACGCAGGAGATCGCGGGTTCGATTCCCGTCGGGACCGCCATTTTAATAGAATAAAAGAGTTCTATCAAACGAGACCTTGTTTCGTTTTTTTTATTTTATATGACAAAGAAATCCCAGAGCATTGCTGTGGGATTTCTTTGTCTGTTTACATTTTCTATATTCAATATTTAAAAGGTTGCGGAGAATAAACTCTATCCTTGCGAAAACCTTGGGGAACGAGGTTCATATTTACCAGTAACTTTGTGGCCAGCTTTTGGTTAGGCAGATGGAGAAAATCCTGAAGTTGTCGATTGGAAATAGTAGGGTTGAATAGTAAGAAGTAATCATTAACTGCTCGGTAATGGGCTGCCTTTGAGGTGTGTCCGCGTGAAGGACATTTCCAGGTCCCACTAACCCTGAACATTCTAAAAGCCTTGCATGTAGGGCACTGGACCCCTGTTTTTAAATCGTCTTTTGCAATATTATATGGATGGTAAGATGGAGTTTCCGGGATGTGGTATTCTAATAGCATTTTAGCCAGCCTATTTACAATCTTCGGGGAAAGTTCCTTTTTGCTATATTTTTGTTTTAGATGTTCTATCTTAAAAATGAGGTTTCCAGCCAAACATATTTTACTAGACACTTCGGGGGAATGCTGAGGGTTTTTTAAAATAGTGGATGTTTTCACAAAGGTAACCAGAAATTCAATAGGAATCTGAGGAAGCTGCATTTCCTTTAACCAGCAAGAGAGAAGGTAACGTTGCCTCTTTGCCTGCACAATAGGATCTTCAAAGCCATCTTCTCTACCATTTAAAGTACGGGTAATTTGGTTGAAATCAGAATTGAAGGTTACTGTTCCAGAATAGTTTTTAACTTCAAGGATGAGTATAAACCAAGGGAATAGTATTAATGTGTCTATTTGAAATTTAAGTTCTTTAAATTGCAACCGAATGCCCTGAAAAATATTACATTCATCCTCCGGGAGAAACTTTAAGTAATAATCCACTTCTTCTTCTCCTCTAGCTCCGGCTTTAAACAATACAAGGTCTTGTGTAATGATTGATATCTTGGGGTGCATATGATCCAATCTTTCTAGTAACGCCTCGTTAATCGGGATCTTGATACTTTTAGTTCTATATTTAGTAATCAGAAATATTCCTCCCTAGTTAATATTATTGTGTAATTCTGCTTAATAGGATAAAATCCTTCACTAATACAGGAGTTTAACAAAATCGCCAAAATTTGTTGCCGTAAATGTTTGTTCGTATCCTAGAAGCACTACATAGATATAGTGGAAGGGAACTATTTACACTACGATTGTACAGATTTACACTTTGGAATAAACGGTTTACTCTACGAAAAGCGGTATTTACATTACAGAAGTGGCTAATAACACTACAAAACCAACAATTTACACTACGTTATCCTATAAGTGTCAAGTAGTCCTGCCTGGCACCACAGCAGCATTGCTGGGATAGAGGGGGGGGGAACCTTTTACTGGTTTTATACTACGCTAATTAAGGATTACTCTACAGAGTAGCCTAATTACACTGCGGGTTTGGTCAATTGCGCTACTAATTGGGCTATTTACACTACGAGATCCTCGCTTTATACTACGTTATCCAAGAAGTGTAAGTAACAAAGCTTAGGCATCAGCAGCACCATTGCTATTCTTAATTCTTATTTCATCTTATAAAGGGTAAATCCAGCCCTCCACCTTTGCTGCTCAAGATGAGATCGGATAAAAAGTCATTGCCCTTTGCCCGCCACCCTAAAAAAGTGTACACTACAAATAGATTATGTTCCTTAGGAGAGGATCCTAGGGTTTTTTGTATTCCGCTAAGGCTATTTGCCAAAAAGCGGGTAAAATAGAGAGATAACAAAGGAATTTAGGTGATGTGCAATGGCACCATATCAATTTATTTCAAAAGGTTCTGACCAGACAAAGGAATTTGCAAAGAGGCTTGCCGGACTTCTGGAGCCTGGTGATGTAATTGCCCTTGAAGGGGACCTGGGTGCAGGAAAGACAACTTTTACAAAAGGGCTGGCGGAAGGGCTAGGTATAAAGCGAACAGTAAATAGCCCAACCTTCACCATTATTAAGGAATATCAGGGCAGGCTCCCGCTCTATCATATGGATGTCTATCGTGTTGAAGACTCCTATGAGGATCTTGGTTTCGAGGAGTATTTCGAAGGAAGCGGTGTAACCGTGGTGGAATGGGCTCACTTAATTGAGGAGCAGCTCCCTGAAGGTTTACTTACAATCCGGCTGTACCATGGGGAAAATAACTCCCGGAAGATTGTAGCTGAGCCTAGGGGACAAAGGTATGAACTGTTATGTAAGGAGCTTTTTAATGAAGATACTATCAATTGATACATCGAATTATGTTCTGGGAATAGGATTGCTGGATGGAAACCAGGTGATGGGTGAATATATTTCGAACTTAAAGAAGAACCATTCAGTTAGGGTCATGCCTGCCATCCAGACATTGATGAATGAATGCAATGTAAAACCGGCAGAGCTTTCTAAAATAGTCGTGGCTAAAGGTCCAGGCTCTTATACTGGTGTCAGGATTGGGGTCACCATTGCCAAGACACTGGCATGGACACTTAATATACCACTCACCGGGGTTTCAAGCCTTGAGGTATTGGCAGCTTCATCCGGACGTCACTTCAATGGGTTCGTGTCCCCCTTGTTTGATGCTCGAAGAGGCCAAATATACACGGGGCTTTACCAGTTTGAGGAAGGCAGAATTTCCTCAATCATGGAGGACCAATTGATCATGACAACTGATTGGGCTCCAAAACTAAATGAACTCTCCCAAAATATTTTGATTGCTGGAAATGACTTGCCATTGCATCAAGATATTTTAAAGGAGATATTAGGCGACAAGGCGGTGTTTGCAGAGATTACGGAACATAACCCCCGTCCCGCTGAGCTTGCCCTATTGGGCCGGAATAAGCCTGATGAGGATCCTCACCACTTTGTTCCAAACTATATCCGTCTGGCCGAAGCAGAAGCAAAATGGCTGGAGTCCCAAAGCAACCAAAAAAATAAATAGGAAGATCGCTATGAACAATACAATTGCATTCCGGGCAATGGAACTTAAGGATATTGACCGGATCCATGAAATTGAAACAAAGTCCTTTGCGACTCCCTGGAGCAAGGAAGCTTTTCACAATGAACTGACCATGAACAAATTCGCCTTATATACGGTTATAGAGGTAGGAAATGAGGTAGCCGGATACTGCGGAGCGTGGGTGGTGATCGATGAAGTGCATATCACCAATATTGCCTTGCTGCCTGAATACAGAGGGATGAAGCTGGGAGAGGCGCTTCTTCGGAAAGTGATGGATTTGGTCAAGGAGTTAGGAGCGAAGACAATGACACTTGAGGTTAGAGTAAGTAATCTTGTTGCCCAGTCGCTTTACCGCAAGCTGGGTTTTCAAGAGGGAGCCATCCGAAAACAGTATTATACCGATAATTTAGAAGATGCTTTAGTTATGTGGGTGAATTTATGAAGGCTGAAAAAGATCAACTGATATTGGGAATAGAAACAAGCTGCGATGAAACGGCAGTTGCCATAGTCAAAAATGGGAGGGAAATCGTGGCAAACGTTGTTTCCTCCCAAATTGAAAGCCACAAACGTTTTGGCGGAGTAGTGCCTGAAATAGCATCCAGGCATCATGTGGAGCAAGTTACCATCGTCCTTGAAGAAGCGTTGCGTCAGGCGAAGATGGATATTGACAATATAGATGCGATAGCCGTAACGGAAGGGCCTGGTCTTGTTGGGGCCTTGCTTATTGGTGTGAATGCAGCCAAGGCTCTCGCTTTTGCTCATGATATTCCCCTCGTTGGGGTCCATCATATTGCAGGGCATATTTATGCCAACCGCCTCGTTACCGAGATGGCTTTCCCACTTTTGTCCCTGGTGGTTTCAGGGGGCCATACGGAATTAGTATACATGAAAGAGCACGGCCATTTTGAGGTCATTGGAGAGACAAGGGATGATGCGGCAGGGGAGGCCTACGACAAAGTAGCAAGGACGCTGAGTCTGCCATATCCAGGAGGGCCCCATATTGACCGGCTTGCGCACGAGGGAACGCCTGATATTGACCTGCCGAGGGCTTGGCTGGAACCGGGATCCTATGATTTCAGTTTCAGTGGATTAAAATCTGCTGTTATAAACACTGTCCACAATGCTGAGCAGCGTGGGGATAAAATCGCTCCGGAAGTATTAGCTGCGAGCTTTCAGGCGAGTGTAGTGGATGTCCTCGTTACGAAAACCGTACAGGCTGCAAAAGAATATAAAGTAAATCAAGTCCTCCTTGCTGGAGGCGTTGCAGCGAATAAAGGACTTAGAGCTGCCTTGACAGCTGCATTCAGTGGGCTTAAGGACGTAGAACTGGTCATTCCGCCGTTATCATTGTGCACAGATAATGCCGCGATGATTGCTGCAGTAGGCAGTATTTTGTATGAAAAGGGAAAAAGATCGGATTTAACTCTAAACGGAAACGCAGGATTAGACATTACTATCCACAACTCATAAAGTTTATATTTTCAGAACACTGTGGATAACATAAGGAAAAACAGTGAATAATGTTGACAATGTGGATAAATGGAAGGTTTTTTGTGGATAGTGTGGAAAAGCGTAAATAACTTTGATATTGTGCATATTTGTATGTGCATAACTGCTGTGGATAAAAAAGTCGAACCTTGGCGAAATACATAAAAAAATCCCGGAATTTGTTCCGGGATTTTTTTATTCAGCAAGTTCAGTCCATTCCTCCATCAAAAGTTCAACTTCATGCTTTGCCTTTTCAAGCTGTTCGTTGAGTTCTCCTACCTTTTTATGATCCTGAAAAATTTCAGGATCGCAAAGAAGCTCTTCATAATTCGAAATTTCGGTTTCTAGGACTTCTATTGAAGCTTCGATTTCTTCAATTCTTCTTTTCTTCTGACGTTCGAGTTTTTTCGCTTCCTTATCCTGTTGATAGGATGACTTGTCGGAAGCCGTGGAGGCGGCAGCCTGTTTGTCTGAGGATGCAGGCAAGGCAGTTAGGGCCTTCAGTTCCTCCTGTTCAAGTTTTTTCTCAAGATAGTAATCATAATCACCGAGGTATTGCGCAGCTCCACTGCGGCTAAGTTCAATGACCTTAGTTGCTATGCGGTTTATAAAATAACGGTCGTGCGAAACAAACAAAATGGTCCCGGGATAATCAATCAAGGCATTTTCGAGTACTTCCTTGCTATCCAGATCAAGATGGTTTGTCGGTTCATCAAGAATGAGGAAATTCGCTTTTTCCATCATTAATTTTGCCAGGGCAAGCCTGGCTTTTTCGCCGCCGGACAGCGAGGAAACGGTTTTTAGGACATCATCTCCGGAAAACAGGAAATTGCCAAGTACCGTGCGGATTTCTTTTTCAGGCTTAAGGGGATATTCATCCCACAGTTCATTCAGAACCTTTTTATTGGAGGTAAGCTCCGCCTGCTCCTGATCATAATAGCCAATGGTTACATTGGAGCCGGAATGGATATCCCCGGAAAGGGCGGGAAGCTTTTGAACGATTGTTTTTAACAGGGTTGATTTACCCACCCCATTGGGACCAACCAATGCGATGCTCTCTCCTCTTGAAATTTGAAAGGAGATATCTTCGGATACTTTTTCTGATTCATATCCTACAGCCAAAGCATCTGCTCTCAGGACATCATTTCCGCTTTGCCGGTCGATATCAAACATAAAGGAGGCCGATTTCTCATCGCCGCCCGGCCGGTCCATCCTGTCCATTCTCTGCAGCTGTTTACGACGGCTTTGGGCCCTTTTGGTTGTAGAAGCACGGGCAAGATTACGCTGGACAAAATCCTCAAGTTTCGCGATTTCATCCTGCTGCTTCTCATAAAGCTTCATGTCCCGTTCATAATTTTCTGCTTTCTGCTGCAAATAGGAGCTGTAGTTTCCAGCAAATTTGGTCATTTTACGCCGTGAAAGTTCAAAAACCTGGTTAACCACTTTATCAAGGAAATACCGGTCATGGGAAACAATTAAAACCGCTCCTGAATACCCTTGCAGATACTGTTCCAGCCAGGACAGAGTTTCAATATCCAGATGGTTTGTAGGTTCGTCCAAAATAAGGATATCGGGGCGTGAAAGCAAAAGTTTCCCCAGTGCAAGCCTTGTCTTCTGCCCGCCGCTTAATGTGGATATCCTGGTGTCATAATCAAAAGAACCAAAATTGAGCCCATGAAGGACTGAGCGAATATCGGCTTCATATTGGTAGCCGCCTTGATCTTTAAACTTTACCTGGAGAAGATCATACTCATTCAAGATCCGTTCATACTTACTATGGTTGGATAGAATTTGCGGATCAGACATTTGCCCCTCAAGCTTTCGCAATTCCGTTTCCATTTTACGAAGTTCATTAAAGACTGACAGCATCTCGTTCCAGATGGTCTGTTCTGATTCAAGGCCGGTGTTCTGGGCGAGGTACCCAATCGAGACACCTTTTGGCCTGATAATCTCCCCTGAATCATAGGAGGACTGGCCGGCAATGATTTTTAAGAGAGTGGATTTTCCAGCTCCATTTCTCCCAACAAGTGCGACACGGTCCTGAGTTTGGATTTCAAGCTTAATATTCGATAAAATAAGTTCAGCTGCAAAATATTTTGTCAGCTGATTCACTTGTAATAAAATCATAATTCTTTCACCTCAATTGCCCTATGTTTAGTGTACCTGAATCGGTAATACTCGGCAATAAAGGGGATTTCCCATTAACGATTTTCAATCTGCATGGAACCCTATATAAAAGAAATATGTGAAAATAGATACAATGTTCACACACAAATATGTCAAAATAGTGTATAGTTTTGTTGAAAGGAGTTAATTATGGCAGAGTTTACTCATTTTAATGAAGAGGGCCGGGCCAAGATGGTTGATGTCAGTGAAAAACCAGAAACCGTCCGTACCGCAATTGCCCATTCGAGCATTTCCATAACAAAAGATATTTATGACAGGATTACCGGTAATAAAATGAAAAAAGGGGATGTCCTGGCGGTTGCCCAGGTCGCTGGCATTATGGCCGCAAAGAAGACCTCTGAAATCATACCGATGTGCCATCCGTTGCCTCTGACAGGGATAGATCTCTCATTTTCGTGGGAGAAGGGGGAGACTGAATATCATTTAAATATCTCCGCTTCCGTAAAAACAAAAGGGAATACAGGAGTCGAAATGGAAGCGCTAACAGCCGCTTCTGTCTGTGCCCTCACTGTCTATGATATGTGCAAGGCAGTTGACAAAGGGATGGTAATCGGCGAGACTTATCTCGTCGAAAAAACGGGCGGAAAAAATGGCGATTATAATAGAGCAGAGAAACTAAAATAAATGTGTGTAAAGGAGAGGAGGCAGAAGTAATGTCAAACGAAACAATTAAGATTCCCCAGGCTACGGCAAAAAGGCTGCCGCTTTATTACCGGTTCTTATTGAACCTTCATTCCTCAGGAAAACAAAGGGTGTCATCGGCAGAGCTAAGTGAAGCGGTAAAAGTGGACTCAGCAACGATCCGCCGGGACTTTTCCTATTTCGGTGCATTGGGAAAAAAGGGTTATGGCTATAATGTCAATTACCTGTTGACCTTTTTCCGAAAGACACTCGACCAGGATGAACTGACTAAGGTGGCTTTGATTGGTGTCGGAAATCTGGGTACCGCCTTTTTAAACTATAATTTTTCCAAGAATAATAATACTAAAATTCAGATTGCCTTTGATGTGGACAAAAGTAAGGTTGGTTCACAAATAGGTGATGTTCCAGTCTATCATATGGATGAGCTGGAGGAAGTGATTCAGCGTGAGGACATTCATGTGGCAATCCTCACAATCCCTTCAGGGGTGGCCCAGCAAATTACAGACCGCCTTGTTAAAGCGGAAATAAAGGGTATCCTGAACTTTACACCGGCGAGGCTGAATGTGCCGCCTTCCATCCGCATCCATCATATTGACCTCGCAGTTGAGCTTCAGTCTCTTATCTACTTTCTGAAGCATTATCCCACCGATGAAGACGAATGATTGGACAAGATACCCATACGCTGGATAGCAAAAAGCCTCTTCCTTAATAGAAGAGGCTTTTTTGCTAAGATTTTTTTTGGAAATTTTTAAGTTTGAAGTGGAATAGAACCATGCGGATACCCGATCCAAGGTCAAACGTCGCTAAAAGGACGAGCAGATAGGAGAAGAATCCCCAGCCATCCTCATTGACGTTCTGAACCGCAAAATAGGTAAAAAGAAGTCCCAAAACAATATAGATAATCCCTGAAAACAGAGGCGTTTGTCTCATAAAAAGTATCCTCCAATAAAGCTTTGAATTTGTTCAGCTTCCTTCATCATTCTCTCCAAATCTTCGCGGAATACCGACTGGACTAACACAACAAAGGTATTCATGGCCACATGGGCAAAGATCGGAACAATAATCCGTTTCGTTCTTACATATAAAAAGGCAAAAGTAAAACCCATAGCCGAGTATAAAATGACATGTTCTGGTTCAAAATGGGCAAGGGCGAAGATAACAGAACTGATCAAAGCCGCCAGAAAGAAGTTAAACCGTTTGTATAGGCCACCGAAAATGATTTTTCGGAACACAATTTCCTCAAGAATTGGCCCGATTACAGAACTAATCAGGATAACAATCGGGAATTGCTCGATAATGCCGATGATCTGCTGGGTATTTTCCGAGCCTGTCTCAATCCCAAGCATGGTTTCAATATTTGCTGCAAGTCCCTGTGCAAATAGAGCCAGAAAAATACCGGCGAAAGCCCAGGAAATCGAACTGACAAGTGATGAGGCATTCCGGATTTCCGTCTTTGTGCGGAACTCGTCTCTCAGTAATAATAGGACAATCAATAATGTGACGGAAAATGAGATGACTAGCCAGTATGGAACTGCAACCATCTGCATTTCCTGGGGACTTTGACCCATCAGGGTGCCAATGTAGGCAACAAGGGGGACTCCAATCAGGCTGGACAATTGCATGATAATATAAGCAATTAATATGAACCAATATTCCTTTTTCAATACAGTAGTCTCCTTTTTAAATATAGAGCGGAAGCACCATTATTTTGGTAAGACTCACGACCTTTAGCAAGCCAAATTGTATATTTTTGTTTATGGACTAGACATACGAATACTGCACAAAAATAGCCCTATTATCCATTCTACTAATAAAACAGGCAAAAGTTCAAATAGAAGGGTTTTGCTTATTTTTAACAAAATAGACCGATAAAATGATTGGAAAAACCTATGCTTGAAAAAGCGGAAAAAATTGAAAAAATTTTTTTGCTTGATACTTGCAAAATAGTACGGGATTCATTTAATATATAAATTGTGTTAGCACTCAATTGAGGAGAGTGCTAATAATTAAAAATTACATATATTTGAGGAGGTAGTTTCACTTGATCAAGCCATTAGGTGATCGCATTATTATTGAGCTTGTTGAGTCTGAAGAAAAAACTGCAAGCGGTATCGTATTACCCGACTCAGCTAAAGAAAAACCTCAAGAAGGTAAAGTAGTAGCTGTAGGAACTGGCCGTGTTCTTGAAAGCGGAGAGCGTGTTGCCCTTGAAGTTTCCGTCGGCGACCGAATCATCTTCTCAAAATACGGTGGTACAGAAGTAAAGTATCAAGGAACTGAATACTTGATCCTTCGTGAAAGTGATATCCTGGCTGTTGTAGGCGAATAAAGCTGCCCGGGAATGAATAGAAAAAAGCTATAATTCGAGGAGGTTTTTATACGATGGCTAAAGAGATTAAATTTAGTGAAGAAGCCCGCCGCGCGATGCTTCGCGGTGTTGACACTCTTGCTGATGCAGTTAAAGTAACGCTCGGACCAAAAGGACGCAACGTGGTTCTTGAGAAAAAGTTTGGTTCACCGCTAATTACAAATGATGGTGTGACAATCGCAAAAGAAATCGAACTTGAAGATGCTTTCGAAAACATGGGTGCCAAGCTTGTTGCTGAAGTGGCAAGCAAAACAAACGATGTTGCCGGTGACGGTACAACTACAGCAACCGTTCTTGCTCAAGCGATGATCCGCGAAGGCCTAAAGAACGTAACTGCCGGTGCGAACCCAATGGGCATCCGCAAAGGAATTGAAAAAGCAGTTGTAACTGCAGTAGAAGAGCTTAAAGCTATTTCCAAGCCAGTTGAAAACAAAGAATCCATTGCACAGGTTGCCGCTATCTCAGCTGCTGACGAAGAAGTTGGCCAACTGATTGCGGAAGCAATGGAGCGCGTTGGCAACGACGGTGTTATCACGATCGAAGAATCAAAAGGCTTCACTACTGAGCTTGATGTAGTAGAAGGTATGCAATTTGACCGTGGATATGCATCTCCATACATGGTTACTGATTCCGACAAGATGGAAGCAGTCCTTGATAACCCATATATCCTGATCACTGACAAGAAGATTACCAACATCCAGGAAATCCTTCCTGTCCTTGAGCAAGTTGTTCAACAAGGCAAGCCATTATTGATGATTGCTGAAGATGTTGAAGGGGAAGCCCTTGCTACATTGGTAGTCAACAAGCTTCGCGGAACATTCAATGCTGTAGCTGTTAAGGCTCCTGGCTTCGGTGACCGCCGTAAAGCAATGCTCGAAGACATCGCTGCCCTTACTGGCGGGGAAGTCATCACTGAAGAGCTTGGCCGTGACCTTAAATCCGCTTCAATCGAATCACTTGGCCGCGCTGTTAAGGTTGTTGTATCAAAAGAAAACACAACAATCGTTGAAGGCGCAGGAGACAGCGCGCAAATCGCTGGCCGTGTAAACCAAATCCGCGTTCAATTAGAAGAAACTACTTCTGAATTTGATCGTGAAAAACTACAAGAGCGCCTTGCTAAATTGGCTGGCGGTGTTGCAGTTATCAAAGTTGGTGCTGCTACCGAAACTGAATTGAAAGAGCGCAAGCTTCGCATCGAGGATGCCCTGAACTCAACACGTGCAGCTGTTGAAGAAGGTATCGTATCCGGTGGTGGAGTTGCCCTTCTGAATGTTTACAATAAAGTTGCCGAGCTTCAAGCTGACGGCGATGTACAAACTGGTATCAACATCGTGCTTCGCGCAATCGAAGAGCCAGTTCGCACAATCGCTCACAATGCGGGACTTGAAGGTTCCGTCATCGTTGACCGCCTAAAGCGCGAAGAAATCGGAACAGGCTTCAACGCTGCTACTGGTGAGTGGGTAAACATGATCCAGGCCGGTATCGTTGACCCAACTAAAGTTACTCGTTCTGCACTTCAAAACGCAGCATCTGTTGCAGCTATGTTCTTAACAACTGAAGCTGTTGTTGCTGATAAGCCAGAACCAGCTGGTGCAGGCGGCGGAATGCCTGACATGGGCGGAATGGGCGGAATGGGCGGCATGATGTAATAAACATCATGTAGCCTGATATACGGGTTTTCTATGATAGGTAGATAAGTGTGCCTGTGCTCTTTAGCTAAGATGCTGCTTGTCTATTCTCTTAAAAAACCACCTATTAAAGGAGAGGCCTTTCATCAATTGCTGAACTGGTGGGAGGCCTTTCTTCATTTTGAGTGTCTTTATGGGGGGATAAGACTCCAAGGTGGTTTTAATGTCAGCAAACATCGCAAACATCACCCATAAGATCTCGTGAAAGGTTAACATTTCTCCGTTATATGCATGTTAATAAACTATCGAGCCAATATAAAGTAATCTCATTTAGTATAACTCGCTTTGATGCTCCTTGATTCTTCATTAAAAAAACCCACGGTTATTTATTTCCTTCTTTTTAAATTAAAAGATGTTCATGCTATTTATAACCCATGACAATTTGCCCTTGGAGGGCTTTGTGGCGTTAGCTGGCTTAGCTTAGCTGAGTACTATAAAATTTTGGATTGCTTGAACTTATAATGGTATATAGACAATGTTAATGTTTCTTTTCCATACGGGTCTTTAAGCAATATGCTTTCTCATGGTTTCTGTATATCACTAAAACGAGGGCATTTAATTTTTTTTGTTTTGTTACAGAATTCCTTAAAAAGGCTTGGCAGCGCGTTTTTCTGCACATATCGCATGGCGATAAGACTTGCAAAATAATTTAAAAACCTTCATATTTAGTTTAGAAGAATAGGAGGTCCGATATGCGACGTGATATACAACCGAATGAACGAGCTTTCTCTTCAAAGGAAGTGGCTGAAGAAGTGGGAATAGCGACTCCCACTGTTCGTAAGTATGGCCAAATACTGGAGCGGAATGGATATGAGTTTTTAAAAGATGGTGACCGGCGAATCTTTGTCCAATCTGACATCGAAGCGCTTGTAGCGCTGCGTGATACAGACAAGCCTTTGGATGATACAGCTAAAGACCTTGTGCATCAGCAAAAAGAAAGATTGGAAGGAACCAATGAAGCAGTTATAGCGATCCCCGATACATATGAAAGTTTACCCCAAGACCCCAATCAATTAAAAGAAGTTTTAATGTTTTTAGTTAATGAACTTGCAGCCACTCGTGAAATGAATGTCCAGCTGACAAACGATATGTCCGAGCTTAAGACGAAGGTTTCCCGGCTCCAGCAAGATCATCATATTATTAGTTCTACTATTGGCAATTCAGCACAAAAAACGAATGCTAAAATTGAAAAATTAACCGAACAACAAAAAACTCATTACGAGACATTGCTTCAGGAAGAAAAACACAAAAGTGAACTTTTACAAAAAGAGATTCAAACCATGAGGGAAGAACAGAAGAAAGAATGGAGTTCACAAATCGACTTTAATAGACGGTTAGAAGTAGCGATCCAAAAACCTAAAGAAAAATGGGGCGGGCTTTTCTCGATTTTTCGAAAATAAGGCAGGCAGAGGTCAGGGTTTTCTGGTTTCCTGTTTAAAGCATTCTACTATGAAACATAAAGGGATATCAAAACAAATGAATCCTTAACAGTAGAATAATAAAGGTAGAATCGTATCGCGCGATGTGTTGAAAAGCAAAAGCAGGCGTTTAGAGATTTGCCTAAGCTATATACATCTTTATGAGAAAAGGCGATATAAGGAACCCGGAGACTTTCGAACAGAGTCATTCCCAGAACGTAATAATACTCCTTGTTTTATCTTTGTATCGCCAGGCGATATACCATTTGGCCATCCTGTAAATATCAGATTGCGATACAAGATTTTCTTGGTGAAGATGCAAAGAAAGCATTTAGAGTTAGATGATGGGCGTAACACATAGGCGATACGCGATATGGACAGCCGCATATAGTGAGCAGGGCTAAGCCGTTTGTGATCGTATAAAACTTGAAAGAAACACTGATTAGAAGCCATGCGGATTGCTGTGCATTTATATATATGGTGGTTGATTAAATGAACTTTAAAGCGAATATTCAATTGGCACACCGTACATCAGCTATAATCAATGTTCCCCAACTCCCGTTGGACTTGCATCTCGTTAATACGATTTCTTACAAAGGGCCTGAACGGGTTCCTTTTTTTGTTTCGTATCGGGGGCCGATATGGCCGCAAAGTGAAATGTGGAACCTGCAACTTTAGGTAAAGCATTTAGTAAGAAGAATATATATCAAGGGATTAAAACCTACTGTTCATTAACCACTTAAAATAACAACTGGATTATCTTTATTCTGAACTGAACACCTGACGCGTCATACAATATTGAGATATTCCCTGACATGGCGGATAAGTAGGGAATGTGTGTATAAACTTAAATGTTCAAAAGGAAATAATGCAGCAGTTGGAACAAAGCTCAAAAGCGATTGCGGTATAACTGAACGTGTAAGAACGGTTCCCGGGTGCCAGCCAGTTACCTAGTGTCATAAACTTTCTGTATTAGAAGAAAGGTTCAATTCCAATGCGAGAATTAAAGTATTGTTGAAAGACTAAAGATATTAGGAAATATAACCTTAAAAGCAAAAGGGTATGATAGTTTTTCAGCAGTTACTAATGGGATGAGAGCAGCCAGGTTGTATGAATTATTGTCAAAATATCGAATGAGTGCTCCTCATTTCGCCATCTCCGTCATCAAATTTCAACAATTTCCCGAGAAATAACTACAAAATATTTACCTCTCTCGACAAGAGTTATATTCTAAGACGTACAGTTACTAGGCTATTAGGACCGTATTAAAACAGTAAACAACTAACTTAATCATTCCTCTAATATAGAAGAATCCCATAAATGAATATAGACTATGATTGAAACCACTTTCTTGTATTTAGGAGGTGGTTTTTTCAATTCTGTGATTAATTCCCACAGAAATTTTCTGAGGCCGGCAGGATTATAAAGAGTAAAAATGGGGAACAAACTGTTATGGCTTTTTTATAGGTTATTAATCTAAAAAACATCTAATTGAGATTCAGATAAAAGGAGATAAGAACATCATGAGAAAACAAAAATGCATCGGTATGCTTCTTGCGGGAGGAAAAGGAAGCCGGTTAAAAGCATTAACGGAGACTTTGGCGAAACCAGCAGTTCCATTTGGAGGTAAATACCGCATTGTCGATTTTCCTCTTTCCAACTGTGCCAATTCGGGCATACATACAGTTGGAGTGCTAACACAGTATCAGCCGCTTGCTTTAAACTCTTATATCGGGGTTGGAAGCGCGTGGGATCTTGACCGCCGTGACGGAGGGGTAACGGTTCTTCCGCCCTATACCAATTCATCTGAAGTGAAATGGTATTCTGGGACAGCAAGTGCCATTTATCAAAATTTCCATTATATCCGACAGTATGATCCAGAGCATGTGTTAATTTTATCCGGAGACCATATTTACAAAATGGATTATGAAAAAATGCTTGATTACCATATTAGCAGAGATGCAGACGCGACAATATCGGTGATTGAGGTTCCATGGGAAGAAGCCAGCCGCTTTGGTATTATGAATACGGATGACTTTTATAATGTAAGACGGTTTGATGAAAAACCCGAAAATCCGGAAAGCAATCTGGCTTCAATGGGCATCTATATTTTTAAATGGTCTGTCCTGGAGAAATATTTGGAGCTGGATAACGGGAATCCTGATTCTTCGAACGATTTCGGCAAGGACGTCATCCCGGCCATGCTTGCGGACAAGATGAAGTTGTCCGCCTATCCGTTTAAAGGGTACTGGAAGGATGTTGGAACAGTAAAAAGCTTATGGGAAGCCAATATGGATTTGTTGGATCAGGACGGAAAATTAAATTTGAATGATCCTGCATGGCGTATTTATTCGGTTAACTCCAATTTACCGCCCCAAATTATGGGCCGGAACGCCATGGTCCAGCATGCCCTCTTAAATGAAGGCTGCATCATTGATGGGGAAATCCGGCACTCTGTTGTTTCCCAAGGGGTCGTCGTTGAAAAAGATGCGGTCGTCAAAGACTGTGTCATCATGCCCAACGTACGAATTGGACGAGGCTCTTTTATTGAGCGGGCGATCGTGATGGAAGATATTTATATACCAACAGATACAAAGATTTATAACGATACAGACGAGGTATTATTAATAACAGAGGAGTTCCTGGCCGCACATATACAGGAACAGGAAAGAATCAAAGCCTAGTGGGATAAAAAATATAGAGAATGTAACTGTTTAAATCAGGGGGAGGCCTCCGATAAGTTCAATGAATTTATCGGAGGCTTTTTTAATTTCCGGGGAGCTTTGTGATGTGGGATGGAATACCCTACCATTCAGCTGGATCGTAGATTATAATATTTTTGTATGTTCGGACAAATTCACGCTGAAATCATGCGCACTAGTTCTCCCGGCGGCTGTTTATGAAAGGGGATTCATTATCTGAAAAAGCTACTTTTTATTTATGCGATCTTAATTGGGATTTTCACTATATTTTTATTAAAATACGATTTTAACAGTCCTGATGGCGGTTCAAGCCTGATGGAAAGGGGACTGGGAGGAGATCTGGAAGAGAAGTATGTCATGGTGACCTTTCAGGCAGGGATTGATTACTGGAAAACAGCACTCAAAGGATTTGAGGATGCTGCAAATTCCCTGAACGTTTCTGTGGAATACCGCGGAGCCACTCATTATGATGTGCATGAACAGATTACTGTATTAGAGCAGGTCATTGCCAGGAAGCCTGATGGTATCGCCATTTCTGCCATTGATCCTGAAAAAATAACAGCTACGATAAATAAAGCGGCAGATTCGGGAATTCCGGTTGTTCTGTTTGACTCGGGTGCACCCGGCAGTAAAGCGTCTTCCTTTGTCGGAACGGATAATTATAATGCTGGGGTCATTGGGGCAGAAAAACTGGCGGATTTGATTGGCAGAAAAGGGAAGATCGGGATTATCTCTCTCCCTCATCAGCACAATCATCAGGAACGTATCAAAGGGTTTCAGGAAACCATCACGAGGAAATTCCCCCAGATTGAAGTAGCAGGTATTAAGGACGGAAAAGGAAATGAGCTTGTCTCAAAACAGGCTGCTTTAGAACTGCTGGAGGAACATCCAGATATTAAGGGGATATTCGTCACGGAGGCTAACGGCGGTGTGGGCACCGGCAATGCCATTCTTTCATCCAAGATTAAGGATAAGGTGGAAATTGTCAGCTTTGATGCTGATAAAGAGACTTTGGACATGATAAAAGACGGTACGATTTCGGCAACTCTTGCACAGGGCACCTGGAATATGGGGTATTGGTCTCTCCAGTATTTATTTCACTTAAAACACAATCTGACGGCCTCATCCAAACTGAATATCGCCAGCACGCCTCCGTTGCCTCCCAAAGTGGATACCGGAGTGACGGTTGTCACAAAAGAAAATGTAGGGGATTTCTATGCCAGGTAAGCGTTCGTGGAAGAGGTTAATTACATCAAGGGAAAACAGGCACCCGAAATTGGATGATTTCCCAATCCGCCATAAATTAATTGTGACGCTCATGTTGATCAGTATCGTCCCGTCTATTGGCCTGAGCATTCTTACTGGATGGACAGTCGAACGGATTATTGAGAAACAGACCACCAATCACACACTTCAATTAATTGGCCAAGTGAACAAAACGCTGGCGGGCTATACGAATAATATGCAAAATCTCAGCTACTTGATATCGTTTCATCCCCAGGTTGAGTCTTTCGTTGAAGGCCAAGGGTTAGACGGTGAGAATGGTCATTATGAAATCCGCGAATTTTTAAGGAACCTAACCACTTTATACCCTGAGGTGGCAGGGATACTAGTAGCAAACAGCTCAGGAGAGTATATCTCCAATGAACTGTATCCTAAAGATGATCGAAACTTAAACGAGGAATACTGGTACAAAGAAGCGGAAGAAAACAAGGGGATATTCAAGATCCTTGGACAGCCTGACAACCGTACTCTTATAAGCCAAGTACCATACAAGGATGATGAGGTTGTCACTGCCGTACGCGCTATTGTCGCCCCGGAAAATCAGGAGGTTAAGGGTGTTATCCTGATTGACTTAAAGCAAAGAGTGATTGCGGAGGTAACCAAGGACGTTCGTCTTGGAAAGTCGGGTTACTTAATGGTAATGGATAAGGATGGGGAAAGTATTTACTCGCCGGAAGCAGCAGGGGAAAGAGATCTTTCCCTGCCAGGGAATACAGACAAGGCTGGAACCTTTTCAAGGACCGTAGACGGCAGCAAAACGCAATTCATTTACAGTAAGCTGTCTATTGCCAATTGGACCACGCTCGGAGTCTTTCCTTCCGGCGAAGCAGTAAAAGAAGTAAGGGAGATTATTTTTTACGTCATCAGTTTTGTCTTTTTCCTCTGCTTTATTGGAATCGCAGCCTCCTATTATTTGGCCGGTTCCATGTCCAGACCCATCCATCAATTAATCTTTTTTATGAAAAAGGCTGAAGCTGGCGATTTGACTGTTCGGTACGAGGATGACCGAAAAGACGAGCTTGGAATGCTGGGCCGAAGTTTTAACAACATGCTGGGTCAGGTAGAAAGACTCATTTCTTTGACAGAAAGACAGGAAAGGAAAAAGCGGGAAGCAGAGCTTAGAAGCCTCCAGGAGCATATCAAGCCGCATTTTCTTTACAATACACTGGATACGATCAACTGGATGGCCCGGAAACAAGGGGCGGAGGATGCCGCCCGCCTTGTAGGCTCACTGTCAAGACTGTTTCGGATTGGCTTAAGCCAGGGAAAGGACCGGATTTCTCTGAGTGAAGAGATTGAACACATCAATAGTTATCTGAGCATTCAAAAGGCCAGATACAAGGATAAATTAAATTATAGTATTGAGGTCCCTGAGAAGGACAAGCATGCATCGATCCCAAAGCTCATCCTGCAGCCTATTGTTGAAAATGCCATTTACCACGGGATAAAAGAAAGAAGAGGCCCGGGGCATCTCCGTATACAGGCAGAGGAGATCAATGGTGAATTGGAAATAAGTGTGAGTGATGATGGAAAAGGGATTCCACGGGAGCGCCTGCAGAAGCTTAAGGAATCACTACAAAGCCCCATGGAAGAGGCCGGTGAAGGTGAAGGGAATGGTCCCGGTTATGGAATGAGGAATACGCAGGCAAGAATTCAATTTACTTGCGGCGGCCGATATGGTATCTCCATCGAAAGTCTCGAAGGAAAAGGAACAACAGTAATGATTTTGCTTCCATATATTCTTGAAGAATAAGAGATAGAGATTTTAAGAGGTGAAGGGCTCATGAAGGGAAAATGGCGGGTATTGCTTGCAGATGATGAACCCATTATCCGGGAAGGAATTTGCGAAGCTGTTAATTGGCAGGAACTTGGGATGACGGTGGCGGCAGAGGCCGAAGATGGAGAGCAGGCACTGGAGCTTGCTCTTGAGCACTCTGTCGATATCATGCTGGTAGACTTGAATATGCCCATCATGAATGGGATTTCTGTCATTAAACAGGTCAAAGAGCAGCTGCCGAAATGTAAAATCATCATTATAACTGGACACGACGAATTCACTTATGCACAGCAGGCATTGCGCTTAAACGTTACTGACTATATTCTGAAGCCTGCCAATCCGCAGCAGCTTATGGGGGTTCTGAAGAAGGTCGGCGAAGAATTGGAAGCAGATATGCAGCAGGAAGAATATTTGGATATGGCCTCCGATCAGATCACTCAAAATTTGGATCTTCTTCGCGAACAGCTGTTATTGAGCATACTGGAAAAAAGGCTTGAAGAGAAAGAGGTTCTAAAGCAGTTTCATTTTCTTCAATTGCCGGAAAAAGAACCCAGGCAGCTTGGAGTCATCCAAATACCAGGTTTTTTTGCTGACAGGCCTCTATTAAAAGAAGAGGATCAAGAACTGCTCCTGTTCAGCCTTGAAAACATTATATTGGAGGTAATGGCACCCTGCAGCAAACTTTTTTTACGGGACCATTCAGGATTCATGGTGGTTATGACCTGGGAGGAACTCGCTGAAGAATGTATTGACGAGATAAGGAAAATGGTAAAGGCGTGCTTAAAGGTTTCCATCAGTTTGTGTTTTGAAAAGGTCATCGGAGGAATTGACAGTATTCCAGAAGTCTATCGAAGATGTCAGCATAAAATCAAGGAGAACACTTCCATTTCCCCTGTAATCAGAAGGGCAAGGGAGTATGTACAGGACCACTTTACAGAGACCGATCTTACACTGGAAAAAGTGGCAGAGTCCCTTCATGTTTCATCGGTCTATTTAAGCAGGATGTTTAAACAGGAATTAGGAAGGTCTTTTGTCAGCTTTCTCACAAACCTCCGGATGAAAAAGGCGGCTGCTTTGTTAAACACGACTGACTTCAGTATACTGGAAATCGCCGAGAAGGCAGGTTACGACTCGCAGCATTATTTTAGTACCGCCTTTAAAAAGGCAATGGGGGTTTCCCCAAAACAATATCGCAATCACATAAAGTAACCCATTCAACAAAAAAGGCACTCGGATGACTGGATCCGGGTGCCTCTTTTACATAAAGATTGCCCCAATTTTTGAAAGCGCTTAAAAGTAAGTTAAAAATTTATAAAAATAGTTATTTTATTGAAAAGACTGAATTTTTCTTCGTTGTTATAGTAAAGGAAGTAAATGCTTTCATTCTACTTTGTTTTATTTAATAGAAGGGAGGAACCCATATGAAGAAGTGGTTATATGCCATCACTTTAGTCTCCATGCTTGTATGGTTGACGGCCTGCAGCAGCAACCAGGCAAGCGGGGAAGAAAGCAGCGGCTACGTCGGTATTTCAATGCCGACCAAATCCTCAGAGAGATGGGTCAATGATGGGGAAAACATGGCCCGGCAATTTAAAGAACTTGGCTATAAAGTAGATTTGCAGTATGCAGAGGACATCATCGAAAACCAGGCGGCCCAGATTGAAAATATGATTACAAAAGGTGTGGAAGTACTGGTCATCGCCCCAATAGATGGACAGGCCGGGCTTACGAATGTCCTTGAAAGGGCTCATAAATTAGGCATTAAGATCATCACTTATGACCGGCTTATCCAAAACAGTAAATATATCGACTATTATGCTACATTCGATAACTTTGAGGTGGGGGTCCAGCAGGGGACATATATCGAAGAAAAGCTGGGATTGAAAGAAGAAGAAGGACCGTTCAATATTGAATTGTTTGCCGGTTCGCCTGATGACAATAATGCATATTTCTTCTTCGATGGTGCGATGTCCATCCTGCAGCCCTATATCGATTCCGGGAAACTGGTTGTCAAGAGCGGCCAGACAAAATTCAATCAGGGAGCCACGCTAAGATGGGATGGAGCGCTGGCCCAGTCACGTATGGACAATCTGCTCAGTGCTCATTATTCCAGTGAAACGGTACACGCAGTCCTTTCTCCTTATGATGGGATCAGTATCGGGATCATCTCTTCGTTAAAAGGGGTTGGCTATGGAAAGGGCGATAATCCACTGCCAGTGATTACAGGGCAGGATGCAGAGCTTGCATCAGTGAAGTCCATCATCAGAGGGGAACAAACGCAAACCGTTTTTAAAGATACAAGAAAACTGGCTGAAAAGGCCGTAGAGATGGCAGATGCTGTGCTAAAAGGCGAGAAGGCTGAAGTAAATGATACAAATACCTATGATAATGGGGCCAAAGTGGTGCCTGCGTATCTTTTAAAGCCCCTTTCAGTGGACAAATCGAATTATGAGGAACTGCTGATTGACAGCGGCTATTATACAAAGGAACAGCTGGGCAAGTAAGTGTAAGCCTTTACTTTATAACGGGCGGTGAGAAGATGTCAGAAATGATCTTGGAAATGAGAAATATTACAAAGGAATTTCCAGGTGTGAAAGCCCTCGATGACGTTAATTTGAAAATCAAAAAGGGTGAAATTCATGCCTTGTGCGGAGAAAACGGGGCAGGGAAATCGACGCTGATGAAGGTCCTGAGCGGGGTTTATCCTTATGGTTCCTATAGCGGAGATATTTATTTCAAAGGCGAAGAATGCCAGTTTAAAGATATTAAGCAAAGTGAAGAGCTGGGAATCGTGATCATTCATCAGGAACTCGCCTTAATCCCGTATCTGTCTATTGCTGAAAATATTTTTTTAGGGAATGAACAGGAACGAAATGGCGTCATCGACTGGAACAGCACGATTATCAAAACGAGGGAGCTTCTAGACAAGGTTGGGTTACATGAGTCGCCGAATACTCTTGTAACAAATATTGGTGTAGGGAAACAGCAATTGGTTGAAATCGCAAAGGCACTCTCTAAAGAAGTGAGCCTGTTGATTCTGGATGAGCCAACTGCCTCCTTAAACGAAGATGACAGTGAAAACCTTCTGAATCTCTTGCTTGAATTTAAAAAGCAGGGAATGACGGCCATCATCATTTCCCATAAGCTGAATGAAATCTCGAAAGTTGCGGACTCCATTACGATTCTGCGAGATGGAAAGACGATTGAAACTCTGGATATGAAAAAGGATCAAATAACCGAAGACAGGATTATCAAAGGAATGGTCGGCAGGGACTTGACCCACCGGTATCCAGAAAGGAAGCCGAAAATCGGCGACAAAATCCTCGAAATAAAGAATTGGAATGTGTACCATCCGCTGCATCAGGATCGCAAAGTGATTGATGATGTCAATCTCCATATCCGAAAAGGGGAGATTGTTGGCATTGCAGGTTTGATGGGTGCAGGAAGGACGGAACTGGCCATGAGTGTTTTCGGAAAATCCTATGGAAAGAAGATAACCGGCCAAATCTTTATGAAGAACAGGGAAGTAAAAATGGATGATGTCAGCCAGGCAATTGACCAGGGCCTTGCCTATGTTTCCGAGGACCGTAAAGGAAATGGGCTGATCCTGATGGAGGACATCAAGAAGAATATCACGCTGGCCAGCCTTAACAAACTGTCCAACAAGTCGGTCATCAATGAGAGCAAAGAAATTTTAGCGGCCGAGTCTTATCGTAAAAAGCTGCGGATTAAAACACCAAGCATTTTTCAGAAGGCCGGAAACCTCAGCGGCGGAAATCAGCAGAAAATTGTCTTAAGCAAATGGATCATGTCTGAGCCTGATGTGCTGATTCTCGATGAACCGACGCGCGGGATCGATGTAGGCGCAAAATACGAAATTTATACCATTATTGATGAACTCGCAAAGGAAGGGAAAGGGATTCTGATGATTTCCTCGGAGCTTCCTGAAATTCTGGGCATGTGCGACCGCGTGTATGTCATGTGTGAAGGCAGAATCACCGGGGAAGTAAGCCGCAAAGAGGCCACCCAGGAAAACCTAATGAAATATATGACGCAAAGCAAGGTAAGGGGGTAGGGACATGCAGTCAATCGTGCAAAAGACAAATAAAAAAGGTCCTGCTGCAGGCGGTGGCTCTAATGGAAATATGCTAGCGAATTTGGTGAAAAACAATGTAAGACAGTATAGCATGATCATTTCACTTATTTTTATCATGCTCCTTTTTCAAATTCTGACAGACGGTCTATTATTGAAGCCGTTAAATATTACAAACCTCATATTGCAAAACAGTTATATTCTCGTGTTGGCCATTGGAATGGTGCTTGTCATTATTACCGGCCATATAGATCTGTCGGTAGGGTCCATTGCGGCCTTCGTCGGAGCCATCTCTGCTATTTTAATGGTCAATTATGAAGTGCCAACATTTGTTGCCATTGTCCTGTCTCTTGCAGCGGGTGCTTTAATTGGCGCGTGGCAGGGTTTCTGGATTGCGTATGTAAAAATACCCGCCTTCATTGTCACGCTTGCGGGCATGCTGATTTTTAGAGGGCTGACAATGATTGTTTTAGAAGGCAAGTCGATCGCACCTTTCCCGGATAGCTTTCAAAAAATGAGCACAGGATTCATTCCGGATTTCGGGGGTGCATCCGGCATCCATATAACGACTCTGCTGGTAGGAATCCTGCTCTCTATTTTAATTGTTGCCGGTGACATCAAAAATCGGCAAAATCAATTGAAACATAATCTTGAAACATCGTCACAGGGAGTGTTTTTAGCCAAGCTGGCTGCTATTGTCATCGTTCTTAAC
Source organism: Mesobacillus foraminis (assembly GCF_004340465.1). Taxonomy (GTDB): domain Bacteria; phylum Bacillota; class Bacilli; order Bacillales; family Cytobacillaceae; genus Mesobacillus_B; species Mesobacillus_B foraminis. The sequence goes on along the minus strand of NZ_SLVV01000021.1, from coordinate 15,545 downwards.
CTGTTTACCTACGCGCTTGCTATGTATGAAGGCATTCCTAACATCCTCGTGATTCTGGCTGTACTCATTGTCGTCTACAGGTTTTTTACCAATCGGATGAAGACTGGGCGGCATGTCTATGCCATTGGAGGGAATGAAAAAGCTGCCTTATTATCCGGGGTTAAGACAAAGTGGGTGACCTTCTGGGTATTTGTTAACATGGGTGTATTGTCTGCCCTTTCAGGTCTGCTTTTCGCAGCACGGTTAAATGCAGCAACACCTAAAGCCGGGAATTTGTTTGAATTGGACGCTATTGCAGCTTGCTTCATCGGAGGGGCGTCTGCATACGGAGGCATCGGGACTGTGCCAGGTGCCATAATCGGCGGTCTGGTGATGGGAATCATGAATAACGGTATGTCTCTTTTGGGATTAGGAATTGACTGGCAGCAGGGAATTAAAGGTCTAGTTCTTTTAGCGGCAGTAGCCTTTGATATTTATAATAAAAACAAAGCAGCTTGATGTTCGGTACAGGTGTCCTGAGGTAACTCTTTGGGCACCTTTTTTATGGGAAAAATCAATAGGCAAACGCATGCTCAGCTCAGAAAACAGCGGATGCCAATAAGGCTTTTTGCAAGGTAGTATCTTCTGATAAGTAAAAAAGAAAAAATCGGTCGTTTTAAAAAAGGGTTGTACATATAATGCAGTAATCGTTTAGAAAAAGGTGATGACTGTGGATGTAAACCTGGGAATATTGATTAGTGCTATGGGTACTGCGCTGGGAGCAGTGCCCGCATTGCTTTTAAGCAATCTATCCCACCGATTTAAGGATAACTTGCTGGCGTACAGTGCAGGGATCATGGTGGCTGCCTCCACCTATGCCCTGATTCCGGCTACTCTAAAACTATCTAATATGCTTGTCCTGACACTGGGAATATTACTTGGGACACTGACGCTCACCCTTCTGGAATTGCTGCTGCCGCATGTGGAAGCAGACCACAGGAATCATCCTTCCCATCAGGCGAACCCTCTGCTATTAATCACTGCCATGGCTATCCATAACATACCTGAGGGATTGTCAGTTGGGGTCAGCTACGCGAGTCAATTTGAAGAGCTGGGTTCCCTGGTTGCCTTTTCAATAGGCTTGCAGAATTTGCCTGAAGGCTTTCTGGTTTGCCTGTTTCTCGTGGCCAACCGGGTTTCTAGGGCTAAAGCCTTTCTGTATACAGCTTTCACAGGAGTCATTGAATTAATTTCGTCGTTGGCCGGGCTGCAGTTGACAGATCAATATCTCGGTCTGGTTCCGTATGGGCTCGCTTTTGCGGCGGGTGCGATGCTGTTTGTCGTTTATAAAGAGTTGATACCTGAAAGCCATGGCGATGGAAATGAAAGGTCAGCCACTTTTGCCTTTGTTCTTGGTTTATTGACGATGATCTTTATCACCGATTTATCTTTATAAGTGAAACCAAAGGACATGGAGGGGAAGAAGCTTCCTGCGTGCAGCCTTTGTAAAACGGGGAGGCCTCTTATAAGTTAAAACACTTATAGGGGTCTTTTTCTTTATAAAGACGGCATCGGATGGCCTTTAGGGGAGAGGGCAAAGCCAGAAAGACTTTGCTGGGGCAGATGAAGCCGAAACTGAATTAAAAGATTGTGAGACCCGGTCTTCATAAGGGTGATGAAGACCAAATTGAAGTAAGAGATTTGGAGAAAGGGTCTTCATGAGGGTGATGAAGACCAAATTGAAGTAAGAGATTCGGGGAACCGGTCTTCATCGGGGTGATGAAGACCAAATTGAAGCAAGAGATTTGGAGAACCGGTCTTCATCGGGGTGATGAAGATGAAAACTAAATTAAGAGATTCAGAGTGCAGGTCATCATGGGCAAATGAAGCCGAAATTGACCCGTTGAAATACCTATTGAAATAGATGGTGCCTGCCTTGGTATTCTTTTAAAGACAGTTTAAAAGAATGGCGGAAAGGGAAATGGAAATCAAAAGGAAAACAGGGGGGAAGGCCTTATGATTAAGCTTGAAACTGAATTGGAAGGAAAAAAGGCACTTTACGGTGAGGTATCCGAAATCCTAAGGAACCATGGGTTCGACATTGGCGGTAATTGGGATTTCGAACAGGGTATGTTCGATAAGCCCCTGTCAGCCGGCGAGGAGGGGGAAACCATTTATTTACGTCTGCCGTTCGATGTGGTGGATGGGGAGATGGATAACGATAATGCGCTGCTGGTCTTCAGGACCCCTTTTGTTCTGAAGCATGTTGAAGATGTGGAGGTAGACGGTGAGGACAGTGCGGTGCTGACAACGAGTGGCCTGGAGCAATTTAGAAGCCCGGCTGACAAAGATGCACCGATTCAGCAAAAGTCCAGCTGGGCGGAGAGTGGTGAGCAGGAAGTTGCAAGAGTTGTGAATGATCTGGTCTGACTGCCGCGTTGAGCTAGTTTGCCTGTCTGTTACATGCCTTTCTCCTCCATGGAAGCACCCGATTGCCTGGTGCTTCTCTGTGCCTGCAAGGGTTATAAAACGGCCGCGGGTAGCAGTGCGGCCGTCTATAGCCAGCAGGTATTAACCCAATATGTATTTAGTAGGCAAAGTGGTGATTGCCAATTTGATTTGTTACGGTCCTTGTATAGATCCACTGGTCGGTTGCCAGCTCGGGATTATAATAATAAACAGATCCGTAGGAAGGATCCCAACCCAGGAACGCATCCTTTACCGCTCTGAAAGCTGTGGAATCTGGCTGCAGATAATACTGTCCGTCGTTAATGGCCGTAAAAGCATTAGGCTGAAAAATTACTTCGCTTATCGAATCGGGAAAGTCACCGGATTGGACACGATTAAGGATGACTGCGGCTACTGCTACTTGTCCTTCATAACTTTCTCCTCTTGCTTCTCCATGGACAACACGGGCCATCAATTCGGCATTGTTAAGCATTTCTGCCGTTTTGGGTCCAACGCCTCCAGTTACCACGACTCCAAAATCCTGCTGAAATTGCTCGACTGCACTGGCCGTAACTGGACCATAATAACCCGTTGTATCTGTGTTAAAGTATCCTAGCTTTTTTAACATAGATTGTATGTAGGTAACATCCTGTCCGGTCGAACCCACATCTAAATGTCGTGACGCTTCTGCCTTTTCGGTAAACCCTAAAATAAAAATGATTGCAGCGGCTGCTGCCAAAGTCTTTATGTAATTCATTGATTTTCTCCTCCCGTTTCATGAATTTTCATTAATACTACTGTCTTGTACTTAACCTCAAAGACACCTCCCTTGAAAATTAAATGGCTGCCATGCCCATATAAATGGCCGCCTTAAAGTATATTCCCTGTTTAAGACTGAAGAAACTCAGCCAAAGGGATGAAGATTTCCAATAGTCTGTCAACACATCTGCCCAATGAAAGGCCGCTTTTTGGATAAATAAGGGTATAAAAGGAGAGTTATGGCTTATGCCGGATCTCTGGCTTTTTGCCTAGTAGGGGAGCCTCTTGCAATCTCCTCGATAGGAAACGACTATATAGCGTAATTAGGTCTAATTTTTACAGAAAATAGTGAATTTATCGTATAATTGAGTAGAACAGAGACAAGTCTGATTTTAATGATCGAAAATTTAACTATAAATGAAGGCCGGGGAGGAAAAAGAGTGCGAAGCGAAATGAATCCGACAATCGAAAGAATCCTGCAAAATATTGAAAAGGTTATGACTGGTAAACGCAACGTTGCTGAGCTGAGTCTTGTGGCGCTTCTTTCAGGCGGGCATGTTCTCCTTGAAGATGTTCCTGGTGTGGGGAAGACGATGATGGTGAGAGCCCTGGCGAAGTCAGTCAGTGCCGAGTTCCGGCGAATTCAATTTACACCCGATCTGCTCCCGTCTGATGTGACTGGGGTATCCATATATAACCCGAGGGAAATGGAATTCCAGTTTCGGGCTGGACCCATCATTGGAAATATTATTTTAGCGGATGAAATTAACAGGACCTCACCCAAGACCCAGTCGGCATTGCTGGAAGGGATGGAGGAAAGCAGTGTGACGGTAGATGGAGTCACGCATGAGCTTGAGAGCCCATTCTTTGTCATGGCAACCCAGAACCCGATTGAATATGAAGGTACTTACCCGCTTCCAGAAGCACAGCTGGACCGCTTTCTCTTAAAAATGAAAATGGGCTATCCGGATTTGGATGAGGAAATAGAGGTGCTGAGCCGGGCGCAAAAGGTGCCTCCAATCGATGATTTGCAGCCTGTTGTTTCCCTGGAAGAGCTGCGGAAGCTCAAAAAGGAAATAAAGGAAGTCTATGTTGATGATTCTATTAAAAGGTACATCGTCGATCTGGCCTCCATGACGCGTGTACATTCAAGCGTGTATCTGGGGGTTAGCCCGAGGGGTTCCATTTCATTGATGAAAGCTTCCCAGGCACTGGCTTTTATGTCCGGCAGGGATTTTGTCATACCGGATGATGTCCAGTATTTAGCTCCATTCGTATTCGCGCACAGGATTATCCTGAAATCAGAAGCAAGGTTCGAAGGGATTGAGGCAGAGGAAGTAGTGAACCGGGTGATCGCCAGGGTCCCTGTCCCTGTACAAAGGCTAGTGAAGTAAGATGAAAAAATATCTGCAAAAGCTTAAAGAATTCTGGAAACTGCTGACTTTGTTTATTTTAATTCTGATTACCTTCTCCTATGCCATGTTCCAGGGAGGGTTCGTCAGCTGGTTTTTGTTTTACAGTTTTCTGCCATTTGCGCTTTATGGTCTTGGATTATCGCTTTATCCGCTGGCTGATTACAGTGGCGAGAGGAAGCTGCCACAGTATGAGTTTAGTGCGGGGGAAGCAGTAAAAGCCGAGTTGCAGCTTGAAAGGCGCTTCAGGTTCCCGCTCTTTTATGTGATTCTCGAGGAAAGTATGGAGAAGTCCCTATCCGGCGTACTGAAAAACTCTGAAGCTAAAACAATCCTATTTCCCGGGTTTAAAACAAAGCTGAGCTATAAATACAGCATTGGAAGTCTCCCAAGGGGAGAGCATCATATCAAGGGAATCCGGTTAAAGACAGGGGACCCTCTCGGATTGATCGAAAAAGAAAAAATGCTGCCTGCACAGGATAAAATCCTCGTGTATCCGCCCTATGAAGAGCTCATATACCGGCCTGCAGAGAATCAGTTTGACCAGGGCATGACAGCCACAAATGAGAGACTCAGCAGGGACACGTCCATGTCGGTTGGAGTTCGCGAATATCAGCCTGGTGACCGCTTTTCATGGATCAATTGGAAGGCCACGGCCAAACGGAATGATTTTATGACGAAGGAGTTTGAGCAGCGGCAATCACATGATGTAATGGTTGCCATGGACTGCGCTCCTGAAGAATGTTTTGAAGCGGTGGTCTCTTTTACTGCTTCCATTACGAGAGCGATTTTAAGAAAAGGGGCCCAGGCGGGTCTGCTGACGGTTAGCCGCGAAAGAGTACTGTTTCCTACCCGCGGCGGTGAAGCCCAGCAAAAGCAGCTGTTTTACCATCTTGCTAAAATAACGGCCTCAAGTCCTGTTCCATTTGACCAGGTTCTCGAAGGGGAGACCTTTATGGGCCGGCAGCACCAGGCGATGATGCTGGTGACTTCCCGGCTTACACAATCCCTGCTAGATAAGGCCGCTTACTACTCCCGAAGGAATGGCAGTATGTCGATTTTCTTGATCAAAGGGAAAAAGGATCGGCCCACCCAGCGGGAAATTGCCCTAAAAGCTTCCGCTGTCTCAAGGGGAATTCGTGTGACCATTGTCCAGGATGGCCGCTTTGCTGAGGCTTTTTCGGAGGTGAACAGCCGATGAAGGCTCATTTGAACAGGTTTGATTTTGGTCTCCTATTATTGTATGGCTTAAGCTTTCTTCTCATATGGGAATGGTTAAGGCCGGTGAAGGAGCTGACTGAAACCGGGAATATAGGGGTGTTTATCGTCTTTGTTTTCATCGCACTCCTTTTATCGCTCCTTGGAGTGCGCGCTTTTGCAGGCTTTTGTATCAAGTCTCTGTACATCTTGTACAGTGTGCACAGCCTTTATTATCAAGGAAGTCTTTTGAATTTTTCCTGGGCTGGTTCATTTATAAAAGATTTAAAAGCAAATTTTGGTCGGATTTGGAACGCTCAATGGATCGAATTGGACGATGTATTCAGGACACTGCTATTTTTCACCCTGCTTTGGATCATTGCTTACTTAATTCAATACTGGCTGATTACGAGAAAAAGGATCTTTGTCTTTTTCCTCATGACACTGATCTTTATTACAGTCCTGGATACCTTTACGCCTTATGATGCCTATGCTGCGATTATCAGGACGGCAATCGCTGGATTTCTCGTCATGGGGATGCTGACCTTTTACCGTCTTGTAGAAATGGAAAACATCAAAAAGAGTTTCATTTTTACGAGAAAGTGGATGGTGCCCCTGGCGGTTATGATTGCACTCAGCAGTGCATTAGGCTATGCGGCTCCGAAAGCAGAACCGATCTGGCCGGATCCTGTCCCCTTTATTAAATCGTTTAACAGTGAAAGCGGAGAAGGACAGGCCGGGATAAAAAGAGCGGGGTACGGGACGGATGATTCAAGGCTTGGAGGAGCTTTTTTAGGAGATGACCAGGTGGTGTTCACCACCGAGATTGAAGAACAGCATTATTGGAAGGTTGAGACAAAAGGAATTTATACCGGAAAGGGCTGGGTCGCCGACGATGAGAGGGCGAACACCCTTGATTTTAGTGAGGGCACTGTTCCCCCGATGCTGTCTTTTTATGATACAGTGCCGTCGAAAAAGCGGACAAGTACCGTCCATAATGTCCTGGACTACTCACACATCCAATACCCGCACGGAGTCATGAATATCGAGACAGATGATTTCTATCTTTACAGACTGAACCAAGTCACACAGAAGATTTCATCCCTTAAGGAATTTGAGGACTCTGCACCGGATTCCTATACCGTTCAATACAGATCTCCTTCCTTCCAGGTAAAAGAGCTGCAAAACAGCTCTGCAGAAGAGGATGAGAATCTGTCAGAGTCCATTCTTGCTGATTATACACAGCTTCCGTCTAATCTGCCCCCAACTGTTAAAGAGCTTGCGCTTGAGGTTACTGAAGGCAAGGAATCCTGGTTTGACAAGGCCCAGGCTGTTGAGGAATATTTCCGCATGAACGGGTTTGTCTATGACCAGATAAATGCGGCAATGCCTGGTGAAGATGAGGATTATGTCGCTCAGTTTTTATTTGAAACCAAGCGCGGCTATTGTGATAACTTCTCCACTGCAATGGCCGTCATGCTGAGAACCCTCGATATTCCCACCCGCTGGGTAAAGGGGTATACCGAGGGTGAATATAAAGAAACATTAAAGTCCGGCAAAATGGTATATGAAGTAACCAACAACAATGCCCATTCATGGGTGGAGGTTTATTTCCCCGGGGTTGGCTGGGTTCCTTTTGAGCCGACACAAGGTTTTTCGGACAATGTTACATTTGAATATGAAGTGGAGAGCGAGACCAGCGAAGATACCGAAGAGGAGCAGCAAGTTGCTGCAGAGGCACCTGTAAAGCCTGAAGTGGAAACACCCGTAGAAGCGGCAGGAACAACCACAAGTGGATCAATGGCAAGCTGGTTCCAGAATTTGAAAACCCTTCTCTCACTCAATATGAAAAATGTAACCATTTCTGGCGTTCTGTTGGGAGGCATCCTGGCGATTATATTTCTCACAAGGAAGAAATGGCTTCCGTTTTATTATGTAACGCTCTTTAAAATGCGCCAAAAAGAGGAGCATTTTCCCGAGGCCTACCGGGTTCTGCTGATGCAGCTGCAGCGCCACGGGCTTAAGAGGGGGAAGGATCAGACATTAAGAGAATATGCCAAGTATGTCGATCAATTTTTCTCAAGCAGGGATATGGGGCAGTTGACGGCTCAATATGAACAGTTTCTTTATCGGGGCGAGCTAAAGGAGGGAACCTGGGCCGAAGCGAGGCCGCACTGGGAATCATTAATTAAAAAAGCAGGTTGACCAAAAAAATAGTATATTGATACAATGTCTTAGTAATTCAATCTAATACTCCTTCGTATATCATCGATAATATGGATCGAAAGTTTCTACCGAATCACCGTAAATGATTTGACTATGAAGGCAAATTTGGTTCAGCTCCGACTAGAATTTTGCCTTTTTTCAACATGATGAAGGGGAATTCTAGTTTTTTTTATTGCTCTTGGATATCCTAGCAGAAAAGGGCTTAGTACTTTTACTACTTACTCGAGGTGACGGACTTGTCGAAAAAAGTGGAATTGCAAGACCAGGAAATGATTGTTGTATTGGACTTTGGAAGCCAGTACAACCAGTTGATTACTAGAAGGATCAGGGAATTTGGCGTATACAGTGAGCTTCACCCTCATACGATTACTGCGGAAGAAATCAAAAAGATGAATCCAAAGGGAATTATCTTTTCAGGCGGACCGAACAGCGTATACGATGAAGGTTCCTTCCGGTGTGATGAGGAAATTTTCGAGCTTGGGCTTCCCATTCTCGGAATCTGCTACGGCATGCAGCTCATGACACTGCATTTTAACGGAAAAGTAGAACCTGCAAAACATCGGGAATACGGAAAGGCCGTTTTAAGCCTGCAGCATGAGAGCCCTCTATTTGCGGATACACCTTCTGAACAGACCGTATGGATGAGCCATGGGGACTTAGTTACAGAGGCACCTCCAGGATTCAGGGTCGACGGAGTGAATCCATCTTGCCCTGTTTCAGCTATGAGTGATGAAAGCCGCGGGCTTTATGCCGTTCAATTCCACCCGGAAGTACGCCATTCCGTGTATGGAAATGACCTGCTGAAGAATTTTGTCTTTGGCATTTGCGGATGCAAGGGCGACTGGTCGATGGAGAACTTCATTGAAATTGAAATGGAGAAAATTCGTCAGGAAGTTGGAGATAAGAAGGTTCTATGTGCACTAAGCGGAGGCGTAGACTCTTCTGTTGTTGCGGTTCTGATCCATAAGGCAATAGGCGACCAGCTTACTTGTATTTTCGTAGATCATGGCCTCCTTCGCAAAGGGGAAGCAGAAGGAGTCATGAAAACTTTCTCTGAAGGCTTCAATATGAATGTCATTAAAGTGGATGCAAAGGAACGTTTCATGAGCAAGCTTGAAGGCGTCTCGGATCCAGAGAAGAAGCGTAAAATCATTGGCAATGAATTTATCTATGTCTTTGACGATGAGGCGACAAAACTTAAGGGAATCGAGTTCCTTGCTCAGGGAACGCTGTATACGGATATTATTGAGAGTGGGACTGCCACTGCACAGACAATCAAGTCACACCATAATGTCGGCGGACTTCCGGAAGATATGCAATTCAAGCTGATTGAGCCTTTGAACACCTTATTTAAGGATGAAGTTCGGGCACTTGGAACCGAACTGGGCATTCCGGATGAAATCGTCTGGCGCCAGCCTTTCCCAGGACCGGGTCTTGGAATTCGTGTCCTCGGAGCCATTTCGGAAGAAAAGCTTGAAATTGTCCGTGAATCCGATGCCATCCTTAGGGAAGAAATTCGCAAAGCGGGACTTGATCGGGATATCTGGCAATATTTCACAGTTCTGCCTGACATCCGCAGCGTTGGTGTCATGGGCGATGCACGTACCTATGATTATACAATTGGAATCAGGGCGGTTACATCCATTGATGGGATGACCTCTGACTGGGCAAGGATTCCGTGGGATGTACTTGAAATCATTTCAACCAGGATTGTAAACGAAGTGAATCACATCAACCGCGTAGTTTATGATATTACGAGCAAGCCGCCTGCAACGATTGAGTGGGAATAAGGTAAGCACTGTATAAAAAATGAAAAATACGAACAATAAAAAGCGAACATTAGATAATGTTCGCTTTTTATGTTGACTTAGGTACAAAGCCCTGCTACAATAAAAGAGAACTAAATAATTTGTCGAAAATCTACGTATAATATTGGGAATATGGCCCAAAAGTTTCTACCGAGCTGCCGTAAAGAGCTTGACTACGCTGATTCTGAATGATGGGGTTATATACTTTTTCTCCCTCCTTCGTTCCTAGTCTGCAGTCAACGCCTCGGTACTCGAGGCGTTTTATTTTTGTGTTCAACATTTCCAATTTTACTTTTCAGGGGGGAAAGAGAATGAAAAAATACTTCCAATTTGAAGAATTGGGAACGAATTATCGTCGTGAATTCGTGGGGGGCTTTACGACCTTCCTTGCGATGGCCTATATCCTTGTTGTAAATCCAATCACTCTTACGCTTGCAGATGTGAAGGATCTGCCAGATGCCCTGAGAATGGATTATGGAGCTGTATTTGTTGCTACTGCACTAGCCGCAGCTGTTGGTTCCATTATCATGGGGCTTGTCGGCAAATATCCGATCGCGCTTGCGCCGGGAATGGGACTGAATGCATTTTTTGCCTATTCTGTTGTATTAGGAAACGGCGCTCCTTGGCAGCATGGTCTCGCAGCCGTGTTTATCTCAAGTGTTTTCTTCTTGCTTCTCACGATATCCGGTCTTCGTGAAAAAATCATCAATGCAATTCCGGTGGAACTGAAACACGCAGTGGGAGCCGGTATTGGCCTATTCATTACGTTCGTGGGATTTAAAAATGCTGGAATCATTGTTAATAACGATGCAACCCTGGTTGGATTAGGGGATTTAACGCACGGAAATACCCTTTTAGCAATCTTTGGCTTGCTGGTAACAGTCATCATGATGACAAGAGGAGTCAAAGGGGCTGTCTTTTACGGAATGGCACTGACTGTGATTGCGGGTATGATCTTTAATTTGATTGAGGCTCCTCAGCAAATCGTAGGTCCTGTCCCAAGCCTTGAACCTACATTTGGAGCGCTGTTCTCAGCTTTCGGAGATCCTTCCTTCTACACTTCAACCATGCTGGGAATCATTTTGACTTTCCTGTTCGTTGACTTTTTTGATAATGCCGGTACACTTGTTGCCGTGGCCAATCAGGCTGGAATGATGAAAGAGAATAAACTTCCGCGGGCGGGAAGAGCATTATTCGCAGATTCCATTGCATCTATGCTAGGTTCGATTTTCGGAACTTCAACAGTAACTTCTTATATTGAATCATCTGCGGGGGTTGCATCTGGTGCAAGAACAGGGTTTGCATCTCTAGTAACAGCCGGATTCTTCCTTCTATCTTTGTTCTTCTTCCCGGTGCTGTCAGTTGTCACCTCGCCAGTAACGGCGCCTGCATTGATTATCGTAGGTGTTTTGATGGTATCTTCCTTAGGAAAGATTGATTGGAGCCGATTTGAAATTGCTGTTCCAGCTTTCCTGACGGTCATCACCATGCCGCTGTCCTACAGTATTGCAACAGGCATTGCTGCTGGATTTATCTTTTATCCCGTAACAATGATGGTAAAGGGCAGGACGAAAGAGATTCATCCTATCATGTATCTATTCTTTGTTATCTTTGTACTGTATTTCATGTTTTTGACAGAGTAGATGATCACTACAGTTATCAAAAGGACTCAGCACATCGTGTTGGGTTCTTTTTTTACGAAAAGGTTCAATATGTTCCAATTGACTTCTATTTTCTGCTCTTATAACATAGTAGTGTTAGCCGAATGCACTATAAAAGAGGGATAGAAGATGTCAAATCTAGTCATTAACAAAGTGTTGAACAACAATGTCATAATCGCAGATCATCCCGACCATGGGGAAGTAGTCTTAATTGGGAAAGGCATCGGCTTTAACCGCAAACAAAATGATCTTTTAGAAGAAACCACTGCTGAGAAGCTGTTTGTGCTGAGGAATGAAAAAGAACAGAAGAACTATATTAAGCTGCTCCCATATTTGGAGGATGACTTGCAAAGGGTTATCATATCAGCCATCGAGCTAATTAAAAATAAAACAGTTGGGGAACTAAATGAACATATCCATGTTGCGTTAACCGATCACCTGATGTTCACGATAAGCCGTGTCAGCCAGGGGATGGAAATTCGCAACCCCTTCCTCATTGAAACGAAAGCGCTATACCCAAAGGAATACGGTTTGGCAAAAGAAGTCATTGCATTGCTGAGTGAAAAGAGCCAGGTTGACCTGCCAGAGGGGGAAGCGGGTTTTATAGCCCTTCATATTCACAGTGCTGTGACCAACAAAGAATTATCTGAGGTTAATCAACATTCACAACTTGTGACAAAATTAGTACAGATGATCGAAGAGCAGCTGGGAATTTCCATAGATAAAGACAGCATTGATTATATGAGACTGGTAAGGCACCTGCGTTTCGCCATAGAAAGAGTCAAAAATGGGGAAAAAGTAGAGGAGCCAGAAAAAATAACTTCCCTATTGAAAGAGGAATATCCTCTGTGCTATAATCTCTCTTGGAAACTCATTAAGGTAATGCAGCAAACGTTGAAAAAACCTGTTTTTGATGCAGAAGCCGTTTATATTACCATGCATCTGCAAAGGCTTCAAAAAAAAATTAAATAGCATTCATTGCTTTTTTACGTGTTACTGATACGATCAGGCATGAGTAAAGAAGATAATTGAATGAAGTTATACGGGGATAGTTTACCATTTTTCTGGGTATATTACCCCCGTGACTTCTTTTGATTGTTTTCTGACTCATGCCTTTTTTATTTTGTTCTCCGTTTGTAACCGCTTAATGAGTTTAATTAAAAGTTTATTAGGAGGATGCTTTTATGTTGAAAAATGCTTTTGGCGTTTTGCAAAAAGTCGGTAAAGCGCTCATGCTTCCAGTTGCCCTTTTGCCTGCGGCCGGTATTTTGCTTGCTCTTGGTGCAGCGCTTAGAAACCCTGCCCTTTTGGAGCTCGCGCCATTTTTGGATAATAACGGGGTCGATTTGGTTGCTGCCGTTATGCAAAAAGCCGGAGATATCGTTTTCGGAAACTTGCCATTGCTCTTTGCTGTAGGTGTTGCTGTCGGTCTGGCCGGCGGAGAGGGAACTGCTGCCCTCGCAGCCATTATTGGTTACCTAATCATGAATGTAACAATGGGAACTGCTTTAGGTCTTACTCCCGAGGATGTTAACGGATTAAACTATGCGAATGTCCTTGGAATCCCAACCCTCCAGACAGGAGTTTTTGGGGGTATTATTGTCGGTATCCTCGCTGCAACGATGTATAATCGGTTCTTCGAAATTGAACTTCCTTCTTATTTAGGGTTCTTTGCCGGAAAACGATTTGTTCCAATCATCACAGCAGCTTCAGCCATTGTTTTAGGATTGTTGATGCTGGTTATTTGGCCTCCAATCCAAAATGGGTTGAACGCTTTCTCGCAAAACATGGTTCATGCAAACTTGACATTATCTGCGTTTATCTTTGGTGTAATTGAACGTTCCTTAATCCCTTTTGGTTTGCACCATATTTTCTATTCACCATTCTGGTACGAGTTCGGCGAGTACACAACCAGGGCGGGAGAAGTTGTTCGTGGGGATCAGCGCATCTTCATGGCGCAAATCACTGATAATATTCAGAATCTTACGGCTGGTACCTTCATGACTGGTAAGTTCCCATTCATGATGTTTGGTCTACCAGCTGCAGCACTGGCGATTTATCATGAGGCTCGTCCGGAAAGAAAAGTTATAGTCGGTGGATTAATGCTATCTGCTGCCCTTACTTCGTTCCTGACTGGTATTACAGAGCCGCTTGAGTTCTCATTCTTGTTTGTTGCTCCTGTACTATTTGGTATTCATGCAGTATTTGCTGGTTTATCGTTTATGACAATGCATTTATTGAATGTAAAAATAGGGATGACTTTTTCCGGGGGGTTGATTGACTATATCCTGTTTGGATTAATCAACCCGCAAACAAACGCATGGCTTGTCATTCCGGTAGGTCTAGTGTTTGCTGTCATTTACTACTTTGGGTTCCGTTTCGCGATCCGGAAGTTCAATTTGATGACACCTGGACGTGAAGAAGTCACGGAAGAAAATGAAGGAACTGCAAGCAAAGCTGGAGACCTTCCGTACCAAGTTCTTGAAGCGATGGGCGGACAAGGAAATATCGCTCACCTTGATGCGTGTATCACTCGTCTCCGTGTTTCTGTCAATGACATTAAAAATGTCGACAAGGATCGACTCAAACAGCTTGGTGCTGCGGGTGTTCTAGAAGTTGGGAACAATATCCAGGCAATCTTTGGACCGCGTTCTGAAACGATCAAAGGACAAATGAAGGATATTATGAGCGGAAAAAGGCCGCGTCCGGTCGAAACAAGCCCTGCGGAGGAAATCGAACAGCAGATTGAAGAAGTGAACCCTGAAGCGCTTCAAACAGAAAATGGATCTGACGTGTTTGTTTCTCCAATTAAAGGTGAAATCAAGCCAATTACGGAAGTTCCAGATGCTGTGTTCTCCGGCAAGATGATGGGAGATGGCTTCGCGATCATTCCTTCTGAAGGTGTTGTCGTTTCTCCGGTTAACGGTAAAATCATCAACCTGTTCCCGACAAAGCATGCGATGGGCATTCTTTCAGATTCAGGAAGAGAAATTCTTATTCACGTAGGGATTGATACAGTCAACCTGAAGGGACAAGGCTTTGAAACACTGGTAAATGAAAATGATAGAATCGAAAAAGGCCAGCCTCTGCTAAAGGTTGATCTAGATTATATCAAACAAAATGCAACGTCCATCATGACGCCGATCGTATTCACGAACCTTTCCGAAGGCGAAAGTGTTGTCATTAAGAAACAAGGCAATATTGATCTGGCGGAAGAGGGAATTGTTGAGATTTCTAAATCTTAATATAAAATGGGGCTATCCAGAAAGTCAGTGAAAGCTGACTTCTTGGGGCCCTTTTTTTCTTTGGGGAAAATCACCCAGGCCAGTAAAAGAGTAGGTCTGTTTAAGAACAAAGTTAAGAAATATAGGAATGTGATGTTTATCCAGATTCCCTTTGAAGTCGGATGTACAAAAAGAAAAAACGTCAAGTCACTATATTAGAGCAAATAAGCAAGGGCAAAAGAGCCCTTTGAATGAGATGAGAGGAAGCCATAATTTAAGCAGAACTAAAGACATGTGGTGTATTTCTACATAAAAGGCAATCGCCGTACGCCGAGACCCGCGAGAAGGTAAAAGTTGATTGGGTATGGGGAGCGAACCTTTGGGCGTTTCCGGTACAGTTACATTTTTCGTGCGGGGAGGAACTTACCTGACAAGAATTTTGCTAGAGCCTTATCTCCTGCTGTTGATGGGGACATATTAGACAATTATTTCACGAGATAATTTCCAGAATTTTCATTGCTGAATCGTGTTGACTCATTTAAGAGTGGATGTTACTATGTATGAACAGTCGCTGATGCGATTGGCTTTACACCATTTAATAAGTGCCGAAAAAATTAAATTACAAAAAAGTGTTGATTTTAATTTCGCGGCATGATATATTTATCAAGTCGCTTCGGTGACATTGAATAATTGTTCTTTGAAAACTAAACAAACAAGCGTCAACAAACAATAAATTTTAGTGATTTCAAATCACTAGCCAACGTTTTTTCTTTTTTATGAGCTTAACTCATACTCTTTATTGGAGAGTTTGATCCTGGCTCAGGACGAACG
>NZ_SLVV01000020.1:35935-54556 GCF_004340465.1 Mesobacillus foraminis | reverse complement strand
TATTAATATCTGTTAGGGCGTATGTCAAAAAAATATTTTTTGACATCCCACCAACGGGTCAAACCGTTGATATATCAATATTTATAGAGGGAGGAGATCTTATGAAGAGAACCACCTTGAGAATTGTAGAGAAGTTCCCACACCTGGAGAGAATCATTGCCCTAAAAGAGAATGGGATGCTGGATAAAAAACACTTCCAATCCCTCCCCCTCGTCGATCAAACATTTTTGAGAATGGCCTGTTTTTTCGAAAACCCAGAAACAGAAAATTTTAATTTAAAACTATTATATGAAGGTCTGGATAACGACTGGCTCGAATGGGCGCTGGAACTCATCGCCTTATATTTCAGGGAGGACACCTACCTTATACAAAACCCTTCTATCTCCATCATCCGGGAAGGGTCTGAATACTATAACCAAAGCCATTTTGCGGAATATTTGAATGCATGCGGATTAAACTACACAAGGCAGAAGGTGAAAAACTACTACAGCAGGGGCAAAATCCCTAATGCTGATCTAGTGATAGACGGCACAGCATACTGGAGCCAATCGACAGTGGAAAAATATGGTGAACAGGAAAGGAAGCGGTTAAAAATAAAGTAACTTCCCATGGAAAAAAAAACGGAGGATATAGTTTTTAGGCAGCATGGGTGATATGGTCTCTTTTTTTGCATTACCCTTGAGCTTTATGAATGTATTTACCTTTTTTAACACATTAAAAAAGCACCCAAGGGTGCTTTTTCTGAAGGGATAATATGATTATGGGATTATTACCCTGGTTTATTCCATTAGGCGCAATCCTACAGTGTATACGAGTTGCGTGTCAGCACCTTTACTGCTCCGCAAAGCAGTGTGTTACGCTTTCCACCGTTCAAGTAGTGCGCGAGCTGCTTTTACTTTGTATCTGAAGGCCGTATCATCGGCTGTGTAACATGAAGAACATTTTCAGGAACAGGGATCTCCGAAATAGCCTCGTTATATTAATAGTAATGAAAATATCATTGATTTTAAAATTGTTAATATTAATATTATTAAATTTGTTATTAATTATGTTTTTATAATCTTAAACTTTTCCCGCCATTTACTTTTTCTTATTTTAGGATAGAAGGATTTAGAGACCCTAGGTAGTCCACCCCTCCCGTTTTCGTCAATTCCCTGACCGATAATCCAATCAGAATGTAAACAAATAAAGGAAATGACAAACCACACATTCATTGTTTTACTTGTGCGGTTTTTTATCTTTTACATACCCTAACTCTTTCGAGGCTTTTTTACTAGCCTTCACGATCTTTAATGCCAATTCCTTGTCCAACGTTTGTTTTGCCATAGTGTTACCCGCTCCTCTATGAACCGTAGTTTTATAGTAGCATTATGACCATTTATTTTTCTTCTATACCTGGTCTACTCCCCTCCCCCACCTCATACATTAAAAATAGTAGAATTATGGGATTATGATTCTGGGATATTACCAATTAAACACAAATGGAAGTGGGGAATAGAAGTTGAAATACAAACCAATCGCTCCCTTATATTTCGATGAAGAAAAAACCAACCCGAAAAGCGCTCCTAAGTCTGAATTGAGAAATAATGACAGAGACCGCAGGACCCGGTTCGATAAAGCGGCTCCGATGAAATTTCCAGTGACGGAGGACGAGCATAGGCAGCTAAGATGGACTTATCAAAAACTAAAAAAGGAACTGCAGGCTGACAGCATCACCCATTTCTTCACCATGCTCGTCCGTTTCGGGTTAAGTCATCGGGATTTATTGAGTCCTCCTCCTACCTATAGGAATACCGAGACTCATAAAACCGTTAAACCCAACCAGATTGAAAAGGAAATGCTGACCCGCCTTTCAATACAATGGAATCTCTCGGAGAGGAAAACTTTATATGGGGTTATATTCTCAGTTTTGAACTATATCGAGAAAGGGGGACGTTTAACTCATGAGGAAGTACAGCCGTTTAGACCTTCTAAATAATGCAGTAATCGACCATAGGGGAGGCCTCATCCACAGGATATTTGAGTCCAGGTACGCGCGTCTCACCATAAAGGTACCTTTATACGATTTAAAACGGGCCAAAGTATTTGTAGGCACCATCAACGAAATCATTGCAGATGAAACGGATGATATCTATACGGTCGAGGAGCTGGTAAACCTCCTTTTTCTGGATTTCCTGCGCCAGATCGACAGGGGGATGAACCTGGACACTCTGGCCAAATGGCTCCGAAGCATCCAGAAGCAAGAAATTGGGCCAAAACTATCAATCAACCATTACCTTGGGGATAAGACGGAAATAAATATTGAGGATCTACGACAACACATCAAAAGAAAGAACTCTAGAAATGAAGAGCTAGCTTATATTTCGATTAAAATAGAAAAACAACATGTACTGAAAGGAGAAGTTCTCCTTCACGACCTGCAGGAGTTACATCCCGACCTTGAGTTGGATGTTGAAGAGTTCTTGACCTTAAGATTCCAAGACATCATGAGTCAGGTTAAATCGGGGAATTATCAAATCTTAAAGAACATCGTAGACATACTAACCTCATAACAATTTATTGATTTACCTTTGTTAAGGAAGGAAAAAAATATAAGTTCCGCATGCAGAAGTAACCCCATTATAGATATGGAGTTGAAAACATGCCTGTTGTAACACTATTGGAACACCTAAAAAACAGTCAAAAGAAGTTCACTTTACTTGCAGGCCCTATTACACTAAATAATATACAAATTGACGATTATATCATTGATGAGTCTTACACCTTATTATTGTTTACATCCGATGACAGTGAGGTTCAGGTAAGTTTGGGGGATTTCGTAAAGGTTGACTTTGATGCAATGGCAAGTGAGGCAAAAAACAAATTTCAGATGCGACGATGCTTAGCTAAACTAGCTCATTCCGGTTCGTACAATGCTTATTTGCGAGATTCAGAGGATAGAATCATCTTATCTTTCTGTGGACTATAAAATATTCTTAATTTCAAGCCCCCGTTTGGGGCCTTTTTTAGTTCCTCTAGCAAATCAGTTACGGTAAATAGGGTATTCACCCTCACCACAATGACCCGAAACCCCCGCACTACAAGTAAATTCTGATTGTACGGAATACCTCTATCCATACATTATGTGATCGTTAGATTAGATCAATGTAATTTTGGATATATATCTAACAAAACACTACAAGGAGGCCGCCATGACATCCATAGCAAACATTGGTGATGAAATCATTTTTAAAAAGGGAATCGCAGGGATTGTAGAAAAGGTTAATGATAACTCGGTGATTGTCAAAATAACAGAAAACCCTACAAAGGAGGAATATAGAGGGAATATAACCGTGGTCGCTCACAAAAATTATAAAATTATAAATAAGAAGAAATAATATAAAATCTGATGTTATAATGAAGGAGCAATAGAATAGGTGTCTCAAGGGTGGTCAGCTCATCCCCGATCAGAAAGGGGGTGGTGCTGCATGACAGTGTTTGAAGCTTTGACGTTTGCTTGTACGTTTACAAGCTTGATTCTCGCTGTACTGTCGTTTAACCACAAAAAATAATCCACCCTTGAGCCTGCAAGCATAAGGTGGATTATTCCTACTTTATTGCTGACGCCCTTGTAAGGGACCGTCTATTGCATCGACCGTTTTGGTGTTACCAGCACCAGACGGTCTTTTTTAATGTTCGTTTATATATACTTCATTATACCTAACATTATACATAATTCAAACTTAATCCGCTCATATCTTCCTACCTTTTTAACAGGAACCTTCTTGCTGCCAATTTTGTGGTTCCTCCCATCGCTCCGATCATCCCCCTGCCAGAACCAGACGAATACCACATATTCCTGACTACTGAGGGACTTTTAATAAGGAGGATACAGCACCCCATCAGCAGTAAGAAACTGAGGAACGTGATGTTCTCATTAATCAAGATACTAAGTGCAGCCACAAATAAAAAGATCTTTGAAAGTATGGTGACAATCTGACTTAGTAATTCACGCCACCACACACCTAAATATTCGTTGTCATCCGCGATCACTGATACACATGCCAAAGGACTTAATAGATAAAGGAACATTACGTCTGCATGAAACACGGCAACCGAAAACAAAAAGGCTACAAATGCCACGGCAAAGACAGCAAGTAAAATGAGAAGAGCAGCCCCGTGAAAATGAACAATGGCAAAGTTGCTAGGATGAAGCATTGATTCTATTTTATCCTTACTTACCTTGCTACCCTCCCCTATCATCCAATTTCCCATATTATAAGCCACTTGTTCCAGTAGGATTTTCTGGATGAAAGGCATAGCGGGGATTAGCAGGGCACTTTTCAAGGTATTTACGATAACTGGGCCATAGGCAATGGCGTCTCCTGCCGCATTTCTTGACATCACTTCTACAATTTTATATAAAATAATAGTCACCGCAATAGTAGAGGTAAGGGCAAGCAAAAAGTCATTCACTGTAGAAAAAAATTGAATTTCTGCATTTTGCTTTAACAATAGGTCATTACACATAAGGAGTGCCCATTGAATAAAGTCTTCTAACATCCCCTGAATGGCTTCAACAATCTTTTCTTTAAAATCAAACAAAGATATCCCACCTTCTATTCAGGCTCAGTTACTTTGGTTATTTTCCAAGCATCCTCCTGCTTTTTTAAGGTAATTATTTCATTATCTACCCCAAACATTTCTATATCGAAATTGAAGGTTTTATCTTCTTCATTAAATATAGTGTCCTTGATCTTTGTATTCTGGTTGAAATGTAAATTGGATTTTGTTCCCCCGTTGGCTGTATCCTCCGCTTTATTAACTGTGAGAATATACAATAGACGTTTTTCTTCTTCGTTACTCAAGTCATCGGAAAGAGCATCAGAATTCTTCTCTTTAATTTTATCCCATGCTATTTGGTTACTTTCATCCCTAGTTGCACCCTCTGCCAATTTTTCTTGATCCTCAAAAGAAGTTAACACCCCCTCCATTACTTCGGTCGCCTTTTTCTTTTCCTCTTCAGGATCAAAATTGGCACTACTGCTGCTGCAAGCCACCATGATCATTCCTAGCACTACTATTGACATAAGTTGTATCGCTCTCTTCATATTAAGAACTCCCTTCCCTTGGCTGATTGCCTGAAGCGGTATCCATTTGAGAAAAGAAACTCATGGCCATTTCTTCCTGCCTCTGGGCTTCTTTCTCTTCTTTCATCACCTGCTTTTCATATATATCGGCCTCAGCCCTTTCTACCGCCTGTTTTCGTTCAGTCGATTTCTGGTATTCTTCAAAATCCTGGCATTTGCCTTCAAACCACTCCAACACTTCCCGGGAGGTACTGCCCCGGTAGGCTAATTGGCTGACCCTGTAGGTGTTGGTCACATTTGGGAACAAAAGATACTGATAAGCTTTTTTTGCTTTTATGGGGCGTTTCCCGGCAATCAGCACAATACATTCATCTCGACCCATGGTGAGGATTTCATCCTCATTCATCAAGTTACGGGCCGCATACGAGTAACTGCTGGAGGAAGATGTGCTGGATGACTGCCCTTTCGATTCGGAGGAGGACCCGGTTTCCATTTTCGCCGTTGCCTTGCCCATCTCCTGTGTGAAGTACTTAGCCGTTGTCTGGTTCACATTGCCGAGGCAAATTCTCACCGCACAGTTCCCCAATATCGATTCAGCCTGTTCCCGCCCATAGATTTGCTGGAGCTGCGTCAGGTTCTGGACAATCGTCATCACCGAAATACCGTAGCCGCGGCATGTGGCCAGGAATCGTTCATAATCCGGGAATTTTCCGAGGTTCGGGAATTCATCCAAAATAAAAATCACCTGCTGAGGGAGCCTTGCCCCGTTTTGGGCACCGATTTTATACAACTCCTGGAACATCTGGTTAAAGAATAGATTGATCAAGCCTTCCCAGGTCGAATCCATCACCGGGATGATGACATACAGGGCAATCTTCCTCTTTCCGACATCGCCCAGGAAGAAGTCCGAAAAGCTGGTGAACCTTGAAACTGAATCCGAGGTAAAATCCCCAATCGTTGTCAGCAAGGAGATGATGATATTCGCCCGGGTTTTTTCCTGTGATTTCTTAAAGCCCAATTCATAGGCCCTTCTGGCAGGATGCGACTTGGGAAGCCTTAAAAACTGGGCATCCAATTCACTCGCACCACCTTCTGTTTCTTCCGGATCGAAATCCTGCAGAAAATCCAACACCCCCGTCATGTTTCGCTGCTCGGGGTGCAGCTCATGGATGGCATACAGGATCAAGGCCTTGAGCAAGGAAAATTGGGCATTGTACCAGAAATCCTTCCTCTTGGGGTCGTTCTTGGAAGCCACAACGGCATTTGCCACGGTGGAAGCGTGTATCTCCTCCCTGACGTAATCAAAAGGATTATATCGGTCAGAGTATTCCATGTCGGAAAAGTTGATGACATGGACCTCATATCCCTGCCTTTCTTTGATTTGGGAGGTCATTTCATAGACCTCCCCTTTCGGATCTGTGACGACAAGGGAACATTCCTTCTCATGCAGCACATTGGTCACGACGGAAGCTTGCGTCTTGGAGGAGCCTGGGCCTCCGGCCAAGAAATAATTCCTGTTCGGAAGTGTTGAATGTGTCGGCTGAATGATCATGGAGTTATTCAACAACCCTGATATGATTCCATTGCTCTTCATATAATCTTTCACCATATCACTTCTCCCCTCTCGTTTCCATCATGCTCGCTTCTAGATCATGCATAAGTTGCTTGGCAGGGATAGATACAGTTTCATTCGGCACAAAGATCTCATTTTTCCTGGCCCATCGCGCCTTCCCATAAACACCATACCGATCGGCCAGTTGATATTCTGCCTTCCGGTCCTTCGCAAAAAAGACAGCATACATGGCAAGGACTACCGCACCAGCACTCCCGATAAAAAAGAGGGGATTTTTTCCTTCCACCAACACAATCGAAGATTCAACGGGATTTAAAAGGCTGTTCCTAAAGAAATCCATATATAGGGCTCCAGATACATCGGACTTGTGTGCAGCAACGAATGGAAGCAGCCCAGCCACATTGATGACCATCAGTTCCAGGATAAGCAGTATTCCAGCTGCTAATAGAAGACGGATCCCAACCATTTTCATAACGTTATCGACCCCTTTCCGATTATGATGACTTCTCAGCTTTCTTCGAAAGGTTCAAACGCCCCCATCATTTCAAGCTTATCCACCAGCCATTCCTCTCCCTCTCTGGATAAGGTCACCTCATACATTTGATGTCTCCTTGGGAACTCACTGCCACCGACGGAATATTGCGTTTCCATGTTGACCAGTGCCTTTGCCCGGTCGATATCCAGTGCACTGAGGTATACACTTACAGCCTTTACCTCATTCTTGAACTCGATTTGCGTACTGCCGTTTTCCCCCGAGGCGCTCAATTTTGAAATCACCGACTCTGACAACCTGTCACGCACACCATCGAATCTTTCCACATAACTCTTGTTATCGTAATGAAACAATCTCTTGAAAGTCTCCTCAACGAACCCTTTCACCTCATCACTTTGTTCAATCGCGTATAGGGCTTCATTCTGTTGGAAGGTATCCAACTCCTGGGCTCTTTTTTTTGCGTCCTCCCTTACCTGTTCCATCTGGTCTTGGGTCTCCCTTTGCTTTGCTTCGACTTGGGTAGCTATGGTTTTCTGGCCAACGTACATGAATCCTAAGAATATGTTCGCAAGAATGGATAGCCCCAATAAAGAAACCGCCACTTTATTCATAGCGTTCACCTCCTAAAGTGCGATACGGCCAAACCCCACCAAATGGGACTTCCAGTAGGGATCACTGATGTCATGAATCCCTATACCAGACCCATTCGAGTCGAACATTTTGCCTTTTCCCATATAAATGCCTATATGGGTGATGTATTTGTCCGTCTCGTAGGTGCCTGTATAGAAAACCAAATCACCGGGCCTTGCTTCCCCTGGCGGGATTTTTGAAGAAACATCATACTGTTCTTGGGCCGTTCTCGGCAACTTGATCCCGGCCTTTGCATACGTCCATTGGGTGAATCCCGAACAATCGAATCCTGTATCAGGATGGGCCCCTGCCCATACGTATGGCCAGCCCACATACTTCTTGGCCTCTGACATGATGGTTTCAAAGGCAGCCTTTCCAAGCGGGGATACATCACCACCGGTAGAGATAGCTGACGGATCGAGGTTTTTCATGACCTTTTGAACATACGTGTAGTCTCCGTAGCAGAATGGCGCCCTCCAGTCCGAACAGCTCCAATTTAGTTTCCCAGCTTGTTTCAAGGAGAATTTCTGGGCTAACTCTACTGTGTGTGCTCCCCCATTCGAAGCCACAAACTGAATATATCCGGACCCAAAATTGTAGGATTGAACAATGGCCGCAAAATCAACACCTGCTTCCTGTCCCTTCTCCAATACCGTCTTAAAATGGCGCACGCCTAAATCCACGGAGATTGCAGGGTCTTGAATGGCATTTGGCGGCAGTCCCACGGATTCCGAACTCTGCATGATATCAAGTGTTTGGGAGTTTCCGATTTCTTGATACATCAGGGCTAACAGAAAATCCGTGTATTCAGGAATTCCTTGTTTGGTCGTATATTCAAGTACCAGCTCTTTCCACTTAGAAATGTGCTGAGGCACCTTGGCCACGCCTAGGGGTGAGTTTAGGTCGCCTGCCGGCTGTTGTTGCGACATGTTCGCTCCCAGCAACAAGCCCGCCATCAAGATTAGGATGAGCACACCTGCTATCGTCAAGGACTTCCAGTTCCTTAGAACAAAAACTGTACCTTTTACAGCCGCGATGGCTGACACGCCGTTCACCCCGTTTCTTTTTCAATTTTCTTGATCTCATCCCTAATTTTAGTGAGCTCCACTTGTTTTGGCTTGATTTCCTTCCTCTTTTGTTCCTGTTTAAGCCCTTTCTTTTCATTGATTTCCTTGATTTCTTCCTGTATGGCTGTGAACCGATTCTCCAACTCTTTTTTTCGTATCATGTCAGCTAACTCTTTGTCTTTCAGTCTATTATTCAAGCTTTTGGCATCTTGCAGGTCGCCATGTTCGGCAAAGGCTTTCCCCATGCGGAGCAGCTGCCCTTTGTCAGTCGAAAAGGCCTGCTTTGACAGCAAACTGCTATAGTCGTAAGCTATGATTTCCTTCTCGATTTCCAGGTAGTCACTGTCTGACTCCAACCCCATGATTTGCTCTTGTTGATTGGATCGGTACAAGGCCTCCACTGCAGGTTTAATGAAGGATTGATCCGTATCAATGGCTTCCTGGTATTCACCCTTTTCTAAAAAGATATTGGCGACCTCTTCCTTGGTTCCGCCGTTCTTCTTCAGCAAGAGAAGGGCTTCGTCGTATTTTTCCTCGCTTAATAATCGATAATAATGGGACTCCCCTTCCGCCTTCTTCAGCTCGGAAGCATAGGCGCTTTGTACTTTATCCACTGCCGATTGTTGAAGGATCAGGCCGAACGCAAATGCTACGCCACAAATTCCCGCCGTCGTCCCGAAAAGCAATCCTTTCTGTTTCCTTATCTTTCGTTTCTCTTCCTCCCATGTGAGGAAATGCTCCGTTTCCTCTTGATATAGCCTCTTTTCTATAAGATCTTTCAATTCCCCAAGGTTGCAGGCATTCTCGATTCGAAAAAGGAATTCGTCTTCCTCTTTCCTAAGGAGACTCCCTTTCTCCCGTTTATATTTCTCAAAGGAAAAACGTGAGAACATGGATAAAATCAGAACCTTGTATTGTTCGAGTTTGTCTAGATGATGCTCGGAGGGCAGCCATCGGTTGGCCCTGTACAAGAATTTCAGGGATTTTAAATCTTTAAAGAAAATATTTCGTGGGTGAATCAACACATGTTCCCTAAAGTGATCCAACGGATCCAAATCCAACAGCCCATGGATCAAGGCCAGGCGCATCACGGTTGAATACCCTTTCGCATCGGTCAGCGGCTTATATCCTTCCTCTACCTCATAACGGAAAACAAACCTTCCATTCTCCTTGTTTATCTCATGGAGGGGAAAAAAAGAAGGAAAGTCTCCCTGAAGGTCCTTCAATTCTTCCACCCTCTCCGCAAGAACCTTGTTCTCCGGGATTTCCAGGCGGTAATGTTTGTTTGGCTCAATGAATAATGTTCCGTGTTCGAACAATTGGATTTTCAAAATGATGTCCCTCCTTTAAAGGGCAAAATTCCGTACTTCCTCTTTTTCGATTGGGGTCATCTCGATCCTGGCTTCATAGTCAGGCATCTCCTCTGGATCTAAACCGTACTTTTCAACATATCGTTTCTTGTTCCACAGACGGAGTTCCTCCTGAGTGAGTTCGACCCTGATAAATGCCCGTTGAGATCCATACGTAATTAATGCCTCTCCTTGACGTTTGGCTCTTAACAGGGAAATCTCTTCATCAGAGAAGGAAAGATTGATCTTTTTGACCACATCATCCACACCCTTGTTATCCAATCCGAAAAAAACCTTTGTATGACTGTTTTCAATCATCGCAGGACCCAGGTTGTCAGCCGCGTCCAGTACATCTATGATCTGCTGGGTGCCGGCAATCGCCCCTGCATTATACTTCCTGAACCGTTTGTATGCCTGGTAAAAGAACCTCATAGAATCCGGGTTCTTTGAAAGGAAGTGAAATTCGTCGATAAACACATAAATCAGCTCATCCCTTGTCTTGGTGACTTCATCCCACAGGAAACCGAAGATATTAAAGTAACAGGCTGCCTGTACATCGACTTCGTTCTGCAGGGCCTTAAGGTTGAATGAAAACAGGCAGTTATTGATATTTATATTGGTATGACCATTAAATAAGGAGTTGGATCCGTGCACATAGCTTTCCAATATGAAATAGAATTCTTGGATTTTTTCATAACGTTCGGTATCGCTTTCCTTCAGTTTGCCTAAGTCCAAGTAAAAATCCTCGAGGGTGGGATAATCTGTTGGTTTCAGGGAGCTGAAGTCACTATTTTCATTGATGGAAAAACGATGATAAAGATTGCTCAAAGCCTTATCCAGAATGCTGGATTCCACCTGTGTCAAATCGGACTTAAGGACCCTGAAAAATGCCTTTAGTCGCTGCACCTTCTGTTTGACCAGGTCCTTGATGAACTCGGTGTTGTCATTGAAGTCTTCTGTATCCGTGATTTCGGTTGAAAATATCTCCAGAGGGTTGATTTTCGTTGCACTGTTGCTGCTAAGGTGAACCACTTCGCCGCCAAGGAGCTTGACGATATCGGAATATTCATTCTCGGGATCGATGATGAACAGCTTGATACCCATCGCGTAACAGCGAAGAATTTTCTGGACCATGAAGGTGGATTTCCCGACCCCCGACGTCCCGATCACCACCATATTCTGGTTTAAGGTACGCTGCGTATCCAGGTAATCAATGGCCACTAATGAATTGGTTGTCTTATTTACACCCTCCACCTGAGCCATCGGGGTAAGGTAACAGATCTCCGAATCGTCGAATGGAAAGAAGGAGGACGCTGCTTCACTATTGCACATCTGATAGGTATAATCTTTCAACTGGTTCTCCCCTAATGGGAGTGCCGACCAAAAGGCCATCGGTGTGGCATAATGGGGATTTAAGGCTTTCATCCTTAGTTTGGTCAGGATCCGTTGGACATTGTCTTCCAGCGTCTTTAAATCCTCCAAAGATGTGGCTTGTATGAAAATATAGGTGTACAGATACATGAAATTCGAACGGTTGGTTAAAACCTGGTTGAGCTGGTACCTGGCACTCTCAATTTCTGATTGAAGCCTGATACGTGTGGCGGGGTCCCTTGTCTTCAAAAGCTCGGCATCCTTGTTCTTAATCGAATCATTATAGTAGCTGATCATCCCTTCGGAATTGGCAGGTTCCAAATATTGAACAAAAGAGATATTGCCCTTTAATCGCTTTAAGTCAGACAGCCAGTTTCCCTTTTGTTCCTTTGGATACGAAACAACTGCGAGCACCTTGATGAAATTGCCCCCGCTCTCAATGAAGTTCTTATTCTCCTTCCAGACGAAAGGATAAATGGAATTCAATTCCTCCGTTTCTAAAATGTCATGCAGCAAGTCGTATTGATCATGAACATGCTGGGATTCCTGTCTCCTGTTCCTTTTTTTCGTCGGAAACAATGCAGCTAAAGAAAACGCCATCCGCTCTCTCCTTTCCGGCAGTTCATTGGTATAACTTGGACATCTCAAAATCAAAATATCGATAAAGGAGCGTCAGGATCTCTCTTTCAAACAATGTATTGACAGTAATATCATAGGTCTCGAACGTGGCTCTTAAGGACGCGGTGATTTCCTGGACCTTCTTGGTGAGGATGACTTCCGCTCTCTCCAAGTCCTGGAAAGTCCGTTTCTTCATCTTCTCCCTCACCACGATGAAATGCTGCTTCGTTGACATTTCATCGTTCATCCTGATTCCCTGGAAATGATCGATATACGACGCAATCAACTTTCGCTTGTAATCATTCTTGTTTCTTTCCTTGTCCTCCAATTCCTTCAAATAGCGTTTTTTCCAAGCTAAGTCATATGAACGGAAATCGACCGGCACGGTCATGGAAACCATCTGTAATTGATCATCAACCTGGCTCATCAGAAAGGAGCCATAATCCTCGAATAATCGGTTCTGCTCATATTCCGCCAATAAGTCCAGATTGATGCCACTCACTTGTAAAATGGAAACAAGGTAGCCGCTTTTCATTAAGACGAAATCCTTATAGATTCCTTCAATCAAGCTGATATCCTGGATGGTTCTCTGTCCTTTTTTGACGAGGGTTTCCACTACATAGTCGGATTCGGTTTGTTTCATGTTCTTTTTATTGTCCGCCACGGAAATCATCCCTTTGGTCTGGTTTAAGGAAAAAGATCTTTTGTCTGCTGTTATAGTCGATGATTCGCTTTAAGTAGCTGCTGTAATGGATGTTGGGACGTGAGGCAATAGGACGTAAAACCGCAAAAGTAAAGGAACCCAGCAACAATAATGAAGAGAAAAACATTTTCACCATCATGAACGCTAATGAATAAGGCGGGATTAGCAGGATGCCGGCGGCGATTATGAGTGCCGGCAAGATGAATTTAAAGAAATTCCCGAGGGATAATCCCTTCACAATGTTATAGGACCGATCTACGTTATCCGGAAAGACAAAGGTCTTCCCCTTCCTGTTGTCTTCTTTGCCCAGCAATTCCAGCAGGGCCGCTTTCACTTCTTCTTTGATCGCCATTAACAGTCACCTCTGTTTATGCGAATAATTCGTATACCCATGGGACAAGCCATACAAGGGCTGCGGCAAGCCCCACACCGGCAAGTGTCATGCCTACCCCTCGGAACATATCATTCTTTGTATGCGGGTCGTCCACACCCGGTAATTTCTTAATGACAATCCAAACACCGACGCAAATCCCCACAATCACCACTATGCCCGTCAAGAATGCCTGGATTTGTTTCAACCCTTCCTTTACCTTCGCTTCCACCCCTGTGGCAGCTAGTACTTGATCAGGCACAAATGTGGCATACAAAAGAATGACCGCAAGGAAAAGGATTTGTTTGAGCTTTGGTGATTTCATTACTATTCCTCCTTAGTTTTTCTCCACCGTTTCATTGACCTCAAGTACGGGTTCTCTATTTAAATTTTCTTTTTGTCTTTCCTGTTCTTTTGCTAGCTGAATATGATTTTCCAATTTCCCCAACTGCACTTCTGCCTCTTTCTCCGACGAAAAATACGGGGAGACTTTTTTTACTTTCCCAGAGCCATGTAGTTTACCAATATAGGATCCTTCTTGATTGACCATCACCTCAAAGCCATGCTGTTTCGTTTGGATACCCTTGTTCAGCTCAATTCCATAAAAGGCGAGAAACCCTTCCCCTATCGACCGGCTGTCCATGATGAATTCATCAAAGGCTGCCTTCAATTTTGGATAGTCTCTTACACGTTCCAGCCATTGCTCTTTCATCTCCGGAACCATGATTTGTCTTTCCTTGTGTTTATGTTCTAGCAAAACTCTGACACCGTTCTTTTCGCTGGATACGCTAGACAATGTTACCGTTTCTCCTACTAGGTCCGAAGGAATGCCGTATTCATCCAATGTCTTCTTAAGAGCTTGTAACCTAAGGTTCCCATCATTTCTCAATTCATCCTTCACGACTGACAGGCGAGCATGTTCAATGTTTTCACACGGCAATTGAAATTTAAAATCTTTTATCATATGGAGCCGAAAATGTTTGTTGTCATGGAGGGAGTATACTTTCCCGTCATCACAATGGAAGAAAGTCCTGTTCCTGAATATTTCAAATTTGGTGCTTCCAAATAAGTTCGATATCAAGTCTTCCTTTGTTAGAAAGTTATCTGTGATTCTATGAGGTTTTTTTCCGTCGTAATTGTATACACCGTAAAACTCATTTTTATCATGGTGTATCTGAAATCTGCTATTCCCATCCACCGGAAACGTCCCTTGCAGGTTGCCCTGCACCTCAAATACATCTGAATGTCTTTCCCTTAGTAAAGCATAATAGAGTTCATATTCACCTTCAGCTCTCTCTTCGGCCGATAGATGGGGATAGTCTCTTTGCATGTTTTTACTATCTTGGTCAATCAAAGACCGAAGTTCCAAATCCCTTTGTTTTCTGGCTTGTTCAATCATTTGCAGGAGATAATCAGCAATAGTGAGCATGGTATCATTCGCTGTACGTTCAATGACATCGTTCCTCAAAATATCAACCCCCTACAGGTTTCTCACTGGAGTTCAAACAGGTTGTTATAGCCATAATTCTGAATTAATTTCTCCAGCTGGCATTGATCACTTGAAATGAAGTACTTTGAATCCCATAGACTATCGCCATTCTTATTACGAGAATCAGGGAACTCCTTATACATAAACCTTGCGGATCCCCCCTTTAGGGCCTTCATCATATTAGGAATGTAATGAGTGGTTTTACAGTTAATAACTAAATAAGCAAAACGAGCCAAAACTTCCATCTTCAATATCTTAAATTCATGTCGCCTTGAGACCGAAGTAAAATATTTCATTACAAAGTCGATCTCAATATCGTTCAGTGTTATATCATTGGCGGTAAAAAAGACAATATGATATTGCAGACTGCTTACATGATATTTATTGGTCTGTATTACACTCAACCTGCTTGCCTCCCATCTCCCTTTTCGTAGATATCGTAATATATTCCGAATATTTGTTCTATTAAACCATAACAAATTTATCTATTTGTTTAACAGCGGCAGCAACTGATTTATAAAAAAATGATCAAATGGTAATAAACTGGAAAATGGAGAGTGGTTAAAAACGCCCAACATATTATTGTTTTCGTGTCTTTCCTCATGGGTAGGAATCGGTAAAATAGTACTAACATTCAAAATATTCATTTTTTATTTATTAAAAGAATCTGTTAAAAATTGATTTACAAAAAAATCATTAATGTTTACTTTAATATTAATAATAATATTACTAATTTTATAAACAATATTATTACTGTTATTGTATATATTACAATGAAAATGAATTAAATTCTCGTTTTGTCTTTAGTTAATTCGGAATTTGAGAAGGAGGGAATCAGTAAAATAACCAATTATACGTAGAGTGAATCATCCATTAACAAGGGGTGCTTATTAGTCTTAATAATAGGTTTAGTGTATAAAAGCTAAGTAGAATAAATATCGAAGCACAAAGAATATCAATTCCGGTAATTGGAATCGACCAGCTTTATCGGTCATTTGTAACCTTCAAGATTACAAAAGCACTTTAAAATGCATTTAAATATATCATAAGGTAACGATAAATTCATTACTCACTTTCTTTCCACTTAAGAAACCACCCTATTATGGTTAATTATTTTATTTTTGATTGGTCTCTACTGAACTAATACTTCAATTTAACTTATTTCCGATTAAGCTTTCCATACCTTTCATCATCTGTAAGCATCGGAAGTAAACAATGCTCCGTATCACTACTAACAGTCTCTTCTTTATTCCTCCAAATACGGAGAACGATCATGATGTTTCTGTGTTTCCCCCTCCCAATGGAACATAGGAGTTTGAGGAGTGATGATTATAAAGAAAGGATCACTCCACGAAGATGATAAGAAAATCCTCCTCGACTAGTGACAAAGCCTTTTTATTATGAGATGTACACTTGTCTCATTCAAATAAGGACAGCCTTTAGTAATATATTTTGACCTTAAAAATTAGGGATCCTTTGATACCAAGGAGGTGAGAAAGATGGCAAAACGTAATAACCTTAAAAGGCTTATTAAGAAATTGCCTCCAGGCTATGCAGTTGGGCGTATCCTTGTCAATGGGGCTACAGAAGAGACGACCCTGTTTGTTAATGAAAAAGATGGTCTGGCTTACTTCAACGTTGATGGCCAAGTAGGTGCCTATGAGGCAAAAAAAATCAATGGTATGGTTTTTGGAGCAGCAGAAGCTGCGGAAGAAGAGGAAGAAGAGTAATATTAATAAAGGACAGCTGAAATTTAGCTGTCCTTAATATTGTTATTCTAAAAAATAATTAAAGGCAATGCTAAAGAATATTTGAAGTTAACCCCGATATCACCAACCACTTCTCATGTATATAATTTTGTCCCCTCAAACGTACGGTATTTAGTAAGGGAAGATCTACACCAAAAAATCCTTGTTGATAGTTCTACAGTCAGTAAACTGCTTTTTGGAGAGCATTATAATAAATGTCAATATGAATTATTATGGCTGGTTATATTACTGGTCATCAAAGGAATTTCTAACATACTATTAATATCTCCGACTTAATATAATACAGAGACTGCACATGTATGCTGTTCATAATAGAAAAAAGGAACAGTATCTTTTGAATACCGTTCCTTTAACATATTTATAACAATCCTTTTTGTTGAAGGGCCCATTTCGTGATGTCGTTAACAAACGTCGATTTAGCCCCTTTTCCTTCAAGCTTTTTGAGTTTATCTAATGCTTTCCTTACTTCCGGTTCGAAATAGATTCCAACCATTTCTTTTTCTGATTTCTTTGTTCTCCCAATTATCTCATTGATATCAATCGGACTATTTTGGATTGGTTTATCATCATTATTGTTAATATTAACATTTTTGTTATTAATATCATTTTTGTTTGCTGTATCTGTGGCCTCTGTATTTCCGGCATCTGTTTTAACAGCCACTTGAGGCTTTTCATCTACCTTTTTCTCAGCAGTTTGTATTGAAGGAGTTCCCATAAGAGATCCCCTGGCATCCCTATTTTTCATTCTGCTTTTAATATCATCAGCTTTAGACATGTTCTTCCACTCCTATCCTATTTTTAAGTTCTTCATAGAATTCATAGTATTGGTCCAACGCATCATTCAACTCTTTATTTTGAAAGAGCCCTTCTATTGCAATTCTACCTGTAGATGCTTTTCTTTTTATGACGGTCTTGAAAACTGTGTTGGGGTATTCTTCACCTATCAGTTCTACGAATGCCTTTGAATCAGCTCTCCGAGAATCATTCATGGTCCTTAAAATGCCAGCTAATTTAACATTGGGATTTACATTTTTAGCAGCAAATTCTACTGTATCAATGAACCGAGGGATGGCTGTAAACGCCCACTTGGAGCTCTCAGCAAGAACCACCACATAATCCGAGCTACAAACAGCATTGACCATCGGTTCCGATAATGAAGGTGGAGTATCGATGATGATAAAATCATATTCCCCTTTAATAGGTTCAATTAGATCGTTCAGGGCCAATGAGATATTCCCTCGGAAATTTGTATATAGGAATCTAGCTAATGTTGCTAGGTAATCATCAGCTGGTACTACATGAAGATTTTCTGTAACTTGGTATATGTATGGTTTAATGTCATTTGCCTCAAACGCTTCTAGTATCGTTTCTCCCTCGAACTCACTTGGTTCAAGATTTGTTAATAAATCAGTTACATTGCCTTGTGAATCCATATCTATTGTTAACACTTTATAACCATCATTGGCTAAAAGATAAGAAATGATTCCAGAAGTTGTACTTTTACCTACCCCGCCTTTTTGAATACCGAAAGTTATTACTTTTGCCATGTATTCATTTCCTCCTTGTCTATGGTGTACACTAATAACCTTAATTAAATAGATTCACAGATTGACCCATAAATCCTCTAATATCTTTTCGACAATTAAGAACAAGATTATTAATTACCTTATTATTAATTATAACATAACTATAAATATTGTTAAATATATGAATGTTAATATTAACAATAACATTCTTATTCTAATATCATTCATACGATTGTAATTATTTATTTTTTCAACCAGCAAACACTACCATTGTTTATTTACATTAATATTGATAATAACATTCATGTTATTATTTATAATATCGTTCATATTATTGTAATTATTCATATTTTTATTCAGTAAATGTAAACGTTGTTTACATATATTAATGTTAACAAGAACAATAATATTTTTGTTCTTGATATTGTTCATATCATTGTAATCAATCATGTTTATGCTTAGAAAAACATTAACATTATTAAATACAACATTGTTAATAATAATGATAATATTCTCGTTATTAATATCATCTACATCAATGTAATCATTCATGTTTATATCAAACAAACATAAATGTTGTTACTTATATTAATG
>NZ_SLVV01000020.1:0-35836 GCF_004340465.1 Mesobacillus foraminis | reverse complement strand
AATAATGATAATATTCTCGTTATTAATATCATCTACATCAATGTAATCATTCATGTTTATATCAAACAAACATAAATGTTGTTACTTATATTAATATAAACAATAACAATTACATTTTTGTTCTTGATATTGTTCTTGTTTGTGTTAAGAAAACATAAACGTTATTAAATACAATATTGTTAATAATAATGATACTATTCTTGTTATTAAAATCATGTACATCATTGGATTCATTAATGTTTATATCAAACAAACATAAACACTATTAAATATAGTAAAGTTAACAATAACAATAATATCTTTGTTCTTGATATTGTTCATATTATTGTAGTCATTTATGTTTAATTAATGTTAATAAGGCGAACTTAAAATGGAGGTACTTAGTAAAAAAATATTTTAGTTAATAATGTTAATATTAATATTAATTACCAAAACGTTTCGGAATTTAGGTTGTTCGAAGGGTTCTGAATCTATATTTCGTATGTTTCAAAACCTTCCGAATAGGCTTTGAAAACCCGTAGAGTGTTAAGTACCAACAGAAATACAATGGGAACTAAAAAAATTTAAAATGTTTGCGCAGTAATAAAGTTCGGCCTGTTCTGCGATTATAGGTAACAACATCAGGTATACCATTTAAGAACCAGGTATAATAAACACTATATTGAAACCTTTTTGTTTTTCAAACTTGGTATGTATATGAATAAGTTCATCTTGTTAGTAGGGCATACCCATTATAACAGAATTAAAATTTCTCTCTATCAATTATAAACACAAAGATGAATGTAATTTTATTTACTATACAGAACGATGAAGGTGTCCGATCATTAAACCTTTTAGATCCGAAAAAGATATAAGTTATAATCAGGTTGATTACTAATAATTCTTCGTTTTACCGGTCAAACCCAGAATAAAAAGTAATATAGATTTTGGAGTATATCTAGATTTATAAATACGGTCATTTTATTTTTTTTAGTGCGATTTCACCTGCACAGCTAATTTTCTACAGAGGCTGAGTAAATCCTAGTTCGATACTAATAAAAGAACATAAATCCAAGGTAACACTTCTTATGGATTATTGTTTCCTAATGTAAAAGGGTGGGGGAGCTTAAACACATCTATATTTCCCAAACTAGTTCCACAAAAGGGTATTTAACATGACTTATACTTGGACATTTTGATTTTCATATTTTTTAAAGAGTGCCGTGCTAATGGATATAAAAATTGTATGCTTTTGAATATATTTCAACTACTGTAATCGAAGATTCTGGTTATTATTAAAGAGCAATTAAAATAGTTATTATCTAGATTCTTGATGATAGTATTAAAAGGATTTACCTCTAAAAATTTGGAAGGGGGGATGTATGCTTATCCAATCTGTAGCAGATTTAAATAGTTATTTTGACTTTTTTATAATGCACGCCTTTTTATACACTTGAATAATAAATGTTATTATATTTATTAAGGAAAATATAAATATTATCATTAATAAAAATGAATATATTATTATTTTTCCCACCTGTAATTTAACGATATATTTAACACCAGGGTACAATTGATGACATTTTGAAAATAATAGAGTATAGGGAAGCATCTTAATTAAACACTAATGATTAAAAAAGGATAAAGCCAAAAAGCTCTGGGCAGCTTTCCCGTTTAACGGGGAAGGACAAAGTTTATAAAAAATTATTACTTGTTTTTGTGTTACCCCTACATATCACTTTCCCTCTAACTACAACTATAATGGTTTTCCAAATTAACAGATGCATTTCCAGGTAAATTAGCTCTTATATTGACAAAACTAAAGGCCCAATAACATCCGGTTTGAGTTATCATCTTTTTATGGAGGTGACCTTCTTGTTTAAACTTGAATTTATGGATAAAATGACGAATGAAATATTTAAAGTCTCCCCCTTAGCAAATGCAAAGATTATTGAATCAATTCGACTTAAGAGAAGGGGAGATCCTTACTTTTTTCGATAAAGAACTCCGTAAAATAAAATTTGTTAATCTAACATCTTTCATTAAAGAAAAGGATATGGGATTTCAATTGGTTTTTAAAGCTATACCTTCAGAGACAAACTAAACTTGTAATTATTTTGAACTTTTTAATGGCAGCTTTAGATGCTCGTAAGTAGAGAAGGGGAGGTCGTTCGGCAAGGATAAAAGTAGTTTCCTAGACACTTACGACTGTATTGAAAAAGAATTTGATAGAGACAAGCTTGGTTTCCAACTGGTGCAAGAGGTATAGATCCTGCTTTAATTAGTAGTTTTTTTTATAAAGCGAAGTGGGCTGGTTTGTGGAACAAGAAGTGGTCAGATACCCATTTATAGAGGGGAATTATGCTGCATGAGCTTGGTGTTGACCAAGTTGATAAGCTTATGGGAGTTAAAAATGAGTTTTGATTTCTTTCCTGTAATGAATCTTCATACAGAACATAGATCTTATTCTATTTTTAGAGTTGATCCAAGAGGATTAGCTCTTTTTTTGTACACTTTCTTTAGAACTATACTGTTGTTTTTAAAAAGGCAGTTGTTTAATGTACATTCATTTTTAGAAGCCTTGAAGGTAGCTTATTTTGTTAGGTCGAGACCGTTTGTACTATTAATCCTCTTTTTGTTTTTTAACCATGTAAGCCAGTCCAAGACAATGAGCGAGTTCTTGGTGTCAAACCCTTCACCAATTCTTTTTAAATTTTTTAGCTTTACTTTAGGAAAATAACGCGTGTGGTCTGGCTAGTGTCTAAGCTGTTAAATTTGATAAAACACCATTGAGGTTGTGATAAGGGCTTTTTTGACGTAATGTTTTATTGACAAGTGACGCTAATTGGTAATACTATATACCAGTAGTCAGTGGCACTAAATATCTGTAAAGCAGAATATCCTTGTTACCGAGTAATGAAAAAATGTAAGGAAAATATAAATGGAGGTAAATAATGGAAAACATTACGGAAATGCTGAAAGGGGTGCTTGAAGGTTGTGTGCTTGAAATCATCAGCCGCGGCGAAACTTACGGCTATGAAATCACCCAAAAACTGCGAGCACTCGGCTTCACTGATGTGATTGAAGGCACCGTCTATACGATTACGATGCGGCTTGAGAAAAACAACCTTGTGGACATCGAGAAAAAGCCATCTACTATGGGACCGCCGAGAAAATTTTACACACTCAACGCAGCAGGTAAAGAGCAGCTTAGAATTTTTTGGGAAAAATGGGGCTTCGTCTCAAGTAAAATTAACCAACTTAAGACTAAATAAAATCAAAAGGAGAGAAGTGAATTGAATATTTTTGAAAAAATTATTGGAAATCTGGATGACAAGCTGGAATGGAAAGCGATGGAAGCACGTGCTAAGGCTCTTCCAAGTGAGTACCGCAATGCTTATAAGGCTATCCAAAAATATATGTGGACTGCTGGTGTTGGTTCGACTGACTGGAAGGACAATAGCCGTATCTTTCAAGGCATTCTCGACCTTTTTGAGGAAGGAGCAGCGGAAGGCAAGAAAGTCACTGACCTTACGGGGGAGGACGTGGCTGCTTTCTGCGATGATCTAGTCAAGGATGAGAAAAGCTGGAGAGATAGGTATCGGAAGAAGTTAAACGATACCATTGGTCGTAGCTAACGATAAAGTGTTTATTTCAATGAATTCAATAAGTTAAAGGGTGACATCACCGTATAAAAATGATGCTTTTTCTTTTTAGTAAGTACCGAAGGTGAGTGTATTGACCATCGGTAAGAGGTTATTTAAAAACTTCTTTCTATTCATCGGCATTGATTTATGCATAAAAAAAAGACCACTTATGGTCCTATTTTACTTATTAAGAAAATCCCTAATTTTACTAGCTGGTATTCCTAATTCTAATGCTTCTCTAATAAGATCTACCCACTCACTATCTAGATCTTGTTCATTGAGGTGTATTTGATCCACAGCCATAAAATCCTCCTAAAATATGTACTATTTTAGGCAGCCCAGCCATCATAGTTTAATACCTTAGATCTGTAACTTTGCGTCCCGAACTTTCGAAAGGTTTGCCTTTTTCTAATTATTTTTCCTATATGAGAAAATTTTATAATAAATATCTCGATTTGCGAATATTTTTTACTCCTCAAATTTCGACAATAATTTAAAGGCAAATAGATTACCTACCAAATCATCAAAATGACTTCTATTACCAAAGTTATCTAGTTACTACTAGAACAACTGATTTATAAGCTATTTAGATAACATTACCATGTACTTTTATTTTCCAATAGCCAGAGCTATATTTATGAAATCACTGTGGTAATCCAGTCGACTTTTCTTATTTAGCTAACGGGGCAGCATTCCTGTAATGAAGGAAAATGGAGTTTGAACAAAAAAATAACCTCTTGGTAGAATGAGAGAGTCCTGAAGCCGGCAAGCAAAAGGGACAAATCTCTCAAAACCAGGAGGCTTTATGATGAATTATAACCAGAATAAGAAGATTGCTCAAATCACTTCTCAAACTCTTATTATAGGAGTCGATATTGCGAAGTTCAAGCATGTGGCACGTGCTCAAGACTTCAGGGGAATGGAGTTTGGATCTCCTTGTCAATTTGAAAATACAAAGGAAGGTATTGGGCATTTTCTAAAGTGGATTACGGAAATCAAAAAAGAACAGCGAATGGATAAAGTGATGGTTGGCATGGAGCCAACGGGCCACTATTGGTTTAACCTCGCTCATATTTTAAAAGAAAACGGGATTAAATTTGTCGCTGTAAACCCCTTGCACGTCAAGAAAAGCAAGGAGTTGGATGATAACTCACCTACCAAGAATGATGTGAAAGATGCAAAAGTCATAGCTCAGTTGGTCAAGGACGGAAGATACGCCGAACCTACGATACCGCAAGGTGTTTATGCAGAACTCCGTGTGGCAAAGAAAATACGCGATCTTTTAACAGAAGGCCTTCAAACGGTCCAAGGACAGGTACACAACTGGATTGACCGGTACTTCCCGGAATTTCTGAAGGTATTTAAGAAATGGGAAGGTAAGGCAGCTTTACAATTCTTAAAGCTCTATGCCTTACCCCATGAAATAGCTGAATTCACCGAAGAAGAGATGCTCGTCCATTTAAGAAAGTCCGTATCCCGTAGTGTTGGATTAAACAAGATCCGGGAGTTAAAGCAGGCAGCCAGTAAGTCCATCGGACTTCGACAAGGTGCTGAAATGGCCAGGCTTGAGCTTAAAACCATTTTGGCCAAGTATGAATTAATCCAGTCTCAATTCGAAGAATTGGATACAAAAATTGATGGTCTGCTTGATGAAATACCAGGTGTTCCTCAAATGTTAGCGATAAAAGGTGTGGGCAGGGATACAATTGCCGGCTTCTTCGCGGAAGTAGGGGATTTAGGCGAATACAATCATCCCCGGCAAATTATCAAATTGGCTGGCTTAAGCTTAAAAGAAAATACATCCGGCAAGCACAAAGGAAAAACGACCATCACAAAAAGAGGCCGGAAGAAACTAAGGGCCCTGTTATTCAGGGTTTGTATGATTCTCGTTGCGAAGAATTCCGCATTCAAGGCATTACATGCGTACTATACTCAACGTCCGGATAATCCATTAAAGAAGATGCAGTCCCTGATCGCTTTGTGTAATAAACTAATCCGGATTCTCTTCAGTATTGGTAAAAAGCAATTTGAATTTAATGAAGATAAGATGTTAAAGGATATTCCTCATTTGGCATTAGCCGAGAAGACGGAAATGGCAGCGTGACTCTGGTTTAGTGTAGAAAAGTAATAGTTCTTGTTTTATAGATTTTGGAGACATTTGAAGCACGGATTAGTCGGCAAAGCAACTAAATTACGGGCTTGGACCCTGTGGGGCAGCATGGCTGACATCCACCTCATGGAAAGGTTGGACGAAGGAATTTGAGAGCGAAGACTCTGTGAGGCATGGGAGGGTTGACCTCCATGAGAAATGTGGACTTCCACCAGTGCAGTCATATTTTTACCCGTCCACCAATTTTTGTAAGAGGTTGGTTAGTGGGTTAAAGCTCTTTTTTCTTTCAGAGTCCAAAAATATCCTTTCAAGAGAAGATCCTCCAATTATAAAGTCATTTACCGAAAGGTAAATAACTATGGAATTCTAAGAAAACATGAGTAAATCGGCGTTTTCGCTTCTTTTATTGAGGGAGTTTAGTTGAACAGAAATTGAAGCAAAAAACAGCAGCTTGTTAAGATGACATGTTGTTTTTTTATTTCTGAAACTGTATGTAGGTGCCTAATAATGCCTTGCTGTTTTGGAAATATTGCGTACCGGTTAGAAACTTTTAACTTTCTTTTTTTACGAAGAAAATTGTTTTTTTTTAAAGCTATTATTGCAACATATAAAATCATCACTATCCATAAATAAACTGCAGGAGTATTCTTTTTTAGAATGAATAATTAAGCTTTACTAATTAAAAATAGTTTAAATTGACACTGTTAAATCTTTTTAACGAATGGGAGTGTAAAGCCAATCCTTTTTTTGTTTAATCAACAAACATGGTAAATATTTAAAGAAAGATTTGTAACTACAGTTCACAATGGGTCTATTAATTAAATAAGACTACACCAAAAGTCGCTTTCCTTACGTAAGGGAAAAAGCGACTTTTTAAATCTCTCCTTGATTTCAACGCTTTACTTTAAGTTTCTTTGCCTAATTTCAAAAATATGGTTGACTATTCAGTTGAACTGAATTACATTATTATTAAGTTTAACTATATAGCTGAACTGAATAGGGGGTGAATGTATGAAACATAAATTATTACCGTTGTCTGAAACCATGCATTATATTTTATTAGCTCTGCGTGAGCCGCTCCATGGCTATGCCGTAATGCAGAAGATAGAAAAGATAAGTAACGGTACTGTTATTTTAGCAGCTGGTACATTATACGGTGCGATTGAAAACTTGAGTAAGCATGGTTGGATTGAACCTGTTGGAGATTCGGGTCGGAGAAAAGTTTATATGATAACTTCGGAAGGAAGCGCAATTTTGAAAGTGGAACAAAACAGGTTATTGCATATTTTATCCTTGTACGAAGGAAGTGAATAAAATGAAGAAGTTTAAGGTGTTTTTTGATATTGAAAAAGAGGAACAATGGCTGAACGAGCAATTACAAAAAGGCTATCGTTGTACAAATATTAGTGGATTCGGTATATATACTTTCGAAAAAACCGGCAAGAGATATGTGATGCGACTGGATTATCAAGATTATTTATCAAAGAAAAAGTCCAAAGATTACAAAGGGATTTATCAAGACTTCGGTTGGAGTTATATATATGGCTCATCTCTTGGTGGAATTAAATATTGGCAAAAAGTAATCGATAAT
This sequence comes from Mesobacillus foraminis, assembly GCF_004340465.1. GTDB lineage: Bacteria > Bacillota > Bacilli > Bacillales > Cytobacillaceae > Mesobacillus_B > Mesobacillus_B foraminis. Next base: position 28,509 of record NZ_SLVV01000020.1, on the reverse strand, counting down.
CAAAATGAAATCTTCTCGGACCGCCAATCAATGAGTAATTATTATAAAAGACTGATGAGTTATTCATCTGGCTTAGGTTTATTGTTATTGTTTGTTTCATATATGCTTTACAAAGATTCAGGTTTATATTTAACCGAAGGTCTTTGGAATATGAAAGGTGCATTATTTTGGAAAGCATTTTTATTTGAAACACCATTTGCCCTTTTGAGGTTGATTCCCGCCATTATGGTTGTTTTCTTGGGTAGCAGTTTCTATAAAGCTTATCGAAAATATTCAAAATTAAAAGAATAATGAGGATAATGTATTCACTACAGTCAGGCGCTTTTCTTTAATGAGAAAGCGTCTATTTGAATGGAAAATTCAATTAAGGGATTGAGTTTTATAGGTGAGCAAAAGATCTAAAGTAGTCCTCCGTGTTTTAGGTAATGCTGTATTACATTATGTATATTATATCTTGATAGTGCGTTCAAGTATTCCTAAACCTTATTCTGAAGGTATTGATTAAGATGAATAATACCTTTAGATCTCTATGAAATTATATTATCTTTAATATGAAACTTGTTCTGGTTGTACAATTTCATATTCACCTTCTGCATACTCTTGCTCCGCATAATGGCCTCCCCATTGACAGAGCTCCTGCAAGATAGGTTTAAGAGATTCTCCAAGTTCAGTGGATGAATATTCAACCTTCGGCGGTACTTGATTATACATCTTTCTGCTTACAAGTCCACTAGCTTCAAGCTCTCTAAGTGTTTGAATCAGCATTTTCTGAGTTATATTTGGGATAATGCGCTTTAATTCACTCGTTCTCTTTGGTCCATTCATTAAAAAGTATAATACAAGGCCTTTCCATTTTCCGCCAATAACTTCCTTTGTCACTTCAAACCCACAGCTAAATTTTTTCATGTCTAAAGCTCTCCAATCCACATTTATTACTTTTTAGTTACTATATCACAAAAAAGTGGGTACTTCCGATAATGTGCTTACTGAAGGATACTATATCTTGTAAGTTGTTCTTCAAGTACTTAAAGGTACTAGAAATAAAATAAAATTAATTCTAAAGGAGTGTTAAGTATGGGTAAATTTGAAGGTAAAATAGCGCTTGTAACGGGTGGAACAAGTGGGATTGGTCTTGCTACAGCACAAAAATTTGTAAATGAAGGTGCATATGTTTATATCACGGGACGTAGACAAAACGAACTTGATAAAGCTGTCAACCAAATTGGCAAGAAAGTAACCGGTGTTCAAGGTGATATTTCTAAGCTTGAAGACTTAGACAAACTATATGACATTATAAATCAGGAAAAAGGTAAGTTGGATATTCTTTTTGCTAATGCAGGCATCGGCAACTTCCTTCCATTAGGTGAAATTACTGAAGAGCAGGTTGATAGAACGTTCGATATTAACGTTAAAGGAACCATCTTTACTGTTCAAAAAGCGTTATCACTATTCCCGGACAAAGTAGGTTCTATTATTGTAACGGGCTCTACTGCTGGATCAATTGGCAACCCAGCGTTTAGTGTATATGGAGCATCTAAAGCAGCATTAAGAGCACTAGTTCGCAACTGGATTCTTGACCTAAAAGGTACTGAAATCCGTGTAAATGTCGTTAGTCCAGGAGGTATTCTTACACCTGCATACGATGAGCTTTTTGGTGATGCACTTGAAGAGGTACTGGAAAATAGCAGAAATACTGTTCCAGCTGGAAAAATTGGGACACCTGAAGAAGTAGCAAACGCTGTATCTTTCCTTGCTTCAGACGAAAGCAGTTACTTGACGGGTGTTGAATTGTTCGTAGATGGCGGGCTAGCACAGGTATAATTTAACTGCGCAGAGTTTAGTCCCCAAAAAAAGGATAATGGGGATTTACTTGAAGAAGCCGTATAAAAAGTCGTTTTCCTTAAAGGACAGGGAATTCGACTTTTTTATGTTTGAATTTGATTAACGTTGTAAATTCGCATTTTCCTGGGGCTCCACTAAATGACCTGTAAAAAAATTACTTTGTGAATAAATGTACTTAAAGTAACGGGTGCAAGAGTTAAAGAACCGGCTGCTGTCCAGCCGGTATTTTTCTTATTCAATTAAAGGGGCAGCATTCCTGTAATAACTGAAAATGCGGTTTGAATGAAAAAAGACCTCTTGATAAGATGAATGTGTCCTGAGCTGGCCAGCTAAAAGGGACAGAACATCTACTCGGAGGTCTTACCATGAATTATAACCAAAATCATAAAATAGCTCAAATTACATCTAATACCCTAATAATCGGGATTGATATTGCCAAGCATCATCATGTAGCTAGAGCACAGGATTATCGTGGGATGGAGCTTGGATCTACTTGCTTTTTTGATAATACCCAAGAAGGATTTAGGGCATTTATTAATTGGATTCATCAAATAAAAGAGTCATACGAAATGGAGTCTGTCATTACTGGAATGGAGCCAACAGGCCATTATTGGCTTAATTTAGCTCATATTCTAAAGGAGGAACAGATTAAATTCGTAACGGTCAACCCTTTACATGTCAAGCATAGTAAGGAGCTAGACGATAACTCTCCAACAAAAAATGATGTAAAAGACGCAATAGTCATTGCACAACTAGTTAAAGATGGTAGAAACGCGGAACCAACAATACCACAAGGAGTTTTCACGGACCTACGTGTGGCGAAGAAATTACGCATTTATTAAATGTAGACTTACAAATTGTGCAGGGACAAGGTACACAACTGGATTGATCGATACTTTCCAGAGTTCTTTACCGTTTTTAAAAGTTGGGAAGGGAAGGCAGCTCTTCATTTATTAAAGCTTGAAGCATTACTGAATTGGTGAGATATACAGACGTTGAATTACTAGAATACCTTAGGCAAGCAGTGAAACGTAGTATAGGCATAAAGAAGATTCAGGCCTTAAAGGAAGCAGCCAATCGGTCGATTGGCATTCGTCAGGGCGCCATGATGGCTAAAATGGAATTAAGAGCGTTAATTCAAAAGTATGAACTCATTCACGCCAAGTTCGAAGAGCTTGACCAAACTCTGGATACACTCCTTCAGGATATTCCAGGCGTTGATCAAATGATGGACATATAATAAGCTTATACGCATTCTCTTTTCTACCGGAAAGAAACAGTTGGAAGAGAAGATGTTGAAGGATATCCCCCATATGCATGCATTTATTCAAGAACCAATAGCAGCTTAATCACTATAAAACTGACTTTTAACAAATAGATTTGGACGGTTAAACAGACAAGATCAGCATGGGATTAGTCGGCAACGCAACTAACGTTAGGACCTAGATCCTGTGGGGCAGCATGACCGACATCCACCTTATGGAAAGGTTGAACGAAGGAATGTAGGAGCGAAGACTCTGTGAGACTTGGGAGGGTAGACCCCCATAAGATATGTGGATATCCATTGGTGCGTATATACCTATTTATCCAACTTTGGAAATTAACCGAAGGTTGGCTAGTTTCTTGCGCTCATTTTCTTCGTAAACTGCTTGATTGTGTTCTTTTCGTACTGATCAACTCTATAAAATTAAACAAGTTGGATAGCGATATTGAGAAAAACTGCGTATTTAAGAGATAAGTGTTTGTTTATTGAGGGAGTTTAGTTTAACAAGATAAAGGGAAAATACAGGTAATTTTATTAAGGTGGTGACTATATGCCACTTAATTGGAATACAATTGGACTTGCGATTATTTCTTGTTTCCTAATTAGCTTCGCTATTTATGGGGCTTATTAATTTCCTTTATATAGGGTATTATTTTGGTTATGTTCAGTCATTTTTATGATTGTATACGGAGGTATTCTCATATCTATTTTCTTTGCGAATCGCTGAGTAGGACTTTCAGGTTGCGAATTTAGGCAGCCTCTTTTTATTGTGCTAAAGGGGCAGGTTATTTCAAGAAGGAATAACGAATGTTGATGTGGAAATATTAAGTTAATTGGGGGATTTTAGGGATAAACAATGAATTTTATTTATTTTTTTGGAGGTTATTATTTTGTCCATAACAACGATTGAGGATTTTCAAAAGCTAGATATTCGTATTGGTACTGTAATAAGTGCTGAACCTTTTCCAGAGGCTCGTAAGCCAGCAATTAAACTAGAGATTGATTTTGGTAAACAATTAGGAATTAAACAATCTAGTGCACAAATAACAAAAAGGTACACTACAGAGACAATAATAGGTTGTCAAGTAGTCGCAGTTGTAAATTTTCCCCCTCGTCGAATTGCAGGATTCAAATCTGAAGTACTAGTTATCGGTGGCATTCCAGAAGAGGGTGATGTAGTGCTCTTAAAGCCCGATGAGCCTGTTAAAAATGGTACACCGATTGCCTAAGTATGATCCTGGTAATGTTCCAACCACGTGGTGAAAGAAGAAGAATAGCCCTCCACTTAAGGTGTTAAGCATTTTAGATTGTGAAGAAGTGTACTTAAAGTAACGGGGCTTTAGTTCAATAAGGAATTTAATATACCGTTCTTGATCCCATTTATTCATCATAAACAATCTCGTAAGTTGATCAATATATCCCAAGGGCTTAACCACATTTACAAACACTGCTAGCTAAGGAGATTAAACCGTTTTACTTCCATCAATCTACTAGTCAACGACAATAGTACATCAGTCCTTTGCCATGATAACATATGGTATAGGAAGGTGATTATGTTGACGTTTGTTTCTCCCATGCTTTTACACAAATCTGAGCAGCCATTTGATTCCGAGGATTACATCACCGAACTGAAACTCGATGGCATCCGTTTAATATATTCAGTGGACGAAAAAGGGAAGGTCCACTTATATTCCCGACATCATAATGACATTACATCTAAATTCCCCGAACTCCATTCGCTCGGGTTGCCTCCTGGCACCGTACTAGATGGCGAGCTAATCGTCTCCGGTACAAAAGGTAACCCCGATTTTGAAGCGATCATGAGCCGGTTCATGAGCAATAAAGATCAAACACCGGTCTGTTTCGTTGCTTTTGATGTGATCCAGCATAAAGGCCAGCGGGTTACTGGTCTGCCGTTGATCGAGAGGAAGGGGATACTAAGTGAGTTGATACCAACGGATTCTGCCTCCCTCGCTAAGGTGCAGTTTATTGAAGGTCATGGAGCCGCTTATTTTAAGGCGGTTAAAGATCAGAACTTAGAAGGAATCGTCTTAAAGCGTAAAGATTCAAGGTACCAAACCGGAAGACGATCGCATGACTGGCTAAAAGTCATCAACTACCAATACATCGAGGTCTCGGTAATTGGGTACAGAAAGCAACCAAAGAATTTCGGCTTGCTGCTAGCCGATTCAGATGGGAAATATATGGGGGTATTGGAACTTGGATTGCCTCCAAGGGAAAAAGCCAAGGTTTATCAAGCACCTGTGTTAAAGGAAATAGGTGATACTTCCTATATTGCTCCAGTTGGTGTGCTCGTGAAATTCCGTAATTATACCAAAGCGGGGTTGTTACGTCTGCCAAGTTTTGTGGAATGGTTAACATAACTTTTTAAAAAAAGGCTATCCACCTTTATTAAAGTGGAAAGCCTTTTACAACCGTCTTCGAATAAGGAAACCTCACGAAAATGCTTTATAGCATCATTTAGATAGTGCCGCTTTCCATTATAAGTTATGTATAAACAAGCCTTTTGTTGTACTTATAGTCACAGGTACATATGGCGAAAACATAAATTTTACGTTTATAAAAACGACTTTCTAATCATGAAATGGACAGACCTTACTCACTGAGCGGGGAATTTTCCATTTCTCTAACCAAATTTGTTATATCTTGATTACCATCGATAATAACCTCTACCAATCCTTCATAATTAACCTGCCTCTTGATCTCCTGTAACCATTCTATTGCTACCTGTTCCGGTTTTCTCCTTTTCAATGGAAAGGTACCACCCTGGGTGACGATACCAGCTGGAGAATTGTATCTAATTAGGATGGAGATATTCATGAAATCATTCCTTTTTGATAAAGATGTTATTGCATCCATCAATAGTATAACCCTTTTAAAAGTTATGAAGTAGGTATGGTCCTGTAAGTTTGAATGGTCAGATTTTAAGGGTAAACTACTAAAGACCCCTCCGGGTCCAGCATCAATCGGCGCGGTGGCCAAATGCTATCGTACCCTTTTATGATGCAATAGACGTATTGAACCCCTGGTTATCCACTAACCAGGGGGTTCCCATATGCTCGAAGGAGAAACAAACCTTCACTGTCAATCTCACGAGTCCTCCGCGAGGATACAATCCTTGCAAAGGAAAATATCCTTCGGTAGTCACCTTTGACTAGGTAACTCGATGGTTAGAGGTGGTGGTGTCGGGGTTAGTCTTTGAATATAAAAAATTGTTATAGTTACATTTAAAAATGTCCCATCATGTGTATGCCGTTGGCCAAATAAAAAATCCCTTCTCATTCGAGAAGGGATTGATTTAATCTTCCCATACATCCTTCATCAGGTCTTCTATTTCTTTTCGAAGCTTTTCAGTTTCATCTTTTGGGACTTTTACCATATCACCATGAATCTCAACGACATCGCCGACAACGGCCTTATCCGGAAAGATGGATCTTGGGAAATCCTTCGTTTTCCCATCCACTTCAATAACAGCTACATCTCCTTCAAAACGATCAATAATCCCTTTAATCATTTGATTTTCTTCACTGTCATTTTTGTTCCATCGGTGGTAAATAGGATGTTCTTATCCTTATCTGTCCGGTAGGTCGTAACCTTAGCTGATTTCAGTCTATTAACAACGGTACTGGTAGGATGACCGTAATTGTTCTTACCAACGCTAAGAACAGCATATTGCGGCTTGACGGCCTTCAGGAATTCAGCGCTTGTTGAGGTTTTTGCCCCGTGATGTCCAACTTTGAGCACATTTGCCTGAAGCTTTTGTTTCGATTTAATCATATCTTTTTCGGATTGAAGTTCTGCATCACCCGTAAACAGGAAGGATTTCTTCCCATATTGAAGGCGCAGAACCGCACTCCAATTATTCAAATCACTTTTGGCATACGTTTTAACCGGCGCTACAAACACGGCATTCACTCCCTTCAAGGAAAGCTTCACACCTTTTTGGGCCGTTTTGATTTTTACACCTTCACGCTTGACCGCAAGTAGGAAGTCCTTAAACGCTTGTGTTGTATGTTGCACCTTGGGAGCGTACACTGATTTAACCTTGTAAGCCTTCAGTACTTCGTCCAGTCCCCCAACATGGTCAGCATCGGGATGCGTTGAAATCATGACTTCGATATCTTTTACCTTTTGTTTCTTCAAGTATGAAACCACATCACTGCCATCCTTATTCCCGGCATCGATTAGTATGTCGTCTCCTGCTGCGGTTTTGATGTAAATGGAGTCTCCTTGCCCAACATTTATGAAATGAACAGTAAGGTTCTTGGATGCAGCAGAACTCGGTGTTGCAGAAACACTTGTGGTTAGCAATAACACAACAAAAAGCGATTTTATTATTTTCATTTTCTCATCCTCCAATAGGTAATATTACACCGTATATTGGAATTTAGCTACCATTTCTTTTATAAAATGTACGTTTCTGTTATGTCTGTCCCATTGTTGAAATGCTCATAATTCAATCGGACTAGCATCCTTTAGTTAAGTAGGGTAGTTACGTGGTTCATAAGACCGTTAGGAATGTCTTCCCATAGAAATAGTAGGGGTTAGAAATCTATCAAAACACTAATTGGGATTTAAGGTCATTGGATTGTCGTTCAAACGAAGGAATGGTAGGGGGATTGTCTCTATTTAATCAATAAGAACCCGTAGAAGGCCAAGATATTACAATTACATTTCATTCGGATAGAGGGGAGTGTATTCATATTCAACAGGTATGCCAATTAAAGTTACACAAGACCAAGAGGAATTCAATCAATGTTTTTAATAGAAGGTCGTTCGTAACCCGTACTACAAAAGTTTATAGGAACCTACCGTACATATAAAAAAGCTTTCATTCCTGATCTTCCAACTCTAACAGCCCAAAAGTCAGTAAAAATTATTAATACAAGGGCAAAGTTTTACAGTACCCCCCATAAAATGACATATTCCTACGAATGGGTATAATAGACTAAAGGTGGAGGGTTATCTAATGGCTAAATCAACGGGTGTGGTACGGAGGGTAGACGAACTAGGGAGGATTGTAATCCCGATGGAATTAAGACGAACCATGGATATTGCGGAAAAAGATCCACTTGAGATCCTAGTGGAAGGTGATCATATCATCTTGAAAAAATATGCAATAAGCTGTACGTTTTGTGGCGAACAAGATGACTTAATAGAATACAAGGAAAAGCGCATATGTGAAGCCTGCGCCAAATCCCTCAGACAGAAGGCAGCCAAATAAGGCTGCTTTTTTGATAGGACCAGAAAACAAATTTTTTGAGTAATTTGTGTTATCCTTACACAATGCAAATCTAACTACCAAACAATGCAGGAATATAAAAATAACGCAGTTGAATACAACATCCAACAGCGTTATAGTCATTGCCATATTCTAATGAGCCGTGCCCATTTTTACACACCAAAAAAGTTATACTTCCTTATTTTTAAATTATGATGAAAAACCAACACCAAAATTGTTATATTTATGATTTAAACTCTAGGAGCTCTTTTGCTAATCTTTTTTGTTCCTCCTCGAATTCTGCGTCCGATATCTCAATTGTATCCGTTTCCTGGATATCGAGAATTTCATAGAGGTTCGATTTTAAAAGTTCAAATTGATGTAACGCTTCATCGTAATCAACATTAAAATGTTTCTGTAATTCCTCGATGGCCATTTGTTTTACAAACCAATTAGGCATCGGTCCCTTTGATTTACGCAGATGAGAAATCAAGTGAGTCAAAAGACCGTCATTTTCCGCTGCAGTAGCCTTTTCCCGTTCGTTAGAGGATGAAGCATTCAAAACGGCTGTTATGTATCCCACTGGATTGTCGATGTCGGTTCTCTCCTGAATCTTCTCCATCAAGGCCAATACATTATCTTGTCCATGTTTTTCCCAGGATCTGATGATTTCATCAGATAATTGAATCCCCATTTTCATTCCAAGCTTTTTTACCTGCTGAATAAACAAACTCGGAAGCTGAAATTCTTGTAGATTATCTTCGAATAGGGACAACTGTTGATTGCCCTTTTTCTTTGATGATTTGATCAGGAACTTGATTTTGGTTACTTTCCTGCCCGTCTTGACTTCCTCAATATCGAACATGATATCAGTCTTTTTCTTCAACTCTTTCTGTGCCGGTACCAAAACGCGCTGCTTGAAGTTCCCATAGGCAGGATATACATCCTCCGCCCCAAGCATCTTTCTAAGATCCGTGATCAAGAATGTCCTTTCCTGCAGCTTTTCGTATTGTTTCAAGAGCTCATATATTCGGATGGCATAGGAACTTTTGAGTTTCACCACATTTTCTAGCTTGTAACTTGTAAACTCCTTTTTCAGCTCCAGAAGATAGGGGCGTAAAAAAGGGTCAAAACGTATATCGATGGTTCCTTCGGTTTCGTTATAAGCCACGTAGCTTAACCAGGCCACTTGGATGACCTTCTTCTGAATCCTTAACTCGAAGACCTTCTGCATCAATTCCTTCGTGGTTTGACGTAATTCCGAATACTTGGGGGTCCCCTTAAGTCCTAGGAGCTTATTAAACTCCTTAATCGGCAATGTATAGGTCTTGAAGTCAGAATCGGTCGGCTGGATGTTACTGGCTAAGCAAAGTATGATTTTCTGTTCCACAACGCCAAGTTTGTAATTTGCCTCAATGAGCATGTTCGACTTCGTAACCAGGTTCTCTTCCTTCGCCTCGATCACATGCATGACTGTCACCAGAAAATCCCTCCTTATATCCCTCATTATGACAAATTCCGAACTATAACGGAAGGATTTTCTTGTTATCTTTTTATTTTTTTTTGAAGCCGCACCATTTTTGTTATTGTTGGCACCAAATCTGTTATAGAAGCACCATTTTTGTTATTGTTGACACCAAATATGTTATAGTCACACTATTTATTTTACTCTCACCAAATAAGCTATAGTAGCACCATTTTTGTTATGGTCACACCAAATATGTTATGGTGGCACCATTTTTGTTATAGCCACACCAAATAAGTTATAGTTTTACCGTTCTTTTTCCTAGTACACCCACTATGTTTTTGCAACACCCACCTTGTTATAGTCCTATCTGCACCATTTTTGTTATGTTTAATGGCACCAAATATGTTATGGAAGCACCAAAAACGTTATATCGGCACCATCCCTGTTATATTTCGCACCATTTTCGTTATTTTAATCGCACCAGAAACGTTATAATTCAAACCAGAAACGTTATAATTAGCACCAGAAACGTTATGATTAACACCATATTTGTTATAGTAATACCCCTTGAAGCCTTGGTATAACTAGTTTAATAGAGCCCGAAAACAAATAAATCATTTAAAACACTTAAAACAATTATTGTAAAACACATAAACAAGGTGTGTGTTACAATCACACCGCAATAAATCACCCTAAAACAGAACGTAACCAATTTTGTTATGATTGGATAAACCCTTGATAATAAAGTATTACGTCAATTGGAGATTGATTATGCGTGTTTTATATCGGTTGTGGAGAATAAATGTGTCATTATTTTCGCATATATATCCCTTTGAATTTATCTAAAATAGTGTGCACCCAAAAAGTGTATGTACAAAATTACTAGATTCGTGGAAAGTAAAAACTATAACATACCTTTAACTTTAAGATAGCAGAAGGAAAAATCTCATTTAGGTTATATTAAGAGATCCCCAAATTTACCTATTACATTCAAAGGCTCTATTTGTAATTAAAAAAGATTGAAATCAGAAAGATTATGAATTCAAATGGAGAAAAAAGCCGGGGATTGGAAAATTAAAAATCAGAACAGGGAGCAATAGATCAATTTATTAAAATTTAGAGGTTAACGGCTGAAAAGCGTTAATTGTGTATGACGATGGATATATCCCCTTAGGAAAATAGAAACCGATCTTTTTAGGAGAATCTTTAGTTCAGCATTCCTGTTTTTGCTTCCTTAATAATTCAGACCAGCGGGAAGCAGAAGTAAGAGCATTATTAAAGCATATCGTACCCAATAGAAATACTAAAAGACACTTTGTTGAGGTTTGGGAGCAATTAAAGCCACGGGAGGATTAGATGTAACAACTTCTTTCTTCCCACCATCTGTCATTATAAACAAAATTAAAAGAATGACCGTTACAGCAGCTACCTAAAAGTTTAAGGTTATATTACATCGCTCCCTCAATCTAATAAGTATTCCTATCATCATATTATTTCTTTTCAATGTTAACTAGTGGCAATAAGGTAAATGATTAAAAACCCGATCACAAGAGTACGGAAATTAAAGGTTGAACTTATCAATAATGCTAAGTTCGACCCTTTTCCTATTTTTGTTTGTGTTCATCCAGTTAAACAGTGTGATAAAACTCAATTTTTTAATGGGGATTAACGATTTTCTAGTAATTCTTAAATAGAACCCCTGATACAGTCGACACCATCTTTTCTATCCCTTTATCAGGTAAGTTTACAATAAAAGGTGGTTTATTTTATAAGAACCATATTACACCAAAGTTTATGGACTCAGGAACCTTCAAAAAAAATGAATACCAATCCATAAATTAAAACAATTTATATTGCGGGAGATCACTCCTTATAATACACCCAAAAGCATTAGCCTTGTATATACACAAGTAATGTAGCCCGAATCGAAAATATTCAGAGTCAGATGGTGAATTATGCTAAATTTCAATCCAATTGCAATGAATGGTGTTTAGTGAAAAATAGAAAAGAAAAAGAGTGGTACATTGGGGAATTGGGTTCAGCAAGAGGGAGGGAGAATAAAGAGACACACCGTCAATGATATGCTCCCCATTGGTTAGACAGGTTAAAAAATCTGTTTGCTGGACCGGGGGCAATTCAAATTTAAGCGGTGTGTTTTTCTTTTATTCCTAGCTAATAGTAAATATTCATGATGATCATTTGCTGTAAATACTTTAACAAGAGCTGACAAGAATGAATTATTCAATTGGCCCGTATAGCTCTTCATTCCAGTTCAATTTCGTATCAATTTTTAAGCTATCCTGATGTTGTTGCAATGCTTCAACGAGTCCAGCTAAATTACGATTCTTTAAAGCCTCTAACATATTATGATGGTCCTTATGCCTTTTTACACTTTTTTCAAACACTTCATTGAACCCAATTCGAGCAAGTGAAATTAACGGGTTTATAGATTGGTAAATATTTTGGACCTTTTGGTTACCAGTCCATTTTACTATCAGCTGATGAAATTCCACGTCAAGCTGGCTGTATTCTTCGTACGAAAAAGTATCTTCTTTTAGCAAGGAATCCATTTTTTGAATAATTTGTTCCCAAATATTGATTTGTTCATCGGTAATATGATCTATGATTTGGCTCGCGGCCCAGATTTCCACCATAAACCTAGCTTCAAGAGCCTCCATACAATCTTTGAAACGAAGCTGACTAATATAGGTCCCTCTTCTTGGGACAATTTCAATTAACCCTTCATGCACTAACTGATTGACTGCCTCTTTAACAGGTGATCGGCTTACTCCAAATTTGGTGGCTAATTCATTAATATCTAATTTATCTCCAGGTGCAAAAATTCCTCTAATGATATCTGAACGAAGAACTTTGTAAACTTGCGTCCCAAGAGCAGAGGTTTCGATTATGCTCATTCGACGATACTCCTTCTCAAAAATAGTTAAAATGTTACATGTTACATAAAAAATTTATTTAAGATCATTTAAATTATAGTGGAAGCGGCTAAAACTAGTCAATTTCCTTAGGGGAAGAAAACAATGGATATTTGGTTGAAAAAATTTCGTATTGACTCAATATTGAAAGAAAGATACTATTGAAATGTGAAATGTTACATTTCACTGGTGTTTACCTTATTTACTTATTCTTGTGGTACCACATGGTCAAAGTGACGTCCGATTCATTTTTTTTGCAACAAAAGTAAGCGTTTTAGTTAGTGTGACTAAAATCATGAAATTTTTTAATTTACTACTGAGATCAAAAGAGAGGTATTAAAAATGACTAGCACAATTATCAATCATGAAAAATTAAAAGATTTAGTTGTTAATAAACTTGTTGAAGGTGGATTAATAGAAGATCATGCAAATACGGTCGCAGATGTTTTAGTTCATGCTGACTTAAGAGGGGTAAGTTCACATGGCGTATTGCGGACAGAACATTATGTGAGACGCTTGGCAGAAGGTGGATTAAATCCCAATCCCCAATTTAAGGTCAAGAGTACAGGTCCTTCCTCCGCTATATTCGATGGAGATGATGGTATAGGTCATGTCGTTGCAAAAAAGGCAATGGATCATGCAATTGAACTGGCTAACAAAAATGGAATTGGTACCGTTGCCGTTGTCAATAGTAGTCATTGCGGTGCTTTATCTTATTTTGTAAAGCAAGCGGCTGAGGCAGGATTCATTGGGATGGCGGTCACTCATACTGATAAGGTTGTCGTTCCATTTGGTGGGGCGGAACCATTTTTTGGAACAAATCCGATCGCATTCGGTTTTCCGGCGAACAAGCATAAGCCTGTAATATTAGATATGGCAACTAGTAACGTAGCCTTTGGTAAAGTGCTTCATGCAAGAGAAGCGGGCACCTCTATACCATCTGACTGGGGTGTTGATAAAGAAGGAACGCCAACCTCTAACCCCCATGAAGTAAACGCTTTATTACCGTTCGCAGGTCCAAAGGGTTATGGAATGGCGATGGTTGTTGATATCTTATCCGGTCTATTAACGGGCTCTGCCTTTGGTCCCCATATTGTGACAATGTATGGAGATTATAATAAAAAGCGTAAGCTCGGTCATTTCTTGTTTGTTATTAACCCTTCCGTATTTACAGATCATCAGGCATTCTTAGAAAATATGGATCGAATGATAGAAGAAATTCACCAAACAAAGCCAGCACAAGGCTTCGATCAAGTGATGGTTCCAGGTGAGCCGGAGCAACTTCGAGAGGATGACCGACTCGTTAATGGTGTCCCTGTAACTCAAACAGTATATGATTACTTAAGTAAAAACTAGGAATGGTGTGATATAGAAATGGATGTTGTAACAATAGGGGAAACGATGGTCCTTTTTACTCCAAATTCAAGGGGATATATGCGACATGCCCATCAGTTTTCGATGAAATTCGGAGGTGCTGAAACAAACGTCGCGGTCGGATTGTCTAGATTAGGGCATCAAGCCGGCTGGATCAGCAAGGTAGGGAATGATGAATTTGGGAAAGCGATGGTAGCCTTTGTTAAAGGAGAGAACGTTGACGTCAGTCAGGTGAAAGTGGATCAAAAACATCCAACAGGAGTTTATTTTAAGGAACTGAGAAGAGCGGGTGATGTAAGGGTTTATTATTATCGAAAAGACTCCGCTGCCAGTCGATTAACACCAGAAGATTTAAATGAGGAGTATATTGCTCAAGCAAAGTTCTTTCATATTACAGGAATCACCCCAGCTCTTAGCGATTCCTGTGCAAATACCATACTGGCGGCCATAAAAATCGCAAAAAAACATGGGGTTCGAGTTGTTTTCGATCCTAACTTAAGAAGAAAGCTTTGGAGTGAGGAAAAAGCAAGAAGTGTCCTATTACATTTAGCCTCATTGGCAGATATTGTACTACCAGGAATCGAAGAAGGAAAGTTTATGTTCGATGAAACGGATCCTAAAAAAATAGCGGATTGCTTTTTAAAGAATGGTTCTGCGAATGTGGTGGTCAAGTTAGGTGCGGACGGAGCAGCCTATTTTACAAAGGACACAGCTGGAGTTATATCAGGATATCCTGTGGAACAAGTCGTTGATCCTGTAGGGGCGGGTGATGGATTTGCGGCTGGACTGCTTTCTGGTCTATTGAATGGTCTAAGCTTTCCTGAAGCCGTCAAGCGAGGAAATGCTGTTGGAGCCTTGGTAACGATGGTCGACGGAGATGTGGAAGGTTTGCCGGAAGAAGATGAAATTGAAGCACTTATGAACAGTAAGAATGAGGATGTGCAACGTTAAAGTAAAGGAAGGTATGTTAGATGAGTTTATTAGAAAAGATTCAGGAAAATGGGATTGTTGCAGTGATTAGAGGAGCAAAGCCTGAAAATATCGTTCCGATTGCGAAGGCGTTAAAAGCTGGCGGTGTAAAGACACTTGAAATCACAGTTGAAACCCCTAAAGTGCTTGAATTAATTGAAAGAGTGTCCAGTGAGTTAGGCGATGAGGTAATTGTGGGTGCAGGTACGGTCCTAGACCCTGAGACAGCACGTGCTGCAATTATGGCTGGAGCCAAGTTTATCTTCTCCCCGACTGTAAATGTCGAAACCATTAAAATAACGAAGCGGTATGGCGTCATTAGTATTCCTGGTGCTTTAACACCGACGGAAATATTAACCGCTTACGAAAATGGGGCTGATATCATAAAGGTTTTCCCTGCAAATGTATTTGGGCCAAGCTATTTAAAGGATATACACGGTCCGATGCCCCAAATTCCTTTAATGCCAACAGGAGGGCTTGATGTTCATAACGTAGGAGAATACATTAAAGCGGGGGCGGTTGCAGCAGGAATAGGAAGTTCTCTCGTAAATACGAAGAAGAACATCGACATAGGGTATTTTATTCAATTAGAAGAAAAAGCCGCACAATTTGTGGAGGCGGTCCGTAAAGCAAGAGATTGAGGATAGGTAGGCAGGGTACGAGGTGTTCCTGCCATACCGTTACGGAATAGGAGGGCTTTTGATGAAAATGAAAGCGTTTATAATCGGGGTAATCACGATATTATTCCTCAGTATTACAACTGGTTGCAACGTATTAGAAACTGCAGGAAAAGAAAATTCTGATGGAGTAACGACGATCAAAATAGCAAACTATTTCTCGGAAACTCACCCGCAAAATATAGCTCTAAAAGAGAAATTCAAACCTTATATTGAAGAGAAAACAAACGGGAAATTTGAAGTAGAAATCTATCCAGCCAATGAACTTGGGGATGAAGCTCAGTTCACAAGTGGTGCACGAATCGGCTCCATCCAAATGGCGATAACAGGAATGGGATTGCAAACGGCTAATCCTAAGATAGGTGCAGTGGAATGGCCCTATTTATTTGATAACTATGAACAGGCAAACCGAATCTTGAATGGGAAAGTGGGAGAAGAAATTGCAAAATCCTTTCGGGAACTTGGGGTGGAGCCCATCGCATGGACTGCAAATGGATTCCGTGTCGTTTCATCGAATCGTGCAATAGAAAACAAGGAGGAGTTTAAAGGGCTACGACTTAGAATGCCTAATATTCCAATCTTTATCAATACAGGTAATGCAATGGGTGTGAATGTTCAACCACTGGCACTATCTGAGGTATTCACTGCACTTGAACAGGGTGTTATTGATGGGCAAGAAAATCCCTATGCAACCTTGAAAGAGTCGGGATTGTATGAAGTGCAAAGCCATGTAGTGGAGACGAATCATATGTTTAGTCCAAACGTGTATCTGATGAATAAAGAATTCTTTGATGAGTTAGATCAAGAGACGAAGGATATCATTCTGGAAGCGGCACAGGAATCTGCACAATATGAATGGGAATTACTCCAAAAAACAGAAGAAAGGGTAAAAAAGGAATTACAGGAAGACGGCCTTGAAATCATTGTACCTGATGGGGAATTCATGAAAGACCTGAGGGAATCAATGGATCCTGTTTATCAGGAATTATATAAGGAATACAACTGGGCCGAAGAATTCATACAATTAATTGAAAGTGAAAAGAAGAAGGGAAATTAATCGATAGCTTTATAGATTTATAAATGTATTTTGAGAGGTGAAATCAGATGGATAAATTGTTGAAAACTCTCAACAGCCTTCTAAACGGTATCATTGTAGTCGTTCTTGTTTCGATGGTATCACTTGTATTTTTAAATGTTGTTTTACGGTATGTCTTTAGCTCAGGTATTACATGGTCTGAGGAGCTAGCTCGTTATTTATTTGTATGGCTCGTTTTTTTAGGTGCAGTTGTTGCTACGAAAGAGAAAGGACATCTTGGGGTAGACCTTTTAATTGGAGCGGTTCCTAAAAAATTTCAAAAAATCCTCTATTTATTGGCAAGTTCTTTGACTGTTTTTGTGTTAATTCTTTTTTTAGATGGTCTCCTAAAAATGATGGAACTGAATAAAATGGTAACCGGACCTGCCACCGGGATTCCTGAGAGTGTTTTTTATTTAGCTGGTGTTGTTTCCTCCATTCTTATGATTGTCATCACCGCAGTTCAAACAATACGGTTTGTTTTTTTCAATCAAGATCCGCCTGCTTGGGCAAAAGCAAAAATAGAGGGTGAAGGAGGGAGAACAGAATGATGATATTAGTATTTCTTTTTTCCTTGTTTCTGTTTCTACTTATAGGTGCCCCTGTAGCCATTTCCATGCTTAGCAGTGCGATCGTTATGCTTGCTGTATTGGGCTTGTTCGATACAGGAATTTTGGGTGACTATTTAGTCAAAGGAGCAAATAATTTTTCTTTAATGGCCATTCCATTCTTTATCCTTACAGGTGAAATAATGAATGCAGGTGGCGTATCAAGAAGAATTGTTGACTTTGCAAGTGCTTTCGTAGGACATATAAGAGGTGGCCTGGGCTACGTTGTCATCATGTCTGGGGTGATTTTCGCAGGATTATCAGGGTCAGCGGTTGCAGACACTGCAGCTTTAGGTGCTATTCTAATTCCGATGATGATTGCAAAGGGGTACAACAAAAATTCGTCTACTGGACTAGTTGCTGCAACAGGGATTATTGGAACGATTATTCCCCCTAGTATCCCGATGATTTTATTTGGAGTTGTTGGAGGCGTTTCAATTACTCAGTTATTCATGGCTGGAATTGTCCCTGGAATTTTAATTGCCTTAGGTCTTGTAATCGTATGGTTTTTTGTTTCTAAGAAAGACAATAGTCAAACAATGCCAAAAGCAAATGGCAAACAAAAGTGGAATGCTTTTAAAGGCGCATTCTGGGCTCTTTTATTGCCAGCTATTATTATTTTTGGGCTTCGGGGTGGAATCTTTACCCCCACTGAAGCTGGGGTCGTTGCGGCAATTTATGCATTAATCATTAGCTTCGGCTACAGAGAAATAAAGTGGAAACAGCTATCCGAGGTATTTGTTAATACAGCAAAAACAACAGGGATCGTTATGTTCGTCGCATCTACGGCAGTGGTATCAGGTTATGCGATCACAGTTGCGCAAATTCCACGTGAATTGGTTGAGTTTTTAAGTGGATTGACGACCAATCCAACCATCTTATTATTAATTATTATGTTCTTCTTACTAATAGTAGGATGTGTAATGGATTTAACACCTGCTATTCTTATCTTTACACCGGTCCTGCTTCCAGTAGTGACAGCTGTAGGAATAGACCCTGTTTACTTTGGTTTATTGATGGTCATTAATTTATCAATCGGACTCATTACTCCTCCAGTCGGGACTGTGCTATACATTGGTTGTGGAATAAGTAAAATTAGTATCATTGATATTTCAAAAGGTATTTTGCCATTTCTATTAGTTCAAATGGGAATCTTACTTCTGCTCGTTTTGTTCCCAGAAATTGTGACCATTCCACTAAGTTGGTTTACAGAATAAGTCCTGTTATATTTGAAAAAGGGGCAAAACCATTGTTAAGGTTTTGGCCCTTTTTTACCCTAGAGTAAGAGGGATAGGTATAGTTTAACCCAAGTACCTTATATAGAATGATTTTTTCAAAGACTGTATCAGTATATGACAAAAGGGAGCCTTATACCATAAAAATATGCTCCGGCAGACAATGCAGATCGTTCATGGAGCAAATCACCATTCCTTGAAAAACCTTCATTAATCCATAAATATTTACCAAGGAAGGGTGATTCCATTTGATAACAATTTGCCTTCAAAGGGGATCCTCTTCTTTTAGTTGTTCTATCTTTCTAATGACATAATCGGCATTTCTTTTCTTAAATTCGGAAAGAACCTTAAGCAGGAGTTCTGTGTCTTCGATAGTAGCTTTTTCTAAATCTAAGTATTTCTCCAATAAAGCTCCCTTTTGAATCAGTCCCCTGGTCCTTACTCTTCTCTCTTCACTCACTATCTTATGTTCCAGAGATTTCTTTTTTTGTTCCAATACCTTTATTTTATCTTCAATCTTTTGAATTTCCTCGGACATCTTTATTCTCCAATTGGATTAATGAAATCTGCCTTATTTCTTTCCATGTTCTCTGTTGTAGAGGACGATACTTCCTTCAATGAGATCACTTGATCCTTAAACGTCTCAATTAGGGCCTTAGCTTCCTCCACATCCTCGATCTCCCACGATTCCATTAAATGCTTCCCGATTTCCTTTTGAGAATTCGTCAGGATCCTCTTTTGCTTTTCCCTCAATCTTCTGATTTGCTCTTCAATGTCTACGATCTGATCCTTTGTATTTTTCTTCGGCATTTTCTACCACCTCTCCATGATAGTTAACTAAATTATATCATTTGCCTGAATATTTGGAAAGTGATACAATAATCCCGAAGGCAACCAGGCGAGGGCGCACTTATATACCACTCCGTGGATAAGCGCGTTGGTCCCTTCTTCGAAGGAACCAAACCCGTGAAGCGTCTGGAAAATTCGCTCCGCTCATGTTGTGAAAAGAAGGTGAGGAACTCTAGCCATGGCGATTTACCACTTCTCAAACCAGATCATCTCGAGGAAAAAACAACAGAATACCATCGCGGCCGCTGCCTACCGGTCCGGGGAGAAACTCCTGGATGAACGGACCAACGAGGTCAAATATTACAAAAGGGAAGTGGAACCCATCACCCGTATCCTCGCTCCCAGCCATGCACCGGACTGGGTCTATGACCGGCAGCGATTATGGAATGAAGTCGAAAGGAAAGAGAAGCAGTGGAACGCCCAGCTGGCACGTGAGATCAACGTGGCCCTGCCAAAGGAGCTTTCCAACGAAGAGCAGGAACAATTGGCAATCGAGTTTTGCAATGAGGTTTTCGTTTCTGATGGAATGGTGGCCGATCTCGCCATCCATCGTGACAATGAGGATAATCCCCACTTTCATGTAATGTTGACCATCAGGCCATTTAACGAAGACGGTACGTGGGGGAACAAGCAAAAGAAAACAAAAGAAATGGTGAATGAGAAACTTCAGGTTAAGGCCCTGCATACCACCGATTGGAACACAAAAGAGAAGCTTCTTCACTGGCGGGAACAATGGGCTGTTTTTGCGAACCATTACCTTGAGAAAAATGGGTTTGCCGTAAGGATCACTCACTTATCAAATAAGGACCAGGGAATCGAAACACTGCCAACCATTCATGAAGGTTTTGTCGCAAGACAAATGCAAAAAGAAGGAAAACAGTCGGAGCGAATCCAAATCAACCAGGAGCGCAAAGAGTACAACCAGGTCGTCATTGATATTCAAGAAGCCAAAAGAGAAAAAGAGATTCATAGACGAAATGAAAAGTTCACACGCCGTTTCACTCCTGCGGAGAAAAAACAGCTTAGGGAAGCTGCCAAGACGTTAAGGTTATTCGTCAATCTGGAAAACATCATCAAACGAAGAAATCAACTTCAGAAATGGCAGGACCGTCTTGAGTTCAGTTCCGATTCGATTGATAAATATAAGAAACTTAATAGGATTGAAAAAGAAACAGAAATCCTCAATGCTGCGGAAGTCATTTTAGAAAATGAAGCGGACAGATTTCTGAAAAAATATTATCCAGACATCAAGAGGGAAGAGCTTTCAGGTAATCAGAAGATTGAAATCGTGGACGTAACAGTTTCTAATAATAAATTGTTAAGCCTATCCGAGATTGAAAATATCACAAAGGAAATTGAGAAAAACCAAATCGAGAGGGAACTCGCCGGTTTATTAAATAACCGTGCTCATTTTGTTTTATCCCTTCAGAATGAAATCAGAAATGCGGAACTTGAATTTGAACAGTTAAGAGTGACGAATAGAATCAACTTTGCAGACGAATCAACAATCAAAAATGTGCCAGAGGAAGTTTTAAATAAGATAAGATTGGTCCTGAATCTTAAAAGTCAAATGGAAAAGTCCCTAGAGTTGATGGATCGCCTTTATGATTACCAGCTTGAGGAAATGTACCCCAATTGGGACGGTCGTGATTATTTGACAATCGAACAAAAAGAATTCTTTGTCATGGCCCAAGAGTATTATGGGAGGACTATAATTCCACAGGATATTGCAAATCCTCCAAGGAAGTATTCCAAGGAAGACCAGCAAAGAATCATTTTCTATTTGGATCAAATGAATAGCCAAAATGAGAGTGAGAAACAAATCCAATACAGAGAAACTCTGCTCAGTGAATATCCTGATTTCCAACTCCATAACAAATCATTCCTGAATATGTTTTATCTTGAATGCAGAAGGTTGGCGGATGAAATCGGAACTGAGAGTTTGGATCAGCTTAACAACATCCTTATGGGCCGATTCGTCAGGGAAGGGGAAGGAGCACCACCCCACCCGTCTGATACGTTCACGTCACATCACAGCGATTCTCAAAATTTCATTCCGACCTATGGCTCCGACTTCTTTTCCATCCTTGAAAGTGCGATTCGTGAAGCGGACAGAAAATGGAGGGAAGATGAATTTGAGCAGCAGAAACGTAAGAACAAAAAGAAAAAACGAAAAGGCCTTGATCGTTAGTCAGACTTACAACTAATCATTCCATATTTTCATTTGTAAGTGTCTTTGTTGTTAGGTTTCCTTTGGAAAATTCATGGCACCTAGATCTATCCAGTACTTAACTAAAAGTAGATGTGATAAAGGAGTGTTCACGAATGAAAAGAAGGTATCAACCATTAACAGAAAATGAGCGGCAGCAAAAGACCGAAGAATATTTTGAGGAGATCGTGAAAGGGGTCAGAGGGATATTAACGGATGAAAAATATAAGGATTACCTAAATTTTTCTTCTAAGCTTCCCCGTTATAGTTTCAATAATCTAATGATGATTTACATGCAAAATCCTCAGGCCACCTATGTGGCCGGAATGAAGACCTGGAATAGCTTAGGGAGGAAAGTGATAAAGGGGGAGAAATCGCTCAAAATCCTTGCGCCGATCCAGAAGAAATTCAAAGAGGAAAAAGAAAATAATGCCGGCAAAAAAGAAGTGGAAGAGGTAACAAGGATTGTGGGTTTCAAGGCTGTTCCTGTTTTTGATGTACAACAGACCGAGGGGGCGCCCCTTCCTTTGAATCCCGTAGTTCCTGATAAGGTGGAGCCTAGTGATTTTGCAAAAAAGATTTATGAGCATTTAAAAGAAAAAATGAACGAAGAACTCCCTGTCATGGAAAAAACATTAGAAAGAAAAGGATTATATGGTTTCTATTCTCCTTCGGAGCACTCCATAACGATCAATCAGGACCATGACATTACCAATAAACTTACAACCCTTATACATGAATATGCGCACTCGATTTTCCATTCTCCTGATGGTAAATACAAGGATTCCGGTAAAGATGTAAAAGAGACCCAGGCAGAGAGTTTCGCTTATCTCACCTGTAAGTATTTTGGATTGGATTCCAGTCGGTTTACCTTCCCTTATCTGGCATCTTATGCGAGCAATAGTGATCAATTATTGTTAAAGCATCAGGATGAAATACAGAAGGAGACAAACCGTTTGATTACTAAAATTGAAAATTTGATATTGGAGAAAGAAATCGTTTTTGATGTCCCGGTAAGAGAACTCGCAGATCAACAGGAAAAGGATTTAGTTTCCCTTTATCGGTTTGGGAAGAGCTATTTTGTCACTAAAAACATTGATGAATCTCTCATGAACAATATGGAAGCAATCCGATCACAACAAAATTGCATTCTTATCGAAACAGAAGATAAAGCAGAAGCGATTTCTGTCTTCAATCAAAACCGAATATATTATCCAGCAAATGCAGTAGAAAAGTTGGATGAACAGAAAGGATTCATCCATTTATATCAGATTAGGAATGAAGATCTCTTCTTCATTGGGAAATCTGATTTGACCGGGATTAAAAGATTGTCAGAGATTATAATGGAAAAGTCGATTGCCCATGAACAGTTCCAACAGGTTACCGAGCATGTCCAATCACCTTCAAAAACTACGAAAGAAATGGAGTTGGGGTAAATGAAAAGAACCTTCGAGCTATTCGAAATCGAGGCTAGCATGCTCCCGATATTCTTTACCGAAGAGTGGAAGGAATATGTTGATCTTGGTGAGGTGCCAATAAATGTTGAGATAGTAGCTTATGGGTATGATAACCTTTCAGGAAAGTATCTTCCTCTTTACTCGGCCTGAATGTGGTTAAAGGCGTGAGCTATACTTGAAATTGCATTGTAACATGTTATTTAAGATGTAATATACGATAGCGTTCTTTCTTGATTCTGAAATAGCGTATCTTATAACAAATGTATTAGATTAAGAAGAATGGTAAATACAAATGTGAATAAATAATGAAGGAGCTGCTGTTTTCGTGGCAGCTTTTCTATTTGATGCCTCTTTTTTGCCTAAAACGTTAATAAATTTTAAAATAAATTTATCAGTAATTTGTTGAGCCCATGATCTGTCCCATATCGAGTATGTACTGATACAGAAAAAATGAAATACAAATATACAAAAAACGGGGTTGCTAATGCAAAAGAGGGTTTATTTAAATTTGTTCATTGTCAGTTTTGTCCTCATGGGATTAGAGATGACCGCGACCAGACTCATAGCACCATCGTTTGGAAACACTGTTTACACTTGGGGGATTGTGATTTCCGTTTTCCTTATTGGATCATCTATAGGGTATATGATTGGCGGTTTTTTGGCTGACCGTTCAAGTGGTAGTCAATGGATGTTTTGGTTGTACCTATTGGGGATGCTCCTCATTGGTATGATCCCAGTCATAAAAAATAGTGTGTTTCCTTTTCTTGAAGTCTTGACTAGCGTTTTGGGGACAACCGTCGGTGTACTGATCTTATATTTCATACCAAACATTCTTTTCAGTATCATTGCAACGATGTTGATGAAGGATGGACTTGAGGAAGTTGTTACTGGAAAGGTGATTGGAAACCTCCACACATCTTCTGCATTAGGCAGTGTATTAGGAACTTTGGTAACTACTTTCTTACTCATTCCTTTCACTGACATCCATACTGTGATCGCTACTCTCGTGGGAATGCTCTTTGTTGCTTTCCTCATATACTTTTATTTACATAAGAAGATAAAAATTTTGTTATTATTTCTTCCGACCATTTCTGTCCTCCTTCCTTTTGTACCGGACAATCTTTCTTCCTTTGGGCTTTTATATGAAGAAACAAGCCTTTATCATGATATACAGGTTTATGAAACAGATGAATTTGAAGGTGTACCCGGAGAATATAGGTATTTGACTTTTGGTAACGACGATACTATTCAAGGAATAATGAACATGGAAGCGCCGGAAACCCTTTTGTTGGAATACACGCAACATATCTGGGAAGTGGTAGACAGTTTTGCTGCAAACAGTGATCGTATATTTATGGTCGGTCATGGGATTGGATCCCTTACAAGCAAATTTGAAAGTGAGATAGAAGAAGTCAGGGTTGCGGAACTAGATAAGGGTGTCCTGGAGGCCAGCAAGAAATATTTCCTCTATAAAGGTAACAGTGTGGAAATTGGTGATGGACGTAAGATATTACAGGAACAATCCAAACTATTTGATGTAATTGTCTTAGATGCCTATCATGACACAAGGCAAATCCCATTCCATTTGATTACTCAAGAGTTCTTTACCCTCACCAAAGAAAAATTACAGGATGACGGACTCCTGGTCATTAACGCGATTGGTAGACCTAAAGACGATCTACTTATTGAGAGTATGTACACCACCATAAAAAGCGTATATCAAGAGATGTATATACTGGCGGAACGAGATGAAGATGAGTTACAGAACTTGATATTCATTGGGGCCAATGATCCTTTGGATATGAAAAAGATAGAGGGATTAAACGATGTTGAGGTAAAAGAAGGGGAATTAATCTTAGACGGGAACACGAAACTAATGAACCTCAATTGATACCTTGTATAATGGTGACAATTTGCCCACTCCAGTTATTTGAACAGAGTAAGGCTAGCTATGAACATTATTATGGCTCACTTTAAGTGAAGAGCATTCCCAATTTCCTGTTCAAGCTGTTTAAACTGAGGGAAGCGTGTCCCCTTGTTTTCCTCATATGTATGTAAATCATCTGTTTTTTGAGACCGTCTATAACAAGCATAATTGGGGAAATAAAGGGGAACTTAAATGAAAAATACGTTTTTCTATAAACACTAATGATGGGATCCATCCCTTGTGTAAATGGTTTAATACTCTTTATAGAAGGGGATTACTCAACGAGTAATCCCCTCTTTCTCATTTAAAGTAGTTCTTGGGTACATGGCATTTCAGCTGCAATATAATAAAATTGACAGTCTGAGTACTGTGTTTATGGGAGGACACAACAAAGTCTTTCTAAATTATTTTACTGTACTTCTTTGTTTCATAAATCTGGTGAGAATAGGATTAAAGAAAAGCACCCATAGAGAGTGCTTTCCAAAATAGTTTATTTACTTACTGAACAAACTTCTTACCCCTTTATAAATTAAGACGAGTGAAAAGACTAGAATAGTTAGTATGCCAAGGACATCAGTAACTGGGGAGACGCTTTCAAGGAATGAATCAGCTAAAGGAACTTTAATGAGTGCAAAACCAGAAAAAATTGTAGCAAGGAATAAGAAAATCCGATTATCCATTGGTTCTTCCTCCTTCCCTTCTGTCTGATACATTATATTTCTTTAGTGTTACAATTATGTCATTATTGTAAAGCAAAAAAGCTTTATAAGGTTTGTGATTCTTTCGGCATACATGACTAGAAAAAAGGAGTGGGGAAGGATCTTACGCGAACATCACGATGAACCAAAGGTTCATTCAAATCAGGGATTTAAAAGTCCTTTCTTTTTATGCCTCTACCCTGCAATAAAAAAAAGCCATTTCCCCTAAGTCTATTGGAGGGGGGAAATGGCTTTACCCTAATCTGTCTTCTAGAACCAATTAGGAAAAGTTTTGCTTTGCTCAGCGCTATGTCTATTATGACCGATTTCAGGAATTTTTCAATACGTCTCCTACAGTTCCGTTGCACCACTCGTTATATGAGTGTCCTAACGAATCTGCTGAAAATAAAAGTCTTCTCACTAATTAGGGAAGGTCAAGGGAAGAGGACATTTAATATTTTTTGTTTTTTGAATATATCCATACATAAGGAAAGATGTGCATTATGATAAGGACTTTCTTCGGATTTAAGAACCCTAAAATGATCGAAAAAGGAGCGGTGCTCCCAGGGCACCGCTTCCATTAAGGCCTATCCGGAGGGGATACACCTATATATTAAAAATACCCGGTGCTGATTAATACAAACTTTTCATTAATTGGTCCTCCAAAATACGCAATAAACATTATGATCATTATAAAAGCAAAGGCTGCAAGAGGGATTCCATTGCCAATCAACCCGAACAAAGCTAGCTTTCTTGGTTCCCCTTTTAATAGTCCCAAAATACCAATTATTGTTCCGAAGAAGGCGGTTGGAACTGCCATATCTCCAAATCGTTCATGTATTTCCATTAAGGGATCCCAAGGAATTAGTAGACCAAAATTTAACAATGAAACAGGAATTAATATTATAGAAAATATCGAATTCACTGGTTTGTCTCTCATAGTTATCCGCCTTACCATTGATTGACAGACACTTGTTTGAAGGTAGTGTTAATGTAAGAGGAATTAATAAATTTGAGTTACGGATAGTAAGAAACAGACCAATTACTTATATAAACGGTTGATATCGATTTACCAGATTTCTGATTTGAAATATGGGAAGGCAAGGATTAAACAAAAGGGAACAAGGCTGGTGGTTTTGTCTCCTGGCGTATTGAAGCTTGCCCTGTTCCTTATAACAGTATATCCGATCAAATGTAAAAAAATTACAAATTGGTATACGGTAATTGAAATAAAGGGGACAATTCGCCATAGGAGAAATTTGGGACAGCCATGAATGTAATGTATATCGTATAGCAAGTACCGATTTTTTTTATTTTTGTCTTAATCAAACGTTCGATTAATGTTACCTCATAAAATTAAGGTTTAACTGCCTTTGCTACAAAGTAAATACCGATAATCATCTTTTTATTATGACAAAACACCAGAGTGAAATCGGATTCACCCGTTTGTAATGTTGAATTTGAGCCTGGCAGAAACGGAAATATTCATAAAGTTCGGCAGATGAAGGATCTTAACCAGACCAAATATTAATACTCCAAATATTATTAATAAAATAAGAGTAAGGGAACATAAGTTCGTGTATAATAAAAATAATTCAGTTATACAACCCTACGGCTAAACAAATTCGATCATCCAACATTTAAGGTCAATGGGAGGAGTTACTATTGAAAACCTGTCCTTATTGTGGAAGCCTCGTGGAGCTTATTTGCAGCCAATTTCAATGTAATTATTGCGAATTGACCCTTTATCCTGAGGATGTACAAGAAGATGGAGATAGAAAAGACTTCCTACCGGTATCACAGCCATCTTATACGGAACTTCGAAAAAGTACTTCTGAACTAATGGAGTTAACAACGATAGAACTCCTTTATCTTTTGAAATTCGCACGGGCGGAACGAAGGGGGATATATGCTAATAGAAAGGTCTTTATTCAAGCCCTCAAGGAAGGGGTGGAAGAATGCGTGGAAGGGATAAGATACACTTTTAATGAATATGAGTACTGGACTCGTAAGTGCTTTGTTCTGGAAAATTTAATACGGGAAAGAATGGGCTACATCCCCGAAAAAATCTCTGATTCCTATTTAGATGAAATAATCACCAAAATGAAGGAATCGCAACAAAAAGTCATGATGATATCAGCAGGGAAGTCCATCGTCGCAGGTCAAAAACTTACAGATTATAAAAGGACTTAAAATTTAGCCTTGATCATGTAAAAGGGTCAGTCTCACGAATATATGCATAAAATTAGACTGGCATTCGGATTCATTATTAAGGAAAAGGTTTAAATAATTAAAGAAGACTGGACTTAGATTACCTTTTTCTCTAGACAATTTAGTTAAAAAAATGTTGACGGGATGTTTTGATTGTTATAATATATAAAAGTTGCTTCAAGGATGAATAAATCAATAACTTATTTGAAAAAATAAATGGTTGACTCCTTCTAGACAACATGTTAAGATGTTAAACGTCGCTTCTGAAGTGGCCAATAAATTGCTCTTTGAAAACTAAACAAACAAGCGTCAACAAACAATAAAAACTTAGTGATTTCAAATCACTAGCCAACGTTTTTTCTTTTTTATGAGCTTAACTCATACTCTTTATTGGAGAGTTTGATCCTGGCTCAGGACGAACGCTGGCGGCGTGCCTAATACATGCAAGTCGAGCGAATCGGAGGGAGCTTG
>NZ_SLVV01000019.1 GCF_004340465.1 Mesobacillus foraminis | reverse complement strand
AAGTTAGTAGTACTTATATTATATCAAATTAACGCGGTGAATAGTTAAAGTAAAAGATTAAAAATAAAGGCTGTCGAGAGTTTCTCGACAGCCTGAGCGGATACAAAATATCCGCTGTTTTTTAATTAAATCTGCCTGTCGGCTCAACCTGCAGTTCGGCCCCCTCAATTTTTTTCTCCCCAAATATGGTGATAAGCGTACAGGATGTAATCCGAAAAGGGTTTTGTTCTATTTTATATTCTGCGAGCAGCCCGCTGCCCAGCTCATTGCCGCTGGAATCCTTCACTGCTATATTCTGGCCTTCCAGTGTTCGCAGCCTGGCTCTCATCAGGAATGCCTTCCAGGGCTCCCACTTTTTTATTAAATATGCAGGTTCCCCATTTTCCAGATATCCTAATTTACAGCCACTTTCATCCACTTCAGCATCAGTGCCTGACACCATTTCTAAAATCGTTTCACGCAGGATTTCATATTCCTCCATCTCCAGCTGGGGATGAATCAAAAAAGTAGTTTCCGCTTCACCATTCTTAATGGTTGCCAATGTTTTTCCATTGGCAATAACCGAGCTCCCTTTGAGGTTCTTCGAAGCTAATCTTTCCCTTTCTAAATTCCGTACGATTACTGTCAGCATCCTTACGCTCCTTTTTTCTTTGCCAGAAATTTTTTGCTAATTTGATTTTCTATATACAATAATATGGTCTGGATGTGAAAAGGACAAACATTAAGAGAACGGCCGACACCCGGAAAATGATGGCCGGGTTCGAATAGTATGTAAGTAAAAAGACATGAAGATAAGTAGGCCATTTTATCTATATTACAAATGAATCGGTCTTTGTAGCATAACTGATAGCAAACTGACATTCCTCACAGAAAAAAAGTTTGATAGAATAGAAGGATGAGGTTTATTTTGACGGGAAATGTGGAAATAATTCGATTTAACAAGAATAGCAGTTTGCAGGAAAAGAGATAAATACGATTTGTCGGAGGATGCCATCATGACATTAGAAGAACAATTGATAAAAAAGGCGTACTTTGAGAATTATATGGACGGCGATAAAGATCATCCGGTCCGCGTTCTCGGGGAGCTGTACCTCGAGGAGAATAAAAAGGATATAGCCGATCTGGCAAATATCCGCTTTGCTCAAGGGGAAGTGTATTTCCATCATAAGGATTTTGAAGCCGCTATTTTTAAATGGGAAAATATTAAGGGCGAAATGGAGCCATGGGCAAAAAAGAATATGGCCGATGCATATCTGGAGCTGGAGTTTCTTGATACAGCGGAAGGAATTTACCTTGGAATAGAAAGTGAAAGTGTTACATTGAAAATAGAAACAGGCCTGCAGCTTTTATCGATTTATATCGAACAAGGCAAGCTGGACAGAGCAACGGAAGTGATCAAGGCTGCTGTTGTTCTTGACCCGGATTATCCTGGGGTGACCGAAATTGCGCGTGCTTTCTTTGAAGAGCATCAGGACTGGGATAATAGTGTTAAGCTTGCTTCCGATGAAGGTGTACGGACTGGAGCTGTACAATGGTTTGATATCCTGAAAACCTATATTGATGCCGGATATACAAAAGGGAAACGGCCTGAATACTTCAATCCGGCATTGACGGCTTTGTTCACCATTGACCGCACCCGTTTTGAATCGTTGGCGGTTTCCTTGTGGAAAAGCTATCGGGAAGATCCGGATTACCTTGATTGGATCAAGAACTTCAACAGGATCTTCCTTGATATGGATGCGAGCCGCAGAGAACCATGGCGTCAACTGCCAGGCATCTATCAGGAAACCTATTTTGAACTAATAAATGGAACATTGCTGATCAAAGAGCTTTCGCCTTTGATTCCAGCCCATCTTACAAACTGGCTGAAGATTACCGATGCCTCCACTTCCCTGTTTGCTTCAGCTTCGGTTATGGCATGGAGCGAAATGTTCCCATCCAGCCTGTCTTCCGAAGTGGTCCGCGATGCAGAGGACTTGATCCTGAATGCGAGGAGATATCCTTCGGCGAAAGAAGACAGTATCCGGCTATTTCAATCCGTCATTCACTGGGCAGAAGAAAATGGCATTAACCCTGGCCATCGGATTCATTGGATCATTGACGAACTCGCCGATTTTAGCAAGCAGCACCTTTTATTGGCCGGTGTTTCCGGAAGCGGAAAATCAGAGGTGATTAATGATATTTTAGGAGAAACCCTGATGACAGGGCCGACTTCCTCCATTGTGGCATTTAAATATGGAGATGATCCGGAAATCCTTGAAATTACCGATACAGAGATTGCTGAAATTGCAAACTTCGAGCAGTTTCAGGAGGCAGCCGGTATCCGCCGTCAAAACCATAAACAAGAAACTGTCATTGACTTCAAGATTCCTAATGAATTATTAAGAACAGGGAGTTTGGCATTAATTGATACGCCAAGCATCAATCGGAACAATATTGATCATAATCCGGTTTTCAGTTATGCAAACTTTGCGGACAGCCTGCTGTTTGTTTTAAATGCCGAGGATCCGCTCACCGAACGTGAACAGGAAATCCTGATGCAAATCCACAATCAGGCTCCCGACCTCCCGGTTCATTTTCTGCTGAATAAAGTTCAGTCCCTCTACAGTGAGCAAGAGGCAGCGCAGCTGGTCAATGAAACCCTTGCAAGGATCCATGTTTTCTATCCGAATGCAAAGCTGCTCACTTATGCTCCTAGACAGAATGGGATCCAGCTGAAAGAACTGTCTGATTTTATCGGCGGAATGATGAGCAGTATCCAGCTGGGGCAGGAGCGGATTACTAAGCTTCAGCATTTTGTGCGAAGGTCCATCAACTATCTGCTTGATAAACGAATTCAGATGGAAAACGACCTGGTCGAATCGGTGCGCTGGAATGAAGAAATGGTTGGCAAATTAAGGGGAGCCATTAATCAGGTTCACGACCTTGAGGAAGAAAAAGCAGGCAGCATCAAAAAGTCTTACTTAAAGATTAAAGATGATACCCGGGCCGAGATCCTGGCAAAAGTGCCGGAAATTTTGCGCGGAACATCTGATTTAATCAAAGAGGACAGCGATTTTACAAAGCTTCATCTCGAATTGAACGATGAAATGAATGATCGCGTGCAGGATTACCTGGAAAATACGTTACTTAAGGATTATTACAGCAATCTTCAAGAATGGATCACCTTTTCCAAGGAAGAATTCGAGCAGTCGCAGGCTTATCTTGATGAAATGAGCGAAGGGTTCAACGCAATATACGGGGAAGAGCGGATTCGGCAGGCATGCGATTTCAAGGTACTTGATGACTGGAATCGCGATGCTGACCGGATGACCAATGGCATCAACATTGACCACATTAACTTCCTGAATCGGGCAACACCTTCCCAGTTTTTGCTTAAAAGTGCCGGAAAGCTTTTAGGTGTCCTGCCGCAGAATCATTCCATGCTGTACAACAAATATAAATCCTATCTTGAGAATCAGGATTACCAGGATACAGCTGCAACGATTTCCAAGAGATTCTTCAAGCATTTTGAGATGTTTGAGAAATCAATTGAGCGGGATGTTAAACTCTTCTTCAAAGAGCCTCTGATCGTTTTAAATGACGCAGTGGAGGAAGCAAAAGGAGAGATTGAAACCAGTAAAAACGCCCTCGAAAAAATGAGGGTCAACCCGGAAGTCTATCGGGATCCTCTTAATCTGTTTGAGGTAAAATTGAGGCAGTACGAGTGGATGACGGCAGCCGGGAAGCAGGATGCTTAAAAACAAAATGGACCAGCCCAAATGATGGGCTGGTCTTTTATGTTGCCTTCCGGCAGAGATGGTTTCATAAAGCCATTCGGCATGAACAGGTGTTATTCCGCGCGCAAAGGGTTTTTCAGGAACTAAGGTCGAAACAAGTAATCCATCACCCTAGTGATGGATTATTTGTTTTCTTCCTCTGCAAAGAAAGGCTTATTCGCATAGTAATACATCCATCCCATCATAAGGTTGCCGCCGATCAAGTTCCCGATTGTTACGGGGACAAGATTGTGGAGGACGCCAGATGCCGAGATGGTTTCAGGATGGTTAAGCACCAGGGCAATGGCGAAAGTGCACATATTCGCTATGCTGTGTTCATATCCGGAAATGAAAAAGCAGAACACAAACAGAATCATGGCAAACATTTTTGGTCCATCGCCTTTTAATGCCATCGGGATGAAAAAGGCCATGCATACAAGCCAATTACAGAGTATGCCGCGGAAAAAAAGCTCGCTTGTGGAGGCATGGATCTTTTTCTCTGCAACACTCAGCAGAAAACTATTCACAGAGGCATCGTCAAACAATCCGGTTGTAAAAATTAAAAACGCAAAGACCAGCGCCCCCAGAATATTCCCGATATAACTGAACAGCCACATTTTTAGTACCTCGGACCAAACCATCTTTTTCCTGAGGGCCGCAAACGTATAATAAAAGGTATTTCCGGTAAACAGGTCACCGCCGCCGTAGGCGATCAGGATGATGGCTGCTCCAAAGGTAATGGCAGCCATTGGATAAGTAAAAGGGGAATGCTCCAGATAAAAGAAATTTCCGGTCTTGAAGGCTACGATGACTCCAAAGCCAATAAACATGGATGCTAAAGCGGCCCTGGCCAAATACCTCGTCTTGCTTTGGCGAAATATCTTATGTTTCTTCAGAGCCAGCTGTTCCACTTCGAGCAGTGGTTTTACTTCCATTGTCTCACCAACGTTTCACTGTAATTTTATAAAAGATAGTCTTGGCCAGTTGAGCACGATGTATGTAGGATCAGGAAATGGGAGAACTTTTTAGAGGGTTTTCCCTAAATGTTCCAATGAGAAACCTTTGAATATAAAAAGAGCCGTTCCTAATTCTGGACGGTCCTTCCTAAAGGAAACAGCGCCGCAGCGAGTTCGTCAAAATTTTTCGCATTTGCACCACTGCTGTTTTTAGACAGATAAAAGTTTAAATCGCTATAGGGATGAAGCAGAGCATACATCATCAGCTTCTGCTGAAAATCATTGGTCAACCGGTTCTCCGGCTTGCCATAGGATATTAAAAATGGCCGAACAAGCCTGCCGTCCCCGCAAAACATGAACAGAACAGGACCGAGCAGGTCGTAATCCCCATCTCCAAGGAAGCAGTCAGCAAAATCAATGACTCCAGTCAGCTTCCATTTTCCATCAATTTTATTCATTAAAAGGTTATACGGAGTATATTCCCCCGTTAACAGGACCGGGACCGGAGTAAACTCTATCATATCAGGATCCATATAAGCTAGCACTTTTTCTAAAAGTTCAGATTTCCGACCGGACCGCTGATGATGATCGTAGGCAACTTTAATCCGGCTTAGCATAAAGTCCTTCCAGCCTATATCAATTTCGTAGAGCCCGGCTGTCGGAACAGAATGGATATGAGCAATCACCTTGCCCAGGTCCATGCTTAGTGTAAGCTTTTCTTTGTCATTCAAACCTTCCCAAATATCTGCTAATAGCTCCCCATTGAGCTGGGTCATTATGACATATTTCCAGCCTTCATATTCTCCAAAAGAATGAATCTGCGGGACCTCTATACACTCAATGAAGGAAGACAATACCTCGAGGACGGCCCTTTCCCTTAGAGCCTGTTCCTTGCAGAATGAGGGGTAAAGCTTAATGGCATACTCCTTATTGTAGCTGTACACAATGGTCGAACCGTGGCTGAACCTGGTTAAAGGGGCAGGAGGAAGGTGTTCCTTGCTGAGGATTCCTTTGAGCTTGGCCTGCCAAAACTGGTCCTGGTTTCTATACAAGTCAAATAACTGAACATCTATTTTAGATAAATGCATCTTCAGATCCTCGCTTTATTAATTTTCGGCAAACTCTGGATGGCGGTATAGTGACCCCAAAAGAATAAGTCCGCTGACAAGCAAGAGGAAACTTGTTATGAAGAACACGGAGGAAAAACCGAACCAGCCGGATACAAAACCTCCAAGCACAGGGCCGATGATATTGCCAAGAAAGCGGAGGCTTGTATTGTAGCCCAGCACTTCCCCCTGCATGGCAACCGGAGCTTTATGGCGGATATAGGCTATTCTTACAGGGATGATTCCGCCCAGGGTAATCCCCAGAGCAAAACGAATGACAATGAGCTGCCAGATATTTGAGACAAAGGCTCCTGGTAGATAGAAGATTGCGGATAGAATTAACAGGGCCACAAGAATCCTGACATAGCCGATTTTATCAGCAAACTCTCCCCACTTTCGTGCCATCATCAGGTTGCCAAGGCCGGCGGCTGAAAAAGCGATTCCCGAATAGAAGGCTATATTCTGCATTCCGTTCAGCTCTCCCACATAAAGCGACAAAATTGGCTGGATGCTAAAATTGGCAATCTGTACGAGAACTGAGATCAGAAGGATATTCAGCAGGATTGGATTTTTAACAATATGCCTCCAGACTTCCTTTGAACTGTAGGTCGTTTTTGAATGTTTACTAATATCAACTCGGTATTCTTTCACGGTAAATACAAGAATGGCAGACAGAAAGATAAAAGCGGCAGTGGATTGGAAGGTGGCTGCATATCCATAGGAGTCAGCAAGAATTCCTCCAATCATCGGGCCGATTAAGGAACCGGTAATGCTCCCGGTCTGGAGAGTCCCAAGGACCCGCCCGGCCACTTCCTTGGAGGTCTGGGTGGAGATAAAAGCCTGGGAGACAGGGATGAAGCCGGAAAAGAAGCCCATCATCAGTCTTAGAATGAATAATTCCCCTACTGACTCGGCAGAACCTAGCATGAGCATGGCCAGTCCCATTCCAATAGCCATAAAAATAAGGATTTTTTTACGGCCATGCCGATCACCCATTCTCCCAATGACAGGGGAGAACAGAAAGGCTGTCACAAATGTAATTCCAAAGGTCATTCCTGACCAGTGCTTGACATACTCATCCGAGAATTGGCCAAACGTTTCTATATACAAGGAAAGAAAAGGCATGATCATGGTCATGCTGCCTGCGACAAAGAAATTGGCAAACCACATGATTGCCAAATTGCGCTTTCCAGCCTGCTGTTGGTTCATCGGTGACACTTCTTTCAACTAATTAATCGGGATATCAAAATATTATAACAAATATAAAAGGGAAACAGTATAAAAGCACCTCAGACAAATGAAAAAGGCCCAGAACTCAGGCCTCATCTTCTCTTATATCCATTCTAAAATTTCGATTCGATTCCCAAACGGATCATTGATATAGATCCGGTCTGCTCCCGGAAGGCTGCTGTCCTCAAGGAATGCAGTATTATTCTCCCGTAAATGCTTTCTTAATGACTTGAGGTTTTCAGAGTTGCAAAGGCAGGGTGAGCTTTCCGTGCTGGTACAAAGGGTTCTTCAATTCCAATATGGAGCTGACTGCTGCCAAATTGAAACCAGACTCCCCCGCGTTTCCTCAATTTTTCCGGTTTTTCGATTTCGGTCATTCCAAGAATCCCTGCAAAAAAACTTCTCGCTGCTTCTTCTGATCCTTTTGGAGCTGCCAGCTGAACATGGTCAATTCCTTTTAATGCAAAACCCATAAAAACTCTGCCCCCTTCCTTTGTCAGTATTTATTTTACGCTTATTACTAAGCAGATAAAATTTCATAATCATGATGATAAATGATAAGGTTTGCTTATGGATGAACAGAATAAAGTTCATACTTTTAATACAACAGCTATATATAATTAAGGTATTATTAGTTCTAGAATCATATTTGAATAGGGGTATAGACATGAAAAAGATTTCTTTATTGTTTGCATTTTTAATTGTGGGTGTTTTGGCGGCTTGCAGTAATGATGGCGGACAGTCAGAACAGGATCAAGAAGTTCCTGAATTAATTGAAGTGGATTTGCGATTGCCGGAGGGCCAGCTCGAAGCAGGCGCAGCGGTTGTGCTCGAAGCTGCAGTCACACAAGGCAACGAAGTGGTTGAAGACGCGAATGAAGTTAAATTTGAGATCAGGGAGGAGGGAGGAACCGAATCCGAGATGCTTGAAGCCGAGCACAAAGGGAAGGGTGTATACTCTGCTGAAAAACAATTTGACTCGGAGGGGACATACAAAATAACCGCTCATGTTACTGCCAGGGATATGCATAATATGCCAAGCAAGGAGCTGATTGTCGGTAATCCCGCTGAACAAGAGCATCACGAGCATCATGATGATTCAACATCAGGTTCAGGGGAAGAATCCCATGAACACGGCCACGGTCATGAAAGTACCGTCACTGTGGATTTTCAGTCAGGAACGGAGCTGAAGGTCAATGAGAAAACAAATTTATCAGTCTCCATTCAGGAAGCAGGGAAGCCATTGACACAGGCTGAAATCCGTTTCGAAATTTGGAAAGAAGGCCAGGAAAAGCATGAATTCATTGAGGCTGCTGAGGCTGGTGAAGGGGTTTATGAAGCTGAAAGGACCTTTTCCGAGAGCGGTACATACCAAATCAATGTACATGTGACAAAAGGAAGCCTTCACGAGCATCAAATGTTCACCATTACAGTCAAATAAGCTAAATATTGAAACGATGTCAGAAATGCCTTGAGGTCTCACCTCAGGCATTTTTTTTATCTCGGGAAGGAGCTCAGGATAACGGAGAAATAATCCCCCCTCTTCCTGCATATTTTTATACAGATGCGATTCTGAGAACTAGGAGGAGCAGTCATGGATGTTTTTGTAAGACGTGGAGATTCCCTCTGGCAATACAGCCAGGTTTTTAACATTGGACTGCAGCTCATCATTGATTCCAATCGGGATATAGAGCCAGGGAGTTTAGTCATTGGGCAAAGGGTGCGCATACCAGGATATGTGAGCACTGATTATGTAATCAGGCGCGGTGACACACTGTGGGGCATTGCTCAAAGGAGAAATCTTGCCGTGGATGCTCTATCCCTTGTTAATCAAAATATCAATCCAAACCGTCTGAGGGAAGGCCAGGTGATAAAAGTTCCGCAGAAGATCACCTGGAGGCTTGTGCAAGGGAGGAAGGAATATGATTACAGCACGATGATGAATGATTTGAGCAGGCTTGAACGGGTCTATCCCTTTATCAGGCTTCCTTCTGCCGGAAATTCAGTGCTGGGGAGACGGATTCCGGAGGTTCTGGTCGGGAATGGAGCAAAGCGGGTCCACTATAACGGGTCTTTCCATGCAAACGAATGGATTACGACACCCGTTATCATGACCTTTTTAAACGATTATCTTCTCGCTTTGACGAACCGCAATCCGATTCGCGGGCTGTCGATGCAGCGGTTTTATGGAGAGAATTTGCTGTCAGTAGTGCCAATGGTGAATCCTGATGGCGTAAATCTAGTTCTGAATGGGCCGCCCCCTGATGAACCATATCGGAGCTCTGTCGTGGAACTGAATGGGGGAAGCACCGATTTTACCGGATGGAAAGCGAATATCAGGGGCGTGGACTTAAACGACCAATTTCCAGCAAGGTGGGAGCTGGAAAAAGAGCGGAATCAGGTTGGGCCAGGACCAAGAGATTATGTAGGGGAAAGGCCTTTGAGTGAACCGGAAGCCATTGCCATGGCCGAACTTACGAGGCGCCGGGACTTTGCCAGGGTGCTTGCCTTTCATACCCAGGGCGAGGTCATATACTGGGGATTCGAAAACCAGGAACCACCCGAGTCAGAAAGGATTGTTCAGGAATTCGGTCGGGTGAGCGGCTATCAGCCTGTTAAAACCATTGAAAGCTATGCAGGCTACAAAGACTGGTTCATCCAGGACTGGCGCCGGCCGGGCTTTACCGTGGAACTTGGATTCGGCATCAACCCGCTGCCACTTTCCCAGTTTGACGAGATTTATGAGGAGGCGCTGGGAATCTTTCTGGCAGGGCTTTATATGTAAGGGGTAAGGGGGGATTGTGAGTTTGGCCGGCTGGTTTTTTGGGGTTTTATGGATAATGTAGTGTAAAACGGGATTTTCGTAGAGTAAGGGTGTATTTTCGTAGAGAATAGCATGATTATCGTAGAATAAATGGCGGATTCCGGAGTGTAATCGTGAAAAACGTAGAGTAAAACCTGTCTATGATTGCAGCAGTTAATTTGGCTTAATCCGTTTCAACTTAAATAAATAGTCAAAAGCCCGGCATTCATCATGCCGGGCTTCATACATTCTATTACTTTGTAAAAATAGCATTTGATAATAGTCTGAACAGGTAGTCGGTGTGGTCACGGAAGCCTGCCTCGAGACCGATTAGGGTGACGTCTTTATCCTGTTCTTTTACAATGACGGCCTGGCCGCTAGCTTCCTGTGGGTCAAGGACAGTCGATCTGCCACTATCTGCCCAGTGGCCTGCAAGGAAGAAGTCACCATCCCCGAATGAAGCCAATACTTTATCGTTTTCAGTACCTGTATACGAAACTGGACGATAAACAAAACCTAGGTCATTCTTCCCGTATCCAGCAGTTACTCCGGTACCTTCATAGTTCACCTGAACAATACCATTACTGTTTGAACCACCAGAGTTGATCGTATCATCAGTCAAACCAAGGGTTTTGGTCGCTCTTGACGCCCCGGCACCTACAGCGATGTATTTGCCGCCGCCATTAACGAACGAGCTGACATTTGCTTTGAAAGTATCGTATTGTCCTGCATTCTGGAAGCCGAATTCTTTGTTAGCAGCACTTAGATTAGTAGAAATCAAGCTTTCCGTGCCGCTGTAAACAAATACATCGTATCCGTTCAGCCCATTGTCAGCAACCTCGACAGGAGTTACTTCGGTTACATCAAATCCTAGACGCTTAAGTGCAAGTTTTGTGCCGGAATGAGATTGGACTTTCCCCATGCCGCCGTCTTTCAGAATGGCAACCTTCAGGCTGTCAATGGCCTGTGCGCTTTTAGGCACGGCAGCTGTTCCGATTTGCAGTCCGGATTCTTTCACTGCTGCTGATACCTGGTTGGCTGCTGCAACCGCATAGAAGTTGCCGCTCTCTTCATCACGCTTAACCGTAACTCCTTGCTGAAGAAGGGTGTTTACAAGATTAACGGCTTTGACAGAGCTGTTTGGAATCAGGAAAGGCCCTTTGCCAGCAATAGAACCCTGGCCTGCAACCTGATTGACCTTGGAAGCTGTAATATTCACTGCCTCATGGACAGGATTGGCTTCAAAGCCCCAAAGCTCAGGCAGGCTCCATGCGGAAATGTCATACATGGCAGGAGTGTCGTTGGAGATGTCTTCTCCATCCCAAAGCATGGTGTTCGCAAGACCCGCTTTCGCCTGGTCCATTTTTACAATATAGGTTCCTTTACCATAGGATTTGCCGCCTGCTGTAAAGGCCTTTGAAGCTTGTACCACTTCAATGTCATTGTTGATCAGATGGTTAACAGCTTTTTGGGTTACCGTAGGATCCTTTTCGTCCACTGGCAGGATGTAGGCGTTCGGGAAATGGCCGTCTTGATGGGTTGGGTGATCAAAGTTGATGCCCCGCTTAAAAATTTCAATCTGGTCAGTGATCATTGCTTCTTTATTTTCAGTAGCATATTTCAATGAACCCATGATGGCATTGTACATCCAGCGCACGCCGTCTTCATCATTTGTAGGCGCTTCAAGTGTATGCCCGTATGCACCGTGGTACATCGCGTACATTGGAGTGAAGATTGGCGGGTAATCATCCCAGCCAGCCGCATCGTCGCGCTGAGGGATATAAGAGCCATTCATGGTTTGGTACAGGTTTCCTTCAAAGCTAGCCTTATCTTCCATGATTTCAGCTTCCATAGCCTCAGCCTGCGCGTAAGCCCACTTATTATAAAGATCATATTCATAGTTAGGGTTATGAGGAGGCGTACATGGCTCAATCAATCCTTGCAGATTCGGTCCGTAATTTTTCACGTACCCGTGCGTATCCAGGAAGACCATCGGGTTCCATTCTTTAAGCAACTCAACTGTTTCCCTTGTTTCAGGCTGTGACTGCGTGATGAAGTCACGATTCAGGTCGATTCCCTCTCCATTGAAGCGGGTGGCGTCCACACGGCCGTCAGGGTTTTGGACGACGTTAAAAATAAGGATATTATTTGCAAGGATCTTCTTTGTTTCTGCATCATTCTGTGTAGCAAAGCGTTCAATCAGCTGCATGACCGCATCGGTTCCGACAAACTCTGTCCCATGAATGGAACCATTGATCATGATCGGCACTTTGAAGTCAGGGTTTGCCTTTATCCAATCCTGGGCCTTCCCAGGGTTCTTGAACATTCGCTTCCTTAAAGCCTGGATTTTGCCGAACTTTCCTTGTGTGGTCGGATCAGCGATGGTAACCACATAGAGGGGATGTCCATCTGATGAGGTTCCCTTTACCTCAACCTTTACACGGTTGGATTGCTGGTCGATTTCCGCCAGCTTTCCCCCGATCTTTGAAAACTTCATAAAGTCATAGTTTTCCGAGTTAAACAGGCTTCCGTCCTTTTCTTCATTGACGTTTACGTTTTGCCACTTTGGACTTTCCGCAAGCACTGCCCACGGTGTGGATGTCAGCAGGCTGACAGCAAGAAGTCCGGAAATAACCTTTCCCTTTTTCAACGAAATCCCTCCATGTATTGTTAAGATGCTTTATGTATAATTATACGGTAATTGTATTTTAATTAGAGAGGCGAATTAATACAATGGTACCTTTATACTGATTTTAAAATGTTCAGAAACTAATATATATGCAAAAAGAACTAGTTGATTTACGCTGATAGGGTCCGTATCGTATTGCTCCTTAATGCGTACCGATTAAATAGTCCAATTATTCAAAAAGAGTTACAATAAAAACGAGGGGAGACGTGAATATAAATGAATCCAATTATTCTGGATATTCCTGAGGAGTTTACAACAAAAAGACTGCTCATACGAATGGCGCGGTCTGGTGATGGTGAAGCTGTGTTTAACGCGTTGGAGGCTTCAAAGAACGAATTAAAACCATGGATGCCATTTGCCCAGAAAGATCAGTCCAGGGAAGACGTTGAAGGAAATATCCGCCAGGCAATTGCCAATTATATAAAAAGAGAAGACTTGCGGCTGCTGGTGTTCCTTCGTGAAACGGGTGAGTTCATAGCTTCATCAGGATTGCATCGCATCAACTGGTCAGTGCCCAAATTTGAAATAGGATACTGGATCGATTCAAGGTTCAGCGGCTGCGGATATATGACAGAAGCAGTCGAAGGAATTGCCGATTTTGCAAGGGAGGAATTGAAGGCCCGCAGAATTGAAATCCGCTGTGATTCCAAGAATATCAAAAGCCGGGCTATTCCCGAGCGACTGGGTTTTAAGCTGGAAGGCATTTTGAAGAATGATGATGTATCCGCTGATGGAACAGAGCTGAGGGATACCTGCGTATATGCGAAATATTTTTAATGAAAAAAACCGAAAGCGTCATGCTCCCGGCTATCTTTTCATTTGAAATTAGGCACGGTTTTGGTGGGCCATTTTCCATAGTCGTCCTTTTCTCCTGCGTTCTAAAGCAGCAACCGGCTTGGTTTTGGCAAGCTGCTTGAACATTACCGGAGTTTGTTTGACAGCGAAAACAGCCGAATTGACCGCTTTCTTTTTATCTTCAATATCAGCCATGATTTCCTGCTGGTTATCTTTAAGCTTATCGGTTTCTGTCTTGATCGTATCCGCTTTTACCTGCATCCGCTGGGCAGTTTCGTTCAGGCTATCCATTGCAGGTTTCGATGCTTTGATTGTCTTGAAGACAGCAAAACCCAGATAAGCAAGCGAGCCGATAACAACCGCAAGACTTAAGTAGACAATGATCATTTGAGTTGGACCTCCTTTTTCGTAGTATAAAAATATTTACCCCAAATGATTCAAAACGTAACGGGGAATTGCTGGCAGTACATATATTTTAGGATTAATCTTTAAAATCGAGGGAGTGGGCCATTTGAAAAAATGGAGCAGCGAGACTGAAATTGAGGCGCCGATTGAACAAGTATGGAAGCTGTTCAATTCATCGCTTGAAGAAATGCAAAAGATCATGCCGCAGGTGATTGGACATGAGCCTGTAAAAGTAACCCCTGAAGGAACAGGGAGTATCTTCCGGCAAAAATACAAGGAAGGAAAAAGAGTGGTGGAGTATGATGTAGAAACACTGGAATATCTTAATACTCCTGATGCAAAGAAGCTGAAGGTCGGGTTTGTGTTGGCGAATATGTTCGAAATTACCGCGCTTTATGAGTTGGCCAAAGTAAATGAAAATAAAATTTCTTTTAGTTATACGGCAACAAATATGGCCTTAAAATGGTATGCGAAGATTTTTCTTCTATTTGCAAATAAAAAGACAGTGGTATCCTTCGTTGAAAAGGTAAAACAAACTGCCGAGGCAGCAGAACATAAGAGATAGGGGGAGTTCATTCTGGAGTGGCTGTCTGATCAACTAAGTATAAGTACCCTGATTTGGCTGTTCCCGATAACCTTTCTGCTGCATGATTTTGAAGAGATCATCTTCGTGGAACAGTGGTTTAAAAAAAATTATAACGCAGTAATAAATAAGATTCCTGGCAGAATGAAGCCCACTGTGCAAAGCCTCTCCCAGACCACTGCAGCAAGATTCTCCATCCCAGTCTTTATTCAATTCGTGGTATATGTAATCGCCG
The DNA here is from genome assembly GCF_004340465.1 of Mesobacillus foraminis. Classification (GTDB taxonomy): domain Bacteria; phylum Bacillota; class Bacilli; order Bacillales; family Cytobacillaceae; genus Mesobacillus_B; species Mesobacillus_B foraminis. The sequence goes on along the minus strand of NZ_SLVV01000019.1, from coordinate 43,433 downwards.
CCTATCTTGCCGCCGAGAAACAATACTACGGAATGCTCCTTGGATTTAATTTACTATTGTTTCTGCATGTATTCACTCACCTGGGACAAACAATATTGTTTAAAATTTACGCTTTAGGAACAGGAACTGCTCTTGTCATTACATTGCCGTATTCTCTCTATTTATTTTATCGGCTGTTACAAGAGAGAGTAATTGATTACCCGGATCTCCTTTTGAACCTGCCATTCGGCATTATAACGATTCTCATTGTATGGGGAGGACACAGGATTGCACCAAAAATTCTGCCCACATAATATCCCGTGACAGGAGACCCGGCCTGCCGGATAAAAGATTTAAATCGGAACAGAACTGAAAAATCCCATGATAGGAATCCAGACATTTTAAAGTATCCAGAAAAGGGATGCTTTTTTTATTGGCTTGTTTTCTAAGCAGCAGCTTAACCGAAGGAAGGTCACGTAGAAGGACGCTACGATCCCAAAACCCCAATGGAAATTCCCGAGACCCAGCATTATGCTTTGGGTCTTTAAATTTGACATATTTGTGAAATGGGGCGTAAGTTACCAGTTTTGTTACAAATGCCACAAATATAATCACATTTTAGGCTTTACAATGTAAACATGAACACCACATAAATACCTTAACCAAGCTGTAAATAGGAGCGGTATAGGAGGTAATGTTAACAATGGAAAAGAAAAATTTAGTGATGATAGGTAACGGCATGGCCGGTGTAAGGACTATAGAAGAAATATTGAAATTCAGCCCGGAGGCTTTCAAGATTACCATTTTTGGGGATGAGCCTCATCCAAACTATAATCGGATTCAGCTGTCAACAGTTCTGCAAGGGGATACTGTTGTGGAAGATATCATTTTAAACAGCTGGGAATGGTACAAAGAAAATCAAATCGAACTATTTACAGGTGAAGCGGTCACCCAAATCGATCCTGACAAAAAACAGGTAATTTCTGAAAAGGGACGCACGGTCCCTTATGATGAACTGATTATCGCTACGGGGTCCAGTTCGTTTATTCTGCCAGTGCCTGGTGCTGATAAGTCGGGAGTTACGGGATTCCGTGACATAAAAGATTGCGAAATTATGATTAAGACGGCGAAGGATTATAAAAAAGCTGCGGTCATTGGTGGCGGCTTGCTCGGGCTTGAAGCAGCGCGGGGCTTGCTGAACCTTGGCATGGAGGTGGATGTTATCCATTTAATGCCTCATCTGATGGAGAGGCAGCTGGATGCAGCAGCTTCAAAAATGCTGAAGCAGGAGCTTGAAAGCCAGGGAATGAACTTCCTGATGGAAAAGCAGACAGCCGAAATTCTTGGTGAAGACCGGGTAACGGGACTTCGATTTACAGATGGCTCGGAAATTGAGGCCGACCTGATTGTTATGGCCGTTGGAATCAAACCTAACGTCCAGCTGGCCAAAGACAGCGGAATTTATGTGAACCGCGGAATCGTCGTGGATGATTACATGCGCACGAATATTCAGAATGTGTACGCAGTCGGTGAATGTGCCGAGCACAGAGAGATTGTTTATGGATTGGTTGCCCCTTTATATGAACAGGGAAAGGTGCTTGCATCCAGCGTATGCGGAATGGAAACAAAGCCATATGAAGGTTCCCTTGTAGGGACTGGACTGAAGGTTTCTGGTGTGGACCTGTTTTCCGCCGGTGAAATTGAAGACGATCCAAAGACAAAAGCGATCAAGGTTCACAACGAATTCGACGGCGTTTATAAAAAAATTCTCATCCGTGACAATACGATTGCCGGAATCGTCCTTTACGGAGAGACAAAGGACAGCTCGAGGCTTTTCCGCATGATGGTCAAAAAGGAAGATGTGAGCGGCATGACGAGCGTCTCCATCCTTGAATCCGGCTGCTGCGGCGGAGGCGGAGATTCCAGCGACGTAGCGACCATGGCGAATGAAGAGATTGTCTGCGGCTGCAACGGGGTTTCAAAAGGAACGATTGTGGATGCGATTAAGACGAAGGAGCTTACAACCGTAGATGAAGTTGGAAGCTGTACGAACGCAGGCCGTTCTTGCGGCCGCTGTAAATCACTGATTTCCGATATCCTGGCTCATACACTTGGGGACAAGTACGATACCGCTGCCAAGAAAACGGCACTTTGCGGCTGCACGGACCTTAGCCGAGATGAAGTGGTAGCCGAAATTAAGGAAAAAGGCCTTACGAGTATTAAGGAAGTCATGAATGTACTGGGCTGGAAGCAGGAGGAAGGCTGCTCTAAATGCCGTCCTGCACTGAACTATTACCTTGGGATGATTCTTCAGGAACAATATTTGGATGAGAGGGATTCTCGCCTGGTCAATGAAAAGATGCATGCCAACATCCAGAAGGATGGCACTTACTCTGTGGTTCCAAGGATGTATGGCGGGGTTACTACCGCAGCCGATCTCAAGAAGATTGCAGAAGTGGCCGAGAAATACGATGTGCCGCTGGTAAAACTGACGGGGGGACAGCGAATCGGACTGTTCGGGGTCAATAAAGAAGATCTTCCTGCCATGTGGGAAGACCTGGGGATGCCATCAGGCTACGCCTACGGAAAAACACTGAGGACAGTGAAAACCTGTGTCGGTGCGAAATTCTGCCGCTTTGGAACCCAGGACAGCATGGGGCTTGGAATTGAGCTTGAGAAGAAATTTGAACGCCTGGATACTCCGCATAAAGTCAAAATGGGCGTATCAGCCTGCCCGCGAAACTGTGCAGAAGCAGGCATCAAAGATTTTGGTGTTGTCGGCATTGACGGCGGCTGGGAAATCTATGTTGCCGGAAATGGCGGTACCGATCTTCGTGCAGGTGATTTGCTGGAAACCGTAAAAACGAAGGAAGAAGTGATGGAGCTCATCGGGGCCTTCATGCAGTATTACCGCGAGACAGCCAATTATCTGGAACGTACATCAAAATGGGTTGAGCGCGTCGGCCTGGATCATGTCAAGGGGATCCTTGCAGATGAAAACACAAGGAAAGAATTGAATGAGCGGCTCGACAAAACGCTGGAAAAATACAATGAGCCTTGGAACGAAGCTATTGAAAATAAAGAAATTCAGGAAAAGTACTATCAAAAACGTGAAATTCCTGGGAAGCCAATTCTTGTTTAAACTTTTAGCAGAGGTGAAAGTAATGCAAAAAATACATGTTGCTGATTATGCCGCTCTTCCGGAAAGAGCGGGGCAGGTGGTTGACCTGGGCGGGGAACAAATCGTGCTTTTCCGGCTGTCAAACGGAGAGGTCAAGGCGGTAGAAAACCGGAGCCCCCATCCAAAAGGCGGGACACTTGGAGAAGGTCTTGTGAGCGGTGAATACTTGTATTGTCCCGTTTATGACTGGAAAATCTCATTAAATGACGGAAAAGTCCAGGCCCCGGATCAGGGACAGGTGAAAATCTACCAAGTAGATAGAGACGGGGAGCAGGTTTTTGTCGTAAAATAAGATAAATGTATTTAGGAGAGAACAGTTAACATGTTCTCTCTTATTTTTAAATTGCAGCAGAGGGGTGAAGGCACATGGGGATAGGGAAAGTGTTTTTAGTTGGAGCTGGGCCCGGAGAAGTCGGGCTGATTACGGTAAAAGGATTGGAAGCCATAAAGCAGGCAGATGTCATTTTATATGACCGTCTTGCCAATCCGAAGCTGCTACAGTTTGCCCCGCCAGGCTGTGAGCTGATTTATGGTGGAAAGCTGCCTGACCGCCATATCCTGAGGCAGGATGCCATCAATCGCTTACTGGTTGAAAAAGCGCTTGAAGGAAAAGTGGTTGTTCGTTTAAAAGGAGGAGACCCCGGGGTTTTCGGAAGAGTAGGTGAGGAGGCAGAAGCACTGGCTGACCAGGGAATTTCCTATGATATTGTCCCTGGGGTTACGTCGGGGATGGCGGCACCGCTTTATGCAGGAATTCCTGTCACACACCGTGAATTTGGGGAAAGCTTTGCTGTCGTCACTGCCCACGACAAATCCAAGAATGGGCAGCCTAATTTAGATTGGAAGAGCTTTGCTTCCGGGATTGATACGATTGCATTTTATATGGGAATTTCCAATCTCCCGTATATTTGCGATAACCTGATTGCCCATGGCAAACGGCCAGACACGCCGGTCATTTTAATTCAGTGGGGAACTTTTGGACGACAGAAAACGCTTGAAGGGACTCTTGAGACAATCGCAGAGAAGGTCGCCGCCGAGAAGTTTTCCAATCCTGCCATTACTTTGGTCGGTGATATTGTATCGGTCCGCAATAAATTAAGCTGGTTCGAAAAGAAGCCATTGTTCGGCCGCCAGATCCTTCTTGCCCGTACGGGAACGAATGAGAGCAGCCTTGCGAGAGAGCTTGATTATCATGGGGCGGATGTAATTGAATTTCCAAGGTGGAAAAAAGTTAAGGCACCAGCGGACAAGGGATTGTTGGCTAGAATTGGTTCCTACGGCCGAATTCTTTTTACCTCTCCTGAAAGTGTCACTGATTTCTTTGAGGTTCTTTTTAAACAGGGGATTGATATCCGGAAAATAACAGCGGACCTTTATGGTGGTTCAACGAAATCAGTGAGGGCTTTGAACGAAAAGGGACTAAAAGCGAACCTGGTGGGCGAAATGCAGGAAACAGGTGAACTGCTCATCGTGGGGGACTCCTCCCTCCAAAATCAGTTCAAAGAAAATGACTTTTATATTACGAGTACAAAGGAAATTGATGCAGAATTCCTCCCGATCTTTAACCGAATGTTTGAGGAAGCCACTGTCAATACAGTCATTTTTCCATCAGGAGCTTCAGTAAAGCAGTTTATGAAGGAAGGAATTGAAAGTGGCCTGATTCCGGAGGAGACTTTAAGGAACTCCGATCTTGTCTGCCTTGGACAAAACTCTGAAGAAGCACTGAAGGAGTTTCACTACCAGGCAGATTTGATACCGGATAAACCAGATAAAGCCAGCCTGATTGAATGTTTGGCACAAGCGAAGAACAGCGGCATTCTCGGGTAATGAAGGTGATAGGATGACATATCCCGTATTTCTCGAATTAAAAGGCAGGCAGGCAGCGGTAGTGGGCGGAGGAAAGGTAGCCCAGCGCAAGGTTGAGGGATTGCTGGAAGCTGGGGCCCAAGTAATTGTGATCAGCCCCGATTTGACTGAAAGGCTGCAGGATTTTGCAGCGGAAAATAAGGTGGGCTGGAAGAATAAGTTCTTTTCACCGGATGATATAAAAGACGCATTCATCATTATTGCTGCAACCGATGACAAAGAAGTCAACCTGCTGGTAAAAAGGTCGGCTGGGAAACATCAGATTGTGAATCTGGCTGATAACCAGGAGGAGTCAGACTTTCAGGTTCCTTCCGTAGTTAATCGGGGAAAATTAAAGCTTGCTGTTTCCACATCGGGAGCAAGTCCGATTCTCGCCAGGAAAATTCGGGAGCAGCTTGAAAAGCTTTATGGCGGGGAGTACGAGGGCTACCTCGAGTTTCTTCACGAAAGCCGGAAAAAAATTTTGGACCAGGTAAAAGACCCGGCTGTAAAGAGGCAGCTTTTGACTGCAATAACAGACAAAGAATTCTATGGGGATTGTGATCGGGAAGCACGGCTGCAGGAGCTTTTAAGAACTGTCAGGGAACAAGAGTAATCATGGGGAGAAACAGTTCTGGTTTCTCCTCTTTTTTTATATCTTTCGATTAGCGAACGATGTTATGATATAGAGTAAAACGCTGATCTGAAAGAAGGGCAAGTCTTGAACAATATCAAAATTTACTTAATCCTGACAGGCATTATGTTTAGCTGGGGGATGAATGTGACAGCAATCAAAACGCTGGTCCGGTACTTTCCTGTCATCACGATACAATCACTGCGAGTTTTCTTTGCAGGAGTCGTGGTGTTTCTGATCCTGGCGCTGCTGAAGAAGATCAGGAAACCCTCAGGGTCTGAGTATGTATATATCGTTGCAGGCGGCCTGCTGAATGTAACCAGCCATCATTTATTTCTTGGAATGGGCCTCTCGGAAACCTCAGCTGTAAACGGGGGACTGATCCTTGGCCTCGGGCCGCTTCTGACCGCGTTAATGGCCATTCTCTTTCTCGGGAACAGACTCACCTACATTCGGTCAATGGGATTCCTGTTCGGTACTGTCGGGATCTTGCTTACGGTGCTGGGAGGGGGGAAAGGCCTGAGCGGTATCTCGATTGGGGATTTTTATATTTTTATCTCCATCTTCACGCAGGCTGCAAGCTTTATCCTGATTTCTAAAGCGGCACGCACAATGGATCCGCGGCTTTTAACAGGCTATATGCTCGTTTTCGGTTCCATTGTCTTATTTTTTATCGGCCTGTGGCTGGAGCCAGAAGGACTCCACAGCATCCGAATTGGATCGATCCTTTTATGGAGCCTCTTTCTCGGTTCGGCAATCGTTGCAACCGCCATTGGCCACATGCTGTACAATTATGCTGTAGGAAAGGTGGGGCCTGCGGAAACATCCATCTTCCTGAATTTAAATACTTTCTTCTCTTTGGTCGGTGCGGTCGTTTTTCTCGGTGAAGAGATGACAGTGTACCATTTGTTCGGGCTGGTGTTTATCGTGGCAGGTGTCTTATTCGGATCCGGGGCGCTCGAGGAATTGACGCTGAAAAGGAAATCAGTGAGGAGAGCCGCCTAGTTTTTAATTGGTGTAAAAATGAAGTAGCGGAGAGGGCTGGCTCTCTTCGCTCTTTTCATGTGGATGTATTGTAAAGTAACTTATTCTCGGAATTTATGAAAATTAATTTCTAGAATCCATTATAATAAAGTAAAGTTTTTTGGCTTAATATGTAAACGTTTACAAACAATGATGGCGCAGCGTCAATCATGCTAGCAAAAGGATGAGTAAGGAGATTTTAGAAATCATACGGAAATTTCCTGGAAAGGAGGCATATCCATAGTATGAAAACGGCGAAGAAGAGGGGAGGGTTCCTGGAGCATTCCAGGAGAAATTGGGTCAGCAGGGCTATTTGCCCCTATCTACAGGCTGACTGGGGATTTTCAGGTGTGTGCCCGAGCAAAGCAGTCTTATGGAAGAATACCAGATTCCGAGAATACTGGAATATCTGGTTGGCAGCATCTATACAGTATGATTCCTTGAAAATGTTGAAATGAATGGATTATAAAATCAGTCAGCCCAAGCGGGTGAAAGGAAGATGAACATGCGTGAAGCCGTCATAGTAGAGGGAGTAAGGACTCCGGTCGGCCGGAGAAATGGAGTTCTAAAGGGCATTCGGCCGGACATCCTTGCGGCAGAGGTTTTAAAGGAGCTTGTAAATCGGGCGGGAATCAATGCATCGCTTGTCGAAGATGTCATTTTGGGATGTGTCACTCAGGCTGGAGAGCAGGCTGGAGATATAGCAAGGGTAGCGGCACTGACTGCAGGCTTTCCTATTGAAGTGCCGGGAACTACGATTGACCGGCAATGTGGGTCAAGTCAGCAGGCTGTACATTTTGCAGCTCAAGCTATTATATCGGGGGACATGGATGTTGTCATTGCTGGCGGGGTTGAGAGTATGTCGCGAGTCCCGATGGGATCCAATTATGGAGAGGCGAAACCATTCAGTACCCAGCTGGAGGGGAAATATGAAATGATCCATCAGGGGTTGTCAGCAGAAAGAATTGCTGAAGTGTATGGATTTACCCGGCAGCAGCTGGATGAATTTTCTGTCGAGAGCCATAGACGGGCCCTGAAGGCGCAGGAAGAAGGATATTTTGACAGGGAAATCATGCCGATCAAGGTCATTCAGGAAAACGGCGAAACGGTGATGGTCAACGAGGATTCGGGTCCCCGGAAAGGGACGACTGCCGAGATCCTGTCAGGGTTAAAAACAGTCTTTAAGCAGGATGGAGTCATACATGCAGGCAATTCGAGCCAAATCAGTGATGGTGCAGCAGCATTGCTCCTGATGTCTCGTGATAAAGCGGAGGAGCTGGGACTGAAGCCACGATTCCTTGTGCATACCAGAGCAGTAGTTGGTTCGGATCCGACGATGATGCTGACAGGGCCAATCCCTGCAACGGAGAAGGTGCTGGAAAAAGCCGGGCTTACCATCGAGGATATTGATGTTTTTGAGGTGAATGAAGCCTTTGCTCCTGTACCAATGGCCTGGTTGAAAGCGACGGGTGCTCCCAAGAAAAAGCTGAACCCAAACGGAGGAGCCATAGCTCTTGGGCATCCGCTCGGCGCAAGCGGTGCCCGGCTGATGGTATCCATGATGCATGAACTGGAACGGACTGGGGGCAGGTATGGGCTGCAGACCATGTGCGAAGGCCATGGAATGGCTAATGCCACCATTATTCAGCGCCTGGAAAATTAACACCAATGTAATTTAATTAAGTAATAATGTGGTGAGGTGAATGCAGATCATGCTTGAGCAGCTTCAGGAAACGAGAAAGAAGTTAATGGAAAGCTTTGCAGGTTTATCTGACCTGCAGTTGAACCAGGCACCTGGCTCAGGAAGCTGGAGCATTGCCCAGGTGCTGCACCATGTACAGCAGAATCGAGTCTTATTTTATTTCCCTTGTAAACAAGGCATTGAGTGAACCGGGACAAAGGGCCGAGGAAAGGGATCTGTCCCAGGTGACGGACCGGACGAAAAAAAGAAAGTCCCCGATTGAGCCATCTTCCGAGTTTAAAAGCAGGGAAGAGCTCGTTTCGAGACTGAATGACTCAAGAGGAAAGGTCATAGCTGTGCTCAATAAAACAGACCCCGGGACACTTCTTGACAAATCGATTTTCCATCCTGCTTTTGGAATGCTCAGCTTAAAGCAGACACTGGAATTCATCGGCAGCCTTGAACTGCGTCATATTGGACAAATCGAAGAGATTAAACAATACTTAAGAGGATAAAGTAAAGAGGGCGCCTTCAAGGTGCCTTTTGGATTGATTTTTAAGGGAAAGGAATGAATAGCATGAAGACACTGAACGACTGGTATAAACAAGGTCTGACAAGCAGTGAGTATATACAGGGGATGAGCGTCAATAAGGAAAAAATGCTCAGCATTTATAATCGCTCCAGTCTGAAAGAGGAGCAGAAGGAATATCTGCATTCGCTTCAGGAACAAGGATTGCGGGCGCTGGTTCTCACGGCGGACTGGTGCGGAGATGCCATGGTAAATATTCCTCTCTTCATGAGGATTGCCAATGAAGCACTCATCGATATCAGGTACTTTATCCGTGATGAAAATCTCGAATTAATGGATCAGTATCTTACGAACGGCAAGTCACGCTCTATTCCAATCATTGTGATAATCGACAAAAATGGCAGCGAAGTGGCAAGATGGGGTCCAAGGGCACCAGAAGGACAAGAGCTGGCTGATGAATTATTTGGCTCCCTGCCTGCTAAAGGGACACCGGAATTTGACGAAGCGTTTAAAAAGGCCATTCCAGAATTCCAAAGAAAACTGACTGAGGACAAGCAGCTCTGGGAAGCCATTACAGATCATATCATCTTTACATTAAAAAGCAATGTGCCTGTCTAAGGCGGATTGCTTTTTTTCAATGGAGAAGCATCGATAATAAAGAGTGGATAGAAAGCTGGAGGGTGGGGCAGAGGTTCATAGGAAAGCTGCAACGTATTCTATTAATGTTCATACGACCCAAGAAAGGGAAACCCGGGAAGAAGGGGATCATGAAATGTTTCATAACGCCCGTAAACCAGCAGTGGTCTTAAAAAAGGAAATCATGGGGCGTTTGCAATGCCCAAATCGATGCCCAATGGTTCCTTTCGGATGCAAAATCTCTAAAAGGGAACCGCTCACAGCAACAGCCAAGTGTCCTTGATTGACGTAAGGAGAACAATCGGCAAATATAATAAAAGGAAGGTTCAGAATGATGTAGTATAATTAAACCCCCTTGAGATTTTCCTTTTTTATGAAAATTGTAAAAAATCAAATGGATTAATAGTATAATACGAGTATTAAATTCATTTCGCCAGACGAAATACTGGGAATACATATCTGGAGGCTGTCCTAAATGAAGGTCTTTTCTTTCTTGAAATCTTACCGAATGGCGATGGGGGTTGCGCTTGCCCTTATGCTGGTGGAGCTTGCAGTTGAACTCGGCCAGCCGCTCCTGATGGCCAAAATCATTGATGAAGGCATCGCGCAAAATGATTTTCAAACAGTGGTCCATTTGGGCGTCATCATGCTGGGGATATCGCTGCTTGCTTTTATCTCGGGAATAACGAATTCTTTTTTTGCTGCGTATGCGAGCCAGAACTTTGGCTTCGATATCCGAAAGAGCTTATTTACGAAAGTTCAGGCTTTTTCTTTTGCAAACTTCAATAAATTCCCCGCTTCCTCGCTTATTACCAGAATGACAAATGATGTGAATCAGCTGCAAATGACCCTTTTCATGAGTCTGAGGATCGCCTTGAGGGCACCTCTCCTTGTCATTGGCGGAATAACTTTAGCCATTATGGTTAATGTCAAGCTGGCCCTGGCCTTTTTAATCGTCATACCCTTTTTGATCTTCTTTTTAATTTGGATCATGAAACGGTCATCAAAGCTGTTCTTCATGGTTCAGCAGAGGCTTGACAGAGTAAATGGTGTCATGCGTGAGAACCTTGCAGGGATTCGGCTGATTCGGGCCTTTTCCAGAGGCACGTACGAAGCAGGAAGGTTTAAAGATGCCAATCAGGAGCTGATGGACCGGACCGCCCACGCACTAAGGGTAACGGAGACAGCGATTCCTGTCCTGTTGTTTTTTATGAATCTTGCTGTACTGGCTGTTCTCTGGTTTGGAAACATGGATATTCACTCGGGGAAGGTAACGGTGGGTGAAGTGGTGGCCATTGTTAATTACTCAGCGAGGATTACAGCCGCTTTTTCGATGTTTTCCTGGATTATCATGGTACTTTCCCGTGCGATTGCTTCCTCTAAGCGGATTGAGGAAATACTTGATGCAGATGCCGATATTGCAGAAGGTAGACATAAATTGGCAGAAAGCAAAAAGGCAGGAGCAAAAGTTGAATTCAAGAACGTGTCTTTTCATTATCCAGATACAAATACAGAGGTGCTGAAAGGAATCAATTTCAATGCTGCGCCCGGGGAAACGGTCGCACTGCTTGGAGCGACCGGCTCGGGGAAATCTTCATTGTTTCAGCTGATTCCCAGGCTTTACGACCCTTCTGAGGGAACAGTTGAAATTGATGGCGTGGACATACGGTCGCTCGAGTTTGATCATCTGCGGAGGCAAATTGGGTACGTGCCGCAGGAAGCTCTGCTTTTTACAGGGAGCATTATGGAAAATCTCGCCTGGGGCAAAGAGGATGCTACTCTGGATGAAATGAAATCGGCAGCTCACGATGCCCAAATTCATGACACAATTGAAAGACTGCCGGCAAGATATGAAGCGATGCTTGGCCAAAAAGGCATAAATTTGTCCGGGGGCCAAAAACAGAGGCTGTCGATTGCGAGGGCTCTTGTAAAAAAACCAAGGATTTTACTGCTGGATGACAGTACTAGTGCACTCGATCTAAAAACAGAAGCCAGGCTTCTTGAAGCGTTGAAAACCTACAACTGTACAACGCTGATTATTACACAAAAAATCAGTACCGCCAAAGAAGCGGATAAAATCCTGCTGCTGGAGGACGGAAGCATCATTGCTTCAGGAGACCATGAACACCTCATGGCAACTTCAGGGCTTTACCGGGACATCCTTCAATCGCAGCTTGGAATAGAGCAATCAGGTTAGTTTCACCAGCTTTAGCTTTGGAAAACAGTAAGATCGCTAAGTCCACAATGGGCTGGAATGGGAAACAGAGAGGTGAATATAAGTTGAAACATGAGAACAAGGTTGATCGAGGCAGTTTTACCCGAACGGTTAAAAGAATCTGGAAGTACCTCTCCGTTCACAAAGGCCTTTTAAGCGGAGTTTTGCTGATGGTTGTTATGAGCTCGGCGCTCGGATTGCTTGGGCCCTACATTATCGGCCATACAATTGATACCCATTTAGCGGTTAAAAGCACCGATGGACTGGGATGGATCCTGACAGGGCTCGGGGCGGTTTACCTTCTTCACTCCGTTTCCCTTTGGCTCCAGAATTATTGGATGATTGGAATTGCACAGGAGACCGTCTATACAATGAGGACACAGCTGTTTGCCAAGCTTCACTGGCTGCCCATTCGTTTCTTCGACAAACGGCAGTACGGGGAATTAATGAGCCGTGTCACCAATGATATAGAAAACGTCTCTTCCACATTGAACAGTTCGGTGATCCAGATCTTTTCCAGTATCCTTACCCTGATTGGAACCCTCTCTGTCATGCTGTGGCTAAGCCCGCTGCTTACGGTCATCACCATGATAATCGTTCCCCTGATGTTTGTAGGGATGAAGTGGATTACCAGCCGCACTGGCAGACTCTATAAAGAGCAGCAAAAGAATCTTGGAGATCTGAACGGGTTTATTGAAGAAACGATTTCCGGACAAAAAATCATTAAAACCTTTTCCCAGGAACAAAAGGTTATTTCTGAATTTCTTGTGAAAAGTGAAAATCTAAAACAAGCTGGCTATTGGGCACAGGTGTATACAGGCTTCATTCCCAAGCTGATGAATATGCTAAATAATTTAAGCTTTACAATTGTAGCTGCTGCCGGCGGGATATTTGCATTAAATGGAATGGTCTCGATCGGGACGATTGTCATTTTTACTGAATATGCCCGGCAGTTTACAAGACCGCTGAATGATTTGTCCAATCAATTCAATACATTGCTTTCCGCTGTTGCCGGAGCAGACCGTGTATTTGATATCCTTGATGAGCAGGAAGAAGCATCTGATGAAAAACAGGCAATAGAGCTGAGCATGGTAAAGGGCGAGGTGGAATTTGATGAAGTATCCTTCTCCTATGATGGAGATGAGGATACTGTTCAGCATATAAGCTTCCGTGCCTCGCCGGGAGAAAGTGTTGCACTGGTAGGGCCTACAGGTGCAGGCAAATCAACCATTATCAACTTGATTACTAGGTTTTATGAGCCTGACAAAGGCAGAATCCTGATTGATGGGCATGAAAGCCGGAGCATAAAGCGCGAAAGCCTGAGAAGCCACATGGCTTTTGTCCTGCAGGATTCCTTCCTTTTTGAGGGAACGGTCAGGGAAAATATCCGCTATGGGCGGCTGGATGCCAGTGACGAGGAAGTCGAACAGGCGGCCATCGCGGCTAATGCCTACAATTTTATCAAGCGGATGCCGGATGGATTCGATACATTGTTAAGACAGGATGGTTCGGGGATTTCCCAGGGGCAGAGACAGCTGTTATCCATCTCGCGGGCCATTCTGGCTGACCCGTCCATCCTGATTCTGGATGAAGCCACAAGCTCCATTGATACCATCACGGAATTGAAAATTCAGGAAGGGCTGAAAAGGCTAATGAAAGGAAGAACTTCTTTCATCATAGCCCACAGGCTTAACACCATCCAGCAGTCGGATCAAATCCTGGTAATTGAGAGCGGGCGGATCATTGAGAAAGGCTCCCATGATGAATTGCTTCGAAAGAAAGGCTTCTATCACGGTTTGTATCAGAATCAATTTAAGCGTCATGCTGCAAGAGCGCTATAAGTCCTGAGTTATGAAACTCTTCGTAAAAAGTAAAGTATTTAAAATTGTTTGACACAAAGCGTAAATTATATTAAAATCAGTTTTAACTTACTGAACATACGGAATAAAAACATGTATATATAACTCTTATCGAGAGCGGCGGAGGGACATGGCCCGATGAAGCCCGGCAACCTTCAAGGAAAAATCCTTGAAAAGGTGCTAATTCCTGCAGGCAGAGTGCCTGAAAGATAAGGGGAGGAGCGAGGCCCTCTTCTTATGGAGAGGGCCTCGCTCTTTTTTATTCAAAGGAGCTCCCCTCTCGAGATGAATCAGAAAGGATCGTGGACCAGGATGTCTTCTATAAAAATAGCTATATTGGGGTTTGGAACAGTGGGTCAGGGAGTTTATAAAACGATTGAAACTCATCAGAAAGAATTGGAATCAGTGCTCGGGAAAAAGGTTGAAGTAGCTGCAGTCCTGATTAAAAATAAAGAAAAAGACAGGGGAATCCATCCAGGGGTCCTTGTAACGGATAAGTTCGAAGAGATTATTGACTTAAACCAGCTTGATGTTGTGGTGGAAGCCATTGTCGGGAACGAGCCGGCTTATACATATTTACAGCGGGCCATCCAAAGGGGATGTCATGTGATCACTGCAAATAAAGAAATGTTTGCCAGTTATGGAACGGATCTAAAAGAGCTTGCTGCCCAGCATGATGTTTCCATTGGCTTTGAAGCCACTGTAGCAGGTGGTGTGCCCGTCATCCAGACGATTCAGCAATTATTGAACATTAATCGCATTAAAAAAATTGAAGGGATTCTAAACGGAACCTCCAATTATATTCTCAGTGAGATGCGTGCAAAAGGGGAGTCCTTTTCAGCAGCACTGACAGCTGCACAGGAAAAGGGATATGCGGAAGCGGATCCCACCAATGATGTCGAAGGCTTCGATGCCTTCTACAAACTCATGATTTTAAGTGAGATTGCTTTTGGCGGGAAGCCTGACTGGGAAAGAGTTCCGCGTGAGGGGATTACGGCGATTACCAGGGAACAGATTGAAAAAGCGGAAAAGCTGGGCCTTCGTTTTAAGCTGATTGCATCCATTCAATTGATAAATGGAGAAATTGTCGGTTCAGTCCGGCCGACTCTGGTTTCAAAGTCGCACCCGCTCTATCATATTGAGGGAGTTGAAAATTCCGTTTCCATTGAAGCGGACATTGTAGGGAGAATTACGCTGCAGGGACCTGGGGCAGGGATGCTGCCTACAGCGAGTGCGGTCATTGAGGATTTGATTCATGCCGTCCTTAAAACTGGTGTTCCCGGGAACAGCTTTAGAATGCAGCAACAAACACCTGAGGATTCACAGGTAAAAGAAAAGCAGAATTGGCTCATCTTGAATCCAGATGATTTGGACCATTTCCCGCTTTCTTTATCATCAAGTGCAGAACTGGAAGGTTCCTGCCTTATCCAGGCTGATGAAAACACGGTTCACAGCCTCAGACAGGAAAACAGGAATGCCAGCTTTTTTGAAGTGCTTGGAGAGTTTATGCTAGAAGAACGACAATTGGTTAAATTATAAAAAGGAACAGCTGCCATAAATCAACATGGCAGTTTTTTTTATTGTAGAGAAGGATATTGAAGAAATATACTTACCTAAGTAATGATTATGTGTTATATTAAGAACTATTGAAAATAATAATTACCTGGGTAATTATTTTGGGGTGAGAACATGAGGGAAAACAGTCATATTCTTTTTCATTCAATTCATCAGCTTTCGAGACAGCTGACAAGATATTTAAATGAGGCGTTGGAGCCGTTTGGGCTCTATAACGCCCAGTGGTCGGTTCTTTTTGTTTTAAAAGAAAAAGGTACGCTCACACAGAAAGAGCTCTGTGAATACCTGGCTGTAGAAGCACCCCCAATGACCCGGACCATTCAAAGGCTTGTGAAGCAAGGGTATGTGGAGCAGCAAGCAGGCGTGGACAAGCGAAAAAAACATATCCAGCTCACTGCCAAGGCTGTGGGAGAGTTTCCAGCATGGGAAGCTGCGGTCCTGGAAGCGAATGAGAAGGTGTTAAAATTGCTGCCGGAAAATTCTCAGGAAGCATTGCAGCAGATTATTTCTGAATGGACACTAGGTCTTAAGGGAGGAGCGGTGGATAAACGAGATTAATCAATAGGGGGAAAGATCAACACATGAATGACAATCAACAACCACGATTATGGACAAAGAACTTTATTAGCATTTCAATCAGTAATTTCTTTTTGTTTATGACTTTTTATTTCCTGCTCGTAACATTGCCGATTTACGTCATTCAGGAATTGAACGGAAAAGAATCGGCAGCGGGCCTGGTCACGACTGTTTTCCTGCTATCAGCCATTATTATCAGACCGTTTGCAGGACGGTGGATTGAGAAAATCGGAAGCAGGAAGATTCTGTTAACCTCTTTATTCGTCTTTGCAGGAGCGTCCTTTTTTTACTTTGCAGCAAATACGATCTGGAGCTTGATGGCCATACGTTTCCTGCATGGCATTGGTTTTGGGATGGCAACGACAGCAACAGGCGGAATTGTTGCGAGCATCATTCCTGATTCACGGAGAGGTGAAGGGATGGGCTATTTTGTGCTTTCTTCCAACCTTGCGATGGTAATGGGGCCTTTCCTGGGATTGACAGCGATGCAAGAATGGGGAGTAACCGTAATGTTTTGGATGAGTATCGTTTCAGCCTTGATTGGCCTCGGAGCGGGACTATTTACATCCTTGCCGAAGGTGGATAGAGAAAACAACCTTAAAGGATCCTTCCAGTTCAGGGAGTTATTTGAAGGGTCGGCGATACCAATTGCTGTTGTTGGTGCTTTCTTTGCCATTGTATATTCTTCCATCCTGTCCTTCGTCTCCATTTATGCAGATGAAATTGGCTTAGGTAGTGTTTCCAGCTATTTCTTTGTTGTCTATGCCGTTGTCCTATTGCTTTCAAGGCCATATACAGGTAAATGGTTTGATTTATATGGCGCGAACTGGATTGTATATCCGGCTATTATCTTGTTTGGGATTGGCATGGTTATTCTTGGTACAGCAAGTTCAGCCATCATGTTCCTCGCTGCAGCGGCCTTTGCAGGATTGGGCTGGGGAACGCTGTTTCCAAGCTATCAGACCATTGCCGTGACAGCAGCGCCTCCTAAGCGGCGTGCAATGGCTACAGCCACCTTTTTGTCCATTTATGATACGGGAATTGGGCTTGGTTCATTTATCGTAGGATTGGCTGCAGCTAAAGTGAGCCTGGGCACCCTTTATTTATCAAGCTCTGTCTATATTATCCTGGGACTTGGAATTTATTATCTCCTGCAAGGCCGCAAACTTCAGCGTAGAGAGAAGAGCAAGCGGGAACAAACCATATAATAGAAAAAGCGAACCGGAAATCCGGTTCGCTTTTGTTTTGTATAGTAACTTGCGTCTTCACAAGATGTATATATAAATAATTCTGTTAAACTGCCGCGGTAGTTATTCCACTTGATGATTTTTAAACCTAAACGACGTAAGCCCTACCTCTCTTACATCCTTACGGCTCCGAAGCCGATCCAGTGTGAATAAGTTGAATCTAAAAAATTTTAAGTGAACGCCATAAGTTTATTAACGTCATTCAAGTTACTATATTTATTGGTCTAGCTAATTTATTATAAAGGAATGTAAAACAATTGTCAAATGCCCGCTGAAAGAAAAATTCCAAAAAGTAAAGCACAATTACTTTTATTCAGGTAGTTATCAACAAGACAACTCCCAAAATTGGAGTATTCCACAGGTATATCCACATTATCCACAAAAATGAGAGCGTTTTATTCATATCTTTTTATCCACAAGCACAATCTGTAAAAAGACTTTAGAATTAAAGTAAATGGGTGTGTTTATCCACATTATCCACATCTCTGTGGATAATGTGTAGACAAAAGCATGATCACTGCATGATCTGCTTTTGTCTAAGATAGATTACTTATTTGCAGTTAACGTTTTCGGCTTTTTGCACGTGCATCTGCAGCTTTTGAACGGGCCATTGCCTCAAGGTCCTCATGGTCGGCAAGGTCACGATCAAACTCAACATCCAGGCCATCGGATTTCATGTTTTTTGGAACCTGTGGCAGCTTGGCTGTGTTTTTATCCCTGTTGTTATGTCCGCGTGAACGTCCCATTGTCAAACCCCCCTATAATTGAAACAAAGCATAAAAGTACGGATACCAGCGGCTCCGTACTCTTATGCTTTGCGAATTCAGCTGAGTTATAAGTGGTAATTTTGAGGCATTGGCCACGTGGAAGTTCCAGGATATACTATCTGTTGGTGCTTTTCCTTGTGGCGAAGCCTCCAGCCCTGTCGGCCATTTTAAATTCATGGTTATAGGCTACTTCCTGCATGCTTGTTAACGTATGTTTCATCTTTTCTTTCCTTTTTTTCTCCATTGCCATTGGTATCACCCTTCCTGTGTTGTCATCTTCATTATTTCCATCGCTGGCAATATTAAACAGGCGCTAATCCTGAAAAAGATCAGTCATGGCATCCTTGAGATTGGGATAGGAAAAGATAAATCCATGATCAAGCAATTTTTCAGGCAATACCCGCTGTCCTTTTAGGACAAGCATGCTCATTTCCCCTAAAAGGAGCTGGAGACCGAAGGATGGGACTCTAAGCCAATGAGGGCGGTTTAAGGAATGGGCAAGCTGCCTGCCAAACTGTTCCATCCTCACCGGCTCGGGAGCTGTAAAATTGACCGGCCCGGATAATGAGTCCTCTTCGATTGCAAACAGAATCCCTCTTGCAACATCATCAATATGGACCCAGGAGAGCCACTGCTTCCCGGATCCAATGGTTCCACCGGCATAGAGCCTGTACGGCAGCAGCATTTTTGATAAGGCACCCTGGTTTTTATCTAAAATGACTCCAAATCGGCAGAGGACGGTCCGCACTCCTGCTTGTTCGATTTGCAGTACTTCCTCCTCCCATTTTTTTACGGTCTCAGCTAAAAAATCGTTTCCCACTGAATGAGAAGTCTCGGTAAAAGTTTTAGTCTCTGAAGTGCCGTAAAAGCCGACTGCACTGGCATTGACAACAACACGTGGTTTTTTGGGAAGGTTCTGGATAATTCTTCTTATTTCATTTACGGCTGAAATCCTGCTGGAGACAATTTCAGCTTTGCTTTTTGGGTTCCATCGGCTGTTAATGGTTGTCCCTGCAAGATTGACGAATGCCTGTACTCCCTCTAAATGAAGTTCTGGCTGATCTCCATCATTAAGCCAACGGACAGTACGCGGATTTGCTGAAGGTTTAATGCTTTCATCCCTTCGGCTTAAAATGATTACCTCGTATCCATTATCAATCAGAAGACTTGTTAGGGCTTTGCCTATAAATCCCGTTCCGCCTGCAATCGCAATTTTCATTGGCCGCACCCCTTATAATTCTTTTCTTTCCTTTTTAATTAAACGCTTCTTGCTCTTATTCCTTTCTGAGGTATGGTAAATTATTATTGAGGTGATGACAATGCCGGTCATTTCAAGAATTTCAGTACAAAAACACAATAAAGAGCGATACAGTGTGTTTATTGATTCTGCGAAAGGCGAGGAATACGCATTTAGTGTCGACGAGGATGTACTGATTAAATATCAGTTAAAAAAAGGGATGGAACTGGACGATCTGTCGGTAACAGAAATGCTTTACCAGGACGATATCCGGAAAGCTTATAATCTCGCAATTAACTATCTTGCCCGCCGCATGCGGTCTGAGGAAGAAATAAGGGAGCACCTCCGCCAAAAAGAGGTGGATGAAACAGTTATACAGGAGGCCGTCCACAGGTTATATGAGTACAAATTCTTAAACGACCATGAGTTTGCCAGTGCCTTTGTCCGGACACAAATGAACAGTGCGGACAAAGGTCCTGAGCTTATTAAAGCGGAGCTTAAGAAAAAGGGCATCAAACAACAAATCATAATCGAAGCAATCGCTGAATACCCTCTTGAAGCCCAAATAGAAAAGGCTGTCTATCTGGGGAGCAAATTTGCTGCAAAGAATAGCAGGGACTCTTCCAAAATTTTGAAACAAAAGCTGGAACAGCACCTTCTGCGTAAAGGATATCCTTTTCAGGTCATCAACATAGCAATGGAAGAAATCATTGTCGAAAAACAGGAAGACCTGGAAATGGATGCTTTAAAGTATCAGGGTGATAAGCTTTTGAAAAAGCATGCAAATTTAACAGGATCGGAATTTCGCCGCAAGATAAAGCAGGGTTTATTTAATAAAGGTTTTTCATTTGATTTAATTGACAAGTATTTAAACAGTCTGGAACTCGAATAATAGTATTCAAGTTTTTGGGGACTCTATTATGATTGTATCTTTGTGAAGCTCTGACATGACGATTCCCGCAACCTCCCTAGCTGACCGGAATTTTGATGGGTCAGCTATATGTGAACTTCCGTTCCAAAATGGGGTATCCATCCCTCCCATATAGGCTGCAATGATTTTAACTCCCGTTTGATCGTATTCTGCTTGAAGGGATTCCGTAAAACCTCTGACCGCAAACTTGCTGGCGCAATAAATTGCTTCATTCTTTTTTCCACGGAGCCCGGCTGTAGAGATAATATTCATCACTAACCCTTCATTCGTTTTTAGCAGATAGGGAAGGATGGCCTTAGTCATGTGGAGTGTCCCCAGCACATTCGTGGAGAATGTATCCTCCAATTCCTGGTCGGAGCTTTCCAGGAATGGTCCGAAAAACCCAACTCCTGCATTGTTAATCAAACCGTATAAATCAAAATCTTTATTTAAAATGAGCAGCTTTTCTTTTACATCTTCAGGATTCCGGATATCCAATTCTAGAGAAGAAGCCTTGCCATCATTTTGTTCAATTTCCGTTTTTGTTTTGGTAAGGGACTTTTCTGTCCTGCCTGCAAGGATTAAATGATAGCCTTTCTGGGCAAAGGATATAGACAGTTCTTTCCCAAGCCCAGAACCGGCGCCTGTGACAATAATTGATTTCATGCTGGCGTGCCCCCTTATGGATGGTTTTCTTTATTAATTACTCCAAATCAGCTAAGATTAAACTGACAAGAAACTGGGAGTGAAAAAAATGCAGCGGGAAAAACGATATAGTGAATTGAATGAATATGAATTAAAGCAGGAAATCGCTGCTCTTACTGAAAAGGCCAGAAAAGCCGAACAGCACGGAATGGTGAATGAGCTTGCCGTTCTTGAACGGAAGGCTGCGATGGCAAAAGCGTATCTTCTGAATCCGGAGGACTTTAAATCCGGTGAGATTTATGAAGTGGATGGAGATCCAGGGAGCTATTTTAAAATAAATTATCTAAATGGTGTTTTTGCCTGGGGATACCGCTTAAGCGGAAATGGGAAGGAAGAAGCTTTGCCGATAAGTTTATTGAAAAGACTCGAGCAAAACTAGGTTCAGCCAGTTTTGCCCGAGGAATCATCTAAAAATCAGCTGTATTGCTTTTCCTGTTGCCGGAAGCGCGCATTCTTTCCTGAGGATGGGTATTGATGGACCCATCGGCTCTTCTGGAATTGTATGCTACTTTCGCGCGGGGTTCACCTTCAAAGCGGCTTGTGTTCATATTTGGAAAATGATTAGCTTTATTTCGCATAATGTCCTCCTTGAAAAGGTGATTGTATGCGTCAGCCAAAACTCACGCTCTTATAGTATGACTTTGGAGCACTGACATTAGTACGGCATATTTTGTAATGAGGTGAGAAATGATGAACGACTACCATGAAAGACTTGCCAGCCTGCTTCTTGAGAAGAACAATCAGATCTCTTACCAACAAGCTTTAACATGGGTTGAGTTATTGTGGGATGACTTTGAAACAACTTCAGCCAAGGCGGGGAGAGAGTACAAAGGCAGTGAAATGACGGAAAAGGTTGTCCGCCAGTGGATTGAGCAGCACGGGAAGACTCTTCATGAATTTGTTGCAAAGAACCCCAATTATAAACATTACCTTGAGCAGGATGGAAAAAAGCTGCATTAAAAAAGCGATGCCGGTATGGGCATCGCTTCAGACTGTGGACAAACTCTCGATGAAAATCGAGGTTGTCACAGTCTTTTTTTATTTTGTCTGGTTGTATAAATGGGCTGTTGACTTCCGTTCCAGGCGTTTTGCTTTCCGCGGAGCGGGCGGTAAGCCTCCTCGTCGCTGCTGCTCCTGCGGGGTTTCACCTGTCCCGCTGATCCCGAAGGAGTCTTCACGCCTTCCACTCCAATCAACAGGGTTCTATTAGTCAATGTGGCAGTAACACCAAGCTTATTTTAAAATGGAAATATAAAACGTTTAGGTGATGAAGATGCTTTCAAAAAAAGAAGGCGCCCACCTGATGCATAAACAAGAAGTAAAAAACATTTTTCGAAACGGAAGGAAACCACCGAGCGGATATTCGCAGATGCAAAAGAAAAGCATGGCATACATTGGACAACTCTAAGGTGATTTAAAAAATATTGTCGATGCAGGCGATGCTTACTTTCGCTGCCTTGAACCTGAAAAAGATGGCCAATTGGACATGGAGAGGTCGAATTATGGCCTAGGAGCCTGAAATGAGGGTCATTATACAAGAGGTAAAAACACAATAAAATCAAAAAAGGGGTTCGGAATGAGACTATTCCAAACCTCTTTTGTCGACAAACTGAAGCGATGCCGGTACAGGCATCGCTTTTTTTATGGCTGATGGAGTTACCCTGGAATGAACTCCAGCTTTTTGCGAAGCTTCTCTTCACTGTAAATCCACCCGGTATAAGAGCTGAGAATATTCAGATCCAAGTCCAGTTTCACCACTGCCACAAATGGATAATGTCCATTGCTCCTGTATCGCAGGTCAATGAATCTTACTTCATAGTGGTCATCGAATTCATCCATTTCCCAGCGATAGACTGGAGAAAAGGAGAGGAAGGCGGAAAGATTTGAATCTTTTTTGGCAGCCTTTAAAACCGGGGTATCAGGGACTGGAACCCTGCTATACTGATCAAGGATTCTGACATGAACCCTGTGTGCCCTTCCAACAAAGAACTGCTTTTCCGTCATGACAGCAATTCGCCATTCATGGTTTTTCATTGTCGGTGCAATAATGATGTCCGTTGCATCTGGAATCATTTCCTTCACAATTTTTGTAAGCTTGCCCTTATAATAAAAGCGGTGAAGGTAATAGATGATGATCAGCGCATAAACGGCAAGGAACGTATAGCCTGGATGTGATCCGAATACCCAAAGGAAAAGGCCCGCCACGTGGATGGCGAAAATAAATGGGTCAAATGTATTGATGACGCCAAGGGCTACCCATTTGCAGGTGAATGGCCGCAATGCCTGTGTTCCATAAGAATTAAAGATATCGACAAACACATGGAGAAAGACTGCCAGAAACGTCCATAGCCATAGATGGAGCAAATCGGCTTCAGGGTTGAACGGATAAATAACTCCCGTAATCAGCACTGGCCAAAGAAGCACGGCTGGTATCGAGTGGGTAATCCCTCTGTGATTCCTTATATATACAGCATTATTCCTTAGTTTTAATACTGTATCAATATCCGGTATTTGCGACCCGATGATGGTAGCGGCTAAAACACTGCTCGCTGTCGCCGTACTTCCAGCCACAACGGGATCGAGTGTTGCCAGCCCTCCCAAAGCGAGCCCCATTACAATGTGTGTTCCTGTATCCAAGGAAAATACCTCCTAAATCAGGAAAATGGTTACCTAATATACTATTCCCTTGTACCAAAAGAAATAATGGTTTACCTTAGTAAGGTTGAAAAAGAAATTTTAAACGGGAACGTTTTTATTATATTCCCAAAAATACTGTTTGTTTAACACGTGGAGGATGAGCGTCACCATGAAAAATCTAGAAGAAATGGATATACCATCCTTTCGCGAAGATCTTATAGGATGGTTCGAGAAAGAGCAGAGAGATTTACCTTGGAGAAAAGATCGGGATCCTTATAAAATCTGGGTATCCGAAGTTATGCTTCAACAAACGAGAGTGGATACTGTCATTCCCTATTTTAATCGGTTTTTAGAGCAATTTCCATCCTTAGATGCACTCGCAGAGGCGGATGAAGAAAAAGTGCTGAAAGCCTGGGAAGGGCTGGGCTATTATTCACGAGTGAGGAACCTCCAAAGTGCTGTAAAAGAGGTTCAGGAAAAATATAATGGAATCGTCCCAGACTCACCGAAAGAGATTTCGGCCTTAAAAGGGGTAGGGCCATATACAGCAGGTGCCATCTTAAGCATCGCTTATGCAAAGCCAGAACCTGCTGTTGATGGCAATGTCATGCGTGTATTATCCAGAATCCTCTTGATTTGGGATGACATTGCGAAACCCGCATCACGCAGGATATTTGAAGAAGCGGTACGGGAGCTGATTTCCCATGAAAATCCATCTTATTTTAACCAGGCTATGATGGAGCTCGGTGCCCTGATTTGTACGCCAACCTCACCCTCCTGCCTGCTTTGCCCGGTCAGGGACCATTGTCAGGCGTTTAATGAAGGAGTACAAGACGAATTGCCTGTGAAAACCAAAAAGAAAAAACAGCGGCCTGTTGAACTGACGGCTGCAGTCCTGAGAAATCATGAAGGGAAGCTGCTTATTCGAAAGCGGCCTGATACCGGGCTGCTGGCCAATCTCTGGGAGTTTCCAACTACAGAAGTAAATCTTGAGTTTAGGAGCGAAAAAGAACAATTTGCTGATTATTTTAAAGACCAGTATGAAACTGGGATAACTTTAGGCGAAATGCTGGGCAGAATTGAACATGTTTTTTCACACCTCATTTGGAATCTTCATGTATTTACCGGAACCATTCAGGGACAAATAAAGGAAGCATCAGACTTAAGATTAGTATCTTTGGATGAAATAGATGAGTTCGCTTTTCCGGTTTCCCACCAGAGAATTTTGAGGCTATATCGGGAAACAGGTGAAATAAAGTGAGGCTGTGAATAACAGCCTCATTTTTTTGACCTTTTTAATCGTAGCTGACTTTAGTTCCGTGGGTATAATCAGCCTCATTGCGGTTCAGGCCGCCCCGCCTTTCAATTTCCTCAATGATTTTCCGATGAAGAGACTGACCCTCCGAGTTCAAATAAGGCACAACCTGCTGCATGGAGTGGTGGAAAAAGGCAAGTTCGCTGTCCTTCCATTCTGTTTTGGGCATCATCGTCAACTCGGTCATATCCCTGCCAACATACATTTCGATCCCATCCTTCCTTATCATCTGTGTAGTTTAGTGTTCGTTCCTACATTGTCATATATACCTGCAAGCGATAAAATGAAACAAAATGGATAGAAAGGAACAGAAAAATGACAAATAAAGTTGCACTAGTTACAGGAAGCAGCCGGGGGATTGGCAAAGCAATTGCTCTCCGTCTGGCCAAAGAAGGATATGACCTTGTCATCAATTATGCCCGCAGCAAAAAGGCTGCACTTGAAACAGCCGAAGAAATAGAGGCACTTGGAAGAAAAGCCCTCGTGGTTAAAGCAAATGTAGGAGATGTCGGTAAAATCAAAGCCATGTTTGAACAGATTGAGGCTGAATTTGGCCGTCTCGATATTTTTGTGAATAATGCAGCCTCCGGTGTGCAAAGGCCGGCAATGGAGCTGGAAGAAAACCACTGGGACTGGACGATGAACATCAACAGTAAGGCACTGTTATTTTGTGCCCAGGAAGCTGCGAAACTTATGGAGAAATCAGGCAAAGGCAAAATTGTCAGCATCAGTTCGCTTGGCTCCATCCGGTATCTGGAAAATTACACGGCCGTCGGTGTTTCAAAAGCGGCGCTAGAAGCTCTGACCCGCTATCTGGCTGTTGAACTTGCCGCTAAAAATATTGTTGTCAATGCAGTTTCAGGCGGCGCGGTGGACACGGAAGCTCTCGCCCATTTTCCAAACAGAGAAGAAATGCTTGCCGAGGCTAGGGAAAAAACACCCGCAGGTAAAATGGTCGAGATTGAAGACATCGTCCATGCAGTCATGTTCCTATTAAATGACGGTTCGGATATGATTCGAGGGCAGACCATTATTGTGGATGGAGGAATCTCCCTACTCGTTTAAATTTATTTCCAGTTTTCTCACTAAATCGATACCAAATTAACCCAATCATCGGGAATTTATACTGGTTTTATTTGGTCAAAAAAATTAGGATATCACTTCCCGGGTCTGGTTATATTAAGATTCGTGGAGGTGATAACAATGGCAAACAGACAAAACCCAACACAGTCTGGTACCAACATTCAGCAAGTAAGGCAGCAAAACGCTCAATCTGCACAAGGTGGAGCTGGTCAATTCGGCACTGAATTCGCTAGTGAAACAAACGCGGCTGAAGTAAGACGCCAAAATGCTCAATCTGCACAAGGTGGTTCTTTTGGTGGTTCTTCTTCTCAAGCTGGTTTATCAGCGCAATCTGGACAAGGCCAATTCGCTACAGAATTTGGACTTGAAAGCCAGACAAACGCTCAGCAGGTAAGACGCCAAAATGCTCAATCTGCACAAGGTGGAGCTGGTTTATCAGCGCAATCTGGACAAGGCCAATTCGGCACTGAATTCGGACTTGAAAGCCAAACAAGCGCTCAACAAGTAAGACAGCAAAACCAGCAAGCTGAAGCTAGAAAGAATCAAAACTCCGGACAATTCGGCCAGAGCTAATTTTAGTAACATAACATAGAAGGGCACTCTTCCTTGTGAAGAGTGTTCTTCTTTTTGTTGTTCGACAAAGGTTTTCATGGCTCAACAGAACTTGTCAAAGGAGGAAATCCAATCTTCCGCGAATACATAATTTAGTAAAATCTATTTCAGGCGGTGGCAGATGATGGATCAGTTTAATGAATTGGTATCGACCCAAATGAAGACAATGGATAAGCTTTTATATTTGCAATCCGAACTGGAACGCTGCCAGCAAATTGAAAAGCAGCTGATTACGCTTAGGCAAAATGCTGAGCTTGATGAAGTCCGTGAAGAAATTGACCGGATGAAGGATGAACTTAAGGACATCCACCGGGTTTTTGAGGAACAGACAGAAGAAGTGATCCGAACGTATCAGGAAATGAATATTTTAATAAAATAAATCCCCTAAATGTATAAAAAGGATACTTATTTAAGCCGCCTGAATGAAAAAGGGTGGCTCTTTTGTTTTAAATTCTTTCATGAACCGTTATAATAATAAAAAAAAGGAATCGTTTTGTTACCTTTTGTCGGTTATTTTTTTAGATTCATATACAAGGATAGGTTGCAAAGCTCCAGGAAAGGAAAGTAGGGGAGAAACAATGGGCGTACCCAACGAGGGAGAGTCGGTCCAAATACATAGCTATAAACATAATGGGCACATCCATAGAGTCTGGGAGGAAACGACCATCTTAAAGGGTACCCAGAATCTTGTGATTGGCGGGAATGACCGGACTGTCGTTACAGAGTCCGACGGAAGAACCTGGATAACAAGGGAACCCGCAATCTGTTATTTCCATTCCCAGCATTGGTTCAATGTCATCGGGATGATCCGGGAAGATGGGGTATATTATTACTGCAATCTCAGTTCGCCATTTATTTTTGATGGAGAAGCATTGAAGTATATTGACTATGACCTCGATATTAAGGTGTTTCCAGACATGACATTCAACCTCCTGGACGAGGATGAATACGAGCGGCACCGTAAAGAAATGCAATATCCTGAAGTAATTGACCAGATCTTGAAATTCAATGTCGAGAAGCTGATTAAATGGATCAGGCAAAGGAAAGGTCCCTTCTCGCCTGATTTCATTGACATTTGGTACGAGCGTTATTTGACATACAGACGTTGAGTCTTATATAGATTCACCCTTGTGAGAGGCCAGGGACTGCAGTCCATTGGCCTTTAAGCGCCAGCCAGATCGAGAATGTTGCCTGTCGATTATACAAGCTCCTGCGGCTGGCCCCTCCAATTTAACGCACTCCCCTTTGGAAGACAATCGTTCCGCTGGGCTTACCAGGCGCTTCTGCTTTAAAATCACCTGTTGAGTGTTTCAACAGGTTTTTATTTGGTTATCGTAAAGAAAACAAGTATTTGATAGGGGGAAGAAATGAGTAGTATAAACAGATATTTACAATTCGTCAAACCTTATCGATGGCAAATTATTGGGACCGTTATCATTGGGATCCTGAAATTTGCCATCCCCCTGTTAATTCCATTGCTGATTAAATTTGTCGTAGATGATGTCGTCCAAAATGATTCATTGTCGAATGCAGATAAATCAAGCAAGCTTTTGACAGTAATGGGCATCATGATCGTCATTTTTGTCGTCCTGCGTCCGCCGATTGAATATTACCGCCAGTATTTTGCCCAGTGGACAGCCAGCAGGATCCTGTATGATATCAGGGACAGGTTATTTACGCATCTTCAGAAATTAAGCTTTAAATATTACGCTAATACACGGGCAGGAGAAGTTATTTCCAGGGTCATCAATGATGTGGAACAGACCAAAACTTTTGTCATTACGGGTCTGATGAATTTATGGCTTGATGTTGCCACTATCGTCATTGCTGTTTGCATTATGTTTACTATGGATGTATCGCTAACCCTTGTTTCGCTGATCCTGTTTCCGCTATACGCGTTCTCTGTGCGGTATTTCTTTGGCAACCTGAGAAATTTAACCAGGGTCCGGTCACAGGCACTCGCGGAAGTGCAAAGCTATCTGCATGAACGGGTCGCTGGAATATCTCTTGTGAAAAGCTTTGCACTTGAAGACTACGAGCAGAAGCAATTTGATCAGCAGAACAGAAATTTTCTGGAAAAGGCTTTGGACCATACCAGCTGGAATGCAAAAGCATTTGCTGTTGTCAATACGATTACAGATGTTGCTCCGCTTATCGTAATCGGCTACGCAGGTTACCAGGCGGTCAATGGGGAACTTTCCATTGGGACAATGATGGCATTTATTGCCTATATTGATAAGCTCTATAATCCGCTTCGCAGATTGGTGAATTCCTCCAATACACTGACACAGTCGATTGCTTCGATGGACAGGGTGTTTGAGTTCATGGATGAAAAATATGACATTGTGGATGAACCCAATTCCACGGACCTTCAAAAGGTCAACGGAGATATCACCTTCAAAAATGTAAGTTTTTCTTATGATAAAGATGAGGAAACAGTTCTGAAAAATATTAACCTGGAGGTTAAGAAAGGCGAAACCATTGCTCTCGTCGGCATGAGCGGAGGGGGAAAATCATCATTCGTCAGTCTGATTCCCCGGTTTTATGATGTGACGGAGGGGGAGATTCTGCTTGATGGCAAGGATATCCGTACTCTTAAAGTACAATCCCTCCGCGACAAAATCGGAATGGTCCTTCAGGATAATATCCTGTTTAGCGAGTCGGTCAAGACAAATATTCTTCTCGGCAATCCGGAAGCAAGTGATGAAGCCGTAATGGAGGCGGCCCGCGCAGCGAATGCCCATGATTTTATCACTGCCCTTCCTGAGGGTTATGATACAAAGGTGGGAGAACGAGGAGTAAAGCTTTCAGGAGGCCAAAGGCAGAGAGTGGCCATTGCCCGCGTCTTTTTAAAGAATCCTCCAATATTAATCCTGGATGAAGCAACATCGGCGCTTGATCTGGAAAGCGAGCATCTCATCCAGGAAGCTCTCGAAACACTGGCCAAAGACAGGACAACCTTCATTGTAGCACATCGTCTCTCGACTATTACTCATGCAGACCGTATTGTTCTGATTGACCATGGGGAGATAAAAGAAGTGGGGACTCATGAGGAGTTGATGGCGCTCGGGGGCGGCTATCATAAGTTGTTCCAGGTCCAGCAGCTTGAAAATTAAACAAAAAACAGCAGCCAATATGGATTGGCTGCTGTTTTTCTATTCATCAGCATTCGGTTCTACAGTCACATGGTTATCTTCGGTATGGTAGGACTGAAAACTGGTGATCAAAGTATCAAGGTGCTCGACCTGTTCACCATATTCCATAATGTTTGAGACAAGCTGCATCATATGGTAGAGACTTGGTCCCCCGGTGCCGGCAAGCTGTTTTTGCTGCGCAAGAAATAACTCCAGAAGCTGCTTTTTATTAAGGCAAACCTGCCCTTCCATATAAGAAGTCTCAGGCTTTATTTTCCCGATAAATTTTAACATCACCTGTTCATGATGGTTAATCAGGCAGTCAAGCTGATGCTGAATGACTTCCTGGAATTTTTCAGGCATCTGGTGAATTTCATTTTCATAACGGTGCAGTCTTTTGAGCGTATCCAGGGATCTTTTCGTAGCGGTAATCATTTGTCTGTAGACAACCAGCTTCCGGGACTTGACGAGGCTGTTCCTCTTAAAATAATCCCGTTCTTCTTTATACATCATATAAAGGTTTTCCAGCCTGATAATGCCTTCGCGCAATTTTTCGATATCCGCTTTAAGCAGCTGATGCTCGGAAGCATGCCTGGTGCTAATCCTGATCCACCTGGTAATTTCCTCTGTCAGGCTGGCATTTTTATTATAAAGTTTATTTTCATACCTTGGAGGAAGGAAAACCAGGTTAACGATAAAGGCCGCTGCTACTCCCAGCATAATCGTGGAGAAACGGATCATCGCAAACCCGATAAATTCCTCCCCAGGCGTCTCCATAATCGCTATTAAAGTGACGAGTGATAATGAAATCGTATTTTCAAGCCTTAATTTAAGATTTAAGGTAATGACAAGGATGGCTGCAAGACCTACAATAAAAAAGTTATTCCCGAGCGTCAGTACAAATACCACGGCGATGACGGCACCGATGAGATTTCCCTGTATCTGTTCGATAACCGTCAGATAGGACCTGTAAATGGTAGGCTGAACGGCGAAAATAGCAGCAATGCCTGCAAATACAGGAGAAGGCAGTTCTAAAAATTGTGCAAGAAACAACGCTAAAATAATGGCAATTCCCGTTTTTAATATGCGGGCTCCAAGTTTCATGTATGAATTTCCTTTCTTCTTTCCGTAAAAAGGGAGTGTTAGAAACATCCTACTCTTATACTTTTAACGGTTTGTTCCAAAGCTAAACAATATTGTACTATACATGGGTTAAGAAGGAAGTTCAAGGAAAATATTTATGAAATTTATGGATGGGTGGAATAAATAGTGCAGGGAAGTGAGCGGAAGCTTAATTGGGTACAAAGAAAAGCGGCCAATGACCGCTTTTCTTTGTATTGAATCATTCAGTTGAAACAGAAGGATCTGCTTGTTCTTTTACAGGTACTACCTGAAGGAAGTGGTCTTCCGGATTGGCAAGGAGGTCTCCAAGCATAGCGGCTTCAATATCCTGGCCATTACGTCTCATTAACTCAAGATATTGTCCAAGCATTTCTTCAATATCGCTCTTTCCTTTGGAGGAAAGTGGCTCTACTGAAACCTTCGCCCCTTTAGCAATACGTCTGTGGATTGCTTCTTTTGTAAGCCCCATGTCAGGCTGATGGCGAAGATAGACGACTCCTCCGGTCATACCTGCACAGATCCATGGACCGGGATCCCCGAGCACCAAGCCTCTTCCATTTGTCATATACTCAAACGCAAAACCTTTGATATTCGCACTGGATCCAATATTCCCACGTTCTATTTCCGGAATTGGCTTCTCGATGAGCCCTCCAATGATCATATCTGCCCCTGAGAGACGGATTCCGGCACGAGCGTCAGCATTTCCCTGAGCAAGCAGGAGTCCTTTTTGTGCTCCGTAACCAAATCCCTTGCCTACAGATCCATTATAGTATCGGCCGTCTTTCCCTCTGGATTTTAAAATCAAGATATTTCCGCCAAATGAAGTCTTGCCAACACCATCCTGGCCGCCGCCATCGACTTCAATTGAAATTCCATCTGTGTTGTAGGCTCCAAGTCCGTTTCCTAATATTGACTCTTTGTATCGAAGGGAGACAGGGGGCATCTGCCGGTATGAACCATCAAGACGGCCGCTGACCCGATGTCCGCTGACCCGGCTTGCCAATACACGCTGTGTTGAGTTGATACTGCTGAATTCCCGTGATTGATGAAGCTCTTCATCGATTGCATCAAGATATTCCGCACCTGCTGCAACCTGGAGCTGCATGCCTTCAAGAGCAACAGCGGCCTCCTGGTAATAAAGATGTGATACCTCAAGCGGTTTGAGCAAATACGTAAGGTCAAGCAGGTCGCTGCCTCTTGCCTGTTCCAGGAGGTCAGAACGGCC
Source organism: Mesobacillus foraminis (assembly GCF_004340465.1). Taxonomy (GTDB): domain Bacteria; phylum Bacillota; class Bacilli; order Bacillales; family Cytobacillaceae; genus Mesobacillus_B; species Mesobacillus_B foraminis. The sequence goes on along the minus strand of NZ_SLVV01000019.1, from coordinate 11,706 downwards.
GACTGCATCCTGGAGGTCTTTGATGCCGACTGAGGCAGCCAGAGCCTTCAGTTCGCTTCCAAACGCTCCGAACAGATTCATGATTCCTTGGACAGCAAGATCAAATTGCCTTGGAACAAAGCGTCGGAGACCATGTTCCTTCGCCTGTGCTTCAGAATCAATTTGGGTTGCAATGCCAACGTGGCAAGTATCAAGGTGGCATCCGCGGCAGGTCGTACAGCCAATTGAAAGCATGGCGAGGGTTCCAAATCCAATTCGGTTGGCCCCAAGGAGCATCACTTTCAACGCATCAAGAGCACTCTTGATCCCGCCATCTGCCCAAAGCTCGACTGAATCCCGAAGGCCGGCCTCGAGAAGGGCATTATGCGCTGCCTTGACGCCGATTTCCACCGGTAGTCCTACATGTTGAAGAGCGTGGATTCTTGCGGCTCCCGTCCCGCCGTCAAATCCGCTGAGAGTGATGATATCAGCACCGGCTTTGGCTATGCCGACAGCAATTGTTCCGATGTTTGGAACAACAGGGACCTTGACGGCCACCTTAGCCTTATCATTGGCCGTTTTAAGTTCATGAATCATTTGAGCAAGATCTTCGATTGAATAAATATCATGATTATTGGAAGGCGAGATTAAATCTGAACCGATGGTCGCATTACGGGCCTCGGCGATTTTCGCGGTTACCTTGGAACCTGGCAAGTGTCCGCCCTCGCCGGGTTTCGCTCCCTGCCCGATCTTGATTTCAAGGAGGTTGGATGAGTTTAGCAACTCAGCGTTTACGCCAAAACGTCCGGATGCCACCTGCTGGCCGCGAGTGCGCGGGTATTTTCCAAGCATATCTTTAATTTCACCGCCCTCGCCATTCATGGAAACCATATTCAGACGGTCGGCCCCTTCGGCATAAGCACGGAATGCTACTTCATTTTGAGAACCAAAGGACATTGAAGCAATGATAAACGGAAGGCTGTGATCTCCGACACTGATATCAACCTCCTCTGCAGCAAGAGCGGAGGAAGATGCCTTTTTCAGGGCGGTTAAGTGGCGGATCGTTGTCGGGTTGGTTTCTTCCTGTTCAGTAATTTTTTCCCGGTAAGCCGTATAGTCTCCGGTTGAGGCAACCTCGCCGATGGCCTTCCAGATTCGCGGGAACAAATGGAAGGTCTTCCCGATGCGTTCCTTTTCATTTTGGTAAACGGCAGCCCTTGCCAGTGCATCCTCTTTCAAATGTTCGAATCCAAAGCTTAGTTGATCCGAGCCAAAGAAGTTCACAATGTTAAGATAATCAGAAACCTCCGTATTAAGTCCAATCGCCGAGAACAAGCGGCCATATCCGCGAAGTTCATGGATTCCAATTGTCGAGATGACCTTTTCAAGCCCCTTTATCAGAGCATTGTAAAGATTGACAAGCGGCTTGACCGTATCTCCCGCAACTGTGGTGAACATAAAGTAAGGACTGACAAGATCGGCTCCCAAGCCTAGTACGGTAATGATATCATGCAGGGACCGAATGGCTGCGGACCGGAGGAGGAGGGAGCAGTCCCTTCTCAGCCCGGCCTCAGCCAATGACTTATCAATCGCAGAGGTGACAAGGTGAGGGTCGAGCCACAAACCATCCTGATGGGATTTTGCATCATCCAGAACAATTAGGGACTTTCCACTTTTGACGGCAGAAATTGCTTCAGAGGCCAATCTCTCAAGTGCCTGCGGAATGCTTTCTTCCTTTGTGAATACTATTTCTAGATAAGCGGCAAGTTTGTTTTTCTGAAAGTGATGGACAAGCTGGTCGACGCTTGGCTGGCCAGTTTCCAGCGAACAGTCGAAACCTGCAGTCCCTTCAATTAAGAGCGGGGCCGAAAGCTCCACAACGCAATCAGTTTGTTCCTTGCCAAAAAGGGAAGGCCGCTTACCGATAATGGTTCTGGTTGAGAAGTGCTCCGTTTCACGGTCCCGGTCAATCGCGGGGTTTGTAACGACTGCAACGCTTTCTTTAAGAAAGTCCGCAACGTTTCGGCGCTCAGGATTAAGGGCAGCAAGCGGCGCATCGTGACCGAGCGAACGGATCGGCTCGATCCCCTTTTCGGCCATCTGCTCCACTAACTGGACATGGTCGCGTTCCCAGCCAAAGGCTTTGTATTGTCCATTATGGATTTTATCTGGATAGCTGATTGCCACTGTTTTATCCATGTTCGGTGCAGTGAGACGGGTACGGGAATTGATAAATTCAATTCGGTCTGAGAAGCGCGCGAATACTTCTGTCTGGAACTCATGATGCTCAAATACCTTGATGGCATCACCTTCCCATTTCAAGCCAACCTTTTCACCAGGTGACAGCGGCTTAGGCTCACCGGCATAGTCGCTGGACGGAACAATGCCAGGCTCTGACGAGAATAAATAGGAATCCTGAATTTCAACCATCCATAATGGTCGAAGTCCGAGGGCATCTACGCTAAAAACTGCTTCGTCTCCAAATCGGGAGATAATTCCCGCCGGCCCCTGGGCAAAATGTCCCCATGCTTCCCTGATATAAGTATATAAGTCCTGAAGATGTTCAGGGTACGCTTTAATCTCGTTTACAATCGGAGGGAACATCAGGTCCATTGCTTCAAATAACGAATAGCCATCCCGGCAGATGAACGTTTCCAATGCTCTGCTAAGGTCCTGGGAGTCGCTTCCATCCCTGACAAGCGGAACATTTACCATCCTAGCTTCTTCACGAAGCCTGGCGATTGTATTGATTTCCCCATTATGGCCGAGGACACTGAAGGGCTGGACACGGAAAAAGCTCGAAAGTGTATTTGTTGAGTAACGATTATGTCCAAGAGTCATCGTGGAAGCCACCAGCGGGTTTCCCAGGTCATGATAGTATTTAGGCAGTATGTCTCCTGCACCCATTACTTTGTAGACAGCATGGTGCTGACTTAAGGAAGCTACATGTACATGAGCATCCTCTTCAAAATCTATGATTATATTGAATACTGTTTTTGATAGTTCAGCACCAGTTTGGGCCGCAAGGCAAGCAAACTGCCAGAAAAACGGGTTTTCCTGAATGGCAATCGGGCCGAGGGCAGATGAGTCTGTTACGTTGTCTGATTCAAAAAGAAGTTCCATCCCGGCTTGGTGAAGCTTTTCAGTAAGCCCAGCTTTGACTGCCGCTATATTGACATCACGGGCAATGAAAACATGGCCGACGACAAAATCAGGCTTATCTGCTGCAGAAGGATCCGCTCCGGCAGCTTCAAGTTTTTCTTTCCAAAGCGCACGTGGGATATCTATATGGATACCAACTCCATCACCTTCTCCATTGATAAAGCCAGCACGATGGTTCATGGTAACCAGGCCGTCGATACAGTGGAAAATATTTTCCCGTGTAGGAACTTTCTTTTTTTCTATGCTCGCGATGATCCCGCAGGCATCGTGCTCGTGGTGCTGAAAGTCTTTGAATAAGGATGGACTCCATTGTAGGTTCATAGATTACGGCTATAAAAGGGAACTCCTTTAAGCCGGTTCACCTCCTGAAATAATCTCGAATAGGCAAGGCGAATACTAGGGCAAAATTCTAATCGGGGGCTGCGTTGAATAATAAGAAAGGTGGTAAATTATGGCGAATGAAGAATGATTGATAGATAGAAAAAAACAACAGAAAAGTAAACTTATTTTAACATATGAATTTTCAGAAATCAATTAATTATGCAATAAGTTGGATAATTGCGACACCTATTACCCCTGCATCCCTGCGCGTTTTGTAAACGTTTTCAAGTTGTTTATCAAAAAAACAGGAGCCGGAGAAAGCTCCTGTCTTGCATAAAAAGACGTATGTTTATTCATTCATCAGTTGGTAAAATGCATTGTCAACAGCATGCAATGTCGCTTCAATATCCTCTTCGGTATGTGCGATTGTCAGGAACCAGGCCTCGTATTTTGAAGGAGCAAGGTTGATGCCCTGGTTCAGCATAAGCTTGAAGAAGCGGGCAAATAATTCCCCATCGGAGTTTTCTGCCTGCTCGTAGTTCTCAATTTTTTCGGTTGAGAAGTAAACGGTCATTGCACCTTTCAGGCGGTTAATGGTTATCGGCACATCGTATTTTTTCGCCGACTCTGCCACTCCTCTTTCCAGCATCTCGCCAAGATGATCAAGGTACTCGTAAACACCATCCTGTTTCAGCACTTCAAGGCAGGCAATCCCCGAGAGGATCGAAGCCGGATTTCCCGCCATTGTCCCGGCCTGGTAGGCAGGCCCCAGCGGTGCCACCTTTTCCATAATATCTGCCCGGCCGCCGTAGGCTCCGATTGGAAGGCCTCCGCCGATAATTTTCCCTAAAGCCGTAAGGTCAGGCTTCACTCCCAGTAAATCCTGTGCTCCTCCGTACATAAAACGGAAAGCAGTGATGACTTCATCATAGATCACAAGGGCGCCTGCCTGATGTGTCAATTCATTGACCTGTTCAAGAAAACCAGGCTTTGGCTCCACAATGCCAAAGTTGCCGACAATTGGCTCAACCAGGACGGCTGCAACCTCACTGCCCCATTTTTCAAGGGCTTCCTTAAGCGGTTCAATATCATTGAAAGGGACGGTAATGACTTCCTGGGCAATAGATTTTGGAACGCCCGCAGAGTCTGGGGTGCCCAGAGTGGAGGGGCCTGAACCAGCGGCGACAAGGACAAGGTCTGAATGGCCGTGGTAGCAGCCCGCAAACTTGATGATCTTGTCCCGTCCCGTATAGGCACGGGCTACCCGGATGGTTGTCATGACCGCTTCAGTGCCCGAGTTGACAAACCGGACCTTATCAAGGGCAGGCATGGCCTCTTTCAACATTTTTGCAAATTTTACTTCGTGAGGTGTTGGTGTTCCGTACAGTACGCCGGTTTCCGCCGCTTTTTTGATTGCCTGTGTAATATGCGGATGCGCATGGCCAGTGATGATGGGGCCATAAGCTGCAAGATAATCAATGTACTGATTTCCATCTACGTCCCAGAAATAAGCTCCCTGAGCCCGTTCCATAGCCACGGGGGCACCGCCTCCGACTGCTTTATAGGAGCGGGAAGGGCTGTTGACACCTCCGACAATATGTTCCAGTGCTTCTTTATGTAGTCTTTCTGAATTTGGTCTTTCCATGGTAAACCTCCTCAACATCAATCCGTTCTATCATACCATATCTTATAAGTTCTGAAGGTTGTCATCATCGAAGAGATTGGCTAAACTAGCTTTTTAGGATGTGGAAGGACAGGAGGAATTTTTAGATGGACGCCATCCAGGTACAGGACCTCAGGAAAGAATTTAAGGCTTATTCAAGCCGATCAGGGCTAAAGGGAGCGTTCCGGGATCTCTTTACACGGAATTATAAAATCGTCCCTGCAGTAAATGATATTAGCTTTCAAGTAAAGCAGGGAGAAATGGTAGGTTATATTGGTGAAAACGGAGCAGGCAAGTCCACGACAATCAAAATGCTGACAGGCATCCTGACACCAACTTCAGGAAAAATTATTGTAAATGGCATGAATCCTCATAAGGAAAGAGAACGGTTTGTGCAGACGATTGGAGTAGTATTTGGCCAGAGGTCACAGCTTTGGTGGGATATTGCCGTACAGGAATCCTTCAGGCTGTTAAAAAAGGTTTATAAGGTTTCGGATGCCGATTATAACGATCATATGGACCATGTCATCAAGACCCTTGATATTGAGCCTCTTTTGGACAAACCCGTCAGGAAGCTCTCATTGGGACAGAGGATGCGCTGTGAGCTTGCAGCAGCCTTAATTCATAACCCGCCGCTTTTGTTCCTCGATGAGCCAACGATTGGCCTGGATGTACTGGTAAAGCTTAAAATCCGCGATTTCCTTAAGGAGATTAATGAAAAATATAATACCACCATCCTGCTGACAACCCATGATCTGACTGATATTGAAGCGTTGTGTGAACGGGTGATCATGCTAGATGAAGGAAACATCATTTACGATGGTGCTTTAAAGAGCTTAAAAGAACACTGGGCAGAAGGAAAGGAAATCCAATTCGAGTTCCTGGAAAGGGCTGAACTATCCCGTTTGGAAGAACTGACTTCAGGCCTCCAGGTAAAATGGGATCTGGATGAGAAGAATCAAGTATTCACTGCTCTGACCGGTGATGATGAAGAATCGGTTTCACAAGTCATAGCAAGAACCGTAGCAGGTTACAAGGTGAAGGACGTCAAAATCAATGAACCGTCCACGGAAGAAATTATCCGCAATATTTATGAAAGAGGAATGGCGTGATGGACAAGTATCTTGAAATGATCCGCATCCGTTTTTTAATGATGCTTGCCTACCGAACCAATTATTATACGGGAATCTTGATCTACAGCATCAATATCGGTGCTTATTATTTTCTCTGGAATGCTATTTATGGCGGTAAAAGTGATATTGAAGGCCTAACCGCCGTACAGATGACAACCTATGTGGCTGTGGCTTGGATGGCCCGTGCCTTTTACTTCAACAATATTGACAGGGAAATGGCAATGGAAATCAAGGAAGGGAAAGTAGCGGTAGAATTGATCCGCCCATACAGCTATCTGGGCATGAAGACGATGCAGGGACTTGGGGAAGGGATTTTTCGGCTGTTTTTCTTTTCGATGCCGGGAATGATCATAGTGGCTTTCATTTTCCCCATGGAATTTTCTGCAGACGGCCTTACATGGCTCCTTTTTGCCGTTTCGATTTTTCTTAGCTTTCTTATTAATACTCAATTGAACCTGCTTACAGGAATCACAACTTTTTTCTTATATAATAATGCTGGCCTGATTCGGGCTAAGAGAGTCATCATAGACCTATTCTCCGGGCTGCTCCTTCCGATCAGCTTTTTTCCGGGCTGGGCGCAGGGGGTCATGCAATATCTTCCCTTTCAGGGGATCAGCTATATTCCCAGCATGATTTTTACTGGGAGCTTTAGCATGGAGGAGGCTTATTCCGGACTGCTGATGCAGTTTGTCTGGGTAATCGTGCTCTGTCTTCCAATCCAGGTGCTTTGGGTGATCGCCAAAAAACAGCTGATTATACAAGGAGGGTGACTAAAATGGAAGTACTTTTGAAACTGGTTGCTGGAGGAGGGGCGACATGTTTTATGTTACCATCTTTTTTCAATATGTAGCCCAATATATGAAGACCAGGCTGGAATATCGCGCTGATTTACTGGTGGAAATTTTTTCGGACCTTTTATTTCAGGTGGTGAATCTGATTTTCATTCTTGTCGTTTTTGGCCATACCGAGTTTTTAAATGGCTGGAGCAGAGAAGAAATCATTTTTATATATGGATTCTTTCTAGTGCCATATGCTCTTTTTTCTTCCTTTTTTAATATTTGGGATTTTAATGAACGGTATATTGTCAAAGGTGAGCTTGACCGAATACTGACCAGGCCGATTCACAGTTTGTTCCAGATTATTCTCGAGAGAATGGAGCTGGAATCATTATTTGGGGTGGTAACCGGAATTGCCATCATGTTTTACGCGGGAGGGGAGCTCGGGCTTGGCATCCGCTGGTTTGACCCCTTCTTGTTCATTGTTCTTGTGCTCGGCGGCGTGTTTGTCTATGCGGGCATATTTATCATGATTGCCTGTATCTCCTTTTGGGCTGATGCCCGGACCTCCATTATGCCGATGATGTACAATATTGGGAACTATGGCCGGTATCCTGTCGATATCTATAACCAGGCAATACGGTTTGTCCTGACCTGGATTCTGCCTTTCGCTTTTGTCGGTGTTTATCCGGCGGCTTATTTCCTTGGACGTGAGGAATGGTTCGGCTATTCGTTCCTTACGCCTGTCATTGGTGCAGTGTTTTTTGGACTGTCTGTCTTCCTCTGGAATGAAGGAGTGAAACGTTACCGGGGAGCAGGAAATTAAGAGGAATTCCAGGGGGCTTGCCTGCATAGAAATCAATCCTGATGCGTATAGATGGAAAGAGACGCTCGGAAAAGAGGCAGGAATATGGGAGTTTACTTTTCAATCTTGGTCATTGTGTTTTGCATCGTTTTGAGCCTCAGGGAGTTGTTCATTCCGGATAAAATCAAGGGAAAAAAAGTATCGGCTGAAAACTTTTTTGTCCTGGCCATTATATACGCAACTGTCATGATTGGATTTGGGCTGATTTATTTCCTGATAGACTCGGAAGGTCATCCTGTGCTGGTTGAGGAAGAGTATATTGCCGAGAATGATGTCTTGTCGAAAGTCGAGACCTGCCTTTATTTTAGTGCGATCACTCTGTTTTCGGTAGGTTATGGGGATATCTCCCCAATCGGCATCGGCCGTGTCATTGCTGTTGTGGAAGCGCTGGTTGGCTACACGATTCCTTCAGCATTTGTTGCAAGAACGGTATTTGATCAGAAAGTCTAAGTTTCAGGCTTTGCATTTGTATTTACCTTTCAGTTTGGATAGGCTTGTTTTATCGAAACAGATTGGAGGGTTAAATTTGAGTTTAAAAGTAAATGAAGCAGCACCGGGTTTTGAGCTGGCTGGGAGCAACGGTGAAACTGTAAATCTGACTGATTTTCGCGGGAAGAATGTTGTCCTGTACTTTTATCCGAAAGATATGACGCCCGGGTGTACGACAGAGGCCTGCGATTTCCGTGACCAGCATGAAAATTTCACTGATCTTGATGCAGTTATTCTTGGTGTAAGCCCGGATCCTGTAGGGAGACATGAAAAATTCATTGAAAAGCATGGATTGCCTTTTCTGCTATTAGCAGACGAGGAGAATAAGGCGGCGGAGGCCTATGGAGTCTGGCAGCTTAAAAAGAATTTTGGCAAGGAATATATGGGGATTGTGCGCTCAACCTTTATCATCGATAAAGAAGGAAGGCTGGTTAAGGAGTTCCGCAATGTCAAAGTGAAAGGGCACGTTGAGGAAGCGCTGAATTATATCAGGGAGAATTTATAAAAAAATCAGGCCTAGCTGTGTGCCTTCTGCTTCCATCAGTGTAATTGGCAGGGTGAACGTTCTTCCGAATTCCGGAGCATCATTAGATGAGGAGCGGGGAGAACCTGGAGATATAAATTCGGAGAAAATAAAATTCTGAGCCTATTTTAGCATTTAAAGGCATTTGTCCATTCATTTAAGGAGGTATTGAATATCTTTATATTAGGGCATACCTCCTCAAACGAATTGACGGACCATTCTTGGTCCGTCCTTTTTTTATCGAGAATGTTACAGCCTGCTGTTTAAAAATGATCTGCACAGGCAATCTATACGAACTAGGCGGGCTGGCAGAAATGTATCCCTGAAGCCTCTGAGTAATGTATTGAATGGTCGAGGCTTCTTGTTGGAAGTTTGCACTGTTGGATAATGTCTGATTAAGATTAATGAATTCCTAAATGGGAATGATATAAGCATATAAAATAAAAAGCTGGAAATGTTAGCAAGCCTCTTATATTGACAAAGGCATGAAAAACTTAGTACACTATTTATAAACATTATAAAGTAATAATTTATAAAGAGAAGAGGTGCATGGCGATGGCTGAAGGTCAATTAAAAGAAGCGTTAGATGCCCTGAAGAATACTGGGGTTCGCATAACACCACAGCGTCATGCGATACTCGAATATTTAATAGACTCTATGTCACACCCAACTGCAGATGATATATATAAAGCGCTTGAAGGCAAGTTTCCAAATATGAGTGTGGCTACAGTTTACAATAACTTGAGAGTATTTCGTGAAGTTGGCCTAGTAAAAGAACTGACGTATGGTGATTCCTCGAGTCGCTTTGATTTTGTAACTACCCATCATTATCATGTCATTTGCCAGGAATGCGGGAAAATTGTCGACTTTCATTATCCGGGACTGGACGAAGTGGAACAGCTTGCTTCGCATGTGACAGGATTTAAAGTAGGGAACCACAGAATGGAGATTTATGGTGTCTGTCCAGAGTGTTCTGGAAAGGAAACACATTAAACGACTGGCAGCCATGACTGTCAGTTTTTCTTTTTGTTGAATACGGCATCAAAAAAACTCGGTCCATTTACCGAGTTTCTTTTTGTTTCTTGTTATATCTTTCGTCAAACTCTTTTCCTTCAAGTGCCGGATCAAGGGTTAAAGGCTCATTGCAATACATGCATATATCCACTCGGCCAAGGATCTTTGTATGCTTCCCGCATCCCGGGCAGACGACTTGTACAGTTTTAGTTGACAGCATGCCAATCCAGAAGTAAACAACAGTGCTTGCAATGATAAATAGAAGTCCAAGGATCATGAAAATCGTCATGACGATTGGCGAATTGCGAAAGAAAATGCCTCCATACATGACAACAAACCCTATAAAAACCAAACTAAGGGCAAATGTACGGATTTTATTTATTTTACTTGAATATTTGACCATCCTTTTCCCTCCCTAGAGAATAATATTATCATAACATTTTCGTAAATCATTTTATAGGAAAAACGTTGGCCTCATCATGAAGGATTTTTAGATAAATTGTCGAACATATATTTTTAACATAAAATTGGAGGAATAATTATGGAGGATATCCTTCGCCCAATCTATCAGGAAAGGGCCAGTCATCCAAACACGATCGGTGTCCTGATCGTTGAAAAAAGTCAAAAGCTTTTTCCGACTACTGATACATTTGACACTGTCTTGCTTATTATTGTAAAAAACGCTGAACAACCCGTATTTATAAAACATTACATATTCCATGGGAAAAAGGCAGCAATGCACATAGTGACTGAAGATCAGCTCAAAGAATGGATGCTTTTAGGCAGCAATAAAAAGATTTTTGACTGGCTGTATGGAGGGAAAATTGTTTTTGACCGCAATGACTATATTGCGAATCTTAAGCAGGAGTTAAGGGAATTCCCGTTCTATGGAAGGAAAATTAAAATGGGAGTAGAATTTGCCCGTTTAATCCGCAGATATACAGACGGGAAAGCTTTCTTCGATGACCTTCATTATTTAGACGCATATAACCATATTGTTCATTCACTCCACCACCTGGCAAGGCTTGCCGTCATAGAAAATGGATTTCATCCGGAAGTCACCGTTTGGCATCAGGTAAAACATATTGATCCCGAAATATATAAACTGTATGAGGAATTAGTCTGCAGTGAGGAGACATTGGAAAAAAGACTGGAGCTGCTTTTTCTGGCGAGTGAGTTTCTGATTCATTCGAGAACTCAGATTGGCTCGGCACATTTGCTGTCAGTGATGGAAGAACGGGATTCATGGGCAATTAATGATATGGTTGAACATCCTGAACTTGAAGTATATTCTGTAGACCTGGTCATTCTCGTGGAGTATCTGATTGATAAAAAACTCATCGAAGTTGAACAAATAGAGACGAAGGGTTCAGGAATTTATCACCGACATTACAGGGTTGTTGAAAAACTATCGTAAAAAAACAAAATAAGGTGTTGACCTTTTTTAAAATACTTGATATATTAATAACCGTCGCTGCAGGACATAGCATTAAACGAATTTGCAGCTGACGGTTTTTCTTAAAAAAAGATGTTGACAACAAAAACATCGCATGTTATATTAATAAAGTCGCTTCGGGCGGCGAGGTAAATAAAATTGTTCTTTGAAAACTAAACAAACAAGCGTCAACAAACAATAAAACTTAGTGATTTCAAATCACTAGCCAACGTTTTTTCTTTTTTATGAGTTTAACTCATACTCTTTATTGGAGAGTTTGATCCTGGCTCAGGACGAACGCTGGCGGCGTGCCTAATACATGCAAGTCGAGCGAATCGGAGGGAGC
>NZ_SLVV01000018.1 GCF_004340465.1 Mesobacillus foraminis | reverse complement strand
TATTAATATCTGTTAGGGCGTATGTCAAAAAAATATTTTTTGACATCCCACCAACGGGTCAAACCGTTGATATATCAATATTTATAGAGGGAGGATAGATACTTGTGATTTATAAAAGCTTAGAGTTCAAAAATAGTGTTGGACAGAAGGTTAAAATTGTTGATATTCCAGTATTGGATAAAGAAAGCAATTATCATTTTTTTATTCAAGCCCGTTTGCAAGTACTAATTACTTCTCTTTCAAAAGAAAAAAAATCTGGGCAATGTTCATTTAGGGATTATTTAAAAGGAGTATTGAAATGGCCTGAATACGAACAGTTTTATAATTCCTTTAGAATTAGAAAAAATGCTTAAAATTAATGGGGTACCGGTATGCCGGTACTCTTCTTTATTTTGATATATTATATAATCTTATGCTTTGTATCGTAGAAAGATTATTAATTTTTGTGATTTACATAAAAAAACTTATAAATCGATAGCCCTCATGAATATATATAGAAAGTGATTATGTTCATTGAGGGGGGATATTATGGAACACTATAGGCTTCAGCTTAAAACAAGTATTGACGAACAAACAGATAGGTATAAATCTATATTGGGAATACCAAGAAGGAAAAGCAAAACATTACTTCAGGACATTGAACATATTTTATTCTTAGTTAAAAACTATAAGAATATATCTCCTTCAAAGTTAAACCTTTTGATAGCTCAAGAATTTAACATTGCCCAAAATACAGTTGTATATGTAAGACCAACTTTGGAAAGAGCAAATCTCTTAATGAAAATCAATGGTCTGGTGAAATTAACAAACTCCGCACAAATTTACTTTCAAGAAAAAAATACTGCTTATTTAGCAAAGGGATTTCTTGATAGTTATTTCGGTTTCATGGAATTATTATTATTAATCGCCCAAAATCAACCTTGCAAACGCAATGATATATTTACAAGTTGGGTAAATTATTATGAAGAAGAGTTTGGAGGGAGAGCCCTTAGTACTCAGAAAACACAATTTCATACAATTTATCGATATTTAGTTACTTTTAACTTAATTAATATAGATAAAAGTTATCTCTCTTTAAATGAACAAATGCTCAACAACCTAAATCGGATGGTTGTATATTAAGACGAAATCAGTATAAAAGTTGGGGGGACCTTTTAAAAATGCGTCCTGTGTTAGTAGGACCATTTCCACAACTATTTTAAAGTTCCGAAGAGTTATCTAGTTTACCTTATCCACCCGTAATAATATTCAATTTAAAAGGATGCATTAAATTTGAATTAAATCATTTAAGTGATTCATAGGATTTGATTTAAAGCACAGTCGTAAATAAAAAAATGTTTAAAGCCGCCCTTCTAGATGAAGAAGGTATTGAGACTCAATTGATTTGTAAATTGGATGAAGCATGCCATTACACCAAAGTATGGTGTATCTCAACAAATTACTATACACTATTGGTTAACTCCGTGTTTAATGTATCTTGTGGAATATAAGGGTCAATAATTTTGATTTTTTAAATGATTTGGGTAATCATTTTCTTTGTTCTGATGTAGGGGAACTGTTGATCGTACGTAGGGGATATATAAAATAGATGGTGCTACTTATCATAAATAAAAAGAATGGAGTTTTGCTGTTTTGGGTAAGAGAAAACCAGTGTATTTTTCAAATTATATTCAAAAAGAGGAAATTACTACCTCTTAACATAACTGAGGATGATTTTTATAGATATAAAATTACCATCCCTTTAAAGGACGTAATAATTCAAAAAAGACTATAGTAATAATGAAAAATCCTAGTAAAGCTGGTAAATATGATAGTATAGCACAAAGAAAACTCTCCGACGAAACGATTTACCGTGTTACTGACTACCTTTATAAACATGATCAAAATTTTTCAAAAGTAATAATTCTAAATCTTTTTGCTATATATTCTTCAATCTTTGATTTGAATGTTGAAGAGGATATAATATATGGTAATGAAAATATGAAAATAAACAACAAGGTGATTTTATCAACTCTTCGAGACATTAAAGAAGATGATAGATTAATTGTTGCTTGGGGATAATATCCAAAACGAACAGGTTTTAGAAATAACTACCGTAAAAGAATTGATGAAGTGATGTGCTTGTTACAAGGTATAAAGTTATGGAGAGTTGGTAGTTTGGTAAACATTGACAGTTCTCGTTTTCCTCAACATGGTCTAAATTGGTTTGATTTCGAGGAAATGAAGGTCTATAAATTTAATAAGTTAAGATATTTTAAATCAATTGGTCTATTTAAATCTTGCTAGCAAAAAAGATTGGGATGAGTGTAAAGACCATTTGTACCACCTTTCGGAAAGTGGAGCTTCCTTACGATGAGGTTGTCCAATTTACGTTCACCCCATGGCCAAGACAAACCAGTAAAAAAGGAAAGACGTTGATTAGAAACAGCTATATGATTGACGTAATAGGATACAAAAGTGGAGAAATCCCTTTCACGTTATTTCGTTTTTTTGTCTTCATTCTGAGATTCTTACCTTTCAATATCATTTTTGTCCTTTAGTACTTTTAAATAAATCTTTTTCGGTTTTGAATCTACTTATATAAAGGGGAATTCAATGTTATCTTGTATATCGACTTAAATCCCACAAAATTTTTTCCAAGGCGTTTTACCGGAGTTGCAACAAATAAGTCGTAAACCTCTAAAACCTTATGGCAAAATCGTTAGAAATCAATTTTTCCAATCCTATCCCCCTGTAGAATTTAGCTAGCTTAAAAGTTCCATGGAAATTAAGTGAAAAATAATGAACGGTGTCAAAAAAAATAAATTCATCATCCGTAAAAAATGTTTAAGCCTTTTATTTTTATTTTTTAAAGATTCAAGGTAAAATATTCCTGTATTTATAAAAGGGGGAAAAATCATATGAGTATGATCGAATCTATTCTTTATAAGAAAATGAATCCAGGGGACCTATGGAATATTGATAGACCTCCTGGGACAGTTGAAGGTGGAGGAGGACAAACTTATATCAATCTAAAAATTGATCAGGCGGTTTTAACCCGCTTTTTACAATATGGAACAAGATCATATAAGCCAACAGACCATTTAAGTAGAGATGTTATAAAAATTTCCGCCATTTCGTTAGGAAATCCTGCTGATGTAGAATTAATTACTTTTGATCCGCGACCTGGAAGAAATGATTATAGAATAACCAATCAGCATACTTTACGACACCCTGCTTGGACAAGTAGAACAGGCTTTCCGACAGTCCCGGTATCATGTAAGAGTGCTGAAGATGTAGATACATTAGGTTTAGTAAATAATTTAGTAATTTTTATTGTACGAACTGATGAACAAAGATATTATGCTGGCTTTATAAATCAGTCAACTATGCCAGCAAGCTGGGCTACTGGAGTTGGTTTACAAATTTTGTTAAGTGGGCAAACCGATGTGATTGATTTCGTGCCAAAAATCCCACTGTCTTCAATTATTTAGTCCTAAGACATAAGAGTAGTTAAATATTTTAAAAATTCGGTGGCTTAAGTTGTTCCCAATTTTTTTATTACAATTACAAAAAATCATTAATGGAACCTATTAATTATAAAACAGTTGTAACAATTGCCAATATGTTTAAAATCTTTTTTAATAATTTTGCCGCACAGTTATTTAAAATTGTGCGGATTTTTGCCCCAACAATTAATGACTATCAGGTATGCAAAATGTTTTAGTAATGGTTAAAGATAATCCTTTTGGACAATTAGAAATACCGACAGATATTGCTGAGGTGATTTATACTCATTTTAATTCTTCATAAGGTTGGGAGCTAAAATTGGCAAAAGGCTTAAAAGCGAGTGGATATAAAATTAGTCTTGATTGCTTGCTGTAGGATACTAAAGACCTACCTATTTTAAAAATGAAAATCCAAATGTCTCCCTAATACGAAGGCGTTTTTTTCTTTACATATTAAAATATAAGATGTAAAAGGGTCTTTTTTTGTTTTTGAAATAAAAAGGTAAAACCCTAAGCATCTGACGGAAAAATTAGCTTTTTTAAACAAATAAAGAATAAAGTTTTTATACATGGGGATGAGTTTATGGTTATGCCGAAACAATCTGACATAGAGATACCTTTACTGGAAGTGCTAGTCTATTTAGGTGGACAGGGAACGCCCAAAGAAATATATCCATTAGTGACAAATAAATTTCCAACTATTACTCAGGAAGATATTGATGAGAGAATGGAATCCGGTGGTAATAAATGGACTAATCGCATTCAGTGGGTAAGGCAGAAGCTGGTTGATAGTGGAGATATGTATAGTCCTCAAAGGGGAATTTGGGGAATAACAGAGAAGGGAAGGAACCGTGTACAATCACCTATTACGACACCGTCAGCTCCGGTGAATTTAGTTGAACTCTATGAAGACTACGAAGAAGATTTTAAGTCGCAGTTATTGGATAAGCTTCATGAATTAACCCCTAGACAGTTTGAAGAGTTTGCAAAAAAATTACTCCAAGTATACGGGTTTGTCAGCTTAGCTGTTACTGATGTTGGTCCCGATGGAGGAATTGATGGCTACGGTAGGTTAAAGATTGGACTTGCTACAATGAATGTCGCTTTTCAATGTAAAAGGTGGCAAGGGAATGTAGGTCGAAGAGAAATTCAACAGTTTCGAGGTGCAATACAGGGTACATATGAACAAGGAATATTTTTTACAACTTCCGATTTCACCTCTCAGGCAACTGCAATTTCATTCCAACAAGGGGCTGTTCCTATTATTTTAATGAACGGGACTGGAATAGTGGACATTATGATTGAAAAAGGTCTAGGAGTGGTTAAAAAGCCATTATACCTCTATAACGAGAAAGTGCAAGATTTCTTGGATGAGTAAAACAGCTATAACTGAATAAAAGGGAAAAAAGGTACTCTTTATTAAGGTACCTCTTTTAATTTACAAAGCAGTGTAGGGCCATTAACTCGTAACCACTCTTTTCTCTATTCGTAATTTGGGAAGAATAAACTTAACGAATTGCCAACAATCGGTTTAGTGGTCCATGTGCTTTATGTGAGCTAATTCATGTACCAGTACATAATGTATAACGGACATAGGATCATCATAAGACTCCAATTTAATGCATTGCCCCAATCATTAGCACATGTTCTCCACCGTTTCTTCTGCTCCTAAATGGCAACTCTTGAAGGCTCTAGTTGCATTTAGGGTAATATATTTCAAAGCTTTCTAATATTTTTTTATTCCCTTGTTTGACAAACCACTCTTTAAAAAGTTGGCTCAATTCGAATCTTCTTTCGGTATCATGTATGTTAGAATGCAATAAACCGACTATACTTACACTGAAGGGTTGTTTTTTTCAACCATTCGCTTTTATGTACTTTTAGCCGATAATGACGTCCTAAATAAGGGAATTTTTCTCCACTGTCAAGCGCCTTTGGAGATGATGGAGCAGCAACCTCACCAAGCTCCTACTTTTTCCTTAGTATCTAGGGAGCTTTTTCTTATTCAACTTATCAAACTCAATGCCTTCTGGAGCAACAAGTTTTACTCATCCGTTAGGCAAACCGAAAGTAAAACATCTTTCTTACCTTTAATGTATTCAACTGAATAATCAATAATAGTGTTTCCATATTTAAAACTTTGCATGTTGTTTTGTCCTCCTGTTTTTATTTGTTTTGATGCGACGGGTCAAAAAGGTATAGTAGAGATAGTTAGTAGCATTAAAGGGGGCATTTTTATGGCAAACATTAAATTCGAAATTAAAGAAACGTTTGGGGTTGTTTCAGATGGTCCAAAAGGTTGGAAAAAGGAACTTAATCTTATCAGTTGGAATGATTGTGAACCCAAGTACGATAAGGGATTGGGATCCGGAGCATGAAAAGATGGGGAAAGGAATCACACTTTCAAGGGAAGAGTTATTACAATTTAAAGAACATTTTAAATCAAATGGGAATTTAAGTATTAACCAAACGATGACGTTCATAAGGAGCATCTGGAGCAAAGGTGTATGGCTGGCTCCATTGGAATGGGGGCAAGTTGATGGCAGACTGGTGCCAAAACCAAGTATGTTGCCACCAAATACATCTGTTTATATAATATAACCATAGAAATAGAGCCTTTTATATTAACATTTTTAAACTTATTCTGATATAATCCTAGGCATTTGTCTACCTTGACAGGGTAGAGGTCGCTGGTTCGAGCCCAGTCGGAATCATCCTAGGAAAAAGCCTTGAAAACCTTACATGATAAGGGTTTCGGGCTTTTTTTTATTTTAGACAAGGCACCCAAAATGTCTCCAATTATATAGCTGGTGCCATTTTGGTGCCATAGCCTCTTTTAGTTTGATTTTGTTAAAAGAGCGTCAATTTGATGAGCAGTCTCTTCTTGCATATTCGGTAGAACGTGCGAGTAAATATCTAATGTTGTTTTGATATTACTATGCCCTAGCCGTTCAGAGATCACTTTTGCTTGTTTGCCACTTGCGAGGAGCATAGTGGCGTGTGTATGACGTAAATCATGAAACCTGATCGGTTGAACGCCCGCTTCTTTGATTAACCTTTGAAAAGTACGCTTCAAGTTCTCGGGATTAACAGGTGTTCCTTTAGACGTACATATTACAAGATCATGATCTACATATTCAGGACCACAACTCAACTTCTCTTTTATAACTTGTGTTTTTTGTTTTTTAAGGACCAGAATCGTTTCATTAGGAAGCTTTATGCTGCGTACATTCGACTCGGTTTTAGCGCCACTTAGAAAACTTTTCCGTCTTTGCTGAGTGTTTGCCTAATAAATAAAACACCCTTATCAAGATCTACATCTTTCCAGCGTAACCCCAAAATCTCTCCCCGTCGTATTCCTGTAGTAATTGCTATTTGAAAAGCAGGATAAAGACGGTCTATAGTGGCTACCTTTAAAAACTCCTTTACTTCATCTACTTCCCAAACCGAAATTTCTTTCCTCGGATCCTTTGGTAAATGAATCTTTGTAATAGGGTTAGAAGGGAGTAGCTCCATATTTACTGCATAATCTAAACAGCCTTTGATTATGTTATAGACTTTCTTAATACTGGAGCTCGCTAGACTTTCTTCTTTTAATCATTTACTAAGTTTTGTAAAAGGATTGGAGTCAGTTGGGATATTGGAATATGCCCGATATAGGGTATATCCCGTTTCTCATGTAAGCCTCATAGGTATCAGCAGTTTGGATGCTGATACTAGTTCTCTTACTTTTAAACCAGTCTTGGAGATGCACTGCTAAATGAACACTTGTGGGTTCAAAAAATGTTCCCTTATATACCTCAGCTTCTACTAAAGCGAGTGCTTTTTCAGCATCTTTTTTTGTTTAAAACCCCGCTGTTTTTTACGCTTCCGCTTACCAGTAAGCGGATCGGTCTCAAGTTCCACTACAAAATACCAACTCAAACCTTCCTTTTTTATTTGTCCCATAGAAAACATCCTCCTCTAAAGTGATGCCCTCTAAAGGTATGACAAGCTCCTATAGAATTAATGGAGCAAATTAGTTGTTTACTAACCATAATTTTCACTGTTGATAACCACCGTTATATGAAATTCAGCTCTTTATTTTATTACGATATAGGGAGGGGAGGGTTAAGGGGAAGGAGATATATTTCTATTCGCTTATGATTTAAAATAATAAAACGATAAGTTTTAGCATTAAATATTTGCTATCTGCACCTAATTCCTTTTTAAAGGTACTTTATAACACGTTTTCGTTTTGCTGGTTCAAAGGGAGCTTAATTACCGTAATAGGCTTAAAAGATTAGCCTTCCTTGTTCGAAGCCAATCAGACAGACGAAAAAGAAAATCTGCCATTACGGTCCAAAGAAATAAAAAGGGAAGATGATTTTCATAATAATATGCTGAATCCTAAATTTACTAGCGACACTTTCGTTAATGGCTCAGGCAACCTCTTTGCATACTGTTTATTTGGCGGCTGCTGAACGGATAAAATTAAATTTTTTTACTCTCTATATTTTTAATAACCCCCCCAGTGCCTAGGAAATCAATGTTTTTAGGGCAAATGGTTTGATTTTACCCTAGTGAAAGTTTTATTAAAATGATGGTGCGAGACCTTAACTGATATAATTGGGGGACGTATACGAAAATGGAGCTTATATTTAGCTTTAAAATTTCAAAAAGGGGAAATTAATGAAAGAGTTTTTTAGATACTATGATAAATAGGCCGGTTCACAACCTCAATGTTAAACTTGGGGAACTAAAGGTGGGGGAAAAGATGGTTTGGGAGCACCAAGGGAATTTCACGTTGATTCCTGATGCATTGAGGAGGTGCCATTTTCTTAGTTCAACAGAGAAAGAGGTGCTTTTTGAACTCATATCTTGGGCGAGTACTACAAAAAATCACCCGATGGGCTATGTAAGGTAACAGAATCTCACATCCGTGTAAATACTGGCCTTGGTCTTAGCACTGTAAAAAAAAGCAGTAAGTTCTCTTGTGAAAAAAGGGTTTATTCCCAAGGTGTTAGATTTTGATAAGCGTAACATATATAGAGTAAATGCCTTTGAAACAAATTCCTATGTAATATTTAATATTGAGTGAATGGCTGTTTCACTGTAGAAGAGTCGTTTTGGAGAAAATGCACTCTTCTATTGTTGATTTGTCAAGTTACAATTTATTAGCGCAAAAAAAGCCTATATAGAAGCAACTATAGAGTTCGTTAAAATTGAGGAACACCACAAACCGTTTCTAAAAGCCCTAGACGAGTTACTTGTTTCTATCCTCCAAAGTAAAGGGGATGAAGTTGCTATAGTGTCCTTGTATGCCGATCTTCATATAGATTTCCAAAACTTTCTTAATGATCTTTATGTTGCTATTGGTGAGAAAATAATTTCCTCCTCTGAGAATCGGCTGATGTAATTAATAGCCCTTGAGGTCTAGATAATAGACCTTAAGGGCTATTATAATTTTGGAAGAGCTACTAGTATTAAGGAAGGGTACATTAAGTGGCTACTATTAAATACATTATGATACACAACAAGCAAAATTGTCTTTAGAAAGAAGTTATTTTATCTTAAAGGTTACTAAGTCCCAAAAACTTAAATATTACCTAGGGTACCCCTGGTTGAATATTATAAAATGTGATGCGCGTTGCGCAAAACTCAAATTTGGCTACATCAAAACACAACATATGTAACCCCTTTTTAGTTTTTATTTTCGAAAAAGAGTAACAAATATTAGTTGCGAAATCTCTTAATTAATGAAAACCTAATTTATTGGTATAGTTTGCTCTTAATGAAATTTTTTTGTTAATGTCCCTGGGTATTATACGTTTGAAGAAAGGTTAGGAAATGTACCGAAATATAGAGACGGTTATTAATTAGCTATTTTTATTTGTTACGTTTTTATAATAACCCCACATAATATATATTATAGGCGTTTGGTTTCCGAAAGAATGCTAGTCGTATAAGAGTGAACCATACTGCGTCGAAAAAAGACAAGCGCATGACCTATAGTTAAGGAGCGGTACAAAAGAAGTAGTCAATCAATGCATTTTATGCAAATATCTACAGCTTTGCTAACGGACAAGTAAAAAAGCCCCCGAAAAAGAGACAAGGGAAAACAGAATTATACATTCAGGAAAATGAGTCTTTAAAATTCATTAATATACTCAGTTTATACTTTTCTCATTAAGTCTTTAGTAGGCATTTTGTTCTTGAATACCTGTTACCAAGAGACTGCTAGAAGCACCCTCTAGCATAGTTCTAACTGTCTTCAACGTTTCACTTAGTATGCCTTGTTTGGGCTTCGGGGAATTAGCTTATGCTTCTAAGACTACTATTTCTGCATCCAGCTCTTCTTTGTTCTCTTGATCTTTCAGTTCTTCACAAAGTCTCTTTAATTCACTTATTAAAGGGTATAAGTTATCAGCTTGGAAAGTTGCACTCAATGACTGAATTAAATATTCATTGTTCTGCTGTAATTGAGAATTGATCATTGTACACAATATGGTTGTTAATTATGGTTGCTGTATAATCTGCAGCCTTGTCTTTTTTTATTTGGGAAAAAGTCATTCCTAGTCCCAAAACGCCTTCAGTGTCCACATTGCAGGGGTCATCTCTAATATTATATTCCTAAACGATCTATAATCTTGCAAACTCCGAGAGTATTGTTTTTTTACTAGCCAAATTGGCGGCTTCAAGAACACAAGCAATTAGCCATAGACCTTAAAGAATAATAAAAATATATCTATTTTTGAAATAATTTGCTTTCTTATATGGTAAATTTTATCCAATAAAATTATGATAATAGTATGCAATGAGTAGTTGATAACTTTAAATCTTACAGGGGTACTATTAGGTGAGAATGGGGTGATATGGCATGGAGGAATTAGTAGAAGTAGTTAGAATAAGCGGGATAGAGATAGATGAAAATGATGCCCATAGTGCGATTCCAACATGGAGTGGATTTGTATACCAAGGAAAGGCCTCAATTTATTGGGTCTTATCACTGCTAAACCAAATCGATATTGGACAGGCAGAGGAATATTCCTTACGAATCGAGCACTTAGAAGACTTTGGTATAAATTACAAAGGACATCCCCTTACCATACACCAGGTGAAGGCATACCAAGATAAATCCACTTTCGGAAATTATAAGAAAGCGGTATTGGAATTAATGGGGAAATGTGCTAAATACCCATCTATAACTTCAGCGCATCTTCACACATGTTGCCAAGTAGAGGTGCCTGAAAAAAATGAGCTGATAGAGGCACTAAAAAATGTGTCCTCCAAGACAAAAGTAAATCAATTGGTGGAATACAAACGATTACTATTTGATGAAGAAAAGTTCAATAGGGTTTATGACAAACTATTTATAAACCATGCTGAAAGCACTTTGCCTAAAAGAGTAATTAGCAATGTTGATATAGACGACGAAATAAAAATCGAGATTAAACGATTTTTTGAAAAAAATCAACATCACATTGGTAAGGACTTGTTAGATTCAGAGGAAAATATAACTTTTGCATTCAGCAATTTAGTTGAGGAAATCAACAACATCGTGGCTGAAGGACATGCAGAAAAGAAAAAGGATATTGAAATACCTTTTACTAGATTCATAGAATTATTAAAGGATGAATTTGTATTTCAATTTTCCGAAAATACAGCCACAAGCATGTTGAAATTGATTCTATCAGGATACTTTGATGAGTATTGTAATGATAATGATATACATCCTGAGGAATGTACCCAATGGAAGGAAAATTGGGATATGATGTGCCAATTATCAAATCGTGATTTTTTGTTACTCTGTAAGAAGTTAACTCCAACCGTCAAGGAGAATGTGAAAAATCTAACTGCCATTACGCTTAGGGAACTTGTAGTACAGGCGGGGGTGCATAAGACCCTTTTACCTATGGTGATGAACGCTGGTCAGTTTGCACTCAAAATAGAGGGTATTAAGGAAATGTTCATTTTAAACAAAGAAGGAATCCATCACCTAATTACAACAATAGCCACACCATGGGCTAAAAAAGCGACAGAAAATCAAGGGAAAAAGGTTTTTGAGGCACTAAAAAATGATAATAAACTTGCTTATTTGCTTTATGATGTTGATTACATAATCACTAACGAACTAGAAGGGCCTTTCTTTGGAAAAATCGTTGATGTGGGTAGCGATTATAAAGATGTTATTCCAGAATTTGACGAGAAAGATTCAATAACACGAAACAAAACCATTAAATTTATGACTGCCAAAACGGCATCGGAGGTGTTCAAATTATGAAAACATTCGTAAGGAGAATCCTGATGGAACTTGGGTTTTCAATTGATGAAAGTTGCCTAGGTGATGAATCGAGCTTCCAGGCAGATAGAACACAAGACAAAGGTTTTGATTTTCTGACTGTTTCTGTCCTTGAGGAAGACCAATTTACAATAGAAAACATAAGGCTAAAAACTGAAAATTTCTATCACAACTTAATTGAAAGCAGGAATGGAATTGGAGGCATTGATAAAAACTTATCGTTGCTAATTCTACTTAAGGTAAACTCCAAGGAAGTGCCAATTGATATTAATTCTTTAATTTTTGATGTTGAGGAGGACCCTTATACTTTTAAAAAATATGTTCTAACTTTCACTTATGACCAGGAGTCATTACTTGTATCAATGTTTAATAAATCAGGTATGGATGCCACGAAATTTTTGTATAAAATTCTAAATGATGTTGAATATTTTTCAGCTTTTAAATCTAATCAAACCAATGAAAACGCATTGATATATAATTTGGTGTCAAAGTTGTTTGTTAAATTGCCGTATCTAAGCATAGAAAACCAAAATCGAGAAATTAATCTTGTCTCAAAAGATATCCTAAGCGCATTTTCTGAAGAAGACAGGAAGACTTGGGATGCCCTAATGGAATTGAAAGACAGCGATGGTACTGATCCTGAAATTAACAAAATACTTAGTTGTCTGGGGGTTGAGGGAGTTGAGTAACTACATTATTTCAAGAATCTTATTAAGAAACTTTAAATCCATAGATAATGCAATTATCGAGTTTGAAGGAGAACATTTAAATGTTTTGGATGGTCCTAATGGATTCGGGAAGACAACAATCTACGATGCCATTCAATTATTGTTAACTGGGAAAGTCAGGCGAATTGAATCAAACCGGATTGTTACTTCAGCCAAGGGTTTTGGTGACCATTTATTCAGTAAGGATCAAAATCAACCAACGATAATCAGGGTTGAATTTACAGATAGACTGGTAGAAGACAACAAGCTGGTTTTGGAACGTGTACTTATTCCGCCCTCTAGACTGTCTGCCAGCCAAAAAAAGCCGCAGAATTTTTCGCAATTCAAGTTATTTTTACTAGAAAGCTTTGATTATGTAGATGATCATGATTATCACAAAAGAAGTATAGAGCAAAATCAGCTTAACGTTTTGTTTGGTGTGCGGGATTTAAATGATAAATTCAACCTCTACCACTATATTGAACAGGAAGATAGTACATATCTCTTTAAGCAAAATGAAAAAGAAAGGATGGGAGTGATATCAAAACTATTTAACATTGAGGAAGAAACGGTTCAGAAAAATTTCCTTGAAAAGGTAAGGAAAAAGGTAATAAGTCATAAGGGTGACTTGAATAAGGAATTGGGGCCATTAGAGACTCAGCTTTTACAGGAGAGCCAAACCGACGCAAAGGAATTTCAATACAAACCTTTATTAGGTGAAAACGAACTTACCAATGTTATTTGGGATAAAGAAAAAATTTACCCAATTGATTCTAACTTAAAAGAAAAATTCCTTGGAGAACTGGAAACAATAAAAAACTTAGTCACCCACAAAGACGATTTTAAACGAGAATTGGCCAACCAGGTATTGGATGCAATAATACAAAATGAAAAAAGATTACAAGCAATCATCATCCTAGGGCACTTTCACAATTTCCAAGATGAACTCGAAAAACAATATAAAAACCAGGAAAAGTTAAAGAGTATTCTAAATGAATTGAAAACAAGAGATATAATTCAGAAAAAGATTGATTGGTCTTTTATATTTGAAACATTAGAATTACCTTTTAAAAAGGATGAAATAGTGGTAAGAATTAATCTTTTAAGGGATTACAAGTCCAATTCCAATACAATTTCCTCTATCGTAACACAAATGATTCAGACACGCGGCAGCCTCGAAATGGATTTCAGGAATTTCGTTGAAAAGGAGCCCGACTCCGAAAATCAATGTCCTTTATGCGGTGATACGAAGGAAAGTTTTGGAGTATTAATTGATCAGATTAACAGAAAGACTTCAGCCTTAGGGGCTTACCTCAACTCCACTGACAAGAAGCTAACTGAAGAATTGGGAAATTTATATAAAGATTATCTTAACCCGATAATTCAAATGGCTGAAAGTTTTTTGGTGGAAAACCATTTGGATGAATCTTTTATTATTCAGTTGAAGGAATATAAAAACGTTATTGTAAATATGGAAGAGGCACATAAGTGGTTTGAAGGAAAAGGTATAGACCTTAATGCTTATATTAATAGAGATGTAATAAAAGTTGTGGATTTGAATCACAGAGTACAGTTACTGAAGGAAGAAATCCAAAATAAAAAGGAAATCGTTAATGAATTTTGTAGGGATAACATGAAGGTTTTAAAGGATATATATAATCTTCGGCTAAACAAGAATCTTGATTTGATCAATAAGATTACGCTTGAATCAATCCAACAGAAAAAAGATTATATCGAATACCAATATATTCTTCAATCTAGTGTAACCTTCCAAAGAGTAAAAGCTCTTAGGGAAAAGAGAGATAAACTTGATGGCACTCTAAATTCCATCAATAGAATAATCAGTATATATAATGAAAAAATCAACAAGCACCGAGCAAAAATGGTAAGTGATATTGAAATCCCTTTTTATATTTACAGTGGAAAGATTATTCAAAATCATCAAAGGGGTATCGGTGTCTTTATTAAGGAAGAAAGGGAAACAGACGCAACAGGAGAGATTCAATTAAAGTCGATTAACTTTGTACCTCCAGTACCAACAGACCATGACATTGTCCACTCTTTTAGTTCAGGTCAACTTTCTTCTACTGTTATCGCCTTCACACTGGCTTTAAATAAGGTTTATGGGAATACGGGAGTAATGACATTATTGATAGATGATCCCGTACAGACTATGGATGAAATGAATATGGCCTCTTTTGTTGAATTGCTTAGAAATGACTTTAGAGATAGACAGCTTATCCTTTCAACCCATGAAGATAATATTTCTTTGTATCTTCGCTATAAATTCCTTAAGTACGGCTTAAGTGTAGGGAATGTTAATGTAAAGCAAATCTTATATGCACGATAAAAAAATATGGAATCTACTAATAATTTGTTGGTAGATTCCATATTTTTTATTATTTAACGTATTTTAAAAAAAAAAAACAGTGAAAGAGGGGCCTTCATTTGATTACAGAATTCTTCTTTAAAGAACGCGTAGTTGGGGCAATTAATACCTGCATTCGAATGATTAACGAATCAGATAAATGGGATATAAGAGGAAATGGTATTATTGAAAATGAATGGGAGTCCTATGTTATCAAAAAGGATAATACTTTTGTTGCTATCCTTACTATCCTGGGAGAAAAAAAGAAAATACGCTTTGCAGAAAAGGAATGGATAGGTTTTGATTTAAATATTAGCGAAAATTTAAAGATAAAGGAATTGTTATTAAAATACAGTAAATAAATTTTCTAGCTTGAAGTCATTGACGTCTTTTTACTTGAGATGAGAAATATAAGGGGAATCTATTCACGACATTGGTGAATGGATTTTTTTAGCTGAAGAAGGAAAGTATATAGTCTAAAGTGACATGAAATAATTGGGAGAGTTAGCGATATGACTAATGTTGATGACAGGTCAGCTTTTGTTAACAACAATTAGATTTTTAGTCGTGTGGATGTAGGACAACTTTATCTTTATCTTCCTTTGGGGAAAACTATAGTCGGTTTCCATTAAAGGATATACTACAATTATATAATTTTGTGACGATGATAAAGAGTATTGATACATAATTTCTGAGGCTGGTTAAAGTAAGATTATCTCCGTCTGCGACAGCCCCAAAATCGGATGTAGTCATGGGTTCAAAGAAGAAGTATTAGATTACGAGCATTTAAATAAATATGCAGGGAGATAAGGTGTTGCCTTTATTGGCAGCACCTAACTTAGAATCGACCTTGTTAACTAACGGGTGTATTCCTTCAAGTATCGGCTAGAATACAGCCGATTTTTTCTTGTTGGACTAAAGGGGCAGCATTCCTGTAATAACTGAAAATGCGACTTGAATGAAAAAAGACCTCTTGATAAGATGAATGTGTCCTGAGCTGGCCAGCTAAAAGGGACAAAACATCTATTCGGAGGTCTTACCATGAATTATAACCAAAATCATAAAATAGTCAAATTGCACCTAATACCCTAATAATCGGGTTTGATATTGCGAAACATCATCGTAGCTAGAGCACAAAATTATCGCGGAATAGAACTTGGAGCTACTTGCTTTTTTGATCATACCCAAGAAGGATTTAGATCATTTATTGGATGGATTCATCAATTAAAAGAGTCATGCAAGATGGAGTCTGTCATTACTGGAATGGAGCCTACAGGGCATTATTGGCTTAATTTAGCTCAAGTTTTAAAAGAGGAACAGATTAAGTTCGTAACAGTTAACCCCTTACATGTTAAGCATAGTAAGGAGTTAGATGATAACTCTCCAACTAAAAATGATGTAAAAGACGCAAAAGTGATTGCAAAGCTAGTCAAAGATGGTAGATACGCCCAACCAACAATACCACAAGGAGTTTTCGCGGAACGGCGTGTGGCTAAGAAATTACGCGATCTATTAAATGTGGACTTACAAATAGTGCAGGGACAGGTACACAACTGGATTGATCGATACTTTCCAGAGTTCTGTACCGTATTTAAAAGTTGGGAAGGAAAGGCAGCCCTTCATCTATTAAAACTTGAAGCGTTACCTCATGAGCTAGTGAACTATACAGACGAAGAATTACTGAATTACTTAAGGCAAGCAGTGAAGAGAAGTATAGGAATGAAGAAGATTCAATCCTTAAGAGAAGCAGCCAATCGCTCAATTGGCATTCGTCAGGGTGCCATGATGGCTAAAATGGAATTGAGATCATTAATTCAAAAATATGAACTGATTCAAGCCAAGTTCGAAGAGCTTGACCATACTCTAGATACACTCCTTCAGGATATTCCAGGCGTTGATCAAATGTTAGACATAACAGGAATTGGACGCGATACAGTGGCGGGTTTCTTCGCTGAAGTAGGAGATTTGAGGGAGTATAATCATCCTCGTCAAATAACCAAGCTGGCAGGACTTAGCTTAAAAGAAAATACATCAGGAAAGCATAAAGGAAGAACAAAATTACGAAACGGGGTCGAAAGAAATTACGAGCCTTATTATTTCGGGCATCTATGATTCTAGTAGCAAAAGATAAAGCCTTTAAAGCTCTACATCATTATTACACAACAAGATCTGACAATCCGTTGAAAAAAATGCAGTCCTTAATTGCTTTGTGTAATAAGCTTATACGCATTCTCTTTTCTATTGGGAAGAAAAAGTTTGTGTTCCAGGAAGAGAAGATGTTGAAGGATACCCCCCCATATTCATGCATTTATTCAAGAACCAATAGCAGTTTATTCACTATCAAACTGACTTTTAACAAATAGAGTTGGACGGTTAAACAGACAAGATCAGCATGGGATTAGTCGGCAACGCAACTAACGTAAGGACCTAGATCCTGTGGGGCAGCATGACGGACATCCACCTTATGGAAAGGTTGAACGAAGGAATGTAGGAGCGAAGACTCTGTGAGACTTGGGAGGGTAGACCCCCATAAGATATGTGGATATCAATTGGTGCGTACATACCTGTTATCCAACTTTTTGGAAGTTAACCGAAGGTTGGCTAGTTTCTTGCGCTCATTTTATTCGTAAACTGCTTGATTGTATTCTTTTTCGTACTGATCAAATCTATAAAATTAAACAAGTTGGATAGCCATAGAAAAACCGCGTATTTAAGAGATAGGTGCTTGTTTATAGTATCCCCAATTACCGTGTCAATTTCCATTCCTGCCTCTTGACTCTTATGAACCAATTCCTGCAGAAATTCCCATCACTTTTTTCACCTGTTGTCACAACTGCTGCAGTAATAATTCTTTCATAACTCATCGCAAGGTGGGTTTTAAAACCAAAGAAAGAAGAGTCTTCAGATTTATGTCCTGTCCTGGCATCTGGATCATTGGAGTAGCTAAGGTTCTCTTTGTAATCCTCTGTGACTTCTTTAAGAACATTTAACTTCTCTTTGACCGCATATATCTCTGAGATTTTTGGTTCCTCTTCAACAATTGAAATGATTTGATTACAATAATCCAATTCATCCTCGATTTTACCGTAAGTTGGTTTTTCTGGGAATTTTTCTTTTATAGATTCATCAACTTGATACACTGCTTTTCTAACATTTTTTGATTTCTCTTCTAAAAATTCCTTTGGTGATTTTTGATTATAACGTGCTTTTGTATGAGTAGCGTCCACGATGATGGTTTTACTTTTAATGATTCCCTTTTCTAATGCAATTTCAACTGATTTCCCAATAAGCAAATCTAATAAACCCTCATCTGGAAGACGGAGTTTACGGAATTTAGTCAGAGAACTTGGATCAATAACTGGATTTTCTGGGGCCATATCGAGGAAATATTTAAACGACATATCATATTTTGAACGTTCCACTACATCTACATCTGATAAATCAAAAATATTTTTAAGTAGAAGATACTTAAACATACGGAAGGGTGGCACTGCATTACGGCCATTATCTAGACAATATTTTGATTTTTCTTCCTCAAGGAGAAAGGCAAAATCAACTAATTCATTAATTTTTCGAAGAAAATTATCTTTTGGCACAACAAGATCATAAATTGGCATGAGAGGACTAAGAATGAAAGTGTCTTGGTTTGAAATCATTAGGGCGTCACCTACATACATTTAATACCATTATTATAAAATGAAAAAGTCAGTAGAAAGGACAATTTCATAAAATTTCTACTGACTTTTTCAGTGGCTTTAGTACGGGGCAGGTGGAGGCCCCACAGGCGCTCGCGCCGAGGAGGCTCCCCGCAACGCCCGCGGAAAGGTATGTTCAGATTTACCTAGATGTTTTAAAAGTATTTCTAGAATCAATTAACAAAAAAGAAGAGGCCCAAAAAATAGTAAAATTATCATTTTTTCTGAATTTGGAGCATGTTCAGTCCCAACACTTGAATTTTTAGCATTAGGTTTACCCAGAAAGGCAGCAATAAAGTTGGCAGAGGTGATTCCAAATAAACAAGAGCAAGACTCATACTATGATTTAATTTGGTTAAAATCTATTAATGTTGAAAATCTTGATATATCAAGTTATTTGAAAAAACATATTAGGCTGATACAGAATATTTTATAAAAATTATCCAATGAATAAAAGTTTACTAAAAAAGCAATATTTAGAAGGTTAGATTATCAATCAAACAAAGAAAAATTACTTGTATTAATATTTAGGTTTTATAATTCATCCGAGCAGCCATATAAAATGGCTGTTTTCATTTTAATATTGTACAACAATATTTAATAAAGTATATACAATGATATTCAAACTCAATCACTCCTTTTTATATTTCTTAGGTGACAAAACTTAAAAGTATTGACACTCTTTTCTACGAGTAGTAGTATCAGTGTATCTGAAGGTGTCTTTATTTAGTGACATAAATTGGGTAGAGAAAAGAGGTTATTTACATAAATGAAGTATGGTTATGC
The DNA here is from genome assembly GCF_004340465.1 of Mesobacillus foraminis. Taxonomy (GTDB): domain Bacteria; phylum Bacillota; class Bacilli; order Bacillales; family Cytobacillaceae; genus Mesobacillus_B; species Mesobacillus_B foraminis. Next base: position 47,475 of record NZ_SLVV01000018.1, on the reverse strand, counting down.
AAGGGTAAGTACAAGGGGGCCAGCGAAAAAAGGAAATTCTATAGAAGAGCAAGTTAGTAAATTGGAGAATGAAGGTTGTGTAATAATCTATCGAGAAGCCTTCACAGGAACTAAGGGTGACAGACCGAAATTCAAAGAACTGCTTACTTTAATAAAGGAAGGAGATACACTGGTAGTTACAAAACTGGATCGTTTTGCAAGGTCAGCTATAGACGGTATTCAAACTGTAAAGATATTATTTGAAAATGGTGTTAAAGTACATATTCTTAACATGGGATTAGTGGAGGATACACCAACAGGAAACCTTATTTTCTCAATTATGAGTGCTTTTGCACAGTTTGAAAGAGATATGATAGTTGAACGTACTCAAGAAGGAAAAGCGATTGCAAAACAAAAGAATGATTTTAGAGAAGGTCGACCAAGGAAACATTCTAAGCAGCAAGTCCAACATGCTTTAATGCTTTTAGAGACACATACATATAAAGAAGTGGAAGCTATGACAGGTATCACCAAAAGAACTCTGATTCGAAGAAAAAAGGAGCATGAAATATAAAATAAATGGAAGTGGATGTGCGATTCAGATTTAAGTTGTGGTTATAATTATTACTATTAATACAATTGTTCATTTAACAACTAGAGGTGACATATGAGTATAAAGTCATATACAGAGGTAAAGCAAATCCGTGTACAAGATATTGTTGATGGAATCAATGCTCAAGTAGATAATACAAATGTAGCAATGAAGATTAGAGTACCTAAAATTCAACGAAATTTGGTATGGTCACAGTCCCAGAAAGAAAAGTTTATTGATACTTTAAAACAAGGTTTTCCATTTGGCTCTCTATTATTATATAAAAAAGGTAGCGAAGACTATTTATTAGTGGATGGTCTTCAAAGAACTTCTACCATTTTAGAATATAGCTTAAAACCTACACAGTATTTTTCGAAGAATGAGATTAAAGATCATTATATTACATCCTTGCTAAGCATTTTCCCTACCCTCTCGAGTAGTGATGAGGAAAAGGTAAGAGAAAAAATTGAGCAGTGGGTAAAAGGAAAAAATGGATTTACTGAGAGTGAGAAATTTTCTTCTTATAATCTAGTGAAATTCCTAGAGTCTCAGCTTTTATCTGAAAATATTTCTCTTTCTAATGAATTATTTGAAGAAATAATGGACATACTTTCAAGGTTCATTGATTCTGTTAAGTCGTTCTCAGATATATCTAAAATAGAGATGCCTGTTGTTGTTTATCACGGTGAAGAATCAAACTTGCCAGAAATATTCGAACGAATAAATTCCAAAGGAACAAAATTGAATCGCTATCAAATCTTTGCTGCTACTTGGGAAAAAGAGTTTCAGATACAGAATAAAAGTATAATTGATGCCATCAAATTAAAATACGAAAAACTCATTGAAAGTGGATTTGTGATTGATAACTATGACAGTAATAATCTTTACCAGATAGATACCAAATTCACACTATTTGAGTATTTATTTGGGGTGGGGAAGTTTATACAAAAAACTTATCCTATGCTATTCGGTAGACCTAAGGAAGGTAACGAAGATAGCACAGATTCACTAGGATTTAATATCGTTTCAATTTGTCGAGGGGTAGCATCTCAGGAGTTAAAGAGTTTAGAAGATAGAATGCTAGAAATTGATATTAATAGGTTTGAAACTGCATTTTTACAAGCGATTGATTTTGTTCAGACTGCTCTTAGCCCTGTGCTTGCTTTTCAAGCTCATCGTGCAAAGAGACATATAGCAGGTGATTATAAAATATTTCATGGTGAGAGTCAGATTGTAGCACTAATTGGCAGCGTGTTCCATATCCGATTTGATCAAAATCTAAGTGAAAGATCAACATGGAAACAGGATAAAATACGTTTATTAAATACGTTACCTGCTCACTACTTATATGATTTGTTAAGGGATTATTGGCGAGGTTCTAGTGATTCTAAACTAAAACAGATAATAGTTGATCCTATCAAAAATAATATAGGTTCGCTTATTGATAATCTACGTTATGGACAACTTATTCCAAAAGAACAATGGAATAGTATCTTAACAGTTTGGTTTGAAGAACAACTTAACCGTAAAGAGAGTAAGCGAATAAATATTGGAGATAAAGAGATTCTCTTTCTTAAATACTTATACAAAAATATATTTACATTCGATGAGACTTACAGCTTATATGAAATAGACCATGTCTTGCCGATAGAACGTCTACGAAAAGCAGCAGTGAATTTAAACGGTTTACCAATAAGTTGTGTGGCGAATCTTGCCTTTATACCAAAAGAGTCTAACAATAGAAAACAGGATAAAACTTTTTATGAATATTTAACATATTTGAAAGAAAAGTGTGGACATACCGACAAACAAATTGAGGAGCAAAGAAGTTTATTTGATAGATTATTATTTATTTCTTGTGACGAACTAATAATACCAAAACAAAAGAATGCTGATAATATTACCAGAGAATGGTATACTTTTGTTCTTCGTAAACGTTTTGAAAGAATGAAGGCTCTTTTTCTATCAAATATATAAGAAGTGAAGAATTGTAGAAAGTATTGAAATTTAGAATTTATGGTTTCAGTAAGGGGTGAAGGATGGGAGAATTCACCCTTTACTTATGAAGTAAGGAGGGGTATTTTTACACATTAGGATAAGAGTAACAATGAGCTGTTCATTTGCATGAATGAGTATACCGACGACATTTCAAGTGAAGAATGGCAATTGTTAAAAGAAGTTTTATAGAAGTGTGGAGATTCATTTCTTGGATCTCTTTTTTTACTTGAAAAATAGAATTTAAAAAGACCAAATCGCTGGCCGAATTGGTCTTCTTATTAACTATCTATTTTGTATGCCTTTCTAGAATCCATTGAAGTACTGGGTCGTCGTGCCTATTTGAAAGTACTTTTTCAACTCTATGATTATCGTATTGTGATATTTTTAATGCTTTACAAAATCCTTCCATGCCGGGATAAATAGATTCATGAGTCAAATTTAGAAAATTCATCTTTTTCCACAATGAGCTCATCTGGTCTGGGTTAAATATAAATTTCTTACCTATTGTAGATATATGAGGAAGTTCTTCTTTGAGCCTAGATAATATCCATGTTATTGATACGCCAGCAACGCTAGGGACTAAAAACAATCCCTGTTGAACTCTTAAACGTTCATTTGCAAGAGATGGTTCCCAATGATAAACAAAAGGAATATGCCCGTCCACATCATCAAAAGTAAAATCCTTTAGATCCTTAAAGGGTGAGTCACTGTAATTAGCTTTAAATGCTTCTTCGTACTTTATATAATATAGCATTTCAATCAAATTGATATCTAATGCATAAACACAAAAGGGAGTATCCTTGTTTGCTCCATCCATTGCAAAGAACAAAGCAATATAGGGAGAATAGGTCCAATCTTGAAGCCTTGTTGGTGCCCCATAGTGTTGCATAACAGATAATAGATTCAGTTTATATTCACGAATATCTGGGAAAATTTTAGTTTTGGGCTTTGGGAACCGTATATTAGTATGATGATAATAGAACTTTTCAAATTCAAGTATCATACTATCCTCGTAAGCTTCTAGTTCTACATTAGAGTTAGAGTCAAAAGACCTTAGTAATGATGTAGTTAGGTTATATTCGCTAGAACTTTGGCCCCTAAAAATAAATTGTCTATCAGCGGGTGCTTGCAATTTCTCACATTCAGTTTCAAAATGTGACCAATCTTTAATAGGAACTTTTTCCCAAATTGTCGGGTCGTTGAAGTCTGATGGATAAGTTTTACTCATTTAGTTTCTCCTTATGTTTAATAATTTCATTATTTACCATTTTAACATAACTATCCTTTTCATAAAGTTAAGTCTTTAAGGGCTTCATCAATTGTGTCATGATTAATACCAATATACCGAAGCGTTGTCTGCGGAGTAGAATGGTTCTACAAATGCTGGAGTGTAACAATGTCCTTTGTCCTTTGGTAAAAGTGATATGAGAATGTTTTGTTGCGCGTATGGGTTCCAATCTCCTCGACTCCGCATTGAGCAGCAACTTCATTTAATATCCTATAAGCTTGAACCCGAGTAATCGGCTCGGTTCCTTTTTTGGAAGGGAACAGGAGGTCATTGTATTGTTTCCCTTCAATATATCGGTCTATTTCTTTCCTTAATGTAGGGGAGATAATTTGTGTTTTTATTTTCCCTGTCTTTTGTTCCTTAAGTGTCAAATGGGTTCCCTTGAGGTCTTTAACACGGACTTTCAATAGGCTGGAAAAGCGGTTATTACTATTGAAACAGACAAAAGGAGCTGACCTTAGTGAATTTGCATGGAGACTTCCTGATAATAATAAAGAGCTTTTTAATGGTTGTTATGAAGCTGTCTTTATGCTTTCTCATGAGGCAAACATAGTTAGAAATATGAGTTTCACTATTGGAACATTTTAAGGGCTGCCCTTTATTGGAGAGCGAAGAAAACCTTTGAAAAGGTCTATAACGAGTATTTTTGGGTCGGCTTATAGGGGCTGGCTCCTTTTTATTACTCAATGAAAAAACTAAGTATTATAATTTGGTAAATGAAGATTTTATTTTGAGGAGTAATATATGAGTGATTATAAAGATGTTTCCAATGATTTTAAACAACAATTGGCTGCTATAACAAAACAATTTTAAGAGATAAATATTGAATAATCACTAAATAGTATGGAGATGGTGGCTATTCATGGTGCATAAAATATTATAATGGCCGACTTATGGACAAACCTTGTTGGAATAGAGCGGAAACGGCAATTATTCATTTGGGACAAGAAACCTTTAATTATATGGTGCTTAATTTCAAGAAATTTAAGATAACTTTTTGCATAATAAAATTGCCGCATAGTTATTTAAAATTGTGCGGCTTTCTGTCCATCTATTAATGACTATCTAAATAAGTTGACCTTATTCAAATGAACATGGGAATCATCCTGATTTATACGTTCCAAGTATATATTAGTAGTAGAGATATCCGAATGACCAGCCCAGTCTTTCACGATGGCCAAGGGGACATCATTTTCCAAAAGAAGGGTCACGAAAGAATGTCGGAACCAGTGTGGCGTAACTTTTAAATTTCTTCCGGCCAATTGTACCGCTTCCTTCACGATTTTATAAAGAGCAGGGTACGTTAACCGATTTTTATTTGTAATGGGTAAGTTTTTATATACATTGCAAAAAATACTGGACTAGTTTCTCCATATTTATCTCCACTGACTCGCCAATATTTTTTAAAAAGAATTTCCTCTGTTTCTTCCCTTATGGGTCCCGTTCTAGGTTTATTTCCCTTTCCAATCACATCCGCATAAAGATGTCCTTTCCGATTGTACCGGAAGCTTCCCCAATTTAAACTTAACAGCTCACTAGCACGAAGTCCCATCGGGTATAGCATATAACCGATCAGGAGGTTCCTCTTCTCCAGTTGTTCTCGATTCCTTGCAGCCTTAACGGTTTTAGGAAAAAAAGAGATAAGATACTCTGCATCCTTCTGGGATAATTCCCTAACTTGTACTAGAGTTTGACTATTTTCGTTCCGAGTTTCTTCTATTAAATAGTGTCCTTTTTTCGCAACTGGTTTTGTGATCCAGGTGGAGAGGTGGGCCTTGTAGAACTGAGTCTCATATCCGAAATCTAATAATCTTCTAAAAAATTCCAGTTTCCTGATGGCCGTCTTCGCCGCATACTTATCCTTGATGAATCTGTTATAGGCTTTCACTTCGGGAAACCCGATGTCTCTTAAGGAAGGGAAGTGATCTGCAAAGAAGTGAAGCAGGGTCTTGGCATTCGATCGGTAGGCCTTGACTGTGTGAGGTGAAAGCTGTTTATCCGGATGGAAGACTTTCTCCAGGAAGAACAGTTCGAGCACATCCTGTTCGGAACTTTCCGCAAGGGTAAGGTTCCGGTTTTCATCGAGCAAATTACGGGTATGCAGATGATCGGCTAAATTTTCCAGGTACTGTTTATTATTTATATTTGATAGAAGTGTCAAGTAATTCACTTTCGACCTCCTGTGACTTAGTTAACCATAATATAATTATATATAGTAAAGAAACTCTTCCTTATTTTTAGGGTTGGAATTATTTTGAGCTTTAAAGCTAAAGACTATATTATTATCCATTAAGTTATTAATAATCTTTCTAATACAAGGGGCCGAGATATAAAAGCTAATCAAACTTTAATACAGCTATGTATTATGTTTCTTAATCCAGTAATAATAGGATGTTAGATTATGGTATAAAAGAGAATATAAATAATGAAAGAGAGACGGTATTATGATATACAACGTCGCTACTAAACAGTGGGTAGATGCTACTACCGTCAATTGGGTAAAAAAGAAGTAGGGAAATATGGACAACCTAAGTGGGTCTTTAATTTTAAAAAAGACTACTCAGAGAATTACAAGGTATTTTCCTTAGAAACGAGAGAGTATTCGGACGAAGTTAAAGGCGTCATTTCATTAGTTGACTTATATGATGGCTACTATGGGGTTCGCATTAAAGATGTTGAATCTGCTGAATGGAATAAATCTTTTATTAAAGGTTTGGAACATAAGGGGAAGAATGTAAATTGTAAATATACAGAGGTAGGAACCAACCTTGTTGCCTTTGCATGTCAATACAGTATACTAAAAGGCCTTAATGGGTTCGTGCAGCTAAAGTCCAAAACGACCACCATTAAGTTTTACCAAGAAATTGGCTTCGAGCTGTTTGACCCCGTGAACGCATAATGATTCTTGATGAGGAACCTGCTCAAGCACTGGCAAATGACTATTTTGAGGTAGGTGTCATAAATTGGCTAGATTAGCTCGCGAGTTGAGGCACGACATTATTACACCTACAAAAACAGGGTATAATGTTAAAAAGGTGAGTGATGATATGCTAAGAGATATGTGGGCAGAGGGTAGAAAGAACTTTGATAAAGGATTCCCAGATGGTGTTTACGTTGCCCCTTGCGAAAAGAATGAACCGACAGTCAAAATGAGGGAATTATTTGCTTACTGTAAAAAGGTTGGGAAAAGACCTGCTGAATTGACGGACGAAGAAAGACAACAATTTATTGGACATCCTGATTTTTAATATATGAAAAAGCAAGAAATAAAAGAAAAGAGAAAAAATATTTTTTAATTGGTAGGAGCTTTTTGCTCCTTTTTTTATAAAGGCAGACATATAAGAAATTAACTACAAGTAGGTATCGTACCTTGGAAAAATCTTGTTGGAATGGATCTAAACAGCTATGATTCTGATGTGACAAGAGAATTATGATTCTTAATTCCAAGAAGTTTAAGGTATATCGTTTTGCATAAAATTGCCGCACAGTTAATCAAAAGTGTGCGGCTTTTTGACCTTATATTAATGTCTATCTAAATAAGTTGACCTTGTTCAGATGAACATGTGAATCATCCTGATTGATGCGTTCCAGGTATATATTCGTGGTGGAAATATCAGAATGACCAGCCCAGTCTTTCACTATGGCTAATGGAACATCATTTTCCAACAGAAGGGTCACGAATGAATGGCGGAACCAGTGAGGTGTTATTTTTGTATTTCTTCCTGCCAAGTGTACTGCTTCCTTAACGATTTTATAAAGGGCTGGGTATGTTAACCTTTTTTTATTTGTAATAGGAAGATTTTTATTATACATTGGAAAAAAAACTGGATTTGTATCTTCAATATTTACCTCAGTCGATTCCCCAATGCTTTTTCTGTAGTTAAAAAGCATTTCCATTGTTTCTTCTCTTATCGGTATTGTTCTAGGCTTGTTTCCCTTTCCAATCACATCAGCATAAAGATGCCCTTTCCGGTTATAACGGAAGCTTCCCCAATTCAAACTTAACAGCTCACTGGCACGAAGTCCTGTTGTATAAAGTAAATAGCCAATCAGAAGGTTCCTCTTCTCCAGCTGTTCCCGATTCCTTGTAGCCTTTACAATTTTGGGGAAGAAGGAAATTAGATATTCTGCATCCTTCTGTGATAATTCCCGGACCTGCACCCTGGTCTGGGTTTTTTCGTTCCGAGTTTCTTCTATTATATGGTGTCCTTTTTTATATACCGGTTTTGTGATCCAGGTGGAGAGGTGGGCTTTATAAAATTGTGTCTCATATCCAAAATCCAATAACCTGCGGAAAAACTCCAATTTCCGTTTGGCCGACTTCACTGCATACTTTTCCTTGATGTATCTGTTGTAGGCTTTCACTTCCGGAAACCCGATATCCTTGAATGAGAGAGAGTGGTCCGCCAAAAAGTGAAGGAGGGTTTTCGCATCCGAACGGTACGCCCTTACTGTATGGGGGGAAAGCTGTTTATCCGGATGGAAAATTTTCTCCAGAAAGAACAATTCGAGAAAATCCTGTTCCGAACTTTCCGCAAGCGTTAGGTTCCGATTTTCATCCAGTAGGTTGCGGGTATATAATTGATCGGCCAAGTTTGCCAAGTACTGTTTATCATCCATATGGGAGAGAAGTGTCAAGTCGTTCACTTTTGACCTCCTATGAGTTAGTTAACCATAATTACATTATGTATAGTAAAGATAACGCCTCCTTATCTTTACTATGAGTTTAACATAGAATATTTGTTCTGTCTCTATTATTGGCCTGAATTTTTAGATGTTCTCTGTAAATTTTTAGGATGTCGGAGATTCGTTCTCAGACGAAATGAAATATTCTTTTGTGTATGGTTGTCCGTCTAATTTCGCCAGAGAGCGAATTAGAAAAGACATTTTTTGTAATTTTTTTGCATTGGTTTACAACTATTTCTCATAGGAACAAAAGGGTTGATCATGTGAAAAGGAAGGTTTGCTGCCAAAGTGGCCAATAAGCGTAATAAAACCTGTTGTCTATTTTAGTAGTTGTATATCAAAACTCTTGGAAAGCTTAATTTCATTTCTTTACCATCAGACTTTTAAACACTAAAAAAGAATGTCATTTGAAAAGGTATCGAGGATGTCCCTTATTACGTCACGTTTAAAATTTTGGGAGTAAAAGAAAGGCAGGGATTTACTTAAAAGAAATGAGAGTCTTTTGTGATTGGTTGGTTGTCCGTTTATTTTTTTTATGTATGTTTTAAATTAACATTTATAATATTATTATTATTAATGTTTATATTAATATAAATCATTTTAACTATATAAATATAAATGTTCTTATTGTTTTTCAACCCAGATTGATTCGATTAAGATAAAATTCTCCTGATTAGGATGGGATATCAAATGAGAAAAAAGAAACCCACTGCGGAAGTTCGCAATGGATAATGTAGGGGAATATGCTATTATTATTAACAATTTACTGGGATATTAAACTAATTATGGATAATTGGGTATTATTGATAACTGATTTCTAGTTCGATATCCGAGGACCAGAGAAAAGTGGAGATAAAGTACATAAATAATTGATGCTGCCAGGGGCTTTAACCAAACTTGTGCTAAGGTAACAAATACAAGAAAAGTGGAATAAAGGCCTTTAATTAATAGAGGTGGAAAAGAGATCTTGGTGATACCTGCAATTCCCTTTAAAATAAACTAATATTTTCCTCTATTACCTTTTTTAATAAGCCGCTTAACACACTTAATTAAATTATTACACGCTCTTTTTTAAACAAATTTTAAACTTACCTTATATGCATTTTAACCCTAAAAGCCTAACATAGTAGGAGAGTAGTAAATTAAACTGTATAAAAGGTACATCCACTTTCCAATAAATTTTTTTAAAAATGGCAATATTATTCGAAGGTCTTGGTACAAAAAAAAAGTCTTATTGTTATCAGTGCTCAAGTAATAGCAATAACAGTAGGTGTAAAGTCTATAAGGAGGACACCTCTTTCTGCTGGCCGTGACTCTTTCCCTTTCTTAACACCCTTAACATAATGACTGACCTTTTGATCACACACACCATAAGAGTCGAGAGGGTCTTTCAGATCAAATTCATCAAGAATCAAGTTTTCATCAACTTCTTCTCTTTTTAAACCTGCACAGCTTGTGGTAGCGACTGTACTGGTTCCGCCGACCACGTTTTCATAAGTAACCAAATGGACAAATGTAAAAGGTTCTCCGTCTTGATGCATGTTATTAGGAGAAGCTACAGATTCCTGATGATCTTCTTTAACCATATACTTTACAAAATGTACACCAACGTGTATTGGGAGCAGGGTGTCGTGGGTCTTCCAAAAGGTCTCGTTATAATCATATTTTATAATTTCTTTTAGCAACTCATTATCTTTAATTTCCTCGCTCAGTGATGGGAATGCTCGGTATTCCTTAAGGTATTCTGAGTTAAAGCTTCCTTGAAAATATAATGATTGCGCTTGTCCATTTTCATCATAATGGTTTGGAAGCCATTCAAAATGATTGTCCCAAGGATTAATAATTGCACGTGAATATCTTCGGTAACGGTGGCTCCCTAATGAATATGTATCGATGGGCAATCGGTCAAATTCCTCAGTTAACTTTAATAGGTCTAAATTAAAATTCTTAACTGGTAAATCTGTAAGCTGGAATTTTTTGTATCCAAATACCTCCAGATCTTTCTTTTCTTTCAATAACGCATTACTCATCCTTGCACCCCCATTAAAAGTTTAGAAAGATATAGCCTGAAAAGAATCACAACTAAATTACCTTTATTTAACTTTTTATAATAAATATGTATATGTTAATAATAAGCTTTTAATATATGTATGTAAAGTGAAATAATGCCAATAATATTTAATTTTCTTTATAAAAATAAATAAAAAGCAGATTTTTAGTTTGAATTTAATATTTTTTTAGGAATTTCGGCAATTATTTTTGTCAAAATGCAAATGATTGTTGACAAAAATATAAAATGTGATTTATTATATATTTAGTTAATTATTGGAAAGGAATAATGGGATGCTAAAAAACAGAGTCAGAGAAATGCGGGCGCGTCATAAGTTGTCCCAGCAAGATTTGGCTAAGAAGATCGGAGCCACCAGACAAACGATTGGATTGATTGAAAAAGGTGACTATGCGCCGTCCGTGACACTAGCTTTAAAGATAGCCGATGCGTTTAGTGTCACTGTGGAAGAAGTCTTTTACCTCGAAGAGAAAGGATGAGCAAAGTGCTTGAAAAACTAATCAGATCGCCTATAGTTCCAATGTTACTTTTTATTTTGCTAGTTTCTTTTTTCGCTTTTTCCCTGTATGATCCCCAGGATGAAAAACAGATACTGGCCAGGACTTTCCTTTTGTTACTAGCTGCTTTGACTTTTACATGGTATGTACTGGTGAAAAGATTTAATAAAAAGAATCCTGAAAACAGGCTTCGATCAGCAGGTCTAGTTCCTTCAGAATTTCTTGATACTGATGAAGGACAGCAGTGGATCACTTTTAAAGCTTGCCGTAATGTTTATATTTTCTTTTCAGTCGGGCTACCAATTGCAGCAGGTGCTTGTTTTCTGTTCTCTGGATTCGTCCTTACACCCTTTATTGTCATTGGCGTCTTGGGAGTTGGCCAGTACCTGGTATATTGGCAGACAATACGAAAGTTAAATAAATATTAATGGAGGTGTAGATGTGCTGGAATGGGCACAAAATCAATCGGATCTATGGCAATTCATTGTAATTTTTATCATTGCATTTGCTCCCTGGATGGACGTATCCATCGTAGTTCCTATAGGTGTTGCGTGGGGTCTCCCGCCAATGGGCGTTGCAATTACCGCTTTTACTGGAAACTTACTTTTAGTTTTATTGCTAGGATTTTTCTTTAAGCAATTTTACACATGGCGAGAGAAAAGGAGAAAGGAGAAAGGGTTAACTGAGCCTTCCAAAAAAGAAAAAAAATCAAAAGAAATTTGGGAAAAATACGGGATACCCGGTCTAGCCCTCCTTGCCCCTCTTCTTGTTGGTACTGATATTGCTGCCGTTTTGGCATTGAGCTTTGGTTCATCCCGTATCCATGTCATTAGCTGGATGACAGTGAGCCTAGCGGTGTGGACAGCCGTTTTCACAGTCGGTTCGGTGTACGGATTCAGTTTTTTAAACATCATTTGAATGCAGAGGAGTGAGTTTATTGGAAAAACGGTTACCTTTGTCAGAAGAAATGGTCCTACTCGGGGCAAATCAGCTTCGTCTGAAGTATCGTTCATATGTTGAAACCTACAGCATTGGTGCAATCTTTATTGACCTACTATTAAAAAAGAAAATAATGTTGGATGAAAAAGGAAAGGTTAAGGTCCTCGATTCACAAGAGACTGGTATTCATTATTTGGATAAAGTTATCTCAATCCTCAACAAATCATTTAGATCGAAAAAATTAAAAGGGTGGATCAAGTATTTTCATTTCAGAAACCGGCTTAGAGGAAAAATACATTTTTCAATTCTTCAAGAACTACAAAAAAAGGGGGCTATTTTAATCGGGTTTAAACTCCCTTTTCTTCCACTACGAAAAATCACCGAGACGAATCAATCAAAAGAACAGATTGTTGAGTTACTTCATTCTCAGTTAATCACCCATGGAAATCCAAATGAGCAAACCGTAGCGCTCTCATACCTCCTTAAAGAGTCGGGGTTATTAAAGACCTATTTTGACGCAAAAGAAAGAAAGGAAATTATGGAATGTATAAACAGTAAAAAAGACCAGCTCTCCATTGATGTACATTCCATCAAAAAGATTGAAAGAGCAATACAGGATATTACGGCTTGTCTTTCCTCTTTGGGTGGTGCAATTGTCACTCCTTAGCCGTCAATAATTATATTTCAAAATAGTGACAGGAGATGCGAAATGAGCTCAATCATTATTAATACACATGATTTAACCAAATCCTACAAGAATAATAAAGTTGTAGATTCATTAAACTTGAGAGTCGATCAAGGAGAGATTTATGGTTTTTTAGGACCAAACGGTGCAGGGAAAACAACGACGATCCGCATGCTGCTTGGCCTAATACGCCCATCGTCGGGGGAAGTAGAAATATTTGGCCAGAATTTAAAGAAGGAGCGCCTCTCGATTTTAGGTAAAATCGGCTCGCTTGTAGAAACGCCTACTTATTACGGCCACCTAAGCGGCTATGAAAATCTTGAAGCGGCTAGGCGCCTGCTCAGGATAGAAGATGTAGATAGAGTAGGAGAGGTTCTTAAAATTGTCCGACTGGAGAGCGCTAAGGATAAGAAGGTAAAGAACTACTCCCTGGGCATGAAGCAGAGGCTGGGGATTGCCACCGCTTTGCTGAATAACCCTCAGCTCTTAATTCTAGATGAACCTACCAACGGCCTTGACCCTGCAGGGATTCACGAAATACGTGAGTTAATTAAAGAAATGCCTTCAAGGTATGAAATGACAGTTCTGGTTTCGAGTCACTTGCTCAGCGAAATTGAACTTATGGCCACTCAAGTGGGCATTATTCAAAATGGAAAGATGCTTTTTCAGGATTCTATTGAGGTTCTCCGAAAAGAAAGCGAACCTAAGATTAAAATTACTGTCGATAATCCAGTTGAAGCAACTGTTTCTCTTAAAAAAATGGGCATTAATGCAGATTTTAACCAAAATGAAGGTGCGCTTTATATAATTGAGTCTTCCCAGTCCGTAGCAGGGCAAGCCAACAAGGCGTTGGTTGAGGCAGGTTTTACGGTCTCCCGCCTGGAAGGAATAAAGAAGTCACTTGAAGATATTTTCTTGGACTTCACCGGGAGGGGACAGAGTCTATAATGAGGCCGATACTTTCATCTGATTTTGTCAAAATGAAACGATCTTGGTTTTGGGGAATCGTCCTGCTGTTTCCGGCCGTATTGATAGGCGGTACACTTTTGCTCTTACTGCTGAATGCAGGGGATATTCGGCAGGAGGTTTCAGAAGGGAGAAGTTATAACATCTGGGGTACCATGTGGATGATTACCTACTACAGCAACTTTTTCATTATTCATCTGTCCGCCGCTATTCTTTGTTCATATATAGCCAATCTTGAGCACCAGGCGAGGTCTTGGAAGCTGATCTTCTCTATGCCAATATCCAAGCTGAGTTATTATTGGACACGCTATTTGTGGGTATCCATGGGTGTGCTTCTTTCCGGCATAATCCTCATGACGGGATTGTGGATTTCCGGCTATTTGTTTGGAGGAAGTGATACATTGAATCCCTCCCGTCTCTTTTACTTTACATTGTTTCCCTATTTCACTTCTTTTGCATTAATTGGAATTCAGCTATGGATGTCCATGGTTTTGAATAGCCAGGCAATTCCTTTGATTATGGGGGGGGTGGGAATAGCGCTCGGTTTATTTTTGATCCAGCTTCCAGGGGTTACCCAGTACCTTCCATGGGTGCTGCCTTATCAAATTACACTTTCAAATGAAAATATCATTACTGATTTTTCCAGTATAGTGAATGCTCCCCACTTCAATTGGGAGTGGGTATGGTTCAGCATCGGCATTGGCTTGCTTCTCAATATCGTTGGATCCATACATTTTGCCAGTAGGGAAGTAGATTAGGAGGAGGAATATGTTTAAAGATGTATTATGGACCGATTGGTTAAAGCTCAAGAACTTTATTACAATTTGGCTGATCATCCTGATAGTCCCTCTGTTTTTTACCGTAATGGGAGTCGTCAATTATGCTACCAATATTCATGTATTTGAGGAAAATGGAATGGTGGGGTGGATGGGGGCTTGGACCCAAGTGGAGTTTCTGTACGGGATGGTTCTCTGCCCACTGCTTTCAAGTGTGTATCTGGCAATACTTTGCCGGTTTGAGCATGCGAATGGAGGCTGGAAACAGTTATTATCCTATCCCATTCCGAAAACAGACTTTTATCTCTCAAAGCTGATATGGGGATGGCTACTGGTTGGAATCACCAATATCGTGTTGTTCTTATATTTTCTTGTTATAGGAAAAATCATGGGTGTGACAGGTGAGTTTCCGTTTCTTGAATTTCTAGGGCTGTTTCTAAGAGGCTGGTTGGCCATTCTACCCTTGATAGCCCTTCAGACCTGGCTGGCGACTCAATCGAAAAATTTTGCGCTTCCGGTGGCCTTGAATTTTGCCTTCATCATTCCAAACATCTTTGTTTCCAGTTCAAAATACGGAAAATATTACCCTTGGTCACAGCCCGTCTACGCTATGACACCAGAAAACCAAGTTGGCTTCACACAATCAATTCAGGACCTCTACATAGCGGTTTTGGCAGGATTCCTCTTATTCAGCTTCATGGGGATCTGGCACTTCATGCGTACTGAAATAAAATAAAATCAACCAAAAATCAGGAGGTATTATAATGAAAAAAGGAACCATTCTTTCAATTGTAGCTGTAGTAGTTGTTGTATTAGGGATACTTTTCTTATTTGGTCCATTGTCTTCAATCTTTGTATAGAAACTCACTTATCCATGTTTACTACTGTATAAACGGGGTTTACCGGCTGAAATACATTCTAATAAATAATAATGGGGTGAAGTTCATGAAGAGTACCGGCATGGTTCGGCGATTAGACGAGCTAGGGAGAGTAGTAATCCCTAAAGAGATACGCAAGACATTTGAGTTAAGGGAAAGGGACCCTATGGAGATATTTGTGGAGGAGAATCGCATCATCCTCCAGAAATATGAAAATCTAAAGACCTGTGCGATTACCGGAGAAATATCCAACGAGAACCGAAGGTATGGAAACGGAAGGATTGTATTAAGCCCCAGAGGTGCCGAGAAGCTCCTAAGAGAACTTGTCAGTGTTAAATTGATGTGATAGATTTAAGAGTCTTTAAGACTAGACAATTAATTTTGTATGTTGAATTTAAGACCATAATAATGGACCGGGCAACAGTGCCGGGTCCATTATTTTTAACTATAAGCCACCATTTTTGCCTGTTGAGACCAAAGAGATCGGTAGAGTTCACATTCATCAATCAGTACTTCGTGTGTGCCAATTGCCTGAACCTTCCCCTTATCAATGACAACAATGGCATCAGCATCGGTAACAGCAGCCAGACGGTGAGCGATCACAAGTTGGGTTATGCCGTTTTTCCTGAATGTGTCATTCAGTCTCTTTTCGGTGAGAGAGTCCATCTGACTGGTAGCTTCATCTAATATCAAGAGGGAAGGGTTGGTAGCTAGTGCCCTTGCAATCGCTAGCCGTTGTCTTTGTCCTCCTGACAAGTTTTGTCCGTTTTCCCCGATCACTGTGTTATATTTTAACGGCATTGATAGGATATCTTCGTGAAGTGTGGCCATTTGAGCTGCTTGCTCAAGTTGGGTAGCAGGCAAGTCATCAAAGAAGGATATATTTTTATAGATGGTGTCATTAAACAAAAATGTGTCCTGAAGAACTATACCAATCTGGGTTCTTAAATCTTCGTAATCAACCTGGTCCATGCTTTCTGTCCCGTAATAAATCGATCCGTCAGATGGGGTATAGAGCCCCAGTACTAATTTAATCAAGGAACTTTTCCCGCTCCCTGTTGGTCCTACAATCCCTATTTTCTGTCCTGGTTGTACACTCAATGAAATGTCTTGTAAAACGGGGGATTCTCCTTTGTAGCTAAAAGTGACGTTTTCAAAAAGAATCGGTGTGGTTTTAAGGTCAACTTTTGTTTTTTCTCCAAGTTGCGGATTTTGTTCCGTTTTAGCAGAGAGCACGTCAAAGACCCGGTCGAATGCACTAAATAAAATTTGGAAGGACTGAAAGTACGTAATAACAGAGTTTATCGGCATTAAAAATGAGAGAGCTACAGAATTAAAGGCTATCAGGGCCCCGATTGTCATAACTCCGTTAGAGATTTCCCTCATTCCCAGCATCAGGAGAAGCAGCGGAGCGACCAAGCCAATACTGCTCACAATGCTATTTAAAAGTCCGCTCCGATAAAATCTAAGCGAGAAATACCTCATTTGCTCCGAAAATATACCTGTCCAGCCATTTAGTATTTTGTCTTCCCTGCGAGTGGATTTTACGAGCTGAATGCTCCGCAGCCCTTCCATCAAATAGCTTTGGGAGGTCCCTTGGACCGCCAATTCCTGCTGTGAGTAGCTTCTGATTGAATCCAAAAAGAGGAGCATCAAAAAGATTTCAGTAACCGCAATGATTAAGGTAATGCCACTTAAAAATACAGATTGTGTAAACATGGTGACCAGACATACGAGAATCATAGTTAGATCTAGAATTACAGCAATTCCGCTTGTAGACAGGATTTCCCGTATCATGGAGATATTATTAAGTCTTGTTGCAAGGTCTCCTGTATTCCGCTGTTCAAAAAAAGTAAGGGGAAGCTTTAATAGGTGTCTTAGATAATCGACAGAAAGCTCAGTACTGATATGTTTCTGAAGCTGTACAAAGAGAATGCTTCTTATAAATGAAAAAAGAAGGCTTGTAACAAAAATCGCCCCAATAATTAAAAAAAAGTTACTGAACTGAGATTCTTGAAGGTCCATATGCCTGTCTACAATATAGCCGATTACAAAGGGAACTATCAGGCTGAGAGCCTGAACGAGCACCGAAAATACAATCATTAAAATACTGTATTTCGGTTTGATTAGAGCGTAATACAGAAGCTTACTTTTACTGCCCCAGCTGCCGGATCCTTTATTTACTTGCGCTGTACTTTCAAACGTAAGCGCAATGCCGCTGAAATGATCTTCGAGTTCCGATAGGCTTATTTTCCTTTTGCCTTGTGCTGGGTCGACGATGGTTGCTGAAGTAGATCCTATTTTATCCAACACTACGTAATGGCTGTGGTCCCAGTGCAGGATAGCGGGCAAGCTAATTTGATGGAGTTGATCCAATTTCTCTAACTTAAACGCGCGGCATTTAAATCCATGATCTTCCGAGACCTTCTTAAGAGTTAATGCACTGACTCCGTTTCTATATGCCTGACATTCCTCGCTAAGCATATAGAGGGGGGCTTTGTGTTCGTGGAAAGCAAAAACCATCGAAAGACAGGCTGGTCCACATTCGTTCTGACTCATTTGCCTGACAACCGGAACACTTGTCCATCGGCTTTTCCTTTTCTGCTTCTGTCTGGATGGCATAACCTAACCTCCTATAACTCGTCTATACTCTGGAAAACCGAAGTACAGGCGAGTTAAAATTGATAACTTATTTTAAACTTGTCAATGATTCTAAGCGGGTTAATGACGGCACCCCGTCTTGATCATAGAGCTTAAGCAGTCCCAAGCCGATTCCAGCGATACCAACCATCGCGCCGTATGTTTCAAGGTGCTGAGGAAGGCCGCTCTTCCAGCCATTTTCCTGGATTTCCTTTAATACTTTCTCTCCAACTGCATAGCCATACTGTTCCCAGAGTTCATCTCCCAGCACTTGGCTTGCTAGCAACAGTACATCCAGGTTACCTACATCGCCATGACAAAGAGAATGGTCTCTCCCAAAACCTTCTTTGATAATGGTTTCCAGACCTGCTTTTATTTCATCATCAATCAGAGCGTCGGAGTAACCGGCCTTTTTCATGAGCAACCGAGACAAAACTACACCCGCGGCCCCATGGCACCAAGCGCATGGCAGCTGGGGCAGTTCCATCGCAGCAGGGAGGGCCCAATTCTTTTTTTCTTCCATGTAGAGACTTCGTTCATACACTAAACCTTGGCTGAGAGCATCGTAGAACCTATCATCGCCAGTCAATTGAAAAAGTTCGTATAAGGCCCAAACAATCCCGGAGGTTCCGTGAGAAAAACCTGGCAACGCATCTTCTGATACGGAGATTTTCCAACCGATACCTTTAGTCTGATGTATGGCTTTTTGAAGGATCTGTTCTCCGAATTTTCTGGCGGCGTCCAAAAAGATTTCCTCGTTTGTCTGGTTGTAAAGGTCCAGACAGACAATAAGTGATCCGGCGGACCCATCTATAATGTCCACTTCCTGTGTATAAGGAATGGATTCGAGGAGCTTGGGCATCACTTCTTTAATTTCTTCCATTAAGGATGGTTCATCTAATATCACCGACAGGTGATTAATCATATAAATATTTGACAATACCCCAGTAAAAGCACCTAACGCGGCATATTGAGGATAAGTCAACATGTCCCTGAGGGAATCCTTTACAGGAGGCAGGCATTTTTGGACCTGATCCCTATACTTCGGTTCTTTGGTATATTTGTACAAATAACCAAAAAACAAGGCGATGCCGCTTATCCCGTCATATAAATCATTCCCGAGTGGGGCTATTCTCCAGAGGCTCTCAGCATTGTCGGTAAGGCGGGTGCCAATCCACGAAACATCTTTCTGTCCATTATTTGTTCCCTGTATGGACCTATCAATTAGGTAGTCTGCTATTGTTTTTGCTTCCTCCAAGAAAGGCTCTCGCTTGATTTGATGTTCCGGAAGAGCAGGAATGTAACCGGAAGTTTTATCTGATGGTGTTGTTCCCAGCGCCAGCATGGAAAGCTTGATGATTTGAAGCTGTTCCTCATAATCTTTTGGGCCGAGTCCATCGATTTTCTCCAGGGTCTTGGACAGACTGCTCCCTTCATAGTAATTTTCGTAGCAACGTCCCTGACTGTCGTAAATATGCGGCTGTCCTGGTTCTGTCGTGAAGTACGGTATGTCTCCTTCCAACAGGTCCTCTTTCTCTGCGAGAAGGACCTGTTTTAATTCTGGCTGCATATCTGTGTCTAACCATAATTTTCCTAACAGCATCTCCCGGTCAAGCCCATCCCGCAAATAGTCAGGGTGGTAACTGATGGCGAGAAGATTGCCGTATCTGCTAGTGGCCCGCAATATCTGCCTGACTCTTGTATTCTCAAATCGCTTGACCTCGTTTTTAAGGCCATCCTTGTTGCTGGCCAGAAGGCCGTAAGCCTCTTTGAACCCAGCCATCATTTCATCTATATACAGAGTGACATTTACCTTTTCGCCATTTAAGGTTGGGTAATTTGAGCTGGGAGGAATCGTAACATATCCTCGCTCTACTTTCTGTTCATCTGTGTGGTTTGACTGAATAACGGGTACTTTGGAAGGGTAAAGCTGTTCTTCGCCATTCGCCATCCCGCTTATGTTGAGGCCGCGCCCTTCGGCTTTATTGTATAGAGTGAAAACAGGGAGGATATTAGTCGCCAATACAGACTGGCTTAAAGTTTTAAGGGCTATTTCCTGGGCAGTGGCGGAGTCCGTTGACTGGACGGCATCTTGATTAAAAAGGGTCTCAAGATCGATCAGGACAGGATGTTCGCCGCATGCAATCAGATTTTCATTGTGAAAGTCAATCGCATTGATCGAATATAAGAGGGCCAGATAGTAACCCATTCTATGATAAAAGTCTTTTACTTCCTGTTCTGTTGAGCATTCTTTATGTTCGACGAACTCACTCCATCCATAGGTGCCTCTATTCAATAGGCTAATCGGCCGAAGCTCCAGCTTATCCTCTTTTAGTGCGTTGAACCAGTGCAGAAGACCCTGAAAGTGATCATCAATTTCCAAAGACCTTGGTTTATACACAAGGTTTCTTCCATTGCTTAGCTTTAAAATGGCCACTCCTTTGCCGCCATTGTGTGAGTCGGAGATACCCATTGTTATGTCCTCCAAGGCAGAGAATGGAGTACCATTAAAGAAACGTTGTTCAATTGCACTCTTGTCACACAAGAGATGATCGTAAATTTCCGCAAAATTATCAGCCCATTTAATCGTTTTCCCTGAGAGGATCCTCATTAATACAGGGTATTGCCTGTAGATTTCCGCTATGTAGTTTTTATCAGTTAAGAGGGTATCGGAGAAATATTTGTAGCGCTCCTGAGGTGTTTCCCCGACTAAAACTTCACTCAATCTTGCTATATTCAGCTCCAAAGTCAGCGTCCGGAAACTCACTTTGCTTAAAGTTTCAGCCAAATTACGTACAAGTTGGAATAGGACCTTTTCCTCCATTAAAGATCTGCTATGTCTTTTTTCAGTTAATGAGATCGCTTTTTCAATTCTTTCCACTCCGATTTTTAAAAAAGGAAGGAAGAAATTAAAAAAAGTTATCGGTTCTCTTGGATTAAAGGCAATTATCTTTTGGAGAATGGAGGGCAATTTCGGTCTGCGATGATCAAAATTTTCTATATCGCGTATTACTCCCAGCCATTCAGCATCGGGGTCAAAGCCATAGTTTTTATCCTTCATGATTTCCAATAAATCTTTGTGTTCCATGTTATGTAAATGTAAGTTCTTAATAAAAAGGTCTTCGTTTCTTCCCATTCCGTCTATCCAATTGCTGATTCGGAGATTGGAATAGTCATCAGGCTGACTTTCGTACACCAGTTCGTCAGTTGTTTTCTTTTGGACTCTTTCATCCATGAAAAATGCCTTCTTGAAGGCTTGATCTGTAGGCATAAAATCACTCCTATATGTAATTAAAATAACAATCGGGAATAAAGTGGTGGATATTGGGTATATATATAAATATAATCATCTTAGTATGGAAAGAAGATAGCATTGCTGCTATCTTCTCCTAAAGGTATTGTAAGTTTAAGCGGTAAGTATGGTTGCAATAGTGCGGGCTGTTTAAATCATCTGTCCATGATTTGAACAGCTTATGCTATTAGCAAGACCAGCTCCAGCAAGACCAAGATGGACAAATTGAGCAATCTTTTGTCCATGTGCAAACATTCGCACAATCTGCAGCACCTACAACTTGATCAAGATCCGCATCTGAAATTTCCGCAAGAACATCTCCTGCTGGATTTACAGGCATTTGGTTGCGTTCTGCTGCCGAAAGAGCAGAGCGTGTAGCTGGATCTCTCCAGTATTGGATAACTTTTTCATTCATGTTATTCACCTCCTTTAAAGTAAATTTATAACATATTATTTAAAAATGCAATTCTTTTTTTATATTTTCTGATATTTTTTTATATTTTTAAGTATTTCGATATATTTAGCTATGAATATTAGACTGTTACCCTAAGGGAAACAGTCTTTTTTTATGCATTTAAATAAGATAGGTCGTTATTTTTAATATAAAATATGTAAATTTTTATATTTTTTATTTAAAAAACTATGTCAAACATCGTATAATAATGGTAAACTTTTACTTATATTGTAGGAAATATATTTTTATTATAGTGGATTATATTATGAGGGGGTTTAGATTATTGAGTAACTCAAAAACTATTGAATTATTAATAGAAAAGCTAAGTAATATGAACGGAATTAAAGATTTTAAGATTACATTCTCAAATCCTGTCACATCTCCTCATGAAGATCTTCCGGTGGCCCCCTCCCTGAATGAATCTTGGATGGAACCTATTACATCAACGGATTACCATGAAGGACCCCAAGCTATTTTTCAAAATAATCTACTGAATAACAGGAACGTTGCCAGTACTCTACCTGAATTATTAAGGAAGGCTACCGGCTCTCGTGCTGGAGGTTTCGTCTTCCTGTCGCTAAATGGAGAAGAAGAAACACTATCGTATTCAGATTTTTATTCAAAATCTATAAATATTCTAGCAGGTCTTCAAAATAATGGTGTGGGTAACGGCCAATTTGCAATTTTGCAAATCGAAAATGTACGAAATCTAGTTTGCGGCCTATGGGCCTGTCTGCTAGGTGGAATCATTCCCATCCCCCTAAAGGCGGCCGGAGAATATACGAAGGAAAATTTTGAGGCGGCAAAGGTTTACAATACGTGGAGGCTGTTTCAAAAGCCAGTCATTCTTTCTGAGCAATCGCTATTCCCAGAAATAAAAAGGATAGGGAATTCTTGGGAGATGGAAGACCTATGTATCCTTTCTGTGGAAGATATGCTTGACCACAACCATTTACATGCAGTCCTTCATGAACCCAATGAGGATGAGATTGCATTAATATTGCTGACGTCTGGCACTACTGGGATGCCTAAAGCAGCCACGTATACACACAAAAATCTTCTATCCAATATAATCGCAAGCCTCCAAATGGTGCGATTGGAAGAAACAGACAACATCTTAAACTGGATGCCTCTCCATCATGCAGGCGGATTGTCCAGCATGCATTTTATGGGTATTTATTTAGGGTGTCGGCAAGTACTTACTAATATAGAAGCCTTCCTCGAAAACCCTATTAACTGGCTGGACTGGATTGATGAATATAAGATTACATACAGCTGGGCGCCAAACTTTGCTTTTGGCCATTTAAAAGATCGCCTAGAAGTGATAAGAAAAGGATCTTGGGATCTATCAACTATTAAATATTTACTAAGTGCAGGCCAGCCTGTGTCAAAAGGAACCTTAAATGATCTACTGTCGGAATTAGGAAAACATGGCTTTCGGGAGGAAGCTTTTTGTCCTCAATATGGGATGACGGAAGCATCCGGCCCAATCACCTTCGGAATCGGTTCTTCCAATTGGTCTTTTGTCTCAGGATCATCCTTTGGAGAAGCTGTTAGGCAGACGGAGGAAACCCATCCTTTTGCTGTGACATTTGCCAACCTTGGGAAACCGTTGCCTGGTTTGGCCGTCAGAATTGTTGACAGCCGAAACACTGTACTGAGGGAAGATGTGGTCGGAAGGATTCAATTAAAAGGACCTACCATAATAAAGAACTACTATAAAAACCCCGAGGCAACCGCTGAATCCTTTACTGAGGATGGCTGGCTAATTACCGGAGATCTGGGATTCTTAAGCGATGGAACGCTGACAATCACGGGCCGTGAAAAGGATATTATCATTATCAATGCTAAAAACTATTATAACTTTGAGATAGAGAATCAGATTGAAGAGTTGTTTGGAGTAAAAAAGGGGTTCGTTGCTGTATCAGCTGTCTCCAGTCCTGAACAGTCCAACGACGACCTGGCTGTATTCTTTTCCCCGATAAAACAGGATTCAGATTTGGAAAAGCATATTGCATTAGATATCAAGCATTATTTAGGAAGGTATCTAGGGATACAGCCTAAATACATTATACCTATCAATGAATGTGATTTTCCGATTACATCTACAGGGAAAATTCAGCGGGGTGAATTAGTAAAGTGTCTGATTGCAGGGGAATTCAATGACCTCATAGTCGAAATGCACGACTACAATTACATTGGTTTGGCTCAAGATGCTCCTCAAGACGAGAAAGAGGGGGACGATATGATTTGTGTTTACTATACCACTGATCAATTGTCATCTTCAGCGAGGCACTACTTCGAATTGAGGCAATATTTAGGCGATTTCGAAAGGACTTTACGTTTGATTCCACAATCTAATGATAATGACGCAGAAAAGCTTTTTTCCAGGAAAGAAAAGGGCGTGGTTGTCAAACTTACGAAAGTATTCTCAGAAATCCTACATAGGAAGATTGTTCGTACTACAGACAATTTTTATCATCTGGGTGGAGATTCACTCAAGGTCGCTCAATTGCTAAGTAGGGTCCGTTCCCAATTTGGGATCAACATAACCCCAAGGGAATTTTCCTCTAACCCGACGATCTTATTTACTGCAAAAATGATATGCGAGGCTACCGGGGATAATGATGGCACCTTATGTTTTCAATCTTTAATAGATTCCAAAGAAAGATTTGCCCCTTTAACACCTTCGCAGAGAAGCCTATGGTTTTTGTATCAGAAAGATATGGATTCTCCTGTCTACACCTCCACCTTTACACTTCATTTTAAGGGAGCATTAAATGTGGAGTGCCTAAAAGTAAGCCTAGAACAGGTTATAAATCGTCATGAGAGCTTACATACCCGTCTACGAATCTCAGATGGAGAACCACAACAATATTATCAAAATGACACACTTAAAATTAACATTCTGAATCTTTCCTTCCATGAAAACATAGTAAGAGAATCCAAAAAACAAGAGATTATCCAAAAAGAGGCTAACACACCCTTTGATCTCTTGCGGGATCCATTAATTCGTTTGAACATCCTTAGGATGGACAGTGACTATAGCATTCTGGTTGTATCCATCCATCATATTATTACCGACGGATGGTCCACTAATTTATTTGTTAAAGAACTCCTGGATACATATGAGCAGTTCAAAAGCGGAGGGGGATTTCCTAAGAAGAATGAACTTCAGTATGTACATTATGTGAATTGGCTTAACAACATGGTTTCCGATAGGAAGGCCGGTTTCCAAGAAAAGATTGATTTTTGGAAAAAAAGTCTAGATGGAGGAGTTCCATCTTTGAGCTTCCCATACGATTACAGCAGGCCGGCCATACTCACTCATGAAGGAAATTTCCTTGACGTGCAGCTAGATTCCCTTCTGTCAGAAAAAATACTCCAACATTGCAAAAAACTCGATGTCACGCCCTATGTTTACATGCTTTCTCTTTATTCATTCCTGTTGCATCGATATACAGGACAAGGCGAATTGGTTATTGGCACCGTAATGGCTAACCGAACATTCCGGGAATTTGAAACCATTATGGGTTATTTTGCGAATACCTTGGCTTTGAGGATTAATCTTGAAGACAAAAATACTCTAGAAGAACTGTTCCTTCACGTAAAACAGGTTGTCCTGGAGGCTCAGGAATATCAGGATGTGCCGCTTGAAGTGGTGATTGGGGAAATGGAAGTAAGGCAAAGCCGCAGTACATCACCATTATTCCAGACGATGTTTACGTATCAAAATGAACTTATTCATCATTACCAAATCAAAGATCTGCAGATTGAATTGACAGTCGAGAACAACCATACAAGCAAATTCGATTTCCTATTACATGTTTATCCGAAGGAAGGTTCCTTTCTACTAAGGATGGAATACAACACTTCTCTTTTACGGAAAGAAACCATTTACCGTTTTCTTGAACATTATAAAAGATTGCTGGAAGGGGTTGTTGAAAATTAAACTCTCGGAAATTAATTTTATAACCAAAACAGAGGAACAGCAATTATTGATAGATTTTAATAATAAAAATGTGAAATATCCTCGGGATAGGACGATTGTGGACCTTTTCCAAGAACAAGCTACGAAGGCACCGAACCGAATTGCAGTGACAACGGGGAAGGATATGTTGTCTTACGGCGAATTGCACAGAAAATCAAACCAGGTGGCCTCCTTTCTTAAGAAGCAGGGCACTGGCCGCCAACAGATTGTAGCCCTCCTTGCTGACCGTTCTCCGGAAATGATTGTGAGCATCCTCGGGGTATTGAAAGCGGGTGCTGCCTATCTTCCGATCGACCCGGATTATCCAGAGGAGCGGATTTCCTACATGCTTGAGGACAGCGGGGCAAAGAGCCTGATTGTCCAGCATCCGGAGGACGTCCCTGATGGGTTTAACGGCCAGGTGCTGGCGCTTTGGGAGCGTGAATGGGAGAAGGAGGATCCTTCGGACCTGGAAGGGGAGGCACGGCCGGATGATCTCGCCTATATCATCTACACCTCCGGGTCCACCGGGAAGCCGAAAGGCGTCATGGTGGAGCACCGGAACGTGGTGCGCCTCCTGTTCAACGATCGGAACCTCTTCGATTTCTCCGGGGAGGATGTCTGGACGATGTTCCATTCCTACTGTTTCGACTTTTCCGTGTGGGAAATGTACGGGGCCCTGTTATACGGGGGACGGCTGGTCCTTGTGCCGACCTTTGTGGCCCGTGACCCCGAGGCCTTCGCCCGGCTCCTCCTGAAGGAGGGTGTGACCATCCTCAACCAGACGCCTACGGCATTTTACCAGCTCTCCCGACAGATGGAGAAGGTAAAGCCCGATGGAATACCGGTACGCAAGGTCATCTTCGGCGGAGAAAAGCTTTCGCCGCTTCAGCTGAAGAACTGGAAACTGGCTTATCCTGCCACGCAGCTGATCAACATGTACGGAATCACGGAAACGACCGTTCATGTCACGTACAAGGAAATCACCGAGAAGGATATCGAGGCCAACATCAGCAACATCGGGAAGCCGATCCCCACCCTCCATGTGTATGTGCTGGATGGGCGGAGAAACCTCCTTCCTGTCGGGGTCAGCGGTGAAATGTATGTGGCAGGCGAAGGTGTGGCCAGGGGCTACCTGAACCGGCCGGAGCTGACGGAGGAACGGTTCGTCGAGAACCCGTTCACCCCGGGGGAGCGGATGTACAGGACAGGTGACCTGGCCCGATGGCTGGAGGATGGGAACCTGGAGTACCTCGGAAGGATGGATGACCAGGTCAAGATACGCGGCCACCGGATCGAGTTAGGCGAGGTCGAGACCCAGCTCCTTCGGCTGAATGGCCTCAGGGACGTCTTTGTCCAGGCAACGGAAGGCAAACAGGGGCATGTTCTCGCCGCCTATTTTACCGCGGGCCAAGAGCTGAGCGCTTCCGGGCTCCGTGCGGAGCTCGCGAGGAGAGTCCCTTCTTACATGGTCCCTTCATATTTCATCCAGCTTGAGAGTATGCCGCTGACTTCCAATGGGAAAGTGGACCGCCGCAGGCTTCCTGAACCGGAATGGGCCATGCCATCAGAGGCGGACCGTGAGGAGCCCCGGAACCCGATGGAGGCCCAGGTCCTGTCCATCTGGGAAGAGTTCCTGGACACTTCCCTCGGCATTGGGGACAGCTTTTTCGACCTCGGCGGGGACTCCATCAGGGCGATCGGACTCATCAGCACCATGAATAGTGAATTGGACTGGACCCTCCAGATCAAGGACCTTTACGAGTACCCAACGATAAAGGAGCTCATTGAACGTGCCGGTTCCCGTCGTTCATCAATTGAAGGGGATCTTGCGGTAAAAAGGAAGGAATTACAGGACCTGAAGGACCAGTTTTTTGCGGAACAACCCCACTTGGTCCATGAAGTGGAAGACGTTTATCCCATGAGCGACATCCAGCAGGGAATGGTTTTTTATTCCCTGAAGTATCCGGAAGGGGCGTTTTACCATGACCAGCTCGTGTATGAACTGGAAGATGATTCATTTGAACCTGAAAGATTGACCGAGGCCATGGTTTCCTTGATGAACAAGCATGAAATCTTACGGACGGGCTTTTTCCTGGATAACGGGCCTGTGCCGCTTCAAGTTGTCTACGGCTCCATTCCAGTCGATATCAAGGAGCAAGACCTGACGGCATTGGCTGAGAAACAGCAGGAGGATTATATCGAAGGACTCCTTATGGAAGACAGAGGGAATCCCTTCCCACTGGAGGAAGCACCGCTCTGGAGGCTCCAGGCATTAAAGCTGGACGACCGTAGGGTCGCCCTCGCCTGGATCGTCCATCATGCAATCATGGATGGCTGGAGTGTGGCCTCGTTCATGACGGAGCTCATCGATACTTACTTCAGGCTGAAGAAAGGCCCTTTGGAACTTTCCAAACTGGAGAGCAGCTATAAGGATTATGTCGTGGAGCAGCTCGTGGTAACGGATCAAAAAGATCTTTCGGCCTACTGGAAAAGGGACCTGGTAAATTTTAAAAGGCTGCAGCTGCCTTTTGAATCGGACCAGGAAACCCGGACAATTACGAAAGTTCTCGCGCCTGAACTTCTCGCTGAGCTAAAACGGGTTGCTAAGAACGAAAAAACCAATTTAAAGACCTTATGCCTGACTGCCTATCTCTCCGTGATGAACCTTCTTACGTTTGAAGAAGATATAACGATAGGCCTCGTCGAGAATGCCAGGCCAGTGGTGAAAGATGCAGAAAAGGTACTTGGATGCTTTTTAAACACCATCCCTTTCAGAATTTCGCTAGATAAAGAGGAAACCTGGAAGACGCTTTTAGACAAGGTCCATGGTAAACAAGTTGACTTGAAAAAATTCGGACGACTTTCCTTCAGGAAAATAACAGAGGTTATCGGTGCTTCAAGCGTTTCGGATAATCCTGTCTTTGATGTTCTATTTAACTTCATAGATTTTCACACCTATAAAAAAATCGATAGACATTCCATAACGCCAAGAAAAGAGAGCTATGAAAAAACCAACACAATATTTGATTTTACAATATCTACTACGCTAAATCGGTTTGAAATCAGGCTTGTTTCCTCCATCCAGGACTCAGCCATTGAGAGATTTTTAAATTATTTTGAACGAGCTTTAGGTGCCTTTACAGAAAATATGGATCAGGAGTTGAGTAATGGACAACTTCTTGGAAAAGAGGAATCCTCCTCAATACTACAGATATTCAACAACATGGGAACCGGATATCCTCGAGAGAAAACGCTGGTAAGCCTCTTTAAGGAACAGGTGACCAAGGTACCCCAAAACATCGCATTAATCTTGGAAGGGACCTCTTTGTCTTATGGGGAACTGAATAGGAAGTCCAACCAGGTGGCCCGCCTTCTCAGGAAACAGGGCGCAGGGCGCGGACAGATCATAGGCCTCATTGCCGACCGCTCTCCCGAGATGATCGTAAGCATCCTCGGGGCATCGAAAGCGGGCGCGGCTTATCTTCCGATCGACCCGGATTATCCAGAGGAGCGGATTTCCTACATGCTTAAGGACAGCGGGGCAGAGAGCTTGATCGTCCAGCATCCGGAGGATGTTCCTGATGGATTTAACGGCCAGGTGATATCGCTTTGGGAACGGAAATGGGAGAAGGAGGATCCTTCGGATCTGGAAGTGGAAGTCCGTCCGGATGATCTCGCCTATATCATCTACACATCCGGATCCACCGGAAAGCCGAAAGGCGTCATGGTGGAGCACCGGAACGTGGTGCGCCTCCTGTTCAACGACCAGAATCTCTTCGATTTCTCCGGGGAGGATGTCTGGACGATGTTCCATTCCTACTGTTTCGACTTTTCCGTGTGGGAAATGTACGGGGCCCTGTTGTACGGGGGACGGCTAGTGATTGTCCCGACCTTTGTGGCCCGTGACCCCGAGGCCTTCGCCCAGCTCCTCCTGAAGGAGGGCGTGACCATCCTGAACCAGACTCCTACGGCGTTTTACCAGCTCTCCCGACAGATGGAGAAGCTGAAGCCAGATGGAATGCCGGTCCGCAAGGTCATCTTCGGCGGGGAGAAGCTTTCGCCGCTTCAGCTGAAGAACTGGAAACTGGATTATCCTTCCACTCAGCTGATCAACATGTACGGAATCACGGAAACGACCGTTCATGTCACGTACAAGGAAATCATCGAGAAGGATATCGAGGCCAACATCAGCAACATCGGGAAGCCGATCCCCACCCTCCAGGTGTATGTGCTGGATGGGCGGAGAAACCTTCTGCCTGTCGGGGTCAGCGGTGAAATGTACGTGGCAGGCGAAGGTGTGGCCAGGGGCTACCTGAACCGGCCGGAGCTGACCGAAGAGCGGTTCGTCGAGAATCCGTTCTCCCCGGGGGAGCGGATGTACAGAACAGGCGACCTGGCCCGATGGCTGGAGGATGGGAACCTGGAGTACCTCGGGAGGATGGATGACCAGGTCAAGATACGCGGCCACCGAATCGAGTTAGGCGAGGTCGAGACCCAGCTCCTTCGGCTGAGTGGAATCAGGGACGTCTTTGTCCAGGCAATGGAAGGCGAACAGGGGCAGGCTCTTGCCGCCTACTATACGGCGGGCCAAGAGCTGAGCGCTTCCGGGCTCCGTGCGGAGCTCGCGAGGAGGGTCCCTTCTTACATGGTCCCTTCGTATTTCATCCAGCTTGAGAGTATGCCGCTCACTTCCAATGGGAAAGTGGACCGCCGCAGGCTTTCGGAACCGGAAGGGGTTCTGCAATTAGGGGAGGACCGAGAGGAGCCCCGGAACCCACTGGAGGCCCAGGTCCTGTCCATCTGGGAAGAGTTCCTGGACACTTCCCTCGGCATTGGGGACAGCTTTTTCGACCTCGGCGGGGACTCCATTAGGGCGATCGGACTCATCAGCACCATGAATAGTGAATTGGACTGGACCCTCCAGATCAAGGACCTTTACGAGTACCCAACGATAAAGGAGCTCATTGAACGTGCCGGTTCCCGTCGTTCATCAATCCAAGGGGATCTTGCGGGAAAGAGAAAGGAATTACAGGACCTGAAGGACCAGTTCTTTGCGGAACAACCCCACCTGGTCCATGAAGTGGAAGACGTTTATCCCATGAGCGATATCCAGCAGGGAATGGTTTTTTATTCCCTGAAGTATCCGGAAGGGGCGTTTTACCATGACCAGCTGGTATATGAACTGGAAGATGATTCATTTGAACCTGAAAGATTGATCGAGGCCATGGTTTCCTTGATGAACAAGCATGAAATCTTACGGACGGGCTTTTTTCTGGATAACGGGCCTATGCCGCTTCAGGTCGTCTACCGCTCCGTTCCAGTCGATGTGAGAGGGCATGACCTGACAGGTTTGGCTGGGAAAGAGCAGGAGGATTATATCGAACGCCTCCTTATAGAAGACAGACAGAATCCCTTCACCCTGGAAGAAGCACCGCTCTGGAGGCTCTGTACGTTCAAGCTGGACGGCCGCCAGGTCGCCCTCGCCTGGATCGTCCACCATGCCATCATGGATGGCTGGAGTGTAGCCTCGTTCATGACGGAGCTCATGGATGCCTACTTCAGGCTGAAGAAAGGCCCACTTGAACTTTCGAAACTGAAGAGCAGCTATAAGGATTATGTCGTGGATCAGCTCGTGGTTTCCGAGCAGGAAGAGTTGGCGGACTACTGGAAAGGGGAACTGTCAGACTTTAAGAGGCTTGAATTCCCATTTGGGGCCGGACCGGAAACCCATGCATATATTATGGAACTCAACGCCGACCTTCTGCCAAAGCTTAAAAGAGTCGCAAAGAGAGAAAGGACCAACCTGAAGACAATCTGCCTAACAGCCTATCTATTCATGATGCGAATGGTTACGTATGACAATGACCTGACGATAGGGTTAGTCGAGAATGGAAGGCCAGTTGGGAAAGATGCAGAAAAAGCGCTCGGCTGCTTCCTAAATACCATCCCCTTCCGCTTGAAGGTGGCTGATTCCGGCACATGGCAATCACTACTTGAAAAGGTCCACCGAAAACATGTTGATTTAAAGGACAAGGGCCGTTTTCCCTTCCGGAAAATCGTTGAGCTGGTAGGAAGAGCCGATGCTAGCGAAAACCCCATCTTTGATGCGGTCTTTAACTTTGTGGATTTCCATGTGTATGGTGGGTTGGAAGGATCTCCGTTGTCATATGGGTTCAATAGCTATGAGAAGACAAATACACTATTCGATTTTTCCGTATCAACCACATTCGACCGATTTGAAATAAGAGTGGTGACTGGTTTTCCAGAGCATGCCTTAAAAAAGTTGGTAAGGTATTATGAGTCAACTTTGGAAGAGCTTGCTGAAAACATTGAAAGTGAAATCTCTTCCCTTACTTTTTTTGAGGACAGAGAATTAGAAAAATTGCTTAAACAATTTAATAATACTTCGAGGGATTTTCCTGAAACCTCCACCCTGCAACAGTTGTTCGAAGGACAGGCCGAGAAGAACCCGGAAAGCGTCGCGCTGGTGCAGGATGGTGAGGGCCTTGTATATAGGGAACTCAATGAAATGGCCAACCGGATCGCCCATAGCCTCCTAAAACATGGGGTAAAGAGGGGACAGACCGTCGGGCTCATGGCGGAGCGGTCCTTTGGGATGATTGCCAGCATGCTGGGCATCCTCAAGGCTGGTGCAGCTTACTTGCCGATTGATCCAGGATACCCGGCCGAGAGGATCCAATACATGGTCGAGGACAGCGGGACCCAGCTGGTGCTCTTTGAAGGAGGCAGCCTGCCGGACACCTATGGTGGGAAGGTGCTGACAGTCGAGGAAGCCTTGCTGGAAAGGAATTCTTCGAATCCCGGCAAGAGCTCAGGGCCGGAAGACCTGGCCTATGTTGTCTATACTTCCGGCTCCACGGGCATGCCAAAGGGAAACCTGACCACCCACCGAAACGTGATCCGGACCATCATCAACAACGGCTACCTGGAAGTGGAAGAGACCGACCGGTTCCTCCAGCTGTCCAATTACGCTTTCGACGGGTCCACCTTTGACATCTATGCAGCCCTCCTCCATGGGGCGTGTTTGGTGCTGGTTCCGAAGGACACGGTTACGGACGCCGTGCGGCTATCGCGACTGATCCAGGAAGAACAGGTGACGGTCTCGTTCATGACGACAGCCCTGTTCAACACTCTCGTGGATGTGGACCTTGAAAGCCTGAAAGGGCTAAGGAAACTGCTCTTTGGAGGCGAGATGGTATCGGTGAAACATGTGAGGAAGGCCTATCGGGCGATGGGGGAAGACAAGTTAATCCATGTTTACGGTCCCACCGAAACCACGGTGTTCGCCACCGCCTGCCCCGTTACGGAGACCATGTTTGACCACCAGACTATACCGATTGGAAGGCCCATCAGCAATACATCGGTTTATGTACTGAGTTCAAGCGGCCAGCTCCAGCCGGAAGGGGTTCCGGGCGAATTGGCCATCGGCGGGGCTGGGGTCTCCCGTGGATACCTGAACCGCCCGGACCTGAACAAGGAGCGTTTCTTGGAGAACCCATTCGTTCCGGGAGATGTGTTCTATAAGACAGGGGACCTCGTACGCTGGCTGCCGGATGGGAACCTGGAATACCTGGGGAGGATCGATCACCAGGTGAAGATTCGAGGACACCGGATTGAATTGGGAGAAGTGGAAAGCCGTCTCAAGGAATTTCCTGCAATCCGGGAAGTTGCCGCCACCGCGAGAACGGACAGCCAGGGCCATTCCTACCTTTGTGCACATATCGTCTGGGAAGGGGAGAGAGCAGAAGCCCATTTGCGTGAGTACTTGGATCAACATCTGCCAGCCTACATGATCCCTACCCATTTTATCAATCTCGAGGAGCTTCCGCTCACACAAAATGGAAAAGTGGATAAGAGGAGACTTACTGTAGAAAAAGGACTTGCCGAGGGAGTGATGCCATACGAAGAACCCATCACAGATACTGAAAAGGCACTGGCCCATATATTTGAGCAAGTACTGGGAGTGGAACAGGTAAGCCTGAATGATAATTTCTTTGACCTTGGAGGGCACTCCCTTAAAGCCATGATTCTGTCAGCAAGGATTCATAAAGGCATGAGGATGGAAGTAAGCCTGAAGGACATTTTTACATTCCCTACGGTCAAAAAGCTGGCCCGGCACATAGGGGAGCTGTCTGAAAGTTCCTTCGAGTCAATCAAGCCGGCTGACGAAAAAGAGTACTATCCAGTATCTTTCGCCCAGAAACGTATTTATGTCCTGCAGAAGATGGAGCCAGAGGGCACTCATTACAATATTCCACTCCTGTTTAAAATGGAGGGGGAACTGGATCTTCGGAAGGTTCAAGATTCATTAAACAGGCTTATGCAACGGCATGAAAGCCTAAGGACATCCTTCCACTTTGCAGGAGGGCAGCTTGTTCAAAAAATACATGATGATTTGGATTGGCCATTGGTGTTTGTAGATGAACAGGAAACAGACATAGAGTCGATAAAAAAGGGATTCATTCAGCCATTCGATTTAAGCTCTGCTCCTCTTTTAAGGTCTCAGCTCGTAAAGGTGGACACTCAAACACATGTACTTATGATCGATCTCCATCACATCATTTCAGATGGAATATCTGTGAATATTCTGCTACAGGACTTTTATGATCTTTATCATGGCCGCTCCCTTGAAGAACCGGTCATCCAATACAAGGATTATGCCGTATGGCAACAGGACCACGGCGACTCCTTAAAATTAAAAGACGAGGAGCTGTTCTGGAAATACCGGTTTGAAGGTGAAATACCGGTTCTAGATATGCATTCCGATTTCCCGAGGCCGCAAGTACAGAAATTCGAAGGGGAAACCCTTCAGGTGGATTTAGGCAAATCGCTTACGAACAGGCTGAAATTATTCTGTTCCCAATCTGATGTCACCCAATATATGACGATGCTGGCTGCCTATCATGTCCTTCTGCATAAGTATACCGGACAGGATGATATCGTGATTGGCTCACCTGTTGCTGGACGTTCCCATGCAGATACGGAAAATGTTGTCGGCATGTTCGTCAATACCCTGGCGTTGCGCCATAAATCGAACGAAGCAGGATCTTTCGGGGAATTTTTAACCCAGGTGAAGAAGGAAGTGCTCTTGGCACAGGAGCATGGCGGGTACCCATTTGAAGAATTGGTGAAAAGCCTGGGTATCCCGCGGGTATTGAACCGAAACCCTTTGTTCGACACCATGTTCATCCTACAGAATATGAACGCGTTCACATCTGATTCTGATGGGCTGCAACTCACACTCATACAGAATGATACGCACAGCTCGAAATTTGATCTGAGCTGGATTGTAGAAGAAAGAGAGACCCTGCTCCTGTCGGTTGAATACAGCACCAACCTGTTTAAAAGGCAATCTGTGGAAAGGATGGCCAACCAGTACATTCACATCCTAAAGCAGGTCCTAAAGGATCCTGACATCCCAATTGGCACGATTGAACTGGCTACAGAAGGAGAGCAGCATGAGATTCTTACCCAGTTTAACAAAACCCGAACCGAGCAGAAAAAAACGGAAACCTTGCATGGCCTCTTTGAGCAGCAGGCGTTGAAATCACCTGAGAGAGTCGCCATTGTTTTTGGCAGCGATGAAATCACATACGGAGCCCTTAATAATCGAGCCAACCAGCTTGCAAGGGCTTTGAGGATAAAAGGGATTGAGAATAATCAAATTGTTGGATTGTTATTCGAAAAGTCGATTGACATGGTTGTGGCCATCCTCGGTGTTCTTAAAGCTGGGGCTGCCTATATGCCGATTGATCCTGGTTTCCCTGATGATAGGATACAGTACATGCTACACGACAGCATGACGAAAATGCTGATCGTCGAAGATTTTTCATTGGTTCCTGCACAGTTTAAAGGGAGCGTACTGGGAATGGATGATCCCTTAATTTCGTCACTTGAAACCCATAACCTTGGTGAAATGGCAACCGCGGAAGATCTGTCGTATCTCATTTACACTTCCGGTTCCACAGGTAAGCCAAAAGGCGTAATG
Organism: Mesobacillus foraminis; assembly: GCF_004340465.1. Taxonomy (GTDB): domain Bacteria; phylum Bacillota; class Bacilli; order Bacillales; family Cytobacillaceae; genus Mesobacillus_B; species Mesobacillus_B foraminis. The sequence continues at coordinate 11,755 of NZ_SLVV01000018.1, read as the reverse complement.
GTGGAACACAGGAACGCTGCACGCCTTTTCCTCAATCAAAACGCTGTGTTCGATTTCGAGGAGAAGGATACATGGATCTTCTTCCATTCCTATTGTTTCGACGTCTCGGTCTGGGAAATCTTCGGTTCCCTGCTGTCAGGAGGAAGACTGGTTGTTGTGTCACAAATGGACAGCAGGAGCCCAGAAAAGCTCCTGAGTATCATGGATAAGGAACAAGCGACAATCATGTGTCAGACACCGTCCTCCTTTGTTCCATTGTCTGCAGAGCTAAACAGAAATTCCTACAACTTGAGGATCAGAAAAATCATGCTGGCCGGAGAAGCTTTATATCCAAGCCAGCTGGAGCAGTGGAGACAGATTTATCCTGACACACAGCTGATCAATATGTATGGACCGACGGAAACGGCCATTTATGCCACCTATAAAGTGATGAATCCTGAGGAAACATCCAACATCAGCAATATAGGAGTTCCTTTGCCAAACACCAAAGCGTACGTTCTTAATAAGCAGATGCAACTCTTGCCTCCAGGGGTGCCAGGCGAATTGTACATCTCAGGGACAGGGGTGGCAAGAGGCTATCTGAACCTTGAAGGGATGACACGCCAGAAATTCACGGAAGACCCGTTTGAAACTGGCCAGAGAATGTACCGCACAGGAGATCTTGCAAAGTGGCTTCCGGACGGCCAGCTGGAATATTTAGGGCGGATGGATTCACAGGTCAAAATTAGAGGCTACCGGATTGAACTGGGAGAGGTTGAAGCCCATTTGAACGCCCATCCTTCCATCAAGGAAGCGGTTGTGTCCGCAAGGAAAAGTGAAGAAGGGACCCTGTATCTCTGTGCATATCTGGTGCCAAACAAAGAATGGACCATTTCGGGACTGAGGGCACATTTATTAAGTACACTGCCGGAATATATGATACCTGCTTATTTTGTGGAACTGGATACCCTTCCGCTTACATCAAACGGAAAGCTAGATTTATCAGCACTGCCTGAACCGAAAGCAAGGAAAAGCCAAGAAAATTATAAAGCTCCACAAACCCATTTGGAAAAAACAATGGCCAATGTTTGGCAGGAGGTCCTACGGGTTGAGGAGATCGGCCTTAACGATAATTTCTTCGAACTTGGTGGAGATTCGATCAAGGCCATACAGATTGCGGCCAGGCTCTCTGAATTAAGGCTGAAGTTCGATATGAAGGACTTGTTCAAGAATCCTTCCATATCCCATTTAATCCCCTTTTTACAGTCCAGCCAGGCTGATGAGGAGCAGGGATTGGTTGAGGGACCCGTTCCCATCACCCCAGTGCAGAAATGGTTTTTCTCCCAGCAGTATCAGGAAGCAGGACATTTCAATCAATCCATAATGCTATTGAGGAAAGATCGATGGGACCCAATTTCTGTGAGGAGTTGCTTCCAAAAGATCTGTGAGCATCATGATGCCCTTCGTATGGTCTTCTCAACGGATGGCTGCTTACAGTATAACCGGGGACTGGAAGGCGTGGATTTCACGATTGAAGTACTGGACCTTTATGGAAAAGAGAATTCAAGGTCCTTGATAGAGAAGGAAGCGACACGGATACAAGGCAGTCTTAAGCTCTCAGAGGGACCGCTAATGAGACTTGGGATCTTCCATGCCGACGAAGGAAGTTACCTACTGATCGTCATTCACCATCTTGTGGTGGACGGAGTTTCCTGGCGGATCATCTTGGAGGATTTTGCCCATTTTTATGATGAAGGCGGATCATCCCTCCCAGCCAAAACCACTTCATACCAGTCGTGGGCAGAGGGACTGCAGCAATATGCAGGAAGCCAGAAACTGAAAAAGGAGATTCCTTATTGGCGGAATGTGGAATCCAAAAACGTCCCTCCACTCCCTAAAGACAGGATGCCTGCGAGGGTTCCTCTCTACGGGAATACCCAATCCACGGAGTTTTACCTTGGGGAAGCCGAAACGGAAGTGCTGTTAACAAGCGCTCACAGGGCGTACCGGACCGAAATAAATGACCTTTTGCTTGCTGCCCTTGCCCTTGCGTGCAAAGAGTGGACCGGGAAAGGTACCATGGCAGTAACCTTGGAAGGCCACGGGCGGGAAGACGTGGTGGAGAAAGCGAATCTGAGCAGGACCGTAGGGTGGTTCACAAGCATGTTCCCAGTGGTGCTTGAACTGGAGACAGATCTTCCTTCCTCCGTGATCAAGGAGGTTAAAGAAACCCTGCGCAATATACCAAATAAAGGTGTGGGATATGGGGTTCTCAAGTATCTCGTCCCCGACACGGGAATCACATTTAACCAAAAACCGGAAATCAGCTTTAACTATTTAGGACAGTTCAACGATGACAATTTGTTCAGCATGCCTATCGGGCAGCAAATCAGTCTCAGCAATGAGAATCAGTACCCTGTCCAGATAAACAGCTATGTATCAGGACGGCAGCTGAGGTTGATATTTCTTTTTGACCAGAGGAGCTTCAATAAAAGCAACATCAGATCCCTCGGGGAACGTTTCCTACATTACCTTTCCATATTGATCAAGCATTGTGAAAGCCAGGAAGAAACCGAAAAGACTCCGAGTGACTTCAGCATGACCAACTTGACTACAAGTGATTTAGAAGACATTTTTGAGGCTTTTGAGGAGAAAGGTTAAATCACATTAGATTGGGGGTTGCTGGGTGTGTTTAATAAAAAGAATGTAAAAGACCTATACCGTTTGTCTCCGATGCAGCATGGAATCCTATTTCATGGTTTAAATCATCCAAAGGACCATGCCTACTTCGAGCAGATGACGTTGGCAATAGAAGGAAAGCTTGATGTGGAAAATCTTGAGGCCGCATTAAACTGGATCATTGGAAAACATGATGTTTTGCGGACGGTCTTCCTTTACTCAAAAGTAAAGGAACCCACACAGCTTGTCCTTAAAAGCAGAAAAGCTTCCGTCCGGATGGAGGACATATCCTTTCTAAACGAGGAGGACAAGCATCCATTCATTGAAAATCTCAAGCGTGAGGACCGGGAAAGGGGATTCGATCTTTCCCGGGATCTCCTTTTCCGGTTGACCGTCATACGGTACGGCAGCGATGCATATCAAATCCTGTTCAGTTTCCACCATATTATATTGGACGGGTGGAGCATCGGGCTATTGCTCAAGGACCTTTTTGGGAAGTATACAGAACTTCAGTGCGGGCACCGGGGCTCAATCCAAAAATCCAACCAATTCAGTGCCTATATACGGTGGCTGGACCAACAGAATGAAGAAGTGGCAAAGAGATTCTGGGCCGATTACCTGGATGGTTACGAGGGTCTTTCCGGGATTCCTTATAAACAATCCAACCTGCCAGGAGCATTTAGGAGGGAAGAACTTCATTTCAGCTTAAATCCGGTGATCACCAGGAAGCTGGAAAATCTGGCAATGTCGCGGCATGTGACACTAAACGCCGTTTGCCAGACCCTTTGGGGGCTCCTCCTCCAGATATTGAATGACAAGGGCGATGTTGTCTTTGGGTCAGTGGTGTCCGGCAGGCCATCCGATATCCCTGGGGTCGAAAAGATTGCCGGGCTGTTCATAAACACCATCCCTGTAAGGATTTCAGCATCTGGCAAAGAGACGATTGCCGAGGTGATCGATCGAGTTCAGCAAGAATCATTGGAGGCTAAGTACCATGACTTTGTTTCCCTAGCTGACATACAGTCAGCGAATCCGGAAGGTGGCCCTGTCTTCGATCACCTTTTTGTATTTGAAAACTATCCTATGGACCCGGCTGGGTTAGACGGAAATCCCGGACTGGGGTTCAGGATAACCGGAGTTCAGGCGTTTGAACAGACGAACTACGACCTGGTTGTCCAGCTTCATTCAGGCGAAGAATTAAACGGTAAAATTACTTACAACGGCGCGGCCATTCCTAAGGAACTATTAAACAGGCTGCCAGTTTACCTCCAGAAATTGGCCGAGGTTGCAGTGGAATCCCCTTTTACCTCCATCGGAAACGTCCATCTCGTCACTGAGGAGGAAATGCAAATACTTGAGAGTTGGAACCAGACCAGCGAGGATTATCCGCAGGATAAAGTGCTCCCAGAATTATTCGAGGAACAGGCGAGAAACTTTCCTGACGAGATAGCCATTGTATTCCGTGACCGTACCATGACCTATAGAGAAGTGAATGAGAAGGCCAACCAGATAGCAAGAAGTCTAGAAAAGTTGGGGGTCTCACAAGGAAAGACGGTCGCCCTACTGATCGAGCGCTCAGCGGAAATGATCCTTGGCATCCTTGGTATCTTAAAGGCTGGGGGCGTCTATGTGCCCATCGATCCTTCATACCCTGCGGATCGGGTTCGCTTCATGGTCGAGGATAGCGGCGCCGGGCATATGGTCGTTGGGGAAAGGAGGCTAGTGCCTGCCCACTTCAAAGGCCAAACCCTTGTCTTAGAAGAGGACGGTTGGACACAGGAAGGGGATGGTAACCTTTCCAAGGTGAATAAACCGAGTGACACAGCTTATATCATCTACACGTCCGGCACTACCGGAAAGCCAAAAGGCTGCCAGATTTCTCACCGGAACGTCATCAAGACGGTAAAAAACAATGGATTCATTGAAATCACGCCTGATGACACGCTCCTACAGCTGGCGAACTATGCTTTTGATGGGTCGGTGTTCGATATCTACAGCGCCTTGCTGAATGGGGCCCGACTCGTGATCGCCCCGAATGAGGCGACAAGCGATCTCAAGGAAATCGCCAGGTTAATGAAGGAAGAGAGCATCACGGTCTCCTTTATGACCACGGCCCTGTTCAACTTGATTGTCGATGAAGAGATTTCGTGTTTAAGAAACCTTAGGAAAGTCCTGATTGGCGGCGAGAAAGCCTCTGTTCACCATGTCCGTAAAGCCGTCAAGCACCTGGGAGACAACCGAGTCATCAATGGATACGGCCCGACTGAAACCACCGTATTCGCGGTTACATACGAAGCAGACCATAAAGTAAAGCACTTAAACAACATTCCCATCGGCCGCCCTATGAACAATACCTTGCTCTATGTTGTCGGCCGCTCCGGCGGTCTCCTCCCGATTGGTGTGCCCGGGGAATTATACATAGGCGGGGATGGTGTCGGCAAAGGGTACCTGAACCATCGTGAACTGACAGACAAGTACTTTGTGGACAATCCATTCGGTGAAGGTAAGGTCTATAAAACAGGCGACCTGGTGCGCTGGCTCCCAAATGGGATGCTGGAATATGTGGGAAGGATGGACCAGCAGGTCAAACTCCGCGGGCACAGGATCGAACTGAGCGAAATCGAGCAAAGGCTGGCGGAATACCCCGGCATCCAAAACTGTGTAGTAACTCTAAGGGAGGAAGGGCCCCTTGCATCTTACCTTTGTGCCTATTATGTGTCTGACTATAAAGCCGAAACATTGGCATTAAAGGGCTTTTTGCAGGAAAAAATCCCAGACTTCATGATCCCCGCCACCTTTGTGCACCTGGAAGAACTCCCCCTGACCACTAATGGGAAGGTCGATAAGATGGCCCTTCCTGTCCCTAGGAAAAGGGTGGGGGTCCGTGGGGAATCAGATCCAGTAACCGAGACAGAAAGAATAATAGCAGAAATCTGGAAGGATATACTCGGGGTCTACAGGGTGGGCATGGAAGATAACTTTTTCGAACTCGGCGGCCATTCTCTCAAGGCCACACAGCTCACTTCCCGTCTGCATAAAGAGTTGAAAGTCGAGCTGCCGCTCAAAGCAGTCTTTTCCTGCCCAAGCGTTAAGGAGTTGGCTGATTACATACAGGCCACAGAAAAAGGCACATTTGACCGGATTCCGTCCTCCGGGCTAAGGGATTACTACCCAGCAACATCCTCCCAAAGAAGAATTTATTTGGCAGAACAGCTTCTGGATCATAAGAAAAATACGAGCTATAACGTTCCTTCCGTGTTTGAGGTTAGCGGCAACCTGGACTTGCAACAGTTGGAATATGCTTTTACATCACTGATCCACAGACATGATTCACTTCGGACATCTATCATTTCAATAGAAGGGGAAATTGTGCAGCAAGTGCATGAAATGACCAAATTCACCCTGGAGATCATGGAGTGTACCGAAAATGAGGCGGAACAGGCCATAGACGAGTTTATCCGCCCCTTCGATATCACGGAAGCCCCTTTGATCAGGGCGCGCGTCGTCAGACTCGGAAGCCAACGCCACTTGCTCATGGTCGACCTGCACCATATCATAACCGACGGAATCTCAATGAGCATCCTCATGCAGGAACTGGCCGACCTTTATATGGGGAACAAGCTTCCGGAAAAGACGCTTCAATTTAGAGATTATGCCGTTTGGATGGATAGTCGGGCCCAAAAAGAGCGCCTGCAGAAGCAAAAAGCTTTCTGGACAGACATTCTTCAAAAGGAAATGCCTGTGCTTGATATCCCGACCGATTACGCCAGACCGGTCGAAAGCGACCATAGGGGCGATATCAGCAGCTTTAAGGTGTCTCCAGACTTGCAGATGAAGCTGAAAAACTTCTCAGCGGAACACGGAGCTACAATGTTCATGACCTTTTTAGCGGCATACCATATCCTCCTGTCAAAGTATACGGGGCAGAAAGACATTGCCATTGGCACAGCGGTCGCCGGCCGGTCCCATGCTGACACTGAAGGGATGGTCGGAATGTTTGCCCATACCATCCCGTTGAGGAACTACTCTCATGACGGATGGACCTTCACGGAGTTTTTGAACGACGTGAAACAGATGGTCCTGCAATCCTTTGAACATTCGGATTATCCCATTGAGGACCTTGCAGGTGGCAACCGTTCCTTGAACCGAAACATCCTGTTTGACACCATGCTCACCTTTCAGAATATGGACTCCACAGAGCTTGAGATTCCCGGGCTGCATATTCAGCCATATTCCTGGAACTGGAAAAATGCCAAGTTTGACCTGAATTGGATCGTGATAGAGGACCAAGACCTTACCATCTCAGTCGAATTCAGCACTGCTCTTTTCAAAAAGGAAACAATTCATCGGATGCAAAGCCACTTCCAACATGTTCTCCTGCAAATCGTCAGCACTCCGGAAATCCAAATTTCCGATATCCAGCTGGTTAGCAGGGAAGAAGCCAGCATCCTGTTGGACTTCAGTGGAAAAAAGAAAAACTATCCGAGATCAAAAGCGATTCACGAAATCTTTGAGGAAAGGGCAGCAGTGACCCCCAATCATATCGCCATCTCAATGGGAACACGGCTGTTGACTTACCAAGAGTTGAATGAAAAGGCAAACCAAGTTGCCTGGAGACTGCAGAAAAAAGGGGTGAACCGATGCCAAACTGTCGGGCTCCTCATGGAACGGTCGCCTGAGATGATTGTGGCCATGCTCGGCATCCTGAAAGCGGGAGGGACATACGTCCCGATTGATCCAGGTTACCCTTCTGAACGGATTCATTTCATGCTCAAAGACAGCCAAGCCGAAATCTTATTGGCCCAGGACGAGCCATTGGTCCCGGAAGGATATTTAGGACAAGTACTGGTCATGAGGGACCGAGAGTGGGCTGGAGAAGCCAGGCAAAACCTTCCGAAAATAAATGAGCCAGGAGATGTAGCCTATATCATCTACACGTCAGGATCGACCGGTAAACCAAAAGGGAATCTAACGTCGCATCAAAATGTCATTAAGACCATCATCAACAACGGCTATATTGAGATCTTGGATACGGACCGGATCTTGCAGCTTTCAAATTATGCCTTCGATGGATCGGTATTTGATATTTACAGCGCCCTACTAAACGGGGCCACCCTTGTACTGATCCAGAAGGACATAGCGCTTGATATCAAGGCATTGGCTGAATATATCCAGAATGAGAACATCTCGGTCTCCTTCATGACAGCGGCGCTCTTCAATGCACTTGTGGACCTAGAAATTTCCTGTTTGAAGGGCATGAGAAAGATACTTTTCGGTGGGGAGAAGGCCTCCGCCAGACATGTAAGGAAAGCCTTCGATTACCTTGGTGAACATAGGCTGATTAATGGTTATGGCCCTACAGAGACGACCGTGTTCGCAGCAACTTATGCCGTCGATTCTGCAGTGGGAGAAACCATTCCAATCGGGAAGCCTCTCAATAACACCCGTCTATATGTAATGAACCAGAAATTGCAGCTTCAGCCTATCGGGGTTCCTGGTGAATTATGCATCGGAGGTGAAGGCGTAGGGAAAGGGTACCTGAATCTTCCGGAACTAACATCCGAGCGGTTTGTGGAAGATCCCTTGGGGACCGGAACATTGTACAGGACAGGTGACTGGGTGCGCTGGTTGCCTGACGGGAACATCGAGTACCTTGGGAGAATGGATGATCAGATTAAACTACGCGGGCACAGGATCGAGCTAGGGGAGATTGAAGCAAGGATCCTTGAAAACTCCGACATCCAAAATGCAGTCGTGACCATGTCCAGCAGTAACCAATACGGGGCTTTCTTATGTGCCTATGTGGTGGCAGACGCAGAATGGTCCGAACAGGATATATTGAGGGACCTCAAAGAGAAATTGCCTGAATATATGGTGCCCTCAAGCTTCGTCAGAATGGATAGGCTGCCATTGACTCCAAATGGGAAGGTTGACAAGGGGGCACTGCCACAGCCACTTGGCCACAGGGGACCCGAGGCGAGACACGAACAGCCTGAAGGGCTGGAAATCAAAATGGCGGACATTTGGAAAGAGCTTCTGGGCGTGGAAACAGTCAGCCGTCAGGATAATTTTTTCCAATTAGGCGGCCACTCCTTAAAAGCATCCGTCCTGTCCCATAGAATCCAAAAGGAATTTAACAAAGAGGTCTCTTTGCGGGACATCTTCACTTCTGCGACTCTCGAGAAGATGACCAGACTCGTTTCTCAATCCAAGGAAATGCAGTATGAGGCCATTCATCCAGTGGAAGAAAAACCGTTCTATCCGGTATCATCCGCCCAAAGGAGAATGTACGCTGTAAACATGCTGGAAGGGACAGAATCCGAGGTCCACTATAACATGCCAATCGTTATGGAGATAAAAGGGGACTTGGACGCCAACCTATTGGAGTCTGCATTAAAGTCCCTTGTAAACCGGCATGAATCCCTGCGGACTTCCTTCCACTTGGAGAAACAGGAACTTACTCAGAAAGTTCATACTGAAGTTGGATGGAGCATGGATTTTACACAGGTCGGAGAAGGAGAATTACAAGAACTGATCACTTCCTTCATACAGCCTTTTGATTTAAGCTGTGCGCCCCTATTCCGGGCCCAACTTGTAAAACTGGAGGAAAACCGCTTCATCTTGATGTTGGATATGCATCACATCATATCCGATGGGATTTCAGCCGGTGTGCTTTTAGAAAACCTTTCGCAAATGTACCAAGGGAAGAGGCTTCCTGAGTTGGCTGTTCAATACAAAGATTACGTATGCTGGCAACTTGAAACAGCCATGCAGGAGCGGCTGGAAGAGCAAAAAACTTACTGGCTTGACCGCCTTTCGGGAGAACTTCCGGCATTGGACCTACCCACGGATTATAAAAGGCCAAAGGTACAAAGCTTTGAGGGGAAAACGTCAAGCTTTGAATTGGCAACGGATGATTTTGCAAAACTGAAGGATACGTTCCTCACGGGTGACGGGACCACATTGTATATGGTTCTTTTAGCTGCTTACCATGTACTTCTGTCCAAATATACCAACCAAGATGATATCTTGATCGGGACGCCAGTAGCTGGGAGACCGCATGCAGAATTAGAACCCGTAGTGGGAATGTTTGTCAATTCCCTGGTGATTCGGAACCACTCTGTGGGGAATCAGTCCTTTCAGGAATTTGTGACCAAAGTCAAACTTGAGGTATTGAATGCTTTTGAAAATGCCGACCTTCCTATTGAAGAAATCCTAGAACACCTGGATTTTTCAAGAACTATGGACAGGAACCCATTATTCGATACGATGTTTACCTTGCAGAATATTGATACCCCGATCGAAATACCAGGACTGCAAATCGAGCCCTTTAAATGGAACTGGACCAGCTCCAAGTTTGACATGACTTGGGCATTTGCAGAAAAGGAAACACTCCAATTTACAGTTGAATATAAAACGAGTCTTTTTAAAAAATCGACTGTTGAAACAATGGCTAGGCATTATATCCACATCCTGAATCAGATAGCCAGCCATCCAGATAGCCTGTTGGCTGACATCGAACTGCTGACAGACAGAGAAAAACAACAGCTGCTTCAAAAGAACCATACTATTAAGGAATATCCGAGAGAACAAACCCTCCAGGGATTGTTTGAAAGGCAGGCAGCAGATAAACCTGAAAAGATTGCACTGGTTTTCGATCACAAGAACCTGACATATGGGGAGCTTAACGGAAAGGCCAACCGGATCGCTCGTAGCCTCCTAAAACATGGGGTAAAGAGGGGACAGACCGTCGGGCTCATGGCGGAGCGGTCCTTCGGGATGATTGCCAGCATGCTGGGCATTCTTAAGGCCGGTGCAGCTTACTTGCCGATTGATCCAGGATACCCGGCCGAGAGGATCCAATACATGGTCGAGGACAGTGGGACCCAGCTGGTGCTCCTTCAGGGAGGCAGCCTTCCGGGCACCTTTGGCGGGAAGGTGCTGACAGTCGAGGAAGCCTTGCTGGAAAGGAACTCCTCGAATCCCGGCAGGAGCTCAGGGCCGGAAGACCTGGCCTATGTTGTCTATACTTCCGGCTCCACGGGCATGCCAAAGGGAAACCTGACCACCCACCGGAACGTGATCCGGACCATCATCAACAACGGCTACCTGGAAGTGGAAGAGACCGACCGGTTCCTCCAGCTGTCCAACTATGCATTTGACGGGTCGACCTTCGACATCTATGCAGCCCTCCTACATGGGGCGCGTCTGGTGTTGGTTCCGAAGGACACAGTCACGGACGCCGTCCGGCTATCGCGCCTGATCCGGGAAGAACAGGTTACGGTCTCATTCATGACGACCGCCCTGTTCAACACCCTTGTGGATGTGGACCTTGAGAGCCTGAAAGGGCTGCGGAAACTGCTCTTTGGCGGCGAGATGGTATCAGTGAAACATGTGAGGAGAGCCTATCGGGCGATGGGGGAGGGCCGGTTAATACACGTCTACGGGCCCACCGAAACCACGGTGTTTGCCACCGCCTGCCCTGTTACCGCGTCTGTTGATGACTTCCATACTGTGCCGATCGGAAAGCCGATCTCCAATACGTCGGCATATGTGCTAAATCCGAGTGACCAGCTTCAGCCGGAAGGGATCCCGGGCGAACTGGCCATCGGTGGAGCCGGGGTTTCCCTCGGGTACCTGAACCTTCCAGACCTGAATAACGAGCGTTTCGTAGATAATCCTTTCGTGCCGGGAGATGTGATTTATAAGACAGGAGACCTTGTGCGCTGGCTGCCGGATGGGAACCTGGAATACCTGGGAAGGATTGACCAGCAGGTGAAGATCCGGGGGCACCGGATTGAACTGGGAGAAGTTGAAAATAGGCTGTTGTCATTCAATTCTGTTGTTGACGCAACGGTGGTGGCGAACAGGGATGAAAATGGTCAATCCTACCTCTGTGCCTATCTTATTACAAAGGGAGAGTGGGATATCCCGACAATCAGGCGGCATTTAAAAGAGGCTTTGCCTGACTATATGATCCCTTCCTATTTTGTGGAGGTGGTTACCTTCCCGCTGACGCCGAATGGAAAGATCGACAAAAAGGCCCTTCCCAAGCCATCAAGTTCACGGCCAGCGAGTGAAGGCTACACGGCACCGC
>NZ_SLVV01000017.1:13582-67501 GCF_004340465.1 Mesobacillus foraminis | reverse complement strand
AGCTTCTCAGCGCCGATGGTAGTTGGGGGTTTCCCCCTGTGAGAGTAGGACGTTGCCAGGCACACGAAAGACCAGCTGTATAAGCTGGTCTTTTTTATTGTTTTCACACTCTGACACAGGTTTTTCAATAAACGAGAAGAATCGATGCATAACGGAAAATAATCGATGCATAACTGGAAATAATCAATCGATAATTTGCGAGAATACATGCATAAATGAAAAATGACCTTTTTCTTAGAAATCAACTAGTTAAAATCAGGCATTTGCAGCCAACTTATTGGTTAAACTGATACCCTATTTAGATATATGAATAAATTTTACAGTCCCTTTTAAAACAAAGAAGCTGATTTTTCCCTTGTTTTCACACTCTGGACACAGGTTTTTCAATAAACGAGAAGAATCTATTCATAACCAAAAATAATCAATGCATAACTGGAAACAATCGATCGATAACTAACAAGAATCGATGCATAAATGAAAAATGCCCTTTTTTTTAGAAATCAACTAGTTAAAATCAAGCATTTGCAGCCTACTTATACGTCAAACTGATACCTACTAAGATATATGAATAAAGTTTACAGTCTCTTTTAAAACAAAGAAGCTGGTTTTTCCCTTGTTTTCACAGCTCGGACACAGGTTTTTCAATAAACGAGAAGAATCGATGCATAACTGGAAACAATCGATCGATAACTTGCAAGAAACCATCAATAGAAAATAAAGAGACCTCTTTTCTAAAGACCAACTAGTTAAAATCAAGATTCAGCACCCTACTTATTCGTAAAAATGGTATATTTTTTAGATGAAAGAATATAATTTATAATTCCTTTTAAAACAAGGAACTATGTTTTCATAGCCTGGATACTGGAAATAAAAAAACGAGAGGCTATCCATAGATAAACCAAAATTCACGATGCAATTTCAGATTTATCGGTTGATAACTTGAAGAGGCATCAAAGATAATTTCCCCAAAAGATCAACCAATGTAATTAAGGTATCTACCACAACCTTTCTGCAAACCTGCCCCCCTTTAGATATAAACAACTTAGTTCCCTTTTTTTCTCCTATTTTTCACAGTCCGGCCTCAGGTTTGGAATGAATCAATCCATAAACGATAGTACACCACTTTTGCTATAACCCAACGACTGAATATCAGGTATAAAAGCATATTTTTCACCATTTACTCCCCCTTGAGGCTAAATCTCCAGGAATCATATTCATTTTTAATAGAAAAAAGCTTGTCTTCTCTATAGTTCTCACATATTGGACACTTATTTTTCAATAAATCAAATTACCTTTCTATAAACGCAAAACTAGAATTGCCAAGCTGGACAACGATTGCCTGAAATATAGCCCCTATAAATAGATTCCAGTCTTCCGGCCACACTAAACGAGCTTCCCTTTCAACCCCTGACCTTGGCATCCGCTCCAGATTCCATGGCCGCAGCAAAGCAAAAACCGCCTACTCCGTTAATGCCCGCTCCATCATCTATTTTCTGCAGATAAAACCGTGGATTTCTATTTGGCGGCAGGAATAAAAGCAGGTCAGGAGGAATAGTACTAGAAAATATCTTTTCTGGACTAAAAAGGACAGGTACCAAATTGATTCGCTGCGTATATATTTACATTAAAGAAAGGTGCCTATCAATGATGCAGTTCATGTAAACAGCCTGCAGGAATCGAATGATCCAACTTATTGTCGAACGAAAATCGGTTTGAAATTAATAATGCAGGGTAGAGAATATTATCCTTTCTAATCGGGTTTTGACCTACATAAATATGGACAAAATAGGACTACTGCAGGGGAATTGCAACGTAGGGTTATTTTATGTATAATTAATGTCAAAGATAGTCAAAGTCAGATTGGGGGAGGTTTAGTGAGGAATATATCGGATATCATTGAAGGTTACCTTAAAAAGGTATTGGAGATGAGTGATGAAGATCTCGTTGAAATTAAGCGAAGTGAAATCGCCGATAAATTTGAGTGCGTACCGTCCCAAATTAATTATGTGATAAATACAAGGTTTACGATTGAGCGCGGCTATATAGTTGAAAGCAAGCGGGGCGGGGGCGGATATATCCGCATTATGAAAGTGCAGACTCAGGATCATGCCCAACTGATTGATCAGCTGTTAGCGCTTATTAATCATCGAATCCCCCAGGCAAGCGCAGAGCATGTAGTCTACAGGCTGGTGGATGAGGAAGTCATTACGAGCAGGGAGGCTAAAATCATGCTTAGTGTTTTAGACCGTTCTGTCCTGCATATAGAACTTCCCCAGAGAGATGAGCTGCGTTCGAGAATGCTTCGGGCGATGTTAGTAGCAATTAAGTATAAGTGAGGCAAGGCGACTGTGAGGTGTAAGCATGATATGCCAGGAATGTAATCAAAGGCCGGCAACTTTGCATTTTACAAATATCAGTAATGGCGACAAAACGGAAATGCACTTATGTGAACGGTGTGCACAGGAACAGGGCGAAATGTTTATGATGAATCAGGGTTCGGGTTTTTCTATTAATAACCTATTGGCCGGTCTTCTCAACATGGAGCCCTCTTTTCAGACTAAAAAACAGGAAGCGTTTCATCAGGAACATGTCCTCAAGTGCAACCATTGTTCCATGACTTTTCCTCAATTTGTGAAGGTTGGCCGGTTTGGATGTGCCAATTGTTATGAGACATTCAAAGGGCAATTACCGCCGATCATCCGCAGGCTCCATAGCGGAAATTCAACACATATGGGCAAGATTCCAAGACGGATTGGCGGAAACATCCAGATTCAGAGAAACATAGCAAATTTAAAGCAAGTGCTAAGTGAGCATATTTCCAAAGAAGAGTTTGAAAAGGCTGTTGAGGTACGTGATCAAATTCGTTCATTGGAAAAGCAGCTTGAGGATAAGCGCAAGGGAGGGGAATAAGGGATGTCTTTGGAACGATTTATCAGTCAGGCAGTAAGTTCCTGGATGAGTGAAGACGGACCGGATTCAGACATCGTCCTAAGTTCCCGAATTCGTTTGGCCAGGAATTTAAGTGAAATAAACTTTCCTACTTTGGCAACAAATGAGGAATCGGGGAAGGTTATCGAAACCATTGAAGATCGAATCAGCAAAGGTCCTGCTCCAGGGTTTGGTAAAATGGAGCTCTTAAAAATGGATGATATCAAGCCGCTGCAAAAAAGGGTGTTAGTCGAAAAGCATTTGATCAGCCCGCATTTAGCGGAGAATGCTCCACATGGTGCTTTCCTTCTTTCTGAAAATGAAGAAATAAGCATTATGATCAATGAGGAGGACCATATTCGGATTCAGTGCCTGTTTCCGGGACTCCAGCTCACGGAAGCCCTGGAGGCAGCAAATCTCATCGATGATTGGCTTGAGGAGAACATTAATTATGCTTTCGACGAACACTATGGTTATTTAACCAGCTGTCCCACAAATGCTGGGACCGGCTTAAGGGCCTCGGTCATGATGCATTTGCCAGGGCTGGTCCTGACAAGGCAGATGAACCGTATCCTGCCGGCAATCAACCAGCTTGGCCTCGTAGTCAGGGGGATATACGGTGAAGGCAGTGAAGCTTTAGGAAATATATTTCAGATATCGAACCAAATCACTCTGGGCAAGTCGGAAGAAGATATAGTTGAAGATCTAAATAGTGTAGTTTCCCAGCTGATCGCACAGGAAAGGTCGGCAAGGGGCGCATTACAGAAGACATCAAACATACAATTAGAGGATAGAGTGTTCAGGTCTTATGGAACCTTGGCTCATAGCAGGATTATCGAAACGAAGGAAGCTGCGAACTGTCTTTCGGATGTCCGGCTTGGCATAGATATGGGATATATTAAAGATATTCCCAGGAACATACTGAATGAACTTATGATTTTAACTCAGCCGGGTTTTTTACAACAATATGCAGGAGGTCCGCTCAGTCCCGACGAAAGGGATATAAGAAGGGCCGCCTTTATTAGAGAAAGAATCAATATGGAAAAGAACCAATAATAAGGAGGATGAGCTTTATGATGTTTGGTCGGTTTACAGAAAGAGCACAAAAAGTGCTAGCACTTGCACAGGAAGAAGCAATACGCCTTGGACATAATAATATTGGGACAGAACATATCCTCCTCGGCCTGGTCCGTGAAGGAGAAGGCATTGCTGCCAAGGCACTATACGGCTTAGGCCTGGGTGCAGAAAAGATCCAGAAAGAAGTGGAAAATCTGATTGGAAGAGGGCAGGAAGGATCCCAAACCATTCATTATACACCCAGGGCAAAAAAGGTTATCGAGCTTTCCATGGATGAGGCACGCAAACTGGGTCATTCATATGTGGGTACCGAGCATATCCTGCTTGGACTGATCCGTGAAGGAGAAGGTGTGGCAGCACGAGTCCTTAATAATCTTGGTGTTAGCCTGAACAAAGCGAGGCAGCAGGTTCTTCAATTATTGGGCAGCAATGAATCTTCAAGCCATCAGGGCGGAGGTTCCGTGAATGCCAATACTCCAACATTGGATAGCCTCGCCAGGGACTTGACTGCTATTGCCCGTGAAGGCAGCCTGGATCCAGTTATCGGCAGAAGCAAGGAAATTCAAAGGGTAATAGAAGTGCTAAGCCGCCGGACCAAGAATAATCCAGTATTGATTGGAGAGCCAGGGGTTGGTAAAACAGCTATTGCCGAAGGCCTTGCACAGCAAATCGTGAATAATGAAGTCCCGGAAATTTTAAGGGATAAACGCGTTATGACACTCGATATGGGAACGGTTGTTGCCGGTACAAAATATCGGGGAGAGTTTGAGGACCGCTTGAAGAAAGTGATGGATGAAATTCGCCAGGCTGGCAATATTATTCTTTTCATTGATGAATTGCATACCTTAATTGGTGCAGGTGGAGCAGAGGGGGCCATTGATGCTTCGAATATTTTAAAACCATCCCTTGCACGCGGCGAACTTCAGTGTATCGGTGCCACTACTCTGGATGAATATCGCAAATATATTGAAAAGGATGCGGCCTTGGAAAGACGCTTCCAGCCAATTACTGTTGATGAACCGACTGCGGAAGAATCCGTTCAGATTCTAAAAGGCTTAAGGGACCGTTATGAGGCACATCACAGAGTATCGATTACAGATGAGGCAATTGATGCAGCAGTAAAATTATCCGATCGTTATATTTCCGATCGCTTCCTGCCTGATAAGGCCATTGATTTGATCGATGAGGCTGGGTCCAAGGTGCGTCTCCGTTCCTATACAACCCCTCCAAACTTAAAAGAGCTTGAAGTGAAATTGGAGGAAGTTCGCAAGGAAAAGGATGCTTCAGTCCAAAGTCAGGAATTTGAAAAAGCTGCTTCCTTAAGGGATACGGAACAGCGCCTTCGTGAACAGCTTGAAAATACCAAGAAAACCTGGAAAGAGAAGCAAGGGCAGGAGAACAGCGAAGTGACAGTCGAGGATATCGCCAATGTTGTCTCCAGCTGGACGGGAATCCCTGTTTCCAAGCTCGCTCAGACAGAAACAGATAAGCTCTTGAAGCTTGAAGAAATTCTCCACTCCCGCCTGATTGGGCAGGAAGAAGCGGTTAAAGCTGTATCAAAGGCTGTGCGCCGCGCCAGAGCTGGTTTGAAGGACCCTAAACGTCCAATTGGATCATTCATTTTCCTTGGACCAACAGGGGTTGGTAAAACGGAATTGGCCCGTGCTCTTGCAGAATCCATGTTCGGCGACGAGGATGCCATGATCCGCGTAGATATGTCAGAATATATGGAGAAGCACTCGACTTCCCGCCTGGTCGGTTCACCTCCTGGTTATGTGGGTTATGAAGAAGGCGGACAGCTTACAGAGAAGGTGCGCAGAAAGCCTTACTCCGTCGTCCTGCTTGATGAAATCGAAAAAGCTCATCCGGATGTCTTCAATATCCTGCTTCAGGTTCTTGAAGACGGCCGCCTGACAGACTCAAAAGGACGCACAGTCGACTTCCGCAATACCGTGCTGATCATGACCTCAAACGTTGGAGCGGAAGCTTTGAAACGCAATAAGTATGTCGGCTTTAACATCCAGGATGGAGAACAGGATTACAAGGATATGAAAGGAAAAGTCATGGAGGAATTAAAGAAAGCATTCCGTCCTGAGTTCCTGAACCGTATCGATGAAATCATTGTCTTCCATGCTCTTGAAAAAGAACATCTAAAACAAATTGTAACCTTGATGTCCGACCAGTTAATGAAGCGTCTGACAGAACAGGATATCCATCTTGAACTGACAGAAGCCGCCAAAGAGAAAATCTCGGAAGAAGGATATGATCCGGAATATGGTGCCCGTCCTTTGCGCAGGGCCATTCAGAAGCATATTGAAGACCAGCTGTCTGAAGAGCTGTTAAAAGGGACAGTATTAAGAGGACAGAATGTGGTTATTGATGTCGAAAATGGGGAGTTTACCGTGAAAACTCCCGAGCGAACAGTTAATAAATAACTCTATTATCCTTTATAATAAAGAGGTATACGTATGAATGTGTACGTATACCTTTTCTATTACCCTGGATCTGTTAAACTCGCTGATATTCGCTGTGGGGATGCGGAGAAGCCTCATTGGTTCTTAATTGCTCCTGGGGGTCTCCCTTTATCCGCTCATCCTTCTGCAAATCAACCGAGTTTTCGGAACCCTTAAACATCTTTGAATTACCCAGCAGCTTTTATGAGATAGACAGCTAGGAAGTTAGCGAGAGGAAGAATACAAATGGCAAAACGAAAAACGAAATTCATGTGCCAGGAATGCGGATATGAATCTCCCAAATGGATGGGCAAATGCCCTGGGTGTGGCCAATGGAACAAGATGGTGGAAGAAACGGAGAGTACCGGGACAGGCCGCAGGGGAGCTTTTACCAACACTAGCAGCCCTGGACTGGCAGCTAAGGCAACTCCGATAACATCAATTGAAACGGTTAGTGAGCCTAGGATAAAAACTGAGCTGAAAGAATTGAACCGGGTGCTTGGCGGGGGAGTCGTGAAAGGATCGCTTGTTCTTATCGGCGGAGACCCGGGGATTGGGAAATCCACACTTTTGCTCCAGGTATCGTATCAGCTTGCAAAGATAGGGCAGTCCGTCCTTTATATTTCGGGCGAAGAATCGATGAGGCAGACTAAGCTCAGGGCGGAAAGGCTGTCCGTTTCATCGGAGAACCTGCTCGTATATTCGGAAACCAATCTGGAACAAATTAGCTCAACCATTGAGAAGTCCAATCCGGACTTTGTAATCGTGGATTCCATTCAGACTGTCTTCCATCCGGAGGTGACCTCTGCACCCGGAAGTGTTTCACAGGTTAGGGAATGCACAGCTGAACTCATGAGGATTGCTAAAACAAAAGGGATAGCTATTTTTATTGTTGGCCATGTCACAAAGGAAGGGTCCATTGCAGGTCCTCGCCTCCTTGAGCACATGGTGGACACTGTCCTTTATTTCGAGGGAGAGCGGCACCACACGTACAGGATTTTGAGGGCGGTTAAAAATCGGTTTGGTTCAACCAATGAAATGGGTATTTTTGAAATGAAGGAGAGCGGATTGGAAGAGGTGGCCAATCCATCTGAAATATTTCTGGAGGAACGGTCACAGGGTGCTTCGGGGTCCACCGTGGTCGCATCCATGGAAGGCACAAGGCCTGTCCTTGTAGAAGTCCAGGCACTCATTTCGCCAACGAGCTTTGGGAACCCGAGAAGGATGGCGACTGGGATTGATCATAATAGAGTAAGCCTGCTTATGGCTGTGCTAGAAAAAAGAGTTGGACTGCTGCTTCAGAATCAGGATGCCTATCTGAAAGTTGCAGGAGGGGTTAAGTTGGATGAGCCGGCCATTGACCTGGCCATTGCGGTCAGCATTGCTTCAAGCTTTCGTGATAAGCCAACAAGACCCTCGGATTGTATTATCGGCGAGGTTGGCCTTACAGGCGAAGTAAGGCGTGTATCGAGAATCGAGCAAAGGGTACAGGAAGCCGCTAAACTTGGGTTTGAGCGAATCATCTTGCCTGAAAATAACCTTGGCGGGTGGACGGGTCCCAGAGGCATTCAGCTTATAGGTGTGTCATCGGTCAGCCAGGCATTAAAAGTAACGTTGGAGGGATAGCCGAATTGGAAAATAAAGGCCTGGAAGATAAAGCTTTAAGTGAAATTCTTCAGTTTATTGCTCCCGGAACTCCTTTAAGGGAGGGCATCGATAATGTTCTACGGGCTAATACAGGCGGGCTCATTGTCGTTGGGTATAATGACAAGGTCAAAGAACTGGTTGATGGAGGTTTTCAAATAGACTGCAGGTTCAGTCCCAGCTCCTTGTATGAATTGGCTAAAATGGATGGGGCCATTATTTTGAATGATACTGGCAATCGTATTTTGATTGCGAATGCCCAGCTGGCACCAGACCCTGTTGTATCGTCAACAGAAACGGGGATGCGCCACCGGACAGCAGAACGGGTCGCAAAGCAAACCAAGGCCCTCGTCATTGCCATCTCGCAGCGGAGGACCGTCATCACTCTTTATCAAGGCAATCTCCGTTATTCACTAAGGGAAATTTCAGTGATTCTTGCCAAGGCGAACCAGGCTATCCAGACCCTTGAAAAGTACAAAATTGTATTGGAACGAAGCATTGCCAATCTGGGCCTTTTGGAATATGAAGAGCTTGTTACATATAACGATTTGCTGCAGGTAATGCATAGGGTTGAAATGGTCCTGAGAATTAAAAATGAATTAATGTCATATTTGAGCGAACTTGGCGTTGAAGGACGGCTTGTCCGCCTGCAGATGCTGGAGTTAATGACCGATATTGAAAAGGAAACCATCCATTTGATTAAGGATTATTACTGTGAACCTGAACTTAGGGCGAATGAAGTTTTAGCCCGGCTGCAGGAGCTGGCGAAAGCAAGTGTAATTGAGGACTCGGTCATTTTAAAATTGCTTGGATACCAGGGCTACATTCATCTAGAGGAAGCAATTTATCCTCGAGGGTACAGGATCCTGAACAAGATTCCCCGCCTTCCGATTATCATCATTGAGAACCTTGTAAAGCGGTTCGGAAGACTGCCAGCCATCGCTTCCGCCACTGTAGCCGACCTTGATGAAGTAGAAGGAATAGGGGAAGTCAGGGCGAGAAAGATAAAAGAAGGGCTGAAGTTAATCAGGGAACAGCTTACTGCCGATCGTCATATGTGATGTTTCCGGCTATTATTTGACACTCCCGGAGCCCTGATGCTACTTTTAAGGAAGAGTTAAACCTATCGCTATGATAAAAACACCAGTGTTACAAACAGATTGTAAAGATGTGCTGTCTGTTAATATTTCTTAAAAAACTCTTTAAGCTCAGGTTTCAAATTATGGAAATTGTTTATAATGATGAACAAGGAGGTGAAGGGATGTTAAGACGTATCGTTCAAGCCTGTTTTCTGATTATTGGAGGGACGCTTGGAATATTCTTAATTCCTGATTTACTATCGTTAGCCAATCTTGAGGACATACCTCTAATTGCTAATCCGTATGTTTCGGCTGTACTTGGTGCACTTATCTTTTACTTAATTACTTTTTGGGCAGTTGATTATGTAACCAATTTTATTAGATGGGTGGAAGAGTCGTTAGTAAAATTGCCAATTACCGATGTTCTTTTCGGCAGTGTAGGTTTATTTTTCGGCCTATTGGTTGCCTTTTTAATCGGATTTGCCCTGAATGCAATTCAAGTACCTATTTTTAATACGGTGGCACCAGCATTACTTACCCTGTTATTTGGATATCTTGGTTTTCAGGTTGGGTTCAAAAAACGAGATGAATTGCTCGGGCTTTTTTCACCCCGGAAGAAAAAAGGGGCTGAAGACGATGATACTGAAAAGGAAGCATCCGCTGCCTGGAAAATTCTTGACACCTCGGTCATTATCGATGGGCGGATTGCCGATATCTGCCAGACCGGATTCCTTGAGGGAACAATTGTGATTCCTCAATTCGTTCTGGAGGAACTGCAGCATATCGCCGATTCTTCAGATGTGCTAAAGCGGAACCGCGGCCGTCGGGGTCTTGATATCCTGAATCGGATCCAGAAGGAGCTCGCCATAAAAGTTGATATTTATGAAGGCGACTTTGAAGAAATTCAGGAAGTGGACAGCAAGCTTGTCAAACTGGCAAAATTGACGAGTGGTGTTGTGGTCACAAATGATTTTAATTTAAATAAAGTCTGTGAACTTCAAGGTGTGGCTGTGTTGAATATTAATGATCTGGCTAATGCCGTTAAGCCTGTCGTTCTTCCGGGAGAAGAATTGAGCATCCAGGTGATCAAAGACGGCAAAGAACATAATCAAGGCATTGCCTACCTCGATGATGGGACTATGATTGTCGTTGAAGAGGGACGGGATTACATTGGGAAACGAATTGATGTCCTCGTCACCAGTGTGCTGCAGACATCTGCAGGAAGAATGATTTTTGCCAAGCCAAAGCTATTAGAAAAAGCGTTATAGACAGATTGGAGTTTTTGTTATGGCTTACCAGGTCGTAATCCCTGCAGCGGGCCAGGGGAAGAGGATGGGAGCGGGGAGAAACAAGCTTTTTTTACCATTGGATGGGATTCCAGTCCTGATCCATACTTTAAAAGTATTTGAAGAGGATGGCGAGTGCAGCGGGATTATCCTTGCAATACATCCGGATGACGAACAGGCATTTAAGCAGCTATTAATGCAATATGGCATCCAAAAAGTTACCAGCTTTGTCTACGGAGGCAAGGAGCGCCAAGACAGCGTGTATGGCGGAGTCAAGGCCCTTGCTGTAGATGGAACTGTGCTTGTCCACGATGGCGCCAGACCATTTATCAAACAGCAAACCATTCATGAGCTGGTAAAGGCTGCAGAAAAGGATGGGGCCGCAATCGCGGCTGTGCCGGTAAAGGATACAATAAAAAAAGCGGAAGATCTCCAGGTAACAGAAACAATTGAGCGTTCCAGCTTGTGGGCAGTCCAAACCCCACAAGCTTTTCGCATTTCTGTTCTCCGTAAAGCCCATGAAGAGGCCGCAAAGAATGACTTTGTTGGCACAGATGATGCCAGTCTTGTTGAGAGGCTGCCGCATAAAGTAGTTATTATTGAAGGCGATTATGATAATATAAAGCTGACTACGCCTGAAGATGTGTATTTTGCCGAAGCGATATTAAGAAAAAGGCAGAATCAGGGAAGGCTTTCCTTTTAAACATCTATAGAATTCTAATTATGGAAAAGGAGTAAAATGCATGTTTCGAATTGGACAAGGATTCGATGTACACCAGCTGACCGAGGGACGGCCTTTGATCATTGGCGGGGTAACGATTCCTTATGAAAAAGGTCTTTTGGGTCATTCTGATGCGGATGTCCTTCTGCATACAATTGCCGATGCCTGTCTTGGGGCGGTTGGCGAGGGGGATATCGGCAGACATTTTCCTGATACCGACCCTGATTTCAAGGATGCAGATTCTGCAAAGCTGCTGGAGGAAGTCTGGAGAATTGTTAAGGAAAAGGGCTACCGGCTTGGCAACGTGGATTGTACCATCATTGCCCAGAAACCCAAGATGGCTCCTTACATTGAGCCCATCACAAAGAGAGTAGCAGAGCTGCTTGAAGGAAATGCAGACCAGGTAAATGTAAAGGCTACTACTACGGAGAAACTTGGTTTTACCGGCCGTGGGGAAGGGATCGCTGCACAGGCAGTCATCCTGCTGGAAAAAATTTAAGTCCGTTTGTCTGTTTTTTTATTTCCAGGATAACTGGATGAAGATTAAGGAGGATTTTTATGTCAGATATTCGTGTTCGCTATGCCCCAAGTCCAACGGGTCATTTACATATTGGAAATGCACGTACAGCTCTTTTTAATTATTTATTTGCACGCAATCAGGGCGGCAAATTCATTATCCGGATCGAGGATACTGACCAAAAAAGGAATATAGAAGGCGGGGAGCAAAGCCAGCTTCACTATTTGAAGTGGCTCGGCATCGATTGGGATGAAAGCGTGGATATCGGCGGCGAATATGGTCCCTACCGCCAATCGGAACGGAATCATATCTATGAAAAGTACAACCAGGAGCTTTTTGAAAAAGGGCTTGCCTACAAGTGCTATTGCACCGAGGAAGAACTGGAAGCCGAACGTGAAGCACAGATGGAGCGGAATGAAACACCTAAATATTCCGGACGCTGCCGCCATTTATCCAAGGAAGACCAGGAAAAGCTGGAAAAAGAGGGACGAAAGCCAAGCATCCGCTTTAAAGTTCCAGCTGGAAAAATCCTCAGCTTTGACGATATGGTAAAAGGTGAAGTATCATTTGAATCGGATGGCTTTGGGGATTTTGTCATCGTCAAAAAAGATGGCATTCCAACTTATAACTATGCAGTTGTCCTTGACGACCATCTTATGAAAATTTCCCATGTTCTTCGCGGAGATGATCATATTTCAAACACCCCTAAGCAGTTATTGATTTATGAAGCATTTGGGTGGGAGCCTCCTGTGTTTGGCCACATGACTCTCATTGTCAATGAGAGCAGAAAAAAGCTGAGCAAACGGGATGAATCCATTATCCAGTTTATCGAACAGTATGAAGAATTGGGCTATCTTCCGGAAGCATTGTTTAACTTTATAGGCTTGCTTGGCTGGTCCCCAGCGGGTGAGGAGGAAATCTTCTCGAAGGATGAGTTCATAGAGAAGTTTGATTCGTCGAGGCTCTCGAAATCTCCGGCCCTGTTTGACAGGCAAAAGCTTACCTGGATGAACAATCAGTATATGAAGCAGGCTGATCTTGATCGAGTCATTGAGCTTGCCCTTCCGCATTTAATTAAGGCGGGCCGCGTCGATGAAAATCGTTCATTAGAGGCAGACAGCTGGATCCGCAGCCTAATTTCCCTTTATCAGGAGAAAATGAGCTACGGGGCTGAAATTGTGGAGCTTTCCGAAATTTTCTTCCAGACTGATGTTCAGTTCGAGGAAGAGGCCAGGGAGGTGCTGTCAGGCGAACAAGTGCCGGAAGTGCTTCGGGCTTTCCTTGAAGAGATCAGGTCGCTGCCGGAATTTACTGCCTCCCTTATTAAAGGAGCTGTTAAAGCTGTTCAGAAAGGGACAGGGCATAAAGGACAAAAATTATTCATGCCAATTCGTGCGGCAGTGACAGGGCAGACTCATGGACCTGACTTAATGCTGGCGATTGAGCTTCTTGGCAGGGAAAAAGTGGAACAGAGAGTAACAAATCTGCTGGGATAGAATTTTTTATGAAATATGTTAACAGAATTGATGAAATATTATATAGTAAGAGTATTCAATAGCATGAAAGCGTTGAAGAGGAAAAGTAGATAAGTGAAGCTTTTTCAGAGAGAACCATCACCGGCTGAAAGTGGTTCAAGCCTCTCATTTTTTGAAATGCGCCTCGGAGCCCCTGGATGAACGGGAACGGATGTTTCCAACTAGTTTAGGGCGGGTCCCCCCGTTAACAGGATTAAGTTGAGGCTTTTTTGCCTAAACAGAGTGGAACCGCGCACAAAGCGTCTCTGTCATGATGACAGAGGCGTTTTTTTTATTTATAGGGAGCATAAAGGGGGATAGAATATGTTTAAAATGCTAAAGGAAGACATTGAAGTGATATTCGAGCAGGATCCTGCTGCGCGAACCTACCTGGAGGTCGTTTTAACGTATTCAGGCTTGCATGCCATTTGGGCTCACCGGCTGGCTCATGCATGTTTTAAGCGGAAGTTTTATTTTATTGCCAGAGTCATATCCCAGGTGAGCCGCTTCTTTACCGGGATTGAAATCCATCCTGGAGCCAAAATCGGCAAACGTCTATTCATTGATCACGGAATGGGAATCGTCATTGGGGAAACGTGTGAAATTGGCGACAATGTCACGATTTTTCAGGGCGTGACACTGGGAGGAACAGGGAAGGAAAAGGGAAAACGCCACCCTACTGTTATGGATAATGCCCTCATCGCCACTGGGGCAAAAGTGCTTGGTTCCATTACGATCGGCGAAAACTCTAAAATCGGGGCAGGGTCCGTTGTGTTAAAGGATGTCCCGCCGAATTCAACTGTTGTAGGAGTCCCTGGCCGCGTGGTCATTCAGGACGGGGTAAAAATCAAGAAGGACCTAAACCATTCAGATCTTCCGGATCCAACGGCTGATCGCTTCAAGGCGATTGAGGCAGAGATGGCTGAACTGCAAAGAGAGCTTGAAGGGCTAAAGGAAGAAAGGAGAAAAATCAATGCCAATTAAATTATATAATACGTTAACACGTAAAAAGGAAGACTTCATCCCGCTTGAAGAGGGTAAAGTGAAGATGTATGTATGCGGTCCGACCGTTTATAACTATATCCATATAGGAAATGCACGTCCTGCTATTGTATTTGACACTGTTCGCCGCTATCTGGAGTTCAGAGGTTTCGATGTTCGGTTCGTTTCCAACTTTACGGATGTAGACGACAAGCTGATCAGGGCTGCCAATGAGCTTGGGGAGGATGTGCCTGCTCTGGCCGACCGCTTTATCAACGCCTATTTTGAAGATGTTTCCGCATTGGGCTGCAAACGGGCAGATGTGCACCCCCGGGTCACAGAGACTATGGATTTAATCATTGAGTTTATTTCTGCATTGATTGAAAAAGGATATGCATATGAATCAGGCGGGGATGTCTATTACCGGACAAGGGAATTTAAAGAGTACGGGAAGCTGTCTCACCAGTCCATTGATGAGCTGAAAGTTGGAGCGAGAATACAGGTTGGGGAAAAGAAAGAGAATGCCCTGGATTTTGCTCTTTGGAAAACCGCTAAAGAGGGAGAAATTGCCTGGGATAGTCCATGGGGAAAAGGGCGTCCAGGGTGGCACATAGAGTGCTCTGCAATGGCGAGGGAATACCTTGGAGATACGATTGATATTCACGCAGGCGGCCAGGATCTAGCTTTTCCGCATCATGAAAATGAAATCGCCCAGTCTGAAGCTCTGACTGGAAAAACGTTTGCGCGTTATTGGATGCATAACGGTTATATTAATATTAATAACGAGAAAATGTCTAAATCACTTGGAAACTTTGTTTTAGTACATGACATCATTAAAAAACATGATCCTCAGGTCCTGAGATTTTTCATGCTGTCTGTACACTACAGGAATCCAATCAACTACAGTGAAGAGCTTCTGGCTAATACCAAGGCCTCTTTCGAGCGGCTGCAAACCTCTTATGAGAATCTAAAGCACCGCATTGGAGCCAGTACAAATTTAACAGATAACAATGAAGCCTGGCTTGAAAAAATTGAGAAGCTGCATGACCAGTTCGTAGCGGAAATGGATGACGATTTTAATACAGCCAATGCTATATCAGTCCTGTTTGAGCTATCAAAGCTTGCAAATCTCTACTTGCTTGAAAAGAATACTGCCGAGGAGGTCATCCAGGCCTTCATGAACCAGTTTGAAGTGCTGTTCCAGATTCTGGGGCTTACCCCTGGAAGCGAGGATTTGCTGGATGAGGAAATCGAGGCATTGATCGAACAGCGAAATCAAGCCAGGAAAGACCGGGATTTCAAGCTTTCAGACGAGATTCGTGACAAGCTGAAAGAAATGAATATCATTCTTGAAGATACGGCACAAGGGACTAGGTGGAAAAGAGGATAAAGAATGGTTTCAGATACCAGTGTAGTCGATGAAAAACAATTGAACAGTCTGGCTCTCGCATATATGGGTGATGCCGTTTTTGAAAAATATGTACGGCTGCACCTATTGAGAAGCGGGAAGGTAAAGCCCCACAAGCTTCATAAAGAAGCAACAAATTATGTTTCTGCGAAAGCGCAGGCGAAGATCATCCATGCCTTAATGGACAAAGGGGACTTGTCGGAAGAAGAGCTGGCTGTCGTAAGACGCGGCAGGAATGCTAAATCAGGAACAGTCCCAAAGAATACAGATGTCCAGACCTATCGGTACAGCACCGCATTTGAAGCATTGCTTGGCTATCTTTTCCTGGCTGGGCGTGAGGAGCGGCTGCAGGAATTAGTTGACGCCGCTTTTGGAATTGTTGAAGAGGGAGGATCTACATCATGAGTGAAGAATATATCGCAGGAAAAAACCCCGTTATTGAAGCGTTAAAATCGAGCAGGGATATAAATAAAATTTTAATTTCAGAGGGCTCTCAGCGAGGACAGATGCAGCAGGTGACGAAATTGGCAAAAGAGGCGAATGTCATTGTCCAGTTCGTTCCAAAGAAAAAGCTGGATCAGATTTACGAAGGGAACCATCAGGGCGTTGTTGCCCAGGTGGCAGCCTATAAGTACGCAGAGCTTGACGATTTGTTCACAGCAGCAGAGAAGAAGGATGAAGCTCCTTTCTTCCTTCTGCTGGATGAAATTGAAGATCCGCATAATCTTGGGTCCATCATGAGGACTGCTGATGCAGCAGGAGCGCATGGAATTATTATTCCCAAGCGGCGGGCGGTAGGACTGACGGCCACTGTTGCGAAAGCATCGACGGGTGCTATTGAATACATCCCTGTCGTGAGGGTCACCAATCTGTCCAGGACAATAGAAGAATTGAAGGAGCGGGGTGTCTGGATTGCAGGAACCGATGCTTCCGCCAAAGAAGATTACCGGTCCATTGATGGGCCACTGCCGCTGGCGCTTGTAATCGGAAGTGAAGGCAAAGGAATGAGCCGCTTGATCCGCGATAAGTGCGATTTCCTGCTCAGTCTCCCAATGGCCGGGAAAGTGACTTCATTAAATGCTTCAGTGGCTGCATCCTTGCTAATGTATGAAGTGTATCGTAAACGTCATCCGCTAGGACAATAAAATGGACATCCTGCTTGTAGATGGATACAACATTATCGGTGCCTGGCCAGAATTAAGAGTGCTGAAGAATAAAGACCTTTCAGCTGCAAGAGACCTTTTGATTGAGAAAATGGCTGAATACCAGGCTTATACAGGCTATCGCGTAATTGTGGTTTTTGATGCCCATTATGTGCAGGGAACGGAAAAGAAGTTTAAAAATCATGAGGTTGAAGTCATTTTTACAAGGGAAAATGAAACGGCAGATGAGCGGATCGAGAAAATGGCAATAGCGTTAAATAACAGATTGACACAGATTCATGTTGCGACTTCAGACTTTACCGAACAATGGGCGATTTTTGGACAAGGTGCCTTGCGTAAATCAGCAAGGGAGCTTTTTACAGAAACCACCGTCATTGAAAAAAAAATCGAAAAAAAAGTGGAGAAAAACTATAAAAGGAAACCTGTCACAAAGATTCCGCTCACAGACGAAATGGCAGAAATTTTTGAAAAATGGCGCAGAGGCGGCAGCTGACCTGTTGACGCTAAAAAAATTTCTGCTGTATAATATTTCTATATAAGGAATAGTACGGGCGGAGGGGATCTAGTGAGTGTGAATTCCGGTGTAACGCAGGCCGTAAAGTACTTGGAAATGGAAGATGAAGAAATAGTAGATGCCGTCCACAATGGGGAAAGTGAGGCACTTGATTATCTTATCCGTAAGTACCGAAACTTTGTCAGGGCAAAGGCAAGATCCTACTTTTTAATAGGTGCTGACAGGGAGGACATTGTCCAGGAGGGGATGATTGGCCTGTACAAGGCTATTCGCGACTTCAAGGGGGACAAGCTCAGTTCTTTCAGAGCCTTTGCAGAACTCTGTATTACGAGACAGATTATTACCGCAATCAAAACAGCCACTAGACAGAAACATATTCCACTAAACTCATATGTATCCCTTGATAAACCAATATACGATGAAGAATCCGACAGAACCTTGATGGATATGCTGTCGGGAGCGAAAATCATGGATCCAGAAGAACTGATCATCAACCAGGAAGAATTTAACCTGATAGAAGTCAAAATGGACGAGCTTCTTAGCGATCTTGAAAGAAAGGTGCTGGCACTTTACCTCGACGGCCAAACCTATCAGGAGATTTCCGAAGAGCTGAACCGCCATGTAAAATCGATCGACAACGCCTTACAGCGGGTAAAAAGAAAGCTGGAGAAATATTTGGATGTCAGAGAGCCTTCGATATAGAATTTATCCTTATATGCAGTCCCTGAAACTCGAATAACAATTCCTATATGGCTTATTGACACATTCTATCAGCCGTGATACAGTTTTAAAGACATTAAGATAGCAGGTGTATGATGAGAAAAAAGATAACGCTTGCTTGTGTTGATTGCGGGTCACGCAATTATACAACTGCGGGCAGCAAAGAGAACCAGACCGAGCGCCTTGAACTTAAGAAGTTCTGTAATAATTGCAACGCTCATACTGTTCATAGGGAAACAAAATAACGCAGATAGATTTATAGTTATTTCCATAGTTGGAGGTTACAGAATGCGCATCACTAAGTTTTTACCTGAAGTTGCAAGCGAAATGAGAAAGGTCAGCTGGCCGAAGCGCAAGCAGCTTGTTCGATATACCATTACTGTTTTAACCACTGTCATCATAATGGCTTTATTTTTCGCAGTCCTTGATCTTGGTATTTCTGAATTGATTCGTTTAATCCTTGAATAACCCCTGCCAACTCATGGTATAATGGAGTATAACGCAGGATAAATCTAAAAAGCCCGGTTTACGGGTTTTTTCATTTGCTTTAAAAGTGTTGACGCAGTTATTGGCTCCAGCTGCAGTGCCAAACCCTGGAAGACATAGGACGTGCCCGGTGAAATTCCAGAACGAAGGTCCGCGGGGGATGTCCTTATGACGTTGAAGGTCGGCAGCGCTGCGCATTTCATAGTAGGGAGGGAAGGACATTTAGTCCTCTTTAATGGAAAAGAATTGGTATGTTGTTCATACGTACTCTGGATATGAAAATAAGGTTAAGACAAATTTAGAAAAACGTGTAGAAACAATGGGTATGCAGGATAAAATTTTTCGTGTAATCGTACCTGAAGATGAAGAGACCGATATCAAGAACGGCAAGAAAAAGGTAGTTAAACGAAAAACATTCCCCGGTTATGTTCTAGTGGAACTGGTTATGACTGATGACTCATGGTATGTAGTCCGCAACACGCCAGGAGTTACTGGATTCGTAGGATCAGCCGGATCTGGCTCCAAGCCGACCGCCCTGCTTCCGGAAGAGGTGGCGTTTATCCTGAAACGCATGGGCGTGGAAGAACAGCGTGTGGACTTCGATTTTGAACTGGGTGAAACAGTCCAGGTGAGTGAAGGGCCGTTTACTAACTTCACTGGCACGATTGAAGAGATTGATAAGGATAAAGCAAAACTTAAAGTTTTGGTCAATATGTTCGGCCGCGATACCCCAGTTGAATTGGAATTTTCACAGATTAAAAAAATATAACTTGAAATAACTTGAAATCATAATTGAAAAGTGGTAATATTTCATAGGTCAGTATGTCTCAGATAACGGGACTGACATAGATCATGTCTTTTATTTTAGATAAAGACTGCATTGAGTGGGAGGGCAGAGCCCTATTACCACATCACGGACTTTAAGGAGGTGTGTCTCGTGGCTAAAAAAGTAATTAAGATTGTAAAATTGCAAATCCCTGCTGGTAAAGCAAATCCAGCGCCGCCGGTTGGTCCAGCACTTGGTCAAGCTGGTGTTAATATCATGGGATTCTGTAAGGAGTTTAATGCTCGTACAGCTGATCAGGCTGGTTTGATCATTCCTGTTGAAATTACGGTATTTGAAGACCGTTCCTTTACATTTATTACGAAAACTCCTCCTGCTGCCGTTCTTTTGAAAGTAGCAGCTGGAATCCAGTCTGGTTCTGGTGAACCAAACCGTAATAAAGTGGCAACAATCAAGCGTGACAAGGTACGCGAGATTGCTGAACAGAAAATGCCTGACCTGAACGCAGCAAGCGTTGAAGCAGCTATGCTCATGGTTGAAGGTACTGCACGCAGCATGGGAATTGTCATCGAAGACTAATTTTCAGGGTAGTGCAGGGGATGATGGGGTTGCGATGCTGAAAATTTTTCACTCGCAACCTTTGTACTGTCTGGCTCCGGCGCCTGTGGCGTCCGCAGCCTTTCTACGTGGGAGGTTATTCCGCTAAAACCACATTCAAGGAGGAAATAAAAATGGCTAACAAAGGTAAAAAGTATCAAGAAGCCGCTAAGCTTGTAGATCGTACAAAAGCTTACTCTATTGCAGAAGCTATCGATCTTGCGAAAAAGACAAGCGTTGTTAAATTCGATGCAACTGTAGAAGCTGCATTCCGTCTAGGAGTAGATCCTAAGAAAGCAGACCAGCAAATCCGTGGAGCAGTCGTTCTTCCAAACGGAACTGGTAAAACTCAGCGTGTCCTTGTTTTCGCAAAAGGCGAAAAATTAAAAGAAGCTGAAGCTGCCGGTGCAGATTATGTTGGGGATGCAGAGTACATCAATAAAATTCAGCAAGGCTGGTTTGATTTTGATGTAATCGTTGCTACACCAGACATGATGGGTGAAGTTGGTAAGCTTGGCCGTGTATTAGGACCTAAAGGCTTAATGCCAAACCCTAAAACAGGCACAGTTACATTCGATGTAACAAAAGCTGTCAATGAAATCAAGGCAGGTAAAGTTGAGTACCGTGTTGATAAAGCCGGTAATATTCATGTGCCTATTGGCAAGGTTTCTTTCGAAGATCAAAAGCTTGTTGAAAACTTCAACACAATTTTTGATACAATGATGAAGGTTAAGCCTTCTGCAGCAAAAGGAACATACATCAAAAACGTTACTGTTTCCACTACAATGGGACCTGGCGTAAAAGTAGATCCTTCAACTACAGCTGCAAAATAATTCCAATTGACAATCTATAATAGATTTTATATAATAGATTCTGTTGTGAAAATAAACTAAACATTTGTACCGCAGACAGCAGGTGCCACATGGCTTAATCTCCTGCCGAGGTCATACGATAGATAAACTTGTACCACTATTGTATATGCCTCCTTGTCTGCATAAGGCACGGAGGCTTTTTATTGCCCGGTATAAATGAATTTAACAGGAGGTGTAAAGATGAGCAGTGTTATCGAAACAAAAAAACTGATCGTTGATGAAATTACCGATAAGTTAAAATCAAGCAAAACAGCAGTTGTTGTTGATTACCGCGGATTGACTGTTGCACAAGTAACAGAACTTCGTAAACAGCTTCGTGAAGCAGGCGTAGAATTCAAAGTGTACAAAAACACAATGACTCGCCGTGCGGCTGAAGCTGCTGATCTTGCTGGCTTGAATGATGCATTGACAGGCCCTAATGCAATTGCATTCAGTGCTGACGATGTTGTCGCTCCAGCAAAAATTCTTAATGATTTTGCTAAGCAAAATGATGCATTGGAAATCAAAGCTGGTGTCATCGAAGGAAATATTGCTACAGTTGAAGATGTAAAGGCTCTTGCAGACCTACCATCTCGCGAAGGCTTGCTTTCTATGCTACTCAGCGTGCTTCAAGCACCTATCCGCAATCTTGCTCTTGCTGCAAAAGCAGTTGCAGAACAAAAAGAAGAACAAGGCGCGTAAGCTGATCTACGTTTAACCATAAAAAAACAACCACTCTAAGGAGGAAATTTAACAATGACTAAAGAACAAATCATTGAAGCAGTTAAATCCATGACTGTTTTAGAACTTAACGATTTAGTAAAAGCAATCGAAGAAGAATTCGGCGTAACTGCTGCAGCTCCTGTAGCAATGATGGGCGGAGCTGCTGGCGGCGCTGCTGTTGAAGAGCAAACTGAATTTGACGTGGTACTTGCTTCTCCAGGAGACCAAAAAATCAAAGTTATCAAGGTTGTTCGTGAAATCACAGGCCTTGGACTTAAAGAAGCAAAAGAACTTGTTGACAACACTCCAAAAGCTGTTAAAGAAGGAGCTTCTAAAGAAGAAGCTGAAGAAATCAAAGCTAAGCTTGAAGAAGTTGGAGCAAACGTTGAAGTTAAGTAATAAAAACCTGAAAAAAGCTCGCTGTCAAGCGGGCTTTTTTTGACTGGAGAAAAATGAGAATATAAGCCCTTTTTCCCATAAAATGTGCGGAGGTGGCTGTTGTGTCAAATCACTACTATTCAAAGAATCCTGAAACGGAAAGTGCTCCTGTCTACTGGGACTTTCAATTAAAGGGCCGGTCATTTCGGTTTAAGACCGACAGAGGCGTATTTTCCAAAAAAGAAGTGGATTATGGATCACGTTTATTAATAGAAGCATTTCAGCTTGAGCAGAATGGCCTGGTTCTAGATGTCGGTTGCGGTTACGGTCCTATAGGTATCTCTCTGGCAAAGTCATTTCCGGAAACTACGGTACATATGGTCGATGTCAATGAAAGAGCTCTTGGGCTTGCCCGGGAGAATGCCATCTTGAATCAGGTGGATAATGTTAAGATATATGAAAGTGATCGTCTCACTCAAGTGGAGGAAACTCAATTCCAGGCAATTTTGACGAACCCTCCAATCAGGGCTGGGAAAAAGGTCGTTCATGAAATATTTGAGCAAAGTGCGGGACATCTTGCGGATACAGGAGAATTATGGGTAGTCATCCAAAAAAAACAAGGAGCCCCTTCTGCAATTGAGAAGCTCGAAACGTTATTTGGACAGGTAGACGTGGTAGAGAAGAAGAAAGGGTATTTTATTATCCGTGCACGTGCAAAAAAAGTTGACTCCCGTATAGGGCTATGATAATATTGTAAAATGCCAATAGATTAGGTTTCTCTATAATGCTAAAATAAACGAATTAAGTATAATTTTGGTCATTAAGGGAAAACTAACAAAATAATTGTTCGTTGAAGGAAATGTGGTTTTTGGACGAGAAAACCCTTTTTCTTTTTGTCTTGTGAGTGATCAGCAAGAGATGGACACGATTATGGAATATTACGCTTGATTTAAGGGGTGAATCAGTTGACAGGTCAACTAGTTCAGTATGGACGACACCGCCAGCGCAGAAGTTACGCACGCATCAGTGAAGTATTGGATTTGCCGAATTTGATTGAAATTCAAACGGCGTCCTATCAATGGTTCCTTGATGAGGGACTAAGAGAAATGTTCCAGGATATTTCTCCAATTGAAGATTTTACTGGTAACTTGTCGCTTGAATTTATTGATTACAGTTTAGCCGAACCAAAATATCCAGTGGAAGAATCCAAGGAAAGGGACGTTACGTACTCTGCTCCATTAAGGGTAAAAGTCCGCCTTGTTAATAAAGAAACTGGTGAGGTTAAAGACCAGGATGTCTTTATGGGTGATTTCCCTTTAATGACTGAAACTGGAACTTTCGTTATCAATGGTGCCGAAAGGGTTATCGTATCCCAGCTAGTACGTTCTCCGAGCGTATATTACAGCGGGAAAATGGATAAGAACGGAAAGAAAGGCTTTTCTGCCACCGTTATTCCTAATCGCGGAGCCTGGCTCGAGTACGAAACAGATGCGAAAGACGTTGTATATGTAAGGATCGATCGTACGAGGAAGCTCCCTGTTACGGTTCTTTTGCGTGCTCTTGGCTTTGGTTCCGATCAGGAAATTATTGAGTTGATCGGTGATAATGAATATATCCGCAACACTCTTGAAAAAGACAACACAGAAAGTACTGAAAAAGCGCTTCTTGAAATTTATGAGCGTCTTCGCCCTGGTGAACCGCCAACAGTAGACAATGCGAAAAGCCTGCTAGTATCTAGATTCTTCGATCCAAAGCGCTATGATTTGGCTAATGTTGGTCGCTATAAGATCAATAAAAAGCTTCATATTAAAAATCGTTTGTTCAACCAGAAATTAGCTGAGACTCTTGTCGATCCTGAAACTGGTGAAATCATTGCGGAAAAAGGTGTCACACTTGACCGCCGCACACTTGACAGAATTATTCCTAATTTAGAAAAAGATGTGGGCTTTGGCACACACAGACCTGTTGGCGGTGTGGTAGAAGAGGACATCCTGCTTCAATCCATAAAGATCTTTGCTCCAAATGATGAGGGAGAAAAAGTGATTAATGTCATTGGCAATGCATATGTCCAAGAGCCAGTCAAAAATATCACTCCTGCCGATATCATTGCGTCAATCAGTTATTTCTTCAACCTTCTTCATGGTGTTGGAGATACAGATGACATCGACCACTTGGGGAACAGACGTCTGCGCTCTGTTGGTGAGCTCCTTCAAAACCAGTTCCGTATTGGTTTATCCAGAATGGAACGTGTGGTTCGTGAAAGGATGTCCATCCAGGACACGAACACAATTACGCCACAGCAGCTTATTAATATCCGACCGGTTATTGCGTCCATCAAAGAGTTTTTCGGAAGCTCCCAGCTTTCCCAGTTCATGGATCAGACCAACCCGCTTGCTGAATTGACGCATAAACGCCGTCTTTCTGCATTGGGACCTGGTGGTTTAACACGTGAACGCGCCGGCTTTGAAGTGCGTGACGTTCACTATTCCCACTACGGACGTATGTGCCCGATTGAAACTCCTGAAGGTCCGAACATTGGGTTGATTAACTCATTGTCGTCCTTTGCGAAAGTGAATCGCTTCGGTTTCATTGAGACACCATATCGCCGTGTTGATCCGGAAACAGGCAAAGTTACTTCTCACTTTGATTATTTGACAGCTGATGAAGAAGATAATTATGTAGTTGCACAGGCAAATGCCCTTCTATCCGAAGACGGTGCATTCCTGGACGAAATGGTGGTAGCCCGTTTCCGGGGTGAAAACACTGTTGTTCCGCGTGACCGCATTGATTATATGGATGTATCGCCAAAGCAGGTAGTATCTGCAGCGACTGCATGTATTCCTTTCCTGGAAAACGACGACTCCAACCGTGCCCTTATGGGAGCGAACATGCAGCGGCAGGCAGTTCCGTTGTTAATGCCGGAAGCTCCAAGAGTAGGAACAGGAATGGAGCACGTTTCCGCGAAGGATTCAGGTGCTGCTGTAATCTGTAAGCATGAGGGAATCGTTGAGCACGTGGAAGCACGCGAAGTTTGGGTCCGCCGTGTCAAGGAAGTTGACGGGCAGGAAGTAAAAGGCGACCTGGATAAGTACCGTATGCTCAAATTCGTTCGTTCTAACCAGGGAACCTGCTATAACCAGCGGCCGATTGTAAGTGTTGGCGACCGGGTGACGAAAGGTGAGATCCTTGCTGATGGACCTTCTATGGAAAAGGGAGAACTTGCCCTTGGCCGTAATGTCCTTGTAGCCTTCATCAACTGGGATGGCTATAACTACGAGGATGCAATCATCATGAGTGAACGTCTTGTAAAAGACGATGTATATACATCTATCCATATTGAAGAATACGAGTCTGAGTCACGTGATACAAAACTTGGACCTGAAGAAATTACACGTGATATCCCGAATGTTGGTGAAGATGCACTTCGCAACCTGGATGAGCGTGGAATTATCCGCATCGGTGCAGAAGTCAAGGACGGCGACTTGCTGGTCGGTAAAGTTACACCAAAAGGGGTGACCGAGCTGACTGCAGAGGAGCGCTTGCTGCATGCTATCTTTGGTGAAAAGGCCAGAGAAGTACGCGATACTTCCCTTCGTGTACCACATGGCGGCGGCGGTATCGTTCATGATGTGAAGGTGTTCAACCGTGAAGATGGAGATGAGCTTCCTCCAGGTGTAAACCAGCTTGTACGTGTCTATATCGTTCAGAAGCGTAAAATCCATGAAGGGGATAAGATGGCCGGACGCCATGGTAACAAAGGGGTTATCTCCCGTATCCTTCCAGAAGAAGATATGCCTTATCTTCCTGATGGAACGCCTGTTGATATCATGTTGAATCCATTGGGGGTTCCATCCCGGATGAACATCGGTCAGGTATTGGAGCTTCATTTAGGAATGGCAGCGCGCTATCTTAATATTCATGTTGCATCCCCTGTATTCGATGGTGCCCGTGAAGAAGATGTATGGAATACAATTGAAGAAGCAGGAATGGCCAGGGATGCCAAAACCGTCCTTTATGATGGCCGTACCGGAGAACCGTTTGATAACCGTGTATCTGTCGGGGTCATGTATATGATCAAACTGGCACACATGGTTGATGACAAACTTCATGCCCGCTCTACAGGTCCTTATTCTCTTGTTACACAGCAGCCACTTGGCGGTAAAGCCCAGTTTGGCGGACAGCGTTTCGGAGAGATGGAGGTTTGGGCACTTGAGGCTTATGGAGCTGCTTATACACTTCAGGAAATTCTGACAGTCAAGTCGGATGATGTCGTCGGACGTGTGAAAACGTATGAAGCAATTGTTAAAGGAGAAAACGTGCCAGAACCAGGTGTCCCTGAATCATTCAAGGTATTGATGAAGGAACTGCAGAGCCTTGGTATGGACGTGAAAATCCTTTCAGGTGACGAAAAAGAAATCGAAATGCGGGACTTCGATGAAGACGATGATCTGCAGCATGCTGAAACTTTGACCATTGCCCCTGAATCAGAGGATATTGATTCAGAAAAAGTAGGATCTAAAGAATAATTTAAAGAGATGGCCAGTGCTCTTGGCACCTGGCTGTCGCATTCGATATTTATATAGCTATAGCGTCTGGACGCCGGGCTGAAGTTAGATTGCTAGCTTATGCCTGGCGGACTTGAACGGAGATGTGAAGCTGGCCTTGGCCGGCTCATCTCTGTCAAGGCGCTTCCGCTTTCGGGTAAAACCCTAGATTAAAAGGGAGGTAGGCCCCTTGCTGGATGTCAATAATTTTGAATACATGAAGATTGGCCTTGCATCACCGGACAAGATTCGTTCATGGTCTTTTGGTGAAGTCAAAAAACCGGAAACAATTAACTACCGTACGCTTAAGCCGGAAAAGGACGGATTGTTCTGCGAGCGTATCTTTGGACCAACCAAGGATTGGGAATGTCACTGCGGCAAGTACAAGCGAGTGCGCTACAAAGGTGTCGTCTGTGACCGATGCGGCGTTGAGGTAACTCGTGCTAAAGTTCGTCGTGAACGCATGGGCCACATTGAGCTTGCTGCTCCTGTATCTCATATTTGGTACTTTAAAGGAATCCCTAGCCGTATGGGACTCGTTCTTGATATGTCGCCGCGTGCCCTGGAAGAAGTGATCTACTTTGCATCATATGTAGTTACTGAAACGGGAGATACGGCTTTAGAGAAAAAGCAGCTGCTCTCAGAAAAAGAATATCGTGCTTATCGAGATAAGTATGGCACTAAGTTCCAGGCATCGATGGGTGCAGAAGCAATCAAAAAGCTGCTTTCCGATATCGACCTTGATAAAGAGGTAGATGCATTGAAAGAGGAACTGAAAACTGCCCAGGGTCAGCGCAGAACCCGTGCGATCAAGCGTCTGGAAGTTCTGGAGGCGTTCCGCAACTCAGGAAATGAGCCATCTTGGATGATCCTTGATGTACTTCCTGTAATTCCTCCTGAACTCCGCCCAATGGTTCAGCTGGATGGCGGACGTTTCGCTACTTCCGATTTAAACGATTTATACCGCCGTGTTATCAACCGTAATAACCGTTTAAAGCGACTTCTGGATCTGGGTGCTCCAAGCATTATCGTTCAAAACGAGAAAAGGATGCTTCAGGAAGCCGTTGATGCTTTGATCGACAATGGCCGCCGCGGCCGTCCTGTTACGGGACCGGGTAACCGTCCGTTAAAATCTCTATCTCATATGCTAAAAGGGAAACAAGGCCGTTTCCGTCAGAACTTGCTGGGTAAACGTGTTGACTACTCCGGCCGATCTGTTATTGTTGTCGGCCCTAACTTGAAGATGTATCAATGCGGCTTGCCAAAAGAGATGGCCCTTGAACTTTTCAAGCCTTTTGTTATGAAGGAACTTGTACAAAAAGGGTTGGCGCATAATATCAAATCGGCGAAACGCAAGATTGAAAGAGTGCAGCCGGAAGTATGGGATGTCCTTGAAGATGTCATTAAGGAGCATCCGGTATTGCTTAACCGTGCACCTACTCTTCACAGGCTTGGAATCCAGGCATTTGAGCCTACCCTTGTGGAAGGACGTGCAATCCGTCTTCATCCGCTGGTATGTACGGCATATAATGCGGACTTCGACGGTGACCAGATGGCTGTTCACGTGCCGCTTTCTGCTGAAGCACAGGCTGAAGCCCGCCTGCTAATGCTTGCGGCCCAAAACATCCTGAATCCTAAGGACGGTAAGCCAGTTGTTACTCCATCCCAGGACATGGTTTTAGGAAACTATTACCTTACTCTTGAGAGAGAAGGAGCAGTTGGGGAAGGCATGATCTTTAAAGATACCAACGAAGCTCTCATTGCTTACCAGAACGGATATGTTCATCTTCATACTCGAGTTGCGGTCCATGCCGGGTCACTTGGCAACCAGACATTTAATGAGGTACAAAACAGCCAGCTCCTTCTGACAACAGTAGGAAAGCTGATCTTTAACGAAATTCTTCCGTCTTCGTTCCCGTACATCAACGAACCTACTAAAACAAACCTGGAGGAGAAAACTCCTGAAAAGTACTTTGTTGAAAAAGGTACTGATGTTAAGGCGATCATTAAAGATATGCCGCTTGTTGATCCATTCAAGAAGAAAATCCTGGGGAATATCATTGCGGAAGTATTCAAGCGCTTTGCTATCACGGAAACTTCTAAAATGCTTGACCGGATGAAGGATCTTGGCTTCCGCTATTCATCCAAAGCGGGAATCACTGTCGGTGTTGCTGATATCGTGGTCCTTGGAGAGAAGCAGGAAATCATCAATGAAGCACAAACAAAGGTTGACAATGTCATGAAGCAGTTCAGACGCGGTCTAATTACCGAGGATGAGCGTTATGACCGTGTTATTTCCATTTGGAGTGCTGCGAAAGATACCATTCAGTCTAAGCTGATGAAATCCCTCAGCAAAACGAACCCAATCTTCATGATGAGTGACTCTGGTGCCCGTGGTAATGCATCCAACTTCACTCAGCTTGCAGGAATGCGCGGATTGATGGCTAACCCGGCTGGCCGGATTATCGAGTTGCCTATCAAGTCCAGTTTCCGTGAGGGTCTGACAGTATTGGAATACTTTATTTCCACGCACGGTGCACGTAAGGGTCTTGCAGATACAGCTCTTAAAACAGCTGACTCAGGTTACCTGACACGTCGACTTGTTGACGTAGCCCAGGATGTCATTGTCCGTGAAGATGATTGCGGAACAGACCGCGGCCTGGATGTCAGAGCATTGAAAGATGGCACTGAAGTCATCGAGCCGTTGGATGAGCGCTTAATTGGACGTTATGCTAGAAAAGCAATCAAACACCCTGAAACAAACAAGGTGCTTGTTGCTGAAAATGACCTGATTACCGAGGATCTTGCCACTGAAATCGTTGAAGCTGGCATTGAGGAAGTCTGGATTCGATCTGCCTTTACATGTAATACAAAGCACGGAGTATGTAAGAAGTGTTATGGCCGTAACCTTGCTACCGGTCAGGAAGTTGAGGTTGGTGAAGCCGTAGGTATTATTGCAGCTCAATCAATCGGTGAACCAGGAACGCAGCTTACAATGCGTACATTCCATACAGGCGGGGTTGCCGGTGATGACATTACCCAGGGTCTACCTCGTATCCAGGAATTGTTCGAAGCCCGTAATCCTAAAGGTCAGGCCGTTATTTCGGAAATCTCCGGTGTAGTCGTAGGGATTAATGAAGGCCGCGACAGGCAGCATGAAATTGTTGTGCAGGGTGAAGTTGAATCCCGCACATACACGGCCCCGTATACGGCAAGGCTCAAAGTGGCTGTAAACAGTCAGGTTGAACGTGGTCAGGAGCTGACAGAAGGTTCAATTGATCCAAAAGAGCTGTTAAGGGTTAAAGACGTTAAATCTGTCCAGGAGTACCTGCTTCGTGAGGTACAAAAGGTTTATCGGATGCAAGGTGTTGAAATCGGCGACAAGCACGTCGAGGTAATGGTTAGACAAATGATGAGGAAAATCCGAGTTATTGATGCCGGAGAAACTGAAGTTCTTCCAGGTACGCTTCTGGAGATCCATCAATTTACAGAAGCAAACCGCAAGGCACTGCTGGAAGGCAGATTGCCAGCTACTGGACGTCCGGTTCTTCTTGGTATTACCAAGGCATCTCTTGAGACAGATTCATTTTTGTCTGCTGCATCTTTCCAGGAAACAACAAGGGTTCTTACCGATGCTGCAATCAAAGGCAAGCGGGATGAACTGCTTGGCCTGAAAGAGAATGTTATCATCGGTAAACTTGTGCCAGCTGGTACAGGCATGCAGCGCTACCGCAGAGCAGAGCCGGTACTGAACAGTGAAACTGCAGATGACACAGTTACCGTAGATTAAAGCATTAATTTCCCATTAAACATACGGCACTTCCTGATATTTGGGAGTGCCGTCCTGTTTCAATGGTATTGGCATTTTAAGGAATATGAATAAAATACGATAACAATGTTGACATCTATTCCGGGAGATGCTACTATATCAAAGGTGCTCCTATTTACCTGTTACTTTGGAGGATGCAAATGTCTTACGAAAAAGTAGCACAGGCGAAACACCTATTTATAGGAACTAGGCAAACAGTAAAAGCTCTGAAGGCTGGCAAGGTTAACGAGTTAGTCCTGGCCTCGGATGCAGACCCGGTTATCAAATCCATGTTGCTGCAGGCCGCTTCTACAGCAGATGTACCAGTGACATATGCAGATTCGATGAAGAAACTAGGTATAGCATGCGGGATCAATGTTGGAGCCGCTGCTGTTGCGATACAAATGTAAAAACTGTTTTTGTGGTGCCTTGAGCCTGCAAGAACTTTGTTTTTTGGCAAAAAATGAACCACCTGGATGTGTGGGTCTACCAAAGAAGTGAAAGGAGGAAAAATAATGCCTACAATTAACCAATTAGTACGCAAACCTCGTAAATCAGCCGAGGAAAAATCTAAATCCCCAGCGCTAAACAAAGGCTATAACAGCTTTAAAAAAGCGCAAACCAACCTTACTTCTCCACAAAAGCGTGGTGTATGTACTCGTGTTGGTACAATGACTCCAAAGAAGCCAAACTCAGCGCTTCGTAAGTATGCCCGTGTACGTTTGACTAACGGAATCGAGGTAACAGCATATATTCCTGGTATCGGCCACAACCTGCAAGAGCACAGTGTTGTTCTTATCCGTGGCGGACGTGTAAAGGACTTACCAGGGGTACGTTACCATATCGTTCGTGGAGCACTTGATACAGCAGGCGTAAACAACCGTATGCAAGGCCGTTCAAAATACGGTACTAAGCGTCCGAAAGCACCAAAGAAATAATAATTAAACTATAAACACCCTTTTTGAAAGGAGGAAATAATATGCCACGTAAAGGTCCAGTTGCAAAAAGAGACGTATTACCGGATCCGATTTACAATTCAAAGTTAGTTACTCGTTTAATTAACAAAATGATGATCGATGGCAAGAGAGGTAAATCCCAAAAGATTTTATACTCTGCATTTGATATCATCGCTGAGCGTTCAGGAAAAGAGGCAATCGAAGTATTCGACCAAGCGCTTAAGAACATCATGCCTGTACTAGAAGTAAAAGCACGCCGCGTGGGTGGTGCTAACTATCAAGTTCCAGTTGAGGTGCGCCCAGACCGCCGTACTACTTTAGGTCTTCGCTGGTTGGTTAACTACGCTCGTCTTCGCGGTGAAAAGACCATGGAAGAGCGTTTGGCTAACGAAATTCTTGATGCAGCCAACAACACTGGAGCATCAGTTAAAAAGCGTGAAGATACACACAAAATGGCTGAAGCAAATAAAGCATTTGCTCACTATCGTTGGTAATCTTACCTTTAAAAATAAAACACTCATACATGGAAGGAGAAAGACCAAATGGCAAGAGAGTTCTCCTTGGAAAGAACACGTAATATTGGAATCATGGCTCACATTGATGCTGGTAAAACAACAACAACTGAGCGTGTCCTCTATTATACCGGCCGTATCCACAAGATCGGTGAAACTCATGAAGGTGCTTCTCAAATGGACTGGATGGAGCAGGAACAAGAGCGTGGTATCACAATCACTTCTGCTGCCACTACTGCATCATGGAAAGAACACCGTGTAAACATCATTGACACACCAGGACACGTAGACTTCACAGTTGAAGTTGAGCGTTCCCTTCGTGTCCTTGATGGAGCTGTTGCAGTACTCGATGCACAGTCAGGTGTAGAGCCTCAGACCGAAACTGTTTGGCGCCAGGCTACTACTTATGGTGTTCCTCGTGTTGTATTCGTTAATAAAATGGATAAGCTTGGGGCAGACTTCCTGTATTCTGTAAGCACACTGCATGACCGCCTTCAAGCTAACGCTCATCCAATCCAGCTTCCAATCGGTGCTGAAGATGAGTTCGAAGCAATCATTGACCTTGTTGAAATGAAGGCAATCTTCTACGGAAATGACCTTGGTACAGAAATCACTCAAGGTGAAATCCCAGAAGAATACATGGCACAAGCAGAAGAATACCGTGAAAAGCTGATTGAAGCAGTAGCAGAGCTTGATGAAGAATTAATGGAAAAGTACCTTGGCGGTGAAGAGCTTACAATCGAAGAGATTAAAGCTGCTATCCGTAAAGGAACAACAAATGTTGAATTTTACCCAGTTATCTGTGGTTCAGCATTTAAAAACAAAGGTGTTCAGTTAATGCTTGATGCAGTTATTGACTACCTTCCATCTCCATTGGATGTACCTGCAATCAAAGGTACTCTTCCAGATTCAGATGAGGAAGTTGAGCGTCATTCTAGCGATGATGAGCCATTCTCTGCTCTAGCATTTAAAGTTATGACAGATCCTTATGTTGGTAAACTGACATTCTTCCGCGTTTATTCCGGAACACTAGAGTCTGGTTCATATGTACAGAACTCTACTAAAGGAAAGCGTGAGCGTATCGGTCGTATTCTTCAAATGCACGCAAACAGCCGACAAGAAATTTCTAAAGTTTACGCAGGAGATATCGCTGCAGCTGTAGGTTTAAAAGACACTACAACTGGCGACACTCTTTGTGACGATAAGAATCTTGTTATTCTTGAGTCTATGCAGTTCC
This sequence comes from Mesobacillus foraminis, assembly GCF_004340465.1. GTDB lineage: Bacteria > Bacillota > Bacilli > Bacillales > Cytobacillaceae > Mesobacillus_B > Mesobacillus_B foraminis. The sequence continues at coordinate 34,620 of NZ_SLVV01000017.1, read as the reverse complement.
CAGAGCCAGTTATCCAGCTTTCTGTAGAACCTAAATCAAAAGCTGACCAAGATAAGATGACTACTGCACTGCAAAAGCTTCAAGAAGAAGATCCAACTTTCCGTGCGCACACTGACCAGGAAACTGGACAAGTTATCATTGCCGGAATGGGTGAGCTTCACTTGGATATCATCGTTGACCGTATGCGCCGTGAATTTAAAGTGGAAGCAAACGTTGGTGCCCCTCAGGTTGCCTACCGTGAAACTTTCCGTGCTTCAGCGCAGGTTGAAGGTAAATTCGCCCGCCAGTCTGGTGGACGCGGACAATACGGACACGTATGGATTGAGTTTTCTCCAAACGAAGAAGGAAAAGGCTTTGAATTTGAGAACGGCATCGTCGGTGGGGTAGTTCCACGTGAATATATCCCAGCAGTACAAGCCGGACTTGAAGACTCACTAGATCGAGGAGTACTTGCAGGCTATCCATTGGTTGACATTAAAGCAAGACTGTTTGACGGTTCTTACCATGATGTTGACTCATCTGAAATGGCGTTTAAAATTGCTGCATCAATGGCCCTTAAAAACGCTGCTTCAAAATGTAAGCCAGTCATTCTTGAGCCGGTCATGAGAGTAGAAGTTGTTATTCCGGAAGAATACCTGGGAGACATCATGGGTCAAGTTACTTCCCGTCGTGGACGTGTTGAAGGTATGGACGCTCGTGGTAATGCACAGGTAGTTCGGGCGATGATCCCACTTTCCGAAATGTTCGGTTATGCAACTGCGTTGCGTTCTAGTACACAAGGCCGTGGAGTGTTCTCCATGCACTTTGACCACTATGAAGAAGTACCGAAATCTATCTCAGAAGAAATCATCAAAAAAAATAAAGGCGAATAATTGCAATTCGCTTTTATATCAAGTATAACTACTAATGTAGGCACAGCTGTAAAAGAGGAATTCCTCTTTTACAGCCTTCAAAATACTTAACTTTTTAAAATCAAAGGAGGACTTCCTAAAATGGCAAAAGCTAAATTCGATCGCTCTAAGCCGCACGTTAATATCGGAACAATCGGTCACGTTGACCATGGTAAAACTACTTTAACAGCTGCAATCACTACTGTTCTTTCAAAAGCAGGCGGCGGTGAAGCACGCGGTTACGATCAAATCGATAACGCTCCTGAAGAAAAAGAGCGTGGAATCACAATCAACACTTCTCACGTTGAGTATGAAACTGCAAACCGTCACTATGCACACGTTGACTGCCCAGGACACGCCGACTATGTTAAAAACATGATCACTGGTGCTGCGCAAATGGACGGCGGAATCCTAGTAGTATCTGCTGCTGACGGCCCAATGCCACAAACTCGTGAACACATCCTTCTATCTCGTCAGGTAGGCGTACCTTACCTAGTTGTATTCATGAACAAGTGTGATATGGTTGACGACGAAGAACTTCTTGAACTAGTTGAAATGGAAATCCGTGACCTTCTTTCTGAGTACGATTTCCCTGGCGATGACATTCCTGTTATCAAAGGTTCTGCTCTTAAAGCTCTTGAAGGTGAAGCTGATTGGGAAGAAAAAATCATTGAACTAATGGCAGCAGTTGACGAGTACATTCCAGAACCAACTCGTGATACTGAAAAGCCATTCATGATGCCAGTTGAGGATGTATTCTCAATCACTGGACGTGGAACTGTTGCAACTGGTCGTGTAGAGCGTGGACAAGTTAAAGTCGGTGATGTTATCGAAATCATCGGTCTTACTGAAGAGCCAAAATCTACAACTGTAACTGGTGTAGAAATGTTCCGTAAGCTTCTTGACTATGCTGAAGCTGGTGACAACATTGGTGCCCTTCTTCGTGGTGTTGCACGTGAAGATATCCAACGTGGTCAGGTTCTAGCTAAGCCAGGTTCAATCACTCCACACGTAAAGTTCAAAGCTGAAGTTTACGTATTATCAAAAGAAGAAGGTGGACGTCATACTCCATTCTTCACTAACTACCGTCCTCAGTTCTACTTCCGTACTACTGATGTAACTGGTATCGTTCAGCTTCCTGAAGGTGTAGAAATGGTTATGCCTGGAGACAACATCGAAATGAACGTTGAGCTTATCGCTCCAATCGCGATCGAAGAAGGAACTAAGTTCTCTATTCGTGAAGGTGGACGTACAGTAGGCGCTGGCGTTGTTGCAACTATCGTTGAATAATTAATATTAAGAAACCAGACGGATTTTAATCCGCCTGGTTTTTTTGTTGTTCTCGTTCTTTAGTTTTATTTTGATAGATGCTTTTTAGATAAATTAAGCTTAACTCTTTTCCAGTGGAGATCGTGAATTCTCGTTATTTAAATTTAACCCGCTACAAATAAAAAGCAAACAGATTCTTCAGAGACTTAAATACAGCCTCTTAAAAAATATAAAGTGAAATAATAAAATTTTCTCAAAAATAGTTGACTAATGATGTTTATCTTGGTAAATTTAATTAAACCGATAAATAAAGTAGGGATTAAAAATTTACAGTCTGCCATTCTTATAGCGTAGAATGACGGGGGGACTAGAGTGGAAAAAAGTCGGGATTACCAAGAGGTTCTTTTAAAAGTTCAGGAATTATTAGAGTCATTGAAATACGGATCCATAACACTTGTTGTTCAGGATGGAAAAGTGGTTCAAATAGAACGGAATGAAAAGGTAAGAATGAAATAGGGCACTGCTGACTAGACAAACTAGAGGCAGTCTTAATCAATTGTTTGATTAAGGCTGCCTTTTTTGTCGGTCTTACAAACGGGTTTTTGAAGAGGAGGATCTACGATGGCTGATAAACTAACTTATACCACCTTTGATGAATATCAAGCTCCAGAATTTCCGATAGACAATCCAACAAAGGGGGCTTTGGAAGTCCTGAAGTGGGCTTATACCCATTACAGCGAGGACGAATTGGTCTATGCCTGTAGTTTTGGTATTGAGGGAATGGTATTGATTGATTTAATCTCTCAAGTAAATGAACGTGCGCATATTGCTTTTTTAGATACAGATAAACATTTCCAGGAAACCTATGATCTTATTGAAAGGGTTAGGGAGAGATATCCGAATCTAAATATCGAGATTAAAAAGCCAAAATTGACACTGGAAGAACAGGCCAAGGAGTTTGGCGATAACTTATGGGAGACCAACCCAAATAAGTGTTGTGAAATTAGAAAAGTCATCCCGCTTGGCGAGGTATTATCCGGTGCAACTGCCTGGATTAGCGGACTAAGAAGGGAACAATCCGAAACCAGGAAGCATACTCAGTTTACGAATAAGGACAATAAGTTTAAATCTGTAAAAGTTTGCCCGCTGATTCATTGGACCTGGAAGGATGTATGGAGATATGCGCATAAAAACAATCTCCCTTATAATCTCCTCCATGACAATGGTTATCCAAGCATAGGCTGCCAGACTTGTACGTTACCTGCCTTCAATGCTGACGATTTACGTTCTGGCAGGTGGACAGGAACTGGCAAAATTGAGTGCGGACTTCATCAATAAGGAGCAGCTAATATGATAATTATGTACGCTGCATGTGCTGTTGCACTTTTTCTGGCCATGAATATTGGGGCAAGTGGTGCGGCAGCATCAATTAGCATCGCCTATGGCTCAGGTGCCCTTCCGAATAGAAGGAAAGCATTGCTTGTTTGCGGTATCGCTATATTTGCTGGTGCGGCATTAGGGGGAAGTGAAGTTGTTAAGACAATAGGTTCAGATATTATCCCGCAGTCCATCCTTGATGCCAAGATTGTCTTGATCATACTCTCATCAGCAGCGCTGTCGCTGTTCATTGCTAATTTAATGGGAATCCCTTTATCGACAAGCGAGATTACAGTCGGTTCAGTTGTAGGCGTCGGAATTGCCTATAAAGCCTTATTCATCAATAACATCCTGGTTATCGTAAGTTTTTGGTTCATTATTCCCGTAGTAGCCTTCATTTTAGCCCTCGGGGCAGGTAAAGGCATAAAAAAACTGGAAAAGCGTTATCCAAAGCTGACGAGCTCCGGAATGAGAAAACCTTTATCTATTTTTGTTATCATTGTCGGTTTTATGGAGGCATTCTCTGCGGGGATGAATAATGTTGCCAATACGGCCGGTCCTCTTGTAGGCGCCGGTATCGTGACTGTTAGCACTGGAGTCATTGTCGGTGGACTGTTCATTGCAGCTGGAGCAATTTTTATGGGTGGAAGGGTTTTGCAAACAAATGGAAAGAACATCACAAGCTTTTCTCTTCTTGAAGGAGGAGCCATATCAGGAACAGGTGCCACGCTTGTCATACTCGCTTCCATATTTGGCCTTCCAGTTCCTTTAACACAGGTCACAAGTTCAGCTATTATCGGTATTGGTGCTGCACAAAGGGGAAGCGCGATTTTTAAGGAGAGAGTAATTACTAAAATTTTAAAAGTATGGATTGTTTCACCTGTACTATCACTTGTTCTTTCATACGGATTAGTAAAGCTGTTTGTTCATGCTGATATCTACACTCTTTTTGTTCTTTTTGGAGTTTGCACAGCTACATTGGGGACACTTTCCCTTGCCAAAACAATAAAGGAAGACAGCAGAAACTATTTTGAGAATAGTGGAGGAATTTAGTTTTAATTCCCACTATTTAAATAAGATAACTATTATATTTTAGGAGGAGTACAATATGACATTGAGCACGCCGCACGGAGGAAAACTGATCAATCTTTGGGAGCCAAACTATTCAACAGATGGGCTAAAAAAGGAAATCATTTTAGACGCCACTGCTTTAAGTGATCTTGAACTGATTGGATCGGGAGCTTACAGTCCCATAACTGGATTTCTGGGCCAAAAAGATTATGAGTCTGTCGTTAACAACCTGAGACTCGCCGATGGCTCTGTATGGAGTATTCCAATTACATTGCCGGTTACGGAAGCAACTTCGGAAAACCTGTCAGTCGGTGACGAAGTAAAACTTGTTGCCAACGGTGAAGTATACGGGGTTTTGACTATAACCGAGATTTTCACACCTGATAAAACAGCGGAGGCTTTGGCTGTATATCAGACAGCCGACAGAGCCCACCCGGGTGTGGCAAAGATGTTCGAACGCGGCGATGTATATGTGGGCGGGCCAATTAAACTTCTGAAACGAGTAAAAAGGGACCAATTCCAAAGCTATTATCTTGACCCTGCTGAAACCAGAAAGGAGTTTGAAGAAAAAGGCTGGAAAACTGTTGTTGGTTTCCAAACAAGGAACCCTGTACATCGTGCCCATGAATACATTCAGAAATCTGCACTAGAAATTGTAGATGGATTGTTCCTGAATCCCCTTGTAGGAGAAACTAAATCTGATGACATCCCGGCAGATGTCCGAATGAAGAGCTATAAAGTGCTTCTTGAAAACTATTACCCGGAGGATCGTGTCTTCCTGGCGGTATTTCCTGCAGCGATGCGCTATGCTGGGCCTCGTGAAGCTATTTTCCATGCGATGGTACGAAAGAATTATGGCTGCACACATTTCATTGTTGGCCGTGATCACGCCGGAGTAGGCAATTATTATGGAACATATGACGCACAGCTGATTTTCAGCCAGTTCACCGCAGACGAGCTTGGCATCACACTGCTATTTTTTGAGCACAGTTTCTACTGCACAAAATGTGAGAATATGGCATCTACAAAAACCTGCCCGCATGGAAAAGAAGATCATGTTATCCTATCTGGAACAAAGGTTCGCGAGTTACTGAGGAATGGAGAAATCCCGCCAAGCACATTCAGCCGTAAAGAAGTGGTTGAGGTATTGATTGAAGGACTCCAGGAAAAGTCCGTGAAGGCATAAAGAGCATCGGAGGAGATTATCTTGAATAAAAGTACCAATATTACCTGGCATGATGCATCACTGACAAAAGAGATGCGCAGGAAACAAAGCGGACATCACAGTTTTGTTCTATGGTTCACAGGGCTTTCAGGCTCAGGAAAGTCAACAGTCGCTAATGCGGTAGCCCAAGAACTGTATAACAACAAAATTAAAAACTATGTCCTGGACGGTGACAATATTCGTCATGGCTTAAATAAAGATTTAGGATTTTCCGATGAGGACAGAACAGAAAACATCCGGAGAATTGGTGAAGTATCAAAGCTGTTTGTAGATGCAGGACAAGTGGTGCTTACTGCTTTCATATCACCATTTCAGGCGGACAGAGGACTTGTCCGGGACCTTCTGGAGGATGGAGAGTTCATTGAGGTGTATGTGAAATGTCCGGTGGATGAGTGTGAAAAACGCGATCCAAAGGGTCTTTACGAAAAGGCGCGAAAAGGCTTGATCCGTGACTTCACAGGCATAGACTCACCATATGAAGAGCCATCAAATCCCGAACTGGTGATTGAAACAAACCTTAGCTCAGTTGAGGGTTGTGTGGAACAGGTCATTCAATTTCTCCAGTCCAGGAATTATATATAATAGAAGAACGCAGGGCTTGAACGCCCTGCGTTCTTCTATTATATTGAACTTTGAAGGGTATAAAAGACACAGGGTAATTGAATGAAGAAAGGCAGGGAAACAATAATGGAGGCTGTACTGTATGTTTGCCATGGAAGCAGGGTACCAAAAGCCAAAGAACAAGCAGTAGCTTTTATAGAAAAATGCATGGATAAGAATCCAGCTGAAATCCAGGAATATTGCTTTCTTGAACTTGCAGCTCCTACCATGGAGGAAGGGTTTGCCCGCTGTGTTGAAAAAGGGGCAAAAAAGATTGCTGTGGTCCCTGTACTTCTATTAACTGCTGCTCACGCGAAAGAGGATATTCCGAATGAGATAAAAAATATTGCGGCCAATTACAGCAATATTGAAGTGAGGTACGGGCGTCCGATTGGGGTTCATGATGCTATGGTTCAAATTCTGGTTGATAAGTTAGGGAGAACAGGAAAAGAAATAACGGAACATTCAATGGTTATTCTTGTCGGAAGGGGAAGCAGCGACCCTGATGTAAAAAGGGATTTAAGTACCATTTCAAAAATGCTTAAAAAACAATCGGGATTAAAAAGGGTAGATATTTGTTTTCTGACGGCTGCAGACCCTGGCCTCGATGAAGCTCTAATGGAGGCAAGTGCCAGCACAGCAGACAGGGTATTTGTCATCCCATATTTATTGTTTACCGGAATCTTAATGAAAACAATCGAAAAGGCTATAGTAAGTTTGGATGATAATCAGCGCTTCATTTTGTGTGATGAGCTTGGATATCATCATATAATAGAAGGAATCCTCCATGACCGGGCCAGGGAGGCATTAAATGGAACCAGGTTATGAGAATAATAAAAGGCTGGCATCTGCCAGCCTTTTATTATTCAATTGGAAAGAGTTGCTTAAAAAGAAATGAATAATTATTTAATGAGCCACTTGAAAACCGTCTTTACAGCCGCTATAATAGAAAAAGTGTGTTAGACATAAAGAAATGCGTAATTTTACTTGCGTACCCTTTATGTTTTATGTATAATAGACAATGTTGGTCTTCGACTGCGATGATGCGGAAGGTTGCCGACACACCCGGCCGCTTTGCCATGGCGAGTGTGTGGGAAATTTTCGCGGAGAATGTCTATTTTAAAATAGGCGAAAAGGAGGGAAAATAATGGCAAAACAAAAAATTCGTATCCGTTTAAAAGCTTATGATCATAGGATCCTTGATCAGTCTGCAGAAAAGATTGTTGAAACAGCAAAACGTTCTGGTGCGGCTGTGTCAGGTCCGATTCCACTGCCAACAGAAAAGAATGTATACACAATTCTACGAGCGGTGCATAAGTACAAAGATTCACGCGAACAGTTCGAGATGCGCACGCACAAGCGTCTTATCGACATCATCAACCCAACTCCACAAACAGTGGATTCATTGATGCGTTTAGACCTGCCATCCGGCGTTGATATTGAAATCAAATTATAATGAAATAAATTAAATTAAAGAAATTAGGAGGTGTGACGAATGACCAAAGGAATCTTAGGAAGAAAGATCGGTATGACTCAAGTATTTGCTGAAAACGGCGACCTTATCCCGGTAACAGTTGTTGAAGCTGCTGCAAACGTAGTTCTTCAGGTGAAGAACACAGAAACTGACGGTTATGAAGCAGTTCAGTTAGGTTTCGAAGATAAGCGTGAAAAGCTTTCAAACAAACCTGAAAAAGGGCATGTCGCAAAAGCAAACACTGCTCCTAAGCGCTTCGTACGTGAATTCAACGGAGTTAACTTAGCAGAATATGAAGTTGGTCAGGAAGTCAAAGTTAATATTTTCGCAGAAGGCGATTTAGTAGATGTAACAGGAATCTCTAAAGGTAAAGGGTTCCAGGGTGCTATCAAGCGCCACGGGCAATCCCGCGGACCTATGGCTCACGGTTCCCGCTATCACCGTCGCCCAGGTTCAATGGGTCCAGTTGCTCCAAACCGTGTATTCAAAGGCAAATTGCTTCCAGGACGCATGGGCGGAGAGCGAATCACTGTTCAAAACCTGCAAATCGTTAAAGTTGATGCAGAGCGTAACCTTTTATTAATCAAAGGTAACGTACCTGGTCCTAAAAAAGCTTTATTGAAAATCAAAAGCGCGATTAAAGCGTAGTAACGCCTAGAGAAAGGAGGAAAAGGAATGCCTAAAGTAGCATTATTTAACCAAGCTGGATCACAAGTTGGGGAAGTTGAACTTAATGATTCTGTATTTGGTATCGAACCAAACAACCATGTAATGTTCGAAGCGGTTGTTATGCAAAGAGCTTCCTTGCGTCAAGGAACTCACAAAACTAAAATTCGTTCTGAAGTAGCAGGCGGTGGCCGCAAGCCATGGCGCCAAAAAGGTACTGGACGCGCACGTCAAGGTTCTATCCGTTCACCACAATGGCGCGGGGGCGGTACAGTATTCGGACCAGTTCCACGCAGCTACAGCTACAAGTTACCTAAGAAAGTACGCCGTCTGGCTATCAAATCTGCGCTTTCTTCAAAGGTAGTAGCAGAAAATATTCTAGTGCTTGAGAGCCTTGCTTTTGAAGCGCCAAAGACTAAGGAATTCAAAAACGTACTAAAGGGACTTTCTATTGATACAAAAGCATTGTTCGTAACTGCTGGTGTTGAAGAAAATGTAGCTCTTTCTGCGCGTAATATTCCTGGAATCACAGTTGTTTCCGCTGAAGGGATCAACGTACTGGATGTTTTAAATCATGACAAGTTGATCATGACTAAAGCAGCCGTTGAAAAAGTAGAGGAGGTGCTTGCATAATGGATGCACGCGATATCATTAAGCGCCCCGTAATTACAGAACGTTCTTCTGAGTTGATGGCTGACAAAAAGTACACTTTTGAAGTTGACGTCAGAGCGAACAAGACACAAGTTAAAGATGCTGTACAAGAAATCTTTGGTGTTAAAGTAAAGAACGTTAACATCATGAACTATAAAGGCAAGTTCAAGCGTATGGGCAAGTTCGGTGGATATACAAACAAACGCCGTAAAGCTGTTATTACGTTGACTCAAGACAGCAAAGAAATCGAACTTTTTGAAGTTTAATTCATTTAAATAGAAGAGGAGGGAAAAGAAATGGCGATTAAAAAGTACAAACCTACCTCCAATGGTCGTCGTAACATGACAGCGTCTGATTTCGCTGAAATTACAACTGACAAGCCGGAGAAATCCTTGCTTGCTCCTTTGCACAAAAAAGGCGGCCGTAATAACCAAGGTAAGTTAACTGTTCGTCATCAAGGTGGCGGCCATAAGCGTCAATACCGTGTCATCGACTTTAAGCGTAACAAAGATGGCATTCCAGGACGCGTTGCCACAATTGAGTATGATCCAAACCGTTCAGCAAACATTGCATTAATTAATTATGTAGACGGTGAAAAACGTTACATCCTAGCTCCAAAAAACCTGGTAGTGGGTATGGAAGTTATGTCTGGCCCAACAGCTGACATTAAAGTGGGTAATGCCCTTCCATTAATCAATATCCCTGTCGGTACAGTAATTCACAACATCGAACTTAAGCCTGGCAAGGGTGGACAATTGGTCCGTTCCGCTGGTACAAGTGCACAGGTTCTTGGTAAAGAAGGTAAATACGTATTGATCCGGTTGAATTCTGGTGAAGTCCGCATGATCCTTTCTGAGTGCCGCGCGACTGTTGGTCAAGTAGGTAATGAACAGCATGAACTTATTAACATTGGTAAAGCAGGTCGTTCTCGCTGGTTAGGCAAGCGCCCGACTGTTCGTGGATCTGTCATGAACCCTAACGATCACCCACATGGTGGTGGTGAAGGTCGTGCTCCAATCGGACGTAAGTCTCCAATGACTCCATGGGGCAAGCCAACACTTGGATTCAAAACACGCAAGAAGAAAAACAAATCCGACAAGTTTATCGTACGTCGTCGTAAAAAATAACGGGATTGAGCTACGGTTCAAAAGAACCGTAGGACAATCACGAAGGGAGGTTCAATCATGGGTCGCAGCTTGAAAAAAGGACCTTTTGTTGATGAGCATTTGATCAATAAGATCGAAAAGTTAAATGAAACTGAAGGCAAGCAAGTGGTAAAAACTTGGTCTCGCCGTTCTACGATCTTCCCACAATTCATCGGCCATACAATCGCTGTTTATGATGGTCGTAAACATGTGCCTGTTTATGTGACAGAAGACATGGTAGGCCACAAGCTTGGGGAATTTGCTCCAACACGCGCCTACAAAGGCCATGGTAATGATGACAAGAAAACAAGACGTTAATGAGAGGAGGGCATTTTGATGCAAGCTAAAGCTGTTCTTAAAACAGTTCGTATTGCTCCTCGTAAAGCTCGTTTAGTACTAGATTTAATTCGAGGAAAGCAAGTTGGTGAAGCGGTGGCGATTTTAAAACTCACCCCGAAAGCTGCTTCTCCAGTCATTGAAAAATTATTGAAGTCTGCACTTGCTAACGCAGAGCACAACTACGAGATGGATGTAAACAATCTGGTGGTAGCACAAGCCTACGCTAACGAGGGACCGACATTGAAACGCTTCCGTCCGCGCGCACAGGGCCGTGCAAGTGCAATCAACAAGCGCACAAGCCACATTACAATCGTTTTATCAGAGAAGAAGGAGGGATAATCAGTGGGTCAAAAAGTAAATCCAGTCGGTTTGCGTATCGGTGTCATCCGTGATTGGGAGTCCAAGTGGTACGCAGGCAAAGACTATGCTGATCTTTTACACGAAGACCTTAAGGTCCGTGAGTACATCACTAAGCGCTTACGCGATGCTTCTCTTTCTAAGATTGAGATTGAGCGTGCGGCTAACCGCTTGAATGTAACAGTACACACTGCGAAACCAGGTATGGTGATCGGTAAAGGCGGTACAGAAGTCGAAGCACTTCGTAAAGCACTTAACCAGCTTACTGGCAAACGCGTTCATATAAACATTCTTGAAATTAAAAAAGCTGATATCGATGCGAAATTGGTAGCGGAAAATATTGCTCGTCAATTAGAAAACCGTGTATCTTTCCGTCGTGCCCAAAAGCAAGTAATCCAACGCGCAATGCGTGCTGGTGCTAAGGGAATCAAAACAATGGTATCCGGCCGTCTGGGCGGTGCAGACATCGCTCGTTCTGAACATTACAGCGAAGGAACAGTTCCCCTTCATACTCTTCGCGCCGATATCGACTATGCTACTGCTGAAGCAGATACAACTTACGGCAAGCTTGGCGTAAAAGTATGGATTTATAAGGGAGAGGTCCTTCCTACGAAGAAGAAAACTGAGGAAGGAGGCAAATAATTATGTTATTGCCAAAACGCGTTAAATATCGCCGCGAACATCGCGGAAAAATGCGCGGACGCGCAAAAGGCGGCACAGAAGTAGCATTCGGTGAGTTCGGCCTTCAAGCTACGGAAGCCTCCTGGATCACAAACCGCCAAATCGAAGCAGCTCGTATTGCGATGACACGTTACATGAAACGTGGCGGTAAAGTTTGGATTAAAATCTTCCCACACAAGCCATATACTGCAAAGCCTCTTGAAGTGCGGATGGGTTCCGGTAAAGGATCACCTGAAGGCTGGGTAGCAGTTGTAAAACCAGGGAAAGTAATGTTCGAAATCGCAGGTGTTTCTGAAGAAATCGCTCGTGAAGCATTACGCCTTGCAGCACACAAACTTCCTGTTAAGTGCAAGTTTGTAAAACGAGAAGAAATTGGTGGTGAATCCAATGAAAGCTAATGAAATTCGTGACCTTACCACTGCCGAAATTGAACAAAAAGTGAAATCTTTAAAAGAAGAACTTTTTAACTTACGCTTTCAACTAGCGACTGGACAACTTGAAAATACAGCTCGCATCCGTGAAGTACGGAAGGCGATTGCCCGTATGAAAACTGTGATTCGTGAAAGAGAGATCGGCGTTAACAATCGATAACCAGAGAGGAGGTACCTCACAATGAGTGAACGCAACCAGCGCAAGATTTATACAGGACGCGTTGTTTCTGACAAGATGGACAAAACAGTCACTGTTCTAGTAGAAACTTATAAAAAACATCCTCTATATGGCAAGCGCGTAAAGTACTCTAAAAAGTTTAAGGCTCATGATGAGCAAAACACAGCGAAGGTAGGAGACGTAGTCCGCATCATGGAAACTCGTCCGCTATCTGCAACTAAACGCTTCCGCCTTGTTGATGTAGTTGAAAAAGCAGTTATTATCTAAATCGTTCGGTATAAGGTTTATTCCGAAGGGAGGTTACTCACATGATCCAACAGGAAACTCGTTTAAAAGTAGCTGATAATTCAGGTGCACGTGAAGTACTTACTATTAAAGTCCTTGGCGGTTCTGGTCGCAAAACTGCGAATATCGGTGACGTCATCGTTTGTACAGTGAAACAAGCAACACCAGGTGGCGTTGTTAAAAAAGGTGATGTAGTTAAAGCTGTTATCGTTCGTACTAAGAGCGGTGCACGCCGTACAGACGGCACATACATCAAGTTTGATGAAAACGCATGTGTGATCATCCGTGACGATAAGAGCCCACGCGGAACTCGTATCTTCGGACCAGTTGCACGTGAACTTCGTGAAAACAACTTCATGAAAATCGTTTCATTAGCTCCAGAAGTATTGTAATTCAAATTTAAATGGCTTTAAGGAGGTGCAGCAGATGCATGTCAAAAAAGGTGACAAAGTAATGGTCATCTCTGGTAAGGACAAAGGTAAAACAGGCAATATTCTTGCAGCTTATCCAAAGCAAAGCCGTGTCCTAGTAGAAGGCGTTAATATCGTGAAAAAACACGCTAAGCCATCTCAATTGAATCCGCAAGGCGGAATCATCAGCCAAGAGGCACCTATTCATGTATCAAATGTTATGCCTATCGATCCGAAATCCGGCAAACCAACCCGAGTTGGATATACTGAGGAAAACGGCAAGAAGGTACGCGTAGCGAAAAAATCCGGTGAAGTTCTTGATAAATAGTCTATAGATGAAGGGAGGTACTCATAAATGAACCGCCTAAAAGAAAAGTTCAACAAAGAAATTTCTCCTGCTCTAGTGAGCAAGTTTAACTATAAATCCGTAATGGAAGTACCAAAGCTTGAAAAGATCGTAATCAATATGGGTGTAGGCGATGCAGTTGCAAATGCAAAGGCATTGGATAATGCAGTTGAGGAATTGGCACAGATCTCTGGTCAAAAGCCAGTCATCACACGTGCGAAAAAATCCATCGCAGGCTTCCGTCTTCGTGAAGGTATGCCAATCGGTGCGAAGGTTACACTTCGTGGCGAGCGTATGTATGAATTCCTCGACAAATTAATTTCAGTTTCTCTTCCACGTGTCCGCGACTTCCGCGGTATTTCCAAAAAGTCGTTTGACGGCCGCGGAAATTACACGTTGGGTGTAAAAGAACAATTAATCTTCCCTGAAATTGATTACGATAAAGTGAGCAAAGTACGTGGCATGGATATTGTTATTGTAACGACTGCTAACACTGATGAAGAAGCTCGTGAACTATTAACATCATTCGGAATGCCATTTCAAAAGTAATCTCTAAATAGAGGGAGGCGAAAACGTGGCTAAGAAATCAATGATTGCGAAACAAAAACGCACGCCTAAATTCAAGGTACAAGAGTACACACGCTGTGAGCGCTGCGGACGTCCGCACTCTGTATACCGTAAATTCAAGCTTTGCCGTATTTGTTTCCGTGAATTAGCATACAAAGGACAAATTCCTGGTGTGAAAAAAGCTAGCTGGTAAAACACAAGGTTTGGGAAGGAGGTAAAAACAATGGTCATGACAGATCCGATTGCAGATTTGCTTACTCGTATTCGTAATGCGAATATGGTTCGTCACGAAAAATTAGAAGTACCTGCTTCTAACATGAAAAAAGAAATCGCTGAAATTCTAAAGCGTGAAGGCTTCGTACGTGACGTTGAATATATCGAAGATAACAAACAAGGCATTATCCGTATCTTCTTAAAGTACGGTGCTAACAATGAGCGTGTAATTACAGGTCTTAAGCGCATTAGCAAGCCTGGACTTCGCGTTTATGCTAAGTCAACTGAAGTACCACGTGTACTTAACGGACTAGGTATCGCTCTTGTTTCTACATCAAACGGCGTATTAACTGATAAAGAAGCTCGCGCTAAGCAAGTGGGCGGAGAAGTATTAGCATACGTCTGGTAATAGATTTCCTTAATGAATGGAGGTGCAATAAATGTCTCGCGTAGGTAAAAAACCAATCGAAATCCCTGCAGGGGTTACAGTTACGAACGAAAACAATCACGTAACAGTAAAAGGTCCAAAAGGCGAACTTTCTCGTTCTTTTAATCAGGACATCCAAATTAGCATTGAAGAGAATGTTATCACAATCACACGTCCATCTGATGTTAAAGAACACCGCGCATTGCACGGAACAACTCGCGCAGTTCTTTCCAACATGGTGGAAGGTGTATCAAAAGGGTTTGAACGATCCCTTGATCTTATCGGTGTCGGATACCGTGCCGCTAAGCAAGGTAAGAAACTTGTGTTGAGTGTTGGATATTCTCATCCAGTTGAAATCGAGGCAGAAGAAGGCCTTGAAATCGAAGTTCCTTCAAACACAAAAGTGATTGTAAAGGGAGCTGACAAAGAGCGTGTAGGAGCGCTTGCTGCCAACATCCGCGGAGTACGCCCACCAGAGCCTTATAAAGGTAAAGGTATTCGTTACGAAGGCGAATTTGTACGCCGTAAAGAAGGTAAAACTGGTAAGTAATGCCGCTTAAAGCTAACGAAAGGAGTGACGTAAATGATTACGAAGGCTGATAAAAACGCTACTCGCCGCAAAAGACACGCTCGTGTCCGTGCGAAAGTCAGCGGTACTGAAGCTCGTCCTCGTTTAAATGTGTTCCGTTCAAACAAACACATTTATGCTCAACTTATTGACGATGTGAATGGAGTTACTCTAGCGAGTGCTTCCACTTTAGATAAAGAAATCAATCTTGAATCTACAAGCAACCTTGAAGCTGCGCAAAAGGTCGGAGAATTAGTTGCAAAGCGTGCTGTAGAAAAAGGTCATAGCGAAGTTGTTTTTGACCGTGGCGGATATTTGTATCACGGCCGTATTAAGGCCCTTGCAGATGCTGCTCGTGAAAACGGCTTACAATTTTAATAGAAAAAGGAGGGACACAATTAGATGCGTCGCATTGATCCAAACAAACTTGAACTAGAAGAACGCGTAGTAACCGTTAACCGTGTTGCTAAAGTCGTTAAAGGTGGACGTCGTTTCCGTTTCACTGCACTTGTAGTAGTTGGTGATAAGAACGGTTATGTAGGTTTCGGTACTGGGAAAGCACAAGAAGTACCTGATGCTATCCGTAAAGCAATTGAAGATGCGAAGAAAAACTTGGTTCACGTACCAATGGTTGGTACAACGATTCCTCACCAAGTTATCGGACACTTTGGTGCTGGTGAAATCCTGCTTAAGCCTGCTTCAGAAGGTACAGGAGTTATCGCAGGTGGACCAGTCCGTGCGGTACTTGAATTAGCCGGTGTTTCTGACATCCTGTCTAAATCTCTTGGCACTAACACTCCAATCAACATGGTTCGTGCTACTGTTGATGGACTTAAACAACTAAAGCGTGCTGAAGACGTTGCGAAATTACGCGGTAAATCAGTAGAAGAACTGTTAGGATAAGGAGGGAAATCAAAATGGCAACTAAGTTGGAAGTTACCCTCACACGCAGCTTGATCGGCCGTCCGCAAGACCAGCGTGAAACAGTTAAAGCCCTTGGCCTTAAAAAGGTTAACCACACAGTGGAACACGAAGATAATGCAGCTATCCGCGGCATGATCAACAAAGTGTCTCATCTTGTAAAGGTAAACGAAAAGTAATCTATTTTTCTATAGAATAAGGAGGTGCCAACATGAAACTTCACGAATTAAAGCCTGCAGAAGGTTCTCGTCAGGAGCGTAAGCGTAAAGGCCGTGGTATCGGTTCCGGTAATGGTAAAACAGCTGGAAAAGGTCATAAAGGTCAAAATGCCCGTTCAGGCGGAGGTGTACGTCCAGGATTCGAAGGTGGTCAAACACCTTTAATGAGACGTCTGCCTAAACGCGGTTTCACGAACATTAATCGCAAGGAATACGCAGTAGTGAACCTAGATGCTTTAAACCGTTTTGAAGATGGAACCGAAGTGACTCCAGAACTTTTGATTGAAACAGGCCTTGTCAAAAAGGAATTAGCAGGTGTTAAAGTACTTGCTAAAGGAAACTTGGAGAAAAAGTTGTCTGTTAAAGCTCATAAGTTTTCCTCTGCAGCCAAAGAAGCAATTGAAGCTGCTGGGGGTCAAACTGAGGTGATTTAATGTTTCAGACAATCTCCAATTTTATGCGCGTGGGTGAAATTAGAAATAAAATTCTCTTCACCCTTTTAATGTTGATTGTATTTCGCTTAGGCGCTTTTATACCAGTGCCTGGAGTGAATTCTGATATATTAAAGGCACAGGATGACTTAAGTGTATTCGGTGTCCTAAACACGTTCGGCGGCGGAGCGCTGCAGAACTTCTCAATCTTCGCCATGGGGATCATGCCTTACATTACGGCTTCAATTATTATCCAGCTCTTGCAGATGGATGTTGTCCCGAAATTTACGGAATGGTCCAAACAAGGTGAAGTTGGGCGTAGGAAACTTGCCCAGTTTACACGTTACTCAACAATTGTACTTGGATTTATCCAGGCATTAGGTATGTCTTACGGCTTTAATAATATGGCTGGTGGTCTATTGATTACTGATAGCGGTATAGGCAATTATTTATTGATTGCCACCGTGCTTACTGCAGGTACTGCATTTCTTATGTGGCTCGGTGAGCAGATTACTGCTAAAGGGGTCGGTAATGGCATCTCCATTATTATCTTTGCTGGTATTGTCGCCGGTATGCCTACGATTGTTAACCAGATTTATGCCCAGCAGTTTGAAGATGCAGGTGAAGCACTCTTCCTTCGCATTCTGACTGTTGTACTTCTTGCTCTTGCTGTGATTGCCATTATTGTTGGTGTCATTTTCATTCAGGAAGCCGTGCGTAAGATTCCGATTCAGTATGCAAAAAGGATGGCTGCAGGAAACAATCCTGCTGGAGGCCAGTCGACTCACCTTCCACTGAAGGTGAATGCGGCAGGTGTTATCCCTGTTATCTTTGCTATTTCGTTCATCATTACACCTCCGACGATCGCTCAGTTCTTCGGTACAAATGATGTAACGGCCTGGATCCAGAACACTTTTGATTATACACAGCCAATTGGTATGATCATTTATGTGGCTCTGATCATCGCATTTGCTTATTTTTATGCGTTCATTCAGGTTAATCCTGAAAAGGTTGCTGAAAACCTGAAAAAACAAGGCGGGTATGTACCTGGAATCCGGCCAGGCAAAAACACTCAGGAGTACATGACCAGAGTCCTGTACCGCCTGACATTTGTTGGTGCCTTGTTCCTTGCGGCTATTTCTGTTCTCCCGGTTTTCTTTATTAAGTTTGCCGGACTTCCGCAAACCGTTCAAATTGGAGGCACAAGTCTGTTGATCGTTGTCGGTGTAGCGCTTGAAACGCAAAAACAGCTCGAGTCCCAATTGGTGAAGCGTCATTATAAAGGTTTTATAAAATAAGGTTTGGGGAACAGCTGTTCCCTAGGCCTTCATTAGAGACTAGGGGGAATTCTTGTGAATTTAGTTCTAATGGGGCTGCCGGGTGCTGGTAAAGGTACTCAAGCCGAAAAAATTGTTGCGAAATACAACATCCCTCATATCTCAACAGGAGATATGTTCCGTGCGGCAATGAAAGAAGGAACGGAACTAGGTTTAAAAGCTAAGTCCTTCATGGATCAAGGTGCACTTGTTCCGGATGAAGTTACTATCGGGATTGTTCGTGAGCGCCTAAGCAAGCCTGATTGCGAGAAAGGTTTCTTGCTTGATGGTTTTCCGCGTACGGTTGCTCAGGCAGATGCCCTTGAACATATGCTTGCAGACCTTAATAAAAAAATAGATTTTGTCATTAATATTGACGTGGACCAAAGCATTTTGATGGATCGCCTTACAGGACGCAGAATCTGTAAGAGCTGTGGATCTACTTATCATCTAGTGTTTAATCCGCCTGCCAAAGAGGGCGTCTGCGACCGTTGCGGCGGAGAGCTTTACCAGCGTGCGGATGATAATGCAAACACTGTTCAAAATCGACTTGATGTCAATATTAAACAAACAAAACCTCTATTAAACTTTTATGAAGATAAGGGCTACTTGCGAAATATCAATGGACAGCAGGATATAAATGTAGTTTTTGCTGAAATTGAAGAGTTGCTTGGGGTCTTGAATTAATGATCATTTGCAAAACTCCTCGTGAAATAGATATTATGAGAGAAGCCGGACGGATTGTGGCGCAAACTCATCAGGAGCTTAAAAAATATGTTGCTCCGGGTATCACTACGAAAGAATTGGATCTCATTGCTGAAGAGTATATCAGGAAGCATGGGGCTGAAGCTTCTTTCAAGGGGTATAATGGGTTTCAGGGCAGCATCTGTGCGTCGGTAAATAATGAACTAGTTCACGGGATACCTGGCGGAGGGGTTCTGAATAAAGGCGACATTATCAGTATTGACATCGGTGCGAAGCTCAATGGATATCATGGCGATTCTGCCTGGACCTATCCTGTTGGGGAAATCGGTGAAGACACAAAGCGTCTTTTGGACGTGACAGAGAAGTCTCTTTTCCAAGGACTGAAAGAAGCTAAGCCGGGTGAACGACTTACGAACATCTCCCATGCTATTCAAACGTATGTGGAAACAAACGGCTTTTCGGTTGTGCGTGAGTATGTCGGACACGGAATCGGGCAAGAATTACATGAGGACCCGCAAATCCCTCATTTTGGTCCACCTGGACGAGGTCCAATATTGAAGCCTGGCATGGTTCTGTGTATCGAACCTATGGTAAATGCAGGAAAACGATATGTAAGTACATTATCCGATAATTGGACCGTGGTGACAGTCGATGGGAAAATGTGTGCTCACTTCGAGCATACAATCGCAATTACTGAAACCGGTTATGAGATTCTGACAAAACCATGACTAGAAGAGATTGGTTTGCTCACTGTTTTTCAAAACCGAAGCTAGCATAAATTGTTAGCCTAATAAGCAGACGGATTCAGTCAAATGTGATATAATCATAAGGTTGACGAACGCCCCGTTTGTAAAACACATATGACGTGAAGAAGGGAGACTAAGTTCGATGGCGAAAGATGATGTAATTGAAATTGAAGGCACAGTGGTTGAAACTTTGCCCAATGCCATGTTTAAGGTAGAATTAGAGAACGGTCATAACGTGTTGGCTCATGTTTCCGGAAAAATTCGGATGCACTTTATCCGCATTCTCCCAGGAGATAAGGTAACAGTTGAGCTTTCTCCATATGATTTGACTCGCGGAAGAATTACCTACCGCTTTAAATAATCTGTTGCTCCGTACTATCAAGGAGGTTAGAGTAATGAAAGTGAGACCATCGGTTAAACCGATCTGCGAAAAGTGCAAAGTCATACGCAGACGCGGCAAAGTAATGGTGATCTGTGAAAACCCTAAACATAAACAAAAACAAGGCTAATAATGAAGGAGGTGCTTCCAAATGGCACGTATTGCTGGTGTAGATATTCCACGTGAAAAACGTGTAGTTATTTCTTTAACGTATATTTTTGGTATCGGCAGACCAACTGCTGAGAAGATTCTTGCTGAAGCTGGTATTTCCGAAGACACTCGTGTTCGTGATCTTACCGAAGATGAACTTAACAAAATCCGTGATATCGTTGACAAACTAAAGGTTGAAGGTGACCTTCGCCGTGAAGTTTCTCTAAATATCAAGCGTTTAATGGAAATCGGTTCTTACCGCGGTCTTCGTCACCGTCGTGGATTGCCTGTTCGCGGACAAAATACCAAGAACAACGCTCGTACCCGTAAAGGTCCTCGTAAGACTGTAGCTAACAAGAAAAAATAATAGGTAAGGGAGGTAAACTTACAAATGGCTCGTAAAACTAATACTCGTAAACGCCGCGTCAAAAAGAATATTGAGGCAGGAGTTGCGCATATTCGTTCAACTTTCAACAATACAATCGTAACAATCACTGACGTTCATGGTAACGCAATTTCTTGGTCAAGTGCAGGTGCGCTTGGATTTAAGGGTTCTCGTAAATCCACTCCATTCGCTGCGCAAATGGCTGCTGAAACTGCTGCTAAAACCTCCATTGAGCATGGTATGAAAACTTTAGAAGTAACCGTTAAAGGACCTGGTGCAGGCCGTGAAGCTGCAATCCGTGCTCTTCAGGCTGCAGGACTTGAAGTAACTGCGATCAAAGATGTAACTCCAGTACCTCATAACGGCTGCCGCCCACCAAAACGTCGCCGTGTTTAATTTTTCTGTATAGATTTTGTATCACTGTCTATAATGGGATATGATACAAAATATTTAATACAGAAAATTTGTCCAGTTGTTGTGCGCATACGGGAACGTATACATGGGGACTTTCGGATAGGCAGATAGCCTGCCGGGGTTTCGACGTTTTGAAGGAGGGTATATTTGATGATCGAAATAGAAAAACCAATAATCGAAACGGTTGAGATCAGCGATGATGC
>NZ_SLVV01000017.1:0-13572 GCF_004340465.1 Mesobacillus foraminis | reverse complement strand
TTACGTCGTATCCTTTTATCCTCACTCCCAGGTGCCGCTGTTACGTCCATTCAAATTGATGGTGTGCTTCATGAGTTTTCCACTGTCGAGGGTGTCGTTGAAGATGTAACATCAATCATCTTGAATGTTAAAAAGCTGGCATTAAAAATTTACTCTGATGAAGAGAAGACACTCGAAATCGATTTGCAAGGCGAGGGAGCTGTCAAGGCCTCTGACATTACGCACGACAGCGATGTAGAGATACTGAACCCAGATCTTCATATTGCAACTCTTTCCAGCAAAGGCTCATTACGGATGCGCCTGACTGCAAGAAGAGGCCGTGGGTATACACCTGCTGATCAAAATAAACGAGAAGATCAACCGATCGGGGTTATCCCAATCGATTCCATCTATACTCCGGTTTCAAGAGTCTCATATCAGGTTGAAAACACCCGTGTGGGACAAATGACCAACTATGACAAGCTGACATTTGACGTATGGACAGATGGAAGCAATGGGCCGAAAGAGGCTATCGCCCTTGGAGCCAAAATTTTAACTGAGCATCTGAATATCTTTGTTGGTTTGACCGATGAAGCACAGAATGCAGAAATTATGGTAGAAAAAGAAGAAGATCAAAAAGAAAAAGTTCTCGAAATGACTATTGAGGAACTCGATCTTTCTGTTCGTTCGTATAACTGCCTTAAGCGTGCGGGAATCAATACTGTTCAGGAACTTGCTCACAAGACTGAAGAAGATATGATGAAAGTACGCAACCTTGGAAGAAAATCGTTAGAAGAAGTAAAAGCAAAACTAGAGGAGCTAGGCTTAGGCTTACGTAAAGATGACTAGTTAACCTTGCTTAACTAGGCATTTTACTGTAAACGCAGTAGCTGCCACAATTCAACAAAGGAGGGAAACACTCATGGGATACAGAAAGTTAGGACGTACAAGTTCTCAGCGTAAAGCAATGCTTCGTGACTTGACAACTGATCTAATCATCAATGAGCGAATCGAAACAACTGAAACACGTGCGAAGGAGCTTCGTTCTGTTGTTGAAAAAATGATCACTCTCGGAAAACGCGGTGATTTGCATGCGCGTCGTCAGGCATCTTCATACGTTCGTAATGAGGTTGCTAATGCTGAAACAAATCAGGATGCTCTACAAAAATTGTTTGCTGACATCGCTCCACGTTATGCTGAGCGTCAAGGCGGATATACTCGCATCATGAAACTTGGACCACGCCGCGGTGATGGTGCGCCAATGGTTATCATCGAGCTAGTTTAATAATTTAAACACTCACAACAAGGGCGATGGACAGTTTAGACAAACTTGTTTCATCCCCTTTTTTTATACCTGATAGCCCAATATATATACGAAGAACAAGCCAAAACGAGCGTTATGATGAGCATGCCTTAGTAAAGGGAAAACATAACTGGGTTTCTGACATATCCAGCTGTACGGCCAATCCTGTTCGAATAGGATGCTGCGTTTGTTTTTTCTGCATGACTCGTCTAGCTCATGCACCTCCTCCCCGTCCTAAATAGGATGATCATTGTTACCGGAGTTTTTAATTTTCGGTCTGGGAAGAGGTGCAGGCTTTTTTTGTATTTAGGGGTCTTTTCAGACACCGGTACGAGGACGGCCTGTAAATGGCCCATATATTTTAAGTCTGCCAGGCTTGAGGTAGAATAATAAAGGAGTAAAGATGAGTCGAGAGGAGGATAGAAA
Source organism: Mesobacillus foraminis (assembly GCF_004340465.1). Lineage (GTDB taxonomy): Bacteria > Bacillota > Bacilli > Bacillales > Cytobacillaceae > Mesobacillus_B > Mesobacillus_B foraminis. Next base: position 11,864 of record NZ_SLVV01000017.1, on the reverse strand, counting down.
TGGGAAAACCTTTAGTTGTTTTGGACAATGTATCCTATCAATATGATTCCCAGGAAGATTTTGCGCTGAAAAATGTAAGCATGAAGGTCTATGAGGGAGAGTGGCTTGCAATTGTTGGACACAATGGATCCGGAAAGTCCACGCTTGCTAAGCTGTTAAATGGACTTCAGTTTCCTACCGAGGGAAGCATTTCAATAAACGGTATTACTCTATCAGAAGATACAGTATGGGATGTTCGCCGACAAGTTGGCATGGTTTTTCAAAACCCTGATAATCAATTTGTGGGGACAACCGTTCAGGATGATGTGGCTTTTGGTCTGGAAAACAATGGGGTGCCCGCTAAAGTTATGGGGGAGCGAGTAGTGGACGCTCTATCAAGAGTCAATATGGAATCTTTTCTTGATCAAGAGCCGCACCATCTTTCAGGAGGGCAAAAACAGAGGGTTGCTATTGCTGGTGTTCTTGCTCTTCGGCCTTCCATTATCATTCTTGATGAAGCAACATCCATGCTTGATCCCCGTGGCAGAGAGGAAGTCATTGAGACTATTATGAAGCTGCAGCAGGAGGAGAGCATCACGGTCATCTCCATCACTCATGATCTTGAAGAGGCGGCTAGGGCAAATCGAATACTCGTTTTAAATAAGGGTGAAATCTACCGGGAAGGCACTCCGGAAGAAATTTTTCAAATGGATGAAGAGCTTGTCAGGCTGGGGTTAGATATCCCATTTCCAGTAAAGATGAGCAAGCAGCTGAGCGAAAAAGGGGTCGTACTTTCAAAGTATTACTTAACTGAAGAAGAGTTGGTGGCAGAACTATGGACATCTCACTCAAAAATGTAGAATACCGTTATCAGAACAATACTCCTTTTGAACGGCTTGCCATTTCTGATGTTTCGATCAACATTGAATCAGGGCAGTACCTCGCCATCATTGGTCATACCGGTTCAGGCAAGTCTACTGTTCTTCAGCACCTTAATGCATTGTTGAAGCCGACAAAAGGAACTGTGTGGATTGGAAACCGCGAAATTCGGGCAGGCAGGAAAGAGAAAAATTTAAAAGAGGTAAGGCAAAAGGTCGGGATTGTCTTTCAATTTCCAGAACATCAGCTTTTTGAAGAAACGGTAGAAAAGGACATCTGCTTTGGACCCCAAAACTTTGGTGTTTCGGAGGAAGAGGCTAAAAGGAGAGCTAAAGAAGCAATCAAACAGGTAGGGCTGCATGAAGAAATATTGTCTAAATCTCCATTTGATCTGTCTGGCGGACAGATGCGAAGAGTTGCGATTGCAGGTGTACTTGCCATGGAGCCTGAGTGTATCGTCCTGGATGAACCCACAGCGGGCTTGGATCCAAGGGGACGGAAAGAGATTATGGATTTGTTTTACCGATTGCACCGGGAAAACCATGTGGCAACGGTCCTTGTGACTCACAGTATGGAGGATGCAGCAAGGTATGCAGATGAAATTGTGATCATGCACAAAGGGAGAGTCCAGAAAAAGGGAACACCTTACGAAATTTTCTCTGTTCCTGAAGATTTGCTGGAGCTGGGTTTAGATGTACCTGAGGTTGTCCGTTTTCAATTGAAATTGGAAAAGGCGTTTAATGTGAAGTTCGGTAAGATTTGCCTTACAGCTGAGGAATTAACAGATGCGGTGGCGGACTATCTGCGAGGAGGAACGCCGAAATGATGGAGAAAATGATTTTTGGTCGCTATGTTCCCGCAGAATCCATCCTTCACCGGATGGACCCCCGTTCCAAGTTAATTATTGTATTCCTATTTGTCTGTGTTGTTTTTCTGGCAAATAATTTATGGACTTATGCTATTTTAACAATCTATACATTTTTAATGGCAGGACTGTCAAAAATCCCCCCACGCTTTTTAATAGGGGGCCTAAAACCCGTTTTATGGCTGGTTCTGTTCACTTTCTTTCTCCATTTATTCCTGACTAAAGAGGGAGAACTTATTTTTGAACTTGGCTGGCTGAAAATATATGAGGGCGGTTTGCGGCAAGGGATATTTATTTCAATGAGATTTTTCCTGTTAATTCTGGTAACCTCGCTGCTTACCCTTACCACTACGCCTATTGAAATAACGGATGGCCTGGAGCATCTGATGGGTCCTTTAAAAAGGCTGAAGTTCCCGGTACATGAGCTTGCCTTAATGATGTCCATTTCTCTTCGTTTCATTCCGACACTTATGCAGGAAACGGATAAAATCATGAAGGCCCAGACAGCCAGAGGTGTAGAGTACACCAGCGGTCCTGTCAAAGATCGGCTTAAAGCCATTGTACCGCTGCTGATTCCGTTGTTCATCAGCTCATTCAAAAGGGCAGAGGAACTTGCTGTGGCAATGGAAGCCCGTGGTTACCGGGGTGGGGAAGGCCGGACCAAATACCGACAGCTCCATTGGGCGGCTGCGGATACGTTGATGATTCTTCTTTTGGCTGCTGTAACGGTCTTGCTAATTCTATTTAGGGGATAAGATGAAAATGGATATGAGGATAAAGTGTACAGTTTCATACGATGGAACCGGTTATTCGGGTTATCAGGTACAGCCGAATAAGCGGACTGTACAGGGGGAGATTGAATCTGTATTGACGAAACTGCATAAAGGCCAGAAGATTGCCATCAGCGCGTCAGGCCGGACCGATGCAGGCGTACATGCCAAAGGGCAGGTCTTCCATTTCGATACACCTCTGAGGCTTCCTGAGGACAAGTGGAGTGTTGCAATGAATTCCTTGCTTCCTCCTGATATATCCGTGCATAAAGCAGAGGCGGCCAATGCTGATTTTCATGCCCGCTTTGATGCGGTCGAAAAGGAGTATCGCTACTTTATCCATCTTTCAAGTGTTCGTGACCCATTTAAGCGTAACTACGCCTATCGGTTTCCTTATCCCCTTGATCTTGAGGCAATAGAGGCAGCAAAAAAATATTTAATCGGGACACATGACTTTACTAGCTTTTGTTCTGCTAAAACCGAAATAGTAGACAGAGTGAGAACTCTGAAACGGATTGAGCTGTTACAAGAGGATGATATGCTCATCTTCCGCTTTGTGGGGAATGGATTTCTATACAACATGGTGCGTATTCTCGTAGGTACTCTTTTAGAAGTGGGCCAGGGAGAGCGACAGCCCTATCATATTATGGAAGTGCTGGAGAAAAGGGATCGGCGCTCAGCTGGCAAAACAGCTCCGGGCCAGGGTTTGTATTTATGGGAAGTTCGTTATTAATGGTAAATATTAAAAATTACTATGACAACTAATCCTGGTGTTGACATTCACTCATTAAAGTTATATTATAGCTTAGGTATGTATTTTAACCCCACGATAAGCCCCGGAAGTCTTATCTGTGTAAAATATATCAAAACAAAACTTATGAATTCGATTTATTGATAATTAGGAGGGACACACATGCGTTCAACGTTTATGGCTAACGCCAAGAATATCGAGCGTAAATGGTATGTAGTTGATGCAGAAGGCCAAACTCTTGGTCGTCTTGCAAGTGAAGTTGCATCCATCCTACGCGGTAAACATAAACCAACTTACACTCCACATGTAGATACTGGTGATCATGTCATCATCATCAATGCTTCCAAGATTGAATTGACTGGTAAAAAATTAACTGACAAAATTTACTACCGTCACAGCATGCACCCAGGTGGATTAAAGCAGAGAACGGCTCTAGAAATGCGCACAAACTACCCTGAAAGAATGCTTGAGCTTGCAATCAAAGGCATGCTTCCAAAGAATTCTTTAGGACGCCAAATGTTCAAGAAGCTTCATGTATACGCAGGAAGCGAACATCAGCAACAAGCGCAAAAACCAGAAGTTTACGAACTTCGCGGATAATTATTAAGGAGGTTATTAACTTGGCACAGGTTCAATATATCGGTACTGGTCGTCGTAAGAGCTCCGTTGCACGGGTTCGTTTAGTACCAGGCGATGGCAAAATCATTATCAACGGTCGTGAAATTGAAGATTATATCCCATTCGCAGCTTTACGTGAAGTAGTTAAGCAGCCATTAGTAGCAACTGAAACTCTTGGTGCTTATGACATTCTAGTTAACGTAAACGGCGGCGGCTATACTGGCCAAGCTGGCGCAATCCGCCACGGCATCGCTCGTGCATTGCTTCAAGCTGACCCTGAATTCCGTCCATCACTTAAGAGTGCAGGACTATTAACTCGTGACGCTCGTATGAAAGAACGTAAAAAATACGGTCTTAAAGGCGCTCGTCGTGCACCTCAGTTCTCAAAGCGTTAATTTTGGCGCTTCAAAAGGCTCTCAACCAATTTGGTTGGGGGTCTTTTTTAATTATTAATGGATGCCTTAGTGTACGTCCTCTTACATAGGCCTATTGTTCGGCAAAATTCTACATTTGATTCTTTTTCATCAATTAAATGTTTGTCGAGGAGCCATTCTTAAACGCAGCATGAAGCTCAATGGTATTCTCGTTCTGCGAGGATAAATAACACCAAATCAAAACTTTTAAGATCCGGCGGATTTAAGTCGAAAACCATTTCCATTGGATGATCCGGCATATCATATCGGTCAAAAGGAATAGTAAATTCAATCGCACCATAGTTTGCCGCCCAAATCAGCGTTGCTTTATCATTTAGTAGAATTCTCTGTTTGCCTTTATAGAAAGTGCTGCTTACCCAATCTGAGTGCACTGTCAGGTACTGACCTTCTTTCGATTTTCTTGCTGTGTATTCCGTTGGGGTACACCCAAATCATTAATAGCCTATGTTCTCAACTTCCCAAATGATTTTGGTCAGGGTGTATGATTTCAATTCTTCTTCCATCCACAAAGATTCCTTCTACTCGAAGATCTCCCTCCCCTTCTCTATATTTTCAATGCTTTTTGTTTAAACTATGTATTATTTAAAAATTTTGGAGGGATGTACCTGGTTCCGATATTTCCAATGGAGCCTGTAGACAGCGAAACCATCCCCCGCAGGAAAGGCCTGGTTCGCACAATTAAAATGGGATGGTGTTAGATGCGTTAAAGAACAAGGGATGGAAGGCACTGACCAGTCTCCTTTTAAAAAGCGACCCCGGCATCATCACAATACCACCTGGGTTATGCCGAAAAAAACCGTTAAAATTAATTACGCTGAGTGGACAGAAGGCGGGGCATTGAGGCAGCCAAGTATTGAGGGGGTTATTGAAGTTCCATCTCAAGAGTGCTTGCTGGAAAGAATCTAAGTATGTCCATGACTGAAAGGGTCCCGGTCATTGTTGGGTGCTTTCCATGCTGTGCATCGGGTTACTCCTCGTTATATTGAATGATAGTAGTCATTATCCATTGAAACCACGGGAATTCCACTTTTTACTTATCCCAACCTTATCACAAATTTTAAAGAATATTAACGCCTGCTTTACATCATGCCCGTATGGTAAAGATGGGACAAATATTATGAATGGGAAGTGGAAATATGAAGAAATACCAATTTGCAGTGCTGGGTGCAATGTTGATGACAGTAACATCATTCCTGTTTGGGCATACGGCAGATGCAGCCCAAAATGATAACTGGCTTAACAGCAATAAAACCGAGTTAAGCGCGCACCGCGGTGCACAGGTGGCGGCTCCCGAGAACACTTTGGAGTCTATAACACAGGCGGGGACTTTGGGATACGGCTTTGTTGAAATTGATGTACAACGAACTAAGGACGGCCACTATGTATTAATGCATGATAAAACAGTAGACAGGACGACTACTGGTACAGGTCAGGTTGGAGATTTAACCTTAAAAGAGATTCAAGGCTTTTCCATTGAGGATAAACAGGGAAATAAAACAGACTATAAAGTTCCTACACTGGAAGAGGTTCTTGGGGAAGCTAACAAGTACAATCTGGGCATTAATTTTGATGGGTCAAAAGGCAACTGGGAGGACAAGGGGTTCGTCGAAGGCATTATGGATGAGGCTGAGAAGGCCAAGGTATTAAATCACTCATTTTTCGTTTTGAGCAATGCTGGGATTCGGGACCAGTTTAACAAATGGTATCCTGAAGCGACCGTGACATTCTTGGGAAATGCCTTGAAGAACGTGGATAGCGACATTAAAGAACTAAAAAAATATAAAAACGCCATCTATACAACATCGATTCAGAATGTTGACGAAGAGACAGCAAAAAAAATCAAGAAGGCAGGGCTAAAGCTTCATATATACTCAGTTAACACCGCAGAAACATATGCAAAAGCGAAAAGGATCCATCCACGCTTAATTGAAACAGATGTAATCGTTCCATAGTCAAAGAGGTGATGCAGTTCGCAAACTATGGATTTTGCGGTTTAGATCATCGTTATAATTTTAACCACCCATACTCAAGGTTCCTGACGATTTGTCAGGAACCTTTCTTCATCTCATCTGGAGGATGGAACTTCTGCTATTCATTTGCCAAAGCTGAGTCCAAGTTTATTGTCCATGGCAGTATGACCATAAAACGAGTCACATGGTTTTTTATTTTAAAAATGGAAATGGAATTTTGGATGTCCGCCGCAGGCTGGTATAACACTATTTGCTAAGGGGTGAGTTATAAGTGAATGTAGTGACGACTTTTAAAGAAAAGAAACGTGAAAAACAAATTAAATACGAGCGGTCATTGCTCCGCGAGTTATCTATACAGAGGCTTCATGCAAGAGTGAAAGAATGCTTCGGTTCATCACGGCTGGCCAATGGCCTCATTATGAATTCAGGAATTGAAGAGGCATGCTTTGATGTCGCTATTGAAGCCTACTTGCTAGGCGGAAGGTTCAGCCGCTTTGGCTACTACGGGGAATCCCAGGAGATGGCACGGGAACGCTGTAATCAAGAGGAGAGGCACCTCATCGCCACATTATATAACTTCTTCCTTTTTTGGGGGAATGGGGATGAAGGGGCAGCGGGAGAGTCCTTATATTATCTTTGTGAACAGTATGTAGGGGGCTGGTGGCAGGAAGGCTTTAAGAAGGGGGAAATGAAGCATAAACTAAGGATGCATTAAGTTCTAAACATCCTTTCTGTCCCATATAGTTAATCAGGGACAAGTCAGGAAGGATGGTTTTTGGCTTATGATAAAAAAGCTTAAGGTCATTATTTTTGCGCTGGGATTAATGGTTTTATTCGCCATTTTACAATATGATTTTGGCGAGAATGATACTTGGAAATCCTGGAATCTCCCGCTTTCAGGAAAAATTATTATGCTGGATCCCGGTCATGGCGGAGTGGACCCGGGGGCGGGGGAAAAAGGTGCCTTTGAGAAGGATATTGCATTAAGCGTCAGTCTTAAGGTGCGGGATTATCTTCAGCAGCAGGGGGCCTTGGTGATAATGACCAGAGAGACAGATATCGATTTGGCAGATAAAGGGCTAAAAGGATATAGCCGAAGAAAGGTTCAAGACCTGAAGAGGCGACTCGATTTAGTTAACGGCTCTAATGCCGACTTCTTTGCCAGCATCCATTTAAATGCAATCCCGTCCCCGCGATGGAGTGGGGCGCAGACATTTTATTCAGGACATTACAAAGAAAGCAAGCGGGCTGCAAAATTTATTCAGGAGGAACTTAAAAGGAATCTGGAAAATACAGATCGAAAAGCAAAAGCTGCCAATGAAATCTATTTGCTTAAATATGCAAAAAAGCCTGGTGTTCTTGTAGAAATAGGGTTTCTTTCCAATCCTGCCGAAAAAGAAAAGCTGAAGCAGGAAGAGTATCAGGAACAAATAGCGGCTTCTATTTATGAGGGAATAGTTAGATATTATACAAATGAACGGAAATTCTTTAATTGAAGGGGCCCAGGCGCCTTCTTTGTTTTTACTGAAGAAAACGTTTGCGCATCCTGAGGGTTTATCATTTGAACCCGTTAACACTATGTTATACTGTTACTAACAACAAAATTTAAGGAGGGCTTCACCATGTTAACAGATGCCAAAGTGAGAGAACTCATCGGCGGTTTGAAGGAGCCGTTTTTACATAAAACCCTTGGGGAAATTGGTGCTATTGAGGAGATCAAGATTAAAGCCGAAAAGAACCATGTAAGCGTGAAAATTGGTATTGCGAAGACAGGCACCTCCGAACAGCTTCAGCTGCAGTCTCAGATTGTCAGCGCTTTAAAAGAAGGCGGGGCTGAAACTGTGGGGCTCAGGTTCACAGATCTCCCTGCAGAAGTCCTTGAACAGTTTCGCGCAGAAAGTACGGAAGAAGCAGGCTTACTGTCCCCTGCAAGCAAGACAACTTTCATTGCGATTGCAAGCGGCAAAGGGGGCGTTGGGAAATCAACCGTGTCCGTCAATCTAGCTGTATCGCTTGCCCGTCTTGGAAAAAAGGTTGGGCTTGTAGACGCGGATATCTACGGCTTTAGTGTGCCGGATATGATGGGAATTACCAAGCGGCCAGTGGTTCGCGGAGAGAAAATAATCCCTGTGGAAAGATACGGTGTAAAAGTAATCTCCATGGGCTTTTTTGTTGAAGATAATGCACCGATTATCTGGCGCGGACCAATGCTGGGGAAAATGCTGAACAGTTTCTTCAATGAAGTGGAGTGGGGAGAACTTGATTACCTCCTGCTGGATTTGCCTCCTGGAACAGGAGACGTGGCTTTAGATGTACATACGATGCTACCTTCCTGCAAGGAAATCATTGTCACTACTCCTCATCCGACCGCTGCTTTTGTTGCAGCGCGTGCAGGGGCCATGGCATTGAAAACAGAGCACGAAATTTTGGGTATTATTGAAAACATGTCCTACTACGAGAGCAAGACAACCGGTGAAAAAGAATATGTATTCGGCCAGGGCGGCGGAGAAAAGCTGGCAAAAGAACTTAATTCAGAAGTGTTGGGAAGGCTGCCGCTTGGCCAGCCGACCTGGAATGAACATGATTTTGCTCCTTCGATTTATCAGGAAGATGATAAAATCGGGGGAATCTATACGAATATTGCCCAGCAGGTTGTACATGCACTAGAAAACTAAAATGGGTAAAGCAGCCTTTCCATCATGCGGAAAGGCTGCTTTTATTAAAACGGGTGTTATTACTTTTTCTGTTGTTTTGCTGCGATTTCTTCAGATGCCTGAATGATCATGTCCTGCATTTTAGCTTTAAATAATGGGCTGTCAAAAGTTTCAGTGATGACTGTCTGCAAATGTTCCCGGTACTCCTTGCTCTTTAGGGTTGTCATCAATTCCTTTTCGAGTTCGGGGTCCTTCATGACTTCGATCATCATCGCTCTGTACTCGGGATCCTTCATAAGGTCTTTCAGCAATTGCTCATTTTCTGCCTGCATGCTCTTGGCCATGGCCTGGGCAAATTTTGGATCCTTAAAAGACTCTTGCCAGAAAGCTGTTCCTTCTTTCGAAACGAGAGTTTTTTCTATGGTATCTGAAACGACTGTCTGGTCCATGATCAGGCTCTCTTTTATTCCATCTTCCTTCATAAGTTCCTGGATAGCTTTTTTTCCATCATCAGTCTTTAAAATGTCTACGACCATCTTCTTGGTAGCATCGTAATCCATTTCCTCTGCGCCTGTATCCGGTGCGGTCCCGCAGCCGGCAACTGAAACTAAAAACAGGACAGGAATCAGTAATCTGAAAGCTCTATACATATCCATTCCCCTTTCACATAGACAGCCTTACTTTTATGATGGGAAAAACTCGAAATATTATACGGCATCCAAGCAATACCTAGATTTTTCAAGCTTTGGTTGGTACAATCAAGGAGTGAATTTTTTTATTGGGGGAAAATATAGTGACGAGCAGGAATTGGGTTAGATTGTTTCTGTCCACATTATTTGTGGGTGGAATAACAACAGGCATTATAGGCTTTATTGTCCGTTGGGATAAATTCAAACCTTTCTTTACGGATTTCAACTTTATAGAAATTATGTCAGTTTTATTTTGGCTGCTTGGTGTAGGGTTTATCTTTAGCTTATTGAGCCAGGCGGGATTTTTTGCTTACCTGACCATTCATCGCTTTGGAACGGGGATTTTTAAATCGTTATGGAATGCAGTGCAAGTTATATTGATTATTTTTGTGCTGTTTGATCTCGTTTATTTCCGCTACACGGCGTTCGCAAAGGAAGGGGAGAGCATCATCCCTTATCTATTACTGGCGATCCTTGTCTTGATACCCGGGCTGGCTATCGCTTTTTTGAAAGCAAAGCAGACCAATATGTCAGCGTTCATTCCTGCATTGTTTTTCATGATTGTCGTAACGACTATAGAATGGGTTCCAGTCTTGAGGGTCAATGAAGAAAGCTGGTTATTTTTAATGCTTTTTCCGTTGATTGTCTGCAATGCCTTTCAGTTGTTGATGCTTCCTAAACTCAATCAAAGGTCTATCGAAGAGCGAACCGGCGGGAAGCCACATGCAGGAAAACAAGGAAAGTCAGCATACAAAAAACCATCCAATGTCTAATTGGATGGTTTTTTGTATGGTTCTAGTTTATTTCTGAAGAATTGGATTCACCATTGGCAATCAACTGTGAAACAGATACCATTTTGAGATTTTTGCTCCTGATTTCATCCAGTACAGCAGGGAGGGCTTCGGCTGTTTGTTTAGCTGAATCGGAAGCGTGCAGTAAGACGATGTCTCCTTTTTTCGCCTTGGATACATTCTCAACGATTTCATTTACCCCTGGATTAGTCCAGTCCTTTGAGTCCAGGCTCCAATGGACAACGGTATAGCCTGCCCGCTCCGCTATGTTTAGTGTTCTTTTATCAAAATGGCCGGTAGGAGCCCGCAGCAGCTCAATGTCCTTGATATTCAGCTTTTTAAAAGCTTCCTGTGCCTTCAGGATATCCTTCCTGACTTTGTCCTCCTCTATTTCTGTATAGTCCTTATAGTCGTACCCCAGGATGCCAATTTCATAGCCATCCTTTACAATGCGGCTGACAAGATCAGGATGCCTCTCTGCCCAGGCGCCGGAGAGGAAAAATGTTGCGGCAGTAACATTTTCCTTTTTTAGAATCTCGAGAATGGGTTCAGCCTTTTCATCCCCCCAGCCAATATTAAACGTTAAGGCAATATCCTTTTCTCCTTTGTAGATTGCTTTAGGTCCATCTTCAGTTGAAAAAGCGGGGAACTGTACAATATTCTCTGCATAAAAAAACCAGGCTGTAAAAAACGCGGCAATTACGATCACCAATGCTTGTTTAATTGATTTTCCATTTAACACAAAAAAGAAATTCATCTCATCACCTCGTCCATGCACTCCTTGTCTAATTTTTATGAGGGGATTTTGAAGATATGTATAAAATTTGTGAATATAATTTGGACGGAAATGGAATAGTTACATTAACTGACATGTTTAAAGGGGTGCTGGTATGCTAGGTTTATTAATAAACGATAAAGAAACAAAGGAAATAGAGTATTTAATAAAAAGGGAAATGGATGAAATATTGTTCGACCTGAAAGATGAGAGGATTGACCACTCAGTAAAGAGGTCGATGAAGGAAAGGTATAAAATCTTATTTTCGTTATTTAAACGAATCGCAAATCCGGCTGAATGCTTAAAATACATGCCTTCTGACAAAAGCCCATACAGACGTTCAAATGAAAAATAAATGTGTATAGTAATTAGATGAAAAAGTATTGACTAGGATTTAATTAGCTGTTATATTAATAAACGTCGCTGCAACACAGTGATGATTATGAAGGAAGTTGTTGACATGGCGTTGACAACATGTTATATTATAAAAGTCGCTGTTCGCGACTGTTGCTCTTTGAAAACTAAACAAACAAGCGTCAACAAACAATAAAACTTAGTGATTTCAAATCACTAGCCAACGTTTTTTCTTTTTTATGAGCTTAACTCATACTCTTTATTGGAGAGTTTGATCCTGGCTCAGGACGAACGCTGGCGGCGTGCCTAATACATGCAAGTCGAGCGAATCGGAG
>NZ_SLVV01000016.1 GCF_004340465.1 Mesobacillus foraminis | reverse complement strand
ATTGTAAAAATAATCAAAGCCGGTGAAATTTACTCGTCGTAAATTTCACCGGCTTTTTCATTATCAGAGCAGGGTTTTGTCCCAGCCTCTTTATTCTGATTTAATAGCTGTAAAGTTCACGGAATCCTGCAGCGCTAGAAAAAATGGTTTCACCAGAGAGGGTGGTACCATTAAATGGTAGAGACATCTGAAAATATTTCGTCTTAAATTTAGTACTTATTATCTAAAAATCATAATATCTTTTTACGTAGATATCGTAAAAGGAGAGAGATGATGGATCAATTTGATGTAATTATTATTGGCAGTGGCCATAATGCGCTAATAACGGCCGCCTATTTAACTCGGGCCGGGAGAAGTGTACTAGTTTTAGAAAAAAATGATCGTCCAGGAGGATTTCTCCGCACAGAAGAGCTGACACTGCCAGGTTTCAAGCACGATGGCTATGCTGCTGCTCATCCGCTCTTTATATCCGGACCAGCGTACGCTGAGTTGAGAGAGGACTTAGAAGCACGCGGTCTTCGCTATTTAAATACAGACCTGCCGACTGGCGTTTCGATGGAAGACGGACGAACAGCGGTCCTTCCCTCTTCCTTTGAGGGGCTCATCGCTGAGGTGGAACGGTTGGTACCTGGTGACGGCACAGCGCTCGCAGGGATGTTTGAACAGTTGAGTCCTTATGTAAACGATGTTTTTGGGTTATTTAACATGGATCTTTCCAGTGCAGAAGCTTCACCTATCATCCAGCGTTTACTTCATCAAGAAGGCGGAGTTGGTTATTCACCATTTGCAGCATCGTTGGTTTCAACGGCCCGTAATACGGTAAGTTCACTTCAGTCACCTGTGACGAGGGCGATGCTTGCTTCATGGGTTACTCATCTTGGCCGCACACCGGATGAGGTAGGAAGTGGAATTTGGGTGCCTCTCACCGTGATGGCATTGATGGGCGGCGGAATGCCAATACCTGAGGGCGGCAGTGAAAAGTTAGTTCAAGCATTAGCACAGCTAATCACGGACCAAGGCGGGGAAATTCTTACAGGGATTCATGTCGAGAGGATTTTAGTGGAAGATGGTAGAGCAGTTGGTGTAAAGGCCTCAAAGGGAAAAAAATACCGTGCCAAACAGGCGGTCGTAGCCTCAACCACCCCTGACCAGCTGTATCTCTCGCTATTAGCCGATACCGAAATATCACCACCACTGCGCGCGCTAGCAAAACAATATCGATACGGCAAGGGCTGTGTGCAAATCCATTTAGCTCTGAGTGAGCCGCCAAACTGGCCCGATAAGCGGTTTAACCGTGTCGGTCAGCCCCATCTAACAGATGGGCTAGACGGATTTACCTTAGCCATTGCCCAAGCTGCAGCTAATCTGCTTCCGGCAAATCCGACCTTTACAGTAGATTGTTCGACAAATCTTGATCCTACGCGGGCACCGTCAGGAAAAGCCATTATGCGTATTCAAGTGCTGGAAGTACCTATTAGGCCAAGCGGGGATGCTGCAAATCTCATCGATGTGGGAGATGGGACATGGTCTCATGATTTGACAGAGCGTTTTACAGAGCGAGTGCTAAGCGTGGTCAGGAAGCATATACCAAACATTCCAAGCGCTGTCATTGGAAAATACGTGGTCACCCCAGACACAATTGCTAAGTATAACCCAAATGCTGGCCCGGGGGATCCGTATGGAGGTGCACATGATTTAGGTCAGAGTTATCTCTTGAGACCATTACCAGGGCAACCGGGGCATCAGACAGCAATTCCAAATGTGTATATGCTCGGGGCCGCAACTTGGCCCGGACATGGGGTCAATGGTGGGTCGGGGTATATAGTGGCTCAAAAACTATTAACACTATAAGAAGAATACATTCAAAAGGTTATTGCTCGTGTGAATGATTAAAGGCAGCAGAAAGTAAGCATCGCCTCCATTGAGAGTTAACTACTGGAATCCGCATGTTAGGGCTAGGTAATTAACTCTATGCTGTCACCCAATGATTCAAAATACCATATCTTGAGTAGACATATAATCCTCTATTCCCAAACCGCAAATAGCAATGCGGTTTTCTTTTGTAAACGTGTCGATGTCTTCAAGGATTAGGAAATAACGCCGATATAAAAAAACCAACCCTCCCCTAATGCAAGGTTAGTTTTAAAAAAATTGTCCCATTGAGGGTATTCATAACGGATACTATATACTATATGTGATAATTCCCATTTATGTAAGGGCATTAATTGAATAACCAATTCTTTAAACAAAGGTACAAAAAGAAGCCATCCTATAGGGTAGGATGACTCTAAAAAATGACACCAAACCAATTAAAGATAAAAAGCCACCTATTGGGCAAGGGGAAAAGGCTTTTAATTAGATGTTATCACAACGTCTTCCCTAGAATACCCAGGGTTTAGGCATTTATGTTTAATTTAAGAATTTTTTCGATGGATTAATGAATAACTTTCAATTCAACAGTCAGGGTCGTTAAAGTGGGTATAGTTTTCATCATACTAAACCGAGTGTTCCTTCTTTGTGATCTATAGCACCTTGTTTTGTATGCCAGGTTTGAAAATAAGAGCTATCTAACTCTTGTTACATTGTGTATGTGATCAAACGTGATTTAAAATCTCATCGAAAGTGCCGCCAGTGAGTTCTGATACATGCTCTCCTAAATACTCCTTAGCAATTTCTGCCAATCGGTTCATGATAATCCCAACCTGGGTTATTAAGGAATTCATATTCTCTACAAAGCCGTAATATGGATTACCGAGAGATATCCCATACTCCATTTTGCTGACTTTTACATCGTAATAATGGAGAAGCATGGCTAAACTTGTTACCTCGCAATCTTTAGGAAGCTGAGGTATGCGTGATAAGAGGAGCGTTTAGTTAAAAGGAGAAGTATTCGTTCGGATTTTAAGGAGTTGGACTAATCCCATTTTGATTCAACATGCTTTAAGGTATTACGATGTTTTGATTGATTTTCCTCTATTTCTTTGTGAAGCAAATTATATTAAATTAACCAGTGCTTGAGTTCACAAAAGGTTGTACCTGCTGCTTTTATTTCTAGTTCTAGTAAAGGTGCAGGTTATCTAGTGGGTTAGTTCAGCTTACGCAAGCTGAAATATTAATGTATCATGAATGAAGTGGTCCTAAATTATTCCAAAGGAGTTGTTGAATGGTGTCAATTAGTTTGAACCCGTATTTGTTTTTTGACGGAAACGCGAGAGAAGCGGTCCATTTTTACGAGAAAGTGCTTGGCGGGAAAGTGATGGGCATCATGACCTACGGAGATATGCCAGCTGACCCGAATCATCCGTTGACGGATAACATGAAGAATCGCATTATGCATGCACACTTGAAAGTCGGAGACGCGGATCTCATGTTCTCCGATACGTTTGCAGGCATGCATTATCAGCCAGGCAATTCGATTCAGATTGCAATCCATCCCAAGGAAGAGGCAAGAGCGAGAGAAATCTTCGCTGCTTTGGAAGACGGCGGCCAAGTCGTTATACCCCTTCATAAGACGGATTTCAGCCCCTTGTACGGGATGGTAAAGGACAAGTTCGGGGTTAATTTTAATGTAAGTGTCCCAGTGGAGTAGCCGCAGTAATAACAAACACGTGTGCTAATGAGTAATTCAAATGAGACAAAGTATCTTTAATAATTGGGCGCGATTATACTATATAAGCTGCTTTTTACTTCTTCAACTAAACCAGCTCATAGTTTATTAACATTTTTCAATAAATAGCTTAATACTGATATTAACTATAAATGTTTATGCCAACTAACCTTCCTTTTCCAAGAATACAAGTGGGGGAACTCGAAGTTTTTTGCATAGTGGTTCGATACCGAAACCATGCAAAAAAGCCATCCTACGTTGAAAGGATGACCTTTTTACATTCCTGAGGTACGATCAAGGTTTACTAAATGGATAAAAATTTGTTATTTGTAAAGAAGGGAACTTGGAAAAATATAAGATAAGATAGTAGGTGGAAATATGAGCAGAATGCATGACAATGAATTGGATGTTAATCTAAGTATAGTTAGAGGCTTAATCAATGAGCAGTTCCCTGAATTCTCTATATTACCGATAACTCCAGTGAATTCAGTTGGAACGGTAAATCATGTTTACAGGCTGGGGCAAGAGCTTTATATTCGCCTACCCAGGGTTATGGAGTGGGCAGATATAGAAAAAGAGTGGAGATGGATTCCATATCTTGCTCCCCACTTGACCCTTAAGATACCCGAACCTATTGCTATAGGACAACCCAATGCCTCGTACCCTGTGAACTGGGCTTTATACAAATGGATAGAGGGAAATAACTATTCTGATGAGTTAATTCATGATGAAAGAGAAGTTGCAAAAGACTTGGCGGATTTTGTAAATGAGATGCACTCAATTGATGTGCCTTCTGATGCGCCCAGGGCAGGGAGATCACCTTTGCTTGAGTTAAATAAAAGAACATTAGAATGTATTGATGAGGC
Source organism: Mesobacillus foraminis (assembly GCF_004340465.1). GTDB lineage: Bacteria > Bacillota > Bacilli > Bacillales > Cytobacillaceae > Mesobacillus_B > Mesobacillus_B foraminis. The sequence goes on along the minus strand of NZ_SLVV01000016.1, from coordinate 79,517 downwards.
AGATGATTTGCTGGACAGAGACAGAGTATTAGCTGCATGGGAAGAGTCATGTAAAGCTTCTGTCTGGAACGGTCATGCAGTATGGATACATGCTGATTTACTTAGAACAAATCTTTTGGTTCATTCGGGACGTTTAGCTGCGGTCATCGACTTTGGTTCAGTGGGAATTGGAGACCCGGCGTTTGACCTAATACCTGCTTGGAGTATATTCAACACCAAAGGGCGAAAAGTCTTTCAAAATTCCATAATTCATGCCGACAAAGATACATGGCTTCGGGCTCGAGGGTATGCACTTCACCAGGCAGTACTTATCATTCCATACTATCGACTAACAAACCCACAATTTGTTACTCTGGCAAAAAGAGCGCTGGATCAGATATTGGTGGATCTGGATACAGGAGAATAAAATATTAAAATGAAGTTAGAACTCATAACTGTTTATATACCGTTATAATAGAGGAGAATTTTATTGAAATAGTTCAATTTATTCCTCATATCTAAAATGGAACCAGCTTTTATTGAGTTGTTAGAAAAGATGTTAAACAATGAAGACCTTATAAATAACTCTGTGATAATACAAATTGGGGGATTTGAAAATATATAGAAGAATATGGGCAGTGGATGTTTTTTCTGATGTTATTATAGAATTAATTGAAAGCGAAAATAATTAAACTTGATCAACGCCATTTTTATTGTAATTCTTTTGGAGTTAACGAGTGTATTTAGAAAATCTAGCTGCCATTTAAGGTGGCTCCGGTAACGGGCATTTGTGGAATAAGGTAGATAAAATTTCATCTATTCGAATTTGAACTAAAGTGTGCATAAGACAAATATTAATTTTTATTTCTAAAAAGATAAATCCACATCAATAGATAAATGATGAACAACAGAATAAAAAAAACGGGTGTTGGTATTGGCTCAGTTGTCATATAATCACCTGGCAATTATTTTAAACTATTTAGAGGAGGGTGGAACAAAACTAATAGGAATGCAATTAAAGGGATCGATACAATTAGAGCTGTGACAGGGCTTTTATAATGAATTCGAACCATAGTAAAAAGAATTAAATTAAAGACACCAGACCAAAAAAGATTCCAATCATTTTCGTATATGAAAAGCCCCTTTTTATAGAACAGATATTCAAGGATGGTAAAGTAAGTTATCCATATTCCCATATAGAAAAATCGTTTTTTTCCTTTAGGATAATACCTTAAAAAGATCATAATAACGACTGGCACAATGATAAATGAAAAAGTCAGATCGATAAGAGTATGATTTAACCAGTCTACTGTTAATGCATGATATCTCCAAAGAGTATGGTTATAAAATAAAAAATTATAAAGCAAGTTACAAATGATAAAGAATTGGATTGTAGGATAATACTTATTCCAGTTCTTCCAATCAACAAAGAAATAGGCAAATACAATATAAGTAACGACCACTAATAAAAGATACATAATGATTGCTCTCTCCACATTTTATTATCCAGTTTAGACTTCTAAGTAAATTGATAAACCTATAACTGTTCTGTGCAGAATCTGCTGCATAGTTCGAGAAAAATGTGTTCATGGAGATTAAGCGACTTGCTCATCTTACGGAGGCTTATAATGAAGATCCAGCTGCCCATGAATGCAGCTTTTTCTTATTATACTAAAGGGGCAGTTTAACAACATTAATGGAGGGGCTAGCCATGGGTATTAGGAATTATTTGATTGAAGGCGTTTCCTGCACCGGCAAAACTACGGTCTGCAAAGAATTGCAGCGGCGCGGCTACCATGCCATTAATGGTGACCGTGAATTGGCTTATCAAGGTAATCCAGAAACTGGTAAACTGATGGATGGCTGCACGCACGAGCACCACATTTGGCATGTATACAAAGTAAAAGCACTAGTCGCCAACCACAATGAGGCTGTAACATTCTTCTGCGGTGGTTCTAGGAACTTTTCGAAATTTATAGATCTATTTGACGGCGTGTTTGTCCTCGAGGTCGACCTTGACACATTGAACCGGCGGCTAAACCAGCGACCGGAAAATGAGTGGGGCGGCAAGAAAACGGAGCGGGAACTCATTGTGCGATTGCACCAAACGAAAGAAGACATTCCAAAAAGCGGTATTATAATCGACGCCACCGCACCGATCGAGCACGTCGTTGACGAGATCGTCCGTCAAAGCGAAGAAAATAGGGTCCAGCGGGAATAAATCCTTTATTGTTGAACTACTTATTGAGCAAAAGGAGCATCATTCCTCTAATACACTTAAGTTTGTGAAACAATGTATTTAAACTTCCTCAGTTTAATGGCCGAGAAGCAGAGCCCAAATTAGCAAAGTTGTCAGAGAGGCAGTAAAATCGAATAAAACCCAATCACCTAATTTTTATATTTAGCTTACTTATGTAAATCAAATAGGGTATCAATCACTCATTTTAAAGCGATTGTTCTTAAAGGAGCATTCGCTTTATTTAATTTTTGAAAAAATGCACTTAAAGTAATAGGTACAACAGTTTAAGCCTTGGCTGCTACTGATAAGCATCGCTTTTCCTTGTTAAGAGTCAGGACACCATTTTCATAATTCGTTTTGAATTGGTCTGTCATTTACCTGTGAATAGTTATGACTCATACGTAAGGGGTAAATTTATTTACATTTGATGAAACGTTTTTGTAGTATCAATTGTCTAACGGTTAGAAAAAGAGGTGAGTAAATGTCCATTGATGAAATAAAGATCAACAAGGCGAAAAAAGGAAATGAAAAGGCCTTCCAGGAGTTGATTCAAAATGAAAAGAATAAACTCTTTCGTATGGCTTATTTATACGTAAAAAATGAGAGTGATGCCCTGGATATTGTTCAAGATACAATTTACAAAGCTTTTATATCCATCAAACAACTAAAAGAGCCTCAGTATTTTTCTACTTGGATATCACGAATCTTAGTAAATACTACATTGGATTTTATTAAGAAAAATAACCGGTTGATTCCCTTTAGTGATGTTGAAGTATTTGGGGACAATCAGAGCCTGCGAATTGAAGAAAAATTGGATTTAGTAGAAGCAATTGGACGATTGGAAGTGCATTATAAAACAGTGATTATTTTGAGATATTACAAGGACCTCTCCATAAAACAAATTGCTGAAATTTTGAATTGTCCCGAAGGAACGGTGAAAACCCGACTACATAGAGCCATTAATCAATTGAAATCGGATTTAAAAGAGGAGTGTATCTGATGAATGATTATTTATCCGGCAACGTAAAAAAAGAGGTGGATAAAATAAATATCCCTGAAGAAAGATTGGATCAAGCGATTGAACTTGGCCTTAGAAGAGGTAGAAAGACGCAGCGAGGATACGGTAAGAAAGTAGTGTACACTTTCAGCGCAGCGGTTCTTGTATTTTGCTTCCTAATTGGTTCAGCCTTCGTTTCCCCTGCGATGGCAAAGATCGTATCCAAAATTCCATACTTGGGCCAAATTTTTGAAAATAAAGATGATGTTGTTGTGGTCATATCCGAAGAACTCAGGGCAAAAGGTTACAAAACTGCTGGAGCAGGTGTATCCTTTCCTGAAAAGGAAATTATGATTGGAATCGAGGGCTCGGAAAAATATTATAATTCCGTTAAGGCTGATGTAGAAAAGATTGCGAGAGATGTTTTACAATCAAGGAATTATGACGCCTACACATTAAAAGTGAGCCAGTATAAGGAACGTAAAATCGACGTCGATCCCAAGGAAGAAAAAAAAATAAAACAATTTAGCCAGGAATACGACATCCTCCATCCTGCAGTTACCGAAGAGTTAAAAAGACGGGATTTTAACGTGTTATCTCTAGGTATGGAATATAATCCCAAGAAACTATTGATTGAAATTCCTAATACAGAGACCAGGACCGATGAGATGAAGCAAGTGATTAATGATATTCTTCAAGCCAATAAAATCGACCCCCTCCCATTAAAAATAAAGAAAATAGATATGGAAAAAAGGGAACAGGATAGAAGATGGATGGAAATCCTTCATATTGTTGAGGATGATCTATTAGGGAAAGAGGAGTATAAAGTTAGAATGGTTGGATATTCCGTCTATCCAGAACCAGAGATTCAAGCGTTTATCTCCTTACCAAGTTCACATGAGAACGCTAAAGACTTTGCCCAACTGCTTGAAAAAATCATTGATGACTTCCTTAAATCGGATAAAATGAAAACAAAGGTTGGAAGTGATCCTTACCGTATCACCATATATAGTAAGGATAATAAAATCATAAATTAAATTAGTTATTTTACGATGATCCCTATCTATAATTTTATATTCACGACTTAGTTGCGATGCTCTAAGGAAGCATCGCTTTTTCCTTATTATTACTAACAGTACAGTTTAGTTAAAAAGGAACAACTTTCTCATAGCTAATTTAGTATATCCCGAGCCTTACCTTCCACCGAGACAAATACGCCAGGAATTAGCATTATTCGTGGGGTTTAGACTCTTTCTTACCTAGGTCTTCAAATTTACCCTTAAATCGGTATCGGTTTAAGGGTAAACATGACTGTTTAATATTAAAAGTTTAGTTTTTGACGTTTAATATTAAACTATTAACAATGCATACATAATGCTCGTCCAAACTGATGCGGTCTGTGGTTTGATGATATTAAAGTTACACCTTATCTTACGTTTATAGGGCCATCTAGACCTATCCTTAAGTTAGGGATTAAAGTCCAGTAAGCGAAAAAATGCTATGACTTTAAATGCTTAGATGGGGGAATACATGTTAATTAGGGAAGTTATTCCTGATGTAGTACCCCTTCCCAAATGGCAGTCCAATAACGACTTGGATTTTCCATCATCCATGTAATAACTTCCTGAAAGTCTAACACTTCAGCAGAACATTGTGACTGCTGTAAGCGATGGCAGTATCGCTTCGCAAAGAGCTCAAAATCACTGTGAAAAATATATTAGTAATTAGTTGAAGTTACAACCTTCCTCAAAGATAAGGTTTATCCCAATGAAAGGGTCCTTTTTTTCAAAGGGACCCTTTCATTGCGGAACGGAATGGTTCTCTGTACCCTAATATGTGTTTCGTTCAGTGAGGGGGCAAATAGTTGAGTATTTAGCCCTTTCATTTAGAAGCTAGCCTCGGCTATTTCATCCGTATACTCTAAAATGTTCTCCTTTTTTGGAATGTCTATTTCCCATTCCTTCATCAGGAGAATGGCAAGGTAAGTCGAAAGGATGGCAGGTTCCTGGGATTCGGGGAATCGGAATGCCCCATTTTTGAGCTGCAAATCTTTTAGTTGGGTTTCTACATGGCTCTGGATCACCTTGTTAAAAGGCTTGCCAGGGTGAAGGATATCAGCAATCCCTTTAAGTGTGGTCCACTCTCCCAAGGAGAAGTTTTCCTTTAAAAAGGAAACCTGAATCATGTCCATCGAGATAGTCTCCCTGGCCCTTTGTAAAATTTTAGCTTCAGGATCGAGATGCACTAGGATTTCAAGAATCAGCAAGTTATTCCCATCCAGGATCATGTCTTTTCCGTAATCAAGTCGGTTATCCAACCGGTCAGTAATTGCTTGGATGAGTTCTTTTTGTTTTGGGATAGGCTCCTCGTAACGGTTCAGAATTTCGATAGCCAACTTTGTTGAAAAGAGATACGGGGTTATATTTTCCCCTTCCTGGAGTTCCTCACCGTTTTCGTTGACGAACATCCCATTATCCTGCTGGAGGGAGAGGACGAAGGAAGTGAATTCCTTTGCCTGAATGTCAGATGGCTTTTCCTGAAGAACCCGAGTTAAAAACCAAATGGCCGGCAATGGGGAAAGCATGATTTCTTCTAGGTCGGTCATTCCTTTTTCCTCTAGGTTTTCTTGGACTCTACTATTGAGGTCGTGATTCCCTATCCCTAAGAACTTCTGGATCTCCAGCACATAATACACGTTGTAAACATCGACCATTCCTGCCTCATCGTCAGTTGGCTGGGAATAAAAGCTTAACTGACCGATGACCGTCCAGGCAGCAACGAAAAAGAAGAACAGGAAAACAGGCCAAGCATACTTCCTTTGCGTTTTCATTAGCCTCCCCCTTACCTTTACATAGCTTCTTGTGAATGCTTTGTGTACCCCCTTTCCTGAATTTTATTCACATGGAGGCTAACCGCATTCAATATTTGATTTTGGTCTCATTCCAACTACATAGATCCTCACTTTCATCCTCCCCCCGAAGAATTAAGGAAGGGGAATGATTTGGACAAAAGAATAAAATTAATGTGGTTGTATTTTTGTTCTGCCTCATAAAATCGATATTAGGTAGCGGAATTCCAATTGTTTTAAGGAGATAACCAACTGGAGTCAAGAAGTTTCTTTGATCTGCATTTGCAGTTCCAAGATACGCTGAGAAAGAGAAGCATGTTTAGGATGTGAAGGAATGAAAAGGTGGCTCACTTTTCTTTTTATTGGTGTATTGCTCTTTTCTTCCTATCTTTCCTTCAAGCGCGAAGAGACTTATCAGACCAGTTCAACTAATGATGTTGTGGTCACAGGAAAATCCAAAAAAGATGGAAAATACACAATCGAGGCGGATTTGTGTATGCAAACACAAGTGGAACGATCATCGTAAGGGGAAAGCCCGACTGGGAAAAGATCGAGGTGGGAAGAACGTATTTTACGGTAATAACCTGGTACTCCATGCCCGAGGTAACGCAGGTGTTTGAAGAAGAGACTTTCCTGGAGCAATGGGAACTGAAATTTCCAACACCTTTATCCATACCACTTGAAAGAATAGCTCAATTCACCACGAACTTCGATTGCAATATGAGGTTCCCGCTGGTTTAGACAATAAGAGGAGGTTTTTTATATGGTTACTCCTAACTCAAACCTAAACTCACAGTCAGTTGATATAAACCGGATACACGATACGGCATTGGTTAATCATTTCACTGAAAACATAGGCCGAAGAGCATTTCTCCTAACCCCATCCTATCCTTTTATGTTTATCGGAGAAATTATTGATGTGATGGAAGATATGGTGGAATTATGTGTTGAAACGACTCACTTCAGCCAATTGGAGAATCGAAACTGGTTTATCCATATCCATAATATTGAGGTGTTTTATATCGAGACGCCTGATGGACCTTGCATCCCTGAGTTGAGAGATGACCTATAGAATGGAGGAGTCATTATGATTAGACGCTTTCATGTGGTCGCCATCCCCATCCGGATTGTTGTGAATAATTTTGGTGACCATAATCCGGATGGACGAATGTATGTATTAAAGGAAAATGAAGAGAAGGTAAAAAAGTTGGTCAGACAAAATCCATTTACCCCTGTTGAGCTGGTACAGCCACTGACCATACGGGCCAATGAGGGAGACGTTGTGGAGATTTTGTTCGAGAATCAGCTGCCATTTGCCACTGGGATGCATTTTCAGGAGTCGGACTATGACCCGCGGACATCGGACGGATCGAATGCCGGGTTTAACCCCAGTTCCCTGGCGGAATGCGGGGAAACAGTTCTTTACACCATTCATGCGACTACAGAGGGGATTCATTTCTTCACTGACATGGGAAATGTCTCAAGTACAGAGCAAGGCTCAAGCTTACAAGGTCTTTTTGGTACGCTTATTGTGGAAAGGCGGGGCTCCTGGTGGACGGATCCCGTAACAGGCGGTCCGATCGAAAGTGGAGTATTTGCCGATATCCATAATCCTTTTTTACCCTCTTTTCGGGAATATGCCTGGTTTTTTAATGATGAAATGGAGGTGAATGATTTAACAGGCAACCGACCGCTCAATCCGGTTACCAATCAAGAAGCTGAATCCTTCCATGGAGTCAATTATCGTTTTGAGCCTCTCGGAAACCGAAAACGATTAATTGAAGAAGGGATCGTCAGCCCGGAGCTGGACGGAGAGGAAGTTCACCATGATTCATGGGTGTTTGGCGATCCGGCAACTCCCATACTTCGCGGGTACAGAGGCGACCCTGCAGTTATTCGCTTAATTCATGGAGCAGCCAAGGAAACGCATGTATTCCACTATCATGCTCATCAATGGCTGAGGGATCCTTCCAATGAACGTTCCGAAGTGGTTGATGCTCAGGCCATCAGCCCGCAAAGCCATTATGATGTCTGGCCACTGTATGGGCTTGGAAGCCTGCCTGGTTCGATTGGGGATGCCATTATCCACTGTCATTTGTATCCACATTTTGAAGCAGGAATGTGGGGGATTAACCGAATCTTCGATACCCTGCAGGATGGAAGCCAATGCTATCCCAATGGTATCCCAATTGCGGCGCTCCAGCCTTTGCCGGACCGTCCTTGCCCGCCTAAACCTACACCGGAACGACCAGGATTCCCCAACTTTATTCCAGGGAAGGTCGGCTGCAAAGCGCCTAGGCCACCTCTTGGAATTGTTGGCGGCAGGGAAATGACAGAGCTGGAAAGGAATGCAGCGGTACCCAATGCACGGCCGGGAGCAGTTTTTGTGGACGCCTGCCTTGGAAATCCAGTCGTGGTTGAGTTCAATGTTTCTCTGATAGAGCTCCCCATCATCTATAACCGGCAGGGCTGGTATGATCCAAAGGGAAGAATCTATGTACTGGACGAAGAAATCGACGATGTCCTCTCAGGGAGAAAGGAACCGGAACCACTAACGCTTCATATCCCTGCAAGCTCTTGCATCCGGATGAATTTTACCAATAGACTTCCACATATTCTCGATGGTGACGCTTTTCAGCTTGTTACCAGAACCTATGAGAATGCCTTCCATGTCCACTTTGTCAAATTCGATATCCTCGTAGCAGACGGTGCAAGTGTAGGGTGGAACTATGACAGTTCAGTCCTGCCTGGTGAGACCATCCGGTATGAGTGGTATGCCGATACGGAATTAAAGGCCTTCTTCTTTCACGACCATCTGTTTCCAGTGTCTCACCAGCAGCATGGAGTATTTGGAACAAGTGTAATTCAGCCGCGTTTTTCACGCACGTTTGATTCAAGGACGGGAGAGGAGGTTTTTCATGGTACCCAGGTGACGGTACAAAATCCACTAATTCCTGACTATCGCGATTTTTCATTATTCATCCAGGACTTCGCTTTTCTATTTGATAAAAATGGCTGTCCCATCCAGCCTCCACCCTTTCCTGGATCATCGGAAGACCCAGGTGTCTTTGCAGTGAACTATAAAAATGAACCGCTTCAGTTCAGGCTAGGAGAGGACTGTGATCCTGCCTATTCCTTTAGTTCGTATGTCAGTGGCGACCCGGTCACCCCAATATTGATGGCCTATGAAGGAGATCCAATCAGAATCCGCCTGCTTCAGGGATCACATGAAGAATCTCATGCCTTTAACCTTCATGGATTAAGATGGCCGTTGGAACGTCCTGATAATGATTCCATCTTGACTTCACAGCATCATATTGGCATATCGGAATCTTTCACACTGGAAATGGAGATTCCAAGGGCAGGAGATTATTTGTATGCCTTTGAAGATGAAGAAGATGTATGGCTTGGGACGTGGGGGCTGATCAGGGCATTTGATGAAGAGGTGCCTGATTTGATTCCGCTCACGGACCGGCCGCTTCCTCCTCCAAGGACGCAACCGCTGCCAAAAGTGACGGGCAAACCTCCTAAGCTTGCTGATCCCCTATGCAGCCTGCCGCCTCTGGCACCGCTTAATGCACCGATACGGAGATACTCTGTTGTCGCTATTCAGACTCCAATTGTTTATAACAAGTATGGAGACCATGATCCTTTTGGAATTGTGTTTGCTTTGGAGGAAGATGTTGAAGACATCCTGTGCGGAAGAAAAAACCCAGAACCTTTGGTATTGAGGGGAAACCAAGGTGATCTTGTTGAAGTCACTTTGACCAGCATGTTGGAATTTGAAAAGTTTCCATTCCAGGATGGCATTCATCCTTATCCGCCGGTAAAAGAACAGGCATTCTACCCGCCTTCATTAAGGATTTCACTTCATCCTAATTTGCTTGATTATGATGTAAGGACATCCAGCGGGAATACAGTAGGCTTCAATCCAGACCAGACAGTAGGACCAGGGGAAAGAATCACGTATCGTTGGTATGTGTTTTCCAATGTCGGGACATGTGCGATGTGGGATGTGGCAGACCTGCGGAATCACCGATCCTTCGGGGCATTTGGGGCATTTATTGCAGAACCCCGATTTACTTCAAACTACCTGGACCCCCACACACTTCAGCCCATCAGGACAGGGACGAGTGCCGTCATTGAACACCCGCTTTTCGGCCGATTCAGGGAGTTTGTTCTCGTCATGCATGACGGAGTCCGTCTTGAGGATAAAAATGGTCACGTCATTATTGATCCGCTGGCAGGTGTCATCCCGCAAGCAGACCTAGATGATGAAGTTGATACCTATGATTTTGGTTCACGCGGTTTCAATTATCGTTCAGAGAGGCTCATCAATCGTTATCGGGAACATCCGGTACTGGCAGACTTATTCAGCTCAAAGGTTTTTGGGGACCCGGCAACACCCGTATTCGAGGCCTATCCGGGAGAACCTGTATTCATTAGGTTGACCATTCCTTCTGAACGCCGAAGAGCTCATACCTTCCATCTTCATGGTCATAATTGGAAATTTGACCCTAGGGATGTTGATTCTAGAATTGTTTCTTATGTTGGACATATGGTTGCTGGTGATGCACAAGACTTGCCTCTGATTGGAGGGGCAGGTGGCACGTTTAATTTTCCTGGGGATTACCTGTACCGTTCCGGAAATATCCGCTGGGATATTGAACAGGGGATGTGGGGAATCTTCCGGGTTCATCCTTGCATTCAGCCACATTTGCCAAGATTGGAAGATTCATAATTCAGCAGGAAAGGATGGAACAAGTGAGTAATAAACATCATGAAGAAGACTGCAGATGCCCGGAGTTCGTTCCCGCCGGAGAACCTGACGATTTTTATCGACCCTATCAGGTGTAGGGTGAAATTGAGGAATTTAACAAAAGCTGGACTGCTTTGCATCCCATCGTTCGTGGGTTGGAATTGAGTGGATGAATTTTTTGGGATGGGATCGGTAATGATTCCATCTTTTTATTTTGATACTACAGAATGTAAGAAAGACACTTAATTTAACGCGGGGCAGGTTAGATGCATGAGAGGGGTGAAAGTTTTACTGATCTTATGCCGGAATTGAACCAAAATGCGAATTAACCAAAAGGCAAGAGTAAATAAAATAAAAAAAGCCGAGAGCTTCCTTTCCCTCGACCAAGTAAATTCTAACATGACTTTGTACAAAAATTACTTTTCGCTTACTGAAAATATTTTTAGAACTAACCACCTGGCAAGCATTCCGCCTATATTATAAAAAAGTAAAGAGTAGATTAGTTTCCAGTCCTTTAATTCGTAATAGTCCAACCAGATAAATAAGGGCTCTCCAATATAAGTACAAAACAGCGATAGCAAAAAATTAAACAATAAAAAGGATCGCCAGTTCTTTGACCATTGATATATTAACATCATTGAGCATGGAATTAATGAAAGATCAGCTGGTAATAAAGGAGGTATCATTTGAAAAAGTTTAGTGGGATATTCCCACCATATTAAATCGGTTCCAATATTGTCTAAGGTATAAGTCCCAATTGTTATTAACGAACCATATAGAACTATTTCATTTAGTCGTTTCTTATCAACAACAATCCACCAAACAATCCAAGGTAATATCGACAGGACTAATAATAAGTACCATTTCCATGTGAATAAATCATCATGAACCCAATGTTTATAGGCTATGTCATTAAATTTCACTCTAGCCTTTTGTACATCTTCAAATGAAGGAAAAGAACTGTTCAATCTTATCACCTTAAATTTTTTAATTTCCTTCATACCGAAAAGCGCATAAAGAGTGGGTTTATCGTATCCATTATGTCCACCTATTATTTAGTTCTATACCTGAGCACTAATTCGCATTACGAGTATATTGTAAAACACAAACGGGTGCATAGGTCAGCTTATTATTTAGTTGATTCTCAAGCTAACGTGGAAGTTTAGTTGAAGGAGGAATGGACCCTACAGTCCGATAGGAGATATCTTGCAGCTGTCCATAAAAGTTAAAAAGCCACCCGGGTAAGGGAGGGTGACTTTTTGCTGAATAAACTGATGTTGTTATTCAACGTTATTACTAACATACCCTAAGTTGCTGTTTTTATTTCTGAAATAAATAAGCTAATATCAATAAATACAACATCTAGACTATCAGATAATAGAACCCAAGATACGTAACTTCATCTTATTAAACAAAAGGGGCATAATGTTGAATCTTAAACTAAACCCGCTGCTTGCCCACTTAGCAGTCACTCTTATATTTGTTGGTATCAATGGACGTGCTTTAAATAATTGGTTCTCTAAAATGATTTTGTTACATATAAAAAATTTGTTTTTTCAAAAGAGGCGGCTTTAACCGTCATTCGTCTTCAAAGGTATCTTCTTAAGGTTTCTTGGAGTGTCCCTTTTGTTTCAGCATTTTTTTCGAAACGGATCCCAGCGTGCACCATTTTTCTTACAAGGTCAGGCCGAAGTCCCGTTAGGATCGCTTTGCATCCCATCATAGAAACCCCCGCCAATACTTTTTCAAAATGGTCAATCACATCCTTTTCCATCATAGCTATACCCGAAAGGTCTATAACTAGTGTTTGGATTCTTGAAACACCTATATCATTCAATACTTTTTCCTCAATGATTTTGATCCTGAAGGAGTCTATTGAACCAATTAGTGGCAAAACGGACACATATTCGCTAACAGGAATAATTGGAACAGACAAATGCTCCACCACTTCCCTCTGTTTTAAGAACATTGTATCCTTATATTTGGAGTAGCTAATGAAAAAAGTGTTTAGGAACTGGTCAATCTTATCATTGATCAATGCTTCCAATTCATAAAAATCCTTATGATCTGCGGTAAGATTTTTTGTCTCGTCGAGGATACTTACAATCTGCCATAAAGTTCTTCTTATCGCTTGAACCCACTCTAATTTCAACGCCAGTGTTAATGAGTGCTCCGCCCAAGCAATGCCTTCTGCTTCCGCGAAAGATTTTAGTTCTTCTTCTCTTTGATCCATTACATAATAGATCAATCTTCTAGCATTTATTAATAAATTGATGTTTCCTTTTTCTAATATATCCGTAATCTTTGACGAGACATTTACTGCTTCGGAAAGTAAGCTATGCTCAAACGATTGATCGTTTTCATCAATATATTTCTTTATTTCTTGACTTATGCTTTGGATGGATTTCATTATGCTTACTCCCCTTGAATTCATTATTAACAATATAAATCAAAATTTAAAACGTAGCATGAGGTTAAAATATAGGTGATTTATAAAATAATTATATACCCTTTATGAAAAAGGGATAAACTTTAAACTTAAAATTTAAAGGAAAATAGTAATCCAGCTATTTAGGGCTGAGGAAGGACATTGACCAGATAAGAAATTTAAGAAACCAATGTAAACCTTAATTACCCGGGTATATGTTTGGTATCCAAACAAGGTGGTACTATAATGGACCATTTAAAAGCACTGGTCATTAAACTAGTGAGATTACAGCTGTTCTGGAATTTTCAATGCAGAATTTAGTGATACATTTATTAGTATCGTCCTAACGGTTCTTGAATATGTTCTGGGTTATTTGCTAATATTCCGAAATGCAGGGGATGATGATGATTACACAAAAAGAAATATAATTGGAGCTCTGTTCGATGCTGTTCTAACCCTTGCTGTAATATATTTAATGGGAAGGGACATTTTTGTAGGGGAAAATGACCTTATTAATGCAGCAATCCTCTCAGCCGTTGTGGTAGGAATAGGAGAGTGGTTCTTCCATAGGTATCTTGATAATAACGTATTTGATGAGAAACCAGACCCATAAAGCTACATCCTAATTGAGAGGCTCACTTAGAGCCTTTTATTTGTATTAATCTAAATTCATTTAGTCGTGTGCTTTTTGAAGGAACAGGAGTTCTTTAAAGAATTATTATCTATCTAACAATATACCTACTACATAATATTGCACAGCACTTCTCTCATTATGGTGTGTTTTTCTTTTGCTCTGTTTTTGGAAAATGCTTCATAACATAAGGATGAACACATCATTTGCTTCGTTTTTAGGAGGACATAGCCTCGGTGCGAAGACAGTGCTCCCCAGAACGAAGTTCGAGGACCTTAAGGGGTGTTTTTATTGGATATCATCTATCTGTTTCTCAATAAGCTCAATCCTTTCATGGAAGTGATCAACACCGTTTGCCTGGTTTCTATTGCTGTTCTCGTTAAAAGGATTCATGATAAAAAAGGTTGAGGTGGTGGAGCATGAAAAGAGGAAAGAAGGCATTCCTATGGGCGATCGGGTTGCTGGTGTTGACTGGGATCATTTATTCGGCCTACCCGAAACCAATCTATTCCGATATCACTTCATCCTTCAAGGTTTCGAGTAAAGGATCAGCTGGCGGGTATTGGGTATCAGGTTATGATCCAGAGAAACTAGAAAGAGAGTCCATCAAAATCAAGGTAGCTGATGAAAAGCTTTGGAATGAATTGCAGGAGGGCGAAACCTATTTCCTCACCTACATTATCAAAGGGGAAAAGGTGGAACTTCAGGAAGTTGTTAAAGCCCAGGAATAAATGGGCGATAGAGATCAAACGAGAAAGTGCAGGAGCCTTCCTGCGCTTTTTTAATGGTTTCATAGGTGGAAGGAGGATATAAAATGGGGGCATCAGTGGATTTTATTGATGGTTTTTTGGAACAAACACAAAGGCTTAATAAAAAAGTCAGGAGCATTATTTCCCCCAACCAGTATGATTATATCTTTTAGAATGATTGAATGAAATGGAAAAAGAAGGCACTTCAGCCCTCTTTTCCTGATGGATTGATTTGTTGCCTTTCATAAAATTCCCTATTGTGGGGAAATTATTCTTGATGGATTGGAGGTTGCATATGAAAAATTTAAAAATGGCGAAGGCATTATTGCCAGCGATGATGGTTTTATCCTGGCTGACGATTCCTTTGCTTGGGAAAAAAGTGATTAAACGCTTCTTGCCTACTAGTATGTTAATGGCCATTATTGTTTGGTTGGAGGGTAGACTGGCTAAAAAGCGAAAATGGTGGTGGTATTATGTTAAAATTCACCCAAAGTTATCAGGAGGATTTCCATTAACTTGGGGACCATTTTTGATTGGTTCTATTTGGATTTTGAGATTAACTTATGGGAAATTCAAGTGGTATCTGCTTCTGAACCTTGCGGTTGATACGGTTTTCACCTATAAGTTTGTGGATATGCTGAAAGACCTTGGAATAGCTTCGTTAGTACGTTTGAAAAAATATCAATTATCTATCCTTTTTTTTCTAAAATCGCTTCTTTTATATGGATTTCAGGTAATTCGTGAAAAAGTAACCATCTGGAACGGAAAAAATGAAAGGTGATTAGCTATGTTATTTCCTCACCTACATCATCAAAGGGGAAAAGGCGGAGCTTCAAGGGAATTGTGGAAGCCCAGGAATAAATGATTAATAATGAGAAGGCGCAGGAGGTTCCTGTGCCTTCTTTAATTGGTTCGTAGGGGGTAAGTTGTAGGGGAAGGCAGAAAATCATATCCCTATCTAGATAAATAATCCCAAAGATTACTTAGGACATACAAAATTACCGCTGTCTCTTCATAAACATCAATAATGGGGGGGAAAGTCCTAACGGGAGGGAGTGGAAATGTGTCAGGTATTTTGGCAGCACTTGGATATTTTGTGAAGGAAATAATCTTTCTCGTTTCCTTTGTCAAAAACAATGCATTCCCACAGCCTTTATCCTCTGATGATGAGAGAAAATACTTACAGCTGATGGCTGAAGGAGATGATCATGCCAGAAAGATGCTCATTGAACATAATCTGCGGCTGGTGGCGCATATCGCGAAAAAGTTTGAAAATACTGTTATAGAATCTGAGGATTTGATCTCTATCGGCACAATAGGCCTAATTAAGGCCGTCGAAAGCTTCTCTCATGGGAAAGGGACGAAGCTATCCACCTATGCTTCACGCTGCATTGAAAATGAGATCCTGATGTCATTACGTTCATCCAAGAAGACAAAGAAAGACGTTTCCCTCAATGACGCAATCGGTCAGGACCAGGAAGGAAATGAAATATCCCTTATGGATATCCTCAAATCCGAGTCTGCCGATGTCCTGGATACCATTCAACTGAACCTAGAACTTGAAAAAGTGAACAAGTATCTAGAGGTTTTGGATCCCCGAGAAAAAGAAGTCATAATAAGCCGGTTTGGGCTCGGTGGTCAGAAAGAGAAGACGCAGGATGTGCTCTCAAAGGAACTTGGAATCTCGCGCAGCTATGTTTCCCGTATTGAAAAAAGGGCATTGATGAAAATGTATCATGAATTCAGGAAGGAGGAAAAGGGGAGAAGGAAACTAGAAGGTGAGCATTAGTAGTTCTCACGAAAATAAATGATCCATTACTGGAAACCATTCTGGGTTTCCTATTTGTTTTCTATGATATTGAGCCTTAATGCTGTTAATCTTAAATAAACATGTACCTTAGGCATTTTATTAGTAAAACCAGAATCCATGCTGACAGGGAGTAGTGGTTTATTGACTCCAAGGACATTACTTCACGGGAACCGCGCGGAAGTCAAGAATAGTACGGCTTTTACAAACCCAATGGCACTTTAAGTTATATTGTCTACGACGTAGTTCAATATAAAGGAAACTCGGTAACCCAGTTCCCGTTAGTGGTGTGGTAAAGAGCTGCTTGATGAAATTATAATCCAAGATACAAGCTTACTTGATAAAGTAAAATATATTGAAGGTAATTGTTCTATTTCTTTAATTAAATTCAGCAGCAAGGCTTAGAGGTAATTGTAAATGAAAAGGCTTACACTATTCGATAACAATACAACCCTTTTTTAATTAAATTGCCATTAATTTATATTAATTGCTCTAAACAAGGGGCGGGAGGGTGATAATTCTCAAAAAAGACCTAGCCTTCTGTTTAGTACCTCTCACAGTAAAAAAATTATAAGAATTGTTAGGGTGTTCCGGTTTCATTAAGAGAAAAATAGGGTAGATAAAAGAAGTTATCAACTAGAGAGGGATTACACTATGGAAAAGCCTTCATATACATATGAACCAAAGGATTTTAAGAACTTTGATGAAGCGGCGGACAGCATCCTGAAGGTCATGAGCCGCCTCCTCGATATAAATACACTCTTCATTGCTAAAAATTGACTTGAAGATGAACGAAATTGTTAAGGTTTTAAACAAGGAAGAAACCTTGTTGAGGGAAGGGGATACCCTTCCGTTCAGGGAAACGCTATGTAAACTTTCCATCGAGCACGGGAACAGCCCGCTAATCATACCGGACCTTACCAAAAGCGAGCTTACTCGTTCTATGGGGCCTTTTGGTTATTTGTCATGGTATTAGCAGTAGGCTATGCCAGCCATGTGGCTTCCTTATCCCTATGGAGTGGATGGGTGGCTCACAGCTTGCATTTTCTCGCGGTTATTTCTCCATGTTGCATGGTTTGCAAAGGATCCTCTTAACTGGAATGCTTTTATTAAGTGGTTCTCACCTTTTGCAGCTGTCTGTATGTTAATCATTCTAGGTACAGGATTCTGGGTTATGACCATGGTAGTGGATGTTAATGATTATGTGAACTCGTGGGTATTGTCATACGGGCAAATCCTGTTTTATTTAGCTGCTGTTTATCATCAGTCTCTATTTAGGCCTGAATCGACTATTCTTATAAGAAATGAAGGGACATCCTTTAGAGATGGCCCTTCATTTTTTTTATTCATTTAAACTCAAGCTGAAACCCAAAGCCTTATTAGGCCTAAAACGCCCTTTCAATAAACCAAACAAGTCCAAAAATCAATATGGCGGTAGAAGCTCCAGGGATGACCCATTTAATCGGTTTAAAGGTTAATTTCTTTAACCACAGGATGATTGGGAACACCAAGGACACGATTAAAAGTTGTCCTATTTCAATACCTATATTGAAAGACAACAAGGAAGTAAAGAGATGGTTTCCATCCAGTCTCATCTCAGAAAGAATACCTGCAAAACCGAAACCATGGATAAGACCAAAAGCGAACGCGAGCCATGGCTGGTGTTTAGAGTCAGAGTTAAAAATATTAATAAGTGCTACATAAATTATGCTTAAGGCAATCGCCGATTCTACAAACCTACCTGGTAATTGTACAATCTCCAATGTTGCAAGTGCCAGGGTAATACTATGCGCTATCGTAAAAGCTGTGACTAAGGAGAAGATGTTACGAATCGTTTTAGCTCCAAATAATAGGCTTATCACAAACAGGATATGATCATATCCAGTAAAGATGTGTTCTAAGCCAAGCAACAAAAACTGTTGCGAAGCTTGAAGGAAGGTTGCTTCCCCGATCTCAAGCTCACGTGATTCATAAGTAAGGATTTTTTCTTGCTGTTTTCCATCTAATTTGACTGTTGCAAAGTTCGCATGGCTTGGATCGGAATCATCCAAAAACATGTTGTAGTCAAGAATCAGCTTCTGAGGTGTGTCATCGATATTGTAGTTAAGGTTAATCACCGCAAACTGTCGGTTGTTAATGGTTTCAACCTCGGTTTTTTTTATGGTACCTTCAACCTTTACACTATCCGCATAAAGGTTAATATGGGTATTGATGTAATCCTGAACGATTTTCGAATCGAATGATTGCTTTTCATCCATTTCTTTTTGCATTGAATGACCAAGTTCGGTAAGATCAAGCTTCAATTCATAATCAAGGTTGTTGCCGTTCACCTCAATGAGGGAATAACCTTCGCTGTTATTCGTATGAGCGTACACTGAGGGGGATTGTAAAGAGGCAATGGAAATCAATACTAGCATCATTAAGAAACATAGCTTTTTCATTGGATACACTCCATTTCGTCGGTCGATTTCTCTGTTGTGAAAAATTAGGAAAGACGAGGAGTGTTAATCTCCTCGCCATATTCCCGTCTATTTCAGTTACTTAGAAGACTTGATGAACACTGGGTTAGAGTAGAACCAAAGGTCTTTCCATGGGTTTTCTCCCTTCGGATCATTTACAGGTTCTAACTGGTCCGTATTTGTTCCTCGCAAACGGATATAACTGTCTTTCGCAACATCTTTCAACGTATAGGAAATCTCAATATATTCCCCTTTTTGCTTCCAGTCCTTCTCTGTGAAACGTTTGACCACCTTCGTTGTCGGATTAGTGGCAGTTGAGCGATCTTCCACTTTCCCAGTCACTTCACCCACAATCAGGTCGACACGTTTTACTTCTGGTTTATCTCCATTGGAGTTCGCCGCGTTTGGATCCTTGATGCGAACGGTAACTTTTACATCCTTGGATTTCTTTCCTGGTAACGTAAGAGTTTCACCAATCGTGGCAGAATTCCCTTTTGATTTGGAATACCAAGGCGATTTGCCCCCAGCTTGAACTTTTACATCCAGTTCTGAAATAATGTCGCCTGTTGCAACGAATACTTTTCCGTTACGAAGGTTCTCCATAATGTCTTCGTAGTTTTTCTCTGCCTTAACGTACGTTTTAGAATACTCACCTGGCCAGAAATCGCTACCGCCATCACGCCAGTTGACATGTGAGTCGGAAGTAGAGGTAATCCACCAGTGTCTTCCTTCCCCGAGCATGGAATCCCATAAACCGCCAACTTTAGCGGTCATCTGGTCAAATCCACCCATTGTCGGGGCGTTTACGTTACTATATCCGCCGCGTGCACCATTAGGGTCAAGAGTACCATCGGGATTTATCGCCCCGGCCTGGTGGCCTGGAGCCCCTTCCATTCCAATGGAGATATTAGGTGCTGTATCGTTCCAATTACGGAATTCCTGTGGAGTTGTTTGACCCCACTGGGCTTCACCAGACGCAGATCGAGAGGGGTGGTGGGCAATATGAATTGGAGGCTCGTCCATTTGCTTCATATAATTAAGGGCCTCGATCATCTTGGACTCAGTATCACGGCTTCCATCATTCGGGTAAGGTTCTCGCTTATTAAACTTACTTTCAATGTCATAAAGGGTCTGAGATTCATCGTCCCCTTTAGGGATGATCAATGAACTATGGTCAGCAGCTGGTGTATCAAACTCCATTCCATAGAATTGAAGGACTTCAGGAACGGCTTGACGTGACTTAAGCAATTCAGGATAGGCCTGTTCCAGGTTTACCTTCGAATGGTTAGGGCCTCCATGATCCGTTGTAACCATCCAGTCAAGTCCATATTTCTTGGCATTCTCTGCATTCTTTACGGTTGGATAGATGGCATCTCCGCCCCGGATAGGAGTTGGTGGGTTCGTAGAGTTGTCCCAGCCAACACTCCATTCGCTATGTATATGGTGGTCACCGGCAAGCCAACTAGGACTGCTCTTTTTGGCTTCTTCCTTTGACAATCCTTGTGCTTCTGCTTTTTGCTCACTTCCATCATTTAAAATGGTTTGAGTGGTAAAAGCGGTGGTTGCAAGAAGCGTTGTCGCGATTAAAGGAATCGCCTTCTTATTAACACGAGATTTCATACTATATGCCCCCTAGGTATTTTATAAAGCAATTTCGATTATAAGTATGGTTTGTTTACGGTAAGTGAATGAATTGTAAATACAGTGTAAATATTTCGCAAATTGAAATATTTGTAAACACTAAAAATACGGAGAACAACATAAAAAAAACGCCTATAAATATCAGGCGTTAGTGTAATTGCAACATTTATGATAGTAATGTATTGGCGGTTTGATGAAAAATAGCTTGGCCCTTTTTTCTGATGGCCAGGCATATGTTAAGTGATGCCGTTGCCTTAGGATTAAATTTTTTAGCCATAAACTTGGAGAACGATTGGCCACAAAGAGTAAACATACGTTATACAAGCGATTTGGGACTTGCCCCATTTTTTTATGCTCGATCATTTAAGTCGAAAAGCTATCAACTCTGCCGGTATTGTTATCTTTCTTTATTAAAGGTTCTTCAAATCGGTATCCATAACCTTTTATAGTTTTAATGTACTGGGGTCTTTTTGGGTGTTTCTCGATTTTTTTTCTTAGACTACTGATATTCACATCAACAATTCTGGTTTCACCATAATAATCAAATCCCCAAATATACCTTATTATTTCTTCTCTTGAGATGATTTTTCTGTCAATTAGCAGCAAAAGAACTTGTTGTTCTTTTTTAGACAGTTCTACTATTTGTGAGTTTAATTTAATCTCATGGGAAAGGGCAAAACGCCTGAACATCCTTTATAGGGGGGAAGCGAGGTATAGCATTTAAAAAAAGGCTTAAGCGGAAATAAAAAAGGCTGCAAGAATGTATGCACTGAATAAAAATGAAGCAATACATTGTACGCCGATTTAAGGTCGGTATTGATTAATTTTTTTATTTCATTTGCATTTTTATATATATATATAGCCGAAGTTTGTCCACAAAGGGGTTCGGAATGGTTCCATACGGAACCCCTTTGGGCTAATATTGAGTTTTTACAATAGTTTAGACAACTCGCTTCGGGCTCAGGCCATTATCGGACCTCTCCATGTCCAATTGGCCATCTTTTCACAGGTTCATGGCAGTGAAAGTAAGCATCGCCTGCATTGAAAGGTAACTACTGTAATATATCTGCATGTTAGGGCTAAAAGCATAACAAGTGGTTAAAGCTCATTGTGCCTTTTTCTCGGAAAACTTCCGATTACCCGCTATAAAAAACATATTCCCATTCTTCTATAAGAATCTTCATCTTCCGCCGCCTAGCCATTTTGGCGCCCACCAGTTGGCGTGGCCCATCAGCTTCATAAGGGCAGGAACGACAATGATCCTGATTATTGTCGCGTCGATAAAGACGGCGCAGAATAAGCCGACCCCCAGCGCTTTGGTGATTTCGATGTCAGTAAATATAAACGAGCCGACGACTACCATCAGGATGAGGGCTGCGCTGCTGATCAGCCCCCCTGTTTTTTGAAGACCCTCAGCTGTGCTCCAGTCATTGTCACCCGTCTTCTGATACTCTTCCTTAATTCTTGATATTAGAAAAACTTCATAATCCATCGAGATTCCAAACACAATGCTGAAAATCGCAACCGGCATGATTAAGCTGACATAGCCTGTGGAAGTAATTTGCAGCAACTCGGAAAACCAGCCGTTTTGAAAGACGATTACGACAATTCCGAGGCTGGCTCCGAGGCTGAGGATATTCATTAAAACGGCCTTTAATGGGATAAGCACTGACCGAAAAGCATAGAACAGGATCAAATAGGTAACCGACATGATAAAGAAAATCAAGGCGGGGAGACCCTGATAAATTCTGTCGAGCATGTCGACACGCAGGGCGCTGTGCCCGGTGATATAGGTTTTCAAAGGTCCGGAATTAATGATACGGAGCTTTTTAACCAAATCCGAAGCCTCTGGGCTGTCTGGGTCATGGGCGGGAACGGCGGTAAGCAGTGCAAATTCGCTTCGGAGAAGGTGGGCGCGTTCGAGTTGCTGTCTCGTTTCCCTGCTTTGAAGAAGGTTTTCGGTCATTGCTGCCGGATGGTTTCCAAGTTCATCAATAAAACTTCTGATGGCAGATACTCCCTCCATTTTCGAAATCCTATCCTGGTAATCTTTAATCAGCTGGATGGCTTCCTGACTGCCTGCCGGGCCAGGAGATTGGACCACTATTTGGATGGGGTTTGCTTCTCTGTTGTCATAGTGCTTATGAAGCAAGTCCGAACCGATTCTTGACTCATACGATGGCGGAAGCACTTCGGCGGATGGTACACCGAGTCTCATATTGGAAATGGGAGTCATAAGCATAATCAGCACTAAGCTCATTGTTATGGCCAGGAAAGCCGGACGTTTCATCACTCTCAAGGCAAGGGTTTTCCAAAAGGTAGATATTACCATTCTCCTTTGAAGAGATGGGAATACCGGAAACCGGTTGATGGTATGGCCCAAAATCCCAAGTATGGCGGGGAGAAGAGTACAGGACACCAGGACCGATGCCAACACTACCAATACTCCTCCAATACAGAGGGAATACATGATGGGCAGCCTGATAAAAAGCATGCCAAACATTCCGACCAGAACAGCAAATCCCGAAAAGAAAACCGAATGGCCGGCTTTTTCCATTGTCCGTGCGACGGCAGATTCAACGGAACAGTTTCGCTTCAGTTCTTCGCGGAAGCGGCTGACGACAAACAGCGCATAATCGATTCCCAGCGCAAGCCCAAGCATCATTACGATATTGGGAAGAAAATTGGACAATGCATAATGTTTGCTGATGAAAAAGACAGTCCCGAGCGTGGCCGACACGCTGACCAGCCCGACCATGACCGGAAGCAGGGCCGCGATAGCGGTGCCGAAAATCAGCAGCAGAACCAGCAGGGCGACCGGTATCCCAATAAGTTCTGCCTTCAGCAAATCTTTTTTTGTCGCCTCCTGGATTTCAAATAAGGTGGCCGTTTCCCCATCGACATACATGTCCATTCCTTCCGGTGCTATAATCTTTTCCCGTATTTCCGGATAGACGTCAACGGCATCACGGCTGCTTAGGTTCATGTTCACTATGATGGATTGAATTCCCTTTTCGCCGGTAAGATGAGGAGTTTGGTTAACCAGCATCTCGTTTATATAGGGTAAAGTTTTCAGGTCATCAAGGGAGTTTAAAATCCTTGCTGTTTCGGTTTTACCAGTTAAATCACGTTCATTGCTTGTATAGACTAAGTGTAGTGTCGATGGGGAAGCTCCGAGCTCTTCCTGAAGCCGGTCAAAGCCCAGCTCTGATTCACTACCCTGAGGGATAAATCCGCTTTCCTTCAACATTTCCGGAAGCCTTTCGGAATAGACAGCTGAAAAAATGAAAAGGATGGACCAGACTGCTGAAATCAGCCAGCGATATCTATACATCAACAGCCCCCACCACCAAAAAGGTCCTCTTTCATATTCCTCGCCCATTTTTTCACCCCGAATCCTGAAAGTCCATTAAAAGATAGAATTTGCAGGAGGTGTTGATTTTATGATTCCTTATTTTTTCACAGTGAGGTATCTTTTTCATCGATTTACAGAAAATACCTCAGACTTAAAAATAGGGTATGTTATGAAAAGGAAGGATACTTTGTTTCTCGAGGGAGTGCTATCTTTATAGGCGGGATAAGTAGATTCATCGTCATCTATGCTAGCATTTTTGTAGATTATCTAAAAGAGGATGATCCAGTAGGTGCCGTAGCCGTACACACTTTGGGGGTATCTTTGGAACAATTTCTTTGGCTTTATTCAATTTTTCTCAAGGTCTTTTCACAACCGTCAATGTCTCACTGCAGTTGGTACAGCAATTTTGCGCAGCTGCAGTAAAGGTTCGCGAGGTGTTAGGCGAGACTTTCTCGGCAAAGGCCTGTGAAAAGACTTAATTTTCCCGAATTATGTTAAGAAAAAAGGAGATGAGGGCATGAGCGGATTGCTGAAGAAATGATTTGCTTTAAATGTAATTGTAACATTGTTGATGAGGCGAAGTTTATGGATAATGACGGAGTTTGTGATGAGTGTTACATCATCCCATTTAAAAAGAGACGAGGCCTGAAATGATGTGAACAAGAGTTCATATCATTTGTACACCAGTGTTCATGAGTTAAAAAAACTGCCCTTTGGCAGCTTTCTTAATTAAACATTCGGGGCAGATTGGAGGGTGGAGAAAAGAATAGTACCAAGAGTGAAGAATGGTGACCTTGAGACAAGATTTCTGGTGATTGAGTTATCCCAGTTCGGTTTCTTCAAACGAGAATTTTCCAATCCTTTTCCCGTCAGTATCCACTAGCAGATGTCCATATAATTTTTTCAATAGCCAATTCATATCTTCGGTATTATCAGCCACAATTACAGCTTGTTGCGTATCTCCGTTACTTTCAATTGTTATGATATAGCGTTTTCTCTTTGTTGGATGTACCCCAACGATGTCGACGCCCATAATTAACCTCCTGCTAAGTTTCTGCCGAATATTTTTCTATTACCCTTCCTTTATAAAAAACAAACATAATGGAGTCGAAAAATAATGAATCATTCTGTCACCCGAGATAAATCTACAAGGTTATTCGCCTCCACCAGCTCTTAATTTTCTAGCCTTATATTACCTGTCCGTTTCATACCGCTGTGGCTATTATTGGTGAAATGATGTCAGTTCCAATAGCAAAATAAAAAAGCTCATTTCTAATGTTGGCGGGGTGTAATCGTCCAACGATAGAAATGATTCTTCCTTTATCAAAATACCCATACATATTATAATGTAAATCCAAAACGACATCAGTTGTTACTCCAAAAAGCTCCTTAGTTCAACTGCCTTTTTTATAAAACACTTTTAACCAAACTTTTCCTAGTATGGACACATATTGTTTCGTAATTCTGCTGATCTGTGAAAGATGAAAAGCTTTCTTTTATTACAGCTCAGTTTTACCAATAAGTTAGATAACTAAAAACAAAAAGAATTGCAGCTTGATTTAAAAAATACACCCATTACTTTATGTGTATTGCTTCACAATCTATTCATTCATTGCAAAAAGCTGTAAAAGCCTGTAGTTCTTTGTCCCTTATTATTTTCTCCATAACAAGAAAACTATTTAAGTAAATTATTAAATTAAAATAATATAGATAGATGGTTTTTTTGAGCCGGAAAAGGAAACATAACTATTTTTTTAAACTGATCTACGTAACATAGTCTTAGTAAAGGTTTCAGAATGTACTCGATAAAGTTAACCTTTCCTTCATTCGTAAGCCGACACGATTCCTGATGTTTTTGCTTTTTGAATTGTCAAAGAAAAAATAATTGACTCTATAGTTGACTTGTGTTATTATTAAAAATTTGACAAAAAACGACACGCATGTTAACCTAAAGAAGGTTACCATATTTGGAGGTGGATTATTTGTTTCAAATTGGCGATAACATTGTTTATCCAATGCACGGAGCAGGTATTATTAAAGCCATAGAAGAAAAAGAAATCTCAGGGGAAAAACAACAGTATTATGTTATAAAAATGTTAACGAGTAATATGCAAGTCATGATTCCATCGTGTAAAATATTGAGTTCAAATATACGCCCTGTTACTGACATAATTGCATTAAAAAACATCATACACATTTTTCAGCATGGAGAATCTGATAGAATACTGCCCTGGAAACAAAGGTATAAAGTGAACATGGACAAAATAAAAACGGGCAAAATACTAGAAGGTGCGGAAGTTGTACGTGATTTAATGCGTATAAAGAGAGAAAAAGCACTTAATTCAAGCGAAAAAAAAATGTTGGATAATGCACATGAAAATTTGATTAGTGAGCTCGGATTAATTAAAGGGATCACTGAAAATCAAATAAAAAGTTTCTTTTAAAGGTTAATTATAGTTCTTTATTAAATTACATCTCCTGAAAATATCCTGATTTTTTTGATAATATAATTATTATTAAGAGTTAATCTTTTCAAAGACATTCAACTTCTTCTACTCACTCTTAGCGTATTAACCTCTTTTGTTATTTCCACAATCTAATCCATTTTTACTTTTAAATTTCTTTTTATGTGCTTTTGAAGTGTCATCAATTACCTCATAAAATAATCACTTGGTGTTTGTAATCCTGATTCACATGGCACGGACAAGGAGCCGTAAGGATGAAAGAGAGGTAGGGCTTTCATCGTTTTAGGTATACAATATATTACTAAGTCATTATTTCTAGAAGAAAAAACAATCAATCTTGCCTCTATCTTTAAGAATTTTTTACATCTTCTGGGACAGTGAGTATTGATTGTTTATCTACTTTTCCGAAAAAAAGAGAAAAACGAATGCATGGTCAGCTACAAAAATGGTTTCCAGCCCAGGAAACCATTTTTAATTTCATTTACAAAACAACAATAGTAATTTAAACATTAAGAAGGAGTGAAGGCATGAAAAAATGTTAACAAAAACTTAAGAAATTAAAGAAGTGGGAGGGAGTCCGTACTGAACTTATATAACAATGAAATCGTTGCTTGGGAGTTATCAGTATAAAACAATCTTAAATTAGTGATCGAGACTTAAAACATTTAGAAGGAAAGGCGTTTACTGAGAAGGCCCTAATTCACTCGGATTAGGGAATATACCACGAAAGCATACGAAAAGCGGGTTAAAGAAGAATACTAGTTGTGGGGAGCAATTCAGGAAGAGGTAACTGCCATGATAATGCCTGTATAGAGTGCTTTTCTCTCATTAAAAAACAGAGAAGATTTATTTAGTTCGTCCCCAAAAATGGAAGAAGCCCAAATTGCAGTCCAGGAATACATAAAATTTTATAATAATGAGCGGTTCCAGAATAAATTGAACGACCATTCCCCGATTGAATATCGGGAAAGGCGCATCTTAGGTTACTCTTTTTTTAAACAGCTACTTAAAAGGGTTATGTGCAACGCGGCAGCTCTTTTTCTTGTTTCACATGGGAATATCAACATAACTGTTTAACAGAACTAAAAAAATAAAGCCGCTATAAGAAGCAGCTTCTAATTCCTTCTTTATTTTATTTCTGCAAATCTTTTGGAGCAGGTTCTTTAGGCTGTGGTGGTGATAAACGTTCTAAAGCATCCGCAATTCTTCGCAATTGTTTAACCATTTCTTCGGATTGTTGATCGTTCATACCCGTTCACTTCCTCCCCAAGTGTTCAGACTTAAAGTAACTATAACATAAACCTACTTTTTTTAAACCTCTGTTAAAGAGGATGTTGATTTTGCTTCTTCAACCAACGGTAGCAGGTGTGCAGCCGAGACTAGGTCGTATCATATATAAAAGAGGTATATCAAATCTTATGTAACTGATTATTATTGTTTGTGGATATACTTATTAAGCAAAAGGGACAGATTAGTGGAACAAGACTCCCTGTGCAAGAAACGTCAAAACGTCAGAATCAACTGCTTTATATTAGGTTTATATAGGATGAGATTGTGGAATTTGGTGGCAAGCTAATATAATCGGGAAGTTTGCAATAACTAAATCCCTTTAAAAACCAAGTAAAGTAGGAGTTAAATAATGAGTATAGAGATGAAAAAAGAGCATCTTATCCAGTATGGATTAAAAGTGTTTGAAGAAATTGGGGCTGACGAAATTTGCAGTATCTGTATTAGAAGTGGAAATTCTTGTTGTCATGGTTGTGAATTTTTGAAGGATAAGGAAGGTTGTCAAAAAAGGAACACATCTTGTACTGCATGGTTATGCGGCTTACAAAAACATTATTTTAAAGACATTGGGTTATTAGATGATTGGGAAAAATTTTGGACAGAAATTCCAGGGAAATTACACCGTGGAGATGTAACTCCTGAATGTGTAAAAGTGAATACATTTCTTAAAGTTAAACACCTAAATAAAAACTCAGGAAAGTTAATGGCTGATACATTCAAAACTTTTGTGAAAGATGGTGGTAACTTAGAAAAATTAGAGAGAAATTTACAACACGATTTTGTTATGGGAAAACTATAAATATCTACTGCTTCTAATCGTTTTAGGGAAAAAAGAAAATTGAAGCACATAGTAATTGAATGGGCTGAAAAATTCATGAGATTTATTGGTATAAATTAAAAATTATCATATTAAGGTTAAAAGGCTGTTGAGACAGCCTTCTTTTTTATTCGTTAACGAAATGGATTGTTAAAGAATTGGTACGGTATGTCGTATTGGTGTGATTTATGGAATAATGCATTACTGGTTATTCTGAAGCATACTTAATTATGCCATGTAAATAAACGGAGTATTCTCGCTGTATGCATTCTCTTAACTTGATTTTTCCTTCCCTTTCTAATTCTGCAACTAATTCTTCAATCTTTTTATCATCTTGTTTTGCAGTCTTTGGAATTTCTGTCGCAAACAAATTACCTCGACTGGAATTGCGTAGATTTTTTAATAAATCAGCTTTATCCATTGGGTCATCTCCCTTATCCAGTATTTCGACAAAAAAGAGGTTTTTCCCTTTGAAATCCAAATATAATTAAATTTTCTTATTCAGCAAAATGTCCTTGTCCTTAAACAAGGATTGCTTGAATTTTAGGATTATACAAAAAGTATAAGAGGAAGAAGTTCTATAGGTCTGTTTGATACAAATCTGAATATGATTAAGGATACGTTAATTACATTCTTTCTAGAGATCATATCAAGGGATTAAATACAGGGGGAAAAATTCATATGGATAATCTTATAAAGGTATCATCAAAATCGAATCCAAATTCAGTTGCAGGTTCAATTGCAGGCGTAATAAGTGAAAGAGGAGTTACAGAAGTTCAAGTGATTGGAGCTGGTGCTTTAAACCAAGCCATTAAAGCCATTGCAATTGCAAGAGGATTCGTAGCTGCTAGCGGTGTTAATTTGGTTTTTGTTCCTGCATTTATAAATATTTTAATCAATAATGAAAAAAGGACAGCAATCAAATTAATCGTAGGTCCTAGAAAAAAAAAAAGATAGATTTCCATTAAACATCCAGACTAACGATGATTCATTCTCAATCTCCTCAATTATTGGAGTTAATATATATATTGGCTAATGCTTTGTTTCAATATATTTTTTTCTTTAACTAAACGGGTGCTTTAATCCAAGAAGGATTAAGGCACCTTTTTGCAAAAATCCTTATTGTGCTCATTCAAACATTCTCTTCGTTCAATTGAGTGTATGTGCATACAGACAAAAGGTCAACGAGGAATACAACGCGTATAACCTCTTAAAGGGGAATGACGGTTGGGACCCTAAAGGCCAGTGCAATGCTGAGTGGGAACCTTACGCCAACTTGCCGTATCGATTCTTAGTCGACGCAACGGGTAAAACCATGTATTCCGACAAAGCAGACAACACCAACAGGGCCGTTTTGACGCCCGCCCCGGCTCCGGGGGATTCCGTTGATGTAAAAAATAACGTTTGGTCGTACGATACGAATCTGTTGAACCGTACGACGCCGCGACTGGCGTAATTACGCTGACCGCCAAGCCCAACAATACCGGTGCTATCGTTAAGACAATTGTGACGGGCACGCTTCCGAGCGGTATCTCGGCGGGCGCGACGCTGTATAAATATGACGGCACCAATCAGACTCCTTTAAGCCAGCCCCTTAGAGGACAGCCGCCGAGAGGGCGGCTGTATAGCCACACTTTTCACATTTTAAGAAAGTGGCTTCGCCCAATGTATTAAGTTAAGTAATGGAATAATAAAATAAGGACAGGGCATGTCCAAAATACGTCCCCTGTTCTTTTTTTATATTAGCGTCTTGCATTAACATAGACCTTGATACACAAGAATTCTAAGACATAAAAAAGGGACTTCACCCCAACTTGGCGAAGTTTTTCCGTGACCAAACCAAACGCAAAGAATGAAGGAAGTCACCTTGTATATTCTTCAAGAATTTATCATCGCAGTTCCTAACTAAATTAATTCCTAATTCCTCACATAATTTATCAACTAAAGGTATTCCAATGGCTGTACCGTGCCAGGAGAATCCCGGACCCCAATAAAATTTTAATTCTCCTTGTCGAGGAATGATTTCCTTGATTATAGAAAAGGAACCGCAGGTATTGAACTCATGCAGGTTTGTTTAACAAAAATTGAAAAATGAGAGAAGTATTAATAAGATTAAATTTAGCAGGAGGATATGCTATATCTTGGTACGGTGCTTGAGGAGATAAATCAATCTAAAGCTTCCGAAGTGACTCTGAGTAGTGCTGTTGAAAGTAAAGGAGAAGTTGATTCGTTTTTTAAAACAGCCACAGATTTTGGTGGAACGATTTTACCTATCAGCCAAAGGAATATGATTGGGGATATACAGGATATTTTAAAGATCCTGATGGACGTATTTGGGAAACCGGAGAGGTTGAATAAACCAATAAAAAAGTATAGATAGTATACTCAGATCCTATATAATTTTTAATTTATTTTTTGAATTAATGGTGAATAGCAAAATTTCAAGGATATATGGAGGTAAAAGAATGAATGATTATGGTACACTACATGAGTCGAACGGTCGGTATGCTTTAAAATTTGAACGCTTTTTTCTTCGTAAAACAGAAGATGTTTTCCGTATCATTACAAATCCTATTTCCTTCTCTCAATGGTACCCATTCGCAATTGGGGAGATCGATCTCAGACTTGGTGGCGAGATTGCCTTCGATGACGGCGAAGGAACAACATATAATGGTACAATTACAGAGTTAAAACAGCCAAACTTATTTAGTTTCCGGGAAGTTGATGATTTGATAAACATTTCATTACAGCAAGAAGATAAAGGTTGTCGAATAATCTTTACCCATACTTTTAACGATGATTCATGGGTAGTAAATACCGCTGCAGGATGGCATAGGTGTCTGGATATACTTAGCCAGATAATCAGCGGAGATCCAGTCGAATGGAAAGATAACGCAGCTGAGTTAAGAGAATATTATCGGGAAGTATTTAATCGATTTAGTTAAATATTATGGGAAGTAATCCTTTATATAGACTATCAAGGTTATGGTATAGGAATTCTCCAAAAGTGCTTTCTTGTTTCAAAAAACATATTACTCTTTTTTCTTTGCGAATTTTTACTATTTTAGTTAAATTAAAATGATTTGCAATTTTTTCCGTTTCCTGTTATGATAAAGAAGAATTATTTTTGTTCGGTGTAAAGGATAGTATGAATATCGACTTTTCGTCTTGATGTTCACTTTGGGCAAGGATAGTAATACAATGTGCGGTAACGCACTAGGAGGCAACAAAAATGGAACAAGGTACAGTTAAATGGTTTAATGCAGAAAAAGGTTTTGGCTTTATCGAGCGTGAAACTG
This sequence comes from Mesobacillus foraminis, assembly GCF_004340465.1. Lineage (GTDB taxonomy): Bacteria > Bacillota > Bacilli > Bacillales > Cytobacillaceae > Mesobacillus_B > Mesobacillus_B foraminis. The sequence goes on along the minus strand of NZ_SLVV01000016.1, from coordinate 47,757 downwards.
GAGACGATGTATTCGTACACTTTTCTGCAATCCAAAGTGACGGCTTCAAATCTTTAGACGAAGGTCAAAAAGTAACGTTTGACGTTGAGCAAGGTGCTCGTGGAGCTCAAGCTGCTAACGTTCAAAAAGCTTCTTAATCTTAAATCGTTTATACAAACAGGCTCTTACATATAGGGCCTGTTTTTTTATGCTCTCTGTAATAATACTCAATAAAAAACCCTACTCAACGTTCGAGTAGGGAGATGGAACAGGTAAATGGAAAAAGAGTAAAGCTTCAAAGGTTTGTTCACAGTATAACATACTGGATTGACAATATGCGGAATGTATAGAAGTTATTTATTTTTCTTTCTGAATACAACTACATTTATTCTTTCTTTTTTCAATAACCTACCTTTCGTTGAAGAAGGACACTGTACTACGATGAAAAAAATTTGTATCAGGCATAAAAGTAATAGCAGTAATCACTCCGCCTATCAGTTCTACCGTCGCAAAGGCCAAGTTTTGTTTCAAGCATGGATACACTGACCTGATTTTAGATTGCATAAGGGATCTTAAGGAGAAACGAAAAAAAGAAAGGGGACAATACAGGTTAATATTGAAGGATGACATTTATTATATTCGTGGCTTGACTTCCACAACCTACAATAACTACGATAACCATATTGCCATATACCTAGCTTTACTTTCGCTGCATGCTTATGCGAAAAGGGAAGGGGTCTATTTTAAAGTAGTACGGGCATATCTTACAGATTCCGATATAGAAGTCTTTATCCAGCAGCAAAATCCAACTGAAATTGCTGAAAATGGAAAAATATATTTTGGGATTCTTATTACTAACAATGAGGTGGGCAAAAAGGCCATCACAAACGAACTAACATATACTTACTATGATAAAGATGGTCATTCATTCAGAGGAGTCACTGCCAATAAAGTATTTAAAGTTAACCATAGGACAGCAATTAGGAACGTGGGCAGGCAACTTGAGAACATTGATAACCTGGAAAAAATGAAAGAGGATACCCTAGAACAAATCCATTTCATGTTAAATCATCCTGTTGTTAATGATAATACTCTTTATGAAATGGTATATCGAGAGATAGACAGGAGAACCAAGACATTCGGGCCGGAAACGAGGAAAAAGGCTCGTGAGATGTACGACGAAAAACATATAAATAATACATTTTCGATCATTAAAGTTTTTCATCATCTCAGTACAATTACAGATGATGAGGATGAAAAATTGAACCTGGAACGGATCTACCACGATGTACTGATCCGAATGAATAAAAGGAAAAGAGAAAGAGAAAAAGAAGCGAGCCAACCTTAGTCATAATATAATATTTTTCGAAGCGAGGGTTGAACCTCGTTTTTTTATTGAAGGCAAATTTCATCTAAAAGGTATAGCGCCTTTTAACTTACCTGCTACTGTAAAAGGTGTATTCTTATTCAATCAATTATAGGAATGCTTACTAAGAGTTAGTTAAACAAAGGCTTTTGATATTCAAGTTAACATTAGGGAACAATAATCGCTAATATTAGCTAAGTAGTAAATAGAGGGGATTATTGATGCGAAAAATTTTATTATTTACGATACTGTTATCAGTTATTTTAAATATTTCACCTATTTTTACTCACGCTGAAGTTAACTTAAAAAAAGACCTAATGAAAGTTATCAATGCGTTTTTACCACCAAATTCAACATTGGTAATTCCTAAAGAACCTAAATCCATTAAACCATATCAGCTTTATGACTTTAACCAAGATGGACACGAAGAGATTATCTTTACTTTTGAGATAAAGGCGAAAGATCAACCTAATCCTTCACAATTTGGCGTAATAGTATTAAGAAAAGAAAATGAAAAGTGGGAAAAGACTTGGGAGACCCAAACAAAGGGGGTAGGATTAGATTATTCTGGTTTTGCTGATATTACCGGTGATGGTATTAAAGAGTATCTTTTTGGTGTCACAATCGGTGCTTCATCAGGAAGTAAACTAGAGATATTTAAATGGAATAATAACTCTTTAAAGATGATAGCACAAGTTCCGTATCATATGATGGAGTTATTAAGGAATAAGAAAGTCGGTATGGCCGTCTGGCAAAGGTACATTGCAGATACCTATTTTGTAGATGTTCTAAAGTGGAATGGAGACAAATTAGTTCTAGATGAAGAACTATACTTTAATTACTATCCTACTATTGAAAAATTTTATAACGATAAAATATCAAAAATGGATGCGTGGTTCTATTGGTATACACTTGCGGATGCTCAGATAAAGGCTAAACAATTTGAAAAGGCTAAAAGTTCTATACAAAAAGGAACTAGTTTAGCAAAGGAATTGTCGATACCTGATGCAATTGAAAACTTTAAAAAATTAAATGATAAGCTGGAGAAAAAGAAAAAATTTCATTAAGCTACGGGCACCCTCTGTTTTTGTTTCCAACAACGGGTAGGAGGACTCATTATAAAAAATGAAAATTACAGATAACCACACTTCTATGTAATTTACTTTTTGGTAAAATGGTGAGGGTTAAATATAAGAAACAGTCATATTAATAATTCTTAAGTTTACATATGCGAGTTATCAGCACAAAAAACGGATTTTAATCGTAAAATACAGCAGGAGGGCTGCTTAAACGGGAGTCTTTTTTCATCATATATCCTTAACCAAAGAAAAAGCCTTTTCCCATATGCTAATGGTGCTTGAATAAATAAGCTCTTACATTGGATTTTTGCCCTATTAAAAAACAGAACCACTTCCAAAGCGTGTTGATTCCAAAAATGTTTCTGTATTTCTTGCCATTTAAAAGGCTATAATTTCGTTATTGTACAAATCTCACCACCACATAAAACAGTCTGAGAAAGTTACCCCTCAGACTGTTTTACATCTTGCCTCTGCTCATACTGCCACAGATTCTACAAAAGTAATATCAGCTTTAGATACTATCATTACTCCTCCTGCCGCTAGCTCAATCTCATACATCCAACCATAGTCTCCTACAATCTTACCTTTAATCTCTTCAGTATTTTTAAATAGAATTTTCATTAATTAGATTCTCCTTTTTGAATTATTAAGAATGGATTAGCATATAAGGAAGTAAAACAAAATAGAAAAAGCCGTCGAAGAAAGATCGACGGCTAAAAGCATAGTCCGAATCAAACCTTCCGAAGATTAGCTCCTCACATTTCTTGGTCAAGAAACGTGACAGTGCTGTACCTATTCGATAACAGCCCCAATATGCTTTAAAAGAGAGTTAAAGCATATTTCGGCAACTTTTCCTTTCAAACGCAGTCCATGATATCTCTTTATCTCATGCGTTTTACTAATAAAAGTTGCAACCTCTACTCAATCGGTTAAGAGGAAGTATTTTATTATTCCAATATTATATATGAACTCTAACATAAACACAAACTAAATTAAGGTTTTGGTTTTTAGCAATCTTTTTTCTTGTTCCTCTCTTCTTCCTCAAGAATATGGAATGTGCGATGAATGTCATATTTTAATAGCTGTTGTACTAGAGAGGTAATTACTTTACTCCCTTTTTTAATGCTAATTACAAGATTGCGAAGAATTGTACTTAAACTTTCGGGTGCGATGCTTTAACAAGGCATTGCTTTTCTTGTTGAGCTAACGAAAAGTTGAAGAGGGTAATAGTTGGATCAAGAAAGATATTAGTAGAAAAGTAATATCATGGGGTGACTTTTTGAGAAAAATATTGGGGATGTAGATTTTTTAAACAAGTTGTAAAAAGACTTTGCAAAAAACAATATTTCCCCTCAGAAACCGAAATTTGAAATCATCGAGAACGTAATGGTTATTAGCATTAAGAACCATTTAAAAGATGGAGTAGACTTAGATTGTTTAATATTTTAACCCCTTATTTACCGAACAATTGGACCTTTAGAAAAGAGCTAAACAAACAAGAAATAGAATTATTGAGGCCTGTACAGAGTGTCAAGGGATTGATTATAGCAATGAAATGAATACCATTTAGCGATGAATTATTTTACTAAGTTTTTAATGTTTTTACTGATATATGCAAAGTTAGAAGTACACTAATAAAGTAATAAGCTTTACTTCAGTAAATTAAAAATACGTGCGGAGTATTTGAAAAAGAAGCAAGAACAAACAGATAAATAATATGGATGAAAACATAGGAAGACTAAAATCTCCCTATGTTTTTTTAATGATAGAGTTATTATTCCATAAATTTCAAATTCGGCGACAAAAAACTCGTCATCAGATCTCCATTCCTCACTAAATGTATGAGGTTTTATCTCGAATTTCTTCTTTTTAAAGGCTGGAACATTGCCCACTGGGTCATGCTCCAGCCTATTTTTGTAATATACACTTGACTTTATGTATGGTTTATTTTACATTATGTATATAACACTATACTCAATGTAAAATTTACCCGACAAGGAGGTGTAAATCATGACATACCAGGAAAAGAAAAGCATCGTATCTTTAATTAGTGCTATACTCATTTTCGTCTCTTATTGTTTGTACATGTATCCGCGGTTCCCAGGAGGGGGGCTGGAGTCGATTGAAGCTTTTCGTTATTGGGGTTCCTTTGTCCTCTTTCTGACATTGTTTTCAATAATTGCACATATCATTATCACCATTATTTTCAACATTGTATTTAGACTTACGACCAAAGAAAAAGAACCCACATTTGCGGATGAATTAGATAGGTTAATCGAATTGAAAGCGCACCGTAATTCGTTTTTTGTGTTTCTCATCGGCTTTCTTATTGCAATGGGATCGCTGGTCATTCTTCAGCCCTCACATATGATGTTCATTATTCTGATTACTTCAGGGTTCATTTCAGATGTGATTGGCTCCGTTACAAAACTTTATCACTATCGGAGAGGAGTATAAAATATGGGTAAAAATCTTGTCGGCAATCACATTCGGAAATTACGATTCAACCATGATGAAATGACTCAGCAGCAATTGGCTGACAAGGTGGGCGTAACAAGACAAACCATCGTGGCTCTTGAAAAGGGGAACTACTCCCCATCCCTGGAACTAGCTTTTCGCATTGCACACACCTTTAACTTACCGTTGGAAGAGATATTCTATTATGGGGAAAACACAAAGCAGTAAGAACAATATTATTTTTGAATTTATTAAGTGAGGGGATAAAAGAATGAATTCAAAGAAAAAAGCTGCAAGTATTGTGGGTGTACTGTTTTTACTGGCTGCTGTTTCGGCTGTGATCGGTCTTAATTTATACGATCCTATCTTAAATGGTCCCGATTACCTGACAAAAGGTTCCGAACATGCCAACCAAGTGATAGTAGGAGCGCTCATGGAGTTAATTCTTGTCGTTTCAGCTGTTGGTACCGCCACTACCATGTTTCCTTTGTTAAGAATGTACAATGAAACAATCGCCCTATGGCATGTTTGCTTCAGGTTTCTTGAAGCGATTATTATTACTGTTGGTTTAATCAGTGTATTGTCCCTCTTAACCTTAAGCCAGGAATTTGCAGCAGCAGAAGTCCAGGATCCCACATCTTTTCATGCTTCAGGTATCGTCTTAAAAGCAATTCATGAATGGACATTTATGCTCGGCCCCCTCTTTATGCTTGGTATAAATACGTTGATGTATAGTTATATTTTTTATAAAACCAAACTTGTGCCGAGATTCATATCCATTCTGGGGATGACAGGGGCAACTTTTGTTTTTGTTTGTGCTTTATTCGTAATGTTCGGTGTGTTTCCCCAAATTTCTTTTTGGGGTGCTGTTTTGGCTGTGCCAGTAGCAGCTAATGAAATGATTTTAGCTGTATGGCTCCTTATTAAGGGATTTAATAAAACTGCGATTGATTCCCTTTCTGAACTGAGGGAAGCTTCTAAACATGAGTATTCCTCTATGTAAGACAATGACTATGTAATGTATTGAATTTGAAAGATAAAACCACTGATCAAATCCAAAACTGACGTTGCCCTCATCTTGAAAAGATCCCACTACAATTGATTACCATCACAGCACAAAAGGAAAATTAATCCCCTTTGAGAAAGCCTTCCAGATTCTAGAGTCATTGGCTTACCCTAACAGGTGTAATTCTATCAGGAAGAAGATGAAAAAAAGGAGAGAGGCCATATGAAGGCAATCGTATGCACCAAATATGGAACGCCGGATGTTTTTCAGCTTCAAGAGATTGATACGCCAATCCCGAAAGATCATGAAGTCCGAATCAAAATACACGCGGCTTCAGTTGGACCAGCAGACTGTACCTTTCGAAAAGGTTCCCCTATTGTTAAGCTTGTTTACGGTCTAAAAAGGCCAAAAAACTCAATACTCGGTGCGGAGCTTTCCGGCGAAGTTGATGCTGTTGGAAAAAAGGTATTGAAATTTCAAGTAGGCGACCAGGTATTTGGGTTAAGTGCAAGGACGCTTGGTGCTCAAGCCGAATACAAATGTCTGCACGAAGATACCCCGTTGACGATCAAATCGTCTGCTATGTCCTATGAAGAAGCCGCCGCCGTCTGTGATGGTGCACCTACCGCCCTGACATTCCTTCGTGATAAAGCTAAATTAAAGCGCGGACAAAATGTCCTGATTAATGGTGCATCTGGAGCAGTAGGGATATATGCGGTACAAATAGCTAAATACTTGGGTGCAGAAGTTACAGGAGTATGCAGTACAACAAATATAGAGTTGGTAAAATCGCATGGAGCAGATAAGGTCATTGACTACACCAGGGAGGATTTTACGAAAAACGGAAAGACATATGACGTTATTTTCGATGCAGTGGGTAAACGCTCCTTTTCACAATGTAAATGCTCTCTTACGCAAAGAGGTGTCTACCTTTCCACGGTCCCTTCATTGTCCCTCCTCTTTAACATGTTACAGACTGCGATGTTCGGGAAAAAGAAAGCAATTTTTGTAACGGCGGGACTTATGCAAAACCAAGCAAATCTGAACTATCTTAAAGATCTTTATGAGGCAGGAAAGATCAAAGCGGTCATCGATCGACGATATCCATTGGAAGAAGTTGCAGAGGCCCACCGGTATGTGGAAAAGGGACATAAAAAGGGAAATGTTGTCATAACTTTGGCGCAACGCTGAGGTGTTTATTACAGAAATTTAGTGAACATCTATGCGACCGAAATGAAAACCAAACCTAAGTCCTAATTGCCAGTCTATTTTTATTGTTAAAGATTGGATAGTAAAAAAACACTTAGATATAAGTATGTAATTTTGAATGCAAAATAGAAAATCGCTAGGAGAAGGAAGTGGAACTAAAAATAAAGATAGTTCAATGAACGTTGGGTTAGAACAGACGAGTTGAAAGCAGATACGCTCTTGAACGAACGGGTGCCCTCTTTAAAGTAAAGGCTGCAAAAAAAAGCAGCCTTTTTTGTGGTTTGCTAACGGGGGAGGTTACTTCAACAAGCGAACTGATATAATTAAATATATAAATTTAGTAAGGAGATGTACTTATGAGAACAGAAAAAGAGAAGATGTTAGCTGGGGAAATGTACAACCCTGCTGACCCAGTATTATTAAAGGACCGTGAGGAAGCGAGACGAAAAGTTAGAATTTATAATCAAACATTAGAAACTGAAGGAGAAAAACGGTCAAAGTTATTAAAGGAATTACTCGGTTCCACTGGAGAAAATGTATATATGGAGCCAAATATACGTTTTGACTATGGCTATAATACACACGTTGGTGAAAACTTTTTTGCAAACTTCGACTGTACCATCTTAGATGTTTGTGAAGTGCGATTTGGCGATAATTGTATGCTTGCACCTGGTGTACAAATCTATACTGCAACACATCCACTTAACCCAACTGAACGCAATTCTGGTAAAGAATACGCAATACCGATTACCTTTGGAAACAACGTATGGATTGGTGGAAGTGCAGTAATTAACCCAGGAGTAACAGTAGGGGACAATGTTGTAATTGCATCAGGTGCGGTAGTTACTAAGGATGTACCAGATAATGTTGTAGTGGGTGGCAATCCAGCCAAAGTAATTAAACAGATTGAAATATAAGCTATTTTCTTATTGAACTAACGGGTAGCGTTTGTTGAATAACAAATGCTTGGGCATAAGGAATGACTAATTAATTTCACATAATAAAAGCCACCCTCCATAATAATGGAAGGTGGGTCTTTGGGGATCTATCATCTCATATTAGGACACGGATCGTATAACCAAATTTACGTACAATTGAATTCATACTATGAAAGTATATGTACAGGGTAGGGGGAGGTTTTTCTTTCCATAAAAGTTTTCCGTTTATATAAAATAAATTTATAAGCACAGAAGAAGAATCTTCAGATGAATCCTTTAATGCTGCTTGTTGGGTAACCTGTTGAACAAGCACCTTTTCTTCTATATACATTTTGTTTTTATTGTTAAAACTCCGGAAAACATCGTAGCCACCAACAGGGCGAATTTTCTCATTGCATTGTTGGACTAAATAACCTTCCTGATTCTTTCTGGTACCGGTATGTGTTAAAAAAGTTTCAACACGAGCTAGGCATCAACCCCTTCAATCTAAAGTTCAACGGTTGGAACTATAATGAAGGCACTCAAGGTATAAGTTAGTGCCTTTGTTATGGGCTATACGGTGAAGAACCAGAGAAAGGATGAAAGGTTTATTTAGAGACGTTTTTAGTTAACAGGTGAAGAGGTGCTTCTTCTTCATTCAGACCAGGGATGGCACTACCAGATGAAAAAATATCAACTTTCTCTAAGCGAACGAGGAATTACACAAAATTTGTCCCGTAAGGGAAACTGTTTTACGATTATGCTGTTATTGAAAATTTCTTTGCTGTTTCCCTTAAGGATGTCCCTTGGCCGTCATATAATTTAGTACATCCAGTTTATACTCCAGGGTGTAAGTTGTATAGGACTTTTCAAAAGCAGCCTCACGCCTGAATTCATATTGTTTAATCCAATTGTGAAAAACGCCAGAATTACCTCCAATGAATTAGCCACTGTTTTATGACCCTCGCTACGGTTTACCTCTTTACTGCTGTAATTTTTCTCCCAAAGTAAATTTGGCCATTAAAAAACTGCACCTCCAATTGTTAGCTGTGTCTAACAATTGGGGTGCAGTTCATTTTGGGGTTGTCTTTTTTCTTCTTTGCATCTAATGTCAAAACTATGACCTGCTTCTACCAAGAATATCCTTATAGACATTTATATTTAATGCATTAGTTGATTTAGTGAAATTTTGTAGATCATCGGAACGCAGAATATAAGATACCACTTTTTTCTTGTATTGCTTCACCACATCAATATGGTCATCGTAACTATAAACAAAGAGATTTGTCTCTTTTTTGCCTCTTTTTACAGTGATGACAAATGGAGTAACATTAGTCTCTGGATGCAAAAATAATTTTTCATTACCTGGGAATATATAATATTTTTTTAAAAATGTCGATTCATTAAAATAATTCGTAAAGCTAATTTTTTCATCCTCTTCTAAATGCTTTCCATTAAATGTTACAGCAACCTCTTTTGGATCAAGTTTTGGATGGAGGGCAAATTTACTTAAAACCCATTCCACAACTGCACTTGGAGGACTCATGATAAATTTAAGGATCAATCCAACTAAGAATATGGCAACGGTCCATGTCATAATATTTCAACTCCTGCAATTATATCTGATTAATAATATACCTGTAGGTACTCGTTTAGTTCAGTGGCATTAGACTAAGATAATCATTATATATAATAAGGTAATTCTAAATGTAATCAACCATCCAAAACTCCAAAAATATAACCAACCACTTAGTTTAAGTACATCCTTTTTCTGCTATCAAGTCTATCATGTCGACCGTAAGAATGAAACCAACCCCATATGGCCCTTTTTCTCACACAGGTAAGTGACCACCCTGTTTTGGCGTGCCTGTATATAGAGAAACTTAAACAACCGTAGTAAAAGAGTACAGCTTCGCTGGTTCGGACTAAAGTCCTCACCGTAAATAAAAAGAACAAAATACCTATCCAAAAAGATACTAACCTTAGTGAAATAAAAATAGGTAATACAGTTTAAAAAGCGTTGCCGCACGATAGTTAAGGCAATGGCGAAGCCAAAGATAATGGTAATAAATCTGTACATAGTTAAATAAAATTAAGGACAAGTCTGGTCAGTCCTGGCTAGCATCCCATACCTCCCCTGTCAGCTTTAATTTGCTGGCAGGGGTTCTTTCTTTATATCTTTTTCTCCTAATCCCAGTAGCCATTAGCTGGCCTTGCACCTAATTTACCCCTACCTTCATACACTAAGGAATAGGGTATTGCACACCTCTTTTATATAGATTGCCCTCTCCATTTCCAAATTCATGGCAGGGGGCTATTTTATTTGAACTCACTGTACGGAATGTCTGAGTAAGCCTGTTCATAAATATTTGAAGGTTCCAGTACTATTACATACATGCCACTTTTTATTATTATTGAACGTGGCATTTTAGGAATCAGGAAAAAAGGAATTGATCATAAGGAAATTCTTGATTATTCGTATAAAACCAGGGGAGGGGAAATGGCGTTCTTCAAAGTTTACATAAGATATCTTTAAGGAAGTTAAAAAGTGAGAATATTTGTTGTCTCATTATACTAAGTATACTTATAATATTGAGACAGAATGAAGATTTTTTCCATGCATAAAAGCAAAAAACTGAAAAAATCTACGTTAAATGAAGTTTGTAAATCGCCGTTATTTATCACCAGACTTAGACAAATGCTTTGTATAAACCCAAACATAATAAAAATTGATTAAATCTCATTATCACTAGTATACTGGCTTATTGAGACGCGATTTTTTATAGTCAAAAGTATTAACGTGTATTTATAAATTCAGCCTTTCTAATCACATCAATGGTTATTGATACTAACAGTGATGTATATGTCTGTGTCTGCAGAAGGGGCTCTACATTGTAAAAACAACTATTCGTATAATATAAATTTTACGAATAATATGACAAAAATTAAATTATTTGTTATAATACCTATAAGAATTTATGGAGGATTTTAGGTTTTCAACATGAAAATGGAAAACTCCTTTTCAATACATAAAATACCTAAACACCCAATATTTATCTTTTCATAAACCATTTTGTTGAAAAGCTTTGAAGAAAGTGGGTCTTTTAATGAGAAATGAGCTAATTTTATATATAGTAAACATTGTTGAACGCTGTATTAGGTGCATTCATGAAATATATGATAACAATCCCAAACACCTTGAGAACAGAGTAAAACGGGACACGATCATCCTAAACCTACAGCGGGCATGTGAAGGATGCATTACTTTGGCTATGCATATTGTAGCAGAGAAAAAGATTGGACTGCCACACAACAACATGGAAGCCTTTAATTTACTGGAAACTGGGGGTGTCATCCCCTCCTCTCTCTCAAAAAAAATGAAGGATTTGTTATTGAAAGACTATCAAGATATTAATTTAGACTCCCTGAAAAAAATACTCGATCACCGTCTAGTAGACTTTTTTCATTACACAAAAACGATATTATCTTATTGATTAAGTTTAAAATAATAAAATTATGTTAACAAATATTCGTAAAAATTGTATTATACGAACTATTGTTCGTTTTTATACTAGCAACATTGAGGTGTGGAAAATGGCAATTTCAAAACAACATGAGTACTACGAGAAAAAACTGGAGCGATTGCTAAAAGACATGCCTCCCTATGTAGTAGAATTTGTCGATGCCAAACAGGACATACGCTCCCCCCTTACCCTTTTCAATTACGTGAGGGATTATAGAGATTTCTTCCATTGGTTGATGGCTGAAGGTATCGCTAAATGTGAGAAAGTTAAAGACATATCCCCCTGTGTTCTTGGAAATTTAGCATTGGATGAGGCTAGAAATTATTTCAAATATATCGGGCGCAAGAAATATAAGGTATCTCAGAAAGATGATGAAACAAAGAGAATTGATCCTAAAACAGTCAATCGTCATAAGTCGTCCCTTCGGTCGTTGTTCAAGTATTTAACGATTGAAGCCGAATTGGAAAATAGAGAACCCTACTTTCACCGAAACGTCATGCAAAAAATAGAGGTTACTAAAGTTCATGAAACATACAATGAGCGGGCGAAAAAGCTTACTGATAAGATATTCATCGATGACAAGGATTTGGATTTTCTGGATTACATAAAGGATGAATATCAGGACTCCCTTTCTCCTTCTGAAAAAAAGTACTTTTTCCGGGATAAGGAGAGAAATATCAGTATACTTTCATTGTTTTTAGGGACTGGGATTCGCGTGAATGAATTATCAAACCTCCGTATAAAAGATATTGACTTTACTTCAAAAGAAATCAGTATCATTCGAAAAGGGAATAAAAAGGATACGGTGTCGGTAACCCCTTCAAGCATGGAAGACCTCCAAAGGTATATGAAGGTAAGAAAGGAAAAATATAAAGCTAGTAATGGAGAGAACGAATATGTATATGTTAAGCTCTTCAAAAATCAACCACAACCTCTGACGAACCGGGCAATCGAAAATATCGTATACAAGTTTACGAAGTCATTTGATAAAAGAATGTCTCCCCATAAGCTTAGACATACTTATGCCACCAATTTAGCAGAACAAACAAATGGAGACATACCCTTAATCATGTCCCAACTAGGTCATTCCTCTTCTGATGTCTCCTTACTTTACATTAACACAAGCAGGGAGAAAGCGAGAAAAGCTGCGGAGCTTTTGGATAAGCGAAGAGAAAATAAATCTTAATCTAATCGTGACTGATAAACTAGATTCAAACATACCATAAAACAAAATCATTGGAATCGGTATTGACTGTCCACCATCTGTTACTTTATCTCCTTTTTAATCTAAGGTAATGGGTAGAGATAAAAATGAGTAAAACACAAATAGGCCCTACTTATCCATACAAATGGGTTTAAAATATTCAACTATTGTAAATGGTTAATCATAAGAACAAACTGAAAACAGGCTTTTGGCTGTATGCCACCTTTGGAATTCAGGACTGAATCTTATTTTTTCAGATATAATTAATTTATGAGGTGTAATATGTCAGAGAAATTAAAATATAAACTAGATAATTATGAAAAGGCAGTCTATCGATTACAGGAAGCGGTTCAACTTCCGCTAGAACAATCCATTGTGCTTGACGGTATTATCCAACGTTTTGAATTTACATATGAGTTGGCTTGGAAGCTAATGAAATCTTTTTTGGAATATGAAGGAATAGTGGAAGCAAATTCACCACGAGCTGTTTTTAAGGAAGCTTACAGCATTGGCCTAATTAGCAATTCGGAAGATTGGCTCAGCATGATTGCAGACAGAAACATAACATCCCATACTTATGATGAAAAAATGGCGCTACTTGTATGTGAGCGGATTACTACGCAGCATGTACATATTTTAGTCACGCTCCTACAAACATTAAAACAAAGGATACCGCCCTTATGAGTGAGGATACTGTGATCCAACAGATTATTTCATTGCTGGAATCATGCCAGGGCGTCAACGAAGCATATTTATTTGGCTCACGTTCCAATGGTACTGCGGGCGAACATTCGGATTACGATATTGCTATTAAGACCAATGGCATCAGTGATAAGGAGTTTAACCTCCTAGCAGTACAAGTTCAGGAGGATATTAATACTTTACACAAGATTGACTTTATCCATCTTAATACCCTTAATAATCCCGTATTGTTAGGAAATATCATTAATAAAGGTACTCTTTTATATAAAAAATTTGCTTAATCGTGTATTAGCACATAAGTGAAACCAGGTTCTCTGCCATTACCCTTTGTTGTTTCAAACCTTCCGTTAAGTCGGGAGGTTTTTGTATGCTTTTCCCTGTATTCATGAATATGGCAGCAAACGATAAGTTGGGTTTCGTCCAGTTATGGACTTGAACAAGATCAGAACTTTTCTCCATCCTGATTTCTCCCTTCCGTGTTACAAATCTATTAATTTTGAACTAATAGTTTTTTCTGCTTTAAAACATAATAACAATTATAATAATGTTAATAATAACATTATTAATTTTATAAACATATTACATAATATTCAGTCAACTATGAACTCCCTCTTAACAAGAATCCCCCTTTAACACTTATTTCTGCTTCCAGAAAATTAACATATCTGAAATGTATGTATAGATACTTGATTCTTCCTAGCAAAATCAATAACATTTCATCATTTCGCTTCATTGTAATTTACCCTCGATGTATAATGATGTCACTACACTACCCAGATTTATTCTACACAAAAACGTCCCTACATCGCGTAGAGACGTTACTATTAGGTATTAACTAATTGAAGAGTTATTCTTGAAGTTACGAATCTTTAATTAATACTTGGTTTCGTCCTAAAATAACGGCGTATCATGATAAATACTCCAGTTCCTGCCAACAGCAATTCAATTTTGATAATGTCAGCAATTGGTCCGAAAATCAGCATTCCAAGTGGCATCATCGAGGTTGAAATCATCCCCATTACGCCAAAAACTCTTCCTAAATAATCTTCTTCTACTTTCTCCTTTCTACTGCAATAAAACAGTTGTTGGTGTATTAAAAATGGGCAATGCAACCCCGAATATAGCCATGGCTTTAAGTGAAGGCAGCTTTTTTCGTTATCTTTTTTTAGAGGGTTAAATGTTACTCTTTAAGACAGATTTTCATCCATTTTACTGTATATTAAGATTCCTCCAATCTTGGCAAATGAGGTTTGGTGCTGCCATGAACTCGTATGATTCCCCACATCCCTTGTTCGATATCCCACCGCACATTACCTGACCGGTAAAGATAATCTCCAGGGAAATTGAAGGTTCCACCAGCCCCTCCAATCAGCTGCAAGTCTTGTGCATCCCCTGGGACCATATGACCCACAAATGAAACGACTCTAGAATCGACATCCCTTGGGTCGAATTTCCACTTATGGCCGTGAATGTGAAAGGTGTGAGACCTTCGACGCTCTGATGGCATGGTCAGACGAACGACAACAGAATCTCCGGGGTAAGCTTCAAATACAGGTGTTGATGGGTCTCCAAAAACTTTTGAGCTGAATAAGTCCGCCAAGACTGGATGTTCCCGGTAACGGTTGATGAGTCTTTCAGAGCGGTAATTGAAACCGCGCGAACCATTGTCATAGGTATCCACTTCTTCACCCGGTTCCGATTCAGGAATGACACCTGCGAGAGGATCAATAATTACCTGACCCTCCTTATCCACTAGCCTGACACCATCATGCATGATGAGGACGAACTCCCTTAATCTTCCCAAAACTGGGTGTTCTATGACTGCATTCGTTCCTGCCTTTATCGGCTCTAGTGAGTGCGGGTCCAGATAGTTGGATGTGAAACGGGGTTCTGCGATGAACGCTCCGAACGCACCAAATGAACGGTGATTACGCAAATCCGCTACATCCCACATCGCACAAGTCCCGACATTAGCAAAAACATACCAGCGGTAAGTGATGCTTTCCCCAGGTCCTACCGTCTGATCTGGATTGAATCCTACCGTAACCCCACCTGATGTTCTGACGTCATAATCAATTAAATTTGGGTGAAGCGAAATCCTTAAAGAAGGCGGATAAAAAGCCTGTTCCTTAACTGGCGGATACGGGTGAATGCCATCCGGGAAGGGAAACTTTTCAAATTCCAGGCGACTGGTCAGCGTGACTTCAATCAGATCACCTTCATTTCCCCGTAACACCAGAGGTTCAGGATTTTTGCTCCCGCATAAAATATCTTCTACTTCTTCCTCTAGTGCAAACACAATCCCGAACGGGTCATGGTCACCATAGTTGTTATACACAATTGGTGTCTGAAAAGCGACGACACGGTATCTTCGGACAGGTGCATCAAGGGGTGCCAAGGGAGGCAAGACACTTAAAGGATCAGCGAGCTCAGGAGGCTTACCCGTCACTTCGGGAAGCGGTGTTGTCCTCGGTGGAGGAAGCGGACGGTCCGACAATGGGATGAGATCCTCAACCTCTTGACCGAAAGCCCGGATCAGGCCCCAGGTACCAAGCCACACATCTTCCTCATCCTCGAATGCCCATAAATAATCCCCTGCCCTCGGAATCGCCATTTCTAGAGTAAACGATTCCGATAAGCTAAGGTGTTGCTGTGACGTCAGGATGGAATCCTTGTCAGGGCGTTCAATCGTCCATCGTAAGCCATGGATATTGAAGCTATGTGACTCTTCCTGGGCTCCCTGGAGCAACCGTATCCGGATGGGATCCCCTTCATAGGCCATTAGAATCGGAGTGACTGGGTCACCATTGACAAAAGAACTGAAGGAATAGGCAGGGTCGCAATCCTTCCCAAGCCGGAACTGCAAGGGCTCATTTTTGTAATTGACGGCAAAAACACCGGGGTCTTCCTGTGAGCCAGGGAACAGCGGAGGCTGGAGCGGACAGCCGTCTTTATCAAATAAAAGGGCAAAGTCCTGGACAAACAATGCAAAATCGCGATAGTCCGGAATCAATGGATGTTGTACAGTCACCTGGGTACCATGGAACACTTCCTCTCCAGTTCTTGGGTTGAAAAAGCGTGAAAAACGCGGCTGGATGACACCGCTGCCGAATGCACCATGCTGCTGATGAGAACCAGGAAATAGATGGTCATGGAAGAAGAAGGCTTTTAATTCCGTGTCCGCATACCATTCATACCGAATCGTTTCCCCTGGCAGCACCGAGCTGTCATAATTCCACCCTACGTTCGCACCGTCTGTTACTAGGACATCGAATTTGACAAAATGGATATGGAATCCATTCTCATATGTCCTTGTTACGAGCTGGAACGCATCTCCATCAAGGACATGTGGCACTCGGTTGGTGAAATTCATGCGGATACAGGAGCTTGCCGGGATTTGGAGTACAAGGGGTTCAGGTTCCTTTTTGCCAGAGAGGACATCATCCAGTTCTTCGTCCAGTACATATACCCTTCCTTTCGGATCATGCCACCCCTGGCGGTTATAAATGATGGGGAGTTCAATCAACGAGACATTAAATTCAACGACAACAGGGTTGCCGAGACAGGAGTCAACAAAGACCGCTCCTGGTCGCGCATTTGGGACAGCTGCATTTCTTTCCAGCTCCGTCATTTCCCTTCCGCCTACAATTCCAAGCGGAGGCCTTGGGGCTTTACAACCAACTTTTCCTGGAATGAAGTTAGGGAATCCAGGTCGCTCCTTAGTTGGTTTAGCCGGACATGGGCGGTCCGGTAAAGGCTGGAGCGGGGCAATCGGCACCCCGTTAGGATAACATTGGCTGCCGTCCTGAAGGGTATCGAATATCCGGTTGATTCCCCACATCCCTGCATCAAAATGTGGATACAAGTGGCAATGGATGACGACATCGCCAATTGCTCCCTGCAGGCTGCCAAGACCATATAACGGGACAACATCATAATTGCTTTGAGGGCTGATGGCCTGGGCATCAATAATTTCGGATAATTCATTATGTGGATCCTTTTGCCACTGATGGACATGGTAGTGGAAGGCATGTGTCTCTTTTGACGCACCATGAATCAAGCGAATGACGGCTGGGTCGCCGCGGTATCCCCGGAGAATCGGAGTTGAAGGGTCGCCAAATACCCAGGAATCATGGTGGACCTCTTCTCCATCAAGCTCAGGGCTGACGATGCCTTCCTCGATCAATTTTTTACGGTTTCTAAGAGGTTCATAACGATAATTGACGCCATGAAAAGATTCAGCCTCCTGATTAGTCATGGGGTCGAGGGGACGGTTGCCAGTTAAATCATCTACCTCCATCTCGTCATTAAAAAACCAGGCATACTCCCGGAAGGAGGGTAAAAATGGATGATGGATATCGGCAAAAACACCACTTTCAATCGGACCGCCTGTGACTGGGTCCGTCCACCAGGATCCTCTCCGCTCCACAATCAGTGCACCAAAAAGACCTTGAATGCTTGAGCCATCCTCTGTGCTTGACACATTTCCCAGATCAGTGAAGAAGTGGATCCCCTCTGTCAAAGCATCGAGCTTGTACGTGATGGTTTCCCCACATTCTGCCAAAGAACTAGGGTTATAACCCACATTCGAGCCATCAGAGGACTTTACATCATAGTCCGAGAGTTGAAAATGCATCCCGATAGCAAATGGCAGTTGATTCTCGAATATAATCTCGACCAAATCACCTTCATTGGCCCGTATGGTAAGGGGCTGAACAAGTTCAACCGAAGCAAATGGACTTTCCTTGACCAGTTTCTTTACTTCGTCTTCATTTTCCTTCAGGACATACATTCGTCCATTCGGATTGTGATCGCCGAAATTATTTAGCACTATTCTAATGGGGATGGCCACTACGTGAAAGCGCCTAAACATTTGGGTGTCCCCAGCATAAATCATCTGTTAATTCAGAGATACATGGTCCACCAGGCAGCATGATATAAGTAACCTCAATGTTACAGGTATGAGAGGTTGTTCCAGCCATCAATAAAGTCCTCCTTTTTCTTGGGTTTGAGAAACTGAGTGGTCTATAAACATTTATAAAACCTAATTATGTGCCTACTCAATTGAACGGATAGCGGGGTTTGAAGTTGGAAAAGAACGAATCAAATTTTCTATACAAATTGTGATAATATGATGGGTAACTATTTCTACCCTAAATACATATGCTTATTGAGTTATATAATTCACAACAGAACTTACCAACATGACTAAAAGCAGTTTTTTCTATTCTTATAGGTACTTTAAGGGCAAACTTTACAAAGGAGCTAAAAAGAGCTCCCAGGGATGCCTGATACTGGAGCCACTGCATTTAACCAAAGATTTATTCTAGATAAAAACGCCCCTACTTTACGTAGAGACGTTAATATGAGTTTTAAACTTAAATTATTTTTTCTTGAAGTTATGATTTTTTAAATGCAGGCTTTCCCGCTTCAATTAATACCTGGTTTTGTCCTAAAAGTACGGCAAGTATGATGATAAACACTCCAGTTCCTGCCAGCAGCCATTCAATTTTGATAATGTCAGCAATTGGTCCAAAAATCAGCATTCCAAGTGGCATCATCGAGGTTGAAATCATCCCCATTACACCAAAAACTCTTCCTAAATAATCTTCTTCTACTTTCTCCTGTAATAAAACCGTTGCTGGTGTATTAAAAATGGGCAATGCAACCCCGAATATAGCCATGAAGGCTAAATAACCCCAAAAGAATGGAACCACTCCAAGTGCAAATGTGCAAACGCCCATAATGACACTTGCGGATCCTAACGTTTTTATTTTATTTTCAAAGCCACCCCAGGAAGCGATTATACCCCCACCTACCATCATGCCAATGGAGAAGGCAATTTCAATCGCTGATAATCGCCATACGTCGTCACCAAAACTGCGTGTTACCTGAAGAGGTGTCAAAAATGATGCTGGTGCCATTAACACAAAGAATACCGCAAAGAACAGGAAGAACTTCTTCAGAAAATCATGGGTATTCACATAGTGCAGCCCTTGTTTAAAGTCACTAAAGTAGCTTGTTGTTTGTTTTTCTGATGCTTTCTCATGTACAGAAACTTTTAAGAAGGCCAGAAGTGTAACAATGGCAATGGCTGCTGTAATGACATCTATATAGAATATCACTTCAATTGTTGTCAGTCCTAATAGCGCCGCACTAACCATTGGAGATATGAACATAATAATGGCTTGAATACTGCCATTTGCTCCATTCACCTTCGTCAGTTTATCCTTAGGGACAATCTGCGGTAAAATAGCCCCTACCCGCCGGCATTTGAATTCCCGTTCCGAACGCACGAACCGCTGCCATTACAAAAAGCAGCCAAATTGCATCAAAGCCCATAGAAAAGAGAATAGCTAGGGTCAGAGTTGCAATTGCGATAAGTCCGTCTGCTAACATAATCAGCATCTTACGGTTATAGCGATCAGCCCAAACCCCAGCAACTGGTGACAAAATAAAGGTCGGGATAAACCCACAAAGAATATACAATGTCATCATCAACCCGGATTCTGTTGTTAACGTGATGTGCCACATAATTGCATACTGAACCAGGGAATATCCAAATAGTGAGATCGTCTGGCTGCTTAAAAAGAGAATGATATTCTTTAACCAGTTCTCCTTGATCTTATTATTTATTTGATTCATTGATTAACAGCTCATTTCTATAGAAAAATTTATTTGCTTCACCTACATCCATAAGATCATACCGCTCTATTCATTCACTTTTCAAAGACAACAAAAAAGAAGGAACATTGTTCCCTCTTTTAAATAACCGTCAAGCTTAGGTTTCCTTAAAAATAGACAGACTAATCCCGTTACTCTGAACGTAGGCAGAGCCTTCAAACGTATTTAATTAACGGATGAAAGTTGGGAATCTTAATCTCATAGATGCTGTCACAAGAAAAACCTCCACTTCTTAAGAATACTTTTATCGTATCAAAAGTGCTTCAATAAAACAATTATATTTAATGGCAGACGATCTTTCTCCTGCTTCCTTTAACACAACGAAATCATGAAATAAGCTACCCTTCCACTCATCATTTATAAAAGAAAGCTACGTTCTTATGAACATAGGTAAAAATTCGTCTCCATCTCAGCACAAATGATATAGCCCCTCCTGCCAAATTATCTGTCGTGCACAGAAATTCTTATCACGAAAGAAGTTGTATATATATTGGGGAGAACAACTTTGACACAGAGACAGCAATCTCTCTTTCAGTCATCACTGCATCCAGGTTACACCTTAATTTATTAAAATCTACTTGCAATGAATGATTATATATTTACTTTTTCCTTTACCATTAACGTCTTCCCCAGCACTCTCAATGAGCTATTGCTTTCATTGCCGAATGCATCAATTGCAATTACCTTAATTTCATATAAAGTATCAGGTTTTAATCCATCAATAGGTAGTGTAATAGGATTAGGGACAGGATCTTTATAGAATTCAGAAAAGCCTAGAATCTCTTTCTCTATTTTTCCTGTTCCCATATTGACAACAGTCATTTTGTAATCATGGACCAACAAGTCATCTTTAGCTTGAGAAAACATAACAGCAAGACTGGCAGCCGTCGTTTTGTCATGAATTAGTGAAATCATTGCATCCTTTGTAAAGAAGGGTGCTTTTTTGTCCCGGTCGTCAGTATATATAAACTTATTCTTCTTGGCGGGTTGGGAGATTTCAAACGGCTCCCCTGTCCAATCATTGTTATGTATATCACGACGATTAATCAATACTTTATTATTATAGACTTCAACGATGAGGGCCTGGTTTAGAACATTCACGCCCTCTGGCACTTCCCCTTGGACCCTTCCAGCGTCAAGCCACAAATAGGCACCTGTTGAGGTTCCAATAGAGGTAAAATCCTTTTGATGGATAATTCTAGGATCGTCTAGTGGGTAATGAGTATGACCCGAGAAGGAAATTACCTGAGGATAGGCTTTTAAAGTATCGTAAAATAGATTACGATTTTCAGAAAAGCCCCATTCGCTGCCGTAAACCGTCCCCATTATCGGCTGGTGATGAAATACAAAAATTGGTTTTTTTGGATCATCACTGTTTGCCTGCTTCAACTTGTCCGCCATCCACTCAATTTGTTTAACCGAAAAGGTTCCTTCGGTTACTCCATCCTCTGTTCCGAGGACAATAAAATGATAACCCTTGATCACTTTATGGTAGTAAATCGATTCCATGGAGGATTTTTCAAGGAATCTCTTTTGCGCATCCTGTACCGCTAACCCGTTCCAGTAATCATGGTTACCAATCGCTACCAAGGAAGCTGCTTTTGTTTGTCTCCTTGCGTTATAAACGGAAAAGAATTTATCGTATTCTTCTGTGTGCCCATTCTCCGTTAAATCACCTACAACGACAAAAGCATCCTGCATTGGAGCAATTTCATTCAATTGTTCTAAAGTGGATACAAACTTATCCAGATTATCATTACTATTGGATTTAATATGTACATCGCTAATAACAGGGAAAACGATATCTGGTTTCCTTCCTTTTGCCTTGCCTACGGCGCTACTGGATGCTGCCATCACAGGAAACCCAGGTAATGAATTTACTAATGTTGCACCCATAGCCGCTCCCACTACTAATGTTGTCTTCTGCAAAAATCCTCTACGATTCATATTCTCATTAGGTGAAATACCCTGTAGCCAATTAACCTCTTCTTCTGGATTCTTTTTGTCAGTCATTACACTTGCTCCTCACCTTTTATTAGAACGCTAGAAATTTTATACTAAGTTCATAACCATTTTACTTATGAATTGTAAATTGGTAGTTACGGAGAGTTAAATTAGTATTAAGAAAACATAATACATCATATTGTACTAAGATTAATTGATAAATTCATGGGTTTGAATGCAACTTTAATACTATCAATATCAATAACATAATTGTTGCCATTAATATATTCAAAAACATTAATAATAATAGTTGAAATCGAAATTTACGCCACCAATTAGGTGTTGGAGTAGGCGTTACAAACCTACTTCATCAAGCATTTTAGTAAGACGATTATCATTTCAATGTCTAAAAATATCTAAGAATTGAAAACAAACTTAAAAAAATGGTCATAATATTTTGTTGCCACCCTGTTAAATAGTTGTATCAACCTTTTAAACATGGATTATATTAAAATTGCTAACGTGAAATCCATCCGATTATAACCGATAATATTCCAATCCTTGCCTTTGGCTTAGAAAGAAAAAGAGGAATCCCCTAAGGCGAGGATTCCTACTAATACCATGCAGGTTTTAAATTATGAAAATAAACTAACGGCTGTTTGATACGTTCCCCAAAGGGCCAATGCTGTTAAAAACAGCAATAAGACATTGTCTAAAGGTTTTCTTGCTTCCTTGCCCATTAAATCCTTGCGATTGATCAAGTACAATAAACCAATGGAAACAAGGGGCAATAGGATCAACTGGGCAGCGTTTACGACAACCGTCAGCCAAATAAATCCCGGCATTCCCGGTATAGACCAAATTAAAGGCAAGAATAGGACAGTAAAATAATAAAGACGGTAAATTGGATCTTTTTTATAGGAGGAGTACTTATCCTTCCGTTCAGGTTTGGCAATGTAAATTCCTTCGATCCCCATCTTCGGAAATCCAGCTGGATAACCAATCACCCCGCTAAAACAAGCACCAAATACACCAAGATAAATAATCACTGTACCTAATGGCCCTAATACCATCCCTAAACTTTCAGCCAAACCTTGGAAACTCGTGATTTCAATGCCTCTTGGATGCAGTACTTCCGCTCCTATTACCCAAACAGCCAAGTCCAACACAATGATGATGAAAATGCCGAACAACAGATCATACCTTTGAACCTTCCTATGTTCAGGCCTGATATAGCCCTTTTCCTTCATAAAAGTCGGATACAGCAGATTGGCCAGTGATCCACCTACTGCCCCTATTAGGGAAGCAACAATCAGGAGTGCATCAAAGGACCCCACTTTATCAGGGACATCAAAGGTAAAGGTACCCTTGGCCATTTCACCCCAACTCGGCCCGACTAGCATAGCCCCTCCAATCAAACTAATCGCCATGATCGCCAATACAATCTTTTCGGTTAATTCTAAATAGGAATAAACCGATCTTCCAGTTATGAGAAATCCAGCAAAAACTGCGACGGTTGCCCAAAGAAGAGTACTCCCGGTACCCGTAAGGAGAGCAATCGATTCACCAACACCCTTTGCAAGGAAGGCCACGTAAAAGTGACCCAACAGTACTCCCCCTATCCCTAGAATAACAGGGATGATGGGTGAAATTTTACCGTAGCCCTCCATTATGGACAATCCTTGAATGTTTAACAACTGAAACTTCGCGATGATATCGACGAGAATATATCTCATGACCAGGGCCAAGACCAGGCCCCACATAAGAGTATACCCATAATGGGCTCCAGCCAGGGAAGAGTCCACTAAATCACCGGCACCAAGCCAGGTTAATACTACTACGATTCCGGGTCCGAAGGATTTTATATACTCCCAAAAGGTTTTGGGAATCGGTGCCCCCAGCTGTTCATCACTGACATCTGTTGATGGAAGCACCGGATTTTCTTTATTTAGATTAGTATTTATATCAGCCATTTAACATCCCCCTATTCGTTACCCTTTATGGTCGTATTAATGTTTCAACCTCGGCCCGCTACCCCAATGCGAAAGCGCATTCATTTCAAGGTTGACTATTCAGTTTAATACTGGAAAGTGGGTTGATCG
This sequence comes from Mesobacillus foraminis, assembly GCF_004340465.1. GTDB lineage: Bacteria > Bacillota > Bacilli > Bacillales > Cytobacillaceae > Mesobacillus_B > Mesobacillus_B foraminis. The sequence goes on along the minus strand of NZ_SLVV01000016.1, from coordinate 23,584 downwards.
TGAAAAGAGTCTTGAAGGATGAAACAGTCACTCCAGTAAAATAGACCCTTTATTGCCAGACTGAACAACCTTTTGATAAATTTTCAACCACCCGCGCGGAACCTCCTTTTCGGTTGGCACCCACTCTTCAAGCCTATTCTGTAGCTCTTCATCACTAATAAGAACATTTATCTTCTTATTTATTAGGTCAATCTGAATGGCATCGCCTTCCTTTACTACAGCTAATGGCCCACCCTCCGCCGCCTCCGGCATGATCTGACTGACTAAAATCCCTCTATTCAAACCAGAGTTCTGTCCGTCTGTAATGACAGCTACCTCTTCATTCATCCCCGCTCCTGTTAAAGAAGCGATAAAGTGAGAAGCGGTTAGTAAAGTTCCTGGACCTCCTTTTGGCCCTGCTTCACGAATTACGACTACATCCCCTGGTTGGATAGCCCCTTGTTCCAATGCTTCAATTGCTTTTGTCCCAGAATTAAAAACCTTTGCTGTACCTTCAAAAAACTGTTTGTCCTCAGGAGCCGATGATGCCTTTGAAATGGCTCCCTCCGGCGCAAGGTTTCCTCTCAAAATAACCAGGCCAGAGGTCTTTCTCCAAGGATCATTTGAGCTCCTTATAATCTTTTCATCCACTTCCTTTAATTCCTGTAAATTTTCACCAACCGTTCTTCCTGAAACGGTGAGAATGCCCTGATTGATTTTATCTTCCAATTGCTTCATTACCCCCATGGCACCACCCGCTTGCTCCAAGTCCTCAATATGGTCTGGACCGTTTGGCCTGACATTGACCAGTAAGGAAGACTCTTCCACAATCCGTTCAAATACCTGGACTATGTTAACGTCAAGTTCGGCTTCTGCAGCAACCGCAGATAAATGTCTCAATGAGTTGACTGATCCACCGATCGCCAATGCAACTCGTACCGCATTTTCAAAGGCTTCCACTGTTAAAATCCTTCGGGGAGTCAGCTCTTCATGAATCATTTCAACAATTCTTCGGGAGGAACGCTCAATAAATTCATAAAGCTTCGGGCTGTTCGCGGCAATCGGAGCGATGCCCGGCAATGTCATCCCTAATGCCTCGGCTAGTATGTGCATGGTATTGGCTGTCCCCATTCCCGCACATACACCTGGAGTCGTAATTCCAACATTGGTCATATCAGTAAGCTGGTCAACGGAAAGATCCCCTTTTGAAATCTTACCAACCGACTCAAAAACATCGTCAATATCCACAAACGCCTTTCCGCACATGCCTCCCTTGTTGTATCCGCATGGAACAATAATGGTGGGGATATTAAGGCGCGCACCTGCCATCATATGGGCGGGAGCGGTCTTATCACAGGAAGATAAACAGATCATGCCATCCAACAACGCCCCTTCAACCATGACCTCGATATCATTTACGATTAAATCCCTGCTTGGCAAGATGTAACGTCCTTCTCTGCCTGCATTCGTAATGAAATCACTGGGAGCCGTCGTCCTGATTTCAAAAGGAACACCTCCTGCCCTGCGGATCCCTTCCTGGACCTTTTCTGAAATATCATCGAGATGAATGTAACAGGAAGACAAGGTCGATGAAGTATTGATAACAGCTATTTTTGGTCGTTCAAAATCCTCTTCCGATAACCCTAAAAACTTCCACTGAGTCCTTCTTACCGCCCAGCTGGTAGAACCTGGTTTTAGATTACTTCTTAGCATGTTTCTTCCTCCTAATCTATCATTTCTATAACATCCGCCTCTAGGTAAGGGCTTTCAATTTATTAACCTAGAAATGCATTTTGTGCTTTTAACAGTGACTGAAGGTGATCAATTGGGATATCCCTGACTTTATTTTGATACCCAAGCGCCAGATAAGCGGCACTTCCCGCGGCCTGGCCGACAGCCATACAAACTGCCGATACCCGAGTGGAAGCTTGTGCCTCATGAGTGGTTGATATATTCCGCCCTGCCGTCAGCACATTCGATATGTTTCTTGGGATAAGACAACGATAGGGGATTGTATAAAACTTTCCCGGTTCCAGCCATACCCATGTGGTCTTGTTGTCAGAACCATGGATTTCAAGAGGCCAAGCACTACAGGCAATCACATCATCAAACCTTTTGTATGACAAAATATCCTCTTTGCTTAGCGTGTACTCGCCTCCGATCAGCCTTGCTTCCCGTATTCCAATCTGAGATCCAATATCGACTACCTTTGCTCTCTCAAACCCGGGAACATATCGGCGAAGAATCTCTTCATAGAGGAATACTTGCCTTCTACCCTCTATTTCCGCAAAGGTCAAGTCTTCTGCGCTAAGCGGATTAATAGGTTTTCCGTCCTCCCGGGCTATTTTCGTTACGTTGAGATGGACTACTCCGTATAGAGGGGTAATGTGAATCCCGCTCGAGAGCCGAGGCAAGTCATATCCATCATCCTTTGCCTGTTGAAAATAATGTTGAAAATCATTCCTCGTCAGTTCATTCATTTTTTCCAGATTAACGTTGGCCATTCGGAACATAGCAGACGGAAACTGTGTAATGCCATTGCTGCCAACCTGATAAGGAGCACCTGCCATCGCCGCTATATCCCCATCACCCGATGCATCAATAACGACCTTCGCTTTAATCAGAGATCGGCCATTTTTATTTTCAACGATGACCCCATTGACCTGATCCCCTTCCATTACAATAGAGACGGCCTGAGTATGATAGGCAATCCGAACACCCGCCTCTGAAATAAGTTCGTCGGCTACTCTTTTAAGAATGGATACATCGTAAGGAGTTGATGCCGTCTTTAACCACCGATTTGGGGGGAGAGCTCCTTCATATTTCTTTAGACACTCAATCAACTCTTCTTGAAAACCTTTCACTACTGGAATGATTTCATCCTCTGTAACGGTGAATATTCCACAAAAGCTGCCTAGGGTGACCGATGTTAATGTTCCTCCTAGGAACCCATACTTCTCAATAAGGTATACATGACAACCATGCCTAGCTGCCGTAACGGCAGCTGCCAACCCTGCAGCCCCGCCACCAACAACTAAAATATCTGTCTTAACTGAAACTGGGATTTCTCTGCCGGATTCCACCAAAGTATCCACTTCTGATCTCCTTTCCTTCTCAATAACGGTATTTCAGCAAATCATGAGTAAAATAAAAACAAAAAGAGACCCTCGAATTTAAGATTGTAATAACCTTAAACATCGGGTCTCTTGTTTTTCGGCTAATGGATAAATAGATCCTTATAGGGGACCTACTCAGTTAACCGAAGCAAATAACCACCGTTTGGAGTTATGATCATATTTTTACCTTTTCATTTGAATAAATAAAACTTCGATATCGATTATGTACTGCCCGTAATGCCACAATAATGGATTTTAATGCAGGCCCCTGGTACCGCTCTACATTTTTAATGATTTCTTCTATCTCGGAGTCCAAATTCCTGCCAACCAATTGCGCTCGGATAAATTCCATTGATAGCGGGCTGACTAAAGTGATACTGGCATCAAGAATAGTTGATGTCCTTATATCTATTAACAATCCAATAGCAATATTCCCAAAAGTCTGCTTCACGGAAGTATTTACGGGAGGATTACTATTTCCAACAAAGTACATTATATTAGGATCCGTATAATCAATTTCCATAAATTCCCCCTGGTCACCTATTACCTAACGATTTATTGCTTTCATTTAAACATAATCTGATTTTTCTGTCAATTATTTCTTTGATTATTCAAGTTCCCTTTCGTTATTATTTACATAATAAATTTGAGATTTAATGCCAATAGGTTCTTGTCGTTTCATAAAAGCAAGTATAAAAAATGACTTTAACAAAAAATTGGCGGTATTTGCCTTGCTTGTTTAGTAGTTGGAGTTTTTCTTCCTTCGTGTATATCCAGTACAGTTTGGTTTGCGATTCTGACATATTCAGTCATCTCATGATATTCCTGTAAACAACAATCCAAGAAACCTATTTGATAGTTCTCCCCATCGAACCTTCCCAAACAGCTTTGATCATTCAACTGAAAATAGTGAGCGCCAATAAAGTTGGGATGGCTTGCCGCAGACTCCATGTAGTATCTATACGCATGTCCGCGTTCCCCTTGATTGGGTACCCCTTTAATACCTGTAGCCGTTAAACCCTTGTCAATCGCCCCAAAGTGGAACTCCCCGATCATCACAGGTTTATCAATGAAATTTGCCACTTCTTCAATTTTATTTAAAGGTGTCTCCTGGTAACAATTGATTGAAAAAATATCAAAGTACTCAGACCCTGACAGCATTAATTCACTTGCAATATATGAATAACGCATCCCTAAATTCAGGTGGTTGCCATCCACTTCACGGCATGCCTTTGCTGGGATTTCCACATAACGGCGAATCATGAGCTTGGAAAAATCATACAAGTCTTGATAGGCAGAAATGGATAGGATAGAGGCCTTCGGAAGTGGTGTGCACAATTCGCAAAAATCCCTTAAGTTTAAGCCCCATGCATCATTGAATGATTCAACATTTTGGTATTTCTCTTGCATATGTTCAATAAAAACCCTTTTTGAAGCACTAAGAAAAGGGGTGGCCAGCATTTCCTCCGCAATGTTTAGATTGTATACGAAACCCCATTCAGGTTCATTTCTCATGAAATAACCAATCATATTAGGGTCATCTTTGAAAGGTTCGAGAGCTTTTGCGTAGTTATTGGCTCTCTCTTCGTATTCTGTTGCAAACACATCGGGGAAGTCCCTGAAAATACAATTTTCTGTCCTCGGGAATCCGTCTTTTACAAATGCATCCAATGGAATGACATACGGCATTTTAGCCCATTTGATAAATTCAACGGACGACCAGTTCCCAATGGTGTTGATTCCCCACTTATGAAGATAACTCTTTATGATTTTAGCCCAGGAAATCCACCAATCCTCCTCACCAAAAGCTTCTTTTAGATTCTTCAACATGAAATCAAATTTTTTTTGATCCTTACTGACTCCCATCATGTTCAAGGTTTCAATGATGTATGGCATCATTACATCAACCCTCGTGACCGCTCCTGGATTGATGCAATCAATTCCACTCGAAAAGAAAGTCCTTCCATTCGGATCAACAAGCCACCACTTCCCATCTTGCTTTTCCGTATGGAACCACCCTGTCTTTGACAAGTTCTTAATATTGCCACTGGAATGATACCATTTTTCAGATTTTAAATTCTCGTTTGTCTGTTCCGCTTCTCTTAGTTTCTCATTTAAAAAGGAATTGAGTTCTTTGCGACTATCAATTTTTTTGGGCCATTCCTTCAATTTCCATTGTCCAAATTCATCGATTAAGGTTCTGGGGTCATGAATTGCTGCCTCTTCCTCATTGCTAAGATATATTTCCTTTAGTTGAATCTTTCTGTCCTCGAAAAAGGGCCGAGACTTGAGAAGAACAGCTGCCACACTTTCCTTTAGCAGCGGCTTACCCGAAACCATCATGCGCAGTCTTCCCGGAGTCCTAGGTGGAAACAAATGTTGGCTGTTTAAGTAACTCAAACTGATAGGAACCGTAACGTCGGAGCTTGGTAGAATATCAAAAGCAATGGATAAGTTCGCTTCCTCATTCACTGATTTGCTTCTTTCATAGAAGTCTACCTGTAAGGTAAGGGTCTCCGTTGTGGTATTTTCAAGGCGCATAATGAAATATCGATATTCTTTTAGGAGCTCACCTGTAAGCGGGAGCCCTTGTTCAGTTGATAGAGGTAATGATGTGCCGCTTTTTGAAAGGTGTAGCACATTCCCTGCTGAGGAATAACATTTTTGGTTTGGAATGATTTTCACAGTTTCACTCTCCCATCATTGAAAAATGTCAGACCAATGTCAAACCCTTTGATCTTCTCTTATACTTAGTGTCTCTTTCCTTTCCTCTTGCCTTATACACTCCCTATAAAAATGTGTTGCCAATAGTACGATAATGCCAGGGCAACCAAAGATAAGCAGAGAGGGCATAAATATCGCACTTAAATAAATGACCAAAAAAGATTCAAGCATCATTGAAATCATCAATACAGGGTGCCTGCTCATTAATTGGCCAGTCACCTTAAAATAGCCTATGAGACTGTTGGAACGATCGACTAGTATGGTAAGCAGGAAGATAAAATAGAAAACAGCCATAAACATAAAAAGAATAAATACCAACCCCGAACTAGTACCCAGCAACATAGAATAATAGGAGAATTGTAAATAAAACAGGCTCATAAGAATCATAATAACCATACCGACTTTCATGCCAGTTACATATTCTCGCTTTACGTATTTCCAATACGTCAGGAAGAGTGGAAAATCATTTTCACGTTTGAAAAATTCCCTTGCAACCCCCAGTGTACCAATGGTGCTTGGAACCATGATAAAGGGCAAAAACACTAATCCTGTCAGCATTAATGTTCCAATTTGCCCTTCATTTTCAACACCGAAGGATGCAAAGATGAGAATCAAGTAAGGGAAATTGGCTATCCACCACATAAGGGTTATCCTTACAACCGCATAGACCCACTTTGTTATAAATGTTGTTGACTTTATCATAAGTTTCTACCCCTGCCTAATTTTTTCTCTGCGGTATTGGTGAGGTGTTATGCCATACTGTGACTTGAATTGTTTTATAAAATATTGAGGTTTTTTGTAACCGACCATTTGGGAAATATCATTGACATGTAATTTGGAGCCCCTCAATAGTTTTGCCGCTTTTTCCAAACGCTTCCGTGATATATAAGTCGATAAGTTTTCACCGGTCTCCTGCTTATAGAGCTTTGATAGATAAACAGGATGGAGGTAAACGATATTTCCTAAATCATCTAGATTCATATCCTCACCAAGATGGTCATCAATAAATGTATGGATGGTATCGATTATGTCCCCTTTGGAAAACCTTTCGTTTCGTTGGATTTCAACTGTGTCCAGTATAATGGATTGAAATGCGGCATCTGGATTGGTCAACTGGTTAAATATCCAATTTTTTACGTTGGCAGATGGCAGTCTTTTATTAGTAAAGTAGAGGAAATTAATCAATTCAAGAAGATAGATTGTCTTTTGTTTGACTGAAATCATTCGGGAGTATTCCTTGAGGATATCTTTTTTGGCATATCCCCATTCTCCTTCTTCCAGTTTTGTAAATGAAGCACAATTACGCAGCATTTCAAGTTCACTGGTACTTACATTTTCTTGAAAGAAAAACTTGTAGAAAAAATGCCTGACGGTATTTTTATTACTGAACTCGAAACACTCTGAAAAGGTGATATTCTCAATGTTCTTTTCAAGTACCTCAACATGTGAATTCAACACAATTCCAGCTATGTTCGAACCGGTTGACCATATGAAGGCGTCTAAACCGCTGTTATTGTCTCTAAGTGTCATTTCATCCTTCTTTGGTATCTGTGGGACTTGAAAAAAGCAAAACTGTTTCCCCTTCAAAGCACCATCATACAGATTGTAATCCTTGATTAAAAATCGATGTTCACAGACGACTGAAAGCAAATAACCAAGGCCATCGAACTCCCCCCAAGCAAGGTCCTTTTCCAACCAATGTTGATCAATGGTCTTAACCACCTGATTCATCGCGGTTTCCAAATCCTCTTTGTCCACCGGTTTTAGCAAGTAATCGACTGCCCCCAATCGGATCGCTTTCTGCGAGTATTCGAAATCTGAATACCCCGAGAGAAAAATCACCTTTGTCCTTAGCTTTCTCTCATTGATATATTGCAGCAAGTCGATTCCGGACACCTCGGGCATGCGAATATCCGTGATGAGGATCGAGATCTGGTTCCGATTTAATATTTCTTTGGCCTCCACTGAATTTATGGTGGTCTGAACAGTTTCTATACCGAATTTTTCCCAGTCCAGTAAGTGTTTTAGGTATTCTACAATGTAATGACCGTCATCGACTATTAGCAACTGCATGTTTTACTCCTCCAGTAAGTGAAAAATCAATAAGAAACGAAACCGATAAGCCCCCCCAGTCATTTGTTATGAAATTCAACTTACTTTCCTCACCAAATGTATTTATAAGGCGATGATTAACATTCCAAAGGCCAACTCCGTTTTTCCCTCTAGGGGGTTGCGCCTTTCCAACTTTCATCACGAGTTCCTGGATTTCATCCGGTGTAAGCCCCTTTCCATCATTGGAGATGGTGATTAAGGCAAGGGAGCCTAGGGCTTGAACATTGATTGAAACACGGTGAGCACCTTGACGCTCTTCGATTCCATGTTGTATTGCATTTTCCACGATTGGCTGGATAATGAGGGGCATCATTGTATGCTCTCTTAGCTCAGGTGGAAGATTGATTTCATAATCAATCCTCTTACACAAAGACATAATGGATAAATAATGGTCTGCAAGTTCCAATTCAGAAGCCAGAGTGACTTCTTGTGAATCTTTCTTTGTCATATACCGATAGTATTCCGCCAGGTGCTTGCTCATCTTTATAACCGCATCGGGTGACGTTTTAGCCATTGACATGATGAAGAAGAGACTATTATAGAGGAAGTGTGGATTGATTTGGGCTTGTAACTGTTTCACTTCCGCATTTCTCCTGAGTTCAGTTTCGACCTTTAGGGAAGCAAAAAGGGCTTGGATTTGAATCACCATGTAATTAAAGCCCTTAAAAAGCCTGTTAAATTCATTATTTTGTTTATCAGTGATCCTTGCGCTATAATCTCCCTGTTCAACTTGATAGAACTTTGTCCTTAACAAATGAACATTTTGATAGAAATTTCGATAGAACAGGAAAATTAAAATTAGTCCAATGACTAAGATAACGACAATACTTAAGGAAAACACCTGGTTAATTTGCTTAAGTGGATTTAAAAATTCATTCGTCCGGGTATAAGTGACAAGAAAGGTATCGATGGGCTCGATATACTTCGTTAAAATATAATATTGATTATCACCTGTCTGATAATTAAACTCAGTAACCTTTTCGGGGTCAGGCCTAGCATTTTTTTTAATCTTTTCCACGATAGCTTTGCTGACACTCTGATCACTGATGACAGAATGTCTATTGACTAAGAAAAATGCTTTCGAGCCGCTCTCATTAAAGGACTCTTCAAGCAGGCTAGTTAAATAGGAAGTCTTGATTTTGACTCCTACAATATATTGGATATTTTTCGGATCTTTTGGTTGATGTATATATGGATAAACGGAGAAAAAATATAAACCGTCATTAATGGTTTGCCATCTCCGCTTCGTTACATTTACGAAGATATCCTTTGTAAACCTTCCCGGTGAAGTACTAATAAATACATCGCTCGACTTCCAATAAATTGCAATGGACTCCACAGCATTACTTGAGAGGAGCCGGTCATCTAACCGATTTGAAATAGCCACTTTTTTCATCTGTGCATCATAGATGCCCAACTCTTTTATTTGACTTTGATAGAACCGAACAGCCGGGTCTGCTGTGTACTGGACACCATACATATTTGCTTCATTAATACCTACATGAAGCATTTTGTCTGTATAGGATATCTGATTTTTGGACGCTTGAATCAAATTCTCTTTGAGGGTCCTTGCTCCTAAAAGATCTTGTACAAAAAATAAACCTAAAGTCAGCAGGAGGAAAAAAATGAAAAAATAAATAAATAGTTTCATATTTACTTTTTTCATCCCTTTCACATCCTTTTTACTTATTCATTAGTAAATTTGATTTTGCCCGAATCGGTTAATACGGCCTTTTCATAATAATTGATAGCCATCCTTTGGTTTGAAATTTCTAATGGCAATACCACATAGCTGGAGTTAAAGTAGTCCTTCGCATCCCAACGGTCACCAAAATAGAAGAGCTGTCCATCCTGGGTCTTTAAAATAAAAGCTGGCTGGCTTAAATAGGTGGTCTCGTCGCCGAAGTCCTGTAATACACTCCAAGGTCCTCCCATTTTTTTCGCGAAACCAAACTTGCCCTGATTAGGAGCCCATCCAGTACAAAAAGAATTACACATATAATAAACATTCTCATCTTTTATGACAGCAGGCGCTTCACGGTACTCACCTTGCCACAATTGTGCGACCAGTTTTTCAATATTTAAGTAATCATCCTGTAATCGATAGATATGGAGGTCTGCATTATCACGGGCTGCAGAAATGAAATAGGCCGTGCCGTCATCGTCCTGATAGAGGGTACAATCACGAGACATATAGCCTAATGGATTGAAATGACCATGATAAGTAAAATCCCCATCCGGTGTGTTACTAGTTGCAATTGCACAGGCCGCCTCTTTATAATTCTCTCCGTTTTCAAAATGGACCCAAAGAACAAATTGTTTCGTCTTTTCATTAAAGAGAACTTTAGGTCGTTCCAAATTGACTTTGCCACCATCTTCTCGCTTTAATTTCAGCTTGGTTCTAATACGCATTCCCGAAGTTGGACTATCAGTTGTCAGGATATGATTCCTAAATTCCCAGGTGAATAAGTCCTTGGAACGATAACAACTCACATAATAATGATTCCGACGGTCTTCGCCATACCAGTAGTAATAGTCATTATAAAATAGTATATGACCCCCATGGGCATGTATAAGGTTTCCGTCTTGATCCAACCATTTCCCACCATTTACGAGTTCCTTCACTGACCCCAACTCCTATTTCTTTAATATTATTATAATGATGTAATTGAACCTTTGACTATAAATAAAAAATTATACCTATGCATTATAGATTTGCATCCACCGTTGTTTTAGTGAAAGAGGAATCTGGATCTTTCCAGATTCCTCTTTTGACACCATTAGCAAAACCCTAATTCAATCCCATTTTCGACATAATATCGCCTTTGGTTGCATTGTTATACCAGTCGTTCACTTCTTCCGTTATTTGTTTACCGCCTTTTTCGTGCCAATCTTTTACAAAATCATCGTAGGCATCCAGTGGCAGTTTTCCGTAGATAATTTTGGTGAACGTCTCTTTTTCCATGGTTTGTAATTGTTCCCACGATGTTTCCATTGTCTTTGTAGGGGCGCCATTGAAAGCGTTTGGAACCAATGTATCACGGTTTTCATAAGAGATTACGTAACCTTCTTTGGTTGTTGGATCTGCTGCATCGGCTCTCATAAGTACACCATTATCAGGTTTAACCCCATTGGAAACATCATAGAAAGATTTGCCTGGACCATCAACACTTGGAGTGTTTTTCGTAAATGACATTTTGCCGACTCCCTGCACTTCATTCATTGGAGGGTCAAATTGCTTTGGATCAAAGACTACTTTCCCGTCCACAACATCATAGTCATAATCCTCCGCGAATCCATGTTGGAAGTCACCGGTACCAAATGCCGCATCATAAAGTTTGTCATAATATAAGAAGAATGCTTCCATGTTGTTAAAGTCCTTGTTGAACATGAAGACACCATCATTATTTTGGGCTGATTGATAAGTCTTGCCCCCATCTACACCCTTGATAAACGGATAAGCCTTGATTTTAGCTCCCTCAACATTCGCTTCTACGTCTTTTACACTTCCATATAGCCATGCACGGCCGATGATGATACCTGCTTTTCCTTCAGTGAAACCAGCTAATGCATCCCACGCGCCGAGAGTCCCCAACTCTTTGTTTAAGTAACCTTGCTTGTACCACTCGCTAAGTTTCCCTAAAGCTTCCTTCGTGCCTTTTGCAACAGAGCCATAATTAACCTTTCCGCCATTTTCGGTCCATTGATGTGGCAGGTTCTTGCCTGTATATGCACTGAAAATCATCACTGGGTCACTAACCCAACCGGTATTGTAGGAATCCTTCCCGGAGAACGTAAATCCGTAGGTATCCTTTTTGCCGTTTCCATCCGGATCATCATTTGTGAAGGCCGCAATAACCTTTTCAAATTCTTCTATATTCGTAGGGGCTTTCAAATTGAGTTTGTCCAACCAGTCTTGACGGATGAGCATAACTTGACCCTCGGTTAAGTTGGGGGAAATAGCCAGCCCGTAAACTTTGCCGTCCTTGACAAGAGGGTTAAAAGTTCCAGGGTATTGTGCATAAACTTTTTTTATCCGTTCTGGCATATATTTTTTAATGTCATCGGTTACTTCTTTGACACGTCCGGATTCAATCATGTCACTCATCAACTGTGTATCATAAACTGGGACGACATCAGGGAGTTTTTCCGAGCCAGTGAGTGCCAAACGTAACTTGGTATTGTAGTTTGCGGCATCTCCGCCTAATAAAGTTGTCTTCGTTTTGATGCCAAGGTTCTCCTCGGCCCAACGGGTTAGCACGTTATCATCGATGTTTTCTCCTTCTTTGTATTTCCCGGCATTTTCATCCTGCTGTTTCGCAATGGTCATTGTTATTGGAGGGTCGTATTTACCATCCTTTAATTTAGCCGGTGCCGATGACGAAGCGGCATCATTTCCCTTTTCCATGCAGCCAGTGAGCAAGGTGCTAGCAACGATTGCAGATGTGAAGATAAGACTTAATTTTTTTTTCATCGTATTTCCCCTTTATATTTATTTAGTAAAAAATTTCAAAACCTTTATCTATTCTTTTACTGAACCCATCACAATACCTTTAACAAAGTATTTTTGCAGGAATGGATAAACTAGGATAATAGGTAAGGTACTAATGAAAATCTGTGCGGCCTTGATACTTTGCTCTGACATGGCCTTTGCTGCGGTTGGATCTAAAGCCATATTTTGTGCAGAACTTTGTACTACAATCGTTTGCAAAAATGAAGCCAATGGATAGTTATTGGTATTTGACATATATAAAATTCCATCAAACCAGGAATTCCAGTTACCCACCATGATGAACAATCCAACAGTCGCTAATCCTGGAAGGGAGAGTGGCAAAAAGATTCTCCATAGAATGGTGAAGAATGAAGCACCATCGATAAGTGCTGCTTCCTCCAGTGCTTTCGGGATTGTCTTAAAGAAGTTCATGATTAGGATCAAGTTATAAGCCCCAAAAGCACCAGGGAGAACCAATGCCCAGATGGTATCCTTCATCCCCAGGCTTGTAACAAGGATGTAAGAGGGAATTAACCCACCAGAGAACAGCATGGTAAATATAAATATCCACATTAATGCGTTCCGTCCGCGGAAGTCTTTAGATAATGCATATCCAGCGGTTGTGATCAGGAACATACTAATAGCAGTCCCTAGAATTGTCCTGACAATTGATATTCCCATAGAGCGGACAAAGTTATCATTCTGAAAAGTTTTAACATACGAGTCTAAATTAAAGTCCACTGGCCAAAACAAGACTAAATTGCCATTAACCGCCGCCTTGCTGCTTAATGATTGCGCAAACAAATGGAGCAATGGCAGTAGGCATGTCAATGCAACGATGACAAGGAATATATTATTAAATAGTGAAAAAACTCTATATCCCTTTGATTTATGTGACACCGTCATTCCTCCTTAGAATATTTTATAATTCGCAACCTTATAAGCAATCCGATAGGCAACGATTATTAGTATCAGACTTATACCGGATTTAAATAGACCTACTGCAGTACCGAAGCCATATTGGCCACTCAATAAAGATGCGCGGTATACATACGTATCAATGATGTCGCCCGTACTATAAACGAGCGGATTGTACAAGTTGAAGATCTGGTCAAAACCCGCATCCAAAATATTTCCAAGGCTCAATGTGGACACCACGATAATGATCGGCATCATACCTGGCAATGTAACATGCCGTGTTTGTTGCCAGCGTGTGGCACCATCCATTTCAGCGGCTTCATAATAAGTAGGGTCAATCCCTGAAATGGCTGCCAAATACACAATCATCGCAAATCCAAAGTTCTTCCAAATATCACTGATGATAACCGTGGATCTAAATAAATCAGGATCCCCAAGAAAGAATATTGGTTCGACCCCAAAATTGGCAAGGAAGTGGTTGATGCCACCTTCAAGGCCTAAAATATCCAGCATGATCCCCGCAACAGTCACCCATGAAAGAAAATGAGGCAAGTAAACTAAAGTCTGGATCCCCTTTTTCAACCCCATATTCCTGACCTCGTTCAATAATAAGGCCATAACGATTGGGACGATAATACCGCAAATAATTTTTATTACGGCAATCACAATTGAATTAGTGATGGCCTGTTTTGATTCTTGGAATTCAAAGATTCTAGCAAAGTTGTCGAACCCTACCCATGGTGAATTTAAAATACCCAGCCAGGGCTTGTAGTCTTGGAACGCCATTAGCAAACCGCCCATCGGAGCGTAGGAGAAAACGATAACGAAAACTAGAGATGGTAAACATAATACATATAAAGGCCAATTTTTCTTTATTTCCTTTTTCCAAGGAATCTTATTAACCTTTACCTTCCTTGCTTTTTTTACCTCCACTTGTTTAACATCGGCTTGTACTATTTGTGCCATCATTTTCCCCCTTTATTTATAATCCTTTAACACATCTTACGTCTTAGGTTTTTCGAAACCAGTAATTTGATCCGGAATCCCTCTCTATAATTTATAAAGCCGAAAGAACAACCGATAAATTAAACACTGGTATCCAAAAATACTAGAATTTTCTTCTTCAAAAATGAAAAACACAAGGTGGTAAGCGCTTACAATCTTTATATTTTTAATTCTAACAAATACTTACATAATCGAATATGTCACTTTTTTAACATCATATCCATTTATTTAGTATGATTTGATTATTTAATGTGACCTCTATATAAATTGACTATACACCCACTTTTTTTGTCCGGAATAAGACATTGCTTGTTATCTTTATCTCTCTAGGGCGCAGTCAACAACGTCTGATATAAACGAGCACTATACTTTATGGAATACAAAAAAATCCATCGCTAGTTGGATGGACGTTTTAAATTATTTTGTTTTTGATAAAAACGGCCGCTGATTACCCCCAGGATACTGAACAAGATTAATCCCTACATAGCTTCAATCATAGCATGGTAATTGTACCGTAGCATTTCTAGAAATAACACAAAAGGATAAACTACGTTTTAATTTATATTTAATGTTAGGTAAATGTCGTTTCCGTTTAAAGGTTACAAAAATATAAATATGTATAAATATAAAAATTTTAGAAAAGAATAAGGTTATAAGGGTTTAATTGATAAAAAATGTATTAAAAACGCTTACAAAATGCAACATTATTTGATGTTCTAATGCTGTATAGTAATAGAACATATTTTATTCCTGAATTGATAATAATTTGATAGGGGAGAGGTAATTGATGAATCAGAATTCAAAAATTGACAGAGTTGCATTTCTTGAAGAACAAGTGATTTGTTACATGAAAAATCTTTTAGTTGATAGCCCATATCATGTTTTGATTTATTTTGAAAAACAAGTGAACAGATATACGTCCATGTTAAAAGAGGGAAAACCTTACCCTGCCAGTGTAGAGAACACTTTACTGCACCTCATACGGGAATACTCTTCGTTTATTTCGGAAGTAAAGGAGTACCTTAAAATTAAAACTACAGTTGGAAATTATTCGTCGGGGGACGTCATGGCATAATTCAAAAGTTAAGGAGGTGGCTACATGGATAACGATACATTTATTTCATCCAACGCACAAAAGAAGACCGATTCTGAACTGGCTGAATTATTCCTCGATAAAGCCCTTCATGACTTTCGCGAGACTCAGATACGGAAACTGATTGATCATTCTCTCATAAATCACGACAAGGATGAGTTCCTGCGGTTAACGGAAGCGTTAAAGAATCTATAGGTAATCGGTATTTATAGCTGATAAAACTCCTATAAACCTAGCCTCTAAGGATAAAGCCTCATAAGCAATTAAGAATGCCATAGAATGTTATTCATAACAGTTAGCTTAGAAGATAACGAATTAAACATTATAATTATTAATATTAATAAATACCAAAATATTAATAATAACATTATTGGTTCTATGGATCGATAACTTCCCATATTAAGAATACCAACGTATGTATTGAACAACATCTGTGTGAAGACCTTTTCCCAAATTAGTGCCTTGAAACCTAATTTAAGAGCTCTTCCAATTCTAAACTTATAGCTAAAAAGGCATCTCACCGCTTAAGTGAGATGCTTTTAGTATTGTGAAAATCTCTTGTAAGCTATGTGGGGCTGTTTGTCCGGTTAAATTAACATGGCTGCTTCGCTCTAACGGCTTTCGCCAGCATACACACGCTATCTCTTTCTACGATTTCATGCTGCATAATAGAACTTTCAGATGGTCTACCTGTTTGTATCATTTGAAAAACCTTTTCCGCCGCTGTCCGACCCATTCTTCTAAGTGGAAGCGAAACTGCCGTTAATTTTGGAATCGACATATCCGCAACTCGTAAATTGTCATGACTAATGATCGATACATCATGTGGTACTTTTATTCCCAGTCTGTCAGCGGCAGTTATTGCTCCCACAGCCATCTCATCACTGATAATGTAAGCCGCTGTAATGTCGGGTGCCTGAAGCATAAGCTTTCTGAAAAAATGCACACCATCTTCAAAAGCGAAGCCACTGCTAAACACAATACGCTCTTGATTAAAGATTATATCGTTGTCCTCCAAAGCCTTCCTGTATCCATCCGCCCTCAAACTCGGGCCATTTTCATGGAATGCAATCATTCCAATTCTCTCGTGACCTTTATCAATTAAATGCTTTACTGCCGAATACGCAATTGCCCGATTATCGACTTGAACAGATGGAAGCCTATTGTCAAACTTTTCAGTGCCAAGCAATACTACCGGCACGGCCATTCTTTTTACATAATCATAGTATTCTTCCTCAAGCTTGGGCCCAATAATAATAACTCCGTCTACGCGTTTTTCATTAAGAACTTGCAAGTATTTCATTGTTTTGGCACCAAATGAATCAGTAGAGCAAATAATGACGCTTAACCCTTCTTCATGTGCCTTTTCTTCAATACCGTGAAGGAGTTCCATGCCAAATGCATTGATGAAATGAGGCAGTAAAACGCCTATTGTATGCGTCCTCTTGTTAATCAGCCCCCGAGCCAAAGCATTCGGCTGATAGTTTAGCTCCTTTATCGCTGCTAGCACTTTTCTTTTCGTTTCCTCGGAATAACCAGACTGGTTATTAACAATGCGCGAGACCGTCGCTATTGACACATTGGCCTTCTTTGCTACATCTTTAATTGTATGCACGATGTCGTACCCTGCTTTCTATATGTCGTAAACGTTTACGTGAAAAGCGTATCACGGCATCATACCAATGACAATCCTCTAATTTACCGGGACCATCTTTGTTTTGCGGTACAACAGCTTAAACCCTTTTCCTTCTATTGTTGTATGATCGCTTAACTGTTCCTGGTCCCATATATCACGCTGCCCATAAAAGTCGTTCGGAACCGTTACCTTCAATGGCTCAGTCCCCCGGTTAATCATAATAAGCAGCTGTTCATCACTGCTTGTTTTCGTATAACTGATTATGTCCGGATGCAAATTGGTCCATTGGAAAGCACCGTCGTTTCCAAACAGGGGTACCTGTTTTCTTAGTTTAATCAATTCTTGGACATTTTTTAACAGACCCCGGTCCTGCCTGCCTTCTTCCCAAATCATACATTTCCGACAGCCGGGGTCATTTCCGCCAGTCATCCCGATTTCATCACCATAGTAAATACACGGTGACCCTGGAAAAGACAATTGGAACAGAAACATGTGTAAAAGATTTTCTTTGTTATCTTCCGCAATGCTTAAAATTCGTTCAGTGTCGTGACTGCCCAGTAAATTAAACGCCACCTCATTCACAGACTCTGGGTACGACTGCAATACATGAGTAATTTCTTGCTCAAACTCGCTTTTGGTCGTTTTTTCTTTTGCGAAAAAGTCAAGGACCGCATTAGTAAATCGATAGTTCATGACCGCGTCAAACTGGTCTCCTTGAAGCCAAGGCATTGCGTCATGCCAAATTTCTCCCAGTATATATACATCCGGTTTTATAGAATGCACCGCCTGCCTGAATTCACGCCAAAATTGATGATCCACTTCATTTGCCACATCGAGGCGCCAGCCGTCAATACCAAATTCTTCCACCCAATATTTTGCCACCTTGATAAGGTAATCCTTAACTTCCGGATTTTCCGTATTCAATTTTGGCATGACCTCAGCAAAAGCAAAAGTATCATAATTCAACTGGCCTTCTTCTATTAAAGGAAACTTACGAATGTGAAACCAATCTTTATAGTCCGAACGTTCCCCGTTTTTGATCACGTCCTTAAATGGAGCAAAGGAAGCTCCGCTATGATTGAATACAGCATCAAGCATTACACGGATGCCACGCTTATGGCATTGTTCCACCAATTCCGCAAATGATTTCTTATCACCAAATTGCGGATCTAGCTCCATATAATCCGTCGTATCATATTTATGATTCGTTTCCGCCTTGAAAATCGGTGTTAAATAAATACCGTTTATCCCCAGTTCATCTAAATAATCCAGACGGTTGATAATTCCCTGTATATCACCACCAAAATAGTTTTGGGGGGATGGTTTCCCGCCCCATGGCAACGTACCCAATGGATTCAATTGGGGATCGCCATTTTCAAACCTCTCAGGAAAAATTTGATACCAAATCGTGTTTTTCACCCATTCTGGTGCTTTAAAGACATCCACAGCATTCAAAAAAGGGAAACAAAAATAGGAATCAATACGGCTTGGTTCCTTTTCCTGAAAGCCTCGCTCTGTGTAGTAAGTCTCCTCTATTTCACTCATACATTTAAACCCATACCGCAACCTGCGGAAAGGGGGTTTTATTTCAGCAAACCAATAATCAAACAGCCCGTCGGAACCTGCCAGGTGCATCGTCATTATATCGCGCTGCCACGTTCCATTTTTCCAGACATATGGATCTCCATATATGAGCTCGACTTTTGTTAAATCACCTTTTTTCGCACGTATCCTGATATGAATGGTTTGCTCATCGTACGCGTATGCAAAATTATTTTTGGGACGATGATATATCGCTTCCTTCAGCATAAAGTTCCTCCTATGGTCCTAACCTTTGTTTGCTCCTGCTTTTAGTCCATTAACGAGATGGTCCTGAAAAATAAAGAACAAAATTGTGATTGGCACTGCAACGAGCACCGCCCCAGCCGCAAAATTTGTGAATTCGGTATTGGCCCGGCCTGTAATCATCTCAAACAATCCGACAGCCAGCGTCTTTTTTTCGTCCGAGCGTAAAACAAGACGGGCAAAGATAAAGTCCATCCAGGGGCCAATAAAATTCGTCACCGCAATGAACACTAAAATTGGCGTAGAGAGCGGCATCATAATTTTATAAAAAATCTTTACGTCACTGGCACCATCTATTTTTGCGGCTTCTTCCAGGCTTCTCGGTATGCCATCAAAATATCCTTTCACAAGCCAGGCACCAAATGGTATGGACCCACCTGCATAAACGAGGATCAGCCCCCAGTGGTTGTCCAATAAATTCACCTGCAATAGTAAGATATAAATCGCGATCATTCCCATAAAGCTAGGAAACATTTGAAGGACTAGCATCGCCATCAATCCTTGTTTTCGGCCGGGGAAACGAAACCGGGAAAAAGCGTAAGCCGCCGTTACCACTAAAATCGTCGACAATATCATATTCCAAAAGGCAATCTTAAACGTATTCCAGTACCAGAGCGGATAATCGGTTTCATTGAACAAATACTGATAGTGAACAAACGAAATAGATTCTGGTATGAAACGGGTTGTAAATAATGAGTCTCCTGGGTTCAACGAACCGGATACAATCCACATAACCGGATATAAAATTGCTACTGTGGTCAAAATTAATACAGCATATATAAGTGCATGGCCGAGTTTTCGTCCTAAACTGATATTTGTCATGACATCATGTCCTCCTCTTTAAAGGCCCTTGTGCGTCTGAAATTCCAGATTGAAAATATGGAGATCACCATGAAGATCAGAATCGATACACATGAAGCGACAGCGAACTGGCTGTTATCGAGTGTCAGTTTGTAAATCCAACTGATCAAAATATCGGTGGACCCTGCATAAGAATAATCAATATTGACTGGTCCGCCTTCTGTCATTAAATAAATGATATTAAAGTTATTAAAGTTACCTGCAAACGACATAATGGCAAGTGGTGCTGTAGCAAACATTATGAGCGGCATGGTAATCTTCCAAAACTTTTGTGAACCCCCTGCTCCATCCACTTCGGCTGCTTCGTAAAGTTCTTTATCAATGCTCGTTAATACCCCACTCATGAGAACCATCCAAAATGGGAAGCCAAACCACATATTAACCACAATTAGAGTCACCTTAGCTAAAAATGGATCCGAAAGCCAGGGAATCGCCTGATTAATAATGCCTAAGTCAATCAAATACCGATTGATCGGACCGAATTCACCATTAAAAATATTTCGCATAATTAGAATAGAAATAAACTGGGGAATGGCCCATGGCAGAATGAACATGCTTCGCCAAAAGCGCTTAAACCTGATCCCTTTTTGATTCAAAATAATCGCAAACGCAAGGCCTAAAAAAAACGTCGTCACGGTAGAAAGAATGGCCCAGACGATTGTCCAGGAAAATACTCCATAAAAGGTAGTGCTCCACGTTTTCATCTGGAACAACTGTACAAATGTATCCAGGCCTACCCAATCCACAAGGCTTTTGGGAGCTAAGTGATTCGGTGCTGAGTAGTTAGTAAATGCAATCAACACACCGAACAATAAGGGGAGAATGGTCAAGAATGCCGTAAACAAAACAGAGGGAGTCAACAACAAATAAGGGAACCCGTTATCCCATATGTTTTTAAACATTTCCTTTGCATCATTGGACTTAATGCCCCGCTGTCTCTTAAGGGCAACTTTGTAAGCATCACGGACATTAAAATAGTAAAACCAAAGTAAGAGGAGGAAAGAAATAAGAAATAATATCCCTTCTATCATCAAGAAAATGGAGTGGTCTCCCTGGACAATAGCAAATCCATCCCTACCCTGCGGTGTTTCACCCAGTGTCGTTAACCCCCACATCCCCCACTGAAACGGTACGGTCCAAAAAACAAGAAGATACAATTCCAACGCTGCAAAGCTAAGCCCTTTTAGTATCTGCCGATTATACAGTTGGCCAAGTCCCATGAACAATAAAGAGAGAATGGCAGCCTTTTTAGCGCTGGGTCTATAAATTTTCCTAGGTGAAGCAGGTTTTTGTTCTTGCTTCTTTACATTTTGAGATGTTGTACCTATTGATTTATCCCATTCTTCGTTTCGTAGAGAGTTCATATTTGATCCTCCTTAACCGGAAAGCCGGGCTTGTCCCAGCTCTCCGGTTGATTGTTATTTTGTTTGAGAAGCTATCGACTGCTTGATTTGCTGAACCCCTTTATCAAGGGCTTCTTTTGAATCTGTATCGTTATTCCAGATAGATGTGAAGGCCATTTCCATACTACTCCAAACCGATTGCATTTCTGTGATATTTGGCATCGGAACAGCTGTGGCTACCTGCAAAGCAAAAGCCGCATTAACTTCATCGTCTTTGACCTTCTTATCATCAAGCAGTTTTTGCGTTGGTGGAAGTTGGCCAGTCATCTCAAAGCGCTTCATCAACATTTCATCGCTTGTCGCAAATTTTGCCAGTAAGGTAGCGGCTTGCGGATACTTGCTGTACGCGTTTACATAATAACCTTTCACCCCTGAAAAAGGCGTTGGTTCCTCGCCATTTGGCAAGGTCGGAATTGGGGAAATGCCAAAGTTGATACCTGCCTCCTGCAACCCATTAACAGCCCATGGACCGGTAATGTTATAAAGTAGCTTCCCTTCATTGAAATAGGAGGAGACTACGTCACCTGTTATGTCTTCTTTTTTCAGAGGCAAAATTTCATCCCGAATTTTCTTGACGAAATCAGCTGCCTTCACAGAGCCTTCGTTGCTTAAACCGATATCACTCGGATCGGTGTTGTTTTCACCGAAAATGTACCCGCCCATTCCCCCAAGGAATGCATAGTTAATATAAAAGTTGCCTGGCTCAATCATAAGCCCGTATGACCCGGGATTCTCAGCCATAAATTCTTTTGATTGCTGAATCAGTTCATCCATTGTTTTGGCCGGCTTAAAGCCCATTTTGTCAAGTAGGTCTTTATTATAAACAAGGGCCACACTTTCAACAGAAGTCGGAAATCCATAGACTTTTGATTCACCTGAAACATCTTTGTTTGATACCGCTGATATCGCCCCTTCCAAAAAGTGAGCCTTGTATTCGTCTGCATAATAATTGTCATAAATGAGACCGGCTGTATTCATTGCACCAACATGGTCGCTTGCTGCACTGAATACATCTGCGCCTAGCCCAGCAGGTCCATCTGTCTGCAATTTCCCCGGAGCATCCGTATGTGATACTACCTCGACCTTAACCGGGACATCGTATTTTTCTCTGAACTTCTCGGCAACGTATTTTGCCCATTCTCCTTCTGAATCGTCATTGTCCCACAGTAAAAGCTGTGCTCCTTTTTCCGGTTTGATTTCTTCTACGGTGCTAGTTTTTGTGTTCGAATTGTCTGGTGACGATGTTGACTGTTGTCCGCCCGGTTTGCTACAAGCTGAGAGAACGAATATTAAAATTGCAATGACCGAGAGATTAACCAACTTTTTCAATGAAATCCCGCCTTTTCTCATTTTTCGTTTCCTAAACTATCGATACCATTTACTTAAACGTTTACGTAAGTTTCAAAGAATTAGGTAAACGTTTACGTACTTCGTTCACTCCTTTATTGGGTAAACGTTTACGTTACGGTTAAAAATAAAAACTTTCAGTAACGGTCTTTTTCACTTGAAGCCTTCCAAAATCTCTTTTTTAATTGTTCATGCAAACGTTTGCTCAATTACAAAAAATTAAACAGTGGGTAAAGACCACCTCCGTAAGAAATCGTTTTCATAATTATAGTATTGTAGATTATAAATAACAACGGTTTTTTGAAAATTAGTACAAATCTCTCAATTTACTTTAAGTAAAAATAATAAGAAAGTAGATTATTAAGAAGGGGCATTTCCAATGGGACGTTGGGCCAGCATGCCTTGATTTCCGTCGAATTAGATTTTCAATTTTCTCAAAAACATGATAAACGTTTTTATCTTGATAATGGTCCACTATTAACCTCATTTTACTTTATTACCCTTTCTGCAAAATATCCACTTACTATATGGCAATTTAGGAAAAATTACCCTATATAATATTTCAGGTAACCAATATAATTAACCTAATGATTTCCCCCAATCATTGGATAGAGTAGTACCCCTGGACCCCGTTTTAAAATCTGGGTCTTTTTTGTATCTTATCCAAAGGTATTTGAGTGTTTAGTTACAATTCATCGGTTTAATCCCTATAAATCGGATTCCTTACCTGTAGTCACTTCACCGTTTTTAGCCATATATGATTTAGATATATTCTTTCTACCAAATTCAAGCCTTATTGGCTTCCCCCCAGAATTGTTTACTCATGTACGGCCTTTGAATAAATCTATTAAAAATAAATTGATTCTTCCTGCTATACTGGTACCAACTTTTATTAGATTTACGGATGAATAAAAGAGTCATAGATATATAGATAGAGACATGGGTTCTACCTATCTTTCCTCCCTCTATAAATATTGATATATCAACGGTTTGACCCGTTGGTGGGATGTCAAAAAATATTTTTTTGACATACGCCCTAACAGATATTAATAA
>NZ_SLVV01000015.1 GCF_004340465.1 Mesobacillus foraminis | reverse complement strand
CCAATTAAAAATAAGAAGAAAATCGTAAAAATATAGAAAATGAACCAAATAAAAAGCTTGTGGAAGAAAAAATAGTGCCTTTCTCCACAAGCTGAAAGCGGCAGCGGCCGCTTCTTTGTTAATTTTTTTATAGAGAAGGATCATTGTAAGAATTGTCTTCTTTGCTATGCTCATCTAATAAGTAGTTGAGGTAGGAATGCAATTCAAAACGGTCTTCTTCGACAAAGTCTGTTAACGTCTTTTCCATTTGCATGTTCATTTCCTCCCTTCATTATGTAACTCTTACTTCTATCTTTCCCTTTTATAAGACTTTTATACATGGAAAATAGCAGAAATTTTTATTCTCCGAAAGATTGCTAGTATAGCTTCCTATTTTATTTTTAAATAGATGTATATAAATAGGGAACTGGGACAAACTATGAATGTATTCCCCCTCATTAAAAAAGCATCTGCCCCACTGGCAGATGCTTCTTTTTTTAATTCATGACCCACTTATCCTTCAGGAATAAGATTCTTCCGATGATAAAAATAATAATCATGCAAATTAGGTTGCTGGCAATCGTAATCAGGATATGTTCGTAGTTGATGACACCAAACAGAAGCTCCTTCAGCAGGCTGAAAAGGTTCAGGACCGGAATGGCAAAGTGCTGAAAGCTTAACTCATTGACTCCGATACCTGTGGTGATCATCGTTGGGAACACCGCCAGCATCATAATCGGGGTACTGTAGCTTTGGGATTCCTTTACCGTCTTCCCGATCACGCTTGTGAGCATTAGAAGCGAGGCCGTAAACATCGCGTAAATCACCGATACAAGGACACCGAAGCCAATGACCAGGCCGGCATTGTCCCCAAACGAAACCGCCTTTCTCAGGTTTTCCGTCAGTAAATTAATTTCAATCGCTACCACAATCAAAGTAATGATCCCAGTAACCGCCCCGATGGTTGCAATGGTCAGCCATTTCGCAAACAGCAGCGTCGGGCGCTTGACAGGCGTCATTAACAGGGCCTCCATTGTCTTCCGTTCTTTTTCCCCGGCGAATAGATCAGAGGCAGCCGGTCCGGCACCTATCCCAATGGCAATGGACAGGATCAGGGGAATGAGCATGGCAATTAAATTGATATTAGGGTCCTCTTCCGACATTTCTTTCTGGTCGATTGTAAAAGGCTGAATTAATTTCAGGTCTGTTCCCTGTGCCTGAAGCCGCTCGGAAATGACTGTTTTTTCATAAATGGACAGGGCATTGGAGACCAGGGACATTAAATTGGATGACTTCTGGCTGAAGGAATCCCCCACCATGGTAACTGAGGCCTCCTGGCCGCTTTCGATCTTAGAGATAAAATCCGGACTAAGGACCAGTGCGGCAGCAGCATCCCCATCCTCCAGGGTTTTTTCCGGGTCGGAGGATTTCACGATGTCAATATTGTCAAACCCGGCTAAGATTTTCTCCTCTTCCTTGCCAAACGACTGGTCGACAGCGAGCGTATAGGTTTCTCCCTCATCCCCGGAAACCAGCTGTTCATAAAAGAACGTTAGCCCGGTCATCATGACAATTGGAAGAAGGACGGTCAGAAACAGGGTACGGCGGTCGCGGAAGCAATCCTTCAATTCTTTTAAATATATTTTAAGAAGCATAATTCTCATTCCCCCTTACAAGCTTGCTCATGAAGATATAGTTCAGGTCGGAGCTGCCCTCAGATTGATAAAGCTCCTGAAGATTTCCATGGTAGACCAGCTCCCCTTTATGCATCATGGCCACACTGTCGCAAAGCATAGAAACCTCCTCCATGATATGGCTCGAGAACAGGATCGTCTTGCCTTCACGCTTCAGCTGGTGAACCAGCTGGCGGAAGACATTGGAAGAAGTGATATCAAGGCCCGTGGTCGGTTCATCGAACAGAATGATGTCCGGGTTATGGATAAGCGTCCGGGCGATCGAAACCTTTTGGCGCATCCCTTTTGAAAATCCGCCGACTTTCCGATCCAGATAATCCCTCATCCCAAACATTTTGGCCAGGTCATCAATCCTCACTTTCGTCTCATGCTTGCTGAGCCCATACAAAACCGCAAAATATTCAAGGTTTTCCCGGGCTGTCAGGCGGTCATACAGTCCTGTTTCCCCTCCGAATAAAACACCGATTCTTTTCTTGATTTCATTTGGATTCTTAATGGTGTCATATCCGGACACCGTAACAGTTCCGTCCGTTGGCTGAAGCAGTGTGGCAATGGTTCGAAGCAGGGTTGTTTTGCCTGCCCCGTTCTCCCCAAGCAATCCAACGACTTCACCTTTATTTACCGAAAAGGAAACATGCTTTAAGGCCGTTACGAATTTCTTTTTATCCTGAAACTGCTTTGTCACTTCGTTAATTTCAATCATTTCTCCACCCCGTTCAATGATTTCTTGTTTTTATCTTACAAACAAATCCTTTTTGATTCTGCACTTCTGTCGCGAATCATCCATTTGTTGTCGCGAAAATGCCAAATCTTGCTGAAATGATGGTAAAATAAAGAAAAAATCGCTGTCATCCTGCGGTATGAAGTCAGCTTAGTGAGGCGTTAACTATGAAAATTGGTCTTGTGGATGACCGCCAAATCGATTTGGACAAATTAAATGCGATCGTTTCCGGCATTCCCAATGTGGAAATCATTTTCTCAACTGCTTCTGCAGAGGAGGCCTACGAACATATTAAAAAAGAGACAATCGATTTATTGATCGCGGATATTGAGATGCCCAATCTGTCCGGCTATGAGCTCGCGGATATCATCCACTCCCACGCTCTCAGCATATCTGTCATCTTCGTTACGGGGAACAGCGGCTACGCGGTACATGCTTTTGAACTGAATGTGCACGATTATATTATGAAGCCCTATCCAAAGGAACGGCTGATCAAATCGATTGAACGCCTGGCTGAGAAGTCAAGCTCCGCGGAAATTGCCGGCCGTCTCTATTTAAAACAGAAAAACAATATTCATATTATCCAAAAGAAGGATATTATTTTTATTGAACGCTCCGGCAGGTCGACCACTATATACACAAAGACCGAACAGATTAAAACCTATCAAACTCTGAATGAGCTTGAGGGAGAATTGCGGGAGCGGGATTTTATCCGTTCACACCGGTCTTTCATCATTAACATCCACTATGTCAAAAACTTTTCCCTCTATGCGAAAAACTCTTATATTGTGGCATTTGAAGGGATTGAAGCGCAGGCAATGATTACAAAGGAAAAAGTGGATTTCTTGCAAAAACATTATTTTTAAAGGTGGGGCGGGTTTGAAACAGGCAATCTTTTACTGGATTTATATAGCATTAATGGGGATTGTCCATCTGCAGGCAATGGTCATGAATTTATCATGGAAAACTCCCTTTTATCTGACAGTCCTGGTGGCAGGAATCCTAAGCTATTTCTTGTATAGACGAATGATGCTGCAGCTGCCGGTGCTGGGTACCTGGCTTCATCTTCTGCTGTTCGTCATGCAGCTTTTAATCCTTCTTGTTTATACCGCTGAGGGACCTTTTTGGCTGAATTTTATACCTGTCGTTCTTTTTATGGGGTTGGAAGCTACCCGGATCATTGGTGCGGGCAGGCTGGCAAGGCTTGAAAAGCAGGCTGAGCAATATGAAGAGGAACGGGAACATTTTAATGAAACCTTCCGGATTATCCGCAGCGAACGGCACGACTTCCTGAAACATATTTCCTCCATCCATTTTATGCTGGACCACGGGCAGCCTTCAGAAGCGAAGGATTACCTGGACCAGTTAGTTGAAGGTTATGAGGAGACCAACCTTTCGATAAAAGGTGAGCGCGGAGTTGTTGCCGGTGTATTGCACCAGATGCACCGGCGGGCAAAAGCAGCCGGGATTTCGCTGGTTTATGACCTCGATCTTCCCTTGTCGACGCTTCCGCTTTCTGACAAGGACCTTGTTGCGCTTATTGGCAATCTTTTGGCCAACAGCATCGACGCTGCGGAGGAATGGCAGCAGGAACGCGAGGATCAGGCACTGATTACTCTTCAGTTTTATAAAAGAAGCGGACTGTTTCTCTTAATCTGCAAGAACAGCACATTGCCAATTTCCGCTTCCATCTTGGACCATTTATTTGTTTCTTATGGAAAAACAACAAAAGGAGAAGGGCATGAAGGGCTCGGGACGAAGCTGATCCAGGATATTGTCTCGCACCACCAGGGATTCCTGGATTTTGTCCATAAAGAGGAAGAATTCACCCTTAAAATCAAAATCCCGGCCATTCGCTAAGACCGGATTTGAATAGCAATCATCCAGCATACGGAAAAGGTCTTAATCAAACGATTGATTAAAGTCTCCCTGTCGTACCGGGACCCAACGGATTTCACCTTTCCCTAAATTCTCAATTTAAGAGAAAGATTAATCGCAGATTGCTGTGTTTCGCTATCCTGCTATAAAAATAAACACGTTTATACCTTGGGTGTCCACAGGATGGAACCCTTTTTTCTATTCCATTACCTCAGAGAAACACCCTGGAAAACTTGGCAAAATTTAAATGCAAGTTGACAAGTAGGATTACTATTATTAATCTATTTATATAATATTCTTTATTTAACCAGACTCAGCAAGTATTGTATTTTCAGTTCTTACATGAATAGTTAATAAATATTGGAGGTTTTACTGTGTCTTATAGTTATGTTTCCCACCTTGAATGCCCTAAATGCCATAAAACTTATTCTGACCAGGAAGTGCAGCAGCTTTGTGAATGCGGAGCACCGTTGCTTGTCCGCTACAATCTGGATGAAGTGAAAGCAAATTGGAAGAAATCCGATCTCTCCACTCGTGATACCAGCTTATGGCGCTACCATGAAGTGCTCCCGGTCCGAAGTGAAGAAAACACGGTTTCATTGGGAGAAGGAATGACTCCTTTTGTGCATATGAAAAAATTGGGCCAGCAAATGGATATCCCCAATCTTTATATGAAAGATGAAGGAATCATTCCGACCGGTTCTTTTAAAACTAGAGGAGCTAGCGTTGGAATTTCTAAAGCAAAAGAGCTTGGAGTAGAGCAGCTGGCAATGCCGACAAACGGAAACGCCGGTGCCGCATGGGCCCTTTATTCCGCTCGTGCAGGGATCAAGGCAACCATCGTGATGCCAGTGGATGCACCGAATATTACCAGGAAAGAAGTGGCTGTCTCCGGCGGCGATTTGCACCTGGTCAATGGATTGATTTCTCATGCTGGTAAAATTGTCGGCCAGCTTGTAAAAGAAAAGGGCGTTTATGATGCTTCTACCCTTAAAGAGCCTTACCGCATTGAAGGTAAGAAAACCATGGGCTACGAAATCCTGGAACAAATGAACTGGGAAATCCCCGATGTGATTCTCTACCCTACCGGCGGCGGTGTCGGACTGATCGGCATTTATAAAGCGATCCTTGAGCTGAAGGAACTGGGCTGGATTCCTGAAGACAAGCTGCCAAGACTTGTGGCCGTTCAGGCAGAAGGCTGTGCGCCTATCGTAAAAGCATGGGAAGAAGGAAAAACAGAGTCGGAGTTCTTCGAAAACTCGCAGACCAGCGCTTTCGGAATCAATGTTCCAAAAGCACTCGGTGACTTCCTTGTCCTTGAAGCGGTCTATAAAACAAATGGCTGTGCCATTGCCGTATCCGAAGCAGACCTTGACAAGGCACAAAAAGAAGTGGCACAGCTTGAAGGGAATTTTATCTGCCCAGAAGGAGCAGCTACTTTCGCCGCAGCGCAAAATTTGCGCAAACAAGGCTGGATTAAAGAAAACGAAACCGTCATATGCTTAAACACCGGACAGGGAATCAAGTACCCGGAAACAGTTAACATCGAAAACCTGCCGCTGCTTGAGCCGGGTGATGTAATCAAAGGATAAAGGAGCGAACCAGTGAAAAAGTTTGGGATGCTGACGCAAATACTGATTGGCTTTGTGCTTGCGATTGTTTTAGGCGCCATTTTCGGTCCTAAAATAGCCGTCGTCCAGCCATTGGGAGATTTATTTCTCCGCTTGATCAAATTCATCGTGGTGCCATTAGTGCTGGCATCATTGGTTACAGGGATTACAAGCTTAAATAACGTCAATAAACTGCTGTCGATTGGCGGCAAGACGATCGCCTACTTTATGGCTACGACCTTTATGGCGGTCGTGATTGGCCTTGTGGTTGGTTTTGCCATTTCTCCCGGCAAAGGCCTGGATATTGAGATGCCGACCCAAAATGCCGAAAAGACCGAGATTCCAGGTACAATTGACACCATTTTAAACATTGTCCCGGTGAATCCGTTCGAATCCCTCAGTACCGGAAATATTCTGCAGATCATTTTTGTGGCGATTGCATTTGGGATTGCGATTACAGCCGTCGGTGAAAAAGCGAAGCCTTTGGCAAATTTCTTCGACGCACTGGCTCTTGTCATGTACAAGATTACAGGCGTGATCATGAAATTTGCGCCAATCGGGATTTTCGGAATCCTGGCTCCAATCGTCGGAAATTACGGGCTGGAGGTTCTGATGCCGCTGCTGAAGGTCATCCTTGCCGTAGCCATTGCCTGTTCAATTCAGCTGCTGGTTACCTATTCAATTGCAGTGCGCACAATGGGCAAGATGAGTCCTATTACCTTTTTAAAAGGAATTGCGCCGGCCGGTGTTTTTGCTTTTACAACCGCTAGCAGCTCGGCCACCCTGCCAATTTCAATCAGAAATGCAGAAGAAAACCTAGGCGTTTCCAAAGAGGTCAGCTCTTTTGTCCTCCCTCTTGGATCAACCATCAATATGGACGGTTCCGCCATCTATCAAGGAATCGCTGTTGTCTTTATTGCCCAGTTTTTTAATGTTGATTTAACCTTTGCGAACATCGTTACGGTGGTCCTCATGTCCATCCTGGTATCCATTGGTGCAGCCGGCGTTCCAGGCGCAGGCCTCATTATGCTTACGATGGTCCTGCAGTCTGTAAACCTTCCTCTCGAAGGAATTGCCCTGGTCGCAGCCATCGACCGGATTCTGGATATGTTCAGAACGAGCGTCAATGTCATGGGGGATGCTTCCGCTGCTGTTGTGGTGCAGAACCTTGAAAACAAAAAAAAGAGCGCGTAAAAATGAAGCCGGGTCAATAGCTGACCCGGCTTTTTTTCGGAAAGATACTTACTGTCCGCGGATTTTATGAATTTCATCCGCAACGAACTGGACCTGGGTTCCAACGATCACCTGAATGCTTCTCGGCCCTACCACATTGATCCCCGGAACCCCGGTATTTTTAATCATCTGCTGGTTGACCCTGGCCATGTCGATTACTTCAATTCGCAATCGGGTGACACAGTTATCCACTGAGGTGACATTCTCATCTCCGCCGAGACCTTCATAAATCTGGGCAGCCATCTGTGCAAAACGATCCTTCCCTGGCGCCATCTCCACGATTTCTTCATCGGTGTCTTCTTCCCGCCCAGGAGTCATCAAATTGAATTTTTTAATAATCAATCGGAACAAGAAATAATAAATGATCGCAAAAACTAGACCTTGAACAAGCAGCATATAAGGCTGGTTAGCCAGCGGAAGTCGAGAGCTTAAAACAAAGTCAATCATCCCCGCACTAAAACCGAAGCCTGCAGTCCAATTAAAGGCAGCAGCAAGGGCTAGTGAAATCCCCGTCAAGGCGGCATGGACCACGTAAAGTGCCGGCGCAACAAACATGAAAGCAAATTCAATCGGTTCGGTCACACCTGTTAAAAAGGCTGCAAACCCAGCCGCCAACATCAAGGAGGCTACTTGCTTTTTCTTCTTCGTTTTAGCAGTATGGTACATGGCAAGCCCGGCTGCCGGCAGCCCGAACATCATGACCGGGAAAAATCCTGCCTGATACATGCCAGTGACCCCTTTTGTCCCTGTTCCCGCCCAGAAATTGCCGATGTCATTAATTCCCGCAACATCAAACCAGAATACCGAGTTCAAGGCATGATGCAAGCCGGTCGGAATCAGCAGCCGGTTGAAAAACCCGTAAAGCCCGGCACCGGCAGCTCCCAGCTTGCTGATGGAGGTACCAAAGGAAACTAACGCCGTGTAGATGACCGGCCATACAAAAAAGAGGACGATGGAAACAGCCAGCATTGTCAGTGCCGTCATGATTGGAACTAAACGCTTCCCGCTAAAAAAGGCCAAGGCATCCGGCAGCTTTACCTGACTAAAGCGATTGTACATGATGGAGGCCACAACCCCCGAAAAGATTCCGACGAAGGCATTCTTGATTTTAGCGAACGCAGGATCCACATTCGCAGCATCTATCCCCTGAAGCATCGCTACCGAATCGGTTGACAGCAAAGTGGTGGTCACCAGAAAGGCCACCAGCCCGCTCAATGCCGCCGAACCGTCCTTTTCTTTGGCCAGACCTAAAGCAACCCCCACCGCAAACAGCACAGGGATATTATCAATAATAGAACTTCCTGCTTTGATTAAAAAGGCTGCCAAGGGGCTTTCTGCTCCCCAGCCAACAGGATCAATCCAATAGCCAATCCCCATTAAAATAGCTGCAGCCGGCAGGACAGCCACTGGCAGCATCAAGGAACGGCCCAGTCTTTGCACATACCTCATCATTTGGAATTCCCCCCTATCAAATGCTGATTCCCTCTAGAATTTGGCGAGAAAAAATCCATTGCCCTCAGGCATTCCCCCTTTAACGCTTTATAGAAGCAACCTGATTTGTCCTATTGCCTCTTGTTTGAATTTTATGTGCAAAATTTCCTATTAGTAGCGAAATAAAAAATAAACTTCCATGGGAAATGCCAGCATCCCATACCTGCCGGACCACACCTTACTGGGGCCAATCAGCCATGTACGATGATATAATAAACCTGACTCAATCAGAAATGAGGGATTGTATTGGAAGATAAGAAATCAATAGAATATAAAATTGCGGAGTTAAAAGCGGAGTATATACGCCTGCAAAACGACCTGGAGAAGCTGGAGTATGTAGACGGCAAGCTCTCTCCACTCGAACAGCAAATCGCCGGAATCGAAGAGGAACTACGGACCCTCAATCAAAAACTGCGGGAGCTGTAAAAAGAGATTTTCTGCTGTCACGCTGAAGGCAGCATACTGCTGATTCAGAAGATGGATGGAGCTAGAAGTTTTAGCGGGAGCCACTATCCCACTTGGAGAGGTTTGATCCTGATTCGACTTCATGAAGACCGTATATCTTTTTTTCGAGGGAGTTCTCAGTCTTCATCGCCTTGATGAAGGCCTTTCCCGCTTTCGCCCGGCGGCATTTTGGCCTTCATACCTTTGATGAAGGCCTTTCCCGCTTTGACTCGGCGGTATTTTGGCCTTCATACCTTTGATGAAGGCCTTTTCCACTTTGCCCGGCGGTATTTTGGTCTTCATCCCCTTGATGATGACCTTTTAGGCTATCGCCAGGTGGCATTTTGGCCTTCATCGCCTTGATGATGACCTTTTCGGCTATCGCCAGGCGGCATTTCGGCCTTCATCGCCTTGATGAAGGCTTTTTCCGCTCTGGCCCGGCGGCATTTTGGCCTTCATCCCCTTGATGATGACCTTTTCCTCTTTCATCCGGCGGCATTTTGGCCTTCATCGCCTTGATGAAGGCCTTTTACCTCCCGTCCCAGAGGAATTTCCGTCTTCATCACCTTAATGAAGACCTCTTTCCGACCTACCCCGAGGAGTTTTCGTCTTCATTCCCTTCATGAAGACCTTTTACCTCCCGACCCCGAGGAGCTTTCATCTTCCTCCTCTAAGAATTAGAGTCTTTCAACGTCCCTGCTAAAACCCTCTTTCCCCACACCAAGAGAAATTCATCCCTGGCTTCAAAGAGCCCAATCAATTTTCATCTTTCCTGATCGGGCTTCCCCTAAAAGTCCAGCTCATATATTAAAAACCGCTCGAACGGGTTTTGTTCATATAATTCTTTTAAAACGACTTCCTCCTTTAACTGGAAAGGAGTCTGGTTCTCTAAAAAGTAGATGTAATCCTGAGATGGGTAGTATAAAAGCAGCTCCATCTTTCTTGGTGCCTTTTCAAAGGAAAGCAGAATGCTGCTGGTGATTTTCATGAATATCTGGATGGAAAACGGGTTGAAAAAATAAAACTTATTGTCCGCAGGATGAACATTATATTCCTCCGCCAGACAGCAGAAAAACTGGATTTTCCCTTTAGGAAGCCGATGCTTTTTTGAATATCCATCAAGGTTTTCAATGCAATCATGATAGAAAGATTCGTTCATTTCCACGCCCGCCACAGCGGCCTTGAAATAATGATGGATATAAAAGTTGAGCCGCCCTTTTCCACAGCCAAAGTCCACTACATGATCGCTGCTTTTTACTTCGTATGTTTCAAACAGCTTCTCCAAAGCGCTATAAGGTGTAGGCTCATAACGGTGGTAGTGGAACGATTTCGCGAACCCTGCCTGGTCTCCGCCCGTTTTAATATTCAGCAGTTTATCGTAAAAATGTTCTTTCATGGATTTTCCCCTCTGGATTCAAACTGAATTCCGTCATTTCTGCTTCCGATTCTATCTTCTGAACCAATCTGCTTTCTCGTCCATATGCAGGAATGGTATATCGGTATCAATTTCACCTGTAATCCGGTTTATGTCTACATCCTCGCCTTCGAGCCACTTCCCAAAGTCGCACTCCACTGGCTCCCTGTCCCCGCCCAATGCAATCCATGCCTTCATTTCCCTTGGAAGATAGGCGGTCGTATGAATGGTCCCTGCCCAGCTGCTGTATAAATCAGAAAACACGCCTTTATTCCGGTCATTCAACAGCCTGAAAGCCTGTTTCGCTTCTTGGTGGGCATATTGCTGTTTCCGCATGACATCCAGCCGGCGCTTTGAATCTTCTAGGTGATTGCGGTTTTCGTGCTTCATAATCTCAAAGTGGTTGGTGCAGGCATTGGACTGCCGAACCTCTACACCGCGAGGCGATGTCTCGACAACAAAGGTCTCGCCGCTTTTATCATAAACGACATAAGTGAACGAATGCCGGTGAGGGATTTCCTTCAGCATGGCTACGGCCTCTCCTGTATTGGCACAGGATTCTAAAATAAGCCTGCCAATCATACAGCAAATGAAGCCAT
This sequence comes from Mesobacillus foraminis, assembly GCF_004340465.1. Lineage (GTDB taxonomy): Bacteria > Bacillota > Bacilli > Bacillales > Cytobacillaceae > Mesobacillus_B > Mesobacillus_B foraminis. Next base: position 91,686 of record NZ_SLVV01000015.1, on the reverse strand, counting down.
CACCAGGATTTTTCCGATTCATAAAATTATATCCGATTGCCAGCCCTTTTTCGTTCATACCATCCATGCGCCCAGTCACCCGCTGGCTTGGGCCAATCATGGCATATCCGATATCAGACGGCTGGAAAAGAACATAACGGCCTTCATAGGTTTTGGGATGGTAATCATAATTCCGGATCAAATAATGATCCCCTGTCAAAATGGAACAGCCTGACCGAACATAATCCAGCCGGTAGCCCCCATATTCCTTTAGGACCTTATCCAACGGCCATTCCAGGGCTGCCTGCAGCCCGAGAAGCTCGTCCCAAATACCAGGTGCAAACGCCACGATAGCTGCTTTTGTTTCCTCTATATTAATTGTAAAACGCGGCTTTCGAACCTTCCACTGATTTTCACGGTTCATCACGGACAATGATCCTTTTAATTTCTCGCCTTGCATATATCCAAAATCATAGTGAGATCCCCGAAATTGAATCACATCACTATAAATTTCCTTCATAACAATCCCTCTATTTCATACCTTCTATTTCTAATAAGGATAGCTGATAAATCCATGAAAATAAAGGCAGGAGGGCTAAAGTAGCAGATTCATTTAATTTGGAGTTTATTCATTTTATCGTACATCTTGTAAAACTAAGTACCTTTGGACTTATACAATCACAAAGTAAATCCCAAACAACAAAGCAATAAAAATGATAAACATACTTAAGGTGACAATGTATTTTTTTGAAGCCACAAAAGTCTGCCCATTGATTGAATTGATTTTTTTAAAATAAACAATTGTAGCCATAATGATAGTGATGATTCCAAGACCCACTGAAAAAAGCCCAATTAACGTAGCAAGCCAATGCCCTGCTGGTGTTAGACTGGGCTTCATATTGTGGTGGAGGTTTGTTACCAGAAAACCCACGCCAATGATGGCAATCGCTGTGCGTAGCCAGGCCAAAAAAGTCCGTTCATTGGCCAAATGCTGCTGAATATATTTTGAATCTGTCGTAGGGGCCGAATCTCCCCATCTTTCTTTCCCTCTGATCATCCCGAATCACTCCCTTATAAAAAGCCTTACTCTTACTTTAACCTCAATGATGAACCGTAAATCATTAATCTGCGGGGTCAGGCACCCTTTGGGGCATTACAGCGCCAAAGAGGGTCAGGCACGCCTTCGTGCATTACAGCAACAAAGTGGGACAGGCACCCTTTCACACATTACAGCACCAACGAGGGACAGGCACCGTTTGGGGCATTACAGCACTAACGGGAACAGCCATATTTTACTGGAGTTAGTTATAGGATATCGATCCAGATTTTTATGGCTGTTGACAGAATCAATAAGGCCAATACGACTTGAAGCACCTTGGTATTCATCTTTTTCCCGGCCATTGCCCCTAGTGGAGAGGCAATGAGGCTTGCTACAACCATAATGGCTGCGGGACCATATTCTACCTGCCCTGTTGTAATTTTACCGACTGTAGCACCAATCGATGAAATAAAGGTAATCGCCAATGATGACGCGATGGTCATTCTGGTCGGGATTTTGAGCACAACCAGCATAACCGGGACCAATAAAAATGCCCCGGCGGCTCCAACGATTCCTGCTCCTATCCCAATAATCACCGAAAAAAAAGCTGCAAGCCATTTGTTGAATTTCACTTGATCCAGCGGTATATCATCCAGCCCTTTTTTAGGAATGAACATCATCACTGCGGCTGTCAATGCCAGGATTCCATAAATCAGGTTGATGCCTGCTTCAGACATCAGCCTGGAGCCAAATCCGCCAATAAAGCTTCCGACTAAAATGCTGGCCCCCATGTAGGCAATTAACGATTTATTTAAATAACCGCCTTTCCGGTAGGCAAAGACTCCGCCGATGGTTGCAAAAAATACCTGCACGGCGCTGATGCCGGATACTTCGTGGGCACTGAATGCTGCCAGGCCAAACAATGGAGGAATATAAAGAAGCATCGGATATTTGATGATGGACCCGCCAATCCCGAGCATTCCCGAAATATATGAACCGATAAATCCTATTAGAAAAATAGTGATAATAAATGCGATATCCAAAGAATCTGCCTCCTTTAAAAAAGGGAACCAAGCTGGTTCCCTTTATCCTATTAACCCTTTTTAATCCAGAATTTCAGGACATCACTTTCCTCTTCGTGCTTCGCAAGCTCATGCCCCCCTGATTTTGCCCAGGCAGCAAGGTCATTTTTTGCCCCTTTATCGGTTGCATGGATTTCCAGCACCTGGCCTGATTCAAGCTCAGCCATTGCTTTCTTCGTTTTTATAATCGGCATTGGACATGCCAGCCCTTTTGCGTCTAATACTTTGTTTGCTTCCATTTTTATAGCCCCCTGCACTTATAATTTTTTTTTACCGGACCGCACAGCGGTTCGGACCGATTTCCATTTCGCGCTGCTTTTCTGTATCAGGGCTGATTTTACCCATATTCGTTTCACGAATTTCCTGATACGCATTTGGCTGCGGCGGAAGATTTTCAGTTACTAGCTTTCTAAACACATTTTCATCTTCAATGTTCAAGCCGTGGTTCTTGACAAACAGTGTGCCAAGCTTCTCTGCAACACTTCCATCTTCATTCAGCTCATCAATGATCATAAAGTGGGCAGGTAGGACAATCAATTCTTCAGATAGCTCTCTGTAAGTTTTATAAAGACTTTCTCTCAAATCTCCAACCCAGTCCTCTGCCAATCCAGCAAGATCCGGCCTTCCGATGGAATCGATAAAGAGGATGTCACCTGAAAGCAAGTAATGCTCATCGACTACGAAAGATGTGGATCCAATTGTATGCCCCGGAGAGTATAAAGAATGAATCAGGATCTTGGTTTCCCCAATTGTTACATCATGACCGCCTTCAAGCGGCTCATAATCAAAGGTTACTTCTGCTGCATCCTTAGGGGGCAGCCAGTATGTTGCATTTGTTTTCTCGGCAATCACCCGGCCCCCTGAGATGTGGTCGGCATGAAGATGGGTATCAAGTACATGGGTAATCTTCGCGTTCATGCTTTGAGCAAAATTAAGGTAAATGTCTGTCATGCGGGTAGCATCAATAAGAGCCGCTTCCCCATTTGACAGAACCATGTAGGAAAGGCATCCTTTCCCAATCCGGACAAACTGGTAAAGCTCTCCGCCATCTTTCAGTTCCCCAACCTTCACAGGCTCCAAATGTTCGCTCCAGACCTTCATTCCGCCCTGCAGATAAGAAACATCAAGTCCTGCATCAGACAGCATTTCTGCCACCATTACCGATGAACCTTCTTTTGCGCAGACAACAAGGACCTCCTGGCCGGCTGGAATTTGGTCCAGTATTTCTTCTACTCCGTCAAGCAGCTCAAAATAAGGGATATTTAAATACTGAAAGTTTTTTCCTTCAATCTTCCAATCCTGAAAATCACTTTCATTCCGGACATCTAAAACAAACAGTTTTTCTTTGTTAAAGACTTTCTTCGTTACTTCTTTTGAAGTCATTGCTTTAAAAGCCATTACACTTACCCCCTTGGGTATAATTAAAATTAAATTTTTTTAGGATTACAGAGTAATCGTCTTTCCGCTCCAGCCGCTCATGCCAGGCACGACGTTCGTTACTTTGCTGAACCCATTTTGGGCCAGCTTTTGTGCAGCCAGGTCACTGCGGCTTCCAGTACGGCATATCACAAAGATCTGATCTTCTTTATTAAGCTCATCGAGACGTGTTTCCAGCTCGCCGATCGGAATGTTAATCGCATACGGTATATGGTTAAAGGCATATTCCGCTTCTTCTCTAACATCCAGTACGACAATGGATTCATTTAATTTGTTCTCAAGTTCTTCATTCGTTGCCACGAAAGGATGCTTTCTTTCTTCTGTTTCTTCACTGGATGATTTTCGAAGATAATGCTTCATGACCTCGCCTTCTTCAATGGTACCTAAATAATCATGTCCTGAACTTTCTGCCCATGCTTTAAGGTCCGCTTTTGAACCTTTGTCGGTTGCCTGGACTTCAATCACCTGGCCTGCTTCTACACTGTTCATAGCTTTTTTGGTTTTTACAATTGGCATCGGACAAGCCAGCCCTTTTGCATCCAATACTAAATCAGTTTTTAAAGATTCCATTAAGATTCCTCCGTTTTACCCTTTGGGGTATATATTAGTTTAAAAAAATTATTCAGTCGTACCTTCCCACGCCAGCATCCCGCCAGCCATATTAATAATGTTATAGCCATGGCTGTCCAGCAGCTGGCACGCACGGCCGCTTCTTCCTCCTGACCGGCAGACCATGATATATTCCTTCGATTTATCCAGTTCATGTATGCGGAATTCCAATAATCCAATAGGAATATGAACAGCACCAGGGATTTTACCTGCAGCTACTTCATCCACTTCCCGTACATCGACAATATTCAATGGCTTTTTATCATGTAATAATTTCTCTACTTCTTTGGCTGTCATTTGTTTCATGCTTATTCCTCCTTACTGTTCCCCCGCCCTTAACTTTGTTATCGGCAAAGTCCAGGTTTTCAGCTCTTTGCTTGCTTTCGTCATATCCTTTGACATCTTTTTAGATGAACAGATTCACATTGCCATCCTCGGCATCCGACAGGTAGGCCGCAACTCCTGCATATTCAATATTGTCCAAGAGTTCTTCCTGCTGAAGACCGAGAAGATCCATTGTCATTGTGCAGGCTACAAGCTTTACATCCTGCTCTTGAGCCATCTCGATCAGCTGGGGAAGTGACACGGCATTATGCTTCTTCATGACATCCTTGATCATTTTCGGGCCAAACCCTGCAAAATGCATCTTGGATAGTCCCATTTTATCCGCGCCTCTTGGCATCATTTTGGCAAACATTTTTTCAATGAATCCTTTTTTAATAGCAATATCTTCATCTTTCCTTAAAGCGTTCAACCCCCAGAAGGTATGAAAGATGGTTACTTCATGGTCATAGGCTGCTGCACCATTGGCAATGATGTAGGCTGCCATCGCTTTATCATAATCACCGCTGAATAATACGATTGTTGTTTTTTTCTTTTCAGCCATTGTTATTCCTCCTATATTTAAAATTACATTTACCCCTATGGGTATTATAGTAACGAAAATAAAATTGGGTGTCAACCCATTCTCTTATCTGCTTTTTATCAGCAGGTTTACGGCTTCTTTTACCAGTTCATCTGTTTGCTGCTCTCCCTGGGCTTCGGTGTTTCGCACACACTCGACAAGATTTGAGCTGACGACCAATCCAATTGAACGGTCAATGGCAGATCTCGCTGCCGACAATTGGGTGATTACATCTTTGCACTCTTTGCCTTCTTCCATCATGCGCAAAATTCCTCTAAGCTGGCCTTCAATCCGCTTTACCCGGTTTTTCATCTGTCCATTGTAATCCATCCGAATCCCTCCTTCATATTACAATTAAAAGCTTTTCGCTTGTTTCTTTGATCAATTATGAGATTCATATTATACCCCTTATGGTATTTTGTCAACTTATTCATAAAAAATAGGAGGCTTTTAATTCAGCCTGCCTATCTCGCCTAACAGCAAGGCGTCTGGGCCAGCCTCATCATTTACCCGGATAAAGGTATTTTAAGAAATACAGTTAAGGGTATAAAAAAAAGAGGGAGAAATCACAAATGATTCCTCCCTCTTTATATCGCCAATAATACTGGCAAAAATCAAATTTAAGATTGTTTCTGTGCCTCGACCGGATCCTGGGCCGGCTTGGCTCGTTTGATGAAGAATGCCATTATCAGGGCCACCGCGGCAATGAAAGTTGCCACAAGGAAAGCATCGTTGATTCCTTCAAGCATGGCCTTCATGGCAATTTGCTGCTTCATTTCGGCAATCGCTGCCTCTGTCGGCGGAGTGGCAGCGGCAGTAGCCTGCTTCATGGCATCCTCAGCGATTTGAGCAGCATGTGTTTCAGTGCGTGTGGACATGACGGTTACCAGCAATGCGGTTCCGATGGCGCCTGACACCTGGTTCAATGTATTGTTCATGGCGGTACCATGCGGGTAGAAGCGTGTCGGCAGCTGATTTAAGCCATTGGTCGAAACCGGCATCATCACCATGGACATCCCGAACATCCTGACTCCGTGTAAAACCATCAAATAGGTATATGGCGTATCAAGCTCTAATTGACTAAACATATAAGTTGTAATCACCAGGATCGTCAATCCTACTATTGCAAGGATGCGTCCGCCAAACTTATCAAATAGACGGCCGGTTACAGGTGACATCAACGCCATCGCAAGAGCACCTGGAAGCATCATTAATCCCGCATCCAGCGGTGAAATCCCGCGGATCGTCTGGACATAGATAGGAATCAGCAGCATGCCGGAAAACATCGCCATGTTGACGACCATGGTAATGGCGGATGATAAAGCAAACATTGGATATTTAAAAATGGTGAAATTCAGCATTGGGCGCTCCAGTTTTGACTGGCGCAGGATAAAGATAATTAAAGAGATAACACCGATAGTGATCGTTCCATAAACCTGGGGGCTGTCCCATCCTTTGCTGCCTGCAGAACTGAATCCATACAGCAAGCCGCCAAAACCCACACTGGATAATAACAGGGATATTAAATCCAGGTGAATATTCACCTTTTCCTTTTTATCTTTAAGCAGGAAGAAGCCAATCAATAATACGGTAATCGCAATTGGTGTAACGAAATGGAACAGCATCCTCCAGTCATAATGCTCAATGATCCAACCGGATAAAGTCGGGCCAATTGCTGGTGCAGCCATTAAAATAAGACCGAAGATCCCCATTGCCGCTCCCCTTTTTTCAATTGGGAAAGATACGAGCATGACATTCATCAGCAATGGCATCATGATGGCCGTTCCGGAAGCCTGGACCATCCGCGCGGTCAGCAGGACAGGAAATGCATGCGCAACGCCCGCTATCAGCGTCCCGATCGTAAACAGACTCATCGCAACCAAAAAGAGACGGCGTACAGAGTATTTTTGAATTAAAAAGGCCGTTGTAGGAATCATAATTCCGTTAACCAGCATGAAGCCCGTTGTCAGCCACTGGACTGTGGAAGCATCAACATCAAGCTCCACCATGATGGAAGGAAGAGCAATATTTAGTAATGTATTATTTAAAAAAGCAATAAAAGCACCGATCATCAGGACAGCAAGTATCCCGTAAGGCGGTCGCTTCGCCTCTTTAATGGATTGTTCCATTCTATTTCCCCCTATATACAAATAGTTCATTATTTTATACCCTCGTTATACAGACATCTATCATATACCAAGAGTATAAATTTTGCAATTGCTATATATCCTGTTATTATCTGGGTTTGTTTATCCAACCAAAGTAATGTAGTATGAAATTTGTACAGGCAGTTCAATTCATTTCAAAGGTGATTTTATGAATGACAGGAAGCAGCATGTAATCAAAATGGCCCATCAATTGTTTATCGACAAAGGCTTTCAAAATACATCCATTCAGGACATATTAACCTATAGTGGTATTTCCAAAGGAACGTTCTATAACTATTTTTCTTCCAAAAACGAATTATTAATCGCTCTTTTTAAATCCATCTACAAGAATGTGGAGCAGGCCCGGAACGAGCTGCTGATTGGGCAGGACCCGAGGGATATCGGGATTTTTACCAAACAGGTAGAATTACAGTTAAAAACCAATCGGACAAGCAAGCTGATTTCTCTGTTTGAAGAAGTACTTGTTTCAAACGATGAAGATCTCAAACAATTCATCAATCGCGGCCAGTTAAGGGCCCTCCGGTGGATTTACGGGCGGTTCATCGATCTTTTCGGGGAGGACAAAAAGCCTTATCTTCTGGACTGTTCCATTATGTTCATGGGAATCCTGCATCACAACCTGAAATTTAATAAACTGGCGCATGGTGCAAACACCGATGTCGGCCAAATTGCCCAATATAGTGTGGAGCGTATGATTGGAATGGTCGAAGAAGTATCCCGCAGCCGTGACCAATTAATTCAGCCTGAGCTTTTGGAACGCTGGCTTCCGAACTGCCAGTTGCCTGACAGGACTTTTCAAGAGCAGCTGTTCCGAACGATACTTGGCATGAAAAAGACCCTGAATCCTCATAAAGCCCAGCAGAAATATACAGAGCTACTGGACTTCTTGCAGGAGGAACTTCTGCAATCAAAAAGTCCCAGAAAATACATTGTTGAGAGTGCCTTATTATCTTTAAAAGAAGATTCTGCTTTATTCTCTAGTGAAGATCTCCAGATGCTGAGTCAGCTGGTTCATACCTTTTTTAATCAGGATAAGGTAACACAATAGTCCAAAAGAAAAACAGGCGCTTCGTTTTGCGAATGCGCCTGTTTTTCTTACAATTATCTATTAAACTTTGAAGCGCGAAATCATGGATTGCAAATCCTCGGCCAATTTAGTTAGCGAATGTGTTGCATTTGATACTTCCTCAATAGAGGCCAGCTGCTGCTCGCTGGCAGCCGCGGCGCTTTCTGTACCCGCCAATGCTTCCTTGGATCCTTCCGCAATTTCTTCCATTGTCTGCTGCACGACTTCGAAACCAGTTGTAATATGCTGAGTTGCCGCTGCCACTTCTTGAATTTGTGATGTCACCTGCTCAATTAAGTCCAGGATCTCATTGAAATTCGAATCTGTTTCTTTAGAGATCATAATTCCTGATTTTACATTGTCCTTTACCAAAAGAATATTATTGACTGTTTCATTTGAGTCACTCTGGATGGTTGAGACGAGAGTATGAATATGGGCTGCAGATTGATTAGTCTGGTCAGCCAACTTTCTCACTTCCTCTGCCACGACCGCAAAACCTTTCCCATGCTCTCCGGCCCTTGCTGCCTCAATTGCAGCGTTAAGGGCCAGCAAATTCGTTTGTCCCGAGATATTCGTAATAAGAGAAGAGATTTCCTTAATTTTCGTCGCACTTAGAACTAAAGAATTTACCCCTTTATTGGCCAGATCGACTGACTGATTAATGGAATCCATTTGATTAAGCATATCCTTGACTGAATTGGCACCATGTTCTGCCTGGCCTTTCATGGTAAAAGAAACTTCTGCCACCATGTTCGCGTTGGATGCAACAGACATGATGCTGTTCAGTGATTCATTTACTGAATTCAGGCTATTGACAGTTATATGGCTATGATGACTGTTGCTGTTTGCAATTGCCTGCATGGTCTCTGAGATGTGTTCTGAAGTGACCCTGGATTGTTCTGTACTGGCAGAAAGTTCTTCCGAGGAAGCCGCAACCTGTTCCGAAGAGCTTCCGATTCGGGAAATCATCTCACCAAGAGATCCTGCAAATGCATTGAAAGACTGTGCCAGCTGCCCAAATTCATTATTCCCTTCGACTTGAACCCTCTTTGTAAGATCTGCATCTCCGTGAGCGATATCATCCAGCTGTCTGTTGATCGCGTGAAGTGGTTTAAGAATGGCTCTCAGTAACTGAAGAGTTAAAATGATGCCCGCCACGGATGCCAAGATAGCTATTCCTACAAGGAATCTCTGGCTCCAGGCACCAGCTTTTTCACTTTCCAGCTTGATTGCCTCAACATCCTTATTCAGGCGGTCCACCATTTTATCAACTGCTGGATCAAGAACCTGCTTTCTCAAGTCTCTTTCTTCCCCAAAGTGCAGCTCCTTCGCTTGCTCCGGATTCTCATCATAACTGCCAGCCACTTGCTGACTTATCTCCCAGAACTGATTAAAGCTTTTCTTCAGGAAATCGATGCTATTGCGGGTTTCCCCTTCATGGGCAAGGCTATTAAGGCCTTCAATGGCAGAATTGATATCCTCCGCTTTTTCCCTCATCCCCTCAGTGTACTCATGATCACCTGTAATAATAAATGCCCTCTCATCATTTGACAGTCCTGCTAAGCGATATTGAATGTAAGTTACCGACTTTTGCAATTCCATTTTATCTTTCAAAAGATTTTTTTTCTCGATTGTAGAATCAATAACAAAAACGGAAAAGCCCCCCAGCACGATAATCGTCAGGATTAAAATTGATAGTGTAGATATTAATCTTGTTTTTATACTCATTTAAGCTCCCTATTCCTCCCATTTGCTATAACTTTGGTTTCCATTCCCAATTTATTTCTCTATTAAATATCGACAAATATCCTTCACATTTAACGATTAATTGAAATTAGTCGGCTAACTTAGCTTTATAGCACGGAAAAGCCATTATGTTCGGGGGAAGGTCGCTGGGGATTCTATGGTATGGATTATTCAGTTCCGTATGCGAGTGTTAAAATCGGGAGGCACAGGGGCATCATATTTTCTTTGCGTTCCCTCCACCGATTAAAATCATGGACACCGGGCACGCATTCTCCCTTTGCGTTCCCTCCTCCAGTTAAAATCAACGATGCCGGGCACGCATCTTTTCCTCATGCCGCCTACCCACGTGTAAAACTCGAGATTCGGGCTCACATTCTCCTCAGCATAAAAAAATGGCACCCCGCTTATAACAGGGCACCATGCTTTTACAAAATTTAAGACAATTAATTCGTTACCTTCTTACGCCGTTTCTGCTGCTGCTTTTCATGAGCGCGCTCATGGGCACGATGGCGGTCCTCTTCCACTTCCGCGGATTTTTGGATACCCATTGGCACTGTGTTTGAATCGATTTCTTTTATGCCTTCATTGTTCTTTTCAAAAATAAAGGAAGCTCTGGTAGAAATATCGGCACCCGGTGTTGTCACATAAGGCACGACCCGGTAGTCTGCGCGCCATTGTTCAGGAGTGACCCGGCAGCGGACATAGCCGCGGTAGTTATTAAAGAACTTGATATGAGGGTTCAGCGTTAAAAATTTCTCGGTATCGGCACGAACATCAGAACCATCACCGCCTGAAGTAATGGACGTTCCGACAAACTCCGCACCGATAATAGGGGCATCTGGATTATTATAGTCTGTCGTTAAATTGGAGGCCCAGCTTGCATGAACGTCACCGGTCAGGACAACCAGATTGTTGATGTTCTTTTCTTTTACATAATCGGTTACCCTCTGGCGCTGAGCCGGATATCCGTCCCAGGAGTCCATGCTGAATCTTGGCGCAGTGCTTGTCCCGGAGTTCCGCTGAGCAAAGAAAATCTGCTGCGGCAGCACATTCCATTTTGATTTTGAGTTTCCAAGGTTGTTAAGCAGCCACTGTTCCTGCTCCGCCCCAAGAAGTGTCCGTTTGGGATCCAGTGATTCCGCAGTATGAGCCTTCGTACCATCCCCGTTCGCCTGATCATCGCGATACTGTCGGGTATCCAGGACAAAGAAAGAGGCTAGATCGCCATAATGGAAGTCCCTGTACAGCTGCATGCCTCCATCATGTGGGAGCGAAGATTTCCGCAGCGGCATATGCTCGTAATAAACCTGGTAGGCGGCAGCCCGGCGCTTGATAAATTCTTCCACTGACTGGCCTTTTTCAGGAATGACATTCGCATAGTTATTTTCTACTTCATGGTCATCCCAGGTTACCACCCACGGGAACGCGGCATGTGCAGCTCTCAGGTCAGCATCAGAACGGTATTGCGCAAAGCGGTTGCGGTAGTCTTCAACTGTAACGATTTCATCTCCGCTATGGGCACGGACATTCCCTGTAGGGGATACATATTCATTTGTTCCATATTCATATATGTAGTCGCCAAGATGGAAAACCAGATCAAGGTCCTCTTTTGCCATATGTTTATAGGCAGTAAAATACCCATGCTCGTACTGCTGGCAGGAAGCAATGGCAAATGTCAGGCTCGAGACACTTGCACCAAGCGGCGGCAGGGTTTTCGTTCTTCCAGCCGGGCTGATTTCTTTCCCTGCTTTAAAGCGGTAATAGTAAACACTGTTTGGCTTAAGTCCGCTTACCTCAATATGTACGGAATGTCCAAGATCCGGGGAAGCCATTTCTGTTCCGCGCTGAACGATGTTGCGGAAGTTTTCGTCTGTTGCCAGCTCCCATTTGACTGGTACTACGTGTGCGGGCATCCCGCCGCCGTTTAACGGATCTGGGGCCAGCCGTGTCCATAGAACGACACTGTCCGAAAGCGGGTCTCCTGACGCAACCCCCAGAGAAAATGGATAGTTGCTGAAGTTCGGAGCTGCCTCCACCTTAAATCCGCCTAACGAATGGGCAATCGTAAGGCCGAGTGATAGGCCTGCAATTTTGCCTGCCCCGCTTAGGAAGCTTCGGCGGTCAATATTTTTCTTCATGCTTTCCTCATTGATTTTCCTGATCAGTGCGTCAATTGGCCTTTCATTTGTCATGAAATGGTTCCCCTCTCTACATAAGATCTTTCGAGTTAGATTATAAATCTGAAATTTTAATGATCTGTAAAGAAGTGTAAAAGGAATTGGAAATGCTATCGAGATGTCTGGGTAAAAAGAGGCAGGCCTTATGGGATAAGAAAAACCAACAGCCTGGACGAGGGGAAATGAGGGGCACAGTCCATGGCAAAAGGCATACTAAAAATACAGTCTTTTTACCCTGTAATCGTTAACAGTTTCTTCAAAAAATCATTACAATAAAACAGGAATATTCCGTTTCATTTCAGTGTCAACTGGGAAAGGAATTTTTACTAGCTGGCTGTCACAGAGCATTTAAACTGCCAAAAAGTTATCACGCAAAATTATTTTTAACCTATTAAAAGATTTCTAAAAACCCCCTCCAGCTCTGAAGGGGGTTAGTTGCCTTTTGCCTCTAATCAAACGTTTGATTAAAACCGGCTTGCCAGGACAGGGATTGGCGGCATAAGGGTCCAGGTAAATCAGCGAGTTTACAACGAAATCTTTCTTTAGAATGAGCCTTCTGCCTGTTACAGGAAGGCTTCAGCCAATAAAATATAGCTTTTCATTTTGTCCTGAAAATTATATACATTATTGATAATCATGAATTCGTCGGTTTGATATTTCTCACTTAGCTGCAGGAGTTCATTTTTTACCTTCTCTGGTGTGCCAATGATCATGCGCTTTCGATTTTCCTCAATCTTGCTTTTTTCGCTGGCTGTTAAAGATCTGTTCCTCACTTCATCTACTGATGGAATCCTGGTATCCAGCCCCTTTTCAACTGCCAGCAGCCAAAAATCCTGGCTTAATGCCAGCTCCTCTGCTTTTTCCTGTGTTGGGGCACAAACAACAAATACACATACATTCGCTTTCGGCTCTGACATTAAAGGAGAAGGCTGAAAATGTTCATAGTAATAATCCAGGGCACGACTTCCATTAACAGGGGTAATAAAATGGCCATAGGTAAATGCAGTCCCATTTTCTGCGGCAACCCTTGCTCCCCGGTGGGTAATGCCCAAGAGCCACATTTCCGGCACACTCCCGGTCACCGGAAAAGCTTTTACGTCATGATAGGGGTGGTCCTTGGGCTGCTCATTCATCAAAAATCCCTGCAAATCCCTTACCTGACGGGGAAATTCATTCAGGCTTTTTCGTAAACCGTCTGTCAGCGCCAGCCTGGTGGCTGCGGAGCCTCCAGGGGAACGCCCGATTCCCGCATCAATTCGGTTGGGAAACAGAGCTTCAAGAAGTTTGAAGTTTTCGGCTACCTTATAAGGGCTGTATTGAGGCAGCAAAACACCGCCCGAACCAACACGGATTTTCTTCGTGTTCGAAGCAATATGAGAAATAAGAACCTCCGGAGAAGATCCCGCCATTCCATTCGTATTATGATGTTCCGCTATCCAAAACCGTGTGTATCCCAGGTCTTCCGTAATTTGTGCCAGTTGTACCGTTTTTCTGAGGGCCTCACTCGCTGAATCCCCTTTGCTAATGACTGATTGATCAAGGACACTTAATTTCACTAACAAACCCTCCATGCTTGCCTCTGTTGATGTTTATCTTCTATTTAACCCATAAAAATCTACGTTTGGATCTCGCTCCCCGAAGCGCAAACGAATGCTTCACCTGCTCTCCAAAAAGCCTTAGCTGGAGTTCCCTGTTCAATTCAAACCGTACTCTTTTATCTTGTTGTATAAAGTGCCTCTTGAGATGCCAAGCAGGCTGGCTGCGGCACTTTTGTTGCCATACGTTTTTTTTAAGGCTTCCTCTATTTCCAGCGCTTCTGCATTTTTCAGGGATAATTCGTGAGGTTCGATTTCGCCGTCTTTTCCATCGATATGGCTAACAATCAGCTTGCTTTTTATATGGTCAGGAAGCTGATCACTTGTAATGGCTGGTTTGTCGTTTAAAAGGACCATTCGTTCAATCGTATTCTTGAGTTCACGGATATTGCCGGGCCAGTCATAGTTCACTAACTGGAGTATGGCTTCGGATTCCATCTCTGGGCACGTTTTTTTATACTTGGTACTGAATTCGCGAAGATATTTCTCGACCAGGGAAACGATATCCTCTTTTCTGGTCCGAAGCGGGGGAATATCAATTGTGATGACCGAGAGGCGGAAATAAAGCTTTTCGTTAAAGCTGCCTTCTTTTAGCAATACATCAATGGAGTCCGACGTGGACGTAATGATCCTGGTTGGGGACGTAATCTTTTCTGCCCCTCCCACTCGGTAAAAGCTCTTGTCAACCAGATATTCCAGCAATTTCCCCTGGATGGACAGCGGCATTTTATCAATGTCTTCAATAAATAATGTACCGTTTAATGCCTGTTCGATTCTTCCAATTTGCAATGTTTGCTGCTCCGTCGTATAGGTTTCCTTCTGAAAACCGAAGAGTTCAATTTCCAGCATAGCCGGAGGAATAACGGAACAATTCAGCGTGATAAAAGCTCCATCGGCTTTTGCCCCGCCATAGTGGATGGCCTGAGCAAGCATTTCCTTTCCCGATCCTGGTTCCCCCGTTAAGTGAACCGGAATATCTGCATGAGCCACCTTTTGTGCTATTTTTAAAGCCTCCTGAAACTTGGGGCTCCCGGTGGGCATTGTTGAAAAAGGATTTTTCCTGGAAACAAGCAGAGAGGAGTTTGAGTCCAGCTCCTCGTTGAGCCTGAGGATATTGGTGATATTTTGTTCCGTAGCCACTCCGCCGATAATTTTATTATCAATCATAATAGGTGAAGCGTTTATCAGAACATGTGTATCCTTGTTGGGACGATGGTATTCTCCTCGTACGGGCAGGCCTTCATTCAGGATCCGATGAAGGACAACGGCTTCCTCGTTAAAATGCTCTCCGATTTTTTTGCCCAGGATGAATTCCTTTTTTATCTTGTACGTTTCTTCAGCGACAAGGTTCCAGTAAACAACTTGACCGTCTTCATTTACCGCAGTTACAGAGTCGTTTATCGTTTCCGCCAGTGTATCAAAATAGGCCGTAATCTCCCGGTTCTCTCCCTCCAGCTTTTCGATTGCCTTCGCGGAGGTTAAAACCCCCATGAATTCCCTTTCATTTTTAACTAGTACTGGCCGCCTCCAGTCCACTTCTTGCGAAACGATCCTTTCAGCCGTGACAATGGTTGAAGGCAGCCATTTGAGCTGCCGAAGCCAATCCGCAACAGGCCTGGAATCACCGCCCAGCTCGATCAGGCCATACTCATGGTCATGAATAATAAAGTATGTTCCACCCGCGACAACGACAAAATGATACTCGTTTAGTTTCTTCTTTATTTCAGATAAAGGTGTATGATCATTTACAATGGTAAAGGAGTTATCCAGTTGGTATTGTGCACTTTTGAACATACTAAATTCCTTTCTGGCTTTTTTATCACTGTAACATAAATTAAACAGCCGTATCCACTCACTCGTACCTATCAGGGAGCTGGAGATACACTTCCTACGCCAGAAACGATTACCTGACGCCTTCCTAACAGGGAGCACCTGGACTCTAGCAGACTAGCACAGCTTTGCCCTCACTTCAAAGATATCCCGCAGTTTCCCAGCGAGGGAAGTGTATAAAAATCATCCTGTCCATAAAGCTTGCGCAGATGGATGAAAAAAAAAGCTGAACCTGTATGTCACAGATTTCAGCAATTGCAGGCCGATCATATTGACCCTTCTATCCACTCCCTGAATTTGAAGCATCGACGATTTACTAGGGCGACAAAGCATGCAGCCATTCCCTTTTTCACCCTTTTAACGTGTAAAACTATTGGTTTCAAAAGTTGTTTCCAGGACATTCATTTGTTTAAATATTAACCCTGAGGCACTCCTAACTAGTCTTATAAAAGAACCTTGGGCACTTAATAGCTAAGCTGTCTTTTTATAAAGGTCAAATTCCTTCTTTAACTGGTCACTTGGCTCAGGTGTCGCCAGGCTGACCATCCAAATTGCAGCCAAACCAACAATGAAGCCAGGGATGATCTCGTAAAGGCTGTCCGCCAATACCGGTACATTGGCCCAGACAATGACCGTTACCGCTCCGCCAATCATTCCCGCCAGTGCGCCCCATCTGTTCATGCGTTTCCAGTAAAGACTCAAGAGAATGACGGGCCCAAATGCAGCTCCAAATCCCGCCCATGCATAGGCGACAAGCGAAAGGATGGTTCCATTTTTATTAAAAGCGAGCAGAACCGCAACCAGAGATACGACCAGGACGGAAATCCTGCTTACAAGCATCAGCTCCTTGTCTGAAGCCGACCTGCGGAAGAAGGTTTTATAGACATCCTCTGTCAGGGAGCTCGCGGTAACCAAAAGCTGTGATGAAATCGTACTCATCACGGCTGCCAAAAGTGCCGCCAGCAAAAACCCGGTAATCAATGGATGAAATAAGATTCCGCCAAGTTCAATAAAAATCGTTTCGGGGTCAGCAAGATTGAGGCCTTGCTTCGAAAAGAAGGCGAGGCCGATAAAACCAGTCAGCATGGCACCGCCAACGGAAAAAATCATCCAGCTCATGCCAATTCTTCGTGCTTTTTTGATTTCCTTTACCGACGAAATCGCCATAAATCGCACAATGATATGAGGCTGTCCAAAGTAGCCCAGCCCCCAGGCAAGCAAGGAGATGATCCCCAGGACCGTAGTTCCCTTAAAAATATCGAATAATTTCAAATCGATCCCTTTGATTTCTTCAACGGCCGGGCCAAAACCGCCAACCTCCATAATCGTTACTGCTGGTACTAAAATAAGTGCCACTACCATGATCAAGCCTTGGACAAAGTCAGTCCAGCTGACTGCTAAAAACCCGCCGAACAGCGTATAGGCAATGACCACCGCAGTAATGATCCAAAGGCCCGCCTGATAATCCAGATTAAAAGTTGACTCAAACAGTACCCCGCCCGATACCATTCCGGAAGAAACATAAAAAGTAAAGAATATAATAATGACAAGTCCGGAGGTTAAACGCAGCATGGATGACTGATCACCAAAACGATTTTCCAGATAGGAAGGAATCGTCATTGAATCATTGGCATTTTCTGTATACGTTCTTAGCCTCGGAGCCACATAAAGCCAATTTAAATAGGCACCGATTGTCAGCCCAATAGCAATCCACGAGGCGCTCAACCCTTGGGCAAACATCGCACCCGGCAGACCCATCAGCAGCCAGCCGCTCATATCGGACGCACCTGCGCTTAATGCCGTGACTGCAGCTCCAAGTCCCCTTCCACCCAACATATAATCCGATAGATTAGAAGTTCGCCTGTAAGCGAAATAACCGATTAACAGCATTCCCGCCATATAAATACCAATCGATATAAGTATCTGTGTGTTCAATCGTCATCCCCCGTTCACCAGAAATAAAAGAAAGGTAAAGCACTTACAAAATTGGATTGTCCCTTCTTGAATTTCCGGGAAGCCCCCCAAAAGAGGGTCCTCCCCGGCCTTGATCATTACGATTTCTTTCTGGATTTCAGCTTCGCCTGGGTGAATAGCAGCAAGTAGTCATATCCTCCAGCTTTTGAATCTGTTCCGGACATATTAAATCCGCCAAACGGATGTGCTCCAACTAACGCACCGGTACACTTTTTATTAATATAGAGGTTTCCGCAATGCATATTTTCAAGGGCATATTCGATGTGCTCCTCATCCTTTGAATGATAGGCACCTGTTAAACCATACTCTGTATCATTGTAGATTTCGATTGCTTCTTTCCAGTCAGAGGCTTTTGCAAGGGCAAGGACCGGACCAAAGATTTCCTCCTGCATAATGCGGGCTTTTGGATCTACATCGGCAAAAACGGTTGGCTCAATATAGAAGCCGTTTCCTTCCGCTCTTCCACCCCCTGTCAGCAGCCTGCCTTCTGTTTTTCCAATTTCAATATAGCCCATGATTTTATCGACTGACCTTTGATCAATCACAGGTCCCACTTGATAGTTCTCTTCAGGAAGGCCGACAGTAAGATTTTTCGTCAATTCCGTTACCTTTTCAACCACTTGGTCATAAACCGATTCTACAATGATCGCCCTGGAACCCGCGGAGCATTTTTGCCCCTGGAAACCAAAGGCTGAAGCAACAATTGCTGCGGCTGCTGCATCAACGTCAGCTGTTTCGTCAACAACTACCCCGTCCTTGCCGCCCATTTCGGCAATAACGCGCTTTAACCACAATTGGCCTGGCTGGACTTTGGAAGCACGCTCATAAATGCGGCATCCTACTGCACGGGAGCCTGTGAATGAGATGAAACGGGTTTTTGGGTGTTCAACCAGATACTCGCCCACTTCAATCCCATCCCCCGGGATGAAGTTAAGCACACCTGCTGGAAGGCCAACTTCATCCATTAACTCAACAAATTTTGCCGCTACCACAGGAGTAGCATCAGCAGGTTTTAAGATAACTGTGTTTCCTGATACAATCCCGGCGACCGTTGTACCTGCCATAATGGCCAGCGGGAAGTTGAATGGAGAAATGACAATTCCCACTCCGAGAGGAATATAGGAAATTTGATTATCTTCCCCATCTATTTTAGTGAGCGGCTGATGGATGCTTGTTTCACTGAGGCGAATCATTTCCCTTGCGTAAAATTCCATAAAATCAATTGCCTCTGCTGTATCAGCATCTGCTTCAGCCCAGTTCTTCCCTGACTCATAAATCAGATAGGCAGAAAACTCATGCTTTCGCTGCCTCATTAAATCGGCTGCTTTGAATAAATACTGTGCACGTTCCACAGGATCAACCTTTTTCCAGGTTTCAAATGCCTTCAGCGCCTCCTGCATAGCCTTTTCGGCTAGCTCATTATTCCCTTTGCTGACAGATCCAATCACTTCGTCTGTATTTCCTGGATTAATTGAAACCGTCTGCTCTTCGGTAAACACCTTTTCGCCGCCGATAACAAGAGGATGCTTTTTGCCCAGATCTTTTTTAACTTTTGAAAGGGCTGCATACATCGCTTTTTTATTTTCTTCAACCGTAAAATCTGTAAAAGGTTCATTTTTAAATGGTGCTTGGCTGGTTAATGTTTTCATTATGTTCCGACTCCTTTTTAGATAAATTTATTATTTTAATAGATTCTTCAGGACAAACCAGACATTTGCCGGCCTTTCTGCCAGGCGCCTCATAAAGTAGCCGAACCAGTCGACCCCGAATGGCACATAAACACGGACTTTATAGCCTTCTTTTACGAGTCTTGCCTGAATATCTTCACAAATGCCATAGAGCATCTGGAATTCAAACTGTTCTTTCGGTATATTGTACTCACTCACGACTGACTTCGTAAATTCAATCATTGTTTCGTCATGGGAAGCGACAGCTGTATAATTTCCATTCAGCAAATGCTGCTTAATGATTTTTTTATAGTTGTCATCCACATCCTTTTTCTCGGGGAAAGCGACTGCCGGCGACTCTTTGTAGGCCCCTTTCACAAGGCGCAGGTTCGCATTCAGGAGGTTTAAATCCGCGATATCCTGCTCAGTCCTGTAAAGGTATGCCTGGATCACGATGCCAACATTGTCATATTCCCGGCGCAATTCTTTGTATATATCGAGCGAGATTTGACAATGCTCGTAATCTTCCATATCGATTCTGACAAAATTGTTATAAAGCCTGGCACGGTCAAGGATATTTCGCATATTCCTCATGCAAAGCTCCTTGCTTATATCAAGGCCAAGGGATGTCATTTTAAGGGAAAGGTTGGAATTGACGCCTGCTTCCTCAATAGCGTCCAAGGTTTGAATACACATGGCAGCTGACTGCAGTGCCTCTTCCTCGGTATAAACAAATTCACCAAGGTGATCCAGGGTTACAACTTTGCCGTCACTATTAAGCTTTTTAACTGCATCAATAGCGGCTTTGATAGAATCTCCTGCCACGAACCGGGCTGCTCCAAAGCGCAATCCATATTTCTTCGCTAGTTTATTGGCCGAGGTATTCTTTCCAAGCGACTGAAACATATTTCTCATTAATAATTCCAAATCCTTCAATCCTCCTTAAAATTGCCTTTTGTAAGCGTTTACCCATATTTTAAATCTTCTTAAACACTTTTGTCTATATTTTTTTGAATTTAAACAATATTGTTAATGTGTAAATAGATTATAAGTTACTCTTAAGGTTATTCGTACACTATTGTCAGTATAGCTGACACACTTTTTTACAATTCTGCTCATACTGCAATGAAATGGGCTTGGCTTCATTCTGAACCTGGCCGAAAAGACTATTAGGAACTGGTGTTAAACAAATTAAAAACCTCGAATTAAAAGGATTCGAGGTTCTCACATATGATAGTTAACCTGCCTTTTAGCAGGCAGATTTAAAAAGTCCTTAAAATAGATAAATCAAAATCTGGCAGCTTGGGAATTTTCCGAATGCCTCTCTCGCTTCTTCTCTTGTGTAAGTTCTTCAAATACTTGAAGAATGATGCCACCGAAACACCGAGCAGCTAACAATCATCCTCTATTACTCTTATATTCCCCACTGTATTTATCCTTGCCTTTTCTTCCTTCAGTGTTTCTTGAATCTCGATGATTTCTTCAAACTGTTGTGTATAAATTTCCACGTCTTCAAGGATCGTAGGGTGCAATGTGACCTCAATTCGCTCTTCGCTCAAAGGAATTCGAATGGTTTCGATCAGCTCTCCTTCCGCCTCGGCTTCATTCAGCTTTCTCTTCTCAATGACAAGTTCTTCATGTCTTACCGGGATCGAGATCTGCTTTTCCTCGGTATAAGATCTCTTATATACCTTTACATCTGATGTCTGCACCATTTTTTTGCTTATCTGCAGTTCTTCCTTATGTAGCCGGAGTGTCGCTTCCTGATTTGTCGAATTATGCTTTTCAGACACTGAATCTCCCTCCAAAAGGATGGTAAAAACACCTTTTCATTCTGAATCAATGAAAAGGTGTTTTTTCTTTACTAACCTTTATTTATATCCTCGAAGCCTGAACCGCCTTCAACAATGTCCACACTTCCAGTCGTATTTACATGAGCCTCTTCATGTTTAAGGGTTTCTTGAACTTGCTGCGTTTCCTCAACTTGGCGTTTAGAAGCAGAGATTTCCTCGGTCGTTACTGTATACTTGTTTACCTCAACTTGCTCCTGGCTGACAGGAATGTGGACGGTTTCCTGGGCGCTGATGGATGCATTGCTTCGTTCGTTATTCATTGGCTTTCGCTTTATGACAACTTCCTCGTGCATAACAGGAACGTCGACGGTTTTTTGTTCTTCTACAACTTCTTTGGACAGGACAACTTCACCAGCACTTACATTATTTTTTGTGACATCCAGCTGTTCTTTATGAAGCTCCAATGAGCCTTCATTTTTATTACCGCTCGTTGTTTGGCTGGTATCGTTTCCTTGGGCGCTTGAGCTGGCACCGTTTCCTTGGCCGCCTGAGCTCGCATCATTTCCTTGGCTGCCTGAGCTGGCATCCTTTCCTTGGCCGCGTGAGTATTGATTTTTCTTATCTTCAGTTCCTTGTGATTCATCACCAAATAAACCGCCTAAAAAGTCGCTCATGTACATATCCCCCTTGCTGTAGTTTAGAAAAGCCTTTTATATAATGTGCTTTTGGAGGATATTTATTCTGTAGATCAAAAGGTAAAAATTAAAATGCATAGATCATTCAGGATTGTTCAAACTTTTAAGATGGTCCGATAATCCGTACTTTTTATTCCTTAATAATTTTATGATTGTTTTTAGCCTGTACGGGACGATGATTGTCAGGGAAGATTTGACGGAATGCTTTTATTTGCTGTTTTGACATTTCAATTGGCTTTTCAAAAACAGTCCATTTTACCCCTTCCGTACAAGGAGGTGTGGTAAGCGATCCGTCATAGGCGAAAGCTGATCGATCATCGGGCAGCAAAGCTTCCAAATGAACAGGCTCATTTAATGATTTATCTTTTTCGTTTTTCTCTGTTGGCAGTGTATTCCAAAGGGAAATTAAACTTTCATTTTCTTCTCCTTCTTTAATCATCAAACCGAGGACGGCAATTTTGCCCCTCATATCTTTATGAACAAGGTGAAGCTCCATTTCATAATTTTGACCGTTAAATTGGTGCTCGCTTGGGGTATGAAAATGAAATTGAACAAGCTCGTACTCCTTCCCTTCAATCATAACGCTATTACCCTCATCAACCGCATTTGCCTGGACTGTGTGGCCATTGTTCATGATTGTAAATAACGCAGGCTGATAGTTGATGTGAAGGTCTTCTACAGCTTTTTTAGTTTGTACCTGCGAAAATTCAATATTAATGGGTGATTGCTCACTGCCATTGACACAGGCTGAATTGGCCGGATCGATTTTACCCCAATGCTCCGGACCTGTGTCCCCTTCGTAAGACCAATGAGCAGAACTTAATCTAGACTCTTTTTTCTCACCGTTCGTGTCAGCAGCATGTTCTTCTCTCTGCCCGGAAGGCTTAGTACTTTGTACAGAACAAGCTGCCAGGGCCAAACTTAAAGTAACTGTTAAAATTTGATTAGTGATTTTTTTCATCATATAATTACCTCCATTTCTTGTTTTTACATATGTCTAAAAGTACATTACCAGAAATACCCAATATTAAAAATGGGATTTTTGAAGGAAATTACCTATCATAAGAAAATTGGTAATAATAGACTACTTTTTTAGAGAAAGAGTCAGGGATTTGTCAAAAAAAGCCCCCGGTTATTCCGGGGGCCATTCAAATAAATTCCTATTTTAATTATTTCCAAATATCTTTTAAGCTCCAATAAGTAAATTCACTTACTTGTGCATCTCCATCCTCCGCAAAGAGTTCAATACCCAGTCTTTCATGCTGCGGATAGATGCGGCTTGTCATTGTCGCCTGCCCCTCGTTGGCAAAGATCTCAACGGAGGAACGGTCAATGAACACCCGCAAAGACAGTCTGTCGCCGGCTTCAAGAGCTGTACGTCTGATTCCATCTTCCTTCTTGCCATGCTTCGTGCAATCCAGGACCAGTTTTTGGTCTTTGACTTGATAGCGCAAAACGGTTTCTTCCTGATCCAATCCGCGGATTTTAAAACCAACAGCCTGTGCGGTCGTTTTTGTCAGGTCGAATTCAACTTTTAATTCAATCAAGTCTTGATTTGTTTTAGCAAGATAGTTTCCTGAGATTGATTGGTTTGCGAAAACCTTATGCTCCGTTTCCCGGAGCAGCGTCAGCTCATCAACAGGATTCATCAATACTTTATTCCTTTTATCCAGAGTCAGTTCCCTCGGAAGCGTTAAAGCTCCGCACCAGCCGTCTTCCTTCGTTGGCATGTTTGATTCCCACATGTCCATCCAGCCAATTGCAATTCGGCGGCCTTTATCATCTTTTAATGTCTGGACCGCATAAAAATCATGGCCATTGTCCATCTCGATGAATTCACCATGTGAAAATTTGTTTGTTTCGTAGTCATACTCACCAATCAGGTAGCCTGTCTGGAACCGGTTGTTGTACAAATCTCCCTCCGCCTCCAAACCTTGCGGAGAAATCAGCAGGACATGTTTTCCATCCAGTTCAAAGAAGTCCGGGCATTCCCACATATAGCCGAGCGTTCCTTCGCTTTGCGCCAAAACCCCGATATATTCCCATTTTCTCAGATCTGCAGAACGGTAAAGGATGACTCTTCCCACTTCATCCTTTGTCGCATTTCCCAGTATCATATACCATGAATCTCCATGCTTCCAGACTTTCGGGTCGCGGAAATGATGGGCACTGTCAGCCGGAGGTTCCGCAATGACCGGATTTTCCTCTGCCTTCTCGAAAGTTACTCCATCCTGGCTTACAGCTATATTCTGATTCTGCGTGAATAAGTCTTTTTCTTTATCAGTATAATGATGACCGGTATAAATGAGTGTCAATTCTCCATCGTTATCCACCGCACTGCCGGAGAAGCATCCATCCTTGTCGCAGGCATCCCCCGGGGCCAGCGCAACAGGCAAGTGCTCCCAATGAACAAGGTCCTTGCTTTTCGCATGGCCCCAGTGCATCGGACCCCAATTTTCATCATAGGGATGGTGCTGATAGAATACATGGTATTCCCCTTTGAACTGGACTAACCCATTTGGATCGTTAATCCAGTTGGCAGGTGCCACGATATGGTAACCTAACCGGTAACGCTCATTCAATTTCTCTTTTGCCTTCTGAAGTGCTTCTTCCGCCTGCTGAAGTCTATTATTTGTTGTCAACATCATCTATTCCTCCTAAAGAGCTGCTTTTTGCAAGTTTTTTATATTCATATTTTCCTTGCCTTTTTTAGTCCCAATTAACGTAAACATCGAAATAATCGTGAAACTTAGTACCATGATGCCCATGATGATATAAGCATTCCGGAATCCCATGCTGTCGTATAAGCTGCCAGCCAGCGGAGACAGAATGGACGCACCTACCTGGGAGGCAAACTGAAAACCTACCAGATAGAGCACTGAAGAAAGGCGTGTATCAAAGTTAGCTGCCAGGTATTTAAAAATGGCAATGAGCATGATCGGAAGTTCCAGCGCATGAATCAGTTTCATGCCGGATATGCCGACCGGCCCTTCGACAAGCCCCGACCCAATAATCCGGAAGGCCATTAAATATCCTGCTAAAATCAAGCTCCTTTTGGCCCCAAGCTTATTCACAATCAATGGGGCAAGAAACATCATTCCGGCTTCCAAAAATACCTGGATGGAGTTGAGGTAGCCGAAGACCTGATTTCCCATCGCCTCTGTCGGGAACAATGAAGAATAATAGATTGGAAACTGCTGATCATACACACTGTAAACACAAGTTACACCGACAACATACATCATTAAATACCAAAAATCTTTCAGTAAGAAAAGCTGTCCCACATCTTTCAATTTTACGGAATCGGCTCTCTTGGCCTCGTGTTCTGTCATTTCCACTTTTACAGACAGGATGATTCCGACCAGGATGATCGCTGATACAGATGCCACCCAAAAATTGATATTGGGATTAATATTATACAGCTGGCCGGCAAAGAATGTTGCGGCTGCCCAGCCAAGGGATCCCCACATTCTCGACTTTCCATATTCAAAATCATACTTCCGGCCAATTTTTTCTATATAGGATTCAATCGCACCAATCCCTGCCAGAAAAGCCGTCCCTAAATAAAGTCCTCCCACAACGGCGCCAAGGTAGACATTGTATTGCAATAATGGGCCGTATACATAAATATAAAACGGTCCGACAAAGACCAGCAGAATGGAGATAAAAAAGAGGATGTTCTTCTTTAGGCCGATCTTGTCTGATATATAGCCGTATAACGGCTGCATGCACAAAGCGAAGACAGCGTTTACAGAGAAGATAATCCCTGTTTCTGCTCCAGTTAAGTTAATTTCCTGGCCCAGCCAAATTGAAAATAGCGAATAACTCGATGACCATGTAAAAAAGAAAAAGAAAAAATAGGCACTTAGTTTCCAGTAGAGACTTTTTGAATTTTTCATTAATCGCTTCTCCTTTTAGTAGGAATATAGAATGGTTATTCAATCTAACTGAAAGCACTTTCACCATGATTGTATGTCAACCGCTTTCATATGTCAACCCGTTGACATAAATGTAAAAGAAAAAAACACTGCATTTACAATGTTTTTAAGCGGTCGTTCCTTTTACTATTTTTACCGGAAGTCTTGTTTCCTGCGGAGATTCTTTCATATCCCCCTCGATTTTTTTTACGAGGATATCAATCGCCGTTCTTGCGATTCTAGCGATCGGCTGCTTGATTGTCGTTAATTCCGGCATTAATGTCTGAGCCGTCTCGGTTCCATCATACCCAATCACCTTTATTTCCCCAGGGACTTCCTTCCCGTGCCTTTTCGCTTCGTTGATAAATGAAGCAGCAAATAGATCATTGGTGGCAAATACACCGTCGACATCCGGGTGCTCACTAAAAATCCTGCTGATGACTTCCTGCTGGCTTTGACGGTCAAACACTTCCGGAATTTCATAGATAATCGGAGCCCTTCCGTTCCTCTTCATCACATCTGAATAAGCTTTTCTTCTTAATCTCGCCGGAGTCTCTAGCTCTCCAATCCCGTCAATCAGGACAATGCACTGGCAGCCTCCTGACATTAACAGCTCTGCCGCCATTGTTCCGCCTTCATAATTGTCGGAACCAACGACAGGAATCGTCTCTGAAAGATACCGGTCAATGGCCACGACCGCCAGGTTCTGCTTATGGTAATCCAGTATCCCCCGGTTATGCGTCCCAACGATGATTCCGTCCACCTGGTTTCGCAGCAGCATTTCTAAATACTTTTCCTCTTTATCAATGGCGTTCAAACTGTTGCAAAGCAGGACCTTATACCCCATCTCCGCACATATATTCTCCAAATGAAAGGTCAGTTCCCCAAAAAACGGATTGCTGGTTGTCGGCAGAATCAATCCGATTATATTCGACCGTTTATTAAATAAAGAACGAGCCACATCATTGGGAAAATAGTTGAGCTCATTCATCGCATTCTGTACTTTCTCTCTTGTCTCATCACTTATATAGCCGCGGTTATTCATCACCCGGGAAACCGTTGTTGGCGATACACCCGCAAGCTTGGCTACATCTTCAATCTTTGGCTTCATTTCCGTTCCTCCTGCATTTCTTCCCCCGCAAATAGTTGTGAATCCATTATAACAGAATGAAGGTCACTATTTCCCCCGCTTCAGCTCCCTAAGCCTTTTACAAAGGCCGATCGGCCGAAACTATCGGGCATAAACTATTCCAGGAATCAAATTTAAAAGCTCCTCACCCATATTGATAAATTCTCTTTTACTGCTGGACTTTTTTATGACTGATTTATTTATTTTATTTAGGTTCCAGATTTCCTTCTCCGTTCATAAGCTTTATCAATGAGGAGCTGAATCATATGGAAAAGGCACAGGAACAGTTTGAGCTTGAAACTCTTAAGCATATCAGAAATAGACTCGATTATATTTACTCTATCGCAGATAGGTACAACAACGACAATCCTGAATTAATGGACGCAATTGCAGATCTGGCTGCTGCAGCGAATATGTTTGCGAAGATTAAGCAGGAAGAGTTGTGCGATCATGCTTCAACCTCAAGCCCTCAAGGTTACATTGTCAGTAAACTGGGAAACTCTTATTCAAGAATGAAGAATTATGAGAAACAAAAAGAAATCGATTTTCCGGCCTGGAAGCTCTGACGGTATTGAGATTTACAAGATTTTAAACAGTCTTTGCCTACCTGCAAAGGCGCCAATTGGCCTTTAACTTGCAGCACAAACCAGGTTTTGCCGCTGCTAATTGCTTAAAAATACTTAAAAGCAGGACCCTTTAGTGGTTCCTGCTTCTTCTTTTAGACGAACATCAAGGATGCCCCTGTATATAGAATTTATTGACCGGCCAAGCTCATCAAGCAATGTTTTAGTTTAATCCTGGTTAAGGTACTGATAATAATCCTGGGAATGGTAGCTTTTGAAACCGCAGGATTCATAGAGTTTCAGGGCGTGGGCATTTTCTGCCTCCACCTCCAGAAAGACCGGCAATCCTTTTTGGCGTTCCATTAGGACCACTTTTGACAGCGCCTTTCTTCCAATCCCCTTTCCCTGGAGTTCGGGAAAAACAGCAAATCCATAAATCCACGCCTCCCCGTTTGACTCAGCTACACGGATTTTCCCTGCTGTTTTGCCAGCCGCTTCAATAATTAAATGCTGATCGGAACTGGTCTTCCTAAGCCGCCGATTATATTCACGAGCTTCCTTTTCATTAAAACCAAAGGCCGTGACCTCCAGCTGTATCTCAGCTTCCATATCTTCATCTGAATAAGAAGGTCTCAACGTTACAGAGGGGTCTTCATTCAAGCTCGTTTCCTGCCACTTCATTTGGTATTCCGCAAAAGAATAGGTGCACGGGACCGTCGTAAGGAACCCTTTTGCACTTACGGACTGTGATGGAGCATTCAATAATACAGTCTCGAAATTTTGGATTTTGGCAGCTTCGAGACCCATACCAAGCAGCCTTGAAAATATTCCTTTCCTTCGGTAATCAGGATGAACCATGCCACAAAGCTCTGCCTTATTCCCAAAACCATAGCTTCCCAAGAACCCGACAAGCTTGCCGTCCTCATAATGGAAAAAGTCCTCCTGGCTATTTTCTGCCCTGTTTGCAAGCATGTCAAAATTCAGCTTAAGCTGGAACCCTCCCTCTTCCTCACAAATCTCCTGCAATTCTTTTATCCCGCGCAATTCATCCTTTGTTAACATCGTTTCCCCCTGTTTTCCGTCTTAAAAATCTAAATGAAATGTCTCCCTGCTCCTCATTTTATTCGCAACTGCATATCTTTACCAACATTAAAAATTTACATTTTTCTATTTTTTATAGTTCTGTGGCATACTTAACCTTGTGAAAGATAACATCAGGCTGATGAAAATGTACTTTCTACAATGCATTTAGAACAACAAAAAGGAACCATAAACAAAACAGGTATAAGTGGCCTTACACATGAATCGTTCCTCGTCATATCCCACAAAAAAATAAGCAGTGATACTCGAATCACTGCTTTATGTCAGCCGTAGATATATTTACAACTTCATCCACATATTTCATTGCACTGTATCCAATAATATTCAGCCTCTTAGGACCAACTTTGCTTCCGTGTAAAGTAATCCTTTGAACAGTTTCAAAATAACGGGGCTGCTCAATTTTTTCATATGAGACAGGGGTTATGTTTAAATCGTATTCAATGCCATTTTTATCAACGAGTACTCCTTCAGAATCCATCTCCATTGAACTATTTTCACTTTCATCATCCCCCATAATATCGAAGTGAAGCGACTGATAGGCTCGATCCTCTATGTCATGATTACTAATGACAACTTCGCTGGGCGGTCCAGCCTCGACCGAGTCAATGGAGATTGTACTTCCTGCATATTCAAAAGTTTGAGGATAGTCCTGGGCAGCATCCAGTTCGATGGTTTTTGGATCCTCAAACGTTAACTGTACGGATGCGAATTGAACGTTAACCTCTTTTGGTTTTTCTCCAAAAACGGGGTCAAAATGTGTTTGTAAAGCAGTCCAATTCATGTCTTTCTGTACGTCCGAAAAAGTGGTGCCATACATATCTGCTTTCAGTTTTTTATCGTTTACTTCTAGATTGTCAAAACTAAGCACTTCTAATCGCTTCTCAGGCTGTTCATTATTAATGCCAAATTGCAGAATTGTCGCAGTTGGGGCGATGGTTAGTTTATTAAATCGAACCGGAATCCCCTCGACTTCGGTTTCCTCCTCCAATGCATATTCGATGCTAGGCTGTTTGGATACAGGAATCTCAAAATTCCATTTTCCTGTTTTAAATTCTATGTTCTCAAAACGCTCGGGGTAAGTGGAATCACGAACCAGTTTCTGAAGCTTTGTAATCTTGAGTTTGATTGTCCCGTCATCCACTGCGAGTGGCAGCAGACTGACCTTCCCTTCAAATATATTTTTTTCTTTGTTATTTCCATCCGATTCTAGGTCAGGAGGATAGTACCTTGAATAGGCTGCATTATTCATGATATCTTGCTGGTTCTCCACAAGAATCCCTTCATCATAATTGATCACATATTGATTGTTTTCATTTTTATCTTCTATTTCATAAAAAACCAGTGTCTGGACATCGTCAGCAATCGCGCTCTTGATTGTGATTTTCACCCCATTGCTTTCCGCTTCAAGGTTCAGCCTTTCACCGAGGTCCTGTTGTGAAAAGGCGCGCAATTGCTTATTATCTTCTGTCCATGCATAGTAGATGCTCGAAAAGGCCCCTGTAAAAAACCCTATGCCCATTACCAATGCGAAAAAGCCTGATAAAACAAGGCGCATTCTATTACGTTTTTCGTTCTTCTGTTGTCTCTGCCTGTCCTTTTCTGCCAGCCTGTCTTTGACACTCTCCATGAAACCAGATGGCATCTGCAGATCCTCAATCCTGTCAGAAAGACTTGTCATGCTCAGCATCACATCCTGAAAAGCAGCCAAATCCTCCTGACATGCATGACAATGATAAATATGTACCTCAAAATCAACCTTTTCCGGCCGACCTATGGCTCTTTCTAAGTAATCAATGTACTTCTTATGATACTCTTTACAGCCATTAAAGGTTGATTCGGACCCCATCTCTTTTCTAAGTGACTGAATTCCGGAAAACAAATGCTCTTGCAACTCTTCCACTGAAACCTTTAGAAGATGTGCGGCTTCCTCCTTAGACATTCTTTTTACATATGTAAGTAGTATTGCTTCTTTCTCGTACTCTTTCAATTGATCCAGTGCTTTCAACACATCCTGACATGGTTCACTTTCCTCTTTAGGTTGTAAGCCTCGATGAGCATAAAGCTCCCGGCAGATTGGAATGAAAATGGAGGTAACCCACATTTCGAATGAAGTTTCATTTTTAAATCGTGGCAGTTCCTTTTGAACCTTTATAATCGATGTGTAAAATAACTCTTCCATTTGTTGCTGATTCCTAAGATAGGCCCAACCAAGTGAATAGAATGTTTGCTTATGCTCATCGAACCAATCGACGATGGAGTCAACACCTCTTCCCCTTTTTGCAGTAATGGAAATTGGATTCATTTTAGCTGGGATCATAAATGTGTTTCCCCCTTGAACAAACTCTTTATACCTAAATTGTATAAGGTGGGTAAGCGGTTAACAATATCTGTAAGATAAAATAAAGAATTCTCAGATGGTTTGGAATAGAATAAAGGGCAAGAAGAATCTCTCTACTTGACCAAGATCCTGATCTGGATTAGAGAAAGGTCACGTAGAAGCCCTCTACTTGACCATGATGCTGGTCTGGATGAGAGAAAGGGCACGTAGACACCCTCTACCTGACCGAGATGCTGATCTGGATTAGAGAAAGGTCACGTAGACTCCCTCTACTTGACCTTGATACCGGTCTGGATTTGAGAAAGGGCACGTAGACTCCTCTACTTGACCATGATGCCGGTCTGGATTAGAGAAAGGTCACATAGAAGCCCCCTACTTGACCAAGGTGCTGGTCTGGATTAGAGAAAGGTCACATAGAAGCCCTCTACTTGACCGAGATGCTGATCTGGATTAGAGAAAGGTCACGTAGAAGCCCTCTACTTGACCATGATGCTAATCTGGATCATAGAAAGGTCACGTAGACACCCGTGAATGCAACTCCCAATTTTACTTGTTTACAGCCTTGAGATTCACAACCGATTCTTAGCTCCCAAAACGAGAAAGAAGCAGGTTCCCTTATCAGGAGCCTGCTTCTTTTTTTAAAATTAATTGCGCCACTGCTCCCATATGTCCAGAGTGTATGTGGTGACCCAAGTGGTGCTGGTGATTTTAGGAAAACAACGGAATATAAAAAAAATGGCAGGCATGATTCCGGTTCAATACCGCCTTCACACCAGCCAATGAACTGCTTCGTCTAATCTCTAACGTTTTTGAGGGCACACCACTTTTTCTTTCACCTTGAACGGGGACACTTCTACTGCTCCCCCACTCCATCCAAATTTTTTGACTCAAAGTGATTAAGCAATTCACGCACTTCATCTGTAGACTCTGTGCTCATTAGCTGATTCCTTAATTCACTCGCCCCTCGAAATCCTTTGACATAGATCTTAAAAAAGCGATGAAGAGCCTTGAACGAACGCAGCTGTAAGTTTAAATATTTATCATGGAGATCCAGATGCAGCCTTAAGAGATCAAGCAATTCCTTACTGCTGTGATCTTTCGGCTCCTTTTCAAAGGCAAATGGATTACTGAAAATGCCGCGCCCAATCATCACCCCGTCAACACCATATTGGGTGGCGAGCTTCAAGCCTGTCTGACGGTCAGGAATATCCCCATTGATTGTCAGAAGTGTATCCGGTGCCACCTGGTCACGAAGTTTCTTGATTTCCGGGATCAGCTCCCAATGAGCATCTACTTTGCTCATTTCCTTCCTTGTACGGAGATGAATGGAAAGATTAGCAATATCTTGTTTCAAGATGTGTGTCAGCCAGTCCTGCCATTCGTCGACCTCCGTGTAACCAAGCCTTGTCTTTACACTTACGGGCAACCCTCCTGCTTTTGCAGCATGTATTAAATCTGCTGCAACTTCTGGACGACGGATAAGGCCGCTTCCCTTGCCGTGCTGTGCCACATTAGGGACAGGACAGCCCATATTGATATCGATCCCCCGAAAGCCTAGTTCCGCCATTCCAATGCTCATTTGCCGGAAGTATTCAGGCTTATCTCCCCATATATGGGCTACCATCGGCTGTTCATCCTCTGTAAAAGTCAAACGCCCGCGCACACTGCGAATCCCCTCTGGGTGACAATAACTTTCCGAGTTTGTAAACTCTGTAAAAAATACATCAGGTCTTGCTGCTTCACTCACTACATGGCGAAAAACAACATCGGTTACATCTTCCATTGGTGCCAGTATAAAAAAAGGTCGTGGTAAATCACGCCAAAAATTATCTTTCATATTCAGATTCAAATCCTCTCATTAAGGGATACCAAATAACTCTAGGTCCCAAAATTAAAAAGCAGAATGTCCCTGCTTCTTTACAGTTATACCATGCTTAAGCACTTTTTATAAACTGATCGGAAATGTTAATTATAACTTCTTCCCATTCTCTGTACAACCAAAATACTATTGCTAAAATCCACCTCGCCAACCAGAATTCCACTTCTCAAAATAATGCTAAAAAGGCTGGAATGATTGGAAGAACAATGACTGACAGGGGTTTAACAGGAAAAAGCCCCAATCTCGCAAAAGGATCTTTTGCGAGATCAGGGTCGTAACAGCATTAGTTTATTTTAAAAGTTACACAATTAAAACGAGTTGCGCGACACACTCCACCCGTCCAGAGTGTTGTAGGAATTCAATATGAGCCACAGGTAACTTTTGAACTTAATGCTTAATTACTAAATAGTGAAAATGAATAAAATGGAATTGCATTGTACTTTAGTTATTCTCCCCCGAAACCAAACTCGCGGCAAACAGTGCCAGGCACCATTGGTAATGGTGAGAAAAGTGTGTCAATCCCTGGTCATTCTTATATTATTGGGCTGAGGCCTAAGTACGCATTAATGCGCCATTTGGGTCTGGTAACTCTTGAGCTATTATCCGGTTCATTTTACAAAAATGGTCAAAAAACTCTTGTGCCTGCTCTCGTTCTTTTGGGTCACTTTTCAACGAAACTATATCAATCAGAATTTGAGCCATCCATGAATTATCAAAATAACGGTATTTGCCTGTATTCCATGTCATTTTGTGAGGCAGCTTTCCATTTACGTAATATTCCCAGAAAAGCATCTGATCCGATTCCTGTTCAGTAAGTTGGAGTCTGTATTTTGAATGAGCGGGAATATATCCATCTTCACAAAGCTTGCCGATAAAATCCTCATTTACCATATAGACACCTAAGATACGTCTGTCTCTTTCAGGCATGCTGGAATCTACTGCTGTTAACAGGACAGCGCTATTTTGGTGCAGGCGGATGGGTTTATTTGACTTCCCCTTGTTAGTACCACTTTTTATTTCGCCTGAAAAAACCTTCCACTCTGAAAAAGAACTATTCTGTTCTTCTGTGTCACACCAAAAAACCATTTGTGATTCGGGATGAAGTTTATGATTTTTCATAAGTTTTTCATGTTCCAAGCGGAGTTCCTGTTTTTTTCGCTGCAGTTTTTTTTCCTCTTCCTTCTTCCATTCTTCCTCCTTTCGTTCCAATTCCTTTTTTTGCAGAATTTTTTCAAGTGAATTAGCAACACTTTTATCATGAAGTTTTAAGTGATTTCCAAATACATCGGGAAAAACAAACTTTTTATTTTCCGATGCGAAATGTATTTCAATACTAGAATCATTTTGTTTAACTATACTTCCCATGCCAAAACGCTTGTGTGTAACTTTCTTATTGATTAGATTCATTATTCTAGTCCTCCTTGCAGAATAAAACTCTGTTCCTATTAGTTAAATAAATTGATCAATTTATTTAACTAACTTTCCTTTAAAGTTCACACAACTGTTTGCTTTTTCTCCGGATTAAAAAAGGTTATAAAAAAAACGTATCCATCATTCTATCTGCAAAAAAATACAGCGGAGATCGGATACGATAAAAAAACCATTATAAGACTATTATAACATTTTTAAAAAATATTGCAAATTTATTATTGACAACCTATTTTATTGTGAGTTAAAATAAAAAGTTTTACTCTAATTACTCGCAATTGGCATACCTCAAAGTATGTTCTTTTTTGTTAAAAGACACTTTACAAGGTCTCCTATGCGGGTACAAAAAATGGCCCAGTATGCACCTACTAGGCCGTAAAATTTTATTATCTCAGCACAAGCTTTGCAACACATTCTACATGTGTTGTCTGCGGGAACATATCGACCGGCTGCACTTCGAGCGTAGTGTAGCCTCCGTCCTCCAGGATCCGCAAATCACGGGCCAGCGTTGCTGGGTTGCAGCTGACATAGACGACTTTCTTTGGCTTCATTTCAATGATTGTTTTTAACAATGCCTCATCACAGCCTTTACGCGGCGGGTCCACCACAAGGACATCTGCCCTGACCCCATCTTCGTACCATTTGGGGATGACCGTCTCCGCTTCCCCCACCGCAAATTTCGCGTTGGTGATTTCGTTCAGGGCGGCATTCCTTTTGGCGTCTTCGATTGCCTCCGGGACAATTTCGACTCCATAGACCTTCCCGGCTTTTTGAGCAAGGAACAATGAAATCGTACCGATGCCGCAATAAGCATCAATCACTGTTTCTCCCCCGCTGAGACCTGCATATTCCAATGCTTTATCGTAAAGCACCTTGGTCTGGTCAGGGTTCACCTGATAAAAGCTTAAAGCCGAGATGGCAAACTTCACATTGCCAATATAATCATAAATGACTTCATTGCCCCAAAGAATGTTGATTTTGTCCCCTAAGATGACGTTTGTCCGTTTTGAATTGATATTATGGACGATGGACTTAAGCTTTGGAAGCCTGGCGGTCATTTTTTCAATCAGCTGATTTTTTTGAGGAAGCTCCGCTGTCCGGGTAATCAGGACCACCATCAGCTCTCCTGTCTGTTTCCCGTAGCGGGCCATGATATGGCGGAGATCGCCTTTATGGGTTTGCTCATCATAAGCCTTGATGCCAAGCTCGCTGCAGATTTCCTTCACGGTCTGGATGGCCTCGTTGACCTCCGGAAGCTGGATCAGGCTTTCATCTGTATCAACGATTTCATGGCTGCGCGGCTTGAAAAACCCGGCAACCAGCTTTCCGTCCTTTTCTCCTACCGGCACCTGCGCCTTATTCCGGTAATGCCATGGATGCTCCATTCCAAGCACAGGATG
Organism: Mesobacillus foraminis; assembly: GCF_004340465.1. GTDB lineage: Bacteria > Bacillota > Bacilli > Bacillales > Cytobacillaceae > Mesobacillus_B > Mesobacillus_B foraminis. The sequence continues at coordinate 56,170 of NZ_SLVV01000015.1, read as the reverse complement.
AACTTTTACATTATCCAGCTTACCAATGCGAGTGAGCACTTGCTCCACCTGGCTTTTCTTATATTCCAGCTGTCCTTCGTAGCTAATATGCTGAAGCTGGCAGCCTCCATATTTATGGGCATCTTCCTCGGAGACTTCAACGCGGAAATGGCTCCGTTCAAGGATTTCCACCAGACGGCCAAAGCCATAGCCCTTATTTACCTTAATGACCTTGATCTTTGCCTTCTCGCCCGGCAGGCCTCCAGGCACAAAAATCGGGTAGCCTTCCACCTTGGCAACTCCCGCTCCATCGTGCGTCAAATCTGTAAATTCTGCGTCTATATAATCGTTCTTTTGAACCGGCAATGTTTTGCTCATCCAATCTTCCTTTGCAGTAAATTCGCTATCCACGATTTTATCACATCAGGGAGGCAAATGCGAAATCACCTATTACTCTGCAGGAGCCTTCTCCTTTTCGCGCAGCTTGTATAAAAAGGCTTTTATCATAAAATAGCTGATTTTATCCGGAAGCAATTCCTTGATCGGCTTGAGCCTTTCCCGTCCAGCCTCTCCAACTGCATCGTCCAATAGCGCCAGGAATTCTTCAGGTATCAACAGGCTATAGTCGACTTCCATTCCATGCTGGATGCATTGCATCAAGTGATTTTCAATTGTACTTTCCGCTAGCTCCCGTTTTCCGGCTATTTCTGGTACAGTCATCCCTTCCTGATGAAGCTTGTAGGTTTCAAGATGGGAATCGGTGACAGCCTTTTTCGCAGGCTTGGCAGGCTGGGATGGGGCAAGCACCTTTTCTCTCTCAGGATGGGCGGCACAATAAGCGGCGATGGCTTTGATAAATACCTCTCCATACTTTTCGAGCTTATTGGCACCAACGCCGGAAACACCAACGAATTCCTCGTTATCCTGAGGAAGCTTGGCGCACATATCCTTCAGGGAGGAATCTGAGAAAATCACAAACGGTGGCACTTTCTCTGCTTCGGCCACTGATTTCCTGAGCTGCCTCAGTTCTTCAAACAGTGGATCGTCATTCGATACCTGGCGAATTTTCACCGCTTCTTTCCGGAATACCTGCTGCTTTCCAGTAAGGACATCCTTTCCGGCAGCTGTCACATAAATCGTTGGATAAGTCCCGTGCTCCACCCCGATCAAATTGGCAGAGATAAGGAATTCAATCAGTTCGCCAGCCTGTTTGGCACTTTGATCCTTCATGATTCCGTAGGTTGGCAGTTTATCAAAGCCAAGTTCAACTATTTTCTTATTTTTTGACCCGGTCAGGACTGCAGCGGTCAATGCCTTGCCAAACCTCTGGCCCATCCTGATGATGCAGCTCAGCACCATCTGGGCTTCGCGGGTAACCTCAACACTTGAGCGCGAGTCTGTGCAATTTCCGCAGCGTCCGCAGGCATAGGCTTCATGCTCCCCAAAATACTCGAGGATAAAAGCCTGCAGGCAGTTTTCCGTATGGCAATAATCTGCCATCTGCTGCAGCTTTTGAAGCTCCTGTGACATCCTTCCCTGCTCTGAGGACTGGTCAATCAAGAATCGTTGAATCTGGACATCCTGAGGAGAGTATAAGAGGACACATTCACTGTCCAGGCCATCACGCCCTGCACGTCCTGCTTCCTGATAATAGCTTTCCATGTTTTTTGGCATTTGAAAGTGGACCACATAGCGGATATTGGATTTATCGATGCCCATGCCAAATGCAGAAGTCGCCACCATTACATCCGCTTTATCCTGGAGAAACCTTTCTTGTTCCGCAGACCGCTCTGCGTCGCTCATTCCTGCATGATAACGCGCAGCATCAATATTTTCCTTACGGAGCCATTCATGGAGCTGGTCAACGGTCTTTCTGGTTGCTGCATAGATAATCCCTGCTTCTTTGCTGTTCTTTTTCACATAATCCTTCAGATAGGCTTGCCTGTCCTGGCCTTTGATGACCGAAAAGGACAGATTGGTCCGTTCAAACCCAGTCAGGACTGAATGGGCGGGATCGATGTAAAGCGAAGCACAAATATCCTCACGAACCTGAGGTGTTGCCGTTGCAGTCAGAGCCAGCACCACGGGGTTCCCCGGCAAATTGTTGACCATCCGGGCAATCTGAAGATAGCTTGGCCGGAAATCGTGGCCCCATTGGGAAATACAGTGTGCCTCATCGACTGCCACAAGAGGGATATCGATTCGTTTCAGCGTCTCGGTAAATTCCCGTGATTCAAGGCGTTCAGGCGCAACATATAGAAGCTTGTACCCTCCCTGGACAGCCTCTTCCATTGTTTCGGCCGCCTCCCTTGCACTTAGGGAACTATTGATAAAGGCGGCGGGTATTCCCAGCTGCAGAAGTGTATCCACCTGATCCTTCATAAGGGAGATCAGAGGCGAAATAACCAGAGTGGTTCCAGGCATGATCAAAGCCGGAATTTGATAGACGATGGATTTCCCTCCGCCTGTAGGCATGACGCAGACTGTATTATTTCCTTCCAGAACAGAGGTAATTGCCCGCTCCTGACCATTGCGGAAGGAGGAATAGCCAAAATAGTTTTTAAGATGTTGAAGGGCTTGATTTAGCAAGATTGATGGCTCCTTTCGAATGCAGACTTTCTAATTTCTTGGGGGAAGTTTTGAGATGTTGTCGGGGGATTTTCTGTTTTTATAGTAACATACTTTCGTCGATTGGAGGCGAAATGAAGGGCTAGCCCGATATAGGCCAGCCCTAATTTTTACCGATGATGACTTTCTCCGAGAGCAGCGACTTTGTCCCTGACTTCTTCAATGTTGCGCATCTTGTTATCCCAGCATTTTTGGCTGAGGTCCACGGGATATTCCTCCGGGTTAAGTGAGCGCTGATATTCATCCCACAACAGGTTTAGGGAGTCAGATGAGTATTTTCTGATTTCTTCCAGATCCGGGAGGGTATATACCTGCTCGCCGTTCACAAAAATATCCTGGTGGAGGTCCCTCGCCTCAAAATTGGTTACAAACTTGCTGATATACGTATGGGTCGGGTGGAACATTTTTAAGCGTTCCTCGCCTTGAGGATTCTCCTCTTCAAGGGCGATATAATCCCCTTCCGAACGTCCGTTGGTTTGATTGATGATCCGGTAGACCTTCTTCAAGCCTGGAGTTGTCACCTTTTCAGGGTTTGAGGAGATTTTAATCGTATCATTCATCTTCCCATTCTCGTCTTCAATGGAGACAATTTTATAAACGGCCCCAAGCGCCGGCTGATCATAGGCAGTGATTAGCTTTGTCCCAATCCCCCAAGTGTCGATTTTCGCTCCCTGGGCTTTCAGGTTCATGATCGTGTATTCATCAAGGTCACTGGACGCCACAACATGCGCCTCCGTGAAGCCTGCTTCATCAAGCATCCTTCTTGCTTCTTTGGATAAATAAGCCAGATCCCCGCTGTCCAGACGGATTCCGATAAAATTTATTTTATCCCCGAATTCCTTTGCCACCCGAATGGCGTTCGGCACTCCGGAACGAAGGGTATCATAAGTATCCACTAAAAAAACACAATCCTTATGTGTCTCGGCATATTTGCGGAAGGCTGTATACTCATCGCGGTAAGCCTGAACCATGGAATGGGCATGGGTACCTGAAATCGGGATGCCAAATACCTTGCCGGCCCTCACATTGCTCGTTGCTTCAAACCCCGCAATATAGGCGGAGCGGGCACCCCAGATGGCGGCCTCCATTTCCTGGGCACGCCGTGAACCGAATTCAAGGGCCATCTCATTAAGAAGAACATGCTTGATCCGTGAAGCCTTCGTCGCAATCAGCGTCTGATAATTAACAATGTTCAGGAGCACCGTTTCAATCAGCTGAGCTTCCGCAAGCGGTGCATCAATTCTGATGAGCGGCTCACCCGCAAAAACAATTTCCCCTTCCTTCATGGAGCGGATTGTTCCGGTAAACTTCATATTTGCAAGGTATTCAAGAAAATCATCCCCGTACCCGCATTCGGATTTAAGATATTCTATATCATCCTCCGTGAACTTAAAGTTCTTGATGATGCTGACAATTTTCTCAAGCCCTGCATAGACCGCATATCCATTTCCAAAAGGGAGCTTCCTGAAAAAGAGCTCGAAAACGGCCCTGCGATTATGGATTCCATCCCGCCAATACGTCTCCACCATATTAATTTGGTAAAGATCCGTATGAAGCATAAAACTATCATCATTATATTTGCTTGCCATTAAACTAACCTCCGAATTCCGCTTCATGTTGAACGATCTGTCTACTTTACGTTTGCCCCCATGGCACCCTCAAAATGACCAAGTGCCCAATGATGCCCTTCCTGGTTGAAAGAGGCCACTGCATCTTTATATACAACGATTTGAAACCCGCGATTATAAGCATCTACTGCTGTATGCAGGACACAAATGTCGGTGCATACACCCACAAGGTGGACTTCTGTAATTCCCCGTTCACGCAATTTGATTTCAAGATCTGTTCCGGCAAATGCGGAGTAGCGGGTTTTATCAAGATAACAGACATTGTCACGCCCCTGGTGGTCTTCATAAACTTTCTTTAAGCTTCCGTATAAATCTCTCCCTTTGGTTCCGCGGATATTATGTGGAGGATACAGCTTTGTTTCAGGATGGAATTCATCCCCTTTATCATGCACATCAATAGCAAATACAACGAGGTCTCCGTTCGCAATAAATTCCTCCGTCAGTTCCACAACCTTTGATTCAATCCGCTGCCCAGGCTCTCCGCAGGTCAAAGCCCCGTCATCCGCTACAAAATCATATGTATAATCAATATTAATAAGTGCTCTCTTTTCCATCGTGTCCCCTCCGTTCTCCGCTCTTTTTCAATTTTTCTTTTATTTTACCCTTTATTTTCTTCGATTCGCGGGAATTCATCAACTTTTTATATTTAAAAAAGTAAAATACATAAAATATCCTTATTTTTCGGATGGAGGGAAACCGTGTCCTGCTTTTTTTTCTAAGTGAGGGCTCCCCAGGTCTTCATGGGAGATGATGACAGCTTCTCATTGGATTCCTATTGGATTTCGTCAACGGCATGATGCTGTCTACTTTTTATTGAGGTTTGCTCCAGTTTCATCTTCAACGATGATATGATGTCATCCTCTTTCGGATTTTCGCGTCGATTTGGTCTTCATTGCCGCTATGACGTCTATATTCTATTGAATTCTGGCCCCATCTTCACCAATCCAATGATATGATCTTGCTGCCTTCATCTTGCCTTCATCACCCATCGGCCCTCAAAACCAAAAAAGGCCTGAATCCCAAATGAATTCAAGCCTGGCAACCCTCTCGCATGCGTGCTGTCAGGATTGGTTTTCTGCTGGTTGACCCGGAATGTCCGTCTCAGCCCAAATATCCGGCCTGTCTTCCGGACGAATTTGATCAAGCGGAACAAAGACGTCAATATGCCGGTAAAGGTTCTCAAATTCCGCAGGGAGGTTGCCCCCGTATTCTCCGTCGAGGTTCAGCTGCATGGTTTCTTTTGAATGCACTTTGATCCTGTTTGCCTTGGTATAAATGACATTGGGGTCATTAATATGTTCACCCCTGACAGCCAAAGTGGCAATCCTGATAAAGTCAGCAAGGTTTGTTTTCTTTAAAACGAGCAGTGAAAACATCCCGTCGTTGATCGAGGCATTGGGAGCGAGCCTTTCAAACCCTCCTACCGAGTTTGTCAATCCGATGAGAAACAGCATGACTTCGCCTTCAAACAGTTTTCCGTCATACTCAATGCTTACTTCGGAAGCCTTCAGCGATGGCAGCATTTCGATTCCTTTTAAATAATAGGCCAGCTGCCCAAGCATAGTCTTCAGCTTGCTTGGCACTTCATACGTCAGCTCCGTTAGACGCCCGCCTCCAGCGATATTGATAAAGTACTTTTCATTGATCCGGCCCACATCAACAGGAATACTTTCACCTTTTATAATAATGTCGACGGCCGCTTCGATGTCACGCGGGATATGGAGTGCCCTCGCAAAGTCATTGGTTGTGCCGGTAGGGATCACGCCAATTTTTGGACGGTATTCCTGTTCGGCAATACCGTTGATGACTTCATTGATCGTTCCGTCTCCGCCAGCAGCAATGACCAGGTCATAACGCCTCTCCACAGCAACCCTCGCCGCATGCGTTGCATCGCCTTCCCCCGTTGTTGCATGGCAGGAAGCCTCATATCCTGCTTCCTCAAGCCTCATCAGCACATCTGCCAGGCTCTTTTTAAAAATTTCCCGCCCGGAAGTAGGATTATAAATAATTCTTGCTCTTTTCATACCCATCATCCTATAGAAATGAATTATTAATACTTTTTTATCCTTTAACATCATAGCCTAAAAGCAAAATAATAAGCAATTTTGACTGACATTGAAAAACGGCATGCTCTTCTCACAGGAGAATCAGCATACCATACCCATTATATGGGAAGAAGTCTGCTTGTACAATCATCAGGTCCCAGAATGCTCCTTTTGACTTAGCAAAGAATCTATTTATATTTGTATTGCGGTGGTAGAATATTCAGTATATTATTGTATTTTTATACCTATTTATTTGAGGAGGTTAAACATGTCGAATGAGATTTTTCAGCTTATCTCCATTGGCATATACATGGCGGCCATGCTTTTTATAGGCTGGTATGCATACAGGAAAACGAACAACCTGACAGATTATATGCTCGGCGGCCGTTCCTTGGGCCCTGCGGTCACGGCCCTTAGCGCTGGAGCGGCAGACATGAGCGGATGGCTCCTGATGGGACTCCCGGGCGGCATCTATGTCACCGGACTTGCTGACGCCTGGATTGCCATTGGCCTTACAATCGGAGCCTACCTGAACTGGCTGCTTGTTGCACCTCGCCTGCGGTCCTATACAAAGGTTGCAAATGACTCCATCACCATTCCGGGTTACCTGGAAAACCGCTTCAAGGATACGTCCAAACTGCTGAGGATTGTCTCCGGGCTCGTCATATTAATCTTTTTTACCTTTTATGTTTCATCAGGTATGGTATCTGGTGCGGTGTTTTTCCAAAGCTCCTTTGATTTGAATTATTATACAGGCCTCTTCATTGTTGCTGTTGTTGTTGTTGCCTATACCCTGTTTGGCGGCTTCCTTGCGGTTAGCTGGACCGACTTTGTCCAGGGACTCATCATGCTGGCTGCTTTGATTCTGGTCCCAATCCTTGGGTTTGCGAGGACTGGCGGGCCGGCAGAGACCTTTGACACCGTCCGTTCCATTGATCCTGCCTTGCTCGACCTTTTCAAGGGCACGACACTGCTTGGGATCATCTCGGCTGCAGCCTGGGGACTTGGATATTTCGGCCAGCCGCATATCATCGTGCGGTTCATGGCGATATCATCGGTAAAAGAAACCAAGAATGCACGCCGCATCGGGATGAGCTGGATGATTTTCACCCTGATCGGAACCATCTTGACAGCCTTCATCGGCCGGGCATTCTATCTACAAAATACGCAATACAAGTTAGAGAACCCGGAAGCCGTGTTCATTGAACTGGGACAGATTTTCTTTCACCCATTGTTCGGCGGATTCCTCCTGGCAGCTGTCCTGGCAGCGATTATGAGCACCATTTCGTCACAATTGATTGTGACATCCAGCGCTCTGACAGAGGATTTATACAAGGTTCTGCTGAAGAAAGACGCGAGTGACAAACACCTCGTATTTTTTGGGAGAATGGCTGTGCTTGGCGTATCTGTTGTTGCTGCTCTACTAGCCCTTAACCAGGATAACACCATCCTGAGCCTGGTGGCATATGCGTGGGCCGGCTTTGGAGCCTCGTTTGGCCCGGTGATCCTTTTAAGCCTGTTTTGGCGGAAGATGACCAACTGGGGTGCCCTTTTCGGGATGATCACAGGGGCGGTTACAGTCATCCTCTGGAAAAATCTCAATCTTGGCGATATCCTCCTTGGTCAGCCATTATATGAAATTGTACCTGGCTTCATAGTGAACCTTGCTGTCTCCATTCTTGTGAGCCTTGCTACCTATCAAAGGAATGACGAGATTGAAAAAGAGTTTACTGAAAGCATTGAAGGCTTGAAACAAGGGAACTAAATCGGCAATACCTGCTAAAAAAACGGCCCTTGGGACAAAAAAGGGCCGTTTTTTTCGTTGAAAAAGATCGACAGTTTCATTTTCCGGGAAATACCTGTCGTTTTTAATCGTTTATGACAAAAATCTGGCGAATGGACGCCAGCACTGTTTGTCGACAAAAGGGGTTTGGAATGATCCCATTCCGAACCCCTTTTAATTAGTATTGAGTTTCACCTCAGATTAGACACCCCTTCAATTTGCGGTTATGACACACTGACTATTAAAACCCTGTTGATTGGAGTGGAAAGCGTGAAGACTCCTGCGGGATCAGTGGGACAGGTAGACCCCGCAGGAGCAGCAGCGACGAGGAGGGTTACCGCCCGCCCCGCGGAAAGCGAAACGCCTGGAATGGAAGTCAACAGCCCAGTTTTACAACCGGACAAAATAAAAAAAGACTGTGACAAACTCGATTTTCATCGAGAGTCTGTCTACAGTCTAAGCTGGCGAATGGACGCCAGCTTTTATTTTTAAAACCTTACCTTTTACTCAATTCCTGCGCCAGTAACTTATTGACAAGCGGAGGATTCGCCTGGCCTTTGGTTGCCTTCATGATCTGGCCAACCAGGAAGCCTTTCGCTTTCTCTTTCCCGCCTTTAAAATCTTCAACGGATTGCGGGTTTGCATCAATGATTTCCGTAATGATCTTCAGCAGTGCACCTTCATCGGAAATCTGGACAAGACCTTTTTCTTTAACGATTTTCTCAGCATCACCGCCGTTTTCAATTAACTCCTTGAAAACAGTTTTAGCAATTTTAGAGGAAATGGTGCCATTTTCAATCAGCTTGATCATGCCTGCAAGGCCCTGCGGCGTGAGAGGAACCTCGTGAAGCTCTTTGCCTTCTGCATTTAAATAGCCTGAAACCTCTCCCATCACCCAGTTGGAAGCCTGTTTCGGATCGGCTCCCTCCTGCACGGCAGCTTCAAAGAAATCAGCCATTTCCTTTGTCACAGTGAGGACGTTGGCATCATAGGAAGGCAAGCCCAGCTCTTCGATGTAACGCTTCTTCCGAGCATCTGGAAGCTCGGGAATCTCCGCCCTGACTCTCGCTTTCCAGTCTTCATCGATATAAATATCCATAAGGTCAGGTTCCGGGAAGTAGCGATAGTCCTCGGAGCCTTCTTTGACACGCATCAATACCGTTGTATTGGTTGCTTCATCATAGCGTCGGGTTTCCTGCTGGATTTCCCCTCCGGCATTCAGGATTTCAGCCTGTCGTTTCTCTTCATACTCAAGGCCTTTCCGGACAAAGTTAAAGGAGTTCAGGTTTTTCAGTTCGGTTTTTGTTCCGAATTCTTCCTGTCCGACCGGACGGAGGGAGATGTTCGCATCGCATCGCAGTGACCCTTCCTCCATCTTGCAATCAGAAACACCTGTATATTGAATGATTGACTTTAACTTTTCAAGATAAGCATAAGCTTCTTCCGGAGTGCGGATATCCGGCTCCGATACAATCTCAACGAGCGGTGTGCCCTGGCGATTATAGTCCACCAGTGAATAGCCGTTTCCATGGGTAAGCTTTCCGGCATCCTCTTCCATATGGATCCGGGTAATGCCGATCTTTTTCTTTTCGCCATTTACTTCGATTTCGATCCAGCCATGTTCGCCAATCGGCTTGTCAAACTGGGAAATCTGATAGGCTTTTGGATTGTCCGGATAAAAATAGTTTTTGCGGTCAAACTTTGTTTCTGTCGCCACTTCACAGTTCAGGGCCATACATGCCTTCATTGCGAATTCGACCGCTTTTTTATTTACAACCGGCAAAACACCCGGATAGCCCAGGTCAATGACCGTCGTATTGGTATTTGGTTCTGCGCCAAAATGGTTCGGCGCATTTGAAAAAATCTTCGAGTCTGTCTTCAGTTCAACATGGACCTCAAGTCCAATTACCGTTTCAAAGTTCATCCTTCTCACCCCTTACAAAACTGGTTTTTGTTTATGGAAGCTTGTTGCCTGCTCATATGCATGGGCAACGCGGTAAACAGAGCTTTCATCAAAGTGCTTTCCGATAATCTGCAGTCCTAACGGCAGTCCGCCCGCAAATCCGCATGGAACGGAAATCGCTGGAACACCTGCCAGATTGACCGGAATCGTTAGAATATCATTCATGTACATGGTCATAGGGTCATCAATGTTCTCGCCAATCTTAAAAGCAGGAGTCGGAGTTGTTGGCCCTACAATCACATCATATTTTTCCAGGACGTCATCGAAGTCCTTCTTGATCAATGTCCGTACCTTCTGCGCTTTCTTATAATAAGCATCATAATAGCCTGAGCTGAGCGCAAACGTTCCAAGCATGATCCGGCGCTTTACTTCTTCACCAAAACCTTCTGCCCTGGTCTGTTTATACATTTCAATCAGATTTTGGGCATCCGGAGTTCGGTAGCCGTAGCGGACCCCGTCAAACCTGGACAGGTTGGCAGACGCTTCTGACGAAGACAGCAAATAATAAGTGGCCAGCGCATACTTCGAATGCGGAAGTGAAACTTCTTCCCAGGTTGCCCCAAGGCTTTCAAGTACTTTAAGCGCATCCAGGACACTCTGCTTGGACTCCTCACTGACCCCTTCCCCAAGATATTCCTTCGGTACAGCGATTTTTAACCCTTTTACATCGCCGGACAGTGCATTTAGGTAGTCCGGAATATTCACATTCGCAGAAGTTGAGTCCATTTGGTCATGCCCGGCAATTGCCTTTAACAGGTAGGCATTGTCCTCAACCGTACGGGTAACCGGACCGATCTGGTCAAGTGAGGAAGCAAATGCTACTAAGCCAAAGCGGGAAACAAGTCCGTATGTAGGCTTCATTCCAACCACGCCGCAGAACGCTGCCGGCTGGCGGATGGAGCCGCCTGTGTCGGATCCAAGCGAAAACAGGACTTCCCCTGCAGCAACGGCAGCAGCCGATCCGCCTGAAGAACCGCCGGGCACCGTGTTAAGGTCCCATGGATTCTTTGTATTTTTATAGGCAGAGTTTTCATTGGAAGAGCCCATGGCAAACTCGTCCATATTTAATTTTCCGATTGTAATGGTTTCTGCCTGGTGAAGCTTGCCCATTACGGTTGCATCATAAATAGGATCAAAGTTTTCGAGAATCCTGCTGGCACATGTTGTAGTCAGATTCTTTGTGACAATATTGTCCTTGATTCCGATCGGCATTCCATAAAGCAGCCCTTTATCATCGGAGTTCTTTTCGTCCAGCTCTTTTGCCTTGGCCCGGGCGCGTTCCTCATCCAGGGTTAAGAAGGCCTGGACCTCGCCATCTACTTCCTTAATTCGTTTATACGACGTTTCAACAAGGTCAGAAACGGTTATTTCTTTTTTATGTAAAAGTTCATGAAGCTCTGAAACCTTATGATCAAATAAACTCATCTTTTCCCCTCCTTACTCCATAATAGATGGTACTTTAATCTGGCCATCCTGATGGTCAGGGGCATTCTTAAGCACCTCTTCATTTGGAAGCCCCGGTTTCGCGGCATCCTCCCGCATAACATTGCGGATATCGAGAACATGTGAAGTCGGCTCGACATTTTCTGTGTCCAGCTCGTTCAACTGCTCGGCAAACGTAATAATTTGATCAAGCTGTCTTTTAAATTTTTCTGCTTCTTCCTCTGTAACAGCCAATCTGGCTAGATGGGCCACATGCTTGACCTGATCCACTGAAATCCTTGACATAAAAGCCACCTCCTTGAAAATTCGCACAACGGGCAATTATATTGATAATAGCAAACTTTTCCACGTTAAAGCAATACGAACCGTGGCGTTAGAGCTATTTTATCATATGTAAAATGATTCGTTTGAAGAGAACGAAAAAATCCTCCGGACCCGTTGCAATCCGGAGGACTGTACTACTTCCTTCCAAACAATGTTTTAACCTTCGAAAAAAGGCTCTTCTCCCCAGCCTGCGCTTTCGGCAATTCTGGCCGGGGCTTCTTTGACAATGTAATATCCTCTTTATCAATGGCATACTCATATGCCAAAACTAAACCATATTCGGAATCATATTCCTTATTGGTCACAATTGTATACGCCACACCGGCATTCCCGGCTGCCTTGATATATTTGGACAGGGCAGAATAATCTATATTCCCGTTTAAATAGAGATGGGCTTCTTTATTCTCGGACAGCAGTGTTTTGAGCTGAGGCTCAAGACCCTTTCGATACACTTCTGACTGTGTCATGGCGACCACGACTCTCTCCCTCAGCGTCCCAAGATACTTCCGCCTTTCGTCCGGCTTGATCTGCTTGGGCCCATGGATCCCCTGCTGCAGATATTCATCTACATTTTGGTTGCTCATAAAGTCACCTCCGCGCAGTTTCCTATTACTATGTATGATTAGGTGCAGGCTTTTGTGCCGGATGTGCTGCTTCCCACCATCATACCATCTTCCTATATTCAATTTTAACCCACTCCTCATAAAAAAAACCTTCCCCTGAGATGGGAAGGTAAAAGGAGGAGAGATATTGGCAAAAAAACAACTACGGTGTATCGGGCATTGACGGCGAAACAGACCTCTTTAAGCTTCTAACTCCGCCTTTGTCCGGCTGCAGTGAACTGTTCTTCTTCCGTTGAACCTTTCAAGGCGGTAGTAGAAGAGGTCCCGCCTGAAATAACCATGCTTACCTGGTCAAAGTAGCCTGTTCCGACTTCACGCTGATGCCTTGTTGCTGTATAGCCATATTGCTCACTGGCAAACTCCGCTTGCTGAAGCCTGGAATAAGCAGTCATGCCGTTTTCTTTATATCCCCTGGCCAGCTCGAACATGCTATGGTTCAGGGAGTGGAAGCCAGCAAGTGTCACAAACTGGAATTTATAGCCCATATTTCCGAGTTCTATCTGGAACTTTTCAATCTTTTCATCATCAAGTTTCTGTTTCCAGTTGAATGAAGGAGAACAATTGTAAGCCAAAAGCTTGCCAGGGAACTTTTTATGGATAGCTTCAGCGAATCTTCCCGCTTCTTCGATATTCGGTTCTGAAGTCTCACACCAGATCATATCGGCGTAAGGAGCATAGGCAAGCCCGCGGGCAATGGCCTGGCCGAGACCTGCCCTCGTACGGAAAAACCCTTCCGGAGTACGTTCGCCGGTAATAAACGGGGCATCAGCTGGATCCACATCACTGGTGATCAGATCGGCTGCATTAGCATCTGTACGGGCAATAATTACAGCAGGCACTCCCATTACGTCTGCGGCAAGACGGGCCGCAATCAGGTTCCTTACGGCGGTTTGAGTTGGAAGCAGGACTTTTCCGCCCAAATGGCCACATTTCTTTTCAGAGGAAAGCTGGTCTTCAAAGTGGACTCCGGCTGCTCCCGCCTCAATCATCCCTTTCATTAGTTCGTACACATTCAGCTGACCGCCAAAGCCTGCCTCGGCATCGGCCACAATCGGCGCGTACCAATCAATCGAATGGTCCCCTTCAGAATGGGTAATTTGATCAGCACGCTGAAGGGCCTGGTTAATCCGTTTGACTACAGCTGGAACACTGTTGGCTGGATAGAGGCTTTGATCCGGATACATGTGGCCCGAAAGATTTGCATCCGCGGCAACCTGCCAGCCGCTCAGATAAATTGCTTTTAAGCCTGCTCTCACCTGCTGGACTGCCTGATTCCCTGTCAGTGCACCAAGCGCGCTGACAAAGTCTTCTTCATTAACAAGCTTCCACAGCTTCTCCGCACCCCGCCGTGCAAGTGTATGTTCAATATCCAGCGAACCTCTTAATCTGATGACTTCCTCTGCACAGTAGGGCCTATCAATTCCAGCCCAGCGGTCATTCGTATTCCAGTTTTCCTGCAATTGCTTTACTCTCGCTTCCGTCATCATAAATTCCCCCTTACAGATATTCAAACTATGAATAATAAAAACAAATTCTTCACAGCTGCCATTGCCGATTTGAAAATAGAATCAGCTTGTTTATTTTGTTATAATACAGAATTTGAACTTGTAAAGTTATTATATAACAGATAAGAACGTTTTCAACTATTTTCAGTTTAATTTTTAGAATATTCTTTCGACAAAAAATTGCCTTTGTGAAATATCCTGTCGGCACTCTGATTAATATTCTAGATAAGCAGAAATAGGACAGGCCAGAAACTTAGACAGTCTTAAGGTTTGATTGCCATATATTTTATGATTATCGTCATAAAAATGATGAAGTTTTGGTTATTTGTTGATATAATGTATATAAACTATCTAGCAACTGTTTAAAATGAAGGAGTAAAAATATGTTAAAAACGAAGCGAATCAATCAAATTCAAGATTATGTACTTGAACATGAAACCGTTTCCCTCGATGAACTCGTTGAAGTATTTGGCGTTTCAAAGAATACCATCAGGCGGGATGTTCAGATGCTGGTTGAGCAAGGGGATCTGAAAAAGGTGTACGGAGGAGTCGCTGTCAATCATTCCACTCTTATTTCCTTTAATGATCGGAAGGTTCGCAGCCAGCTGGAAAAGCAAAAAATCGCCAAACTAGCCGCTGATTATGTGGAGGATGGAGATATTATCTTTCTGGATTCCGGAACCACCACCTTTGAGATGCTGGAGTTTATCAAGACGAAACAGATTACCGTGGTAACCAATAATATTGATTTTATTGTTGAAGCGATGCCTTATGAGAATCTCAACATTTTCTCCGCCGGAGGCATGGTCGAGCGGAAAACGAAGTCGTTTGCCAGCTTCAAGGGCGAGGATATTTTTAAAACCTATAATATTAATAAAGCGTTCATGGCATCAACAGGAATATCATTAAGGAATGGTGTGACGAACTCATCGCCTCTTGAAACTGAAATCAAAAGCTCTGCTGTTAAAAAATGCTCCGAAATCTTTTTATTGGTAGACAGCAAAAAGTTTGATAAATATGCCCTGACAACTTATTGCGAACTGAAGGAAATTGACTACCTGATAACCGACCAGCTTCCGAACGAAAATTACCAGCAGTATGCAATGGAGCATGATATTAAACTGGTGGTTCCTGAGGAAGCACCTGCAAACTGATTTGTCCGCATCTATTCTTGAAAGTGGAGGTTACTGTACATGCCGTTATTAAGATTTGACGTTATCGAAGGCAGGGATGAACACTCTTTAAAACAGCTATTGGATGCTGCTCATCGCGCCATGGTAAAAGCTTTTGATGTACCCGAACAGGACCGCTATCAAATCGTTCACCAGCACCCTGCTCATGAAATGATCATTGAAGACACCGGTCTTGGCTTTAACAGGAGCAAAGACATGGTCATCATCAGTGTCACAAGCAAGCAAAGGACCAATGAACAGAAGGTCAGGCTTTACGAATACCTAGTGAAGGAGCTTGGCGAAAGCTGCGGCATAGCGCCTAATGACATCATGATTTCCATTGTTACCAATGAAGACGCTGACTGGAGCTTCGGAATGGGAGAAGCGCAGTTCTTGAACGGGAAGCTATAAATCCAGTATGCAGCATAAAAAACTGCCGGGCCGTAACAAAAGGCCAGGCAGTTTTTTAGCGCTCAAATGTTTCCACTGACTCTCGATTAACCATTTTTGACAAGGCTGGCTTCCCTAACCTTTACAAGCTGGCGTGTCTCGAATGATTGCTTGCAGGCATAGCCCAGTCTGGTGGATTCAACACCGTCTCGTACCGTAACCTCAGGCTGCCGGCCTTCCATTATGCAATGTATAAACTCTTCCGTTTCACTTAGATAGGCCTGTTCGAAGCGTTCCAAAAATCCGTCATAGCATTTCTTGACTGCACCATTCTCATTAAACAGCACAATTTGGTTCCGTTCCGGCACGGTTCCGATACGGATGCTGCCTTTTGTTCCGATTATTTCCGTCTCAATATGATATCCATGGGCACTGTTCCTGCCGGCAACAAAAATTCCCATTGTATTGTTTTCAAAACGCACCATTGCCGCACCCGTTTCCGCATCCTTAATTTCGTCAAACTCCTGCCGCGCATAGCCGCCGCCGATGGCCCACACCTCCTGAGCCTCCGACCCCATATACCAGCGTGCTAAATCTAGATCATGGATGGACATGTCCAAAAACAGGCCGCCGCTATAATTGGCTTTTGCAAATGCCAGGAAATTGTCCATTTGACTGGCCGGGTCAAGGCCATAGCAGCGAATTAAAATGGGCTCGCCAATATCCCCATTCACAATTTTCCGCTTGGCATCAGCATATGAACGATCATACCTGCGCATAAAACCCAGCATAAATACCTGGTCAGGATGGCTTTCTACAGCCGCCATTACTTGTTCGGCTTCTTCGAGATAGAGTCCAAGCGGCTTCTCACTGAACACGTGGAATCCGGCATCAAGCGCCTTAATAATCTGGTCGCAATGAAAACCTGATGGGGAGGCAATAAATATCGCATCTAGGTCCTTGTTCCGCAGCATTTCATCATAATTTGTATAACTAAAAGGAACGTCCCACTTCTCCTTGAACGCCGAGATTTCATCTTCTACTACACTGCAAATGGCAGACAGCTCACAGTTCGGAACTCTGCTGGCGAGATTTTCAGCATGCTGCCGTCCTAAACGTCCAAGACCTACGATCCCTACTTTGACTTTTTTAGCCATTCCCTCTATCCTCTCCATTCTTCATAAAAGACAAGCAGCTGTTTTCCCCAACTACTTGCCTTTGAAGTTTTGCTATTTTACCTTGCCTTTAGTTCATACCGGAACACTGGACAGTTCTGCAAGGGACACCGTTCTGGCTTCTTTCCAGGATACACGTGCTGCCACTGCCAGCAGTTCTGCCTGATAGCCATCCTCGCCTGTGCATACCAGCGGTCCGTCTTCAAGAATGGCTTTCGCAAAGTCATTGATTTCTTCTACATAAGCGTCTTTGTATCGGTCCAGGAAAAAATATTTTGGATGGTCAGAAGCGATAGACTCCTTGGTTGAAATACGGATATTAGTCTGCGTCTCATTTTCGGCCGAAACTACTCCCTTGTCCCCGAAGACTTCAATACGCTGGTCGTAGCCATAAACGGCTTGACGGCTGTTATCGATGACAGCAAGTGCACCATTTTCAAACTTAAGGGTAATGATGGCTGTGTCAATATCGCCATTGACACCAAACATAGGATCAACCAGGTTTGCTGCAGCGACCGACACTTCGGTTACATTGCTCCCTGACAGGTAGCGAACCATGTCAAAATCATGAATCGTCATATCGATAAACATTCCGCCAGATCTTTGAACATAAGCTTCAGGCGGCGCTTCAGGATCCCTGGAACAAACTTTGATTACATGAGGAGTGCCAATCACTCCAGCCTGGACTGTTTCGCGGACTTTACGGAAATGCTTGTCATAGCGGCGATTAAAGCCAACCTGGAACTTGACGCCCGCTTCCTTGACAACCTCCAGCGCCTTTCTTGTTTCTTCAATATTAAAGCTGATCGGTTTTTCACAGAAAATATGCTTCCCTGCTCTTGCAGCTGCTTTAATATATTCCGCATGTGTGTCTGTTGATGAGCAAATAAAGACAGCATCGATTTCAGGATCGGTAAAAATATCCTGGGGATTTGTTGTGATGACCGGGACCAGGTTTTCATAATGTGTGCCCTTTAAATGCTCCACCTGAATATCAGAAAGGGCTTTCAAATTATACAATTGAGAACCTAAAATATTATCTGCATGCAGCTGGCCAATCCGGCCCGCCCCAATAATTCCAACCGTTACTTTTTTCATAACTGCTCCTCGTTTCTATATGATTTTAACAGCCTCTTGATTAACTTTTTCCGTTTGCTGAACTGGCGGATCCAGCTTCTTATTCGTGTTGCGCCAGAACCATGCTACTCCGCCAAGCAGAGCTAGATTGACAGCAAGGAAGACAATCTGGGTGGAAGAATAGCCCCCGCTTGATTCCGCTACACCAATTGGAGAGAAGAAGGCATACACGCCGATCATTAGCAGAACAAGGAATGCCGAGAAGGATTTAACATGTTTCCAAGGTGTTAAATCTACCACTTTTGCATCTTCAAGAATATATGGCGTTTCTCTTGGCCTGATCCTTCCCAGCAGCAGCATGACAAAAATATCTACAGCCAGAAGGATGGATAAGACATAAAGGAAATTAACATCTCCAAGGAAAACCTTTGTCAGCGAGTAAAGAACCACATGCACTCCAATAACGACTTTCCCGGCATAAGATGGAACCCTTTTGCTGAAAAAGCCAACCAGAACCATTGCCACGATCGGCAAATTGTAGAACCCGTTCATTTCCTGAAGATAAGAGTACAGCCCTGACGGAGCGAACATAATAAATGGCGCAATAATTACTGATGCAGCTGCTAACCCAACTGCAAAAATCCGTCCTGCTTTTACAAGCTCCTTCTCTTCTGCATGCGGTTTAAAAATGGGTTTATAAATATCAAGCGAGAACAGTGTGATCGCACTATTCAACGTATTATTAAATGAACTCAGGATGGCACCGAACAATACAGCCGCTAAAAAACCCGACAATGCAACTGGCAGCACATCGACTACCAATGTTGGGTAGGCTGAATCGGCCGTTCCAAGATTATTCCCGTATAATAAATATGCAATAATCCCTGGCAGAACTAAAAATGTCAGGCCAAAAACTTTAAACAGCCCGGCATAGAGAACCCCTTTTTGTCCTTCCTTCAGGTTTTTTGCCGCGAATGTCCTCTGGATGATCGATTGGTTTGTAGCCCAATAGAAGATGTTGTTGAAGAGCAGCCCTGTCAGCAGGACACTCCATGGAACAGAAGATGAATCTCCGCCAATAGCGTTTAATTTTGCGGGATTGGCGTGCAAAAGCTTGTCAACGCCATCTGCCAGATTGCCGCCGCCAAGGGCGAAAAGACCCAAGAACGGGATGAGCAAGCCCCCGATAATCAATCCGATGCCGTTAATGGTGTCACTCATCGCTGCCGCTTTAAGCCCGCCTAAAATGACATAGCCCAGGCTTATGACCCCAATAGCAAGCGAAATGAGCAAAACGAGCATGAATGGACTCATATTGCTGATAGAAGTTAAGGAGAAAATACTGTCAAGGACTAATGCGCCTGAATATAGAACGGTAGGCAGGTAGGCAACCGCATAGCCCAATAAAAATAAAATGGATACAATTTGCCTAGTCCTGAGGTCATAACGGCGTTCCAGGAAATCCGGAATGGTGGTAAGGCCAGCTTTCAAGTACTTAGGCAATAAGACCAGTGCCATGATGATCAGAGCTACCGGTGATGAAACCTCCCAGGCCATAACAAGCATGGATTCCCCATAAGCCTGTCCATTTAATCCAACAATTTGCTCTGTCGACAGATTGGTCAGGATTAATGAAGAGGCAATGACAATCCCCGTTAAACTTCTTCCGCCAAGAAAAAAACCATCTGATGTCGTTAGATCAGTACCCTTTGTTTTATACCATGAGAACCACATGACAAAGATTGTATAAGCCAAGAAGCTTAATAGAATTACCCAAATCACAGGTGACCTTCCTCCCATCCTGGGCAAGGGGATATTTTATTTTAAGCATAAAATATCCTCCTCTCCCTTATGCTTTCACGCTAGTTTTCAAACCAGCTTTCTGACTTGATCCAAACTCTTTTATTTTAGCTTTGACTGTATTTGTAACCGCTTCCTTTCCCGGCGTCAGAATCGCTCTTGGGTCATACACTTCACTGTCATTTGCCAGCACCTCGCGAACCGCCCTGCTCCACGATTGAAGGCATTCCGTATTCACATTGATTTTCGCATGTCCCAGTTCAATCGCCTTTTGAATTTGGTAATCGGGGATCCCTGAACCTCCATGGAGAACGAGAGGTACATTCGTCAGCCCGGAAATTTCCTTCATCTCATCAAAACCTAATTTAGGTTCCCCTTTATATGGACCGTGAACCGAACCGAGCGCTGCTGCCAGGGCATCGATTCCCGTTTCCTTAACCAGCCTTAGGCAGTCAGAAGGAGCCGCATAATGGATACCGCCTATTAAACCATCTTCATTGCCGCCAACGGTTCCTACCTCTGCCTCAACCGAAACGAGGTGCGGCCGGGCATACTCAACAACCTGACTGGTCATTGCGATATTCTCCTCAATCGGATGATGAGATCCATCAATCATGACCGACGTAAACCCGGCATCGATCGCCTGTTTACATCTTTCAATGCTCATGCCGTGATCCAGATGGAGGGCAACGGGGACTGTTATGGACATCTCTTCGACCAGCCCTTTTACCATAGAAGCAATGATCTTAAATCCGCCCAGGTAATCTACTAATCTGTCAGATGCTGCAACAATTACAGGAGCCTGTTCTTCCTCTGCAGCCTGTAAAATCGCTTCAGCCCACTGAAAGCTATTAATATTGAATTGTCCGATGGCATAGCCTTCCTTTTTTGCTTCTATCAGCATTTCTTTCATCGATACCAACATCCCTAATCACCTCTCTTTAGCCCTTTATTTGGTTACTTCACCGTTTCCGGCTGACTTTTAATCAGCTTCTCATCAATATACTTCCTGGCAATCAAGGCATATTCCAATGGATTTGCAATGGCTGGATCCTGTTCGGCCTCGACGACAATCCACCCTTTATAATGGTGGTCCAGCAAAGTTTGGTAGACTTTCGTAAAGTCGATGCAGCCATCACCAGGAACAGTAAACATCCCGTTTAAAAAGGATTGCATAAACGATTTGCCTTCCTGTCTGCACTGAGCCAGCGCCTCTTTGCGGACATCCTTGAAATGGACATGCTTAATGCGGTCTATATGTCTGTCCAGCAGACTGGTAAAATCGTTATCTGAAATAAAAATATGGCCAGTATCATAGAGAAGATGGACATGATAGGCGTCTGTGTTCTCCATCAGCCGCTCCACTTCAGCCGCGGTTTGGACACCCGTCCCCATATGATGGTGGTAAACCAGCTTAAGGTCATACTGCCCGGCGATTTTCCCAAGCTCATTGAGGCCCAGGCACAGAGTTTCCCATTCCTCATCCGTAAAAGAAGGTTTCTCGGAAAATACGTTTTTATCAGTACCTTGAATACTGTAGGTTTGCTCGGATACAACGGCAACACTTGCCTTGACTTCTTTTAAATATTGGCAATGTCTATGGAAGGCTTCAGCTGTCACTGCTAAGCCATCCCTGATGATAAAGCTTGAGAACCACTGTCCGGCAATTTTTAAGTTTCGCAGGTGTAATTCTTTATTCAAAACATCCGCTTCCGGAAAGAAGCCGCCAACCTCAGTCCCTTGGAACCCAGCTACGACAATATCACTTAAGAGCTGCCGAAGATTATTCTCTGCGCCGATTTCCGGCATATCGTCATTACGCCAACCGATAGGAGCGATGCCCCATAAAATTTGCTGATCCTGCATGTCGACTCTTCCTCTCTTAATATTGTCTGGCTTCTTTTAACTGTTCCTGTCTCATCTCATGGGACTTTTGAATACTTTCTTTGTTTGAAACCTCGGCGACCCCTACGTTCCACCAGCTGTCATAGCCATCTGTCATGGTCTTTGGAAGGACCTTCACCTCAATTAAGGTCGAACCCCTCTGTTTCTTCGCATCCTCGAGGGCTTCTTTCAGGCCTTCAGCTGTATTTACTCGATAAACCTTCGCGCCATAACCTTCAGCTACTTTGGCATAATCAATATTCAAAATCTGGTTGTCCTGCGTCCGGAATTCACATAAATAGCTGCCCATTCCATTTCCCATCTGAAGATTGCTTATACAGCCAAAACCTGAATTGTCAAAAAGGACAACATTGATTTTGTGGCCATATTGAATAGCTGTGATTAATTCGGAATGCAGCATCAGGAAGCTTCCATCACCCACCAGTGCATATACTTCTCTGGCCGGGTCTGCCAGCTTCACGCCCAGCGCCCCTGACACCTCATATCCCATGCATGAATAGCCGTATTCAAGGTGGTAAGAATTAGGAGATCCAGGATTCCAGACCCTCTGCAGGTCACCTGGAAGCGAGCCTGCTGCAGCAATGATATTGCTTTCTGGAGCAATCGTTTCATTAACGGTAATCAACGCTTTTGTTTGCGCAAGCTCTGTATTCAGAGCATCTGCATACTCATTTAATACTTCCTGGGAAAAGTGGCCTTTTATTTCCGGGTTAAAATTCTCGCGTGTAAATGACACCTTGCTTAATCGGTCCCTCTCGGTCAGCCATTCCTGCTTCAATTCATCAATGTTCCCGCCGAACTCGCTTGTGTATCCCTCCAGCATCGGGGCCAATTGCTCCAAGGCTGTTTTCGCGTCCGCTACCACCTGAAAGGCATCCAGTTTGTAAGCCTGCATTCGACTGACATTAATGTTTAGGAACTTGGTGTTTTCAAAATTAAAAGCCGTTTTTGAAGAAGTTGCGAAATCCGTGTAGCGTGTGCCGATTCCAATAATTAAATCAGCCTCGCGAGCTGCTTTATTGGCCGATAAAGTGCCTGTAACACCCAACCCGCCCAAATTATTTTTAAAAGAAGCCTCTACGGTAGATTTTCCTGCCTGTGTCTCCACCAGCGGGATGCTGTGCTTTTCAGACAGAGACTTCAGGATCTCCGCTGCCTGCGAGTACTTCGCCCCGCCGCCGACCAAAATAACAGGCTTCCTGCTTTCCTTGATCAGCTCGGCTGCTCCTTTCAGCTCACGGTCAACAGGAGCCTTCCTGTCAAGGTAATGAACGCGCCTTTCAAAAAACTTTTCATCGTAATCAAATGCTTCACCCGCTACGTCCTGTGAAAGACAAATGGTCGCAGGGCCAGCTTTGGCCGGGTCTGTCATCACTTCGAATGCACGAATTAAACTGGACATCAGCTGTTCCGGACGGGTAATGCGGTCCCAGTACCTTGATACAGGCTTTAGTGCATCGTTCGTTGTAACTGCAATGCTGTATTCTTGTTCAATTTGCTGTAAAACCGGATCAGGCTGCCGAGTGGCGAAAGTATCCCCCGGCAGGAACAAAACAGGAATATTATTAGCAAGCGCTGTACCGGCTGCGGTTGCAAGATTCGCTGAACCAGGCCCGACAGAGGTCGTCACTGCATAAATCCTCTGGCGCAGTTTTTGTTTGCTGTATGCTACAGCGGCATGTGCCATCCCTTGTTCGTTCTTCCCCTGGATCACTTTCAAATGCCCCGAGTCCTGCTCAAGAGCCTGGCCTACCCCCAGAACATTTCCATGTCCAAAGATGGTGAAGATTCCTTCAACAAAAGGGAATTCATTTCCATCCAC
Source organism: Mesobacillus foraminis (assembly GCF_004340465.1). Lineage (GTDB taxonomy): Bacteria > Bacillota > Bacilli > Bacillales > Cytobacillaceae > Mesobacillus_B > Mesobacillus_B foraminis. The sequence goes on along the minus strand of NZ_SLVV01000015.1, from coordinate 32,908 downwards.
ATGGATATATTGTTGATTTAAAAACTTTACAAGCGCTTGTGAAGTTGTCAATCTAATCGTTTTCATGTCCGTTCACCCCATTAAACTGAAATCGTTTCAGCACTAGCTATTAATTCCTCAATTTCCTTTACTGTCGGCATGGCTTCGGAAGAACTATGTTTGCTCACCACAATTGAGGCGGAGGCACTTCCATATTTTAAAGCGGTTTCAATATCTTTGCCGGAAATCAGGGCATAAAGGAAAGCGGAAGCATATGAATCTCCTGCACCGAAGGTCTTCAGCACCTGGGTCTTATAAGCCTGGCCTCTGAAGGTTTCCCCTGATTTCGCATAGGCATAGGAACCCTCAACCCCATGTTTAATGACAACCAGGTCAGGGGAATGTTTAAATAGATAATTAATTGTGTCAGCGTTCATGCCATCTTTGGCGTTTTCCATGACATCGAACTCGTCGCGGGTCCCAATGACAACATCGGATTGTTCTGCAACCAATGAGTAATATACGGCGGTTTCTTCAGTTGACTTCCAGGTATATGGGCGATAATCCAGCTCAAAAATGACTTTTACACCATTTCTTTTTGCTAGATTAATAGCTTTTAAAACCGCTTCGCGCGAAGGGCTTTTTGCCAGTGCCGTACCTGAAACGAGCAAAACCTTTGATCTCTTTATGTAATTTTCATTCACTTCTGAAGGAGCGAGGTAAAGGTCGGCTACATCCTCACGGTACATCAGGATGCTGCATTCCTCCGGGCTTTTAATCTCTGTAAAAGCAAGCCCCGTCTTATGGCCTTCCGTATCGATCACCATGCTGGAAGTGTCAATCCCGACACCGCGCATATACTGTTCTATGAACCGGCCATGCTGATCATCGGCAATCTTTCCAATGAAACCGGCCCTCAAGCCAAGTTTTGAGCTTCCAATGGCAATGTTGGCAGGCGAACCGCCGACATATTTGGTGAAGGTCATCGTCTCCTCCATCGGGCGATTGTATTCGGTTGCATTTAAATCAATGCAGGCACGGCCAATGGCGATGATATCAAACTCTTTATCGGTATTGAACTCATATTTCATCTTAAAAACAGCTCCTCACGTGTTCTATGAACGCTTTAAAATCCATTCATGAGCAGGGTCATTGTGGAATTTCCAGATACGTTTCGGCCCGGCCATTACATTTAAATAATAGGACGTATAACCATCAGGCACCCCAACAGGATGGTATCCAGCCGGAACAATGACAACATCGCCATGTTCAACACACATCGTCTCATCTATAGAACGGTCATCTGTGTAGACACGCTGGAAAACAAAGCCCTGATTCGGGTTCATTTCATGGTAATAGGTTTCTTCCAAAAAGGATTCTTCAGGCAAGTTATCCTGATCATGCTTATGCGGTGGATAGCTGGACCAGTTTCCACTTTCGGTGAATACTTCAACCACCAGCAAACTATTTGCTGAAGGATCCGAGTCCGGCAAAATATTATGTACAAGGCGTTTATTATTCAGGATTCCCCGATTCTCAATACCATTATCGGATGCCTTGATCAGCTTCGTTGGCCGCTGTTGTTCAGAAGCGGAATAACATAATGCCACCCTCGCATCACTTGCAGCCTCTACCTCAAAGCTGCGGTCGTTGGATACATACACACTGTCTGTCGGCTTTTTCTCGAATACATTTTCTCGTGTACCAAGGTTTTTAAAGGTTTCCTCCTGGTCGGAAACATTGATTTTACCAGTTAATGCGACAATGCAGCACTCCGTCTTCCTCAAGCTTTCTGTATATTTGGTTCCTGCAGGGAGATCGACCACTTTAAATCCTACATATTCCAAAGGTGAATTTTCAGCTGTCACTTCGTGAACAATTGTTATTCCTTTTGGTGTTTCATTATTATTCGGTTTTCGAAGCAATTTACTCACGCTGCATTTTCCTCCTCTTTCACTCTTCTTTGAGGCAACCTTGTTCAAACAAAGAGAAGTTGATTCTCTTTGCTTGAACTCCTTTTTGAATTATATCAGAATTGTTCATCTATTCACTCATTAATTTACTTAAATAACTTTTATACAATAAAATCATTATTCAAATGTTGGAGCTACGTAACGTGCAGTTACCACTTTTTTTCGTGTATAGAAATCAACACTGTCTTTTCCGTTCGCATGCAGCGTACCGTAAAAGGAAGATTTCCATCCTGAGAATGGGAAGAATGCCATCGGCGCCGGGACGCCCAGGTTGACTCCCAACATCCCTGCATCAATATTTTCACGGAAGTACCGGATAGATGAAGCGTTGGATGTATAGATGCATGCCCCATTGGCAAATTCAGACTTATTGGCTGTTTCGACAGCCTCTTTCAGATTTTTCACTCGTACAATGGAGAGAACTGGAGCGAAAATTTCATCTTTCCAAATCTCCATATCCGTTGTAACACCATCAAAAATGGTCGGGCCGACAAAGAATCCCTCCTCCGGCACATCACTGCGGCCGTCGCATACAAGTGTTGCCCCTTCTTCTACACCTTTCTGGATATAACCCAATGTACGCTGTTTATTTTGCTCGCGGATCACCGGCCCTAAGAAAATGCCATCGTCCAGGCCGTTGCCAATCTTAACATTCTTTGCCTTTTCCACAAGCCTTGCAAGGAAGTCATCGGCAACCCCCTCTTCAACCGTCACAACAGAACATGCCATGCAGCGCTCCCCGGCCGAACCAAAAGCAGAGGCGATGATATTTGTTGCCGCATCATCCAGGTCTGCATCATTTAAGACGATGGAATGGTTCTTTGCACCGGTAAGGGCTTGAACACGTTTTAAGTTTTCACTGCCGCGTTTGTATACATATTCTCCGACTGGCTGGGAGCCGACAAAGGAGATCGCTTTGACTTCCGGATGATCCAGGATTCCATTGACTACATCATGAGCCCCATGCACGACATTGAATACACCGTCTGGCAGCCCTGCCTCCTTGAAAAGTTCAGCCAATTTCTCGGTTAAAAGCGGAGTTCTTTCGGATGGCTTGAGAATAAAGGTATTGCCTACCGCGATAGCCATCGGGAACATCCAGCAAGGAACCATCATCGGGAAGTTGAATGGTGCAATCCCGCCGACAACTCCAATTGGATAACGGTAATTGGTTGCCTCTACATCCGTCGCAATATTGGTCAGAGAGTCTCCCATCATCAACGTTGGAGCACCAGCGGCAAACTCGACATTTTCAATCCCGCGGCCCACTTCTCCAAGGGCCTCTGTATAATTTTTACCGTTCTCAATTGTAATCAGTCGAGCCAGCTCTTCTTTGTTCTTTTGCAGCAGCTGGTGATAGTTGAATAAAACTCTTGCCCGCTTCTGGACAGGAACATTTCTCCATTTATCAAATGCTTTTGCTGCAACCTCAACCGCATATTCAACATCTTCTTTCGTAGAGAGCGGAACCTGTGCGATGACTTCTTTCGTCGCGGGATTGTAGACATCCTCATATTGAGTGGTTTTGCTTTCGACCCACTCACCATTTATATAGTTTCTTAGCTTTCTCAAACCTGTCGCCACTGCCATGATTATGTTCCTCCCTGATATTAGTATTTTGATAGGATTACTTTTTAAAAGAACTTGGTTGGTGAAGTTTTGGTTACCTTTAAATCCATTTGGCACATTAAACTCAAAACCTGTTATTAATCCCAGTATGATATATAACTTGTTTTTACCCGTTCTGACGGGCAGAACCAGAGGCCCATTATGTTTTACTGGTTGATCTCATACGGTTTATCAAGTCTTGGTTATATATTTGTATTGTTTGGGTAACTCTTTATAAATACATCATAATATTACAAGCGCTTTCAGTCAACTATTTGTGTAACTTTTTACTAATTTTCTAAATAGATAGTAAAAACTTCCCCTTTTCACTAGGTAATTTTAATTACTTTTAGACTAAAAAAGAGACAGACTCATTTCGAGTCTGTCTCCGCCATTTTGTTAAAACATTTCAGACGTTGTTTTAGCCTGCATGTGAAGCAGCAGGTAATCAGGACCTCCTGCTTTTGAATCCGTACCTGACATATTAAAGCCGCCAAATGGCTGATAGCCCACAATGGCACCTGTACAGCCCCTGTTAAAATAAAGGTTCCCAACATGGAAATCTTCGCGGGCCTGCTGGATTTTATCCCGGTTTTTGGTGATGACTGCACCCGTTAGGCCATATTCCGTATTATTGGCAATTTCAAGAGCATGGCTGAAATCCCTGGCCTTCGTAAATCCTGCAACCGGCCCAAAGATTTCTTCCTGCATGAGCCGCGAGTCCGGTTCAAGATCCGCAAAAATCGTAGGCTTAATAAAATATCCCTTGGAATCGTCTCCTTCTCCGCCTGCGGCCAGCCTTCCTTCCTGCTGGCCTATCTTGACATATTCCATAATTTTATTGAAAGCTCCCTGGTCGATGACGGGCCCCATGAAATGATTATGATCCTCAGGGTTGCCAATTGAAAGTCCTTTGGTTAATTCAATTACCCGGTTCAACACTTGATCATAAACTTCCGCCACCACAACTGCCCGGGAGCAGGCAGAACACTTTTGACCTGAAAAACTAAACGCAGAAGAAACTATGGCCTGGGCCGCCAGTTCAAGGTCCGCTTCATGATCTACAACGATTGTGTCTTTCCCGCCCATTTCCGCAATCACACGTTTTAGCCAGATTTGCCCTTTATTCAATTTGGATGCCCGCTCGTTAATTCGCAGTCCAACATCTCTGGAACCTGTGAAAGAAATAAAACGGGTATCCTTGTGATCAACAAGATAATCCCCAACTTCTGCACCGCTTCCCGGAACAAAATTAAGCACACCTTTTGGCAGCCCTGCTTCCTCCATGACCTCTACAAACTTTGCCGCAACAACCGGCGTAGTGGAAGCTGGCTTGAGGAGAACGGTATTGCCGGCAACAATTGCAGCCACTGTGGTTCCTGCCATAATGGCAAGCGGGAAGTTCCAAGGAGAAATAATCACACCCACTCCAAGCGGTATATACTCATACCGATTAAATTCATTGGGACGGCTGTTGACCGGCACCCCATTTTTAATGGTTAGAATCTGCCGGGCATAATATTCAAGAAAGTCAATCGCTTCCGCTGTATCTGCATCCGCCTCACGCCAAGGTTTTCCCGCTTCCTTTGTAAGAAGGGCCGAGAATTCATGCTTGCGGCGGCGAATAATGGCAGCCGCCTTAAATAGGACATCAGCCCGCATTTCTGGCTTCGCCTTTCTCCATGTTTTAAAAGCCTTGACCGCAGCCTGCATCGCTTTTTCAGCGAGCTCAATGCTGGCCTTCGAAACCCGTCCAATCACCTCTTCCTTGTTAGACGGGTTAATTGAAACAATTTTATCCTCAGTCGTAACACGCTCTCCGTCAATTAGTAGATGGTAATCCTTGCCCAGGTACCCTTCAACAGTCTTTAAACCATCAAGATAAGCTTTCCGGTTCTCCTCTGCCGTAAAATCAGTAAAAGGCTCATGTTTGTATGGCTGAACCACCCGATCCCCTCCTTTAAGCGTTTACAATACAATTCCATACTAACACGAATCTAAAAAACTATAAAAGTGATAGCGGTTGAGGGAGGATTCTTGGAGGATTATAGACTTTTGATTAAGAGCCCCCTCTCTTCAGGATAAGGGAATTTTGTACTCTAAAAATTTTATAACCATTACCAGTGGCCGAAGAGAGTCCCACAGTATTTGATATATTCATTTACAAAAATCTTAATAACAGGATTTAATAAGTTCCAAGAGAATAATAGACCCGGTCCCTCCTTTTCCCGGTGAAAGGGATATTCATTTGGGATAGAATATCAGAAGCCACATGGGATGAGGTTATATGGAGATACTCCCTAAGTTCTCTGTTCGTCAGCCCTGTTTGAAACAGTAAAAAGTAGTCATTAATTGCCTTCATATGGGCATCCCTTGAACGGAGCCTACAAATTTCACAGTACCATGAACCACGAATCCGTTTCATCGGCAAGGATTTACACCCTGGACAAGCGACACCAATTTTAATGTCAGCTGCAGGTATTTCAAATAGTTTAAGGATGTCGGGATTCTCAGGTGTATGGGCATTTAGCAGGCTTTCTGCAACCTTCTCCAGAGCTTGCGGAGCTATTTTGAATGGTTTCCGCAGCTGGTCAATCCTCTCAATTTCGGGAATTAGCTTCCATCCATGAATGATTCCCTTGAAAATATGTTCATTTCCTTCATTTGTTTGAAGAATGGATGAAGAATTGCTCATAACCACCAAATGCTCTATGGGAAGGTTGAGTATACCAAAGCCAGCCAGCCACTGCTTAAGTTGTAATTTTTGGCGCTTCACCTGATATAGCGGGCAAGGAAAGGCTTCTATTTTTTGGTTAAGTGTTCTTATCAGTTGGTTGGTAAACTGGTCGAAGAATATTGTTCCGGAGTAATTCTTAATCTCGAGAAGAAGGGCAAAACGGGTGCAGATAAGGAGAGTATCTATTTGAAAAAAATGATCCCCGTGAGGGAGGCGTAAATCGTGGAGTATAAAGTAATTTTCTTTCGGCAGCAGGGTTAAATAATAATCTATATTCAATTCTCCTTTATACCCCGCCTTCCTTTTCGAATAGTCCCTTTCAATCTCGTGATATTTCGGGTGATTCCTCAGAAGACGCAGTAAAAGTGCTTCCTCCTTTTTAAGAACAAGGGGTTTTGTCCTAGGCTTAGATAGCAATATGCATACCTCCATTAGATAGATATTTTACTATTCTGTTTGGAGGACGAGAATCCCTTTCAGCTAAAGCCTATTAATGAAATATTAAATTTAAATGTTCATTATTTATCCAAATGTGGAGAGTTGTAGTCTGATTGACTGCTCTTTTTGCCCCATCGATTATTTCCATTTCCTCTGATTATTTTTCCATTCACTATGATGTATTTTCCAACTAACCTCTTTTATCTTCCAAAACCTACTTTTTATTTTCCCAATCACTCCTTTTATTTTCAAAACAGCGGTCTTTGATCCCTTCCTCTACTTTATTTTCTAAAACCACTATCTTTTTTTCCATTCGCTCTAATTTATTTTCCAACTCCTCTATTTTATCTTCCAAAATCTACTTTTTATTTTCCTAATCACTCCTTTTATTTTCCAAGCAGTGGTCTTTGCCCCCTTCCTCTACTTTATTTTCCATTCGCTCTAATTTATTTTCCGATTCCTCTATTTTATCTTCCAAAACCTACTTTTTATTTCCCCAATCACTCCTTTTATTTTCAAAACAGCCAGTCTTTGCCCCCTTCCAAAAGCCAATCAAAAAAAAAAGCAAAGAGCCCAAGGCTCTTTGCTTTTATTGGTAAACATGTACAAATGGTTCATCCTGGTCGGGCTCTCTCACAATGACGGCTTCCTGGCCATTTACGGAGGAGATGTTCACTTCTACTGAGACATATTCAGGGAAGTGCTCCATCACCAGACCGGTTACATACTGGGTAAAGCCTATGGCTTCTGACTTTCCGTAAAACTGGATTGGGATGTTGATGCTGAGTTCCTGGAGCTGGTCATCAAGGTAAAAGCCTTTTCCGACCACTCCATTGAAGTTTGGAAAGTATTCTTCTACATCCTGCTTGAAGTTGGAGAACCAGGTCATGTCATCCCGATGATTTTGTTCAGCGTCATCAGATGGGAACAGAACATAATTCTCGTTTACGTCCTCCCAGCCTCCGATGCTGCTGCTGCCCTTCTCAACTTCCGCATAGGCAAAGAAGCTGCCGGGAATCACGGATGAGCGGCTCTTTTGTTCAAACAGGGCAATCGTAATCGGAACATTCTTCAGCTCATTCATTTTCCTTAAGCGTTTGACTACTTCTTCAGCGATTTTCTTTCCTTCCCTCTCGACTACATCATGGTCAATCTTCGTTTCATAGGTAGCACCGTACTGTTCCTTTTGATAATAATGAATGGAATTTAGCGCAAGTCCGATTACGACTCCGCCTAGCTGGTAGGTGCCCTTTTTCCCATCAACCTGTTCTAAATAATTGTGTTCAAGAATATGGGCAAGATAGATTGGGTTCTGTTCATTACGCGTTGCGATATCCCCTTTTCCCGGGTCAATCGGATTTAGCCCAACATTATCTGCTTCAGTCATTTTTCTAAATTTTTCTGTTTCTTTGTCCTTGACCTGTTTATCCTTCAGCTGTTCTTTTGTGAATTTTCGGTTCAGCCATGATTCAACTGTATCCCCGTCCAAATACTGTCCTTCTTTAAAAACATACTTGTTCGTATCGAAGGAGTTTTGCGCGACCCGCATGAGCCCTATCTCGAATTCATGGATGTCATATCGGGTGTTTAAATTGTTTACCACCATGCCCCGCGCTTCCCCAGGCTCAAAAGGCATGATTGTACGGTAGTATTTATCCGATATCTTATACTTCGGTATGATCGCTTTTTCTTTTGTTTCGTCGTTCTTTTCCTGGACAACCTGATCCTCTTTTTGAAAATTGGGCGCACACGCCGCCAGCAAAAGGACAACGGACATAGTGACCATGAGCAATAGTTTCCTCATGCCGTTTCCACCTCTTGTATATTAGCCCTTAGCTCTTGTAATGTTCAGCTTAGGCCTATTTATTCAGTTCCTCAAGCAGTCTCTCTTCATCCCATATTTCTATTCCAAGGCTTTCTGCCTTCGTAAGCTTCGAACCAGCTTCGGCTCCTGCAACAACCAAATCCGTTTTCTTGCTGACGCTTCCGGCGACATTTCCGCCAAGCGCTTCAATTTTCTCCTTGGCCTCGCTGCGTCCCATCTGTTCAAGCTTCCCGGTAAGAACCACTGTTTTTCCGGCGAAAAACGAATCCGATTCCTCCGCTGAAACAGGTCTGGGACCTTTATATTCCATATTGAGGCCAGCCTCTTTCAGTTCAACGATCAATGAACGCACTTCTTCACTGTCAAAGAACGTGACAATGGAATCAGCCATTTTACCGCCAATTTCATTTATAGCAACTAAATCTTCAACGGAAGCCTCCATCAGCCTCTCCATTGTGCCGAACTCCTGCGCAAGGGTCTTGGCAGCTTTTGCTCCCACCAGGCGGATGCCCAGTCCAAACAGCAGCTTTTCTAGGGAATTTCCTTTGGAAGCTTCAATTGCAGCAAGCAAATTGCTGACAGACTTTTCCCCCATCCGTTCAAGGCCCAGCAGCTGCTCTTTTGTCAGCTTGTACAAGTCTGCCACATCGACAATCAGTTCTTCGGCAAACAGCTGGGAAATAACTTTTTCCCCCAGGCCGTCAATATTCATTGCGGGGCGCGACACAAAATGGATCAGCCCCTCCCTGATTTGGGCAGGGCACTTTGGATTGATGCAGCGGAGAGCCACTTCCCCTTCAATCCGCACAAGCTCACTTTCACATTCAGGGCAATGGGTCGGCATATTGAATTCAACTTCATTCCCCGTACGGCGTTCTGCCAGTACATTAACGACTTCGGGAATAATGTCTCCCGCTTTTTTTACAACCACCTGATCGCCAATTTTAATGTCCTTTTCCCTGATTAAATCCTCATTGTGCAACGATGCCCGCTGAACGGTTGTTCCAGCTACCTGCACAGGCTCGAGGATCGCAGTTGGCGTGACAACACCGGTCCTGCCGACACTCAGCTCGATGTCTTTCAGGGTTGTCACTACTTCTTCGGCCGGGAATTTATAGGCGATAGCCCAGCGCGGGCTTTTGGCGGTGGCCCCTAGCTCACGCTGTTGAGCCAGCGAATCAACTTTAATGACGATTCCGTCAATATCATATGGCAGATTTGGGCGTTCCTCGACCCAGCTTCCGACAAACTCGATGACTTCTTCGATATTGCCTACTTTGCGGCGTTCTTTATTTGTTTTAAAGCCAAGTGTTTCAAGAAAATCCAAGCCCTCGCTGTGAGAGTCCACTCCCGTTTCTCCTCGATCAGCAATTGCATATAAAAAGATATCGAGATTTCTTGAAGCCGCAATTTTTGGATCAAGCTGGCGCAGGGAGCCCGCTGCCGCATTCCGCGGATTGGCGAATGGCTCTTCCCCTCTATTGATTTTAGCTTCGTTCAAGGCAATGAAGGAGCGCTTCGGCATGAATGCTTCCCCCCGCACTTCAAGGGATACAGCCTTGTTCAGTCGGAGCGGAATGGACCGGATGGTACGTAAATTAGACGTAATATCCTCCCCAATTGTTCCATCTCCCCTAGTGGCTCCCAAAATAAACTGTCCATCAACATAACGGAGCGCAACAGCAAGACCATCGATTTTCAGCTCGCATACATAGGAAACATCATCGCCAACGGCCTGGCGAACCCTGCGGTCAAAATCTCTTAAGTCCTGATCATTAAATGCATTTCCGAGACTCAGCATCTGGGATGTATGCTCAACCTTGTTGAACATCTCAAGGATTTCCCCGCCTACACGCTGGGTGGGAGAATCCTCGGTCCGAAGCTCCGGAAACTGCGCCTCAAGCTCGACCAGTTCCCTCAGCAGCCGGTCATACTCTGCATCCGGTACGGAAGGCTGATCCAGCACGTAGTATTCATATCCATATTGATTCAACAAGTTACGAAGCTCGGACGCTCGTTTTTCTGCTGTCTGCAAGTCCATAAATCCAGCCCTTTCATCAAAGAGGTAAATGGGAAAAGCCTCTTTTACAGGGAGGCTTTTCGATATTTTTCCTTATCTGCCAGAAAAAGATTCCGGAGCTTAAGGTATGTTTTACGCTTTTGTAATTGGAGCAAATTTTGCCAGCAAACGTTTTACACCTGTTGGGCTTGGGAAAGCAATATCGAGCTCTGTTCCTTCGCCGGAGCCTTTCACGCTGACAACCGTTCCTGTGCCCCATTTGCCATGCTGTGCTTTATCCCCGACCTTCCAGTCAAGCTGGTCTCCTCCGGTTGAGGCAGCAGCCGGCCTTACGACAGCACCGCGGGCAGGCTTTGCCTGCGAGCCGAATGAGGCAGGGGAAGCAGATGTACTCCTTTGGGACGCCCCAAACGGGGAAGCCTGCTGCCTCGAGCGACTGCCAAATGGCGACGCCTGGCTTTGACTCCGGCCACGTCCTGCAGGTACGGCGGTTTCGATTAAATCCTCCGGGATTTCATTGATGAACCGGGATTCCGGATTCATATTGGTTCTGCCGAACAATGTCCTCATCTGGGCATTGGTGATGTACAGTTCTTCCTCCGCACGGGTGATGCCTACATAGGCAAGACGGCGTTCCTCCTCCATTTCCGCTTCTTCCATTAAGGAACGGCTGTGAGGGAATACGCCTTCCTCCATCCCAATTAAAAAGACAACCGGGAATTCAAGTCCTTTTGCGGAGTGAAGCGTCATTAATGTAACGGTGTCCGTATTCTTCTGCCCGTCCTCATCCAGACGGTCGATATCCGCCACCAGGGCCAGGTCCGTCAAGAAACCGACCAAACTTTTATCCTCGCTGCTTTCTTCAAAGCTCTTTGTAACAGTGAGAAACTCGTCAAGGTTTTCAAGGCGGCTTTGAGATTCGATTGATTTTTCCGCCTTCAGCATTTCCCGGTAGCCGGACTTATCAAGCACTTCCTCCACAAGCTCGGTGACAGACAGGAATTCCTGCATATTTGTATAGTTGCTGATCAGGTCACGGAACTCAGCCGTTGCCTTAGCCGCTTTCGGACTTAGGCCAATCAGTTCCAGGCTTTCGAGCGCCTGGAACATGGAAAGGTCATGCATCGCTGCAAAGTTGGCAATTTTGTCAACGGAGCTCGATCCAATCGCGCGCTTGGGAACATTGATGACCCGCTGCAGGCTGATGTCATCATCAGGATTGGAAATCAGCCGCAGATAAGCAAGAATGTCTTTAATTTCTTTCCTGTCATAGAACTTGATGCCTCCGACGATGGAATACTCAATGTTCGATTTCAGGAAGGATTCCTCGATGACACGGGATTGGGCGTTTGTCCGGTAAAGAATCGCAATATCAGATAGCTTCCGATTCCCCGAACGAATCAGCTCCTGAATTTTCCCGATGACAAACTGTGCCTCTCCCTGCTCGCTGTCAGCACGGTAATACACAATTTTATTTCCTTCAGAATTCTCGGTCCACAGGTTTTTAGGCTTGCGGTTCAGGTTGTTTTCTATGACCTTGTTGGCCGCGAGGAGAATTTTTTTTGTTGAACGGTAGTTCTGTTCAAGAAGGATGACATTCGCATTCGGATAATCCTTTTCAAAAGAAAGAATGTTTGCAATGTCTGCCCCGCGCCAGCGATAGATGGACTGATCCGAGTCCCCTACGACGCAAAGATTCTGAAAGCGGGCTGCCAAAAATTTTACGAGCATATATTGTGCACGGTTTGTATCCTGATACTCATCGACGTGGATATACTGGAACTTGCGCTGATAGTATTCAAGCACTTCCGGCACACGCTGGAACAGCTGGATGGTTGTCATGATTAAGTCATCGAAATCCAACGCCTGGTTCTTCCGCAGTCTTTTTTGATATTCCGTATAAACATCGGCAACGACATTGCCATAATAATCCCCGGCATTTTTGGAAAATTCCTCAGGAAGTATCAATTCATTTTTTGCCGATGAGATGGCGCCAAGGATTGCCCTTGGATCAAATTTCTTTGGATCAATATTCTTTTCTTTTAAAATGGCCTTAATGACAGATTGCTGGTCCGTCGAATCAAGAATCGTAAAATTCCTGTTAAAGCCCAGCCGGTCAATGTCCCTTCTTAAAATTCGCACGCACATGGAGTGAAAGGTTGAAATCCAAATGTCATCGGCAGCACCGCCCATCACTTTCTGGATCCTCTCTCTCATTTCCCGTGCTGCTTTATTTGTGAAGGTAATTGCTAGAATATTATAGGGATTGACCCCTTTTTCCACCATTAAATATCCGATACGGTGCGTCAACACCCGTGTCTTTCCACTGCCGGCCCCAGCCATCAAAAGAAGAGGGCCGTCTGTTGTCTTTACCGCATGCTGCTGCTGCGGATTCAGGCCATTCAGTAATCTATCAGTTAAAAATTGCATTAATTATTCACCACCATACAAACATTTGTTCTTATTTTATCGCAGATCAATGGGCATTGAAACCCTATTGATCAATATTTCATCCAATGTCCCTGATTCCACCAGTAAGCCAAAGTCCTATGCTTGTACCGCTTTTACCGTAGCCAAAGCTTCATCAAGGCTGTCATACAGCGAATTCCCTACGACAATAACATCCGCATGCTTTCCCATTTCAGCCGCCTGTTCAGCTGATGCGATGCCCCCTCCGTAAAACAAGACTGTTGTTTCAAGAGTTTTCTTAACTTCGGAAACGAGCTTCGGATCTCCATATCTTCCGCTGTATTCCAGATAAAAAATGGGGAGGTGAAACATCTTCTCTGCCATCATGCCGTATGCCCTGACATCATCAACGGTCAGCTCCGTATTGGCCTTTGTTAGCTGTGCAGCTTTGCAGTCTTCATTAAGGATGCAGTATCCTTCGATCAAAATTTCATTCCAGTCCATCAAATCGCCATATTCCTTCACGGCTTCGTGATGCAGGCCTGTAATCCATTTCGATTCCGTGCTGTTCAGAACGGTCGGGATAAAATAAAGGTCAAAGCCCGGTGTAATACATTCTACATCCGAAACTTCCAGGATGCACGGAACCGTATAACGGCGAATCCGGGCCATCAAGTCAAGAACCCCTTCCAGCGTGACTCCGTCCGTACCTCCTACTATGATGGCGTCTGTTCCCGACTCACAGATCCTGTCAAGGTCGCTGTCGGATATCTCCTTATTGGGATCAAGTTTAAACACATGCCGCCACTTGTGAATGTCATACATCCTGGGTTGCCTCCAATCTCTAATTCCATTACACCATTATAGCATTTGTTCCAATCAATCAAAAAGGAAACCTTAGGAATCTTATTTCCTTTTTGAGGATATTATGTTCCCTTAGGCCGAACTCGCCCAAAAAGAAAACCGGAGGGATATAATCACCTCCGGCTTGCATTATTCATTTGTTGCGCTTGCCTCTTCTTTAATTCTTTCAAGTGCCATTTCGTAAGCATCGTTTCCGTAATTAAGGCAGCGTTTCACCCGTGAAATTGTAGCAGTGCTAGCGCCTGTTTCCGTTTCAATCTTGTGATAGGTATTTCCATCCCGCAGCATCCGCGCAACCTCTAGACGCTGTGCCAGAGACTGAATTTCGTTGACTGTGCAAAGATCATCAAAAAAACGGTAACATTCTTCCATATCCTGAAGCGATAAAATGGATTTAAACAGCTGATCCAATTCTCGGCCTCTTAACTTATCTATTTGCATTCACCAAACTCCTTTAACTCTAATTTAAATAGTATGTCAGGATTCGCTTTCAAAGGATATATCGTCTATTGATGGAACAATATTGATCCATGTCTTTCCGGGAAGAAAGCCTGCTTCCTTTCCGTTCATGAACGGCAGGATCCGGCCGTCGACATTTTTCCATTCCACTTCGTTGACCATTCCCTTTTGGAAAAGGTAGCCCCGGCCCCCCGAGGTAAGGTCGATGGATTTTCGCCCTTTCTTGTCAACCGTCTGGTGGCCCATTTCCACAATGAAAATGTTATCGATCAGAACAGACTGTTTGGAATCCAGATCAACCGTTTCTTCCCCGTCATTAAAACGGTGAAAATTTTGGCTCTCATTGTCGTACTCATAGATAACATCGAATGCTGGATCCCCATAGGACACCATGATTTCCCCCGCTTCCTCCCCGCTCAGCTTTTCTGCTTGATCTTTCGTCAAAAAAGGCAGGGCCGCAGGTGCCTCATCCATATGGTATCCATTTTCTTCTGCGCCTCTTTTTATATTGTCATAGGTGATGTACGAGTTATGGGGTGCTTTCCTGAAATCGGCGCGCTTGAACAGAGTTCCATCATACTGAATCCCATTCAGGTGGTCAATATATCCGCTTTGGAGCAATTCCTTTGCTTCAGGGCTGTAGCCATGAGCGATATACAAGCTGTCATACCCTTTTGCAAGCTCAATAAAATAATCCCTGGCACTTCTCACTGGTCCGACCTTTTCTGGTTTCTCACTTTCAAATATGGCAAGGAATCTTGTCACTTTCCCTTCGGCAAGGACCTCGTAGATGACATCTGCTTTATCCAGGCCAGATTGCGGCCTGGCGACTGGATGGTTATTCACCATAACGGCAAATGCTCGGTCAGTGCTTTCGGTTTCTGTGACGATGCCAGTCAATGGGGATCGATAGGAATCTTCCCTGACCTCTTTGCCGACATCCTCGACTTCTTTCCCGGAATGCTCCTGGGCTTCTTCCTTCTGCTGGCTGCATCCCGTAAAAATCATCAAGGCTGCTGCAGAAACAGCTAACCATTTCTTGACCATAGTGAAACACCCCTAGTTTGTAACCCCTATATTGTTTATCTCTATATACTTTTATATTTTAACGCATTATCGTTGGAAAGAGTACCGTTTTCTTCATGACATCATAAATCCCCTGCTGCGTTACACGGATATAGGGAAGATGAGTGGAGGAAAAAAACAGCAGGGAATAGATTGGGTCGGCAAACCGGTATCCCTTTTCCTCTAGATATGAGAACAACTCTTTTTCCATTGCAATTAATTCGCTGACAGGCTGATTGGACATTAATCCTTTTAAAGTTAGAGGCACCTCGCATTGAGGCTTGCCATCTTCACAGATTACAATTCCGCCTCCCAATTCTTTCATCCTGTTAAAAGCTGACAGCATATCTTCCTTGCTTTTCCCAATGAGAATGATATCTCCTGTACTTGAGAAAGAGCTTGCCAATCCGCCCAGTCCTGTGGCAAATCCCTTTAACAGGGTATTGATTCTCCATTTGCCATTCCGGTCCATCAGCATGAAAAAGCATTCATCATGCTGTTCGGAGAGCTTGTTGTCCGAAACATCGATGGCGATGGAATATGGCTTTGTGATTACGGAATTCTCCATCTTGATTCCGAAGGGCATTGAAAATTGAAAATCGTCCAAATCCATACTCCAGTCAATCTCCAGCTTATCAAGGCCCACTTCATCCCAATGGACTTCCGTTGAGATTGGTATTTCCTTTCCGTCCCTTTTCACCCATTGCCCTTTTGCCAGTACCGAAACAGGAGTAGGCTCCTTCTTGTCACTTAAGAAATTGAGGCTTGCTACTCTCCCTGTTGCAATATTCCCGTGCAAATGTTCAAAATTGTAATACCTGGCCGGGTTGATTGTCGCCATATTGTAGGCATCAATTTCCGGTACCCCGCAATCCAGCGCAATCCTGATGAGTTTGTCCGTGATCCCATTATCGTAGCAAGCTGATGAGGACCCATCGGTATTTAGCATAAAACGATCATAAACAGCAATATCCCGCTCATGGATTTCTTTCAGCAGCCTGGGAAGATCCGGCCTTATCGAGGAGTGGCGCAAAGATACCATGTACCCTTGCATAAGACGCCGCTCAACCTCTTCCCCTGTCATCGCTTCATGATCACAGTCAGCTCCGAACAGCATCATTTTTGCCAGGGTTTTCTCGGAGGCGCCTGGGAAATGTCCTTCAATTTTTTTATTGAGCCGCTTTGTTTCCTGCATCCAATGGAGCATCAAGTCGTCTCCATCCATCAATTTGGGCCATCCTGTCAGCTCTCCCCCCTGAACAACATGGTCACATTCGAGCCAGGACTTTACATTCCCATTTGAAAAGACCGTTTCCTCATCCTGGATTTCGGACTGGCTGTCAAATCGGCACCACCAGTACATATTGACTGGATGATGGCGCATTTCCTCAATGAAGGAAAACGCTTTCTTTTTATCCAATTGCAAAGCCAGCAGCATATTGTCGTTGATAAGTGTGGTTGTTCCATGCTGTGCTGCATAATCGGCAAAAGACTGGGGATTATATAACTGAAACGGATGTGCATGCGGCTCAATATAGCCGGGGACAATCACCCCTTCACTGCAATCCACGATTTCACATTTATCTGTACGAGCTGGCAGCTTCTCACCGACATACACGATTCGGTCTTTGTAAATCCAAATATTAGCAATCATCCATTTACGGAAGATTTGGTTTAAATACGTTGCATTTTTTAAGAGAATCGTCGGTGAAAGGGTGCCGTCCAAAACGGCTGCATGGTTCCGCAGCTGTTTATTTTTCCATCTGTAACGCTGTTCCATACGGTCTTCCCTCTCCATCTAATTTACTAGGCTGTTGCCTTTATAGTTTTTTTAGTATAATAAGCTCCCAAAAAGAAAGCCCTTTCATTTCTATCCATATCGTATCATATTTTATATTTTAACGCATTAAAGAATTTACATTTTGAAGGAAAAAAATTTGGCAAAGGAGATGTTCAAGGTGAAAGTGACGCAAAACATCGGGATGGTCAACTCCCTGGTCCGCATTACTTGCGGGTTGACGATGCTCAGCTGGGCAACGGCAAAGATGGTGAAAAAGCCAAACAGCAATTCTTATATGATCATGGCCATTCTTGCCGCAATGAAGGTTGGGGAAGGAATTGTGAGGTATTGTCCTGTTACGGCTCTCTATCAAGACTATCAAGATGGACAAGAATCGCTGAACCACAGCCACAGATATGGCGGAGGGGACGCGGACAGCCAGCCGGATGTCATCAATCCCACCTGAATAGGAAAAGCCCCCAAGGCAGGGGGCTTTCTTTATTCTAGGAATGAACTCGGTTAATCGCTCTGCTGCCAATATCATTTCGGTAAAATACCCCTTCTGGCGTCAGCTTTTTAAGCTCTCCATATACTTGTTTCTGAGCTTCTTCGAGCGTTCCCGCTTTTGCTCCGGCGAGAAGCACGCGGCCTCCATTGGTAACAAATCGGCCTTCCCTATCTTTTGCTGTTCCGGCGTGGAACACCTGGACACCATTGGAAATGCTCTCGATTCCAGTAAGAACTGCACCTTTCTCATAGGCTTCAGGATACCCCTTTGATGCCACAACAACTCCAAGAACCGCTTCTCGATGCCATTCAACGTCCGGAACTCCGCCGTCAAGAAGCTGTAAAATGACATCAACAAGATCTGACTTCATTCGAGGAAGAACCACCTGTGTTTCAGGATCGCCAAACCTTGCATTGAATTCGATCACCTTTGGCCCATTGTCTGTCTGGATCAACCCTGCATAAAGAATTCCTGTAAAACTGCGCCCCTCTTTTACCATAGCACGAGCTGCCGGTTTCACAATCGTTTCCACAGCTTCCTTGACAGAATCCTGTTCAATGAAAGGAACTGGGGAGTAGGCTCCCATTCCGCCAGTGTTAGGTCCCTGGTCTCCATCGAACGCACGCTTATGATCCTGGGCGATTTCAAGCGGGATAACCGTTTCGCCGTTAACAAAAGCCATGAGGGAGAATTCCTCACCCGCTAAAAATTCTTCAATGACCACTCTGGATGAAGCACTTCCAAACTTCGCATCAAGCAGCATTTCTTCAAGTGAACTGAGCGCTTCTTCCTTTGTCATGGCAACTGTTACACCTTTGCCGGCCGCCAGCCCGTCCGCCTTGATTACAATTGGTGCGCCTTTCAATTCAATGTAATCCCAGGCTTTATCAAAATCCGTAAATACTTCGTACTCCCCTGTGGGAATTTGGTATTTTTGCATAATATCTTTGGCGAAAGACTTGCTGCCTTCAATTTCGGCTGCAAGCTTTTTCGGACCGAAAACCTTTAGGCCTTCTTCAGAGAATCGGTCAGCTAGTCCTTCAAGAAGCGGTACTTCTGGACCAATGATGGTCAAACCAACTCCTTCTTCCTTGGCGAAAGCAATCAGCTCATCGTGACTGCTTTCGTCGATATTGATGCAGACAGCACAATCCGCCATGCCGGGATTTCCTGGAGCTGCAAACACCTTCTCAACTTTTGGACTTTCGCTTACTTTATGACAGATAGCGTGCTCACGGCCTCCCCTGCCGATAACAAGGACCTTCATTCGTCCACCCCCGAAAATATTTTCCGTAAAAATTCAGCTTTTCAATTTTTCACTCGCGGAAAGCCTTGTTTAATCTTTGGAATAAACAAAGCTTTCACGACAAGCACTAAACATTGCTGCTTAAAAAAGCTGGTAACTTTACACTTTTTTAAAGCTCTGCAGATTAATGTTTAAAATGGCGCACTCCTGTAAATACCATGGCAATTCCATATTCATCGGCTTTTTTAATGGAATCTGCATCCTTGATGGATCCGCCAGGCTGAATGATAGCCGTAATTCCAGCGTTAGCTGCTGCTTCAACGGTGTCATTCATCGGGAAGAACGCATCGGATGCAAGAGCAGCACCTTCTGCTTTGGCACCTGCTTGCTCAAGGGCAATTTTAGCCGCGCCAACACGGTTCATCTGCCCGGCACCAATTCCTAAAGTAGAATCCTTATCAGCTACGACAATAGCATTCGATTTCACATGCTTCACGACTTTCCAGCCAAGCTTCAGTGCTTCCCACTCTGCCTCCGTAGGCTCTCTCTTCGTCGGGACTGAAATGTTCGCTTCTTTAAGGCCATATGCATCATACTCCTGTGCAAGCAGGCCTCCTTCGATGGAAGTCAGCTTCCTTTCCGTCTTTCCTTCCTGATCAAAAGGAATGGTCAGCAAACGAAGGTTTTTCTTTCCTGTTAAAATTTCCAGAGCTTCCTGGCTGAAGGATGGAGCAATGACGATTTCCAGGAAGATCTCGTAAAGCTTGCGTGCTGTCTCGCCGTCTACTTCACGGTTAAAGGCAATGATTCCGCCAAAAATGGAAACTGGATCAGCCTCGAAAGCCTTTAAAAATGCTTCATAAACATTGGTGCCTGTTCC
This sequence comes from Mesobacillus foraminis, assembly GCF_004340465.1. Taxonomy (GTDB): domain Bacteria; phylum Bacillota; class Bacilli; order Bacillales; family Cytobacillaceae; genus Mesobacillus_B; species Mesobacillus_B foraminis. The sequence continues at coordinate 13,117 of NZ_SLVV01000015.1, read as the reverse complement.
AACTCCGCATGGGTTCATATGTTTAACAGCAACTGCGGCCGGCTCATCAAATTCCTTGACGATCTGAAGGGCAGCGTCTGCATCATTGATATTGTTGTATGACAGTTCTTTCCCGTGCAGCTGCTCTGCGTTCGCGATTGAAAAAACAGAGCCAAGCGGCTTACGGTAAAATGAGGCTTTTTGGTGTGGGTTTTCTCCATAGCGAAGAGTCTGTTTAAGTTCATAAGTAACAGTCAGCTTTTCAGGATTCTCTTCTCCTGCAAGGTTTGTCATGTATTCTGCAATCATCGCATCATATGAAGCAGTATGACGGTAAACCTTTGCTGCGAGACGGCGGCGGGTAGCAGCCTCTGTCTTCCCATTGTTCCTGAATTCCTCAATGACAATTGCATAATCTTCAGGATCGACAACGACTGTAATATATTCATGGTTCTTTGCAGATGCGCGCAGCATCGCTGGACCGCCGATGTCGATATTTTCAATTGCGTCCTCAACAGACACATCCGGCTTTGAAATCGTCTGCTGGAACGGATACAGATTGACACAGACTAGTTCAATCGGAGTAATCCCGTGCTCTTCCAGCTGCTGGCGATGTCCTTCTTCCCCTACTTTCGCAAGCAGGCCTCCATGGATATTCGGGTGCAATGTTTTTACACGTCCCTCAAGGATTTCCGGAAAACCTGTAACATCACTGATTCCAATGACAGGAACGCCGCCCTCAGCCAACGCCTTTTTGGTGCCTCCTGTGGAAACAATCTCGAAGCCAAGCTCTGTAAGTTCCCTTGCGAAATCAACGATTCCATTTTTATCTGAAACAGAAATTAGTGCGCGTTTTTTTGTCATTGTATTGTCTCCTTTGTCCCATTTAAGAGCTTCTCAATCACTGCTGGATATAATGTATGTTCAATTTGCTGGATTTTCTTTTGAAGCGTCTCCCTTGTTTCTCCCGGTTCAATTGTAACACTTTCCTGAGCGATGATTTGGCCGGTATCCATACCCGAATCAACGAAATGGACAGTGGCGCCGGTTTTATCAGCGGCGGCCGTCAATGCCTGCCCAATGGCATCTTTCCCTGGAAATTCCGGAAGAAGTGATGGGTGGATATTGACGATTCTGCCTTCATATTTTTCTAAAAGTGTTGAACCTACCAGTCGCATATAGCCTGCCAGGGCGATAAAGTCAATTTTCATCGTTTCAAGGTATTCGAGAATATCAGACTCATAGGCTGCTTTATCGAAGAAATTCTTTGGATTAAAAACAAACGCAGGAACGCCTTCCTTTTCCGCCCTTTCAATGGCAAAAGCATCAGAACGGTCGCAGACAAGCAGAGCAACCTTAGCGTTCAGGGCTCCGCTTTTATTAGCGTCCAGGATGGCCTGGAAGTTACTCCCGTTTCCTGAAGCAAATACGGCTATCCGTTTCATTTGCTTCCTCCCTGAATCTGTACATTGACTCCAGCCTGATCGGTTACGGAACCAATTTGATAGGCTTTTTCTCCGCAGGACTCAAAATGACGGATGATTTCCTGTGCCTGCTCTGCCGGCGCCGCTACAACCATTCCAATTCCCATGTTGAAGATGTTGTACATTTCTTCCCGATCAAGGCTGCCAGCGGATTCAAGCAATGTGAATACAGGCGGTATCTCCCAGCTGCCCTCCTGAATCTCTGCCCCAAGTCCTTCCGGAAGCATTCTTGGAATGTTTTCAATAAATCCTCCGCCAGTGATATGGGCCATTCCTTTTAAGCTGAACTTCTCCAGCGCTGAAAGCAAAGGCTTTACATAAATTTTGGTTGGACGCAGGAGCTCGTCACCTAGTGTACAACCCAGTTCTTCAACATGCTGATCCAGCTTGTAGCCGCCATCCTCTAAAAACACTTTGCGGACAAGAGAATACCCGTTACTGTGGATTCCGCTGGATGAAAGGCCGATTAATGCGTCTCCGCTTTTAATTTCCGAACCATTGACGATTTTTGACTTTTCTACCGCTCCTACCGCGAAACCAGCCAGATCGTATTCCTCCGCACCATACATCCCCGGCATTTCGGCAGTTTCGCCGCCGACAAGGGCACAGCCAGCCATTTCGCAGCCGTCAGCAATACCTTTGACAATCGCCTCAATCCGTTCAGGCTCTGCCTTTCCACATGCAATATAGTCAAGAAAGTATAAAGGCTCCGCACCTTGAACTGCGATATCATTGACACACATTGCTACAGCATCAATCCCGATCGTATCATGACGATCCATCATAAAAGCAAGCAACAGCTTTGTTCCAACTCCATCTGTACCTGAAACCAGTACTGGTTCCTGAAGACCAAGGCTAGAAAGGTCAAACATTCCTCCAAAACCGCCAAGACCACCAATCACTCCCTGACGAGCCGTCCGCTGTACATGCTTTTTCATCCGTTCGACAGATTCATAGCCTGCCTCAATATCTACCCCTGCTTGCTTATAGGCATTTGCCATTCTCCCAACCTCCGCATGTTTTTCTATCATGATCGTTCTTTATGAATAGAAAAACGGCATCCTTTATTATGCCGCTTTAACTATTGACCTGTAAGTCTAGCACTTTCTGCCGGTTGCCATTTCCTCTGGATAGATCTCTGTTGGATACTTGCCCGTAAAACAAGCCAGGCATCGGCCTTTTGTTTCTCCTTCTCCCTCGCTGCCAACAGCTTTTACCAGGCCATCCACGCTTAAGAAAGTGAGTGAATCGGCTCCAATGATTTCCCTTATTTGCTCAACGGATTTATCCGAAGCAATCAGTTCTTCGCTGGACGAAGTATCAATTCCGTAAAAGCACGGATTTTTGATTGGCGGTGAGCTGATCACAACATGAACCTCTGTCGCTCCTGCTTCCTTCAGCATTGTCACGATTCTTCGGCTCGTTGTGCCCCGGACGATCGAATCATCGACCATAATGACACGCTTGCCCTCAACAACCCCACGTACAGGAGACAGCTTCATTTTTACCCCCTGCTCACGGAGTGATTGAGAAGGCTGAATGAACGTACGCCCTACATAACGGTTTTTAATCAATCCCATTTCGTATGGAATCCCGGCTGCTTCCGCATAGCCAATGGCAGCAGAAATGCTGGAATCAGGTACACCTGTAACAACATCCGCCTCGATTGGGGCTTCTGTGGCAAGCTGTTTACCAAGACTTTTACGGGCCGTGTGAACATTAATTCCATTTACATTGCTGTCTGGTCTTGAAAAGTAAACGTATTCCATCGCACATAGAGCTGTATTGGAATTAATGGTAAACATTTCAGATTGAATTCCATCATCATTGATGATCAAGAGCTCCCCTGGCAGGACATCACGCACAAACTCTGCGCCAATGATATCAAATGCACAGGTTTCCGAAGCCACTACATAGGCATCCCCCAGCAGCCCAAGAGATAAAGGCCTTAAGCCATGCGGATCCAGGGCGACCATCATTTCCGTCTCGGTCATGATCAGGAATGCATAAGCCCCTTTCAGCATGGAAAGTGCATTCTTTACCTGATCCTTCAGCTGCGAAAAACCGCTCCTTCTGATCAAATGGGCCAGTACCTCTGTATCAGAGCTTGTCTGGAAAATGCTCCCCTGGCCTTCGAGCTGGTGCTTGAGGTTGTTGGCATTCACCAGGTTCCCGTTATGGGCAAGCGCAAGGCTTCCGTTCTGCGAATTGAACAGCAGCGGCTGTACATTCTCGTAGCCGCCGCCCCCCGCCGTCGCATAACGGACATGGCCGATGGCAGAGTTCCCCTCGAGTTCCTGGATGGCATTCTTTGAAAATACCTCTGTAACAAGACCCTCGCCCTTTTTCCCTTTCAGCTGCCGGCCGTCCGTAACAACGATTCCGGTACCTTCCTGGCCGCGGTGCTGGAGGCTGTGCAAACCGTAGTAGGCGATTTGGGCGGCATTATCATGCCCCCAAATCCCAAATACGCCACACTCTTCATTCAAACCTTTTAATTCAGCAAGCATGGGATAGCTCCTTTCCAGGCATTTTTCATCCTGTCAGCTGCAAGCTCGACTACCTTCTTCCCTTCAACCGAAATACGAAGCACAGGAGCATCTGTCACCTTCCCGATCAGGACTGCATCTGTTGCTGCTTCGAACGCCGCCTGATGTTCCGGTTTGACTGATAAAATAAAGCGGGATTGCGACTCACTGAACAATGCCGCCGCTGCTTCCCCTTCAAGCTCGACATCGGCTCCAAGTCCGTCAGATCCGATTACGCTTTCTGCCAAGGCAATACCTGTCCCACCTTCTGCGATATCATGGGCAGAGGATACAAGTCCTGCACGGATGGCATCAAGAATTTGATTTTGGCGCTTGCTCTCTACTTCAAGGTCAATGGCTGGGGCTTTTCCAAAAATCTTGCCATAAACAAGCTTCTGCAGCTCACTGCCGCCAAACTCCTCTTTTGTTTCACCTAAAAGATAAATCAGGTCGCCAGACTCCTTGAACTGCTGGGTAGTTGTATGGTCAATATGCTGTACGAGTCCGACCATTCCAATGACTGGTGTCGGATAAATGGCCGTTCCGTTTGTTTCGTTATATAGAGAAACATTTCCGCTGATAACTGGAGAATTGAAGGCCCGGCATGCTGCACTCATGCCGTCTGCCGCTTTTTCAAGCTGCCAGAAGATTTCCGGCTTTTCAGGATTGCCGAAATTCAGGCAATCGGTGATGGCAAGCGGTTCTCCGCCCGAGCAGACAATATTTCTGGCTGCTTCTGCTACTGCAATCTTACCGCCTGTTTCAGGATCAAGATAGATGTAGCGTGAGTTGCAATCTGTCGTCATCGCCAGCGCTTTTTCAGTTCCACGGATGCGGACAACCGCTGCGTCAGAACCAGGAGCAACTACCGTATTTGTGCGAACCATATAATCGTACTGGTCATAAATCCATTCCTTGCTGGCAACGGTCGGCTGTTCCAACAGCTGTAGAAGAGTTTCTTCAAAGTTGTCCACAGCAGGAGTTTCCGGCTTCATTTCCTGGTATTCACGGAAATACTCAGGTTCTCTTGACTCTTTGTAATAAACCGGAGCATCTTCAGCAAGTGCATCAGCAGGCATTTCTGCCACAACTTCCCCTTGATGGATCAGGCGGAGCATTTTATCATCTGTTACATGACCTACCGCTACTGCTTCAAGCCCGTACTTTTCAAAAAGGTCAACAATCTCTTGCTCTCTTCCTTTTTGAACAACCATCAGCATCCGTTCCTGGGACTCGGACAGCATCATCTCGTAAGGTGTCATGCCTGTTTCACGCTGCGGGACAAGGTCTAGGTTCATTTCAATCCCTGAACCTGCTTTGCTTGCCATTTCAGCAGCAGAGCTTGTCAGGCCTGCTGCACCCATATCCTGGATTCCGACCAATGCATCGTTTTGGACGACTTCAAGGCAAGCTTCCAGCAGCAGTTTTTCCATGAATGGATCTCCTACCTGGACCGCAGGGCGTTTTTCTTCGGATTGCTCCGTCAGCTCCTCGGATGCAAACGTAGCTCCATGAATTCCATCCCGGCCAGTCTTTGCACCTGCATACATAACGGTATTTCCAACACCATGCGCCTGGCCTTTTTTAATGTCCTTATGATCGATGATTCCAACACACATTGCATTAACCAGCGGGTTCCCTTCATAGCAAGGATCAAATTGCACTTCTCCGCCAACTGTAGGAATCCCGATGCAGTTTCCGTACCCTGCAATGCCGGCTACAACTTCCTCGAACAGGTACTTGCCTCTAGCTGACTGAAGCTCTCCAAACCGCAAAGAATTCAGCAGGGCGATCGGACGGGCACCCATGGAGAAAACGTCACGGATGATGCCGCCAACGCCTGTAGCTGCTCCTTGATAAGGTTCAATGGCAGAAGGGTGATTATGACTTTCAATTTTAAAAACAACTGCCTGTTCATCGCCGATATCGACGATTCCGGCTCCCTCGCCAGGGCCCTGGAGGACCCGGTCGCCTGTTACAGGGAATTTCTTAAGAACAGGCTTTGAGTTTTTATAGCTGCAATGTTCAGACCACATGACGGAAAAAACTCCAATTTCCGTATAGTTTGGCAAGCGTCCGAGAATTTCTTCAATCCGCGCGAACTCTTCGTCAGAGACACCCATTTGCTGATAAATCTTTTCTGTCTTAATTTGCTCCGGACTTGGTTCAAGCTTTAACCGCATGTGATTCCCTCCATTGTTTGACAATTGACTTGAATAGCTTCAGGCCGTCTGCTCCGCCCAGCAGCGTATCGACAGCCCGTTCTGGATGCGGCATCATGCCGAGGACATTCCCCTGTTCGTTTACAATACCGGCAATATCTTCAATGCTTCCATTTGGGTTAGTGCCATGGTACGTAAAGACAATCTGATTGTTTTGCTTTAAGCTGGCCATTGTCTCCTCATCGCAGTAGTAGTTGCCTTCCCCGTGGGCAACAGGTATCTGGATGACTTCTCCCTGCTCATATGCAGAACTGAACATCGTGTTATTATTTTCTACCTTCAAGCCAACAGGCCGGCAAATGAATTTCAAGCTTTCGTTGCGGCGCATGGCTCCCGGAAGCAGGCCTGCTTCGAGTAAAACCTGGAATCCGTTGCACACTCCAAGAACCGGCTTGCCAGCCTTGGCTGCCTTGATGACTTCGCTCATGACCGGGCTGAACCGGGCAATCGCTCCTGTCCGTAAATAATCCCCAAAAGAGAAGCCACCTGGAAGAAGAATCGCATCATATCCATCGAGGCTGGTTTCATCATGCCATACGTACTCTGCATCTTCACCGAGCTCATCCTTAGCAGCATGGTACATATCAACATCACAGTTCGAACCTGGAAACACGATTACCGCAAATTTCACTGTGCAACACACTCCTCGATTTCGTAGCGATAATCCTCAATGACCGGGTTGGAAAGGAGGCGCTCGCACATCTCTTTTACTGTCTCATGTACATCACGGTCTGTCTTTTCAAGCGACAGTTCCATGTATTTGCCGATGCGGACATCTTCGACAGCACCGTAGCCCATGGTTTTCAATGACTTTTTAACCGCTGTTCCCTGTGGATCCAATACACTTTCCCTTAACGTGACATACACCTTTACTTTGTACATGCTTTTTCTCCTCCCAAACGTCCCAGAATCGTTTCGTAAGCTGTTGTTAAACTTCCTAAATCGCGGCGGAATACATCTTTATCAAGCTTTTGGTTTGTTTCCAAATCCCAAAGGCGGCAAGTATCAGGTGAAACCTCATCAGCCAGAAGGATATTTCCTTCAGCGTCTTTCCCAAACTCAAGTTTAAAATCTACAAGGCGTACGCCAATTTCCTGAAAAAATCCTGTCAGCACTTGATTAACTTCCAAAGCTTTTGTTTTCAAGTACTCCACTTCTTCGCTTCCTGCAATTTGCAGGATATCAATTTGGTCATCCGTTACCAGTGGATCACCGAGATCGTCATTCTTCAGGCAAAACTCCACTAATGGACGGTGAAACTTCTTGCCTTCTTCCACTCCCAGACGTTTCGAAAAACTGCCCGCTGCGTAGTTGCGCACAATCACCTCGAGCGGAATGATTTCTACTCTCTTGACCAGCTGCTCTGTTTCGGAGACCTTTTTGATAAAATGAGAGCTAACTCCTACTTCATGAAGCTTTGAAAATAGCAAACTAGTAATCTCGTTGTTTAAGCGTCCCTTGCCGGCAATCTCCGCTTTTTTCTCTCCATTAAAAGCAGTTGCTGAATCCTTGTATTCAATCCAGACAATATTTTCGTCATTTGTGAGATAAACTCGTTTTGCTTTTCCCTCATATAACAGTGCTTGTTTTTCCATTTTTGGCGCCCCCTAATAGTGAAGATTGGGAATCTTCAATCACCTGTTGGTTTAAAAAGGCAAGGAAACCTTGCCTTTTATTGAGTTGAACTAATTCTTTCTCTTATAATCCAAGACGTTCAAAGATTGTATCCACATGTTTAATGTGATAGTTATAGTCAAAGCAATCATCAATTTCCTCTGTACTTAATAGGCCGGTGATTTTTGAATCACTTTCAATCAGGCTGCGGAATGCAACCTGCTTTTCCCAGGCTTCCATTGCCCTTGGCTGCACAGTGTCATAGGCTTCCTCGCGTGACATCCCTTTTTCAATTAAGGCAAGAAGGACACGCTGAGAGTAGATCAAACCGAGTGTGCGATCCATGTTCCGCTTCATGTTTTCTGGATACACAGTCAGATTTTTGATGATATTTCCAAACCTGTTTAACATATAGTTAAGAGCAATCGTTGCATCTGGCAGGATAATCCGCTCTGCTGAAGAATGGGAGATATCGCGTTCATGCCACAGCGGGACATTCTCGTAAGCTGTCATCATGTAGCCGCGGATCACTCGTGCCAACCCTGTCATATTTTCCGATCCGATCGGATTGCGCTTGTGCGGCATCGCCGAAGATCCTTTTTGTCCTTTTGCAAAGAATTCTTCCACTTCGCGTGTTTCACTCTTTTGCAATCCGCGTACTTCAACCGCGAACTTTTCAACGGAAGTTGCAATCAGTGCCAGAGTGGACATGTAATGCGCATGGCGGTCACGCTGAAGGGTCTGGGTTGAAATTGGTGCTGGCTGAATCCCAAGCTTTTCACAAACGTAGCTTTCAACGAAAGGATCAATATTCGCATAAGTACCGACTGCACCGGAAATCTTTCCGAATTCCACCCCTGCTGCTGCCTGCTTGAAACGTTCGAGGTTGCGTTTCATTTCTTCATGCCACAGGGCAAGTTTTAATCCAAAAGTCGTCGGCTCCGCATGGACCCCGTGTGTTCTTCCCATCATGACCGTATATTTATGCTCCTGAGCCTTGTTTTTAAGGATTTCTACAAAGTTCTCCAGGTCTTTTAAAATAATCACATTTGCCTGCTTTAAAAGATAGGATAAAGCTGTATCGACAACGTCGGTGGAAGTCAGTCCGTAATGGACCCATTTCCGCTCTTCACCAAGTGTTTCCGAAACGGCTCTCGTGAAAGCAACAACATCATGTCTTGTTTCTTCTTCAATTTCTTTGATGCGGTTGATATCGAAAGAGGCATTTTCGCGCAGCTTTTGAACATCCTCTTTAGGGATATCTCCAAGCTCTGACCAGGCTTCACAAGCGAGGATTTCCACTTCCAGCCAGGCCTTAAACCTATTCTCTTCCGTCCAGATTGCTCCCATTTCAGGTCTTGTATAACGATCTATCATCTAATTTGTCCTCCGATCTTTTCTGCAGCTATAAAATGTAATCAATTCTTTTGGGCACTGTACTCGGGCGTTCTTTCCCAGATGCCGCTGTCGGCTGCTTCTTTAACCGCCTGCTCCACAGTATCCCTCAGCAAGGTTACATGTCCCATTTTCCTTTGGAACTTTGCCTCTTTTTTCCCGTACAAATGAATTTTCCAGTCTTTCAGCTCACTAATTTTATTGATCAGGGCTTCCTGGTGCTCGCCCAGAATGTTTACCATCACAGCAGGCTTCAGCAGCTCAGTGCTTGCAAGAGGCCAGTTCGCCACTGCCCGGATATGCTGTTCAAACTGCGAGGTTTCACAGGCTTCAATTGTATAATGTCCGGAATTGTGAGGCCTTGGTGCCAATTCATTTATATAAATCTCATCATCTTTTGTTAAAAACATTTCCACTGCAAGTGTACCAGTAAGATTTAATGCCTCAGCCAGCTGCCGGGCCGCCTTGACGGCCTTCTCCTCTGCAGGCTTGCTGATCCTTGCCGGCACGACAGTTTGATGAAGAATATTGTTCTCATGCAGGTTTTCAGCAACCGGGAACACCGCTGATTCGCCTGACGGGTTCCTGGTGATGATGACTGAAACTTCTTTTTCAAATGGGATCCACTTTTCAAGCACACATGGCCCCTGATTCACCAGTTCTTCGGCTGCGTCCAGGTCAGATGGATGTTTAATGACCAGCTGTCCTTTCCCATCATATCCGCCTCTAGCTGTTTTGAGGACAGCCGGCAATCCAAGATCTTTTATATGCAGGTCGATGTCTTCCACATTTTTAATGACCGCATACGGTGCGACCTTTACCCCTGCAGACTGGATGGCGGCTTTTTCCTTAATCCTGTCCTGAGTTTCACGGAGCAGCCCGGTACCCTGAGGAACGTAGGCGTGATTCGTTAACCACTCAAGCGCTTCTGCATTGATATTTTCGAACTCGTATGTGATCACATCGCTGACCTGTGCCAGCCTCTCGATCGCTTTCAGGTCATCATAGGCACCAATAATCTGTTCGTCTGCTACCTGTCCGCATGGACAATCTTCTACAGGATCCAGTACTGCGATGCGAAAGCCCATTGCCTTCGCTGCCAGCGTCATCATCCTGCCGAGCTGTCCGCCGCCGATAATTCCGATTGTCTGTCCTGGTAAAATTGTTTTAGACAAGTTCATCACTGCTTTCCATAACAGCTTTTTTTGTATCTTCTCTTAGCTTATCCAGCCTGTCGGCAATCTTGCTATCAAAAGCGGATAACATTTGAGCAGCAAGCAACCCGGCATTCTTCGCCCCTGCCGTACCGATTGCGACTGTAGCCACAGGAACTCCCCCTGGCATCTGGACGATTGATAATAGAGAGTCCATGCCGTTCAATGCCCTTGTCTGAACAGGAACCCCAATGACCGGCAGGGTTGTCTTGGCTGCCACCATTCCTGGAAGGTGAGCTGCCCCGCCTGCACCGGCAATGATCACCTTCAGTCCTTCCCCTCTTGCCTTCTCTGCAAATTCAAACATTAAATCAGGTGTCCGATGAGCAGAAACCACTTGCTTTATATATGGTATATCCAGCTGATCAAGGATCTCACAGGTATGTTTCATCGTTTCCCAGTCCGATTTGCTGCCCATAATTACGCCAACCGCTGCCTTCATATTACATCCCCTGTCTTTTTTAACTAAAATAAAAACCCGCACAGATTCCTTCTCTTTACATGAAGAGAAAGTAGTCTGTCCGGGCTCTGACAAAGAGATTCCACCCAGGGAGTCCTGGATTCCTCTCTTTTCCCTTCCATATAGGAAACTACTTTCCCTCATAGTCCAATAATTTACGGTTATCGGGTAGAAACTCATGGGCCATATCCCCATTATTATACGAAGGAAAATTCAACTATTATTAATTCCACCTACATATTAACAACTTTTTTGATAAGTTGTCAATGAATAATCGAACAATTACTATCACTAAAATATAAATGTTCGTGTTTTAACTGTGGAAAAAGAGGAATTTCTTGGTAAAATTTAATTGTTCTCCTGCCCGCTGATTCTATTCTGCGAGCTTCGCTTCAAAAACAATCTGTCTTCCTGCAGGTTCATACTCCGTTTTTCCGTTAAGGACCACTTCCTTGAAAATCGGTTTTTCCACCCGTCTGACAGGTGTATAGCCTTCTTTGGCAATCCGGTCGAGGCATTGGTCAATGGTTTCATTTTCACCAACCTCAAACATCTTTTTTTTGCTTGTATTTTTCTTGTTTCCTTTGCTCATGAGAAAAGATTTCCTTTCCTTACGTTCTTCACCCAGAACCCGCCATGAATAGTCTTAGGCTCATACGCAATGATAAACGCTTTCGGATCCTGCTCCTGAATCGTTTTATATAGTTTTAATTCGAATTTGCGCGGCGTCAAGATCTGCAAGGCCATCCGGTCGCCTTCACGGCCATTCGCTGCCCAGGTGGTCACCCCGTAACCTTCTTCCCGAAGAACCTTTGGCAAGTCCCGGTCATACTCAGCCGTGATCACATTAACTGTGATATACCCCAATGCCAGCTTCTCTTCAATCTTCATTCCGACCACAACCCCGATTCCATAGCCCACTGCATACGCGATAAGGTTTTGAATCTGATTGAGATTATCGAGAACGAGCCCAAGCCCAACAACATAAATCACCACTTCTATCGTGCTGAGAAAAGCAGCCAAATAACGCTGGCCCTTTAAAGTTAGAATCATCCTGATTGTAAAAAAAGAAACATATACAATATTTATGATCAGAATAATTGCGACCATGACAAAACCATTTTCAAACATTCCATCCCCTCCAAACATATAAACTAAAGCAGGTCCAATAATCCCAGAAAAGCAGCGATTTGTAAAGTCAGCTGCAACATTCTTCTCTATTTATGCATTTCCTTTTTAGGATGAGTTAAAACAACCAAAAGATACACAGGTAACATTAAGTTGGAGCCTGTGGGGGAAAATCGATTTTATTTGAAGATACACACCCATGCCCTGTTAAGAATTTGACACAAGACCTTGCTCATTTTCGTTGACAAATGGAGGTAATGCGGAATCTGGCAGGGCGGAATTCTGCCGTCGATTGTGTCAGGTGGCAAGTTGATCGGGATTTATAAATCTAATGAGTTATAGGTAGTCTAATGTACTTCTTTTAACCGATTGTTGCGGGTTAACGTTTCATTTTTAAAATTATGTCTGGATTTCTTATCGATTATTGCGTCAATCTTGTTAAAACCCGTAAAAAGGAAGCCTCTCTATCTTAAAAGTAACCAAGTATTATGTGAATCCATCAAAATGGGGATTTGTTTGCGAAAAATCATACGGCTGTCACTTGATTTTCAAGGTTGATCTAACGATGAATAGGCTTGTTCATCATTTATCGATCGATTCCTTCAAATTATTGATCGGTTCTTCAGGTTTATGCATCGATTATTTTTGGTTATGCATTGATTCTTCTAGTTTATTGAAAAACCTGTGTCCAGTCTGTGAAAACAGGAAAAACCAAGCTTCTGTATTTTAAAAATAACTAGGAATTATAGATTCTTCTTAAAAAGGTGCCTGGTTTTATAAAATTTATGGTACAGACACCTGATTTTGAGGGTTCATCTAACGAGTAATGGGCTTGTTCATCTATTTATCGATCGATTCCTGCAAGTTATTGATCGATTCTTCAGGTTTATGCATCGATTAATTTTGATTATGCATCGATTCTTCGCGTTTATTGAAAAACCTGTGTCCGAGCTGTGAAAACAATAAAAAGACCAGCTTATACAGCTGGTCTTTCGTGTGCCTGGCAACGTCCTACTCTCACAGGGGGAAACCCCCAACTACCATCGGCGCTGAGAAGCTTAACTTCCGTGTTCGGCATGGGAACGGGTGTGAC
>NZ_SLVV01000014.1:75915-162070 GCF_004340465.1 Mesobacillus foraminis | reverse complement strand
ATTGTAAAAATAATCAAAGCCGGTGAAATTTACTCGTCGTAAATTTCACCGGCTTTTTCATTATCAGAGCAGGGTTTTGTCCCAGCCTCTTTTTTAAATTAATTCGCATGATTCCTGTCAATCTCTCGGTAATGCGATGTCTTTGTGTTCCAATATTGACTTAAGCGTTTATTAACAGATTACCCCCGTGACGCCCAGACAGGTCTGCCATCACTCCTGTAGATGACCACGTTTCCATCATCCTGGACGACCAGACGGCTGTTGTCATGGCCCCATGTATTGGAAGACCACCGCGGCTGGTTGGCTTGATCATAGATCACCAGGTTCCCGTCAGGCTGCATGACGCAAACTCCAACGCCCCCCACTGTATTGGAAGCCCAGATGGCTGTTCTCCTTGTGGTGGTCTGCGGTGGGTTTGCTGCATTGCAGTCCCGAAGTTTGGTGTTTTGCGAGTTGAGCTGGGTAGTGAGCATGCGCACCCGGGCAAGAATGGCTGACTTTTCTCTTGCAGAGGCCCCAGCAAGCTCAGACTGGAGACTTGAAATCTCGCTTTTTATGTTCTCGATTTGTGCTGCGATTGGCTGGCATGCCGGTGAAATGGATCCGGTCAACCTGATGTTTTGATAAAGAACAAGATTTCCGTCGCCTTGATAGACAAACGTATAAACTCCATTTGGTGACTGAATAGGTTGGTCCATACCGAGCACTTCACCCGCCGTCATATCATCGCCGGTGGCAGCGGGACCAGTCTTCATCCACAAATCACGGGTCGGGCTCCAGGAATGGCGTTCCCAGCTGGTCCACCAGGTTTCGGCATCTGCAGGAACTTCACCATGCTCCGCACTCCTTTTATTTACGAGTTCTTTCAGCTTATTCTTAAGCTCCCGCACTTCCAGGATGGCCTGTGGGTCAGCCTGGATCGTCTGTGCTGGATAAATTGGTGCACCGCCATCGTCGTATTGCAGCAGGAATCCGTTTGCTGCATATTCCTTCTCCCAGATCGCCTTCCGTGTCTGGATGATCTCGGTCGTAAGACGACTGTCTCCATACTCATTGGCAATCCGCCGGTAGTCGGCTGCGTTTTCTTTTTTTGCCTTCAGGATGTCATCCGTCCTCATATACCCGTGTGCCATGCGAATGTCGATGAGTCCCGGATCAATCGTCATGATGTCATGGATGTCAAAGTTCGGCTCAATGATTGTGACATTTGCGCCCCATCCGTTAGGAGGATCCGTTTCATTCAGTACCGTCTCATTGGTCATGATGTCATTAGCCGCCCGGTTGGCCACATCCCCAATGTTCGCCACTCCTACATCAAAGGAAGGCAGGCGCTTGCCGCTCAGCAAACTGTGAGCGGGTTCCATTGCCGAGTTAGAGGCAATGATGGCGTATACCTCTGTGGCTCCTTCCTGAATTGCCACCTGGATCGGCGCAATTTCCCGAACACCGCCGTCCACATAATTTTCGCTCCCCAGCTTGACTGGCGGAAACGCTAACGGAATCGAGGCAGATGCCATGACACCCTGAACAAGGGAGACTCGAAGCGTGCTTGGCTGTGCAGGATTCGCGAGCTTGCAGCTGTTTAGCTGTGCCGTCAGCTGGCTAATCTCTGCAGTAAGATTACGGATGGCTGCCACAATGGGGGCCTTCCCGTTTCCGGCTTCATTATGCAGCTCCTCCTGAAGGCTGGCCCGTTCCTGCTTTAGGCCTTCAATCTTGCTGGCAATCGGCCGGCATTCGGATGATAAAACCAATTCCGGCGCAACCACTTTTGTGTGGTTATCCCGCTCGAGCATTTCTCCCGTCTCGGTCACATAGCGCAATGCACCGCTTTCCAGTGCCACTGCTGCCAGGCGAAGCTTAATGCCGCTTTGCTTTACTTTGTTTATATCCAGCCTGGATGGATCATTCAGCTTATCTAGGATCGGGTTCAGATTATACAGTGAGCGGGAACTGGCATTGATGATTTTATCCAGCTCCCTCTTAAATTCATCCAGATCCTTTACTGTCTGGGCAATATCCCTGGCCACCCAGATCCAGCCGATAACCCCGAGGCCGAGCTTCGCAACCTCGAGGCCCACCGCACCAATCTGACTCGCAGCCGATTGCTTGAGGAAGGCAGCCACTTTTGAATTCTTGATATTCTTGAGCCAGTCCTCTTCCTGCCACATGTCACCATTATTATTGAGCCCTCTCCAGATGTTCGTCAGCCCCTGAAGGCCTCTGGAAGGATCATTGCCGTCCCCTTCACCTTCCGCAAGCTTAATTGCATTGATGGCACCAACCGAACATCCCGTCAGTACCTGCGGCCGGATATTCTTTTCATAAAGGTAGCGCAGCGCTCCCACCTGAAAGTCCCCGCGTGCTCCTCCGCCGCTTAACACAATTCCAACAGCCATTTCCTGATTCCCCCTAAACACTATGTAGCCTCTCTTTTTTTATAAAACTGGCAGGTGGAAGAAAAGCTCATTTTAAATGATAAATTTGACCTGCCTAATCAAAATATTTCCAGAGGGCGATGAATAGACCGGGACTATTTGCTTATTTAATGGAAATTTTTGAAAGAAGCAAAATTCCATTGGTATTTGGAAGATGACGGCTAAGGGGAATGCCTTTAAGGTGTTTTAACTTGAATGATCAATCAGTGTACCCTATCTTTCTGTTTGTACTCCCTGCCAAAAGGCATAAAAAAACCAGGCATCAGCTGCCCGGTCCCTCTATGTTCGATCAGCAGCCTTACAATGACTGCCTACTCTCTCTGTTTCTATCATTTTTGATCTTTTATCTCTTCTGTTTAAAATTGTTTACCCCTGATGGCTTCCTTCCAAACCTACTTCTGAATTTCTTCCTTGTCCAACCGGTCCATGAACTCTTTCATTTTCCGGTTTTCCCACTCGGCAGAGAACGGAGTGATTCCGTATGTGACAATTCCATGGGCAAGCAAACCAATCGACCAGCCTCCCAGCGACCAGAAGAACCAGATTTTTTCCGGAGAAACCAGGATATTTAATAGAAACAGACCAAGATTGACGACTGTAAATACAAAGGCATGGATATAAAAACCTTTTAGCTTGTTGACCATGCTTTTGGCTTTTCGATACTTCTGTTCTTCTACGTCCAAACCCTTCTCCTCCTGTCAGCCCCAGGCTGCCTGTTATTGCGGCTGTGCTGCCTTTGCGCCAAGCTCCAAAACCCTGGGGTTAAAATATTCCAGTATTTTTATTCCGTATGAGCTGAAACCCGGGAACTGGATGGTGTATTCTTTGAACGGCACAGCGCCGAGCCCGTTAATGGGAAAGCTCAGGCTCGCATCCTGATAAAGGATGTCCCATAAAGTATGCGGATCCCTGAACCCGTATTGAATGAGCATGCGCTTTGACTGCATTTCGTACGTCCGGATGACTTCCCCGATTCCTCTGCCCTTCAGATAGATTTCATCCTCAAGGGTTCCCGGCAGCAGTTCCGGATAGATGATGGCAAAGTTATGGGATGTAATCAGGTTATGTTTGGTGGAATATAAATAGCTTTCTCTCATGATGCTGCAAGGAGCTTCTCTTGCTAGTGGATCATTCGCCAAAAAGCGATCCACCAGATTTTCCTGTTTCAAAACGCGGACTTGCAATTTATCATGGGCCAGTTTTTCAAGCATATCAGTGGTTCTCTCAATGGATTTCAGGATTTCATAAAAATCCGTTTCAGTATATTGGTCCAAATCCCATCCCCCAATTCCTTGAATTCGTATCATCCCAGGCAGCTTTACAAGCCCGAATGATGACCAATGAACATCCTTCCATTCATTTAGAAGTGAAAGATTGCCCCGGCCATGACCATGAGCAGATTGATCAGAAAATGCAGGACAAAAGACGGAAGAATCCCTTTTGCCCGGATGGCCAGCCCTCCCAAGAGGAAGCCGCCGACAATAAACCCTGCGCAGAACCAAATATTCAGTCCCATTGACAAGTGATATAACCCAAATCCAAAACTGGAAAGAATCAGCCCGCTTTTTTCCCCGAGCGCATCCACAAAATAGCTGAGAAGCAATCCTCTCCAAAACACTTCTTCAAGAGAAGCATTGACAATGGCAAATAAAAAGCTGATAAATATGACCTTTATAGCACCTGAACTGCTGGACGGAAGATCAATAAAAAAGGCAAAAACAACGATATTAACCGAACCTGCTATGAGAAGAGCTCTCCAGATTGGATCCTTGATTCCCTTCCAGATGAAAGGTGTGTAGATGGTGTTGGTGAAGGACCCTTTTGCCAAGTATCTTGGCGCTTCTTTGCTGATCCGCCAATACAGCAGGAATGGAATGATGTAAACCAGCAAGGTCAATCGAGTGGCAATGATGTAGTACTCCCTGCTTAGAAGCCAATGGTTCCACGTGCTGTCCAGTCCTTCTTTTATGGTAAGGGCTGTAAACACCCCGATGGTAAACAAGCTGAAAAATGTAAGGATGTCTCTGCTTGCCGGAAGCTTCCTGGCCATCAAAATAAAAACTGGAACCACAAAAACGGCAGCAGTTCGAGAAACGGAATTAAGATGCAGAGCGAGAGTGATCCCTATAAACAAGATCAGGTAAAGATAATTCATCGAAGTCAGCTTGACGCTATGTACTTCATTTAATTTGAGCTGCATGTGTTTGTACTCCCTTTTAATAATGGGTGCTCCATTCTCCTCCTCATTCCACTATTCGTTTGAATTTTATTGTGAGCATTTAGAAGTGACTCGCCCTTCTGCATAAAAGCACAAGGGCCGTATGATGAGAATGCTGTCAGTTAAAGCTAGAGGCCTGTCAGCCAACGCTGATTTCCTGGCTCAGCAATCGTTCAAGAGACTTTTTATCCACCTTCCCGCCGAGGTTCACAGGAATGTCGGCTACAATCGTGAAATACTCGGGGCATTTATATTCCGCCAGCCTTGTCAGCAAGGCCTGCCGGATGGTTTCGCACACCTCTTCTGGGTGATTGGCCCCCTGCAGCTTTAGGAATGCTGCCGGCACCTGGCCCCATTTCTTGTCTGCCACCGGAATGACTGCAGCTTGCTTGACCTCTTCAATTTGCAGGAAAGCATCCTCAATCTCCGAGCAGTAAAAATTGTATCCGCCTTTATTGATGACTTCTTTGCTTCGGCCGACCAGATATAAATATCCGTCTTCATCCAAATAGCCGAGGTCGCCGCTTCTCAGGAACTCCCCGTGAAAGGTTTGATCTGTCAGCAGAGGGTCATTATAGTACTCATTCATAATCTGTCCCGACTTGATACTAACCTCGCCAATTTCTCCTGCTTCCAGCTCCCTGCCATCTTCATCCATGATTCTCAGCTGGATAAAATATTCAGGGAGACCGGAGGAGCCCGCCTTTTCGTTCCACTCGCAATGATCGATGGACGTAATGGGCCCTGCTTCGCTTGTTCCATAGAAATCAATAACCGTTGCATGTGGAGCAAGAGCCGGCAGCTTCCTTCTCAGCTCGGCGGAAAGTGCTCTTCCCGTACTCATGATTTCAGCCAGGGAGGATGGAATATTCAAAGAGTTTTCTTCCATATAATCAACCAGCTGCTGAAGGTCTGTAGGGCCGCTTGTGATTTGAGTCACTTCATGCTCCGTGATCAGCCTGTAGATTTCACCTGGCGAATCGTCCTCACTCAGGATCAGCGTATCGCATTGAAGAAGCGTGCCATACGCCAGGGTCAGATGCGATCGGAAGAAAATGGGCCTGACAATAAAGTGCCTTGATTGCCTTTCCTTCGCCATGTCCGGCAGAATGGCAGGGGCAATATTGCTTTTTTTCACCACAATCCCTTTCGGTTTGCCTGTTGAACCCGAGGTAAAGAAAAGCATCTCGCCACTTTCCAGGCTTCCTTCATCCTCCTGATCAAGGGATCCGGCCCCAGCAGTCTTCTCCAATCGGACCTCCTCTTTATAAAGGACATCCATGGATACATCCGAAAACCGGTTTCTAAAAAACTCTTCAGTAATAAGCAGGGAAATTCCGTATTCGTCCGCTAATTGTTCGACTTCCTGGGAAGGTGTATGATAATTCAGCGGGATGATCATGGTGTTTAGCTTCTCCAATGCCAGGAGAATCGCAACGAACACCGAGCTGTTGCGAAGGCAGATCATCACTTTAGCGCCAGGCTGAATGCCGGATTCTGCTAAAAATCGTGCCCAATTTGAACTATAAGAATCCAACTCTCGATAGGTCAGTGTCTGATGACTGTCGATGACAGCATGATAATCAGGGTATCTGGCAGAGAATTCTTTTACAGAGCTGATAATCGTCATGTGTGATTTCCGGCCTCCTCGTTTATTTGTCATGTGGTTACGCCAATGTCGTAAACTGGGCTAACGTTAGCTTAAGAGCCACTGCAGGAAGATTTGCTCAGCTTAGAAGCAGCTAAAATAGCTCTATGAATCTGTCAATTATCTTAAGCTATTGACCCTTTCTTCTAACCTATAGATCGTTTCCTCAAAGGGTTTCTTTCTATTAGTTTAGTAAAAAACCGATGTCCAGCCTTTGAAAAATAATAGAGTTCCCCTCTTTTGGCCCCCAAAGTGATACAAATTCACTAAAGATCCCCTTAAGAGAACCTAATTTACATCAGAATGGGGTTTGAGAAACAGGTTTGGGGTCATATATATATGTTTCCTCAAGGTTATACATAGATTCTTTTCATTTATAGATTGATTATTTTGGATTATAGATTTATTATTTTCGTTTATGCATCGATTCTCTTCATTTATGAATCGATTATTCTCGTTTATTGAAAAACTTGTGTCTTCGGTCCGAATTAATCGTTAGAATGTTTCTCATTCCTGCTTCGTAGACTTTAGCGATCTTCCCCCAAAGGGTGCATGAGCCTATGAAAGCAAACTTAGTTCCTTTACTCTCTCAAGTGCCTGCTCCCCTTTTTCCTTTTCGCCGAGGTCCAGGTACGCCCTTCCCAACAGCTGGTAAACCTCAGCGTCTTCCATTCCGTGAGCGATGCTGTACTGCAGCTCTTCAATCGCCTTTTCCACGTTTCCTCCGAATTCTGTTGGCGTCTTCAGAAGCCTGATTCCATTGATCCGGCGAACCATTGGAGAATCCGGCGCCAGCTTAAGCGCACTTTTTACTGCTTTCTCGAATTTCGGCATCAATCTCATTTTATTGACGATATTGGTGATTTCCATTTTCTTTCCTAATGCAATCGCCAGCCAGGTGGTTGCCTCCGGATCGTTCTTATCCATGGAAACAGCCTTTTCAAAGCTCATTCTCGCACCATCATAGTTCGTTTCATTGAGCTGCTGAATGCCTTCCTGAATGAACGCCTTCACCTCTGGCTGTTGATCATATTGAAAGAACTTTGAGCTGTCCCCGAACAAAAGATCTTCCTTGTCCTTTTGGCCGGCTTCATC
Organism: Mesobacillus foraminis; assembly: GCF_004340465.1. Classification (GTDB taxonomy): domain Bacteria; phylum Bacillota; class Bacilli; order Bacillales; family Cytobacillaceae; genus Mesobacillus_B; species Mesobacillus_B foraminis. The sequence goes on along the minus strand of NZ_SLVV01000014.1, from coordinate 154,671 downwards.
GGACTGTCCTTTGCTGCTAGCCTTTGCTTCGCTGCAGGTGAGCTCCAATACTTTTTTTACAATCACTTCGGAGCTGTCAATTACGGCTGCACCCTTGATGTCCTCGGCAGACACAAGGATCGGTAATTCTGTACATGCCAGGACAATGGCTTCGGAACCTTGATTTCTTACACCGTCAATGATTTCGAGCACCCGTTTCTTTGAAGACTCGCTTGCGATTCCGTAAATCAATTCTTCGGAAATGATTTTTTCTATTTCTTCCTGCTCCGATAATGGCGGCTGGATTAACTCAAATCCTCCCGCCGTGAGTTTCTCGCCGTATACGAAGTTCATGGTAATGAGCGTCCCGAGCACCGATACTTTCTTCGTGTTCAGCTGATTGCAGGCTTCCACGACTGCATCGACTACATCCACGATCGGCACTTTCGGGAATCCCTCTTTAATCGTTTTAAAGGTGTAAGAAACCGTGTTCGCCGTCGTCACAATAACATCGGCTCCCGCACCGGCCAGGGTCGTAAGAGAGGCCAGCACCGTCTGGCCGATCTTGGTATTGTCCTGCTGTGTATACTGATCATACGGCATATTATGGATCGTCAGCTGAGGATGGGTCCCGCTCCTCTTTATGGACTCCACCACAATGTTCTGATAGCAGAGGGCTGCTCCGACTCCCGTAACTCCAACTAAACCTACATGCTTAAAAGCTCCCATTCTTCTTTCCTCCCGTTCCATTCATTAATCAAACTTAAGCTTCCACACAGAAACCAGCAAAAATGCCAGGCCGAATGCAAATAGGACTCCAATGTTCGAAACTACATCCTCGAGGCCGCCGCCCCGGACCAGGATATCCTGAAATCCGTTTAATGCCCAGGCATGCGGTGTGATCAGCGCCAGCTGCTTCATAAAGTCCGGCATGATAAACAGCGGAACCATCGTGCCTCCAAGCGCTGCCAGTGTCAGAACGATCAGGACAGACCAGCCATTCACCTGTGCTTCCGTCTTAAATAAGGCGGCGATCAACATTCCCAGACAGGAGCTGGCCCAAACCAGAGCGATGGAAATGGCTGCGAGGCCAAATGGTGAAGTGCCAAGGGACATGTCAAACACAAAATAGCCAAAAGCAAACAGAACGGCTACCTGGGCGATTCCTACAATGAAATTGGGAAGCATTTTGCCAAAAAACAAGGTCCACCTGTTCACTGGTGCATTGAGAATCCTTGTAAAGGTTCCAGAACTTTTTTCATTTAAAAATGAACGCCCGGCATACATCACAATAAAGAAGGCGTACATGACCGTAAAACCTGGCACATTCTGCTGGAACGCATCCGGCGTAGGCGGCTCTTTTTCCCCTTTGGTCGAAGCGGTGACAAAACCAATCATGGGCTCCTTCATCGAGGATTGCGCCTGGCTTGTCAGGCTGCTTTTCAATTCGTCCGTATTGACGGCATCCCCATTTGCGGGAACTGCTTCTTGATTGGCCGGCTGTCCGGCACCCTGCGGCAGCTGTGCGGTTAGGCTGGCAATTCTTTCTTCATACGCCTTTGTGATGTCATTTACCTGTGTTTCCATCGTTTGATTGATGCTTGCGACCTGCTCGTCGACCATCGAACTGATTTCATAATTGACAGATAAAGACTGGGCAACTCCTTCAATCGCCTTTTGCAAAACCGAAACGGTTTCAAGCTGCGCCATGTCGCTGATGACTTTTACATCAATCTTTTCGCCCTTTTCGAGACTGTCCTGGAATCCCTTTGGAATGATGATGCCCATCGGGTTTTCCCCGTCCTGGACCGATTTCTCAATCTCACTCTCTTTTTCCAGTTCATCGACATCCATGCCCTCGACTTCATCAATACCTTCTATGTACCTTTTAGAATCCTCGCTTTTGTCCATATCTGCGACTAATATCTTAACGGCATCTGATTGGTCGCCATAGACTGGCTTTAAGGCAAAACTCATAATCGTGATCAGCATCATAGGTAATAAGAATAAGACCACTAATGCCCCGGGATCCTTCAGCATCAGCTTTATGTCCTTCTTGGCAATGTTGAGAAAGTTCATATTACTCCTCCAGTATTAATCTCGTAATGCTTTCCCTGTCTTATATAAAAACAATGTTTCTAATGTTGGAGGCATAATCGTCAAATTCATAATTTCATAGGAGTAAGTTCGGAACTGCTCGACCAGGTACCCGATGTTTTCCTGCGGGTCCTTTACAACCGCCTCCAGCTTGGAGTCGGAAACTCTTGCTTCCTTCACATGCTCATACTCCTCGGCAAGCGCCTTGGCGGACTGTGCGGTATCTGGATCGCGGAACTGAAACTCCAGAATCCCGCCGTGAATTTCTTTGATCAAGCCTTTTACACTGTCAAGTTGAATCATTTTTCCGCGGTCGACAATGGCCACCCTGTCACATAGATTGGTTGCCTCTTCCATATAGTGGGTGGTATACACAATGGACATCCCCTGCTCCTTGAGCAAGGCAATGAGTTCATAAATCTTATTTCTGGATTGAGGATCAATCCCGACAGTCGGCTCATCCATGAACACCACCAGCGGATCATGGAGAATTGCAGCGGCAATGTTGATTCTCCGTTTCATTCCGCCAGAATATTGCTTGATCGGATCCTTGGCCCGGTCCTTCAGGCCGATGAGATCAAGGACTCTATCAATCTTTTTTTTGAGCTGCTTTTTATCCAGCTTGTAAAGGGAACCGAAGAACTGGAGATTTTCATAGGCATTCAGTTCAGGATAGAGCGCAATGTCCTGCGGAACCACACCGACTAGTGATTTCACCTTGAGCTCATTGCCTTTAATTTCATGTCCATTTATCTGGATGGTTCCGCCCGTCTGCTTGATCTGGGCACTCAGCATTGAAATGGTGGTGGTCTTCCCCGCTCCATTCGGCCCCAGCAAACCTAACGTTTCCCCTTTTTTCATTTTAAAACTGATTTTGTCCACTACCCTTGTCCCGTTATACTCTTTTTCCAACTCTGTACATTCGAGGATATTCAAAAGCTGCCCCCCCACTTTCGTAATCTGCCTGCAGCCTGCTTTCCGGCATCGCCCTCGCCTTACCGTCTTGTACAAATGTACCTCTGGTCAAATGAGATGGACAATGCCAGACTGAAAGCTGCAGTTTCTGAACAAGACTTCTGTGATTCCCTATTTAAACTCGAGGGTTACTTTTCGAGTATGGTTTCCTGTATTTTGACTCCAACATGCCTTCCCGGCTCACAAAGGTAAGCGAGGATGGAATCTCCTTCCTTGAAGGTTGTGGCATTTTTGGGATTGCCGTCCCCATCAAAGATCCTGATATGCCAGTCATCCTGGACAATGGCATTGATGGTCTCCCCTTCGTATTCCGCTTCAATCAGCAGCAGCGGCCGGACTTCGATTTTCATCCGCCCGATTGTCACGGTTCTGGCATTTCCGCTTGTATCCACGACGGTTACTTCATTGCCCACAGACAGGTCCGTGATGTACTGGGTCTTATCGCCCGGACACCATACATAGCTGTGCACAGCGCCCGCGTTGACACGAAACGGCCGTGTATTCATGTACGGAAGATAGTGTGTTTCGCTGCACACCAGCAGGCCGCCGCTGGAGGTGGACCCGATCACCATCGCTTCTTCACTGGTCAGAAGGGAGGTGGTATCGATGCAGGCTCTTTCACCCGGCCCCAGATGTTCCACCTTTGTCACCTTTGCCTTCACAACTTCGAGCTGGCTGCGCCTTTTTAAACTGGCCAAAGAATTCAGCTTCACAATTTCCTCCACAGAGTCGCTGGACAATAGAACCCCTTTGGAGCCCACTTCCATCACATCTCCGGAGATCCTTCCATCCACAGCGGTTTTCACATACTTGAACACGTCTACATCATACCTTTGCATTTCAGCAATGATGAGTTCCAGCGGAATATTGGTTTCATCCTTGAACTCAATGATCAGCAAGGGATTTTCCGTTCCCTTTTCGTAGGCAAGATTCATCGTGGCTTCGTCCACTACCTGGATGTACCACGCGGTGACAAACCCTTTTTCTCTTGCACTTTTTAAAATGGCAAGGTTTTGCGACGCAACCACGACCTCGCTGTCCTCCAGCCCCAGAAGCTCTTCTTCCTCTTCAATCATTGCCGCCACCGTCATGCGCGGGGAATGCTCAATTTTATGGAGCTGCTGAGAGCTGTACAGAATTCCTGTAAAATTGCTGGACTGGTTGACCGTTAGGATCATATTATTCACATTCTCATTCAGCTTCCTGGCATCAAACCAAAGTACTTTTCCTTCCATGATCGATTCTCCTAATCATTAGTCTATGTACCAGACTCTTTTAATTTTTCCATCGTTCCGCTGTACCTTCTCAACCACCCTTGCTGTGCACGGGGAGTTTGTATAAAACTCCAGCTTTTCCTCAATGAGCTGGGCCAGATACTCTTTGTCCACTTCATCATTGAAAGGCTCCACCTCAACGGTCAGGCTGTTGCCTTTTACTAAAAAGCGGTACCAGTTCCCCACACCCTCCACCTGCATCAGGATGTCTTCCAGGTAAAATGGAGAAAAGCTGCCGGACTGAAGGACAATCTGATCGCCGCTTCTTCCTCTGAGGTGCAGCTTGGGGAGGTTGATCCCGCAGGCACAGCCGCTTTCCTCAATAAACCCAAGGTCACCAGTACGGTACCTGAGAAGAGGCATGCCTTCTCTCAGGAGAGTAGTGATAACAATTTCCCCCTGCTGGCCGGGATCCAGTAATTCATTGGTTTCAGGATCGACAATTTCGACATACAGATGCCCGTCCGGAAGATGGAACCCGCTTTGGCTGTCACACTCAAGGCCCAACAGCATCGCTTCCAATGATCCGTAAAGAATCGTGGACGTACATCCCCAAATCAGCTCAATCCGCTTTCTAAAAGAGTTGGACGATCCCTCGCCGGTAAGGAAAATATGAGAGACCTTCAGATCCTTGGTTAAATCGATGTTCATTTCCTGTGCTGCTTCCCAGAGTACGATGGCATAGGAAGGAGTTGTCACCAGCACTTCTGCCTCCCAGGCCTGCATGAACTCAATCGCCTTTTTCGGTTCAGAGTAGGCCCCGCCCTTTCCTAAAGGAAGAATAGTACAGTTCAGCAGGTGCTGGAACTCATGGTGGAAGGTTAAAGCCGATGAGCTCATTTCATAAGGCAGCGCATTGGCAACCACTTTATTTTTCACCCGTTCCATCAGGCTTGGATATTTCGGTGCAAAATAGTAGCTGTAAAGTTCATCAAGCGTATGGCCGATATAAATCGGCTTCCCGCCAGTGGTACCCGTGGAGCAGCACAGCTGGGCAAGCTTTTTCTTCGTAAGAATGACTTTCGAATCCTCTCTCAGCTCATCCTTGGTTAAAAACGGAATTTTGCTGAACTCTTCGAAGTCAACGTGAGAGGCAGAGGTGATGCCTGCTTCCTCCAATTTGGCACGGTAGAAAGAATTGTTCTCATAGAGGTAGTGGATCAGCTTATTCACAGCCCTTTCGTGATAAGCTTTTACCTCTTCCCGTTCCAGTGTTTCGATCGACAGATTATTCTCATCCAGTGTTTCAAACCATTCAACATGCTCCTGAAGATGAAGGGTTTTGCCTTCTGCTTTTACTCCAACCGCACTCATGAATTAGCCTCCTTTTAATTAAGCTTTTAGCAATTCCAAAATGGTCTTTGAGTAAATCTGTTCCTTTTGACCGTCCGGGATGTTCAGGCGCTCAATTTTCGTTCTTTCAACCACCGGGTCAGACATCGGGAATTCCGATCCGTAAAACATTTTCTCCGCACCTGCTTTTTCGACCGCCATTTTAATGGACAAGAAGTTGGCTGTCGAGGTTTCCAGGTAGACATTGTCAAGGGTGGAAGCCAGCTCAATGGCTTCGACATCCAGCGGGCCGAACCCCATATGGCCGATGACAAAGTTGGTGTTTTTAAATTCTTTTGCCAGCGTGCCGACGGAGGACGTGCTGGCACTCGCGTGGAAAAGAGTATGGGTGTAGTAGGGCATCCCGAGCTGTCCGCACAGATCTGCGATCGATTTCGATGCTTTTCCCAGCAAGGAGAACTGATGAACCATCGGGGCCATCTTCACTCCCTTGAATCCATCCTTTGCATGCTGCTCCAGCTTTTCGGTAATCACATCGATCTTCTCGTTCGGATTCATGCAGCAAAAGCCAATAAAATAGTCCGGATTTTCCTTGATCATTTGCAGGACAAAGTCATTGGGGGGTTCCACCGTTTCCGGCTTCTTCTTTCCGGTGACATAATCCGTCATCTGCCTTACATCCAGCATTCCCCCAGGGATCAGCACGGCACGGGAAACTTCGGCATCATTCATCGCGGCAATAAGCGTTTCGGCATTGGAGTGCGCCTCCGGTGAAATATGGGCATGTCCATCGATAATCATCTCTCTCACATTCCTTTCCTTATGATTCGATTGGCTTTTCCAAATTGTCTTGGCAGAGAATCCTTTACAAGCACGGTGCATGAAATACCAGCTGTCCGGTACATATGGCTCCGCACCTTATCCGCCAGTTCCTCGTCAGTCAAATCGGAGTGCAGCTTTTCAATCTCGATTGTCAGTTCTTCGTCCTCCAGCACGAAATGGTACCACAGCCCCACTTCAGGCAATAACAGAAGGAGATGTTCCAGCATAAACGGTGAATACGGAATTCCATCCACCACCATATGTCCGTCCATTCTTCCCCGAAGATGGAGCTTGCTGAGCGTAATGGCCGAATCGTCCTCCATTCTTTCCAGGAACCCGATGTCGCCCGTGCGGTATCGGATAAAAGGCATGGCTTCTCTCAGCAAAGTAGTAATGACGACCTCGCCCTCTTCACCATCTGCCACCTGTATTCCGGAATCCGGGTCAATAATTTCTACTTTTACATTGCCTTCCAGAACGTGATAGCCAGTGTCATCATTCAATTGAACACCCACCAGCCCGCACTCGGTCGAACCATATAAGTGCTGGATATCACACTTCCAAAGCTCTTTCAATCTGGAAGCAAATTGCGGCGAGCATCCTTCCCCTGTCAGCATCAGCTTTCTTGGCGTAATATCTTCGCCGAGGACAATCCCAAGCTTCTCCCCCTCTTCCGCCAGCAATGCTGCATAGGAAGGAGTCGTTATTAAAATAGAAGCGTCATATTCTTTCAGGACATCGAGGCTTTTATCGACCGGAGCCATATAGCCTCCTTTGCCTAATGACAAAACAGTCGCTCCAAAGGTAAACTGGTACAGCCGCTGGAAACCAAGCGCTGGCTGGGCAAACTCATACGGCAGGGCAATCCCCACTACGTCCGAAGAGGAATCTCCTTCAAATAGTGACGGATAAAAAGGAATCGCATCATGGATATAATGATCGGCCAGTGTATAGGCGGTATAAATGGGCTTGCCAGTTGTCCCTGAGGTTAAGTGAATCTGCCCAATTTCCTTTGGATCGCATGACAGCAGCAGGTCTTTATCTCCTCGTATCACCTCTTTATCAAGAAATGGCAGCCTGTCGATCTGATCCAGACTTTCCAGGCGAGGCTGAGAGAACCCTTTATCCTCAAGAGCTTTGCGGTAATAAGGGTTATTATTCCAGACGTGTTCAAGCGTCAGATTGACAGCATACAGATGGTAGTCGTTCCGCTCTTCCTCTGAAATGTTTTCAACATTCTTATTTTTTAATGCGAACCCCTCGTACAGTTCCCTCAGAGCTTCAATATGGGAGGTGCGGTGATTCAAAACGGCTTTTAAAACAGGAAATGCATGTGCTGTTTGTTGCATTCATTTTCCTCCTTATGATGAAAAATACATCTTTTCGGCTATAAGAGATTCATAGCTATCGTATGCCTCTTGATAGGTTCTGCCTTCGTGAACCATTCCGTACAGGGCATAGCCCATCTGGGCAGGATAGGCATCCTGAAAAAAGTTCCTGCCCACGCATAACCCTTTTCCGCCTGCCATCAGAGTTTCATGGACGGCCTTAAACCATTCCCGTTTGTCTTCCACCTTCTCTCCGCCCGCAAACAGAACAGGGGTGGAATGGCTTGTCACAATATCGGTTAAAAGCCTGAAGTCATTTGGGTACTGGACTTTTACAAGGTCAGCCCCCAGCTCGGCAGCAACCCGGACCGCATGGGAAATTTTCTTTCCCTCATAGGACATAGAATTTCCTTCGTCAAAGACGTTAATCATGACCAGGACCGGCATTCCCCATGAAGCAGCCTCGTCACAGATTCTTGCCATATCCTTCAGCATGCCGAACTCGCCAGCCACTCCCAGATTGGTATGTACGGAAACCGCAGTGGCTCCCATCCTGACACCATGCTCCACAGAGGAAACAATCTCCTTGCGTGTCGAATCCGGCCCGAGCGCAGTTGAACCTGAAATATGGAGAATATATTCAAAATCCCTGCTGGTTCCGCCTTCGCTCACTGCCCAGCTGATCGCCCCTTTATGGCCAATCACTCCCTGGAAACGGGACTGCTTCGCCAAATTGGAAATCAGCGGCGTGTCCCTTAACCCGTCCAGAGGCCCTAATGTCACACCATGGTCGATTGCAACGAGAATTGAATTGCCTGACTCGTTATTGAAAAGCCTATTTAATCTCACTGTTTTCCCAATCATTAGGTATCCCCCTTGTTTCTTAACGATTTTATCTTGACACTGGGCGGCGTTCGAGCTCATTCCCTTCCCTTTGCCTGCTGAATGTGAAGATATTCACGAACGGATACCCATCTTCAGCATGTCCCATTCCAAAGGCAGACTTTTTTGAAAGGAATTGCAGCAGCATATACCTTGAAGCGCGACTTTCAACTTGTTATCTTGCAGAGAGAATGCGGATTCGGGAAAAGACTCTAGCAGTTGTTTTAAATTCCTAAGAAACTTTTACTGACCTTGCTAAACTAGGACATGTGTAAAATGTTCAACATAATGGAATTTGGAATAGTGCGGAACGGAGGTCAGGTCGGCTTCGTCCACTAATTCGGTAAAGTTCACCGAGACGTCCACACCCAAATGCTGCCTTAGCTCTCCTTCGAGACAAAGCCTCATATCTTCGGTCTTTTCCATTCCAAACATCTGATAATGAAATTTGATCTGGTCGGGATAAACCTGGGCTCTCCAAAGCATAGGCACATATGGCAGAGAATAGACAATGTCCTGTAATTCATAAAGGCTCAACGTTCGATCCTTTAAGGCAATATGGTCACTCTTCCGGCCATAATGAACCAGAACAGGATAAGAACTTCCGCACGTACAGGATGTTGCTTCCCTGATTTCCGCCATGTCGCCATTGGCATAACGCAGCAGCGGCATTCCTTCCCTCGCAATGGAAATGGCAAACTCGCCTTTTTCGCCTAGAGGAACATTCTGGGCTTCTTCGTCCAGGATTTCCACTTTGGCAATGGGATTTTTCATATGATAGTTTCCATGATGACAGGTCATAAAGAGTCCGCCGGTTTCCGTACTGCCAAAGGAGGCAAAAGCAGGAACTCCCCAGAGGGCTTCTATGTACTTTTTACGTTTTGGACTGACAACCTCGCCTCCCAGAACCAAACATCTGAGATTCTTAGTAGGCAGCGGGATGTTCAAACTCCTAGCCAAGGTGCCGATGATTTCCGCTTCGGCCGGAATGAACGTAATCACGGTCGGCTGAACACGTTCAATAATCTCGATCACCCGCATATGAGGGGTCAATAAGCTGGATTTACTGGCAGCAATGTGTGCGGCCCTGGAAAGCTGACATGCCCAGTATAAAATAAAAGAAGGAATGGCAAGTGCGAAAGGAAACCGGTTTAATACAAGGTCATCTTCTGTTAGTCGTAAATGAGATTCCACCGTAAACTTCGCTTCCATATCAACGTCATCGAAAGAGAACCAGCTGGGAGAAGGCTTGCCGGTGGTTCCGCTTGTTTCGTGGTAGGTGGCAATGTTCTGAATGGCCGTGCCCAGCAGGTCATAAGGATCTGCATCCCTCAGCTCTTGTTTTGTGGTAAGCGGAATTTTGCTCCACTCACGAACGTTCACATTGCTCAGTTTCTTTTTGTAAAAGTTGGACTGCAGTGCAGCGCTGATTAATAAATCTTCCATGATAAAGCCAAACACCCCTTTCGAACAAAAGCTGTCGTAGTTATTTTCCGGTGACATGTTAAAAAAGAGAAACCAAACTAGTAAATGATTGCAACAAAAAAACAGGTACGGCTGGGCAATAAAAATTCAGTCAGTTCCTGTTCTCTAAGAAGTTTTCTCTGTAAGATGTTTACACATTGGACGCTGTTCCCTGAATCCTGTTTCCGATAAAGAACAGGAAACCCTTGAGGAATAGTAGAAGGACCAAAGTATTAGTTCCTTTTCTCTAAATATTGCAAATATTTACTATATTTATAATTATATGTAAAATTTTAAAAGATTACAAGGAAAAAGTCCCATATTTTTAAAAATAACCCATATCTCTTATAAGCTGGAAATCCTATGAATTTACTCGCTTTAACAAAACGGTAATCTTATTGGTGGAAAAAAGGAAAGGCAGCAGAAAGGGATTAGTGTGCAGTGTGACGTATACCTCTAAAGGGGCTCATTCCAGATTACTAGGAACGACTCTTCGAAAATTATGCCCCCGGCACCAGTTCTTTTATCTCATTTCAAACTGCATCTTCAAGTGAGTATCTCCTCATAAATTCCGCGTTCGTACGGGGCGAATATGACCATATCCCTCCTTCCTAACCCTCTATATAGTTCTACAGTTCACGGAAATAACCTTCGAATTTACAAAATATTTACAAAATTAGGCACATAGTGGGATTATGATCATTTTATTGTCGCAACTTTATGCCCATTGGCTGGATCCTTCTGAAAGTCAGGAGAAACGGAGGTTCTATTAATATAAAAAAACCGGGCAAAATTTACCCGGTTTGCACGAACGTTAGTCGATATTTTTAGTCATACACTCGCTTATTATCGAATCGCCAGCTTGCTGTTTTGCACGACGTTTAACCATTCCCGTGCAATCAATTCGTGGCCTGCCGGAGTTGGATGCACCCCATCCCACAGCCAATAGGAAGGTTCCTGGCGTTCGCAGGCTTCGTTGAACGGTTTTTGCAATGGAACAAAAACAGCTCCAAATTCCTCCGACAAGTTACCCGCGATATCCTGATACTGTTCAAGGCGCATCTTCCAGGCATCCCATTTCTCGGCAGTGGACCCTGTGTTTAAGATAAACGGTTCGCATATCACCAGGCCTGTTTCTGGAAGCACCTCTTTTGTTTCTGCCAGCAGATGTCGGTAAGCCCTTTCAAAACGATCCGTTATTCCGCTTGGCTCATTGGACATCGACCTCCAGGCATCATTCACACCAATTAAAAAACTAATTAGCGATGGCTGTAAGCTAATGGCATCCTCATTCCACCGGGCATATAAATCAGAAACCCGGTCACCGCTCACTCCCCTATTGATAAACTGAGGATTTTTCTCCGCCAGTTCATAGCTCAGCTTGCCTGCAATCGTAAATGCATAGCTGTCTCCCAGTAAATGACTTGGATCCTGGTTTCGTGACCGTGCTCCATCTGTAATCGAATCTCCTTGAAATAACACGATGTGTTTCTTGTCACCCATAAATCTTTCCCCTCTCCTGTTCATTATGTATAACTATATTTATAGTATAGTGGTTTTGCAGAACCTTCAATGTTTTCTAAAAACAAATGTCAGCTTCATTTGTTTTTTGATTATCGTCGAAAGCAACGAGAGCACAAGAAACAATATAAAAGAGTTTTAATGATCATCATTATTATTTGAAATGACAGATACTTATGATCGTTTACGTTTAAGCTGATTGATAGAGGGAGGTAACATTGAAAAAATCATTAACAATACTCTTAACAATGGTTGTCCTTATCACCTCATGGGTTATTTATATCAATTTTAAAATAAACTTGGTTTTACTCCCATATTAACTATTAACACCCTGTTGATTGGAGTGGAAGCCGCGAGACTCCTGCGGGAGCACGGGTCAGGGGAGACCCCGCAGGTGCGTCAAGCGCCGAGGAGGCTTCCCGGACCGCCCGCGGAAAGCTAAGCGGCTGGAACGGAAGTCAACAGCCCAGTTTTACAACCGCACAAAATAAAAGACTGTTACAAACTCAATTTTCAGCGAGAGTTTGTCTACAGTCTGAAGCGACTAGTAATAGCAGCTTTCAAGTTTTCCCCAAAATCAACAAAGAACTTTTACATAGCCAAAAAGGGTCCGGAATGACATTCCGAGCCCTTTTCTATTAAACTGAGGCTTAGGTATTTTCATTCACTGAACTTCATCTCGTTTCAGCGGCAGCTTTTTCCTCTGGCTTTCCGTAATGATAATCTCTTGCGTCGATGGGTTTCCATTCCTTATTTGGTGTGTAGAAGCGCAATAGATCTCCATTTAACAGTTTATCTGAAAATCCTAATTCCTGAAGTACGGTATCTCTGGTATTAACCATTTTATCTGTTGGATTCGTTATCGGTTCCTTCGTCTCATTATTGTAAAATACTCCTTTAATGTAGCTGTACTCAGCTGTTACAAAGTCCCCGTTTCGGAACGGAACATAGCTTCGGTGATTCTTCGAGAATAAGTCACTTCCAAATAGCAAGTAATCCTTAGCATCGATTCCCAGGATATGAAGGAGAGTTGGCACCACGTCCACCATGCCTGCATATTCATGGTTTATCCCTTGTCCGTCTACCCCCGGGATACGAATCATAAGAGGAACCCGCTGCAACTCGGCATATTCTAAAGGCGTAATCTCTTCATTCAAGATTTCCTCCATGGCCTTTTTATGATTGGAGGAAATGCCGTAATGGTCGCCGTAGATCATGATAATGGAGTCATCATATAATCCGGCTTCCTTTAAGTCGTGAAAAAACTGTGCCAAGGCTTCATCCAGGTAACGGGCCGTCCTGAAGTAGCCATCCACAGTGCTATTGCCTGTTTCCGGTGAAGCAATCGTGGCTTCTTCTTCGTCCAGGATAAAAGGATGGTGATTGGTCAGCGTAATCATATGCGCATAGAAAGGCTGTTTTAACTCTTTAAGCATGGGAACGGATTCTTTAAAAAACGGTTTATCTTTTAATCCGTAGTTAATCACATTTTCATCACTCATATTATAGTAAAGATCGTAATAGAATTGGTCGATTCCCAGTCTTTTGTAGATTTTATCACGATTCCAGAACGATTTCCCGTCTCCATGGAAGACCGCACTCGTATATCCTTGCTGCTGATGCATGATGGCCGGCAAGGACTGAAACGTATTTTTCCCCTTGGTGACAAAGGCTGCTCCTTGTGACAGACCATAAAGGGATGTATCCATAATTAACTCTGCATCGGCTGTCTTCCCCTGTTCGGTCTGATGAAAGAAGTTGTCAAAGTACGTAAAATTTTTACTGCTGTCATGAACCAAAGAATTAAGAAACGGGGTTACTTCTTCCCCATTCAATTTATAATCGATCAGGAAGGACTGAAAAGATTCCAGATGGATTTTTATGATATTTTTACCTGAGCCCATACCAAAATAGTCCGGGTTTGGATCAGCATATTTTGCTTTCGTATAGTTTTCAACTTCAATGAGATCACTGCTGTTTGCCAGCACACGCTGAGTTGAATTTTGAACGCTTAAGTAGGAATCATAAAGGATAAAATTATAAGTTCCCAAGTACTTGACCAAATAGTTGCGGTCAAATGTCCTTTCAAGAAGCTGCGGACGGTCCTTTTCAGCCAGGTGGAGATTGACACTGAAAGCGATGACTCCAGCTGCCAGTACCGTTATAGGCTTATATAGTTTTAATCGTTCATTGGTCCAATTGCCACTAACCTTTTTATAAAAGTATATTAAAAATAGAATGTCGATGAGATAGAGAATATCATAAGGTTCCATTAAATTTATAATGCTTCCGCCTAAACTGCTTCCAAAATTGGAAGTCTGTGTAAGTGTCGCCAATGTGATGAAATCGCTGTTAAAACGGTAATATACCACGTTCGAATACAAAATCAGGAATAAGAAGGCACTAAGGTAGATGATGCTTCTCCCTGCTCTCTTCCCTTTTAAAAATAAAGCAAGTCCCATTAAAAGGATGCCTGAACTTAATGGATTGAAAAACAAGAGAAACTCCTGCATGGCACCTTTTACACCTAATAGAAATTCAATTTTATATATGCTGTATGTTTTGATCCAAAAAAGAACAACGGCTACCCAAAAGAAGCCGAGCCTTGACGAAAAAAATTTGAACATGTTAACACCTCTTCTAATCTAAAAACGGCACCGTTGTGATAAATATTTTAAAAGTTGGTGATTCCACGGCACCAATGCGATTCACCAAAAAAGTTCATTACATCTTGTTGTATTCCTTCCTTGTTGTTTTTCCCTCCAACCTTCAGACAGCATCAACAGCTGATGTTCTGTAATTTTTGCAAAATATGCCCGCGGTATTTTTTCAGCAGAATGTACAATCCGCCATACATAATAAGGGAAAAAACGATGATATTAATAACCGAACCAGCCAGGAAAAGTACACTGCCCGATTGAATGCTCCCTACTGTTTCATTTAAGGTTTCTACATATTCGATATCGTCTACTTCATCCAAGTTGATTTGTTTTATAAAGAAAAGACTTCCCATTTTATAGTTAAGGAAAAAGAGCAGCGGCCAAATAGGCGTTCCAATAACACCGCCAATAACGGCGGCGATGATATTTCCTCTTAGTACTTTCGTGATTGCAACAGAAAGGATCGGTCCAATGCCAAACGTAGGAATCCAGCTCGGGATAAAACCTAATGTCAGACTAAAAGCCACCTGCTGAGGGCTGGCCTTTATACGAAATAAGCGGAGCAGATAGTATTTTATCCTTCGCTTTATCTTCAACCCATATACCTTCTTTCCGTATCCAATCCCAGTCATTCCATATCAAAGGAATTAGATTTTGTTGCTGACAGCCAAAAGGATGTACCCATTAATACTGTTTAAGTTCCTGAAAAGTTTCATCTTCATTTAAATTAATGAATCTACTTGGGTAGAGTGCACATTTCCAGCTTAGATGTACCTTTGCTTTCGCTTGTCGCCCTACACATATTTTTCGAAGTCAGCCTCTTATTTTTCAAATTCCCTGATTATTATCCTAATCGACATTTTTATTTTTTGTATGTCCCTTTTTATTTATTATTTCCACTCATTTATTTTTCATAGCCTTTGCCTTCGCTTGTGGCCCTACACTTATTTTTCAATGTCAGCCTCTTATTTTTCAATTTCCTGATTTATTATCCTAATCGACTGGTTTATTTTTCAAAGTCGCCTTTTTATTTTTCAATTCCAGTCATTTATTTTTCATAGCCTTTGCTTTCGCTTATGGCCCTACACTTATTTTTCAAAGTCAGCCTCTTATTTTTCAATTTCCTTATTTTTTATCCTAATCGACTGGTTTATTTTTCAAATGTCCCTTTTTACTTTTCATTTCCAAGCATTTATTTTTCAAAGCCTTTGTCTTTGCTTGTGGCCCTACACTTATTTTTCGAAGGAAGCCTCTTATTTTTCAAATTCCTGATTTATTATCAAAATCGACCAATTTATTTTCCAAATGCCCCTTTTTACTTATCATTTCCAAGCATTTATTTTTCAAAGCCTCTGCCTTTGCTTGTGGTCCTACATTTATTTTTCAAAGTCAGCCTCTTATTTTTCAATTTCCTGATTTATTATCCTAATCGACTGTTTTATTTTTCAAATGACCCTTTATATTTTTCAATTCAGACCATTTATTTTTTTAAACGAATTCCCGGGGACATTTAATTTCTTACTGAGTAAAAAACGGGCACATCCCTAATTTAGGTGATGTCCCCGTTTCTGACATGAAGTCTTTTCCTTACTAAAAGCCTTACTTCTTAATTCCCTTCAATGCCCGATACGCATTGGCCTCACCTGAACCGAAAAGAGCATCCTGGCCTGGCTTTCCGTAGTCAATGGCTGTCTGGTTAATGATGGCTGAAACTTGTGAAGGTTTTAGGTCTGGGTTTGCTGCTTTTAGAACCCCTGCAATTCCGGCTACTTGCGGAGCAGCCATTGATGTTCCTGCGTTATAGGAATAAGGGGTACCCAAGTAGGTCGGCCATGTACTAAGGATTAGGTTCGTTGTATCGGCACTTTCTGGATCTAGGGTTTCTGCATATTTCCTGCCAAGGTCTCCTCCTGGAGCAGCCACGTCAATCGCACTATTTCCATAATTAGAGAAGAAGGCAAGTTCTTGTTGAGACCATTTGTTCGAAGCGGATACATTGATTACACCTGGCATCTGTGCCGGCACAACCGTTGTCGGTCCCTTGAGTGTGATTCCAAGTGGTTCGTAAAGGGTGCTTAAGTAATTAGTAACCTCATTTTTGTTATCAAGGTTCAAGCTCTCATTCCCGCTCCCCCCTACTACGGTTACATTTTTCTTCAGGGCGTATTGAATCGCACGTTTCCACAATAAGGTATCAGCTGTTGTTTTATAGGTTTCGCCATCCATAATTGTTTTTGAAGTATTATAGAGTCTGAGAGACATATTGATAACGTCGACCTCGTCATTCGCAGCTGCAATGATGCCATCAATGATGATGGATGGCGTCGTGAGAGCCAGCTCCGAATAGAGGACACGATAGGTACGAATTCCAAGATCAGGTCCTACCCCTTTGACATTTCCATTTGCGGCAATGATTCCGGAGACATGTGTTCCATGGCCATTTCGGTCCACTAGGTCATTGGGATCTCCGGTTTCAGTTTCATCCATGCCGGCGGGGACCAAATTCACCCCTCCAAGAAGATTTTTCTGTAAATCCGGATGTTCCGGGTCAATTCCCGTATCAATAACACCTACAACCGCTTTATGTACGGTATCTCCGTCTTCATTTTTATATCCGCCGGTTTCGATTTTATAGGATTCTCCATTGTTTGTTACCCTCTGAATGTCCCATTGAGAATCCCACAGACTTCCCTGTTCATTGATGGCAGCAGTTTGGGCCAGATTCGAAATCACTGCTGGCTGGTTCAATGTGAGCGGCACTTCCCTGCTGGCCACCTCAATGGACGGCAATTTTTTTAGATTGCTTAAAAATGCAGGATTATCGGACATGGCCTGGATCCCACCCACTTCCGGGAGTGCATTCCCGACATGGCCGCCTGCCTTCTCGATTGCTTGTTCATAATCCTTTGGCAGCCCGTTTTTAAATGCGATTGCATACAGGTTTTTCCCTTCTGTTTTTGCCACTTGGTTTTCAGCAGCCAGACCAGGTGCTGCACCTCCTGCCACGAGACCGAATGCTACGGTCACAGAAAGCATGGATTTTACTAAAATTTTCTTCATCGTTCTCCCCCTCGTTATGGAATATATTACCTCACAATTTACCATTTTAATATAAACTCCAGATTAATTCCATTTTTGGGAATTGACTGTGAATGAACAGCCTTTACGATTGAATATAAATCAACTTATATTAAGTCCCTTTTGGACATAAAAATCAGCAAAAAAAGGCGCTTTTCTCAGAAGCACCCCAGCCTGTCATTGCAAGACATTTTTCATCAAAAAAATGATTTTTGCAGAAAGTCTTTTAATGCCCCAACAAACAAGCCTATATAGGAAACTTATTATCTTGTAAAAGCGTCTACCCCCTTTCCGTTATAGGAGGTCTTTTGTTAGGTTGGGAATCGAACTATCTGCTGCATGTTCCTGAGACATTATATACTTTTAAGACTCCGAGGATAGGATTTCAAACGTGCCTACCTTATTTCAATTTCTTATTCTCCTGTTTCGATGTCCGCCAATATCTCATCCAGCGTTCTTTTCGCCAGGGTAACAAATTGTGGGTTTGTTGCTCGATAGTATGGAATGATCAGTACTGCCTGGTGAAGTGCATACCCTCGGGCGCGAAGCCATGTATCCTTGTCGGCATGGATGGAATTCTGAAAGACTTTCCGCCCTTTGGAGTTGAAGATACTCCAAGCAGGTATAAGGTCAAAAGCCGGATCTCCAATTCCCGCTCCGCCAAAATCGATGACTGCAGCTAAACGTCCCGAATGAACCAAAAGATTGGTTCTAAGTAAATCAGCATGTATCCATACTGGATGACCGTTCCAGACAGAAGCTTTACAGGAATCTTCCCACGCTGCTAATACTCTGTCTCTGTCCAGCAAATCATCTGCCTCATTCATACAATCTATTGTTCTTTTATTTAACTCAAGCAAAGGAGCTCGTCCTGCCCTGGGCGTACCAGCCGGCACATCAATTGAGTGAATTTCATTAACAAAATGTGCCAAATCCCTTGCAGCTCCTCTTTCGTCATCAATTAACTCATCAGAATAGTTATTGCCCTCTATCCATTTGTATATGGCCCAGTTCACAGGGTATAAAGGATCAGGTTGACCTAAAGCCACGGGTTCGGGTATCTTGAGTGTCAAGCGGGGAGCTAGATAAGGAATCCATCTCCACTCTTTTTCTATATCTGCCCACTCTTTTACCCTTGGCAGGCGTATAAATAGCTCTTCCCCCAGCCTGTATACATGATTAACCGTACCAACCGAATTCACGGGAGTTATCGGTAACCTGGAGAATTCAGGGAACTGCTGATCGATTAAGTCTCTAACAAGACTCATATGAACATCCAATTCATTGGCATGCATTCTGCTCATAATTCCACCTTCTATTTATGTTATATTTCTCAAAAGTCTTTCTTTACAAGTAATAAACATTATTCAATAGAGGAAAATAATAAAGAGCTCTCTATGTTACTTTCTGAATGATGGACATGTAAAAAAATGAACATCATTATCAATAAATTAAAAAATTGTACATCAAGCGGAACTTCCCAGCGGAAGAATACTCTGCATAAGATTTATAAGTTAAATCTTTCTTTAATAAATTGGGCTGCCTCTGCAGCACTCAAATCAGTATTGTTTATCTTTATATATTGTTCCTTTTTTATTTCACCTTCATGGGAGTTCAATCTGTGTTTTTCGATTGATGCCTTTAATTCTTTTTCAGACCATTCAACGTTTCTTTTAGTGGGCTTGTGTTCAAGTCTGTTAGGACTTTTGTTTCGTCGAAGTCTTTCTTCCAAATCCGCCTCAAGTTCTACAAAGTAAACTGTCCCTCCTCTGGACTCGAAAATTCCACAAATATTGTTGACATAATCCCAATCTTCTTGCAGGTCAAATCCCCACACATATGTAAAGATCAAACCTTCCATGTCACTCTTTGCAACTGACTCAAATATTTCCTTACGAAACAAATTGACCAATCTCCACATTTCCGGATTAAATCCGAATATAGGTGCAAGTAAATCAATGGTCATATGATTGTGGAATAGTTTCAATTCCGTTCTTTTTTCCAATTCCTGTCCTACTGTCATTTTGCCGGCTGCCTGGGACCCAAATATAAGCACGAATTTCATAAATCTCCTCCAGATACCCATTTCCCCTGAATCATTCTATTCTTATGTGGCATTTTCCTTCTCAAGTAACCTTTATTGGAAGAAAAGGCTGCTTTTTTGCTCCCTCTCCTTTAAGGGATTTTTTACCCCTTTTAAGAAATCATTGCATTCCCATCCTTTTCTTCCATATAAAAAGTGCAGCAAGGCGTTAGATGCCTTTCTTTAACTACTCAGTCTTACTGATATCCCGTAATACTGACTACCGTGTTAAAAAAAACGGATTAGTAAGGGTTACACATTACAATGTTATTCTATAGGGAGTATCTATTGAGTTTACCCTTTTCAATCGCTTCATGATCTCATATCTTTACAAAACTTGCGGACTTAGTTTTTACGTTTGCTGGTAGTTCCTAGGAAAGGAATTCAAGTCGTCCTGTGACATTGTGAGATTATTGCTTATCGAAAAATCCACTAGAACTTTGCCGTTAGCCACGATCAATCGTATCGTTTAATTTCTTGCGGTATTTGTCCTTCCAGGTTTTCTCGTCCTTCACTAGCTCGTCGCAGAAAGCAGCAACGTCCTTGCCCGTTAGGTCAGTGACTTTTTTGCCTTCCGCGGCACCTTCCTCGAAAAGATCGAGAATGCCGCCAAAGATACGGCTGCTGTCTTTCCAGTCGGAGGGGCCGCCTGCGGTCCACAAATATTTTTTGATGGCGTTGTAAGCGTTGCGGTACTCAGTTGGAAGTGACTTCGCACGCGCTTCCATCGCCTTCCATTCCCGTTTGTCATCCAGACTTCCAATAATCTTTTCAAAAATAGTCATATTATTTCTCCTTTACTTTACTTTTATTTTAGTTTTAAGTTCGTTTATTTTACTCGAGACGAAGTCCCATTTTTCCCAAAAAATTTCGAGTTGCTTTTGACCTGCTGCGTTGAGTGTGTAAAATTTTCTGGGCGGTCCCATTGTGGATGGCTTTTTCTCAATGTCCACCAGATTGTTTTTCTCAAGCCGCATGGTAATCGTATAAACTGTGCCTTCAACCACATCAGTGAAGCCGAGTTCTCGCAGCTGTTGTGTGATTTCATAGCCGTAAGTTTCACCGCGGCTGATAATTTCTAGCACACAACCCTCAAGCACCCCTTTCAGCATTTCCGTGATATTTTCCAATTTTTTACCCCCCCATTTCTTTTACTTATATTTTTGAGTAATAAGTTGTAAATGTATTGAGCGTTTCCACTATTCAGTGTTACTGATTACTAGTATATAGGATTACTAAATAGCTCCACTTGTCAAAAAAACTTTTCGACAAAAAGCCCGATATTAGTTGTTCGTGGAAAATGGGCTTTTTTGGTGCTTTCCTTGCTTAAGTCTTGCTCCGCAGCGCTTTAATCAAATGCGCAGAGTGTGATAAAATATTAGCCCGGTTCATTTATACAACTAAAGCACTCAAAAGATAAAGTACACGATTTTTCCAATTTCTCTCATTACATAACAAAAATGGCGACCTTCATCTTGAAGAAATCGCCCTTTACTACATATTTTTAGGTTTTCCTAGACTAAACTTGCAAGTAAATCATTTATGGTAACAATACAAAAATCGTTATGATCAAGATGCTTCATCTCAAATCAGCTTCCTCACAAAAAGGGCATAATTCTTTCGAAAAAATCCAATTATCTCCTCGCTTTTCCGGCTCAATATACAGGCCTTCACTCAAAGAGTTTTCTATCGCTTGTAAAGCAGCGTGTTCGTCACACCCATTTGCAGTAATCTCGACATAAGTTCCAGGTTTAATGTTTAAAGACATAAGCTCCATCAACGAATAGGGGGTGTTTTTCAGGTTGACAGAAACACTCTTGTACTCAAGAAATAGTTTAGATTTGAACTTAGAAGCATCTCTTATGATCAAGCATGCCGGATGGGCAAATCCCGTAACACCAATTATTTTATAACGCTTTTTAATCACTTTTCACCCCTCCTTTCGAGTTCATCCAGAAAGGATTTGCGCAACTCACTTTTACCAGCTGATTTGTTTACCATCTCTGAAGAATTCACCATTAGGACCTTCAGGACCAACTGTTGCTAACCACAGGATGGACTCGGCTGCTTGCCTTGGAGTTCTAGGAGCCGATGGTCCACCCATATCTGAACTAACCCACCCTGGATCAACAGCATTTATTTTTATGTCTCCTTTGATTTCTGCAGCAATTAATCGTGTCAATCCATTTAGGGCCAGTTTAGACAATTTATAAGCGCCTTCTCCTGAATATGACATTTCGCTCATCGCCCCATATTCTGAGGAAACATTAATAATTCTTCCGTACCCCTGTTTTTCCATGAGGGGAATGAAGGAACGGATGACATGGTAAGCACCGAAGAAATTAGTTGTCATTGTTCTCTCCAGTATGGAATGGTCCATCGCTACTAGCTTTTTACTCCCCTCTAAATACACGCCAGCATTATTAATCAATACATCTAATCTTCCATATTGCTCATTTATTTCAACTGCAGCTTGATGGATGCTTTCTTGATTATCCACATCCATTACTACGTGCGAAACATCCAGGTTTGACTCCTTAAGATTTTGCGCTGCTTTATGACCCGTCTCTGGATTTCGACTTGACAAAATGACCTTAAAATTTTTCATTGCCAATTGCTTGACCAGCTCATATCCAATTCCTCGATTCCCGCCGGTGACCAGTGCAACTTTTATCTCTTTTGACATTTTGAACTCCTCCATGCACCCTATGAAATAGGGATATTGAATGGTCCAGATAGGACTTAATCTGTTTTTCTAATAAACTGTTTATCTCAACTTTATTTTTAAAAGCACTCACATTAAATACGACTTTTTCTATTATATTTATTATAGTTATGTCTTAATGACATAGCCAATACTTATATCTAATATCATGATATGCTTATAAGTTATAAGATAAATATAATAAACGATTAAAAGAAAAGTTACATTTTGGATTAAAAGGTATGCAATATTTCCTGACTGTTCCAAAAGAAGGAAACATAACGGCGACGGATGATTTTTGCATGATAGACAGCGAACGATATCCAAAGGATTAAAAGACACTGAACACGATCTATAATCTTAAGATGAAGGAATTCATGGAGGAAACAATAAGTGGTGATGTCAATATAGGGTTAGGGGAAAACTGAGGTATGAGACAGAATGCACGGGCAGCAAAAGGTTTACAGTTACGTTAACCAGATATACAGTATCATCCCTTTAGCGAATCGAATAAGACTAACCGCCGTTAGGGCAATTAGAAAAAGGCTGCCATAATGACAGCCTATAAGTTCAGCGCTTGCACCCGATACTTAAATACCTTCTATCGCTGACTTCCTATCCAGGGGGACATTCATTCTCAAAAGCTGGAAGCAGATTTGAAAAGGCGCGGGATTAAGGATTTTTCATTCCGATCGATTTAGTAGCAGACAGACAACCCCTGACCGGTATTTGGTGTATTGCCTTATCTACTGCCCATTCATTTGACGAGCTATCTTTAGGAATGGAAATTTTAAAGGCGAACCTTCGTTCATTCACTTGACTGACGAACTTCCTAAATAGATTCCTTTTTACCTAATTGCAGAAAAAAATAAAAGGCCGTCAAAGAAACCGGCCTTTTGGCTGCTGGATGGCGGATTTAGGCTTATAATAAAAGACCTTTTCCCTATTTAATGATTGCAAAGGCCGTTCCGGCAGATACAGCACCTCCGGAGAATTCATAATCACCGGTAAGTGTGTCCCCTATTTTTCCAGTTACCTGGACATCCTTGTAGTCTTTAGTAGTGCCCTTCGATAACTGAAGATATTGCTCGAAATCTAATTCTATGTTTTTTTCAGTAAATTTATGGGTTGAGTAATTTCGAGGGTTGAATGTCCAAGTAAGGTTTACCGATTCTTTACCCACGAAAGTTTCCTTAGGAGAATCTGTTCCATCATCAGCGTATTCAACTTTATATACATCTACTGTTTTATTGACCGTTACAGTTCCTTTAGTTGTATTAAATTCCACTTCCGATGCGGGAATGACGGTATCTCCATAAAAATATTCTTCACTTTCAAAATTTAATTTCTCTATAAATAAATTGTATTGACCATTATTCCCCGAATAAGAAGAGAGGGTTACATAGGTTTCCGTATTTTCATTTACACCAGAAAAAACAGCTTCCTTAAATGAACTTTTTTGAGCAGGAGAATCAGTTTGACTGCCTTGCCCCATCGCTGGCAGGGCCATTGTTAGTAAAAATACTACCGTCAACATGAACACTCTTAATCTTTTCAATGCATACACCCCCAAATAATAAAACCTAAATGCCGTAGATTCATATTACTTTATTTGGCAAAGCAAGTGTTCAATTAATAATCGACATGTTTTTTATCGTTCTTTTATTGTGCTCAAGACCTTTTTCCTCTGTTACAGCTAGGCATTTACCTTAGCGTACTTTTCAATTTGGTATTTATTGGGATTCATTTCTTTCCTAACATCCCGGAGATACATACGGCGTTCAATAAAAAAAGCTGTCTATATGACAGCCTGACTCTATCAATCTTGGTATCAATCTCATTTAAACAAAAATTCCTGATTGTGTATAAAAAACAAAAGGCTTACTATTTAAGTTTCAATGGCTCTATGTTTACTTTTAGCACGATCTTTTGAGAATCGTGAACCATGTTAATTTTATTTACAATATACTCTTGTTTGTAGATTGTTACAGTGTCGCTGGCTCGCAACGAAGCTACATATTGATCCCAATGTTCGATTGTCGTACTTAAAAGAACACGATCTCTTAAATGATAATCCACTCTGTTTTTATTCATTGCTTCATCTCTCCCCTTTACAATCCAACCATAATGAATACCCCTGGCTTATGTAAAACTTATATGATGAAAGCGCTTTAATCAAGTGTTTTTTTAATTCTTTATATTGTGTTAAAGATAAAAGGACTTCCGTTCCCGGTCTCACCTGATCTCTTTGTTTCTTGGAGAACAATTTATAGTATCTTATAAAACACATTATTAATCGTGTTCTGCCATTTTTAATTCCACTTTTCCAGAAGGTTTCCTAAATTGAAATGAAAATTGCAATGGGAACTCAGTAACTTTTAAACATTCAGATGAACCAGTTTTCGAACTAACTTAAGATTCAATAGAAGGATTGAAAATATGACTGGGTAGGCAAGTGCTGAATACCATATTTTCCACCCATTGTAATAAAAAAAATGAGTATGAAGACAAAACCATTCAAAAGTAATCGAAAATAATGTCCAAGCAATTATATATATAATCTTTTTACTTGTCTTATTCTCTAATGGATATAGATTTAAAAACAAAATGCTGATGGAGGGAAAATAAAGAACGATACCTAGAAGTCCTAACCATTGAAATCCTTCTTCAAAATATCCGTAAAGTCCGTAATGTAAATCTAATATCATATCTATTGTAACTCCATAGGTGAAGGCAAAAAAGGTAGTAGCATAAATTTCAATATTGCTTAGTTTTTTGGGTATGACTAATGCAGCTGCATTAAAAATAGCAAAACATACATATACAAGTTCCCACACAGAGATTTCCCCTTAGTTTGTTTAGTAAGAAAACAATTTAAAACTCACTTTACTCATAAGTTGAGAAGGAACTGCGAGGGTCTCGGCCCGATTCTTAAGCTCCTTTATTATAGTTAAAGAATGGTTACTATTCAGGCAATGGTACGTGAAAGTAAATAATAAAAAATGCTGTAATGATAAAAGAAACAACCCAAGCTGGAATGGGCTTATAAAAATGTAATTTCATCATAAGAACCCATAAAATATTAAACCCAATGGACCACCAAAAGTTCCAACCATGATGATAGGTGATTCTGCCAGTAAGATACATGATGAATTCAATACCCGCAAGAATTGATGCCGCTAGGATTATATAGGTAATTTTTTTATGCTGATATTTAGGTAAGTAGGACAAGAACAGGATGATAAGGCACGGAAAAATAATGAAGTTTTGTACTAAAAAAGAAAAGGTAGGATTCAATAAAAAATCAGGTTCTAACTTCCACAGAAAATATTTCTTTTCACTAACGAAAAAGCTATACAATAAGTTATTAATAATAACATACAAAATAGTGGGATAATATGTTCTCCAATTTTTGATATCTCCAAGCTTCCAGCAACTAATCACTAGGATTAGGGACAAAAGTATCCGCATGCATATCACCCTTACTGAACGTTTATCACTACTATCACCTAAAAAATGATAAATATTACCTTCCTCATCTAAATCCTTCATCTTATTACACTAAGAATGCTTCGTTTCCTTTTCAGACAAAACATTTTTAGTTGACGAATTTTATTTTAACGATACTTATGTACGTCGGTTTGGTGTTGGAGATCCCTTTTGTTTCTGCTGCTAAGGATAGAAGATATTTCAAAGTATTCCCAAGACAATGCATTCCAACTTTCTTTTGCCATCTAGTTGGTTCGAAAACTCCAAATTAAAAGAGATAGCTGTATCCCAGCTATCTCTTAGGAAATCACTCTTAGCAACCACCAGCTTCTTCCTCTTCTTCACCAGCGTCAGCCGCGGCTCCAAAAAGCATTCCGTTGATTTTCTTAGCCTCATAGACACCTACTTGGCCAGCAACATCAAAGTAAGCCAGACCTTCTTTTTCGTTAACGAATTGAGTCACATCTGCCGCAGCTCCATTAACCAGGATACGGCTCATTGGATAACCAGGAGGAAGTTTCTTCATGATCTTCTTGAGATTATTACGTTTTCCCATTTTGTTCACCTCGCTTCGTTTCTATGAATCCCTGCATTTCATCAGGGTTAATATATACTATTTATGACGGTCGATTTATGTATAGACAAGCGTTTAACTTTTACAAAAAAGGCATTTGTACCTGCAGGCGAAACTACTACCCTGATTTTTGCTATCCTTTACTTACACTTGGTCACGAACTCTATTTATATGATGCTTAGAAAAAAATTGTGAAAGCCGTGAATCAAAATGACCGCCCATAAGGAACCCGTCTTTTTAAAAATATAACCAAAAAGCAAGCCGATACAGAAAACGTAAAGATGGCTGCCATAGTGATGAAAAAGGTCATTGTAAATCCAGATCGGATAATGGATGACTAAAAACAAAAGAGCCGTGATCCCGTTTGCCTTCCAAAAAGCCATTCTTTTATTGATTTCCTGTAAAATCAGCCCTCTAAAAACAATTTCTTCGGCAAGGCCAGCCATAATAAAAGTATTTAGATAATCATCAAATGATAACGAAAAATGAAAGGCTGCGTTGTCAAAGATGAATGCTTCCAGAATTAACCCTCCACCCAACAGTAGCGAGAGAGCAATGCCCCACAACAGCCCTCTCTTAACCTTCTCATTCAATTTCAAATAGATGACTGGATCAGCACGTAAAGAATACTTGTTCAATAACCAGACAGGAATGATCCAGATCACACTCTTAACAAACGCTTCCAATAAAGGTGATCGTATGTCACCGAACATGTAAATCTACTCAATCAGCCATAATTCTTTTAAACTCCATACGAAAAAAAATACTAGCAAATAAACTGCCATCCTATTTACTTGAAGTGGTGCAGCTTTTTCCGCGACGCTCATGTGACCCCTTCCCTCTCCTCGTTTTTTTAACAATACGAATGAATAGAGAAAACGTTCCATATTCTTCCTATCTTTTTTGTCAAATAAACAAAGGTTAACGCTTTTCATCAAAAAGAGGCACGCAAATCCTTCCAGGATGAACGCACCTCTTGTTTAAAAATAAATTCATTCTATTATTTCTTGCTGTTTAAATATTCTCGTTCCTGTTCGCTGCTAAGGATGCCCGTAGCCTTGCCAATGGTTCCTCCCTGCATTTTCCAAATGGTGTTATGATCTTCATCTACCTGACTGAAATCACCCTTTTTCCATCTTTCAAGAATGCTTCTGAACGTGGCTTCCCTTTCTACATCCGCCTTTTCCAGGCCTTCCAGCAGCCAGTCAATCCTCTTTTGATTAATACCGTAGAAGCCCCACTTTTGGTCAGCCACTACTTTTTGATGGGACATTCCATGAATAAATGTTTCGTAGTCGAACTGAGTTAGATTTTCCTGCTGCGTAGCCGTTCCAAAAGGATTCAATCCATCTTTCTCGTACTCTTTCATTTCTTCTTCTGAAACTTCACCAACCGGCCCTCCATTAGCAGGAGGCGCTTCAGCCCCTTGTGCAGCCTGCTCACCTTGATTGTCGAACTTTTCATTAATGTCGGTGAAAATAAAATAGAAAATCCCTGCTACCACTAAAATACAAACACCCATAAATATGAGTATATTTTTCGTACTGAACACTTTTTCTAACAAAATATGTACTCCTCCCCCAAAACAAATAAAGCTAAGACTAAATAGTGAAGGTCTGATGTCCAGTTCTCCAGTTCTCTTGCTGGATTTGGGCCATCATCAGCTCTATGAAGGCCTTTTCCAGTAAGCTCTTCCCGAAATTGGGCCATCATCAGCTCTATGAAGGCCTTTTCTAGTAACCTCTTCCCGGATTCTGGTCTTCATCAGCGTTATGAAGCCCTTTTCCAGTACGCTCTTCTCGGAGTTTGGCCTTCATCAGCCTTATGAAGCCCTTTTCCAGTAAGCTCTTCACCGATTTTGGTCTTCATCAGCGTTATGAAGTCCTTTTCCAGTATGCTCTTCTCGGAGTTTGGCCTTCATCAGCTCTATGAAGCCCTTTTCCAGTACGCTCTTCTCGGAGTTTGGCCTTCATCAGTGTTATGAAGCCCTTTTCAGCTCTTCTCGGAGTTTGGCCTTCATCAGCGTTATGAAGCCCTTTTCCAGTAAGCTCTTCTCGGAGTTTGGACTTCATCAGCGTTATGAAGCCCTCTTCCAGTAAGCTCTTCACTGATTTTGCTCTTCATCAGCGTTATGAAACCCTTTTCTAGTAAGCTATTCTCGGATCTGCGTCTTCATCAGCCTTCAGATGTCTTTTTCCTTCCAAAGCACTTCATGGTTTTCGCCTTTATCGGGCATTATTGTTACTGTTGCGTTAGAGATTATTGCTGCAACTATTTTCATCAACAAAATCAGGATTTACCATTGCGGCCAGCTTGTTCCTGCCCTTGTACTTTACTGCCCAACCCCCTGCTGTCGCATCTTCCCTCAATCCTATGACGAACCCAGATTCATATCATTAAGTTCTTCTCGATTTCCCCCCATGAATTATTTCTGTAATATAACCGTAACATAAAAACTTTGTTCTCGCATTGAGAATTCCATTTTTTTTGACTTCTTACTAAATTTTCTAGTCCCACTCCTTGCATCTTATTGGTATGATTACTGCTGCATCGCTCCTTTCCATATAAATAGGGAGACTTATTTTTAACCGGCTTCCTCAATCCATTCAGGACTACAACACAAAAAATCCGGCTTATATTTAGCCGGATTTTTGCGGAAGAAGCAAGCACTGTAGAGATGGAACGGCCTGCCCTGACGGATGGCAGCAGGCTGTATCTGAGACCCATGTTTCGAACTCCTCCGGATACCGATTTTACAAGTGGTTTTCTACTGCACAAGCCATTTAACCACTCCCTGCTACTTAACTATGCACGATTCCCCGCGTTCATCAAATGCCTGCTTAAAATCAAAGGCAAAAGGTGTGGCTCCATGCTGAAGATAATACCTGTATCTTTTGAAAGCCTCGTCCCATGAAACATCCTGCACACTGTCTGTCCACCATACTACATATGAAAGATGTTTCTCCTGATAAGGCTCCATCCATTTGCCCCTGTCTCTCAACGCCTGGCGATGTCGGCCAGAATAAGTAAAAGCGTATAAAGACTGAAGGCTTTTCCAAACGGTAAGGGTAAGAACAGGGAACCCCTCCCCCTTTTTAGCTTCCTCAGGCAACGGAACTCCATCAGATGAAAATGCCTCGACAAGCTGTCCTGAACCAGTTGCCTGGCGGAACACTTCATTCCCCACCTCATAAAATTCACGTGAGGCAGGGTGGTCATACGGGTGGTTCAGCCTGCCAATTGTATAGATTGAAACAAAAGTCATGTACAGCCCTCCAGATCCTGTTTTTACTATTCATATTCAGGGACCACCACCCCTCATCACTTATTCATTGTAAAGTTAGAGTCCTGGACTGTTATCCTAATGTTTAAGTAAGTCTTTTATAAAAACAGCGATCGATATGAACAGGATTCAAAAAAGTCACATGAATGCCCGCTTTGTTTCATATTTTTAATCTGGGGGTGATAATATGGCACGAATAGCTTACCGGGATGCGGACGTTGCCCTAATGGCGAGAATGATGCGAGCTGAGGCTGAAGGTGAAGGACAGCAGGGAATGTTATATGTTGGAAACGTCATTGTTAATCGTCGAATTGCAAACTGTTTAGACTTTAGAAATTTAAGAACGATTAACCAGGTTATCTTCCAGGTGCAAGGAGGAAATTTTTCCTTTGAGGCTGTACAAAAAGGAAACGTATTTTATCAAAGAGCAAGAAATGTAGAAAAGAGATTAGCAAGGAAGAATCTCGAATTTTGGAGACAACACCCAGCAAAATTTGCCCTTTGGTATTTTAATCCAGGTGGTCAATGCCCTCCAACATGGTATGGCCAGCCTTTTTCCGGCCAATTTAAAAATCATTGCTATTATGAACCTAGACCAGGAACCTGTGAACCTGTTTATGGGGGCTGAGCTTACTCTCTGAGTAAGCTCTTTTATCTGCTTCCAAACATACAACTCTGAACCTTGGCATCGCTGTGTATCCTCCCATAAGTCCCAAGCCATACAAGGGCTGTTCTTCCATCCGATTTTTTAGGTAAAAATAACTAAATATTTAAAAAAGTTTGCAATCGATTTCATAGGCTGGTATATTCAATTTGTATTCAAGTTGTGCAACCGCTTGCACTTTTGCGCAAACGATTGCACCCTACAAAAGAGAGGAGAAGGAAAAAATGAAAAAATGGTCCGTATTAACCCTGTCATTGCCGCTTGCAATCAGTCTGTCAACAGGAGTCCACGCCGAGAACGTACATAACAGCAAAACTCAAACAGATGCTAAAAACGGTGTTTTCTATGAAATCTATGTCAATTCTTTTTATGATTCCAATGCAGACGGACACGGGGATTTAAATGGAATCACTAAAAAACTGGATTACTTGAATGATGGCAACCCTCACAATAAAAAAGACCTGCAGGTAAATGGCATGTGGCTCATGCCGATTAATCCCTCGCCAAGCTATCATAAATACGATGTAACTGATTATTATTCCATTGACCCAGAGTATGGAACCTTGAAGGATTTCAAAAACCTTACAAAAGAAGCAGATCAGCGGGATGTGAAAGTCATCATGGACCTCGTGGTTAATCATACAAGCAGTGAACATCCATGGTTTGAAGAAGCGAGCAAAGATCCGAACAGTCCATTCCGGGATTATTATATTTGGAGTGATGAAAATACAGATTTAAACGAAAAGGGATCTTGGGGACAGCAGGTTTGGCACAAAAATCCAAACGGGGACGGATATTTTTACGGCACCTTCTGGTCTGGAATGCCGGACTTGAACTTTGATAACCCAAAAGTGCGGGAGGAAATCATTAAGATCGGGAAGTTCTGGCTTGACCAGGGAGCTGATGGTTTCCGGTTAGATGCTGCTCTTCATATATTCAAAGGAGAAACTCCGGAAGGCGCCGAAAAAAATATTGAATGGTGGAATGAATTCCGAGATGCGATGAAACAAACCAATCCGGATGCTTACCTGGTTGGAGAGGTTTGGGATCAGCCGGAAGTGGTGGCCCCTTATTATCAGTCACTAGATTCTTTATTCAACTTCGATCTCGCCGGCAAAATCATCAATTCCCTTAAACAAGGTGAAGATCAAGGCATTGCACAAGCCGCCTCTGCTACAGATGAATTATATAAAACCTTTAATCCGAATAAGATTGATGCAACCTTCCTGACAAACCATGATCAAAACCGGGTAATGAGTGAGCTTAGCGGTGATGTGGGCAAAGCCAAAACAGCTGCCTCCATTCTCCTGACGCTCCCCGGCAATCCGTTCATTTATTACGGCGAAGAAATTGGCATGACAGGCGAAAAGCCGGATGAGCTCATCCGCGAGCCATTCCGCTGGTATGAAGGAAACGGAACAGGACAGACAAGCTGGGAGACCCCGGTTTATAATACTGGACATAATGGTGTTTCTGTCGAAGCACAGGATAAAAAGAAGGATTCCCTCCTGAATCATTACCGTGAAATGATCCGCGTTCGCCAGGAGCATACAGAGCTCGTAAAAGGAAATCTGGAATCGATCCAAACTGTAAACTCAAAAATCCTTGCCTACAGCCGTTCTTATCAAAATAAATCGCTCCAAGTCTATCATAACCTTTCAGACGAGACTGTCACTTTGATCCTTCCGCAAAATGGCAAACTGATATTCTCTAGTGAAAAAGGAGCGAAGAAAGTTAAATCAACCCTTGTCATACCAGCTAACTCTACCGTACTGGTAAAATAGTCAAAATGCGTGGGCTCTCAGCATCCCCGGATTCCTAAGCATCCGGGGATGTTTATCATTCCTTTAAATTAACAGTCTTCTTCCTTTTGACTTCCGTTAAACATGAATAGATTCCAAAATCTGTTAAGTTCCTTGATCTCTACCTGCTTCTTCTTATTGCAGTCCAAGCGAGTATTCCTAATCCGACACCTGCCAGCTTGAACAGGGCAGAATGCTTTGATGCTTTCACATACATACTGGAAGACCGTTTCCAGCCTATGTTCGTCCCTCGCTCGTGCATCCCGTAACCTGCGTGATATAAATTCCCTTCTTCGCGGAGATTTGAAGGTCTATTTGGGTCATACTGGGTCGGAGGCATAAACCGTTCCATTAGTTTATCTGTCAAACGCGGAAAGTTTGCACCGATCAATTTTATCGCTTTAGCTTGCGAACCGATAAACATGTCCCTCTTTGGGTGTTCTGCCGCATACAGGATTGCTTCAGCTACAGCTTCTGGCGGATAAATCATCCCTTTATGTATCGGCTGCTCGTCTAGATAACTTGTTGCATGTTCATTGTAAGGTGTATCGATTCTCCCCGGATGAATGAGTGTCACTGAAATGGGGACATTTTCATTTTCTAATTCCATTCTTAAGCTCTCCGTCCACGCGTGCACGGCAAACTTTGAAGGAGCATACGTTGATTGAATAAGAGTGCCTCGGTCCCCAAATAAACTACCAACGTTAATGAGTGCACCTGGAACACCTCTTCCTTTAAAGTGTTTCACCGCTTCCTTCGAGCCGTAAACAACTCCCCAATAATTCGTATCAAACATACGCTTCATATCCTCAATACTAACATCCATTGCGTACCCATATATCGTTACCCCGGCATTATTCACCCACGTGTCAAAACGTCCAAATTCCTTTAAAGCCGCTTCCGCAATTTTTTTAACATCTTCCTCTATCCCGACATCTGCTTTTACCATCATGGCAGTATGGCCCTTTTCCTGTAATTCTTTAACGAGTTCCTTTAATGCTTCTTCATTTCTTGCTGCTGCCACTACTTTCGCACCACTTTCAGCTGCCATCCTCGCAGTTACAAGACCAATTCCGCTTGATGCCCCTGTAATCACAATAACCTGGTCTTTTAAATTCTTTAAATTCATATTCCTTTTTCCGCTCAGAATCCCCCTCTCCCCTTTGTCCAGATTGCTTATTTCTCGATCCATAAAAATAGCCTCCCTGATTAACCAATATATATATAGAAGAATTAGCCGTTGCTCTACTTACAGTAGTATTTGCTCAATAAGGAAAACAATTTATATAAATTACCGTGATTCCATTTACCAGTCCGTCCTGTACTTTCGTTAAGCTAACCAGTTAATGACTTTCTTACGTACAGAACCCCTAACGGGAACAAGCCGCAGGGGTTTCTCTTTAGCCACGATATTGGTTTTACAAAAACGAAAAATCATTTTCCACTAGAGTTGATTCCATTATTTGTAAATCCTTTTAACATCCCGGTTCTGCACGCTTTCGTTGAAGAGCGTCATGATCCTTTTTTGATTACATTCACCCAGTAGTCCCAGGCTTTAAGATATTCCCCAAAATCACTTGAATGATGTTTAATACACGTCCCAAGCCTTAGATATAAACCAATGACCACTTTTTCGTATAAGAATGACTTCTCTTTTTCTCCTTCAATCATCAAATGACTTACTGCGTAATCAAAGGTTTCTTTTGTTAAATCATCAGGGGAAGAGCAAAAGGCATAGATTAAATCATATAGAGGTTCTCCTATAACGGGAGCAGGATCAATCACGCCACAGAGCTGCTGCTCATGAAAAATGAAATTATGAACTCCGCAATCCCCATGTATTAAATATGGTTTTATTTCTAATCGGATTTTTTTAACAAGGGTAATGACAAAATCATGGTCATCTCTACCCAATCGTGAATCAATCCATTTTTTTGCTTCAAGGATTTCATTGATCAGAAAATTCTCCCAGGAATCTGCCGGCTGGTCCGCCCACCCCCAGCCGACTACATCGGGTATGGGCTTATAATGATTCAGAAGTCCTTGTACCAGAGCCTTGAGAATTTCTTTTTTATTTTTTCTGCCGTAATCTGTTGACCCGTTAATGAAAGAATAAACGATATATTTATAAGATGGCTCCATAAATAACAGTTTAGGCAATAAAGTTGTTTCTTTATAATAATGGAGAAAAGCTGCCTCTGACTGAATCACTTCAGGGGTATTTATCTTAACTACGTATTTGATCCCATCACTGTTCAGGAGATACAGTTGACTGACCGTACCCCCGATTAATGGTTCATATTGTGTTGGTTTTGTATGTATGATCTTATTTTGAAGCAGCTCCAAAATGACTTTTTTAATGTCCATTTTTCATCCCCACTTTTAAATCCGAATACTAATGTATCTCCTTTCAATTTCCCCGCCTAGCCTTTACAATTAAAAAATTAGGATTGTTCATTAGTCTCTCATACCCATCTGGTTTTAGTGATTTAAATTCTACGGTTGGCTGAGGTTCAACAATGCTTTCGATCGTAAAATACTGAAGAGTCTTGTTCAATATTTCATTCAAAGGCCTACGGTAAAACGGGACATCGATCAACTTTCCTTGCCTTTCCCATTGGTCATTAATGAGCTCTGTAGAAAAGTACTTCTTTTCTTTAGAAAGGTTTATATCCATAAAAGGATGATGGGTTGAAAATAGCAGGATCCCTCCTGGTTTTAAAATCCTTTGAAACTCACTAAAAGGCCTGTCCCAATCTTGAATATAATGCATGACCAGAGAACTGATTATGAGATCGAAAGAATGATTTTGAAAAGGCAGTTCTTTGCTAAGATCCAGATTTAGAACCCTCGCTTTGTTCCCAACACGCCTTTTAGCAGCTGCTACCATATCTGTACTGATGTCAGTTGCGGTCACTTCTGCGCCAAGCTTAAGTAACTCGGCTGTATACCAGCCTGCTGCACAGCCAGCATCAAGCACCTTCTGGTTTTTTATATTTGCAGGGAACAAGTTCAACATTGCCGGTCTTTCGTAATAAATGTTATATGCATTTTTAGTGTCTGCATGGTGTTCATAATCGCTCGCAAGCTGATCGAAAGCTGTTCTTACGTTTATATCCATTCAACTATTCCCCTTTTAATATGGATTATCCATTTAACATTACCTCTAAAAAGAAAGAAAACTGTCTGTTGGGCGGCAATTCTCCCTTAAAGTTTAAATTTATTATGAAAGTTTATAAATCATTCCTTCGTTATCTTTCCCATTGAATTCTAAATAAAAGGGGTGAGTACTTTCATCTAGGCAATACTCGATCCTCTTTCTGAAATTTTTCCAGGTTACCATCTCTAATGCTTCTTTAATGGGGTAAAATCCGACTTCTAAGCTCTCACCAGGGCAGGCAGTTGGAGCTCCCCCAATTGCTTTACCTAAAAATAATGTATTGCAGATGGAGCGATCTACATTTTGAAAGACACCACAAAATTTTATGATCTCAATATCGATTCCTGATTCCTCTTTTGCTTCCCTGATGGCAGCATCTTTAATTGATTCCCCCTCTTCCACTTGTCCGCCAGGCATCTCCCATCCACGGCGCGGGCCTTTTATCAATAAAATTTCTCCTTTATCATTAAAAACAATACTTGCTGCTGAAACAATGTGTTTCGGTATTGGCATCCAGATATCCTCCCCAAATTTCACACAAATTGTTATGGAGTAACTAAGTATTTTTTCAACAAATAAGCTGCATATCCCTTTGTAAAAAACGCATACACCAAACCTTTTATTATTTCTGGAACGACATTGTGGACAACCCCCGCAGTCGATACAAAAAAAATTGGTGGGCATTCATGAATTGTTTAGGTTGTACATATGGACGAGGCACATCACAATCTCCCGTAAATAATTGATCAAAGGTTTCTTAAAATAATTAGGTGAAATAGCGGCAAACTAAGAACTCAAAATTCAGTTATAAAGGTGGTTATTTGCATGAAAAGTGTAAAAG
Source organism: Mesobacillus foraminis (assembly GCF_004340465.1). GTDB lineage: Bacteria > Bacillota > Bacilli > Bacillales > Cytobacillaceae > Mesobacillus_B > Mesobacillus_B foraminis. Next base: position 118,698 of record NZ_SLVV01000014.1, on the reverse strand, counting down.
AAATTATGACGAAAGATGTAAAGGCCTGCGCACCACATGATTCAGTGAGATCAGCTGCAAAAATTATGCAGGAAATTAATTGTGGCGCAGTCCCAGTCTGTGAAAATAAAAAAGTGATCGGCATGATCACGGACCGGGATATTGTATTAAATGTGGTTGCAGACGGACAGGATAGTGATTCTGTTCATTGTCATGATTGTATGACGAGTGATGTTATTACTTGTTCTCCAGAAACGGACGTTCATGAATGTGCCCGCATCATGGCGGACAATCAAATCAGGAGAATACCTGTCGTTGAAAATGGAGAAATGGTCGGCATTTGTGCAATCGGGGATTTGGCAAGAGTCAACATTTTCGTCAACGAAGCTGGAACAGCATTAAGCCAAATTTCAGAACCTACCCATTTGCAGTAATACATGGAATAGATAAGATCGTAGTTACAAGCTGGAGCGTGCTTGCTTCAGCTTTTGGATTTATTCCATCACCTAGCACCCGGGGGACGACACCAGGAATGCAAAAATGGGTTCTGGTTATCACTCCTTAAGGATCACAGCATTCATAGTAAGCAGGCTTAAATATTGGGCATGCTATAAAGGAAAGTTACCTAAAGGACAACAATAACGAGGAAGCGATCATCTCCCCCCAAAAAAACTTACTTCTAATGGGTACAATTAAAAAGACACTGTTCAAACTATGATTAGGAGGCAGAAAGATGCCAGGGAATGAAAACAAGAAACAGCAAACTAAAGGGGACAACCGTAATCAAGATAAAAACAATAAAAAAGATACGATGAATTCTGAAAAAATCAGGTACGAGCATGCGGACGACATATATAAATAATAAAAAAATTAAGGGCCAATCAGCAAACGACTAAACGTATGAACCGGCCCTTTATCTTGTCTATATATATGTTTCATAAAGTATCATTTTAAACTTCTTCTGTTCCTTATTCCTACCCACGTAATAGAATAGAAAATCTTCTACTTCTTTCTTATGGATTTGACTACCAACATTACACCTATTAACCCTAATAAAATAGAAAGTATAACTGGAAATGTCCCTGTCTCTCTAAAAGCAGTTCCGTAGACTCCGTATCTATTATCCCACCCCAGACCATCAGTACCTGCTAACACCTGAGAATAGAATGATGCAGAAATCAATGTTGAACCATAGATAATTGAACTTGATAATAAAAAAGTTAAACCAATCGTTAATAGTTTCATTTTATCTGCCCACCTATATCATACTAATCTGTATAAGATATCCTGTTTATATAATACGTAAATAGTAAAATTATTCCTTGTCTTTTTCAAAAGTAGTATCCTTACAAAGAAAACCTTGTAAAAAAATGTGGCGGATTAACACCATCCCTTTCTGCATTGGGGATGTTCGTATCCATTTAACTTATTCATCCACTTTTATTCCTAAAAGGGATATCCTCCATGAAGATCCAATTTCCATTGAAGGCGAAAAAAGACGGAATTACTCTCGAAGCAGCCCTGCAATACGAAGGATTGTATATATCAAAATTTACCGAACTGCCAGTTGATTATTATACACCCTGTCCCTAATATAATTTATATAAGAAGTAATATATGCACTCTGAGGAGGACATTTAGTGAAAGTCAGTAATAAAATGATTGATAAACAATTGAGAATCAGAGGAAAGCTTTTTAATCTTTTAATAAATAAATCCAGTGAAGCCAAGTATATAAAGTTTATGCATGCGATTAATAAACGAATGGAGAAACAGAAAGGAAAAGCCATTGAGGGATTATACTCTAGTCAAGAGTGGATTACACGGAAAGATGGCTCAAAATTACGTATCTGTATATATAAACCGCTTAATCCAAAAACCGATGTACCTGGTGTCCTTTGGCTGCACGGCGGAGGATATGCACAAGGGATTCCTGAAACATTTGCGGACACTTACAAAAGATTAATAGAGGCAAGCGATTGTGTAATCATAGCCCCTGACTATCGTTTATCAATAGAGGCTCCATTTCCGGCTGCATTAGAGGACTCTTACGCTGCCCTTTTATGGATGAAAAGTCATGCAAGCGAACTTGGGATTAGGGACAATCAACTTATCGTAGGCGGGGAGAGTGCTGGCGGGGGATTAACTACTGCACTTACTCACTATGCGAGGGACAAACAAGAAGTAAATATTGCTTTTCAAATGCCTTTATATCCAATGATAGATGACCGAATGATAACAGAATCCGCTAAAGATAATAACGCTCCTATTTGGAATTCAAAAACCAACAGATGGGCATGGAAGCTATATCTTGGTGAATTATTTGAGAAAAATGTGCCTGCATATGCTGCAGCTGCCAGGGCAACAGATTATAGTAACCTTCCACCTACCATTACATTTGTAGGTGATATCGAACCTTTCAGAGATGAAACGATTATGTATGTTGAAAATTTAAAACGAGCAGGTATCCCAGTATACTTTGAGTTGTATAAAGGCTGTTATCATGGGTTTGATATTATAAACCCCCATGCAGAAATAAGTAAAAAGGCAATCTCGTTCTTCATTCGTTCGTTTAAATTGGCGGTAGAACGTTATTTTGCAGAACAGAGTTAGTCCTTAACTTTACCACCTTAATCATTCATACAGTTAAAAGGAATTTGTTAGAAGAGCTTTACTTCCTCTAAGGATGAAGCTCTTCCAATAATACCCTCTGCAACAAACCTTGTTTATCAAGAAAGGTATTCAAGCTGAAGGATCTTTTTTTGTTCCTTGATGAAAGACCATTTTCCATTTACCCTCGTTAAGTTTCCATATAGAACTGCGCAAAGAATGTTGTTTACTTTCTTCATTGAAAATGCTGTATGTCGCTAACAAGACGGAATCCGATAGAGGGTGAACATCAAAATCACTCAATGTCATCCTAACTATTCCTATTCCGCTTTCACCGATCTCTTCATCCTTATACAAAACCTTCCCTGAACTTCCGAATTCAAAGAAATCATCAGCCAATAATTTTTTTAGCTCCGTTCTCGATGAACGTACTTCTGGGTTTAATAATTTCTCCTCCAACTCTTTAATATGGGCTTTTAAATAGTTATTGGTTTTCATTAGGTGATGTCCCCTTTACAACGATTATTCATCTCTTTCAACCTAAAGAGCGCAAATTTAACCTGATTAATGCCCGTCCTGTTATAAAATAAAACTGATTTCTTGTAGAAGAAAAAATCACGCTAAATCAAGTTGCTTTTGCATCCTGTAGTTGATTAAGTAAAAGCTTTTGTCTATAAAAAATATTCTTGGTACTCAATAACGGTTGCGATTGTTGCCCCTACTAGGTAAACAATAGATGCAAAAAATGCATATGAAGGGTAGAATTTTTTCTCCGGCGAATTAACTTTAATCCCAACCCCCCCTTGTACTTGCCTATCTAAATTACGGCTTGTTACCCCACCCGATGATGAAAAGAAATAGATACTTACTGCACTTATTAGTCCGACAAAAAAAGATGATTCAATAAATCCTAGATCAGTAATAAAAGTGATACCAAAATTGATCATTCCAATTATAACTAAGGTTATCATGCTGCTTACCATCTTACCTATGCCAATTCCCCCTTTTTATTTAATACGACTGAGATATCAAATTGTTCCCAATTCAATAATTATTTTAGCTGATGTCATAGAAGCCCTATTCTACTCCCCTGCACCGTACTTAATAACGAATTTAATTAGCCTAATCCTCCGATTACCTACATCATAAATCCTTACTATTTGAATATATTTTATTTAGAAAATAAAGTTAATTCAATGGAATGAGGTTATGGAAATGAAAAAAATGATTAGTATCACACTGGCAAGTAATCTTATTTTAATCATTAATCTATCAGCACTTTTGATGCATATCCTGATATTACTTAAAATTCTTCCATATAGCTTTGTATGGGGAGGAAGATTAAAGAACGAGGCGGATTTAATCCTATTTGAAAGCATATCAATAGTTGTGCAAATACTTTTCATTTCAATTATTGCGATAAAAGCAGGATATGTTTTTAAAGAAAAGTTCAGAAGGACGGTGATGTTGGCCACTTGGGTCCTGTTTGCTCTTATGGTGCTTAATACAATAGGAAATTCAGTTTCAAGCTCTGGATTTGAAAAGCTGATCATGACTCCATTGACCAGTCTGCTTGCCATTTTAGTCTTCAGATTAGCCATCGAAAAATAAATTTTCACGAAGAAAAATAGATGATTTTCTTAAACTACTGCCCTATTTATTGTTGAAAGTAGAAAAGAGACCGGCTGGAATAACAGCCGGTTCTTAATCTTGCATCCGTTTGGTTTAGCACAATTCTTCACCATTTAAAATGCTATTTTTCCGTAAACTTAGCCAAGGAATCCGAATAAAGGTTTTCACTCCTCAAAGAAATGACAGGGAGATGAATTGACTTATAAGATTCGTTAAGAAAAGCCCCACTAACGCCACTATGACAAATATCCTCCAATATAGATATAGGTTATTCAAAAAACCCTCCCCTTAATTTTTTTCGATTCGTGAGATTAGACATTTTTGAAACCTCACTTTAGTTATTTCGTATTCATAGATGATAAATAAGGAATGCAATCTTTTCACCATAATTTTTTTCGAAATCAATTATTTCCAACTTCTTTTGATACGCTGCATTTAAATTCAATGACCGAAGAACCGTTTGAATCGGTTAGTTGATTATGTCGGAGTCATTGCGTATAGAAGGAGGAAAAAGGGGGAAATCCAATTAAACATTAATATGCAGCAAAAAAAATGTCTACATAATGAATGTACCGTTTCCTTATTTCATTAATAATTGATCTATAAAGACAAGAAATGACTGTTTACCTTTTTTGAGAGGAGTACACCTTTGAAAGAATCAAAACTAAAAAAAACGTGGCTGGGATTAGGAGCAGTAGGGCTGTTCCTTTTAAGTAAGATGAAATGGCTATTTGTTGTGTTAAAATTAGCCAAGTTCGGGAGTTTAATCTCCATCTTTGTCTCTTTGGGTGCCTATGCCCTTGTATACGGATGGAAGTTTGCGGGTGTTATTGTGTACTTGATTTATGTGCATGAAATGGGACACTTGCTTGCGGCTAAAAGAAAAGGGGTCAAAACATCCAAAGCCATCTTCATCCCTTTCCTGGGAGCCTTTATCTCCATGAAAGAGCAACCAAAAGACGCCAACACTGAGGCATATTTAGCTTATGGCGGTCCGCTTTTAGGGACGATCGCCTTCCTTCCAGCAATCCCCTTGTTCATTATGACCGATAATCCATTCTGGTTGTTGGTCATTACGCTAGGTGCCTTATTAAACCTGTTTAACCTTATGCCTGTCCATCCCTTGGACGGAGGGAGAATTGTCGGCGTCATTTCAACAAAAATTTGGGCATTAGGGATAATTGGTATGATACTGTACTTATTCTTCCATCCGAATCCACTTCTAATATTGTTTCTGTTATTTGGAGTCGGAAAATGGTGGAGTGATTTCCGCGGAGAAATGAATGCTTTTAAAAGACAGGTTGTTATCGATGCGAACCGCTTTGCGATGGAGGAGTTTGAGAAATTCACAGCAGCACCTTTTGACGAAAGAATTGGGTTCATTAATAAATGGAATGCTGAAGCTGATTACATGAAGCGTAAATTATATAAGATGAATGGTTGGTTCATTCCCGTTTTAGAGGATAAAAAGAAGAAGGAAAAATACAAAATCGAAACGGAAATAAGTACCCGTTCCTTATTGATGGACCATATCTTAAAGATAGATACCGAACCAAAAGAAACGGTTCTAGATTTCCACAAAAATAAAATCAAAGAACAAGAAGAGCAATTGGAAAGTGAACGGTCGTATTATGTTTCAGACCGTAAGACAAAAATCGTTTGGGGTATCCTTTATGTGGGACTAGCCATTTTCCTGATTGCAACAAGCATGTATGCCGGGGATTTAATGGACCAATACAAATCAATGCTTCCTTAATCTGTTAGGATAATCTGATGAAACCAACATATCTGCCCATAATAGGCAGTCTCGTTTTGACTGCTCCCCTAAAAACGTACAACTACGTAAATTCACCATCCTGTTGGCATCTAAAAAAGCAAAACTCACCTAGTGAATTGGTGAGTTTTTTGTTATAAATCCTAAGCCTTATTTGACTAAAAAACTCGTTAGTTTAAGTACATTGCTTTACAATGTTTTAATAATGATTGAATTAAAACTCGTCTTGGGTTAAGTCTGTATTCACTCCAATTGCGGCTTTACTACCTTCAGCCGCCGCAATAATCACTTGTGAAGGAGCGATAACTGATGTATCACCTGCTGCATAAACACCTTCAATATTGGTCCTGCCCAACTCATCTGTTATAATTCCGCCAAGCTGGTTTATTTCGCATCCTAAAGATTGACCCAAATGTGAAGCCTGAATCCATTGGGGTGTCACAAATCCGCCATTCCTCTTTACTTCTTGACCATCCTCAAAAATTACGGATTCTAAAAATCCATTTTCACCAACAAGAGTTTTGATTTTTTGTTCAGATACCTTTATACCTTTTCTTTGAAGCACTTCTTTTTGCTCCGTAGTTAAAACCTTGTGTCCATTGGTACAAACGATTAAGTCTTTGCTCCAATTATAAACAATTTTAACAAAATGGAAAGCATGTGGGAATTCTGTTAACACTATAAGCGGAAGGTCTTTCAACTCCCAGCCATCACAATAAGGACAACTAAAAAGACTTTTTCCGTAATAATTCATAAGGTTATCCACGGACGGATGGATTTCCTTTAGACCAGTCGCTAGAATAACTTTCTTTGCTTGAATACATTCCCCTTCTTCTGTCACGAGTTCAAATAACATCCCCTTTTTTTTAACGTCAGTAATTTTTTCATTTCTAATCATTACAGAAGGATATTTGGCTATGTCATGGTGAGCAATTTTCCTGAATTCACTTGGTTTAATTCCATCTCTTGTTATAAAGCCATGCGACTCATGGGTCACCGCGTTTCTCGGAGAATTACTATCGAATAAAACCACTTTCCTTCTTGCCCTACCTAATACAAGTGCAGCGTTTAAACCTGCTGGACCTCCACCTACAATTACACAATCTAGCATAATATACGCTCCTTTTAATTAAATATATTAAATACCTTTATTATCTATAATTAAGACAAAAAAATTATTTGGACTCATTGTTAATAAAAATGATTACGCTTGAGTCAACTTTCTCAGTTAATTCCTTAATTTTCTTTTCTTTAAGATAAGTCACCATTTTGAGTTCGGCATTGACCATCACTTTTTCAATTAAACAGTTTTGATTATCAGATGCAATGTGTTCTAAATTACAGTTGAACATTGAAGCTGGTCCTTCTATGGCATGAATGACATCAAGGAACGTAATGTCATATCTGTTCTTTATTGGCTTATAGCCTCCATTAACACCAGTAGCAGATTCAATAAAACCAGCTTTTACAAGTTTTGTCAAAATTTTCGAAAGATATGTGGGAGACACTCTTAAAAATTCTGCTAATGGTCTTACCCCGATGCTTTTCCCATCAGGGATGAGAAGGAGATAAACCATCGTATGCAATGCGTAGTTGGTTGCTTTAGAGTATTTCAACTTAGTCACCTCTAATTACAGACTTAATTTGTCTATAATACAACCTGAAACGTATTTTGTCAATTTACCATTATTGATTTTCTATGTTCGGATAATCATCTTCTTCTATTGAAAAATCTTGTTACACGAGACATCAAGAAAATAAGTTTTCTCTGACTACACTGACTTATTCAACTCCCTTTAGTTCCGTAAGAAAAAGGGCTGCTGATCAGCTCCTGGTATTGAAGTAAAGATTAGTTCAACAAATTTTTTTATTTATGTTCTTTAATTGGCAGACTCAATTACAATTGCAGTCAGTCCAGTGGCAGTTGCTGTGTTTCGTGTCCTTCACCTTTTTCCCAAAAACTATATCGTTAGCTTTTATATTCATTTTTAATTCATTATCACTACAAACCCAGCCTTCTCCATCTACAACAATGGAATATATTTTTTGGTATCAAACAGACTGATTTAATCAACTTCTAACCCTAAGTAAACAGCATAATCAAACCCGGCTCGTTTATTTTTCTCCGGCACCCGCTTGAATTCCCGGAAACCAACCTTCTCATACAGGCGAATCGCGCTGTGATTCGTGTCATAAGTCTCGATGACATACTTGCCATAATCCCGGTCCTTAATTGCCTCCAGCATCAGGCCACGGCCAATTCCCTGGCCCCGAAACTTAGGAGCCGTCCCCACAATATCAAAGGAACCGGTGCCAGCCTCCAAGGAAAACGGATAGACAGGATTCGCTAAATACTTATTGACAACCCCATAAGCAATGGTGCCACGCAACAGACCCAATTCCCGCCTCAAGACTTTCTTATCCAAGGCCATAAACGGCGACTTTCGATCCGTGACAGCCACAAAAGACGCAACCTCGCCATCGGCTACCGCCACATAATAATTCTCCAAGACAAAACAATGGGCAAACGCCCGAACCAGCTTCTCCTTATCTTTAGTCAGTTGCTTCAACCACTGAAACCAGCCTTCCACAAAAATTCGGCTCATATCCAAACGCGGATCAAAACATGTCCAATCTGCTCTTATGTACTTCATCTCTCACGCTCTTTCCAAAAAAATTCTTTTTCATTACAGGATGTTAGGCTTGCTACGATTCCACCTCCGAGGTGATGAGTAAAGAACCTATAATATAACCTATAACTATTCGCATATTCCCGACATTATACGCTGTAGTATGTACCAGCCCTAAAAGAGTTGGTGCAAGGGCTATATGGCGTTATGGCTGCCCCCCCTTAAACATAAGGGAATACGGAAGGTTTTTTCCTACATTTCTAACCAATTAACAAATGGTACGTCTTTGATGGGATTTAACAATTCACGTGCTTCATCTTCACGTTTCTTTCTTAATGCTTTTGACGGTTGTTTTCCATATGTAAGGCTTGACGTTCCATTGATCTGAAAGCTCTATCAACGGAACTGGATAGGTATGTAATGGTGGAACCATTCTTGATAGCATCTTGCACTCTATTGAAAACGGCCTTCATTATTTTATTACCGCTTATATTATTACTTTCTTGTTTTGTATTACTAGATTCTAAAAGAACAATAGATTCAACTGATTTATGCAGTTAACCTATAATTGACTTTTTTATTCCACTATCCTTCCCCGATGATTCCAGATGAAAAAGCTGCCTTTAAAGACAGCTCCTATCCTTAGCTATAGAACCCTTTCGTTTAAGTGCGTTTATTCACAAACTTATCCTTTTTTCAGTTCATTCATTACAGGAGAACTTGTCTTATTTTTTAAAAAAACGACTGCTCTTATTTGCAATCGCCCTCGTAAGCTCTATTTTGACTAACTATTTCACCAAATTTTCCCTATTAATCGAATTATAATTCTTGGTATAATCATTAAGATGCTCCATACCACTTCAAATATAAACTCAATTAGGGTATCTTTTAAAAAGCCATTTCTATTTCTTTTTTTATTTTTCATCTTCTAACTCCCAATTAATTAATGGTTGTTTAACTATTCTGACTGGGAATAACAATTAGATCCTTTAAATAAATTCTACTTTTATTTTCTGTTTCCTTCTTCCGCTAACTTTTAGCTCCATAAGAAAAAAGATCGCCGCAGCGATCCCATCTTTAACTCTTGCACCCGTTTACTTAAGTATATTCTTTCACAATCTTGTATTAATAAAATAGAGGCTGCTACAGTTAGCAACCCAGATGTATATTATCGTATTCTTTTTTCTAAAGTTCATATTATTTATCTTCCAAAAGTTTAATTACATTTTAGGGGCTTCCCTACCTATCATATCCCATTCCTCTTTTGATGGACCATAAAGACCAGGGACGGTTAAACCTGCTTGCCGCATCAAAATGGTCATTTGTCCACGATGGTGAATTTGATGTTGAATCAAAAAAGTTAACAGTTCGAGATTGGACAATCTCTGTCCAAAAACATCTTGTTCATCACTAAGATTTTTGTCACTCCAATGATTTTTTACTGCTTGTGAAAAAGCATTCCTTGCTTGTTGATAGCTATCAGAGATGAATTTTGCTGAGGTTGGCACAGGATAATCATGTGTAGGTGCGTCAAGGGTAAGGTCAGTTCGAGATGAGATAACACCAATCGCTGTTACAGTATGCCAAGCTATTCTTCCTAATGTCCAATTTTGAGATGTAACTTCTTGGGATAAAGACTCATCTGTAAGTTGATTAAGAATTTTCTGAGTGGCATCTGCTTCAAAATTCCATAATTTAAAGAAACCATCTAATGTTTGAAACATATTCACCCTCCTCACTTGATACTTCATAAATATATTCTGTATATACCAAAAATTACCTCCTAATTTAATAAAAGATAATAATCCGAAAAAATAATCTACGTTAATAGCGATTCATTTTGTTCAATAAGGAATTCAACAAAAAAGGTGCTTAATCCTTCCTGGATCGACGCACCCGTTTGTTTAATAACAATCCTATGTCCTATTCCAAATTCTATTAACTTTTTTCAGATTCTTTTTATCAAATGTTAACTTGTAAATATCCGGCATATCAAGGTCTTTCCAAAAACTAAAACCATATATTTCATCAAAGAAATTCATAATTAGTACCATTATATTACCGTGTGTTCCTACAACAATGTTTTTACCTTCATAAGTTTCTAATACCTTTAAAGTTGCCTTAATCCCCCGTTTCTGGGCGTTAATATTAGATTCTCCACCTTCCCAAGAAAAGGCAGGTTCCTCCCATACCTTTGTAATAGCTAAATTAAACTCCTCAACAGGTTTTACAGATAAGTTCCGCTCCTTAAATCCGTCCTCGACTGTAACTTCTTTACCTATAAATTTTGCGACTCCCTCAACTGTTTGAACCGCCCTCTTGTATGGACTGGACATGACAATATCTATGTTTTCTCTTTCAAGAATGTTAGTAATTCTTTCTACATCAGCAATACCTCTATTAGATAAAGGTCTTCCTAATTCATCAGGTGTATATGTAGAATGTGCGTGTCGTACAAAGTACAAATTAGTAAGCAAAATTTTCCTCTCCCATATAATTTTCTTTAATATTATTCAACATCAATAATTATCTACCTTCTCTTTAGTTGAACAAGAAAAAAGCCGCTTTTTCTGGCAGCTGGTTCTTGGATAAACGCACCCGTTAATTTAAGTACATTCCTTCACATTCTAATATTCCGACTTTTTTTATAAACAATAAAAGCCTTGGTAAATACCCAAGGACTTTTGTATTTTAGTTGTTAAAAACTTTCTTTACTCAGAAACTTTTATTACAATTTTACCAAATGCCCCTTTATACAGGTGTTTATACGCATCAAGGGCTTCATCAAATGAGTACACCGTATCAATGACAGGTCTAATATCAAGCTCATCAAAAGCTCTAATCATATCCTCAAAAGCTCTACGATGTCCTACGTTGATCCCCTGGATATGAGCTTGTTTTGCTAATAATGAGAATACATTCACTTCTGCCATCATACTTTCCAAGAAACCAATAATATAAATATGACCTTGAAGAGCAAGAGCTTCAATTGAACGGTTAATACTTTGACCACCAACTACTTCTAGAATATGGTTTACACCTTTACCTTCAGTAATTTTTAATACTTCTTTTTCCCAATCTGGAGTCTCTGCATAGTTTATAACCTCTTTTGCACCCAGTGCTTTTACTCTTTCTAATTTTTCGTTGCTGCTGCTAGTTGCAATAACTTTTGCTCCTAGTGCTGAAGCAATTTGAACAGCGTATACCGAAACTCCTCCAGTTCCTTGAACAAGCACAGTATCTCCCGCTTTAATTTTTCCATATTCCACTAATGAAAACCAAACAGTAAATGCAGCGATAGGAAGTGTCGAAGCTTCCTCATCAGTTAAGGTAGCTGGTGTCATTACTGTTGCGTCCTCATCAAGCAGCATGTATTCTGCTAACCCGCCATTTTTTGGTCCTCCTAAAGCATGGGCACCATCATCTTTATTTGGAGTTCCATCCAACCATTTAGTAAACATATGAGAAGTTACACGGTCGCCTTTTTTAAACTTCTTTACCTCTGAACCTACTTTTATTACTTCCCCAGATGCATCCGATACAGGTACGAATGGTTGTGTCATTAGATGCGGCAAATAAACCCCATCAACAATTGCTTTATCACGAAAGTTAAGTGAAACAGCCTTTACACGAACAAGAAGTTGTTTCGGTCCAGGTTCTGGTGTAGGTAAATCCACCAATTTTAAATTTTCTAATCCAACGCCTTGTCTTTGCCATGCTTTCATGAGCTCAAATCCTCTCTTCATATATAATTTTATTTGTTAACAAGGAAATTATCCTAAATCACACTTTTCAAATGCACATATTAAGAATTGTCGATATGTTTTGATAAAAAATATATAAACATATTAAGAATTGTCGATATATTAGATGGTAAAAACAACTAAATTCTTATCCGAATTTAGTTGTTTTTACAGGTCTGTTTGAATGTATAAACCAAGATTTTTTATGGCTTCCTCATCCCTTTTATAGTAAGTCCATTTACCAATTCTTGTTGCCTTTATTAAACCAGCTTTTTGTAACGTTGATAGGTATTGGGAAGCAGTAGATTGTGTCATATTTAATTTTTCTGTTATTTGACTAACACACACACCTACTTCTATCAAATCAATTCCATCTTGTGGTCCAAAATGAGCAGCAGGGTCTTTAAGCCATTCTAAAATCTGTAATCGAGCCTCATTTGAAAGTGATTTAAAGATATTTAACTTGTCCATGTTCACATTATAAATCGATAAAGTTCGATTTGTCAATTCAATTGAATTTTATAACTAAAAGCTTTTTTGTAAACTTATTTTTTCTTCAACTATCCTGCCATTTAGTTGAATAAGAAATTTTTATTTAATGATAGTATAAAATTGTAATTAAACCCCTTTTGTATGATTAGCAACAATCCTTACGAAAACAGCCAAGAAAAAAAAACACCTTATTGGTGTTCTCTTTTAATTCCAAGCATCCCCCTATTTGAAATGGAGGATTTCATGTTCTCTTACTTATATCTATTTTCGCTAATAGTTTTAAAAATTCTACTATAAGCGTCTCTGATGTTGTTGTCGTTTACTTCATCGTTATATAAACCATATTCCCAGTAGGTAATTTGTTCTTTTTCCTTTAAATATCCTGTGGCATAACTTTTTGTTTTAACAGTAATTGCACCTTTGTACGATAATTCCTTATCAACGAAAGGGAGATATGACTTTTCAGTTTCTATAAAGAAAAAGGGGATAGGAGAATTTGGGTATACCGTTGCATACTTTGGCTCAGATGCTTCATAAAGAGAATCCTTCATAATAAAAATACCATCGTATGATTTATGAAAATCTTCTTTTAAAATATCAGTAAGTTGGATTCTGTTAAATTTTATATCCGTTTCATTAACCTTAGGTGGTTTTCCAACAACTCCAATGGTTAACGCTTTCCCTTCGTACAGTTCTGTACGAACGCCTACTTTATTGCAAGCAGAGATAAGTATTAACATTAACACGGGCAATAACAGAATCAACCACTGTGATTTTTTAAACATCTTTATCTATCCCCCTCTTCTATTATAAATAATAATATATTTTATTTGACTCCAACCTCAAATGAAATGGTTAGTTTCACCTAATCATAATTACTTATATAAACACTAATGGTATTTGTTACCGTTTTTTTTAAAAAATACAAAACACAAGTGGAAATAAGGACCTATTCCATGTTGTTGGAACATATCTTAACGATCGATACCGAACCGAAGGAATTGGTTCTTGCACTATACGAAAGTGAAATTAAAAAACATGAAGAGCAATTGGAAAATGATCGGTCGTATTATGTATCTGACCGAAAGACAAAAATCATTTGGGGTGTTCTGTACATTGGACTAGCTGTTTTCTTAATGGTGATCAGTATGTATGCCGGGGACTTAATGGACAAGTACAGGTTATTGCTTCCTTAATATTGTTAGAGTTTAGTGTGAAAAATTGAGCACTTCCTCTTATGCTAAAGGGATCCGTTTAGAGCTGCTTTCCTAAAAATCCATCGAAATGCCTACCCTCTTGACATCGTATTTGGCATATAAAAAAGCAAAACTCGCCTCAAGTTGGCGAGTTGTCTTTGTTATAAATGCCAAGTCATCTTTAAACCATTGGTCGAAAAAGAAATTACCAATCCCTTTTATATACCAGATTGTTGATTAGTTGTATCCTTCTTTCCTATACTAAAAGATATAATTGAAAAAATGGTTAAAATGAAATCAATAATACCAAAAGCTGCACCTTCAAGTCCTCTAAAGTTAACAAAACCGATATAAAAGAGAATAACAGCAGCTACTGTTAATACAATCCCTGGCAACATTTTTAAATTGAAGAGAAACCTCAAACTTTATGCTAAACGGTCAGGAATTTTCAAGGTATTCTTTCAGTTCCGCCAAACTATTCGCAATCTTTTTATTACAATCCTTCAGCATACGTTTGGTGTCCTCTTCATTATAGCGGTATACCTCTACCCCCATAAGCAGGGACAGATAAATTTTGTACATATAAAACCGCAGTTTGTTATTTCTTGTAAAGGTGAAGGGTTTGCCGGATAATAAGCTGTAATTTTCCTTGAATACATTGTTGTGCTCCACATCCCCGCAGATATTCTGAAGGGAGATAAATTCGGCGTAGGGGTCGCCGTAAAACGCCCGCTCATGGTCAATAATACCGTCAATATAGTATTCGCCGTCTTTTTCCGCAAGCATAATATTCATTTTCCAGATGTCAAAATTGACAAGACATGGTTCCTTAACTTCATTCAAAATCTCCCATAAGGGCTCGAAGGCTTCCAAAATAGAATCATAGGGAAGGTCGACGCCTCCCTTTCGCCCATCCCGGATCGCTATATGAACCATGTTTTGGAACGCAGAGCGCCAATCCGAGAACTGAAACTCCTTATCATTCCTTATGTATCCGAAATAACCACCCTTTATATTATGCAGTGCAGCGGTGTACCGGGCGATATCAGCAATTAGCTTCTCCTTATTTTCGGGTGTAATCTTTTCGTCCACTTTCATCCAATTCTCTCCCTGGAGTTTCTCCATGATGAAATAATCGCAATCCACGAGCGACTTACTGAAATCGTGGACGAGAATCTTTGGAACCGGCACGATTGTGTCCTGCAGTAAGCTGTAGACAAGGATTTCTGCATGCATGATATTTTTCTCGTAAGAAAGGACGTATTTAGATTCCTGAACACCAGTCTTTATGACAACTTCCTTAAATCCCCTCACGCCTTGTCCGACGAAAGATAAAATATAGACTGCGTTGAACCACCCATCGGTCAACTCGGTAATCGTATCCACAGCGATATCCTTACCGAAATTCTCTCGAATAATCATCTCAATGGTTTCCCGAGGGAAATGGCTCTTGGTATTGCTATTCATTACTCGCTCGCTCCTTTTCCTTTGGCATTTTGTTTTTATATGAAACCTTTAAAAAAGCGGCTGAAACCTAAAAAGGTAAACACTACGCAAGGGAGCGAAAACAAATTTCAATCCCGCAGCTTATCTCCCTGTTGAAGTCTATTTTTTCAATATATTTCTCCATTTCTGCTGTTCAATCAACGCACCCGATATTTTATTGATATTTTTATACAGACCGTCTATCTACCCGTTAGGGCTAACGGTTAATTCCCCTTTCTCCCTCCGGCTATTCCAACCACCTTTAAAACATTCATAAATGGATTCTCATCCCTTATCTTCATGAGTTTAACGCGTTCAGCCGAAAAATGATGTTTATTTCCACCCAGACACGGAGATACAACTCTGCTAATGGTTGAATAGGTTTTCACGCTTAGGTCCCCCAATAAACTCCGTGGTTATTTACTAATGACCTGGTATAGATGAAACAGATCCTCTTTGTTCAAGATTCTCGGTACAGGATAAAGTGGATTGGCTTCTTTTAGTGCTCGTTCTACCATGAGAGGAATATCCTTATCAACAATACCTTCGACTTTCTCCGGAATGTTCATGGCTTTGTTACGCTCCCGTATTGCACTTATGAACTTTCCGGCTTTTACCTCCATGGAATCAGCTTCTTCCGTAAGACCCACTAAATCCGCCAGCTCTGCCAAAGGTTTATGTACCGAACGGCTGTAATAGTCAAGAACATGCGGCAGGATGATGGCATTTGCCAAGCCATGCGGAATATTGTAAAATCCCCCAAGGGTATGGGCAATCGCGTGGACATAGCCAACAAAGGCTTTTGTGAAGGCAGCTCCTGCATAATAAGAAGCTATCTGCATATTTTTACGAGCATTTATATTTGTCCCATTTGAATAAGCTTCAAGGAGATTATCAAAAATGAGGCTTACCGCCTCCCTGGAGTACTTTTTTGTTTCCTCCGTATTACTTCTGCCAATGTATGCCTCGACAGCATGTGTTAAAGCATCCATCCCGGTCGTTGAAGTAATATGTGGTGGGAGATTTACTGTCAGCAGAGGATCCAGTACAGCAACGTATCAAGGACAGCATATTTTTCATGCGTCTTGCTATTGGAAATGACCGCAGCGAGTGTGGCTTCACTTCCAGTGCCGGATGTTGTTGGGACCGCAAATAAGGGAGGAATAGCTTTTCTCACTTTTAGCTGACCCTTCATTTCTGAAATGCTTTTTTCAGGTCTGGCTAAGCGTGCCCCGACACCCTTCGCACAGTCCATGGGCGAACCCCCGCCAAATGCTAAAATCCCTTCACATCCATTTGCCCGGTAAGACATTAATGCTTCTTCAATATTATCAATCGTTGGGTTTGGTACTGTCTTGTTGTAAATAACATACTTTATCCCTATAGAAGTTAACTCATATAGCAACCCATCCATTAACCCGATCTTGGTAATTCCTTTGTCCGTTACAATTAATACGTTCTTTACCCCGTTCTTTTTGATCAGCCCAGGCAGCTTGCTTAGACTTTTTTCTCCCTCTACTAATTCAGGCTGCCGCCATGGAAGAACCTTCATCACTGCTTTTAACGTTCGTTGATACATCCTGCAATACAAATGATACATATGGCCAACCCCTTATTCAGAATCTCAGGATTCCCTAAAAAACCAAAAACAAAAGCTTATTCTACATTTTTATGGGAGCTGGTACTTGGAGAGAACCGGTTTATTGCCGTGATTCTTCCCTTTTATGGCAGGTTTCAGCTGTTTATTCTCCTTGCTTTCTTTTTATTCGTTTATCGGTTTAAAGATATAATTTTCTTTTAATATTCAACATCAAAAATGATTTACCTTCTTTACCCTTTTTTTCCTATCATTTTATAGACACTTATCTAGGGAACGACTGGGTAATTTGAGCTTTTATCTGGAATAAAAACTTTCCACATAAGAATAATAAAAATGGCACTTTAACTAGGAAAGGGGAAGCTTTTATGAAAAAATTATTGCTAATTGGATTTATTTTGTTATTTCCATTAAACATGGTGGCTGGAACAACTAGTACGTACGCTAAACCACGAATAGAATGCATTAGCACATCTCAGGTTCAGTTTGAAAATGAATTCAGGAAACTTTGGATTGATCATGTATTGTGGACAAGTAATTATATAACAAGTGCGACAACAGCAGGAGCGGAGGATCAAAAACAGGTTCTGAATAGGCTTTTGAGAAATCAGGAGGATATTGGTAACGCGATAAAGCCAGTATATGGAGAGAAAGCCGGAAACAAACTTACGGATTTGCTTAAGGAGCATATTGTTATTGCGGGAAAGATTGTAGATGGTGCTAAAAGTGGAAATGAAACCTTGGTGAATCAACTAAACAAAGAATGGTACAGGAATGCGGATGAAATAGCAGTTTTCCTAAGCGGCGCAAACCCCTATTTGAAAAATGAAGACCTGAAAAATTTGCTGCATATGCATTTGAAATTAGTGGCAAATGATTTATCAGCAAGCCTAGCAAAAGATTGGGACGCAAGAATCGTTTCCATAGACGAAGGGCTCACACATATTATCACAATGGCAGATACGATCTCTGAGGGAGTCGTAAAGCAATTTCCGGATAAGTTTAAAAAATAATCTTAAAGAATCTCCAGTATTCTGTTGGAGATTCTTTAATTATGAGAACATTTGCCTACGTTAATCAAGCATACAACGACGCTGGCTGCGTAACCTCCTTGTTGCTAAAGTTTGATTTGTTTTTATATCTTGTTGAATGGTTTCATGGCCCTGTAGTGACGTCAAAGAGCGCTTCGTTCCTTACCTAATGATTGTAGCTCCTCCATAACTGCTTCGAACTCCATCCTCTTGACCTGCCTGCCTTATAACTAATAACCATTTAATGTACGAAACTAAATTCGATTCTATTTCAAGTCTTTTGACCTTCTTCATTTTACCACTATCTTATTCCAGTATTCTGCCGAGTTTGCCCAATTAGAAAAAGGAGTGCTTTTGCAACCCCACGCTTAACTGAAGCTCCTTTTATCATGATCCTTTTAATCGAAGAAATCTCCGATAGCAGCTTGCCATCTATCATTTAATAAAGTGAACATTATTTCCTTGTAGAACGGCACATGGCTTGCCGGCGGTCGTGCAGAATCATCATGAGAGTTATTCCCATGGTCACTCCCAAGATGCTGCCTAACTCTGTGGTTAAAACAGATGCAAGCGGGTTCTCAAGTGCTGATTGTGCACCGGGCCGAGTGGCGGCCAAGGAGTTAAAGAGGTTATAAGAGAACAGCATTCCCGACGAGACCCAAGCGGCTGCCATAGGAGGGAAGAACCTCTTCGACCGGCGTCGGGTGATCAGTGCCAACAAACCCCACGCGCCTGCGAAGGCCCATACACCTGTACTCAAAGACAATAGACGCCACCATAAATCCCTGTTATCCAACATAGCTGGAAGGATCCCAATCGTTCCGCCAAACGCCCAGAATAGTTTAATAGATCCAAGCAGGATACAGCCTGCCGCGACAAGCCTGGCCAAAGTGACATATAGGTTCTGGCTGCACCCCGGAAATAAATCATTCTTGATTGGATCAGCAAACGCCTCTGGCCACCGCGCTTTAGCGTAACCAGCTAATGCAAAAGGCAGACAGATTCCCACTCCTACCAGTGAGATCATAACGAAAATCTGCTCATATACCCATACGTTAGCTGCTCCTGCCTGTTGATCCCGTATCATCGCAGCAGGACCAAGTACAGGTGCCAGCAACAGCATAGGAATAAGTAAACCAGTACCTACCCAGACAGGCAAGGCGACCAGCCAGGCTGGCACTCGCTCACCCCATTTCATGCTAAAGGTCAATGCTAACAGGATCCCAGCAGCAGCTAAAACCATTGTTACTGCGTTCGCAGTGCGCCAACTTGAATCGTCCATTTGTTCGGTCGGCAGTAAGAGACCGAAAGTCCAGGCGATTTTGATTAACAAATATGGCGTTACCGCTACAGCGGCACCATAACCCCAAAACCTGCGATTCTTCATAAGCTTTTTCATTACTTTCATGAGCTCACCTCTGTCGCCAGACCAGCGAGTCCGTAAATCTCTACCTCTACAGGGAACAGAGCGATTCGAAATAAAGCATTATTTTTATTTATAACTATAAATAACACCCCCTTAGGATAATTATTTAAACTATTTTAGTTTTTATGAATACCAAGAGATTCAAGGATAAGTTTTTCCCAAATTATCTCACCATCATTACCCTAATAACCGTTCTGCCCCTTTAACTTTACATCCTTTTCCTATGTAGATTCCTTATTCTATAAAACAGGGACAAGATGATTTCCTTCATCGTCGACCTTCTTGTGTTTCTTCTTGAACCATCCATTCCCCAGCAAGCATTCCATAGATCACATGGTCCACATAGTGGTCATATAGCCATTCTGCTTGCCTGATGCACCCCTCATTTACAAAACCCAATCTTTCAGGAACACTTCTGCTTTTCTTATTTTCCACAGCAGCCCTAATTTCAACTTTATTCAGGTGTAACTCACTAAAAGCATAATCTGTTAAGGCTTTGGCGACTTCGGTCATAATTCCATTCCCCTGAAATTGTTCTCCGAGCCAATATCCAATATAGGCTGTTTTATTTGACCAATTGATCTCATTAAAACCAGCGACACCAACGTGACTCCCCTTATAGAGAATGACGGTATTCAGGCTTCTATTTTCAGCAATGCCTTTCAGTGACATCTTAATATATTCTTCTGTATCTTCAATCTTTGTTGTAGTATCCAGCCATGGCAGCCATTCCCGCAAGTATTCTCTTGATTGGTTTGTTAACTTAAATATGCTTTTTGCATCCCTTAATTCAATTAATTTTAATGACAGTTCTTCATTAATTTTATGTACAAACATTCAAATTCCTCCCCCTATACGGTCGCTAAATAAATAAAGACTTTTCCAAATTACACCATTTACGCGCCACTTTTCATTCTTGCTGGCATTAACACTTTGCGATTCTACTATCCTTTTAACCTTTTCTTTCGATAATAAAGCATGATCGTTAGTTTACCCTTCTCCTAAGCCCAAGAAGCATCGTAGGTTATGAGGCACTATAAAACGAATTAGCCTTTTAGTTCTGAACGGATGTGCAGCTGCTCGTGATACTCATTCCAAAAAATTTGATACATTTTCTTATCCGTATCATCTATACGCTTTTTACTAGAGTTTTTTAAACAAACCTTAGCTTGTAAGGCGAAAGTTAGAATGATATTTTCATATTTTATGATCATTGTAACCTGCAAACCCGGATAATGGATCCTGCCCTTCTTTGGATCAGCTGCAGCTAGGTTAATAATGGTTTCTTCCTAAGTTCCGATACGATCGGAACTTAGTGTCGAGGTTAAAAAATTATTACAGATTATACTGAAACAGATTATACGGCAAAGTCATTTTAATCAGTTTTAATGGTTCCCTGAAAGTGATTATATTTTTTCATTTCCTTAACGGTCTCTTCAATTTCTGCCATGTACTTATCAAATAAATGATCTTTTTCGGAAACAGTAAAGTTCCTTTTGTCAATTGCATGAAGCAAAGCAATGACCGCTTCAAACTTTAAATCATCAAACAGGGGGATTTCCGTTTCACCGCTGATTTCACCTTTTACAATCAGTTGTCCCTTTTCATTCTGAAGGTTAAATTTCAATGTTTGTATGGAAATAATCTTCACTCCCTGGCTTTATTAGAAAATCGATCTCCTAAGAAGTTTTAATTCAAGGATTCCAAAACCTCCTATCTAATGGAACATAAATTTGGTCTCCTTTTATTTGCTTATGTATAATGAGATTCGGACATTGGTTAACATTTTGTCCTTCTCCCTTCCTCCTGGCTCGTACGTTTACCCCTAATATTGACTCAAAGCTGTATTGTGATGATTTCATCTTAGTTCTCTCACTCCAAACCATATGAAGATTTTCAATAATTAGGTCAGTAAACTTTTTTTACTGCTCTTACTAGCCTTACTTTTCCTTTAAGATCAGGTAATTCCCCTTTCCGCGAGTATTGATATCTGGTGTTTATCTCTGAGTTAAAAACTACACCCTGCTTTAAGAATATGATTCCCAAAAATTAGGTGCCAATTCCTGATCCCCATTCTTGTAACAAACGGGGACACTGAAAGGCACTGTACGAAGGCAGTCAACGAAGAAACATTCTTGCTTGTTATTGGAGCAATCCTGTTGGATACCCCGTCATCTTCCAATCCTTTTTATCTAGAATGGAACGTTGAGATACCCTGCAATAACTTTTATGATAATTTTTGCTAAATTTGCACATCCTGAATGTTGGAGGTGATAAAATGGAAAATCAAAATAATAGTCAAAGAAATAATAAAAACCAGAATAACCAGGATAATAATAACGGTGGATTTATGAATAAAATTGGTCAAGGGCTTGAAAATGTAGTGGATTCATTAACTGGTGAAAAGCAAAATAATGGTCAACAGCATGACAATAATAAAAACAACCAATAATGCCCCGACATATTATTTGAAAATTCCAGCCTAAGCAGCTGGAATTTTTTATTTCCGTCCTTAGAAAGTTTCAGGATCGCTCTGTATTCCTTTCTAAAAACACTCATCTAAACCTATATAGCAACTCTGTTATGATTCATATTTGAATTGAATAATTGAAATTAACAGTTGAATATGAAAAAATAGGTTTATACCAATTTATACCACATTTTTTGAGGGAATGATTGATTGCTATCCATCCATTTCACTGAAATTTTAATTAAACTGCGTAATATACTAATTAAAAGTAAGCAGAGTTAAAACATACCCCAGGTTATGGAGGAACTTAAATGAACATAAAATGGCATTTGTTTAATGTAATTGCAGGTCTTTTTATTATCGTTGCGATGATTACAGCGATTGTTGACGGGAGCAACGTTCTTCCTTATGTGTTCATTCTTTTATTTTTAGGTGCATATTGGCTGCAAAAGATCAATTATAAAGGATTTACCAGAATACTAGGCTTGATCATGAACATCTTCCTATTCATTTTCTCGGTGCCTCTGTTAATGACTTTATCATTCCTTTTGCTCCATAGAAGATAGGGTTTTCCATGGTTTATTGGGAGGTTAATAGGAGGACACGGATGCATAGAAAGGAAGATGCAAAATGACGTTAATGAAAAAAGAAAAGTATTTAAACCTAACGATTTATTTGCTGATTGGGATCCTGCCGTTATCAGCGCTTGGTTATTATTTTGCAGTGGAGAATGAGTCCTTATTTTACCTGTACCAATGGCTGCTTTCCGCTCTTATTGTCCTTGCAGGTATACTGGCCATTAAGTGTATCGTTTCTCTTAGTGGCGGGTTAAAATGGGTTGCGATTGCAATTTTCGTTTTTCTCCTGGAATTTTCGGTCCTTGGATTGTTTTTAGGACCGTTCACTCATTTCTTAATGATTTATTTATATTATTTGGTTGCATTGATATCCTTGGTTGTATTTATAACCGCAATAAAAAAGAGTCGGTCCTATCGGTATTTGCCGGTTATCTTTATTCTTTTTACAGGTCTAACCTCCATCTATGTGATTTTTCTCAACCTCCTATGGGGGAATAACCTGAGTTAGTTTACTTATGGTTACCATGTGAACCCTCTATTTGGTTTATACACTAAAAAGCCTGTAAAACGAATAAACCTTTGACCAAAGAATAAATTCGAATAGAAGGGAGCAGCGGCTTTCGCCATCTGCTCCCTTTTTTTGTATTTGTTGATAGTTAAACAAAAAAGCAGCCAGAAAATGTCTGGCTGTTTTATTCATTAAATTCTACTTTAACTCGATGAAATTAAATCAAATTAAAGCATCTACTTATTTAGTTATTCAATCACTTTGTTCATTTAAATGCGGTTCTCTTTCAGTCGGTTTATATCCGCTCTAGGTGAGAAACCAAACATGCGGGAATATTCCCGACTGAATTGAGATTGGCTTTCGTAACCCACTCTGAATGCGACATCCGCAACATCTGATGATTCAGCCAATAACAAACGCCTGGCTTCCTGCAATCTCAATTGTTTTTGAAACTGAATTGGACTCATAGCAGTTATCTCTTTAAAATACCGATGAAACGAAGCGGCACTCATATTCGCTATTTCCGCTAGATCCTCTATTCGAAAGGACTTTTCATAGTTATTAATGATATGCTCGATTACATTTCTTATTCGGCTGGCATGGCTGCCTTCTAACGCCATTTGCTCCAGGGCTTCTCCGTGCGGACCTTGTAAAATCCAATAAAGTATTTCTTTCTTAAATAATGGTGCAAGGATCGGAATATGTTTCGGATTGTCCAGTAAAAAAGCTAATCTGGTTACTGCATCCAGCAAAAATGGCTCCACTTCGCTAATAAACATCGCCCGTTTCGGATTTTTTCTCTTTGCAGTTTGAATTTCTGTATTACTTACAGCCTCTAAAATTTCGCTCGGTGTAAATTCAAGTTTGAGTGCTAAATAGGGAGAATCAGGTGAGGCTTTTATAACTTGCCCTGTTACTGGCAAATCGACGGATGCAACAATGTAATTACCAGAACCATACCTGAAAATTTCCTCTCCCAACATAACCTCCTTCTCTCCTTGGACGATAATACAAAAGGACGGCTCGTTCACTCTGGAGATAGGTTCAGTGATTATGGATTCACGAATGAGAAATAATGATGGGATAGAGGTAACATGGACACCATTCTGACCTGTATAACGTTCTATAAGTTTGCCTAATTCATACTGCTTGTCGATTGTCACAGACATGTATCAATCTCCTTTTCCCTTCATCTAAGATGATTTAATATTACTTGATATTAGCCGAGCGAGAAAGTTTTTTGATAGGATTAGGCAAAAACTTAATGGGATTGGGGTTAGGGTTTGTTTAACACTTGTGTCGTCATTACAACCTGTCATCCTCTAGCATATGATGTTCATCGATCACATAAGTTGGAGCAAAAGAAGGGAAAATAGAACGCTCCAACCCATCATCGATTTGCTATTGATGCAGTTTATCGAACCTTGAGTTATATTGAAGAAAGTTAAGGAAATCTTCGGCATTCACGGACAACCATTCATACGATTGCAATTGATTATACCCCTGAATTTACAGGAGTATAACTATCAACATAGTTCTTATAACAGAGCCTTTTTATAGGCGAATGGGGTCATGTTCATCGACTTCCGGAACCGATCAATGAAATAGCTTGTGCTGTTGAAGCCTACTCGATAGCCCACTTCTGTGACATTTGATTCTGGTTGCTGCAATAAAATCAAACTTTTTTGAATGCGATAATCGTTTACGTAATTCAAAGGGGTTATTTTCAACATGCGCTTGAAGTAACGACAGCATTCGGAACGGCTTAAATGACCAGCTCGTGCAATATCTTCCAATAGGATTTTCTCGGCATAGTGAAGATGTATCCAATTTAACATCTGCTTCATTCGATGACTCTTTGATAACTCGGCCTGTTCATATTCTAATTTAAAACCATTTCTAATTAGGTTCTTCCACATTAATGATAAGATAACGCAGATGTCAATTTCATAATAAGGTGAATGTTGTTTGATCAATTGATTGATTTTGAGAATAGAACCTAAAATATTGGCGCCCCAAAGCTCACTGGGCAGCAAGTGCAAAAAAGGTATATTTGTTGCCTGGATATAGGGGGTTACAAAGGTGGTATAAAGTTCTTGTGATAAAATGAAACGAGGAACGACATTTAGACATATATACGTACAACCTGATTGAACTTCATCTCTGGCCATGTGCAGGCTGCCACTGTTAATAAATAGCCCTTCGCCTTCTTGAACAGTCAATTTTTCCTCATTTATCTGAAAAATCGCTTCACCTTTCATAACGAGAACAAACTGAAATTCATCATGCCAATGAAGCGGGATATATCCGTTTTTATTTTGGTTAATTGTTGTTTCGTAACATGCAATCGGAAATACCATGGTACGATGTTGAGTTAGTTCTTTTAAACTTTTATCTACTATAAAATTTTTAATTTGCATATCGGCTACCTCAATATCCTTTTACTTTTCATTCGATTCAGGTATTAATTTAGCGATTTTCCACTTATTATTAAACTATCGTAACACGATTTTTATATTTAAAGGTGGAGAATCAATCATGAACAGACGGAAGGGGATCTTTCTTGTTATAACTGGAGCGGTATTTTGGGGAATCGGCGGCACTGTTGCGAAGAAACTTTTTCAACAGTATCAGGTGGATGTCGATTGGCTGGTAACGGTCCGGCTACTAATTGCTGGTGTTTTGCTTTTAGCACTTCAGTTTTTCGGAAAAGACCGTTCCCAGATACTTGGTGTTTGGAAATCTCGAAGGACAGCCATTCAATTGATGATCTACGGATTATTCGGCATGCTTGCGGTTCAGTATACCTATATGGCGTCCATCGAACACGGAAACGCTGCGGTAGCAACGCTCCTGCAGTATTTGGCACCTGTCATGATTATCGTTTATTTACTAGTGCGCAAACAAAGTGTTCTGACACCACAGGACCTGTTGATTGTTTCCCTTGCCCTAATTGGCTGTTTTTTCTTATTAACAAACGGTTCACTCTCTCAAATATCTGTGCCGTCAGCTGCAATTATCTGGGGTGTATTATCGGGAGTAGCCCTGGCTTTTTATACCCTGTATGCCGTTCCTTTACTGAAGCAATACGATTCACTGGTCATTGTGGGATGGGCAATGATTATAGGCGGTTCTGCATTAAGCCTGATTCATCCGCCCTGGCAAATAGATGTTAGCGTCTTCACTCTCGAAGCTTATTTATCTTTACTGTTCGTTATCCTATTCGGCACGATGTTTGCATTTTGGTTCTATATCGAAAGTTTACAAAGTCTGCTTCCTAAAGAATCGAGTCTTCTTGGCAGCCTGGAGCCGCTGGCTGCCGTTTTGACAACGGTCTTTTGGTTAAAAGAACCCTTTGGTATTTTTCAATGGGCTGGTACGGCTTGCATCATTGGAATGATCTTACTGGTGGCTTTACAAAAGGAGTCTTCTTCAAGAAGCAATCAGCATCCCCGAAATGAAAAGCCCCTCAGAGTCAGCTGACTGGAGGGGAATCTTTACTTAAGAACAGGAATTCCCATTTTTTATCTAAATGCTTTTTTAACTAGATAGCTTACTTTTTCTAGCTGGCCACTTCCCACGCTCGGCTTTCTAATTAGGGGCTTACCAACGGATATTACCTTACTGATTCAATTCCGCTTTTAAAGAAACCCCCTTTGGCTTCTTTTCTATGCAATATTCCTTTAAAACAACAAAGGTGATATTGGTGATATAATTGAATTCTAACTTCAGTAAAAATAAAAGAAGTGCAAAGGGACTTCCTTCACACTTCCTAAAATCACTATTAGCAACCAATGAGTATTATTCACTTGATGACCTGATTCTTCTTCTACGAGATCATTTTGACCCTAATGTACCTTGCTTAAACGTTCAATTGTTTTGGCCAGGAGGGCTGTACGCTTAGGGAAAGATGATAGATCCACATATTCATCCGTCTCACTGTGGGAAAATTCCCCAAGCGGACCCATTCCGTCCACTGTTGGCACATTCTCTATGGAAGTATAGGCCGCATCCGAACCTCCGCCCCAATAAACGATATAAGTATCGATAAGGGATCCTGCATTTTGTCAGATCTGGAATTTCCATAACCTTTTCGTAGCCATGCTTAAAATTCTGTTCAGATTTTTCATCCAGAACATATTCAAGGCCTATAAAGTCCAGCTCTCTCGGAGCCATCACATATGCCTCCGTATCGACCAACCCCGTTATTATTTTACCATTTGTTAAAAATTGTGTAGGATCCATATCAACTAAAACAAATGTGGAATATTCAGGGGCGGGTAATCCATGTACCAAGTTATTTATCTCAGCAAGCTTCCTTTTTATTTGAAGCTGTTTATCGTAAAATCTAGATACCATTTCAGTCATTGTATCAATTAAATGTTGATGAAACTCTTCCTGCCTTATTTTAAAATCTCCGGAGGGTTTTCCAACGTAGCTTACTTTGTACTGGTGGATCCTGGCCAATCCTTCACCAAGGCTCTGTAATACTGTGGATGGCTGTCCTATAAATGTTTTCACTACTTCACCGTTCAACTTATCCACAACAATAAATTCTCTTGAGAAAGCATCTCCCTTATCTATTATTTTAGGAACTGGGATTGAGGTTATGTCGTTTAAAAGGTTGTTAACCTTTTCTAATTCATACACTTTCCTTGGATCAATTCCAAACAGCTTTTTACATCCCCACCAAAAATCATTATCAGGCTCTCCTGTAAGTCTAGAAGAACGAACAACTGCCTCTTGTTTATCTGTTTTAACCAACTATACATCGCAGGCATGATCTTCATATCCAGGGCTTAATTCCTGGATTTCTATAATGGGTTCTTGAAATAGAAATTGTAAATCCATAAATGTCCTGCTTTCTACTTGATTATTTAATGTTATATTTCTGTCCATGCATTTGGTTTTCCTTCTTAACTTCGATAGCTAAGATGCTGCACCACCTAATCTTCTGCTTCAGCCCCTTTACATGAACAGTAAAAACCAAGAAACATCCACGTGAATAAAAAACCTCTGTAAACAAACACTATATGAACTATCTCCGGAAAGGTTGTGTTTTTATTGACCCAGGAAACACGAGTTGCAAATGAACTTCAAAAAATGATGACCTGGAACCTAGTCCCAGTGTCCGCTCAAGAAGATATCAATGAGATTTGCGACAGTTTAATGAATGGGTCTGTCACCCTGAATGAATTGGAAAATCGGGATCCGTTTGTGGTTGAAATCATCCATAAAGCAATGAACCAGGCAGGAAAACAATAATTTAACCATTCATCTTTTCGTACATAAATTGAGAGAGTCCATTTCTTATCAAACATTGCGGGGGGAGTCATACCCCTCTTTTTTGTGGTTTTGTTTTCGTATCCTAAAAAAGACACCACTCTTCTAAATAGAGTAAACAAGGGAGCTCCTGAACCAACATGGAGCCCCTTTTTCTTTATTTTAAAAAATCTTATAGTGTATTAATTAAATCCGTGCCATATGAATTGTCAATGGCACACAGCCATTTGCCCTGTGAGTTTTTCTTGAAAACATATGTAGCTCTTCTATCCATTGAGAACCCTTGTTCATTTTGTTCTGCGTCCAGAAGGGTCTGGGAAAGAACCAAGGCAGTGTCGCCAGCTTCTAAAATCAGCATCTCTCCCTGTGTTGGTACAAGGCTGTTATGAAAATATTGGGAAATTTTTATAAATGCATCTTTAATTTCCTGTTTACCCCGTGCAATTCTTCCAGGTTTGACTACTAAAATCGCGTCCTCACAATAGTAGTCCATCAATGCATCAAAATCTTCCTGCTTAATGGCAAGGTCACACTCCCTGATTACGCCTTTTATTTCATGTTCCATTCTTACTCCCTCCCTTAAATGAACACTTCCTGTCTAAAATATATCACGCCGCCCCTGCTCGAAGCAGTAAATATGTAATTTTTTCCACCTGGGATTTCCCATGCTTTAAATGAACATGTAAAAAAGCCCTGCTGTAAAAAATGATAAAAAAGCTTCGCTGCAAGGTTTCATTGGTTACCATTGATTCCATCTACCCTTGCAGCAATGCTTCCCCGGCCCTGGTTTCCCTTGTATCAGCCTTAGCACCTCTAATCTTGGACAATAATATAAATTTTTAAAAAACATTCTCAATTTGATATTGTTTTAATCTCGTTTTGAGATGTATAATAAAAATAACAAAAGGGAAGCGTTTTCAAATAGCAGCCACTTCGCTGCTTTTCATACATAAGGGAGGATTTATTATGAGCCGAGTTGAAAGAAATTTCAAAGTGAAAAATTTATTAGAAAAAAAGAAATTTAATGAAAAAGAAATTTCCGAAATGACTGATACACAGATTGAATATTATCACTGGCTCTATTTCGATGATTCTGTCCATGATTATATGTAACTTTAAATAACCTTTCACCATTATCCCCCTGTCATTCTTTGACTGGGGGTTTTTCGTCGTATATATCTAAAGGAGTAATACAAGACCCCCTTTCCATCACTAACGATTTCTTCCCCAGCTGCCGATGTTCCCCTGTCTTACCTGCATGAAAAAGTGAGGCTGCAAGCGGAAAACTTCCCTTCAAGCAAACAGGCTTGTCTAATCCTGTCGTTTTTTTTAAGAAAAATAAAATTTTCTATTGCTATCTAGATTGTTTGTGTTATTATAAAAACTGCGTAAATTGGAAAGCTACTTATTCGAGATAACTGGATCTTTCCAAGCAGATAATTTTTGATCACTTCCCTTCAGGAAGTTAAGGCCATACGGACAGCCGGGTCAAATGCCGATTGGCAACTTTAGTTGCCTTATTGATTGAGTTAAAAGCTCAAATTTTATAAGTTGGTTACTTTACAACCAGTGCATTTTTGCACATCAACTTGTGAAACGGTCAATAAGAGTGGAAAAAGTAATTATTTGCTATTAGACTCTGATCCTTTTATGATATATTCTGAATATTAAAGAGCTTTCCTACAAAAGTCCTGACATTTTTGGTTATTGTATAGGCTGCTTTTGTTACGGAGATACATATGCTTTTTTAATATTAAAGATTATATCTAAAGCAAGTGTGATGCGCGGATACGCGTTGTTTGCACTTGCTTTTTTGTTGTGATGAGCTCTGACCATCACCTTTGCCTGTTACTCTGCAGGCTGGCCGGTACTCCCTCGTTGAAATTCGATGAAATTCTTTTTAAAAATCTATTAGTAAGGGGATAGAAATTATGGGAAAAGCTCTAGTTATTGGCTGCGGCGGAGTGGCATCTGTTGCCATTCATAAATGTGTTCAAAACAGTGATGTGTTTGAAGAAATTTGCATTGCGAGCCGTACAAAATCGAAATGTGATGAGCTAAAAGCAAAGCTCGATGGCGGGAAAACAAAAATTACCACTGCACAAGTGGATGCAAATAATGTGGATGAACTAATTGCTCTGATTGAAGAGGTAAAACCGGATATCGTTATGAATCTTGCGTTGCCTTACCAGGACTTAACCATCATGGATGCTTGTCTTGCCACTAAAACACACTACATGGACACTGCAAACTATGAGCCGGAAGATACGGCAAAATTTGAATACAAATGGCAGTGGGATTACCGTGAGCGCTTTGAAAAAGCTGGCATTACAGCTCTTTTAGGCAGCGGATTTGACCCTGGTGTAACAGGTGTTTTCTCTGCTTACGCTCTGAAGCACTACTTTGATGAAATTGAATATATTGATATTCTTGACTGCAATGGCGGAGATCATGGCTATCCATTCGCTACGAATTTCAACCCTGAAATCAATATCCGCGAAGTATCAGCAAACGGCCGGTATTGGGAAAATGGTGAATGGATCGAGACTGAGCCAATGGAAATCAAGCGCGTTTACAACTTCCCGGAAGTTGGCGAGAAGGATATGTACCTTCTTTACCATGAGGAGCTTGAATCTCTTGCAGAAAACATCCCTGGACTCAAGCGCATCCGTTTCTTCATGACATTTGGGCAAAGCTACCTTACTCACCTGAAAGCCCTTGAAAATGTAGGAATGACTTCGATTGAACCAATTGAATTTGAAGGAAAGCAAATCATTCCCCTTCAATTCCTGAAGGCAGTATTGCCAGATCCGGCAACACTTGGACCTCGTACAGTCGGGAAAACAAACATTGGCTGTATCTTTAAAGGGAAGAAAGACGGCAAAGAGAAAACCTACTATGTCTATAATGTATGTGACCACCAGGAGTGCTATAAAGAAGTTGGCTCTCAAGCTATCTCTTACACAACAGGCGTTCCTGCGATGATTGGAGCGGCCATGATTATGACTGGCAAATGGAACAAAGCCGGCGTTTACAATATTGAAGAGTTCGATCCAGATCCATTCATGGAAGAGTTGAATAAATGGGGACTTCCATGGGTAGAAGACTTTAATCCTGTTATGGTGGATGAAGAGCCTTCCAAGGCGAAAAAGCCGGAGTACGTTCGTTAAGATGCGGTTTGAGGAATTACCAACACCCTGTTATGTAGTCGATGAAGAACTCATCGAAAAAAATCTAAAAATCCTGAATGGCGTCATGCAGCGCACAGGAGCCAAAATTGTATTGGCACAAAAAGCATTTTCTATGACAACCATGTATCCCCTGATTGGAAAATACTTGAGTGGCACCACGGCGAGCGGGTTATTCGAAGCCCGCCTCGGCCACGAGGCTATGGGTAAAGAAAATCATGTCTTTGCCCCTGCCTACCGTGACGATGAAATGGACGAAATTATCTCCATTTGCGACCATATTATCTTTAATTCTTTCTCGCAGCTGGAGAAATTCAAGGATAAAGCTCTGCAGGCCGGCAGAAAGGTGGGCCTGCGCATCAACCCTGAATGTTCTACACAAGAAGGACACGAGATTTATGATCCATGTTCACCAGGTTCCAGATTTGGTGTTAAGCAGGAAGATATTCGTCCGGACTTGCTTGATGGAGTCTCCGGACTTCACTTCCATACTCTTTGCCAGCAAAACTCGGATGATTTAGAGACAACGCTGAATGCAGTGGAAGAAAGATTTGGACAATGGCTCCCGCAAATGGAATGGATCAACTTTGGCGGCGGCCATCATATTACACGAGAAGACTATGATATTCCGAGACTGGAATCCTGCATTAAGAGAATGCAAGAAAAGTACGGATTAGAAGTCTATCTTGAACCAGGAGAAGCCATCGCGCTTAATGCAGGCTACCTGATCACTTCCGTTCTGGATCTTCATAAAAACGGAATCGATATTGCCATCCTTGATACCTCGGCAACCTGCCATATGCCTGATGTATTGGAAATGCCGTACCGCCCCCCTCTTCTGGGTTCAGGCGAAGTTGGCGAAAAGCCTTTCACCTACCGGCTTGGCGGGCAAACCTGCCTCACTGGCGATGTAATTGGAGATTATTCATTCGATCAGCCATTGAAGAGCGGCGACCGATTAGTATTTGGAGATATGGCCATCTATTCGATGGTGAAAACCAACACATTCAACGGCATGCCGCTGCCTGCCATTGCCGTGCAGCATAAAGATGGTGACTGTCAAGTCGTGCGTGAATTTGGCTATCAGGATTTTAAGACCAGACTCGCATAGAAAGATTGGCAGCCTGCTTGCAAGCGAAGGCTTTATCCAGACTCTACGAAACTAGAGTCTGGATTTTTTTAACTCCATAATTTTTTAAATATTTAGACGTTGCAAACAAAAAGGGTTATACTATAAAAAACTCCTGCAAAGAAGATGATCTATTTGCTGTATAAAAGCCTTGAATTCAAAAATGTTGTTGGACAGAAGGTAAAAGTCATTGAAATCCCTGTATTGTCCACAAATAACCGTTATTATTTTATGGTTCAGTCCCGACTGCAATTCCTTATAAATGCCCTGTACAATGAACCGCAAACTAAAGAATCTTATTCCTTTCGTGATTATCTTAAACGAAAGATAAAATGGGGCGATTACCAGGACGTATTTTATACCGAAGAATTTAAAAATAACGCTGAACTGTGATTGGAATGCTTTCGATCATCTATTCTATCAAAACAGCAGCCCGCCAGCGATTTGCTGCCGGGTTTTCAACGATTGGATCGGTCCTTCCAATTAGACTGCAAAAAAAAGAGGAGCCCCAAATGCTGCTTGGGGCTCCCCTGTCAGGAAGTTGAACTCTATAATTTTACTGGCTGCCCTACAAATGCTTTCACATCCAACGGAGCGGTGAGGAAGTCTTTTGCCTGAGCAACAAACTTCGTAAAATGTTCTGTTGAGTTATGGCTCTCCACTGCTTGCTGATCCTGCCACACTTCCACCATCATATAGACATGTTCACGTTCGGTATCTTTTTGCAGCTGATAGGAAATATTCCCCTCTTCTTCTCTTGAGGCAGCAATCAACGGCTGAATCTCCTCCAGAAACCGGTCCTTCTTTGCCGGGTCAATATGAAAGACTGCATGAATGATAATCATTGGACATCCACCCTTCTTTTTTTCATAACACTCTTTATTTCCATTGTGCAACGTGATCAATTGGGAGGCGAACAGATTGGTGTCCGCTGTCTGCCGCCTTGCCGATTGAAATTAACATTACCGGCACATAGCGGTCTTTGTCCATTCCGAAAGCTTCTGCGATTTTGTCCTTTTCATAACCGCCGATCGGGTTTGTATCGTATCCATAGGCGCGTGCAGCAAGCATCAGCTGCATGGAAACAAGGCCTCCATCCACTAACACTACATCTTTCATCTCTTCACGTGAAATTTTTTCAAAATAGCCGGAAAAGGATGCATGAATGTTTTCTTTTACTTCTGCGGGCATATATCCCTTCTCTACAGCTGCACCGTAAATGTCCTCGAATTTATCAAAATTATTTAAATCGCCAAATACCGCAATGACGGCAGATGAGGTTTCCACTTGATTTTGGTTGAAACTAGCCAATGGTGCGAGTGTTGCTTTACCCTCAGGGCTTTCGATAACAAGAAAGCGCCATGGCTGCATATTAACGGAAGAAGGAGCAAGTGTTGCTAATGTTAAAATTTCCTCCATTTCTTCGCGGCTTATTTTTACATTTTTATCGTAATTTTTGATGGAGCGGCGCCCCGTTACGATTTTATGAAAGTCATTCGTTACTTGTGCTGGTTTCTTAGTAGTCATTGTTGAATTCTCCTCTAGTCAATATGAGTATTTATTTTAAGGAATACACCCTGATTCTATTCATTTCATCCAAAACTTATAGATGGTCTAAAGTGTTCGTGCGTATAACCTTACCTAATCATCTCCATTTTGTAAACTAAAACGAACTGAAGCTAAACACTGGTTTAGCATCAAGAAAGGGGGGATTAAGGGAATCTGAGTAGGTTTAAATTATCCGCCGTACGTTCGGAAATACTGTTCGATCTGTTGTTTCATGGCTTCTTTATTTTCAGCGAACAGCCTGTGACGATGGCCATTCCCCCCTGATGGATGCGGAAATCCTTTTAAGATCTGTCTTTGATCAACATCTCCACTTTCTGCAAGAACAGACAGAACTCTCAAAACATTCACACCTAATGGAATGATGAGTGGATGATTAAGACTGGTTATTTCTTTTGTGAAATTTTGAAGTACATATTTTTTCAGTATCTCTGTCTTTAAAATATTGGGGGTAGCCCCATTAAAATTTTTCCCTTTATAAAAGACCGGATAAGAGAGAATCGATACCAAATGTACGAGATGATTAGCCTCACCGAATAACTCTCCGGTGGAAGTAACGCCTAGATGGTTCTGTAATTGAAGTTCATCTAACATTGTAATTAAATTTTTCCTCAGGGGACCCGAAAAGCTCGCCCTCTTTTTTACCTCGTTCAAAATTTTCTCATCGGCCCATTGTGGATCCGAACTCATGACCGCAGAAAATGATTGTCTCATTTGGTACCATCCCGGCGTAATCCCGACAAGGACTACTTTGGCCTTTTCATTGATATACTCAAAAGGTGCATAGTAAATCTCAATTTGCTTTTTCTCGTCCCTCTCCAGCAAAAACGTTTCGCTCTTCAGCGTTTCCTCATCATTGTCACTTAAAGAGAATATTAAATCTTTGTACTGATCAAACATTGAATGTCCGACGATGCCCATGGAATAAAACCCCCATTTTTCATGCTGGCTATATTATTTTCCCCAAAAGAATGGCCCTTCAACTATATTCTTCGGCTATTGGCCACAGATGAACTTACTTCTAAGCAAAGAATCCCTTTTTCTGAAGCTAGTTACTAATAATTAGCTTCGTCACAATCATCAAGAGTACATTCCTGTACTATAAAACGGCCCCGACGATTGGTTCGTCGAGGCCGTTTTATTATAGCAGTCCTTACACAGTTGGCTGGACTATTAAATAACTTTTTCGAACTGAACCGTAGTACGGCAGGAATGTCAGAAAGCTTGCTGAAAAGATGAAAAGTACACCCGATAGTAAGCAGCATAACACCAATTTCTTTAAACTGGAGAAATTTCTTAACTGAACGTCTAGATAAATTTTATTATACGTTCGATTGTTTCCTGCAAGCCCTTGTAAGAAACCGGCTCTGCAATCCTTGCAAGAGAAGATAATGAAATCGTTTTTTGCTGAGGATACCAATGGTCGAGATCATGAGTAGGTACCACATAGAATTCCCACTGAGAAGTATCGAGTGTATTAATGATTTCTGGATTCGTTTCTTTCAAAAGACAAAATACATAAATATCCGCATTCCTTTTTGCATCAGGGCTATATTTATTAGTTTTATAATCATATTCCCTTTTCGCTCCAATGCCAAAGCTGATTTTGGATGGGTGTCCGCTATACCAATCCTGAATGTAAGCCGCTGATTTAACTTCTATTTTTTTATCTTTATACTGTAAGTCAAAGCTTTCCCATTCCACTCTCGATTCGTGGAGTGCACCAATTGCAGCACCTACCAGAAATTCTGCAAAAATCCCTCTCAATGAATTTGTTTGTATATTGGAAAAACCCCATCTCCAAAAATCGATCACTGTCTGGTCCGTTCCTGGTATACGATCCTCCGGATTTAATTGATTCTTCCTCCCCATTGTAAATCACTCCTTACAACGATCAACAAATTCTTTACTGTGATAAGGTACCTATAAGCTTAAGGTCTTTGCTTTGCAGTAAATTCAAGTCTCAAATTAAACAGTTTAATTCTTAAGCGCTAGTTTTAGGTGATTACTAAACCTCCTGAAAATTAGCTTTAATGATGTTAGTAGAAATTCGTATATCCCCAAAGGGCCTGCTGGTGGAGACAATCCTTATCGTCATTGTGGCGGATTTTCTACACCGAAACGGATCCAATCTTCTTTCGGCGGTCCATAAACCCCAAACGGTTTCAATCCTGCTTGCCGCATTAAAACGGTCATTTGACCACGATGATGAACAATGTGCTTGATGAGACCCATCAGGATTTGAGCATTTGATTCCTGCCTTCCGAATGCTTCCTGGGTTTGTTCCAGGGAGTTATCCGTCCATTGGTGTTCAATGATTTGGGCTGCCCGAGAACTTACCTCTATAAAGGTTTCAACAATTTCCTTTGCTGAAGATGGAACATTCTCTGAATGGTCTACTCCCTTGATATTTAACCCGAATTCAGCTAAGTATTCCGGTATGCTTGTGGTTAAATGCCAGGCAATTCTTCCCAGCGTCCTGCCTTCTGAATATACTTTTTGGTTTAAAGAGTCATCTGTCAAACCTTCCAATACTTTTTGAGTCAGGATCGCTTCCTTGGACCATTCCTTAATAAAATCTGATACCGTTACATACATAGACATATCCTCCAAAGTTTATTTAATTGCTTATCCGCCTCTCCGTTTCGTTCAATCTCGTTAACACCATGCTACTTTTACTATTTTGAAAATGGAAGAGGCTTTTTGCCCAATATCCAAGGCACCATAAGGAAAAAAAGCTGTTTGCCGGAAATTCATAACTGTTTAAATGCAGGATGTAGCATAGCCACAAAAAGAAGAGCAATTCCCCTCTTCTTAGAAATTTGTGCATGCCTAATTGATTCTAGTCCTTGGTGATTGATTTACGTTGCTGCTGATCCGTTGCCGGCACTTGAATTTCTCCTGCGTTTTTCAATCTCATTCACACCCATTACAACGCCAATCAGTTCTTCTGTCAGCAAAGAACCTGCAATCTTCTTCAATTCGTAGGCTGCAGCCTGAAACAATCCGTTTACTTTTTTAAAGGTGGCGACTTCCTCTTTCTTCTCATTAAGGATGGTATATTCCTTCGAAAAAGCAGGAGATTCGATTTCATATCTTCCGTCTATGGCCGTATAATAATACCGTTTGGTAAATAGAGAAAACGAAGCACTGACTTTGCCTAATTCCGTTCCGTCCGGCTTTGTAATCACCCATTTACCAGATAAAAAAGGAAAAGCTCCTTCCACTACGGTTTCCTTCATTGAATTCTCGACACTCATGCTTGAAGTAAAAGCACTTTTTAAGTTGAGTTCTCCCACCTTCTCCTGTGATTGATTATAAATCTCGGTTCTGCCAGCTGAAAAAAGATTATCAGCGAAGTATACGGTGTTTTCCATGTACAGCACCCCTTTTCTTACCTATACGGAACAAAGCCCGGAAAGGTTTCAGCTTTTAGACAGCCCTTCACGGACACTTGGAAGAACCCGCACTTTTTAGGATGCACCTGTTTTAGCCTTCTTCCTTTTGCCTCCTCTTTGGCGGTTCGTATACCAGGTCACTCCTGTATTTTTACATCCGTGATGTCCGCAAACTCAATCCGAAACGCAGTCCTATCTTCCGAAACCATCCGTATCTCCTTCCGAATCGGGTCCAGATAATGGACACGGCCGGTCTCTTGTATGATAAAACCATCTGTCCATTTAGAAATGACGACTCTCTGGTTGAACTCCATTGCCTCGCAGATCCGGCGTTCAAAATCCTCGAGTTCATACTCATCAATCAGCGGTTTGGCTTTCCGAAGTTGATCCCGCTGCATTTCACGCAAGAACGTCCGGTGTTCAGGCATGAAATGAGCGGGCAGCCATTTCAGCTTCCCTCTATCGCGGATTGCCATTCCTATCATCCCTTTCAAGTTAGTTACTTAGTTACCCCTTTTATTATATGCGAATATATGTTCGATTACATACAAAAAAATTTTTTTCATTGTCCCAAGGGTTCTATCTTAGTAACTACATAGCAAAAAAATCACCATTCCCCACTCAAATTAATCAGGAATAGTGATGGTTGTCTCCTATCTTTTTAACAGCGGAACTTAAATAATTTCAATCGTGGAAGTTTTGTTGTCCCAATCGGAAGCCAGGTTGGCTGTTCGCACAAAACCCGAGGCTTAACCCCGGGTTGTTAGGTAGATCTTATAAAAATAGACGATTCAATCCA
This sequence comes from Mesobacillus foraminis, assembly GCF_004340465.1. Classification (GTDB taxonomy): domain Bacteria; phylum Bacillota; class Bacilli; order Bacillales; family Cytobacillaceae; genus Mesobacillus_B; species Mesobacillus_B foraminis. The sequence continues at coordinate 80,185 of NZ_SLVV01000014.1, read as the reverse complement.
AAATACAGACTCATGATTGAAAGAAGGCCGAATAGAACAGTCAGGTAATGGGACTTGTCCCTTTTAATAAGAAGGAACAGCATTCCAAGAAAACCTGCACCTAAAATCAGGAGACTGGCCCCCTCCCACACATTCCCCCCCGTAACGGACAGATTGACGGGTGTCTGAATGGATTTTCCGGCCAGGTATTCAGCCCACGGAGACGCCCCTTCCGAATCCACTGTAAAGTCAATATCGTGAGGTGGAGACAAAATCCCCAAAAATGCGGTACATCCAATCGTCAGCAAGAAAATCAGAGACTCCGCCTTCAGCGTCTTCCTTGGATTGTAGGAGTTTTTTCTTGAAAGATACGCGTTCGAAAATGCAATCAGCAAAAGCGGCAGAATGACGATGTGCTTCAACAGCAGGGTTTGCCCATAGGACAACACCCAGGAATCTGCATAGTCCTTTACCTCAACCACCATGGTCATTGTCCAGAACCCGGTTGTCAGGATGACTGCCATACAAGCAGCCGCAAACGGAGAGAACCATTTGACAAACGCCGGCCAGTTCAGCGGAGATGCAGCAAACCAGGAAATATGAAGAAGAACCCCGGCCCATAGCACCACACCTAGAAAATGCAGGGAATGGGCCATCCAGCCTTCCCATAAAGATAAAGAGGCGACATGGCTTGAATAGCCAACAGCCAGAATCATTATCACCATCCATAATAACTTCAGGTATCGGGAACCATTAAACAAAATGGTGATCATCATAAACAGACAAACCCAGGAAATGACAAGCCAGGCATGCCCTACCTGAAAGTCTGTCAGGACAGCGTAGAAGGCTCTGACTGCTCCAACACTTTCATAGAAATAGAAAACAACCTGAAGGACAGGTCCAAAGGTGCTAAAAACAATTCCCAATGAGGAGACCAGGAGCAGGTGTTTGGAAACCTTCAGCACCGGTTTCTTGTTTTCAGGAACAAAGGATAACACCACATGACCCATCAGCAAGGAGAAAAAGATGTATGTAAGCCACTCAGAAGCTGCAATAATGATGCTCATGTTATTTCTTCTTTCTCAGCACCAGGAATGAAACGGCGAGCACGATGGCAAGTCCAATGATTAAAATCTGAAAAAGGTTACCTTCTTCGTTTTCCGCTTTCACATCTTGCGGCTCGTCCTGTTTTTTCGATTCATCTGCAGCCTGACCTCTGTCATCTTGAGGCTCATCTGCCACGGTATCTCCCTCCAGCTGGACTTGGAAATTCACTTTTCCCTCAATGGTATGGCCGTCCTTCCCGACGATTTTCCAGTTGATGGAATAGGCGCCGTTTTCCAGCTCCTGGCCAAGGTTTGCCATCATGGTGTTGCCTTCAACAGTAAGGTTGTTTAAAGGGATTTTGGTTTGTTTGGCATTAACGAGCTCCATGGTGCTGAGTGATTCAATCACGGTTTCATAGGTTAGCACCACTTCTTCAAGCTGCTGTGATACAACCTCTCCTTCCTTTGGATTCGAGGTTTCCAGTCCTGTGTGGGCATGGGCCAGCATAGCAGGCAACATCATATAGAAAAGAAAAGCAATCGTAATTAATTTCTTCATAAAAGCCCTCCTTTACTTCTTTAATAACCTTATTTTCCGATACATCCCGTTAAACAGAAGATCCTGGTCCTCTACCATGATAACATCGTCCTGTGCGTCCTGGTAGAGATGTTTGAATGTGACCCCTATATCTGTTCCTAAAAGAGAGATGAATGGCCGCAGAAATTTTTTCAGAGGGGACAAAGCTTTGTTTTCCGGTGCAAATTTATCAAAGATTAAAATCATACCGCCTTTCTTCGTTACCCTTACCATTTCACGGAACACTTTCCTACCGTCGGGAACCACGGTCAGAATCAAACTGGCCACTACATAATCATATTCTTCGGACGCAAGCTTAAGGTGCTGGGCATCCATTTGGAGAAACAGGATGTTGTCAGAAGAGAATTTTCTTTTGGCCTGTTTCAGCATATCCTCCGAGTAATCGATTGCCGTGATGGCAAGTTTGTTCAAAGTGATTTGCTCCAGATCCGCCCCCGTTCCAACTCCGATAAATAGTACAGAGTTCCCTTCTTTGAAAGGAATATCTTTAAACAAGCTTCTTCTCGCTTTCAGGAAAGGCCCTGAATTGAAAAACAAGTCATAAATGGGGGACCATATTTTATAAATGAACAAATTCCTGTTGTTATCCATACCGTTCCTCCTTGGGGAAAATTCTATTAGTTATTCATTCTTTACCTATAAAATCCCTTCAGCGTTTCAATTTAGATTCTCTTAAAATATGACGTCCTTAGATGAAGAAGAGACTCAACAAAGTGGATTGCGGTTCAACGAAATGCGATTTTTAATAAATCACTAATCGCTGGATCAAAAGGTTTTGTTTTGCCAATAGAAAAAGGCTGACTCAACATCAGCCTTTTTCCACCACTGCAAATCATGCTGTATTTTCAGAGGATTAGTCCAGCTCTTGATCCTGATCCTGGTCCTGCTCCTGATCTTGATCGGCGTTTGCCCTGGAGCGAACCCTTGCACGTGAATCACTGTCAACGCGAATATCCAACTCGATTTTAGAGTTTCCGCTTTTCTCAACACGCGCTTTCGCTTTGTTGACGTTCTGGTCTTTTAATCTGACATCCGTCTCATTGTCCGCTTCCGCTTGATTATCAAGTTCCGCGTCTAACTCCACATCCACATCGACGTCATTCCGAACGTCATTGTCAGCATTATTTCTTCCATTTCTTCTGTTACTCATATATGATGCCTCCTTTTTATTTAACACTTTACATTATTCGTAAGTTATTTTTTTGTTTAGATGAATGCCTGTTTTCTTGTACAAAATTACTTTTTGGGTTCGCCCCCCATATCCATCTCACTTATGTACCAACTGCATAAAAAAGCCTGCTGACTAGTCTGTCTATCCAACTTTGTCTGCAGGCTGATGCCAATATTCTAGTTACGGTTCATATAATTGAGCTAGCTTGACCTCGCGGTGTGTAAAAATTAATTCATACCAGGTCTCGTGAAAAGATTCTCTCATCAATAATTTGCATCGATATCGACCACGGTTATAAAAAGACACATTTATTACAAACCCTGACGGAAGGAAATGTATGTAAACGTTCGTCCCCTTTAAAATAGAAGTGGGCCATTTTTATAACAGGCTCAACCTATAAAAGGCAGCCCAGAGTGCAGCTGCCCACATTTTGTTATTCACCAGATTGATTCTGCAAGTTGTCCCCATTAATCATGTTTTCACCCGTTTTATCAACCGAGCTTCCATGCTCAAGTTGAGCATTAGTTAGTTCGTTCCTGTTAAAACGTTCATTATTGCTGCCTGTGTTGCCATAAGCTTTTCCAGATCCATAGTTACGTTTTTCCGGCATGTCATCTTCTCCTTTATCTTAGATCTTTGCCTTCTTATTGTTTGTTAGATGAGATCTAAAAAACCAATAAAAACGCGGATTCCATTATTTGTTTTCAATCTGGACCTTCAATTTTCCCTCTATATTTCTCAGAACATTTGTATATTTTGGATGAAGGAGCCGCACTGGCCAATCCCTTATAATTCCTGTTATCAAATTGGAAAAACACAACAAACTAGATAGTGGAGGTGGGTAACTGTGGAAAACCAAAATTGATTTAGACCAATAGAGGGAAACATCTTCCTCAGAGAGCTGACATTAAGCAATCATGAATTAGACAGTTTCCAATTAGGAATGGATGCTCATTCATTTTTATCCCCTCTTATTTTCCAAACTCCTCATTTAATTTTCCGAAGCTCCTCTTTCATTTTTCAATTCAACAAGTTTATTTTTCAATCCGTATCCACCGGACCTGCACGACCATTTTATTTTCCAAATGAACTTCTTATTTTTCAAAAAGCCATTTTATTTTCCAAGCTCCTCATTTTATTATCCGAAGCTCCTCTTTTATTTTTCAATTTCACTAGTTTATTTTTCAATCCGTATCCACCGGACCTGCACGACCATTTTATTTTCCAAATGAACTTCTTATTTTTCAAAAAGCCATTTTATTTTCCAAACTCTTCATTTTATTATCCGAAGTTCCACTTTTATTTTTCAATTCCATTAGTTTATTTTTCAAACAGCAACCGCCAGACCTGAGCGAACTTTTTATTTTCCAAATTGACCCTCTTATTTTTCAAAAAGCCATTTTATTTTCCAAACTCTTCATTTTATTATCCGAAGTTCCACTTTTATTTTTCAATTCCATTAGTTTATTTTTCAAT
>NZ_SLVV01000014.1:45476-75817 GCF_004340465.1 Mesobacillus foraminis | reverse complement strand
ATCCGTATCCAACGGACCTGCACGACATTTTTATTTTCCAATCTCACTAGTTTATTTTCCAAACAGCATCCGGGCAGTATCTTATGGCCTGGAGGACAGTCATTTTAAAGTGGCAATCTCATCCTTCGTTCCTGCACCATATGCGAAACTTGCTTACGTACTGTGTAAACAGGACTTTTAAAATTTTTAGGCAACCACTAAAAAAACTAACCGGAATGTCTCCGATTAGTTTTAACCACCTTATTGATTTCCTTTTTTCACCCATTCTGCAACCGTTACTGTCCGTTTTGCCTGATGCTTGACGGCAGCCTCTGCCTGTGCGGCATCTTTCATTTTGCCGTCTTCCCCCACTGTGACACTTGTCCCATATGGATTTCCGCCTGCTGCAAACAGAACAGGATCCGTATAGCCAGGCGGCACAATGATGGCGCCCCAGTGCATCATGGAAGTATACAGTGAAAGAACCGTTGCTTCCTGCCCTCCATGCGGGTTCTGGGCAGATGTCATCGCGCTTACAACCTTATTGACTGTTTTTCCGGATGCCCATAATCCACCCTGGGTATCAAGGAACTGTTTCATTTGGGAAGGCACGTTGCCGAAGCGTGTAGGTACGCTGAAAATGATGGCATCTGCCCACTCAAGATCCCCTGATGCCACAACAGGAATGTCTTTCATTTGCTCTGTCGTGCGTTTCCACACCTCATTGCCCTGGACTACAGAGTCCGGAGCCAATTCCTGGACCTTGAATACTTTTACTTCCGCACCTGCTTCTGTTGCTCCCTCTTCCGCCCATTTGGCCAGCTGAAGATTGGTTCCGCCCATGCTGTAGAATATGATGGCCAATTTTACATTTGTCATGTTATTTGCCTCCTTTTTCGGTGATTTCCCAAATAGTCTTGCTAGAAAACTCACATTCAAGCACCGCCCATTATTCTTTTCCCTACATACTTAACATCCACAATTTTTTTCGAATTAATGCGTTAATGGACGGTTGTTATGTATTTTTTTCCGATCTGCTGGGGCACCTGCTTCCTTGACAGGTACTAATAAACAACGGTCAGCAACAAAATGCCTAATAACGGTATGTAGTTACTAACCCAAAAGGGGCTTATTCAATGGGTAAAAGCCCTGGTCCCTTTCACTTTCCTAACATATATTGGTATTGCCTAAAGACAAAAGGGCATAGTTTCATAATTTATTTAAAGGAGAGTATGCAATGAATTATTTTTATCCTGAGATTCCCCCTGTTCCAGAACAATATTTCGGCCAATCGGATGAGATCAGCAGACAACAGTTTGGTCAGGGTTATGGACAGGGGTACGGCCAGCCTAATGGAGGAGGGTACTATCCTCCACGTCCGCCAAGGTGCCGCTGGGTTCGTGAATGTCGATGGGTACGTCGATGTGGGCCCGACCATGGATACGGATATGGAGACTCGCCATACGGGAATAATAATTACTGATTAATATACAACCCTAGTTAAAACGTCATGACGATTTTTTTATCCAAACCAAAGTTTCAATCATAAAAGAGAGCAAAAAAAAATCTTGCATAATGCAAGAAGAGTCGTACTCAAAGCCAAGGCTGGAAGCATATAGAAATAAAGATATTTAATATAGAACCAGCCTGACAGATAAAGGCTAATATAATTCAAAGTAATACCGCTCCGCAGTAATGTTCTGCGGGGTTCTTTAGTCTGGTTTTACTTTTTTTCCATCACGGCAAAATAATTCTCTTCGTCATCTGCAAAATTAAATACCCTGCCAGAAGGCATCGTAACAATTTCTCCGACCTTGACCTGTTGGTTTGATAGCTTGCTATATAATTCATCCAGATTTGCTGTAAAAAACATTAAAGAAGGAGTGCCTAGATTTAACTCTGGAGACATCTTCGCAATTAATTCCTTATCATGCAGAATAATGCTCGTTTCTGCATTTTCACTTGGAGCAATTTCAATCCATCTCATTCCACCGCTGTTTTCATCCGAGATAACCGTAAATCCAGCTTTCTCTGTCCAAAAATTCACTGACTCATCCTGGTTATTCACATACAACATAATCTGACCGACTCTATTTATCATGGTTCTGTCTCCTCCTCCAATTTAACATCCTCTTAAATATTCTTTATCCAGGAAAAAAATCCTTCCCTAACCCTTGGTTATTGCCAAATATTTCTGCGGGAGTTCCCAGTTACAAGATGTAAGCCCTGTCCCATATGATGATCAGTTGTATTTGTAGCAGGCATACTGCCGCTTTTGGAATCAATGCAGATGAAGATCATAAATCATAGTCGTCATCGTCATCTATTTAAATAATCGTTCTTCAACTCCACTTGCAGGTTGTACAAACAAAGGATAAAATAGCTGATTTTAAAAAACGCCGGAGTTATAAAAAAAGTAATTGATTTTTTATAGAGAATGTGCAAGCTCATTATCATTCTGCCAATTTATTTTTCTCGGCTGCATTTTCAAAGGATCTCTCTAAATAATAATCAGCAAAGGACTGGTGTCTGTATCTGGGTACAACATGTATGCGGAAATGTGATCATTCGTTAAATATTCTTCCTTTTTGGCAAATGGTAATCCCATCCGGTTTGTAAATAGCCTTAATAGCTTTTGCGGTAAACCTTTAGACCTGCATGATATCGTTAGCTGTTTCGCTATCAAGTTCATCAAGTTCTTCAACACGTTTTTTTGGCTGTATCGCGTATACCCTTCATTCAAAGGGTCATGAACTACAATGCAATTTACATAATCATTCGTGAACACTATGTACACTGGGGACAGTTTATTCGCTAAACAACATCCTTGACAGATTCATTTTTATCCCCACATATAAGCTAAAAATATTCCAATAAGCTTTTTCTTATCAGATAAATAGATGCACTTCCATTTCAACTAAGCGATCGAACTTACCTTCCTTGACTGCTTCGATTTTGCACTAGTGTTCATAGTTATCCTTTTGTTGGAGATTATATATAAAAAAGATAATGGGGGAGAAGGATGTTAGTAACTTTAATACGCATACTATTTGTTTTATCTTGGACAACTGTTTTATTCATGCCAAATAAATCAATAAAGAGATTCTTTCCAGTTACAATCGGTTCGGCTCTATTAACGGTGACAACCGTTTTAATCGGAACCCATTATCATTTCTGGGAGGAGAAAGGCACTTCAAAGAACAGAATGTGGAATCATTTAATACTTGTTTTAGGTCCCTTCGCAGTTGGAAATATGTGGATTTTCCATTTGACCTATGGTAATTTTGTCCTGTATTTTTTAGCAAACTTAATAAATAACTTTTCATATGCTTTTGGCGGCATGCCTCTATTGGCCAAAGCAAAATATCTAAAATATGTGAAGTTTACGAGGATACACCACATTATGATAACAATGTTCGAATCATTTATTTTATACGGATATCAAATGCTGTATGATAAGCCATATTCAAAACAGAAGTGAAGTATAACCTTATGCTAAAATGTTCTTTATAGATGCTCTCATTCCAGGTCTCATTTATTTTTCGCTAATTAACTTGATCAGGATTTCTTTAGTAGATGGCATGCTTAATTAAAAACTCACTGTCCAAGAGGCCAAAATATAGGGTTATAGAAAAAGCAGTCCGTCAACTTTTAACGGGACTGCTTCTAAATTATTATACATGATGGACAAAGTGCGGCTAGACTGTTAATTTCATTGAATAAAAATGCAGTTGTCCCGATTCCTGCGAGATGTATGGCCTTCCCCCAATCTTCCACCATCATTTTGAGCTCCTTTCTCAATGAGAAGGAAAGGTACGGACAATTCAAAATCTTCCTTTGCGCTAACACACCAGCTATCTGAGCCAACCAAAAAGCAATGACCGCTAAGCTTATTGCAATGACCGCAAAAGAGATTACTTTAATAAATTCCAGTGTTTTTTCATCCGTTTTAATATTGAATACCCCTTTTCATGTCAATGGCCAAACCCGGTACCACCTACTGCAACACTTCCTCGTGCATTGGTAATTCGTTCTTGGTCAGTTCGTCTCGCCATTTGACGTTTTCCTTCATCTGATTGAACTACTACCATGTCCCCATTTTCTTATGAAAGAGATAAAGCCCGCAATAAATCGCTACGCTAAGTGATTCAGCAGGAATACGTTCCAATTCTCCAAACATTAAACACACCAGGGCACCGAGAGCATTGGCGATGATCCCGGCATACACAAGCGAATGGATAAATGCTTTACTGGTGAAAAAATTCATGAGGATCACCTTCTCTTTTTTTATGTACCTTTAGCTTTTCTATTTGAATAAAGCATTTCCCTTTTTGTACTATCGGTTATTTTTTAATATTATACAAAATAATAAAAAAGAAAAACCCTCAATCGGGAGAGGCAAACCTTATCCCTGCTTCGTTTCCGCAGTTTGGGTCCTCATCGACCTTATGAAGACCTTTTTCCTGCTTCGTTGCCGTGGCTTTGGTCTTCACGGACCTTATGAAGACCTTTTTCCTGCCTCGTTGCCGTGGTCTTGGTCTTCATCGACCTTATGAAAACCTTATCCCTGCTTCATTAGAGTGGCTTTGGTCTTCATCGATCTTATGAAGACCTTTTTCCTGCTTCGTTGCCGTGGCCATGGTCTTCATCGACCTTATGAAGACCTTATCCCTGCTTCATTAGCGTGGCTTTGGTCTTCATCGATCTTATGAAGACCTTATCCCTGCTTCATTAGCGTGGCTTTGGTCTTCATCGATCTTATGAAGACCTTTTTCCTGCTTCGTTGCCTCTACTCCTGTGATCAATTCCAATTCAAAGGTATCACCTATTATCATAAGTAACATCATAAATAATCCTAATGTAGCCAAAATAGTTTAACAAAAAGATACTAATGTAACGCCCCATTGGTGCCCTCCTTAATTTCCTGGAACGTGCCCTTTTGTTAAAAAAACAAATAAAACCGGCTTTAAAGCCGGTGTTCAAACTACTGTGCAGTGACCAAAATAACCAGCACCCATTAATCCCTCTTTTTTTCAGATTCCAATAATTCAATGATTCTATTGTTTTGTTCAACTTGAATCTGACTATTTCTTTTCATCTGGTAAATCTAGATAAGAAGAAAGATGACCGCCAAAGGAGCACAGAAAAAGGTGACTAATGACAGAAAACCCACAATAACCGACATAAATATCTCCCTGTATCTCTTTTCTTTTATTTTACCTTTTATTGGTTGGTAAAATGAAGATGAAAGAAATAAAAGTTTGAACTTTCTGTAACTGGCCTTGTATAGTATAGAGTCCCGATTCGACAGCAACCTTCTAGCTTCGCCTTCTTCATCCTATTCAAGCTCTGCACTAGATAAATTATTACTAATTCCCCCACAATTTTGTTTTTATCGTTTCTATTGAGCTTTAAGGCCAAGATTCCACAAAGTCCCAGTCTGGATTCCTACTGAATTTTGACTTTCTATCATTTAGGCAGGTAATTTAAAGAATTTCTTTAGATATTGAGCAGGTATTAATTTGTGGAATATATGAAAAATGATAAAACCCAAAGTAAAGCCAATCGTGTTTAAAATAAGGTCATCCACATCAAAACTTCTATAAGTAAATCCTAATATAGAGGAAATTAATAACTGTGATAATTCGACGGATAGGGAACTAAAAAAGCCAATCAAAATAAGTAACATTAAACTTATAGGTCCCCTTTTGTAATAATTTAGGAAAAATCCCAATGGAGCGGGCAAAAGAATATTCCCTAGAATATTTTTTACCGCTACTGTAAAGTGCGGGCCGCTTAAATAATTGGAGATACTTTGAAAAGGTATAAAATTATTTGTGGGGTTATATTCAGGACTTTCAATACTGTCTCTTATCAATTGACTGTCAATTGGTAAGGGGAAAATGGTTACATTAATTAAAATTAAAATATATACAAAAAGGAAGCAGTTTAACATAACATTAGGATCAGCCAAATTTTCCTTTTTCTTTTTGACAATAAATATTATATAAACTACTAAACATATGAGACCAAAGTCTTCAAAATTTAACATAGAATTCCCTCCCTCTCTCTACAAGAAGGAATTCTACATTTTTGGCTACAATCCTGCTCCTATAGCCTGGCATAAAATAATTGAGTCTGGAGCCCGTTCTTAAACCCTTTCACTTTTTGCTTTTGGTAATAACTAGTACATAAGAGTCTCATTTGTATTCATTTTCAGCAATCTTAAATCTTGGGCTAATTGCCCCACTGCAGCCAAAACTCAACGGCATAAAAAAGAGGAGAATAATGCTCCTCCTGTTACTGAGGTTCCTGTCCGTTAACGGGTGAACCGGTTGAAGTATGTTCATTTACCCATTCAAGAGAAACCTGGGAAATGGCTGACCAGTTAGGAATTTGGCCGCTGTGCTGCTCTACCCAGCTCATACAATATTGTGGGTCTATGCTCTTTTCCCGGCACTGTGATAAGAAAAGCTGAATGTTTTCCTCATTACAGTTTTCCCATGAACCGCATGTTTCGGCCCAAATGTGTTCCATTTCCTGCTTGATGTTATTAGCCATATTTATTTCCTCCTTCACTCGAATCGACATAATAAGTTTGTCCAATGAGGAGAAATATATTTACAACGAGGCTCCAGGAAGTCCACCTGCTAATAAAAGCTGAAAGCTCATTTTAGAATACGAAGACTACATGCTTTGAGTATGTACCAGTGAGATAAAATAAAAAGAGCTGAACCCTTTGATTGATCTTCACCTCCCTCTTGCTTCCATAAGTTATTGATTATTTGATGTTTCGCTCATTAGGTCAATATCACTGTCTTTTATATTGAATGTATAGCTATACTGATCTGAATCCAGCCTTAATATACCTGTTGTACGGTCATATCCAAATACGTCAAATTGTTTCCCCTTTAACTTCTCATCTATGAAAATTAATTCTTCAGTTGTGTAATGCTCAATATAATCACTTACAAAATCAAAAGCGGTTGGAATCAGGGCTTCCATTGCCTTATACATGTGATTAATGACAGAATCAAAAGGAGGGTTGTCCTGTTCCATTTCGGTGAAATCATCCTGAATTTCCCAATATTGAACGATCGCTTTTCTTAATGAATCGATTGCTTGTTGATTTTTCTCCATTGTGCATCCTCCTTTTTATATTGTCTGGCAAAGCTAATAAGTGTTAATTGATTGATTGCTTGTCTTTCACCTTCCAAAGTGACATCGAATGAACCCCGATTTTTTATTTTTTTCATAATTCTTCCTATAATATGCGTCTTTCCCCTCTAAATATTAATTCTTTTACAAATAGATTTTGGAGCAAAATCCAAGCGAATCAAGAACAACATCCGGGAATAACTTTTCGATATTTTACTGCTTAATCTATGGATAAGGTGTGTGATAGTTTTGTCTTACATACCCTTTCCTGGTTCTACTCACGAACCATATTCAATACATGCACTTCCCACCACCATACTGCATTATGACCAAACTTATTCTTAGTGCATGTCTTTTTTATCAACAAAGACATAAGGAACAAAAAAAGACCATGATTGAGCGGGAAATGCGTAAATTACATCCCATCCAATCTTGGTCTTGTCTGCCAAACAGCAGCTTGCCTAATTGCCTCAATCCTCATGGATCAACGCAACCGTCCGTTTAAGAAACGTATCTATCCTTGTTGATCCTCATCACTTTTGTATTCTAAAATATCTCCCGGCTGGCAGTCTAATGCCTTGCATATCGCTTCTAACGTGGAAAGCCGAACCGCTTTTGCCTTTCCATTTTTCAAAATAGAAAGGTTTGCCATCGTGATCCCAACCCTCTCTGAAAGTTCTGTTACGCTCATTTTCCTTTTAGCCAGCATCACATCAATATTGATTATAATTGCCATTGTTTTCACCTCAGACTATTAAGTCGTTCTCTGATTTTATCTCGATGGCTTCCTGTAAAAGTCTTTGAAGAACGGCTGCAAAGACCGCAATCACCAGGGGAGCAAAAATCATGACCATTCCGATCAGTGCGAGCCCCGGTGCATCATCGACCTGCGCCAGCACAAAGACCATTGGCAGGGCTGCAAGATACAGGCCGCTAATGATCAAGGCACAGTTTTTAATTTTCTTTAGAGCTCTGACCGATAAAACCGAGAAAGCCAGGTTCTTGTCAATATAGCTTAAAAGGTTAAAAGATTGATACAAAGCGAAGTAAAATGGAACCGCCGAAACATACATAACCATTAAAATGCCATATACCACATAAGCCACATCAGAACCTCTTTGTGCTGCCTCATTTGCTTCATTTGCGATCTGGGGCAGTAAAAACAGACACAAAGCAAGTACAGGTATGCCAATAAAAATAACAGCCACCCTTAAAAAGAGTGTGGAACTTCGTTTCATAAAACAACACCTCATTCATTGATTGTCATTATGAATTTACCACAATATTTATTGAATATCAATAAATTATTGTTGAATGAAATTATATAATTATTGTTAAAATTTACAGTAATGATTTTAGGCAAAATAAAAAAGCATTCCTGCAGGCAGTGAAATGCTCCATAGTATAAAACTAACTCACGGTTCGTTTCGTTACAACCAAACTCCGCGTTAAATTATTAAACATTTTAGTTTCCTGAACTTTAAACTCAGGAAGATCCATATTTAAGAATCCCTGCTTATTTCGATTTTCCGATATAGCGCCATCACCTCAAGATGATCCTGCTCCCAATCCTTATTTATTATCAAGGGTATGTGGTAATCCTTCTTTATCTCTCTAATTAGGGAAGCGAATTTTTTCTTTTTTACTCGTTCGTTCATATCTGAACAGAGAATTTTTTCATAAACAGCATTAATTTGACGTAAGGTCCGCATAAAGATTCCACTCGCCTTTTCTTGGTGTTTTATTAAATTATTCGCTTTCCTAAATGTTTTTCTGAACGAATTTTGAAAAAATAGATTCAATTGATTAAATAGGTACCCTTTAAGTGCGGGAGATTCTTTAAAATGAAATATAATATTAACTATATGATTATGGTTTGCTTATTTTAATAATAAGGTACCCATTTCTGTTAACTGCCTAAACAAAATAAGTCAGCACGCTCCGTGCTGACTTATTTTGCGCCTGTAATACTCTTCCACCTCAGCAAACTGCCCGCCAATACGGTCCGTTTGCAAGGCTGCAATTTTTAGCGTTTTATTCACCTGTTTAAGACCATTATTCCTAAACACTTCATTGTAATCTCCACCTATTTATCGATCACTATGGATAATTTATAGTTTGCATGCTCGTTTAAGGCAATCAGAAAATCATTTAATTCTTTATTGGAGGGAAAAGTGCACTCAAGAAGGTAGCAGCCATCTCCACTAATTTTGTAGTGATTGATTATATGCTGTTCTTGTGTTTTTATGAATGATAAATAAGGCTGATGATAAGTGCTTTGCGTTATGACTGTAATAAAAACATGGATCAAACACCCTATTTTAGCATGATTCACTTTGATGGAATAACCCTCAATCACCCCTTGTTCCTCTAATTTCGCCACTCTGGCTGAAACAGCGGGTCCAGTCAAATGGACTTTCTCCCCTAATTCTTTCATTGTCAGGCGACTGTTCCTGGATAGCTCATCCAGGATATGCCTGTCGGTTTGATCTAACATCCAGTTAACTCCTTTCATAAATAAAGTGAAACAGGCAAAAGACTTTATTTCCTCTATGTATCCGTCAATGGGCCATAGTATAGAATATACATTGTACCAAGAAAATCGCAAAAAAGGAGCTCATTACATTGAATATACAACACATACGCAATGCAACACTCGTTGTTCAATACGCAGGGAAAAAGTTTTTAATTGATCCAATGTTAGCGGAAAAAGGAACGTACCCGCCTTTCCCTAATGCACCGAGGCAGGATCAAAAAAATCCATTGGTGGGCTTGCCAACGTCAATTGATCATATTATCCAAGATATTGATGCAGTCATCGTTACTCATCTGCATTTAGACCACTGGGATGATCGTGCTAAAGAAGTCCTGCCAAAAGAGACTGTCATATTTGCACAAAATGAAGAAGATGCGGCAGAAATCCGAAATGCGGGTTTTCAGCATGTAGAGGTGCTGCAAGAGGACACCGTCTTTGAAGGAATCCAATTAATGAAAACTAATGGCGAGCATGGCAGAGGCGAAATCCTCAAGATAGCCGGTTTGGTATGTGGCATTGTCTTTAAGCATCCAACAGAAAAAACATTATTTATTGCCGGGGATACGGTTTGGTATAAGGAAGTCCATGAAGTAATTGGCACACAAAAACCAGAAATCATTGTCGTAAATGCGGGAGATAATCAATTCTACGAAGGTGGTTCCCTCGTCATGGGAAAAGAAGATGTGTATGAAGTGTATAAGGCTGCCCCTGAAGCAAAAATCATTGCTGTTCACATGGAAGCAGTCAACCATTGGGCATTGTCCAGGGAAGAATTAAAGAGTTTTAGCAATGAAAAAGGAATTGCTTCTACTGTGTTGGTTCCTGAGGACGGGGAATCTTATACCTTTTAGATGTAGTAATCGCTTTCACAAACAATTTGAATGTCAAAAATTAATCATTATATAAACTTATTTATTAATTCTACTGCAAGACTCTCTAATCGCAGGTCATTTATTTTTTACTGTACTGGTACGAAGACAGTGAAGAAATTCGGGATAGTAAAAATAACTTAAGGTTGTTGGAGAGTAAGTTCTAATACTTCCACTAAACTATTTGCATCCACCTAAGTACTTGAAAAACTCACAAAGCCCCCCTCTTTTGGGCAGGGCTTTGTATATTCAAATTTTTATATGAAATTTTCTAAGTATAAAGATTGAGCTAAATAAAACAGTGGGGATAGCAATTAAAACATATAACAGGCCTTTAGGCATGATCATATTAAAAACGTAAAAGAACAATGTAATCCAAATAAAAACTAGAAATACACCCAATGATTTTTTCTTCAAATCCACTTTACACTTCCTATCTTAAGCAGTAGATACAGTAACATCGAGTATAAAGGTTCGTCAAGGTCAGCCTGAATCGGTCGGCTAACAAGTTTCTCATTGTTCCTGATACCATTTTCTAAGCTGATTGATATGGGCCTGATGGTAGCGGTTATGATCAGCCATGTGCCAGAGCCCCCATCGAATGGTGGCTTGCTTTTCTTCTCCATGCCCAAACGTGACCACTTTGTTCAAATCTGCATCTGTCAATTGTGTGCATGCATCTTTCAACATGATTAATACGCCATCATATTCAGACAGCAGCGTGTTCAACGCCTTGCCTTTGACCATCGGAAGCCTGCCATCCTCATCCTGCATGGAGCCATATTGTTCTTTTAATGAATCTGGAAGCCGCTCGCCTTTTATTCGATAGACCCAATTTAGGTCAACATAAGTAAGATGTTTGATCAGCTGGGCGGTACTGTTATATTCATTGTTTGGACCCTTGTAATCTACTTCCTCCTGTGACATGCCATCCGTGATCAATTTCAAACGGTCACTGTTTTCTTTCACAGCGGAATATAAAATTCCAACAATCGGTGACATATTTTTTTCTCCATGCAGGTCGAAAACCATCGAGCTTTCCCTCCTCGCTTTTTTATCAGCTCTATTAAAGTCCAATGTTGAAGGATGATAGCTGAAGGAATCCCAAAAGAAAAAGAATTCCCTCGCAAAAAACTATTCAAATAGTGTTGTTATCCAAGATTCATCAGATGTATTAAGTAATTTGAGGACATTTTCTGCAACTGCAGTATAATCTTCAACACTTCGAGCCTTTTCGTAACTAAACCATATGCCTTCATCTTCAAAGGATGTTGCTCCCAACCTGAACCGTTCATTTATGTGGTGGGCCGTAACCTTGTTTGGCGGGATTTTTTCTCCCCATGACATGGTTGTCCCTTCTTTAATGCACGTTGCCAACTCAACAACAAATGAACCTCCCCATTTGTTGAACTGAAAGGTAATCAAATCAATATTAGTCTCATTAACTCTTCTAAAATGAGGAAAGGACCCTTTAAACCCTTGTTCTCTTAAAATGGGTATCACTATCTCTTTTAAGGCAGTATCTATCATCTTTTTTTCAGCAGTAGACAATTCCTTGCACCTCTTGTTTCTTGTAGGTTAAAATAGCGAATCTTAAGACGTTTGTAAGTAGCTCTTTGATGGTCTTATATGACCGGATTAACCTCGATTAAACCCGCCTTCGGAATGAAAAATCTGTCCTGTTATCCATTCTGCTTCATCACTTACTAGAAAAGCGATGATTCTTGCTGCATCTTCAGGCTGCCCTATGCGTCCGGTTGGAAACTTTGATACCAGGTGTTCTCTGATTTCATCATTCATCCAGGTGGAATCTGTGGGCCCCGGGTTAACAGCATTAACCGTGATTCCCAAAGGAGCAACTTCTGAGGATAATGACTTTGTAAAGGCTGTAATAGCTCCTTTTGTTGCTGCATAAGCCAGTTCGCCTGGCATTGGTCCCAGGTCTTGTCCTGAAGTCATATTAATAATTCTTCCGTTATTTAATCCGTTTTTTTTAAACCGGCGGGCAAAGTCCGCACAAAGAAGAAAAGTAGACCTCATATTCACATAATAATGCTGATCAAGTGTATTGGCATCTAACTCTAAATAACCATCGCTCGTGGAATGGGCTGCATTATTAACCAGGATCGATGGGAAACCCATTTTCGTTTGCACATGGTCAAGGATTTGATAGGCAGCATCGGCATTGGATAAATCAATTCCAATGTTGCCACATTGAATTCCCATTTCTGTCATTTCATGTTGGAACTTTTCGATCCAGGCGGGTTGAGCATTCCAGTGTGTAAAGAAAATATTTATACCGTGAGAAGCTAATTTCCGGCAAATAGCAGTTCCTATATCTTTTGGATTGCTAGCTCCTGTGATCAGGGCCAATTTATTTTGTACCGTACTATTCATATACGATTCCCCCACTATAAAGGAGCAGGCTGCGATATGGGATGCATTTTCCCATAAAAAACAACAAGCAGGCCCACAATCGGATCTGCCTGGCTAATGGATTCATCACTCCACATCACGCATCTCCTTGAATGATTTTAATAGATACAACAGATGACTGAACCCATAATAGATTATGAGCAAAGCAGACTATTTATTTTATTAACTATTCATTACAAGGTTTGCCACATGGAGGATCTTGATTCCCCTTTCGCTGCATCTCTTACCTAATACTACCAACTTTATTGACAAGGGACAATAGTATCTGTCCTATTTGATCAGCTATAAAAGGCGATGGTAGAGGTGATTGGGGTCCATTTTTAATATGCTTTCAATGGAGTACACTCCTATTTATATAACGGAACTCTCCATGGGTTTTTCACTTTTTCATATCGAGTCACAGATAACAATTGCAGAGTCAATTCCTCAGGAACTTCTTTCATTCCGTAAATAGTAAGGGTAGTATTGGTTTTAAAGCGGCCATTTTCATCTTTTTCATCAAGAATTCCCCCACTGTGGAACGCTTCATGTACAGTACCTTTTTCATCGACCAGTATCCAGGTTCCCAGGTCGGAAGATAAGGCTTCCTTGCTCCCTTCCATTTCAATTTTGAACGTCCGCTCCACTTCAATCGGGATAAGTGCCTTGCGCAGTGAATATTCGTTTTCCATATGCGCTTTTTTAACAGTCATAAAATTTCCTTCATATTCAAATAAAAGTGGCTCATGCTTTAATTCCTTAGGCTTTATGTTAATAGGGAAAGATATCGGAACTGTTTTGATCACCCCATCTAACACAAAAGTAAACTGTTCTCCTTTATGATTCGGGAGGAACGAGTCGTTCCATTTGACATGTCCAAGTTCCCCGGTATCTTCTCCAGTTCCTTGTAAAAGGCCGCGGTCACTCGGGTGTCCCTGATTGAAAAAGGTATTATGATGTAATATTGCCTTCCCCTTTTCATTTTCAATATGATACTGGATTGCAGTACCAAAGCCTGTGAATGAATGGATGTTTTCTTTTCCGAAGGTATCTTCCAGCCTTTGAACCTGTGCTTTTATTTTGGCTTGTTCTCCATGGGTTAAATAAGTATCATACATGATTTCATTTGAGGAAGGAGCAAATTGAACTTCTCTTAAGTGAACGCCCACCCCATTTGCACTCGTTTTTTGATCCGGCAGAGTGAGTTTCGTTGTCAGCTTCTTGCTTTCTTTTAAATTAATTGGGATCTCTAATTCCCAGTTCCCTGTTCTTCGATTTAGTTCATTTAATTCAAACTTAATGGTCAGTGCCTCAATGGACTCCAGCTCACGCAGCGAAAATTCAATCAATCCATAATCTGATCCATCTGACCAGCTCATGCCCAAGTTTTCGATAGTGTTTCCATTCTGGTCGAATGCTTTAATGGTATTCACGGTATCCCCTATATCCAAATGTGGGTTTAGTGCTTTCCCTTTTTTATCTAATATTTGATAGGACAAAGCGACCCTTGAAGAATCGGCTAAAACATCTTCCACTTTAAACGTTATTCCCTGGTCGGTTACTTCTTGGTTGACGCGATTCGCAAGACCCGCTTCAGAGGCTTTCCTCAACCCTTCGTCCACTTGTTCAGTAGAGAAAAAGCCTCCAACCCACTGTGCAAAACTCGGATGTAAGGTCGTTGTTAATCCCGCTGCCAAAAGAGCAGCTGCAGCCGGAACCAAAAGACGTTTCCATGTTTTCTTCTTCTTTGCTTCATAGGGCTCAAGCTGATCCAGTACGTTGGCCGCAAAATCATCAGGTAATGTCGGTGTACTTAGCGTCTCTTTAAGGAAATGGTGTTCATTTGAATACAAATTCATCAGTTGTTTACAATGGTCGCAAGTTTCTATATGCAGCTTTATCGATTCATATTCAGTTTCCTCCACGATCCCGTCAAACCAATTTTCCAGTTTATCGCTCGTTGGACAATTCTTCATGAAAGTACCCTCCTTTTTCCTGCTGGATGGTTTCTCGTAACTTTTTCTTGGCACGGTGAAGCTTGTTCCGGACAGTCGCTAACGGGAGATTCAGCAACTCACCGATTTCGCTGTAGCTTAATTCATTTACATATCGAAGAAGAATGATCATCCGCTCTTCATCCGGAAGGCACCCAATTAGTTTTTCAAGCTGTCTATTTCTTTCTTTCTTTAGAAAAATCACTTCGGGATGATTAGAATCCCGGATATGGTCTTACCTCATTTCATTCTCTATCGTTTTATGACGTTTCTTTCTAAATTCATCCATACAGTGATTGATGGCCACTCGGTAAATCCAGCTCGAGAAAGAGCCTTTCCCATCGAATTTTCCAAGTTGATGATAAACTTTGATAAAGGCTTCCTGAACCAAATCTGCTGCATCCTGCTGATTTCTCGTCATTCGCAAAATCGTTGCATATAATGGATCTTTGTATTTATTAATAATCTGAGCATAAACTTGTTTATTTCCTGACAGCACTTTATTGATCCACTGCAATTCTTCTTCCATATAAACCTCCCTCTTGCCATCTTCCATTCATTTCCTCATCCAACAAGTATAACGGGTTTTGCTGCTGAATCATTTCACGTTTTTTAAAAAAAATTGGAATTCATTCAGCATTTTAGTAATCATTTTTTTGTTTTTAACATCGGCGAAACAAAGAAGTAACTACTTGCTTCAGTGGTACTCCGTACGTCGTATATCCATCTAAAATAACAAAAGACCAGGTATCTGCTACCTAGCCTTTTGGATTAATAAACTTCTATACAATTTGATCCAGCAAGTCTCCTACTTTTTCGGACATTACGCGAGGCGGATGAGGCATTCCATTCTGTAACCACCACTCCATTCCCCCGACGTAAGCATTTGCCACAAATCGAACAACAACATCCTCATTTTGTCCGTGATTTTTTTCTTTTTATTATATCCACATCTTTTTTGAACTCTTCGGTATTGAACTGCAGGAACCTACTGATTTAAAACCCTTAAACGGGACACCTGTTATATTGACTGCCCTTTACATACCTAGATGCCCCTATTGAACAAGAATGAGGACTGCCTGAGCAGTCCTCTCTTTAGATCTCTAACATGTTATTTAAAAAAATACATTTACACCTTTATGACTCCAACCTGAAAATCGTCCTCGTATATAATTTTTCCAGGATTTTTGCTTTTAGTGATTGTTAATTCTACACCGTACTTTTTTAAAACTTTAAAATAAAAGTCTAAATCCACCCATAGTGCGCTAACATTATCATTCGCTTTAAACCAAGTTGTTGCTCCGATTGAATTGCCATCAGAATAGAAAGGAGCATTCCTGTTAGAAGGATTTTCGGGGACTTGAAATAAAAAGAGCCCTCTTGGTATGATGCGGGGTGTCAAATCGTGTGGCGAAATGACCCCTAACTTAGTTAACCAAGGAGGACTCCAAAGTGGATTTTAAACAAAATCAGAAAATAAATCAAGTCACTGAAAAGACACTCGTAATTGGAATTGATATTGCGAAGCGAAAACACTTCGCTTGCTTTTTTCGTTAGGTCTGATGCTTTATTATGTACATTTTTACTATTAAGACCTAGTAATTAATGATTTCTCCATAGATGTAGCCATCTGAATATCTTCATTTATTTTGCAAGATAACAATACGCATTTACCTGCTCACCAAATTTAAATTCCCATTCCTTATATATGTTTTTTTCAGTGATTCATCAAGAGTCCCTGTCAATGGTGATGGTGGTGATGGTGTCCGGCTGAATCGGATTTCACTTTACACAAAATCGAATTGTCATGCAGATGGGCAGGTGTTTCTAATTGAATAGTCATATGGTGAATATTTTTGTGTTCGAGGTCATGTTCGATTTGATGTAGCAATCGCTCACTTTCAGTAATGGACATTTGACCATCTACAACTGCATGGCAAGATAATGCATTTAACCCGCTTGTAATTGACCAAACGTGTAAGTCATGAACACTAAGAATTCCCGTTTTATTTTTGATTGTTTGAATCACATCGTCGACATCAACATTTTGTGGCGCCCCTTCCATAAGTACATGGAGTCCTGATTTCGTAACATAATAACCGCTGCGTAATACAAGTGCAGCAACAATGACACTTGCTAATGGATCTGCCCATCCCCAGCCGAAGAATATGATGAGTAATGCAGCAACAATCGCTCCAATGGAACCAAGCATGTCGCTAATCACATGCAAATATGCCCCGCGCATATTTAAGTTTTCTTCGACATCCCCGCCGCGCAGTATAATCCAAGCAACAAGGATATTTACTACTAAACCAATTGTAGCGATGATTAGCATTCCAGTTGAAGCAACTTCGGGTGGATTTTGAAAACGTTGGATAGCTTCATAAAAAATATAAATGGCAATTAATACGAGTGTCACCCCGTTAAGAACAGCTGCTAATATTTCAAATCGTTTATACCCATATGTTTTACTATGATTAGCAGCCTTTTCCCCAAGTGTAATTGCCTATAAGGCAACCCCTAGTGAGATGGCATCACTTAACATATGTCCTGCATCAGATAATAACGAAAGGCTGTTGGTAATGAATCCTCCAGTTGCCTCAATAATCATATAACCAGTAATAATAATAAAACTTATCATTAACGTCTTTTTATTTGCACCATGTGTATGGTCATGTCCATGATGGTGTTCATGATTGTGTCCCATTTAAAACTCCCCCCTTAACTTAATGATGCACAGCATGCTCAATTGCCTGTTTCAATAAATTCATGACGTGATTATCATCTTCCGAATAAAACAAAGTTGTTCCTGCTCTTCTATATTTGACCAATCTTAAATTTTTCAAGAAACGCAATTGGTGGGAAACACTAGATTGGCTTAAATTTAACGTCTCCGCAATTTCATTGACAGAATGCTCCCCTGAACATAATAAACTCAAAATGCGTATTCTAGTTGGGTCGCTTAACGCTTTGAACGTTTGCGAAACGATAAACAACGTTTCTTCATCCAAATGCTGCGCCACTTCTAAAAACGCCTCTTCATGTTTCTTCTCTTCATTCATTCATTTCACCCCTCTTTAACCATATCATATGAATATATGAATATATAATCATATTTACATATATAGATTAGGGTATTATCCACTTAATGTCAATCAGAATGCTTTAGAAAAGGTTTGCTAGGCAGCAAACCTTTTTTAATTTATACCTAAAATACTTTTGATTTTATCTAAATTATTCTCAAATCCTATTAATACTTTTGATTTCCTCGGTATTCCCAGTATGGATTTTTCTTTAATAACAAAAGCTGGAACAACTCTAGCACCTGATACTTTTTTTAAATCTTCTTCTTTACCAGGTAATTTCGTTAGGTCAAATTCTTTATAAGGTATATTATGTTTGGAAAGAAACTCTTTCGCCGCTTGACAATCAGTTCAAGTGGGACGGGTATAAAGTTCCATTCTCATCTATTTCACCTCCTTGGTTTTATCTTTGATGGTAAAACTTCCCCTCAAAATAATATTAAAACCAGACATTTGAAGAGTTTGCCTTATATCTAGCCGCCGTAGAATATCTACAAGGGCCTAATTTATTTCACATTGATAACAAAAGGATAAGCAATTACCCGCTCTCCAAATTTAAATTCACTCCATATCTTATAAATTCCTGGGTTACTAAATTGTGTTTCAAAGACAGTTTTATCATCAGAAACAGGATGTACATGAATGAATTGCGTTACACCCTCATCAATAATGATCACATGGCCTAAGGCCCCAAGATAAGGGTCTGGGTCACCGCCCGATATTTGATACGTTAAAATAGTTGGTTTATTAGTCACCAGGGAATCTATTTTAAGTTCGACTGTTTTATTATTAATCGTTTTTTCTAAAATTTCATCTGGTTTTAGGTGATTGTCTACATGCCCTTGGGTGTGAGAATGGCCAATATGGAGGTCTATAGGCATAATTTGATACCCCACGTTTTTAGCATTTATATCCACGAAAACTTTATACAAGCCATCTTCCAGGGTTATTTCCTGTTGAAAAACCCCATTCCCTTTATCTACAGGATGCAAATGATAAAATTGATTTAGGTCTGAACTTACCATAATTAAATGCATAATTTTTTCATGACTTACTGCCAGCTCTGGAACATTATTTTGCTTGTCCTTAAGACTAATACTGAGAAGGTTCCCTTTGTAGTCAACTGCAACATTAACTTCATTCTCCATATGGATGTGTCCTGAATGATGAGTTCCATGATGATGTGATGTTCCATGATTATGTTGATCCATCTTTCAATACCTCCAATATTCATTATAACCATACCACCGTAGGGTTTATTAATGGTCTACCTTTTTACCCTGCAGATTAAACCAAAATTGTAATATTTGTTTCAATATTTCATTTTTATATTCTTTCCTCAACAGGTTACATTTATATCTCTATTTATTATTATTATGTTATTCGTATCCCACTAATTGACTCTTTAGGTTTTCAAATCCATAACGATTAATAAACTTGAAAAGCGGTTCCCTCTTCTTGCCGTGTTCGGCATAGATATTTATGATTTTTTCGACAGCCTCATAAAGTTGTTCTGGAGTTAGCTGCTCCATTATTAAGATTCCCATTTGGGCAATCTTTCCTTTTCCATATCCTCCAATATATAAATCATATCCATCTCTCACTTTCATTACGCCGATGTCATTGACTAGTGGTTCCCCACACCCAATCGGACAACCCGTATAAGCAGGTCGAAGCGTAAAAGGAACTTGTTTACCTGCTATTCGCTCATTAAGTTCAATGGCTACAGGCATGCCTTCTTCTTCCGCGCCTTTACAAAAATTGCAGGTTCTTAAGCTTTTAACATAATTCCCAACAGGATAACAAGACAACCCCGCTTCCCTGAATTGTTCTTTTACAAATTCCACTTTACTTTCAGGAACTTCAATGTAAAGTTGCTGGAAGGTTGTTAACTCTAGTTCTTCACCATCAATCAAGTGCTCAGCAATGACACCCAATTGCTTGGCATTTAGTTTTGCACCGAATGATATCCCACCGTTAACAGCAAGCTTCACTTTTTTTTCTGTTTGATCCATATAAAGTTTCACATCCTTCTCATCTATTTTTATATCGATTTAATAAACAACTAATTGCTCCTTGGTTATCATCCAATCACCTTTTTTTTGATTCATTTTCTCTCATCCATTCATACGATTGCATAAATAGTGGTGACATAACGGCCCTACTGCGTAACCTTCGAATTTCTTTTTCTTTTTTGATACAAGGATCCGGCAAACGTCACCATAAATATCATTGACCACCAAAGAACTTTTAAAGGCCTCATAAATTCAACCCCTTTAAATATTCCTGAAAAATAAAACTGCAATTATGAAAGTTGTATAAATTTAAAATTTAAAAAAGAAAATAGTGAAAAATAATTCTCAAGAATTGGTATTGATTAAAAGTCTAATTAGCTCTCGTTTGATCTCTTTCAAATTACATCTTTATCGAATATCTTTGTTGATTATAAGAATCTCTACTGATGGTTATAAGAAAAGGATTCTTTTTACATTTATTTAATGCTTAAGAGTACTAATGAGAGAGTTGAAAATAGGCGTTAATAGACCAATTCTGAAATACGATAAATAATTTGAGGTTTAAATATTATCTTAAACTTTGTTTTAAATCCACAATGGACAATTAATCCACTTTAATTTGACCCATCATTCCATTATCTTCATGCTCTAGAATATGACAATGGAACATGTAAACCCCTTTTTCAGGGAACTTAACAGCAATCCCTGCTTTTTGTCCAGGTTTTAGGGAAATGGTATCTTTTAAACCTGATAAATTTTCAGGAGGCTCCTTTCCATCAATCGATACAACTTGGAATTGGGTACCGTGAATGTGGAATGGATGGTTCATGCCTCCCATTGAATCTTTTACATTCTCGATTTCCCATACTTCGGTTTCGTTTTGTTTTTGAGTAAAATCAATTCGATTTGGATCAAACTTCTTCCCGTTAATGTTCACATCTTTACCCATACCTGCCAATTTAATTGTTTTTGTGACTTTTTTATTTTTTATTTCATTCGAAAGGGTAAGATCATTTAATGTTTTTGCTTCTTTGGTTGTTTTTGTTTGTGGATGACCTTGGGATTCTTTCAAATGAATTGGCAGAATCTTTGTGTTGTCTTCATTAACCAGTGTAACTGCATTTCCTTTCACTTTTGTTAGATCGACGATCACTTCGGCTCGTTCAGAGGGTGCAACTTCAATCTCTTTTGTAGTGTTAGGTTTATTTAAGAAACCACCATCGCTTGCGATTTGTTGAAATTCCATATTATTATCAAAGTGTAGAGTGAAGCTTCTCATATTGGACCCGTTTAAAACGCGAAAACGGACTTTTTTACGATCTATTGATAGTCTTGGATCAACCACACCATTAATCAAAAGCGTGTCTCCTGTTGTTCCATCTTCATTCATCACTTTTTCATAATCCAGTTGGTTGTCTTCTGTAAATGTTTTATCTTGAAGAATAATCGGGAAATCATCTACTCCATAAGCTTTTGGAATATTTAATGTTTCGCTGTTCGCATCATCAATATAAAGCATCCCCGCTAAACCTTTAAACACTTGTTTTCCTGTTTCATGCATAGGGTGTGGATGGAACCAAAGTGTAGCAGCATTCTGTTGAACGGTAAAATGAATGTCTTCTGCTTCGCCGGGTTTTAATACTTTATCAGGACCACCGTCTTCATTGCCAGGTACTTCGAGACCATGCCAATGGAAGGTAGTATCTTCATTTAAATCATTAACTAAATCAATCTTAACGTCCATTCCTTTTTTTACCCGAATCACAGGTCCTAAAAAGTCCCCATTATAGCCATATGTCTTTGTTTTCGTTCCATCGAATATTTCATAAGTCCCTTGCTGGGCTCGAATGGTATATGAAATGGAATTGTCATCTTCGTGATCTGGTTTAAGTAACTTGGGAAAAATCAATTCATTTTTCCCAAGACTACTTTTTAATTCGGTAAATGATTCGTGGCTCATATCCATGGAGGAATGATCCATCCCCTCCATGTGCATGGATGGATCATTTTGATGATTCATGTTTTCTTCTTCCTGATGATTTGTATGTTCATCTGTTTTGGGATTTACACTGGCATACACACTGTAACCTATGATAACTACCCCAAGGTACACGATAGCTGAAATCGCCCAAATTAATATGCTTTTTTTCATATCAAATACCTCCCTTCTACATTTACCCCTTTAACTTAATCCGCTGTAATCTCAGTGCGTTGAGAACAACGGATACAGAACTGAAAGCCATCGCTGCACCTGCTAACCATGGAGCCAGGAAACCTGCTGCTGCGATTGGAATTCCAATGACGTTGTACGCAAGTGCCCAGAAAAGATTTTGCTTAATATTTGTGATTGTCTTCTTACTCATGAAAATCGCATCAGCAATGCTGGTCAAATCACCTCGTATGAGGGTAATGTCTGCAGCTTCCATTGCGACATCGGTACCTGTACCGATCGCCATCCCGATATCTGCTGTCGCAAGTGCTGGGGCATCGTTGATTCCATCCCCTACCATGGCCACTTTTTTACCGGCTTGCTGAAGCTTCTTGACTTCTTCCGCCTTGCCTTCTGGCAAAACTTCTGCAATGACTTTCTTGATTCCAACTTGGTCCGCAATGGCTTTTGCCGTCTGAGTGTTATCCCCTGTAATCATGACCACTTCTAAGCCCATTTTGTGCAAACGGGCAATGGCTTCTTTGGATGTTTCCTTAATGGTGTCGGCGACGGCGACCATGCCTGCGTAGCGCCCATCGATGGCGACTAACATAGCCGTTTTCCCTTGCTTCTCCAAGTTCTCCATTTTGGCTAGCACTTCTTGAACATTGACATTGTATTTCGCCATGAGTCTGCGTGTCCCGATCAGTAACTCCTTACCATTCACCGTTGACTGGATGCCGAAACCAGGAATGGCTTCGAATGTATCAGAGGACCCAAGGGTAATCCCTTTATCTTTTATCCCTTCCACAATGGCTTCGGCAAGTGGATGTTCCGAGTTTCTTTCCGCCGTACCAACAAGCATAAGAAATTCGTTTTCATCCATGCCCTCTGCCAAGATAACATCCGTCAAAGATGGCTTACCATTTGTCACTGTTCCTGTTTTGTCAAGGATAATCGTATCTAAACGATGGGTGGTTTCAAGGTGCTCCCCGCCTTTGAATAAGATCCCGAATTCAGCTGCACGGCCCGAACCCGCCATAATCGAAGTTGGTGTCGCAAGGCCAAGTGCACAAGGGCAGGCAATAACTAGAACTGCAATGAACTTCTCAAGGGCATCGGCAAAATCGCCGGGGTTTACAGCGAAATACCACACAAGGAACGTAATAATCGCTATACCCACTACAATCGGTACAAAAATACCTGAAATTACGTCTGCCAAACGTTGGATGGGTGCTTTGGAACCTTGCGCCTCTTCCACCACTTTAATGATTTGGGCTAGTGCCGTATCTTTCCCGACTTTTGTTGCTTTGATTTTCAGGAAACCATTTTTATTGATCGTTGAGCCAATAACATTATCTCCAATCGTTTTATCAATTGGAATGCTTTCACCCGTCAGCATTGATTCGTCAAGGGCTGACCTGCCTTCCACAATCTCACCATCGACCGGTACCTTTTCACCTGGTTTCACATAGACAATATCCCCTTCTAAGACGTCTTCAATTGGGATGATCATCTCTTGGCCATCACGAACGACTGTCGCATTTTTCGCCTGTAGGCCCATTAACTTCTTAATTGCTTCGGACGAACGTCCTTTTGCCTTCGCTTCAAAAAGTTTCCCTAATAGAATTAAGGTAATGAGAACCGCACTTGTTTCATAATAAAGCTCGACCATGTGGGCGTCTGAGCCGATCGATGCTATGCTTAAATAAAGGCTATAGAAATAGGCAGCCGATGTTCCCAATGCAACAAGAACATCCATATTGGCGCTCTTGTTTCTTAACGCCTTATAGGCTCCCACATAAAACTGTCTTCCAACGATAAATTGAACTGGTGTTGCGAGGGCTAGCTGTACCCAGGGGTTCATAAACATGTCAGGCAACCAAATGAATGACGTAAATTCAAAGTGGCTGACCATTGCCCACAATAATGGGAATGATAAAATGGCAGAGAAAATAAACTTTCCTTGTTGCTTTTCGATCTCTTTTTGTCGATGATCAACCTGTTCCCCTGCATTTTCTTTCTTTTGTTCAAGTGTATATCCTAGCTTTTTAATAGCTTCTTTCATATCCGGGACTGAAACTTGATTGGGATCATATTCCACAAGAACGGTTTCCAATGCAAAGTTAACCCCAGCTTTATTAACGCCATCCATTTTATTTAAACGTTTTTCAATTTTATTGGCACAGGCCGCACAGGTCATTCCTGATATATCAAACTCAACTTTATCGCTTACCGTGTTATACCCTAGAGACTGAATTTTCTCCTTAAACTTGCTTACATCAGTCTGTTCTGGGTTATATTTTATTGTAGTTCTTTCAAGGGCCAAATTGACATTTGCATCTTCTACACCTTCAAGTTTTTTCAGCCCTTTTTCAATTCTTGTTGCACAGGCCGCACAGGTCATTCCTGTTATTTGAAGGGTTGCTTCCTTCTGACTCATGTTTTCTCACTCCTAGCTTTTTATACTATGGTGGGGTATATGGTATCCCGAAAGAAATCGTGCTGAGAATCAGCACGACCTATTTTTTTTAATGGGAACTTTGACCTTGGATAGGCTGCTCTTCGACATCATACCCCTGATCTTCAATCACATCTGTAATTTCTTTTAAGCCCACTGCATTTGAATCGAATGTCACATCAACTTTTCCTTCAGCAAGATGAACCTTTACAGATTCAACACCATTTAGTTTTCCTACATTTCCTTCTATTGAATTAACGCAATGTCCACAAGACATCCCTTGAACGTTAAGTGTTACTTGTTGCATAGGTGATTCCTCCTTATATGTTCTGTTTATCACTTAATAACCATACCTCTGTAGGGTAGAAAATAACCAATCACTTTATTTTCCGTTTTTTTAAACAACGGTTAAAGACTCTTACAATGTCAGGGTCATAATCTCTCAACCGTTTACTCACACCGCGCGGGGTAAGTTTACTCTTTGACATCGTACCCCTGATCTTCAATCACATCAGTAATTTCTTTCAAGCTCACTGCATTTGGATCAAATGTCACATCAACATTTCCTTCAGCAAGATGAACCTTTACAGATTCAACACCATTTAGTTCTCCTACATTTCCTTCTATTGAATTAACGCAATGCCCACAAGACATCCCTTGGACGTTAAGTGTCACTTGTTGCATAAGTATTTCCTCCTTGAATGATTATTTCATTTTCATATTCATAAATACCTTACCATTGTAGGGTATATATATGTCAAAAAATTATTTTGTAATTTTAGAAATGGTGGTTAGAAACTCTTTCACAATCTCAGGATCATCTTGTTTTAAGCGTTCAATCACACAAGTGTTAATATGACTCTCTAATAAGACTCGGGAAACAGAGTCTAATGCCGCTTGAGCAGCTGAAATTTGGTGTAAAATATCATCACAATAAGTTTTTCTCACCATCATATTTTTTATTCCTTTAATTTGACCCTCTATCCTGTTCATCCTTTTAATGAGCTTATCTTGTAAGTCATTAGGATAGTTCCCTCGTCCTTCATCTTGTGTGCTGCAACATGTTTCATCAGAAAGTATCATCAAGTCGCCCATTCATACATTCTCCTTTCGATTACCGATTGAAGTAAGCTTGTTATCACAATTTTAATTTACCATACCCCCGCACGGTATGTCAACATATAAAATTTAATACCTGAATTCATTGCTGGTAACACCTGGGTACTTCCTTAGAAGCATATTTATAGGAATTAATGATACACTGAATCGCTTTGTCTAAGTTTTCAATGCTTATCAACGAAACATAACGAATACCTTTTGCTTGGATGAATTAGGAGCAACACAAACAGCTCAATCAATAGCAAATCTTGATAGATAACAAATAACATGAATATTCAACACATTTTAAATTTATTGCTCAGTAACTTGATTCTTTTTGCCAACTGAAAGACAAAAAGATAGAACTTCTGTTTTTGAGGATTGGAATTCGAAGGGGGCCCAGGGTGGTTGGACTCGTACCCCTCTACTATATGTAAACCAATTTTTAGGTTGGAGCCCTCTTTTATTTATGTATGCAACAACTGCAACGGCACTATAAAAAAACAGAACGTGCTAATAGAAAAGGCACGTCCTGCTTGCTTACTTGGATTACTCTACGTTATATCCCTGGTCATCAATTGTCTCTTTAATTTTTTCTAAGTAGGCTGCGTCCGCGTCAAATTGTACAGTTACCTTAGCATACTCAAGGGCCACAAAAACCTTTTCCACACCTTTAAGTTCGCCAATGCTGCCTTCAATCGCTTGTACCCAGTGTCCGTAGGACATCCCCTTAACATTTAATGTAAATTTCCATATGAATTCTCCCCTTATTTTTTCATTAATTTCTGTACGGTAACCAAAACCTCATCCAGGACTTCAAGGTCTCCCTCCTGGATTCTTTCCACTACGCAACTTTTCATATGCCCTTCGAGCAATATTTTGGCCACACTATTCAATGCCGACTGGGTGGCGGATATTTGGGTGATTACATCATCACAGTAGGTATCTTTTTCAATTAATCCTTTAATCCCCCGAATTTGGCCTTCTATTCGGTTCAATCGGGTAACAAGGTTATTCTTTACTTTATCCGAATGGTGGCTCTTTCTGTCATTGTGTTCCAATGAACAGCAAGCTTCTTCCAATATTTCTCCATTAGGCATTTTTCCAGACATCGCATGGCCTCCCTTTTCTTTTATTGTAGTATACCCCCCTAATGTACGTAAAGTATACACAAGGAAGTCAACCCAATGTTCAGACTTGAATAGCCACTTACTGGACCAAGCCGTTGATTCCCTCCATTGTTCATTCACTACGCCCCTTAAGAAAAGCTTCCCTAAAAGGAAAGCTTTATTTTTTACTCGTAACAGTCTCAATCCGTTCAAAGTAACAATCAGGGTTGCCCCCATATCGGCAAATATTGCAATCCATAGGGTCAGCCAGCCTGGAATGACAAGGAGTAAGCAAGCAATTTAGAAACTTTCCATGCCATTTTTCTTCATAGAATACTTTAAATACTAATGATTTCCAGAGTACAGATAACCCCATTTTCCCTGACTCTACCCTATTAGAGATTGTTTTTTCAAACATACACCTGCCTAATCTTCTTATAAAGAAGCAAAAAAGGCCGCATTTCGCGACCTATATAGCCATTCTAAAATAATTTTATCAAAAAAATAAATATTTATATTCGTAAGTTTGCCCGCCTATGGAGGTGAACGAAGACCCATAAAGTATAAAGATATATGAATCTTAAATCTCTATTTTATGAATCATATGCATTTAAGGCATTCACACTGTGAGCTAAAGCTGAACCTGCTTTTAATGCCGTTGCAACCATAATAGATTCTGCTAGTTCTTCCTTTGTTGCATTTGCCCGTTTTGCCCTTTTCGTATGATCGGCAATACAGTATGGGCATCCCGTTGTATGTGCAACCGCAACCGCAATCAATTCCTTCTCTTTTACGCTTAAAGTACTTTCTTTCATTGCTTTTCCATCAAAATCAACAAATGACTTAAAAACTTCTCCATTGAGTTTTGAGAATTCTTTTATTCTATTAAAATATGATGCTTTATACAATTCTTCGTCTTCATTTTGATCGTATGCATTTAAGGCATTCACTCCATGAGCAAGCGCAGAGCCTGCCTTTAAGGCAGTTGCAACCATTATGGCTTCAGACATTTCTTCTTTAGAAATATCCTTCGATTTTCCTTGTTTAACATGAAGTTCAATACAATAAGGACAGCCTGTTGTATGAGCAACCGCAATGGCGATTAATTCTTTTAGCTTTTTTGTTAGTTTCCCTTCTGCTAATGCCAGTCTGTCAAAATTCATGAAAGCTTTAAAAACATCTGGTACAAGATCATTTAATTCTCCAATACGGTTAAAATATGATTTTTTATACAATTCTTCTTTACTCAAAGTTTTCCCTCCCCATTTTCTATACTTCTTTTTTCAATCGTATTAGGAAACCTATCTTCTATGCCTATTATTAACCCTTACGCATGACCATCACCTTTTGTTTTAAAGGCAAAGTTACTTTCTGAAATATCGGTTTGTTATTACAAAACAAATTTACCATACCTCCGTTGGGTATGTCAACATATAAAGATATAATACCAGTTATCGGTTCCTGGTATTTCTCAATTAAAACCCCCCAAATTATGAATTTAGCAATCCTTTGGTTATGCTGATCATATGCTGCATCCTTAAGAAATCAATCTTAAGAACTCTTTGCCTTTTTCTGTGATTACATAAGTTTTTCGCCGCTTATCTTCAATTTTGACAGCTCAATCAATCCTTGCTTTAGCAAGTTTTCTATGGCTCCATAAAGAATCTGTTTTTGTTCTTCGGTTTTCAAATTGATTGCATAAAGGGAGGTGAACATGGTTGGAACAGGACCTTCATCCCATTCCTTGTTTTCCTTCGCGCGGGCCACAATCACCTTGTCTGGAGAGAACCATGGTAAATCAAGGTCTACATACCCTTCAGGTGTATATTTTTTTGCTGATGAAAGATTGGCATATTGGCAATGGCTGTCTTCTCGTTTTCCACCAAAAACCTTCCTTCTCCTGATATGTAGGCGAGCTGATTGGCGGCAGGTGCCCACTTGATCAAGTCTTCATTGATCAGCATTATTCCGATTGACTGAAAGTTATCTCCTTTAGCGGATAGAATACATAATGTATTGCTGTCATTTGCCCAAGAAGCTTACCCACTTCCCATCGCAACTCCACTTAAAAAAATTTGCATTAATGGCAAAAAGATCAGTGGTATTTGTTTGAATGGTATAAAAGTGCTCCATTTTTTCGGGTTAAGATTTGCATCAACCGGTATTTTAAATAGGGCAACGGTCCCCACCCTGTAGAAAGTAGATTCGATTGTGAGGAAACGATAAATTCTTTTCCATTTGGGAACCATTCAAAATCGCTGACACCTAAAGAAACATTTTTCAAATCCTTGTGGGCGGCCATCCTTCATTTTTGTAACATTTAAAAGACCATGATCATTGTACGCTAATTGGTTTTTAACCGGTGACCATTTAAAATTTGAGGTTTCGACTCTTAACGTGATGCATAGGTTTTAGGGGTATATACAATACACATAATATTGAGGAAAAAAAAATCAGGCTATCTGTCAGCCTGCTTTTTTCTTATTTTAGTTGCGATCATTTCCGTTAAAAAGAAAACAGCCAGCCCCATCTGAAGAATAGTCAAAGAGCTTGAAATAAACTCTCTTTCGTAAAATGATTCATAGAATGAATTAACTAGTAATATCAAACCCCAGAATACAAAGGTGGCAAAATAGCCAATCATAACGGCTCTGTTATCAATATTTTTGTCAGTTTTAAAAAACATATAGCCTCCTGATCCACTCTAGCGTTTTTTTTCTTTGATTCTATAGATCTATCTTTAGATTCCCCATCTGTAAAAAAAGACATAGTTCATGCCTAAGAAAAAATAGCAGTTGATGATGGATGGAATCATTTCCTCAAGCACCCAGATATCGATCCCATTCGTAAGAATAGGTAGAAGTGTAGAAAAACAGAAATAAGTAAAATAATAGACCAATATCCCTTTGATCCCATTCCCGTATTTAGAGTGAAAATGTTCCCCTATCATGATAGGCAAGTATATAAATCGATTCTCATATTCATCCATGCCTTAACCCCTAACTAGTAATGATTGGGATAATTAAATAATACCAAATGTTTGTGTATGTATGGGTGATTCAATAGCCGAAGAGGACGAATCTCAGCGTAAACTGCGAGGAAGTTATTCTTTATGAAGCCAATGAAGACGATACTCTGTGAAAACTGCGCGGAAAGCAGTCTTCATGAATACGATGAAGAACAAATTCAGAGGAAATTTCAAGAAAAGCAGTCTTCATATAGTCGATGAAGACCACTTTCAACGGAAATTGCTAGATAAGTGGTCTTCATGAAGCCGATGAAGACCACAATCGTCGGAAATTTCAAGATAAGTAGTCTTCATAAAGATGATGAAGACCAAATTCAGAGGAAATTCCAAGGAAAGTGGTTTTCATGAAGACGATGAAGACCACAATCGTCGGAAATTTCAAGATAAGTAGTCTTCATAAAGATGATGAAGACCAAATTCAGAGGAAATTCCAAGGAAAGTGGTTTT
>NZ_SLVV01000014.1:0-45378 GCF_004340465.1 Mesobacillus foraminis | reverse complement strand
TTCATGAAGCCGATGAAGAACGAATTCAACGGAAGTTACAAGAAAAATAGTCTTCATATAGCCGATGAAGAACAAAGTCAACGGAAAATCCATGAAAAGCGGTCTTCATAACGCCGATGAAGAACAATTTCAACAAAAATTACAAGAAAAGTTGTCTTCATAAAGCTGGTGAAGATAATACCCACGCGGTATCACCCTGGCAGCAGGCATAATAAATAACCCCGGCACCAACACCGGGGTCATCAACTAAAATCTATAGATAACCTGTCTTATTACGCAGATTTTTACCATAAAGCACTGGTAAAACTTATCCCCAAATCTCCTTAGAAATATCAACGATGTACTTCAGCTTAGCCCATTGCTCTTCCTCGGTCAGGATATTTCCGTGATGAGTTGAAGCAAATCCGCATTGTGGACTGATGCATAACTGCTCTAATGGCACGTATTTTGTTGCTTCTTGTACACGTGCTTTGATATTTTCCTTATCTTCCAATTGGCCGTGTTTTGAAGTGAACACACCCAGCACGACTTGCGGGCCGCCATTTGGAATGTATTCGAGTGGCCCGAAATCGCCTGAACGGTCATCATCGTACTCAAGGAAAAATCCGTTGACTTTTTCCTTTGCGAATAATGTTGGGGCAATTTTAGCATAGCTGCCTTCGAATGCCCATTTTGAACGGTAGTTTCCGCGGCAAAGATGGGTAGTGACCACTAGATCTTCCGGCTTATCTTCCAGAACCCCATTTATGACACGCAATGCCAGGTCGATTAATTCTTCACGAGAATAGCCGCTGTCATTGAATGGAATTTCCGGTGCATTTAGGCCAGCAATATAGACATCGTCCAGCTGCAAGTAACGGCAGCCTGCATCATAGAAGGCTTTGATCGCATCACGGTATGCAGCGATAACATCCTTTGTATATTCTTCAATGTCCGGATAGATATCCTGGTTGCGAATGCCTGCATTGAATAATTGGTTTGGACTTGGAATCGTTTGTTTTGCAACAGCGCGGTCCCCGACGATTTCTTTAAATTCGATAAAGTCCTTGATATGCGGGTGGTCTTGGTTAAACGAAATTTTGCCGATCACGCGCACATCGTATCGTTCCGTTTCTTCCCCTTTAAAGGCAAAACCATGATTGGGAACATAGCCCTCGACACCGTTTAAATGCTCAAGAAAATCGGTATGCCAGAATCTGCGGCGGAATTCTCCATCTGTTACAGCCTGCAGTCCGACTTCAATTTGCTTGTCTACGATGTTCTTAATTTCTTCTGTTTCAATTGTGTGCAGCTCTTGCGCTGTAATTTTGCCTTCCTGGAAATCCTTTCTGGCATTATGTATTCTTTCAGGACGTAATAAACTTCCTACATGGTCCGCTCTGAATGGAGCTTTAACGAGTGTTTGTGTCATAACTAATCTCCTGCTTTCTCTATGATTTATTATCTTGATTTGATGTTAACGTAAGTGTAGCACAGGAAAATTATTATAACGTAACACATAAAATCTATCTCTTGTTATAACTTTAGACTATAACTACTGTAGTTCTTCCAGAATCGTTTCTTTTAAATACTGAATGTAGATCTTGGCCAGCGGGCTGGTTGTGACATTTTTATGAGTAATATAGCCAACATTGATCACTTCATCTACCTTTAAAGGAACAGCAATAATATCTTTACTGTTTAATTTATGACTAATGACACCAGTTGAAATCGTATAGCCATTTAACCCGATCAGCAAGTTAAACAAGGTAGCCCGGTCACTCACCCGGATATTCTTCGGCCTGGACAGTGTGCTGAGTATCTCCTCCGAAAAGTAGAAAGAATTATAATCTCCCTGCTCATAGGACAGATACGGATAAGGATCCAGGTCCGGCAAGGTTACATAGTCCTTTTTTGCCAGCGGGTTTTGGGATGAGATAAAGACATGCGGCTTTGCCTCAAATAGCTCATGGAAACTTAAATTGCCTTCCCGCAGAAATTTATGAATGACGTTTTTATTAAAATCATTCACGTACAGTATTCCAATTTCACTGCGCAAGTTTGTCACATCATCAATAATTTCATAGGTCTTTGTTTCTCGTAAACTGAACTCATATTCCTCCCTGTCATATTCTTTCAACAGTCGTACAAAGGCACTCACCGCAAAGGCATAGTGCTGGGCAGATACAGAGAAATTTTGCTGCGGGGACCTTGTATCGGTATAGCGATTTTCCAGGAGTTCTGCCTGTTCAACGACCTGCCTCGCGTACCCTAAAAACTCCGATCCTTCGGGAGTAATCAGAATTCCCTTATTGGTACGGAAGAAAATCGTGATCCCTATTTCCTCCTCGAGCTCTTTCAGTGCGTTTGACAGACTTGGCTGACTAATAAACAGCTTCTGTGCTGCTTTGTTAATCGACCTGCTTCTGGCTACTTCAATCACATATTTCAGTTGCTGTAACGTCATCTTCCATCCCTTTTCTTACGTATGTATTTTCAATCTTATTAGTTTTATTTGACTATCAAATTAGCTTTTATTCCTGTTCTCTCATAAAAAAACACCTCACCTCTGCCAGGACAAGAGGACAAGGTGATTTTAATACCCTTTGAATACGTTCATTCAGCCTTTTGCTTTTAAACACCGTTTTATAACAAAGCAATCAGCAAACAGTTATAGATTACAGGCTTAGCGTGACTCCTTTGGCGGCTGGCACGCATCGCATTTACGCTGGTGATTATTTTTAAATTTCGTAAAAGTTTTCTCGAAATTACTGCCACAAGAACATTGAAATTGCAGCTTTTGAGAAAAACCGTGATATTCCGTCGTTAGAAGCTTACTGTCCGAATTTTTCTCCACAAATTCTTTAATTTTCCCAATTGTCCACTTTTTATTCATCATCAAACACCTCTATTTTTTATCGCAAGGAAAAGCCCTTTTTTGGCATCTGCTTTTTCTAAGTAAATGCCATTAATCCTAAGCTACTTATTATAGCATGCGCCGTCCTACAATGAAACGGTTGTTCTTTTCATGCATATCCGGGAGATTTTAAACTGCACATTGGTACTAATCACCGTTATGCAAAACCTTTCCATGGGTTTTTAGGATGCCTCCCTGTGATATTTGCATCCCCATTGCTACATAAATTAAATAGGGATGTGACACACCCGCCTGCACATTTCTCAATTGGGTGAGTTGGCAGTCTGTTTACTCCGGTTCTTCCATTCCGACTGCAGAATCGAATATTGATACTCATCCACCCACTGCCCCTTTGACATGTAGTTTTCCAGGAAATGACCTTCTCTCCTCAT
The DNA here is from genome assembly GCF_004340465.1 of Mesobacillus foraminis. Lineage (GTDB taxonomy): Bacteria > Bacillota > Bacilli > Bacillales > Cytobacillaceae > Mesobacillus_B > Mesobacillus_B foraminis. The sequence continues at coordinate 42,090 of NZ_SLVV01000014.1, read as the reverse complement.
GCCGAGTCGTTCGAGAAGAGTGATGGATTTTTCATTTCTAACATCCGTAAGAGCAATCACTTTGTGCTTGTTGAGAACTGTAAAAATATACTTCAACAACCCGCTAACCGCCTCACTTGCATAGCCCTGTCCCTGGTGCTCCTCGGCCAGGGTGAAGCCTATTTCAACAATACGGGGTTCATCCAGCAGGGTATGAAGTGCGCAATCCCCAATTAATTCATTCGTATGTGCAAACGCAATCGCAAACTGAAACCAAGTTCCAGGCTGATCCGGCTTGAACTTAGACTGCCTTTGAACAAATGACTCCGCTTGATGATATTGATAATCCTCCCAAGACTGAAATTTAGCTACGTTTGGACTACAACGGTACATATAAAAGGCATCGACATCCTCGTGTGAAAATTGTCTTAAAATCAGACGTTGTGACTGCACATATATATGTTCGGGTCTCTCCACTTTGATCCCACTCCCCGCATTCAGGCTTCTGCTAATGGTTAGAAGCAAACCTGTGTTTGTTCCATAAATTCAACAAAAAGGTGCGTTCATCCTGCAAGGAAGACGCACCCCCAAATTTTATATGATGAAAATCACAATACAGGATTCATCCAGGTGATTCTCGAAGTAAGCAAACAGAGGTTGCACTCGGCATAAAAAAACTGTGCATAAAAGCTGCCCTGTACCCTCTCACTGCTCCATCAGTTCACCCAAAAGCATATCTGAATAACCCGTAATACAAAGGTCCCACCATGACGGCAAATGTGGCCAGCATCCAGATTCTTCTTGCCAGTACAGGCATCTCGTCCAGGATCTCTTCCCCTTCATAACCCTTGAGGAGCATGGTGAACGTTAAATCCCACACAAAGGCTGCCACTCCTATGATTTTCCAGGCTGCAGGATTTAGAATCGCTGTTTCCGTAACGTACCCGAACAGTCCTATCCATGGAATGATGGATACAACAAAATCAATTTTGCTAAGTTTCGTCTTATATTTACCTTTTATTAAAAAAGCAAGGGATGCCGTAGCGAGCAGCCCCAAATAAATTGTCCATAAAAAGTCTGCCATATATACTCCTTATTCTATTAATCTATTATTGTACTGTTTGTGTCGCCTTCAACGTCACTTTGCTATTTTAGCTAATCTCCACTGTAAAGGATAGATAAGATGTGCTGTCCTCTCGTATTCCTCTTTTTAAGCGAAACGGGCAAAAAATCCGGCCATTTAAATAGCCGGATTGTATTTGAAGCAAACTTCTGTTACAGACTGGGCTTACACCTATGCAGTTGGTTTTGATTGTAATTGCTTGATTTTCATACGATCAATTCGTCAATAATGCGACTTTTCTTGGTCACTTTATCCATATACATGTTTTGGTCGGCCTGGGAGAATAACCGATCCATTTGTCCTGCTGAATTGGTGGTATAGCTGTAACCAACAGACATCTTCATTGAAGCTTTTGGGTGAGTCGAGTTAAACAGCGCTATTTCCCTGTGCAAATCGACTAACAATTGACTTACTTGATGTTCAGAATGATCCGTTACCACTAAGATAAATTCGTCCCCTCCGATTCTGGCCACAGTAATCGAATCTGAAGCATGCTGATCCAGAAGCTTCGCAAAATCTTTTATTCGTTCGTCTCCGGCTTTATGGCCAAAATGGTCATTTACATATTTAAGATCGTCCAAGTCGCAGACGATTAAGGCGGCAGGAACATTGGCGATATTGAGCTCCTGAAATTTCTTCTCAAAATATGCCCGATTATAAATATCCGTCAAGGGATCATGATGAATCCTGTATTCCAACTCCTCCTGTAACTTTACCTTTTCGTCGATATTCCTCATAATTCCCTGAATGGCGACCAGCTGCCCATTTTCATAAATAGGTGTTGAATATTCTTCAAACCACCTGTAGTTTCCGCTGGTATCCTTCCATCGCTGTATATGGGTCTGTGAATAATCAAGGTCACCTTTTATCTTTTTCATTAATATTTCATGATCATCAGGGTGAACCCTTTCAAATGGTGCTTTAGGATTTACTATCGCTTCCTCAATGACCCCTTTGCCAAGAAACGTTTCAATGGAAGGGCTAATATATTTAAATTTCATTTTTGACAGCTCATAGTGATAAACGACATCTTTTGAACTTTCTATTAGATTAAAAATCGTTTTAAAGTTTCTCTTCCATTTTAACTGCCGGATTATTATGCCAACCTGAAGAACAACGACCACTGCTAATAAAATGATTCCTGTCAGCTTCATTTGTTTACTCCCGCCTTCACAAAAAAGCTTCTCTATTTCTTTCCAATAAAAAATAGACCAACCCAACATAGATTAGTCCATTGATTTGGAAAATGCATATTGGTAACTGGCTGACATTGTCTCGCGACTTTAGTCCCTATAGTTTTGCGTCTTCATCTTTCAATGAATTTGCCCTGACATGATATGTATTTAATATAAAATTTTATCATTATTTTCCTTTATTTCATTATAGTGGTCATTTTTATGCAGGTCAATAGTCTCATATGTTAACTGTGATTTTTTCCCTTTGTAGATATTCCCTAATAGTAAGTCACCAAAAGGGCATCCTCCTGGGGTGTCTTTTGCTGTATAAAGGATTAAATGGAGTCCTTTAAGGAATGCAATACCATCAATATCTTGATGCTTTTACATTCCTGACCACTTTTTCTACAGTGTACTGATATCCATATATTACGATTGCTAAAAATACAGTTATACACCAGTACATACTAGGAGACATTTTTTTGAATTTAAAAAACCCCATCCTTTTCCACATGCCAGCAAAAGGAAAAGCATTAATCCAATCAAACACTATGTTTGCAATTAAATATTTTAGAAATGAACCGTATGTTAGTTTAAATATCCAAAGAGTTGCTACAAAGTGAGGACCTAAAATATAGGTAAAATCGATGGGCACATTAGGAAATAAAGGATTCTTGTATATACCATTTTTTTCGATTAGCAATGACACTTAATACAGTTATGAATAAATTAACGAAAGTTGCTGCAGGTAAAAAACGGAAGAACGATTTCCCCAAAAAAGGAACTGTTAACCAAGGGAGCAATAACATACTTAAAGAAGCCACCATTTTTTTATTCATAAAAATCTCCAATTCCAATTAAAGAATGTCGTAAATGTATTTTTACCTCTTTAAGTACATTTGATGTATTTTTTACAATCATAACTAATTAACTAAAAACAACAAGGTACTTATCACATGTACTGATGCGGAAACTTTAGCTAAAATAATGGCAAAAGGGGCCATATCATCCTTGGAGACGAAGGAACGTTTTACAGTTTTACCATGCACGTGGTTTTCCAATTGCTATGGAAAATGCAATACTTGATCGAAAGGATGATGCATTCTTTGTTATCAACGCGAATGATAAGAAGGCTATGGAATTCTAGGAGTAATAGAAAATGGAGATAAGAATAGCAGGATGACATTTATTTAAGGTAAAAAGGAGCAAGGTTTATGTACAGTGCTCTGTGATGGGGTTAGCGTAACCTTGCTCCTGTTCAGATTGTGTCCATTAATTGTAAAAATTAAACAATTATACGAAGCCCCTATATTTTTTGACCCCATTTTTGGGTAAAAGAAAACGGCTAAATTCGGATATAGCCGTTTATTACTATTAAATAAAATTAGACCGCTTTAACGGTCATCCATCTCTAAAGGTATTTTTTTAAGGTTTCTTGGAGTGTTCCTTTAGTTTCTGCATTTTTTTCAAATCGGATTCCAGCGTGCACCATTTTTCTAACAAGGTCCGGTCGAAGTCCCGTTAGGATTGCCTTACATCCCATCATAGAAACCCCAGCCAAGATTTTTTCAAAATGGTCAATGACATCCTTTTCCATCATGGCTATACCTGAAAGGTCTATAACCAGTGTTTGAATTCTAGAATCACCTATATCATTCAATACTTTTTCCTCGATGATTTCAATCCTAAAAGAGTCTATTGAACCAATTAGAGGCAAAACAGAAACATGTTCGCTTACAGGAATAATTGGAACGGACAAATGCTCCACTATCTCTCTCTGTTTTAAGAACATCGCATCTTTATATTTCGAATAGCTAATAAAAAAACCGTTAAGGAACTGGTCAATCTTATCATTAATCTTTTTTTCCAATGCATAAAAATCATTACGATCTTGCGTAATAATCTTCGTCTCGTCAAGAGTACTTACAAATTGCCATAACGTTCTTCTAATGGCTTGCACCCACTCTAATTTCAACTCAAGCGTTAAGGCGTGTTCCGCCCAGGCAATTCCTTCTATTTCAGCGAAAGATTTTAATTCTTCTTCTTTTTGATCCATCACATAAAAAATCAACCTTCTTGCATTTCTCAATAAATCGATATTTCCTTTTTCTAATATATCCGAGATCTTCGATGAGACATTTACTGCTTCTGCAAGTAAACTATCCTCAAATTCTTGATCATTCTCTTCAATAAAATCCTTTATTTCCTGGCTTAGATTATAGATGGTTTTCATTATGTTTACTCCTCTGAATTAAGTATTAACCATGTAAATCAAAAATTTAACGTTAAAATGATTTTTTTAATTGGAAACTCATTAACCAATTATTTATACCCTGCAGGGAGAGGATTTAAACATATATTTTTAAAATACAACTTGGGTCTAATATCTTATCCCTTTTCTTGTGGTAGCGTTTATTATGAGGGTAATTGGAATAACGTTAGATAAGAGAGATGATAAAAAGTTACTCATCCGGAGCATGATTTCACTAGTCTTATCTCTTATCCATATTTTGCAATTAGGATTAATCTTCATATCTCCAATTTTATTCCCGTTTGGAATACCGCCTTTGTAAGTCCGTTTAGCGAACTCTACAATTCTTGGTTCGCTTTTATGTATACATCAGTGTACCTTTTCTGAACTTTTTTTCTATCTATATTGTTAAATACTGTACTTAAACAAACGTGCGCTCTCATTTAACAAGCAGCATAAAAGGACCCTCACTGTGCGAAGGTCCTTCTTGCGCCTATAACAAAGTTTGAACCAAGCTTTAAGAGTAGAGAAAAGATGTAACATCCTTGCTCCGGCACCCTTTCGTAAAATAAATGTACTTTAGGCTTCTAATTTCATCAAAGCACCAAAATACTGTGACGCAGTAGTAAAGGTAAGAAATGCACAAAGTTCGCTAATTTCCTCATCAGTGAAATGCTCTTTCAATACATGAAAGGCAGCATCCGGCATGTCTCCTTTTTGTTTAATAAATACATCCGTAAATCCTAAGGCAATGGCCATTTTTTCATCGAAGAGATGAGGTTCGGGTTTACCCTTTGCTTTACAATATTGACATCCATTATTTTGCGCCAGTGCTCTCCTTACTTGTTCTTTTAAATGGGCCGAAAGCTTCCCGTCTTTCCCCAGTTCTTCTCCCAGTTGATTCCACGAAGTCATAATCGCTTTGTTATGACCTAAAAGTTTTTGGAAAGGTGTGGATCCGTGCTGTGAATCACTAATTCTTGCCATCCTTTATTACCCCCTTGTATTATTATCATATCGAATTCATTTTTCGTTTCCCATTAAATACAAAACCCATTTTCGAATAACTCTTTCACTTTTTAATGAAATATAGGAGGTTATCTTTAAATATGAAAACAGATTCCATTGATAGGAAAATACTCGATGAATTAATCGAAAACAGCCGATTATCGATGAGCGAGCTTGGCAGAAGAATTAATTTATCTTCTCCATCTGTAACCGAGCGGGTAAGACGCATGGAGTCATTGGGGATCATTAAGAAGTATACAATGGAGGTTGATTACACAAAGATAGGACTTCCAATCCAGTGCATCATTGAGGCTACAGTTAAAAATGGGGATTATAACTCTTTTAGAAAATTTATTGAACGATTGCCGAATGTGGAATTTTGTTACCGAATTGCGGGAAACGCCTGTTATATGCTTAAAATGCATTTTGATACTTTTGCAAAGGCAGAAGAATTTATTGAACTTGCCAATCCATATGCCCATACCGTGACCCATTTTATTTTTTCGAAGGTTCAAACCTCTCTACAGTTTAATTCTCAATAATTACTATAAGTCATTGGTTAAAACTTCATGCTTGCTCAAAAGAAAAAGGCCGCCGGAGCAACCTTGCTTTTGTGTTTGGCACCCAATCACTTTTTTTCTATTAACGAGCCAGTTTCTGGAAATAACGTCCTGTTTAGTTTTGGCATATCCCATAATAATTCCCTGTTACCCCATAACATCAACAAACGTCCCAACCTCTTTTTCAAAAAACAGCTTGACGCTTCCGACGGGGCCGTTCCGCTGCTTGGCAATATCAATTTCAATCAAGTTATTGCCTTTACTATCATTATCGTAATATTCCTCCCTATATAAAAGCATGATAACGTCAGCATCCTGCTCGATGCTTCCCGAGTCCCGGAGGTCGGACATCCGCGGCCGCTTGTCCATTCTTTGTTCCACTCCCCTGGAAAGCTGGGACAAGAGGATGATCGGCACCTGGTATTGCCTGGCAATCTGTTTCAATTCCTTCGTAATGCTTGCAATGGCGAGGTCATGGCGGTCGTACTTTCCGGTTGTCGCAATCAACTGGAGATAATCGATGGTCACGAGATACTCTCCCTCGGGAAATTCTCTCCGTGTCTTTTGAATTTGGGCGCGAAGGTCGGAGACGGTCTGCCTGGACTGGTCATGAATCTGGACGTTCCACTTATGGTAAATATCAAAAGCCATATTGGCTTTATTTTGATCATCCTCATTAAACAGACGATATGGATTCCGCCACTTGGCACCGTCAATCCTGGTCAGGCTGCTAAGAATCCGTTTGACCAGCTGCTTATCCGGCATTTCCAGCGAAAAGATATCCACCACTCCGCCTTTCTTGCAGCAATTGATTGCCAGGTTCAAGGCAAAGGCGGTTTTACCCATCGACGGCCTTGCGGCAAGGATGATCAAATCGCCTTTGTTCCAGCCACCGGTCATCCTGTTCATGGTGGAAAAACCGGTATCGATTCCCTGCAAGCACCCACGGTCTTCATACATCTCATCGAAGATATCCATAAGTACGCCGGTTTTGGTCCCTTCTGCCACACGTCCAACTCCCTGCATCGAGATGAAAGTCTGGTAAAAGTTTTCTGCTTCCTCCAAGCTCCCTTTGTTCAGGAACCCCGCAGCAGCCCGCTTCAGTTCGCGGATTTTATATTGTTCAAGCACGATTCGCTGGTAATCCTCCACATGCTCCGTTGTCGGGCAGGACACCGCCAGACTTGTGAGATAGCTCATCCCGCCAATGTTTTCAATCTGGCTCCCAAGCTGCTCCAGCATCGTAACAGGGTCAATCGGCTGAGCTTTATCCCGAAGCTCAGCCATCGCATGAAAGATCACCTGATTCTTTTTGCTGGAGAAATGACAGGGTTCTAAAATCAGTTCATAAATCGTTTCAGGTTCCAAAAAAATTGCGCCTAGCACCATGTTTTCTGCTTCAAGCAGATCATGGTGTGACTGGTATGGATAGCCATGGCGGCTGTGGTTTTCTCCGGCCGCATTTCTTGTCCCGTTCAATCCGTTCACGTCCTTCCAGCTCCCAACTCATGTTTTTCTCAAGAAAGTGATTCCCTTTATCGGCAAAGGCCGCAATGTCCGCAATCGCCGGGGGAAATGGGCTTTTCGCCATATGAACCAGCAGCTTTTGCATTACCAGGTCAAAGTCCATATCACGAAACATATTCATCCAGATGACCAGCATTTCGTCATTGATTTTGAACTGTGGGTAGATTGCCTGTACCTTGGCCACTATTTCGCAGACTTCATCCGTGCCCACTAAACCTTCCCTCCCTGCATCAGGTTACCTTGCTTTTCAAGCCGGGCCATCCGCTCCTTTAAGGATTCTGCTTTCCTGCCAGCGTCCGTGCGAGCGTCCTTCATTCTCGTTAAGATAGCAGCATGATAGTATTTCATACTGAGGATCGGCTGCACACCGTAATGGTTCTGGATTTCCTCCATCCACGCCAGGAGCTGGTCTAAAGGAATCTCGAGTGCGGCCACTCTTTCCAATGCATTTTGATCCTTGGCCGATAGTGCCGGACCCCGGCTGCGCAGGTCGACGAACTTTTGAGTTAATGTGAAAATCCTGCCATCCTTTTTCGCATCCTCCTTTTGGCCTTTTGGAAGGGCCTGGATGGAATCATCCTTCTTTTCCTTCTTTTCCATCTCTGCCTTCTTCTCTCTTTCTTGATTTTGTACCGGATTCGTTTCACCCTCGTTTTCTCTTCGTTCTGCCACCGTTCCGCGAACAGAAGGGTAAAAAAAATCATTGAAGCCGCCGGTTTGTCCTTCTTCATATTTTGTAAGCGTAAAAAGCGTTCCGACGCTCGTTTCTTCCGTCGCAATCAGGCCTTTTTTTACCAGCGCTTTTGCTGTATTGCTTTTCTCCTCTGCCTTCCCGGTAGCCAAGGTCCTCCGCAAGTTTAGAATACGCCCTGATGTACTGCCCTCGTTTCAGCTGTATGCCATTCACACTTCGGCCATCTTCCCGCGAAGCCTGCATCAATAGCAGCAAGAACAGCCGAAAAAGAACCACTTCCCTCCAAAGCTCCGTCTCCAATACATCCCGATACAATTTCACCCAGCCACACATATCCTTCACCTCGTCATAGTCTTCTCACCCTTTATATATAAAGAAAAGCCGGAAAAGGACAGGGTGATTTAAAATTTTTTATCTCACACGTATGACGCGATTAAAAAAATCCGGCTGATTGTCTGCCGAATCCTTTACTTCGATATGTAGATTGTGTTTTCCAGGCGACTTTTTACTGACACCCACTCACTGTCGATTATGCTGTAGAAAACGGAATGACGATACGTTCCATCTTCTCGGATCATATGGTTTCTTAGAATCCCTTCTTTTACTCCGCCAATTCGTTCGATGGCTTTTTGTGATCGTATGTTCTGCTCATCTGTCTTGAATTGAACACGAATCATCTTTAGTGAATCAAAACAAAAAGGGTCCTCCAGAGCCTTAATGGACTAATTTCGCAATAAGACGAAAAGTGAGTGGCGTTTTTTTGTTCCTTTTTTTTTATTTTTACACTTTGTTTACATAATATTATTATGTAAATCTTCTCTCTTGTCATGCCTTGGGTCCAGTAAATGTGCAAGAATCTAAAAAAGGAATGACTTCGATCATAAAACCGACCATCATTCCTTTCCAGATATCAATCCAAATACTTCCCGACGAAACTCCATACACCATTCCAATAAGTGTCCGGAGCCACTTTTTCGGCTTCCCCGTGACCCGCTTTTGGAATGATGAGTTTTTCCTTCTCTACGTTTGCTGCCTTATAGACTTTGTCCAGCATTTCAAATGGGACGAATGTGTCTGCGTCCCCATGGATGAACATGATTGGCGCTCTGCTTTTGGCTACCTGTTCCACCGCGCTGGCTTCGTACAGGTCATACCCTGCACGAAGGCTGGTAATGGTATTGGCCGCCTGCATCACAGGGAATTCCGGCAGTCCGAAGAGATCATCCAATTGATAGATGAACACATCACTGACGGCAGCATAGCCGCAATCTTCCACAATCACCTTGACGTTTGATGGCAAGTTCTCCTCCCCAGCTGTCATCATCACTGTTGCCCCGCCCATAGAGACACCGAATAACGCAATTTCTGCTTTTGGATCCTTTTCGATGATCTCATCGATCCATAAGAGCATATCTTTCCGGTCATGCCAGCCCATTCCGATATAGTCCCCTTCGCTATCGCCGTGTCCGCGCAGGTCAGGAGCCAGAACATGATAGCCTTTTTCATAGAAATTCCGGACATATCTTGTCATCGAGGAAGCGTTGCCGCTGTAGCCATGGACCACGATTGCCCATTTATGTTCAGAGGAGTCGTTTTCATAGACATTCGCATTTAATTTGTATTGATGCTCATCGTTCGAAACGACGGAGATTTGGGAAGGCTGATGCTCTTTTTTAAAAGCTGCATCCTTTTGTTCCCCTTCCTTTGCAACAGACGCAAGAACCGCCTCGCTCTCCTCCAAATGAGGATTATCTTCCAAAAACTCTTTCTCTCGATCTGCATTTAGAGCAAAATTATAAAAGTAGTTGCCCACCAGCACGTACGCCATGGCGAGAAGGATCACGAGCGATCCAATAATGATTCCAAACTTTTTCATACTGTTTCTCCTGCTTTTATACTAGATTATAAGATCCTTCCTTACTATATACGGTTCATGCCCTCCTGTAAATCCAGCTTACCTGCCAAATTATATTACGGTTAAAATAGGCACATTTCCCTTCAGCCTTACTGTACAAGCTTTGCTGGCTGACACCTTAGCTTCTAAAGGAAAATAGCTCTTTTTATTCCCTTTTAAATGGGAGGGATTTTACTTAATCAAATCACGGATATTTTCTATAGTGAAGGAAACAAACAGTTTCACATGCATAGCCATTCCTCTGTTAATCGCAAATCTCGATCCACTCCCAACGCCATTGGCAATTCATATACATCATTGACAAGTGGGGCATGCACTCATTCCCATGGAGACTCGACTAGATCTTAGGCGTGTAACCATGTGTACAAGCAATATTTCCTCGCTTGAAACCTTGAGTCTACGGCCATCTAAAAGGAACACTATTAAATTGTACACCGTCAAAACCTGATTATAGGTAGTACTTATTTTGTAAATAATGAATACTAATATATAAAAGGGAGAGCACGAGAGGAAGAAATTAAAATGGGCAGTAAAAAACACAACAATAAAGATAAAATAATGAAGCATTTACTTAAAGATGCAAAAGAGTTTGTTGACGCCAAGCCTGAACTTATTAAATATCCCGGCTTAAAGAAATCCAATACGAAGAATAAAGACGTCTAAAAGAACAGCCGTTAATGGAACAGTCCAAACTGGAGAAAATCTTGACGAAATCGGGATGCCCTCCAGTCTTTTTTATTAAGATCGTTTGTGGAGACCGTTTTTCTGACCGGAGCTTCACTTTTGCAAACCGGGGGTGATCTGTACAGCATCTAGAGAAGAGTAATCATAACAATAAATAGGGTTCGGCATGGGCATCCCGAACCCCTTTAGGCAACAAACTGCATGGCGGTGTTTATTTTATCTAAAAATAGTAAATCTGTTATTGTTCTTTGGCCTGCTAACTGGGATTTTTCCTCTTCTATATCTAATGGCCTCTGATGGTACTGGGCTAGTTTTGACGAATTCTTCAGCATCTTTGAGAAGTGATTTTACATTCGCTCCTCCTACCACGCGCTCTTTGTCTCCTCCAATTTTGTCCATCTGGAATCCCTCCTTATAGTAATCTCTTCCCTCTTCTATTATTTTTACTACTGTTTCTTTCCAGCAGACGTTTCTTTTAAAACCCTTATCTCATTTTCTCGTTCGACGAGCATCTCATTAAATTCTAACATCGCTGAAGATTGTACAAACAATTTATGAACAGTTGCAGCAATCGAACTTAATGCTGCAATCACAATCTTGTCATTTTCATCAAATCCATACTCATAACTCTGCAGCACAATGATATATTCTATTGTACCATCCTCATCGAGCCCTTCCACTTTATAGATTAAGTAATTTTTATGAAAAGGCAAATTCTCTTCTTTCCCTATAAAGATTCCGCAGCCGACATCATTGATCGCCTCAAGAGATCTTTTAATGATGCGGGGATAGTTCGATTTTTTTATTTGTTCCCTGGTGAGAATTTCAACATCAAAAAACGATCCGAACTGTTCGTGATAGGTTGCCTGCATTTGTTCAAACATTACAGTTAAATAACCTAAGAGGGTCTTGTCTTCCACACTGCCAGAATACCTTTTTTGGTTACCCAGTGTGATCCAGTGCTTTAAAATATCAAGTTTCGTTCTTTGATTGACAATCATTTGATTTTCAGTGATCGACGTTTGTTCCGATTTCATCCCAAAACCTAAAAAGTTAAAATCGCTAACACCCTTTATTGTGATTAAAACGAAAAGATACAAAACGAAGGTGATAAAGTATACAAGTAAATGAAAGGACCAAACTCCGACTTTCCCTGGGTTCTCCAACAACCCACCTAATACTTCAACCAGATTTTTCGGATTACCTTCGCTTTCTTTAGTGCTTTTTTCTGTTGTAATCTCTCTTTTATTATCTACCGTTTTTTCTACTGTTTTGGTAATGGTTTCTATTTGTTTGTTCTTGTCAAGAATTTCTTTTGGTTCCTTAACAGTAAGTAATCCCCACCCTAAACTGACAGTATTAATGACAAACACGGCAGTCACCACAAGCAATAAAATCCTTTTCGCTTTATCTCTTTGAGTACTAGCATTATTCGGGTTTTCTCGAAAAACCAACTGCCCCGCCCCCTGCCCTTATTAACAAATTACAGTCCAGTTTTATTCATTTTACTAGAGCGGAGCGAACAAAAGAAGCGGTGTTCGCAAATATTTGAAGACTTCCCGCTTACATGTAGAAATTGGATATACGAGATTAATTAAAGGATTATAAATTAGGCTTACCTTTTTACTGACTTATCCATTATCTCACCAGAAATTTCCCTCATAATAAGTATGTCTTCGGCAGCCTTACCGCTTCCCTCTTTAGGCAACTTAATATGCGTGATCAAGTTCAAACTCTATCAGTAAAAAAAGCCTGTATGGATTTTGAATAGTATTTTACAAACGTAGTCACACATCGCTTGGAAGCAATAGTCCACTCACCAATTCTACCTTCCATTTCTTTTCCCTTAATTCATATTGACCGAATTGGTCCTAAAAATAAAGGTACTCATAAGGTCGATGAAGACCAAAACCACGGAAACGAAGCAGGAAAATGGCCTTCATAAGGTCGATGAAGACCAAAATCACGGCAACGAAGCAGGAAAATGGCCTTCATTAGGTCGATGAAAACCAAAGCCACGGCAATGAAGCAGGAAAATGCACCGCAGAGGCAAATCATAATTTTAAATCCCAAATGCACCAGGAAGTTGATTAAAACTTAAACAGTCCTTGCTCCTTCCATTGGTCGAAATACTTTTGATAACCCATTTCATCAGCAGTCATCGTATATTTCGTATCTCCTAATTTAAATGTATGAGTTCCCGACAAGCTTTCATAGGTCGGATTCCTCTCTGCCCCCCCGAAGAGAGTTTCAAATGTTTTCACATCGACTGAATGTGTTCTTCCATTCTCGTAGGTTTCTAGAAGTATGAAATCGGCCTCCTCCAGTCCTGTATGCCCCTTAACCATCAAGCCTGCCTCATTTAATGACAAATACAATGGACCCATATTCAACCTTCCAATCTTCCCTAGAATGTACTCCCTTTTGATTGCTGCACCGTTTGTTCTTTAACATGAGGTTATTTTCCTTGTTTCACGAGCGATTATTTAGATGGTTTGTTTATTAAGGGTTTGGCATTTTCATCAAAAATTTATCATTTTTTTACCTGAGTTAGGTTTGATTTTCGGGAAAAATTCAAACTACTGAAGATTAAATTTACCTTCCCTTTCATCAAATCTTCAACAGAATAAACAGGTGTTCGTTTAATTTCATTCGATTTTACACTTCACCAAAAAAACCACCTATTCGAAAAATCAAATAGATGGTTTTTTGTTAAAATCATTTTGCGGGCTGGCAAGATGCCTGGTCCCTAAACTTACAAGTACAAACACAAGCAGTGATACCAGTACCGGGATTGTTACACTGTTCATCCCAAATACATTATTATGGAAGTGATAAATATAAACATAAGAAACAAGTCCGACGACCATGGAAGCAATCGCTCCGTATTTATTCGCGCCTTTCCAGTAAAGACCCAGCACGACGTTCCACAAAAAGGCCGATTCAAGCCCGCCAAACGCAAATAAATTTAACCATATCAACAGTTCCGGAGGATTTAGAGCAAATAGCACAACAGCGATTCCAACCGCAGTTGTCACTATGAAGCTCATCCGTTTAATTTCTGCATCCTTTGCACTTGGCTTAATAAAGTTTAAGTACACATCTTTTACAACCGTTGAGCTGACTAAAATTAATAACGCATTCACCGTTGACATAATCGCTGCCATTGGTGCAGCCAAAACAATCCCCGCAAGAACCGGCGGCAGAATATCAAGTGTTAGGGTTGGCATTACTTTATCGCCTATTTCAATCCCCGGAATCACGGCTCGTCCAAAAACACCGATTAAATGCATCCCGAACATAATGGTGCCAATCCCGATGGTTCCAATGATGATGGCGCGATGCATCCCCTTCGAATCCTTATAGCTCATCGCACGCACGGCAATTTGCGGCAGGCCGATTACACCGATTCCTATTAAAATCCAGAAGCTCGATACATAAAGTGGCGAAAGGCTGGCATCCGCTCCATACGGGGAAACCAAATTTGGATTCTCTGCAACCAGTTCAGCCATAATTGCAGAAACCCCGCCGCCTTCGATGATCACCGCTACAAGAAGGATCACTGTCCCGATCATCATCACTGTACCTTGCAGCGCATCGGTCAAAGCCACTGCCGCAAAACCGCCAATAATGACATAGACAAGCACGGCCACTGCAAAAATTAGCAGTGCCCCTCGATAAGAAAGCCCTGTTAATGATTCAATCAAACGTGCTCCGCCCACCCATTGTGCTGTCATCGAAGCGAATAAAAACACAAAAATAGCAATCGCAGAAAGCAGCACGATCGCATTGGATTGATAACGGCCTTTGAGAAAATCAATCAACGTAATGGCTTCATATTTACGTGCAATGATTGCAAATTTCTTCCCTAATATCATCAGGACAAAATACCCGGCAGGCAATTGAGCCATAGCAAGCAGCACCCAGCCGAGCCCTGTTTGATACGCTACCCCGGGACCGCCAATAAAGCTTGATGCACTTCCATAGGTCGCCATCATGGTCATTGCGAGCAGGAAGCCGCCCATTTCACGCCCGCCAAGGAAATAGTCGGACAGAAACGAGTCCGATTGCCGGACCTGTGCATTTGCCCAAAACCCAATAAAGAAAATAATAACTAAAAATAGTGCAAGTGGAATAATTACTTGCCAGTGCATTCTTCATCTTCCTCTTCAAGTGAAACTTCGGTAAAGCCGAACTTCATAACCGCAACTATTAACAAGATCATGAAAATCGTACCGGCAATGCAGCTGTAAAAGAACCATGCCGGAAAACCGAGAATGTACGCATATGTCGCCGGATCCTGATTTCCGAGACCATACGCAAAGCCATACCAGATGGCAAAGTTGACTAACACAAGAATGACACCGATGATTGCTTCCCGGTGTGCAATTTTAAATCGCTTATCTTCCATATGTCCACACCTTTCCTTCCTTATTTTAAGGATTATTTACTGAATGACAAGTAATAAACACAATTAAGTGCCCTGCACATCTCTTCTGAAAAAAACATTTCCATGCTGTTCAGTTTCACAGCCCAATTAAACTTATCTTTGTTTCTATCTTTGTCAGGTTACCAACTTTCATGATTTAAAAACAATCTTGCTAATTTTTACCACCACGAGACCATATCACTACTGGAATTAGCAATAAGGATAAAATTCCTCCAGTTAACGATAATGTAAGAAAACTGGAGCCTTCTACAACCATTCCAGACAAGGCTCCCCCAGCTGCTCCTGACAGTGCAATCAAAACATCCACTGTACCTTGAGTTTTAGCTCGTGTAGAACTTTCAGTTGAATCAACAATAAGCGCAGTCCCGCTTATTAAACCAAAGTTCCATCCTAACCCAAGTAAAGAAAGAGATATAATCAGCAGAACTATAGAATCTCCTGGTGCAAATCCTCCTATTACCCCTGCCAGAAGCAATGTAGTTCCCGAGGCAATAGCCATTGCCGTTCGCCCCAGCTTATCAACAAGGACACCTGTAACCAGTGAAGGAAGATACATGGCACCTATATGAAAACCAATAACAAGACCTACTGCACCCAGGTCGTGGCCATGATGTCTCATATGAACTGGTGTCATCGTCATGATCGCTACCATTACAATTTGAGTAAGAACCATGACCGTTGCACCAACGATTATGCCTCTTTTATTTTCAGTATGATCAATTGCTGGCAAATATCCTTTTTCGTTACGTTCCTGACTTGTCGCTTCAATCGCTCTTGCTATAACTAATGGTTCTGGACGAAGCAAAATGAAAAGGACCAAACCTGCTAAAATATAAGCTGCCGCTGCTAAAATGAAAGGACCAGAAAGGGATGGAAAGCCAATAGAAACAGCGAAATTCCCCATCACATTTACTAAATTTGGACCTGCTACTGCACCAAATGTGGTAAAAACCATCGTCGTACTAATGGCTTTTGCCCGCTGTTTACTATTCGCCAAGTCCGTGCCTGCATAACGAGCTTGTAAATTTGTTGCGCCCCCCGCACCATAAATAAGCAGGGAAGCAAATAACAGGAAAATACTATTTATTATTGCTGCAATTATAACCCCTATGGCTCCGAGTCCACCGATCATAAAACCTGCTGTCAGGCCAGTCCGGCGCCCATGGCGCTGAGAGAGTCTCCCAACCAGCAAAGCTGCTCCAGCTGACCCTAATGTCAGCAGAGCTGAAGGAAGTCCAGCAAACGCATCAGTACCGAGCATCTGCTGTGCAAGAAGGGCACCCACCGTAACTCCTGCAGCCAAACCTGCCCCACCAAAAATTTGTGAAATACTTACAATGGTTAACGTACGCTTGTATAACGAATTTCGTTTTTCTGACGATTGAATGTAGCTTTGTATCGTATCTGTTTGAACGTCCAACGCTTTTACACGATCTTTCTGTAACATCTCCTAACCCCTTTTCTAAAAAACCTAATTCAAATTTTTATAACCTCCAACTTGATTTGAATCATCATAACACGCATCAAAAAAGCCATACAATATAATAATTGTATGGCAAACAAATTAGCTAAGATTATAAAGCAAACGTTTAAGGATCATCAATCCTTGCTCAAGTTCTTCGAGCGGTTTCGGAGCACATACAGAAACCCTATATGTTCTGTTCCCTGATAAAACACTTTTCACGGTTGCAGAAGTGGGGTTTTTGAATTCATGAACTCCTCTTGGAAGTCTCTTCACTTTTCAGAGTTCCCCTTTGGCTCCATTTACTCATCATGCCAACACGTCCTTAGGCTACACTGAGCTGGCTGCACGATTCCGTTTTACTTCGTACTATATTCTGTTTTAAGCCAATCTACAGGACTCATATTCACTTTGCCTGCGCCTGCATAGGATGTTAACGTTTGCAAAACACTGTCTAATGGAACCACATTATATGCATAAGGCAGCTTTTCACTATAATTATACTGGAAGGTAAATGGCTCTGCAGGGGGATTTGTTTTGCTCATCTCCTCGCTCCCCACAATATGGGAAGACCATGACCACTTTCCAATCGTGGATTTGTCATACCAGGTAAAACCTTTTGTGAAGAGGTTTTCTCCATAATGATCCCAGCTGCTCCCTGTATAACTTCCAAATTGATTGGTTAGCTGTGAGTTTACGATTAAATTTTGGTTATAAGCGTGCTGGAATCGTTCAGCCCAGGCTTGATCCATATTTGCGGTATCCAGACCTTGAATTTCCGCTCCTGTAATCGGCTCGTTAATATCATTAAACACACAAGAATCTGCAGCAATCGAAGCACCATTTCTGGCATTCAGGGCGCGTGACAGCGTATCAGTTCCATAAGCCGCAATAGCTTCAACATTTTCCAGTACATCATTATGGGTGGAATTATCAATATAGCAATTATACATATGACCAACACCCTGACGGATCATCGGAATTCTTTGCCCAATATTGTTATAGCGGGAATGGGCAATGGTCAGCCGGATTCGTTGATTTCCGTCTTTCACTTCCACACCATTTTTATCTACATAATTGACATAGTCTTTATCTCCTGAACCATTTAAATGGCCCTTACTGTGGTAAGCAGCATAAGCCATGATCTGTTCTTTCGTAGCGCCTGCATTCCGCATCTTAAAGTAGACACTGTCTGGACCAAGCTCATTTGAAACGTATTTACTTTCCATAAAAGAAATGGATTGATAGATATCACTGTCAGGAGGAGGATTTTCGCTGGCCTGCAGTCCGAATTCAGACCATGAAATGGTTACATTGGAAGCGCCATTTTCGAGGTCAATTAATCCATCGGCAGCAATCGAAAAAGTACAATGGTCGATCCATACATTATTTGCACCATTCACTTTAATAAAAGACCAGCCTACTTCCTTATGTTTCCCGGTATCATCCCATTGCCACATTCCATCAAAATTCAAATTCCTCAAAATCAGATCTTTGCTCGATGCTTGCAATTTTATTTCTGCATGTCTGATGGTTTTCCCTTTTTTCGAAAAAATCGTTAACCCATCTACATTGGCAATATTTAATTGTGATACACCAGAGGCAGCAATCGCAGGATTGGTGAATCCATTCATGGGATTTCGATATTTTGTGATAAAATTATACTTTTTCGCTTCTTCTGAAGTCAGGTTTAAATCAGTCCATCCCAAGTTTAGGTCTTTCGCGACTTCAATTACTTTTACACTGCCGCTTCTTGCATCTAAAATAGCCTGCAAAAACTCTCTCCCAGTTTTAACCTGACGATAATACGGGGTGTCTATGTAACTCCTTCGTTCATTCACTCCCAATGAAGCAAAACCAGGTACGGACAAAAAGCTTTTGTCGTAATCCTTAATACTTCTTGTCGTGTTTGGAATTGAATCAATTGCGGCCGCCTCTGCTGTTCTACTTTCACCCAATAATACCGATGAAGCCAGTACGGACAGAACAAGCAGCCATATAAAAGCCTTATCGTA
Source organism: Mesobacillus foraminis (assembly GCF_004340465.1). GTDB lineage: Bacteria > Bacillota > Bacilli > Bacillales > Cytobacillaceae > Mesobacillus_B > Mesobacillus_B foraminis. Next base: position 23,247 of record NZ_SLVV01000014.1, on the reverse strand, counting down.
TTTCATGATTTTCCCCCTCAGGTTATATTACATTTCCCTTAATCTTTTAATCCCATAGTACTGCCTTCTCAACTCCGCCGTTTATTTCAATAGTAAAATTGATTTATAGACACCACCTCCCTATCAGCAAACTTCATCTTGATTATTTTACCATTTCACTAGTTTCGTTTGTTTACTAAATTTTTAGAATTTTACAAAAGGTTCTTTCCTCCTAGTCTTTTTGTCTTCATGCAGTCCGTCTTCTGTCCCAGTTTTCGATTATAAGGATTGCTTTTTCCCTATTAAAACCATACCCTTTTGGATTGTAAAATCGTCCAAATTTTTACCTTCTGCGTATAGATTCGCTAACCGAATAACAGCTTTCTTGTTCCTCCAAAACCTCCTTCCATTTCCATGAAGAGGCATTTTATTTCCTCTGCTGTTCTATGGAATGTAAAATATATAATTGCTTATGATTTTTCATAAGATGCAGCATATTTGCCAAGCTTAAGTGAAGTAAAGATTTTTTAAATTTACCTCAACAAGGAGGAAGCATAAACATGAACCCAGACAATGAGCCTTTGCTGTCAACCTATACGCTCCCAAATGGGGTCGAGTTAAAGAACCGCATCGCAATGGCGCCAATGACGAACTTCTCCTCGAACCCCGACGGAAGTGTTACCGATGCAGAAGTGAACTATTATGCCCGCCGCTCGAAGGGTGTAAGCATGGTGATTACAGCCTGTACATATGTCACTCCGAATGGAAAAGGATTCCATGGCCAATTTGGCGCAGACCATGATGGCATGATTCCGAGTTTGAAGCAGCTTGCGGAAGCCATCAAGGAACAAGGCGCAAAAGCGGTCCTGCAAATTTTCCATGGGGGAAGAATGTGTCCACCAGAACTGGTTCCAAATGGGGAAATTGTCTCTGCAAGTGATGTGCCGGCTGAAAAAGGCGGCGTTTCCACTGATGAACCGGATGTAAAGCCGAGGGCGTTAACGGAAGCAGAAGTGGAAGAAATCATCGATGCTTTCGGAGAAACCACCCGCCGTGCGATTGAAGCCGGATTTGACGGCGTTGAAATTCATGGAGCAAACGGCTACCTGATCCAGCAATTTTTCTCCCCTCATTCAAATCGACGTGAAGATCGGTTTGGCGGCAGTCTGGAGAAGCGGATGGTCTTCCCTCTTGCCATTGTCGATGAAATCAAAAAGACAGTGAAAGAACATGCAAAAGCTCCTTTCATTGTCGGCTACCGTTTCTCGCCGGAAGAGCCGGAAACACCGGGAATTACAATGGGCGATACTCTCAAGCTGGTCGATGCTTTAGCCGGGAAAGGCCTGGATTATCTGCATGTTTCTTTAAATGATTTCTTTTCTGCGCCAAGAAGAGGTGTTGAGGACCTTACTAAAACGAGGATTGATTATCTGCTTGAAACGATCGACAATCGCGTCCCATTGATCGGCGTCGGTTCGATCTACTCTGCTGAAGATGCCCGCAAAGCCTTTAAGACAGGAGTTCCTTTACTGGCATTAGGGAGAGAGCTGATCATTGATCCTGATTGGGTTCAAAAGGTCCAAGAAGGAAAAGAAGCCGAAATTGTAACGCAGCTGGACAAGAGCAAACAAGAAGAATTGGTCGTTCCTGATCCATTGTGGAATGCCATTGTTAACACCCCTGGATGGTTTCCGGGAGTTTCATAAAAATAGAAAATATATAAATAAAGAAATCCGGGAAGCTCAGCATGCACCCCGGATTTCTTGTTTTGCCGATAGGAATGATGTTATATGGAAAGACATAGTCCCTTATGTAACGGGCACTTATAAAAAAACTCCAGCTTGTTTTTATCTGGTACCCCTAGTTGAACAGGTGCAACCCAATCCGGCTGGCAATCAGTTCATCCCGCCTGCAGCCAGTATCATTTTGCTCATGTCAAAACTGCTCCAAACAAGAGACTGGGGATCGATTATCCCTGATATTCCAGTTTTTTCTCTTTTACCATTAGCTTAGACAGAATTGATTTCAGTGCTTTAATTTTATACATTTTCCTAAATATCAAGTATCCAATCACAGCTCCAAGGGTATTTGCAATCAAGTCATTCACATCCGTGCTCCTGCCGCTCCCCAAAGTGATCCTAATGATTAATTGGAGTGTCTCCAGTGTAAAACTGAATAATAAACCTTTCTTCATGATGGTTTTTACTGAGTCTGCTTTACCGAATATTAATGGTAAATACATTCCAAACGGCAGCAGCATGAGAATATTTAACACAAAGGTTGTCAGATCGATCGTTAAAATTGGGATGAAATTGATCGTTTTATACCACGGTGTAAGATTTGCATACTTCCCGATATTCACCTCAATCGGAAAGAACACTAAATGGATGACGGCTGACAGATACAGTGCAAATGTGATGAGTACAAGATTCTGTCCCGCCCGATACTTTGTTCCAAAAAACAGGTACAGCAAAAAAATACAGAATGCGGACACTAAAATAGGCCATGAGTGAATGGTAAACATAATCGAATCTTCCAATTAATCTTCCTCCTAATATTTCTTAAAAATTTTCAGCAGGCTGCCTTAGTACCCATAGTATATACACCATTTCTAAAGTTTTTTTTAAGAGACTCTTAAGGTTTTCTTAATTTTGTCTATAAAGGTGAAAATCTAAGAAAAACAAAAAACTCTGGAAATACCATTCCAAAGTTTTTTGTTTGCTTCTTGCTATTTTAAATGGGAATGTCCTTAGTACGGCCGGAAACCGGGATATCCATACCCAGGGTAGCCATAGCCAGGATAGCCGTAGCCCGGGTAGCCGCCATAGACCGGATAAGGATATCCCCAGGGACGGCTTCCAAACGCTCCCCCTATTCCTCCGCCGATTAATCCGCCAAGAAAGGCACCTGCCAGGGGCAAGCCCCAAAAGCCGAGAAACCTTTCATCATTCCGATGGTATGCATTTCTATAAGGATACATCTAGCCTTACCTCCTTTTTCTTTATATGCCTATGCAAATAAAGTCTAATTGGAGTGGGCCAAAGGTAAATAAGTGTAGTAACTTTCCTTCAGGTGTATTGATTCTTTCGTGTTATACAGGTTTAATGATTTCTTCAGCATCGATTCCCAAGCTCAATTACTTTAGGAGACAGCCAATATTGGGTATAGTAAAAAGGAAGCATGCATCATGACGAAAACCCGGGAGTGAATGATATGAAAGCTAAAATGAACCGTAACGCAGCTAAAATAATAAATTCACTATTAAGTGAGCCAGAGCAGAAAGGAAAATATCCTAGAGTTGTGATAACAGAAATGCATGGAAACCATGCTCATTATGCGCTCACTTTTGACGATCCAAAGGAACATGATGAAATTGTCCAAACTGATAAAGATATCCCAGTTTTATTGGACAAGCGGGACGAAGAATGGCTTGATGGAGTCTGGATTCAATTTTTCTATGTTCCAGAAGAAAAGTTTGAAATCACGAATCCATCCAAGGGCTGGGGTCATCAGCACCATCATTAATCAGAAATAAGCCAGAAATAGAGCCAGAAATAGAGCCAAAAAAAGAGAAACGTCTGCCGTCGACGGCAGACGTTTTTATTTTGCAGGAAGGTTTCATTTTTAAAGTTTTTGCCATTCCTCGGATGCCTCAGCCTTTGCCTGCTTGAAACCCGGGGTACTGGGTCATGCCTCCGTCAGCAAAGAGAGTGAGTCCCGTAACGTAGCTGGCTTCGCTTGACGCGAGCCATACGGCACACGCGGCAATTTCCTCGGGTTTGCCAATATATCCCATTGGAATCAGCTCGATTACACCTTTTTTTAGTTCCGGGTCAGAAAACTTTTCTGCATTGATTGGTGTATCAATTGCCCCCGGTGCTATGCAGTTAACCCTGATTCCATGCGGTGCGAACTCAAGCGCCAGCGTTTCGGTCATCAGCTTGACTCCGCCTTTGCTTGCTGCATAATGGACAAAGTGCGGCCAGGGAATTTCCTGGTGTACAGAAGACATGTTGATTACTGATCCTTTAATTTTATGCTCCAGCATGTAGTCGATAGCTTCCCGGCACCCTAAAAACTGGCCGGTCAAATTGGTGGAAATCACCTTGTTCCAGTCTTCAAGTGTAAGATCCTCTGAGGGGACCTCATTCTCGATGCCTGCATTGTTGACCATGACATCCATTGAGCCAAATGTCTCCATGGCATGCGAAATCATCCTTTTGATATCCTCTTCCTTTGTGACATCTCCCTGGATGCCGGTTGCCCTGCCCCCGGCATTTTCGATGGTCTCGATGATGCCTTTTACCTCCTTCATCTGGTCTTCACTATAATAATTAATAACAACCTTTGCTTTTTCTTTACCGAACCTCTCCGCCATTGCCTTCCCGAGCCCGGTTGATCCGCCAGTGATGACGACAACTTTTCCTTCAAGACTTGGATACATAACGCTCACTCCTCTTTATCTCTTAGTAAAGCCCAGCAGCACGCCGCCAATGATAATCAGCAGACACCCCAGCAGCACTTTCCATACCTGCTTTTTACTCTTGCGCTCATTTAAAAAGAAAAGGCCGCCAATAGTGGAAATGACAATCCCCGTTTGTGACAGAGAAAAACTTGTCGCTACACCTATTAAAGGCAGGGCAAGCAGAAGCCCGAGGTTCCCCGTGCTCCACAGGATGCCCGTTATAGTATTGCGCAGGGCATACTTGTTATAGGGCTTGTCCCGGATGGTCATGAGAATTGCGCCCACCACCATCCCAATTCCTTGAGGGAGGACGGCAGCCCAGCCATCGATATTGAACCAGCGGATCAGGACCACATACCCGATATATCCAGCAGTGGAAAGAAGCAGGACAAGAAATCCTTTTTTGAGGCTCTTCCCCTCCCCGTTGCCTTCTCCTTTATTAAGCGAAGTCAGCAAAGCGCCGGCAATAATGCAGACAAGGGCGGCCAGTCCAATTACAATGCTTGCAGTTGTTTGCCACTCCTTAAAAATAAAGACTCCAAAGAAGGTTGTCCCAATCAGCTGTAAGCCCGTCGACATCGGCGCCGTTTTGGCGACCCCTAAATACCGGACAGCCCCAAACTGATTTTTCTGCCCGACGGACCAAAACAAGCCGGAAATCACCCCGACAGTCCAGATAAGCGGTGACAAATCAGGCTGCTTATAAAGGTAGACTACGATGGCAAAAATTAAGGCTCCAGCCGTGGTCCCAAGGATTTGGCTGTCCTCATCCCCGCCAAGCTTGTTGCTTACAAAGACAATGGAGCCCCATGTAACAGCAGCCAGAAGGGCTAACAGAATTCCCGTCATAAGTGTGTACCCCATTTAAATGATTTTTTAAAAAAGAATGCGACTCTTTTTAGAGTGCAATTCCGGAAGCAATCTTATGCACTTGAAGAAGGACTTTAGTACCTATAAAAAGTTGTTTTATCGGCAAAATACCGGTCCCTTTCTAATGGGCCCTCTTTTACTTTGAAAGCAGGATGGAAAAAACAAATTGGATTTGATAGTTGATGGATATTCGATCATCACCATTGGCAGCCATTTCCAAGACAGACATGTTTTCGTGTTAGGTACATGTCGTTTCCTTTTTAACAAACAAAAATATAAATAGGTATATATAAATATTTAAAAAAGAAGAATGCCCTTAAAGTTGTTACAAAAAACAACAAATTTTGAAGAACAAATGCTTTATAGTTAAAGAACCTATTTTTATTCCTTTTTGGTAAAAAACTAATGGGAGAGAAGCAATATATGAATAAAAAACCAAGTGAAGACAGGGTTGCATTTCTTGAAGAACAGGTAAATGATTACATGAAAAAACTATTAGTAGATAGCCCGTATCTAGTTCTGATGTATTTTGAAAAACAAGTAAAGAGATATTCAACCATGTTAGAACAGGGAATAGCCTTTCCGGCCAGTGTAGAGATCACTTTACAACATCTAATAGAACATTACTCTTCGCTAATATCATTATTAAAAGAGTACATTCATGTTCAAATAAAAGCTGAAAAGAATTCATCAGGGGATTTCATGACATAATTGAAAATTGATAAGGCGTTTTGAAGTTTAAGCAAACTTTTACTTTCATTTACTAAGTGTTAGAAAAAACACTTTCAAACTGGCTAAACCTTTCTTCTGCGTTTATAGAATTCCAATAACGTTTAAAACCACACCATCGTCCATTTATTGGTGCTGGTATTGTTTTATGTGGTTTCCTGAACGGTTTTATTCGTGGCCTCTGGAAGACCCCGTGCTTATGTTTAGGCTGGGGTTGTTTTAGTTGAATAGCATTTAAGGAGTAATGAGCCATTTACGATAGGCATCTGTCAGGCAGCTTCAATACAAGTGGATCGTGAAAAGTTATTTCTGTTAAGCTTATGGGATACTAACTGATTAAAAGCAAAAACATTCTCCCACTTCGCTTGTTTCCTAATATAATTATAGTGAGGTGAACATCATGTGTGTTTCCAACCATGCATTTGAATTACAAACACATAGAATGTATGAGAGGATTCATAAAGAGTCCATATATCGGCTTGTAAGAATCGTTTATACAGAAGGCAAAAGCATTGATCTCCCAAATGAACATATTAATCTACTCGAACTGATCACAAAGATCACCATAAAAGACAATGAAGGAAACATTTATGAGATTGAACCGAGCGAGGCTGGTTTACGTTTTGCCAGGGGCGACATCAGTTACAAGGAATATTTGCGGCTGCAAAAGAAGGAAACCCGGCAAATGATTACCATATTTCCGGTCTTAACTAGCTCTCTTTTCATCACAGGATGGGCGTTCATCAAGTATCTGATTTGATACAATGGATAGATAAAAAGTTGTATATCATATAAAGGGTAAAGGGGAATATCACTTGAAAACCATTTTGTGGGTAGATGATGAAATAGGGTTGCTCGACTTGCTGGCCCTCTATTTGGCTCCCGGGAAGTACAGCTGCTTCAAAAAAAACTATATCTCAAAACCGAGAAAGTCATTTGATCACTGTTTGGGGAGTGAGATACAAATGGGTGAGCTTAGAGCAAGAAATGGAATTTTTAATTGAACGTATAGGTTCTCATCCCCTTCTTTTCATGTTGATTAGCCTCTTGCTTAATACACTCATAGCCATCTCGGGTATTTTGCCAAGCGCCTTTCTTACAGCGGCCAACATCCTGGTTTTGGGCTTTGCAAATGGATTGCTCCTCTCCATTGCCGGAGAGGCCATTGGGGCAGTGGTTTGCTTTCTCCTCTACCGAAAAGGACTTGCCATAATTCCATCAAGCCAAAAAAAAAGCCAAGTTTATGAATACGTTCCTGAACCGGCTAAGGAAAACGGACGGGATGGAAGCTGTCTTTCTTGTACTATTCCTGAGGTTGTTACCTTTCATCCCCTCCGGCTTGGTGACCTTAACCGCTGCATACAGCAAGATGCGAACCTTGTCTTTTGCCGCAGCCTCTACGGCCGGAAAGATACCTGCTCTCTACATTGAAGCTTACTCCATCGACGTTGCCCTAAATGCAAGAACACAATGGCAAATAGGTGCATTAATTGCCATTATTTTTTTATTTGCGATATGGATACTATGGAAAAGAAAGAATAAAGACATATGAACAGCTGACTCTAGGATTCTAAACACAGCAAAACACCCCTTTACTGTCTATAGAAGTGGCCAAGGGGTATCTGTTTTCTATTTAAGAGGCCGTCTTTCGGCAAGTTCCTCCTATTGGGAGCAAGATTCCGGACATATCTGACAGTGGTTGTGGTTTTTACATTTATTTCCGCAAGCCTGCATAGATCTGCACACAACTGATAAATCTGGCCCTTCATTTCTTATTAAAATACTGCCTAACTAGAGACTTGTGCCAGCAACAGGTTTAAATTAATGACAAGTTCCTGGACCGGTCCTTCTTTATCGAAAAGAATGGAATGCCAACAAAAACTTTGCTTATGATCATCAGGATCAAATCCGCCAGCTGGGCCAGTTTGGATGTTTTTTCACTGGTGATTGCAAGAACAGCTGCACCTTGTTGCTTTGCCATTTTCACCACATCAATAACCTCCTTCGTCTCCCCTGAATCTGATATGCCTATGATTAAGCTGTCTTCTGCCGCCAGCGCTGCATCCATGACAGCCTGATGCAGGTCGGTAATCGACTCGACATTTGCGCCAATCCGAAAAAACTTCCATTTGAACTCTTGCGCAGCGATACCGGAGTTGCCGATTCCACAAACATGAACTTTCTTTGCTGAATCAAGAAGAGACACCGCCTGTTGAAGATCAGGAGAAGTGATATTTCGAAACGTCCCTTCAATGAGCTCCAGATGGTTTTGATAGAGCTTGGACAAGTAAACAATTTCTTTAATGTCGCTTGTCTTCGCAGGTTTATTTTTTAGGTCAAGATAACGTTTTAGTTCATGCTTAAATTCATTAAACCCTGAAAATGTGTGATAAAGTATGTTTTTTACTTTCAAAGAATTTTAATCTATTCCTTTTGACATGATTTTAAAAAAGCTTTAGTATATAGCCCGCCATCACTCGGCCCTGTATGCAGCCTCTTTGGTCAAGTCAATCCTATTTGCGCCTGCTCTTAAATCGCCTCGTCTCCCTCGATATGCCTGTGAATCACATCCGGGACTTCATAGAGTGCGCCTACAGTATAATAAGCACTTACAGGCTTCAACTCAATATCCACAACATTGTACGCCCACTCAGATTCAGCTGGAATGTAAATCGCATTGATGTTTTTCTCAAGTGCTGGGACAATGTCAGTTCTTAATGAATTCCCAACCATCCAGGTCATGCTGGGATCCGCATCAATCGTCTTCAATATATCCGACAGTGCCGTGGTATCTTTATGTCCGGAAATAAAGATCCGGTTCTCAAAGTATGCAGTGAGTTCCAGCTGGGCAATTTTCCTCTGCTGATTGGCTTCGTCACCGCCTGTATGCAAATATAACTCGTGCCCCTCTTTTTTTAGAGCTGTCAGCGTTTCGTTCATATACGGAATCGGCTCAACAGGTATTTCAAAAACCTGATTTCCCAATTGTCTTAGATAATCGGTTTCCTCTTTATTCTTCTCTCGTCCCGTCAAGTCACAAAAGAAGTTATATGTACCGACAAAAGATTCGGGAAAGCGGGCAGAAGCTAATCCGTGCTTTCCTATCGCCTTAATATCAATCTCCAGCTGTTTCCGTTTGAATTCATCGATCGAGACCGAGTCGAACCAGACGGTCATTTGTTCAGCAAACTTGTCTATCACCTGCGCAAAATAGCGATTGCAATAGGCCAGCGTATCATCAAGGTTGAATAAAATAGTTTGTTTTTGCATTTTATACTCCTTCAACAAAGCATTTTCAGTCACTGATTAGCATTCCACATGCTCTGCCTTCGTATTACTTTTTATTCCTGTCCAAAAATATGATCCACAGACTTATAAAGACATATTCTCCGTGAATCTAAAAAACAGGCTAAAACAAAAACCCTCCATTCCTAGCAGGCAGGCCGAAAGAAGGAGAAAAACCAGTTTTCGAAATTGAAACAATAACTTAACCTGGCCCAATTACCTATTTTTCAAAATATAGTATATTTTCAGTTAATATTTATCATGACCTCTGATAAACTATTAATTAGCTTCCCTAAATACATAATGATAGGCAATCAACTTACTAAAAACTGGAGGAATGATGAATGAAAAAGTTTTCAAAAGTGGTCATCCCAACCGCGATGGCCCTAAGCATGGCCTTATCTACACCTGCATTTGCAGACTCTCAATCAAAACCAAATGGCCCGTATATTGAGAATGAGCAAAATATCTCTTTATCAAGCTATATGTCCAATGAGCAATTGACTAACACTCTCAAGAAATTAGAAGCATCCTCCAAAGGAAAAATGAAGCTTGAGATTGCAGGCTATTCCAATCATACTCTTGATGGCTACAAAACCGAAGTAGATAAAGGAGACCCACTGTATGTCGTTAAATTCGGCGATGCAGATCCAAACAAAAAAAGAATCCTCATTACCACCCAAATCCATGGGAATGAACAAATTGGAACTGAGGCTGCCATCGACATTATTCAAAAACTTTCCAGCGGCGGGAAAGAAGTAAGTGACATACTCGATAAAGTGTCCATTTGGGTTATGCCAAGGATCAATCCTGAAGGATCAGATAACCAATACCAGGGAACATGGTATCCTACCCGTTATACGCACCAAACTTGGCTGCCGGAAAATATCCAGCTGCCTGCAGGTACATTGGCACCATGGTATTATAATGCCGACGGAAGTGAAAGAGCACAGAATAATAACGGCCGTGTCGTTTATGGAATTCCTGGATATGATCAAAATCGGGACTACAATCCAAACCTGGATTTCAGGATTGAAAATGAAGACAAGTCTGAAGTAGCTTCTTTCTTAAATAGCAGAACAACTAATAACAGCAATTATGGCGGATTTTTCGTAACGGCTGAAGCACGAACAGTCTCGGGAGTATTTAAAGAATTCAATCCTGATGTATATGTTGACGTCCACCACCGTGGATTTAATACTCTTTCCGATGAAGATAATCGTTCGGTCCCTGTGCAAGTTGCGGCTGTAGTGGCTGACCCTTACACAGATCCTTTTACAGGCAAACAGTATGAAGTGGATGAGGATGTATTGAAGCTCGGCAAACAAGTCAACGCCCTGTCATCACTCGCCCTTCAAAGAGGATTCTCTCACTATGGAGCGGTACAGAAGTATCCTGACGTCAATCTTCCGGGTACGGCACTGGGAGCATTTGCGCTAAACGATACCGCGATTATGTTAATCGAAATCAAGGGACAGAGCCAAACCCTGGGTCAAAAACAAGCCGGAATGTTGAAGGAAACGGTCAAAGTTCCTTTATATGAAGTATTTAAAGGCTTGGCAGACGGCTCCATTAACGAAGTGGATCCTGAAATTTACAATGCTATTCCAGAATCCACAAACAGAATTGAAGATCCAACCACCAGAGATAATGAATAAAATTGTAAATTATATGATGCAGGGAAAAACCCGTTGGTGAACACCAGCGGGTTTTTTAATAATCCTGGGGCTCTGCTTAGCTGTTCAGCTGTTTTTTCAGCTTTCATAGGGAGAACTAATGATTCGCAAATGGATATATCATGGTGTCAAATTATGATTGTTAGACATTTGCTTGGCTTGCTCCTTTTGTACCAGTAAAATGCAAGCATGAGCATGATAACAAACCCTAGAAGAAAGTAGAAAAATCGATGGGCAAGACTGAATCACATAGCAAAAACCAGGCGAAGAGCTTCTAAGATTAATCTAATTAATGCATTAAGAAATGCTAAAAGGTATGTTGATATATGATGCAGGAAATTTGAATCAAAACGAACAACAAGCCGGCACATATTAAAGAAACACCAAGGTTAGAATAAAGGAAAAGACCGGATATGGAGGGCACTAGTATGGTAAAGTCCAGCAAGCAGGAGGAAAAAACTCTTTTTCCGCCCCAGCACCAAGATGAACATCCTGGCATGGAATATTTAATGAATCCTTTGCCTGTCTATGATGATAAACAATACACAGGAAGTCATAAGCTTAAAGATAAAGTTGCTCTTATTTCAGGCGGGGATAGCGGAATCGGACGGGCTGTTGCTTTGGCCTTTGCCAAAGAAGGGGCAGATGTTGTTTTTGTGTACTATAACGAGACAAAAGATGCAGAAGAAACCAAAGATTTAATAACAAGCTTAGGCCGGAAATGCCTCTCTTTACCTGGTGATATTGCAGATGAATCATTCTGTATCCAGGCTGTTCAAAAAACAATTGAGACATTTGGCAATTTACATGTTCTTGTCAATAATGCAGCGGTTCAATATGTCCAAAATGGCTTGGAATCTATATCTTCTGACCAGATGCTTCGAACCTTTCAGGTCAATGTGTTCGGAATGTTTTATTTAACAAAGGCAGCCCTACCCCACTTGGAAAAGAGCTCAAGCATTATTAACACCACATCGTTATCTGCTTATGAAGGAAACCCTAAATTAATCGATTATTCGGCAACAAAAGGAGCGATTGTATCGTTTACCCGATCGCTGGCCACATCTTTGGCCGATAAAGGGATTCGAGTAAATGGGGTGGCTCCAGGAAAGGTTTGGACACCGCTTATTCCTTCCTCCTTCCCTGCAGAGCAAGTGGCAAAATGGGGTGCCAATACAGCTATGAAACGTGCTGGACAGCCTGTGGAATTTGGACCTGCCTATGTTTTCTTAGCATCAAACGATTCTTCCTATATGACAGGTCAAATATTACACTTAAATGGCGGATTGTTTGTGACTAGTTAAAAGAATGCCGAAAAAGACCGCCTGCTATTCAAACCGGACGGTCACTAGGAGAAGTGCTCTAAAATCGTCAGCTTTTCAGACACCTGTTACATTTATGAGACCTCTTTTATCCAGCAGGTTTCCAATTCGGGGCATCAGGCAATTTGCTGAACGTTGAGACCTGCATCAACAAAGATAGTTGCATCACCAGACTAAAAACTAAAGAAATAAGCGTCAATCCAGTCAGCTGATCGCTGGACATATTGATCCTGAAGGATTGAAAAAAACAAACCATAAATATGGCGACCATGTACATTTTACATGTCCCAGACGTCTGTTTTTCCAGACGCCGATCACCAATGCTTGCGGCAACGCTGATCATCAGCTGGAAAATGAAATAAGCCAGTATCAGGTTCAAGATTCCCATTATAGACATATAGATTGCAGCCGGGGATGTAAGAATCGTATCGTGAACCCCATTCTGGATGACGATGGTAGGAAGCGAAAGCAAGATTAACCCGGCAGCAAGCCACTTTCCTTTACGGTTCATTTCATACCGGCTGGTTAAAAGATTCAACCCTGATAAAATATAAAAATAGCCAAGCGGATCCAGCAGTAGATCGAAAGCAACGATGTGAATCTCAACCAGTACAAGAATCAACCCCCAAAAGATTTTCCGGAAACCATCACGCAGCATTATTTCTCTCCTCCCTTTTCCGCAATCATCTTGTCGATGACAGTCTGTTCGAGGTCGGGAGAGTCAATGATTGGTATGCTGTCCACAAAGGTCTTCCCCGCCTCTGTTGTCCCTTTTATCAGGATGGGAAACTGGAAAAAGCTAGCCCGGTCAGGGTGGAAATACATATTTAAGTGAAGCCAGTCGTTTTTATCAAACCGTAAAGGAAAAACTCCCTGGTCAATCAACGTACCAGGAACCTCCTCCCACTCCTTGCCTTCGTCCAGCCAATGAGGGGAATTGCCTTCTTCCGTCAGGGCATCCAGTTCCCTTAGCTTTTCCTGGTCGAGAGTGATCTTGATTTCGACTTCCTCCTTTAAATCAGGCCAGGGAACCGTTATTTCCTCAATAGTAAGACCTTCATTCGCTAAAAGCGCCGAGTCGCTTCGATGCTGATTGCTGCTGGATGACATCCTATTTTCGAATACCCCCTCATTTTCCGGTAGACGGTTGAGTGTAACTTTCCCAACATCTTCAACAATATGGGTCTGATTTTGAAAATAAACGGATATGTTTTCAAAGGTGAAGGAAGCTTCCTTGGAATCCCAAGCAAACTCTTCACTAAACTCCAGGGTGACTGATTTTAGCAAATAATGACTGTACTCATGTATGAAGTTCGTTTCATCCTCTCCCCAAAACTCGCCCCCTACAGCCATGACGTCCACCCCCTCCAGCCCTTCGATGACAACATGGCTCACTTCTTCTGAATTCTTCTTGTTAGTCAGATAATAAAAAGGCAGCTGTGCTCCTTCATCGATAAAGGTTTCATAATAGTGTTCTAGAAAGATAGGTTTTTCAAGCTGCTTTGACTGGAAATAGACATAATTAAATGCCCAGCTCATACAGATCAGGACAAGTCCTCCCCACATCACTCTTTCCTTCAAGTCGTCCCTCCTCAGTTGTCCCGCATAGCGCTAATGATCCTGCAGCGTTTAAAATTAGCGAAGAAAGTTCTATTGTTTATCATAAAGGCAAAGAAACGTTTTTATGTCAGAACTCAAAAGAAAAAGGCGTCTGCCTTTGCAAACGTCCTTTCCGATTAATTTTAGTGTGAGATTCGAAATTTCAGAAATGAATCAGCTTTCGACCGGCTGTATTCCCGCTTCCTTAAGGAGTTCCCTCAGCTTCTGGATTTTCTCATCCGATAATTTCCTTGATGGGGGCAGCACGCTGGTTGAAATATCAAGCCCGGTCAGTTTGATGGCTTCTTTTACTACATTGACAAACGGGGAATCCAGCTGATACATCAGCGGCAGCGGGGCCAGCCTTTGATGGAGCTCCACCGCCTTTTCATAATTTCCTTGTTTAAAAGCTTGATAAATGCCAATCGTCAGCTGCGGGGCGAAATTGGCGGAAGCAGAAATGGCCCCGTCTCCTCCCAATGCAAGAGTATTCAACAAGTGATCATCAAAGCCGCAAAGTACAGAGAAGCGAGGGTGTTTTTTCTTCACCTTCAGAATCACCTCCCTAATATGGCCTGCTGTATCTACTGTCTCCTTAATCCCAACCACATTTTCATGAGCGTCAGCCAGTTTTAACACTAACTCCGGACTTAAATCCTGCCCTGTAAGGTTAGGGAAGTTGTACAAAAGAATCGGCAGTTCAACACTGCTTGCAATTTCGCTGTAATGCTCAAATAAATGTTCCTGTGATAACGACCAATAATATGGGTTGACGACTACGACGCCATCGGCCCCTGCCTGCTCGGCATGACGGCTCAGCTCAATGACCTCTTTCGTTGATGTGCTGCCTGTCCCGATGAGGACCGGAACTCGTCTATCCACATAATCAACCGCAAATTGCGCAATCTCTTTCCTTTGTTCTGCGGACATTTGGGAAAATTCGCCGCCAGTCCCCAGAAAGAATAGCCCATCCACATCAGACTCTATTAAAAAATCAATTAACAGACCCATGCCGTTTTGATCCAGATTGCCCTCTTGATCCAGAATAGTCGATACGGGCGGAATAATTCCTTCAAATTTCACCACGTTTACCCCTCCTTATTTTACCAGCACCAGCTATACTATTCATGTTACTATAATTGGCATGAAAATATAAAGCGGTTACACTCAGCCAAAAAACAAAGGACACTTCCATCAAACGGAAGTGCCCTTTTTTCGGATTATTTAGAAGCTACACTGCCCTGAAAAGCCTGTTTCAAAGCAGCGGATGCCTGTTCGATTGATTTTCTGCCCTGCTCAAGAACTCCTGGCATCCAGAAAAAGCCGTGAATCATGCCGTCATATCGATTAGCCTCTACAGGGACTCCTGCTTCTTTCAGTTTTTCTGCATAGGCTTCTCCTTCATCCCGGAGCGGATCGAACTCTCCTGTAAGTACAAGTGCCGGCGGCAGGCCTCTGAGGTCGCTTGCCAGCAGCGGAGAGGCATAAGGGTTTTTGCCGTCCTCTTCATTTCTGAGATAATGATTCCAGAACCAGATCATACTGTCTTTCGTCAACAGGTAGCCCTCCGCATTTTCCGTATAGGATTCCGTTGCATAAGAATGGTTGGTTACCGGATAAATCAGCATTTGATAGGCTAAGGAGATTTCCCCTTTGTCCCTGGCCATCAAGGCCACGACCGCAGCAAGATTTCCGCCGGCACTGTCTCCGCCAACAGCAATTCTCGTTGGGTCTGCCTGGATGGAAGCTGCATTTTCCGCCACCCATTTGGCCGCTGCATAAGAATCATCTGTGGCCGCCGGGAACTTATGCTCCGGTGCCAGCCTGTAGTCGACCGAAACCACCACACAGTTGGCCTGGTTAGCCAGCATCCGGCAAGGTACATCTACGGTCTCCAGGTTTCCGATCAACCAGCCGCCGCCGTGATAATAAACCAACACAGGGAACGGGCCTTCGCCTTCCGGAGTATAAATACGGACCGGAATTTCTCCTGCTGGGCCGGGAATCTTTCTGTCTTCCACCTTCGCCACTGCCTCCGGCTCACCCGCCAGTGCACTGAAATCGGTCGTAAGTCTTGCTTCCTCCGGCGAGAGAGTATGCATCGCCGGCCCTCCCATTGCTTCCATTTGGTCCAAAATGAATTTTGCCTGTGGATCTAGCGCCATCTTTTTTCCCCCTAATTTGTTTTTAAAATAAAGCCTATTGGATTAATTCGTTTACAACGCTTTCCTCCGATGCCTGCAAGGTGAATCCTTCATAGCCTTTTTCTGCCACGTCATCGCAGATTTGCCGGTATGGGCCAACTCCGCCCAGGTAGATCTGGAACCCACGGGCCTTTCCTTCAATATTTGCTCCCATATACCAGGAATCGGTCTTCACATACAGAGTCGGTTCCGCCACCTCTCTGCAATGCTTCGTCCAGGCATTCTCTGCCTCGACGTTTGCTTCGATGACGCCCTTATGATGGTCTCGCATGTAGTTAATGCAGTCGGAAACCCATTCCACATGCTGTTCAATCGAAACCATCATATTGCTGAGCACCGATGGACTCTCAGGGCCTGTCAGCATGAACATGTTCGGGAAGCCGGCGGTTGAAATTCCAAGGTAAGTCCGCGTTTGTTCTCCCTCTGCCCACTTTTCCTTCAGCGACACTCCTTCCCTGCCGCGAATATCCATTTTAAACAGCGGTCCAGTCATGGCATCAAATCCCGTCGCGAATACAATTATGTCCAGTTCATATTCGGCATCGGCCGTCCGCAGACCTGCTGGTATAATCTCCTGGATTGGAGCTGATTTCACATCAACGAGCGTGACATTATCCCTGTTGTAGGTTTCAAAGTAATCTGTATCAATAATAGGACGTTTTGTGCCATAAAAGTAGCTTGGGAGCAGTTTCTCTGCCACCTCCGGATTTTTGACAATTCTCCGTATTTTCGACCGGATAAATTCGGCCACGGTCTCGTTCGCTTCCGGTTTGATGGCTAAATCATTATAGGCATATGACAAAGAAAGAAGTCCGCCTTGCTCCCATGCTGCTTCAAACAGCTGCCGCCTTTCTTCCGGTGTATCGTCAAGTGCAGACCGATTTCGCGGCTCCATCGGGATGCCTGTAAGGGACTTGCGCATGTTCTTCTTGATTTCCTCGTAATTTTCTCTTATTTGCTGTATATAGTCTGGATCATTGAGTACATTTCTGGCGGGAATGCTGTACTGAGGAGTGCGCTGAAATACAAGAAGCTGTTCTGCTTCTTTGGCAATGGCCGGAATCGACTGGATACCGCTCGACCCGGTTCCAATGATACCAACCCGTTTGCCACTAAAATCCACTTTCTCGTGAGGCCAGCGACCAGTGTGATACCATTCTCCTTGAAAGCTTTCGAGGCCCTTGAATTTAGGCACGTTTGAAGCGGACAAACAGCCCACGCCAGTAATAAAATACCTAGCCGACACAATCTGTCCATTGTTCAATTGGATGGTCCATCTGTTCCCTTCTTCATCAAATTGCGCGGAATCCACTCTTGCCTTAAACTGAATATCCTTACGCAAATCGAATTTGTCCGCAACAAAATTTATATAGCTTAAAATTTCCGGCTGCTCCGCGTATTTGGCAGACCATGTCCATTCCTTCAGAAGCTCCTCAGAAAAAGTGTAATTGTAATAGATGCTCTCAACATCGCATCTGGCCCCGGGGTAACGGTTCCAATACCATGTGCCCCCAACATTGTCCCCCGTTTCGAACACACAGGTGGAAAATCCGGCTTCTCGCAAGCGATAGAGCATGTACTATCCTGAAAAGCCAGCTCCAACAATCACCGCATCCACAGTTTTTACAGTATCCGGGTTTTGAGTTTGTGCCATTTCGATCTGCCTCCTCATTTTTTCATTCAGAAATCCATCAGAGTATAGACATGCAGCACATTGAAGTTCATGAAGCTCATTATGTAATTGACGTAGAAGAAAATGACGTTAACTTGTAAACGGTTACAATTTAAGGCACCTACTTTACAACATCACCCCCATTACTCCAAGAGCAGGTTGAACGATACCTCCCCCTCATCAGAAAGATTATCTATAGAATAGGTCATTTTTTTCTCTTTGAATATTCCTGTTTTTAGACGTGGTCTATCCCTAAAAAGGAGGTATTTGAAAGAACTACTATAAAAAAAACAAATGGAGCCATCCGTAATGGTGGCTCCAGTCAGCTATTGTTAATAAGGATCAAACCCCTTCTGCGAAACCAGGAGCTCGGCATCCGGGATTTCTTCTCTAAGCATTTTCAGGACAATTTTATGGGCGTCGGGATTGTACCATTTATCCAGCCCCAATTCCTCGTAAATCCTTCGTACACCTAGTTTTCCAGTACGCTTTCCTCCGCTTCCATCCCCCATCCAAAAGTCATCCAGTGTCACCCGGCTGGCAATGCCTTTCAATTTTTCAGGGAAATCTCTTGAACACGGCAGAAGCGGTGAGATGGTCGCCTGGGTAGGAACTCCTGCCTCGGTGATTTCCCGAAGTGTCTTCATTCTTGCCTGAATGGGAGGCGCTGACGTTGAAAAGGCTTTTCGGACTTCTTCCTTATCCGTTTCAATCGTCATCGAGATTCGAATTTTGTCTCCAAATCTTTTAAATAAATCAAGATCCCGCTTGACCAGAGGCGAGCGCGTCTGAACAAACAGGAAATCCGGCTGGTTTGCGAGCATTACTTCAAGCAGGCTTCGGGTAAGACCCACTTTTGCCTCGACAGGCTGATAAGGATCGGTCGCCGATGACATAAAGATGGTCACCTTCCCCTTTTTCCTTGCTTTTACTAGTTCTTTTTCAAGAAGCTGGGCTGCGTTTGATTTTACATCTACCCAGGTTCCCCATTCTTCTTCACAGAAAAGCCCAACCGGAAGCTGTCTGACATAGCAGTAGCTGCGGCCAAAAGCGCAGCCCGCGTAGGGGTTCAGCGAATGAGAATACCCTTCAAGGAGCCCTCTTCCCGGGGTTAGGATGCCTTTTGAAATGATGTCGTTTATCTGTATGGCCATGCTTTTCCCACCCAACTGTTCATCATAAACTCTATTATAATCCTGGAAATTGGCCTTTGTTTATGTAAAATATTCCATAAAGGATTTTATATGAATAGTACTTTCCTTAAGGATATAAGTGGAAAAATCCTGCCAGGATCCATACCCAGATGGTTGCCGCAAATGGTAAAATCAAAATATCAAAAGAAAAAGGCAGTTGATTGAACGATGCTGACATCCCACTATATTAGAAGTGTCACGTTAAAAAGAGATGATGTTCCTTCATTTACTCTTTATCCTTTTAATCTCCCCAGTTTGAAGACAATGGAACAGCTGACCTTTCATCCAAAAGTTACGTTTCTAATTGGCGAAAATGGGATGGGGAAATCCACCTTACTGGAGGCAGTGGCCGTTGCTTTAGGGTTTAATCCAGAAGGCGGTTCGATGAATTTCAACTTTTCGACGTATGATTCCCATTCTGCGCTGGCTGATTTTATTCAAGTAAGCAAAGGAGTTTTTAAGCCGGAAGATGGTTTTTTCCTGCGTGCCGAAAGCTTTTATAATGTTGCTTCCAATATTGAAGAAATGGACCGGGAAGGGTTCGGACCAAAAATAGTAGATTCATTCGGAGGATTATCCCTTCATGAACAATCCCATGGCGAAGCCTTCTTCTCCACCTTCATTCACCGATTTCGCGGAAACGGAATCTACATACTGGATGAACCAGAAGCAGCCCTCTCCCCATTACGGCAAATGTCCCTGCTAACAAGGATCCATGATTTAGTGTCCGAAAACTCGCAGCTCATCATTGCAACCCATTCACCGATCGTCATGGCTTACCCCGAGGCAGACATCTACGAATTTACCGAAGATGGTATACACAAAAGGAAGCTCGAAGAAACAAATCATTACCGCATGATGAAACAGTTCTTTGATGACCATAAACGGATGGTGCATCATTTGTTAAATGAGTGAGAAGAAAAAAATTATAACCCTGTCCTAAAAAAGAGGACAGGGTTTATCATAAAGTTGCTTATTTAAACTACCAACGAGCTTAAAACAAAACAATCACATTAGGCTCTAAGGCTACTATTTACCCACAAAGTTAGTTCTGGATGATCTGAATAAGGTTGCCGCACGTATCGTCAAAGACGGCTAGTGTTAATTCGCCCATTTTTGTCGGCTCCATCGTAAATTTTACACCTAGCTCCAATAATCTTTCGTACTCTTTGTGTACATCTTCAACGCCGAACATGGTTGCCGGGATCCCTTCAGCATAGATTTTCTTTTGATACTCCTTGGCCGCTGGATGGTTATTCGGTTCCAACAAAAGCTCGGTACCTCCTTGATTCTCGGGAGAAACAAGAGTAATCCACCTGAATTCTCCTGTGGGAACGTCATGCTTTTTTACAAAGCCCAGGGTTTCTGAATAAAATTTGAGTGCCTTCTCTTGATCTTGTACAAATATACTGGTAACAATGATTTTCATTCTGTTTTTGCCTCCTTGACGTTATGTATGGTTATCTGGTCAATCCGCCTGTAAGTTATTCGTTAGAAGTCCTTTTCCGAATTTATCTTAACACTTTTAGTCAATAATACGAAATCAAGTCTTTAACAAATCTGCCGTTCAGTTTGAAGAAAAAATATTCGGACATATGCAGCAGCTTCTAAGCTATTACACCCTTCTGTTGAATAACGATCATTGGCTAAATCCATTTATTAAGAAATATTTTTAGAGAATAGAACACGGTCTTGTCCTAAACCTGCATAATCCTTCCTTAAGGACATGGAAAAACCCATTGATTGATGAAATGAAATAGAACCTTCATTGGCTGGAGAAGTAATGCATCGAACAGTATGACAACCTAATCTTTGAACCTCTGTAAAAAACACTTTATAAAGTTCTCTGGCTAAACCGTTCTTCCTATGTTTTGGATTGACCCCCACAAAGTGTATATAGGCTACATTTTGATGTGTTTGTGATATAAATCCAATTAAAAAGGCAGCCATTACATCATTACCTTCAACTATGAAACTTGTTGACTGGAAATGTTCGAAAAACAGTCGGGGCAACAAATGTGTCATCTGCCGCCCACCCCACCAATCATTCAAAACGTTAATTACCTTATAATAATCATCTTCTGAGATATTCCGAATGTCCATTGATAAACCTCCTTTCTATATGCATTAAGTTCTACATAAACAAAATCAAAAACTAACCCTCTTATTGAGAAACCACCCAGTTAACGAAACAAATAAACCGATCCTCCCAATATTGAAGCATCGTATCTGTTTGTAGAACAAGAAACTAACTTGAGAATTCCAAAAAAAATTTTCTTATATCCTCTGGCAATTCTTCAACCCCAAGAATTTTTAATTTTTCAAGTTCCAGGCGAAGTCATAATTACATATGACTTTTCTTATACTCAATAAGAGTAAATTGTCCGATTCTATCAGCTGAATTTTCCTGAATATAGTCCAAGTCTTCTTCTGTAAAATGTCATCATAACCATCTAATATAAGTTTCTCTACTCCCTCGAAATGCCTATAAAACAAAGGAAGGGAAGAGGAAACCAAGTAATCCTAGTGATAGAGTGTAATAGGAATGAAAGATAGTATGTTACGGAAATTCTTGACGAGAATGAAGCCCTTGGTTTTGCAGCAATTGAACAGGACAGCCAGGAATGAACTGTTCATTTAGAATGTTGAACTTATGGTGTCATGGTGTCAACGGTGTTGAATATTATCCAATTCCCGTTCTTCAACTAATCGGCCCGTCAGTTCAGCAATTTCAATAAAAAGAGCGTCAATCCTTCATGGATCCACACCCCTATGCGAAGCTAAGTTTTAACATCTAACATATTTTCGTTTGAAACCAAGCCTCCCTCTATCCTTTTCTTTTTGGATACTTTCGTAAGCGTTTAGGAAACTGCTTTTTTTCTTGTCCCGTTTGACTTCTACTGTACCTACTTCCATTGCGGTCTCAATTGCCTTTTCATTTAGTGGTAAATAGGAAATCCCCACCGTATATAGAAAATTATTCATAGCAGATTTCGTTCGTTCCGGGGAATCATGAATAGCATTTTTCACGATATCGAGCATATTGGAAATCTTGCCTTCAGAGAATTCATTGTCTGCCCTATTCCCTAAAAGCCAGCAGTAACAACTCCAGCCAGCTGACATTCTCAGCTCCTCACCGCTTGCGATCCATTTATCGGCAACGTCTTGTGCAAGATCTGACTCCGATAATGTTACTGCTACCACATAATCGGACAGCATATAAAAGTACGCTCCATCCATCCAGCGATCAAAATCCGACTCTGTCATGGCTTTTGGGTCTGCAATAATGCCTGCAAAATACATCGCATCATAGTTACCTGTAGCATAAAGCTCTTCAGCTAAACGTTGATTTATTTTTATTTTCTTTGCGATTGGTTTCATAGCACCTGTAGCCACGCCAAATAGCGGTTCGTGCGCACCATTGGATAGGTATATTTTTTTCGTTCGTTCCTTTCCTAGGGCTTCAAGCTCCCGCATAACTGTTTCGAAGTCCATCATTTTGTACTTCCCTCCTTAATATTAATACCTAATAATTGTAAGAAACCAGTTTACATTCTATTTTAAAGTCATTCATCCTTCTCAATTTTACCATTAATCTTATTCAAGTATTCTGGCACAAAAAAAATGCTGCATCAACAGCACTTAACAGAATTTCTTATATAACTCACTTCTCAAATGTTAACTAGATAGTTCTATAAACATTAAAGCATAAAAGTATCATATTAATCCTAACCTGTTAGTTTAAGTTCAAATTTCCACCCATTGTTACGTGTATCTTATTTAAGCCTATCATCACGAACTTAAACGATTTACCGACGGTCACTACAAATTCAGAGATACACAAGAACCACTAATAGACATTAAACTTTTTAGTAAAACCTTTTTTCTTTTATGATCACCCTGATTAATACTTGCTAACACTAACTTATATTTTCATTTTGAGTTGGGTATTATGGCGTTCTATTTCACGTTAGATTCCTAAATAGTTGATTGGAGTAATTTCCCTCCCTCTATAAATATTGATATATCAACGGTTTGACCCGTTGGTGGGATGTCAAAAAATATTTTTTTGACATACGCCCTAACAGATATTAATAAATATGTGATTCTCTTACAGTTGGTGGATACGCTGCGCGGTCACTACTGGTTAAAGGTGGTAAAGTAGTGATCAGTAATTATGCGATGCACAATGGATCTCTGCGTAGCTTATGATGACGTACCCTCCCATGTCTCTGGGCATCTAAGTGCCTACA
>NZ_SLVV01000013.1 GCF_004340465.1 Mesobacillus foraminis | reverse complement strand
GGCGAGAAGGTCACACCCGTTCCCATGCCGAACACGGAAGTTAAGCTTCTCAGCGCCGATGGTAGTTGGGGGTTTCCCCCTGTGAGAGTAGGACGTTGCCAGGCTAGCCCCAATGGGGGTTTTTATTTTGCCTTTTTTAGTGTTGGCCCCTTGGTCAAGCGGTTAAGACACCGCCCTTTCACGGCGGTAACACGGGTTCGAATCCCGTAGGGGTCACCAAAAAATGGAGGATTAGCTCAGCTGGGAGAGCATCTGCCTTACAAGCAGAGGGTCGGCGGTTCGATCCCGTCATCCTCCACCATAAATGAGCCGGTTTAGCTCAATTGGTAGAGCAACTGACTTGTAATCAGTAGGTTGGGGGTTCAAGTCCTCTAGCCGGCACCATTTTTTTGGTCCGAGCCATTAGCTCAGTCGGTAGAGCATCTGACTTTTAATCAGAGGGTCGAAGGTTCGAGTCCTTCATGGCTCACCATCTTATAAATTGCGGGTGTGGCGGAATTGGCAGACGCACCAGACTTAGGATCTGGCGCCGCAAGGCGTGGGGGTTCGACTCCCTTCACCCGCACCAGTTATTTTGCGGAAGTAGTTCAGTGGTAGAATACAACCTTGCCAAGGTTGGGGTCGCGGGTTCGAATCCCGTCTTCCGCTCCATACTACTTCAGCCGGGGTGGCGGAACTGGCAGACGCACAGGACTTAAAATCCTGCGGTAGGTGACTACCGTACCGGTTCGATTCCGGTCCTCGGCACCAAATTTTTAAAAAATGCGCCCGTAGCTCAATTGGATAGAGCGTCTGACTACGGATCAGAAGGTTATGGGTTCGACTCCTTTCGGGCGCGCCATATTACGGGAAGTAGCTCAGCTTGGTAGAGCACTTGGTTTGGGACCAAGGGGTCGCAGGTTCGAATCCTGTCTTCCCGACCATCCAAGATTCTCGGATATATTATTTTGGGGCCTTAGCTCAGCTGGGAGAGCGCCTGCTTTGCACGCAGGAGGTCAGCGGTTCGATCCCGCTAGGCTCCACCATTTCTAAAATAAATAATTTGGCGGTGTAGCTCAGCTGGCTAGAGCGTACGGTTCATACCCGTAAGGTCGGGGGTTCGATCCCCTCCGCCGCCATAATAAAAATAACGTTCATGTTATATGGAGAGCTGTCCGAGAGGTCGAAGGAGCACGATTGGAAATCGTGTAGACGGTTACCGCTGTCTCAAGGGTTCGAATCCCTTGCTCTCCGCCATTATTTATATTTGGCCCCTTGGTCAAGCGGTTAAGACACCGCCCTTTCACGGCGGTAACACGGGTTCGAATCCCGTAGGGGTCACCATAATGGAGGATTAGCTCAGCTGGGAGAGCATCTGCCTTACAAGCAGAGGGTCGGCGGTTCGATCCCGTCATCCTCCACCATAAATATTATCGCGGGGTGGAGCAGTCCGGTAGCTCGTCGGGCTCATAACCCGAAGGTCGCAGGTTCAAATCCTGCCCCCGCAATCTGGTCCGGTAGTTCAGTTGGTTAGAATGCCTGCCTGTCACGCAGGAGGTCGCGGGTTCGAGTCCCGTCCGGACCGTATTTTTATTTCAGTAGGAAACTACTGTTGATATATTCAGTGGCTCAGTAGCTCAGTCGGTAGAGCAAAGGACTGAAAATCCTTGTGTCGGCGGTTCGAATCCGTCCCCCTCCACCATGTATGGCGGTTGTGGCGAAGTGGTTAACGCACCAGATTGTGGCTCTGGCACTCGTGGGTTCGATTCCCATCAATCGCCCCATTTAAATCATTGGGCTATAGCCAAGCGGTAAGGCAACGGACTTTGACTCCGTCATTCGTTGGTTCGAATCCAGCTAGCCCAGCCATTTTTCCGAATTGCAGTATAGATTGATTAATTGAAGAAATAATATTTAATTACGCGGGTGTAGTTTACTGGTAAAACCTCAGCCTTCCAAGCTGATGTAGTGGGTTCGATTCCCATCACCCGCTCCATAGGGGCCTATAGCTCAGCTGGTTAGAGCGCACGCCTGATAAGCGTGAGGTCGATGGTTCGAGTCCATTTAGGCCCACCATATAATCATTATTGTTCCGCAGTAGCTCAGTGGTAGAGCATTCGGCTGTTAACCGAACGGTCGTAGGTTCGAATCCTACCTGCGGAGCCATTTTTTTTTATTTAGGGGAAGTACTCAAGAGGCTGAAGAGGCGCCCCTGCTAAGGTTGTAGGTCGGGTAACCGGCGCGAGGGTTCAAATCCCTCCTTCTCCGCCATTTTATAATGCGCCTTTAGCTCAGCAGGATAGAGCATACGCCTTCTAAGCGTACGGTCAGAGGTTCGAATCCTCTAAGGTGCGTCTTAAAAATTTACATAGTATTGCGACAATAGTAGTTTGGCGCGCTCCTGCCATATTCAACAATAATTATTTTTAGATGATATTGTTACGGTTGCCCTTGATATAACGCCGACAGTAAAAAAGATCAGCTTTAATGCTGGTCTTTTTTACTGTTATTGTCAAAGCACTTAATAGATTATCCAAGCCAGGTTAGAAGTTACTTAATTACTCCATATCTCTTTACAGGACTGCCCCTTTAAGTTCAATATTCAATTTACCAAAAAAGGGTTAATCCCTCTGGATTAACCCTAGTTGAAGAAATTAAATAAAAAAGGTAAGAGCCGAAAAGACCTGCTTAAATTAAATCAGGTAACTCCTGATTACTGATTATAGCTCTCAAGAGACGTCAATAATTATATTAATATCATTATTTGAGCAAAATTTCATATGTTTAAGTATTAACTCGTCCAGTTGTTGACTGTATTTTATCGTTTCTTCACTTACAAAACCTTCATTCTTTGCGGAATCCATCATTTTGGTCTTCATCCTATTTATACAACCGATAAGCGGTGATTTAGATTCACACTCACATATATTCATACCTTAAATCTCCCATGTAAAATAATAGACATAACTTTAATTATAATACAGTTTTTCCTTGTTTGTTAATTTAGCTTCAAAACTAAAAAAATTATAAGATAACCTAAAATCCCTCACTCATTAAAAGAGGCAGCCTTTTTTCAGGCTTTAGCGGTTTTTAGTCCCAAACAATTGAGCATTAACAATATGGCCATTTTTTGGATGTCTAAAAAAGCTTTCCGTCCTTTCGAGAAGAGAGGATTAACTTTTAATTAATTCTTCAAGTGTTACTCCATAAAAGTCAACAAGCTTTTTAATGGTAGTCATTCTATGATCCCCAATATTATTTTCAATACGGCTGATAGTAGCAACCTTCATATTAAGAGCATCCGCAACTTCTTTCTGAGTGAGATTTTTCATGAACCTTAACATTCTCAACTTATTTCCTATATTGTTAGTTAGCATCCTTTTAATCATATCCTCATTTAAATTCCACGTTATAACCAATTCTGTTATATCTTAATTAAAATCGACTTTACGCTCATAGTATCTATCAAAATCAACTTTCCGGCAGAACATGTAGTTGAGGTGTTCTTCCTATCTTTGGGAAAATACCCTTAATCATTTATGTCTCGATATCAAAAATGGGGAATTCAATGCTAATCTTTCCCTCCAACAGCATCGATTCTACAAAATCATAAAGCACTGCCATGTTACTATCTTCATTCATTGTTTTGGAAAGCGATACGGTTTCCTCAATAGGTTGATCGGCAGCAGATTGTCGCTAAGTTTTGTTGCCTATCTCGTCACTAGTAACGGATATGGTACGGCCAAAGGTTGCAGATTGTTTAAAATCGTGATGCGTTTTATAAATTAGAAAAAATATTATTCCTTTTCACCAGTTATAACAACTTCTCTATAAAAGTTGTATTTCCTTTTGAATAGTTTTTATGTTTCTAAAAATTATTTTACAGAGCCAAGTAAACTTTACAGTCTGGCTATCATGCTATTTACTATTCGGGTGATCCTTTCACGAAACATAGGAAAAAGAGTGGGAAAAATTTTCTTCCATCCAATCACGGCAAATAATAACTTATACTGTTTACCCTCATTGTTGGTAACAACGATTTCTAAAAGATATAGTGGGAGTGTGATGTACGATGTATGACCATATTTTATAACCGCAGTATGTTAGGAGTCCGAGAAGCAAGTTGTTATTTTATTACTAAATAAAAAGAGAACATTAGGAGATGATCAAGTTTGATGAGTAATGGGTCTGTACACAAGGAAGGAAAAAACCGGTTGGTAATGGTAATGGTTATTCATTATGTAATTATGAATTAATTAAGAATATTATTGTTAATTAAAGGAAACTGTTTTTGTTATAGTTCTTTCTTGATAGAATGTAGTTATTCTCAAACTATAAATGGGTGGTATATTTTGCAATTAAAAATTGAATCTGTTGACATTGATTTTCACCAATTGGTTAATAATTCCCTTAATGCCATTTGGATTGTGGGAGAAGAAGGTAAAATTTATTACTGCAATAGGGCATGTTTAAAATTATTAGAGGTATCTTCCTCTGAAAACATATTATTTCAAAATCTATATATATTTCTCCCACCTGACATTCATGAAATCTGTAAAGATCGGTTAAGAAGGGTACTGGAAGACAAAGAAACATTAGATTTGTTTGAAACGAAAATGATAAGAAGCGATGGAGAAATGATTGACGTTGAAATTAGGACTGTACCTTGTACTTTTGAAAATAAGGTCTTTGCTCAAGTCGTCATTCATGATATTACCCACCGTAAGAAAGCGGAAAAGCTCTTAAATGATCAGGGGAAATTGGCATCAATCGGCCAAATATCGGCTAGTATTGCACATGAAATCAAAAATCCATTAACTTCTGTAAAGGGATTTTTGCAGCTTTTAAAAGAGTCCCAACCACATTATTATCTGGATATAATGGAATCCGAACTAGATAAAGCACTAGCCACACTACAAAATCTCTTGCATGTATCAAAGCCAGATTTATTTGAGGAACCTCTCGTCCCCATTGAATTATGTAAAGAACTGGATTCACTATTATTTTTATTTCAAGAAAAACTTTATAACGTAAAAACGGAATTAATTTTTAGGGATTCTGAAAGAGTAGTAGTTGGAAAAAGAAACCTGTTGCTAAAAGCCTTCTTTAACCTGATAAAAAATGCACTCGAGGCAATCATTGAAAAGGGTGATATCAAAATAGAACATTATTATGAGGATGGATTCATTAATATTAAAATTTTTGATACTGGGGTAGGAATTTCAGAAGATATACTAAAAAAGCTGGGAACACCTTTTTTGACTACCAAGACCGAAGGAACCGGCCTTGGGCTAACTCAAGTATTCACCACTATACATGAACATGGGGGCACTATCTCCGTACAAAGCGTAATAGGAGAAGGGACGGTCTTTCATGTTCAACTTCCTTGTGACTAATACCTCGTGCTACGGCGTCTCGGTTCTTATACTTAATTATTAATAAGAATTTATTTTTGCGACAGGAGGGACTGTCGTCTTTTTCTTGGGTGTATATCTTAAATGCTTGTCTGAGAATTATATTTACATTATTTTACTGAATACTTTACGGAGCGTGTAACTAGCGATAATATATAGTTATCAATAGTCAGAATAGATTGGATATTTAAAGGAGGGCTAGTCATGCTCGTGCCTGAAAATGAACAATTACCAACCACTGAAAAAGCAAAGTTTGAAAAGATAAACTCTTATATCCATAACGCTAAAAGCAAGAATACACAAAAGAGCTATGCAGCGGATTGGAAGCATTTCACGGAATGGTGCAAGGTGAACAACCGTAATCCACTACCGGCAAGTGCAGGAACCCTTTGCCTTTATCTATCCGACCTTGCCGAAACCCACAAGTATTCTACTCTGAGAAGACGTGTTTCGTCCATTAATATGGCGCATAAATTCAAAAAGCATCTTCCACCATCCCAGCACATAGAGGTCCAGGCATTAATGGAAGGAATCAAGCGGGAAAATGGAACGCAGCATGAACCGAAAAGGGCATTGATGCTGCAATTCATACCAGAATTAATGAATAAGATTGATACTTCAACTCTAATTGGGATCAGGGATAAAGCCATCCTTTTGCTGGGGTTTGCCTTGGCCAGTCGCAGGTCGGAGTTGGTGGCCATCAATATAGAAGATTTGGATGTCAATGATTTTGGAATGGATGTCCGGATCCAGGATACCAAAACGAAACAAGACGATTTAATAAAAGCGGTAGTGTTTACCCAAAATGAATTTTGTCCTGTCAAAGCTACCCAGGAATGGATCAAAGGAGGGGGAATCACTTCCGGTGCTTTATTCCGAGCAATCGACCGGCACGGAAATGTCAAAGATCGGTTAAGTGATCAATCCATCTCTCTTATTCTAAAGAAATATATCGGAGAACTTGGTCTGGATGTAAATGACTTTGCCGGACATAGCCTGCGGAGCGGGTTATCGACCAGTGCCGCCATGATGGGGATGACTGAGATTGCCATTATGAAACAGACCGGCCACAAATCCAGAGAAATGGTGGACCGTTACGTTCAGGCTGGCTTACGATATAGGAACAATGCTAGTAGTATTTTAAAAGAATTATAGAGGGATTTTTTGTTATGTCGAACCCCTTTCGAAAGGGGTTCTGAAACACTTTGAATAATCAAAAATTATATACAAATAACTTGTTGGTCGTATATAATTTTGGTTGACTTAGAGTTAATTATTAACAGAGAGTCATTAATACAGTTGTGTAGGTAGAAAGGAAAAGATTTAATCAAACGATTGAATAAAATAGATTTGAAATTGATTAGAAATTAATAATATAAATAAAATAATTAGTGGAACACAGATGAAAAGAACTCTCGTAAAGAAACTACTCTGTGCACAATGAAAAATCCAAACTATATGGCATTCCCCAAAAAAATTGACCATGTTCAGATGCAGAAACAATCAGCTTTCAAAAGCCAAACCCTTAGTTAAAATTCACCCCCAAAGATAATTATATTCCTCCTTTCGGTACTAAACACTTGGCCGTTCCACTTCAATACATTCAGTACATATCCAAGTGAGTCTGCATTATACCTGCCGGCTATTCTTTGATAGGATTCCAGCTCATATGTGCCATCCCTATTAAAATCAACCGGGTATAATCCAGATAACGGATTTACCCATCCCTCTATCGGAGCCTTCAAATCTCCATTCTCGTTATAAATATCATTTAAATAATTCTTACCCTTATAAGTAAGATCAAGAACATACTTTTCTCCTAGTTTTTGATTGATCACAAATGCCTTATATTGATCTTGATAGGTCACACTGTAGTTAGAGTTTTCATTAAATGTATCGGAATTAAATATTTGCCTCATTTGACCGTTGATATTAGAAAATATATACGAATAAATAGCCCCGCCGCTACCTCCCGTATCAATGACCACTAAGATATCATCCACTTTGTTACCTGTAAAATCACCAAGAAACAGTGTCGGATTGTACCCAGCGTTATTGTTAAAGGCGATTTGTTGAAGGTGGTTTGTTTTCCCGTTTTGAATGGACAGAGTTATATTTTTCAAAAATGGACTATCTGGGGTTTTATATGCAGTAAGAAAAACATGGTCAATGATACCGTCGCCGTCAATATCACCTCTCTTTGCAGCCACAATTGAAGGACTGTTTGGATTATTTTCCCTTGTCAGGTCAGAATTTAATTTCGCTTTCATTTCCAACAGCCTCTGCCTTAGAGGAAAAGGATTGGGGAACCACAATGCTTTATCAACCGATTGCCTTGCTTGATTTATTAATCCCGCCCTTACCTGTGCATCAGCCAAAAAGAACCAATAATAAGGATCGTTCGTTTCCTGTGCTCTTGTGTGATAGTAATCGATTGCTCTTCTGAGTAAATACGTGTCCATAGTAACCCGCCTTCCTTATTCTCATATGGATTATATGCACTAATGTCATGTAGGAAGCCTGCTTAACTTGAAGGTACTACCCTAACTAAGTATCAGAACAAGCGGCAATTGGGAATGGCCACTCAGTTGATTTTGTTCCGCAGGGAGGGGAAGCTTCTTATTTCTAGCTTGGCAATTAACGAGCTGCAATATCGCCGGAGCCATTTACATAGTCCCAATTTCAACGCTTAGAAGTTCTTTCTCATCCAAGACGGGAAGGCATACCCCTGCCTAAGCTGTTGGAAGGTGTGAGTATTACTTATTAAGTGGGGAGTAAGTTCTGGAATTAATTCAGCAATATTAACAAGCGTTTTATATGATTTTCAATTTTTTTATGTGGAGCAGTTATCACGTAGGTCATTATCAATATTGGTATTTAGGTGACGTTAATTTTGTTACCTATATTTACTACAATATTAGATAGTTATAGATTCTGTATGTTTTCGGTAAATTAGATCCTCAACTCTTAGGTGATATGTTTTTATAAAAGTGTGAATTTTTGTCACAAATATACATAATCTTAGGAGTGGAAAAATGAGATACGAAAAATGGTTACAAGATTTCAACGCGAAAAAATTGAACAGGAGATCTTTTTTAGAGACATCCGGGAAAGCTGCTTTTGCTGCTACGCTAAGCCTTACCATTCCCTATTCGTTGTCAAAAAAGGGCGTGGAAGCTTCTTTCACTTTTAATGAGTATCCTTTTACTTTGGGTGTAGCTTCAGGTGACCCATTACCAGATGGAGTCGTCTTATGGACAAGACTGGCTCCTAACCCTACTGCTGCCGATGGGTTAGGCGGGATGGTGGACAAAAATATTCGTGTCGAGTGGGAAATTGCGGAAGACAAAAAATTTACTAAGGTGATCAAACGGGGTACGGAAGTCGCGATGCAAGAGTTCGCCCATTCTGTACATGCAGAAGTACATGGCCTGAAACCGGGAAGGGAGTACTATTATCGGTTTAAAGCGGGAAATGAGTTAAGTCCCGTTGGGAGGACAAAAACAGCTCCGGCAAGAGGGGCACACCTAGATCGTCTATCTTTTGCCTTTGCTTCTTGTCAATCCTGGGTTGGGGGCCGCTACTCTGCATACCGGGATATGGCTCAGCAAGACCTTGATCTGGTTTTCCATCTTGGTGATTATATTTATGAAAAAAGAGACACTGCAACCCTTGCCGATTTCCGAAACCAGCATGCCCTTTATAAAACCTCACCGGATTTACAAGCTGCCCATGCAGCTTTTCCCTTTATCGTGACCTTCGATGATCATGAGATAGAGAATAACTGGGCAAATAGCATTTCACAACCGGACGGTGAAGAATCAAACCAAGACTTCCTTGCACTGCGTGCTGCAGCATTCCAAGCATATTACGAACACTTACCACTAAGGCTTCGATCAAAACCACATGGTTCTGACATGATTCTCTACCGTCAATTCACTTATGGTAATTTAGCGGATTTTAACGTCTTGGATACACGTCAATACCGGGATAACCAATTGAGTGACGGATTCCCAGGTGCTCCACTTCATCCCGATGCATCGAGTCCTTCCAGAACAATGATGGGGTCAAAACAGGAAAAGTGGTTATTAAAGAATCTTGAAAACTCGCATGCTCGTTGGAACGTGATTGCCCAGCAAACCATTATGGCCCAGTTTGATTATGATCCCGGTTCGGGCATAAGCGTCAATCATGACCAGTGGGATGGTTACACCGCTGAGCGTGATCGTCTATTAAGGTTTATACAAGAACATCGCCCTTCAAATCCGGTTGTTTTGGCCGGAGACTGGCACTCCAGCTGGGTAAACGATTTAAAGGCAGACTTTCGTAATCCTCATTCGGAAACTCTTGCAACTGAATTCGTGGGAACTTCAATCAGTTCAGGTTGTGGATGGAAAGGAAATGTTGAGGCCGCACTTCCAGCCAACCCGCATGTAAAGTTTTTCAATGGCGATTTACGAGGATATGTAAAATGCCAAGTAACACACGATAGGTGGAAAAGTGATTACCGTGTAGTTTCTGCACCAGGTGATGCGAATGCAAATGCTTTTACCATGACCACTTGGGTGGTTGAGAACGGAAAACCAGGAGCAATTGAAGTAGGAACCTCAAATTATAATAAGATAGGTTTGGCCATCAAGTAAAAATAGTTTGTTTAGCATAAAGACCACCCCAACTCTAATATAAAAAACCTGAAATCAAGATTTTCAGGTTTTTTCTTTACACTGCTAAGTATTTGATTCTTCTTACCCTAATTGGTGTTTCAATCATAATGAAAATGGTGTAGGATCATCCCTGCAGAGGAATTGATTACTACTCATTAAGAGTTTAAATCGTACCATGCAGTTTACAAACCTATTATTAGAAATTTACATTGCTTTAACCTTCCTATCTTGGCACCAAGTTATCCTAAAGAAAAAGATAGGGAGGTTCCTTTATGAAGAAGATAGAGCTTCATTGCCACACCAATATTTCTGATTGCCCGTTGTCAATAGACCAAGTTATGGAGCTGGCAGTTGAACAAAAAATCGGCCACTTGGCCATTACCAATCATGATACAACTAAAGGGCTAAGGGAAGCAGTAGGAAAAGGGATTGAATACGGGATTGAAGTCATACCAGGAATAGAAATCTCGGCATTTGATTTTGACAGAGGGCGGAGGGTTCACATTCTTGGATATTTTGTAGAACCTGGACACGAAGCGATTGAAACACTATGTGAACCTATCGTCGAAAAAAGGCATCGTGCCTCAGAGGAAATGGTTCATCATTTGAACAAGTCTGGGTATTCCATCACATGGGAACGGTGCCTGGAACTGGCTAAAGGAGGAACCGGTGTATATAAGCAGCATATCATGCATGCACTGATAGAATCCCAATATACGGATTCCATATATGGCCCGCTATACAAAACATTGTTTAACCGCGGGCAAAATGGAGAAAAGCCGGGGATTGCGTTTATCCCGATGGAGTATGTCGATGCCAAAGATGCTGTCAACGCTGTGTGCCAGGCAGGGGGAGTCCCGGTGCTTGCTCATCCCGGTCAATATGGAAATTTTGAAATGGTCCCTGCTTTAGTAGAAACTGGGTTGCAGGGAATAGAAGTGTGGCATCCCCTTCATGATGAAAAGCATGAGGAAGAGGCTAGAAGGCTAGCAATCAAACACGGTCTTATCATGACAGGTGGTTCGGACTTTCATGGGGAATACGGTGAACAGCCAGTCCAGTTGGGCAGCAAATGTCCTGGAATTGAAACATTGGCAGCATTACATGCAAGGAAAGCTTTGAATAATAAGAGGAGAAACATAGGGGTTTAATGATGTTAAGGAGCTGTTCACTTCATGCAATATATATATAAGCCAATGCCAGAACCCAAGCTCTCAAAAACACCCAGCATTGATGATTCCAGTTTGATCATCGATAGCCATGCTGGGGAATGGACCTCCCTTGGGGCCAATAACAAAATCATTGAATCTACTTTCGGAGACTATACATACACAATGGATGAAGTCACAGTCAACTACACGGAAATCGGAAAGTTTTGTTCCATTGCTTCTCACGTATGCATCAACCCGGTTCAACATCCCATGGACCGTGTAACCCAGCACCATATGACTTATCGGAAGGTGGCCTATCATTTTGCGGAGAGTGATGATAAAGACTTCTTTGATTGGAGGCGCACACAAACCGTTAAAATTGGCCATGATGTATGGGTCGGGCATGGAGCGATTATCATGAAAGGGGTGGAAATCGGTACGGGGGCCGTCGTAGGTTCGGGGGCCATCGTAACAAAAAATGTAGCGCCCTACACGATAGTCGTAGGGGCACCTGCCAAACCAATAAAAGAGAGGTTCCCGGCGGCAATAACGAATAAATTGATGGATATTGCCTGGTGGGATTGGCCAAGGAAAAAGCTTGAGGAGCATTTTGACGATCTTAATGATATAGAACTTTTCATAAAAAAACACGGCTGATCTCTGGAGTCCTAACGTAATGTTGGGATTCTTTTTTTTGAAGGATAACGAGATTCGATTAACTTAACAAAGGTTTAACGTCCTTTTTATATTTTAAAGATATACTCGAATTAGTTTAAGAAAGGGGACGTATGTTATGGGCGAGAAAGCTTTGTTGGTAGATAAGATCATTGAAGAAATTAAGGGTGGAAAATATAGACCACATGATAAACTCCCATCGGAAAATGAACTGGCGGATCAACATAAGGTTCCAAGGATGGTGGTTCGAAAAGCGTATGAGCGACTGCAGGAACTAGGATATATCTTTTCGAAACAAGGCAAAGGCAGTTTTGTCCAAAATCAAAAACTCCAAATTCCACTGATATTGACTGGTGACGTCAGTTTCACCGAAAAAATGCAGGAAATGGGTTATAATTTCGAAACGAAAAACATCTACTGTGAACAAATCGAATACGACGCATCCATTTATCACTCTTTAAAAGCCTCTCAGCATGATATTGTGTTCAAAATTGGACGATTGCGTATTGTAGACGGCTGTCCGATTGCGGTGCATGTTTCCTATGTGAAAGAAACCGTTTTCCAGGATATTGGCCAAACAGGAAAATCCATCACCTCCATGTTTCAATATTACAAAAGCAAAGGATACGCAGGCTTCGGTCCAATGAAAACACAACTCAGTGTCGTTTTCCCTAATGAAGCGGAACGAAATCTCTTGAGATGCTCCAGCTTGATTCCTCTATTGTTCCTGGAATCAGGTTGTATGGACAGGAAAACGGGGACCGTGCTTGAGCATTCAAAAATCTTCTATCGGAGCGATTGTTTTACATATGTTATCTGACTTGTCGTACGAAAATAGGATGTTATTTCAAAACGGCTATTGGGCCGGTTTTTTTGTATTCCAACCCCATTTGTATAAGTCAAACAACTCAAGGAACAAACCAAGGTTGCTGCCATTTCGGTTGTTTCTTGTCTACTTAAAATTCCCTCATTGATTAATCCTACCTATAAAAATGTATATTGTTTCCAACCATGAGCCTTGAATCCCACATTGCACCTCGAGTTATTACCATCTCCCTTCTATGGGGAAGAACTTCATATCCGTTTACAAAATCCAAACAAAATTAACGGTTCCTTTACGTGCACTGACTTGGCAACAAGATAGATTAAAGGTGTAAGAAAAAGAGAGATGGAGGCACTAGATGAAGAGGAAACGTAGAACCGAAATCTTAATAAAAGGATCCCGAATATTACCTGAACAGATGACTCATGAAGTGGAACGAGGTTATCAGGTAAAGATCATCCAGGAGCCAGAAAACGGCCTCGTCATGCTGAAGGTGAGAGAAACTTCGCAAAAAAGCTTGTTTTATCTTGGCGAGGTTCTAGTGACTGAGTGCAAAGTGCAGATTCAGAATCATATTGGGTTGGGGGTTGTGTCAGGGGATGAGCCTCAACTTGCCTACCAGCTTGCCGTGATTGATGCAGCTTTCGAAGGAGAGTTTCCGGAGACAAAAACATGGCTGGATTTGCTTGAAACAGAAGAGCAAAATATCCTTGAAATTCAAAAATCAATGGACTCTTCAATTTTAAGAACAAAGGTCAGCTTTGAAACAATGGATGTTGGATAAGGAGGAGAAATTTTGAAGCTAGATGTAGTACACGACCTTCAGTCTGTCTATCGAAAAGTAGTAAATGCAACTTCCAGGCCAGGAATGATCTCTAATTTAAGCGATGAAGCCTTATCAGTTGAAAATATACCTGTTCAATGCGCTGCTTCCATTTGGGTTTTGGCTTTGACTTTATTAGATCAGGAGGTTACGTTCAAGGTTTACTCCGCTCAAGCTGAGAAAGCTTCCAGGGCAATCAATCAACTAACCTATGCAAAACCAGTGGAGATAAATGAAGCTGACTTCATATTCGTCCTCTCAGATGCGGAGGAAGGGTCACTTGAAGAAGCGATTGAATTGGGGAAGCACGGTACATTAATGAATCCACACAATTCAGCAACCATCATTGTCGAAGCAGAGAACGTCAATGATGGGGTTGAACTTCTTTTGAGCGGTCCTGGGATTCAAACATCGACGTCCGTAAATGTCTGTTTAACCGGTGATTGGATTGCAAGCCGAAATCAAAAAAACAGGGAATATCCGCTCGGGATTGACTTGATGATCATCGATAAAGAGCATCAGCTTTTATCGTTGCCTAGAACTACGCAAATTATCGAAAACAGGGTGGTTGTCTAATGGGATACGTAGCCGTTAAGGGTGGAACCCGTGCAATTGAAGAGTCGATCAAACGACTAAAATATGAAAGAGTTTGCCAAGGGCAGGCTGTCGAGGTGGGTCAAATTGAGGCTGGTTTACGCGGACTTGTTGACCAGGTGATGTCTGAAAGCAGCCTGTACAACGAAAAGTTGGCTTCCTTGGCCATCAAGCAGGCCGAAGGAAATCCTGAAGAAGCGGTCTTTCTTTTAAGGGCTTTTCGCTCCACATTACCTAGGAAACATTATTCCCAGGTCATTGAATCCAACGAGATGAAGGTCGAAAGAAGGATTTCCGCAAGCTTTAAAGACATTCCGGGGGGACAGATCCTTGGAGCCACCACGGATTATACCCATCGTTTACTAGACTTTGGCCTATTGTCTGAAAGCAATCAGCAGGTTCAGGAATGGCTGCATCGCTTTCAGGAAGAATGCCACATAGAGCAGGATTCAACTTCCTCGCCCTTGACGTTGCCAAAGGTACTGGATTACCTGCGGTCGGAGGGTTTGATCCCGCCCTGTGAATGCAAGAATGATGAACCGGATGATGTGACAAGGGAGAGCCTTGAATTTCCCTCAAGCAGAAGCCAAAGGCTGCAAATCTTGACTAGGGGGCAAACCGGAGCGGTTACATCTCTTGCCTATGCAGTGATTAGGGGATATGGCGCCTTGCATCCTACCGTTGGGGAGCTGAGGGTAGGCAAACTGCCTGTATACATAAGTCATCCATACGAAGAGGGGGATGAGGAGGACGGATATTACATAGGGGACGTAAAGGTCACCGAAGTGGAAATGCTCATGCCTGTAACGGTTGAGAAAGAATACGGAAAGAAGGAAATGGAATTCGAGATTGGCTACGGCATTTGCTACGGACAAAACGAGACGAAAGCGATTGGGATGAGTATCCTGGACAACTGTCTGGAAAACCCTCATCTTGGCTACCCAAGCCATGATGAGGAATTTGTCCTCTATCACATTGATTCCGTGGAGTCTACCGGGTTTATATCCCACTTGAAAATGCCTCATTATGTGACCTTCCAATCAAAGCTCGACAGTGTCCGGAAAACCAAGAAACAGGATGAGGAAGCGAAGGAAAAACAAGAGGTGAAAAGCTAATGAATACCGCATATAATTTTGCATTTTTTGATGAAGGCTCCAAGCGGGAAATCAGGAGGGCTACCTTAAAAGCAATCGCGATTCCGGGCTATCAGGTTCCTTTTGCCTCCAGGGAGATGCCGATTGGACGGGGCTGGGGAACCGGGGGGCTGCAGCTGACCCTTTCGTTAATCGGGAAAACAGATGTCCTGAAGGTGATTGATCAGGGATCTGATGAATCAGTCAACGCCGTTAACATTAAGAAGCTGGTGAGGGATACAACGGGGGTGGAGATCACCGAACTTACAAGGGAAGCCACCCTTATCCAGTCAAGGCACCGAATTCCCGAAGTACCACTAAACAAAGACCAGATTCTCATTTTGCAGGTTCCGATTCCTGAGCCGCTGCGATTCTATGAGCCACAGGAAAGTGTAACCAAAAAGCATCATGCAGAAAAAGAGTATAGCGGCGCATGGTTGATGCTGTTCGAACAAATCATTAAATATGGAAGCATGACGACGGGGGCGGACCATCCTGTCATGGTTCACGACCGGTATGTGATGGCACCGAGTCCCATTCCGCGTTTTGATAATCCAAAAATGAATCACAGTGAAGCGCTCATTCTCTTAGGTGCTGGCAGGGAAAAGAAGGTATACGCAATCCCACCGTATACAAAAGTGGTTTCCCTTGATTTTCATGACTATCCGTTTGAGCCGGAAACCTTCCAGGATAAGCAGTGCCGGTTATGTGGGTCAACAGGCGTCTTTTTTGATGAGCTAGTGGATGAAACCACGGGTGGAACGGTCTATCAATGCAATGATACAAGCTATTGTATCGAGACATTAAACAGTGTTGAAGCATTAGGGGGTGTGAAGTAATGGCTGGTTTTGAATCGCCGGTTATATCGGTTAAGAATTTGAGTAAACAGTTTGGGCCGGGCTGCAGCAACTGTCAGGGTGCCCGATCAGAGAACCTGATAAAAAATTATTGCCAGGTCTGCGGAACGGTGTATGCCTGCAGGGATGTATCGTTTGATGTCTTTCCGGGGGAGGTTCTGGGAATCGTCGGGGAAAGCGGCAGCGGGAAGTCCACTCTCATGCAATGCCTTTATTTCGATCAGGATACAACCAATGGGGAAGCCTACCTGGCAGCCTATCAAAATGGAGAGGAAAATCTCTTCAAGCAGTCTTCCCAGCAAAAGCGTTACATTCGGAACCATGTCATGGGAAAGGTCTATCAAAATCCCATCCTGGGATTGAAGATGGATTTCTCATCGATTGGGAATATTGCCGAAAAGTTGATC
Organism: Mesobacillus foraminis; assembly: GCF_004340465.1. GTDB lineage: Bacteria > Bacillota > Bacilli > Bacillales > Cytobacillaceae > Mesobacillus_B > Mesobacillus_B foraminis. Next base: position 163,004 of record NZ_SLVV01000013.1, on the reverse strand, counting down.
AGTGCCGGTCACCGGAAGGTCTCTTTGATGGAAGAAAGAGGGACGGAGCTCCTGGATAAAGTGAACATTCCTGTCCATCGAAGAAAAGAAGCACCCAAAAATTTTTCAGGTGGCATGCAGCAGAGGGTTCAAATAGCCAAGGCGCTATCCAATAATCCCCCGCTGCTATTGCTTGACGAGGTAACCACAGGGCTGGATTTGTCGGTCCAGGCAAGCGTCCTTGATTTAATCAAAGGTCTCCAGAGGGAGTTGAATATAAGCATTGTTCTTGTTTCCCACGACCTCGGGGTCATACGGATGCTGGCCGATAGAACCATGGTGATGCTGGAGGGAAGGGTGATCGAACAAGGCCTGACCGATCAGATCCTTGAAGATCCACAGCACCAGTACACCCAACAGCTCGTCCATTCTCTTCTATGAAAATGTAATGCTATGAACTATTTAGGGGGAAGATCAATGTTCGTCATCACTAATGGGAAGTTAATAACCAAGGACGTTATCCTACAGGGTTATGATCTTTTAATTGAAGGGGACAGAATCGCACGGATTGCCCCTAAGGGAGAGATCAAGTTTACGGAAGAGATGGAAATCATCGACGCTGAGGGAGGGTATGTCTCGCCGGGTTTCATTGATATTCACTCTGACTATATCGAGCATATGGCAGCACCGCGCCCTACATCGCTCATGAATTTTGAGCTTAGCCTGAGAGAAACGGAAAAAGAGCTCATTTCGCATGGAATCACGACAATGTTCCACTCCCTTTCCTTGTATAAAGCCACAGAATATGCCTATAAGCCAATCCGGGAACCGGAAAATGTCCGGAAATTAATCGATCTGATCCAGCAGACCCATCAAATGAAACATCTGGTCCGGCATCGTTTCCACGCCAGGTTTGAGATTGATAATGTCGACGAGATTAACAATCTTAAACAGTATATTGCCGAAAAAAAAGTCCATTTGGTTTCATTTATGGACCATACACCCGGCCAAGGTCAGTACCGCCATCTCGAGATATACAGAAACACGGTTAAAAGCTATAACAACATAAGTGACTCCTCAATTGACGTCCTAATTCGTAATCACCAGACAAAAGAGAAACTATCCATTGAAGATATGAAGGAAATCGCCCAGCTTGCGCACGACCATAACATTGGGGTAGCCTCGCATGATGATGATTCCCTTGGAAAGCTTGAACTGGTCCATGGCTTTGGTACGACCATAAGCGAGTTTCCAATCACCCTTGAGGTGGCACACAGAGCAAAGCAGCTGGGGATGTATACGATTGCGGGTGCTCCCAATGTCCTGCTTGGCGGATCCCATAGCGGCAATCTATGTGCAACGGAGGCGATCCAAAATGATTGCATAGATATCTTGTGCAGCGATTACTATCCGGCCTCTATGCTTCATTCGATTTTCGAATTGGCAAAGAATCATGAAATGGACCTTGCAGAAATGGTGAAGCTTGTGACAATCAATCCGGCAAAAGCGGTGAAAATGGACCATGACATTGGTTCCATAGAGGAAGGGAAAAAGGCAGACCTTCTGATTATCGAAAAATTGTCAGATGATTTTCCTGTGATTACCTCTGTATTTGTTGATGGAAAGCTGATTCAGAAGACCAATTATCGCATTTAACAACATTAAAACGAGCAGGTGATACGATGGAAAACCTTTTAGAGATTAATGACTTGTCCAAATCCTTCGAGCTTCATAACCTGGGAAAACATATTCATGCCGTAGGCGGGGTGAATATCCATTTAAAAGAAGGTGAGTTTGTCGGAATCACCGGAAAAAGCGGGAGTGGGAAATCTACGATTTTAAAATGCATTTATGGTACATACAGACTAAAGGAAGGGAGCATTTTTTATAACTCCAGTAAATTGGGACCTGTCAATTTAGCTCAGGTGTCGGAACGGGAAATGCTCCACTTGAGAAAACATGAGATAGGGTATGTGTCCCAATTTTTGAATGTAATGCCGAGAACAACGGCCAGGCAGCTTGTAAAGCAGGCCATCCTCGAAATGGGGGGAGAACATGAATTGGCTGATAAAGAAACGGAGACGATCCTTTCTCATTTTGAATTGGATCGGGAGTTATGGGACAGCTATCCGACCACTTTTTCCGGTGGGGAAAAGCTTAGGCTCAACATAGCACGTGCCATGGTGAAAAAGCCTAGGCTGCTTCTCCTCGATGAACCCACCGCCAGCCTCGACCAGGATTCCAAATGGAAAGTAAAACTTCTGATAGAGCAGCTGATGAAGGAAGGAACAACGATGCTCGGGATCTTTCATGACCTCGAGTTCATGAACGATTTATGCGACAGGGAGTATAACATGCAAAATGGCACCCTCACCTTCTGCTAGTTTTACCAACACTTAATAAATACTAATCTTGCTTTAATAATAGATTGATATCTACTCGTTATAGTAAAAAAGGACTGAAAACAAAAAAAGCGAGAGGGGATTATGATGAAAAAGGCAGGTTTGATCTTACTTACGTTCTTGATAGCAGTTATTTTTGCAGGATGTTCCACTTCCGCCAATTCGGAAAACAACAAGGGGGATGATACCCTTACAATTGCCTGGCTTCCAAATGAATCTGGAGCAGATCTTGTCGAGGCCCGTGAAGAAATTGGAAAAGTAATCGAAGCAAAGACAGGAAAAAAGGTGGAGCATCAGACAACAACGGACTATATCGTCGCCATTGAGGCCATCGCAAATGGCAATGCCGATCTGGCATTCCTAGGAGCCCAAGGATATATAGAAGCACACAATAAAAATGAAAAGGTTCTTCCAATAGCGGTGGCAACGGGACCATCCGGCACACTGGAGGATGCTGTGTATAACAGCTGGCTGGCTGTTCAATCAAAAGATGCAGATACGTATAAGAATGGGGATGAATTCTCGATTGATCCGATTCAAGGGAAGAAATTTTCCTTCGTCTCCAACAGTTCGACTTCAGGTTTCAAAGTCCCCTCAACCGGGATTGTCGATTACTTTAAACAAGAAGGTGAATATGGGGATTTGACGCCAGAGGACCTGCTTGAAGGGGGAGAAGATAAATTCTTCAGTGAAGTTTTATATGGAGGGTCCCATCAAGGGTCCGCGGTCAACCTCCTGACCGAGAAGGCAGACGTGGCAGCATTCTGTGATACCTGTGTGAACAATTATGTCGAATTGGCTGATGGAGAAGAGAACAAGACCGGTGCGGTCTATAAAGTGAAGGAAGATGCAGCAGAACCTTTTAATACCGTTGCCGGGAAAGAGTTCACGCTTATTTCGGTAACCCCCGTCCTGAACGCACCGTTCGTTGTGAATACAGACAATGTTAAGGAAGAAGATCGAAAGAAGCTACTTGAGATCATGACATCGGATGAGATTGCCAATAATGAAAAAATCTTCGTACCGGAGGAGTCCGAATTCTCGGGGTTGTTCAAGAAGACGGATGCCGAGCGTTTAGTGGAAGTCCAGGATGGCTGGTTTGATCCTATCCGGGAACTTGCGAAATAATCTAGGTGAGGAGAGTTGACTGATGGCAGCTTTATTGGAAGTGAACCATGTATCCAAGCAATTTGGAAAAGACACAAAAGCTTTAAAGGATGTTCACTTCTCTGTTGCAGAAGGAGAGTTTGTTTCAATCATTGGTCCTTCGGGGGCAGGGAAGTCGACTCTCCTGCGCTGTATCAATCGGATGGTTGATGCGACAAGCGGAGAAATTATCTTTGATAACCGGAACGTGCTGGACCTCAAGAAAAAGGAGCTAAAAACGATCCGCACAAAAATAGGGATGGTCTTCCAGCATTATAATCTGGTGAACAGGCTGAGCGTGATTGAAAATGCGCTTCACGGAAAATTAGGGAACAAGTCAGCATTGGCTGGTGTACTGGGTTTGTACAGCATAGATGAAAAGGAAGAAGCCATGAAGATTTTAAATGCCTTAGGCTTAGCCGATTTAATCTATAAGCGTGCAGACCAATTGAGCGGGGGACAAAAGCAGCGGGTGGGAATTGCCCGGGCTCTCCTTCAAAATCCGCGCATGCTTCTATGCGATGAGCCTATTGCCTCATTGGACCCAGGCTCTGCAAAAGTCATAATGGATCATTTAAAAAACATCTCAACCAATTGGGGTATCACCATCCTGGTTAATCTCCATCAAGTGGATGTTGCCTTGAAATATTCTGATAGGATCATTGGCATCAATAATGGACAAGTCGTTTACAATGGCTCACCTAAAAACCTGACGAAAGATGACATCCAGCTCATTTACGGGTCAGAAGCCGAAGATCTTATATTCGATGTAGGTGGCATCCATGCGAGCTGATTACTTTGCTAAGAAGAAACGAAATACACTGAGTGTCCTGCTCATTCTTACTGTCATCACTCTCGTTTCCATTTTTATTACTGAATACAACGTTGTAAAAGGGATTACTTCTGTTCCCACTGCCGTTCAATGGGCGTTGAGTAACTTCTATCCCACCAAAGAGTCGTTAAGTAAACTGCCTGATATCCTGGAAAAGCTTAAAGAGACGCTTTTAGTTTCCATTGCTGCATCAACAGTAGGGGCCGTATTTGCCTTGTTCTTTTCAATCCTAGGGTCCAATACAACTGGGGTAAATCCATTAATTAAAAGTGTTTGCCGAAGCATTGCGACTTTTTTTCGGAACATTGATGTGGCCGCCTGGGCAATGATTTTGTTATTTTCGTTTGGTCAGAGCTCATTGACAGGATACTTCGCCTTGTTTTTCGGTTCCTTTGGGTTTTTAACAAGAGCCTTCACAGAAACAATCGACGAGGCTAGCGGGAGCTCAGTGGAAGCGCTGAAAGCCACTGGTGCCGGTTATCTATCGGTCATTTTCCAATCTGTCATTCCTGCGAGTCTGCCACAAATGATCAGCTGGGTTCTATTCGTGATTGAAACGAATATCCGAAGCGCCACCTTGATCGGGCTGCTTACCGGATCGGGAATAGGGTTTACGTTTAACTTGTATTATAAAAATTTAAGCTATGATATTGCGAGCCTTGTTGTGATTGTGATTGCCTTTACCATCCTTTCCATAGAATTTGTATCAAATTATGTTCGGAGGGCGATTTTGTAATGGAAGCAAATGAACAAATGACCAATGTTTCTTCGGCAACCGATCCATTCCTCAAGCCTTATCCGGATAAACGGCTAAAATCAAGAGCGTGGAATAAATCACTTGTTGTCATGAGGACAACACTTCTCCTGTTAACGGTATTAACGGTATACGCCTTCGTGAGCTTTGATTACAAAGAAGTGGATTTCAAAGAAGCTGCCTTGGGGACGTTGACCAATATCAAAGTGATGTTCCTCGAGCCCCATCTGAAGCATTTTACCTTTCTCCAAGCAGTTCACCAGGTCTTTGTGACTCTAGGTCTCGCTTTTCTGACTACGTTGTTTGGAGGCTTGATAGCCGTCCTGTTAGGCTTACTAGCGGCTGAAAATCTTTCCTCAAGGCGAGTATCTCTTTTGATCAAAGGATTAGTTTCTTTTATCAGGGCAGTACCAACCGTTTTGTGGGTTTTGATCTTCGCCGTGGCAGCCGGCCTTGGAAGCGTAGCAGCCGTGATTGGGATGACTTTTCATTCCGTTAGCTACCTTGTAAAAGCTTATTCTGAGTCTTTTGAAGAGCTCGACAGGGGAGCAATAGAGGCTCTGCAAGCCAGTGGGGCAAACTGGTGGCAGATTGTCTTTCAAGCTGTGATTCCTTCCTCCCTCACCTACATGATTTCATGGACCTTTCTGCGATTTGAAATCAACTTTGCCGTCGCCGTTGCAATGGGCGCTGCAGCCGGTGCAGGAGGGATTGGCTTTGATATGTTCATGGCAAGCAATTTTTACTTGGATATCAGGGAAATCGGAGCAATCACTTATTTTATCCTCATCCTTGCCATCCTTCTAGAAGTTTTCGGAGCGGGATTAAAAAAGAAACTAAAAGTAAATGGGTAACTCTCGTAAAACAAACTGGCTGGATGCTCCGGCCAGTTACTTTTTTGAGAAGATAAAATATTTAGTCGGGTCCTTTCAGATGGAAGCATATTATGTAATGGTGCTAGGCAACAACATTGGCACTCCCAGCCCTTGCCGAAAATCGGCCTTTTCTAATTTACACAGCTATAATAAAAATTAACAATCTATTAAATACTGTTTAAAGATACTCAAACACTTCTTAATTATAATTGTTTTGTAAATATTAGAAAGAATGACTACATATTGTTGACAGCGCTTTCGCTCCTGAAGCAAAAACGAATAATTTGAATGATCAGCATTGGTTGCATCTAAATATGTTCCACCCTAAAGAAGACGCTGTTCATTGACATTGTTTTTTTAGTAGATTGGATTTACGGATAAAGACTTTAGAAATAATTATTTTCAATAGGGAAATTTTTCTTGGATAGCAATTAGGGGTGTATGTATAATGAAACACACAATTGAAACAATCACAGCGTTTCAATTATTAAAGTTTTTAAGTTCTGTCAATCGATTAAACATGCTAAGACTACTATTGGACGACGAAAGAACTGTCAATGAAATGATGGTCTTCCTTAACCTTGGGAAAAAAAGTGTCAACTTGGATATTAACAGGTTGAAAAGGGCGAGAATGGTCAACGTAAAACGCAGAGGACAGGTTAATTTTTATTCTCTTAATCCCGATTTTAAATATATTGAATTTATTAAATGTTTAATAGACTATTTACCCTGTAAAGAAATTAAATTGAAAATTTAAAGATCAATTTAAATGCTGCTAAAAAGACTTAGTGCCCATCGGAAAATTCGATGAGAATAGTACCCGTATTCCTAAACACGGGAAAATTATAAGATGTCCCATGTGTAGTTTTCTATTTTCATTTTAGGGTCAGTAATACAGAAGAGAGGAAGGGAGAAGCTAATTTTAAGAGGTAGCAAATGATCAGCTCATAAGGATAAAAAAACAAGAGATGAAGGGGCTGCAGAATTTCCACATGGAAACTTTGCAGTCCTTTGTTAGCCCAGCTGGAGGGAAAAAGCCAGTTTTAGGGATATGGAACGACCCCCTTTTTAACAGTAATCTGTACCCTTCGAGCGAAAATTGCAAGCGGACGGCTGAAATGTATTGGAGAGAATGGATGGACGGATCATGACTTCACCGATATTTGGTATCTGAGATCACCAATCGGCGGTTACGGGGATGGTAAAGCTTTAAAAATAAGCCTTGTAAATGCATACCAATATCTTTCCTAGGATCATTGCCATACTTGTACCAAACCCTATAATCAGGGCAATTCTACGTATTTTACATACTTAAATTAAGGTTCTTGTAACAAAAAAAGTCCCAAAAGTTATACTTTTGAGACAGCCTCTTAATTATAAAAGCGATTTTAATAAACTAGAAATTGTTCCATTTCTTCTTTACTAAGATCACGGGGGGTGATTCCTTTTTCTCTACAGTATTTGTCTAGGGCTCTTATTCTAACCTTCGGGGCTTCAGGGCTTGGTGGGAATGCAAAAACACCATCAGGAAATGCATTATCAAATTTTTCAATTTCTTCACGCAACATAGTATCACTCCTTTTTAGAGTATACCCGTTTTGTGCTTGTTTCAATACAGTTCTCAAATTTGCTTTGGCGACCATAAGACACCTCCTGGAAAATAAGTTTTCACAAGTTTTTGGGAAGCAATATCGTTAAACATATACTGCTGACCGAATGTATGAATTGCCCCCATGCTTTCATAAAAAGGAAACTTTGATGTTTTAGAAGTTAAACCTACAAAACCATCAAAACCCTTATCCAGACTATACTGGCAAGCAAACGCGATTAAACACCGGCCTACACCTTTATAATTTCTCCGCAAGTTAGGAATTCCTTTTATTATTTTTTTATTGATTGGGGAAGATTCCACTATGTCGATATCAATACACATAAAGTCTGGATCATGGTTTTGTTTCAGAGCAATTAACCCTTCTACAAAGTCATGATTAGATTGGGTAACTAAGCCAAAGACTTCAAATTCATGTGAAATCGGATGAAGCCAATTAAAATCCCATCCATTGTCGGGTAAATAAGTATTCTTTTTAATTTCAGCCCGGTCAACTTTACGAAAATAAAACTCAACTTCTTTGTTGGTTGTTAAATCTATCAGCATTTTAAAATCTCTTTCTTTTCCATTATATATATTATATTATACCATAAATTTATCTATCCTTAGTGTTACCATTAGTTCTCTTATAAAGGTTAATTATTTTTAAGCTTTAGCTGGGCCTTTCTTTAGACTAAGCATTTGGAGGTTATTATTATGCTACCTAAACTAGATTGATTGGTGGCAATGGAAAGCGGGCAGGGGGGAACTCTATAAACAAAGTTAATTTAACTCCACGAATATGCGACGGAAAGATTAAGGGGTATTGAGCATAGCCTTAAAAAAACATATAAAAATTGATGATGGGTTAGTGAAGGCCCAGCCTGCCTTTCAGTCAGCGAAGGGACCTGTATTTACGGTCTCTTCGCTGTTTAATTTCTCAATGAACCAAAGATATCTTTACTTTATTACCAAGACGTTCACTGAATGGGGCAGGATTTCAACTTCAAGATTTGATTGCATATCCAACTTTAGAGGCTGTTCAATGGTTCGAACCCGTTCTTTTCCGATATCATTATAAGCGTCTTTCGAATCTCCAATCACACTGTAGAATACAGCACTTGAATACTGGATTGAACTGTCAAACTGAATGGATACCGTTTCCACTCTGTCAGGATGGCGATTAACCAAAGCAATCCGTAAATTTTCACTTCCCGAACGTTTGGTGGCGATCGCATCCAAAAACGGGATGCGAGTGGTCTTATTGGCCTTTTCCAGGAGGAAGTTGGAATCCTCCGACATCCAAGAGTCGATGATGATATCCCCAAGGTAACGAGTATAGAGTTCATACACAAAATAAGTCGGTCTCAAGACAATTCCTTCGGGATGAGTAAAGATCGCTCCTCTTGTATTGACAGTGGGAGAGAAATTGGCCATTCCCACTACATCACTATGTTTGAGACATTGGTTTAAAAAACAAGCTGTAAACACAGCATCAGCCATTGTATAGCTTGAGTTGATATCATTTTTATCCCTAGGGGTTAAATAATCATCCGTTCCCGAGTTCACATGCGGATGGTGCCAGCCCCGAAGATTCCATTCATCAAAGGAAATACGAATTTTTCCTAAATAGCCAAGTGAGCCAAGGATATATTTCGTCTTTAGTATAGGCTGCTCGATGTCCATTGTATACGCGATACAAGTCTCGTAATCTGATAAATCGTTTACGTTATGCAGTTTATCCCAATAGTCATGAATCGAAATCCAATCGAGATATTGTCCAGCTTCACGAAGGAGATCCAGATTCCAATCCAAATCTGAAATACTCGCTGCCATGAGCTCAATGGTAGGGTCCACACGCTTCATCATCTTGGCCGATTCCCTAACGAACCGTCCCCATTCCTTAACATCCTTGGCTCCCATTTCCCAGTCGCCATAATTTTCATTCCCAATGCTCCAATATTTTACGTTATAAGGCTCGGGATGGCCATTTTCAATACGGAGCTTCGCCCATTTCCCTTCGGATGGAAGGTTACAATATTCAACCCAATCGCTCATTTCCTCAGCAGAACCTGTCCCAGCATTGGTACATATATAAGGCTCGGCTCCAAGCAACCGGCAATACTCGATGAATTCATCCGTTCCGAAGCTATTCGGCTCTTCTACCCGCCAGGCTTTGTCAAAATAAGGCGTCCGTTGTTTTCCTATTCCGTTTTTCCAGTGGTAGGCAGAAACAAAGCATCCACCAGGCCAGCGTATAATCGGCACCTCGATTCTTTTGAGCGCTTCCAAAACATCCTGGCGAAAACCACTGCTGTTCGAAAATGCTGAGTCCGGATCAAAAATTCCTCCGTAGATTTGGCGATGAAAATGCTCCAGGAAGTGACCGAAAATTTTCTTATCTCTTTTGCTAAGTTCTCTCCTTGAATTAATTTCTAATTTAGCCACAAATCTCACACTCCTTACCCTATAAATACGAGTAAGTCATGCAATCTCCTTCTTAAAAAAAGTCAATGGGATGGAAATATAATTTAATTGGTTATGTAAATACATCGGCTTCCTCCAATTCATTAGTATCTATGAAGGAGTAAAAGGAAAGAAATCCTATAGTGGTGAAGTCTATTTTTCTTTTGGCTTAATTCAAAACTGCTACTTGGGAGGGGCATTATTTTTCTAACTAACATTAACAATAATAAATTTCTAATTAAAATTATTAATGTTAATATTATTGATCATAAGAGGTAGGGGAAGTATTTCCTCTTTTTAAAGCCCTAAACAAGACGTAGTCGCACCAGGAATTGGTTCGGCCACTCCAAAAAATTAATTCCAGTTATACCCCGTTTAAGAAAAGCTCCGGAAAACCACAAACTAGGCACCTATTACCGTTACTCATTCTCAAATTTTAGCATTATTTTATATAAAGATAACGATCGTGATTTCACTTGAAATGTATAAGCTCTTCCCAAAATTCATCCATGACCTTTAAAAAGAAAAAACCTCTTTTGCATTTATAAAGATGTAGGTGGTGTGGCCACTGCCTGTCGCGTGGCAGTTGAAAGGAATGGGACAGGTAGTGACGCCCTAATCATAAATGGAAGTTGGTTTTTTCTTTGGATGCTTCATGGCTTTATTTGAGTTATATGTACCTATTTAATTCTGAGGGATCTTTGTTATATACAAGTTTCCATGCTTCAAGAAGATTTTCTTTCGTTACTTTTAGAGCCGGTACAGCAACATAAGCTGGTGCTGGTTTGCCGAGCAGTGCATAACCGGCAAGGATTGCCTCGGCCACTCCTTGATGGTAGGGCATCTGAGAACCAGATCCCTTGATAAGTCCATCTTTTGCAATTTCTACAGCAGCATTGGTACCCAAATCGATTGTCGTAATAACTAAATCATGTTTGCCTAAGGCACGTGCGGAGGCCATAGCACCTTCGGCCACTAAATCCCATACAACAAAGATTCCCTTCAAATCGAGGTGTTGAGAAATCATAGCGTCTGCAAGCTCTTTCCCATCATTTGGACTAGTAAAACCGCTGCGGGCTATGATTCGAATGTCAGGATAACTTTCTCTAATCGTCTTTTCAAAGGCCGTTAATCTTTGTTTCGTTACAAAAAAATCAGCATCGTGGTATATGACCCCAATCTTGCCTTTAAAACCTATTTTCTCTGCCATAATGTCGGCGGCATAGGCCCCGTTTCCATAATTGTCAGCTGAAACGACGCTTACATAATCCTCACCCGCTTCCAACCCGTATGGTGTATTGTCCATAAAAACCAGCTTAACACCTGATTGAGCTGCGGTTTGAAAGGCACCCGCGGTTGATAGCGGGTCGATGGGAAGACTAACAATAATGTCGGGTTTTTTTGCTAATATCTTTTGAATGTCTGCAACTTGCTTTTCCCAGTTAAATTCGGCATCAGTTACAGCTACAACCCTAATCCCCATTTTATTAAAAGTTGTCTTCAACCCTTCGATTTGTGCTCTTGCCCAATTATTCCCTGTATAGTGCATGGCAATAGCAGCTGTATAGTTCTTTTCTCTAAGCTTTTTCAGATCTTTCAAAGACAACTGCAGTGTCTTGGCCGATACAGCTTCCTCTCCGTTTGGTCCGGTACTTAAAATTTTATGTTCAGGTATATTTTGATTAATCGTACTAGTTAAAGTTTCGTATATTGTTGTTAAGAACTCCTTTACATTAACAGGTTTTGTAATATAATTATCAAACCCCAGGCCTAATGTCTGCTGTATGTCCTTAGGCATGGCATTGGCACTTACAGCGATAACGGCAATGTCTCTCGTATTTTCATTTGTTTTTAAAATCTTAAATACTTCGAAGCCATGGATATCCGGGAGGTTCAGATCCAGCAGGATTAAATCGACTTTATTTGTCCTAGCGAGGTCTAATCCTTCTATTCCAGATCGAGCCGTTAAGAGCGTGTAGGAGGACTGCGATTTCAGGATGTTCTTTACCAAGTTTAAATTGGATTGATTATCTTCAATATACAGCAAGCAATATTGCTCTGATTTACCGCTCTTTATTGGAAGTCCGATCACTCCTTCCTCCCAGTGCATCGCGGCCTTTAAATCATCGGGAAGAGGGAGACTAAAGTAAAAGTCGCTGCCTATTCCTTTCTGGCTTGTGACACTAATTTTTCCTCCCATTAGCTGGACAAGCTGTTTCACTAATGACAATCCTATCCCAGTACCTTCTTCTTGTGTTCCTTTAATTCTGTAAAATGGAACAAACACTTTTTGATACTCCTCAACTGAAAGCCCGATCCCAGTATCGGCGATATGGATAACAGCATCATTTCTTTTTAAATAAGAGTAAATCATAACTTTGCCGTCTTCTTGGTTATATTTAATGGCGTTATCCAGCAGATTCAGAAGGATTTGTTTCAGGCGAATGGGATCAGCCAGAACCGACATGGTTTGTGATTGATCCAGTTGGTTATGTATGTGAATTCTTTTCTTCTTGGCAAGCGGCTGCACGATATTGATACATTCAGTAATAATGGTTTGAAGATCTACCTTTTTGATTGAAACTTGTAATTGGCCGGTATCTATTCTTGATAGATCTAAAATATCATTAATTAAGCTTAATAAATGTCTTCCACCGCCTAGTATCTCCTGGACAAAGTCACGCTGCTCATCATTTAAGGAATCATCTATTTCTAACAGCTGGGCAAAGCCAAGTATTCCATTCAGGGGTGTCCGGAGTTCATGGCTCATTTTTGAGAGAAAGTCTGATTTAGCCAGATTTGCCTTTTCTGCCTCTTCTTTCGCATGAATAATGGTTTGTTCCATTTTTTTTCGTTCGGTGATATCCGAAAGGGTAATAAGGGCAGCCTGTTCACCATCTTTACGCATGTTGAGAGGTTTTGAATTTATTGAAAGCCATTTGGTACTGGATTCAGGATCAATCACTCCCACCACATAGTTATAAAAAGGGATCCCTTTCTCGAGTGTGATCATTCCTGGCAATTGGGAATAGGGCAGTGGTGTACCGTCTTCTTTTATATATTCAAGTTGCTGAAAGCTTGAGTCTGTAAAAAATTCTGATTTAACACCGAGCACTGTTTCCGCATTTTCATTAAGTGCAATCATTTTACCTGACTTTTCCTGAATAATGACGTATTCAGACATGGTCTGTAGAACTTCTTTATATAAATTTTCGTTAGGGGTGAGTTCCATTTTCTTATCCTGCCTTTTAACGAATAGTCGTACATTTTTCTGAAGCTATAGTGTTAGTATAATCACAGAAAACAGAAAAAACACTATTAGCAAATTGTGTTTAATTACTTTCTTTGCCGCTTAAACTGCCTTATACTAAAAGTGATTTGTTAACGATTTCAAAAAGTCTTTTCCATTTACTTATATTAATGTTTCAATAACTTAAAGCATTTAACAGGAGGTCATCCTATGAGGGTTCTAATCGCAGAGGACCATGCACCATCTAGAAAATTATTGAAGCATCTAATTAAACCACTGCAAAACTTTCAAATTGTCGGAGAAGCCGAGAATGGGGAGGACTTAATTTGCATGGTAATGAAAGAAAAACCTGACATCATTTTAGTTGATATCAATATGCCATTGCTGAACGGCATGGAGGCAGTGAAATCTTGCAAAAAGATGGTCTCGTCCATTCAAATCATCTTTATCACCGGCCATGATAATTTTGCGTTAGAAGCTTTTGATGTAAATGCAATCGATTACATTATCAAGCCTATTGATCGTGACCGTCTTTATGCAGCTCTCGGCCGTGCAGAGGCTTTTTCTGTAGCGTCAGCAAGGAAAGAGCAGCCATCTATTAAGAAAGATTTAATGGTTAAACAATCGAATCAGTTTTCTTTTATACCGTTAGAGGACATTATATTTATTGAACGGGCAGATCGAAAGGCTGTGATCCATACGGTGGATCAAAAAATAGAGTTAAATGAGGCATTAACGAACCTTGAAGAAATCCTAGATTCTCGCTTTGCTGCCTCTCATCGTTCCTATATTATTAATTTGCAATATTTAAATAGGATTGAAACGGTAGGGCAAACGTACAAAGCATATTTTAAAAATTATCAGGAGACAGCAAAGGTTTCCAAAAATAAGTTAGCAGAATTACAAAGAAATAAATCGTTGTGAGGTCCGGGTTTACCGGACCTCAATTTTTTTGCTTTTTTAATATTTATGATTTTATTGTCCGAATGAACGATAATTGTGTTCAAAAGGATATAAAACGATATCAGTTAAAAAAAAACCTTGTCGGAAGATGATTAGACGACAATTTTGTAATCGATTACAATCCAAATATAGAAACAAGAGAGGACAAATAACAAAGATGGTAGGGATTGTAGATGTAGCAAAGAAGGAAATTTTTCTGCTAAAACCATTCTAGTTGTTGTGCCTGACATTACAAATCCGTTTGGATTAGCAACAACCTTATTGTTGATCCTGTGTTAGTCCAGGAAGGTGATTTCTCTTTTGAAAGCGGTTGTAATGGGGTTTTCTTCCATTGGTCAACTCCCACCAGAGATTTTCGCTGCTATGATGAAATGGCAATGGGAGTCATTAAAGCCATTAAATCTAGGGGGCTTAAGTGCCAGAGGGTATTTCGGTTCTCGGTTTTGATAATCAGAAATTCTCGTCCTTATTCCAACCATGTTTGACAACGATTGCCCAGCCGGCGTTTGAAAGTTGTGAGAAAGCTGTGGAATTACTATTGAGGCTCATCAACAAAGAGGTAATCAAACAAGAGCAAATGTTTTTAGATGACCAGTTGATTGTAAGACAGTCTTTTCAGCAGTATGTGAAAATTTTTTTAGAAAAAAATGTAATCAATTACATTTTTTGAAGCCATAGAAGCCTGGTTTTATCACTTAAATGAATGTAATCCATTACTAGTAATATTCTTTAAGCTTACATTTATGAAAAGGGGGTGGTGCCACACTTATCGATTGTAAGGTGGTACCGACAAAGAACGAGCTTCAACTAAATAACTACTATAGTGGGGGTAATCAAATGAAAAAGAGTTTTTCAATTGCAGTTTTACTGCTACTTCTTTTAAGTGTTTTTCTTGCAGGGTGTGGCGGAAAAAACTCTACATCTGAACAAGCGAGCACGAAAAAGAATGAAAACTACTCAGAAACAGCTTCAGGACCATTAACGATCAATCCAAAGATTCCTGATTTAGCGGTACAAGATAAAGGGCCGAACGGAGAACAGGCCGTTTCAGCTAAGACATTGCAGCTTACGGAAGATGAGCTAAAGAAGATTAAAGAAGGTAATTATAAAGCGGCGATTGTTATGCACTACTCTGGTACTGACTATATGAATGCCGCAGTTGGTGCGATGAAGGATACATTTAAGAAGATGGGCATCAAGATTGTTGCTGTAACAGATGCACAGTTCAAAGCGGAAAAGCAGGTAAATGATATCGAAACCGTTTTAGCGAAAAAGCCGGACATTATGATTTCTGTTCCAGTTGATGCAGTATCTACCGCACCAGCTTATAAAAAGGCTGTTGCCCAAGGCGTAAAGTTAGTATTCATGGATGGTGCTGCACAAGGTTTAGTTGCAGGTAAAGATTACATCAGTATTGTATCTGGTGACAACATGGGTAACGGTGCAACCGCAGCAGACATTATGGCTGAAAAACTTGGCAGAAAGGGTAAAATCGGCATTGTGTATCACGATGTAAACTTCTTTGTAACCAAAAACCGTTCTGATGCTTTTGAAAAAAGAATGAAAGAAAAATATCCAAATATTGAGATTGTAGCAAAAAGTGGGATTACTGGTCCAAATCAGGCAGAAGAAGTAGCATCTGCTATGTTGACAAGACACCATGATATTGATGGTATCTTCGCTCCATGGGATGTACCGGCTGAAGGTGTTATGGCTGCAGCAAGAACGGCTGGCAGGGATGACCTAGTTGTTACAACAGTTGACTTAGGAACAAACGTAGCCATCTCGATTGCACAAGATGGAATTGTTAAAGGTCTTGGAGCACAGCTGCCATATGACCAGGGTGTAGCACAAGCGATCCTTGCCGGATATGCCTTATTAGGAAAAGAAGCACCAGCGTATGTGGCTTCACCATCAATCAAAGTTACGAAAGAGAATGTATTAGATGAATGGAAGTTAATCTACGGAACAGAGGCTCCTGACACAGTAAAAAAGGCTTTGAAATAATAAAAAAAAGATAGAGGCTGCTTTTTGAAAGCAGCTCTAACATAAAAAGAAGGTGAACTTGGATGGAACAACCGATTCTCGAAATGAGAGGTATTAATAAAGCTTTTAATGGGATTACGGTTTTAAACGATGTCAATTTTTCCGTCAAAAAAGGTGAAGTTCACGCCTTGATGGGGGGGAATGGCGCAGGGAAATCCACATTAATGAAAATCCTCACCGGCGTATACTCTGCAGACAGCGGCGAGATTTTAATTGAAGGAAAACCGGTAAGCATTAAAAGTTATGATGATGCTCAGAAGAATAATATATCAATGATTTTCCAAGAGTTTAGTTTAATTCCTACCCTTAGCGTCGCCCAAAACATCTATCTTACTCGTGAAAAGAAAACATCATTAGGGCTGCTTGATGACAAGGATTGTGAGATGAAAACAGAAAAATTGCTAGAAGAATTAGGCGTAGATATTAAGCCAACAGAAATTGTTCAGAATTTGGGAGTCGGCTACTGGCAAATGACAGAAATCGCCAAGGCATTATCCCAGGAAGCAAAGATCCTGATCATGGATGAGCCAACCTCTTCGTTAACTAAAAATGAAACAGAAATACTTTTTAGTTTTATTAACAAATTAAAAGCAAAAGGGTATTCTATCATCTATATTTCTCACCGGATGGATGAAATCTTTCAAATATGCGACCGAATTACGATTATGCGTGATGGCAGATATATCACCACGGAAAAATGCAGTGAAACCAATCTTGATACAGTAATTTCACATATAGTTGGTATGCAATTTGACCAAGCGTTTGAATGGAAAGAACGTTCCTACGCAACGGATGTGCCGCCCATTTTTGAAGTAAGAAACTTAAGTGCCGAACATGTCGAAGATATTAATCTTAAAATTCAGCCGGGTGAAATTGTTGGAATTGCGGGCTTAATGGGAAGCGGCCGGACGGAATTACTGCGAAATCTCTTTGGGATTGACCCAATTAAGAGTGGAGACATCTACATTAGTGGTCAAAAACAATCCATTAAAAATCCTAAGAATGCCATAGAAGCCGGACTTGCACTCATTCCGGAAGACCGCCGGATGCAAGGATTAGTCCTTGAACATAGTGTCAAGGATAATATGATACTTCCAATTCTTTCGAAGGTAAAAAAAGGAGCTTTTATTGATAGTAAGAAATCCAATGAAATTAGTAGGGATTTTGTAAAGATATTAAATATTAAAACGGATAATATTTTTAAACAGGCCGGGTTGCTATCAGGCGGTAATCAGCAAAAAATCGTTCTAGCCAAATGGCTCGCGAACGACCCCACTGTGTTGATGTTGGATGAACCAACGATTGGAGTGGATATTGGTGCAAAAACGGAAATTGTGGAGATTATTAGAGCCATGGCCGAAAACGGCAAGGCAATCCTTGTGGTCTCTTCCGAACTTCCAGAACTGCTTGCATTGAGTGATCGTGTCATCGTTATGCATGATGGAAAAATTAAAAAGGAAATGACCCGCAGGGAGATTAAATCAGAGGAGGAATTACAATATGCAATCCAAGGTTTCTAGTATTGAAAAGCCAGCAACTCCTTCATTGAAAGGATTCGAGTGGCGTAATTATATTGTCTATTTTGCCTTCGTGGGCGTTTTAATCTATTTTTCTATCAGCTTAAGTGATGAAGGTTTCTTAACTTCAGGGAACTTATTAAACATTGTTAGACAAACAGCCACGATTTCTTTGATGGCGTTGGCAATGACATTTGTTATTAGTACTGGGGAGATTGACCTTTCTGTTGGTTCCATTGCGGCCCTTTCTTCTCTAGTCGGTGCATTAGCCATACAAGCGGGCTATGGCATTATTGGTGGACTCATCGGTGGTGTAGGTACTGGACTTGTGGTTGGATTAATCAATGGTTTGCTAGTAACAAAAGTAGCGATTCCTTCTTTCTTAGTAACACTTGGAACAATGGGAGCTATTAAAGGAGCTGCAATGTGGGTTACAGATACGGCTCCAGTTCCGATTGTAGACGCAAATTTCAATTTCATCTTTGGTTCAGGGGACATTGGACCGATTCCAGTTCTACTTATTTGGACTCTAGTATTTACAGTGATTGCCCATATCTTACTTCGTAAAACAACTTTTGGCCGTCAGGTATTGGCGACAGGTGGTAACGAAAATGCGGCAAGATTCTCTGGCGTAAAGACAATGAAGATCAAGCTAATGGTATTTCTTGCAACTGGTTTAATGGCTGGGTTAGCAGGTCTCCTTTATGCAGGCCGTATGAATGCCGGACGTTTTTCCTTCGGTGAAGGGGATGAACTATCTGTTATTGCAGCGGTTATCCTTGGTGGGACAAGCTTGTTTGGCGGTGTAGGAACAATCATTGGAACGATTGTTGGTTCCCTAATGATTGGTACGATCAACAATGGTTTGATTATCATGGGTCTTGATGTCAGCCAGCAAATGATTATCAAAGGAATTATCATTATCTTGGCGGTGGCATTTGGTAAGAAAGCGATGAAACGATAATTTATCTCACATTGAAGCCATCAGAAGGCTGGGCTTGGAGGGTTTTCCCTCCCGCACCTCATTTCAAGGAAGTATGATAGGATAATTGTTTTTCAAAATTAATATGAATGATTGGAGGCAGTACAATGACAACAATGAATGCTGTATTTTTTCCAGGAGATAAAAAGGTAGAGATTCGCCAGGTTGAAATACCAACGCCTAGCCAAGGGGAAGTATTAGTTCAGTTAAAAGCATCAGCAATCTGCCGAAGCGATATGAGCTTATATTACGGTACTTCCGTTTTTGAAGGAACAAAATGCGGATGCACGGTACCCGGGCATGAACCTGCAGGAGTTATCACGGAAGTAGGAGATGGTGTTACCAATTACAAAGCCGGTGACAGAGTTGCTGTTTACTTAGCTCTTGGCTGTGGTGAATGTCCGCATTGTAAGAGCGGCTACAAAATGTTCTGTAAAGAATTTAAATGTATCGGCTTTGACTCTCACGGCGGTGACGCAGAGTACATGGTGGTTCCAGCTGAAAACTGTATGAGATTGCCAGATAGCATGAGTTTCGTAACGGCTGCCGTTTCAACTGACGCTGTTGGAACCCTTTACCACGCTCAAAAGAGGTTAGGAATTTCAGGGAGAGACTTCCTGGTTATCTTTGGAATGGGTCCAATGGGCGGAGCTGGTGTGATGATCGCTAAGGGATTAGGAGCAACCGTAATCGCTGTTGATATGCTAGATGAGCGCTTGGAGCTTGCGAAGGAATTGGGTGCGGATTATACCATCAATGGTAAAACAATGAATGTTCAAGAAGAAATCGCCCGTATAACAAAGGGTCTTGGTGCAGACGCTGCGATTGATTGTTCCGGTAGCCCATTTGGAGAAAATGATGCATTAGACTGCGTTAGAGCACACGGACGAGTAGCGTTTATTGGTGAAAGCAAAGAAACAACCATTAAGCCAAGTCAACAATTAATTCGTAAGCAGATTTCTGTGATGGGTTCGTGGTATTTCCCAATCCAAGAATTCGATGAAATTGCGGAGTTTATTGTAAGAAAAAATCTGCCTGTTGAAAAATTAGTTACACACCAATTTAAATTGGAAGAAGCAGAAACAGCTTTCCGTATGTTTGATGAAAGAAAGACTGAAAAAGCAGTGTTTGTTTGGGAATAATCACATTGAATAACAAATTTGGTTAATGACTTAATTTTTGAGGAGGATCAAAAAATGAAACTTTCATTTAATACTTGGGTTTATAATTCTTTTCCATCCATGTTGCCCTTTTATCCATTAGAAGAAGTGATTAGTCGAATTGCTGCATTTGGATATGATGGAATTGAAATAGGTTGTGCAAGTCCGCACGCCTGGCCTGATTATCTTTCCACACAAAGACGCAAGGAAATTCTTCAGCATTTAAAAAGAAATAATCTTAATGTAGCTGCTATGCTTCCCGCACCTGGAGGAGGACCTGGAGTGAATCCAAGTTCAGCTTTAAAAGAAGAGCGTGAGTTTACGATCAATCATTATAAGGAAGTTATTCGTTTAGCGCATGACTGGGAATGCCCAACTGTGATGTGGCTTGCTGGCTGGTTTGGTTTTGGCATGAACAAACAAGAAGCATGGAAGTATAGCCGCGAAGGTTTGCAAGATGTAGCGAGATATGCCAAAGAGCTTGGAATCACATTAGTAGTTGAACCTCAAGCTGCTGATTGTAATTTAATTGAATCGGCAGATGATGCCTTACAGTTGGCAGAAGAATCAGGTGAATCCAATGTGAAAGTGATGTTTGATACGTTCCATGCCCTCTATCGTAATGAAGTACCGAGTGATTATGTTTATAGAATGAGAGATAAGTTGCATCATGTTCATATTTCGGATGACGATCGCTTACCGCCTGGACAAGGAACGGTAAATTGGGATACCGTATTAAAAGCATTAAAGGAAGTTGATTACAAGGGCTACCTCTCAATGGAAATTGGATTTGGTACTAGAAAAGCAGATCCTGATTGGTATGCGAAAACCTCCATTGATTATTTGACAGAAAAGTTAAAAGGAATTGGATGTAAGTAAGAACCTAATTAAAAAAATACAATCGGGGCGGATGCAGGTGTTTAATTGCAACTGGTTCGCCCAGTAAATCTATTTATACATTTGTAAAATTTAGAAAATATGATGACCGTAGAAAAGTAGGTAAAAATCAATTCTTATTAATGAAAAAATGTAATCGATTACAAACCTGCAGAGAATGTGTTACTTAAATACGGACCAAATATTCGAGTATTTTAATCCATTATTTAAAAAACAAGCACGAAAAGGGGGCAAATCATGAAAAAGTTACTATCTGTTATTACTATTATTCTATTAATCACTAGCATGGCACTCATCGGCTGCGGCAAGGATAGCACGACTAGCAGCGGTAGCAACGAAACAGAGAACACAACAACGGAAGAAACAACTGCTAGTTCAGGTCCAATCACCATAAATCAAGAGATTCCCGATCAAGAAATTTTAAGTAAAGGTCCTAGTGGAGAATCTGCTGTTTCAGCAAAAACATTACAGCTTACTGAAGAAGAAGTGCAAAAGATCAAAGAAGGAAAATACAAAGCGGCCATTGTCATGCACTATGCTGGTAATGACTGGGCAACTGCACAAATCAATGGCTTAAAAGCAACTTTTGCAAAGATGGGAATTAAAGTGGTAGCTGTAACAGATGCCCAGTTCAAGGCTGAAAAACAAGTATCGGATATTGAAACTGTTTTAGCGAAAAAGCCCGATATTATTGTGGGGATCCCGGTAGATCCTGTTTCAACTGCATCCGCTTTTAAGAAAGCGGCAGATGCAGGAGTGAAAATCGTGTTCATGGATAATAAACCAAAAGGATTAGAAGCCGGCAAGGATTATGTCAGCGTTGTATCTGCAGACAACTATGGAAATGGTGTTCAAGCAGCAGAAATTATGGCGAAACAGCTTGGTGGAAAAGGGAAGATCGGCGTAATCTATCACGATGCTGATTACTTTGTGACCAAACAGCGAACCGAAGCCTTTGAAAAAACAATCAAAGAAAAATATCCGAAAATGAAAATCGTTGAACGCGGCGGAATCATTGGCCCTAACGATGGGGAAAAAGTAGCATCAGGAATGCTTACCAAAAATCGTGACCTTGATGGAATGTTTGTCGTTTGGGACGTGCCAGCTGAAGGTGCATTAGCAGCAGCCCGTACTGCAGGAAAGAAAGATTTTGTCATTACGACTATTGATTTAGGGACAAACGTAGCTTTAGACATCGCATCAAATGGTTTGATTAAAGGACTCGGTGCCCAGCTGCCATATGACCAGGGGATTTCAGAAGCGATTTTGGCCGGTTATTCTTTACTTGGGAAAAAAGCACCTGCTTATGTAGCCGTTCCTGCTTTAAATGTAACGAAAGAAAATGTAATAGAAGCATGGAAACTTGTTTACCACCAAGAGGCACCTAAGTCCATTCAAGGGGCAGCTAAATAATAAAACACTATTATCTAAATCTATTACTGGGGGTTACTATGAAAAAACTTACTTCACTAATTCTTACGATACTCCTCATTAGCAGTTTGGCTCTTATGGGGTGTGGAAAACAAAGTTCAACTGCTTCTGGTGAGCAAAACGAAGGAAAAGTAGCATCAGCAAAAGTCACTTATCCTCTTACCATTAACCCTGAAATACCTAGCGATCAGAAAATTTTAAGTACAGGTCCAAATGGAGAAACAGCCACACCTGCAGCAACTTTGCAATTGTCTGAAGAGGATGTAAAGAAAATTAAAGAAGGTAAATTCAAAGCGGCTATTTCCATGCACTATGCAGGAAATGATTTCTCAACTGCCATCATCAATGGTGTAAAAGACACTTTTGAAAAAATGGGCATCAAAGTTGTGGCGGTTACGGATGCACAATTTAAGCCTGAAAAACAAATTTCAGATATCGAAACCATCATGGCGAAAAAGCCGGATGTTATCGTATCTTTGCCGGTTGATCCAGTTGCTACTGCTCCCGCTTTTAAAAAGGCTGCGGAAGCCGGTGTAAAACTAGTCTTCATGGATAATGTACCAAAAGGCTTCAAAGCTGGAAAAGATTATGTCAGCGTTGTTTCATCAGATAACTATGGAAACGGTATCTTTGCCGGTGAAATTATGGGTGAAGAACTAAAAGGAAAAGGAAAAATCGGTGTTATTTTCCACGATGTCAACTTCTTTGTAAATAACCAACGTAAAGAAGCATTCGAGAAAACCATTAAAGAAAAATATCCAAATATAAACATTGTGGCACATGGTGGAATTATCACTCCTAACGATGCTGAAAAAGTAGCTTCAGGCATGTTAACGAAACACAAAGATTTAGATGGGATTTTTGCCATTTGGGATGTACCAGCGGAAGGAACACTTGCTGCGGCTCGAACAGCAGGGAAAAATGATTTAGTTATCACCACAGTTGATTTAGGAACGAACGTGGCTCTTCAAATTGCATCTGGAGGGAATGTAAAAGGTCTTGGGGCACAGTTACCATATGAAAACGGTGCTGCGCAAGCTCTTGTTGCCGGATATTCATTACTTGGCAAACAATTAGATCCATACTATGTTGTTCCATCGATGAAAGTTACAAAAGAAAACGTCTTAAAGGTTTGGAAAATGGCTTATCGTCAAGATGCCCCAGAAGTTATCCAAAAGGCAGCAAAATAGTGATCGCTTAACCAGTCAGAAAAGCAGATTACAAACTTTCTAGTAATAAAGTGAAATAGTGGCCGCTTTTATATGCGGCCCCTATTTAAAAAATCTGAAATCCAGGAAAGTTACATAGACAATATAGTGATAAGGAGATGTTCAAATGATAAAGTACTCTTACAACACGCTAGTATATACCGGAGAAGATATTGAAGCAAGCATTGCTAGACTCGCTAAATATGGTTATAACGGTGTGGAATTTGTTGGCGAGCCAGAACAAATGGATGCAGACCGAATTAAAGAATTACTTCAAAAATATAATATTGAAGCTTCTACTATTTGTGCCATTTATAACGAGGAAAGAGATTTAGTTTCGAGTAATGAGAATATTAGAAGAAATGCTGTCCAATATTTA
This sequence comes from Mesobacillus foraminis, assembly GCF_004340465.1. Lineage (GTDB taxonomy): Bacteria > Bacillota > Bacilli > Bacillales > Cytobacillaceae > Mesobacillus_B > Mesobacillus_B foraminis. Next base: position 139,129 of record NZ_SLVV01000013.1, on the reverse strand, counting down.
AAAAGCTGCGTTGATTTTGCGAGCAAAATTGGAGCAAAGGGAATCTCTCTCACTCCAACTGCTTGTATGAAAATTTATGGAGAAGCAGACCGCGAAACAGAATTGAAATGGGCTGAAGAAGGGATAAGAGAAGCAGGTATATATGCGGGAGAACATGGGGTCCGTTTGACGGTAGAAGCATGGAATCGTTATGAAAACTATTTGATCAATCGATTAGAGCAATCACTTGAGCTGGTCAATCGTGTGAATCTGCCAAGCGTAGGTGTGATGGGTGATACCTACCATATGAATATTGAAGAAGTCGATATTGCGGAAACCATAAGGAAGGTTGGAGATAAATTATATCACCTTCACATCGCTGATAGTAATCGGGCTGCACCAGGCCGTGGTCATATCGATTTTGAACCAATCGCCCAGGCTTTACTTGATATTAACTATAGCGGATATTTAACGATGGAGCTATTGCCTCCGTTTGCCGATCCTTTTAATGGCACTAGATGTGAAGAGTTTTATGATCAATACACTGAAGAGTCAATTAATTTCCTAAAAAACCTTTTTAAGGAGGAAAAATAAGATGGCACAAGATACAGTAGAAAACAATGAAAATTTAGAAGCAGGGTTTGATCAAAAAACAATGAAAGCAGCTGTATTGTACGGTAAAAAAGATTTAAGATTAGAAGATGTACCGGTTCCTGAACTTGGGGATACAGATGTATTGATAAGAGTGAAATATACCGCAATCTGTGGTACGGATCCGCATATTTATGAAGGGCGTTTTCCAGCAAAGCTTCCATTAATCTTAGGTCATGAATTTTCCGGTGAAGTGGCAAATGTTGGTTCTAAAGTAAGGTTTGTACAGCCAGGTGACCGTGTGACTGCCGATATCAATATTAGCTGCGGCACATGTTATTATTGCCGCCATGGCCAAAAATTGCATTGTGAAAAAATAACTCAATTAGGGGTACACATTAACGGAGCATTTGCCGAATTTGTGAGAGTTCCAGAGAGTAATATTCATAAGTTGCCAGATTCTATGTCTTGGATCCATGGAGCCTATATTGAGCCATTAGCATGTGCAATCAGCGGTCAGGATCAAGTTAATGTCCAATTCGGTGAAACAGTCGCAATTATTGGCGGAGGTCCAATGGGTATCGCTCATGCCTTACTTGCAAAATTGAAAGGGGCTAGTAAAGTAGTCCTTTCCGAACTAAATCCTGCGAGAATTGAATCAGCTAAAAATAGTGGTGTTGATTATGTGATTAATGCAGGTGAAGAAGACCCGGTAGAAGCTGTTAAAAGATTAACAGACGGACGCGGTGCTGACGTTGTTATTGAAGCGGTAGGTTCTGCGTATACTTACGCGCAAACGTTTAAATTAGTGAGAAAAGGCGGAAAAATACTGGTTTTTGGAGCAGCCCCTGCAGATGTAACAATTCCTGTAAGTCCATTTGAAATTTACAGCCGTGAATTAACCATTGTTTCCTCCTATGCAGGAACATATGATACCTTCTCTAAAGCGATTGATTTAATCGCAAGCAAGCGTTTTGATCCAACTCCAATCTTCACAAATCATTTTGAATTTGCAGATGTGAAACACGGAATTGAAACGGCAGAGCATAATAAGGATATCCTTAAAACTGTAGTTAAAATCTCGGATTAATATATAGGTAGACAGAGTTCTCTACGGTTTATGTGGGAACTCTGATTTTTTCATAATCTAAGAGGTGAATTCAAATGTTCAAATATAGTGCCACACAATGGATATACGGAAATGAAAGTTTAGAAGATAGTTTAAAAAGGCTGAAGAGATTTGGTTATCAAGGTGTCGAACTCGCCGGCGAGCCGTATACCATTGATATTGAGGAAACGAAAGAACTTTTAACAAATTATGAACTTGAATGCAGTTCTATTTGTGGAATTTTTACGCCTGAAAGGGATCTTTCCTCATCAAACGACGAAATTAGAAAAAAGGCAGTCGAATATGTGAAAAGATCGGTTGATTTAGCGAAGACTTTACATGCATCAACTCTAATTGTCGTTCCTACTTGTGTTGGTAAACTTAGCCCAGAAACGACGCTTGAGGAAGAATGGAATAATGCCATTCAAAGTGTGAAAGAGGCGGGGCTGTATGCAAAGGAACAAGGAATCACCATAGCCATTGAAGCATTAAATCGTTATGAAACCTACTTAGTTAATAACCTCACCTTAGCCTTACGTTTTGTGGAGGAAGTGAATGTAGAAGGTGTAGGGATCATGGCGGATCTGTTCCACATGAGCATAGAAGAACGTGATATGAGGGATTCGATAATGAAGATTTCACGTTATCTTGCCCATGTACACATCGCTGATAATACAAGGGAAGCAGCGGGACTAGGACAAACGGATTTTGCACCAGTCATTTCCCTCCTTAAAGAACTTGGTTATAAGGGCTATATTACGATGGAGTTCTTGCCAGCCGTGTCAAACCCATATGTGGCTTCAGGACTTCAAGGTGAAGCTGATATTTTTGATGAATTCACGAAGCAATCTATTGGACATATGATAAAAATCGTTAAAACCATACAGTAAAAAGGGGTACTTATCTACATTATGATACATGCCTATTTAAAAGTGAATCCGAAACAACGTCATGAATTCCTGGACCAACTAACCTAGTAGCGGAACCATCTCGAGTTGAAGAAGGCAATAGTAGCTATGAATTTTTCAAATTCAAAAACAGCCAAACACCTTTGTATTTGTGGAGAAGCGGAAGGATCCGGCGCTGCTTGATCGTCACGAAGCGACCACTCATTCGTTTCGATGCATGAAATAAAAGGTGCCTAACTCTAAAGTAGTTGTACCAATGTTAAAATGTAATGAAAGAAGATGTATTAGATGCAAGGAAACCATCATGGTTCTGCACAGTGAATTCAAGGTGCCATAAAATAACCACCATTTGTTTAGAGAAAAAGAGGCTCGATTTCTAGAGCCTCTTTTTCTGTAAGAGATTCACCCGTTTATGGCTGATTTACGAAAGTTATTGTAATTCTCAATGTAATCGATTACAATAAATGTAAACGAACACTGAAAGGGAAAGAGATACATGGTCAGAATTGCGGATGTTGCAAAAATGGCAAATGTTTCAACGGCCACAGTATCCCGAGTCATAAGTAATGCAGGGACTGTGAAAAAAGAAACAGCAGAAAAAGTTTTAGAAGCCATAAAAGAATTAAATTACCAGCCTAATATGCTGGCAAGACAATTAAGAAGATCTGAAACCAAAACAATTCTTGTGGTTGTTCCTGATATAACCAATACTTTCTTTTCTGCGGTGCTGCGCGGAATTGAATCCGTTGCCATCGAAAACGGATATCAAGTACTTCTAGGAGATGCGCGAAACGATGTAGAAAGCGAAACTACTTTTTTAACGCTATTAGGTCAGAAAAAAGCAGATGGGTTGATATTATTAACGGCAAGGACCAATCAAAAAATATTAGAAGATTTATCCCAGGATTACCCTGTAGTATTGGCGTGTGAATACTATGAGGGTTCCAAGCTGCCTACGGTCTCCATTGATAATATTAGCAGTGCAAGAAAGGCAACTGAATATTTAATTAGCTTAAATCACAAGAGAATTGGACATATTTCCGGACCATTGAATATTGTCGTTGGACGAGATCGATGTAGGGGGTTTCATCAAGCAATGGCGCAACACGGCCTGTCTGTGGATCCAAGTTTGGTACAGGAAGGCGAATTCTCTTTTGAAAGTGGATTTAATTTAATGATGAAATTTTTGTCGCTAGAGAATCCTCCAACAGCCCTTTTTGCCGGTAATGATGAACTGGCAATGGGTGCCATTAAAGCCGCTAAATCTAAAGGTTTAAGAGTTCCAGAAGATTTATCTGTTGTTGGCTTTGATGATATTCAATTTGCATCGATTTTTGAACCTGCACTAACAACCGTAGCACAACCAACGTTTGATATGGGACAAAAAGCGATGCGTTTATTGTTAAAATTAATTAAAGATGAAGAATTAGAGAAAGATCAATTTATTCTTCCTGATAAACTCATTGTCCGTGAATCATGCAAAGAACTTACCATAGAAGAATAGTTTAGCTTATTCCTGGTAGAATTAAAATAATGAAAACAAATGGGGAGTGAAATTAATAATGGTTCACTCCCCTTTTTATTAAGGGACCAGCGAATCTATTGGTTCCAGAACAGTTTTTATGATTCTGATAAAAAAGAATCGAGGAAGTTTAAAAAAAATATTGAATTCTACACTGTAATCGATTACAATAAGGGTGTCGAAAAAAGAGTAAAATATTTTAGTGCTAAGTGAATAGCTATTTTATTCTAAAAGGTTATTTCTTTAGATAACAGCATGAATAAATTCAATTTTTTTCGACAAAAATGTAATCCATTACATTTATTGAAGTTTGGTGGATGGGCGAATTATTTATTTACTTGGGCTAGTCACATTTTTTTTGCAAGATAGTGTAATCGATTACACTGAATAACGTATACCCTTCCTTGGGTAAATCGAAAAGTTCAATTGGAGGACGGAGAACAAATGGAAAAAATAAAAGTAGGAGTCATCGGGACAGGTTTCATTGGCCCGACTCATATTGAAGCAATCAGAAGGCTTGGATTCGTGGAAGTCGTAGCTTTAGCCGAGACAAGTCAAGAACAAGCGGAAAAAAAGGCAGTTGAACTTGGAATTCCGAAAGCGTACGGGGATTACCGTGAAATGCTGCGTGACAGCGAAATTCAGGTAGTTCATAATTGTACCCCAAACCATGTGCACTTTGTGATCAATAAGGAAATCCTTTTAGCAGGTAAACATGTGATTTCAGAGAAACCGCTTGCGATGAATAGTAAAGAATCAGCGGAATTGTTGGCATTGGCTCAAAAACAGGGTGTTGTACATGGTGTGAACTTTAATTACAGACAGCATGCGAGTGTGCAAAACCTGCGAGCTAAAATTGCTACCGGTGACCTCGGGAAAGTGAATTTGGTTCACGGAAGCTATTTGCAGGATTGGTTACTATATGAAACGGATTTTAACTGGCGTTTAGCTCCGGAAGTTGGCGGAAAATCCCGCGCAGTAGCAGATATCGGGTCTCATTGGTGTGACACCGTTCAATTTGTTACTGGTAAAAAGATTGTGGAAGTATTTGCTGATTTAGCAACAGTCATTCCAGTTAGAAAGAAAGCAATTGGAAGTGTAGCCACTTTTAGCACACAAAGTACTGAAGATGTAGAATATGAAGATGTTTCAATCAATACAGAAGACTATGCATCTGTACTAGTTCGTTTTGAAGATGGTTCAAGAGGAGTCTTCACCGTTTCACAAGTAAGTGCAGGCCGAAAGAATCGACTAAGCTTTGAGATTAATGGCAGCAAGAGTTCTGCATATTGGAACCAAGAAGAGCCTGAAAAATTATGGATGGGGCACAGGGATAAGCCGAATGAAATCCTGCTTGCCGATCCTGCACTCTTCTCACCGGAAGCAAAATCAGCGATCCATCATCCTGGCGGACATAATGAAGGCTGGCCGGACGCTCTCAAAAATATGATGTTGAATGTTTATACGTTTATTCGTGAAGGCAAAGATCCGCTCCAGGATAAACCGAATTTCGCCACATTTGAAGACGGTCATACTTCAATGGCGATTACGGATGCCATTCTGGAAAGTCATGAACAGCAAAAATGGGTGAAGGTTCGTGCGAATAAGGAGGCTTTATTGTGAAACTAGGTGTGTTTACAGTTCTATATCAAAATCTTCCTTTCGAAGCCATGTTAGATAAATTAGCACAAATAGGAGTAGAAGCGGTTGAGTTAGGAACCGGTAACTATCCAGGGAATAGTCATTGTAATCCTGATGAATTGTTAGGGAATCCAGATAAAATCAAATCGTTCCGACGGGCGATTGAAAGCAGGGGACTAACTATCAGCGGACTAAGCTGCCATGGCAACCCTCTACATCCTAATGCAAAGGATGCCAAAGAGGCGCATGATGTATGGAGAAAAACAGTTTTACTGGCTGAACAGTTAGAGGTACCAGTTATCAATGGTTTTGCTGGATGTCCAGGGGATCATCCGGGTGCCAAGTTTCCAAATTGGGTGACCTGCTCTTGGCCTCCAGAATATGCAGAAGTCTTAGAATGGCAATGGAATGATATCGTTATTCCGTACTGGAAAGAAGAAGCGAAATTCGCAAGAATGCATGGGATTCATCAAATCGCTTTCGAAATGCACCCGGGATTTGTTGTCTATAATCCAGAAACATTACTAAAACTAAGAGAACAAGCAGGAGTGAACATTGGAGCCAACTTCGATCCAAGCCATTTGGTATGGCAAGGAATCGACCCAGTCGAAGCTATCAAAAAATTAGGCAGGGAAAATGCAATCTTCCATTTCCATGCGAAAGATACGTATTTAGACCAGGCAAATATTAAGGTGAATGGTGTTCTTGATACCAAGCATTACAGTGAAGTGTTGGATCGCTCTTGGACATTCCGCTCTGTCGGATATGGCCATAATGAAAAAATGTGGAAGGACATCATCAGTACACTCCGGGCTGTAGGATATGATTACGTTGTTTCCATTGAACATGAGGATATGCTTGCGTCTATCGATGAAGGTTTAATGAAAGCCATCACACTGTTAAAAGGAACGCTGTTTAAAGAAAAAGTATCGGAAATGTGGTGGGCTTAAGTAGGAATTAATCTTCCTCTCAATCACCCAACATTATAAAATAGAGGTGTTGAAAATGAAAACGGTTTTAGGTCAGGAACGTACTCTTGGCGGCCTTCCTGTGGGAGTGGTTTGGGGATTTGTTGCAACATTAATTTTTATGGCTGGTGACGGTCTTGAACACGCATGGTTGTCTCCGTACCTTATCGAAAAGGGTCTGACCGTTCAACAATCTGCTACAATTTTTGCTGTTTATGGAGCCGTATTGGCTATTGCCTCTTACTTTTCAGGTGTCCTCACTGAGATGTGGGGACCAAGGAAAGTCATGGTAATCGGACTTGTAACTTGGTTGCTTGGTCAGGTACTATTCATTGAATATGGTTTAAAGCTAAATAATTACGCCATTATGATACCAACTTATGGAATTCGTGGTTTGGGTTATCCGTTATTTTGCTATTCATTCTTAGTGTGGGTTACGTATCGCAGTCCCGATCGCATCTTGGCGACGGCCGTTGGATTGTTTTGGGCAGCTTGGAGCGGCGGTCTCTATGTAGTGGGCAGTTATTTCCCAGCCTACATGCTTCCAAAGATCGGATATATCGGGTTAATGTGGAGTGCAATAGCTTGGGTTTTAGTTGGAGGAATTATTGGGATTATTGTGGTAAAAGACGAAGGAATAAAAAAACAAGCAAAAGATCCAAAGGAAAAATTAAAAAGCTTAATGAGTGGATTTACGATTTGTATCGAACAACCAAAAGTTGCGATAGGCGGCGTAGTCCGGATAATTAATTCGACAGGTATCGGTGCACTGCCTATCTTTTTCCCGATGTATTTGTCAGGTAAATACGGATTCACCACTGAACAGTTTCTGCAAATGTGGGGAACCATGTGGTTTGCAAACATCATATTTAACCTGATCATTCCTTATATCAGTGATAAATGGTTAGGCTGGCGCAAAACGATTCAATGGCTCGGCAGCTTCGGCATGGGGGTCATGTTTCTGGTTATGCTTTACACGCCGCAGGTTTTTGGGAGCAGTTTCTTAGTCTTGAATATTGTTGGGATTTTCATGGGAATTGTTCTCTGTGGTTTTGTCCCACTTTCTGCTTTGGTGGCAGCGCTGGCACCTGAGAAAAAAGGATCTGCGATGGCGATTGTGAGCTTTGGTGCAGGAATGTCGTACTTTATCGCACCGGCAATCGTTGGGTTATTTATTGGAATTATCGGTGCAGAAGGGGTTATGTGGATATTCGCAGGCACGTATTTCCTTGGTGCTTACTTAATGAAATTTATGACGCTTCCATCAGAAGAGGAACAAAATGAAAAAGGAATTATACTAGAAAAACACGCAGGTTAACCATTACATTTTGACTAGAGGAACAAGTTAGGGGGATCAACTTTGATTATCATTCATGCATACATTAAAATAAAATCGCAGTATCGCGAAGCATTTCTTGAAGAGGCCAGACTTGTAACAAAACCTTCTAAAGCCGAGTCAGGAAATATTAGTTATGATTACTATGAGGATCCGGAAGAAGCAAATAGCTTTATTTTTGTGGAAAAATGGAAGGATGTACAAGCGATTCAACAACATGAGGAAACCTCGCATTTTAAAAAATTCGTAAAGGAAATTGAAACTTTCCTTTCTGAACCCATTTATGCAGAATTGTTTGAGACATCAGTAAAAGATTAATAAGGTGATGAAATGCAGGATTATCTCAGCCTACCAAGGCTCGGGTTAATCCTTATTTTTTCATGGAAAGTGGAACTTTGAAAGGAAATATAGACACATAAAATTTAGAAAGGATGAATATAAAGTGAATCTAGAATTCAAAAATAAAACCATACTTGTAACCGGCGGTAGTAAAGGTATCGGGAAGGCTATTGCGATAGCGTTCGCGGAGGAAGGTGCAAACGTTATTATTTGTGGACGTGGTGAAGAGGCTTTGAAAGAAACATCGCTTGAGATTGAAAAAATGGGTGGAACTGTGCTTGCCGTTCAAGCGGACTTAACGAAACAAACCGATGTGGATCATCTTATTTCTACTGCTGTTGATTATTATAAGACCATTGATATTCTCGTTAATAACGCGGGAATCGCCAGTGGATTTGATCACTTTGAATCATTGGATATAGACCAATGGCAACATCTATTTGATGTCAATCTTTTCGGAGCTGTACGTGTGACAAAAGCTGTGATTCCATATATGAAAAAAACAGGATTAGGCCGTATTATTAATATTTCATCTGAATCAGGTATTCAACCGGACGCATTCATGCCTCATTATAATGCTTCCAAAGCGGCGCTGATTAATTTTACAAAAAGCCTATCTAAGGCCTATGCTGCTGATGGGATCCTTGTCAATACGGTTTCGCCAGCGTTTATCATGACACCAATGCTGGAGAATTTGTTAAAAGATAACTCAGCGAAACTGAATATAAGCTATGAGGAAGCAATTCAGGAGTTTTTAAAGCAAAATCGTCCTCATGTTGAAGTGAAACGGCCAGGGACCGTCGAGGAAGTCGCTTCTGCGGTCATTTATCTTGCATCTAATAAGGCTTCTTTTGTTAATGGTGTAAACCTTCGAGTAGATGGCGGCTCCGTTGCGAGCCTCTAAGTTAATTCCTTAGACATGGTTGTTCATACTGAATCAATTAGGCCGATCTATTCACGGGGACAGTATAAGAAAAATTTTTTCCTTTTGATCATACGACCCATTAGCGATAGTTTAGTGAATAATTAGTCTCATTTTAGAAAATCTAAATTTAGAGGTTGCATTTTAGGGTGTAATCGATTACAATTATTCATGTAAGCGATACACAATCTGTCATTCTTTTCAGGTGTTTGTTTTACTTGAAATAAAGAGATACGAATCATTTTATCCTTAGAAACAAGCTGTTCATCTGTAAGAGTAAATGTAATGGATTACATTTAGTTTGTGGCATGAGGTATCGTAAAAGATACTTAAATTACTGTTATATCTGAAAGTCATAAAATATTTTTTATTGAAAAATGTAATCGATTACTATCTTGGAGGTGAGTTTGCTTCATATTTTCTATGAGAATTATGGCACACTATATCCAACACATATGGAGGTAATCACATGAAATTAGGTTATCAAACAAATACTTGGGGCGGCGTAGTTGGTCATCCAGCGGGTGTTACTTCTGTTAAGGATTCTTACTACCTTGCTTACGGATCAACAGAAGAGGCATTAAAGGATATTTCTGAAGCTGGCTATGATGGCTTTGAACTCTTCGATGGCAACTTAATGGAATACAAAGAAAAAAAAGAAGAGTTCTTAAAATTGATGAACGAGCATTCTTTAACTTTGGTTGGTGTTTATACCGGCGGGAACTTTATTTTCCCTGATATTTTAGAAGAAGAATTAATAAAAATAGAAAATGTCGCGGCATTCGCATCCGAAGTAGGTGCAGAGCATCTAGTAATCGGCGGAGGAGCAGTACGTGCAAACGGGATTCTTGAAAGTGATTATAGGGCTCTTGGTAACGCGCTTAATAAAGTAGTAGAAATTGCTGAAAAATATAATCTTGTTGCAAGTTATCACCCTCATTTAGGAACGAATGTTCAGGCTCCTAAACAACTTGATAAATTAATGCCATTAACAAAAATTAATCTTTGCCCAGACACAGCTCATATCGAAGCAGGCGGTGGAGATCCCGTGACTGTGATCAGAAAATATGTGGATCGTATCAAGTATGTGCATTTCAAAGATTATGCCAATGGAGATTTTTTACCATTAGGTGAAGGCCATCAAAAATTTGATGAAATGGTTAAAGCATTAGAAGAGGCGAACTATGATGGCTGGATTACGGTTGAGTTAGACAGCTACCCAGATCCGAAACACGGGGCTAAAATCAGCCGCAGCTATTTAAATCAATTCGATAAAGTAAAAAAAGCATAACGTTTCATCTATTAAGAATAGTAAATTTTTTAAAAAAAGAAGATAAAAGTGGGAGGATACTATGATGAAAAAATTAAACGTAGGTATGATTGGTGGAGGATTTATGGGTAAGGCGCATTCACTTGCATATGCAGGAATGCCAATGTTTTTCTGGCCAGCACCAGCCATTCCTCATCGCCATACAGTAGTTGACGTTAACGAAGGATTGGCTAAAGATGCGGCAGCAAGATTAGGCTTTGACAACTATGCTACCGATTGGAGAGAAGTTGTTAACAATCCAGAAATCGATGTGATTGATATCGTAACTCCAAATAATACTCACGCAGAGATTGCGATTGCAGCTGCAAAAGCTGGAAAGCATATTATCTGTGAGAAGCCATTAGCATTAGGTGCTGAACAAGCGAAAGAAATGTTGGAAGCAGTAAAAGCAGCAGGTGTAAAACACGCGGTCGCTTTTAACTACAGGAGAACACCAGCTGTTGCGCTTGCGAAAAAATATATTGAAGAAGGAAGAATTGGTAAAGTTCTGAGCTTCCGTGGAACGTACTTACAAGACTGGTCAGCTGACCCGAACTCTCCATTATCATGGCGTTTCCAAAAGAAAATCGCTGGGTCAGGTGCTCTAGGTGATATTGGCACACACGTAGTTGATTATGCTCGTTACCTTGTTGGTGAAATCACAGATGTAAATGCGATGACAAAAACATGGATTCCTGAAAGACCCATTCAAACGGGCGGCATCGACAAGTTAGGTACTGTGAAGGCCGGAAGCGACGATGTACCTAAAGCAGCTGTAGACGTGGATGATGAATTTATTACGATGGTTAAGTTTGATACTGGTGCAATCGGAACGATTGAAGCAACACGTAATGCGCATGGCCGCAACAACTTCCTAACTTTTGAAATTCATGGTGAAAAAGGTTCTTTATACTTTAACTATGAGCGCCGTGACGAGCTTCAAGTTTGCTTCGCTGATGATCCAAGTGATGCAAAAGGATTTAGAACAGTTTACTCAGGACCAGCTACTCCTTACGGTGAAGGACTATGGCCAATCCCTGCTCTCGGTATTGGTTACGGTGAAACAAAGATCATTGAAACATATGATTTCTTTAAAGCAATCAGTGAGGATACTGAATTCTCACCTAACTTCAACGATGGTTACCAGATTGAATTAATTGCAGATGCGATTCTTGAATCAGCCGAAAAGGGTCAATGGATCAATCTTGAAAAAACAGCTGCAGCTGTAAAATAATGAGAGAAGCAGAATGCCTACTCCTAGTTGGCTCTAGCTACACAAATCTCTCAAACTGCAACAGGAGGCTTCTCAATTGAGGAGCCTCTTTTGTAAAGTGTCGCTTTTCGGAGCAGGAAAACATGAAGGAAATGAGTGAATCGTTATGGGAGAAAAATGGCTAGTAGGTGTTGATATAGGTGGCACTACGATTAAAATGGCATTTATCAGTTTGTCTGGTGACATTATTTGTAGTTGGGAGATCGATACTGACATTTGTAATAAAGGCAAACACATACCCGCATCCATTGCGAAATCTATTGACGAAAGATTGAAAGAATTCAATCTAACCAAAAATCAGTTAGTTGCAATCGGAGTTGGTGCGCCAGGCCCTGTGAACAAGGATGACGGATCCGTTGAAGTGGCGGTAAACCTGGGCTGGGAAAAATTCCAATTACAAACGATTCTCGAGAGGGAAACATCTCTGCCGGTTGTTGTCGACAACGATGCAAATATAGCGGCAATCGGTGAAATGTGGAAAGGTGCGGGCAAAGGGGCTAAAAACTTAATTTGTGTTACTTTAGGAACAGGTGTTGGTGGTGGAATTATCGTTAATGGCGAGGTTGTACATGGGGTAAATGGAGCCGGTGGTGAAATTGGACATATCACAGCCGTACCGAAAAACGGAGCACCATGTAACTGCGGGAAATTAGGGTGTCTGGAAACAGTAGCTTCAGCTACTGGAATTGTTCGCTTGGCCAAAGAAGAATTAGTCTCTTCAGATGAGAGTAGCTGTTTACGACAATATCAGATACATCAAACCTTGTCCGCCAAGCACGTCTTTGATGCGGCGAAGGAAGGCGATGTACTTGCTAACCGAGTCGTCGAACAAGTGGCCTTTCATTTAGGATTGTCTCTTTCAAATTTAGCGAATGGCTTAAATCCTGAAACAATTGTGATTGGAGGAGGGGTTTCGAAAGCTGAGTATACCTTGTTGCGACCGCTTAGAGAGGAGTTTGTTCAATTTGCTTTTCCGAGAGTGGCACAAGGTGTCGAGATTGTGACTGCTAAACTAGGCAATTATGCAGGTGTTATTGGTGCAGCATGGCTGGCGAAAGAAAAGATCCTCAATAAGAATGTATTTCAATGATAATTTTTTTGAGAAGAGAAAGGCGAAAACTAATCAGTTTTCGCCTTGTTTATTTTTCTATTCACTAATTTTCTTGTGTATTTGAAATTACTAAAGTGAAATAGTAAATTTATTCATGATTTTAATAACTTCCTTATACCAACAAAGTGTGTAGGGAGCCCCTATTCTTTATAACAATATGATAGCTTACTTAGTTTCTTTAGAAGTACTTCTACTGCTCTGAACCGAGTTCGTAGGAAGATTGATTGATACTGATAAAGCAGGATAGCACACAGAACCCAAATCGTAAATGGAGATTAAGCAAGCGCCACTGAGGGCTATCGTTCTTGTAGTATCACATTCTAAGTGTATCTGTTGCTTGTCTAAAAAGTTATTGATAGAGGTTAATTAATACATTGAAAACATTAGCTAAAAACGATTAAAAAAGCTTTGACGTGCTTTGTCATAATGGATGCACAATGGTATCTGATATAATATATTAGACACTGTAAATGTTATGAATCGAAAAAAGGTGTTAATGCAACAGATTTTACAAGGTTTCATGGATAAATTGTTTACCACATTGGTTGGTAACAGGGTGAGATTTACTAGATTTGCCTTAGCAAATGGCCGGTCAGAGTGGTAGCGATCCATATAGAAGATTTGGAAGTCCGTGATTTTGAATCGATGTCCGGATACAGGATACATAAACCAAACAAGATGAATTAGGAAAAGGAGTTCTGTTTACTCACAATGATTTTGTTCGGTCAACGCCACCCAGGAATGGATCAAAGCATGAGGAATAAATTCGACATTATACCGTTCTATTGACCGGCATCGAAATGCCAAGGTCGATTAAGAGATCAGGTCGTAGCGCGTTCATTTTGTCATTGGAGAACTCTATTTTTGATGTATGAGGTTTCGATTAAAAAACGAGATAATCACCCTACCCTTTATAAATCATAAGGAATCAGGTTAACCAAATTTGTTTTTTTAGTAAGAGAGTATGTATATGACTATTATTTCAAACCTAAACAATAAACCACAAAATAGTGCACATATACTTTATTGTTTCGAGGATTTAGAACAATACTTAAGCAATGCGGCTCATTACATAATATCTGGTATTGAAAAAGGTGACCAGATAATATTAATAGATAATGATAAAATTTACTCTAAATTGCGCGAGGAAATTTCTATAACCCTTTCAACTGAACAATTGATGAAGGTGAATTTTGTCAATAACTTTGATTATTACTGCGTTAATGGTCAATTACATCCCCCCACGACTTTAGATTACTTCTATAAAGTTGTTCACCCTTATTATGAGAATGATATCCCGTTCTGAATATGGGGGCATGTTGAATGGGGATATCAAGAAGATCTCAGCCAAACTTTGGTAAAATTCGAAAACGAGATGAACAGTATCATCAACAGGGAGGAAATACTTGCAGTATGCGCGTATGATGCTATAAGAGTATCCGAGGAACTAAAGGCTAAGCTCATTGAATGCCATGAATTTTATATGACAGACACGGAGTTTTCATCGAGTCCTTACAATGTCTCACCCCACCTTTATTAATTTTAAGCGTAATTTTCAAACTATTATACAGGTTCCAACATGTTATAAAAAATCTTTATGCTGCATTAGCACAGATTACAAACGTAGCACCCGCACCGGCTGGCGTTATTGGATTTGTAACCATTGAAGCTGATAAATCAAAATAAAAATCTATAAATTCATGGAGCGGGTAAAAATGGCGGATTCGAACGTTAAAGTAAAAGTAAACAAGAATGAGTTTGTGTGGGACCAAGAAAAGGGGCTTTTTACTTTTGATGGAGCTTCAGCTCTTCTTTTTTGGGATTCTGCAATAGAGCTGTTCCTGAAGACGATTGAAGAAGTATCAGGCAGTGATGTATCAAAGACAGTTTATGAAGCGACAGGATACCGAATGGGACACCTAGTCAGTTCGTATTATAAGGGAAGGACTGATATTGAGCAGCTTCTTGAAGAGTATTCTGACATATATAAAATGCAGGTTGGGGAAACGTTACTATCACAGATTATTCGTTTAGCGAAAAAAGAGCCGTTGTTCAGCTAACTAATAGCTGGGAGCACCGTATTTTCAATGACTCCAACAGGGATCATGCAGGTGTTTTGTTGCCAAGCCATTGGGCGGGCGTTTTTACAGGTCTCTTTGGACAAAATGTATGGTATAAAATCATTAAAAGTCAGCTAAACGGGAACGAATATGATGAAATAGAGATATTTCCTTCAGATGTTACACCCTCAAGGAATATTCATGAATTGGCCAGGCGTAAAGAACGACAAAGCATCAAAGAATTGGAACAAAAGGTGAGCGAAAGGACTGAGGAACTGACCTCACTTGTACAGGAACTATCTTTTCCGATAATTCCAGTCTTAAAAGGGATACTTGTGACACCCCTAATTGGAAAATTTAATGAAGACCGACTGTCTGATTTAATGCAAAGAGCTCTTTTTGAATTAAGCAGGAACAAAGCTCAATATCTCCTTATCGATTTAACTGGAATATCTAGTGTTGATGATTACACTATTTTTGGAATACAGAAATTAATAAAAGCGGTTCGTTTACTTGGGGGAGATTGTTTTGTTGTAGGAGTGTCCAAAGAGCTTGCAATAACAATCACACTGTCAGGAATAGATATGAATGATTTCCTTTCCTTCTCTAGCCTTCAACAAGGAGTAGAATACGCATTGGAGCAACACGGCTATGAACTAATGTTAAAAGGGACAAAACTGTAGGTGAAACGATCTATCTTAAACTTAACTCCTATAACCTTTATAGAGATAAGAAAGACTAAAATAAATCCTTCCTCATACTCTGTACAATGGTTCTGCTCGCGACGAAGAGAAACCAGCGATCGGAAATAGAAGGATTACTACCAATCGGGAGCATCGGAATGATTTTAGTAAAGATTTTCGTGGAGGATAGGGAGAGAGTTCGGGGGATAAACAAAAAAGCTGCCTGACAGTGTGTCAGGCAGGAGGTCTTGTAATCTAGCGGAAGAGCTTATTATGAAGGTTGGAAGGAGCCGGCTTTAGGTTAGGCCGTTTACCCTCTGGCACTGGGGAACTGACATATTCGTAATCACCATGACCATCCAGAGCCTGGCCCTGTGCCCAGCGGCCAGTGCTGCTTTCCTCTCCTTCCGAAAAGTTATACAGCTTGTAGGAAAGCCGATAGTAGCAGTCCTTATCAATCTCTCCGCGAAAATGAAGCATGCTAGGACTCGGTATGGTAAATTCCCTACATGATCTCCAGCTACTGTATGGAGGTACTTATAGTCTTCCAGCATGGGATGATTGGCAAAGTCCAATTTTCCTGTTACTTTAATGGCTAGTGATTTAGTTTGTTTCTGCTGAAACTGAATCAAGGTGCCAACCCACATTCCTTGAGAAACCGACGTCTCTCTATAGTGACTAGACGACGGCCGATTTTTATCACTCTTTCTGGATACCCATAATCACCCAAACAAGTTCAACAAATATCGTTCTCTAGGGAACGAATTCTTATTAGAACTCATGTGGGCAATGGGTCTTAATCAGATAAAGAGGCCAACAATCGTTGCTGATAAAAAGGAGGCCAAGGTTGCTCCGAAAAGCAACTTAAATCCGAAGCCCGAAACCATCCTTCCTTTCTCCGGATCCATCGCTTTAACGGAGCCCGCTATGATTCCAATCGAACTGAAGTTTGCAAATGAGATTAAGAAAGTTGAAACAATCGCAACTGTCTTTTCTGAGAGGTCAGGAATCATTGGCTGAAAACTCAGCATAGCCACAAATTCATTTAGGACGATTTTCGTGCCCATAATGCCTCCTGCCTGAATGGCTTCGTTCGCCGGAACCCCACTTAAAAAGACGAGTGGATATAGAATAAAGCCGAAAATTTCTTGCAGGGTTGTTTCATAGCCAGCCAGTCTGGTTACTCCGGAGATAATGAAGTTGACCATTTCCATTGTGGCAATAAACGCGATGAGCATTCCTGCTACAATTCCTGCAATTTTCAATCCGTCTATTGCCCCCTCACTCATAGCCTCGAAAAAACTGTCAGCCTGCTCCGTTTTATTTATCTCAATAATGTCTTCTTCTTTTGGCAATTTCACCGGCATTAATATGGAAGCAATTATCAAAGCGGAAAAAGCATTGAGAACCATTGCCCCCAAGACGTATTGTGGAGGAAGAAGCTGCATATAGGATCCACTGGTGGATGCGGATACAGAGCCCATTGCTGAAGCACAGACCGTGTACAAGCGGTCCCGGCTCAAACGAAAAAATTGCGACTTAATGGTTAAGAGCGCTTCGGATTGTCCAAAGAAGATGGAATTTACAGCATTGAAAGATTCCACTTTTGGCAACCCGGTCACAGTTGATAATGCCCCGCCCAATAATCTGATGACCAATGGAAGGATTTTAAGATAGGTTAAGATCGAAAGCAAAGTGGAGAAGAAAATGATAACTAAAGAGACGTTAAAGAAGAACACGAATGGAGCGTCAGTCGCTATTCCTCCAAATACAAATTCAACGCCGACAGTGGCGAAATCCAGCAGCCTGTTAAAACCGGCTGATATGGTATTAAGGATGCTTTGACCGATTGTCGTATTGAACATAAACCAGGTTAGTGCAAACTGTAAAGCCAACATGATCGCTACGGCTTTGAGATTTATGTTTTTTCGGTCTTTTGAGAGGACATATGGCAGGCCTAATAGGACGATGATACCCAATATCGCAATAAGAATATCCAAATTTGTTACCCCCGTAATTATATAGGTTTAATTACATCTTTATGATGGGCTACCATTTCCCTTCTTATGCTAGAAGAGTTCATTGAGTAGGGTACAAAAAGATTTATCATTATGGAGAATAATAAATCTTTACTTCTAGTTAACAGGTGCTGGGAGGGACCGAAAGTGGTGTAGACGGAAATCCCAAGGGAACAATCAACGGTGCCACACGCAAACTAAACCGAACAACATCACGAGGCTGCCGACAAAGGAGAGTCTAGTGAACACATATCAAACATGGAATAAGTTTCGGCGAAAAGCCAGAAAGAAAACGAAAGGGGTAATATGAAATCATTACATGGACTATTTTATGCCATGGCAGATTGGGGGAGAGGATATAAAAAAATCATTAGGCTCTGAATTTAATTGTGAGATTGATGAGGAGGATAAGTTATTGGTTAATGGCGGAGTTTGTGATCAATGTTACAGCATCCAAATTAAAAAAGTTATCTTTTCGTATAGAAAAACTTATTAAGAAACATGCACTAGAAAAAATATAAATCATATATAGGTGTTATCCCGTTTGAATGCTTGAGGAGGATATTATGAAACCTATGTTAGCTAGTGAAAAATATTTCGGTAATTTAGAACTAGTTTATGCATTTTATGGGGCTATGCCTACAG
Source organism: Mesobacillus foraminis (assembly GCF_004340465.1). Lineage (GTDB taxonomy): Bacteria > Bacillota > Bacilli > Bacillales > Cytobacillaceae > Mesobacillus_B > Mesobacillus_B foraminis. The sequence continues at coordinate 120,716 of NZ_SLVV01000013.1, read as the reverse complement.
GTGTTACTGTTTCAGAAACCGGTCGTATTTTCATTTGCTTCCCGAAATGGGGAGACGATGTTAAATTTACGGTGGCGGAAATAGTTGAAGATAAATTGCAGCCTTATCCTAATTTACAAACCAATTTGGTTAACCCCGAGAATATCACAATGACTTTCATCAGTGTCCAAAGCGTAGTTGCTGATGGAAGGGGAACGCTTTGGATTTTAGATACAGCGGCACCCAATTTTTCTGAACCTATTAAAGGAGGGGCCAAATTAGTTGCTGTTGATATAGATACCAATACATTAAGAAAAGTATATACTTTTACAGAAGATGTTGTCCTGCCTACAACTTATCTGAATGATGTCCGTTTTGATTTTCGTGTTGGAAAAGCAGGTTATGCCTATATAACGGATTCTTCTTCAAGAGGACCAGGAGCTATTATCGTCGTAGATTTATCAAATGGAAACGCGTTTAGACGGTTAAATGGGGCAAACTCAACTTCACCCGATCCCCACTTTTTACCGAAAGTAGAAGGTCAAATTTTGATGAATCGAAACAAAGACGGTTCAACTTCTCCATTTAGATTGGCGTCTGATAGTCTTGCGATTTCTCCCGATGGAAAGATATTATTCTTTGCTCCACTAACCAGTCGGCATTTGTTCTCGATCTCAACAGAAGCCCTGAGAGACAGAAATATACCTGACATGGAATTACCTTATCATGTGGAGTATTGGGGAGAAAAAGGTGCATCTGATGGAATGATCACCGATGCAAGAGGAATCATTTATGCTGGGGACTATGAAAATAACAGTATTCGAAAGATATTGCCGAATGGAGCAATGGAAACCATTGCACATGATCCAAGAATACTATGGCCTGATACTTTTTCTATTGGCCCTGATGGATATTTATATGTCATTGTAAACCAATTGCATCGGCAGGCCAGATTTCATTATGGAAGAGATTTACGAGAAAAACCTTATAGTTTACTTCGTATGAAAATTGGCGAAGTACCTGCTCCTCCCTTTTAATAAAAATGGTCTACTTCCTTCCAGCAGTAGGCCTTTTAGATGTCGTACAGCTACTTCCAGCCTTATTATGGATAGATTTCTGCTTCCCTAAAGATCATAAATCCAGGTTTAACTCTCCTTCTTAAATGAGTTTTTATTCTTTACATATAGGATGAATGACACTGGGCGTCTCCGCATAAACAGGGGCGCCTTTTCGTCCGTGTAAATGGATAAGAAAAGGCGGAATGAGGATAATAATCCTGGAAAGAACGGGAGTTTTTACAGAACTCATTAAGGATTTCAGATAAGAAAATTTATGTTTGGGAAAAAGAGAAAAGCAAACGAATCCGTCAGAAAATAAGGACAGCAACCAGCTTATTCAAAAGAATAATGATTCATCTATAGCTGTTGTCAAGGACCTGTTTTCTATGGATGATGGAGAATTGATAGAATACAGGATTAATGAAGATCGGAATATAACTCTTATTTTCATCCGAACGTTGATTGACGTTTAGAGGTTAAATGAATCCAGCATTCAGCTGTTAAAACATTGTTCTGAAGACATGATACATATATGCATTGCCTCATTAAAAGCTGACGCTCTGAACAGCCTTGATGAAGCACAGAATCTGATGATGTAGGGACATGTGCTCCTTGATGACGGCAAGGGAGCTGAAACCATTTTATACGGTCCTTTCACACTTGCATTTTTTAGGGTGATATATAACGATGTAAGTGTCTATCAAAGTGTATCAAATCCTTTACTAATTTAAGCCTACTAAAAAAGTTAGGAGTAACAGTTAAAAGCTTACATAACTGGAGCAGATAAGAGATTAAAGAGGTATATTTTTTACACCATGCTGGGGGGACATTGACTCCGTTGCCACCAACTTTTAAAAGAAAGACGAACTACTCATTATTAAGGGGGATGAAAATGGAGCATATTGTAATTACTGCTGTATTAAAACCAAAAGAAGGCCTGCAGGGGCACCTATTATCAGAACTTAAAAAGGTACAAGATGCATCAAGGGAAGAGGCAGGTTGTATAAAATATGACTTGCACCAATCTGAAGACCTAACTTTTGTTTTATATGAAGTGTGGAAGGATGAGGAAGCGTTGGAACACCATATTCAGTCGGCTCATTATCAGGAATATAGGAACAATATTGCAGAGCTTGTATCAACTAGAGAAGTGTATAAGCTAAAAATAATGGAATAAGTTCATAAGATCGTTACGTCTGACAATTAGATGACTGTTGGAAAACTATTCTAATACAGAGCAAAGATGTGAAGAAATTGCCGGAATTGAAATTATCAGACATAGAGCAAATTGTCTTCTGATTGACTTAGCGCTTTCTACAGGAGATGAGAAATGGTTTACTGAAACTATCTTCTCAGATAGACTCCATGAGGCAGCTTGTTGACTCATTTAAATAATGTAAAAACAGAAATATCCGAAGTAAGATCAGCCCGTCACTTCAATACTGTATATTGTTGTCCGATCACTTTGACCAATAAGGCAAAGGATAAAATGCGAGAGCTCGTGATGTGTGAGAAGCCGGAGGTTAGTACCCCACCAGCTCTATTATTTATTTAATTCATTAAACACCAGAAAAATTAAAAGACATTCTATAGGAATGCCCTTTATATTAACAGACGATATTTGATTTTTTGCCAATATCCTTAACAACATCCTCCAGAGTCACATTACCCAATACTTTCTCCATTGCTAACTGTGCAGCTGAAAATATCGGCTCTATTGTATTTTGGATATGCCTCCCCACCGGACAGTCGGCGTTCGGATTTTCATGCATTCCAAACAACTCATTATCTTGTACAACATTAACAGCCTTGTATACGTCAAGGAGTGTTATTTCCGACATTTTCTTAGCAAGCTTGGCTCCAGCGATTCCTGGATGCACCTCTACCAATCCTGCTTTCTTCAGCATCCCCATAAGTTTCCTGATTACAGCGGGGTTCGTGTTGACGCTTGAAGCCAGAAAATCGGATGTGCTAATCCCTTCCTTATTAAATTCAATCAACGACAATATATGAATTCCAACTGAAAATCGACTGCTGATGGACATAAAGCATCCCTTCCGTTTGTAATTAATTGGATTACAGGTTTATTATACCTTAAAATCATGAAGAATAACAAAGGACAAACGGTTTTTGTTGACTTGACATAAACTTGTAATTATAATGATTACATGTAATTGAATAGGTTACAATATTAAAATGAATCTAGGAGGACTTTTTTATGAAATTGTTAGTTACAGGCGCTACTGGAAAACTTGGAACCAAAATCGTGGATACCTTATTAAACACTATTCCAGCTGAGCAGGTGGCTGTCAGTGTGCGTAACCCTGAAAAGGCTGCAGGATTACAAGCCCGCGGAGTCGACGTCCGGCAGGGTGATTTTGACAGCCCGGAGACATTGGATACTGCATTTGCAGGCATCGACCGCTTGTTAATAATTTCTGCTGATGGAGACAATGAAACAAGAATCCGCCAGCATACAAACGCAGTCGTTGCTGCGGAGCGCGCGGGTGTTAAATTTATTGCTTATACAAGTATAGCTAACGCTCCAGAAAGCACTAATCTAATGGCTCCGCCTCATGTTGCTACTGAAACAGCCATCAAGAAAACAGGTATACCTTATTCATTCCTACGCAATAACTGGTATCTCGAGAATGAAATTCCAACCATCCAGGCTGCCATGGCAGGGGCACCTTGGGTTACATCAGCAGGTAATGGCAGGGTAGGCTGGGCAACGCAGCAGGATTATGCAGAAGCTGCTGCTGCAGTCCTTTCCGGGAAAGGCCACGAAAACACAATCTACGAACTGTCAGGGAAGTTATTGACCCAGGAAGAACTTGTATCCGAATTGAGCAATGTCCTGGGTAAAGATATTAAGGTGCAGCAGGTGGATGACACTGCCTATGCCTCTATCATGAAAGATGCAGGTCTCCCTGCTTTCATCATTCCGCTCCTAGTCGGCATTCAGGAAAGCATTCGCAACGGCTCTCTGGAAACTGAAAGCAATGATTTCGAAAAGGTTCTGGGACGTCCTGCTACACCGGTCAAAGAGGCATTAACTGAAATTGTTAATGAAATTTCCCAGTCAAAATAAAAGCAAAATTCAACCGGCCTTTCTTAAATAGAATTGGCCGGTTTTTTTGTTACCGTAGGTTTTAAAGTGGGAAGGCTTCTTATTTAGATCCCTTACAATGGCTCCGTGCCAATGTTTTCTAAAGTACATGCCCTCGCTTTGATGTATATTGATACGGTACCATTTGCCTGGGAAAAATACCCGCATCATGGAGTTGTTTTAAGAGCTTTCAACCGTATTGGAACTGCTTCACTATATAGATTTAAGGAATGAGTAAAGCTTACATCTAAAAACTCTTAACTTCTTGGCGAAATCCGTATTTTTCTGTTAACAAAACCAAAAACCCAGTCTTAAACTTACTGGGCTGTCTGTTTTTATGGCTTTAATACAACTTTAATGCAATCTTCTGTTTTTGTGTCGAAAACCTCATATCCATGCTTAGCCTGATCGAGGGGGAGAACGTGTGTAATAACATCGCTAGGGTCTACTTTTCCTGAATTGAACAGGTCATATAGGAAAGGCATATACGGAATAACTGGTGCCTGTCCCATTTTTAGATCGATATTTCTCTGGAAAAAATCTCCTAGCGGAAAAGCATTATATCGTCCTCCGTAAACGCCTGTAATTTGGATGGTACCGCCTTTTCTAACCGCCTGGCTAGCAATTACAATTGCCCCCATCGCTCCGCCCTGAAGCTTTAATCCGCTTGCAAGAAATTCCATTTCGGTCCATTTTCCATCCATACCGACAGCATCGATGACAATATCTGCTCCGCCCTTTGTAATTTCCTTTAGGTACTGACCGGTGTTTTCATGCTGTTCAAAATTCACAATCTCAACCTTGTTGTGTCTCTTGGCATGCTGCAGTCGGTAGTTAACGTAATCTACAGCAATAACCCTCTTTGCTCCCTTGTACCAGGCAAATTTTTGGGCAAGCAGTCCAACCGGGCCGCAACCAAGCACTACGACTGTATCTCCCTCTTTGACGCCGGCATGGTCTACCGACCAGTAGGCAGTTGAAGCTGCATCGGCAAGTAAACAGAGCTTTTCATCTTCAACTTCGCAAGCTTCCGGAATTTTAAAAGGCGTAAAGTTTCCGTAAGGTACACGCATATACTCAGCTTGCCCGCCAGCATAGCCGCCAGTAAGTTCAGAGTAGCCGAAAAATCCGCCCATGTCACCATGGGGATTGGAATTATCACATTGGCTGGTTAGATCATGCTGACAATACCAGCACGAGCCGCAACTCACGTTGAAAGGGATAATAACCCGGTCGCCTTTTTTTAAATTCCTTACATCTGGCCCAACTTCCTCAACAACCCCCATCGGCTCATGCCCAATGACGAAATCAGTAGGCATACTTGGAATCATACCATGAATTAAATGAAGGTCCGACCCACAAATTGCGGAACTTGTTATTTTAACAATAATATCATCTGAATTCTTAATTGTTGGATCTTTCACTTCTCTTACTTCTACATTTTTAATCCCTTGATAGGTAACTGCTTTCATCTAAATAGTTCTCTCCTTTTATTCATTTGGAGTAGCGAACATTCCGCCCCGGTCGGTGTCATTATGGAAGAGAGTCATTTGTCCAATTTGAACGGCTGTCTCTGCTCCTTTTAAATCAACTGGATACTGCTCTTTAAAATTATAGGGGTGAAGCCATTTTCTCTTCATCATTAAGTCGGCTATTTCTCCGTGTAGATCAATTGCTTGCATCAATTGTTTAGTTAATACTCTTTTAAGTTCCGGATTAGCAACTTCTGCAATGGCAAAGCCATAGTTACGAATACCATTTTTTACAGAAAGCAAGAAATCCATTGCAAATGCAGAATCAGCCAGATTCGGCATGCCTTCCGCGTTTCTCGGGTCTAGATAGTCTTTCATGAATCCACCTCCTGGTTAATGAAGAATTTCACTTTGTTTATAAAAAGGCAGTAGCTCATTTATCGCTTCTGTTGATTGTTGAACATCTTTTTGCATTAATTGTTTCAGCTCATTATTAAAGCAAATCCCTTGCATTAATTTTGACCTCAGTAAACAAACAGTTTTCATATTGATGATTTCGTGTGTTTCCAAAGTTTCGTGTAGAGCCAATTTTTGCTGATCCATCAATTCTTCACCTCCACTTTTTTATAATCTAAAGTATTTTCCCAAGGTGGTTTTCTATTTATACACAATCAGAGAGTGAATAATTCTTAACATGAATATTCCATTAAAGTCATTCAAATAAATAAGAAGATACACAAACTTAAAAGGAGTGAAATTGATGGTCAAATATCTAGGATTGCATGAGACTCTGGAAGTACACGAATTGTTAACCTTTAAAAACCTGTGTTTAACCAAATCAACAACAATGGGTCCTTTGGCACAGGATGAAGAATTACAAACAATTCTTTCAAATGATGTCTCGGCAGGACAGCAGCAAATTCAGCAATTACAGCAATTTTTAACAAATCGGGAGGCCAACCAATGAATCAATTTATCCAAAACATGGTAGGAATGGGCGGTATGACTGACCAGATTATCGCAACTGATTTCTTAATGTCTGCCAAAGCAGGAATAAGAAACTACACAATTGCAATTACAGAAGCAGCTACCCCGGAATTAAGAACAGTATTGAGAGAACATTTACAGGCTGCTATCCTAACTCATGAAAATATCACAAACTATATGATGTCAAAAGGATACTATCATCCGCATAATCTAAGTGAGCAGCTGCAGGTTGATTTAACTGCATCACAAACTGCAACCAACTTGGCACAGCAATAGGCTTTTGTTTATTAAGGGAAGAGAGGATTTCATAGCAACTTTAATTAGGGGAGAAGTTACGAATTTGCCTGTGTAGAATTGTCTCTGCACAGGTTTATTCTTTAGGGGTTACCACCTTTAGGTCTATATTCTATAAAGTTAGTCTAAGAGGACATTAGGAAATACCGCATGGCTCCTCTGGTATTATTTATATTTTGGAAAAATACTGGTCCGCCAATGGAAACCTCCTATAGAAATCATTTTCTTCTATCCGATCATTGCTTGTTATTGGGGGGGAATTCATTTCTTTCCCCCATATACCGGTAGGGAAAGAATACATTCCCTAAAATAGGTAACCTATTTGTATGCGTAGCGTTAATGACGTCCTCTCTTGGGGGTACGATAATCCCTTCAGGAGCTGAACCTGCCAAATACACCATAAGGTCAACGTATTGCCATGTAGAGTAGCTACTTGGAGTTGCACGCATGGGTTTGACTGCTGGTTTATACCAGGAAACAGAAGGTGGAGATGTCAAAACAGCCTGAAAAAAAGAAAGAATTCCTTTTTGGATCTTCAACAGCATAAGCCAAAAGGCTTGGAAATCATGTGTTCGATTGGAAAACAAAGACGGAAGGTTCGATGTCAAAATATATTGACTGATCAAAATAGCATATTCCTGCAAGACTGAGAAACACTTGTTTCTGACAGTATGTTTTTAAACTTCTGATTGCGAGATTAGTAGTTTTCTTATAATAAACTCCAGGAACTTGGCAGACTTTGTAAACCGGAATTGATGTGGAAGCAAATGGGACAAGCACACAGGTGGATAGGCTAATGCTAATTTATTCGAAATAACATTTAGGAATAAAAGAGCCCCTTTAATTAAATTGATAATCCTACCCTATAACTTTTTTAAAGATAATCTATTGACAAAATTATAAATTTTCAGTTATTATTTGTTTAAGTTAAACGATTAACTAGGAGAATCTAAATGATCAGACTAAAAGATATAGCAGAAAGAGCCAACGTTTCAACCGCAACTGTTTCCTATGTACTAAATAATACAGGCAACGTAAGCGACAAAACGAGAGAAAAAGTATACCAGGTTTTAAAAGAAATGAACTATAAACCAAATGAGATAGCAAGAAGCTTGAAGATAAAAAAGACGAGCACAATCGGGGTTATTGTAGAGGATATTACCACCTTTTACGTTCCGGAAATCATTGATGGCATTAATAAATATGCTGAAAAATTAGGATTTTCCATTTTATTAGTCAACCTCCGTATCTATAAAAAGCTGGGGCTGAAGTTGGACAATATTGAAAAGTATAAAGATCTAATTGTTAGTGCAACAAATGAATTACTCAGCAAACAAGTGGATGGAATCATCTATATCGGTGTTCATACCAGAGATGTTACTGGATTAATTCCTGAAATCAATAAACCAATAATCTATACGTATTGCTATACAAGTTCGAATCAAGATTCCGTTAACTATGACGATGAGAATGCAGCATTTGAAGCAACAAAATACTTGATTCACAAGGGTCATAGCAAAATTGCGATTATCAGTGGCCCTGTTGACTCTGTTCCTGCTCATCGGCGATTAATTGGTTATCACCGCGCACTTATGGACCATCAGATTTCATTTAATCCCGCCTATATTAAAACAGGAGACTGGGAATATCAATCTGGGTATGAAATGGCCAAAGAACTCCTTAAGAACCATGATCCACCAAGCGCAATTTTTGCCATGAGTGATGTCATGGCCGGAGGGGTGTTAGATGCATGTAGGGAATTAGAAATTAAGGTGCCCGATGATCTGTCTCTTATTGGTTTTGATGGCCAAGAATGCAGCTGGTATTTTACCCCTAAGTTAACGACCATGAAATTACCGCTAGGTCAGATGGGGGAACTATCCATTAAGAAGATGGTTGAACGAATCAAACAGTTAAAAAATAACGAAAACCATAGTGAGAAAACTCAACTTCTATGTGAATTGATTGAAAGAGAATCAGTTTCTTGTCCTCACCAATAATCCGCCATAAGGATTATTGTAAGTGGTACTTAATCGTTTAACTAGTTCGTGCAATTAATAATGCCAACCTATTTTAGGAGGTGATGTATATCTGATTGAATGGATATGTACATACCTAAAAAATGAAAGCGTTTTTAAATTATTTGACTAAAGGGGATGCAACGATGAAGAAAAGAAAATTCTTTAAAACTGCGATCGCGCTTGTAATGTCGGTTGCTTTAATTTCGGGATGCTCAAGCGAGGGATCTTCTTCATCTGCTGAGGAATCAGGCGGAGAAAAAGTAATAAAAATGTGGACTCGAGAAGCAAGTGCAGCAAACGTACAGGAAGTCGTTGATAAATTTAATGAAGAAAAACATGGGTTTAAAATTGAAGTGACTTCATTTCCTAATCATAGCTTTTCTGACCAATTTGCAGCAGGATTATCATCTAATGATGTTCCAGACATCTTATCCCTTGATTTAATATTGGCACCCTACTTCTCATCAATCGGCGCACTTCAAGATTTAACAGATAAATACGAGTCATTATCATACAAAGACCAGTTTATTGACGCAATGGACCGGCTCGGAACATACGAAGATAAAAAATATGCCCTTCCATTTAGTGCGGATGTATCTGCTTTAGTTTACAACAAACAGCATTTTAAAGAAGCTGGGCTGGACCCGGAAAAGCCGCCCACTACTTGGCAAGAGATGCGTGAATATGCAAAGAAACTGACAACGAAAGATCGTTATGGTTACGTATTTGCCGGAGCGGACCTTGGAGCATATGCCTTTACGTTCCTTCCTTTTATGTGGGGAAATGGAGGAGATGTCTTTAATGATGATAGTACGAAATCTGCGTTGAAGTCCAAAGAGGCATTGGAAGCATTGCAGTACTATACAGATTTAACCCGGAAAGATAACGTTACCCCTGAGGGTGTAGTTACCTATAGTTGGGCCCAAACACAAGATGCCTTTACTTCAGGAAAGGCTAGTATGATTTTGACAGGGAATTTTGTCATAAACACGCTTAATAAAGAATACCCGGATATTGACTACGGAGTAACTCTCATCCCTAAAAATGAAGGAAAGGAACACTCCTCATTTGCAGGAGGTGAATTAATCGCAATACCGAATGGTTCTAAATATCCAGAAGAAGCCTGGGAATTTATTGAGTATGCTCTATCTGAAGAGGCTCAGATTGACGTATTCGCAAAGAGTGGAACGATTCCAATTCGAACAGATTTGTTTGATAACCAATACTTTAAGGAAGAACCTAGATACCAGGTGTTCGCAGAAGCATTAAAAGTAGGAAATACCCCTTACACAACAAAGTATACTGAAATCTTTAGTCAGCCATTGCTAAATGCGATGCAAAGTGCTCTAAAAGGGGATGTTACCCCAGAAGAAGCATTTAAAAAGGCCGATAAAGAAATTAATAACATATTAAGTAATTAGTAGAGATATGAGGAAGAAAGGAAACTTTCTTCCTCTTGAAAGGAGGAAAAAGGAAATGGGAATTGCTACAAATCAGCAAGTACAAGTATCAATTAAAAAGCCTGTAAAAAGACGGAATTTTAAATTACGAAAATATAAATTAAGCCATATATGTTTTATTTTGCCCGCTTTACTATTGAATCTTATTTTCTTTGTCTATCCGTTTATAAAATCCTTCATTATGTCATTTTATAAATGGCCAATCATGGGGGAGAGTACCTTTATCGGGTTAACCAATTATTTGAACCTCCTAAAGGACGGTACGTTTTGGAGCTCACTTTGGTTTACGGCAAAATATACTCTCATCGTGACGCCTGCATTGTTTCTAGTTGGTTTTATACTGGCACTGCTCATAAATAATCGATTAAGGGCAACTTCATTCTTTCGCTCCGTGTATTTTATGCCAGTCGTTATTTCTATGGTTTCCTGCAGTTTAATGTGGCTGTGGATCTACAATGACCTGTATGGGATGCTCAATTATTATCTGTTGAAGTTCCATATTATCAATGAGCCTATAGTCTGGATGGGACAGGCAAGTACTTCTTTGCCCGCAATCTCTTTCATGATTACGTGGAAGATGGCTGGCTTCACGATGGTCATTCTTTTATCGGGTTTACAATCAATTTCGGAAGAGGTCTATGAAGCCGCAAAGACTGACGGAGCCAGCAAATGGCAGCAGATATTATACATCACGATCCCACTTCTCAAGCCTTCCATTGGTTTATCACTTGTCATCTCAGTCATTGGTTCAGTTTTGGCTTTTGAACAATTTCTCGTCATGACCCATGGAGGCCCTTCAAATAGCACGACCACAGTGGTACACCATATCTACAATACATCTTTTAAATACTTCAATCTAGGCTACGGATCTGCTATGACCTTTATATTACTAGTGATTTTAATCATTTTTAGTGTGTTCCAGGTTAAAATGATGCGTGATCCAGCTGGAAACTAAAAGGAGTGTCTAACTTGAGGGGATTATTTTCAGATCTACAAAACCATAAGCTTAATTATATTGTAAATTTCATTGTCGCGTTTCTATTCCTGGTTCCTTTTCTTTGGATCGTCAGTACGTCATTCAAAAAATCGAGCGATATTGTCAAGTATCCGCCCGAATGGATTCCTGATAACTTCACTTTTGATAATTACCAATCCATTTTTACTCTTCAAAACGGTGTATTTTTAAATTATTTTCTCAATAGCGCAATTTTGACGATAAGCACTGTACTGATTGTCACGCTTGTAGGGGCTTTTGCCGGTTATGGCTTCTCAAAGTTAAATATCCCATTTAAAAATATCATTCTCATGCTCATTTTAGTCACCCTGATGATTCCGTTTCATGGTCTACTCATTCCGTTGTTTTCCATTATGAAAGGATTAAATTTATTAAATACTCATATTGCTTTGGTGATTATCTATGTTACATTTCAGCTGCCTTTTGCGGTGTTCATGCTGAAAAATTCATTTGATGCATTGCCCAATAGTTTGAGAGAGGCGGCTCTGATTGACGGTTACAGTGACATTCAAACCTTCCTAAAAATTGCGCTCCCTCTTGTATGGCCGGGACTCGCGACTGTCGCTATTTTTTCAGCCTATACGACTTGGAATGATTTCCTGATCGCTCTCGTGTTTGCCAATTCAAACGAATTGAAAACATTGAATGTAGGCCTGACAAACCTTGCTGTAGGGCAATATGGAACGAATTGGGGTCTGCTTTCTTCAGGATCAATCATAAGCTTTATTCCTATAATCTTATTGTTTTTCTTCTTGCAGAGGTACTTTATCAGTGGACTGACAAGCGGTTCAGTCAAATGATTTTAAACCCTCTGGGTATTAGTATCCGAGGATTGAAGAGATTGTAGGTTAGGTTCAATAAAACCTTTTTAAACAACTCTTGCACCTATGAACTTACATTCTATCAAGCTTAAAAACTATAACCATATTGAAGTGGAGGAAATTGGACTTGTATACAATTGGATTTGATTTTGGGGATACAGTGATTCAATTAAAGGAATTAAGTTTCGCGGTAAGGTTATTTACAGAACAAAACGCCTATGCTCCAGATCCTGACAAAGTGACCATAGTGGAGACAAACGAACGCGCATTATTAACGGCAACAGGTCTTTCCTGGGCTGGAAATCAAGAGAAAGCACCAGGTGAGATACAATTGGAAATCACCCTTGGGACAGATGGCCGCTATGTAATAAATGCCCGGGGAAGCCATGGAACTGAAGTGTGCAAGTCAATCCTAGTCCAGGTTTTTAATCTGAATTTAACCAGTATGCAATTTGACGAGAACAATAAGACCGTCCTTAATGTTCATGATTACCATCGTGACATTAAAGCGAAACATTATCCAATTAACATGAAAATGCCGCTTGCTTTTATTGAGGATCATCAGCAGAACAAATGGTTTGCATTATCAAAAGACAACAAGGTTCGTTTAAAGGGCTTTGCTAGCCACTTTGATCCCTATCTTGAAACTCAAGTATTAGACTTGGCGCATGAAGAGGACAAAAGATACCGAACCAACGAGATTGTCATGCCACCATGGCATCTTGGCTGTTATGAGGATGTTGAATCCATTATTTTGGAGCGGTGCGAGGACTTGGAGAACAACTTTAACTTAGTACCCTTCCGTCAGCGTGAAGATACACCCGCTTGGCTTGAGGACATTAAGCTTGTTACGATCCTCCACGGTGAGCATTGGACAGGGCATGTGTTCAATACTTTTGCCGACATGGAGAAGACCCTAAAATCCATTACAGAAAAAATCGATGGAAAGCATGTGCTTGCTTTTTTACCTGGCTGGGATGGCCGGTATTATTACAACTATCCTGAATATGAACCAAGTGCCAGGATGGGGGGCAAGGAAGGGTTCAAAGGGTTTGTCCAAAAAGCCCACGAACTAGGTGTCAAAGTTGTACCAATGCTAGGTGCGAATAATGCCAATATTGAAGTGATGAAGAAACTTGGATTGGAAGATGCGGTCATTAAGGATGCCTGGGGTCTTGAACAAAGATGTGACTGGGTGGACTGGGATTATGATTTATCAACTGAAAACAATTGTATGTTAGCCAACATGGGCCATCCAGGATATTTACAACATATGATTGAACGATCCAAATATTTAATTGAAACATATAAAGTAGACGGAATTTTTCTGGATATCTCCTTCTGGTGGGCAAACGATCCTCATTATTCACCATATGAAGGTCTTGTCAGCTGGGCAAAGGAAATGAAAAAGAACCGTCCAGACCTGCTGCTGTTCGGTGAAAATAGTTATGATGCACTTTGGGGTGTATTTTCAATGTTTCATGAAAAAGGTTTTCCCGCTGGACATGGAAGCGCACTATATCGTTATGCGGTTCAGACCCATTACCTTGCATACCCGGCACCCGGAATGGGATCAGGCGGCATACACGAATTTGCATGGAAAGAAAATGGACAACCGTGGGAAAGGCATCATCCTGAATTAATCCCTACCTTATCTATTGTCCAGAACACAATTCAAAATCATCCGAAAGCGGTTGAAAATATTATAAAACAGGCGAAAGCCTGGAAGCAGTTCTACCCTGGTGTGTCTAACTTGAAATGGGATGAAGCCAGAAGTAGCATTCCTTCATTAAAGTAGATATTTGTTTCAGAGGCTTGAACTTCCAAAAGAAGATACCAAATGAAAAAGAAAACGGAGAGTTGTGGATTTAAAGTTCACTTAATAAAAGAGTGGAGGGAATAAGCTACTGAATTGACAGTAAGTTACTCAATATTAAGAGTAAAGTTGTTCCTTCTTATTCCTGAACAAACCTGAGACCCATGAAATGAAAGATTAGTTTAATCAAAGATGAGCTGCATCCTCTAAGTTCCATAATCTCTAGTAAACAGTTTTTAACCAGCATCTGTACCCGTTATGATAATGGGTTGCAGGAGCAATCCCGCATCTTTTCAGAACTTATTATACTCAATGATCCTTTAGATTGGAGTGTCTAATAATGAACAGAACCAATGAGCTCCCAAGCCTCTCTCTTGCAGAAACCAAATTACAATCGTTACCGCTTGGGAGCATCAAACCAGAAGGATGGTTGAAAAATCAATTAAAAATACAGGCTAACGGATTCACTGGCCATTTAGATGAACATTGGGAGGATGTAGGACCAAACAATGGCTGGCTTGGCGGTTCTGGTGATAGTTGGGAACGGGGTCCTTATTATTTGGATGGATTAGTTCCGCTTGCTTATTTACTGGAAGACCAGCAGTTAATTGAAAAGGCTCGTCCGTGGATTGAATGGACATTAAACAGCCAGCGAGAAGATGGATCATTTGGCCCTAACCACCTGACGACAGTCAATCTAGAGTGTGATGATAATGTAGATATGGATCAGCAAGATTGGTGGCAGGAAATCATCATGTTAAAGGTATTGACGCAATACCAAGAAGCCACTAATGACGAACGAGTGATTCCGTTTCTGATCCGTTATTTCCACTATTTAAAAGAAGCAATTGAAAAAGTGCCTTTGAGGGAGTGGGCCCAGGCACGCGGAGCAGATTTGCTTCTATCGATTCAATGGTTACATGAGAAAACAAAGGATCCATCTCTCCTTGAATTGGCTGAAACGGTTCGCACGCAAACAATCGATTGGAGCAGTATTTTTGCAAAATTCCCGTATTGGCGCAAACAGTACGAATGGAACCACCGTACTCATGTTGTGAATGTTGCAATGGGGATAAAGGCACCAGCCGTTTTCTTTCGCCAAACAAATGATGTTATGGAAAAAGAAGCGGTATATAAAGGAATTGAAAGCTTGATGACGTACCATGGACAAGCGCATGGCATGTTTTCCGGCGATGAGTGGTTATCAGGAACCCATCCTAGCCAAGGTATTGAGCTATGTGCCGTAGTCGAGTATATGTTCAGTTTGGAACAGATCATAAGAATCCTAGGGGATGGGAGTTTTGCCGACATATTGGAAAAGGTTGCGTTTAACGCACTTCCAGCAGCAATATCTCCCACATGGGATTCACATCAATACGATCAGCAAGTTAACCAAATTATGTGCAATGCAGCAAAGCGTCCATGGGTAAATGGACCTGATGCAAACATGTTTGGATTAGAGCCTCATTTTGGCTGTTGCACATCGAATATGCACCAGGGATGGCCAAAATTTGTGACGAGTTTATGGATGTCTACACAGGATGGCGGTTTGGCTGCTATTTCCTATGCACCATGTAAAGTGCTAACAACAGTTGAGAAGGGGATAGGGGTTGAGTTAACGGTTCAGAGTGATTATCCGTTCCGAGAACATGTGACTATTGATCTGAGTGTATCGAAAGAAACAAGATTCCCATTAAACTTGCGTATTCCAAGATGGTGTAAAGCGCCAATCATTAAGGTAAACGGTACCCGTATGGAAGTTCAGGTTGAAAATGGATTTGCGTGTTTAAATCAATTTTGGAGTAATAATGATCAAATTGAATTGAGCTTACCGATGGAAGTTGAGTTAAATGAACGAAATAATTCGGCCGTAAGTGTGGAACGGGGTCCTCTTGTGTATGTTCTGCCACTCGGTGAACAATGGGTATGCGTGCAAGAAAGGGAACGTTTCCATGATTGGGAGATCTATCCCAAGAGTGCCTGGCGTTACGCTCTTCTTGAAAATGCAGAATTTAAATTGGAAACAGGAGAGCTAACATCTCAACCATTTCGTGCAGAAACGGCTCCTATTAAGCTCATGACAAAGGGACAGCTCATATCGAACTGGGTGATGGAGAAAAACTCGGCGGGGGCGCCACCTTTGAATCCACGACCTTATGAAAAGGGCCGGGCTGAAGCTCTGGAACTTGTCCCGTATGGCTGTGCGCGGTTACGAATCGGGGAATTTCCTGTAATTCGCTAGCTATATATCTATTAATAGATTGAAAATAAGTATTACCTGATTTTTATAGTTAAACGGGTAAGAACTAAGCATAGTAGGAAAAAGGGATCTTCCTCATATAGAAGCCTTAATTTATAGGAATGCACTAAAAAGAACTAAAAAACAAATTTACTCTTTATTGAGGCACCTATGAAATTGCATTCAATAATGAGAGTCGGACACAAAGCTTGAAAACGTACTACTAAAATAAACCCGGATAACAGGAGGAAAAAATGAAAAATACAATCTCTAAAACAATGACGCTTCCATTGAACAATGTCCAAATCAATGATTCATTTTGGTCGTATTATATTAACTTGGTTAGAGATGTCGTGGTTCCATATCAATGGGATGCTCTAAATGATCGTATCCCTAATGCTGAACCAAGCCATGCCATTAAAAATTTTAAGATTGCAGCAGGTGAAGAACAGGGTGAATATTATGGGATGGTGTTTCAGGACAGCGATGTGGCAAAATGGCTCGAAGCCGTCGGATATTTGTTAGCTGTAGAAAGGGATCCGGAGCTGGAGAAAATTGCGGATGAAGTGATTGATATTATAGCAAAAGCCCAACGTGAAGATGGGTACTTGAATACTTATTATACTTTGAAGGAACCGAATAACCGCTGGACAGACCTTTGTGAATGCCATGAACTATATTGTGCCGGGCATATGATTGAAGGAGCTGTCGCCTATTATAGGGCCACAGGGAAAAGAAAGATTCTTGATGTGGTCATAAAATTAGCGGATCATATTGACGATGTTTTTGGCTCCGAACCCGGAAAACTCCAAGGGTATGATGGGCATCAGGAAATAGAGCTAGCATTGATGAAATTATATGAAGTGACGTATGATGAAAAGTATGTAAAGCTTTGTCAATTTTTCCTTGAAGAGAGAGGAAAGGAACCATACTTTTATGATATAGAAGCAAAGAAGCGTGGTGGCACCCATCATTGGGCCGATGATTTTATGATTAAGGACAAGGCATACAGCCAAGCACACAAGCCAATTAATGAGCAGGAGAAGGCTATTGGCCATGCAGTGCGTTTCGTATATATGTGCGCTGGAATTGCACATTTGGCAGCTGAAACGGGCAACCGGGATATGATTCAAACGTGTCAGAGACTTTGGAGAAATATGGTTACAAAACAGATGTATATCACGGGAGGTATTGGATCCCAGAGACATGGTGAGGCTTTTTCATCTGATTATGACCTTCCGAATGATACCGTTTATGCAGAGACTTGTGCTTCTATAGGGTTGATTTTCTTTGCTCAGAGAATGATGCAATTGGAACCGGTCAGAAAATATGCGGACGTTATGGAAAGGGCCCTATACAATACAGTGCTGGGTGGGATGTCTCGGGATGGGAAAAGCTTCTTTTACGTCAACCCTCTCGAGGTCTACCCAAAGGCGTATGAAAACAACCAAAATTATGACCACGTTAAACCTGTTCGGCAAAAATGGTTTGGCTGTGCATGCTGCCCACCAAATGTCGCCAGAATGCTTGCCTCACTAGGACAATATATTTATACAGTTCAGGAAAATACTGTTTATGCACAATTATATATTAGCGGAAAAGCCGAATTTGAATTTGAAAGTAATCGAGTTATTCTGGAACAGAATTCTAACTATCCATGGGATGGAAATATTAATTTTACTGTACAGGCTGATCGGGAAACTAATTTCTCCATTGCTCTTCGTATCCCAGAATGGTGCGATCAGGCAGAGATTACTGTAAACGGGGAAAGAAAGTCTTTGGATGGTATTATGGCCGATGGGTTTGCAATACTAGAGGGAAGCTGGAAAACAGGTGACGAGATTCAATTGATTCTTTCCATGCCAGTTCAGCGGGTAAAAGGTCATCCTTATATCAGGCAGACTGCAGGAAAAGTGGCACTGCAGAGAGGACCGCTTGTGTATTGTATCGAGGAGGCAGATAACGGATCAAATTTGCAACAGGTGATGTTGCCGACAGATGGAAAGCTGGAGGTAAATTCAGACCAAAACCTGTTCGGCGGGATGCAAGTGATTATTGGACAAGCAATAAAACAGAAGGCGGAAAACTGGGGAGAAGCCTTATATAAGAGTAATCCCAAAATAGAGACAGAAGCCGTTACCTTAAAGTTCATACCATACTTTTCCTGGGCCAACAGAGGCTTAGGTGAAATGCAAGTTTGGGTGCAAGAAAGAGAAACAATTTAATTATTAACCTTTTTACGCCTAAATCCTCAACTAGTAAGGATTTAGGCTGTTTTTAAGTAGTTTTTATTACCTAATAAACCTGTACAATTTCAATATTTTCAACAAGGAACTTATAAAACTACTAGGAGCCAAGGTGAAAATATGGATGATCAATTAATGCCAAAGTACCTTCAAATAAAAAATGAAATTCTTACTTGGATTAATGCTAATAGTCTATATATAACAAACGGACTGTTACCTCCAGAAATGTGGATAGCAAAAAACTTTAACGTTAGCAGACAAACAGTCCGGCAAGCATTAGGTATATTGGAAAGAGAGGGGTATGTTACCAGACACAAGGGGAAAGGGACTTTTGTTAGAACTATGAAAAAAAGTGATGAGCCTGATTCAAAAACTATTGCACTAGTAACTACAAATCTATCTAATCATAATTTCCCTAGCATTATAAAAGGTGTGGATGAGACACTTCGGAACCGAGGATACAAATTACTGCTATGCAGTTCAGATGGTGACAAGAAAAAAGAAGGGGAACACATTAAAAACCTAACTTGCCAACCTATTGGCGGGATGATCATTGAACCAACGAAGAGCGCTCATAAAAATGAAAATTTATCATTATTCCTAGGGCTGGCTAATAAAAATATTCCGTATGTAATGATAAATGAGCGTTATCCAGAATTAAGCTGTCCTTGTATCAAGGTGGATGACGAAGAGGCAGGATTTTTAGCGGGAGAACACTTGATAACACTAGGTCATCGGAGGATTGCTGGTTTCTTTAAAACCGATGACTTACAAGGTGTTCACCGATTAAAAGGATTTATCCGAGCGCATAATGAGTTTAATTTGGCGCTTAATCCAGATTTAATCCTAACCAGCATTACTGAAGAAACAGATTGGAAGACATTAAATGCATTCAGATTTTTGCTTCAAGATTCTATAGAGAGACCTACAGCTTTTGTATGCTACGACGATGAAGTTGCGATAAAACTATTAGAGATTTTACGGAAAAAACGGCTAAAGGTTCCAGAAGATATATCCATACTCAGTTTTGAAGAATCGTCTCTAGCAACAGCAACAGAAGTAAAACTAACTTGTCTTAAACAGTTAAAAAAGGAAATGGGTATTCAAGCGACAAAAATAATTCTAGATATGATAGAAGGTAAACAGAAACGATGGAATCAAGAAATCCTTTACCAATCAGAGCTTATTATCAGAAATTCTACTAAAAGAAATAAGGAAGTTTTGAAATAGAGTACCTCTATGTCCGATTGTGAAGGAATGAGAATTTAAGTTTATATGATTTGGACAGAGAAAAAAGTTGTAGATATAGGGAAATTCAAGATGAAAAAGCTTAAAGAGCTTACAAACTAAACCTTTTGAAGAATCTATACCGTGAGATGGTAGCTGGGCATGAGGTATACACTTCTAATAAATAAAAACGAGTTGAATTAACTGATTTCAGAAACAAAAAATGATAATAGAAAGAAGGAGAGAAGATGTACGAGCACATTGTTACTTTTAAATTCAATGAACATATTACCTTCGAAAAAGAACAGGAACTCTTAAAACAACTGAAATCGTTTAAAGGAAAAATCCCTGGAATCATGGAGCTCACTGCAGGTATTAACGTGACAGAAGAAATTGAAAATAAACAGGGCTATACTCTGGCGTTGCGTATAACCTTTGAAAACAAGCATGCACTTCATGATTATTTGCCACATCCAATTCACCAAGAATTTGTTTCCTCCTTAAATGGAGTCATCGACAATGTGATTGTCGTAGATTATGAAATTTAATAAATACTCTTCCAATCATTAAAAACCGAGAAGCCAAGGGGGCTAATCGATGAAAAAGTACATTTTTTTTGGTGTCGGCGGTACAAAGGTCAAGCAGGAATAATATTGGAGGATTACACGATTCTCTCAAAGTATATTTACCCTACTCAATGTGGTAATCTAGAGTTCTTTTTGTCTGATATCCTTTATGTCATTGAGGAATATACCAGCTCCTCAATAAGCGGGATTGCCATTAGTTTGCCTGGATATATAAACCCAAAATCAAGTTTTTCCCACCAAGCTGGATCCATAACCGCATTGGATAATCCAGAAAAAAGGAGATTAATCAGCTATAAACCAAGCGCTTCCATGGTGGTAAGAAAAAACAATGTACTAAAATCTGACTTGTTAAGTGCTACGTTCGCTGTCTTATTTTAAACTTTAAACTTTTAATATAAAAGAAAGATAAACAAAAAAAGAATTGATAAATTCTAGAGCATCGTGATCACAGATTCATCAACTTTCTTAATTTTATACAAATCTACCTTAGTTTAATCCATTCTGGTACTACAAAACCTCCTCTATAATCAAAGTGTAGTGGGAAACTTTATTTTAGGAGGGAATTTATGACGCAACTGAAACTCGATACCCCG
This sequence comes from Mesobacillus foraminis, assembly GCF_004340465.1. Taxonomy (GTDB): domain Bacteria; phylum Bacillota; class Bacilli; order Bacillales; family Cytobacillaceae; genus Mesobacillus_B; species Mesobacillus_B foraminis. The sequence goes on along the minus strand of NZ_SLVV01000013.1, from coordinate 99,792 downwards.
TCATTATTATCAGATGAACAGATGAGGAAATTCATTACTGATGGCTATCTTATCCTTCAAACTGATTTTCCTGAGGAATTTCATGAAAATCTTAATACGCAGCTAAAAAAAGTGTATGAAGAAGAAGGGAACCCTGGAAATAATATATTGCCTAGAATTCAAGAGGTGCAAAAGGTATTCGATAACCCTGTTATTACTGGTGCATTAACCAGTGTATTAGGTCCGAACTATATGCTTCATGCCCACAGACATGGGCATTATAATGCTTCTCCTGTGGCTGGTGGATGGCATAAAGACAGCTACTGGGGATATGAGAGAATGAGAAATCATCACCCTTGGTGGGCCATGATAATGTACTTTCCTCAAGATACACCAGTAGAGCTTGGCCCAACAGGAATTATGCCTGGTACACAAAATTATGAGACTCGTATTTTTGAAACCGACGACCCAAAAGAGGAGGCATTAGCGAGTGGAAAAGCAGGGACATTTGCGTTAATCCATTATGATATATGGCATCGGGCTACACCAAACAAACTCGGACAACCTCGCTTTATGTTAAAGTTTGAATTTATGAGAACTCAATTACCTGAATCACCTAGCTGGAATAATTCCGAAAAGGCATGGGTTAAACCTTCCTCAGCCAAGGCCCTACCAGGTGAACATAATGTGATGTGGGAAGATACTTGGAATTGGTTACATGGAAAAATTGGTAGCATGGCTGATACTCAGCCCAAAGATGTAATGCAGGTAGAAGAGTTGGTTAAATCCATTGAACATCATTATGAGCCTGTCGCATTAAATGCAGCTTATGAACTTGCCTGCAGCGGAAAGGCCGGTGTACAAGGTCTTTTACAAGCCCTTCACCATGAGAACACGAATGTTTCTCGGCTTGCTGCGTATGGATTATCAATAGCTGGTCCAGAAGCAATTCCTGGTTTAATATCAGCTTTGGAAAACAGTCGGGTCGAAACAGTAGTACATGCAGCTTTTGCTCTAGGCGAACAGGGCTATCTTGCAGGAGAAGCAGTCCCTTATTTGATTGACTGCCTAAAAAACCATTCTTCTGTATACGTTCGAAGAACTATAGTGGAAGCGCTCTCTATGAATGGCAGCCATTCAGAAATTATTGCTAACGAATTGTCTAAGTGTTTACAAGACTCTGACAATCAAGTTCGTTTTATGGCATGTCTGTCTCTCGCACGCCTTAGTTCTTATGCAGATACAGCAGTCCCTGAATTGGAACTAGCTTTAAATGATGAGAATCGATATGTTCGTGCTCATGCCGCAGAGGCTTTGCGGTATATTGGAACAGAGAGGGCAAAGGATAGTCTTATTAAGTTTCTCTTAAACTCACGATGGTGTCCTACCACTACGCCAGCTAATACATTTTATCCATAAAAGATTTTAAGAATGGAATCCAAAAAAATCAATAAACCCTATCCATAAATACAGATTTATCTTAAGAACTTTACTCTGACCTGATGACCCCGTCATAGTACGGGGTCTGTTTTTAATTCCATATAGAATGTGCTATAGGCTTAGTGGGCGAAAATCCGTTTTGGTCCCTAAACATTCGTGAAGAAGATCCAGGCATAAAGATTCCGTTATTGTTGATACACTATATTCAGTTGTAAAATAAGTGCTTAGCTTTTTCTATTGTCCCATGCTTGGACAGGATTGGAAGGAAACTCAATGTAGGTGTTTTTATATTATTCTTATATTGTTACAAAGAGGTTCGCTTTTAAACTTACTCAATAAGAGCTTTATGTTGCAACCTAGAAGTTCTTGGACTAATACGCCCTTTTCGTGTATAGATGACTACTAATATTAAATACTTTAAGACGCATGATTCTCTAAAAAGCAACGCTTCTACAAAGAAGACAAAGTTATTAATGCGTATTAAGTTCTTGTAAACGCTTTATCTGTGTTTTACAATCATAAAGGATACATACAATTTCTATTTGTCTTATTCATACACCTTTGCCACCAGCATAAAAAGTGTTTAAACATTATAAATAAAATAATTATAAACAAGGAGGATAAATCATGAGGACTATGAAACTTGGGAAAAGTACTTTAGAGGTGCCGGTTGTTTCTGTCGGCTGTATGCGCATTAATTCTCTGGAAAAGGCTGAGGCTGAGCACTTTGTCCATTCAGCGCTTGAATTAGGTGCGAATTTCTTCGACCATGCGGATATTTATGGGGGCGGAACATGTGAGGAAATTTTTTCTGAAGCCATCCATATGAACGATGATATACGTGAAAAGATTTTTCTGCAATCTAAGTGCGGTATTAGAGAGGGAATGTTCGACTTCTCAAAAGAACATATTTTAGAATCCGTTGATGGAAGCTTAAAGAGATTGAAGACAGATTACCTGGATATTCTATTGCTACACCGTCCGGATACGTTGGTAGATCCAGAAGAAGTAGCAGAGGCTTTCGATATTCTTGAAAGGTCAGGAAAAGTTCGTCACTTTGGTGTATCCAATCAGAATCCAATGCAGATTGAATTATTAAAGAAGTCGGTGAAGCAAACAATAGTTGCTAATCAGCTTCAATTAAGTATTACCAACGCAAATATGATCTCTAATGGATTTAATGTAAACATGGAAAATGATGCTGCAGTGAACAGAGACGGCAGCATCCTTGATTACTGCAGACTAAACGATATTACCATTCAGCCATGGTCTCCTTTCCAATACGGATTTTTTGAGGGGGTATTCCTAGATAACGACAAGTTTCCTGAATTGAATCAAAAGGTTAATGAAGTTGCTAACAAATATGAAGTTAGCAATACAACAATCGCTATAGCTTGGTTATTGCGTCATCCAGCAAACATGCAACCGGTTATCGGTACGATGAATGAAGTCCGTTTAAAGGATTGCTGTAAGGCTTCTGAGATCTCTCTTACTCGTGAGGAGTGGTATGGCATCTATCGTGCTGCAGGTAATGTATTGCCTTAATTACTATTCTATAATGTTGCAGAGATAAATATTGAATCTAAAATATGTCTATTAATACCAATACCCTAAGGAAGAATGATTTATCTCCCATAGATTGGTGATTGAACTTGCATATGATTTAATATTATAGGGGAAATAGAGTAATACTGGCTGGAAATACACTAACTTCTTTCCAGAGTTATGTTTGCACCTTAATGTGATCGATTAAAGTCAATATTTCTGAACTGCCCCTAAATAGTTAGACACAAATCTAACGGTTTTGGGGTGTTTTTATATTTTTCACCCAATCTTAATTTATGTAATGGCGAAATCATTACCTAAAAAGTATTGAAACGACCAGTTATCAACTTGTAAGTGATATGTTGGAACAAGTAGCTTAGCGTTTAAAATAAGAAGATCGAGCCATCCTCCATTCCGCTCAAGGCTGGCATTACAAAATGAAAAAATATCAAAGAACATTAAAGGAGCATGGCATTATACAATGCATGTCTCGTAAAGGGAAATTGTTTAGATTACGCAGTCATGGAAAATTCTCTTTGGATTATCATAAAGTCTGAGCTACTTTACCTGCAGGAATTCGACAGTATGGAGCACTTTGAAAAAGAATTAGTTCCTTATACACCTATTATTCACCATATTTTGATAATGCAGACATAGACACCATATCCCGATAATTAGTGGGTGAAAACCCGATGTGTACCCTAAACATACGAGAAAAATAGGAAAGATCGAATCCTAGAGATTCAGCTATTGTTGATACGCTATAATCAGTTGTAATCAATAAGTGCTTAGCTCTTTCCATACGCTGCCGATTAATAAACTGGATAGGGGAAAGCCCGGTGTATTTTTTAAAAACTGAAATGAAGTAATTCGGATGAAAATTAGCAATACTAGCTAAGTCATCTACACATAGTGGTGCATCAAGATTTTCTTCTATATATTGAACAATATCGTCCATTTTATCGTATGACGGAACAGTTCTAGTGTTTAAATTGACAGTGCCACTTTTTTCAATAAATTCCGCGATAAAATCCAACAAAATTGCATGAACACGAAACCCACTGGAGATGTCTTCTTTTTCCGAGTAAAAAATAAGCTGTTCAAATTTACTTTTAAGTTGTTCCTGATTGTGAGTTTTAAGGAAAACAGGAGTCTTTATCAAATCAAATAATTGAGAGTCGTTTAGTTTGGATGTAAAATGACACCAATATTTGCCGAATGTATTACCACTAATTGTGCCATATGCTTGGACGGTTCCAGAAGGAAGCAAATAAAGTTCACCAGGTTTAGGGTAATACGTCTTATCATTTACCCTTACAAATCCTTCACCTTCCATAATGAAATACAGTTTGTTAAATTCGGGAATATAGCTATCTTCACCCCAAGTAAGAGGAACTTTTGTATAGCTGGCAATAGAAAGATCTAATTGAGTATTGGTAAGATACTTCCCCCAAAAGGTTCTATTTTGTATCATTTTCCCTTCCAACCTGCCTTCCGTACTAGAAAATCCTCCATAGTATTAAAAGTTCTTAAATTAAAGTTTAATAGATTTTAAATCTAATTAGTGCGTAATCGGAACACTTAATTAATAATAAAACAAGGGGCAAATATGTTATCGATACCTTAAGTATAACAGTATCGCTATCCTGGAACCTATCTTATTGCTCGCCCTTTATTAATTGATTTCAAATAACTGATGGGTCCAATCCGGAATTTTGAAATATAACTAAAACAAAGTATATAAGGAACCAGTAAAAAGGAAGGATTACTTAAAAGTAAACCTTCCAATCTCCAAAGAATAGTAATCTAATCTTTAAATTAACTGATTCCAATACCTGCGCTTGCAACTCCGGTAACAACAGATGCTGGACCACCTGGAGATGTTACAGAAAAGACCATTATTAGACGTTCTCCGGCGGTTACTGGTATATTTACAGTCGCAGTGCCACTGCTAATAGTTCCAATAACAATTAACCCTGTAAGAGATGGTGCTAATGTTACAACAGCGCCAGGAATTGGAGTGAAAATGTTGGATGATGAAGTGGAGCGCCATACTTGAGCTTGAATTGTTGCTGTAACAGCAGGGTTAAGATTTAGTGCAGCTGTTGTACTAAAGAAGGCAGCTAATGAGGTAATGGCTCCATTCCGAGGAACTGAAAACGCAAGGTTCACCAAACCTTGAAGATTTATTGTTCCAGCCCCTAAACTTACATTTGGGATTGATTCTCCAAATCCAACAATAGCTCCAACATCAGCTGCCCCGCCTGCTACAGTAGCTAATGCATTTGGAGTACCAGATGCTAGTGGAATTATAGCTCCAGCTCCTGCCGCACCAGTAGCACCAGTTGCGCCTGTTGCGCCCGGAGCACCAGTAGCGCCAGTAGCGCCAGTGGCCCCAGTTGCGCCCGGAGCACCAGTAGCGCCAGTAGCTCCAGTAACACCAGGGTCGCCAGTGGCCCCAGTAGCACCAGTAGCACCAGTAGGACCAGGGTCGCCAGTGGCACCAGTTGCGCCAGTAGCACCAGTAGCACCAGTAGGACCAGGGTCGCCAGTGGCACCAGTAGCGCCAGTAGCTCCAGTAGCACCAGGGTCGCCAGTGGCACCAGTAGCGCCAGTGGCACCAGTTGCGCCCGGAGCACCAGTAGCGCCAGTAGGACCAGGGTCGCCAGTGGCACCAGTGGCACCAGTAGCGCCCGGAGCACCAGTAGCGCCAGTAGGACCAGGGTCGCCAGTGGCACCAGTGGCACCAGTAGCGCCCGGAGCACCAGTAGCGCCAGTTGCGCCCGGAGCACCAGTAGCGCCAGTTGCGCCAGTAGGACCAGGGTCGCCAGTGGCACCAGTTGCGCCCGGAGCACCAGTAGCGCCAGTAGCACCAGGGTCGCCAGTGGCACCAGTTGCGCCAGTGGCACCAGTTGCGCCCGGAGCACCTGTAGCGCCAGTAGGACCAGGGTCGCCAGTGGCACCAGTTGCGCCCGGAGCACCAGTAGCGCCAGTAGCTCCAGTAGGACCAGGGTCGCCAGTGGCACCAGTAGCGCCCGGAGCCCCAGTAGCGCCCGGAGCCCCCGGAGCCCCAGTAGCCCCAGTAGCCCCAGTAGCCCCAGTAGCGCCCGGAGCCCCAGTAGCGCCAGTAGCGCCAGTAGCACCCGGAGCGCCAGTAGCGCCCGGAGCGCCCGGAGCACCCGGAGCCCCAGTAGCGCCCGGAGCCCCAGTAGCCCCAGTAGCACCCGGAGCACCAGTAGCACCAGTAGCACCAGTAGGGCCCGGAGCACCAGGAGTACCACCTTGGTAGTTTACTTTTACTTTAACTTTCTGTTCAGATTTACATTGGCATTTTATTTTTTCACATTTAGAACATTCGTTCTTTTTGCATTGGCAATCTCTTTTTCCACAGTTAAAACATCTTTCTTCTTTATTACCGCTGAGCATAAATTCCCTCCTATACATTATTCGTCATATTCTATGAAATTAAAAATTAATGTGTTCGGACAAATATCCTTATCCATGTCAAAATTATCCTGGTCATCCTATGGGAAGCATGCAACGTGTGAAACGAAAGAAAGGCTGTGGAGGGGTAGATGGACAGTCGATTGTTAGTATAGTCGACGAACATGGGGAGAAGAAATTCTTGAATGAACACTAGGCCGGCTTAAGGTCACCCCGGAACACCTGAGGGAAGTGGCCGACATCTGCGATTCCATCCGAAACAAGTTCAAAGAGGGTTCCCTAGGGTGTACAACGGCCTTTCTCGGAAAAGCCCCTCCCTGGCGCCGGTCTTCCCTTAGAAAAGTTTTTAAAAAATTTTAGGCGGGGGCTTTGAAAAAATTTCAAAAAGTTTTAAAAAAATGCCCGAGTCGCAGATGGCGGTAAAGAAGACCGCTTCGGAACTGGGGAACCTTCAGCAATGGATGGAGAACGAGACCTCTTCCCTTGCAGGTTTCCTCCGCTATTCGGCGCAATCCTACGAAAAGGCGGATTGCTGGCTACTTTTCTTTCACCTCACCTTAAGTGGAAGGTGTGTCTATGGTTAAAGAGCTAAAAGAGTGGAAGTATCTTGTAAGGTGGCGAGTACGAGAATTTTTCGTGTTTCCAATGTATTTTTATAGAAATTAATCGTTTAAAAGAGAATAACTCCTTTGCTATACTTGATTTTAAATAAGTTGCTAACGTCTAATAAAAAGGGATTGAGAGGATGGATCAAAACAGCAGACTGCCGCTTTATATTCAATTAAAGATGTGGATCATCAAGCAGATTGAAAATGAAGTTTTTAAAAGTGGGGGAAAAATCCCAACAGAACACAACCTTTCCGAAATGCATAATATAAGCCGTCCCACTGTCAGACAAGCTTTATCTGAGCTAGTTCAGGAAGGTTATTTAACTAAAAGGAGAGGGCTTGGTACGTTTGTATCTTCCCCTTTATTTACTGGGGATGCTACTATATTTAGGACATTTGCTGAAGAGATGGAAATATTCGGATTCAGTCATAGTGCGAAGCTGATTGATAAAAAGATTTACCCTGCTTCTTCCAGTTTAGCTAAGTCATTGTGTATAGAAGAAGGGGATGAGGTATTTGAACTTGTTCGATTAAGATATGCCATAGGGAAACCATTGGCTATAAGGACCTCTATTATTCCTGTTAAATTGTATCCAAATTTGCTTGAGGAGAATCTCGAAGAGCTTTATTCCTTATTTGCACAAAAAGGCATCTTTCCCAAAAGGTCGAAACAAACCTTTCAGGCGGTCCCAGCCAATGAGAAAGAAGCTGAGTTACTGAATGTCACCGAAGGAACTCCTTTGATGCTGTGGGAAGGGATTGTTTTTACCACAAATGAGTTGCCTATGGAAAAAGTAAAAGTGGTTTATCTTGGTTCTCATTTTCGATTTGAAATTGATCAAACAAGACAGCAGCCAAATATATATTTAAATAATGACAATGAATGGGTTTCAGATAATAAATAACATAAGATGTCTTCCATCTACAATGGAAGGCTTTTTTGTCGTATTTTCAATCAAAGCAAAAAACAGCGTCAGATTTTGTTACAACACAATATACATCCAAAATCTATCAACATATAATTCACTTAAGAGATGGCGATGGTATAAAGTTTAGGCTTTATATCATAAATAATAGAAACTCATTGATTCTGTTCACATCTTCATAATAAAACTCCTTATGAAGTTCTATTATTTTTTTACATCCAGTTGTAAAGACATCATTACAAATTATGAGAGGTGATCTTCTGAAATGGTTCAAACTTATTTGGAAAAAACGAGTATGGTGGATGTGGAAAAAAGAATTGCGATTGAACTAAGAGGAGTGAAGAAACATTTCTATGATAGTGATGAAAATGTAATCCAGGTAATCAAGGACATAACCCTTGATATAAAAGAAAAAGAGTTTATCAGTATTGTGGGCCCAAGCGGATGTGGAAAGAGCACCATGTTTAATATCATTGCAGGCCTTATGGAACCATCTGAAGGGAATGTAAAGGTACACGGAGAGAGTATTGGAAGTTCGACGGGACATGTTGGATATATGATGCAGAAGGACTTGCTGTTTCCTTGGCGCACCATATTGGATAACGTAAGTCTTGGACTTGAAGTCAAAGGGATTGCGAAGAAAGAAAGGGAAGACATTGCCTTAGAATATTTAGCGAAATATGGACTGGCTGATTTTGCGAAGGCCTATCCAGCGACCTTATCGGGAGGGATGCGGCAAAGGGTTGCATTAATCAGAACGTTGGCCATTGACCCCGATATTATCCTGTTGGATGAACCCTTTTCCGCCTTGGACTATCAAACCAGACTAGTGTTGGAAGAAGAAATCCTAGGGATTTTAAGGGACTTTGGGAAGACCGCTGTATTAATAACCCATGACATTGGGGAAGCCATTGCGATGTCTGACCGAATTGCCGTGATGACCCAGCGCCCGACATCTGTTAAGAAGATATATGACGTTGGGCTGGCCAAAAGGCTCGGATCAGGAATGAAGGCAAGAGCTGACCAGAGGTACAATGAGTTCTTTGAAAATATATGGGCTGACTTAGATATTCAAATAGGGAGGTCATCATAATGGAAATGATCCAAGTTGAAAATGTAACAAAACAAAAGATCAGGAAAGTGAAAAGGAAAAGCACCCCCATTCTCTTCATAAATCTCTGTCGGCTAGGTATAATCCTAGGTTTACTGGCGGTTTGGGAGCTTGCAGTACGATTTCAAATGATCAATCCATTCTTAATGGGATCTCCAAGTGGAATTTGGGAAGAAAGCGTTCGGTTAGTCCAAAGCGGCCAATTATTTACAGATATGTTCGCCACTGTATACGGCACTATTTTCGGCTTCGTTCTTGGAAGTCTGCTCGGATCTATTATTGGGTTGCTTCTATGGTACTCGAAAACATTCGCCAACATAATTGACCCATTTGTTGTCGCGTTAAATGGTCTGCCCAAGATCGCCCTTGCTCCGATGATTATCATCTGGTTTGGATCAGGGATGTTTTCGAAAATTGCCCTGGCTAGCATTGCCACTTTTATTGTAGCCTTGCTTTCCGCTTATCAGGGGACACATCAAATTGATTCTAATTTAATCAATCTGATGAAATCACTTGGTGCGACAAAGGGACAGATTTTTAAAAAGGTTGTCATCCCGTCCTCCTTGCCATGGATCATTTCCGCCTTTCGTTTAAATATCGGTTTTGCTCTTATTGCTGTTATCGGTGGGGAATTCATTTCATCCGATAAAGGGTTAGGGAGAATGATATTCGTTGCCGGAAACCTATTTAACCTGAATGTTGTATGGGTAGGCGTACTAACTTTAATGGCCGTTGCTATCATCCTTTATGTGGGTGTATCAAAAATGGAAAGTCGCTTAATTCCATGGGAAGCTTCAAATAAACAAAGGGAGAATTAATAAGGGGGAGAATATATGAAGAAATACTTGTTTGGCACATTCATTTCACTGACCATGCTTATTTTAGCAGCTTGTTCAGGAGGGGCTTCGTCTTCAACAAAGACGGCTTCAGCAACAAATCAACAAAGCGGCGGGATGGATACGGTGCTTGTAACCGAGGCCTTTCATTCACTCCTCTATTTGCCAGTGTATGTTGGACACCACGAAGGCATCTTTAAGGATAATAAAATTGAAATCACAAATATTCGGTCTGCAGGTACGGGGCCTACCGCTTTAGCCTCTGTTCTTTCTGGTGAAGCTCAATTTTCTGTTCATGGCCCAGAGCACGTAGGATTTGCTAAAGAAAAGGGAGGAGACGCAAAAGCAATAAGTGCTGTAGCAAATAGTGCCCCAGTTTGGGTGCTTGCAAATAAAGATGTTAAATTTGAATCACCTGCTGACCTAAGAGGGAAACGCATTGTTGTTGGGTTAGCACCAGGAACATCCAATACCTTGTTGAAACGTTTGCTTGAAGATAACGGCCTTGATTATGAAAAGGATGTAAAGGTGACAGAAGTACAGAATGGTTCGGAGTTGGGCCCTGTCCTTGCTGGAGAAGCCGATATTGCTGTTGCTTATCAGCCGCAAGTGGAACAAGGCTTATCAGAAGGGTTAACCGTAGTCTATGATTTCACCAAAGACTACCCAGAATATGCATTTTCTACTTTTAACACATCTCAAAAACTAATCGAGGAAAATCCTGATTTGGTAAAACGCTTTGTAAAGTCCATGAAGGAATCACTTGCATTAATGCATAAAGACCCTGAAGTTGCAAAAGCAGTAGCCAAAGAGGAATTCCCAGAACTTGATGCAAAGGTGGTAGAACAAGCAGTACAACGGATGATTGAAAGCAATGTATATCCTCAAGATGTTGACATTACGGAAGAAGCGTTTAAGAATGCCATCGACATGCAAAAATTTGTTGGGAATATAAAAAATAATATGAAATATGAGGATATCGTCAATACAGATTTCGTTCCCGAGTGATAAGGAGGAGAAGGCCACATGAAATTAAAAGTAGTGGGACTACAAAGTGGTCCAAATATTGAAGAAAAGGGCTATCATGGTCGGATTGAGCAGCTAGCTGCTCAGTTCGACAAAGCTTTACTGGAAGTGCCGGATGCAGATCTTATTGTTTTCCCTGAGCTGATGACATTGCCTTATTTTTGTAAAGTCAGGGATGAAACTTTTTTTGATCTTGCTGAACCATTAAAAGGGGAGACCTTTCAATTTTTCTCGGAAAAGGCAAAAGCTGCAGGAGTGTTTGCAATCATCACCATTTTTGAGAAGGACTTGGAAGGGGGTAAAACTCTCTATTATAATACAGCAATTGTCATTTCCGATGAGGGAGAAATGGTGGGTTATTATCGGAAGACCCATATTCCCAAATTATCACTCGCTACTTTAACAACAGACGAAACCCTGTATTTCTCAAGAGGTTTAGGATACCCAGTGTTTGAGATTAAGGGAATCAAAGTTGGCATATTAATCTGTTTTGACCGGTCCTTTCCAGAAGCATCGAGAGCCTTAGCCTTACAAGGGGCAGACTTAATCGTGATCCCAACAGCTGCTGGTGGTGAAGAGAGAAAGAATGCTTGGCTGTCAGAATGTCAGGCAAGAGCAAGGGAAAATGGCCTTTATGTAATGGGAGTTAATAAGGCCGGGGAAGAGACTATAAATCATTTAGGTTCAGATATTAAATCTCAATTCTTTGGGTTAAGCTGTGCCTTTGGTCCGGATGGAAAGGAAGTGGCACACAATCTTGACAGTACCCCATGGAAAGCACTCCATCTTGAAGTAGATACTGTAAAAATTGCAGAAACCAGAAGAAAATTGAGCTTTTTGGACTTTTTACAGGGGATTTATATCATGCCTATTCCAATGAACTTCAAGTAATTAGAGGATATAAGATTACAAAAGAAACGGAGCCGCTTTTTGGACCGAAAGGAGTTTTGACCATTGATTAAAACCTCTACATCTACCTTAACCATTGCAGATTCTCATCGGTTATTACGAGAAAAACAGATTTCCCCCACAGAATTGGTTTCCTTGTTCATCGATCAAATTGATAAAGTTGACCCCCAAGTAAAAGCATGGGTAAGAGTGGAGAAGGCGCAGGCGGTAGAACGGGCAAAGGCACTTGAAATGAAGATGAAGGACCCTGATGAACTGCCACCGTTATTTGCCATTCCATATGGAGCGAAGGACATTATGTATACAAAGGGGATCCCTACTGAAGGCGGATCCCTTGTTAATAAAGGATTCATTCCTGACCGGAATGCCAAAGTCATTGAAAAACTACAAAATTCAGGAGCAATCCTGCTTGGGAAGACCACTACAACTGAATTTGCGAACTGGGGGGGACCTCCAGAAACGAGGAACCCTTGGAACCTAAATCATACGCCAGGTGGTTCAAGCTCTGGATCCGCTGCCGCTGTTGCAGGAGGGATGGCCATGCTTTCATTAGGAACCCAGACGGCGGGCTCCTTATCCAGACCTGCTGCCTACAATGGATTAACCGTTCTAAAAGCAACATATGGAAGAATCAGCAAGGCGGGTGTCATCCCAGCCAGTTGGAGCCTGGATCACATTGGTGCTTTTACTCGTACCGTTGAAGATACGGTTCTTGTATACAATGAGATTTCCGGACCAGATCCTGACGACTCAGCTACATGGACATTACCAAAGCAAAATCTTCGTATCCAGGAGCAACGAGGATATACAGTCGGTGTTGTCATCGATGACTATTTCCAAGATACAGATGCTGAGGTAAAAAGGACAATGGAGGAGGCAATTCGAGAGTTTGAGAGAATGGGCTTTACTATCACTTACATCCGTCTCCCAGATAGTTTAGAGGCTGCCAATGCCGCACACCATATCGTAATGAAATCTGAAGTTGCCCATTTTCATGAAGAGGAGTTTTTGAAGGATGCCTCCCGATTTGGCTTTTTCCTCCAAGAGTTCATTCGGGACGGACTTCAGATCAAAGCAAATGACTATTTAAAGGCACAGAGAATTCGAACTGTATTCCGGCAAGAGGTAAGTGATCTGTTCAAACAGGTGGATCTCTTATTGACAGCGGCAACACCAACCCCTGCCCCAGAGGGAATTTTAGCAACGGGTTCACCGGCTTTTAATCTTCCTTTTACAAATGCAGGTGTTCCCACCCTGACACTCCCTGCTGGTTACACAAAAAATAGCAATCTTCCTATGGCCATCCAGCTAATAGCGGCGCCATTGGAGGAACAAAAACTCATTGATGCCGGATATCTGTTTCAAAAACAAACAGATTGGCATTTAAATATACCCGAGATACTCAAATAAAAATGAGTATTACCATTACAATGCTTTTCCTTGGGGTCGTGTTAGGATTTATTGGAGCTGGGGGTTCCGGATTTATCATTGCCATTCTTGTTACGATTTTTCACGTACCAATCCATACGGCTTTAGGGACCGCAATGGCCGTTATGTGTTTAAGTACATTGACGGGAAGCTGGAGTCATTTTCGGGAAGGAAACTTAAATTTAAAGCAAGGCTTAAAAGTAGGGTTTTTTGGAGGGATTGGCGCTTATCTTGGCACCCAGTTGACTCCGTTTATCGATTCAAATGTGTTAATGTTTTTCACTGTGGGAGGCTTAGCTTTATCCGGACTGCTACTTTGGCTGAGGACGAATTTAAACTTGGAAGAACAAAACCAGGAATCCGAGCTGAAAACAATGAAATATATGGCCGTTGGAATGGGGAATGGATTAATATCCGGGATTTGTGGAATAGGTGCTGCCCCTTTTATCCAATTGTCCCTGATTAAATGGCTTCATTTCCCGATTAGGATTGCAGTGGGAACGACCATGCTTGTGATTCTGCCAATTGCCTTATTCGCTTCCTTTGGCTTCATTCAAAATGGCTACTTGGGAGGGGCACTATTCTTAAAAGTTGCTTCAGGAACAATCATTGGTACATACCTGGGAGCGAAGTTAACCAGAAAACTACCGCGAGCCGTCTTGCGATATGGAATGGTTCTTACACCAATTACAAGCGCCATCTTGCTATTAATTAATTTTCTTTAAATAACTTACTAGGCCTCAGTGAATGGGGAAAAGAAAGGCTGCCAGATCTTTTGGTAGTCTTTTTTGCATGGGGCACTTTATATTAAAGCTCATGATAATTGAGCTTATCACAATAAATTATCACTAGCGTTGTGACGATTATATTACTAATATTTATGTTATTGTTAATATGAATATAGTTGATAATATTTATTATTTTTTGGAACAGCCTTTAAGTGATATGTTTTCACTCGTAGTATAATGACCTTCAATTTTGATTTAAGTAGTAGGTAATGATAGTTATTCCATAAAAGAAAAATGTGAAGTTTCAGTCTTTATGATAATATAATTTTCAAATGGAGTTTAAAGGGAGTTTATTTATGAGGACCTTACAATTAACCTTAGAGGAAGCCATTGTAATATGCAAGGCGCTGTCAAATGAGCATAGGATGAACATACTAGAGATCCTTACTTCGGGTCCGTTAAATGTCAATGATTTAGCCGAAATGATGGACCTGCCTTTTTCTACTACAGCGGTAAATATAAAAAAGCTGGAGGATGCAGGCCTAATATCAACTGAGCAGGTACCAGGCCGAGGGATGCAGAAAGTGAGCTCAAAGAGATATGATCAGATAATCATTAAACTTAGGAAGGAGACACATAGTGAGGAGAATGTGATTTCCATTGATATGCCAATTGGCGAGTATACAGATTGTGAGGTAGAGCCAACCTGCGGATTAGTCAGCGATACAGACTTTTTGGGGGTGCTAGATGATCCCAGAACTTTTTATGAAACGGACCGAAAAAATGCTGAGTTAATTTGGTTTCGGAGTGGGTTTATTGAATATAGGTTCCCAAACAGGGTTCCAGATGATTCAAAGTGTGACCAAATAGAAATCATGGCGGAGTTATGCTCCGAGGCTCCTTATCATAAGTTTGACTGGCCTTCAGATATCACAGTTTGGGTTAATGGTATCGAAATAGGAACGTGGACGTGCCCTGGTGATTTCGGGGGTGAACGAGGAAACTTTACTCCTGAATGGTGGCTTACTGAAAATACGCAATTTGGTCTTCTAAAAACATGGACAATTAACAAGAAGGGATCCTTTGTCGACGGAGTTAGGCTATCAGATGTAACATTGATGGAGTTGTCCCTACACTCAAAGCCCTATATCTCAATAAAGTTTGGCGTCAAGAAAGATGCTTTAAATTCGGGTGGAATGAACCTCTTTGGACACCGTTTTGGTAACCATGAACAAGGGATACTTTTGAAAATCTTTCATTCATCGAAAATATAGTTTTCTTATGTGCTGTAGACAATGTCAACAGCATTTTCTTGTTTTCCAGAATATGAACCTTGTATCAACTATTAAAATTTTTTTACCTTCTATTACAATAAAGGTTGTAATAGAAAATAAAACCGTGTTATATTAAAATTCAGAAAATTAAAACTAAGTAAGGGGGAAATGCAATGAAAAAGGTTTATTTATTGGTTTGCGTCATGCTTTTAACATTATCAATCTTCACAGGTTGCAGTAATTCAGAATCCGCAAGCTCAAGTGAAGGTCAAAATGAAAGCGGTAACAACGAAATTGAGCTAAAATATTGGGTTCCCTTTAGTGGGGGTGACGGCGATTACATGAAAGCCATGGTTCAGGAATTCAATAAAACAAATTCAGATATCCATGTTGAGATGTTGAATTTGAAATGGGAAGAATACTATACGAAGCTGCGCACGGCCGTTGTATCAAAGCAAGCCCCTGATGTGGCGGTGGCACACACTTCATATCTAGGGGAGATTGTTCCTTCAGATATGGTTTACGAACTCGACCCTATCGCAGAGGAAGCTGGGGTCAAGTGGGAATCTTTCAATGAGAACATCTTAAACGCCACTGTATTCAACGATAAACATATGGCCATTCCACTTGATACACACGCAATGGTCATGTTTTACAACAAGAAGATTCTTGGGGATGCCGGTTTATTAGACAGCGATGGTAACCCCAAGATTGAGCCTGGAGCAGAGGGTTTCATAGATTTTCTGAAACAAGTACAGAAAAAAGCACCGAAGGATATAATGCCTTTCGTTGGGACTTCAAATGGTAATAACCCATTTTGGATGTGGTGGGCACTATACAGCCAAATGGACGGTGAGCTTCTAAGTGAGGATGGAAAAAAAGCAGCCTTTAACAATGATGAGGGTAAGGAAGCATTACAGTTTATTTCAGATTTGGTACACGAGGATAAACTTTGGCCTAAAAATGTGAAAAATGGTGGAGAGATTTTTGCTGCCGGAAAAGCTGCCGTTAATTTCAATGGAGTCTGGTCTACCGGGACATATGAAAAGAACAAGTCTCTTGAATTTGGAGTGACCACCATCCCGCAGCTTTATGATCAAAAAGCTACCTGGGGAGATTCCCATACGATCGTATTGCCAGTCCAGAAGGAGGTAAATGACGAAAAGCAGAAGGCTGCTGTCACTTTCGCAAACTGGCTTGCCCAAAACGGTGCCATGTGGTCAAAAGCTGGGCACGTTCCAAGTAAACCTGAAGTTATTGAATCAACGGAATTTACTGAGCAGCCGTATCGAAAGGATTATGTAGGAGTTATCGACGATGTTAATTTCATGCCTAGCTCCGAAAAGTTAATGCCAATAGGTGATGCCTTGCGTGCAAACTTTGATTTAGTGATGAATGGACAGGCTTCGGTTGACGAAGTGATGACCAAAGCCGAAAAGGAAGTTAATCAGTTGCTATCTAAATAATAAGATTAGAGGGTCGCCCCTTCCCAGGGGCCCCCTTTGTAAAATGGGTATGATTCATTCCGATTTTGAAAGAAGGAGGTAAAAGTGTGGAACCAGTATCGATAGTCAACGAAAACAAAAAACAACAAAAAAAAAGGAAAGCGAATAAAGTTATAGGTTTGTTGTCAAACAAGAAGAAATTATCGCTTAACCTGTTTGCCTGGCTGTTTTTATCGCCATATTTATTGTTTTATTCATGGTTTATGTTATACCCCATTGTAAAAGGCTTTATCATCAGCCTATACGAGTGGTCCATTGGGAATGAGAGGACGTTTGTAGGTTTCGGTAACTACAAAAGTATTTTTCAAGATAGTTTTTTCTGGGAAGCCTTGAGCAATACAGTTTATTTCGTTGTTATCTCCACACCAACACTCGTAATAACAGGAATCTTATTGGCATTAATCGTAAACGCCAAACTTAAGGGTACAGGATTTTTAAGATCGGCATTCTTTCTTCCTCATATTCTATCAATCTCTGTCATCAGTAGTATCTGGGTATTCGTCCTCCAGCCTTATACCGGTCTCATGAATGCTGTGCTTAAATCTATAGGGATAACCACAGAAATTTTCTGGCTTGATAGTGAAAACCTTGCGTGGTTATCAATACTTCTAGCAACCATATGGTGGACAGTGGGATTCAATATGGTTCTGTTCTTAGCCGGATTACAGGAAATCCCGGATGATTATTACGAAGCAGCACGTATTGATGGAGCTAACAGCTGGCACTGTTTCAGATTCATCACACTCCCTTTACTAAAAGGTGTTATTTTGTTAGTTGTCGTCCTCCAATCGATTGCTTCATTCAAGTTATTCGGACAATCCTACCTCATGACTAACGGTGGTCCTGGCACCTCGACTAGAACCCTTGTTCAGTATATCTACGAAACAGGGTTCAGAAGCAATGAAATGGGTGTGGCATCGGCCATGTCTTATGTGCTGTTTTTGGTTATGATCCTATTTGCAATCGTACAGTTTAAATTTATGTCAAAGAAAGATTAGAGGAGGGGATGCCTAATGGAAATACTCAAGTCAAGAATTAAGCCAGGAAGAACACTCCTTTATATTTTCAGTTATTCCTTTGTGATAATCTGGCTGATTCCTATGCTTTGGATGGTGATTACAGCGATAAAACCGGATGGGAGTCCGGTGACTATACTGACAGAACTGATTAAACCTCCTTTTACCATGGACAACTATCAGTATGTCTCCGAAAACGCATCGATTTGGAGATGGACCTGGAATAGTGTATATATAGCTGTCGTGACGACCGCTTTAACCTTGCTGTTAACTTCTATGGCGGCATACGTCTTGTCAACGATCCCTTTCAAAGGAAATAAGCTCGTTTTTGGAATAATCATTGCCGGGCTAATGGTTCCGACTGAGGCTACGATCATTCCATTATTCTTGATGATGGTCGACAGCGGGCTTGTTAACAGCTACAGTTCGATCATTTTTCCAAGTGTTGCTGCACCTCTTGGGGTGTTGATCTTAAAACAATTCTATGATTCTATTCCGAAGGAGCTTGTGGAAGCAGCTGAAATGGATGGTGCGAATAAGCTTAGAATTTGGTGGAGCATTTTCTTGCCTCTTTCCCGTTCTTCTATGGCCGCCCTTGGTATTTTTACATTTATTAGTTCCTGGAATAACTTTTTATGGCCATTCCTCGCGATTAGCGATGAAAAAATGATGACCTTGCCTATCGGTATACCGCTCTTCCAGAGCGGATATGCAGCGGAACTTACTATTCCAATGGCTGCAAATATGCTGGCAAGTCTACCAGCATTAATTGTGTTTATCCTGTTCCAAAAACACATCATTAAAGGTATTGCAATGACAGGAATTAAATAATATCCACGAGGAGGAGAAGAGATGAGAAAAACGTTAAGTTTAGATGGTGTTTGGACCTTTAGACCGGACAAAAAGGATGAAGGCGAATGGCGGGACTGGCATGTAGAAGGGGTACCGGGGGGATACGAGGTGAAGGTACCCCATATATGGCAAAGGGATGGAGAGGAGCTTGTTACCTATAATGGAGCTGCGTGGTATGAGAAAAGGTTCCCTTTCAAGGAAACCGAAGGGAGGATCTTTCTCCAATTTCAGGCGGTTGATTATCACACAAAAGTTTGGCTCAATGGACAGTATATTGGTGAACACGAAGGCGGGTTTACCCCCTTTGAATTCGATATTTCAAAGGTCCTGCTTCAGGATGAAGAGAATGTATTGACTGTAAGAGTTTTTGATCCTGAAGATAATGCCGAGATTCCGATCGGTAAGCAGGGAAGCTGGTACACAAGAGTAAGCGGGATATGGCAAAGTGTTGGTATAGAAAGAAGACCTGATACATTTATTGAAAGTGTTAAGGTCATACCGGATCCTGATAAAGAGCAATTAAAGGTAAAGTTGAAGGTAAATGGTAAGTTATCCAGAAACGCTGAGGCACTATTTACAGTTTGTAATCATCTTTCTACTGACTTGGCGGTAATATCCCAAAAGGAATTCCTAACTTCAAACGATATCGAGTACATATTAAATATTCCTAATCCTGTCCTGTGGGAATTAGAGAATCCACACTTGTATGATCTGGAAGTAGCAATTGGGGAAGACTCAATGACTTGTACATTTGGGATGAGAAAGATCTCTTTTGAGGATGGCAGGATCACATTAAACAACAAACCGGTCTACATCCGAGGTGCACTAGATCAGGCGTTTTATCCTGATACTATATACGTGGCACCATCTGATGAATACATTCAAAAAGAAATCAGGCTTGCCAAACAAATGGGCTTCAACATGCTGAGAAAACATATTAAAGTGGAAATCCCACGGTATTTATATTGGGCCGATAGGATGGGAATCCTGATTTGGGCTGAACCGCCTAACTATGTAAAGTTCACCCCACAGGCAACCAAGAGGTTTACGGACGAATTAACCGCTATGATAAAAAGGGATTTCAATCATCCTTCCATTATCATCTGGTCTATCTATAATGAAGAATGGGGGTTGGAATGGGATCTGGCCAATGACCCGGTCAAGCAGAAGCATGTGGAGGAAATGTATGATTCTATCAAAATGCTGGATCCTACAAGGCTGATTTGTGACAATTCGGGTTGGACTCATGTTAAAACCGACATAAATGATCATCATAGGTATTTTGTATGTCCGGATCAGTTGATATCATGGAAAAAAGACCTGGATGAGTTCGTAATCGGTGACCCAGATAAAAACTTTGTTGATGGATATGAATCTAAGGGGGAACCAATCATTGTTTCTGAGTTTGGCGTTTGGGGACTACCTAGTGTCGAAAAGCTAAAGGAACATTACGAAGGAGTGCCATGGTGGTTCATTAATCAGGGGGAAGAGTCCCATCAGGAGGACTACAAAAAGCCGACCACCTATCTTGAAAACTTCACAAAATATCAATTGGATGAAACCTTTGGTTCATTTGAAAATTTAGCGGTTGCATCTCAAAACCGAATGTTTCGGGCTGTTAAATCGGTCATTGAGGAAATGAGGAAGCGACCAAGTATTGCGGGATATGTAGTAACAGAATTTACAGATATTGAGTGGGAGACCAATGGGTGGCTTGATTACCTGAGAAATCCAAAGGAAGGATTCGAGCGACTGATCGATTTTAACGGTCCCATCACAGTTTTGATAGATAAAATGGCCAACAATGTATGGTCAGGGGAAATGGTGGACTTGGATATTATCGTATGTAATGACCATTTAAGACCTTTTGAAGGGGCGGTTGAATGGTCCATTACAGGCACACAACTTAGCGGAAGCATACCCGTAAATTCATCAGGAGAAGCCATCACCAGACTTAACGATCCTATTTCCTTTCAAGTTCCGGAGGTGACCTTGCCGGGCTTCCATCAGTTAGAGCTGCTCCTAAAAACAACAGGCGGCCAAACTCTTGCTACAAATAAAGAGGAGATGACCATTACGCCAAGAATCAAGCGAAGTAAAGGGGAGATTTCCGTTTACGCTCTGAATAAACAGATATTAACGGAACTAGACTTAAACGGTTATGAAACAATCGATTATTTAGACGAGAATCTAACAGTTATTACCGACACCCTGGACGAAGAGATTCTAAATTTCGTTCATAAAGGGGGAAAAGTTGTCTTTCTCGCCGAAGAAGGAGATCGAATTGAGAACAAAGGACATTACACTTTCAGGGAACTTCCTGAAGGGGAAAGTTGGCCTCGTGCCTCTTCCTTTAATTTCGTTAATCCTAATCATTTTCCTGGGATCCCTTTACATCCAGAAATGGGGTGGGAGGTCGACCTACTAATCCCGGACTACGTTGTCCCATTCAGTGACTACAAAAAACCTGGAAGCCGCCGTAGCATCAATATGTTTGGGAGTCCTGGTATCGCCCGATCCTCTAGAGTGATTTCAGGATACTTTCAAGGGTGGGTCGGCCAGGTTGGTGGTTCTTTAATTGTACAAAGATGCGGAAAAGGGACCATCACCTTGACTACTTGGAAGCTGAAAGAGAATTATGGAACTCATCCCATTGCAACACAAGTTTTGGATCGACTTATTTCGATGGAAACTAAGGACTTGTTTATAAAGGAAACAACAGCTACTGTATAGTTTATATTCAAAAATCAAAAATCACATATATAGCAACATTAGGTTTTGATATTAAAGGTCTACAATCCACAATGTCAGGCTGAATTTCATTTCGCACAGGAAGCCAGGTATAAACTGGCTTCTTTTTAATTCATGTATTCCTTAATTCATTCAATAGTAATGGCTCGGGAGACCTTAAAGAATGTAGTTAGGTTAATGAATACCCTTGTTAGGTGTAACAAGGGTATAGAATATCCGGAGTATGACCTATAAAATCGAATCGGTAACAGGTTATTAACGTTAGGTGAATTCTAGTAATGTTAAATCCCCAATGCTTGATGAAAAGGCGCAACCTACTTTCGTTCTGAAAAAGGCATCCAAACACAAAGGAACTAATAGAGATAATGAGATATTTTTAGAATTCTGTAGAATTTTGCTCAAAATAAATAATAACCGGTATTTATGGCATAAAATCGTTTTTCATTGGCGTTGTCACTACTTTTAATTTTTGATATATAAGAATCGTAAACATCATTTCAATAAGGAGGGGCGTTCGTCATGATAGATTCTTGTATCAATTGTGGAAGAACACTTCGAGTTTGGCCTGCAAGTCTTTATTGTTCCGCTTGCCGAGAATTAACCGCAGGGGACAATATCTACGATTTTTACTTCGAATCTGATGAAAAGTATGTCCCTGAATATTAACGAGAATTATAACCATTAATCCCATTCTAAGGAGGGTTTTGTAATGGGTAAAAAAGCTGTTCATAGACGGAGAGAGATTAGGCGCATACTTCGCCGTGAATTAAAAAAGACGGAAAACCAACAAATCCCTGAACCTTTCTTTATGGTACAAGACAAACGTAAGAAGGTACTTCCTTCTGCATAGTTTACTTACCTTACCGGGCAGTTTTTGTCCGGTTTCTTTATGTTATATTGCCGGAGGACAATCCTTGTTTTTACGATTGCAATCGGGTTTTTATTGCACTAGATGTATTGGAATCATATTGATCTTTACCGTTTCATTTAAGTTAAAGAAATGCTGCCCTGAAAGCGTATCCCGAACAATTTCCCTTATCAAATGAAGTTAAAACTGAGCACATTAACAGGAAATTCCCCCGATCCTTCATGCGAATGGAAATGGTTCTCACACGATTTACAAATGCAATCTTGCTGTGAATTAATTTTCTATAAGCAATTTACCAGTGGTAGTAAAGAGAAATAAGGCATAGCAGCTAGATTCTTTGGTAGTCTTTTTTTGCATAGGATACTCTATTTTAAATGTCTAAATAAAAGAGTTTCTCACAACAATTTATCTACAGGACCAGCCATGGTTATAATATTATTTTTATAATTGTTAATAAAAATATAAATAATAATATTTATATTTATTTGGAACATTCTTAAAGTGATGAGGGTTCGCCACCAGTAACACTATAGTATTATAATGCACACCTTTTGCGTAATTAACTGGCATATGAACCTTTCGCAATAGAGCCTATAATAGTACCAATCATGGTGTCCTTGGAATTGAAATTAATGAAGCGCACATGAGAAATAAGATAGCAATAGGTTATAATTGGAGGAATTCAGTCTGGAGACATAAGGACGGCATTATTGCAGAGTGGTCTATATCCTTGGCCACAAGTAGGTTTAAATTTATTTTGTATTAATAAGCTAAGCCCTTCCAAGACGGAAGGGCTTTAACCTTTTCTATAAATAAGTTACTGATTTAATGTTTCGACTTCGAATTATTGACGCTTCTTTTGGTTTATACATATTGGAAAGAAGAACCATCCCAATTTTAGTTCCCTAATGCAAGGTGTTTTGTAATTTCCTGTGTGGCACTGATTATTCGATCCGATAATGCTAACATTTTTTCCTTTGTAAAGCGAAAGCTTGGACCGCAAACGCTAATAAATGCAATCAGATTATTTCGCTGATCAAAAATAGGAGCTGAAATGCCGTTCTCATTTTCATCCAATTCTCCAACAGATGTAGCAATTCCTCGTCTTCGTACGATTTGAATCTCTTCAAGTAATTCATCAGGGTTTGTAATGGTAAACGGTGTAACCTTTTCAAGTGGCTGTCCCAATATAATGTCCAGTTCTTCAGAAGGGAGCAAGCTTAAAAGCAGTTTTCCATTAGACGTACAATGAAGGGGTAAGTGTGCGTTTACATAATCCACCAGCCTTACACTATGCACCGGATCAATTTGATCAACAGTTAAAGTTCCATAATGTTTTGGTACACTCAGCAGAACGGTTTCTTGGGTTTCATCTCTCAATTTCTCCATACTATTACGCGCACGTCGGATAAGTGAACCGTAATGATTTGTTGCTTGTGCGGATAGTCGATTAGCTGAAATCCCGAGCTGGTACCCTTTCGTTAACGGATCACGTTCTACAAACCCATAATTTTCAAGCGTACCTATGAGGCGCCATACAGTCGTTCTATTCATATTGGATTTTTCCACTAAGTCGCCAATGGATATAGAGTTGCTACTTTCTGCTACGATTTGGAGCAACGATAATGCACGGCCCACTGCTTGAACGGATGTATTCTCCTGTTTAGTTTTTTCCTTGTTTTGTAATTCACTATTCTTTTTCATGTCTTTCATTATAGCTTAAATACCTTACCATAATCTAACCTTTTAAATATTTCCGAAAACTTTTAATTTTTGTTTGACACAAATGATTTTCCATTTTACAATTGCACTAAAGTTCCTTATATGAACATTATGTTCACAATACGAACAAAAAAATAACAATAGAAATAGACTCATATGGGGATGGTTTGAATGCTGTTAATGAGGGAAGAATCGGATTATTTTGGGGTCATTGAAATTCCAAAGGATGCTCTGTATGGGATTCAAACGGTGAGAACGATACAAAACCTCTCGTTTTCTGGCCGTACTTTGAGCCAGTATCCTACATATATCGAATCGCTTGGCATGGTCAAAAAGGCAGCTGCCCTCGCCAATCAGGAAGCAGGGGTATTTGACGAAATAATTGGAAATGCCATTATACATGCATGCGACAGTTTAATCCAAGGTGATCACCATGAGCAATTTCCCATCGATATTTTGCATGGGGGCGGCGGAATTGGCACCAACATGAATGTGAACGAAGTCATTGCCAACCTTGCGAATGAATCTTTCGGGTACCCAAGAGGAAGCTATTCTCCCGTGCATCCTGCTGAACATGTAAACGCTTCCCAGTCGACGTCTGATGTGTGTCACACGGCCATAAGGTTAGCTATCATGAAAAGCTTTCAACCGCTTTTTAAAGCATTAGACCAACTAGTCGTGGTAGTGAAGGCAAAAGCAGGAGAGTTCCAAGACGTGACAACGATTGCCCGTACATGCTTGCAAGACGGGATGAGGGTTCAGCTTGGTGAGACCTTCAGAGGGTATAGTCAAGTGATCAAACGGAGGGTCCTTGCATTAGAAGACGCAGTCAAAAAACTTCACTCTATTAATCTAGGCGGTACAGTAATCGGATCAGGGGTTGGAGCTCCGAAAGCCTATCGGGACAGAGTAGTATCCAAACTTTGTGGGGTTTCAGGGATGGAGTTGTCCCATCGTGAAAATTTATATGATGCGGCTCAAAACATCGATGACCTAGCTAGGGTTTCAAGTGAATTACGTATACTTGCTTCCTGTTTGCTGAAACTAGCAAAGGAT
Organism: Mesobacillus foraminis; assembly: GCF_004340465.1. GTDB lineage: Bacteria > Bacillota > Bacilli > Bacillales > Cytobacillaceae > Mesobacillus_B > Mesobacillus_B foraminis. Next base: position 74,768 of record NZ_SLVV01000013.1, on the reverse strand, counting down.
TTACGACTTCTATCATCTGGACCGGAAGCAGGTTTTTCTGAAATTCAGCTGCCGGCTGTGCAGGCGGGGTCCACCTTTTTTCCTGGAAAAGTGAATCCAGTCATACCGGAAACGTTGATTCAATGCTGCTTTCAAGTAATAGGCTGTGATCATGTCGTCCAGACCACACTGGAACATGGAGAATTAGGGCTAAACGTATTTGAAGGGGCAGCGGGTGCCAATATTTTAGATGCGATGGTGATGCTTGAAAAAGCACTTACTACATTTACTGAGAAATGTATTACAGGTACAGAAGCCAATCGAGAGCGCTGTGAGGAGCTAGCTAACAGCTTAATCCCTGTGGTTGTCGAGTTAAAAGAAAAGATTGGCTACACTGCTACTGCTCGGTTAGTGAAGGAAAAAGGAAAAGAAGAAATAAAGAATATGATTCAAAATGGAGGGAATGAACGTGACACAAGCAATGAATAGTAAAGTATTTGAAGGAATCGAACAGCCGAAACTGGAATGGGCTAAGGAATGGCTTAAGACAACTAAAAAACTATATATCAATGGCGAATGGATGGATAGCACAAGCGGCCAATTCATCGAATCCATCAATCCGGCAAATGGTAAAGTAATTGGTAATTTCCAAGCCGCTTCAAAAGCGGATGTGGACCAGGCAGTATCAGCTGCACGCGACGCGTTTGAACATGGAGCATGGAGTACCGTTTCTCGTAAAGAGCGTGCCAAAATTTTGCGGAAAATCAGCGATTTAATGGATCAGCATCGTGCAGAGTTGGCTACGCTTGAGACCTTGGACAACGGGAAGCTATACACGGAATCCTATCATGATGCGGTGGGAGAAGCCGTTGATATTTTTGAATATTATGCAGGATGGACAGACAAATATTATGGGGAAAACAACCCTGTTGATGGAAATTTCTTAAGCGTTACAACCAGAGATCCGATTGGTGTGTGCGGTCAAATCCTTCCTTTCAACTTCCCGCTCGATATGGCTGCCTGGAAGCTTGCACCAGCCTTAGCAATGGGAAATACGGTTTTATTAAAGCCGTCAGAAAAAACCTCTTTTTCGGTGATTCGTCTGTTCGAATTAATCGATGGCGCCAACCTCTTACCAAAAGGAGTCATCAACCTGCTCCTTGGGGATGGAGAGACAGGACAGAATATTTCCACTCACATGGGCGTTGATAAAGTAGCCTTTACGGGAAGCACGGATATCGGGAAGAAACTTGTCCACAATTCTGCGGATTCAAACTTAAAGCCAGTTTCCCTTGAACTGGGCGGAAAATCTCCTAACATTATCTTTAACGACCCGCCAAATCTAGATCAAGCAATTGAGCGTTCGTTCTATGGGTTGTTTACACACAAAGGGGAGAAATGTTCAGCACCAACTCGTTTGTTTGCTCATGTAGATGTGTACGAAAAAGTGGTTGAAGACATCTCGAAACTAGCAAACAGCTATGTAGTAGGAGATCCATTCGACCCAAAGAGCAATCAAGGTGCCCAGGTTTCTGAAGAGCATATGGAACGGATTTTAGGCTACATCGAAAGTGGAAAAAGCCAAGGTGCTAGATTAGTAGCTGGTGGAGAGCGGGATATGACAGGGGAAAATGCAAACGGATTCTATATTCGCCCTACGGTCTTTGCTGACGTAGACAATAAGATGAAAATTGCGCAAGAGGAAATCTTTGGACCTGTTCTTTGCATTATTCCCTTTGAAACAGAAGAAGAAGTTATTGCCATGGCTAACGACACAATCTATGGTCTTGGGGCAGGTCTTTGGACAAATGATGTATCAAGAGCACACCGTGTGGCCAGTAAGCTTCAAGCAGGGATGATTTTTGTGAATAAATATGGCTGTTATGATTTTGCCAGTCCTTTTGGCGGCTTGAAACAAAGCGGATGGGGAAAAGAGTACGCGGTTCATTCCCTGTCATCATATACAAAACAAAAAGCAATTTGGTTTGCTTATTAAAAATTCCGAGGACACGGGGGAACGTAAGAGATGAAAATGAAAGCTGCAGTCATGACGGGAGTAGGAACACCACTACAAATTCAAGAAGTGGAACTTGCACAACCAAAAGCGAATGAAGTTCTTGTAAAAATGGGGGCAACAGGCGTCTGCCACAGCGATTTAAATGCCTTAGGGGACGAAACCACTCCGAAGCCCACCATTCTTGGCCATGAAGGAGCAGGAATTGTGGCCGCAGTGGGCCCTAATGTAACGAAAGTAAAAGTGGGGGATAAGGTTGCTTTAAGCTGGGCCCCTTATTGCGGAACGTGCGAGTTTTGCGTAACAGGGAATGTCCATCTATGTGAAACAGCATTCGGCCCTATGTTTGAAGGGACGCTATTGGACGGAACCTCCCGTTTAAGTAAAAATGGCGAATTGATTTATCACAACTCATTATTGTCTACCTTTGCAGAATATGCCGTTGTACCGGAGCTTTCATGTATAAGAATTCCTGATGCCATGCCGCTGGCCCAAGCGTCGTTGATCGGTTGCGGAGTGGCGACAGGGTACGGCGCAGCCGTTCATGCTGCAAAAATAACACCAGGTTCGACCGTAGCGGTATTCGGCATCGGGGGAGTCGGTGTCAACGCCATTCAAGGGGCACGTATCGCAGGTGCGGCAAAAATTATTGCCTGTGATATGAAAGTGGCTAACCTTGAGATCGCGAAAAAATTCGGGGCGACTCATACGATCGATGTCGCTGAACAAAATGCGGAAGAAGCCTTAAAAGAGTTGACAGGCGGATACGGTGTGCATTTTGCGATCGACTGCTCTGGACATACAGGAGCGACAGAAAGTGCATGGAAAGGGACAAGAAAAGGCGGCACCGTGGTGGTCGTTGGAGCATTCAACCCAGCTGCAGCACTCCAATTGCCAGCAGGCGGCTTCCATCGAGTAGGAAAAATTTTAAAGGGCAGCTTCTATGGCGATACACAGCCATATCGCGACTTCCCTACGATTGCTCAACTTTATTTGGACGGCAAATTTATGCTGGATGAGCTCATCCTTGGACGCATTCAACTCGACGATATTAATCAAGCCTTCGATAGCTTCCATGACTGCAACTGCATCAACGTCGGTAGAACCGTCGTTGAGTTTTCATCACAAGAACAAAAGGAACAACTAAAATCTACTGATAGTGTAGTTACTATCTAATAAAAGGAAGCAGACCGTCTGATGACTAGACGGTCTGTTTTTTTAGCTATCTCGTTCGGACATTAATTTGGCCATAATTTCTTCGATGAAAATAAAAAATATGGTTCTAGTTTTTTCGTACGGTAGTAATTTATCACTTTGAGCGGATTGGGTTAAGTAAAACGTATGATCTGCCTTTAAAGTCGAGGTATTGTCGTATTCCTCCAAAATCAATAAGCTTTCAGCCCCTTTAGCCTTCACTTTTTCGAAAAGGTTTTCAAAAGAGGTGAATTTACCGGTTACGGAAAAAACAATCAATAGCGTATCCTCATCAACCAAATGCTGCGCGTGATCTTCCCCTTGGGACACTAAAATGTTTTTTGCAGAAACGAGAGCCAGCTTATAAGCAAAGTATTCTACACAAATAAAGGATGGGCCCAAACCGAAAAGAACAATTCGGTTGTATTTGTTAAAAAGGGTGATAAACTCATCCACTAATGTCTGGTCAAAATGATTAATAAAGTGATTTAATCGTTCAAGTTCACTTGAAATGGTTTTATCCTCGTGAATGATAGGCTCACCACTAAGATATTGTTTGTACTGTTTAAAGTTTTCAAATCCTAGTTTCCTTACCATCTTAGATACTTTGGATGAAGACACCTGACAATAATCTGCCGCTTCTAAAATTTTTAGGTTATCGTTCTCTTTTATAATTTCAGAGAGTTTGTTATGGATTGAAAGCTCCAGGTCATTTAACTTGTTTACATTAATATTTATGGCCTTTCCCTCACTTCCTATTTTATTCTGTAATGAAAGTATACCAAAGTGGAAAATTTTCCACAATATAAAATATTTTAATTTATTTTAGAAAATTTTCTATAGAAATCGTTTACATAGAGGGTTGTTTATTGTATATTAACCTTATTAATTTTAAAAACTTTCTAAAAAGAAGGGTTAAACATGACGACTGATATCAAAGACTTCTCAATGGATTTTTTTAGCTTAAAAGGAAAAGTGGCCATCATCACCGGAGGAAATTCAGGACTCGGTCAAGGCTTTGCTTTAGCACTGGCAAAAGCGGGGGCAGATATTTTTGCGGTCAGCATCGCTGGGGACAATGATGAAACGAAAAACCTCATTGAAGCAGAGGGTGTTCGGTATCATCTCATGCTAGCAGATGTGACTCAAGACGGGGCTTGTCAAAAGATTGCAGAAGAATGCTTCCGTACTTTTGGAAAAATCGATATCCTCATGAATAACGCAGGTATCAGTATCAATGAACCAGACGTGACGAAGTTTACTAGACTTCAATGGGATAAAATGGTTTCAATCAATTTAACAGCCGCTTTCGAATTATCACATGAAGTGGCTAAGTACATGATTCCACAACAAAGCGGGAAAATCATTAACACGTGTTCCTTGTTCTCCTATCTGGGCGGGCAATGGTCACCAGCCTATGCAGCAACGAAGCATGGTTTAGCAGGTTTTACAAAAGCCTATTGTGATGAGTTAGCTCAATTCAATATTCAAGTCAACGGAATTGCACCTGGGTATTTTGCTACGGCGGTTACAGCCGAGACAAGAGCAAACCCAGAAGCGAATCAACGAATCTTGGATCATATTCCAGCCAATCGGTGGGGGAATATCTTAGATTTAATGGGTGCAGTTGTTTATTTAGCTTCAGATGCTTCCAACTATGTAAATGGTACTCTCTTAAATGTTGATGGCGGATATTTAGTACGATAACCGACTATAGAAATGGAAAAGGGGAAATGCAGCGATGACAAATAATCAATTATTGAAAGAAGAAACGATGTTGCGTAAAGAGCAGTTATTAAAAGAATTAGAGTCTATTATCTCACTAGAACAAATTAATACCGATCATGAAGCACTTTATGATGCATCAGCGGACCGTTATAGAAAATATGCAAAGGCTAAAAAGGTTCTTGATGTTCCTATGCCAATGGCGATTGTTTATCCACACTCTACAGAAGAAGTTCAATCCCTCCTACAGTTCTGCAATAAACACAAGATCAATGTGATTCCTCGAAGCGGGAAAACAGCTACGGAAGGCGGTCTTGAAAACTGGAAGGAAATTGCAGTAGTTATTGATGGCTCAAAAATGAGCCAAATCATTAAAATCGATCCATATAATATGCAAGCAACGGTTCAAGCAGGTGTAAAGCTGCAAACATTAGAAGATGAGCTTCGTAAAATTGGCTATACAACAGGGCACTCTCCGCAGTCAAAGCCAGTTGCCCAATTTGGCGGGTTACTAGCCACAAGAAGTATTGGCCAGTTCTCAACTCTTTACGGTGCGATTGAAGACATGGTTGTCGGATTAGAATGTGTTTTCCCGGACGGACACATTTCTAAAATTAAAAATGTGCCAAGAAGAGCTGGCGGACCTGATATCCGACACATCGTCATCGGTAATGAAGGAACATTATGCTACATCACTGAAGTGACAGTGAAAATTTTTAAATACTATCCTGAGAACAATGCATTCCACGGTTATTTAATCAAGGATATGGATACAGGGATTCACATTTTAAGAGAAGTCATTACGAACGGATTTAGACCTTCTGTGGCACGCGTCTATTCGGAAGAAGATGCAAGACAACATTTTTCTCACTTCTACAAAGACAAATGTGTACTGATCTTTATGGCTGAAGGACCAAAAGGGATTGTCAAAGCGACGAATGAAGCAATTGAAGAAGCAGTCGCTAAATTCCAAGAAGGCATTGTTGAAAAAGTAGAAGACCATTACATCGAAAATTGGTTCAACAACTTGAATTGGACACAAGGTCATATTGATCATGAGATTCAAACGATGATTAATCATGATAAGCATGATGGCTATACAACCGAAGTATCCGCTGACTGGGAAACCATCACAAAGATTTATCACAATGTAATCAAAAGAGTGAGGGAAGAATTTGACCGGATTGAAGATATCACCATGCTTGGCGGTCACTCATCTCATAGCTATTTAAATGGAACAAATATGTACTTTGTATATAACTACAATATTAATTGTGAACCAGAGGATGAAATGAGAATTTATCATCATCCTATCCAAACCATTATTGTTGAAGAAACATTAAAGCTTGGTGGATCCATGTGTCATCACCATGGTATTGGAAAATACCGCAGCGAGTGGACACTAGAAGAGCACGGTTCTGCTTACTATATGCTGGAAAAATTAAAAGAAGCGTTTGACCCGAATGGTATCATGAATTTTGGCACCATCTTCCCTCAAGAAGAAGGCCTAAAATATATCAAAGGATAAAAAAGGATGGCTGGCTATATGAGCGGTTATGTAATGGGGATTGATAATGGCTCGCAGAGTACTAAAGTTGCCATTTATGATTTCGAAGGCAATGAGGTTGCATTTGGAGCCTTTGAATTAAAAGAAACGCTATCCCCGGAACCAGGCGTCGTCATCCATCCCGATGATGATTTATGGGACAGTGTATATGGAGCAATGAAAAATTGTCTAGCCAATTTTACCGGCAATCCTCAAGAGATTGCCGGGATTGGCCTTTGTACCATTCGCTGCTGCCGGGTGTTGTTAAAGGAAGATGGCCAGTTGGCTTATCCTGTGATAAGTTGGATGGATTCGCGTTTAAACAAACCATATGTCCATTCTGATGATCAAGTAAAGTATGTAACCACTACTTCTGGGTATCTAGGCTTTCGATTGACAGGGGAATTAAAGGACACGGCTGCTAATTATGAAGTTCACTGGCCGTTAGACCATAAAACACTTGATTGGTCGAAGGACGAGGAAGTATTTAAGGCATATGGCTTGAAAAGAGAGATGGTATTTACTCTGGTTAAGCCGGGGGAAAAGCTCGGGACGCTTCGGCGGGAACTGGCTGATGCGCTTGGATTGAATCCAGACATCCCAGTTGTAGCTACAGCCAATGATAAAGCGGTAGAGGCTTTGGGTTCTGGAATTAAGCACGATGGGACTATTATGATCTCTCTTGGTACCTTCATTTCGTCGATGTTGTTACGCAATCAATATAAGGAAAATGCAGTGAATTTTTTCCCAACGCTCGCCTGTATTCCATTTAAATATGTGTATGAATCAACTGGCATCAGGCGTGGAATGTGGACCGTGAGCTGGTTTAAAAAGCTGATTGGTGAAGAGCTCGTTACAGAAGCAGGCAAGCTCGGAGTATCCGAAGAGGAATACTTGAACAGGAAAGCACAGGAAGTACCGGTGGGCAGTGACGGCCTGATTACGATTCTCGACTGGTTATCAACACCATCTGAACCTTATCGAAAAGGGATCATGATGGGGTTTGATCAGCGCCATACGAAATTCCATATCTACCGCTCAATTTTGGAAGCGATTTCCTATAATATTAAGAACAATATTGATGATATGCTAGCGGAAATTGATGTAACACTAAATGATGTGGTGGTAATCGGCGGTGGCTCAAAAAGTGACTTGATGATGCAAATTATTGCCGACCTGTTTGGATTACCTGTCCATAGACGTGAAGGCAGCAGTGTTGCCTGTCTAGGAGCTGCAATCTGTGTCTGCCAGCATCTATCTATTTATAGTGACTTCTATGATGCAGTAGAAACAATGGTCAAAACGCAAAAAACGTTTTTACCGAATCCCAATAATCACGTGCTTTATAACACGGTTAACGATACGGTCGTTAAACAGGTGAGAAAACATACAGATGAGATTTTTAAGCTTACTCATCCAATCTTCAACTAAGACCTTACTAGATTAGAGTTATCAAGAAGCCGGAGCGTTCCAAGTATGTTCTGGCGACTTATATATCGAGATATTTCTAAATTGTCAAGAAACAAGGGGGATTATTGGATGAAAAATTTAAATTTAAGGCACAGCGTTTTTTGGCCGCCGTTTTTGTTGCTGATTGCTGCCGCTCTTTTTAGCTTTTTCAACAGAGATGGCTTCATTAAAATGGCAACCGACGCGAATAACTGGCTGCTGGCAAATGTCGGTTGGTTATTTAGCTTAGGCGGCTTGATTATGCTAGTAACGGTTGTAGGGGTTTATTTTTCACCACTGGGAAAAGTCAAAATTGGTGGAAAAGATGCAAAGCCGATGCTTAAGTTATCAAACTGGCTGGCAATTACTCTTTGTACGACGATTGCATCAGGTGTAACGTTTTGGGGAATTGTTGAGCCGATCTATCATGTAACGGCTCCGCCTGAGTCTCTAGGAATCGAACCAAATAGCGCAGCGGCTGCCATTTTCTCGATGTCAACCATGTATCTTCACTGGACGGTGACGCCATATGCCATTTATTGTGTACCTGCACTTATGTTCGCTTTTGCTTATTATAATATGCGCAAGCCATTCAGTTTAAGTTCAACCTTATCACCGCTATTTGGCGATAAAATATTTGGCGGCTGGGGAAAAACCATTGATGCATTATGTTTATATACATTAGCGCTTGGAATGGCTGCAGCCATGGGAACCAGTATTTTGAACTTAGCTGGTGGAGTGAATTACTTAACAGGTATTGCGAGTACTCCCAGCCTTTGGGCCATTATCTCTATCGTGGTCATGGTAACGTTTATTCTTTCTGCTTCTACCGGTTTAATGAAGGGGATTAGAATTTTATCCGATATCAATATGAAGGTCTATATTGTGATCGTCCTATTTATGTTTGTTGCTGGACCAGCAGCTTATATCGTCAATCTAGGAACGGAATCCTTTGGAAACTTTGTTACTCATTTTTTTGAAAAAAGCTTATTTACAGGTGCTGGAGCTGCTGACCCGTGGCCACAATGGTGGACAGTGTTTTATTGGGCTAACTGGTTTTCATGGGCAGCCATTACAGCCTTATTCCTTGGAAGAATCTCCTATGGTTATTCCGTAAGAGCGTTTATTATGGTGAATTTTGTGTTCCCTTCCGCTTTCGGTGCTCTATGGATGACAATCTTTGGAGGCACGGCGATTCACAAGCAGATGACGGAAGGAACCTTAGGGGATATCTTAACGAACCAAGGACCGGAATCCGTGCTTTATTCAGTTTTAGCAGATGTACCATTGTCTAGTTTGGTTATTCCTTTTTATCTGTTTGTCGTCTTTATCTCTTTTGTAACGGCATCCGACTCCAATATCTCGGCAATGGGCGGAATCAGTTCTTCTGGAATTACGCCTGAAAGCCCTGAAGCCGGCTTGGGTATTAAAGTGGTTTGGGGTGCGGCGATTGGAATTATCTCTTGGATCATGATTAGCTTCGCTAAAATTGACGGAATCAAAATGCTTTCCAACCTAGGAGGCGTACCTGCACTTATATTAGGGCTGTTAACCGTCTTCGCCTTAGTGAAAGTAGCAAGAAACCCGGAAAAATATGATATCGCAAGCAAAGACCAGAACAATGAGGCTGAGGATACAGAAGATTTAAAAAAAGTAATGTAACTTTTTGAACATTTGAATTCGAGAGGGGTCTCAGCTATGGGACTCCTTTTAAGTGGCTTTATTTAATGCATCAAAAAAGGTGGAGTTCAATAAAAAGAAAGGAGAACAATATGAACTAATCAGCAAGCAGGTCCGATTCATTAGTAAATAAGGGAGTTGATCTCGCGATGGTGACGCAGGTACTACAAAAAACGAAAACAATAGTTCGTTATCAAAATCATAACAGTAAAGTATTTTACGGATTTGTTCAGGGCGAGGAAATTTTACAATTGACTAGTGATTTTACAGAAATTGTTAACAGTAAGCTAAGATATGATGGCATAAGAGTTAAATATAGTGATGTAAAGATACTGGAGCCGGTAGTACCCTCAAAAATCGTTAATTTTGGCTGGACATACGCTGGGCATGCAAAAGAGACTGGAGGTACAGCCTATCTTAAAGAACCGTTTTTATTTTTAAAGCCTACATCGTCTGTAATTCCCGATCATGGTGAAATCATTCTTCCTCCAAGTGGTTTAACCAAGCAGGTGGAGATGGAGGGAGAGGTGGCTGTTGTAATTGGAAAACGCTGTAAAAACATAAAAGAAGAAGAGGCGTTGGACTATGTTTTTGGCTGTACTGTATTTAATGATGTAACTGCAAGAGATCTTACAAAAACTGATCCTCAGTTTACACGCGGAAAAGGTTTCGATACCTTTGGCCCGTTAGGTCCATGTATTGTGACAGGTATTGATCCAACAAATTTACGAATAATAACAACTCTAAACGGCAAAGTTGTACAAGATGGTAGCACTAATGAGATGACACTATCAATTCCTTTCCTAATTAGTTGGATTTCACAGGTTATGACACTAGAGCCGGGTGATGTTTTAGCTACCGGTTCACCTTCTGGAAGTTGCCCAATGAAGTCTGGTGATACTGTAGTTGTTGAAGTAGAGCAAATCGGTAAACTTTGTAACTATGTAAAATAAAAAATACAAATACCGAATTCTAGCTAACGTAATCCAGTGAAAACGTTAAAACCTCGTTAAAGATTTTACAGAAATAATTTAGAAAAACCTTGCTAAACCGCACTCTACGCACACCCTGCTAAAGATATACATACTCTCTCCTTAGGGGCGGCATAATGAAATAATCATCATAAAGCCTTAATATATATAGGTATAGTGGAATAAAGGTAAATGCTCATATTTTTGCTCAAAGTAAACAAAAAATGCTTTTCTTTTTTCACAATAACCAACTTTTAGAGAAGGTTTTTTATCAGCTTACTAAACATGTTTGGCTCACATTTGGCTGCTGCCAAATCAGTAAATTATTCAAAAGACAGCATGGGGAAACCCCTTCAAAGTACAAAGAGAAATAATATTGGAACAAAGATAGCTCCCTTTTCCGGGAGTTTTTTTATTTTTTATAAATATCAGAAAATAGACCCCCTAAACCGAAAATCATCTCCTACACGTAAGCCAAAAGTTTGATTATGATAAATGAAAGCGGATTCAAAATACTGTTACGGTATAAATAAAATGACTGGTTACTGAAATCACAACATGTTAGGAGTGATAGCATCAGAATTTGTACTGAACTTAGAGGCATCACCAGGGAATTCCCTGTGTATCTATCAGGAAATCAACTACAACGGAAACGTTAGTTTTATTTCGGCAAATTTTTCAGTACATTCCGATTTTCACTTTAATTATTTTGTAACAGTCTCTTTGGCTGATTGTATAAAGGATTAAATAGAAGGGAGGCATTAAGTAAACAAATTTATAGATTAAGACTAAAGGGAGGAAAACCAGTAGTGAAAGAATCAAAGCAAAAATTATGTAAGACCCTGCTAGCGGAGAATTTAGGAGTTAGTTTAAGTTCGGCCAGTTACGAAACTGGTTTTTCTGATATTTAAAAGAAGGGGGTAATGCAAATTAAACTACTAATTTTGTAGATTAAACTATTAAGAAATGCCAAAAGGAATCGTTTTAATAGGAGGAGACTATGAAAAACAGTAAAGTAAGAGTTTCAAAGCGATTTGCAATTAATGTTACCATGGCTATGACTTTACTAATTCCTGGGGTGGTTAGTACTAGTGTTCCGGTCCGAGCAGTCGAATCTGGTGTATCGGCAACCGAAACTATTGAAACAAAGGTAGTAGATTTAAAAGTGGAGTATAGAAGCAACCCACTCGGAATTGATTCTGAAAAACCCCGTTTCAGTTGGGAGATGGTTTCAAATCAACGCGGACAAAAACAAACCGCCTATCAACTGCTTGTTGCAACCAGCCCGGAAAAGCTTACAGCAAATGCAGCGGATGTATGGAATAGCGGAAAAGTCGAGTCTGATCAATCTGTAGCGGTAGAATACGGTGGTAAAGCCTTTACTTCTTCCACTCGTTATTATTGGAAAGTTATTATCTGGGATAAAGATGGTAATAAACTGGAGACAGATTCTACTTATTTTGAAACCGGCTTGTTGAGTACAGACGGAGTCGAAGGATGGGATGGCGCTAAATGGATTTCCTTAGATAGCACGGAAAAGAAAGGCGCTCCTATGTTACGTAAAGAAACTCCATTAAAGGGTGAAGTAAAGAGTGCTCGTTTATATGTTTCTTCATTAGGTGTTTTTGATGCCTATATTAACGGGGAAAAATTAGGTATTGCTAATGAAGATGGCAGTAAAACTTACGAGTTACTAGCACCCGGTTGGACTGCTTACCATAAGAATATTAATTATATGACCTATGATGTAACGAGTTATTTACAAGGCAAAAATAGTGCCACTTTGGCTGCTGTATTAGGAAATGGCTGGTACAACAGTAGGATATCTAGCAGTGCAGAATACTATAGTTCAACAGGGAATGATCTTGCATTGCTAGCAAAAATGCTAATCACTTACAAGGATGGTTCCACCGAGACGATTGTCACCGATACTACTTCCGGCTGGAAGGCTTCTAATGACAGTCCTTATGTAGCTAATGATATCTATGATGGAGAAAGCTATGATGCAACCAAGGAAATTTCAAACTGGAATAAGAGTGGTTTTGATGACTCCAACTGGAAAGGCGTAAAAGAACACTTTTATAAACAAAAATACCCAGCTGCAACCGTCACTTCTTATAACGGAAAAACGGCTCAAATTGTTGATAACCTAGATCAAAAACCGATCTCAGTCACAACCGCCACAGGCGTGATTAATCAAGAATCAAGCAAAAACGGCAAAGGCGAAATCCAAATAGACTCTTCAAGAACCAATAATGACCGTAATACAGCAAAAGATTATAAGGTGAAAGTTTCCGCTGGTGATACTGTCATTTATGACCTTGGTCAAAACATGGTTGGTGTGCCTAATATTACTGTAAAGGGAGAACCCGGCACACAGATTAAATTAAGGTTCGCAGAAATGCTGAATGATGACAGCCAGAATGCAGACGGTCCAAAAGGGTCGATCTATCAGGCAAATCTTCGATCAGCAAAGGCTTCCGCTTCCTATACCTTGAAAGGAAGTGAAGAAGGAGAGACCTATCAGACTTCCCTATCATTCTTTGGTTTCAGATATGTAGAGGTAAGCGTAGTAACGCCAGGCGCTTCTGTCGAAGTCCAGAACATAACAGGTAAAGTTGCGACATCTGCAGTGGATGTAACTGGTGAAATTGAGACATCAAACGAAGATGTCAACCAACTTATTAGCAACATCGAATGGGGTCAACGGGGCAACTATCTATGGATACCTACTGACTGTCCTCAAAGGGATGAGCGTGCTGGTTGGCTAGGGGATGCACAATTATTTGCGAAAACGGGCTTCTATAACATGGATACGTATAACTTCATGGAAAACTTTGCCGACAATATTGTAGCTAATCAATATGATAACGGCTCCATTCCAGTAACTATACCACGTACACGGTACAGCAGATCTCAAAATCCAGACTCAGGATGGTCAGATGCAGGAGTAGTTATTCCTTGGACTCATTGGCAAATGACCGGTGATACCACGGTTATAGAAAAGTCATATCAAAGCATGAAGAAGTACATGGATTTGATATACCAAAGAACAGGAGATACTTATAAAGGTCCGGGCAGTTTTTATGGGGATTGGTTATCTTTCCAAAGAGCTAATTTCAACGGAATTTCTGGAGCCAATCATAACTTAATTAGCGATGCTTATTATGCATATGATGCCAAGCTAATGGCTCAAATGGCAAGAGCACTGGGCTATACTCAAGATGCAGAAAAGTACGAGAGATTGTTTGCCAATATTAAGAATGCCTTTATCAAGAACTATATCGTGATGGATCCTACCAATGGACGTCTAACCTTGTTGGCAGGAAACAGAACGGGTGGCGATGGTGAGAATAATGCACAAACTTCATTGTTATGGGCACTGAAGCTGGGACTGTATGATAACGAAGATCAGAAACAACAAATGATTGATTTGCTGGTTAGTAATATCCGTAATGATGAGGAGTATAAGGCAGCTAATCCGACAAGTTCAAGGGTAAACTATGCAGAAAATACTCTTTCCGTTGGGTTCCTAGGAATCAATGTACTAGCACCAGTGTTAAGTGAAAATGGACAGTCTGATTTAGCCTACACATTGCTTTTACAGGATGAGATGCCGTCTTGGTTATACTCAGTTAAAAATGGCGCCACTACAATTTGGGAACGCTGGAACTCCTATTCCAAAGAGGATGGTTTCGGTCCAGCTGGAATGAATTCCTTTAATCACTTTTCATATGGCGCCATTGGTGAATGGATGTACAGTGACATGCTTGGTATTTCTAATGACCCAGCAAATCCTGGATTCAAGCATATCATCCTTAAGCCAACGATTGACAATGATAAGCGGATCACAACTTCAAAGGGTTCCTTTGAGTCATTGTACGGTAAGATTGAGAGTGGCTGGGAAGTTAAAAATGGTACTTTAACATACCAAGCGACTGTACCGGCCAATACGACAGCAACCCTCTATATTCCGACAAACAATGTTAATACGATTAAAGAAGGGAATCAGCCAATTAAAAAGGCGGAAGGTGTTAAGTTTGTAGAATTCAAGGATGGAAAAGCGGTTTATGAGCTTCAATCCGGTAGCTACGACTTCCGCTCTATAATCGCAGGATCCAAACCTCAATAAAAACAAAAAAGTCTGTAGGTAGGAATATCTACAGGCTTTTTCTATTTGTAATAAATTTTATCATTGACTATCTTTACTTTATTTTAAAATATTTTAAATAATACCGAAGAATGACCCCCCATTATCCGAAAGATACCACCTTTTACCTTAATATTAAGAGAAGGGTGGGATGCCAATTCATCTCTGTCCAAACCATCCGGATAGCTCGTTATCGACAGTTGTTTGACGAGAGATTATTAAAGGCTTATCTATTAAATCCGCTGGTTGTATCGATGGTTTATGTGCCAATGGACTATCTTTACGCATTAATACTCCCCAAACATCTTTAGCTGGTAAGTGCATATAATCGTATTTTTGCTTATCTGTTCGATGACGATACCAAAGTCTAACAATCCACTGTCTAACTTATCCGTAATATCATCTGCATTTCCGCTGTATAAATGAAATTGAATTGCTGGATGATCCTTCAGTAAATCCTTTAAGGTTTCGGCAATAAAATGCATTGCTTCTGTTTCACCGCCACCGATATATATTTCTCCGCTTATAATTTCTGCTAGTTGGTTAAAATTAGCTTCTGTTTTATCGACTAATCCCACAACTTCTTTAGCTTTTATTAGTAAGAATCTTCTTCTGTTAAGGTAATTTTTCGATTCCCCCTGATGAATAAAGAGGTGCCTAAATGGCTTCCAAGTCACTTAATTGTCGATAATGTGGGTTGTGATATATGTAAATATTTTGCTGCTGCAGAAATACTTTGTTGATTTGCGACAGCAATAAAGTAACGTAATAATCGAATTTCCATAATGACACCTCCTATGCCTTTTATGTATATGGCGTTATTTGATATAGGTATTTGTTATTTGGATGGTACCATTTTATGATTTTATTGAAAAGAGAAGAAGATAATAGGAGGTATAAAATGAAAAACAAGTTATTGTTTGTAACACTTGGATCCATTACTCTGGTTTTGTTTTTATTTAGCACTATCTTTATATTCGCTTCAGGCGGAAAAAAGGATGCGGCAAATAATCGAGAAGAATATGAAGAAAGCGCAGTTCAAACGGAGACAGTAGGTACCTCAGAATGGGACAAGACTTTTCCGAAGAGCGACTATGTGACTCACGAAAAAGTATCATTCGATAACAGGTTTGGAATTAAATTGGTTGCGGATATGTATATACCTAGTGATATTGAAACCTCAGCTGAATTACCTGCAATCATTGTCGGACATCCGTTCGGTGGCGTGAAGGAACAGACATCCGGCTTGTATGCCCAGGAGATGGCAGAACGGGGATTTATAACAATTGCATTTGACGCCTCCTACAACGGAGAAAGCGGTGGAGAACCGCGTAATATAGCCTCTCCAGAAGCATTTGTTGAAGATTTTAGTGCTGCAGTAGACTATTTAGGGACGCATGATTTGGTGGATCGAGACCGTATTGGTGTCATAGGTGTTTGTGGTAGTGGCGGGTTTACAATCAACGCTGCACAGGCGGACCCTCGATTGAAAGCTGTTGCGACAGTGAGTATGTACGACATGGGTCGCGCCAATCGTGAAGGATTAGGGTTAGCACCTGTAGCGGATGAGGTGATGACTGAGGAAGAATGGCGGGCGGCGCTTGAAGAAGCTGCTGAACAGCGATGGATTGAGGCTGAAGGAGGAGAGCCAATACAAGACTTGGTAGGCTCTGCTGTTGAACTAAAACCTTCACAAGAAGCAGCAGCTGCAGAGTTTGCTGAATACTACGGTACGCCTAGGGGCCAACACCCTCGCTCTATGCCTATGAGCCTTACAAGCAGAGGGGCACTAATGAACTTCTTCCCGTTTGAGCAGATAGAAATGATTAGTCCGCGTCCATTGCTGTTCATTGCAGGTGAAAATGCCCATTCCAGATATTACAGTGAAGACGCTTTTAAGCTAGCTGGCGAAGAAAAAGAACTCTATATTGTACCAGGTGCTGGACACGTGGATTTATACGACAACATGGAGTTAATTCCATTTGACATGCTGGAGTCATTCTTCCAAGAAAATCTCTAGAGAAAACATTAGATTTATATGTAAATAGAGAGCCTTTTTTGTCAATCGTAATCTAAGTTAAAACGTTGTGTGAATCCCGCAAAGCTTGTCGGGATTCACACTTTTAAGTCTAGAATTCCATAAGCGATATAGATTTTAAGAGTGTTGTTAAAGATTCAAATATGATGGAGTTTTTACGCAACGGTAATAAAGTAACATAATAATCAAAGTCTCCATAACAAACCTCCTATGCCTTTTATGTATCGTCTGGAGATATATCTGAACAAAATATGCACAAGATTTCAATTTTAATTTGGTGGAAAAGTTTTAGGATAAATCTTGATGGCTCGAATCCAAGTGATAACCCATTTCCTGATTCTTACGTATATAGTTATGGACACCGAAACTCCCAAGGTATTACTTGGTCGTCTGTCGGTACATTATAATATCATCTTCGTAGAGTAAAAATAGGGAATGATATGGAAGCAAAACGACATCTTAAGAGGTCATATGGATAAGGAGAATGTCAATGGAAATTCATGATTTTTTAGCACACTTGAACCGTGGTGAGACGGTTGAGGGGGGATCAGAAATACATCAAATGATGCATACAGTATCACAGGAAGCCCTGAAAATGATTGCCCAGATCAACGGAAGCTATCATCCCCCTGAAGAAATTCGTAAATTATTTTCTGACTTAATAGGCAGTCCAGTGGATGAGACATTTGCTTTGTTTCCCCCTTTTTATACAGACTGTGGTAAAAATATCAAAGTGGGAAAGCATGTCTTTATCAATTCAGGATGTCGTTTTCAAGATCAGGGCGGCATTACAATTGGCGATGGGGCGCTCATTGGACACAATGTTGTTTTGGCTACCCTTAACCACGACATTAATCCCAACAAACGCAGTACGATGCATCCTGCACCCATAGTGATAGGTAATAATGTCTGGATTGGAGCAAACGCGACAGTTGTACCTGGTGTGACCATTGGTGACGGTGCTATAGTCGCCGCTGGTGCTGTTGTCACCAAGGATGTACCGCCTAACGTTATTGTTGGCGGTGTACCTGCAAAAACTCTTAAAAAAATCGAAAACAGCACGGAGTAATCCTGCTGTTTTCATGTTATCTGCAGATTACGAGGTGATTTGTATTGAATTAAAAGTACTTAAATAATTTTATAAAGAAAGGAATATCGGTAATGAAAAAAGTGCTTTTAATACTATGTATGTTTATTATAAGCTTTGGTCTGACTGCTTGTTCTACTAGTGAAACATATGAAAGAGAAGATATGAATGTAGAGGAAATGCCAAGTAGTGAAACTAACCAAGAAAGGGATGAGGCTGAAATGTCCCCCCCAATAACTATTGAGCTTAACATAACAATAGGCGACGAAGTATTCTTAGCAAGGCTTTATGATAACCAAACAACACATGCACTCATTGAAAAACTCCCCTTAAGCATAGATATGGAGGATCTTCATAGAAATGAAAAGTTCTATTACTTTTCAGATAAACTCCCGACAGAATCTGAGATACCCGGAAATATTAATGCGGGAGATATTATGCTTTATGGGGACAATTGCTTGGTACTGTTCTATGAAAGTATCTCAAGTTCCTATAGCTACACTCGTCTCGGCTATATCGAGGATGTGGAAAGATTTGCTCAAGCAGTAGGCGACGAAGATATACGTATTAGCTTTGATTTAACTGAAGATTGATATGTAGTTTTTGTATGAAGCACGTACTGATTATATTTCTCCATATTAATAGATGTTGGACTTCAGTGCAGAACATAATATTTTTCATAGAATTGAAGGGATATGGCCAATCAAATTGACGAACCATACGAACGAGAATTAGCTTTAGATGAAGTATCGATTCGTTATTGACATTAGCACGATGTGAGTTGTGTAAAACAGGAAGGATGTCTAAAAGCTTAGCTTTTAGGACATCCTTTCTTATTTCACCTTTTTAGAATAGGAAAAAAGGGAAAACATAAAAAACTTTATCAAAATACTTGACCTATAGTTAAGTCTAAATAGTAAGTTTAGTTACATGATTATATGTAGTAGGGATTTATATAGAAGATCAAATATGAAGTAAAGACAATAAAATGAAACTCGGAGGAGAAAAACTGGATGAAAAAACGATTATTTCATTTATTTGCATTACTTATAGCTATCACACTCACAGCTTGCAGCAATGATACTGGTACAGAGAGCATTTCTCAACAAGAAGAGAATTCCTCAGGGGCTAAATCAGGAGAATACGCCGAGATTGGTTCTGGGGCTCATCTTGTTAAATTTCCTGAAGACCTTAAAAAGGGAATTGTGTTTGCCACTTATGATCGAGGAGATATTCATGAAAATATCTATGTAAATAGTAAGGAAGCAATTGAAGCAGTACAGAAAGGAGAGGAGCTTCCGAGCGGCACTGTTATCACTCTCGAAGGATTTCGAGATGGAGAGATTGAGCATTATTTAGTCATGGAGAAGCGTACCGGCTGGGGTTCCCAGTACTCGCCTGAAGAGCGCACTGGGGAATGGGAATTCCAGGCTTTTACTCCTGACAGAGAAGTGATGGAAGATGGCATTGGTGGACCAGCTATTGGACGATGTTATACCTGCCATGCAAATCAGGAAAGGGATCAATATATGAATTCGATGGATCAGATGAAAGAGTTTAATTTAGAAGAGGTTGCACAATCAAAGACCAACGGCACAGAAACCTCAATTGCTGCTATCCATACACAGGACTGGAAGGTAAGTGAGATATCTGCTCATATGAATGATGCTAAGGATGTAAATAAAGAAGAAAGTAATGTAATAGATGGTCAGGATAAAGCGAAAATCATTCAGGACGTTCTCTTGAGGATGTATTTACAGCGATTTGAAAGCTAATGGGTGTGTTGGGATTAAAAGGTATTTGCAGGCCCACTAAGGAAACACCTCCAATAAAAATTAGTATAGAAAAGAGGAAAGTGCGTTGAATCGTAAGATGTTATTCAGACTTGTCAATGACCTTGTTATGACATTACTAATGTTAATTGCAATGGCTTACTATATTACCGGAAATATGGTCCACGAAGTCGTTGGAGTTGTGGTGCTTTTATTATTTATCGTCCATAACTTTTTAAATCGACGCTGGTATAAATCAATTTTTAAGGGAAAGCACAATTTACGGCGGATACTGCAAATAGGAATCAATTTGATTTTTTTGGTAACTATGATTGTGATGATGATAAGTGCTTTGTTAATTTCCAATGAATTATTTCCCTTTATTCCTATAAATAATGACATGATACTGCGGCAAATACATGTACAGACTGCCTATTGGGGGTTTATCATCATGGCAGTACATATAGGTTTATCATGGGAAATCATAATCAATTCAGTACGGAGGATGACAAGAATCACCGGTACTAGCCGTATTCGTACCATTGCGTTGCGTATTTTGGCGGTATTAATTGTTGCCTACGGGGTGCAATCTTCTTTCGAGGGAGAAATGGGTTCTAAGTTATTTATCTACAACCCATTTGGTTGGTTCACTGATAATTCCACTCTCAGGTTTTTAATTGACCACCTATCTATAATGGGAATCTATGTATGTGGGACACATTATACTTTGAAATTTATTCACAAGCAGCAAAAAAGAGAAGAAAAACAGTCTGAAATAGCTTAAAAGAGAAGGATATCCTAGGAAATTTTTGGATAGGTTTCAAAGATAGTTAATAAGATACTTAAATAAATAATTTAGCCTATTATCAGTTTATTAATTTTTCTATTTGTTTTGTATCCAGGAGATGTTTTGATGGGAAAAGAGCTTATTTTGTCACTTATATTCCATTGGCGATTTCAATGTTTCTAACGGCTTGCGGAAGTAATAATAATGCAGAAATAAACAATGTTGATGATACTACAAATAAAAATTCAAATGCTGAACAAATAGAAAATGACCCGGACACGCAGAATAGTGAGGATTCGGCAATTGATAATGAAGGTGTAGCTTTTATGGAAGATGTTAAAGTAAAATTCACATTTAACAACGAGGAAGTTATCGTGAATATATATGATAATCCAACAAGCAGAGATTTTTTATCACAACTGCCGTTAACAATAACTTTAGAAGATTATGCAGGAACTGAAAAAATAAGTTACCTTTCCAAAAAACTTTCTACTGAAGAAGCGCCATCAGGCAGCGACCCTTCGGTTGGGATTTAGCCTATTATGCACCCTGGGGGAATATAGCTATATATTATCAAGATTTCGGGTATTCAAATGAACTTATAAAATTAGGGAAAAATTGAATCTGGACTAGAATAGCTAGAAACGATGAAAGACATTTTACTGTTCACATTGAAAAAGTTAGTAAAAAATTAGGGAAATAACCCATCGAATCAATTGACTCGATGGGTTATTTTTATTGAGTTATAATGCCATTTGTCTATAAATTGTTGGTTAAATCGTGGTATGGTCTTGACTGTCGCAGATCGAGCGCTCTCACTTAGAAAACACGACAGGTCTTACTGAAGCGCTTGGTTCAGGGAGTGTGAAGGTTACATTTTCCGTCAGTGAATAACGTCTGAATGTTCCTGTAAAAGACTCCGTTTTAATATAAATCCTCCGAGATAAAAACCCTAAGTCCTGTATAGAAATGGACTCAGGGTTTGATTCTTTTGAAAGCTTTATGGTTTACTCAAAATTCCTATCTAACAATGCCCCCGTTTGTTCAGCCATGACACGAGCCGGCAAAGGCATACCATTCTTGAACCACCATTCAACTGCCCCAACCACCGCTGATCCAAAAAATTGAAGAATAACTTCTTCATTCAATCCGTGGTTTTGTCCCACTACTACATCACCTTCGGCTTTAAATTCTTCGACGACTAAATTAAGAAAACGACTACGAAAATATGGTGCGCCTTTACTCGCTAACATCGTTGAAAAAAATAAATAATTACGCTCAAAGTATTCGTACCAGACATAATTCCCTTCTTGAAAAGTCATCTCAGATGCAGATTGGCATAGTTCTCGTAGACTTTCTATATGTTCTTCAATCATCTTATCCAGGAGGTCGTATTTATCCGTGTAATGAAGGTAAATGGTTCCTCGATTAACATCTGCTCTGTCAGCAATATCCTGAATGGTAATGTCGTCAAAACTTTTTTCAGCCATCAGTTCAGTTACAGCTTTTTTTATAGCTACTCGGCTTTTGGCTATTCTTCTATCGACTTTTGACATTTAAATTCACCAATCTTTCTAAATAAATACTCAACAAATTCAATTGATTTGTTGAGTAATCAACAAATTGCGTTAATTTAACTATTGAAAGTATGAAGGGCTTTTTTATAATTATAAACAGATGTTGATTAATCAATCAATATTAATTATTAAAGCATCATGTTTAACTAACTTTTGGAATAATAAAAGTTAAATTTACTTCAAGCAGGGGGCTTAGTAAACGCTGGAGAGTCAAGTACCCTATATTCATTTGAGGAAATTCCTAATGAGAAATGGAAAAACCAAGTATATAAAACAAGGTCTACAAAAAATATAACGATGCAAAGGAGACAAAAACATGTTTAACGAAACTTACAAATTTTTAAATGGAGTAGAAATTCCAACATTAGGTCTTGGTACCTGGCTGCTTGACGATGCACAGGCAGCACAGGCAGTCCGTGATGCGATATCTATCGGATATCGCCATATTGATACTGCTCAGGCTTATATGAATGAAGCTGGTGTAGGCGAAGGTATCCGTTCCTGTGGTCTCGCAAGAGAACAACTTTTCATTACGACCAAGGTTGCTGCAGAAGCAAAGACCTATGATGCAGTTACGCAGTCCATTGACGAGTCTTTAGCAAAGATGGGACTGGATTACATTGATCTTCTCATTATCCACAGCCCACAGCCTTGGGTGGAGTTCCGTGAGGATAACCGTTACTTTGAAGAGAACAAAGAAGTATGGAAAGCAATGGAGGATGCTTATAAGACAGGCAAGGTAAAGGCAATCGGTCTTTCTAACTTCCTTGAGGATGATATAGAGAATATTCTTGCAAGCTGTGAGATTAAGCCTATGGTAAATCAGATATTGGCACATGTGAGCAATACTCCTTTTGAACTAATTGAATTCTGCCAAAAGAATGACATCCTAGTAGAGGCATATTCACCTATTGCACACGGGGCAGTTCTTGATAATGCAGAGGTTAAGGTAATAGCTGATAAGTATGGAGTATCTGTTGCTCAGCTTTGCCTCCGTTATGATATCCAGCTTGGTCTTGTTGTAATTCCTAAGACGGCTAATCCAGATCACATGAGAAACAATGCAGAACTCGATTTTGTTATCAGCGATGCAGATATGGAAGCTTTAAAGAATGTAGAGCCAATCCAGAATTATGGGGAGCATAGCTTCTTCCCGGTATTTGGCGGGAAATTAAAGTAAACAAGTAATGCATGGGACTTTTTATAGCAATTGATCAGCCAGAAGATACAAATATTAATGATAGTTATTGGAGGAACCAAAATGGCGAAACATGAAGAAGTTAAAGAGGGCGTTATTTTCCCCGTAGGCGAAAAAAATCCTTTTTCACAATTCTTTGTGGGACAAAGTTATCTTAAAGGATTAGTTTCTGATCCTAATGTGAGTGTTGGTGTCGGGAATGTGACTTTTGAACCGGGTTGCCGAAATAATTGGCATATCCATCGTGATGGATTTCAAATACTATTAGTAACCGGTGGAGAAGGTTGGTACCAAGAAGAAGGAAAACCTGCTCAATTCTTAAAAGCTGGTGATGTTATAGTCACTCACGATGGAGTTAAACATTGGCATGGCGCTGCAAAAGATAGCTGGTTCGTACACATTGCAATCACTGCTGGTACGCCTGAATGGCTGGAACCAGTATCAGATGAGGCATATAACAAAGTAAGATAATAGTTGAAGTTGAGAATAGCCCTGTTATGTTAATCGTATCAGGGCTATTTTAATATCACTTATAAGCATAGTGAGGAGCAACAACTTTTGGAAAGACGAAATATCATATGCCACATGCTGTTTCCGTAGTTTTTCATTGCCGTGTTTACTTATTTTTCGGGATGAATCATGAATAATGTGTTTCGTTAGTAGAATTCCAAAAACAGGGAGAGCATTTACTTGTATTTAAGGTCTAAAATTATAAATCCATTAACAAACAAAAGTCTGTTACTCTTTGGGAATCTTAACAAAGAATAACAGGCTTTTTCCAATGTATGACATATATACCGAATTTTATTAATAAATAAACACTTTGGAATGTTTTGTTCAATAATGAACAAATAGCGTTGATTTAACCATTGTAAGCATCGTGATGAACTCTCTATAATAATAAACAGTTGTTCGTTAATCAATTAATAGTTATTTATTTGAAAAATCAGACTGGTAAAGGTGGTTGTATGAAAGGGGGATTCAAAACAAAATTTTCACCCTACAAGTATGAAAAAAATCGTTAAAGTACTTTGATTAATTCGACCTTAAGGAAATCTGCACTCTGGATTAGGCGGATGCCCTGCAAAGAGAGAGAAATATATTAAAAAGGAGATAAAGATGAAAAAAATACTTACAGTACTGTTTTTGTCACTTTCCCTGTTCGTTTCAGGAAGTGGTTTTGTTGGGCAGACAATTGCCGCTGAAGGAAACGAAAATTCAATGACCATCATTCGAAGTGGTTCGCAGGATTCCTATAAGGGACCCGCAGAATATTTTACGGGGAATGTACGCGTTGAACCTTTATTCTCTGAAAACGATTCGCAACCTTATTCTGGTGCTTATGTTACATTCCAGCCAGGAGCCCGAACTGCATGGCACAGCCATCCGACAGGGCAGAGATTAATCATCACAGAAGGTGTTGGATGGGTACAAGAATGGGGCGGACCGATTGAGGAGGTTCACGAAGGCGATGTGGTCTGGTTTCCACCTGGTGTTAAACATTGGCATGGAGCTTCACCAACTAAAGCTATGACACATATCGCTCTCACAGGAGTTGAAGATGGCAAAAATGCAGAATGGATGGAGAAGGTCACTGACGAGCAATACGGTATAGAAAATGAAAAAAAGAAAGATGAAAAACAAAAGGATAAAAAACAGAAAGATGAAGTACTAGCCCTAAACGCTAAACAACAAAATATAGTTACCATTGCGGCATTTACAGCCAATGGCGATTTGTCACAATTAAAAACGGCACTCAATAAAGGTTTAGATGCAGGTTTGACTGTCAATGAGATCAAGGAAGTGCTCGTTCAGATGTATGCCTATGCGGGATTCCCTCGAAGCCTAAATGGTATCAACACTTTTATGGAAGTTATTGAAGAACGGCAAGCGAATGGTATTAAGGACGAGATAGGTAAGGAAGCAAGCCCGCTGCCTACCGACAAAAGTAGTATCGAACTTGGAACGGAAATTCAGACAAGCCTAGTCGGAGCACCGGTTACAGGACCGACATATACCTTTGCGCCAGTGATAGATCAGTTTCTAAAAGGACACCTGTTCGGAGACATCTTCGGACGAGACCTCTTGGATTATCAGAGCAGAGAACTCGCAACCATTTCAGCTTTGGCAAACATAGAGGGTGTCAACTCTCAACTGCAAGCTCACTTTAACATTGGTTTTAATACCGGGTTGACAGAGGATCAAATGAGAAGTCTGGTATCCGTTCTTGATGCAGAAGTTGGCAAGAAAGAAGCCAAAAATGCTGACGAGGTATTAGGTCAGGTTTTGAGCAACAGGTAAGTATAAGTTAGCTTTAAAACATTTTGACATTTTCTTGCCTGCTTTCGTGGTAAAACCGGAATTAGCTCCACAACTCTTTGCAGGGTATCCGCCAAATCCAGAGTAGTGACCCATGCAAAAAAATGGAGAAAAAATATATAAACTTCATAGGAAAAAAATAAAACAATAGGTTTTGACCGTTAATAAAAATTTTAATATCTACTAATACATATATCTTTTAATTGAAAATAGGCATTAAGATTTTTTTTACGGTATAGTGACGCAAGAAGGGCGTATTACAGAGTAGTAAGCATGAAGTTTAACAAGGTTTCTAGTTTAAATTTGTTATCATTAAAAAAAAACGCCTTAAGGGCGTTTTTTTAATGATAGGGTCGCAACAAGTTTTATTTAGAAAAAAGTAAGGATAGCTGATTAATATGAGCAGTAGTTTAGTACCTTGAAAGATACTGGATGAAAAAATAAGGTTTAATACATTTCATCATCATTATTGTTAATAATATTATTATTAAATATATTTATATATTTATTTATTCAGTAAAAGTTCCTTCTGAAATTTCAAGAATATTTATGAAAGCATTTACACCGATGAAACTTCATGGTAATATAAGTTCATAACTTGTAGGACATGTTACAAGAGAGGGAAAAGAATGGGACTTAACTCCATTGACAAACAAAATATAGTTAATTCGGTTTATGAACAATTAAAAGAACATATCGCAAATGGTGCTTGGCCACCAGGAAGTAAAATTCCTTCCGAAACGCAATTACAGAAAATGTTTAATGTGAGCCGTGTTAGTATTAGGAGTGCCATACAGCGGTTAAGGGATTTAGGAATTGTCGTTACCTATCACGGAAAGGGAACTTTTGTATCGGACGATATTACTGGGAAAAGCATCAATGATTTTGTTCCGATTATGCATCTTAGCGAGGAAGAATTTTTAGACATGATGGAATTTCGTCAAACCATCGAATTTAAATGTTTAGATTTAGCCGTAAAGAATGCAACAAAAGAAGATCTTGAAGAAATTGAAAAGACTCTGAATGATATGTTCCGAAACAGAGATGATTACAAGAAGTATTCCGAATTGGATTTTAATTTTCATCTAGCTATTGCCAAGGCATCAAAAAACAAAGTTTTTTACAGAGTCATGCATTCTATTCGGGATTTCTACTATTATTATTTAGAAGAATTAAACCGAGTGATAGGGATAACTTTAGATAGTATTGAAGTGCATTTACAGATATTCCGAGCCGTTCAAAATAGAGATGCTGAGGCTGCAAAAAATAGTCTTAGTAAATCGATGGAAAATAACACTGAAATCATTAAGAAAATCAAGGATTCAAGAAAATAATTTACCTCTTAACTGGAAGAGGTAATTATTTTACAAAATAAACTTGTAGGACAACTAATGAGTTGGCCGAGTTAAATCTTTTAAAATTAGAAAGGAGCAAACAAATGAACCACCTAGAGATTCGTGATGTAAAAGTAATTTTAACTGCACCTGGAGGAATCGATTTAGTCGTTGTCAAGGTTGAAACAAATGAACCAGAATTATATGGTTTAGGATGCGCAACCTTTACTCAACGAATACTCCCTGTAAAATCTGCAGTTGAGGATTATCTTAAACCTTTTCTTATCGGGAAAGACCCTAGAAGAATCGAGGATATATGGCAGTCTGCGAATGTAAGCGGATACTGGAGAAATGGCCCGGTTATGAATAATGCTTTATCTGGGGTTGACATGGCACTTTGGGACATTAAAGGGAAGCTAGCTAACCTACCGGTATATGAATTATTAGGTGGTAAATGTAGGGATGGGATCCCGCTCTATCGTCATGCAGACGGTGCCGATGAAGTAGCCGTGGAGGAAAATATCTTAGCCCTTATGGAAGAAGGCTATCAGTATGCTCGTTGTCAAATGGGTATGTACGGTGGAAGTGGTACTACTGATACGAGATTAATCGCAACACTTTATGAGAAATCTAACAAAATTGTTCCTAAACGTTCTCCTAAAATTTCATTAGCCGGATGCTATTTTGATCCGGAGGCATATGCAAAGAGTATAGATAAATTATTTGATCATCTGCGCTCTAAGATTGGATACAATATGGAATTCATCCATGATATCCACGAAAGACTCCCGGCAATTGAAGCTGTTAGATTAGCAAAAAAACTGGAACCTTATCATCTCTTTTTCCTGGAGGATCCTGTTGCACCTGAAAACATTGAATGGCTGAAAATGATAAGACAACAGACATCTACACCAATCGGGATGGGTGAATTGTTCACGAATGTGAATGAGTGGAAAAGTTTAATCGTTAATCAACAAATTGATTTTATTCGATGCCATGTTAGTTCAATTGGCGGCATTACACCAGCTAAGAAACTTGCCACCTTTAGTGAATTATACGGGATACGTACTGCTTGGCACGGACCTGGTGATATTTCACCTGTAGGAGTCGCAGCAAACCTTCATTTAGATTTAAGTACACCTAATTTGGGCATTCAAGAATGGACGCCTTTCAATGATGCGTTAGAGGAAGTTTTTCCAGGTTGTCCACAAGTTGAAAATGGATTTGCCTATGTAAATGAAAAACCTGGATTAGGGATAGAAATTGACGAAGAAAAAGCAAAGAAATTCCCTGTTGTAGGTGGAATACCATCTTGGACTTTAGCTCGTATACCAGATGGAACTGCAGTAAGACCATAAAAGCACTAACTTAGATACCCAATAGGTCCACCTGTATCAAGATTTATTGGATTTATAGTCCCCGTTAAAATGAGAACATTGTCATCTGAAAAGGCGAATTTTTTACGAAGATGGTTATCTTCTAAAAAATCATCGATTTTAACATTTTATATTTAGTCTATTAATGGATAAATAGGAGTGAGTTTTAGTGAAAATAGGAACTTATGTAGCACCTCTGCAGGTAGAAATGACGGAAAGAGAAAGACCAACTCCGAAGGACGGGGAAGCCTTAATTAAGGTATCGTATGCAGGAATATGTGGAACGGATATGATGATTTACCATGGTTTGCATCCGCGAGCAAAAGCTCCACTGATATTAGGACATGAGTTTAGCGGTGTTGTGGAGGAAGTGGCGGGAAATGAACATATCAAAATAGGGGAAAAGGTAGCCGTTGAGCCTCTCTTAAGCTGTGGAGCGTGTGCAGCCTGCCGAAATGGACAAATGCATGTTTGTGAAAAATTGAGATACATAGGTATCGATAAAGATGGTGGTTTTGCAGAGTATACTACTATTCCTATTAACAGGCTAAGGGTACTGCCGGATGGAGTTACAGAGAAAGAAGCTGCCTTGCTTGAACCTTTGGCTGTTGCTATACATACCGTTAGACGTTCAAATATGAAAGTCGGGGATACAATCGCTATTCTGGGTGCTGGACCCATTGGTTTGTTAATTGCCCTAATAGCGGACCGAGCAGGAGCAGGGAAGATGTTCATTTCTGATGTAAGTACGATGCGTCTAAAAGTGGCAAAAGAGATGGGCTATGAAGCGATAGATGCAAAAAATATGGACATCGTCCAGGTAGTGAAAGATTCAACAAATGGTGTAGGTGCAGATGTGGTGTTTGAAGTAGCTGGAAATCAGATTACAGCCAATCAAATGATAGATTGTATCAGATTCCAAGGTGAAATCACCGTTGTCAGTGTCTACAAAAAGCCCCCTACTATTAATCTGGCAAACATGCATTTTCGAGAAATTTCACTAAAGACAACACGATGCTATAGTCCAGAAGACTTTACAAAAGCAATTAAGTTACTTGAACAGAATAAATTGGACCTTAATCCACTAGTCTCTCATGTTCTCCCATTAGAGGATATTAAAAAAGGCTTTGAATTAATGGAAAAACCAGACGAATCATTAAAAATCTTATTTCGACCTTAAGGAGTGGTTATGATGACTCAAACGTTTGATTTAACAGGGAAAGTAGCCGTAGTTTCTGGAGGAACACGCGGGATTGGTCAAGGAATTGCATTAGGTCTCGCAGAAGCAGGGGCAGATATTGTACTTTTGCAACGTTCAGAGGATACTTCCACACAAGAAAAGATTCTATCATTAGGCGTGCGTTGTGAAATTATTCAGTGTGATCTTATGAATCTTGATGAAGTGAAACAAGCAATCCCAAAAGCCATTGAGGCAATGGGTTCAGTTGATATCCTCGTAAATAACGCTGGCATACAAAGAAGGTCCCCAGCAGTGGATTTCTCTGAACAGGATTGGGACGACGTTTTAAATGTCAACTTGAAAGCGGTTTGGATCCTTTGCCAGCAAGCCGGAAGACATATGGTTGAGAAAAAGAGAGGGAAAATTATTAATATCGCATCACTTGTTTCGTTTCAAGGTGGGCTGTATGTCCCAGCTTATGCTTCAGCAAAAGGGGCTGTGGGGCAACTTACAAAAGCACTTGCAAATGAGTGGTCATCACAAGGTGTAAATGTGAATGCCATTGTTCCTGGTTATATTGCGACCGAAATGAATACTGCCTTGATCAATGATCCTGTACGGAGTAGGCAAATCATAGAAAGAATACCTGCTGGGCGATGGGGGAACCCAGAAGACTTCAAAGGGCCGGCTGTATTCCTAGCATCAGATGCTTCCGATTATGTGCATGGCCATTTACTTGCTGTTGATGGCGGGTGGTTAGGGCGTTAATCAAAACGCCTTAACATCTCCAATTTCAAAAGTCTAAAAAGGGGGAGAATGGGATGAGTTTAGGAAGTAATATTCAATCTATAAAAGATTCTATTCCAGTACCAGCTGTGAGAAAAACTAATGTTCGCTGGATGATTGTAGCCATGTGTTTTTTGGTAACCACAATTAACTACGCAGATCGGGCAACTATCTCTATTGCAGCCTCACCTTTGCAAAGTGATTTAGGGATTAATGCTGTAACAATGGGTTATATTTTCTCTGCTTTTAGTTGGGCTTACGCTCTCGGTCAAATTCCAGGTGGATGGATTTTAGATAAGTTTGGAACAAAGAAAGTTCTATTCTGGAGTCTATTTCTTTGGTCTACCTTCACCTTATTACAAGGATTTATCGGCTTTTTTAATGCGGGTACAGCTATTGTCATGCTATTTATCCTTAGATTCATTGTAGGTTTAACTGAAGCTCCTTCGTTTCCTGGAAATAGTCAAGTAGCTGCATCTTGGTTCCCTGATAATGAACGTGCAACAGCATCAGCTATTTTTAGTGCCTCAGCGTTCCTTGCTATCATTATTTTCAACCCATTTATGTCTTGGATTACACAATCATTGGGCTGGGAATATGTCTTTATTATCATGGGTGCATTAGGATTAATCATTTCTTTTGTTTGGTTAAAGGTTATCCATAACCCCAAAGACCATCCTAAAGTCAACCAAGCTGAACTTCATTATATAGAGCAGGGTGGCGGCATATTAGAAATGATGGATAAGGGTGCCAATAAGGATACAAGTGGCATTAACTGGTCTCATATTAAACAGCTACTTAAAAGCCGTATGCTTGTAGGAGTATATATCGGTCAGTATTGTATTTCCACACTTACGTATTTCTTTATGACCTGGTTCCCTGTCTATCTGGTTCAAGAGCGTGGTATGTCTATCCTTGAAGCTGGTTTTGTAGCGACATTACCTGGACTAAGTGGGTTTTTAGGTGGAATTTTAGGCGGTGTGTATTCTGATTATTTATTGAAAAAAGGAAAATCTCTTACTTTTGCCCGTAAAACTCCTATTATTATCGGTATGATCCTTTCAGCTAGTATGATTATATGTAATTATACCGATGCAGAATGGCTTGTTGTTGGGATTATGGCTTTAGCTTTCTTTGGTAAAGGATTCGGGCAATTAGGCTGGGCTGTCATGGCTGACTGTTCCCCAAAAGAAATTGGGGGGATAAGCGGCGGTTTATTTAACACTTTTGGAAATATTTCAGGTATCACTACACCTATTATTATAGGTTATATCATTGCTGCAACAGGTTCCTATAATGGTGCTTTAGTTTTCGTAGGAATTAATGCGATTGTTGCTATGGTTAGTTACCTATTTATCGTTGGTGAAATTAAACGTGTTGAATTAAGCAATCCTTCTATTTAAAAGTAATTCCACTCGGAAGCCCTCTTTTGAAAGGGTTATCATTTAGTTAGTGTAAGATTATAATCTTTTATTGAAAAGCCTATTCGACTAAAATCCGAATAGGCTTTTCAAATTAACGACTAATAAATTATTGGACGGAAGCTAGAATAAAGAATTGTACCATTTGGTGAAATCATCGTCCTAATCCCCGGAAACAGGGATAAAGCCTTTTAGAGCTAACTAGACAAAAATGTACTAAGGACCGGTCCGAAACAGTTTTATAAGAGAAATCAGCGAAAGAAAGGCCCTTTGTGGGGAGAGCACGACGAAGTTAATCCATCTCTTTTAGGACTTATCTATCAGCCTTTTGGATGAGAAAAGCCCACACTTATGAAGGATTCTTGTATTCCATCAATAATATAAAGTAGTAGATAACAATTTTTGTATGCCCTCTATTCATTCTTATCTAGAGGGTCCATTGAAATTTCATTTTTGGGAGTGATACCATTGTCAGAATTGATTTATGCAGGTTCATTAAAGACGCTTGAAGATGAAGGTGCAAAGGTAATTAAAGGTGTAGGTCATGCAATTGCAGTATTTGTTTACGAAAAACAAGTCTATGCGGTGGATAACCGTTGTCCGCATATGGGCTTTCCCCTCCATACAGGAAGCCTATGTGATGGGATTTTGACGTGTCACTGGCATCATGCCCGCTTTGACATAAAAAGCGGAGGAACCTTGGATCCATGGGCAGATGATGTCCCTACTTATCCTGTCGAGATTAAGGAAGATGAGGTTTGGGTTCACCCAGTTCCTTTTAATAAGGTGACAATCGAAAAATTGAGGCAGCGATTACGCGACGGCCTTGAGCAAAATATTAGTCTTGTCATCGCAAAATCGGTTGTCGGATTGATGGAAGCAGGTTTTCCATCGACAGAGATTGCAAAAATCGGCGTCGACTTCGGGACTACATATCGGAGCAGTGGATGGGGATCGGGATTAACGATTTTAACAGCCATGGTAAATGTATTACCTAAGTTGGATAAAACTGGACAGGTTTTAGCCCTGTTCCAAGGCCTGGTTCATGTTGCAAGGGAAAGTTCTGGAATGGGAACACGCTTTTTACTTGGGTCCCTTCCTGTATCAAATGAAAAGAATACCCAATCATTCGAACAATTATCGGAATGGTATCGTCATTGTGTGGAGGTGCGGGATTCACAGGGGGCTGAGCGGGTACTATTGACCGCGATAGAATTGGGATTCTCGAACGAGCAGCTTGCTGACATGATGATGACTGCAGTCACGGATCATTTTTATGTAAATACAGGTCATACTCTTGATTTTCATAATAAAGCATTCGAGATTCTAAATCAGATTGGTTTTGAGCATCGACCCTATATATTGTCATCATTGCTACCTGATATCGGGGATGTAACCCGCAATGAAGAATCCCATAGCTGGCAATCTCCTGTGAACTTGGTCAAACCATTAATGGAGGCGTTCCCAAAATTATCTGATATCCTTGCTAATGTCACATTACGAGGGGGCGCTGATATAGATGAAACAGCCTTGGTTGAACAAATTTTATCAGATGACCCTATAAAAACGGTAAATACGATGTTGGATGCACTTAAAAACGGCGTTACTCCATCCCGTTTGGCCCAGCTGGTAACTTTAGCGGCTGCTGATCGAATTTCCCGTTTCCATGTACAAAATGATTTCAGGGATTGGATTACCGTACTTCATACATTTACTCACGCACATGCGGTACATGAATCGTTACGCCGCTCTGCTACACCTGAATTGACCAGAGCTGTTTTTTATGGAGCAATGAGTGTGTATCTTGATCGTTTTCTTAATACACCGTCTGCAAGAAGACCGGAACCAAAGGATGTAGAAACTGAACCGCAGAACCCTTCAGAATTATTGGAGATGATGAATCAACAACAACAGGTTGCAGAATCAGCAAGATGGGTAGTGAATTACCTGGCACGCGGCGGTGATAAAAGTGAACTCTACAATACGCTCGGGCACGCTTTACTAAGAGAGGATGCAGAGTTTCATTCATTTCAAATGTATGAAGCAGCAATGATTGAACACGATCATTGGGAAAAAGAGGAGTCCAAGCTTGCTAGGTATGCTCAGGAAACATTGATCCTCGCAGTAACACGTTATCTAGCAGGCCATGCCCCAACTGCTAGAGAAATGCCACATACAGCACAAATTGCAATGCGCCTCCACCGAGGAGAAAAATTATTTGAAGATGATTGATCGATTGGACTACTCCTACTTTGGGAGATGAAGATAGAAAAGATTTGCAATTAAACATAGATGATATCCTTGAGAACTATTTTCTAATTGCGGATTTCGTGTTAGTACTCGAGTTGAGAGAAAGGTGCAAAATGCCCATCTTGAAGACTTTTCAAAGCTAATAGAACATTTTGATGATAAGAACAATGTAGAAGCGCTCCTCTCAAATAAGACTGTGTCGAACTGAGACGCGATGTTTGCGATATCCGTCGTCACCTTGATTCCGGTGTTCGTCATCTCTTCCTGTTCCAGCGCTACATTGTGGAAGGGATGAGCACCAGCGGGTTGAAAGGGTGACGGCTGCACATCCTTGCACAGGAACCCAAAAAGAACCTTCGGAAGGGAAGGTTCTTTTTTGTTGCCCGCTCTTTTCCTATTGCGAGATGACCGCACGTGAGAACTTGAAGTATTGGTTTTTGGAGACCGTGATACTGTAACGGCCGTTGGAATTGTCGTTCTGGACGATTTCGTCGTTCCCGATTGGACCGGTCATGGCGGCCACATATCCTTAACCCTGGCTTTCCAGGATGTAGGTACCTGCCGGGATGCCGGGATGTTGACCCCTACTTTGTAGTATCAGGCACCAATATGGATTCTTTATTGTTGATAAATTCTTAAATCACAAAGTGATAATAATTGGTTGACATAGACACCCCCAATATTAATGTTTTTTAAATTTTTGAAAACTCCCGAAAATCGACCCCTAATTCCGAAGTCTGTCTCCTTTTTCTTATAAAGATTACTAGGTATGTTTAATGTAAGCGTATGCATCGGGCTGATCGCAACCATTTGGAAGGATATTATTATTTTCTTAGATTGATGCAACACAGTATTCACTGTATTGTATACAAATTTTATAAAGGGAGGAAATCAATTGAGAAGCAAAAGGTTCCTAGCAACTTTATTAGCATTGATCATGTGCATTACCACAGCATCTTCCGGAGTAACTTCCTATGCTAAGGATACCGGTGTGGACGGCTCCGAAACCGCTAAAAAAGCGGTGTCCGATCCGATTGATGAATTTATTGCTGCCCAGAAGGAACTCCTTGACGAGCCGGATCAAGAATACTGGCCAGGGAGCCGCTGGTGGATGTCGAATGGTTTACACACCGATGAAACCATCATCGCTGGCGTTAAAGAGCTCCACGATATGGGTATTAGTGTTGTCGAAATCGTATACAGAGATGGAGGCGAGAGATTGCCTGCAGACCTAGACACGAGTGGAAAGTATGGTTGGACATCCGACACGACACCTGCGAATATTTATGCCTGGGGCTCGGAGGAATGGAAACACGATACATCGCTGATCATCAAGGAAGCCACAAAGTACGGCATGGGTTTCAGCATGACAAGTGGCACCAACTGGTCAAACGCTAACTTACCCGATACACATCTCAAACCCGATGACGATGGGGCTGGCAAGTCACTTGGCTATCGGATCCAGACCGTAACCGGCGGCGAGGAGTTCAACGGAACGCTTACCAGGTCTAGCAAGACGGGTCGTGAAGTGTCCAGACAGGATTTGGTCGCCGTCGTCGCGATGAAACGCGACCCCTCTTCGGATGGCGCTATAAACACGGCCGGCAATATTGCGTACGCCACGTCCGACCCGGAAAGGGCCATGGTGTATGACGATGAGGCGACAGTTGTACTAACTGACAGGGTCAAACGCGACGGCGCACCCGTTACGAAAGAGAAAATGAAAGACCCCACCGGCCAGGCAGATTTCACGCTGAATTGGTCACCACCTGACAACGGCACCTATGACATCTACTCCTTCTGGATACAGGCTACCGGCCAAAGCGCGACGCCATCATCAGGTACGAACTACACCATCAACTATATAGATCCTTACGGAGTAGAAGCACTTATCGACTTCTATGAAAAAGACTTTTTCACTGACGATCTTAAAAAGATCATCCGCGAGAATGGCCGGGGTGAGATCTACATGGATTCTCTTGAAGTCTCCACCTCGAATGGCCAGACAGGTCAATTCTGGGGATATACCCTTATGGACGAGTTCAAGAAGCGTCATGGTTATGACCTGACTCGCTATTTGCCTTACATCATTCGTACCGGTTCTCGTGCTGAGTATACGCAATATCTCACAAAGATGCTGGGCAACAATGATGTGAAGGAGGCGAAGATCCGCGCCGACTTGTACGCCGTCATGACGGATTCTTATGTTAATAATGTGCTTCTTCCGCTCAAAAAATGGCTAAACAAAGAGCTAAACATGAAGCTTCGTGCCGAAATTGCCTTCAATCTGCCCTATGAGCTCTCCCTGTCAGGTCGCGGTGTAGATTACGTTGAAGCTGAATCGTTGGATTTCGGCGAGCAGATTGAAAACTACCGGGGATTTGCCGGAGCGGCTAACGTCTATGGCCGCCGCCTCTCATCCGAGACTGGAGCTCTTAACGGTCAGACCTATGCGCACGGTCTGGAACGGTACATGAGGATGGTCAATACTCAGTTTGCCGGCGGCATCCAGCACACGGTGTGGCACGGTTACTCCAGCCTCTCAGGTGTGAAGCCGATTGATGATAAACAAGGGACTCCAACATACTGGCCCGGCAACGATATGATGAGTTCTAATTTTAGTGATCGCTTAGGTCCTCGTCAACCGGCCTTTGATCACTATGACGATTTCATGACCAAGATCTCCCGCGATCAGGCAGTCCTCCAGCAGGGCAAGGCGCAGGTCGATCTGGCGATCATGCATACCGACTACTATACTGTCCACGATTACGTCGGTTCCGCCACGGACGTAGATCTGATGCGCAACCGCAAGGCCAATTTCATGAAGGATCTGTCTTTGCAGGACGCCGGATACACTTATAATTTCTTGGCACCTGAAAATCTTGAAAATCTGGAAGCTGAAGGCATCGTCGATTACGACCCAGACCAGGGTCTGATTCCCGAGAATGTGGGCTATCAGGCTGTAATTGTCTATCAGGAAAACATGAGAGTGAAAAGCGCCGAGAAGTTGCTCGAGCTGGCCGAGAAAGGCCTGCCGATCATCTTCGTGAATGGTCTTAACGTTCGACATATGCTCACCAAGGGCACAAACAATTGGGGCCAGGCGATAGGCTCAAGTAGCCCGAATGCTGACACTGTCAGCAAAGCATTATGGTCCGTCAGCAAGATCCACGAGCAGGCCGCTGCCTATACTTTGGGTCTTGGCGAAGACGATGCCCAACTGAAAGGTATCGTAACTAAGCTAAAGGCACTGCCTAATGTAATTGAACTTAGTCCGGATGATCTGCCGACCGATCCGCACAATCCGGATCCAGAGGGATGGGGCTATGACGACAAATACTTCTACAACAAGACTGGCATTCTCGAAGCACTGCAAGACTTGGGTATCCGTCCGCGCGCTGAGTTTACCGAATCCAACAAGAACTATTTCACTGTAATGCGCAAAACCGACGATACGCTTTACCTGTGGGCGTACAATTTCATGTCGGACGATGAATTTAAACCCCAAAAGGTAAACTTCGACTTAAATAATGACATAAACATCAGCGTAAGTGAAATAGGTAAGCCCTACACCATCAACACATGGACCGGCGAAATCGCCGAACTGGGCGACTATACTATTAAAGATGGCCGTATCAGCTTCGACTTGACCCTTGAGCCCGGCGAAACCACTGTCATCGCGCTCGATCTGAAAAACCCTGGCGATGGGGTGCACGCCGTCTCCACAAATGCCGATAAAGCGCTGCTAAACAATGGCGCCCTGTCCGTGTACGCCACGGAAACCGGTACTTACAAAACGGTGCTTAGTGACGGAACTGAAGTGGTTAACGAAATCCAGGCGCCAGCCAACATCAGCTTGCCCGAATGGAATTTGACGGTCGAAGACTGGACCAGAGGTGAACTGGTGGATATCACAGAGAACCGGGGCAAGGGCTATACAACGACCGAATCCTACTGGACGACTAAAAAGACGCCCATCGTAGTGGGCAAAACTTCGTTGATCCCTTGGAAAGACATTCCGGCTGTGGGGGATAAAGTCTCCGGAATAGGGACCTACACTACCACCTTTAAGCTACCAGAGGACTGGTCCGACGCCAACGGCGCGTATCTTGATATAGAATCTCTCTCTCGTAACACCGCATACGTGTGGGTCAACGGACAGAGGGCGAGGGGTCTAGACATCGTTGCCGGCACCGTAGACGTCAGTGAGCTGCTCCAGCCGGGTGTTAACACCATTAAGGTAGAGGTGTCCAGCACCCTGAGAAACCGCTTGATCGACCTTAAATATCCGGGCATGAATCCTAATAGTAATAATCTTCCTGGTGGTCCGCCTCCCCCGAATGGTGGCAGGTACTCCATTAAAATGCCACCAGCTGATTACGGCATGGTCGGCGACACGCAGCTAGTAACGTATACAAAAGCCCTTGTTTATGATAGCGTTGCGGAGAAAGACAAAGCGCTACTGCGCGGATTGATTGAAGAAGCGGAAAAACTGTTGGTAGAAGACTATACGGATGACAGTTGGCAAGCTCTTCAAGTTGCTTTGGAAGCTGCGAAAACAGTAGTGGCCAACGATAAATCTACCCACGATGCTATCGTTTCCGCAAAGGCATCCTTACAGGCTGCTATTGATGCTTTGATTAAAATTGTTATGGTCGTGTCCAACGGAAACAGGCAAAGCAACATCGACTTCGAAATCAAGTCGGCCAACGGAAAGGGTTACATGTTATATATTTCAGAAACCGGCGAAGCCGACTCCTTTAAAAAGTATTCCAACGTCAATTACAATTCGAAGGGGGTTCACGTTAAGGGCCTGACCAACGGCAAAACTTACTACGCGTATATCGTGTATTCAAGCGGCGAGGTATATAAGAAAAGTGCTACAGCTGTTTTGAATCCAAGTAAATAGTCACTATGGGTAAACGTGGCATTCAGGTCGGCTTGGCTGCCTGGAATGCAGCTATCATGTACATCATCATGCAGAGATTTTGTAAGCTAACATAAAAAAATATAAACAGATATACCCGCGTCAAGGCTAATGCCTTGTTTAAAATAACAGGAGGGAAAAGCGGTTTATGAACTAGAGTCGGGAAGTTATGATTTCCGCTCGATTATTGCGGGTAATAAAACTGCAAATTATTAAGTGAGGGAGTATGCAGACAATCTTGTCTGCATGCTTTTTTTAACTCCCGAAAATCGCCCCCCCAATCCAAAGGAGGAGCAAAAGCTCATAGATGCTGGATATTTATATCAAAAACAAACAGATTGGCATTAAATTTACTCGAGATGGTTAAATAATAATGAGTATAACCATTACAATGTTCTTTCTTGGGATCATATTAGGATTTATTGAGGCAGGGGGATCCGGATTTATCATTGCGATTCTTGTTACGATATTTGGCGTACCAATCCATACGGCTTTAGGGACTGCAATGGCCGCCATGTGCTTAAGTACATTGACGGGAAGCTGGATCCATTTTCGGGAAGGAAACTTAAATTTAAAGCAAGACTTAAAAGTGGGCTTTTTTGGAGGGATTGGCACTTATCTTGGCACCCAGTTGACGCCGTTTATAGATCCAAATGTTTTAATGTTTTTCACTGTGGGAGGCTTAGCTTTATCGGGACTGCTACTTTGGCTGAGGACGAATTTAAACTTAGAAGAACAAAACCAGGAATTCGAGCTGAAAACAATGAAATATATGGCCGTTGGAATGGGGAATGGATTAATATCCGGGATTTATGGAATAGGTGCTGCCCCATTTATCCCATTGTCCCTGATTAAATGGCTTCATTTCCCGATTAGGATTGCTGTGGGAACTGCCATGCTTGTCATTCTGCCAATTGCTCTATTCGGATCCTTTGGCTTTTTTCAAAATGGCTATTTGGGAGGGGCGCTATTCTTAAAAAGTTGCTTCAGGGACAATCATTGGTACATACCTGGGAGCTAAGTTAACCAGGAACTACCGCGGGCCGTCTTACGATCTGGAATGGTTCTCACACCAATTACAAGTGCCATCTTGCTATTAATTAACTTTCTTTAAGTAATTTATCAGTGGTGATTGGAGCAAATAAAATAAGGAAGGCTGCCAGATCTTTAGGTAGTCTCTTTTACATAGGACACTTCGAACCACTAATAATTTTGTATTTATTAATAAAGTTATAAATAATAATATTTATATCTTGGAACTGTCTTCAAAACTTCTGCCCAACAATAAGAAAAAGATTGCGGAATTTTGGACAATACAAAATGGATGCGAAACTAAAAGGAAAAAGGGATTCAATTCCTTTTTAAAAGCGTTAAATTTTTCTACTAAGCAATAAATCGTTTTTTAACAAAAGAAAACGCTTCCCTTTTTTGCACATTCCTCGTTATAATGAATTCATCAATGGGTTTCTATCGGGAAGGCTCTAATCAAAGCCTTGTCATTTAGTAAAAACTCAGTCCCTTGCTATAGGACTGAGTTTTTTTCATGTCTAGGAAAGGAAGATGAACATGAATTCACTTGCAGAACCTGCACGGGACCGGCAAGGGATCATGATTGGCCTGTTGGCAGTCGGGTATATGCTGGTAGAGCTGATTCCGGTACACCTAGTCAAAATGGTGGTATCACTTGTCATCATGCTGGTCATTCTTTGGGTACTCCCACGGGTACAGGGATCCTTTATGGTCATTTCGCTGTCCCTTTTGTCCGCGGGAATCCTCCTGATGATCCTGTACCACGCCAGTCTGGAGGAATGGCTGAAGGCTGCCCGGGTAAACCTTACCCTTGTCGCCATCTTCCTATTTACCCCTCTCCTTGGGATTCCTGTCAGGACTGGAGGTTATGTGGAAGCCCTGAAAACCTTATTGGCACGGAAAATGAATAATCCTAACTTCTTTTTTGCGGGATCCAGTCTCCTTTCCCACTTACTTGGGGTGGTTTTGAACATTGGCGCCATCTCCATTGTCCATGAACTGTCCAGAGCCTCCCAAATCCAAGACAAGAGGTTGGTGGCTGCCAGCATCAACAGAGGGTTCGTCAGCACCATTTTTTGGTCTCCTTATTTTTCGGCGATGGCACTCATTTTGAGCAGCCTTTCTGTCAAGTGGACTGACGTCCTTCTGTACGCCTTGGGTCTTAGTTTGATCGCCCTTATTGTGAGTTACCTGTTCGAAAGACCATATGCTTTGAAAAAAGAAGCAGATGAACGGGAGGAACACCACGACGAAAGGGAAAGGAAAAAGGCGAAGTGGAAGGTCATGGAGCTGTTTTTGCTCCTATTCA
The DNA here is from genome assembly GCF_004340465.1 of Mesobacillus foraminis. Lineage (GTDB taxonomy): Bacteria > Bacillota > Bacilli > Bacillales > Cytobacillaceae > Mesobacillus_B > Mesobacillus_B foraminis. Next base: position 33,670 of record NZ_SLVV01000013.1, on the reverse strand, counting down.
TCATGGTGGCCACGGTGCTGCTCGCAGAAAGGCTGACATCATCGACCATGACGTTCATCATTTGCGTCCTTTCCGCCACTTATCCGCTTTTTTGGTGCTTGCTGAAGGGAGAGGGAGCCGCGTATAAAAAAGAGCTTAAGAACCATGTCTTCATTGGAATCCCGAGGATGAAAAAGGAAATCGTCCTCTTCCTGATAGCGGGTTTCTTCAGCGGGGCTTTTGTGAAGAGCGGATGGAGCAATGCCATTGTGGAAGGGCTCAACGGAGCGTTTTCCCAGTACCAGATCCTAATTGCCTATCTCATCGCCTTTTCCATTGTGGCGACAGCCGTGATGGGCCTACATCCCATTGTAGTAGTAACGATAGTGGCAACGAGCATCGATCCTCTCAAACTAGGATTCTCCCATGAATTCTTTGCCATCCTCCTTCTGTCAAGCTGGGGAATCTCCAACACAGTCTCACCAGCAACTGCCGTCAACAACCTGCTTTCCGCACTGTTGAAGGAGGACCTATTCAAGGTTTCGATGCACTGGAACCTGAAATTTGCTTTGGTCATGCTATTCATCATCCCGATCTACCTTAAGGCGGTCGGCATTTAAAAGGAGGAAGACACATGTATAAAATCGTTTCATCATCTCCGACGTTCGGAAAGTATTCGAATAAACCCGTTACATACCTTGAAAAGGAACATTGTAGTGTGACCATCTTGGAACCCGGGGTGGCGGATGACGAGGAAAAGTTCGCTGAGGCGCTTAAGGATTGTGATGCACTGATTGTCGGAGTGGAGAAAGTGACGAGGAAGGTATTGGAGGGGGCCAAAAGCCTTAAAGTGATTGCCAAGCACGGAGCAGGAGTGGATAACATTGACCTTCTTGCGGCGAAGGAGCGGAACATTCCTGTCGCTTTCGCCCCTGGAGCCAACCGACATGCCGTCGCCGACCTTGCCCTGGGACTCATGCTCTCCCTTGCGCGCGATATCCCCTCTGCACACCAGGAGGTTTCTAATGGAGAATGGCCGAGGGTGATCGGAACTGAATTATTTGGAAAGACCTTAGGGGTCATCGGGACAGGGAAAATTGGAAAGGAAGTGATTCAGCGAGCAAAAGGATTTTCCATGAACATCTTGGCGCTGGATCCCTTCCCGGATTCCGAATTGATGGCTTCCGGAGTCCAGTATGTATCCAAGGATACCCTGATCTCAACCAGTGATTTCATTACTATCCACACCGACCTCAACGAAGGATCTAGAAATCTGTTTGACTGGAACGCCTTTCGGAACATGAAAAAGACATCCTATCTCATCAATACGGCTAGGGGCGGCATCGTCGATGAAGAAGCCCTCTATGAAGCGTTGAAAGCGGGTGAGATTGCAGGGGCTGCCCTCGATGTATTCCTGCGGGAACCAGCGAACACGTCTCCCCTTCTTACGCTCGGGAACTTCATCGCCACGCCCCACATGGCCGGCTACACCACGGAAGCCCTGGAGGAAGTTGGCTTGATTACAGCGAGGAACATTATCAATGTGCTGAATGGAAAGAGGGCGGAATACGAATGGAAGGTGCCGGTATGAGAGTGGAAGAGGTCTTGAAGCAATTGCTGGAAAAGGAACAGGACTCCCTCACCTTAATGAAAAAATTCGTGGAAACTGAGAGCTTTTCCCATGACAAGGATGGCATCAACAAGCTGGTCGGCATCTTGAAAAAAGCCTTCGAAGTCTTTCCAGTAGAGATACAGGAGGTTGTAGAACAAGAGGTAGGAAACCACTTGAAAATAGAATGGGGACAAGGACCCCGGCAAATTACGATCCTCTCTCATCTGGATACCGTCTATCCTCGGGGTACTCTTGAATCGATGCCTTTCCGGTTCGAGGAAGGGAAGGTGTATGGGCCAGGAGTATATGACATGAAGGCCTCTTATGTCATGATGTACCACCTTTTCAATCTCCTGGAGGAAGGCTCTCTTCCTGTCGATCTTAAAATTTTATGGCTCCTCACCTCCGATGAAGAGGTTGGGAGTCCCCATGGGAAAATCCATGCAATGGAGGAAGCGGCCAGAAGTGAAGCGGTGCTCGTCCTAGAGCCCTCTGGGCATGGTGGCGCGCTTAAGACCGCAAGGAAGGGTGGAGGCAAATTCACTGTCGAGGTTCAGGGAATCGCCGCTCATGCAGGGGTGAACCCCGAAGACGGCGCGAATGCCATTGAGGAATTATGCCGCCAGCTTATTGAAATCACTGGATTTGCAGCCCCCTCCATCGGCACCACCATCAATATAGGAGAAATCAAAGGCGGGACCCTCTTCAACGTGGTCCCAGAACTTGCTTCCGCAGAAGTAGATGTGAGGGTGTTGGAGCATGAGGAAGGGGAAAGGGTGGAACAAGCCTTTAAGAACCTTTCTTCCTTTAACACCAAAACTCGTTTGACGGTGAAGGGGAGCATGTACCGTCCGCCCATGCCGAGAAGCGAGGAGACCGAAAGACTGTTTCACATTGCATCCCAGGTAGGGAAACAACTTGGTCTATCCTTAACAGAAGTCACGACGGGAGGAGGGTCGGACGGGAATTTTGCGGCAAGTGCAGGAGCCCCGGTCCTGGATGGACTCGGGGTAGTCGGAGGATACGCCCATTCCCCAGATGAATACTTATGGCTCGACAGCCTTGCGGAAAGGACGGCCCTTCTTTATGGGATCATCCTATCCCTTGCCCAAAATCGATGATCCCCTGAGGGAATCCTCTTCGGGGGAATCCCCTTTTTTTCGATAATAAACAACATTTCCATGTTGACAATAGTTTTTTAGTCGTGGTAAGATTCAGATAATTAAAACTTTCGTAATATATTATCAGCTGAATATCTACTGGGGAGCTACTAAAATAGTTTCTCAATTCCTAGATATGACTCAGCGGCAACCATACCCGGCATCATGGGGTTGTTTGTCATTGGGTCTTTTTCATGGACTTTTTTAAAAGAGGAGGAAGGAAATTGAAAATTGCGCGTTTTTTAGAAAGCGGTTCCATTCATTATGGGGTACTTGAAGGGGATGTCCTTAACAAAATTAAAGGTGATATCTTCGGAGATTACACTGTCACAGATGAAAAAGTATCATTATCGGATACAAAACTTTTGGCCCCGATTCAGCCTGGCAAAGTTATCGCCATTGGCCTTAACTACAAGAAGCATGCGGAGGAAGTCAACAAGCCTCTCCCTTCCGAGCCAATGATGTTCCTGGTCTCTCCGACCGCCATCGTAGGACCGGATGAGGAAGTCGTGATTGCAAACCCGGAGAACCGGACCGAACATGAAGCGGAGATTGCGATCGTGATTGGAAAGGAAGCCGAAGAGGTATCCGTGGAAGATGCGCTTCAATATGTATGCGGTTACACCATCTGCAACGACATCTCGGACCGGGTGCTTCAGAAGAAGGATGGACAGTTCACTCGGGCGAAAAGCTTTTCCACCTATAAGCCGCTCGGGCCGGTCATTTCAACGGACATCAACCCTGACAACGTTGAAATCTTGCTGAGGGTCAACGGAGAGACCCGCCAGGACTCAAACACTAGTGACATGATTTTTTCTACCGCGGAGATTATTTCCTTCGTATCCAATGTCATGAGGCTGGAGCCAGGGGATATCATCATTACAGGAACTCCATCCGGCGTCTCACCTCTTCAGGATGGGGATGTGATGGAAGCAGAAATAGAGGATATCGGAATCCTTTCCAATCCGGTCCGTGTCAAACAAACGGTAGGCTCGACCATCTAATTAGAAAAAAGGGGGATGTTTATGAAAAAGAAAGCATTGTTTTTCCCGATTGCCGCAGCAGTCCTGGCCATGGGCCTTGCCGGATGCGGAAGCCAGGCAACAGGCGAGAAAAAGGCAGGGGCAAAATCCAATTATCCGACAAAGGCTATTACCATGGTGGTTCCGTTTGCGCCAGGAGGTACGACTGACAGTGCTGCACGCGCGCTTGCAGGCTTGGCCAACAAGTATCTTCCAAACGAGCAAACAGTGGCAATTGTCAATAAGGACGGAGGGGCCGGGACCATCGGGATGAATGATGTGGTCCAGGCGAAGCCGGACGGTTACACCATAGGAATGGCGACATCCGGTCCGATCACCATCAAGACCCACTCGAAGGAAGTGGCTTACAAGCCGGAAGACTTTAAGCCGATCATTCAGGTGGTAGCGACCCCGAACGTACTCGTCGTAAAATCGGATTCTCCAATCAAGACTTATGAAGATTGGTTGGAATATGTTAAAAAGAACCCCAATAAGTTCACGTACGGAACAAGTGGTGCCGGGCTGACTCAGCATATCACGATGGAAAACCTTATGACCAAGACAGGTGTAAAGGTGAAGCATGTTCCATTTAAGGGCGGCGCACCCGCTTTGACCGCCCTCCTCGGTGGGAACCTCGAGGGAGCGCTCGTTCAGACACCTGAAGCGATTCCCCATATTGAGGAAGGATCGCTCCGTCCGATTTGGATTTCCGGAACCTTTAAGCCGGAAGAACTCAAGGATGTTCCGTTGCTGACGGAAAAGGGAGTGGATGTGGAACCGGATGTATGGACAGGCCTTATGGCACCATCCAAAGTTCCAGATGATGTCGTCAAGGTCCTACACGACTCGTTCCAGAAGGCACTAGAAGATCCTGCTGTGATTGAGCAGTTTAAGAAGATTGGAACCGAGCCTGTCTACAAGAGCAGTGAGGAGTTCCAGAAGACCATTGACAACGACTACAAGGAAAACGGAAAAGTCCTTGAGGCGATTGGGTTGAAATAAAAAGAGTGGGGGCGTTCGGGGTACCGTCCGCCCAGCTCCAATGGAGAGGTGACATCATGCGAAATGCTGGCATTTGGGCTTCCATCGTGAGTATGGCTTTTGCCGGAACATTCCTATATCAAAGCACAAAGGTGGATTATGATGGAGCACTTGGATTCGGGCCCGGATTTTTCCCGCTATGGCTGAGCATCATCATGCTGGTCCTGTCGGTGATCTACCTATTCAGTTCACTGAAAGAAAAGATACATATAAGGAAACTCCTCCCCGAGGGGAATTCATGGGTGGACTTCCTTCTCATCCTCCTTTCCATGGCGGTCTTCGTCTTTCTTTTGGAAAGGGTCGGTTTTGTCCTTTCCGGCACCATCTGCCTTATCCTTTTATTGATTCGAACGTTCAAATGGTATTACACAGTCCCTTTGTCCGTCGGAATCACACTCGCAATCTTTTTCATATTCGCTAAAGCACTGGCTATCCCGTTGCCAGTGAACGCACTTGGATGGTAAAGGGGTGATATCATGGAATCCTTAGATTTGTTGCTGAATGGGTTTGCTCAGGCCCTTACCTGGCAGAATCTTTTGTTTTGCATTATCGGAGTATCAGTAGGAATGTTCGTAGGTGTCATGCCAGGACTAGGCCCTGTAGCAGGGACGGCCATCCTCATCCCGCTAACGTATGGAATGGAACCGACATCTGCGATCATCATGCTGTCTGGGATTTATTACGGCGCTATGTACGGAGGCACGATTACATCGGTCCTCATCAACATCCCCGGGGAGGCAGCCAGCGTCATCACCTGCATCGACGGGCACCAACTTGCCAGGCAGGGAAGGGCGGGTGTCGCCCTTGGGGTATCGGCAATCGGTTCCTTTGTCGGGGGAATTACCGCGCTTCTTGGGCTAGCCTTCATCGGGCCGCCTCTTGCGGATTTCGCCCTGCGATTCGGACCTCCCGAATTTTTCTCACTCATGCTTCTCGGCCTTATGATGTTGATCGGGCTTATGGGAAAATCATTGATTAAAGGCTTTATCGCCGCCATTTTCGGACTTCTCCTTTCCTTCGTTGGGATTGACCCGGTTTCAGGAAGCACTCGTTTCACCTTTGGGCTTCCAGAGTTCTTCGGAGGAATTGATTTCGTCATTGTGGCTATGGGCCTCTTCGGGATATCCGAGATCCTCTACAATGCCGATCAGAAGCACAGGGCGGAAAAGCCGGCGAAAGTGAAGGGAATGTTTCCTCGCAAGGAGGAATGGGCCCCGACGATGAAATCGATCGGAAGGGGAACGGGACTCGGATTCCTTATTGGTCTCGTCCCTGGAGCAAACGCGGTCCTATCGGCCCTTGCCTCCTACGCGCTTGAAAAGAAAGTTTCAAAAAATCCCGATTCCTTCGGGAAAGGGGCCATTGAAGGCGTTGCGGGTCCTGAGACCGCAAACAACGCGACCAGCGGAAGCTCCCTCATCCCGTTGTTCACCCTGGGACTACCGAGCTCGCCGACCGTTGCGGTCATATTAGGGGCCTTTATCATGCATGGCCTTCAGCCTGGGCCAAAACTCTTCAGGGAAAATGCAGATTTCGCCTGGGCGGTGATTGCGAGCATGTTCATCGGGAACGTCATCCTCTTGCTCATGAATCTCCCACTTGCCAACCTTTGGGCGAAAGTCGCACAGGTGCCATACAAGATTCTACTCCCACTGATCATGATGTTTACGATGGTGGGTGCCTACACCGTCAAGAACTCCGTTTTTGACATCGGGCTCATGATGGTGTTCGGGGTGATCGGCTATTTCATGAAGAAGCTTGAGCTCCCGATCGCTGCGACAGTTCTGACCCTTGTCCTTGGAAGCCAGCTGGAGTCGTCTCTTCTTCAGTCTCTGGCCATCTCGAACGGGGGCGCGGGAATCTTCTTCACAAGGCCGATTTCGGTCACCTTGCTCATCCTCACTGCGGTCATTCTCGTCGGAACGATCCTTGCCGGGATGAAAAACAAAAAGGAACTTTTCGGGACGGATATTGAAATATAGGAGGAGTCGTTGTGAGATTAGAAGGGAGAGTAGCCCTGATTACGGGGGCAGCCAGAGGGCTCGGTTTCACGATGGCCGAGACCTTGGCGAAGGAAGGGGCTGCGGTGGTCGTGAACGACCTCGACGGCCAATTGGTGGAAGAGGCTGTCACCGCACTCCGTGACAAAGGAGCAAAGGCAGACGGTTTTGCCGCCAATGTCACCAACAAGGAACAGGTCATTTCCATGGTCGACCATGTGATGAACACGTTCGGCCGGCTGGACATCCTTGTCAACAATGCCGGTGGCGCCCTTCGGACTCCGAAAAAACTGGAAGACATTACAGAGGAAGATTGGGACCTCGTCCTCGACGTGAACCTGAAGGGAACGTTCCTTGTCTCACAGGCAGCCGTTCCTGTCATGAAGGAACAGGGAGGGAGCATCATCAACCTCTCGAGCATCGGCGGGAGGACCGCTAGCATCGTGACGGGTGTCTCCTATGCGGCGGCAAAAGCCGGTGTTGTCGGATTCACCAGGAGGCTCGCCAAGGAGGTCGGCCCTTACGGGATCCGGGTCAATGCCATCGCTCCAGGCCTTGTCCTTTCCGGGGAACGCCTACAGGAAACATGGGACCACATGCCGGAAGGCGAACAGGCAGAAGTGTTAGATGCCATCCCGCTTAGGAGGCTTGGCAGCATACAAGAGATGGCGAATGCCATTACATTCCTAGCGAGTGGTGATTCTTCCTACATGACGGGTTCGGTCCTGGATGTGAATGGCGGCCGGTTCATGGGGTAAAAAGCGGTTGAATGCCCCTACTATTCTGTCATATAATATTATTTGAACATAATTAATATTTTGACAGAAGGGGAGCCCATGAAAACAGAAGAAACCATCCTTGTGACAGGATTCGCGCAAGGCCCTAAGGGGACAACCGTCTATGAGACGTATAAAACAATTGGTGTCGTGCTGGTGATCAACACGAGGACCGGTGTGATTGAAGACGCCCAGTTCACCGTGCTGACGGACCTGATGGATACCTATATCTCGTCGCTCATCAAGGGGTATGACACAACCCAGGGCATCAACCCGCTATTGGAGAAAGTGAAGAAGCATTGTCTGGTTCCTTCCCAGGGAGCCGTAGTGCAGGCCATCCGGTCTGCGTGGGATCGGTATCAGGAAAGCCGACTGGTCAGGATATAAGAAAGCTGGTTATCTATGGGGGCCAACCCAAATTTGGTCTCGGAAAGTAGGTAAAACCCAGTGACAAGAGAGGACCTCTCTTTGTTGCTGGGTTTTTTTATATGAAAAAAGGAGGCTTGAAAATGAAGGCCTTGCTGGTAAAGGACACAACAAAAACGCTTTACATAGGGGAGTGCAAGGATCCCGTCATAGGTGAGGAAGAGGTGCTGGTATCGGTGAAGGCGACAGCCCTGAACCGGGCAGATCTTCTTCAGAAAATGGGGAAATACCCACCTCCTCCAGGAGAATCTTCTATCATTGGACTTGAAATGGCGGGAGTGGTGGAAAGAACAGGGGAAAAGGTCACAAGGTGGAAGCCGGGGGACCGCGTGTGCGCCCTTCTTGCGGGAGGGGGATATGCCGAAAAAGTAGCGGTCCATGAGGGGCTGTGCCTCCCGTTGCCGGAAGGGATGGACTTCGAGGAAGCAGCAGGCATCCCGGAAGCATTCCTCACCGCCTATCTCAACCTTTTTGAACTCGGTCGACTAAAGTCAGGAGATTTCTGCCTGATCCATGCTGCCGCTAGCGGTGTCGGAACATCCGCCATCCAGCTTGCCCTAGCAGCCGGGGCCATTCCGATTGCGACGGCAGGAAGCAACGAGAAACTTGAGTTATGCCGGAAGCTAGGCGCCCACTACCTCATTAATTACCGGGAAGAGGATTTTGCCGAACGGGTGAGGGACCTCACGCAGGGGCACGGGGCGGACGTCATCCTCGATCCTGTCGGAGCCTCTTATTTCGAGAAGAACCTAGAATCCGTAGCCGTGGACGGCCGGTGGATTGTCATCGGCGGGATGGGAGGATATGAAGTGGAAAAAGTACCACTACGTTCCTTAATGAGGAAAAGGGCGTCCCTCATCGGGTCCACGCTAAGGTCAAGGAGGACGGAAGACAAGATTTCCTTGATCGAACATTTCCAAGATTTTTCGTGGAAACGCTTTATTGATGGAGATCTCTCACCTGTCATAGACAGGGTGTATAGCTGGAAGGAGGCCAATGAGGCCCACTCCTATATGGAACAGAACAAGAACCTTGGAAAAATTGTCATGACGATAAATGAGGAGGAAAAATCATGAGTACCGAAACAAAATTAGAAAAACAACCAAAGAAGACCCTCCAGGGCATTATTGATACAGATGTGCATCATGAAATCAAATCCACCAGGGACCTTCTTCCTTATATGAGTGAACACTGGCAGCGGTATATCCGCGATTATGGGTGGGTTCCCGAGAGGAGCATTCCATTCAATCAGATTCGTAAAGAAACAAAATATCGGATGGACACGAGGCCGGAAGACGGGTCAACACCGGGAAGCGACTTTAACCTCCTGAAGGAACAGCTACTCGATAAGCATGATATGACCTATGCCGTCCTGACAGGATGGTTCTACGAGGCAAGTGTGGCAAAGGGGTGGTATGAATTTGCCGCCGCTCGAGCATCCGCCTATAACGACTACACCATTGAGCAATGGCTCTCGAAGGATAAGCGCCTGCTTGGGAGCATCACCATCCCACAGGATCCGGTTGCCGCTGTTAGAGAAATCGAACGTGTTGCCTCTCATCCTCAGATGGTACAGGTGATGTTGCCGATTGCGGATTTCGCTTGGGGAGACCCGATGTACCACCCAATCTTTGAGGCAGCGAACCGGTATGGACTAAAGGTTGCCATGCATTTGTCCGCCACCATCACTGCTCAGGGAGGGGATTTCCTCCGTTATTATGTGGCATGGAGATCTGTCCACCCGCAGGCCTACATGACCCAGACCATCTCACTTATTACCAACGGCGTGTTTGATAAGTTCCCTGACCTTCAGGTGGCACTTGTGGAAGGCGGGTTTGAATGGGTGCCGTTTATGATGCACCGAATGGATTCCGCCTATAAGGCGCTCCGTGCGGAGACACCTTGGGTCAAGAGGATGCCGAGCGATTACTTCCGTGACAACATGAGGTTTACGACTCAGCCATGGGATGACCTTACACCAAAGCAGTTTTTGAACGTAATCGACATGATGGGTTCCGAGGACATGATCATGTACGCGTCGGATTATCCTCACTGGGATTTCGATCCACCGGAAAGGACCATTCCAGGAGGGGTGTCCGAAACGCTCAAGAATAAAATTCTGTTTGAGAACGCCCGGAATTTCTATGGGCTTTAGGAAAGGGTGGATGAGATGAGGCATCAGGTCTGCACGGTGAGGGAATTGGAACTGTTTCAAAAAGTGCCGGTCCAGATCAACGGGAAGGCGGTCGTGGTCGTCCGCTCCGAGGACGGGGGCGTCTATGCCCTACGAGATGTGTGCCCGCACAAGGGGCCATGCCTGTCGGATGGGATGATGGATAAAGGCTGCACATCCAATGAAGTCGGGGAATACATCTTTGAAAAGGAAAAGGAAGTCCTTCGTTGCCCTTGGCACAGCTGGGAATTCGACATCAGGACAGGGAAATCTCTTTTTGCCCCTGAGAAAGTAAAAGTGAAAACCTACGAGGTGTCCGTCGAGAACGACCAAGTATTCGTAAACATGTAGAATTTGCCCATTAAATAAGACTGAATAGAAGAAAGAAGGGATACATATGGATTTTCAAGCTTCTCATTTGAGAGATTTCTCCAATAGCATTCTCCAGAAGGCAGGGGTTCCGGATCATGAAGCCGACGTCATCACTGCAACCATGATTGAGGCTGATGCACGAGGGATCCACAGTCATGGACTCATGAGGCTCCCGATTTATATTGAACGCATTCAGAAGGGATATATTCTGAAGGAAGCCCATATTACGGTAGAAAAGGAACACAAGGGGACGGCCCTAATAGACGGTCATTATTCGGCCGGCCAAGTCGTGGCGACTAAAGCAATGGACATGGCCATCGAGAAAGCAAGGGAATTCGGAATTGCGGCCGTGTCGGTCAAAAACTCGAATCATTTCGGGATTGCCGCCCATTACGCTTTAAAAGCAGCGGAAAAAAACATGATTGCGATTGTCATGAGCAACACCGCCCCTCTCATGCCTCCGACTGGAGGAGCGGAGAAGGTACTTGGGAACAATCCCTTGGCCATCGCTGCCCCGTCGGATGGCAAGAACCCAATTCTTTTGGACATGGCCCTTTCAAATGTGGCCCTCGGAAAAATCATCTTTGCCAAGAACAAAGGTGTATCCATCCCTGAAGGGTGGGGAACCGACAAGAACGGGTCACCCACAACCGACCCATCCGCTGTCCTCGACGGGGGATTCGTGCTACCGGTTGGAGGGCCTAAGGGATTCGGGCTCGCTATGATGGTAGAACTTCTCACGGGTGTGTTGTCAGGTGGGGATTTCTCCAAGATGATTCCGAGCATGTACGATACGACCCAGAAGCAGAGCATCTCCCACTTAATGATTGTAATAGACATCTCCACTTTCATGGAGGTAGGTACGTTCGGGCGTTTGAGTTCTACCCTTGGGGAGTATGTAAAACAGGCAGCTCGCGCCCCAGGCGTGGAGGAACTATATCTTCCTGGGGAAATCGAGTTTGGGGTGGAAGCTTCCCGGATGGAAAACGGGATTCCGGTTTCAGATGGAGTACTGGATGAATTGAACAGACTTGCTGCTTCCTTGGGAGTCCAACCACTTTCCGAATAAATGGCATTAAAAATGTAAAGAAGGAACAAAATAAGGATTCATAGATTAATAAATGATAATCAGTTTTACAAGATTGGCAAAACAGAAAATATGTATGTAAATAAGAAATTCCCAAATCGTACTTTTTAGTTGTGAAAAAGGTACGGTTTTTTTTTAAAAGTAAATGTAAAGCGCTTTGACTGAGAAACTGCAGTACGTTTGCTGAGACTGCTATGCCAAGTTAAAAAAGGCACAAAGCCGATCTACTTCTCGGTGTGCCTTCTTTTATTTTATGATACTTAATTAATGTGTTGCGATAAATATAAAAAGCAAATTCACACAAAAAATTAAATATATTGCTTAGTTTTAGGAATAGATTAGATTATTCTACTTTCTTTACGATAATAGTTTTATCGATTCTCACTAGACCTGTCACTGGTGACAACTTCTCATATAATTAAAACTCGTTAAAAAAGTTAGAAATCCTACATTTTTTCAGAAATCTTTTAAATACAATCCAGCGTAGGGTAATTTGGCTCTCTCTTTCAATTCATTTTAGAAACCCATTAGTGTCAACGTTGCTGAAAATTCAGTGTTTACATATTAAGTACTTTCGGAGGTAGATTTGAATACTATATTCAATTGATGCATAACCATATATGACAATAAAATAAAAAAGATGTAACTGTTAGTTACACCTTCCAACAATTCGGTATCTCCTGTAGTTATTTTGTATACTTTGCACCGTCTTTTTTCACCACTGTCACCATTGTAGGATACCGGAGCAGGACAGCCTGTAAGGGGTTACTGTTTCGCAGCCTGCTAGCCATAAGAGTTTTAAATATATAGCTATTAATCCATATTTTCTATCTGCCTCAATAACTCTATTATTTCTTTAGAAAAACGGATATCTTCCTTAAAGTTTAATATTTTTAAGATTACTGATTCAACGAATTCAATACCATGCCCAACAACTGTTTCTAATAACTCTTCCGAATCTAAAAAATATTTTTCCTTTTTATCTGCATGAATTATATTGTTTCTAAAGTCAGTAAACATGTATATACCATCTGACTTGTACTTTGTTAACCTATTATCATTGTTAAAAGTAATTATTTCTTTATTAATTTCTAAATCATAAAACAAAATACGTAAAGCATCAGAAGTTCGTAACTTTTTATAACCCTCTTCTTCAATTACTTCTCTATCTTTTACAAGATATGTCCAAGCTAAAAGCTCAAGAGCCACCTGAGCTGAAACAATTTTCACTTCTGGCATGTTGTTTGAATTAATCGTATGATACCAATTAAGAACTTGTTTTAAAACGTTCTCCCATAACTCATCCTTAAGCTTATAATTCAATTCAACAAATAACTCATTAAATTCTTTAGGTTCAGGTGTTACACTCCTATACCATGTATGATGATATTCATAAATATCAACTTTGTCGCTAGAATAACAATGCCAAATTAAGTCCTTTTGATTAAAGCCTTGTAAGATTGGAATAGAAATCAATCTGCCGTGTACAAATGAAAATAACCATATTAAAGCTTCCATTAGTAAATTAGTTTCTTTTGGCTTAAAAACAGAACCATCTTTTTTTATAATCTTACCAATGCTTGTTATATCAAAGGAATCATTAAAGGAGTCCTGACTTCCTCTTCTAACGGGTTCTATTTCAATTATCCAATCATCAATGTTTATAAGAGTACTATTCATCCCCGAGTTGTTAACTATAAAAAATTCTAAAGATGTAATTTCTTTTTCTTCTCGACTTTTAATTGTATTAAGTTTGCCAATACCTGATGTATAACTTCTTGTACCATCTATACTGCCAACCAAAAAACTTTCCGTTTCTAAATAACCTATTTTATTAACAATACTTGCACCTTTCTGCTCAAATAACATCAAGTCGTAATTATCAGATTCAAATATTACTTCAGGGGTAGGTAATAGTTTTAGAGAAACCTTACCCTGTTCGACAAAGTATTTATTTTTAGAGCTGATGGAATCTTCCGAAAACCAAAGATTACCTGAATAAAGAGTGATTTCTTCAAAGCTATTACAAGCCTTCAAATTTGATAGAAATTTTTCAATCATTGAAAATCCCCCAAAATTAGTATTTTTTTAACTTATTGTTCCCCTGAAAGCTTAATAGCTATTCCTGAAATTCTCGCAAGGGTTTAATAATTATATTTAAAATGTACGTTGTTTAATAAACTTAATTTAATACTTATTTACCACACTCTTTAAAAGAAAACACAGAGTTATTATATTTATAAGTACTTGTGCGGCTATAGTCAATGAAGAGCAGTATAAAAGGTTGCTGTCAAAATGGAGAAACTCAAAAAGCTAAGATGATGACGAAAAATCTAAACAGGAGAAGAAAAAAACGCCAATGCTCTGGTCAGGGAATGATACGGTCCTTTTAGACAGTCATTACTCGGCCGGCCAGGTGGTGGCGACGAAAGCAATGGACATTGCCATCGAGAAAGCAAGGGAATTCGGAATTGCGGCTGTCTCGGTAAAAAACTCGAACCATTTCGGAATTGCCGCCCATTATGCTTAAAAGGAGCGGAAAAGGGCATGATTGCGATTGTCATGAGCAACACTGCCCCTCTCATGCCTCCGACTGGAGGAGCGGAGAAGGTACTTGGGAACAATCCCTTGGCCATCGCTGCCCCGTCGGATGGCAAGAACCCAATCCTTTTGGACATGGCCCTTTCAAACGTGGCCCTCGGAAAATCATCTTTGCAAGAACAAAGGCGTATCCATCCCTGAAGGGTGGGGAGCCGACAAGAACGGGTCCCCCACAACCGACCCATCAGCTGTCCTCGATGGGGGATTCGTGCTACCGGTTGGAGGGCCTAAGAGATTCGGGCGCTCGCCCTGATGGTAGAACTTCTCACGGGGGTGTTGTCAGGAGGGGATTTCTCGAAGATGATCCCAAGCATGTACGATACAACCCAGAAGCAGAGCATCTCCCACTTAATGATCGCAATCGACATCTCCTCCTTCATGGAGGTGGGAACTTTCAGGCGTTTGAGTTCCACATTAGCCGAGTATGTGAAACAGGCAGAACGTGCCTCAGGGGTAGAGGAACTGTATCTTCCTGGGGAAATTGAGTTTGGGGTGGAAGCTTCCCGGATGGAAAACGGGATCCCTGTTTCAGAAGGGGTTCTGGATGATTTGAACAGACTGGCCGCTTCCTTGGGAATTCATCCACTGTCCGCTTAAATCTCATTAAAATGTATAGTGAAGGGACGAGATGACGATAGTCTTTTCTTACAAGAGGCAGACCTTTAGAGGGATACTGTCAACATCCTGCCAAGGACTGCCATGGCTGGGATCTGTAAAGGCATTGGTTATTTTTCATTTGAATAAATATAAAATTTACCCATTTTAAAACAAGATAATAAACGTTTAAAAAGCCTTATCCTTCTGGTAAGGCTTATTTTATTAGGTCAATTGAGTAACACGTTTAGGTCAACTGCAATTCCTTCAATTGAGTCCGTCAAGTGTGAATAGATATCGATCGCAACTGTATTTTGGGAATGGCCTAATCTCACACTGACAATTTTGGGATGGACAATCTCGGTAAGTAAAATGGTTGGATGTGAAATGCCGGAGATCTTGGAATTGGATATCCGGAAGCTTAGCTCCCCTTAATGCCTTCATTAGTGCTTGTTACCTCAGGTGAATATCTGCCGACTTCTTCCGTTTTTCCTAAAACAATGGAGGAAGTGGGGCACGATTACCGCTTTATTTTATATTTAGATAATAAGTTGCTGCTTAACTGGACGCTGTATTTGAAATGTAAACCAGCTTGATTTTGACAAGGATCTTTCCATTGAGCATGGACCAACGTTCTTTATAGGAGAGTTACTCATCTAAAAACCGGCGGATAACATTGTTCATCTAGATGGATGGACAAAAGGGTATTTATTTGTCAATGATTTTAACCTTGGACGTTATTGGGAGGTTGTCCACAAAGAACCTTTATTTACCACGCCCGTTATTAATAAGAATGAATTATTTGAACTGCTTGGCAAAATTAATTTGGAATTCGGTATAAATATTCTTACACATCATTTTCGTTCGTAGTTGGCTAAATTTATTGAAACACAAAAAACCCCAGATAGGGGCACTTTTTTATCAGTGTCCGCTATCTGGGGTATAGTTCAATTATTCCGAGAGCCTTTTGTTTAACGAACAAGCAAGATAATTATAAGGAATAGTAGTAAAAACAACCAGGGATTTTTCCTGAACTCTTTTTTGAAGCTTTCTCCTATACGTTGTCCTTGTTTAGGGAAAAAGGCAGCCATGATTGTTACAAATCCAACGAATACACCAAAGACCCCATATTGTTGTACAAATTCCTGAATTTGTTGAAAAAGATGATTCATTTTTTTGCCTCCTATTTTCGGAGGACAAAATGTTCAAGAGAATTTCGCACTAACCCCGACTTTCGTCCCTGCATTTGCAGTCTAGCTCCCTTGTGTCTTCACCGAATGATTTCCAACCATTCTGAAGGAACCTTTGGGCGACCGTTGCTAGTTGCAACCGGCACTTTAATTCATATCTTTGTTCCAATCTGTTTTAAAAATTATATTCCGTAAATCACGGTACTGCAGCTGATGACTAACCACCGGACGCTTTTCTTTTTTATTCGGTTTTCTTATCATGTTCCACTCTAAAAATTCTCCAAACAGCTTTTGCCTTCCGGATTTGTTTTTGAGTGTAGTGGGCATAGCCACATAGTAATATATATGATTGGCTAGATAACTCTTGAATATTTGCAATGACAAAGATGATTCCATAAAAAACCATGAGCACAATATTAGCGCCATTCTTTATATTATGAACAAGTCACAATAGTAGGAGATATTGTTCAGTAGCATATGCAATTCAACAGGAAAAATTATATGGCTTGGTACAACACGCTTTATCATCACCAATTTTGCTGAAGTGTTTACTCCAAGTGATAGATTGTGAAGGAGTGTACTTAAAGTAACGAGCAGGTTAATATAAAAAGGAAACGGTCTATCCACCGTCGAATTTAATTACATAAAAATAAAACTAACTCTTTAATAAAAGGTGGGGCATATGGGTAGAATCGGACCAATTATTGAAAATGGGAAAAAAGTAGGAAAACTAATTATAGAAAACCGCAAAGAAATTACGGCAGCAATAACTGCTTTGAGTGCTGGAGGAAAGGTTATAAAGGAAAATATTGATAACAAAAAAGAAACAAACAAAACAGAAGAAAAATTGCATCATAGGAAAGTGCGTTATAATCAATATAAAAAAATACTAATGGAATTGGATAGCAAAAACAGAAACGAGCTTTTTCAATATATACTGGAAGTAGAACAATTTATTCAACAGATTAAAAATGAAGAAAATAAGGAACTGGGAGTAAAAAAGCCTATTCATAAAAATAGAATTAAAAATTGGAATGATATTCTTATTCAAATTAAAGATAAAATGGATGCAAAAGATTATCTTGAATATATTAAAATTTATAATAATCCAAATTATCATAGTGAATATTTTCAAGGTTTTGAGGGTGTTGCTGAGAAATTTAAAAAATTAAATAATCGAGAGAAATATGATGATTTATTGAAGTATATTGCAGAAATAACAAATAGAGGAATTGAACAAATCAAAAAGGATTTTTCACTAAACGACTAAAATAATGGCAGTTTACTCCTTTTTCAGGAAGGTATATCTATTGTTCAAAAACTTTTAAATTTTTTTAGAGCAGTTAAGATAAAGAACGATACAAATTACTGAATAAAACCGTATGGCTTTTTCAATTGGTGGGTAGCTTTAGTTGAATACAAACAGAGGATGATAATTAATCGTTCATACTCAATTACACTTTATGGCTGGTTCAATAAGAAATGGAAGAATAAAAGTAATTAAACTGCTTTTGTGGAAGGTTCTATGTCCGAAAAACTTTGCTTAACATTTATATAAAATTGAAGGGTTATGAAATTGAACTAAAGGAAAAACACCTGTAGTATTAAAATAGATCGAATGGTGCTGCCATTTTAGAGAAGTTTTGGAGGATTTACATTTAAGGATGGTCTGTATGGAATTCATAAATTAAACAGCCTTGTCCATATTCTGGATAGAAAACCAAATTTTTACATTCCTATTTTTTGCAAAACACATGCAAGCTGGATTTAATTTAGCAAGGAAAATCCGGCATGTGGTGGGGAAATATCAGAATAAGACTTTTGGTGTGATTTCACTTCAGGGGCATGACCAAGCGAGAATTATTGAAAATTTAGTTGAATCCAACTGATGTTCGATTCAAATTACTGCAGTATTGTAAAAATCCATTTAGAGTGCAGGAAAAATTAAACAAATATGAACATCAATTCGACTCTAATTTTGAAAGAGACGTGTATTCTTTAATTTCATTGAGAGGATATCGAGTGATTCCACAAGTAAAAGTTGGAACTCTTGGGAAGCGAATTGACCTAGTAATTGAAGGTATGCGAACACGCTTGGCTGTTGAGTGTGATGGCGATCAGTGGCACGGCCTTGATAAATGGGAAGAGGACATGGATAGACAGAGGGTGCTTGAAAGAGTGGGTTGGACATTTTGGCGGATACGAGGAAGTGCTTTTTATGCAAATCCATCAAAAGCAATGGAATCTTTATGGGAAAAGCTTGTGGAAATGGGAATAGAGCCAACCTTACTTCATATGGACAACAAAGTTAGGACTGTACCCAATACCTACTATTTCATTTTGCTGTTTCATGGAGTTTTACCTTAAGGGTTGGCAATATTTGTTTTTCACTGTAACTATATGACATGGTTTGGATCCTGGAGTAAATTAACCTTAAAACACAGATAATAATTAAGTAAATCCCCTTGTTGCAGAATCATCTATATCTTTTTGATTTATAATAAGCAAAAACAGGCATAGATAATTAGAAGCATTCGTTGCAATATGGCAACAAATGCTTTTTTCTTTCCCGCTAGTCATAGTGTACCAATACTTATCAATAAGGATGATTACCTATCGGTGTTTTTTACTAGCAGTTGTTTCTACCCTATTGTAATTGCCTGAGACAGAACTATCAAAGTATTCCTGGACTTTTTAGAGACAACAAGCTGAAAATAAGATCAGTTTGTTTATGCACCTTTTACCTTTTTAACTTCTAATCTTCTATTATCAATACTAAAAGCAAATTTATCATCAGTATTCTCAATAAGTTGAACATCCCCATAATGTAGCTGCCTATGATGATTGGCACATACAGTTATTAGATTATCCACTGATAAAGAACCCGCCTGCAATTCTGATACAGGAATGACATGATGTGTTTCAATGTAGTACTCACCATTAGGTTTTTTGAAGGAATATGGATTAAGACCTAAAGCTTCACAAACCTGACATTTAAAGCCTGTTCTTCTTTTGTATTCCTGTGCTATTGATCCTCTTTCAATATATTTACTCACTCTTTCTTTAACCACAGGAACAGCGTCAAAATATTCTTTCTCTAGTTTTGCAATGCTAATAGTGTCATTATTGGATTCATTAAAGTTAAACTCTAAGGTTTCTGATCCATCAACTATATCTATTATTTTTTCGAAAGCCAGAGGGTTTAATGGCATGGATGAACCTTGTTGACCTTCAATTAAGAATTTATCATATTCATCTGCCGAAAGGTCTAGGTTTTCTAAAAGGATGGGCGTCCTTAATAATCTCTTTATATATCGTATTGGCACTCTATATCTTAATTTATCAGCATCTCCTTCATCTTCCCAATATTCTTTATGTGTACCTTTCATTAGTTTTGCTGCATCTAATATTTCTACTACTGCGTAAATACCTCTATCCAGCCTTTTCTTACCAGCAAGTTGTTTTTTTGTTCTCCTATCGGTCCCAACCCTTATAACGCCTAATTGTCCTGCCTTGAAATCATTCCTATGATAATCAGAAACAGTAAATCTATCTTTAATTTCTCCAGATAATATAAATTCATCAATATACCATTTCCTTGGATTACAGAAAAAAGTCCAATAATCCGTTGGCTTTACCTTTTCATATTTAGTTACTGTAACTGGTTCCAGTTGATTCAATTTATCTCACCTCGAAGTTGTGATCTTAAATGATACCCTTAAAAATAATGTATCTCTTTTATTTTATCCTCTTATATTTTAAATAATCTAACATATATTGTAAAATATAGTGAGAACTACCTTTTCTTCTTTTAACTCTGGTGATATAAAGTTATGGGCTTGAAACCAAAATCCAGTGTTCCAAAACTGTCCTCTTTTCATAAAAGACCTAACTACCCCTATTTCACTAACCTCTAGCTAGTTAATAATCCAGTATAACTTATTAACATAATTTTCGTTAAACGTGCTAAAAAGTAGTCTGTTTTACACCCCAATAGATAGAGTGAAAACAACCTTTTGGGGTCTAGTTTTTAAACTTTCGAGATAAAAGTATGTGAAGAAAGGCAGTGCCCTAATGATGATATTCAAGGTTTCTACAATAGCACAAGACTTATTGGTTCAAACCAAAAATTACTAACGTAAGGATGCAAGGTTATACATAAGGGAAATTAACTGGCACTAAAATAATATACCTGAGTTCAACAGTCTTCATAACGCATTACCAGAAGGCAACAAATTGGTAGGTAACCAACTAGATAGATTTGTTAGATCAGCAGCGCAAGGTATTCAAAACAGTTAAGGTTTTATTTGCAAAAGGCGTGAAAATTCATATCCTTAATATGGGACTAGTAGAAACACTCCAATAAGCAGATAGCATTTCTATGAGAGCAGCAGCTGGATGATTAATAAATTGAACTAGGGAGGAAGCAATATGCTAGTCTAAAAGGTGACTATAGGATATTGAAAAAATTTTATACGAAGGAAATGTAAAAGTTGCAGTATAGAGAGTATTCTATGTTGTAACTAGTTTTGCTAGCGGCCCGCGTTTTGATAGGGATTATACTAATAATTTGAAGGGGTTGGGCTTAATACACTACGTGTTAATTTATGTAACATAAACTATTACACTGGACCGATGTATTTCTGTAGGATTTTGTTATTGAATTGGTACAAATGCGATATTTAAAGCATCGGTGTGGAGAAAAGGAGTATGGTATGATTCTACTAGTGAAGATATCCTAAATATGGAATGGTGATGGGCCATACCTGAAAGTACATATTTATAGACAGAATCAATCCAATGAGAGGTGACCTTGATGAACTTACAGGATAAAATCGATGAAGCTTATCCGCGGTATTATAATTATGAAGTGGATATTTCAAAAGAACAGTGGAAGGAGCTTCTTCTGGACACTAGCATTTTTAATGAGAACAACCTTGAGCATATGAAATGCCTTTATTCGTTTGACAATCATGCGGCTACCTGTAAGGAAGTAAGTGAAGAGCTTGGGGAGACGCCTCAATACTATATTGGTTTAGCCACTGGGTTAGCCAGAAGAATAGCAAAGAAGCTAGAAATTGAAAAATTACCTACGAGAGACGGATCTGATGCCGATGTGTATTGGTATATTCTCTTTTATGGACAAGAAGCAAACGATCGAAAAAGGGGAAATTTCGAATGGAAGCTTAGGCCTGCACTGGCAGAGGCATTAAAGGAGTTGTATCCGGCTCTGGAATACTCTAAACCCTTGATCATGAAAAAACTAGAGGACGCTCCAACAGCGGTATGGCTTGCAACCGCAATACTTGCCTATGAGACATTTAATCGATCTGACAGGCCTACAAAAGAAATGATGTATTTTAAACAGAGTGAGATTCAGAAAAAAGCTCAGGAGCTCTGTAAACAAAATGTTGACAGCGCTAGAGTTTCTCAATGGTGTAATGCAGATCATCATAACCATACATATAATTATCTTCGACAAGGAGAGGGGACAACTAGGCGGCTTTCATACCATGGTGAGTTCAATGGTTTGAAAGAAGAACCAGAGCTAAATTTAGATAATCTCGTACAAACACCTTTCGGTCTTAGGACAATAAAAGAAGTGAAACAGTTTATTGTAACGAATTACACCGCTATATTTAATAACAAGGGTTCAAATGAATTTATGAATAATATTAAATGTATGTCCATTTTAGATTATTTGGATACCTATGGAGGGCAAGTCTATGAAAGCCCTGAAAAAGCAGAAGGATCTAAAAAACAACATTTTTTGGATATTAAGGCTGCTGGTGGTGCTGCCGTCATGGAACTAGATAAAATGGCTGAATTATGTGAAATCAGATTTGGGCTGAAGAAATATGGAGTTTCCAAATGGTTAAACGGAGGGAACAACAGAGCCAGAAAGTATCTTTGGAGGCAACTTAAGTTTGACGGGTATAACGAATCCCCTACTAGTTTGTCTTTATTTGCTGAAATTGTGGATGAAGAGGCACGTTTCAAATTCTCAGTCGAATTGAATGAAGCTAAAAGTTCAAAAGAAGATTATACGAAGCATCATTGGCTTTTAAATAAAGATATCTCCGATGCCACGGATAAATTATTCTATATATTAAACGGCAACCAATCTGAAACAGAAATGAAAGAGCTAGGTCTATCTACAAAAGAAATTAAGCAGAAAGTAGAGGACGGTACATATAAAAAAATACAAATGGCCCGTGTGATTACTAGAAGTGATATTAAAGAAGAATTTCATAACGATCCAGGAATTGTTCGTGGGATGTTACAAGCGGTGGAAGCACTTATGCCATATTATCAATTAGCACTTGGGATTGATATAAATAAAGAGGGGTTTACTATGCCCAGAACTATTGATGGGGGCAATGGAGGGGAAAAGTCTATGGGGAAAAGTAATAAGAATATGATTTTATATGGTCCCCCTGGGACTGGAAAGACCTACAAAACAGTTACGTACGCGGTTTCCATTATTGAAAATAAACCTCTAGAAATTATTCAAAGTGAGGATTATGCTTCCGTTTTTGAAAGGTACCTAACTTACAAATCCGAAGGCCAAATTGCGTTTACCACCTTCCACCAATCCTACAGTTATGAAGAATTTATAGAAGGTATTAAGCCTGTGATTAGTCAGCAGGGGGAGGATGCTTTAGCAGATATCAAATATGAGTATGCTTCTGGGATCTTTAAGAAATTCTGTGAAAAAGCGAAGGGAATAAAGGTCCAGACTTCCTCGCTTGAAATTCGTGAAAATCCCGTCGTATGGAATCTTCTCCTCGGAGGCACGGGTCAAACGGACCTGAAGAAAGATTGTTTTCAAAATGATTATATTAAAATTGGTTGGGCAAATGTCGATGAAAAAGTAACAGACGAAACGGAAAAGTTGAATGATAAAGAAAGACGAATTTTATTAAATTTTCAGGAGGAAATGCAGGAAGGAGACCTTGTTTTAATCCAAAGAAGCAACACATCAATTGACGCCATTGGCGTAATCACGGGACCTTATCAATACGATCCATCCTATGAAAAATATCCAAGGACGAGAAAAGTAAAGTGGATTAAAACCAATATTGCTGAGGATATTTACGAACTCAACAAGCAGACAAAGTTAGATCGAAAAACCGTCTATCCACTACGAAAGATGGAGCTGAAAAAGGTGACCTCTTTGATTGAGAAGTACACTCAGAGTCACGAAATTAACGTGGAGGAAAATAAGGACCCTTACGTTTTTATTATTGATGAAATCAACCGTGGAAATATTTCAAAAATATTTGGGGAATTAATTACCTTAATTGAACCAACGAAAAGAATTGGAGAGGACGAGGCTGCAACCGCGCTTCTTCCTTATACCGGAGATGAATTTGGCGTTCCGAATAATGTCTACATCCTTGGTACGATGAATACGGCCGATCGATCGATTGCTTTGATGGATACGGCTTTAAGAAGAAGGTTCAAGTTCATTGAAATGATGCCAGATGAGAACGTCCTGAAGGCTTTAAATATCGAGAATATTGAAGGAATCGATGTGCCGAAAATGTTAAAAACAATAAATGAACGTATTGAGTACTTATATGACCGCGAGCATACCATTGGTCATGCCTACTTTACCTCTTTAGCAAAGGATCCGTCGGTAGAAAACCTTGCAGGTATCTTTTTGAATGCAATCATCCCTTTGCTCCAAGAGTATTTTTACGAGGATTATAGTAAAGTTCAACTTGTGTTAGGAGATAACGCTAAGGATAATCCCGCGTATAAATTTATTTTGGATACAGACCTCAAGATAAAAGAAGTGTTCAAGGGTAATCTCGATATTGACTTACCTGAAAAGAAATATTTAATTCAAACGGATGCTTTTTATCAGTCAGAAAGTTACAAACTAATCTATTAAAGTGGTGAAAAAATGGACAAGCTGTTGGAAGTTCGTGAGTTTGAGTCCATAACCTGTAATGAGGATTATCGAAACGATCCTCATTATAAGTATTTAAATCAAGAAACCTTTAATGAACTTGAAAACTTTATATTGGCTTTTAGTAAGGACGACCAAGCTGATGCGATAGACTTTTTGAAAATTAGCCTACGGCGCCATGTTGGCAAGGTGATCCAGGCGAAAAACTATGTAGGACTAATTCAAATGAGCAATGGGTTTCAGGTCCAGATTCTTCCGAAAGTTTTCTCAAGTAACTTGGAGGATATAAAAAAGACTTTTATACGTATGCTAAGGAGTATGAAAGACTTTCCGAGCAAGGTATTTAACGATTCTAATTTAAAGATGGATAAAATGAATCTTTATGAGATATTTATCAATATGTACATACATGAAGTGCGTAACCTAGTCAAAAAAGGGTTTAGTTCAGCCTATATACCAGTTAAGGATAACTTGAACTATTATAAAGGAAAGTTAATCGTTCGGGAGCAAATTAAGAAAAATATGGTTCATAAAGAACAATTTTATATGAGCTATGATGAATTTGATGCTAATCGGGCTGAGAATCGATTAATTAAGGCTACATTATTAAAATTGCAAAAATTATCAACTAGTTCCACTAACATCAAAGGTATTAGGCAGTTGCTCCCTCATTTTGAAATGGTTGAACCTTCTAAGAACTATACAAAGGATTTTTCCCGTGTTGTCATCGATCGCAACACAAAGAATTACGAAATGCTAATACGCTGGTCAAAGGTTTTTCTATTAGATCAAAGCTTTACGACGTTTTCTGGTCATACGACAGCAAGAGCGCTCCTGTTCCCAATGGAGAAAGTCTTTGAAGCTTATGTCGCTAAGAATCTAAAGCGAGCATTAGCTGACCTTCCATGGGAAGTATCCACCCAGGATAAAGGGCATTATTTATTTAATCGTCCGAGACAATTTGCCTTGCGACCGGATCTTGTAATAACACGTCAGGATCAGAGTACGATTGTTTTAGATACAAAATGGAAGTTACTAACCAACGAACCTAGGCAAAATTACGGAATCTCACAAGCAGATATGTATCAGATGTTTGCATACTCTAAGAAATACAATACACCGGAGATCTGGTTGCTATACCCAGTAAACGAGGAAATACAGGACGCCGAAATTAGCTTTGAATCTTATCACCAGAACCATAGAGTCGAAACCAAGGTGAGCTTGTTTTTTGTTGATGTCACGAATATTGAAGACAGTCTTAGGACTTTGAGGGAGAAGTTGATAATGGGAGTAACACTGGAGGAGTAGGTGGGCTAAATATATTTCAGCTACTTCTTACTTCTCTCCATCTCGCATACGGTGCATATATTCCCCTCCCTCCTCTGTGTGGAGTTGTAGCCTCCTGGTCATCTCTCTGACTGTTTGGCTAAGGTCATGACCGTTTTCTTGTAAGGGTTTGAGTACCCCCAATATAATTCAACTATAATTAAAAATATTACGAGCATGCGATTTTATTTTTTCGCTATAACTATTTCTATTGGTTATAATGGCAGAATGGAATTAAATAAGAACTGATAGGAGTTACAATATGACAGGTTCACAATTTCGAAAGTATAACTTGAAAAACTTTATAATCAACGCAATCGAGGATATGGGTTATCAAAAACCGACAGAAATTCAAGAGAAGGTGATTCCGATTGTATTAAGAAGGGAAAGTGCAATCGGCCAATCCCAAACGGGGACTGGAAAAACCTTCGCTTACATACTGCCTATTTTGCAAAAAATTGATCCAATTAAAAAAGAAGTTCAAGCAGTAATAACAGCACCTACACGTGAGTTAGCTAATCAGATATATCATCAAATCCTTAAGATAACAGAATATGGTAATGACGATGAGGAAATTGTTACTCGTTGTTATATTGGAGGAACTGATAAAGCTCGTTCCATTGAGAAACTTAAGATTCAACCACATATTGTCGTAGGAACACCTTCGAGGATTAATGACTTAGTCCAAGAAAAAGCATTATTTGTTCATACTGCACAGATGCTTGTAGTAGATGAAGCTGATTTGATGCTTGATATGGGATTTATATTGGATGTAGATAAGGTAGCTAGTAAAATGCCAAGTGATCTAGAAATGTATGTTTTCTCTGCAACCATTCCAGATAAGCTTAAACCATTTTTAAAAAAGTATATGGAAAACCCAAATTATATTCATGTTGAACCTCAGCAGGTTTCAGCTTCGTATCTTACTCATTCTTTATTACCTTCAAGACACAGAGATAAAGTTGAACTAACATACAAAGCATTGAATTTGTTTAATCCATATTTAGCTATTGTTTTTACGAATACAAAGAAAAAAGCAGACGAGTTGGCTGATGCTCTTCTTGCGAGAGGCCTAAAAGTTGGCAGGATTCATGGAAATCTTTCTCCACGAGATCGAAAGAGAATCATGAAGCAAATTCAAAATCTGGATTTTCAATTTATAATTGCAACTGATCTTGCAGC
Source organism: Mesobacillus foraminis (assembly GCF_004340465.1). Classification (GTDB taxonomy): domain Bacteria; phylum Bacillota; class Bacilli; order Bacillales; family Cytobacillaceae; genus Mesobacillus_B; species Mesobacillus_B foraminis. The sequence continues at coordinate 7,211 of NZ_SLVV01000013.1, read as the reverse complement.
CCGTGGGATTGATATTGAAGGGGTAAGTCATATAATTAATTTCGAGTTACCTTCCGATTTAGATTTTTATATCCATCGGGTGGGAAGAACAGCCCGAGGAGGATATTCAGGAACAGCTTTAACCATTTATGATCAATCGGATCAGGATGCATTGAACAAACTTGAAAAAATGGGTATTCAATTTAAGCATGTTGATATTAAAAATAATGAATGGATTGTTCTGGATGATAGAAATAAAAGAAAGAAACGTGAAAAGCAAACTAACGACATAGATGAAAAAACACGAAGTTTAGTACAAAAACCTAAAAAGGTTAAACCAGGTTATAAGAAAAAGATGCAAAATGAATTAGATAAAATTAAAAAGCGAGAAAGACGAATACAAAAAAAGAAATAACATATTTTTCTCATAACCTTCGTGAAAACATGAACTCAGTTTGACGATATTTTTGTTAATGTGAAGAAAAGGAGATTGTCCCTAAGGCAATTTCCTTTTTATATGGTTTTTGTAAAATACATTTAAGAGTGGTTTACAAAATAAATATTCCTTATTTCAAAATATATCTCTGCTCAAGAAATGAATCACAATAAAATCTGCTTATCCTAAGCTAACGGAAAGTCTTAAGTTTCACAAGCAAAGGACATTATAATGTCTTTTTTAAGGGAGAATTCTGGATATCCAAAACAATATTTACGTTATGATGTTTGCATATTGTCAATTATTATCAATAATGAAACATATGTGCGTTAATTGTCGATTTATTATATAATAGTAAAGTTGTAAAAACATTTATAGTAACGGGGGGTAAAGTGTATGCCGAACCAATTAATCGATAAAGTGAGTGAATTAGGAGCAGTTTACACTCCCGACAGTTTAGCATTGTATGTCGCAAAGGTTCTGGTTCGTTTTCTGAAAGAAAAATATGAACAAGAAGCTGTTAAGGTATTTGAAGGAAATCTAAAAGAAACAATCTTAAATAGAAAGTATTATGTCATAAATAAATTATTAAAACAACGGGTGTTGGATCCAGCTTGTGGCGATGGTTCATTACTATCGGCTTTTGAAAAAGTAATTTATGAGGTCGTTATTGATGAAATTGAAAAAATAGAAAAGGTGTCCTTAAAAAGCTTAAATTTAACTAAGGACCTTTACACATTAGGGGTAGACATTGATTCTGATGCCGTTAGCGATGCGAATAAAAAACTTAACCAAATTAACCATTTTTTTGTAAGAAATCACAAAATCCTAAATTTTGATGCTATCCTTCCTTTAAGCGGAACTAAGTTTTCGGAAGGTTGGGATAGAATATTAAGTGATAATTCATTTTTTGAAATAAATGCATCAATAGCTAACCCGCCATGGGGAGCAAACGTCAAACATAGCCGTGATTTTTTAGAGAAATATGGATATACACTTGCCAAAGGACAATTTGACATTTATGAACTCTTCATAGAAATGAGTATAAGTATTGTCGCTAATAATGCATTGATGGCTTTTATATTGCCGGATTCTATTTTTTTGCCTGAACATCAAAGGTTACGTAAATTTTTATTAGAAAATACAGAGATAAAAATGATTACTAGGCTTGGCGAAGGGTTCTTTCCCAATGTTTATAGAGCTTGCGTGGTAATAATATTGGAGAAGAAAAAACCTAGTAAAGATTCAATAACCAAATGCATTAGATTAAACAAGAGTATACGCAATGAGGTATTAAGAGAAAATTTAGATCTGAGTGTAGCGGAAGCAAAATTGGAACACTCTGTAAAACAATCCAGGTTCTATTCGGATTCAGAGTATAGATTTGATATTGATGTTAGAAATGAAGAGGAAAATATTTTAAAAAAAATTGAAAAGGATAAACTCAACTGGGAATTACTCTCCACAGGTCGGGGTGTAGAGCTATCAAAAAAAGGTGCTGTTATAGAATGTTCAACTTGTAAGCATTATAGACCAAAACCAAGAAAAGTAGTGGATGAGGTACAGTGTGAAAACTGTGGGGCACTAATTAATTTAGGGAACGAGAATATTGAATATATTGTTTCGAAGGTGCCGAATGATTCTTGGGTTCCGCTGGTTGCTGGAGAAGATGTTAAAAGATATAATATCAAACCAACACATTATATAAAGACTGGAGTTCCAGGGATTAATTATAAACAAAAGGAAAAAATATTATCACCTAAAATTATAATAAGAAAAACAGGAGTTGGGATAAACGCTTCATATGATAATACGGGATATTTAACAACTCAAACTGTTTTCCATTTTAAAATTAATGAGAATAACAGTAATGCTTTCTCGCATGAATATTTATTGGGTGTATTAAATTCTAGAGTTATGTTGTATTACTACCTTAAAAAATATGGAGACAATGAGTGGAAATCCCACGCTTATATTACTCAAAAAATAATCAAGCAATTACCTGTTCCCAAAATCAATTTAAAATCTGAACATCAAGTAAAACAAGCAACTGCTATACACATTGCTGTAAGCAACCTCTTAAAGTTAGATTCATATGATATCGAATTAGACCTTGAGATAGAAAGGCTAGTAGCAGGTTTGTATCATTTGAGTGAAGAGGAATGTATGATTATAAATGAAACGATAAAAAACGCACAACAGCTAAAAGCTATAAGTGCTTTAACCCTACCGGATGGAACAGTCATAACACCTAAGAAAGCCTACTAGAAATTAGAAAAAGGAAGTAATTGTATATGTACCGCTATATAGGAAACAAAACAAAGTTAACTCATGAAATTCTTAATGATGTAAAAAAAATAATTGGCTCTAAAGGAACTGTAGCAGATATTATGTGTGGAACTGCAAGTGTATCTCTTGCATTAAAGAATGAAGGTTACAATGTTATTGCGTCAGATATAATGACATATTCGTACTATCATGCTATTGTCAATTTATTAATCGATGAACAACCTGATTTTGCAAAGTTGACTCAAAAAGAATCTTTACTAAAAAGTGTTCCTAGAGAGTTAAGGTACGAAGCGGTGATTGATCTTTTAAATACTCTTGAACCAATAGAAGGATACTTTTTTAAGGAGTTTTCTCCAGAAGGAAAGCCGGCTAATGGTGAAGCTCCGCGGATGTATTTTACAAGCAAAAATGCAAAAAAAATTGATTCTATAATAAAAAAAATAAATGAATGGGATGCTGAAAACCTAATTAATGAAAAAGAATTGGCATTAATAAAACATGATGTTATTTTAAGTGTAAATCCAGTGGCAAATATATCAGGAACATATGGCCATTTTCATTCCAATATAGTAAAATCTGCCTTAGATAATTTCGTATTGGAGCCAAGTTACAAACAAAATTTATTTTCACAACAAAACAATGCAGGTGACCACACAGTTTATAAAGGTTACGCAGAGGAACTTGCATCAATTATAAAAGCTGATTTATGTTATATTGATCCGCCTTATATGAAAAGACAATATGCAGCGAACTATCATATATTAGAAACAATAGCAAGGGGGGACGAACCCGAAGCAGCAGGAGTCAGCGGGTTAAGGCCTTGGCGCGACCAATATTCTAACTTTTGTTCTAAGGTAAAAATTAGGGATTCATTTAGGCAAATATTTTCTAAAATGGATTGTCCTAATTTCTTAATTAGTTATAGTGAAGATGGACTATTATCAGCAGATGAATTAATTGAACTATTTTCTGAATTTGGAGAAGTAAGTTTACGCAAGTTTACCTATAAAAGATTTAGAAGTAACAAAAGCAAATTAAAAAACGAGATAAATGAATATTTGTTTTGGGTGAGAAAAAAAAGCTAAGGTGGGTCAATTCCTTAGCTTTTTGTTTTGGATAAAGTTATTTAAAAGGTATAATTGGAATGGGAAGATTTTACCACTTAATTCTTAGGGAGAGAAAATATGAAATTTATTGATGCGATTTTTTATAAAAAAATATTACCAAGTGACCTGTATAATATTGATAGAGATAAAGGGTCATTAAAAGGTGGAGGAGGACAAACCTGGCTAAATTTAGCTATAGATCATGCAAGGTTAATGGAATTTCTGAAATTTGGAGTAGAAACGCCCAAACTTTTAGATCACAAGGGTAGAAGTACTTTTACTATTACTGCTGATACTATTGGACAGCCCGATAAAAGCTCTCAGATTGAATTTGACCCAAGGTCAAATAGAGAGGATTATAGATTAACTAATCAAGCTATACATCAAAATCGGCATCCAGCTTGGGATAATACAATAAATGGATTTCCACAAATGCCAAGTGGGGCAAAGGGTGCATCCTCGGTTACAAATGCAGATGATTTACAAATCTACATAGTTAGAACTATTGATGGCGAATATCATGCTGGCTTTATAAATAGTAGTACAATTCCACATTCTTGGCCAACGGGCGTAGGACTTGAGCAAATGTTTATTGGCAATAGAACTGGGGTTATTTTCTTTAATGATGATGGTTCTCAAATCCCTGAATACATAGCAGAAATACTAGATGAACTCGAAACTAATCTAAACGTTCTACTATATGGGCCTCCAGGAACAGGGAAAACATTTGCGATGCAATGGTTATGGGAAAATATGAAAAAGCCAATTGCAGATTCATTAATTTTTACACACGATGCAGTTAATCCTTTTGTATTAAAGGATAACCCTTTAAAAAAATTCCAAGGTAATAATAGAATAGAGTGGTTAACATTTCATCAAAACTTTAATTATGAGGAGTTTGTAATAGGTAAGCAGATGGAGCCAGTTGCTGGAGGCTTTACCCTAAAACCTAAACTAGGTACATTTATGGACATGGCTATCAGTATTAGTCCTAAAGGTCAATATGACCGAGGTATTTTATTTATTGATGAAATGAATAGAGGGAATGTTTCAAGGATTTTTGGTCAGTTTCTCACCTTTTTAGAAGCAGATAAAAGGGCTATAGATAGTAGTGGTAATCCCAATACAATGAAACTTCCAATTCCCCTTCCTGAACTTAAAGTGAACGGAGAAAAAACAGAAGAAGTCATTTTAGTCGATGGTAGTAAATTAGAAATACCATTCCCTTATTACTTGCCTTTTCCAATTTATATAATTGCTAGTATGAACTCAGTTGACCGCGCGGTAGCTCCTTTAGATACTGCCTTAGCAAGAAGATTTAAAAAAATTGAATTTGGGCCAGATTATCCCTTCATAGAAGAACGATTTAAAATAAACATAAATGCATTGGATATTACAAAACCAGATAATTGGAGTGCAAAAGAAACAGCTTATCTATTGTTAAAGCGGGTAAATGATTTTATTGCAGAAATGTTAGGATTAGACTTTGAATTGGGACATGCATACATTTTAAATGTTGGAGATACTGATGGGGAAGAAGAAGGGTTTAATAGCTTAGCATCATCTTGGGATGGGTTAATATTACCTCAATTATTCGAGAGGTTCGCAAATAGACAAGAAAAGATAATTGATTTCTTGAAAATTGAGGAAGCTATGTCCGATACATCTTTTTATAATTTTTATCCATATAAATTTAGAGAAAAAAACGGTAGTCCTATTTCAGTTATTGAAAAAGGGAAAATAAAAAAAATAAAAGATAAAGATAAGATAGCAAAAATAATGAGGTTTTTAGCAACATGAGTAAAGAAACTATTCTTTTAGAGGAGTATGGTAAAGATCCTTTCATTATAACTTTGTCTAGTGAAGACGAAGCATCTAATGTTTATAATGAGTTTATAGATTTGAGTGCTGCTTGGAAGAAAAAGTTAAATTTATCTTTTGCACCATTTGAAGTAGTTAAAACTGAGTGTATACTTTATCTCTATGCAAAGGGAATTACAGGTTTTATTAAAATGAATAATCTACATATTGAAGTTGTACCTAAATTTTTAATAGGTAAAGAAAAAACAAGTGATTGGAGGGTGGCTTTAACTAGAGCGCTAATATTATTAAACCAAGAAAAGTTTTTTGACAATAAATTTACTTCGTCAAAACAATCCGAAGCGTTCTTACCAGATCTAATGGCTGAAACTTTTTTATTCTCATTAGAACAGGGTATTAATATAGGCCTTCCTCGTTCATATAAGGAAACGCGGGAAAGGATTCCTTATTACAGAGGTTCCTATGATTCCACCCAATTTATTAATCACTTATTAAAGCCACATTTAATCCCTTGCAAATATGATGAATATACAACAGAAAACATCATTAATCAGATTCTAAAATCAGCAGCTATAGAATTGTCAAAAACAGTCTATTCTTCTAAGTTAGCGATACGATTATCAGATTTGGGGAATTCAATCGACGCTTCTTACCAAATACCAAGCATAGTTCAAATAGAAAATACTTTTCTTCCACCACAATATAGTTATCTAAGTGGTGCATTGGACCTTTCTAAGCTTATATTGCAAAATAAAAGCTTAGAACATAATACAGGAGAACTGGAATTAAGGGGCTTTTTATGGGATTCAGCCAAAATTTTCGAAAACCTAGTGAAGCTTATTATTAGAACATATTGCTTAAGAAGTAAGAAATATCAATATTCTGATAAACCAATAACATTAATGCAACTGGCAAGTAGGGAAGTTCCGACAAGAGCGATAAACAAAATTGACACTTCACCGGACATTCGTATTTTACAGAAGGAGTGTACTAAATTCCTCCTTGATGCTAAATATAAAATTTGGTCTAGACAACCCAAAAACAATGATGTGTACCAAGTAATGGCTGGTTCCCGTGTTACCCATTGTAAGCTCGCCTCACTTGTGTATCCATTACCTCAAAATGGTAATGAGGATACGCTCATATATAATATTGAAGGAGACGGTTTCCCGAAAGTAGTATCAGTAATTTTTGTGGATATAACCAAACTTGCTTTAGCTAATGGTTTAAACACATTAGTAAAAAAATTTAGTGATGATTTAGACACTCTTCATTTTTGTGGGTAAAAAATTATTATCCTATTTATTTGTTAACTATTGTATTTTATGGTTTTTTATAAAAATTTTTAGAGAAAAAAGCTTTAAGGAATGTGTATTAAGGGAACACAGAAAGACAGAATTCAAGCTGAATTTAGTTTATAATATATACAAAAGGTAAAAAAGGAGCATTCCTGTTAGAAGGATTTTCGGGGACATGAAATAAAAGGAGCCCTCTTGGTATGATGCGGGGTGTCAAATCGTGTGGCGAAATGACCCCTAACTTAGTTAACCAAGGAGGACTCCAAAGTGGATTTTAAACAA
>NZ_SLVV01000012.1 GCF_004340465.1 Mesobacillus foraminis | reverse complement strand
TCCAATAAAGAGTATGAGTTAAGCTCACTTGCGCAAGGATGCGCTGACGTCGATGTTGCCACAGGATGTGGCGTTCTTAGTCGACGATCCTTACTAGAAAAAACGTTGGCTAGTGATTTGAAATCACTAAGTTTTATTGTTTGTTGACGCTTGTTTGTTTAGTTTTCAAAGAACAACTCTTTAATACCCATCGCCCCGAGGCGACTTTATTACTATAACATGCAGACAAAACAGTGTCAACACCATTCGATAAAATTCTTCTTTTTTTGATGTCTAACTTTTCTGATGCCCTTTCCTCTTTAAAAGGAATTTTTAATATACCATGGACCAAGCATGTTTGCAATATAACTTATTGCTGTATTAAATCTATTCATAAGACAAAAAGGTATATGTATATTCTAATAACCCGGAACATAAATTGTCTTAGACAAGCACGGTGAATTTGGAGGGATGAAAAATCGAACTCTTTGCCCAATACCTTTCTTTTATTATGGCTGTATTCTTATTCGCCTTTTCATATATAGAAGGAATTAAGCTCGTGAACACGGAAGGAAAAGTAAACGGGGGGACATTTATTTTTTCGGTAATTTGCGCATTTATATTTTCCGGCTTTACTTATACATTTATGTAGAATCCCCTTCATTGAAGGGGATTCTCCTTTTGCAATCTTATTGCTGCCATCCGCTTATCAAGTAAAAAGGCGCTAATTCCCGCCATGACAATCAACCCTCCAATAACCTGGGTCCATAACACCTTTTCTCCAATTAAATAATATGCCAGTATGGTGGCACCTACAGGCTCGAAAAGGATGGCAACTGATATGGTTGAAGTACTCAGCCATTTAACAGACCAATTCAAGAGAGTGTGTCCAAGCAGAGTTGGAATCAATGCGAGCAGCAGGAAATATAACCAATCACTGGGCGGATACGGATGTAACGCTTCTCCTGAAAAAAGGACATAAATGAAAAGAGTTACGGTGCTGACGGCATATACAATGAAGGTATAGGCAACCAGCGAAACACGCTTTCGAACCGATTGGCCAAACATCAAATAAATGGTAATAAGGGCGCAGGCAACCAGGGCTAGTATATCCCCCATAAATGCCGACCCGCTGATTCTGAAATCACCCCAGCTGATAATTACGCTACCTGTTATGGCAACCCCGCCGGCAAATAAGGCTTTTACTGAGAAGCGCTCTTTAAAAAATAAATAGGTCCCCAGAAAAGCAAATAACGGCTGTAATGTAACTAGTACAGTCGAGCTCGCCACTGATGTGAGGTTTAAAGACTCAAACCAGAGGATAAAGTGAAAAGCCAAAAAGATTCCTGAAACAATTGATAATGACCAGTCTTGTTTCGTAATATGTTTTAGCTCTGAAACATATTTTAGAATAAAAAACGGAAGCATGATTAGTACAGAAAAAAGCAGGCGGTAAAAAGCAATCACTTCAGCGGGGGCTGTCGATACTTTCACCAAAATCGCAGAAGTAGACACTGCTGCCACTCCTATTGCCAGTACTAGAGCGGGGTTGATGTTGGGTTTTTCCATATTTTCTTCTCCTAGTCCATTTTCTACTAATAGAAAGTGTATACTATTTTATAAAGAAAGTCGGAAATTTTTAATATTTATTATTTTTTATGCTACTTACGTCTTCTTGCAGGGTGGGAATATAATGATTATACACACTATTGACTCTGAAATATTAATTCGTTTAGGTTTGTCTGCTTTCCTCGGTCTGATCATCGGCCTTGAACGGGAGCTTAAACGTAAGCCCGTCGGCTTGAAAACAAGTCTGGTCATCAGCATTGTCAGCTGCCTTTTAACTATTGTCTCAAGCGAATCCGCCTATATGTTTCCGGGAGACAAAGATGTAAACATCACAATGGACCCGCTCCGTTTAGCCGCGCAGATTGTATCAGGGATCGGATTTCTGGGGGCAGGAGTTATTTTGCGAAGAGGAAATGACACCATTTCAGGATTAACTACTGCAGCGATGATTTGGGGAGCGGCAGGCATCGGCATAGCAGTAGGCGCTGGGTTCTACATGGAAGCGATAGCCGGAGTTGCTCTGCTGATCTTCAGCGTTGAGGTGATGCCTTATTTTATGAGTTTAATTGGACCAAGACAGCTGAGAGAAAAAGAACTACTGCTGGAATTCCACGTTAAGAATAAGAAAGGAATAGCGGAGGTACTGTCAAAGATTAAAGGAGAGAAAATTTCTATAAACAAGATAAGAATCAAAGATCTTGAAGAAGGAGACCAGCATGTTCAACTTGTGGTGGCAGTAAACAACCGAAGAGAAACAACCGATGTTTACGAAACAGTTTCTGCTATCAAAGAAATAAAAAGGGTAAAAATAGAAGGACTATAATTTTTTTATATTTTTTCAAAATAACACTTGCAACTCTCTCCTTTAGCGGCTATAATTTTTCTTGTACCCAATGAAATTACGGGGGATTAGCTCAGCTGGGAGAGCGCTTGCATGGCATGCAAGAGGTCAGGGGTTCGAGCCCCCTATTCTCCATCCTAAAACCTTGCTTTTACAGCAAGGTTTTTTATTTGTACAGAATCTGCGGCAGCAATTTCCGCAGTTTTTTTAATATACGATATCTATACCTACTTAGGCAGCAACATTCCTGTTATATGCCCAAATGGTCCGCTGGTTCCATAGCAAGTCAGTTACCAACGAACACTTTGAGCAAAATCCTATTTCATTTGTTCTAATACAATTTTCCACCTTTTATTATGCTATACTTAAATTTACCATTTACTTTCCTGGATAAATAAAAAACAGACCCATTAAAAATGAGTCTGTTTGTAATTTCATGATTGAAATTAGTTTTTGCGAACGTTAGCAGCTTGTGGTCCACGAGCTCCTTGCTCAACGTCAAAAGTAACTTCTTGGCCTTCTTCAAGAGTCTTGAAGCCTTCGCCTTGAATAGCTGAGAAATGAACAAATACGTCATCTCCGCCTTCGCGCTCGATAAATCCAAATCCTTTTTCTGCGTTAAACCATTTTACTTTACCATTTTCCATTTTTGTTGCCTCCTAGTGTGCCAAGCACACATTTTTATTACTATTCTTGCTCTTTAGCGTATCAGGCGAAAACCAATATTTGTTCTTCCCTTACATACCGAACAAAAATAAGTCTTCTATAGAATAACAGAATTTGAAAGATTAAGCAAGTCCAACCAGAATGAAATTATTGTTCCTAATTTTATCTTGATGTTTGGACGAGCTTAATCAAACCTTCAGTACTCAAGCCTCTACGCTAGACTTACACCAATACTTTGTGCCGGGGATATTTATATTTTTTCAAGATCTTCTGTTTTTATGCTCCCTTTGTCAAAAATGTTTTTTTATCTTCACTCGGCACTTTTCATCGTCGAAACGCATGTACATAAATCGCCACTTCTATAATTTTAATAACATGATCATTAGGTTGTGTTATGATAAGAGTGAATATGAAAGGGAGTGCCCACTTTGAAATCATCCAAAAATCAATTTCAATATGGTGAGTCTGTGCAAATTAAAGCTACGGGAGAGTTAGTCACTATTATGAAATGGGAATACGTTAAAAACATGAAAAGATATTCTTACGTTGTCAAACAGCATCCCGGCACATTCTTTTTTGAAGAGGAACTACAGCTAACGACAGCATAATGTACAGAGCCTGAAAAAGAAAGTTTGATCCCATTCTTCAGGCTCTTTTATTTGCTCCATTAGGCAAACCGGTAGTAAATCAAAATAAAAGTTCCAAGTACGAACAAAAAATTTAGAAATACAAAGATAAATTGGTCGACTTTAGTCTTGTGCATTTTAATTGGAGGATTATAAAAAGATACCCCTTCAATGATAAAAATAATAAGGACGATATGAACCATGAAATGTCCAATAATCTCGGTGAAACCAAATAACATAGTGGTTGAGACAAAAATTAAGGTGACAACCATCCCCAGTACCCTGTTTAATATTCCCACTACTAGTAAATAGCCCACCACAAATTCGATAAATGCAGCCATTACAATAAAAGCCCCAGGAGCGAATCCAAATGTTGGCACATGATGATTTACTACGATGTCCAAGGACATACTAGGAAATACCCATTTTTCTACCGCTACCCAGCAAAGGGATAGGCCAGTTCCTAAATATAAAAATGGAAAGCCCATATTTTCAAACCTGGTGTTCCCCGCGAGCAGAACTCCAATGATTGCTACGTAAAAGCCGTAATCCAGCATATAGAACACTCCATGCTGGGTTGTTATATAAATGAATAATCCAAGTAAAGTAAGTGCACCTGCTTTGGTGGCAATGTGATGTGGAACCAATAATAATCCAATTGTTATCCATGCTAATATAACTGCAGCATCATGTTGAATGTGAAGTTCAGGTGCGAACAGCGTACCATTTGTTACTTGAATAAGTATTGCAGCTGCCGTTCCATATTTAAGAATAAATCTGGAGTATTTTCTTAATCCAGATAGCTTACTATCCCATTCCCGGATAAATTTCCAGTCAGCCGTTTTGGGAATGATAAGAGTCAGGACCCCCAAAACAATTGCTGCAGCCAGAGCCAGTGACATAAATAATGGAGATAGAATATTTTCAATAGCCTCTTTTTTTGGAGCCACCTCTGTGAACCATTTCACATGAGCTTCCGTTATAAAAGGCGTCATAATAAGTCCTATTAAGATCAATATGGGAAAAAGTAATCGAAATTTCTTCATGCGTAGTCCTCCTTGTTGATATAACAACATAACCATAGTATTAATATACATTAGTAATCCTTTTTTCCTAGTGTGCAATGATGAACATTTTGTGAATTTCATCACATATGCAGGCATGGCTGCAAATAAAAAATCAATCGGCTAGTTGATGAGAAACAGTTTGCGCCGAAAAGTTAGAGGTTCTCAAACAGTTGATCCCAAACAAAACATCTTAATCAGCCCTTTATATTGTAATGAAAGAATCAGCCTACAAGAGTTTTTTACCGGAATCAATTTATTTTGTCCATTTGAGAATCACTGTTAGAATATCTTAGGTATACTTCCCAAGTCTCATCAATAACACTATAAAAAGGTGGATAAAATGTCAGACAACAATAAAGGCAATCGAATAGAAAAACATCTAAAGGACATTAAATTATCAGTTCTCGATCTGTCCCCTATCATAAAAGGCGGGACAGCATCCGATTCATACAGAAATACATTGGATTTGGCACAAAATGCGGAAAAATTAGGGTACCACCGCTACTGGCTTGCCGAACACCATAACATGCCTGGCATCGCTAGTTCCGCCACTTCTATCGTCATTGGGCATGTTGCCGCGGGAACTTCAACTATAAGAGTCGGATCCGGGGGAATCATGCTTCCTAACCATTCGCCGCTGGTCATAGCAGAACAATTCGGCACGCTTGAATCTCTTTTCCCCGGCCGGATTGATTTAGGGTTGGGGCGGGCTCCCGGTACTGACCAATTGACAGCCTATGCATTGCGAAGGGAAAGCAGAAGTGACGGCCAGGATTTTCCTGAACAGTTAAAAGAGCTTAGGTCTTATTTCTCCCCTGCGTTGGAGGATGGCAGGAAACATGTCAGGGCCATACCTGGAGAAGGTCTGGACATTCCAATCTGGCTTCTGGGTTCAAGCGGTTTCAGCGCAAAGCTTGCCGGCCAGCTAGGCCTGCCTTTTGCTTTTGCAAGTCACTTCTCACCTGAAAACACGCTGCCTGCTCTCTCGATTTATCGTGAGAATTTCAGTCCATCCGAAGTTCTTTCTGAGCCCTATGTGATGGTAGGAATAAATGTCATAGCTGCTGACAGCAGCCTCGAAGCACAAAGGCTGGCAACTTCCATGCAGCAGCAATTTTTGAACCTGGTGCGGAATAAACCTGTTCCTTTGCAGCCCCCGGTTGAAAACATGGATGACCTATGGAGCGATTACGAAAAAGCAATCCTTCAGAATCAGCTAAATTCATCTATTATAGGAGACACAAAAAAGGTGGAGGAGAAGCTTCATGCTTTCCTGAACGAAACTCAAGCTGATGAAATCATGATAAATGCCCAAATCTTTGACCATAAAGCACGAGTAAGGTCGTATGAACTCATCTCCAGTATCGTTAGCTGCAGTTAGAATTGACGTTAGAACAGGCTATTAAAAAATTGCCTGTTCTTTTCATTTCGGCTATGCAAGTTCAATTTCTTTGTTTTGCAGTGAACCGTGTAAGGGTATGATGGAAATAAGAATTTTATAGAGGGCGGGGACGAAAGTGAGGTTTATTTTACTTTTAATTGCCGGTTTTCTTTTATATACTGCATGGCCTGTGATTGAACATAAACTCGGGTTAGAAGACCAGCCCGTACTTAACAAAATGAAATCGGAAATGGAATCCTTAAAAGAGCATCCAGAATTTCTTGGTTTGACTGAAGAAATTTCCCGGCTAAAAAACTTGTTTACCCAGACACTTGAGTCGGTCCCAAAGGATCTGCAGCCCGAACAGCCCATCAAGATAGAAAAGCCTGACCTAAAGACACCGACTGATCAATCTTTTTCAATTGCCAATATTGAACTTGGAGAGACAAAAACAGAGGTAGAGGAACAATTAGGTTCCGCCAAACGATCTACCCATAACGAGTATGGGACAGAATGGCACACCTATCATGACCATTATCATAACTTTCTGATGGTTGCCTTCAACCAGGACAATAAAGTTGCGGGAATTTACTCCAACCAGGATCTGATTAAAGCAAAGAACGGCATAGCTTATGGCACACCAAAAGAGAATGTTCTAGACAAAATGGGTGAGCCGCTGGAAAAAATCCAAAAAGGTTTAGTTTATTATCAGCTTCCAAAAGAACGGGATTATGATATATTTTTACTAGATGGCAGCTATACCACTATTTTTTATGATAAACATAAAAACAATAGTGTTACAGCCATTCAAGTGGTCAGCACCACTCTTGAGAATGAGAGACAGCAGTTTTATACAGAAGCAAGCAACGCACTAATTTCAGGCTTCGAGTATCAGTTGTTTGATTTAACGAATGCGGCCAGAGTCCAGCACGGGCTGCAATCCCTTGCCTGGGATGAAGCAGTCAGGGAAACAGCACGCAGTCACAGCCTGGATATGGCAGAAAACAATTACTTTAATCATACAAATCTGGAGGGACAATCTCCCTTTGACAGAATGGCAGAGGATGGCATTTCTTTCTCCGTTGCGGGAGAGAATCTTGCTTACGGCCAAACCAGCAGTGTTTTTGCACATGAAGGATTAATGAATTCAAAAGGCCATCGAGAGAACATACTAAAAGAAAATTTTAAGCTGCTGGGCGTCGGGGTCGCCTTCAACTCAAAATCCCAGCCCTATTATACTGAAAACTTCTATACAAAAAGGTTTTAGGAAAACGGCAGGTCATTATAGATGGCCTGTCTTCCTATCAGTAAACCGATTCTATCAGTTTTATAAAGTTTGAATTCTATCATACGGGGTAAGCGTTAAATGAAAAATCTACATAACAAGGAGGCTAAATATGAGAGCATTGGCTTTATTGGAGCTTGTCTTACTTGGCTACCTGACTTATTTACTCATTGACTTAGTGATTGTTTTCTTCACTGAGGGGGTTGTTGTCATGGCTATTGACCTAGTAACAGGAGGAGCCAAAACCATTGCTATTGTTTGTGGATTAGCCTTGATTGCGGATATTTGGAGAGTAAAAAAGCGGGAAAGATTAATAAAAAAAAGAAGACTCTCTCCTGACCGTGTTCTCTAGCCCTGGTCGAAGTTTCCTCGAGCAGTGTGAGTCAAAAGCCCTTCTGATAGAAGGGCTTTTGCTATGGCAGATTTTCTATTTAATCCATTACTATACCTTAATAAAGCGGCGAATAATTAAGCTTGCTGGTACTTCTCCTTTAAAAAGTCAATGCTTCCATCGATAAATGGTTCCCTCGTATCCTCCATCAATATATTAATCATTGGCTTTTTCGCTTTAATTAATTTCAGGACGAAATCATAATTCAGCAGTCCCTGGCCCACTGGTGCGAATTTTAAAGTTCCATTCTCGATGACAAAATCCTTAGCATGGAGAATGACGATCCTATCCCCAAAGAGGTCAAATGCTTCCTGAACAATCTCTTCCTGCTGTTGATAGGTTTCAGCCGTTAATAGGTTTACTGGATCCAAAATAACTTGAAGATTATTGGAATTTACTTCATCCAGCAGCCTTTTCATTGTCTTCGGTGAATAAATAGGGTGATTGACTCCCGCTTCTACCCCGACGATTACGCCAAACTTTTCTGCTTCTAATACAAGTTCCTTAACACTCTCCACTACTTCCATGAAGGGCTTTTCATTAAAGTTCTCAACAGTATACGAAATTTCGGCATTTACATTCCCTGTTTCGGTTGCAACAATACTGCAGCCAAAATCTCTGGCAAAACGGATATGTTCCTTAAAACGTTCGATACCTTTTTTTCTTTCCGTCTGGTCTGGATGAATCATATTAAAATAACAGCCTAAAACAGCGATTTGTACCTCTTTTTTTCGAAACGCTTGTCCAACCTGATGGGCGAATCCGGGGGAAAGACTTCCCAGCCCTGTATTCACGTAGTCAAGGGATTTGGCTAGTGCCAATTGGACTGAAGTGAGCCCTTTGCTGGAAATCTCTTCAATCAGCTCCTCCAGGGGGCGATTTTCAATGTCATGCGCTCTGATTCCTATATTCATTTTCATCACCTGTCTTAATATATTTTATAATCATAAAGCCGCACCATGTTTTTATGGTACGGCTTTATATTTTAGGCCTTATTCTCCCTTATCGCGCCAACCAGCCGCCGTCAATAGCCAAAACATGGCCATTCATATAATCAGATGCCTTGCTGGCTAAAAAGACAACCACACCTTGAAGGTCCGAAGGGTCAGCCCAGCGCCCTGCAGGAATCCGTGACAGGATTTCTGCATTTCGTTTTTCATCCGCACGGATAGGAGCGGTGTTAGCTGTAGCAATATATCCCGGAGCAATCGCATTGATTTGGATGTCATGCTCTGCCAGTTCATTTGCAAATGCTTTTGTAAGACCTGCCACGGCATGCTTGCTTGCTGTATAAGGCGGAACAAATTTTCCTCCCTGGAATGATAGCATGGAAGCAACATTAATAATCTTGCCGCTTTTTTGTTCAACCATTACCTTTGCCACTTCCTGGCTCAGTAGGTAAACGGCATTAAGATTGATATCCATTACAGCATCCCAGTCCTCCTGCTTGTACTCCAGCAAAGGAGCACGGCGGATGGTACCAGCATTATTGACGAGAATATCTATTTTGCCATATGCCTTTAAACAAGCTGCTACAACTTCTTTTATTGCATTCTTATCAGTCAGGTCTGCCTGAAAAAACTCGACTCTGCTGCCAGTTCCCTCTATTAAACCCCTTGTTTCTTCCCAATCCTCATTGTGGGCAACGATGAATAAATCGGCCCCTGCTTTAGCAAGCGCTACAGCATAACCTTGCCCAAGACCTGTATTTCCGCCAGTCACAATTGCGACCTTTCCGGCAAGACTAAAATAATCCAGTGAAAAAGCCTGTAAGTCGTTAGTCACTTTCATTTCCTCCTAAGCAAAGCATGATTTATATTTATTGTGTTTATCGCAATTCTTCCATTTTTACATGGTCCATGTCTGTGTAAGTAATGTTTTCTCCGCACATTCCCCAGATAAAAGTATAGTTGCTTGTCGCTGTACCAGTATGGATGGACCAGCTAGGAGAAATTGCAGCCTGTTCGTTTTTCATTACCAGATGCCTTGTCTCGTCCGGTTTCCCCATAAAGTGGAAAACTCTGGTTTCAGGTTCCATGTCAAAGTACAGATAAACTTCCATCCTGCGTTCATGTGTATGGCATGGCATTGTGTTCCAGACACTTCCCGGGGACAGCATGGTCAGGCCCATCTGAAGCTGGCAGCTTTCACACACATTCGGATGGATATATTGATAGATTTTACGCTCGTTCAGAGTTCCCGGCTCACCCATTTCCAGAGGTTTAATCTCATTAATATCAATTTTCACTGTTGGGTAGACATGGTGTGCAGGAGTAGAGTTAATATAAAACTTAGCTGGGTTGCCTGCATCCTTTGAACGGAATAAAACTTCCTTCGTTCCTTTGCTGACGTATAATCCATCACGGGCCTTCATATCATACTCGGTTCCGTCAAGGATAACAGTCCCGTCTCCGCCAATATTGATGATGCCCAGTTCACGCCGTTCTAAAAAGTAATCGACTCCTAATTGTTTATCGAGCGTGATGGTCAATTCCTCTTCGGCTGGAGTCACACCACCAAAAATCATCCGGTCATTATGGGTATAGGTCAAATGAACCTGACCAGCTTCGAAAAGGGTTTCGACTAAAAATTCTCTTCTTAAATCATCTGTTGTGTATTTTTTCATATCTTCGGGATGGATCGCATAACGTGTTTCCATTAGTCATTTCTCCTTTTTCATTAAGAATTTTATATGCTGAAAGAGTCCACGACTCTTTAGCGAACAATTTTACCAGGTTCATTTGTTGCAAATTGCAGTACCTCTTCTTTTGAAAAGGCATTGCAGTCACCATGAATGGTATGCTTCAATGCTGAAGCGGCAGTAGCGAAAGAGATAGTCCGTGCAGCTGAAAGCCCGTCTAGAATCCCTGTTAAGATTCCTGCTGCAAAGGCATCTCCTCCCCCGACACGGTCCACAATTGGCTCTATATGGTGAACTTTTGATTGATACAGCTCTCCATCAGTAAACAGGTTTCCCTGAAGCTTATTGCTGGTAGCCGATAATACAGTACGGAAAGTGGAGAATATATATTGGATATCAGGATACATTTCATTTATTTTTTTGTAATAGGATTTCAGCCTGTCTTCCCTCGGCAGCGCCTCATCTTCTTTATCCAGGCCCAGCAGGTAAACAGCATCCAGTTCCCCGCAAGAACAAATGTCCGCGTATGGAAGCAATGGCTTAATCGCTTCGGAAGCTTCCTGCTGTGTCCAAAGTTTTGCACGGTAATTAAAATCAAAGCTGGTTGTGATTCCCTTTTCCTTTGCCTTTTTGAAAGCCAATAGTGCAAGCTCCCTTAAGGCAGGCGATAAAGCCAGTGTGATGCCTGAGATGTGCAATAGTTCAGCCCCATCCAGTACTTCATCGAGGTCAATCTCTTCTGGAGAAAGCTGCGAAAAGCTTGAATAAGCACGGTCATACGTTACCTGGGCACTTCTTTCGCCAACCCCGGCTTCCAGATAATAAGTTCCAAGCCGGTTTCCGCCTTTTAGCAAATAATCTGTCTGGACACCATTTGATTTCAGATGCCGCTCAACTGCCCTACCCAAAGGATTGTCCGGCACCTTGCTGACGAAATACGCTTCATGGCCAAAATGCGATAATGACACGGCAACATTCGCTTCCGCTCCACCATAATTGGCGGTTAAATGCCCTGTCTCGCTAAGGCGTTCTCCTTCAAGTGTCGAGAAGCGAAGCATAATTTCGCCCAGAGTGACAACCTTTTTCATTTATAGGCCCTCTCTCGCTTCTTTTACTTTTTTAATATACTGGCTCGCATATTCTGTAATTTTTTCGTAATCCCCGGTTTTGGCTGGAGCAACTAAATTTCCGCCAACCCCCACAGCCACACATCCATTTTTAATCCATTGATCGACGTTTTCGAGGCTTACTCCTCCGGTTGGCATAATGTTTACTTGAGGAAGCGGGGCTTTTACCGACTTTACAAAGTCCGGCCCAAATGCATTGCCCGGGAATAATTTTATGATGTCGACACCGTGTTCCAGTGCATTTTTCATTTCTGTAATTGTCATGCAGCCTGGCATGTATGGGATCTGATACAAATTGCATAGTCTTGCAGTTTGTTCATCAAAGCTTGGACTGACAATGAACTGGGCACCTGCCAAAATGGCGATTCTTGCAGTGGCTGCGTCAAGTACCGTCCCGGCTCCGAGGACAACCTCGGGATTGCCGGCATAGTGGGCGGCTAATTCCTTTATGACATCCTCTGCATCACTTATGGTAAACGTAACCTCAATCCCAAGGATTCCGCCTTTTACACATGCTTCGGAAATATGTATGGCTTCTTCTTTTGAATCTGCTCTTACGACTGCGACAACTCCACAATCCGCTATTTTAGTTAATACCTGAAGCTTGTTCATAGTACCCTCCTTCTATTGCAAAACCTAATCACTTTTCCTATTTGGAAACTTAATTTTTCATTTGGAAACTACAAGTCTATTATATAAAACGAAAATCAATATTACAACAAATTCAAAAATAATGATTTGTGAAAAATAAAAACGCTCCCAAATTATGCATTTACCAACCTTGTATAGCGGTTGATAGTTAAAGGTCTTTATTTTATGCCATGTAGAATACTTCCGAGAGTTCAATACTGACTGGACTATTATCAGGATTTGTATCCATTAAAGGTTTCATATACGCCCACCATTTTTTGCAGATTTCTGTTTCCCCCATCTGCTTCCACTTTTCCTCGCTTTCAATCTCCAAATAGGCAAAGAGCCTTCCAGATTCCTTATCAAGAAAAATGGAGTAATTGTGCGCCCCATGTGCTTTTAATTCTTTTAACATTTCTGGCCAAATATCATCGTGCCTCTTTTGGTATTCCTCGTAACTGTCCTTATTGACAAACATAATAGATGCTTTTCTAATCATTGTCATACTCTCCCTCTCCTATGAATTACAACACTCCGCAAACGCTTCCAAAATAATAACTAACAGATAACCTCAACCTCATTTTGTGCAAATAATTTCAGCCAAGGATCAGCAGGCTTTCGGTCTGTCACAATATAGTCTATATCAATAAAATCAAATAGCTTCACGAAAGAGGCTCTGTCAAACTTCGAATGATCGACCACAAGGACTATTTTATTCGCTTGCTTCCGCATGACTTTTTTCAATTCACTTTCTGGTTCGTTTGAATCCATAATCCCTAATCCCGGCGAAAGTCCTTTGCAGCTGAAGATTGCTACATCCACGATATACTTTTTTACTGTATCATTCGCGATTGAACCCACAAGTGAATTTGATTCCGGCCTTAACGTTCCTCCAGTAGAGATGATGTTGCAATATGAGCTTGAGAATTCCTGAAGGACGGTACTGGAGTTCGTGATTACTGTCAATTTCCTTCTATTCGGTATGATGCTTCGCAAACATTCGAATACCGTTGAACTCGGGTCCGCCATCAATGTATCCCCATCGTTGATTAATGGCAAGAGCTTTGATGCGATAAATTTTTTTTCTTCCAAATTCCTTGTTTGTCTCATTTGATAGGATAGATCTTCAGCTGCAGGGCCGTTCAAAATAGCCCCCCCATAAGTCCGGGTTACAAGCGTATCTCTTTCCAGTTTCTCTAAATCCCTGCGAATGGTTTCCTCTGTAACTTTAAATTGTTTGCTCAGGTGGGACACATATACTTTCCGCTCTTGCTGAAGGATATTAAGAATCCTTTCCCGTCGTTCAAATGCCAGCAATTCCTACACCCCTTTTTCCCTGTAGAACAATGAACTAGATCAAATTGTGCTAGTATTTTTAGAAAATGGCTGTAAATTCATATCTACAGCCATCTCAAACGAATTATAAACCAAACATATTTGGCAGGAACAGACTAACCTGCGGAACAAATGTAATCAGCAGCAAGATCGCAATGATTGCGATATAAAAGGGAATCAATGGTTTAATGACCTGTTCCACTTTTACACCACCGACACTCGCCCCGACAAATAACCCTGTCCCAACAGGAGGCGTAATGGTCCCGATACATAAATTAAAGACAAAGAACAGTCCGAAATGTACAGGATCAATTCCCAGATTTTGTGCAATCGGCAGGAAGATTGGGGTAAAGATTAAAATGGCTGGAGCTATGTCCATAAATGTTCCAATAAACAATAGAATGACCGTTATAATCAGGAGAATAACAAACTTATTGTCGGAAACTCCTAAAACAGCATTGCTGATTGCATCAGGCAGGCCTGTAAAAGCCATGACAAAAGACATTCCGGAGGATGCAGCAATCAAAAACATAATGACGCCTGTCATTTGCATCGCCTGGATTAAAATATTTGGCATATCCTTCAGTGTGATTGACTTATAGTAAATCAACGCCAAAAACAGAGAGTAAATTACACAAACAGCCGAGGCCTCAATGGCTGTAAAGATACCAGTCAAAATGCCGCCGATTACGATGACAATCAGCAGAATGCTCGGAATGGCTTCAACAATGATTTTCCCCGCTTCTTTAGCTGTCACTCTTGGAGCAACAGGATAGTTCCTTTTTTTCGCTATGATAAAAGCGACTGCCATAGTGGCTAGACCCCATAGAATTCCAACGACATACCCGCCCATGAATAAGGCCGCAATCGACGTCCCGCCGCTTATTAATGAATAAATGATAAAGGCAGAACTAGGCGGTATCAGCATGCCGGTCGGAGCGGAAGCGATATTGACGGCTGCCGAAAAGGTCTTTCCATAGCCCTCTTTTTCCTGCAAAGGAACCATAACTCCTCCGATAGCGGTCGAAGCCGCAATCGCCGATCCTGAAATGGAGCCAAACAGCATATTTCCCATGATATTGGTATGTGAAAGGGAGCCTGGAATCCGGCCGCCCAACAGCCTGGCGAGATTAACCAGTTTAATCGCAATTCCCCCATTGTTCATGATAATGCCGGATAGAACGAAAAACGGAACAGCGATTAATGAAAAACTATCAAGACTGGTAACCATCTTTTGGGCTGATGTAAAAACCGATACATCAAAGGGCAAAAGCAATAGCGTGGTTGTAAGGGACGCTGCTGCAATACTGATTGCAATTGGAATCCCTATCGCCATCAACACTGCAAATACCCCAAACAATATTAGACTTGATTGTATAACCATAAAGTTCACCTGCTTTGTATTATTTCGGGTCTAACTCATCAAGCTGCTTTTTTCTGAAGATCTCCTGACGTTCTTTTCTTTGCGTCAAGCAATTGTTTGATATTTACAGAGCTGTAGAACAGGATGAACAAACCTGACACTGGCAAGGATAGATAGATATAGCCCATTGGTATTTGCAACGATGGCGATACCTGGGACATAGTCAGTGATACGGCTTTTCCTCCACCAAACACCATTATCACCGCCGCAAACAGCAGGAAAATTGATTGGATGACAATATCCAGCTTAATCCTTGAATCTTCAGGCAAACGGTCCCGCATGAACGTAATGGCAAGATGAGCGTTTTTGCCAACCACATAGGCAGCACCGAGCATGGAAAGCCAAATTAAACTGAATCGAAGAAATTCCTCAGTGACAGCACTTGGACTTTGAAGGATATAACGGCTGAGTACCTGCCAGCATGCAACCGCTACCATCAACAGGAATAAAGTACATGTGATAAACTCAATCAATTTATCACAATATTTTTTTGCATTGCTCATTGATTTCCCTCCGATCCTTGTCTCTTCTTTTGAATTTCTTCATAAATATTCTTCAGGCCATCCTTGTTTTTAAATTCCTCGTGCAGAGGTGCAACCGCTTCCTGGAATGGCTTTTTGTCCACTTCATTGAAAGTAATGCCAAAGTCCTGCTCTGATTTTGCCTTCGCTTCCTCAACGGCTTTCTTCCAAACCATTTTCTCATATTCTGTGGATTCTTTAGCCGCTTCATAGACCGCTTTCCTATGTTCTTTAGGCAAGCTATCAATGGTTTCCTTATTTATGAGAACAATATCCGGAACTCTTGTATGTTCATCATAGGAATAGTATTTTGACACTTCTCCATGACCTGCCTCTGTCAGGGCGAATTCATTGTTCTCGGCACCGTCGAGTATTCCTTGCTGCAGAGAAGTGTATACTTCACTGCTTCCCATTGGTGTAGGAGAACCACCCAATAGCTGAACCATTTTTATTGCTGTTTGACTTTGCATGACCCTGATCTTTTTTCCTTTCAAATCACTCGGCTTTGTCACTGGCCCGTCATTCATATAAAAACTTCTCTGCCCTGAATCGTAATAGGTTAATCCAATAAACCCCAGTTCCTCAGTGGATTCGTAGATGGGCTTGACAATATCACTGTCCATTACTCTATAAAAGTGAGCTTCATCATCAAATAGGTAAGGCAGACCAAAGATGGAATACTGGTCAGAAAAACTCTCCAAAGCAGAACCGCTCACTTTTGTGAGATCAACTGCTCCAGTCTGGGTCAGTTCAATGAGCTCTCTTTCCCCGCCCAATTGGGAGTCCGGGAAATACTCAACCTTCACTTCACCATTTGTTTTCTCCTCCAGCAGCCTTCCAAACTCGGCCATGGAGTCTTTAACAGGCTGACTGTTGCTGGAATAGGCAAACCGAAGAACAGTTTGATCGTTTTGTTTTGTATTGAATCCAGTAATCACGATCAGAGCCATAAGACTTACAATAATAAGTGCGAATGTTTTTTTCATTCTTTTGTCCTCCATAAAATTCTGGCCATTCATTTGAAGATTGGCAGGCTTCCGTGAACAAAAGCCTGCCAATCTCATCTCAATAATCAGGACTTGTATAAATTAGATATAGGAGTGCAGAAACTCTGACAGAGCAAGGACAGCAAGCGATTGTCCATATGGCATTGTCGTAATCTTGATCTCCTTATAAAAATCGAGCGTATCCCCCATCCCTGTTCCTACCGAGACTTTTTGCAAGGCCCCATCATCATTAATTTCTCTGATGATTCCCCTGATGGCTTTATAGGCGACATCCTTATACTCCTGGCTGATATATCGCTTATGCACAGATTTCAGAATTCCGTAGGCAAATCCTGCTGAGGCGGAGGCTTCCAGGTAAGATGTCTTGTCATTTATGAGCGTATGCCACAGCCCGCTGACATCCTGATATTTAGCAAGGGTCTCTATTTGCCTGTTCAGTGTATCGATGAGGAATTCACGAAGAAAGTCGCCTTTCTTCAGTTCCAATATTTCGATAATCTCCGGAATAGCAATCGTTATCCAGCAATTCCCTCTTCCCCACAGCGCTTCGGCATAATTGTGATTTTCCTCAAACGTCCATCCATGGAACCATAATCCGGTTTTTCTGTCGGTTAGGTACTTGATGTGGATTAAGAACTGTTTCTTTGCTTCCTCCAAGTATTCCGGCCTGTTCAAGAGCTTGCCGATCTTTGCCAATGGCAAAACTGTCATCATCAGGGTATCATCCCAGAGCTGATTCTTATTTTCCGGTCCATATGTCATATGCTGCAGACCATCTTCTGATGTACGGGGCATATCGTACATCACCCATTCAGCCCAATCCTCCAGGTATGGCAGGAAGGTTTGATTTCTCGTATCTTCATATAAAAAGGCCAATGTTAAAAAAGGGGCCATTGTGTTTACGTTTTTCGGCGGCACACCTTCCTCAAATCTGGCTTCGAACCATTGATTGATAATATCTAAAGCTTTTTGGTCATTTGTTAGTTTCCAATATTTATAGATTCCATAAAGCCCGACACCTTGAGGCCAGTTCCAAACATGCCAGCTTTTATCGTCTACAATCAAACCGTCAAAATTAAGCAAAAATTCACCGGTATTATCTTTGATTTCGGTTAAATTGTTCATTAGTAAATTAATGTATTGAATAATTTCTTTCTTTTCGATTACATTCGCCTGTGTCAACCGTTATCCCTCCAAATTGAACTTTTATCGCCCTGTACTTCTGTTAACGCTTTCAACATTTATATATTAATTGTAAATAAGCCGCCCCTCAGGAACAATTAAAATAACAGAGGTTTATGTTAAAAAAACATATTTTTTTCTGATAATTCCTTTGAAAAAAGTTGTTTTCTGTTGGATTTAAGCAAGATTGTTTTGGAAAGTAAAAGGAGAAACTCCTCCGCTTATTTCTTAATAAGAAATTCGAAATACTATTTGGAAACTGTTCGATTAGAGAATATAATAGGAGAAAGGATTTGCCTATCGGCTTTGAAAGGAGCTTTTATGAACACAAGCAAACAGCCCTACGGAACGGTTTTGATAAAAGCGGATCGGATATTAGGTTTCCTCTCAAGCTGCGAAAAACCGCAGCCATTAAACATAATTGCAAAAGAAACCGAGCTGACCAACTCCACTGCTTTGAAAATACTGGATACACTCCTTTTGATTGGATATGTCCATAAGGACCCCGAAACGAAAAAATTCAGTTTGGGGACTAAACTGATAAAATATGCTAACAAATCGATCAATCAGCTGGATATTAAACAGATTGCCCATCCTTATCTGGTTGATCTTCAGCAAAAAACTACTGAAACCGTACATTTGGGAATCCTGGATGACTCAAGCATAGTCTATGTTTCAAAAATAGAGAGCAAAAATCCAATATGCTTGTATTCCCAGCTGGGAAAACATGTCCCATTGTATTGCTCTGCCATGGGCAAGGCGATAATCGCGGAGCATTCAGATGAAGAGATTGAAAAATACCTGAGGGATACCCCCTTAACACAGAGAACGGCCAATACGATTACATCTAAAGAGAATTTCCTGCGGGAAATCACCAGAATCAGGGCACTTGGGTATGCATTCGATAACAGTGAAAACGAAGACGGTGTTTTTTGTGTTGGCACAACACTGAGCACCAACAATAAAAATTATGGAGCAATCTCAGTCAGTGTCCCTCAATACAGGGTGACCGAAGACTTCCTTCAGGAAATGATCGGCGCTCTTCAAACGTGCCGCCGGCAAATCCTCGGGGAGCTTGCATAAAAAGGCAAAAAACCAGCTTTTGGCTGGCTTTTTGTTTTATCTGGAATTGTTAGTCAGTCAAGATTCCGTTTGCTGGGCACTCCTACTATTTTGCCTCTTCCCGGCGCTTTAGAATTGAATGATTCGGTATTCATACCTTTCAAGCTTTAATTCTCCCTGGGGCACCTCTTCCTTGGTGAGAATGTCAACAGCTTTCTGCGGAAGGGAGACTCTTCCTCCCTGTCCATCCATATTGACCATTACCCAGATCTCGCGCCCATCCTTTTCCCTTGGTGCAACAATGGTGCCTTCTGATACATCGGTCCTGCGGTTTATGCCTGCATCACTTGCATATTTTAGGATGAGCTCCTGAAGAAGTTTTTCTCCTTCTTTCCCCATTGGAAGAGAGCCCAGCATGACAATTTTTCCTTTCCCTTGCTCATGTTCTGTCAAGAATGATTTTCCTGGTGTCAATCCTCCAGAAATTGTTCCGACCGAAACGGCATTTTTGGGTTCAAATACCGAGCTCCATAACCCGAGAGGAGCAGAACAGTTAAAAGCCTCTCCAACGGATCCCGTATTTTCTATAGGGAAGGTATAAAGAGTCTCCACTCCTGCATAATCTTCCAGCTCCATCCCCAATGCTGCATCTGTATGGATGGTATGGTGCTCTGTCCTGCCTCCAGTTATTGGTCCGACAATCCAGACTCCCCCCTGATCAACAAACTCCTTGGCTTTCTGTAAATAATCCTGTGAAAGATAATGCACAAAAGGAGTAAACAAGAGCTTATATCCGTCCAGATTTCCTCCTTCCGGCAGGAGATCACGGTGGATGCCCGAGTTGAGAACTTGTTTATAAAAGTCTGTTATCAGGTCTCTATAATTCAAATTTTTATGAGGCTCTGTTTTCAGGAAAATTTTTGCACGGTCGGAATATGTAATGGCAGCTTCCGCCTGTAATGGTATGGAGTCTGTTATAATTCCCTCGATTTCCTTTCTGGCCTTTTCAACTTCCAGTACATTCTGGTAGCCGACAGTTGGTTTGCCCCAGGCACTGATGACGGATCCATGAGGCTGTTCACATCCCGCTTTTTGCTGGCGCCAGAGCCAATAGCAGAACGCCTGCCCCCCCAGCGCATAAGAAGCCACTGCTTCTGCTGCTAAATAACCATTGGGATGCGGAGTCGCATAGCTCTCTAGTGAGGCACTGTAGGATGTACTTGTTTCCATAATCCAAAAACTTTGCCCTTTTTTCAGATTCCTCCAAAGATCACAGTTGAACAAATAATTTTGATAGGAGTCTGATGTCGCGTAGGTGTCAAAGGAAGCGAAATCTAGATTCTTAAAAAGACGTTCATTGTCTACAGAAAAGAAGACAGTGCTGTTATGAGTAATGGGCGCTGCTGAATGCTTCCTGATAATCCCTGCCTGTTCATCTGCAAATTCCGCAATTTTTTCTGTGGAAAAGATTTGGTACATAGTCTTTAATGATGAGTTATGCAAGAACGGAGCAGGTCCTGGCTGCGGAACTTGTTCAAAGCTATGGTAATATTCACTCCAGATCTGTGTGCCCCATGCTTCATTCAGCTGTTCAATCGTTCCGTACCGCTGCTGGAGCCATTCATGCCATAGCTCCTTGCATGTCTCACACATGCATTCCGCCACATGGCATTTGAATTCATTATCAATCTGCCAGCCAATCAGTCCTGGCAGATTGCCAAGAGCTTGTGCAATCTGCTCCGTGATGATGGCTGCCCTTTCCCGGAAGTACCTGTTATTAGTGCAGACATGCTGCCTCGAACCATGCCCCATTACAGTTCCGTCACTCTCAACATACATTCGTTCCGGATGCCCGTGGGACAGCCAGATTGGCGGGGTGGGAGTTGGAGTGCACATGACTGTATCAATCCCGTTTTCATATAGTTTGTTAATCATTTCCTCAAAAAAGGTAAGGTTGATGTCCCCTTCTGCAGGCTCCATTTGAGACCAGGCAAACTCTCCGATCCTGGCCACATTGATTCCCGCCTCTTTCATTAATTTAATATCTTCTTCAATCGTTTTTTCATCCCAGAGTTCAGGATAATAAGCGGCACCATGATATAGTTTTTGATTCACCATAAGTTCTCCCAACTTTGCAGATTAGTAGATTGCTTTAAAATATCCGACATGTAAGTGTTTTCATACTAATTGTATAACCCTGTTTCAATTTTCCAATGTAAAAATTAGTGTTCCAGGTTAAAAAAACAGTGATTTATTTGTATAAGTCCCACACCAGAAATTAATAGTCGATTACAGAACGTTCCGCCTTCACATAACTGGAAATACCGCTTTCCAGCTCTTTTACTCCCAGAGCCACAAGTCTTGCTATCTGATTGGCTCCTGATTCTGTAAAATGAGTCCAATCGGTACCATTAATGGAACCCATGAACAGCTGGGCTGCTTTCTCGTAACCTAGCGATGAATAGAATCTCAGGGAGCTGTTCATCAAATCAATAAGCTCTACCCTCTCTTCTTTAGCCACTTGGGTCATTGCCTGGCAATAATCCGGGAAGTCATTAACAAAAGTCCCGTTTTTGAAATGCAAGGTTGCGACGGGGGTAATCAAGACTGGAACAGCCCCTCGGTTCCTTGCTCCATTTATATACTTCTTCAAGTATTCCTTATAGGTGGTGAATGCATCGGTCCACCGCTCAGGCTTGTCTGCTGCAGCATCATTATGGCCCATTTGGATTAAAAGATAGTCCAGTCCCTGCAGCATGTTAAGGACCGCATCCAAACGCCCCTCGGTCACAAAGGTTTTCGAACTCCTCCCGCCAATGGCGTGATTAACGAATTCCACTTCTTGCCCGAAATACTTTGCGATATACTGCCCCCAGCCCGCCTGAGGGATATCTTTAGTTTCGTAGGTCTGTACTGTTGAATCTCCCGCCAGGTAAATTCGTTTTCCCTTTTTCATGTCTGCCCTCCATTTATAAAACCTGTCTGTAGTCCATCTCTTAATACAGAAAGCGGAATGATTATTTTACTAGTCTACTTCCCTATGGCTTTCTTACCCAAATTTAAAAAATTTGGATTCTTAACCTTTTCTCAACGCAAAAAATGATGGCTTTATCACCATCATTTTTTCGTGACAATCTTAGCCCTTAACCGAGCCAAGCATCATCCCTTTCGCAAAATGCTTTTGAAGGAAAGGGTAGATAATGAGGATTGGAAGCGTGGCAATGACAACAACTGCGAGCTTCAATGACTGGTCTGGCGGCTCCACAAAATTGGCTCCCATCGACGCAGCATCATTGGTCATGCTTTGAGAAAGGATGATGATTTGCTGAAGCAATACCTGGACCGGCCACTTTGTACCGTCACTGATATATAAAAGTGCGCTGAAAAAATCGTTCCAGATTGCTACAGCATAGAACAAGGCAAAAGTAGCAAGTACAGGTTTGGACAGCGGCAGCATGATTCTCCAGAATATGCCGAACTCCGTAGCCCCATCCATTTTGGCTGCCTCTTCTAACTCAATCGGTATGTTCTGGAAAAAGGTTTTTACAATGATTAAGTTAAATGGATTGATGGCAAGCGGCAAAATTAACGACCAGTAGGAATCCAGTAATCCAAGACTCTTGACTACCAGGTACGTTGGAATCATCCCTCCGCTGAATAGCATGGAGAAAACAACGAGATTGATAAAGAAATTGCGGCCCATTAAATGTTTGCGTGATAATGGGTACGCCATTGAAAACGTACAGAATAAACAAATGAGCGTTCCAACACTAGTAACACCGATCGACACCATCAAGCTGCGAATAAAGGTATCCGTTGAAAAGATATATTTATAGGCTTCAAGCGAGAAGGTTTCCGGGAAGATAAAGAAACTTCTTCTGGTCAATTCAGCTTCTGTGGCAAAGGAGCCTGCCACGATATAAAGGAATGGCAGGACTGTTACAATTCCAATCAAACCAAGAACAATCGTATTGAATACATCAAACACTCTTCCTGCCGGAGTATTATGCATCTTTAACATCAAGCAGCACCTCCTTAGATTTAAAAGATTCCATCCTGCCCCATCTTTTTAGCCAGCCTGTTTGCTCCCAGCACGAGGATGATCCCTACTACTGCCTTAAATAATCCAACAGCGGTACTATAGCTGTAGGCACCTTGAGTGACACCGACGAAGTAAACGTATGTGTCGAATACATCTGCCACATCACGATTCAGGGAGTTCGTCATCAGGTAAATCTGCTGGAATCCAGTGTCAAGGAAGTTCCCCAGGCGCAAAATCAGTAAGACAATAATCGTGCTTCTGACAGCTGGAAGAGTCACATGCCATAATCTGCGAAAACGGCCTGCACCATCAACAATGGCTGCGTCGTAAAGCTCCTGGTCAACGGAGGCAAGAGCGGCAAGGAAAATGACTGTTCCCCAGCCTGTTTCCTTCCAGATGATCTGGCCCATGATTAATGGTCGGAACCATTCAGGTGCAGAAAGGAAGTTGATTTCTTTTCCGTAAAAATAGGAAACAATTTCATTCACTACTCCACCGCTTGTCGTGAAGAAAATATACGTAATACTTGCAATAATGACCCAGGACATAAAATGCGGTACATAAATTAACGTTTGGACCGTCCTTTTATAAAGCTGGCTTCGCAATTCATTCAATAGCAGCGCCAGGATAATAGGGGCTGGGAAAAAGAACACAAGGTCCAGTACGGCAAACGTAAACGTATTTCTTAAAAGCCTGAAAAAGTCAGGGTTCTGGAAGAAATTCTTAAAGTGTTCAAAACCTACCCATTCACTTCCGAGTACACCGAGAAAAGGGGAATAATTCTGGAAGGCGATGACAATTCCCCACATGGGGAGGTATTTAAAAATAAGGAAGTACAGTAATCCTGGCAATAATAGGAGGTATAGCCACTTGTCCTTTTTTAGGCGCTGCATCCAGGTTATTTGCTTTTTCGTTTTAATGGTTGAAGGGACACTATATTCAGGTTTGACCATTTCTGTTTTCGTGCCAGCCAATAGGATCGCCTCGCTTTCTTCTTGATATCAATGGGCAAACAGGCGGTGCTAAGATACCGCCTGCTCTTAACATTTGCCCAATTACTTATTTTTGGGCTTCTTTATGAAGCTTGTTGATCTCTTCTACATATTTGTCTCCGCCACTCTTTTTCCACAGCTCAATCGCATCTTTAAAGCCGGCTTCATCAATTTGCCCTACGATGAACTTCGTTCGGGCATCATTAATGATGTTGTCAAGCTGCTGCCCGTTTGTTGCATATACATCTGAAATTAATGCTGCAGCTGGATTCGGAACAATGTTCTCTTCATTCTTAATCATCATGGCTTCTACTTCTTTTCTTAAAGGAGTCTTTTCAGCCTCAAGGAACCTATTTTCAGGAATCCCGGTATAGAATTGGTTCAGGTCGGTATATTCGTTTTGCAGCGCTTTATCGTCAGCTGCAAGAGATTCGAACTTGCCGTCTTTCATTTCATAATGCTTACCTTCAATGCCGTTATAAGCTATAATCTGGGCTTCCTTGTCACTTAACTTATCAATGAATGTTAGAACCTTTTTCAGTTCTTCTTCCGTTTTTACACTAGTTTTAGGAATAGCAAGCATACCTGAGTAACCCGCTGTCGGCATTAGTCTCAGTCCATCCGGACCCTCGACGCCAGGCAGGACAGTTATTGGATCCTTCAAGTCCGGGTTGGCTTTGATCATGTCCTCTTGTGTACGATAAGCGCGGTCAAGAACGTCAACAATGACCCCTGCCTGATTATTCATCATTGGATCGCCCCATTTTAAAGGATCCATGACGGCAAAATCTTCATTGATTAACTTTTCATCATAAAGCTTCTTGAAGAATTTGAGTGCTTCCAGGTATTCATCAGTTGTGAAATCTGGATATAGCTTACCATCTTGATCCTCGCCCCATTTGTTTGGTGCCCCGAACCAAAGCTGCATGATATCAAAAGGACCGAAGTACTTTGAAATAACCATTCCATAAGTATCATTCTTGCCATTTCCATCCGGGTCATCCTGAGTGAACGCTTTTAAGACGTTGTAGAACTCTTCAACCGTTTCAGGCTTTTCCAGCCCAAGGTTATCCAGCCAGTCTTTTCTCATGGTTATTCCGTTTCTTCCCAGTGGACGGGCCCGGTAGATTCCATAAACTTTTCCGTCTATTGAACTATTTTGCAAGGTTACTTCGTTCGCTTCTTTCAGGTTCGGATAATCTTTTAAATACGGGCCGAGTTCCCAGAATGCCCCATCCCTGACAGCGCTTACAAAGCTTGGGATTTTATCCGGAATCATAAGGATATGAGGAAGGTTGCCGGAAGCAAGGGTAATATTCAATTTATCTGGATATGCATCCACCACATAGTTGACAGTTATATCAGTTTTCGTGTACTTTTCCAATGCTTTTAAGGCTGGGCTGTTTTCTTTTGGAGGCTCCGTTGAATAAGCTGTCGTCATGATTTTAATTTCATTGGTACCACCTTTGGATTTTTCGGAACTGCCCGCTTTGTCACTGCTGCACGCAACTAATGATGAAAGCAGAACAGCTGTTGCAAGAGGAACTGCTATTTTTTTAGTTAATGGCCTCTTTCCTTTTTTCAATTTGATTTCCCCCTATATATGATTTCAGTATGGACATCCAAAGATCGGCACTTAAGTGGCTGCCTTTGGATGTCTTAATTGCAATTTAAAAGATTAGTAATTTTCCGTCAATTGCATCATTTTGCCTAAGTAAAAAACCTTTAAAATCGCCACTTTCAGAAGGGTTAACACTTTTTTGTCCCCTTCATACTTTTTTGCTGTCGGCCTCTGGCAAATATTTGCCAATCAATTCAAGTGCTATGATTGTATTTAAACACCATTGAACAGTTGTATTCGTCGTAATTTGCGGAATTTCCATTAAATTCCTCCACACTTCTGCCTTTTGCGATTCAATTGGCAGCACCATCTGACTTATTTCTTCATTCATTAAAAGGTTCCATGCTTTTTTAGCCAGATTTTCATCATCTTTCAGCGCTGCTGCATAGGCGACCATACCTGATGCCAGCATCGGCAGGCTGAACAATCCGTCATGCAATTCGCCATTGGTCCTTGATTTTTTTTCTTCATTAGTCAGGACATAGAATTCTCCAAACTCTGCAAGCATTTCCTTCCAGTCATCGTCCTCAATCAACTGGGCAATTTCCATCCAGGCCTGGGGACCGCCAAATGCTACCACCATATGATACCCGCCTTCATTCCCGTCTCCCATATGGATCAGGGAGCTTGTTTCAGGATCGTAACCAAACGTTGGACCCGATAAGAGTCTCATTGGAAGCTTCTTCAAGATATGAATCCCCTTCATGATCTTGTCCCTATAGAGTGGATTTTCGGTCCGTTCCCATTCTGATAGCCAGTTGGAAGTAAATGCTGCCCAATCTGGACCGGAACGTGCATAGGTCGGAAATTGAGGATCAGAATAAAACTCCCGCATTGGATTTAATTCAAGCAGTGCCTTGTCCGCATCCCGTACCTCTGTCAACAGGTCTCCCGTCCTCTCATCGGCAGTCAGGAAGTAATAGTATTTATTCAGTCCGGCCATGCTGATTCTTGCTTCCTTACAGCCACAGCCCCAATGCACGACATTATGCCTTGAACCAAGTCCAGCATATTCACCAAAGTGGTAGCAGTCAACTTCGCTGGTATGGCGTGTCATAGCCTCGGCCAAGATAAAAATGTCTTCGCGTCCAGTTCTTAGGAACGAATACCACAGCCATATATTCGGAACAAGTTCAGTGTTTTGCCAGGCAAATCCGCCAAGATCGTATCTCCATTGGTGCCGGACCGGATCATAGGTATGCATAAAGTCGCCATAATTCCAGAAGCCGTACCATCTCCGCTGTTCCACTTCATTTTTATAGAAATCGATTGCAGCATCCAGCTGTTTTTCTAATTCTGCCTTTAAAGGAGTGCTTGCATCCGGCAAGCTCCAGACACCGAGCGCTCTTGTATGGTAATAATGCTGCGGCTCACATACCAGCAATAATGGTGACTGCCACTCGTTTACCTTTTCGATTAATTCTTTATGTGAAGGAGGGGACTTATAGAATTGCAGATAAACTTCATTGGTATTGGCAATTCCAATGGGAGTAGACCGCATTTCGTCAAATCCTTCGTATGCGCTTACTACATGAGTCCCCTGACTGTAGCTCCTTAAATCCATCGATTCAGAATCAGGTGACCAAAACCAAACCTTAATTTTAGTTAAGGATTTGCTCAAGTCCCTTGCCTCCAGAGAGGAGGGGAACTTTTGCCAAAAGTTTCGTACGCCAACTGCAATGCCTCCCGCTTCCCCACCGACGTAAACCATCCCCTTTGCTCTTGTTCCCTGGATGGAATTCACATAGGAGCATGTTTCGTCTGTGCGTTTGACCATCCGATAGTGGTCAGCTGAATCCTGGGTCAATTTGAAGTCGTTCCATATCGCGTTTTGTGTGGCATGTTCCATCAACTGCGAATATTCTGCGTTGGAAACGTCCAGGATTTCCCCGGCAATTTGTTTTTCATATTGGACATTACCCTTCCAATGCCTTCTTGTCAGCAGAAGCTGAGCTGGTTCAGAATAAATGCCTTCATCTCCTGCAAAACGGATATTCCTGTTCCAGGGGTCACCCTTTAGAGGAACGGAAAACTCCATCCCCAGCCCTTTAATAAAATCCAGATTTGCGTCTCCATCATAGAAAAAAGTATGTACCGCTCTGACAGAAGAGGTATTCTCATAGAAATACAGTCTAAGTGTGAAAGGGAGCCACTGCCTGCTTTTTGTTAAAACGCCCTGATGCCTCCCTTCGATTTTTACTGTACATCTTACTGGGCCTGCCTGTTCAATTTCGGCATGTTCAATGACACTCTCCAATGGTTCCTCTATGGTTGTTTTTATCCCTTCATTAACATTGCTCCTTTCCTGTAAAGCAATCAGCTTGCCGTGAAGTGCTGCAACATTTCCGTCATCCACTATTTCTTCAATGATGTTTGTCCCTTTTTTATTGATGATGAACTGTAAACGACCGGTATCGATCACAATCTTGTCTTCCCTTGACAGGACCTTCATTCCTATTCCATCATCCGTGTGCCTTTCGCCTTTTTCCAGCTCAAATAACTCTTCCTGGCCGCTCAGGACCGCTGCATGTCCCGTCCACTTTACACTGCCGTCCGGCCAATAAGCCATTGGCCAGCTTTGCAGAGGAATATTCCCTCCAGCGCCCTTTAAGAAAATACCTTCATCCCGATTTAGTTTCCCTTGTCCCCAGGGCACTCCCCATGTGATCCCTGCAGAGTTTGAAGGCTTATTTTTCAGCCATGTTAGTTTCATATTTACACCCCTGTTTCGATTATTTTTATAAAAAGAAAACGGACAAATTCTTGGGAGAACAGTCCGTCTTTTTCTGAATTAATCTCTGGTTAATTTGCCTTCCGTCAATCCGGGAAGCTGTTCAAATTCAGGAACCTCTGCCAAGTAGACATTTCCATATCCATTCATATCACTGGTAAATAAAACCTTTGATCCATCGAGGCTGAATCTTGGATGAACATGGACTTGCTGAATATGGAAACTCCCGCGATGCTTGCAAAGAATTCGAGGCCCTTCCATGCCTTCAGGAGTTTTTTTCCATATAAAAATACAGTCCTGATACCGCTCCCCGTGATAGGCACTGGCCTGCTGGCCGTCACCCACTATGTATTCCTGGTCATTGGAATGAATATGCATATTCTGATAAGGGAATTCAAATTCAGAGAGATTGCGATTATCATAGCGAATAGTTCCCAGGAACTTGCCATCCTCCCGATCAAGTGATTCCGTATAGCCATGATAGCCGATGTGTATGCCATCTGCGAGCCAGTATTCATGGCCTGCATACTGGTTAGATCCACCTTCCCTGATTTTCCAGATATCTCCCGTTTCCAGATTCATCGCCCAGATACGATGGTCGACATTTTCCCATGGCCCTTCATGGCAGAAAGTAACCAGGTGAGGCTGTGCCGGTGAAGCATTTACATGGCCGATCCAGCGGTTTTCCTCGTGAACAACTTCCATTTCCCCTGTGTCTAATTCTAATTTACAAATCTGGCAGTGGGGTCTTGCTGCTTCTGTTTCTTCAAACCCGATATACCCTCCTGAAAGATTAGTATGAATTTTCCCGGAGAGATCCTCGGACTGACCAAAACACAAGTACTTTCCATCTGCCGTACAGCTTAAGTTGCTAAAATTGTAGCCTTCAGGCAGCTGGTAGATATCTTTCTCTTCGAGGCTGTCCAGGTTCAAGGCTATAATGCTTCGATTCAGTGTAAAATAGGCTTCATTTTTAGTCGGATTGATAAATGTCCCCTGGATGCCATTCGGAGTCCCCGACTTTATATTCGTAAGCTGGGTGAGTTCACCCGAAACTAAATCAATGCTGTACAGATTGGCTGCATTTTCCCTGTCTGAACCAACCAGAAGTTTGGTGCCGCCATCATACCAGCCATCATTTGTAAAATAAAGATGGTAAGAATGAGCCTTATAGTCTGTCAGCTGGGTTATTTTTGCACCTGTAATCTGATCCTGAAAAACCTTCATTTCACTTGCCCATATTTTCCCCTTCTCCATTCATGTCTCCTTCTTTCTTGAAGATTCATGCAGCTGCGATTCCATATTTCTTTTACCATACAAGGATTAAATTTTTCCTTCAATCATACATTTTTGCCTGGTTTCTTTTTGCCTTAACACCGCCCGAAATCTCCAGTTTCCCCATAATTTCACGAAACTGCAGGGGAATGGCTTTCAAAAGACTGAAGGACTTTATATTCAAACTTTCCTATTTCCGTTTTTCCACATGGAACGGCGCATTCGGATATCAGATCGTATCCCTTAAAAGGAAGATCAATCTCGCCTCCGTTTCCGTCCATGTTAACCATCACCCATATCTGGTTTCCTTCTGCTTTCCTTGGAATGGCTATCGTTCCCGGGGAAATATCCATTCTAAGGTCAACCCCCGCTTCATTTGCATATTGATCAATGATCTTTTCGAGCCGTTTCTTTTCTTCCTCTGATCTCGGAATGAAATGGAGCTGCACTATTTTGCCTTCCCCATATTTTTGCTCTAAGACAAGTTCATCGTCATCCTCCGGAATAGCTGTGCCACCGTCTCCTGTCAGGGGACCTGTGATCCATATCCCTCCCTTCTCCGCAAATTGCCTGGCCCTTTCAGCAGCATCTTCGGGCAGGGAGGGAAGATAAGGTGTAAATAATAGTTTATATCCCTCCAGATCCGCTCCTGGCTGGATAACATCACGATGAATTCCATTTGATAGAATCTGTTGATAGAATTCGGTGATAAACCCTCGATAATTCAACTTCTTAAAAGGACCATTCTGGAAGTATGCTTTAGCATGATCCGAGTAGACCAAAGCCACTTCCGCCTGGCAAGATTGGGATGAGAGCAGGATGGGTTCGAGGGCTTCTCTCATCCTTTCAACCTCAAGCACATTTTCATATCCGATTGCAGGTTTGCCCCATGCAGAGATGACGGAGCCATGAGGCTGTTCGCAGCCTGTTCGCTGCTGTCTCCACAGCCAGTAGCAAAAAGCCTCAGATCCCAAAGCATAGGCGGCAGCCGCTTCGGCTTTCAGGTAGCCATTTGGATGCGGTGTGGCTGTTCCCTCCAGTGAAGCTGAAAAGGAGGGACTCGTTTCCATTATCCAAAAGCCCTTGTCTTTTTTCAGGTTCCGCCAGATATCACAGTTAATTAGATAGGCTCCTGCATGTTCAATCGTCGCATAGGTGTCAAATGAGGCAAAATCGAGATTCTTAAACAGCCGTTCATTATCAACATGGAACCCGATACTGCTGTTATGAGTGATCGGGGCTTTGGAATACTGACGAATGACTTCTGCCTGCTCATCGGCAAATTCTGCGATTTTTTCCATTGAGAACTGGCGATACGCCATTCTTAATGGCAAACTCCTGAAAGAGGCTGTATTTTCCGGCACTGGGACCTCCTCAAAGCTTCGGTAGGCCGGCTGCCCGGCACCTATCTTCCACTCATTGTTTAGACTGCCTATCGTTCGATACTTTTCCCGAAGCCATTTATGCCACAGCTCTTTGCAGGTAGCACAGGTGCACTCGTTCACATGGGCTTTAAACTCGTTATCAAGCTGCCAGCCTATTAGCCCGGGCAGGCTCCCCAGCCCTTTGGCCAGTTTTTCAGCAATAATCGCAGCTCTCTCCCTAAAATACTGGTTATTGCTACAAATATGCTGCCTTGATCCATGCCCCATCCTTCTCCCCGCCATGTCCACAAACAGGCGTTCAGGAAAACCGTGCGTCATCCAGATTGGCGGAGTGGGTGTTGGCGTGCACATGACCGTTTCAATTCCATTTTCATAAAACTTATTGATCAGTTCAGCAAAAAAGGAAACATCTATTTTTCCTTCTTCCGGCTCAAGAGTGGACCAGGCAAACTCCCCCATTCTTATGATATTGATTCCTGTCTCCTTCATTAGCTGAAGATCCTGGTCAATGACGACGCTGTCCCAGAGCTCAGGATAATATGCTGCACCATGATATAATTTCTTCCCCATATAGCCTCCTGAATTTTTAACTTTGTTGTTCCTGGCTCTGCTGTTCCATTCTTGCAAAGCACTGGCACACCAAAACGGTTATAATGAAGCCTGCCAGGCTAATGCCATAAAATGGAACCAACCCAGGAAGTGTAAACAAGATATACGATATGATCAGCAATGCTGCTATGATAACAGCACTGTACAAGGGTCTTATCAAGCCAATGATCATGGCTTGATTGAAATATTGGAAGAACTTCAAGTGATAATGTACATAAGCCGGAAAAATATAGATGCAGGTCAGTAAAAAAAGAAAGATGATAAAGACGGTAAATGTCTGGAGGACTAAAAAGACTAGCCCTTCCTGAGCATGGAAGAAGCGAAAATTCACGATGAGGACAAATCCAATAGCCAATAATACGTATCCCAGGGCATTGGCTTTTACAAATTCAGCCTTATAGGTTTGCCACCAGGTTTTCGTAATCTTCAGTTCCTCTTCTTTCATAATCCATTTGC
This sequence comes from Mesobacillus foraminis, assembly GCF_004340465.1. Classification (GTDB taxonomy): domain Bacteria; phylum Bacillota; class Bacilli; order Bacillales; family Cytobacillaceae; genus Mesobacillus_B; species Mesobacillus_B foraminis. The sequence continues at coordinate 180,620 of NZ_SLVV01000012.1, read as the reverse complement.
GAATAACAGTAAACATCGCAACAGTGCTTGGGGCCCACCCCAGTATTACTCCCCCAGCCAATGAAAAGAAGATCCATAACAGGTTAATATAAGCAAGATTCATGATAAATTCCGACACACGATAAAACTTTCCTGTAAGTCCTTTCAGTTCCACCTTCTTTTAACTCCTTTCAGCGGCCAATAAATGATTTTGATTTTATTGCTTTAGCTTTAGCCTGCCTTCGTTTGTAGAACGGTTTGCGCATGATCTTAGCCAAGCATTTCTCGTGCAGGTCATCGCCAGCCGCATGGGGTTTATGTTCCGTTTGCTGGCAGATATTGAGGCGGCCGGAAAGATAACTTGGCCTGTCTTTATCATCTTTCGGTTTCTCCGCTAAATGTCAGAGGTTCTACTTTGGCAGTTTTTTAGAACCCATGTCATTTTGCATTTCCTGCAGCTTTTGGTTTTGCCTGAAACTGCTGGGCGTCAGTCCGGTATTCTTTTTAAAAATCCGATTAAAGTAACTCGGGCGATACCCAACCTGTTCAGCTATCTCATTGATTTTCATTTCGGTTCCTGTCAGCATTTCTTTCGCCTTTTCCATCCTGAGTTCTGTTAAATAATCAATAAAATTAATTCCAATCGTTTGTTTAAATGTCTTGCTTAATGTGTATGGGTTTGTGGCAATCATATCGGCATAGCTTTCAAGGGAAATATCATTCATATAGTTCTCTTTCATGCTTTGTATGACTTGTTCGACAATCCTTTTTTGCTCCCGGTTCTTCCTTCCCTCGAGTTTTTGGAGAAATGGAGCAATCACATCATTTATGAACCATTTAATGATTCCTTCAGGTTCACGGAGCTGAGACAGCTCTTTGACCATATCCCTTCCATCGAACAATTCATAAGGATGGATTCCTGAATGCAGGATTTCTCCCTGTATAGAGCTAAAAAGCTGAATAATACCGGTCTGAATCTCATTTTCTTTCATCTTCCGCATAACTAATTCTTCAATAAATTGCCTGATCAAATCGTTTAGATTTTCCTTTTCCTCGACCCGGAGTGCCTGGACAATCTCTTTTTCTATCGTAAAAGGATAATAATATTCATTCCGCTTGTGCTGAAAATCCTGCAAATTAATGATCTGGTTCTGGTTCTCAAACGTTCTGAAATACTTCCCTTGTTTCACTGCCTCAAATAAATATGGTATCTCTGTTAAACTCTCTGTTTTTCGGCCAATTGTAATACTGACTTTCATGTTCAGGATCTGATTAATTGCATTTGTCAGTTCTTCGCCGAACTCTAACAGTTCCTTGTCAATCGAAAGATTATTATTTTCAACAATGAACAGACCCATGGAAAGATCATGAAAGTTCATGATATGAACTTTATTAAATTTGGTTTTAGCTAGCTCTTCGGCAATATTTGAAGCAACAAAAGTAATCAGCCCTTCATCGCTCGCCTCAAATCTTCCCTGTATATCCTCCAGCCCTGTCAGCTGGACATCCATGATGAGATAATGAAGATTTTCCGTTTCCCAGCCGAAGCTTTCAAGACGCTCACGCAAGCCTTCCTCATTGTAATGGGACAAATGGCCTTGTATCAGCTGTGTCAGGAATCCCTGGCTAAGTTCCGGCCCATAATTTTTCACCTGTTCATGAAGCTGCTGACTCTCTTGGAACAATGTTCTCCATTTATCTTTTATAATCTGAAATTCATCACTGGTCTGGTTTCTTAATGCATGATCCTCATCAGTAAAAACTTTCAGTAGATTTTCTACCGGTGCATATATTTTTCTCGACGCAAGCCACGCCATCAGGACAGACAATAGCAAGCCAGTGACTGAGATCATTAAAATCATCCTTGATAAAATAACCATCGGTTCAATGATGGCAGACATCGGCGAGACAGAGACATATGTCCATTCCTGGTTCAGCCTGTTAATCTTCCCATAGGAAACCGAGTAATTATGACCATCCAGTTTATAGATGAAAGAACCTTGAGGATGGCTTTGCTGTGCTATTTTAGCATTAATCTCCTGTTCCAGCGATGCCTCATGCAGACCACTGGAGGAAGCAATGACTTTGTTTCCGTCAAACAGAAAGGCTCCCCCGTCACGATAGGGATTTAATGACTCTAAAATCTGATTTACTTTTTCACGGTTTAAACGGACAATCAGGGATCCATAAGGATTTGGGCTTCCTGCTGGAATGGTGTTGATCAAAGAGAGGGAAAATTGGCCAGGCCCTTTTTGTCCTGGCAGCCGGTCAGTCTCTAAATGCCAGTAGATGTTTTTCGAGTTTGACAAAAGAGATTCATAGGTTGTGGAATCTTCCTTGCTTAACACAGAATACTCCGGATTAAATAGGAGATGTCTATCCGATTTGATATAAAAAGCAACGTTTTCAATGAGAGGGTTGCTTTCCTGTAACAAGAAAATATTTTGAGTAAGGTTGCGTGACGTCTTAAAGTCCCGTACAAAATTGACGCTGCCTAATTCATTATTAAAAAATGATTCAAATCCCCAATGAGAAATCGTCATTTCCAAATCTTCAAACTGCTTGTTTATATGGCTGGCCTGCTGTTCAACATGCTGTTGATGGTCTTCTCTCAGATCATTTTCCACATTGTCAACACCAAACCAATAGGTCCCGACACCAACGACTAAACCCGGCACACTCGTAATAAGCAAAATGAGGATGAAACTTTTTTGATAATACTTCCCTTTCCAGATTGACTTGTTCATTTTCTGCTTCAATTGGAATTGTTTCAGCATCTTCTCAACCCTCCTCCTAAATACAAAACAGACTGTCGCATAAGGCATTGCAAGGCAAAAAGTAAACATGGACTTCGGCAGTAGAAAAAAGAAAGATAAGAGGTTAAATCATACGCCGAATGATGTAATCGCTGTCAATTTTCTAAAAATATATACCGATCAATACAATGAACAGGGGCCTGATTGCTCTAAACCAGGCATAAGAGAGGTACAGTTTCCCTTCCTGACCGAAAGCGAGTCATTGAAGCCCGAGGCGCACAAGATGGTTAAAAGCAACCCCTTATAAATAAAAACGGATTGCCACTATACAGGACAACCCGGTCGAAGTGATAGAAGCTTAATAGGTTTTCATATATTTTACTCTTAAATAAATAGACAAACGAGGAAGAAGAGCCAATTCCTGTACGCAATGGCTGGATTCTTCGGCTGCATCCCTGCCTGCTGGTCACTTATTTCTTCCCAAAATCTCTTCAGCCTGTTTTCTAAATTTCCTGGCCCCTTCTTCAGGAGAAATTTCCTTGAACAAAATTTGTTCTGAAACAGCCTTCAAAGCTTTCATCACTTCTCCGCTGCCCAGTGGGTCATGTGCATCTGCCTTGCTGATATTTTTAGAAACCTTTTCAACATAATCAAAGATTTTGATTTCGTCTTCAGTCAGCCCGGGTTTTATCGCACGTATTACTTTTGACGATACAGGAACACCGCGTTCGCCCTTGAGCAGCTTGTTAGCTTCTATATTATTTACAAAGAAATCAATGAATTCAGCAGCTTCCTCTTTTTGCTCCGAGCTCTTCGGGATTGAGAAGTACATGCTCGGCTTCAGGAATAATGCTGATTTTCCCTCCTGCTCGGGAGGCAATTTAATCGATAATGATGAATCAGTCAATTGGGCAAATCCCAAATATTGATTTGACCAGTTCCATGTCATTGCGGCTTTCCCATTTACGATAAAGTCATCTTCAAGTCCTTTTACTTGTGATTGGACATCCGGAGTGGGAAAAGCCTTTGCTTCCACGAGGCGAAGCTGTTTCTTGAAGTAATCTGCAAATAATTTGTCATCACTGTAAGCAAGCCCTGTGCCATCTTCCTTATAGAACCGTTCGCCTTGTGTCCGCAGGTAATAAGGGAAAAAGACATCCGGAGGGTTCATTCCGTTAGTACCATACTCACCTGTCGACTTTTGGACAGCGACAGCCACTTTTTCGAAGTCCTTCCAGGTCCATGTTGTATCATCCAGCTTGACTCCCGCTGATTTTATCATTTCATCATTGGTGATGACGGACAGAACATTGGATCCGAGGTTAAAGCCATACAATTCGCCGCCAATCTTTCCGCCTGAAATCTTATTTTCATCAATAGAACCTACATTGATTGTTCCATTGTCAATATATTTGGTTAAATCTTCAAGCAGGCCCTTTTTGCCATATTGCGGGAGATAGGCGGTATCCATCTGGATAATGTCCGGCAGCTGATTCGCTGCGGCCATTGGGGCAAGATTCTTCCAGTAATCATCCCAGTTGGAAAACTCAGCCTCGATATTAATATTTGGGTTCTCCTTCTCATACAGTTCAATAACCTTCATCGTATAGTCATGCCGGAGCTGCCCTCCCCACCAGGCTACACGCAGGGTTACTAATTTATCTGCTACCGCCCCTTCCTGGCTTCCAGAGTTCCCATTACTGCCCGTACTGCAGGCAGCAATTGAAAGAAGCAGGAAAAAGCATATTAATGACAAGTAAACCTTTCTCATTATAAATCCCCTTTGAAAGTGCTTACACTCCTAATTTTACAGATATTCCGACAATTTAAAATCAAAAAAACAGATATCCTGGTGTAAAAAACCGATATCCTCGTTTAAAAAACAGTGAAGTGTGCTTTGCCCTCCAATTTAATTATTAATTTTTGCTATAAAAGGACTTATGTCTTTATCATCCCAATATGCTCTGCCCGGCTTCTAGGTAACCTTCCGATATTCAGAAGGAGTATACCCGGTTTGCTTTTTAAACACTTGACTGAAATATTGAGGGTTGTCACCAAATCCAATCATTTCTGCTAGAGTAACAACTTTGACATCGTCCATTTCCTGAATATACTCAACTGCTTTTTCAATTCTCAGTTTTGTGAGGAAGGATGAAAAACGCTGCCCGGTTTCTTGTTTAAACAGCTTTCCAAGATAGTCGGGATTCATGTACAAAATCTCATTTGCAATCATTTTAAGAGACAGGTCGGGATTCCCAAAATTATCTTCAACTATGCTAATGACCTTGTTGATTACCGATGATTGTTTTGATTTATAGCGGCTGTAATACTCCAGAGTCAATTCCTTTGCCCTTGCTTCAATATAGTCTTTCATTTGCTGTACCGTATCCATTGCCAGAAGCGCCGATGTCCCCATCAGATAGTCCTGCATACGATCTGTATCTCCTGTCTGAACAATGGCGAGGTAAAGCTGTACACAATAGGATTTTGTCATAGGTATGCCCAACCTGAACTCCGCCATCTTTTGAAAGAATGCATCTATCTCCTCACATACGTCCTCAACATGACCGGACTTAACCTTTATGCTGATCTGCTGCTCATCAACGATGATGTCATTATGGCTTTCCGGATTCCCATGCAGAATATCCTTTTTAGTAATAATGCTTCCTTCCCCTAAATAAAAACGGTGTTCCAGACACTCCAGCGCCTCAAGATAGAGCCTCCGGGCATTTTGGATATGATTTCCTTCACTAATTGCAACAGTGGTATCGATTTTATAGTACTCATGAAGGCGCTCTCTTATCTGGTCAATTTGCTCCTGGAGGCTGTCGGTGCCTTGCTCATCCTCAAGCAGAAACACAGCCAATTCACCTATATTTGTATTGAGTAGGGGGGAATCAAATATTTCCGCACCTATATTTTTCACTGCAAAAATATGCTCATAGGAAAAATCGCCTTCGAGCCGAAACAGGATAAGCCTTACCTGCAGTTCATCAATATTGCTGTCAAATAGCTGCTGATAGTAGGAAAGATCCCTATTGGAATGAATCTTTGTGGACAGGAATTCCGTTAACAGCTGGGATTTAATATAGGGCTGGGCTTTTTTATAATTTTCCCGTAGCTTCTGTATAAAGGTCTCACTTTCTTTTTTATCCTTTAATTCTGCAATTATTCCAGTTAAAGCTTCTGTGATTCTATCCTCATTGCAGGGCTTCAGCAGATAGCTTTTTACGCCAAACTGCATCGCCGTCCGCGCGTATTCGAACTCACTGAATCCTGATAAGAGGATAAATTTAATAGAAGGATATTCTTCATGAACCTTAGCTACGAGACTGAGGCCGTCCATTCCTGGCATTCTGATATCACTTATCACAATGTCCGGCCGGTGCTGGACGATCTTCTCGTACGCATCAATCCCGTTCCTGGCAGTCGCTACCAGTTCAGTATCCAGTGCCTCCCAATCTATTACACTTGAAATTCCTTCTACTATAATTCTTTCATCATCGGCCAATAATACTTTATAAGCCATCTTAACACCTCGTTTCAAAAGGCAGGACAACCGTTATCACAGTCCCCTTGCCCGAAAGATTTTCAACCTTTAGCCCATATTGCTCACCGAAGCCAAGCCGGATTCGTTCGTCAATATTATTCAGCCCTATTCCAGTTCCTTTTGGTTTAACCTTGCCTTCTTTTACTTTTTGAATAATTAATGGATCAATGCCTGGACCATCGTCTTCAATTCGAATGCAAAGATGATCCTCCTCCTGGTAAGCGGTTAATTTTATGACAGAGGAACCGAGCGAAGGCTCAACCGCATGAATGAAAGAATTTTCAAGGAGCGGCTGCAGGGTTAACTTTGGAATCTTGCATTGTATTACATTTGACGGGATATCCATTTGGAATTCGAGACGGTCTTCGAACCGGTATTTTTGAATCGTTAGATAGCTGTTGACTATCTCGAGCTCTTTCTCCAATGTAATGATATCTTCATTAAAGTTAATGGAATTTCGCAAAAGGTGGCCCAATGCCTCCACCATGCTGGAGATTTGCTTTTGCTTATTTGATTTCGCCAGCCAATTCACCGACTCTAGTGTGTTGTAGAGGAAATGAGGATTTATTTGAGCCTGCAATGCTTTAAACTCAGTTTCTTTTATTAAAAGCTGTTTAGAGTAGTTCTCTTTTATCAGTTCATCGATTCTCTCGATCATGGTCTTAAAATTCCTGTACAGAATTCCAACTTCATCTTCATAAACCAGTGATGGATTCAATGAACCTGCTACATTAAAGTTTCCTCTTTGTACATCCTGCATGGTCGTAACCAAATCCTCAATCGGATTGGTTATTCTCCTTAAAAACTTAAAACCTAGAGATATGAGAATCACGAACATTAACATAAAAACCAGCACCAAGGAATATTTGGCAGCTGTCACCTTAGAGAACATCAGATTGAAAGGGATGATGCTCCAATAGGTCCAGTTCTCAAAATCAGTAGTGATGTAGTTGACAAAATATCTTTCACCTTTGATATTTTCAATATGGTAGCCTTGTTCCTTCTTCGTCCGGAATGGAAAGTTACTTACCACGTTCATTTGTTCTTTTTCAGAATAGAAAACCTGCTCGCCTTTTGTCATGACAATATTGCCCGCAATTTCTCCCCGTGTTTTTGGCAGACTGCTAATAATCTGGTCCAGGTCAACACGAATCAATAGTTTTCCGATATTTTCAAAGTTAAGGTTCTTATACGAACGTATAAGGCGGACTGAGCTTAAATACTGGTTATACCCGTCCCGTTCCATCCAATGATTTTTTCCTTCATACTTAACTGCCTCGTTAAGCGCGAGATACTTATCGATTTCTCTTATTGGATTGCTGCTCGATCCTGCCAAGAATTCCCTGCCACCGGCATCATATAAATAAATCGACTGAATATACCTTTCTGATCCAACATAGCTCGCCAGTTCTTCTTCGATATCCTGTTCAATCCGGTAAAAATCGTAGCCATTGACGTCTCCTTGCAGTTCCAATAGGTTTTTCTGTATCTGCGGATCCATCGCTATATTAAAGCTAACCTCTTCAACCCTTTTAAGCTCCTCTTCAATACTATTGGACGACATCATCAGGACCTGGGATGATTTCGCATAAATTTGCTCATCATACAGAGAAAATGCATATTGCAAACCTGCCAGTACAAATACTAATGTAATCACCATAATAAGGGTTATGGTAATAAAAAGTTTTACATTCAGCTTTGAATTTTTATAGATCGTTGAAATGTAGGACCAAATTTTTTTCATGTAAATTATAAAGCTCCTTAGCTGATCAATGGATTTTAAGTCGTTTACAGCCTGCTGCTTTGATTCCTTTTCAATGACACGCAACAGGCAAAAGTGGAGGAGCAGCTGTTGAAGCTGAAGTGTCATTGGCATGTACCAGGCTGACAGCTTTAACAGCGGTCGTACACTCTTTGACTACATTCAGGTACAATAAATGGTAAACCCCTTTATCGTGCATGGACCCCTCTCGATGCTGCGGACTAGAAACTTGGTCTACCTACATTTTAAAGCGCTTTCCGAAATAAAGAAACCGCTTTTCCGGTAATTCCTTATTTTAGTGTAATGAATATTTACTTTTTACCCATATAAAAAACCGACATCATTGTATAAAAAACAGTGATATCGGTTCTTGTTATTGGTTATACTATATTTTTATTTATATCTTCCAGTTTGACTGTGACCCCTGTTTCAGCGGATTTTAAGGCAGCCAGCGCCACCTTTTGAGTCTGGTATGCATCATGATAGTCTGATAGGATACCAGAAGAATTTCCACTCTCAACCGCCTGAATGAACGCACGATTTTCCCGGATATAGGGATTATCCCGGTCCTTCCATTTAATAGTTACGTCCCGCTCACTTTTAATTAATCCTTCTTGATTCAGCTTTAATATTCCGTTGTCATGATAGTAGTCCAGTCCGATAGCAGAAACGCCATCAGGAAGAATACAAGTGTTTGTCAGCGTTGCTATAGTCCCATTTTTCATTTTCACAATCACGGAGCCTATATCGGAAACTGTTACGTTTTCATGCTTTTCATGCATGACTTTGTTCCCAAATACGGCTGTAACTTCTTCTGCCTCACCGGCTGAATACCTCAGCAGGTCCAGCAGGTGAGTCGTCTGTTCGATGAATTGTCCGCCTGATTTTTCCTGGTTCCTCCACCAAGGGACGGCTGGCATTGATCCCATCCAATAGCCTGTTACCATTCCGAGCTGACATCCTTTTAATTCCTCCATTAATTTGATTGCAGCATCCCGGTATCGGAAATGATATCCCACTGAAGTAATCACAGGCTTTTCCCGAAGAGCGGAAATGATGCGCCCAGGGGTTTCAAGATCAGCGGCTAATGGCTTTTCCACGAAAAAAGGGATTCCCCGGCTAATCAGCTCCATTTCGATGTCCCCGTGGGCAAATGGCGGGACACATACATAAACAGCATCCAGGTTCTCTGTTTCAAGCATCTCTTCTAAGACTCCATATCCTCTCGCACCATCAAATTCAAGCGCAAAGGATTCGGCTTTTTCTGTACTCGTCCCACAAACCGCTTTTACACGCACCCCTTCGATCTCGGACAAAATGTTTGCGTGCACTTTGCTGAACCAGCCTGTCCCGATGATTCCAATGTTCAGCATGTCTTTTCCTCCTTTCCTTGCATGTATATTCTGAGGTTTTGATCTTTTTCAAATGCCTTGAAAATAACCGGGCGCTCATTTGGATGTTGATTTGGCTGATGAATAGTAAGCATCAAATCCCCTTCAAATGTTGTAAACAGCATTCCATGCCCTCCATTTTCCGAAAATAAAGGATCCTGGTCCTGCACCCAGGGCCCCTCGACAGAACCGCTGGCAGAACGGGCGAGCCCCATTGTATATCCGCTCTTCCCGATGGTTGACCATAGCATCGCAAGGTCCCCATTTTTTAACACATGCAGGAATGGCCCATCCGTAACATAATTTTCATTTCCCTCTCCAACACCCTCGGCCCATTTTGACTCTGATGCTTTGAACAGGAGAACAGGCTCACCCGCCGGTCCCGACAAATCAGGGAGAAGACGGACTGCATACATCTCTCCATCTTTCACCTCTACCCACTCGCGGCAAAAAACCATCCAGGGCTTTTCGTCCTCTATATACAATGTTCCATCCAGACATTCCCAGTTCTCTGGCGTCAGCGCTCTGACATACGGCTTGAACGGACCGGCTGGATGATCAGAAACAAGGACACCCGTGGCACGTCCAGCATGATCAGCCTTGAAGCTGGCGAACATATAGTAACGACTGTTCAGGCAGTAAACCTCCGGAGCCCAAAAGTGCCGATCTGCCCAAAATTCGGGAGAAGGCCTGAATGCCGGCAAGGGACCTTCCCAAGTTTCAAGATCCTCACTAATGTATACGTCAAATCCAATTGCTTTTCCTTCCCAGACATTTTGGCCAATGGAACCATATAGATAATATTTTTTGCTGTCATCATCTGCGAGGATGAACGGATCCCGTAAATGGATATCCTTCAGCCTTTTTTGAGACATTGATTTTACTCCCTTCTTGGTTCGCCGTTACTTATATTGACCTTCCAATTCCCTCACTGCTCTGCAGACGCCTGTCTCACCTGGAACCTTTCTCTCATTGGGGTTGGCGTAAGGAAAATATACTACAGGGTTACGCCGCTTTTAAAGATGGCTATTTCCCTGAAATCGTTCTTTTCATTATTAACCCATTCTCCGCTTGCAACTTTGATGATATAGTTTACAAAATCGTCCAGAACCCATTCAGAGGAAACCCCGTCTTCAAGCATCATTCCGGCATTGTAATCAATCCAGTGAGGTTTTGCCTCATGGATTTGTGTATTCGTAGATATCTTCATCGTCGGAACAAATGTCCCAAAAGGCGTCCCACGCCCTGTTGTAAATAACACGATTTGACATCCCGCGGAAGCCAGGGCTGTGGAAGCAACCAGATCGTTCCCTGGCGCACTCAGCAGATTTAATCCATTACGCTTGAGAACCTCGCCATATTTCAATACATCGACGACAGGCGATATGCCGGCCTTCTGTGTACATCCGAGCGATTTGTCCTCCAGGGTGGTTATGCCTCCTGCCTTGTTGCCAGGTGATGGATTTTCATAGATTGGCTGGTCATGCTTGATAAAATAGTCTTTAAAATCATTGATCAAATCAACGACTTTATGAAATACCTCTTCATTGACAGCCCGTTCCATCAGTATCGTTTCCGCTCCAAACATTTCAGGAACCTCGGTGAGCACGGTTGTGCCGCCTTGTGCTATAAGGTAATCGGAGAATTTACCCAAGAGCGGATTGGCCGTAATCCCTGAAAATCCATCAGATCCCCCGCATTTCAAGCCGATTTTCAACTCAGACAGAGGGATATCCTCACGCTTGTCATTTTGGATACTTTCATAAATTTCTTTGACAAGTTTTACTCCTTCTTCAATTTCATCGGTAACGGCCTGGGAAACAAGAAATTTCACCCGATCTTCATTTATTTCGCCGAGCGCCTTTTTAAATTCGGGAAGTTCATTATTTTCACAGCCAAGTCCTAAAACCAGCACACCTCCTGCATTCGGGTGGTTAACAGCGTTCAGCAAAATCTGCTTTGTATTTTCATGGTCATCTCCCAGCTGGGAACAGCCGTAGTTATGCTTTAAGACGAGTACATTGTCAAATGGGGAGATATCGCCGACTTCTTTTTCAAACCGCTTCAGGATTTTTTCTGCAATTCCATTTACACATCCCACTGTTGGGACAATCCACAGTTCATTCCGGATGCCCACCTTGCCATTTTTCCGCCTGTACCCTTTAAACATCCGATTTTTATTTGTGTACGGATTTGCTGACTGCTTTGGTGTGTAATGATATTCCTGGGTTCCTGATAAATTTGTTTTGGTATTGTGGGTATGCACATGCTCCCCAGGAGATACAGTCGTGAGTGCATGGCCAATAGGGAAGCCGTATTTGATTATATGATCGTTCTCGTTGATTTCTGTTAAGGCAATTTTATGCCCCCTTTGTATATCTTCTTTTAATTGAACAGTTTCTCCGTCAATATGGAGGATTTCTCCTTTTTCCAGGTCCCTCAATGCCAGAATGATGTTATCGTTTTCATTTATTTTCAAAAACGCTTTCATGTTTTTCTCCCCCTTATTTTATGGATGCACCTGTTAATTCTTCAAGGGCCCTCTGCATCCCTAATTGCTCCATGTCCTCCAGATAGGCTGTCACCGTCTGTTCCAATTGTGGGATGGAAGTAAGGTCCAGACCCCAAAGAGATTCCTCGGCCAACGCTGTTCTTGCCAGCTCCTTTATAGCAATCTCTTCTCTATTATATTTCTCCCATAGATTACTGAAGAATTGCAGGATCTCTTGATCGTCCTGAAGCTCTATTTTTTCTCCGTTTCTATTCCCCTTATAAAAGTAGATGAGCGCACTAAGGGAAAAGGTCATTCTCTTTGGAACGGCTTTCCTCCGGGTTACGTATTCCAGCAATGTAGGAAGGTCCCTGGTTCTGAACTTGGAAATTGAATTTAGGGATATACTCATTAAATAATGTTTTATATATGGATTTTTAAAGCGGTCAAGAACATCTATGGCAAAGGTATTGAGCTCCTCCGCCGACCCTTCAAGAGTTGGCAGGATTTCCTCGGCAATCAGCTCTCTGACAAATGCTCCGACCTCCTTATGGTTGACGGCATCTGCTACACTGTCCAAGCCGCATAAATAAGCTACAGGCGTCATGGCCGTATGAGTGCCGTTTAAGATTCTCACCTTCCTGGTCCGGTAAGGAGTCAAATCGTCTACAATTTTTGCATTCAGTTTCGTTTTTTCAAATGGCAGTTCATCTTTCACCCAAGCCGGCCCTTCAATCACCCAAAGATGGTACTGCTCCCCTGTGACCATCAGTTCGTCAAGATATCCAAGCTGCTCCGTTTTTTCTTGATAGGAATCTTTCGGGAAACCGGGGACAATGCGGTCAACCAGGCTTGAACAGAAGGTATTTGCCTCATGGATCCAATTGACAAATCCCTCCTCAAGATTCCAATGGGCTGCATACTGAAGGATTGCTCCCTTCACTTTACCGCCGTTATCTTCGACTAACTCGCACGGAATGATGATGCATCCTTTGCTTTCGTCACCTTTAAAAGCCTTATACCTGTAATACAGAAAGGCAGCAAGCTTGCCGGGAAATGTTCTTTGCGGCCTGTCCTCCAGCTTGTCTTCCGAGTTGAATACAATGCCGGCTTCAGTGGTATTCGAGACAACAAATCGAAGATCCTGACTCGCTGCAAGCTCCATATATGCATCATAATCTGCATTCAGGTTGATTCCTCTGCTGATCGAGTGAATGACCAGGTGTTCATCTACTTCCTGTTCATCCTTCATTCCTTGCAGATAAAGCGTATAGAGCCCATCCTGCTTGTTAAGTCTTTCAATTTTTTCAGATCCTCTTGGCTGAACGACGACAACACTTCCGTTAAAATCGGCCTCTTCGTTCAAAACTTGAATCTGCCAGTCCACAAATCCCCTTAAAAAATTTCCTTCACCGAACTGGAGCACTTTTTCCGGATAAGTTTCATAGTTTCTATAAATCTCTTTATTAAGGCTTTTCATAATCCACCCTCCTAATATTTGCACACGTGAACAAATCTTCAAAAAAACAAACAATTAACATTTCGCCAGTGTTTTTACAGAATCTCTGATCATCAGCTCTGTATTCGCGAGGATCTTTTCCTTCCTCTGTTCATTTCCATTAAGCAGCGATAACAGCTTTTTGGCCCCTTCGACGCTGATTTGCTCCACCGGGCGTTTTACTGTGGTCAGCCTTGGCATCGTATACTGGGCAAATCCAATATCATCGAAGCCTACTACCGATACATCATCCGGTACCTTGAGCTCATTTGCAAAGATGGCATTCATGGCTCCTATCGCCATGTCATCATTGGAGCAAAAAACGGCTGTAGGTCGTGTATTCAGTGACAAAAGCTGTTCCATCGCCCTGTACCCGCTTTCCATATCATAATTTCCACTAGCAGAGTATTCACTGCGAATTTGAATTCCATGCTGGATCAAGGCTGAAATATATCCTTCCTTGCGCTGCTGTGAAGATTTAAACCCTTGCTTTCCTTCAATAATGGCAATATCTGAGTGGCCGTGCTCGATGAGATATTCGACTGCCTGCCGGGCGCCCTCCTTATCATCGGAAAGAATATTGATGATATTTTTTTCTTCAATATCCCTATTCAAAACCACAAATGGAATATTTTTCTCCATAACATGATAAATAAAGGCATTGTCGTTTACACTCTGGCTCATTAAAAGAATGCCATCATACCTTTGACGGCCGATTGAGGAATAATCGCTGTAATCGTCAATGCCGCGGACGAATAAATTATACTCCTGGCTGATTACGCTGTTGACTCCCTTCAGGGTATCGGCAAAGAAGCTGGGAGAAGTCCCGTTGCTGATGCTGGTATAAAATAATCCAATTGTATAGGATTTCTGTTTCACCAGGCTTTTTGCATTAAAATTAGGCGTATAATTCATCTGTGCAGCAATCTCGAGGATCTTCTTTTTGGTCGGCTCTTTGATCAAGGGACTGTTATTTAATGCCCTTGATACAGTAGTATGTGAAACATTTGCCAGTTTTGCGATATCCTTAATCGTGACCATTGTTGTGACCTTCCTTTTGTTAACGTGAACATTCTACTTTTATTTTACTTTTAACACACTGCCTCTGCAAGCGGTTTCCATAAATTCTTTCATCCAGCATTCCGTTTTTCTTCTTGCAGGGCCTTATTTTTACGGGTCACAACCAAATATACAGCTGCTAAGCCAATGAGCTCCCCTGCAGACGCAGCGATGGCACCTGTGCTTCCATTCAAATGGGGAAATAAATAAACCAGTGGAACAATAACGACAATCACTGCAGTCATATTGAACAATTGAGGCTTGAGCAGCGACTTAGTATTCTTCCTTAACATCAGGATGCCTCCAAAGTAATCTACCCACGGAAACACCAAGGTTTTAACAATGAAGAATTTTAGTACCAGCAGGGTTTCTTGCGCAAGAATCTGGTTAGTGCCCATAACACTCTCCATAAAAATCATTCCTAGTGGTGTAAAGCAGAGAATGGCCAGCAGCATGGAAGGAACGATACTAAATACAATGATGCATTTCACGACTGTGTGACGATTGTTCTCGTAAAATTGGAGCACAATCTGGTGAGTATACATAAAGAAACTTAAAACCAGATTCGTAATGCTAAATGCCAGTGCAAAAGAAGCAATCCCCATATGAGCATCCTGTACTTTGCCAAGAAAGGCATACAGTATTGGAATAATAACTGTCTGAAAGGAAAGATAAAAGACAAGCGGAGTATAAAACGAGAAGATATCTTTCTGTTTCAGCAATGGACCACTGTCAGCTTGCGCAGATTTCATGATCGAGTGTCCCCTCCAAACACTCACCATGCACTCGATCGCCATTCCTGTCAAAAAGATCACAGCTCCGACCATGCTTGAGACAACTGAATCCGTCAAGATGAAATAGTAAGCGACCAAAAACATGCCAGCGAGTCTGAAAATGACACCGATGGTCACCCATTTTGTCTCTAAGTGGTTAATGATGATTCCCTGGTACAGGCAGCGAAGCCCGGAAAAAATAATCACCAGTGAAATCACCCTGAAGGTAGCCAGCAAAGATTCCAGGGAAACTGAATCTGCATTGAAAGCGTGAAGGAACACCCAATTCCCCAATGGGGTGAAGCCCAGTACAGCACAAACCGCTGATATCAAGAGCGTTACTTTAATAAAGAAAGCTCCCAGCATTTTAAAAGAGGATTTTCCCTTTACCAGGGCGGAGCTAGTTTGCCGGAAAACCAGGGCAGGCCTTTCAATAATCCCAAAAAGGGATAAAGCAAGGGCGTAGTTGGCAATAATGAGCTCGGCCTGGTCGGCCCTGCCCAATGTGCCATTTATGATCACGTGTGAGATGGATGTCAGGCTTGCGGAGAAACCAAGCGGAATAAAAAAGGCCAGCATTCTCATTAATCCAAAATCTGCTGTTGTTTTGGTGTCGATCAGCAACACACCTCCAATTATTGAGCTAGAGTGATAGAGTAAAGCCGAAAACCATATAACATAAGTATCCTGCATCGAGATTTATAAGCTCACTATTTAAGCTTCTTAAACTCAGCGGGTGAGTAGCCTGTGTATTTCTTAAAGCTGCTGCTGAAATATTGCGGATTCGCGTAACCAACCTGCTCGGCTACTTCATAGGTTTTAAAATCCCTTTGACGAAAAATTTCCATTGCCGCTTTCATCCTGGTCTCCAATAAAAATTCCCCGAAGTTAAAGCCCTTTTCCACCTTAAATAAATTGCTTAAATAGGCTGGACTGACATGTACCTTTTCTGCTACTGTTTGCAGGGACAAATCCTCGTTATGATAATTCTGTTTAATATAGTCGATCGCTTTGTCCACCAAGGAATGTTTTTGGTTTTTGTTCAATCCGTTTACGAAAGCTGCGAGGTTCACCGCCATTTTCTCCAGCGTTTCAAATATTTCCGTTATGGTTTCCATGCTCATTATTTCATTTTGTGCATCTATGAATCTGGAATGGTCCCAGGTTTTTGCCCACTTTGAAGATTCATGAATAATCAGGCTCATTAAGCGGATGGCCATCAGCTTGACATCCTCCAGGGAAATATCCTTGCTCATCAGATTGTTTTGAGTATTTTCCAGATATCCTGATACCTTTTCGGATAATCCCAGTTTGATCAGCGGGATGCATTCCTCTTCGAACCGCGGCACTTCTATTGCTCCTGACAACGGGTTGGACAGTTTTTTAAGAAACTCCTTTTCGATTGCCTGGCTCCCTTCACTGATTTGCTTTTCCCGCAGGTACTCATCCTCCCATTCCCGTGAAGCCTGCTTTACCTTTTCAAGCAGGCTTTCTGTCTCTACAGGCTTAAGCAGATAATCGAATGCCCGGACTTTGATGGCTTCATGAGCATATTTAAAATCCTCATACCCTGTCAGCAGGATAATCTTTGTCCTGTTGTTTTTCTTTCTTATTTCCTTTGCCATCTCCAATCCATCCAAGAACGGCATCTTGATATCAGAGACAACGATATGGGGATTCTCCCGTTCAATAAGCTCAAGGCCTTGTTCGCCATCTGCTGCTTCACCAACCAGCTGAAACCCATGTTTTTCCCAGGGCACCACAGTAGCTAGTCCCCTGCGGATAATACGGTCGTCATCAACAATTACCACCTTGTACATCTTTTAAACTCCCCCCCTGGTTTTTGGAATTATTACCGTATTTTTTGTTCCCTTTCCTTCTTCGCTCTCCAGAACCAGTCCATATGGCGAACCGAAATGCATGCGGATTCTTTCATGGACGCTCTTCAGGCCGATTCCAATAGTTGAGGAATGTTCACTCGTTTTTTCCAGCTCAGCCCTTATTTCAGCAAGCCTTTCCTTGCTGATTCCGCCTCCATTGTCCATGACTTCCAACACGATGGTTTCTCCCTTCTCATACCCCTTGACGGCAATGATCCCTTTTTCCCGCTTTAGTTTTACACCATGATAGATTGCGTTTTCAATTAATGGCTGGAGTGTCAATTTAACAATTTCCCAGTTTAAAATCTTTTCATCCATTTCTATTTGATAGGAAAAGTCGTCTCCATATCTCATTTCCTGGATAACAAGATAATTTCTGATATGGGTGATTTCTTCCTCCAGGGAGATGATCTCCTTTCCTTTGCTGATTGAGATCCTGAAAAAGTTGGACAATGCCGTTATCATGGAACTGGCCTCTCCATTGAGACCCATATCGCATAGCCCTTTTATTGAATACAGCGTATTGTACAGGAAATGGGGATTTATCTGGGAATGAAGAATAGCGAACTCCAACTGCCGTTTTTCTTCCTGTTCCAGCTTAATTTGATCCAATAAATGATTAACGCGGGTTAATAAATCCTCCATTGCATTATTTAAAATTTTTATTTCCCGGGGCCCGTTATGGTTATAGTTCATTGTCAGATTATTTTCATTAATTGATTTTGACTGTTCCACCAATGTGGAAACAGGACTAGATATATACCGGGCGAAAAAGTTGGCAATCAGGATAGCGATTCCTACTAAAACGAGTATTACAATTAAGGTGATATACTTGATATAGTCAGCTTTTTCTGTGATTGCATCGGTTGAAAAAACAGCCGCTACCTTCCACTTATTGATTCCGATTGTCTCGTAAATAACCATCATTTTTCGGCCATCATCACTCTGGAATTCATATCTTCCGCTGTCTTCTTGTAAATCCTTCAGATATCTCAGATTCTCTTCGCTCAAAAGATATTCATCCGCCATATCCTTGGAATTTAATGTTCCGTCCGGACTTACCAGTGCAATATAACCGTGTTCGCCAATCAAGGATTTGTTGAGGACCTTCTCAAAAAAATCATTCCGCAAATTAAACAGCAGGACTCCACTTGCGTCGGAAGCCTGGTTCCCAACCAATTTAAAAACGCTTACAACTTTGCTTTCACTTTTAAAAATGTCATCCTTATGTACGTTGTGCCAATAGAAACCTTCATCATTGCCTTTGTATAGATCTTCATATTCTTTATAGGGAAATTCTTTAATTTTAGTAGGATACTGGCTTTGGTATAGAGTGAACGCCCCATGATTCATATCTACGTAGATGGATTCAATGATGGAATTATAATTTAAGTGAATTGTTTTTAAAAAGCTGTTCATCTCAATGTAATCTTCCGGGTCAGCCTCAAACTGCTCCGAATTGATAATGGAAAGCGTCCTTGGATCATTTGAAAACGCCACCAATTGTTCGAACACGTCCGAAAGCCGATTCTCCAAATACCCTTTGGTTTGGAAGACGGTGTCCTCTATATTTTTGAATGCATTCTCTTCCAGCTGTGTTACCGCCACTCTGTAGGATAAGAACCCTGTTATCGCAATAAAGAAAATCATGACAGGCAGGAACAAAGAAATGATTGTTGACCGGAAGGAAAATAAAAAGTATTTTCGAATAAGACGACCTATTTTATATTTGGACATATGAACTCCCAGGCTGTTTGATGGCCCAATCCTTTCTATTATTATAGGATTATCCTATTATACGATACCTCATAACCCTTTGGCGGTAAATGGGGAAAATTCATATAATTCTTATTTAAGAAAAATAGAAACAGTCCGTGGATTGGGTATCCACGGACTGTTTCCTTACCTTGCGTTTCCTGCTCCTGCCTTCGCTTTGACTATAGCAGGCACAGCCTGCGTTGGATGGATGTTCGTAACTAAAGATGGCTTCCAGCCTACATTTTCGCTAAGCTGAAGGTCATGGGAATGATTAAACGCGTCTACCAGGTCTACTTGCCGGGCGCTGCTCTTTCCGCCAACATAGGAACCATCCTCGTAAATGGTTGTCCCTTTCCAATCCTTGATGATCTTCCCTGGATCGATATCATAATCGAATTGGAAGAAATTATTTTCAGCATAAATCTTAGATTCAATCCCGACACCCAAAGCATAGTCAAACTTATATCCGGATTCCTTCGAGAATTCATAATAGTTGTTGTATATGTGCACCTGTCCATAGCGGACGCGCGGCAATCGCTGAGTTAGATTCTTATAATAGTTGTGGTGAAGAGTGACCTTTAAATGATCGCGGTCAGATGTCCTGCTGTCACTGGATCCTATGAGCGAAACCTTATCATGGTCATGGAAAACATTGTAAGAGATAGTCACATAGTCGGACGCATTTGTAACATCAAGCAGACCATCATGCTGCTGATAGGTACGTCCAAATATTTTGCCTGAATCTCCGTCATGGTGTTCACCATCACTAAAGGTATTATGATCAAGCCATACATGATGAGACCCATTTGTAATCGTCACATTGTCATATTCTGAATTCCACTCACCATAGCTGCCATCGGTTGGGTCCCATTGCGGGAAGAAATCCCGGGGCGCTTCAAATTCAATGTTCCGGATGATGATATTCTCAACACCGCTCATTATGAAGCTTCCGCCAATGATTTTGGCATCGCTCCCAAGTCCGATAATAGAAGTATTGGATCCAATATTGACCACAACCTCTGCCTTTTGCTTCTTCTGGGCGCGGGCCCTGACTTCCTCCAGAGGACCGCTTACTTCTCTGTCAAGCCCCCAGGTTTCAGGGTTATAGGCTGCGAGATAGGCATTAAAGTCGTATTCTTCATCCGCATAATATTCAGGGCCTATCGGTTGATTGTTTTCATCAACATTGAAATCAATGGCGCCGTCAACATAAATAATTTTAGGAGTATTTTTACCGCCGGCACCCAGGGCCTTCACTAGTTCCTGTTTATTGGATACGGTAAAGATCTGGCTGTTAGCTGCATCTGCTCCGCCTGTAGTCCCTTCTCCATAGGAAGCCCATCCATCATTTTGCGGCAACGTTTGTCTCCCCAGATCATTTGACGCTGCGGACGCGGATGAAATTCCCAAAGCCAGTATAGAAGCTGCGAGAATACTGCTGACCGTTTTTTTCATCTCCCCACTCCCTATTCGATGATATTGGCCAGTGCCATGCTGGCCAGTATAAATGCTCCAACCCCATGAAGATCATTCTCTGACACTGGCCGGGATACGTAATAGTCGTAGACCCCTGCGGAGGTACCAATGCAAATTCCCTTCATTGTCAGGGAATCTTCGGTGGTTTCAATCATTTGGGCCAGCAAGCCCTGATATGCTTTCCTGGCAGTATCCAAGTACTTTTTATCTACATAGCCTTCTTCCACCGCTCTCGCAATTGTATAGACAAATAGAGAAGAACAGGAGGATTCAAGCCAGTTATCTTCCTGGCTACCTTTATCAACAATTTGATACCAAAGTCCGGTTTTTTCATCCTGATAGTCGGAATAACTTTGAATGAGTCCCTCTAACGCAGAGATCAGGTCTGCTCTTCCATTATGGTCTTCGGGCAGCAGGTCAAGGATATCAATCAAGGCTGTGCCATACCATCCCACCGATCTTCCCCAAAATTCGGGAGAACAGCCTGTTTCCTTGTCGGCCCAGGCCATGCTCCTTGTTTCATCCCATGCATGGTAAAGCAGCCCAGAATCTGGATCCTTCATGTTTTTCCTCATCAGTTTTTCTTGATATAAAACCTGATCCACTAATTGAGGATCTCCAAAAGCCTGGTCATACATCAAGGCAAACGGACCTGCCATGAACAATCCGTCAAGCCACATTTGATATGGATATTTATCTTTATGCCAAAAGCCGCCTTCTTTTGTTGTATTGAGAGTGCCAAATAAATTTCTTAGCTTAACCGCAGCTTTGCGATACCGCTCTTCTCTCGTTTCATTGAGCAGAGGAAAAAGGAGAATACCTACCTGTATTGAATCAAGCTGGTCTCTTTCAAAGAGAAAATTTCCTTCCTCGTCCAAAAGATTATCAATATAGCTCTTTATATAGTCGAAATACCGTGCTTCCCCATTCTTTTCCCAAACACGCTGCATGCCATAAAGGAAAACGCCCTGGTGATAATGCCACACATTGGCAGGCGGCAGCTGAGCTGGAGTGAAATTGCGCATTAAGGTGTCGCACGCAAGCTCGGCCATTGCAATCGCTGTTTCAGAAGTCACTTCAGTTTGTGTTGTATCGGAATAACTCATATGGAAAGAACCCTCCTGTATGTAAAATGATTTAGCTTACTTCTTAGGAATAAATGATTTTAAAGAGATTAAGCCGCCTTGAAATGAGTCGATTTCCAGACGGCTTTATCTGAGTGATTATTTCTTGAAATGTTCGTCGTATTTCTTTTGTGCTTCCTCGACGGCAGTTGCCCATTCGTCCAGGAAGTCCTCTACCGACATCTTCCCGCTTAAGACGGCCTGAGTACCAGAGTCAACTGTTGAATCAAGGATGGACCTGTATTCAGGAAGATAGAACGGCGGCTTATATAGAATTGTATTTGGATCGTCATATACTTTAAATGCCGTTTGAATATGAGGAGATTCTTTAACCCATGCTTCTTCTAATACATCAGCGTTTGTAGGGATTTGGCCAACCTCTTGATTCCAGTAGCTTTGGCTTTCCTTTGAGTTTAAGAAGCTTGTAAACTTCCAGGCTGCCTCCGGATGTTCAGTATCCTTAAAGATACTCACTCCGATTGTATTGCCGCCTTCTGCTACATATTTTCCATCCGGAGTTTTAGGAAGCGGAATCGCTTGGAACTGGTCTGGCTCCAGAGCCTCACTATGTTCACCGAAAGACCCAATATTATGCTGGACCATAGCTACGGCACCTGTATCAAAACCAGCAATCATTTCCTTATATCCATTTGTGATATCACTCTTCGGTGTATATTCTTTGTAAAGGGCAAAGTACTTTTTAAGGAATTCTGCATGCTCAGGGCTGTTGATTGTACTTTTGCCATCTTTGATATACTCCTCTTCACCAGAGTAAGCATACATCAAGCGCTGAAGCTGGAAGGAACCGCCTGCTCCGCCCCGGATGGTATAGCCGTACCTGTTGTTAGCCTTGTCAGTCTGCTCCTCGATGGCAGTGAAGAATTCATCCCAGGTTTCAGGAATCTTTGTCCCTTTTTCCTTGAACCAGTCAGGACGGACCCAAAGAATATCAAGGTTTTGTGTATAAGGGATTCCGTACAGCTTGTTGTCATTGACGATATCTTTATTGAAATCAATGGCTCCCGCATTAATTTTATCTTTTTGATCCCATCCCTCGAAATAAGAATCCAGCGGCAGCAGGGCATCTCGAAGGGAGAATTCCGGCAGCCAGCTTGTCTGGACACTGCCTACATCCGGTGTATCATTCGCTGCAATGGCTGCATCATATTTCGTTTTGGCAGAATCTTTTGGCAGCCCTACATATTCTACATCAATATTTGGGTTTTCCTCTTCGAATCGCTTAATCAGTTCTTCCCATATAGGTGTTCTTTGCGGGCCGGCATTTTCATCCCAGAAGGTTAATGTTACTTCTTCATTAGGATCATCCTTCTTTGGAGCTGCATTCGACTTTTCAGCTGAATCCTGCCCGCCGCAGCCCGCCAGCAATAATGCGGCAGCCATGGAAGAGGCAAGCAAGGTTTTCGATAACTTCTTGTACATATAAATCCCCCTCTATCTATGAATATATGTTTTGTTGCATAAATCCCAAAGTCATCCTTTTACTGCTCCGCCCATGCCATTCACCAAGTGTTTCTGGGCATAAGCGAATAAGATAATAGCAGGAATTAAAGCGATTACACTACCTGCCGCCAAAGCTCCATAGTTTATATTGAATTCACCCATCATATAGCTTAAACCGACCGGAAGGGTAAACCTTCCTTGCTGATTGGTCAGCATTAACGCGAGCAGGAACTCATTCCAGGTATAAATGAAGGTAAACACGCTGGTTGCCACAATTCCAGGGATCAGCAATGGGAAGATGACATGGCGGATTGCCTGCAAGCGATTACATCCATCGATCATTGCCGCCTCTTCCAGTTCACGCGGAACGTTAGAGATAAAACCATTCATCAAAACCGTCGTGAACGGTATTTCAACTGCAGCGTAAGTAATAATCAAGGACAGCGGGTTGCTTATCAGTCCCATGTTCTTGAAGATGATGAACAACGGGATAATCAGCATCGACCTCGGGATGAACTGTGTGCACAGCAGCATCAAAAGAAAAGGCCGTTTCCCTTTGAATTTATACCTGCTTAATGCATACCCTGAAAGAGTCGAAAGGACTAATACTATTAAAACAGTACACACACCAACTAGTAAACTATTTTTAAAGTAAGTTGAGAATCCGACATTTGTCCATGCGGTAACAAAGTTATCGATCGTTGGCGACACCGGCAGATAGCTCAGGGGCCGCTGAACAATTTCCCCTTCTTGCTTAAAGGCGGTGTTAATTGTCCAGTAGAGCGGGAACAGGGTAAATATCAGCATCGCCAGGATGGGGATATTAAGTGTAAAGAGTCTGTCAAACTTTTGCTGTGATTTCCGATTCATGGTTAATCCTCCCTCTCAAACCGTGTAATCCTCAAGTAAACTGCCGCGAAAACGAGTAGTATTCCGAAAGCGATGACAGTCAATGCGGATCCGTATCCAAAGTTGCTTCCGTGCACGGCCTGTTCGGCAATGTACATCGTTAAGGTAGTCGTGCTGTGGGCCGGGCCGCCTCCTGTTAAATTGAAAAGCAGGTCTACGTTATTGAACTCCCAGATGACCCGAAGCAGCGTTGTCAGGACAATTGTGTTTTTCAGCTGAGGAAGAGTAACAAATATGAATGATTTCCATCTCCCTGCACCGTCAACCCTTGCAGCTTCGTATAATTCCTCGGGAATGCTTTGCAAAGACGCCAGCAGTGTTATGGCGAAGAAGGGAATACCTCTCCAAAGCTCCGCTATAACCACTGCCGCGAAAGCAGTTGAGCTGTCCGCGAGCCAGGCTTTGCTCTCACTGATCAATCCCAGCCTCATCAGGAGGTCATTGAATACACCCATATGCTCATTGTACATTAGGGACCACATAACGGAGGCAAGCACCCCGGAGATTGCCCATGGAATAAAGGCTGCGGCACGGACAGCACCGCGGAACCGAAACTTCTGATTCAAGAGCAGGGCAAACGCCAAACCGAATATCAGCTGCAAGCCGACCTGTGAAATCACCCACTTAAAAGAGGTCATCAGACTTGGCAGAAATAATTTATCCTGGGTAAAGATTTTTATAAAATTATCAAGTCCTGCAAATCCATTATAAAACGGAGCCGACACATCATAGTTTTGGACACTGTAGTAAAAGACCGTTCCGATAGGATAAAATAGAAATGTAACAATCATCAATGTGGAAGGCAATATAAACAAATATGGGATCCACTTATCGATTTTAAATTTTTTTGATGGTTTACTGTTCTTCATGGAAACTACACTGGCGTTCACTTCTTGTCGCAAGCTCATGTATGGATCCTCCTTTCTTTCCTAAAGTGTAAACGGAAACGCTTTCATAAGGAATTTAAAATTTTTAGATAAATGTTTAAGATTTTTAGGTCTTTTCAAAAAGGTCTGATTATTTGATAAAAAAAGTCATGCAGCAGGTGCCGCATGACTAATCATCTAAATTATTCAGTTTTATTATTTTTATTAAAAGCGTGAACCCTTGGATTTTGCCCCGAAAACCCATTTTCAAGTATTTCAATCACAGCCAAGGCTTCTTCCTCAGTGACCAGGCTGCCCTTTTTCCCTTCAATTGCCTCCACAAAGACGTCATAAAAACGCCCGTAATCCCCCAAAGGTGTAGGGATCGTCAAATTTCTATCCTTCCCTTCCTCATCAGTAAAGGATACTTTCCCATAGTTTTCTTTCGGGTCAATGCCAAAATCTTTTTCCCACGGCATCCTCCCAGCCTTTAAGCATTCCTCTTGCTTATCTATGCCGTATTTAATGAAACTTCCCTTTGTTCCATGAAGAATAAATCTGGGATAGGGAGTTTTAACAATCATGCTCGTTTTAACAATAGCCTTAAAATTTTTGTAAAATAACTCAACGTGATAGTAATCATTGCTTCCTTCGCTTTGGGAACGGATATCGTAATAAACCTTCTCGGGAGCTCCGAATATGGAAACCATCTGATCCGTGGTATGTACACCCAGGCCATAGAAAGCACGGTTGACATGATCCTTAGGCAGCGGGATGCCCGGACGATCATAATCAATATGGGATTCCAGCTCCACAGCTTTACCTATATATCCTTTCTCCAGCACCTCCTGAAAGCGCAAGGAAGTCGCCGTCAAACCTTCTGTTCTGATAGGGGGTAATAATCAGGTTCCTTTCATGTGCCATCCGATAAAGCTCCCGCGCTTCTTTAACGGTCGGAGTAAACGGCTTCTCTACAATCACATGCTTATTATGCTCCAGGCAAATCCTTGCCAGGTCATAATGGGTTTCATGCGGAGTACAAATGACCACACTCTGAATTTCATCATCTTTAAGCAGATTGTCCAAATCATCCGTAAACTGTATTCCATATTCCTGATATTCCTGCTCAAGCTGATATTTCCTTGTACGCGAATAAATCGTTTTAACCCTGATCTTCTTTCTATTTAATACATATGGCAAGTGATACCTTGTTGTACTTTTCCCAAAACCGATGAATCCAATCGAAACAGTCATAGGTTCGTTCACCTCCAGCTATTTTTGGGCTCTATCCACCAGTCTCATCACTTCAATCGAATCATCCCAGCTCATTAGTTCACTTTCCAGCTTCCCTTCCTGAAGACATTGGACAGCCTCCCGGATCTGGTACTCAAACCCATTAATTTCAAAGGGAATATGGATTTTCCGTTCTTCCCCTTTCACATGGATGAAAGCCTGTTCTGCATTCGAATATATTGGGACGCAGATCCTTCCTTCTGTACCAAGGAAGTTCGCCTCTCTCCGTGTATTCAGGGTAATGGAGCTGTATAGCTGCGCATGTTCGCCATTTTCATAGGCTAAAAGGATGGATGAACTTTCATCGACACCAGTGGTGCCGTAGTATAGCTCGCTTTTCATGCTGACAGGTTTATTTCCGAAGTAATAGGAACTATAGGAGAGATTATATATTCCTACATCAAGCAGGGCACCTCCGCCTAATTCTTTATTAAATAATCTTCCAGCAGGGTCTACAGGAGCATTGAAACCAAAATCCGCCTGCAGCAAACGGACATCGCCAATTGTACCATCATTGATCAGCTCCTTGATTTTTCGGCTTACGGGGAGGAACCTGGTTTTCATAGCTTCCATAAAAAATACTTTCTTCTCCCTTGCTGCTCCAACCACTTCGACTACTTCTGCCTCATTCATGGTTACAGGTTTTTCACACAGGACCGCTTTTCCATGATGAATGGATAATAGTGCAGCCTCCTTATGAAAAGGATGCGGCAGGGCTATGTAGATGGCATCTACCTTGTCGTCCTGGACTATTTCCCGGTAATCGCCATAGCATTTGCTCTCTTCCAGGCCGTAAACCTTTCCAAAAACCTCTGCACGTTCCTTCGACCTGGATGCTACTGCTATAAGGTCTGCCTCTTCCATTTGCTTTACTGCCTCAGCAAATTTTGCGGCAATATTTCCCGGGCCAATAATTCCCCACTTAATCAATTAAAACACCTCTCCTCCCAAATTCATCGTACTAGCCAGCAGCCCTCTTTTGAGAACTGGCTTTTTAATATTTCCATTTTATAGAAAACTATCATTCTTGATTTTACCTGATTTTCATTTATATGAATAGAGTGAAGCCCTGCTCTGCAAAAGAACCGGCTGGATACCCAGTCCGGTTCTATTCCCTCCTATAAGGGCAGGAATGTATTTATAACACCGTGCCATTTGAGGCTGTTACCTTCTTAAACCAGTCAAAGCTTTTCTTTTTATACCTTTTCATGTCTCTTAAATCGGTTTCATCACGGTTGACAAAAACGAACCCATAGCGTTTTTTCATTTCCCCCTTTGAGCTGAGGATATCTGTTGAACCCCACATCAAATATCCGAAAACGTCGACTCCTTCTTCCATCGCCAATTTCATTTGCTGGATATGGCCTTTCAGGTAATCGATTCGGTACTGGTCGTCGACCGTGTCATTCTCATCCAGCTCCTCTCTTGCACCAATTCCGTTTTCCGTGATAAAAATTGGCAGCCTGTAACGGGCGTACATATCTTTTAAGGCAACACGAAGTCCCATTGGATCAATGGCCCACCCCCATTCATTCGTTTTTAGATTAGGGTTCGGTGTCACTCCGGATATGAGTGCTCCTTCATTGCCGGGAACGTGCTTTACCGTCTGGCTTTGATAATAGCTGATGCTTAAATAGTCGACTGTATTTTCCTTGAGCAGCTCCGCATCACCCTCTTCAAATACTGGCATGATTCCTTTACTGTGCAGATCGCTTGTAATGTAGGACGGATATTCCCCGTGGGCAAATACATCAAAGTAAAAATCATTCAGAAGCTCTTTCGCCTTCAGATTTGCGATGGTATCTTCCGGCTTGCTTGTAGCAGGGTACGTAGTGAGATAGGTAACCATTCCCGCCATTTCCCCCCCAGGGACCAATTCATGCAGTGCTTTTACTGCCTTTGCATGAGCAATAAAAGCATTATGTGTGACCTGATACCTGAAGGCCTCCTGGTTATCCTCAGGCAATGTCGCGCCCCAATGATGCGTATTTGTGAGGACCAGATTCTGTTCATTGAAAGTGAGCCAGTATTTTACTTTTCCGGCGTAACGTTCAAATACGACTCTTGCATATCTTTCAAATAAATCCACCACCTTCCGGGAAGCAAAGCCATTATATTTCTCCGCCAATGCAAGCGGCAAATCAAAGTGGTAGAGGGTTATGACCGGCTGTATGCCATTTGCCAGCATTTCATCAAACAGGTCATCATAGAACTTCAAGCCTTCTTCATTTATCTCGCCTTCCCCATCCGGAATGATTCTTGACCATGAAATGCTTGTACGATAGGCATTGAATCCCAATTCTTTAAATAGAGCAATATCCTCTTTGTAGCGGTTATAAAAATCAATAGCTACTTTCCAGTCTGAGTGGTTCTCCGGGACAGGCCTGGCATCCACGATGGACGGACCCTTGCCTCCTTCATTCCAGGCACCTTCCGTTTGAAATGAGGTAACGGCTCCTCCCCATAGGAATTCTTTTGGAATTACTTTGTCATTCGTGTTTGCCATTGTTTATTCTCCTCCTGTAATAGATGATTTAAATGGTTCTCCGGGTCAGGTTATTACATTAGAAAATTACCCAAATTTCGTCTTCACTTTAGTAAAGCCCCTCCCCTTTCTAATGATAAATTTCAAATTGTCCCGTAATTTCTTCATTACCGCAGCAAGGACGTTGATTTGCCTGGGCTCATCCACAGCACTCCGTCTTTCACTCTCAGCTATCTATTCCCGCATATACTTTTCCTAAAATCAGGACTGCAGAAAGAGCATACATGGCCGGGGCAAAGAATATGAAGAAAATCAGGTTCTGCTGGCTTAGATAGGCGATGACAAGAAATGCAGCCAGCAGGAAAATAGAGCTGGTAAACTTCTTCACCAATAAATAAAAACCATATAAAATAGCTTTTTTCACGGTTAACTGGAGCTTTACCATATTAAAAGAAACAAAAGTAAATAGAATAACAGCCAATAAAACCATATAAACAAACGCATATTTTATGACCTGCCCTATATTTGATGGCAACGATTCCGGAAACGGAAGCACAATAAATGAACTTGCATAAATTAAGAAAACAAACCACATGAGTGATACCTTTTTTGTGGATTTGTATTTCTGGCTGTTTTCTTTAAATAATTGCCTTACGGGCCTCCCGCTCCCCTTCCATACTTCATTAATGGTTTCGATCAATGCACAAAAGGAAGCCACAAGGCCTAGAATAAAAGCCCGCTTTATTAAGGAAAGCCAAAAGAATAGGCTTGTTTTAGCCATGCTAAAAGCAATGTCCATCATCCCTGCAATTTTGCTGTTTATATTGGCCATTCTGTTCATTTGTTCACCTTCTAAGAAAAGGTACTTGCAATTGGCAAGTACCTCTTTTCATTTTTACTCCAGACCATATTCCTTGCGGATCTGGTCGGCGACTTTCTTCAGTTCTTTCTCCGCATCTAAATTCTTCAAGTTAATATTGTCAATGACCGGTTGGATTTTACTTTGAATTTCCGCATATTCAGGAGTATAAGGAGCGTTCATCACAGTCTTGCCTTCCTGGAGAAGGGTTGCCAATGAATCAGCATTTTCGGGTGCATTTTTCATGTCAACGATCTTTTCAGCATTCCGCTTTACTACAGGGACGGCAGAAATTGTATCAATCTGCAGGTCTTGTCCTTTTCCAGAGGATAGGAATTCCAGCAGCTTAAACGCCTCTTCAGGATGTTTTGTGCCTTTACCGATACCGATTGGCAAATAGGCAGCCGCTGAGACATTGCCTGCTTTCCCTGCTGGCATCGGAACAATATCCCATTTAAACGTTGCATTCTTTGCAGTATCTGCCCAGTCCCATGGTCCCATCAGCTTCATAGCCGCTTTTCCAGAAAGGAACAGGTTGGACATACCTTGTGATTGAGCTGATGTTGGCTGGACCTTATGCTTGTTGATCAGGTCAGATCCAAATTGAACAGCTTCAATGGATTCAGGAGAGTCGATTGTTACTTTCTTCCCATCCTGGCTTACGAAAGATCCCCCGTTCTGGACTAATAGTTCACCAGTATAGTAGTTTTCCATGCCAAATTGTACAGTCTTGCCGCCTTCAACTTTAGTCAGTTTCTTTGCAGCTGCAAGGAAATCATCCCAAGTCCATTCGTCTGTTGGATAAGGAACTCCTGCAGCATCGAACATATCTTTATTGTAGCCCATCTGGAATGTGGAGGCATCGCGGATTAACGCATATTGCTTGCTGTCCACTTGCCCTAGCTCAAGCACATTTGGCATATATTCATCTTTTTTGATGTCTTTGTCCGACAAATCCATTAAAACACCTTTTCCAACAAATTGGCCAAACGCAGCAGGCTGAATCCAAACCAGGTCAGGCTGGTCTCCGCCGGCAGACATCGTCAGGAATTTATCATTAAACTTATCATACGGAGCATACACCATCTTTACTTTTACACCAGGGTTTTCTTTCTCAAATGCCTGGAATATCTCATTCTCTAACTTTGTGCCTTCAGGATTGTTATTCCAGACCAGGATTCGAAGCGTTACATCTCCTTTAGCATCCCCGCTGGATTTCTCTGAATCTGAGCCTGAACATCCTGCCAAAAAGGCTGACAGGGCAAATATAAATGTTAAAAGCAGAATACTAAGACCTTTTTTATTCTTTGACATGAACTGCTACCCCCTTAAAATGATTTATATAATGTTACAGATAATGCCTCATAGAGATGAGCCATTATCTGGCGAACCCATTTTTCACCGCATCATCCTTTGCCGCCTGTTGTGGCAATTCCCTCAATGAAGTACCTTTGGCCGACAAAGAACATAATGATCAGAGGAAGAATAATGAGCACACTTGCAGCCATCATTGGTCCCCATTCAATTAATAATGCACCTTTGAATTGAAGGATTCCCAGTGCAAGCGTATATTTGGCATCATCATTCAGATAAATCAGCGGCCCGAGGAAATCATTCCAGGTCCACATAAAACTTAATAAAGCAACAGTAATGATGGCCGGAGCAGAAAGCGGAAGAACGATTCTCCAAAAGATACCTAATGTACTGCAGCCATCCAGATATGCCGATTCCTCCAGTTCCTTTGGAATGGTCCTAAAGAATTGCCGGAGGAGGAAAATGAAGTAAGCGTTCCCAAAGAAGGCCGGAACAACCAGCGGCAAAAAGGTATTTGTCCACCCAAGCTTGGCGAAAATCATATAAACTGGAATCATCGTCACCTGCGGCGGAAGCATCATCGTGGCCAGCAGGAGGACAAACCATGCATCCCTGCCTTTACCCTTGATCCGTGCAAACCCGTAAGCTACGAGAGTGGACGATAATACGGTTCCCAGCACGGTTCCAACCGTCACAATGATAGAGTTCATATAATATTGTCCAAAGTTGACGATCGTAAAGACATCTTTATAATTGGCAAAGTCCCATACATTCGGAATAAGTGTCGGCGGAAAGGTCAAAGCCTCATTTTCAGGCTTTAAGGAGGTTCCAATCAGCCAAAGGAATGGAAAGATAAAGACAATCGACAATCCAATCAAAAGTCCATAGACAAGCAGCCTTTCCAGGATTTTTCCCCTTTTTATGCTGCTTTCTTTTTTCGTTTTAAGAGCTGGTTTTGCTTTAACATCTGCGATTTCCAAGGTACTCCCCCTCCTGGCTATTCATCGTATTCATAGTAAACTTTCTTTCCAAACACCTTAAATTGAATCAATGTAAAGATCAGGATGATGATAAACAGGATCCATGCCAGTGCAGATGCATAGCCCATTTTAAAGAATTTAAAGGCGTCCTGGTAAAGATAGAATACATAGAACAGGGATTTATAGTTTGGACCGCCATTTCCATTACTGACAACATACGCTTGAGTAAAAATTTGAAAGGCCCCAATCAAGCCCATGATTAAATTAAAGAAAATAACATTTGAAGTCATCGGAACTGTCACATGCCAGAACTTTCTCAGTTTTCCTGCGCCATCAAGTTCAGCTGCTTCATATAGCGTTGCAGGAACACTTTGCAGGCCGGCCAGGTAGATGACCATGCCGCCTCCTGCACCCCAAAGGCTCATAATAATGAGAGAAGGCTTAACCATTTCCTCACTCAGCAGCCAGTTGGAGGTCGGCAAATGAAAGAATGAAAGAATGGAGTTTGCAATTCCGAAATCCGGCTGAAAGATCAATATCCACAGCAATGAACTGGCAACCGTCGGCACAAGGGATGGCAGATAAAAGATTGTCCTGAATGCCCCCATAAATTTTACTTTTGCATTGAGGAGAACCGCCAGCAAATACCCAACAACCAGTCCAAGCGGCACACCGAAAATGGTGTAAAAAAATGTATTCCATAGAGATTGCCAAAACAGAGGATCCTCGGTAAAGATTTTTTGGTAGTTTTCAATTCCAACCCAATTTGCTGCCCCTAGCCCGGAATAATCAGTAAAGGACATATACAAGGAGTAAATCATTGGACCGGCTGTGAATATAAAAAATCCAATCAGCCAGGGTAAAATGAACATATAAAATGAGAAAGTTTTTGACTTAAACATTTTCCACCGCCTTACTTCATACTTAATGATGAATCCTCAGATAAACTAATCTTAAGAACAATTGAAACCCCTTACATTAAAATTTAAACAACTTGTTCCACTGTATCCGGTCTGCACCTCTCCTCAATTTTTTTTTGCTGTTTAAGTTAATATAGCAAATTAGCTTTTTATTAACCTAACAAATATTAACCGTTAACTTAATAAGGTCATTATATACTCCCTAAAATAAAAATGTCTATACTTTTTAAAAATTTTTTCAATTAGACTGACAGCGTTTACAACTAATCTTAAACACACCTGCTCACGTCCCACGAGGCCGAGATGTTGACGTTATACCCGATTCCACTTTAAACACCCAGTATTTCATATAGTTTATAAATTAATCGATTAACTAAAATTATTTAAAATTAATTGTAAATTAACTTTAATGTTGATACAATTTAACTACTTAACATTTTTGAAACCGTTCCTTCCCTTCTTTATGTAAGGGTTTTCCAAGGAGAGTTAAACCAATAACGCGAGGTGATTTTAATGGCTATTAAGGTTAATGAGGAAAGCAGAGAATTTCATCTATTTAATGGAAAGGTAAGCTATATTTTCAGAGTTTTAGAGAAAAGCAGCCAGCTGGAGCATTTATATTACGGAAAGAAAATCAGGCACCGGAAATCCTTCAGACATCTGATCGAACGCGAGGTGCGTCCATCCTGCAATCTGTTTGAAGGTGACCATACCTCTTCCCTTGAGCACATCAAGCAGGAATATCCCAGCTTTGGAACAACTGACTATCGTTATCCTGCTCACATGATTACCGATACAATTGGAAGCAGGATAACCGACTTCCAATTTGAAAGCTATAAAATTCTGGAAGGGAAACCCCTTCTTGAAAACTTGCCTGCTATATATACTGAAGCCGGGAGTGAAGCAGATACCCTAGAAATTACGCTTATGGATTCTGTTTTAAACAGTAAACTCATCCTTAGCTATACCATCTTTTCGACTTGCAGTGTGATTTGCCGCAATGCAAGATTTATTAATGCCGGTGATGAAGCCTTCTATTTAAATCAGGCGATGAGCGCGAGCATTGATTTCCCGGATGACAATTACGAATTGGTACACCTTCATGGAGCCTGGGCACGAGAAAACCACGTAGAGATCAGAAGGCTGTCAAAGGGAATTCAATCCATCCAGAGCGCCAGAGGGGCCAGCAGTCACGCCCATAACCCTTTCCTTGCGCTGAAAAGGCCTGATACCACAGAACATAGCGGGGAGGTCTACGGATTCAGCCTCGTATACAGCGGGAATTTTCTTGGTCAGGCAGAGGTGGATACCTACGGAGTCACAAGGGTGACCCTGGGGATTAACCCTTTTCAATTTAAATGGAAGTTAAATCCCGGCGAGTCGTTTCAGACTCCCGAATGTGTAATGGTCTATTCGGGTGATGGGCTAAATGGCATGAGTCAAACATACCACCAGCTTTATCGCAGCCGGCTGGTCCGCGGAGAGTGGCGTGACCAGCCACGGCCTATCCTGATCAATAACTGGGAAGCTACTTATTTTAGCTTTAATGAGGAGAAGGTTTTGACCATTGCAAAAGCTGCAAAGGATCTTGGGATCGAGCTGTTCGTGTTAGATGACGGCTGGTTTGCTGAAAGGCATGATGATACCAGTTCACTGGGAGACTGGTTTCCCAACAAAGAAAAGCTTCCACAGGGCATTAAAGGTTTATCTGAGAAGATTGAAGCCCTTGGCATGAAGTTCGGCCTATGGTTCGAGCCCGAAATGGTTTGCAAGGATACTAAACTATTCGCCGAACATCCGGACTGGATCATTTCCACACCCGGACGCAAAGCATCGCATGGCCGCAACCAATTCATACTGGACTTCTCAAGAGAAGAAGTGGTTGATCATATCTTTTCCCTCATGGACGCGGTACTTAGCGAATCCAAGATTTCGTATATTAAATGGGATATGAACCGCTATATAACGGAGGCATATTCAACGGCACTCGATCCGGACCGCCAAGGCGAGGTCTGCCACAGATATATCCTGGGCGTCTACCGTCTATACGAACAGCTGATCAATAAATATCCACATATATTATTCGAGTCCTGTGCCGGCGGCGGCGCGCGCTTTGATCCGGGAATGCTGTATTACGCCCCTCAGGCTTGGGCAAGCGATAATACGGATGCCATTGAAAGGCTGAAAATACAATATGGAACATCGATGGTGTATCCATTGAACTCCATCGGAAGTCATGTATCTGCTGTGCCCAATCATCAGGTCGGCCGAACAACCCCGATAGAATCAAGGGCAAATGTAGCTTTCTTCGGCACCTTTGGATACGAACTTGATGTAACAAAAATCAACGATGAAGAAAAAGTGAAAGTAAACCAACAAACAGCCTTTTTTAAAGAAAAAAGAGAGTTAATTCGCAATGGTGATTTCTACCGGCTGTTAAGCCCTTTTGAATCCAATGAAGTATCCTGGATGGTTGTATCAAAGGATAAAACGGAAGCAATGATTGGATACTACAAGGTTCTTGCCAAGCCAAACGATAAGTACTACCGCCTTAAATTAACAGGCCTGGATCCGGATAAGCTCTATTTCCTCGAAGGCACTGGCAGTACCCATTATGGCGATGAATTAATGAACGTAGGAATTGTCCTTGCAGAAGATTTTACAGACCGCGCATCCGAATACTGGCAAAGAGAGAAACCCGGCGATTTCTCTTCAAAATTATTCATTCTTAAAGAGGCAGCACAAGAAAAAAAGGAGGGGCCCCATGAGGAATTACATGGTATTTGACGTAGGAGGGACCGAGGTTAAATATGCCGTTATCAATAATAATGGCGAATTTTTGAAGAAAGGCTCGTTCCCATCATCTCCGCATGATTTTGAAAAATTCACATCAGACCTGCTGGAAATTACTAGTGAGAACAGGCTGGAATATCAAGTGGCAGGCCTTGCCTTCAGCACCCCTGGCGGCGTTGACAGCGAGAAAGGGACTATAGGCGGTGCAAGTGCTCTTCCCTGTATCCACGGACCTAATTTTAAAGAGATTTTCGGGAATGCGACCGGATTGCCGGTTGAAATTGAAAATGACGCCAATTGTGCAGCGCTTGGCGAGGTTTGGAGGGGCGCTGGCAAAGAAAATTCTGATGTACTTTTTGTAGTAATCGGTACCGGCATAGGCGGTGCCGTGGTGAAGGATCGCAAAATCCATAAAGGGGTCCATTTACATGGCGGGGAAATCGGCTATATGGTATTGGATACTGTGATGGAAAATGGAAAGGTGAAATTTCGGACTTGGAGCGAATTAGCTGCAACGGCTTCACTTGTCCGCCATGCTGCCCGGGCTAAAGGGATCGACAGCACTGGCCTGAATGGCAAAATCATTTTTGAAGGTGCAGAAGCTGGTGATCATATTTTCCAGGAGGTTATTGATCATTTTTACCTTAATTTAGCTAAAGGAATCTTTAATATTCAGTATGTATACGACCCCGAAAAGATTATTATTGGCGGTGCCATCAGCAACCGTGAAGACTTGATTGACGAAATCTACAAGAAAATGGATCTCATTCTTGACTCGGTCAAGAATGCCAAGGTCCGACCGGTGATTGAAGTCTGCCAGTTCCGAAACGATGCCAACCTTCTCGGAGCGCTCTACAATTATCTTCAGCGGCAAGGGCCCAACAGCGAACGGACAATTGCATAACCGGTCAATCGATTCAATTCAGGCGTGATATCCAAGAGGATTCACGCCATTAATTTTATAGCGCTCAATGAAAACTCCATGAAGGAAATGAGCAAAGCTACTTATTCCTGATCGCTCCCTCTTAGTACCCATTTCTTACCTATTAGATGACTGCTTAAGTTACGTTTTTTAGTCGGTTTGAAAGGAACGGCAAATAACCTTCCATTATAAAAACAACGGAAGGCGGTAATTGAAGTGTTTTATTTACGAAAAATTTTAAAGAATGTTTTTGACAGAATCCCTGTAAATCATCGTTCCTTTGATCATCACTCTTCCATATGTTTTCTTTCTGTTCTTTATCTTTTCGATGATAAACTTCACCGTGACCTTTGACATTTCTTTCATATTCACTTCTACTGTTGTAAGCTTCGGTTCTGTGAGAGTAGCATATATATCATTGTCAAAACCTACGACAGAACAATCATTTGGCACATCATACCCTTTTTTCTTTAAATCATTGATCAGGTTAAAAGCCACTTGATCACAATTGCAGACAAACGCTGTAGGCATATCCTCCGGCAGTTCAAACGGAATATAGTTTCCCAATTCGTCCCTGTCCTTGATTATATAATCGGGATTCAGTTCGATCCTCGATTCTAACAGTGATTTGTAATAGCCCAGGAACCTGTCCTGGATGCTGCTTGTGGAATGAATATTGCCAACATAGGCGATTTTTTTATGGCCATTTCTAATAAGGTAATTGGTCATTTCATAGACACCAAAAAAGTTGTCAGTCAAAACCGAATCGATGTTGGTCTGGTCTGTGTAAAAGTCAAGGAAGATGACTGGCACATCGGTATTCTGAATCATTTTTACATATTCAGGGCTAATCTGGCCAAGCATGATAAAACCATCTATTTTCTTCTCGGTGTAAATCCTGGGAAGGGCCAGATTGCGTTCATCTTCCCTGCTGAGGATATGCAGGATCCCTGAATAGTGATGCACATCCATATTTTGTGAAAGATGCTGGTAAAACTGCAGATAGAATGCCTGGGTGGACCCTGCGAACTGCTCCGGTATGATAATTCCGATATTATAGGACAGCCCTTCCTTCATAGATTTAGCATGCGTATTGAAACGGTAGCCCATTTCGTCTGCTACCTGTTTAATTCGTTTTTTTAATTCGTCACTTACCCCTTCTTTATCATTAAGTGCCTTTGAAACTGTCACAGAGCTGACTCCTAATTTTTCAGCAATGTCACGCATAGTTATATTACCCTTCATGAGCTAGCCCTCCGAATTACTTAATACTTCACTTATTATTAACTTAATTATACCAGTGCATTATCAAGATTAGTATAATGATTACTGCGTACTCGAACAGAGGCGGCCTCTGTTGACCGCCTCAGGATGCATTTTTACAAAAGCTCACAGAAGAATGGATGTACTTTATCCCCCAATGTCCTTATGTGTTCGTGCCCATATTCATAATAAACCAACAGTCTTTTTTTGGACTGGATTTTGTTATATGCCGCAAACTGGGTTGAAGGGGGACAGATCTGATCCTCCATACCAACTGCCCACAGCACGTCCGCCTTGATTCTTTCGGCAAGATGCTGGATATCTATGTAACCCAGCTTATTAAATAATTCTTCTTCCCTCTCATGGTTTGGGTCGATAAACTTAAAGTAATAGTGTATTTCTTCATAGGCAGAATTGCTGATGTCAAGTTCCCAGGCCCTTCGGTAATCGGATAAAAACGGGTAGACGGCAACTGCTTTTTTAATTCTCGGTTCCAAAGAGGCACATGCAATGGCCAAAGCCCCGCCTTGTGAGGCCCCGTAGACGCCGACGCGTTCCGGGTCCACATTTTCCATTGAAAATAGGATTCTTGCCGCTTGTACAGTATCTAAAAATACATTGCGGTAATAAAGTTTGTGGGGGTCTTTTTCTTCAATCCCACGGATGATATGGCCCTTTAAAGTCGTCCCCCTTACCTGCAGATTGTCTTCCGATAAACCGCCCTGGCCCCTGCTGTCCATGGCCAGAATCGTAAAACCTTCCGCAGCATAGCCCAACTTGTCCACCCAGTCCCCACTATTTACGTGGTAGCCA
This sequence comes from Mesobacillus foraminis, assembly GCF_004340465.1. Taxonomy (GTDB): domain Bacteria; phylum Bacillota; class Bacilli; order Bacillales; family Cytobacillaceae; genus Mesobacillus_B; species Mesobacillus_B foraminis. The sequence continues at coordinate 142,245 of NZ_SLVV01000012.1, read as the reverse complement.
TGAAACCATAATAATCCCGGCCCCTGCTTGCCTGGCCTTTTAGGCCTGACCAGCTGGCAATGGATTTTTGCCCCTCCAGCACCATAAAAATATAAATGGAGGCAGTCCGCAACATTACTTGTAAAATCAGCCGGTATCAGTTCATAATCCATCGGCAGCTGGCTCAGCTCATTTAAGGCATCATTCCAATATTCATTAAAATCTTTCGGCTTTAGATTTGTGCCCTTATATTCTTCTAATTCTGACAAAGGTAGATCAAATTTCACAGGTAAGCCCTCCATTTCAAAACAGCCTAATAGTTTGTAAGTTTTTTACTTAAACGATAACTTAATTATATTCTCCCTGTTAATCTCCGTCAACTAGATCTTAGGGCAGCCATTTATATAGAGGAACCAGAAACAGACCTTCTATAAATAAAGGGATGTTTCTCGGCGCTGCCAGAAAACATCCCATAAATTGATATACTTGCAGAACCGGCTTCGTACCAATGCCATAAAAAAATTAGTATCCGCCGAACCTTCCTATATCTTCCGGACTCTGACCTTACCGGTTTCAGCAGCCTTCACCCTTTCTTTGCCAAACAAAATGAGGCACAGCAGCGCCACTCCCGCAATAATGGCATAAACAAGAATGACATTGCCATAGCTGATGGCTTCTGCGAGGATACCGAACAATAAGTAGCCAGCAGTGGACCCAATCTGGGTTGAGTTCATATAAAGGGTGGTTGCTGTTCCCGGCGCGTCAGGTATAAAATCCTGGAAATAAGAAATGGCAATTCCTGCTGTTATCGATACCTGTGCGGCGCTTAAAATTTGGAGAGGATAAATCTGCCATGGCTCTGTGACAAAATAAAATAAAGCAAAATAAATAAATGCCAGTCCGAATCCAATCTTGATTAACAGCCCATTATCAAACCGGGTTGCCAGCAAGCCAACTCCAACCATCATCGGAACCTCAAATATTGGCGGAACACTGAAGATCATCCCGACATCCATTTCTGTACCGCCCAGTATTTTGGTGACAAATTGCGGCACATTGAGCATATGGACGGAGGTAGCCGCGGCGAGCAGCAGGGCGGCAGCCAGATTTCCGGATATATGCGGCTTGGCAATGAACCTTTTTATCCGGATTGGCTCAGGGCTTGATTGATTAACCCTCGGAATATCCTTTAGTAGGAATATGATGACTAGCAAGCCCAGCGCATACCCTGCTGCTACAAATAAAAACAGTCCCCTGAAGCCAACTATGACAAGCAGCCACGCAGCAACGGCAGGTCCAACCGTCCAGGCAAGGGCAAAGAACATCCGGAAAATATTCATGACAAAAGGAGTTTGGCTGCTGGGCACATCAGCATGCTTTAACGCTTCGCGTGCATAAGCCCATAATTGGGGCACGGCTGCTGCAGCCGTACCTAATAGTAGAAAAGCAGAGGCACCCAACATATACGGGTTACGGATGAAAGCAAAACAAAGATAGCCCAGGATCCCTGCTGAAGTCGTTATGATCAGCAGCTTTTTACGACCTATATGAAGATCTGACCTTTTTGCAATATAAGTGGATAGGACAATTCCCCCGACTGCCATGACTGTCATGAAAATGCCGAATCCTATATTGCTCATGCCAACTTCATCGATGCCAAACAAAGAAGAAAATGGAGCGAAAAAGGACATTGCAAGACCGAAAATAAAATTCGTCAAGTACAAGACCGGAAAGGAAGGGATCTTCCAAACAAAAATAATTTTTTCTATGAAGGATGAAAATGCCGATTTTCCCATAATTATTACTCAGTCCAATCTCATAAAATAGCGGAAGTAATTACCCACCCTGCAATTATATACATATATAAAAAGTTGTATATCTTTAATCAAAAAAATAGACTAAAGGGCTGATAGAATGGCATGAACAAAAACGAACATTGCTCCCGCAAGGATGCAATGTTCGTTTTTTTACCATATTGATAACAACCTTTTCACGGGGTATTAGCTGTTCAGCGTGTCTTCAATCCTCGCCAGCTCTTCCTGTGTAAAATCGAGGTTATCTAAAGCGGCAACATTTTCCTCAATTTGGCTGACCCTGCTCGCACCAATCAGCGCCGATGTTACCCGGCCGCCGCGAAGTACCCATGCCAGCGACATTTGTGCAAGGCTTTGTCCTCGTTCAGCAGCAATCTCATTCAGCTTCTTTACCCGGTTCAGTACTTCCTCTGTTACCTGTTCCTCCCCAAGCGCACCTGTTGGCTTGGACGCCCGTGATCCGGATGGCACACCCGATAAGTATTTATTCGTTAGCAATCCCTGGGCCAGCGGACAGAACGCAATGGAGCCTACCCCGTTTTCTTCAAGGACGTCCTGCAGGCCATCTTCTATCCATCTGTTCAGCATGGAATAGTTTGGCTGGTGGATAACAAGAGGTGTTCCCAAATGATTCAGGATTTTCACTGCTTCAGCTGTCTGTTCGGCACTGTAATTGGAGAGGCCGACATACAATGCTTTTCCCTGGCGTACAATGCTGTCTAGAGCGCCCATGGTTTCTTCAAGCGGGGTATTTGGATCCGGCCGGTGTGAATAGAAAATATCCACATAATCAAGACCCATGCGCTTAAGGCTTTGGTCAAGGCTTGCAATCAAATATTTTCTTGAACCCCAGTCCCCATAAGGGCCAGGCCACATATAATAACCCGCCTTGGATGAGATGATCATTTCATCGCGATATGGAGCGAAGTCTGTTTTCAGCATCGTTCCAAACATTTCTTCTGCAGAACCTGCTGGAGGACCATAATTGTTTGCAAGGTCAAAATGAGTAATGCCCAAATCAAAGGCCCTTCTCAGCATCGCACGTCCATTCTCGTATGTATCAACACCTCCGAAGTTATGCCAGAGGCCAAGGGAAATAGCTGGCAGCTGCAGTCCCGAACGTCCGGTTCGATTGTACTTCATCTCTTTATAGCGATTTTCTTCAGCCTGGTAAACCATTTTTAGCTCCCCTATCGAATTGAATTTTATTAAAAAATGCACGAAGCCAGGTTTGTGCCATAAGCATGCTCCCGGCAGAGTTCATATGGACTCCGTCCGTGGTCAGCATTTTATGATTGGCAGATTTTAAATAACTGATAAACACCTGGTGTGTTGGAACGTATATGGCATTCCACTTTCCGGCAAGGCGGCGGACGACATCGGCATAGTCCTGAAGTTTCCTGTTTCCTTCGGATTCAGGATTTTCCTGGAGAATGGTCGGTTCCATCAAAACAAGCCTGGCCCCCGTCTGAGACTTTGCCTGAAGAATCAGTTCGTTATAAATCCTTTCAAATTCATCAGGCAGCACAAGCCTTTTCCAGGGATGATCGATCTGTCTCCAGACATCGTTGATTCCTATGGAGATGGAAACATATGCAGGGTTCAGGTCCAGCACATCCTTTTGCCACCTTGAAGCTAAATCGGTGATATGATTGCCGCCGATTCCTTTATTGATGACCTGTGGAAGCAGGGCTGGATAATTAATGGAAAGATAATCGTTGATTAATCTGACATAGCCGTTCCCTATCCCTTCAGGATCTTCAAACCTTCCAGATTCTGTTATGCTGTCGCCAATAAAAACAAAAGTGTCATTCAGTTCCATGTGTATCCCTCTTTTAAGGCTGAGATATGATTAACTCACAGTTTCCCTCGAGCTGGAATTCGCCAAAACTGGCTGGCAAGATAAAATGGTCACCCTTTTTAATGGAGTAAGCCTGCTCTTTATGAACCAGGGAAGCTGAACCATTGATCACGCTGGCCAGCCTGTATGTTTCATTTTCGGGAACTGATGCCAGGCCATTTACATCCCATTTGAATACAGAGAAAAAACCTGACTGAACATAGGTTGTAACAGATAGGCCTTCCATCGTTTCAACACGGGGAGAGCTCATCATATCTTCATGCGGGACGGCTGTAACTTCAATCGCCTTGTCAAGGTGAAGCTCCCTAGTGTTTCCGTTTTCATCTTTTCGGTCATAATCGTATACCCTGTAGGTAGTGTCCGAACTTTGCTGCGTTTCCAGAACCAAGGTTCCTTCACATAACGCATGGATCGTTCCACTCGGTACATAAAAGAAATCCCCAGGTTTGATTTTAACCCGGCGAAGCAGGCTTGACCAATTCCCTTGCTCAATTTGATCCATCAATTCTTCCCTGGTAGCTGCATTGTGCCCGAAAATCATTTCTGCATCTTCCTTGCAGTCAATGATGTACCAGCACTCCGTTTTACCCAGCTCCCCGTTTTCGTGAACCCTCGCATAATCATCATCCGGATGCACCTGGACAGACAAATCCATATTGGCATCCAGAATTTTTGTAAGGAGCGGAAACACCTCTTCTTTAGGATGGCCGAACAATTCCGGTTGTTCTTTCCACAATTCATCCAGTCTTTTTCCTTTATGTGGCCCATTCTCTATAATCGAAGGCCCGTTTGGATGTGCGGAAATAGCCCAGCACTCCCCCGTCTTTTCAGACGGAATGCTGTATCCAAATTCTTCGCGAAGCACAGTGCCTCCCCAGATCCGCTCTTGAAAAACAGGTTTCAAAAATAGTGGCTGCAAACTAATTACCTCCAAAAAAAGTTAGTTCCCCAGTGCCTGTTTAGCAAGCAGCAAGGAGCCCGTGATGCCTGCATGATCTCCCAGGCCCGGACTGACAATATAGCTTTCGATATCGGTTGAAATCTCCGGAAATTGAATATACTCATTTAACAGCTGCTTAAGATTTTCATAAATGAAAGGGAAAATCTGCTTTTGCTTCATTACCCCTCCGCCAAGGATGATTTTCTTTGGTGACAGAATTAAAATATATTGCATTAAAGCCTGAGCGATATAATAGCCCTCAAGCTCCCATACTTCCTGCTTCCCGGCGAGCTGTATGCCTTTCTCACCCCAGCGCTCTTCAATGGCAGGTCCGGCTGCAAGCCCTTCCAGGCAGTCTTTATGATAGGGGCACTTCCCTTCATAATGGTCGCTGGTGTGACGGCGTACATATGTATGTCCCATTTCAGGGTGTGAAATTCCTTGAAGCAGCCTCCCCTGGACGATGGCACCCGCTCCTATTCCAGTTCCTACAGTGATGTATAAACAGCTGTCCAATCCTTTTGCTGCTCCCAGGGTCACTTCACCCAATGCAGCTGCGTTAACATCCGTGTTAAACCCGACTGGTACATCGAAGGCTTCCTGAATTGCCTGGACAAAGGCAAAGTTTTTCCAGGCCGTCTTTGGAGTCGAGGTGATATAGCCGTATGTCGGGCTGTCCTCGTTGACATCAATCGGGCCAAATGAGCCAATTCCAATTGCCTTAACATCATAAATCCTGAAAAAGCCAATAACCTTAGCCATCGTTTCTTCCGGAATGGTCGTAGGGATTTCGATTCGATTCAAGATGGTCCCATTTTCCTCACCGACTGCACAAACAAACTTTGTGCCGCCTGCCTCAATTCCGCCTAGCATAAGTTTCATTCCCTCCTGAAAAAAGATGGTCAAGAGACCATCTTTTATTTAAAAACCATTGTTCCTCGACACTTCCTTGATCCATTGGCCGCTTTTCTTGATCGTTCTCTCGCCATCCTTATCAAGGTTCACTGAAACAAATCCATATCGATTTTTATAGGCATTCGTCCAGGACCAGTTGTCCATGAAGGTCCACAAATGATACCCTTTTACATTTGATCCTTCCTGAATGGCCTTGTGCACCCATTTCAAATGCTCCTCGATAAATTCGATACGGTAGTCATCCTGAATGATGCCATTTTCATCCCTGAACTTCTCTTCCCCTTCGACACCCATGCCATTCTCAGAAATAAAGCATTCAATATTCCCATAGTTTTCCTTCAGGTTGACAAGAATGTCATAAACACCCTTTTCGAAAATTTCCCAGCCCCTGTGAGGGTTCATCTTGCGGCCAGGCATTACATAGTTATCAAAGTATCTGTCCGGCATGAACGGAGCTTCCGGATTCGGAAGATTTTCCTTTGCTTTTACACGCCGTGGCTGATAGTAGTTGACCCCTAATAGATCGACCGTATTCTGTTTGATGATTTCAAGGTCGCCGCTTTCAAACTCGGGCATATATCCTTCCTCTTTTAAAATCTGGACAAGCTCTTCCGGGAAGACACCTTTTACGGAAGGGTCCAGGAAAGAACGGTTAAAGATCGCATCAGCCAGTACAGATGCCTTCAGGTCAGCCGGATGCTGGCTCCTCGGATAGGATGGGGTAAGGTTCAGGATAATACCAATTTTACCATCCTGGCCCATTTCTTTGTAGGCTTTTATTGCTCTTGCACTCGAAAGGATGGTGTTGAACCCAACTTGTACCGCCTTTCCGAAATCCACTTCATTTGGATAATGGAAGTCATATAAATAGCCGCCTTCAACGGGCACAATCGGTTCATTATGAGTAAACCACTTTTTCACTCTGTCTCCGAACAGTTCAAAACAGATACGTGCGTATCTTTCGTAAGCATCCACTACCGACCTGTTTGTCCAGCCGCCGATTTTTTGGAGCTCGTAGGGCATATCAAAGTGGAACAGGTTAACAAATGGCTCAACATCATTCGCTATGAATTCATTAATGACATTGTTGTAAAATTCAATCGCTTTAGGGTTCACTTCCCCTGCTCCATCGGGAATTAATCTTGCCCAGGAAATGGACATCCTGAAGGAGTTATGGCCGATTTCTTTCATTAATTGAATATCTTCTTTGTACTTGTAATAGAATTGGGATGTTTTTTGCGGTCCTACGCCATTAAAAAACCTGTTAGGCTCCTCCTCGTACCAATGATCCCAGATATTTTTCCCTTTCCCATCTACATCTGCGGCGCCTTCAGTCTGTGGTCCCGATGCTGATGATCCCCACCAGAAACCATCTGGAAAGCTGTATTTCACTCTATTTGTTGTCATGTTTTCTTCTCTCCTTCTATTAGATTACGGAAAAAAAGGGAGGAGCGTTTCCTGTCGTCATGCCCCCTCCCCTCCGGTGCTGGAAGGCTTAACTTGCCTGGTTTGCTTCAGCCTCTTTTTCTTTTTGGACATTTAATCGGTCAAGGGCTTTTAAAAATGGGAACCAGATAACAAATACGATCAGCAGGTTCACCAGCTGCATGACTCCGCCCATGATGGAGTTTGTTGCCATGATTCCATTGATGAAAATTGGAACAGTCCATGGGACCGTAACACCTGTTGGAGGCGGCACCAGTCCAGATGACATGGCAAGATAAGTCACTAATGTTACAATCATCGGTGCAAGGATCCAGGGAACGATGATAATGGGATTCATTACAATCGGCAAACCAAAAATAATGGGCTCATTTACGTTAAAGAGACCAGGGGCCAGTCCCAGTTTACCTACTTGCTTCATTTGCTTGCTCTTCATGAATAAGAGAATTGCAATGATGACAGCAAGCGTCATTCCTGTTCCGCCCATTCCAACTGTATAAATTTCCATGAATGGCTTTGAAATGATATGTGGGATTTCTTTTCCTGCCGTATAGGCTTCCAGGTTTTCAATCTGCAAGGTATTCCAGATTGGGTCCATAACAGAGTTGATGATGATCTGTCCATGAAGACCGAAGAACCAGAGAATTTGAATGAAAAATACGGCGATCAAAGTCGGGATGATGCCGCTGCCCAAACCTACTAGCGGTGCCTGAACTGCATTGTAGATGACATCATGCATATTCGTATTAAATGCAAGAGTCACAAGGACATTGATTAAAAGAAAAACAGTAAGCGTTATAAATGCTGGAATAAGAGCTGCAAACGATTTGGCGACTGCCGGCGGAACGCCCGCAGGCATTTTGATTGTAAAGTTCTTCTGGACAATCTTCCTGTAGATTTCAGCTGAAGTGAAAGCTGTAAGCATGCCAAGGAACATCCCTTTAGCTCCCAGACGGTCAACAGGAATGACACCTGTGACAGCTTCACCAGTCTCAGGCTGGAGGACAAAAGGCGTGAGCAGCAGGAAGGAAACCAGTGCAATCGCCCCGCCAAAAATAGCCTCTACGTCATAGCTTTTTGAAAGATAATACCCGATACCAAAGACAACGAATACAGACATGATTCCCATCGTTGCGGACGATGCGATTCCAAAACTCGATTGAAATGTAGCAATGGCAGATTCGCTCAGCATTTTATTTAAAAATGGCAGATTGGTTAATACAACGAAAATTGAACCAAAAATTGTCAGCGGAAAGGCTAACATGAATGCGTCACGCAAAACTTGCAAATAACGATTGCTGTTAAGCTTCCCTGCAATCGGCAACAGGAATTCGCTGATTTTTTCAAACATGGAAGTTTCTCCTATTCTCTTTTTAGATATTTTTAGTTTTAAAGATTTCTAGTAATTCTTTAACGAGCTCTTTCATGGTGAGTGTTGACATTAAGTGATCTTCAGAATGCATAAGCAGGAGGCCAAATTCAGTCTTTTGACCCTGCGCTTCCTTCTGCACCATTTGAAAATGGATGTCGTGGGCCACACTCAAATCCTGCTCCGCCTCGGCTATTAGCTTTTCGGCTTCCTCCATATTCCCCTCTCTGTAAACTCGAAGGGAATGTATGATTTTGCTGCGTGCATTTCCGCTGTGCAGGATTAGCTGAAAGCTGACTTGTTCCGCTGTCAATTCCTCAATATTCAATTTCTCCATCATTTATCACCTATCAGGGAGACAGCCTGTTCGTAAGCTTTTTTTCCATCGGCCATGCCATAAGCCATCATATCAATGACATCCACCTTGATATTGTATTTCTGGGCCTCTTTTTGCAATTCACCTTTTAAGAAACTCATTTGCGGTCCAATCAATACAACATCTGCTTTCGCCATTTCCTGTTTTGCTTTATCCTGTCCTACAGCCCAGATCTCTGTCTCTTCTCCGATTGTTTTTGCATGGTCGATCATTTTGGTTACCAAAAGACTAGTAGACATTCCAGAACTGCAAGCTAGCAAGATTTTTTTCATTTATTGTCAAATCCTTTCCTGTTTTTATCGTTTTAAGCGTTTTCTAATATCGCTTACATTTGCTATTATAAACAATTAAAAATAAATGTCTAGACATTTATTTAATAAAATATGAACTTTTATATTTTTTTTAGATTGATTAAGAGTTTCACCTTTAAGGTTGCAGCTTTGCATTTGTTTATGGCAAAAAAAAAGCCCCTTTAAAAGGGCTTTGGCTGAAAGAAACCTGTCAGGCTATCGCCTTATATTCACTGTTGTAAAAACAAACTTGTCATACCGGTGGCGTGAAAAGGAGTATTCAAAGGGACTTCCATTATTCAGGAAACCAACAGCCTCAACTTCAAGAACTGGATCATCCGGCGCACATTCCAAATATTCCTGGTCCAGCTGAGTTGGCTTGCTTGCCCTTATTTTCCTGTGGGATCCGGCAATCGTCAGGCCGAGAGTTTCAGTAATATATTTATAAACAGAAGAATGCAGGACCGTTTCGTTAATGCCCGGAAGCAAAGTAGTTGGCATATAGGTCTGTTCAATCACATACGGTTCTTTATCAACAATTCTAAGGCGGATCACTTCATAGACAGGGGTTGTCCTGTCAATGGAAAGCTGCTCTGCTACCTCTTCTGACGGAAATTTAACTTCGAATTTTATGACCTTGCTAGTGACATCTTTTCCTTTCAGCAAATTAGACAGGCCGAGGGTTTCCCTGTCGACCACATTTATCGTATTTTGCATGCAAGATTTAATGATAAAAGTTCCGTGTCCCCGCTTTCTGAACAAAACTCCTTCTGAGACCAGGATATCCAGTGCCCTTTTCATCGTCATCCGGCTGCAGCCGAACTCCTTGGCAAGGGTAATCTCATCCGGTATCGGCTGATCGGAGGAATAATATCCATCTGCTATTCGCTTTCTAATCTCATTTGAAATCTTCTGATATTTAACCAATTACGGAACCACCTAGCATATATATTAGTTTTAACAATATTATATCCATTTAGGATTATATGTGTATACAGCAAATTAAAGGAAGCCCGGGATAATTGCTGGTCCAGGGGAGCTGCAAACGAGGAAAAGCAATTGATGCTGACACACCTTGCTGACCAATAGGTATTGCATCTGCTGCGCTCCTGCCAAATAAACTCTCCACAGTCATGGAGAGTTTGTTTTAATATAGTTTTTTTACAGTATTTCCTCAAACATTTTTATCGTTTGCTCTTTTGTCGGCATGAACGGATTGCCTGGCGCACACGCATCCTTCAATGCATTCTCTGCCAGCAGCTCAAGATCAGGATTCGCCACACCAAGCTCTTTCAATGATTTTGGTATCCCTACCTCTTCAGCCAGGAGCACGATTTCATCCAGGACAAAAGCACTGCATTCTTCATCTGTTCTCCCTTCTGTCTCAAAGCCTAGTCTTTCTGCTAGTAACCTGAATTTCTTAGGCGCGAATTTTGCATTTTCCTTCTCTACGACTGGCAGAAGCATCGCATTGCACACCCCGTGAGGCAGATCATAGACCCCTCCGAGCTGGTGGGCCATTGCATGGACAAACCCAAGCCCAGCGTTCGAGAAAGCCATCCCGGCCAGGAAGCAGGCATAGGACAATTGTTCCCGCGCTTCAATATCTGTGCCATCCTTTACAGCGGAAGGCAAATAATCAAAGATAATTTTAACTGCTTCAAGGGCGGTTGCATCTGTTACGGTGGTTGCGCCGGGAGTGACGATGGTTTCGATTGCATGGGTCAGCGCGTCCATTCCAGTCGCTGCTGTCAGACCCGCTGGTTTTTCAACCATCAGCTCCGGGTCATTCACTGAGAGGACCGCGAGGCTGTTTTTATCCACACATACCATCTTAACTCCCCGGTCCTCATCGGTGATGACATAGTTGATCGTCAATTCTGCTGATGTTCCTGCAGTCGTGTTTACAGCAATTGTAGGGAATCCAGGTCTTTGGGATTTGTGGACACCTTCATATTGCCGGATATCTCCCCCATTTGTTGCAAGGATGCTGATTCCGCTGGCACAGTCCTGAGGGGAACCACCGCCTATTGAAAGGATAAAATCACATCCATTTCCCTTCAGGATTTCTACTCCTTTATGAACTTGTTCACAGGTCGGATTGGGCTTTACTTCATCATAAATGACATAATCAACCATGATTTGGTCCAGCTGTCCGGTTACTTTTTCGACAATTCCATTTCCGGTAAGGACTTTATCACTGACAACCAGAGCCTTTTTGTACCCAAGGTCCCTGATTTCCCCTGCGAGCTGATTTATACAGCCGCGCCCCAGTAAATTTTTGCTTGGTAAATAGTACATCATTTGAAATCTCCTCCTTATGTTCAGTAATTCACAAATTAATTTTTATAAAAATCCATTTACAAAACGATGTCCTGTAAATGGATTCGAGAATACTTCAGTCCGCCCAGCTCAATTATGGCTAAATAGTTTTAAGACACCGCTGCGAGGGGTTACCTTGAATGCATCGGCGAGATCTTGCAGCTGCTGGTCTGTAATACTTTGTCTTTTGCCCCCCTGGGAACAAACAATAGTATAAACCTCAGCGGCTTTTTCGGCAGTCTCGATTAATCCAAAAGTCTCATCAATCGTAGCCCCAGCCCCGAAAATCCCATGATGCGGCCAAAGGACAAGCCGGACCTTCTCCATTTTCTCCGCAGTTGCCTCACCGATTGCATCTGTCCCCGGGACCATCCAGGGAATAATCCCAATTCCATCCGGAAAGACAACAATGCATTCCGTGCACATTTCCCATAGCGTTTTGGTGAAATTAATCTCATCCAGACTGTGGGTGAACGTCATGCCGAGCAAATGAGTGGCGTGGCAGTGCATAATGACGCGGTGGCCGGGGTCTATGGATAAGCGTTTAATATGGTTCATCAAGTGGGTAGGCAGTTCACTTGTAGCTACCCCTCCGTCTTCAAATCCCCAAAGGATTTCATAGCTTCGTCCATCCTCTGCAATCCGAATCAGCCCCAGGTTCACTGCAGGATCCTGACAGACATTTTTAAAATATTTGCCTGACCCAGTCACAATAAAATACCTTCCTGCCAAAGGGGATGCATCGAAGGTCATGGGAACCACTCTGGTTTCCCGGCATCCATCCAGATACGGATATACCTCATCCGTCGTTAATAGGCAGCTGATATTCCCCCCATTCCGTTCGTCCCATCCCAGTCGGTACAAATTGGCTGTAGCCTCTTTCATCTCTATAACAAACTTTGATTTAAAAATATCTTGTTTCATGATTATCACCTTTTCTTAAGGGTAATTGTTTTAGTTTTGAACTTCTTTGTTTACACCCTTATATTAACTCCAAAACAAAAGATAATCAACATTTATAAGGGAATTATATTTTGTTTATTTTTGTTTATTCGCTATTTGTTCACAAAACAAAAAAACAACCAATTGTACATGCTGTATATATTGGAAACGACCGGCGGCAGTAGTGCAGTTTTTTAGGAAGATGAAAATAAGCGTGTAAATTGAGGAGAATATGAACAGAACTGATAAAAATTAGGAAGAAGCCAGTTTTCCCGAGTTCAAGTATGCAGCACTGACTCCGACTGAATGCAGGGCGCTTTGTTATCCACACAAAATGCAGCATTAAATATCGTTTTATACGAACAAAAAGCGTGTGAAATTCACACGCTTTAAATCATTATAATTTTATTTATAAAAGGACCTATTAAGCAAAAATGGCTAGACGGTAATCACATCGATATTCCTGTCCTTAAGTCCATCAACGAAGATACCATCGATGCTTTCGTTCGTAATAACCAGATCAACCTGATCAATATTCGAAACATGGACAAATGTTCGGACCCCGAATTTGCTCGCATCGGCTAATAGAATGGTTTTATCGGCAATCTCCATCATCTGCTTTTTCAGCAGTGCCTGAAATTCGTTGGCATCTGTCAGCCCTCTTTCAAAATGTACACCCTTACAAGAAAGAAAGGCTTTGTTTACGTGGTAGGCACTTAATGACCGTTCCGCAAGCGGACCGACAAAAGACAGTGATTGGGGCAGAAGGAGACCTCCAGTGGAAATGACTTTAACCTGCTCCTTCTTGCTGAGCTCTACGGCGACTTTTATGGAGTTTGTCAGGACTGTCAAGGGCATATCTGGCAGTTCCTTTGCCATATACCAGGCGGTCGTGCTTGCATCCAGCACAATTTGGTCCCCTGCTTCAATATGGAGGATCGCTTCCATCGCAATTTGTTTCTTGTCCGCTGCATTTGTAATTTCGCGCTCGAGGTAGGATACCTCTGATTGTTCCTTTTGTATGCTCACAGCACCGCCGTGGCTTCGGCGAAGCAAATCTTCCTTTTCAAGCTTCTCAAGATCCCTTCTGATTGTTTCCTCTGTCACCGAAAAAATTTTGCTCAGTTCGGAGACCCTGATACTTAATCGTTCATTTACCAGTTCCAGCAGCTTCCGCTGTCTTTCTGCTACAAGCACGTTTGGCACCTTCCTTTTAATTAGATCTTTTATTTATGTCTGTTTATTTTTACTTGAACAATGAATAGATACTGAAATTATATCATATTTTTGAAATTCCAAAACACAATTCTTTGATTTATCTTTTTTTATGAAAAAAAAACAGATTCCCAACAACGGGAATCTGTCATTCTAAAGATTATCGGTTAGCAAGCGCACTCTGTTCATAGGCCTTAACATCTTCCAACCAGCCTTCCTTCACAGGGACGCCCATCTGATCGCAGTAGTAATCCCATACAGCTCCAAAAGGATAGGTTTTAAATTCTTCAATCAAAGCCAGTCTGTCTGTAAAGTTTCCTTCTTCCTGAAGCTTCTTCAAATGATCATTCGGAACAAGCATCGCGTATAGAAGGGCTTTAATCATATTCCTTGTGCCAATTGTCCAGGCTGCAACCCGGTTAATGCTGGCATCAAAGAAATCGAGCCCGATCATCACCTTATCAAGAGCGTCATTGCGGACAATTTCCAGGGCAATCTCCCTTAATTCATCATCCAAAGTTACTACATGGTCACTGTCCCACCTTACAGGACGTGACACATGCAAGGCAAGCTTGTCGCTGTACAGCAGCATCGCTGAAATTTTGTTTGATACCGTTTCAGTTGGATGATAATGGCCAGTATCCAGTAGGCATAGTTTATTATTTTTTAAAGCATAACCCAGATAAAACTCATGGGACCCGACTACATAAGATTCCGAACCAATTCCAAATAACTTGCTTTCAACAGCATCTATATTGTAAGCTTCATCGATTTCCTCGGCAAAAATCCTATCCAATGAATCTTTTAATCTGATTCTCGGAGTCAACCTGTCGCTGGGAACATCCTTATATCCATCTGGAACCCAGATATTTGTAAGGCACGCAGATCCAAGTTCTTTACCAAAGTACTCTCCGATTTTACGGCTTGCGATACAGTGGTTGATCCAAAATTCCCTGATTTCCGGATCCGGGTGAGAGAGAGTCAGGCCATCCTCCGCTTTTGGATGAGAGAAGACAGTTGGATTGAAATCTAGCCCCAGCCCATTGTCCTTCGCCCATTTTACCCAGTTTTCAAAATGCTTCGGTTCGAGCTGGTCACGGTCAACCGCTTCTCCGCCTGTTTCAGCATAAATGGCATGAAGGTTCACACGATGCTTTCCAGGGATAAGGCTTAAAGCTTTCTCGAGATCCTGGCGCAATTCTTCCGGAGTCCTGGCCTTTCCAGGATAATTGCCAGTAACATCAATCCCTCCTGAAAGTTCGCTTGCATTAACCTCAAATCCCCCCACATCATCCCCCTGCCAGCAATGGATGGAGATAGGCACCTGCTTTAGTTTGTTCAGTACTTCATCAACATTGATACCCCATTTTTCATAAGCCTTCTTTGCGTATTGGTATCCTTCTTGAACTGTCATTCTACTCGCTCCTTTTTTATTTCACCAGCTGCTGTTCTGGAAAATATCTTTTTACTTCAAATGAGTTCTTGATCATATTTCTTGCTTCCCTGATATCCTCAATCTCACGAAGGGCCAGGAATTGGGCAGCAATATTCCCAATTGCCGTCGCCTCCACAGGACCTGCAAATACTTCTTTATTTGTCACATTGGCAATGAGCTGATTCAGCATTTCATTTTGGCAGCCGCCCCCAATCACATTGATTCGATCAAAATTCTGCTCAAAGATTTCCTCAATTTGATCGACTGCCTCCTTATAGCTCGATGCAAGACTGTCAAACACACACTTCGCCACTTCCCCTGGAGTTGCTGGTACCGGCTGGCCTGTTTCAACACAGTAGTTCTCAATTTCCCTAATCATATTTTCCGGCTTCAGAAATCTGTCGTCGTTGACATTCACAATCGCATTGAAACCAGTTGCCTCCCTGGCCAGCTCGACCAGCTTTGAAAACGAATATGCATCGTTGTAGTTCCGCTTTACTTCCTGGATCATCCAAAGCCCCATAATATTTTTCAGGAAACGGTATTGATAATCAATCCCGCCTTCATTTGTAAAATTATAATCAAGCGCTTTCGTGATACAAATAGGAAAACGATTCTCTACTCCTATCAAAGACCATGTCCCCGAACTTATATAAATGGTTTTGTCCTGTTCAGGTACAGAAATCACAGCCGACCCTGTATCGTGGGTTGCCGGCAGGATAACCTTCATATCAAACCCAAACTCTGAAACTAGCTCCTCTGATAAAGTGCCCAGTACGGTTTTGGGTGTTTTTATCTCATGGAACATTTCCTTGTTGATCCCAAGGATATCCAGGAGCTCTTTATCCCACTTTTTAGTGAAGGCATTTACAAGCTGGGTTGAGGTCGCATTCGTATACTCGTTTGCCTTTTGACCTGTCAGAAGATAGTTGAAGTAATCCGGGATCATCAGGAAGGACTTTGCCTTCTTCAATAATTCAGGCTGATTCTTCTTTAATGAATAGAGCTGGTAGATGGTATTGAACTTCTGAAACTGAATCCCTGTTTCAAGATAAAGCCGTTCCTTTGAAATCAGGTCAAAAACTTCCTCCATCATTCCATCGGTTCTTGGATCCCGGTAGGAGACAGCTTCCGTCAACGGCTTGTCTTCTTCGTCCAATAGCAAAAAGTCCACTGCCCAGGTATCAATCCCGATGCTTTCCGGCTGGATGCCCATCTCCCGGCATTTATGGATTCCTGTCTTTATTTCTTCAAATAGGCGATCCGCTTCCCAGCAAAAATTTTCGCCTTTTTTAACAATTTTGTTTTCAAAACGATAGATTTCATTTAACTTTAATTTTCCCTCTTCAAGAGTTCCGGCGATTAACCTTCCGCTGGAAGCACCGATATCCACTGCGATGCAGCTTTTTGTCATCTTTACCACCCTCTTATCTGAAAGCGTTTACCTATATCTCTATAATACTTGCAAATACCGAAGAAAAAAATATCGGCATTCGACTTTTTATTGTCCTTATTTGCCAAATAGAAAAAGCAGCTGCAAAAATCATTCTGCAGCCTGCTCTCTGAATTTTTTAGGGGTATACCCATATTTGGTTTTAAAGATGCGGTAAAAATAGCTGATATTATCATAGCCAACCAGTTCGACGATTTCTGTTATTGAAATATCTGTACTTTCAAGCAGCTGCTTGGCTTTAGTCAGACGTTTCTCCTGCACCAGCTCTTTAAATGTATAATTAGTTGCTCTTTTGATCTGTTTGCTTACCGAATAATGAGGCTGGTTCAATTTCTCTGCCAATTCATACAGAGAACCATTCTGATAATGCTCATCGATATATTTCATTGCTTCTACGATCAAAAACTGGCGTGAGGAATTTTCCTGTTTCTGTCCCAGTTTGTCCGAGTGCTTGATAAGTTCAATCATCAGCAGCCCCATGTAAAGTTTGAGGGTTGATTCGGACAGAAGGGATGGAGCCATGATTTCGTCAATCATTTTTCCGATAAGCTCCTGGATACTGGAAACTCCTGAAACAGCATAATAGAGAAACTGACCGTCCTGTGTATTATTGTAAAGGCTGTTGATGATAAAATTACTCATCAAATTGTCGGATGATAAATAGGAGAAGATGAATTCAAAGAACTTCGGCTGAATGATGAAATTAATAACTATATCTTCTTTTGCACATGCCTCAATTTCATGGTCAATATGCTGGTTGAGGAATAAAAGCTCACCTTGCTGCAAACAAATGGATTCGTTCCCCACTCTTTGCTTTAATTTGCCGTTATAGACATAGTTGATTTCAATATAATTATGACGATGCCTGGGAAAATCGATGAACCTGGTATGCTTTCTGAGCATGATCATCCTGTCTTTGCCGAGGAACTTTTCGCTTTCAATTACAAAGCTCGCCTGGCTGGTGTAGAGATCCTTTTTTATTTCCTTCTCTTGCTGAAGAATGGAACTCTCCTCTTCGTTGAGCTTCATCAATTCAGTTAACAGTTTGTCTTCCATATAAAACTCCTAGGCCTTTTTTTTATGCTGGGATACCTTACTTTTCCCGCCATTATAACATAAATCCGTTAACCAGAGGCTTCCGCTTAAACATAAAAAGACAGCGCAATCCCCGCGCGGATTGCACTGTCTTTTTAGAGCTATCTGTCCTGCATGGAAACTTACCTTGTAAACGCGGCAGGTACTCCACCGTCTACTGTTAACATGCAGCCAGTTGTCCGATCTGATTTTGAGGATGCGAAGAATGCAATTGACTCTGCAATATCACTTGGATAGATATTAACTCGCAATGTGGTGCGCATGCGGTAATGCTCTTCCAGCTGATCTGGCTCGATTCCGTAAGCTGCAGCACGTTCTTCACGCCATCTTGATCCCCAGATGGCAGAACCTTGAAGGACGGCATCCGGAAGGACTGAGTTGACACGAATTCCATATTCGCCGCCTTCAGCAGCGATACATCTGGCAAGATGCGTTTCAAGCGCTTTGACAGAGCTGTAGGCTGCGGCATTTTTCCCAGCGTAAACAGAGTTCTTTGAGCCGATGAAGACCATATTTCCGCCGGTCCCCTGCTGTTTCATTTGCTTGAATGCTTCACGGGCAACAAGGAAATAGCCTGTTCCCAGAACATTCATGTTTAGATTCCACTCCTGCAGTGTGGTTTCATCAATCGGGCTCGATGTTGCAAGTCCCGCATTATTTACGATGATATCCACTCCACCAAACGTTAGCGCTGTTTGGTCAAAGGCAGCTTGTACCTGTTCTTCCTTGGTTACATCCATTTTTACAGCAATGGCACGGCCTTCACCATATTTTTCATTGATTTCAGCAGCCACTTTCTCTGCGCCTTCAAGATTAAGGTCAGCAACAACGACATGCGCTCCTTCTGATACAAAGCGGCGGCAGGTTTCACTTCCGATTCCGCCAGCGCCTCCTGTAACAAACGCTACTTTTCGTGAAAACTCCGCTTCTGCTGGAGCAAGGCTCAATTTATAAAGCTCAAGCGGCCAATATTCAATATTATAGGACTCATTTTCATTTAGGGAAACAAACTGGCCAAGTGCTGTAGAGCCTTTCATAACCGCGATTGCACGGTGGTATAGCGCTCCGCTCACTCTTGAGTTAGCTGTATCCTTCCCGGTGTTGACCATGCCAAGACCTGGAATCAGGATCACCCTTGGAGCAGGCTCGAACATTTTGTCGCCTTCATTTTTATTTTTTTCAAAATAGGCCTTGTATTCTTGCTTGAAGCTTTCAATTCCTTCTTTAATGCTTTCAATTAAAGCATCAGCATCCTTTGTTTGTGGATCCCAGTTGATATATAAAGGAACGCGCTTTGTATGCACAAGATGATCCGGGCATGCAGCTCCCACCTGTGAAAGGACAGGGGCGTCCTCGCTGTTTACGAATTCAAGTACGTCTTCACCGCGGTCGTAAGTCAGGATCATTTTCTTATCATCGCTGACAGCTCCACGGATGACCGGCAAGACTTTGGCTAGAATAGACGCTGCTTCCTCGTCGGAAAGAGATTGGTATTTTTGACCGCCAAAAACGGCTTCTGGCTTAATTTTTGCATTGATGTATTGTTCTGCTTCATTGATGATATCAATTGTTTTATTGTAGCTTTCTTCCGCAGTTTCTCCCCAAACGACCAATCCGTGTTTTTCCATGAGGACCAGCTCTGCATTAGGGTTGTTTTTTACACCTTCAGCAATCATTTTAGAAAGGGTGAATCCAGGGCGTACATAAGGAACCCAAACATAGCGGTTACCGAAAATCTCTTCTGCAATTTGTCTGCCGTTGTCCGCACAGCAGATCGAGATGATAGCATCCGGGTGTGTGTGGTCAACATGCTTGAATGGCAGGAATGCGTGTAACAGGGTTTCAATGGAAGCACGTGGATGCTTGCTGTCGATCATGCAGTGTGAAAGGTAGGCAACCATATCTTCATCGGACATTTCATCACGTTCAATTAATGGACGGATATCCTCGAGATTTAGACCTGTGAAATTATGTGCTTTCATTGTCGCGAGGTCCGAGCCACTTCCTTTTACCCACATAACCTCAACATCACGGCCGCGGAAGTCCTTTTCGATCGTTTTCATTGATGTATTTCCGCCGCCCCAGTTGCAGACTGCACGGTCAGACCCAATTAGGTTGGAACGATAAACTAACTCCTCTACCCCTTTGGAAACCTGTGAAGCGGTTTCATTATCCCATAAATTCTTAACCATAAAATTCCCCTCCGTATTGCTTTTATGTAAATTTTTATTTGTTTACCTGTGTTTTATTATATACTATGTTTGTTTGTTTTTGAATACATAAATTCAAACATTTTTTAAAAAATTTTCAACATAAATACATTCCAAACAAAACTAAATAAAGCCGCCTGAACTAAAAGTCCAGGACGGCTCTAACGTATTTATTTTGGTGACAATCTTCCCTGCTTTTCTCTACTCTTTCAGCTGTTGAGTGAAACCTTGAACGGTTTCTGTCAGTTTTTCCTTTGCTTCTGCTGAAAGATCATCCTGTTTACTGCCGGAATTTAGCTGGCTTATGAATTTTTCCAGGAATTTTACTGCCTGCTGATTGGATCCCTTTTCTAATTGGTGCTGAGCCTGCTTCAGGGTATTTGCCAATTGAGCGGATAAAGCTCCTGACAATTCCCCGCTTTCCTGATACTGGCTGATGTGATCCTCAAGCAAGAATAAGGAGCGGGGTGCCCAGAATTCAGGAACCGGAACCTTTGACCAGTCTGTATCGGAAGCAAAATAGAAGCTCGGATAGGCTGCCTGGTTATAGGTAGTGTTCTGCCAGGCAATTCCCGTGCGGTACTGAACATCATGCATCAATGTATATAATTTACGGTCCGTTACTTCAGTACTAAGATAGATTCTGATGGCTGAACTGTCTGCTTTCCGGACAAGCAGTTCTTCACGCCAGTCTCCGAAGATATCAGCCACCAAAGAAGGGTTGCCCTTCGTTCCATTATTCGTTCTTGTATCCGCAGCCGTCAAAACTCTGCCCTTGTTCCAATCATCGATGGAAGGTGTACTATTTCCTGATCCGTTGACAATCTGGGTAGTCATATCAGCTGACCACTTTATATTCATATTCGTCCCAGGGGCCTTATCGCTGATTTTCTCTCCTTGGGCGGTCCATAGACCTACTGCCCATGTCTCCAGCCCTCTGCGTGCAGGATCCACATCGCCAATCATGCCCCGGCCTGTATCTTTTCCTGTATACCCGCCATAAATCGTTTCGCCTGTCTTGGCATCACGCAAAGTATATCCATAAGGAGCACCTGATGCACCTTCGTGCACCATAAAGATTTCAAGACCTTCCCTGTCAGGGTCGATATCCGTTACATGCAGCATGTCCCCATGCCCGATTCTAGCAATGGTCCCGGGAGCTGAACTGCCTTCAGGAAGTGTACCCTTTGAGCTGTACAGCAAGGACCCATCATGGTCAATCGTTGCTCCTCCATAGACAATTTCCTGTTTCCCGTCTCCATCAACATCTGCTGTGCTCAATGAATGAGCCCCTTGTGTTGTCAGTGTTCCAAATTCTTTATCCGTGCCATCCCTTCCATGGGGGCTGTCATTGAATGGGTTCGTCATTGGCGTCCAGCCGCTGTCCACACTCCAGTTTTCCTTCAGATGCTTGCCGTCCCAGCTGTACGTAACAAGCGTTGCCCTTGTATAATATCCTCTGGCAAAAACAGCATATGGTTTTTTTCCGTCAAGATAGGCAACACCGGCAAGGAAACGGTCAACACGGTTGCCAGGCTCAATCCTGGACATCGCGTAGTCGCCCCACATTAACCCATCATCATGGCGCTCCTCTTTATAATGGATGGTTTCCAGTTCGTTTCCTGTAGCTCCTTCAAACACAGTCAAGTATTCAGGCCCGTCCACGATAAAGCCCTCGAACGTCCTCAAATCATTACGGGAGCTCCGTCCTGGTGCATAAACGTCGATGAAATAGTCGGCAAGGCTTTCAGCATCCTCCTTTGAGAGCGGATAACTGTACTTCTTATCGATCCCAAATGCTTCCTCCAGGGACTCGGGCCAATTGCCGTTTACCACTTCTTCATGCTCATGCCAGCTCATGAACATTTCCACTAAATGGTCATAATAATCTTCCGCGCTCATCCTGTAGTCATCTTCATGACTGTATCCTGCTTTTAAATCTTCCTTCGGCATGGTTATGTATTTTTCAGATGCAATATTGCCGTTTTTATCATATTTGATGATTTTTGTCCCCGGTGCGGTCTTAAACATCGATTCGGCCTTTCCATCGCCGTCGAAGTCGTAAACCATCATCTGGGTATAGTGGGCCCCTGCCCGGATATTCACTCCAAGATCAATTCTGTAGAGGAGTGTTCCATCCATCTTATAACAGTCGATATATACATTCCCTGTATACCCTTTTTGCGAGACATCCTTTGAATTGGAAGGGTCCCATTTCACAAAATACTCATACTGTCCGTCACCGTCTACATCGCCGACACTCATGTCATTGGCTGAATAAGTGTAAGCTTCACCTGCAGGCGTAACACCATCTGCCGGCTTTTTAAGCGGCAGGTCATAATATGAATTCGCCCATGGACTGATGGTAGAACTTTGATCCACTTCTTTTCCATCCACTACCGCACTTACATGGTACCCCGAAGCTACTGTCCCTTCTTTATCCAGGAAGTTGGTGCTGTCCGTGACGGTTGCTATTTTTTTGCCATCACGGTAGACATTAAAGCTTGAACCTGTCATTCCTTTTTCAGAGAACCCAGTAACCTCATTCCCTTTTAATCTCCAGCTGAGGAATATTCCTTCAGATGTCTTCGTTGCCGCCAGCCCTCTGTCCAAGTACTCAAGCTGCACTTCCTTGCTGTGTCGCGGTGCCTGGTTTTTCACATCAGCAGCAGATGCACCGCTTATTCCGGTCAGGAGCATTGGCAGTGCCAGTGCGGCGGTTAATGCTTTCCTTGCAAAAGCAGGTTTTCCCTTCGCAAACATATAATATGCACCTCTCTCTTTTTTGTAAACCCTTCCATATCTCGAAACCATTATAGTTTTACTATTTTGAATTGTTCAGGGTAAATAGTCATAATAAATGAAAGGACTCTGTTTTTTAATGGAACTTCAACTGTTTTTTTAACATATGGGGCGAAATCCTTCCTGTTGGCGCCAATACATTTAAAACCTGAAATGATGCAGCAATTCCCTGACTCTGCAGAGTCATCCTTCTTCCGGTGTAATTTTATAAGGTCTAACAAATAATAGAATCTACATAAAAAAAGCCCTGGCTAAGGGCTTTTAAAGTGATTTTTTTGCCACTTCCAGGAAAAGGATGTGGTGGCCTTCAATCTCCTTTATTTTAAAAATATAGCCTTGTTCCTCAATTTTGTCACCTGGTTTGGCATCGATATTCCTGGTCATGAACCAGCCGCCGATTGTATCGACTTCTTCATCAGATAGCTCGGTACCAAGAAGGTCATTTACTTCTTCCACAAGTACTTTTGAACTTAACACATATTGATCTGTGCCTATTTTTCGGACGTCCGCCACTTCATCTGCGTCAAATTCATCACGGATTTCACCAACAATCTCCTCCAGGATGTCTTCAACAGTAACCAATCCAGAAGTCCCTCCATATTCATCAAGAAGAATCGCCATGTGAATCCGTTCCTTTTGCATTTTAACCAATAAATCATGGATCGGGATGGTTTCAATCACCCGGATGACGGGCTTGACATAATCCTCTAATGGCTTTTCACTATTAATTTCCTCTCTGGTAATTTTAGCCGTGAGGATTTCTTTTATATTAACCATTCCAAGAATATTATCCTTGTCTCCTTCCACTACAGGATAACGGGTGTACTTCTCCATTTGTATGGTTTCAAGCACGATTTCGAGGTTATCAGAAATATCAAGGGATGTTATTTCAGTTCTTGGAACCATGATCTCCTTGGCTATCCGTTCATCAAACTCAAAAATATTGTTAACGTACGTCAATTCATTTTGATTGATTTCTCCGCTTTCAAAGCTCTCCGACAGAAGGATTCTAAGCTCTTCCTCGGAGTGTGCCAGTTCATGCTCTGAAGCGGGCTTGAGGCCAAACATGCCGGCGAGAAGGCGTGCGGAATTATTAAGGACCCAGATAAAAGGATACATAATTTTATAAAACAAGATAATAGGGCGTGAAAAAGCCAGGGTAACCTCTTCCGCTTTTTGTATTGCTACGGTTTTAGGGGCAAGCTCCCCAACAACCACGTGCAAGAAGGTGACTGACGCAAAGGCAATGCCGAACGACAGGATATGGGAAATTGAGGGATTCAAATTCCATTTCACAAATAAAGGATTAAGAATGTCTTCTACTGTCGGTTCCCCCAGCCAGCCGAGTCCCAGCGCGGTAATCGTGATACCAAGCTGACAGGCTGACAAATACTCATCAAGATGTGTGGTTACTTGCTTGGCGGCCTCAGCCCCGCTTCTCCCTTCGGCTAACAGCTGTTCAATCCTCGATGTTCTAACTTTTACGATTGCAAATTCAGTCGCTACAAAAAAACCGGTAACTGCTATGAGAATGGCGACTAATATCAGATTTGTAATAATCAATCGGCAGCCCGCATCAAATGGGCCTACACCTCCAATTAATAAAAAGTCATATGTAATTAATTGTCTACCCTCAACGGGTGGAAATAAATCATGGGAGGACATACATTCATTCAGTCTGCACAAACATAGAGTATGTTATTGACCGTTATTTCACTAAGGTTTTTCCTTCCAACATAAAGGAAGGTAAAACCGCCATGCCCGCCAGCTGGCGGTTTATCCAATCATGATGCCTTTGAGTTGTTTTTCAGACGTTTTGTATTCTCCTTGGAGGAAAAGACCCAGCCTCCTAAAGCGATTAGAATCAAAACGATATAAAAAGTTGTTTTCCACACAGTTGAATGGGCAAAGGATTCAGGCAGAATCCCTAAAGCGGGGTGCGCCAGTGTATAGACGGCCAGTTTAACCCCTACCCAGCCTACGATAATGAAAGCGGCCAATTCCAATCCCGGGCGCTTCTCCAAAATCTTCACAAAAGCACTGGCGGCAAAGCGCATGATCAGCAAGCCAATGAACCCTCCTGCAAAAATCACAAGGAATTTCCCGCCGTCCAGCCCGCCAATCCGGAGCATATCTGTATTGGGAAGGGTTACAGCCAGTGCAACTGCAGCTAAAATGGAATCTACGGCAAACGCAATATCCGCAATTTCCACTTTAAAAACAGTCAGCCAAAAACCGCCAGACTTTCTTGTGTCCGTGCCCTTTTTTTTCTTCGTTCCCTTTATCCCATTCCCCATAACGAACTTCCGAAAAATATGATTGATTGACATAAACAAGAGATAAAGGGCACCAATCGCCTGGACCTGCCATACATCTGCCAGGAATGAGATAATGAACAGTGCCCCAAAGCGAAGGACAAAGGCTCCGGCCAGTCCGTAGAATAATGCTTTTTTCCTCTTGTCCTCCGGAAGATGTTTCACCATTATGGCGAGTACAAGCGCATTATCAGCCGCCAAAAGACCCTCCATAGCAATGAGGACGAGCAGTACCCACCCATATTCCAGCAAAATTGAAACCTCCATTTTAGCTTCCTCCTATTCTCATCACCCTAAAACGATAAATAGACCTTTACCTGTCAGGCAAAGGTCTAAAAAATAATAGGGCCTTGCCAAAATAAAGGCCCCTACGCAAAAAAGACCTTTACCAAAAAGTAAAGGTCTTGCAAACAACAGGAATTGTTGCCAGTAAAGCCGGAGAACAAGTCTCGGGATGACGACTTCACTGTATAGCTACTCCCCTTTAAAAAACAAAAAAATCTACTACCATTAACTGTAGAACAGAAGATCTGAAATGTCAAATCCCGGGTCTTAACGGTAGCTTCGTCTCCGCTTGATGTACCAGACAATCACAATGATGCCGATTGCGGCGATCAGGACATAGACAATCGATTTATACACCTCGATATATTCAAGGATATTCTCCCAGGAAGCACCCAATGCTGCTCCTAAACTCACTAAAATCGTATTCCAGATAATCGTTCCCAGCGTTGAAAAAAAGATAAAAGTTCCGAACTTCATTTTAGCCATCCCGGCTGGTATGGAAATGAGGCTTCGCACCACCGGAATCAGCCTGCAAAAGAAAACAGTCCAGCTTCCGTATTTTAAAAACCATTTATCTGCGGATCGGATATCCTCTTTGGTGATCCTAAGGATATGCCCCCAGCGGTCAATGAATTTTTCCAGCACCTCAACATCAATCAGTCTGCCGATCCAGTACAGGATGATGGCCCCTAGCACCGATCCAATTGTTGCGGCAATAATGACACCCGGAACCGACAAATTAGTTGTTGTCGTCATGAATCCGCCAAACGGCAGCACAAGCTCCGAAGGAATCGGCGGAAAAAGGTTTTCCAAAGCGATGATAAGCATAATTCCAATATATCCGAACTCTTCCATAAATGATAAAATCCAGTCGTTCATAGTCCCTCCAAATAATCCGTTTAATAATCTTCTCCAACCATCATAACAAATTTTAGCCTGCTGGTATATCTTAACATGACTAGCTGGGGGACCTTACCATTTTAAATCCCCCAATTAAAAGGGTATCTCATCCAAAGGGGAGAGGTTTTGAAAAAGATTATGCAGCAAATATAGGAATTACGATAGATTATTACAAAGGGGCAGACTTGATTCGTTTCTGGAGCCTTCCTGCAAAATATTGTTCCCATTATCCTCAGGTGCCGAACGAATATTTTGGGTTATGTAAGGTACCTCTTGTTTTATTGAAAAACCTGTGTCCTGCTTGTGAAAGCAGGGAAAAACAAGCTTCTTTTTTTAAAAGGAACGAGAAACTATGTTTATCAACTAAAAAGGTAACAGTTACTCGAATAAGTATGCTCCTGCCATCTGATTTTAGCTAGATAACCTGAGGAAAAAGACCCTTCTCATCGATTATGCATCGGTTCCTTCAATTTATCGATTGATGATTTCCCGGTTATGCATCGATTAATTTTGTTTATGCATCGATTCTTTCCGTTTATTGAAAAACCTGTGTCCTGCTTGTGAAACAATAAAAAAGACCAGCTTTACATATGAACTTTCCTGTGAGTACGAGAGAAGAAAACCCTCAACATCGGGCATTGAGAAGCTTAACTTCCTTAACTGTAGAGGTTGTCACATTGCCTTTTCTCTGGGGAATAAAGCATTGCAGTCGATTTATTTCCCCCCTGCCACCCATGCTGCCCTAATTAGAGTGGTTTCAATAGAAGGGATTCAAAACCACATCCCATCCCCCAACAAAAATGCCATTCATGCAGCAGCTGCACAAATGGCATTTCTATTTTTACGCAAGAAGCTTTACTTGTCTTTGGTTCCTGGCCCTTAAAGGTTCGCTCCGTTAGTTGCAATCACATCTTTATACCAATAGAAGCTTTGTTTCCGGATGCGGCGAAGGTCTTTTAAGTCAAATTCATCGCGGTTTACATAGATAAACCCATAGCGTTTGCTAGAACCTTGATGAGTAGAAACCAGATCAATCGCAGACCATGGGCAATAACCGAATACCTCTACGCCATCCGTGATTGCCAGCTGGATTTGTTCAATGTGCTGCCTTAAATAATCAATCCTGTAGGAATCATTGATGATGTCTCCTTCCTCCAGTTTGTCAAATGCCCCCAGCCCGTTCTCGGTAACAATTAAAGGCAGCTGATAGCGGTCATAAATTTGTCGGAACGTTGTCCTGAAACCTGCAGGGTCAATCTCCCAGCCGAACTCATTTACTTTTAGGTTCGGGTTTTTAGCCCCTTTATAAACGCCAGGCTCTCCGACCGAAATTTGCTGGTCTCCTGTATGACCCGCTTCTTCACCGTTATCCCTGCTTGCTTCTACTGTCTGGGAAGTATAGTAGTTAAAAGCAATGAAATCCGGCTTTGCACTCTTGAGGATTTCCATATCCCCCTCCTGGATCACAGGGATATAACCTTTTTCCTCCATATAGTTCCATGCGATTGTATTATAGCGGCCATATACAGCCATATCCAGATAAAGCCAGTTTCGGATGGCGGCATAGTTGTCAGCCGCAATCATATCTTCCGGGCTTGAGCTTGCCGGATAAATATTGGCGATATTAGGAGCGGGGCCAATCTTCGCGCCAGGGAGCATCTGATGGCACAAATTCATTGCTTTTGCCTGGGCAACCAGCATGTGATGATTTTGCTGATACAGTTCCTTTTTAGGATTTTCAAGATTCGGATCCACTGTTCCAATCGCATCTCCATGCAGGATCATCATATTTTGTTCATTGATGGTCAGCCAGTATTTTACACGGTCTCCAAAGTTCTCAAAAAGCGTTCTCGCGTAGTTTTCAAATGCGTCAACCGTTTCACGACTCGACCAGCCGCCCTTTTCCTGAAGGGTATAGGGCAAATCAAAATGATACATCGTTACTAGCGGTTCAATTCCTTTATCAATCAGTTCATCAATCAGGTTGTTGTAAAATTCAATTCCTTTTGGATTTAATTCACCAGAGCCAGCCGGGTATATCCTGGTCCAGGCAATCGAAAAACGGTAGGTTTTAAAGCCCATCTCAGCCATTAACGAAATATCTTCTTTATAATGATGGTAATGGTCGCTGGTCACCTTGAAGTCCGTAACCCCCTCTGTGTGGTTAGCCATGTCAATCACAGAAGGACCTTTGCCATCCTCGTTCCAGGCTCCCTCTACCTGATAGGCGGATGTTGATGCTCCCCATAAAAAGTTATCTGGAAAATCCTTTAGCTTTGCATGCTTCATTATGTATCCCTCCATAAATGGTATTAACAGTATCATAGTTCGATTTAAAAACTGTCTGCCGGCAGGGTTACCTTGCCTCTGCCCGCAGACATATAGTAACTTTTCCCCAAACCTACACCAGGATCAGGAATGCGTCCCCGGTGTCTATTTTGCCCTCTTTTTCTGGCTTAATGGTCTCCCTGTTGGCAAAAAAATAACCTGAGCACAGGAACAGGGAATAGACCCTCATCCTTTTGCTCAGGTTTTGCCTGCTTGACCAGTAACAATCCTGTTAATGTTTATTGAATTTTCATTCCCCTGATTATTTTAGGCTGCATTGGAACGGCATTTTCTGTCCGGATCAGTATTTCCGCCACTGCTGCAGAGTTTTATAAAATAAAAAAACCTAAATTGACGCCCTCATTCTGCAAATAAGAGTGACAATTTAGGTTTTGCCTGCTGATCAGTAACAATCCTAAAAAATCAGGTATTAATTTATATTGGTATAGTAACATTAACATAAAATGCTGTCAACGCTTTCAGTTCAATTCATTTCAGCTTAGTCAGTTTCTCGTTACAACACGGGCAATGTGAATAGTCAAATAAACCATTTCTTCCGCATTTATATCGTAGTTATATTTCTTAGATATAAACTCCCTTATTTTTTCCGTACACCGGTATGCTTCACGATATTTTTCTTTTATCACGTCATAAAGGAAATCGTCCTCATTGTCCATATAAGTTTTGTTAAATAATCGTTGAGCAAAAAACTTCAGGTGGGTAATGAAACGATAATAATTCAATGATTCCTCATCAAAATCAATTTTAAAGTGATACTTGACAATATTTAAAATTTCCTGCATGACTTTTGTGATATTCACAATATTGGTCATTTCATCATTCAATTCCGCATTTACAATATGGAGAGCAATGAATCCAGCCTCATCCTCCGGCAGTGAGATATTCAGCTTCTCCTTAATTCTTTGGAGCGCCTTGACCCCAACCTCATACTCTTCCTTGTACAGCCGCTTAATTTCCCATAAAAGCGCATTCTTAATATCAAGGCCTTTCTGATGCCTTTCAACTGCGAAATGGATATGGTCGGTAAGGGACACATAGATGCTTTCATTCAGCTTTCTCCCCAAAGCCTTTTTCGCATAACTGATGATTTCATCGGATATTTCCATATACTCAACAGGAATTTCATATAAAAGTGTCTTAAATCTTTCGGAAAGATCTTTATTTTCCAAAGTGAAAATCTTTTCAATACTATCTTCATCGACAGGATCACCGGGCTTTTTCTTAAAAGCAATCCCTCTGCCCATAATGACCAATTCTTTGTTGTGCTCATTTATGACACTAATGACATTATTGTTTATCACTTTATGGATCTTCATGCTGTTCACCTCTCTTTAAGAAAGCCTTTACTCTTGTCAGAATGACAAGTGCCTGTTTGGGAGCTGCTAGTTACAGCTGTTCATTTATTTTAAATGGAGGGGACTCCCTGATAAATCATCTTATCTTTATTTTCATAACAGGTCAAATGGTTTTTCCGCCTTTATATTGTCACAAATCTCGCCTCTTATTAGTAAAAAAAAGCTGGGGAGACGGTGGTGTCCATCTCCTCCAGCTATGATTCTTACTGTTTCATCAGAGACTGAGTTAACTGAATCAGAATCTCTGCCTGTTCCTTTGATATTGATTTTCCGCTCTGGGCATTCACCTGATTCATAAAGGCATTCAGCTGTCCATCCCTGGCTTTGGTGTTTCCTGCCTCTGCTGATGCCTTTGCAGACTTCAGCTTCGCAGCATATGGCTCGGCCCCTTTATTTTCAAAAAATTGTGAGGTTAACGTTCCGAGGCTGTCATAATTCACAGTCACAATAATTTTGATAGTTTGGCTCCCTTTATTTCCCGCTTTGTCAGACGCCTCTGCCGTGAAGGAATGAGATCCAAGGCCAAGCTGATAAGCAGGTTTTGAAACGGCTGCTTCGGTAAAGGATTCAATTCCTGATAAGGTATCCTCTGCTTTTGATGAAATTTCTACTGTTTCGTTCACTCCGAATTCTGTTCCGTCTTCAACATTGAACGTGATTTCAGGTGCAGTCTGATCGACTTTGATCTCTACAGTATTCTTTTTCTCCATATTTCCAGCTTTATCCGAGCTCCAATAGCTTAGTACATACTTGCCATCTTCCTTGATGGTGACAGAATCGCCTGTTTGGGCTTCCTCATCATTCAGCGAATAATAGGTGGCTTCAACCCCTGATTTGTCAAAAGCTGCAAAGCTGATCTTGACAGGTTCGCGATACCATCCATTAACTGCTTCCCCTGTAATTTCATGTGTGGTTTCTGGAGCTTTTTTATCCTCGATTTCCACTACATCTATACTTGGGGAAGCCGGCTGGGACATGCCTTCCCCCAGGAAGAAGCTGGTATGCGGCGGCTGGTTGTAGCCGACATTCTGCCAGGCAATGGATAAACGGTATTGCGGATCATGCATCAATGTAAAGATGCGTTTATCAGTCGCTTCCGGAGTCATATAGACCCTAAGCGCAGAGCTGTCATCTGTCCGCCAGATGATTTCCTCACGCCAGTCTCCAAACAGGTCTGCCTGAAGGACAGGGTTTCCTTTGGTGCTGTTATTAGATTGTGTTCCATCGGCTGTCAGCAGATTAACGAGCTTGCTGTTTTCATAATCCCATTTATCAATGGTGCCTACACCGGTTGATTTTTCATCGTTCCAATTATGATCGACTAACTCTCGCAGCAGGTCACCATCCCACCAGATCGCAAAGTTCGAAGATGGAATCGACTCCGAAATCTTCTCTCCTTTTGCTGTATACATTCCGCCGGACTTGCTGTTCCAGGCACCGTCTATTGCCCAGGCCTCAGATCCGCTGTATCTTGGATCCACATCCGCAGCAAGGCCGCGGCCTGTATCCTGGCCCGTTTTAACTCCCCAGATAATCTCGCCTGTCTCAGCATCACGCATATCGTATCCATACGGGCCATCCTTGTGTTCCTGGACAGCAAAGACTTCAAGTCCCGGCCGGTCCGGAATATGGTCGCTCAAATGCTGGGCATCGCCGTGCCCCAAGCCCGTATTATAGAGACCTTTTCCATCATCATCAATCACTATTTGCCCATAGACAATTTCATCTTTTCCGTCCTTGTCTACATCGCCTACACTGAGATTGTGGTATCCCTGTCCTGCATAATCTCTGTACTCTTCCTCATTTGTATCAAACGTCCACTGTTTTGTCAGCTTGCCATCCTTAAAGGTGTACGCCGTCAAAACCGTACGAGTATAATAGCCTCTCGCCATCACAATGCTTGGCTGTTCACCATCAAGGTACGCAACAGCCGCAAGGAAGCGGTCAACACGGTTTCCATAGGAGTCACCCCAGGAAGAAACATCTCCGCGCGGCGGTTCATAATCCGTAGTTTCTAAAGCCTTTCCTGTAAGGCCATCAAATACAGTCAGATATTCTGACCCTTGCAGCACATAACCCGTGCTGTTCCGGTGGTCCGCGTCTGCCCGGCCAATAACATTCCCTTTTCCATCAACAGTCCCGTCTGCCGTTTTAAAAACAACTTCGGCTTTGCTGTCCCCATTAAAATCATAGACCAGGAAAGGCGAATAATGGGCACCTGCGCGAATGTTCTTGCCAAGGTCGATGCGCCATAATCGGGTCCCATCCATTTCGTAGGCATCAACAAAGACATTTCCTGTATAGCCTGCCTGAGAATTGTCTTTTGAGTTAGTCGGATCCCATTTTAATACAAGTTCATATTGTCCATCGCCGTCCAAATCCCCGACGCTCGCATCATTGGCACGGTAGGAGTATGGATCTCCAAGCGGTGTTACGCCATTCTCAGGCTTTTGCAGCGGAATATCGAAATAGTTATTGCTCAGCACCTTGATATTCCCTTCTGCTTTCCTTTCTTTCCCGTCAATCAAAGTACGGATTTCGTAGCTAGAGTCTGCTTTTCCGTCCTTATCTTCAAAATTAGTGCTGTTCGCAATCGGCTCCTTATTCACCTTTTCTCCATCACGATACACATTAAATCGGATGTCTTCTGAATCGGTTCCAAGCATCCTCCAGCTGACAAGCACACCGTTTTCCGTTTTCACTGCCACTGGAGCGCGGTCAAGCTCCTCCATTTGCTTTTTCAACACAGTTACCGCTGGAGTTTCAAGACTGTCGGACAGCGGCGAGACTCCCCCTGCATTAACAGCAGCTACCTTGTAAAAATACGGTATCGTGGTCAAAACGGTATCATCCTTGTAGACGGTTTGTTTTGTTTTGCCAATAAACTCATATTTGCCGTCCTTCTTCTTGGAGCGGTAAATGCTGTAGGTTACTGCACCTTCAGTTTTATCCCAGCTGATGGTAAGGTCATTTTTGTTTACCTTTCCAACCTGGAGGTTTGCCGGAGCCGATGGTGCTGGCAGCTCAGGATTGATCATGGATACTTTAAGCGGAGCAGAAGGCACTGTTTCTACTTTTGCATTATCCACAGTAGTTACTGTGTACTCATACTCCATTCCCACATCCACAGATTTATCAGTGAAAGAATTGGCTTCTGCACTGCCGACTTTAACAAAGTCAGCTGCACCTGCCGTTTTCCTGTAAACATTGTATTTCACTGCCTCTTCAACAGCATTCCAGTCCAGTTTCACAAATGGCTCTTCAGCGTTTAAGGACTGCTCACTCACCTTCAGTCCTGCCGGTGCAGCCAGAATTGGTGTAATTTCAAGACCGTTTACAATTCCTGTTGATCCGCCAAAGGCAAAGTTCATTTGGCCGTCTGTTACCGAAACATCTGGTACTACCTTTGAAGTCGCGTTCCGGCTAGGAGCAGAAATACTGCCGTAGTCTTTTCCCTCTACCTGCAAGGTGGTTCTTGCGCTTCCCAAGAAATCTCCCACATGCACTTTTACTGCATAAAGTCCGTTTGGCAGGTCAACATTGAATTTCCAGCCGACATTAAAATATCCAAGCCAGTCACGCAGAAGATCTCCGCCAGTTCCGCGGTCACGGCCAATCATTCCTGCGGCGTCGACAATTCCGTAGCCTCTTTCAGGAGTATACAAAGTAGACAGGTTCACCCCTGTATAACCCTCGGCAATTGGGTTTCCTGCCAGCCCAAAGTCAAATTTCAGGGTAGCCTCCTTAGTCGTAAATGAGACAGGTTCAGATTGGGCTGATTCTCCTTTGCCATTGACGGCTGTTACAACAACATCATATCTCTTTCCTTCTTCCATGCCGGTGATATTGAGCCGTGGAATGGTAGAAGTCCCAATCAGGCTGTACGTGCTGTCTGCAGAAAGTTTTCTGTAAATCTTGTAAATATCAGCGCCTTCCGATGCTTCCCAGTTTATTTGGGCACCCGCATTGCTGATGCTGCTGGCTGTAACACCTTCCGGCCGTTCAGGAAGCTTCGCTGGAGGCTCAATATCCCTCACATACTCTGAGAGCGGAATATCCAGCTCTTTAATTCCGCCTGAAAGCAAACGGGCAATTTGAATGGCTCCATACTCCTGGAAATGTGTATTATCCTGCGATCCGTTCGGGAAAGCCTGATAGATTCCTGGTTCAGTATGGAGGAAAACAGAAAGGGTCCCTTCTGGACCGATCGTGTCATAGTAAGCCACGCTAAGCGCACTTAAATCTACTAAATCAACCTTTAATTCTTCGGCTACTTCCTTCATCCCCTGAACATATTCCGGGAATGAGATATTGAATTTTCCTGTTTCCGAATTAAAGTCGCGCCGCCCTACTGGCGTAACGAGAATTGGCGTCGCTCCTCGCTGGCGGGCACCATTGATATAGGTTTTTAAATAATTTTTATAATCCGGCACCGAGGCATATCGTTCCGGGTTTGAAACGGTAGCATCATTGTGGCCAAATTGAATGAGGAAGTAATCATCAGGTTTGATTTCGCGCAAAATGGCATCCAGCCGTCCCTGGTTGATAAACGACTTTGTGCTTCTTCCTCCAATTGAATGGTTTTCAAATGTGATATCCGTATTAAAAAAACGGGAAATCATCTGTCCCCATCCTGCTTCAGGCTTCCAATACTCATCATAGGTCTGAACTGTGGAGTCTCCAGCAATGTAAACTGAAGGAAACTCGCCTGCTGTCCGTTCTGGGAGCTTAGTGATAACCAGAGAATTTATTTTTGGCGTACTGCCTGTCAATGTAATTTGCAGCTGGTTATCCACAAGGGCAAAGTCGAATGTACGCTCAATGAATTCACCTTTTAAGACAGATGTATCCTGAATCTTCTGAATATTTTGGGCGCTAACCCCTACACTTGTTGCCTCTTCTGTATCTCCAGCCACCACGGTAATCGAATAATCACCTGGCTCAAGGTCCACGTTGAAGGAGGTTTCAGTTGCTGTAATAAAATCCGTTTTAATTTTATCTGAAGTTTTACGATCTTCTGCTGTTACTTTTGCAGAATCACCAAATCCGTAGCCTAATTCTTTTGTATAGGCTGTGTCCGGTGTTACCTGTGTATATCCATCCATAACGGCACTGTCGGAAGTTCCAAAATCGAATTTCTTGAGTACATCATTCTCTGCGGCACTTGCTTCCTGCTGGGTAATCGGAATGCTGCAAATTATTAAAGCTAAACAAAGAAATAAAGAAATAATGCCTCTTGCTCTCCGCTTCCTCTTCGTAATCA
Organism: Mesobacillus foraminis; assembly: GCF_004340465.1. Lineage (GTDB taxonomy): Bacteria > Bacillota > Bacilli > Bacillales > Cytobacillaceae > Mesobacillus_B > Mesobacillus_B foraminis. The sequence continues at coordinate 107,317 of NZ_SLVV01000012.1, read as the reverse complement.
ATAAGTTTCCTTCCCTTCTGTCATTCTTATTGATTCTGACTAGTCTGTGATGTTTGTCCATTTCCCCCCTTCAAAATACATGTAAGCACTTTCAAGTTTTATCTTAGTACCATAAGACATTTAATTCCTAGTAAAAAAACAGATATTTTTGTTTAAAAAACAGTCGATTAAAAATACTTTTCTTTCATCTAAAATTAAACACTGAATCATTCCCCATATTCTGGGCTTTTCGTCTGTAGTACTTTTTTGCTTGTCAGATCATTGATAAGAATAATAGATTTATCCTGCAGGATTGTGAGGGACATAGCGTTTTATCGTTGATCTTTTTCAGTGAACTCTGCAAATTAGCCTCTACCGATTTGGTAGAGGCTGTCATTTGAACTTTTTTATTCTTGATATCCATTTGGATGATGCTGGTGCCAGTTCCAGGCATGAGAAACAATTTCCTCAAGAGCGGAGTATTGAGGTTTCCAGCCAAGCTCTGTTTTTGCTTTTTCAGCTGATGCAATCAGGACCGCCGGATCTCCCGCACGCCTTGGTGCAACCTCTGCGCGAATTTCATTGCCTGTAACAATGCGGCATGTGTCGATGACTTGTTTTACCGAAAAACCAGTACCGTTCCCAAGATTATAAATACCACTTTCACCTGTTTCACTTATTTTTTTCAATGCCAGATAATGGGCATCCGCAAGGTCCAGAACATGAATATAATCACGAATGCACGTGCCATCCTCAGTGGGATAATCATCCCCGAAAATGGAGACCTTATCCCGCTGGCCAAGTGCTGCCTGAAGAATAATTGGAATCAGATGGGATTCAGGTGTATGATCTTCCCCAATTTTCCCTTCCGGATCTGCACCTGCCGCATTAAAATAGCGAAGGCATACAGACTTTAAGCCGTATGCTCCATCGGCCCACTGAAGCATCTTTTCAATTGCAAGCTTTGTATCTCCGTAAGGATTTGTAGGTACGGTAGGATCCTCCTCCATTATTGGAACACGGACAGGATTTCCGTATGTAGCAGCAGTAGAAGAAAAAACGATTTTCAGTACCTTATGTTCAACCATTTTTTTGATGAGATGGTAGGAACCTATGACATTGTTTTCATAATATTCAAGGGGTTTTTCAACACTTTCGCCAACAAGTGAATTGGCCGCAAAATGAATGACGGAATCCACATGATTGGAAGTAAAGATCTCATCCAGCAGCGATTCATCCTGCAGGTTTCCCTGATACAATTTTACATCTGACAAGGCAGCACGATGCCCCTTTTGAAGGTTATCAAGAACAATGACATCCTCTCCGCGTTCCTTTAGATACATAACCGTATGGCTGCCAATATACCCGGCGCCACCTGTAACCAATATGGACATTACATCACAACTCCTTATTAACAATAGATCATAATAAACTCCAAATAACAGTATACCTTACTAATTGCCGTTCCACCCTGATTATCATGATCACTTTTCGGTTTATTTCCCGGAAAATGTCGATTTATTACACAGCAGCATTTGTTTCTTTTCTTTGGAGAGGTAAATGAAGGTCCTCCTGAACCATAATAAAAAGGCCCAAGACGGGCCCATGAGATTCTATTTAGTTAATTCCTCAACCTGTTCTTTTGTCGGAAGCGCAGAAATGGCACCTTTCCCTTTTGTAGTCAAAGCACCGCTAGCATTGGCAAAGGAGAGAATTTCTCTGTAATTTTGCGACAATATCTCCTCAATATTTTCAGGCACAGCTTCAGTCATGAGCAATTTGTAAAGGAACCCTCCTATAAATGCATCGCCGGCTCCAGTGGTATCCTGGACCTGAACGCTGTAGCCTTTTGAAGTGAATTTATTGCCTTTAACATAAAGGTCTGCACCTTGTGCCCCCTTTGTGTATACTACAGCACGTACATCTCCTCTAAACAGCGACTGGATTGCAGCTTCCGCATCTTTAATACCTGTAATAAATTCCAGTTCTTCATCAGACACCTTAATGAGGTGAGCTTCCGGCAGAAATTCCAGGATAGCAGTTCGGCACTGTTCTTTAGATTCCCAGAGAGGCAGCCTGACATTGGGATCGAAGCTGATTAATCCACCGTTTTTCTTCATTGCATCAATAGCTTTTTTATGGGCAAATTTCATTGGGCTTTCGACAAGATCTACCGAGCAGAAATGGAGCACGTCTCCTTTAACAAACCACTCTGGATGAATCTCCGAATCCTTGAATAATAAATCTGCAGAAGGTTTTCTATAAAATGAAAAATCCCGTTCGCCATCTTCCTTTAAAGAAACAAAAGCCAATCCTGTATTTGCCTCGGCTGTACGGAGGATCTTGTCTGTTTTTACACCTGCATTTTTCAATTGTTCTACAAGAAAATCCCCAAACGCATCTTTTCCCAGCTTGGTGATGATCGAAGATTCCCCTCCAAATTTCGCCGCTGCGGCCGCTACATTTGCGGGCGCTCCTCCCGGGGCACGTTCAAATGATAAAACGTCCCTTAACGGAACTCCTTTTTGCAACGGGATGAAGTCAATCAGCACTTCCCCAATTGAATATAGTTTTCCCATGTGATCACCTCAATTATATTTATTTGATAATATCCCATTTAACAGCTTTCAATTGAACATGCCCATCTCTGGCAAAGAACCGGATACCCTTGCTGTCTTTGCCAGGAAAAATACGCCCTGTAAAAACCGCTTCCCCTTCATTTACAAAAATCTCCACAGATGAGGTATCAACAAAGATACGGAAAGACAGCTTGCCTGTGTCATCGATTTGACAGGACCTAGTTGTTCCGAACTCCTCACCCGGAAGCTGACCTGACAATGAACGGTCAAACACCACTTTTTTATTTACTGAATCATATTTTATGACCGTCTTTTCCTTTTCACTCGTCCTCAGCTCGATCCCAGCTTCGGAAGCTGTCCAGTTAGAAAATTCCGCCTTCATTTCATAGGCTGTTCCCTGAAACCCATCGAACCCTTTCCCTTCATTACACAGCCGGGCTTCCACATCGATTCTGTCCCCGCGCAGAACCTTTAGTTCGTCCACAGGAGTTTGGAGGAGTTTTCCTTCTTTAATGGTTAATTCTCTTGGAATCGTCAAGCAATGAGCCCAGCCATCCTGATCAGTCGGGTAATTAATCTCCGGCAGACCCATCCAGCCAACCAAAATTCTTCGCCCGCTAGAGTCCTTCGTGGATTGCGGAGCATAAAAATCAAATCCTCTATCGAGCTCGATAAACGGCCCGTGCATGAATTCATGATTTTCAAGATTCAAGGTCTCGCCAATCAAATAACCCGACTGATAAATATTATTGTAATGATCATCATCGGGGGCCAATCCTTGCGGAGAAAATAAAAGAATCCCGTGACCTTCCATCGTAAAATAATCAGGACATTCCCACATATAGCCGAAGTTCTTCAGACTAGTCTGGATTTCCCCCTCAAAATCCCAATCTTTAAGATTGCTAGATTTGAATAACAAGACGCAGCCTGTTTCATTCTCTCTCTGTGCACCGATCACGGCATAGAAAAAGCCATTCTCCTTCCATACCTTGGGATCCCGAAAATGATCTGTATATCCCTCGGGAACTTCGGGGATGACCGGGCCAAGCTTCTCAATTTCACCAGTTTCATCCATAACGGCCAGACACTGATAGGGATGCCGATTCCAATCTTTATCCCGAGTATTCCCTGTATACATCAGGTAGAGCTGGTTTTCGTGTTCAATTGCACTTCCCGAATATGCTCCATGACTGTCAAAATAGTCATCCGGCGCCAGGGCTATCCCGGCATTTTCCCAGTGAACAAGATTCCTTGATTTCGTATGATACCAATACTTTAAACCGTGTACAGGTCCAAGCGGGAACCATTGGTAAAATAAGTGATATTCACCGTTATAAAAAGAAAAGCCATTTGGGTCATTCAGAAGGCCAGTTACGGGCTGGATATGAAATAGCTGCCTCCATGGAGAGCCATTTACCCTCTTGGAAAGCTCCGACATCTCCTGTTCAGGAACATCTTCAATTTTTCTGTAACGCTGTTCTTTTGTCCACGCCATAAGTTGTCACTCCTTAAAATAAGAAGGAGAATCAAAAAGATTCTCCACTTTTTGCAGGTTTATTTAAGCCGCTGCACTTTTGCCGGCTGAACGGCCTTCTTTCTTTGCCTCTCTCTTTGCCAGTATAATCGTTGTTATGAATGCGACTGCAAATGCAATAGCCATGCCGATAATATAAGAAACAATAGCTCCAGGCTTGATGGATATGATTCCAGGGAGACCGGCCGCCCCCAGGGCCACAGCCTTCACTTTAAAGAATGTCACGAAAGCTGATGCTGCACCTGCCCCAATAATGGCTCCTATAAATGGATATCTCATTTTCAGATTAATTCCAAACATGGCAGGTTCAGTGATTCCTAAAAGTGCCGAAATTCCTGCTGCAGAAGAAGTTCCCTTTAATTTAGAATCTTTCGTCGTAGCAAGGACGGCAAGAGTTGCTGCACCCTGGGCAATATTGGACATAGCAGCAATTGCAAAGATGAAGGAACCTCCTGTTTTTGCAATGTCTGCCAACAGTTGTGTTTCTACCGCGATTAAGCTGTGATGCATCCCGGTTATAACGACCGGTGCGTAAAGTAAACCAAAAACAGCCCCTCCGATGAATCCAGTTGTATCATACAGCCAGATAATTCCGTCTGAAAGCAGGTTTCCGGCCGCGCGAGTCACCGGTCCAACAAGTGTAAAAGTCAAGATGCCTGTAACAAAGATTGTCAGCAATGGTGTCAATAAATTATCAAGTGCTGAAGGAACAACCTTCCTTAAAGAGGTTTCAATTTTAGCAAGGATGTAGGAAGCGGCCAGAACAGGAAGGACTGTTCCCTGATAGCCAATTTTCTCAATCTCATAGCCAAATATTTTCCATACCGGTATCTCGCCATTAACGAGGGCTCCCCCGTATCCCCAGCCATTCAGCAGATCCGGGTGAACCATTAGCATTCCAAGAGCTGCACCCAAATATGGGTTGCCGCCAAATCTTTGGGTCGCTGAAAACCCGATCAGGATGGGAAGGAATACAAATGCAGCGTTTGCAAATGTATTAATCAAAGCAGCAAGGTCAGCCATGCCAGGATAGGCTTCAATAACGGATTTTCCACTTATAAACAAGTCCTCGGCAGTCAAGAGATTATTGAGTCCCATCAGTAAACCGCCTGCTACAATCGCAGGGATAATCGGGACAAAGATATCAGATAACAGCTTTACAAATCGCTGCAGAGGGTTCAACTTTTTTGTCCCTGCATCCTTAACATCCTTTGTCGACATTTCTGAAAGTTCGGACAGCTGAGCGAATTCTTTATATACACTATTAACGGTTCCTGATCCGAAGATAATCTGGAATTGTCCTCCTGTCGAAAACGTTCCTTTTACAGCTTCCATGCTGTCCAATTTCGCCTGGTCAACAATACTTTCATCGTTTAACACCAGTCGCAGTCTTGTGGCACAGTGTGCAGCAGCTGCCACATTTTCCTTCCCGCCTAATGCAGCAAGTGTTTCCTGCGCTATTCCTTTATAGTCCATCGTGATCCCCCTTGTTTTATTATTGTCTTTTTAAACCTTTTGCTATTAGTGAACCTGTTTTGGGAACCGGTTCCAAATATACATAAAATAGAACCGGTTCCAATGGAAAACAAAAAAAATGATTTCGGAACCGGTTCCTTTTTTATCTAAATAAAATAAAAACGGTTCCATATGAATTTAATTGAAGTATAACACGCTATTCAAGATTGTCAACGCTTTCTCTCTCAATAATTTTAAAATTTGATACATGGAGGAGTGGAATTTCTTCTCCCATTACTGCCTTAACAATATTTGTGGCTGCGATTTCGCCTGCTTCCTTGTAAAAGAATTTTGCAGTTGTCAGGCCTGGATTCATCATTTCGGTTATCTCGTAGCCGCCGAATCCCGTTATCGAAAGGTCTTCAGGCACTTTCATCCCCTTGTTGTATGCTGCTTTGAGCGCACCGATGGCAATATTGTCTGTAGCACATACAATGACGGTCGGCTTAAACAGGTCAATGATTTCTGAGGCCTTGTCTACGGCATCATTGATCGAGAATTTTGTTTTAAAAAATTTCACGTTCACATTCCTGTGTTCTATGGCTGCCTGAAATCCTTCTTTCCTTTTAACCCCGACAGCAATATCCTTTTCAGTTACACCTAAATACGCTATTCTCTTATGCCCCTTTTCCAGCACATGCCTTCCTATCTCGAATGCAGCGTCAAAATCATTATGGATGAGGCTATAATGTTTCTCATGCTGCTGCCCTACCAGCATGACCGGGATTCCTGCGGCTTCGAAAGCTTCAATGTGTTTATCGGTAATCTCCGTAGCTAAAAGGATCATTCCTGCAACCTTCTGCTTTGACAAGGTATATATATTCTCAATTTCCCGTTCTATTTCCTGGCCTGAATTCGATATAAGCATTTGGCAATTCAGATCTCTTAACTGTTGGTCGATTCCAATCATGGTGCGGGATGCGGCATAGGAATCAAGGCGGGGGACAATCACCCCAATAATGTTTGTCTTCTTTGCTTTTAAACTTTGGGCAAATGTATTAGGCGAATAACCAGTTTCATCGATTACTTTTTCAATCTTCCTTTTGGTCGGTTCACTAATAGAACCGCCATTGAGGTACCTGGAAACCGTGCTTTTTGCAACACCTGCTATTTTCGCTATATCGGCGATGGTTGTCATTACTCTCAACTCTCTATCCTTTTGATTACTACCAATATTATAGAATGAATCAATCCCGAAAGAAACCATTAACATCCAGGATTGTCATGCACCGGGTTCAGCACAGAAGAAGATTCGCAAAGTGACTCCTTTTCTATAATCGATTAAGGCTTTCTGGCTAATGAATGGCTCTATCATATAAAAAAAGAAGAGCCTTATACTCTTACTGAGTACTTCGGCCTTCTTTGTCTTTTAAAAGCTCATTAAAAAGACTTCCCGCCGGGCGGAGCAGGGATGGTCAGCCGGTTAGCCCGCCTCTTATTACCGGCAATAATATAGACGGCTGCCATCACAATCAGCGCCACTATAAATGTACCAAGATTCAATAGCCCCTTTTCTGCATACCAGACAATGGAATAACCGAGTGCTCCAAGCAGAAGTGCATAATAGACGAACGGAAGCAGCGTCTTCCTGATTACAATTCCCTCTTTGCCTACCAGTCCAACCACCGCTGATGCAGCGACCACGTTATGGACGCAAATCATATTTCCTGCTGCACCGCCAACAGCCTGCAAAGCAACAATCCAGGTTGGGTCGACACCGATCTGTGCACCGACATCATATTGGAACAAGGCGAACATCATATTGCTGACCGTATTGCTTCCGGCTATGAATGCCCCAATTCCGCCAATGAAGGTTGCAAAGACTGGCCAGTATTCCCCCGCCAGTGAGGCGATTCCATTTGCCAGTTCAATCGGCATCCGTTCAAAGCCTGCAGCACCACCGCCAGAGTTCAGGAACACTTGAACCATTGGAACTGTAAATACTAATGCAGTCGAAGCCGCAACCATGGTTTTGGCAGATTGCTTAACCGCCCTCTTGTATGCACTTCTATTCATACCATGCATTAAAAATGTGATTAAAGATACAAGGATAAAAATAGTCCCCGGTGAGTAAAGCGGCTGAAAGCTTGCTGTTATGCCAGAACCGAAAATATCTTCTGCTGCCAATGTCCAGGACTGGAGCCAGCCTAAGAATGGAAACGTTTTCAACCTTGACAATACTAATAACAAGCCCACTAAAACATATGGCATCCAGGCACGGAACATACTCATGCTTCCGCTTTTATGAACAATATCTCTAATCTCCAGCCTGCCGTTCCATTCTGGATCCCATTTTGACTTTTCTTCAAAATCCCAAACTTCTTCCTTAGGGGGCATGAGGAAGCCTTTTTTTGCTGCAAATACGACAATGGCCAAGCCGACCAGACCTCCAATCATGGACGGGAACTCAGGACCAAGCACATTAGCCACTATTACATACGGAATGGTCATTGCGAAGGATGAAAACAAAGCGAATTTCCAGATTTTGATTCCGTCGGTAAACGACTTGTTTTTACCAAAGTACCTGGTCATCAGCGCTACAACGAATAATGGGATAAGTGTCCCCGCTGCCATATGGAGAAGTGCCACTTTTGCCGCAATAAAGGAGACAAGTTCTGTCACATTATTGGTGATGCTCGGGTCTGCCGATAAACCTGTACCGACCCCCACCAGCATTGGCGTGCCAACAGCACCAAATGATACTGGGGTACTTTGGATCACCATCCCGGCTACAACTGCTGCCATTGCTGGAAACCCAAGACCCACTAGAAGGGGCACCGCAACTGCCGCAGGTGTACCAAATCCTGCTGACCCTTCAATAAAGGATCCAAACAGCCAGGCAACAATAATCACCTGAATGCGGCGGTCTTCTGTAATATCTGTGAAACGTTGACGAATCGTTCTTAAACCACCGCTTTCTTGCAGTGTGTTTAATAAAAGAATAGCCCCAAATATTATGTAAAGAAGTGTACCCGCTACCACGAGGCCATTAATGGAAGCTGCTGCAACATTAACCCCAGGCACTTTCCAAATGAACAATGCCAGCCCTATTGCTACTAAATAGGAGATTGGCATCGCCTTGCTTGCAGGCCATCTTAAACCAACCAGAAAGACCCCCACCGCAATGATCGGCAATAATGATAAAAATGCCAGTAAACCTGTGCTCAAAACATCTACCTCCTTATTTTTTATCGGGTCAAAAAGAAGGACTCCTGTTATTCCCTGTTAGAGGTGTTATATAACACGACATCCTTATATTATAAGATTATACGGAGGTATTAACAGAATTACAATAATTTTTTGAATATTTTATACAAATAAAAAAATATCTGTTTCCTATATATATAGGTCGCAGATATTTTAATATTCCACTATACCAACATAAGATATGGTGGTGCATATTTATTCATTTATACAACACTCGCGCTCTCTCTTGCTGTTACGAATGTATTTTTTAAAGTACCAATTTCCTTAATATCACATTCAATGACATCACCTGCATGAACCATTTCAGCGCCTAGAGGACTTCCAGTTAAAATCACATCCCCAGGCTTTAACGTCATGACACTCGATAAATACGAGATCATCTTTCGAATTGGAATGATCATCAAATCAGTCGCGCTATTTTGTTTTTCTGTTCCATTAAGCCTCGCTTCCACTTTTACTGCAAAAGGGTCCAATTCCGTTTCAATAACCGGCCCCAGGGGCGTAAATGTATCAAATGCCTTACCGATTGTCCAATGACCATCCTGGCGGAAAAATTGGGGTGCTGTCACATCATTCCCCACAGTATAGCCAAATACATAATCGAGCACTTCCGATTCAGGAACATTTTTCGCTTCCCTGCCAATGACGATTGCCAATTCTGATTCAAATTTAACCTGTTCAATGCCCTCTGGGATGATGATATCTTCTTCAGGACCAATGACAGAAGAGACTGGCTTGAAGAAAAAGACTGGGATGGCAGGCAATTCCTCGGGGATTTCCTCCACTTTTGCTACATAGTTGGCGCCAATGCCGACGATCTGGTTCGGTTCAAGAGGAGCTAGAAACTTGACCTGACTGGATAGAAATACGTTTCCCGTATAAGTCCAATTTGTAAATGGATCCCCTTTTATTTCCCTGATTGTATCCCCTTCAAGGATTCCTGTATGGTGTGCTGATTCAACCGTAAACCTTGCAAACTTCACTAATATTTCCTCCTTTATTAGGAATTGGTTTTATGTACTACAGGGCATTCTGCACTAGCAGAATGCCCCCTGCTTCAGGCACTCATCAAGACTTTAGGGCAAACTTCGCCTTTGCCTCCCGACGCCGGCGGTGCAGGATTGGCTCAGTATAGCCATTAGGCTGTTCACGGCCATTAAACACAAGGTCACAGGCTGCCTGGTAAGCAACAGAATGTTCATAGTTTTCCGCCATTGGACGGTAAGCTGGATCACCCTCATTCTGTTTATCAACGACTTTAGCCATCTTTTTAAGCGTATCCATTACCTGTGTTTCCGAGCACACGCCATGGCGGAGCCAATTAGCAATATGCTGGCTTGAAATCCTTAATGTAGCGCGGTCTTCCATCAAGCCGACATTATTTATATCCGGGACCTTTGAGCAGCCGATTCCCTGCTCTACCCAGCGGACAACATAACCGAGGATTCCCTGTGCATTATTATCAAGCTCCTCCTGAATTTCTTCAGGACTCCACTGAGCATCTTTCGCTACCGGTATTTGAAGGATTTCATCTCGTAAGTCCTTTACTTCCAGCTTCAGTTCATCCTGTACAACCTTTACATCAACCTGATGGTAATGAAGGGCATGGAGGGTCGCCGCAGTCGGTGATGGCACCCATGCTGTATTGGCACCAGCATTTAAATGGCCAATTTTTTGCTTCAGCATTTCAGCCATTAAATCAGGCATAGCCCACATTCCCTTGCCAATTTGCGCACGGCCCTGCAATCCAGCATTCAGGCCAGTATATACATTGGACTTCTCATACCCCTGAAGCCACCGGGAGGATTTCATATCATTTTTTCTGACCATTGGGCCAGCTTCCATGGAAGTATGCATTTCGTCTCCGGTACGATCCAAAAATCCTGTGTTGATAAAGACAACCCGATTTTTAACCTGTTTGATGCATGCCTTCAGATTAAGTGAGGTTCGGCGTTCCTCATCCATCACGCCTATTTTTAAGGTATTCCGTTTCACCCCAATCAAATCTTCTATCCTGTCAAAAAGTTCATTCGCAAAAGCCACTTCCTCAGATCCGTGCATTTTCGGCTTGACAATATAGATAGAATCTTTAACGGAATTTTGGTAGGTGCCATTTCCCAGAATGGTATGTTTGGCAATCAGGCTGGTGAACACTCCATCAAGTATGCCTTCTGGAACTTCCTGGCCGTTTTGATCAAGGATGGCATCATTTGTCATTAAATGGCCCACATTTCGAATAAACAGGAGGGAGCGTCCGCGCAAAGTAAAGTCTTCCCCCGTCAAGGATATATAGCTCCTGTCAGGATTGAGCGTCCGGGTCATGGTTTTCGCATTTTTCCTGAAGGTCGCAGACAGGTCTCCTTTCATCAATCCTAGCCAGTTCCGGTAAATTAAGACTTTATCTTCTGCATCCACGGCGGCGACCGAGTCTTCACAATCAATAATCGTTGTAATCGCTGCTTCCAGAACGATATCTTTTACACCAGCTCTATCACTTTTCCCAATTGGGTGCGAGGGATCAATTTGAATCTCAAGATATAGGTCATTGTTTTTCAGAAGTACTGCTGCTGGCTCCTCCGGCCTGCCACGATACCCTTCAAGCTTTTCACCTTCAATAAGGGTGGCAGTTTCACCATTCTGCAGGACTGCCGCTAATTCGCGGTTAACTATTTGATATTTAACGACATCGTCATGGGAGGCATCTTTTAGCGGGACTGTCTGGTCAAGAAAGGTCTTTGCGTACTGAATGACTTTGTTGCCCCGGACAGGATTATAGCCAAGACCACGGTCGGCTCCGTCTTCTTCACTGAGGGCATCCGTGCCATACAAAGCATCATAAAGGCTCCCCCAGCGGGCATTGGCGGCATTTATCGCGTAGCGGGCGTTATCACCGGGAACAACGAGCTGAGGCCCCGCTTTTACGGCAATTTCTTCATCCACGTTTTCAGTTTGAACCTCATAATCATCAACCTCGGGCTCCAGATAACCAATTTCCTTTAAAAAAGCTTTATAGCTTTCAAACTTAAACTCTCCTCCATTTTCCTGGTGCCAGTCATTAATTTGGGCCTGAAGCTCATCCCTTTTTGAAATCAGCTCTTTATTTTTGGGAGCAAAATCCTGAATGAGCTGCCCGAGCCCTCTCCAAAACGTATCAGGTTCTACATGGGTTCCGGGAATAACCTCCGAATTGATAAAATCAAACAATTCCTTTGCCACTTGGATACTGCCCGTTTTTACATACTCTGTCATTTCTCGTTCCTCCCAATCCTAAGTCTCATTAATAATAGTAAAATAAAAAAACGTCTAGCAGCAGCCAGTGAAAACCAGTCTTCATTTTTACTAGTCTGCTATGGACAAATAAGCATAAAATCAATACATCGACATGATATCATAGAAATGTAAGTGCCTCCAATTTGTTTTCACAATATTATTTATTCAGGAAGACGCCGCGGCTTTTATTTCTTTTTTGACCTCGGCACAACGGCCAGGAGCAGGAAACAGCTTGCCGGCATTCAACAGATTCTTTGGATTAAACACTTCCCTGATATCCGTTTGCGCTTTTATTTCCTCATCACTGAACACAAAACGCATTTCTTCCTTTTTTTCAATCCCGACACCATGCTCACCAGTAATCGTACCACCAACATCTGCACAGACCTTCAGACAGGCGCTCCCTGCCTCAAGCGCTTTTTGAGTTTCTCCAGGCTTTCTGGCGTCAAACAGCACCAGGGGATGAAGGTTCCCATCACCCGCATGAAAGATATTTGCAATCCTTAAACCCGACTCATTGCTAATCTGGTTAATTCTGCTCAACACTTCAGGAAGCTTGCTCCGGGGAATGACGCCGTCCTGAACGAGGTAATCCGGGGAAATGGCACCCATTGCCCCAAAGCCTGTTTTCCTGTTGGCCCACCAGCGCCCGCGTTCCGCTTCGTCCCGTGCAACCTTCACCTCTTTGACATTCCTGTTCCTGCACACATCGAGTATTTGGCGGATTTGCTCATCTATGCCTGCTGAAATTCCGTCCACTTCAATCAGCAGGACAGCTTCTATGTCTTTTGGATGTCCAACTGGGTATGCAGCTGCTTCCACTCCTTCGATGGCCACCTTATCCATCATTTCAAGAGCGGCAGGAACAATCCCTGCAGAAACAATATCGGATACCGCCTGGCTTCCGTCAGAAACATGATTAAAATAAGCAAGCACAGTTTGTTTAGCTTCCGGATTTTTTAATATACGGACGGTTATTTTGGTAACAATACCAAGAGTTCCTTCGGATCCAGTGATCAATCCCAGCAAATCATAACCCGGTTCATCCGGAATCCCATTTTTTCCGATTTCAATAACCTCTCCATTCGGCATGACCACCTCAAGCCCTAAAATATGGTTCGTAGTAACCCCGTATTTCAGACAGTGAGCACCTCCGGCATTTTCAGCGACATTTCCGCCGATGGTACAGCAATACTGGCTTGAAGGATCCGGAGCATAATAATAACCTCTGTCCGAAATCGAGTTTGTCAGTTTAAGATTTACAAATCCAGGCTCCACTACAGCTCTTCTATTTTCCAGGTCGACACTCAAAAGCCGCTTCATTCTGACCATGGAAATAATCACTTCTTCATTTAACGGAATAGCTCCGCCGCTTAGGCCTGTACCTGCTCCACGGGCAAGGAACGGCAAATTGTGTTCGTGGCAATATCTTACGACTTCTGAAACTTCAATAGTATTTTTAGGAAATACAACTGCTTTTGGCAATGCTTTATGAATCGTAAAACCATCACAGTCATAAGCGAGCAGATCTTCTTTTCGATAAAGGATGGAAGAGCTGCCGCCAACGATCCTTGCCAGCTGATTGATATGCCTGTCACTGGATTTCACCTTTTTAAATGCCACCTAAACCCGCTCCTTCCCATCTTCTTTTTGATAGGCCCAGTCAAGCAGTTGAACGGTATGGACGATTTTTTGGTTCCGGCCGTATTTTTGGACACCCATTGCCATTTGCAGCATGCATCCCGGGTTTCCCATCGAGATCATTTCTACATCCCCGGGAACATTTTGCATTTTGCTTTCAAGTACGGCATCGGCCATTTCAGGATTCGTAATATTATAGATTCCTGCACTTCCACAGCAACGGTCGGAATTTGGCATATGGACCATCTCCACACCCGGTATGTCCTGGAGAATATCACGAGGTTCCTGGCGCACGTTCTGGCCATGTGCAAGATGACAGGCATCGTGGTATGTAATGCGGGTCTTTATTTCCCCTTTAGGCTTTTCATAGCCAGTCTCATGCAAGTACTTTGAAATATCCTCAACCTTTTTCGAAAACTCCACCGCTTTATCATGCATTTCCGGTTCTTCCCGGAATAGCTCGGAATACTCCTTCAGCATGCAGCCGCAGCCTGCAGCATTTACAATGACTTTATCAGCATCCCTGAAGGCCTCGATGTTTTGCTTGGCAAGCATCCTTCCTGTTTCCCGGTCTCCGGCATGCACATGAAGGGCTCCGCAGCAGGTCTGATTTTGTGGAATGATGACGTCATTCCCATTCCTCCTCAGTACATTAATGGTAGCCTCATTAATATCGCTGAACATTACGTCCATTACACAGCCTGTCAGGAGTGCCACTTCAGCTTTGGACTTGCCTTTTGCTTTGAGGACCTGTTCATTTTTATATTTTTTGCGGACAGGCTCTTGAACTTCGGGCATGACCGCCTCCATTTGAACCAGGTGGTCAGGCATGATTTTAATCAGTCCCGTTTGCCGAACAGCCTTTTGCATACCGCTTTTTTGATAAAACTTCAATAGGCTGCCTGCAGCATTCAGCCGGTTTGGATGGGGAAAGATCCCCTTTAGGACAAACTTGCTCACCGCTCCCTGCCAGCCCTTCAACGGCATCGCCTGGCGAATTTGACCCCTGGCTTCTTCAATAAGTCCTCCTACATCGACATTGGCAGGGCAGGCAGTGGTACAGGCCCGGCAATCAAGGCAGGCAAAGACAGGGTCTGAAAAGAATTCATTAACTTCCAGTTTTCCTTCGGCAACCGATTTGATCAGGTGGACACGTCCTCTTGGGGAATGCTGTTCCTGTCCGGTTTGTTCATAAGTCGGGCATGACTCAAGACACATGCCGCAATGGACGCAGTCTGCCCATTTATTTTCATCGGGATGATCGCGCCATAAATAATTGCTTAACCCTTTTTCCGAACAGGCAGGATCTTGTTTTAAATCCAATTCATTTATTCCCACTCCTATATCCCTCCCACAAATCGATTAGGGTTCAAGATCTTATTTGGGTCTATCTTCTTTTTAATCCCTTCCAGCAGGAAGAAGTAGGAGGGCTTTTCACCCCAGACGTCGATTTCCCCCTGAAGATCATGAGGGAGCTGCTTAACTGTTGCATAGCCGCCCAGCTTCAAGGCAAAATCCCTCAGATAGCTGATGCTTTTGCTGATATCTTCACTTGCTCCGCGGAGGACTACCTGGCACACTCCGGTCCCCATTCCTCCATGGGCCTCCGCAATGACGGAGTTTGCTTCAGTAATCAGCTGACATTCTTTTGCAACCTCTATGACATTAAGGTTTACAACTCCAATTTTAAGAGCGGCTGCCGCCAGGGAGGATGTACCTAACGGAGGTTCCACCACTGGTGTCCCCATCGGTGCGATGCTGTATACTTTCTTCCAAAAAAGCTGTGCTTCCTTGTTTTTTTGAATGGTTAGCCGGCTATTTTCGGGTTTATTCCTTTTTACGAATTCTTCCTGGTAGGCCACTGAACTTTCCACGTCCTCGAAAGAGATGGCCAATGTATAGGAATCCGCCCCAGTCAGTTTTTGGGAAAGAGCGGGATTCAGCAGCTCCAGGGCGGCAGGCTCCATCATTGAATCCAAAAGCTGACACACAAATGAACGTAAATCACCCAGCCTTTCCCTGGGGAAGGATAGCAGGACAAGGCTTTCGGCTTTTGGCAAAGGCCGCAGTTTCAATGTTATTTCAGATATGACCCCAAGTGTCCCCATTGATCCAATAAACAATTTGTTCATATCATATCCAGCCACGTTCTTAACAACCTTGCCGCCTGAACGGATGACCCGGCCATCCGGGTAAACTGTACGCAATCCAATCACAGCGTCCCTTGCTGTTCCAAACCCAAGCCGTTTTGGACCGCTATCATTGGCCGCAACCACTCCGCCAACACTTGCAAATTCCGGCCAGGACGGATCAAGCGCGACCTTTTGATTATAGCCTGCAAGATAGTCCTGCAATTCCTGATACCTGGTACCTGCTTTTACTGTAACGGTCATGTCACCAGGAATATGTTCGACAATTCCTGTATATTTGGCCAGAGAAAGCTTGATATCCGCCTTTTCTTCTCCAGCCTTTAACCGTTTTGTGCCTCCGCCTGAAATTGACACCGTTTTCATTTTTTCGTTGCAGTATTTTAGGATGCTTGCTATATCCTCCTCTGTTTTTGGGAAAATGGCGACTGTTCCTTCCAGGGAAGAATCCTCCCTGATTTCTACCTCTGGCATTACTGCCTGCAGTTCTGCAAAACCTTCCAAGGTCAACAAACCAAACACCACCTGCTTTCTGAAATTCAGTTATTTAACTGTGAATTTTCCAAGATGTTGTTTTGTAAAAGCTCTTCTACCATTGTTAAATGTTCTATCATCGCCTGGCCTGCCAATTTTGGGTCCCTTGCTTTAATTGCCTCAAGAATACAATGGTGCTGGGAACTGATTGTATGGATCATTTCCCTGTCTTCTTCGATTTGCTTATGAAACTCAATCAGCACTTTTTTCATTGCAGAAGAAATAAATTCAACCATTTGAATCAGAATTTCATTCCCTGAAGCTTTTGCAATGGTCATATGAAAACTATAGTCAGAGCCCCACCCCCTGGTGGTTTCCTTCGCAAGTATTTCCTCCATCTCAACAATCATGGCATCCGTGCAATTGAGAGACGCCATTTCTGCCATCCCGGTTTCCAGCATTTTCCTCACCTGGAACAACTCTTTAATATCCTTTGAACTTGGCAGCATCACTTGGCTCTTAAATAAACTCGCAGAATCAAAGCCACAGATATAAGTCCCCTCACCCTGTTTGACAGTCACAGTACCTTTTCCCTTGAGTGTCGTGATTGCATCCCTGACAGCCGACCGTCCAACCCCGAACATGTCACACAGTTCCCTGACAGAGGGAAGCTTTTCGCCAATACTGAATGCACCCGATTCAATCATTGATTCAATTTGCTCTACAACAGAATCCGAGACTTTTTTGGTTGTTATTCTTTCCACCTTCACAGTTGGTTCGCCCCCCCTTTCAGATATCACATATCTGACAAGTCGTTTCTTTACCCCTATTAAAGCATCTGCATGGATAAATTTCAATAAATATTTGGAATTTATAAAAAAATCTAAATTTATTACTCATCTTTAAATCTACAGTTAACTAGTGAGAGGAAGATCTCCCGGGACGGACGGCTTTTTACGACCTTGTCCCCCAAGAAAATCAGTGAAATGGAATTTTTGCTAGAGGAAGTAGGTTGCTTGAAATTCGAACAGCTGAAAGAAAATGCTATGTTCCTTACCCAGCCTGATTTATCCACGATATTGATTAGGTTTTTTGGTTTAGGAGGAAGGCGGAAGTGGCTCGGCAATGGCCTGTTTTCAGTGTCAGCTCTTTTCTTGACTGAATGCATCCTGAAACACCTCGGACTGGGTTCGGATTAACACGATCCCTCGTGCGGGCTTGAGGAGGATAAATTCATGTCTTATCAAAGAAAAAAAGAAACCAACCCATGCATTGGGCTGATTCCTTTCAATTATTTTGCAAAACGGTGGTTTCCAATTGTGACATTAACCTGACGTGAAAAGATCCAGTCACTTTTGGCTGTTCTTGGGTTATAGAAAAACAGGGAGCCGTTCCCCTGACCCTCATATGCCAAAGCTTCATTTACAGCTCTTTTTGATTCTGCATCAGCAGAGTTATTAATTTCACCATTTTGGACAGGTGTAAACGCATAATGGCCATTTGCAATCTCGTAGACTACGCCTTTTACAGTATCAGGGAAGTCCTCGCTGGCTACCCTGTTTAAAATCACAGTTGCAACCGCTACCTTGCCGGCATACGGTTCTCCTTTAGCCTCAGCATGAACAAGGCGTGCCATTAAGTCCTTCTCCGCTGCAGAGTAAACGGAATTTGGAATGGTCAGCTGTTGTCCCGGATAGATTAAATTGGACGTGCCGTTATTTTCTTTTTTAAGAGCATTCACCCTTACGCCAAACTTAGAAGCAATCTTCCAATACGTATCTCCCGATTTTACCTGATAGCTTCCAGCCGCCTCGGCTGTTGGCAGTAATGCCGATAAGGATAAAGATGTAATCAATGTTATGGCTAGACCCATTTTCTTTAGTGTTTTCATTATCGTACCTCCTAGTAGTCTTGCTTTCCCTACTACTAGACTATCAGTTGTAACATAGTGATTCATTGGCCAAAAAATGGCATCATATACTAGAATAAGAGATCCATTGGCCTGCCTGGCCTCCTCGTAAACATGGGAAAGTCACCCAGTTTTTAGCAGCTTCCATTTCAAGGACCCTCTAGCACTAACTGGATGTTTCATTACAGATTGTTACCTCCCTGTAATACTTTTGATCCTCCTCCCGCAGGGAATTTTCCCCTTTTTTTAAAATAATTTTCACTTAATGAACACCGTTATTTATGGTATATTAGACTTACAGATCAAACAGAGTGCGGGTGTAGTTTAATGGTAGAATTCCAGCTTCCCAAGCTGCCGGCGGGGGTTCGATTCCCCTCACCCGCTCCAGTATGGAGATGTACCCAAGTGGTTCAAGGGGGCGCACTCGAAATGCGCTAGGACGGGTGACCGTTGCGTGAGTTCGAATCTCATCATCTCCTTAATAAAAGGGAGTCCCAATTGTATGGGGCTCCCTTTTATTTGCCTTTATGATGCTTTGCACGGTAATAAAGAATCTTACACTTAGATGGACAAAATCCTCGGTTATTTTCTGCAGAAGTGAACTAGAATCCATCTGCATTCAAAAGCTTCGTTAAACTTTGCTGCACTGCCTTATGATTTGTTGATCCTTGACGAAGGCTGGCAGGGCATTTCTACATTACCCTATGTTTAATTTCTCCATCATGGCGGCACGTTGGAGCCTTCTACTTTCCCTTTGGCTTCGATTCTTCTACGTGGCGGTAACGTAGAACCTTTATACGTTACCTTACGACTCACTTCTCCTTCACAGCGAGCACTTACACCCCTTCTACTTTTCCTTTGGCTTCGTTTCTCCTCGACCGCGGGTACGTATAACCTATCTACAATACCTTACGATTCACTTCTCCTTCACAGCGGGCACGCAGGACCCATCTACTTTCCTTTGGCTCCGTTTTGGGCATATTCAACCCATCTACCTCATCCTAAATTCCTTTCCACGGCAGAGGCTCTTGCCTTTAAACAAATATTTTCATTATGCCGCTATAGCCATTCTCAATTAAGAGTCGTGTTTTTTCGATTAATTTTGACATGGGTATTTTTCCCTCTATCTCTGTGATCCAAATGGAAAGATTATAAATATATATATGAAATAGCTTGCTACCCCTTATAAAATGCTAAAAAACGCCGTTCTTAACACTATTCTAACAATATAAATATCCTATATACATTGCACCTATATTCTTCTTTTCTATATTTTTTCTCGATTAATAGAATTAGAATCTTGACGTATATCAAAAACTTATATTATAGTAATTATAAATTAAGATTTATTTTCAAATTAAATCTTTAAGAAGATATTCACTATTCAAACAATAAAAATGTAATTAAGGGAGGACATAACATGAGCAAGAAGCTTACGACTAGCTGGGGAGCCCCAGTAGGAGACAACCAAAACTCAATGACCGCCGGATCTCGCGGCCCAACTTTAATCCAGGACGTCCATTTGCTTGAAAAATTGGCGCACTTCAATCGTGAGCGTGTTCCTGAACGTGTCGTTCACGCTAAGGGTGCAGGAGCACACGGCTACTTCGAAGTAACTAATGACGTTTCCAAATATACAAAGGCTGACTTTCTATCAGAAGTTGGAAAGCGGACCCCTATGTTCATCCGTTTTTCAACGGTTGCTGGCGAGCTTGGGTCTGCTGATACTGTTCGGGACCCACGCGGTTTTGCAGTGAAATTCTATACTGAAGAGGGGAACTATGACTTAGTCGGGAACAACACACCAGTATTCTTTATCCGTGATGCCATCAAGTTCCCAGACTTCATTCATACTCAAAAAAGACATCCTCAGACCCATTTGAAAAACCCAAATGCTGTCTGGGACTTCTGGTCCTTGTCCCCTGAATCATTGCATCAGGTAACCATCTTGATGTCTGACCGCGGGATCCCTGCAACGCTGCGCCATATGCATGGTTTTGGAAGCCACACCTTTAAATGGGTCAACAAGGAAGGCGAAGCAGTTTGGGTAAAATACCACTTCAAAACTGAACAGGGGATCAAGAATCTCGCTCCAGATGTTGCGGCCAAGATTGCAGGGGAAAACCCTGATTACCATACGGAAGACCTTTTCAACGCAATTGAAAAGGGAGATTTCCCTGCATGGAAACTTTATGTTCAAATCATGCCACTCGAAGATGCGGATACATACCGCTGGGATCCGTTCGATGTAACAAAAGTGTGGTCACAGAAGGATTATCCTTTGATTGAAGTAGGCCGTATGGTTCTGAACAAAAACCCTGAGAACTATTTTGCAGAAGTTGAACAAGTTACCTTGTCTCCAGGCAATTTTGTGCCGGGAATTGAAGCTTCACCGGATAAAATGCTCCAGGGACGCCTGTTTGCCTACTCTGATGCACATCGTTACCGCGTTGGTGCCAACCATAACGCCCTGCCAATCAACCGTCCTAGGGCAGAAGTAAACAATAATCAGCGCGATGGATTTATGCGCCCTGACAACAATGGAGGAAGCGGAGTGTATTATGAGCCAAACAGCTTTGGCGGCGCTAAAGAATCTCCAGAGGATCGTACAACTGCTTTCCCTGTTTCTGGTGTTGCAAGCAGTGTCGGCTATGACCATGATGACAATTATACACAGGCAGGAGATTTATACCGCCTGATGAGTGAAGAGGAGAAATCCCGCCTGGTTGCCAATGTCGTAGCTGCGATGAAGCCTGTTGAGAGCGACGAAATCAAGCTTCGCCAGATTGGCCACTTCCTCAAGGCCGACCAGGATTATGGCACACGTGTTGCCGAAGGACTAGGATTGCCCGTTCCCGTACAGGCATAAAACAAAAAAGCAGGGGCCCTCGCAGGCTTCTGCTTTCTTTGTTTTTGCTATTAAACGCACGCATAAAAAAACGTCCGCAATATTGCGGACGTTTCTCCTTTATTATGAATAAAAAACACAAATCTTTTCTCTATTGATTTCTTCAATTTTGAAATCCATCTCATAAACCTCATTCAGTACAGAAGGTGTAATAATTTCATCCGTCGTTCCCTCTTTTATCACTCTTCCATCCTTCAATGCCACAATATAATCGGAATAGCAGGATGCAAAGTTGATATCGTGGATGACAATAATCACTGTCTTACCCAGTTCATCGGCAAGTTTCCTTAAAACCTTCATAATTTGTACGGAATGCTTCATATCAAGATTGTTTAACGGCTCATCGAGGAGGACATATTCTGTATCCTGTGCAATGACCATCGCGATGTATGCTCTCTGCCTTTGTCCGCCGCTTAGCTGATCAAGGAACTTGTCTTGAATTTCTTCCAGCTCCATATATCGAATCGCTTCATTGATGAATTTCCGGTCTTCTTTTGTCAATCTCCCTTGTGAATATGGAAATCTGCCGAAGGAAACGAGTTCTTTAACGGTAAGTCTAATATTAATATGGTTGGACTGTTTTAGAATGGATATTTTTTTGGCTAAATCGTTGTTTTTGCAGCGAGTAAGGTCCATGCCGTCAATATAAATTTCTCCGGCATCCTTCGCTATCAGACGGCTGATCATCGACAGCAGCGTACTTTTACCTGCCCCGTTCGGCCCGATAAAAGAGGTAATTTTCCCTTTTGCAATTTTCACAGAGACTTCACTAATAACATTCTTGTTGCCATAGCCTTTAGAAACGTTTTTAACATCTACCATGATTTACTCTCCTTTAACAGCAGATAAATAAAGTATACTCCGCCAATGAAATTAATGATGACACTTAATGTTGTCGAAAAAGTAAACACCCTTTCAACAATCAGCTGTCCGCCTACCAAAGCAATGATTGAGATAAACACAGAACCTATAATCAAATATTTATGCTGATACGTATTAAAGAGCTGATGCGCAACATTGGCGACCAACAATCCTAAAAACGTGATCGGGCCAACCAGCGCCGTTGATATGGAAACCAGAATTGCAATGATAATCAGCAGCCTCTTTACTACATAATCATAATCAACTCCCAGATTCACTGCCTGATCTTTCCCCAATGAGAGAACATCGAGATATTTAATGAATCTTAAAGAATATACGGCTACAATTACAACCAATACTGTTGCAATCAGTAAGAGGTCTGTTTTAACGTTGTTGAAGCTTGCAAACATCCTGTCCTGAACGATTAAAAACTCGTTGGGGTCAATCAATACCTGCATGAATTCTGTAATGCTCCCAAAGAAGGTTCCAAAGATAATCCCGACAAGCAGAAGGAAGTAAATATTCTGTCCCTCTCCCTTAAAGAGCAGCTTGTATAGCAAACTAGCAAAGAGTACCATGAATCCGATTGAAATAACGAAGTTAATATTTTCATTTGTAACAGCCATATTCATCGAACCAAAAACAAAAATGAGAAAGGTCTGAATCAGCAAGTATAAGGAATCGAGACCGATAATACTCGGGGTTAAGATTCGATTATTTGTTATGGTTTGAAAGATCATTGTGGAAAAAGCAATTACTCCACCTGTAAGGACGATTGCGTACACTTTTTCCAGCCTTCTCGGCAAAGCGTAGTCCCAATTTCTCCCCAAATCTATAAATATAAATGCAAGGGCAAAGGCAAGTGATGCCACTGCCAAAAGAATAAGCTTTGTTTTATTACTCATATGCCTTTCTCCTCATGATCAAGTAAAGAAAAATCCCGCTTCCAATTACCCCGACAGTCAGACCGATTGGGATCTCATATGGATAGATCACAATTCTGCCTAAAATGTCACAGGCCAGGACAAAGACGGCCCCAAGCAGCGCTGTATGAGAAAGGCTTTTCTGTAAATGATCTCCCCTGTACATTGTAACAATATTTGGCACAATCAGGCCAAGGAATGGAATCATTCCAACGGTTAAAACCACGACAGTTGTGATTAATGCGACAATGGTCAAACCAATATTTACTATCTGTTTGTGGTTTAAACCCAGGTTAACCGCAAACTCTTCTCCCATTCCAGCAATGGTGAATTTATTGGCATATAGATAAGCAATAAGAACCAGCGGGATACTTATGTACAGGAGTTCATAGCGCCCCTGAATCATCATTGAGAAATTTCCCTGCAACCAGGAGGACATATTTTGAATCAGATCATTTTTGTAGGCAAAAAACGTTGTGATTGAGCCAACTATATTACCAAACATCATTCCGACGAGAGGAATAAAAATCGCATCCTTAAATTTCACCTTGTCCAGCAGTTTCATAAAAATGAAGGTACCCAACAGGGCAAAGACGAATGCCACAAGCATCTTCACAATCGGCCCGGCTGTCGAGAAAAGCATTAGGGAAACCAGGATCCCAAATCTTGCTGAATCCATTGTACCAGCTGTTGTAGGCGATACAAATTTATTCCTTGTCAGCTGCTGCATGATTAAGCCGCAGATACTCATGCTGACCCCTGCCAGTATAATGGAGACCAGCCGAGGGAATCTGCTGACCAACAGGATATGAGCCTGTTCTTCAGATAAATTAAACAAATCTAGTGGGGAGATATTCTGGACCCCGATAAATAATGAAGTTATGGATAAAACAATGAAGCTTATTACCAAGTATATGAGTTTCATAACAGATTCCTTAGCTTTCTATGAATTCCTGGTGCGCCCTGAGCAATATTCAAACTATCAGGCAATCGCGTCTCAAGGTCCTTTTTAATTGCCTCTATATAAATGATAATGATTTTCAATGTCATATGTCAATGACAATTTTATGACAGTGTAAAACTTTTTTATAATTTAGCCAAAAGCACACAATATATAGACAAAAAAAAACTGCCTGGGATTCCCAGGCAGTTTCTTTTTGTTTTATTCCTTCAGAGCAGGTTCTTCATAATTATAGTTATAATTTGAACGGTCAACTGGTGTAAAGTTTTCTGGTGTGTAGAAACGCAGAAGGTCACCATTTACAACTTTATCAGAAAGGTCCAGCTGCTGATTGACAATCTTGCGCAGATGATCAAACTCTTCCGTTTCCTCCAACAGTTCTCCTGTCTTTGGATCAAAGTATTTTTCATCGATTGATACAACTTCAGGACTTACAAAGTCGCCGTTGCGGAAGGCTACAAGCTCACGATGCTCTTTAGATAGCAAATCAGTCCCCAGCTGCACGAACTGGTCAGACTCAATTCCAAGAAGGTGAAGCAGTGTTGGCAGCAAATCGATTTGTCCGCCATATTGGTGGTTCACTCCGCCTTCCAGTCCAGGAGCATGGATGAAAAGTGGCACTTCCTGAAGCTCTGCACTTACCAGTGGAGTCACTTCTTTCCCCAGTACCTTTTCCATTGCCTTGTTATGATTTTGGGAAATTCCATAATGGTCACCGTACATGACAATAATGGAATTTTCATATAGACCGGACGCTTTCAGGTCAGCAAAGAACTGACGCAAGGCTTCATCTGAATAACGGGCTGTCTGAAAGTAAGTGTCAACCGACTTGTCACCCGTAGTATGAGGAGCAATGGTGGCTTCCTCCTCATCAATCGGGAATGGATAATGATTGGTCAGCATGATGAATTTAGAATAAAACGGCTGTGGCAATGACTGTAATAACGGAATGGATTCCTTAAAGAAAGGCTTATCCTTCAATCCATAATTCGATACATTTTCAGGACTCATATCGTAGTAGCTTGAGTCAAAAAATTTGTTAAAGCCAAATGATTTATAAATCTCGTCACGATTCCAGAACGATTTGGTGTTCCCATGGAAAACTGCAGATGTATAGCCATTTTGGCCGAGAATAGCCGGGGCTGCCTGATAGGTATTCAACCCTTTTGTCGAGAAGGCTGAGCCCTGTGGAAGGCCAAACAAAGAGTTCTCCAGCATAAATTCAGCATCCGCTGTTTTACCCTGGGCCGTCTGGTGATAAAAATTATCAAAATAAAGAGTGTTTGAATCCCGTGTCAAGGAATTAAGGAATGGAGTAACTTCTTCTCCGTTCAGCTTATAATCAATCAAGAAATTCTGCATGGATTCCAGGTGCAGATAAATCACATTTTTACCTTTTGCAGCACCGAAATAATCAGGGTTTGGCTCGGCAAACTGTGACTGCGTGTAGTTAACCACTTCCGTCACATCATTGCTGTCTGCCATAACACGCTGTGCAGAAGCCTTTGTGCTCTGGATGGCGTCATAGATTGTATAGTTGTACATGCCCAGATACTTAACAATATAATTTCTGTCAAATGTCCTCTTTAACAGCTGAGGGCGGTCTGCTTCTGCCATCCCCAGGTTGGCACTGAAAATAGCAAGCGCAGTAAGCATGACTGCAGCAATTTTCCTGCGGCTGATCTTCGATGTATCAACCGGAATAAAGTTGAACCGTTTTGAGACAAGAACAGCAAGCAGTATAAAATCAACAAAAAAGAGAATATCATATGGCTTGAGCAGGGACAGGACACTGCCGCTTACATCCCCGAAATTCTGTGTCTGAGTTAAAGTCGGAAGTGTAATGAAATCGTTAAAGAAACGGTAGTACAAAACATTCGCATATAATATGAAACTTAGGACAAAATAAATAGCCAGGAGTGAAGAATACTTCTTCTTCCCTTTTCTAAACATGGCAAGTCCCATGAAAAGTATGGCTGAAGCCAGGGGATTTAAAAACAAAAGAAAAGACTGTATGGAATTTTCAACACCCAGCTTGAATTGTGTTAGTTGGACAGCGTAGGTTTTTAACCAAAGTAGGAGAACCGCTAAAAAGAAAAAGCCCATATATTTGTCTATATTTAGTTTCCCCAATTTAATGAAGCTTTTCATTTTTTCACCCGCTTTTTAATTTGGATTTAGTTTTTGTATCCTGGGTCAGCGCAGAGCAATTTATGAATATGATTTACTTGCTACAAATTAATAATATACTCTTCTTTTCTTAAATTGTAAAGGGGAAAAGGGAGGGTGCCTTTTAGCCTTGTCCACTTACTTCTATATATATACAGTCTTTCAGCCTTTATTAACACTTAAGAATAATCCATATCTATTTTGGCCTGTTTACTTAGAACATAGTACAGAAGCTCTACATATCCTAAAAATAATAGGAAGAAACGAGGTGAACACAGTGGGGATTTTAGATGCTTACAATGAATGGAAAAACTCCAGATATCAACGCCATCTTTCTGACATGAAAGAACAGGATAAATGTCCCGATTGTTTTGGTAGAGGCTATTATATCTATCCGGCGAACGAATTCGTGTATAATGTCAATCCGCATGATTGCCCTGGATGCAACGGCACTGGGACATATACTGAATGGGAGAGCCTGAAGTAAGACCTCTTCCCTCCAGGACAAAACAGTTGGACTGGCTTTCTATTCCCATGGAAAACAGCTTCCTAAACCGGAAGCTGCTGAATTTTTTTAAAAGGTACACGGGAGGTGATAGTCCAAGTCATGTACAGCACGACGTTATCTGGCAAAGAACAGTCTGTTAGGTCAGACTAGATCTAGGTATAAAGCAATTTTTTATCGAGCAGTCCTGCGTCGACCAATCCGTAGAAGATTCCATTTTCATCGACACCCTTCGTCACACGAATCTTGCAGCCTGCTTATATTCGCCCTCAGCATGCCCCATGGCGCAGCTATTTCTTTACAAAAGTCAGCATTTAAATTCATTAAATGTGATCTCCAAAAGGCCTTTCATTAATAATGATGATTTTCCACCTTTCCCCTCACTATTTTATGATTCTCATGCACATGAGTGCCATTTAATGTATAACCTCCGGACTTATATCAGCTTTAATGGCCAATATGTTGTCCATAACGGCAAAGTGGTTTATAAGAATCATTTCGGAGGCCTTATCGGAATAGCTGGCTGATTATGCCATTTCAAAACTGCATGTCGAGCAGTATCCCGTCAATATCAAAAATAACTTATCTTGATTCAATGCTCTTCCCTCCTTGCGCAGCTATTCACATATTATCTTAAAATGAAGGCAGATTCACTTTATGAGCGAATCTGCCTTCATGAAACTTATTTCAAATTCCCGCCATTTGTATCTATTACTTCCTTATACCAGTGATAGCTTTTCTTTTTAATTCTTCTTAAGTCTTTTCCCCCTTCTTCATCCTGGTTTACATAGACAAACCCATAGCGTTTTTGGAAGCCGTTAAGCCAGCTTAATAGATCGGTAAAGGACCATACACAATAACCGATCATTTCGACACCATCAGTAATTGCTTCCTGCACGGCGACCAGATGTGTACGGATATAGTCGATTCGATAATCATCATTTACTGTATTATTTTCTTCGAGTGTATCGTATTCCCCAAGTCCATTTTCACTGATTAAAATCGGCAGCCTGTACCGGCTTGTAATTCGTCGGAGCCCGATTCGCAAGCCCGTCGGATCAATTTCCCAGTCCCAGTTTGTTGCTTCAAGATTTGGGTTTTTGACGGTCTTGAACACCCCGGGGATCCCAGTGTCCTCTGAAGAACCTTTTTTGCCGGAAGTATTGAATTGGCCCTCGGAAACGCCATCCAGAGGATTTTTCTCATAAGTTGTCGTCCTGTAATAATTAACTCCCATAAAGTCAGGCTTGCCTTGTCGCAGCAGCTCGAAATCTCCATCTTCCATGTGAGGGGCGAGCCCTTTTTCTTCAAGGTATTTCCAGGCCGCTTCCGGGTACTTTCCCCAGGCATAAATATCCATCCACCAATGGCTGTTTAACTCCTCGGCATTTTCAGCTGCCAGTATATCTTCGGGCTTTGCCGTAGCTGCATAAGCTGGTGAATAAGCAAAGCTTGGCCCTATTTTCCCATGCGGCACGTATTTCCGAAACTCTTTAATGACGCTGGCATTGGCGAGGTTGGCATGATGGTTCACTTGATAAAAAAGCTTTTCATCTTTTACACCTGGCGGATGCAGAGCCATTTTATAACCAAGAGCCGTAAATATATTTTGTTCATTTAAGCTGACCCAGTATTTCACACGGTCACCATAACGCTTAAACAATTCCACTGCATAATTTGTAAAATCCCCAACTATTTGCCTTGATTCCCAGCCGCCATACAACTCTTGAAGAGCCTGCGGAAGGTCCCAATGATAAATCGTCAGGATGGGCTCAATGTTGTTTTTCACTAATTCATTAATGAGATTATCATAAAACTGCAGGCCTTTCTCGTTGATTTCCCCCTTGCCTTTCGGGAAAATCCGCGACCACGCAACGGAAAAACGATAGGTCTTCATCCCCATCTCGGCCATCAGCCGGACGTCTTCTTCATAACGGTGGTAATGATCTACGGCTACGTCACCTGTAGTGCCTTTAAATGTTTTCCCTGGAATCCGGACAAACTCGTCCCAGTTTGATGGTCCTTTTCCATCAACATTCCATGCTCCCTCGACCTGATACGCTGCGGAAGCTGCTCCCCACAAGAAATTATCCGGAAATGGTTTCAGTTCTTTATATAACACCTTGATCACTCCCTGCCATTCGATTGTTAACATGATGATGGTTCTGGCAAATACATGCCAGAACCTCATAAAAGACTGCTAAAACTCCGCTTTAAAAAACTATTCCCCGGGGCTTATCTAGTTAAGCCTCTGCTTTTGTAAAGAATTGAGGCAGATACTCTTTATGAGCTTCAAGCATTTCATCGACAATCTGCTTCGCAATCTTATCTGACGCAACTAATGGATTGATGGTCAAAGCAAGGACAGCTTTATTGTAGTCTCCTGTTACCGCCGCTTCCGCCGCCACTCGTTCAAAAGATTTTATTTGCTGCACAAGGCCACGCACCTGGACTGGAAGGTCTCCCATGGCAATCGGCTTAGGACCGTCCTTTGTGATGACACAGCTGACTTCAACCGCAGATTCATGAGGAATACTCGCAATTGCGCCATTGTTCCTCGTATTGACTGGCTGAATATCACGTTTGTCATTGTAAATGGAATTGATCAGGCGTACGGCTGCGTCTGAATAATAGGCACCGCCGCGTTTTTCCAATTGCGGAGGCTTGATATCAAGATTCGGATCTTTGTAAAGTTTAAACAATTCCGTTTCCAGCCTTTGGACCACTTCCGCACGTGTGCCTTCGGTTTCTGCATTTTTAAGGTCTTTCTCGAGCATTTCCCTCGTTTTGTAATAATACATGTGGTAAGGGCAAGTCAAAGCATCCATCGCCCGAATGAATTCAGGCTCCCATCCTAGTCCCTGGATATTTTTGACGAAGCTGCTGTTGTTCGGATCTGTCAGCAGCGATATGACTTTATCTTTGACGCTTATACCATCAACATACACTTCGAGTCCATATACCATATGGTTGAGTCCAGCAAAGTCAATGCGGATGCGGGAATGGTCAACATCAAGCAGCTTTGCGACGCCCATTTCCATCCCGATTGGGACATTGCAAAGACCTACTACTTTATTAATATTGGAATAGCGCAGCACTGCCTCGGTCACCATGCCGGCTGGGTTTGTGAAGTTAATCAGCCATGCATCAGGGCAAAGTTCTTCCATATCGCGGCAAATGTCCAAAATGACCGGAATCGTGCGCAGACCCTTGAACAGCCCCCCCCCGGCCCATTGGTTTCCTGGCCCAGAACCCCATATTTCAATGGTATTCTTTCATCCTTTGCACGTGCATCAAGCAGGCCCACACGGAATTGAGTCGTTACAAAGTCCGCATTCTGAAGGGCTTCCCGCCTGTCCAGAGTTAAATGAACTTCGATTGGAAGACCAGCTTTTTCTATCATTCGCTTAGCGAGATTGCCAACGATTCCAAGCTTCTCCTTCCCTGCCTCAATATCTACCAGCCACAATTCACGTACTGGAAGTTCGTCATATCTTTTAATAAATCCTTCAACCAGTTCAGGGGTGTAGCTTGATCCTCCACCGATTGTTGCAATCTTTAATCCACGTTTCATAATCGCACTCCTCCCGATTGTTTTATTGTTTCGTAGAGATCGACAAACTCTGCTGCAATATCTTTCATGGTTATCGCATTCATCAGATGATCCTGAGCGTGGACCATCAATAATGAAATTTCCGTTTTTTCCCCGCGAATCTCGCTTTGAATTAAAGAAGTCTGGATATGGTGTGCTTCGTTTAGGGCATTTACTGCTTCCTGCAGTTTTTCCCTTGCACCTTCTATATCTCCTGTCTTCGCCGCGGCAATTGCTTCCATTGCTGAACTTTTACCATTTCCGCCGTGCAGTATGATTTGAAAGATTGTCTCCTCTAAGGTAGCCATTCGTTATCCTCCTAAAAGAGCAGCCCCACTCGAAATATGGGGCTGAACTGTTTTTATATCAAATGCTTAGCTTGCCTGCTGTTCGGTTGTACTGCCGTTTTCTTCACGGACCTTCATCTTGTCCCACATCTTGAAGAATGGCATATAGACAGCGAAAGCAATCGCAATGTTGACTGCCTGCATAACGGCGCCGGAAATTTTCCCTCCTGTTGCCAGGTATCCGCCAATGAGCGGAGGAGTCGTCCAAGGGATCGCAATGCCTGCCGGCTTGGCAACCAGGCCGGTGCTCATCGCAAAGTACGTCACGATGATCAGGACGATCGGTGTCAGGAAGAACGGGACAATCAGCAATGGGTTCATGACAATCGGAGTCCCAAAGATAATCGGTTCGTTGATCATGAAGGTTCCCGGACCTGCTGACAGCTTGCCCAGCTCCTTCATTTGCTTACTTCTTGCCCAGAACAGCATGAGGATCATCAGGCCAAATGTGGCACCGGTCCCGCCGATATTGACGAATACCTCAAAGAATTGGGAAGTGAAGATATTAGGCAGCTCTTCGCCGGCCTGGAAGGCAATACGGTTGGCATCTGTGTTGGACAGCCAGATCGGGCTCATGACTCCACCCACAATATTGGTCCCGTGAAGGCCTGCAGACCATAGAAGCATGATCAGCATGTAGGCAATGATCGATCCGATTAAACTTCCGCCAAGTACACTGAGCGGACCGCCCAGAAGAACGCCGATGACATTATGAATGCTTTCAAAGCTTGTATTTTCGAGAATCAGACGAACAAGCCATACAATGGTGATGACAAAGAAACCGGGAATAAGTGCTACGAATGATTTTGATACCGCAGGCGGAACGCTGTCCGGCATTTTAATGACGATGTTTTTCTTGACCACCCAGTTATAAACCTCCGTAGAGAACATCGCGATCACCATGGCAACGAACAGGCCTTTGCTTCCCATTAATGCTGTCGGGATGGCCCCGCCGACTGCAACTGCCTCTGCGGCCCCTTCAGGTGTGAACATGACCTGGAATGGAGTAGCCAATAAGAACGCACATAGAGAGATAGCTCCGGCTGTTAAAGCATCAAGATTGTATCTTTCAGCCAGCCTGTATGCGATCCCACAGGCTGCGATAAGCCCCATCATGTCAAAGGTGGCTCCGGTTGGATAAAGCAATTTCGCCAGCCACTGGTCCCCGAAAATGCCTGCCATGAAGTCCGCATAGCCCGGAATGGGGATAAACCCTAAAATGAGAAAGAATGACCCGATGATGATTAATGGCATTGTAAGTATGATACCGTCTTTTAAAGCACCCAGGTGCCGCTGCGCTGCCAGTTTAGCAGCGAACGGCATAAAGTGGTTTTCCAGGAAGCTTAAGAATTTATTCATGGGTCCTGCACTCCTTTATCCTTTAGTAATAAGAGCGAGAGCTGATTTCAGAACTTCTGGTCCGTTGCACATTCCGTAATGTACCGGGTTGATGGAATCAACCGGGATGTTCTTTTCTTCACCCAGCTTCTTCATTTGCGGAAGCAGGTAGCGAACCTGTGGCCCAAGCAAAAGGACGTCGGCCTGATCAATATGGTTTTTGACGGCATCTGCGCTTTCAGCCCAGATTTTGCACTCAATCCCCTGCTCCGAGGCTGCTTTTTCCATTTTGGTTACCAATAGGCTAGTAGACATTCCCGCTGCACAGCATAATAGAATATTCATTTTAGTTCCTCCTAAAGATTCATTTAGTTAATTTGGTAGTTTAGTATTTTTGTGAACCTCTTGTCGAGGTATGCCTTTATCATAACGGTAAAGCGCTTTCAACTACACCCAAGTTTTTTCCTTTGCTCAACGGAAAATATTAAGCGCTTTCATTTATCGGGAAGATACTAAAATTAAAAGGAGCCTGTTTTTGATCATCCGTAATATTTTGATTCAGTGGCTTCCCTGGTTTAATATAATATGGAGTCCATTTAGAAAAGGAGGAGAATTGGAATGAAAGAAGCGAAGCAATATCGTGGGTATATAGGCACTTATACAAAAGGGGACAGTGAAGGGATTTACTCTTTTATCCTTGATGCAGAGGAAGGCATTATTAAGAATGTAAGCGTCGCTGCCACACTGGACAATCCTACATATTTGACTGTCACTGACAGCAACAAACAGTTGTATGCAGTAGCCAAGGAAGGAGATGAGGGCGGAGTTGCCGCGTATTCCATCGGGGATAACGGTGAACTGAGCAAGTTAAACTCAACCGCAGAAGCGGGTTCGCCTCCATGCCATGTCAGTGTAAACACGGATTATGGGGTTCTCTCGGCCAACTACCACAAAGGAACAATTGATTTTTATGAATTGAATCCGGATGGATCCATCCAGCCTGCAGCTTCTATTGCCAAGCATGAAGGTTCCGGGCCGGATCCAAGGCAGGAAAAAGCGCATTCCCATTATGCAGGCTTTACTCCTGATGGCAAATATGTAGTGGCAGTGGAGCTTGGCATTGACCAGGTGATTACCTACAAATTACAGGGAAATCAATTAATTAAAGTGTCACAGCTGGATACCAGGCCTGGAAGCGGTCCAAGGCACCTGGCGTTCCATCCAAACAAGGAATATGCCTACGTTATGACAGAGTTCAGTTCAGAAGTCCTTGTGTTAAAATACAATCAGGAGGATGGAAGCTTTACCCAGCAGCAGGCGGCTTCGACACTCCCGGCAGAATTCACAGAAAACAATCAGGGAAGTGCGATCCATCTTTCTTCAGACGGGAAATTTGTCTATGCAGGAAATCGGGGGCATAACAGCATTGCAGTCTTCAGTGTCGATCCACAAACTTTTGAACTGACTTTTATTGAGCATGTTTCTACTGAAGGGGACTGGCCGCGTGACTTTATTCTGGATCCATCCGAAAAGTTCGTTGTAGCATCCAACCAAGAATCCAGCAATCTTGTCCTGTACTCCAGGGATTCGGAAACAGGCAAACTCACGCTTCTTCAATCCGATATTACAGTTCCAGATCCAGTTTGTGTTAAGTTTTTAAATTATTAAGCCGAAATCTATAGAACGGACATCAGGCATTCAGGTAAAAAAGGCTGCTGATAAGGGTCCTTCCTTTTCAGCAGCCTTTTCTTATGTCTGTTCTTCAATAAGGCTGAGGGCAAATTTCAGCACTTCTTTTCCATTACATGTACCATAATGGACCGTGTTGATTACCTCAACCGGCACCCCTTTCTTGCTCCCAAGCTGCCGGAGCTGCGGCAGCAGATACAGGACCTGAGGCCCCAGCAGCAAAACATCAGCTTTATCGATATGATGACTTACAGCTTCCCCGGGAACTGCCCAGATATTCATATCCAGCCCTTCGCTTGCAGCTGCTTGTTCCATTTTCCTTACAATTAAGCTCGTGGACATTCCGGCAGAACAGCACAATAGTATATTCATATACATCCCCCTGCAGCTCAAATCTTCTCTTTCAAAAAGATACTTCTAAATTCCAGGTAATCTGTACATTTTAACAGCCTGTGAACCTTGTCGACATCATCCACCACATTCCAAAGAAGATCATACAATTCCTTAAATTCTCCGGTACTGTCCTTTTCGACACTTAATAAACAAATAAACTGGACTCGTTTATCTCCCCACTTTACGGGCTTTTGAAGTGTACAGATAGCTAAAAATGTATAGTCGGTGACAGGGGCCATTGGGTGAGGAATGGCTACCAGGTTTCCAAAGGAAGTCGGAGACAAAGCCTCTCTCTCTTTCACCGAGTGAACGAATGACTCATTGACCAACTCCAATTCTTCCATCTTACCGACAAGGAACGTAATTACCTCTTCCTGGGTATCAAGGTTTTTCTGAAGAAAGACTAAATCTTCCCTTATAAAATCGGCCCTTTGGTCTTTCACTGCCCTAATGGCTTCCTCAATTTTCTTCAGGTCTTTTCCGCCAAGGAACGTATTTACTTTTACTACCGGGATTGGAAGGCTGTCCCTGATCGGGATCGTACTGATAATCAAATCGATGTTATGCAGCGGAGTTTCCCTCAGTTTATAATATTCACTGGTTCCTATGATATTGAGCTTCGAACCAAATTCTGACTGCAGCTTGTATGATAGCAGCCGGGCACTCCCCATCCCCGAGGCGCATACAATCAGGCAGTTTTTTGGTTGGTTGGCCATCTTCCTTCTTTCCATTGCAGCACCACTATGCAGGGCGATATAGCCTATTTCATGCTCATTGATCTCGATTTCCAACTCATCCTTTATGACTGTGCCGGCAATAACGCCGGCCTCAAATGCGATAGGATAGTTTTCTTTTATTTCGGCAAGCATCGGGTTCCTAAGGTTCATCTCGTATCTAAACCGGTTAATCGCTGGTTTTAAATGCAGACACAACGCCGTTATTAATTCCAGGTCTTGACTGATGCCAAGGCTCAGCTTTTTATC
Organism: Mesobacillus foraminis; assembly: GCF_004340465.1. GTDB lineage: Bacteria > Bacillota > Bacilli > Bacillales > Cytobacillaceae > Mesobacillus_B > Mesobacillus_B foraminis. Next base: position 72,393 of record NZ_SLVV01000012.1, on the reverse strand, counting down.
TACTAAATCAAGAATTTTGCGAGTAAGATCCTGCAGCTGAGGCTCAACAACATTCTCCGTACTCTCCTCTTCCAGACTCGGGCTGACTGTCATTCTTGTTCCCAATAAATGTATGGCAATATAGGCAATTTCCGAAACAGGAAAAACGACATCAAGTTTTGAAGCAATTTCTCCAATAATTGCGGCAGCTACTCTATACTCTTTTTGTTTTGTGACTTCATCCAGTTCCTTTTGGCTTAATGAGACATAATTTCCATTTTGGATGCGTTTATAGGCAATGGCAATATGAATGACTAAATTATTCAGTCCAACATCTGAAAGCACAATTCCTGCCGGATTGATTTGGGCCAGTATGATTTCTCTAATGTCCCCGAGTTCTGCCTCAGTCAGGATGGAGACACCAATATTGTTGATTGCAGGATGGGTACCGATCCTGTTAAAAACATATTCAGACATGCAGAATCGAAGGTTAAGCTCGTCCCCCTTTAATTTCTGGCCATAGTTCGGACGCTTATCCAACATGATCTTATACTTCTCAAGTATCTTCTTTACATCGCGCAAATCGTTCTGGATTGTTGATTTACTGACAAACATTTCATCTGCCAACTCGTCAATCTTTAGGTAGCCCTCCGCTAAAAGCAAGCGTTTAATCAGGAAATGAACTCTTTCTTCAGGCATGGTCGGAGCTGCCTGTTCACCTGGAACCGTTTCATCCAAATTTGCCTGCAAAAAACTTCTGAATTTGTTTTCATCGGTTACGACTAATTGGTAACCCGTCCCCCTGATGGATTTTAAAACACCGCCATTCGAGGCTAAAAGGGTTTCCAGCTCTTTAAATTCATTTCGGATCGTTCGCGAAGAAACTTGAATGAGATTGGCCAGATATTCACCTGTTACAAACGTCTTCGCTCTCATAAGCTCCCTTAATATCGCTGTCATACGTGCACTTAACATGGCCGCCCCCTAAAACATCATGAAAGTTCTCAACATCTTTTTAGCCGACCGAGTTTTAATCATAGTCTACGCCAAAGTTGTAAAAGTTTTATATCCATTTGGCACTTTGGTTTTTTAACGGCTGTATTGAAACTCTTTTTGGTAAAATCTCAAAATATACCGAAGCAAATCGTGCTGTCTTTGCTGAAAAAAAGAACAAAGCTGAATAGAAATATCAGCTGGATAAATCTGTTTGCTGCATTGATTGCAGATTTCCTTAGCCATGAACTCATGCTTGATGCTCATAGGGAAAGGTGATTTTGAATTTCCCGTCATAAGCACAAAATTCTGGCCACCCACTGAAAATTTAATTATATGTCCATCAAATGTATGGCTCTTATTGACTTTAACGTTCTGTATGTCCAAGCCATTGAATCTATTAGAAGTCATTCCATCCGCCCCTATCTGTATTCCACGACTCTACTCTAATAATAGAATACTTTTGACAAAACACCAATACACCGAAACATGAATAAACATAATTATTCAATCATAATAGGGAGGTTATGTCATGTTCCATGACCCATATTTTTATCCCAGCCCTCCTCTGTATTTAAATCGACGGCCTCAATTTCCTGTTGTTGATCCCACCACTTTTACTCACTCTGTTACAGCTTTTCAGAAAATCTCGACTGAAGCAGGCATTGTCCTAAAAAAGTTTGGCGAACCAGGCTTTGCCGTAAAGTTAATGTCAGCAGCACAGGCGGGGAATAAACAGGAGGTAGACCGTTTAATGAAATCGATAGGAGTCAGCACTCCTATCACCACAACATATACTCCCACCGGCATATTGCTGACCATTCACGGAAATGCACAGGGCGCCCAATGCTGTACACTGACAATGTTCCTTAAATGGGGTAGGTAAAAGGATCTCGTCCGCTTTGGACGAATCCTTTTCTGTTCCCAGGGGGACATGGGTAATAACAAGGAATTCAAATGGCTGCGACAACATAAAATGGCACTCTGGGCATAAAAAAAAACAGAAAAAGCTGCTAAAGGGGGAATTAACAGCTTATCCTGCTTATTTATACAGTCACTGACTTTCTTTCCTTCATCTTTGATAACTCTGCTTCCACTTGGTCATTCAAATGGACATGGTCGATAGAGTTGGACTTAACCAATCCATACTGGCTTGCCTCTGCTTTTGCTTCAAGTCTCAATGCCTGGTCTTCCGCCTTATTAAACCCTTGGACAGTAAACTCCGGATTGAAGGAAGCGGCCGCCTTGCCAATATCAGCTGTAGCCTTGGCGACATTCAGCCTAGAAATGAGGGCAAGCTTGCGGGTCTGCAGTTCTTCATACGCTGCCCTTAACTTATCAATCTGACCGCAAAGAAGATCTGTCTGGCTTTTAATCTGCTGGTATTGTTCCCTGCAGGCATTGAGCTTCGCTTCATTTACAAGCTTGTCCTCAAGGGCGAGCATCGCGATGTCATCGTTCTCTTTTTCAACAGCCAGTTCCGCCTGGCGGGAGCGCTTTTCGACCAGATTCCTGGTTTCATTGATGATTGACTGATATTTCTTCTCGATGTAAAGTTGATTCGCCAAAGCACCATGTGCCTTTCGAAGCTGCTGTTCCAGTTCCCTCATATGCTGTTTAAGCATGCTGACCGGGTCTTCAAGCCTGTCCAAAGCCTCATGGAAATCGGCTGTGGCAATGTCTCTGATTCTTTTAAAAATACTCATTGTTATTTATCCTCCCTGCGGATGGAATTTTCCCATTCGTCAAGAAAATCCCTTGTTTTCATTTGATTTTCGATTTGATAGCTACCTGCCAGCTCGGCTGCGGGGACAAACTCAAGTTCTTCTTCGTTTATTTTTTGAAAGAATTTATACCCTAGATAAGCCATTAAAATCAGGAATGGCACGCCAATGATTTTTGGAAGAAGAGAAAATACTCCGGCACTCAACAATACGGCACCAGCAATCTTGCCGCCCTTACCCTTAGAGACCCTCCAAATCATCCACCCCGCCAATGCCAGTCCGGCTTTAAACACGACTAGTAAAAGCACAGGGATAAAAAATGAGGCTTGTCCATAAATAGAACCATACGATCTGGCCCCGCGTTCAAAATGGTGGCCGCCTCCATAATGGCCAAACTGCCCGCCTTGCTGGAGAGAAAGCCCGGAAGTTCCGCCAATATGCGCTCCAATCATGTTGAAAAGAATCAGTCCAAGAAGCACAGCCGGTATAAGAATGAAACTCCACTTCATCATGCTCTTCATCTTCCTTCACCTCCTTTCATATAAACGCATTCCAGTGGTTCCTGTTTGTTTATCTCCAGCCACATCCTTATCGTTATTGTTTGTCCTGTTTCCCGGCTTTCTTCTGCTCTGTTATCGGTCCGGGTCTTCTTCGAATGATGCTCCTCCACAGAACTCCCTTAGTCCGTTCCTTCACGGAGTCCCGCCCAATCAACAGAGCCTTAAAAGCACACAATGTACCTGAGTGGTGTATTTGCAGTGATTTTCAGGTCAATGCCTCCTACTGCAAGGGTTCTTTTTTGAAAGCTCCGTTATCTTTGGTGTTGATTTCAGCTGGAAGCAGAATTGGAGCTTAGACTCACATTGATTGTGACTGCCTTGCCTTCACGATAGACTTTGAGCTCCGCTTTATCTCCTGTCTTCATGTTGGAATACATGTATTTCCGCAAGTCACTTGAATGATCCACATTATCGCCATTAATGGAGACGATGACATCCTGCTGTTTAAGCCCTGCTTTTGCTGCAGCAGAATTTGGATCCACATAGGTGACCATCGTTCCAGACTGAACATCTTCCGGGAGACTTTGAAGATAGGCACCAGGAATTTCCTCCAGATCGGCAAGATTAACTCCAAGGTAAGGGCGAGTTATCTGCCCTGTCTCAATCAATTCATTGATGATCGGCACCGCATCATTGCTTGGGATGGCAAATCCAAGACCTTCCACACCGCTTTCGGTGATTTTCAGGCTGTTGATACCAACCACATTCCCATTACCATCAATCAGTGCTCCGCCGCTGTTGCCGGGGTTAATGGCAGCATCGGTCTGGATTACATTTAGCTCCCACTCGCCGGCTGATGTTGAAACCTCTATTCCACGGTCGACTGCGCTGACAATTCCTTGTGTTACTGTCCTGGATAAGTCAAGTCCTAATGGATTCCCAATGGCGATGACCTGGTCTCCAGCCCGCAGCTTGGAAGAATCTCCGAACTCCATGGTATGGGAGGCATACTTTTCATCTATTTTTATGACAGCAAGGTCGGTTAAGGCATCCGCCCCGACCACCTCGGCTGTCGCCTTCTGTCCGTCATAAAGGGAAACTTCAACCTTGGACGCCCCCTCAATAACGTGATTGTTTGTCACAATATAAGCACTGCCATCCATTTTTTTGAAAATGACTCCTGATCCAGAGCCGCTTTCCTGATTTCCCTGCTCTCCCGATAATGGATTGGTCTGTTCCTGAATGTTCACAATCCCGACAATTGCCTTTGAGGCATTTTCCGCAATATCAGCAATGGATGATGCAGTGTCAGCTGTTGAGGTTTGAACAATATTGGCAGCAGCTTCTTCTGTCGGAACCTGCGTCGCCGCAGCCGTGCTGGTTTGCTGCTGGTCATTTTGCGGTTTTATAAAATCAAAGTAATCCGTATAGGTCACAGCTCCGAGCGTAAGGGCCGATCCGATGACACCAGCTGTAATGGTCGAAAGCAAGCTTTTTATCCCACCTGCTTTTCTGGCCTGTTTAACAGGCTTGGGCTCTTCTTCAAAGGCTTTATATAAATCACTCATTGTTTGTTCCTCCTTTTGTTCACTTACTATGCCTTTATCTTACCTGGGAGTTATGAACAAATTATTAACAAACTGAGGCTGCAATTTTAAAAATCATGGAAGTATTTAGAACCGGTTTTTTTCTTATTTTGACAAAAAAAAGCGGCAGAATATAGGTCTGCAGCTTTCAGTGTTACTCACTCTTTTTTATAGGAATTTTAATGACAAATTTCGTTCCTTGATCTTTTTCACTTTCCACCGTAATCTCGCCATCATGCAGCTGCACGAGCTGCTTGACAATCGACAGGCCGAGTCCGAACGCTCCATATGGATTGCTCGTTCTTGATAGATCCGCTTTATAGAAACGCCTCCATATTTTATCGATTTCAGCTGGATCCATTCCGATTCCTGTATCCTCTATTTCCAATACTGAATAGTCTTCTTCCATTCTTCCTCTGAGGATAATGCTGCCATTGCTTGTAAACTGGATCGAGTTTTTCGCTATATTGATTAAGATCTGCAAAAGCCGGTCATAGTCACCAAAAACATGGGCATTTTCCTGGGGTTCAATGACAATCTTATTGCCTCTTTCTCGAGCCTGCAATTCCAGCTGGTCTTTTAGGATTTCCAGAATTTCCTGCAGCTCGATTTCTTCCATGTTAAGCTTGACCTGATTCGACCTGATCTTTTCATAATCAAGGTTTTCATTCACCAGCCTGATCAGCCTTTTCGTTTCCTTGCTGACCAGATTGATCCCTTTTTCTTTTTCTGCCTCGGGAATCATATCATTCCTTAACCCTTCGATCACCCCGCTGATGGTCGTAAGGGGCGTCCTCATTTCATGGGAAACATCTGCCATGAATTGCCTCCTGCGGTTTTCAAGGCTGTCAATTTCCTCCATTGAAGAATTGATTTTATCCACCATCTGGTTAAAATCATTGGCCAGTTCCCCGATTTCATCAAAATTGGAGGAAGGGACACTAACTGAATAATTTCCTGACGACACGAGCGAGGTGGCCTCCTGAAGCTTTTTGATCCGGTTTACATGAACCCTGGATAAAAACCAGCTTAATATAAAAGAGACAGCGAGGGCAATCAGGACGGTAAATAGCAGGTATTGGCTGATTTCGCTTACCATTTCCCTTGTCCCTTTAATTGGGGAAGTCAAAAGAATGCCTCCGACAAATTTTCCGTGTTCACGATAGGGGAGAGCGACAAGTGTAACATCCTCGTCAAACCTTTTAAGGTCATAGTTATAAACAACCGGTTCCCCAATCTTCAGCTTGCGCCACTCCTTTTCCGTGAATTCAACGGCCGGTCCTCTCCACCTGATTGGGTTAAGCAGGTTCAAACGTTCATCAAAAACGCTGAACTGGATGTCCCGGCCAAACAAAACATTGGCATACTGATTAATCACCTGATCAGCGGGATCATCTCCTCTTTCAAGCTCATCAAGAATATTTCGTCCGTAGATGATCAATTCCTCCGTCTTATTGTCATAGACAAGATTCTCGACGAAGTTGGTAAAAATCAAGCTGAGGACAAGAAAAGCCACAAGCAGGACGCCAATGTGGCTGAAAATTTGCTGATAAAGGTATTTAATTCTCATTGCTTTCCACCGACTCATCGAACTTGTAGCCTACCCCCCACACCGTATGAAGGAATGGCCGGGCAGTTGATCCGATCTTTTTCCTCAGCCGTTTGACATGGACATCAACCGTTCGCTCATCACCATAAAATTGATACCCCCATACCCGCTCAAGGAGCTGCTCACGAGTAAACACCTGGCGCGGGTGCTGTGCCAAATACGACAGCAGGTCGAATTCCTTCGGCGTCAGGTTTGTCACTGCCTTGCCATCAAGGATGACTTCCCTGGTTTCCTTATTTATGCTCAAATGCTTTGTTTGAAGCAGGTTTTTTGTCTCACCTTCCTGGCTGTTTTTCTGATAGCGTCTTGCCACTGCTTTTATCCTCGCCATCAGGGCCAGCGGACTGAAGGGTTTAGTCACGTAATCATCAGCACCCATTTCCAATCCCAATACCTGATCTGATTCACTGTCTTTTGCTGTCAGCATAATAATCGGGATATCACTGTTTTCCTGTCTGATTTTTCTGCAAAGCGTGACACCATCCATCCCGGGCAGCATCCAGTCGACTATCATTAAATCCCAGGTTCCTGCCTTAAATTGATTAAAGCCCTCCTGGCCATCATGGACAAACCTTCCCTCAATTCCTTCCTTCAGGAAAAACATCTCGATCATCTCACAAACACTTTGGTTATCTTCTATAACAAGAATTTTCATCTTATCCCCACCTGAGCAATCTAATTGTTATGTTTAAGTTAGTATGAATTCACCTATTTATCAACCTTATAGAAGAAGATTTACAGGTTATTTCTCTGTTTGGAAATAGTTTGTTCATAATTTGAACGTTTAAATATAAAAGCCAAAGGGAAGTTAGATGGCCCTTTGGCTTTGGATTCCATTCTATTTAATGAGCGGCGGATCCGGGTCCGGAAACTTATCCAGTCTTTGGAGTACTCTCCGCTTTTGGTACAGCATGGTGGCGGCCTCGGACAGGTCGCTTACCATGGAACGATTGCTGAAAGCCCCGAAAATAATTCCCGCCACGGGAACCATCTGCAATAATTTTTTCCACCCAAACTGGTCACGGTATGTGTAGGCAACCTCCCTCCAGCCCTGAAGCTGGGACATCACCTGCTGTGTTTGCTGGCTTTCGGAATCATAAACTGAGAGTTCATCGAGAATTGCCTGCTTTCCAACAATATCTGCAGAGCTGAATTGCAGGCATTTCAGGATAAACACCCTTTCCTTTTTATCATTGGGATTATAGCCATGGATAATCGCAATTTCCTGAAGAGTCTTCAAGGAAATGGCCAGCAGGGCAGGAATATCAATTGCAAGGGTAAAAATCCCCCCTACCCCGGTTCCAGCGCCCTGGATCGTCGCTGCCTTTTTCCGTTGGCTTCCCAGTTCAAGCGAGGCTTGTTTCATCACCTGGAGAGGAAGCTCATTCATATCCGAAAGCTGACTGACGGTCCTCCCGGTCTTTTTCTGAATGAACTGGAAAACCTTCGTTTCATTCGTTAAATATTTTCCTCCGTCCTGGATATAGCTGCCAAGTTCATTTAAGAGTGTTCCAATTTTCTCCTGAATAAACCTGGGAGTCAGTTTATCCAGCATTTTAAATGGCAGACGGGTAATGCGCTCCCAAAACCACAAGCCTTTTTGGTCCTTTTCCCACTTTTCAATTTCCCTCAATTCGTTTAATAAAAGAGCCTTCGATTCCATATATTGCCCCACCTGTCCCTGTTATTGTTTCATTATAAACGTTTGGAGAGCTTAAAAGGTTTCATCTCACTACATTTCCACATAAATAAAACCACATCAATTTCGATGTGGTTGATTTGCCTGCAGCAGCTCCTAGGCCATTTGCTTGTTTTTCCTAAGTATGTATAAATAAAGCAAGATGGAGATGAACACGGAAGCCGCTGCCGTTTCGTATATGCTGTCATAGCCAAATAAATGGCCAATTTGGCCAAAGATGATCGCCCCGATACCTACCCCGAGATCAAAAAAAGAGAAAAAAGTGGCATTGGCCATTCCTTTTCTGTTACGTGGGGCCCTGGCGACAGACCAAGCCTGAAGTGCAGGCTGTACAGAGCCGAAGCCTAGGCCATACAAAGCAGCTGCCGTATAAAGGACCACACTGTTTGGAAGCCAGGCAAGCAGGATCATTGCCAGGAAAATCAGGAGAGCCCCCGGAATAAAAACAGCCTGATGACCTTTTCTGTCATAAAGCTGCCCCGCAAAAGTCCTTGAGAGCATAAGGAATATAGCATAAATCAGGAAGTACCATTGAATGCCCGGAACTCCCTTTTGAGCAGCGTACAAAGGCAGAAATGAAGCAATTCCGCCAAACGTCACCGTCAAGAAAAACAGCAGGACAGAGGGCTGCAAAGCGCTTTTTTCATACAGATCCCATTTGACATTGGTTACCTGCTTGGGATTCTGGTCCACTTTTTTATACCGGATCCTGGATCCCATAAGCAAGGCGGCCAATCCAAGTACTGCACATAATAGAAACAGCTGTTTGAATGACAGAACTCCTGTAAGGGCAAGTCCAAGTGAGGGCCCCAGGGCCAGGGCAATATTGCCCGATAAGCCGTAATACCCCATTCCTTCACCTCGCCTGGATGCAGGAATGAGGTCGGTGGCAATCGTCCCTGATGCAGTGGTTGAAAGTCCCCAGCCTATTCCCTGGATAATGCGCATGGCAAATAAAAAAGCCATTCCCATTGCCCAGCCGAATGATCCAACCGACAATACAAATATCAGAAGACCGACCAGATATACCAGCCCTCTCCCTTTTGACTCGAGGGCATGTCCTGCATAAGGGCGGATCAACAGAGCTGAAAAGGTAAAAATCCCAACTACCAATCCTATTAATTGATCGTTCCCGCCCAGTTGCTTGACAAATAACGGCAGCGTTGGAAGAGTCATTTGAAAACCCAGGAAAATAAAAAAGTTGGCACAGCAAATGAGGACAAAATCCCTTGACCAAATTTTCTCAACCCTGTCACCGGACTCCCGTTTTTTTATCAACTGTTCATTCATTAAAATCCTACTCTCTAACGGTCATTATCTATATTACACATCTTACCAGATTACTGACCATAATACCCGCAGATGAACCTGACCGGTTGAATCTAAAAAAGACCGTTTATTACCGATTATGACAAGCTTTATTGCAGGGTATTGACTGATTTAAGCAGTACCTTCCCCCTAAAGCTGCCCCGCTGCCTCTTCTTCATTTGCCTTGTAAAGTCCAGTTCCGCCTCGGAGATTCCTTTATGTTCAGCCAGGGCATAGAGCACCTCTAGAACATCGGCAATTTCACTTGCCAGCTTATCGGGCTGAGCCTTGATAAAATCATCAACCTCTTCCTTTAATTTCTCTTTTAGCTTTTCAATATATTCACGGTCGGATAATACGACAGTTTCACATATTTTCCCCTGTTGTCTCAACAGTTCAGGTATACGGTCTCGGACTAATTTGTTATATTTTTCTTCTCCCATATCGGTTCTCCTTTTTATGATACCTTTTTCTTACCACTTAACCTGACAGCATCAAGTTCAAACACAAAAAAGGGAATATCCAAAAATTTAGCTGCTATTCTAGCCCTCTTTTACATGAAAAGTTTAACAAAATTGCCAAAGGGTAGAGATTTAACTAGAAAATATACCAGTGTTTTTATTCTGGATCAGGAAAAGGTATGTACCAAGGACTGATGTTGGAAAATGTTAAATGTTGTGGGTGATTGTATTTATGGACATGAAAAAAAAACAAATCGAACTGGCAGGCTTTATCGGAAAACTTCTGCGTGATAACTTTGGAAAAGGGCCGGAGTCTGTTTTTACAACCATCTCCCCACCCTTTATTTTTGTATCTATACAAAATTTTATTTCCCCCGTTGAAGAGGCATTATTAAAACAGGATGAATTAAATACGGTACAGAATACAAGGGAAATTCTCATGCAGACTTTAGCTGGCGAGATAAGGGCTTATATGAAAATCATTACGGGAATGGAGATCGAGGAATTCTATTATGATTGGAATTTGAATAACAAATCGGGAGCTATTACGGCTGTGACAAATGGGTCCCTGTCCGGGCAGCAGGCTGCTATGTCAGATTATCCCCATCAAGAAGAGCTGCATCGAAAGGTGGTTGAGATCAGCCACGAGGTCCAGAAAGTGCCGGAGAAAATTTTCTCCTGTAGAATCAGCGACCGTGTTCTGCTGATCATCAGAGAAGGAATTTTAGTGAGAATAGAAAAAGAATTAATAAAACAAGGCTATAGCAAGATCTTAAAAACAACGAAAAGAGTATTGGAGAAGTCTTATTTACACAATAATGAGGTTGAACAAATTCTTGGTGTAAAAGTGGAGGATATATTTGTTGACTGGGACTTTACACGCGATAAGAGTGTTTTTGCCTTGACGTTAAGACCGGACCAATAACAACGATAAGAATGAAAAACCTCTATCTGCGAAGAGGTTTTGCTATCTTATCCATTTCGTGGCTTTTATACATGTACCTTGACCCTTTTCAGATTGAATCTGAAATTCATCCACCATTCTTTTAACAGCAGGAAGACCTGCCCCCAGGCTTCCTGAGGTTGAAAATCCTTGTTCCATCGCGTTATCAATGTCTTCTATACCCTGGCCATTGTCTTCTGCAATGATACTTAGTCCCTTCCTTGCCCCATCTATAAGCGGCAGGAGAGTAATGCTGCCCTGTCCCGCATACTTGTATATGTTCCGTGCCAATTCAGAAACCACGGTGATGATCCGGGATTGGTCGACAGGACCAAACCCTGTTTCTTTCGCTGCTTTTCTCCCAAAGTTTCGTACTGCGCTAATATCTTGTTCATTACGGATATCGATGGATTTCCCCTGCACATGATCCCCCCTGCTAGTTCCCTTTGTGCCCAATGGAAAGGCATGAAAAAAAGCCAGAAGGAAAGAAACTTCTTTCCTTCTGGCTTATGGCTGGTTCCATGCCCGGCTCATTTCCGCCCTATAATAAAAGAATTTTATTTAAAAGTAATTTTTTTAACAGTCATGTAAGACCTGAGCGTTTTTTCCCAAGTCCCTTCTTTATTTTAAGAGAGTAAGAGCCTTTATGCAATATGTTTAACACAATCTTTTTATCCACATATATCCAGGTCCCGCTAACACCTACTTCTTTTTCCCTTTCAAGTCGACTCCTATGGCTGCACCATTCCGGCTGGAGTCTGCTACTCCTTTAAAAAATCCCTTTTCATGATCAATTAAGATGCTTTGTACATTGCCAATCGTGGTGGGCTGTGGACCAAAGCGGTGTCCCATTCCATTTAGCGTGCTTAACACACCTTGTGGTATTCCTTCTTCGTATCGATAAGAGGTCAGGTTGTTTGTGTAAATCCTCGGCTCTTCAACAGCACGCTTCAGCTCCATGTCATATTCAATTGTATGGAGAATGGTCTGCAAAACGGAAGTAATAATGGTTGGTCCTCCCGGTGAGCCTACAGTAAGTACAGGTTTATCCCCTTCGAAGACGATTGTAGGAGTCATGCTGCTTAAAGGCCGTTTATTCGGCTGAACCTCATTTGCTCCTCCTGGCACGGCGTCAAAGTCAGTAAGTTCATTATTAAGCATAATGCCGTAACCAGGAACCATGATCCCTGTCCCAAAAAGCTGTTCAATCGTAGTAGTGTATGAGACAACATTTCCCCATTTATCGGTGACAGTAAAATGGGTTGTTTCTCCATACTTCCTGTCATTTGGCTGGACAGCAGCCTTGTAATTCGGCTGGGCTTCCTCATATTTCCAAGGGTCTCCGGCCGACGGGGATTGGTTGACATTTGAGATACTGATTAACTCCTGGCGTTCCTTAATATAATCAGGGTGCAATAGACCCTTTAGAGGAACCTTAACAAACTCCGGATCTCCGGCATAAGCAGCCCTGTCGGCATAGGCAAGGTGCATCGCTTCCGCAAGCAAATGATATTTATCGGCAGAACGCACATCATATTGAGAAAGATTGAAACCATCCAGGATCTTGAGCATTTGCAACAGGAAGACCCCACCGGAGCTAGGTGGAGGCATACTGGCAATTTTATATCCCTGGTAATCGCCCCAGATAGGCTCATCAATGGTAACATCATATTTGGCAAGGTCCCCGGTTTCCATTGAGCCTCCGAAATCCTGCACGACCTCTGCAAGTGCTTTTCCAATCTCTCCATTATAAAATACATCTGTACCTTTAGAACGTATCAATTTTAGTGTACGTGCCAAATCATCCTGTACGAGAGTATCCCCCTCTTTTAAAGGTTGTCCACCTGGCAGGAACACATTCTTCGCAGCTGTCCTGGAAAGAGTGAACTGGTTATCAGCGATTGCCTGGGCTAGGACAGAATCAATAGGAAACCCTTTATCAGCTAGCTTGATGGCTGGTTTGATCAATTGAGCCATAGGACGGGTTCCCCATATATCCAAAGCTTCCTCAAGCCCCTTTAAAGTTCCGGGAACTCCAACAGCTTTTCCTCCTGTAGACCTTTCCGAAAAAGGGATTGGATTTCCGTTTTCATCAAGGAACATGTCAGGGGCAGCCCCGTCAGGAGCCCGTTCACGACTGTTTATGATGGTCGTTTCCTTGGTCTTCCCATCGTAGACCATCATAAATCCACCACCGCCAATGCCTGACATCATTGGCTCGACTACATTCAAGGCAAACTGAATGGCAACCGCTGCATCAATCGCATTTCCTCCTTTGCGCAAAACATCTGCTCCGATTTCGGACGCGAGCGGATGGGCAGTGGCGACCATGCCGTCTTTCCCAGTGTCTACCTGGCTGTAGCTGTCATAGCTGAACTCTGGTTTCTTTGCCAGGCTGTTTGCCGGCATCATACTGAAGACCAGTATCAGACTTAGAAACGCCATCAGCCCTGATTTCGTTAGCAGTTTCATATCTTCCCCTCCATTTTTAAAGTTTCACTTCAAACTTATGGAAAGGACAAATGAAATTCAAGTAAATTGCTCTACTTTTCTGAATTTTAAATATTTATACCTACCTTCTTCCCGAAAAGCAGGTCCTAAGATCCAGGCAGAACGAAATGTCGAGTGGAGAGAGTAAATAAAAAGCTGACAGTACGGTGTACCGCCAGCTTAACTGTATTTAAATAATCAGCTTAAACAATGACAGAAAGATTCCTATAATAAAACCGCATACAGCACCGTTAACGCGAATCCATTGCAGATCCTTTCCGATATGATTTTCCATCATATCAATGAGCGTATCTGTATCCAGCTTATCTAGATTCTCTTTCACAAGAGTCCCTATCTTTGAGTGATTTCTCTCGATTGCACCGGCAACTTGTTTGTGGATCCAGCTTTCGATTGCCTTCATTTTGGAGTCATCCTCTTTCAATCCTGCAATGAAACGGAAGATGACAGGATAGACATGGGTGTCGATAAAATCATCCTGATTGACTAGATCAAGAATGCGCCCTTTAGTCTGGAATAGAATGGAATGTATCTGACCTTCAAGCTCCAGCTGGTTAACAAGTCTGTTTTTCCATTCATTAATATCATTCATTAAATGCTCGCGTTCGTGAAGCTCCTCAAGTTCTGTACGGATCCGCTGAAGGATCATTTGACGGGACTTATTATCCGGTTTGCTGACATTAATAATTCGATTCAAAATAAATGTCTGCACCATTTGGCCGATTTTTTCCTCATTGACCAGCTGGCTGAAGGATTGGATGGCAAATTTCAATAACCCGTCAGCTTCTGTGGTTTCAATCAGCTGCTTCCCCATTTTACCGAGAGTTTGCTTGGTCTCGGCCTTTGCAGCCCATTTTCCTGTTTCAGCAAGAATATGGTCGAAGAGCGCCTCATCGTATTGATTAGCCCTGATTCCATCCGTCAGTGCCTTTAAAGGTTTTGCAGAATCAATGGAGGACAGATATGATTTAAGTTCTTTTTCCAGAAAAGGTGCAAGCTTTTCAATCTTGGCATTCTGAACACTTTCCCTGATGATGGAATGAAGGCCGTTTTTTATATGTTCGGACTGCATCTCCCTGGTAATCATGTCCAGCAGTTTTTCGGTAAATTGAATCTGGTTGATTTTTTCCTGAATACTATCCTTTGTCAGCCACTCTTGCTCGAGCATGCGGATCAAGGAATTAGTGACTTTATCCCGGTTTTTTGGCAGCAATGCAGTATGGGGGATCGGAAGCCCAAGCGGATGGCGAAACAGTGCCGTTACTGCAAACCAGTCTGCGAGCCCGCCGACAAGTCCAGCTTCAAACCCGCCTTGGAGCAGTCTTCCCCAAAGAGAATCCTGAAGAGGAATGGTCAACAAAAAGCCTGCTCCCATTACAGCAAGTGAAGTGCCGGCCAGGTACCTTGATTTTCCTTGTTTTTTTGCCATAATTCTCCCTCTGTAGCTCTTAATTAAACTTCATTTACGTAACTCTATTATTGTACAGTTTTACGTTATTTTCAAACAGCTGAACCTATTTTACACTTTTTTTTGGAACAGCCCCTGCTAATTAAATAATATTGATAAAATACTTTTTAATATGTTTTATTTATAATTTATAGGGTATAGGTACCAAGATAAGTACATAAACGCCAATTGTTGTCGTTATAAGGGGTAAGTTAATATGGGGATTCTAGTGGTAGATGACAACCAGGCTAATCTGTTTGTCATTGAAAAAATATTAAAGCGAGCTGGTTATAAAGATTATGAGTCTTTTTCTTCTGCTCAGGAACTGTTTACCTACCTTCAAATTGACAGTCCTGCTCCTGTGGAGAAACCAGTTGATTTAATCCTGATGGATATTATGATGCCGGAGATTGACGGAATCGAAGCCTGCAAAGTGCTGCAGTCCATCCCGCATCTAAAAGACATTCCAGTCATTTTTGTGACGGCGCTGGAAGATTCAAACAAGGTAGCAGAAGCTCTCGATGTCGGCGGAACCGATTATGTGATGAAGCCGATTAATAAAACAGAGCTGCTAGCGCGGATCAGGGTGGCCTTGAGGTTAAAGTACGAAAAAGACTGGCATAAAAAGCAGGAGGAAAAAATCCGCAACGAACTTGAGCTCTCGATGCAGGTGCAATCAAGCCTGCTTAGCGAGCCCATCAGCGATAAATCCTTAACCATCAAAGCTTCCTATTTGCCTGCCAATACCCTGGCTGGAGATATGTATTATTGGTACAGGCTGGACGAGCACCGCTATGCCGCCATTCTCCTTGATATGATGGGGCATGGCATCTCAGCTTCCCTTGTTTGCATGTTCATTTCCTCTGTCCTCCGCGACTCGATCCGCAGCTGTTCTGATCCCGAATATGTGATCGGCGAATTAAATCGCTGGATGAATTCCCTAAATCACCGAAACCGGCAAATTCCTTACTATTTTACGGCCATCTATTTAGTACTGGATACAAGCAAAAAAACACTTGAGTACGTAAACGCCGGACATCCTCCCGGGTATGCCCTTGTCGACGGCGGAGATTTGCTCGAACTCTCAAATCGGACATGCGCTGTGGGTTTTTTCGATAAAATAGAGGTTCAGAAATCCGTGATTCCTTACAATCAATCCATACAAGTCATCCTCTTTACAGATGGCGTGGAGGAAGCAGCTGAAAGAAATGGAAAAGAGGGCATAACAACGATAAAAAGAGCCGCGTCCATCTACTGGGAAGATCCTAAGGAGCCGATTGATCTCCTCCTTACCAAGGAGCATCAGGCAAATGCGAGTGATGACATGTGTACAGTGTTCATCCAGGCAGTAGCCCAACATACATAAAATAAAAACGCTTGGAGGTGAGAACACTCCAAGCGTTTTTTTAGATGATGATTAAGAGGCTCAGGGCCATGACAGCCATTCCGCCAATAAGTCCATAGATGGACATATGGGCTTCATCGTATTTTTTAGCAGCAGGCAGCAGTTCATCCAGAGAAATAAAGACCATGATTCCTGCAACTGCTGCAAAGATGATCCCAAACATGATATCGTTCAAGAATGGCATTAAGAAAAGATAGGCCACCAGCGCACCGACCGGCTCTGACAGCCCGGAAAGGAATGATAATTTAAAAGCCCTTTTCCTGTCCCCAGTAGCAAAATAGACAGGGACGGACACCGCAATCCCTTCAGGAATATTATGAATCGCTATCGCAATGGCAATTGCCACACCAAGAGCCGGGTCCTGCAGCGCCGATGTAAAAGTGGCAATTCCTTCTGGGAAGTTGTGTATGCCAATCGCTAATGCAGTAAAGGTGCCCATCTTCAGCAATGCAGGGTCCTGAGCCTTATTGGCAGGATTCATATCTTCAACTGTTTTAATCTCATGCGGGTTCCCATGCTTTGGGATAAATTTGTCTATTAGAGCAATTAAGAGCATGCCGCCAAAAAAGCCACCCACGGTCAGCCAGCTTCCAAGTTCATCTCCCAAGGATCCTGACAGCGCCACTTTTGCTTTTACAAATATTTCAATCATGGAAACATAAATCATGACACCAGCAGAAAACCCGAGAGCTATCGATAGAAATTTGGTATTGGTCCTTGATGTAAAAAAGGCAAGGATACTGCCAATCCCGGTTGCAAGACCAGCCATTAGGGTTAACCCGAAGGCCAGTAATACCTCTGAGCTCATCACCATTCCTCCTACAGTCAATTTAAAAATATTGTTTCGCTATGTTTTAACTTATGCTCAAATCTAATAAAGTTTCCTTTAGGAAACATTTTAAACACTGGCAAACTGTAGCGTCAACAATAAGGTATTCAAAATAAAAAAAAGTGTTGAAACATTTTTGTTTCAACACTCAGACTGTAGACAAACTGTTGACTTCCGGTCCAGGCGTTCCGCTTTCCGCGGGGAGGGCGGTGAGCCTCCTCATTACTATCATTACTGATTCTGCGGGTTTCACCTGTCCCGCTGATCCAACAGGGGTCTTCACCCTTCCACTCCACTCAACAGGTTTATTCAATCGATTCCTTCAGCTTTTTTTACGGTATAGTTTTTCTTCCGGACAAAAATCGCTAAAATTGCTTTCAATCTCGGTTCTGATCGTCTCTTTGCTTCCAAGGCCGAGAAAGCCTCCTGCGCCAAGGCTTTCCTCGAACAATGAAAGCACTTTGGACTGCAGCTGCAAATTAAAGTAGATCAAGACATTCCTGCAGATAATCACATGGAATTCATTGAAGGAACCGTCAGTAACAAGGTTATGCTGGGCAAAAATAATTTTCTCAAGCTGTTTTGGAGCAAGATAAGCAAATTGACTGTCGGTATGATAATATTCGGAAAAGGATCTTCTCCCGCCAGCCTGAATATAATTCTTTGTAAACAATTGCATTTTTGCAAGCGGGATTATTCCTTTTTCAGCTTTTTGAAGAACACTTTCATTCATATCCGTTGCATATATTTTAACCTTTGGCCCGAGACCCTCTTCCTCCATCAGGATCGACATGGAGTACGCTTCCTCCCCAGTAGAACACCCTGCATGCCAAATCCGAATCTCAGGAAGGGTTCTTAAATAAGGAACAACATCCTTCCTGAAAGTATGAAAGAAAGAAGGATCCCTGAACATTTCAGTAACATTAATTGAAAAATCATGAAGCAGCTTCTTAAGACAGTTTTCATCATGGATAACTTTTTCAGTCAGCCTGCTTATTTGCGGCAGCTGTTCGAGCCGAAGCCTGTTCTGCACCCGCCTCATAATCGAGGATCGCATGTACTGTCTAAAATCAAAGCCGGATAACCGATAAACCGCAAGCAGCAATAATTCTAGTTCAAGTTCTTCCTTATCCATTCTACATTCCTCTTATTCTTTGGTAATCCAGACACGCATAACGGATAAAAGCTGGTCGAGCTTCAGAGGTTTGCTGACATAATCGGACGCCCCTGCTTCAAGACATTTCTCCCGATCTCCCTTCATCGCCTTAGCTGTAAGGGCAACGATCGGAATATCTTTTCCACTTTCCATGCTTCTGACACGCTTCATGGTTTCATATCCATCCATAACAGGCATCATAATATCCATCAGCACAATATCCGCTTCCGTTTTATCCATGATTTCGAGACATTCAAGCCCGTTTTCAGCTGTAATGACCTCCATGCCTTCCTTTTTCAGAGCCTTGGTGAGTGCATAGATATTTCTTTGGTCATCATCGACCACAACCACCTTTTTACCAGACAGGATATTGGTTTCAAGAGAATCCCTGCCGTTTACCACCCCTTGTACCAAGGTGTCGCTATGATCATCGCCGCCAGGAAGGATTTCGGCAGCTGATGCCACCTCTTCAAAGGATTGATGTTCACTGGAGAAAGGAACTCCATTAGGCAGGCTTGGAATGAGGAGCGTAAAGACGCTTCCTTTCCCTTCCTGACTTTCTACCTGGACAACTCCACCAAGCAGGCGGGCAAATTCCCTCGAAATCGACAGGCCAAGACCCGTTCCGCCGTACTTTCTCATCGTTGCACCATCGCCTTGCTGGAAAGCATCAAAAATTATCATTTGCTTTTCTTTTGTAATTCCAATCCCCGTATCAGCCACTTTAATTTTCAGCCAATCATTCACCCCATCCCAATTTGGAAGGCTCGCAAGCTCCTTGCTGCCAGCTTTCTCCACCGAGACAGCAACTGATCCTTCCTCGGTAAATTTGAATGCATTGGACAACAGATTTTTAACAATCTGCTGAAGCCTCTGTTCATCCGTATAAAAAACATCCGGGAGGTCCTTGCTGGCCGTGACGGAAAACTCCAGATTTTTATGAGCCGCCAAATGGGCAAACAGCTGGTTGATTCGATCACTGAATTCTTTGATATTGACTACATCGAATTCGACCTCAAGCTTCCCTACCTCTACTTTTGAGAGATCAAGAATATCATTGATAAGATCGAGTAAGTCCTGGCCAGAGGTGTGGATCACCCGCGAAAATTCCTTTTGTTCATCAGTGAGTGCCTGATCCTCATCTTCCGTAAGCATCTCAGACAGAAGCAGGATCGAGTTTAACGGAGTTCTCAGTTCATGCGACATATTTGCCAGGAATTCTGACTTGTATTTCGAACTGAGCTGAAGCTGTTTTGCATGTTCTTCAAGGTCTTTTTTTGCTTTTTGGAGCTGTGCTGATTTTTGTTCAGCTTCTTTTGAACGTTCTTCCAGCTGTTCATTTATCATCCTTAATTCCTCTGCCTGGGTCTGCAGCTCTTCCGACTGTGCCTGAAGCTCTTCGGACTGGGATTGCAATTCTTCTGTCTGAGCCTGCGACTCGAGCAGCAGTCTCTCAACTTCCATTCTTCCAAGTATATTTGTCACAGCGATACCCAGTGTTTCAAGTACTTTTTCGACTAGGATTTTTTCTGCTTTTGTGAATTCCCGAAGGTTGGCCAGCTCAATTACAGCCACAACCTCATCCTTAACAATGACTGGCGAGATCAGAATCGATTTCGGTACAGCCTCCCCGAAAGCTGTCATAACCGGAGTATAACTGTCCAGGACATTAGTAAGGTAGATTGCCTTTTTCTCCCGGGCGCACTGTCCAACCAGGCCTTCCCGGACAGGAATGACTTCCCTCCCTGCATCATTTCCGCTATCAGCATAGGAAGCTATTTTTCTAAAAACTGCATTTTCGCCATTTCCATCATGCAAATAAAAAGCACCCAGGCTCGCACCTGCTGTCGGTACAAGCTTTGTAATGAACTGATCCGCCAACAGTTCAATTTCTGTGCTCCTATGGTATAAATTAATAATATTGGCCGAATGAGTCTGAATCCAGTTCTGCTCCGCTATTTCTGATGTGTACTCCTTTTCCCTGGCATTATACGTTTCCAGGGACGCAGCCATTGAATTGAACGAGTAAGCAATCTGGCCAATTGCATCATCTGTTTCCTGTTTCAGCCTCGGAAGGGTGTCCAGGTTTTCATAGTCTATCGCCTTAATTCCGTCTGCAATCGTTTCAAGACTCCTATTTGTGCTCCTGATTACCCAAAGGGTAACGGTAGAGATTAAGAGAATGGCAGCAGCAACTGCAGCAATAAGGCTTGCCACAAGCTGCCTAAAAGCGGTATTGGAGGCGTTCATTGCCTCACTGATCAGGCTTTCCTGATAGTCCTTAAATTCATTAAGCGTTTTAAACAGGGTGCTGCGGTTCGCGCTCCCACTATTATAAATTTCCACTAGCTCCCCAGAAGCCGCACCGGCAGACAGCCCGTCGAGAATCTCTATTTTCATATCGGAAATGCTCCGGTAAGCATCCTCCACATCATTCAGCAGCTCTCTGGACCGCTTTTTATTAAGAGTTCCTTCCAGAGACGAAATATTCTCGTTAATTCCCCGCTCACTTTCGTCAAGGAAGGCGGCCTGGTTACTGGATCCCTCATGTTCTCCCTGATTAACCAAGTATAATAGTTCCCGGTCTTCCTGGTAAATTTGCTGCCTGATTTCCATTGCCTTATTGACCTTTTCATACCGGTCCTGGACAATTTCGAGCATGTTTGTCTTGATGGTGCTTGTCATGTACATGATGACAAACAACAGGAGGACTAAAAAGAAAATGGTCAGGCCCAATCCCATAAACTGTTTCTTTTTAAATGTCACTGCACCAGCCTTCTTTCTGATATATGTATAATGATTACTGTGTTAATTTTTCGTACTTCTACTATACCAATAAGACTTTTCAATGGCGAGCATCGAGCTCTTTTTAGGATAGAACAATGGCACCGTAAATCAAGGCTCCTGCAATGACATAGGCAGGATGAATTTTAAGCTTTTCCATTAATATGAAGCTGATTCCCCCAATAAAAAGGGTTTGCATGGTTCCAACACTTTCATTAGAGGAAAAAAAGAAATCATATGTCATAATGCCAAGCAGCACAGCGATAATTGGCCTGACGACAATCGTAAGCCGTTTAACCCTCGGTGATTCCTTATATTTCATTAGCAGTCCCAGCAGGCCAATCATCAGAACCAGAGAGGGCGCGACCGAGGCAAAGACTGCTGTTGCTGCTCCCGCTATTCCGCCCACCTCATAGCCGATATACCCTGCCATCTTGGTTGCGATCGGGCCAGGCAAGGCATTTCCGAGCGCCAGCACTTCACTGAATTCTTTCACTGACAGCCATCCATACCGGTCCACTACCTCATTTTCGATTAATGGAATCGAAGCCGGACCTCCGCCATAGCCGAGAATCCCGGGAATAAAGAAAGCTAAAAATATATGAATATAAAGCATTATTCACCCCCCCTATTTCTCTTTTGCCCATTCCCAGAAACAGGAATTAGCAGCGCACCGGCCAAAAAGGCAAAGATAATGAACGCTGGATGGATATTCAAGCCCTCAAGCAACAGGAGGCTAATCCCAATCAGACAGAATGTCCAAAGCCATCCGATTTTCGACTTTCCCGACTTTTCAACAAAGCCCCATGTCAGGACACCGAGCATTACTGCCACCACCGGCACCACGGCTTCCGCCATCCCCTTCACCCATGCTTCATCTTTATAGGCATTTAAGCCTGTCAGCAAAAGAATCATTAAAATAATGGACGGGGTCACTGAAGCCAGAATGGCATTTATCATTCCGGTAATTCCTCCTACCCGATAGCCAATGTATCCAGCCATTTTTGTATTGATCGGACCTGGGAGAGCATTCCCGAGAGCAAGGATGTCACTGAACTCATCGGAGTCCATCCATTTAAACGTCTCTACTACTTCTTTATGTACAAGAGGAATCGAGGAGGGGCCCCCGCCATAGCCCAATATTCCCGAACGGAAAAAAGCAATGAAGATATCTTTTTGTCTCATGCATTCACCTTCTTAAATTTTTTTAACACACAGTCCTCCTGCCGCCTGTCTTGCCTTCTTTTTATTCTAAAGGAAAGTTCCGGCAAATAAAATTGAAATTGAGTTCCTTTTCGTTCGCCATGCTTATCCATAAGGGTTAGAAGAAAAAGTAATTTTTTTATTATTTGAAACTATTTTCCTTTTTTATCCGTAATAAGACTATTCAGTAACAGGGAGGAGGGCTTGTCACACAAAAGCATAGTTTGTCTAAAAACCATTAAAGATTCTAAAAAGGACGATGAACAATGGAGCTATTTGGTTTGCCTGTTGAAACAGTATATTTTTATGCCTTGATTTTCTCAGGTGCCGTAACTCTTCTCTACCTGTTCTTCGGCGATGCTTTGAGCGGCTTATTGGATGGACTGATCAACCCTGTCCTGATTTTTTCTTTCATCGCCATTTTCTCGGCCGCAGGATATGCAGCCGAGGTACTTACCTCGTTTCACAGTATATTGATTGCCGTTATTTCGGCCATTATTTCCCTTATTCTTGTCATACTGTTAAATATTTTTGTCTTAATCCCATTATCTGCTGCCGAAGAATCACTGGTGTACAAGGAAACGGATTTAAGGGGCAGGACTGGTACAGTCATAACGACTGTCCCTGAAGATGGATATGGTGAAGTGCTGATTGAAAGCATCAGCGGGCGGATTGCCAAGCCTGCGGTCAGCTTTAATAAAAGAACAATTCCATCCGGAAGCAAAGTGCTGGTTATTGACGTGGCCGATGGTGTCCTTGAAGTCGGCCTGTATGAAGAAATGGAGAACTTTTATTAGGAGGTCATTGATATGAGCATGGTCTGGATTGTCACTGCAATCGCTGTTTTTTTAATTTTAGCTTTAATAGGTGTCTTTATTACGAAGTATAAAACAGCTGGACCTGATGAGGCTTTGATTGTAACCGGGAGTTTCCTAGGCAGCAAGAATGTACATGTAGACGAATCAGGCAACCGGATAAAAATCATCAGGGGCGGCGGTGCATTTATTTTCCCTGTATTTCAGCAGGCACGCCCTTTGAGCCTATTGTCAAGCAAGCTTGAGGTAACTACTCCCGAAGTATATACCGAGCAAGGTGTCCCTGTCATGGCTGATGGAACGGCCATCATTAAAATTGGCGGCTCTATCAGTGAGATTGCGACGGCGGCCGAGCAATTCCTTGGCAAGTCAAAGGAAGACCGGGAAAATGAAGCGCGGGAAGTACTTGAAGGTCATTTGCGCTCCATTCTTGGTTCGATGACAGTGGAAGAGATTTATAAGAACAGAGATAAATTCTCGCAGGAGGTCCAGCGTGTCGCCTCTCAGGACCTTGCAAAAATGGGTTTGACCATTGTATCTTTTACAATCAAGGATGTCCGGGATAAAAACGGGTATCTCGATTCACTCGGGAAGCCCCGGATTGCCCAGGTAAAACGGGATGCAGATATTGCTACAGCGGACGCCGAAAAGGAAACCCGGATTAAAAAGGCAGAAGCCGATAAGGAAGCTAAAAAAGCGGAATTTGAACGGGCTACAGAAATCGCTGAAGCAGAGAAAATCAATAAATTGAAGGTTGCCGAATACCGTCGGGAGCAGGATATAGCCAAGGCGCGCGCTGACCAGGCGTACGATCTGGAAACAGCCCGCTCCAAACAGGATGTTACAGAACAAGAGATGCAGGTTAGGATTATTGAGCGCCAGAAACAAATTGAGCTAGAAGAAAAAGAAATTCAGCGCCGTGAGCGTCAGTATGATTCGGAAGTGAAAAAGAAAGCGGACGCGGACCGCTATGCCGTCGAACAATCGGCTGCCGCACAAAAAGCAAAAGAAATGGCCGAGGCTGACGCCAATAAATACAGGATTGAAGCCATGGCACGCGCTGAAGCTGAAAGGGTTCGAATGGATGGTCTCGCCAAGGCGGAGGCCCAAAAAGCCCAGGGGGAATCAGAAGCCGAGATTATCCGATTAAAAGGGATGGCCGAAGCCCAGGCAAAGGAAAAAATTGCCGAAGCCTTCGAAATGTTTGGCCAGGCCGCGACTCTCGATATGATTTTAAAAATGCTGCCTGAATATGCCAAACAAGTGGCAGGCCCATTGGGCAATATTGACAAAATTACTGTTGTTGATACCGGAGGCAGCGGGGCGAACGGCGGGGCTAATAAAGTCACCGGGTATGCTACAAACCTCATGGCCGGCCTTCAAGAAAGCCTAAAGGCTTCCTCAGGCATCGATGTTAAAGAACTGATCGAAAATTTCTCAGGGAAAGCCAATGTTAGGCAAAGTATTGATTCCCTAACCTCCGAACTCCGCGGAAACCCCCTGCCGCTGGAGCAGTCAAAGGAAAAAGTGGGCGCGGCACCACAGGCGGAATAACATGAAAGGCAAGCCCCGTGCGGGCTTGCCTTTTGTTGTTTTTATTCTAGACTGATTGCAGAGCACTTTTCCTGATTGCCCAGCTTTTATTCCTGATTGCATAGCTTTTATTCCTGATTTCATAGCTTTTATTCCTGATTACATGAAATATATTCCTAACAGGTGGATTCAGCATACTTTTTTACATATATTTGGAAAACCTAATCCCAGACTTATTCACCAAAACGTCAATTCTGTCCTTCCAGCTTTGCTATTACTTTGCCCGTTCAAACTTCTCTAAATCGCAGTTCTCCCCAATGACAAGTAATATATCGTCTGGCTCAAGGGTCTCCTCTGGGTCGGGGGCTATATTTATTTTATTTCGTTCTTTAATGGCTACAACCGTAACGTTAAATTTAGCCCGAAGATCGAGTTCACGGAGATTTCTGCCCTCCATGCTGGCAGGTACTTTGATTTCTTCAATGCTGTAATGATCAGCAAGCTCAATAAAATTAAGCACATTGGGTGATGCCATCAGCTGATGTGCCACCCGTTCGCCCATATCCCGCTCAGGAAAAATGATTCTGTCTGCCCCAACCTTGGATAGTACCTGCCCGTGGCTCTTGTTCTGGGCTTTTGCAACAACATGCTTCACACCCATTTCTTTCAGCAGCAACACTGTCAGAATGCTGGCCTGAATGTCGTCACCAATAGCGACGATAACTGTATCAAAATTCCTGATTCCAACTGCCTTCATGGTTTCTTCTTCTGTAGAATCGCCAATAACCGCATAGGAGACCGTATCTTTATGGTCGTCAATATTCTCTTCACTTTTATCAATTGCCAAAACCTCATGCCCCTCTTTAAAAAGAGTGGCCGCCACACTAGAGCCGAAACGGCCCATGCCAATCACTGCAAATTGTCTTTTCATGGTGTTCCTCCTAGCCAATCATGATTTCTCTCCCGGATATGGGTCTCAGACTGAAAATCTGTATATAAGCATGCCTGGGACGCTAAATCGTCGTTCAATAAGGGGAAAGGAATAAGAGAAATGCCTCCCCATTTAAATACCCGTACATTCTCGGCGATCAACCTTTTCACTCAGGTTGAACTAGTGCCTGATTTACTATATTTAGTATGGAACATGAGCCCTATATTATGTTTTCCGCCCCGGGTACTTCCTTCGGGGTATGTATTCCATAAGAAAAAAATGCCGAATGCAGTTATCATACCCCCTTCATTTTTTTCTGTAAAGACTGTGTAACCTGCCTATTCATCATCTCTGGTTTTTCTTGAAAATTTGTAAAAGGCAGCGCCCCTTTTCACAGCCCCGACACCGGTTTTTCATTAAATCCGAATGATTGATCGATAAATCCTGTTTTCTGATGCATAACTCCCAATAATCGATGCATAACTCTTCAGTAACGATGCATAAACCAGAATTTGTTTTAAATCAGGACATAACCAACTTAGGTTTTCCTCCCCTTTTCACAGCCCCGACACCGGTTTTTCATTAAATCCGAATGATTGATCGATAAATCCTGTTTTCTGATGCATAACTCCAAATAATCGATGCATAACTCTTCAGTAACGATGCATAAGCCAGAATTTGTTTTAAATCGGACATAACCAACTTAGGTTTTCCTCCCCTTTTCACAGCCCCGCTACTGGTTTTTCATTAAACCCGAATGATTGATCGATAAATCCTGTTTTCTGATGCATAACTCCCAATAATCGATGCATAACTCTCCAGGCAACGATGCATAAACCAGAATTTGTTTTAAATCAGGACATAACCAACTTAGGTTTTCCTCCCCTTTTCACAGCCCCGACACAGGTTTTTCATTAAATCCGAATGATTGATCTATAAATCCTGTTTTTTGATGCATAACTCTCCCACATTAATGAATATCTCCTTCCCAACTCATGGCAGCTTGCTAATTTGACAAGAATTTTTTACATACTTTTCTTTTACAGGGGGTATTAAAAGGGAAGCGGGTTTAATTCAAACAATTTTTGTGAATAAATCAATCTAGAAAATGTTCATTAGAGGAGGATGTTGGATGGAAAAAACATTGCAAGGTCAAACAGCAGTCATAACAGGTGCCGGCTCCGGAATCGGCCGGGCAGCCGCTCTTAAGTTAGCAGAAAATGGTGCAAGGGTGGCTCTGATAGATCTAAAAGAGGAGAATATCGCTGAGGTCAAGCAGCAAATTACAGATATGGGCAGCGAGGCCATGGTTCTCGAAGCAGATGTCTCAAAGCCGAAAGATGTCAAGGAGGCTTTCGAGCAGGTGGCATCCAAGTGGGGCCATGTTGGCGTTGTCTTTGCAAATGCAGGAATCAACGGTGTGGTAGCCCCGATTGAGGATATTTCACCGGATGATTGGGACGATACGTTGGAAACCAATCTCAAAGGCACATTCCTTTCTGTCAAGTATGCCATTCCCCATATGAAAGAAAATGGCGGCAGTATCATCATTACAAGCTCGATTAATGGAAACAGAGTATTCAAGAACTGGGGCATGTCTGCCTACAGCTCTTCAAAAGCGGGACAGGTTGCTTTTGGCAAGATGGCCGCACTGGAACTGGCTCAATACGGTATACGGGTCAATATTATTTGTCCTGGTGCAATCGACACTAATATTGACCAGAATACTTTTAAAAAGGAAGAACAGCTAAAAGAAATTATGATTCCGATTGAATACCCCGAAGGCAACCAGCCGCTTGAACAGGGAGCTGGAAAAGCCAGGCAGGTTGCAGACTTGGTCCTGTTCCTGGCCTCTGGACAATCATCCCATATCAGTGGTACAGAGATTTACATCGATGGTGTTGAATCACTCATTTTCTAGAAGAAAGCGGCCAGCCGGCCGCTTTCTTTTACTTTATATACGTAAAATAGGGCAAAACCAGGGCAATCACTGACAAAACTACTATCACAAATGCACCCGGTTTATTTTTCTGCTTCCATAATGATAACGCAAACCCGCAGGAATAGATCACCACTCCTATAACTGCCAGGTATATGGTATAGGTCAATCTCTCACTCCTTTAAAACCTGGAATTTTTGGCTGACGGCCAAATTCGCCTAACTCAACATCAACTTTTACCCCGATATCAATTTCGGGATAGGTTTTCATCCAATCGAATGTCATATATTCCTTCAGTGTCTTGAATTCCTTTCTGGCATAGAGAGACCAGCCAAATGGTTCGGCCTTGAATTCCTTTTGTGTCCTCTCCACTAGGTCAGCAATCTTCTTTTCCATGCTGCTCTCAATATAATCTTCCAGCTGGGCTGTTTCCTTTTTCTTTTCCACGTAATTGGTCATGCTGGGATCGCTTAGGATCTCAACCTTCAGCGGCAAAGTCACTCTAATCTTGGGATGCTTTTTATTCAGCTCCATTTTTACTGTTTTCTCTTTATGTGCAATTATTCTTGCAGACAGCTGATATTGTTCATGAAAAGGATCCTGAAAGGTCGTTATG
The DNA here is from genome assembly GCF_004340465.1 of Mesobacillus foraminis. Taxonomy (GTDB): domain Bacteria; phylum Bacillota; class Bacilli; order Bacillales; family Cytobacillaceae; genus Mesobacillus_B; species Mesobacillus_B foraminis. The sequence goes on along the minus strand of NZ_SLVV01000012.1, from coordinate 44,425 downwards.
ATATCAGAGATCTCCGAGAATTCATTCAGCAGCATAACAAGCCGGTTTTCTTCCCCGTTCAGCTTTCCAATCATCCTTCCTTCGAGAAAGACAGCGGAGCCAAAAAATTCGGTTCTATTTGTCTCCCCTTTTACTTCAAGCTGCCCCGCATAAAACTCGTCCTGGGTTGGCCCTTGTTTCTCTTCCTCGGTGGTTTCGGAAGAGGTGTAGGCAGAGAGAAATACCTTTGCATCCTCTTCGGTAACACGAAAAAAGATATGGAGCTCCGAATCTGGAATCATGCCTGTCTCAATTCCCCGGTCAATCATATACTCATAGTATTTATGTGGCCGCGTCTCCATTTTAGGCTTATTCTTTTTTAAATAGTCCCCTACTTTTTCTTTGGTGACCACCAGCTGGGTGCTGCGCTTTATTTCTCTGTCCTTGACAGTTCCGTAGATGAATCGAAGAAAATCTTTATCACTGGCAAGCTCTTCCGAAACAAGAATAACTCTTAATAAGTCATACGATATTTCTCGTGCAATAACGGAGTTGGCTATATTCCTTGCGGAGATATAATCGGTTACATTAATCGTAATAAGCTCTGACGGTTCCTCCATGCTGCTTCCACCCGACTGCTGGGACCCTACTTCCGGATTGCCAATCAGATACGTGATTTCCAATGTTCCTTGTTCCTTTCCTTTATCCAGGCCAATCCCGATCACATAAGATTTCCGCTCAATTTCTTTATGATCCCAGCATCCTGCCAATAGAAAAAGGATGGGAACTAATAAAAAAAGCTTAAACAGAGGATTCATTTTTAAAATCCCCCCTTATTTTTGCTATAATCCACATTACACAGGGCAGCACAAAAAGCAGTGGACTGAGGACCTGCAGAGTCATATCCCTATTTTCGGAAATTGTAATTAGGGGTGTTTCTGGGGCAATTCCAAGAAGGATGAATATGACTGTAACCAGCGGGATTAAATACTCAAATTCACGGATTTTAAAAATGCCTCCCAGCAAAAGGACAAAGAGATAGATGTAAAAGGAAAACCGGATAAAGGTTGCAACGAGCCAGAAAGGGAAAAACAACGTTTCAACGTTTGTCAAAAAACCGATCTGAATATAACGGATCGTTTCATGGAACGGATAGTTCAAGATTTCAACGGAAGTGAAATCAAATAACATCACAAAAAGCATTAATGCAACAGTCAGCTCAACCGTTAGAATCAAGTAGGTCAAGAACATTCCTCTTCTAAAATCCTTAAAGGTTGCGACGAACGGGGCAATCAGCCCTGCATAAAAAAAGTCGCCAAAAATTGATAATTTTTGCGCTGCTGTTTTTACAATTCCGCCAACGCCGGGGCCTAAAATGGGAAAGAGGAGCTTCGAATTCCCCTCTTTAAAGGTAAAAAATAGGGCGACAATCAATGTTACTTTTGTATAAAAAAATACCAGCCAGGCGACAGAGCCAATATGTTCAACCCCTTTTTTTGCTCCATAGGCACTTACACACATAAGGACAGCAAAGATGGCGATTGTCGGGGTCTTTGTGAAGTACATGGTTCCGATGATATCTACGTATACCGAGGAGTCCATCACAATCGTCAACAACCCAAGGATTAAGAGAGTGAAAGAAACCATATTCCCTATAACCTTTCCGAAAAGATAGAGATTAATTTCATGAAGGTTCTTTCCCTTGTGCACCGATAGCACCTTGAGCAAAAGGATGGTCGGTATAATCAAGGCCATGCTGATTAATAACATGGAAATCCAGGCTGCGTTTTTGGCCCCGCTATATAGGTAGGTTGGGGTATCATCAGTAATTTTGGTCCCGATAAGAAGAAACAGTATTGCTGCAAATTCCCTGATTCCCATTTTTCCTTTTGTTTGTTTCATTTTGTGGAACCATCACCTTTTTTTTTCAAATCAGCCGGTTTGAGATAGCCAGGCCGGAACACCTCGCTGGTCACGACCTTTCTAAAAATGGTGTCCCCCGATGATACATAATGCGGGGACATCGGAGCCAGATATGGAACGCCAAACGATTTAATAGACACCATATAAAACAGCCCGGTTATAAAGAGGGCTGTCATCCCATAGATTCCAAACAAGCTTGCAGAGAAGATAAAACCAAACCGGACGATGCGAATGGCAAAATTAAGACTCACATCACTGATGGCAAAGGAACTGAGGCCGCTCAAAGCCACAACGATGATAACAATGGGGGAAATGATGTTGGCTTCTACAGCAGCCTGTCCAAGAATCAGTGCGCCAACGATCCCTATTGTGGGACCCATGGGATTAGGAACCCTTAACCCGGCTTCCCTGATCAATTCGAAGGCTATTTCCATAATAAGAATTTCAAAAAACGCAGGAAAAGGCACCCTCTCCCTGGTTCCCGCAATCGCAAGCAATAAGTCCGCCGGAATCATTTCAGCATGGTAGGTGGTGACGGCGACATAAATAGCCGATGTAAATAACGTAATGAATAAGGCCACAATTCTAATAATCCTGGAAAAGTTCCCAAAGGCAAATCTAAGATAATGGTCCTCGGGAGAATGGAAGTAGGACCAAAAGGTCGCCGGAAGAACCATGCAGTCTGGAGAGTTGTCCATCAGAAGGACGATATTTCCATCCTCAAGAAAGGAAACCGCGCGGTCAGGCCTTTCCGTATAAAGCACACTGGGAAAGAGGGAGTATCTCCTTTCCTCAATATACTGCTCGAGTAATGACAGGTTTTGAACAGCGTCAACAGAGAGATTTTCCAGCCGGGATTTAATATTGGCCACCATTTTTTCGTCTGCGAGATTGCGGATGTATAAGATTAAAACCTCATTTTTTGACCTTTCTGAGACAACGGTAGCCTCTACAATTAATTTCTCATTCTTAATCCGCTTACGGATCAGACTGAGATTGACAACGACTTTTTCGGTGAATGCCTCCTTGGGGCCTTTTATAACAGCCTCATTTTGCGGCTGTTCAATCGCCCGGCTTTCAAATTTGGCACAATCAACCATGTAGGCAGTGTGATCGCCATCCAAAAAAATTGCGGCATTTCCGAGGTTAAGATGTACGATTACCTTTTTTATCTCGGTAACAGGAGTCAGGATGGGATTAAAAATGATCTCACTGATCTTTGCATCATCATCCTGACATTGCAAAAGAGGCTTGATGATGCTTTCTTCCAGCCTCTTGCTGTCAATAATGCTGCTAATAAATAGGATTGCGGCTTTTCGGCCTGACTTCCCCAGCGTGAACTCTCTAATTTTCACATCCATGTTTTCCGGAATTTTATAAATTTGTTTAAAAAGATTTAAGTTGTCTGTTACCGAAGATTGAACAGATTTATTTTTTTCCCTCTTTTGGGAAGCCAGGGTGTCTTTTTTACTAAGCCTGGCCTTATCCTTCCTACGCCCCGCTATGTTTTTCAATCGTTTGAACAACCCAAGGTCCCCCTTTTTTACTGAAGGATTTTCCAGTTCTTCTTAGCTATTTGCCATTTCTGCCTTTTTTATGAATATCGTTCTATCCTGCTGATTGTTCCCTGTGTTATGTAAAATGTAAAAACCCTCCAAATTAATGGAGGGCCTTCTTATTACTTCCGCCAGCTGCCATTAAACAGTGACTTGAGCCCCAGATAAAAGAGCCCTAAAGAAAAAACAATAATGAGGATAACGGCAACAACCTTCAGGAATGGCATTAAGCCTGCGAGCATTCCTAAACCAGATAGACCGGCAACCTCCAGCAGTGCAAAACCAGCCAGAATATTGGCTAAAAATAATAAAATAATATAATACATTGCAATCCCTCCTTTTACTTTCAGATTATGCTGAAAGCGCTCGCAGGACTGGACAAATGCACAGTTCTCCATTGAAATGTTTTGAAACCTGAGTTGCACTGTTTTCAACCAGCGACATCAAGGGAATAATAGGTACTAATTTTATTGCCAGTAAGGAGTGACGAACGTGCACCAGCATATCTATATCCGCTTCATCAGGCTTCCTCTTATTTTTAGAATACTGCTCATTACTGCCGTATTGATTTGCCTTTTCGGCATCCTGATCCACATCCTGGAGCCTGATAACTTTCCTACAGTTTTCGATGGAATCTGGTGGGCTGTCATAACCGCTTCCACAGTGGGCTACGGAGACTTTGTCCCTCTCACACTGCCAGGAAGGATTGCAGGAATCATCCTGCTGTTAGTGGGTGCCGGCTTCCTGTCATCCTATTTCATAACCCTCTCTACTGTTGCTGTGACGAAGCAGGACGAATATATTAAGGGATACGCCCAATACCGGGCGGAAGGGCACTTAATCATTGTCGGCTGGAACGAGCGCTCCAGGGAAATTATCAGTTCTTTATCCGAACTGCGTCAGCATGTCATTTTAATTGATGAGTCCCTGCAGGAAAATCCGCTTCCATTTCATCACATTCACTTTATTAAAGGGAAGGCACATCGGGATTCAATTCTCCTCAAAGCCAATATCAACGGAGCGAAACAGGTCATCATCACGGCCGATCAAAATTTGGATGAGATGCAGGCTGACATGAATACGGTCCTGACACTGCTGGCAGTAAAAGGACTGAATCCGGATATTCTTTGCATTGTCGAGATTCTCACTAGCGAACAGCTCAATAATGCACAACGGGCAGGTGCAGATGAGATTATCCAGACAAACAGATTAACCAGCGCCGTCGTTCTGGACAGTATCCATAATCCCGGAGTGGCCAACTCCCTCCTTGATTTATTGGGTGAACTGAGTGCAAAGAACCTTAACTATCACCTTCCAAAACATGAATTACTTGGTTTAAGCTTTCAAGAAGCAAATGCTGTTTTGCTGTCCAAGGGGAAAATCTTGCTAGGAATAAAAAAAGGGAATGACGCAGTGAACGTCAATCCCCGGCAGGCGGTCAAGATTGAGAAGGAAGATCAGTTATTGGTTATTTCAAACGAGGAGAACCTACAATAATGCTGACTCTGTCTCCTTAATAAGAGATTTCCCGATTTCAATATATTGATTGGGCACTTTTCCGTCTTTTTGATCAGGCTCCTGAAACTGGTTGAATGCAGCAGAAATATTGCTGATGTTGGAATGGTCATCCAAGCCTCCTTCAAAAACATGAGAGAGCAGGAATGGACGCATGAGTTTTACAGTGCACCCTTTTGAGTCAAGCTGCCCGTCTACGGCCTCGAATGGAAGCCTGAGATATTGGTAGCCGTTATCGTCGGCGATTTTATAGTCAAAATACCCCTGGTCATATTCCCAGTTACCGCCAATCGAATATCCCATAGGCTTTAGTTTCTGTTCCAGCTGGTAAAGACCAAACTCTTTCCCTTCAATCTGAGATGGCATTTCAATCATTTTCCTCGTCCTTTCCTTTTCTGTTAGTGTTTACAAAAAAAGAGGTTTTCATGAAAAAAAGAGTGCCAATTCATAAACTGGCACTCTTTCTTGAATCAGCCTCCCGGATTTCGGGTAGCTGACCGCTTTTATAAAATTATTTCAAACGCTTTTCAAGCTCGGCCTTCTTCTCTTCGAATCCCGGCTTTCCAAGGAGAGCAAACATATTTACTTTATAGGCTTCCACTCCCGGCTGGTCAAACGGATTTACCCCCAAAAGATAGCCGCTGATGGCACATGCTTTCTCGAAGAAATACACGAGGTAGCCAAATGTGTACTCATCAAGCTGGGGAATGGTCACAGTGAGGTTTGGAACACCGCCGTCTGTATGAGCAAGCAAAGTACCTTCAAATGCTTTGTTGTTGACGAAATCGACAGTCTGTCCTGCCAGGTAATTCAATCCGTCCAGATCGTTTTCCTCTTCTTCAATCGTAAGCTCATGCCGAGGCTGTTCAACTTTAATGATGGTTTCAAAAATGTCCCTGCGGCCTTCCTGAACATATTGTCCAAGTGAATGAAGGTCTGTAGAGAAATTCGCTGATGAAGGATAGATTCCTTTTTGGTCTTTCCCTTCACTCTCCCCGAATAGCTGCTTCCACCATTCAGAGAAGTACATAAGAGATGGTTCATAGTTGATCAGCATCTCAATGGTCTTGCCCTTGTTATAAAGAACATTTCGGACTGCGGCATACTGGTACGCAGGATTTTCTTCGAGTTCGGATTTTCCGAAGTCTTCCTGAGCCTGAGCGGCCCCTTTCATCATTGCCTCGATATCTGCGCCGCTTACAGCGATTGGAAGCAGCCCAACTGCTGTCAAAACAGAATAGCGGCCGCCTACATCATCAGGGATGATAAAGGATTCATACCCCTCTTCATCAGCCAGTGTCTTAAGAGCGCCTCTTGCCTTGTCGGTGGTTGCATAGATGCGCTTACGTGCTTCCTCAGCACCATATTTTTCTTCAAGAAGCTTGCGGAAGATACGGAAAGCCAATGCAGGCTCTGTAGTTGTTCCAGATTTTGAAATAACATTGATGGAGAAGTCTTTTCCTTCCAACAGGTCCATCAGGTCCTTCATGTAGGTGGAACTGATATTATTGCCGGCGAAAATAACCTGCGGTGTCTGGCGCTTTTCGTTTGGAAGGGAATTATAGAAGCTGTGCTGCAAAAAGTCCACTGCGGCACGCGCCCCTAGATAGGAACCGCCGATCCCAATGACCACCAGGATATCTGAATCATTTTTAATTTTTTCCGCACATTTCTGGATGCGGGCGAATTCTTCCTTGTCATAGTCTGTCGGAAGGTTAATCCAGCCTAAAAAATCGCTTCCGGCACCCGTTTTTTCATGCAGGGAATGATGGGCAACTTTTACAAAATCTCTAAGGTATGTAACTTCGTGCTCCCCAAAGAAGCTTAAAGCCTTTGAATAATCAAAACGAATATGTGTCATGCCTGAACCTCCATTATATATTGGTCTCTTTATCACTTTATCGGAAGGCGGGACAAGAATCAAGAATACGCTTAAATGTAAACGCATTCAATTCAGACTATTTTTCGACAATGATGGAAATAAAAAATTCCGGCCGTGGGATGGGCCGGAATTCAGGTAGTCGCTCAGGATGTTGTTTCCCTCAAAGCGACATGCGATAAATATTCATGACGTCTTCTTTGTTCAATTTTGTAAAGTTTCCAAAATCGCCATTGATGACTGCTTTATCTGCCATTACCTCTAGCTGGCTGTCATCAATATCATAATCCGCCAGGCGTGAAGGGGCACCAATGCTGTTCCAGAATTCACTCAGCTTTTCGATGCCTTCCAGACCTGCCTCTTCGGCTGTCTTGCCATTCGGATCCACTCCAAACACGCGGACAGCGAGCTTTTGAAAACGCTCCGGCTTCACTTTGATATTATGCTTCATCCAGTTCGGGAACAAAATGGCCAGGCCGCCTCCATGCGGGATATCATACACCGCTGATACGGCATGTTCAATATTATGTGTAGCCCAGTCTCCACGGTATCCCATCGAAAGCATTCCGTTAAGAGCCATCGTTCCGCAATATAAAATCGTTGCACGATGATCATAATTTTCAAGGTCCTCCAAAAGCTTTGGAGCAGTTTCCATGACAGTCAGCAGCAAGCCTTCGCACATGCGGTCCTGAAATTCCGTGTTCTCGGTGAGATGGAAATAATGTTCAAATACATGTGACATCATGTCCACAATTCCATAGATTGTTTGGTCCTTTGGAACTGTAAACGTATTGACAGGATCCAGGATTGAAAATTTCGGGAAGACTGCAGGACTTCCCCATCCATATTTCTCCTTGGTTTCCCAATTCGTGATGACAGACCCTGAGTTCATCTCGGAACCAGTTGCGGCCAGAGTCAGCACCGTGCCAAAAGGCAGCGCATCCTGTGCAGGCACCTTTTTCGTCACGATGTCCCATGCATCCCCATGATATTTAGCACCAGCCGCGATCAGCTTTGTACAATCAATGACACTTCCGCCGCCAACTGCGAGCAGGAAGTCTATGCCTTCTTCCTTGCAAATATTGACTCCCTTATGGACAGTTGACAGCCTTGGGTTGGGTTCCACACCGGACAGTTCTGAAACTTTAGCCCCGATTGCATTCAATTGCTCAAGGACAGCATCATAAAGGCCGTTTCGCTTAATGCTTCCCCCGCCATAGACCAGCAAGACATTTTTTCCATAAAGAGGTACTTCGGTTTTCAGCTGTTCAAGCTGGCCTTTTCCAAAAATAAGCTTGGTTGGATTAACAAATGTAAAGTTGTCCAAAAAGATCACCTTCCTTCCATACCTATTATGTTGCATCTGTTTTAGCTTTGCAAAAGTTTAGTATCTCCTGTTGGATGGCTGGAATGTGGCTTGGGAATTTTTTTTTCAAAAAAATATTAAGCACAGCAAGAATATTTTTTTAAAGAAGCTACATTCTATAACTGAACCTATTTTAAAAGGAGGCAGCAGCACCTTGAGTACACTTCAACGCATAGCATTAATTCTGACTATTATTGGCGCAATTAACTGGGGTTTGGTTGGATTTTTTCAATTTGATTTAGTTGCATCCATTTTCGGAGGGCAGGACGCAGGGATTTCCAGAATCGTATACGGATTAGTTGGTCTTGCCGGCTTAATTAATCTGGGTCTTCTGTTCGCTCCAAGTGAACAGGCAGAGAAACAGCCTCAGACAAACCCAAACCGATAATTTTACCAAATCCGCCAACTGGCGGATTTTTTTGCATTCTAAGGACATAAAAAAAGCCGGGAAGTCCCGGCTTTTCGTCTGTTCTTATTGCTTGGACTGCGCAATCCATTCCTGAAGCTTGTCTTTTAAAGTATTGAACCCCTGGGAATCGTCGTCCTGGCTGATGATGGCAGCAGGGCGCTTGCGCGGTCTTTTTGGCTTTGCTGCCTGCTCAGGCGCTTCCTCCGTCGCACGAATGGAAAGGCCAATTTTACCAGCTGCTTCATCAACTGATAATACCTTTACCTGTACTTCATCTCCCACTTTTAGATGTTCATTAATATCCTTGACATAGCCGTGGGTAATTTCTGAAATATGAACAAGCCCCTGTGTATTCTCATCAAGTGCTACAAATGCACCATAAGGCTGGATACCTGTCACCTTTCCTGTTAAAATGCTGCCTGTTTCGATTTTCTCTGACATGAAAACACTCCTAAGAATATATTTATTTTATCCCATTTATACGCAATATAAAATTATAGCACAGTTGGCGCTCCATATCAAAGTAACCTTCCATTGCATAAATTAACTAAATGTTCAAATAATTAACTAACCTTCCTGGATAATCATGATAAAATAACGTATAGAGAATTATTTTTTAAGGGGTGAAGGGGAATGGCTTCTATTGGAGAAAAAATTAAAAATATCCGCGAAGAGCGGAAGATGAGCCTGGAAGAGCTTGCTTTAAGAATCAGGGTCGGAAAACATACGATTGAAAAGTACGAAGCAGATGAGAAAACACCTGATACCCAAACTTTGTTAAAAATATCAACCGTTCTCGATGTCCCTGCCTCCGATTTTGCAAAAGAAACAGGAGTGTAGGCAGAATATGTATAAAAACAGGGAAACTGGTTATGCTGATAGCATAAGGCTTTCTAGTATTCCCCCTTTTTTAGGGCAGCCCATGCCGGGCTGCCCTCTTTTTTATGATTTGATTTTTTCGAGGAAGCTGCCGATCCGTCTGACGGCTTCCTGCAGCTGTTCGATGGAGGTGGCGTAGGAACACCGGATAAATCCTTCTCCGCTTTCACCGAAGACATTGCCGGGTACGACAGCAACCTTTTCTTCCAGCAGCAGTTTTTCGGCGAATTGTTCTGAAGACAAACCGGTGGACTCAATGGATGGAAATACATAGAAAGCTCCACCTGGCGAATGGCAGCTCAGGCCCAGCTCATTAAAGGAACTGACCATATAATTTCTCCTCCGCCGATAGCTTTTCCTCATTTCCTCCACTTCATTGGCCCCATTCTTCAGGGCTTCCAAAGCAGCGTGCTGCGCCATTGTGGGAGCACACATCATCGCGTATTGATGGATTTTAAGCATCGCTCCCGAAATCTCCTTCGGTGCGCAGACATATCCAAGCCTCCATCCAGTCATGGCAAACCCTTTGGAAAATCCGGATATGAGAATGGTCCTTTCCCGCATGCCATCAATGGCCGCCATGCTGGTATAACCCGAGTCATAAGACAGCTCGGCGTAAATTTCATCTGAAATCACCAGTAAATCATAGCGCTCCGCAATTTCGGCAATGGCCTGAAGATCCTCCTTTTCCAAAAGGGTGCCGGTCGGATTATTCGGCGAGCAGATCATGATTGCTTTCGTTCTATCTGTTACCGCTTCTTCAAGGATATCCGAGGTGATTTTAAATCCGCGTTCCTTGGGAGCCTGAACAGGAACAGGCGTGCCTCCGGCAAGAGAAACGAGCGGACTGTAGGAAACAAAACAAGGCTCGACCACAATGACCTCATCACCTTGATCGACAACTGACCTTAAAGCAATATCAATGGCCTGGCTCGCACCGACTGTCACAATGATTTCGGATTCCGGGGAATAATGAAGTTTGAAGGCCTTTGACAAATAGGATGCAATTTCCTGCCTGAGCTCCAAAAGCCCTGCATTAGCAGTATAGGAAGTATAACCTTCTTCCAGCGAAAGGATGGCAGCCTCTCTGACCGACCATGGTGTAATAAAATCCGGTTCCCCCACCCCAAGGGAAATAACGCCTTCCATTCCCGAGGCCAGGTCAAAGAAGCGACGAATCCCAGAGGGCTTGATTTCACTAACTGTTCTGGATAGATAAGATTTCTTTGTTTTCATTATGGAGACACCACGATCCGCTTATCTTCTTCTTCAGGTTCAAAAATGGTGCCATCGTGTTTATATTTCTTTAAAATAAAATGGGTAGTTGTAGAAATAACGGAATCGAGCGTTGAAAGCTTGTCCGAAACAAACCGGGCAACCTCGTTCATCGAGCCGCCTTCGATAATGACCGACAAATCATATGCACCTGACATTAAGTAAACCGATTTCACCTCTTTGAAACGGTAAATGCGCTTGGCAATATCATCAAAGCCGACACCCCGCTTTGGAGTGACCTTAACATCGATCATGGCCGTCACGCCTTCATGTCCCTGTATTTTAGACCAGTCGACTACAGAAGTGTACCTGACGATAATTTTTAGTTCCTCCAGTTTCCGGAGAACCTCTTCAGTTTCATTTATGGGAAGGCCGATCATAGCTGCCAGGTCATCATTCGAGGTACGTGAATTTTTTTCCAGAATTTCAATAATTTCTATTTCCTTCTCGGTGAGTTTCATAAAGTCCTCCTAAGTGCTTCAAATAAGCCTATTATATCAAAATAGTCAGAAACATCATACGCTCATTTTTGCGATTTTGAAGTTTTAATATGTGTGGATAAGCAGAAGCAGGGAAGAATATAAAATATTTCCAAATCCAGGAGTTGATAACAATGGAAACAGACTATTTTTCCGGGTACAAGAACATTGACGGAATTGATCTCTACTATGAGCAGTATGCCCATCCTACTTCAAAAGAGACAGTTGTCCTGCTGCACGGATTTTTATCCTCCTTATTCAGCTTCAGGCATCTCGTGCCATTGCTGAAGGAGGAGTATTCCGTTGTATCAGTAGACTTGCCTCCATTTGGGAAAAGCGGGAAGTCCTCCTCAAATTTCAAATACTCTTTTAAAAGTCTTGCCGGGGCAGTTGCCTCACTCATGCAAACACTTAAAATCAGCCAGTATACTCTTATCGGTCACTCAATGGGAGGGCAGATTTCGTTGAACTTGCTTTACCATTACCCAGGAAGTGCAAAAAAAGCCGTCCTTCTCTGCAGTTCCGGATATTCCAAGAGATCGAAGCTCCCACTCATACTTTTAAGTTACCTGCCATTCTCATATCTCTATGTAAAATACTATCTGGGCCGGTCCGGAGTCGAGCAGAATTTAAGAAATGTTGTCTATGACCACTCGATGATTACCGAGGAAATGAGGGAAGGCTATTTGTCTCCATTTCTTGAAAACGGCATTTTCAAAGGATTGGCCCGGATGATCCGCCATCACGAAGGAGATCTTCCTGCCGATGCCATCCGTCAGGTTAAAGAACCCTGCTTGCTAATATGGGGAGAACACGACAAAGTAGTCCCCCTACATATAGGAAAGCGGCTGCATCAGGACCTTCCTGAATCCCGGCTCATTGTACTTAAGGAAACAGGCCACCTGGTTCCGGAGGAAAGGCCACAGGAAGTCTGCCGGCACATCAAAGGTTTTCTAAGGGAGCATGGTTCAGATACAGCAAACGGCAGCTGCTGATTGCAGTCTGCCGTCTTATTATAAATCGCAGGATCCCTGTTCCTTCACTGCGAGCAAGGTTTCGGCCAGCAATAAACAACTGTCAAAAGGGAGCAGCTCTTCGAAGGAGTATTCATAGATCGATTGTACCTTGATAGCCAGGTCATGCGGCTTGTCCATCTCTTGAACAGCGTAAATCACATCTGCAATCTCCGGATCGTATTCCCCTTGGCCGCGCCCAAATGGATCCCATTCATTCAGGATTTTTACCAGCTGGCGGTTGAGTTCTTGTATTTCCATATCATCACCTATATTTTTCACTTTTTATCAAAACTATTTTATCATGAAGACAGTGGATTTAGAAATGTATACAGGAGGATGGTGCAAAAATGGGTAATTATAATTTTAATGAAGTGATCGACAGGCTGCAGACAGCCTCCGTTAAGTGGGAGATGACCCGTGAGGTTTATGGAACAGGAGATGTTCTGCCCATGTGGGTGGCTGATATGGACTTCAAGCCTCCCAGCGAAGTAAGTGAAGCCATCACGGATCGTGTAAACCACGGGATATATGGCTATACCTTTATCACTCCTTCCGCATCGAAAGCTGTTCAAGGCTGGGTAAAAAAACGGCATGGCTGGGAAATCAGGAAGTCCTGGCTTTTTTACAGCCCGGGTGTTGTACCCACCATTAGTATGGCGATACAGGCGTTTACAGACCCTGGAGATAAAGTCATGCTCCAGTCACCCGTCTATACTCCTTTTTTCGGGATGACGGAAGAAAACGGACGAACAGTTGTCAACTCTACCCTAATCTATAAAGAAGGGAAATACGAAATCGATTTTGATGATTTTGAAAACAAGCTTAAGCAAGGTGTAAAGCTCTTTCTGCTTTGCAACCCGCATAATCCAGGTGGCAGGGTCTGGACCAAAGAGGAACTTATTAAAATTGGCGATCTGTGCGTACAGTACGACTGTTTGATTTTATCTGATGAAATCCATTCAGATCTGGTATATTCACCGCATCGCCATATTCCAATTGCCTCGTTGAAGGAAGAATATGCAAAGATTACCCTGACCTGCATTGCACCGAGCAAAACATTTAACCTTGCTGGCCTTCAGGCTTCCGCTGTCATCATTCCGGATGCCGACCTTCAAAAAAGGTTCAAGGAGCATCAGCATAGAAACGCGTTTTTCGGCCTCAATATTTTTGGCATCACCGGAATGCAGGCAGCCTATCTGCATGGAGAAGGATGGCTGGAAGAACTTCTGGATTATCTGAAAGAGAACCGCGATGAAATTGTTGATTATATCAAAGCCAATATCCCCGGGATTACCCCAGTGGTTCCAGACAGCACCTATCTGATTTGGCTCGACTGCCGGAAGATGGGACTATCAGACGACGAAATTAAGGACCGACTTCTGAACAAAGGAAAACTGGCTCTAGAACCCGGGGCAAAATACGGACCGGGCGGAGAAGGATTTGTTCGCCTTAACTTTGCCTGCCCTCGCGATACTTTAAGAGATGGTTTGGAGCGGCTTAAAAAGGCGTTTTCCTAAGGTATCGACAGGAACGACTCTGTAATACAGACGGGAAGCAATTCATTGCTTCCCGTCTGTGGATTTTAGGGGAGGAGCACGGGGAAAAAGAGAGAGTTATGGTGCCTATCCCTCATAAAGCCCAGGTGGAAGGGCGTGTAAAGAACACCTGCGTGACCTTTCTCCTCTTCATTCTCTGGGTTGCCCCGTAAATAACGTCTAAGTTACCTTCTTTACGCTGAGAAAAAGGTATGCAGATCCTGATCTTGGCTACGGTCCCTTTCCCTCATACTGCACCTCCGGAATAGTCACGTAGAACCTGGCTACCTTCCCTTTTCCTTATTCCACCCTCCGGAATGGTCACGTAGAACCTAGCTATGTTCCCTTTTCCTTATTCCGCCCTCCAAAATGGTCACGTAGAACCTGGCTACCTTCCCTTTTCCTTATTCCACCCTCCGGAATGGTCACGTAGAACCTGGCTATGTTCCCTTTTCCTTATTCCGCTCTCCAAAATGGTCACGTAGAACCTGGCTATGTTCCCTTCCCCTTCTTCTCCCCTCCTAAATGGTCACGTAGAACTTGGCTACCTTCCCTCCCCTCCTTCTCCCCTCGAGAAGGGTCTCCTAAATCCCTCCTACGCGCAAAAGAAGTCATAAAACAATGTATCCGAATCTTCTCCACCTTGCATAATAAAAACAAAGAGATGCCCCTTCCCGGGACACCTCCTTCACTGGTCAACTATTTTTGCTGTCTTCTGCCATTCTCTGCTGCAAAGCCTTTTCATATTCTTTTGCTTTTTGAGCTTCTTTTTTGGAAATTCGGATAATGAACCTCATGGTAATGGCTGCAGCGACAAAGAAGATCATTAACCAAATGGCAGCTGGAATATATTCGGACTTATCCTCAGGAAAGTACAGAAATAATGAGAGTATCAACCAATTCATAAAGCTAGCTTCCTTTCTGCCCGGCGGCAGTCATTCTACACTATTATAACATGGGGAAGCCTCTTTCCAATGCGAAAGTTGCCCCGGCAAAAGAAGCCACCTACTTTAAAATGTTGATCTTTTTAATGATAATCTCCTCTTTCGGCTTTGATTCCACCGCTTCAGCTCCAGCAATCCTGTCTACAACGTCCATCCCCTCGATTACCTGGCCAAATACAGTATGTTTGCCGTCGAGCCAGTGAGCCCCGCCTTCCTCTTGATAGGCTGAGGCTATTGCATCAGGGTATTTCCCATCGACTTCTCCCTGAAGATTTTTACTTTGGACAATAAAAAACTGGCTTCCGTTTGTGTTCGGACCTGAGTTTGCCATGGATAATGCACCGCGGATATGAAACAAGCTGTCTGAGAATTCGTCTTCAAAAGGCTCGCCATATATACTTTCTCCGCCTCTTCCTGTTCCTTCAGGATCTCCGCCCTGAATCATGAAATCATTGATGACCCTGTGGAAGGTCAGGCCATTGTAATAGCCCTCCTCGCTGTGAGTGATGAAGTTTTCTGCCGCTTTTGGAGCCTGTTCAGGGAACAGCTTAATTTTCACTTTTCCCATGGATGTCTCCATCTCAATCAGCCTTTCATTATCCGCAACCTCTGATGTCAATTGAGGAAAATCCTTAGGACTGGATTGTTCTCCGTTTTTCCCGGATTGCCCTCCTTCTTCATTAGTATTTTCGGTATTCGTCCCGCATGCGCCGAGAAGCATGAATGACAATAATAGTGGAACCATTAGCAGTTTCCGCATACAAACACTCCTTGCCTTTTCATAAACTTATAGTTTCTGCTTTGTTTTTAGTTTTACTTGTCCCATAATATAAACCATGATATTGAAATAATCCAGTTGTTTACATTCTTTCAGGGGAGCTGAATATGATGAGCGAGTTCAAGGTTGGAGACAAGGTAACAGCCATTTATAAAACCGGGAAATATATTGGGGAGATCACAGACATCAGGCCGCAAGCCTATCTTGTGCGTGTACTTGGTGTCACAAAGCATCCGACGCAAGGAGACCTTCACAGCCCCAGGGATGCAGAAGGTGTTTTTTTCCATGAAAGACGGGCCCTCGCCTGCAGGGAACAGGCAAACATCCCTAAACAGATGGTGAAGCATTACGAAGGAGAAATCCCGGACTATCAGGTCTCTCTCAGGGAAGCAATTGCAAAAATCCGGGACCAGTTAAAAGCGGATTCATCGGAGTGGGCGGAACAAAGCCTCAAAAACATCGATACACTTGAAAAAGACTATTTCAATAGTTGAATACAGCCGCAAGAAAGCCAGTTAACACATTGGTTGACTGGCTCTTCAGGCAAATTTATTCAAAAGCTTGGAAAAATCGACGCGGTCGCCAATTGTGGTCGGCTTCGGGCGCTCAAGGTATTGCTTATCTTTTTCCACCAGTTTGTAAATATGGTAGGTTGTCAGGGCGTCATCAAGCGCACGATGGTGCCTTCCCGTCCCTTCTCTGCCATACTCCTGCACGGCTTTCCACAGCCCGGTCTGATTCTGGTCACCAAAGAACCTCTTATATTCCATCGAAAGATCCACTTCAGCTCCCTTAAGCGGGAACGGAAGCCCTGCCTGCTGGCAATTATGGCGGAGGACTTTCATGTCCATGTTTCCCCAGGTGATAATAGATGCAGGCAGCTGCCCCATCCTGCCCAGACGGTTCACAAGCTCTTGAAAGGAAATTCCTGTATCCACCTGTTCCTGGGTAATATTCAAAAACGACTTGCATCTTTCGGACAAAACAGGAAACCTGATTGGGGCTACATAGGAAGAAAACTGTTCAACTATTTGGCCATTTTCGACCAGAACAATTCCAGCCTCTATAATTTCCTGATAAAATCCCTTTCGCCTGCCGTGGCGGTCAGGCATTGTGAACTCGAAATCAATAAATATGGCCCGTTTTTTTTCTTTCATGTTCCCCCAACTTTCCTAAGATCTTATAGCTGGAAATTCAATAAATTTTTTATACTATTATACCACGATTCCGGCCTATTTTTTTAACTTTTCTGCAATTTTATATTTCCCTTAATAATCTTTTATGCATTTTTTTGCTTTATTTGAGAACTTTTTTTGTTTTCGTCCGTACTACAAAAAAGAGGATGAACTTTGTTCACCCTCTTTTGCCTATTCACCCTTGATTTGGATAATCTTTACATACTCCCTTGGAGCAAAGATTTGCTGGGGGTCAATCCCAAGGGCAGAGTTGTTTTCTAATTGCTGGACTTGAATCCTCCCATCCCTGTTTTCAGCTGCCTGCCGCTCTGAACTCCGGCTTTCCTGCCGGTTCAGCATAAAACCCCCGGCAAGCATCAGAAAAAATAGGGATAAACAGATAAAAACCTTTTTCGCCATAAACATCCCCCTTACTTCCATAGGGTTCCATTTTCAGCCGGTTTTATACCTAGGGAGTGCGGCAGGGGTCGGATACATGCATAGGTGTTTTATTTAGGTTATAATTTGTGTTGCAGCTTGGCACAATTTGTCGAGTTTGGTATTTAAGTACGGCATTGGTTAAAAACTAAAACATGGGGGCAACATCGAAAAACAGAATTATTTTACAAGGGAGGCTACGAATTTGTCATTGCTTCATTTTGCCATCATTTCACCTTTAATTTTGGCTATCTTTATTCCGATGCTACATAAGTATTTTCATAAAATTCATACAGGCTGGTTTCTCCTGCCGCTTCCAGCCCTGTTGTTTTTCTACTTTATGTCATACTTTCCTGAAACCGCCCACGGCGAATCAGTAACAGAAACGCTGCCCTGGATTCCTTCCCTGGGTATTGACTTCGCAGCAAGAATCGATGGGCTCGGCCTGCTGTTCGCCTTGCTGATAACCGGGATCGGGGCATTGGTTGTTCTGTACTCGATTTTCTATTTGTCTAAAGAAAAGGAAAAACTGAACCAGTTTTATGTCTATTTGCTGCTGTTCATGGGGGCCATGCTCGGAGTGGTACTCTCGGACAACCTCATTGTCCTATACTCCTTCTGGGAGCTGACCAGCTTCTCCTCCTTCCTGCTGATCGGCTACTGGAACCATAGGGAGAGGTCGCGCTATGGGGCGCAAAAGTCGATGCTGATCACAGTGTTTGGCGGTTTATCTATGCTGGGGGGCATCCTTCTTCTTTATTTGATGACCGGGACGTTCAGCATTTCAGAAATTATCGGCATGGCTGGCGAGATAACCGGCCACCAATTTTTCATACCTGCCCTGATCTGTTTTCTTTTGGGCGCTTTTACAAAATCGGCCCAGTTTCCGTTCCATATATGGCTCCCGGATGCGATGGAGGCTCCGACCCCTGTCAGTGCCTACCTGCATTCCGCTACCATGGTTAAGGCGGGGATTTATTTAGTTGCCAGGCTGACACCTGTCTTTGCCGTTTCGGGTCTATGGGTATGGCTGGTTGCCGGAATTGGAATCCTGACGCTGTTCTGGGGCTCATTTTCTGCAGTTAAGCATAACGACCTTAAGGGCATCCTTGCTTATTCAACCATCAGCCAGCTCGGGATGATCATGTCCATGCTGGGTGTTGGCGGCATTGCCCTCCATTACGGGAATGTTGAAGACGGCTTTTATACCGTGGCCATAACGGCGGCTGTGTTCCATTTGATTAACCATGCCACTTTTAAAGGCAGCCTTTTCATGGTTGTTGGAATCGTGGATCATGAGACCGGTACGCGCGATATTCGGAAACTCGGCGGCTTGATGACTCTCATGCCTATTACGTTTACACTGGCTGCGATTGGAACATTCTCAATGGCAGGCTTGCCTCCATTCAACGGCTTCCTCAGCAAGGAAATGTTCTTTACAGGAATGCTTAGGGCAAAGGAGATCGGGCTGTTTAACTTTGAAACGCTGGGAATCTTGTTTCCTATTGTAGCCTGGATCGCCAGCGTATTTACTTTTTTATACAGCATGATCCTTGTATTCAAAACCTTTACGGGAAAATATCAGCCGGAAAAGCTGGAGAAAAAGCCGCACGAGGCACCGGTCGGCATGCTGATTCCGCCTGTTATCCTTGTGTCGCTGGTCGTTATCATTGGCCTGTTTCCCAATATTATTGAAACACTTATTGAGTCGGTCATGGGCGCGATCCTTCCTTCCCTGTTAGCGGAAGGCCATGAGTTCCATGTGCATATCTCTCATTGGCATGGCTTCGATTCGCCCGAGCTATGGATGACAGCAGGAGTGATAATTGCCGGTATCCTGCTTTACAGGAACCTGCCGCGCTGGTCGGGTATCTATAACAGAATGCCGGAACGGTTCTCCCTCAATCGTTTTTACGATACAGGGCTTGAAAAGACCCAGCTGGGGGCCATGCGTTTTACAGGTTTGTACATGAATGGATTTATCCGTACCTACCTGGTTTATATATTCACTTTTATGATTTTTATTTTAGGGACAACGATGGTCTATAAAAATGCATTTAAGCTTGATACTTCAAATGTTGCCAACATTCACTACTTTGAAGTGGTGCTTGCGGCGATTATTGCAATTAGCTCGATCACCATCCTGTTTTCCAAATCCAGATTGACCTCCATCATCCTGCTGGGTGCTGTGGGGTACACGGTTTCCCTGTTCTTTGTCATCTTCAGGGCTCCGGATCTCGCTTTGACCCAGCTGGTGATTGAAACAGTATCGGTCGCTTTGTTCCTCCTGTGCTTTTACCACTTGCCGAAGCTCGGGAAAAATGAGGAGCGAATGGGCTTTAAGCTGGGCAACCTGCTTGTATCCATCGGAGTAGGCGCCATTGTCACTCTGATTGCCCTGTCGGCGCACAGCAATAAAGAGTTTAATTCCATTTCGGAATACTACGTTGAAAATACGTATAAAAAAGCTGGCGGAGAAAACATGGTGAACGTCATTCTCGTAGATTTCCGCGGGTTTGATACTTTGTTTGAAATTACAGTGCTCGGAATTGCAGCCCTTGGAATCTTTGCGATGATCAAACTGCGAATGACAAGGGGGAAAGAACAAGGATGAAGACAAATGATCTCATTTTGCAGACCGTTTCAAAAGTGATTCTGTTCCTCATCGTCCTCTTCTCACTCTATATGTTTTTTGCCGGCCATTACCATCCCGGGGGAGGATTTGTCGGAGGGCTGATGACATCCGGTGCCATCGTGCTGATGCTGCTCGCATATGACATCAAGACTGTGACCACCATCCTTCCGGTTGATTATAAGAAGATGATTGCAGTGGGCTTGCTGTTTGCGGCAGGCACGGCTGCAGGAGGGCTCCTTTTCGGGGTGCCTTTCCTGACCCATGCCTTTACGTATGTGGACCTTCCGCTGCTCGGGAAAACATCGCTTCACACCGCTGTGCTATTTGATACGGGGGTTTACCTTGTTGTCATCGGTGTAACGATGACCATTATTCAGACGATTGGAGAGAGCGAATAATGGAAATATTAATGGCTTTTCTAATTGGAATTTTATTTATGTCAGCAACTTATCTTATGCTGTCTAAAAGCTTGCTTCGAATTATTGTCGGTACAGGCCTCCTTAGCCATGGAGCCCATTTGCTGATCCTGACCATGGGCGGGTTGAAACGCGGGGCCGCCCCCCTGCTGGGACAGCATGCTGAAGCCTATGCCGATCCGCTCCCGCAGGCTTTAATTCTGACAGCCATTGTTATCAGCTTTGGAGTAACAGCCTTTTTCCTGGTTCTCGCCTACCGTGCGTATCAGGAGCTTGGAACTGATAACATGGATCGCATGAGAGGAAAGGAAGGAAATGAATAGTTTAATTATCTTGCCTATACTGATACCACTATTGACAGGAATCATCCTGATTTTCTTCAGCAAGAACATCCCGGTTCAGAAGCTTATTTCTGTGATCAGTTCCTTGCTGATGGTGCTTTCGGCTCTCTACCTGGCTGTTGCGGTTTATCAGGACGGGATTCAAACCATGAATTTAAGCAACTGGGAGGCTCCCTTTGGCATTACGCTCGTGTCGGATATGCTGTCGGCACTTCTTGTCCTGACAACAAGCGTCATTGCGCTTGCCTGCCTGCTGTATTCTTTCCGCTCCATCGGAAAAGAGCGGGAGAGTTTCTTTTACTATCCTGTTTTCTTCTTCCTTGTTCTAGGAATCAACGGGGCCTTCACGACAGGCGATATTTTTAACTTGTTTGTATTTTTTGAGGTCATGCTGATGGCATCTTATGTTCTGCTTGTTCTCGGCGGGACCAAGATTCAACTTCGGGAAACTATCAAATACATACTGGTTAATGTGATTTCATCAGCTTTGTTCGTGATTGCTGTTGCCTATCTGTATTCCGTTGTCGGCACGTTGAACATGGCCCACATTTCCGAAAGGATCAGCCAGATTGGCCAGCCAGGAATTGTTACCGTAATTGCCGTATTTTTCCTGCTTGTATTTGGGATCAAAGGAGCGATTTTCCCGCTTTACTTCTGGCTCCCTGGGTCTTATTACGCACCACCCGCCCCTGTCATGGCGATGTTTGGTGCCCTCCTGACGAAGGTAGGGGTTTACTCGATCACCAGGACCTATACTTTGTTTTTCTATCATGACACAGGCTATACGCACGGGCTTCTCGAGATTTTGTCCATTTTCACCATTATTGTTGGTGTGATTGGTGCAATTGCCTACTCCGACGTAAAAAAAATCATCATTTATAACGTCATTGTTGCAGTAGGAGTGATTCTTTTTGGGGTGGCTACACTTACAGAAGAATCTCTGGCTGGTTCGGTCTTTTACCTCATTCATGACATGATCATAAAAGCTGCGTTATTCCTGCTGATCGGCATTATTGTTAAAATTACAGGAACGAGCAGCATCAAGAAAATGGGCGGATTGATTCACCAATATCCCGGGCTCGCCTGGACCTTCTTCATTGCAGCACTTGCATTGGCAGGTATCCCGCCTTTAAGTGGATTTGCCGGTAAGGTCCTGATCGTCCGTTCCGGACTAGAAAGCGGAAATTACTGGGGCGCTGGAATTGTCCTGCTATCCAGTCTTTTCGTCCTGTTCTCTGTCATGAAAATCTTTATCAATGTTTTTTGGGGTTCACCCCGGGCCTATCGACAGCAGGAACCTGTACCAGCAAAATGGCTTCTTGCTGCCCCTGCAGTATTAACCGCATTTGCTGTTCTTTACGGACTGGGTACTGAAGCCCTGTATCCAATCATCTCTCTTGCTGCCGAGACACTGAGCAACCCGGAAATCTATATCAATGCAGTATTAAAGGAGTAGTGGGCGATGGCATTTCAGATTTTGCTTAATTTCTTTTTAGCTTTTGTGTGGATGTTCCTGAAATCATCCTACACACCGGCATCATTCTTTGTCGGATATTTCTTTGGCCTGCTCATCATCTATGTGTTCAGACGTTTTTTCGATTCCCGTTTTTATTTGGTGCGAGTCAATGCGGTCGCAGTCTTGTTCCTTCTTTTTATAAAGGAGCTGTTTCTCGCAAACTGGTCTGTGCTCAAGCTGGTGCTCAGGCCTAAACTGAATATTAAACCAGGAATTTTTGCGCTCCCGACCGAATTGAAAAAAGATTGGGAAATCACCGTTCTTGCGAATCTGATTACTTTGACCCCCGGGACACTTGTAGTGGATGTATCGTTTGACAACAAAACCTTGTACATCCATGCCATGGACATCGAAGACATAAATGAGGCGGTCGACAGCATCAAGAATTCATTTGAAAAGGCAATTATGGAGGTGAGCCGCTAATGTTTGAAATGGTGATTTATGTCTCCATCTTTTGCTTCTCTCTATCCATGCTGGGGCTCATTTACCGGGTGATCAAGGGACCCACCATGCCGGATCGTGTAGTGGCGCTGGATGCAATCGGAATTAACCTTGTAGCGGTTGTCGCCCTAGGTTCCATTGCTTTAAGAACTAGCGAATTCCTCGATATCATCCTCCTGATCGGGATTCTGGCATTTATCGGCACGGTGGCCTTTTCAAAGTATCTTGAGAAGGGAGTGATCATGGAAAGTGACAGAGACGGAAATTATTAAAATGTTTGTAGGGATATTTATTTTGCTTGGAGCTTTTTTAAGCCTCGTAGCAGCATTTGGCCTGATCAGGCTCCCTGATGTCTATACAAGGAACCATGCAGCTTCCAAGAGTGCCACTCTGGGAGTAATGCTTACACTTCTCGGTACCCTGATCTATTTTTATTTCATTGAAAACCATTTTAATTCGCGCCTCCTCCTTGGTATAGCGTTTATCTTTATGACCTCCCCTGTTGCCGGCCATCTCATCAGCCGGGCGGCCTATAATTCAGGAGTCAAGCTTTGGGGCAAGAGCGTGGTTGATGATTTGGGCCGGGACCGAAAAAAAATGAATCATAGGAAATCCTAGATTGTTAACAAAAGAGGATGATTTTGAAGGTCGCTTATAATGGCCTTTGAAGTCACCTCTTTTTTCTTTGAAGAAGAATATTCCGAAAGTATAAGCGAAAGATTCATAAAAATCAGGGATTATTACCAAATAAGAAGGGCTAATCGAAAGTGTCCTAAAGAAAGAGTATAAAAGATACTTAAAGGGGGTCTGCTGGCATTCAGTTGGGTCCTCATGCTCAACCCTACTGAAGGGGAAACGGTATAGCTAAAAGAACTCATAGTTGACAGAATGTTTTGCCACTTATAAGATTAAATAGGGTTTTCCATATACATACAATTTTAAGGGTAACTTGTAAGTTATGGGACATTTTGTAAGTTTTTACATACGAAAGGAGTTTATTCAGTGGAACATACTTGTCCAAAATGTAAGGTAGGGTTGACCGAAGGACAGCTTGATCACGCTGGGCCGTTGAGGGTTTATAAAAAAGGGGAAGGTGCCGGACTGTTTGGTCCCGATACAAAACAAATGGATGATATCTGCCCTTTTGTATGCCCGGAATGCGGACTGGTTGAGTTTTACGTCCCCAATCCCGGCAAGTTTCAATAACAAGGGATCCATAAGAATTTACCATTAAAAGGTGCAGTCCCTTTTAAAGGGAGCACCTTTTTATCACTGTGGATTAATTTTTATCACGGCTATGGTGCATCTCGATATCGAAATCAGATTGTTGTCTTCATCTGTTATTTTAATCTCCCAGACCATTGTCGTTTTTCCGTGATGCAGCACGGTTCCCGTTGCTGTAACCATCCCGTCCCGCTTGCCCCGTATATGGTTGGCATTGATTTCAAGACCGACTACTGCTTCCCTTTCCTTATCGACAAGCTCATAGGCACCAATACTGGCTACTGTTTCTGCCAAAGCCACTGAAGCCCCTCCATGCAAAAGTCCAAAAGGCTGCCTGGTTCGTTCATCCACAGGCATGGTCGCAACTGCCTTTCCCTTCTGCAAGTCTACAATCTCAATTCCGAGTGCACCGAGTAGTGTTTTATTCAGGTCCACGTTGACCCTCCTGCCTATTTTTAATCGCGGCTCATATGCCGTCATCTGTCTAATGCCTTCATTCTGCTGCCTTTTTTCTTCCTGACGAGCCTTGCGGTGATCAGACCCAATGCAGTTAATGAAGCACCAACAGCCAATTCTTCTCCATATTTCCCAACTACCTCTACATTGTCACCAAAGAGATAGCCGATTGAAAAGACCACCAGCAGCCATATAAATGCACCGCTGTAGGCAAATAGTGCGAAGCTTCGATACGGAAGCCTGCTGAATCCGTACAGCAAAGGGAGGAAGTTTCTGACTCCCGGAATGAAATAGCTGAATGACAATGATAATGCATGGTACCTTTCCAGCAATCGCAAGGATTTTTTCAATGCATTAGAAAAACGTTTCCTTTTCTCCAGGGTGCTGATTAATCTCCTCCCGACAAGACGGCCAAGCAAATAAAGGGTTGTCAATGCAGCTAATATGCCGCAATATGTAACCACAAAGGCCGGTACGGGGTGCAGCGCCCCCAGTGATGCAGCTAAACCGACTGTCATTGATATGACCTCGTTTGGAACCGGGAGGCCAAACACCCCGAACCAAAGCCATAAAAAAAGCCCCAGATAGCCATTTTTTTCGATTATATCCATGATTAAATCTAAATCCATGGAGATATCCTCCCCATTCATTCAATTTGTTCATAGGAATATCATATTAAGTTTTCCTCTAAGAATTCGCTGTTTCCTCTTAGAAATCCTTTATTTCTTTTCAGGCTGCCCCCGTTATGTACCCAATTTAGCAGAGAGTGACACTATTATTCAACTAAAAACAGCTCTTGGGGGAAGAGCTGTTCCTTGCTTTTAGTACCAATAAGGATAGCCGCCAAATCCACCATATCCAAATCCGTATGGATAATAAGGCGGGTAGTAGTATGGAAATGGGCGCGGATATAATAACGCACTGCCTACTAAACCTCCCAAAAGTCCGCCAACGAATGGGCCGCCCCAGAAAAAGCGGCGCCTTCCAAACCCACCATAAAAGGGTCTTCTCATATCTTGCATCCGGGTTACCTCCTTAGAATATTTGCACAGCCTACATTACTTCATATGCAAAAAAACTGGGAGGTGAGTGGGCAAACATCCCGTAAGGAGAAGAAAACAGAGAAAAAAAAGCCCTTTTTACGGGTAATCAATCCCAGGTAAGTCTCTGTTCTTTCCATGGGTCCCCATAGTTATGGTAGCCATTCTTTTCCCAGAATCCGGGCTTATCCTCTCTCGTAAATTCAATCCCTTTAAGCCATTTGGCGCTTTTCCAGAAATAAAGATGCGGGAAAACAGCCCTGAGTGGATATCCGTGTTCAGGACTCAGCGCCTGTCCATTATGAGCATAGGCAAGCATACTCGTATCCCTGATAAAATCTTCAAGCGGCAGGTTCGTACTCCACCCTTCCTCCGCATGAAGGATGACAAACCTGACTTCAGGTTTCAAGGCAGCTCTATGGACAATATCGTTCGTTGAGACGCCCTCCCAATGATTATCTAATTTGGACCAGCCAGTCACACAGTGGATATCATTTTTGGAACTTTTCAAAGGCATGGCCAGCAAATCATCGTAAGTCAGAAATTGTTCCTGTTCCACTAAGCCGAACAGCCTTAACGCCCACTTGGACAGGTCTTTATAATAGGGGACATTCCCATGATGCAGGACAGGAAACGAAGTAGTGACATTTTGATTCGGAGGCACCCTCCCCGACAGGCTGTTTTTCTTCGACTTTCCGAAGTACATAAAAGCCTCCCTCCTTTTTTCAAGGATTGAATTTATTCTTTTATCCTACAAGAAGTTCGCATCAAGAGCAAAATCCTCGGTCAAAACTGACGAAGACCATCAAAATAGCCTCCCATCAAAGGGGAGGCTATTCTCTATAGCACCATGGCCGCAAGCCATCCAAACAGGATTAAAGGTAGATTATAATGAAGGAAGGTTGGGACACAGGTATCCCAAATATGGTTATGCTGTCCGTCCACATTCAATCCTGCTGTCGGGCCAAGCGTGCTGTCGGATGCAGGTGACCCGGCATCACCCAGAGCTGCAGCCGTTCCCACAATCGCAACGGTCGCCATTGGGCTGAATCCCAGCTGGAAGCACAGTGGCACGAAAATAGTGGCAATGATCGGGATGGTCGAAAAAGAGGAGCCAATCCCCATTGTGACAAACAAACCTACGACCAGCATCATCAGGGATCCCATTGCCTTGTTATTACCTATGGCATCTGCGGACCATTTGACAAGAGCTTCCACATCCCCTGTTTCTTTCAGCACATCAGCAAATCCATACGCCGATAGCATAACAAACCCGATAAAGGCCATCATTCTCATGCCATCCGTCAGGAGATTATCAGCATCCCGCCACTTAATGGCTCCGCTTGCGTAAATAACCATGATCCCGGTAAATGCACCGATAATCATGGATTCAGTTATGATTTGAACCGCTAAAGCCGCAACAATTGCCAGTATGGAAAAGGTGACGCTTTTTTTTGAGTAATGATTCTTTTTCGCTTCCATTCTTTCGTTCTGTTTATAATTCCTTGGTTTCCGGTAAGAGACAAAAATGGCAAATAGTAAACCGGCAAGCATACCTAAAACAGGAAGGACCATTGCCTTTGGAATGTCTTCAAGTCCGACAGTCAAGCCGCTGTCAGCCATATTGCTCTGGAGTATTTCCTGAAATATCTTCCCGAAGCCTGCCGGCAGCAGGATATAAGGTGCCGTAAGCCCAAATGTCAATACAGAAGCAATCAGTCTCCTGTCGATGTTCAATTCATTTAAAATATACAATAACGGCGGAATCAGGATTGGAATGAAGGCAATATGAATAGGAATCAGGTTTTGCGAAAAGCAGGCCATTAACAAAATTAAAAATACAATCAGTGCTTTTGAGTAGGCCTTTGCCCTTTTCTCCCCTTTTCCAATCATTCCAACCATGGATTGAACCAGCAGATCCGGAAGCCCCGTTGCGGATAAAGCCACAGCAAAACCGCCAAGCAAGGCATAACTTAATGCAACCTCGGCACTTCCGCCAAGTCCGATGGAAAATATCTCGATTGTTTTATCCAAGCTTAACCCGCCTGTCAATCCGCCTGCCAGAGAGCCCACGATTAATGATAAGACGACATTCACACGAAGCAGGCTCAGGATCAGCATGACAAGGACGGCAATAATTACAGCATTCATAATTGTCTCCTCTCTCGATGGCTAGTTCGCCGCTCCCTTTCCTTTAGTTCGGTAAAATAGCAGAGAACATGTCCTAAAATATCATAGAACTGTTTTTTATGTCAATTTTATCGTCGGCAAAAAGCCTCCGAACCCTGTTCGGAGGCAATAACTACTATTATTGGAACCTTTCCACCAGCAGTGCAAGGGTCCGGACCATAACACCGGTCGCACCGGCTGGCCCAAGATCATGTTCCTTATTCGTGGTTGCGGTACCTGCAATGTCCAGATGTACCCAGGGCGTACCTTCAGCAAACTCACCCACAAAGGCTCCCCCCATAATTGCATGCCCTTCGCGGCCAGGAGAATTATTCAGGTCGGCAATTTTGCTGTTCCTGACTCTTTCCTTGTCTTTCTCGAAAAGCGGCAGTCTCCAAATCGGCTCTGCAGCTTCATAGGATGCTTCCAGCACCTGCTCAAACCATGCCTCATCATTTGTCAGCGCACCCGTCGTCTCCGTGCCGAGGGCAACAATCACACCGCCCGTCAACGTAGCCACATCAACCAGATAGCTGGCTCCGTGATGTTTGGCGTAAGTGATCGCATCGGCAAGAACTAGCCGGCCTTCTGCATCAGTGTTTAGAACTTCAATCGTTTTTCCGCTCATTGACGTTATGACATCATCAGGCTTGAAAGCCGCCCCGCTGACCATATTGTCAGTAGAAGGGATCACGGCAACAACATTCTGTTCAGGCTTCAGTTCACCGATGACTTCCATGGCTCCAAGAACGGCTGCAGCCCCGCCCATATCGGTTTTCATGCCGACAATGCCATCCTTCGATTTGATCGAGTAGCCGCCAGTGTCAAAGGTAATTCCTTTCCCAACCAGTGCTATGACATCCTTCCATTCTTCCTTGCCCTGATACTTCAGGACAATCATTTTCGGAGGCTGTGCCGACCCTTGATTCACTGCAAGCATCGCTCCCATGCCAAGCGTCTCCATGTCCTCCTTTTCAAGGATCTCGGCTTCAAACCCATAGGTCTCCGCCAGTTTTTGTGCATATTCCGCCATATCGGTAGCGGTCAGCATGTTTCCTGGCAAATTGACAAGTGTCCGGGCAGAGTTGACCCCTGTTCCGTATACATATCCGACCTCGAGAGCTGACCTTACCTCGGCGCTTTCTTCAAAAGTACTATAAATGGTCAGACTTTCTATCTTCCGTTCTGGTTCATTTGATTTCTGTTTGTAGCCTTCAAATTCATAGTTGGCGAGGGCAAAGGCTTCTCCGAGGGCGTGAGCAGCATCAAGCATGCTAACTTCTTCACCTGTGAAGGTATCAAGAACAAAGGCTGCCTCCGTCCACTTCTCTTGTTTCACTGATTTGAACAGCACGCCAAATGCCTCGCGAAGCAGTTCAAAGCTAAACTCCTTTTCTTGCCCCAGTCCGATAAAATAAACCCGTTTAGCCCCGGTTTTGCCGAAAGTATGTATTTTGGATACGTTCTTCTTTTTGGTGACAATATCCCCACTTTTAATAAGCTGTGTTAATTCGCCATCAAAGTGCTCATCCAAATTGGCTAAAACCCCTTCCATTCCCGAGGTTTTGTTAAAAATGCCAACCACAAGGGCATCATGGCTATCGTTAAAATCCAGTTGTGTTTTTATTTCAAACACATGCCTCACCTCCAAGTTTATTATATCCAATACGAGAGACTATTTCGAATTCCTAATCATTTAAATAAAGAAATAGCGGTGGCAGGGCAGGCAGGCTTGAAATCTCCGAGTATGGAACCTTATCAATTCCATCCGGAATCGCTGACAGGCATTGCTCAATAAAGCCGATCACCTGTTCAAGGTCAAGCCCCCAATGCTCCGGCCGATATTCCCTGAGATATTCATGGGCCACTTTCATCATGATACGGGTTCCTTTTAAATTTCCGTAGCTGTAATGATAGAGGGCGACACTCATTTGCAGCAGACCTTTTAAAAATAAATTCCCTTTGTCCTCCATCCACATATCTTCAAGTAAATCATGGCAGGTATAATAGTCCCCTTCATTGAATTTAATAAAGAACTGGTAATATTCATAAGGATAGTCCCCGGACATCCTCCACCTCCATCTATGGCTATAAGCGTATCTTACCAAATCTGGAGCGTGTCTGTAATGAATTATGCTATCGTAGGGTATGAAACCTATATCACCTAAAAAGGGGGATCCTGAACATGGATGTATTGCTTAACTTTTCTTTATGGGCGTCCCTTGCGGCGATCTTTTTTGCCCAATTTGTTAAAGTTCCGATTCAGTATATTGCTACAAGGCGAATTGACTGGGCCTTGCTGACAAGTACCGGGGGCATGCCCAGCTCGCATTCCGCTGCCGTGACTGCCCTTTCAACGGGTGTTGCCCTTGAAGCAGGGCTTGACTCCCCTATATTTGCTGTATCGGCTATCTTTGCTATCATAACGATGTTTGATGCTACGGGTGTCCGCAGGCAGGCGGGAGAACAAGCAATTGTCCTGAATCAGCTGGTGGCTGATTTTAATAAGTTTGTTGATGATGCAAAGTCATGGACAAACAAACCGGACCAGGAAAAGCGCAAAGAATTGAAGGAACTTCTCGGCCACAAGCCTATTGAAGTGTTCTTCGGCGGACTTACGGGGATTGCACTAACATTGGTACTTTATTATATTTTTTATTAGGGAGGAAAAAAATGAGAGTTATATCTTTATGCCCAAGCAACACAGAAATCATTGCCTATCTTGGGCTTGAAGGTCTGTTAGTCGGTGTGGATGATTTTTCCGACTGGCCTGAATCTATTCAGAAGCTGCCAAGATTAGGGCCGGACCTGTCAATCAATCTGGATCTGGTGGAGGAATTGAAACCAGACCTCGTTCTAGCTTCCTTAAGCGTTCCTGGTATGGAGAAGAACGTAGAAGGCTTAAAGGAAAGGGGAATTCCCCATATTGTCCTGAATCCGCAATCCTTTGAAGACATTGAAAACGACCTGGCGGCTACGGCGGCAGCCCTTGGTTTTCCTGAAAAAGGCGTGGCAGCCTCTTCCGAATTTAAAAACAGGCTTGATACAATCCGGAGAGCGAATACAAACCGCAGCACACATCCGGCATTATATTGGGAATGGTGGCCAAAGCCGGTTTTCACACCTGGACGGATCAACTGGCTGACGGAACTGTCGGAGGCCGCAGGAGCACGCAATCTATTCGCAGATGTTGACCTTGCAAGTGTACAGACAGACTGGGAGGATGTTCTTGCTCGAAACCCCGATTTTATCTGTATCGCCTGGGTTGGCGTCCAGCGGGAAAAGGTAAAAAAATCACTCATTACCAACAGGCCGGGGTGGGGGGATTTGGATGCTGTAAAAAAAGGAAGGATCCTCATTCTCGAGGAGGAACTGTATTGCCGGCCTTCCCCACGGCTCCTGGAAGGCCTTGAGAAGCTATGTCGTTTGTTGGCTGAGGCTGAATAAACCAAGAAAGGCAAATCCACTGGATTTGCCTTTTACGCCTTACATGAAGCTAAAGTCTAACTAGCTATCAAATTAAGATTTCTTTTCACCTGTATACTGCTGACGAAAAACCTGCAGGGCCTTATCTTCATTCATTTTCGTCAATTCTTCCTCAGTCAGGTTTCCATCACCCATTTTGACAATCGATATCTCCAGGGTTCTTTTCCCCCACTGTTCGTAGACCTCATCTACGGTATCGTAATATAAATCCAGTTTATTTCCTTTTATAGCTCCGCCTTTATCGGCCACGACACCATAACCATAATCTGGTATGAAAAGCACGGTCCCAATGGGAAAGACACTTAAATCGGCGGCAATGGTCGAAAACAGGTCCCGTTTCACCTTGACCCCTGAGTATGTAATTCCGTATTCCGGGTGCCCCGGTCTCTTTCCAGTGGATTCAATTCCAGCGGTATAACCAGTGGCAGTCATTTTTTTCTTTGGATATTTGGACCAGTCAATCGAATTTTCAAGGGTTGGCGAAGCTTCAGCAGCGCTTGTGCTGGCAGCAGCCTTAGCGCGAAGGCGGGGAATACTGCTCAGGAACTTATAGCTAATTCCGGCTACCTTCTGTTTATGTTCAGTTAAAGGATGTTCTTCAGAGCCGCTATCATAGTTTTGATACAAGAATCTTGCTATGGTATTGGCTTCCACTCCAGATATTGAATGGAATGT
This sequence comes from Mesobacillus foraminis, assembly GCF_004340465.1. GTDB lineage: Bacteria > Bacillota > Bacilli > Bacillales > Cytobacillaceae > Mesobacillus_B > Mesobacillus_B foraminis. The sequence continues at coordinate 12,880 of NZ_SLVV01000012.1, read as the reverse complement.
TGTCAAAAGGGCGGCAACAAAAAGCAGAGTCATCGTCATACGCCTGGCCCACTTCTTCATTTTAAACATTAAATCTTCCACTCCTCCCAAAACTATTATTTTCCCATCTCAGGAGGAAATATTCATAAAGCAGCGAAAATGGGCCAAATAGCGCCGAATAAAGGAAAATAAAGGTTTTTGAGAGACAATAAAAAAACCCTCATGTAAATGAAGGTTTTTAAAACATCTGGTATCCATTTTTTCTTAATAGTCTTATGACAACCCCGGCAACAATGGCCCCTGTGAAGCCGCTGCTTAAAATCAGGATATCCGCCATGGCCAGGTTTGCAAAATGAGTTCCCAGTTCTCTGAAGGCTGTACCGCTGTTTGTAAAATATTCAATAAAACGCACGTTATCAACAATAAATATGGTCACGACTGGATAAATAATCGCCATGATCCAGGACATCCTCAACAGCATGTTCAGCAAAAAACCGATTCCAAAAAACAATACAAAGAAAAGCAATATTGAAATAATTAACGTTACAATTGTAAGACCCATGATAACTCCCCCTACTTCCTACATCAATAGTGTACTGAATGTCCTGGGGGTAGTCAATTGGGACTTTCGGACATGGCTTTCCATTTAGTGTACCTCCGCCTTGCTGTCTACTGTTTCTTTGCCTGTACCGCTGCAGCAGGCACAGGTTTCCGACCCGCCCAGCAGAAGCTGAAAATAACCGAGCCCTGAGCAATATCGACATTCTTTAAGTTCCATCTCTTGCTGATTCAACGGCCTCTCTCCTAAAAAAAATAAATTTCTGAATAATATAACAAGAAATAATAAATTAAGAAAGGCCGGTTTCGACTTAAATATCGTCATGTAAACGGATACATGCTGAATTTCCTTTAAAAAGCTGTCCTATTCTAAAATTTTCTAAATATTATAAAAATAATTTATATGAGGTATATCCAAACTGTTCACCCGGATCAACACCATTAACAACAGGCAATGCGTCAGCTTTATTTAAATGGAGCATGTACTGCAGCATTACAGAAACATTGGGAAGCTCCACCAGCATGACGGGATCCATGAAACAGGCGTCGAAAAGTTCACTTTCCTGGGGTATAACTGTTTGGGCCTCTTTGGGCTCGAGCAAAAACATAAGCAAGTTATCACTTACTTCCCCTTTAATTATACCCGTTCTTAATCCCACAAGCCCTTTAAGCTCACAGCCTACTCCTGTTTCCTCCAGAACTTCCCGAAGTACCGCCTCATCCGCTGTCTCACCTTCATTCACAAAGCCTGCAGGCAATGACCACTGATTTTTTAGTCCTCCATACCTTTTTTTGACTACAAGCCATTCACCATTTGGTGCAATCACAAGGCCAGCGACCGCCAGCCAGACATTTCCGCGCTTCCTCATTCGTTCCCCTCCTCTTTGTTTTATTTTATCAAAAGGGAGGTGGAAATTTGTTCATATAAAAAAGCAGATCTAAAAAAGATCTGCTTTTAAAAGAAACACTGATATTAGAAAATGTTGAACTTCCCTTTTTTCAGAACCATTGAAGCCCCGCCGATCATGTAAAGCGCACGGTTATCAATCATCTTTTTCATAAAGGAGGCTTTTGCCCCAACAATTTTCTTCCCAAATGCTACGCCAATCGCGTCATCTTCGCCAAGGGAGCATACAGTACCTTTGTTATCGAATTTGAAGGTTTCAAGCTCGTTCTTGCCGCGAACCAGTGCTGCAATGTTTCTTGCACAAACCTCGCCCTGCTGCATGGCAATTTGTGCAGTTGGAGGATAAGGGCGGTTAATTTCTTCATTAATAATTAGAGAGCAGTCGCCCACAACAAACATGTTATCATGTCCAGGAACCCGAAGGTCAGGCTGAACTTTTACACGTCCGCGCATTGCTTCGATTCCGGACTTTTCAATAATAGAATTGCCTCGGACACCTGCTGCCCAGACAACAGTGGATGCCTTGATTTCTTCTACCTGGTCTTCTCCTTTGGCAACGATGATTCCATCCGGAAGAGCTTCTTTGATTGCTGTTCCGATTCGGAATTCAATGCCTTTCTTTTCAAGGTAGGAAACCGCATAGTTCACAAGCTCAGGATCAAATCCTGGAAGAACAGTAGGAGCAGCTTCAACACAGATAACTTTTACTTTATGGAAGTCCACATCGTATTCACGGCATAGTTCAGGAATACGGTTAGCAAGTTCTCCAAGGAATTCAATTCCAGTAAAACCGGCACCGCCGACAACAATGGACAGCCTTTCATCCTTCTTCTCAGCCTCTGTATTGTAGGTTGCAAATTGATATTCAATGTGCTCGCGGATCTGGCGCGCTGCATTAACATTCACAATGGAGAAGGCATATTCCTTAAGGCCTTTAATTCCGAAAGTTTCAGACTCTCCGCCCAGGGCAATCACTAAATAATCATAAACGATATCCCCATTTTCCAGTATGACGCGGTTTTCTTCCGTTTTAATTTCTTCAACCGTACCTTGTACAAATTCCACCTTTTGACGGTCAATAACATCACGAATATCATAACGGACACGATCGTGATGCAATGTTCCTGCGGAGGCCTCATGCAGCCAGGTTGTTTCATAATGGTAATCATTTTTATTTACAAGGACGATATCCGCCTCGTTTACTCCAATTTGTTTCTGAAGTCGGGTAGCTGTCATCAGCCCGCCGTATCCTGCTCCTAATATGACAATCTTTGGCTTTCTCAAAGTGATCACTTCCACCTTTATATTAAATTTGATTTCTTCCTGAGATAGGTTTTTACTTAGCTTTTACTACTTTTTATTTTTTATCGTTTTTGGAGAAAGAAAAACTTTGTGATTTCCTTCACTAAGAACGACAAAAAAATGATCGAAAAATGTCACAAAATCTTAACAATTCGCTTTCCTACATAACATAATATTCTTTTTTCCTATCTTTTTCAAGTACATATATAGAAAATTCGAGCGGTAAAATTTCCAAAACGGAAAGGATTTCGATATTTTGACAGGCAGACTAAGGCAATCTTCCGTGCATGGCATTGTTTAAGAGTGTTTTAACAGTTTGTCGAAAATCCGCACCAAATAAAAGGAGGGTGAAAAAGATGGTTGCCAGGCTCCATCAGCTGTTGCATTTCTGTAGGCGCATGTCTTTGGGTTCAAACAGAAAGCAAGGTGGAAAGCTCCACCTTGCTTTTCTAACATTCCTCGGGAGTACCTGTATTTGTTGCGGTCTTAAATGAAGATCCGCAGCCGCAAGAAGCAATTGCATTAGGATTGTCGATTGTAAAGCCTCCACCCATTAAGGACTGCTTATAACCAATCACAGTTCCTTTGAGAATCAAGGAGCTGTCTTTATCAATCAAAATTTTAATTCCATGCTGCTCATATTCGCTGTCGCCCTCTTCGACCTCATGGGCAAAGCCCATACCATAGGAAAGTCCGCTGCAGCCTCCCCCTTTGACACCCACTCGCAAAAATGCGTTTTCTTCCTCATTTTCTTTCATCATATCTTTAATCTGAAGTGCCGCCTCTTCAGTAATAGTAATAATCTGTTCCATGTACAAACCTCCTGTCCGGGATAAATCCCTTCTTATAATTATTATATACAGTGTGTGAATGCCTCTCAACCAATCGGCTTAAAACATTTTACGCTCCACGCCTTGTGCATTAAATAAAAAAGCCGGAAGATGGTGGTCTTCCAACGGCCGGCATGATTGATCTATTAAAACATCGGATTTTCTTCAAGATATTGGTAAATTTTTTCGACTAGCTCATCAGGAGTATCAGCGCTGACTGGTTCACCATTGACAAGGGCATACAGAGACCTTGCACATTTGCCGCAGTAGCCGAGGCAGCCATATTCGATAATATCCAGGTTGGAGTCACGTTCAAGCTGTTCGAGTGCCTGCTGTGAGCCGTTTGCCAAATTGCTGATACAAAATTCGATGATCGGCTTAATCATTCCCTTTCACCTCTCTACTAATGTGTTAATCCTACCTTTTTTTATGTGAATCGTCAATTTCTTCATTCTCCCATATAAACTGCGTTGAATAAACGTTGACTGTGATGAGCTGCCCTTTTGGTCAAGCCTTCTTGGGAGGATCCAGCCCTGACTGCATTAAAATTCTAACTTTCTGTGTACTTGCAGGCATTCTCACTTCTAAGCGTTCCACCTCAGCCTGCTGTCCTTCGCCCGGGCCCTTGGATCCTTATATATTTGTTGTTATTTTGTCACAATTTCGTTATAATTCAAATGAGTTTTACTGGATAATCGCTATTTTAAAATATTATTTATACCTTATTTGCAAGCGGTTTCGGATGACATGAAAAACAGAACATTAAACAAGGACAGTTTGAAGAAGAGAGATTAAAAAGGGGATAAAAAAAATGAAAAGTCTCGTTATTCTCGGGGGCGGATACGGCGGTATTCGAATGCTGCAGCGCCTTCTGCCAAATGAGTTGCCTGATGATGTTTCCATTACTTTGATTGACAGGGTTCCTTACCACTGTTTAAAAACAGAGTTCTATGCCCTGGCAGCTGGTACGATTTCCGACCAGCATGTCCGAGTTCCTTTCCCAGACCATCCTCGCCTGAAAATAAAATATGCTGAGATTACAAGTGTTAACCTTGAAAAGCAAGAAGTTTATCTTAAGGACGGAGAAACAGTCAAATATGATGAACTCGTCATTGGGCTGGGCTGCGAGGATAAATACCACAATGTTCCTGGTGCAAAAGAATTCACTTACAGCATCCAGACCATTGCAAAATCAAGGGCAACCTATCAGACCTTGAACAACCTCCCTGCCGGCTCTTCGGTTGCCATTGTCGGTGCAGGTCTTAGCGGCGTTGAGCTCGCGAGTGAACTCAGCGAAAGCAGAAGTGACTTAAAAATAAAGCTGTTTGACCGCGGAAACCATATTTTGTCCTCTTTCTCCGAGAGGCTCAGCACTTATATTGAAAACTGGTTTGACACACATCATGTCGAGATTATCAACAATGCCAATATTACGAGAGTGGAAGAAGGCATACTGTACAATCATGATGAACCAGTCTCAGTCGACGCCATTGTCTGGACAGCCGGAATCCAGGCAAATAAAATTGTCCGCGACCTTCCTGGTGAAAAAGATAAAATGGGACGTGCTGTTATAAGCCCCAGACATCACCTGCCGGACTACGAGAATGTTTTCATCCTGGGTGATTGCGCCAGCCTGCCCCATGCACCAAGCGCCCAGCTTGCCGAAGGACAGGCAGAGCAAATAGTCCAGGTTCTGACAATGCGTTGGAAAGGCCAGGAACCTCCTGAATACTTCCCGCCAATAAAACTGAAAGGGATCCTTGGCTCTCTTGGCAAAAAGCAGGGATTTGGCCTTCTTGCCGAGCGCCCTATTACCGGACGGGTCGCCCGTCTGTTAAAATCGGGAATTCTTTGGATGTATAAGCACCATAACGGTTAAATGAAACAGGCCCAATGATTGCTCCTCACACAATCATCGGGCTGTTTTTATTCCTGCTCTTTTTCTTTGGAAGAATTCCGGTGCTCTTACCTGTTTGATCTTGTCAGAAAAATCCAGGTGCTCCCAATGAACACTTCTCATCGATTTCAGCTCCGCGCATTGAGTTTTAGTCGACAACTCCCCAATGAACAAACGAATCCTTTTCCAACAGTAGAAACTGTTTATCATCAAGGCACCTTATTCCTGGCTGTATCCGTACTTCTCCATTTCGGCAAATATCGTTTTTAGCCTTGGGTTTCCTTCCCCTACTATCCGATCATCCAGGAGCACAACAGGATAAAACATACCCTCTTCGATCACTCTCTGGGCAAATTTGCATTTGGACGGCTCATCACTTGGAGGGTTATGAATATCGACATATGTGATGGTGAATGGCTGGTCCTTGAACTTCCTGGATATTGCCGCCTCGAGCCATTCGAAGGTTTCTTTTGATGATGGAAGGTTAACACAGCTAGGGCAAAGCTGTTCCGCCCCATACACAACGAGCTCCACTTGTTTATTTGACACTCCGATTCCCCCTCTTTCTTTTTATTTTACTATACCGTATTCATAAACTGTAGATTATTGGTTTTTGATGTTAACCAATAGATTTTTCACCGGGATGTGATTATAATAGTTATTATGAAAGGAGTCGATTTTACATGTCTGAACAACAAATGTTTGAACAAGTGCAAGAAGTATTAGATAAATTGCGTCCATTCCTTCTTCGTGATGGAGGAGACTGCGAACTTGTTGACGTGGACGAAGGTATAGTAAAATTGCGTCTGCTCGGCGCATGCGGAAGCTGCCCTAGTTCAACAATCACATTAAAAGCAGGTATTGAACGCGCTCTTTTAGAAGAAGTTCCTGGAGTCGTTGAGGTAGAACAAGTTTTCTAATGCACTCATAAAATCATGATTAAAAAGCGGTTTGCCCCTGTGGCAAACCGCTTTTTTATTGCTATGCGAGGCAGTCCTTGCTTGCTTCCTCGGTGATGTTCACTTTGCTTCCGCATCGGTCAATTTTCAGCTGAATAACCTGCATGGCATCAAGGGATTGCTCCAGCGATGCCGCAAGGGCCTGTCCCTTCCCTGGCTCTGCCAGGCACAGGATGGACGGCCCGGCGCCGCTAAGTGCGGTTCCAAAGGCACCCGCCTCACGGGCAAGCTGTTCAATTTTGCCCCACCAGGGAACAAGGCTACGTCGGTAGGGCTGATGGAACACATCGCTGTCCATCATTTTGCCGGCAAGCTTCCATTGGCCGGTCAGCAATGACGCCAGCAATTGGTTTGAAACAGCACTAGCTTCTACCGCCTTGGAATAATCCAGAGTCGAGGGAAGAACCTCCCGAGATGATTCTGTGAGCAGTTCATCTTCAGGAATCACCGCGACAACATCCATATCCATCTCGCTAAAAACTGTTACATCCACTCCTGTTTCCAGCTGGCTGCCAACAACCAGGCCTCCGTAGATGGAAGCTCCAACATTGTCAGGATGGCCTTCGATCTCCGCTGATATTTCCAGTTTTTCCTGTTTGGTCAGGTTCAGTCCGCAGAAGTGGCTGGCCAGCTCGATGCCTGCGATGATGGCTGAGGCCGAGGACCCAAGACCCCTGGCAAGCGGAATTTCGCTTGAAACAGCCATTTTTAATGGCGGCATTTCCTTGCCATACAGCCTGGCTGTTTTAATCGCAATCTGGGCAATGTAGTTCTGCTCGTTTACAGGGAATTTCTCCAATTCCGGTGTAAGGGCGATGATTTCCCATTGAGCACTGCTGATTGCTTCAACAGTAAGATAAAGATTTACAGCTAACCCGATCGAGTCAAATCCAGGGCCCAGATTGGCCGAACTCGCCGGTACACTTGCTGTAAACACTCCCCCTCGGCTCATTGGTGCACAACTCCGCGAATATGCTCAGCAACCTGCTCCTCATCATTTGGAAGAAGCACTGGTTTGATTTCGCTGCACTCCATGGCTGTCGCAGGGTCTTTCAATCCATTTCCTGTCAGGACCGCTACGATCCTCGACCCTTTTGGAATCTCGCCTTTCTGGAGCATTTTGAACACTCCTGCTAAAGATGCACAGGAGGCTGGCTCTGCGAAGACACCTTCTGTACCAGTCAGCTTACGGTATGCCGCAAGGATTTCTTCATCAGACACCTCATCAATTTTACCGCCTGATTCATCCCTTGCATTAACGGCCAGATGCCAGCTTGCCGGGTTTCCGATTCGGATGGCCGTTGCAACGGTTTCCGGATTTTCAAATACCCGGTCATGAACAATCGCGGCTGCTCCCTCTGCCTCAAAGCCGAACATTCTTGGCAGGCCTGTTTCCTTTGCCTCATTGTATTCCTTGAATCCTTTCCAGTACGCACTGATATTGCCCGCATTTCCCACCGGGATGGCGAGGATGTCAGGAGCACTGCCAAGCTGGTCGCAGATCTCGAAAGCTGCTGTCTTTTGGCCTTCCAGGCGGTAAGGGTTAACTGAGTTAACCAGGGCGACAGGTTCAGTCTCACTGATGTTCCTTACCATTTTCAATGCTTCATCGAAATTCCCTTCAATAGAGATGATCTCTGCACCATACATAACAGCCTGGGCAAGCTTCCCCATCGCAATTTTTCCTTCCGGGATGACAACGATGCATCGCATGCCGGCTCTTGCTGCGTATGCAGCTGCTGCAGCGGATGTATTCCCTGTGGAAGCACAGATAACCGTATCGCTGCCTTCCTCTTTTGCTTTCGCAACAGCCATTACCATGCCTCTGTCTTTAAAGGAACCGGTCGGGTTGGTCCCCTCGGTTTTTACATATAGATCGACTCCCCACTCTTCGGAAATGTGATCAAGTCGGATCAATGGTGTATTTCCTTCATTCAGGGTTAATTTCGGGGTATTTTCATTAATCGGAAGATACTCCTTGTATTCTTCGATAAGTCCTTTCCATCTCATGCTCCAGCACTTCCTTCCACTTTATACGAACTTTTGATTTCTTTCATTGCCTTTAAATCCCGCAATTCCATTAAAATATCTTCATAGTTTTTAAGAGACGCTAAATGTGTCACAAGGACGATTTCCGCCAGATCCTCTTCCTTGACCGGAAGCTGGAGGATTTTCTCAAAGGAAACACCGTGCTTTGAAAATACAGAGGTGATCTCGGCAAAAACGCCTACCTCGTCTTTGACATGAAGTCTCAGGAAGTATTTCGAATAGATTTCTTCTGACCCCTTCAGGTTCTTTTCATGCTGCGGTGCCACTGCAAGGCTTCCATTTACACCCAGGCGCATGTTTTTTACAACTGCTACCAGATCCGAGACAATGGAGGTTGCAGTAGGCAGGCTTCCTGCCCCAGGGCCGTAAAACATTGTTTCCCCCACTGCTTCTCCATAGACATAAACAGCATTGAACTCATTATGTACGGAAGCGAGCGGATGGGACTGCGGCAAAAGAGTCGGCTGGACGCTGACTTCCACTTTCCCTTCATTGCGCTGGGCAATTCCCAGCAGCTTCATTGTGTAGCCAAGCTGCTTGGCATAATGAAGGTCTTCCTCGGTAATGGTGGTAATGCCCGTCGCTTTAACATCATCCAAATCAATTTTCATGGAAAAGCCAAGGGTAGCAAGAATCGTCATTTTACGGGCTGCATCAAGGCCTTCCACATCTGATGCAGGATTTGCCTCAGCATAGCCCAGATCCTGGGCTTCTTTTAGAACGGAATCATACGGAAGGCCTTCCTGGGTCATTTTCGTCAGGATAAAATTTGTTGTTCCATTGACAATGCCCATCATCTTTGTAATTCTGTCGGATGCAAGACCATCCACAAGGCTTCTGATAATTGGGATTCCGCCAGCAACACTTGCTTCGTAGAATAAATCACAGCCGTTTTCCTTGGCAGCTGTTAACAGCTCTGAACCATACAGGGCCATTAAATCCTTATTGGCTGTAACAATATGCTTTTTATTTTTAATTGCCTGCAGCAAATATTCCTTCGTCTTGTCCACGCCGCCCATCACTTCGATGACAACATCAATATCAGGATCATTAATGATGTCTTCGATGTTCGTTGTCATATGAGCCTCATCTATTTTTACTGCCCGATCTTTTCCAAGTTCTTTAACGAGGACTTTTTTAACCCTTATTGGACAGCCAACTTGATGCATCAGCTTATCCTGGTGGTTCTCTATAATGGTAATAACCCCGCTGCCCACTGTTCCGAGTCCGAGCAATCCAATTGAAATGGCATCCATAATGTTTCTCCCCCGCTTTCTGTTCTTCTACAATAAACATTTGTTTGTATATAGTAGACATTATAATTATTGTTCACGGCATTTACAAGGGTTTTTTATTGTGAAATACCATTGAAAACGGTTAATGACAAAAATTTTTTTAGTCTTCTGATAAAGGGCTGCATTTTATTCTCACTCAGCAGAAATCAAGCCTGCAATAAACCCGGGTTTACAATTGTCCTCGGTTCCTTTCCCTTAAGCACCCTTTCAATATTATCGACACATACAGAGATCATGACCATTCTTGTTTCCAGGCTAGCACTCCCTATGTGGGGCAATGCAACGACATTAGGCAGCTTTAACAATGGGTGATCAGCAGAAATCGGTTCCTCAACGAAAACATCCAGGCCGGCTCCCGCAATCTCCCGAGTTTTAAGCGCATGGACAAGCGCTTCTTCATCGGCGACTGCTCCCCTGGAGGCGTTGATAAAAATGGCGGATGATTTCATTTTCCTGAACGCGGATTGATTAAACAGGTGCCTCGTTTCGCTTGTCAGCGGAGTCAACGACACAACAAAATCCGAGCTTTCGAGCAGGCTTTCAAGGGAACGGTACCTGGCGCCCAGTTCTTGTTCGGTTTCAGGCTTCCGGGTCCTGTTATGATAGAGAATCTCCATGCCAAACCCTTTAGCCCGCCGTGCAACACCTTCACCTATTTTTCCCATGCCGCATATCCCGATGGTCTTATTGTAGATGTCCTGCCCGGCAAGCAGGAATGGGCTCCAGCTTTTCCAGTTCCCTTCTTTAACAAACTCCGCTGCCTCCACGATCCTTCTCGCAGTTGCAGTCAATAGCGCAAAGGTCAGGTCCGCTGTAGTTTCTGTCAGTACATCCGGAGTATTGCATATATAAATTCCTTGTTTCGTTGCTGCCTCCACATCAATATTGTCGAACCCGACTGCCATATTGGCAACGACTTTCAGGTTTTTTCCGGCTCTCAGCAGGTCCCCGGTGATTTGATCGGAAACGACGGTCAGCAATGCGTGAGCTTTTTCAGCTTCTGCAAGTAAAATATCTTCTGGAACGGCAACATCGTCTCTATCCCACATGTTTACCTGAAAACTTGCTTGTAAATTCTTAACGGCTTCCTCCGGCAATTTCCTTGTAAGATAAATATACGGTTTCATGATCAGTCCCCTTTATGCTGGTAAAAAGAGTATTGCTTTTATGCCTGCGGTATCCCTGTTGTACCGATACTTTACTCCCTCCAGTCCGCCGGCTTATCAGCCCATTCCTAAACTGGATTTGTCATAATTATTTTAACATATAAAAGATTGGATGAAGCGTGATTATTTTAAAAGCCAGTTAATAACAGGAAGCCGATAGCTGCGCACTGGCACCTCTGCCAGCTGATAAAAGCTTCCCAGAAACTGTTCATGCTCCGCAGTCTGCTTCAAGTACTTTTCCAGTCTATCCTCAAGGCTGCGTTTCGCTTCCTCGGACGTGGTAATATAATAGTTTTCAATGCATTCGATATAGTGAAGAGGATACAGGAGCCTTGCGTACAGCAGCCGCCAGGCAAAAGGCGACAGCCTGGTGACCTTCCGATAGTCAGCAAAAAAGCTCTTCACAGCAGGCTGGCTGGTTTGAATATTTGAAAAATATTGCTGTCTGGTCCACTCGGCTAAATCCCTGCTTGCGTGATCAAATACCCAATCAAAGGGGTTCTTGACCAAATGGTCCCTCCCCCATGTTTTCCGTGTAAACCGTTCATGACAGACTGTTCCGCCGTCTGTTTCAACCGGAGTGCCGTCCAGCTCTGTATCAGCAAGATATTGTATCGCATTTTCGGCGAGCCCCATATAATAGGGAAAGGAATCTAAAAACATCCGTTCAAACTCATTTTCCGGTTCATTAAATAGCTTTTCATTCCATACCTTTTCCATCTGATCCAGACGTTTTTCCCAAAGCTGCTTCCACTGCCCTATCCGGTTTACATTTTCCACCTGAAAGGGCATATATCTTCCACGCAAATGAAAGCGGGCCAGTTTCCTGCCAATTGTGGCAGGGTTCAGCATCCTCAGTTCCCGGCATTTCAGGACACTGTAATAGACACCTTCCCACTCACAGAACTGCTTTCCATCACTTGTTGGCACAAAACCTGGAACCTCCTTATCTCCAAAGGCCTGGAGCTGTGCTGATATTCTTCCAAGTTCGCTTATTTCTTGCTCTTTCCTTCCATTTGCCTTCATAATCAAGTAAAGAGAATGATCCTGTTTGAATGCACGGAACCTTCCGACATCGAGCTCTTGCCCATCTTTCAGGCCGTATACTTGTTTTAACATTTTTTCAAACATGCTAAGCCCCCCATCCCCGGTAATAATCCCTTTTAGTACTATATGAGTCCCAGCGTTAAAACTTGTTTTAAAATAAGCCGGAATGAATAGGGCCTCTCTAGGGCAATCATGATAAGGATGATATTTGCATGAACTGGATTGAACCGAATAAATTAGGTTAAATAAGAATATAATAAGGAACTATCGAAAGAAGGGTGAAACTATATGTTAGAAAAAAGAAAACCGATTCAATTAACGGAAGAAACAGCTCGTGAGTGGCTCCACAAACGGGGTGTTGAAGTTGAGGATATTGCTAAGCTAGTGTACTATCTGCAGGAAAAATATCACCCAAATCTTGCTATCGAGGACTGCATGGAAAACGTGGAACGCGTCCTTTCCAAACGCGAAGTACAAAACGCCATCTTGACTGGGATCCAGCTGGATATCCTGGCAGAACAGAAAAAACTTGGCGAACCGCTGCAATCCATCATCGCTACAGATGAAAGCTTATATGGGGTGGATGAAATTCTTGCTTTCTCCATTGTCAATATTTACGGTTCCATCGGCTTCACGAACTATGGCTATATTGATAAACAAAAGCCAGGAATTCTTGAAAAACTCAATGATAAATCGAGCGGAGAGTGCCATACCTTCCTCGATGATATTGTCGGCGCCATTGCGGCCGCTGCCTCCAGCAGGCTTGCGCACCGGGCACAAAGCACGGAATGATGACAAAAAAGAGGTTGGGCCATAACTAGCTTCAAATAGTGAGAAAGGTGAAATTGAGCGTACTCAATTTCACCTTTCTCTGTTTTTGCTTGTCTTTCT
>NZ_SLVV01000011.1 GCF_004340465.1 Mesobacillus foraminis | reverse complement strand
CCAATTAAAAATAAGAAGAAAATCGTAAAAATATAGAAAATGAACCAAATAAAAAGCTTGTGGAAGAAAAAATAGTGCCTTTCTCCACAAGCTGAGCGGATATTTTGTATCCGCTGTTTTTCTCTATCGATCTTTATTTAATTCATCGATCAGCTGCTTTGTCCTCTTTGCATTTCCTTCAGCAAAGTTTTGCAGCCGGTCCTTCAGTTCGTCATCGTCATGAATCCGCTCTGCAGTAATTAAATAGGTCCTCATTAAATCCTCTTCTATTTCAAGCGAGTTTTCAAGAACAGCCTCAATGGTTTCTTTCTTCTGATCTTCACGAGAATGGGAGCCCATATTATAAGCCTCCTTTTTCTCTTATATTCCCCACCAGATTGGCTTTCATTCCCTACTTAAGATATTTTTCGCATCATTTACTTTTTTTATATTCTTCTTTTCTCCAGATGAAGAAGGCAGCCACGGCAAAAAGTGTCGATAGTAGTGCGACAGTCATGTAAGTATAGACATGACCGTATTCCTGTCCGTAGTAGCTTTCTATCACTTTTGTCAGACAGACAATATTGACAGCAAGAAAAAGGAATATGGAAAGAAAAGCGGCCCGTTTTTTATCCATGCCTTACTTCCCTCCCAACTGCATACACTTTTCCATTTTTCACTTCCAGGAGTATTTTGGGAAGTTCCCGCTGGGGAGGCCCGGCAACCGGATGACCGTTATTCACATCAAAGTAACCTTTGTGGCACGGACATAACAGTACATTCTCTTTATGCTCATAAAATACCGGACATTGGAGATGCGTGCATTTATTATTGTAGGCAACGTATTGATCGTCGGGAGTCCGCACAAGCAGGGCAGGTTCATCCTCTGTAGGGTAGGCAAAGTTCTTTGATTCCCCGATGGCCAGCTCTTTTGTATCCGCAATCTCCACTCTTTTCACCTTGCCATCAGCATCCCTCATATAAGAGAAAACCCCAAAAGGTGTTGTCGCAAGGCCAATGGCCACTGTTGCCCCGAATGAAGCTTTTAAAAATGCTCTTCTGTTTAGATTTACATCATCTTTACGATTTAAATTCTCGATCAGCTTAATCATATCCTGATCATCGTTTTGATGGTTGTTCTTCTTTTTATCATCACTCATATGAGAAATCCTCCAGCATTGTGGCTTATAAATCCTTGTTCTCTTTCAAACTGTTTTGGTGTCAAAATTTCGAATCAATTACCTTTGCAAGGTTCATGTACTCCCTATGAAGAGGAGTACCGCCTATTGCTATGGCAGGAGTTTCCGAGCTTTCAGCCGGCTCCTGGATGGGAAGCTGTGCCAGGAGGTCGACATGAAGCTGGTCAGCGAGCACTTCTCCGCCGCCAGATCCAAAGATAAAGTATTTCTGAACCCCGTCAGGTAAGAAATAGGACATATTTTCAACAACACCGATTACCTCATGCTTGCTTTTTATTGCCATCACCCCTGCCCGTTCCGCTACAAAGGCCGCTGCTTTGTGCGGCGTGGTGACTATAATCTCTTTGCTCTCGGGAATCATGAGATGCATATCAAGGGCGACATCCCCTGTACCAGGAGGCATATCAAGAATGAAATAATCCAATTCTCCCCACAGGACATCCTCCGTGAAATGCTGGATCATCTTGCCCAGCATTGGCCCGCGCCAGACGATTGGCTCATTGTCCTTTACCAGGAAGCCCATGGACATGACTTTGATGCCGTGGGATTCGACCGGAATAATTTTACCGTTGAATGTTTTTGGTTTATAATCGATATCCAATATTTTCGGGATACTAAATCCGTAAATATCCAAGTCAATGATGGCTACAGATTTCCCAAGTTCCTGTAGAGCGAGGGCAAGATTCACAGACATGGAGGATTTCCCCACACCCCCTTTGCCGCTTGTGACAGCAAGGACATTTCCCTTTAACAAATTGATGCACCCCTTCTGTTTTATTGGCTCCTGATTCCGATTACGCTTATTTAACTATTACCTAACCCGTCCTGATATAAGCCTCCAATATTCAAAAACTGGGGCGTTCTTCCTAAAAGACTGGCACAGGAGCAAGAGAAGAGCAGAGCCAAAAAACTTATGCCCGCTCCATATTGACTGGAACTTTAAAACTCGTTCCAGTTCTATCGCTGAGAGTCGGTATATACTCCGAAAAATTCCGGAACGTACTCCCACTTGTTTCCTTCCTGCGGTTTCTTGCCCTCCACAAGGTTCATTTGTGTACGCCTTCTTCTTAATTGCTGCATTTCATCAAAATCGATGAAGCGAATAGCTTCACTTGGGCAGACAGATGCACACATTGGAGCAATATCGTCCTTTGTTCTGTCATAGCACATATCGCATTTATACATTTTATTGGATTCAAAGTCGAACTTCGGGATGCCGAATGGGCAGCCAAAGGTACAGTTCCGGCAGCCGATGCACTTTTCTTCCATTGCAGAAAGAACGACACCTTCATCAGTGATTTGGATGGCATTAGCCGGGCAGACACGGGCACAGGCCGGATCTTTACACTGCATGCAAAGCATGGGGAAGGTCTGCCGGGATTCCGTAAAGTCAACATACTCAACATAGTTCCGTTCCTTTGCATCATGGTCCCCACACTCACGGCATGCAGCCTGACAGGCACGGCATCCAATACAGCGCTCAAATTCCAAATACATTATTTTATTCATATTAGCCGTTCCTCCTTGGAAAGCGATGGTGGTATTCTGGGAAACTCGTTTTTAGGACGAGCACCATTTCATCCGCCTTTTCCTATTTTGCAAGTTTTTCTAGCTTAACTGCACAAACCTTAAATTCAGGCATCCGTGAAATTGGATCCAATGCAGGATTCGTCAATTGGTTTATGGAAAGTTCCTTGCCCCAGTGGTAAGGAACAAACAAAGTATCATTCCTGATTGCTTTCGTAAAACGGACTGGAGCAGTCATTTCTCCACGAGGAGTGGAGATCTTTACTCTCTCGTTATTTTCCAGCTGATAAGCGCTGCCAAGCTCAGGATGAATCTCGATATATGGTTCCGGACATTGTTCCATTAAGAAGTCTACCCGTCTCGTTTGGTTGCCGGATAAATAATGGAAAACAACACGGCCAGTTGTAAGCCAGAGAGGAAATTCCCTGCTCGGAACTTCAGCCGGCTCCTCCCAATCGATGGCAGCTAAATTGGCACGTCCGTCATCAGTGGCAAATTTCTCCTTAAAGACGGTCGGTGTCCCTTGATGATCCAATTCGGGGACAGGCCAGAACATTCCATCAAGTTCGTCGATTTTTTCATAGGTGACACCGTAGTAATCTGCCTTTCCGCCTTTGGAAGCAATTCGCAACTCGTCAAAAATTTCTCTCGGTTCATTGTATTGAAAATGCTTCCCTTTGCCCATTCTCTCTGCAATCAGCTTCAGGATTTCCCAGTCAGGCTTCGACTCTCCCAGAGGTTCCACCACTTTGCGGATGCGGATAATCCGTCCTTCAATATTAGTCGTTGTTCCTTCATCCTCAGCCCAGGTTGTTGCGGGAAGGACAACATCCGCGAATTCCGCTGTTTCGGAAAGGAAGAAATCATTTACAACAAGGAAGTCCAGTTCTTTCATCGCTTCTGTTACATGGTTAATATTAGGAGAAGATACAACAGGGTTGGAGCAAATTACATGCATTCCCCGGATTGTCTTGTTCTTCATCAGATCAAACATTTCGTAGGCAGAAACACCCTCCATCGGCAGTTCTTCCGGTTTTATGCCCCACACTCCGGCAATGTACTCTCTGTGTTCAGGGACAGCAATTTTTCGATAGCCCGGAAGTGCATCTGCCTTTTGTCCATGTTCCCGTCCTCCCTGGCCATTTCCCTGGCCTGTGAAAGTGGCAACCCCGGAAGCAAATTTCCCAATCTGTCCTCTTAACAATGCCATGGATGTATACAGACTCACATTGTCGACGCCTTTTCTCTGCTGCTCTACTCCCCTTGCAAACATCACCACTGAGCGGGGTGACTTGCCAAAGATGTGGGCCGCCTTCAGAATTTTTTCTACACTGACACCAGTAATTTTAGAGGTCACTTCAGGAGTGAATTTCGCTGTCATTTCCTTCAATTCTGCAAAGTTATTGCAGCGTTCCTCCACATATTGATAGTCTACATAATCATGCTTGATTAACAGATGCATGATCCCGTTGGCAAGAGCTGAATCAGTTCCGGGCAGCAAATCCAGGTGGACATCTGCCACTCGGGCAGTTGGCGTTTCTCGGGGGTCGGCCACAATTAGCTTCGCTCCCTTGTCCTTCGCCTTCCAAAACCACTGAATGCTGGTTGGATGGCATTCTGCCGTATTTGTTCCCGACATGAAGAAGCAGTCTGAATGCTCAAGCTCCGTCCATGGCAGCGTTGATCCTCTGTCCATTCCCAGCGTTTTGTTGAAACCGCCAGCGGCCGAGCTCATGCAATAACGTCCGTTATAGTCGATATATCGCGTTCCAAGTCCGACACGTGCATATTTTCCGACAAGATAGCATTTTTCATTGGTCATGGAAACCCCGCCATAAACACCCACTGCATCTTTCCCGCAGGAAGATTGAATCTCTTTAAATTTCCTTTCGATTAAATCCAGCGCTTCCTCCCAGGAGGATTCAACAAACTGGCCATTCTTTTTAATCAAAGGGCGTTTAATCCTGTCCGGATGGTCTACTGTCTGGTAAGCAGTAACCCCTTTGGGGCACATCTTCCCTCGGGTCAGCACCCAGTCATAACGCGGCTCGACACCGACAACCTTGTTGGTTTTTTCATTGACGCGGATATGCATCCCGCATTGCATCCCGCAGTAGCAGCAATGAGTTGTGATCAATTTTTCACCTTTGCGGATTTGGTTTTTGACGCCTTCTTTAACGAGAAACTGGCTCATGCTCATTTTCCTCCTTTGAATCTTCCCTTGCCTTTTTATCCATTCCATAAAATTCTTCCGACCGTTTTTTGCCGAAGCCTGAAATATGGATGCCATTGTTCGTATTGACCGGGCCATACGGGTCCCCCATAGGAGCCTCCATATTCATTTGTTTCATCACACGGATGCGCCGGCGGCATCCTGTACAATAATCCGACAGATACGTTCCGTCTGCCAGCTTGAAATCAATGTCTTGAGCCTTCAGTATCGCCTGGACGTCGGCAATCTGGTCATCGTTGCTGTAAGGCTGACCGCAGCCTTTGCATGCTTTCGTGTCCACTTTAACGATTTCCTGATAGCTCATAGGCACAGCTGCTGCGAGCGGCCTGATAGGCACGTGGAACAGCTTCCCGAATGGGAAATACATCAGCATAATGACAACTGTTACCTGATGAGTCAGCGACATATAATGGTGCATCCAGCCATCAAGGAACGTATAGGAAATGGTCAGAAATAAACCGGTAGCTGTTACAGCCAATAAAATCAGCAGAGGCAGGATATCAAACTCAAAACGCTGGGTTACTTTGACATCGTAGTTTGTCAGCCTCCGGTAAAGCGCCATGCAGACACCGATCATCACCATGATTGCACCGATATTCAACGCGTTATAAACCAGCTCCGCAAACAATCCGTGTGCGGCCATTGTCATGGTCGGGATATTAAAAACAACAACCTGATATGTTTCAGGATCAATCAAATCAAAACGGAACCAGCCGAACGTCAGCCCAAAGGTAACCCCGAAGGAAATGAGGCAGCCCCAGGAAATCATAATGTGCTGAATGCCCCGGTAAATCCCGCGCCTGAAAATGAACTTCTGCAGAATGATATTATCAATCAATGTTCTGAAAATGGATTTAGCACTGCGCTTTAACCGTTCTATATCGAACAGGTTCTCGGTGCTTCTCGACGCCACCCGGCTGGTTGCTTTCCGATAAAGCCAAAAGCTCATGCGGATCCCCAGCCCAATGGCAAAAATGAAAGAGGAAATCATGTAGCCAAGCAAGGCCATATCGATATGAAGAAAATTTGATGTAGACACCCACATTGAAAAGAACAGAAGGAGAACTGCAAAGAAAGAATACATGCTTGCCTTGGAGTAAAAGGATTTTTCCAGTTTTATCATTAATCGTGCCTCCTAACGAGAATTGCTTGAGTTCGAAAGTAATCTTAACACGGCAAAAAGTCTGTTTATGTTTTAAATGTAAACACTTTGTGAATAGTAAAAATTCGCCTGCTGTTTGTTAAAAATTTGTGAACGAATAACTGCTGGAACCTACACGCCACCCTTCCGAGAAGACTTTCATCCTTTTTATCTAAATTTTAATAAAAGGAAGAAAGGGTGTATGTGAAATACGTCACAACAGAAATAGTCTCTTCTTTCTTCAGGAGCATTTGCTGGATGGTAAAAAAAACTTGCCATATACTTTAAGTAGTAGGAAATAGAAAGGGGTTATTTTATGGACAAGCCTTTTAAGGCGTTTATGGTAAACAAAATGGATGAGGATTTTTCTGCGGGATTGACGGAGCTGACCATGGCCGATTTACCGGCAGGCGAGGTAGAAATCAAGGTTGCTTATTCAAGTGTTAACTATAAGGACGGCCTCGCCAGTATCCCTGACGGCAAAATCGTCCGTTCTTACCCGTTTATACCTGGCATTGATCTGGCGGGCACAGTGATCAATTCCAGTGATTCACGCTTTAAAGAAGGAGACAGCGTCATTGCCACAAGCTACGAAATTGGCGTCTCCCACTATGGCGGATACAGCGAATATGCAAGAATTCCGGCTGACTGGATTGTTCCGC
This sequence comes from Mesobacillus foraminis, assembly GCF_004340465.1. GTDB lineage: Bacteria > Bacillota > Bacilli > Bacillales > Cytobacillaceae > Mesobacillus_B > Mesobacillus_B foraminis. The sequence goes on along the minus strand of NZ_SLVV01000011.1, from coordinate 265,289 downwards.
TTCCCGATGGCCTTACTTTAGAAGAATCCATGGTCCTAGGAACGGCCGGCTTTACAGCTGCTCTGTCTGTTCATCGGCTGGAGGAAAATGGCCTTACACCCGAAAAAGGCAAGGTTCTCGTAACTGGGGCAACTGGCGGGGTAGGCAGCATCGCTGTGGCCATGCTAGCGAAGAGAGGGTATCACGTCGTAGCAAGTACCGGGAAAGAAAGCGAACATGAATACCTTAAGGAAATTGGTGCAGCTGAAGTGATCTCACGCAGTGACCTGTCCGGTGAAAAACTCAGGCCATTGGATAAACAGGTTTGGGCGGGGGCAGTCGACCCTGTTGGGGGCAAGTCACTTGCATCCATCCTGAGCAAACTGGACTATAATGGTTCTGTTGCCGTTAGTGGCCTAACCGGTGGCACGGATGTTCCGGCGACGGTATTCCCCTTCATTTTGCGCGGCATCAACCTGCTTGGCATCGACTCCGTTTATTGCCCAATGAAAACAAGGAAGGTATTGTGGGACAGAATGGGATCCGACCTTAAGCCAGAGGCTTTGATTAATAGTATTAAACAGGAGGTTACACTCGACTCGCTTCCTGATGCGCTCTCCTCTATCCTAAAAGGACAGATGCGAGGCAGGACCGTTGTAAAGATTTAACTTAAATAAAAAAGCGCCGATTCAGCTGAATCGGCGCTTCGTTAACTCTCAAAGAATATCTGACAATAAATAAGGTCATTATGAATATTGTTAAATCTTTGTCGCTATTTCCCGAGAAATGATCTGAATCTCATTAATTTTGACATAATAACACCATATATACGGTAATTACCATTAAATAGTCTAATGGCGGCCTCTGCTGGCAAAAGGTTTTTACTGCTGCATTTTACCAGGATTGATGCTCGGTTTTCGGAATACATGATTGATTACCTCAGAGAAAACAAGCCCTACTGCAATCGCACCCGAAAGCATGGAAGCTCTTACTGCAAGGGCAACAGCTGTATTATAATCGCTCTCGACAATATTCCTCATCGTATCATAAGCCAGGCCGCCGGGAACAAGTGGAATGATTCCCGCGACGCTGAAAATAATAATCGGCATCTTGTATCGTTTGGCAAAAACCTGACTGATGACGGCGATTAGAAAGGATGCCGCTAAAGTCCCTGCAATGGGCCCGCTGCCGGAGTAAGTCAAGCCGAAATAAACGATCCATCCCAGCATTCCTGAAAGGCCGCACTTCAGCAATGCCTCTTTTGGGGCATTAAACAGAACAACAAAGGCAGCAGAGGCGATAAAACTTGTCACAAGCTGCTCTAAAAATACCATCTCTATTCCTCCAGACCTTTATAACAGAGATAAAACAACGGCAACACCCGACCCAATAGCAAAAGCGGTCAGAAAGGCCTCAGCACCTTTCGAAAGCCCGGATACTAAGTGGCCCGCCATCAAATCCCGCACTGCGTTTGTAATCAAAAGGCCGGGGACCAGCGGCATAACAGCGCCAATAATGATTTTATCCAATTCATTCCCGAGACCAAAGCTGATAAATCCTAACGAAACCACGCAAACCACTACGGCACCAACAAACTCTGCGAAAAATTTTACCGGAATCAAACGGTGAAAAAATGCCACAAAGTAATAGCCCGCTCCTCCAGCAATTAAGGATGGAAGGAAATCAGGCCACCCTCCCAGGAACATGATCGTAAAACAGCCGCTCGCCAAGGCAGCTGCCATGATCTGGGTCCAGATTCCATACGTTTCGCTTGATCTTTCAATCTCCCTCAGCTGGCTGCAGGCTTCCTCAAGGCCAATTGAACCTCCGCTTATTCTCCGGGAAACATCATTGACCTGCATAACCTTTTTCAAATCTGTTGTACGATTGGAAATTCTGATGAGCCTGGTCATTGCAGGCCTGGTCCCCTCTACCGAAAAAACGATGCCCGTAGGGGTCACATAGCTATGTGTCAATTCGACACCGAGAGAGGATGCAATGCGTGTCATCGTATCCTCAACCCGATATGTTTCCGCTCCGCTCTGAAGCATAATTTTCCCTGCTAAGAGGCAGGCATCCATAACATCGTAAATCATTTCCCGTGTTTCCATAAAAATCCTCACTTAAAACCAGGGCCTATTCCCCCGGCTAATCAAATCCGCAAATACTAAAACCAGTCTACTCGAAAGGAAAAAATCAATCAATGACAGATTCTTAGCATCTTATTTATCCAGCAGGAGTCAGGCACCGCAGCATTTCTTATATTTCTTCCCGCTGCCGCAAGGGCAAGGGTCATTTCGGCCAATTTTCTGTGATTGAATAAACGGAGTTTCTGAGGAGATGTTGGAAGTCGATTGAGCCGATTCCAGCAAATACTGTTTAAAACTCTCGGCCTTTTCATCTGCCTTGCGCTTCCACTTTCCTAACTCCTTATGTTCCATCCCTAAAATCTTAAAATAGCTATAGACAGTCTGTTCGGCATCTATCAGGAAAGATTCATGGCGAGCGGCCATGTACTCCTCTATTTCAGGCCTGGCATCAGCAGAGAGTTGCTGGCAAAGCGCTTCAATCAGGAGCTCTCGGTCATCCACATTTTTATGGAAGGCTTCCCGGAGAAGCTCCACTGCCCGGGGCGTTTTAATATTGCTCAAAACGGAAATGGCATATACAGAGGGCTCTTCGCCGGATAGATAAGGAACCACCGCTTCAGCCGCTTGATCATTCTGAAACGAAATCAGGGCATCTGAAGCCTCCTCCATCAGGAGGTCGTCTTCACCAGTCAACAATTCAGCAAAAAGCGGGATATGCTTTTCAAGCTTCATCTGGCCTGCCATATAAACAGCAAAAATACCCTTAAAGGAGAAGAATTCCTCCTTCATATCCTCTGCCAGGTCTTCGTCAATTTCCCACTCTTCGATCCAGCCGCTTTCCACCAGCTTCCTGGCAAGCAGTTTGGCTCCAAAGTACAATTCAGGATTGAAAGTCGCTGCTTCGTCCAAACTGGCCAAATAGGAACCGTACTCTTCCCATGTCTCTTCTTCCGTCCCATTGAGAAGCGTTTTGTACAATGCCCAGGTACGGCTGCTGACCCAATTTTGTAATTGATCCCTGTGCCTGACCGCGAGCTCGGGCTGAAGAGAGTGAAGCAGCGGAAGATAACGCAGCCTTACATTGTCTCCCGCCTTACGAATCCCCTCTGCTAGGACTTCCACAGCCTGATCATTAAAAGGAAATTTGCCAATGTAATCCAGAATCTGAGTTTCTTTTTCTTTGTTGTTCATTGCTTCTTTTAAAAGCATGGCTGTCCAATCCTCAGGGATGCCGGGGAAATCGGTGAGGGCCCCGAGGACAAAGCTTTGGATATGCAAGTCATCACTTATTAAATAAGGTTGTATTTTCTCAAGAAATTCCATTGCTTCCTCCTAGAACGCAAATTGTACTTCTTAGTTTTTCATTTTTATTAAAAGAAATCAAATAAAGAGGCCGGCAGCCAGAATAGGGTTCTGGCTGCCAGGCCTCTTTGGTCATGCATGACTGTTTCTTTATAGCGCTTTACGCAGTCTCCTGCTTTCGGCCCGTGCACTTTTTTTCCCTTCAAACAGGGTTAAAAAGAGAGCGGCAACCAGGAAAATGCTTGATATTTGGAATAATGAACCTGTTTGAACAAACTGCGCCAGAATTCCAAACACCAGTCCGCTGACCCCTATTCCCATATCAATCGCTGATAGATACATCCCCGTGGCAATCCCGCGCCGGTTCGGGGTCGTTTTAGACAATGTCCAGGATTGGAGAGTCGGCAGCAGGGTCCCAAAGCCGATTCCAAACAAGACACCCGCCAATGCCAGGGTCAAGTTTGAATGGGCAAGGGAAAGAACCCACATCGCTGCAAACGTAACGACAATCATAGTAAGCACAAGGCCTTTTGGGCCTTTCTCATCAAACCATTTGCCGGCAATGGGCCTTGATACAGTGGCAAGGATTGCATTGCACAGATAAAAGAGAAAAATCTGGCTGATTCCTCTCTCTTCTCCAAAAATCACGATAAAGGTAGCAATGGACCCGTAGCCAAGGCAGACAAGCAGCGTAACGAGAGCGGGAAACCAGCTGGACTTTTCAATAAAGGACCCAAAATAGGTAAACTTCAAATCTTCTTTTTTCGTTCGTTTTACTGTTTCAGGAGTTTGATAAGTGACAGTAGTTAGCAACAGCAGTGCAATGACTCCGAGAATAGCAGAAAAATAGATAAGGTTAGTGAACGAGGTAACCTGGAAAATCAGGATTCCAAGGCTTGGAGCAATGATCATCCCGATTGTCATGGACAGCCCGTAATAGCCCATCCCTTCTCCGAGCCTTGAATTCGGTACCACGTCAACCGCTGCGGTTCCCGTAACAGTGGTGGACCAGCCCCAGGCTAAACCATGGATGAGTCTGAACAGAAGGAACATCATGATGATCTGGGATAACGGATATAAAAGGGTGATGGCAAGCAGCGCACCTGCCCCAAGAAGAACAAGCGGCTTCCTGTCCCTGTACTCAAGCAAATAGCCAATGACCGGACGGCTGAGAACCGCCCCGATTGAAAACAATGCAGTGACAAGGCCTATCTCGGTCCCTGAAGCCCCGATGGATTTGATATAAGGCGGGAGGGTTGGGATCAGCATCTGAAATGACATAAAGACAAACAGGTTGCCGACCATCAGCATAATAAACGATTTGGTCCACAATGGCTCTTTCTTACTCAGAATCTCCATCTCCTTTAGGTAAACAGTTATTACCATTAAAAAAGAATCTTTCTTTATAGGAAAGATCCGGCTGCTTTCAACATTTGCATTTTAAAATTATATTTCGGATTCCTAAATATTAGCACAGATCAATAAATTTTAAAAGAGAAAATGGTCTCAGTTATCCAAAGAAAAGATTAAAACTGTATTGAAAAAAACAATATTCCCTCCGATATTACTATCAAACAGAAAGCGGAGGACTCCCTCCCCGCTATTAAATCGTCAGAAAGGAATACAGCCATGAATAATCAGAAAAGAAGTAAAATGAGGAGATTCTCTACCCTCACCATCAGAACCAGGTTATTTTTATCTTTTATCCTCCTGTTAATCATACCTGCCCTGCTAATCGGTACGTTTTCCTATAACAGTGCGGTGAAGGAACTGAAAGAAACCATCCTGTCCGGAGCAAGCGAGAACGTCAAGCTGCTGGATGAATTTTTATCAGACCAGCTAGATCCAAAAATCAACGATGCAAACTATTTCTCGGATCTTTTTAATAAGGATTCCTACAGCTCAAAGGAAAAGGGAAATACGATAAAAAAGCTTGAGCAGTATGCTAAACTGCATCCGGAAGCAACCTCAATTTATATTGGAACTGCATCCGGTGATATGATATTATACCCAAATCAAGATTTACCCGATGATTTTGATCCGCGGCAAAGATCCTGGTATCAGGATGCTGTTTCCAGCGATGGGAAGTCGATCACCACCGATCCATATACGGATGCCTCAACCGGTGATGTCCTGATTACCGTTGCACAGTCAGTGAAGGATGGGTCAGGTGTTTTGGCGATTGACATCAGCCTGAAAGAATTGTTTGAAATGGCAAGCCTGATCAAGATTGGCGAAAAAGGATATCCAATTATACTGGATACCACCGGTAATTATGTCGTGCACCCAACCCAAAAAAGCGGAGATCCGGCAACAGAGAGCTGGTCGAAAACGATTTACCGCTCCGACAGCGGACATATTAGCTATGATTATAATGGAACGCCAAAGGAAATGGACTTTTATACAAATGAGCTAACAGGCTGGAAAATCGTTGGAACCATGAATTTGGCTGAAATCGACGATGCTGCAAAACCTATCCTGATCAATACATTGGTGATCATCGCTATCTTTATCCTCCTGGGCCTGACGGTTTCTTATTTTATTACCCGGTCCATTTCAAGACCGCTCAAGGAACTAGTTGAGATTACAGAAAGAGTAAGTGAAGGCAATTTAACACAGTCCTTCAAGGTTAGGAATAATGATGAAATCAGCCAGGTTGGCATTAGTTTTAACAAAATGATTTTTGCTTTGAAAGACTTGATTCAGCATGTCGGCGAAAAATCGGATCAGCTGGCCTCCTCTTCTGAAGAGCTTACCGCCAGTTCTGAACAAAATAACCACGCCACTGAACAGGTGGCAAGCGCCATCCAGCATGTTGCTGCAGGCACGGAAAAACAGAAGAATATGGTAAGGGAAAGCACTACGGTCGTAACAGAAATGGCTGAAGGCATCCAGACCATCATGGCGAATTCACAGACCGTGGCCGGGACCGCGACTGAAGCAGCATTGGTTGTAACCAGCGGCGTGGAATCCATCCAGCAGTCCGTAAAGCAGATGCAAAACATCAGTGAAACCGTGAACGATCTTGGTGCAGTGATCAACACACTTGGAGAACGCTCAAAAGAAATCAGCCAAATCATCGATGTCATCTCTGATATTGCCGGACAAACAAATCTTCTGGCTCTCAATGCAGCAATCGAGGCCGCCAGAGCCGGTGAACATGGAAAAGGATTTGCCGTAGTAGCTGCCGAAGTCCGAAAACTGGCCGAACAGTCAGCAAAATCTACTGAAAGCATCCGCCACTTGATTACTTCCATCCAGTCTGATACCGGGCTTGCTGTGGGATCAATGGAAAAAGGTGCATCAGAGGTGGAAAAAGGTATTGCTATAGTCGATTCTGCAGGTACTTCCTTTATGCAAATCCAAAAGTTTGTTGATACCGTTACTACACAGATCCAGGAGGTTTCTGCTTCGATCGAACAAATGTCGGCCGGCGCAAGCCAGGTTGTCGAGCTCGTCAGCGAGATTGATGAAATCACAGCGTCAACATCCGCAGAGGGACAGGAGGTTTCAGCCGCAACCGAAGAACAGCTTGCATCTATGCAGGAAATAGCTGCCTCTGCTGCTGCCCTTTCGTTTATGGCTGAGGAACTTCAGGAATCTGTTAAGAGATTTAAAATATAGCAAAATAAAAATAATTCAAATAGAGACAGCGGCCGCTGTCTCTTTTTTTACTAGTCGGCATAGTTTAGAATATCAGGGAAATACACTTGTCTTTCTTCAATAAATAACTTTGAAGCAAATCAATTAGGAGGAATGAGAGAAATGCTCGATTGTCGGGATGAAGTTTTATTTTATACAAAGCAGCTTGTTAATATCGAAAGCATCGTCAATACGAACGGGGAAAAGGAAATTGCCCAGGTATTGCATGCGATGATTGCCTCTCTGCCCTATTTCATGGAATTCCCCGAACAGGTTGTGATTTCCCGGACGTCGGATGATGAGCTTGAGAGATATAACGTTCTTGCGTTTGTAAAAGGAACAAAATCGGACAGCAGCGATACCGTCATACTAATGGGCCATCTTGATACAGTCGGAATTGATGATTTTACCCAGCTGGCCGATCTGGCGTGCAATCCCGATGAGCTTTTGGAAGCAATCAAAAAAGAAGCCCTTCCGGAGAGTGTACGGGCCCATGCTGAATCCGGAAATTGGATGTTTGGCCGCGGAACCCTTGATATGAAAAGCGGGGTTGCCAGCCACCTGTATCTTTTAAAATATTATTCCGAACATCCTGACGAGCTTGAAGGAAATCTCGTACTCCTGGCTGAATGCGATGAAGAAGACAGCTCGCATGGAATATTATCAGCCCTTAAGGACCTGCAGGCCTGGAAGGAACAGCACGGCTTCAATTATATAGCCGCCATCAATGCCGATTTTGTTGCTCCCCGTCACGAAGGGGATGAAAACCGCTACATTTATAAAGGAACTGTTGGGAAATTGCTCCCTTCCTTTTTTATTACAGGTTCGGAAACACATGTAGGCTCATGTTTCGAAGGGCTGGATCCCAATCTGATCGCAGCCGAGCTGACAAGGCAGCTGGATTATAATCCGGAACTATGCAATGAGGCATTGGGCGAAACCACTGTACCCCCTGTTTCCTTGAAACAGATGGATCTGAAACCCGCTTATACCGTTCAGACAGCTTTATCTGCTTACGTATATTATAATTTTTTCATTCATTCCTGGTCGCCAAAGGATGTACTTGAGAAGCTGACTGTACAGGCAGAGATCGCCTTTACGAATGCCTTGACCCTTTTAAAAGAGCGATACGAGCGATTCTGCAGGATGACCGGCGAACCTTGCCGGGAGCTGCCCTGGAAAGTGAGGGTAATGACTTACGGGGACATGGAAGCAGAATTGGCACAAGCACACGGGGAAAAATACACCCGATATATAGAAGACTTCAAGCAGCAGCTTCTAAATGATCAGTCGCTGGACGTCCGGATGTTTGCGGCTAAAACAGTCGAGGAAGCATGGAAATGGATGCCTGATAAAAGTCCGGGGATCATTCTCTTTTATTCCTCGCTCTATTCGCCAAGGGTTGAACTTAAGGGAGATCGACCGGAAGAACAGAATCTGATGGAAGCCCTGGATAAAGCAGTGGCAGCTTTACAGCCTTCGTATTCAAAGCCAATTGTCGTACGGGACTTCTTCCCATATATTTCGGACATGAGCTTCGTCGCACTGAGCGATGATGAAGCGGCACTGGAAACCGCAGCAAAAAATAACCCAAGCTGGGGATCAAAGCTGCTGGTGAACTACCAGGATGTGCGCCGTTTAAACGTGCCAGTCGTCAATATTGGGCCCTATGGCCTTGATGCCCATAAAAAATATGAACGAATGGAGCTTGAATACTCACTGGAAGCCGTTCCGAACCTGACCAATATGGTTATAAAGGAGCTGATTGGAGGGAAATAAAGGAATCGCTTGATGATTGGAACATGAGATCCCTGATTTCTTGATGGGAAAAGCTTCCCTTGCCCGTGGTACCCCAGGGAAATAAAATCCGATCCCGTTCCCTTGGATTTCGTCCAGAAAACAAACATAGCCTTTTGAAATGCGGAGGCTGGATGACAAAAACAGGGGTAAGATGTTTGAATAATCAGATCCTCATCTTGGCAAATAAAATCGGCTTCTGCACTAAAAGCGAAAAGGGTACGGACACTATGGAGCTGTCCGTACCCTTTCCTGTTTCTAATTTAACGTATGACGGACCTGGCGAGAAGCTCGATGGTCATATCATCCATCGGCGGGTTATGCAGACCTGCACGAACATCCCGGTAGTAGCGCTGAAGCGGATTTTTTTGTGACAGGCTCCGTGCTCCTACAATTCTCATTGCCAGATCGACTACCCTGATGGCCCCGTTCGTGACTGCCAGCTTGACTGCGCCCAGCTCTGGAGACATTTGAGCCCGATCCTCTTCACTGGAGGAATCCCACTGTTTCGCCACGGAGTAAAGGAAATGGCGGGCTTTCATTAATTCAAGCTCCATCTCGCCTATTCTTTGCCGCACGGCCGGGATATCGATAATGGTCCCCTGAATGCTGTTCGGCGAGTACTCATTGGCAAATTGAACCGCATAGGTCTGTGCAGCCCAGGCAATTCCCAGGTAACACGCAGGAATATGGAGGAGCCAGCCATTGGCTCCTTTCTTTCCTGGAACAAATTCTTCAACAAAACATTCCTCACTTATCCTGACATTTTTGAGGACAAGGTCATGGCTTCCTGTACCCCGCATCGCCACACTATCCCATGTCTCTTCAATGCTCAGGCCTTCAGCTGAACGATGTATTAAAAAGTTCCCGGTCTTGTCGCTGTCTTGAACCGATGCAGAGACAATAAAATAGTCCAGAACCGGTGACATCGTTGTAAACGTCTTTCTGCCATTGAGAACCCAGTACTGCCCATCTTTTTCAGCAGTGGTCTGGGGTCTTCCCCCTCTCGTCGGGCTCCCTGTGCCCGCTTCACTCGCGGCCCCATTAAGCAGTGCCCCTGCTAAGGCTTCTTTACAGACCTTCCTGTAAATCTCCTCGTCCCAAAGCTTCTTTTCACCAAGGTTTTTCATTATGCCCATGTGCCAGCCTATGGAGAGTGCCGTAGATCCATCCCCTGCGGCAAGCTTTTCCTGCAGCCGGACCATTTCATATAAAGAGATTTCCTCTCCCCCATACCGTTTTGGAACCGTAAGGCTTGTATAACCCGAATTTCTTAAATCGTCTATATTTGCAAACGGAAAGCTTCCTTCCTCATCCAGGTTGGCGGCCCGTTCTGCAAATCTTCCAGCCAGGCTGCCCATGATCTCCAGCCTTTCCTCCAATGATCCTGCCTCTTGAAAATTCACCTATCCTTCACTCCCTGCTATTCTTACCTTCCGGCCACTGCCTCATAGATAAAAAGTGTATATATTAAAAATAACAGATTATCCCCCGTTTGTTTAACTTTGAACTTCCCCCTTTGCCGCACTTGTATTTCTGATCATTTCTTATTAGTATATACTTCTATAGAAAGGTATAATGATGATAATACTTTACATAAACAATGGAAAGGCGGATCAGATTGGAAGAGAATTCTAATTTTATTAAAACGATAATTAAAGAAGATTTGGAATCTGGCAAGCACGACAAGATCGTTACCCGGTTCCCGCCTGAACCGAATGGCTACCTGCATATTGGCCATGCGAAGTCAATTGTGATCAATTTCGGCCTGGCAGATGAGTTCAACGGCAAGACCAACCTCAGGTTCGATGATACAAACCCTTTAAAGGAAGACCAGGAGTATGTGGATTCCATTAAAGAAGATGTATCATGGCTTGGCTACGAGTGGGATAATCTGTTTTTCGCCTCCGATTATTTTGAAGAAATGTATAAACGGGCGGTGCTGCTGATCAAAAAAGGCAAAGCGTATATCGATGATCTCAATGCCGATCAAATCCGTGAATACCGCGGAACCCTGACGGAGCCAGGAAAAGAAAGCCCATATCGCAGCCGCTCCATTGAGGAGAATCTTGATCTGTTTGAACGGATGCGCAAAGGCGAATTCGGAAATGGTGAAAAGGTGCTTCGGGCAAAAATTGATATGGCATCGCCAAACGTAAACCTGCGCGATCCTGTCATTTACCGAATTGCCCATGCCACTCACCATAATACAGGTGACAAATGGTGCATCTACCCAATGTATGCTTTTGCCCACCCTCTTGAAGATGCAATTGAGGGGGTAACCCACTCACTATGTACGACGGAGTTCGAGGACCAGCGTCCTCTTTATGAATGGGTGGTCGCGGAGTGCGAGATGGAAGCAACCCCTCAGCAGATTGAATTCGGACGGTTAAATCTTACCAATACGGTTATGAGCAAACGCAAGCTCAAACAGCTTGTGGATGAGAAGTATGTGGACGGCTGGGATGATCCTCGTCTGCCGACCATATCGGGTTTAAGGAGAAAAGGATATACTCCGGAAGCCATCAGGGAATTTGTTATGGCAGCCGGTGTCTCGAAGGGCTTCTCCACTGTTGATGAGCAGATGCTCGAGCACTTTGTCCGCGAAGACCTGAAACTCAAGGCACCGAGAACGATGGGAGTCCTTAAGCCTTTAAAAGTGGTCATCACCAACTATCCAGAAGGTGAAGTCGAATGGCTTGATGCGGAAATCAACCCGGAAAACCCGGAAATGGGAATCAGGAAAATTCCTTTCTCCCGCGAGATTTATGTGGAGCAGGATGATTTCATGGAAAATCCGCCAGCTAAATATTTCCGCTTATTCCCCGGAAATGAGGTTCGTTTGAAGCATGCCTATTTCATTAAGTGCGAAGAGATTATTAAGGATGAAAACGGCAATGTCATCGAGCTTCGCTGCACCTATGATCCCGAAACAAAGAGCGGCTCCGGCTTTACCGGCAGAAAAGTGAAAGGCACCCTTCACTGGGTGGATGCAACACACTCTTTGCCGGCAGAATTCCGCTTATATGAGCCGCTCATCCGTGATGCCGACCTGAATGAAGATGAAGGCGAAGATAAGTCCTTCCTTGATTATGTCAATGAAAATTCCCTTGAGATCCTTGAAGGCTTCATTGAACCTAATATGAAAGATGCGAAGGCACAGGATAAATTCCAGTTCTTCCGCCACGGCTACTTTAATGTCGATCCAAAGCACAGCACGTCCGAAAAGCATGTGTTCAACCGGATTGTCTCACTTAAAAGCTCATTCAAACTTAAATAAAAAAAGGGTGCCTGACCCCCTTTAGCGCATGAATGCGCCGGGGGTCAGGCACCCTTTTTTATTTTAATCCGTTAAAGCACCTTGCTCAGGAAGGCCTGTGTCCTTTCCTGGTGCGGGTTTTCAAATAGCTGTTTTGGTTCGTTTTCCTCGACGATATACCCGCCATCCATAAAGATGACCCGGTCCCCGACTTCTCGTGCAAAGCCCATTTCATGCGTTACGACGACCATGGTCATTCCCTCTCTCGCAAGCTGTTTCATGACTTCAAGGACTTCTCCGACCACTTCAGGGTCGAGGGCTGAGGTCGGCTCGTCGAACAGCATGATTTTAGGTTCCATGGCCAGAGCTCTTGCAATTGCTACCCTTTGCTTTTGTCCCCCTGACAGCGAATCCGGGTAAGCAAGGGCTTTTTCCTCCAGGCCGACTTTGCGGAGAAGCTCCAGGCCCTTCCGCCGTGCTGGTTCCTCGGCAATTCCTCTGACCTTAACAGGTGCAAGCATGATATTTTCAATGACCGTCTTATGAGGGAACAGATTAAACTGCTGAAAGACCATTCCCACTTCTGCCCTCATTTTATTAATATCATTCATTTTGTCGGTAATATCCTTGCCTTCAATAAGGATATGGCCGCTAGTGATGGTTTCCAGCAGGTTGATGCAGCGCAGCAGCGTTGATTTCCCTGAACCTGACGGGCCAATGACAACCACTACTTCCTGAGGATTGATCACCAGATTAATATCTTTCAAGACTTCATTTTCACCAAATGACTTTTTGAGATTATGGATCTTTATCATCCTGTGTTCAGCCTTCTTTCAAGTCTATTTAATAAAAAGCTCAAGCTGATCGTCAAAATGAGATAAATCAGGGCCGCAGTCAGGTAAGGCTCCCAGACCTTATAGTACTGTCCTGCCATGGCTCGTCCCCAATACATGATTTCCGGGGCGGTTATAACGGCAGCAAGCGACGATTCTTTAATTAAGACGATAAACTCATTTCCAAGCGGCGGAATCATCCGTTTGAATGCCTGAGGCAGGATCACATACCTCATCGCCTGCCTTTGGTTCATGCCCAGCGACCTGGCTGCCTCCATCTGTCCCCTGTCGATGGACTGGATGCCAGCCCGAAAAATTTCAGCTATGTAAGCGGCTGCATTTAAGGATAATGCAATGATGGCCGCAATGATGGCATTCGTTTCACCCATGAATAATGGCACGACTCCAAAATGAACCAGTAAAATCTGTACAAATAACGGTGTTCCCCGAAAAAAAGTAATATAAAGGTTAAACGGAAAAGCAGCCAATTTATTATTAACCAGCTTCCCCAGTCCAATCAGTAAACCAAGCACCGTCCCTATGAGGATTCCTGCAATTGACAGTCCAATTGTCAGCAGGGTCCCCTTCACCAGGAAAGGTGTATATTCCGCGATGATATCAAAACGAAAATCCATTATTGCCCCCCCAATAATCTATGCAAAACTGCTTGGGTCAGAGCGTCTTAACATTCAGATGTTTCGCGCCGCCTCTTTTCCCAATGTGCTCTTGCCAGAAAGTCTAGATAAAAATTGCGTAACTTAAATGACAGTTACGCAATTTCTTTTCCATTATTGCTGTTCTTTTAAAACATCGATATTAGGCTCCGTTCCGAACCATTTCTTGTAAATTTCAGTATAAGTGCCATCATCGAGGATAGAATTGATCGCCTTATTGAATTCTTCCGGCAGATCGCTGCCTTTCGGGAAAAGCAGTCCATAGAATTCGGAGTCAAAATCAGCATCTTCAATGACCGTCAATTTTTTATCAGGATTGTTCTTTGCATACTCTTCAACAACAACGTTATCGGCAACAACCGCCGCAGCACCGCCGCTTTCCATTTCCATGATTGCAAGGTTGTTATCCTCGAATTTTTTGATGTCTTTATGATTTTTCCCAAGCAGGGCATCCATCGCCGCCTGACCGGTTGTTCCGTTCTGGACGGCAACCTTTTTTCCTTTCAGGTCTTCGGCACTTTTAATGTCACTGCCTTCCGGAGTAAGGATTTTATTGGTTGATTGAAAGTACGGCACAGAGAAATCATACGACTGTTTTCTTTCGTCATTGATTGTAATCGATGAAACAGCTAAATCTGCCCGTTCTCCTTCGATCTCGACAAAGATTGGATCCCATCCGACATGATCAACCTTAACTTCATAGCCCGCTTCCTTTGCAACGGCTTTTACGAAGTCAATGTCGAAGCCGACCACTTCTCCTTTATCCTGGTATTCCATTGGAGCATAGGCTGCATCTGTTACAACTCGCAATGTCTTTTTCTCTTCTTTTTCCTCTGTTTCAGCTTCCCCTGATGACTCCTGTGAAGAGCTGGATCCGCATGCCGTTAAAAATAAGGCAAATACGAACATGAGGCTGAGCATCGGCAACCATTTTTTCTTTTTCACAACATTTCCCCCTTGATTCTCTTATTCTAAAAAAGGACAATCTTCCAAATTTTCTATATTATTATGTGGTTTATTATATCTTGCTTTGCATGTGTATGCAATAAATCCTATAAAAAAACTTGTCAAACTATTTTATCAATATACTATTCACTTCTATACTTTGGGACAGGCCGGCACTAAGCTGCCTTTTCCATAGTTATATATACATGGGCTATCGCCCTGTCATTCCACATTCACCCACATAATGTATTAGGGTATTTACCGCCACCAAAAGGAGAGATGCCCCAATGAATCATTATGGATTTTATCCTGGCCTCCAGCAAGGCCACCCTTTAATGGAAACCCATCCATACGCGAGGCAGCAGACACCGGAAACCATGCAGTTTGGGATAGACCCTTTTTATCAGCAGCAATATAACCTGAACTATTTTGATCCGTACAATCATCCAGCCTCTTATATTGAAAATACCTTTGATGCTGAAGAAGAAAATGAACTGTCCAGACAGCCTGCCCTTGAGAGGCGAATCGCTGCCCTTGAGAGGCAGAACCGGGAACAGACACAGGAATTAAACCGGCTGAGCCAGGAAAATAGAAGGCAAAATCAGGAGACTGCCCGCCTTAATAGAGAAATCAACCGACTGAACCAGGAAGTAAACAGGCTGAATCAAAACGATGTCAGAACCACCCGCAGGCTAAACCGTCTCAACCAGCGCCTCCGGACAGTAGAGAACCGGCTGAATATCCCATTCACCGCGGAAGACGGATTTTAAAAGCGGGGTTGGTCCTCTTTTCGCAGCTGAGAGGACCTTCTTCATTTTACATGGCTTTTCCAGTTTTTTTCTATCAACTCCCTGTTAAACTATGCTACTATTATTACTTGGAATAATAGAGAACTTCAGGGGAATGTCCCCTGTTTTATAGAGTATATAGGGAACGGAGCCATTAACTATATGAAAAAACTGAAATCGCTGCTGACCTTCGTGTTTGTTAGTTTTTTATGGATATTTGGGACAAATTATCTAATTGAAGAATTTATTTCCCCCTCCTATTACAATCTATTCAACCATGGCAAAGAGGCTTTCTATGTGGTTGTAACGGGCTGTTTCTTTTTCTTTTACGTAATGAAGTCAGAGGAGCTTGATACAGCCAAAGAGGAGGAAAAGCGCTTATCCACCTTGATCAATTCCATGGTGGACTTTGTGAACTTCAAGGATGGCGATGGTAGATGGATCGAAGCCAATAAATTTGGACTTAAACTGTTCCAGCTTGAAAATGTCGACTATCGCGGGAAAAAGGATTCAGAGCTTGCGGAGTATACGGAATTTTACGGAGATGCTCTGAGATACTGTGAGATTTCGGATGAGGAAACCTGGCAAAAGGGGGTCATTTCCCGGATTGAGGAAGAAGTATTAATTCCGGATGGCTCAACTAAAACCTTTGATACATTGAAGGTCCCGCTCTTCCACCCGGATGGGGGCAGAAAGGGACTTGTGGTAATCGGCAGGGATATTACCGACCAAAAGCATGTCAAGAACCTCCTGGAGGAAAGCGAACAACGCTACAAATCGCTGTTTGAATATAACCCGGACATTGTTTACATGATTGATATCGATGGATTCATTACCAATCTAAATCCCCAGTATGAAAATATAACAGGGTTTAGCGTGGAGGAAACCATCGGACAGCATATTAAAGATATACTGCCTCGCAGGAGCAGGACAGAAATTTCGAACATCATTTCCTCGGTCATCTCCGAAAAGCAGCCCAAGACTTTTGAGCTGGAGGTTACCAATAAAGCCGGGAATAAAATTGTCCTGAATTGTGCGTCCGTGCCCATGATCATCAATGGCAAAATTGCCGGGATTGTCGGGTATGCGAAAGATATTACCCAGATCAGGGAAACCGAAGAACGCCTGAGAAGAACAGAGAAACTTTCTGTAGTCGGGGAGCTTTCCGCAAGTGTTGCCCATGAAATCCGGAATCCCCTCACCTCGCTCAAGGGCTTTGTCCAGCTTTTAAAAATGGAGGATGAAAAGCATCAAAGCTACTACCAGATCATGCTCGATGAACTAAACAGGATCAACCATATTGTCGGGGAACTCCTCCTATTGGCAAAACCACAGCGGCTTCAATATAAAAAGGCTGATATCCAAACGATTCTGTACGATGTAATTTCCCTGTTAAAAACAGAGGCAAGCCTTCACAATATCCAAATTGACTTTGAGTTTCTGGACAAAAAGCTTGAAATTGAATGTGAGCCGAACCAGCTCAAGCAATTATTCATCAATCTGATAAAGAACGCGATTGAAGCCTCTGCCAGCGGGGATACTGTCTTAATTTCAATTGAGCTGTCAAATGAAGAAAGTGTGGTTGTAAAAGTAAAAGACAATGGATGCGGCATATCGGACGAATTCCTCAAAAGGCTTGGAGAACCATTTTATTCCTCAAAGGAAAAAGGCACGGGGCTTGGCCTTACTGTCTCCTTTAAAATAGTTCAATCCCATAATGGGGATATCAGGTTCAACAGCCTTGCAAATCAGGGAACAGAAGTATTGGTTGAATTGCCGATGAGCAACAACCACAAGCGGGGAAAAGACCGTTAAGATCTAGTTCCTGCTCTATATGTTTCGAACTTTCCACCATTTTTAGCGTCAGTGAAGAGACTGAACGAAATGAAAAACCCATTCCGTGCCGGAATGGGTTTTTGTTTTACACCTTATGAGCTAGTCCTCATCCTTCACGTCTATATCTTCGGGGATTGGTTCACTCAGCACTTCTTCAATCAGCTTCTTATACTTTTCCACTTGTTTGAGGTGGGCATTAAATTGTTCCTTATAGATAAGGTATTGTTCACCATCATGGATTGCCCGGATTCGGTTCTGCCTGACCAGGCTGACAACCTGCTGTTCCGGCAGTGACAAATACTGTGCTGTTTCCTTTACTGTTAAATACATAAACTCCATCCTTTTGCAGGACCTCCAGCATACCCCATTACATTAAACCGCTAAAGGGGGTCAGACCCCAGAAGTGGAATCCGGTTCTGGTATTTCTGAATGAGCCTGCGGTTGTGTTCTTCTGCCCCATCCATGTTCCCGCTTTTGAAAATGGGAGGGTCAATCTTGCGGTCTGCCAGAAGCTTCACGGTTTCCGCCATGATTGCATTGACAATCGAAACGCCAATGATGGTTGAACCCGGTCCAAATGAGACATCGACTCTTTCATCTGTCATCAGCGCATCCCCCGCAGGAATATGGTTGTTAATGGCCAAATCAACGGCTTCGTATAAAAAAAGGCCATCCTTGTGCCTGGATGATTGTTTGCCGACATAGTCCAATGAAGTAACTCCAATGACAAAGGCACCCTTTTCCTTCGACAGTAAAGCTGCATCAATGGGAACGGGGTTCCTGCCGGAGTTTGAGGCAACAATGACTACATCCTCCGGGCGAATGTCGGCATCCTTCATAAAACTGTCGGCATAATTATTTTCCTGCTCAAGCCTTGAAGACCTTAGCGCTCCTTTATGCAGCATCAAATCCTCTACAAATAAAGGACTCACAGGTACCAGTCCCCCGGCCCTGTAAAAGAGCTCTTCACCCAGCAGATGAGAATGTCCGCATCCAAATACATGGATGATTCCGCCCGATTGAATACAATCAGAGATTTTTAAGGAAGCTTCTCCAATCGCAGTTTTTTCTTTTTCTTCTACAATATCCAGCAGTTCTTTTAATTGATGAAAGTATGAATGGATCATGGCAAGCCCCTTTACTTATTGTGGGAAGAACGCAGTGGCCTAGCGTTTCATATTAATCATAAATTTATAGCGGTCGGCCCGATAGACAGATTTAACGACTTCGAGCGGCACATCCCCTTCTAAGAAAGTGTTCCTTTGAATCAATAAGATAGGCGAGCCTTTTTTTATCTTTAAATGCAGTGCTTCGGCAGAGTCTGCGGAAGCTGCCTCGATTTGCTGGGATGCATGGCCGATCTTCAGCTTTAGATGTTCTTCGATATAGGCATAGAAAGAACGGCTGGCGATTTCTTCCGTCAAACCTTTAACAAGATTGGCAGATATATAGGTTGTTTCTAAAGCCATGGGGACATCGTCAGCCAGACGCACTCTCTTCATTTCGTAGACAGGCCCGTATTCCTGGATGGAAAGCTGCGAAGCAATCGCCTGACTGGCGGGGATAATGCTGAAGCTGATAAACTGGCTGGCGGGGGTTAATCCTCTTGCTTCCATATCTTCGGTAAAACTGGTCAAGCCGGTGAGAGGCTGCTCAATTTTCCTTTCCGCAACAAAAGTTCCTTTCCCCTGAAGCCTGTAAATATAACCGCTGTTTACCAGCTGTGTAATGGCTTGCCTGACCGTCATCCTGCTGATGTTATACATTTCCGCATACTCTCTTTCAGAAGGGAGAGCTTCACCTGGTTTAAGCTCTCCCTTTTCAATCCTGTCTTTTATTGCTTCTTCCAGTTGATAATAGATTGGAATCGGGGAGTTCTTATTGATCATGATAAAACGGCTCCTCTTTTAAGGGGTCTCTTTAGGAAATAAACTACACTTATTATAGCAAACATCCCGGAAGTCCTATGAGTAAAATCATTATTTTAACCCTGAGGCCGCTGCTTCATCTGCAATGATCGTTACATTGGGATGCCGCAATAAAACCGATGCCGGAAAGCTTTCATCCGGCTCGCTATTCATCAGTTTTGTAAAAGCATCTTTTTTAGCCTCTCCTGAGACAAGCAAAAGAATTTCCCTGCTTTTCATAATCGTTCCGATGCCCATTGTAATTGCATGAGACGGAACCTCTTCCATACTGTTGAAATAACGAGCATTTGCTTCCCTTGTCGATGAAGTCAGGGGGACGACATGAGTTTTTGACTGAAAAGAAGTGCCAGGCTCATTAAAGCCTATATGCCCATTTTTTCCGATTCCCAGAATTTGCAGATCGATTCCTCCATTTTCGGCAAGAAGCTTTTCATACCTTTCGCATTCTTCCTCGCTGTCGCCTGCATCGCCTTTTGGAATGTGGGTGTTGGCGGGTACAATATTAATGTGATCGAAAAGGTGATCCTTCATATAAAAACGGTAACTGTTTGGATGATTTCCCGAAAGTCCAATATATTCATCCAGATTGAAAGTGGTCACATCGCGATAAGATGTCCTGGAGTTCCGATGGTTCTCAATCAACTTTTTGTAAGTTCCCTCAGGGGTGCCGCCGGTGGCAAGACCCAATTTAATGAAGGGAAACCTCTGAACTTTTTCAGCAATATACTCTGCTGCTTTCCTGCTCATTTCCTGATAATCTTTTACAATCTTTATATTCATCTGGCGTTCTCTCCTGCCTTTCTATAAGCGATTTTCCCTTTACAAAGCGTAAGGTAAATATTGTGCTCTTCATCAAGGATGACGAGATCTCCATCTTTCCCGGGTGCAATGCTCCCTTTTCGGTCATACACATTCAGCTGCTTCGCCGGATTCCCCGAAGTCATTTCAATTGCTTCTTCCAGCCCGCAGCCTGTATACGCCATGATGTTCTTTACCCCATCGCCCAGCTTTAAAATACTCCCTGCCAGGGTCCCATCTCTAAGAACGGCTTTTCCATCCTCAACCGTTACATCCTGGCCGCCCAGATCATATACCCCATTCTTGAGGCATTTTGCCCGCATAGAATCTGTAATGAGGATTAACCCTTCAGACCCCTTCTGTTTGAAGGCTACCTTCACCGCTTCCGGCCTTGTATGGATACCGTCTACAATGATTTCCGCCATTAATTCATCCAGCAGGAAGGCTGCCCCGACTACTCCTGGCTCACGGTGATGGAACCCTCTCATCTGGTTATAAAGATGGGTTACCTGAGTTGCACCTGCTTCGGCTGCCTCCTTTACTTCCTCAAAAGAGGCATCGGAATGTCCGATCGAAGCAACAACTCCACTGTCGCGAAGATGCTTCACTAATTCCAGTCCCCCCGGGATTTCAGGCGCCAGGGTCACTAGCTTGATATTTTTTTGCGAGAGCTCCTGCCACTTATTAAATAAGTCCGTGTCTGGCTTCACCATATGCTCAACAGGCTGCGCCCCGGCCCTTTTTTCATTGACAAATGGGCCCTCCAGATGGACTCCAAGTATCTCCGCTTTTCCGGAGGCCTGCGAATGATTGATATATTCGGCCGCATTCTCCAGAGCCTTTTCGATTTCCGTTTTCCCTTGTGTGATCGTCGTTGCCAGGAAGCTGGTTGTTCCTTCGCAAGGGAGCGCTTTCGCCATTGTTTCAAGAGCTTCCGGAGTGGCATCCATCGTGTCGGCACCGGCAACTCCATGTATATGGACATCAATCAAGCCTGGTATCGCTTTATGAGCGGGTGGGATGTCAACTTCCAGATAGGTTTCGCCATTTCGAAGTTGAGCCATCTCCCCAAGTTCCACTATTTTTTCGCCTTCTATTTTAATAAACCCATTTTCAATAATCATATTCTCAGCATATATTTGGATGTTTTTGAGCAACATTCTAGTAGGGTTTTGGTTATTCATCCGTCTTTCCTCCCTTTTCAGTCGATTACATAATATCACCTACGAAGTACAGTTGTCTATACCAGTAGATTAACACAAATGCATTCCCTTCAGTAACGATTATAATTATAACATGCTCGTTTTTTAAAAAAATTACTAAATAAGTTTTGAAAATGGTATAGACAACTAAACATATAGCTGATAAGATTTGAAACTGTAGGTATACGCTTTCATCTTTTATAAAATTAGGAGTGATTATTATGCTTGGATTTCTGCAGCGAATTGGCAAAGCGTTAATGCTTCCCATAGCCGTACTGCCTGCAGCAGGCTTATTGCTGCGTTTTGGCCAGCCGGATTTATTGGATATCCCCTTTATTGCAAGTGCAGGTAATGCTGTTTTTGCCAACCTGGCCTTAATCTTTGCCATCGGAGTCGCCATTGGTTTTTCAAAGGACAGCAATGGTGCAGCTGCCTTATCCGGGGCCATTGGGTACCTGGTGTTGACAGAAGGGGCAAAGGCTTTAAATGAAGACATTAACATGGGGGTTCTCGGCGGGATTATCGCCGGAATTGTTGCAGGTTTATTATATAACCGTTTCCACAATATCAAGCTTCCGGAATGGCTGGGATTTTTCAGCGGCCGGCGTTTTGTCCCAATTGTAACTTCTTTGGCGATGGTCATCATCGCGTTTATTGCAGGCTTTGCCTGGCCGCCAATCCAGGAGGCAATTGACAGTTTAGGAAACTGGCTTATCGACCTCGGGGCGGTTGGCGCTGGTTTATTTGGCTTATTTAACCGGCTCCTGATTCCTTTAGGTTTGCATCATGTGCTAAACAGCCTATTCTGGTTTCAATTTGGAGAGTATGCTGGAAAGGCCGGGGATATCGCCCGTTTCTTTGCAGGCGACCCGACAGCCGGCGCTTATATGACTGGTTTCTTCCCAATTATGATGTTCGGCTTGCCTGCAGCTACACTTGCCATGATTGCTGCCGCTAAACCTGGCAGACGAAAAGCAGTGGCCGGCATGTTTTCCAGCCTTGCCCTTACCTCTTTCCTTACCGGGATCACGGAACCAATTGAATTTTCATTTATGTTCATCGCGCCGCTCTTGTATGGAGTCCATGCATTATTGACAGGCGTGTCAATGTGGATTACAACTGCCCTTGGAATCAGGGACGGGTTCACTTTTTCTGCAGGTGCCATGGATTACCTGCTGAACTTTGGGATTGCTGAAAAACCTCTGCTTCTTTTGCTCATAGGACTGATCTTTGGTGCTGTTTACTTTTTCATCTTTTATACAATGATCCGGGCTTTTAATATGAAGACACCCGGCCGTGAAGATGATGACCCTGAGGCAGCACAAGATGAAACAGCGGTAAAAGGAGAAAATAAATATTCCAGCATGGCTGCACAATTTATGAATGACCTTGGCGGAAAGGAAAATATTACAACCATCGACAACTGCGCGACCCGACTCCGTCTGCAAATCAAAGATATGGATAAAGTCGACGAAGGAGCCCTTAAAACACACGGTGCAAAGGGCATCATGAAAATGAGCAAAACGAATCTCCAGGTCATTGTTGGCACAGAGGTAGAATTTGTCGCAGACGAAATGAAAAAATTATAATTAAAACGAAAACCGGCTCATTTCTGGCCGGTTTTTTTTGTGTTCCCGTCTTCTTGACCGGACAATCCGGGAAGGCTGTCTGTCAGCTGTTCAGCCGCCCTTCGGTATAAATTGGAGATATTGGCAAGGGACAGAATCAGCATGACTTTTTTTAGGTCTGCGGAATAACCTTCTGCGTCGGAAAGCTCAGCATGAACAGCTCTTTCCATTTCCTCAACGTTTCTTTTAAAATCTTCAGCCCCCTTTTCATAAAGATGAAGATAACTCTTATAAAACTGCTCAAGATCAAAGTTTTCCTCGTCTGTTTTTTCATTGATCCCTCCCAGTATCGATTTGATGTCACCGATCGAGAGCGCCCCTTTTAGATGGTAGATTAATGAAATCAGAATGATGTGCTCCTTAGAGTATTTTTTATTTTTCACAGGAAAGAACAGCTTGCCTTTTGCATAATTATTGATCATTGTCTTCGTAAGGATTTTGTCGCCTTCCGATCGTTTCGTACCCTTGAACTTATTTTCAAACAGCTGAATCACTTGATCCATATATAAATCGATACCCGGAATATCCTCCAGCTGAATGTTCTGGTCCAATTCCAGTTTTGCTAAAAGCTCATCTAATTCGTTCATGTCCTGCCTCGCTTTTGTCCTTATTTTAGTCCATTATATCTTCATTCACACCAAAGGTAAACATTTGACTATGTGTCATTACGCGTATATAATAACACGTAGTATAAAAAACTACATTAAAGAGTTAAAGGAGTCGTTTTACATGATCCAGCGTATTCGTGAGCCCATTAATGGACTGACCCATTTATCAGGTGCTATTTTGGCCCTTATCGGATTGATCCTGATGATTTTAAAATCTGCGGTTGAATCCGCATCTCCTCTTGCGACAGGGGCAGTCGCCATTTTCGGAATCAGCATGATCCTTTTATACAGTGCCTCGGCGACTTATCATATGGTGATCGCAAGGGATGCGGTCATTGCATTTTTACGGCGCCTTGACCACTCGATGATCTATGTCTTAATCGCTGGTACGTACGCCCCTTTCTGCTTAATCAGCCTTAAAGGGCTTACGGGCTGGATATTATTCTCCATTGTCATGGCTGCCGCTATATCGGGTGTCGTATTTAAGATGGTCTGGTTTGAATGCCCCCGATGGATTTCAACTGCTCTTTATATTGCTATGGGGTGGCTGATTATCTTTGCTGCCGGCCCCCTTGCTAGCAGTGTGCCCGCCCCGGGTTTCTGGCTTTTGGTGGCCGGGGGGATTTTTTACACGGTTGGAGGCTTGATCTATGGATGTAAACCAAAATTCCTGAAAACCAAATATATGGGCTTCCATGAAATTTTTCATATTTTTATCATGCTCGGAAGCCTCGCCCATTTCCTGTGTGTTTACCTGTTTGTCATCTGATTCTTTTTATTATGGCCTCTATTTTTGAAGTAGGGGCTAAAGCGTTTTTCATCCCTTTTCCAATCCTCGCAAAAACATCGTCAGATATCATTCCAACAATGCTGACTTCCAGCAGCACTTCCAGTACTCTTATAAAAAATAACAAAAACCATTACTTGACCCAGCACTTCTTCCCAGCAAAAAAATATGATGGAAAAGGGTGGCAAGCAGAAATGAAAAACGGCAGGGAACTCCAATTGGCAGAAAGAATTATACAGCTCGACTTGTTGCGGGACGAATTATATGAGGAATTGCTGAAAACCTTTGGCAGCAGGACCCATGAATTCCTGAGGGCTGTGCAAAATCGGCCAAAATCTCCGACAGAAAGGAGTCCGCAGCCTCAAGCTTGACCAGATAAACAGCCTGTGAAGGTGTTCAGGAGGCTCCTTTCTGATGATGATGGGAGCCCTGTAAAAGTTCACCCCATTTACTGAATGAAGTTTTAATACTCTAGCAGAAAGGAGATGAAGGAAATGTCAAACCTTTTGCGCGAGGGCATTGAAAAAGCAAGGAAGCATTATATAGACAAAATTCTCAAGCTGAAACTGTACCAAAATTCCTCCTACGATATCTCCCACCTTTCCCTGACTGAACTTCAGGAGCTCTTCAAGAAAGAAACTTCACTCAATAAATAACCTACCAGTACAAAACCGCCAGGATTCATTCCCGGCGGTTTTGCATTTACGATTCACGTCATCCTTTATTTCCTTATGTTGAAGTGGGCATTGATCTGACCACGGATCATTTGGTTGCGCACTTGTTTTTGATTTCTTTCCTTTACTAGTTCCTTTTTAATTTCCGAGGTTTGAACTCCTTCTTCCCTTTTTTCGGCGATTTTCATTAAGGTTTCCACATCCGCAAACGAATATCTCCGGCTCCCCCCATTCCCGATCCGTTCTGGTGTAATTAACCCCCGTTCCTCATAATAGCGGATCTTTCTTAACGAAAGACCGGTCAGTTCACTGACAATTCCAATGGATATCACCTTTTTTTCTTTATAAGATGTCATTTTTCCCTCCTTGCTTCTTAGCTTTTTAGAGAAGCGATACCTGTAATGTGATTATCTAATATTTGGTACTTTTCACAACTTCCTTGGAAGAGTTTCTGACACTATTTTGTTTCAGATAATTTCCGAAGCACCGCAAAAGGAAATAACAGGAATTTAGTTTTAACTGAAAATTTACAATTTTTTATAGTCTAATCCAGCACTATGTGAGATAATTTAACGTAGATTGTAATATATATTAACAAATCAATAATGAGGTGATGATCGGTGTCAAAGGAGGCTTCCTACAAGGATAAGAAGGTAATTACCATTGGGATTGTGAGGGAACTCACCGGTTTAACAGAAAGGCAAATACGTTACTATGAAGAAAGGAAGCTCATTTTTCCGGAAAGAACAAACGGTGGGAGCAGAAAATATTCTTTCGCCGATATTGAGCTGCTGATGGATATTGCCGAGAAGATTGAAGACGGTGTTCAGACGTTCGAAATACGCCAGGAAATGATGAAGGAAAAGAAGGCCGCGGATGCAAAACTTCGCAAGAAGATGATCCAGGGCCAGCTGAACGCACAGTTTGGCATGAGGAGAATCTAGGATTGTTCAGCCGGATTATGCTCCAAGATTTCCTTCAGGCAGGTCTTTAGAATTTCATTTACGAAATCCACCAAAATCTATGTTAGGTTTTCTAACAAACTTATAGAATTCCACTCTGTACGATGCGAAAATACAATTACAAGTTAGAAACCAGAACAAAGAATTTGGAAGGGGCGAAATGATGGATACTTTATTTTTAATGAACAGTCTTTGGGTTATGATATCTGCGGTTCTAGTAATCTTAATGATTGGGGGCTTCATCCTGCTGGAGACCGGGTCCACAAGGATGAAAAACGCCGGCCATATTGCTGGCAAAACGATTCTTACCTTCGGAATTTCCTCCATTGTCTTCTGGGCAGTCGGATATGGGCTCATCTTTGGGGAAGGTAATTCATTAATTGGTTTATCAAACTTTTTCTATTCAGGTTATGATATAGAGGGTTTATCACTCTCTGGAGCAGTATTTTTCTTATTCCAGACAGCATTCGCAGGCATTTCGATCACGATTGCCTTCGGCGGATTTGCTGAAAGAGCAAAAATGTCTGTTTATCTAGTATTCTCGGTTTTATTTTCCGTATTGATCTACCCGCCTATTGCCCACTGGATCTGGGGCGGAGGCTGGCTGGCTGAACATGGAAAGCAGGACTTTGCCGGTTCAACAGTTGTTCACTTGACTGGAGCGATGGCTGCACTGGCAGCTACGATTCTTCTAAAGCCCAGGATTGGGAAATACAATAAAGATGGCTCCGCCAATAATCTTTATGGTCATAACCAGGTTTACACCGCACTAAGTGTCCTGCTTTTATGGGTTGGCTGGTTCGGTTTCAATGCAGGCAGCACAGTAGCTGTTGACGATGGATTCTTTGGATTTGTAGCAGTGAACACGAATTTGGCCGCAGCAGCAGGTACCATCGCTGCGATGATTATTTCCTGGGTTGTAATGGGGAAAGCGGATGTTTCCATGATGCTGAACGGTGCTCTGGCAGGATTGGTTGCCATCACTGCCTCCTGTGCCTTCGTTGATGTATGGGCATCGGTGGTAATCGGATTCATCGCTGGCATTCTCGTATTCTACAGCATTCGTTTCTTTGAGGCCCGTAAAATTGACGATCCAATCTTTGCCTTGTCCGTCCACGGTGCTGCAGGAGTCTGGGGAACCTTATCCACTGGTTTCTTTGCAACACCGGAACTTGCTTCTGTTGGGAAGCCTGGTCTCTTCTACGGCGGCGGTTTTGAACAGCTCGGTGTTCAGGCACTGGGAGTTGTAGCTTGCGGAGCATTTGCATTCATCGTATCATTCGTTGTTTTAGCCATAATGAAAGCGTCCATGAAAGGACTGCGCGTCACGGAGGAAGAAGAAATCATGGGTCTTGATATCAGTGAGCATGGATCTTATGGATATCCTGAGCTGCTTCAATCCGAGATGAATCCGACTGCTGACAAGTCAATTAAGGCCGGAACTGTACCGGCCGACAGCAAGCCGGTCAATGCTTAACTATTAAGCGGGATTAAATAAAAGAGATTTCCCCTTGGACGTTCTGTTCAAGGGGAAATGCTATTTACACACGGGGAGTGAGTCAGCATGGCAAGTCTCGTCACATATGAACAAATAAGGAAATCCCGGGACCGGGAGATTCGCCATGTTTCGTCCAGCGCAGCAAGCTTAAATCTGTTCCACGACCAAATCATCAGACAAACGGTTGCTGCGGCGCTCGACCGGATCAAGGAGGAATCAGGGCCTCCCCCATCACCGTTTTCTTTCTTTGTAATGGGGAGCGCCGGCCGCCGGGAACAAGGCATCTGGAGCGACCAGGATCATGGCATCATTTACGAAGGAGGTCCGGTACAAACAAAGCACTATTTTCTAAAGCTGGGAAATGAGATTTCAGAAGGGCTTTTACAGACAGGGTATAAAAAGTGCGAGGGAAACGTAATGGCAAGCAACCCGATGTGGTGCCGTTCTCTGGAGGAATGGGAAAAGCAGCTGAAAGAATGGGTTTTGGATGCTTCCTGGGAATCAATCCGCTATCTGCTCACCTTCCTTGATGGCAGGACCCTGCATGGTGAATCTTCCTTTATCACCCGACTAAAGCTTAGGGCCTATGAGACGATTCATCAGGGCAAGCTGATCGTCCGCATCCTCCAAAACACGATGCATGTCCGGAAAGGGGTTGGCGTACTTGGCCAATTCCTCGTCGAGACACATGGGCCCTATACGGGAATGCTTAATATCAAGGATACTGCGTTATTTCCGTATGTAAATGGCGCAAGGCTTTTGGCAATTCATGAAAAAATCCTCGAAACGTCCACCATTCAAAGGCTGGAAGAGCTGCCTGATTCACTTCTGCCTCGCCGGGAACGGGATAAACTTAGAGACAGCTTTATCAATCTGCAAAACTATCGATTGCTATTCAGCAATCACAGTGACTATGAATCTGGGCATTATCTGGCAGTGGACAGATTAACCAAACAGCAGAGAAAAGTTTTGAAAGAAGGGCTGAGGGACGGCATCCATCTTTATGAGTATGTAAGGAAACTGGTTGAAAAGGAAGATCGCGATGGGCGTGAATGATTTTATTCGATTTTTTAGGGGAATGGGCGGC
Source organism: Mesobacillus foraminis (assembly GCF_004340465.1). GTDB lineage: Bacteria > Bacillota > Bacilli > Bacillales > Cytobacillaceae > Mesobacillus_B > Mesobacillus_B foraminis. The sequence continues at coordinate 236,972 of NZ_SLVV01000011.1, read as the reverse complement.
AGGATTGGTTCGAATGTGCTCGCTGGGGTTCATGGACAGACAAACCCGCAGAGCATTTCATTTTTACGCCAGCTCGAAAAGGAAGTCAGGCAAAAGAGTGATCTGGACTGCCCGCTCGACAAGCTGGAAGTGGTTGTTTTTGACATCGAAACAACGGGGTTCCATCCGGAAAGAGGGGACCGGATCATTTCAATTGGTGCAGTGAAAATGAAAGGCAGCAGCTTGATCGAGCAGGAAACCTTCTATTCTCTTATCCGCTCGGATTCCCCCCTGCCTCCAACTATTTCTGAGCTGACCGGGATTGAAGACAGCCAGCTTTCGGTTGCCCCGGATATTGCCGATGTCCTTATAAGGTTCTTTAAGTTCGCCTCCAGCTCTATCCTTATCGCCCATCATGCCAAGCATGAACTGGATTTTATGCAAAAAGCCACCTGGGAGCATACCCGTACCAAATTCAATCACAGGATTATCGACACTTCCTTTTTAACAAGGCTTTTTGATCCTTCAGCAGAGTCACTGCCCCTGGAAATTATATGCGAGGATTGCGGGGTGAACATTGAAAACCGCCACAATGCCCTTGGGGACGCCTTAATGACAGCCAAGGTCTGGGGTATATACCTTGAAAGAGCCCAGGCAGCAGGCTTCAAAACCCTCCAGGAAGTATACGCCCACCTCGCCACCTTAAGATAGGATCTTATTTTATTCATTCGGCGAAGCGGCAGTGCATCACACCACCAACGCGTGCCTGACCCCCCTTTAATTAACTAAAGGGGGTCAGGCACTCTATTTTTGAATTTGATTTCTCATGAAGTGGATGGTCTGGCGCAGTCCGTCTTTGTAGGGGGTTCTCGGCAGTGGTCCGATTGCTGTCTCATACTTTTCTCCATCCAATACGACCGGTTCTTCGTTTAGGTAATACATTTCCACAGCTTCCCTCATGTTTCTGTCGAAAAGGCCAAGAAGTCTGATCATGCTTTTTGAAACGGTATATACTCTTTTTTTGCAGGGGGTGATTTCACGGATTTCCTTAATAAGCTCCTCCCCGGTTATCACGCTGTGTCCCGGAATATTCCAATTCTGCCCATATGTCCGATCATTCATGGCCAGGTTCACAATGGCTTTTCCTCCATCCGGGGTAAAAATGAATTCCCTCGGGGTCTGCTGGTTCCCAACATAGAGGGCGTTCTTGTTTTTGACCATACTTGAAAGAGTGTAGTGAAGGATCGAATTCTCTACATTTGGCCCGTAGAAATCAGGAAAGTGGGCAATGACGGCATCTACTTCGGATTTTTTAATAAAGTTCTCAATTTCCAGGCGAATTCTTCCTTTTTTTGTATGGGGATTTTTTGGAAAGGTTTCTTTTACTTTGTTCCCGCTGCTTCGCCCATAGGCATAGATGTTTTCAACAATGGCAAGCTTCGCTGATTGACTCTGGGCTGCTGAGACGATGTTCTCCATGAGCCTGCCAAGGTTCCCCTCCCACTCGGCGTAAGGAATATTGGCTGCCTGGAATATCACATCCACTCCTTTTGCAGCCATTTGGATATCCTCCATAACCGACAGATCCCCCGTCCTGATTTGAACATTTGGAAAATCATTAAAAAGCCTATCTAATTTAGGCCGGTTCCGCGCAAAAGCGATGACCTCCATCCCCCTGTACGACAATTCCCTGACAATGGAATACCCCATTCCGCCAGAGGCACCCAAAACCAGTGCCTTTTTCATCCTGATTCCCCCTTTATCATTCGTTAGTCTGAAGCTTTAAATTAATTGACCACTGTTCAATAGTGGCTAAAAAATTAGCGGATCGACCTTAAAAGAAAATCCGCATGTGCCGCCGCCATGCCCTGAACATCTTCATATGAGGTAACATGACGGCTGTAGTGCGTCACAAACCCGTGCAGCGAAATAAAGATGGACCATATATCCTGGATGGAAAGCTTACGTTCGCTTAATAAGGAAAGTGCCCGGGCAAATTTCTCATAACTTCTATTTGGGCTCTGGCTGAGAAAATTTCTTACTTCCTCATCCTTGGTCAAAAACATGATTTCATAATGGTTTTGATGGGTCAGGCCAAATTGCATGAAGCCAATCAAAACCTCCCTTATCTTTTCCTTTGGTTCTATTTCTTTCTCCAGGATTTCATCGAGGATCTGATCCAGCATTTTAAAATGCTCCTCGACAAGGGCATAAAATAGTTCTGCCTTATTTTTAAAATGATAGTAGATAGCCCCATGACTATATTCCAGTTCCTTGGCTATCTGCCTCATTGATACGTGCTGATAGCCTTTGTTTACGAACAGGGTTCTTGCAGCATCCATAATCATATCACGTGTCAGTTCTTGTTGGACCGATTTCCTTGGCAATGTTCTTCCTCCTATTGACCACTGTTCAATTAAATATTATTACATTTAATTCCAGTTGTCAAACACGAGACTTTATCGAAAATCAAATCCTTAAACAAAACCAGTATATCGCTTATAGATAATTTCTTATATTGACAGGGACACTGCCTGATTCTTTTTTCAATATTAATCCCAGGCTCCTTCGTTCAAAATAAAAATAAAAACCCAGAAAGGAATTGCTTCATCCTTTTTGGGCTGCCAGTTCTATGTGGTATTAAATTAATCTGCCTTCTATTTTTTCATCAGCTTTTGAATTGTTACAAGCAGTTCATCGACCACTTCATGGTCACCTTCCTGAATCCGTTCGACAATGCATGTCTTCATATGCCCTTCCAGCAGCAATTTTGCGACACTGTTCAATGCAGCCTGAGTTGCGGAGATTTGGGTAATGACATCATCACAATAAGTATCTTTTTCAATAAGTCCCTTTATTCCCCTGATTTGGCCTTCAATCCGGTTGAGCCGGGTAACTAAGTTTTTCTTTGTTTTATCAGAATGGTGGCTTTTTCTGCCGGATGACGCGCAGTGATCACCTTGTTCAATATTTTCTAAATCGGTATCGAGGATATCCAAATTAAAACCTCCTTTCCCTACATTTTATAATACCCCCATAACGTACTCAACTACTCATTTGGCTATGGAGGTGCCTTTATCATTTCCGCCTTATATGGATTGATCAAAACCATTTCAATATGGATCTTTTATTTAATCAATACAAGCTGGAACATCCTGGCGCGTTTTTCGGATGAAATCATGTCCTGAAACTGGTTTCTTTCCGTCCTTCTCATCAACCCTTCAAAGAAACATTTCTTCGGTTCCCTGCAATCAGGTATAATCGCAGACACCTTGTTTCTCTATTGGATTTCAACGACAAACGGAAAAGTCCGGACCTTTCCACCCTGTTTGAACTCCGCCCAGACCTTATAAATCCCTGCCTGATTAAAAGTGGTTTCAAAGACAGGCTGGTTATGATTGAGAGGATGAACATGAAGGTAATTCTCCGCCGTTTCATCGAGTATTACGACATGGCCTGCAGCCCCAAGATAAGGTTCAAGCTTCCCGTCACCCAGATCAAATGTGAGAGTCACCGGTTCTCCCGGATGAAAGGAACTCATCTTCAGCATTGCTTTCTGTCCGTCGACTGTCTTTTCTAAAACACGATCCGGCTTAAGCGGCTTCTGGTGTTCGTGATGGCTGGCTTCATCCCCGGATTGAAAAGAAATCGGGGAAACCTGGTAAGCTAGTTCTTCCGGCTTGATATCAACGAACGCTTTAAAGCTGCCTTCAGGAAGGTCCTTATCGATTTGGAATTGTCCCCCTCCCAGCTCTTCCGGGTGAAGATGGTAGTATTGATCGAGTTCTTCATTCACCACGATTAAGTGCAGGAGTTTTTCATGGTTGACCTTTAATTTTGAGACAGGATTCCCGTCAAGGTCTCGCAGCTCAATTTCAATCTTTCCATCGGTATAGGAAAGAGAAGGGATGACCTCACTATGGACATGCTCGGTATTTGCCTTATGGCTATGGCTTTGATTCTTTCCTTCATTGGACTCATGGCTGTCGGAATGCTGTCCGCTTTTATGTTCATTTTCGCCTGTGGCAGAGATTTCTTTATCACTTGCGTTAAACTGGTCAAATATCTGGTAAGCTCCAATTACGGCAGCTAAGTAGATAATCGCTGCTATCGCCCACTTTTTCATGCCCTGACCTCCTTTACAATTTCACTCTCTGAAGGCGCAAGGCATTCAGGACAACCGAAACAGAACTGAACGCCATTGCTGCGCCGGCAAGCCATGGTGCAAGAAATCCTAAGGCCGCAACCGGGATTCCGAGTGTATTATAGGCAAACGCCCAAAACAGATTTTGTTTGATATTCCTTATGGTTTTTTTACTCATAAGGATAGCGTCGGCTATGCTGTTCAGATCACCGCGCATCAGCGTGATGTCAGCGGCTTCCATCGCCACATCCGTACCGGTCCCAATCGCCATGCCGATATCAGCAACTGCCAATGCCGGAGCGTCATTGATGCCGTCCCCGACCATAGCAACATGCTTCCCTTGCATCTGGAGCTTCTTCACTTCTTCCGCTTTGCCTTCCGGGAGGACTTCTGCGATGGCGCGATCAACCCCAACTTCTGCCGCAATTGCCTCTGCGGTGCGCTGATTGTCACCAGTCATCATGATGACCTCGAGCCCCATATCCTTAAGACGTCTGATAGCAGCCTTTGAAGACTCCTTGACCGTATCGGCTACAGCGACAATTCCGGAATAAACGCCATCCACAGCTACCAGCATCGCTGTTTTTCCGTCCTTTTCGAGAGCTTCCATTTTTTCAGCAGCAGATGCAATGTCAATTCCAGACTGATTCATCAGCTTTCTTGTGCCTACCATGATGTTTCTGCCACCTGAAGCCGCCTTGACTCCATATCCCGGGATTGCTTCAAAATCATCCGGGTCTGAAAGAGATATGCCGCGGTCTTTAATACCTTGCACAATGGCTTCTGCTAAAGGATGCTCAGATTGTTTCTCCACAGAGCCCACTAAGGATAACAGCTGCTCTTCCGTTATGTTTCCTTCTGCAATGACGTCGGTTAATACGGGTTTTCCATTCGTAACCGTACCGGTTTTATCAAGGACTACAGTTGTAATCCTGTGTGTCAGTTCGAGATGCTCCCCGCCTTTGAACAAAACTCCTAATTCAGCAGCCCTGCCGGAGCCCGCCATAATGGATGTTGGCGTTGCAAGGCCAAGAGCACAAGGGCAGGCTATGACGAGCACTGCAATGAATTTCTCGAGTGCTTCTGCAAACTCGCCAGGACTTACGAATAAAAACCAGACCAAAAAAGTAATGATGGCAATCCCGACAACGACTGGAACAAAGACTCCTGAAATCTGATCGGCAAGCCTCTGAATTGGCGCTTTGGACCCTTGGGCCTCCTCCACCACCTTAATGATCTGCGCAAGTGCCGTATCCCTTCCAACCTTCCGGGCCCTGATTTTTAAGGAGCCGTTTTTATTAATAGTGGCACCGATGACCATATCGCCTGCAGTTTTATCGACAGGAACACTTTCGCCTGTCAGCATGGATTCATCCACTGCGGACCTTCCTTCAATGACTTCCCCATCGACCGGGACCTTTTCACCAGGCTTTATTACCAGCACATCCCCGACAGCGACCTGCTCCAACGGTATCTCCTCTTCATTCCCGTCCCTTAGGACTGTGGCCGTTTTCGCCTGTAAACCCATCAGTTTTTTTATTGCTTCAGAGGAGCGGCCTTTGGCTCTTGCTTCGAACAGCTTTCCTAACAGAATTAAAGTAATGAGCACAGCACTCGTTTCAAAATACAGTTCCACCATATGCGCACCTGAACCAATTGAAAGAAAAGCTAAATATACACTGTAAAAATAAGCAGCCGATGTTCCGAGGGCCACAAGGACGTCCATATTGGCACTTTTGTTCTTGAGCGCTTTATAGGCACCAATATAGAATTGTTTCCCGACAATAAATTGGACAGGTGTGGCAAGAGCCATTTGAACCCAAGGATTCATAAAGGCTTCCGGAAGATAAAGGAATGAAGTAAATTCAAAATGATTCACCATTGCCCAAAGCAGCGGAAAGGATAGGATCAGCGAGAAAATAAATTTTCCTTTCTGTTTTTCAATCGCCCTTTCACGGTGGTCGCTCCCTTCAGATACCTGGTCCTGCTTAACCTTTGCTTCATAGCCCAGGTTTTCCACCTTGCTGATCATGTCCTGAACAGTCAGCTGTGACGGATTATATTCAATATTTGCTGTTTCCAGAGCTAAATTTACTGTGGCCTTTGAGACGCCCTCCAGTTTGTTGAGCCCTTTTTCAATCCTTGTAGCACAGGCAGCACAGGTCATTCCCATGAGATCCAGTTCAGCTTTTTCAGTTGCAATGCTGTATCCCAGATCGTTAATTTTATTTTCAATATCTAAAACCGTGGTACTATCAGGATTGTAAATGACGGTAGCCTTTTCCAGTGCGAGATTGACAGTAGCTTGATCGACACCTTCCAATTTATTAAGGCTTTTTTCAATTCGGGAAGAACAAGCAGCACAGGTCATCCCCGAAATCGGTAATTGCACTTCCTTTGTTTGTCCAGCCATGAGTGAACCTCCTTAATTATAAAATACATCCATAGGGTATACTCAATACTCTTATAGTATACCCCTGTATAGTATATGTCAAGGCGTATTATCCGCTTTTTTCCAAAGTCAAATGAATGAAAATGGTGACTAGCAAGGGCCCTCTTCTCATCCAGGAGATGAAAACAATGCGGACGGTGCCTGACCCTCTTTAGTGGACTAAAGGGGGTCAGGCACCGTTTTTTTGTCTTTGTGATTTACATCACAAACATGGTGTTTTAGATGTGTTACATTGTGAATGAGAAAACTTTTCAATTACAAAATCACTATAGCTAGTATAAAAATAGAAATTTTCCCTAAAACCGCTTCCTATTTTCAAAAGAAAGAAGGAGAAATTCAAGATGAGTGAAATCATTAATAATCGTGAATTGGTCCAGGAGCAAAAATCCCGCCGACAGGAAATCCTGAAGGAAATTATCAAAGAACTGCACAGCGGCAAAAGTGTCGATCATGTAAAAGCACAATTCGAAGAGGCTGTTGGCAATATTACCGTCGCAGAAATTTCCCAGCTTGAACAGGCTCTGATGGAGGAGGAAGGAATCCCGGTCTCGGAGGTCCAGCGCTTATGCTCCGTCCATACAGCCATTTTTAAAGGGTCGATCGAAGAGATTCATACTTCCGATAAGCCTGAGGATCAGCCAGGCCACCCTGTTCATACTTTCAAGCTTGAAAATAAAGAAATTGATATGCTCGTCAACTTCAAACTGCAGCTGCATCTCGAGCACTTCGAAAAAGAAGACACCGAAGAAAATATTTATAAATTAATAGAAGATTTAAACCTGTTGATGGATATCGACAAGCATTATACACGCAAGGAAAATCTGCTTTTCCCTTACCTCGAGAAATACGGCATCCTTGGTCCTACACAAGTAATGTGGGGTGTAGATGATGGAATTCGCGCAGCGATCAAAGGAGCAAAAGAAAAACTGACCAGCTATGATGGGGATAAAAAAGCCGTAAGTGCTGCCCTGTATTTTGTAATCAAGGAAACGAGCGATATGATTTTCAAAGAGGAAAACATCCTGTTCCCCATGGCTTTGCAGACATTAACAGAGGATGAATGGATTAAAATTGCCCATGATGGCAGTGATATCGGCTATTGTCTTGCAAACCCCGCTGGAGTCTGGAAGCCGGAGCGTGCTGAAATCAAAGCAGATGCCATGGCAGAAGGATTCATCAGACTGGAGACAGGAATTTTATCATTACAACAGCTGGAATTAATGCTCAACCATTTGCCGGTTGACATTACCTTCATCGATCAGGACGATGTGGTCCGATATTTCTCCCACGGGAAAGAAAGAATCTTCCACCGGACAAAAGCGGTCATCGGCAGGACCGTTCAAAACTGTCATCCCCCAAAGAGCGTCCACGTTGTGGAGGACCTGCTTCATGATTTCAAAGCGGGAGTCAAGGACGTCGAGGATTTCTACATCAAGTTCCGTGACAAGTATGTATACATCCGGTACTTTGCTGTCCGGGATGGGAATGGAGTGTATATGGGAACGCTGGAATTCACCCAGAATATCGAACCGATTCAGGCCATCCAGGGAGAGAAAAGGATTTTATCATGACAGGCTCCCTGCCGTACAGTTTTAAAAATAATGGATGAGGTGAGGAATGATGAGCAAGGAATTAATTGACCGTATCTATGAAGTCTTGGAGAATGTAATCGATCCCGAATTGGGCATCGACATTGTCAATCTTGGCCTTGTCTATGATGTAGTTGTAGATGAAGAAAAGAACGTGCAGATCAATATGACCATGACGTCCATGGGCTGCCCCATGGCCCCGCAAATCATGACAGATGCCAATATGAAGCTCGCGGCCAACATCAAAGAACTTAAAGAAATTAAAATTGATATCGTCTGGAGCCCTGCCTGGACAAAAGACAGAATGTCCCGTTTTGCCAAAATCGCCCTCGGTGTCCATGCCTAGATGAAACGGTGCCTGACCCCCTTTAGCACACTAAAGGGGGTCAGGCACGCGCACTTGCTTTAACACGTTAAATTGCCATTCTTGCTAACAGTGCCTTGACAAACTGCCGGCATCGTTCGTGGTCCTTGTCCTGGGGAGTCAATTCTATTTTCAGGGTAGCCGCCAGGTTGGTATGCACAAAGAGCATATCCCGAAACTCATCCACCGCGCCGCAGAAATAAGGATAAAAACGATCCCCTGTACCAGCTGCTCCTGTAATAAGATGCTTGACCTCATGTTGTTCAAAGGCTTCATAGACTTGTTTCATTTCTTTCGGAATCTCTCCGCTGCCCCATGTATAGGTGGCAACCACCGCAAAATCCAGATCAGCCAGCCCTTCAGCCCGAAATTCCCTGGCATTGTACAAATCAGGCTCGACCCCGAAATCCCGAAAGCAGCTTTGAAGAATGCCAGCCAAATCCAGCGTGTTTCCTGTTGAGGAAGCATAGATGATGGCGGCTTTCAGCGATTTATAGTTCATCGAATCCGTTCGACTGCGTGACCTTTGAATAGGTCCGCGATTTTTGCTCGAAGAAATCCGATTTTGTATCATTGATCATTTCGTCGCTGAATACATAGATCCATGGCATCGGATTGTCCCTTTCCACATAGAGGTTTTGCAGACCCAGCTGACGGAGTCTTTTATTCGCCAGATATTCCACATAATCACCGAATTCGTCAATATCGATTCCATCAATATTTTCGAAAACAATTCCAGCCCATTCCTTTTCCAGTTTCACAGCCTCGCCGATTGTCTCGTACACATACTGTATATTCTCTTCTGTATTCAGCTCCGGATTCTCAGCAAGAAGAATGCGGATAAACTGAGAGATGAAATAAGCATGCTGCATTTCATCCCGCTGAATATAGCTGATCATGGTACTGGTCTTGAGCATTTTCTGCTGTCGCGCCAGATGGTAAAAGAATGCAAAACCCGCATAAAAGTAGATGCCCTCAAGATTAATCGAGTTGACAGCCAGCCTGAAAAGATTTAAAGGAGACGGATTTTGGCGAAATTCCTCATATGCATTCAGAATCAGCTGATTCCGTTTGCGCACCACCGGGTCAATTTTAGCCTGATTGAATCGTTCATTCTGCTCACGAAGCGGGATCAGAGAACTCAAAATATAGGAATACGATTCGTTATGGACTGCTTCCTGCTGGGAAATTACCGCAAAGATTGCTTTAAAGCTCGAATCGGTCACATAATCCATCACCTGGCTCATGGTTGGTGTCTGCAGGCTGTCCAGGCAGGCAAGCTGAGTGTTTATTCGCAGGAAAACATCCTGCTCGACAGGACTTAGCAGGTCCCATTGTTTAATATCATCCTGCATGTTGATTTCCTGGGCCTTCCAAAAGTTCGAAAGCAGGGCCTGGTATAAATCATACATCTGCGGATAGGCGATATCATTCCAGTTTAATAGTCCTGACGATGCCCCGTTAATAATTCCAGTTGATTTATTGGGAGAATCCGGATTCAGCAATTTAATTTTTTTTAAAGGTGTATTCATTTCCATGTTGCTCCTCCTGTTAACTGTGGCATGCCTGGCATTCTTCAATTTCTGCCTGGGATGTACTTCTGACGTAATACGTTGTTTTCAGGCCCTGCTTCCAGGCTTCCAGATGCAGATTCAGCAGCTCCTTTGCTTTGATATCATGCTTGACATAAAGATTAAAACTGATGGCCTGGTCGATATGCCGCTGGCGGGCAGCATTTTGGCGGATGCTCCATGCCTGATCCAGCTCATGCCGGGCTCTTCGGTAAAAATTGTATGTGATATGATTCAAATCCGGAGCGGTTACCTTGAATTTAAAGTTCTTCTTTTCCTCTGCATACTCAACGGCATACAAAGGATCGATTCCATCCGTGGAACCGCCGATTTTAGCTGTGGAGGAATTTGGTGCCACAGCCATCAGCCAGCCATTGCGAAGCCCATTCCTGCCAACCTCTTCTTTTAATTGAATCCATCTCTCTGAATGATACTGCTTTCGCTCGAAATAACGGCCAGTCTGCCATTCTGAGCCGTTAAATTCACTGTACGCGCCTTTTTCCTTTGCGAGCTCCATGGACGAACGGATTGTAAAGTAGGCTATATCTTCATAAAGCCCGTCGGCATATGCAACAGCTTCCTCCGATTCCCAATGGATGCCTTGCAAAGCAAGAAGGTGGTGCCACCCAAAGGTTCCCAGGCCGACCGCCCTGAATCTTTGGTTCGTTTTCTGAGCCTGTCCCACCGTAATCGTGTTCAGGTCGATTACATTATCGAGCATTCTCACCTGAACCTTGATAAGCCGTTCCAGCACTTCCACCTGTACAGCTTTCGGAAGGTTAATTGAAGATAGATTGCAAACCACAAAGTTCCCCGGCTTGCGCACAATGACAATGTTCCCATCTTCATCCTCGTACTCTTTTACAATGGATGTAGCTGACATATTCTGTGTGATCTCCGTGCAAAGATTGCTGCAGTAAATGGCGGTGCGTCCTTCTCCCAGCTGATGCTTGTTGGGATTCTGCCTGTTGACTTCGTCCCTGTAAAACATATATGGAGTCCCTGTTTCCAGCTGGGCCACCATGATGCGGGCCATGATATCCATTGCCCGGTAGGTTTTGCGGGGCAACAGCGGGTTCGCGGCAGCTTCCAGATACTTTTCGGTAAAATACCTTTGGTTGCTCTCATCGTAAAAATCCTCAAGACCAAGAGGGTTTCCGTTTTCGTCCTTCCAGCCCATTAGCTGTTTAACCTGATGCGGGCAGAATGTGTGCCACTCGCCAATGCTCCGGCCGTTCTCATCCTTTTCTTCCAGCCTTTCCATAAATAAATCCGGAATGGCCACCCCGGTGAATATGTCATGAGCTTTCCGTCGCTCGTCCCCATTGTTTGTTTTTAAATCAAGGAAGCCATTCATGATATCCTTGTGGAAAATATCAAGGTATATAGCGACAGCTCCCTGACGCTGGCCCAGCTGGTCCACGCTGACGGCGGTATCGTTCAAAAGCCTGATCCATGGAACCACTCCGGACGAGGTTCCTTTGAATCTCTTGATGTCCGAGCCAAGCGCCCTCACCTTCCCATAGTAAATGCCAATGCCACCGCCATCCTTGCTTAATCTGGCAATATCCCAGTTATTCAGGTAGATGCCGTCAAGCGAATCATCAACCGTATCAATGAAGCAGGAGGAAAGCTGGCCAAAGCTTTTACCTGCATTGGACAAGGTTGGTGTAGCTACGGTCATATAAAGATTGCTTAACGCCCAGTATGCCTCTTTTACAAGCTCCTGCCTGATGCTTTCGGGTTCATTTCTCATCAGCGTCATGGCAATGACCATAAAGCGCTCCTGCGGAAGTTCATAGACATTCCGTTCATGGTCTTTCGCCAAATATCGGTCAGCCAGCAAAAAAAGGCCTATGTAATTAAAAAGCTGGTCTTTCTGCGAATCTATTTCCCTGCCAAGCTCGTCAATCTGTTCCTTCGAGTAGGCAGCCAGCAAATCTCCGGAGTAGATTCCTATATCACTCAGTTTTTTAATCAGAGAATAAAAGTCCCCATATTTTTCAGAGGGGCTGTAGCCGCGGTTTTGGGAGGCCTTCCCATATAATTCATTTAGATAAAGGCGGGCCGCAACAAAAGTCCAATCCGGCTGATCCATGGCAATGTGATTCAATGAATACATCAATGCCTGCTGATTGGCTTCCAATTCAGTTAAATCCAGGCTGTTGAGACGGGTGATGATCCCGCTGGCGTCTATCTGGTATTGTTCGGCTGCCTGTTTGATCGTTTCCAGTACATATTTATACTCAGAATGAACTCCGGTGCTCATAATGATTCCTCCTAATATAAAATTTCATAAAAAAATCCGCCCAAAATTGAGCGGATGAAACGATAACATCAAAAGAACAGCAGCCAGCAATCGACCATGCCAAGCCAGGAAAACGTCTTCTGTCGCCATCGTTTCATCTTCCCAATCCCCGAAGAATCTGAAACATCTTAAGCAAGACAGGTCTCCTGACTCATGCGTCTTCCTACTCCGAGCCCTTCCCATATAAGCACCTGAAAAAATTCCAAGCACATTATACAGTGGTCTGCTCATTTCGTCAGCAATGACAGTTGCGGGGGCAGTTCTGGATTCCAACCAGATTCCCAATTAAGCCTAGCGGCATCTTATCTTAAGGCAACACCATATATAGTTGTCCATCAAAATATCAATCACAATATATTGATATGATAGTCTACTTGATTCCAATAATCAAGCAATTTAAATTTTTATAGGGGGACAGGGGGCTGGCCCCCTGTAATTCTGTGATGCTTCCCTCTTTGAGGGTCTGGCACCCTGTTTCGCTGCGCAGCATTACTGCACTGCGGGTCTGACCCCCTTCTGTTCTGTGCAGCATTACCGCACTGCGGGTCTGACCCCCTTCTGTTCTGTGCAGCATTACCACACCGCGAGTCTGACCCACTTTTGTGCGGTGCTGCATTACCGCACTGCGGGTCTGACCCCCTTCTGTTCTGTGCAGCATTACCGCACTGCGGGTCTGACCCCCTTCTGTTCTGTGCTGCATTACCGCACTGCGGGTCTGACCCCCTTTTGTGCGGTGCTGCATCACCGCACCCTTGCCTCCTATGTTAGACTGTCCGGCCCCAATGGCGGTGCTGGGCGACAGCTTGAATAAATTCGGCGGCAATGTCTCTTATTTTTTCCTTGTCCCTGTCAGCGATAATTCCAGGGTCTGAATCTGGCGCTAGGATGCCGTTTGCGAGAAGCACTTCGACTCCCTCGCCTGCTGCCCCAACCGCTTTGTAATGTTTATAGGCTTCATTGATGAAGTCGAGGGCATCTTTGCTCAGCTTAAAGCGATTTGCACTTTCTTCCCCGCCTGCAACAAACACCGCATCAAATTCTACGGAGCTGCTGGTCAGGAAGGTATGCTGGACTTCTGCTTCATCCCCCTGATTACTTTTTATCATTCCGAGGCTGCTGCTGATGATTTCTCCCCTGATCCCCGCTTCCTCCAGCGCTGCAAGCAGCAAATTGAGTTCTGGAGCAGCAAACCCGTTATCTGCGAGGATGGCTACTTTTCTTGTATCTGGTGTCTTCACCGTATTTTCCTGACTGAGAGCCGGTGATTCAAATGTTCCGGATACTTCATCAGGGTTGGGCGGTGCCTCCAAACCCAGTCCGGCAGCAACCTGCTCAGCAAGGTAGCCGTCGACATTTGTGAACATATTGACCACCTGGGCGCGGATATCCTTGCTCTTCACCTTTCCAAGTTCGAAACGGAAGGCCTCAATAATGTGCTGCTTTTCCACTTTCGACATGCTGTTCCAGAAAAGCTTGGCCTGGCTGTAATGATCTTTAAAGCTGTCGCTCCGCCTCTGGACCTTTCTCCCTTCCACCTTTTCCTGGTAATGCTGGTATCCGCCTTCTTCAGGAGCTGCAGGCTCTGGTGAATTTCCGGCCAGGGAGTTTTTATGATAGCTCACCTGCCCCTTGTTGATGGTCATTCGGTGGTAGCCATCCCGCTGGTTGTTGTGGACAGGTGTGATGCTGCGGTTAATGGGAATTTCATGAAAGTTTGGGCCACCAAGCCGAATGAGCTGTGTATCGGTATAAGAGAAGAGCCTTCCTTGCAACAGCGGGTCATTGGAAAAGTCAATTCCCGGCACAACATGGCCCGGATGAAACGCGGCCTGTTCTGTTTCCGCGAAGACATTGTCTGTATTTTTATTGAGAATCATTTTCCCAATCAGCTGTACGGGAACTATTTCCTCCGGCCATAGCTTCGTCGGATCAAGAATATCAAAGTCAAAATTAAACTCGTTCTCTTCCTTAATGACCTGGATGCCCAGCTCATATTCCGGATATTTCCCCATTTCAATTGCTTCATAGAGATCACGGCGATGAAAATCAGGATCCTTCCCTGCAATTTTCTGGGCTTCATCCCAGACAAGTGAATGGACGCCGAGCACAGGCTTCCAGTGAAATTTCACAAAATGGGCCTCCCCCTGCTCATTAACTAGCCTGAAGGTATGGACCCCAAAACCTTCCATCATCCGATAGCTTCTAGGTATGGCACGGTCGGAAAGATGCCACATGATCATATGTGCCGTTTCCGTATTATTTGCGACAAAGTCCCAGAATGTATCGTGAGCTGACGCAGCCTGCGGCATTTCATTGTGCGGTTCCGGCTTCACGGCATGGATCAGGTCAGGAAACTTCATTGCATCCTGAATAAAGAAAACCGGAATATTATTGCCAACAAGGTCATAATTCCCTTCTTCTGTATAAAACTTCGTGGCAAACCCTCTGACATCCCTTACCGTATCACCAGAGCCCCGCGAGCCCGCCACGGTTGAAAACCGGACAAAGACTGGAGTCCTTACAGAAGGGTCTTGCAGGAACCTGGCTTTTGTCAGGTGAGCCATGGGCTTATACACCTGGAAATGTCCATGGGCTCCAAATCCGCGTGCATGCACGACCCGCTCTGGAATCCGCTCATGGTCAAAATGGGTCATTTTTTCCCTGAAATGAAAATCCTCCATCAAGGTTGGACCGCGTTCCCCGGCCTTTAATGAATGTTCATCCTCGCTGATCCGGAGGCCCTGATTGGTAGTGGTTTTTTCACCCGCATTGTCGACTCTAAACTCATCCAGCTGCTTGTCCTTGCTAAATTCACTGTTTCTTCCTTTTTCCATTCTTTGATATCCCTCCATCATCACTTTACAATGCCGCCTTTAAAAATTGCATTCCTTTATGTATGTAACGAATACAAGCAAAAATTCGCACAACCAAGCGGCAGCCCTGCAATTTGCCAGGCTATTATCCTCTACCCAACATCTGACGGAGAAAACCATTATTTGGATAAGAGCGCCACCTCAATTTCACACCCCGAAAGCATTAAGCTAAGGCAACCTCTTCTCCAGGGCGGAATCATGCTTCGGTCTCAGGTCCTAGCAGAATTTCGTGCTCCGGTTCATTGAGGGATAACGGCAAGTGGAATATGATGGTAGTAGGAAAACAGCACGGCTTAAAAGAATGGGAGTGGAGTTCATGTTTAAAAAAATTCTTGCAATCTTTTTAGTAATCACAGGGCTGTATATTGTTATATCCAGCCTGCCAATTTTAAACTGGATTGGACTGGGGAACGGTGCCATGGAAGCGGCCGTCTCAGAAAGGACTGACGAAATCTCTATTAACACCTCAAGTATCCATACAATCATTATTCCTGACAAAAGAAGCGATGTAAAAGCAGAGTATGACGGCAAAGGAAAAGTAGAGGTGGACCAAAAAGGCGATAAGATTGTCGTGACAGCCAAAGGGCCGCGTTTCGGATTCTTCTCCTTTAAGCAAAGAGGAGACCTGAAACTTTATATTCCTGAGGATTATGACCAGGATATGAACATAAAAGTAGGATCAGGTTCGCTTGAATTTGCCGGTGATTCTGCAAAGGACCCTTATCAGCTTAATAAGTTATCTCTGAATGTTGGCTCAGGCAGGATGGAGGTCCAGAACATCAAGGCCAACCATGTTGAACATGATATTTCATCGGGATTTATGAAGGTGAATTCCTTGTCAGCCAAATTCGGATCCTTTGAAGTCAGTTCAGGAAGTCTCCATGCCGAAGATTATACTGGGGCTTTTGAAGCAGAGGTTTCATCCGGAGAGCTGAATCTGGAAGTGAAAAAACTAACTGGCCCTGCTGAAATTGAAGTAAGCTCAGGAAAAGCCGATCTAAACCTTCCCGATGATGCGGACTTTACCCTTAACAGCAAAGTGAGCAGCGGAAGCGTCAACAATGACTTCCAGCTGACGGACAAAAGCTCAGGGAAAAACCGCCTGTCAGGAACTCATGGCTCCGGCACCCATAAAATTAACCTGGATGTCTCCAGCGGAAATATCTACTTGCACTGAAACACATCTTCAAGTGCGTGGCCCCCTTTACTTGCTAAAGGGGGCCACTTGCCTTTTCCATTTACTTTTTTTCCTTTAAAATAATGGCATTAGAACATGTCCATCAATCTTTATCCTACCCCGCCTTTTAAAGGAGAAGCCGCATATGTTTGAACTATTAATCACAATGGTGGAAAGGCTTGGAATTATTGTCACGATAGCCTTCATATTGACGAGATTTCAATTTTTCCGGGATATGATTTACCAGGAAAAACTGAGCAAACGGCAGCAGTTTACCGCCATCGTGTTTTTCGGCTTTTTCGGAATCATCGGCACCTATACAGGGCTGAGCCTGGATACCGAGAGCCTTCAATTTAACCGGTGGACTTCTGGCCTGGCAACAGACGAAGCAATTGCCAACTCAAGAGTGATCGGCGTTGTCCTGGCAGGGCTTCTGGGAGGGTATAAAGTCGGAATTGGCGCCGGACTGATCGCAGGACTCCACCGCTTTACCCTGGGAGGCTTCACCGCTTTATCCTGTGGGCTTGCGGCCATTATTGCCGGCATCGTATCAGGAGCGTTCCACAGGAACAACCATGTCAGGCTCAGCTCGGCCTTTTTTATTGGAGCCCTTGCCGAAACCCTTCAGATGCTTGTTATTTTGCTTATCTCCCGTCCATTTGAACAAGCAAGGACCCTGGTTGAAATCATTGGCTTGCCGATGATTCTTGCAAATGGAATTGGCTCTGCCCTTTTTCTGCTGATCATAAAAAGCGTGGTGAACGAGGAGGAAAAAGCAGGGGCGATCCAGGCGCAGAAAACACTTCGCATTGCTGATAAAACATTGGCCCACCTTCGGAACGGCCTTAATCCTGATTCAGCAAAGGCAGTGTGCCATATCCTTCATAATGAAATCAAAACAAGCGCCGTCGCCATGACCGATTTAAAGGAAATCCTGGCCCATGTCGGGCTGGGTTATGACCATCATCGGGCGGAGAATCTGATCCAGACACAGATTACGATGGATGCGATCAAGCAGGGGGAAATCGTCATTGCCAACCAGCGATCCATTCACTGCCGGGTGGAGGGCTGCCCGCTTGGGGCCGTTGTGATTGCTCCTTTAAAACAGAGGGATACCACGATTGGAACGTTGAAATTTTATTTTGCCACCGAGAAAGAAATCACAAATGTCACTATGGAAGTGATCACAGGTCTTAGCTCACTTCTGAGCAGCCAGCTGGAAATTGCCGAGGCAGACAAAGCCCGCCAGCTGGCTAAGGAAGCGGAAATCAAAGCCCTTCAGGCCCAAATCAGCCCCCACTTCCTGTTCAACACCTTAAACACCATCGTTTCCCTTGTGCGGATTGACCCGGCCAAAGCAAGAAAGCTTCTTGTCTCACTGTCCCATTACTTGCGGCAGAACCTTAATGTCACGACCCATACGATGACTTCTCTTGAGCAGGAATTAAAGCATGTAAAAGCCTATTTGGAGCTTGAAGAAGCAAGATTTGCCGATAAGCTGGAGGTTATTTATGAGATTGATCCTGGTGCACTGTTAAAATATATTCCACCTCTGACCCTGCAGCCCATTGTCGAAAACGCAATCAAGCATGGGATAAAAAATAAGGAATCAGACTGCAGAATTAAAATCACCATTAAAAAGTGCAAACGAGCCACCTATGTAAAGGTAGAAGATAATGGACACGGGATGGACAGCCTGCGGGCCAGCCAGATAGGCAAATCCCCCATTCCTTCCGATACAGGCACAGGCCTTGCCCTTTACAACGTAAACAGGAGGCTCACAATGATGTTCGGTGAAGATGCGGAATTAAAAATTAAAAGCCAGCAGGATACAGGCACGGAAATTGCCTTTTCCATTCCATATGATGGGGATGAATGAAAATGGAAGACAGAATTAAAACTCTTATTGTTGACGATGAACCATATAGCCGGGAAGAGCTCAAGCATCTTCTGGGGGCCTTCCCTTCCATTCAAATTGCGGGGGAAGCCGAATCAGGAGAGGCAGCGATCATGAAAGCTTTGCAGCTTCAGCCTGATGTTGTTTTTTTAGATGTAGAAATGCCAAAAATGAATGGAATGGAAGCAGCAAAGGCCTTAAGTGAATTCAAAAAGGTTCCGCTGATTGTCTTTGCTACAGCCTATCCTCAGTTTGCAGCTGAAGCATTCCGTTATAATGCGGTTGACTATTTATTGAAACCTTATGAAGAGGATCAATTGAAGGAAACAGTTGACCGAGTCGAAAAAAAGCTAAATCCAGTGATCGAAGCGGATGCTGGCAGGTCCTCCGGAGGAAAACTGGCCGTTGAAGCTGATGGAGAAATCTTTTATCTTGATCCGAATGAAATCCTTTATCTCTACAGGGACGAAAAGGTCACAAAGCTCATTACGAAAACAGGAAAATTTGAGACAAAAACTCCGCTAAAAGATTTAGAAGCAAGGCTGAGCTCCTACCATTTTTTCCGAATCCACAAAAGCTACGTCGTGAACCTCGATTATGTAACACGGCTTACTCCCTGGTTCAACGGGGCCTATCAGCTTCAAATAGAAGGAGAAGACGAAAGGCTGTCGGTTAGCCGGAATTATGTAAAAGCACTCAGGATGCGATTGGAAATTTAACTTCTATCGCATCTTAATCCTGTTTTAAAACATGTTAACCTTGTTTTTCTACCTGTTAATCTTAAAAGCCCCTATTATTCTTTGAGTCTATTATAATAAAAATGTAAACGCATTCATTTAATTTCCTTGTAAGGGGGAGAAATCATGTATACATTTTTGGCAGGGATTGTCCTGTTGGTTATTGGTTATTTTACGTACGGCAAATTTGTTGAAAAAGTGTTTGGGGTAAAGGAAGAAAGGGCAACTCCGGCTTATGTCAACAACGATGGCGTCGACTATGTCCCGATGAGCACTCCTAAGAATTCATTAATTCAATTATTAAATATCGCCGGGACCGGGCCGATTTTCGGACCAATTATGGGAGCGCTTTACGGACCAGTTGCTTTTATCTGGATTGTGGTGGGCTGCATCTTTGCCGGGGCGGTTCATGATTATTTAACAGGAATGATTTCCATTCGGAATCGCGGGGCCCACTTGCCCGAGCTTGCAAGCAAATTTTTAGGGAAAGTAATGAAGCACGTTGTAAATGCTTTCGCTGTTTTGCTCCTTTTGCTTGTGGGAACTGTATTTGTTTCAACACCGGCCAGCTTGCTTCACGTCTTGATGGACGGGAAAATCGCGCTTGGTATTATTGTTGCAGCTATATTTATTTACTACATCCTGGCCACTCTATTGCCAGTTGATAAAATTATTGGCCGCCTTTATCCATACTTCGGGGCCTTGCTTGTCATAAGTGCTCTTGGAGTCGGAATTGGTCTAATCGTTACAGGAGCTCCGATTCCGGAACTGTCCTTGACTAATTTCCATCCTGATAACGCACCTATTTTTCCGCTGATTTTCTTTACGATTACTTGTGGTGCCCTTTCAGGTTTCCATGCAACACAGACCCCGATTATTTCACGTACAACTCAGAAAGAGCAGCAAGGCCGGAAGATTTTCTACGGAATGATGATTGCAGAAGGAATCATTGCCATGATCTGGGCTGCTGCTGCGATGAGCCTGTTTGACGGCTACGGCGGTTTAAATGAACTGCTTGCGGCGGGCGGACCTGGAGCCATTGTCAGTGAAGTATCGACCATGATGCTTGGTGCGATCGGCGGAACACTGGCCGTGCTCGGCGTGGTTGTCCTGCCAATCACTTCCGGGGATACAGCCTTCCGCAGTGCACGGATGATCATTGCAGAGTATCTTAATATTGCCCAAAAGAAATTTTCAAGCCGCTTATGGATTGCTGCTCCGCTGTTTGTAATCTCTTTTGCCCTGACAAAAATCGACTTCAACATTCTGTGGAGATATTTCAGCTGGGCCAATCAGGCAACCGCAGTGATCGCCCTTTTTGTTGGCGCTATGTACCTGTATATCGCCAGGAAAAACTACTGGATCTCACTTGTGCCGGGCACGTTCATGCTTGTCATGGTCATAACCTATATATTAAATGCCCAAATTGGATTCGGCATGTCGATGACGTCTTCATGGATAGGCGGGTTCATTGGTTCCATCATCCTTGTTGCGCTGTTCTTTATTGCAGCCAAGAAAGCACGGACAAATAATCTTCCTCTGGACGAAGACATCTCCGGATGGAATAAGGTCGCCTAATGCCCAGCTGCACGTCCCGACTATCGCAAGGCAGTCCTTAGATAGGAAGGGTGCTCTGGCCATTTCCTATCAATCACACTGATTATCATCGTGGTCATAGGGGGAGAGTAAACGCAGCCATTCGTCTTTTAAGCAGGAAAGTGCACGCAGTTTAAACGCGTGCACTTTTGCATGGACGGGGTCAGGCACGCGTCATTACACTAAAGGGTGCCTGACCCCCTTTAGTGAAGTAAAGTTAGATAAGTTATAGCAAATTTCAGGAGGTTTTTTATACATGAGAATATTGATGGTTGGTGCCGGTGGGATTGGGGGCTACTTTGGCGGCCGCTTGCTGGAGAAAGGCGTTGATGTGACTTTTCTGGTCCGTGAAAACAGGAGGAAGCAGCTGGCTGAAAACGGCTTGGAAGTGGAAAGTGTTCATGGAGATATGACTCTCCATCCTAAAACCCTGCTAAGTGGTGAGAAAGCTGATCCATTTGATGCCGTCCTTTTATCAACAAAAGCCTACCATTTGGCTGGGGCGATTGAAGGCATCCGGCCATATGTTACCGAAAACACAATGATTTTGCCGCTTCTTAATGGCATTGCCCATATCGGCGAATTAACAGAAGCCTTTGGAACCGAAAAAGTTCTTGGGGGTTTGTGTTTCATTGAGACAACACTGGACAATCAGGGAAGGGTCATCCAAACCAGTCCCGTCCATGATCTGGTGTTTGGGGAACGGTCCGGGGAGATGACGGAGCGGTTACGTAGCCTGCAAGAAACCTTTGAGGGAACGAAAGCCAATTTCCGCCTTTCCAGTCATATTGTTCAGGAGATGTGGCATAAATACCAGTTTATCTCTGTTCTTAGCGGGGTTACCTCCCTTTTCCGCTCTCCTGTCGGCCCAATCCGGGATCAGGAATCCGGCATGCAGACCGTTTATGCCCTGCTTCAGGAAACGGGGAAAATCATGAGAGGGCTCAAGGCGCCTCTTGCAGATAAAATTGAGGAAACCCAGCTGGACAAACTGTTGCAGATAGGCTATGCCATGAAATCTTCCCTGCAAAGAGACATGGAAAAGGGGTTGCTGACAGAAGCCGATCACTTCTTCGGCTATCTTCTTCAGAAGGCAAAGGAGAACCACCTGAACGCACCCGTTATGAGCACAATTTTTGCCAACCTAAAAGTTTATGAAGCACAGCGTTCATCGTAACAAAATAGCTGAAGTCTTCCTCTCCCCCAGTCTGCTGATGACCGGAACCTGACTTTCCTTCACGGGTTCGGTCACCTTGGCTGTGCTTTCGGATATAACAACCGCCCTTGCGTTGGAAAAAGAAACATCGCCGCTGGCCGCGACGGTGTTTTTAGGTTGGAAAACGGCTAAAGATCAATACTTTCTCCATGAGAAGAAATCCTTGCCCAGCAATTCCCTTCTTGCATATTCGTGAGCATAGGATATCATCGTTTCAATAGAACCTGAACTGCGGGCAAGGATACGTAAAATCGCTCCGTCTTCCGGCAGTCTGGACAGGCCAAACTGAACATCACCCTTCAACTCTGACAATAGTTCATACATAGAATCAATAAATCTCTTATCAGCCTTGCTGTGAAGAATCAGGAAGGTCCCCACATGGGTATACCCCTCCATTTGCATGATTCCGCCCAGCCCTTCATCCGGCTCAAGAAGAAGATGATCAAGTAGAACAAGCTTATCCTTTTTAAAGACTTTCAGCTTGGAACGAATCCAGTCATAGCGGAACAAGCGGCCATCTTCCGCCCATCCCGGGGTGATAATATCGCTGTAAAAAAAACTGGATCCCTCACTTATCGTCACATCCGTTTCCTGGATGAACCTCGCCCCTTCATAGGCAATCAGGGGGTCCGGCAAATATTCCAGCACACTCCCCTTCCCCAAAACGATATCAGTATATTGGCAAACTGGTTGTTTGGGAGTTTTATAGACCTTCGTAGAGGACTGCGTTGTAACGGTAAGCTCTGCCCCCTCCTCCAGGGCTAGATTGGTCCGATAGACGTCTCCGTCCACATACCCGCCTCCGACATGGATAAGGTAGATGGAGGGGGAATCCTTCTCAAGATAAACAGGCCGGGTGATTTTCAGAGCCCCCTCATAATAGCAGGAGGAAATTATCGTTCTAGAGTGTTTCTTAGCGGCCGTAAGCTCCAGGAGCCCAATATGGGTCATGACTCCAATCCGGTTAACAGAGCGTTCCTTTTTAGCCACTTAATAACTTGATCCAGTCCCGTTCCATCTTTTAAATTGGTAAAAATATAAGGCTTCTCTCCCCTGGCAGCAATTGTATCACGCTCCATAATCTCGAGCGACGCTCCCACATAAGGGGCCAGATCGGTCTTATTGATAATAAACAGGTCGGATTTAATCATTCCCTGTCCGCCTTTCCTCGGAATCTTCTCTCCCTGTGCCACATCGATAATATAAATCGAGAAATCAACCAGTTCCGGGCTGAAGGTGGCAGCCAAATTATCACCGCCGCTTTCAACAAATATTAACTCCAGGCCATGATGCAGTTCTTTCAATTCATCAATGGCAGCGAAATTCATTGAGGCATCCTCGCGTATGGCTGTATGCGGGCAGCCCCCGGTTTCCACACCGATGACACGGTCCTCAGGCAACACACCATTTCTCATTAAAAACAGTGCATCCTCTTTCGTATAGATATCATTGGTGACAACCGCCATGCTCAGCTCTCTGTGCAGGGCCCTTGTCAATTTTTCAACTAGCATTGTCTTTCCGGCACCAACCGGGCCTCCGACTCCAATCCGTACTGGCTCCATTCAACCCACTCCTTTTTTTCATTCCATAAAAACACCATAAGCTTTATGACATAAACAATCGGACATGCAAGCGTTCATGACGCATTTGTGCAATCTCCAACCCGGGACTCACAGCCCCAAAATCCTCAATCGTTAATTGTAAAATTTGATCGACTGCCTTTCCGATCAGAGGTTGGATTCCGACTAAGATCTTTTGGCCATCCGTTTGCCCAAGCGGAATCCCCCGGACAGCATTCTGAATAAGAGAGGATACATTGGCATACAGATACGCGCCAATCGCCGTCTCTTTTGAGACATTCAAATGATAGGCAACTAGCGCAAACACAATCGCTGGCTGGCCGTATGCCTGTTTTGCTTTTATTCTGGCCACATAATTGGACAGCGCTGAAGACGGATAAAGTTCACTGCACAATTTAGCCATTCGTTCTCCAATCCGTTTGTTCCCCATCCGCGACTCCTCTGCCAGACAGGAAACATATAAGAGCCGGTCCAGCTCCTCAAGACTTGCATCTTCCCCTGCCTCCAATGATTCAAAGGCCAGCCTGCATGCGAGTCCGTCCGTATAGACCAGCTGCTTTCTTATAAAAATGGAAAGTGCTTCGGCAAAGCTGTCCCGCCCTGTGATGTTCTGCTCCTGAATATAGGTTTCAAGACCAAATGAGTGTGAAAACGCTCCCGAAGGAAAGTTGGAATCACACAATTGCAGGAGAGGAAACAAGGCATTAATCATGGCTGTGGCCAATATGACGGAACGCCTGTTTTACCTTTCGTTTCTCACGTTTAAAAGGAATGCCCAATTGCCGGAGCAGCTCTTCTACTAAATAATCATACTGCACAAGCATCTCGTTTCCTTCAAACTGCGCCGGCAAGTGGCGGTTTCCCAGCTGGTGGGCAATTTCGCCCATCTGCTGGATGGATGTCGGCATGATGGTCAGCAGGTCATCATCCTTGACAGAGATCACAATCATATTTTTTTCGTCGATATAAAGGATGTCGCCGTCGATTAAATCCTTGTTTTCCCTCAGTCGAATCCCCAGCTCCTTGCCATGGTCGGTCACCACGCGCTGAATCCTTTTCACCAGGTCATCACTTTTCAGGTATACCCGTTCCACATGTAGAGCTCTCTTTTCCAATGTCGCCACGTTTCCAATTACACTTTCAATGATCATCTACTCTTCACCTCAAAATAAGAAATATCGCTGAGCCATTGGAACACTCTCCGCCGGTTCGCACGTAATCAATTCACCATCAACCTTTACTTCATAGGTCTGCGGATCAACGTCTATCACAGGGGTTTCGCCATTATGGACCATATCCTTTTTCGTCAGCTTGCGTACCCCCGAGACCACACCAACCATTTTTTGCAGTCCAAGGTCCTTGTGGACACCTTTTTCATACGCGGCTTTCGAAATGAATGTCATTGATGTTTTATATTTGGCACTTCCAAAGGAGGCAAACATCTGCCGGTATAAAACAGGCTGCGGCGTTGGAATGCTGGCATTCGGATCCCCCATGACACTGTGGGCAATCATGCCGCCCTTTAAAATTAAATCGGGCTTAACTCCGAAGAAGGCAGGATCCCATACCACCAGGTCGGCAAGCTTCCCGGTTTCCACAGAGCCTACATATTCTGATATCCCGTGAACAATGGCAGGGTTGATTGTATACTTGGCGATATAACGCTTAACACGGAAATTGTCTCCCGCCGTTTTGTCTTCTGCCATTTTCCCTCTCTGCTTTTTCATTTTGTCAGCCGTCTGCCAGGTACGCATGATGACTTCCCCTACGCGGCCCATGGCCTGGGAATCGGAGGAAATCATTGAGAAGACCCCTAAATCATGTAAAATGTCTTCCGCTGCAATGGTTTCCTTGCGAATCCGTGAATCGGCAAAAGCAATATCCTCAGGGACGCTCGGATCCAGATGATGGCAAACCATCAGCATATCCAGATGCTCCTCTAATGTGTTCACGGTAAAGGGCCGGGTTGGGTTCGTGGATGACGGAAGAATATTGGGGAAGCCTGCCGCTTTAATGATATCGGGCGCATGTCCGCCCCCGGCTCCTTCCGTATGATAAGTGTGGATAACCCGGCCATCGATTGCTGCCAGAGTGTCCTCGACGAATCCCCCTTCATTAAGGGTATCCGTATGGATGGCTACCTGAATATCAAACTCGTCCGCCACCTTCAGGCAAGTGTCAATGGCAGCAGCAGTGGTTCCCCAGTCTTCATGCAGCTTTAGCCCGACGGCGCCTGCTTCGATCTGTTCCATTAATGGCTCTTCATCGGACGCATTGCCTTTGCCCAGGAAACCCAAATTGATTGGAAATTCTTCCGCAGCCTCAAGCATGCGGTGGATATTCCATGGACCTGGTGTGCACGTTGTCGCATTCGTTCCGGTAGCAGGGCCGGTTCCTCCTCCTATCATCGTGGTGACTCCGGACGAGAGGGCCGTTTCTATCTGTTGCGGACAAATAAAATGAATATGGGCATCGATGCCGCCTGCGGTTACAATTTTGCCTTCCGCGGCGATGATCTCGGTGGCAGCCCCGATTACAATGTCCACTCCATCCATTAACAGGGGATTCCCGGCTTTGCCGATTGCGGCAATTTTCCCGTTCTTCACACCAATATCAGCTTTATAGATACCCGCAGAATCTACAATTATGGCATTGGTGAGCACCAAATCTGCACTCTCACTGCTTTTAGCAAGCGGATGCTGGCCCATTCCATCCCGAATAACCTTTCCGCCTCCAAACTTCACCTCATCGCCGTAGGTTGTATAATCCTTTTCGATCTCAATGAAGAGCTCGGTATCCGCCAATCGGACACAGTCTCCAACGGTGGGGCCGAACATGTCGGCATACTGTTTACGGGACATGTAAAAACTCATTTACTGATCCCCCTTTTTTAAAGGACCGTTGGTCAAATTATTAAGTCCGTATACTTCCTGCTCTCCTGAAAATGGAACAAGCTCCACTTGTTTTTCATCTCCAGGTTCGAACCGGACAGCGGTACCAGCAGGTATATTCAAGTGAAGGCCGAATGCCCTACCACGGTCGAACACCAGCTTTTGGTTAACCTCAAAAAAATGGAAGTGGGATCCAATCTGTATCGGCCGATCCCCTCGATTCAACACGCTTACCGTTATCGGATTCTTGTTTTCATTGCATAAAACAGGCTCTTTTCTTAACAGATACTCTCCCGGGATCAAGGTGTCCCCTCCTTTTGATTAGCGAATGGGATCATGGACGGTAACCAGCTTTGTTCCATCCGGGAAGGTAGCTTCCACCTGGATATCCGGAATCATCTCGGCAATGCCTTCCATTACATCTTCCTTAGTAAGAATGGTAGCACCGTATTGCATCAGCTGGGCAACCGTTCTTCCATCCCTCGCCCCCTCAAGCACTTCATAAGTAATGATAGCGACCGCTTCCGGATAATTCAGTTTCAGCCCCCGCTTCTGCCGCCGGCGGGCCAGGTCAGCTGCTGTGACCATCATCAGCTTCTCCATTTCACGCGAAGTCAATTTCATTCAACGACCCTCCCACTATTTGTCTGTTGTGTCTTTTATTTTACAAACCCTCCACTTAAGAAACTCATTTTATGTAAGAAAACCTGACAAACATATTAAAAAAGGTGCCTGACCCCCTTTACTTAAATAAAGGGGGTCAGGCACCTTTCGTCATTTTATCTTCTTTAGTTCGTCTAAAAAGGCTGGGCGCCTTGGATATTCCATTTGCGGGCTGCTAATAACGTGCACGGCAGGCTTTTGTCAATAAGCCGTTTAATAATGGTGCAGCCTTGCTTACCCTTTCTGTCCATTGCCTTTTGAGAGGATTCCCGAATATCTACTGGATTAAAGTCATTTGGTCAATATTTTAAATTTGTAAAAAATAGCAAATCCTCTTTTAATCCTTAATCATAAAGGCTATAATTCTCTAAAATATTCTGGAAATTTAAGGGGGGACTAAAAAGATGGACATAATAAAAAAAGACAGCTGGAATGCAGGCTTGTATGATACGAAGCACTCTTTTGTTTCAGCTTTTGGCGAAGAGCTAATTGGATGGCTTAATCCGCTAGCCGGCGAAAGAATCCTTGATCTCGGGTGCGGAACCGGCGACTTAGCGGAAAAACTGGACAAGGCCGGGGTCTCCGTCATGGGGATCGACAATTCCAGTAATATGGTGGAACAGGCATACAGGAAGTATCCCCATATCCAGTTTGATGTACAGGATGCCACCAACCTGTCTTTCAAGGATGAATTTGATGCCGTGTTCTCCAATGCAATGCTACATTGGGTAAAGCAGCCCCAGAAAGCATTGCAGAGCATTTTTCAGGCATTAAAGCCCGGGGGAAGATTCGTTGCTGAGTTCGGTGGAAAAGGAAATGTAAAATTGATCACCGATGAAGTGATCCGCCAGCTGAACAGGCTCGAGAGTGATTATAACCCCCATCAATTTCCCTGGTTTTTTCCGAGCATCGGGGAATACACTTCCCTTATGGAAGAAGCAGGTTTCAGAGTGATCCTTGCGCAGCATTTTGACAGGCCTACACCTTTGCAAGGAAAAGATGGTCTTCGCAACTGGATTGAAATGTTCGCCAGCTCTATGCTAGGTGGTTTATCCGAAGAGACAATCGAGGAAATCCTTTTGAATTCAGAAGAAGGTTTAAAGAATCAATTATTCCAGGATGGAGTATGGATGGCAGATTATAAACGGATACGGGTCTTGGGCATTAAGGAATAAAGGGAACCGGGACTGCCCTCCAGACATGCTTCTATGGATTATCGGGAGGCCGCAGTGAAAAAGCAGATAAAAGTTGTTGGTGCAGTAATTGAAAACGGACATAAAGAAATTTTATGTGCGTTAAGATCTCCCCAAATGTCGATGCCTAATATGTGGGAGTTTCCCGGAGGAAAAGTAGAGAAGGACGAGGACATTTTCTCGGCACTGACTAGAGAAATTCACGAAGAATTATCCTGTAAAATCAGTACATTGAATCTTCTGCATGAAAATGTCTATGAATATGATGATTTTATTATTCAGCTTTTGACAATAAGATGCAGAATTGCCACAGGGATACCCATTCCGGGAGAACATTCAAAACTGATCTGGCTAAAAAGAGAAAATCTGGCATCCCTGGTCTGGGCTCCTGCCGACATCCCGGCAGTTGAACTGCTCATAGCGGAAAAAATACAAACTTAATACTTGTAGACAGTAAAGGCAATTTTTACGAAACAGCTTTTGCTGGAATTGAGATGCTCAAAAACTCTATAATAGTGCACCTCCAATTCCAGCTAAAAGCACCGCCACAAAGAAATTCCGCCTCGTATGTTTTCAACCCAAATGGTTAAAGTAACAACAGATGTACTTATAAGGAGGATTCCAAATGGAAAGCACAGAGGAATTTTTGAATAAACTTCATGATAAACAAAGGAAAGATGAGAAAAACCGGGAAACACAAGGAAATAACAGGATGAGCGACAAGCTCCCGACAAACAGGAATAAAGCTAAGTAATAAGCAGCAGCACTGGATATTGTCCGGTGCTGTTTTGGCGTTCCTATCCCTTCATTCCTTGATTTCTAAAGGACTTCCATCAGCGAATAAGTTTCGCCTTCCTGGGCGCATCAAATCCGTAATGCCAGCCTCCGATAAGAGCCATACTGGGTATTCCTGAGGGTGGATTGCTGAAACTTCCGTTTTTGCTGTAATGCCCATATTAGGTATAGCAATCCGGATAACTCTTCCGTCCTTTTGCTGCCTGCTGGAACCTCCTGAACAAATGCTTATCAACATCGATTACTCCATAAATCCCCGGACGGTTCCTGATTCATTTTAAACTCAACCCCCCCGCCTTTTCCATATCCCGCATCCACTCGATAGCCGGTTCCTATTAGAAAAGATGGAGCCCCCTTTAGGAATATTAAGCTCTTTTGCTTTCTCAGTGCCCGTTTACCTCCTCCTGCCTCAGAGAAACATTACCATATGCACCGGACTAAATCTTTGACAAAAATGGCCTCTCGGTATTAAGGTATATTAGTTACTTACTATTAGTAAGCAAAGGGAGAACTGGAGGTTTATTCATGACAGTAAAAACACAGGACTATTTATCAACAATTATTCGTGAACGGCATTCCGTCAGAAAATATGATTCAAGTTTTACATTATCAAAAGAGGAAATCCTCGAGATACTAAAGGAAGCCACGCTGGCCCCTTCCTCAAGCAACCTGCAGCCTTGGAAATTCCTTGTGTTTCAGGACCAGGAGACAAAGGCTGAGCTAAGATCGATTGCCTATAATCAAGAACAGGTAGAAACATCTGCTGCTGTGATTGCCGTATTAGGCGACAGAGAGATGTATAAAAATGTGGAAAAAGTCTATCAAAGTGCTTTTGAAGCAGGCTATATGACCGAGGCAAATATGAAGCAGTTAATTGAAGGGACAAACAAAACGTACCCTAACGCACCTGTCGGAACCAGAGAAAACATTGCGGCCTTTGATGCCGGACTTGTTTCAATGCAGCTGATGCTGATTGCAAAAGCCAGAGGCTTAGACACGGTTACAATGGGCGGATTTGATAAAGCAAAATTTATTGAGAGGTTTGAGATTGACGAACGCTATTTTCCAATCGTCCTGATTTCACTGGGCAAGGCAGCAGCACCAGCCCACAAGACCACCCGCCTTCCGATTGAGGATACAGTGAGCTTCATCTAAAATTTAACATGCATTAAGGGAGCAGCCTGCCAGACTGCTCCCTTTTCTTAATCCTGTATGCTAAGATCAACTAAATAAGCATAGCCATTTTTAACTTTTACTTTTGCGAGGAGGTTTCCGCTCGCAGATGCCTCCTCCAGTTCAAGACCTGTATTTTCTTCTACAAAATATTTATCGAGACTGTATTCAACATAGGCCACTTCCTCGATGCCGTCCCGGCCAGCTGTTACATATTGAACCCGGCCTTTTAAATACACCCCTGAAGTTGGCTTCTCAAGACTCACCTTTGTCGGAACGTGAGCTCCTTCATCCAGTTTTAAAGGAACGTAAACCTCTAAATTACTCTCTCCCTGTTCAAGTTTAGTCTTTACTTCTTTTTCAAGCAATTGAGCTGGGATCTCTTCTGCTTCATACTGAAGGATTACATAATCCCCACGGAACAAATCCGTTGGGTCGACAGGAACTGTTTTTAGTGTAATCTCTTCCCCAGCCAACAGCGTATAAAGAGGAGTGACCGTCATTCCTAATAAAATGACTATCGGCAGAAGGCAGGCCAGGATCAACTGTTTTGTCCGTCTAGGCATGGATTCCTCCCCCTTTCTTCCTTTGCTTCTCGAAGTAAAACCCGAAGCCCAGCAAGAGGAGACCTCCTATGATGAACACCAGGGATTTAGGCATAAAGTCGAAGGTGAGATCCAGATAAAAACGGAAGATCATGCCGCAGAGAATGATGATGCTATAAAGACTGCCGCCTTTTATTAAAAATAAAATAAAGAGTATATAAAGGATTGAGAACGGGAGATAAATCCAATCAGCCGGCCAGCTCTCTCCAAAGGACAAGAATAAAGCCGCCCCTCCATGGACTATATGCCCCAATAAGATATAAACTGAATGTATTTTTTCTCTCTTGATGATGAGACCCGCTCCAATCAGCAGGTAAATAAGGCCGTAAATATAGGCTGTGCTGTTCACTCCATCGAGGACTGCATTAAGAATGGCTGCTATAAATGTCAGCACCAGTACTCCATTAACAAAGCCGGTCAACGGAAGGAATCCGATTTTTTTATTAAGGAAATAGATGGCTGCAATCCACAGCACAATCCAGTAGGGAACCTCATCTCCCCCCAGATATTGACCATTTGTCATATAGATAAGAGTAAACAGCGATGAGGCCAATAAAATCCATTTATCCCGCAAAAACCAGGCTAAAGGCAGAATGCCAAGCGACCACCATAAAAATGCATCCTCAAAATCCCCGCCAAAATGGAACATCTGTCCAATCAGGAAAATCCCAGCACCGAACACCAGCACGCCGAGATAGAAAAAACTTTTGGCTGTTTTCGGAAAATTCCTTTCGAGCCGGTACCCTGCTGCATTGCAGCCGATAAACATGACAAGGATAAACAAATATTTAGCAAGCTTTCCAATCTCCCCCCAGTTGCTGGCAATCAGGCTCAAGATTCCTGCACCAATCAGGATCGCCCCGGCGTAGAGCAGAGTCTTAGTAAAGGAGACGGTTCGGATTTCATACAGCCCTTCCAGTTCCCCCGCCTTATCTGCACTTAACATGCCGGTTTCTTCCCAATGCCGAAGCTCACTCTGCAGGAACTCCAATTGATTGGCTTTTATTCTGCGCTTTGTCATTCATGCTCACTCCTTTCTGTTCTGAATATCCTTTCCCCCTGCTGCATGCCTTCCGTACAAAATAGTTGAAGACGGCATCTGTCTCCCCGGCAGATAAAGCATGGAGACGTTCTCCTCCCGAGGTGCCTGTAATTCATGTATTCACTTCCCGGCAGAAAAATTCTTTTATTTTGAATCATTTGGAGAGATAATATTTTAGCGGGTTTCTGCCTTTATTTTATCAGGAATCTGGAGATAAAAGTGTAAAATTGTGGCAAAAGGAGAGGTCAAGTTGATCATACGCGAGGCAAAAATAGAAGATCTGCCGGGGATGCTCGATATTTATAATGATGCAGTCCGCAATCTCACTGCAACTTTTGATTTAGAAGAACAAACTCTGGAACAGCGGACAAAGTGGTTTCATAAATATGGGGGAAAATACCCTTTAATTGTTGCAGAGGTTGAAGGGGAGATTGCGGGTTACTGTGGATTGTCCATGTACAATGAAAAGGCTGCCTATGCAAGGACAGCAGAAGTGTCCATCTATCTCTCCAGCAGGTTCCGCGGAAAAGGAATCGGAAGAGCCTTAATGACCGAAATCCTTAAGAGGGCAAGGGAACTGGACTTCCACGCCATCATTGCAGGAATCACAGAAGGGAACGATGTCAGCGTCAAGCTCCATGAAAAGTTCGGATTCAAACTTGCCGGAAGGATCACCGAGGTTGGATTCAAATTCGGCGAGTGGCAAAACGTCCTCTACCTCCAGCTCACCCTATAAAAAAGTGCCTGACCCCCTTTAGCATACTAAAGGGGGTCAGGCACCTTTTAATGATTCACCTTATTCATGCGTCAATGCGCAGCCGCGGGCACCGGCATTTCTTCACCCTGTTTAACCAGAGCATGTTTTTCCCACGCTCTGCTCCTCCACCTGAAGAACATGATAACGGCACGTGTCCACTCATCGGCTGCAATAGCAAGCCAGACACCCGCCAGCCCCATCTCCAGCTGAAAGACCAGGAGATAGCCAAGCGGAAGACTCATCAGGACCATTGACAACATTCCAATCCAGACCGGATATTTGGCATCACCGGAAGCACGCAGGGAATTGATAAATACGATATTTAGCGTTCTGCCAGTCTCCAGGACAATGCTTAAAATGAGCACATTAGCAGCAAGCGTTGAAATTTCTTTATCGTCGGTAAAGATTCCAATTAACGGCTCCCTGAATAATACAACGAGTACCACCATCCCAAGAGTGACCAGACTGGCGATCCGTGCACTTTTCCAAACCCGGACATACGCCTCATCCGCTTTATTTCCGCCAACCAGACGGCCAACAATGATCGAGGTTCCCATTCCTATGGCTATGGCAAATAAGTAAATGAACATGGAAACATTGTTGGCATACTGTCTCGCTGCCATAGAAGCCTCACCGAGGTAAGTTACATAGTACAGAAACACGATTTGGCAAGTTTGGTACATGATCTGTTCAAATGCAGACGGGATGCCGATCTTTAGAATTTTTGCGATAAAATCCTTTGAAATCGAGAAATAATAGTTTATTTTGACCCGAACCTCCATAATTCGGTACAGAAGCCAGAAGAAAACAATCAAGGCAAGAAAACGGCTGACGGCAGAAGAAATAGCAGCACCTTGAACTCCTAATTCCGGAAATCCAAAATTTCCGAAAATCAACGCGTAGTTGGCGATAACATGGAAGATATTCATTCCAAGCGAAACGAACATCGCTTCCTTTGTGTGTCCATGGACGCGGATAATCGCCGACAGTGAATTGATTAACGCCTGCAGGAAAATAAAGCCCCCTACAATCCCGAGGTAACTTTTCGCATAGGCCAGCACTTCCCCTTTTAAATTCAGGCCTTCAAGCAGGCTTCCTCCGAAAAGAAGGAACAGGGAGCTGATCACAAGGCCCATCATCAGGTTCAAGGTAATGGCAAGCGCCGAGATTTTTGCTGCGTCTTTATATTTACGGGCACCAATATATTGCGCTACCACAATAGAAGCCCCGTTCCCAATTACCTCGAGGATTAATATTGCGATATGCAAATATTGATTGGATGCTCCTACTCCCGAAACCGCATTATCTGAAATAGCGCTTAGCATCAACGTATCGGCAATCCCCATAAGCATAAACAAAAACACTTCTAAAAAAATAGGCCAAGTGAGGAAAAACAAATTCAAATCCTTTGCTATTCCCTTTTTGGACGAAACGGTTGCAGTTCCTATATTGGTCACCTTCTTTTCTTTTCTTTACTCCACTAAAAACAAAGAGTATCGTACCACAGTTCCTCCGCATGTGCACGGTTTTTTTACATGTTTCAGCCCCATAAAAAAGGCAACTGCAGGTACACAGTTGCCTCATCATTATTGAACATCCATTGCTGTCTGCTTGACCGTTACTCTAGCCTTCACAATCCTTCTGTCATTCATTTCTTCAACTGCAAACAGAATATTTTTGTACTCAAGAACCGGCCGTTCATCCGTTGCCGGAATATAACCGAGCTGTCCAATCATAAATCCGCTCAATGTATCATATTCCTGTGTCGGCAAGTCCACCTTAAGGACATCTTCGACTTCATAGAGATTAGTTGTTCCAGACATGTAAAAATTATAGGGGTCAATTTCGGCAATATCGGCCACGTCCGAATAGGGCTCATCATACTCGTCAAAGATATTCCCAACAATTTCTTCAATTAAGTCCTCAATTGTGACAATCCCATCCGTCCCGCCGTACTCATCAATCGCAATGGCGAAATGAACATTATTCTTTTGCATGTCCCTGAATAAATGGTCGATCTTAATCGATTCGAGCACATAATACGGCTCACGCAGCAGATCCCTCAAACTAAAGCTGTCTCCATAGTCGTTTTCAACAAACTGGATCAGGTCCTTCACGTGCAGGATTCCAACAATATGGTCGATGCTATCCTCGTATACAGGAAACCTCGTATACTTTTCTTCATTCACGATCTGGATGGTTTCCTTCAGGCTGCAGCTAATCGGGATTGCGACGATATTCGTCCTGTGCATCATGATGTCAGAAACCGTCTTATTATTGAATTCAAAAATGTTGTTGATCATTTCTTTTTCGGCTTCCTGGATCGTCCCTTTTTCTTCACCAACGTCCACCATCATTCGAATTTCTTCCTCGGTGACCTTTTCATCATCCGCATTCGGGTCGACTCCAAACAGCCGGACAATCCCATTTGTTGACATATTCAACAGTTTTACAAACGGAAATGTTACTTTTGCCAGAAGTGTCAGCGGGGTGACGGCAAAGAAGGAAATGGCCTCGGCCTTCTGCAAAGCAAGCCGCTTTGGAACGAGTTCCCCAAGGACCAGTGTAAAATAAGACAAAATCAGTGTAATGACAACCGTTGAAAGAGTTTCCAGCATATCCTGATCAAGAGGAACACCCATCTGATAAAGTGCCTGTGCAAGCGTGCCCGCAAAACTTCCCGCCGCAAAAGCACTCGCCAGGAACCCAGCCAGGGTAATTCCGATCTGGATAGTAGCAAGAAAGTTGCCGGGCTGTTCCAGCAAGGCCAGAACCTTCTTTGCCTTTGGATTTCCGCCGTCTGCCATTAATTTGACCTTATTATCATTCAATGAAACAAGCGCCATTTCAGATCCGGCGAAAAACGCATTTAAAATAATTAAAACAATCAGGACCAATATTTCGGTTCCCAAAAAACCAGCCTCCATGAGTAAAAGTAATTTATTTTTAGCAGTTTACCACGAAAATACATTTTCTTCTTATTGTATGAAGACCCACCGCCCCATCATTTCCATTTCCATGTAAAAATATGAAGGAATTTTTGTTACCTTTTAGTGAAACGATGGCAGCAGGTTTTTCTTGTATAGTGCTGCGATAGCATTTAAAATTTTCTCCGGAGTTTTTTTCGGGAACATCCGGTGCCGGTAGAACATTTTGTAGGCCGCCTTAAGATCATCCCACTGTGAGCATTTTTTAACTTGACGGAATCGGGCAACATCAATAAGTTTAATTGTGTCCTCAGGCGTGACGATGATATTCCGCAAGTGGATATCAGAGGGATTCAGCCCTCTTTCCCTTGCAAGTGACAAGGCTTCATCTATTTGTTTAATATGGTCAGCCCTTATGGCGATCCCTTTCGTCAGACAATCAAACAGGGTATTGCCGGCGATATAGTCGATCACAAGGTAATTATCACCGTGGTCGTACAGGTACGGATAAAACGGATTTCTCTGAAGGGCTTTATAGATGGCTGCTTCTTCTTTTGCAATGTGTTCAAAGGGCGAAAAAAAGACCTTTAACACTTTGTCGGTCGATTGGATCCTGAATGCAAAGGCACTCCTTCCTGCCCCTATTAATTCCAGTTCCGAAGCCTTGTCATTCAGTATTATTTTCGAGCCCTTCTTCGAGAATTTTACGCTTTGAGCTAATTCACTGAATGAATACAATTCAAGTCTCCTCTTTTCTTAATAGTAAATATGGTGAAAAGCCGCCCTTTCCGAGCAGCTTTTCTGTATTCTGATCATCATTAAGCGGCTGTTTGGCTCTCTTTCTTTTCTTTCGTCAAGAACCATCCCGCTGCTGCTATTCCTATCAGGATGGTGTAGAAAATCAGCTTCCACTCAGTCGAGTGTGCAAAATCGTGGGAAATGACCCCGATATCATGATGCCCTAAAGTTAATACCGCAAGCTTGACACCCACCCAGCCGACAATTGCAAATGCGGCAATTTCAAGGCCCGGTCTAGAATGCAGGAGTTTTACAAACATGTTTGCAGCAAATCGCATAATGATCAAACCAATCAGTCCACCGGCGAAGATAACAAGGAATTTTCCGCCATCCATTCCTCCAATATTAGGCAGCGGTGTGTTCGGCAGAGTCATGGCCAAGGCGACAGCAGCCAATATAGAATCTACTGCAAAGGCGATATCCGCCAGCTCCACTTTGAAGACGGTACCCCAGAAACCCGATTTTTTCTTTTCTTTCTCTATTTTATTCTCTTCCTTATTTTTAAAGACGAGTTTTCTCACAATATGGTTAATTGCAATGAACAGCAAATACAGAGCGCCAATTGCCTGAACCTGCCAAACATCGACAAGGAATGAGATGATAAATAATGAGGCGAAACGAAACACGAATGCACCTGCAAGCCCGTAGAAAAGCGCCTTTTTTCTGTCTTCTTCAGGAAGATGCTTTACCATAATAGCCAATACCAGGGCATTATCGGCTGCCAGTAAGCCTTCCAGTGCTATTAGCAATAATAGCACCCACCCATACTCGAACAAAATTGAGATATCCACTTAATTTGTTTCCTCCTTATATTATCTACTAATCAAGCTGATGTTTCTTCTTTAATGCTTCGGGAGCCCATTTAACCATTCTCTCTATGATGAAGCCAATTACCACTGCATCATCGACGATTCCGAACAGATAGAAAAAGTCCGGGATCAGATCAAAAGGAAAAAAGGCATAGGTGAGAATCACCAAAAGGGTTAATGTTTTTTTATAAGATTCTACTTCCCGTGAAAAGAAAAAATCTTTTATGAAGGGAAGGGATTTCCAGAACTTTAATACGAATTTCATTCTTTTTAGGAATTTAAGCACATGATCACCTTTCGTTTCTAGGATCGTTACAAGATTTATGGCAGTAAGTGATGCAAAAAATGTTATACAATTTTAATAGCGTCCTGATCGATGCTTTCCACACCTTCACTGAATACCAATCTTGTCTTAAAGCGGTAGGATAAGGTTTCGGATGAAGGCCGGGCTGAGTCAGACAGACGGAAGGTTAAAGAAATCTGGTTGGCCGCCTGGGACTCAATCAAGGTTGAAGTCAGGATTGTGACAGTATCCATAATTCTCTCTTCATCAGCCTCAGAATCAACCATCACCAGGTCACATTCAATCCGTTTAAGCTGCTGTTCAATTGTCCCGCCCTTTATCAGGAAATATCCATGGACCATTTCGCCAGGCTTATATGTGTCCTTCTGGAGAATCAGATCGATTTTAGCTGAACCTATTCCTAAAAGAGACATGTATTTCCTTAGTATCATAGTTTCCTCCCAATTAATCTTCCGTTAATTTTCCTGCTTGCTGTGCCTTGCATCAATGCGTAGCTCAATCTTTTCCAATTCTCTCTGATTCTTCAATAGTTCTTCTTTGTTTTTCTTGACCAGTTCCAGGAAGTTTACTCTTCTTTTTTTCATGTTCCCTCTCTCCAATCCATTAAAAGTTTAGTATTATGAACGTTCGTATCGGTCTCTGTAAAAACAAAAAAACCTTTACCTGGATTGGTAAAGGTTAAAAAGACAATAAAAGACCTTTACCAAACGGCAAAGGTCTTGCTAACAACTTCCGTTGCCAACAAAGCCGGGAGATTGAAACCTCCGAAATGACGACTCTGCTGTAAAAGCTACTCCCCTTTAGGAGAACTATTCAAATAATTATTTAAACTATAATCCATCTGCAGCCATTTTGTCAAACATTTATTACGGTATCCAATTTACTTTACGGGATAGCACTGGAAATGGTGCGTATTTTTTTGGAGTTTTTGTCAAAACTTTTTAGTTTTCAAATGTAATCAAAGTGTTTATGATTAATATTATCTGCAAAAAGGGGGAAGTCGATGGCTAAACATACTAAGCTGCTTGCCACTATTCTGCTTCTCACCATCTTTTCCGGCCTGTTTTTACCAAACTTTTTCGGCCACGGCGGAAGCAGTGCCGATGGAAAAACCACTGCAGCCGGAATCATGCAATCAGACTCTGAATCTTTTTCCCTGGATAGCGATGATAAAAATGATTCTATACATTTACATCTCGTAAAACATTCACCAGAAATTGTCCTGTGTACAGTCATGTTCTTGCTGACTCTGACAATTATTATTTATCGCAGGCTCCAATTTTCAATGGCTGTCTTTTACCAGTCCAATTATGTGATCCTAGCTCCCTAAAATTCAAACAATGAATTAAAGGGGAGGAATATAACATGTTAATGGTCCGTTTCTTATTGATTGGTTTCTTTTCAATCAGTGCAGCAAGTTTATTTTTATTTCAGGGACTAGAAATTACCCATGCATTCATGGATGTCTTCAGACAAAAATGATTCAGAAGGGGAAGCATATGCTTCTCCTTTTTTCATAGTTATAAGATTGTAAGAATTGGCATTGTCAATCAGCTTGTTATCCATTATACTTAACTATTGTTTTTCGAGTCTTGCTCGGCGTGGTTCGAAATCCTCCCACGATAAAAAACTAAGGAGAGATCATCATGAATATTCGTACACTAGCAGGAAATGGGCTTGTCGCCGCACTTTATATCGCCGTGTCGGCGGTCATCCAGCCTTTTGGCTTTACTAACGTTCAATTCCGCGTATCAGAGATGTTTAACCATCTGATTGTCTTTAACAAGAACTATTTTTACGGAATTGTACTGGGAGTATTTCTGACCAACTTATTCTTTTCTCCAATGGTTGCTTACGACCTTGTATTTGGAGTTGCCCATTCAGTCATTTCACTATTAATCACTATTTTAGCCGGGCGCTTTATCAAGAGTAAATTAGGTCTGATGGTTATAAACACAATGGTTTTTACCTTTAACATGTTTATAATTGCCTTTGAACTGAAACTGGCTTTCAAGCTGCCCTTTCTTTTCACATGGCTTACGACAGCTGCCGGCGAAGTGGCGGTTCTCGCTGCCGGCATCCCCATCATGTATGCCATCCATAAACGGGTCAATCTTGAAAGGCTGGTCTGACGATAAAATAAACGCAGGAATCAGTAGATTCCTGCGTTTATTTTTACAGTATCAATCCTGGCAGTTGCCCGTTAAAGGGCCGCAGGAAAGGATAGTATATACACTTCTCAGGAAAGTTGAAGAAGATAAAAACAGCATGGTTCTACTACATTATAAAAAGGCTAAGGGGATCTTAGCCTTTTGCCGCATTCTACGCTTGATTGATTCCTGGGCTGTGCTGTGTCGGAAGGTCTGCCAGCTTGATTCCGTGCTGTGTTGGAAGGTCTGCCAGCTTGATTCCGTGCTGCGTTGGAAGGTCGGCCAGCTTAATTCCGTGCTGTGTCGGAAGGTCGGCCAGCTTGATTCCGTGCTGTGTTGGAAGGTCGGCCAGCTTGATTCCGTGCTGCGTTGGAAGGTCGGCCAGCTTGATTCCGTACTGCGTTGGAAGGTCTGCCAGCTTGATTCCGTGCTGCGTTGGAAGGTCGGCCAGCTTAATTCCGTGCTGTGTCGGAAGGTCTGCCAGCTTGATTCCGTGCTGTGTTGGAAGGTCCTTCAAGCCTCCCCCCGCTAGATTAGAGCCGCTAAATCCAAAATAAGCTAAGCCCAGTAAACCCAAAACGAATGCAAAACTAATTAATTTTTTCTTCATTTTTAGTTTCCCCCCTTTCTATAATATAGATATTCACCTAAATAATATCACTATTCCGATATTTTTTTCAATTCGGACTTTACCAGATTTACAAACTGATCATTTCTCTGCAAATCAAATATCTGGATTGACTTTTGTAAATACTCTTCCCCCTTGTCAATGTTGCCCATGAGAATGTAATTGTGCGCGGACTGATAATAAAATTCGCCGAATAGATACATGATTTCATCGTTGATGCACTGGCTTAAACCTTTATTGCTGTATATCAGTGACTCGCTGTAATTTTCAGAGTTGGACAGCGACTGGGCCAGGCCAAACAAAGCTCTTAATTGCACTCTGGGATCCGATATCATCGGTAATTCCTCCATGGCATTCAAGGCCTCTTTCAGCAAGGAGATTGCTTCCCTGTAATTGCTGGAGTCTTTTTCTATCAAGGCAATTGCAATCAAAATCTCTATTTCTCTTTCTGTCAGGCCCTTCATGGAGGGATTTGTCAGCTCAATTGCCTGATAGAGCATTTTTATTGTTCTTTTGGCTTCTTTTTCTCCGGGTTCTCCTAAATAATACAGACAGATTGCTTCATGCCACAGCAGGAACTGCTTGCTGGATGGAAGGTTAAAAAGCGGATTTCCCTTTTCCTGCTCCACAATTTCACTAATAGCTTTATAATTTCTGTCCCTTTTGTATTTTTTTATCAAATCAAAAACGGCTGTAACGTAATTCGCAGAGCCAGCTGCTGCGAAATCAAAGAAGTGGAGCGGCTCCACATTTAATTTAGAGGCAATCTTATAGAGCTGATCGATAGTGGGATACTTTTTATCCTTTTCAAACTGATGCAAATCTTCTGTCGAACAGATATCCTTAGCAACATCTTCTGCACTCATTCCTTTATAAAGTCTTAATGAACGAAGGATTTCCCCGAAATTGATGTAACTAATAGTCACTTGTTCTCACTCCCTCCCCTGCTTCTAATTCTATTATAGATGAAAAGCCATGTTTTTTTAGTATAAATTCAGAAAAAAGCAAAAAGAACAACGGCTCTATTCTGCGCGTGTTCATATAGAATTGCCCACAAGGATTTTGACTGCAGCATTCATTATCCTAAAATAACAGCCTGTTAGAAAATGCTATCCCGGGAACACAGACATACCGGAACTAGATCGTTGCGTGAAAGCGCTCTATAAACAGACATACTTTGTTCAATACTTCACAAACTATTATGTATGGTTCATGGTATATTTAAATCAAGAAAGAACACAAGGAGTGAAAAACATGATCTTATGCGAATGGAAGCCCTTCTCAACTGATACTGAAACATACACCCTCGATTCATTCGAAGAGATGGTAGGCGATGAATTCGAAGCGATGATGTTTAAGGATAATGAAGACATCCCCACTGTTATCTGGACAGTCAATTTTGTCATCATTGTGAAAAAATGCTCACGGATCACAAATGATATTTATTTTGACAAGATACCAAGAAACCCGGTTTGTGAGTAGCCTTGTTTTTCTGCTTAATCATGTGAATAATTTCACAATATAAGATGGAGGGATAATAAGATGGCTGTAGACGAAAAGGTTTTAAAAGAGAAGCAGGATGTATCCGAAATGATTGATGGTTTGGTGAATAAAGGGTTGAAAGCCCTGGAAGATTTCCGCGGATTCACACAGGAAATGATTGATGACATTATGAAGGAAATGGCTCTTGCCGGGCTTGACCAGCATATGCCCCTTGCCAGGCTTGCAATAGAAGAAACCAAGCGGGGCGTCTACGAAGATAAAATTATCAAAAATATGTTCTCTACTGAATATGTCTACCACAACATCAAGTACGATAAAACCGTCGGAATCATCAATGAAAATGAACATGAAGGCATCCTGGAAGTAGCGGAGCCTGTAGGCGTAATAGCAGGCGTCACGCCGGTTACCAACCCTACCTCAACCACCATGTTCAAAGCCTTGATCTCAATTAAAACCAGGAATCCCATCATCTTTGCCTTCCACCCATCAGCCCAAAGATGCAGCAGTGAGGCTGCCAGAGTTGTAAGGGATGCAGCAATCAAAGCCGGTGCTCCGGAAAACTGTATCCAATGGATTGAGGCGCCATCCGTGGCTGCAACGCAAGCACTGATGAACCATCATAATGTTTCCCTGATCCTTGCAACCGGAGGATCCGGAATGGTGAAATCAGCATACAGCTCCGGTAAACCCGCCCTTGGAGTAGGACCAGGAAATGTTCCATGCTATATTGAAAAATCAGCCAATGTCCAGCGGGCAGTAAATGACTTGATTTTATCAAAGACATTTGACAACGGAATGATCTGTGCCTCTGAGCAGGCTGTCATCATTGATAAGGAAATCTATACAGAAGTGAAGAGGGAATTGACAGCCAACAAATGCTACTTCTTGAACCCTGAGGAAAAACTGAAGGTTGAAAAGCTTGTCATCAACGAAAATACCTGTGCGGTCAACGCGGATATTGTCGGGATGCCCGCCTGGAGAATTGCTGATATGGCCGGTGTCAGTGTACCTGAAGATACAAAAATCCTGATTGCAGAACTGGAAGGCGTAGGCCCACAATTTCCGCTGTCCCGCGAGAAGTTGAGTCCTGTGCTCGCATGCTACAAAGCTGGTAATCTGGAAGAAGGCATGGAAAGGGCCCAGGAAATGCTTGAATTCGGCGGGCTCGGCCACTCTGCCGTGATTCATACTACGAACCAGGATGTCATAAGGGAATACGGACTGAAAATGAAGGCCGGGAGGATTATTGTCAACGCTCCTTCTTCCCAGGGAGCAATAGGCGACATCTACAATGCCTACATGCCATCCCTGACCCTTGGCTGCGGAACATACGGCGGCAACTCTGTATCAACCAATGTTGGGTCCATTCACTTAATCAACATAAAAAAAATCGCGAGAAGGAATGCCAATATGCAGTGGTTTAAAGTCCCATCAAGGGTTTATTTCGAAAAGAACTCAACTCAGTACCTTGCGAAGATGCCGAACATCTCAAAGGCATTAATTGTGACAGACCCCGGCATGGTGAAGCTGGGCTATGTGGATAAAGTACTCTATTATCTGAGAAAGCGCCCTGACTATGTCCACTGTGAAATCTTCTCCGATGTTGAACCGGATCCAAGCATTGAGACAGTCATGAAGGGTGCCGAAATGATGGCAAACTTCCAGCCGGACGTTATCATTGCCTTAGGCGGAGGGTCAGCAATGGATGCTGCAAAAGGAATGTGGCTCTTCTATGAATACCCGGATGCTGATTTCCATGGCCTGAAACAAAAATTCCTGGATATCAGGAAGCGTGTGGTCAAATATCCAAAACTGGGTCAAAAAGCACAATTCGTTGCCATCCCGACTACTTCCGGAACGGGTTCTGAAGTAACTTCTTTCGCCGTCATTACTGATAAAAATGCCAATATCAAGTATCCATTGGCCGATTACGAACTGACACCGGATGTAGCTATTATTGACCCTCAGTTTGTCATGACAGTTCCTAAGACAGTAACAGCTGATACTGGAATGGACGTCCTGACTCACGCAATCGAGGCCTATGTATCCGTAATGGCGAACGATTATACTGACGGGCTTGCCATCAAGGCAATCCAGCTTGTATTTGAATACTTGCCAAGGGCTTACCGTGATGGCAGCGATGAACTCGCACGAGAAAAGATGCACAACGCTTCTACCATAGCCGGCATGGCCTTTGCCAACGCTTTCCTTGGCATCAACCATAGTCTGGCGCATAAGCTTGGTGCAGAATTCCATATTGCCCATGGCCGCTCCAATACGATCCTGATGCCGCATGTTATTCGATACAATGCTGCGAAGCCAACAAAATTTACAGCTTTCCCTAAATATGAGCACTTCATCGCCGACAAGCGTTACGCCGAGATTGCAAGGACGCTTGGTTTGCCAGCCAGAACTACGGAAGAAGGCGTTGAGAGCCTGATCCAGGCTGTCATCAGGCTCGCTCAGGAACTGAATATCCCAATGAGCATTGAAGCAAACGGAGTCGATAAGGCTGAGTTTGAAAGCAAGGTCGATTATCTGGCAGAACGTGCCTTTGAGGACCAATGTACCACGGCCAATCCTAAGCTGCCTCTTGTAACCGAGCTCGCCGAGGTCTACCGTCAGGCATTCAAAGGAGTTTAAATGC
This sequence comes from Mesobacillus foraminis, assembly GCF_004340465.1. Taxonomy (GTDB): domain Bacteria; phylum Bacillota; class Bacilli; order Bacillales; family Cytobacillaceae; genus Mesobacillus_B; species Mesobacillus_B foraminis. Next base: position 192,604 of record NZ_SLVV01000011.1, on the reverse strand, counting down.
ACTTCATCCATCAGCAGTCCCATTAGGGGCTGTTTTTTTTATTGCATTGATTCTTACATGCTTATTGTTTATACTTCTTAGGGTGGGTTTTTGTTTGGGAGCCGCTATTTTTCTCCCAATCTATTACAAAATAAATTAATTTATAAAGTAAAAAGGAGAGCCTATGACAATTGACTTTTTTGATATTATAAAAGCGGTCATTTTGGGTATGGTCGAAGGTTTAACAGAATTCGCTCCTGTTTCCTCAACAGGGCACATGATTATCGTTGATGATATGTGGCTTCAATCTCAGGATATATTAGGGAAATACGCTGCAAATACTTTTAAGGTTGTTATCCAGCTTGGGTCTATCCTTGCTGTAGTCATTATCTTCCGAAACCGATTCATTGAAATGCTTGGGTTGGGAAAGCGAAAGGAAGCTGCTGGATCTCAGACTCGTCTAAAGCTTTCCCAGGTAATTGTTGGGCTTATCCCTGCCGGCGTGCTGGGTGTCCTGTTTGAAGATTATATTGACGAGCACTTATTCTCCCTTGAAACCGTCCTGATTGGGCTGGTTGTAGGGGCCATCTTCATGATTTTCGCTGATTATTTTGGTGCCAAGAATCCTCAGATCCAGACTGTTGACCAAATCACCTACAAAAAGGCTTTTGCCGTTGGACTGATTCAATGCTTCTCTCTTTGGCCTGGGTTTTCCCGTTCCGGTTCAACGATATCCGGCGGAGTCCTGCTCGGTATGAGCCACCGTGCCGCTGCTGATTTTACTTTTATCATGGCGGTTCCGATTATGGCAGGTGCGAGTTTCATATCCCTGCTAAAAAACTGGGAGTACTTCACATTGGATGCCTTCCCGTTCCTGGCTGCAGGATTTATTACGGCTTTTGTCTTTGCGCTGATTTCAATGCGATTCTTCCTAAAGCTGATCAATCGAATCAAGCTTGTGCCTTTCGCGATTTATCGAATTGTCCTGGCCTTGCTAATCTATGTACTTTACTTTTAAATAAAACACCGGAACGGGATGATTTTTTCCGCTCCGGTGTTTTTGTTTTGTGTTAACCATTGTTTTTACAGCAACTTTCTAGGAAAAGATATTTTTTATGCTATCAATCAATTCCTTAAAGAAATCTGATACAGATTGAAGGAACCCTTTATCCCCTACCGCTTCATCAATCCTTTTCTGTATGTCCTGGGAAAGGTTCTCAAGCTGGGTTTTAACGTTATCAAAGTTGATATTCAGATCTCTCATTTTTTCGAACAGGTCGATTAACAGCTGCCGGTCTTCGGCGCTTAGGCTAATTTCCAAGGTTTTGAGCTTTTCGTCAATAATTTTCTCTATTTCCTCTTTGCTGGCTGGATTCTGTTCAGCAATTTCCTTTTTTATCTCTGTAAGGAGTTCGCTTACCTTATCTTGGTCCATGCCTTCTTTTTTGGCCAGATCCGTCGCCAGGTTCAGCTCTTCATTAGCCACCTCGGTCCGTTCCTCACTGAGCTCAGTGCCTTTCCCCTCATCATAAGCCTTATAAATTCCAACAAGTGCGGAATGTCCGCTGACCTTTACCGGAGATGCCACATCAACTACTGCATCCTGTATACCAGCTGTCAATAAGGCATTTGCGTACATCTCGTCAGTAACCTCGGTAATGTTTTCTGGGGTAACCTGATTAATGACCAGTCCTTCTCCGGTATCCTTTCTTGTAATCTTAGCAGAAGAATACATGTTTGAGTGACGATCCCCTTTAATATAGTGAACCAGGTCGTCCCCTGTCACAGTGATTTCCTTGACCTTGCTTGTATCATTCACTTTTAGAAGTTTCCTTACTTCATCCTTTTGTGTCTCGGACAGGGCTTCTCCGTAAACCAAAATTGGCAATCCATATTTTTCGTTAATGCTTTCCTCATCATTGCTTGATGCCTTCACCAAGACTGTATTATTCATAAAGAACAAGATAATCAGAAGCATTAAAGCTCCCTTGAATACACTGCTTAACCTCATAGATGATTCTCCTTTTTCCACGAATTCATTTTTCTGGTGGTCTGGGCTGTTTCCCTTTGACTACTAATCATATCACTCGCAGTCTGACTCCCACTGTTTCACTTGAGGTGGAACTATGAAACTTTTATTTTTCCCCCTGCCTATTATAGACGTTTTGCCCTCATAACTGTTTCATTATTTTTAGAAAAACTGTCTGCCTAAAGGTTATACCCTCAAGAAAAAGTTCATAAAAGTGTCAAGGTTATCAGCATTTTCACCGTATTCCCGTTGCTAAAATAGAAGTAAACCAACTGCCATATTTTTCTAAAGGAGGTTCTCTTTCTGAAAACCACCCCTCATAATAGCAGCAGGCTTGCCTTTATCTTTTTCGGAACATATCTGGTTTTATTAGCCTCCCTGTTTTATTTTACTTTCTCCTTTAGCATCACTGATGAGCAGGAACCTGCATCTCCTGGCATTACAGAAGAGTTTAGCAGGGAATTAGGAAAGTATGAAGCGTTAAAAGCGAAAAAAGAATTAGAGCCCAGCAACCAGTGGAGGCCGTCAAATTCCTTTGTGCTAACAGCTATATCGCTATCCTCCGTACTGGATATTTTGATTATCGTTATCTGGGCAAGATACGAGAATAAAAAAAGGGAGCGGGACGGCAAAGAGAGTTCAAGCAGGTTCAAATGGACAGAGAAGAAATGGTTCTGGAGCATTATAGCTTTCGGGATCATTCAGCCAAACAATGGAAGGCTGTCATTGGACTGGAAAAATTTGATTATTTTTATGATCTTAATGTCTATTTTTAAATATTGCCTTTCTAAAAGGATAGGAGAAACTCAAGGACAGCTTCTTAACTACTTGGCAGCGGGAGCATGACCTTCTAATTTAAACCCCATTACAGCAGAAAAGCAGAGGAGATAATTCCTCTGCTTTTTTCACCTTTATAAGCATCTGGTTTACTGCGGTGTTTAAAACCAAGGACGCCCCAATGCAGGACTCTTGATAAGAATGAAGTCATTATACAAACTCAGGCACCGGAAAATCTGTAAAGTAAATGACCTCGGAAAAGATTTTGTTTCCAGGTGTATTCTTATATTTCTCTTTCGCCTCTTCTTTATTGTCAAACTCGTACATTTTTATGCCAGCTTCGGAATAATGCGTAAGTACCCACACGGCTAATGCCTCCTTGGTATTTAAAATGAATAATCTTTTGTCTATAAAAGATACATCCCTATAAATTGTCATCCCCCCGGATCATTCCAGGTGGATGAAGGATGCTAATCATTAATAGCCGCAGCATCTGGAAGACCACGAAAGGTTCAGGTACGCCTTTGCGTAAATGGCTTTGCAAGATGATTCTAAGGAAGCCGCGTGGTTTATACCCAGCCTCTGAACCTGGATGCTTCCGACATTTTATGGGCACCCACCATATACGCTGCGAGTCGCATGTTCACTTTTCGCTGCTCAGCGGTATTATACACATGATTAAATGACTTTATAATGACAGCTCTGAGTTTTTCATTGATCTCTTCTTCACTCCAGTAAAATCCCTGATTATTTTGGACCCATTCAAAATAAGATACCGTGACACCTCCGGCACTGGCCAATACATCGGGAACCAGAAGCACGCCCCGCTCGGACAGGATCTTTGTAGCTTCCAGCGTCGTAGGCCCATTGGCAGCCTCCACAACAATGGACGCCTTGATTTTGTGGGCATTTTTGTGGGTAATCTGGCTTGAAATCGCAGCAGGCACCAATATATCACACTCAAGCTCAAGGAGTTCTTCATTAGTAATCGTATGTTCAAACAGGTTTGTCACTGTGCCAAAGCTGTCGCGCCGGTCCAGCAAATAGTCGATGTCAAGGCCGTCCGGATTATGCAGGGCTCCATAAGCATCCGAAATCCCGATTACCTTCGCACCGGCGTCATGCAAAAACTTGGCCAGGTAGCTGCCGGCATTTCCAAAACCCTGAATGACAACAGTGGCACCTTCAATGGTGATATCCCGCTTTTTAGCGGCCTGCTCGATGCAAATAACGACACCCTGGGCAGTGGCTTTTTCCCGTCCTTGAGAACCGCCAAGGACCAGCGGCTTGCCAGTGATGAATCCGGGGGAATCATATTCGCGGATGCGGCTGTATTCATCCATCATCCAGGCCATGATCTGTGAATTGGTGTACACGTCCGGTGCAGGGATATCCTTAGTTGGGCCTACAATCTGGCTGATCGCCCGGACATAGCCCCGGCTGAGACGTTCAAGCTCTCCAAGGGACATCTGCCGGGGATCGCAAATGATTCCGCCTTTCCCGCCGCCGTAAGGAAGATCCGCAATCCCGCATTTTAGACTCATCCACATCGACAAAGCTTTCACTTCATCCTCGTCAACCTCGGGATGAAACCGGACTCCCCCTTTCGTCGGCCCAACTGCATCATTATGCTGAGCCCGGTAACCTGTGAAAATTTCAACACTGCCATCGTCCATCCTTACCGGGATCCTGACCGTCAGCATCCTGAGCGGCTCCTTCAAAAGCTCATACATTTCCTCATTGTAGCCCAGCTTGCCAAGGGCTTCCTTGATGACAATCTGCGTTGAAGCCAGCAGATTAAGCGATTCCTCGATTTTGTTTTCTGACTGTTTTTCAGCTTTTATTTGTTTTTCAGCCGTTGCCTGCTTCCCCATTCCTGCACCTCATCATGAATTTAATAGATAGCATTTTATGATCTTAGCCAAAGATTTTATTAATACGCTCAATAGCCCAGTCGAGTTCCTCTTTGGAAATAATTAAAGGAGGAGCAAATCGGATGACTGTATCATGTGTTTCTTTGCAGAGCAAACCTTCTTCTTTAAGCGCTTCACAATATTTCCTTGCAGGTTCGTGCAGCTCGACCCCAATAAATAATCCCCGTCCACGCACTTCTTTGATTATCGGATTGGAGATTTCCTTCAGTTTGTCTGCAAAGTAGTTTCCTAGTTCAAGAGAACGTTCAGCCAGCTTTTCTTCCTCCAAAACCACGAGGGACGCAATTGATACAGCACAAGCCATTGGATTTCCCCCGAACGTCGAGCCATGGGAACCCGGATTAAAAACTCCAAGAATATCTTCACTTGCCACTACGCAGGAAATCGGGAAAACTCCTCCTCCAAGCGCCTTGCCAAGGATATACATGTCCGGGTCTACATCTTCCCATTCACACGCAAACATTTTCCCTGAGCGACCAAGGCCAGCCTGTATTTCATCAGCAATGAACAGGACCTTGTTTTCCCTGCAAAGCTCGTAAGCTTCTTTCATGAATCCTTCACGAGGAATGACTATACCTGCTTCGCCCTGGATCGGTTCTATCAGGAAGGCCGCCGTGTTTGGAGTGATTGCTGCCTTTAACGCTTCAATATCTCCATACGAAATTAATTTAATTCCAGGAAGCATCGGTCCAAAACCGCGCTTATATTCTTCCTCTGAAGAAAGGGATACCGCTGTCATGGTACGTCCGTGGAAATTGCCGATGCATGCGATGATCTCCGCCTGGTTTTCTGCCACTCCCTTGACATCGTAAGCCCAGCGCCGCGCTGCTTTGACAGCTGTTTCAACGGCCTCTGCTCCTGTGTTCATCGGCAGGGCCATTTCCTTGTTGGTCAGCTTGCAGATTTTTTCATACCATGGTCCAAGCTGGTCATTATGGAACGCGCGGGATGTTAAAGTAACACGGTCTGCCTGATCCTTTAACGCCTGGATAATTTTCGGGTGGCGATGCCCCTGGTTCACCGCCGAATAGGCACTGAGCATATCCATATATCTTCGGCCCTCTGGATCCTCTACCCAGACTCCATCTGCCTTTGAGATCACAATCGGCAGCGGGTTATAGTTTTTCGCTCCATATTTATCTGTTTTTTCAATTAGCTTTTTTGATATATTCACATTTGCCATTTTGAATGACCTCCTAATGATGTTTGCGAGGAGCCCTTGATGTGCTTCGGACCCCTCTTTTTCCTTCTGCTATGGAGCCTTTAAAATAATTCTGAAGTTGTTTTTGCCTGCATATGAAGCAGCAGGTAATCCGGTCCTCCAGCTTTGGAGTCAGTGCCTGACATGTTGAATCCTCCAAACGGCTGGTAGCCAACGATGGCTCCGGTACAGCCCCGGTTGAAATAAAGGTTGCCGACATGGAAATCCTCGCGTGCCTTCTCAATTTTTTCACGGTTTCTAGTTATGACGGCACCAGTCAGTCCGTATTCGGTATTATTGGCAATTTCAAGGGCATGGTCGAAATCCCTAGCCCTGCTGAAGCCGACAACCGGTCCGAATATTTCCTCCTGCATGATGCGGGATTTTGGATCAAGGCCGGCAATAATCGTCGGCTGGATAAAGTATCCTTTTGTATCATCTCCGTGACCGCCGGCAACAATCTCTCCTTCCTCCCTGCCAATCTCGATGTACCCCATAATTTTATTAAATGCGCTTTGGTCAATGACCGGTCCCATATAGGTGTCCGGATCATCCGGATTTCCAACTGTCAGCTGCTTGGTCAGTTCGATTGAGCGGTTCAGCACCTGGTCGTAAACTTCTTCGACGACAACGGCACGGGAGCCTGCCGAACATTTTTGTCCCGAGAAACCAAAAGCTGAGGCTACAATGGCCTGTGCCGCAAGTTCAAGATCAGCCTCACTGTCGACTACCACCGTATCTTTTCCTCCCATTTCCGCAATCACACGCTTCAGCCAAATTTGGCCATTGCCAGGTTTGGATGCCCGCTCATAAATACGGAGCCCTATATCGCGGGAGCCAGTGAAGGAAATGAACCGAGTGTCCTTATGGTCAACAAGATAGTCTCCGACCTCGGCACCGCTGCCTGGCACAAAATTCAGCACACCTTTAGGCAGACCGGCCTCTTCCATTACTTCCACAAATTTAGCGGCAACCACCGGCGTCGCAGAAGCCGGCTTCAAAAGGACTGTATTGCCGGCCACAATCGCGGCAACAGTTGTGCCTGCCATAATGGCAAGCGGGAAGTTCCACGGCGATATGATAATGCCCACACCAAGAGGAATATAATCATAGCGGTTGTACTCATTAGGCCTGCTTTGAACCGGCACTCCGTCTTTTAGCACCAGCATCTGACGGCCATAAAACTCGAGGAAATCAATAGCCTCAGCTGTATCAGCATCAGCCTCGTTCCACGGCTTGCCCGCTTCCTTTGTCAGCAGGGCAGAAAACTCATGCTTCCGCCGGCGGATGATGGCAGCGGCCTTGAATAGCACATCCGCACGCAGCTCGGGCTTTGTTTTTTTCCAGGTCTTGAAAGCCTCCACCGCAGCCTTCATGGCTTTCTCTGCTATCTCGCGGTTCGCCTTGGAAACACGTCCGACAACCTCTTCCTTATTGGCTGGGTTGCAAGAAATAATTTTATCCTCTGTCGCAATGCGTTCTCCTCCAACCAAAAGATCATAGTCCTGGCCAAGATATTGTTCTACCTCTTCTAATTCTGCAAGGTAGGCTTTTCTATTTTCTTCATCCTTAAAGTTTGTAAAAGGTTCATGTTTGTATGGCTGCACCATTCTAAATTCCTCCCATTTATCCAGCATCAATTCTCACCCTATTTAAATGCAAGTTCCGTGCCAACTTTTAACACGCTGAATATAGTAGTTTTTTAATATAGCGACGCAAAATAATTTGGCTCCTTTCCTATGCTCGATAAATTTTTTTGCGCAAAAAAACATTGCACCCCTTTTGCCATCTCCCTTAGAATGGAGATGGCAAAAGGGGGCGGATATTGTGAACGGAAATACTAATGGTGACGATCAGATGCAAATGAATAAAATCTATAGATATATTTTAGATAAAATCAATGTTGGAGTTCATGCTGTAAACAAGGAAGGCAGGACCATCATCTACAATAAAAAAATGAGGGAAATTGAGGGAATGAGCACGGAGGATGTCCTGGATAAAAATCTGCTTGATGTCTTTTCCTTCGACAGCAATGGAAACAGCACTCTGATGGAGGCCCTCCGCGATGGCAAAATGGTACAGAATGCAAAACAAACTTACTATAATAATAGAGCCCAGGAAATTACGACGATCAATGATACCTTCCCTTTCTTAGAGGACGGGGTTCGCATCGGGGCGATTGAAATAGCACGTGATGTGACGAAATATGAACGTCTCGTACGGGAGAACCTTCTTAAAACAGGGGATGCCCGGCATACCTTTGACAGCATCATCGGGAGCAGCGATCGTCTTCAGGAGGTAATTGAAGCCGGCAGGCGGGCTGCCCGCACCTCTTCTTCCATCCTCATAACCGGTGAGACAGGAACAGGGAAAGAATTGTTCGCCCAAAGCATCCATAATGGAAGCCCGCGCTCCTCCAAGCCCTTTATATCGCAAAACTGTGCAGCAATCCCGGATAGTTTACTAGAAGGACTGCTTTTCGGTACGAAAAAAGGGGCGTTTACAGGAGCGGTCGAACGCCCTGGCCTTTTTGAACAGGCTGAAGGGGGCACTCTGCTTTTAGATGAAATCAATTCCCTGAATCCTGCCCTCCAGGCGAAGCTGCTCCGGGTACTCCAGGAAAAAACAGTCCGGAGGGTCGGCGATACAAAGGACCGGGCAGTCGATGTCCGGATTATCGCCACAATCAATGAAGATCCTGTTGATGCGATTGCAGATGGGCGTTTAAGGAAAGATTTATACTACCGCTTAAGCGTGGTTTCGCTGTTCATCCCTCCACTTAGGGAAAGAAAGCCTGACATTAAAGATCTTGCCTCCTTTTTTATCGGGAAATACAGCTCTCTGTTCGGAATGGATGTAAAAAGACTGGATGATGAGGTGCTTGGCCTTTTTCACTCCTACGACTGGCCGGGAAATGTACGGGAACTGGAACATATCATTGAAGGCTCGATGAATTTGATGGAATACGGGGACACCCTTTCTTACCTTCACCTGCCAATCCAGTTCAGGAATAAACCGAAACTTCTGCACCGCGAAAAAACACAGTCTGCAGACCTGATGGAGAGCAACATTCAAAAAGGACAGACAATCAAGCCTCTGGATGAATATATGGAAGAAGCAGAAATCTCCTACTTGAAAAAAGTGCTCTCTTCCCATGACTTTAATGTCACCAAAAGTGCTGAAGCCCTGGGGTTGAGCAGGCAAAGCCTGCAGTACAGGCTACGAAAGTGGAATTTACAGGAAGACTAAGAGCTGCACGCGAGAATTTACTATTTCATGAGGCTTTGACTAAGCACCTTTTTCATTGGGCCAAGGGTTTTTATCACCAGTGCCTGATTTGCTACCTTCCTAAAGTAAAATCAAAAAAGCCCGGCTTCATTTCGCCGGGCTTTCATTATTATAGATTCAGGAATCCCTGGAAACCAAATAGTCAGCGAGCCTGGCTTTTGGCTCCCCAAAAATCTCTGCTTCCAGCCTCCGTCCAGTCGGTGTGGCGGCCAGCCCTCCTTCACCCGTTTCCCTTAGGGAGGAAGGCATGGATTGGCCAATCGAATACATCGCTGCAATCACTTCATCACATGGAATCCGGCTGGTGATTCCGGCCAGGGCCATATCCGCCGCGGTCATCGCATTGGAAGCCCCCATTGCATTCCGTTTGACACACGGCACCTCCACCAGTCCCGCCACCGGGTCGCAAACCAGCCCAAGCATATTCTTCAGCGTGATGGCCATTGCTTCTGCGGCTTGCTTCGGTGTACCGCCTGCCATTTCGACGATGGATGCCGCAGCCATTCCTGCCGCAGAACCAACCTCCGCCTGGCATCCGCCCGCAGCCCCGGATATCGAGGCATTATTGGCAATGACAAATCCGAATGCCGCAGCAGTAAATAGGTATTCGATCATTTCCTTGCGGGTAGGGTTCAGCTGGTTCTTTACGGCGAACAATGTTCCCGGAACAACACCAGCTGATCCGGCTGTAGGAGTTGCACAGATAATCCCCATTGCGGCGTTCACTTCGTTTGTTGCCATTGCCTTGCTGACGGCATCCAGAAGCAGATTTCCCGAAAGCGCCCTGCCGCTTTTAATGTAGTTCTGGAGCAGCACCGCATCCCCGCCGGTAAGGCCCGTTTGCGATTTTACCCCGTTCAGGCCGCGCTCGATTGCTTTTTCCATTACCGTTAAATTTTCATCCATTTTGGCGATAATTTCTTCACGTGAAAGGCCTGATACTTCAATTTCCTGCCGAATCATAATCTCGGCAATCTTCACTTGCTGCTGTTCTGCTAATTTAACAAGCTCCGCAACATTTCGAAACATGATTTGTCCTCCTGCTGCCTCGTAATTTCAACTCGATCATCATTCAACCATCCTGATTACTCTCGTAACGTTTTGAAGCTTTTTTAATTCCTCAATGATCTTGTCCTCGATTTTCTGGTCCACTTCAATAACCATGATCGCCGTTTCACCCTTTTCTTTCCTGGCAACCTCCATATGGCCAATATTAATTTGATACTTTGCTAGAATTGAAGTGACAGAGGAGATAATGCCAAAACGGTCCTCATGGATCACGAGGATCGCTGGATCTCCCGAAAGCTTGAGCTTGAACGAATTGATTTCGGTAATTTCAATGGTCCCGCCCCCTATGGAAATTCCGATAACTTCAAGCTGGATATCTCCGTCATATAGATTTATTTTGACCGTATTGGGATGATCCGGTACAGCATCTTCGGTCTTAAAAATAACTTCCATTCCAGACTGTTCCGCAATTTTCAGGGAATCCGGGATACGCTCATCAAATGTATCAAAATCCAGCAATCCAGCCACAATGGCCAAGTCTGTTCCATGGCCTTTATAGGTTTTCGCAAAAGATCCATAAAAAGAAATAACGGCCTTCCTGGGCTGCCTTTCAAAAAGTGTACGGGCAACCCGGCCTATTCTGGCTGCCCCGGCAGTATGTGAGCTGGAAGGTCCGATCATAATCGGGCCAATGATGTCAAAAGCTGAACGATACTTCATCTTAAACGCTCCTTCGCACGTCAGGTTCCTTGATTTTCTATTTATTTACCCAGCCAGAGATGTTTTAACAGCCTCTTTTTGGTTTTGATTCTCTAATTCTTCAAGTGTTCTAATTTTATAATTTTTAAAGATCATAGAGCCTAAAAGTCCGCACAGTGCCCCGACAGCCGCACATGCGAGCGCAACAATTGTTACCTTTAGCGGGTCATTAAAGCCGTACATGACGGCCAGGCCGGCAATTGGTGTTGCAGTTCCACTTGCATCATTGATAAGTCCGGACAAGGCAATAATGACACCAGCGGAAGCACCGCCGATAAAATTTGTTACATAAATTGGAATTGGATTAGCTGATATAATATGCGCCTGAGTAAGAGGCTCGACTGCTACGGAAATAGTGGTTCTTCTGTCGCCAAACTTCATCCGGTCAAATAGAACGTAGTTCATAAACGAGGAACCGAAAACGGCAAGTGCACCGATCGCCATCGGCATTCCTGTGAGTCCCAGCATCGCTGTCAATGCCATCGAACTAAGGGGTGCTGTAGCCACTACTGTGATCACTCCGCCTAAAATAATCCCCATGATGACAGGATTGCTATTAGCACTTTCTGTAATAATTCCTCCGATATTTAAAAGCGTTGCATCGACGACAGGCTCCATCAGTTCTCCAACCAGACGAACCAGGGGAGCACAGAAAACAATAATTACAATAAGGTCCAGGCCTCCCGGAACCTTCTTCTCTATAAGCTTCACAACAAAGGCAACCAGATAGCCTGCAATAAATCCTGGCAGCAGGCCGAGGCCGGCACAGCTGACACCAAGCAGCAAGGCATACACAGGGGAAGCCCCGACGGAAATGGCTACAAGAGATGCTGCCGCAACTCCGCCCATGCTTCCTGCCGCGTCTCCAACCTCACCCAGAAAATCTATCTTCAGTATATCTCCTCCAACAAAGCGCTGAAAGGCCTCTACCAAAAATGCTGCACAGGCTGCCCCTGCCAGCGCTCCCATCGCTTTCATACCTTTTGGCGCCTTATAGCTGAAAAGTGAAAATAGTCCTAAAACGAATAGTAATAGTGCCGTTCCTTTTATAATGTCCATGATGCCCTCCCCTGATTTTTATGCCTTGACCAACCTCTCTATACCTATGTATCTCCTCCCTCACCAATAATGAGAGAGACAATCTCTGGCAGCCTGATAATCCCCGCCAATTCACAATGAAAAATACTATTCTTAAATACTATTCATAATATATCAACTTGTGACGCAAACCGCAATTCACTTCACGGTGCACACCATGCTTATATGTGCTGATTATTGCGAGTATGAATAGGTTCTGCCTTTCTAAGCTATCCTAAAAGAAAAAATAAATAATGATTTTGCTGTTTTTTAAAAGGAGGATACAGTGAACGCTATCTACGGCATCCTGTGGCTGGGAGCACTGCTGAAATGGGGGGATTGGAGAAACTGGAGACTATATTATCCAACCATCCTTTTTTACCTATTGGGAGATTTACTTTATCAATACCTTTTATCAGCTCATTATCCAATGTGGAAATACTCCCCGCAAGGGTTAGATGACACAATTGGGCTAACCCACAGCCATGTCTCTTTGTCGATCATGGCAATTAAATATCCCGCCACGGTCCTAATCTACCTGTCTAAATTCCCAAAGGCAAATCTGGTAAAGCAAGCCTTATTCATAGCTTTCTGGGTTTTAATATTTGCGGTAAATGAAAGCATAGATATAAAAGCTGGCCTGATTCAATACTATAATGGCTGGGGCTTTCACTGGTCCTTGTTTTTTAACCTAGTCATGTTCCTGCTATTAAAGCTGCACCACCACAGGCCGCTGGCAGCATGGCTGCTGTCCCTCGGATTTATTGTATTTCTCTGGAATACCTTCGACGTCCCTTCAACGGTTTTTAGATAAGAAGATCATTTCGGCTGAAGCAGTTTCTTTTTCTTAAAAAAACCGACCAGGGATCTCCCCAGCAGGATAATAACAAATAACAGAAAAATCATAAATTCCACAAATTCCATTACCTTAAAAGGGCTCATCGCATTTCGGATCGAGGTTTTTAAATCAAATCCTAAAAAGATATCAATGGTAAAAGACATGCCCATTAACGAAACTAGAATCATCAGGGAAATTCCGAGTATTTTCATACCTATCACTCCTTAGCATCAGTCTTCCCGGATATAGAAACCCCAATGCTCCTTTACCTCTGTGGTTTTACAGAATAATTAAGGAATTAATGGGGAAAATTGTAAAAAAGTGGAGAAATGTAACTGTGTGGCAATAACCAGGGAGAAAGGAATAGTATGCTTTGGGAATGCTGTCCAATTGAACTATTCCCAAAGATGCAAATAACCTTAAAACTTGGAACGGCGTCACTCTTTCCTGCTTTAAAGGTGGAAGTGAATGCAGAAGCCTATATCCATTGTACGGTTTTTTCGAAACAAACCTCATTTTGGCAGGTAATGATGGCTGAGTAAAAAAGGACGTGACGGATACCCTTGGAAAAAGCAAAAATAAGCGCCTATCAGCTATTTGTCCTTATTATGATATTTGAACTGGGAAGCGCTATTCTTGTCCCGCTCGCCATTGGGGCTAAACAGGATGCGTGGCTCGCCATCCTCTTTGGCCTTGCAGGAGGACTCTTTTTATTCTGGGTGCAATATCGACTGTTCCGCTACTATCCGAACTCCCCTCCAGCAGAGTACATGCAAAAAATACTCGGCAAATTTTTGGGAAGCATTCTTGGGTATATGTATATCCTGCTGTTTATCTACCTGGCAGCGAGAGTGCTTCGTGATTTCGGCGAAATGCTGCTGACATTTGCCTATGTTGAAACTCCTCTCTTTATTGTGAATGCATTATTGATCCTTGTTGTTATCTACGCCTTGCGCAAAGGGATCGAAGTCTTGGCGAGAACGGGGGAAATGTTTTTTATCCTCATGTATGTTCTTGCCATCGTAGGATTTGCCCTTATTGTTTTTTCCGGGTTAATTGATGTCAATAATCTGAAGCCTGTTCTTGAAGCAGGGATTATGCCAGTACTGAAGGTGGGATTAACTGAGACAGTTTTTTTCCCTTTTGGTGAAGCGATTGTCTTTTCGACACTCCTTCCGTATCTGAACCATCCTATGAAGGCCAAGATGACCGGGTTCTTCGCTTTAACCTTAAGCGGAATCAACCTTGCCATCGTAATGGCCATTAACATCAGTGTCCTCGGGGTGGACTTGACTGCCCGTTCACAGTTCCCGCTTCTTTCAACTGTTCAATCCATTCAAGTGGCGGAATTTCTGGAACGTCTCGATGTGTTTTTCATGATGGCAATGGTGATTGGAATCTTCTTTAAGGCCAGTGTGTATTTATATGGGGCTGTAGCTGGAGCAGCAGTATTATTTAAAATAAAGGATCCAACCAAGACAGTCTACCCTTTGGGCTTGGTTACATTATTTATATCGGTCACCATAGCAAGCAGCTATTCTGAACATTTGCTGGAGGGGCTTAATTTTATGCTTCATCGGGTTTTCCCGATCATTATGGCGATTATTCCAATTGGGCTCCTAGTGCTCGCTTTTTTCAAGAACAGAAAAAAAAAGGAAGATCATACATAGTCTCTTCTCCCTATTAATTCCTAAGATAATATGTCGACTCTCTGGGAAAAAGATGAATACATCCTTCCTAGGAGTTGAAAGCAAAGTATGTTTAGCCTAAGAGCTTTTTTTCATTTGACCTTTATATTGATCCTGATAACAGGCTGTGGTCACCAAACAGCCCACAATGAACAGGAAAAGTCCTCACAGGGTGATGGTGAACAGGTCCCAAAACAGCTGGGCCTTCAAAATTCCCGTGAAACCATTAAGACCAGGAAGAAAGTTCTGATCGATGCTCCCCATATTAAACAAGAACCGGAACTTGCGAGGGGATGTGAAGTCACAAGCCTCGCCATGCTGTTAAATGATGCCGGGATAGAAATTGATAAAATGACGCTAGCCAATAAAATTAAGAAAGTGCCCTTTGAGAGGAACGGCTTAAAAGGAAATATGAATGAAGGATTTGTCGGGAACATGCATACCAAGTCCAAGCCAGGCATCGGGGTTTATCATGGGCCGATAAAAAATCTGGCAGAGGCCTATTTGCCTTCCGGAGTGAACGATCTAACGGGAAAAGATTTTGGAGAAGTCATGGTTCAGCTCAATAGGCAGCAGCCAGTATGGGTCATTGTAACAAGCACTTTTGACCTTGTCCCCGAACAGGAATGGGAAACCTGGCAGACAACAAATGGAACCATGAAGATCACATACAAGATGCATTCTGTGCTGGTTACTGGATATGATGACAAGTATATTTATGTCAACGACCCGCTGGACAGCAAGAATCGCCGCTTGCCCCGCAAACCATTTATTGCCGGATGGGAGCAAATCGGAAAGCAGGCCATCACCGTCCAAAAGTAAATCAATGCCCCGGCAGAGCTGTATGGCTGCCGGGGTATTTCCGGCGGCAGAAGCTTTGAAAAGTAAAAACCCTGATGCACGCTGAGACATGGACTTTGAAAGAGAAACGACCTGGCTTGAACAATAAAAGCGACCTTTTGGAAAATAAAAATCCTAATTTGGATCATAAATCGGGATTTTGAAAAATAAGAGCCTTGCTTTGGAAAATAAAGACCCGGGGGCACCCTAAGACATGGACTTTGAAAAATAAATAGTCTTGCTTGAACAATAAAAGCGACCTTTTGAAAAATAAAAATCCCAATTTGGATCATAAATCAGGATTTTGAAAAATAAGAGCTTTGCTTTGAAAAATAAAAACCCTGATGCACGCTGAGACTTGGACTTTGAAAGATAAACGGCCTGGCTTGAACAATAATAGTGACTTTTGAAAAATAAAAACCCCATTTTGGATCATAAATCAGGATTTTGAAAAATATTAGCCTGGCGTTGGATAATAAAAACCCGGGGGCACGCTGTGGCAGGGCCCTCGAAAAATAAATAGCCTGACTTGAACAATAAAAGCGACCTTTTGAAAAATAAAAAGTCCATTTTGGATCATAAATCAGGATTTTGAAAAATATTAGCCTGGCGTTGGATAATAAAAACCCGGGGGCACGCTGTGGCAGGGCCCGCGAAAAATAAATAGCCTGGCTTGAACAATAAAAGCGTCCTTTTGGAAAATAAAAATCCCAATTTGGATCATTAATCAGGATTTTGAAAAATATTAGCCTGGCGTTGGATAATAAAAACCCGGGGGCACGCTGTGGCAGGGCCCTCGAAAAATAAATAGCCTGGCTTGAACAATAAATGCGACCTTTTGAAAAATAAAAATCCCAATTTGGATCATTAATCAGGATTTTGAAAAATATGAGCCTTGCTTTAGAAAATAAAACCCAGCGGCAAAAGCTTCGGAAAATAAATTCCTTAAATTGGGCAATAAAAGCGACCTTTTGGAAAATAAAAATCCAATTTGGATCATTAATCAGGATATTGAAAAATATGAGCTTTGCTTTAGAAAATAAAACCCAGCGGCAAAAGCTTCGGAAAATAAATTCCTTAAATTGGGCAATAAAAGTCCGCTTTGAATCAAAAAAATCCCGATTCGGATCTCAAATCAGGATTTTAGAAAAAACTTCGAACTATAAAAACTCAGCGGCATCCTCCTGCGGAAATGGAGCTCCTCCCTTGAGGAATATTCCGTCACCCTTCCAGCAATTCAGAAAACGCCAGCTTCTTCTTCGTCGCTTTCCCTTCGGACCTGGCCAGAACTTTTCTGCCTTTGTCACTTATCCGGTAATATTTGGCTCCTTCTTCGTCCCATCGGATGTGTAAATATCCTTTTTGTTCCATTCCGTGAAGAAGGGTGTACAACAGTCCCTCGTTGTCTTCAAACCTTTTGATGCCGCGGGCCAGTATTACTTTTGCCAGGTCATAACCCGTTTTTTCAATCGTTGTCAGCTGCAGGATGGCAGAATAGATCATTTCGTCACTTTCCCCGCTTTTACTGATCGCCTTGCGAATGGACTCCTGCTGGTCTTCCGTGAAGTTCACGTTCCGGAATGTCGTTTCCTTCATTGATTTACGAAGCTTCTTTAAACGTTCTTCCACTTTTAACCCTCCAATCGTTCTTTCAAAAGGTCTTTCGCCCGCCTTAATCTTGTCTTCAGTGTATTCTCTTTAATGTCTGTTACTTCAGAAATCTCTTTTATGGAAAGCTCTTCAAAATAAAACAGGTAGATGACTTCCCGATATTTTATCGGCAGTTCCATTACGGCTTCTGCCAATTCCTGATCCTCGCCTTTTTGGATGACTGTTTGTTCAACCGTCTTGTCTTGATGATAAGCTGGTTCCGTTTCTTTCTCTGTAAGAATGACATTCCTGGCATACCAGCTTTTTAAGTAATCCTTGCAGTGGTTAATCGCAATCCGCCACAGCCACGTTCTGATCCGGGCTTTCCCGCTGTATGTATGAAGAGATTTATAACACTTGACGAATATGTCCTGGGTCAAATCCTCAGCAATACTCCTATTCTTTACATAGGAATAAACGAGCTGTAAAATTTCCTGTCCGTGTCGATGCATAATCTCGCCAATTAATAGATCTTTGTCATCCGTTTCTATCACTTCGGTAAAAAATTCCTCCATCCTGGCACCCCCTTTTCTTAGACGAGCCTCACCTTCCGCAGGTTTTCATTTTTTATATAAAAAAATGAAAATTACTGTCGCTGCCCCCTGTTCAAAGGGTCAAAAATTAGCAGCCATTATCGGCATACTTTATAATTAGGGAACAGATAGACAACACGCGGAGGTTTTTAACATGGCTTATGTATTTCTGCTTTTATCCATCATGGGGGAATTAATTGGCACTTCCTTATTGAAAGCTTCTGACGGTTTCACCAAAGTCTTTCCTACCATTGGAGTGATTATCAGCTTTGTCTTTGCCTTTTTCTTTTTATCACTTTCATTAAAAACGATCCCCCTGAACATTGCCTACGCATTATGGTCCGGTATTGGCACGGTTGCAACCGTTGTGATTTCCATCTTAATCTGGAAAGAAAAAATAACAGCAGGCAGTGTAATCGGAATCCTGCTCATTGTAGCCGGAGTTGTCGTCCTGAATTTCTTTGGCCCGAGCGGCGCCCATGCCCAGGACAGCGAGGAAGCTCAATACCAAATCTCCCGGGATCCTAAATAAAAACAGGAAAAGTTATACATTAAGCAGTATAACTTTTCCTGTTTATCTTGGTATTCCTATTTCCCGAAAAGGATAATACCGAAATTTAACCTCTCCTATAACAGCATCATAGGAAATAAATCCATAATACCGGCTATCTCCACTTTTCAGGCGATTGTCCCCCATCACAAACAAAGAGTGGTCAGGTACCTCGGTGGCAAAATCCTGCGTGAGTGTCATCTGGTACTGCTCTTTATTGGATTTTAAATAAGGCTCCTCTCTTTTTACCCCATTAATATATAAGACATCGTCTTTGACCTCTACCTTGTCTCCAGGCAGACCGATGACCCTTTTGATATGATTATCTTCAGAGATGGGGGAGTGAAACACAATCATGTCAAATCGTTCAATCTCGCTTATTTTACTGACAACGACTTTGTTGTTATTTTCAAATGTTGGCATCATGGATTCTCCCTGAACCGTTACAGGTGTAAATAAAAATTTCTGGCAGATAAACGAGAGAATGATTGCAAATATAAATGACTTGATCCACGAATAGACTTCTTTCCTTGTACTATCCTGCACAGACAGCCCTCCCTTGTATCCTTTCTTTTATTGTACAGCATTACACCACTATATTTGGTTAAAACTTTGATAGGATTGTTAATACTTTTTTAAAAGGCGCTTCACTGGCTGTGGAAAGGTATTCCCCTCCCTCTATTTGGATATAACGATAACAAATAGAGGAACGGGGTGTGGACTTTGCATGGCATTTATTTTATCAATGACAAAATCCATTTGAATGGCTTATCCAGGGAGGAAAGCTTCCATCTGCAGGAACAGGCACTGCTGCCTTTTATCGGGGACAAGAAGATTCAGATTGTTACTTTGAATCAGCACCAGCTTAACTCTCACTATACAATCCTGCATGCACTCCTCCATGATCTAAAAAAACAGCGTGTTTCGCTTGATTGTCTCGTATATTATTGTCCTTGCGTTCTTGAGGATTTCACCAGATCCTACCCTGCGCGATGGCTCATTCTTAAAAGCTACTTCCATCACTTGCTGCCTGTTCAGCCTTCCGGACAAGAAAAAGCAGCAGGATTTTAAAACTGCTGATTTTGCTGCTCATATTTCTTTAGTTAACGATGGCTCCGCCTGTATGTGTATTGTTTCCATTGAAATAATAGAAAACAGCCAATACAAAAGCCAAGGATTGCGATAAACGCTGCAAGAGCTACGATAATCGTGAAGACATATCCAGCAGCAGTCCACCCCCACGCAAAGCTGAAAAAGCCAGCACCCAGGCAGAACGACCATTTTCTTTGGCTTCCATCAAAAAAGGGCACTATGAATCTCACATAGTAGCCCTGTCTTCTCATATCGATTGCTGGGAAATCGACCTGCCACATTTGCAGGGCCGCCCCAGCTGTGCTACGGATGCCTGCAGTGCTCGACACACCCCTCAAGCAGCAGTTCCCTTCTTCCTTCCGCCACATTGACAACCGTTAAACTGGTTCCATGGATAAACGGGGGATTCCAGATTTCATTAATCCGGGAATTCCGGCAAATGAGGTACAATGCTTTGATGACCACACCATGTGTAATCACAAGAACATTCCCTGAAGGAACTCTCTTCTCAAGATCCCCAATGAATTCAGAAATCCTTTGTTTCACCTCATGAAAGCTTTCGCCCCCCTGGTTTTCATAAAGCTCGGGGAGATTCCAGTAAGAGTGGAACTGGGCAGGATACAATCCCTTTATTTCTGCATCCGTTTTCCCCTGCCAGGAACCCAGATGAATTTCAAACAGCCTTTCATCGGTTGTCACGGGAATGCTTCTCCCTCCCCGCACGAGTTCGACGGTCTCTAATGCCCGCCCGCTGGGAGAAGAGATGATTTGCTCAAACCGGGTGCCCTTCAGCCTTTCCCCAAGCAGCATGGCATCCCTCTTTCCCTTCTCTGTCAGCTTTGAATCAAGGCGGCCCTGCATCCTCTTCTCTGCATTCCATTCTGTTTCCCCATGTCTGGCAACGTACAAGGTAAGCAAACGCTTCACTCCAAATCGATGTTTACTTCATGAAAATAACGGCCCGCTGCCGATTTTACTTCCGATGCCTTTTCCCGCGGGTACGCGACAATAAAGCAGGTCGAGGGACCGGAAGATTTCATGAGATCCAAGTCAGTATGTACCTGTTTTCCCTGGAAGCACCTATGTTCAAACAGCTGGTTCAGTTCATGAAGGATTCCTTTTGAACCGACAGGCAAGGTTACGACCCTGTCCATCGTGGCGATTTTATAAAATAAAGCTAACGGGGCCACTTCGGTTTCCTGTTCAACCACTTCGTTCCCGACAAGAGGGCTGCCAATGATCCCAATTGCGGTTTGACTCGTATACGCAAGCCCCCAGCCCCCCTCTTGCTTCCGCTTCCTGCCTAACACTGTGATCCCGGCGGCAGACTGGAGCAGCGCAAAATTACTCTCGGTACTTCCCGTTATTTCAATATCCTCTATTTTTAACTCCGTAAGACCTTTTTTGATCCCTGCCTTTAGGGCTTCCCAGGCATTCTCCCCGCAGAAATTCTGAAGGATTGCAGCAAATGGATTCGCACCCGCTGCGATGCACTCCATCACGGCGGTCCGAAACGAATAGTAGCTCACCACCTCATATGGGACTGAGACTGCGTCCGCATCCTTCTGCCCGACACCGCCGCTATTGTCGCTCGCAATAACAATCATTTCTTCTTCAGAAAAAGGAATCTGGAGCACGTCCCTCATTGGCTCGTCCTCCCCCTGTTTGCCAGCTGTTCAGCGATCCCGGACAGCCTTGGAATGACAAGAACGGCAATCACCGCATTGAAAATAGAACCAATCAACAGGGACGGAACCAGAGAGAGGTAAAAGGCTTTATTGAGTAAAAATAAAAAAGGCAGCGGCGCGGCAAACGAATTGCCCAATATAAAGAGGAGGGCTGCCTGCCACCTTTTGCCGCTTTTATAAAGAAGAGAGAAAGCAAAAGCGAGAAAAGCCATCTCGAAAGCAATTAAAACATGAAGCGGCCCGAGCGGCATCCCGCCAATCAGTGCGGACAGCAAATGCCCCGCGCCGCCGACTGCTGCTCCCGCGGGCCCTCCAAGCAGGGCCGCAGCCAGCAAAGCCGGAAAGGAATCCAGCGCGATACTCCCGATGACCGCCGGGATTTTTATAGCCGCCCCAACGACTGTCATTGCCACGAACATGGCCAGCCAGGCCAGCCTCTGACTTCGCATGTTACTTTTCCTCCTTGCGCTTCCCATCGCGGAATACCTTTGCACTTCGGACATACTCCACATCTTTGTGGTTCAGCCGGAAGTTAATCACTCTTGCCAGGGCAAAAAAGTAATCGGATAGCCTGTTTAAATATTGAAGGGCTGTCTCTGAAACATTCGGATCTACTTTTATCAGGGAGACAACCAGTCTTTCAGCTCTCCTGGTCACCGTCCTGGCAAGGTGGATGGATGCAGCCGCGGGTGCACCGCCAGGCAGGATAAACCGTTCAAGCTCAGGCGCTTCCTCAATTAATTCATCAATCTTCTTTTCCAGATACTCTACCGTGTCAGGCATCAGCTTTAATTCCCGTTTATTATTAACAGTGGCCAGATCGCCTCCGCAGTCAAAGAGCTCATGCTGGATTTTTTCAAGATCGCCAAGAATGTCCTGGAAAATCGCAGGATCCAGCTGGGTCACTGCCTGACCGACGAAACAATTAGCTTCATCCACGGTACCGTAAGCCTCTACCCGAATATCATCCTTTTCCACCCTGCCGCCAATGATGCTCGTTTTTCCTTTGTCGCCCGTACGTGTATACAATCTCATTTTCTTATTCCCCTTTTCATTTTAGTTTTTGGCGAATTCCATACCAGACCAAATCCACCTGGTCGGCGGCCGCAGCTGTATCCTGGAAAGCCCAGCCTGCCGCATCCCGCCATTTACGTTCTTCTGCATCGATCGGCACAATTCCTTTCGTGATATCGGATCCAATCAGGATGAGCATCCTTCCTTCCGCTCCCCGTTCCCAGCTTTTCCAAGCCTGAAGAAAGGTTTGCCACTGCTCCCGGACATCAAGGG
This sequence comes from Mesobacillus foraminis, assembly GCF_004340465.1. Lineage (GTDB taxonomy): Bacteria > Bacillota > Bacilli > Bacillales > Cytobacillaceae > Mesobacillus_B > Mesobacillus_B foraminis. The sequence continues at coordinate 170,386 of NZ_SLVV01000011.1, read as the reverse complement.
ATGTGCCTGCCATGCTTTTCAGCCAAAGCTCCATGCCTTCGAGTACCACCACATCTTTCTTTTCCCATTCAACTATCCCTGCTGGTAACTCTGCTCCCCGGTAGGCGGATATCCATAGATGCGGCGTATCCTCAAGCTGGTAAAAATCCTTCACCCAATTGGATTTGCCATTAAAGGCACCTCCCGTAACAAAATGCAACGCTCTCCCCTCCTTAAATCTTTTTTATGCCAGATGAGCTCATAGCCTCGATCATGGGGGATACTCCATTCCCAAAACTCTCTTTTGACCGGGGCAAGCTGCGACAAGAGATGGCGGATCACCCCTCCATGGGTAATGACCGCCGTTTTCCTGGCATCATGATCCAGGATCCTGGCTGAAATTCTCCTCCATCCTTCTTCAGTTCTGCAAGCAAACTGGGCAAAGGACTCTCCACCTGGGGGATAGACCGTCAGAAAATCATTGAGCCAGGATTGATAATGAGAATCGTCCTTTAACTCTCCATAGGTCTTTCCTTCCCATTCGCCAAAATGCATTTCCCGCAATTCTTTCATGACCTCTGCCCGTCTATCCGGGAAAAGGATGTCTGCCGTTTCAAGGCACCTGCCCAAATCACTGGAGATAACCAGGTCAAAATCCGGCTTTTCAAGTTTGAGCTCTTTTTTAGCTTCAGGGCATAACGGAGAATCAGACCAGCCAAGATAAGCGCGGCGTTTATTTTCCTCTGTCAAACCATGGCGAAATAATGAAACAGCCACAGTATCATCCATAGTACCAGCTCCGTCCCTTCTGTACTTGCACCGAGGAGGTCCCCCGTCATCCCTCCAAACCAGCCGATTATTTTCCTCTTAAAAACCGGCAGCATCAAAGCAGATACCACAGCAAACAGGATGACCCCCATCCATGCCTGATGAAAAGCAATTCCCGCCGATAGTACTATCAGGATATACACTGGATACATCAAGAGTGTCCGGTCATTGGCAGCGTTCTGGAACAGCGCCCCCAATCCTTCTTTTTTAGCCCCGGGCACCTTTAATAGGAGAACGCCCATGACCGTCTTGCTAAAAAACGGAATCAATCCAGCCAAGAAATAGGACCAGGGCTCAACCTGCTGAGTAATTTCATAGATAAAGAAAAACCTCGCGCTTAATAAAACAAGGACCGACAACACTCCAAAAGCTCCGACCCGTGGATCATTCATGATTTCAAGCCGCTTTTCCCTGTCACGGTAAGAAAAAAAGGCGTCACTCGCATCCATCCACCCATCGAGGTGAATCCCACCCGTAATCAAGATCCCGGCAAGCCATAATACAAAGGCCGCTGTAAGGGCAGAAAAAGGTGTCCACTGGAGAACTGCATAGTACAGGAAGATATATAGGCCGCCTTGAATCAATCCGAGAACAGGGAATGTTTTGACTGCCTTTTCCAGATGCTCCTGATCCATTGGCAAAGCCGCATTTACAGGAATGGCAGTGAAGAATTGAATATTGATCAGCAACCCTTTAAGCCATTTCATGCTCTGCTCCCCACTGGAAAATAATCTGCTTCAGCTTTGGCCAGTCCAGATGCTCCATCAAATGGGAAGCCAGTTCATCGTATTTTGCGTTTTTCACCGAACGGACAGGAACCATTTTCCCGGTCGGAATTCCTTTCCTTTTGCGCAGGCTGTTCAGCCACTCATTGCGCCACTCATCATTATGAAAAAGATGGTGCAGGTATGTCCCGATGATTTGGCCATCGTTCCCGAAATAGCCTTCAGCTCGGCCATCTCTAAGAAGAAGAAAATAGTGGTCACTGGATTCCAGAACCGTCTCACCCAGATGAATTTCGTAGCCGGAGACGGCCAGACTCCTACCCGCGGCAGGATTCACTGTGCCTTCTGCCCGGACAGTTGTTTTCTCCTTTAAAAAAGTAGTGACAGCCGGGATCAATCCCAATCCTTCTTCACTTGTAAAAGCGATGCCTGTATCTGCACCATGAGGATCGATCAGCTTCATGCCGAGCATTTGGTAGCCCCCGCAGATTCCGACAATGGTCCCGCCTTCCTTCGAATAGGATTTTAGCCACCCGTCAAGCTGAGCTTTCTTAAAATACTGCAAATCTCTTATCGTGCTTTTCGTTCCCGGCAGGATTACGGCATCCGGGCTGCCCATCTCGGAAACATGACTTACCCAGCGGATGGCAACACCCTGTTCATAATAAAATGGCTCAATATCACTGTAATTTGAGATATAAGGAGGCTTCAGAACGGCAATGTCAAGCAGCTTTTCTCCTCTATTGACAGATGCAGGAGGCAGAGACAGAGAATCCTCACCATCGATCATATGATTCTCCAGATATGGAAGTACACCGAGCACAGGGATTCCTGTTTTTTCCTCCAGCCATTTCACTCCATCTGTAAAAAGGGAAAGGTCCCCCCGGAACTTGTTGATGATCAGGCCCTTCACTCTTGCTCTCTCGTGATCCTCCATTAATTCGAGGGTGCCCACGATGCTGGCAAACACTCCGCCACGGTCAATATCAGCCACCAAAATAACCGGTACATCCGCCATTTCCGCAACCTTCATATTGACTAATTCCCTATCCTTCAGATTGATTTCGACCGGGCTTCCGGCTCCTTCCATAACAAGAATTTCATATTTCTGATCAAGCTTTGCGAGTGCAGAAGAAATGGCCTCCAGACCTTTTTCATAAAAGGATTCACGGTAGCCCTTTCCAGACATGGTTTGAATGGCCTTTCCCAGCAGCACAATTTCAGACTGCTGTTCGGATCTTGGTTTTAACAAAATCGGGTTCATCCAGACGCTGGCAGCTGTATTCGCAGCCTCCGCCTGAATCCCCTGGGCTCTTCCAATCTCTTTTCCGTCAATGGTGACATAAGAATTGTTGGACATGTTTTGAGATTTGAAGGGAGCCACCGCAATCCCTTCGTTGGCAAAAGCGCGGCAAATGGCGGTTGCAATCAGGCTTTTCCCCACGTCGGACGAGGTACCCTGGACCATAATGCCCTTCATGACTTTTCCCCTCCTTTCATTGCTGCAGGGATGCCTGCTTCTACCAAGAAAGCCTGGTTTGCTTCCCTTGCCATTTCCTGGTGCAGTACTCCCATTAGTTTTGAATATGTAAACACAAGCTCAGAACTTCCAATCGGCTCATTCAGAACTTCATTGCTGACGACAATCAGCGTCTGGCATCGTCCTTTGATTTGCCGGATTCCTTCGGAGATTGATTCTATCATGCACCTTTGGAAGCGAGGGTCTTCCCACTGCTCTCCAGCCTGGAAAAGCTCATTATTTACTAGAGTTGTCAAACAGTCGAACAGGACGACATCCTTCGCAGAAAAAGAGGAAGCAATTTCAGCAAGGTTTCTCGGCTGCTCCCACGTTCTCCACTTCAGCCCGCTTTTCAGACGGTCTTTCTTGTGCTTTTCAATTCTTTCCTTCATTTCCGGATCATTTGCCTGCCCTGCGGCTATGTAATGAAGCTGTGAACCCGACTGCTGTGCGACTTCCGCAGCAAGCTCTTCAGCAAACGTGCTTTTCCCGCTGCGGACACCTCCGCTTATAAAAATGAACGTCGATGGTTCTGCCATTCGGCAATCGCCTCCATCAGGATGGAATTTTCCCTGCTGCCTTTGATGGCAAACCGCAGCCATCCTCCTTCAACGCCTGGAAAATTCATTGTATGCCTTGGAATCATCCCTTTTTCAAGTAAAAACCGAAAAAATGGCAGCTGGTCTTTTAAAGAAGGATCTTTTAATAAATAAAAATTAACCGAGGAAGGAGATACAAGGAAACCCTTCTCCTGGTAAAAGGCAAAGAGCCGGGTTCGTTCTCTTTCAATCAATTCTCTTGTCTCCCTAACAAATGATTCACTTTCCAGGCACCATTCTCCTGCCTGCAATGCAAGGGCATTGATGCTCCAGTGGGGTTGGAGGGCTTCCAGCTTCCGGATCATGGACGGGGCACCAACGAGGTAGCCCAGCCTCAAGCCTGGAATCGCAAACATTTTGGTCATGGACCTGATAATAAGCAAATGTGGATTTTCGTTTATAAACGGAACAAGAGAATCATAGTCCGGCAGAAAGTCATAAAATGCTTCATCAATCACAAGGAAACACTCATTTTCTTCGCATTCCTTCAGCAGCCCCGCAACGACAGACTTTGGATAGCAAACACCGGTTGGATTATTTGGATTGCATAAAAACAAGGCATCACTGCGTCCTAGTTTGTTGGATAAATCTAAATCCCGCCATTCCCACCTGTCAGGGACTAGTTGATGGTAGTCAACGTTACAGCCATTTACCCTGCAAGCTGCTTCGTATTCAGAAAAGGCAGGCTGGACGATGACTACCCTCCTGCCGGATAGAAACCTTCCAACAAGCGATATGATCTCTGCCCCGCCATTTCCAAGCAAAATCTGGTCCGTATGAAGCCCTTCCTTTTCCGCAAGTTTTTCCTTCAGCTCTTTCCCTTTCGGATCCGGATAATCCGTTACGGCAGCAAACAGCTGGCTCCAATTTTCTTTTAATATGGGTGGAGGTCCCTGCGGATTAATATTGGCACTAAAATCAATCCGCTGTTCCGGCAAAGGAAGCTCCAGTGCATCAAATAAATATTGCGGGTTAGACCCATGCTGCGGCCATTTCAATCAGCATTCCTCCCAGCCAAAGCAAGATTAAAAAGATCGGGACGGTGACCGTCACAATTTGATTTGCTTTTACGATATGTTTTTTCTCCAGTTGGACGAGCGGGTCTCCCATTGTCGCCCGGTTTGATTCGACACCTTTATAGTAATTGATTCCGCCCAGCTGAACGCCAAGGAGGGCAGCAACGGCAGCTTCCCCCCAGCCGCTGTTGGGACTCGGATGTTTTTTCGCGTCACGCCTGACGATTTCCCAGGCTTTTGAGGTGGTTACATGACTGGGCCTGCTGCCAGCGAGCATGCAAAGAGATGTCAGCCGGCTCGGGATCCAGTTGGCAGCATCATCAAGGCGGGCGGATGCCCAGCCAAAATCCCTGAATTTTTCATTGCGATAACCTACGATTGAATCACAGGTATTGATTCCCCGGTACATCAAAGCAAGTGGAGCCCCTCCAATCAAGGCCCAGAATAACGGAGCTGTAATTCCGTCACTTGTGTTTTCCGCCACCGTCTCGACAGCACCCCTGACAATTTCAGGCTCGTCAAGCCGGTCCGTGTCCCGGCCAACAATATAGGACAGCTTTAAGCGGGCTTCTTCGGTATTTCCTTTTTCCAATGGAGCATAAACAGTAAGAGCCGCTTCTTTCAGGCTTTTTTGGGCAATTGCCGTGGAAATGAGCACAGCCTCCACAAGAATGCCTGCAGCGGGATGAAGCAAATAAGCAAAGTGGACAGCCAGAAAAGAAGCTCCGCCTGTAACAAGAAGGACAATGGCCAGCATGACAGTCCCTTTCACCTTCCGGAAACTCCCCTTATTTATGCTTTTTTCCAGCGAATAAATCAGGGATCCCATCCACCTGACCGGATGCGGCAAGTTTGGAGGATCCCCGACAATACTATCGATCACTACGGCAAGAGTGATGGCCGCCAGATGAAAAATAATCATGTTCTCACTCTTTTCCTGCTTTTAATTGTCGCTTCCCTGGTGCAATGATAGACGCCTGAGCCAATGACTTTTCCAAGCGGAGTGATGGTGCCTGCATAATCCAGTTTTTTTCCTCTCTGTGCTGCCGCAATCAGAATACTGTCGGTAGAGGTGCCAGTGGCGATGGTCCCGGCAACTGGGTCCTTCACTCCTAAATCATGCAAGGCTTTTGCCTTTGCTTCGGTCGCTGTCATAATACACTGGATGAAAGCTTCCTCTGTAATTTCACCATTGATAAATATCCAGGTGTTGATTGTTCCTGGCGAGAGTTGAAAAGAATGCTCGCGGCCTCTCGACGCATCAACCGCGTTCCCTACTCCTGACGTTACTACAATCAGGACGGAAAAACCATCCTCTTGATAATGCTGGCAGCTGACATCTTCCAGATAGACCGCTGTCATCATTCCGACCGTTTCGCCCGGTTCAAATCCATGAATCCTCAGGTAGTCTCCCATTTCCTTGCGATGGTCGCTGCAGTCATAGCTTTTAGGGACATGCCGATTCACAAACACCTGGTGCCAGCCCGTTCCAGAACCAACTACGCCGGAAGACATCGTCCGGAGCGGGAAGGGAGACCGCAAAACAATATGCTCCTCTGACAGCGAAAGAAGGGATTCATCAATCACGGCAGGACCATCCTCATCCTCCAGCATTTCAGGCAGAAGGACCATTTGCGGAGCAGGAATCTTGGGATGAGGCTGTTTCTGGATTTTCGTCCTGTAGACATCGCGGATTCTTTCCTCGCGCAGAACTTCGTTGGGAACATCATTGATGCTGATTTTTCCGTCTTCCAGCAGGAGAAGCCTGTCACAGTACAGACCGGCAAGGTTCAGGTCATGAAAAATCGAAATGACAGTCAAGCCGCGTTCCTTCGTCCAGGATTTTAATGCATCCAGCAGATCCTTTTGAAAAGAAAGGTCAAGGTGGTTCGTCGGCTCATCCAGCAAAAGGATTTCAGGTTCCTGGGCCAAAGCCATCGCAAGAAAAACCCTTTGCCGTTCTCCGCCTGACAATTCATTTAAATACTGGTGCTCAAACTGGCTTACCCCGGTCTGCTCCATCACTTGCCGGACGATGGCTTCATCCTCATCCGACCATGTCTGGAACCAACCCGTCTGGTGGGCATATCTCCCAAGCGAAACAGTCTCCTTGACGGTATACGAAAACGCCTGATCCGAATGCTGCGGCAGCACAGCAATAATCTTCGCCAGCTCCTTTGATGACAGCTCGGATATGGATGTTCCTTTTATCCGGACGTTCCCATGGGAAAACGGCAGGATACCGCTCAGCATCTTCATCAAGGTTGTCTTGCCGCTGCCATTGGGGCCAAGAATCCCAAACAGCTCGCCTCTCCCCACTTGAAAGGAAACATCCTTCAAGACCTTTTCTTCCGAATACCCTCCAGACAGTTGTTGTACGCTTAGCATGTTTATCCTCTTCTTTCCTTTCGATTTTTCATTAAAATCACGGCAAATACCGGGGCGCCAACGATAGCAGTTATCACGCCGATCGGAAGCTCGGTAGGAGAGATAATGGTCCGAGCAAGGAGATCCGCCAGAATCAAAAAGCCCGCGCCAGTTAAAATGGAAAGCGGCAGCAAATGCCTATGGTCTGGGCCCCATAACAGCCTCGTCAAATGGGGAATCACAAGACCGACAAAGCCGATCGTCCCGGATACAGCTACGGCTCCCCCTGTTAAAATCGAGCCAGCCACGAGGATCAGCATTTTCCTTTTCTGAACGTTGACCCCAATATGCTGCGCCCTTTCTTCCCCAAAGGACATGGCATTCAGTTCCCTGCCATTCAGAAGCAGAAGCAGAGCACCAATTAGAAAGAAGGGGAAAATAATTTTTATATAGTCCCAGCCCCTCATGGACACACTGCCCATCAGCCAGCCTATGATTTGCCTCAGTTCATCCCCGGTAAGGGCAATCATGAGAGAAATCAGTGCCCCTAAAAAGGAACTGAAAATAATGCCGGTTAATATAATCGTTTCCACCTTCATCGAGCGGTCAATTCTCCGGGTAAATGCCAGCACAATGATGATCGTTAAGAAGGCAAAAACAATGCTTAGGATTGGTAAAGTGAACAGTCCGGCAAAAGGGAAGGAAATGCCGAAGAACAGTGTAATGACAGCACCCACAGAGGCACCGGAGGAAACTCCCAGTGTATAGGGGTCTGCAAGGGGATTTCGCAATAATCCTTGAAAGGCGGCTCCCGCAATTGCGAGAGACGCCCCAACCAGCCCGGCAAGGATAACCCTTGGCAGGCGAATATTCATGACAATATTTAAAAACATGGGTTCAGTGTATTCATTGGAGGACAGTGAGAAAAGCTCGCCTCCGATTATTTTGATAATATCCAGCGGCGGAACCGAAACAGTCCCAATGGAAATCCCCAGCAGGACTGAGATCATCAGAAACGCTGCGGCTGTCACATAAGCATAAATTTTATTATTTAAATACTTCCGGATAAACAGCTTTTGCAAGTTCCTCTACTCCTTGAACGATCCTTGGTCCAGTACGGGTAACAGCATCAGAATCGACATTGACAACTTCATTATTCTTAACAGCCGCAATATCCTGCCAGCCATCGCGGCCTGTAACATTCTTGACTGGATCCTCCGTATAGTGGCCGTGTGTTGTGATAATGACATCTGGATTTGCTTTGATGACCGCTTCAGGGTCCATCTTTGGCCAGCCTTCTTCAGTCACAACATTTTTAGCATGAATAATCTGGAACATTTCATCCATAAAAGTATTCTTGCCGGCTGAATAGATTTCAGGCGCTGGGGACACTTCCACAAACACTGATTTTACATCTTCTTCCGGAATTTCCTGTGCCTTTGTCTTGATTTCTTCCACCTTGGCTTTCAGGTCGGAAACAAGGGATTCTGCTTTTTCTTTCTCTCCATTTGCAGTACCGACCATCACAATGGAGTCATAAACTTCGTCAAAATTCTTTGCATCATTTACAACAAGGACCGTAATGCCAGCATCCCTGAGCTGCTGCAATCCCGATTCAGAATTATGGGCACTTGAAGCATGGGCAAGAACAAGGTCCGGATTCAGAGAGACGATTTTTTCCACGTTAAAATCAAGTCCGCCGATTCTTTCTTTTTCTTCGACTTCCTTCGGATAGTTGTCATGATCGGAAACCCCGACAACCTGCTCTCCCAGTCCCAATTCAAAGGCAATTTCCGTGTTGCTTGGAAGAAGGGACACAATTTTTTCCGGTTTCGAGTCAATAACAACCTTATTTTCCAGTGCATCGGTAATAGTGACCGGGAATTCCGCTTTTTCTTTCTGTGCAGATTGTTTCTCGTCACTGGCATTTTCCTTCGGTTCCGAGGCATTGCTGCCGCATGCAGTCAGAACCCCAATCGATAATAGTAAAGCAAATAAGGACAAATAAAGCTTTTTCATTTTCATTCCCCCAAAAATTGTTGATGCGGAAGCGACCAGCGCCAGCACAGCCAAGGCTTTTTTAGAATAAAAAAACACCTCCACATTTAAAAGGAGGTGTTGGTTCGGTAATACTCTTAAAAATGCAAAAGGGTATGTAATCCTGCCAAACACCTCCTATCCTCGTAGGCTTGCCGGTGCTAAGTATCAGGCAGGTCTCCTGGCTCATGTTCACAGCCTTCAGCACCTTCCCATACATAAACGTACAGTGGCTTTTGCTGAAAGCTCCCATTTACAGTGGCGGGACCGCGTTGGATTTTCACCAACTTCCCTTTTAAGTCTTTAAAAGAATGCATTCTTTTAAAAAAACACCTGATCTTATAAGTATGTAATTTTTTCCGCTATTTTTGATTATACACCATAGGCAGACAAAAAGGACAAGCATTTTTTCACGGGCTCTTGCTTCGCAGGCAGACCCTCTACTGACTTTCTTCAGGAAGATACCAGCAACTAGAAATCTTGCTTTTCGCCGATCAAAAGAAAAGGACGTGGACAAAACTGCAAAAGGGATATGAGCCCGGAATCATTCCGAATATGGAATCAGAATGTTTCGCCGTGATCAAGAATTAACCAATCTGGCTGTGACCAAATCATCAAGTATCATCGAAAGCATGCTGGAAAACATGGAATAAGCGGCAAAAGGACCAGGCGCACATCATACGCAATGGTCCTTCTAATATAAATTAGCTTGTCGGATCTATAAAAATCGTTTGCGGATGCTTGGCGGAGGCAGCATGCAGCTTTCTTTTTGACCAAACCATTTATAGCGATTCCTGGCAATCACATCATAAACGAAATTGCGAATGGGGCTCGGGACAATAATCAAGGCATATAACAACTTCCACGCCCCCTGCAAGTGACGGCAAATTCTAAGTGCTGCAGCCGACTTATAGTATACCTTTTCATCCTCAATCAAAATCATGCTGTCGACATCGGCAGGTACACTATGTTTCTTCAATAACTCCTGCCCCGCCTCACTCTGGAGCGATGCAAATTGAAAAATTCCTTTCGGATCCCGATTTATAATAAACTGTACACTTGAGTCGCAAAAGTTGCAGTCGCCATCAAATAAAATCACCGGATTCATCTTCATTCCTCCTAAAATTTGACCTTGGAAATGACGATCCCTCTATATACTACTATAACCGTTCTACAGCGAAGGAAAACAAGTCTTTTCTTGGCTGCAGGGTTTTATTATTGATTTAGAGCGCGGTAAGCTGGCCATGCCATTATCATGTTTGTACACAATCGCCCTATTAAAATAGGGCACCATGAATAGAGTTATTAAATTACTTTTTATAAGGATGCAGAAAATATTTTCGAGATTGAAGTTTAAATGTTTTGAATTGTGAAAAACTTTGTTGTATAATAGGAAAAAGGTCAAGGAGTTGATTTCTATGAAAAAGAACTTGCTTAATTCCCCACACACTCAAGGAACTGCTATGGATTCACTGCTAGCTGAAATGGTGCTAGAAAAAGCACTGCTGAACTTCCGTAAAGAAAAAATTCATCAGAAAATCGACCAGGCCTTAAAAGACAACAACAAACAAGAATTCCTGCTGTTGACAGAGGAATTAAAGAGTATTTCATAATTCATTCCGCATTTATTTCATACTTCGAGTTTATTTATAGGTAAAAAAAGTCCTATCTTTACAGATACGGGCTTTTTTGCTTTTAAAAGCTTCGGCTTCCTTCAGGCTCTGGATATGGTACAGGGCAGGTTATGCTATTTTGCATTTTTTGGACATAGGATGGTAACTTGGTTCTTTTTTGGTTCCCTCTATCATGATGTTTCCCCGAACTAGGTCACACATTTTCCCTTTGCGTTCCCTGTATCACGGCTTTTCACCGAAGCTGGTCACGCATTGTCCTCTAGCGTGCCCCCTCTCACTGCTTTTCACTGAAACCCGTCACACATTCCCCCCTCCCCTCTATTTTTTAATCACACGTGCTCCCCATCTTTTTTGTAAACCAAAAACAAAATAAGTTGACACAAATAATCCCAAGCTATTATTCTAAATTGTATAAAAATGATTTCACTGGAGGACAACACTTATGAAAAAGGGATTAAGGACAATTGATTTAACGATGGCCGCGTTGTTTGTTGCTCTTATGGCTGCAGGGGCAAATGTCTCCTCGTTCTTGGTGGTTGGCGGAGTTCCTATTACTCTTCAAACCTTTTTTGCCATACTGGGAGGTGCAATCCTGGGAAGCAGGCTGGGTGCCATCGCGATGGCTGTCTATGCCTTTGTAGGACTTGCCGGGGCCCCGGTATTTGCCAAATTTGGCGGAGGCTTTGCAACAATTCTTAGCCCAACCTTTGGATTTATCGTTTCCTACATATTCACTGCTTACGTAACCGGCAAGATCATTGAAAGGAAAAGAACTTTGCCGGTTTATATTCTGGCTGCCCTGATTGCCATGGCCGTCAACTACGTCTTCGGCACCAACTGGATGTACATGGCTTATAAACTCTGGTTTACCGCCCCTGAAGGCTTTACCTACCAAATGGCCTGGATGTGGATGGCGGTGCCGCTCCCGAAAGATATCATTCTTTCCATATTTGCTGGCGTCCTGGCTCACCGTCTCGAGCATCGTGTATTTGCCCGCAGCCATTTCAGGAATTTGAACAGAACTGCTTAAAGCTAATTTAATAGGAGTGAAGAAATGGACTTCAGTCACCTTTCCCATCAAGTATTGAATGGATATGAACTAACGGACGAAGAGGCATTGAACATCCTTGACTGCCCTGATGAGGAGTTGCTTGAGTTATTGCAGGGTGCCTATAAAATCCGCCGCCACTACTACGGTAACCTGGTAAAACTGAATATGATCATCAATACGAAATCAGGACTGTGTCCCGAGAATTGCGGCTATTGCGCACAGTCCAGCATCTCAACCGCCCCCATCGAAAAGTACAGAATGATGGATAAAAGCTCGATCCTAAAGGGTGCAGCGCAGGCCCACCAATTAAATGCCGGCACCTATTGTATTGTTGCCAGCGGCAGGGGGCCAAGCGGCAAGGAGCTCGACGAGGTTGTATCTGCCGTCAAGGAAATAAAAAAATCCTATAATATGAAAGTTTGCGCCTGCCTCGGATTATTAAAGCCGGTTCAAGCCGCAAAACTGAAGGAAGCGGGTGTGGACCGCTATAATCACAATATCAACACTTCACAGAACCACCATGAATCCATCACGACTTCACATACCTACCAGGACAGGGTCAATACAGTTGAATTAATTAAAGCGGCCGGAATTTCACCGTGCTCCGGAGTTATCATTGGCATGAAGGAAACCAAAGAGGATGTGGTTTCGATGGCCAGAAGCCTCAGAGCTCTGGACGCAGATTCCATCCCGGTTAACTTTCTTCATGCAATTGACGGGACACCTCTTGAAGGTACGGATGAATTGAATCCGCGTTATTGCCTGAAGGTACTTTGCCTCATGCGTTATATCAACCCTTCAAAGGAAATCCGGATCTCCGGCGGCCGCGAAGTCAATCTCAGGAGCCTGCAGCCCCTTGGACTGTATCCGGCCAACTCCATCTTTGTCGGTGATTACCTGACAACAGCCGGCCAGGAAAGCACCGCCGATCACCAAATGCTGAAGGATCTGGGCTTTGAAATTGATTATGTCTCTGAAAAGACTTTATGCAACTAAACAAGGTCCTGCGAGCGAGTATGCCGCAGGACCTTGTTATAACCAGTTTTGCTGTTTCTTTTAAAGTTAGTTATTTTCAGCCATTCTTCCGAGCGGTCCATTTTCATCAATGATATCCTGGATCTCATATACCGAAATCGGAAACATTGGAAATCCAAAGACATATGGAGTGATATCATATAATTGAAAATAAACGACGAGACTCTTATCCGCAATATAAAAATCCTGGTTGGGCTGGATGGCTGTAAAGTCGCTGATCAGCTGGATATCCCGCTGTCTAATCTGTGCTTGAATAATGGCCGAGAGCCTCTGTACATAATCACTTCCAGGCTTAAACAAATCTTTAAGCTCAAAAAGCCTCCCTTTTTCAAGGTCAAACGTCAAAGACTTGATATAGGTCATCCCGTGAGCGGCCCGGTAATGGTACGTATAATTAGAAAATGACAGGCTAAGGACCTGACGCTGGTTGTTTTTAATTTCATAATAACCGATCATTTCTTCCACCGTTGATGGCATATTCCCAACCTGCTGGTCAATCAGCTGCTGGGTCTGGCGAACAGCCGCCGCATTGATTCTTCTCTCCAGATTGTGATTCTGCATGCCAAATACTTGGGGATAATGCACCGTTTTCTTCGGCCCGCTGGTGACTTTCAGCGTCCTGATAGGAACCGGAAACGAAATAGGCATATTCTTATAACCTCTTTTTACCTCATTCTATTCACAGGAAAGTGAACTGTGTTCGATCTTCATAGGTTATAAATGAATACAAAGCTTGTTCACTGAAAGCTGTGGTATGTTCCACGTGGAATCTTCATTTTCATAAAGACTCCCGGAATAAAAAACCTTTTTACACAATGACAAAAGAAATTCCTTTCATTTAAAAAGGTCTTTAACTCCTTCTAAGGAAAACTTACCATCCTTCAAAAAGGACGCCATCCCCAGAACCAAAAAAAGAACATGAACAATCTTTCAACACGTTCTGCCTTCCTTCGAATAGTCACCATATGCTTTACCCTTAAAGCATAAAATGAACCACACTTTGGGTCCAGGCCGTATATCCCCTCAAAGTGTTCCTAGTCCAGTCACCATTTCTTATCAGCCGAAACTTTCAGAGAAACAATACCAACATACAAATGAGTGAATTTTACTCCTTTTAAGACATAGCTTTAGCGGCTTCCATTTCTGTAAAACTCCCCGCTAAAAAAGCCTGCCGATATACGGCAGGACCTCTTAAATAGACTGATTTATTTTAAACTGCGGGTTAAAAAAGCCTTTGTGCGTTCGTTTTTGGGGTTCGTAAACAGCTCGGAAGGATGGCCGGATTCAATGATTTCACCGTTGTCCATGAACATCACCTTATTGGCTACTTCCCTGGCAAACCCCATCTCATGGGTTACAACGATCATCGTCATTTGCTCCTCAGCCAAAGCTTTCATGACCTCAAGGACCTCCCCGGTCAGTTCTGGATCCAGAGCTGAGGTGGGTTCATCAAATAGGAGGATTTCCGGATTCATCATTAATGCCCTTGCAATGGCGACCCTTTGTTTTTGCCCGCCAGATAGATTGGCCGGGTAAGCGCTCGCCCGGTCTGCAAGACCGATTTTACCTAAAAGCTCTGAACTCCTCTTCTGGATATCTTCAGGAGACTCCTTTTTGACCAGCCTCGGAGGCAGCTCCAGATTTTCCTTTACCGTAAGATGCGGAAACAGGTTGAAGTGCTGAAAGACCATGCCCATTTTAGAGGTGATTCTCTTGACCTCCTGGGGCTTGGAATATACCCCTTCCTTTACAAGTGGTTCTCCGGAAACTGTAATGCTTCCGCCATTGATTTCCTCGAGGTGAACCAGGCTGCGGAGCATGGTGCTCTTACCGGATCCCGACGGGCCGATCACGGCAACCACATCATTTTTATTTACATTAAACGTTATCTGTTTTAAGACATCCAACTGTCCAAACGATTTTTTAAGGTTGGATACTTCAATGATAGCCACATTTACCAATCCTTTTTATTCGAATTTAAATTTTCGCTCAATCCCTTTAAAGAACAGTGTCAGGACGAGCGTCATCATAAGATAAATCAAACCCGCAACGAAAAAAGGAACAATAGTGAAATCCCGGTTGACAGCCGTCTGAGCGAAATGAAGCAATTCCGGTACGGCAACGGCATAGAGCAGCGCTGTATCCTTGACAAGTGTCACCGATTCATTGGCCACCGCGGGAAGTGCCACTCGGAACATTTGAGGCAGGATGATTCTTGTTGTTGTCTGCCATTTATTCAGCCCGAGGACCTTGGAAGCCTCGTATTGCCCTTTATCGATGGCCAAAAGCCCACCTCGAAAAATTTCGGCAAAATAAGCAGCGTAATTTAATACAAAGCCCAGGCAGGCTGCCACAAATCGATCCAGCACTAAATATTCTCCGATTCCAGGAATCATCGGTAAACCAAAACAGATAAACAATAGCTGAAGCAGCAGAGGGGTTCCCCTCATCACATAAATATAGCCTTCCGCCAGGAGTGATAAAGGCTTAATATCACTTTTAACAGCAAGCGTCAAAAGAAATCCAAGCGGAATTGAGGCAATGATTGCAATAATAAATAAAAGGACTGTCATCTGTGCCCCTTCAAGCATGGGCCCAAGGATCGAGGTAATATAATCAAACGACATAAATAGATTCCTCCAAAAACAAAACAGGCTTCCCCTTGGAAATCCTGTTTTGCTCTATATTCCCTATTACTTTAATACTTTATTCTCACCAAACCACTTTTCAGAAATCTCAGCGGCTGTTCCATCTTCATTCAGGTCATCCAGCGCTGTCTGAAGCTTGTCCAGCAGCTCTTCGTTGCCTTTTTTAACACCGATTCCATATTCTTCAGGAGCAAGAGATTCATCCAGAACCTTAAAAGCTTCTTTCTCTTTCGCCATATAATAATTGATGACAATTTCATCAATGACTACTGCATCCAAACGGCCGCTCTTTAAGTCGGTCAGGGCCTGGACATTGTCGGAAAACTCTGTAACAGTCTTGATCTTTTCTTTAATTGGCGCTGCGTTCAAGGCATCCGAAGCAGAAGAAAGAGATTGCAGGCCGACCACTTTGCCTTCCAGATCTTTCAGCTTGGCAACCTTTGAATCAGCAAGAGTTACGACTACCTGTGCATTTTTTAAGTAAGGCTTTGTGAAAAGGACCTTTTCCTTTCGTTCATCAGTAATCGTGTATCCATTCCAGATTAAGTCAATCCGGCCGCTGCTGAGCTCAGCCTCTTTTGTCTTCCAGTCGATTGGCTGGAACTTGACTTCTGCTCCCATTTTTTCGGCTGCAGCTTTGGCATAATCAATATCAAACCCAACAATATTATTGTCTTCATCACGGAATCCCATTGGGGCAAACTTATCGTCGATCCCGATGACAAGTGCTTCGTCCTTTTTCTCTTTCGCTGCAGAATTCGAGCACCCCGCCGCAATAGCCAGGAGTGACGCGATTATGAGAATCATGGTTGCTAAACGCTTCATGTTATAATGACCACCTTTAATTAATTTTAAATCCTTTAGTACGTTACCATATTATCGGACTAGCATATTGTAACACTATATTATTATAAAATTCAATATCCATTCAGAATATTTACTCTGCCAACTTCTGCAAATGTAAAAAATCTGCCACTTTTAAACGATATGAGAGAATGGGTTTATAAAAAGGCGGCAAAAAATGCTTTTAACAGCACTTTAAGACATAAAAAAAATCCCCCATTATCTAATGATGAAGGATTTCTGTCCGTTTGAAATGAAGGTTAAGCCAACCCCGTTTAGTTAGGATAAATCATTATTTTTAACGTATTTGTTTTATCATGTATCGCTTTTTCAAAGGCTTCAGCTGTATCGTTTAATGGGTATTTATTTGTAATTATTTTTTCAATATCGATTTCTGGGTTTGAAAGCATTTCGATTGCCATTGGGTAGGTATGATGATAACGGAAAATCCCAACCATATCGATCTCTTTATCAATAATCTTAGAGACACTTACAGGAACCTCATCCTGTGGTGACATTCCCACAATGGCGACTCTTCCGCCTTTGCGCACTGACTCAATCGTACCTTGAACAGCTTTTGGACTGCCCGCTGTTTCAATTGCAAGATCTGCACCAGTACCATTTGTGTATAGATTAACCTTTTCCTTCAGATTTTCTTCCCGTAAATTGATTGTATGGGTAGCTCCCATTTCTTTTGCTACATCCAGTCGGCTCTGTTCTAAGTCAACTCCAATAATCATCCTTGCACCTGCAGCTTTTGCAGCAGCAGCGGTTACCAGGCCGATCGGCCCCATCCCCATGATAATGACTGTCTCGCCGGGGGAGAGCCTTCCTCTATTAATTGCATGTACCCCAACCGAAAATGGTTCAACCAGGGCGGCGGTTTCATAGCTCATCTCTTCCGGGATTGGAAAGACTAAATCCGCTCTCATTGCGATATATTCACAAAAGGCCCCATCGTAAGGAGGAGTAGCCAGAAACTCGACACTTGGACATAGATTGTATCGCCCCTCTTTACAATACTCACATTCACCGCAAGTCGCCCCTGGTTCAATTGATACGCGCTGTCCTACGGTTAAGCCTTTAACATTTCTCCCTATTTCCACAACATTCCCGGAAGCCTCATGCCCTAAAATAATTGGTTTCTCGACAATAAAGTCTCCAATTCTCCCGTGTTGGTAATAATGAACATCCGACCCGCAAAGACCCACAGCTTTTATCTCAATTAGAACTTCATCATCTTTTGGGTCTGGGATTTTTATCTCCTGCAATTCGATCTTGTTTAAATCTGTCAGCACAGCAGCTTTCATCTTATCTTCAATCATATTATTCTGACTCCTTCCTAAAAAAAAATCTCCTTACCATTAAGATTCTTGATGGTAAGGAGAAAATCATTTATTTTGTCGTCATTTTTTTAGTTTTTATTCATTTCTGCAATTTGTTCTGGAGTTAACGCTCCTTCAAAAACTTGCAGCTCATCGATCAAGCCTTTGTACGGAGTATCCCACCAGTTGACGCCCAATCCAAATGTTCCATTTGTAGTGGTGAAAACATTCGGGAATCCGCCGCGATTAAACTTCTCTTCTCCGTTCACATAAACGGCGATTTGACCATTATCTACAGTGAATGCAAGATGGGTCCATTCGCCCGCTTTTATTGTCATGCCTGTTACCGCATCATACCAGGAAGTTCCGGACCAGATCATGGTCTGGTTCCCGACAGGTCCCATTGGGACAAGGCTCAGCCAGTTACTGGAATCTCTGGCTCCGAAGAAGGTGGTTGTAAACGGTGTAAGCTGGTCTGGCTTGACCCAATAGGACACAGAGTATGTGTTGCTAGAAATCAGCCCATTAGGAAGACGTATGCCTGATGAACCATCGAATGCAGCCGCTTTGCCGTTCACTCCTTCGGCGAAGCCTATAGTTCCGCCGCTGTTATCAATCCGGTCGCCTGTAATAGTTCCGGCACTGGCCTTGCCGAGGCTGTCTGTCAATTCACCGTCAAAGGTATAATGAGCCAATTCTCCTCCAGCCTTGAGCGGCAGGACGGCAATCGCAAACGTTTTTGTTGCTGTCTCGGTGCCTTTTTTAACAGTCGCCGTTAACGTCGCTCTGGCACTTTCCGAACCCGCTGCGGGACGGGTAATTTCCCCAGTCTCCGAAACGACTTCCGGGTTGGAAGTTGCCCATGAAATCACTGTATCCCGCGTTGCTTCTGTTGGAAGGGTTAAATCGTTGATTACATTGCTGGTATCGCCCAAGTCTAAGTCTGCAGCTACATCAGCAACGATTTGTTTGTCACTTCTTGTCGGCACCTTGCTGCCCCAAATGGCAATTCCTTTGCTGGAAAGAGCGCTGAAGGTCATGACATAGGTTTTGGATGTTAGGTCATACTGACGCAGGAACACACCATCATACTGGGCTCCGTCTATTGTCAGCTGAGCCGTGTTATGGCCGGTCTTTTTCCATGTCCCTGTCACATCGCCTGTAACCTTATTATTCTTGGTTAATTGAATATCAACTGATTTTTTAATCTCAGCCGAGATCTCTTTTCCATGATTGATCAGTTTATAATCACCAATAAGATCCTCTCGCTGGACTTTATCCAATGTTTCGCCAGCATAGCGGTATGGTGCTACTACTGGCCATCCATCCTGATTCATGAACATTTGATGAACACGGATTTCGTGCATCTCTCCTTGTCCAGGGAAGCGGGCGTGGAAAATCAAGAAGTGCTCCCCTGTTTCTGGGTCATAATAGGCTGAATTATGGCCTGGGGATACATAGCCTGTACCAATTCCGTTTCCAGGGTCCCCAATCTTTCGGTCAAACAAATGATTGCCCATTACTTTCACACCGTACGGCTCGATGGACTTATCATCAAACAGCGGAAGGCTAGGATCTGCCTTAACGTTGATCATATCGTTTCCTTCCGCATCATAGTAAGGTCCATCCGGGTTCTTGGAACGCACTACACGCATATTATATCCGCCAACAGCATCCAGTCCGCCAAATGATAGATACATATAATAGTAATCTGTTTCAGGGCTGTATAGGACATAGGCCCCTTCAATCCTGCTGTGGTTTCCGCCCAGCAGTTTCTTGCCGTAACCCTGGCCTGGAATTGGCTTCGCGGTTTTTGGATCCATTTCCATAATAAAGATTCCGCCAGAATAGGAGCCGTACATCATCCACAGCTTGCCATCCTTATCGAAGAACACATCCGGATCTACTGCATTAGGATGGATTGTAGCGTCATAGATTGTACCATCTTCGCTCGGCTGATCCCACATGCCGGATTTGAGGATGATTCCCATATCCTTGTAAGGCCCTTCAACATTGTCTGCAACTGCCACACCGAGGGCCGACCGCGGAGAATCCCCTTTACAGGCATTGTAATACATATAAAACTTGCCGTCTTCCAGCTGGATGACATCAGCAGCCCACAGGGTGTCTGACTGCGCCCAGTCAAATGTTTCTTTTAATTCCTTTACAACATCTTCGAACAGAGGGTTATCGCTAGTGGCACCTGATGCAACCTGCTCCCATTGCATTAAGTCGTTTGATTTGGCAGCAGCCAAATGTGAGCCAAACACATAAAAGGTTTCATCCACTTTAATAACAGAAGGGTCATGTACAGACGCATCTTTAAAGACAGGCGTCTTCGGATCGTCCACATTATTTTTATCTTTACTCGCTGCATATACCGAGATTGGAATAATCAATAAGATCGCTGTAAATACCAGTAACAACTTTTGCAATAATGTTTTCCCCATCATTTCATCTCGCTTTCTGGAATAGTTTCAAATGATTAAGCTAGTTAAAATCCATCTACCCTCCACATTTTATTTGTACGTACAAATAAATCAAGTTAACGCTTTCAACTTAACCGTAACTCTAGGATACAACAGGTGTAACCCTTCGCTCAATGTGACTTTAGACCTATATTTGTACGGTCAAGTTAAATTTAAGATAAAAATTTATAAAATATTGGTGCTACCAAGTTTTCATAACTAAATTTCTTCTCTTACAGCCTACAAAATACAAAGAGCCTTTCAGCAATGAAAGGCACATTCAACTCTATTCCATTTTGTGAAAGCGAATCAGCTATTTCCTATTATGAATTGAGTGTTAACACGATTTTCATGCGGTATGATGATTGTAAGCGCTAAATAGAGTGGCTTCTAAAAGTAAAAATCCTCCCCGCCTTTCAAGAACCACCATTTACCTCCAAGGACAATGCATTTATAAATAGCCACTGATGCCAGTAATGTTCTCCTTATGTCAGCTTGATCTCGATTGTATGATCAACAGGAGTCATTAAGTTGATTGATAAATAGATGCAGCCGGGAGGATGGACGTCCTCTCGAAGGGTGCCTAACCAATGTTCATGTGCACCAGGAGAAATTTCAATCTTCTCCTTTCCTACGGAGTAGACAGCCTTCCCTCCAGTTAAGAAATATTGCTGTTCTTGGATTTGCTTTACCCCTTCGCCGTTTAACTCTCCCTCTTCACCCAATATAAAGATAATCTGGGTAAAAACTTCTTCCAGCTGGTCACTCTTTACATGGATACTCCATCTATCTTGGTAAGGAGTAACCTCCACAGCAATTGCATGTTTTTGAAGATGAGTGATTTCACGGTGCTCATGAGGCAGCAAGTACCACGGCCTTCCCTCGACCTTCTCCAGTTTTTCTAACAGATCTCTTGTAATCGGGGCGTTATAGCCTTTTTCCATAACCGTCCGCAAGCGGTAGCCCCCTTCCCGTACCTCAAATTCATCAAAGAAAACAATTCCCGGGGAAAACGAAGTTGAAATTTTAGTCCCCAAAATCCTGAGCTTCCCATGCCGAAGCGAAAAGAAGGATGGAACATTGGTCATGACAGTTCCGCTTTGATTGTCCTTTCGATAGCGTACTACTGGAGAACCAAAAGCAGTATGGGGTGCACTGTGAAGGATTTTGAATTGATGCCCCAAAGCTGCAGCCTTGCCAAGATACTCTAATCGCGGGTATTTTTGATTAATGATTTTCACATAGTGATTTGGAATGGGTGTCCGCTCAATATCATTCACCATCAGGTCGGGGTACAGCAGGTGCCCAACCATGGCATTGGAATCAACGCTCCCCGGCTCAGCGGCGAATTCCGCCGCAAAGTCTGCCATATAAGCAAAAAGCGGATTTTGGTCAACAGAAGCCATCAAGCGATATATTAAATAGTAATTTGACAGATTGGATGGCTTTCCAAAGTCCTGCCTTCCGGAGTAATCGGTCACCACTTCTCCGGATGGGTGGACAAGATATTGCATGAGCTCCAGATTTCTTCTGACAGGTTCAAGAAGTTCGGGGATCTTCAAGTTTCTGGAAGCATGGAAAAGCATGATATTGTTAACCGCGTTGTAAATCCCGTTGCTTCGCTCGGTCCATTCGCCATCTTCTGTGTAATCCAGCCCTTCGGCCAGCCATTCTTTAGCACGTCTAACCAGCGCTTCATCCGGAAATATCTGATTCAAAAAGGACAGGGCAGCCGTTATCACCCAGCGATGGTTAGGAGTATGGCAGCCGCCAGTCAAAAGGGCTGGGATGGCACGTTCCAGGAATAGCTTTATATCGAAGCGAACTTGATCGTATATCCCTGAAGACTGCTTTTTCAGCAGCAGATAAATCTGCGACAAACCTACAACAACAAACCCCGTATCAGGCGGAGAATGATAATTTGTTGCTCCCAGCGAAATTGTTCCGTCCCCATGCTGCTGATTCAGCATATATTGAGAAGCCTTTTCTAATCGCTCGATTAATGCATGACTTTGATAATAATCAGAATCAGCATTTAGAACCGAAGCCGTCCAGGCTGCGATAATTCTTGGTGTTCCCACATGGCTTGGCCTGGCAACCCCCATAATAGGATCAATGATTCCTCCATAATATTTGCTTGCAGGATCCATATCCTGAAGCTCCATCATCCTTCTGGTAAAAGCTTCATTAACTTCGAAGATTTTTTGATACAATCCCAGTCCCCCTGTTCCTATTGTTCAATGTTGCTGTTGTTTCCTTAACAATAAAGTGCTTCTTGCAAACGCTCAATCCCAATAATTCTCCTTTTCATTAAAATCTCTGCTTCAACAGCTTCTATTTTTTGACCTTTCCCCCTAAAAAGCGCCCTTTCAGCCGTAAAATTTCCCCTTCCCCCAGAAGTGGCTATATTTCTATTGATGGCCTGAAAGCGCATCCATATAATGATAGTTAAACGATCAAGGACATATCCAAATTGGCAGTGGCTTGCCGAATTCATCTTGTTTCGCTAGAGAAAAAGGAGGACTTTAATTTGGAAAATGGGGGACATTTGACCAGGCTTTATGTTATTTGTGATTGGGTTGCGCGACTGGCCTACATTAATCTTTTGTGGATTGGCTTTTCTGTGGCAGGGTTCATTCTTTTCGGATTGATGCCGGCAACTGCGGCAATGTTCACGATCATCAGGAAATGGATAATGGGGGAGAATGACTTTTCGATCCTTCAGACTTTTTGGCAAACCTATAAAACTGAGTTTTTGAAAAGCAATGCATTAGGTGGAATTTTGATGACAATCGGGGGACTAATATTCCTGGACCTTAGAATCTCCCAATCCGGCACCACTTCTTTTTCCTTGGTCATGTCACTTTTAATGATAAGCGGACTTTTTATTTTATTTATCATGTTCCTGTATGTGTGGCCGATTTTTGTTCACTTCAACCTTTCGATTTTCAATATCCTAAAAACAGCCTTTGTCTTAAGTATTTCACAGCCAATTTTTACGATCGTAATGATTGTCGGGTCTTTAGCTGTTTATTTTACCATGATGAATATTCCGGGGCTCATCCCATTTTTCGGCGGCAGTCTTCTTGCTTTTATCATGATGTGGTCTTCATCCCTTTGTTTTAATAAAATCATGAAAGATAGTAACTAAAAAGCGCTGCACACGGGAAATAATCGGAGAAAATTCGACGTCTTTTAACCAACTGACCGAAATGCTCCCTATATATTTCCCGGAAAATACACATTTCGACCGGACAGAGACCTTTGCGGTCGAAAAAGCTCCCGTTTTATCACCGTATTTAGAGCAAAAATGTCGAGTTAAACATCAACAGACGCAGAAAATTTAGCGATCAGGCAGTCTTAGGTAGTAGGTTTATTAGGTGATTGCTGGACAATAAAAAACAGGGGTTCCTAAAATCGGAACTCCTGCAAGATGATCGTCCTGAAAATGGACAGTTTATTTGTCTAAAATCAATTTTTGAATAGCATAGGCTACTCCGTTTTCGTTATTGGACAAAGTTTGAAACTTGGCGGCTTCTTTTATGCTGGGTATGGCATTCGCCATTGCCACGCCACAGCCAGCATATTCAATCATGCTTAAGTCATTGCCGCCATCTCCCATGCAAATGACTTCCTCCCTTTGAATCCCCAGCTTTTCTGCAAGCTTTTTCACAGCATTTCCCTTGCTGACACTTGGGTGAAGGATTTCTAAGAAGAATGGTGCACTTTGTACCATCTCATACCGCTCCCTGAATTCTTCGGGGATGGAACGAATGATTTTATCCAGGCGGTCCGGCTCATCAATAAACATGACTTTTGGAATCAGCATGTCTTCCAGCGCTTCCTCAACCGGCATATAGTGCAGAGGAATAGAATTGATATAGGACTCATAAACCGTGTACTTGTTAATGTTTTTATGTGGTGTATAAAGATTTGCGGAATCAAAATAATGCATCGGTGACTCCACATTCACACTCAATTCATACAGCGCTTTTAAATCGCCGTACGTCAGAGAGGTTTCAGAAATAACTTCCTCAGTAAAGGTATTTTGCACCAGAGCACCATTAAATGTAATGGTGTACTCATCTTCACTATTCAGCTTGAGCTCATCAATAAACGGGTCGATCCCGTCAATCGGCCTTCCTGTACAGAGGACAACCTTCACACCCTTTGCCCTGGCCGCCTGAATGGCATCATTCACTTCCTTTGTTATTTGTTTATGGTCATTGACCAGCGTGCCGTCAATATCAATTGCGACTAACTTATACAAATCATTTCCCCCTAAATTGGTCTGCGCTTTTGTTTGTTTAAGATCACATTCTCTTATTTTAGTATAAAAACACAGATTAAATACAGAAAATTTCATTTAGCATTCAAAATTGTTCCACTATATAGAATCAAAACCTATAGGCAGATGCAGATCATTTCCGCTGAACACAGCTCCCTTAAGGCTAATTGCCTTCTCAGGATTCATCCCAAAATGGCTTTTATCACAATGATTTATTTAATTTATATTTGCCTTAATTCTGCATAGAGTCCGAGAAAGAGAGAAAATGAGTTGAAAGCTAATACATTAGAAACTTCTCAGCTCAAAAAAGGTGCATAAGGAAAGATGCTGTTCTCAAATGTAGTTTTTTACTATGACCTGAAATTTCAAACCAAGCATTTAATGAGCGATGCTATAATAGCGGTAAATAGTTTGACAAGAGGAATGGTCGATGTGAAATCAATGAAAATAAAGGCTCGTGATTGGGTCGACTCAATATTCAATCAATATGCACTAACCGATGAAGAGAAAATTAAAAAGGACTGCGCCCTATATTTTAAATTAACAGGATTTGCTGATGAACCCGAGGTCTATTTACGGTCTGCAGATGAAGGGTTGGAACTGGGCTATGAAGCCACTCAATGGAACGGGCCTATAGCGGCCCCATTCCCAGGTGTTTACAAAAAACATTCTTTGTCCTGGGAGACCCTGCATTCATTAGATAAGAAAGAACAACAAGAACTTGTTCTTGATTTATTAATGAAGACGATTAACTTCAGGAAAAGGCAATATCGGAAATGCCAATTCTGCGGGGAAAAGGTGGGAACCGAACACCGCTTTGACCAAAATACTTGCCACGGCTGTGCCAGTGAGCATTTTGGAGTGGTATATTAATGGGTGCTTTAAAAAGAAAAAATGTTCAATGCCTTTTGGAGAAATTTTATTTGTTTAATTAAAACGCTGTTTTTTAAAATCATAAAAAGCCTGTCAGTTTATCAAGCTGACAGGCTTTTACTGTTTGTTAATTTTCTAAAGTCAGTTCAAATTGACCTAATTCAACATTGGTGTCCAGGAGGCCTGCAGCAACTTTCACAGTAAAAGAACTAGCAGGATCGATATCGGCAGAGACAACATCTGCATGGACATCCAATTCTCCAGCACCGGTTACAGAATAATATTCTGTATTAGAAGCAATCCGTTTTCCGTTCTGTTCAATATATACAGTTACCGGAACCTTGATAGCCGGATTTGTATTCACCGTATAACTGCTCGCTGGTATGTGATTCATGTATGCCTTTATATCATCGTTAACTCGAATGGTGCCCGTAATGGATACACCTTGCTCCATAACCCCCGCTTTAACAGAACCTGAAAGTACAGAAGCGATATCAGCGTTAGGTTTATACATTTTCCCACCTGTATAAGCCATGGCTTGTTTGAAAAATGGAATGTAGAAGGCCGAATCATGCTCACCATTCTCAATAAAATAGTGGTGATCTACATCCTTATTTCTGAAGATCTGATCCAGCTGAATGGCATCTCTGCCGAAACCATATACATCCCTGTTTCCACTAATAAAATAGTGAGAGAAGTACTGGAGATATTCAGAGGATTCATTAGCAGAAATGGTTACAGGGTTACCTGCCTGACCATAGGAAAACGCTCCGAAGAAGCTGGCAATACCTGTGAAATAGTCAGGATTTCTCAAGCCTACACTGTATGCTCCCAGTCCGCCCATGGAAGCCCCGGCAGTAGATCGGAATCTGGCATCATCGATACTTCGATAGTTCTGGTCAATTAATGGAATTAACTCATCCGTGACCATATCTTCCCAGTCCCCTCGCCACCAGCTCGTTGCAGCGCTATCCGGGATAACAAGGATCCTCTTACCGAGTTCCCCTGAAGTGATCCCTTCATCCATGAGATGGTGGACGCCGTCGATTTCATAGGATTTACTTGTACTGTTAAATTGATGCAGCATATACACGACAGGATATCTTTCTTCTCCTTCAAAGTACCCCGGTGGAAGATATACACGATAAGTGACTTCCTTTGTCCCGGACATACCGCTCGCTGAAGCTGCTTTTTTAGAGGTAAAGGTATCTGTAAAGAATCGTTCATGGTTTCCGTACATTACGGCTTTTCCATTTTCAATCACGAAATAATACTGGACCTGTTTTTTTGTTTCAGTCCCGTCCACATTCATTGTTCGATCAGCCTGGTACATATACTTGTCACCATCGATAAAAACGGAAACTACGCTGTCCTTCACAGAAACAGAGGAAGCTCCACGGATCATCTCGGACATTTCATTGACCAGCCTTTTTTTATCATATCCGCTTTGGAAGTATTCCGGATCGACTGTTGCAGCAAAACCTTCCGTGTTCAATGCTTCTAAATAAGCATTCTGTTGAGAAACAGTCTCCTTTACTAATTCCTGAATCCTTATTGGAGCTATTTCATATGGGAGTCCTTTTGCTTTGTTGTAGGCCGCAGGGGAATAAATGCCAACCGGCCCTTCATACCAGCCTCCTCCTCCGCTGGAATTAGCCATTCGAACAGCAATTGTGTTTTTTCCTCCATAGTTCAGAAGGGAAGAGTCCAAATGATATAAACGGTCTACATCCCACGGATTCGTGCCATCATATGCCCCGTTCTCTGTAATGCCAGTTGCGCCGGCTTTCTTGCCATTCACATACACAGCATCTGCTTCATCAAATTTCCCAAGGGCTAAAAGCAGTCCTTCTGATGCAAACTCGTCAGGCAGTTCAAAGTCACGGACATACCAGGCATAACCTGTCCAATTTGGATTGCCTCCAAGTGATTCTGCAAAATCTGCGCTCCACCACCCAAGTCCCGGCTGTACAGTTTCCCAGGATGACCACACGTCCTCTGTCAGGTTATCGATTTTATCAAGCTCGTGAGGTTCATTAGTGTATGGCTTATAGGCGTTAAACTTCCAATCCCCCATTAAATCAATAAGCTGATTTTCTGGTTCAGATCCTGTACCCTTAATTCTTACCATTGGCTGGGTTCCGAGACTAATTTCTTTCCCTAAAATGGTTACTGTCATTTCTACATTTGTATTCAAATTGTTAATGGTGTTTGGAAGCTCAAAAACTCCTGTAAGGTTCCCATCTTTGGCGACCGTCTTTTTCAGCCTTTCTGAATGGATGACTTCCTTTGTTTCAGGATCTGTCATGGTTGCTTTTATCCAAACTGTTTCTTTATCTTTTGAGAAGTTCTTCAATTGTTCCTTCACCGATATAGTATAGGACACAGTGACAGAATCCGCCGATGAAGGCAAAGCCTGAGGGTCTAAAGTGAATTTTCCTGTGATCAGCTTTGCTGTAAAAAAGTCACTTAATCTGTCCGTCACACGATTCATGGACTCTGTCAGAAATGATTGGTCAAAGGTCCCATTTCTTGCTGTAAACTCATGAATGCTATATGGAAACATTCTGTTTTTAGTAATGAACATTCTTCCCAGGTCGCCAGTTGAGTGATTCATATAGGTCCATGGGTCTTCCGTTGGTGCATCCAAATACGTATAAAACCTGGATATTTCAGCGGCAGAATATCCATTTAAGATATCGTAGACACTGCCATACTTCTTAAACCATATATTGTCTTTCCCAACAAAATTCCCCCGTGTACTCGCAATTGCTCCGAATAAATCAGGTGTTTTTGTCACTTTTGGAACACCGTCATCACCTAAGGTATGCAACCCGAGAATATAGGCCATATAACCTCCAGTGCCGATGCCAAAAACAGCTCTTGCATCAGAGGAAGAGATCGTTTTATATCTTGCATCAACATCGGCTACGATGTCCTGCATTTCAGCTACAATTTCTGCATCTTTATCAAAGGAAGCCTGGATCAGAATAGCCTCGACAGAATTCTCAGTCTTCATAAGGCCTTCTGCCAGTTTGACCGCGTCGAGATCGATCTCATCGGTTCCATTTTCAGGCATAATATAGATAACCGGATAAGCCCTCTCTTTGTTGGCAGTGTAACCTGCCGGCAGAACCGCTTGATAGGAACTATGCTTCAGCTCTATTCTCTTCTTGTCTTTCCCATTTCCCCCTTGGCCACTTTTACTTTGGGCAAACGCATCACTTGTACCGAACATCCCGAGAAGTAAAACAATCGTCAAATTAAGTGCTAGCAATCTTTTTAAATCCTGCATAATAACCTCCACATAATTTACTTTAAAATATTAAAAAGAGTCATTCGTTGATGCACATCACCTCGCTTAATAGAAGTATCTTCTACTCTTGTAAAAATGCATGGGGTTCTTCCCGAAGGTGTATACTAAAATACTGGGCGTATAACTGTCGCAGGTAGATTTTATCTGAGGGGATACTGGCATAACCAATATGGCGAACGCATTAATTTGTAAACGCTTTCTAAATATCTCGACATCAATAGTAACACCGTGCAGAAATAGGACGCTAGGAAAAAATCCACAATTATTGGTAATATTTCAACATCTTGTTAGAAATGAGATATAACCATTTGTACTATTTTTATATATTTGTCTTTTTTTTAGGTAACCTTCCATTAACTTAAACGCTTGATTAACACTTCAGGGGTCAACTATTCTGAAAGAATTTCCGCAAAAAAAAGCCTAATTGTTATGGGTTAACAATTAGGCTGCTGTTTACCTGCGGTCGGCCGCACCTCTATTAAAATAAATAGTGGGAGTCATCCATGTCCAGATGGATTCGGCAAACTCATAAAAGGTCTGGAGATCCATTCTAAAACGGTGCGGCTGCGGCTTTCATGCTTGGCCTCTAAACAGTCATTTTCCAGTTAGATAAAGCCAGCCATTGTTCTTTTTCTTTGTAGTCAGGCATTATTTTCCCGACGAGGCGCCAGAACGAGCGATCGTGATTCAGATGGACCATGTGGCACATTTCGTGAACAACAACATAATCAATTACCTCCCGCGGCGCCATTGCCAGCCTCCAGTTAAATGTTAATTGTTGCTTTGAATCACAGGTTCCCCATGTACTTTTGCTGTCTGTAATCCGGATAGAACGTGGTTTTGTCTTGAAGCTGCTTTGATGAAAAGCGATGCTCTTCTCCACTAATGCCTTGCACTGCTGATAATAAAACCGTTTTAATGCTTGCCTGCTGTTTTCATGATCAAGCTGCTTCACGTATACATGCAGCTTTTCTCCTTTAAATTCAACATAATCTTGCATTATATTTCTATTTTCAATGATTTTTATGGGATACGTATTTCCTAAATAAAGAAAGCTCTCATCATTCTCATAGACCTTTTCCAGCGGTCCATTCAACCGATCCTTCATTTGCTTTACATGTTGCTGAATAAGATCCCATTTATCCTCCAATGCATGAATAACTCTTTCATCAGGTGTTTTTTTCGGAGCCTGGACTTCAATATTCCCATAGCTGTCGATTGAAATCCCTATGGACGTTCGATTTTTATATTTTATTTGAAATTGAATGGTCTTGCCTGAGTAGGTATGTATCATGTCATCACCTGCATAAACCTGTAAGGCATTATCCCCTGTATTTAATAGCCAGTCCTTTTAGGAAGTTTCTGGCGAATTTATCTCCGCATTCCTTATAATTCTTATGTCCTTCTTTTCTCAATAGAGCTCCAAGCTCTCCTTTTGTGACCCTTATGCCTGCGTTTTCAAATATATCCAGCATCTCCTCTGCCGTTAATGCCATGGCTATTTTAACTTTCTTCAAAAGGAGATTATTCATGTTGGAACTTTTCGTTGAAGAGGGTTCTTGTGTATCGGGCTGTCCTGGTTTAGGCTCTTGCTTCCCTCTTTTATAAATAATAAGTCCGTTTAAAAATGAATCTAACATGCTGTTATTGCATTTTATTTGTTCTTCATTTTCATCTTCAGACTTTGTGAGGATCTGGATGACCTCTGGCACGGATACCTCCACACCGCCAAGTTTAAATATTTCTGCCATCTCTTTGTTCTTTATTTCCAGAGCATATCTCAACCGAATTAAAATATCGTTATTCTCCATCATTAGACCTCCTGTTTTAAAAATACATTGTATACCCAATTACACTCCAGGTAAATCACCTGTCACAAATCTTGAGTCCGAAAAGGTAAATTTAAGTTCCAACCGTTCAGAAGACAAACCACTAAAAGGCAGGCAGAAATATTCCCCTGTCTAAAAGGCACAGATTTATTATTTGCAGTCAAGGCCTTTTTGAGTAAAAGAAGGAACAATATCCATGTTCTAAATAAGATAATGGGAGACGCCTTTGTAACTGTTAAGCAGGAATCTCTTTATAAAGTTTTTACACTGGAACAGGAAATAAGCGGCCCTCCCAAATATCTAACTGGAAATCCTCCAAGGAATACGTTATAAAATTAGAAGCGTTGAAGCCAGCTGTTGCTGTCACTGGACATGGATTACTGTGTCTGGTGATAATAATCAAAGAGCCTAGAAAAGTAGTTCGGGAATTTGATGATATCTCCGTTCCGACTATGGAAAGCATATCATTAAAAATTTTCAGTAAAGATATTGGCCTGCTAAAAAGGGAGAAAATTTAGTCTGTTAATAGACTAGCTTTTCTCCCTTTTTGATATTTGGTTTTCTAAACGTATCAAATTAAATTGAGTATTGTCCTACTGCTTTTTTTGATTGTTGATAAACCGTGGATAAGTCGGACTTTTAATTTGGATTTTCATTCAAGTTGATCACAACCGTGGATAAATTGTGGACAAAGTTCATTTTTATGTGAATAAGTCGAGGGCAAACTTGATGTTGATGTGGATTAAATGTGGATAATTGAAAAATGCTACATACTCTTTTAGTTAATCATTAACAGCCGTCAATCCACATGATATACAATTACAGACCAATCAAACTGCACACTGAAGAAAGTATGGATTAAAATTTAGCTTGCATTAATGGGGAGGATACATAATAAAACAACTGCCAACTGCACAGATTTTGTATCTCTAATGCATGTTCTTACAAATCATCTAATGAAATAACCTCACCGGTGGCTGCATTCACTCCATGTTGACAATCAATTTTTCCGCATAAAACATATTGCTTTTGCTCAAAGTTATACACATAATACGGTTTTACCTCAATTAATTCCTTAATCTTTCCAAGCGCCTCTTCTTTCGTGATTGTTACTTGATCAGAAGCCTGAAATTGATCATATATCTCCAACATTGGTTGATTATCCATATAATTTACTGCTTGAAGGCTCTCCGCATCAATCATGATCATCAGTTTCCTTTGAAAGACACGATGATTCTGATAGCCGGCTTTCAATATGGCATGGATATAACCTTTGTCGCGATGCAGTGTTTTCAGCATCCACCTCCCTGTGTCATTGGGATATTCATGCCGGAGGAGGCTTTTGGCTGCCGCTATGCATTGTTCTTGTTCCGTCTTTGTGATTGGAAACGAAACTGGGCTAGGTTCACATGAAAAGGCTTGTTCTGCGGTAATATCCTCAATCCAGCTTATTTCTTTTCTTTCAAACTGTTCAGTGATGGGTGCATCCTAATAGATGGTTTTGTCTATTTTTAGATATGAGCCTTGGTCCGCATTTATTTCAAATGGCAAGGTTGTCGTCCCGTCATTTGTCACATACAACTCTTCTATTGCATAAACAGGAATCAATCTTTTTTGTTCATAGGACGGAAATTCTACCATTTTCAATTGTTCCTTCACCAAATGCTCCACCTTTTCAAGGGAAAGGGCATATGCTTCTTCTTTAACTATTTCCTTGGCAGGGAATTGACCGTGTAGAGAGAAGGAAGTAAGCTTCCCTTCCTGATTAAATTCAACTCCAATTAATCCAGAAGGAGACACAGGTACCCCTTCAAAACATTCTTTAAAAAGAAGCCTTCCTTCCTCCTGTTTATGTAATGTAAATTGTCTCCCATATGCCAATTCTGTTTCTTCCTCAATCCATCCGATAATGTCACCCGTATCCATACTGGAAAATATTATTCCGTTTTTAGCATAAGTCTTGCCCATCACAAAAATAGCACTTTCAACCTTTTGAGTATTCACATTAATTTCAATGACTGCCGTGCCATCCGGGTTTGTGTCATCATCTTCTTGTTCAGTTACATGCTTCGGAAACCACTCCATGCAGAGTGTATAGTTCGTATCATTGAAGGCGTTGACATTCCGAGACAGGCTGTGCCTTTTTAGGCAGTAATCCTCTAGCCCAAATCTTTCCTTTGTAAAGTTAATTAATTTGTCTATCCTTGAATCCATACAAGAAGACCTCACTTGTCACGTTATTTTGTGAAACAGATCTTTACTCTGTGTATAAATAAAAATGGTACTTTTCACATTGTTGCAGCCGCGCACGTATTGTGGTTGTTCCAAATTTGTGTATCCGCAATTACACCTAACAGGCAAACCATCTCCCCGCTACAACAGTCTATAGTTTCCTGACCTTTCCTTTCGACTTAATCACAATATTCACGCCTGTCGAACTGCCACTTTCAACATGGTTCTCGATATTTGATACGTCTATATCAGATTCTATTATCAACGTTTTGCTCTCGTTCCCTTTTAACTTTACTTCATAATCCGCATTGTTGTTCATGAGTGAAACCATTCGTATATCATCTTCAAAAAGGTATTTTTCATAGAATTCAATGGTGAATTGAACATCCTTTCTACTGTGATTATCGAACGGAAGCTCACATTTTCCACGCAGCGTTTTTGCATCAATCATCTCAAAATTACAGTTACTTTCTTCATGCTTGTAAGAAACTGCGTAAATGCCTGTTGCCAATGTTTTTTGAAAAGAGCTGACAATCAGCGACGGTGCAGCAAATGCTATAATAATAGCAATCAAAACAACCCGCCCATGATATTTGTTTACTGATTTAGCCAGAAAATATAGACTGACAATCAATAAAGCTAATGAGGTAATACCAACATATTGAAGTCCATTAATTGATTGGACAGGGATGTTCAATACTGATATCACAGTCTCGCCATAAGGACTTTCGTGTGGAAAAGGAAAATTCAAAACCATGGATGCAGCAAAAAGAATGAAAGCGAGATATAATATTTTTTTATTTTTTATTATATGAATCACCTCCATTTTTTTAAGGCGAAAGTCACACTTGGTTCTATATCTGTTTTATTGTTGCGGAAGCAGTAATTCTCTAAGCCGATTCGTAGTCCTTGATGACGTCAGGTAGGTTTCGCCTTCACCTACCATATACATGAGGGTGCTTTCCTCATCTTCCTCTCCCAGCCATAAGTGAATGGCGTGGGCAGGTAACCCTCCATCATATTCAACCATTACATCATATTCAGGATCGATACCTTTCATATCTGATTGTTGTTTAACTGCAGTTCTTATACCCTTTTCAAACACTTTAATTGACTGTTTCTCATGGAAGGAAAAAAGAATGTCCTGATTCATGTCACCAATTCCGCCTGATCTGGATACGTTAATCTCTTTAATGGGTTCATCTAAAAGAACCATCGTATTCTCTTGATTATTTTGACAGCCTGCAATTAAAAATAAACATCCAAGCAAAAGCAAAGAATAGAAAACTTTCATTGTTGTCTCCCCTAAAAAACGTTTTATTACTTATCTAAGAAATTCAATTATTTTGGTCTCCCTTTATTTTGCCACCGCAGCAAAAAGACGTCTCCACTCATAGTAGAAACGAATTCAAATAAAATGTCCGGGCTAAATATCCTATGTGATCTTCGGGAAAATGCCCTTTGTGATTCTTTGCAGTAGACGATTTAAAGTTATCATTGCGATCCACAATGTTACAATGACTACCGAGAAGCGAATGATTAATTTTAACCATCCATTTTGAAAACGTTCGGTCAAGAATGCACCGCCGTAATAGATGCAGATTCCAGCAATAATGACTGTAAGGATGTAGGAAATAAAAACGCCCGTGATTTGCGTTTTGTTAAGCTACTTAAGAGTCTCCCTG
This sequence comes from Mesobacillus foraminis, assembly GCF_004340465.1. Taxonomy (GTDB): domain Bacteria; phylum Bacillota; class Bacilli; order Bacillales; family Cytobacillaceae; genus Mesobacillus_B; species Mesobacillus_B foraminis. The sequence goes on along the minus strand of NZ_SLVV01000011.1, from coordinate 136,089 downwards.
TATTTGGATACAAAAAAGATGATGACCCCGACACAGCTAATCATTGGGAACAAGTCGATCACCGGAATCCCCTCCCATCGATTAAGATTATCAGCAATTGGCAATATTTTCAATTACTTATTTCAATCTTCGCAACGACCTCGATATGGCCAGAGTGTATGTGGCAACACATAGGTGTTGTAAGTTTTTTGGCCCCATACCGCAATTAGCTCCAAAGACACAAACATTTGATTCATAATGAAAGTGACAGCCACTCTTAATCAATCTGAGGAATCCCATGTTAAACTAATTTTATTTTAAAAGAGGCTCTAAAAAACGCTTATTGTGAAGAATACTTGGATGATCGGGGAGATACTGTCTGGCGATTTCATTGTGTTTATATGCTAACTCATAGTTCTCTAATTGGGAGTAACAAACACATAATTGTAAATGAGGCAACCACGTCCAGCAAGCATGATTAATCATTCCCAAATTATCTGCTGGTTTTTCTAGCTCCGTGGCCAATTTATACCAAACCAATGCTTTCCGAGGCTGATTTTGCTGAAGGAATCGGAATCCTAATCGGCAGCAAAAATCAGCTCGAGGGGAATCATATTCGAAGGACTTTAGAATATATTGAAGCTCGCTTTGATGATCTCCTAATGTATTAAAGCAATCTGAAAGCTTGCCACAGGCAGAAATGTAGTCTTCTATCCATCCGTTTTTAGTTGCTAAAAATTGTTTGTAAAATATAATTGCACGTTCGATTTTTTGATGGTCGAAGAGTTCGTTTGCAAAGTAAAACAAGTCTCTGGCAGAGAATTGTTCTCCTCGTTTCAGACGATTTTCATAGATTCTAAGATTACGGTCTGAATCGTGATGAATGCTGCAATGTGTTACAGCAATCTCGCTATGGAGAATCTTTCCCCAAACTTCCAGGTATTCATGAACTTCCCCATACCATTTGAAATTGTTATTCTTTTTTACAAGGCGATTACGCCGTAAGCTGGTGGTAACGTTCCCTTTTTCATCAAACGCGAGGTAATAGTGCATGGTGACAGAATCAGTGGCAGGATTAAGGGTTTCTTTTAACTCTAAAAATTTTTTACGGTCCTCTTCCATTAATACATCATCTGCATCTAACCAAAAAATGTAGTCCATTTTAGCATGGCTAAATGCAAAATTACGTGCTGCAGCAAAGTCATCAACCCAACAAAAATCAACTACATGATCGGTATATTGTGCGACAATTTCTTTGGTCCGATCGGTTGAACCTGTATCAACGATAATAATTTCATCAACAATACCTTTTACTGACTCCAAACACCTTTCTATTGTGCCTTCTTCATTTTTCACAATCATACACAGGCTTATCGTAATCAAGTTTAAAACGCTCCTTTAACTAAGGCTTTCTTACTTTAAGCTATGTAAAAATATAATGAATGGTTTTTATAACCTATTAATTGGACTATAGATATGTGGAGCATCTACTCACCAACTCTCTGGGATCCTCATAAAAGTTAGAAAAGTTTTTTAATTCCATACACAGAAGAAAATAGCCTTGCCGAAGCAAGGCTATTTAAGAGGTCTTTGGAGGAATGCATTTCTTAAATTAAGGAATAGAAAATAAAATTGCAGCAGTTACGCCATTTGCAAATGCTCCTCCACCGGTAGTAATCCTTACTGATATTAGATCGCATTCATTGATAGGAAAATTTGCCACCGTAAAATCACAACAATTCGGATTAGCTGCGTTATTAGGTCCAATAACGGTTGCTACGATTCCGGTGGCTTCAGGTTCAGTAAAACCGCAATCTGAACTAATAAATATCTGAGCTGTCGCCACTTGTCCTGCTGCTAAAACATTATTACGGATATTTAAAACTAGGCCAGTAATGGTTGAATCCTGAGGAATGACTAACGTATTTCTTTGAAACATTGGTGATGATGTACCTTGCCCTAGAAAATCGTTATTCCCAATTGATTGGTCTGTTCCAAGATAGATGGTACTTCCTCCTGGTCCTGTAGCTCCCGTGCCCCCTGTACCCCCTGTGCCCCCTGTTGCTCCTGTTGCTCCTGTGGCTCCTGTGGCCCCTGTTGCTCCTGTGGCTCCTGTTGCTCCTGTCGCTCCTGTGGCCCCTGTTGCTCCTGTGGCTCCTGTGGCCCCTGTTGCTCCCTGCTCACCTGTCGCTCCCTGCTCACCTGTTGCCCCCGTGGCTCCTGTGGCTCCTGTCGCTCCTGCTGCTCCCTGCTCACCTGTTGCCCCCGTGGCTCCTGTGGCTCCTGTCGCTCCCTGCTCACCTGTTGCCCCCGTGGCTCCTGTTGCTCCTGCTGCTCCCTGCTCACCTGTTGCCCCCGTGGCTCCTGTCGCTCCTGTCGCTCCTGTCGCTCCTGCTGCTCCCTGTTCACCTGTTGCCCCCGTGGCTCCTGTTGCTCCTGTCGCTCCTGCTGCTCCCTGCTCACCTGTTGCCCCCGTGGCTCCTGTTGCTCCTGCGGCTCCTGTTGCTCCTGTCGCTCCTGTTGCTCCCGCAGGCCCCGTAACACCTATAGGATAGTTTTTAATTTTAATTTTGACTTTACAATTACAATTACTTCCTCCACATTTTGAACATTTTATCTCTTTACATCTACAATCTCTATCTCCACATTTTGAACATTTTATCTCTTTACATCTACAATCTCTTTTCCCACATTCCGAGCATCGTTTTTCTTTACTCAAACTTCTCCACCCCCTTCATTCATCTTCTGTATATTATGAAACAAGTAATCAATGAGTTTAGACTAATATAAAGAAAACTTAAAAAAGTGTTATTTTTTTGTGTTTTGCTATTTGAGAAAGATTTAAAATCTTGTGGGATGGAAACTGGTTTGCAAAGGTTAAGAACTAATCCATTCCTCTCTCCTTGGATTTTCCGGAAGGAGAACTAGCGAGAATAGGTCTCTTTAAAAAAAAGCGACCTAAACATACCAATTGTTAGGGGGTTAGTTTGATTCCAGAAAAAGTTAACTCAAATAATTGTTACTCACCTTGGATACATAATGTCCTTCCTTAACACTCAGGAATAAGGGACTCATAGATGCTGTTAGCACGAAAAGACGATTAAAAAATCTTAAACCAATCACCATTACTACGGAAATCTCATACAAAGCCGGTCAGAAACAATTTCAGCCTCCTGAAATAAAGGCGAGTGGTTCATAACCATAATTGTTGTTGAAGGAATTGCACGCAATATTTTAGGGAAGAGTTTTTTACAACTGTTCACTAACTCACTCGCTAGAAAGAGTGCCAGGGATGTTATTCCTATAAGCGACTAACACTGCGTGAACTGCCGCAACACTAAACAAGACTACGTTTGCTTTGGTATTCGTTAGCAAATTTGCAAAAGTACTTGCCGGTATGCTCTTTTATTAGCTGTGCTAATTGTTAGGCAAATTAGAGGATGAGAGCTATGTCAGTCAGATCCCGCGAAAGCTAAATAAAAAAAGATCACAAAGTAATTGAAAGGCGGGAAGGAATTTACAAAATTTGTATTAAAAGGCGCCGTGAGGACCTAAGGAGTATCGAGGGACATCTAAAAATCTGGCAGTTAAACAAGAATTTGCAGTAATGGGAAGAAAAACTATAAAATCCACCTGCGACATGTTAAACCCTTGATGGCGGCATTACCTGTAAAAGCAAGGCCAAAGTAGCAATTCATTACACGTTTGTCACTCCTTTTCAAGACACACAAAAGGCAACTCCCATAAGGGTTAGTTGCCTCCTTTCAATACTATTTTAGCAACGGCCTCCACATGCGCCGTATGCGGAAACATATCCACAGGCTGAATGTATTCCACTTGATAGGATTTGCTTAATACTTCGATATCCTTCGCCAGCGTGGATGGGTTACAGGAAACATAGACCACCTTTTGCGGCTTGACCTGAAGGATGGTCTGAAGAAGGCCGCTGTCGAGACCGGTCCTCGGTGGGTCAACAACGATCACATCTGGTTTCCAGCCCTTTTTTACCCATTTCGGGAGGACATCCTCGGCTTTTCCTGGCACATATTTCGTATGGGTGATTCCATGACGCTTGGCATTTTTCTTAGCATCCTCGATTGATTCGGGAATGATGTCCATCCCGCGAATCTCTCCTGCCTGGTCGGCCAGCCAAAGACCGATTGTCCCCACTCCACAATAGGCATCTACTACTTTTTCTGTTCCAGTCAGCCCGGCTGCTGCCTTTACTTCATTGTACAGATTGACCGTTTGCTCCGGATTTAGCTGGAAGAATGTCCGGGCAGAAAGCTCGAATTGCAGATCACCCAGCGTTTCCTGGATAAAATCATTGCCTTCAATGGTTTCCGTTTCCTCGCCAAAGATCAGCGAGGTTTTTTCCCCGTTAATATTTTGGACAATCGAAACCACTTCCGGAAGCCGTCGTTTGATTTCCTGAACGATCTGCTCCTTGTTTGGCAGTTCTTTTTTCGTCGTGATCAGGACAATTTGAAGCTCGCCAGTCTGGATTCCAGTCCGGACGACAATGGTCCGAACCAGACCTTTTCCGGTTTTTTCATTATAAATGGAAATGTTCAATTCCTGCAGGATGCTTTTAACCGCTTCCGTTGCTTTATTTGTTGCCGGATGCTGAACAGCACACTGTTCAATATTGATCAGTTTATGGGAATTTAACCCGTAAAGGCCCGCGAGAATCTTTCCTCCATGTTCGCCAACCTGGAACTGGCTTTTATTGCGGTAGCCCCAAGGATTTTCCATTCCGACCGTTGGCCGAATATCCATGTTTGCTACCGGCAGCTTTGTGTGGCGCTCAAGTGATTGAATGACAATGTCCTGCTTTTCCTTCAGCTGCTGCGTATAATGAAGATGCTGCAGCTGGCAGCCTCCGCACTCTTCATAAACTGGGCAGACAGGGGTTACGCGGTGTTCGGAAGGCTTTCTGATTTTCTTAATCCTGGCTTCTGAATACTTCGGAAGAACCTTCGTAACCTCGGCAACCACTTCCTCTCCTGGAAGTGCACCTGGAACAAACACAACCTGCCGCTTAAAATAGCCGACTCCTTCCCCATTGATGCCTAGGCGTTTGATCGTGAGCGGAAAGGTTTGTTTAACCTCCATCTTGACAGACTGGTCCTGCTTTTGGTTAAAGTTGCTGCCGGGCCTGGAATTTCCCCTGGCTTTATTCATACCCTGCTTTCCGGTTTTGTTCCTCCCGGAAAACGATGGTGTTTCTTTTTTCATGCTGCTTCACTCCATTTATTCAATGCTTCTCCACAAATAAAGAGAGGCATAGCTTAAGTAAGGCTCCCATGGCACCTTTAGCTGCTCCATTTCGGCCAATGTAGGTTTTTCATCTAGATGATAGTACTTTTTTATCGCATTCTGAAGTCCAATGTCCGCCGTGGGAAACAGGTTCGGCCGCCCAAGCCCGAACATGAGGAAGTTCTGAACCGTCCATGGGCCAACGCCCCTGACTTTTATCAGCTGATTGGCAATCTCTGCATCGGGCATATCCCTCATTTTTTTAAAATCAAGCTTACCTTCTACAGCCATTGTTGCAATCCCGATCACATACTCTGCTTTTCTGCCGCTGAACTGCAAATCGCGAAGCTCCCCGACCTTCAGGGAAGCCACTCTCTCAGGATTCGGATAAAACCAAATCCCATCCACTTCGTTCCCAAAGGCTGTAACAAACCTTTGGGTCAAGGTATAGGCAAAGGCAAGGTTCAGCTGCTGATGGATAATGCACTTCAGCAGACAGCCAAACGGATCAAAATCAAGGACTAAAGGCGTTCCATAGTGGTCATTGAACAAGGCTTTCAGATCGGTAGTCTGGAAATGCTCATGAACATTAAGAAGCTCGACATTCCAGCCAAAAATTTCGTACAGACGGGGGACGACGCTTTCCTTCTCTGCCTCACTCTTTATAAGAAACTCGGGCTTCTCTAGACTGCCGGTTCCTGTTACAACGGCAGCCACCTGCCGGGTCCCGATCGTGACCGGAACCTTTACAGTTTTCTTCTCTTTATCCACACAATGCAGGGGATCGAGAGAAAGCCTGTCCAGCGCAAGGTCAAAATTATAAGGACCGGTGATTGAGATCGTTTCCTCCCACATACCACGACCACCTTTTCATTTTCCCCGTATTATATCATGTTTTCCAGTTTCCTTCCTGAAATAGCTGCTTCTCTCTAATCCTAATTATTATAATGTACTCTCTACTGAAAGAAGCCCGAATCTAGTGGATCCGGGCACTTGTTTTAATAAAGCATAGGGTCTTTAAGCACTCCACTCAGCATTAAGTCATCAAGGCTTTTAAACGTATATCCTTGTTTTTTCAAGTCCTGGATCGCCTTCTCCAGAGCATCTGCATTGTCTTTAGAGACAGTGTGCAATAGTAAAATGGCCCCGGGATGAATCTGCCTCATAATATTGTCATAGGAGTATTGCCAGCCCCTTTGCTGGTCCGTGTTCCAGTCAACGAAGGCAAGTGACCAGAATACATGGGTGTAGCCAGCATCCCTTGCAAGCTGCATGGTCCGCTCACTGAAAACTCCCCGCGGCGGCCTGAGATAACTCATGTGCTTTTGACCTGTGAGTTCCTGGGTCTTCGAACGGACCAATTCCAGCTCCTCCTTCAGCTTTTCATCACTCACTTTGGTCAAATCTGGGTGGTGATAAGAATGGTTCCCGACAATATGCCCATCCTCAACCATCCTGATGACCTGGTCTTCCGCACTTTCCAGGTAATGGCCGGTAACAAAGAATGCAGCTGGCACCTTTTCCTTTTTCAGTACATCCAGAATCTGATCGGTGTAGCCATTTTCATAGCCGTTATCAAAGGTTAAATAGATATCTTTTTTATTTGGATCACCTTTATAGACTGCCCCATACTTTCCAATCAGCTGTTCCAATGGTTTGCCGGCATCGGCAGGCTTCCCTTCACGGCCTTTTTTGAACCCCCAGCCAATCGGGTTGTTCGGGAACTCCGCATAGGCAAGCGGTCCAGTCATTAATAAAATCACACTTACGGCCAGTAGCAGTTTATAGATGCGTCTCATGCTGTTCCTCCAGTGATGTTTTTTCTTATTGTTTGTTAAGAACTAAGAATTAAACAAAAAGCAAAACGATAATTTACTTTCATAAAATATAAACCAGCAGGAGCCGCCCATACATCCATTCAAATTTGCATGTTGCGATTCCCTTTACGGGGACAACAGACTTTTTATAATGTTGCACTGATGTGAAGCACTTCTATCTAATGAATTTTTTGAAACTTAGGATGATGCTAAAGCGTATTGAAATAAGAGAATGAACAAAAGCAGCTTGATTAAAATTGTGATTATATAGGGATGGGGAAAGGAGTGTTTTATTTGATGAAGCGTACCAAGATTGGAAAAATCCTTTATTATACAGGTATCCTTCTATTTGCAGCGGGTTTTGCATTCAATCAGAGGATTGGCATAGCAGATACACCAGAGCCTTACGGAGCACTCTCGTTACCTTTAATTGTTGCAGGAATAGTATTGGTAATAACATCGAATTTTTATAAGCAAGTAAAAGAAAATAAGCAGGACGTTTAATCGAATCAGTTCGGTACGTTAAAACGCCCGGAGGCATACTCTCCGGGCGTTTTATGATGTGTTTGCCTGACAGCTTTTTTTAGCATTTTCAAAGCGGTTAACTAGTAACTTGGCACTCCAATTATTTAAAAACAGGTTCCTTAAACTGGGCAAGCTTTTCAAGTGAAGACTTTTCCACCTCACTGTGAAGGCTGTTTCCATGAGAATCCATTGTGACAACGGCCGTAAAGCCCTCTACGCGCAGATGCCACATCGCTTCCGGAATTCCGAAATTCATAAGATCGACGCCTTCTACTCCCTTGATGCAATCCGCATAATACTGGGCAGCTCCTCCAATGGCATTCAGGTAAACCCCGCCATGCTCCTGCAGTGCAGCCAGTGTTTTGGGACCCATTCCGCCTTTACCGATAACAGCTCGGATGCCAAACTTTTTCATGATGTCCCCTTGGTAAGGCTCCTCACGGATACTGGTTGTCGGTCCGGCTGCCTTAACATGCCAGTTTCCTTCGTCGTCCTTCAGCATGACTGGCCCGCAATGGTAAATTACCTGGCCATTTAAATCTACAGGAGCATCATGATCCATGAGATATTTATGGATGGCGTCGCGGCCTGTATAAATTCTTCCGGTAATTTTCACAACATCGCCGACTTTTAGCTGGCGGATCTGCTCTTCTGTAATCGGCGCGTTCAGTGTAATGGCTTCCTGGACAGCTGGAGCTTCCGGAGCCTCGGCCGCTGCAGCGATTTCTGCTTCTGCAGGCTCGGCGAAATCAATTTTTTCGCCTTCCTGGTAAAGCCAGTCCTGAATTTCCCCGGTTTCCGGGTTCACCTGAACGCCAAGGCGGCGGAATGCCCAGCAGTTATAAGCAACAGATACGAAGAAGCTCGCAGGAATCCGGTTCATAACCCCAACCTTGCAGCCAAGAAGTGTAGTCTCACCGCCAAATCCCATGGTTCCGATTCCAAGTTCATTGGCATTTGCCATAATATAATCTTCAAGCTTGCGAAGGTCTTCGTGAGGGTTTACATCATCGACAGAGCGGAACAGCTGCTCCTTTGCAAGGTCATAACCGGAAGAACGGTCACCGCCAATTCCGACACCGATGAACCCTGCGCTGCAGCCCTGTCCTTGTGCCTGGTAAACAGAGTGCAGGATGCACTTGCGGATTCCATCAAGGTCGCGGCCGGCACGGCCAAGCCCTTCAAGTTCGCAGGGCAGACTGTACTGGATATTTTTATTTTCACAGCCGCCGCCCTTTAAAATCAGACGTGCGTCGATATAATCCTTTTCCCACTGCGCAAATTTAATGACCGGTGTCCCTTCACCCAGATTGTCACCGCTGTTATCCCCAGTCAGGGAATCAACCGAGTTTGGCCTAAGCTTCCCATCTTTTGTTGCGAGGGCAATAGCATTCTTAATCGCTTTTTGCATCTCAAGCTGGTTTGCACCAACCGGTACTTTTATTTTAAAAGTAGGAAGACCCGTATCCTGGCAGATTGGAGAAACATTTTCATCAGCCATTTGTATATTATTCGTAATCGTCGCCAGGCTCATCGCTGAGCGAGTTCCCGCATTTTCACGCTCTTTCGCTGCTTTGATTGCCCGTCTGACATCCTTTGGAAGATTCGTAGATGTTTCCACAATCAGCTTGTACATACTTTCCTGAAACTTCTCGATATTCATGTATATACCCCTCTCCTCTTTGCTCCCTATATCCATCCATTACCGCTAATATTATGAATTTTCTTTAACAATTCCGCTTTCATTATACTCCTATAAAGAATCTTTTTAAAGATAAAAACTGGTATCGTTTACAAGGAGACGGACGGAAAATAAGGAAATAAGCCCTCAAATATACTAGATAGCCGTAACCTGTAATCCCGGGATTTTCTAACGGGTTCGCATTGTTTCATGATTACCTTTTTTCAATTTCCATAGAGGTTTGGGGAGTTATAAACATTTTCACGATAACCCTTTTCTCTTCTACTTTGTACTTAAGGGCATCATGAAGTCGCCAAAATGACCTTTTCTCCCCCCTCGTCCGGGTTTCGGTCGTTATGGGGATAAACAAACCCTTTTTCTTACGGGAACAATGATAACCAATCCTTATTCGCAAGGTGGTTTTGAAGCTTTCATAACCACCTTGCGAAAGGGTTTCTATTAAGAGCTGCGAAATGTCTGAAACCCTGGATGGTTTTCTTTTCAAAAATCGATAATGCCTTTTTTCCACCGTACTACTCAGGTTTTTTCGTCTTCATAGCCCTGATCATCTGATTCTCGGGCTTTACTCCTCATTTCCTTCCTCATCCCTGAATCTTCCCTGAATCTGCCCCGCAACACCCACAACACTCTCTCCGCTAAAAAAAGACCCTAAAAAAGGGTCTTCTTACAAGTCACGGTTTTTAAATTCACGGCACTTGGCATCCATTTCCTCGACAATGGCAATCATTCGATCGATATCGTCCAAATCTGCCTCTTCCGGATCAATGGCCTCAAGCAGATCTAAAAAAGAATTTAGGCGGTGCTTTAAAAATATTACCTGGTTACTGCTATCTTTAATCGGGCTTCCCAAACAACTCTCTCCTTTCACTCCGTTCTCATCCTACCGAAAAACGAAGGTACTTGCAATCTTAATCAAACGTTTGGTTAAAGTTGAGTTCTCCCCATTCCCTTTGGTCCTGCATCGCTTAATAAAAGTATTCCCTTTTCAAAGCCTGGCAAGCAGCCGATTTGCTGAAAGTCGTGCCGATTTTTGGATTTATCATCCGTCAGTCCAGCCCCGCCGCTTTCCCTTCACGGCTGGAGTCTGCTGCCCCATACAGCCTGCCTGTTTCCTGGTCAATGAAAATACCCTGGACATTCCCGATTGGATAAGGGTCTTCAATGAATGTAAAGCCCATCTGTTCCAGCTTGGCCTTGCTCTTTTCATCCACGCCATCTTCCCAGCCAATTAAGGAACCAGTGCTGTTAAAAATCCTCGGTTCCTCGATTGCCTCTTTTAAATCCATTTTAAAATCCAGTACATTAACGATTGTCTGGAACACGGAGCCGACAATTGTCGGACCTCCAGGAGAGCCTAAGGTGAGACAAGGCTTTCCTTCCTTAAAGACAATCGTTGGACTTTTGCAGCTTACCGGGCGCTTGCCTGGCTGGACTTCATTTAAGCCGCCTGGAATCGGGTCAAAATCGGTCAATTCATTATTGAGGACAAACCCGTAATCCTTTACCATGATCCCTGACCCAAATGGATGCTCCACAGTGGAGGTGCATGCGACGATATTTCCCCAGCGGTCCATGACCGTAAAATGAGTGGTCTCACTTCTCTCCCGCTCAGGCTCAAAAGGCTGGGCAACTACTTTAACCTCTTTACCATCGTCATATGCCCATGGATTTCCATAGTCCACCTCCGTACTGCGGCTTTGAAAATTGATCAACCGGCGGCGTTCGCCAAGATAATCAGCATTAAGCATCCCCTTAATCGGTATATGATTAAAGAGCGGATCTCCCGAAAACGCCATTTTATCGGAAAAGGCAATTCTCATTGCCTCAGCAAATAAGTAGTACTTTTCCCACGACTTCGCCTCATAGGCACTCATATTAAAACCTTCAAGCAGCTTAAGGATCTGTAGCATGGTGGTTCCGCCGGCACTCGGCATATTGGAAGAAGCAAGCCGGTAGTCTCGGTAATCAGTCCAGACAGGCTCGTCCACCGTCACCTGGTAATTTTTCAGGTCTGACAGCTCCATGGAGCCCCCATGCTCTTTTAAAGTAGAAACAATCGCTTGTGCAATTTCACCTTCATAAAACGCCTTGATTCCTTCCCTCTGGAGGACCCTGTATGTTTTAACAAGATGTTCTTTAAAATAAATATCTCCCTCAATCAAGCCTTTTCCATTCGGCATGAACAATTCTCTTGCATGGTCACTTAAACGATACTCAAATTCCTTCAAAGCCCAGTCGAGCATCCAATTGACCTCAACGCCTTGTTCTGCCGCTTCAATGGAAGGCTGAATCAAATCGGCAAGCGGCATTAAACCATAATCCTTGCGTGCAGCTTCCATGGCTGCCAGGATTCCCGGCACGCCGACCGCGTTAGCATGGGTCGACCTTTCCCGGAATGGAATGACCTCACCATGATCGTCTAGAAACATGTCTGGATGGGCGCTTTTCGGAGCCTGCGAATGCCCATTATATATTTTCGTGGTTTTGCTTTCATTGTGGTGAACCATAAAAAAACCGCTTCCGCCAATTCCCGTCATCATCGGTTCCCCAAGATTAAGGGCAAATTGGACAGCGATTGCAGCATCTATTGCGTTGCCGCCATTCCTCAGGATTCTTTCCCCGGCATCGGTTGCGTAAGGATGTGCGGATACGACCATCCCCTTAGTTCCTGTCGCGGTCTCTCTTTCATACTCGCTTCGGGATGACCGTGTTTGAATGTTTTTTCCATTCCCCATGCAAAATCCCTCCCTATAAAAACTAATAACTGTCTATTAGTAAATACCCCCTCATAAATTCCCCGAAACTGGGATAATACTGGGTTTGGTGAAAAAGAAAAAGGGCCAATCATAAGCGATTGACCCTTTAAATAAAGCATTCCTTTTTTTAACGGTTGTTATCATTATTCTGGTTTTCAGGATTTACAGATACAGAATTGGTTTTGTCCTTATTCAGCTTGTCCGCAGGCTGACTGTCCATTCCTGTTGCATAATCACCTGCAAGATTGGAGTCCATGTTCTGTTCAGATCCAAGACCGCTGAATGTGCTAGGGTTGGTGCTGCCTTCAAAAGATGTTACTTCTGTTGAGCCTTGGACTGATGAGCTTGTGGTTGCATTTTTATTGTTTGAAGTTCCAGTTTCAGACGCAGCATCGACAACAGGGTTGTCCATTACTGTTGAACCCGCCTCTTTTACCTTAGATCCAATGTTCGCCAGGTCCTCTTTCGCATCCACGGCGGTGTTCATAGCTTCAGTTGTCATTTCTTTTACCTCGCCCATTTTGCCGAACATGTCCCGATTTAGTCGTTCATATAGTTTTTGAGCATCGCTGATCGCTTCTTTCAGGACATTTGAGGCATCCTTGAATGAATTGACCATTTGATCCTTAACATCAGAAGGATTGTTTTTCACTTCGCTGATCATATTCATTGAAGAATCCTTTACGTTTACAGCTGCATCCTTGACCTTAGTGCGTGTGTTGGAATCAAGCATGGCCAGCACTCCGCCAATGACTCCTCCGATGAGTACTCCGCGCATCAGCCTGCTGTTATTTGATGAAGATGAAGACCTGTTCACTGATGTTTTCACCCGGTTCATAGAAGAGCCGTTTTCGTACATACCAGAATTGTACATGGACGAATCCATATTGTTCATCGTTGAATCCATACTGTTCGTTTTACTATCTAAAATATTCTGTGCCATGTTTTAGTTCCTCCTTAACTATAGGTATTAATGCGATTCATGTTTGGTTAATTCCCGGAAAAACGAGGACCTAAACAAGTTTTCTCATCCTATTGTCAAGAAAAGCACCGTGATGTACAAAAAAAACCGGAGAGTAGGTCTCCGGCTATCTTGGACGTTCGCTTGAAACAAACCCGAATGAAACATGATCCTGAATAGGAATCCAGGCTCCAATTCCCTGGGATGTCACATTTTTAACAACAATCATTTTCTTGTTCCCTTTAAGCATCAAGTATACTTCCCCGTAAGTAACCTTTCCCTTTTCATTAATGGCCGGTGCATAGCCATACAAGTAGCCCAGCCTCTTTGGCTGGATGTTGTAGATTTGATCCTTTTTTGTTCCTGCACCAATGACCGTTTCAAATGCCAGCGGGAGCCCCGTCTTTTTGGCAGCAGTCAGCAGCATCATCTTCTGAACGTCGGGAGCATTCTTGATTTTTGCTGTCAATCCGCCTCTAACCACTTTTTGCTGCTCCTGCACATAATGAATTTTATAAGGAGCAGTTCCTCCGCGGTTATCATAGTAATTGGTATTTATCTTTTGGAATTCCCAGTTTGGCGAAGTTTCCGCAGACTCATAACTGAGCGGCCACTCTCCCAGATAAACAATGGCTCGATAGCCGATTGCAAAAGGTGTTGAATTGATGCTTGTTTCGTTCAGCATCCGGATTAAATCAGGGTTTTCAATCTTGACTCTTGAAGAATCGATAAGTTCTTTTGCCAGTTCACTAGGCTGTAAAAATGGCAAATCCTCTGTTGGGTTGGGGTACGTATTTTCCTTCGTGATATTCATGACTGAGTTTGGGATCGCATACTTAGCTTCCTTCTGAGGCGGCTCTGCCTTTTTCCCCGCCAGAGCTGGCGTAAAAAAAGACAATAAGAACACCATGCTTAAAAGGATGGCTGTAAACTTTTTCATGATGTCGGGCTCCTTTCCATACTTCAAAGCTGTTTCTTTGATAGTAGTTTTTTCGGAGTCACGACAGATTATCCAAGCTTTTATAAATTATCTCGCATTGGCCTTCAGCTTGTTCAGCAGACTCTCAAAATGAGGGAAGAAAACCTGAATTAGCGGGCCAATGGCAAAGGTGACGATGATCGTCCCTATTCCAATAGGACCATTGAACATAAGTGCCAGAATAAGGGCAATTACCTCTCCCGCCGTCTTAGCAGCCATTAAATTGAGCCCGAACCTTTCCCGAATGGCCATCATGAGACTGTCAATGGGACTTAAGGAGAATTTTGCCTGAATATAGATGGCGAGCCCGATGCTAATGGTTAAAAGCCCTCCGCTAAAAACGAGCAGCTGATGGATAAGGTCAGTTACGGAAAGCTGATCAAATACCTGTAAGAGCCAGAAATCAATAAAGACACCAGTTATAAAGAGGGTGATGATGGCTCCAATGTCGAGCCGCCTTTTTACCATGAATGCATTGGTCATAATCAAGATGACCCCAACGAGCACCACCCAAGTACCCGTCGTTAAGCCAACGGTTTCAGAAAGCCCTACATTCAGAGCATCCCAGGCACCTGAACCCAGACCCGATTCAATTGTCAGGCTGATTCCAAGCGATAAAATAAATTGCCCCACTAAGAAAAACAAAATCCGATAAAACAATGCCATTGCTACTCTCCTATCCTGCAAAGTTAAAGCCCTGTCCCAAAAGGCACAGGGCTAAAAATTATAAAAGGAAAAAACCTATTCCCATAATAACATACGCAGCAAGGAGTGTGAGGCCTTCAAACCAGTTTGTTTCCCCATCGTTCGATATAATGATGGTCAGAAGCGCAGCCGTCGCCATGGAAATCAACTCGGGCATCGTAAACACCAGCGGCATTTTCGTCTCAAACATTAAAGAAACTAATACAAGAAGCGGCGCTACAAACATGGCCACTTGCAAAGTCGATCCAAAAGCAATCTCTACTGCTACATCCATTTTATTTTTATAAGCCATGATGACCGCTGATGCGTGTTCAGCTGCATTCCCGACGATCGCAACAATAATAACCCCGATAAACAGCTCTGTCCAGCCGAATTGTTCTGCCACCGTCTCAAAAGTATGAACAAGATTTTCGGACACATAGGCGACCGCTAGAGTAGCCAGCAGCAAAATCAGAATTGCTTTCCCTTTGCTCCACTCAGGCTCTTCTTCATGCTGGGATTCGGCATTTTCTGCTGACTGGTAAACACCCCGGTGTGTAACTAGCTTAAAAAACAGTGCAGCCAGATAGAGGGTCATCAAAATGATGGCAACTCCAATGCTCAGGCCCAGTGTTTCGTCACTGTCCATTTCAAAAGAAAACACTTCTGGAATCACAAATGCCAAGATTACGGCAAACATCAGTAATCCCGAATTATGTCTGGCATCAAATACATTAAAGGTTTGCCGCTTGTATTTCAGTCCTCCGATAAAAAAGGACAGTCCAGCTACGAGCAGAAGGTTCCCCAGGACAGAACCAGTAAGGGATGCCAGCACAACCCCTACAAGACCTTCTCTCAGCGCAAAAATGGATATGATTAATTCAACTGCGTTCCCAAAGGTAGCGTTCAAAAGGCCGCCAATCCGCGGACCTGCCACGATGGCAAGACTTTCCGTTGCCCTGCCCATATAGCTTGCCAAGGCAATAATCGTCAAGCAGTAAATGACAAATAACAGAGTGCTTGGCCAATGCATTAAAGAGCCAATGACAGATAGCGGGACTCCTATAAACGTCATCAGCATAAAAACTTTATTCATCAACTAAAACCCCACTTTACAATAAAATGCGTTCGAAGAATTAATCTTCTTCAATCAGTTCAAAGGTTTCCTCCACTTCGATGCTTCCTATGACAGATTGAACCATGGAACAGTTCTTTCTTGTCAGCACCAGCGCCTTTTCCACTTTGGATTCACTTAGGTTCTTTCCAGTGATTGTAAAGTGGACAGTGATTTTCTCTACCCTGTCAGCGGCTTCTTTATTCCGCTCGGCATCAGCTTTAATGGTAATGTCGCTGAACTCCATCCTCATTTTTGTAAGGACCTTTCGCAGTACACCACCGCTGCATACAGCTATAGATGCAACCAGCAGCTGATACGGCCTGAATCCATGTGCTACATCGCCTGCCACGTCAAGCTTTCCATATTCTAAGTCTGCGTGAAAACCCAATACATCTTTCATTTTAAACTCCATTTTCTTTCCTGCCTTTCATCGTATTAACCAGTTGCTTACCTAAATTTTACGGAACGTTTTTCCCGTAATTCACATGAATGAGAGTATACTATTTTTTCCCATAATAGAACTTTAAAAACCTCTCTATCCCTTGCCAGATTGATTTGTCCTCATGTACCATCAAAGAATAATCAACTGTAGGAGACTGTTATGGATAAAAATAATAAATTTCGCTTTTGGGTCCTTGTAAGCATTGTCGCCATTTCTGGCCTTTCTCAGGGAATGCTCCTCCCATTAGTCGCCATCATCTTTGAGCAGGACGGACTTTCATCCTCGATGAATGGTTTTCACGCGACTGGACTGTATATCGGGATCCTGCTGGCTTCCCCTTTAATGGAGGGTCCTCTCAGAAAATTCGGATACAAGCCTGTCATACTCGCAGGCGGAATCCTTGTGGCTGGGGCCCTAGCCTCGTTTCCCCTGTGGAAATCTTTTTGGTTCTGGTTCGTTCTAAGGTTTTTAATCGGAATTGGGGATCATATGCTTCATTTTGGCACCCAGACCTGGATTACATCGTCATCTCCAAAGGAACGGCTTGGCCGCAACATTTCCCTCTATGGGCTTTTTTTTGGACTGGGTTTTACCGCCGGCCCGTTAATGACCCGATTTGTAGAAGTTCATGAATCACTTCCGTTTATGATTTCGTCTGCGATTTCATTGATATCGTGGCTGCTGGTCTGGACTTTAAAAAATGAATACCCTGAAAACGACCTTGAAACAAGCTCCTTCCTTGGAACATTCACAAGGTTCGGCAAAGTTTTTAAATATGCCTGGGTGGCCTTTCTGCCGCCATTTGGCTATGGATTTCTCGAAGCCTCCCTTAACGGGAACTTCCCTGTATATGCTCTTAGAAGCGGGATTGAAGTGAGTGCCGTTTCTCTTATCCTGCCCGCATTTGCGGCAGGAAGCATTGTCTTTCAGCTTCCGCTCGGTATCCTGAGTGACAGGCTCGGAAGAAAGAATGTGCTGATCACCGTCATGCTGCTGGGATTTGTCTGCTTTACTGCAGCCGGGATGGTTCAAAACTCCATTCCAGGATTATTCATTTGCTTTTTCCTTGCAGGCATGCTTGTTGGATCCACATTTTCACTCGGAATCAGCTATATGGCCGATCTGCTTCCAAAGCAGCTTTTGCCTGCCGGTAACTTAATGTGCGGAATATTCTTCTCCTTCGGAAGCATCACCGGACCTTTTATTGGAGGAATGTCCATACAGCATTTAAAAGGTCCAGGATTTTTTTATGTCATTAGCACCATGCTGCTGGTCATATTCTTTTCCCTGCTGGCCTTCAAGCCATCAGAATCCACTGCAAACAAAACACGTTCAGCGTAATATGAAAGTTTTCCGAAAACTGGAGCAGTTTGGTTCTAAAAGCATAAAATGTATGGTACCATTAACAAAACTAAATCCTGGTATATGAAATCTTTTCGCTGCTGTCATCTCCTGATGGCAGCTTTCGTGTTTTTTAAGGCTGCTGATTTTGATTTTTAATCTCAATTAGAGAAGAAAAGCGGAAGCGCCTGGTTAGCCCTGGCAGGCATAAGACAGCCCGCGCAGGAAGGCGTCCTTTGCCTTCTGTAGCGGGATGGCTTATGTCCCGAAGGGCTAGGCGCTGCAGCTGGACAGTGAAAAGCGGAGCCGACATTTCAAAGGAACATCAACTAAAAGCCGCCACGTCCTGTGGCGAACGTTGACGTCAGCACTTCCTGTGCAAGTCCGACAGGCATAAGACAGTTTCCGAAGGAAGGCGTTCCTTGCCTTCTGCAGGGAACTGGCTTATGACCCCGAGGGGCTAGGAGGCGCAGCTGGACAAAGAGAAAAGCGGAAGCGCCTGGTTAGCCCTGGCAGGCATAAGACAGCCCG
Organism: Mesobacillus foraminis; assembly: GCF_004340465.1. Lineage (GTDB taxonomy): Bacteria > Bacillota > Bacilli > Bacillales > Cytobacillaceae > Mesobacillus_B > Mesobacillus_B foraminis. The sequence continues at coordinate 117,996 of NZ_SLVV01000011.1, read as the reverse complement.
CGCAGGAAGGCGTCCTTTGCCTTCTGTAGCGGGATGGCTTATGTCCCGAAGGGCTAGGCGCTGCAGCTGGACAGCAAAAGCCTATGCGAGCATGTGCAGACATAAGCAAGACTGATTTGGGTATAGGGATGAAAACAATAGGGAGGGCGATGGTATGGCACAGGCAGCAAATGCACTATCCGAACAAACCTCAGGGTCAGATATTAGTATGTTGGAAAAAGTTAAGCCTCATTCAGAACTTGCAGCAGCGATTTTATGCGGAATTTTGATCGCTGCGGGCTGGCTGCTTGGAAAAGGGGATTACGGAGCAGTCTCTGTTACCTTATTCATACTCGCCTATGTTATTGGCGGATTCGCGAAAGCCAAGGAAGGCATTGAAGATACGATTGCGAATAAGGAACTGAATGTGGAAATGCTGATGATACTGGCTGCTGTCGGTTCTGCGATAATCGGATACTGGACAGAGGGCGCCATCCTGATTTTTATTTTTGCAATGAGCGGTGCACTTGAAACCTATACCATGAACAAGAGCCACAAAGAGATTTCATCGCTGATGGAGCTCCAGCCCGAAGAAGCACTTCTGATCAAGAACGGCATGGAAGAAAAAGTACATGTCTCGGCGCTTTCCATTGGTGATATGATCCTCGTCAAGCCCGGTGAACGCGTCCCTTCGGATGGAAGGATTGCAAGAGGGCATACCACCATTGACGAAGCAGCTATAACCGGGGAGGCTGTTCCGGTTGCCAAAAATATAGGCGAAGAGGTATTTGCCGGCACAGTGAACTTAACCGGTTCAATGACAGTCGAGATTACCAAGCCAAACAGCGACACTCTCTTCCAGAAGATTATCGAGCTTGTGCAATCCGCACAGAGCCAGAAGTCGCCTTCCCAGCAATTCATTGAAAGGTTTGAAGGAGCCTATGTAAAAATCGTTCTAGCCGTTGTCTTTCTAATGATGTTTATTCCGCATTATCTTTTAGGCTGGAGCTGGACGGAAACATTTTACCGCGCGATGATTTTGCTGGTCGTTGCCTCTCCCTGTGCGCTTGTTGCTTCCATCATGCCAGCAACTTTATCCGCCATTTCAAATGGGGCACGACATGGAATTTTGTTTAAAGGCGGCGTTCATCTTGAAAACCTTAGCAACCTCAAGGCCATTGCGTTTGATAAAACCGGAACGCTGACCAAAGGAAAACCGGAGGTAACGGACATTCTGGTGCTGCCCGGCTTGTCGGTTGAGGAAGTTATGCTTAAGGCCGCGTCGATTGAAAGCCACTCGAACCATCCCCTTGCTGGAGCTGTCGTTAAGTATGTTAAACAGACTCTAAATGTTGAGATTCTGTCGCCGGAAAGCATCGAGGATGTCCCTGGCTGGGGAGTAAGAGCACATTTTCCCAATGAAAGCTGGAAGATTGGGAAAGCCGGTTTTATTGACGTTGAAAAGGCTGAAGTCTTTGCAGAAGGTGCCGCACTTAAACTCGCCGGCGAAGGCAAAACCATCGTCTTTATTGAGAAGAATGGTGAAATTGCTGCTTTAATTGCATTGAAAGATGTTGTCCGCAGTGAAACGAAAAAGGCAATCAACCTGTTAAAAGCCCAAGGCATCCATACCGTCATGCTTACCGGTGACAGCAGCAAAACAGCCAAGGCGATTGCTGCCGAGAGCCATGTGGACCAATATGTTGCCGAATGTCTTCCTGAAACCAAAGTCGAACAGGTAAAACAGCTTCAACGAGAATTTGGGACAATAGCCATGGTCGGAGATGGAATCAATGATGCCCCCGCACTGGCCGCAGCCAATGTCGGAATTGCCATGGGAGAAGGAACAGATATCGCTCTCGAAACCGCAGATGTGGTCCTGATGAAAAATGATTTGCCGCGTATCGCCGAGGCCATCTCGTTATCCAGAAAGATGAATTCTATCATTAAACAAAATATCATATTTTCTATTCTGGTCATCATGATCCTGATTTCATCCAACTTTCTGCAGTTTTTGGACCTCCCATTTGGTGTCATTGGTCATGAAGGCAGCACCATACTGGTTATATTGAACAGTTTGAGGCTGCTTCGTTCCTGATGTCAGCAGTTCCCGGCAACCGTTAGCCAAACCACCCGAGCCGTCAGCCGACGTAACATTATAAAGCCCAACTGCATTCGCAATATAATTTCACATTAAAGGCATTCTGCTCTTGATTTTAAAACAGATATCGAGATTATCACAAAAGATTTTTTAGCTAACATGTGCTTCACTATATGTTGGCATGCTTTGCTTCGATAAAAAAAACAACAGGCACTGAGCTTGCACCTTCATACCAACAACCGAAGGTGCAGTTCAATACTGTCGTTTCAATCATTATCTATTTTAGGGATCTAATCTGATACCACGAATGAATCAAGCATCCGAGCCAAGCAACCTAGTCTCTTTCCCTTGCCCTCTGTGCATCCCTAATATTTTTTTGTACCGTGATGGCGGCGAATAAACTAAGAACAAAGGACATTCCATAAAATCCTTTTTCGCTTAAAACAATACTTTCCGCATTGTACAAACCGATGACCATTAATGAAATTGATACAATAAGTGCAACCCAGCTGATTCCATAATAAATGCTGGTTACCGGAATTCCCTCATCCTTATCCCTTACTGCTTTTTGCAAGGATACCGCTGCATAAAGGCCGAATATCAAAACGGCAAAATAATATCCCTTTTCGTTCAGTTGCATGGTTGCATTAAATAGGCCAATGAGGTAAGCTGCAACACCTACCAGCAGCGCTGCCCAGGAAGCCCCTTTGAAAGCTGAAGTCGGCTCCCCTTCTCTCCTTTCTTCCTTCATTTTCGAATCATTCTGTTTTCCATTATCTAATAAAACCTCAGGATCATTAGACATTTAAATTGTTCCCCCCATCTTTTTATCAAATACAAATGGAGCACCGCAAAATCACCGTAGTGCCCCTGCTCAAGATTTATTATATAGAAATTTATGACAAATAGTAGCTACTTTATTCTAAATTTTCAATTAGATATCAATACTCCATTTGCTAAAGAGTTGAAAATTGATTTAAGTCATTTTCGTTTAATGAAAAAGCAGTGTGAATCCCTATCGAAACACACTGCTTCTCTGAATTGTTTTAAAATCTTTTACAGAACCGGCTGCTTACCCAAAAGCCCAAGATTTAGTGATAGCCATTTGACTTATTTGATGAACTTGATGTTTTGCTTTTAGGACTGGATTTTCCTTTTTGTTTTGTCCCTCCGCCTTTGTTTTTGGACATCCAAATACCCCCTCCATGATAAATGAGGTTTCCCTCCGGTCTATTTTTTACAGATTCCCACTTATTATTTCAAGGTAAGATAAGGCAGGCAACATAAGCTAGCAGTTCTCTTTTTTACTCGAGAAATAAGCGTTGATTTCTCCACCCAGTATGGTGATGAAGCCGGCAAGGTACAGCCAGATCAACAGGACTATAACCCCGCCAATTGGACCGTAAATAACAGCATACTGCCCAAAATTGCTTACATAGTAGGAAAATCCCAGCGAGACAACAACCCATCCCAAAGTAGAAAAGACCGCGCCAGGGAGGGCACTGATGCACTTTAACTTTTTATTTGGAGCAATCCAATACAGCCCTGTAAAGACTGTAAATAAAACAAAAAAGGAGAGAAACCAGCGCAAAGCATTCCAGAATGAGAGGAACTCACTCTTTAGCCCAAATTGGGCAAACAAAAATTCACCAAGTTCACGGCCAAAGACTGGAAGCAGCAGTGCCACAATGAAGACAAAGATCATGGCAATGGTGAGAATGATTGACATTAATCTTGCGAGCAAAAAAGGCCGTGTCTCACTAACGCGATAAGCCTTATTGAATGCCCGGACTACGGCATTAATCCCATTTGAAGCCGACCAAAGTGTTGCCAGGATTCCAAAAGACAGGAGGGCCCCGTCCTTCCTCAGGACATCTTCAATACTGTTGGAAAGAAAATGGGCAGTCTCCCCGGGAGCATAATCGTGCAGCAGTGTAATCAAATCCTCTTTTGTAATCGGCAAATACGGCAAAAGGGATACGAGAAAAATGAGGAGCGGAAACAGAGAAAGCAAAAAGAAATAGGCCAGCTGGGCAGCCAGGGCCGGTACATCGTCTTCATTAATCCTGTTCCAGATGCCTCTGAAAAAAGTTAAATCAATCATTCCAGGCTCCCCCCTCGCCCCGCCGGCTTGCAGCCGCTCAATCTAGTAATGGCATACACCATTACTGCATGAGATTACTTTTTCCATCTTCACCCATTTTCATAAACGTCTCCTTCGTATCATGAACGAGCTCTGTCAGCTGTGGCGGTACATCCCTGATTTCCTCAACCTTTTCAGCAATAAATGCGACATCTTCCGTGACCTGCTCAACAGTAGTCGTGACTTTTGCTACTGTCTCCCTTACATCATTGACAAATTCATCAGGATGTTTGGCAATATAGCTGACGCTTCCTGACACTTTGCGCAAATCCTCTTTAACGGACATCCTCGTCGATCTGTCAAAAAGACTTAATGCTCCTCCTGCCACTGCCCCCAATACCATTCCAAGCCAAAACTTTCTCGAACTTCCCATCCATGCTCACCCTTTCAATCTGCTGTGTTACTTTATTAATACCCTTGAAGACTAAAGATGATGTGCTGCTTTTATATGATCCAGCAATGCCTGGCAGCCTGCTTTTACAAGATCGTAGGTCTCGTCAAAATTGCCCGTAAAATAAGGGTCTGGAACATCCTTATTGCCTTGGCCGACAGTAAAATCGAGCAGCCTCTTAACTACCGGGCCATCTCCATCGGAAAGCTGTTTGATGTTCTTGATATTTTCCGAGTCCATGCCGATTACATAATCAAACTGGTCAAGATCATCTGCTGTAATCTGCCGGGCTTTTAAGCCTTCTGAGTTTATGCTGTACCTCTCAAGGATTCCTCTGGTCCCTTCATGCGGAGGCTTTCCCACATGCCAGTCCCCGGTGCCCGCCGAATCAACGGAGATTTTTTGTTCAAACCCTTCCCGTTTTACTAAATCACGAAACATGGCTTCAGCCATCGGTGACCGGCAGATATTCCCCAGACACACGAATAAAACATTTATCATTCTTGCAACTCCTCCTCCCTAACATTTTCGTCGATTTTCGGTGACATATGCAAGTTTTGCCTGATTTCTTTTTGGCCGACAGCTGGAATCTGCCCACCAAGCACAATAGATACGGAACCTGAAGGGTCAGAACTTTTCAGGTTAAAATTTGGTTGACTTTTACAAGGGAAAATGGAAAGATGATGGTACATAAAAGCGGGAGGTTGAACACAGTGGACCTATCAGTTAAATCGGTTGAAAATGTAGAGTTTATGATTGAAAAAATTAAAGAGAAGCTCAATGTTTTAAATATGGGCGCAATTAAACCGTCGCACTTTAATGAAGAAATGTACGAAGAGCTAAGGGACATTTATGAAATGATTATAAAAAAGGACTCTTTCAGCATCAATGAAATGCAGGCGATTGCCGAGGAACTGGGAAGCCTTCGAAAATAATCCAAGTTTAAACCGGCAAGTAAAGCCGGTTTTTTACTTTTCTGGTCAAATAGAAGAAAAAAAGACAGCCAGATTCCGGCTGCCTCGCGTGCTTATTCTCCCTGATCCGTTAGGATGACAGGGCCGTCCTTGGTAATGGCGATTGTATGTTCATACTGGGCTGAAAGCTTGCCGTCAATGGTGCGGGCAGTCCAGTGATTAGAATCCATTTTTGTTTTCCATTCCCCGATATTAACCATAGGTTCAATCGTAAAAACCATTCCTTCTTTAATTCTCGCACCTTTCCCTGGCAGTCCAAAGTGTGGGATATCGGGCTTTTCGTGAATAACATTCCCGATTCCATGGCCGATGAACTCTCTCACAACCGAGAATCCTGCTTCCTCCACATACGTCTGGATCGCGTGGCCAATATCACCAATACGATTTCCGGGGACCGATTTTTCGATTCCAATATAGAGGGCTTCTTTTGTTACCTTCAGGAGTTTTTTAGCCTCGGCTGATACATTACCCACTGGATAGGACCAGGCTGAGTCCGCTAGTCCGCCGTTCAGATTTACGACCATATCTATGGTGACAAGATCTCCATCTTTCAATGGCTCTTTTCTGGGAAAGCCGTGGCAAACTTCATCATTTATACTGGCACATGTGGCATACTCGTAGCCGCGGTATCCCTTTTGCTCGGCTGTTGCACCGTGCCGGCTTAAAAAGGCATCGACAAACTGGTCGATTTCCCAAGTCGTTATGCCTGGTTTTATCATCTTGGCAATCTCTTTATGAACAGCAGCAAGCAGTTTTCCCGCTTCATGCATTTTTTCTATCTCTCTGGCTGATTTTAAAACAATCATTCCTTCATCTCCCTGAATTTGTTCTTTCCTCTTCTATATTAGCTTATACAGGAAATGGTGTAAAAAATACTACGATCCCAAAATAAGAAAGCCCTTTTGCACAAAGGCAAAAGGGCTTTCTAGAATTGATTCCTATTTTAACAAGTTTAATGCTTCACGGTTAAATGCCGGGATGTCGTTTGGAGTGCGGCTTGTTACCAGCTGGCCTCCGCAAACTACAACTTCCTCATCCTTATAGTCTACTCCCGCATACTCCATATCTACCTGGATGGACTTATAGCCTGTGGCTTTTCTTCCTTCCAGGGATTTAGCGGTGATAAGCAGCTGAGGCCCATGGCAGATAGCGAAGACTGGTTTCTTATCATCCATGAATGCTTTCGCAAACTGAACGAAGCGGTCGTCAGCTCGGAGCTGGTCCGGAGAAAATCCGCCTGGTATGAACAAGGCATCAAAATCGGATGGACTTACATCATCGATGCCTTTATCTATGGTCGTCTTGATTTCGCCCTGCTTGCCAGTGACGTTCTTTCCCTGTTCTTTTTCAATCGATACTACCTCATGGCCTGCATCCATAAAAGCACGTGTTGGCTCTATATATTCTGAGTCCTCAAACATATCCGTAATGACGCATGCAATTTTTTTACCCATATGGTGTCACTCCTTTCAAAAACTTACCATTATAATGCTTCCCTGTCCTCAAAGAATAAAACCACTTCTTGTAGTATAATGGAGTCTAAACCTCAAGAGCGAAAGAAGGATCCCATGGATAAAGGCTATATGAACGTTATGGAAGAACTTGTTGCTACCCTGGTGAATGTACTGATGATGAGCCCTGACTACCAGACATTCTGCCACTGCCAAAAATGCCGGACCGATATCATTGCCATCAGTCTGAACAATCTCCCCAGCCATTACGTTACGACTGAGGAAGGACGGAAAATGGTATTCGAACAGCTTAATACCAATGAAAACCGGGCCTGGATCAACAAGCGGATTATCAGTGCTATTCATCTCGTCGGAAAATATCCTAAGCATTAAGGTGAGATTATAATAAAAAGCTGCCAGTCCATTTGATCTGGCAGCTCTTTTTGAAAATTTCTTGTTAAAATAACCCTGAAATGGTCGATACTATAAATAGAATATAGGCTGAAAGGATTATTTTTTGTTCTCTCAACGTTCTTAATATGGAACCGCAAACAAAAATTTGTTATGATGAAACTATATGATGTATAAGGTGTGTGAATTTTGTGATTGGTGAAAGAGTTAAAAAGTATCGGCTTGAAAAAAAGATGTCTTTATCTGAACTGGCCGAACAAGCTGGTGTAGCCAAATCTTATTTGAGTTCCCTTGAAAGGAATCTTCAAAAAAACCCTTCTATACAATTCCTAGAAAAAATTGCCTCCGTTTTAAATATCCCCGTCGATCGTTTAATACATGACGAACCAAGCAAAGAATCCGTTGATTCCGACTGGATAGGACTGGTTCGGGAAGCTATGGATTCCGGGATTTCCAAGGAACAATTTAAGGAATTTCTCGAATTCAACAAGTGGAGAAGCAACCAGGGCAAATAGACAATTTTTACTGAAAGGAAAAGCCACCTGATGAGGTGGCTTTTTCACAGAAAAAAAGCAACCCTTATAGAGCTACTCAGCCTTTTGCATATGTACCAAATGGACTTAGCTGCCCACTGCCACTGCGTCAGCTTTGTCACTGTTAAGGAAATCCCTGATCTCTTCTTTATTGATTCCCAATTCTAAAGCTTCCTTGATCAACTTCACCCATTCGGCATCCAATTCACTATGCAATGCTTTTTCCATGTCTCTTTTCCCCCTAAAATACGTTTCGTATTCCAGGCAGTCCGGCTATCATAGCACCATCCCACACCTTAGACCCGTGACTTTGCGCCCTTGACTTTCGACAAGTTTGCCTTTTTCTGTGACAAGCTGCTTACTTTTATTAACAAATCCTATTTTATATGGTTCTTAATAAGGATTTTGTTGAAAATTGTCATAAAGATTTAAAATTCCTAATTTATTTTATGGCAAAAGCTGACATGGTGCATGGAAACAATTCAATCTTTGCTTATATATACACTTCAATTCCCCGTGTGCCTGTCGAATGCTTGTTCTAGTGGAAGAAGTTATAACTATATTTTCCCTCAAATATCCTTGAACAGAGTCGAACTTATTTCAGCACTCTATGATTCTTATCATATACCTGGGTTCTCCATTTCTGGAGAATAATCAATTTCTCAAGAGTTTCTGCGTCAAAGAATGGATAGTTTGTGAGATCATTCCCGCAAACCGGGCAATGCCAGGTCCCTGCCTCACTGCTGCTAAAGGAAGGCCTGCCGCAACGCTCGCAATTTTTCCTGTACATCGTTTATCCTCCCTGCAACTTCCCAATACCTTCTAATAAATGCTTCAAGATTTAATTTGAGTATAGTGCATTGGAACTAATTATGAAAAAGTCCAAAAACCGTCATTTTTTCTTTAAAAAGAACAGTTTTCGTTCTTTATCTAGGTATATCTTGTAATTGCTTACTTTTTGTGTTTTTTACAGAACTGATTTGTTCGTTATAATGAAATTGTATGGACAGCTAAAATAAGGAGAATAAAAAATGGGGGTAGGTCAGCAAATTAAAAGGCTCAGGATCCAAAAAGAATATTCCATCACCGAGCTTGCCGAAAAAGCGGGGGTTTCCAAATCATACTTAAGCTATATTGAACGAGGGATCCAGGAAAATCCATCCCTTCATGTTCTGTCACGCCTTGCAAACACACTCGGAGTATCTCCGGAAGAATTAATGTGCGAAGCCAGCACTGCAGAACATCTGCCTCCCGTAGATCCAGAGTGGCTCGAAATGATTGATGAAGCAATCAAGAATGGAATTCGCAAGGAAGACTTTGCTTTTTATCTCGACTTTGTAAAATTCAAAAACAAGCAAGGAAACTAGGAGAATATGCAGTAAAAAAAGCATCTGAAGAAGACTCAGCCGTAGGGCTGATTTTTTTCAGATGCTTTTATTAGCCGTTTATTAATTTATCGATAATTCTGTTAATAATTGTGTCTAATCTGTGAAAATTAACTTATATTAATACTATCAGGAAGCCCCCTATTATAAGGAGGAGTTGAAAATGACCTTAGTCCATATATTAAATTTCTCAATTCCAATTGCATGCATACTCTTAATTGGAGCAGGGCTAGATAAAATGTGCAAACCAGATGTACCGAAGCAGGAAGGAAAGGACTAGATTCTTTTTATAAATAAAGACACTCTTAGATTTGGAGGTAGCTTGTAATCCAATACCTGAATCATAATAGTTTATATATGTTTCTCCACCCTCAGACTTATCATAGTTTTTAAGAAGGTAGAACCCACGCCCCTGCAATTAATTCAATTGGTTTATTAGAATAAGTTTGCCTAAGTCCTCTCTGCTTTCCACCCGTAGTATTAATCGGAAATACCGTAGAACCTCTTATGTTTTCCCATCTAGTTATAGGCTCATCTTGTGTTCCCTCCCCCCTTGCTTTCCTCTGCTCTCTGGCACGCATTTGCTTTTTGCGTTCCCTCCACCCCATTTTCCACGAGCACGGGCAAACCCCCTTAGCTCCAACAGGGTTCATCTATCATTAAAGATTCTGCCATTAGCATAGGTACCTTCTTCGAAATACTCCTTATTAGTACAAAAAAAAAACAGCCGACAACATTAGGTCCGGCTGCACTTTTACCATATGAAAATAAATCAACCTGCACTCCTTGGCAGAATCAGGATTTCAACCCTTCTGTTTCGGGCTTTTCCCTGGGCTGTGTCATTTGATGCTGCCGGCTGGAATTCGCCAAAGCCTTTGGCGCTGAACCAGCGGGGATTAAGCTCGTCATTTTTCAGGAGAATTTTCATAAACTCTACTGCCCGCATGACACTGAGTTCCCAGTTTGACTCGAAATTGGCATTTTTAATTGGGACATTATCGGTATGACCGCTGATGATGATGTTCCGCGGGGGATTCATTACAAGCAGATCAGAAATCTCTTTTGCTGTTTGCACATCCTCTTGCCGGATGGTTGCCTTTCCCGAAGCAAAAAGAACATTGTCCCGGATGGTGACCAGCAAGCCTTCATCGGTAAGCGAGGTATTGAGTTTATTCTTTAAATCCTTCTCTTTGATATAGGCATTCACCTTGTCCTGAAGCTGCTTAAGCTCTTCCTTGTCCCTGGCCTTCAGGAGTGCCTCAATTTCCTTGGCTTGGTCCTGATCCAGACTGTTCTGCTCGTTTTCTGATAAAGCCGCGACAGCATCCTTTTCCTTGTCCTCGTTCTTCTGATCCTGCAATTCCGTATTTTCTTCTTGTATCGGACTTTGGTATTCCATTATGCCTGTCCCGCCCGTAAAAACTTCGTTGAACGTTTTTGATAATTGCTGGAATTTTACAGCGTCAACGGAGCTCATCGCAAACAACACGATGAAAAGCGCCAGGAGCAAGGTCAGTAAATCCGCATAGGGGAGCAGCCATGATTCATCGACATGATGCTCCTCCTGATGCTTCTTTTTTCTTTTACTCATTATTTCCCACAACGCTTTCTTCCAGGATCTGCTTCCTCTCACCCGCTGGCAAGTAGGCGGCAAGCTTCTGCTCAATCACCCTTGGGGCCTCTCCCTCCAGGATGGAAAGGATTCCTTCAACCATCAGGTATTTAACCTTGGCTTCCTGTTTAGATTTACGTTTGAGTTTATTAGAAAATGGATGCCACAATACATATCCTGTAAAAATTCCCATCAGCGTTGCCACGAATGCAGCACTGATTGCATGTCCAAGCGCTTCACTGTCATTCATGTAACCCAGTGCGGCAATCAGTCCGATAACAGCACCGAGCACTCCCAGTGTAGGGGCATAAGTGCCGGCCTGCGAAAAAATCGCCGCTCCAACGGAATGCCGCTCTTCCATTGCCTCAATCTCCTCCGATAAGATATCACGGATATAATCGGCACTCTGGCCGTCAACTGCAAGGGAAAGACCATTCTTTAAAAATTCATCCTCGATTTCACCGGTTTTAGCCTCCAGTGCCAGAAGCCCTTCCTTCCTGGCAAGCTGTGCCCAATCGGAAAACATCCGGATTAATTCACCCATATCTGCTTCTTCCTGCTCCTTAAAAATAACGCCAAAGAGCTTCGGCACCTTTTTAATTTCATTGGTTGGGAAAGCAATTGTCACGGTTGCCATTGTACCGACCAGTATGATTAATATGGCGGCAGGATTGGCCAGCGCGACAACACTTACTCCTTTAAGGACCATTCCAACCCCAACCGCAATTATGCCAAGGATTATTCCTATAATCGATGTTTTATCCATGCCCGACTCCCCTGTCATCTTTCCTTGCTACCTCAGATAGCCTTTTCTCTTTTTATTTCGACAGAAACCATGAAATATTTAGGAGCTGACCAAAAATTTAAGGAAAATTTCCTTCCTATTAGAAATAGGCATTCACAAGAAGAATCAATATTCACCCTTTTTTTCCCAGATAGACAGAAGAGTATTTTAAAAGGAAGCTGACCAACAGAGAAAGTAAAAATACTCTGCCGGTCGGATACAAAGTGCAAAATATCTTGATGCTGGCAACAACCGAATTAAAAATTGGTAAAAATTCGTTTCATTCAAATGAACTTGCACTCTGATCCTATTTTTGCTATTATCGTTTCATAGCTAACGATTTACCGACTATAAGGTGAGGTGGTTTTTATTCACTCATTTAATGAAGATGGAGAATTGCTCCCTGAAGAGAGGGACACCATCAATGTCTTAGCAAAACTTCCGATGGATTCTATAAACCTGGACGCAATTGCAGTTGTATCAAATATATATCGAATAGCGCAGGGTTTAAGGAACAAAATGGAAAGAGAAGTTTTATCAGAGTATGGCCTATCTTGGACTGCTTTTTCCATTATTTATGATTTATGGATTTGGGAATCAATTGAAACAAAGAAATTGGCTGAATTAAGTGGTGTCAGTAAAGCAACTGTCAGCAATATCACTAAAACCCTTGAAAAAAAAGAGCTTTGTTATCGAAAAGGAGATCAAAGGGATAAGAGAATCACCTATGTTGTTTTAACGGAAAAGGGAAAAAGAGTGATGGAAGAACTGTACCCCCGCTTTCATAAAGGCGAGGTTGAAATCGTTTCTAGTCTGAATGGAGACGAACATAAAAAGATCTCCAGACTGCTGAGAAGAGTCATTAGGGATAATAATTTCTAATGGAAACAACCGAATATTAAAAAGCATTGATGGGAAACTCAGTAGTCGTTATCTCCCTGTTACCCAGAGAGTCGATGGTTGGTGCGAATCGATACAAAGATAACACGAAATACATTCCTGGAGCTTTCTTTGTGAACCCGAAGTAGCAAAGGACGGACGAGCCGTTATTCGTTGAGTGGAAGAACAATGCTGTTCTTCAATAAGGGTGGTACCGCGTGCAAGAGTTAAACCACGTCCCTTTTTTAGGGATGTGGTTTTTTTATATTTATTTTAGGAGGAATACGGAATGAAAACACTAATGGAACAGTTAACAAAGGATCAACTAGCTGAAGTTCAAAGGCAGATCGCCATATACAGCCAAGGCGTGCATGATATAATTCCCGTCGAAGAATTGGAACTCAAAGTGGCAAAGTCGATTGTAGAGAACACCCCGCTAAAGATCAAGCTTGGATTAGATCCTTCCGCCCCGGATGTCCACCTAGGGCATACGGTCGTCTTAAACAAGATGAGGCAATTCCAGGAAAATGGCCATATTATCCAACTTATCATTGGGGATTTTACCGGAAAAATCGGGGATCCAACAGGAAAGTCCGTAGCTAGAAAACAACTGACGGATGAAGAGGTAAAGCATAATGCTAAAACATACTTTGAACAATTTGCAAAAGTAATTGATATGGAAAAGGTTGAGCTGCATTATAATTCCAAATGGCTGTCTGAATTGAAATTCGAGGATGTTATTCAACTGGCCGGCAAAATAACGGTAGCAAGGCTGATGGAAAGGGATGACTTCGAAGAAAGAATTGCTTTTGGCAAACCAATATCCCTGCACGAATTCTTCTACCCGCTTATGCAGGGCTATGATTCGGTTGTCTTAGAATCCGATGTTGAACTTGGCGGGACAGATCAGCATTTCAATGTTCTTATGGGAAGACACTTTCAAGAAAAGTTTAGGAAAGAAAAGCAGGTTGCCTTATTAATGCCTTTATTAGAAGGCCTTGATGGTGTTGAGAAGATGTCCAAATCCAAGAACAACTACATCGGCATAGATGAAAGCCCGCAGGAAATGTACGGCAAATCAATGTCCATTCCTGACGAATTGATGATTAAATACTTTGAGCTGATAACCGATTTTACCCCTGACCAAATTAAAACAATTAAGGATGATCTTGAAACAGGTGTTTTACACCCCAGGGACGCAAAAATGTTGCTCGGCAAGACCATTGTGAAAATATACCATGGAACCGAGGCAGCAGAAAAGGCAGAGCAGCACTTCATCACCGTCTTCCAGCAAGGTTCCATGCCTGAGGAAATCCCTGCAATTGAATGGAAAGGGGAAACGGTAACATCCGTCATAAATTTGCTTGTAGATTTACAATTGTTAAAGTCCAAGAGTGAAGCACGGAGAATGATTGAAAATAGAGGAATTAAAATTAACGGAAACAAGGTTGAAGACTCCCAATTCCAGATTAATGTGACAGATGGTTTAATTATACAGGTTGGCAAACGCAAATTTGCAAAGATCAGGATTTAGCCAGGGAATACTGCACCCGGCACGGTATGTTAATTGCCAGGTGCAGATTTTTAATCAGAAAAGGTGGAAACATGCAGAAAATTATCTTTATGGATGTTGATGGCACGCTTGTAAATGATCATGGGGTGGTCCCGGATTCAGCTAAACTTGCGGTTCAAAAGGCCCGGCAAAACGGCCATCTAGTTTTCATATGTACAGGAAGATCCAAAGCAGAGCTCTTTAAAGATATAATCGACATAGGATTTGATGGCATCATTGGTGCAGCTGGGGGCTATATTGAAGCAGGAGAAGAGGTATTGTTGCATGAACGGGTTAAAGTAGAGGATGTTCAACATCTGGTACAGTTTTTTAACAAACATGGGATCGACTTTTATTTAGAGTCCAATGGGGGTTTATTTGCAAGCAAGAACTGCAAAAAGCATATCCGTGGGATTATTGAACAATTGCTGATTGATAATCCTGGGGCCAGAGAGGAAATCGAGAAAGGATTGCAGCCTTTTCATGATTGTTTAATCGAGGGAGAAGATCTAATACGAGATGATATTAATAAAATCTCCTTTTTAGGGTCAAATCTCGCTATAGAAACCATAAATCAGGAGTTCTCATCAAAGTTCACCGTGATTCCAAGCACTGTACCCTTTTTCGGTGAAAATAGCGGAGAGTTATCAGTGCCCGGTATCCATAAGGCCACAGCCGTTGAAAAGCTCATACGGGATTTGAACATTAAGAAAGAAAATACTTTTGCATACGGCGATGGACTGAACGATATGGAAATGCTTCAATATGTACAATATGGCATTGCCATGGGAAATGCCAAGGAAACCTTAAAGGCGGCGGCCGACGATATCACAGATACACATGACGAACATGGGATCTATAATAGTTTCAAGAAGTATGGGTTGATCCAGGACTAAGTTGTACCCCTGAAAACCAGTGTGAGAGAACCTTTACAACCAACGATTGTTGGGCCAAAATAGGCGGTAATAAACGCCGGATTATAAGAATGCATTTAAAATAAACAAGCAACGTCCCAACGAAAGTGGAAACGTTGCTTGTTTAATTTTTTTAATCTATTTAACCAGCTTCCTTCACATTCTCTTTGCTCTGCTTATCCACCGTTGGCTTTCGGTTCATTCGAAACTGATCAAGTCCAAACTCTTTTGCCTCCTGATTCAGTGATTTAAGCAAGCTGACGACCATTAACACCATAATGGCTGAAAAGGGTAGAGCTGCAATGACCATGGTGTTTTGAAGAGCCTGCAGGCCCCCGGAATAAAGGAGTGCAAGTGAAGTAATCGAGAGTAAGACTCCCCAAGTAACTTTAATTGAACGACTTGGATTTTGTGAGCCATTGGTTGTCATCATCCCTAAAACAAATGTACCAGAGTCAGCCGATGTCACAAAGAACAAAACAATGACCAAAATGGCTAGAAGGGATAAAACCAAGCTCATCGGAAACCCTTCTAACACGCCGAACAGGGATTCCTCGGCAGCTAATGAGGAAATCGAAAGCAGCCCTGAAGTTTCAGTGACAATGGCTGCACTACCAAACGTTGAAAACCAAAGGAATCCAATAAGTGATGGAACGAGCAGCACACACACAACAAACTCACGAATCGTTCGGCCCTTAGAGACTCTGGCAATAAACACACCCACAAATGGAGCCCATGCAATCCACCATGCCCAATAAAAGATCGTCCATCCATTAATCCAGCTGCGTCCCTCTTCGTCCAGGGGTGCAATCCGAAAACTCATGTTAATGAAGTTTTGCATATAAGCCCCAACCGTATCTGTAAATAAGTTAAGGGTGAAAAGGGTGGGTCCAAGAATAAAGACAATCAAGAAGAGGACAGCCGAAAGACCCATATTCCAATTACTAAGGATCTTAATTCCTTTACTTAGACCCGTCAAAGCCGAAATCATAAATAAGACCGTAACAACGAGAATAATGACGGTTTGGCTTGTCATTGTACTAGGCATGTCAAAAAGGTAGGTCAGTCCCCCGTTAATTTGCATGGCACCAAATCCCAAAGTGGTAGCAATCCCTATCACCGTAGAAATGACCGCAATGACATCAATCGCTTTCCCGACAGCCCCATCAGCATGTTTCCCAATCAGCGGTCTTAATGTTCGGCTGATTAGGCTCAGCTCCCCTTTTCTAAAGGTAAAATAAGCCAGAACCATTGCGACGGAACCATAGATTGCCCATGCGTGGATTCCCCAATGAAAGAAAGTAAACCTCATGGCATCCTTAATGCCCTGATCCGTGCCCTCTTGGCCTGTAGGAGAACTAACAATGTAATGGCTGATCGGTTCTGCTGTACCGTAAAAAATCAACCCAATACCCACACCTGCACTAAAAAGCATGGCAAGCCAAGTTGGACGGGAAAACTCAGGCTTGTCCTCCTGTTTCCCGAGCTTAATCCGGCCAATTGGACTTACTAATAAATAAAAACACACAAACACAAACATGGAAACAACCAAAAGGTAATACCAACCAAATGAATCCGTAATCACCGCTTGTGTACTGCTCGTGATCTTTTCTAACGATGCGGGCATTGTGATTCCCATAAAAACAAGACCAGCAACGATTATTAATGATACATAAAAAACAGTTGAAGCATTTTTCATATTAAATTTTAACTCCCATCTTTGATAGATTCGCAGAGGGTCTTACTTCGATTGGTGACCATAAGAATGCAAAGCCACATAGTCAAAGTATTTTTAGTGATGTTTTCCTAACGAAACAAACCCTTATAAATTTCGCCATTTTATTTCCTTTTAGCTACGACCTCCTAAATAACGCAAGACTACCATTTTCCATCTGTTTGGGTATTGGGTAATAGATAAATTGAAAAAGCAGAGGTATTTTAGGGTGAATCAGTTTTACAGGCTTTATGGGGAATGGTTTAACTATAACAAAAAGCGCTAAACCAATCACATGCGAAATACGAGCCTATTTAGGGCTCTCGTCTTCTTATCCTTTCACAGAAGGAATTATCAAGACCTATTCTTAATATCCCTCTCGGATCCTCTCTATACTTCCGATATTCATAAGGAAGCTGTTCATGAAGGATGAAGTTCCTCCTCACTTTAAAGTTTGGTATAGGAGGTTTTGGGAATATTACCCCATTAAGTGACCTTTTTACAAAAAGAGCGAGCTCCATGCTATGGATCTGCGCCGCCCTATTAATGGAAAAATACTGCTCTGCCGGTCAAAAGTAAAAAGCCAAGGTTAAACCTCGGCTTTTATTATTTAAGCAGTTTTTGTTCAATTTTTCGTTCATAATTTTTAAACATGGCTGAATTGGTGTTGATTCCTCGTTTGGAAATCATGCTGTTGTACTTAAGCAGCTTTTGGCTCAGCTCTTCGTTAAGCCTCTCGCGTTCGGAACTGTCATCGCACTTTCTGATTAAACCCTCAATCGTTGCAACTTCCTGGCGCAAGGTGTTTTCTTCCGGTGTAAATCCTGCATTTTTCATCAGCCTGTAGGCCATTCTCAGGTCTTCAGGGACACCTGACAGATCATCCAGCTTCAGCGGCTTCCCAAGCCCCGGAAGATTTTTGAACTCGCCATCCTCATAGGCTTTCTTAATCCTGTCCTCTGCTACAATCATTGAAAAGTCCATTGCCTGCCCCCTCCATCGATCACGAATTGTATGCTGCTTACATTATAGCCCATCGTCTGGTGGAGTCCTATTAGGAAATTCAGGAAAAGGAGACCACTTCACCTTTTCTTTTCCGCGGGGGCAGGCTGGCTGCCATTGGACGGCACCCAGTTGGCCGGCACTCCCTGCCCTGTTTCCTGGGCATATTGAAATGCCTGCAGCAGCCTGACATGCTCGGATATATTTCTGCCGATTTCTTTAGGGTAAACGAACTTCGCCCTGATGATCTGATCAGGACTGATAAAAACGGATGCACGGAATGCAGCACCTGCTTTCCGGTCCAGGACACGGTATGCGGAGCTGATTTCGTGGGTCCGGTCACTGACCAACGGGGCAGCAAGGTTTGTGATTGCAGGAGTGATCTGTTTAAAAACCAGGTGCGCGTAGGCACTGTCCGTACTGATGGCCAACAGCTCGGCACCCAGTGCTTTTATATGGGGATAAAAGGCAGCGACCGCTGCCAGCTCTGTCATTCAGACAGGGGTAAAATCACTAGGGTAAAAAAACAGGATGACCCACTGGCCGCGGTACTCCTCGAGACGAACTTCCCTGATCTGGTTTCCATCAACAACACCTTCTGCGGAAAACATGGGTGCTGCGTCGTCCCTTGTTGCGCAATACCCAGCCGGATAGGCAGCCAGCGTTTTTACATGAAGTTTTTCATCCATTTCCGAGCTCTCCTCCCCTCTTTAAAGCCTGCTTCTTTATTAAGAGTATGCCGGTATTCCACGAAGTTGCTTTTAAACCTCTCATAATCAGCTGGTTTAAGGGGGAAACTAGCTCTGAATAGAAAGGAGGCAATGTGATGGCCAGAGGACAGGGTTTTCAACACAAGAAAAAAGGACATCCCGGCGATTTTCCGAAAGGAACGCTTGTTGAAAAACACACGACCGAAGCACAGGAAGACGAGGAGCTGCTCGTTGTCCAGGAGGCTTTTAAAAACCGGATAGAGGACGAGGAAAGAAGGTAAATCCCAAATCTCTTAAAAAAGCAAAAAACAGTGATCAGCCAGACACGCCCCTGAAGGCTTGTCTGGTTTTTTATCCTGATTCTCTATAAAGATTTCCTGAAATGTGCAATCTGCAAATTTTGGCCTGCAATGGTTTCTCCTGCATAGGTAAAACCAAGCCTTTGATAAAGCTTTACTGCAGGGGTATTGGCTGCACCAGTGGCTACCAGCATTTCGGAAGCATTACCTTCCTTTATAGCCAGATGTTCAATCAGACTTCTGGCAATCCCCTTGCGAAAATGCTCCGGATGGACCATTACTCGATGGATATCAATCTGGTTTTCGATCACTTTGTAGGAAACTGCACCGGCGAGCTCCCCACGGTCAAAATACCCAAGGAACAGCTCCCCGCAGGCCTTAAGCTGTTCAAAGCTTTCCAATAAAGGCGGTATCTCATCGGTGCCAATCAGTTCTGCCTCTTTTTTATAGGAGGCCCACTGCAGCTCGAAGACTAAAGCCGCAGAGAGAGATTCCTGAATATTTATTTCCCTGATGTCCGGAAATAAGCCATATCGATATAGATCATGAACAATCCTCGCCGGCCTGCCTTCCAGTTCCGGAAGGTCATCCATGGAGAAAAAACGGAGTTCTAGGCTCTCCTCATCATTAATCTTCACTTCACCTTCCCAGTCATCCACTTTATACAGGGCAATCGCATTATAAATTTCATCCCCATTGGGGTATTGGAAATAGTATTCCTTTCCAGACAGAAGATCAAGAAACTCAAGGTCCCTCGCCATTAGCCCGGTCTCCTCGTAAAGCCCGCGCCGTGCTGCTTCCTCAAACGACTCCCCTGGCTCCATCGCGCCACCCGGAATTCCCCATTTTTCCGTATCCGATCGGTGCTGAAGCAAAATCTCCCTCCGGCCATTCAGAACAATTACAGCCGAACCAGCCATAATAAACGGGCGGTGGCCAATCAGTCCCCGAATCTCCCTTATATAATCCCCCATGCCACAAACCAGCTCCTTTCCCATACTAACTGCGGGTCAGGCACGCTTTAGTAAACCAAAGCGTGCCTGACCCCCGCTGTTGCGTTAGTGCAACGCAGAGGGTCAGCCCCCTTTTGTTTCAATCATAACAATTTTGCTGAGGAATATATATGAACAAAAAGAAGGTGGTGTCAGGCTATGTCTCATAATGTGATTTCCCGGAGGACCCCTGCTGGCACGATCCACGTTGTTGACCCATCCCCCTTTAACTGGCTTCACGTTCTTGAGAATACGATGGAAGCACCGGTAAAGGCTGATCGAAATGGACGAGTTATCCCCGCACTTGCTGCTGGGCTGAAATGGGTGGACGATTGTATCCTTGAAATGAGACTGCGAGAAGGGGGAGTCTTTCAGGACGGCCAGCGCCTTACATCCAAAAGCGTTAAGGAAAACTTCAAGGAATTGCAACGGTGGCCAAGTCCGCACTCTTTTGGATCATGGCTGAATTTTCATGAAGAAACCAAGATACTAATAGTCGATGAACATACAGTTCAATTGCAATTCCCTTACCCAGACGGCCTTGTGCCGGGAAAACTGCGTTTCTTCCATATTGCGGCTTCAAACTTCTGGAGAAAAATCGGTTTCGGCTATGCCAAACAAGGCACCGGCGATGGCCACTGGAGCATGCTGGATGCGCCCGGACCCTGGGGCAGCGGTCCTTTTTCGCTCACAAACGGCCACTCGTCGATCCTCAGCCAGACAGCAATCATCTCTAAGAACCCATTTGCCTCTGCCTGGCTGACGGTTAGAGAAGACAGATCTCCTTATATTGTACTTCAGGCCAACCAAAACTACTGGAATCCAATTAACAGCGCAAAACTGGAGCGAGTAATTTTCAGAAACGATCTGAGCTATGATCACGCCTTGCGCCTCTGTACTTCGACCGAAGGACAGGTGGATCTTGTAACAGGGGTCCTGCCCAAAGACGCGGAAAAAGTCGTCCAGTCTCCCTATACAAGGCTTGTCAACGAAAAAGGGAATCAGGTTATAGCCGGGATTTTCAATTTATTCCGTCGGGATGTCAATTTCAGCGACAGGAAACTCCGTCTCGCTTTTAACCTTGCTATAGACCGTGAAGAAATCGTCAGGAAAGGATTTAAAGGCTATGCAGACCTTGTTCCTGCTTTGACTCCCTTCTGGGCAGCTGATTTCCCCGAGAATCTGCAACCGAGACAATTCAATCCGGCAAGGGCGAGCCAGCTTTTAAAAAATGCCCGGTGGAGACCAGGAAGGCCTGTTAAACTGGCCAGCACGGAAAAATACCAAACAATCGCCCGCCTGATCGCCTCCCAGTTGAGGACCAATCTGCAGATTGAGGCTGAAGTCACCATTGTTCAGACAGATCAGGAGCTAAGCTTCCTTAAAACCATTGCAGAAAAAAAGCTCGTCCCAAGCTGGGATATCTTCCTGACAGATGCGACTGCCTCGTTTTCTGAAGATACACCTTTTTATGTCCACCGGGAATTCTTTGGCAGGAGCGGCGCATTAAGGGCCGGCCCCGAGCTCGTGGATTTTGATCAGCTATATAAGCGGATGGTCATCCAAACTGACCGAAAAACCCGGATCAACAGGGCAAAAGCCATCGACCAGTTTATATTTGAGCAAGCATATGCCTTATTTCTCTGCATCCCGCAGTCCCTCTATGCCGTCAACAAACAGGTACATTTTACGCCATATAAAACCATGCTTGATCTGGCGGAAACGGAAGTAACCGAAAAACACTGGTCCAGACGACGTTAAAAGGCCGACAGCTTCTGCTGTCAGCCTTTTTCATCGGGTCGCCTGCTCTTAATTGGAATGCGAATGCGCCGGCCGGCCTTTTAAAAACCAGTCTAATACGTCTGGATGTATAGATCGTCTCCTGGTTCATATTCCGCGTAGCTGATCTCCTCCAGCCGATCGTATCCTTTCGTTTTTAGCTGATGTTGAAGCCATTCCTGGCTGACCCCTGCATTTTGCAGATTATCCTTCAATACAACTCCATCACTAATAACGGTGTATGGCAAAATCCGCTCTTTTCCCTGGATATTCAAATCTCCGCATGTGGCCTGGTCTGCCTCCGTCTTCCGCAAAACGCTGACTGCACCATTATTCTCAAGGATGGCGTACTCCACATCTTTTAGAGCAAAAATATCCTTTGAGCGCAATAATTGCTGAAGCTGATCCAGGTCAAGATGGTTCCTCTTCATTTCTTTCCAATCCAGTTTTCCCTTATTAATGATCACGGCCGGCCTTCCCTCTAACGTGAAACGGAGCTTCCGCGATTTTTGGGTAACCAATTCTGTCAGGTAAATCAGCGCGCCCCATATAAGGACTCCTGTAACAATCATTCCAAATCCAGCCTCCGGGTCGTAGATGGCACTCCCCACCAGTTCCCCCATTACCAGGGCAGAAATAAAATCAAATGGGGAAATTTGGCTTATCTGGGTTTTCCCTAATAGTTTTACAACCACAAAAAGGAGCAGATAGCCTCCTAGTAACTCTAAGAATATACTCAAATACAACAGCAGAACACCTCACCGATTAGTTCATTACTATCTTTATTGACATTATTTAACCGGCTTAACCAGACCATTTGGTGATTGGGTTTTAAAACTTATTCTAACTTGAACACCCTAGACTTTTTCCCGCCCCATGAATGATGCGGACGGTTACGGAGAAGATAAACTTAACATTCCCTGATTATACGGAAATGTGTTAACGGGAGCCTGTGAAGAAAAACAGATTAGGAGAGGTTTCAATGCTTTCAAGAACACCTGAAAACCCTGGCGACACCATAAAGTGGCTTTCGCAAGAGTTAAAGCCTTCCTTTGACTTAGTTCACAAACCTTTACATATGGATGAAAAACATGCGGAGCTTCTATATATTAAGACCGTTGTAGACGGAACACAGCTTCAGCAGCTCGTCATCAAGCCCTTCTTTGAGTTAGCCACTGATCAGCACGTAGAAGCCTATTTGAATTCACTGCCCAACCAGCAGGACATCACCTCCAAAGAACAAATGCTGCTTGAAATGACGAAAGGCAGCGTCGTTATTCTTATCAGGGACCATCTCCTGCTGATGGATATCAAAAAGGTCAATACAGATACAGTTCAGCAAACCAGTATTGAGCCGACAATCCAAGGGCCTCAGCTGTCCTTAAGTGAGGATATTGCAACAAATGTTAACCTGATTCGCCAGCGTTACCACAGGCCATCGCTCGTAATTGAAACAATGGAGCTGGGTGAAAAGAACAAGCAGACATTAGCGATTATTTACGACGAAGAAGTGGTCCTCAAGGACGTTCTTGAACAGGTAAAAAGAAAGCTCAAGGCAATAAAAATTCCCATTATTCAATCCACAACAGAGCTTCAGCGTCTAATGAACGATAAAAGAAGGTCCTTAATGCCGACCATGATGATGACAGAGCGCACAGACAGGGTCGTCTATAACCTTGCCAGCGGGAAAGTTGCCCTTTTATTAGATGGCGGCCATTCCGTTATCCTTGCACCTGCGATCTTTTTCGACTTCATGACATCCATGGATGACAAATACGGATCTTATTGGGTGACAAAATCCCTGAAGTTCCTTCGTTATTCAGGATTATTTGCCTGTTTGACACTGCCTGGCGTCTATGTTGCAGCTACCTCCTATAACCCCGAGGTCTTCCGGGTCGAGCTTGCCCTTTCCATAGCAGGAAGCCGGATCGGGGTCCCATATCCTTCGTTCATCGAGGTTCTTTTCATGCTGATGGTTATGGAGCTGCTGACAGAGGCCAGCATCCGTCTCCCAAAAGCTGTGACAGGCACGGCCACAACAGTTGGAGGTTTAATTTTAGGAACCGCTGCAACAGAAGCTGCCCTTGCCTCCAACATCATGATCATTATTGTAGCGGCTGTTGCAATATCCACCTTTGTCATTCCCATAAATGAAATGAGCTTTGCCATTCGGGTCGTCCGCTATATCCTCCTGGCGTTTGCCAGTTTAGGAGGACTGGCCGGACTGGTCTTCGGATTAATCGGAATCCTGATGTATTTAACCCAGATGGAGAGCTTCGGAGAACCGTATTTTAAAATGTACTGGCAGACCAAAAGGGCAGAAACGAGGAAAATCCAAACATGAGCCGCTACTTTTTCTATCTGGTGTTTGTCAATATGATTGCCAATGTTGTAGCCTCTGTTCCCAAAATACTGATCTCTCACCGGGAAGATGGAGCCATTGTTTCCATGATCCTGTCCTTTTTTTCAGGACTGGTTTTCTGCTATATCGTGACACGTTTTTTTAACCTGTTCCCCGGCCAGGGCCTTCCTGAACTAACCAGAAAATACTTGCCTCGCTGGGTTTCGTTTCCGGTTTTACTTTTAATCGCGGGCTCCTGGTACATTGCGGGGCTCATCACACTGGTGACATTTTCCTTTCTATTAAAAAGGTTTTTGACACCCGACATGCCCTTGCCCTGGATCACCTCAACCTTTTTGCTGTTCCTTACCTATGGAATTTTAATGAAAAGCCGGAGTGTTCTTTACACAATTGAGTTCGTGCTGCTATGCTGCCTGCCTATCATTTTTGTAATAACCCTAAAAGCCTACACAACACCGGAGCTTCGATGGGATTTCATTAAAGAAGCGGTTATGCATATTTATCATGTTCCCGATTTTTCGGCATTCTCGGCTTCTACCTATTTGCTGCTGGGAGGATTCAACCTCATTATCTTTAACCGCCTTTTTAAAAGAGAGCAGCACATCAACTGGAAAAATATGCTGTTCATTGGTCTTGCCGGCGGGGCATCGCTTGTGACTACGTACTTTGTCCCCATTGGCATTAATGGTTTTGAATCGATTGGAGGGATCGTATATCCCTGGATTACGACTAGTGATGCCCTCAGGCTTGAGTTTTTCGTTGTGGAGCGGGTACTTTATATCTTCCTGCTCCTGTACCTGGCCATTTCGTTCCTGAGTGTCCTAATTCATTGGCATGTAACCCTGGAGCTTTTAAAAAGCATAATTTGGTTTAAAAGATTGAGATGGAAAAAACGGAATTTGACCCCATTCCTGTTCATCGGGCTGTTTTGGTTCGTCAGCTTAGAAATTGTCACCTACCTGACCGAATACCAGCTGATAGAGTATACAAGATACTTCCTGAATTATTTGCTATGTTCTTTTGCAGTAATGTTTGGCCTTTTCTTATTTATTAAAAGGAGGGCGGAGGTTTGAAGAAGAAGATTTTGCGTTCCGGAAGACCCTTAATGGCTGCACTTATTGCCCTATCTCTAATTTTTCAGAGCGGGTGCGGATTTAAAGACATTGACAAAAGAATATTTGTCCTGTCCATAGGGATTGACCATACAGATAATGAAAGAAAACCATTTAAAATAATTCTTAAGCTCGCTGTCCCTTCTGGTTCATTGAAGCAATCGGGAACTAAATATACGTATCTCACAAAGGAGAGTGAATCCCTCGCTTCCGCTATCAGGCTGTTAAAGACCCACGTGGATAAAGAAATAGATTTTGGCCATGCAAAAGTCATCGTGTTTGGTGAGGGAATTCTCCACCACGATTTAAGAGAAGTAATGGACTTTTTTATCCGGAGGAGGGATATCCAGAGGGTCTCATGGGTAGCAATCGGAACACCCACTGCGGAAAGTATCCTTAAAGCGGAGCCGGCCTCCGAGATGGCGGGCTCTCATGCTTTATTCAACCTTTTTGACCAAAATGGGGTGGAAAGCTCCTATATTGTGTCCACCTTCCTTTTCGACTTCAGGAGAAGGGTGCTGGAACGGGGAATTGATCCAATTTTGCCAAACATAAGCTCCAGCAAGGACAAGATGAAAATAATCGTGAACAGTTCCACCCTTCTGGCCAACAGCAAGAAGCCATTAAAACTGACCCCTCAGGAAACCAAGCTTTATAACTTAATATCCAATAATGTTCAACGGCTGGATTTAATTATAAAGAAAGACAAACTTCTATATACCGTGTCAATTGATTCAGCAAAGACAAACTTTAAAATCATCACCAACCCAAAACATAGACCCGTGATTAAAATGGATGTCACCATGGAAGGGATCATCGAGGAATCCAATCAGCACATGGACCCTCAAAAACTAAACCTGTACAGTAAGCATGCCAGCAAAGAGGCAGAAAAAAATATAACCGCTTTTTTAACCAAGCTCCAGGAAAATGGCGCGGATCCTTTAGGATTCGGTGTGAGGTATGAAGCAACCAGGCTGCATACGAAAGATACTTTTAAGGAATGGAAAAAACTCTATCCTGAAATGACCTTCGATGTTTCAGTGAAAGCCTCCATCATGAGTACAGGGATAGTAGAATAGCCAGACCTGTTTTCATCCAGGGAAGTGACGGGTATAAAAGGAATGCAGGCGAGAACACTAACGACAAATGAATGAAGATATGGGGGTAATACCTTTGGATAAAGAAGCCCAATACGGCGGCGACTATAAGTTTATTCCCGCTACATCTGTCGCCAGCGGTATGCAGCTCGAAATTGCGCCAGATATTTTCTCTTTCACTGTTCAAATTGTCAATCTTTGCTTTGTGGGAACTCCCGGTCAAAAAGAATTTGTGATTGTGGATGCGGGAATGCCAGGATCTGCCGAGGACATCATCACAGCTGCACAAGAGCGGTTCGGCGGTGACAGCAAACCGAAAGCAATCATCCTTACCCACGGGCATTTTGACCATGTCGGAGCGGTTATTGAATTAGTCCAGCATTGGAATATCCCGGTTTATGCCCATGAAGCAGAGCTTCCATATCTGACAGGCAAAACCAGCTACCCTGAACCTGACGCCACTGTTGAAGGCGGTCTGGTAGCAAAAATGTCTCCGATGTTTCCAAACGAACCAATCAATCTGGGCAGTGATGTCCACCCGCTGCCAGCTGACGGAAGTGTTCCGCATCTTCCCGGATTCCGCTGGGTTCACACACCCGGCCACTCCCCGGGCCATGTCTCTCTTTTTAGAGACAGTGACAGAGCTTTGATTGCAGGAGATGCCTTCGTTACCGTAAAACAGGAATCACTCTACAAAGTACTGACTCAGCAGCAGGAAATCAGCGGTCCGCCTAGGTACCTGACTCCGGACTGGAAAGCGGCATGGGACTCCGTGAAAAAGCTGGAAGCCCTGAAACCTTCCGTAGCCATTACGGGCCACGGTGCACCGATGGCCGGCGAACTGCTGGCAGAAAGCCTCCACAGGCTTGTTCAGGAATTCGATACCATTGCCATTCCTGATTACGGAAAGTATGTTGATGGCGAATCGCATTAGCCCAATACATGTAAAAGAGCCGAAGAAATTCGGCTTTTTTTCATGCGCTCCGGCTTGATTCCTAAGGAACGCGGGGTTATAAATAAAGGACACTTTCATGCTATACTGTGTAGGGAAGTGAAAAGCAATTCCGTTCTTGAAATGAAAGGAGCACGTATGAAATCACTAGTTCTTGCAGAAAAACCAAGTGTTGCCCGCGAGCTTGCCAGGGTGCTTGGCTGCAATCAAAAAAATAAAAGCTATATTGAAGGAAACCAATATATTGTCACTTGGGCCCTTGGCCACTTAATCGAACTCAAAATGCCCGAGCATTATGATTCAAAGTATACTACCTGGAGGCTTGAAGACCTTCCAATTATTCCTGATAAAATGGGCCTTAAAGTCATCAAACAGACCAGTGCCCAGTATAAAGCGGTCGAGAGCCTCTTAAAGCGAAAGGATATCAAGGAAGTCATCATCGCCACCGATGCGGGGCGCGAAGGAGAACTCGTAGCCAGATGGATTCTGGACAGAGCCGGCTGGAGAAAAACAATCCAGCGCCTCTGGATTTCTTCCCAGACAGACCGTGCAATAAAGGATGGTTTTAAACAGCTGAAGCCTGGGAAACAGTTTGAGGCCCTCTATGATTCTGCCGTCTGCCGGGCAGAAGCCGACTGGCTCATCGGCCTTAATGTTTCAAGAGCCCTTACAACGAAATACAAGGATCCCCTCTCTGCCGGGCGAGTACAGACACCAACCCTGGCGATGACGATCGAACGCGAAAAAGAAATCAATTCTTTTGTCCCAAAAGAGTACTGGACCATCCAGGCCGAAGTGGGTCCCCTAACCGCCGAGTGGGAACATAAAGGAGAAAAACGAATCTTTGCAGCTGACAAGGCAGAGCAAATTAAGAAGAAGCTTGCAGGACAAAAAGCAGTCCTTCAATCAGTGGACCGCAAAAAGAAAAGCGAACCGCAGCCTCTTCCATATGATCTAACCGAGCTGCAGCGAGATGCCAACAAGCGGTTCGGCTTCTCGGCTAAAAAGACACTCAATGTCCTCCAGGGCCTATATGAACAGCACAAGCTGGTCACTTACCCACGTACCGACTCCCGCTACCTTACAACCGATATGGAAGCGACGATGAGCGACCGGCTGCAGGGCATCCTGTCCGGCTATAAGGAAGAAGCACGCCCTGCCCTGAACCAAAAAGGCAAAGTATTGGCACGCCGCGTCTTTAACAATGAAAAGGTAACGGACCATCACGCCATCATCCCGACCGAGGAGCGCCTGAACCTTGGAAGCCTTGAGGCAGATGAACGAAAGCTTTATGACCTGATTGTCCGCAGGTTCCTGGCCCTATTTTACCCTGCCTATGAATTTGAAACGATTCATGCTTCCTTCGATTGTGACGGAGAAACGCTGACGGCAAGAGAAACGAATGTCCTTGAAGCCGGCTTTAAAAAGGTGACAGGCAAGGAGGATGACGGGGAGCGGAAACAAAGCCTCGGCCAGCTGGCAAAAGGCAAGACCTTCTCCGTAAAAGAAGTTCATGTGAATAAAAAACTGACAGAGCCGCCTCTTCGTTATTCAGAGGCTGACATCCTTGGCAAAATGGAGAAGTTCGGCCTCGGAACACCTGCTACACGAGCCGAAATTATCGAACGCCTCATCTCGTCCGAAACAGTTGAGCGCCAAAACGGCAGGCTTTACCCGACGAAGAAAGGGAAGCAGCTGGTTGATCTCGTCAATGACGAACTCACCTCTCCAGAGCTGACAGCCAAATGGGAAAAAGAGCTGGAGGAAATCGCGCGCGGCAAAGGCAACCCGAAAGCCTTCAAGGAACGGATACGCAACCAGACAGCCCAGCTGGTCTCTGAAATAAAAGCAAGTGAAAAATCGTATCGGGCCCATAACCTGACAGGCTCAAAATGCCCGGAATGCGGCGAACTCCTGAAGGAACGAAAAACAAAGGATGGCCGAATCCTGGTCTGCTCCAGCATAGAATGCAGCTTCCGCAAGCATAAAGATCCAAAGCTGTCGAACCGCCGCTGCCCGCAGTGCCATAAGAAAATGGAAATTCATAACGGAAAGGCCGGCACCTACTTCCAATGCCGCCGCTGCAACATCGTCGAAAAGGCCGAAGAACGTAAAAAAGCTGTTACAAAACATGAGGAACGCAAACTCAAGCAAAAATACAGCCCCGAAGAATCCTCATTCGGAAACAGCCTCGGCGATTTACTAAAAGCAGCCTTGAAAGAGAAGGAATAACAATAAAAAGCGGCCTCGTGCCGCTTTTTTAGTTGTGTGAGAGGAGGAAACTGGAAGGGAAAACGCAGTTTCAGCGGGCCCCTGAAAGCCAACGGGCAAGCGGGTAAGATTAAGCCTTTTGTTCCATCTGCCTCCTCTATAATTGGGTTTTGGGGTACGTAGAGACCTTCTAGCTTCCCTCTTTCCTCTTTTTTCATGGGCTTGGGGTACGTAGAACTCTTCTAGCTTCCCTTTTTCCTCTTTTTTCACAGGCATAGTGCACGTAGAGCTATTCTACCTTCCCTCTTTCTTCTTATTTCTCGGGCATAGGGCACGTAGAGCTATTCTACCTTCCCTCTTTCTTCTTATTTCTCGGGCATAGGGCACGTAGAGCTTTTCTACCTTCCCTCTTTTTCTTTTTTCACGGGCATAGGGCACGTAGAACTCTCCTACCTTCCCTCTTTCCTCTGTTTCCCTGGGCATAGGGCACGTAGAGCTCTCCTACCTTCCCTCTTTCTTCTTTTTTCATGGGCTTGGGGTACGTAGAACTCTCCTACCTTCCCTCTTTCTTCTTTTTTCACGGGCATAGGGCACGTAGAGCTCTTCTACCTTCCCTCTTTTCTCTGTTTCCTCGGGCATAGGGCACGTAGAGCTCTTCTACCTTCCCTCTTTCTTAGGTAGAGCTCCTTGTACCTCCCCTCTACCTTCTATCTTATCGGGTACGGGGTACGCAGAACTCTCCCCTTTTATCTAAGGGATTAATCACGTATTTTTCTTTCGTGACCTCCCTCCCTGCTTTTCTACGCCACCGGGCACGCATCTCCCTTTTGCGTGACCTCTCCCCCTGCTTTTCCCCGCAACTGGTCACGCACAGTATCCCACCTTCGCCGTAACCTCCCCCACCAAAAAACTTATTTCCCTCCCCGAAATATCTTGTAAACCCGCGCCCCGCAGTAGTATGATACACTTTGGAAACGCCGCCAAAGGCCTCCGCCTGGATCACCATTTCCCTCTAAACCAGGGAGCTGCGGAATGCTGGCGCAAAGGCCAGCGAGGCGGCACTGGCTATAAATACACATAAGGGGCAGCATAGCATCATGAGAATTAGAGATTGGGACCGAAATTTAAAGGTTCGCCTATTTGGCGAAGCGTTAATGAACATCACCTTTTGGATGTTCTTTCCGTTTTTAACGATTTACTTTGCAGAAAGCTTTGGCAAGGGGAAAGCGGGATTCCTCATTATTTTTTCACAGATTTTTTCCGTCGCAGCTAACCTTTTGGGAGGATATTTCGCCGACACCTTTGGCCGGAAACGCATGATGGTGCTTTCTGCCTTGGGCCAGGGCGCGGCTTTCCTGCTGTTTGCTGCTGCAGTCTCACCATGGTTTACCTCGCCGGTCGTGGGCTTCATCTCTTTTACCATTGTTGGGATGTTTAGCTCCATTTACTGGCCGGCCAGCCAGGCGATGATTGCCGATGTGGTGGAGGAGAAGGACAGGAGTTCAGTATTTGCTGTCTTTTATACCTCCATCAATATTGCGGTCGTCATTGGGCCAATCCTTGGGGCAATATTTTATGTAAACTATCGATTTTACCTGCTGCTGGCAGTGGGTATCATTTGTATCCTCCTGGCGCTGGTGCTTGCTAAAATGACAAGGGAAACCCTGCCTCCAAAAATAAAAGCGGACCAGACAAAGGAGAAATGGTATGCCTTCCTGCTGAACCAGGTGGCCGATTATAAAGTCATTATCAAGGACCGGGTCTTCTTGCTTTTCATCGTGGCAGGTGTACTGTCCGCACAGACATTCATGCAGCTTGACCTCCTTTTCCCTGTATACACTGAAGAGAAAGTCCATAACCAGACGCTGTTTGATCTTGGAAACTGGAGCTTCTCCGTAAACGGCGAGCAGGCTTTCGGGCTTATCCTCTCTGAAAATGGCCTCTTGGTTGCCCTGCTCACTGTATTCGTGACAAAATGGATGACCAAGTACAGAGAACGCGATGTATTCATCCTCTCTTCACTTGCTTTCGGGGTATCCATGATCATGTTCAGCCAGACAACCTGGATCTGGGGATTAATCACAGCAATGGCAGTGTTCACGCTGGGAGAGCTGATGACAGCTGGCCTGCAGCAAAGTTTCATCTCCAGCCTCGCACCCGATAATATGAGGGGACAGTACTTCGCAGCTGCCAGCCTTCGCTACACGCTTGGCCGGACAATAGCTCCAATTTCCATTCCGCTGACAGTCTGGATTGGCTACCAGTGGACCTTTTATATCCTCTGCTTCCTTGCTGTAATTTCGGCCTTGCTGTACGGCTGGATGTTCAAGCTGCATGAAAAGAACAGAATAACGAACTCAAGCACTACCTGAATTGGGGTGCTCTTTTTAAAAAAAGGACCTCATTGCACAGCTTAATGCATATGCTATCATTCGGGGCTCTAAAAAGTTTCTTTTTCACCAAGGAATGGTAAAATATAGACAAAGTTTAAAAAAGGAGAATGTGAAGATGAGCGATTTCCAAAGGAATCTCGTGAAATACGCCGATTTGGCTGTTCGCGTTGGGGTAAATGTCCAGAAAGGCCAAACCCTCGTCGTAAATGCAACACTTGACGCGGTGGAGTTTGTCCGTCAGGTTGTGAAGAAAGCTTATGAAGCAGGGGCTAAAAATGTGGTTGTCAACTGGACAGATGATATCGTTTCCAGGACCAAATATGAACTTGCACCAGACGAAGCCTTTACTGAATATCCAGAATGGCGGGCAAAGGAGTTAACAGAGCTTGCCGAGCAGGGAGCCGCATTTATGTCGGTTGTATCTTCAAGCCCTGACCTGTTAAAAGGCATCCAGCCAGAGCGGATTGCCAACTTCCAGAAGGCTGCAGGAAAAGCACTTGGTGCCTACCGCCAATATGCCATGTCCGATAAAGTAAGCTGGACAGTCGTATCTGCTCCATCCGAAGGCTGGGCAAAGATGGTATTCCCCGATGAGCCGGAAGAAACCAGAGTCCCAAAGCTTTGGGATGCCATTTTCAAGGCAATCCGGGTGGACACGGATAATCCCGTTGAGGCATGGAAGCAGCATGATGCCAGCCTTCATGAAAAAGTAGATTACCTGAACAGCAAGCGTTATAAAAAGCTTCATTACATAGCACCAGGCACGGATCTTACCATTGAGCTTCCAGAAAAGCACCAATGGGTTGGCGCTGGCAGCATCAACGAAAAAGGATATGAATTCATGGCGAATATGCCAACCGAGGAAGTTTTCACCGTTCCGCATAAAACAGGCGTCAACGGCTACGTTTCCAGCACAAAGCCGCTGAGCTACGGCGGAAATATCATTGACAAGTTCAAGATTACATTTGAAAACGGCCGGATCACCGACGTCCAGGCAGAGGAGGGGGAAGAAATCCTGAAGCAGCTTGTGGCTACGGATGAAGGCTCCCACTTTCTTGGCGAGGTGGCTCTCGTTCCACATAACTCGCCGATCTCTCAATCAAACATCCTGTTCTTTAACACGCTGTTTGACGAGAATGCCTCTAACCATCTGGCTATCGGCCAATCCTATGCGTTTTGCCTTGAGGGCGGAAAGAAAATGTCCAAGGAAGAACTGGCAGAGCATGGCTTGAATGAAAGCATCACACATGTTGATTTCATGATCGGTTCAGAGCAAATGGACATTGACGGCATCAAGGAAGATGGAAGTGCAGAAGCTGTCTTCCGGAACGGCGACTGGGCATTTTAAGAACCGGAAATAAAGGGCAGTCCCGGTGGCTGCCCTTTATTTTTATGGAATCCCACCTCTTTTTTTGCTATCATGCAAGGGAATATGTACATAAAAATCATAGTCATTTTGAAAAGCTGGGGGCGAACAGGTTGGTACAATGGCAACTTATTGTAAAGGGCAGAGTTCAGGGTGTAGGTTTTCGTTATTTTACCCAAATGAAGGCAGTCCAGTATGGAATCAATGGCTGGGTCAGAAATCGGGAAGATGCATCGGTAGAAATACTGGCTTCAGGGAAAGAAGAAGAGCTGAACCAATTCATCGCGGACATCAAAAAAGGCAACCCGTTTTCCAAAGTGGACCATGTGGATATCCAGGAAGCTGCTGGCAGTGAATGCTGTCACTCCTTTAAAATAAAATACTGATAAAGCACTGGCAGAGTATATGACGCTCTGTTTTTTTGTGTTCCTCTCCCCCCTTGCATTCTTTCTGGCAAAACAGCAAAATAAAAGGCATGGACAGATTTGAAGCAGGAGGATTATCTAACTATGTGGAATGAATTTAAAAAATTTGCCCTAAAAGGAAATGTAATGGACCTGGCTGTCGGGGTCATAATAGGCGGAGCCTTTGGAAAGATTGTCTCCTCCCTGGTGAATGATATCATTATGCCGGTGGTCGGGATTTTACTTGGAGGCATAAAAATTTCGAACCAGAGCTACTCTTTCGGAAGTGCAGTATTGAAATATGGGGCCTTTCTCCAGACAGTTGTCGATTTCTTCATCATTTCGTTTTCAATCTTCCTGTTCATCAGGATTTTAAGCAGGTTTAAAAGGAAAAAAGAAGAGGAAACCGTCGAGGAAATCAAAGCAGATGTTAAGGAAGAGCTGCTCATGGAAATACGTGACCTTTTAAAAATGCAGGCCGAAGCCGGCGGGGCCATAGGCACCCGGGAGCACACGGACCGTTCATAAATCGGCTTCCCATTGGACAAACCTTCCGCCTTCTTCGGGTTTAGCTTCCCTGTGAACGGGCTATTTAAGTAGTACACTCGTTTTAGGAGGTCGTTAACATGGAAGAGAACCATATGATTCATAAAAATGGTGAAGTTGATACAGATAAAGTTGATGAAACGCTGAACCGCATGGACAGCGAAAGAGCGGACGAGATTCTTGGGAACTTTGATGAATTCAAATCCTACCTGAGCAAAAGAATCCAGCTTGGGAAATCCGCCGGCTTAAATGAAGAACAGCTTGCCAATACCGCCCAGCAAATTGCGGATTACCTGGCTGACAATGTGGAGCCGCGGAACCGCGAAGAGCAGCTGCTGAGAGAGCTGTGGAAGGTTGGCAACGAAGAAGAGCAGCATAAGCTTGCTCATATGCTTGTAAAGCTTGCCCAATAATCAGAGTGAAAGTGGGAAACCTAAAACCTGTCGCTAATGACAGGTTTCTTTTTTATGTGAATGGTTAAAGAATTCCTGGAGGCTGCTTAAGGAATTCCCCTAACCTCGCAAAGCCTACGAATTACTGTATCCATATTCACCAGGCTTCCCGCATACATCGGCAACCCATAAGCTGATAGTTTGACGATGCATGGCAAAAAGGTGTAAAAATGCTATATTCAAGCAAAACTTTAAAACCTGCAGGATAGAAAGGAAGATGCAACATGCCCACACTATTGGATTCTTTTGAGCTAAAAGGCCTAAAGCTGAAAAACAGGATTGTCATGCCGCCAATGTGCCAGTATTCCGTGACGGCCAAGGACGGCAAGCCTAATGATTGGCATTTTACACATTACACCAGCCGTGCCGTCGGCGGTACAGGGCTCATCATCATGGAAATGACAGATGTGGATCCCGATGGCAGGATTACGGATTACGACCTTGGATTATGGTCAGACGATCAGATCCCTGCTTTTAAAAGAATTATCGAAGCATGCCAGGTTTATGGCGCAAAGGTCGGCATCCAAATCGCCCATGCCGGCAGAAAAGCGGAGGATGCGGAGCAGCCTGTATCATCGTCACCCATCCAATTTTCCGACCAGTATAAACAGCCAAGAGAACTGACGACCAAAGAGGTGGAGGAAATGGTCCACAAGTTCGAAGCAGCCTTCAAACGGGCTGTAGAGGCGGGAGCAGACACTATTGAGATACATGCTGCCCATGGCTATCTGATCCATCAGTTCCATTCTCCGCTGACCAATAAAAGAGAAGATGTGTACGGGGAAGATAAGGCCCGTTTTGGTGTGGAAATTGTTAAGGCCGCACGCCGTGTCATGCCTGAGTCCATGCCGCTGATCATGAGGATTTCTGCTGTAGAATATGGCGAAGGCGGATATGACCTTGATTATTCTATTGAGTTGGCGAAAAAATACCAAGAAGCTGGCGTCGATATGTTCCACGTATCATCCGGTGGCGAAAGCACATCAGGACCGGCAAACGCTGGGCCAGGCTATCAGATTGACCTGGCTGAAGGAATAAAAGAAGCCCTCAACATCCCAACGATTGCTGTCGGCAGGATGGAAGATCCGAAATTAAGCGACGAAGCCATCCGCGAAGGAAAGGCAGATCTAGCGGCCGTGGGCAGAGGCATGCTGCGCAATCCTTTCTGGGCAAATGAAGCTTCGATTTCCCTTGGCGGCGAACCGCTGACTCCGAAGCCTGTTGCCGCTGCGTACAGCATTCGATAGCACAAAAAACAACGCCCCTTGATGAGCAAAACTAAGGGGTGTTGTTTTATTGAAAGAACGTATTTTTCTTTTTTGTTTTTAAGACATCTCCTGTCCAGCCCTTTCTCCATAGATAAATATAGAGCGCCACAGTCGATAGGATAATCAAAACAATGGAGGCAGGATAGCCATACCGCCATTTCAGCTCCGGCATCACTTCAAAATTCATGCCCCAAAGTGCTCCTAATGCTGCCACAGGGGTAAACAGGATGGTTATCACGGTGAGTGTTTTCATAATTTCATTTCCGCGGTGTGAAGATACCACCTCTTCAAGATTAATCATTGTATCAATTTCCTGCTGGTATTCCCTGATCAGGGTGCGCCCTCTTTCAATCCGCTTGCAAACCCGCTTGAATTCTTTTTTCTCTGCGATGGATTCCCCAAAGGCTTCTTCAGCAGCAATTTTCAGTTCAATGATGGGAATCATCAGGTTTTTCCAGATCAGGATTTCATGCCTGCTCTCGGCAATTTTCTCAAGAATTTGTACATTATTTTGCTCTTTAATCTTCCAGATCAGATCCGTCAAACTTTCTTCAAAGATGTCAATCCTGGATAAATAGTAGCCGACAATTTCGCCAAGCAGGATAAAAAAACCTTCAATCGCATTATCGGCCCGGTCCATCTGATCATAGACCGCATCCGAATAGTTCGATCTCAAGTCTTCCAGATCAATGCCTGCCGTAATAAAACAATCCTTTTCCACATAAAAGTGGAAGGCCTTTTTATCCTCCCGGCTGTCAATGTCCTGCTGATAGACCAGAGAGCCAAAAAGATGTTCCTTGCCTTCAGCCCTCGTATCAATCACAAGGCTGTTGCCGTAGTCGTCTTCTAGTTCTTCCAGCCACTTCTCAAAGGAAGGCCGTTCCTGCATCACCTCTTGAAAGGCATCAAGCCTGTCTTCGCGGTGCTTTTGCCATACCCAGCTATCTCCATTGAATGAATGCTTCATCGTAATGATCCTTTCCAAACATAGTTACTTTCCATACTTCCCTATTCCCTGTCCGCCAAAACGAAACATGTAAAATATGGAAGTTTCCTACTTTTATTAAAGGGTAACGTAATAGAACAGCATGTTCTAAAGACCCATCATGAAAAATGATTTTAAGGAGGAATATGAATATGCAAACCAATACACTAAAATCCTATTTACTAATCGGGGCCGGGGCCGCTGCCGTCTGGATGGCCTTAAATCCAAAGCAGAATGTCAATAAAGTAAAAAATATGACGGCAAGCATTAAAGACAAAATCACACCCACAAAGTTTAAAGAAACCGATGTTGTCCCCGTAATGAAGGCGGGCAATCCCGACCCGCTTGACCTTGAAGACAATAAAATGGTCAGTGAAGGGTCCATGTACGGTGTTGATTACTACAACGAGAATCTTCAGCAAACCCGATAAAGCACCCTGGGGACCATTTTCCCCAGGTTCTTTTTCATGTAATAGACAAAAGGAAGGATATTATGGGTTACTTATTTGTTTTAGTTTATTTGGCCATTGTACTGGCTGTTATAGAAATCAATGTGGTCCTGTTTACCGCGACCGGACTGGAGCGGACCGTAGCGCGGTTCCAGGTGATTTCCATGCTGACCGGGACCGGATTTACAACCGGAGAATCCGAGCTCATCATCGACCACCCGATCCGAAGGAAGCTTGGGGCGTTTTTGATCCTGTTCGGCGCCTTTTCCCTGGCCGTTATTATATCCGCTATCTCGAACTTATTGTCCGACAGTTTCTTTACACTTGAAATCGCGTATATCGCAGGATTTCTCATTGTATCCATCTTTATTTTAAAAACACCTTTAGTAAAAAAAAGACTCTCAAACCTCTTTGAAAAAGAACTTGAAGAGCATTACGAGCTTGCCGACCTGCCGATCGCGGACGTCTTGCTGACCAGCAAGGAAGATGAAATCGTAGAAATCGCCATCGATGAAGACTCCGGATTTGCAGGCAAATGTTTTAAGGATATCATTTCCAGCGATTCAGATATCATGGTTCTTTTTATCATCAGGGGGGACTTAAAAATCAGAACTGAGGGATACACCAAGGAGCTTCAGCCCGGGGACAAAGCACTTCTGTATGGAAACGGCAAGGCGATAAGAAAAAAATTCGAAAAGAATATTGTCCAGCACCAGCACACTTCCAATCCCGGAAGAAGTTAAAAGCTTGCAATCGGCCTAGATTGCAAGCTTCCTTATAATTTACCAATATAAAAGTAAATCACCCTGAAAATTAACGGACTACGGCCACGGGTTCTTTCTGCTCCATTGACTGATAGCACCAGTCAATCACCCTCATATTTTGAAGAGTGTTGTCCACCCGGTAAATAGGCTCTTTATTTTCAAGGATGGCTTGGGCAAAATGAGAAACCTGAAGTTCGTAGATATCGCCATAAAGCTGTTCGGTACGTTCTCCCTCCTCGGTCTGTACGATTACAAGACCTTCTCCGCCATCTACATCCGTCCGGAAAGCTCTGGGAACATGGATTTTTCCTTTAGTCCCAACTACTTCATACTCATGTCGGAACGCCATATCGAAACTGCAGTCAAAAGAAGCCTGGATGCCGTTTTCAAACTTTAGATGGCCAAACGCCGACAGGTCAACCTTCCTCTCGGGATCAATTACCCCTTGGACGCTGACTTCCACCGGTTCCGCTCCGAGAATGTTCCGGATGGCATGGATTGAATAGCAGCCCACATCATAAAGGCTTCCGCCGCCCTTTTCCTTAGCGACCCTGATATTGGTCTCCCTGTCATCCAGGTAAAAAGAAAAGCTTGATCTCATCAGTTTTACATCGCCAATCTCCCCAGACTGGATGATCTCCCTTACTCTCTGATGCTGCGGGTGAAATTGGTACATGAACGCTTCCATGAATGTAACACCATGCTCCCCGCAAGTGTTTATCATTTCCTTTGTCTCTTCATGAGTCAGAGCAGCCGGCTTTTCACATAGAATATGCTTGCCGCTTCTGGCAGCCTCCATCACCCATTTTTTATGAAGGTGGTTTGGCAGCGGGATATAGACGGCATCTATTTCCGGATCCCTCAGCAGTGCCTCGTAGCTGTCATAAGCTTTTGGGATATTGTACTCCTCCGCCGCCTTCTTTGCCTTGCCGCTCTCGCTGGCGATCGCCAACACCTTCCCATTTTCCGACCTCTGAATGGCAGGCAGTACTTGGGTAAGGGCAATATTGGCTGTACTTAAAATTCCCCATCGTATGTTTCCCATCATGTTCCTCCCCATCACCAATTAATAAGGTCCTCTAATAGAGCTTTTGACCTGTTCTTCATAGAACGCAGTTAGCGCTTTTAACTCTTTCCCGGTAAACGGCCTCTCATCCAAAGCCTCCAAATTTTGAAGAACCTGCTTTTCATTTTTGAACCCTGGGATAATGCAGGAGACTTCCTCCTGATCAAGAATCCACCTTAACGCTGCCGAAGCCATGGATTTCCGTCCTTCAGCGATCCATCCCAGCTGATCTGCCAGTTCCACCCCTTTAGCAAATCCAAGGCCTGCAAAGGTTTCGCCTACATTGAAAGCCGCACCATGTTCATTAAAATTCCGATGGTCATCTTCTTCAAAAACATGATCCTTCGTAAATTTGCCAGTCAACAATCCACTCGCCAGCGGCAGCCTGACAAGAATGCCGACTCCGTTTTTCTTCGCTTCGGGAAGCAGGGATTCCAGAGGCTTCTGGCGGAAGATGTTGAAAATCACCTGCAGTGCTTTGACATTCAGATTTTGCAGGCACAGCAAGCCTTCTTCAACGGTCTCCACGCTGACTCCGTAATTCCTGATTTTCCCTTCCTGCTGAAGCTTGTCCAGAACCTCGAACACCTGGCCATCCTTAAGGATTTCAATGGGCGGGCAGTGAATTTGATATAAATCAAGCGCTTCCCTGTTCAGGCGTTTCAGGCTTGCTTCACAATAGGCCGCAACCCGGTCATAAGTATAAGTCTCCGGATCATGAATATCCCCTGCCCGGCAAAATTTGGTCGCAATGTGGATCTTGTCCTCTTTGCCTTTCGTTGCCTTTGCAAGCAATTCTTCACTGTGGCCGTCACCGTACACATCAGCAGTATCAAAGAAATTTACTCCTTCGCCAATGGCCCTTTCCAGGGAATTGAGGGCCTCTTCATCGCTCGTTTTCCCCCAGGATCCGCCGATTGCCCAGGTCCCAAAACTGACTTCGCTTACTTTTAAACCTGTATTGCCCAATGCTCTGTAATTCATATGTACTGGCTCCTTTTAATAGATTTCCAAGCTGTAAACTTCGAATATTCTCAAAGATTACTATATAAAATAGCACTTCCCCCTTCCCATACCGCAGAAAGGGGATAAAGCAGCATAGTGTTAAAACACTCTAGTATCATCTTACAACACTTAGTATACCGGGTAAAATAAGTAACACAGCCCACTGTGTAAGCAGCAGGTTTCCCCTACATTTTAGATATTTCACAATAAAAGGACGGGCCTTTGGAAAAACAAGTACGGAAAAGATAAAGTTAAGCAAAACTGGCCCACGGCTGCCGGCTCACCTTTACGGTTTCACCTGTTGCAATCGCCTCCTCTATCTTGAAGCCGATATAGCAATCCTGGGATGCATCGGGCAAGCCATAAAAATCCGGACCCCCGGAGATATAATCCGCCATCTTCTGCAGGCAGGCGGCAATGGCAATTTCATCGTCGTAGAGTCTGGCAGGAGCAAACGGATTTCGGTACACCCAGCTTTCGCCGGCAATGATCCCTGCCAAATAATAACCTTCCTGATTCTCACCTTCTCCTCTGTTAATGCGTTTCAGTTCAAGGGGAAGCGGTGTCGCAAAATCACTCAATAGTTTCACCTGACTATCAAACAGCTCCCCCTTTACACCTCTGACGGATAGATGATTGGAGCGAATCCAGGACCGGTGCTGATCTTTGGTAAAATCATAGATTCCAAGCTTTTCCCCAAACTGGATCCAGGCGAGATCACGCTCTGTAAATAAAGTTTTCTCCTCCCTTGGCGGCCCCATTCGGTCCGGTCCTGCCAAAATGGGAGAGGTGAACCTTATCGCTTTTATTTCTGCCTCCTCAAATTGGATTCCAAGCATCTTCCGGATCAGGCTGGCTCCATGATACATATGAGAGACAGAGACCGTTGCCTGAGTAATCTCCCCCAGGCGGCCCGAGTCAATCAGCGCCAGCCTCGCCTGATTCAGTGGATGAAGATGATATTGCTCCGCTACCTGGACCATTGCCCCGTTGACTGTCAGCCTTTCATGAAGGGCCAGCAGGTCATCCAGATTCTGGCCTGGCGGCGTCTCAGTCAGAACAGGTATACCAGTGTCCGCTAATTGAAATAAGGACTGCGCACACTCAGAACCACTTACAGACAAAACCACAAAGTCCGGCTTCTCCTTTGTAAGGAGCAGTTCCATATTCCTGTAGGTCTTCACTCCCCACTTCCGCTCCATTTCCCCGCCTTTTTCTCCATCTCTCACCACCATGCCGGCCACATGAAATAAATCCGGCAATGCTTGTGCAATCCTTAAATAATATTGGGCCCTGAAGCCGGCACCGCCAATGATGCTGAATGAAATTTTCCTAAGCATATCTTCCCTCCCAATTTTCAAAGCTGCCAAAAGTCAGTGCTGCCTCTCCGTTCATATGGAATGAACTTGCTGACTTTGTTCTCTGTACTATTTTTCATTCTGTGCAATGTTCGGCTCATTAAATGTTAAATCAATCCAGTGCCTATACAATCCCAAACATTGAAAAATACCCCAAAGTCTCTGACTCTGGGACACTAGTTTGCTGGCAATATAGACCTTTATGTGGCGTTCAAGTTTATCAGGAGGCTTTTACTCTCCGGTTTGAGATGCAAAAGGAATACTTAGATCTTTATTTTAGATTAAAAAATACTCAAGCCTTTTCCTTATACGGCCTGTAAGCTTCCCTCAGCTCGGCAATCCCTTCCTTGCAGACGCCATACTTCAGCCATGAACAATTTTCACACAAATAGTCAAGATCATCCGGAGACACCCTTTCAGCGGTCCGTGTGAGGAGGGCCGATTTCGCATAAGCTTTTCCTTCCTCCAGCCCAAGATGATGAATCACCTTGCGATCCATAAAAAGGACGTGCTCATTTGAACCTTCACTGGCTTCACACTCCGTTTTCCCCTGGTGAGGGCAGGACATGCAGGCATCATCAAAGGCAGCAACCACTTTGATCGGGAAATCCTTTTCCCGGTCCCTGACATCCTTCACAATCCCCTCCATTTTCTTGATAAAACCCGGGCTGTACCCCATCCCCCTGAAGCCATGGACGCAGAGGAGATGGTGCCCGCGCAGGACCTTATCCACGCCGGTCACCCCCTTCAGTTAAGCATTTCGACAATAACATGGAAAAACCTTTAAGTATTTTTCGGTTCTGCCTTCGATGCCCAGGCCACGCCGATTTTTTTACAGACTGTAAGAAAATGCAGCAGCGTCAGCAGAACCGTGCCTGCATTCATCCCGACAATGACTCCTGCCATCTGCCACTCCGGCTGCGAGCCAAGAAGATAGATGGTGGTGTAGGAAACAATGGTCGCCCAGACGGT
The DNA here is from genome assembly GCF_004340465.1 of Mesobacillus foraminis. Classification (GTDB taxonomy): domain Bacteria; phylum Bacillota; class Bacilli; order Bacillales; family Cytobacillaceae; genus Mesobacillus_B; species Mesobacillus_B foraminis. The sequence goes on along the minus strand of NZ_SLVV01000011.1, from coordinate 75,629 downwards.
ATGGATAAACGCATCCTTCAGAAGGCCAAGGCCAATCAGATAAGCCTGCATCGGGATTATAAAATAATGCAAGAGAAAATACGGCCAGAGCAGCTGCAGGTAGTACGCTGCATTGTCGGAATGGAAAAACAGGCTGGTCAGCGGCTCGGCATAAAAATAGAACACCCCCACTGCCGGGACTCCGTAAAACAAGGTGAGCAGCATTACATGCTGGAGAAGCTTCTGCAGTTTGCCATGCTCTCCGGCGGCGTGGTGCTTGGCCACGGTGGGGATCAGGATCACCATAAAGGAATGGGCAATAAACGCCGGGAAGAACCCAATGGACATCGCGACCCCTGCCAGCATTCCAAACTGGTCATTTGCCGCTTCCGCCGGTACCCCCGCCTGGATAATAGCCGCTTTAATCAAAAACGGCTGCACCGCATGGGTCAGAGAATGGAAGATTCTCAGTGCCGTCGTCGGCCCGGAAATTGCCACCAGATCCTTCCTGAGCTCTTTCCTTCCAAGACTTTCCCTCGGAAGGACCTTCAAATTCTGATAGCTTACGATAAAAAAATAAAACAAATATAAGAAAACAACAAGCTCGCTCGCTGCCAGGGTGAAAAACGCCACAAGAAGGGCTGTCGGCCTCTCAAACTCAAAAAACTGATAGACCCCCACCAGCAGCAAAAGCTGGATCAGCCTCCGCAGCAAATTGGCAAGGGCAATTTTCCCCATGTCCTCTTTCCCCATAAAATAGCCTCGTGCAATCGATGAAAAGGAAACAAGGGGAATCATGAACAGCACCATCCATTTCAAAAATGGAGGGTATGAGTCAAAGATCGGCACAAACGGCATTCCGACCGCAACAACAACAAACAAAGCAGCAGAAAGGACGATCGTAAGATGCAGGACATCCCTGAGCATCTTTTGATGGTACTTCGCATCCTTTTCAGCTACGATTTTAGAGATGGAAACCGGGAGTTCAAAGCTCGCGAGCATCATAATCAAGAAAATCAGCGGAAGCACCGTCATGTAACGGCCCATGCCGCTTTCCCCCAGCTCCCTGGCCAGAATCATATTAATCAGAAACTCTGCACACTCACTGACAAAGGCTGCCAGTACCAACACCATTACGCCTCGCAAAAATAACTTCATGCCGTCTCCCCTCTGCACTTTTAGCCTTCTTTATACATATGAGACAAGGCACAGTTTTATTTTTAAAAATTGGTACAAGATTTAATCGGGAGCCAGTCATGTTTGTTTTCTCAAACAAAAATAGGCCCCAGAATCACCAGAGGTTGAAGGTATTTATTATTTTTTTGTCGGACCAGTTGTTTGCCCCTCTTTCACGGTCTGGTTAAAAATTTGTTTTTCGTTTCTAGTCGAAAACTGATTTTTGTCCCCTTCCCCTCTTGTTCCTATTTTTCTTTTGGCAATACCATTCGTTTTCGGCCGAACCAATCAGTTTTGGCCTCATTCACTATATGGTTAAAATTTACTGTTCTTACAAAACCTTAAAGGAAATAGACTGGAAATAGGCTTGTCAATAGCGTTTATGAACGCCCAGCAGGCGGGTAATGTGATGATAAGAGAAGGAGTGGGGCCAATGCACAAAAAACTCGAACTATCTGACTACCAACTATGGATGTGTGAAAAAATTAAAGAAAAACTTTCCGAGGATCATAATACTGCGGATGCAGCCTTAACCTTTGGCGGAGATGTCGCCGAACGCGAAGTGATTTCCCTCGCCCTCAGCGAAATGCTCTACCGGCTGGGCGGGCTGGATCCACAAATGAAACGAATAGATTAAAGAGGCTATAAATTGGCCTCTTTTTCTTATGAACAGCGGATTTCCACGGGATTATGAAGGGTTCGGAAGGGGGGTCCGAGTGGTGCGGCGGTCTTGCTCGGGGGAAGCTCCGAATACTTAGGAATGAAGGTGAGATCTGTTACATTCTGTATTTTTAAGGTTCGTTGGATGTTATAGAAATATAGTAGTTCAAGTGACTTATTAAAGCAGCATATGCTGCTCAATGCAAATGTTTTTCGAGCACTCTGCGGACGTACTCCGAGCCCTTTTTTTCCAAACCAGGCACTTTATTTTCGAAATCCCGGTTTCCTATCCTAATCTGCTGTTTTATTTTCCAAAGGGACCATTTTATTTTTCAACCAGAGCCTTTTATTTTCCAAGCACTTCGTGTCCGAATCCCAATCCTTTTTTATTTTCCAAACCAGGCACTTTATTTTTCAAACTCCCGGTTTCCTATCCTTATCTGCTGTTTTATTTTCCAAAGGGACCATTTTATTTTTCAACCAGAGCCTTTTATTTTCCAAGCACTCCGTTTCCGCACCCCGGTCCTTCTTATATTCCAAACCAGGCACTTTATTTTTCAAACTCCCGGTTTACTATCCTAATCTGCTGTTTTATTTTCCAAAGGGACCATTTTATTTTTCAACCAGAGCCTTTTATTTTCCAAGCACTTCGTGTCCGCACCCCGATCCTTCTTATTTTCCAAACCAGGCACTTTATTTTTCAAACTCCTGATTTACTATCCTAAACTGCCGGACTAATTTCAATAGGACATGTTCCCAGGCGTTATGAGGCTCCCATGGTTGCCTCCCCATAAAAAAAGGCCGCTATGAGAATTCATAACGACCTTTGGTTATTTTAAAGGTATTGTCAAAGTGGTAACTGTAGCCACTAAACCGGGCCAGCCTACTTCACAAGCGAATGCTTAAAGGCATAAATCACCGCTTGCGTCCGGTCCTGGACCTGCAGCTTGCTGAGGATATTGCTGACGTGGGTTTTCACGGTTTTTAAGGCGATGAACAGATCATCGGCAATTTCCTGATTGGTTTTTCCTTCGGTCATAAGCAGGAGGACTTCCATCTCGCGCTCGGTGAGTTCCTCGTGAAGGTCCGTTGTTGGTTTTTGGCGCATTTTCATCATCATTTTCCCGGTCACTTCAGGCTCGAGGACCGGCTTTCCGCTATATGTAGCTCGTACGGCGTTGGCGATATCGCTGGCTTTTGAGGTCTTAAGCATATAGCTCGTTGCGCCGGCCTCCAGAGCAGGATATACCTTTTCATCATCCAGGAAGCTGGTAACGACAATAATCTTGGCTTCCGGCCATTCCTCGATGATCCTTCTCGTCGCCTCGATTCCGTCCATTTCCTTCATGACCAGGTCCATCAGGATGATATCCGGCCTCAGCTTCAGTGCGAGCTCTGCCCCTGTCCGGCCATTATCGGCTTCCCCCACGATCTCGATATCAGGCTGTGCCGATAAATACGATGACACCCCGATCCTCACCATTTCGTGATCGTCGACAAATACAACTCTAATCATTGTCCCCACCTGCCACATTTAAAATTGGAACCTTCACTTCCAGCTTGGTTCCTTTATTTTTAATTGAGATAATCTTTAGCGTGCCGCCAATTTCACCGGCACGTTCGTGCATATTCTGGAGCCCGTAGGAGCCAGCCCTTGATTCCTCAACATCAAAGCCGATGCCGTCATCGGACACCCGCATAATGACCATTTCATCTCTCTTGATGAGCAATACGTCTAATTTGGAGGCTTGTGAATGGCGAAGTGTATTTGAAACAGATTCCTGGAGAATTCGGAACAAATGGTCCTCGACTCCCTTATCAAGCGGGAACGCTTCCACCTTCCAGAGGATATTCATGGTGACTTTCTGTGTTAATTCCATCATCAGTTCTTCAATTCCTGCCTGCAGCGATTTCCCTTTCAAATCGGCCGGCCGCAGATGCAGGAGCAAAGCTCTCATTTCCAGCTGCGATTTGTGAATCATTTCCTCGACCATCTTTAACTGCTTGGCTTCCCGTTCCTGAGCCGGGGTCGTTTCTTCACTTTCGGACAGCGCTTTCGTTTCTAAAATGGCGGACATCATCATGGATGCCGCGAACAGCTGCTGGCTCACAGAGTCATGCAGCTCGCGGGCCAGGCGGTTCCGTTCCTGCGAAATCATCTCCTGAATCCGCGTTTCCTGCTCCTCGGCCTTTTCCGTCGCCAGCCGCTGGGAGAGCATGGCCTTTTCAGAAATTTGTTTCCGGACTCTTTGGACCCTTCCGGAAATGCCGCTGATTTCAGGAGGCAGCGCTGACTGGCCAGGATCCGGCTGCCGGCCTTCCTCCAGCTGAAACAGCCAGCTGTCCACCGTTTGAAGCTGCCGGCGCCAATAAACACCGGAAACCACGCCAAAAAGCATGCCGGAGCCCAGGCTTACCGTTGCAGTAAACAGGATGAACGGAATATCCATCAGCTCCAATTCCCACAGTTCCATCCAGTTCTTGAGAGGATGGACAAAGAAATAGGAGCCCGTCAAAAAGATAAAAAGCAAGAGACTGAGGGAAAATCCCCATAAAATTTGACGCTGGACACCGCTCATATTCTTTTCACCTCTATATCACCAATCAGCATTGAGGTGAAAATTTTAATTTTCTGTTCCGCCTGCTCATACCCGGGAGTTTTTAAGACCAGTGACTGGTTAAATGCCCGGTCCTGGTGATGGTCAAGCACATCGGCGGCGCCGGCCAGTGTTGAATGCCGGATATTTACTTCCATATCATATGGAACAAAGATTTTTATATTACCAATGATATTCCGGATAAAAATAACGGTCTCGCCTTTTGGAAGCACAGTATAGCTTAAATCAATGATACTGTCTCCCACTCCGGCAAGAATATTGATGTCATCCCATTCGTATACATGTTCAGGCGTTTTCTGGTGGCCGAAAAATGTATTTTTAAATAATGGGGACTGTTCCACCAGCGTTGTTTCCGGTGAAACAGGCTTTGGCTCCTCTACGACCGGACGAATCACTTCAGGATTCTTCTTCGACTGGGCAAACTGGATGAGGATATAAATCAGGATGGCCAGCAGGAAAAATCGGAACGTCATCATACCAATCACACTGGTTCCTAAAATAAACAACCCTACCCAAAACAGGAGCTTCCCAAAGGATCGGCGCCTGGCCTTCCGCCCCATGTAGATCATTGCCCCCGACACAAAGAGGGAAAAGATCAATCCTGTATTAAAGAAGGAGATTTCAAGCAGCAGAAGCAAGGCTCCAAGCAAGACAATCCAGCTGATATAATCATTTTTCATTTTGCCTAGCACGATCTTTTCCTCCTTTCTGGCGAGGTAAAATGGAGATAAAAGGCGCGGACTGGGCCTGCGCCTCTTTTAGCATACCATGTTTGGATATTAAGAAATAGAATGTGTTTCTTGTTTTTTCAGCTCTTTTTCAAGCTCGGCAATCCGGCCGTCAATGGTGTTGCGGTAGTACGAGCTGTTCACTTGGTTCTCAATCTTGTCAAGATAGGACTCAATTTCTGAGAACTTGGAGTAAGCTTTATCGGAATAGGCATCATTTTCAATCACCTGATCCATTCGCTGATGGGCGCGGCTCACATTTTCCCTGCCCATGAGTTCGAGGCGTCGGATATGCATATCCTTCAGCTTGTGCTTCATATCCTCATACTTATGCTCCAGTTCATCCTGCTGTTTTGCCGCATTGGCAAGAGCTTCTTTCAAACGTGACGCTCTTTCTGCATATTGATTCTGTTCCTGGGATGCAAAGCTTGCCAGCTCGGTTTCTCCAGCTTTCTGGGCAATATCTGCCTGACTGCTGCGTTTCTCAGCCATTTCCAGTGCTTGAAGGTATTCTGCATTAAAGCGGTCTTTCAGCTGGTGCTGGCGTTCAAGCAGCTTGCGGACTTTCTCGGTTTCCAGCTCGCATTCACGAAGGTATTGGTTCAGCATCGCAATCGGATCTTTTCTTTCCTTCATATCAAGTGCTTCATTTAAATCGGCTAATACAGTATTTTTAATGCGAGTAAACAGGTTCGTCATGTGACATCTCTCCTTATTAGTTGTTTTTTTTGTCTTAGGAATTTTTCAGTTCTGCCCATTGCTTTTCAAAATTGGCAAAAGGGTCATCACTTTTGGAGCTAGGTGTGTTGTCTTCATTCCACTTTTTATAAACCAGGTAAAGGACATAAGCTGCGGCTATGGCAAGAATCGCGGGAACATTGGAGGCAGTGGCCATCAGGATGAATAATCCCAGCACACCCCAGGCAATTTTCTTAAAAGTGGAGTCTGTTTTCAAAAACTGTTTCACGATGAAGTAGAGGACCGCAAGACTGACCGCCAATCCAACAAGCGGACCAAGGTTTGAAACAAGCACCAGCGCCGCAATACCTCCTGCAAGCAGTAAACCAAATTTTTTCATGTTCATTTCCTCCTTTCTTGATATCATCTTACCTCGAAAGAAGAACTCTCATAACGAGCCTGAGCTTGATTTTCAACTAGGACCTGAGGCGGAGGAAGGTATGGTACTAGGATACTTAAAGGGGAATTGGTTCTGAATAGACCTAGTTTCCACATGCTGTTAAAGGGTTGGCAATCAGGGGTTTTGGCCAAGTCACATAAGTCGGACTCACAGCGGTAATGACAGTACCGGTCGCTTTTAAAAGGAATTTGACTTTCATAAATCAGTGAGTGCTAGCCTCCAGTTATTTTCAAAGGAAATTGATGCGGGAAACGGAGAACTTCGAGAGGTAATTGGGGATCCGCCCCAATTAATTTTAGAGAAGTTCTTTCTATAAAGCGTGGTAAAAAGATGGGTTTTTAGATTAGGCCAAAATTGATGGATTTTGAAAGGCAAATTACTCTTATTTTCTGAAGGTACCGGGACATTCTTCGCCCCAATTTCACAATCTGGACACTGGTTTTTCAATAAAATCAAATAATCAATTCATAAATTAAATTTATCGATACATAAACCAAAATAATCGATGCATAACCCTCCGTCATCGATGTATAAATGTATTTCAGGCAAAAAATCAGCCACTTTTACCCGGAAAACTTGGAATATCAAGCTTCAAACAGGCGGTTTCTTTTAAAAAACTAAATTTCCCCGCTAAAAACAGCACAATTCACGCAAAAAACAACGCACCCCCCGCCCCTGTTCACCTTTTTTCAAACTAAACATTTACATTTACGTCCAGCCAGTTTCCGCACGTGCGCCCGAGGCATCCCGAATACAGTAGTTGGGTCCCCTGACCTTTTCAACATGGAATGACCATCCACCTCGGTCAGTCCGGACATTCCTTGCCCCGCTTTCACAATCTGGACACTGATTTTTCAATAAAATCCAATGATCGATTCATAAATCAATTTTATCAATGCATAAACCAAAATAATCAATGCATAAACTAAAATAATCAATGCATAACCTTCCGTCATCGATGTATAAATGTCTTCCATTGACCAATTAACCCCATTTCACTTCAGGAAACATGGCTTTTCCCTCTTCAAAAAGGGCAGTCCGCCCAATAAAACTATATTTCCCGCTAAAAACGATGCTCTCCACGAAAAAATACACCGGCGATCCCCGCCGGTGCTCTCTCCCACCTTATTTTGCAATGAACATTTGTGTCCAGTAGTGCCCGTACGAACCGCCTGATGCATGCCCGACACCGATATGAGTGTAGGAGCTGTTCAGGATATTGGCACGGTGGCCCGGGCTGTTCATCCATGAATTGACGACTTCCTGCGGCGTACGCTGGCCAGCCGCAATATTTTCACCAGCACTCCGGTACGCAATGCCGAAGTTTTTGATCATGGTGAATGGACTGCCGTAGGTCGGGCTTGTATGCGAGAAGTAGTTCTTGTCCCTCATGTCGGCCGATTTGTACCTTGCAACCCGCGAGAGCTCCCAGTTGGCGGCAAGCGGCCTTAAGCCGTGCTTGGCCCGTTCCTGGTTGGTCAGCTGGATAACCTGGCTCTCAATGTTTTTAGTCGCAGAAATGTCAGGGATGTTGACTCTTTGCCCAGGATAAATAAGGGCTGGATTCTTAAATTGCGGATTCGCGCTGATCAGCTCGGACAGCCCCACCTGGTACCGGACCGAAATCTTCCACAGGGTGTCACCGCGCTGGACCGTATACACCTGCTGCGCAAATGAGACCGACGGAACGGCGACTAATAAAATCAAGGTTAATAAAAATTTCTTCATCATCTCATCATTCCTCCTCCAAAATAGGATGAGGAATTTCGTTCATTTTATACAGTTTTAAAAAAGTTTTCCTTTCGAAAGGATGACCCCATCGCCATCAGCATACACATGGGATTCTGGTGTCCAGTCGATGTTTCCAAAGAAGACAGGAATCTGCCTCTCCCCTTTGCCGTCTTTCTTGCTTCTCAGAGGATTGGTGCCAATCGCGAGAATTCCGATATCCAGCTGGCCAAGGTCTTCACTGTCCCGGACACAGCCATTAATGATGATCCCGGCAAGCTTGCGGTCCTGCGCAATTTTCCCAAGCCGGTCCCCCATCAGGGCGCATCGGCGGGACCCTCCGCCGTCGACAACAAGGACACTACCCTCCGGAACGGTCTCCAGCGATTCCAGGACAAGGACATTATCTTCAAACACTCTGACAGTAGCAACAGGACCGGAGAATTTGGACCTCTTTCCATAGGATTTAAACTCCAGCTGGCAAACTTCAAGTTCATTCCCAAATTCATCGCATAAATCAGCCGTTTTAAAGTTCATTCCCAGGCACACTCCCTTTCATCCTTTTCCCACTACTTCTGGAAAGAATGGCGTAATCCCTTTATTTCATGCAAAAAAGACTACACACTGATACAGTGGTCATAGGTTTTAATAAAGAATCCATGAGAGGCGGACCACTCGGCATAGTAGATATCTTTAATATCGGTTATACCCTCTTTCTTAAGACCTTCCATCAGCCATTCCCTGTCTTTTTCTACGGCTTTTAAATTATGTTCATGGATTTTCCCTTCATCCACCACCAAAATGGCCGGTTCTATTTCCTCTACCTCCTGCTCTTCTCCATCCTCTTTCACCGCCGAGGACTTCTGGTATTTCAACACGCTTATCTCCCCATTGGTTTCCAGAAAGACATATTTAACTTCCCTCAAGGAAAAGACATCCTTTTGCCTTAACAGGGACCGCAGCTGCTCGAGTTCCAAATTGGCCCGCTCCAGTTCCTTGATGGAAATTTTCCCATCCTTGATCAGCACCTGGGTGCTGCCTTTTAAGGGGCCCCTGAGCCAATCGACTTTTTGAGTCAGTTTTTCCACCGTATAGATTAAAATCCCCCAGACGGTGATGGAAAAAATCATTTGGGGGATGGTATGGTCAGCGTGGTAAATTGTTTCCTCCACCATTCCTCCTAAAATAAGAGCATAAACAAAGTCAAATGGTGTCACCTGGGACATATGCTTTTTCCCGAGAATTCTTGTGACGATGACAAGGGCAGCAAGCCCAATCAAAAGCTTCAGTGCCATTCCTGCATAAAACAATTCAGTATCCCCCTCAGTTCCTTGCCTTTTTGCTTCCTATTCCCTTTTTAGGCTTAAAGGAACCTCATGGTGCAAACTTCCAAGGGGATTTCCCCCATAAAAAAAGAACCTGTCGTCAGGCTCTTTGTTACCCTTTCTGGCAGTTGGGACAATAAAACATCTTTCTTGTGGAAATCATTTCTTTAACAATGGCCGTCCTGCACCGAAGGCATGGCTCCCCTTCCCGGTCATACACCAAACATTGGTCATTATAGCCGCCTGTTTTGTGGTCATTTTTAAATAAAGGCATTTCCATATAGCCCCCAGCATGTATCGCCCGCTGAAAGACAGTGTGCATCCCGGTGAAGAGCCCCTGCAGCTCCCGGGTTTCGAGCTCAGTGAATTTACGGGAAGGCTTCACGGCTGCTTCAAAGCAGATCTCATCGGAATAGCAATTCCCGATTCCTGCAATTACTTCCTGATTGACAAGGGTGGTCTTAATCCTGCCCTTTTTCTCGCTAAACAGCTCGCTGAATCTGGCAAATGTAAATTCAGGGTCGAGCGGCTCCGGTCCCAGGTCCGACAGCTCCGCTTCCAGGCTCTTCGCATCATGAAGATGAAGATAGCCCAGCCTCAGGCCGATAAAATAGAGCTTTAAGTCGCCGAAGGCAAGGATGACCTGCTTGGTTCGCTTAGGATTGTCCTGGTCATTCCCCAAATACATCAAGCCTCCCAGCATCAGATGGAGTAAAAGGCTTTTCCCGGAGTTCAAGTGGAAAATGAGATGCTTGGCGCGGCGGTTCACAGCTACAATGCTTCTCCCTTTCAGCTCCTGGATGAATTGCGCAGGAGGCAGATTAATACTTTTATCCCGGTTCACTTCAATGTTCGTGAGCGGCTTTCCAATGATATGCCCGCCAAGCAGCCTTTTGTAGTTTTCCATTTCCGGAAGTTCTGGCATGGTCCCGCAGCTCCTTTTTTGATTCTCTATTTTCTTAGTATGCTTGAAGGGCTGTGTTACATGCAGAATTGGAATGCAAAAAACAGGCTCCCGTACTGGAAGCCTGCATTTATTGTTGTTTACTCTTTTAGATGTTACTTAAAAATCTCTTGGATTATCAAGACGGGTATTAGCAGGGTTATCAGAAGTCAGAGTGTCATTATAAGGGCGTCCGCCTGTGATGGTACCGCCTGTTAGAGTCTGATCGTCTGAGGCATCAAATGGCTCCTGTACCCTGTCTTCACGGCGTTCTACCACAACAAGGATTTTCCCTTCCTTCACGTAGCCTTCATAACGGTCTGCATCCTCTTCAGGAATTCCCATCCCGATAAGAGCCCCAGTAAGACCGCCTGCTCCAGCACCGACAGCTGCCCCTGTAAGAGTTGCCGCAATTGGACCCGCTGCGACAATTGGCCCGATTCCGGGAATCGCCAGGGCACCAATCCCTGCAAGCAATCCAGTCAAGCCTCCGAGCACACCGCCGGTCGCTGCGCCGGCTGCAAGGCCTTCCTCTGTCTTCGTACCAGTTGCATCGTTAATTTCTTCAACTTCCTCGTTGTTTCTGCCAATAACGGAAATATCCTCTGCTGCATATCCCTGACGTTTTAAATCCTCAACCGCGGAAATAGCTTCCTGTTCATTATCATAAACGCCAACTATGTGTTTTTCATGTTCGTTCAACATCGTATCTTCCTCCTTTGGACGAGTAGTCTTTTTTAAAGATACCCGCTACAGAGGTCTATAAACTTTTCTCTGATAAGTTAGTTAGCTATTTGGTTCGGGATCCAGTAGATCCCACGGCGTGATGACACCCTTTGGCTTGCTGTCCTTTTCCCCGTTCTCTGTGAGGATCACGGCCTGGAGCTTCTTATCCTGGGTATGATACTCATCAAACCGCTCCTCCACTTCGTACAGCGTTGCTTTTTCCGATACGAAATCCACATAGTAATTCTTATCCTTTGTCAGTACCTCGCCAACTTGTACATTTTCCAGTGAAATGACATCGCTGGAGAACTTCCTCCCCATCCAGCGGATAATGTCAGTGGAGGTAAGCAATCCTCTGTATTCATTGTTTGTGCTGTAAATAGGGAAGCGGGTAAACTCGAATTTATTGATGGCTTTCAGGACATCCTTCAGCAGGGCATCCTCATAATAATAAAAAACGGGAGTGGAAGCAGCAGAAATCGCTAACGGGGGCTTTTCAAAGTGATCCGCAATCTCCTCAATCCTGGCCACAACCTCTTTGTGAGGCTCTGCAATATAGTAATCAACATCCACCTTCTCGTGGACAATCGCATTTCTCAGCTTTGCAAATTGATATAGTTCGTTTTTGTATCTTCGGATGATCGAATGGTTTTTAAAGCCTGTGTTCAAGAGCTCTACAAAGGCATCATTGGACGCATTCTTTACCATCTCTTTCAGGCAGCGATGGATTCGGTTAAAGGCCACTTCAAACTGGCCTGACTGGCCCCGGTCATTCTTCTTCTCCAAGTGTGTTCCCTCCAATAGTTAGTCATACAGCTTTTATACCCATTTTATCTAAAAAAAGAACAAAACCATAAAAGGCGCCCCATGAAGGGACACCTCTTTTATCAGTCTGTATGATTGATTTGCTTTGTGTTTTTTGCGCCGGTTGTCCACTCCACCAATTCTTCGCTCGTCCGGTTTCCTTTTTTTACGTTATTGTTCCGGTTTGCATTGGCATTTCCGAATTTTTTCCTGCCCATCGCTGATCTGCTCCTTTTTTTACAGGTTCAAGAATAGTATGAGCGCGAAGGAAATACCTTATGCCCGCTTGCCACGCATGGAGGCAACTTCCAGTACAGGCGGCTTCCGCACTTTGGTCGCCTGCTCAAACGCGTAGGCAAGCCGGACCAAAATCGGCTCACTGTAGACTGTCCCGGTAAAAGTAAGGCCAAAAGGCTCTCCATCGGAGGTATAGCCGGCAGGCACCGTAATCGACGGATACCCCGCCCTTGCTGCAAGGTCACTGCCATGATCATGAGGGAAAACAAGCGCCTCGACGCCGTGAACCTTTAAAGCAAAGTCAATTCCCTTTTCTGTGGACATGTATTGGTCATGCTCCAGGGCACTGATATATTCCTTCTCTTTCAGGCTTCCACTCGTTTCCTCTGATTCAAGCAGAACCTCCTGGCCATATTTCAGCGTACGTTCCATGTGATGTTTATTAAAAGCAATCACATTCGCCAGAGAGCGCACTTTTACCGTCGAAGGCAGCTGGCTGAGATAGGCATTTACACCCGATTTAAACTCATACGTCAGGACATCGTATCCCCATTCTGCCTCAGCAGAGGGAATCCCCACATCCTTCAGCTGTGCCCCAAGCTCCTTCAGCTGATTAAGACACTGTTCGAACAGCTCCTGTTTTTCATCACTTAACTCCTCAAGATAGGCTGGATCGCGGGGTACCCCCAGTTTCGCCCCCTGCAGGCCGTCTGGATCAAGATGGCGGGAGAAATCTTCGCCCCTCAGGCTGGTATTGGTTAAGGTAACAGGGTCACGTGCATCAGTGCCAGAGAGTGCTGATAAAAGATAAATGGCATCTTTTACGGTTCTAGCCATTGGCCCCGCCGTATCCTGGGTATACGAGATTGGAATGATGCCGCGCCGGCTGATCAGCCCGACTGTTGGCTTGATTCCAACAAGGGAATTCTGGCAGCTGGGGTTCAGGATGGAGCCTGAGGTTTCCGTGCCGACCGATACAGCGGCAAGATTTGCGGCAATGGCAGCGCCCGAACCAGCACTGGAGCCGCCAACATGGAACCTTCCCTGCCCGTACGGATTCAGGACCTGCCCGCCCCTTGAACTATAGCCGCTCGGCATGCCAATCGCCATGAAGTTGGCCCATTCGGTCATATTCGTTTTTCCAAGAATGACAGCCCCTGCCTTCCTCAGCTGCGAAGCCACGAAGGAATCCTCGGGGGCAATTGAATGCTCAAGGGCCAGCGAGCCGGCACTCGTGTGCATCTTATCATGTGTATCAATATTATCCTTGAGCAGCACCGGTATTCCATGCAGCGGCCCCCGTGCTCCGTGCTCCCTTCGTTCCACATCCAGCGCAGCCGCGATGTGGAGGGCATCCGGATTGAGTTCCAGGACCGAATGGATGGCAGGGTCCACTTCGGCAATTCGATTCATGTATAAAAGGACAAGCTCTTTTGAGGAAAGCTCCCCGTTCTCCATCTTTTCCTGCATGTCATCAATGGTAGCTTCCGGCAGCCAATCGTTCAGAAGACTGCGCAATTTCGGATTTTCCATCATGGATCTTTCCTTTCCCGAAAAGGTTTTCTACCTTTTAATTTCTTTTCATCTTAGACAATTCCCTGCCATCGCAAGAAAAAAAGCCATGGCTCGCTGCCACAGCTTTACACGTATGTTATTTCCGGTCAGTCCCAACAATCTTTCCTTTATAAAAACCCTTTTCCTCCGGCACAAATCCTAATTCCTTGCAAAACCTCTTCAGGTCGCGCAGCTCGCGTTCATTTACAATCGAAATGACGGTTCCCTCTGCGCCAAAACGGCCTGTCCGACCAGAACGGTGGATGTATTGCTCAAGGTCCCGCGGAAAATCATAATGAACAACGTGGGTGACACCCTTGATATCAAGTCCGCGAGCCGCCACATCGGTCACAAGCAGCATTTCATTCTTTCCTTCCCGGAACTGCTTCAAGTTTGCCTGCCGCTGCTGTTTGGTCAGTTCACTGTGCAGCATAGCTGCAGGGATATCATTGTAATTAAGCCTTTCCGCTGCTACCTGAAGGCTTCCAATATCCTTCATGAACACAAGCCCCTTAAACGAATCAAGCCGTGACAGCTTCTCAAGAATTTTAATTTTATCCCGCTGCTCGGAGATAAAATAAATATGTTCCACATCAGCCGACTCAATGGTCGTATCCTTCTTAATATGAAAGACTTCAGGATCCTTGGCCAGCTCTTTCGCAGCCTGTTCCGTATGCTTCGGAAGGGTTGCCGAAAACAGGAGCACTTGACGGTCCGCCAGCGTCGCCTTCACGATATTCTGTACCGTGGCCTGATGCTCGGCGACCAGGAGCTGATCCCCTTCATCCAGGACAACTGTCTTCACTTCATGCATTTTAATCTTCTTTTGTTTGATCAGCTCATAGATCCGGCCGGGCGTCCCTACAATAATGTGAGGGCTTTTCTTTAATTTCTCGAGCTGGCGCTTTGGGTTGGCACCGCCAATAATCGAAGCTGAGCGGATTCCGCTGCCTTCGCCCCATTTTTGAACCTCCGATAGGATCTGCATCACAAGCTCCTGCGAAGAAGCCAAAATAACTGCTTGGGCATTTCGCTTATCCGGATCGATTTTATTTAAAACCGGCAGCAGGTACGCCAGCGTTTTCCCTGTACCCGTCGGCGATTCAGCAATCACGTCTCCACCCGCTAAAATCAGCGGAATTCCCTGCGTCTGAACATCCGTCATCGTCGAAAACCCTGACTTGTTCCAGGCCTCCTGCAAAAACGGCTTCAACTCATTTATAATCGATTGATTTTCAGTCATTATAATCTCCTTTAAGACACATTTTCTCCTAAAAAGAATACTAGCTAAAACCTTATAATAAGTCCAGTATGCCCTGCGTGAATCGAAATCTTTTTAAAAGGCATTCTCATTTTACTGATTTAGTTGGAAATGCCTGGGGTTTTCCTGCTCCGTAAGAATCCTCATTTAAGTAACCTTTAAAAAAAGAAGAAGGTTTTTCCGTTGTTTTCACAGCTTGGACACAGTTTTTTCAATAAACCAAAATAATCGATCCATTATTTAAATTAATCGATGCATAAACGGGAAGAATCAATCGATAACTCAGAAGAATCGATGTATAAATGATCAAACTGGCTTTTTTCAAGATAACAATTCATTCATTAAGGTACCAGCAGCATACTTTTTGGCAAATCCTTTTACCTATTTACATAAATAAATATAGTTTAAGCTTCCTCTTAAAAGAAAGAAGCCTATTTTTCAGTTGTTTTCACAGCCTGGACACAGTTTTTACAATAAATCGATGCATAACTGGAAAAAATCGATCATTAACATAGAACAATTCATTTTTTAATTATCCTCAGCAAGGTTCTAAGGAGGGTACGCAGATCTCTTCTATCTGCCCTTTATCTTCTTTTTCCCAGGGATTATCCATGTAATTTTATTTGCACGGCGACGGTTATAGTTATTAAACTTTGAACCGGATACAATACATAGTTAACCGGATATTCCTTGTTTTCAAAATCCAACCCACTTAATTGACCCTAAAATGGTTGAAAAGCCTGCCTTGTGGTATGGACTAATGAAGACCTTTTTAGAGGAGGCTGGATTATGGAAGACGTCAAGACTTTGCTGAGAGAGATGCTCCTCATTGACAGCTCCCATATCGACGGAGCCAACCACACGGTCGATTTCTGCTGTCAATGGCTGAAGGAGCATGGACTGCAGACACTGGAACTGGAGAACAACGGCTATAAAATGCTGCTTTGCGAGATCGGCAGCGGGGAAAAAACGATTGTATTTAACGGCCACGTGGATGTGGTCAGCGGCAAGAAGGATCAGTTTATCCCTCGCGAAAAGGATGGACTGTTATTTGGCCGCGGGGCTGCTGATATGAAGGCCGGTGTAGCCGCCATGATGTGCGCCCTGGCAGAGCTGAAGGACGAGCCCCTTGGAGTGAAGATACAGCTGCAGATCGTTTCAGATGAAGAGGTTGGCGGCTACAACTGTACGGGATATCTTGTAGAGAACGGCTACACCGGCGATTTTGTCATCTGCTCGGAGCCTACCCAGCTGGGAATTGCCCTTCAGGCAAAAGGCGTACTCCATCTCGATATTGATATTAAGGGTAAACCGGCCCACGGAAGCCGACCATGGGAAGGCGAAAATGCCATCATAAAAGCCTGCAGGCTGCATAAACAAATACTCAAGCTTCCATTTATGAGCGAAAGCTCCGAGTTTTACCCTTACCCATCCGTGAACTGGGCAAAAATCAAGGGCGGGGATGTCTACAATAAGGTTCCCGAAAGCTGTACAATCTCGTTCGATATCCGGTATCTGCCCGGCCAGGACGCAGATACGATCACATCCCAGATTCAAAGCATCACCGATGGAGAAATTACTGTAAAGGTTGCGGGGCCGCCGGTTGAAACCAAAGAGAACGATGAGTTCGTAAAAAAACTCAGTCCCATTGTTGAACAACATACCAAGCACCCTGTCGAATATTTCGGACAGCACGGCGCAGCGGATACCCACTTTTTTGCTTCGAAAGGCATCCCGGCCATTGAATTCGGGCCGAGCGGTGCAAACTGGCACGGCAATGAAGAATATGTAGTGATCAGCTCGCTAAATACTTATAAGAATATGCTCGTGGATTACGCACGAAAATGGTAAAGACAGCTCTACAGCTGTCTTTACTGGTTTAAGCGATATTTTTTCGACCATGAATAAAACAACAGTCCAAAGACGAGGATAAATTGCAGCAAAAAGATCAGCGCATCCCAAAACAACAGGGTGCCGGGGTGATGACTGAGGCCCGTGTAAATATAGGACCCGGCAAAAGCCAGCTGCGGAACCGAATAAGCCGCAGCAAGGACCAGTGTAATAATAACCCCCAGCAGATAAAAAACAGCATATGGGCGAACCAGCTTCTCCTCGCCTGAAAAGGCCTCGGTGTACGGTTCACCGGGCAGAAAGGACAGTGTGTTCTTAAGGAAACTTTGCCCATTCTCCATCAAATTATAGCAGCCCGTTTTATTTTCAAGCACATAGTAAAAGTCTGTTTTCATGTAGATGCAGAACTGATAGATGATGCGAATGACCGTATTAAGCACCACCACCCCGGCGATCCCCATAATCACTTCATCATCACTAAACACCAACTTCGCTGCGAGCGCTGCCAGCAGCATGACAGCATCAAAATACAGCCCCGCAAGATACAATCTGTTCCTTTTTTCGGGAGGAAGCGACCAAACCCGGCTCATATCCGTTTCCAGGACCACGAACACAAGCCGGTGCCCAAGCTCAATCCTTGTCGGCAAACCCTCCGAGCGAACCGCAAGTACATGGCCCATTTCATGGACAAGCACCAGCAGAAACGTCACAAGCAGGACAGCAACGATATTGTACATCATTAAATCAAACGGGAAGATATCCTGATATCGAGGCCAAAGCTCAGGCCGGACAAGAAAAATAACTACGCAAAGAATCATTGCCCCAATATACCCTCTCGTCATGAACGAGTTAAAAAAGAACTTGCCGACCCGAGGGGAAATCCAGTTAAAGCCTTCAGGCTCTCCACGTTTCTTTTCCGTCCGGGGAACCTCCTCCCCATCCACGCTTTTAACAAGGCCCAATGCAAAAAGCTGCCCTGCAAAATCAGTCATATCAACCTCTTCATCAGGATATCCGGAGGTCAGCACAGCCTCAATCTCGGAAAGCATCTTCCCCTCATTAATCATTTCAATAGCATCTATGCAAATCTTCGGCATTTCATAAAACTCACCCGAAGAGAGGTCTTCCACAATATAGTTTTTCTTGTCTTTGCGGATGTGAAGGGAGTGAAGAGTCAACTTGGAATATGCGCCTGTCTTCATAAGTTAACCGCCTTTTTATTAAAAATAGGGATGCAAAGCTTATGCCCGCATCCCCTTTTTCCATCAGGTTTTCCCATAGCCCGGTAACAAAACACACCACCAGCAAGTTGTTTTCACTTTTTTAAGCTTGCGGATCTTCATTCGGACACCTCCTTCCCATTAACATTATGTTGAAGGGGGGCTTCATCGGCCCATTTATAGGACTGATGGAACTTAACCCAATCAGGAAAGACTGTTTGAAACACTTCTACCAGTTTCGGATCAAACTGGGTTCCTTTTCCCTCAATAATCCGTCTATAAGCATCATCCAGGGCGAGCGCATTTCGGTAGGATCTGGAGGAAGTCATCGCATCAAAAGCATCAGCAATGGCCACTACTCTCGCCAGCAACGGAATTTCCTTCCCTGACAGCTGTTCAGGATACCCCTGTCCATCCCAGCGTTCATGATGATATTTAATCACATCGATATCCATCTTCAGCCCGTCAACCTTTTGAATGGCTTCAGCACCACTTACGGGATGAGTTTTAATTACTTCATATTCTTCAGGTGTCAGCCGGGTCGGTTTCATCAAGATTGAATCAGGAATGTTAACCTTTCCAATATCGTGCAATAAACAAGCATAATTAAATGCATTTAATTCATTCTGAGAAAACCGATTCAATGCCGCAGCAAGCGATTTGGCATAAAAGGCGACTCTTTCACTGTGCCCTCTTGTATAAGGATCTTTTAATTCAATGGTGGCGATTACGCCTCGCACAATTCCAGTTAACTGATTATTATAGGAGGTCTCAATCGCTCCCACATAGACTTGAAATCTTCTTAAAATTATATAGGACACACCTGATATAACGAATACCAATGATAAAGGAAACAACGCTTCGGAAGAATGGAACAGCAAGCCGGCAACTCCATACTTCAGCCCTATTCCTATGGAAACAAACCAGAAGAAGTGGCTGTTGACAAAAATAGGGGCAAACAAGACCAAAACAACTTCGACAACATTTCCACTTTGGTACTCCATACCGCTGTTGAAATATATATAAATTTCATTTAATAGAGCTATACACAAATAACTAGCTACAAAAACATATTTTACAAGAAATAATTTACCCTTTTTTACAAGAATTTTAGAAACAGGCAGAAGGAGAATCATCAATATATAAATAACATAATTCCAGGCACTTAAAGATGCAGAATCCTCATCTCGATATGGAATATAAATAAATTGAAAATAAAACTCATATAAGAAAAAGATGATATAAAACATTCCAAGGAACCATTTGAGCGTCCGATTTTCTGTATTGGTTAACGCCTGATCGTTTAGCATCCCATCCATATTAATACCTCGCGAGTTATTCGTTTCATTATATTCCTTTACGTTCATATCGCCATAATTTCTCATAAGTTTACAAAATCCTCTTCTTTTTAATAAAAATGAGCCTAAATACCTATATGTAAATCGTCAAAAATCGACACATCTTCCTCATTATAAACCAAAAGGACTATCATAAAAATAGACCTTTTGGTTTAAATATTGTTTGAACCAACTATCGGACCTGCAGGCAAGGAGACATCCACGGTTGTCCCCTTGTTCTTAACGCTTTGAACTCCAATTTTGCCGCCATGCTCTTCAATAATTTTTTTTGTCACCATAAATCCAAGTCCCGTTCCGTTTTCCTTCGTCGTATAAAAAGGTTCACCAAGTTTTTCGATTTTATCACTTGGAATCCCAACCCCTTCATCCTTAATGGAAACCACCAATGAGTCTTTGGCAGCTTGCACTATTAAATAAATATTTCCCCCATCTGGCATGGCTTCCACTGCATTTTTGAGGAGGTTGATAAAAACCTGTTTTAATTGATTCTCATCACACAAAATAGGCGGAAGATCGCGGTCCTTCTGAATATGAATCTCGACTCCCTGCCTTACTGCTTGCGGTTTAATGATAGAAACGACATAATGAATAATATTACCAATTTCTGCTTTATTCCTTGTCGATCCATTGGGTTTTCCAATAATCAATAGATCCGAAACAATCATATTGATACGGTCAATCTCATTCAGCATGATTGGATAAAAGTTATCTTTAGACATATCTTTTTCCTGCTGGAGCTGTGTAAAACCTTTGAGAGCAGATAAAGGGTTCCTGATTTCATGAGCAATCGAGGCTGCCATTTGCCCAATCACAGCAAGGTTTTCCTTTTGACGGGAATTTTCATATGCCTTAATCATTCCATTAATGTAAGAATTAAAACGCGTTAGCAAGATATATCCTACGATGGAGAAAAACAGCAGCAAGACTACCGGCAGAATTAAGCTGGGACTTTTAAACAGCAGTCCATAAACAATGTATTTCAAGATCATTCCAATTGATACCAGCCAGAAGTACCCTTTATTTACAAACAAGGGAGCAAAGAGGACAATCAAAATTTCAACTATGTTCCCGGTCTTAAATTCATTACTGGTTCCCCAATAACGCAGGATACTATTAATAAAATCAAGAACCAAAAATGAAAAAAAGTAAATATATTTTATGGAAAAGGGGTTCCCTTTTTTTGTAAAATAATAGGCAACCAGAAGCAAAAGAAGGTGGAATAAATAAGGGAAATAGCCTAACCCTTCATCTGGAACTCCCATTTTCCGCTCTATAAATAATGGCAGAACATAATAATAGATGAAATCATATCCAAAATACATGAAATAAAATAGATACAAATATAATTTTGTCGCTTTAATTTCCTCTATTTTTAATGCTTCTACCCGGGTATGATCAATCATGTTCCAAGGCTCTCCTTTAATCATCGATACCCTAAAGTTATATCGATATAATGTTTCTTTTTTTAATATCGGCCATTTTCGTTTGACCTTTATTCAAATCATAAAAGTTTAAGATATACTGCAAGACAATCATTCTATTATAAACCCGATCTCATAATGTTACCAAGTACAGAAACTCTTTTTCCTGCATATGGAGCAGCTGTGTCTATTTACCACTATTCCAATCATCATTTTATAGCATTAGGTAAAAAGTCACAAATCTGACACGGCGGATTATACATTTTTCTATCAAAATTAGAACTAGGAGGCACCCGAAGTGGTCCAGGCCATCCTCTCCAATCTGGGAATACTTCTTCTCATGCATTTGATGATCAACACATGTCTGTATTTAAATCAGACCAAAAAAATTCATGATACTCTTATCCCGATCATCCATATTGCCATTGTGACAGGAACAGTCATCACGATGTTTTATTTTCCGATAAGCTACCATGGACTGAAATTCGATTTTCGTTTAGTCCCGCTGATTTTCCTGGCTCTATTTCATGGGTGGAAATATACGGTTCCGGTTGTTCTCCTTGTTTGCGCGTACTTCAGTCTGGCCGAAGGATACACGAATTTCCAGGAACTCATATTTACGACCGTTTTTCCGCCATTGATGGCAGTGCTGTCTTATCCGCTTAATGAAAATAAAATGGACTACCTAAAAACGTTTTGGATCATCGTCGTATCGTGGCTGGTTTCAGACCTGGCGATCGTTCTCGCTTCACCTAACGGACTAGCCATTTTTCGGGAACTCGTCTTAATCCGAGCAACTTCCATCCTGCTATGCTCGTATATTTTATATTTCTTTATTTACTCCGGGACAGCCCACCTTCAGCTGACGAAGCAGCTGCAAGTATACGCAGAAAGGGATCCGCTGACGGGCCTGTACAACATGAGGAAATTCGAGAAAGTCCTTTCTTCCTTCGAACCCGGTTCAAAGAAAATGTTTATCGCCATGGTGGATATTGACCGTTTTAAAAAAATAAATGACATGTATGGCCACCAGGTCGGGGATCAAGCCATTTACAGCGTAGGAGATATTATTTGCCGGAAGCTGCAGAAGGACATGTTCGCTGCCCGGTATGGCGGAGATGAATTCATTATCTTTATTGCTGCCGAAACTCGGGAACAAGCGGTAGACCAACTAGAGGAAATCCGTTTGGAGATTGACAACCAATCCTTTTTTAGAGGACACAGAGAAATTTCACTGCCCATTTCATTGTCTATTGGGGTTGCGGAATTACTGCAAATTCCTGATTTGAAGTGTACGATCGAGCAAGCCGACCAGCAGCTTTACAGGGCGAAGAAGATGGGAAGGAATTGTGTTTGTGGGTGAGGGGGTATAGATACCAAATGACAGGGCTTAATTAGGCAATAAAATTTATCAAATGACGATACAAATCCCCCCTTTTTTAAAAAAGGGGGATTTATGCTTTAAGCTGATTTTCGGATATATATAAATTCATATTTCACCTTTGTTCTATTTTAAGAACAATATGTTTGTTATATAATTAAATAAAAGGTGGTGAAAAAAGATGATTAAGGAGCGAATTGTAAAACCACAAGTATTAAGCCATACTCCTATTAGATTTGAAACACAGATAAGCGGAAGTACAAATAAGCCATTTCCTGGATTGGGTTGGGGCGTCGATGGTATTCCTGCTAAAGAGCGTGGTGAATTTCCAGGCGGAGGGGCTACAGGGGGTGTGTTTCCTGGAAAAGGGAAAGGTCCTAAAACTGGAAGACGCCCTTAAAGGTTGTAGGAATTGCTTAAAAACATTTCAAAATAAAGAGGCGGGTGGAAAGTTTTACTTTTCACCTGCCTTTTTCTATATTAACTGAGTCCCAGAAGTGGATTGGTTACTATTTATATGGCAAATGAAAAAAGCAACAGTTCCTTTATTTAACCGCTAGTTTAAACTATGGCATCTATTACCTAAGTTTTTAAACCCTTGATGTCTTTTGGAATAAACTTAAAATCTTTCAAGGCTCGTCCCAAATCCCCCACAACTCGATATCCTATGGCATTCCCTTAAACTTAGAGATTAAGGGATTTGTAATTTTAGTAATTATTGTTTAGTCACTAAAGTTACGACCATACTCATTACAGATCATACTATTACACAGCCTAAAAGGATTCCATTCAAACACAAATATTATTGTTCAATTCACTCCTTGGTTACGTCATAAGAAAGATTCTTACCCTTGCTGTCAGCGAAATACCT
This sequence comes from Mesobacillus foraminis, assembly GCF_004340465.1. Lineage (GTDB taxonomy): Bacteria > Bacillota > Bacilli > Bacillales > Cytobacillaceae > Mesobacillus_B > Mesobacillus_B foraminis. The sequence continues at coordinate 52,650 of NZ_SLVV01000011.1, read as the reverse complement.
ACGGGCAATTACTAGAAACAAAAAAGCTGCCAAGGAGTCCAATAACACATCAGACACTAATGCTGTTCTCCCGGGAACCAGGGATTGATTATATTCATCAGCTATCGCAAACAGAGTTGTTACTCCCAAAGGCAAGAAGAAGAACCTCCGTTTAAGCATAAAATAAATAATAACCGCCAAGGTACCAAAGATAAACACATGGGCACCTTTCCGTACGAAGGCATTTAAGACTTCAGCCTGGTTGTAATCAAGCCCAAACAGAATCTGAATGTACATTAATGTATTTTCGCCGTTATAGAATCTGGAAGAGGCGAATGCAAAAATGATTATACACCATATGCCCACTAGTAGAATGTAGCGTTTTTTCATGCTGACACTTCTTCAACCTGTTTGGTTTTATCGATCCACTGTTTTGTTAAGTATTTCCCAAATTTAATTGATTGCTTTTCAATAAGATGATACATGAGAGAAGCTAACATTAGCGAGGCAGCAAAAGCCACTACACATACTACCCATGTTGGAAGAACATTATATAAAAGATGGAAACTAGAAAATAATACAGGTAGATGAATTAAATAAAGACTATAGGAAATTTTACCGATGTAATTCACTAACTTTTTATTTAAAATTTCCGAAAAAAAATTACCTGAAATGGCAAACATTATAATAATACTGGCACCAATCGAAGTAAACCAAGTGTCAATTACCGCCCTTAAAAATGGGTCAAACCCGGGCTGTATTATATTTAATATAAAGGAAGGATGGGCATACAAAAATAAAATTACTCCAGTAAAAAACAATAAGCACTTCTTTGGCATATTAAGCTGTAATAGATGCTGTTTTAAAACAGTATGATACTTACTCAATAGAGCACCTACAACAAAGATTGAAGAATAATGTAGTGTAGCATAAAGCTCCGTTCCCAAAAACTGAGCTTCAAATACTATTGCATAAACGACACTTATAATTGACATACTAATACAAAACATAATACTCTTCTTAATATTTAATCTTATTAAAATAAACATAATTAGGGGAAATACAAGTGAAATTCTCATTTCATGAACTAATGACCATACCACATTATTCAAATTACTAGTAAAGGTTGATATTAATAAAAGATGTTCTTTAAAAGTAAATAGCGTAAATGGCTGCGACCAATTAACGTTAAACCATTGAGATAAGCCAATTATCTTGTTAGTAAAAAACAACTCTCGGAGTACTAGTGTAATAATAATAGCTGATATATAAGGGATATAGATTCTACATAATCGTTTTATTGTATATTTTCCATAGCTGAATCTTCGTTTCGTATAAAAGGGCAACGATAATACAAATCCACTTAAAACAAAAAATAATGTTACTGCTTCAGAACCAGCAACAGTAAATCTTAATGGTCCATATTCAAACAACAGCGTAGTGACATATGATGAATTGAAGATTAAGAGCATATGACCGAATAGAACGGATAATGCAGCTAATCCCCTTAATGAATCTAATTCTTCAAAACGTTTTTCCATACGACATCCTCCTGCATCTATGCATACTATCCTATTTAACTTACGCATAAGTTTAGAAACCCTTCATTTGGCCTTAACCATTCTATCTATTTCTTAAATGCTTTATAAAAGACATATTTAAGTATAAATACTAGTAATTAATCCCTGGTTTACTTTACACAAATAGGAAACCGACTTTAATAACGTTAAAATAAACAATACTGGACAGATAGAAAAGACAATAAAGACAATAAAGACTTTTACTCGGTGAAAAGTGCGTATAAACTTTTGTTAATTTTTTGTTTTAACCCACTTCACTAGTTCCTGAAGCCTATGTCCCGCAGTATCATAACTTAAAAATTGGTAATCAATAAAATCCATATACCTTTTATACTTTTTACCTCCAAACCCTTTTTTTGCATCATATTCTAAGTAGCTGGTTGACCGCTTATACGGAAATGGTTTTAACTCTTCTACAAATGGACACTCTTGATAAACAACAGAAAGGGTTCTAATCATTCTTTTTAATGTTTTATGATTATTAGCATCTTGCATAAGCCTTGAATAATCAATTTCATTTCCAATCTTATGGATCAGCTGAATGATATCCAAATAATATTTAGGAGAATCAAGGTTATGCCTCCAGCCATGGATACAAATCATGTAGAAGGTGTGATAATTCGATAATTCCCTAACATGTACATGTGTATCAACCGGGAGTGACTCGTCCCAAAATTTATTTATTTCAAATGATGCAGTACTCTCTTGTAATAGATTCCAATGAATTTCGATAGTTAAAGGTATCTTGGACCATGTTTGTATCTTACTAAAGCTGGTATGGAAGTGGTCTTCAATTCCAGCGTGTTCAATGTCAAATCCCAATGATTTAATACACTCAACCGCATTGTTTAAATCTTGAGGTTTGATCAATAGATCAATATCTGAAGTGGGCCTAGCACCAAGGTGGTTAAAGTATTTTTCAGCGAATGTAACACCTTTTAAAGGAATCACATCAATACCCACTTTCTCAAAGGTTTCAAGTATAATTTCAAGTTCGCTTTTAATAAACATATTTAAATAAAGTGATTGCGAGAAACGTGCCTTTAATTTTTCCCGGAAGAAATCTGGGGTCTGATTTAATCTATCTAGCATTTTTAAATGAGAGTAAACTTGAGGACCAACTACTAGGAAATCCTTGTCCTCCAATAATTGTTGGTAAAAATCTTGATCATCTGGTAATATATTTGACTTATTAAATAGGGTTTTTAAAAACTCTAAACTCACTTCAAGCCCTCCTATATTTTAGTGAATTTTGAAACTAGTTATTTTTCTTTTTTGGCCAAAATATTATAATGTAATTTTTTGTATAACCCCGTTTGATTGATTAATTCATAATGGTTTCCAAATTGATCAATTCTCCCTTCTTTCATAACAATAATGAGATCGGCATCTTGAATTGTAGATAGTCTGTGCGCGATGACAAGTGTTGTCTTGTTTTTCATTAAGTGATCCAAAGCTGTTTTCACATGGTACTCTGTTTCACTGTCCAAGGCGGAGGTGGCTTCATCCAATAGCAGAATAGGTGCATCCTTTAAAATGGCCCTCGCAATGGCCATTCGCTGTTTCTGTCCGCCTGAAAGCTTAATCCCCCGCTCTCCAATTGCAGTATCATATCCAGCTGGCAAGGAAGCAATAAAGTCGTGAATTTGGGCTTGTCGACAGGCTGTAACTATATCAGCTTGTGAAACATTTGGACGGGCAATCATTAAATTCTCCTTAATAGTTCCACCAAATAAAAAGGTTTCCTGTGGTACATGGGCGATAGCACTTCTCAATTCTCCCAAAGTTAAATTATCGGTGTGCTGCCCATTGATCAAGATGTTCCCCGATTGCGGCTGATAAAATCCCTGCAATAAATTAAACAAAGTTGTTTTCCCTGCACCACTTGGTCCGACGAACGCTACAACCTTTCCTTCAGGGATATCCAAAGAAAACTTATCGAAGATCTTCTTATTCTCATCGTATCCAAATGAAATGTTCGAGAATTTTATAGAGTGGATCTCTTGAACCATTGGAGTATACGATGGCAGTTCTAGTGATGCTGCTGGCCTCTCCAACAGGTTAATCAGCCTTTCAATAGCTGTAACCGACCTTTGGAATCCTGCCCACTGTCCCGCAATCCCGGTTAAGGGGGAAACAAGATAGCCGACTAAGTTCGTAAAAGTAAGCAGAGAGCCAACCGTCATGCTGCCTTTAGATACAAAATAGGCACCAAGGCACAGGCTAACTAAAAACACCACTGAATTGATTAGATAACCTCCGGAGTAATACCACCCTTGCAGCTTCGCATTCTCCAATTCCAATCTAAAGTATTCTTTATTCTTTCGTGAGAAATGTTTGAATGTGTTCTTTTCTAAGGTAAACGAACGAATGACCTGAAGACCTTGGAAGGTTTCAGCCAAAAGGCTATTGACCGTTGCTACAAGTTCATGCAGCTTTCTTCCATTCCGTTTGAGCAGCAACCCAAATACGGCGCCAGCTGCAATCGCAATCGGAGCAATAACCACACTGATTAAACATAAGACCCAGTTGATTTGAAATAAATAGATGAGGACGGCGATATAAACTAAAGGAAGCCGAATAAGACTGATCAAGCTGCCTCCGATGACTCCATCTACCGCATGGATGTCATTGTTGAAATAGGACAGAAGGTCTCCGGAGCGAAGACTTGATGTCTGGCCAGCGGGCAAGCGGAGGATATGATGAAATAAATGCTCTTTTAGTTCATTCTTCACACCATTTGTAGCAATCGTCTCGAAGTAAATATCGCAAAAATTAGAAGTAATACTTATTAGGGTCAACCCAATCCCTATCGGCATCAACTTTTTTAATTCTTGAAAGTCACCATGAATCGCAGCATTAGTCAATTTGCCAAAGAACCATGCGAAAGCCAATGTAAAAAAGATATCCACGGCCAATAATGAAAAAAGGACTACATAAGCCTTCCACTGCGTTAAGATAAACGGCTTTAACATCCGAAAGGTTTTAGGAAAATCTTCCGTTATAAAATATGGTTTAATGATTCGAGTGAGTTCTTCTTTTGTTTGTGCAATCATAGAGGACACTCCAGTGAATTAAAATTGGTAGTGCGTCTTGCAATTTAAGTATTTTCGCAAGATCCCAGAAAGAGCTGGTATCGCAATCACAAGCTTCCCCCACAGGTCTAAAGCAAGACCATTAGAGTGAACATCCCGATCACCCTTTTGAATGGAGACTAGTTTTCCAATGATCTGATGTTCTTTAATTGGGGCATCAAATCCAAGGTTGGTATCTCCCTTTAAATAGAAGTAGCTCGTATCGTTCATGAATTTCATTTCAACAAAACGGTGGGCAATGATCTGGCCCGTTTTCGAGTAATATAAAACAACGTCTCCCTTTTTCATTTCTACAGCCTGGCATGAAACAAAACGGCACAGATTCCCTTGCTGGATCAGGGGGAACATGCTGTTCCCCATAGAAGGAAGAATAAGATATCCATCCTTTTGGATAGTACTTTTAAAAAGTTCAACAGTCGACTGATCAAACAGCATGCTGAATCAGCCCATATTCCATTAATTCATATAAAAAAGCTTCAATATCTTCTGAAAGATTGTCACTGGCCCGCCCGAATTCTTGTTCAATTGCCTGGCACAAAGAATCTACTGTTTGGGCATCTTTCATCATGGACCAGCAAAAACCGCCGATTTCATTAAGCTTTGTCACAGTGTATTTATCAGTATTTAAAACAACCCACTCGCCGTCAAATTCAGCAGTCTCATAGTCATTTACTTGAATGTACTGTACCATTACGAAATCAACTCCCAAAACGTATTATCCTTTTTAAAATAAAGCTCATATACCGGGACATTGCTGACCAGGGTTTTAAGCAAGCCCATCACTTTCTTTGATTCTTCCGGACTGTGTGCCCAGTAAAATACCTTATCCACCAGATTTATAAGGGCATCTGTCTTTTTTAGTTGTTCGCGTTTATTTTGGATAGACTGATGCAAAAGCTGGATGCTGGCTAAAGGAGCTGCTTGACCATTTCCCTCAGAATTGAGTTCACTTCTGAATGGTGAATCAAAAATGGTTACATTATCGCTGGTGATTTTAACAATCGATGCTTCATCGGATAAAAGTTCTCTTGGCTCCGACAGACTGGCTGCTGTAGACTTCCCTGCTCCAGAATGGCCGGAAAAGATATGGGCTTTTCCTGTCTCTACAGCACAGGAGGAATGAATCAACAGGCCCCAGTTGTGGTAAACAATATATGAGCTGTACAGATTCATAAGGGCGTGTTTTAATGCCAATTCATCGTGCACATAAACTATCGCAGATTTATAGTCTAAAGATGCTTCGATTAAATAGTCGGCGCGTTGAAAATTGACTGTTTTAATTCCTTTTAATACTCTTACTTCATAATTTGTAAATGGATTGCCATAGCCCTCATGGATTGTAATATTTAAATCTACTTGTGCTGCATTTTCTTTTACAGTGAATTGTCTCTTAAAGAAATTCATTAGATTAAGGGATGTACAGCTTACCCTGGCTGAATGGTCACCTATTTGAAGTTGTAGTTCTTTCATTACGAACTCCTTATGTTTTTCGAAGACAAGCCAATGGATTTCACCACTGGCCCCTCCCTTGGATTTTATTTGTTTCCTTTTCCAGGTTCACCTGCTCCTCCCGGAGTAAAATTTGGATTTTTTTTACTGTTCATATTATCACCCTTTTCTTTCTGTACATTATAACGAACATTTATCACAAAAATTTTTACCTAAAAATTATTAAGGTGGGCAGTATTAAAAACGATTTTTTGCCCTTTCTATTGAATTATATTATATTTTTAATTCTTTTTAAAGAACATTTCGTTCTTTTTATTTGTACAAAAATATGGTGATTTTGACCATGTAACTAAACTGTTGAGTGGATTTGGTGATCAACCCTTTGTTGATTCTATCCATTTGGAAGGATGACCACGGACGAAAAATGCTCATGTTCATATTATTACTTTTTTTGATTTCACTTGTGGAGGATTGAGATTATAGAAGTATATATTGAACGTTATGCTGGGTGTTTAAGACAACCGGGACCTTTCCCACCTTGACCAAAAATATCTTCCGTTTATTGTTTTCGAAAGGTAACTTAGGAAATCAAATGTAAGGACAGAGATTGGCCAAACATAATTTCAAAGTGGATACTACCGCCATACTTTTAGGAATGTCAAAATTAGATACAACTCACCAGCTGGGGTTAGGCTTTAATCAACTTTGTTGGTTGTTTGGATAGGAAGGAGGAACCTTCCTTCATAAATGAAGAACACCTGAATAGGTAGCATTTGATTGGTCTTACCCCTGTCAAGTAGACAGCCCTAAAAAAGACTAAGCAGTCAATGTGAGTTGGTATTCACCCGGGGCACACTGGTTTAGTTTTTTCTGAAACCTTTTATAATTATAGAGATACATGTTTTGGAAGCCTTGATCTGAATACAGGATCACTCCATGCACGTTTCTTTTTGTGTTAATTGATCAAGTGTACTAAGTAAGAATTCTGAGTCATTCTCTTTGAAATACTCCAGGCAAGAACTTCATTATTGTAAAGGTCGAGAATAACCGAAAGGTAATAAAATGAATTTCCCAATTGAATATGGGTGAAATCTGTAACGTACTTTTCATCAGGTTTTAGAGCCTTAAAGCAGTTACGGTCTAATAAATTAGAATAGATAACGGAAGGCTTCCTGCCAAAGAATTTCCGCTTCTTCCAAATCTCAGCTTGAATGTTCATATCCTTAATCGGTATACCTTTTTTTGATTCATATGAAGTCCTTCGTCTTTAAAAGTTATTTTCATAAGGGGATATCCATAAAAAGGGTACGCATAGTGAATAGACCCGACGTTGAAACCTGCGCAATCTCAACTAACCAAGTGATAGGATAACGTAAATTTGGATATGCTTTTTTAGGTATTCAACCTGAGCCTTATAATAATCTCTTTCCTCTTCAATACTCTTAAAGTTCGTCTTATGGCGCCCTTTAAGTAGGTTGAGCTTCAAAGGCCCAGCTCTTCTGACATTGTTTGATGACTTTTGTATCCTTCTTCGTATACTGCCTTTTTTTAAATTCCTCTGTATATATTTGGTTCGATCTTCCCGTTTTGCCCATGAAAAACCCCCTCCAAGTTAAGTGTAACGCCATTTTTTAGATGGTCTTTTTACACTGTCTAATTGAAGGGGATAATATCAAATTTAGGGCTTCTTATTAGTTTATAAGAGTTTGTTATTAAGGTTGATATCTTTGCTAGATAGATATAGTTTAGCATTATAAAGGGTGTTATCCTCAACTAAATATGGAGGTGCATCAACACCAGCATTAGTGGTTTCGATTCCAGGGATGGATGTTTTTGTATAGATTGTGTTCTCTTTAATAGTTGCGTTGAATATGGTTGTAGGCTTAGGGGCTCCATAAGGCCCTAATTTGATCAAAGGGGTGGCATTTGTATTGTTAGGTGCAAGAATTTTACTATTTATTATTTTAATATTTTGGGCACCAAGAATATATATTGCAGCACCATAGCCTATATTCTCTGTTATTTCTAAAATTGACTGTTGTATAGTTACGTTTCCTTGTTGACTATTTACTGTAATAATATTCCCTTTATCCTTCATAAAACATGAAGTAAATGTATATGCCCCTCCCCTATTAATCGTGAGAACGCCAGCCTCAAAGTTACATTGGTTATAAACTCCAGCCGGCAAAATTGTGCCTTTTTTATCTATATCTTCTATCAGAAACCTATCATAAATACTTTCGTTGTTTCCGTTCCCAAAAATCAGTCCCTTTCCTTGGGTCTTTGCATTTACATTTATATTATTAAATTGAACCTTATAATTTCCAAAATACAATATACCTGGGCGTATACCATTATGTTGGATTGACACATTTGTTATTATTTGACCTTCCTGATTTCCTGAACTTAAGCTTGTATCAAAAAGAGATGCATTTGTAAAGGTAATATTCTTCCCAACTAAGTTTACTTCACCATTTGAAAATTTATTATTAGATACTTGAACATTTTCTGGATGAAGTGTAAGTCCTGAACCACTAAAGATATTATCACTTATTACTATTTCTCCTCTAAAACCAGCATGTCCATGAACCCCTACATTTCCCTGTCCTGTCTGTTCAAAGTAATTCCCCTTAATTAGTACATTTTCTCCATCTGCCATCACAATTTGTATTCTGTTCTCAATAAATTTATTTCTTTCAATAGTAGTATTCCTTCCCGGAAAAAAGCCTGGTTCGATGTCAATACCACTCTGTGGGGCAGTTCCATTAGTATGATGAATAATATTTTCTAATATTTGAACCCCGTCTGAACCAACTAGACTTATACCCTGCCTTCTATTATGACCAATATCATTATTTTTTATAATAATATTCTTTGAAATTGCAACCGTCATACGATTAACTACAAAGCCTTTAGTGGAAGGGGCCTCAAATACAGCTCGAAAGTAATCGGCACCATCCGGAATAATAGATTCGCCAGAATAGTATCTAATTTGCTTATCTGATTTAATAAATGTTCCATCTTTCCTATAATAAAATACGTCTACTTTACTATTAGGAGTAATCCCTTGTGGCAGCCAAAAATATATATTACGGTAAATATTATAAGCTGAGTGATCAAAATTGGTAACACTTCTATTATTTGTCCGGATTTTCCCATTAGAAGGAATAGGATTTCCATAATCATCAAGCCCCCCAGTTTCAACGCTGAGTTCTGTTATCGCAGAACCTGTTATAGTTGAAGCATTAATAGTAATTCCATCTCCTGTAAATTTTTCCAACTTTAAACCTTGAATTTCTACATTTTCAGCACCAACTATATTAATACCAGTCCCCCACTCATGAGTTCCCCCCGTGTAATCACCCTTAATTGAATAATTATGAGTATCCCTATCACCACGGTAAGTCCCCCCTTTGATCGTTACATTTTTAACTCCCGTCCCTAGATAAAGAACTGAGTATATTTCATAATGATTTGTTTCCTTTTGAAAGACAGCCTTGTCACTCAGTAGAAAATCCATTTCACTTACTAAATTAACTCTGGCCTCTGAATCCCCCGGCTGTGTTCCTTTGGCAATAAGATACGTTCCATCTGGTACCTTAAAAGTCTTATACCCATTTTCTTTTGCCCATTTAAGTGCGGTATTAATTCCTCTTGTCGTTTCAACAGGATGAGTCCCGTCATTATAAACACCCCACCTCGCCAACTCCAGTTCATAGATTGGAGTTCTCAATACTTTCATCTCCTTTATTATTTTTTTACAGAAATAATCCTGTACTATTATTTATGTAACTAATCAATAAAGGATTGTACAATTTATCGACAAAGTTAAAAATGAGAAGAATGCGGAATTACTAAAAAAGAAGAAGGGGAAGGGGAAGGTTACAGGGGATTAAGAGTAGCATCATTGAATGCTACCCCTTATAAGGAATGTTTCTTAGGGAATACTACCCCCTTTGAAATAGAGATATTTTGATATTTTAAGTTTATTTAAAATAAGAATTACCTCGAGACAACAGACATGACTCTTATCCTAAACTTTGTCAAAACACTATTTATAATATTTAAGATATATTTAAACTCCTCGCTTCTATAAAATAAAACAAAATAAAAAATAAAAGGGATAATTAAACAAATTAATCCTCTTCCTATTAAAGAAAGGAAATTACCTCCAGATATAAGATTATTACATGCAAGCGTTGTAATCATGCAAACTAAAACCATAATCATTGAATATGTTCCATATTTTATAAAGTAGCGTGTAAAAGGGATTTTAAAAACATTTTTATATACGATAACTGGCTGTGTCCAGAAAACAGTTAATAATGTACTTACGGTAGTTCCCATGAAAATTCCTGCTAACCCATAATACTTAAATAGGATTAACGAAGTTATTAAATTGATTAATCCCTCAAATATAGGTGCATACTTATCTTGTGTAAATAATCCTGCTTTATTTTTAAATGTAGCAATTGCTGTTCGCATACCGGTAAGATAAAAATTTAATAATATAAAAAATAAGGATAGATTGTTTAGAATATATACATCTCCAATCCACCAACTTATAAAAGGATTAAGTAAATTAAATAATAAAATAACGCAGAATGAATATATCCAAAAACTAACCAAGAAATAAACTTTGAAAATAGAATAACTTTTCTCAGTACTTTCTGTGGCAACTAAGTTACCTATACTTGCATCGATTCCTCCTAGTACTGGAGCTACTAGTGCCGAAATTTGTTGAATAATCATTGTATAGTTTGAATAAAGGCCTACTGTCCCTACACTAATTAACGAAGAAATCAGAATATTATCCGTCCCGAAAACCATAAATCCACCAATATTATGAAGGAACATTGCTTTTATATTCTTTACCAAATTCTCTTTTGTATTTAAATCAATAGAGAACTTTTCTTTAGTGTTTATATACGGGTATTTATTGTTAACAATTCTCCCGCTATAAATGGTTTGAATCAAATATAATAGAAGTTCTATTACTAGATACAAAACATAGCTATTTGTAGTAATAAGAATTATTATTCTCGCTACCATTGTGATAATTTGGAATATGAGGTTTATTTTTGTTATTATATAGCCTCTTTGATCTGCATTTATCAATGACCACTTGTGTGCATTTAAATAAGAAATCATATTTTTAGAAACGAAGAGGAAATAAATAAACGTTAAATGTTCAATATTCCCTCCATCTTTCATTAGAAATCCCAAGAAGGGATATAAACAAATACTAATTGCAAGTACAATGAGGGCTAAAAAACTATATGCTTTTTTATATAATTGTACCAATGCTATAACTTTCTTTTTATCTCCATCTGCCAAGGGTTTATACAGATTGTAGACGATGCTAATTCCTATCCCGCTTTCAACTAATGCCATTAATGATAATACATTAGTTAAAAGTCCGTTAATCCCTAAATAATCAATCCCGAGGTTATCTACAAATATTTTTCGCGATATAAATCCCAATAAAACAAGTACAATCTGAGATACAACACCAATATACATATTCTTTAATGAATGCTTAGTTCTCATTATTAACCTTCTTCATCACATTACTTTAGCGATAATTTCATTCTTATATCTTTGATCTAAAATTCCCTGGATATTTGTTCCGTTTGGTATTTCACCAATATATTTATTTTTAACAGGTACCTTTTCCATAGCTTTTTTTAAGAACCATTCATATTCTATATCTATATGCCCAATATCTAGTGCTTGATATTCCATCATTAAGAGGTCATATGATAAAACTGTGGCCGTAGGACCTAAAGCTATTAGGATAAGTTTATTTTTATTATGCTTTTTTATTTCTTTTAAAATTTCATCGTATCTGGCAAATGCATTTATAGATGGACACAGGATCCTTTCAATTGATAATGCATTAACAAACAAGTCATTCCCTATTCCAAGACGACTTTTATCACCTTCCACTATTACAATATGCCTATTTTCCCATAATTGTTTTAGTATTTTAAAACGTTTTTCTGTTATACTTTTGTCCTTATGATCTATATATAATCTCGTCACAAGAGCATCGTAGTATTCTTTTTTCATGTCCAGTTTCTTGTAAATATCACTTCTATTATTGTTTAAGTATTTTGTCCAATACTTTTTAGCTTTTTCTGTACACCATTCAACCGTAAAAAAAACATTTGGAATGCAAACCAAATGTTTTTCTTGATTACTTTTTATTATTTCCTTTAACCTTCTTCCTAACTCTGGATGATAAGGCTGAAAGAGTATTCCCTTTCCATTCATTAAAGCAAATTCACCATCACCGAATCTACTGATTGAATAACTCTCCTTAATTATTTTTGCTAATGTTTCATCAGTTGTTCGTACTGAGGGGGCTTTTATTAATTTAGAAATAATTTTATTCTTAATAACCCTGGTTAACTCATAACCATCTAAAAGTTTGTAATAAATCGTTAGAAGAATTTTCTTCATATCGCTTGTCTCCTTGATAAGCCATTAATAATAATCTTATAAAACATAGGGTGGCACTTTAAAGCTGATAATAAAACTTTTACATTCTTAGGGAATACATTTAATTTAATAATTTCACCATAATACCTATTTAATATTTCAGCAACTTCATAATACTGTATTTTATAGCCTTTAAAATTTGGATTATTAGAAATTAAATTTAGTACAACCATAGCACTATTCGCTAGTTTATATGCGACCATGTCCCTTAAGTCTGGATAGTTTTCTTTCATAAATTGATACATTTGATCATATATTATTACTGCATCAATTCTTATATTTTTAATAGCACTATCCATAGTGCTATTGTCCCTTTTTATATAATGATACTTAGGCGCACCTATACTGCATACCTTGCTGCTTTTATGAATTATCTTATAAGTAAAATCAGTGTCTTCATATACAGCGCCTTCCTTAAATCGAATATCTCCCAATAAACTCCTTTTAAATAATTTTGTCCATACTACTTCATCGTAGAGCTTTCCCTCGAGCATAGCTTTCATTGCTTCTTGTCTATTATGAATTATCAATGAATGTGTCCCATTTTTAACTGTTTTATTTTTAAAGTAAATAACGCTTGTGCAGTTGGCTATCTCACATTCATATTCTAAACACATACCATACAATAACTCATACATATTTGGTTCAATCCAATCATCACTATCAACAAACCCTATATATTCCCCTTCAGCTATATTAATCCCTGCATTTCTAGCAGATGCCAATCCACCATTTTTTTTATGTAATACTTTTACTCGGGAATCTTTTTTAGCATATTCATCACAAATATTTCCACAATTATCAGGTGAGCCATCGTTTACCAAAATAAGCTCAAAATCTGATAGTGTTTGTTCCAATATTGAGTTAATACATTTATGTAAATAATTTTCCACCCTATATACTGGTACAATTATACTTATTTTTGGATACATACTGCATACTCCCTTTCACTAAATAGGAAATTCAAACACCTTAGCTAGCGTTTCTCCTTTTTTCGATAGATTTTCACTAAATTTTCTTCGAATTTCACTATTATCTATTAAATTTTTAACCCCTCGATAAATTTCTTTGTCATTCATTTGTACAATAAAACCATTTTCACCATCTCTTATTTGTTCGTATGCACCAATAAAATTTGTAGTTACTATAGGTTTTGCCAAACATTTAGCTTCCGCAAGAGTTAAACAATATCCTTCATGTCTAGAAGTCTGTACATAAATATCTGCCTTTGCAATATACGGGTATGGATTAGAAGTTGATCCTAAAAGAACAAACTCCTTCTCAAGATTGTGTTCTTTTACCATCACTTCTAATTGTTCTCTATATTTCCCCTCTCCGATACAATACCACCTAACATCGTAACCTAGTTTTCTCAACTTTGATAACGCCAGTATTGCAAAGTCTTGCCCCTTCTCCACCGATAATCTGCCTACTGTTAAAATTTTAATTCCTTTATAATTATCATCAAATTCAATTATTTCTTTAGACATGGATTGAATAACTCTTGTTTCAACTATATTTGGAAATACTTTAACCTTGTTGGATATACTGGGAAAGAGGTTAATAAGCTCTTTCCTAGCCAATTTTGAGACAACGTTTAATTGGTCAAACTTACTATAGAGCTTTAGATATAAATTTTTATTAATATAATACTTTGATACATCAAAATGAACCCAACTAATTTTTTTCCTAGCTTCAACCTTGTTTGCTATATAAAAGTCAATAATATCTGTAGGTCCTTGATAAGAAATCGCTATATCGTATATGGTTTTATTGTTGGGGATATTCTTAATGACATGTTCATAGTAGGTGTATCTATCATCCAGATACTTTGAAAGTAAATAAGCTGTTATAAAACCTGGTACACGTTGAGGCTGAAGATTTTTTAAGTAACCTTTAACTGTTTGGTGTGGTGATTGCATTATGATTGGCTTAATAGATGTATACCATTCGACCTCTTCTATCTTTACCCAGTTTGGGATAAGTTCGAGAAAATCTCCTTTTTTCTCCAACAATAAGAGGGTCACTTTGTACTGATTTTTAGGAAAAGTCGATAATAAGGATAAAAATGATTTTTCTACACCTCCAACGTTCATACTACTAAGCATAAATAAGACTTTCTTCATTATTCACCCTCCAATCGTCTATCACTTAAAGTGTAATTATTTAAAATTCCCCAATAGTATGAGGCTCACTATTGTAATTCTTATTTTCATTTTGCAGATTTGTTTTAAGTTTCATTTGAACCTCTTGATTGGTTACAATCAACTTTATAGCGTGATATATTTGGTGATCATCTACTTCTACAATTAGTCCTGTTTGGCCGTGGGTTAACTGCTCTTTAGCACCTGTAAAATTTGTACTTACTATTGGTTTATTGAAACACTTTGCCTCTGCTAATGTTATACAATAACCCTCGTGCCGTGAAGGTTGGATATAGATATCACAATGTTTCATAAATGGATAGGGATTTTGCTTAGATCCTAGTAAAATAAAATCATCCTCGACATTATTAATCCTTATCAACTCTTCATACTCTTTCCTTGCATATCCTTCTCCAATACAATACCAACGGATATTAAAACCTTCTTGTTTTAATTTAACTATGGTGCGTATAGCTAAATCTTGACCTTTTTCTTTACTTAGTCGTCCTACAGTTAGAATTCTACTGCCATTAAAGTCATCTTTAAAACTCTCCCCATTATCAGCTAATTCTTTAATCTTTTTACTATTTAAAACATTTAAGAATACTTCTGTTTTCCTTTTTAATTCGGGTAAAGCATCATTTAGCATATTTTTCCCTTCTTCGGAGACGACCAAGATTTTATCAAACATCTTATAGTATTTAGATGAAAACTTATGATTAAATCCAATCTTTGTTATATCAAAATGAACCCATTGGATTCTTTTTTTAGCATTAATTTTTTTTGCAACAAAAAAGCTTATGAAGTCCATTGGACCTGCATAAGCTACAGCTATATCATATTCTTCCTTTAGCTTATAACCTCTCAAAAGGTAACTAAACAACATAGTTCTATCTTTTTTTAATCGAGAGATTAAAAATAAAAAAAATAAAATAATAGCCTTAAAAAATTTCAAACTTTTAATATGTTCAAACAATACTTTAGTTGGGGATTCGTTAATAATCGACTTTATATTTTGATATTGTTGAAAATTTTTTACTTTGACCCATACTGGTACACTATCTAGAAATCCCCCACTCTTTTCTAATAATAAAATTGTGATATTATATTTATCCTTCGGAAAAAGTTCAATCATATTTAATAATGCCTTCTCAGTGCCACCTACATTCATACTAATAACCATAAATAGTAAATTTTTCTTCATATTACACCATAACGAGTTCATTATTTTCTAAAAAATCATTGAGCTTTTCAAACTGGCTTTTAGCGCTAACCTGTATCGGACCTAGATTGAATTTATTTATTAATCCTAGATTAATCATATCCTCATTGTACTGTAGATGGAGCTCGTTCATATTAATCAGTAATTTATCTGCCTTTATATCTTTTAGCATATTGGTTGTCTTTTCACTATATATTATTGGCATAACACCAATTCCTAACAATAACGCTAGGATATTTGCATGAAATCTACTTGCTACAAATAACCTCAAAGTAGAAATTGTATGTAAAGCTTCTTTTAAATTACCCTTGTATTCATATATTAAGACGTATTTTTTAGTGTCGTCACTAAGTCTACTTTTAATGCATTTTATAACTTCATGATCCCCTTCTGCTTCACAAAAGGACATTAAACAAGTTTTATACCCTTTTTTTGAACAAAGTTCTATCGATTTAACAGTAGATTCAATATAGTCGTTGTACATTTTTGAAAGACCTTGTTTATGCCTTACATCTATTATAGAAAATCCAATAGTATTTTCAGTTGAAACCCTGGTAAATTCACTTGTGTCCATTTGAAATACTATGTCTGGCGCATATCTGACCTGTGGTAATTTATTAAATAATTGATAAGAATATTTATCTCTAAAACAAACATCATCACACATTTCAAAGAATTTACGATAATCGGTTATAAACTCATTGGATTGGTACGGTCCAAAGTTAGCACCAAGCACAAATACTGGTTTATTTTTATCTTTAAATTCACTAACAATTTTAATCCTTTCATTATATAAAGAGTGATGATATTCTTCTTCCCTAAATATCGATCCACCTATAAAAAGCAATGCATCAAATTCATTTGCCAATTCATTATAATTTGTAATAGAATCGGTAATTTTTAACCTTTGACCTATTTTATTTAATAATGTATATTTTCTTCTAGTCACATTTTTATATTTTGAGAGAAAGTCATCATAATTCTTTCCCAAATGGTTTACAGTGAATTTACATTCTGGGTATTTTTTTGCAAGAACATCTAAAAATAAATCATCCCCTAAATTGAATTGTAAATAGATATCCACCAAAATTTTTTTCATTATACCCACCGCACAATCTTAGTTTAGTAATTCGTAAAATTTTTCCAATTGATTAATCGAGCTATACGGCTTTCCAAATCGTAGTTCATCTATAATCTTTTTCTGGAAGTATTTATCATCGAGATATTTCTTAATCCCCATGTATACATTCATTACTCCGTGTTTAACTATTAACCCATCAATATGGTTATTTATAATCTCGCCAGCAGTTGGGAAATCTGTGCATACTATAGGCTTTTTCAATATTTTAGCCTCACATACTGTGAGCCCAAATCCTTCTTTAATAGAAGTTTGAACATATAAGTCACAATTTTTCATAAATGGATAAGGATTTATTTTCTTCCCAAGCAACACAAAGTTATCTACCAAATCGTATTTTTGTATTAGATATTCCATTTTATCTCTTTCAGTACCTTCTCCTATTACATACCATTTAAATTTATATTTATCCTTTTTTAATAAACTGGCCACTTCTATTGCCGTATCATACGATTTTACAGAGGCTAACCTTCCAACTGTTAATATATTTATTATTGATTTATCAAATTCTTTTACATTAAAGTCATCAGCCATTTCGTAAATCATCTCCGGATTGATGATGTCTAACATAATATCTACTTTAGAATAATACTCTGGTCTAATTTTCCCTACGGATTCTTTGGTATTTTGAGAAACAGTAATTATTTTGTTAAATTCTTTATATGATTGGTAATCAAGTTGTTTATCGTAAAGTGTATTTACATAATCAGTATTTATCCACGCTAATTTTTTTTTTGCATTTACTTTATGTGCAACAAAGTATGTTGGCATTCCTTGGCTGTATGCTATGGCTGCATCATATCTTTTTTGGATTTGGGGAATAGCTTCTTTTATATTTTTAAATACAACTTGCTCACTATGAAGAACATTTTTTTTATACTGATTTAACCTCAATTGAATGGAAGTTTTTAATTTATATAAAGAATATTTTATTTTTTTTGATATATGCATTTTTTCTCCACTTGTATATCTAAAATACTCAGGGACAGGTAGAAGTGTAATCCCACTTGGGATGTATTTCTCCAAATCTCCACCTTTTTTAAACAAGATTAGTTCTATTTCAAATTTAGTAAGATCTAAAATATTTAGCAACGACACTAAACTTTTTTCAGCCCCTCCTATAACTAGAGAATCAATAACTATTAATAACTTTTTTTTCATATGCTCCCAGCCTTTTAATTTTCCATTTCCTTCTTAAACTCTTTAAAAAGGTCAAAATGACTCCATATACAATACTTAATTTAATTAACTTATTTTTCAAAAAGAAGACATAAGGTTTATTAATTAAATTATTAGAATTAAATTCTTTTACATATCTTTGTATAAATCTTTTGGATAACACTTTATTAATATTATTTACAGATGTGTTAATCCCTATAGTGTGTAAGTTTTTACTTTGACTCTCTACTATGTTGAGAACAAATTCTTGAACTTTCTTTGTAATAAGCTTTTCTAAGTTAAAATCTTTTAAGGATAAAGGCTTTAAAGTTGTAATTATTTCCTCCCATACTTTTACGTAATTATCCATATAATCGATTGAGATATTACAACTAATGCTCTTTTGGTTAAGTCTATTATAATTATATAAATATTGAGGTATTGCGTTAAAATTTTTGCAGTATGTTAGGTATTGTAAAACAAAAATTAAATCCTCCGACATAAATAATTTTTTATTCATTCTTAAATTATTGGTTTCGATAATGTCTTTTTTATATATTTTGCTCCAAAGTACGCCCCCAGTACCATGGCTAGCCATTTTGATATAAGCGGATAAAGAGTCCCCTTTTTCGACTTTGAAGTCTGTATAATTTACTATTCCATATTCAGATATATCTTTATAACCACAACAAACAATATCTGACCTTGTAGCCACTATCGCTTTTAATAGGCTTTCAACATAGCTGTTATCGATAGTATCATCTGAGTCAACAAAAACCAAATATTTACCGTTTGAGTTAGTGATCCCAGTATTACGTGCAGCTGATGGTCCACTGTTTTCCTGATAAAAATATACTATTCGTTTATCCTTCTCCATAAATTTTTTAATTATAGATTCACTATTATCTGATGACCCATCGTTTACAAGTATAATCTCAATATTTCTATGTGTTTGAGATACTATACTTTCTAAACAGTTAGAGATATACTGCTCACAATTAAAAACCGGAACTATAATACTAACCTTGAATTTATCCATAACGTTATACCTTCGCATTTTTTCATTTATATTGAATGATATTTAATGCCACTTACTTACGTTAATTTAAGAAGTTCATATAAATTAATTAATTCCACCTTACTACTAAAATCTAAATTTCTTAAGTTTTCTTTGAATCGTTCTCTTACATCTTTGGAATCATAAAGGTGTTCAATCCCAGCTACTATTCCATCTATGCTAAGATCACATATATCCCCATCAAAACCTTTTTCTATCTGGCTATGAGCCGTTGAATAATTTGTTATTAAAATGGGCCTCCCTAATATCTTTGCTTCAGTTACAGTTACTGCTTTTCCTTCATATCTAGAAGGCTGAACATAAAGATCGCAGACTTTTAAATAAGGATATGGGTTTATTTTTTTTCCTAAAAGGATAAAGTGATCTTTTAGGTTATATTTAGTTATTAACTCTTTAATTTGGCATTCATCTCCGCCGTAGCCAACAATATACCAAACTACATCCTTATATCCACGTTCTATCAATATTTTTAATGCTTTGACGGCATTATCGATACCTTTAGCATGCGAAAGGCGAGCTATTGTTAGTATTTTAAAACGTTTATCTCTCTGCATTATGTTATCAACATTCTCATTACTCATTTTACGAATAAATACTGGGGAAGTAATATTTTCAATTACCTTAGTTTTATGCTCCAACTCACAATATCTTTTAAGAAAAGAAGATTTACATGCCTCTGAGACTGCAACAATATGATCAAATTTTTTCCAAATTTTTAAATCCTGTTTTTTGTCTGTTTCAACCACAGAATAATCAGTATGGATCCAGGCGATTTTTTTCTTTGCCTTTACCTTATCTGCAACAAAATAATGTGGCCAAAGATAACTTATAGCAATATCGTACTCTTTGTTTAACCTCGGTAAAATGGGGAGTGAGTATTTCCACATTGCCTGCATCTGATAATATCCAGGTTCCTCCAAATTATTAATTTTTTGATAAAGGGAAGTATTAACTTTTGCAAGAATTCTTGATATTCCCATCATATAATATCCTTCCTTTATTACTTCCCCAATAGATTTTCTAAATGTTGAGTATAGTGGTAATTCTGGCAAGAGATTTGGTGAATTGGGCACTAAACTCATAAAGTCACCTTGATGACGATATAACATTAAATCTATGTCATATTGCTCATAATCAAAATTTTCTAACAGACTTATTAGACTTCTTTCTACCCCACCAACCTCCATATCGAAAGAGGCTATTAATATTTTTTTCTTCATGTATATCACCTAAACTCTCGTTACTACTTTTCTAATTCTAGCTATATTGTCTCCACCGATAATTTTTGAAATAAATAATTTTAAGTTGCTTTTAAGCCTTGCCTTAGGTGGTAACCAACTTTTGTAAAAGTGATGCATCGCATAAGTGTCCTCATTAATAAAGTTTCTACAATTAATATAGTCGTAAGGAGAAAAATAGGTTTGTGGATAAAAGGTTCCTATGCCGCTTAATTCTTGATATTGTCCATCCATATGTAGCCCTATACTTTTAAGTATTTCTGTAATGATAGCTACATTTGTTAAGTCATTAATAGAACCATCATCCTTGATAAACTTTTTACCTGCATATGAGTCTAAGAATGTTTTAATTAAAGCATTACCTTTAGTGGCCCCAATCGTACTGGTTGCAATATAGTTACCTTGCTCAAACCCCCAAAAAGAGTCATGATGTAGTATATTATTAAAACTTTTAAAAACCTCCACATCAGTATCCAGGTATATTCCACCCTGATGGTAGAGAGCGTAGGCTCTTACGTAATCACTAACAAACGCAAACTTGTTAGATTCATAAGCTTCCTTAACATAAGTATTAGAATCTATTGGGAAATTCTCTTCATTCCATTCGATAATTTGATAATCTGGTAAAATCCTTTCCCAACTTTGAATACATTTGTTAACAATTTCTGGTTTATTTCCTCTTCCAAACCAACAATAATGGATAATCTTTGGGATACTATTTTTGCCCATCATTACATTTCCCTTTAATTATTATTTAATTTAATATTTTGATTTTGCCAATTGATAAACTCAATGAGTTGCCGATACTCTTGAATATTATCTTTTTCAATCCCGGATTTTTTCAATTCAGATATAAAGTCAACCAATTCTTGATCAGTTTGTTGCAGTTTATTAAAGTTATTATCTGATTCTAATAGAACATTCAGATCTACCTTCAGTACTGATGCCACTTTTTCTAAAATTTGAATGGAGGGATTCTGATTTAAACTTCTTTCAATATTACTTAAATATGATTTTGATATTCCTGACTGATGTGATAAGTCGGATAAGGATAACCCTTTCCTTTTTCTTAATACATTGATATTTTTCCCGATCATTAATTTCAACCTCTTTATCCTTATGGTATATCGGAATACACTACTCCTTGCATAGTTCCCTTTAAAACACTCTTTATACAATTAATCACTCTCATTTGGTCCTCAAAATCCATGTTAGAACCGGATGGCAAACAGATGCCTGTTTTAAATAAGCTGGCTGATATATCTTCCTCATGAGGGTAATATTTTGAATCATGAAATAAAGGCTGCATATGCAACGGCTTCCAGACAGGCCGTGCTTCAATATTCTCTTTTGCTAAGGCTGACAATAAATCAGCTATTCTAAGACCCGTTTCTTTTTCATCGATTAACATTGTGGTAAGCCAACGATTGGATAAGGTATCTTCTAATTCAGGCATAAACATAACACCTGGGATGGGAGAAATTGCTTGAAAATATCTTTCAAAGACCAACCTTCTTGCCTGAACTCTTTCCTCTAATACTTCTAATTGAGCCCTCCCAATTCCAGCTAGAATATTACTTAAACGATAGTTATATCCTTGTTGGCTATGTTGATAATGAAGTGCATTATCTCTTGCTTGAGTAGCTAAGAACCTTGCATTTTCCAATGCTTGTATATCGTCTGATATCAGCATGCCTCCACCAGAAGTGGTAATTATTTTATTGCCATTAAAAGAATAGATGCCAAATTTCCCAAAAGTTCCACTCTGTCTTCCCTTATATGTGGAGCCTAAGGATTCTGCTGCATCCTCGACAACCGGAACCCCATACCTTTCACAAATTGACATAAGTTCATCCATCTTTGCTATTTGTCCATAAAGGTTGACAATGACTACAGCCTTAGGTAAATACCCGTTAAAGGAAGCCTCTTTTAGAGCACGCTCTAATGCTTGAGGAGACATATTCCATGAATCTGGTTCTGAATCGATAAATACTGGTTCTGCTCCCTGATATAGAATCGGGTTTGCACTAGCAACAAAGGTAAGACTTGAACAAAATACTTTATCTCCTTTTTTAACACCAAGCAATGTAAGTGCCAGATGAATAGCAGAAGTTCCAGAACTAACAGCCACCGCTCCTTTAGTTCCAGCAAAAGAAGCAATTTCCTTTTCAAAGGCATCAACATTAGGCCCTAATGGGGCTATCCAATTCGTCTCAAAAGCTTCTTTAATATATTTTTGTTCTTTTCCGCTCATATGAGGTGAAGAGAGAAAAATTCTTTTTTTATTAGATTTACTTTCCATTCATACTTCTCCTGTATTTCTAAGTGATTTTGCAGGAACTCCAACTGCTAAACTATAAGAAGGAATATCCTCTATTACTACACCACCTGCACCTATAATCGCCCATTCTCCAATGGATTTCGATGGTATAACTGCAGCACCCGCCCCTACTTGAACACCATCCCCAGCTTTTACATTTCCAGTTAATGTTGCATTGGGGGAGATATGAACATAGCTGCCAAGCATGTTATCATGTTCAATAACAGCATTTGTATTAATAATTGAATGTTGCCCGATTTGTGAATCTGTATTTACTACAGCTCCCGGCATAACGACTGTTCCATGTCCAATTATGGCACGCTTGCTAATTATTGAAGATTTATGAACCAACGTAGCATAAGAATCTGCGGGAAGATTTAACTTTTCAACAATACTTTTCCGAGTTCGATTATTCCCAATTGCAACCAAGTACTTAACATCGCAAAAATATTCATGCATCTTTAATGAGGTTTGAATAGGTCCAAAGTAACATTCATCCTTGAAAAATTCCTGTTCATACTGATCATCAAAATATCCTATAATCTCCCATCCAGCCTGTTCACTTATCATTTCTTGAATTACCTTGCTGTGACCGCCTATTCCTATAAGAGCAATTTTCATTTCTTTCCCTCATCACATTGAATTTGTTCCCTTAAATCTTTCAATGGTGGCATTTCCAGGCTGATTTATCCCCTCTGCCCTTACCACTTTATCCACTGTAAGGATTAAAATTTTAATATCAAGGAAAAATGATTGATTGTTTACGTACCAAACATCCATTTGAAATTTTTCTTCCCATTCAATATTATTACGCCCGTTTACCTGGGCCCAACCCGTGATTCCTGGACGGACTAAATGTCTTTTTGCTTGCTCACCGGTGTATAAAGGAAGATATTCCATTAACAAGGGTCTAGGCCCTACGAGACTAAGATCACCCCTTATCACATTGATCAATTGAGGCAATTCATCAAGACTAATGCGTCTTAGAAACTTACCTAAAGAGGTTAATCTTACGTTGTCTGGAAACAGATTCCCAAATGAATCCGTTTTGTTATTCATAGTTCTAAATTTATAAAGATAAAAAGGTTTCCCATGCAAACCTGGACGTTGTTGTTTGAAAATGATGGGAGAGCCAAGTCCTAAACGAACGGTTATCCCAACGATCAACATCACTGGAATAAGAGCAAGAAATAAACCTAGCGATATAACTAAATCAAAGAGCCTCTTCATCTTATTGCAACTCCTAAATAAACAAATAAAAGCATTATTACGCTTGATTACTTTCAATAACATTGATTAACTTAGTTTTAATCTCACTAATCATTTCATTTATCTCAATAGAATTAGAATCTTGCCCTTTTGTAAAAATATCAATTAACAATGCTTTAAACTGTTCTTGCTTTTCCTGTAAATTGTCCATTTCACTCCACCCACTTAAAAAAATACATAAAAAAATCCCTATCTCCTTGAGAACTGGGATTCCTACTTTTCTATAAATGCTAACTCTTTATGGTCATAACCGTTAGGATTATTAATTTGCCAATTCCAAGAATCGGCACACATTTCCTCCACACCATACTTGGCAATCCAATCGAGTTCTTTTTTGGCTTTTTTTGGATCCGCAAAACAGATCGCTGTATCGCCTGGCCTAGCATTAACAATTTTATAAGGGATGTCTATACCTGTTACTCTTTCAAATGTTTTTATCATTTCCATTACACTATAACCCTTTCCTGTACCAAGGTTATATGCTTCGATCCCTTTTGCATTTAATGCTCTACCAAGTGCTTTTACATGTCCTAAGGCTAAATCGAGTACATGGATATAATCTCTGACACCTGTTCCATCAGGAGTTGGGTATTCTTTCCCAAAAACATTAAGATACGGTAACTTCCCAACTGCCACTTGACTTATGTAAGGCATGAGATTGTTCGGGGTTCCATTGGGATCTTCCCCAATCCTTGAACTTTTATGCGCCCCTACTGGATTAAAATACCTTAATAAAGTAATGCTCCACTCAGAATCAGATGCATAGAGGTCACTGAAGATATCTTCAATCATTAATTTTGTTCTGCCATAGGGGTTTAAAGCTCCTAATGGGAAATCCTCTGAAATTGGACAACTATCCGGGATTCCGTATACTGTTGCAGAAGAACTGAATACCAATTTTTTCACATCAAATTTGTTCATTACCTCACTGAGAACAATAGTACTCACTATATTGTTGTGGTAGTACTTAAGCGGAAATTCAACGGATTCACCAACAGCTTTTAATCCAGCAAAATGGATTACCGCTTCTATGTTATTTTCTGTGAAAACTTTTTCTAAATTATCTCTGTCCAATAAATCGATTTCATAAAACATGAACTGCTTTCCTGTAATTTCAGTAATACGCCTTATCGCCTCTGGTTTACTATTACTAAAGTTATCAAGAACTACAATTTGGTAGCCGCCATTTAATAACTCTACACAAGTGTGACTCCCGATATACCCAGCTCCTCCAGTAATAAGGATAGCCATTCACAACACCTCCAATATATTTCTTTAATTTTTTTAGTTAAAAAGACATTAATCTTTTATGGTATATTAAAAAAATTGCTTTTATATACAATGTTTAAACTAATAACACATTCATAATAGTAATAGAGAAAATAACAAACAATTATCCCGTAATAAACAAATCGTTGTTGCCTTTCACTAAAAAGCTTTACTATCCAGCCAACCAATATTATTTGATACAATTGAAAATAAATAGCTAACCTGGCAAATATCCAGTTTTGAGTAGCAATTAACATAATGGCTAAACCTATTAAAGACAAATTTACAATATAGTCACTTTCAGGGAAGATTCTCCTTAATTTCTCTCTCCCCATGTAAGCAACTATAATGGGTACACTGCAAACCCCTACCCTTAGAAAATTGGCCCCACCTTCGGCAAAGCTTTGATATTCCCCATATTGGGTATCCTTTATTGTTGAAAAAAGGAATGAGGAAAACCATTCAAATCCTAAAACAATAAGTAACGCAAAAGCTAATAGAACAAGAGTAGCTTTTGACCAAGCGCGGTATTTTACAAAAAAATAGATTGGAATGAGAACTAGTGCACTAATGTGAAAAGTTGATGCAAAGATGACAATCAAAAAATATTTAAGCGTACTTCTTTCAATTAAGAAATTGGTTGCAGCAAAAACAATTGAGGCTGCCAAAAATTGCCTAAGCCCATTCATGGAAACTAAAAACAAGCCACCTGTAATGTAAAAATAAATACTTATCTCAAATAACCTAGAGTACTTATACAAAACAAAAATAATAAGAATATTAGTAATCGCAGCCGTAGTAAAAATGAGAATTTGTGCATCATTCGATTGCAACCTTAAAATCATTTGAAGAACACCAAAACCTATATCCTTCTGAGATAATATAAAGTCCCACGTAAAATCATGCATTTCAAAGGCATGCATATAAAAAAAAGTATCACCAATATTCGTCCTTAGACCTGATACAAGGACAAAACACAACATGGTTCCCAACATTAAGATTTTGCTTGGCCGAATAGTTGCTGGTATATAGGTTCCAGTTGGTATTAAAGCAAAATAGCGTGCAAAATAAGAAAGTAGAAAGACTAAGGCAAGATTAATCCATAATATAGTCATGTAGGAATTACCCTTTCAATTACATTGGAATTGCTTCACTCCAATAAAAAACTACCTCAGGCAGTTCGTGTTTTAGATGAAATATATAGATATAACAAAATACCTAAAGGGATAGCAAAGATTGTCATTGTTTTTTGGGGTGTTTCCTTCAAGAACTGCCAATTCTTTGTCATAATGCTGCTTGATACAAAATGAATGGCCTGACGGAATCTAAATGAATTGCTTGCAAACGGCAGCTTCATCAACTCTTTCCTATAAAAAGCAAACCCCTTTGGATTTTTGAGGTATTGCCTGAGCATATTTAGGGATGAACCGTCTTCTAGGTATTCAACACAACATAGAACTTCATTCATGAGCAACATCTTATATTTTTGGTCCAGTTTGTAATACTTATATGCCAGCCCAACGTATTTTTCGCCCTGAAAAAGAGGGTAAGGATACAGTTTTGTAAGCTCAGTTCGATATACAAGTTTTTTATCCCCAGTGACTCCGTACTTATTGTAAAGCTCAAAGAGAGTTGATGTTTCTATTTGTCCTGGAAGCTTTGTTCCGATAATTGTTCCCTCAGTATGGGCATCTAGGCCAATTAATCCACTGATTTTATTGCTTCCGTCCTTTTCCCACATAGAAATAATTTTTTCAACCGCTTGCTCTGGCATATAATCATCAGAATCAATACACACATTTAATTCAGTATCTATTAGCTCATAGGCGGTATTATGCGCACCATGCATCCCCATGTTTTGCTGCCAAACGTATTTAATATCAATTTTATTTTCCTTTTTCCAACTCTCTACCAATTCTTTTGTTCCATCGCTTGATCCATCGTCAATTATTAACCAAATGAAATCTTTACAGGTCTGTTTCACCAGGCTTTCATAGCACTTTCCCAAGCAATACGCCCGATTATAAGTAGGTGTAAAAACCGTTAATTTCTTCATATCGTTATACCTTCAGCCTTTAAATAAAATTCTTCCAACTTATAGGCACTTTCTTTAATGTCATACCCTTTTTCTATGAAGCTATTGGATTTAATACTACGATTGTTCCTGTTTTCAGCAGTCATTTTTATTTTTTCAACCCAACCATTCGCGTTATCTAAAGGGGCGTACTCAATTAAATTCAATCCAAGATCCACTTCACGAGAAACTTCGCTTGATATAATGCATGGCAGGCCAGAGCCCTGTGCCTCAACAAGTGAAACAGGCAAACCTTCGTGTAAAGAGGGAAAGACAAATAAATCAAAGGCTTGGAGCAATCTATGAATATCACTTCTTACTCCCAAGAAAAGAATCTTATCTACTAAACCAAGCCTCCAGGCTTTTTGCTTGATCTCTTTTCTCAGCGGCCCCTCACCTGCAAGGACAAGAATTGATTTCTCATTAGTCTGTTGGAATTCTGCGAATATATCTAAAAGATATGTGTGATTTTTTTGCAAACAAAATCTTCCTACATGCCCGAGCACAAAAAAATCATCTTGAATGTTTAACTCGCCCCTAACTTGCTTACGTGTATTTGGCGAAAAGGCAAATTGTTGATACTCTATCCCATTCTTTAAAACAGTTGTATTCTTCGTGTTTTTGGGAAATAACCATTGTGCGGCATCCCGGGAACAGGCAAAATAATTTGTTGCATTTGGAAGGATAAGCTTGCCAGTGTACCATTTATATAGTTTAGCAGCCAGCCCACCTTCACTCTGTGTATTATGGCTGTGGGAAATTCTTATTAAAATTCCGGCTTTTTTCGCTTCCCGAAGAACAATCCCACTCATTTTATCTAGGTGGGAATGGACAATTTTATATCCGTTGTTACTTGAAAAAAATTTGTTTAATTCCTTAATATAACCAAAATGACCAACATCAGAAATATAAGGAATTCGGTAAACTCTTCCCCCCATATCCTTAATTTCCTCATCAAAAACGCCTTCTTTACTTGTTAGAAAGTCGAATTGGATTTTGGATCGATCAATATTACGGTATAGATTCATTAATAATGTTTCTGCCCCGCCACGGTTCATGTTGACCACCACATGCAATATCCTTAAGGGATTGCCCATACTGCACCCTCCCCTTCTGCCATATATGATTTGTATAATAAGCTCTTTTCTTCAAGTATTTTACTAGTACTGTATTTTTGAAGGATCAGCTTCCTTCCATTGGTTCCAAGTTTGGAAAGAAAACTGCGCTGATTCGCAAGAAGTTTGATTTTATTTGCGAATTCATAAACGTTTGCATCCTCAATAATCCATCCATTCTTGTTATTAATGATCAGTTCTCTATGCCCCCGATTATCGGAGGCTATGACTGGAAGAGCAGTGGCCATTGCCTCCATGATATTGACTGGAAGTCCTTCTCTTCTACTCGAGGCAACAGCTGCATCAGCTAATTTCAACAGCTGTTCTATATCCTTTCGGTACCCTAAAAAATCAACCATGGAATCTACTCTAAGATCTTTGGCTAGTTTTCTGCATTCCTCTAAAAGATTTCCTTCCCCTGCAAGCAGCAGTTTTGCATTCGGGATATCATTTTTAATTAAAGAAAGAGCTTCAATAAGTAATCTTTGATCTTTATTTTTATTAAACTCTGCCGCATAAAACAATATGAAATCCTCGGGTTTATAGCCGTAGGCTGCTCTTAGGATCTTTTTACGTTCTATGTCTACCGGCTTAAATTTATCCGTATTCACTCCTACCCCATGAACATGCTCAATTCTTCCCGCCCTAAATTTATCATCTATTGCTAACCTAAAGTCTTCCTCATTAATGGTTATAAGGCAATCTGTTAGACTGGCCAGCCACTTTTCAACTGGATAGTAAATAAGCCAATTTATAATTGGGGCACCGCTGCAAAAATGGAAGCCATGAGCTGTATAAATTACTTTTGACCCTTTTTTTCTTGAATCTCTGGATGCCAGCCTTGCAAGCACGCCTCCAACAGGTGTATGGCAGTCTACAATAGAATATTCATTCTCGTCAATAATCCGTTTCAATCGCTTAAATGCTTCAAGATTTTTAGGGTTAAGTGGTGACCTCACTATAGGTAAATTATACTTTTTATCAACAAAAGGGAGGTCCATGTCACCGCTGGCAGCTACATGGACCTCCCACCCTTGTTCTTTGAACCATTCCATATATGGAAGATGAAAAGCTTTAAAATGGTAGTCAACCGTTGCACAAAACAAAATTTTTTTATGCATGATAGTATCTTCTTTCATCGTTATTTTAATGTTTGGACTTCTTTATCCATAACTGCAATGAGATAGTTTAATAAATCGTTTCTTAAATCCTCGCGTTGGAGCGCGAACTCTATTGTTGTCTGGATGAAGCCCATTTTCTCGCCCACATCATAACGAGTACCTTCAAAGTTAAAAGCATGGACGGCTTCAAATTGATTTAATGCTGCTATTGCATCCGTCAATTGAATTTCTCCGCCCGCACCAGGCTTTTGGCATTCCAGAATTTCAAAAATCCTTGGGCTCAGTATATATCGGCCCATGATGGCCAGATTGGAAGGGGCCTCTTCTTTAACCGGTTTCTCCACAAGTTCCATTACACTATAAAAACGTTCATCTATTTGGTTTCCACCTACGATTCCGTACCGTGAAACTTCATCAGGATTTACTTCTTGGACACCGAGAATGGAGGCATTGTATCTTTCATATTGTTCAATCATTTGTTTTAAACAAGGTTTTTCCGCTTGGACAATGTCATCCCCAAGAAGAACGGCAAATGGTTCATTCCCAATAAATTTCCTTGCGCACCAAATGGCATGCCCAAGTCCTTTCGGTTCTTTTTGGCGAATATAATGGATATCCACCAGCTTTGAGGATTTCTGTACCTCTTCAAGAAGTTCATATTTTCCTTTCTCAAAAAGGTTTTGTTCAAGCTCAAATGAATGGTCAAAGTGATCTTCGATTGCCCTTTTTCCTTTTCCAGTAACTATGATAATGTCCTCAATGCCTGATTCGATTGCTTCTTCAATGATATATTGAATGGTTGGCTTATCTACAATGGGCAGCATTTCCTTTGGCATTGCCTTGGTTGCAGGAAGGAATCTTGTCCCAAGTCCTGCTGCTGGAATAATGGCTTTTTTAACTTTCAAACTTTACACCCCTAACTTGGTATTGAGAGAACTTGTACTGCAGCTGACTTTCTATTTGCGAGCTCTAAGAGTTTTTCTCTTAACTCTGTTTTTTCCATAGTACTAAATGATTCTAATAAAATTTCAATTTCTTCTATATAGAGCTCCGATGTTTTTCCGATATAAATTTTTGGATAGACTTGTTTATCATGTACTTCATCTTCTTTTAACAACTCCTCAAACAGCTTTTCACCTGGTCTCATTCCAGTGAACTCTATCCCGATTTCCTCGAGGGAATTCCCAGAAAGTTTGATAAGGTTTTTTGCTAAATCTACGATTTTCACCGGATCTCCCATATCCAGAACAAAAATCTCTCCGCCCCTTGCCAGGGATCCTGCCTGGATTACCAGCCTTGAAGCTTCAGGGATGGTCATAAAATAACGAATCATTTCAGGGTGAGTAACCGTTACAGGGCCACCTTTTTCAATTTGTTTCTTAAATAACGGGATGACGCTCCCACGGCTACCAAGAACATTTCCAAAGCGGACCGCAACAAATTTAGTAGCGCTCTTTTGGTCCATTGCCTGAATGATCATTTCAGCCAGCCTTTTTGTTGATCCCATTACACTGGTAGGGTTAACAGCTTTGTCTGTGGAAATCATCACAAAGGTTTTAACTCCATTCCAACTGGCGGCTCTTGCGGCATTGAGTGTTCCTAATATATTATTTTTGACCGCTTCCTCCGGGTTTCTTTCCATGAGAGGAACATGTTTATGGGCAGCTGCATGGTAGACCACATCCGGAGTATAAGTACTCATGATTTGATCCATTTTATCTCCATCCTGCATATCGGCGATTTCGGTAATGAACAGGATGTCAGTGTTCCCAAAGCTCTCTTTCAACTCCATTTCAATGGAGTAAATACTGTTTTCACCATGACCTAATAAGATAAGCCGGGCGGGATTAAATGGGGCAATCTGACGGCATATTTCTGACCCTATTGACCCTCCTGCCCCTGTTACAAGCACGGTTCTCCCAGTAAGATATTCTGATATACTCTCAATATCGAGCTTTATAGGCTCTCTGCCCAGTAAATCCTCTACTTGAACATCTCGGAAATGACTTACGGATATCTTTCCAGTAACCAAATCCTCGATCATCGGAAGAATCTGTGTCTTTGCATTCGTCTTGGCACACTCCTGGAAAATTATGTTCAACTTCTTCTTACACAGAGACGGAATGGCAATGACAATGTGATCAACCTTCATTTCTTTTACAAGGAATTCAATTTTTCTGACTCCACCAAGAACAGGTATCCCCAGGATATCAAGCTGATGCTTTTTCTTGTCATCATCAATAAATCCAACAGGGAGCAACCCAGCTTCCTGGTTCTTCAAAAGCTGACGGGCAACCATCGTTCCAGCGGATCCCGCGCCAACAATCAATGTCCGCCTTTTATTTGTATTCTTGTTCATATACAAATCGCGATACATTCTCCAGCAAAATCTAGAACCACCGATTAAAGATATATGCAGCAGCCAGGTAACGGACAAGAGCCTGAAGTAGATTTCATGAATGATCAACTGCTGAAATATAGCTGCCAGTAGAATGGAACTGGTGACAACTTTAAATATGATGATTAATTCTCCGATGCTTGCGTATTCCCATGCTTTTTTGTATAAGTTCAATTTTAAAGATAAGATATGATGACTGCACAAGATGGCAACAGCCATAATCAACATGGGAGCCGTAATGACATTTAGTGTGCCGTTCACCAAAAAGCGGCTGAAAAATACAGCAGATAAAACAATACAGGAATCAATAAAAATAAATAAAGACAGCCTTTGCTTATAGGTCATAATCTCTTTCCTTTCCCTTCAAGTTCGTATCCTTTTATTATTTTAGACTGGCTGTTCTCTTCTTGATGTAATCAATGGCTTCCTAATTTCCTCAAGCCCTTTTCTCGTGGCACCCTGCTTAATGTATCTAACCGCCTTCCTGATCGATTTAGGATAATTATCGACATTCATTCCTTTTGCACCCCTTATTTCGAAATAAATTAAAATCTTTCATTTTAAGGCCGTCCCCAGACCTGAAAATGAAAGATTTTAATTAAATAGGGGGCATTCAACCCCTCCTCACACCACACTTTCGACGACTGGCGTCTAAGGTTTTTCAAACCCACAGCATGACCGAGTGCCTCCATTGATACCGGCAAGGAGACATCGCCAAATTTCTTTTATAGCACAATATATTCTTAATAAAGAACAAATGATTAAAAAATAATACCAATAAATTTTTATTGGTTACAATAACTTATTTCATTTCATTTATAATTACTCCGACGATATTTGCCTGGGCAAACTCAAGAGCTTTTTTTGCTTCCCATGCTTTTTCGTGCCCAGTCGAACTTGAACTAACAACCAGTATGACCCCATCACATTTATTGGCTAATACTCTAGAATCAGCAACCTTCAGTACTCCTGGAGAATCTATTAAAATCACATCATATTTTGTCATAGCTTCTTGCAATAGGTCTTTCATTCTTTCTGATTCCAGTATCTCAGTTGGATTTTTGGGGCTTATGCCCGCAGTGAGGATTTCTAGTCTCCCAATTTCTGTACGATAAGCGGCATCCTCTAAGGAAGCTTTACCTACAAGTACATCGGTCAGACCTACTGAATGTGAAATCTTAAAAATATAATCCAAGGCGGGTTCCCTTAAGTTTGCATCAATCAATAGAACATTTTCTTTTTGTGAAGCCATGGAAACAGCCAGATTGGCAGCAGTAGTAGACTTGCCTTCTCCTCCAGCTGGAGATGTAATTAATAATACAGGACACTTTCCTTTTTTTGTTACGAAGGAAATATTTGTTCGAATTTCCCTAAATTGCTCAGCAATCAGCGAATCAGGATTTGAGTATGTAACTAAGTTCCTTCTTTGTCTTGTAGCTATTTTTCGTTTACTTAGTAACACTGCTCTCACCCCCCATATTTACTGCAGATTGTATATTACTTTTCATGTTTATATTTTTACTGTTCATTTTGGATACTCTGCCTAAGACAGGTAATTCCAGCAATATTTCCACTTCCCTATTTGAACGGAAGCTGTTATCTAATGAATCGAGTAAGAATACAAAACCTATTCCTGCAGCAATACCAATAATAAAAGCTAAGATTACTGGCCGATTTGACTTCTCGTTAATTGGATTTATTGGGACCTTTGCTTCGGATAATTCTTTCATAGCTTTAAAGTCAACAATATCAGGCGCCTCTTTCCGGAATATTTCTGCAGTTGTATTTGCTATATTAGCAGCAAGGTTTGGGTTTTGATCAATAACACTAATGCTGATTACCTGGGATTCTTCTACATTTTGTACCGTAATTTGATTGGCTAATGCTTCTGGTGTTCGATTCAGCTTTAAATCCTCTACAACTTTTTCTAAAACAGAGGAATCTTTTATAATAACTTGAAGGGTCTTCATTAGACTTGCACCTTCAGCATCAATATAAATCCTTGCAGAAGTAGAATACAGATAGGTGGTTGAGGAAGAATTATAAACATAACCTATTCCAGTAGAAATAATTGTAAGCAAGAAAATGATCCAAGCTCTTTTCTTTAAAAGGATAAAAATTTCTTTTAGGTTAATATCTTTTGCTTTATAATTCGGCTCGTTAAAATTAACCATTTTACCACCTTACCTTCATTTTTTACCCCCCGCTCTTTGTTCTCCACACAGAACAAACAAAACAAAAAAAAGGGTATATTTTTTAGATGTATTATAGAAATGATTTGATCATTAGATGTATAGAAATGATATGATCATTAAACTTCATACCCTTATTTTAGTTCTATATATAGAACATGTCAATGACTTACTGACAATTCATAACATATTTAGAATTAATTACACGGCATTCATTTGCTGCTCTAAAAGGTGATTAAATATTCCTTCTTTATCGGAAGCTAATTGATTGTATCCCCCTTGTTGAATAATCCGCCCTTGGTCTAATACTATAACTTGATCGGCATTTTTTATGGTTGATAAACGATGAGCAATAACAACAATTGTCATTTCGCCTTTTAATTTTTCCAGTGCAGCCTGAATTTTGGCTTCATTGTCCGAATCCAAGGCACTGGTTGCTTCGTCCAGTACAAGAATTGATGGTTTCCTTAATATTGCTCGAGCAAAAACTAGGCGTTGACGTTCACCTCCAGATAGTCTAATACCACGATCTCCTATAAGGGTATCAAGCCCTTTAGGAAGCCCTGAAACAAACTCAGCTGCAGAAGAAAATTCTAATGCCTTCCATAATTGTTCATCCGTAGCATGTGGTTCAATCATAAGTAAGTTTTCCCTAATACTTCCATTAAAAAGGAAAGGATCTTGCGGAACATAACTTATTGAACGTCTGAGTGGTAGTAAATTTTCCCCTTTTACAGGAATCCCGTCAATTAATATTTGACCTTCTTCTGGTTTATTTAGCCCCATTAACAAATCAATTAATGTACTCTTTCCTGCGCCTGAACGACCAACTACTGCTGTCATTTTATTTGTAGGAATCTTTAGATTTATATCCTTAAGAGTATACAGGGATTGATCTATATTATAGCGAAAAGTTACATCTAGAAATTGTAATCCTTTTTTTATTTTAATCGCACTAATATTAGTATTTTCGTTACCATGTATTTCCTTGGCTTTTTTACATTCTTCTTGTATGGAGATTAGATACTTAAAAGATGGTTCAATTTCTCCCAATTGCTCTAAATTTGATTGAATACCACTTAATCTTGGCCAAATTCTAGTGAAAATAACGACTATCAACATAACCTGAGCCGGTTGTGCCTGAAACATTTTAACTGAAAAATACACAAATCCTGCTATTAAAAAAGCAGAAACAACTTTAAAAATTAGTTGTGATTTAGTCTTTAATTTTATTAAATTGACTACATTTTTTTCAAACTTCAAGCTAAATGATTGCATCCAATCTATATGCGATTCTTCCAATGAATTACTTTTAATATCTTTGATTCCGTTAAAGTGATCAGATATTCCCGCCATATAGATTTTCGATAATAAAATAGTTTCTTCTCCTATCTTACTTGACTTTTTTATAAATCTTTTCGAAAAAAAGATAAGTACGAAACCAAAAATCAAAACCGTAATTGTCATTATTGGGGACAACCAAAATGAGATGGTTACCTGAATCAAAGTAAAAACTAAAGCAGCTACAAAGTTTAGAAACAAATTAGTTCCACTACTTACGCGAATAATCTCTGTAGTCATTACATTGATAATATCTGATTTTCTATTCTTTAAGTAGAATCCCCAGTTTGTCTGCATGAGAACCTTATAGGTTTCATTTCTTAAATGACTAAGAAACTTTTGTTGTATTTGTGTGTTTAAGATTGTTTGATTTCGTTGAAAAAAACTATGTCCAATAATTATACCAACATAGATTGCCAATATAATTGCCAACCTAATCTCTTGAGGAATACTATCAAATATATTATCAATCCAAGGTACTTGGGATTTATTTTCTAACCCGACATTTAAAACACCTGTGTACTTTATAAAAGGAACTAAAAGAAGAATTCCAATACCCTCTAATAACCCTATTAATATCATTCCAAGTAGGTTTAAGTATAAGATTCTTCCTGAAAATGAAAAAATATTTCCCACAAAAAATAATAAATGTTTCATCTATATCCTCCCAGGAAGGCAAGAATTCTCGCGGCTTGTCTATAAAGCGTAAAAATGAATCATGGTTTGAATTATCTACATGATTTTATTTCTGAATCTTTTTGGCAAACTTGCTGACTACTACAAACTGGTTCATTACTTCTGCCCCAGTTATATAATAGGGACCACTGCGGAGCCAGGCATGCGCAATTAAATTACCATTAGCGTCTTTGGCCGTACCAAAATATATAGTGCTTTCAATCTTTCGCTTTTCAAGCATTTTCATGGCAGCAATCGCCTTAACAAGACACATACTTTCCCATAAGGTATAGCGGCTCATAATATTTACAGCATTAGAGACATTCTTAAGCGTTTTTTTATTATAATCATTAATTTCTAAAGATGTTTCTTTCATATGCTGACCTAATGAAGGTACAATATTAGAAAATGGCAGGGTTTTAAGAAACCTAGCCCATCCTAGAAGTAAAAAAGCTTCTAGAAATAATAATTTTGTTTTCATATCGTACGATAAAAATATCCTAACCTTTTTCACTTTTCCTTGGCCTCTTTAATTTGAATCAATCCTTCTCTTGTTAATAGTTCTAAAAATGACATTACTTGTGCCTTACATTTGCTATAATCCACATTATATTCGCTTAACAATAATTCAATTAATTCACTAACAAGAATCGGTGATTTGAGCATAACCCATATGTTTCCCCCTACTTCACCCAAATTGTAGTATTTTCCATTATGAATACTAAGCATTACTTTTTCCCCATCCATCTCACTAACAATGTTCCCTTCACCTTGTACAACGTTTGATTGCAATGATAGCTTAACTGTATTTAACATTTATTTTTCCTCCTTATTTAGGCAATTTAATATGAGAGATACCAGTTGATGAGCGGTAAAACTATTAATGGGTCTTTGCAATTGAAACATCCTAGTTTGGCTAACAATACTAGTAGATATATTAAAGTGCCATTCCAGTAGTCCAAGGGATGGAATTAGAAAATTCCGATAAGTGTTATTGAACAGAGTCTGTAACCGATCAAGTCCTTCAATTTTTATTAAGTCCAAGCTCTCACTTTCTGATCTAACTAATTCAAAAATACCAGCTAGTGGTAATGGATCACGATAGAATTGTGTTGGTACAGGAACAGCAAATTTAGTTTCCCGTTGATAAACCTTACTATACGTAGAGAATTCCATTCCAAATTCTTTTAAACTCTCTTGCCACAATTTTTGCTGTGGATAAGATGGTGTAATTATGGGGAGGCTACTTTTAGAAATAGATAATGCAATTACATCATCAGTTAGAAGTTGATAGCCCCTTTTTAAGAAAGCCGAAGCCAAAGTCGACTTTCCTGCACCTGATTCCCCAATAATAGCATAGGCTTTTCCATCAATTGCAATCGCACTTCCATGTAAAGGTAATATTCTCTTCTGCATTAATAGGGCACCCATACAAGTACCTAGTATAAATAAGCGCATCATGTCTTCTTCGTAATTTTTTGCAGGGCTAACAATAATTCTTTTACCATCTTGAATGGCAAAAATCGCAAGATTAGGCACTTTAAACATTACTAGATTTTCTTTAACCACAAATTGACTTTGATTATCTGTCATTTTAATCCATGGTTTTGATAAATCTTCTATTAGCACTTCAATGTCTGCTGTCCCCTCTCCACTTTCTGATGGTGACAAATCGGACAAAGGGATTTCGCTATTGATTGATAAACCAAATGCTTTATATAAGGTTTTATTTTTTATACTTAACATTTTCCCACTCCAATGTACCTAATATGATATTAAAAGCCCTTATGCTCATTGAGCTATAAGGGCTTATTAGAGAAGTAGTTAATACCCTAAAATATTGTTTTTCTCCTACAGTAAGCAACGTTATCAAAATACTAATAATTGCTTAAATAGATGTTTTTTAGCTTAAAGTTAAATCTCCTAAATCAGTTCCTGAAGGGAAGTCATTATCTAACTTTTGACCCTTAGTTGTCAGCATTGTATTATTTACATCTAAAACTACTAATTCAGGTGTCTGCCATTCTTTTTTCATTTTCTCACCCCCTTTCAAGCGAACTTTTTGATAAAACGATATACAATTAAGCTACGCATTAAAATTCTATAATCATTATCTGTATCATTTTCAGGCTTAGGACCATCCTCTATCTTTAAATAGGCAGATCTAAGTACTTGACCATCCATTAATTCTAATATTCTTTTATCGTTAATAAGAGCTCTAGATTCTTCTTTAAAGTTATCCCAAAAAGGAATTATTCGATGAACCCAATCTGCACCTTGCACACCCCTAGTTCTTTGGTTTAACCTAACAAAGTTAGGAAGATATGATTCAGTGGATCTTCTTATAAGAGCTCTATCTAATCCATTTTGTACATATTGTTCGTCAGGTAAAGATAGACAAAAACGAACTACCCTAATATCATTTGTTGGATCACGTTTCCATAAGGAATAACGTAAAGAGAGTTTCGAAGTTAGGGTATTTCCTGCATTCCATGGAAAAATATCCTCCAAAAGTACTCTTCTTTGCTCATCTAAATTAGGGGAAGACAACCACCCTGTTTGATCTAAACCGTAATCCTTAAGTTTATTTAAAACACCCGTTCGTTCGGCAAAATCTGGGTTGATTAGAATTGGATTTATATCATTAGTATTAGATTGAAGGAGTTTATTAATAACCGGAAACCCCAATTTAGCAATTTCAGGTAATCTTCGAAGCCTTGGACCACCTACATTTTTGCTGTATTTGTTAATTTCATCAAAAAGTCGTAACCACTTTAACCTTTTTAAAAGTTTCGAATAATAGTTCAGTGCATTCCCCCATGAAATTGTAAAGTTTCCCCTATCTCCATTGAGTAATACACCAATCCCTTTTTCATGAGCTTTCTCAAACATACCTTTAAGCCAAAATGAGTTTTCAAAAAATTTGTACGGCATCTCCATTATCTCAAGATAATCTTCTATATCTGAGTATGAGTCTTTCCCATCAAAGTTAAAATAATGATCTGAAATTCCTCCTACAAATTTTACTGTTTCCTTTATATAAGGTCTTTCATCAGGGAATAATCTTTTTGGTGTAAAATCTATGAAGTCACTCGCAGGGATATAGCTAAATGTATGTAATGATTTATTCATTTCACTCAATGCTTTTGCTGCAAATCCAACAACTGCACCTGAGTCTAATCCCCCACTTAACTGAGATCCAATTTTACGGTGTGTACGCAACCTAGCAGTAATAGCTTTTTTAAAAACATCCTGAAATGCTTCTACATATTCATTATCCGACTTAAGGTTTAAACGCTCCCCTGTAAAAAATGAGGTATATCTGTGTAGTTTTATCTCATTTATAGTTATTGAAACAGTATGTGCAGGGGGAATTTGATTGATACCTTTAAAAGGTGTCATTACAGCGTCCACACTATCAATCGTTCCTGTAATAGCTAAATATTCTGCTAACCATAATTCATTTAATTTTTTTTCAACATAAGGTATTGTTAGTACTGAATTTATTGTTGTACAAAAAGCAAAGCGATTTGCGTTTGAGTCATTGTAATAATAAAGAGTGCGGTATCCAGATATGTCCCTAGCCCCAAACAGCTTCTGCTTCCTCTCATCCCAAATCATATAGGCAAAATCACCGACCAGATGCTTGGGACTTTCTTCTCCCCACTTATAGTAAGCTAGCAAAATTAACTGGCTGTCTGGCATTGTTTTTCTTTTGGTCCGGTCAACTTGCAGCTTTTCGAACAATTCGTCGCGATTATCGATAATGGCATCAGCCGTGATGGCACACTGCCTTTCTGTATCGTAAAATGGAAGTGGTTCGCCAATTGATTCTGGTGTGATCCATTGAGCATGGCATCCAAGGAAGACATTATCTTTCTGGAATACTCGGATATCATCAGCCGGAAACTTCTCTAGGGCTTTCATCATATTCAGGCTGTAGTCTCGATTGATTGGTTCTTTATTGAAGTTGATGATTCCGGCTATTGCACTCATGGGTTCCTCCTGTTTGGCAGACACTTATTTATCATGATCAAAATGCTTTTTTTAAAGAATAGGTTGTTCATTATAGAGAACGATCTGCTAAAATAAAAATACCACCTCCCTTTGTCTGTGTCAATGTAACGTGGATAAATATTTAGAACTTTCAATCGACAAAATCCACCATTAGATTTCGACTAGAATATCCCAATTAAAAAACCTAGAGAATATTATTCTCCAGGCATAACTCTTAGATATTCAAATACCCCCTTGGATCCACACTATTACTCTTCGTGATATTCCACAATCCTTCATGAATCTCAAAGTGCAGATGCTTGCCGAAGCTGTGGCCGGTGTTGCCCATGTAGCCGAGCAGCTGCCCCTGTTGAACTTGCTGTCCGCTTTTAACAACGCGGTTTTCAAGATGGGCGTAGACGGTGGTGTAAGTTTCGCCGCCCAGCTGGTGGGTGACGAACACACAGTTCCCGTAGGTGCTGGAATAATAGGACCGGATGACGGTTCCGCTTGCTGCGGCTACGACTTTGGTGTCAGCGGTTTTGTCGGCGATGTCGATTCCTGCGTGGAGGGTGCCCCAGCGCTGGCCGTACTCTGATGTAACACTCCCTGTTGTCGGTTTGATGAAGAGCTCGGCTTCTTCTTTATCTTGGGAAGGTGTTTGCTTATTTTCTGGCTCTACCTTTGGCTCCTGCTCTTCCTTCTTCTTTGGATTTTTCCTTTCTTCGATTTCTTTCAGAATGGCTTTTTCCTGCGCCTCGATGAGTTCCTGAACCTCGGATATATCAAGCAGGTCCGCTTCCACTTCCTGCTGGTCTGCTTTTAGGGAGGCCATTGCCTCGTTCTTTTCCGCCACCTTAGCCTGCTGCTCTTTTTTTAAAGCTTCCAGTTTGGCTTGGTTTTGTTTAAGGGCAGCCAGTTTTTTCTGCAGTTCCTTTTCTTTGCTGGCTTTCTCCTGCTGGTCGCGGTAATGGACCTCCAGCATTCTTTTGTCTGCATCGAGAATGGCAGTGGTAGCTTTGGCAGCATCGATAAAATCTCCAAAGTCTTCCACTCCAAGAAGGACATCCACATAGGAAATCCCTCTCCCTTGCTTTTGCAGGGTTCGAAGGCGTTCCTTAATCACTATTTCCCGCTTAGCAATGATTTTACCTGCATCATCAATTTGAACTTTCAGCTCTGTTATTTCATTATTAATAGTCTTCATTTGTGGCTGAAGGCTCCTGATGTCTTCATTGACCTTCGCAGCTTCTTCGTCCAGCTTCCTGATTTCGTCCCTGATCTTCTGCTGCTGCTTATCCAGGGTGGTCTTTAGCTTTTCTTTATCTTTCATTTCTTTTTCATATTTTAATTGGTCTTTGCGCACTTCTTCCAAAAAGTCTTCAATGGTCGGCTTCTGCTTGTCTGCCTCTGCTGCTGCAGCCTGGGGCAGGACGCCGATTGTGACAGCCGCCAGTGTTATTAAAGAGAAATACCGAATTCCTTTCACCATCTGTCCCCCAAACCCGCACTCATTTTAAAAAAGGCTTAAGAGCCCTTACCGATGTATTCTAGCTGGAGCAGCCGTATTCCTTCTCTTTGAATATATGCTTGGCAAATTAGGAATATTTGCCTACATGCATAAAAAGACAGCAAGTCCGAAATGTTCAGTCCTTGCTGTCTTCAACCTCGCTGTTTTTGTTTGACCGTTTTAATTTTCGCTGCGAAATAATAATACTTGTAAATCACAATCACTAATAGTATTAGCCGTACTGCGAGAATGTCAACGGTGAAGAAAGCAATCGCAATCATGGCATCCGCAAACAGATTAAGGGTAATCTTTTGCCTTAAGGTCATGGCCCGTTCCCGGAGAAAGCCTTCGAGATGCTTTTTATAAATGCTGGTCCCTTTAAACCAGACTTCGAAGCGCTCCGATCCTTTTACAAAAAAGAATGAAGCCAGAAGCAATAAAGGAGTGGTTGGCAGGACCGGCAGCAGGATGCCTACGATTCCCAGGCCTAAAAATAAGAATCCGGCAGCTATATATAGAAGCTTAATAACTTTTTTTATAATGGGTGCCTCCTTGAATGCAGGTATTACAATTCTATTATAACATTTCTCGTTCGCTGCCTAAGACTTTCTTCATAAGGTAAGCAAGCGACTTATTTAGCAAAGCTAGGATTAA
The DNA here is from genome assembly GCF_004340465.1 of Mesobacillus foraminis. Classification (GTDB taxonomy): domain Bacteria; phylum Bacillota; class Bacilli; order Bacillales; family Cytobacillaceae; genus Mesobacillus_B; species Mesobacillus_B foraminis. The sequence continues at coordinate 10,131 of NZ_SLVV01000011.1, read as the reverse complement.
ATATGTAGTTTAATGGGTATAAACCTCTTATCCATAGAAATCCGGCTGATTTGTTTTCCTTTTTTATACAGCCGGAAGTTATTTCTCACAACAAACAACTTATATGTTATAATAGGGTTGTTACTTTTTAACTAGAGAGATACAGAGACTAACAGGAGGTATGGAATGATTACGTTTGAAAATATTACAAAAAAATATAACCGCAAGACAGTGATCGATGACTTCAGCCTCAATATTGAAGCTGGACAGCTGGTTGTTTTTATCGGGCCGAGCGGCTGCGGGAAAACGACTTTGCTGAAAATGATTAACAGGCTGATTCACCCGTCATCCGGTAAAATCTTTGTTGATGGCAAGGATATTTCGAAAATTGACCCGATTGAATTGCGCCGGAATATTGGCTATGTGATTCAAAACACCGGTCTCTTCCCGCATATGTCGATAAAAGAAAATCTTGAACTTATTCCGAAGCTTAAGGGCGAAGATCCCGAGGCAATCGAAAAGAAAACCGTTGAACTGCTTGAGCTTGTTGGCTTAAACCCTGAGGAATACATGCACCGCTTCCCCAAGGAATTAAGCGGCGGACAGCAGCAGAGAGTTGGGGTAGCACGCGCCTTCTCTACTAACTCCGATATCATCCTGATGGATGAACCCTTCAGCGCACTAGATCCCGTTACCAGAAGTTCCCTCCAGGAAGAACTTTTCAATATGCAGAAGGAATTGAATAAAACCATCATTTTTGTTACCCACGATATGGACGAGGCGTATAAAATCGCCGATAAAATCTGCCTCTTAAAAGACGGAAATATCCTGCAATACGATACACCCGAAAACATTCTTAAGAACCCGGCTTCCGAGTTTGTTGAGAGCTTTATCGGAAAGCGCCGTGTCTGGAATAACCCTGAGGTGCTGAAGGCGGCCGATATCATGATTTCCAATCCTGTCAAAGTGACGCCAAAACGGAATGTCCTGCAGGCGATTGAAATCATGAAGGAAAACAAGGTCGACAGCCTGATGGTGACCGACCGCCAGAGCACACTTCTCGGTCTTGTTACCCTGAAAAACATCAAGCTTCAGGAGCGGACTTCCCTGATTGATGATGTGATGGAGCAAAATGTTTTCGCCGTTTCCGAGGACGATAACCTGATAGAAGTTCTTAAAATCATGAATGAACATAAAATTGGCTATTTGCCAGTGGTGAACAGTGGAAATAAGTTGACTGGATTGATTACCCGCAGCAGCATCCTGTCTGCCTTAAGCAGTCAGCTGCTTGATTTGGAGGTGGCATTTTAATGGGTGAATTTTTAAATTATCTTAAAGGAAATTATGCTCAGATTCTGGATTTACTTGGACAGCACCTGTACTTGAGTGTTGTTTCCGTACTGATTGCCATTGTCGTCGGGGTGCCGCTTGGCATTCTCGTTTCTAAAAATAAACAACTGTCGAAACCAATTATCGGGACAGCGAACGTTGTTCAGGCAGTACCAAGTTTGGCCCTGCTCGGTTTCCTGATTCCTTTTATAGGGATTGGCAGTACACCGGCCATTGTCATGGTTGTGCTCTACTCCCTCTTGCCAATTGTGAAGAATACGTACACTGGCTTGACCAATATTGAACCAGACATCTTGGAAGCTGCCAAGGGGATTGGATTGACGAAAAGTCAGACCATGCGGAAGATCCAGCTGCCGCTTGCATTCCCGATCATCATGGCAGGTGTCAGAATATCCGCCGTAACAGCTGTCGGCTTGATGACGATTGCGGCATTCGTCGGTGCCGGCGGTCTTGGATATCTTGTATTTTCTGGAGTTTCTACCGTTGATAACAATATGATTCTTGCCGGCGCGATCCCTGCTTGTATTCTTGCGCTTTTGATCGATTTTATTGTTGGACGTCTGGAGTCGAAAATTTCTTATACGAATCGTCAAGGAAAATCGGGTGCCCCTGCGAAAGGTAGCTCTAAAGCCAAGAAGGTAATCGTTACGGCTACCGCAGCAGTCTTAATTTTAGGTATCGGAATGGCTTATGTTTATCCGATGGTCAATGCCAAGGATAAAATTACGATCGGGTCGAAGAACTTCAGCGAGGCGGTTGTATTAGGTCATGTATTGGCCGACTTGATTGAAGATAAAACAGATTTGCAAGTGGAAAGAAAACTGAACCTAGGCGGAACACAGGTAGTCTTTGGCGCCTTGAACAAAGGCGATGTTGATATGTACGTAGAGTATACCGGAACGGGTCTCGTCAATATTTTAAAGAAAGAAGCCATGAACGACCCTGATCAAGTATATGATATTGTCCAAAAAGAATTCAGCAGCAAATATAATATTAAGACATTAAAGCCGCTTGGATTCAACAACACGTATACATTGGCTGTCAGACAGGATACTGCCGATAAATACGGATTGGAGACTTTCTCCGATCTTGCGAAGGTAAGCAATGAATTGAAGCTTGGCGCGACGATTGAATTTACCAACCGTCAGGACGGCATGAAAGGTCTGGCCGATGCTTATAATATGGAATTCGCCGGTACAAAAGCGGTTGATGGCGGATTGAGATATACTGCACTAACCAGCGGGGAAACAGATGTCATCGATGCTTTCTCAACAGACGGCTTGCTTGAGGAATTCAAGCTCAAAGTACTGGAAGATGACAAGGGCTTCTTCCCGCCATACTATGCGGTGCCATTTGTAAGAGAAGATACTTTAAAAGAATATCCAGAGCTCGAAGGTGTCATTAACCAGCTTGCCGGCAAGCTGACCGAAGAAAAAATGCGCGAGCTTAACTATAAAGTCGACAGCCTGAAGGAATCACCTGAAAAGGTAGCAAAAGAATTCCTGGTTGAAGAAGGCTTGATTGGAGGCAAGGTGGAGTAATTCCGCCTTGTTTTTTTATTAGGGTGAAGTGTGAGCAAGGTTCGTATAGTAGTTTTTTTGGGAGTGTTGTCTTATTGGGTTGGCGAAATGAGCCGGTGGTTTCCAGGTTTATTGGCTGCGCCTCCCATATGGACTCATGACCTTTGCGCCTGGTCCCAAACTCGTCGCTGTAATGAGGGGCAGAATCCACCTTGTGCATCCTCGGTTCAGCTGTTGATTTTTAGTTTAAAAATAGTCACTTTTTACAGGTTTTTAGATAGATTAGCCCCGTTTTACTCTCACTTGGTCATATTCCAGCTGTTAACATCCGATATCTAGACAAATTCCTCTTCTTACAGCCTATTTCCCACGTTAAACACCGGGTCCCCCAAATTTATGCATCGATAAAATTAATTTATAGATTGATTCCCTGCTTTTATGGATTGATTATTTTTACTTATGCATCGATTATTTTGATTTATTGAAAAAACGGTGTCCAAATCGTGACAAAGGGGCCCATTACAGCAACCTGCCAATGCGCCCCGCGTTACTATAATCTCGCCCGTCCCCCGAATTACTCCTTCAAAAAATTCATTACCCGGTCATAAGTCTTTTCATCCCCGATGATGAGCAAAACGTCGCCTTCCTGGATAGTGGCATATGGACCAGGCGAGAGCACGATGTCCCCCTGCCTTTTAATGCCGGCAACGGTTCCCCCAGTATTTTGCCAAAACTTTACCTCAGAGACCGTCTTGCCTATATGGCTGCACCCGGCATTGATTTCGACTTCAATTGGGGTTAGCGGGTTCGTATGGCGCAGCTTTCCGGAATAATCGATGATCTTATCGATGGTTTGATTCAATTCATCGTCCAGCCTCTTCCTTTCCTGCAGAAGGCTGTTCACCTGTTTTTCCAGGTCCTTGATGCTGGCAAGGCTGGAAAAGCGGTTGATGTATTTGAACGCATTCTCCCTAGAGGAGATGACCACTCCGCTGCCCTTGGTCGATTTCACAATTTCTACATCTTCCAATATCTTGACCGCTTTTCGCACCGTTTCCGGAGATACGTTATACTCACTGGCCAGTGTGGAGCGGCCATGAATCTTTTCCCCGATCTTAAACTTTCCATTATAAATCCTGTTTGCAATATCAATCGCGATTTGTTCATAGATAGGCATTTTCGTCCGCTGCATTCATCTTCATTCCTTTTGGGGTTTTCATTCGCTAAAGCACCGACGCGTGCCTGACCCCCGTTTTCGCGGTAAAGCACTGATGCGTGCCTGACCCTTAGTGCTTTTATTTTATCAATTGTTTGTTTTATTTCATACAGTATTCACCAGTAAATACCTTCCAAAAACATTTCGGCACAATAGCCGCTGCATTGGCGCGGAATTCCATTACACTCACAAATGTTTCTCCACGATTATTCCCCCGCTTCCATTGTCCTCAACTTGCCGACGGATCCGGCTATAAGCACTTGCCTAAAATACATAGACATTGGGTATTGTAAACAAAGAACAAGAAATGGTGCGGAATGAAAGGGGACAGCCATGACCTATGAAACAATAGGAAACCATATTTTAGCCGATTTCTGGGGAGTGGATTTTGATAAGCTTAACGACATAGAGTTCTTGAAAAAGGAGATGGCAGCTGCCGCTGAAGCCAGCGGGGCAAAGATCGTTGCCATTCAAGGAAAAGCCTTTGAACCAATCGGAGCTACGGTACTGATCCTTTTATCCGAAAGCCATTTGTCAATCCACACTTATCCGGAAAAAGGCTATGCGGCTGTAGATGGATTTACATGCGGCGAGAAGGTCGCTCCTGAGAAGGCCATCAGCCATTTAATGGGTGTTCTTGACCCTGAAAAGGCCTTTATGAAAAAGGTTGTACGCGGAACCGGAGAACTGGAAATCACGCCATTGAATATGGAGTAAAAAACCATCGCAAGCTGGGACCTGCGATGGCTTTTATCCATACTATTGATTTAAGATCATTTTTACCTTTCAAGTGTCATTCCCGCCGGATTCCCGAAGTCCAACCTTCTTCCCTGCATGTCACTTAAAGATTATCTGCTACTATACTCCGGTCCATCCCTTCCCCCTAAAGGTTCACATCCACCTTAACCAGATGCTTATCGTTCCGATCAATCCCCAAATAGCGGAGGGTTTCAGTTGGGGTGGTGTGGTTATAGATTGATTTTAGGATGGAGATGGCGATTCCTTTCCGGTAGGCATGGTATCCAAAGGTTTTTCGAAGGGTATGTGTGCCGATCTTACCGGTCACCCCCACCTCCATCGCCGCGTTGTGGATAATGCGGTAGGCTTGCTGCCTAGTAATGGGCTGGTCATTCTTTTTTGACTTGAAGAGGTAATCACAGCCCTTGAAATCTGTCTGCATAAAATAGTTGTTTAATTCGGTCCTTACACTTTTATTCAGATAAAAAGCCTTCACTTCATCATGCTTGGTGTCGTTTATATATAAAAACTCCTTAAAGTCTGTTCCATCCCATACATCTTCGACTTTAAGCGAAAGCAGGTCACTCACCCGGATCCCGGTGTTGATTCCCAGGACAAAGAGCAGCAGGTCCCGCTGCGACTGCTTCCTTAACAGCTTTTTCATTTCCATTATTTTATCGATATCTTTAATGGGATCCACGTACTCCACGTAAATTGCCCCCTATTTATTCATGCTAAGTACGATACTATCACACCGCATTTGCTGATACAACAGCTCCCTGTCTAAAAAAGGACTGCAAGCACTTTTTCGTTTTTTCTGCCCCTCGTGATACACTGTTTAAGGAGAAAATGAAGTAAAGAGAGGATTTTAAGATGAATCGAAAAATTGGTTTTATCGGTTGCGGCAGCATGGCAAAAGCGATGATTGGCGGCATTGTCAAATCGGGAATTGCCAGTCCTGAACAGATTTATGCTTCCAATCGCAGCAGGCCGAGCCTCGATGAAATGAACCAGATTTATGGAATTCACGTTACGCAGGACAATCTTGTGGTTGCAAGGGAATGCGAGATCGTCTTTTTAGCTGTAAAGCCTGACTTATATTCACAAGTTATTGACCAGATAAAGGATGAAGTTCAAGAAAATGCGATTCTCATTATGATTGCAGCCGGGCAGACGATCCAGCAAAATGAAGCCCGTTTTGGCCGGAAAGTAAAGCTTGCGAGAACCATGCCGAATACCCCGGTGCTTGTGAGAGAAGGAATGACGGCTGTAGCCTGTAATGAACAGATTACAGAGGAAGATAAAAGAGAGATTCAAGCCGTTCTCGAGAGTTTCGGGAAGGCTGAGTTTGTGGATGAATCATTGATGGATGTGGTTAGCGGGGTCAGCGGCGCTTCTCCCGCCTATGCCTATATGTTCATTGAGGCTCTTGCGGACGGGGCTGTTTTGCAGGGCATGCCAAGGAAGCAGGCCTATTCTTTTGCCTCACAGGCTGTTTTGGGCGCCGCCAAAATGGTACTTGAGACAGGGATTCACCCTGGCGAACTGAAAGATCAGGTTTGCTCGCCTGGAGGGGCAACCATTGAAGCGGTGGCGAGCCTGGAGGAAAGCGGCCTTCGCTCGGCGGTCATAAAAGCAGTTGCAGCCTGTGTGGAAAAGTCAAAAGGGATGAGTGTTTAGGGAATTCCAAAACCAGATGTATAAAATCCCCTTAAGCGGGAACCCTAGTAATGTATTCCCCCTTTTGTTGAAAAAGCATCTGCCCAGGGCAGATGCTCTTTTTTTATTCTTCGCCCACATTTTCTTCAAGTGGCCTGAAAATCTCTACTTTAATTTTTCGGATTCTATGGTTATCTACTTCCTGGACTATGATATTCAGGTTTTCATATTCGAAACCTTCCCCTTCTGCAGGGACTCGTTCCAGGCTTTCAAAAATCCATCCGCCAAGGGTGTGGTAGCCAGTTTCCGGAAGCGGCACACTGAATAGTTCGGCAAAATCGTCCAGCGGGTACTGAGCATCAAATTCGTAAAGCGTGTCACTCAGCTTGGTCATGATATTGATCTTCTCATCATGTTCATCCCAAATTTCTCCTACCAGCTCTTCAAGAATGTCTTCAAGTGTAATCAGCCCGGAGGTTCCGCCAAACTCATCGACAACAATGGCCATATGGCTTTTCGTCCTCTGCAGTTCAGGCAGGAGAGCAGCAATCTTCATCGATTTCACGACAAACATCGGCTTACGCAGCAGCTTTTCGATATTGACTTCGTTATGCTGTACAAGCTCCGCGAAAAATTCCCGCTCTGATAAAAGTCCGATAATATTATCTATATTGTCCTTGTAGACAGGAATGCGGGAGAACCGCTCTGTCAGGAAGATTTGTTTAATTTCTTCGATTGGCTGGTCAATGTCAATCGTAATCATGTCCATTCGATGTGTGAGCACTTCCCCGATTAATATCTCATTAAATTCAAGGGAGCGATGGACAAGCTCTTTCTCATTTTTATTAATGACGCCTTCTTCTTCACTGATATCCACCATGACCTTAATTTCCTCTTCCGTCACCGAGGGAACCACTTCATTATTTTTTGAGAAGGTCCTCGAAACAAATGACTTCAGTTTACTGAAAAGATAATTGATCGGGGTCAGAAGCCGAATCAGGAAAAGCAGGACGCCCGAAATTCTCAGGGAATAGCTTTCCGCATTCTCTTTGGCAATGGACTTTGGAAGAATTTCTCCAAAAATCAAGATCAGTATTGTCATCCCAAACGTACTGATGATCAGCCCGCTGCTTGCGCCAAAGATATCGGTTGCCACCTTGGAGGAGATACTCGCCGCGGCAATGTTCACGATATTGTTCCCTACCAATATAGTAGATAATGCGTCGTCGAAATTTTCAGAAATGAATAAGGCCTTTTTACTGCCTGCTCGATTCTCACTGACGTAATTTCTTAGCCTGATCTTGTTCACACTTGAGAAAGCCGTTTCTGCCGATGAGAAAAAAGCAGATAAAAGAATTAAAAATCCTAAAAAAATAAACCAACCTATGGGCACTTCAGCCAAAAAAATTCACACTCCGAAATAATATATTTTTACACTATTAATTTTACCGACTGCATCAGGATAAATCAAATTACAACGTGCCTTTTTGCCAAATAAGGCTTTTTTTGGCGAATAAGTGGGGGGCCATCTTAAAAACAAAGTATTAATTATAGGTTCAGCTTGTTCTTCCCGGTTCTGTTTTTTTCCTTATAAAAAGATCATACTACTAAAAGAAAGGAGGAATCGCAGTGACAGACGAGAAAAACTCCCAGCAAAAACAAAACACGTCTTCTCAAAAACAGTATAAAGAAGAAATGAGCATGGAAATGCTTGCTGAACGCGCTCTGGCTGAAACCCTTCGGGAAGGCGGCGCGTTTGCCCGGCAGAATGATGAGCGTTTTAAACAATAAAGCTGATGATCCGATAACTCACCAGAATTGGTGGGTTTTCGTATGTAGAAAAGGGTATCTCCTCTTTTGCGCCGGCATTCTCCATTCGTACGGCCCCTGGCAGATCAAGGGGTTCCATCTTATATTAATTAGTCCATGAGCTGTGTCCTATTGACCCCCTGTACCATGATCCTCTCTCCAATGGATTCCTTTGGTTAATTTTCCCCCAGATATAGAAAAGGTGAAGCCGGCCCCCAGCTTCACTTTTTGCAAGTTACTTCCTGACTACACTGTAAACAGCGGCGCCGACGAGGTCTCCTACTTCTTTTAAACGTTCTGCACTTACATGCTCAATGGTATCAAGCGGAGTATGATAGTAAGGCTCAAGGGCGGCTGTGCCTGGTTCGCGGCGAATGAAGTTTACCGCCGGAATCCCTGCATCGTAGAAGGAAACATGATCAGAGGCTCCCCGCTGATAAACGATCAGCTCTGACGGAGTTCCAATCCGTTCGGCAGCGGCCTGTGCAGCTTCTGTCACAATATTAGCCTTGCCGTCAAGGGTGTTCATGTAAATGGCTGTGGCGTTCTCCCAAGACGTCCCGACCATGTCCATGTTAAAGTTTGCGATGCTGCGCCCTATTTCCTCTTCACTCAGCTGGCTGACATAATGCTGCGAGCCAACCAGTCCAATTTCTTCGGCCCCGACAAAGACGAATCGCAGCTCTTTATCAATTGGATAGCTCTTAAGAACACGGGCCAGTTCAAGGGCAACTGCGGTTCCTGAAGCATTGTCACTTGCACCTTTCGCAAAAGGTACACTGTCAAAGTGGGCGGAAACATGTACGATTTCATGGTCTTTGCCCTTTTGCGGCTTCCTTGTCGCAACGATGTTCTGCGATTTTGCATTTGCAATCCGTTTTACATTGAGGGTAATGGTTTTGTTTTGGGCCACAATATCCTTCAGCAATACTTCGCCACTTTCCTTTGTAATCCCGCCGACCGGAATCGCCACTTCCCCGCCGCCAAGGGATGGATTCAGCGGACCTGGCTGGTCTACATTGTTATAGATCAACACTCCAATCGCACCCGCTGCAAGTGCGTTATCCACCTTCTGCTTAAATGCCAGGCCTTCCCCGCGGGAAATCAGGGCAATCTTGCCTGCAGCCTCCGCGGTGAAATCGGCTTCCCTTCCAAACCCGCCATCGAACACCTGGGCAGTGATGCCGGCAGCTGGTGTATCCCCCGAACCGGCAGGGATGTTCACCAATACCTCCTGCTGGTCGCTCGTATGTAAATCGCCCACCATTTTATCCGGAATGCTGAATTCCTGTGTTTCTACTTTATATCCGTAAGAAGCCAGCACTTGTTTAATGTATTCCGCTGCCTGCTGCTCTTCCTCTGTTCCAGTCACACGCGGGCCAATCGTTTCTGTGAGATGATAAACATCCTGATACATCCGCTCCGCATTGATCCGGGCAATTACCTTTTGGTCAAAAGCCTTGCTGCTTGGGTTCACCTCAGTCTGGGCAGCATCCACTGACTGGCCTGGCAGCGGAGCCGGAGCAAAATAAAGGCCTGATGTTACAAGAATGGTAGAAAACAAAACAGCACTTCGTTTTTTCAAAACAAATACCTCCCTGTTTTTTATTCCTGAACAGGACGTATTCGCTTTCATTTTAGGCAAATCCTTTTCTATAAAATAAAACAGTTCTATCATCCTATTAATTGATGACAGCGAAAGTTGCTTCCGGGTCTAAAGCAGCAGCCCTTTTGCACACAGCAAAAAAGCGGCAGCGGCCGCTTCCAGGCTGTCGAGAAACTCTCGACAGCCTTTATTTTTAATCTTTTACTTTAACTATTCACCGCGTTAATTTGATATAATATAAGTACTACTAACTT
>NZ_SLVV01000010.1:37896-290758 GCF_004340465.1 Mesobacillus foraminis | reverse complement strand
ATTTTATTGTAAAAATAATCAAAGCCGGTGAAATTTACTCGTCGTAAATTTCACCGGCTTTTTCATTATCAGAGCAGGGTTTTGTCCCAGCCTCTATTTAGTAGAATTACATTCATCCCTATTGTCATCACTAAAGTAACTTTAGTATTGTACCAGATTACAGCTGCCCTTGATGTTTTTTTAATTCATAATATTCCTGATTGTCTCTTTCGCTGCTTCAATCATTTCTTTCGCCTGCTCTTCAGTCAGTTTACCCGGTTTCACAAAGTTATTGACCTGGACGGCAAAAGCGTTCAGTGATTCGACTGCTTGTGCAGATTTATCATGTCTTGTATCCGCCAGCAATTTCTCTGCCTGATTCAGCTTTACCATCAGAGCCTTCTTATTGCCATGCACAATCTCCAGGCCAGCAACTGTTTCTTTAAGGTCGGCAATCCGGTTCCTGTATTCAACAGTTACAGTGGCTACTGCCTTTTCAACAGTACCCTCTATCGTGCCCTCTACCTCAAAGACTCCTGGTCCGTCATTTCCATAGCTCTTTGGGTCAATCGCATTCCAGACAACCGGCCGTTTTTCTGTAATAACTCCCGTGGAGCTGTGATTGACATCTACAGCCACTGTTTCAGGCAGAGCAGGAGCAACCCCCGACGCCGTTTTAACCTCTACTTCTGATATACCTTTAATTTTACTTTGTGAGAATAACCAGTCTATCAGCATGCCGCGCTCTGGGTGGACGTATTCGTTATAGACTGGAAGCCATACGGCATGGCCATCGAAAACGTGTCCGTTATACGGTGGATGATCCAGTCTGTTTTCCTGCAGTATGCTCAACATGGAGTTTTTCAAATATGGTCCGTAAATTTTGTCATTGTTGACAACAGATTCATATAAAAAATCTTTTACATCTACAAACGTCCAAATAGGCAAATAGGCTACCGCTTTTGCGTTCTCCACGCTGTCAGGCCCTCCAGCGGGACAAAGAGGAGCAGCCGCCGCGGCGAAGTCAGGGAAAGTCTTCAGGAATGTCCATGTGGAGCCGCCACCCATGGAGAACCCGGTAATATAGACCCGGTTCGGGTCAACTTTTCCATCAGCTATCATTTTATCGATTACTGCCTTGACATTCTGCATGGCAGCAGGCGTTGTAGCATTCCGAGGAGCCAGAACATGACTTGGATACTTGGCCTGATTTTCAGGGTTGGCCCATACGGTGCCGCCGTTACTGAATCTGATAGGAGTATAGATATCGTTGCCCTGTCCGCCCCCGTGGAAGAAAACGACCAGAGGCAGAGGCTTTTCGGCATCCTCGTTATAAAAATAACTGTAATCAAGCCCGTTATGGTTTGCGTACTTAAATTTGTCAAGGACAGGGCTGACAACATCAGTCTGCTTAAATTCCTTTGGAACAATTGAAGATCCATTCACATAGTCAATTTTGGTACCCTTATAATTAATCGTGTACTGCGAATCGAATGTATATCCGCCATCACTTGTGGATCCACCGTCACCCCACCCAACATCAGGAAAATCAATAACGATATATCGTCCGGTATCGGAAGGAGAACCAGCTTCCTTCACTTGGCTTGTATAAACATCAATAACTTCGCGGGGACCGTCATATGCCACATAATCCGGATCTACTTTTCTGGTTTGAGTCACGTGTACATCGAAGTCGGAGATAGACAGCGAAGAGCCATTTACCTCTTTGCCCGCATCAATAATGACGGCATCAGTACGCTCGTGAAACGCAAAGTTTTTATTTTGGAGAATAAACGGTAAAATGGTATCGGTCGTTTCATCTGCTGCAAAGACTGAAGGTATGTTTAATAACAGGATAAAGCACACCAAAAAACTTACAACGAATCCTTTTTTAAACAAACTACATGCAACTCCCTTCTTTTTGAAAAGCTTTGGCAACACGACATTCGACTATTTAAGGACAATCAATTTAACCACCCCCTTTATTTGACATAGAGTAAGAGGAACACACATAATTTGGTAAAAATGCGAACAGCCCATGTCTCCAAAAATAAACCTCTACCTGGTCCTTGACCACCGTTTGAAGGACCACTAAAAAGATGCCTAATGAATAGCTTTTTGGGGGCGTAATCCCAATAAAAGTAATCCTCTGGTTTTTCGTTTGGAGAACAAAAAGGAGAAATCCAATAGTTATATAAATACAGTTTGTTTGTTAGATGAATAAACAAAGTTAGCCATGGCGGCCGTTCAGTAAAGTCCAACATGCCTCGACTGGAGTTTCCACATGCAACAAGTTCATTGCTTGTATCAACCCCCTTCTTGACTTTGGTCGGTTTCAAAGGACTCTTTCCATATTCTTCAGTCGTTTATGATCGATTTGCCAAGGGCCATCCATTTTCATTTCCCAAACACCAGGTTTTCACTGAATGAGGCTCTTTATAACCCAGGAAATATGTAAATCAATAAGCAGGTTAAAATTAATACTTAATTTCATGCCCCATCAGTCACGTGGTTCCCCTGCACCCCTTTTTTCTTAAGGAGCAGCAGCAATAATAAACAACAGAATTTGTCCTAGAAAATCTTAAAAGAGAAATAGATTTGGAAAAATTAATTTTATGGCTCCTATTGTACCTAGAACTAAGATGATCCGATGAAACATTTTTTGCGGAATATACTTTAAGACTAAGATTCCTGCATATGCCCCAATCAAAATAAACGGGATCATCGTGAGATTAAAAGTAAATGATTCCGCAGTTATAATTCCTAAGCCCATGTAAAAAGGAATCTTGATAATGTTCACAAATAAATAAAACCATGCCCCCGTACCAATAAACTCTTTTTTCGGAAGGCCTTTTGCCATTAGATAAATGGACATGATTACCCCTGAAACATTTCCGATCATGGTTGCAAATCCAGCTAATATCCCCATGGAATAGGTAAACCAATTTGAATTTGAGTTTAATAGATGCTGATCAATTTTTGAGTTAATATAATCTTTTGCCGTCTGGAGAATAATTAAAACTAAAATCAATACACCTAGTAAAAGTGTAAGTTGTTCACTATTAACCTTCCACAAAACAAAAAAACCAGCAAATAATCCCGCAAGAACCCAAGGCAATAATGAAAATAAATGTGCCCAAACCACACTGCGGCGAAAATAGATAACGGCAAAAACATCTCCTGCAATTAACATTGGCAGCATAATTCCAACGGATTCTTTTACAGAAAACACCTGAGCCAGAAGTGCTACATTAAAGATTCCCAGAGTGGCTATTGCGGTTTTAGAAACGCCGATAAGAATTCCGACGATAATAGAAACAATCCATTCAAATAATCCTAAATCTATCAAATATAAATTACACCTGCCAATCCGACTCCCTGGAAGCAAACCAGGAAAGTAGCCAATTGTTTGTCTGTCTCGTTTTGAAAGTCACCTATTCGTAAATAAATGGCGTTAAACCTTGTATAGTTTTTGGGGTACTCAAATGACTGGAATAATAACCAATTTGGATCACTTAGTCCTGGTACTATGATAGTTGTGTCTTTTCAGCAAAATACCAAATTACATAGGCAGCTTCATTATTTTCCTCGCTGTGAGGCATATCTGTCATCAAAAGATCACTACTATATTGTTTAAAATTAGTTCTTTAATCGGAGTTTAAAAAATTCATGGTCACTTGTATTTTCTGCTTTGTTTTGCAGCATTTCTAAATCGTCATACACAGTTACCACTCGTCCTGCATAGTCATCCAGCTTCCCTTCTGCCATGAAGTAGGCATGCTGTGGAGCTTGATGGGGCGGAACATCGATATTTTGTTTAAATAAATCCTCTATCCCACTTAAATAACGCTTTCCATCTTGTGTGTCTCTTTGGTAACGGGTCATGTCGGTATCATTCAAGCCTGGATCCAATGCAAAGACTTTAATAGATGTATCCTCTAATTCTTCGCAAAGGTTTTCGGTAAACCGCGCTATACTTGTTTTCGATGTTCCGTAACCGTTTCCATATTTAAAGGCGCCAACCGTTCCTCCACCCACAAGATTAATCATTCGCCCAAATCCTTGTTCAAGCATAGCTGGCACTACCGCTTGTACGCAATAGTAGGTCCCGAATAAGTTCGTTGTTACATCATTGACCCAATCTTCCTCTTTGACTTCCCAAGTAGGCCCAATTGCTTTAAATGCACCTGCATTATTGATCCAGACATCTATCCGGCTATAATCCTGCATTACTGTTCTGACTGTCTGCTTTATTTCAGCTGGATTAGTTACATCCATTAATAACATGGAGTGTCCGGCAGAAATGTTTTCAAGCTCCATTTTTACTTCTTTTAACTTTTCTGAATCCCTGCCCGTTCCAATCACGGTATATCCTCTTTCAGCAAAAAACAAAGCCATATTACGGCCTATTCCTCTAGTTGCTCCTGTGATCACAACTACTTTTTTGTGGTCCATTTAAACATCTCCTTAACTCTTTAAACATGAATGACTTTCAATAACTTCTTAAATATATAATTGGCAGTTCAAATTGCTACAATGATTGTTGGGATTCCTTTTAGCAATTAACATTACTCTCAATTCTTTTTCTATTGTAATTGTCTTGAATCACTGTTTCACAAATTCAAAATAGGTTGGCCAATGAATGTATACACTTGGCCTTTTTCTGTATCAAAACGGATGATTCCTTTATTCAAATTTGAATTTTGTATAGGGCTATTAGCTTCTCCTGTAAGTGTAAGAGGCTGATTTGACTTTAACTGACACGGCTCTCCGTTCAAGGATTTAATTGTTACTTTTACAATGTGATAATCCTTCCACTCCACGTCAACCTCGAATCCGCCTCTCGCCCGTAATCCAAGAACATGCCCCTCCTTCCATGCTTTAGGCAGCGCCGGGAGCAAATGAATGGCCTCATCATGACTTTGTACGAGCATTTCTGCAATGGCCGCCGTACCGCCAAAATTTCCATCTATTTGAAAGGGGGGATGATCATCGAATAAATTGGGCAGAGTCGATTGTCTCAGTAGAGCTAAAAGATCGGAATAGGCCTTTTCTCCATCCTCTAATCTTGCCCATAAATTAATCAGCCAGGCACGGCTCCAGCCTGTGTGACCTCCCCCATGTTCAAGGCGCCTTTCGATTGTTCGCCTTGCAGCAGAAGCCAGTTCTGGCGTTTTTTGAACGGTGATTTGGTTCCCTGGGTGCAATGCGAATAGATGGGATATATGCCGATGCCCTGGCTCCTTCTCCTCGTAGTCTTCCAGCCACTCTTGTATTTGTCCGTATTTTCCAATCTTTGGCTGAGGGATGCGCTCTAAAACTTCCATTAATTGTCCCCTAAACTCCTCGTCTATTGAAAGAATCTTACTCGCTTCAATGCAACAACTAAAGAGCGCATCCAAAATCTGATTGTCCATTGAAGGTCCGAAGCACAATGTTCCTGATTCACCATTCGGTAAAATATAAGTATTTTCCGGAGAAGAAGATGGACAGGTGACAAGATGCCCTTCTTTTGTTTCTATTAAAAAATCCAGGAAAAATTGTACCGATTCTTTAATAGTTTCATAGTTATTTTTTAAGAATATTTTATCGCCTGTGAATTGAAAGTGTTCCCATAAATGCAGGCAGAGCCAAGCTGCTCCCATAGGCCAATAAGTGGCGGGTGGATAGATATCCTGTGGAGCTGTATCTGCCCAGATATCCGTGTTGTGGTGTGCAACAAACCCTCTGCAGCCGTACATGATCTTTGCTGTCTCGCGCCCAGGCTCTCTCATTCTTTCAATCAAGTCGAATAATGGTTCATGGCATTCAGACAAATTACAAGTTTCTGCTGGCCAATAATTCATCTGAGTATTAATATTTATCGTAAATTTACTGTCCCAAGGCGGCCGCATGCTATTATTCCAAATCCCCTGCAAATTGGCAGGCAAAGATCCCGGACGGCTGCTTGAAATAAGCAAATACCTGCCAAACTGAAAATAGAGTGCCAGAAGGCCATTATCCTCATATCCTTGTTTGACAAGATTTAATCTTTGATCAGTTGGCAACCGGTGGTTTTGATTATCAGAAGGATTAAATAGGTTTAAACTTACTCTGTTATAAAGTTCCTTATAATCCTTTAGATGAATCCTTTTTAAAAGGTCGTATTCCATATGTACTGATTGCTCAATGGCACGAAAACAAGCTGATTCCGGTTCACTATGATGAAAACTAGTATCAGCTGCCAAAAACAACGTGACTTCATCCGCATGATTGACCAGTAAATGTTCACCAATGGTATTCACACATCCGCCCTTGGCGTTCACAGAAAGAACAACTCGAAACTCAGATCCATCTCTGCCGCCGCAATTGCCTCTCATAACCAAGCTATTCCCACTGATTGCCCTAACCTCTTCCATGAGCCGGCTTCCATCCCTCGTTAATCTGGCTGAAAAAGTGATAGAGCCTGACTGACTGGCTGTGAGACGAATGATCATGATGTCGGAGGGATAGCTGGAAAATATTTCTCTAAGGTATTTTACTCCTTGGCAATTGTATTCAACTGAAACCATTCCCGATTCTAAATCAAGTACACGTTTGTATTCGCTTACATTTTTGTGATTAAAGTCTAAAAAAAGATCCCCCAACCCCATATAGTGCCTTTGTGTCTCGGGAATACCCGAAAGGGCCATACTTGCCAATTTTTCTGCTTCTGCTGGTCTGCCGTTTTGCAGCAACTCCCTTATCTTGGCCATATTTTCCAGCGCATTCGGGTTATTCCGGTCTCTTGGACCGCCGTACCAAACTGATTCTTCATTCAATTGGATTTGTTCAAAAGCCGTTTTTCCATAAATCATTGCACCAAGACGACCGTTACCGATGGGTAAGGCCTCATTCCATTCTTTTGCCGCTTTATCGAACCAGATCATGCTATCGGACATCATAGCCCCTCCTTTAGTCATATTCCTTATATTTTTATTACAACATGTACCTAGTAAAATTATACGAAGCTTTCTGATAAGTTTCAGAATCCGTTTTTCTGCATCATGAATAAGAAGTTAACATCGTTACATAATCTAGTCTTTTCTACGTAAAACAGAAACAGCATCGAATGTTACTAATTCCCTGTTTTTATTCTCTCAGTGACTGTAAAAAATGACTAAATAATCATAATATTCAAATATGGTATCGATAACAAAAATATAATACAATGACACTCTTATGTCAATTTCTTTTAGAAATAAATATATTAGAGGTTTTAGTTATTCAATAAAGGGAAATCCCCTATCCTTTGACATAACGGGCAGATGGAAACATTCTAGGATTCGTTCTGTTATCGGTAACAATTCCTTCTTGATATATTTATTGGAATCACCTAAAATTTAGTTAGGATCATTTCTCGGGGATAGGAGGAAATATGGTTACCATTTATGATATTGCTAAGAAAGCAAATGTTTCAGCAATGACTGTTTCAAGGGTCATCAATAAATCAGAAAAGATCAGTGAAATAACACGAAAAAAAGTTGAAGCGGTTATTAAAGAATTGAATTATATCCCTAATAATTCTGCCAGGAATCTAATAACCAAAAAAACAAAAATTTTATCGCTTATGATTACCGATATTGGCAACCCCTTTTTTACAAGCGTTGCACGAGGTGCGGAAGATAAAGCCATGCAAATGGGCTATCAGCTTCTTCTATGTAATAGTGATGAGAATTTTGAAAAAGAATCCAAGTACATGGATATGCTTATTTCAACCGGGTCGGATGGTGTATTGATTGCTCCGGCAAATGATAACTCTAAAAAAAATATGAAGAAACTCACCAAACATGGAATACCTTTTGTGTTAATTGACCGCCGCATTCCAGATATAGACTGCGATCAAGTTCTAAGCGACAATGAGGCCACCACCCGCAGATTAATCGAGCATTTAATTAAGCAAGGGCATCGAAAAATTGCGATTATAAATGGTCCTTTAGTTGTGTCGACTGCCCGTGAAAGGCAACAATCCTATATTGATACATTAAAAATTCACGGAATATCAGTTAACAACGATTTAATTAAGGAAAGCCACTTCCGGGACAGCGATGTAACAAATTCAATTCAAGAGCTTCTGAATTTACCAGAGTCAGAACGCCCAACAGCTATTTTTGCAACCAATAACTTTATTGGTATGAATACGATGAAAATTCTTTATAGACACAACATTAAAGTTCCTGAGGAAATTGCTGTGGTGTCCTACGATGTACCAAATTATACGGAAAATGAATCAATATTAACCGTTGCAGAACAACAGGCATACAATTTTGGTTATATTGGCATACAGTTATTAATCGAACGAATTGAAGGAGCAGCACCTGAGAAAGCCAGAAAAATTGTCCTGCCTTCTGAAATACATTTAAGAGCCTCTTCTCTCAATCAACGTGATTAGGTAGAAAACCTAGCTGTTTAACAAAGGTAGTTTATTAATTAAAAAGGAAATGGAAGAGATAGTTTCTTTCATTTCCTTTTTATTGGTTATTTTTCAGAAAAGCTAGAAATTAAACTATTATTCTAGATCAATTGGTATTTTTGAGCCCTCTCTCTTGATAGGTATACACCAACATGTTTTTCCTTTAGGTGAAACGATTATCAGCTGCAGGCCAACCAACAGCATCTTCCATGAATGATCAATTTGGTATAGTGGCATTTACTGTTGCCTGTTCGTCATTATGGACCTTCATATATGGCTGTCCAGTAAACAGTCTCGCTCTTCCAGTTTATTAAAATTAAAAGATTACCTGTTTTCTGATGAAAATCCAGGCAGGCAGCTACAGTTATTTTGCCGTTAATAACCGATATCTATATTCCCATGGAACTCGTTATATTGGGATATAACCCTTGGCAATCTTCTATTTCGCCATATAATTAATTGAATAAAATACCTCAGTCCTGAATTGGACCGAGGTATTTTCCTTTTGTTTCCAAAACATGAACAATACTTCAAGTTCTACTTAGCAGATTTATCATATGCTTGTTGCATTAATGTTAAATATCGTTTAAGGTTTAATTGTTCAAAGCCTTTGATATAGGTTTCCCAGTCTTTCTCCAAGCTCATTTCCCCTGTAGCAAATTTCAAAACGCTTTGATTGACGTAATTTTGAATATTGGTTTCTAGCATGGCAACCTCATCAGCATCAGATGGATCCATCCAAACAGACCATGCCGGGAATACCTCCTCAGGCTGCTTCCCTTCATACAAATGAGTTGCATCTTGAAGTCGGCGTTCAAACCCTTCCGGTGTATATACTTCCGTTGATTGGACTTGTCCGTTTCTAAATGAACTGGAAGATCCGAATTCTGCGATTGGACCCCATCCATTATTGCGGGTTTTTTCACCATCTTTTAGAGGAATCGAAGCGAATAGCGGCTCGGCGCTTTTTTCAATCGCGACATCGCCATCTTTTGGCTTTCTCCAGTCCACATTCTCTTTACCGAATTGTCCCCTTATATTTCCATCCGGTGTAAATAGATAGTCAATGATTTTAATGGCGGCGATTTGATCTTCTTTTGACGCTTTGTTGGTGAGTACAAAGTCCGCTCCTGGAGTAACTGGGTAGTTATAAGTGGCATAAGCTGCATTTGGACCTTGCAGTGGTGGGACTGCTACATAGTTATCTGAATACAAACGTTTCTGATCAGAAACAAATTCACCTGGGTGTGTGGCTGTGGCGGCACCAAGAATTTGTGCTTCGGCATTATCACCAAGATTTTGGTAGGCATCATTATTCTGGGTGAACGCTCCCGGGTCCAGTAAGCCTTCCTTGTATAAAGAATGGATGTATTCTAATCCCTGCTTCCATTCTGGCTTGTCAGCCGCGAATTCAACCTTTCCATTATTTAATAGTAATCTTTTTTTGCCATCATCATAAATAAAGCCGTTCATTAGGAATGGGATAACATTAGTATCTGGGATACTTATCGCCCCACTTAGAGGGACTTCATCTTTTTTACCGTTACCGTTCGGATCCTGGTTTTTAAAAGCAGCAAGTACATTTTTAAAATCTTCTGTCGTTTTTGGCATTGGCAAATTTAACTTTTTAAGCCAGTCATTATTGATCCACATTTTAAATGGCCAGGTACAATGGTAACACTCATTCAAGTGAGAGATCCCATAGATATTTCCATCAGGGGAAACCGTCATTGTCTTAAATTGTTCATTGGTATCAAGCACTTTCTGAATGTTTGGCGCATGTTCCTTTATCAAGTCATTTAATGGGATCAGAACACCCTGTTTTCCGTATTTTATCAAATCATTTGTGGAGAAATGATCCACCCAGGGAACCAGCATATAAGCATCGGGATAATCACCGCTTGCTAATGAGATTTGGCGCTTTTGACTCGCTGATGTAGCATCATAGGTTGTTGTCTGCCATTTAATATTAACATTGAATTTTTTTTCTACTTCCTTTGTGAAAAAGTTTGTGCTCAAATTCGTGTTACCTACCCCTTGAGGCGCAAAAATCGATAATTCCGTCACTCCATCTTTTGTTGATGATGATTTTTCAGTTTTGCCAGAACATCCTGATAAAAATGCTGCAAGTACTAGTAATAGAAGCAATGCCGAAATACTTGCTTTTTTCATAGCTATCTCTCCCCTATGTTTAAAATTTAGCCCTTTACTGAGCCAATTAAGACACCCTTCATAAAGTGACGCTGCACAAATGGATAAATAATAAGAACTGGAAGACTGGCTACCACAATTAACGAATATTTCATTAAATCAGCGACCTGGTTCATCTCCATCAATTTTTGCGCATCCATTGTTGCAGATGAAGTTGTATTTAAAATCAGGATATTCCGCAAGACTACTTGAAGTGGGTATAATGCTTCCGATTTCAAATAAATCATGGCATCAAAATAAGAGTTCCATTGAAAAATCGCATACATTAAAACTAAAACAGCAATTATTGGTTTTGATAATGGCAGGACAACAGACCATAAAAATCTTAGATCGCTGCAACCATCCATTTCGCTTGCTTCCACAATTTCATCAGGGATACTTGTCCTAAAAAACGTTACAGCAATAATGACTTGCCAAACCGCTATCGCCTTAGGAATGATTAAAGCCCACCGAGTATCCAGCATATGCAGGTGTTTAACCACAAGATATTCCGGTATCAATCCTCCTGAAAACAACATGGTGAACAAGATAAAAATCATCAAAAAATTACGTCCATAGAAAGATTTACGAGATAGCGGATAGGCAAACATCACTGTCAAAGTGACACTAATGATCGTGCCAAAAAAAGTATAGAATAATGAGTTAGCATAGCCTACTAAAACCTCTGAATTGTTAAAGATCGCTTTATACCCTGCTAATGAAAAATCAACCGGCCATAGCCAAACTTTACCAGACGAAACAGCCAGCGGACTGCTTAGTGACGAACTAACAATATAGATCAATGGATACAGAACAACTATTACCACAGAGATTAAAAAAGTATAAACCATGGCAAGGAACACTTTGTCGCCGAAAGACTCTTTTATTGACATTGGTTTTGCCAAAAAACTCACCCTCCTATTCTTGTAAAATTATTACCACAAGCTATTTCCTGAAATTCGTTTTGCAAATATATTTGCCATTACGAGAAGTATTAAGTTTACAACAGAGTTAAAAAGTCCAATCGCTCCTGCAAAACTGTAGTTTGCATTAAGAAGACCCATTTTGTAGACATAGGTTGACAGTACCTCCGATGTTTCTAAATTAAGTGGATTTTGCATTAGAAATATTTTTTCAAAACCGACTCCCATAATGTTTCCGACCGTTAAAATTAAAATGATCGTAATAGCCGGCATGATCCCTGGCAAATCGATATGAATAATTTTTTGCAGTCTCGAGGCTCCATCTATTTTTGCTGCTTCGTATAAAGAGGTATCAATACCCGAAAGAGCAGCTAAATAAATAACGGCTGAATACCCAGTAAATTGCCATACATCCGACCAGACATAGATGGAACTGAATAATCCAGGGTCCCCCATGAAATTGATCGAAGGAAGACCGATTGCCTCTAACATGTGATTGAAAATTCCAAGCCGTGGTGATGTCAAAACAATGATCATCGAAACTAGTACAACAGTAGAAATGAAATATGGTGCATAGGTAACAATTTGTACAAATTTTTTGAACCGCCCCTGGCGAATTTCATTAAGGGCTAGCGCCAAAATGATAGGTAACGGAAAGCACGCCACGATACCATAAAAGCTTATAAACAACGTATTCTTGATAAGATCCCATGCTGCCGGGTTATCAAAAAAGAGTTTAAAGTACTTAAGCCCCACCCATGGACTTCCCCAGATTCCTTGAACCACATTGTAATCCTTAAAAGCTATGATGGAACCCAGCATTGGAATATATTTAAAGATAATAAAATAGAGGACGGCAGGAATAATCAGTAAATAAAACTGCCAGTGTTTTCGCAGACTTTTCATAGCCTTGCTAGTACCAGCTTTTCTTTTTGGGGATATCGGTAGTGCTTGTTGTTTTACTGTTATCGTTTTCAGTTTAAATACCTCCTTACTATTTTCTTTTGAATTTAAGATTAATGGATTGTAAAAATAGCGATGAATAAAACGCTTTCAAAAATATCTTACTCTATAAACTCCGAATCACATCCTTATCATTTTGTTTAAGATGAGTTGTTACCGCTAACAATTAAATTTATGATTATAGTATGTTACCGATATCATTTTCAATATTATAATATTCTATATATTTGTAAAATTCAAGATAAAATGAAAAATTATTCTGTTACTTTTGCTACTCTATTAGATTTAATTTACTATCCAGTAGCTATAATAGTGCTAAATCTATGACTGAAAGAATATATAGAGTTGAATGTTTCTTTTATTACTGAATGTTTTTATGCGTTGGCAAATTTGTTAATGCGGATAACCTGGTCTAGACTCCAGTTATCTCCTCCCTTTTCCTTCAAAAAAACCTATATGCTCGAAAGGCCTATTGAATGAAAGCTCCTTATTGACGTTATTAAGATATCTGTTATAAACTTGTGTTACCGATAACTATTATATAACATCGAATATTCCTTCTTTGTTTGCATGGTATTTTAGACTTCAAAAATAGCATTGTGGTTAAAATTTACTAAGAATAGGAGTAATTAAGAATGATATCCATTGTTTGTGAACAACCCCACGTTTTTAAATTTGCTAAGACAGAAGCCCTTATGCCAAAAGAGGGAGAAGCCATCGTTGCGATTAAACGAATTGGCATTTGTGGCACCGATTTACATGCATTTAAAGGAAATCAGCCATTTTTCCAGTACCCAAGGGTGCTAGGTCATGAACTTGCAGGGGTTATAGAATGGATTGGCGACAACTCCTTCGGATTAAAGACAGGTGATCAAGTTTCCATTATTCCATACATGGAATGTGGTCAATGTATTGCTTGCCGCAAAGGAAAAACAAACTGCTGTACACAAATGAACGTTATGGGAGTACATATCGATGGCGGAATGCAGGAAAAAATTTCTGTTCCTTACCATCATTTGATTAAAACGGAAGGGCTGTCACTGGACGAGACAGCAGTAATTGAACCATTGAGTATCGGCGCCCATGCAGTAAGACGAGGAGAAATACAGGCTGGAGAATTTGTACTTGTGATTGGAGCAGGTCCAATCGGATTGGGGGTCATGTCGTTTGCCAAGCAGGCGGAGGCAAGGGTCATTGCTATGGATATTAATAATGACCGATTAGAATTCTGCCGTCGATGGGCAGATGTAGACTACACAATTAATGCATTGGAATCTCCTATGGAAGCTATACAGAAAATTACCGGTGGAGATATGCCTGAACTTGTGTTTGATGCCACAGGAAATGCCAGATCGATGACAGATTCATTCCGATATCCAGCAAATGGAGGAAAATTGATTTTTGTAGGTTTAGTAAAATCGGAAATAGTCTTTTCAGATCCAGATTTTCATTCAAAGGAACTTACATTAATGGCCAGCCGAAATGCTACTAAGGAAGACTTCGATTTTGTTATTAGATCCATTCGGAGCAGGAAAATCAAAGTTGATGAATATATTACTCATCGTTCGGAGTTTAAGCAAATGATTAATACTTTCGAAGAATGGCTATCACCTGATGCAGGAGTAATTAAAGCAGTGGTGGAACTGTAAACACAAATTAGTCCTTTTTGGTCATATAAAACCTTGAGAATAATTATATAAAAAAAACTGGTATGGAAAGGATGAATTATTATGAGAGTTGATGCACACCATCATTATTGGAAAATAGATCGTAATGATTATGGCTGGATTACGCCTGAGATCCCTAAACTGTATCGTGATTTTCTTGAAAAAGATTTAAAACCTCACTTAAAAAAAAATAAAATTGAAAAAACCATTGTCGTTCAGGCGGCTCCAACCATAGAAGAAACAGAATTTATCCTCTCTCTTAGCAATGAGTCCGAGACCATTGCTGGTGTCGTTGGCTGGATTGATCCTGAAAATCCTTCTTATAAAGAACACCTTCGCAGGTTTAGGGAAAATCCCAAATTGGTCGGTATTCGTGTAATGATTCAAGATATGACTGATGAAAATAAGATTTTGGAGCCTAGTTACTTAAATGCCTTTTCCTATTTTGCAGAATTGGATCTCCCTGTTGATCTTCTGGTCCGATCAAATCAGCTGCCAGCAGTATTGGAATTATTGAAAAAGGTTCCAATCCGTGGAGTGATTGATCATATTGCGAAGCCAGAAATTAAACAGGGAAACCTGGAGCCCTGGAAAACACAAATGGAACAGATTGCACGACACCCCAATATTTATTGTAAATTATCCGGGATGGTTACGGAGGCTGACCATATGATCTGGGAGAAAGAAGATTTTGTGGCTTATGTTCATCATATTGTCCAGGTGTTTGGAAAGAACCGTATCATGTTTGGAAGCGATTGGCCTGTTTGTCTTCTGGCTGCGAGTTATAATGAAGTCTTTGAACTTCTATGGGAAGTCCTTCCTGGAGGAATAACAAAAGAGGAAGAAGCAAAGATTTTTGGTGAAAATGCATTGGAGTTTTACAAGTTGAAATAGTATAATTTGCAGCAAAAATCCCCGAATGATCCGTTATTGTTTCGCAAATACAGCTTAAATGGAGGAATAGCAGTGAAATACAGAAGATTAGGAAATACGGGTTTGGACGTTTCCATTCTTAGTTTTGGAGCTTCTTCTTTAGGCTCCGTATTCAGAGATATTAATGAAACAGAAGGAATTAAAACTGTCCATACAGCGATTGAGCATGGAATTAATTTAATTGACGTATCTCCTTATTATGGATTAACAAAGGCGGAGACTATATTGGGTAAAGCTTTAGCAGAAATCCCAAGAGAAAAGTTTATTTTGTCGACAAAAGCAGGCCGTTACGGAGAACAAGAATTCGATTTCTCGAAGCAGCGTATATTGAAAAGTGTTGATGAGAGTCTTAATAGATTGCAAACCGATTATGTAGATATCCTTTTGCTGCATGATATTGAGTTCGGTTCAATTGATCAAATCATGGAAGAAGGAATACCAGCACTACAGGAACTGAAAAAGGAAGGGAAAATCCGTTTCTTTGGAGTGTCAGGACTTCCATTGCCCATTTTTGAAAGAGTACTGAATCAGACCGAGTTGGATGTGATTTTATCGTATTGCCATTATTCATTAAATGATACGTCCCTTCTATCGATCATACCTTTATTAGAAAAGAAAAAAACAGGATTAATAAATGCCTCTCCTTTGTCGATGGGATTATTGAGTTCAAGACCACTTGTAGCTTGGCATCCTGCTGATCACGAAATCCGGATGATCTGTAAACAGGCCGCCGATTTTTGTTCAAAGAATGGAGCAGATCTATCCAAGTTAGCCATCCAATTCTCAGTCCAAAATGAAAAAATAACTACGACTCTGGTTAGTACAGCCAGTGTGGAAAATATCGGGAAAAATATTACTTGGATGGAAGAACCAATAGATCAGGATTTATTAAAAGAAGTGCTTGATATTTTAAAACCAATTCAAAATAGGACATGGCCAAGTGGAAACTTAGAATATGTCGAAAACGCAATAAAATAAAAAATACAAAAGACACCTTTCCTAAGTACTGAAAAAGAACAGTATTAAACCGAAAAGGTGTTCTTTTAACTATTGCACTTATTTTAGGATGTTAATTAAAGATTCAAAGTAGTTTAAAAGAAGAAGTTTCAGCTCACAAAGCAGTCCTTAACGTGAAACCTAGCGAATGATATCCGAGAGTATATAAATTTGTACCCTACTGTCTTACACGAAGATTTGAGTGAGAAAAACTCCTTTTATAAATTTGGAATGCTACTTCTTAGTTTAACCTCCCACCCTATTAGTAAAAATTTAGAACACCGGTTATTTGTAATTTTCATATTAAGAATTACTCCCACTTCCCCCCTGTAGGAAACAAAAAACAGAGGGTGTTAGGCCTCTGTTTTCTGCTCTTTCCTTGTTACTTTTTTCAGAAGTGGCTGCACATAACGATCCAATCCGAATTGTGCGGCATTGTATCCAGCTACCAGAATGATTCCTGCCATGAGGATGTCGGTTGGGTTATGAGATACTGTTCCTGCAAGCAAGAAGCTGAAGTTCATGAACATGGCGAAGAATGCAGCTGCTGTTGTCAGGCATCCGAGTATCAATCCAAGACCGATCAAGAACTCTCCCCAAGGAACTAATATGTTGAAAATATCCACGTTAGGGATTGCGATGTTTTTTAAGAACTCTACATACCATCCATATACGATTCCGTCTGGACCAGCAACTGGATTGGCCACTGCTCCTTTCAGGAAGCCGGCTGCATCAAATCCTCCTGTTAATTTATGATAGCCTGCTGTAAGCCAGGCATATCCGAAGTATACACGTACGAATGTAAGAATAATGGCTGCTATCTTATTTTCTCTTAAAAATTTGAACATGATCTGTTCTCCCCTTGTTTTGTGTTTTGTTTTATTAATCTTTACACTGTAATTATATGATAATTTTTATAGATAAATAGGTATTTGTGAATATTTTCACATAATAGCAACAAAGTTATGGCGAACTTGTTACGATTGGTAAATAGGAATAACAGGGATTATTTTTTGGCATGCTTCCATTGGAACATCAGAACACTTTCCAATAAATGACCTAAATACACTGCAGGGCATCATGCTTTTACAAATATCAATGTTACTGAATAAAATACCAGCCCCTTGTCCCTGGGTGAACTGTTTTACTTCCTATTTGAAGTAAATTCAATTGCATTTATTTTTAATCCAATAGTTAAAAAAATTGTAACATCTATACCCTTTTATTGTGATTTATGTCACATTTAAGCGATTATCAATCAATTAAAATGACCTTAAGTTCATTCAAAAGGGGGAAATAAGATGTTCGTAGCTTGGTTGATTACTGTAAGTTTATTTTTAATTTGTATTTCTGCAACTTTTATTATAATTAATGGCCTAAAAGAAAAAGATCAATATGATTTAGTTGTCCTGCATTCTCAATATAAAAATATAACCATAAATAATAAAGGAATTAAGAAACTTTCAGCATAAATATGTTATAAAAAACAGCTTCGATACGAAGCTGTTTTTGTCAGTGTTACGTCATGTTAGTACAATCAAAAAAGAATGGCCATCTCCATAGACAGCCATTTCAAATTGGTTAAAATTTTTATAGATTTCAATATTTGTTTTTTAATATTACCTTCTAAAAGAAAAACTCCATCTCAGGCTTTGCGGTTAACCATCTGAAGCGTCTCCTGGGCTTTGGTTTTACTTACCATGATGAAATAACAAAGGAAAGCCAAAATGCTGGCGCCAAAAATGACGGCGGCCATCGGAACTCCTGTGTTGGCTCCGCCAATCCCTACAAGCGGAGCAGATAGAGAGCCCATGACAAAAGGCAATACACCCAATAAGGCAGAAGCGCTGCCCGCCATATGTCCTTGTGACTGAATGGCCAAGGTAAAAGAAGTCGTTCCGATCATACTAATGGATGATAAGAAAAAGAAAACCGGGATAGCGACTCCGATAAGCGGGGCTTTTAGTGAGAGTGCAATCAATAACCATAAACCCGATACATTCGCAATGACCAGGCCTATTTTCAGGAAAGTCCCTTCCGAAATGGTGTCAGTTAAGCGACCCACTAACTGACTCCCAATGATTAAAGCCAATCCATTGACCCCAAACAAAAGACTAAATTCTTGGGGGCTCACTCCGTAAACATTCTGATAGACAAACGGAATACCAGAAACATAGGCAAATATACCGGCAGTGATAAACCCCTGAGTTAATGCATAGCCCATGAACTCTTTATTTTTAAATAATGTACCGAAATTGCTCATTACATAAGGCAAATTACTCGGGACACGCTTTTCAGTTGGCAGCGTCTCTTTTAACTTAAATGATACGGTAAAGAGTAAGATCATTCCAATACATGCCAGTGCAATAAAAACCCAATTCCAATCGTTAAAAGCAAGGATCGCTCCTCCGGCAATCGGGGCAATGATTGGTCCGAGGTTCCCTACTAACACCATTAAAGTAAAAAACTTTGTCAATTCCTTTCCGCTGTAAAGGTCCCTTACGATTGCCCTTGATAGGACAATTCCACCTGACGCGGCGAACCCTTGCACAAACCGGCACGCAATCAGGAAATAGATATTCGGTGAAAATGAGCATGCCAGGGAAGCCAGGATGTACAATCCAAGGAAAAACAACAAAGGTTTTCGGCGTCCCTTCACATCACTTAATGGACCAATGACTAATTGCCCTAGACCAAGACCCAATAAGCAGGATGTCAGACTAATCTGAACGAGTGAAGCGGTCGTATTATAATCTTTTACAATGGTAGGAAAGGACGGCAAATACGTATCGATTGTAAAAGGACCCAAAATTCCAAGTGATCCTAGAAGTACAGCAAGCTGCAGTCGTTTCTTTGCACTAGATTTATCCAAGTTGCTCTCGCCTTTCTTTATTTAATTTTTTACATTCTCTACGAAAGTACAAATGTTTCGATATCCGAAATTCAACATCCTTCATTATACCTGGAAACTTGCCTGTTGGTAAACAATTAAATTACCATTAAGAAAAGGGCCAACGCCTGACCAGCCCTGACATGATTAAGCTGGGCCTTGAAGGAATGGCCTGCTCCTGGGGGTACCTGCTTAGGATTTCAGCCTTGGAAAAAAGGAAAATTATTTCATGATTTTTTTTAACCTCTGCCCTAAAATAGAAATTGCCACATTCATAATGAAAGTGCTCAGTTTGTCGACAACTGGCTTATATATTATTTTTTGTTGATATTAATAAAATATTAAACTTTCCATTAATAGCTAAAATTAATTAATTTTGTGGTGCTTTTACCTTTTATTAATTGTCACTCGCTTAATAAATTTTTTTACTTTAATATTATCTTCGTATTGAAACCATGGCTGGCACTCACGAACAAAGCAATACCGCGAGGCCTTTTGAAAACATATATTAAACTCGAAGTCCCGTACATTTTTTATCGTTACATTAATGATTTAATAAATAAAGTGACTAAAAAACAAAAATTAAGACACTCCCCAAAAGAGTGTCTTATATATTATGAGATTAAATAATTAATTAAATTTGTTTATTTATTGATCGCATTCCGCCTGGATTCCTTCCATTGAGGAAGTAACTCCAAGAAAAATAAAGATATAATCCGTTGCTAGGAAACAGGCTTATCCAAATCCTCTTCAGGCAACAACATAATAAAAACTATGTTCAGTTTTACTATTATACTTATTTCATATTAACCTTTTTTATATGAGGTATTCTCCACTTTTAAATAAATAGCTTCAATATCCTCTTGTGGCAGACCAAATTCCTTACTTGCTTCGTCAAATACAACCTCGATAGGTTGACTATTTTCACGATAATTCTCTTTTACATAGTTATGGATCATTAAATCTTCTCCACGAATAAAGTTCCGATTCTCAGCGATTTCTAGATTTGTTTTGTTCAATTCTGGTGTCACTGTTATAGCTGATTCATTTGTTGAATAAATTGAATCCCCTTTAACTTCCCATTTAAAGATGTTAGGACTTCTTAACCCTGGCACATAAACTAAAAACGTAACGACATTGCCAATTTGTGACCATTCAGTTTTAAAACTAGCATATTCATTTTCTAAATAATTGCCAAGTTTTTCACCGTTTTGAAGTTTGTATTCCTTCACTGTATTAATCAAAGCCTTCACCTCTCACCAAATATTTACAAATGCAATATTCGGCAAAGTTTTTAAATGTCCTGCGAATTAATATCAAAAGGCCCAAACAAAATTATGTGGCTGATTACCTCTAAAACTTATCCATTATACATCCTTTTTTTCTTTTATGAATTAAACAATTCACATTCTTAATGACATCAAAAAAATATATAATTCCTTACTTGTTAGTTAAATCAAAGATAAGGACACTACCAAGTACAAGCCGCCGGAATCCTGCACGGGTTAAGTCTTAATATGATATCGTCCTTTTGGGATGACCAAAGGAGAGCCCGAAATGGGGTCTTTTATCACAGTACAGTCGAGCCCGAAAATGTCTTTAATTAATGTGCTTGTGATAACCTTTGATGGTTCACCCTCAGCCACAAGCTTTCCTTGATGAAGGGAAAAGATATGGTCTGCGTATCGCGCGGACAAGTTGATATCGTGAAGAACCATAACAATTGTCGTTCCGTGTTTTCGATTTAGGTCTGTGAGCAGGTCAAGAATTTCGACTTGATAGGTTATATCTAAAAAGGTTGTTGGTTCATCGAGAAATAAAATGTCGGTTTGCTGCGCAAGAGCCATTGCAATCCAGACACGCTGTCTTTGGCCGCCTGAAAGTTCGTCGATATTATGATTTGCAAGCTCCGTTACATTCATAATTCTCATTGCTTCGGCAACTGCCTCATAGTCCTTTTTTGTCCATCCACCTAGCAATGATTGGTGCGGGAACCTTCCTCTTCCGACTAAATCCGCAACAGAAATTCCTTCTGGAACAATGGGGGATTGCGGCAGCAGTCCTAGTACTCGAGCCAATTGTTTTGGAGGTATTTTTCCAATCGGCTTTCCATCAAGAGTGATCTGGCCGGATGTGGGCTTGATAAGCCTTGCCAGTGTTTTAAGCAGCGTCGACTTTCCGCAAGCGTTCGCCCCAATAATAACGCTTATTTTATTACTGGGGATCACAAGGTCTACTCCTTGGACAACCGTTTTACCATCGTAGCCTGCTACGGTTTCTTCGGCTTGAAAAATATGATTCGGTTTCATTATAACTCTCCCTTTCGATTCATTCGGATGAGCAAGAGGATTAGATACGGAGCTCCCAGTATTCCGGTTATTATGCCTACGGGGTATCTGTAAGCAAAAGCAAATTGTCCGATCAGATCTCCCCCCAAAACCAAATTAACTCCAACAAGACCCGCAGGAATTACATTTGAGAACCCTACTCCAACAAGTCTTTTCGCAATTGGACCCGATAGGAAAGCTACAAAGGCGATTGGACCCGTTGTAGCGGTGGCGACCGCAATCATGATGACGGAACTCACAATAAGCAAAATCCTTGTCTTGTCCGTATCTATGCCGAGAGAAGCGGCTGATTGTTCTCCAAGTTCTAATATACTTAGATGTTTTCCAAGTAAGATCACAATGGGTGCAAAAATAAAAAACGTTGCCACAAGAGGTGGCAGCTCATGCATTTGGGCGCCATTTAGGCTGCCGGTCAGCCATCTGAGCGCTTCTGGAATATCTTGTTGTGCGCCAACCAGAAGAAGATAGGATATCATGGCATCAAGCATCGCCTGTAAGCCGATTCCAATGAGGATTAATCGCCCGACCGAGAATGCCTTTCCCCTGGATAATAAATATATGAATAGTACTGTAGCAAGACCAGCAATCACAGAAGCAATGGAAACAACTCCTCCGCTTGTATGGAGGATGATGATGCAAAAAACAGCGGCTGCGCTTGAACCGGAGGTAATACCGATCACATTCGGATTCGCAAGCGGGTTACGCAGCATCGTCTGGAAGGTGTTGCCGGCAAGACCAAATGCAAAACCGGCAAAAAGACCTGCCAGCATTCTGGGTAAACGTATCGTATTCACGGCAAAAGATACTCCTTGAAGCTGTTCTCCGGTGAGTGCACGGAAGACATCTTTAACTGGATAGATGGTGCTCCCCAGTAACAGCATGGCACCGCAAAGAATAAATGAAAGGACCGCAAGAAAGCCGGTGACCAGGACCCATCGGCGCTGCCTTTGACGTCTTCCTGCCATAATAAATTCAAGAGATTCATTTATCATAATGAACCTACTTTCGATCTCATCGCTAAGATTATGAGGATTGGAGCCCCAATGAACGCGGTCACTACGCCGACTTCAAGCTCTCCTGGGCTTCCGATGAGCCTGCCGCATACATCAGATACAGTTAATATCATGGCTCCTGAAATAGCTGACATCGGAATCACAAAACGCAAGTCGGGACCAAGAATAAGGCGTATTACATGCGTTGCCAAAAGCCCAACAAAACCAATTGGCCCTGCCAAAGCAGTAGTTGCACCACATAAAACCACAGCCCCAAGCGCCGCAAGAAGCCTTAAGATTCCTGTCCGAACGCCCAGTCCGGTCGCAACATCGTCTCCCAATGCCAGTGCATTTAGCGCTGGGGCTGTAATCACCGCGATCAGGATTCCGATGATCAGAAACGGAATGAACGTCGCAATTGCACTCCAGGTTCCCGAACCGACGCTTCCCACCTGCCAAAACCGGAATTGATCCATGACATAAGAGCGGGGAATCATGATGGCAGTCACCAGAGAAGCCAGGGCTGCACTTGTGGCCGCACCCGCTAAAACAAGCTTAATGGGGGTGGCACCACCACGCCCCATTGAGCCGATTCCAAAAACGAACACTGCCGTAACTGCAGCCCCGACTAAAGCTAGCCATATATACTCATTGCCAGTACTTATATTGAAAAACGCAATTCCGCAAACAACAAACAATGAAGCCCCGGTGTTAACGCCCAGGATACTCGGATCGGCAATAGGATTGCGCGTGACCGCTTGCATAAGTGCTCCGGATACTCCGAGTGCCGCTCCGCAAAATAAACTGAAAACGGTGCGTGGAATCCGGTTGCGCACCACATTTACCTCATAGGAGTCTATGTTTCTATGAAATAAACCGTCTATCAATCCATTAAACCCCACCACACGGGAACCCAAGGCCAGAGATGCAATCACACATATGCCGAGAAAGGCAAAACATATGACTAGTATCATCCTGAAATTTTTTGGAATATGCAGGCTCTGCTGACTGTTTTTAGTGACCGATGAACTATTCATTTAACTTGTCAATAGCTCCTCCTATTAATTCTAGGTATTCATCAATGGTATAAGCGATTGAAAGTGGATTTGGATTTCCAGAAGCGGCCAATGGTGTACCGTTACCGATAAACACAACAGACCCTCTCTCGATTGCAGGAATTTTACCAAGCAAAGGATCAGCTTTTACGGCCTGGTACAAGCTGTCATCCCCGTAGCCAATAATGATATCCGCATCATAAAGGCTGTCCGCATTCTCAGCACTTAATTCCATTGAATAGCTATTTGGATCGGTAATCTGATTTTTAATACTGTCTGGATAAATCATTCCCAGCTCGGTCAAAAATTCACCGCGAGGGTCTGCAGGTGTATAAATATTAAATTTAGACATATCTTTAGCTGAAAAGTTGACCCAGGCTACTTTTTTACCTTTTATTTCTGGATATTTACTAGCTTTATCCTGAATTAGTTTTTCCGTGTCCTTAATGAGCTGTTCTCCCTCCGCTTTCATGCCCATACCTGTTGCATTATAAAGGACTTGCTCACGCCATGTGGTTAACCAAGGACTAGTCTGATAGGGCACAACCGGAGCAATTTGACTAAGGACATCGTAATCTTCCTGAGTTATACCGGAGTATGCTGCAAGAATAACATCTGGGTTTGCATCGGAAATGGCCTCAAAATCAAGTCCATCCGTATCCTGGAATACATTCGGTTTATCTGCGCCAAGCTCCTTAAGCTTTTCTGCTGTCCAAGGCAAAAGTCCGCTGTCATCCTGAACGCCGTAATTAGCGGCCGAGAAGCCAACAGGTACAACTCCAAGAGCAAGAGCAACATCGTGATTCGCCCATTGAATGGTGGCCACCCGTTCAGGCTTGCTTTCAATTACCGTTTCGCCAAAAGCGTGATTAATTGTAATTGGAAACTCAGATGCTCCCTCTTTGGAATCACCACTTTCCGTTTTAGAAGGTTCTTTCGAAGTTGAGGCAGTTGTTGAATTTGACTGCTGGCCAGAACAACCAACTAGTGAAATCATAAGCACTGCCAAAATAAAAATTGCTAATAGTGAAAATTTTTGTTTTACAAGCATTTGTATGACCTTCCTTAATATGTATTTACTGATAATGATTATCAATATCATTAATTTACATTCTCATATACCGCGCTGTCAATAAAATAATTAATGTGATGCAGCAAAGGAAGTTGAGAGTGTATATTTAACTGCTCATTTTGAAGTTATAAAAATGGTGCCAGAACCATTGCTAGCTTCGTGGATGCCACCTGTCACCCAATTAAATCTAAACGATGTAATTCAGTAAAAAAACCTTTGCCCCATAAGGTTGGATTCCATTCTCCCAAATTTATCTCCCCTATCGTATGCTCTCACTCTCCCTGCCCTTTGCCATACCT
This sequence comes from Mesobacillus foraminis, assembly GCF_004340465.1. Classification (GTDB taxonomy): domain Bacteria; phylum Bacillota; class Bacilli; order Bacillales; family Cytobacillaceae; genus Mesobacillus_B; species Mesobacillus_B foraminis. The sequence continues at coordinate 266,020 of NZ_SLVV01000010.1, read as the reverse complement.
TCTGTGTTCTAGCATTCTTATATATCCTTTCATCTATACAACTTCAATTGATAATCTTTTTCAATTAGACTTGACCGTGATAAACATTTTCAATTACAATCAGATTATTGATAATGATTCTCATTATTAATTGTTGATCGTCAACTGAACTTCATTTACATAAAGAAGACAAAAATATGGAGCGATACTTGAGATGACGATACTCGTGATATGTGACTGGTGTGGGTATATCAACGAAAAAAAGGTAGAGAATGATGATGAAAATTATCATTCCGCCTGCCCTTGCTGTAATTTGGACGTTGTAGAAATACATGAGAATTAGCGTTTGAGAAAAAAGGATAAGACGTTGGGGAGCTAAAAGTAATTAAATACAAACTCAAAAACATTGCATTACTCTTTTTTATGAGGAGGTAAAAGCGTGATTCAGTATTTCATCGCAAAAGAAACTTTTACACATCAAATTGACTGTTTTTGTCCAGGCAATATCCATACAACTGCCTTAACGATTAACAAAATGGATATAATTGAAGTCACTAATGAACAAAGCTTCACTTTTTATAATGGGTGGTATGTTCAAGCTATAATCAATAACCAGGGACATTTCTATATAGCTCTTGAAGATTTGGAACGATATTTTGCCATAGGAAGGCTTGTAACTGGCTTTGACTTAGAATTGAGATTAAACTATTTGCGATTTCAAATCGATCAAGCTCTAGAAATAAATGATGAAGAGTTATTTTTTAATACTACAAGCCAATTAAAAGAATCTAGTGAACTTAAGAAGAAATTAGAGGACTATTTAATGATCGCAGACATAAATCATGTTTAAACCATCCTCAGGTGCCCAACATCACATAATTGTAGGAGAGAAATAAATGAAGAATATTTCAGACAGAGTGACAGGTAACAAAAAACAGCTAATCATTCAGCAGCTACTAAACCTGGAATTTTATAAATCATCTGATGATCGTCAGTTATATGAGTTAACATTTCATGAATTAAGACAAGAATATAATAATTATATAAATAAAAAGTAAAGATGAATGAAGTTTCATTCGCAGGAAGTGTCGGTGTTTTTTTATTTGCATTAAACAAAAACTATATATAACAAAAGGAATCCCAAAAGAAAGTAGATTACGGGATTCCTTTTGTGGGATTATTAGTTATCGGTCAATGTTACCTCATCTACATATACCTCCGCAGTTCCGTTTCCGCTCGTTGGTTCTACTTTTATTCCAACCGAATTTACGGATCCTAAACTCCAGGCAGGATCTAGGGTAATCATGAGTGTTTTGAATTCTGAAGAGTCGACAGCTACCACGCCACTATCATGCCATTCCCAATTCGACCCTGTTTTAATGTAAAGGCGCACATTTGCAGTACCTGAAGATAACTTTACCTTTGCACTAATCCTGTCTACTGCTGAAAAATCAGCATCCTGTACTTTTGTGAGTTCGAAGCCGCCAGCCTTTGTTAAATCAAAACTGGATGCAAGCGACTTCGAACCGCTCGTTGCTGCAGAGCTTGTAACAGATGGAATAGCTGCATTTGCCTGATTCTGTTCAACTCCCCATCCTTGAACATCACTTTCGAAATCATATAGAATTCCAGGGTGTTCCGGGGTGCTTCCTGATCCTGTCCCTCCGTTTGGTACGCCTCCTGTCCCATCATTTATGGCTTTAATGTCATCGAGGTAAAGGCTGCTGCTCAATGTTGCTCCGTCCACGGAGTTCACATAAATAGCGAAATCCTGCACGTTTTTCAAAGAAATTTTGTTCAGTGTTTTGCCTATATTCGCAGTATCCCAAGGTGCAACCTTGAATTCGCTGAAATGGATTTCTTCCCAATGAGGTGTTGTTCCCTCCAAAGATGGATACGCTTCATAGGAAATGCCGTCTACACGCAGCTGCACAACCATTTTTTGCTTTTTCCCGTCTGGTACGAGCCAGAACTTCAGCTTGTTCGCTCCAGACCAGTCTACACCGCCAAGTGATTTTGTAATCCCGGCGTATCCTGATCCGCCGAGGGTATAGTCAAACTTCAGTCCATACATGCCGCCGCTCTCATTTGATCCGTTCAATGAAACAGCGGTTGCATCGCCGCCCGCATGTACCCATTTCGTGCCCAATGCTGCATTGTCGCCTTGATAAGCTTCAAAATCATCGACCAGTGAAGGATCCTGGGACGCTTCAGCATAAGTACTAAGGAATTCAATATTGTCTACATAAACTGCCCCATCAAAACCTAAACCATTTCCAACTAACGAAAGGGCAAAACTGGTTGCTGACGATGATTTAGCCGGGTCATTCAAATCAATTGTTACAGGGTATTTTACAAATTCAGCCCCTTCTAAAGTAACACTTTCAAGATCAGATAATTTTTCTTCAGTAGCTGCCAAACCATACTTTGTATCCCAGTCTGGAGGAAGCATCACAAGCCCGCGAATGGAGGCGTCAGTATTTTGACCGGCAGCTGACGCTGGCAGAAGGATATCAAATTTTACTCGTTTTACATCTGAAAGATTAACCGCTTCGGAAATCGCCGGCAACTCCAATTTTAATTCTTGCCAAGTATCTTCGTGGTTTAATCCCTGTACATTAATCTTAAGTTTTCCATCTTCTCCTAATACTGTGTGGCTAAGAGTTGATGTTATGGATTCCGGATACGTTCCATTATTTTTTGCGCCTTCCATATCACGGTCAAAGGTCAGTTTTTTAATAGATATTTCCGGAACCTTAACAAAGATTTTTACTGACTGCTCTTGTACAGCTCCATCAGCACTGTATGATTTTACCGTTATATCTGCTGATTTCCCGTTGAACTCAGCTGCCGGAAACCATTGAGCAGAGTAATAACCATCCGAATCCAGGGACATTGGTACTTCTTTTTGAGAAACAGGGTCAATATATACTACCTTGTCAGTCTTCTGGTTCAGCACCCTTGCCCTGATGGTTGTTTCAGCAGCCGTCACAGTTGAGCTTGCTGTTGGAGAAACCACATGCATGAAAGGAGATTCTTTATCTGCTTTAACCTTATAGTTGTATACTCCTTCTACTTCATTTAAGAAAGACGTATACGGATCATTGTAAAAATCTGCGAAATCCGGCAATAGTTCATGGTCACCTAATCCATTTGGCGCATCATTATAAGGAACAAATAGGTTTCCGTTTAATGCAAAGTTAGCCCAAGTCTGCATATAAGAAATTCGCTTGGCGTCTGGGTCTGCTTTGATTGCATCTATTAATCTTGTAAACCATTTAAGATCTCCGTTGCCCGTTGTCTTCATCCCCTGCGGACTATAGCCAAACTCAGAAAAAGTGGCGATCTTCCCTTTGCTGTCTGCCAGACGTGAAATCATGCCTAAATCATTAACTAAGTTTTTCAGGAATGATTCTGTGCCTGGATTGGCTTGGTTATCATATTGGTCCATTCCGAGAATATCCACATAATCATCGCCAGGGTAAGTAGTTAGATAGCTATCTTCATTTCCTCCAAAGGTTCCATTTGGTGAATACACATACAGGAAGTTATGGACATTCTTTTTGTCTCTTAAATACTCTACAGTGTAGCGGTAAAGTTCAACATACTGGCTCGTAGTGGTTGTTTTGGCGCCCCACCAGAACCAGCCTCCATTTTGTTCATGGAATGGCCTAAAAAGAACCGGGATCAACTCTCCATCATCGTCTTTTAAACCGTTCGCAAAGTTAGCGATATGATCGAGGAACGCATTGAACTCAGCATGTTTAGACCCGCCTGGCAGGATATTCTCAACAACAGATCCACCAGTATCATTAAAGCTGCCGCCTGTTACGAAGTTTGGAAAATGAGTGCTGAGGGCTATTATACCGCCATGTTCATGTGCCTCTTTCATCGACTTTGCGAGATTGGCACTGCTTTGAACCGGGTCATTGGCAACGCCAGGCTTTTCCTTCCCTTCCAGGCTTAAGGTATCCCAGCCAAACACAGCTGGATAGTCCCCAACGGAGTTTTTCACTTCTGACTCAAATGCTCCGGAACCGGTAAGCGTCAGCCCTTCATCCGTCGCGTGCTGATGGCCAAACAAAACATGTTTTCCGCGAATGTCCTGGAGATACGCAAATAGTGATTTTGTGTTTTTAGTCGCCTTAGCATCAACAAAGTTTTCCAGACGTTTTTTAGCTTGTCCTTTAGCAACTGGCTTAGTTTTATTAACATGACTAGAGCCATTAGACTTTGCATTTTCCGAAGGTGCCGCCTGTGCAGGTATCACAGGGAGTAAAGGCAAGACTAGAGTTGAAGCCATAATAGAATGTAATAGAATACGATTTTTCTTCATAGGTTCCTCCTCATGAAATGATCAAAATATATACTTAATCGTTAAATAAAAATAATATAACTTTTCATCACCTCATTAATGAATATAAATATTTAAAAACGCTTACATTTTGCTATATTTTTATTATATAGACAATCAACCTGGAAAATATCAGTCTAATTACCCAATTTTAGTTAATAAAATTTATTTTATTAACTAAGATACTAATTTATATTAGGTAAATATTTTATAACCTTAGTTAATAAAAGTTTGCAGGTTAGCATTAGGTTATAATTCCCAAACTCAACCCTCGGCTTAATACTTAAATTTAGCAATGTAATTATTTAATGTCTTAAATAAAAGCTGACAAATATTAAATACTTTAGTAGGGATGCAAGGGAAATAGCAGTTGAAGGTACTAAAAGAGGCGGCTGTCTCTGTCTGATAAAAGTCTTCTCTGTTGGGAACATTTGTTATGACAAAAGCCAACACATTGAAAGACCAGCTTTGCCAGCTGATTTTTATGTGTCCGGCAGTGCTGTCTTACACGCGGAAATCCCTATTATCTTGGGCACTGAGAAGCTTAACTTCCGTATTCGGCATGTAAAAGGGAATGACTTCCCACCATCTCCTCTCCAGACTGTTGTGAGGTTTGTACCCTCAGAACTAAATAATGTATGTAAGAAGTAACGTTTCGAACTTCTGCTTCTACTCCTTTCGAGTGTCTTCAATCTAGGTGCTAAAGTTAAAGTACATATCCCTTGCGTCATAGCTGCCAGGCACGCCTTTGACAAGACAATAGTTCTCTAGCACCACGTCCATCCCGGTCATCTTGTACCAAAGACAGTTTCTGCTATCAACGTTGTAGAAGAGCTGTTCATTTGAACTCTGTCTAAAATCCATTAAACTGGAGTGGACAATAAAAAAGGAGGAGCTAATTTGGCAGAACATCATTTTCACCTTAAAGCAAACTGGCCCGGTCTTCGAAATGACGTGGGCGAGATTTCAGCCGGCAATTTAAAAACGAAAATCTCGATACCGCCGGAAATGGATGGGCCAGGGATTGGAACCAATCCTGACGAGATGCTCCTTGGAGCGGCCGCAACCTGCTATATTATTACATTGGCGGCCATGATGGAACGAAGCGGTTTGGAGAAGGACGCTCTGACCATGGAATCTGTTGGCATTGTCGATGTAACAAATGGCGTGATTACCTATAAAAGGATTATCCATAGCCCCCACATCCTTCTTAAATCAAACGCAACAGAACGCGACAAGAACCTTGCAAAAAGACTGGCGGAAAAAGCTGAAGCATCCTGCATGATCAGCCGCGCTGTAAAAGGAAATGTAGACATTGAGCTGCAATGCAGGATTGAAATCAGTTCATAAAAAAATAAATGGGGCGGACCCGCTCCATTTATCGGTTAATTTGCTCGGTAATATAGGATTCCGTCGTGGTTTTCTGCAGTAATTTCATTCCTGTCCAGGAGCAGATCCAGCAGCCCGATGGCATCAGAGATAAACACCCCCATCGCTGTCTCCGCTTTCTTCCCATATAATTCATTTATCAGTTCATACCCGGTTTTTTTATTCCTTTGGAGCTTCCCTTTTACTCTGGCTGCCCGCTTATTTATTTTATTCAATGTCTCGTGAATCTTCAGGGGTAATTGCAGAATTGGCTCACCATGGCCTGAAAGGGTGACATCAACAGGAAGCTTGAGCAGTTTTTTGAGGCTTTCTATATACTGAATCAAGGGTTTTGACCGTTCCTCCCCGGAATGCTGAGGAGCTTCCAGAAAAACTCCTGCCGGTGAATGACCGATCAGATGATCGCCGCAAATCAAAACCCTTTCCTCACTATGATAAAGGGAGATATGGCTTTGTGCATGGCCTTTCGTCTCGACAGCCTGCCACCCTTTTAATCCTTCAACCATATCCCCATCTTTCAATTCTTTTTCGATATTGATTCTTCGCAGGCGCGACTTATCATAGTCTTTCATTGCAGCCAGCCTGCAAGCTTCCTCTTCAGGCAGGCCGAACTCTTTATAAAAATGTTCAAAGAACTTCCTGCTGTTTTTAAAAAATGTTTGATCCTGTGACAAAAATGCCCTGCAATTCCCATGAGCGTAGACGGGGACAGGATGGTTATCAAGAATATAGTCCAGCAAACCGATATGATCTCCATGGTGATGGGTCAGGATGATTTGTTCGATATCCCGGATGGATAACCCTTCTTTTCTTAAAGTCTCCCTAAACTCAGTCCAGGATTTTTCTAATTTCCTGCCAGCATCAATCAAGGTGAGCTTATCTCCAAAAATGAGATAGACATTTACGGGGCCCACAGGCCAATCGGTGGGCAGTTCAATTCTCTTTATTTTTTTATGAAAGTCCATCTATTTTCCACTCCGTTCCAAATCGACCCTAAAAATTGATGAATGAATACTCATTCAAATCCATGCACATCACTTGCCTAGTTATTATTGAATTCGATGAGCGTTTGATAAAACCCTTCTGTCAAGAAGCAGGCTGCAGTTGAAGTCCACAAAAAAAAGAAGCTAATATGATTAGCTCCTTTTACACGTTTATTTCGCCTTTTCGTATTTTGCTTCCAGACGCCTTTCAATTTTATCCAGCTGATCTTTGTCTCTAAGAAGCTCTTCTTTATTCTTTCTAATTAAGTCTGCAAATGATACTTTCTTCTTCATGGCTATTTCATCCTTCTCCCAGTTGTATTTTTACAAGTCTGCGATTGCTGGACTGCACCTGAGTTATCAATAAAAAGGACAGGCAACGGCAGCTTGCATGGCTACCCGTCCCTGTCCTTTACCTGTGAGTTTTTACTCTAAGAATTGTTAGAGATTTCCCGTTGGTGTCGTATTTCCATACGCTCTTTCCAGAGATGCGTCCGGCTGTAGTCTGTTTACCTGAAAGATTGATTCCAAGGGTTTTTTTGAAATGTGCTCCATCGGTGGCCTGCTACTGTGCTCTCTCCTACAACCATCAAACGCTTTTTAAAAAATTTATATTTTTAGAATAATCTTTAAAGACAGAAATGTCAATTATTAAATTCTGGCAGCTCCTGATTCTCCACCTTTAAAGAGGCACAATCACTCGTTCTTTGTTCCTGAAGTAGCACCACTCTTTGAAGCCAATTTCCTTCAAACGTTTTTTAACGAGATTGAATTCGTCCCCCACCCGGTATGGGTCATGTGCGTCCGAACCGAATGTAAGCTTGACTCCGTAATGTTTCGCCAATTCCAGGATATCATCTGAAGGGTACCAACCCCCTACATCCTTCGTCTTCCCGGAAGTATTAATCTCAATGGCCAGCTCATTTTCCCCAATGATCTTCAACGTTTGCTCGACCGCTTTTGTCTGAATGCTGGAGAAGGACGGATAGAAGCCTTTCATCGCGTCTATATGGCCCAGGATCTGAAACATGCCGCTCCTTGCTGATTCCTCAATCAGTTGATAATAGGTTTCCTTGGTTTTCACCTTTTGCTCTTCTGTCATTCCTTTCCAGCGCCTTTTGTTAAAAATGCTGACACCATCCACCTGATGGACAGAACCGATAATATAGTCAAACGGGTAACGTTCAAAACAGGTTCGATACTTATCAACGTGCTCAGGGAAAAAATCGGACTCGATTCCAAGCAGGACTTCAATTTTCCCGCTGTAAGCCTGCTTGAGCTCCAGAACTTCCTTTACATATAAAGGAAACTCGCTTTTCGCCATAGCTATTTTGGGGAAGGCCTGATCTTCTTCATAGGAAAAATACGGGGAGTGGTCCGCGATTCCAATCACACTCAATCCGTTTTCAATGGCAGCCTCAATATAATCACGAATTTTTCCCCGCGCATGACCGCAGCGTTCATGATGAGTATGCAAGTCAAACTTTACTCCATTCTGATCTCTCGTCATCCAATCACCTCTATGTTTCATTCTTCCCTTAAGATAACCGTTCCTGCCCAAATAAATCACCTAAAAGGCCTCCGTAGGCAAGGGACTTTTTCAAATTCTCCATGGATAAAAGGAAAATAATGCGTGTGTGCCCTCTCAACAAACTGGGTATAGCAAAAGAAACACGATTGGAAAGCTGGCAAAGAAAGAGGTGTCGAGATTGGAGAAATCATTTACATTTCCAGCCATTCAGCGAAAAAAGCTTGCCCGATTCTCCCTGGTTACGCTGTTCGCGGGAGCCGCTGTTGTAAAATTTGCGAAACATAAGCGACGGACAGCCTTGCCTGCCCCATCGTTTGTCATGGAAAAGGTTGAGCAAAATACGAAGCAAATTGCTCTAGCATGGCCTGATGCTGGGGGACCTTACCAAGTATTCAGAGGGCATAAACTAGTTTATTCGGGCATGGAGCCCGGAATGATTGATCAGGACCTTACACCCGGGACACTTTATACGTATACAATTGAAAGATTAGGAATGGATTCAGAGGTTCTTGAAAGGATGAAGGTTCAGACATCGACCGCTGTTGAGGAGAAAAGAGCGGAAAACATTCTTCTCGACTTAATTACGACCACCATCATCACAATAAACCAAGTGATTCTGGAATGGGAACCTATAGAGGGAATAAAGGAATATACGATTTTCCGCAATGGAATTCCCATTGGAAAAGTGAATCGGTGTACTTTCATCGATCAAAGCATCGAAGATCATGTGGAATATACCTATTCGATAAAAGCCAAAAGGCCCTTGCAGGATTCTGAGCAGGAAGTGAGCGAGGGAAAGTCACTGGTAGCCGGACTGGTTGGCACGCTAAAAAAGGGTTCTTCCAGAGACCAGGCTGCTAAAGAAGAGTTTTGGATCAGCAAGAAAATCCCCCCTATAAACCAGCTTCTGCATCCTTCCAGTGAGACAAAGCAGGAGACATCAAAACAGCTCCGCTATACGACATTCCTTCCGGAAAAGTGGATTAAAAATCCAAATGTCGTTTCAGCGGATCATTATTTTCAAGGAGACGACCGGGAATTTGATCCAGAATCGGACACTTTCCGAACACGTGCGGATGTTTATTTGAAGATAGGCGAAGATGAAAATACAGTGGAATTGCAAAAGCATGTAGGGGAAACAAAAGCCTACAACTGGTACAGGGAATTTATCGAAAGCGACAAGGCCTCTGATGAACTCATCAGGCTTGATAAGGTCCTCACAACCGAGGAAAGTACATCGTTCGTGCTGTCCCACTCTGTTAAGAATCCGGTTGTGCTGTCACCAGCGATTGATTACGAGGTTCACGTGACCTTTTATCATAATGGAGCAGTGGATATCGCAGGGATTCATGACCAGTCACCCAATCACGAGGTTTATTTAAAAGAAGGAAACCAAGACTGGGAGATCCTGCATCAGGCAGAAAGCAAGGGGCTGGAAATGCTTGCTCCGCCTACTGCCAACCAGCTATGGCGTTACACCACCCTTGTTTAATTAAACGGAAAAGCGGTCTACCGCTTTTCCGTTTTTATTTAACCGTTATCCGGCGTATGAAACTCTCGGTTCAATAAGCCCCCAAGGATTTCTGCGGGCTCTTCCCGGCACAGCTGACTGTGGAAGTTTGAGACTTGGCTTTGATACCGCTCCATCTCATTTTCATTTTGCAGGATGGATTGAATTTGTTCATGAATGTTCTCTTTATTCAGCTGAAAAACCACTCCTAATTCATTTAGCTGCTGGAGATTGATGACCTCCTGCCCCGGCAGGGCTTCGTGGATGAAGATCGGTTTCCGCTTACAAAGGCACTCGCTAATGGTCACTCCCCCCGGCTTGGTGACCACGGCATCGATTTCATCATAGAGCTTGTTCATTTCGTCTTTGCAGCTGATATAGGCTAATGGGGTGATATTTTCATGTTTCAGCTTTTTCAGCTGGTCATATAGCCCTCTGTTTTTCCCGCAGAGTATGTAATAATGCAATTTTCCTTCTGTTGGTGTTTCCGTAATTTTTCGGACGAGATTCCCTACTCCGCCAGCCCCCATGCTTCCTCCTGCAACCAGAACGGAAAACGAAGTGGAAGTTTTATTCTTTGGAGGCTCCATCAGTTTGGTGATTTTGGAGTGAACCGGAATTCCGGTGATATAAATATTCTGTTCACTGACTCCTTTATTTTTCAGGAATGTTTTCATGCCTTCGGTAGGCACAAAATGGAAATCGATTTGATCTACTCCCCAAAAACGATGGATAAAGTAATCGGTATAGACATTGATGGCAGGTACCTTTAATTCATTCCTTTTTTTCAGGACATTAACCATATAGGCTGGCAATGCATGTGTACAGATGATTAAATCAGGGTTTTTCTCGGAAATCAGTTTTCTCATGAATGGCAGGAATAAAAACTCATATAGATAGAACCGTTTGTCTTCCTGAGGGTTTTTATAAACAGAATGTTGATAAAGTGCATGATAAATACCCGGTAAAGCATGTATCCATTTAAGGTAAATCCTTGAAACGAAGGATTCCATTCTCCCATAGCTATAACCAAGAATATCGACCTTCTCGCACTGTGTGTGCGGATGCCGCTTCCCTAGCTCTTCGAGGAGTGCCTCGGCCGCCTGATGGTGACCGGAAGGAATTTGTAAAAAGGGCAGGAATAAAACTGACTTAGCCTGATTTTTCATGGTACACCTCACTGTGCCGTTAGTCGGAAAACCTGATCCACCAAGCAAGAGAGTAAGCTGCCAACAATTGCTTGTAAAAGGGGCGGCATTTTCCATGTATAATTTAATCAGGAAAGGAGTGACCTGATTGAATATTTTATTTTGGTCTGTTTTATTGGTCCTCATTTATTTCGGCTTGAAGAAGGCCTATAAAAACACAAAAGATATCGCATTAAACCGATTAAGCATTGAGAACGAATATACAAAAGAGCACAGCCCAAAATTATCAATTCTTCACCTTTCAGACCTTCATCTAGAGAATATCTCCATCACACCAGAAGAGCTTTACACAAAGCTGAAGGATGAACACATCGACCTGATTGCCTTAACAGGCGATTTTCTTGACCGCAAGCGCACAATCCCAAAACTTGTCCCTTATTTAGCTGTTCTCAATCAGCTAAAAGCTCCATACGGCATGTTCGCTGTTCTGGGCAACCATGATTATGTTCTTCGGCCAGATGATCTGAACACTTTGATTGAGACACTTGAAAACGCCAGCTGCAAAGTTCTCATCAATCAGCATGAACCGATTTTGGTCAGAGGACAATTGGTGAATATCATAGGCATAGATGATTTCAGCACTTCCCGGAGTGACCTTAAGTCTTCCTACCATGGAATCCAGCATGGAATCAATTTAGTATTAACCCACGATCCTACGATTGTCCTCGATATGAAACATCATCATTTTGATTATTTGCTTGCCGGGCACTTCCACGGAGGTCAAATTTGTTATCCGAAAGCTTACCACCTGGCCAAAATGGGAAAGCTTGCACGAATGAATAAAATAAAAGGCTCCCATACCCAGGATGGAAAAAAATATTATATTAATGAGGGACTGGGCCAGACCGGAGTGAACGTCCGTATCGGAAGCCGACCGGAAATCACCATTCATGAACTGAGTCTCGCTTCTGCCCAAATTAAATCCGGAAAAGCGATTTAAGGTATTTAGACGAAAAGCTGTTATCTTTAACAGCTTTTTTTACATATGGATAACCCGCTATTCCTTGTACAATTCCGATAATGTTTCTGCTGACATGAATAAATAGGTGGGAGCCTGTTTAAAGGCGTGCCCTGAACGATGACTTGATAGGATCCAGATTGGGAGCAAAGTGATCCATTTATACCATTTATAAACGGGATGGCCAATATCGCACACTTCAAAACCCAGGCGTTCGCAGCCTTTATTGAGCATGGTGATTCCAATGATTCCTTTTATCTGATCTGAACATCTGTGGTTTCTTATATAGGATTCCACACCTGGCAGCGACTTTTGCACATGGCTGTATATTCTTCTTGCTTTCCTCAGGTCGCTTTTTATGTTTTTTAATTCATTAAGCAGTCTGACATTGTGAAGATGAATCTTGACCATGATGTCATTTTTATTAATTTCAGCCCCGTCAGACAGGATTATTTTCTTCCCTTTATATCTTGTCAGCCGAATTCGGAAAATATTGTCTTCGCCGTTCAGATAGGTTAGACGAGTGAAGGAATAATAAAGGGGGTCAAGTAAACTCCAAATTGAAAGTACATAACTCCTCATGCATCTGTTGCCCTCGCTTTTATCTAATTTATAAACTTAATATATCCATTCCTTTGCCTTAACATCGATTTTTTCAGACCGGCAAAAATTTGAATAAAAAACAAAAAAAGGATTTCCCAAAGCTTTGTTTCAGCTCTGAAAAATCCTTCAGATAAAATGAGATCATGGCCTCGAAGAAGTTCTTAGTGGCCTCTCCTGGCAAAATCCACAAACCGGAATTTATCCAGCCGGTGCCGGGATTCCGTGTATTGAAATAAACTGGCGTCCTCCAAATAGACAAAGTTCTTTACGACTACCACATGATTATAGTCTTGCAGATCGATATACCGGCAGTCCTCTTCAGTCGGTTCTTCGACGTAAATTTCTTTCTTTGCAAAACTGATTTTCAGCTGCAGGTCCTCTTCCAGATATTCATAAATCGACCCTTCACAAATCTCCTTTGTCAGGATGGGCACATACTTCTTGTTAAAGTAATCTTTATCGAGAATGATCCGCTCCCCATCCATTTCGCGGGAACGGAGCACCTTCCAGACGGAGTCTTTTCCTGTTACGCTCAAATGCTTCTGTAAATAATCATCAGGTTTAATCAGTTCAAATTCATTTACAATCGTTTTCCAGGGCTTCCCCATTTTCTGGGCTAATTCCTTGAAGCTCACCAGGCCGGAAATGGGAAAATCAAATTTGGTCATGTCCAATACAAAAGATCCTTTGCCCCTGACCTTTTGAATATAGCCATTCTGCGAAAGCATGGTTAAAGCTTTTCGGACCGTTTCGCGGGAAGTGTCATATTGCTCCACTAAATCATTTTCCGATGGAAGTTTCGTATTGGGCTTCAGGGTTCCGTTTTTGATCTGTTCAACCATTTCCTCGTAAATTGTTAAATATTTATTATTCTTCATGTTTTATCACACCATCTATCATCGCTAAAATTGCTTTATACGTCTTATTCCACTTAAACAAAAGGCCAACGTGAACGTGACACGTCGGCCGTATATCTATCTTTATTTTACAGATAAAACTGGAAACAAGTCAAAAGCTGAATTCTACTTTTTAAAATGATACACAACCGATTCGAAAGGACGAAGTGTGATTCTCTCGGAGTACTGGCCGGAATCAGGATAGTTGGAAAGCAGCAGCTCGCTGGTCATCCCTGTCACATCAACTTCCCCAGGCCGTTCAAAGACTGTTTCTTTGCCGTAGTAATTATTAATCACAACCAGCTTCTCGTTCTCCCCATTTCGCACATAGGCAAATAGTTCTGGATGCTCCTCTAAAATCAGCTGATAATCCCCATAGGTGATAATATCGTATTGTTTTCGCAGCTGAATCAGCTTTTGATAATGGTAGAAAACCGAATTTGGATCTTTCAAAGCACTCTGGACATTGATTTCAGGATAATTGGCTGAAACAGGAATCCATGGAGTTCCAGAGGTAAAACCTGCATGGGCCTGGTCATTCCACTGAACAGGTGTACGGGAATTGTCACGGGATTTATGTTTAAGGATCTCAAGGATCTCTTCTTGACTCATTCCCTCTGCCTGCTTGATTTTATAAATATTCAAAGACTCGACATCCCGGTAATCATCGATGGTGTCAAACTTCGGATTGGTCATGCCAATTTCTTCCCCTTGATAAATATAAGGGGTGCCCTGCATCATATGCATGGAGGTTGCCAGCATTTTGGCCGATTCATGATGATATGTGCCATCATCTCCGTAGCGGGAGACGATCCGCGGCTGGTCATGGTTGCACCAGAACAGAGCGTTCCATCCCCCGCCCTTATGCATTTCAAGCTGCCAAAGGGAAAGGATCCGTTTTAATGCCAGGAAGTCAAAGTCTGCAACTGACCACTTTTCTCCGTTTGGATAATCGACTTTTAAATGATGGAAATTGAACGTCATGCTTAGCTCGTTCCGTTCCGGATTCGAGTACTTGATGCAATGGTCTATGGTAGTGGAGGACATTTCCCCTACCGTCATAGCGTCATGCTTTGAAAAGACCTCCTTGTTGGTTTCCTGAAGGAACTCATGTACTCTTGGCCCGTCCGTATAAAACTTTCTGCCGTCCCCGGGAGGGATGGATCCATCGTCATCCGGGAAATCCTGGTCCTTTGAGATCAGATTGATGACATCGAGGCGGAAGCCATCGACACCCTTCTTAAACCAAAAATTCATCATTTCATAGATCTTCTGGCGCAGCTCCTCGTTTTCCCAGTTCAGATCAGCCTGTGTAACATCAAACAAATGCAGATAGTACTGGCCAGTTTTCTCATCGTATTCCCAGGCAGAACCGCCAAATTTAGATTCCCAGTTTGTCGGTGCACTTCCGTCTTCTTTACCGTCACGCCAGATATAATAGTCCCTGTACGGGTTATCCTTTGAAGATGATGCCTGTTTGAACCACTCGTGTTCTGTTGAGGTATGATTCACGACAATATCCATGATGATTTTGATTCCGCGCTTATGCCCTTCCTCGAGCAGCATGTCGAAATCCTCCATTGTGCCGTACTCTTCATGGATGGAATAATAATCGCTAATGTCATATCCATTGTCCCGCTGAGGCGACTTGTATATCGGTGTGAGCCAGATGACGTCCACACCCAATTCCTTCAGATAGTCCAGTTTCTCGATAATTCCCGGCAAATCTCCAATGCCAGTTCCTTTTGTATCATAGAAGCTCTTTGGATAGATT
Organism: Mesobacillus foraminis; assembly: GCF_004340465.1. Lineage (GTDB taxonomy): Bacteria > Bacillota > Bacilli > Bacillales > Cytobacillaceae > Mesobacillus_B > Mesobacillus_B foraminis. The sequence continues at coordinate 250,835 of NZ_SLVV01000010.1, read as the reverse complement.
TGATAGACAACTGCTTTTTTCCACCAAGGTTGCTGCATGTGCTGATCCCACCATTTCTTTTTATATTGGACTGTTACTCATAATTGTTTTTACAGATCCCGCTAAAACCGATCACCAGGCACGTGACTCCTGCTTGAGAAACGGGGTAAAGGGAAACCCCGCGGCAAGCGCTGGGGGACCCCCGGACCCGCCTCGAGTACAAAAATCAGCAGGCAAGTTTAACAGGAACTCTTTATTAGATAAACTCTTGTTTCATATGGAGCCAGATTGATTGTCCCCAACTTATCTGACTGATTGTTTTCGTAATTGGTTATTAACAATTCTGCCGAGCTGTTTGGAAGGTGATCCGGCCATTCGAACTCTGTTTCATTTCCGTAAAAATTACAGATCACCAGCAAGGTGTCACCATTCAGGGTACGTTTATAGACAAATAGCTCCGGATGGGCTTCTAACAGCAGTTCATACCTTCCATACACAATGATTTCATGTGTTTTCCGGAGCTGAATGAGCTTTCGGTAATAATGGTAGACCGAGCCTGGGTCCTTTTGAGCGTCTTCTGCATTTACATCCTTGTAGTTAGGATTTACTTTTATCCACGGTGTTCCGCTTGTGAAACCGGCATTCGGGCTTCCATCCCATAGCATGGGAGTCCTGGAGTTGTCCCGCCCCTTTACATAGATGCTTTCCATGATTTGTTCCTCGGGGGCACCTTCTTCTTTCTGCTCCTGATAAAAATTCATAATTTCAATATCCCGGTAATCCTCGATATCACCAAAACGAATGTTGGTCATGCCAATTTCTTCGCCCTGATACACATAGGGAGTGCCTTTCATCATATGGAGCAAAGTTGCCAGCATTTTGGCCGATGCAACCCTGTAAGTCTTGTCATCGCCGAACCTGGAAACAGCCCGGGGCTGATCATGGTTGTTGAAGTACAGACTGTTCCAGCCTTTTTCCTCCAGTGCAATTTGCCACTTCGTCAAGTTTTCTTTTAAGTCAATCAAGTTCAGCGGTTTTAAATCCCATTTTCCATTTGGCCCATTATCGAGGCCCATATGTTCAAACTGAAACACCATGTTCAGCTCATTACGCTCGTCGGACGTATAATCCTGGGCAAGTTCCGGAGTAACCCCGGGCATTTCGCCGACCGTCATGACATCATAGCTTGAGAGGGCTTCGCTGTTCATTTCCTGGAGGTAGTCATGAATATGGAGGCCATTTCGGTAAAACTGGCTGCCAGATGCGTATTTTTTGCCCGGTTTAGGCACTCCATCAAGGAATTCATCCGGCTTCGAAATAAAATTGATGACATCCATCCGGAACCCGTCAATCCCCTTATCAAGCCACCATTTCATCATTTTATAGACTTCCTGCCGCAGTTTCGGGTTTCTCCAATTAAGATCCGGCTGTTTTTTTGAAAAGAGGTGCAAATAATATTCACCCGTTGCTTCATCGTATTCCCATGCCGAACCGCCAAAATTGGAATACCAGTTGGTAGGCTCTTTTCCTTCCTTGCCCTCCCGCCAAATGTAGTAATCCCGATACGGGTTATCCTTTGATTTTCGTGCTTCAGCAAACCATGGGTGTTCATCTGAACTGTGGTTAACCACCAGATCCATGATCAGCTTCATTCCGCGTTTATGTACTTCGTCAAGAAGCTCTTCCCAGTCAGCCATTGTCCCAAATTCATCCATAATATCCTGATAGTCGCTGATATCATAGCCATTATCATCATTGGGCGATTTATAGACAGGAGAAAGCCAGATCACATCAATCCCTAAATTTTTCAGATAATCAAGCCGGGAGATGATTCCTTGCAGATCGCCGATGCCATCCCCATTGCTGTCCATAAAGCTTCTGGGGTAAATCTGATAAACGACACTTTCTTTCCACCATGTTTTATCCATTGCCTTTCCACTCCTGTTCAGCAGCTTATTTTCTTTTCCAGTGCAAGAGGAATGCCTGCTTTTAACAGGAGCTCCCATCTTAAGCTTCCCTTGCTCCTGGAGACCAGCATTCTTACTGTATAGTTTCCATGTACCCAAAAAGCAAGATACGATACCATCATGGGCTAGGCTTATGCCTATTTTGCCCCAATGGTATCGTCCTGTTTTTTTATTTTCAGCAGTTGTGTGCCGGCTCGCCCGCTGGCACACCATCATGAGTGCTGTTACTTCGCTTTGCGCATTTTACCTAATAAGAATGTCAGGACGAACGGAACCACAAGTGTGATTGCCATCCCGATAAAGAACGCTCCCCAGTTTTGAGGGAAGATGGACAAGAAGCCCGGCAGACCGCCCACACCAATGGATGGAGCTTTTACACCCTGTACAGAAATCAGAGCTCCTGCCAGGGCAGACCCAATGATCGCAGAGATAAAGGCAAAGCGGTAGCGCAGGTTTACCCCGAACATCGCTGGTTCTGTTACTCCCAGGTAAGCAGAGACTGCTGATGTGACAGAAAGGCTTTTCAATTTTTCATCTTTTAACAGGAACATCATGGCCAGTGCGGCACTTCCCTGAGCGATGTTGGAAAGAGCGACCATTGGCCATAGGAAGGTTCCGCCCGTGCTTCCGATCAGCTGGAGGTCAACCGCCAGGAACGTATGGTGCATCCCTGTAATAACAAGCGGTGCATAAAGTCCGCCATAGATCAATCCACCAAGGATTGGAGCAAATCCAAAAATATTGACGACTGCATCTGTGATGACATTTCCGATGGCAAATGTGATTGGTCCAATCGCGATAAAGGAAAGAAGGCCTGTCACCAGCAGGGCAATTGGAGCCACAAGCAATAGCTGGAAGGCATCCGGAATCATTCTCTTCAAGAATTTTTCAATGCTTGCCAGTACATAAGATGCAAGCAGGACCGGCAAGACCTGACCCTGGTATCCAACCTTTTGCACTTCTAATCCAAACAGGTTCCAGGTTGGAATTTCTTCGGCTGAACCATAGCCCCATGCATTTAATAGATCCGGGTGGACAAGCATTAATCCCAGGACAATACCAAGCAATGGGCTTCCGCCAAATCGGTTAACGGCAGACCAGCCTATTAAACCAGGCAAGAACACAAACGCTGTATTGGCAATCAAGTTAATGATGCTGGCAACGTCTTTCCATTGAGGGTAGACATCGACAAGCGCTTTTTCATCGAAGAATATCCCGGGTCCAGTAAGGATATTGTTAATCCCCATCAGCAAACCGGCTGTCACGATCGCTGGAAGGATCGGGATAAAAATATCGGCCAGCGTTTTAATCGCACGCTGCAAAGGGTTTAGTTTCTTAGCTGCCTCATCTTTAACATCCTGCTTGGAGGATTCCCCGATGCCAGTCATGGCAACCATTTCCTTATAGACTTTATCAACCGTTCCCTGTCCGATGACGACCTGATACTGTCCATTGGCAGAGAAGGATCCTTTGACAAGATCAATACTTTCCAATGCATCCTTGTCTACCTTGCCTTCATCCCTAAGGGCAAAGCGCAAGCGGGTGACGCAATGGGTGGCTCCAGCGATATTTTCTTTGCCGCCGACAGCCTGAACAATTTGTTCAACAGATTCTTTATTTATGCTCATTTATTAAACCCCCTGTTACCGTTTACAATTTTGATATAAAATGACACGTTTCCTCCTCTTCCTCTCCGCCGTTTATAAGGCTTTCTATTACCATTTGTTCACGGTTACATTTTTATCCTGTTATCAGGGATTTCCGCACCCCATTAACAGGTCTTAAACGTTTACAAATGAAACAGCAAAAGGTAAAGGTTGAAATGACAAGGAGTAACTTGTCTATGCAAGCTACAACTTGTATATACACATATTATCTTGCCTATACAAGTTTGTCAACAATAAAGTTGCTATATTTTTTTGTAATTTCTTCGTTATTGCTTGTACCCTTTCCAGCTAAAAAAAACACAATATTTGCCAAAAGAAAAACTGCAGCATAAAAAAACACGATCTCCTAACAGGAAACCGTGCCAGACTTTAGACAAACTCTCGATGAAAATTGAGGTTGTCACAGTCTTTTTTTATTATGTCTGGTTGTAAAAATGAGCTGTTGACTTCCGTTCCAGGCGTTTCGCTTTCCGCGGGGCGGGCGGTAAGCCTCCTCGACGCTGCTGCTCCTGCGGGGTCTAACCTGTCCCGCTGATCTCGCAGGAGTCTTCACGCCTTCCACTCCAATCAACAGGGTTCTAATAGTGAATGTTGCAGTAACACCAAACTAAAATAAAATGGAAATATAAAACGCTGGAGGCGATGAAGATGCTTTCAGAAAAAATTCCATCAAAAGGCGGTCACCCGTCATATATCAAGGGTATGTGGAAGAAGCAGGCCGCCTGAGGCATAAACAAGAAGTAAAAAACATCTATTCGAAACGGAAGGAAACCATCGAGCGGATATTCGCAGATGCAAAAGAAAGCATGAAATGCATTGGAAAACTCTAAGGGACTTAAAAAATTGTTGATGCAGGCGATGCTCTCTTTCGCTGCCTTGAACCTGAAAAAGACGGCCAATTGGAAATGGAGAGGTCCGATAATGGCCTAGGAGCCTGAAATGAGGATCATTATACAAGAGGTAAAAACACAATAAAATCAAAAAGAGGTTCGGAATGAGACTATTCCGAACCCATTTTGTCGACAAACTGACACGATCTCCTAACAGGAGAACGTGCTCTCGACCTACTATGAAACTTATTTTACAAGGTGCTATAGAACCTCTTGACCGGCACTGCACCTTATTGGATCGATAGCTCATTTCCCTTTTTCTTCAACAGGAAAGCGGCGGTAAGGCTTGCAGCCAGAGCCAGTAAAACAAGCATGATAAATACGGTATGCAAGCTGGTTTCAAGGGCTTTGCCGCTCAGCTCATCGCTCAGCCATAAACCAGAAACGGCGATTCCGATTGCCTGTCCCAGGTTTCGCATCAGATTATTCGACCCCATGGCAGCCCCTCGCATATTCCAGTCCACTGCTGACTGGACCGCCACTGTAAAGGAAGTTAGTGCGAGTCCAAAACCAAACCCCAATACAGCGGTGATGAACATCATCCATGGAATGGTCGTGCCTGTCTGGAATGTAACCAGCCCGAGACAGCCAGCCACAATGATGACAATCCCGATTAGCGACACCTTGCCAATGGAGGTTTTCGCCAGCAATCTCCCTGACAGCACCGCTCCAAAGGGCCAGGTAAGGGACATTGGCAGCATGGCAATCCCCGAAAACGTAGCGTTTAAATTTGTTACGCCTTGCACCCATAACGGAATATAAAACGTCACTGTCACCAGTATAAATCCAAGCAAAAATCCGGCGATATTCGCTACGGTAATAAAACGAATCTTAAACAGCGAAAGCGGAAGCATTGGCTCTTTTCCTTTCGCTTCAATCCATATAAACAGGCCAAGTCCTGCAACCGTTACGATGAATAACGTCAGAATGCTGCCGGTTACCTGATTTTCTTCCTTAAGTAATGTCAAGGCATACAAAAATGCGGTCATGCTGACAGCAAAGGTGAAAATACCTGCATAATCAATGGTTTGCTTTTTCTTTTCAATCTGTTCATGCAAAGAGACCCACAATAAACAAAGGGCAACGATGCCAAACGGCAGATTCATAAAGAAAATCCAGTGCCATGATATGGTGTCCACAATAAAACCGCCGACAAGCGGGCCAACAATGCCTGAAATTCCCCACACAGAGCTGATCCAGCCCTGAACTTTTGCCCGCTGCTCATACGTGAACACATCCCCGATAATGGTAAAAGGGATGGTCGTCAGCGCACCTGCACCAATCCCTTGAATCGCCCGAAAAATGACAAGCTGTTCCATCGATTGAGAAAATCCGGAAAGGGTGGAGCCGATTAAAAAAATGACAACACCGATCACAAACATCATTTTTCTGCCAAACAAATCCGCCAATTTGCCAAATACTGGTGTACTTATGACCGTCGTTAACAGATACACCGAAATGACCCAGGTATACAATTGACTTCCGCCAAGATCTTCCACTATTTTGGGCATAGCTGTGCTGACAATTGTTCCTTCGATTGCGGTAAGGAAGGTCGCAATCAATAAGGAGAATATTACATATTTCTGTTTTGTTTCACCTTTCATTCTCTCTCTCCTTATCCATGTTCCTTTAGGTTCCAATATTTGCTGGTAAATGGAATATCTACTATTGTATTATAATTCCCATATCCACTTTAGCTTCATGCTCCCTTTTAGTCAACGATTCTCTATTGCAAGCCCTGACGGAATAAAAGAAAGAAGGAAGGAAACAAAAGCTGAATTGGAGTTCATCTTCCATTGACTTCCCATTCTAAAAGTGAAATACTTGAATCGGAGTTCATATATTGGAGTTGCCTTTTAAACTCTTATATTATTCACTAAAGAGGTGGTCAGTCATGAAGGTCAAGGATTTTATGATCAAGGATGTTGTCAAAGCGAAACCGAATGAGAGCATCAAAGATGTAATGAGCAGGCTGGTTGAAAAGAAAATTGGCGGTCTGCCGATCTGCAGTGAAGACGGCAAACTTTTGGGGATGGTATCCGACGGAGATATTTTGCGTGCCATCAAGCCCATTGACAGCCGCATTTATAGTTATCTTCTTTATATGGCCTTTGATGAAGGACAAAGCCTGGAAACGAGATTAGACAACCTGGCGGAGACGGAAATCATCAATATTGCCAAAACCAGGGGAATCATCTCCGTTTCCGAGAACGAAGATATGGAAAAGGCAGTCTCTCTCTTAGCAGAACACCATTTCAAGAAGCTCCCTGTCATTGACCATAACAGGCATGTAGTAGGTGTGATCAGCCGAGGAGATGTCATCAGAAAAATCCAATCCTCTATTATAAAAGAATACTAGAATCAAACAAGGGTGCCGTTTGGGCACCCTTCAGACTGTAGACAATTACGAGGTTGTTTACAGTTTTTTTTATTTGTTTGCGGGAAAAACGCGGCTGTTGATTTCCGTTCCAGGCGCTTCGCTTTCCTCGGGGCTGGCGCTGTGCCTCCTTATCCCACGCTCTTGCGGGGTCACACCTGTCCAACTGAGCCCGCAGGAGTCTGCGCGCCTTCCACTCCAATCAACAGGGTTTACAATGCCAATGTGGAGTATCACCAAGCTTATTCTAAAGATACCTCTCAAGGTGGTGTAGAATCCAGAAGTATTCAACCACAAATCAAGCGCCACCTCCCATTGTTAGCTCATTGTACAGAAAGCCGGGAACAAAAAGGGTTCGGAATGGGACCATTCCGAACCCCTTTTGGGCACCCTTTTCTTTTCATTATGGATTAAGACCGACTTCCCTTAATCAGCGAAAGCCCATTCACAGGCTGAACTTGATTACCCGTCCTGGGTGACTTCCTCCCAAATGGAAGGCCAATTCTCATCTTCTCCCAATACGTTTTTAAGGGTATACTCCCTGGCCTCTTTCTCCGTCAGCACTTTTGCCCATGGCACTCTGTTCTCCATGGATCCTCCTGGTCCCCTGCTGTTGAACTCCCCATAAAAGACTGTTTTTTCGGCATGCAGCTTTTCCCAGTTATGCCAGCCTTCCGGTTTAATATGCTCACCCATCCAACAATTGATAAATACGGTTTTTGCATAATCCCGCCATGGCCTGCCTAGGTAGACCGTATGGGCTGCAGCACTGCTCGTTAACCTGCAGTCCAAAAAGACATATCCGTATTTTTCTTCAGCCGGGGTGGATGCCGCCGTAATATATCCATTGATTTCCCTTGACTGGTCCAGGCTGTGTATCTCGCATTGCTGGAAGACAGAGGCTGCGGATCCGAAAATAAAATCCACATCTCCTTCCAGATAACAGTTCCTGAAATAGCTTCTTCCCATCTTTTTTTCCAGACCATCCCTGGGTCCGCCAAAGCGATTTCCTTCTATTGGCTTTGGCGGCAGCGGGGCAGTGAACAAAGTGTCCTGACTTCCTAAAAACGAGCAATTGTGGAATTCCACCATGTCTGCGTCCACATATAGTGCTACTGCCTGCCCGACAACGGTCCCGCTGCCAGCATTGTTTTCAAAGGTGATATTTTTGGCGAGGAAGCTGTCTCCAGTGATAATGGTGCTGTATGAACCAAATGTCCCCATTTTCTCTCCATTGTCCATTAACTTCCTGGCATAATCATCGAATGTAATTTTCACTTTCGTACGGTCTGTTCCGATTAAAGAAATAAAGGGTTTGTGGATTTCAAGCTTTTCTTTATACACACCATCCTTGATGTAAATAACAACTCTCTTTTTATTGTCATCCGGTATGGTATCGATCGCTTCCTGAACACTGGTAAATTGTCCGCTTCCATCTTGAGCTACAATCATAAAATCACCCTATAAATTAGTTTGAAGGAATCTGCAGGCTTCCGCTCTCATGCCAGCTGTTTCAATGTGGCCGCAGTGATAGCGGACCATCTTCCAGTTCTCGGGCACCCCGGCCTCTGCATATTCCTTTGTCAATTCCTCATCAATGATTCCAAGCCCGGCATAAGGGGTCAGTTTATCATGATTACCTACCAGACTAAGATGGGACCGCGGGACTATCAGCTTTTGAATATCCGCCGTGGAAAAGTATTTTAATAAACCGGGAACATAGGAGTAAAAACCATGATGGTCCAGCCCTCCTTTTTGAATCAAGGATTCAGCCTCCACCTGGGCGGCGATATCAATGCAAACTTTGATTCGATCATCAAGGGCTGAGAGCCACCATGCCATCAAACCACCCATCGACATTCCCAATGTGGCAACCCTTGACGGATCAACCTCCTCCCTTGACATTACATAGTCAAGTGCCGTAATACTGTCAAACAACATTCTGCCCCACATGACTTGGCCTTTCCAAAGCAATTCCTTGAATATCTCGCTTTCTGCCCTGCCCCGTCTCTCGCCAAACCCAATCATGTCCATACAAAGGACACCATAGCCCATGGCAGTCAATTGTTCCGCATAAGACGGGTTTTGAAGATAATCACTGCTTTGGATCAGCTCTGTTTTCCCGATATGATAATTTCCTCCATGGGAATGGTTGAACAGCACTACCGGCAATTTTCCATCTGTTTCTTTCGGGCGGGCAAAATACGCCGGAATCTGTTCGTCTCCCTCTCCGCTTAACAAAAGGACCTCAAGCAAGTAGTCCCCTTTATCATGTACAGCCAATGGCTTTGCAGCAGGAATCTGGTTCCTTTCGGGCAAATCTCCTAATAAATTTAATAACTTCCGGCGTTTTGTTTCCTGGGATTCCATTTTGATTTCTCCTTTTGGCATTTAGATCTGATGAACGGATGTTACGTTCTTAAAGACCGCGATCGATTCCTCTACTGTCCGCGGCTGTTTGGAGCGGCAGCCGGCCAGTTCGATATCTTTACCATTTTCAATATAAAAAGCCGGTCCTTCATGATTGCTTACTGTTACTCGATTAAACGAGATATCGGTGACATTGCAGCAGAAAAAGCCGCGCTGTTTCATGGGTTCAAGCTCAGCCATCATCGCCGGCATTCCAGGTTCTGCGTCCTCCGCCATGGCGACCGAAATATGATCAAAGGTGATATCTTCCACATACATTTCGGCGAGTCCATATAAAAAGCCGGCGGCTGCACTGACTTCACGGGCAGTAATATTGGAAAAATGAATTCTTCTGAAGGCTGGCGTCTCTTCCGTCACAGGGTAAGGATTTTTGTCATAGACATATTTGTCTTTTCCCCGCGGGCCGCAGAAATAATATAAATTGGCGATAAAAGGACAGATGACTCCTTTCATGACAATATTGTTTACTCGAATGTCCTCAATGACCCCGCCGCGGCCCCGTCTTGATTTTAAGCGGATGCCCCGGTCTGTTCCTTCAAAGACACAGTTGCTGACGGTCACATTTCGGATGTCCCCGCTCATTTCACTTCCAAGGACAACGCCGCCATGGCCGTGAATCATCGTACAGTTGGTAATCGTAATATTTTCACAGGGAACCCGCCTGGCCGTATCTTCAGTTCCCGATTTAATGGCAATACAATCATCGCCCACATCAATATGGCAGTCTGAAATGCGTACATTCCGGCAGGATTCCGGGTCAATTCCGTCTGTGTTTGGCGAATCGGCCGGATTTTCAATCGCAATATTATGGATCGTTACATCTTCACAAAGAATGGGATTCACGGTCCAGCTAGGTGAATTGACCATTTTTACTCCGGAAATCAGGACATGCTTACACGTATCAAAGCTCACCAGTTTCGGCCTGGGATATTGATTTTGTTTGTTGCGAAACAAGTCCCACCAAAATTGTCCATTTCCATCAAGGATTCCATGTCCTGTCACGGAAATATTTTCGCTGTCCTCCGCATAGATGCAGGAAGCATAAACCTCCCTTTTCACACCTTCCCAGCGGGAATGTACAACAGGATATTCATTGACGTCCGTACTAAAGGACAGTACCGCGCCAGCCTCCAAATACAAGTTCACATTGCTTTTTAAAATAACCGCTCCTGTCAGAAAACGGCCGGCCGGAACATAAACCGTTCCTCCGCCTTTTTCCGCACACCTTTTTATCGCTTCCGAGATGGCTGCTGTATTGATTGTCCTTCCATCATTTACAGCACCAAACTGCCGAATATCATATGTACTTGATGCAAGAGTTTCCATGTAATGACCTCCTCTATTTTATATTTCGCTATTTTTCGGCTATTGAGCGAAGAGTTTCTGGCTGATAGATTTTAAGGCTTGTAACTAGTATTTCGGGAAAATCAGATCTTTCTCCTGCCTGAAATGTTAACGTTTGCATTTTTATGTTTCATTTTTATCTGCTTTACCTGCTCTCGATAATGAGGAGAGGTGTCAAGCTTTATTATGATGACGGTTTTCTTCACAATTCTCGTTAGTTTCGGCTTCATGAAGACTAGTTTTCTCGGAAATCCCTCTGAGTTCGGTCTTCATTGGCTTTATGAAGACTAGTTTTCTCGGAAATCCCTCTTAGTTCGGTCTTCATCGGCTTCATGAAGACTAGTTTCCTCGCAAATCCCTCTTAGTTCGGTCTTCATTGACTTCATGAAGACTAGTCTCCTCGCAAATCCCTCTTAGTTCGGTCTTCATCGGCTTCATGAAGACTAGCTTTCTCGCAAATCCCTCTTAGTTGGGTCTTCATCGGCTTTATGAACACTAGCTTTCTCGCAAATCCCTCTTAGTTCGGTCTTCATTGACTTCATGAAGACTAGTTTCCTCGCAAATCCCTCTTAGTTCGGTCTTCATCGGCTTTATGAAGACTAGTTTCCTCGCAACTCTCTCTGAATTAGTCTTCATCGGCTTTATGAGAACTAGTTTTCTCGCACATCACACTGAATTCCGTCTTCATCCGCTCTATGCAGGATTGTTTTCCTCGCAGAACCTCCCAGAGTTTCGTCCTCAGCCTCTCAATTGCAATGATCTCTCTCGGCTTTTTACTAGTTGGTTTGCCTAATCAAGTTCAAACCTGCATGTTAAAAACTGGTTATTCACCTTCATTTATTTTACCTTTTTCTGAATCTCTAAAACCATACCTAGCTTTGCCAGAGGGGGAATTCCTCCGCTGATTTACCGTATGGTTTCACGTCAAAGGAACATTTTTAACAGAAGCAGCCCTTTCCTTTTACCTTCTTATTAAAGAATAAAAGTGAAAGGGCGATCTGCTTATCTGCTAAAATTACTTATTAGCCTTTTCATAGGCAGCCTCGAATTCTTCTCTCATGCTGTCTCCGCCGGATTTCTTCCATTTTTCAACCTCTGCATCAAATCCCTTTTCATCAATGTCCCCCATAATATACTTGATGGTGGCATCGATGATGATTTTTTCAAGCTCGGTTCCCCGTTCGCTGGCTGTTTGTGATTCTAGCGGAACGGTTGGATCAAGAACGGCAAAATCAGCATTTTCTTTAATTTGTTCATTGACAAGCTGCTTATCAGGGTCTCCGTCAATAATATTGTGGGTAATTTCGCTTGGTCTTGAGCTGGAGAATGGCTGGACATCCTGCTGCCATTTTTCATTATCAAGAATTTTAAACTCGCCGTTTTCGCCAACCTCATAATGCTCCCCTTCAATTCCGCCTGTCATCAGCATAAATACTTCTTCATCAATTAAATCATTCACAAACTGGAGAAGGCGTTTTAATTCAGCCTCCGTTTTGACTTCTGATTTTGGAAATGCCATCAAGCCGCCGATTCCGCTGTTTTCGGACCAGATATGGTATTCACCGTCCGGGCTCTTGATTTTGTTGACTGGGACGATTTCCATCTCATTTTGAATTCCTTGAGCAAGGTTCTTCAAACCGGTAATTCCTACTAGGCCAGTAAAAATTCCGGTTTTTCCTTGTGCGAATTTTTCCATCTGGTCATTTTTCGGTGTGACGGCAAAATCTTTATCCACATAGCCGTTTTCGTACAATTTCCTCGAATACTCCATTGTATCTTTATATGCCTGTGTTTCGAATTCCGCTGTAAACTTGCCGTTCTCATCTACAGCCCAGCCGTTTGGCGTTCCAAAATAAGAACTTAAAGTTTTAAAGTTTCCGTACCTTAGTTCGTTCCGGTCACCAAATCCAACTGTATCGTCCTTGCCATTTCCGTCAGGGTCGCCTTCCGTGAACGCCTTGGCCACTTCATACAGTTCGTCCAGGGTGGTTGGAGCTTTTAATCCCAGCTTGTCCAGCCAATCCTTACGAAGGAGGAGTCCAGAACGTGCAAGGTCTTTTTGGAATGGAACACCATACAGCTTGCCTTCAATCGACGCAGCCGTTCGCATTTCTTCAGAAATCAGCTTTAAATTATCATAATCATCGAGGTATTCCCCGACCTCCCAAAACATCCCTGCTTTTAAAGATTGCCTGACCGAGGAATTTGTCAGCATAGTCAAGGAAATGATGTCTGAAAGCTCGCCCGATGCCAGGGCTGCGGTAATCCTTTCTTCTTTTGATGCATCCGGCACCCAATTAAATTTGATATTAGAGTTCGTTTCCTCCTCAATTTTCTTCAGAATGGTATCTGTCGGCGTAGACGGGGTATGCAGAATGGCTGTCCAGCTGACATCCACCTTTGAGTTAGGGTCAAATTTTTCTGTTTCGCTGCTGGCTTTTTCGCCGCCGCTTGAACAGGCTGCCAGCAGAAGCTGTGAAGCGATTAAAGCACTTAATGCTGCTACTTTTCTTTTATTCTTTTTCATTTTCTTCATCATTCTCTTCATCCCCTTTTAATTGTTTGTTTTTAAGCAATCATTTTAAGAAGGCAGGCGTTTAAACCTTACCACCTCCTTTAATGAGGCTGTCATTTACTTTTACATCGTGTATTCCAGCCTGGATTTCGATTCTCTTAAACACTTGATTCGCCATCCACATGGTCATATAGCTTCCGATACTGATGCCAAAAAAGGTAAGCACTCCCGGAACGTGGTATAAAAGATAATAAACAGCTCCCAGGGCAGCAAAAAGAGTTAATGTATACTGCAAATAAGAAAGTCCAAATAAAACGGAACACTTTACTTTCAGAACCGGACTTTTCCAGTCATAGTGAACAAGGATGGGAAAAATGTAAAACAGGGAGACGGCATAGAGAAAACAAATGACCATCAGCAGCCCTTTAAGTGCCTGCGACTGTACATAGATCAGGTCAACATACAAGATCATCCCGCATGCCAGATAAAACAGGCCAGCCCCCAGCGATTCTTTAAAGCCGGAACGATAGGCATTGAAATACGTTTTGAATATGGGCAGGTCCTTATTCCCGCGAACCCACTGCCTCATAACCGTAAACATGGCATAAGTCGCCGGCCCGAAACCGAATATAATCAACCCGAGGAGAGTGAACACCACCCATAAAACCTGAATATAAACCAGCATTAGAATCATCTTGCAAATCTCATTAAACAGCTCACCAACCCGATCCATCGCGGCCTCTCCTTTGTTAACGTTTTCATTATTTAATACAATCCATCTTCTCCGAATTTTTTAGCCAGTTTGTTTGCTCCTATGACCAATATCAATCCAACAAGCCCTTTGAATAACCCGACAGCGGTACTGTAGCTTAGCTGTCCGTTTTTCAGCCCGGCAGTATAGACGTAAGTATCAAAGATTTCCATTGCTTCACGATTTAGCGAGTTTAATAGGAGATATACATGTTCAAAACCAAGGTCCAGGGTTTGACCGATTTTTAAAATTAACAGAATGATGATGACTGGACGGATGGCCGGCAGTGTGACATGCCATATTTGTCTCAAACGATTGGCGCCGTCCATTTTTGCAGCCTCATATAATTGAGGATCCACAGCTGTTACCGCTGCTAAATAAATGATCGTGGACCAGCCCATTTCCTTCCATACAATCTGCAAAATATACATGGCACGTGTCCAGCTTCCATCGGTAAGGAAACCAATCTTTTCCCCGCCAGCTTTGGCAATCATTTCGTTTATTAGCCCTCCATCGACTGTTAAGAAGACGTATGAAATCGAAACGATGATGACCCAGGACATAAAATGCGGGATATAAATCACCGTCTGGACGGCATTTTTAAACATTTTCACCCTTACTTCATTTAACATGAGAGCCAGAATAATCGGGATTGGAAAAAAGATAAATAGATTTAAAGCAAATAAAAAGAGCGTATTCGATAACAACATAAAGAAGGTAGGTTCTGTAAACAACCTTATAAAGTGCTTAAACCCTGCCCATGGACTCCCGGTAATCCCCAAAAAAGGCTGATAGTCCTGAAAGGCAATCATAAGCCCGCCCATAGGAAAATACTTAAAAATAATAAAGTACAAAAGGCCAGGTGCGATCATGAGATACAAATACTTGTTCTTCATTAATCTGGCTAAACTATTTTTCCTGGTTTCTTTCAATGTTTTCTGATCCAGAGCTGGCGGAACTCCTTTAGGATCTTTGGCAACAACAACGGTTTCTCTCACCAAGAATACCCCCTACGATTTTACTCATGAATTTTCCTGTACATTTATAAGGTAAAAAAGTTTTGGAATAACGTCTATAATCATTCTGTCAGGTGATGAGAATAAGGGGGAAACAAGCTGTTTTGGACCGGAATCTAACGAAATGATTACGCTTTCATAAAGTGAGCATCCTTGCATATTCTCTCCCTTTCACCCTGTTTTTACTGGCATAATCATCTTTACTGAGCCTATTAAACGAGATGGAAAAATGATTATAGACGCTCCATTTTGCCCATTGATATATTGGAAACAAGAAATAAATACAACCGGAGGGATTATCCATGCACGAAAATACTTTAGGGAATCGTATTTTTAACTTTATTAATTATACGATATTGCTGATCATTGCGTTAGCCTGTCTCATTCCTTTCCTGAACGTCATCTCCAGTTCCTTTGCGACAACCCAGGAGGTCGTTTCAAAAGATTTTATCCTGTTTCCTACTACTTTTACTTTGGCCGCCTATGAATATATCTTTTCAACTCCTACGATTTTTAAAAGCTTTGCTGTTTCCATAGGTGTTACAGGAGTTGGAACCCTGGTTAGCATGGTTCTGACCTCATTGATGGCCTACGGGCTCTCACGCAAGTACTTACATGGAAGAAGAGCGATCAACTTCATCGTCGTATTTACGATGCTATTCAGCGGCGGTATGATTCCCACTTATCTCGTAGTAAAAAACCTGGGCTTGATCAATACTTACTGGGCATTGATTCTCCCGGTTGCCATCAGTGCCTTTAACCTGATCATTATGAGAAACTTCTTTCAGGCGATTCCTGATAGCCTCGAGGAATCCGCAAAGGTAGATGGCTGCAATGATTTAATGATCTTTTTTAAAATCATTCTTCCATTGTCCCTGCCATCCATCGCGACGATCTCGTTATTTTACGCCGTTGCCTACTGGAACGAATACACGAATGCCATCCTTTACCTGAATGATTCAGGCAAATGGCCAATCCAGGTCCTGCTGCGCCAAATCGTCATTGTATCCAGCGGGATGCAGGCAGATAATACAGCCGTCGAGATTGTCCCGCCTGCCCAGACCATCAAGATGGCGGTCATCACCGTTGCCACTCTGCCCATGCTGATCGTCTATCCATTCCTGCAGAAGTACTTTGTCAAAGGTGCATTTGTAGGGTCTGTAAAGGCTTAATTAAAGATCGTTTGAGTATACTGTTAGAGCCAACTGTCTTGCAAATGGAGAAATGGTGTGCCAACTGAAATCAGTTTGGCACGCCATTTTTCATTTTAGGTTTCTTCATTGGGACGGTCCTTGTTTAATCGGCGTTTAGCTGAACAACCAGATGTCTTTGTGTGTTTTTTGCAGAATATAACATGGGACAAGATGAGAAAAAACAGGTACATTTTAAAAACGGACATTTACTTTTATATCCGCTAGGAAGTAATATTGTGGCATAGATGTTGGGTGGCAGCACAGCGATCAGTCACATTTTGGATCACTTCTTGAGGGAGATTAAGACTAGCTTTCAAGCGGGCATGGGAAAGATTTATGGTTGATCAATATTCAAGTAATGCCAAAAATGTGTGAAGACTGTCAGCTGATGAAAAAAGAGGTGTATCTTCATGACAAATAGCGGAACGAAACTTAAAGTTGATGAATTTTTAAGCAATGCCAAAGAGTGGAAGGAAGAATATAAGAAGTTAAGAGAGATTGTTCTTGACTGCGAGCTGACGGAAGATTTTAAGTGGATGCATCCTTGTTATACGTTTGGGAATAAAAACATCGTTTTAATTCATGGCTTTAAAGAATATTGTGCGCTTCTGTTTCACAAAGGTGCCCTGCTGCAGGATCCTCGGGGCATCCTAATCCAGCAAACGGAGAATGTACAGTCAGCGCGCCAGATTCGTTTCACAAATGTTGAAGAAATAGCTGAAATGGAAAACATCCTGAAAGCCTATATTTTGGAAGCCATTGAAGTTGAAAAAGCCGGTTTGAAAGTGAATGTTAAAAAAGATATCGAATTCACCATTCCTGAAGAACTTCAAACTAAATTCGATGAAATCCCTGCATTGAAAACTGCTTTTGAAGCATTGACGCCGGGACGGCAACGAGCATACATTTATCATTTT
Source organism: Mesobacillus foraminis (assembly GCF_004340465.1). Lineage (GTDB taxonomy): Bacteria > Bacillota > Bacilli > Bacillales > Cytobacillaceae > Mesobacillus_B > Mesobacillus_B foraminis. Next base: position 233,789 of record NZ_SLVV01000010.1, on the reverse strand, counting down.
TCCCAGCCCAAACAATCCAAGACCCGAGTGGCAAGGATTGAAAAATGCATGCAGCGAATTCTCAATGGAAAAGGATTAAATGATTGCACTTGTGGCCACTCCCAAAAGATGCCCTCCTGTGACGGCTCTCACAAGTACATTTAGTAAGGAAATAAGGGAATTACATAAGCTATTCCCTTACTTTACCTACATTCGAACTCCCTTTTTGCTTGCAGGTTTAAAACTAAAAGAAGGCTCCTTAGAGTATAAACAAACGCCCGTGTCACAGGCTTCTGCAATATAAAAGGCTGTACGAATGCCTGTTCATTTGCTTCACCAGGTAACTGGAGGGGCGGTTGCCTGTCTATCAGCCTTTTTTGCCGGCTGGTTCCCGAACACCTGCCTCATTCGGATACCGATAAAAAAGTAGCGGCAATAAATTGCACGCTACTCTTGGTCTTTCCCATTTTATTTAGCTCTTTTTCAAGGGTTCCCTCCCGCAATGGATCTACCCCTTGATACTTAAATAATTTTCACGTTGAAGCTCCCGGTATTTTCCGGGGGTAGTGCCTTCTATTTTACGGAAGGATCGGATAAAGTTCTGCGAGTTGTTATACTGCAGTTTTTCCGAGATTTCTTTCACGGACATATTTGTTTCGGTGAGCCATTTCTTTGCCATTTCAAAACGGTAAAGAGACAGATATTCGCTAAAGGACTGTTTGAATTCCTTTTTAAAGATGCTGCTCAGATAATTTTTATTATAATGAAGCCGTGATGCGAGAAGGTCCAATGATAAGTCAGTATCGTATTCATTTTGGATAATGTGAATCATTTTTTCGGATATGCTCTTGTATTGAGAATCCGTTCTTTCCGTTACGGTGTCGATCATCGGATAAACCATTCTATTCTTGACAAACAACTCTATTTCTTCTGAAGTTTTCATTTCGGAGATGGCTTGATAGATTGTTTTATGGTCTTCCATTACCAGGGTATCCATTCCCATTACCTGCCGAAGACTCATCAGATCATTCAGGAATCTCATGATATTGACTTCCAGCTCATGCGGGTTCTGATTATGCTTGAAGAGGTCTGCAAGCAGCTGATGAAGAGTTTCCTTCGCCTTTTCACTTTCCCCGAGCTTAATACAATCGAACAGCTGATTTTCAAGCATTTTAGGAAAATAGGTTTTGATTTCGCTATTATTAATAATTTCGGATACACTTTCATAAAAAATGATCGATTCTTTGCCGATTTTGAGCCGGTATTTCAGAGCTTCAATTCCCTGCGCCAAGGCTTCGCTTGTTTCAGTCAGCTGGTCAAACGGGCGGCTGACCCCAATGCTGATGGATAAGTTAAAGATTTCCTTGACTGTTTTCTGGATGCTTTCGGCATATTGATTGATCAGCAGTTGATGCTGATCGTAGTTTTTATCAGGACATATGAATATCGTCGCCTGTGTTTTTGAATCGATCACGGTTGGAGTCAGCTGTTTCTCTGCGTCAATCACCTCGGAAACAATCTGGTTAACTGAAAATAACAGCAAGTCCTTGTCTTTTCTGGTATACTCCCTGCTGTCCAACTGGTCGAATTGGATGGCGAGGACATAAAGACTTCCCCAATCCCTCGTATATTGATGGTCCTTTAACTCCTCTGCTATCTCCCGTTCATTCATGCGCCCATGGAAGAGATGCAGCATGAATAGGGTCTTTAACTGTTCATGCTGGGAGGTAACAATCGTTTCAAGGGACTGATTTTTTTCCATTACCTCACGGACAGAATTTCCGATCAGCTCAAACTCGTCTTTCATTCCGTCTTTTGGCATTTTGGGGATGATATATTTCTGAAGCTCCCGGATGGGCTTCGAAAAATAATCGGAACTCACATAGGCAATGATGATCATGACCACCAGCATAAAGACACTCATGAGAACAGTGCTTATTATGGTTGGTTTCATTGCCTGGGAAAACTCCGTACTGCTTATTTTTGAAACATAGATCCAGCCGTTATAGCCTGATCTTGAATAAGCAACTTTATATTTCTCATCTTCACTTTTCACATCAAAGATGCCGGTTTGTTCACGGTGCCCATTTAACAGCGTTTCCACTGTTTTTTTATGGATGCCGCTTTCCGCTTTATCACCAGATTTACTTTGGAACAGAAGCGTGCCATCCTGACTGTAGATGAACATGGGGCTCGTTTCAGAATGTTTATAGATCAGGCTTGACAACGATTTGATTGGAATATCAATAATCAGGATCCCATTTCTCTGAGATTGATAGAATGGAGTTTGCTTAACCAGCTTGAGGCTGCTCCCATCTTCTTTGTCTTTCAGCCAGGTCGAAGGGTTTGGCAGTGAAAGATATTTTGAAGTGATTTCATTTCTTTTAGCGGGCGTAAGCTTTTTTAATCCATGCTTGTCAATGATCCAGTTTCCTTTTAAACTGACAAGGTCCACTGTCGTACGGCTGGGACCAAATGAAGAAATATAGTTTAATTGCTTATCGATTACCCGGTAGGCAGGAAACTCTCTGGCGGTGAGCGACTGATTGATATACGTTTTAAACGGTGTATCATGAATATAGGAATTAAAAGAATAGTCCAGGGCCTGCAGCTTTTGTTCCAGTGTATTCATCGTCTGAACAACATTTTCCTGTTTTTCAAGAGTGATTTTCTCTTCAAAAGACTCTTTTGTAAAAAGAAAGGCAAATCCATTAAATAACATCATGGCAAGAGTGCCAACTATAACAAAAGGAATAAAAATGCGGTAAAAGTACTTTGGTTTCTGCTTCACTTATGTCCCCCTTCCTTCATTTCGTTTTAAAACGCTTACATTATTTATAATTTATTAAATATTGTAACATATTGTCAACATGCCTAATGGCATATAATCACAAATTTAGTTGATTATGTTCCTATAAACCCTTTTGCAGACTAAAATATAAGATAATGATTATCTCTTAATCTGCTGATTATTTAGGGAATAAGCTTGATTACAGTGGAAAAAGGATGCCGTTTTGGTCACAGCATCCTTTTCTATTAAGGCATTGATTTTTGAGGTTCATTCCATAAAATTTAAAAAAAGATACAATGCAGAATCTTAAACCAGCCAACTTTTTATTGGCAAATCACTTTCTTTTAACGCCTTGGCAATTAATTCTGCCACCGCTTCCGCCCCTCTTTCATTAAAATGGGTGTTGTCCTCAATTCCGTCCGGATAGTTGTCAGATTCCCCGGGAGCTAGATGCAAATAATATTTCTTCGATTCTTCCTTGCCGGCCGCATCCATAAATTCACGGGTCATTTTATGGACATCCAGCAGAAGCACTTCATTTTTCCCGGCAAAATCGATCATGGCCTTGGGGTACTCCCCAACCGACATCGAATCAGCTTTGTTATCTGAATCAAACATACGCCGAGTCACGGAAGTCAATAAGATCGGTGTTGCCTGCTTTTGGACGGCGACCTCCACAAACTCCTTTAAATTCTCCTGATAATCTCCGTACGGCTGTGTTCCTCGTTCAGGATCTTCTATTTTCTGGTCGTTGTGGCCAAATTGAATCAACAAAAAGTCACCTGGTTTGATGCTCTTCTCTATATGAGCTAAATGACCTTGATGAATAAACGATTTTGTACTTCTTCCGTTGAGTGCGCGATTCTCAATGACCACATTCCTTATAAAATACTGCTGGAATACTTCACCCCACCCTGTTTCCGGGCGCTTATCGCTGGTTTTCCCTGCAGCCGTGGAGTCACCGGTTAGATAAATGGTTATTTTTTTATCCATGATACTCTGCTCCTTCTGCCATTCATTCTGGGCCCGCTAGGCATATAAAGACAGGCTGGTTAAAGGAAGCACCCTTCCTTTAACCAGTGAAACCTATCCTTACTTTTCGGCCTTTTTGTAAGCTTCCTCATACTCTGTCCGCATGCTGTCCCCGCCTGATTTCTTCCATTTCTCCACTTCTTCATCAAACTGCTTTTCATCCATTTCGCCCATTATATATTTGATTGTGGCGTCAATGATCAGTTTTTCGAGCTCGGTTCCCCGTTCGCTCGCCGTTGGAGATTCGAGCGGGAAAGTAGGGTCAAATACGGCGAATTCTGCATTTTCCTTGATTTGCTCTTTCATCAGCTGTTTATTGGGATCTGCTTCTTTCAGCTGATGCTTTTGATCACTTGGCCTTGAGCTCGCAAAAGGCTGGACGTCCTGCTGCCACGCATCATTATCCAGTATTTTATACGCCCCATTTTCGTCAAATTCATAGTGTTTGCCTTCGATCCCGCCTGTCATCAGCATGAATACTTCCTTATCCATCAAATCATTCACAAACTGGAGCACGCGCTTTAACTCCGCCTCCGTTTTCACCTCAGATTTTGGAAAGGCCAGCAAGCCGCCGATTCCGCTGTCCTCTGACCAAATATGATATTCTCCATCAGGACCCTTAATTTTATTGACTGGAATAATCTCCATTTCATTCTGGATTCCTTCAGCCAAGTTCATTAAGCCTGTCAGGCCAACCAGCCCTGTAAAAATGCCTGTTCTCCCCTGGGCGAATTTATCCATCTGGTCATTTTTGGGTGTTACGGCAAAGTCTTTATCCAGATAGCCGTTTTTATATAATTTTCTTGAATACTCCATTGTATCTTTATAGGCCTGTGTTTCAAATTCAGCTGTGAATTTTCCATTTTCATCCACTGCCCATCCATTTGGTGTTCCGAAATAGGAGCTTAATGTTTTGAAGCTGCCGTATTTCAGCTCATTGCGGTCCCCAAAGCCAACGGTATCATCTTTTCCATTTCCATCAGGATCATCTTCCGTAAAAGCTCGGGCAACTTCATAAACCTCATCAAGAGTGGCTGGCGGCTTTAACCCCAGGTTGTCAAGCCAGTCTTTGCGGAACAGCAGGCCTGAGCGGGCAATATCTTTTTGAAATGGCACTCCGTACAGCTTGCCCTCAATTGAGGCTGCCGCCCTTGTTTCCTCCGTTATTTCCTTTAAGTTGTCGTAATCATCCAAATATTTTTCCACTTCCCAGAACATCCCTGATTTTAATGATTGCCTGATGGAAGAATTGGAAAGCAAATTTAGGGAAACAATGTCTGTCAATTCTCCCGAGGCAAGTGCCGCTGTCATTCGCTCTTCCTGAGAAGCAGCTGGGACCCAATTGAACTGGATGTCAGCGTTTGTTGCCTCTTCAATTTTATCCAATACCACATCTGTTGGAGCAGAAGGTGTATGGAGCATGGCCATCCAGGATACTTCCAGTTTGGAACTAGGATCATATTTTTGCGATTCGGAGCTGGCCTTCTCACTGTCACTTGAACAGGCCGCCAGCAGAAGCTGGGATGCTATAAGCACATTCAAGACTGCTGCCTTTCCATATTTCTTCTTATTCATTGCGAATCCCCTTTACCATTTTTAATTGTTCAGCCTGCTGATTTTAGTTTTACTTCGCCAGCGGCCTTTGTCTTAAGAATTTGTTATCAGTACGATTGCTTAAGTAAAAAATTGAAGGTTAAAATCAAGAACCTTCTGCATGATTTTAATGGATAACGTCCACCGTCTTTAAATGACAATACTGGATCAATCAAGGTTAACCCTGCTGGCAGTCAAGATCTCACGAAGTGCTGCCCTTTAATCGATTGAGCGTCCTTTATTGAAAATATGGGCAATCAGAACCGTTTATTTTCCAAAGCCGTCTGGTAAAGTCCAGACAGCCAACTAGAATCAGGATAGGGCAGTTTACTTTTCCTTCAGGCTGATGTGTGTGAAGAGTGCTGTGTTATAGTGATTGAGCTGGCTAGTATTTTTCGCCCCATCTACTGCAAAACCAATATAAATTTCCTTGCCCATCTTAATATCTTTGCTCCCGACTTCTGTCCATGTTTTACCATCCTCGGAAGCGTAGCCTGTGATCGTGCTGCCGGTTTTTGAGATTTTCAGCCAATAAGGAAGGGTGGTTCCTTTAATGGATGGGACCCCAATATCCTCTGGGCGGTCGTTCTCCCCCGGTGCCAAAATGGCCTCTCCTTCCTTTGTTCTGGCCGAGAAGTGGACCGAGTATGGTGTAGCCTGCTTATCGGCTTTCACAACCGAGGTACTGATCATGGCTGCAGCTGCATCGTCCTCAAGACTTTTCCGAATCATCAAGCCAGAGATGGCGTTGTTGTCAACTTGGGTCAGTGAGTCGATTCTTGCCGTGAGTTCTGCATCTCCTTTTAATTTCTTGAAGGCAAAGTGGAAGGAGTCGGTTTTCTGGTCGATTCTGCCTGAGCCTTTGACGGTCAATCCATCGTTGTTTCTGTACGCGGCACCTTTGATCGGAACATTTCCAATATCTTTTGACGTCCAATCACCTGTCTGTTTTGCGGCATTTACATGGATTGGCATAGAAGTCGTCTGTGTTTCGTTCCCATTTTTATCGATGGCTTTTGCCGAAACAAACCAAGTACCATCCGGTGCATTCTTCCAGACAAAGTGAAATGGCTTCTCCAGGGATTCACCTATTTTTTTATCATTCTGGTAATATTCCACCTTGGCAATCTCACTTTTATCCTTCAGCTTTACTTTCATATGGATAGAAGAGCCTGCCGTATAAATGTTGTTCAACCTCGGAGACACCAGTTCGACCTCGGGATTGACAGCTTCCTTGTTTATATCAACGAGGGAATTTAAATAGACTTCCAGATTCGAATAGCCGGAATCGGTAATGACCTTGCCGTCTTCCTTGTTGGCTGGATTCAGGCCCATCTTTTCTTCCCATTGATCCGGCATCCCGTCATGGTCAGAATCTGCAGGTGCTTCCCCGGATTTTAAGTTAGGATATCCGCCTGTTTCCCATTCATTATTAATGAACCTGCCTGTGCCATTTTTCACGTCATTGACGATCCTGGCATCCACCGCATCTCTATGGGGATAGACTGCCCCTGCTTTTTTCAGGACTTCCTCATACGCTGCCTCAGCGGGCTTAATGTTCAGTGTATCATGTCCCAGCACCCCAAAAGGAGTATCAGAGAAGTATGTGCCATTCTTAATCTCTTCTGTTCCTAATGTATTGTCCTCTGAAACATCCTCGTTTCCATACATATAGTTGCCGGAGATATAAAACCAGCTGGATCTTCCGGATTGTCCGGGGCTGACTATCCGTTTTTTGATGGCCTCATGGGTAGCTGGGCCTGGCTTGTAATAATTATTGATAACATTGTTTTCCTGGTCATTTCCTCCATACGTCGAATTAAAGCCCCAATTGTAAATGACATTGTTGACCATATCTGTACTTGAAACGGAGTGCACCTTGTTTCCTGTATTCCCAAGTGCCGGCAGCCTGCTAGTATGGCTGGCAATCAGGTTATTGGCAAAGGTAGCATTTTCTCCGCCCCAGATTCCTCCATACCCATGCCTGCCTTTTACATGTCCTGAAATATACAAGCTTTCACTGATGATGCTCCACTGAAGTGTCGTATTTTCATTTCTGTAGAAAGAAAGTGTTTCATCTACCGACCAGCTTGTAGAAATGTGGTCAATGATGGCATTTTTAACGTCACGGCCACCGAAAGCATCGGGTTCTGCCTCAATATTTTCACTTCCAGGTCTGAATCTCAGATACCGGACAATGATATTTTCAGAACCAGAGATGTCCGTCCCAAAACCTGCGACAGCAATTCCGTCACCAGGGGCTGTCTGGCCGGCGATTGTTACGTTTTTCTGGTTGATCTTTAACGGCTGCTTTAGATGGATGGTGCCGGAAAGTTTAAAAACAATCGTCCGGTTTCCCCGGCTGACAGCATCTCTCAGGGAACCCTTGATTGGGAGTTCTTCCGGGCCATAATCCTCAAGTGTCGTTACTTCATAAACGTCATGCCCGCGGCCGCCGCTTGCGTACATTCCCCCTCCCTCAGCTCCGGGAAAGGCCAGTACCCTGCTGGTTTCCTCGGCCGCATCCGCTTGCCGGGGAATCGCTGCTGTTTCAAACAGCCCCATGAATAACACACTTGCCGCAAGTATCACCGAAATACTTTTCCATTTCAAAACCTCGTCCTCCTTTACCGTGTTTTCATTCGTTAATAGCGCTTTCATTTCGTGACGCTGTCAAAACTTGCAGGCAACCGCAACAAAATGCAGCGTTATTCCTAGAAAAGCTTTCATTTCCTGATACAAAGACAATCCCAGCCCAAATAAAATGGAAACGCCCGTTGAATCCTCTGGTGGTTAATGACGTTCCCGACCTAAAAAGTGCCTCTTGCCTTGTTTGATTTTTTATTCCTCTGTTTTCTGCAGGCTATTTATTAGTTATAACAGCCGGGCGTTGCTTCCCGGCTATGGGACGTCTTCTACTTACTTTGCCTGACTGATCTTTTCCATTTCAGCTGCCGCCAGTATGAACGCCCCGACTCCTTTTAAATCGTTGGTAATAATGGGTTCGCTAATGTAATATTCAAAGGTGCCATCCCTTTTATCCGGTCCGCCCAGTCCGGCGACCTGGCAATTTTTATTCAGGTTGACCAACCCTTCGCTGGTGACGGTAATAAATTCTTCGATCACTCCATCAAAGACTTTTTGAGCGGTTTCCAGCCACTCTTTGCCCAGCAGCTCCTGCCTGAACCCTTTGGCCATGGCATATAAAATCATGCAGGAGGCCGAAGCTTCAAGGTAATTTCCTTTCCGCTCCCCTTGATCAAGTACCTGGTACCACACATTAGATTCCTTATCCTGGACATTTTTCAGGGCACCCAGGACTTCCTTAAGGAGGGAAATGAGCCTGCTTCTGTCTTTATGGTTTTCTGGAAGGAAATCCAGCGTATCCACAAGCCCCATTACAAACCAGCCCATGGACCGGCCCCAGAAATTTTTGGACAAACCTGTTTCCGGATTGCACCAATGCTGGACTTTCTTTTCGTCAAATGCATGGTAAAGCAGTCCCGTCTCATGGTCTTTTGTATTTTTGGCACAGATTAAAAACTGACTTGCAACGTCATCGAATTCCTCTTCCTGTCCGAATTCTTTTATATATTCGGCGTAAAACGGCGATCCCATATACAGACCATCCAGCCAGATTTGCCACGGATATACTTTTTTATGCCAAAAAGCTCCTTCTGATGTGCGTGGATGGGACTGCAGCTGGCTGCGCAGCCTGTCGATGGCCTTTTTGTATTTTTCCTCGCCTGTTTCCCGGTATAAAGTGATCAGTACTTTGCCATTATTGATATGGTCGATATTAAAGGCATTGATGTCATATTCGCGGATGTTCCCCTCGTCATCAACAAAAGCATCCATATTCTTTTTCATGTATTCAAGGTATTTAGGGTTTCCGGTGATTTTCCAGACCGATTCAAATCCTTTTAGAACAACGCCATAATCATACGACCATTTGTCATTGTACACACCCTCGCATAGCAATGGCCTCCGTTCCATCACTGAATCGGCCATTCTCTGCGACCAGCTGCTCGTTTTCGTTTCAATCATGTTTGATCCTCCTCCTTTTTATTTGGCTTTGTATGAGAAATAGTCAAAATCGGCATGCTTTTTCGTGCCCTGCAAATCCTGGACAGCGATTCCGACATAGTTTCCGGTAAATCCATTCCCTTCATCGGAAAGATGGGAAATCGAGATTGGCACCCCCATTTCCTTCCACTCGCCATTTTCACAGGAGTGGGAAAATTTCACGGAGTCTTCTTCAAGCAACGCCTTTAGTCTGCATGGTGAGGTTCCTTCTACTGGAATTTTCATATTAAGATGCTCAAACTCTCCCCAGGCACATTTCATGATATCGAGTATCTTGCCTTTTTCCTCATCCCTTGAAAGATAAAAATAGACATAGTTATCGGTATTGTAATAGAGTACTAGTCCGGCCATTTGCAGAAAATGGTCCGGTTCAAATTCAATAGATGTTTCCACCTCACAGGACAGGTGCTGCTGTCTCCGGGCAATTAGGTGCTGATCGGTCAAGGAATGCAGAGATTCACCGCCCCGAATCCGTAAATAGTCCTTTCTCTCTGTTAATGTGCACCAGGATTCGTCGGGTGCAGAGCGCAGTGTATTCCACGTCTTATGTAATTCTTCTCCCCTGAAATGATCGTGTTCATTGTTGTCCGCTGGGAAAGGATGCTCCGGCAAGGCTGGTGCAATGACTTCCGTTTCCGGCTCAATTCCCCCGTGTTCAAGCCGGAGCCAGCCATCCTCGGTCCATTTGACACGCTGGAGGGCCGTTTCCCTCCCTAAAATGGAATACTCACCCTTAACCGGGCGACTGCACAGATGAGCCATATACCATTCACCTGTCTGGGTGCAAACGATACTGCCATGGCCGGCCTTTTGCAGCGTCAGCTTTTTATCGTGGACAGAAGTCATCATGGGGTTCTGTGGGTCCACTTCATAAGGACCGGTGATTTTTCGGGACCGCGCCACAGTGACAGCATGTGTCCACCCAGTTCCCCCTTCTGCCGTGACAAGATAATAATAGCCATTCTGTTTATAGATGTGGGGAGCCTCGGTTTTTCTTAAATCCGTTCCGTCGAAAATCTTATAGATGGGACCAGTCAGCTTGTTCTCTTCCGGTGAGTATTCCTGCATCACAATCCCGGCGGATTTGTTCCTGCCCTCAATCCGATAATCCCACTGGATGTTTAAAAACCATTTTCGGCCATCTTCATCATGAAACAGGGATGGGTCGAAGCTGCCGCTGTTCATAAAGACAGGTTCCGACCACGGTCCCATAATATCCGTCGAGGTCATAAGGTAGTTATGGGCATCCTTAAAGGGATATTTGCTTCGTTTCATATCAGTAAATACAAAATAGAAGATCCCATCATGGCAGCTTAATGCAGGAGCCCACACACTTCCAGAATCGGGATTTCCGGCAAAATTCACATTGGTCAGGATATTGGTAAGATGCCTCCAGTTCCGCAAATCCTTCGAATGGTAAACCGGTGCACCTGGGTACCACTCAAAAGTGGAAGTGACAAGATAATAATCCTCTCCATTGCGAACCATGCACGGATCCGGATTAAAGCCAGGCAAGATGGGATTAATGATCATTGATTGGTTTTGGTTTTCCATTATCATTCTCCTTTCAAGCTTGTTTTCAATTAAGTAGTCTAGTAAAAGAACATGACGATGTGGTGGTAGGGCGATAGCCGCTGTTGGTCCATGCGATGCTTTTTTATAGGCAGCTTCATTACTCATTCTCCGATCCGTTTACCAGATGCAGGGAATCACTGTACAACTTAAAGGTAAAGAATTTATCGCATAACGTCTACAATCATTGTGTCAGGAAGCCCGATGGTATTGGAAGTAAAGCGCTTTCCACCTATAACCTGATAAGATGATTACACATTGAACAAGTGAGCATGACTGAATCTGGCCATTAACAACGTCGGGGTCTGACCCGCTTTAGTACTTTAACGAAACGCACGGTGCCTGACCCACTTTAGCACTTTACTGAACTGCATGGCGCCTTCCCCCGGCAGGAAGATATGAAATATTGAATATCATGTAATCGAATGATTATACCCGTGCGACAGGATTATCGATATAATCAGGATAGTTCAATTACATAGGAGGTTTCATGATGACTTATCTTTTATGGCCGCAACATGCCAATGGCCCCAGGCAGGAATTTTCGCCTACATTAACCCCCTACCTGGCGGAACGAAACGACAAGCACAGTGCGATCATTGTCTGCCCGGGCGGAGGGTACCATCGCAGGGCCCAGCATGAAGGCGAGCCGGTCGCTAGATGGTTGAACTCTTTGGGAATTTCCGCTTTTGTTCTCGATTACCGGGTATCTCCCAACCGGCACCCTGCCCCGCTGTCGGATTGCCAGCGAGCGATCCGCTTTGTTAAGCATCATTCAGAACAATGGAATATTGATAAATATAAAGTTGGCATTCTTGGTTTTTCTGCGGGTGGCCATCTCGCTGCTTCAGCCTCGACCCTCCATCGCCTGAGATTCTATGAAGCCAGTGATCTGATTGATCAGGAAAGTGCCCGGCCGGACCTTGCCATCCTTTGTTATCCAGTCATTTCCTTAATGGATCATTTCCATGAAGGATCCCTGCATAACCTGCTAGGAGAATATCCACCCGATCAGCTGCGGGCTGCGTTATCGAACGAAAAAAATGTTACCGATTCTACACCGCCCACATTTCTATGGCACACTGCAGATGACGCATCCGTGCCAGTTGAAAACAGCCTGATGTATGCCCAGGCTTTAAGTAAAAAGAAGATACCATTCGAAATGCATATCTTTCCAAGCGGACGCCACGGGTTGGGACTTGCGGAGGATGATTCTGCAGTAAGCAAATGGTCAGATTTGTGTGAAACCTGGCTGGCTTCACAAGGATTTGGGGAATAAAGGGGACGTTTGCCGCGTCCTTTTTTTTAAATAATTTGCTACCTGGTAAGGCGAAGTGGAAGGTAATTTGGAAATAATACGTTAAGGTACTTTCTAAAAATGAATCTCGGAAAATAAGAGGAGTTGTTTGAAAAATAGAGAGGATTGTTTGGCAAATAAATGTGGCTGGGTGGAACATAAATCCTGGATTTTGGAAAATAAGACCCCTCTTTTGGAAAATAAAAATTCAGTTCGACCTCTTACAATGGCTCTATAAAAATAAATTGCTGGTTTTGGAAAATAAAGTGCCTGGCTTGGAAAATAAATTCGGCTGGGTGGAACATAAATCCTGGATTTTGGAAAATAAGACCTCTCTTTTGGAAAATAAAAATTCAGTTCAACCTCTTACAATGTCTCTTAAAAAATAAATTGCTGGTTTTGAAAAATATAAGGCCTGGCTTGGAAAATAAATACGGCTGATTGGAACATAAATCCCGGGTCTTGGAAAATAAGACCCCTCTTTTGGAAAATAAAAATTCAGTTCGACCTCTTACAATGTCTCTTAAAAAAATAAATTGCTGGTTTTGAAAAATATAATGCCTGGCTTGGAAAATAAATGTGTCTCTTTGGAACATAAATCCTGGATCTTGGAAAATAAGACCTCTCTTTTGGAAAATAAAAATTCAGTTTGACTTCTCTCAATGGCTCTAAAAAAATAAATTGCTGACTTTGAAAAATATAATGCCTGGCTTGGAAAATAAATGTGTCTCTTTGGAACATAAATCCTGAATCTTGGAAAATATGATCCCTTCTTTGAAAAATAAAAATCAGTCCGATCTCTTACAACGACTCTTAAAAAATAAATTGCTGGTTTTGAAAAATATAGTACCTGGCTTGGAAAATAAATTCGGCTGGGTGGAACATAAATCTGAAATCTTGGAAAATAAGACCCCTCTTTTGAAAAATAAAAATTCAGTTCGACCCCTTACAATGTCTCCCGAAAATATTGAACCTACATGGCAACTAAATCCTCCATTTTTCGAATCTCTCAATAAATAAGATCCCACCTCGAATTCAACCCTCAGCCCTTCTAAAAAAAGATGCCCGCTATTAGGGGCATCCGTTCCTCATTATTCTTCTCCCTTTTTGAGCACATCCATGGCATTTTCTTTGGATACAAACCCCAGCTCTTTCCAGGCCGTCTCTGTTGACCACGGTTTTCCCGGATTATCCGACACTCCGTAGTAGGTTCCGTATTTGACCGTAGATTGGAGAGCGAGATCAAAGAGCTGGACTGTATCTGCATGGGATAACAATGTACGGTGCAGCCGGTCCTCTTCCCTGACGGTTTTCAGCTCGTCCGGCTGGACGCTCCCGATTCGCAAGTTGATGATGGACAGGTTGTTATCTTCTTCCCGGGCAAGGATATGTCCGATATTTTCGGAAGCCAGTTTTAATACCCCGTACAGGCCCCTGGAATAGGGATAGTCATTCGTATTAATTTCCCGGCCCAGAGAAGAGAAGCCATTGTTTTCATAATAATCGGTGGTATGGTTGCTGCTGGCGAATACGACCTTAGGGATTCCTAATTCAATCGCCGCACGGAAAGTATAGAAAGTTGCCATAAAATGGACCTGGGTCATTTTATGGAACTCCTCTACTTCCTTTAAATCATTGTCGGTTTTAACAGTTAGCAAGTGGATAAGGGCCTCCGAATCTTTCGGAATGCTGTTCAGAAGCATTTCGTAATTCGTGGCATCCACTTCAATAAAATCGTCGCCATGGGCCGGGGCTTTTTTATCAAGGATGGCAATTTCGTATTTATTCCTTAATCCGTTGCATAACACGCTGCCAATTGTTCCAGCGCCGCCTATTATGGTTATTTTCTTTTTCATAAAGACTCCTCCATAAATCGTTCTGAAATCGATTACAGCCAATACGTAAATTTACCCTTCCTTTTCAAAAAAATACATAAAAATCCTTTTTTTCTAAAAATCCCCCGACCAAGAGCAGAAAACAGCCAGTGCGGTTAAGCCGGCACTGGCATCTTTATTCCTATTCAGCATCTTTAATGGTCAAGGGAGATAGCGCCCTGGTTTCATCAATAAATAAAAAGGCATCGTATCGCTGGGACATTCTCGATGGAACATAGTTTCCGAGGTGTTCGAACTCCGGGTTATAAACAACTCCAATGGCGCGATGCCCTAGCACATCGGCAAATTCAGAGGAGTTTTCTTCATTAAAGATAAGATATTTATTAAAGGGCCCGGCCTTGTGCAAAAGATCTTCCCAGCTCCCTGCTTCTGCTTCAGGCACCGGTAGCGCTTCCACTGCACTCCCCCACTCACGTGAAGCAATGACGGTTCCCCGATGCGTGCCAAATCCAGCTGCAAATACTCTGCTTCCGTAATCTTCCCTCAGCAGCTGCCCGACATTGACAAGTCCTTCCTCGGCCATGTCTGTGGCACGAGCATCACCGATATGGGTATTATGCTCCCAGATAATGGCTTTGGCCCCTTCCCCATGAGCTGTCATGAGGCTCTCGAGGGCGGTCACCATATGGGTATCCCGAATATTCCAGTCTTCTGGCCCCTGGTTAGCCATCGCCCTGTAGTACCTTTCAGCATTCAGCATGACTAGGCTGTTGATTTCCACATTCAGGTCTGTTTCTTCCCTGCTCTCCAGCTTTCGGTTTTTTTGCAGTTCAACCAGTACCCTGATCACTTCTTCATTGCAGTCTTCTCCGTAATAAGTCGCCGAAATAGCGTAATTTTCTGGCCTGCGGTCAAAAGGTTCAAAGCAGGAAAATGCCTTCTTTGCTGCTTCCACACTTTCAGGTGACACCTTCTCCAGCTGCTGGATGACTTCATCCATTGACTCCCACAGACTATAGACGTCCAGGCCGTAAAAACCGACCTGCTGTTGATTTTCCTGATTATATTCCTTGAGCCACTTTACCAGATCCAACACTTCTTCATTGGCCCACATCCAGGTGGGCCAGCGGTTGAAATCTTTTAGGGCCTCCAGCGCCGTTCCATCCCGGTACCCCTTTATATACTCATTCACGGTAAAGCAGGAAGGCCAGTCACCCTCTACCGCTACAAACGAAAAACCTTTTTCTTTAATAAGCTTCTTCGTCAATTCTGCGCGGATCGTATAAAATTCTGATGTCCCGTGGGATGCCTCCCCCAGTAAAACAAAATCAGCATTTCCCGCTGCTTCAACGATTTTATCCAAATCTTCATAGGAATCAAATCGGACAGCATGCTCTTTGATTGACTGTAGTACTCTTTCTTTGTTCGCCACAGTTAGCCTCCTCTGCATTCACTATTTTTCCTATTTTACCCGGCTGGGGAAAGTTGAAGGTTGGAAAATTATAGTTAATCCAAAGCATAGAGCAGTTTTCGAAAGCTTCCGGATTTTAAAAGGTTAAAGGCAGTCAACAATATCCTTACAGATTTAAACAGCCACAATCAAGATGGGATTTGAATTCGCTCGGGGCAAGTATATACATTTAACGACTGATTCCGGATAAATCCAACGGTAGTAATCTGCAATTCTTCTGCCAATTTTAACGCTAATTCTGTCGGGGCGGATTTTGTCAGCACCATTTCACAGCCGATTTTTGCCACCTTGAGTAAAATTTCCGATGAAAGCCGGCCGCTGAACACTAAAATCTTATCACCAATGGAAATATTGTTTTTTAAACAATGACCATAAATCTTATCAAGTGCATTATGTCTTCCGATATCCATTCTGCTTAACACAATCCCATCGGCATCGCAAAGAGCGGCATTATGGACACCGCCAGTCTGATGAAAGGTTTCTGCTGAGATCTGCATCTCATTCATCAACCGGAAACAATCATCAATGGAGATCTTTACACGCTTCTTGTTCATTTTTTTGGCAGTAAGTGCATCATTGACGAAGACGAAACCCTGCCTGCTCATTCCGCAGCAGGAGGTAAGGTAACGTTTATTTTGGAAATTACGGGAAAGAACATTTGCTTTTTCCGTTTTTATATGGACAAATCCGCTTTTCTCCTGAACCCATAGATCCTCAATATCCTGGTACTTTTTGATGATTCCTTCAGAGGCTAAATAACCTATGACCATCTCATCTATATGCTCAGGGGTACAGACCATCGTAACAAATTCCTGCCCATTGATTTTCACCGTAACCGGGTATTCTATTACAATACTGTCTTCGGTTCGCTCCGTATGGCCGTTGCGAAAACGGAGAATTTCCCGGCTTACTTCTATTGGTGCCATCGTCATACTCCCCTTTTAGGTGATCATTTGATTAAACATACAGGGACCTGTAAAAAGGTGGACCAGCCTCGCACCCACTAGCGCCTTCGTCTCTTTTAGAGGCTGGAACTTCCTGAAATATTTGCTGTATGGCCCATTTCTTATCCACTTTAGTATTTGCAAGGAATAATTAAGTGGATGTTAGATTTCCATTTAACGTCGGGACAGCCTAATTTCTACAATAACGTTTTGTATCCGTTCAATCCCTTGCCAGTCGAATGTGCCGGCTATGGATTATGTCATAGAATTCCCGTATGTTCTTGACATCCCGTTATCCCTCCAGTTCAGCCATTAGCTTTGTTTTATTGTTGTTTCTCCCTTATCAGTTTTTAAATAAAAGTATTTCCAATTAAAACAGGTAAAAGTGGCTTCGTGTAAATTGACAGAAAATTTCATATTGTTAATTTTAAATGAAAACGCTATAATTACAATATTTAAGATTGATAATATTTGGGATCGGTATTTTAGCGAGATGTAAATGAACTATTCCACCATGAAGCTTTCCACCGTCTATCAGGGTGTCTGTCTTCAGGGTGTTTTTTTATTTTTTAAAGGGGGAGCAAGACCCATGAGCAATAGTCTGGTTCAAATGTTAAAAACCGTTTCAAAAAACATGATTGACATAACCATTGATGGCCAAAGGTATAAAGCCGAGGAAGGCTCAACGATCTTGCAGGTTATTAACCAGGTTGGGATTCAGCACCCTCAAATCTGTTATCTGCCTGAAGTGGACCCGATCCAAACCTGCGATACTTGTATCGTCGAAGCTGATGGAAAACTTGTGCGCTCCTGTTCTACTGGAATTAAAAATAGCATGGACATTCAATTAAACTCGGCCGGTGCTAAGGCTGCACAAGCCGAAGCAATGGATCGCATCCTGGAAAACCACCTGTTGTACTGTACAGTTTGTGACAATAATAACGGCGACTGCAAGCTGCATAATACTGCGCAGCTAATGGAAATCGAGCATCAGAAGTATCCTTATGCACCAAAAGCGGATGCAAGCGAAGTGGATATGTCCCACCCGTTTTACCGTTATGACCCGAATCAGTGCATTGCCTGCGGCCAGTGTGTGGAGGTCTGCCAAAACCTCCAAGTGAATGAAACGTTGTCGATTGACTGGGAAGCCCAAAGGCCCCTCGTGCTTTGGGATAAGGGTTCTGCCATCAATGAGTCTTCCTGTGTAAGCTGCGGCCAATGTGTCACTGTTTGCCCATGCAATGCCCTGATGGAGAAGTCCATGCTTGGCGAAGCAGGTTTTTTGACCGGGCTGGAAGAAGAGATTATCACTCCAATGATCAATCTGGTAAAAGCGGTCGAGCCTGGCTACAGCGGCATTTTTGCTGTATCAGAAATGGAAGCCGCAATGCGAGATACCCGCTCCAAAAAAACAAAAACGGTCTGTACATTTTGCGGTGTTGGCTGCACCTTCGAGGTCTGGACAAAGGACCGGATAATCCTCAAGGTACAGCCTTCTGAGGGACCGGTAAATGCCATTTCCACTTGTGTGAAAGGAAAATTCGGTTGGGACTTCGTAAACTCGGAAGAACGGATTACAAAGCCCTTAATCCGGAAGAATGGTGTTTTTGTAGAATCGACATGGGACGAAGCCCTCCATTTAGTTGCTGATAAATTGGGCAGTACAAATGAGCAATATGGGAAAGGATCCGTCGGCTTCATTTCCTCCTCGAAAATCACCAATGAAGAAAATTATCTCATTCAAAAGTTGGCCCGCCAGGTATTTGAAACGAATAACGTGGACAATTGCTCACGATACTGCCAGTCACCGGCAACAGATGGTTTGTTCAGGACCGTCGGAATGGGCGGTGATTCCGGGACGATTAAAGATATTGCACAGGCCGGCCTTGTTATCATCATCGGTGCCAATCCCGCTGAAGGGCACCCTGTGTTGGCCTCGAGGGTTAAACGTGCCCATAAGCTTCGCGGGCAGAAGCTGATTGTGGCCGACCTTCGCAAAAATGAAATGGCCGAGCGGTCCGATATTTTTATCAGTCCAAAACAAGGGACAGATCAGGTATGGCTGATGGCTGTGACCAAATATATAATCGACCAAGGCTGGCATGATGAAAAATTTATCGAAGAAAATGTTCATTTCCTCGAGGATTTAAGGGAGGTTCTTGAAAACTACTCCCTTGAGTATGCCGAAACCATTACCGGGATTCCAAGAGGGACATTCATCCAGGTGGCAGAAATGATCCGTGATGCCGATGGAACCTGCATCCTGTGGGGAATGGGTGTTACCCAGAACACAGGCGGCTCCGATACTTCAGCTGCCATTTCCAACCTGCTGCTTGCGACAGGCAATTACCGCCGTCCAGGTGCTGGAGCCTACCCTCTCCGCGGACATAATAATGTCCAGGGAGCATGCGATATGGGAACACTTCCGGCCTGGCTGCCAGGCTACCAGCATATTACTGATGATGATGCACGGGCCAAATTCGAAAAAGCTTATGGTGTAAAAATTGATGGAAAACCTGGTCTGGATCACATTCAGATGCTAAAAGCGATTGAAAATGGTCACATGAAAGCCATGTATCTTGTAGGTGAAGATATGGCGCTTGTTGACGCCAACGCCAACCATGTGGATGAAGTATTATCAAGCCTCGAGTTCTTTGTTGTCCAGGATATTTTTATGTCTAGGACCGCTCAATACGCTGACGTAATTTTGCCTGCCGCCCCATCCCTTGAAAAGGAAGGAACGTTCACAAACACAGAGCGGCGCGTCCAAAGGCTGTACCAGGCCCTGCCAGCACTTGGGGATTCCAGGCCGGATTGGTGGATTGTCCAGGAAATCGCCAACCGTTTGGGAGCTAGTTGGAACTACAGCCATCCGGGCGATATTTTCGACGAAATGGCCGGCCTCTCTCCTCTTTTCAGCGGAGCAAATTACAAGAAGCTTGAAGGCTGGGGAAGCTTCCTCTGGGGAAGCAATGAAGGAGTGAGCACCCCGCTTCTTTATGTTGATGGCTTTAACTTCCCGGATAAAAAAGCCCGGTTTGCTTTATCGGATTGGGTTCGTCCGGCGAAATTTCCCGAGGAATATGACCTTCATATCAACAATGGCAGGATGCTGGAGCATTTCCATGAAGGCAATTTGACCAATAAATCCAAAGGGATCCAGGCGAAAGTGCCGGAAATTTTTGTTGAGGTGTCACCAGAACTGGCTCAAGACCGCGGGATACAAAATGGTTCGCTTGTCCGCCTAGTTTCTCCTTATGGGGCGGTTAAATTGAATGCACTAGTGACCGACCGTGTAAAAGCCAACGAGCTTTATCTGCCGATGAACTCGGTTGAAAAAGACTCTGCGATTAATTTCCTGACAGGGCCAGCTGTGGACCAGCGGACAAATACTCCAGCCTACAAACAAACGAAGGTCCGGTTGGATGTTTTACAAACAGACGGAAAAAATCCGCTGCCGAAAACCAATCATCGCAACAAAAAGCGGTATCCTCAAAATGGCGCAGAAGTCGAACGGAAATGGAAACGCCCTGGTTACGTTCACCTTACAACCAACTAAAGAGGAGGAATGTTGATGGCAGCCCCAATTACAACCATCCAAAAGCACATCCCGACAAAGGAAGAATTGCAGCAGCAAAAGCTTGAAGACTTAAAAGCTCTGCTGACCGAGAACGAGGAAACGCTGAGCAGCATCCTTAAAATCGCAGGCGAACTGAACGAGGCCGGTGTCCTGGATGCAGCAAACGCCATTCTGCAGGCAAAAGAAAAAATCGCCAAGATTGCCTTGGGCCATGTTACACGCGAACCTGTAACAAGTGTGATCAATCATCTTATGGGCGCAGCGGGTGTCCTGACAAGCCTTGATCCCGAGATGACATCAAAAGTCACAAGCAGTATAAAGACAGGGCTGGAGGAAGGAAATAAACATCTTGAAACAAACAGCAAAATTAACATATTGGACCTGTTAAAAGCTTTGCAGGACCCGGATATTAATCGGGCGGCAGGCTTTGGCCTCCACTTCCTCAAAGGGATGGGCAAAGGGCTAAAAGAAGATGAATAAAAAAGACGAGAGGAGTACCCGGGACGGCTGGGCACTCCTCTCTCTCATATTGGCTTTTATAAAACTGCGCACCTCAAAGTAAGGTTCTTGTCATTATGAATGGTAAAAGGATAATACCTTCTCAAAATCGGCTATTAAAATGTTCAGTTCCTCCTTGGATAAACGAACAGGCATCTGATCATACAGGGTGATAATCTGCCCATCCTCATCATCAAGGTTCTTTTTCAAATAGTCATATAAACCATGAAGCTGGTTTTCTTTCAATACCGACTCTGTATGGAAATTTTTAATTTTCTGCAGGGTAAACACATTGCTGGTTTCATCAAATTCACCTTCAATAATGGCGCCTTGCATATTCAAAGGCTTGCACCTCCACGAAATCATTAAAAGCCTGGCAGCTGATCAAGGTTATTCTCTTTGACCCCGTCCGGTTCACTGCGGATGATATCCCGGCCGTATTTATGAAAAACATCGACATGAGCGAGCAAGCCGGCCTTTGCTTCATCCAGGGCCGTTAAATAATCCAGCTCCCTTCCGCTCTCCGTTTTGAAAGCGATAATGTCACCATCATCATTTTTACGGACCGCCACGATTTTTTCTTTCCCATTCTGAGTCTCTTGTGCGGCCTCTGCCCTGGCCTGTCCTTCTGCCTGGTTCTTATACTCATTAAAGATTTGATTAAAGTCTTTTTGTTCCATTCCTTAAAACACCTCCAGAACATACGTTTAGTTTGTTCTGTTCCTGGAATTTTATGTAGCACGTTGTTTAGGGAATAAAACGATCCATCCGCCAGTACGGATGGATCACCTTCATGTTAGAACGGCTGCCACCTTAGCTTTTGTGCGGCCTGGAAACGCTGTTCAACTTCCTTCCAATTAACAATGTTCCACCAATTTTCAACATAGCGCGGCCTTTCATTCTTATACTGAAGATAATAGGCATGTTCCCAGACATCCAAAACAAGCAGAGGAACGACATCCCATTGAGTCAGGTTCTGATGCTTCTCGGCAGTCAGAATCTCAAGACGGTGGGAACGGGGAGCCCAGACAAGAATCGCCCATCCTACACCCTCAACATTTTTGGCAGCTTCAGAGAAATGCTTTTTAAATTTCTCAAAGCTTCCAAAAGCAACGTTAATCGACCTTCTAAGTTCCCCTCCTGGTTTTCCGCCGCCTTCCGGAGTCATGATGTTCCAAAATATCGTGTGCAAATAGTGGCCGGCTCCATGGAACGCGGCTTCTCTCTCCCAATGCTTAATAAGTCCAAAATCCCCTGTCTCCCGGGCCTTCTGCAATTCTTTTTCAGCTTTATTCAGTCCATCCACATAGCTCTGGTGATGTTTACGATGATGCAGTCTCATGATTTCCTCGGATATCACTGGCTCCAGGGCATTATAACGATATGGAAGCGGAGGCAGGCGGTGCCCTCCGATTGGGACCGTTTGCTCTCTTTCTTCTTCCGGAGAATTCGTTGGAAGGTCAGCACGTATAAAAAAACTGTTTAGCTCTTTATATAGGGATTCCGCGATATTGTACAGTTCAGAATCATTAAGTATCTCGTTTCCTGCTTCTCTTTTTAAGGAGAAAAAGTTCTCTTCCCATTGCTGGATCGCCTTTTCTTCATTGTCCCCCAGCAGCTGTTCCCGAATCGGAGCCCAATTGGCTTCCAGATCCCTGCACCAATCCCCCAAAGACTCTCTAAATGATTGCTCAGTCAATGCTATTCGCCTCCCCAGGATAAACATCTTTACAGCATATGATGGAAATGGGCGAATGCTTCATAAAAAAACATGTTTTTCCCTTCATATAAAAAAGAACCGCACCCAACATGAGTGCAGTCACGAAATCCTTCCTGATAGGACAGTTATTTAATGATATGATTCCTGAGAGGGAGAATGTCTAATTCTTCAATTCCTTCGATAACCAGATTGGCAATCGCTATTGCTCCTTCTTCCTGGAAATGAGTGTTATCCTTTGCCCCGTCGGGATAGTTGGGACTGCTTCCAGGTTCCAGCCAAAGGATCATCCTTTTGGTCTTTTCGGGCCCAAGCTCCTGGAACAATGCTCTGCTTTTACCTTCCAGGTCGATGACCGGCACATTCTCTTCCTTGCCCAACTCTTTCATGGCTGCTGGATACTCGCCATGTGAATTGATTGCTGCTCCATTCTCATTAAACCGCCTGCGTTCCACTGGAGTAATGAGAACCGGGATGGCTTTTTTCGCCTTCGCACCATCAATATATTGTTTAAGGCTGCTTTTATAGGTGGAGTATGGTTCAGTGTAACGAGCAGGATCTTTTATTTTTGCATCATTATGGCCAAACTGGATAAAAAGGTAGTCACCTTCATCAAGCTGCCTCAGAATTCTTTTAAGTCTGCCTTCGTCGATAAAACTCTTTGAGCTTCTGCCCGGCTTCGCTTCATTTATAACAACGACACCATCGTCGAACCTTCCATTTAACATCTGGCCCCAGCCTGCACGGGGCGCCAGGGAATCATTATAAGTGGAGACCGTCGAATCACCTGCGAGAAAGACCGTGACTTTTGCCTTGTCCCTTATTGCGGAGGTTCTTTCCGCTTTCATAGAAGGAATTCCCCAAAAAATCATGACCGGAACCAACACCACAACTATGCCAAACAGCAGACTTTTCTTGAACATCCCCTTCTGTTCCCCCTTAAAAGATGCACTATAAACTTAAGCTTGCTCAATTCATAAAAGGAATATGACGAGGACGTTAAGACTTACAGTTAAATAATTTTGAATTTCTCCCTACCACCATCATATCGGTTTACTCTTCAATTTTTTGACAAAAATATGACAAAAAATCGAACTTTTAAAAGGCTCAGCTGGGCATCTATTTTTGATACCTCATTTCTTAAAGGGTATAATTGATTTATATTTTTATAGATAGGGTATTTATTGGAGGGAACCATATTGTATATTGTCCACTCAACCGTGAAAGTCCCCGAGGAAAAGATCGATGAGGTTATTGCGATTTATCAAAATCGATCAAAATTTGTTGATGAATTTGAAGGCTTTATTTCCTTTCAATTGCTGCAGAATGAACAGTTCCCAACAGACTTGACCGTACAGATCTGCTGGGAGACAAAGGAAGACTACGTCAAGTACATAACAAGCGAGGCCTATAAAAAGGTACACCTCCTCGAAAAGAATTATCCTGACCAGGACCTTGCTTCCATAAAGCCGGTTGTTCAGCGATACAGGAGGGTGGCTGAATGAATGCAGCCAGGATGGATTCGATTATTGAGTATGTGACCGAGGGAATTTACAGGGACTACCCTGCCCTGCTTGAAAGGTTTGGGGAACGCGGCCGCGAGAAATGCCGTGAGGACAATGAACACCATATCAGGCACCTACAGACGTCCCTTAAGCTTGGTGACCATCAATTTTTTATCGATTACGCTCATTGGCTGAACGGGATCCTTACATCAAGAGGAATGGAAACCAGCCATCTTATTGACAATTTTGAAAGGCTTCAGGAGGCTTTCTGCCAGGTTGATCCAACATCCGAGGACACCCCTGCCGCTTTAACATACAATGAAATTCTGGACTACGCAATTGCTTCTTTAAAAGAAGCCGCAATAAAAGCTGAGTAACAAAGCATTGAGGTGAAAGTTTTGCAGGAATACGGAAAAGCACTGTCCCTGCTCCTTCTCGAGGGGGATCAGGATGCCGCATGGAGATTGGTTGACGAGATCAGCAAGTCCGGCAAAAACAGCCTCTATATCTATGAATCTGTGATTACTGGTGCGATGAGACATATTGGTTATTTATGGGAAACAAATGAAATCTCGGTTGCTGACGAACACCTTGCTACTTCGACCAGTGATTTTTTGCTGGCCCGGTACCTTTTTGAAAAGAAAAAGGGCCAAAAGTCTGTTTCTGCAAAAAAAGCCATGTTTCTCTGTGTCGAAAGTGAACAGCATTACCTTGGTTTAAAAATGACCTCCCAGCTGTTCAGTGAAGCAGGCTGGGACACGAGGTTCCACGGTCCCAACCTTCCGCTTGAATCCGTAAAGAAAGCAGCGGAAGAATGGAAGCCCGACGTGATTTGCCTGTCCTTTTCGATTCTTTATCACGCCGAACACCTTGGCCCGTATATTGGAGGGCTTGAGAAATTGCCAAACCGGCCGACCGTCATTGTTGGCGGCCGGCTGGTCGAAAAATACGATTTTTCACGCCACGGCACGAATCGGACCATTTTTATGAATAATCTGGAAGACGTGCAAAAATGGCTTGAACGTCATCCTCCTGGAGTGAAGTCTAGTGTCGGATATTAAATTTTTGCCGCAGCCCTATTTTATGCTTAATAGGAACTTTGAGATTCTTGCGGCTTCGGATAAAAGCTACGAGGTGTTTGAAACAGCTCCTAATTTCCTGGATTTGGTGGACTGGGAGAGCAGAAGAAAAGCCGCACATTTCCTGGCGTTGAAGGAAGGAACTAAAGAGAGCGAACTCATTATGAAAACGAAGGAATCGCCTTATGCTCTTTTTGATGTCAGCATCAACTGGAACAGCGGGGATGGCCATATCCTCTGCATCGAAAAGGACCATCGTCTTGCCGAGCTTGAGAATATCGTAGAAAAACATCGGCTCCGGCTCGCAGAAACCAACCTTGAACTTTTAGAAAAAAAAGAGCAGGTCGAACAAAATCTTTATGAGATTAAAAGCCTGTCCTGCCCTTTTATCAAACTGACCAAAACAACCGCATTGGTTCCCCTTTTCGGTGATCTAGATGACGGGATGATCCGGCAGAATGAAGAGAGAATCCTGAATAAAACCCAGGACGGCCATTATGACTACCTGTTATTTGACTTTAACGGTGTCCGGAATCTTACCGAAGCAGGAGTTGCCGCCTTTGTGTCCATAATAAACGAGCTTCAGCTCATGGGGATTTCGCCAAGCATCATCGGCATCAAACCTAACCATGCTTTTTACCTCAACGGCCACCCGTCCAAGCTGAATGTTCCGTTTCTAAGCAGCCTCAGTACTGCTCTTAAAAAGACAATATGACAAAGCAAGCACCCGGCAATTTTTGGGGTGCTTGTTTTGTTTGTCTGTGAAAAATTCCTTAAGAGAAACAATCCTTACCTGCAACGAAACCCTATAACTTGCTTTCTTGTTTACCGCCTTCCTGCAAAGGGAATCTGAATTTTAGATCAAATTTCACAGAAAGGATGGTTTTGTTGGGGAATTTCACCGCTCTTGATTATGGAATTTTAGTCTTTTACTTACTTGGTGTCGCCATTCTTGGATTTTTTGTGGGCAGGAACCAGAGCTCAACCAAGGACTATTTTCTTGGGGGAAGAAAAATCCCCTGGTGGTCAATCGGGATTTCGGTCATGGCCACTCAGGCCGGAGCCATTACGTTTATAGGCACACCGGGCTGGGGCTATGAAGGGGGACTGGAAAGAATCACGACCTTTATCAATGTCCCTCTTGTCATGGCCTTTTTAATTGTTACGATTGTTCCTTTCTTTTATCGGACAAGTGTTTATACAGCGTACGAATATCTTGAAAGGAGATTTGACAGGAAAACGCGAACCCTGACCGGTGTTTTATTTTTAATCTCCAGGGGTCTTGCAACGGGGATTACGCTGTTTGCCCCCGCCCTTGTCCTTTCCGTGATTACCGGATGGGATACCAATTTAACGATTGTCTTAATGGCTGTTCTGTCCATTGGATATACGGTAATGGGCGGAATTTCTGCCGTGATCTGGACGGATGTCATCCAGATGTTTGTCCTCTGGCTGGGTGCGATTATTAGTGCGGTTGCCATATTTACCGAAGTACCCGGCGGTTGGGGCGAGATCCTCAGGGTTGGTTCTGAAGCGCAATTGCTTGATGCTTTTAACTTTTCATTTGATCCAAGTGTCGAATACAGCATCTGGGCCGGAATCATTGGTGGTTTCTTCCTCCATGCAGCCTATTTTGGGGTGGACCAAAGCCAGATTCAGCGGGTATTAACCAGCAAGTCTGTCTCGGAAAGTAAATACTCCCTGATCTTTACAGGGTTTTTAATGGTGCCGCAAATGCTGTTATTCCTCTTTATCGGCGTCATGCTTTACGCCTTTTACAGTCATACAGGGGCACCGCAATATGATGATATTAACGAGTTATTTCCACGATTCATTGTAAATGAGCTTCCGGCGGGAATTTCCGGGCTGATTATCGCCGGGGTGTTTTCAGGGGCAATGTCCAGCCTGGATTCGGCTTTAAACTCTTTATCGGCCGTTTCCATCCAGGACATCTATAAGAAATATTTTAAAAAAGATGCCTCCGAGGAGCATTATTTAAAAGCATCGCGCTGGGCCACGGTCTTCTGGGGAATCTATGCCATGGTCTTCGCCTTTTTTGCGGGAAATTTAGGCCCATTAATTGAAGTAATCAACCAGATTGGCTCCTATTTTTACGGTTCCCTTCTTGGCGTCTTCATCCTAGCGATTTTCTCAAGAAGGGCCAATGGTTTTGGTGCTTTTATCGGCATAATTGCCGGTATGGCTGCCGTTCTTGCCATTGACCGCCTGGCGGATATCTCTTGGCTTTATAACAACTTTTTCGGCGCTGTCGTCTCAGTTATCGCGGGCTATCTGGCAAGCCTCCTGTCCAAGAAACCTGCTGCAGAACAACTTGAGGATTATACATTTAACTGGAAATCACCAAAGCTGAATGAGGTGCTGGATGAACGGGCCAAGACAGCTGACAGGGTCACTGATCAGGAAGCAGGCAGCATGAAGAAATGGCCATATATCCTTATTGGTTATTTTCTGCTGACCATTGGTCTCCTGATCTTGCTGCAAATGAATTATTAAATGGAGCTGAAACGATGAAGGTACAGTATTTGAAACCTGAGGTTCTAGTGGAAACGGCGGAGAAAAATATGCAAAATCACTTGCAGACCTGGCTGTCAAAATGGTTTTTTTACAGGAAGAAGCTTTATTCAATCGAATTAGTGTACTTGCCTTACTCTGTGTTTCCCTACACTTTGGAAAGCAAGTCGCTTAGAGGAGAAATACAGGGATTCGTTGGGATTGAAACGTACGAAAAACAGGCCGCTATCCTGCCTCTGGGACAGGAAACCTTTGAGGCAGACAGCACAACTCTTCCCCTGCTGCCCGTCGGGGAGGAAATAAAGGAAAAACACGCCTACGATCTCGTATATGAAGAAGCCTTTAAAAAAGAGAAAAAACGGAGCAGCATTAAATTACAGGTAAACTCCCCTTTCCTGCTGTATGTTCCATATTATGTCGGCTACCTCAAAGGAAAGGAAACGGATATCCTGGCAGCTGACGGTTTATCCGGAAATCTTCAATATGATATGAAGGATGCCATTTTAAAAGCATTTTTAAAGGAATCCCAGCTGGTAAAACAAGGGTGAGAACACTGAAAAAGAGCATGAATCCTATTAATGGATCATGCTCTTTTTTTATAAGAATGGATACCAATAGGATACGATTAAATAAAGGAAATTAACAAAATACCGATTAAACCCATCAATATGGATACACTATGAATCGCGAATAAAAAATAGACAGTGAGGGATCGTTTGATGAAGGATTGCGAACAAATACAAATGGGTTTTTATCAAGATCCTGATAACAGAGCAAAAATGTTGCCTGTCTCATATACCGAATGGGAAGAAAAAGCAAAGGAAATCCTTGCTGCCGGCCCATTTGGCTACGTCAACGGTGCTGCTGGGGCCGGGGATACCATGAAAGCAAACGAAGATGCCTTTAAACGATACCGGATCCGTCCGAGAATCTGCCGTGATACTACAAAGCGCAGCATGGAAATTTCATTGTTCGGGAATAAGTACCCCGTACCGATTTTATTTGCACCTATTGGGGTCAATTCCATTGTTCATTGCGAGGCCGAGGTTCCTGCAGCTAAGGCTGCTGCCTCACTGGGAATGCCCTACATTTTAAGCAATGTTTCTACTGTCCCAATGGAAAAGATTGCAGAGGTAATGGGTGATTCTCCAAGGTGGTTTCAGCTGTATCCTCCCAAAGACAGAGAGCTTACGAAAAGCTTTTTAAAACGAGCGGAAACGGCAGGGTTTTCAGCCATTGTGGTGACCATTGATTCCACACTTCTGGGATGGAGAGAGCAGGATTTGAGGAACGCTTTTTTACCGTTTCTAACTGGTCAGGGCATGGGGAATTACTTTTCCGATCCCGTCTTCCTGTCCATCCTTGATCAGCGCCCCGAAGAAGATTTGAAGGCAGCTTGCCAAAAGGCTTTAGCCGAGGGAAACAACACCTGCTTCTCATGGAAGGACCTGGAGTACATAACCCAGCAGACTGAACTTCCTGTCCTGCTTAAAGGCGTGACACACCCAGATGATGCCCTTTTAGCAGCTGAGCACGGGGCTGCGGGTATAGTCGTTTCGAATCATGGAGGACGCCAGCTCGATGGGGCCATTGCAACATTGGAAGCATTGCCATCTGTCTGTGAAGCTATTGAGCATAAGATCCCCGTCCTGCTGGACAGCGGAATAAGGCGCGGTGCTGATGTCCTCAAAGCTTTAGCGCTGGGAGCGTCGGCCGTTTTAGTTGGAAGGCCTTATATCTATGGGCTTGCAGTAGCCGGGGAAGCAGGCGTCAAAGCAGTAGCCGAGAATCTGATTGCCGAAACCGAGCTCCAGATGGCTATATGCGGCAGAAAATCCATTGAGGAAATCGACTCTTCCCTTGTTTTGAAAATGTAACAGGAGCGAGGGAAGGACAGGTGCTGTTATTCCTGATTAAGGCTCTTTTATTCCTGATTAGCAGAAACTTATTCCTAATAGCTGGATGTGGGTATACAGCATTTACAAAATACGCCATAAAAAAAGGAATCAGCTGCCCGATCTGATTCCTTTTTTAAAGTTCTACTGATTGATTTTTTTAATAAATTCCTTCATGAAACCAGGCAAATCCGGCCAGGCGTGGCCAGAGACCAGATTGCCTTCGACGTGGAGATGATTTTCAATGTAGGTAGCTCCGGAAATTTCTACATCAGGCTTGCAGGCAATGTAGGCGGTCAGTTCACGGCCCTCCAGATACTGCCGGACAGTGGTTAAAACCTGCGCTGCATGGCAAATCGCCCCTACCGGTTTATTCGCCTCAAAAAAGTGGGCAATAATCCTTGGCACATTCTCATTAAGGCGAATATACTCCGGTGCTCTTCCCCCCGGGATAATCAGCCCATCATACTCCTCCGGGTTCACGTCCTCGAAAGCGATTTGCGATTCAATTAAATACCCTTTGCTTTCAGTGTAAGTATCCCAGCCGATAAAATCATGGATGACCGTCTGAAGCTTTTTCTTTGAAGGAGCTGCAATCCGGACATCAAACCCCTCTTCCAGACAGCGAAAATATGGGTAATAAATCTCCAGCGCCTCCACAGCATCCCCGGCTAAAAGCAATATTTTCTTTGACATGATCAAACTCCTCCTCTCATTTATAAGGGAAAGGCCCTCTCTTCATATATTCTTGAAAAGGTGATTTTTTCCTTTTTTGTACCGGCCATCTTGCAAGGGATCTGGTGAATTCCCATCATTTCAGGGGAGACGGCGGAACCGAGGAAGGCGATTGTCAAAATCGGTCTCATTGAGCGGATGAAGATGATATTGAATTATCACACTCGTTAAACTGGTCTTGATGAAGACCCAAGGGAAGAAGCGCATTCGGCAAAATGGTTTTCATCCAGGTGATGAAGGCCCAACCGCAGCAGCACGCTCGCCAATACGGCCTTCATCCAGGTGATGAAGGCCCAATCGCAGAAGCACTTTCGCCAACATGGCCTTCATCCATGTGATGAAGGCCCAACCGCAGAAGCACGCTCGCCAAATTGGTCTTCATCCAGGCGATGAAAGCCAAATCGCAGAAGCACAGACGCCAAAATGGCCTTCATCCAGGTGATGAAGGCCCAATCGCAGAAGCACTTTCTCCAAAATGGTCTTCATCTGGGGGATGAAGACCCAATCGCAGAAGCACGCTCGCCAATAGTGCCTTCATCTAGGGGATGATGAAGACTAAACATAAGATCCACACGTGTACCGCCCTGAACGTATCAAGGGGGATTCCAATAAACAAGGCAAATACGGCTAAACCGTATTTGCCCGTTATCGCTGCCTATCAGGAAATAGGGATTTTTACATACTGTCTCCAGGAATGGATCGGTTCCCAGTTTAACAGTTTCTTCGCTTTTTCGCTGCTCAGCAATGACTCAAACCCTGTCAGGTTAATCCGGAAATCGGTCACCTCGGGGTATACCTTTTCCATTAGCTCTTTGCTCGGGATATCCATGCTGGTTTCATTCGCTGCGATATTTAATGCTACGGACCCCAGCTCGTCCGCTTCCACTGCTAAGCGATATGCCGCCGCAGCATCACGGGCATCGATATAACTCCAGAGAATGGTTTTTCTTTGCTCAGGATCATGAATGAAGCCGGGGAAGTTTTGATACATCTCAGGCGTTATCACATTTCCAAGTCTTAACGATACAACTTGCATTCCTGTCCTGCGGTGAATCATTTCGGCATTTTGCTCATTCACAATTTTTGATAAACCGTAGCTGTCCTCTGGCAGCTGTGGGTGCTCTTCATCGATCGGTACATATTGAGGAGCTAAACCCTGTTTTGAAAACACAATGCCATACGACGATTCACTTGATGTGATGACGGCTTTTTTAATTCCAAGATTTCCGGCAGCTTCCAAAATATGATAGTTGGACATGACATTATTTTGAAAGGTCACTTCATTTGGATGGGAATAAGCAACTGGAATGGCCGCCAGATGGACCACTGCATCCGCCCCGGCGAGTACCCCGTACACCTCACCAAGATTTTGCAAATCCGTAATAATTGTTTTGCATAGGGGTTCGTTAGGATGTTTTACATCGGCATTTACGACCTCGTAGCCATGATTTAAAAATTCCTTGATCACCCACGGGCCAAGAAGCCCGCTTCCTCCGGTAACAACGACCTTTTTCATCTATTTCTCTCCTTAAGCCAGAATTTCCTCGATTTTAACAGCGACTTCATCCGTTAATTTGACTCCCGCCGCCTTCACGTTTTCTTCGACCTGTTCCGGCTTGCTTGCTCCAATGAGGGCAGAGGCCACATTCGGCTGGCGGAGAATCCAGGCGATTGCCAGCTGGGATAGCTTGATATCCAGTTCCTTCGCTACCTTTTCCAGCTGTTCTACTTTGATTAAAACCTCATCTTTTAAAAGATTTCCCATGTACATATTTGATGATGGGTCCAATGCCCGGCTTCCTTCTGGCAGCTGGCTTCCGCGCTTGTACTTTCCTGTCAGCACCCCCTGTGCAAGCGGAGAGAACACGATTTGGCTGATTCCATTTTGTTCGCTGACAGGAATGACCTCTTTTTCAATGTAGCGGTGGAACATATTGTATTGGGGCTGATTGACCACAATACGGTCGAGCAAATAGCGGTCAGCGGTCTGGAGGGCCTCCTGGATCTGCTGTGCCGTCCATTCGCTGACTCCTGCATAAAGGATTTTCCCTTGGCGGAGCATGTCGTCAATGGTTCGAAGGGTTTCATCAATCGGTGTTTCCGGATCGTAGCGATGGCAATAATAAATATCCACATACTCCTGGTTCAGGCGCTTTAAGCTTGCATGCAGCTGTTCAAACACATGCTTCCTTGAGAGCCCCCGGTCATTCGGGCCTTCTCCCATTGGCCAGAATACTTTGGTGGCAAGCACGTAGGATTCGCGCGGATACTTGCCCAGCGCCTCGCCGACAATTTTTTCGGACTCGCCAGTTGCATATACATTTGCCGTATCGAAGGAATTGATTCCAAGCTCATAGGCCTTGTCAATCGTTTTCACGGCTGTTTCCCTTTCAGTGGAATTGCCGTATGTAAGCCAGCTTCCCAAACTGATTTCGCTCACTTTTAATCCTGTTCTTCCCAGTTTTCGGTAATTCATCTTTAAATCCTCCTCAAATTGTTTAACAGCTTAAATGCTATTTTCATGAAATCATAATCATCCAAAAGCCAGTTCTGATTCACTGAACCTTTACCTGACCAAGCTTTCTTCTTTTAAATCGAGCCAATTGACTTCCCCCGCCGTCAGCGGCAGGTCAAGGGCTTTGAGGCTTGAGTGCAGCTCCTCCACTGTGTTGGGGCCAATAATCGCACAAGTTGGGAAAGGCTGATGCAGGACGTAGGCTAAAGCAACCTCAATGGCCGTAACCCCTTTTTCGCCAGCAAGTTTCTGCGCCCTGCGGAAGCGCTCCCAATTGTCTTCAGAATAATAAACACGGACGGCTTCCGGATCATCTTTTTTGTCTGGAGAAAAACGGCCTGAGAAAAAGCCGCCAGCCTGAGAGGACCAGGAAAACAGCGGAAATTGATGTTTCTCATGCCAGTTCAGGCTCTCCTGGTCGACTGAAATGCAGCCAGCCCATCTCGGTTCATTCGGCTTTGCCAGGCTTAAATTGGGGCTGTTTACCACGAACCCCGCCAAACCGTTTTCTGATGCGTATTGATTGGCTTCCTCAATTCGCTCATTTGTCCAGTTGGAAACACCCAATGAGTGAATCAGACCTGCTTGTTTATGTTCATTTAAAGCATCGATGATCACGCTGACAGGTACGCTCGGGTCATCGCGATGCAGCATATAAATGTCGATATAATCAACCTGCAGACGATCCAGGCTTTCATGAAGATCTTGTTTAATATCTTGAGGAGTTACCCGGGGTCCGTTACGGTCAGGATGGGCCCCCTTATCCAGGATGATGATGTCCTCCCGGTTCCCTCTCTCTTTCAACCACAGTCCCAGCGCCCGTTCGCTGTCGCCGTTGTTGTAGACATGTGCCGTATCAATAGTATTTCCACCGGCCTCCACGAATGCTTCAAGCAAATCACCGGTCCGTTTCATGTTTGCCGGAGAAAACATCATGGAACCCAGTACAATTTGCGAGCAGGCTGGGTTTAATCCATCAATCTTCATTTTCCTCATCGTTTTCTCCTCCTCTTTATCGAGACTGCCTCAGGACGATACGCTGTTTTTCTTTTGCGGAAGTCAGACAGGCATCAATGACCTTCATGTTAAAAATGGCATCCTCACTTTCGAAACGAAGCGGGGTATCCTCTAAAATACTCCGGGCAAACAGATCACCCTGAATACTATATTGATTAACAGCGGGACTTTCCTCGGTTCGTTTTTCCCCTTTCACCGTTACGGTAAAAGAAGCTTCCTCAGCAGAGCCAGCGATAAAAGCAGATGAGATGTCGATCCGCCCTTCGCTTCCCAGGACTTGCAGAGAGTTTTGAAACTCGGCCCACATTCCGCAAGTAAAGGTTAGACCGACCTGGTTTGGAAATTCGATCAGCCCTGATGCCATCATATCGACATGGTCGTGTTCAGGGGAGAAAAAGGCCTGGACGGTCGCTGCTTCAGGCTCCTGCCCCAGCAAAAATCGTGCTGCACTGATCGGATAGCAGCCTACATCGTAAATCGAACCGCCTCCCCAGTCGGCACGATAACGGACGTTGTCTGTATCTCCAGCGTTATTAAAGGTAAACGATCCATGTACGGCGCGTATGGTGCCAATTTCACCGGAGTCCATAATTTCTTTTACCCGGGCATAACGAGGGTGATGGCGGTACATAAAAGCTTCGGCTAATTTTACACCGGCTTCCCGGCATGCCTGGACCATCTCTGCCGCTTCTTCCTGATTTAATGCCAGAGGTTTTTCACATAAGACGTGCTTTCCAGCCTGCGCTGATTTGATCGTCCACTCTTTATGAAGGTGATTGGGCAGCGGAATATAGACGGCATCCACTTCAGGATCTGAAAGAAGTTCCTCATAGCTCCCATAGGCACGCTCAATTCCAAGTTCAGCCGCGGTCCTCTCGGCTTTTTCGATTCCCCGGCTTGCGATTGCCACTACTTCACACATCTCCGATTTTTTTAAGGCAGGAATAACAGCCTTAACGGCAATATTCGCACAGCCCAACACACCAAAACGCAGTTTTTTTCCCATTTTGCTCCTCCTTTTTATTCCAGGATCAATACATCAAACGGATTCATGGTCATGCTTCCTGATACGATCTTTCCGTTCAGAAGATTTTTCGCCTCTTTCTCCACTTTAATTTCCTGAGGAGAATGATCAAAATTAAGCAGAAAGACAAACGTGCTCCCGTTTTGATGTTCTCGGACAGCCAGCTCCACTGTCTCCGGCACTTTGACCCAATCCACCGGTTTGGAGAGCCCCGACTCTTTTAACAGCTCTTCAGCCAGTTGCAGATTAAATACTCCTCCATAATAATAAGCAAAACCTTCCCCATACGGATTCTTCACCAATGCGGGTTTTCCCGAGAAATAACTGCCCTCATAAACAGCAAGAATTTCGGCTTGTCCGCTTTCCGCTTTTAATACTTCATTAAATTGGCCGGCACTTATCCTCCCCCCTTCTGATCCTTCCAGTCTGATTCCGGGTGCCTCTTCATAAGGGCCAACCCTTGTAAAATCTTCGACGCTGACCCCGCAAATTTCGCTTACAGGACCGGGAAACGGCGCCATATTGCAGTGTCCATGCTCATTTTTATAGCCGGTGCGGGCCCCGAGGATCAGTCTTCCTCCCTTTTGAACATACTCTGAAAGTAAAGCCGCCGTACCTTGAGTTAAAATGGCTGCATGCGGGTACACGAGCAGCTTATATTTCAATAATTCCTCTGCCTTCATGTCCGGCCGGATATACAGTGCATCTGCCGGTATATGCTGGTACTGGAACGCTTTTACCCAGGCCATCGTGCTCTCCTGTGTAAGAGGGCCGTGC
Source organism: Mesobacillus foraminis (assembly GCF_004340465.1). Taxonomy (GTDB): domain Bacteria; phylum Bacillota; class Bacilli; order Bacillales; family Cytobacillaceae; genus Mesobacillus_B; species Mesobacillus_B foraminis. Next base: position 198,315 of record NZ_SLVV01000010.1, on the reverse strand, counting down.
CAATGATCAAGCTCGCCGTCCCACTCATTATCGTAATCTCTGACAATGGCAGCCTGGGCTTTATAGCGGGACTCAGCTAACCTTTCCCCAATGCTGTTCAGCTCTTTTCCGATTTTTCTCGCTTCTTCTACCCTGCGGTTTGGCTTGTTGTGATAATCATTAATTCCGTGCCAATAGATTTCTGTCCCGATGTTCGCCGTTCTCCAGCGGAAATACAGCACCATGTCGGCCCCGTGGGCAATCGACTGGTATGTCCATAATCGCATTTGTCCCGGCTTGGGAGCCGGCTGTTCCATTCGATTGACCCATCCTCCAGGGCCTGATTGTTGTTCAAACACCGCAAATGTCGGGGAAATGCTCCTTACCGCGCTCAGATTCCAGCTCCACTTTCGGTCAAGAAGAGGCTTGTCCCCCTTATCCGGATAGATCGTACTGAAATTAGGATAAGAATCGTACGCGAAGAAATCCAGCAGTTCATCCGTCATTTTATGGCTGTCCAAATGACCGAACAGGCCATTTGTCGTGACCCATTGATTTGGGGCGGTCTCCCTGAGAATCTCTGCCTGCAGGGCCGCAAACGAAATCGCGCTGTCCGAGATAAATCGCTTTTCATCCAGCGCCTGATGAGGATTTGGCGAATCACTGACCGTCGGACGTGTTAAATGAACCTGCTCCCAATCCGTGTATGTCTGGTTCCAGAAGACCGCTCCCCATGCCTGGTTAAGCTGATCGAGGGTCCCATATTTCTGTTGAAGCCAGGTGCGGAATGCCTGATGGTCAGCCTCCGAGTAAAAAACATTGATCTCGCAGTTTAGTTCATTATCAATCTGCCAGCCAATCACTGCTGGATGGTCCTTGTAGTGCTCTGCCATTTTACGGGTAATCCTCGCGGAAAGCTCCCGATAGACAGGAGAATTATAGTTGTAATGCCGTCTCATCCCATGCTGGTATGGAGTACCCGCCTGTGAGACATTCAATACTTCGGGATATCGATGCGTCAGCCATGCAGGTGGAGTGGCAGTCGGCGTTCCAAGGACAACCTTCAGTCCATGCTGGTGCGCAAGATTGATTGCTGAGTCAAAAAAGTCGAAGGAAAAACGTCCTTCCTCCGGCTCAAAGATCGTCCATGCAAATTCGGCCATCCGGATGATCGAGAAACCCAAATCCTTCATTCTCTTAAAATCGTCTTCCCATAATTCTTCTGGCCAGTGCTCAGGATAATAGCAAACTCCCAATTCTATTCTTTTCATGTGCAAAGCCTTTTCCATGATTCCAATCCTCCTTTGTCACTAATTCAATTATTTGTCCATCCGTTTGGTGAATAGATGATGACTCCTGTCCGTCAGCGTGTTCCGTTTCCTTCGTGAGGCAACATAGAGGTATAACGAAACGATTGACAGCTCCACCATGACGCCAAACGACTGTGAAAATGCCCCGATCATTCCTCCCTTTTCCGGGGAAAAGGTAATCAGGAGCAGCAGGCATGAAATCGTTGCAGCTACATTCCCGGCCTGGGAAAAGGACATGATCCTTGTCTCCCCTCTGACCATCAGCAATCCATTGACAAAATCAAGCCAGGGAAAGAATATGGCCAGCCAAATAAAAAACCTTAAAGCCGTTAAGCTCTCATCCAAAAGCTCTCCTGAAACTCCCATGATGGTGCGGAGAAACCAAATTCCAACAGGCGAGTAGGCCATGACCAGCAGCACTAAAACCGGCAGATTGCTGAACAGCAAAACAAATCGGGTCACGAGCTTGCTGCTGCTTTTATAGAAATTTAAGACGACCTGATGGATATAGGAGGTAAAGCTTAAAAATAAATGCGTAATCGAGAGCGCGATGGAATAGGCAGCAATGGCCGTCTCCGCTTCCCTGCTCCAGCCTAAAACAATATTGACAGCCGGCCCGATGATGACGGCAATCAGGGAGGCTGCCATCAGCGGCCAGTAAAATTTAAAGATCTGGCGTTTTTTCTCTATGCGATGCCCCTGCTTTTTCTCCGGAAGCTGCCTGACCACATGCATCCCTTCCAATAAGCTGACAAGCGCTTCTATGGCCATTCCAATGAGAAAGATATAAGCCCCGATGGAACCATGATCCACCATATCCTGTGAGATAAAAATGGCCGCAGCCCCTACCATAAACAACAGCCGCACCACCATGCCAATCGTCAGCCACTTTGTCCGGAAATGCGAAATAATAATCCCATGGAACAAACAGCGAGTTCCCGAAAAGATAGTAACGAACAGCAGGACCTTATAAGTATCCACGGTAGCGCCAATGACCGATGCTTCCACATTAAACAGGGAGGAAAAAACCCACTCCCCAATGGGGGTAAAAGCAACAAGTATACTGACAGTAAAGATAGCTGATAACACATAAAAAGTAATCATGTACATCTGGCGAAATGACGTTTTATCCTTCACCAGGGCAGCCGATGTTGGGCGGAGCATCACAGCTATACGCTCCAAAATACCAAACAGGCTCATGGCAATGGCATAGCTGGCAATCACCGCCGCGGGATTTGAAGCCTTGGCCAGTGTGCTGTTAATGATGACATGGGAAATCGTCACCAGACTTGCTGAAATACTGAGCGGAATAAAAAACCGCAGCAGGGTTGAATACCCAATACTTTTTTGTCTTTCCAGTTCGGCAGGAATCCCCATATAAACACTTCCTAGCTACATGCCTTTTTTGTAAAGTACCCCGCCTGGCACATTTTTCTTTTTCCTTAAGTAAACATCATATGTAATGAAACCGATACATCCAGCGAAAGCGGCAAAGCTTGATAATCGATACATCGCTTCGCCGCCGGATTGATCAAAGATGATCCCTCCACCGAGCGAGCCGATAATACCCGAGAGTCCAAAAAACACGGAAATAAAAAACAACTGGCCGGTTGCCCGAAATTCATCCGGAACAAGCCTTGTGACAAATTGGAATGCACATAAGTAAAAGATGCCAAACGTAACACCATGCATAGCCTGATAGTAAATTATCTCCATGGCACTGTCGGCACCGGAAAATAACAGCCACCTCAACCCATACAATCCTGAAGCAATGATGATAAAAGTAATTTCGCTGAACCAACGCATCCAGTAGGCACTTAGTAAAAATACGAATGCTTCGACAGCGACACCCACAAACCATGCTGATCCAATCAGCGACTCACTGCCTCCAAGTTCCTTAATATAAAGCCCTATGAAGCTATCATTCGCGCGGTGCGGAATCGTGATAAACAGGATAAAAAACAAGAATAATAGGAGGCTCGGCTGTGAAACCACCTTTACTGCCCCTCTTATACTGACAGGCTTTGCAGCACTTTCAATATCAGACACCCTGAGGACAATGACGAGGGAGGCAAACGCAAAGATAAGATACACGTATAATAAACGGTCGATGCCAATCTGAAATAAGATCCATCCTCCGATTATGGATGTAACTGCAAAACCGATGGAACCCCACATCCTGATACGTCCAAACGAGGTATCCGCAAGCTGGGATACTTTTTGTGCCAGACTGTCTCCCAGAGCTCCAATTGGCGCCATAAAGGAAAAGAAAACACCGCATAAAACAATAAGGGAAGCAAATGTGTTCATTTGAAATAAAAGAATACTTGCTGTAACTAAACCGATTAAACAGAGGAGAAGCACTTTTTTTACGGTTTGATATTTATCGCTCATATAGCCCCAAAATGGCTGGGCAAAAAGCGAGGTAAACGGGCCGATTGCCATTAGCCAGCCGATTTGAGTGCCAGTCAGTTCTTTATCCTGGAAATAGACCGGGAGAAACGAGCTAATGATCGTGACTGAAGAATGGAAGAAAAATAGAAAAATACTTAGATATAAAACTGTCCCCCTTGGCATCAACGTTGATTTCTCCTTTCCTGACAAGCATGATCGATTTTTTGCCAGGTTTTTTTGTGCGGATCATCCATACCTCACTCTTACCTTCGCCCAAACCCAAATGAACGGCCGATTCAAAGTCGCCTTAGTCCTGCCAATCATTTCCTATTTACTCTGTCCTTTATCCATTATGTACGTTCGTTTATCCATCACCCGAACTAAGTAGTTCGAATTCCACGCTGCCAGTTTAGCGCTTACATGATCGTCTGTGCTTCTGTTCTCATCCATCCGGCCGACACGTATGATCTTATTCCATACTGTTATATATTCTAGGCCAGAACATGGGAACCCTTTTTAACATCGCCATCTTTTATAAAAAATTTTATTCTACATTCTGCAGTCTCTCCTTTTCGTTTCGCTGTCCTCATGCAAATCTTTCGTGCACCGCTGTGGCTCTCATTCAGTTATCACACGGCCCTGCGAGCAAAACATATATAATAAGCAGTTCTTTAGGAAAGGGAATCTTCCATTTTTGAACTATCTATGTTATTTTTTAAAATATAATAATATTCTTGCAAATTAATTTAAACGGTGGTGATTTGAATGAAACTGGATAGAAGCAACTTTTATATCGTCCTTGAACTTATCTCGAACTTTTTCCTGCTCAACCTTCTGTGGCTGATTATGTGCCTGCCAGTCATCACTATTTTCCCATCAACCGCCGCCATGTTTGGCGTTGTTCGGGAGTGGGTTTTGAAAAAGGATTCAAGTGTATTTACATCTTTTTTCAGGTGTTTTAAAGAGAACTTTAAACAAAGCTTTTTTCTGGGAATCTTGTTAAGCATGGTCATTGGTTTACTCTACGCTAACTTTACCCTCATTAGTCAGCTTAGTGCGACTGGGAAAACGCTATTAATCTCCATTTTATTTTTGACAGTTATATTGGCAACGTTTTCATCAGTGTATCTATTCCCGGTGATGGTCCACTATCAATTGAACTGGATAGGGATCCTGAAGAATTCGTTCCTGCTGTCCATCAGTTACTTGCCGTTTACACTGCTGCTGCTGGGGATATTCATGTTGATGATTGCCGCGTTTCTCTGGCAGCCGGTTACCTTCTTCCTTCTTTTTAGCGTTGGTGCCTATTTCATTTTCTTCATCTGCAATAAAGCCTTTTTAAAAATAGAGCAAGTAAAAATTACGCAATAACCTGGCTTTTAAAAAAGGAAGGAATCTGTCGCTCTCTTTCATGTTTACCCCTATATTGAACCTTATAGTCATCTAAAAAAGGAATGTTCTAAATTTTTTGTCAATATGTTTTAAAGACTTCGATTGGCACACATTTTTATCGGATAATATCAATAAAAGAAAAGAGAAAGCTTCCTTGATAGGCTTTCTCTTTTCCATTCTATTCTAGTATTTGGATGATTTTCTTTTACGTTTTTACATGTATCGTTGGAATTCAATGTTACCGTCCAAACGGCTCTAATGAACGGTACACTATTTTATAATCTCTTCTAGCTGTTTAAATTCCCTTCCCCAGCGTATCGCAGGATCACCGAACAAACAATTAGGGGAAATCAGTCCAGAAGCTCCATTGAATTTTTGTTGATTCCAACCGGAAACGGAGCTGGACGTTCACAGCCGCTTAACATTTCATAGTGCCTGCCTTCTTCGGAAGAAAGATGAAAGGCATGCATGGCTTCAAGGACATGAAAAGCGAGTTCCCCGCTTGCCCGATGTGACCGGTTGTTTTTTATGGCATAAGCCATATCGGCGACCCCAATGCCCCGGCTGTTTTCTGTAAAGCCATGTGTGAGCGGCAGTTCTGTCCAGTTTTGTTCACCGCCACGGCGCAGGTAAATCGGGCCGCCGAAGGTATTGGGATCTGGAACCACTAATGTTCCCTGAGTGCCATACACTTCAATGCGGGGAAGCTGTGAGCCTCCGAATACATCAAAACTGGTAATCATCGACCCGATGGCTCCGCTTTCAAAGTCAAGCACACCTGCAATATGAGTGGGAGTCTCCACCCTGATTTTTTGCTTGTATTTTGGCTGGCTTAAAATCGTTCTTTCCGGGAGGGACGTCCTGGTTGAACCGGTCACGCGCCTGATTGGTCCCAGCAAATGAACCATCGCCGTCAGGTAATAAGGCCCCATATCAAACATTGGACCTCCGCCTTTTTTATAAAAGAATTCCGGGTCAGGGTGCCATCCCTCCGGTCCATTGCTCATCATAAATGCCGTTGCAGCCGTCGGTTCTCCTATCCAGCCATCATCGATAAGCTTCCGGCATGTCTGAAGACCGCCTCCTAAAAAAGTATCGGGAGCACAACCCACTCGAAGCCCCTTTTTCTCCGCTTCCTCCATTAGTTTTCGTCCATCATCCAGATTAATAGACAGTGGCTTCTCAACATACACATGCTTCCCAGCTTCCAATGCTGCCAGGCAGATTTCGGCATGTGCTCCTGGAATGGTTAAATTGATCACCATCTCAATCTCCGGGTCCGCGAGCAGTTCTTCCACACTGTATGCTTTGGCAATGTTGTATTCTGCAGACTTTGCCTTTGCTCTTTCCAAATCCAGATCGGCAACAGCCACGATGTCCAATATCTCCAGAATCTTGGGAGACTGGAGGTAAATTCCGCTAATATTGCCGCACCCAATGATTCCAATCTTGATCTTTTCCATATCACTTTTCTCTCCTTCTAAAAGCTTTCTTTTTCAATCTCGGGTGAACTTAAGGCCGGTCCTGCTCCGGCTAAAGAATCTCCGCTATTTACTCTGAGTCTCCCTCAGTCCCCAAAAGCATGAAGTACAGCCTGGTTTCATAGTCTGTTTTCAAGGTTTGGATGGGAACTTGAAGCTTCTAATCATCACTCATTAACTCTGCAGGCGGGTTGATGAAATTACACTAAGGACATGAACTCTCTATGTATCAAAAAAAACGGCAGGTTCATGGCACCCATGACTTTCTCCTAAACTAGCACCCTGCCGTTTCAATCTGTATTACCTATTTCTTTACGCCCACCAGATTTCCCCTACTTTTTCCCGGATCAATTCCTTCTTCAGGAAGGCAGCGGCTTTTTGGAACCCTTCTTCTACGGACATCAGGCTGTCTTCATGTTCGATACTGATGACGCCGTCATATCCGACTGTCTGCAAGGCTGAGATGATTTTTCGCCATGTTTCTTCCCCATGTCCGTACCCCACTGTTCGGAAAATCCAGGAACGATTTAATTCATCGCGGTAGCTTTTCGTGTCAAGCACTCCGTTTGCTGCCGTATTTTGCACATCGATGGCTGTGTCCTTTGCATGAAAATGGAATAAAGCCCCCGCTTTCGCCAGTTCTTTTATGCCGACAATCGGGTCCATGTTTTGCCAGAATAAATGACTTGGATCAAAGTTGACCCCTATGTTTGTTCCGCACTCCTTGCGCAGCCGGAGCATTGTCTCTGTATTGTAAACAACAAAACCGGGATGCGGTTCAATCGCCACTCTTACTCCATTCTCTTTTAAAAATTGATCCTGTTCCTTCCAGTAAGGAATCACCTTTTCTTCCCACTGCCATTTTAATACGTCGGAATGCTCTTCCGGCCAGGGACAAGTGACCCAAACTGGATTTAAAGAATGCTCTGATTCACCAGGGCACCCCGAAAACGTAATGACCGTGCTGACACCAAGCTTGCTGGCAAGCAAAACGGTATGACGAAAATCCGAATGAAACTGGTCTGCCACCTCCTGGTTCGGGTGGAGCGGATTGCCATGACAGCTAAGGGCACTGATTTCCAGCCCCCTGCTTTCAAATGCCTGTTTAAAACGCTCAAGTCTTGCCTCATCTTCCAATAGCGCGGCCGCATCGCAGTGAGCGTTGCCCGGATATCCGCCGGTGCCAATTTCCACAGCATCCAGACCTGTTTCCTTAATATAGTCCAATGCTTCCTCCAAAGGTTTTTGTCCAAATAAAACAGAAAATACTCCAAGTTTCATAAAAAGGTCCCCTCTCCTAATCTATTTTTTATTTGCTATGGTCGTAAACACTGCAGCTTTCAAACGCAATGGTTCACGCCGTTCAGCCTGTCAGGTTTTCGGACACGGCCAAAAATGTTCTATGTACACAGGACTCTTGATTAGATTTGGTAAAACGCAGGAAAGGTCCTGCCGATATTGAGCAACAGACCTTAAAGTCCTGTAATGGAACGCAGTGATCAATGTCTTAAGGGCGGTAAGCTGCACCTGATGCAACACTTGTGATCTTAGCCTGTTAGATCAGGTGCAAAATTGACTATTTTATCGAACCTTCCGTCAATCCGGCAATAAATTGTTTGCTGAACAGAAGGAAAACGATCAGAATGGGCAGCGTCGCCAGAAATGTCCCGTTTAAAATCATCGCATAGTCCGTATAATAAGCCCCGTTCAATGTCCTTAATGCAATTTGAATCGTCTGTACACTCCGCTCTTTTAGTACGACTAATGGCCACAGGAAGTCATTCCAGACACCCATGAAGGTGATCAGGCCTAAGGTCGCCAAAGCCGGGCGAATCGATGGCAGCGTAATGCTCCAATATAAACGGAAGTTGGAACAGCCGTCGATTCTGCCTGCATCGATTAACTCGTCAGGAATGGTTGCGGAGATATACTGCCTCATCCAGAAGACGCCGAAAGCACTTACCATGCTTGGAATTACAACCGCATTCAGGCTGTTAATCCATCCCAGCTTGCTCATGATCATATATTGAGGGATGATTCCCAGCTGCGCGGGCACCATCATGGTAGCAAGAACAAAGAGAAACCAGAATTTCCTGCCTTTAAAATGCAGCTTTGCAAACGCAAAGCCTGACAGGGAACTAAAGAATAGGACGGTGACGGTAATGGCCGTTGATGCAATCACAGAGTTTCCGATTGCAGCAAAGAAATCGATATTGCTGAAAACTTTTTGGGCATTTTCGATAAAACTGCCGCCAGGAACCATTGCCGGCGGAAATTTATTGATGGCCGATGTATGGTTCGAGCCAATCACTAACATCCAATAGAACGGAAACAGGGATAAAAAGGTCATAATGACTAATACCGCGTAAACGATAATCCTTCCAGGGCTGTACCACTTTACTCCTACCTCTTTCATCTTCTCACTTCCTTAATCTGCTGATTTAATGCGGCTGGTAATGAATTGGTTGACGATCGAAAAAAGGATAATGATCAAGAACAGCACCCATGCAATCGCAGAAGCGTATCCAAAGGAATTCCGCACAAAAGCTTCTTCATATAAATAGAAGGTCAAGGTTAATCCCTGCTTTAACGGACCGCCGCCTCCACCCGAGAACATTAGAGGTTCGGTAAAAATCTGCATGCCGCCAATCGTTGAAAGAATGACGGTGAAAATGATCATCGGACGGATCATTGGAATGGTGATTTTGAAGAATTGCTGGGTTTTGCTTGCCCCGTCGATCGTCGCAGCTTCATATAAATCCTTTGGGATGCTTTGCAGTGCCGCCAGATAGATAATGGCGTTGTACCCCATCCATCTCCACATGACCATGGAGGCAATCGCAATATGTGTTCCAAAATAGGAGCCTTTCCAGTTAAATGGATCCAGTCCGAAAACAGAGAGAGCATAATTAAGGATTCCGTATTTCTCGCCAAAAATGGCATCGAAGATTATTGCCACCGCCACGAGTGAAGTGATATTCGGCAAAAAGGCTGCCAGTCGGAAAAACTGTTTCCCTTTTAAAAATGCCTGATTTAAGATAACAGCTAAGATAAGGGCTAAAAATAATTGAGGAATCGTCGAGATGACCCAAATGCTGAATGTATTTCCAAGTGCTTTCCAAAACGTTGGATCTGTGAAGAGCATTTGATAGTTTTGGATCCCGACAAACTCTTTTGCCCCCAGGATGGGCCATTTGAAGAAAGAGATATAAGCTGTGTAGAAAATCGGGAAAACCCCGAAAATACTAAACAAGATAAAGAACGGAGAGATGTATAAATAGCCGGAAATATTATCCTTCGTCGATTGCTTTGTGAACCTTTTTTGTTTTGGTACAGCAAGGGACTGCTTCCCTTTTTCGACACCTACATTTGTTGACATCCTTACTCCCCCTTTCACATTCTAATAAGTTAGAGACTGAACTTCAGCCAGTCTCTAACTTACTGCTTGTCCAAGAAGATTATCTGCTTAATTCACGCTCCAGCTGGTCCATAGCTGTTTTCCAGCTTTTATCAGGAGTCGCCTTGCCATCACGGACACGTTCCACCGCATCTCCCATAATTTCTTCAATTTGAATGGAATCCGGACCTTCCACAATCGGTTTTACCTGCTTTGCCGCTTCGCCATAAATTTTAGCCGTCGGGGCATTGTTGAAGAATTCGCTTGTATAGCTTGTAAATGCTTCATCTTCATAAATGCCAGGAGTGGAAGGCATCAGGCCTTTGGACTTAAACGTTTCCAATTGCTGTTCTGGTGATAACACCCATTTGATTAACTTGTAGGCTTCTTCTGCATTCTTCGATTCTTTTGGAATCGTCAGGAACGATCCGCCCCAGTTTCCTGCTCCTTCAGGCAATAAAGTAATGTCCCACTTCCCTTTTGTATCAGGGGCATTATTCATAATGTTCAACTGCATCCATGCAGGCGCCAGTACAGTCGCGAAATCGCCGTTTGCCATCCCGGAACCCCATTCACCTTCGAATTGAGTGAATCCGGCCGTCAGATCTTTCTCAATTGTTTGCATGGCATAATCATACGCTTTCTTGATTTGAGGGTTATCTTTTACAATCACATTTCCGTCTTCATCATAGTATTTCTCATTTCCCTGGCCTTCGATGACCGCATAGATTCCATTTGGAGAGTCAATCATCGCTTTTCCGGTTTTCTCTTTCATCTGCTCGCCAGCCTTGATGTAGTCATCCCATGTTTGAAGCATTTTAGCAACTTCTTCACGGTCTGTCGGAAGCCCGGCCTGTTCAAACAGGTCCACGCGATAGGCAAGCGCCTGAGGACCAATATCCGTTGGAATTCCTAATAGGTTTTTGCCATCAGGTGTTTCTGCTTGCTTCCATTTCCAATCTAAATAGTTATCTTTAAGTTCATCAGCACCCAGGTCATATAAATTATAGAACGCATCTGGAGCCGCTTTCATTTTATCGATCCCTTTTACCTCAACCGCTGAAATATCGGGTGCACCGCTGCCGGCTGCAAGAGATGTTGTCAGATTGCTGTGTACATCGGCAAATTCCGAAAGCTGAATATCAACTTCAATATTATTTTCCTTTGCATATTGTTTGATTTGATCTTCAATTCCCATCCCAGGCCATAACCAGATCGTGAGTTTTGTTTTTCCGTCTTTCGTTTCTTCACCAGCCGTCGTATCCTTGGCCTTACACCCCGCTGCTCCAATTAGCAACAGCAAACTTAAGGCCAACAGTAAAAATTTTTGCCACCCAATACTTCTCTTCATCTGAGCTTCCCCCTTTGGTTTACATTCTTTGTACAGTGACTGAACTATCTGTAATTTGATTATATTCTGATAATTTATGAGTTGTCAACAAAACTTTGAAATCGCTTACAAAATAATTTAATAGGAAAGACTCTTTTAGTTGTTTTACCTTTTCATAGATTTATAGATTTCTTTAAAAAACATTTGGATTCTAAGCGTTTATGATGTAGTAATTACACAGGCACTATACCCGACGTTCCTTTCGTGTACAGGTTTTTCGTCCGTTTATTGACTATCTGCGGATGCTGTAATGGTTCATTATCAATTCGACTTAAAGGTTATGGATTGCATTTGTGTGATTTCCTGTCTCTTTTATTTTTAAAGCACTGTATACTTCCCTTCCTTAATCCAGCCGTTTAATCGTTCTTCTAAAATAAACCTTATGCTAAGTCTGGAACCAGTTTCATTATTTTTTAGGTCAATTGGAAAGGATTTCCGCATATACTAATGTAAATTACTTTTATAAGGGTGTTCCTGATGCATCAAAACAGAACGCTTCAGCCATCTATAGGCCAAGCTTGGACCGGCAGACATGTCATCCTGCTTCAATGCACGGTAAACAACCAATATATAAATCTCTACAAAAGTAACCATGCACCCATTGAGCCTCCGCGCCGCAGCTGTGCAGAAACACTATCACAGCTGTTAAGCATTGGCTATGTGATACATGCCATTACGCCAATATCAGCCAATCAGCTGCAATATTTTTTAGTGCTGTGATGCTACCCTGTTTGTCATATATTTTAATAGCGTTGGTAAGGATATCCGGGTAGTTTCATTGCGACCTTTTTCATCACTTGCTTTGAATCTTGGTCTAGATTGAACGTTCATTATATCTTTTTCATAACGTGCCTGGTTTTGCGTACACATAGAACGTTTATAATGGCCTTTTTTCTATGTTTCAGGGATGAGGGCACCTACAAAAACATTTCATAATCAAAAGAGGTTCTTTTTTCCATGATGGTTCTTTCTTCCTTAGATAAAACAGAAAACCTCACATTTCCCTGGATCAGCATACTCTATAAACAATGTGCTAAAAGGAGGTTCTTCCATGTATCAAATTAAAGGGAAAGAAAAAATTTTTATTTATACCGGGCCTGATGGATCCGGAAGAAAGACAATTGCCAGGATGGTTGCTACTGCATTTGATATGGAGATGGTCCTCTCTTATACGACGCGAGCTCGCCGTCATTATGAAAAGGACGGGGAAGACTACCATTTTGTAGATGAAGCTGCTTTTAAAAAGATGCAGGCTAACCAGGAATTTCTTGAAAGCGTTGAAATTGATGGATATCATTATGGAATCCGCGAACAGGATATCATCAAGGCATTTGAGAATCATCAACTTATTTATTTAACGTTAAATCCGGAAGGGACCGAAAAACTGAAAAAGATGTATGGCGACCGGGTAATGCGCTTTTTCATCTATGCGGATCGCAACACAGTGGTAGAAAGACAAAAAGTGAGGAAAGATCATGAAACGGTAATCGAAAGGCACATGGCACATTATGATGAAACAATGGCTTATAAACAACAGTGTGAATATGCGTTTGAAAATTACGATTTACCACAGGTCTCTTATCAGATCAGTGAAGTGATCGAAGCGTTTCTGGACAGGGATTTCATCGTGACAGATTAATAAAAGCCTCCCACTCAAAAAGGAACCTGGATTTAACTCTCCGGGTTCCTTCATACATTCTCTGCAGGTAATGCTTTCGTTTATTGAAAAACCTGTGGCCGTGTGAAAATAGTTTAAACCAAGCCACTTTTTAAAAAAAACACGGCCTTGAACCTGGGTGACACGTTAAATATCGGCATAAATCCTCTCCTCAATCTACCGCTGGGGATCCCAGAACTAGCGCTCTGCCATTTATGCATCGATTCTTCCAGGTTATGAATCATTTATTAAGACTTATGGATCGATTAATTTTGTTTATGCATCGACTATTTGCTCTTATTGAAAAACCTGTGTCCAGTCTGTGAAACTAGACCGAAACTAAGCTTCATATTTAAAAATTGTCCCTAAACCTGGATCCTACTGCTTAATTCGGCTAGATTTGTTTAAAATTGAACGGTTTCGCCATGCAAAAGTACCCGTCCTGCCGTTTATGCATCGATTCTCACAAGTTATGAATCATTTATTGAGACTTATACATCGATTAATTTTGTTTATACATCGATTCTCCCCTTTTATTAAAAAAACTGTGTCCAGCCTGTGAAAACAGCAGGAAACTCGCGGATGTTGCCCGGCCTCGTGCGCATGCCGGGATTTGCCGGCGGCGTGATGATTGCCGCCAGTTACTGGTCTCTGCTGGCTCCTGCCATTGAAATGTCGGAGGGCCACGCCATCGGAGACTGGTTTCCGGCTCCGTCCGGGTTTTTACTGGGCGCATTTTTCTTTAGGGGATGATAAAATCCTGCCCCACCTTCACCCGAACTTCCCTGAAAGCGTGGCCGTTTCCATACCGCTCAGAGGAGAAGGAATGTCGCGAAGGAATAGCTTCTTCTATGGGCAGTTTTCAGGGTGGTCGAACCGATTGCGGCAGTCATCGGCGCGTTTGCGGTCGCCTTTATCGAACCATTGCTGCCATACGCCTTAAGCTTTGCAGCCGGAGCCATGATTTTTGTGGTCGCGAAGGAAGTGATCCCCGGCTCACAGGAAAAAGGCAATAAGGATCTGGTGCTTACGATGTCTTTTTATGCTGGTCGTCCATTCGAATCAACAGGCCTTTTCGAATCCAGTATTGCAAGTTTTCTGAAGGGAAGACGCCTCTGCCAGTCGAATTGTTCATTTGAATAACCACACTGTTTGGATTTACCTCAAGGATCGTTAAGGTTTCTGAAGAACTCAGGTTTGGCATAAAACCACTTTTTATCTCAAATTGCATGTTAATATCTAAATCCAATGTGAACCCGCCTTTATTAATGTATTTTCTGGTTCTATGTTTCCCATAATTTCTTTTTTTATCCAGTATCTGCTTTCACATATAAAGCAGGCTTTAGGAAATAAAATGAGCATTCTTCTGAAATCAGCCACCAGAAAAAAAGAGATTAGACTGAACTAATCTCTAATGCAAGATGCCTCGCTTATTTGGCTTGCCGCTGGTGGAAATGATATAATGCTCCAATCAAGTTTGAGTCATTACCAAACTTGCACCTCTCGACTTTTACAGGCAGGCGGTGAACTGTACCTTTCAGCTGGCTCAATGCTGCGTTAATTTGATCAATCAGTCCGTCCCGCTGGCTGATGGCTCCGCCAATCAGGATCTTTTCTGGGTCGATGGCATATTGGAGGTTAAAAATGCCTACAGCAATGCGTTTGACAAATTTCTCTATTACAGCCTGCACTTCTTCATCACCGTTATCAGCCATTTCAAATACTTTCTTGCCGTCGAGCGAATCGGGATCCACTCCCTTTAGTTTCGCTGCTTGTATGACCAACGCCTTGGTTGCGCCTAATTCACTCCAGATTTTTCCTTGGCCATCGAGATAGTCTTCCATAATCATGAAGCCGAACTCTCCGCCATGCAGATTGCTGCCGTGCCTGATTTTTTTATTCAGGACTAAAGCACCGCCAATGCCGGTGCCAATCACAATGCAAATAAAATCCTGTACATCCTTGGCTGCTCCGATCCAGCCTTCCGCCAGCCCGGCACAATTCGCATCATTTTCCATTTCCACCGGCAAGCCTGTCCGTGCCTGCAGGATTTCTTTAAAATTTGGCCCATGAATATAAGGAATCGCGCTGATTCCGCCAATGACTCCGCTTTGGACATCAACAGCCCCAGGCATGCTCAGAGCTATTCCTGTGAGCTTATGGCTGCTCTCAAACTCCTTCACTATGGAAACCATGGTATCCAAAAAAGGCTCCAGCCCTTCCTTCGGGGTTGGGACAGAGGATTTTTCAATGAACTGCCCTGTTTCTTCCATCAGTGCATATTTAATAGCGGAACCCCCGACATCAAAAACTCCATAATAATTCACTCCAATTTACCCTCCAAATCCTCATTTAAAATGATATGTATAAACAGTATTTTTCTAAATCTTCTCTA
Organism: Mesobacillus foraminis; assembly: GCF_004340465.1. Taxonomy (GTDB): domain Bacteria; phylum Bacillota; class Bacilli; order Bacillales; family Cytobacillaceae; genus Mesobacillus_B; species Mesobacillus_B foraminis. The sequence continues at coordinate 182,920 of NZ_SLVV01000010.1, read as the reverse complement.
TTATTGTACCTTAGACTGGATGCGGTTTCATGAAAAAACAAAAAAATAACAACCGGCATTAGCCGGCTGTCTGTTTATCGCCTATTTTAAAGGCTGCTCTTTTCCTTTAAAATACAATGTCTTGCTTTCCCTTTTTATTTTTAAAGAATGCGGCGGGTTATGAGAAGTTAGATATTGAGCATATTTCTGATTCCAGACCTTAATAGATACAAAGATTAGCGCTGCAGCAGTTAATAGTATGGCAGCGATAACGAACCAGAAATTGCTTGAAACTACAGCATTCTCGTAAGCCAATCCGATCGGCGAAAAGATGACATAGGTGACCGCGACCAGCGCCAGCAGCATAATCGAAAAAGGAATAGTATACTTCCAGGGCTCCATGCTGACTTTCGGGTCTGCTTTAAATTGGTATGCGACCTCTCGCGGCTTCAGTTTACCAATTACCAGCATCATTGCGACCTCAACAGCAAACAAGATGGCATAGATATGAATGAAATGGATGGGAACCGTTACATTGAACAGATGGTCCGTTCCCCATACAAGCATATAATAGGTAATCACGTGAAAGATGATCACCACTTTGGCGGCAATGGCTGGTACATACTTCGTCATGATTCCAACCAGGACAATCACGATGATTGGGATATTAAAGAATCCGGTAAATCTGCGGATTAAATCCCACAAGCCATCCGAAGCATTCATCAGCATAGGAGAAATAAACAGGGACACAATCGCAAGGACGGTACCAAACCACTTGCTGACAGAGATTAGCTTTTGATCATCCGCATCGGGATTCATCCGAGGTTTATAAATATCAAGGGCAAAAAGAGTAGCGGCACTGTTCAGGAGAGAGTTAAAAGAACTAAAAACAGCACCAAGCAGTACAGCCAAAAAGAATCCTGATAAATACCCGGGCAGAACATCCGAAATCAAAGCGGGATAAGCCAAATCCACGGATTTCAAGGAATTTCCATATAAATGGAAAGCAATAACACCAGGGATCATCATAAAGACAGGTACCAGGAGTTTATATAAACCAGAAATCAGAACACCCTTCTGCCCCTCCGAAAGGTTTTTTGCCCCCAGGGTTCGTTGAATCACGTACTGGTTGGAAGCCCAATAAAACAGGTTGGCAAAAATCATTCCAGTAAAAATGGTTCCGAATGGTACGGAATCCTCTTTCGAACCAATTGAATTCAGTTTTTCAGGATGGTTGACCGCAATCTCCTTCATTCCTGAAATCAGGTTCCCTTCCCCGAGTGCAATGAATCCCAGCACCGGCACCAGGATCCCGACAATCAGCAAACCGATTCCATTAAGAGTGTCAGAGACAGCCACTGCCTTCAGCCCTCCAAAGATGGCATAGATGGCTCCGATAATGCCAATCACCCAAATGACCAGCCAGACAGAAGAAACATATGAAATGCCAAACAGACCAGGCACATCGAATAATTTTAATACGGCCAGGGCTCCGGAATAGAGCATGGATGGAATGGTAACTAGTATGTATCCCAGCATAAACAAAACAACCGTATATCTTCGGACACCTTCATCAAACCGTTTGCTTAAAAATTCAGGCAAGGTTGTAAAGCTTCCACCCAAATATTTAGGGAGCAAATACACAGCCATGATGATCACCGCAAAGGCTGCCGTTACCTCCCAGGCCATATTAGACAGGTTTGTGCGATACGCTTGTCCGTTCAGGCCGATTAATTGTTCCGCAGATAAATTGGTCAATAACAGCGAACCCGCAATAAAACCTCCAGTCAGCCCCCTGCCCGCCAAAAAATATCCAGTTGAATCACTGACTTCCCCTTTCGTTTTCACATATGAAAGCCAGGCCACCAATCCCATAAAAAAGGCACAAGTGGCTAACGTAAACCAAATAGATCCAAACAATACAATTCCCCCTAGTTGCTAGTTATGTAAATGATCTTTCTATATAACCGCTTTTTGAGAAAATGAAACCTTGTCCGACTCTATCGCAATTTTAATGCTATATGGATTCAAAACACCATTTTAATCTTGACATTGGAGCTGCTAAACACCGACTTTTCTCAATTTATTAACATTCTGTTTTAGCGATGCTGCATGAATGGACCTCCATCCCCCAATAGACTCTCTAAATTCTCTTCTGTGGTCTTTTATCCTTGCTCAATTGGTTCTAGTTTAGTAAGTATCTGCTTTAATAATTCTTCCATTACAAGAACCTCCCATTGGAACTTTCACGTATACCGTTATTCTCAGATGAAGTAAGACTTATAGGACTTCTTTACTTTCATATAGTCTTTTGTTCACCATTCATTTAACTGTAAACAAAAGATAATTTGGCATATATAGTCGTTATTTACCATTTTAAAGCCTTATTTGTCATAATGTTTGAAATATTGTTGGATTTTCCCTAATATTGTAAGCGTACCAACAACATAACAAAGGGAGGAATACTTAATGAAAAAGTTTGTTGCATCACTATTTGCCCTGGCCTTTATGTTCACTGGTTTTTCAAGCGTTAATGCCGCCGAAGACAAAGACTGTGGGGATTTTAATGGAGACAAACGAGCAGTTGCTGAATTCTGGCACACCAACGGGTATAGCGCGTCAAACGACCCGCATGACTTAGATAGAGATAATGACAACTTGCCTTGTGAAGTATCTCAGGGTGAATATGATGACTATGTTGCATCATTGAACGAAGAAGATTCCCAAGATGCTGATTCCGGTTCAGATACTAGCACCGACGAAGCTACTACTGAAGAAGAGAGCGACACAGTAGAAAGCGTTGAGTCAAATGATGATTCTGGCCAAGCATCTGATGACGCTACTTCTGGTTCAAACGAAGTAGGTGAAGAACTTCCAGATACGGCTACGAACTCAGTCCCAATGATGGCTCTTGGTGCAATGTTATTAGTCGGCGGCTCTGTACTAGTCTTTCGTAAAAGACAAACCAATTAATCTCACTGGAAAACGGTAGGCTCTCTGCCGTTTTCTTTTTTAAGGAGTTAAATATGAGGAAATTGTTCGGAATAACCTTAATGGTCGTTGGGATTTTCTTAGGCGGTATTTCGTATGTAAATTGGCAAACTGGACGCTCTTCTGCTGAGGATATGAGTGAACAAGAAGTATCGGAACTACAAATCGAGGAGAATTTACCGGAGAAAGATTCTACTGAAATCATTGAGGAACCAAAGAAGTTACGAGAACCGGAACAAGCTCCCATTCCCTCTACGGAGGTTAGTCACCCCCTTGGAGAGAAGATAGCTTTTCTTAAGGTACCTAAATTGAGACAGAAATACTCTGTTTATTGGGGAGCAGAGGAAGATGTCCTCAAAAAAGGGGTTGGAATGTTTGTCAGTGAGTTAACAACGGTTCCTGGAGACGGCGGTCACACTGTATTAAGCGGTCACCGTGATACGGTCTTTTATCGGCTCGATGAACTTAAAGAAGGGGACATCCTAGTAGTGGAGTACGAAGATAAAAACTATTCATATAAAATAAACAATATCTTCATTACGGACCCGGACGACAGGACGGTCATTGTCAAAAAAAGCTCTCCTACATTGACACTAACAACTTGTTATCCCTTCAATTATATTGGGGATGCACCAGAAAGATACATCATACAAGCAGTACCGTTAGACAACCAATCTATTTAAAAGACAGGCATGAGGGAGTATTCCAGGCAGAACTACGTTAGGTTAATCGGGTTGTTTTCATCTATTCAGTCTGATAGAAGACCTGAACACCCTTCGGAAAACCTTCAGGTTCGAATTTGGGGAGGAAATTGTACCCCGCTACAACATTTCTCCTGGACAGGAAATCCTCACCATCGGAAAGCATGAAGGGAAAAGGGTCGGGGCCATGATGAGGTGGGGGTTGGTCCCATACTGGGCAAAGGATCCTAAGATCGGTTACAAGATGATCAACGGAAGAAGTGAAGGAATCGACAAAAAGTCCTCGTTTAAGAATGCCTTCAAGAAAAGACGGGTCCTTATCCCCTGCAGCGGATTCTATGAGTGGAAACAAAGTGATGAGGGGAAGCTTCCGTACCGTTTCATCATGAAGGGTCAAAAGCCCTTCGCGTTTGCGGGGATATGGGAGACCTGGACAAAAGGGGAATTTCCTCTCCACTCCTGCAGTATCCTTACTACCCAGCCTAACGGGGTGACAAAATCAGTCCATGAATCGGATTACGACATATGGATGGACCCTGAATATGATGACATTTCTTCCTTAATGAACTCCTTGTTCCTTATGAAGAGGAGGAGAGGGACAAATACCGTGTGTCCACCCTGGTGAACTCTTCCCGGAATGACTTAGCAGAGATGATTTCCCCGTTAAATTCATTATAATATGTCGACCCCCTTTCTTTTATCGAAAGGGGGTTCGACATATCAGTTTTGATTTTCATCCATCTGGATTAGACCCAATCCTCTTTTCGAAACTCAACTATATTTGTAGACTATCGGGGCGTGCCATAATTTCACATGGGGATCGTATCTGGTATTTTAGATTGCAGCTCCGGTTTGAGTTTTGTCGACCTTTCTGCCATCCATTCTCACCGCCTTTATTCCCAAGAACTTTTCCTCCATCCCTTAAACTTTAAACTGGAGAAAGCAATAAAAGCCCCCTGAGGGCTTTTATTGATAGACCTTACGGAACGATTGTACCAGCATTGCGTTAAACACCAACTCGACGATGATCGAAATGGCAAGGTCGATGACGTTCGTCCCATCCATTGAGTGCTGGGGGGCGAACATCAGGATATAAGTGTATCCAATGATCATAAGCAAGATTGACAAGATCGTCGTCCTTATGAAAATCGGGATGTTAAGAGAAAAATAGGGAAGGAAGAAATCCTCATGGACTCCTTTTTTGTAAATTCCATAAGCCATCATAATCCCAATGGCATTGATGACGATAAAGCAGGCAAGGTCCATCATGTCGTAAGTATTCATGGATGACGGGTCAACGACGACAGGAAGGGTTAAAATGGTCAAGGCGGCAAGTATCCAGAATACGTTCCGGTATGTTTTCTTTTGTTTTTCGTTCAGGGAGTCTTCCCTCAGTGCGAGGATAAGGGCGGTAAGGTTCCAGATGTACATAGCATTCTCCTATTCTCGTTATTTGTAGCTGTTTCAAAGATAGTCGTCCCATTATTGTTCATATATTTACGTACGTCTAGTTTAAAGTGTAATGGAGTTTGTATAGCTCTTGAAAAAGGCATTTTCACCGTGGAATTCATATTTACGTACCTAATATTGAACATGTTTTTTATGTACACCAATTTCCTTTGCGATTGTTAGGTATCCTTCATTTCTTTCTAAATACCATTTTACAGTTCTAGCTTTTTGGTCATTCGTAAATTTAGCAATAGAAAAACACCTCCAAATTTTAGACTGTGTCTAAAATTTGTGGTGCAGTTCAATTTGGCGTCTTTTTATTTTGTCTAACAGCTTCTTTGAATCGTCCGAATTGTTCTCATGGATGCTGCAATATTTCTGGAAGTTATCTCCATGTAATGAGCCGCATGTTCAAAGGCATCCGGGAGTGAGGTGATGCCTGGGACAATACTAAAAAGGGCATCGATTCCGTGTTCATGCACAACTTCGCTGTCCTGGGATAAAGATCCCGCAATTCCAATGACAGGAACACCGTGTTTTTTTGCCGCCTTTGCTACCCCGATTGGCGTTTTCCCATAAACCGTTTGACCATCAATACGGCCTTCTCCTGTGATGACAAGGTCTGCATCCTTGACGACTTCCTCAAAATTCACGGCATTAAGGACAATCTGGATTCCTCTTTTAAGGTCTGCGTTAAGGAAGGCCAACAGGCTTGCCCCAAGACCGCCCGCCGCACCAGCACCTTCAATATCCCGGAAAGACTTACCCAACGTTCGTTCAGCGACATCAGCAAAATGTGATAGATTTTGGTCAAGCATTTCCACCTGTTCAGGAGTGGCTCCTTTTTGAGGGCCAAAAATGGCGGAAGCTCCTCTTGGTCCTGTTAACGGATTATCGACGTCACAAGCCACTTCGATTTGAACGTCTTTTAGTCGGTCGTCAATGCCACTCAAGTCAATGGTACGTATTTGTGCGAGTGCGCCGCCACCGGGACCGATGTCATTTCCCGACTCGTCCAATAACTTTCCGCCCAACGCCTGGACCATCCCGGCGCCGCCATCGTTCGTGGCGCTACCGCCAATCCCGATGATAAGATGTTTTACACCCAGATCAAGGGCAGCTAAAATCAGCTCTCCTGTCCCTCGCGTCGACGTGATCAACGAATTTCTGTCATTCATGGGAACCAAATGCAAACCTGAGGCCGCAGCCATTTCGATGACAGCTGTTTTCCTGTCTCCCATCAATCCAAAGAAGGCTTTAACGGGTTCTCCCAGAGGGCCAGATACAATCCGCTCCTCGATGATCCCGTTTGTGGCATCCACCAAGGATTGGACGGTCCCCTCACCGCCATCGGCCATCGGCATTTTAATGTATTCGGCATTGGGGAAAACCGGTTTGAAGCCTCTTTCGATCGCATTGGCTGCCTCTAGAGCCGAAAGGCTTTCTTTAAAAGAATCTGGCGCGATTACAATTTTCATCTCTTTCAGTAATTGGCGAGCAGACTCGATTTCTATCTTAGTAATTTTTTGAACCCTTCTTCTAAATTGCTTTTCAGTAGAAAATGTGGATTTTAAGAAAGTCTCAATAATTTCTTTTGCCAACCGATCACCTATAATTTGTGCTCCTATACACAGAACATTAACCTCATCATGTTCCACACATTGGTGTGCAGAATATGTGTCATGACATACTGCAGCACGTATTTTTAAAAATTTGTTTGCTGCAATACATGCACCAACACCAGTACCACACACCATTATCCCCCTATCTGCCACGCCACCTTGGACAGCTGTACAGACTTTACTTGCAATATCAGGGAAATCAACAGGGGTGGAACTGTCGCTACCGTAATATTTAACCTCAACATTTAGCTGACTTAAAAGCGTTAAGACATGATTTTTTAATGGATAGCCTGCATGATCATTTCCAACTGCAATTTTCACTTTACCACCTCTTCTATGGTCTCTGTTACAACCTGTTTATCAGTAAAAGGAAACATTTATCGATTGCTTTCAAAAGGAAAATTTCCGATTTTAGGTTTAATTTCTACTTGATATTCAATGGATATTTAACGGATACTTGCAGTAAAGAAAATTAAACAACCACATGCTTAGGTGTGGAATCATACAATGGAAGAATTAAATTTTCCGCCGCAAGTTCGGCCATTTTAAGCCTTGTTTTGATGCTGGCACTGCCGATATGTGGTAGTGTCACTAAATTGGGAAGGGTTAACAGTGGATGATTTAAAGAGAGTGGCTCGTCTGCGAACACGTCCAACCCAGCTGCCCAAATTCCACCATTCTTTAAGGATTCATATAACGCCTTTTCATCTACAATCCCTCCTCTGGCAGTGTTTATTAGGATTGCAGTTTTTTTCATTAGCGAAAGCTCCCGTTCTCCAATAAGATTCGCTGTTTCTTTGGTATACGGTGTCAAGATACAGACAAAATCTGATTCTTTAAGTAATTCCTCAAACCCCACATAATTTAATCCCCACTTTTCTTCAACCTCTAATTTGCGGCTTCGGTTATAATATAAAACTTCCATGTCAAAACCTTTCGCCCTCTTAACTAATGACTCGCCTATCCTCCCCATTCCAATAATGCCAAGTGTAGCTCCATAAATATCCTGTCCGGTCAATTGCATAGGTGACCAGGTATTCCAATTGCCTTGTCTTAAATAGTCAGATGATTCTACTATGCGACGAGCTGTTGCCATCAATAAGGCAAAAGTAAGATCCGCTGTGGTTTCCGTTAGTACACCTGGGGTGTTCGTTACCGTAATCCCTTTTTGTTTAGCTGCTTGAATGTCAATATTGTTATATCCTACAGCCATATTACTTATCACCCGCAAATTTTTGGCCTTCCAAAGCAGGTCTATGTCAATCGATTCTGTCAACAAACAAAAAAGACCTTCTACATCTACAATCTCACTTTCTAGTACCTCCCGAGGAACAGGAATATCTTCCTCATGCCACATCCTCACATCACATTTTTCTTCTATTTGCGATAAAATCTCCAAAGGTATTCTGCGGGTTATGTAAACTTTGGGTTTCATGCTTCTCAGACCTTTCTATATGAATTGTAGTAAAAGAAAAGGGCAGCCATTATTTCGAGAAATTATGACTACCCCATTGATGAAACATTCATTTAGTATTCAAAGTATACTACCTTCATTTCTGTAAAAAATTCAGCATTTGTGTGACCGATAGAAAATGCACCTGCTCCGGATTGCTTCACACCGCCAAAAGGCATATGCGCGGCACTTGCAGTGCCATGGTTAATATGGATCATTCCTGCCACTAGTTGGTCTGCAAAATGATAGACAGTTGAAAATTCATCAGTAAATATAGAAGCTGCCAGGCCATATTCCACGTTGTTTGCCACTTGTAATGCCTCTTCTTTATTCTCCACTTCTATTATCGTTAAGACAGGGCCGAAAATTTCTTCTTTAGCCACTCTCATATCAGGAGTTACTTGATCGAGTAGGGCAGGCTTCATATAAGCTCCCTGTGAGAAATGTCCTTCAGACAGAATTTCTCCACCAAATAATACTCTCGCACCTTCTGCGACTCCGATTTTAAGGTATTCCTGGACAGAATCCAGTTGACTAGCATTTACGAGAGGCCCCATTGTCACTCCCTCTTCCCAGGAAGGGCCAACCCTTATATTCTCAAGCTGTCTTCTAAGAGCCTCTGTTACCTCTTGTTTCTTTTCTTTTAAAACTATTACTCTGCTAATCGATGTACACCGTTGACCACTGCAGGCAAATGCAGCTGAAACAATCTGGTTTGCTATTGCGTCAGCATCCTTAAAATCTAGGACAACTGCCGGGTTTTTTCCCCCAAGTTCAAGCTGTGTTTTGGCTAATCTTCCCGCCGCCTTTTGATTAATTTCGATACCGAGACTCGAAGAACCGGTAAAGCTAATTCCCCTTACCAATGGATGGTTCACTAAGGGATCTCCGACATTGGCACCGCTTCCAATAACAAGATTGACCACTCCGTCCGGGACACCAGCCTTAGCCAATAGCTCCATTAATCGTACAGAGGTCCACGGTGTTAAAGATGCAGGTTTATAAACTACCGTACATCCGTAGGCTAAAGCAGGGGCAATCTTCCTGACAGGGGTGACAACTGGGAAATTCCAAGGTGCAATAGCAGCTACTACTCCAATAGGACTTCGTACCGTTGAACTCCACACATTGCTTCTTTCCCCTGGCAGGGTGTTACCTTCTATTCTAAAAGCCTCGCCAGCGCAAAAACGTGCTTCCTTTGCTGCCCGCAACACTTCCCCTTTAGATTCATCAAGTATTTTGCCTTGTTCCGCGGAAAGCATATAGGCTAATTCATCTGTATCCTGTTCCAGCAGATCTGCAAAACGGAATAATATTGACCCCCGGTCTGGACCAGGAAGCTTTGACCAGTTTTTAAAAGCTATGTGTGCTGCTTCCACTGCTTTATTGACATCTTCTTTATTAGAATTTTGAAAAGTGGCTAAAAGTCGTTCCCTGTTGGCTGCATTATATATGGGATAGGTTTCTCCGCTTCCGCTATTAACCCACTCTCCGTTGATGTAGTTTCCATACGTCTTTGGCTGATGGTTCTCCAGCCAATTGACCATTCCAGCGCTTAAGGCTAAAGTCATTTTTATCATTCTCCTTGTAAAAGTTAATTTAAGACCGTTTCTTTTACTTTAGGCGCCATGACGCGACGGCATATATTTTTGAGATCCTCTTTTGTTGCTTGTACTGGATTTACTGGAACGTTTCCTGATAATATAGCTTCCTCTACTATACCGTCAAGATGCTCTTCCTCCACGCCATAGTCAGATAATGTCTGGGTAATTCCCAAATCTTTGTTCAATTGGCGAACGGCAGTAACCGAAAGCTCTGCTGCCTCCCTGAGAGAGAGATTCTCCGTCTTTTCACCAAAAATCCTTGCAATATGTGCATACTTTTCCACATTCCCAATAAGGTTGAATTCCATTACCTCGGGTAATAGAATCGCATTTACAATGCCATGGGGAATATTAAACTGGCCGCCTAAAGGCATGGCAAGCGCATGAGCTAAACCAAGGCGGGTGGAATTAAAAGCCATGGCAGCAAGCGTACTCGCCAGGAGCATATCATGGCGGGCCTCAATATTTTCACCTTGTACCACCGCAAGCCGTAAACTGTTGGCCACCAATTTCATGGATTGAACCGACAACGCTTCTGAGATAGGTTGCGTTGCTTTATTAACATAAGACTCGAGTGCATGCGTTAATGCATCCATCCCTGTCGCCGCTGTAATATGTGGAGGCAATGTAATGGTAAGTTCTGGGTCGCAAAGAGCTAAAGAAGGACAATTAAACATACTTCCGACACTAAGCTTTACTTTTTTCGCTTTATCTGACAGTACAGAGAACCTGGTTATTTCACTGCCAGTACCTGCTGTGGTCGGCACCGCAATAACAGGAACTCCAGGTGCTGGAACATTATCGATTCCAACGTAATCCCTTATGTTCCCCGGGTTTTTCAGCATGAGGCCGATAGCTTTTGCGGTATCGAGAGCGCTACCTCCCCCTACACCCACCACAATGTCACAGCCCATTTCTTTTGCTACATCCGTTCCTTTATCAACCGATTCTATGGATGCCTCGGTGCCTACATCCGTAAAAATCGAATACGATATAGAGGCATCTTCTAAAGGCTTTTCAAGACGCTTGATTATCCCTGCCTGGAGTACTCCAGGGTCCCCTACAATCAACACATTCGAACCACCTAGATTCTGCACATGCTCGTGCAGTTTTTTTACATATCCACGTCCAAATTCAATAGCAGTAGGGATCTCATATCTAAAATTTGTCAGGTTCATGATTAATTGACTGCCTCCTTCTTTTGATTGGAATAACATGAATCTATTAGAGCGTCTGAAAGTTTGAGAGAGTAGCGTCTTCCGATGGCTTCCAGTTCGTTTTCGACTTTTTCAGGCAGCTCAAGGCCAGTCTTTTTCCGCTCAATCACTAGGCGGTGTTCAATTTCCCCAGGGATTAATATTTCATTCACCCCATCAGCTTTTGGTTCGGCTTTTATTTCCTGTATGTAACGATCCATTCGCTCTTTAAACAGATCTAAAGGCATAAATCGCTCAATATCGATGGCTATGAAAAAATGGCCGACATTTTGTGGTTCGTTCCAATTTTCGTACATATTATTAACGTACTTTCCATATCCAGCTCCAGTTAGAACACCTGCTAAAATATCAATAAACATGGAAATGGCATATCCTTTCGGTCCACCCACAGGCAAAACCGACCCTTGAAGCGCTGCATCGGCATCCGTAGTTGGATTTCCATCTTTGTCGATAGCCCAGCCCAATGGAATATCCGAGCCTTTTTGAGCAGCAACGATTATTTTTCCTCTCGCAACAACACTGGTTGCCATGTCTAAAACAAAAGGTAACTCTTTTCCTGCAGGAACTCCAACTGCTAAAGGATTTGTTCCGATAAATGGCCTTTTTCCACCAGTTGGAGGCATGGTTTGAGAGGCATTGGACATCAGCAATAAAATCATGTTCTTTTCAATAGCTTTTAAAGCGTAGAATGCTCCTGTACCAAAATGATTGGATTCCTTTACCCCGACTACAGCGATTCCTTGCTCTTTTGCTTTTTCCAAGGCTATATCTAGAGCCTTGCTCCCGACAACGGCTCCAAAATTGTTATTCCCATTCAAAAGGACTGTGGGTCCTTGTTCCATTTCAATTTCCGGTTCTGCAAATGGATTCATCATGTTTCGTTCAATTCGTTCCAAGTAAATAGCCGTCCGTACGACCCCGTGGGAATCCACACCCCGTAGATCAGCCTGTATCAAAGAATCCGCAACGGTATTTGCATGGTTCTTATCGACACCGGCCCTAATAAAAACTTCCGTACAGAACTGCTGAAGCTTTTGCCAATCATACCTTTTCAACAGGGCCAATGATTTCACAACCTTTCTGCTTCAATGCTTTATCTACCCAACTGCGGTCAACAGTTCCATTGTCAATCGAGGCCATAATCTCATGCTCTTTTTTTTCTTGTGCCCGTACCTTCATTAAGATCTCTTCAGCTGATTCCACCGGGACAACTGCAAGCCCATCTTCATCCCCTACGATAAGATCTCCCGGGGAAACTAACATTCCGCCCACAGAGACTGGAACATTTATCTCGCCAGGCCCATCCTTATAAGGACCACGGTGTGTGATGCCTTTTGCATAGATGGGAAAATCCCCAGCTAAAAAGGCGGCGGAGTCACGGATCGCTCCATCGATGATGAATCCAGCTATACCTTTGACTCTGGCCAGCCTCAGCATGATCTCTCCAACAATTGCGTTTGTGAGATCACCCCCGGCATCCACCACGATGACTTCCCCCGGCTCAGCCATATCAATCGCTTTATGAACCAGCAGATTATCCCCCGGTCTCGTTTTTACGGTCAGTGCCGTCCCTACCAGCTTTCCTTTTTTATGAAACGGGCGTAAATGCGTCCCTATTGCATGCATCCTGTTTAGGTTATCACTGATATGAGGTGTTACGACGTTTCTATATTGTTCCACTAACTGTTTTTCCACTTTTTTTGACACAGGCAGTATTCGAAACCCTAGATTACTCAAGTACTACTCCTCCCTTTTGGGCTTCCCCGCATGATTCACGTTTAATTAGTTGTGGATCAAGGGAAATTACTTTCGGAAGCACCTCTTTTGGTTTTTTCGTTTCAATCATTTCAATGAGTTTTTTTGCTGCCAATCCTCCCATTTCAAATGCTGGTTGCCAAATGGTAGATAGTGGCGGAAATAAATGCTTCGACCAAACGGTCTCATCATACCCTATTAAGGCAACGTCCTTGGGAATGTTGTACTTAGTTTGACTAATGCCCTCCAGTATCTCCAATGTCATCATGCTGCTGGTCGAAAAGATGGCATCTGGAATGTTATCAGCAGAAAATACTTTCTGAACCGCTTTAGCAATTTCTCCTTTTTTCTCATCGACCATCAGAATGAGTGATGGATCGATATCAATTCCATTTTCTATTAAAGCAAGCTTATAGCCCTGAAGACGCTCTAACCTTGGACTGATTCCTTCTACCTGGTATAGGAAGATAGCAATCTTTCGTCTTCCTTGCCGAATAAGATGAGTCGTCGCCATCTTTGCCCCTTTTACATTATCAACTGTGATGACATGGGCATCTAATCCATAAATTTTTCGGTTAATCGAAATAAAAGGAAAATCATTATCTACCATCTTTTTGTAGGTATCCAGATTTTTCGAGGTGGGATTAATCATTAAACCATCAATCTGCTTCATCTCGAATGACCTTAAATGCTCTTTTTCAATCTCGCCATTATTATTGGAGTTGCAAATCATTAAGTTGTATCCATGACTTTGACATGCTTCCTCTGCACCTTCCAAAACACTAGCCCAAAAAGGGTTCTGCAAATTGGATAGTACAATTCCAATGACGTTTGTTTTTGTTAGCTTTAAACTTCTGGCAAGAGCATTTGGCCTGTAATCCAATTCTTCAATGACCTTTAAGACCCTATTAACAGTCTCCTCGGTGTTTTGGTCAAAGTTGCCGTTCATGATACGAGAAACAGTCGATTTTGAAACGTTCGCTTTCTTTGCTACATCTGTTATTGTCACTTTCATTCCATTACCCTCTTTGCGATAAGACATAATATAAATCTATATTAACAGCATTTATCCTTTCACTCCTCCGGTAGTAATCCCTTCTATTAAATATTTTTGGAAGAAGATAAAAATGATAAAGAGAGGGATTAGAGATAATGTGGACATTGCAAAGAGAGCGCCCCAGGAACTTTCTCCCATGGCATCTACGAACATTCGTAAGCCTACCGCCACTGTAAACTTCTCCATATCACTTAAGTAGAGAAGCTGCGTAAAAAAGTCATTCCATGTCCAGATAAAAGTAAATATCATGGTTGTTATTAAGGCTGGCAGGGAAAGAGGCATTATTAGGAACCAATACATTTTTATGGGACCACAACCATCCATTTCAGCCGCTTCTTCCAATTCCCGCGGTATCGATCTCATAAATTGCACGATCAGAAAGATAAAAAATCCTTCCGTTGCCAAAAACTTCGGTAAGGTTAATGGCAAATAGGTATTGATCCATTCAAGCTTATTAAACATGATATATTGCGGGATTACAGTGACATGAAAAGGAAGCATTAACGTAACAAGCATGATGGCAAACAGGATTTTCTTAAACGTGAAATCAAGACGGGCAAAAGCGTAGGCTGCCATGGAACAGGATAAGACATTCCCAATGATCGCAACACCCACGACGAACAATGAATTTAGGAAGAACTTCCCAAACGTAATGCCTGACAATCCTGTCCACCCTTGGATATAGTTTTCTAAAGTGAATGATTTAGGCCAAAAGGAACCACCCTGGAAAATTTCTGTGTTTTCCTTGAAAGAGCTTAATACCATCCAGATAAGCGGGTACAGCATCAGCAATCCCAGCGAAATGATCACTGCATGCAACAGGATTCTGGCTGGCTTTATCCTAACTTTTCTGGTTTTGTTTTCTGCTGCCACATTTATATTGATCTGTTTCATTGCTTTGCTCGTTTCCAAAGTATCACCCCTATTCCTGATAGAACACCCATTTTTTTGATGATGCAAAAATCACTGCAGTGACAATGGCAATCATGATTAACAAGGCCCAAGCCATTGCTGATGCATATCCCATTTGAAAATGAGCAAAAGCCTTCTGGTATAGATAGAGTGTGTAAAACAAGGTGGAATCTAGCGGTCCGCCTTCCCCTCCACTTACGATATAGGCAGGTGTAAAGGCTTGGAATGCACCGATGATTTGCATGATGAGATTGAATAGAATAATAGGAGTAAGCATGGGCAATGTGATACTGAAAAATTGTTTGAGTTTGCCAGCCCCATCGATGTTTGCAGCCTCATAAAGCTCATTTGGGATGCCTTTCAGTCCCGCAAGGAAGATTAACATCGGAGATCCAAATTGCCAAACCGCCAAAATAATGAGGGTATAGATTGCGGTATCAGGACTCGATATCCAGTTAGCTCCTTCGATCCCTATGCTAGCAAGGAATTTGTTTACCAGCCCTTCCCCTCCAAATAATTGACGCCACAAAAGGGCAACAGCTACACTTCCTCCAAAAAGTGATGGAACATAATACGTTGCGCGATATATCTTTAATCCTCTAAGCCCACGGTTAAGTAACACGGAAACTCCCAAGGCAAAGGAAAGCTGTAAGGGAACACTAAACAGGACATATGTAAGTGTTACCTCGATGCTCTTTAGGTACTTTGGATCCTCTATCATTCCAGAATAGTTTTCGAGTCCAATCCATTGGGGAGATGAAAACATGTCATACTCAGTAAAAGAGAAATATAGGGAAGCCCCCATAGGGATCACACTCAGCGCAAGTAACCCAATTAACCAGGGTGAGAGGAACAGATAGGCAACGGCATTTTTTCTTAAAACACTCTTCATAATTGAAGTATCAACTCCCCAAGGGTTAATCATCGAATGGAGCTTCTTAAGCCCCATTCGATATTTTTTACTTTAAAATACCTTCTGCTGTCTTCATGAATTTGTCTGCAGCCTCGTCCACCGAATGCTGGCCAAAAATAATCGCACTCGCGTTGTCCTTGAACGCTTGTTCCACCTCATTAACACCAAGTGGCGCATAAGCGGCCGGTCTGGCATCAGGTACTACTTCCTGAATAAAATCAACAGCTTTCTGTTGTGGAACAGAAAGGAGAGGCTTGACGAATTCAGCCATTTCAGCAGAGCCAGGCGATCCTTGCTCGACTTTAAATAATTCCAGCGATTCCTTGGCATTTACGAAGAAATCAATAAACATAGCGGCTTCTTTAGGATGTTTTGATTTTTGGGTGATACTTAAATATGCTCCCTCGATGTACTCCCCATTTTCCCCATCTTTAACATTCGGATAAGGGACTAGTTCAAGTTCTCCTTCTTTAAATTGCTCTTGATACAAGTGGAGTTGGTTTGCAGGTATCTGGTGCATTGCTGTTTTTCCAGTTACAAACATGTTTTGTTCCAACGGGGCACTTTCATATTCAGTACTGGTAGCACCGTCAGGAATGGCTTCTTTTTTACGAAGGTCATCCCACATGGACCACCATTTTATAAGAGTCTCTTTCTCAAAACCTAGCTTTCCATCTTCAGTAAATAAGTCTTGTCCATTTTGACGTGCAAAGTATCTGAAGTTGGGCTGTAATTGCCCCCCGCTGAAATCCTGTGTTCCCCAGATTCCTTTTGCCTTTAGTTCTTCAACCTTTTTCCCAAAATCTTCCCAAGTCCAATTTGGATCGGGATATGAAACACCTAGTTTATCAAACAAAGCTGGATTGTAAGCCCATCCTGACATGGTAATACCCTTGGCAATCATGTATATCTTTCCGTCAACTTTTCCACTATCGACTGTAGCTTCATCGAATTGGTCCTGGTTAATGTCTCCTGATTTTACAAGCTCATCAAGATTGAGTAGGGAATTCCTCCTTGCATAGTCGGAAACGTAAAATTGGTGCATACTTACGACGTCCGGAGCGTTGCCACCAGCTATTTGAGTGGCCATTTTTTCCCAGTATTCTGGCCATCCTCCAAATTCCCTTTTAACCTTAATATTCGGGTGTTTTTCTTCAAAACGATCCACTATACTGTTATAAATTTCATGTCTTTTAGTGTCTCCCCACCAGGCAAACCGTATTTCAACCTTTTTACCCTCTCCGTCTCCCCCACTTTTCGAAGCGCTTTCACTACTACCGCCACTGCAGCCGGCAACGGCGATTAAAAGAACCACCGATATCAAGGAAATAAACAAGGATCTGAATTTGTTCACCATTTTTCCCCCATTCTTTTTCTGCTTCTATCATGCCAGTCAATAAAGTTAGCACTATTTATTAAAATTTAAACTAACACTTTTTTCCCAATTGCGGAGAAATCCCTTTCTCCATCCTGGTTTGCTACTTCTTTATATAGATCAAGCACGTAGGAAGCTAGCGGGAGTTTATCGTTTCCGGCTTCGTCCACTGCAATTTGAACATCCTTCTTCATTAAATTCAGCTTAAACCCTGGATTAAAGTTGCGCTCCACTAAGCTATCAATCTTATTTTCTAGCATCCAAGAGGCACCGGAGCTATTTCCAACTACTTTCTTCAGAATATCGGTTTCTATTTCAAGTTTTTCCGCTAGTGCAAGAGCCTCAGCCGAAGCAATCATATGGATACTTGCAAGCAACTGATTAATTGCTTTTATCGCTTTGCCGGCTCCAATTTGCCCAACCACATATATTTTCTCTGCCATTGCTTCCATTATCGGCTTGCATTCTTCCACTAGTTTGGCATCACCACCAGCCATAACCGTCAATGTCCCTTTTTCTGCACCAGCTGTCCCACCACTCACTGGAGCATCCAAGACCCTGACTCCCATTCCTTTATAGATTTCATTCACCTTTTTCATCATGGCAGGGGAGCCTGATGTCATTTCAATCAGAATTTTTTCGGATGTAAGTTGATCTAATACCTCGCCTGATAGTAAGACGGATTCCATTTCTCTATCTGTGGGTAAGATACTGATCACTATGTCACTTTCACTTACAAGCTCTGAGACGGAGTTCTGTTCAACGGCACCTAGTTCTTTTAATTCATCAACCGGTGTTCTGTTCCGATATGTTGAAACATTTAATATGTAACCATTTTTTATTAGGTTTTTAGCCATTGGGAGTCCCATAGCACCGAGTCCAATAAAACCTATTCGTTGCCGACGATTCATACTCACTGCTCCTCCTTTAATTGACAAATTGTATATAAACTTTAAATCTATAACTTCTGTGATGTGAGGGGCTGATTCTAAATGAAAGAAACAGCCCCTGTTATATTTATGTAGACTTAGAGAACCGTCTCATCTAGTTCCCAGCCTAATTTTTCGTATAATCTTCTCCGTCCTGCCTTGTCCCCTTTTAGTTCCTGGTGAGCGTATTGAGCAACTTTATAAGCCAGTTTACGAGGAACAACGACTACTCCATCACCATCAGCAACTATTACATCTCCGGGATAGACTGCCACTCCACCAATAGCGACTGGTACATCCTTGGAGTCGAATCGGATACGTGCCTGGTCCATTCCCTGTGAAACAAATTTTGACCATACCGGGATTTGTTGCATGATAACTTCATCAGTATCTCGGATTCCTCCGCCGTTCGTTAAGTAACCAACTGCACCTTTATGTTTAAAATCAAGAGTATTATTCGAACCGAGAATCCCTACATCCATACCACTGACATCCATACAGATGAAATCGCCTTCTTCGATTTCTTTTCCCCACGGATCATTACAGACTTCACTGTAATACCACTTGACCCAGTCTGTATACTCCTCACCTGTAACCCTAGGAGACGGCCCTTCATATGGCATGTATCTAGCAGTACGGGCAATGCCCACTACCTTAGTACGATAAAGAGGTTTAATACTGTGATGAACAGTTCCGTATCCATGCATTCCTACCCAGTCCATACCATCACGTACGTCGGTAACTCTTAAATCCTTATATAATTCCAAGATTTCCTTTCGATCATCTTTTACTTCTTCAATTGTTTGGTTTCTCATGTCCTTATTCATTTTTTTATCCCCTCTCATTTTTGGAATTTTATTCTCTTACTTTTTACTGATTAATTAAAAAAGGTACACCTCCTTTTGTAAGCGCTTAAATAATAGCGATTATAACCTTCTTAAAAGTGTTTCTTCGTTGTTGTCTAAAGTAGGAAATCGTTTTAGGAAACCGATTTTGGAAATCGATATCGGAAACCGTTTTCCTAAAAATATAATAAACTCGCCTGATCATGAGAGTCAACTGAAAAATTTGAAGTTTTTAATAATTTAAAAAATTTAATATTTTAAAACAACTTTGTTTATATAGGTCTATAAAATTTTAAAAAAAGGATCAAGTCTATTTCCTTTTGTAGTAAAGGAAATAGACTTGATCCAAAAAAATAACCTATTGTAAGTTAATTATAAGAAAGTATCTGTCCAACTTTAAAATATTCAGAAGCAGTATACAAACTATTAAAGAAAATTTATTTTTTCAGACTATTAATAATATTTTAAAAGTCGAGTAAAACAAAAATACAATCATTATCGTTAAATAATAACTTTTTCTATCGTTTTTTTTGTATGGAAAGCACCGAAAGATAATATTTGAACGGTCTCTCTTGCATTGAGTCTACTTACAATGAGTATCATTGGTTATTCAACATCAATGAAATGAATTTGACTTGTATCAATCCGTGAAATTAAGGATAAAAAAAGAAGGACCTATTTCCAGGAACCCTCCTGGTAATTATATTATTAAATTAGTTTTTCTATTAAATTCAGAAGAGTATATTCACTCACCATGAAATACTACGGTATTACCAATAAAACTCCGAATGATCGGAACGAGAGTATTTGAACCTTCGCCCCCTAGCACCCCATGCTAGTGCTCTACCCTAGCTGAGCTACGTTCCGGTCATTCTATTTAACCAGATAACCGAAGGAATGGGAGTATACTGATAAATCCCTATCCCTCGTACCACTTCAAGAAATCGGTAAAACCAATAAATTGGAAAGCGCAAATACTTGTCTTAAAAACAAGTGTAACCTTCACAAAGTACCATACTAACACTTTCCAAAATTGTTCAATTTTTTTGAGAATCTTCTTGCTATATCTTGAACATAGTTGTTTTGCATTTCCTTCTGCTACTACTACAGTTAAATAGCAACCATACTTGAGTGGTACCTGTTGCTTGGTGTGGAAATCGCCTCCGATCTCCCCCCCCCCTGACTATCGGGTACTAACAGTCAGTTAAAATCATATTCTTATAAGAGAAAACATTAAAGGGGTGCTAAGTCCGTTGACAAAAGTCAAGGTTGGTTTAAGGCCCATTGCAAGTAACATAAATTTACCTACTGTCTTGAAAACCACGATACTTCCAGGGGACTCCATCGAACGATTATTTATTGCAACCCAGGTAGGAGAAATCCTTTACATAGGAAACGGATTGATCAGGACGTTTTTAGATATACGCCCGCGAATCCTTAAACTGGGTTCTTCTGGCGGTTATGATGAACGAGGATTGCTGGGACTGGCTTTTCACCCCAAGTTTTATGATACCGGTCTGTTTTATCTTCATTATTCGGTAGCGGGAACACAAGGACCAGGTGCTCTTCCTGATTCTTTTAAGCCTGACCCGTGTGATCCAAGTACTTTAAACCTAAGATGGATAAATAGAGAAACTCAATATGACCATATTGATACCATTGAAGAATGGATTTTGCAATCGAATGGTCAGCCTCAAAAACGGCGGACATTACTTAACTTAAGAAGACCATTTTCAAATCACAATGGGGTCAATAGTTTAAACTTTTCACCTGAAACCGGTAAATTAGTTTTAACAACCGGGGATGGCGGGTCAGGCTATGATCCATTTAACTTAAGCCAGGACGACCTGGAAATCGCCGGAAAAATAATTGAACTTGATGTAGGCAAGTATCCACATAGCCATCATCCACCCATTGTTACACGTTTTAATGAACTCCCTGTTCCTATTCAGGAAACGCTTACGGTAATAGCCAAAGGAGTTCGCAATATGCCAGGCATTTCATTTCAAAGGTTATATAATCAGTATATTAAATATGCTGGAAATGTCGGGCAGGATTTGGTCGAGTCGATTTTTTCATTCGTTCATTATAAACCTATACCGGTTACTCAGCTTATTCAGGCTTCTTTCATGAATTCTGAACCTGACAATAAAGGATTTATTAACTTTGGCTGGCGGGGTTGGGAAGGGGCTTTTCCTGCTTCGATTATAAGACGCTGCACTGAAAATTCGACTTTGGATGAGAAAACAATTGCTTTTTACAATGAGGCAGTAACACTTTCAGGGAGTCGTCTTCAGCCTTTAACTAGTTATTTTCATAGAGATATCAGACCTGATAAGTTTGGGGGAACGGCACTTACAGGAGTTCAAGCCTACATGGGGAGAAGCATCCCTGGTTTAACAGGAAGCGTTGTGTTTACCGATCTTGCCCGGAAAGAATCTCAGCCTGTTAGAGGGGCTTTAGCTTATACCTTCGTAAGACCAAATGGTCAGCAGAATGATTTTAGTGTCATACAAACCGATTATGATTTTGGGTCTCAACCAGCCTATTATGTTAGTTTGGGTTCAAATCTAGATCAAACCAGATTATATTTAGGGGTTTATAATTCTGTGAAAGTGACTGATTTTAACCAAGGCACTGTTTATGAAATCGTTCCATGAATCACAACTAGTTAAATTCCATTTCAACTTAATAAACCATGGGATGCAGGATCGCTAAATGATCAGCCTTTTTAATCTAATATGAAGAATTAAAGCCATTTCAACCCATAACCAGCTATAAAGGAAAGCAAATAAAAAAATAATTCCAGTTGTACGAAATGAAAAGGAAACAGGGACGGCTGGACCTAAAACTGGAAAGTGAAGTATATAGATCAGACTCATAATTCCTGACATTAAAAGGATTGCACCAGCAGCAATAATACTTAATCTGATCCTATAAAAGGTAAAAGATGCCCCTATGCCAAGTCCTAACAAACCTGTTGTAAAAGGGAAGACAATTAGTTCAGTTGGCTGCAGGATGAATAACATCATCATGGTAAGGAAGTAGGACATTATTCCAAATGGAATGGAAAACATCGAACATAACAGAATGGGTGCAGTGGCTAACGGACTAAAAAAAAATCCTACAACTGGAAACAAGCCGCCAGCAGCCTGCAGAATAGCGGCGATACAGGAAAATATTGCCCCTAAGATAAGCTTCGGCGTTTTTTTATGTTTGTTGAATACTATTTGAGATAAACGAACCCCATCAGAAACAGGTTTCAAAAAATACATTTTTCACCTCATTCTAAATGGCTTTTTACGTTACAATCCATTATATTTACCATTTATCAGAGGGTGAACGGCTATTAATATTCCAAAAATCATATCCTGTGTAATGAAAACAAAGCTTCATAAAAACCTCTCCTAAAACTTAACACATCATCCTAAGGAGAGACCTTCCATTTTGCATGAAAGTTAGCTGTTATGAAGACATTGGGGTAATAATAAGTAAATTTCTTTAGCCTATTGAAAAAGCAAGGCCTATTGGCCCTGCTTTTTATTTAACGATTACTGTTCCAACCATACCTTCCCGGACATGGTACCTGCATATTAATTCATATGTACCGGGCTGTTTTGGGTTTACTGTGATCGTTGCTTCTTTTCCTGGCTGGACCTCGGCGTCAATTCCGAGCTTTTCCACTGTGAAGGTGTGCTCTTTCACGCCTTTGTTTTTCAATCTCAATGTTGTGGGTGTTCCATTGGGAATAGTAATGTCTTTAGGATTAAAGTAATCATCATTCAACTCAACCTCAATCGAGTTTCCCGTCTCCATCGGTTGATCTGCAACGCTTGATTGTGCAAATACGCTGAGTGACCCTGCAGCTGCCAAAACCAAAACCATTGCAAATACAGCCACCAATCCTGTTACCCATTTTTTCACAGACATTCGCAATCCCTCCTTTCCTAAACACTATTTTTTACTAATTCATAAAATATTATCACTTTAGATTTGGTTCCAACCTGCTTTTAAAAAGTCTTATCCAATAAACGGAGTGAAAGGATGAAGTTATAAGATAGATATTTGGAGAGGTTCCAAAACAGATAATACAAATAGCATCCATCCGTTTGTGTTAATGATTTATTAGTAACTAAACTGTAAATGTACTGTCACTGAACTATCGTTGAAGTTAGCACGTTAAAGGTATAAGATTTAGTTACTATTTGAGGAGTGATTAATCTGAATACAATAACAGTGGATAAGCTATCGTTCAAGAAGAGTTTAACAATGATTGAGCAATTTGCGATTAAAGATTTCTTTTTTAAATGGGTAGGCAGACCAATCGAAGGCTTAGATGACTTCCTGCCACTTGAGTACACGGAAGATGTCTTTGCAAAGTTGGAGGCAAAAGCGGAAACTTCTTTTTTTATAAATGAGAATGAAAAGTTCAGATATGTGACCTTAACAGAAGCAAACCAAATTGTTATAGGCCTGTCAGATTCAAATCAAGAGTTAAAGCATCGAATCCTTTATCTGGATGAGATTTAAAAGAGTTAAGCGCCTGTAAGCTGCTTAAATCTCTTCCAGTTTTCTGCACAACGATACAATTGATTTAGGCATTAAGAATCGTGGGATCGACCCTTCATTCCCCACTTAACAGTAACTCATTTAATTACCTTTATGTCCGACTATGGAAGCCACCTGGACTCCCATGAAGAAATTCGGCCGAAAGGACTGCCCAATTTTGAGGCTGCGAGTTGTCAAAGATTACTTTTGTCAGAATGAAGAATGAGAATACCATGTTCTTGAGGATGGGCTCCATGTAACCTGGCAACCAACGATCTATTCTAGAGACTGCCGCGAGAACAGCCGGAATAAAAAACCATACCTTTTTAGCAAAGGCATGGTTTTTGGCTGGCTATATTTACTTTCAATCTTTTTTAATAGTATACCAATGGTTTGTTCAGCATCCATCGTGTTCATTATTCTACTGATGTATCCCATTATGATAAAACTCTTTTATCTCTGCTTCTGAAAGAACCGAATTGCTGTAGATTTTCAACTCGTCCATTGCTCCCTTATAAGGAAGATCCCAGTAATTTACACCTAAACCAAAGACTGCATCAGAATTGGTGAAAACATCTGGAAAGTTTGATCCTGAAAACTTCTTTTCTCCGTTGAGGTAAACGAGAATGTCGCCATTGTTAACGGTGAACGCAACATGGGTCCATTGATTTGGTTGAATCGATATTCCAGTATTGGCATCATACCATCTCATATTCCCTGACCATACCAATGTATTGTTTCCTCCCCCCCTTGGAACTACACTTATCCAGTTGCTCTCGTCTCTTGCTCCGAAAAATGCGGTTGTAAATTGTGTTAATTGTTCCGGGTTTAACCAAAGAGATACACTGTAAGTATGAGTATCAATGAGCCCATTTGGCAAACGGATGCCAGAGGAACCATCGAACAAAGCGGCTTGACCGTTTATCCCCTCACTAAAAGTAATGTTTCCACCCTCGTTATTTATTCTATTTCCTGTAATGGTTCCAGTACCAAAGTTTTTTGTTTGATCGTTGAAGTTAGTATTAAAATCGTAATGTGCCGTCAGCTCCCCTGACTTATTAAAACTTGTCTGAAAAACTTCTCCTAAATCTTTTTCAAAAATTTTTACCTTGTATTCTCCGCTGCTAACATTTTTTGAAATAAAGTCAAATGTAAACTTTCCATTTTTTTCAGTTGAAGTTTGGGAAATATATTCTGTCTTTCCATTTGGGTCTACTACTCTTGTCGTTACCAATCGATCCTTTTGTTTCTTTAAAAAGCCTTCAATTTTTACTTCACGAGTCGCCGGATCATAATTAACCTTTACGTGTTTTAGTTTAGTCGTTTTTTTATCGGCTTCCTTCACTTCAACCACCATTGCAGCTGCAATATGTCCGTCTTCTGTAATAGCAGTAATTTTTGAAGTCCCTTCCGATTTAGCACTTATTATCGCCCTAACTTCGCCATCTTGTGACATGTATGGTGAATCTGAAACACTGATAACATTAGGGTTTGAAGAGTAAAACTTGACCCCTTTCATCGGGGCTTCAACAGGAAGTACATTTGCACGTAACATGGTGGCAGATCCCGCCTCAAGAACTTTTGTTTCAGTATCAAGTGTTACACCCGTAACATCTGCTTTTTTCAAAGAGAATGTTGCCTTGCTTTTTTCCTCTATTGAATGAATCGGAGATAATCCTAGTGAATCTTTTGCCTGTTGGACCATATATAATTGTTCATCATTATAAGCTTGAAAGGATAACCATTCCTTATTTCCAATACCCGGGGTTACCTTGAATGTTGCCTGCTCCTTAAAATCCTCTGTACCATTATTCTTTGCCAAAATCAAGCTAGTTCCATTTCTTTTCAAGTAATATCCCGGCCTATTTTCTGCCTGAAAGGATAGATAACCTTCTCCACTATCAGCCAGGCCTGGAACAGTAAACCATTGGAAATTCGTTTGATTATTGACTAGAGAGTCAAGCTTGATATCCTGATTGGAATGATGTACAAATGCCTGATCGCTTTCTACCTGTAATAACTCCGGGCTCCCGCTGATCCCTGAGGCAGTTGGGTTCATTTTCTTAAGCGTACCGTCAGGATTATAATATAGCTTTTCGATCGATACGGAGCGGCGATAATCTCCTCCAGTAGGCAAACCAGCTGTATGATAGATGAAATACCATTGTCCTTCATATTCAATAATAGCTGAATGATTGGTTCCCGTTCCTTCTGTTGCATCCATTAATTTTCCAGCATATGTCCAGGGACCCGCTGGGCTGTCACTGACGGCATAACCTATATCCTCTGGCCAATTCATGGCAAATGACAGGTAGTATTTATCGTTATATTTGTGCAGAAAAGGAGCTTCTGTAAAGGATCCTTGCATATCATTGATCTGAACTTGGTGGATTTCACCATCAAGTTCAACCATATTGTCTTTTAATTTTGCATAATATAAATGGGTATTTCCCCAATACATATATGCTTGTCCATCATCATCTATGAATACAGTTGGATCAATATTATCCCACGGCTCTGCTCCCATTCCCGGCGGATTATCTGTCATACTGTTGCTGACTAACGGCTTCCCTATTGCGTCTTTCCAACCCTTAACAGGATCATCAGAAACAGCTACTCCTATTGAGTAACCTCTTTCCCCTTGAGCTGGATTAAATACAGTTGTGTACCAATAAAACTTCCCGTCTTTTTCTATTGCTTGTGATGCCCATGCAGAGTTTCCGCTCGCCCATTCAAAAATGGTTCTTGGCACTGCTCCTTCAAGTGTCCATTTCTCCATATCCGTTGAAGAGTAAATATTCCATTCCGGCAGATCATAAAAATTGCTGTTTACCCCTGCAGAATCATGGCCTACATATAAATATGCTTTACCATCGTGCACCAAGGCAGCAGGATCAGCACTGAATCTTTCTTTAATAACTGGATTCCCAGTGAATCCCGAAAATACTTGATTAGACTCTGGATTACTTTCTTGATTGGTGTTTTCCTGTCCATTTACATGGAAGGGTATGATGAGTGAAAAAACAAAGAAAACGACTATAAACCTTCTCAACATTACCTTTCCCTCTCTTCCTTCATTTAATATATTTGAAGTCATACATTATCATAAAGCGTTTACATTTAAGGCTGGAATCATTTTGAATGAGTTTTGAATTTAATATAACTATCTTTAACTTTTAAAATCATTTCCTTTGTATTAAGAGATATAAATAGGCAATGACTTCCTCAATTTTGATAAATTAGTGTCGTTTTGTGTAAAGCTTTTCGGTATTCTTCCTGATAAATGTAAGTAAATAAGTGTCGTAGGGTACTTGATCTCATTTTTAAAAAACAAGCCTTCGAGCCCTAAAACCCGAAGGCCAGCTTATCTACTGCATTTTGGATCTAATAATCTGTTATTTAACTTTCAATTCTTTTGATAACTTTATCAATAGGTTTGCGTTTTCTTCGGAAATTGCCTTTCCACTTTGGGCTTTCAACTGATTTTCATAAGCGTTTAATTGACTGTTCAACGCTTGATGATTCCCCTTTGCCGCTGAATCTTTCGCAGATTGAAGCTTATTCACCAGTGAGTCAGCAATTCCTTCTTTAGTGACCAACCCTTCCGTTAACCTGCCTAAACCATCAAAGTCCACCGTCACTGTAAATTGAATTTCAGCGTTAGCTGTATTGCCTGCTTTGTCTGTGGCTGCAGCAGTGATTTTATTGACTCCTAACTCGAATTTGTAGGCTGGTCCTTCAATACTTTTACATTCTTGTGAAGCAACTCCAGACAGCGTATCGGCTATAGTACATGTGATTTTGATCGTTTCATCCACAGAGTAAGTTCCCTTATTCCCTGTAAATTCTATCACTGGTGCAGTTGTATCCAGAATGATCTTCTGTTGATATGACTCGCTGACATTTCCAGCATGATCCTTAAATTCAACAAAGAGGGTCTTCTCTCCATCACCAGCTGGCAACGTTAATTCTTTTGTTGATTTAAAATCTTCCCAATCACTCCATTCTCTTGCATCAGTCGAATACCGGACTTGGTGAACACCGCTTAAGTCATCTTTTGCTTCTAAAGATAGATTAACGGTTAGCTTATTCGTAAATTCAGCACCATTATTAATCTCAAACTTACCTTCTGGTTGTGTTGTGTCCCTTTTCTTTTCGACAGTTACCTCGCTCACAGCCATAAGACCACCATCGACTGTTGTCACACTGATTTTCGCTTTCCCTTCTTTTATTGCAGTAACCTTCCCGTTTTCATCGACAGTAGCTACTTCTTCTTTATTGCTGGACCATACAACCGCTTTATTGACAGCGTCATTAGGTTCTACAGTTGCACCTAATTTGCCAGTTTGCCCCTCTGACAACTCCAATGTTTCCTGATCGATTGTTACACTTGTTGGATGTTGTTCGGGACCCGGGACTTTAACTGCTGGAACATTTGCCAGTAAAGCTTCATGCTCAGCTTTTGTCACAGGTAATACTGTTCCATGGCGTGGACGGGCAGGTAAATCGTAGTTTTCAGACATCTTCCATTCACCAGACTGCAAATCGGTTGTTTCAAAAGGAACATATCCCCTCCCGCCAAATTCGTCAATGAACATATACCATTTTTCTTCTGTATTCGATTTAAAGATGGTCGGCCCTTCACCAGCACTTATAGAGCCTTTTCCAATTCCTTCTTTGATCAGCTTGAAGTTAGGGTCCAGTACAGAATTCCCAACCTCTTGGAAAATAAATTTACCGTTTGGTGATGACGATGTATTGTTTCTTTCATCCTTTGATAATCGGTAAACTTTATCATCATGTTTAACCATCGTTGTATCAATGACAGAGTATCCCAGATCAATATAGACTTCAGGTTCTGTAAAAGTATAGAAATCTCTCGTTTTGCTGTACATCATTTTGTTATAAGTTGATCCACTATGATCTTCATTGTCATATAACTTTGAAGCCCAAAAAACTACATATTCCCCTGTCGTGTCATCATAAAAAATTTCAGGTGCCCACGTATTTCCGGCTTCGGGTGGCGCTACTTCCACCATTCTTTGTTCAGACCAATTGACCATATCAGTGGATTCCCAAACCATAATCGATCTGCTTCCTGATCTTTGCGCTCGGTCCCAATTCCAATTTCCATTAATTTTCAAGTCTGTTGCAATGAGATAGAATTTATCACCTTCTGGAGAGCGAATAATAAACGGATCTCGAAGGCCCTTTTCCCCTAATTCAGACGTGATAGCTGGTTCTCCATTGTTCAATTCATTCCATTTAAGCGGATTATTGCCTTCACTTAAGGCAAAATAAATCTGCTCGCCATTCGTGTAGCCTTCCCCAGTAAAGTAACTAAAGACATAACCTTCATAAGCTTCTTTCTTAGGCATTTCTTTTACACTAGCTAAAAATGCCTTCGTGATTGTCTCATTATTTAAAGTGAGCGTTGCAGTCAATTTAACCGTTGAATTTCCTTCACCATGTGCCGGACGCTTTACCTCTCCAGTAGCTGTGATGATTTTTGTATCACTAGATTCCCATGTAATCTCCGACCCATTTTGTCCAGAGTTAGGTAACGTTAGGTTTCCGCGAACATCATGGATATTATGAATCTTTAATGCTTCTGCGTCGGTTCTTACTGCGGCAGAATCGTGTGGTTTCTTTAATACAGTTACTGTAAATTCTTTTGCTGCTTCGTTCTTTCCGTCTGAAATTGTCGCTAAAATCTTTACTGTTTGGTTCCCTTCTTCATATGAAGGTCTAATAACCTTTCCTTGATTTGTAATGATATCTTGATTTTTCGATTCCCAAGTGACGGAAGTTCCATTTGCTCCCGTCTTAGGAAAGGATAAATCTGATTTAATTTCATCTTTGTTCTCGTTCTTATTGATAAAGGTGGAGTAGTCTAATTGTTTGATTGCATTTTGAAGGAGTAACCCTTCCATATTAGCTATTTTTTCAGCCGCATTTTCTTTTAGTTTGCTTACTTCTGAAGGAGTTAAAGCTCCATTATATACTTCAAAATCGGCAATCATCCCGCCGAAGTAAGGATCAGCAGAATAGAATGAACGGCCAATAAAACCACTTCTCCCATTAACATTGTTGATTTGTGCTAATGTATATCCGTTTGTAGATCCGGATGCCACTTCAACACCATCAATATACAATTTTACTGTTTTGTTTTCACCAGACATGACAGCAGTTACCAATTTCCATTCATGGGATTTTAATGGACCAGTAGTTGCATTTGCTCCAGCCTCATTATTCCAACTTGTTACTCCAAGCCCGACTCGAGCCGATTTATCACCTGAATTCCGTTTTGGTGTGGTGAATAGATACTTATTGCTATCCTGACCTAAAGCAAATATCCATTCAGCCTCATTCTTGCCATCCCAATTGACTAAAGATGAGACAGTTACACTTTCTAAATCGTTTAAGACGCCTTGGGGTATTTCAATATAAGAGCTTGTGGAGCCACCTTTAAAGTTGATGACACCGGAATCTTCTCCTTTAATTACCTCAGCATTTTGAGGATTTACAAGCTTTCCATCGAAATTACCAGTTTGATCGATTACTTTCGTGTCTTCAATGTTATTCATATCATAGTCAAGAATTAACTTTGTTTCTTTCGGCTCCTCTGGTGATGTAGAAACCTCTTCATCTGCTAGCTTGGCAATTTCCTCAGCGTTAAGAGCTCGGTTATAAATTTTAAAGTCATCAAATTTCCCTTTAAAAAAATTGTGATTTTCATTGCTGGACTTACCTAAATAGTTCATGGTTGTTTCTAATAGCATTCTCGGCTCAACATTATAAGTTGAACTCCTCGAGACTTCTTTCCCATCTACATATAAAACTGCATCAAATCCTTCAATTGTCATCGCAACATGATGCCAGCTTGCAGTTGATAGCATTGGCGCTCTGACAGCATATTTATAGGAACTTCCTAAAAGAGTATTTTGATTGGCAAATTTTTCGGTGAAAGGTGTCACAATCGCAAATTCCAAGTTACCTGAATCACCCTGTGTACTTAGATACATGGTATTCCGGTTTGCGACTCTTCCAGTATTAGAAGAGAAATCAAAGATTCGTTGGTTTGCTTGATTCCCTTGTACTTTAACCCATGTGGACATAGTCATATTCTCTAGGTTAAGATCTTTAATTGTATTTTTGGGTAATTCAACATATCCTGAACTTCCATCTAATTCTACTGCTCCGGTTGATTTGCCTACGGTGTCGGTTGAGGTAATCTTAGATCCGCCCACTAATTGTGCGTCAAAACCATTTTTAGAAACATCTTTTACCGTGGTTCCGTCCATATCCTCTTCGTCAAAGGTATAATGTACGACTGGTTGCTTCGATTCCTCTGGTGAAGGCTTGGCATATTTTTTTTGAAGGGCATTATATTCTTCACGGGTGATTGGGATAACTGTACCATGTCGCGGTCCAGGTGGCAGCGCATACTCAGTTGCAGGAAGTAAATTATTTACAAATTGTGACCCATCCTCCAGATTAGTAGACCAGCGAACATGATATGGCCAAGAATCTAGGAACATATACCATTTTTCGTCATGGATGTCTTTAAAGATTGTTTGACCTTCGTTGTTTCCCTGATGACCGATAAGTCCTCTGTTTCCATCTTTTGTACCTGGGATCACATCGTATTGAAATCCATTTTCCTTAATTCCATCTTTATCCTGGAAGATATCTGTCGCTTTCTCGTAGTACACTCTGTAATTCACTTCAGATTTTGTGAAACGATAAAATGTGCCATTATCTTGAACAAAACTGGTATCTATTGTCGGGAAGCCTTCATCAATAAACACTTTCGGTTCAGAGAAAGTATGGAAATCCCTTGTTGTTGCGTAATACATCACATTGTACTGGCCCGCTGGTCTTCCATTTGGGTAGTCACCATATGTTTCTTCATTTTTAATTGAAGACGCCCAGAATACAACAAACTCCCCGGTTTTTTCATCATAAATAGCTTCAGGTGCCCAAGTGTTACCTCCAGTTTTAGGAGCAACTTCAACCATACGCTGTTCGCTCCAATTTACTAGATCTTCTGACTCCCAGATCATAAGAGAATGACTCCCGGTTATTTGAGCTTGGTCAAAGTTCGTACTCTCCCCCATTTTTAAGTCAGTTGCCAACATATAAAATTTATCACCCTCAGGAGATCGAATGATAAATGGATCTCTTAACCCCTTTTCACCCATATTTGATTGAATGACGGATTGACCATTATTTAATGCTCGCCATTTCAAAGGATCCTCAGCTGTAGCGAAGGAAATTTCCTCTCCACCTTCGTACTCTCCAGTGAAATACGAAAAGAAATAGGCATCATATGTCAATTTACCAGGATCTTTAATGACATTAAGATTAAATACCTTTTGTATTTCAGCTTTCCCTTTGGATATTGTCGCTGTTAATGTCACCTTTGTATCTGTTTCAGGTCTTGTTACCCAGCCGAGCATTTTAGCATTTTCTTCCGCCTCTGCAGAGCCTTTCACAATTTCCGGATTTGAGGATTCCCATGTAATGGAGCTTCCTTCTTCACCGGATACTTGTAAGCTTATATTCCCCTTAACGTTATCTGCGTTATTAACGGTTAAGTTCGAAGCATCCAGCTCCGCGACTTGTTCATCGGTATATTCTTTTAAAACGGTTACATTAAATTGTTTCTTCGCACTTAGTCCTTCATAGGCTAAATTCGCTGTTAACTCAACTTCTGCATCCGACTCCGTTTTCGCGGGACGAGTAACGGTACCATCATTTGCAACGACTTCAGTGTTGCTAGAACTCCAGGCAATTTCTACACCGTGCTTGCCCTTTGTAGGAAGCGCAAGGCTTTTCGTTATTTTATACATGCCCTCATCACCACTATCTAAATATCTAGTAATATCTAAAGATTCTAATGCATCATTTATAACAAGCTGATTGATTTTATCAATTTTACTAGATGTTTCTGTATATAAATCCGCAACCTGTTCATCGGACAAAGCATCATTATATACACGGAAATCACCAATCATGCCTTTAAAATAGGGATCCCCTTTAAAAATGGATTTTCCAAGAAAGCCAGAAAAACCGGCTGACGGATCGATAATCTCTGATAACTTCTTCCCGCCAGCTGACCCTGCTGCTACCTTTTTTCCGTTTACAAATAATGTGATTGTATTTGATTTTTCAGAGAAAACTACAGTGGTAACTTCCCATTTTCCTGCTCTCATTGTCGATGTCGATTTAACCAGTGATTCATTTCTCCAGCCGGCTTTGGAAATCCCTGTCGCTGCTACATTGCCTGAGCCATGTCGGGGTGTAACAAAGAAATATTTATTCCCATTCTCAGCATCATCTGTTACAGCTCCCAGACCAAAAATCCAGCGGTTAGATCCGTCATCACTCCAATTAACGAGTGCTGAAACGGTTACATCGTGTAAACCAGTTAATAAATCTGACCCATCTTCACTTTTCGGTATTTCAATATACCCACTCTTCGAAGTCGAACTACCGCCATTAAAAGCAACATATCCAACTTCATCATTTTGAATCAATTGACCATTTTCCGGGTTTTTAAAGGTACCATCAAATTTATTGCCTGATACATCCTTTATAATAAGCTGATCACCATTTTTGCCGTTCGTTTTCATATCATAGTACAGGATCATTTCCGGCGATGTGGAATCCATTTCTTCCGCAAATATTGATGGTGGAATTAATCCTGAAATGAGATTAAAGATCATGATAGAAAATAAAAAAATCGAAACTCTTTTCCTTTTTCCCATTATTTCACTCCTTATTTTTTGTGCCCTGTTAAACGGACTATTGATCACTGCACATATATTCGCTTTAGCTGCGCCTTCCTCCTTAGCGTCACACTCCTGGGACTCTTTCCTAATTCTTCCGCTCCTATCAACATGGTGAACAATGATAAACATAAGCAATGGTGTTTAATTGCCCTTAGAATGTATAGCAACTTTTAGTGTGATGCAATTGAAGTTTGGGTTGTCTTACTTCTGGCTACAATCACACGCTGTAAAACAATAAACAACAATAATAACCCTCCAATTGCTATCTTTGTCCACCAGGAACTTAATGTTCCCTCGAAAACAATCACTGTTTGGATAATGCCTAAAATGAGCACTCCAACAACACTGCCTGCAACATACCCTGCACCTCCAGTAAGCAGAGTGCCGCCAATGACAACCGCCGCTATTGTGTCAAGTTCCAGACCATTTGCATGAAGCCCATATCCTGATAACATATAAAAAGTGAAGATTAAGCCAGCAAGGGATGAACAAAATCCACTAACTGTATAAATCAAAATCTTTGTTTTCCCAACAGGCAATCCCATTAATAATGCAGATTGTTCACTTCCGCCTAATGCATAGACATTGCGTCCAAATTTGGTAAAATGAGCGACGAAAATAGCTGCAACAACGACCAACAAGGCAATGATTACACTAATTGAAATAAAATTCCCTCCGCCAACCGGTATTCTAGTACTGGCCATAAAGCTAAAAAATTCATTGTTGATTGTAATGGATTCTACATTAATCAGATAACATAACCCCCTTGCAAGAAACATACCTGCAAGCGTTACGATAAATGGTTGCAAATTAAAGTAATGAATGAGGCAACCCATACTGAAGCCTAGTACTGTGCCAACAAGTAAAGAGAGTGGAATAACAAGTGCTGGAGAAAGTTGAGCATTCATTGTTAAACTGGCCGCCACCATACTTGTTAACGCAATGATGGAACCGACGGAGAGATCAATTCCACCTGATAAAATAACGAATGTCATTCCGACTGCAACAACGATCAGGAATGCGTTATCAATAAACAAATTCAAAAAAACTTGTGTGGAAAAAAATCCAGTATATCTAAGTGAACCGAAAAGAAACATCACGATAAATAATCCGATTGTTGCTGCTAAGGGAAGATGTTTAGAATCTAGCTGAAATCCTTTTGTCATGATATCGACACTCCCTCATTTTTACTTTTCTTTTCTGTTTGTTTCATATTAAAAACGCCAAATACTTTCTTTCGGAACTCAGGAGATTGAAGCAGACAAACAATTAGGACAACAATAGCTTTTACGACAAGGTTTATTTCTGGCGCGATTCCGATTGAATAAATAGTGGTGGTTAAACTTTGAATGATAAGTGCTCCGATGACCGTTCCCATTAAGTAAAATCTTCCACCATTCAATGAAGTTCCTCCAATTACCACAGCTAAGATGGCATCAAGTTCATACCAAAGTCCAGCATTGTTTCCATCCGCACTAGCTACATTAGAACTCAGGATTAAGCCGCCAATTCCTGCACATATGCCAGAAAACACATAAACCATTAATAAAATATTTTTAGAATTTATTCCGGAAAGACGGCTTGCTTCTGGGTTAGTACCCACCGACTCTATAAATAAGCCCATCGCTGTTTTTCTGGTCAAGAATGATGCAATTACAAGCATTGCTGCCACAATAAAAATTGAAAATGGCAGCATCAACAAGTGTCCACCACCGATGAACGTATAGGGATCGTAATAGACTGTCATAATTTGGCCATCTGTAATTAACTGAGCGATCCCACGACCGGCTACCATTAGGATTAAGGTTGCAACAATTGGCTGTACTCCAATTCTTGAAACCAATACACCATTCCATATACCAGTTAAGATAGAGATAGCAATAACGAATGCAATTGCAGTAAATAGAGGTACTAAACTATCTCCATTTGCACCACTTACCGTCATTGCACCAACTGCCCCCGCCATGGCAATGACTGAACCGACCCCTAAATCCACACCTTTTGTTGCAATCACAAGAGTCATTCCTATCGAAACCAGTAATAATGGTGCCCCTCTGTTAAGAATGTCTATTAAACTGCCAGTTAAATAACCGTTTTTTACCTCAATCGTAAAGAAATTTTTATCAAAGAAAAGATTGATTAATAATATAATCAATAAAACAACTATTGGCCAAAATAGTTTTGACTTCATCATGTCATACCCCCAGCCATTGCCTTCATTATGTCCTTCTGTGTAATTTGCTGATCATTCTCAAACTCATATACCTTCTTATGATCCCGCAGAACAGCAATTTTACGACAAGTTCGCAGCACTTCTTCTATTTCAGAAGAGACAAATAGCACCGACATACCTTCTTTACTTAATGAAAGCATTAACTTTTGGATTTCTGCTTTTGCCCCTACATCAATCCCTCTAGTTGGCTCATCCAATATTAATAGTTTAGGATTTGTAATTAACCATCTGGCCAGCAAAACCTTTTGTTGATTGCCACCACTCAGATTTTTGATTAGCTGTTCTGGATTTGGCGGGTTAATGTTCAATAGTTTGATATATTCATCTGCAATTTCAATTTGCCGTTTCCTTGGTATATACTTAAACCACCCTTGCAGTCCTTGCATTGCCAGGATCATATTTTCCCTGATGGTTAGATCTCCAATGATACCTTCTGTTTTCCGGTTCTCCGAACAAAAAGCGATTCCATTTGATATAGCTTGCTTAGGGGAAGCAAGATTCGCCATACTGCCATTTATCTTGATTTCTCCCGTATCTGCTTTATCTGCTCCAAATAGTAATCTTGCTAACTCCGTCCTGCCTGAACCAAGAAGCCCGGCAAGGCCGACAATTTCACCTTCTTGTATATCCATATCAAAAGGGGCAATTTTACCTTTTTTCGAAATGTTTTTCCCTTGCAAAAACGGCCTTTTCCTTTCGAATGCTTTATTACTTGTCCTTCTTTCTCCACTTTTAAGTTCATTTAAGTCTTTTCCAATCATCTTGGAGACCAATTCAAGTCTTTCAATTTCATTTGTCTTAAATTCACCAATCCATTCCCCGTTCCGCAAGACCGTCAGTCGATCGGTTATCTCATAGATTTGGTCCAGGAAGTGACTAACAAAAATAATGGCTAAGCCCTCTTTCTTTAATTTTCGAATAACATCGAACAATTGATTTACCTCATTTTGATCAAGGCTTGATGTTGGTTCATCCAATATGAGAACTTTTGCAGAGATTTGAAGAGATCGCGCAATCGCTATCATCTGCTGGATGGCTACGGAATAGAAAGACAATAGTTTTGTCACATCGATGTCCAAGTTTAGTCTGGTTTTCAGTAACTCTTTTGCCTGTTTATTCATTTCCTTCCAATCAAGTCTGCCTCTTTTTATGATTTCTCGACCAATAAAGATATTTTCTGCTACAGTTAAGTTTGTACATAAATTTACTTCTTGGTACACCGTGCTAATCCCTAAGTTCTGAGCTTCAAGTGGGCTTGTAATACGGATGGATTTACCATCCAGGGTTACAGATCCCTCATCAAACGTATAAACGCCTGTTAAGACTTTAATTAATGTGGACTTTCCCGCACCATTCTCTCCCATCAATGCATGAACTTCTCCTGGGTAAAGATTTAACTGAACATCTGTTAAAGCCTTAACCCCTGGGAACTCCTTTGTTATTCCTTCCATGATGAGTAACGGAGTCTGTTCCTTCACACTTTTCATCCTCCCAGCATTCTCTTATATAAAAAGCCACTAGCAGCATAATGTAGGTATATTACTGGATCTAGTGGCTAGGTTTTTCATTTTAAGTTTTGTGATTAATACTCACGTGTTGGCAGTAGCTCCTCGGCTTGATCCATTGTATACATACTTTCTTCAACAGCCACACGTTTTGGAATCTCTTCACCAGCTAAATGTGCTTCAATTAAATCGACCATCTGCGGACCAAACAATGGGTTACATTCAACTGTTACGTTCATCTTGCCTGCCGCCATCGCTTCAAATGCCCCTCGCACCGCATCTACACCGATGATTTTAATGTCTTTACCCGGCTTTAATCCATACTCTTCGATTGCTTGAATTGCACCAATAGCCATGTCATCGTTATGGGAGTATAAAACATCGATGTTCTCTCCGTCAGATTTTAAGAATGCTTCCATAACTTCCTTCCCTTTTGCGCGTGTGAAATCTCCGGTTTGGGATTTGATGATTTTCATATTCGGATGATCCTTGATTACTTCTTCAAACCCTTCTTTTCGATCGATCGCTGGTGCTGAACCTACTGTCCCTTGAAGCTCAACAATATTGACATCACCTTCGGTATCAGCGGTTTCTTCCACTAACCAATTTGCAGCTTTCCGGCCTTCTTCAATGAAGTCTGAACCTAAGAATGTTACCCAAAGTGAGTCATCTTTAATATCCACTGCACGGTCAGCAAGGAAAACAGGAATCTTTGCGTCCTTTGCTTCCTGCAGCACAGTTTCGAATCCTGTTTCAACAACTGGAGAGAAGACAATCGCATCTACCTTTTGAGCGATAAAAGAACGAAGTGCCTTAATCTGGTTTTCCTGTTTTTGTTGGGCATCCGAGAATTTCAATTCATGTCCCGCATCTTTAATGGCATTTTGCATTGACTTTGTGTTTGCCGTTCTCCATTCACTTTCTGCTCCAACTTGCGAGAAACCTATAACCAGCTTGTCACTCGATTTACCTGCACCATTACTACTTGATGAATCCGTCTGCCCTCCAGTCCCTGATGAACTACATGCTGATAACAAGAACACTAGTGACATCATAAGAAGTAAGATTTTTTTGCCTTTAAATAACCTTTTCATAAGTAAGCCTCCCATTTCCCTCAATTAAAAAGTTTGATCTGTATAACACGATTATAAAGCGGTTACATACCATTGGTGAATGGAATAACTTTCGAAAAAATTGTAAATTCATTCGATTTTGATACATTCTTAAATCTAAAAAACTTCAAATTCTTGATAAAAATTGCAATATCTTTAAGTCGTAAGTCCCCATATAGACCTTCAGCAAGAATATATATTCAGTATATTTAAAAGTTAAAAAATAAAAAAAGGTACAATCTAGTTCATTGACAGATTGTACCTCCCTTAAATCTTGAGTCCTTGCATTTAATTGTTTACTTTAAAAGTAGATTGGCCAAAGAAGTTAGTAATTGAACTTGTTTTTCATCAATGGATTTCCCGCTTTGAGCATTGAGTTGATTCTTATAAGCATTTAACTGCCCATTCATTGCCTCTTTATTTGCCTTGGCAGCTGAACCTTTTGCCGCTTTAAGCTTTTTGGATAGTGATTCCGCAACTCCTTGATTTGTAATAAAATCTTCTGTTACTCGACTTAAACTATCAAAATCAACAGTCACATTAAATTCGATCTCTACTTCCGCTTTATTACCAGCCTTATCAGTTGCTCTAGCAGTAGCTTTATTTACTCCTGCCTCAAAGTTGTATGCCGGACCTTCAATACTTGGGCATTCTTTAAAATCAACACCTGATAGATGGTCTGTTACTGTGCATGTAATGTGAATGGACTCGTCAATAGAATAAGAATCTTGCTTACCCTTATATTCAATTACAGGAGCAGTTGTATCAAGAATGATCTTTTGTTGATACCTATCACTGATATTTCCTGCTTGATCTTTAAATTCTACAAATAGCATCTTTTCCCCATCACCGGACGGGAACGTAAAATCTTTAGAGGTTTCATAAGCTTCCCAATCTGTCCATTCTTTTCCGTCAGTAGAGAAGCGAACCTCATGAACAAGGCCACTGTCATCCGTAGCTTCTAAAGATAAGGTGACGGTTGATTCATTTGCATAATCAGCCCCATCGTTAATTTGAAAGTGACCTTTTGGACTCTCAGTATCTCCTTTCTCTTTCTCTATATAAACTGGGTCAGTTATACCTTTTAGTGTTGGTTTAACTTGTTTTATAGAACCATCCGAGTTAAATTCCATCTTGTCAATCACAACTTCACGGTTAAAACCGTTTCCATCAGGAATTGCATGGCGGGCATAAACAATATAATAGTCATCCGTGTTTGGTATATTCAATATAGAGTGGTGCCCAGGTCCTTTAATTCCAAGGCTTAAATCTTTACTAAGAATGACGCCCTTCTTGGTCCAAGGTCCCATTGGAGACGAGCCTGTTGCATACGCAACCTGATAGTTCTCACTACCTGTATCATCCTCAGACCACATTAAGTAATACACACCGTTTCGCTTAAATACAACAGGCGCTTCTCTAAAATTAGCAGGTGTCATATTCACTGGATTCTGAGCAAATGAAACCATGTCATCGTTTAGCTTTGCACCAAATAAACTTCCATTTCCCCAATAGAAATAATACTGTCCATCATCATCTTTAAATACAAATGGGTCAATTGCTTGGCCTGGGTACTTCCCACTCGGCACTAACGGTTTGCCTAGAGCATCCTTGAATGGCCCTTTTGGAGATGCAGATGTTGCTACACCTACGTTGGCGTCTGCAGAGAAGTAATAGTAATACGTCCCATCTTTTTCTGTGATTGTAGGTGCCCATGCACGGTTATCTGCCCAAGTAACATCGTCCGTTGCCAGATCCAAGATGACTCCCTCATCTTTCCAATTGACCAAATCTTTTGAGGAAAACGCTTTAAACTGAGAACCTGACCACCCGGTAAATCCGTCTGTTGTAGGATATATATAATACGTATCCCCAAAAACAGCGATTTGTGGGTCAGCATAAAGCCCGGGCAGTGTACCTGATGGATAAATCTCCACTTTCACAACCCATTCTTGCTGGTTTCCATCCTTATCCGTCACTGTATAAGTAACAGGCTTTGTGAAATCTTGTGCTTCACCAGAACCTGGACTAACCTTAGAACCAGGTAAAATAGTAATAGTTGGGATCAAGTTTTTCAAATCAAAATCCTGTCCTTCTTTGAGGTGAACTGTAATGGTTTTTGATTTAGTATCTATTTCGGCTTGACCTTTTTGACCTGGTACCACAAATTTACCAATTTCAGTCGGTTGAATGGACATTTCTAAAATTTCTGCTTCGGAAAGAGCACGATTATAGATTTTCACGTTGTCAAAGTAACCTTTGAAATATTGGTCACCTGAGTAAAAAGACTTTCCTAAGAATGCTGATAAGTCTGCTCCTAAGTCTTTCATTGCCACTGTTACATTTTTATTTTCAGCAACAAGAATGCCATCTTTATACATCTTCATACTTGTCGGTGTAATGACAAGTTTGACATTCATCCACTTGCTCTGGATGGAAGACGTACTAGTTTTAACCTCTTGCTCACTAGACCAGCTGTTTACCGTAATGGCATTTCTTATTTCATTATCACGTGTTCTTAAGAACATATATTTCTGGTTGTTCTTACCTACTGCAAAGGTAAAGAAATTCCCTGATACTGTTTCTGCTTTGATATCCATGGAAATCGTTACCGTGTCTCTTCCATCAAAGAAACCTGTTGGGAAGGAAGCAAATGTATTGGCGGTACCGTCTAGATATAGTACCTTAGAATGCTTTTCCTCATCTTTTATATAAGTTGCATTGCCACTCAATGTTCCTGAATGATCATTTCCTGAATCATCCTTAATCCTATTATCTGTTGGTGTTTCCTCGAAGTTGTAATCCAGGATGGGCTCTTCTTGCTCTTCTTCATCAGGTGCCTCGACTATTTTATTCCACTTCGCCATGACAGCCCCGTACTCTTCTTTTGTTATAGGCAGAACAGAACCATGTCTCTTTTTGTTAGAACCTAAGGAATAGTCTGATGCCGTTAATGTTCTAAATTCACCACTTGATAGATCAGTGGTTAGCAGCGGAAGATATCCTTTGCCAGTTGCATACTGATCCACCATCAAGTTCCATTCTTCTTTATCATTGAATTTAAATATTAACGGTCCTTCTACATCATGACCCGTTAATCCCGTTGAAGATTCTATTGTTCCAACCTTTGTCCATGGATTAAGTATTTGATCACTTTTTTCAATCGTTATATGTCCATCTCCTGAATATCGGTAAAACATGCCATCATCTTTAATGATTGTGGTATCAATAATATGAGTTTCACCTGGTCGATCAATAAACACTTTAGGTTTTGTGAAGGTATGGAAATCCCTTGTCTTTGCATAATAGATATTGTGTGGTTCAAATACTCCTTGTTCATTGCTAACAGTGGAAGCCCAAAACACAACATACTCACCTGTTTTTTCATCATAAAAAGCTTCAGGAGCCCATGCATCCCCTGCGCTAGGCGGAGCCACTTCTACCATTCTAGGTTCTGACCAGTTTACTAGATCAGTAGATTCCCAGACAATAAGCGATTTACTTCCAGCTGTTTGTGCTGCACCCCATCCTTTCCCGTTCGCAATTCTTAAATCTGTTGCAATGATATAGAATTTGTCTCCCTCTGCTGAACGGAAAATATATGGGTCTCGAACACCCTTTTCACCAATATTGGACGTTAATACGGGGTTACTATCATTTAAGTCTTTCCAGTTTAAACCATCTGTACTACTAGCAAAATAAATCTGTTCTCCAATATCATGTTCACCTGTAAAATGAGTCATTAAATACGAGGTAAAATTCTTTTTTCCCGGTTTAGCCTTAACGGTAAGGGAGATTTCCTTTTTATCACTTATTTCGCCTGAAGCAATCGTAGCTGTTAATCTTACTTTTTTATCAGTGTCCTGCCTTGTTACAACACCCGCAGGAATATCATCATAATCATCATTTACTGCATCCTTAACATTAATTACATCTGGACTGTCCGTTTCCCATGTGATTGTCGCACCTTTATTGGAACTTGCAGGTAACGTAACATTGCCGCGAATGTCATTTGAGTTTGGTATTTCTAAGTTTGCCTTGGCCATTTCAACAATTTCCTTATCTGTTAAGGTTACTTTTTCTTTGACTTCTTTTGCAGATAAAGTATAGTTATACACTTTAAATTCCGTTACTTTCCCTGTAAATGCGGCATCAGGTTCATAAAGTGATTTCCCAATAAATCCAATGGAATTTGCATTAGGATCAACACCTTCTTTTAAAATTTCACTTACTGAATAGGTATGAGGTAGTGTTCCGACTTGCTCCCCATTTAGATAAAGGGAAATTTCCCCCTCTTTAAAAGTCGTTGTAAAGGTATTATAATCCCCTGAATTAATTGTGGAGTTTTGAAAAAGAAGTTCCTTATCGGAGTTCTTTATACCAAATCTAACCGTTCCATTCCCTTGTTTTGGGTTTAAAAAGATGTAATTTTTCACATTAGGCCAAACTCCCGCTTTGTTGCCTATACTGTATAGCCAATGTGCAGCACTTGTGCTTGTGCTAAATGTTGTCTCAATTGTGAATGTTTCATCGTCAATAAGCCCGGCTGGTAATTTAACATATTTAGATTTATCCCCAGTAAAGTTTAGAACCATATTATTTTGTTCTTCTAAGAAGTCTCCATCACTGAACCCAACATATTCAGCATCAAACCCGTTGTTAGTCACGTCTTTTAACTTTCCATTTGCTTTTGACATATCATAGTGTGCAATCAATCTATTTTCCACACTATCAATCTCCTTTGCTTGTATGGCTGGCGCTGGGAGTAAGGAGATTAATAATACCAGTGATATAGATCGTGATAACCACTTTTTTGCCCCCATAGGGAAATTGCCTCCTTTGCTCATAACGTTTAAACAAAATTACCTAGTAAAGTCTTATCCAAGGCCTTTTTTATGGCCTCACCTCCTCCACGCAGGAACTCACTTGGGACCATCGTCTCCTTCGGGATAATCCGTATATCTATATTTTTGGTATTTATTATTAGAAACAGATTAATTCTAAAATGGGTAAGGGGTCATTAATCGGTGAATTGAGATGTTCTAAGGAAGTAGAAGAATCCGCAGAGATGAATAAGGTATTTATGTTTGAGGATAGCCTTTGTACCCCTTTAATTATAAAGCGTTTACATACATAAGGTTAATGGAGTATATTTCGAAAATATTGTAAATTTCTTTTGTACC
Source organism: Mesobacillus foraminis (assembly GCF_004340465.1). Taxonomy (GTDB): domain Bacteria; phylum Bacillota; class Bacilli; order Bacillales; family Cytobacillaceae; genus Mesobacillus_B; species Mesobacillus_B foraminis. Next base: position 139,740 of record NZ_SLVV01000010.1, on the reverse strand, counting down.
TTTCATAAAAGGTAAGAAAAACTGCAAATATTTTTGGAGGTATTGCATTTTTATTAAATTGGAATTTATTCCTGGAAAATCTAATATTAATACGAAAAAAACGCCTCATAATTCTCATACACTTAACACTACTGCTAATTTGCATGGGGCATCTGTCTGCATAATTATTAAAACTGGTCAATTAATCATCTTGTTCTCTATTCACGGCTGCAATCGTCAATTAGTTGAGACTGTTTCGTATCACACCGTGACTTGGTTTACTCCTACAATTTGATCCCTTAAAAATGCCTTAGGATAAAGAGAGCAGCTTGAATTACTAATTTTTTTGCTTCTTCTTCTTACAAATCCATAAATGATTATCTCCCTAAGACTTTTTGAAAAATTAAAAATATATCTACATTTAAAATATTATCATTGTAAAATAGGTCTAGAGGGGAGAGAATAATCGTGAAAGCGTATCCAAAAATTTCCGATTTACCATTAAGGAAAAAATTAATCCTTGTATTTATGGTGATTCTATTCTGGTTAGCAACAATTAATTGTGTACAAATTGCTCTTTTCTTTGGGTACCTTAAGCAATATAGTGGAATGATGGAAACCATTACGTTGACTAATTCCATCAATGGTACACTTAAACAAAAGTTAGATGCCGAAATCCGGGATATTGCCTATGGCAAAGTACACTTTGAAAATGGCAGTCAATACGATCACCTTAATAAGATGTATCAAAACTTGGATAAAATTGAACTGGATGATAAAGAAGGTCAATTTACAGAAGAGATTTCAGAGGTTCGAGAAACTTTAATAACCACTACCGAATACATAGACAAGCTAGGCGAGCAAATACAAATTAACACCACTGCAGATGAACGAAATATCACCTATGAATATATTACAATTCTCACAGACATCATCGATACGAAAGTTCAATCCCTATTACAAAAAACCCTTTTGGTTAAAGGACAATCAGAAAATGCTATTGCGGCTAGTTTAAAAAGGGACATCATCATTTTTATCTGTTCATTCATAGGAGTGGTTGTTACTTCACTCTTATTTGCTATATACATATCAGGAAATTTCGTAAAACCGATTCGCAGCTTAGGGCAAAAAACAAATGAAATTGCGGAAGGAAATTTAACCATAGGAATAATATCCGACTTTCCTAAAAATGAGATGGGAGATTTATGTCGTTCTTACAACCGTATGTTTCAAAATTTAAAGGATATTATTTTAAACGTTCGAAAAACAAATGATTTAGTTGTCTTAACTTCAAAAGATATACATCAAAGTATTCTTGAAAACCAGCTTGCTGGTGAGGAAGTTGCAGAAGCTGCCGAAACCATTTCAGTCAATCTTCATCAACAAGATAAACTCATCCAAAAATCTGTTTCTACATTTGAACAATTACTTTTTAAGTTTAATGGAATATTAGTAAAAGCTAATAAAATGAAAATTCAATCTCAGGGGTCTTTAAATATATCAACTGAAATATACGATCAAATGAACTCTTATAATGAACACTTAGCGCAAACTAGCCGATTAATACTTAATGTTAACAATGAAACGGATAAACTTCACCGATGGTCTACTGAAATGAATGGATATATTCAATTGCTTCATGGTATTTCAAAAGAACTCATTTTGTTGTCGAATACTATTGTTAATGAAGTCCCTGGAAACATTGAAAATGAAAGGTTACATAATGGATTAATTCGGTTAAATGAAGCTTCCACTGAAATAAATAAAATTTCGCAAAAATTCAACCCAAAAATAAAGGATGTTTTTAGCTTTGTATCTTCTATCAAAAATCTAAACAGTGAGATTTATGAAAACAATGAATCTAAAAAATCTATAACTGAACAGATTTTGAATGATTTCCAAACGATTAGCTCAATTAGAAAAAAACAGGGGTTTGAAATGGAGAGCATTAAGCAGGATATGCAGGAGGCATTTGATCAGATGCTAAGTGTTCAACAAATTATTTTTGATATTGAACAAAGCTCAAAAATTAGTAATAAAGTAGTTGATAATATTGTAGAAATGGGACTAGAGCAGTTAACTACTTTAGTAGAAGTTTCAGATGCATCCTCTAAACTCGTAGAACGAATTCAGGAAATGAAAGATAGCCTAAGACAATTTAAACTTTAAGAAGATTTTAAATTCCCCCAAAATTGCTCGGGCATTATTACATTATGGCAGGTTGGATAGTAATGAGATTTATAAATTGGGTCAATTCAAGCTTACGAACCAAACTTTTAATTATGTTCCTTTTTTTAACCGTACTCCCTCTTATTCTTGTAGGGATAATTTCCTATATAAAATCATACAATATTGTTGCTCAAAAATCTTACTCATTAGCTCAAATTCAAGTAGGACAATTGAGCAGGGAATTTGATGTAGTTTTTCAGGATATTAAAAGATTTACTGAAATCGGCAAGAAAGATAGCACCGTCCAGTTTTTAATTGACAAGCAAAATACCGCTGAGGAATCAAAAAGTATTTTAGGAATGATAAGGCTATACAGAGAGAGTTACCAATACAGCGATAGTATTATGAATATAAAAATTATCAGTACTGATGGGAAAGCGGTTAGTGAAGACCGAGGGGTTCATCTATTAGATAAAGAGGCCATTTCTAAACCTCCATTTGTCAGTCTGCTTGATGATCCAACTAAAACAATAATCGAACCCATTTATAAAAATAGTAACCCTGTACTCTCTATGACCAGTACAATCGTTTCGGATCGTTCTAAAGAAGTAATAGGATTTATTAATATTCTTGTTAAATCTTCCGTATTTAAAAATATTCTTAACGAAGCGGCATTAAATTCTTCCGGAACATTCCATATAAAATCGGAAACAGGTAAATTATTATTTTCGAATCCCCAATTTGCAAACGTTCCGGTATCCACACAAATAATTGGAAATAAATCTGGATTTTTAACACAAGGTACAACATTTATCGTTTATGAAACATCCAATTTAACGGGATGGAAAGTGATTAGATATGTACCTTTGACTGAAATAACCAAAGAAGCACATGAAATTAGAAGTCTCATTGTACTGACAGTTGGTTCACTTGTTATCCTAACGATTGGATTATATTTTTTTATTACATCCAAGTTAATACTCCCACTTCGTATGTTAAAAGAAAAAATGAAACAGGCTTCCTTAGGAGACCTTGAGGTTAAAATTGTTAATAAAGGTACAGATGAAATCGCAGACCTAAGTGAAAACTTTAACAGTATGATTATCAAAATAAAGGCATTGCTGATGAAAAGTGTTAATGAGCAAAAGCAATTAAAAATTGCAGAGTTACGTACAATGCAGGCCCAGATCAACCCGCACTTTTTGTATAACTCACTCGAAACCATTATTTGGATGGCAGAAGCAAAAAAAGGCCAAGAGGTAATTGAAATAACCAAAGCATTATCCTATTTTTTTAGAATCACCTTAAGTAAAGGAAAAGATTTCATTCTCTTAGAAGATGAGATTAATCACGTCCGGAATTATCTAACCATTCAAAAAATGAGATATCAAGATATATTAGATGTCAATTTTCATTTAAATGATGACATTTTAAAATACAAAATTATAAAGTTAACACTACAGCCCATTATTGAAAATGCAATATACCATGGGATTAAAAACAAACGGGGTAAAGGATTGCTTCGAATCAAAGGGGATTTTACCCCAGAAGGAAATATCTCAATTGATGTGATTGATAATGGAATTGGAATGACTGATGACAAGTTAAGAGAAGTTCGTCAACAATTATCCTCAGGACTCCCATTCGAAAAGGATCAAGGAGGTTTTGGGATGGTAAATGTTCATCAACGCATTCGACTACAATATGGTCCGTCTTTCGGTATAACGATCAATAGCTTGTATGGCTCCGGAACTCGTGTTAGTTTAATCATTCCAGCAGAGAGGTGAAATAATGAAGAAAGTTTTTTTAGTTGATGATGAAATGGCAATACGTGAAGGGATTGGAAAAAGTATTAATTGGAATCAGGAAGGATTTATTTATTGTGGTGACGCATCGGACGGTGAAGTTGCACTTCCATTAATCGAGAAAACCCAACCAGATATTGTTATAACTGATATTAAAATGCCTTTTATGGACGGACTGGAACTTAGTCGAATTCTTCGCGAAAAAATGCCTTCTGTAAAAATAATTATTCTGAGTGGACATGATGAGTTTGAATATGCAAGAGAAGCGATGCGGATTCAAGTGACGGAATATTGCCTAAAACCTGTTAGCTCACAAGACCTGCTTAATGTCTTAAAAAAGGTGGCCTCTAAAATAGTGGAGGAAGAAATCAGTCATAAAAGATTAAGTGCATTAGAAGAACAAGTATTGCAAAATAAGTCTGCTTCCAGAGATAAATTCTTATATGAGCTATGTGAAGGATCCTTTTCTTCTTCAGAAGCTATTAAAGAAGGTGCAACTTTAAATATTAATCTTGTTTCACCTTACTACTATGTTATCATCGTCGAATCAACGAATGAAACAAACGCGATTGATTGGATAGAGAATGAATACAATTGTTTACGGTTTAATAGAAAATCAAAGGAATCTATTTTTATAATGATGGGAGAATCCAAACAGACACTAGAACAGGAGTCTGAGCAAATAAGACAGCGTTTACTTGAACAAGAAGAGAATAACCTCTCTAACCAATTCATTATGGGCTTTGGCAAAGTAGAAAGCAGGATTCAGGGAATTGCTTTTTCTTTCTCGGAAGCAGACGAAGAGAAAAGCTACTCAATGATGATACAAAAGTATAGTTCTAAAGATCCCAATAATATTGAGTCAAAAAAAGAACTGCAGAACTTTAAAAGAAGAAACTTAATTGACTTTTTAAAGTTTGGTTTGGAAAGTGATATTCCTGACTTCGTACGAACTTATTCTTCTTATCTGGAGAATAGCATTTCTCATTCACCATTTACAACTTATTATTTCTTAATAGATTTTACCCTGACAATCTCACATTATTTAAAAGAGATCGAAATGGATCAAATTGAAGTGATGCACCAAATTAACCAATTAGAGGTGAAAGCTAGCTGGATTAGATATTATAAAGATGTTCTTACCTATATGGAGGAAATGCTATCCCTGGTTCTTTCTGCAAGGAACAAATTAAGCAGCCGATACTCTTCGTCGGTACAATTGGCTGTAGACTATTTAAACGAAAATTATTGGGACTCACAGATATCTCTCCAAACGGTTGGAGAAGCAGTAAATGTAAGTGCCTCCTATCTGAGTCATATGTTTAGTCAAGAAACAGGGAAAACATTAATCGAGTTTTTAACACTTACCCGTATCGAGAAGGCAAAGGAGCTTTTGAAAAATACTAATAATAAAACTTACGAGATAGCCCATGAAGTTGGCTTTAGTGATTCACAGTATTTTTGCAGAACATTTAAGAAAATCACCGGGTTAACAACAAAGCAATTTAAAAACTCGACACAAGTTTACCCGGTTTAACTTTTTAATCTAAAATATTTTGTCCCCCTTTCACACGCAAGTTATCTATTATTGCCAGCCCTAGCATGTTAATTTTTAATGTATTAGGGGAAATACCAGGATTTCCAGCCTCCTTAGGAGCAAAATGATTAGTTTTCAAATTATGATTTTTAACCTATCTTCGGTGGGTTAATTTTGAAATTCTCCTTTTAATGATATATTGACAATTTTCTTCTCAGCCTATAAAACCTACCCCGGAATTTTGTAAGTGAGTCAACTTTGTTTGGTTCCAGCGTTTCCGGGACACCTCCCCATAATAAAAAAAGGATCCAAAGCCGATAAAGCCTTGGATCCCGCCAAATGTCCTCTTCCTACATAAGCAAACAAATGGATTATTTGCTTTTCCTTAAAATAGTTCAGATTTTTTTAATAGCAATTAATGCTGATTACTAATGTATGCTACATGCTGCTGGGGAAACTTCATAGCATGATGGGTCTCAAGTATAAATACCAATGATTAGATTGCTAGTAAAATTCCCGTGGCTGGAACTTACTCTTTTTAAAATAAAATCATTTTTTATGTAAATTTCAGCTCTAGATTTTTTAAAAATAACATTAATATTACACCATTCTAGAACTCAGTAAACCCTTACACCTCTATTTCAAACTCACGAATAGCAGTAGCATTGATGGATTTGATTTCAGCAATTTGTTTATTGATCACCTCAGCTCTTGCTGCCATTGGTGAATCACTCTTGACAAAGCTGCCCTCTTTTAATGGGGAGATATAAATATACATTCCTTTTGCTAGCAGGTCTTGTTTATGCTGTTGCAGGCCGATTTCCCATAGATCATTATTACAAAAATTATCATGTATTAACTCGCCATCAATAAACGCATATCCAATATCGCCGGCATAATCAATTTGCAGAAGAAGTTCTTTTACATCATCAAAAGCTTCGGGCTGAAAATGAATCACCGCTTTATTTTGGTTGACCATTTTGACCTCTATGCCTGTATGGCAATTTGAAATTGTTTTCTTATATTCCATGAACAATCCATGGTTGCGACCCCTAATCTCCTCTCCGGCTATAGAAATCGAATCCATAAGGCCAGGGAATGATTTGATTTCAATATCCTCAAGACCTTCGCTTTCGAGTCTTATTTTTTCTTCGTCTATCAGCAAGGCAGCATTCGTAATGAAAACCTGTTCTCTCCCGCGGTATGAAAACTTCCAAAAGTTCAAGCTTTGTTCATTTGTCAACGTACAAATATGAAGTGTCCTGCCCGATTTCAGCTTGATGTCGATGACACTCATATCCTCATTGCCTACTTCTATCAATGTATAATCTTCAGAAATGATGTTCCCATTCTCTACTTGTACCTCTTGAATATCATTACGATCAAAATAATATTCAACATTCATTCCTTTCGGAGTGAAGAAGAAAAAGTAAGTTTCCCCCTCATGCTCCATGCTCGTTAGGAATTGTGCAGTGGAATATTTAAGATTTAATCCTTTCAAATCCATGTTAAAGGGAAGGATACAGCACTCATCCTTCGATAACGACATACCGCCGGATTTCGGAAAACGAATCTCTTCATTCTCAAGATTAACGGTAATAGCAAAGTCTTTTTGATCCTTTGTTTCAACATGATCCTGATAATTATTAATGAAAACATAACCGGAATCTCTATGTGCTCTTACGGCAAACCTTAATGTTTCAATATCATATGGGTCAATCTCTATGACATTATACGGAAGGACCGTTTTGGTTTTACAAAAGCTTTCCTCCACTGTTTTATAAAAGTAATGCTGACGCTTCAGTCTTTTATATGACTCTCTGATTTGTCCAAACTCACCTATTGGAGCTTGATAGTCGTACGAAATTTTTGGTGTGGCGTTTTCGTTCAAAAAAGGTGACTTTTTCCCCTTCGGATTTGAACCACCATGGAAAACATAGTAGCCTACAAAGTTACATCCGCCAGCCACCTTCATTTCTGCCATTGCATCAACACTTTCATATGGCAGCTTGAACCTGTATTTATAGAAAACCGTCATCCCTCCCCCCATTTCACAGCAAGCAAATGGCACACTCTCAGGGCCATAAGCAGGATCAAATCCCTCGTTTTTCTGGTGATCGTTATGATAATCTCTAAAAATATATTCGGGTGTCGCCGGATGCTCCTTTACGTCACCATAGAATATCCATGGCCAAAAAGCGTAGCCACCCCATAATGGGAGTACTTCCTCAACAGGGGCTGCAGCGCCTCCCCAGCCAGTACTCGTATAGATTGGAGTTTGGATTCCAGACTGGCAGGCTAACTCCTTTAATTTAATAATATGTTCATCCCCATCTCTGCCTGCGGGTACCCATTCATTACCTGTTCCATTTGTCATTTCCCAAGGTGCACCTGCATGTTCGTACTCATTCTCGATCTGGGTTCCGATGATAGGACCACCGTCTTGAAAGAGGAATCCTTGAATCTGCTTTCCAATTTCTTGATAAAACCTTTTTACATAGCTCAAATATTCTTGATCATTTGAACGAAGATCAAAGGGTCTGCCGAAAAGCCAATCAGGAATTCCGCCATTTCTTGCCTCTCCATGTGCAAATGGACCGATTCTTAAAATGACGCCTAATCCATGCTTTCCGCATAGACTAACAAATTTCCTGAGGTCTTTATTTCCATCCCAGACAAATAACCCTTGTTCCTCTTCATGATGGTTCCAAAAAATATAGGTTGGGATCATATTGATCCCTCCCATTTTCATTTTGATGATTTCATCTTCCCATTTATCACAGCTATATCTGCTGAAATGAAACTCACCGCTTATACCAAAAAATGGCTCCCCATTCTTTTCCATATAATAATTTGTAAAGCTATAACTTTCTCCGGCTGCATTTACTCCCCCAAGCTTTGTTTCAAGTGGGTATATCTCTTTTTCCGTATTCTTGACGTCAATACTATATGCTCTGATAAGAAATTACCTCCTTCATTAGGGATTCATTATTGATTGAACCTTGTTGATTTAGATCAAGGTAAAACTTGATCCAATAGCTCGATTGCAATAATTGATTTAGCCCCCTCATCTAAGGGCCAATATAAAGACAATGAACTTAAAGATCGCCCTTCAGGACTAGAATAGCTGGCAGCCACACAGCACATAATCAATGATTACACTCTGTTCCAGTGTGTTACAGCCAGGCAAACCATAAGTCTGTCTTTTTCTTACTTCCTCATCATTTTGCACCATAGGAAAGCTTGTGCCACAAATTTGCACAGTCAAAATTAGGCCGCCAAGCCGAAAAAACCCTTGACTTACAAAGGCTTTTTCAATTGGCAAACAGGGTTTTATAAACAATTCCCTCTGCTCTTTTTAAATCTGCTCCCATAGAGACCGGGCGATCCTGGCAAACAGCAGTGCTTGTGTCCAGCGGTCGCTCACCTCGCACGGCAGGTCGTCACGGCCGCGAACCGTAATCGCATAAGGCGGCGGTCCCAGTTCGCAGACAAACGGCAGCACCTCGCCTTCCTTTGCCGCTTGACGCCAGCTGCGCATCCCTCCGAGCCACCAGCGTTGAAAGTGCTTCAACATCGGGTGTTCATATGTGTCGGCGGCACCCTCTTCACCCATACTCCCAGACATGGGGATATCAATCTGCACCTGCTCCCCATTCGAAATTCGTGCATGTATGCTCTTCGTCCGGGGGAGCAGTGTCTGGAGCAGCTCTTCTGCCTCTTCCGACACCGTACGCATTTCCCCGGCAACCACATAATGGGAGAAGTCAATCGTAAGCTCCAGCCCTGGCAGGCGCTGAGCATACTCTACCGTGCGCAGCAGATCCTGCGTGATTGTGCCCCGGTGCGTTTCAATATATGCCGGAATGCCTGCAGACTGCGAAAGCTCCGCCATGTCCGCAAGCAGCTGTACCGCTTGCTCACCGGCCAAAAACGGCCTCATGACCTGTACGTTAACAAAATCAACCCTTCCAAACGATTTTGCCTTGCAAAGAAAAACATCCAGCTCCTCCGCCGTTTTCGGGTACGCGTTTACGCTGTATGAAAGATTGTATTGATCCAGCAACTCATGCCATCGTTCAGCCTCCCTGCCCTCCGGCAGCATCCCGTTAATACCGTTGTAGCCCGCCTCGGCGATGCGCCTCACCTTCTCCTCCATGCTCCATTCCTCGCCAGCGCCGTCTTGATATCCCAGTCCGTTCATTCCCCACCAGGACATGAGCACCTCAAGCCGCGGCTCACGTTTAGTGGTGATATGGTGTATCGTACTCAACGCCGCACGGACCTCCATCCGGATTGCTCTCCAGTTCCACAGGGGTGCCGTCGGCTCGGAACAGAGGACGATAATGTGTAGCGATGTGCGTAGCAGAACTGTTGGCGTAATGGCAAATAAACGAGCGCCGGAAACGATCTTTCGTCTTATTGCGGTACGAGCCGTGAATGAGATTCCCATTGAAGAAGAGCACATCGCCCCTCTCCATCACTGCCGGAATCGCCTTCTGGTCCTTCGGCGGCTTCACGTAATGTGTTGTGAACGATTCTTTAGAATCGGATAAATCAGGACATACGATGTCATATGCACTCGTCTTCGGCACTACTAAGAGCCCTCCATTCTCTTCATCAGCCGCGTCGACCGCCGTCCAGGCGGCAATGCAGTTGCCCGGCTCGACCTTTAAGTAAAAATTATCCTGATGAAGCGCCTGCCCACGTGCACCCGGAGGCTTGTAATAGAACATGCTTTGGGCAGCCAGCGGCTCTTCCTCATAAAGATCGGCAAGCACATCCATTACCGGCTGATGCAGCATATACCGTTTAGCTGTTCCATTAAACCGGTGCGGATGCATGACCCTCGGATAACGCTTTAGCGGGTCGTTTGTTTCCTGCCGCAAATCCGGCTCAAAATGTCCCGGGATCACCTGAAGGCTGATATCCTCGAATGTCTTGTCAATCTCCGACAGCTGCTCCTCCGTAAACAATCCTTTGACGACTAAATAGCCTTCCGTTTCAAACTGTCGCTTTTGCTCAATCGTTAACACCCGGTGGTTATATACCATGTTTTTACCCTCCCCTTTTGCTGCTGTTAGTGTTATTTAGCACACCTTCATTATACGGTTGCAACAACCCTTGGAAGAAGGATGAATCTTGCTAACAATTCATACGATTCTGCTATTTCTAAACAAACATACTTTTATGCCGCCCTCAGTTAAGCTAAACTATTCTTAATAAATGACTTTTCAGGAAGGGATGAGTGCAATGGAGCTGGACACCCCCTCTAATTATGACGGATTGGCCTACAGCATGGTGATTGCCGGACATTTTCATGAGCGCGACACCTATTCTACTGTACGTCCGGAAGGCATGAGTGATTGGCTTATCACGTACACGCTAGGCGGTGAAGGCTACTTCGAGGCAGACGGGTGCGAGAGGCGCGTAAAGACAGGTGATGTAACATTGTTAAAGCCCGGAACTCCCCACCGTTACGGTACACCTGAAGGAAAAAACTGGCACTTCGTTTGGGCGCATTTTACTGGCGGATTCATGGACGCAAGTCTGCTGCCGCACGAGGCGCTGACCATCCGGCACATCGAGCAGCAAGCGTTGAGGGATCGAGTCTACCATGCTTTTCGCCGAATCCTTTCTGACTCCCGGGAGCAAGGAGCCTATTGGCACGAATTGTGTTTGTGCGCGCTGAGGGAGGTTCTGATGCTGCTCGCAAAACAAGAAACCAGCGAGTTTGATCCAAGGGTTGAAGAAACACTTTATTTACTCGCTCAACGGATGCAGGAGACGATTCGAGTCGAGGACCTGGCCCGCAGTGTTGGACTTTCTCCATCGAGACTAGCGCATCTATTTAAAGAAAACACCGGAGAATCGATTGTAGAAGCATTTAACCGAATGCGCATTAAGCAGGCTGCCTTGCTCCTTGCCCATACGAATCGGAATGCAAATGAAGCTGCCCATGACGTCGGCTTTCATAATTACAACCACTTTACCCGGCAGTTTCGCAAATATACAGGGCTGACTCCGAGCGAATTCAGCCAAAGCGTGCGGTCTAAAGAGAAGCCGCGCCCGAATTAGTTGATTTTATTGTGAGCGCTTGTCAACCTGTCCATAGTCATGAAACTAAAAACTGACATTCCGCTCTTTGAGAATGTCAGTTTCTTATTATTGTATTTATGTTTTTTTACTGAATTTAATAAAAGAACTTCCCTAAGTTTTTAACAACTGTTATCTTACTTCCAAACACGTTTCACTTTAAATAACTCCTGCAGATAGCCCCAAACCGAAACCGGAGACATAATCATCTGATAACAAATGATAAATAAAATAAATCCCGATCTGTTTTTCCTGACTCTAAGATTAAGGTTTTTAAATACATAATGTTTCTGATATATATAAAGCAAACCATAGCTGATCATGGTCAAAGGCAAAACCAGCAGAGTCATTGGCCCTACAATCCAGAAGTGTCCAAAAAAGGCTAATATCAATCCTGGAATCCAGCAGAAAGTATAAACAAAGTCCAAATATGGCATCACAAAATTAACCCCGGTAAGGTATTTCGTATACAATTGAGGCTGATTCCAAGGTTTAATTTCATTCAACCCCTCAATCATTCCTCTTGCCCATCTTGAGCGTTGTTTAGCAAAATGACTGAGGGTAGCAGGTGCATCGGTAAAAGCGACCGCTAAAGGTTCGGAATACACTTTCCACCCATTGTGCAATAGTCGCCAAGTTAATACGATGTCTTCACCAATTGCGTCCGGCCATCCTTGAACCTCCCGCACACAGTCTGTTTTATACAAACTAAAGGCACCTTGGGCAACCAGTGTCCCCTGGTACAAACCTTGCAATCTTTTGATCGATGTAATACCCAGAAAATAATCCCACTCCTGGATTCTGGTCCAGATGCTTTCACGGCTGTTGCGAACCAGCATGGAACCAGCTACCGCAGATACATTTGAAGGGCTGGTTTTTATCCTTGATACCAGTAAACGGACAGCAGATGGATGAAGCAATGTATCTGCATCTAAAGTGATCACATAAGGAGTCATCACACGCTGCAGCCCTTTATTCAAAGCGTGGAACTTACCGGGCTTCGCCTCATGTAAAATCGTAATATTCAAATCTAAACCTATTTTTGCCCTTTTAACTTCTTTTACAGTGTTGTCTGTTGAATTGTTATTAATCACAAAGATGTGTAACTTTCCATTGTAGTCTTGATTCGCTACATATTCCAAAGTGTTAAAGATTCCCCCCTCCTCGTTATATGCTGCAATAAGCAAGGCTACAGGATCAGAGGGAGATTCATTTTTAAAAGCTGGCTGTCTATCAAATAACAAGCTCACGACAAGAAAGGCGTTCATATATCCTGGTACATAAGCGATCCCCCCGATGATGAAGACCGCAACAGGAAGAGAAACGATGGATGACAGGTCTGCTAACCATGGGAGTGATAGATAAATAGAAAAGATCATCCATCCTATGGCAAGCGCATGACTGATCCAAAATTTCATGCTGACCGTTATGTACCTTCGAGAGAGTTTTGATTTAAAATCAGGTCTTATTGGTGCTGGATTTGGCTGCATCTAGTTACCTCAACAGTCTATTAATATTCATGAATAATATTGTAAGCTCAGTGGATCTAAAAATCACTCTATTTCAAGATGGAAATGATATCAAAATTTTTTAGTGATCTTGCATGTTTTCTCTAAACTAATGGTTTCTCCCTTTTCAAGGTTAATTACGGTTTCCTTAATTGGGGTATTTTACTAAAGACAGATAGCTTGGAAAATTTTATTCTACAGGAAAATCTCCATAACCTGTTCATTTTAGAACCTGACCATCGTTAACTCACGAGCCCGTTCGCTTAATTATATTTACTTACAATGAACTTATCGGTTAAAATAGAAAAAAAAAAAAGAGCTGCAGCAACAGCTCAATAAATATTTTTTCAAAAATAAACTACTTTTTCATAACTGGAATCCAAATCTCGCTTTTTACTGATGGTGAAGTTAAATCTCTATTTTTAATCGACAAGATTTCGGGTCCTTCTGTGAGTTCAAAACTGGAAGTTGGAAACCATTCTGAATAAATTCTTCCCCAAGTTTCCTGCAGCGTTTTAGGGAAAGGCCCTGTTGATTCGAATATGGCCCAGGTCAATTCAGGCACCTCAAGTATTGAAAAGTTTTCGGGGCATTCTTGTGTGGTTGCCACTCCAATATACTGATCAAGCTTTCCCTTTTCCTCCATACGTCCTTCTGAAAATTTTGCAGATGCCTGAATCATCCCTGTAGGTTCGACGTTAGAAAGGCTTTTTAATTGTTCTATTTTCTCGATTGTAAGGGATTTCCACATCTTTGTAATTTCTGGGTTTTCCCCTTCGAAAATAATGGGCACTCTTTTCATAATTCCCACAATGTTAAATGCTTCTTTTTGTTCAATTCGATAATTCAATTCATATCCTCCTCTAATTGATAATTGGAAAGACATAAGTGGGTAGGCTTTTAAATGCTGACCATTATTTCTTGCTTCTGTCGGTGTTACACCATGTAAATTCTGAAAAGCCCTGGTAAAAGAGTCCGGTGAATGGTATCCATATTTAACAGCTACATCGATGATTTTTATATTACTATTAATGAGCTCAAATGCAGCCAGACTAAGTCTTCTTCGACGGATGTATTCAGATAAGGTAATACCTGCAAGGAAAGAAAACATCCTTTTAAAATGATACTCTGAACAATGCGCTAATCTTGCCACCACTTTATAGTCAATTTCGTTCATAAGATTTTCCTCGATATACTGCATTGCATCATTCATGTTCTTAAGCACCAATATGTCCCTCCTTTATCAATAGGTTAGCAGGAATGGATAGTAACCGTCCGACATTCTGTGCACCATTTTGCAGGGTTGAACCTTTTGTTCTCTAATCCTCAAAAATCTTTCAATTTGGAAGGAAACTTTGATAAGCAAGTGCTCAATAAAAAGGCAATATTCCCGCTTCCATTCCTTGTTCAATAAGTACTGCTGCATATAATGTATTCTCTAAAATACTCCAAAGGCAATCTTAGGGTATACAATTCTTCTTTTTTTACTCTGTATCACCTTCGGCAACTTTTTAATGCAGAATGAGTTTTCCATCAGAAAACAACAACCCACTGTCGCCTCCAGATGTTTGATCATGATAATCCTGGATACCTAAACTAAAAACTATAAAAAGGTCCCACGAGCGGTACCTGCAGGACATCGGAAAGCGTTGCAAAGCAGAACAGGAAGTTGTTCCTCCCCTTGTCAAAACTGCGACACAGGTTTTTCATTAAATCCAAATGTTCGATGCATAAATCCATTTTTTTGATGCATAACTCCCAATAATCGATGCATAACTCTCCGGGAACGATGCATAAATCAGAAATCGCATCAAAATAGAACATAACTAACTTAGTTGCTTCTTCCCTTGTCACAGCCCGGACACAGGTTTTTCATTAAATTCGGAAGTTTGATCGATAAATCCTGTCTTTTGATGCATAACTCCCAATAATCGATGCATAACTCTCCGGGAACGATGCATAAATCAGAAATCGCATCAAAGCAGAACATGACGAACTTAGTTGTTCCTCCCCTTGTCTCAACGGCGACACAGGATTTTCATTAAATTCGAAAGTTTGATCAATAAATCCTGTTTTTTGATGTATAACTCCCAATAATCGATGCATAACTCTCCGGGAACGATGCATAAATCAGAAATCGCATCAAAATAGAACATAACTAACTTAGTTGCTTCTTCCCTTGTCACAGCCCGGACACAGGTTTTTCATTAAATTCGGAAGTTTGATCGATAAATCCTGTCTTTTGATGCATAACTCTCCAGCTTATGTACAGACTCCACCTGTCTTCTGACAAAAAATAGTCTGCCTTCCCTCTTCTTCATTTTCCTCGAAATAAAGAACCTTCCATTCTTTAAATTGATCCAGCAATTCGTTGGATTGCAGCTTATAACGACTGGGAATTTTCTGATTCCCGTTTTTAGGAGAATGATAGTAGGTTTCCATGAAGAAATAACCGTCTTCTTTAAGCAGTGATTTTACAAGAGAAAGCAATGGCCGGTTAAGATAATACGTGATGACGAGCAAATCGAATGAATTGTTTTCAAATAATAGAGAGGAAATGTTTTCTAAGTCAGCCGTTACGGCAGATACGGCCACACCTTCCTTTTCCGCCATGCCTTGAAGATACTTCACCGCCACATCAGAGATATCCATTGCTTGTACTGAATAATTAAGCTTTGCCAAAAAAAGACTGTTTCCCCCAAGGCCGCATGCCAGGTCCAGGGCCGTCCCTCCTCCTAGATAGGAAGAAAGCTGGATTAGCCTTGCGTTGGGCACTGGCGTTTCAAGATGTATCAAACGCTCATTGTACTTTTTGTTCCATTTTGTTTTCGGATCCATCTTTCCCTCTCCTTCTGCACTTATAGCTGTCTCACTGATTTCCCTTTTCTTCTCATCATACTTTTAAAAGGACAATTGAGCCAGACTTCTCGGATGTTAGAATACAGGTTACTTACTCCTGCAGTTGCCGACCACACCCTTTGCCATTGCTTCCTGGTTTCAGGAAATGTATTGAACAAAATTGAGCCAACAGCTCATCCTTCTCTCCAATATTTTATTTAAGATTATTTTAATCAGAGAAAGCAGTATAATAGAAGAAACGCGATATACTGAAAGGAGCTTTGCAATGGCTTATCCTAACACAGAAGAAACGATCCAGTTACTTAAAGATCTGGTCTCCATCCCAAGCCCTTCCGGCAATACAAATGAAGTGATCAGCTTTGTTGAGAACTATCTTAAAGAGCTGGGTGTACATACGGAAAGAAACCGGAAAGGGGGATTAATTGCAACCCTCCCCGGCAAGGATGAACAACATCACAGGATGCTGACAGCGCATGTTGATACTCTCGGTGCAATGGTAAAAGAAATCAAACCAAGCGGCCGGCTGAAGCTGGATTTGATTGGAGGATTTAAATACAATTCCATTGAAGGAGAATATTGTGAAATTGAAACCTCTGGAGGCCAAAGATTTACCGGAACCATTTTAATGCACCAGACATCTGTCCATGTCTATAAGGATGCAGGCAAGGCAGAACGGAGCCAGGAAAATATGGAGGTTCGCCTGGATGAAAAAGTCCATAACGCGAACGATGTCAGAGCTTTAGGCATTGAGGTTGGTGATTTTGTCTCTTTTGACCCACGGGTGCAAATTACACCATCAGGCTTCATTAAATCCAGGCATCTTGATGATAAAGCCAGCGTAGCGATCCTTCTTCAGCTAATAAAACAGCTTAGGACGGAAAATGTTTTGCTTCCCTATACGACCCACTTCTTAATCTCTAATAATGAAGAAATAGGGTATGGCGGAAATTCAAATATTCCCCCGGAGACGGTTGAATACCTCGCCGTCGACATGGGTGCCATGGGTGACGGCCAGTCAACCGATGAATACACAGTATCCATTTGTGTGAAGGATGCCAGCGGACCCTATCATTATGAATTGCGCAAACATCTTGTTCAGCTTGCAGAAACGAATGGCATCGACTACAAACTCGATATTTACCCGTATTACGGATCGGACGCCTCGGCCGCCATCAGGTCGGGACATGATATTGTCCACGGGTTAATCGGTCCTGGCATTGATTCCTCCCATGCCTTTGAGAGAACACATAAAGAATCAATTGAAAACACCGCTAAACTCCTGTACCATTATGTTCAATCAGATATGGTACTGTAATTTTTAAAAGAACATAATTGACCAATTAATAGGAGGAAGTATATATGTCAAACAAAAACGATTCTCAGCAGCCAGAACAGTCAGCAAAGAAAATGAGCCTTCAGGAAGCGATACAAAAACAGCTCGAGAAAAAGAAGAATCAAAATTCATCCGGCAACGCAAATTCGTTCCAGTCCCAGACCACCAAGAAAATGAAGAGCCAGCAAACCAAAAAAGTCAGCAACTCCCGCCGGAAAATGGGTGTGTAATAATGACTGGCCAAAATAGAAACGATATCACCCCTGGTGCGGAAGTGGACATAGTCTTAAAAGCAGACCAGAGAACTGGAAAACTGACTAGTGGAATCGTTAAGGATATCCTCACAAAGTCACCTACCCATCCACACGGTATAAAAGTCAGGCTGACGGATGGACAGGTCGGCAGGGTAAAAGCGATAAAAACGAAATAATCCCAAATTACCCTTCTTTCGAGAAGGGTTTTTGTTTTAAAATCAGCCATTAGTTTTTTCTACTATAGCAAAGCCATATCTGCCAGCCATTGACACATTCCTCCATATCTTTCTCTTTTTATCCTTCTGCCTCTTATAATTTGCTGATATGATACGATTTCCTCCAAATTCTGATACAAATTTTTACATTATTTACGAGTTTTTTAGTTTGTCAATCTATCAGTATGATAAAATTTAGCTAGAGTGCTAAATTTTAGCAGATTCCAAAAGGAGGTCATGATGAAAAAAGCAATACTACCTTTCTGTTTTGCTGTTTTATCAACTGCAGCTTTTAATCAGGTTGTTCATGCTTCGGAAAATGAAACACCGGCTGCACAGGTAAATCAGTCAACAGCTTCGACTCAATACGTATCTGTCAACCCTGGATCTTATCTTAATCTTAGAGCAAGCGCGTCTGACAATGCTTCGATCTTGACGAAGCTTGCCAACGGCTCTTCCGTCACCGTTTACTCGATCAGCAATGGCTGGGCCAAGGTTAAGGCCAATGGGAAAGACGGCTATGTCAGCGCGAAGTATCTGTCGTCCAAGACGAGTTCTTCCAAACCGGCTGAACAGCCTAAAACTTCGACCACGACTCAATACGTCTCGGTCAATCCTGGATCATATCTCAATCTAAGGGCGAGCGCGTCTGACAATGCTTCGATCTTGACAAAGCTTGCCAACGGCTCTTCGGTCACCGTTTACTCGGTCAGCAATGGCTGGGCCAAGGTTAACGCCAATGGGAAAGACGGCTATGTCAGCGCTAAGTATCTGTCGTCCAAGATTAGTTCTTCCAAACCGGCTGAACAGCCTAAAACTTCGACCACGACTCAATACGTATCTGTCAACCCTGGATCTTATCTTAATCTTAGAGCAAGCGCGTCTGATAATGCTTCGATTTTAGCGAAGCTGGACAACGACTCTTCGGTCACCGTTTACTCGGTCAGCAATGGCTGGGCCAAGGTTACTGCTAATGGCAAAAGTGGATATGTCAGCGCGAAGTATTTGGCCCCTTCTAAGTCAGGTTCTGCCAAAACCGCTGCACAGCCTGAAACTGCAGCAGCTTCAACTCAATACGTTTCAGTCAACCCTGGATCTTATCTCAATTTGAGGGCAAGCGCGTCTGACAATGCTTCGATTTTAACAAAGCTGGCCAACGGCTCTTCTGTCACCGTTTACTCGGTCAGCAATGGCTGGGCCAAGGTTAACGCCAATGGGAAAGACGGCTATGTCAGCGCTAAGTATCTGTCGTCAAAGACGAGTTCTTCCAAACAGGCTGAACAGCCTAAAACTTCGGCCACGACTCAATACGTCTCGGTCAATCCTGGATCATATCTCAATCTAAGGGCGAGCGCGTCTGACAATGCTTCGATTTTAACAAAGCTGGCCAACGGCTCTTCCGTTACTGTTTACTCGGTCAGCAATGGCTGGGCCCAAGTTAACGCCAATGGGAAAAATGGCTACGTCAGCGCCAAGTATCTTTCTTCGGCCAAGCCGGGTGCTTCCGAAGCCGCTCCTGCAGAACCGACCATTAAATATGTAAATGTAGAAGCTGGCTCCAGCTTAAATTTGAGGAATAAACCTACGACAAAGGCATCTGTTATTCTTAAGATTGCAAAAGGAAAAAAGGTGAGTGTTTTGTCTGAAAGCAATGGCTGGGCAAAAATAAACGTCTATGGCCAGGAAGGATATGTGAATACTCAATATTTGGCAGCTGAAAATCCGGGTTCAAAATCTGATTCGTCTCCTGAGTCAGTTATGGAAGAACCTTTACCAAAGGCAGATCAGCCCGCAGCAGAGCCGTCGATTGCCAAGCCTTCTGCCGATACATATAAATTGGTGACCGTCGATCCTGGATCATATTTGAATATGAGATCCGAGCCTTCGACCAATGCGGCCATTATTACCAAGCTGGATTCAGGAACTGCTGTTACTGTCTATAAGGAAGAAAACGGATGGGCACGGGTGACAGCCAATGGCCAAACCGGCTACGTCAGCACTCAGTATTTATCGGAAGCAACACAGGATCACCTTGATACAGCAAACCGGAAAGTCAATACTGTTTACACTTCCTATGACATGACATTGGATGAAATGGTTAAAGTCCAGCTGCAAAGCAATCCGCAGACGGATAAGAAATATGCTACGTACATACGGGAAGATGCACTTATTCTTAACAGCAGCACTAATCCCACAAGTGGAGTGGTTAAAGGATCTGGCTGGAACGTAAGAGGCGGGGCAGGCACGAATTACTGGGCTGTTGGAACCGTCGGAAGCGGAGAAAACTTGAACATCTTATCGAAAGTCAAAGGGTCTGATGGATATGACTGGTATGCCGTTCAGTACGATCGAGCCTGGGTGAACGCCAGTCCAGAGGATGTGAGAAACTCTCTGGACCCAGACACCCACGTGAACAACCCGGTCACGTCCCTCCAATTCCTGAAACTATCTGAGTCGACGAATCTTGATCAGTTTGAGGTAAATGAAAAAATACTGACCGGTAAAGGTTCACTTGCGGGTCATGCGGCAACATTTCTTGCTGCCGGTGCAAAGCACGGAGTGAATGATGTCTATCTCATTTCACATGCTCTGCTGGAAACTGGAAATGGAACTTCTCAGCTGGCACAGGGCGTCGAAATTTATGGCAAAAAGGTCTACAATATGTTTGGAATCGGGGCCTATGACGGATCGGCCGTTACCAGCGGGGCTAAATTTGCCTATAATGCCGGCTGGTTTATTCCTGAAGCGGCCATCATGGGCGGAGCCAAATTCATTGCCCAGGGGTATATAAGTTCGGGACAGGACACCCTATATAAAATGAGGTGGAATCCACAAGGTGCAGTTGCTGCAGGAGCTGCTACCCACCAGTATGCCTCCGATATCGGCTGGTCTTCCAAGCAAGTAAAGCAAATCCACAATTTGTACAGCCTGCTCGGCTCTTACAGCCTTACACTTGAAGTGCCAACCTTTAAACGGTGAAAACGCGCTGACCCCCTTTAACGCATTAAAGGGGGTCAGGCACTAAAACGGATTAAGATGTATGAATATATCAATAGGTAAACGCGAAAAAGCAGGCTGAATGATGAATTCAGACCTGCTTTTTTAGAAATCACAATTAGATAATACGTACAGATACGGTTCCTTCGATATCCTGGATTTTTTGCTCCAGTCCAGGGATCACTTCTCCATTTACTTTGTTGTCGATGTCAATCATTGTGTAGGCATAGTCGCCACGGCTTCTGTTCACCATGTCAGCGATATTGAGGTTGTAGCTAGAAATGGCAGAAGTTATTTGTCCCACCATGTTTGGAACATTTTTATGGAATGCTGCTACGCGGCGCTTTCCTGTATATGGAAGGCTTGCGTTTGGAAAGTTCACTGAATTTTTAATGTTTCCAGTTTCAAGAAATTCCTTGACTTGGCGAGCCGCCATAAGTGCACAGTTCTCTTCTGATTCCTGAGTAGAAGCGCCAAGATGCGGAATTGGAATGGCATTCTTCATTTTGACTACTTTTTCATTTGGGAAGTCCGTAATATACTTGCCAACAACTCCGTTTTCAAGGGCTACAGCCATATCATCTTCATTTACCAGCTCACCGCGGGAGAAATTCAGAATATGAACGCCTGGCTTCATAATACTGAATGTTTCTTCATTAAACATCCCTCTGGTTCCATCTGTTAATGGTACATGGACTGTAATATAATCCGAATTGGCAAAAAGCTGTTCAATGGTCATGGCGCGCTGGACATTGCGGGACAGGCTCCATGCAGTATCGACAGAGATGAACGGGTCAAAACCGATGACATCCATATCCAGATCAAGTGCATCGTTTGCCACAAGTGCCCCAATAGCTCCAAGACCAATGACACCAAGAGTTTTTCCTTTAATTTCTTTTCCTACAAACTGCTTCTTGCCTGCTTCTACAAGCTTAGGAATCTGATCTCCTTCATTTTCAAGAGTCTTCGTCCATAATACCCCGGCAAAAAGATTGCGAGAAGAAGCCATTAATGAAGTCAGCACTAATTCTTTTACTGCATTAGCGTTTGCTCCCGGTGTATTGAAAACGACAATTCCGCTATCCGTGCACTTGTCAACAGGAATATTATTCACACCGGCACCAGCACGTGCAATGGCTTTTAGATTTTTATTAAACTCCATGTCGTGCATGTTGAAACTCCGAAGAACAATTGCATCTGGATTGTCACTATTGTCATCAATATTATAGAGCCCATTGTTAAACACATTTAAGCCGCATTCAGCGATGCTGTTTAATGTTTTGATTGTTTTCACCTTGTCTAATGTTGTTGTGCTCATTGAGTCTTCTCCTCTTTTCAATAAGGTTTGTAGTTCATGGATTATTTTTTATAGTCAAAAAATTAAATGTATGATGTTTTCTCTGAATAATTAATAAAATACCATTAAAATCTTCCTGCGTACACCCCAAAAAAATAAGATAACGTTTTCTTGGCCATTTTTTTTCCCAGTGGGCAATTTAACGGAAATAAAGAGTTTTGCAAAGGAACACATGCCAGCCTTCCAATGTATTTTACTTATATACGCGTTCCTGATGAACAGTATAATTTCCCCGTTTCCTTCCCTATCCCCTCCTAAAAAACATAAAGAGGCAAGGGAAAACTTCCCTTACCTCTGCCCAGGCGAACGGCTCCGACACTATGTGCTCCCTCACGGTTCTCCGCGTTCGCCAGTCACACACAGCCTTTTGATTTGTTTATATCTTACCAAATTCGCCGTGGGCGTTCAACCTCAAAAAACAATTCTTTTGAATTTTATTGAAAATCCACCTGAATAGCGGATTTTTACTTTGAATCGGGGCCAGGTATAAAGACCTACATCTATAAAAAATTATGAATGAATTTTCCTAATGTTTAGATAAATTATTTCGTAATAGTTTTCAATATGATAGGATAATATGGATTACCTATTTCATATGGAGGAAATGACATGAAAAAGAAAAAGGCACTAAGATACATACTATCAGCCGGACTTTTGGCTTCTGCCATCGGTGGGAGCTCGACTGCTGTTTTTGCAGAACCTGTAACCACTCCCAATGGGCCCTGGATCCAGGATGGTCAAAACATCTCCTTTGCTGGCTTGATGTCCAATGAACAATTGGAAAAACAGTTAAAGCAAATAGAACAAACGTCGAACGGAAAGATGGTTCTTGAACAATTCGGGACATCAAATGACGGGAACCCACTCTATGTGGCAAAATTTGGAGACAATGACACAAATAAAAAGCGGGTGCTCGTATACACCCAGATTCATGGGAATGAGCCTCTTGGCACCGAAGCGGTAGTCGAGTTGATGCAAAAGCTGTCCTCTGGCAGCAAGGAAGCAAAAGCGATTCTGGACAAAGTGAGTGTCTGGTTTGTGCCTAGGTTAAACCCTGATGGAACGGCCAATCAATATGAAGGAAATCCTTATCCAACCAGATATTCACATCAAACCTGGAATCCAGAAGAATTAGGACTCCCTGCCGATACCAAAGCTCCATGGTACTACAATGCTGCCGGCAGCGAGAGGGCACCTAATAATGATGGAAATGTCGTTTATGGAATTCCCGGCTTTGATTTGAATCGGGATTT
Source organism: Mesobacillus foraminis (assembly GCF_004340465.1). Taxonomy (GTDB): domain Bacteria; phylum Bacillota; class Bacilli; order Bacillales; family Cytobacillaceae; genus Mesobacillus_B; species Mesobacillus_B foraminis. The sequence continues at coordinate 116,378 of NZ_SLVV01000010.1, read as the reverse complement.
CCACCCTGATTATGACTTTGATATTCAGGAAGAAATCAGCAAAGACCCGGCCAAGGTTGCGGCCGTCCTGAATAACAGGGAAAGCAATAATGGTTCTAAGGCTTCCCTTGTGTTTTCACCTGAAACCCGCGCTCTCACAACTGTGATTAAAGAACTGGATCCGGATGTAGCGATTGATGTTCATCACCGCGGATTCAACCGCTTGTCGGAAGAGGACAGCCGCTCTGTTTCGATTCAGCTCCTGGCTCAGTTCACAACTGCACCTTACGTAGACCCTTTCAACGGGAAGACCTATGAACTGAAGCCGGAAGTACTGACATTAAGCAAAAAGGTAAATGCGGTTGCTTACGAGGCCTTACAACGGGGGAACTCCTCCTATGGGGCCATCCAAAAATACCCGATTGTCAATTACCCGGGCTCTGGCCTTGGGGCGATTCAGTTAAATGGAACTGCCACGATGCTGATTGAAATTAAAGGACAAACCCAGACCCTTGGCCAAAAGCAAAACGGGATGCTAAAAGAAACGGCCAAAATACCAGTCATGGCCGTCCTTAATGGGCTGGCAGACGGTTCACTCGAAAAAGCCGACCCGGCCGTTTATGATGCTATTCCAGGAACGGCTCTAGGAATCTCCCCCGGTGACAAGCATACTCATTAAGAAATTTTAAACCATGAGAACCAATATACGAAAAGGCCATGAAATCAATTTCAGATTCCATGGCCTTTCGTTTTTTAGATTAGCTGCTATTAATGGTTATATTGCTGATTTGCCCGGTACTGCGGCATGTTCCCTTGAACTCTCGATTGCATCATGCCGGGATTCCCCATTTGGCCAAATGAGGTTTGCTGCTGTCTGCCGGAGCCCATATTTTGCCCCATCGCTCCTCCTGCTGCAGGAGTTCCCTGACCCATCTGCATGTGATGCCCCATATTCTGTGGTGACATCTGCTGGGACATAGGCATTTGCTGGTTTTGCATATAGGACATAATGGACTGGCCCTGCCCCTGTTTTTGCCCCGCTTGGTCCGAATGTTGTGCTTTAACCGATTCTCCCACCGGCTGGAAGCTGTGGAGGAACGTTTTAGCGGTATGATCTTTAATCTGCGGAATTTGATACATGCCCTGCTGATTCATAAACAAAAAGACTTCGTATGCCTGATTGATGCAGTTAATTGCTCCATTCATCAGCATTTGGCGAAGATTCGGATCAGCGATTTCCAGCGAAGCCCTCACTCCGTTCATTGCACCATTTTTGTGAGCGATCAGCATTGCACTGGCCACTTCATATTCGTTCAGTACGGCATTTGTCTCAGGCGCTAACATGGATGGATTATTCAATCCATATTGGATATCCTCGGGCATAACATGATTGACACTCGTGTTCGGAGGAACTGGTGTGAACTGAGTATAATCATGTGTATACGCTACGATGGCATCATAAGACTTGATTTCTTCCTGCTGATGCCGAGTAATCATATTCCGCAGCTCCGGGTTTTTCGTTTGGGATGCATATAAATTAAAATGGCTGATCATATTTAGCTTTTCCGTTAGTATTTCATGTACTTCCATCGTTTCATGGGCACCAAATGGCATGGATAACACTCCTTTTTGTTTTTTACAACAAGTAGTATTATCCTCACTAAAAAGAACATGTATGTGTTAATACTTCATTTAGTTGTAAGTAAATTATGTAACTATCTGCGAAGGAAACAATTAAACGATAATCATTAACTGCCCTTCGTAACCAAAACTTATTTGTTTTTTTGTTTTATCACTTTAATTAATTAAAACATTACTATATCATTGTATTAAATTGATAAAGAACCCTATAATTCCGTTAAAACTTTTCATTAAATTGTATAAATATTAAATTAAGGAAGGAAGATTTCATGGTAAAGAAAGTTGCAATTCTTGGAAGCAGCGGCGGCAACCTTTATTTTTTGGGAGGCAAAGACCCTGACAGACTTTTGGACGAGCTTCTATTGCAAACTGAAGCCGCTGGTATGGTTTGTACTTCTCTCCAGTTTATCGCCGCAAAGGCCTCAATGGATTCAGCCAAAGACGATACCCCCGCAGAGCTTTATAGTTGGAATGAAGATATGGCGAAACCCCTGGTCATAGCACAGGGAACTTTGGCCGAAGTAAATGAAGCTGCCGTCCTGCTTGATGCTGATATTGCCGCAAAGATAACAAATGGAGACATTGATGCCCTTATTTTTATGAGTGCGGATCCAGCAGGAACGAATCGTAAGGCAGTTGAAGCAGCAGCAATAAAGAAAATACCTGCAACTGGAACAGGCGGAACCTCCATGGCAGCTGTTAGTGCTAAAGGAGTAAATGTGATTTCGACCTCTGGCACCACAGGAACCACCAACCGGACCCGGGCTGTGACCTTTTTGACATCATTGAGCAAGCATTTTGGACTTTCCTACAAACCTGTTATCGGCAAACCAGATACCTCCGGCCAGAAAGATCAATTAAATTCACGGCCCTATCAGCGAATCAACATCAGGGGCATGATGCTTTCCTCGCTTCCAGGTTTCATTGCAATGGCTTTGATTTTAGCTTTGAGCAAGATACCTGTTTTCACAGGACTTGGAGATGTTTTTGATCTAATGATTAACGCACTCCCTGTCATTCTGGCAGTAGTTGCTGCAAAACAAGTTGCGGATCTTGATAATGTATCAATTGTTGCTGGGGTAATTGCAGGTGTCCTGTCTGTTAAAGGCGGAATTATTGGTGGGATTATTGGCGGGATCCTTGCCGGGCTTTTGGTCCATTACATATTCAGGAAATGTGTTGAATGGCGGTTTCCAGCTACAACGGTAAATATTGCAGCGGGTGGAATCGCCGGATTGATCTCCGGCTTGGCAGTCTTTTTTGTCATTTCTCCTATTGCCTTGCAACTCGGTGAAGGCATTCGTTCTTTACTCGATTTTCTAGTATCCTACAACTCGACCATTGCTGGTTTAATTGCTGGGCTTTTAATATGGCCGGCAATCATTGGCGGAGTCTACCATGCTGCAATTTTGCCAATCGTCCTTTTGGAAATGGAGCGTACAGGAAACAGCTTTCTTGGTGCGGTCGACATGGCGGGTTTAGTCATGGTATCCGCTGGAATCACGCTCGCTAATATTGTTTCTCCAAGAGATAAAGGGGAAGCTGCTGTTGCTGTTCCTGGATTCGCCATAAATATGGGGTTTGGAACCTTTGTAGAAGCGGCCTATCCATTTATGTTTTCTAATAAGTTAATATTTGCCGGAGCAATCATATCATCCGGTTTAGGAGGGCTGCTGGTTGGATTTTTTGATGTTCGCGGGACAGCCTATGTTCCCTCGTTCATGGCTCCACTTTTATCCAATAATATGACCGGTTTTATCATTGCGATGGCAGGAAGTTTGCTCTGTTCCTTCTTCATTACACTTACCCTAAATAAACTATCTGGAAATAACAAAAGCAAAGAAAGTTTGAAAAATCAACAGAATGAACTGGCCGGTTAACAACACAGGAGAGGAATTCAGTTCGCAACTGGGTTTCTCTCTTTTTTCATTCTACTGTCCTTTTATTACAATCCATCGAAAATAGATCGGCCTAAAAACCGGACCAGCCAGAACAGCAGACGGAACGGGAGGAGAATCAATTCTGGAATCCAGAAAATCACTTCAAATAATAAGTCCCAAAAATGATAGGTGCCTTCTTGTTTCTTTTTCCTTCTCTTCTCTGCACGTTTCCTGCTTAACATGATGGAACTCCCCCTGACTCCCTTGTTATAAAATATATACGCTGCGATATGGCCTGTGGTTTCACTCTTTCACCTTGGTTTTGGGCAGCTTCATATAAAAAGATACCTTTCCAGGAGGGATATCTTGTTTAAAAATCCGGTTTGATCTACGATAGGAAGTAAGAGATTCAAGGAGGTAGCCACAATGGAAAACATTTACGATTTCAAGGTAAAGAAGGCTGATGGCAGGGAACAGTCTTTGAAGGACTATCAAGGAAAGGCTTTACTGATTGTCAATACGGCAAGTAAGTGCGGATTGACCCCGCAATTCAAAGGACTTCAGGAAATGTATGAAAAATACCAGGGCAAGGGCTTCGAGATTTTAGGCTTCCCTTGTGATCAATTCAACAACCAGGAATTTGAAAACATCGATGAGACAACCAGTTTTTGCCAGATGAATTACGGCGTGACCTTTCCCATGTTTGCCAAAATCGATGTAAATGGCGGGAATGCCGATCCCTTATTTGTCTTTTTAAAGGAACAGAAAAAAGGACTGCTGTCAAAAAATATCAAATGGAATTTCACCAAATTTTTAATTGATCAAAATGGACAGGTCATCGAGCGGTACGCCCCCACAACTGAACCGGATAAAATTGAGGGTGATTTGCAAAAGATACTGGAACAATAAACAAGCAGTCTCTCACGTTTATTACTGATTGCAGGCGATTTATCCCTGATTGTATGGGCTTTATTCCTAATAGGTGGGTTATTTTTACAAGGCCGTTTTCGAATTGTTGCTATTTTGACCAAACTCTTAGAAGGTGCTAAAATACGGCCACAGGAAGGTTTAGAATGTGGAAAGACGCTTAGGCCAATTTCTCGGATTTGCCAAAACACGAGCAGCAGAAGCTGTTTGACCTTATAAAAGAAGAGTTCTTCTCTGATGTGAATGAGGAGATGAAAGATGCGTTCACATCTATTACAGTCAGATATTTGCGTGCGGTGTAATAACAGCCACTTCCAAAAGGAAGCGGCTTTACCAGTTATTGAACAAAGCACCTATTGTTTAAATGTATTGGTTCACAATCTTAGCTTTTAATCCCATTCTTATTTTCAGTTAATTACAGGAATGCTTTCCCGTTTGTTTAAAAGAAAAAAGCATCTCTTCTTAAAGAAATGCCCCATTGGTTAATCAATTTATTTTTTTACCTTAAAAACGATAAAGTCCGCACATCTAAAATCTTCTTCAAAAGACGGATATTTTTTAAGCATCTCCGTTGATGGCTTTGGCTCCACAATACTTTCTAACACAAAACCTGTTTTAATCAGAGTGTTGATATAGCTTGTTAATGTTCTATGGAAGAAAAACATCTTCTCCTTCTTACCTAAACATTGTTCATAAGCACCTTCGTAAAAATATTTATCTACATTCCAGTGTAACTTTTCACCACTCTCTGTTTTCTCCCAACCACATTCTGGTGTGACGAAACAAGGATGCAGTATTGAAAAAATGAAACAGCCTCCATCTACTAATAAGCGATACATTTCTGAAAATGCTTTTTCATAATTTGCAAGGTCTTGAATAACCATATTCGACACTATTAAATCGAAACTTTTATCTTCTAAAATATTTAACTCCTCACAATTGCCTTGTTTATAATCAATTATCAAATCTTTCGAAGTTCTTTCTTTAGCAATTTCTATCATTCTTGGAGAATAGTCCACTGCTGTCACGGCAGCACCTGATCTGGATAAAATCCTGCTTAAATACCCCTCTCCACATCCAGCATCTAAGACCTTTTTATTTTTTACGCTCTCCATTAGTGAAAATAAAGCGGGATTTAAAAAGACTTCTTTATGTAGGTCTCCTTGTTCGGTATGGTTCTTTGAATATGTATCTGCAAAGGAATCCCATCTTTTAATGGCTTCTTCAGTACCTGCATTTTTTATCACACTTCATCCCTCCAATTTCGTTAACTAAAAAACCCCTTCCGGTTACTTCTAAAACCTTTATAATTCAATAAGGGTTTCTACAAAAAGGGCGGTTACTCCTTTCTGGATCAACGCCAATCGTTTCATTGTATTTATCGTTTTTTCTTTTCTCGAACACAAAAAATTTTGATCTTTATTACGTCATTCTCATAATAAAATTCTCTTTGGCTTACCATGTATCCCCAACCATCTACCAATAGAGTGTCACCTTCACTCGGAATAAACTGATCTCCAATAGATATTATTGGACTTTGGAAAACGTTTCTCTCTTCTGCTATATCGTAATACGTTATTTCTGTTTTCATCTAAACACCTCCTGAAACTAAATACGTTTAAATATTCAAAAGGTTTCTGTAAATTTCTATTCCCTTGTTATTAAAGGAATGCTGCTCCGTTCGTATTATAAGGTCAGCCAGATATTTCTGGTTTTCCATTTTTTATATGGTTTTATCATTACGGTAGCCGGGGTAGACCGTACCTGCCCGTGGGAGGAGGATCCCGTTAGCTAAACTGTTCACCCCCTATTTCCTTAAACATATTTGGCTGGTTGGGTCAATGATCTCGTATAACAAGCGAAGCTATGAAACTGCAAGACGGACTAGGGGCTGCCGGCAAATTGATAAATTATTGGAGGAGATAAAAGAATGAATCCTGTTGTTGGACTGGATGTGGCCAAAGGCGAAAGCCAGGTACAGGCGTTCTTGGATAAGAAAAAACCTTATAAACCAAGCTTTAGCCCCACAAAAAAAATTGCAGCAGCAACCCCATTTTTAATTCTTGCCTCCGTTAGCTCTATAACCGGATAAATATTCAATCAAAATTTATGTAACCTTGTTGCTCCTGGATCAACGCCCCTTTATTTCGGTTTCACAATACTAAAAGGAAGTAGCCCCCAGTTCCATTCCGCATACCAAGGTAGTTACTCCTCTTAAAGATGGCAGTGTAATATGAATATTTATCATTCTGTTTAAAGCCTCGTCCATCCTTTTATGTGTGAAATGCGTGCGGCCAGTTCAGAATCCTCTACGTATTCTTTTAATGGAACATTTTCCGCAGACGCCGTATGTCTTTGATTGGGGACAGGCCGAACCTGCGGCTGTATTCCCGGCTGAAATGCGATGGACTTTCATACCCTACCTGGAACGCCGCCTCAGCCGCTTCCATGTTTTCCGCTAAAAGCAATCGGCGCGCTTCCTGCAGGCGGAGCTGCTTCTGGTACTGATTAGGACTCATGCCTGTGACTTCCTTGAAATGATGGTAAAAGGAGGACGCGCTCATTCTGGCTTCTTTCGCCAATTCTTCCACCTTTAAGGACTGAGCGAATTCCCGGTTCAGCATTCCAATGACCTTTGCAATCCTCTGTCCCTGACTGCCTGCAAGTGCAAAATGCTTCATGGAATCATTCTCATCATTCTGTAGAATGCGGTAAACAATTTCACGCTTGAAACTGGAGGCAAGGACTGGAATATCCTTTGGAGCTTCCAGGAGCCTGATCAATCGCAACACCGCTTCCAGAAGCGAGTCATCCACCCGGCTGATTACCAGACCGCGGCTTGGAGAACGGTCTGGAGTGACTTGATTCGATGATTGAATGACCTCGAAAATCATGTTCATATCAAGCTGCAGATTGACGCATAAATAAGGCTCTTCCGGCGAAGCCGTTACAACCTGTCCAGTGATCGGCAAATGAACGGATGCAGTCAAATAACTGGCCGAATCGTATGTATAGCTTTCTTTCCCGAGCATAACTACTTTTGAGCCTTGGGCCACAATACATAAGGATGGTTCATAAACAGAGTACAAAGGTTCAGAAACCTTAGAAGCACGAACAAACCGCAAGCCTGGTATAGACGTATCATGCGTTCCATCTATGGTTACTGTACTATCCAGTAACTTTGCTAATTCCTTGATTCTATCCATAAACAACCCTCCGCATTTTCCAATAACTGTTTATTACTCTCTTGTTCTCTATCCTATCTTTTGTTGGAGGATTAGGCAATAATCATGTACCTTCCGGCTACCCCCCTCTATCCGCAACACTTCATAATTAATTTATGGTCAGCACTTCAATTTGGAGGTTAGATATTGATTAAGTTTCTGTTAGCAGCATTTTGTTTTATCCTATTTCCCAGTCCAACCTGCCAAGATTGTAGTGCCAGTCCTCTTTTAATTGTGAAAGGAGATGGAGAAATGAAAAGAGAATATGTAAATCCCCATCCATATGCAGGCATGTGGGTGACAGCTGACGGCTATATTCGACATGAGCTGCTCGCGAACGGAAGATATGACGAAGCCCGCGGTAACCACAAAAGCGCCTATCAAGGAAGGTATATGGTCACAGGCAATCATATCGAATATATCGATGATACAGGGTTTACAGCTGACGGTGATTTTATCAACGGTGTACTGTACCATGCTGGTATGGTGCTCTATCGAGAAGACCTTAGGGAAGGGAGAAATGAATGATGTCTGTACTAAATGGAAAAGTGGTTGTGATTACAGGGGCAAGCAGCGGAATTGGTGAATCAACAGCCCGGCTTCTCGCAAGCCTGGGCGCACATGTTGTGATCGGGGCAAGACGTGTGGAAAGACTAGAGTCATTGGCATCTGACATTCAAGGGGATGGCGGTTCTGTAGTCATTCAACAGCTCGACGTGACAGAACTAGAACAGATGCAGGCAATTATAAGTGCAGCGCAAAGTCGTTTTGGAAGAGTTGACGCCATTATAAACAATGCAGGGGTGATGCCGCTCTCTTCGCTGGAAGCATTAAAAATTGAGGAATGGAACCGGATGATTGATGTCAACATACGCGGTGTCCTCCATGGCATTGCCACAGGTCTTCCGGTCATGAAAAAACAAGGTTTTGGACATTTCATCAACATCGCATCCATCGGCGCCTACGAAGTGACCCCGACAGCAGCTGTCTACTGCGCGACCAAATATGCCGTACGTGCAATAACGGACGGATTGCGGCAAGAGACTGTAGGCCTAGGGATCCGTGTGACCCTTGTGTCGCCAGGAGTAACGGAATCAGAACTAGCTGAGAGCATTACCGACAACCAGGCTAGAGAATTCATGAAGGAATACCGACGTAACGCTCTGCCAGCTACGGCTATTGCCCGTGCGATCGTCTATGCACTTGAACAGCCTGTTCATGTCGATGTAAGTGAACTGGTCATTAAACCTGCAATGTAATCGAAACAAAGAGATATCAGGAGTGCAATGAAAAAAATATAGCTTTCTCCGTTCACGAATTAATTCCTGAGAATTCATCGTTGTTCTGAGAGAAGAATTTTATGTAGTAAAATACCCTCACATCCTCACACGATAGGGACTTGAGGGTATTCTTATCTTTTTATTCAGCTACCTAAGCCTTGAAAAAAGAACTCCGAATAAGAAAAACATGGGGAGATTTTAGTCTTCCTATGTTTTCATTCATATTATTTATCTGTTTGTTCTTGCTTCTTTTTCAAATACTCCGCACGTATTTTTTCAAGTTGCTGCTTTTTATCAAATTTGGCAGGTTTGCGTTTTTCATGATACTTTGTCACAGCTACCTTACCTTTGGTATCCAATTGATATTTTCCCACTTTGTTCACCTACTTTACTTGTCCTTAAAGAGAATCTATTCACCAAATATAATATACCTTATTTTACTGAAATAAACCTTATTACTTTATTAGTGTACTGCTAACTTTTTGCATATATCAGTAAAACCATTAAAAACTTAATAAAGTAATTTATCGCCAAATGGTATGCCATTCATTGCTATACTATAAAATGCCATGACACTCCGCAAAAGCCTCAATAATTCTATTTCTTGTTTGTTCAGCTCTCTTCTAAAGGCCCAATTGTTCGGTAAATAAGGATTTAAAATATTAAAACAATCTAAGTCTACTCCATCTTTTAAATGGTTCTTAATGCTAATAACCATTACGTTCTCGATGATTTCAAATTTAGGTTTCTGAGGGGAAATTTTGTTTTTTTTACAAAGTCTTTTTACTACTTGTTTAAAAAAATCTACATAAGGGGGTCAATCCTTTCTGAATCAACGCACCTGTTTGTTTAAGCACAAAATTTTCACAATCTTTCTTATTTGATAAGAATTTATATATTTTTCAATATCTTTGCTGGGTTTCCAGCCACTATTGTATTAGCAGGAACATCTTTTGTAACGACAGAACCAGCAGCAACAATTGAATTATCGCCAATAGTGACGCCAGCCAAAATTACACAACTTCCACCAATCCAAACATCGTTACCAATTGTAATCGGTATTCCATAACCACTTTTATTCCTGTCTTTGGGTTCGATTGAGTGACCAGCTGTATATATTCCAACATTGGGACCAATCATACAATTGTCACCAATCTTTACTTCTGCCATATCTAATATCGTACAGTTGTAACCAGCATAGAAGTTGTCGCCAACGTAAATGTTGTATCCCAAGTCACAATGAAAATTATGTTCAATACTTGGTTTTCCTCCTACACATCCAAACAATTCCTTTATAATTTCCCCTTTTCTTTTGTCATCTTCGACGGGACAAGTGTTAAATTCTTGAACCAGTTTATGGGCACGGATATTTTTCTTCCTCAGTTCCTTCGTACCTCTTTCGTAATGAATTTTCTTTCTAGCCTCCATATCTAATCCCCTTTCTCAGTTATTTTCAAAATACCACATTTTCTTCAAGTATCCTCCCGTTTGTTCAATAAGGTAATTACACAAAAAGTGCGATAATCCTTCTTCAATCTACGAACCCTTTATTTTAAGCTGCATCAATTCAAAATCCTTTTTAACCTCAAAAAACTCAATCCCTTAAATGTGTTATCCATTCAAAAAGAGGCTTTTTATTAAAAAAAGCGCCCGACTGTGGTAGATACCTTATCTTCTTTGGATTAAAAAAAGTTCATACTTAATCTCCTCGTATTATTCTTCTTTTAACATTGAATACTTTCGATAAGCTTTATAGAAACTGCTACCAAAGAAAACAACCATAAGGGCGGGAAGCAACCTCAGAAGTACAAATGGAGTTTCAAATAAAAATGCTTTCCAAAATAATGCACCCTTCATACTCCAAAGACCTTCAGTTAAATATAAACCTGAATCCTTGTAAAGCATATATGAGAAAGACAATAACAGTAAACCTAGACCAGATGAATAACCCATCAATCTTTTATAATAATTACCCTTTGATTGGCGATCCGAGAAGATTTCATTTTGATCATCATCCTCTTTTTGCCAATATCGAATTCCAACAAGCCAGGAGCCATTTATATAAATCCAACCGAAGTCCTCATATATCCCTTTGTAATCTTTGAACTTTTTCTTTGATAAATAATCTTGATAATCCAGTCGCATCACATATCTCTTGTCGGTTTTTTCAAAAGTGTATATTCCTAATCCACTAATATTTGTACAACGATAGCCTTTTTGTAATTGTTCGTTCAGCCATTGCTCCTCTTTTTCAATATCAAAAAAGATCTTAAATTTCTTCATTCGATTCACTTCCTTCGTACAGGGATAAAATATGCAATAACCTGTTTTGTTCCATTTTCAAAATGGCGCTTCCTTCCGCAGTTATCATATAAACTTTTCTCCGACCCGACTCTCCAACAGGTTCAATCCAACCATGTTTACTCAAGTTTTCAATCGCACCGTATAATGTACCAGCTGCTAAAATAACAGTACCGTTACTTATCTTTTCTATCTTCTGCATTACAGCATAGCCATGGAGTGGCTCACGCAGAGCTAATAAAATATAATGCATGGTTTCAGACAACGGTAATAATTTATGTTTCATATCCTCACCTCTATTCAGTTCGGCTATATAGTTCAACTTAATAACAATATAATGCAGTTCAACTGAATAGTCAACAACATTTTCCCAAAATTAGTCAAAGGAACTTAAAGTATAAAGCTTGATAACAAGGGAAGAGTCAATCTAAAAAGTCGCTTTCCTACGTCAGGGAAAGCGACTTTTGGTATAGTCTTATTCGATTAAATGGACCCATTGTTGAACATAAGTTAAACATATATCTTCAACCAGCCACATTTGTTAAAGAGTGCTCTTTCACAAATTTAGAAGTAAGTTTATTGGAAGAGCATATTAACAATAAAAAGAGTTGTAGAGCAACTCCTTGTTGAACACTAGCTCATGTTATTTAGCAAAATTAAATCATCTTAGCAAACCAAGCTACATAATATGCCGCAGGGATAAAAATAAGTTGAGCCACAATTGTACCCACAAATTTAGAACTAACCATGGTCAAAGAGTAGCTTTTTAAGTAAATATAATCAGTTTGATTTTTCATTACTCTATCTGCTAATACCGAAGCTTTAGGGTCAATAAACAATGTTAGTAAAATAGTTGCTATACCATTTATGATTCCAGATGACATTAACGCAGCCTGAGCATAACCCTTAGGAACAATCATTGATGCATAAATGGATGATAGTACTCCAATAGTAAAAACAGCAGAAATGATAACATTTATCAAAAAGAGCCGCTTTGGAATGGTTTTTAACGTAATACCCTTTAAATATGAATATCTTGGCAGCCTAATACACTTTACTATTTTTCTAATGCCATTTCGATTGAACTGATTAACAAACAGTGCAATTATTGAACCCCGTTGATTTGAAAGTTGAATAATGGCTCTTGAAAAGATATTAATAAATGTCGGAAAAAGCAGAATCCCCAACAACACTCCTATTGAAGTTACTCCGATTAAAATCCTATATTGTTCCTCTATGTAATGTAATTTGTTTGTATCGGGTGCTTCTGCTATAAGTTTTGCAGTAAGAGGTTGTTGAAACATCGTAGAAAACCTTGAGACCACTACCAGCGTACTAAACAAAGATAATGCAGTGGCAATTAATTTTACCCTTGCTCCTGAAATCCTTGTTGAATAAGCTAATGTCTCAACCATTGTGATTACCAATAAAAATAGTGATATTATTATGACCTTACCTGTAATTAGCTCCATACAAAAACTCCTTATTTATATTACTTGTATTATAAAGTAATTTGGAATTATTAGGAATAAGCCACAATTATAATTATTTTTATCAGCACTAATTGAACTAACCGATTTAATTCCCAAACATTGTTGAAACATTTTTAACATGCATACGCATGTGTTATTAAGCGACATATTACAAAACAATGTATTATTCATCATTGGTTTGATCTTATTTGTTGGTATTATTATATTTAGCTTAGTTTATTCTAAGTGTGGAATTCGACTTAAAAAGGGATAAAATAAAAGAGATGCAACTTGGCTACCGAATAACCCCGTTTTAACATTGTCTTTCTTAAGCTTACCTTCCCCTTTAGTCCATTCCTTCAAGAACCGGCTGTACTCTACCGATTCTTGAAGGAATGGACCCATGAGTTGAAGAATGTCCTTATCCCACCCTTTTGTTCGATATGCATTTTTATCTTAAAGGTAATTTATATTTCTTTATTTTCATTAATTTACTACCAATTATTATGAAAAATATAGCCCATAATTTTATAATCAAGTTTTCAATAAAAACATCATCAACTGTAATGACCCCAATGAAAACACCTAAGAAAATAAATAATAATCCCAATAATCCTTTCATAGAGTCCGCTCCCTCTTAATCGAATATCTTACCAATCTATTTAAAATTTCCTTCACAATTTTGGGTCATTCGCAACTATTCATTTAAGCAGGTAACTCCTTGACTATTTTTACATTCGGCTTCAGAACTACAACCATATCAGGCTTACTAAACAAGTAGTACAATCGTTCATTTCAAATATCTTGATACTACCGGGCAAATTCATTTAACCGGAAAACAATGAAATAACCGTAATGACCCAGAATAAAAAAATATGAGAAGAAGAGGATTAGAGAAATAATTGGAATAAATTTCTCTCCCGTTTTCAAACAAAATTAGATAATTATACCATCCTTCTTTAGTATAGCAATTTCCTATCCCTCTTAGGGAGTATTTTTTTGTAGCTCCTTCAACTGGTAAAATTAATTCGCAATCTACCGAGTCTTCTATTGTCAAGTAGCATATTTTTTTGCAAATAGTTCTTTTACTCAATCAAAAATCGTTTTAGTGAATAGTTTAATATACGGAGAAAATTACTACGCAAAGGAGGGATAATTATGAGGAAGAGAGGAAAGGTAACTTGTTCTTGTGGTTTATGTAAGGATAAAAAAGTAGAGACGGAGTATTCTCCTGTTAAAAAGATTGTAAAAACAACGACAAATAACCGTACTATTAGACGTGTTCATCCTACTCACATTGAAAATATAGAAAAAAATATCATTAGAGTTGAAAATTATTATCCAGTAACAGAATCCAATGTGAGTGAAACTATAGTTGAAGAATACAATTGTGGTAGTGATTTAAATAATCCATGTTGTGAACTTATAAAGAGGTATAAGAAGTAACTTTTTAGTAAACGCCCCAATAAAGGGGCGTTTTTTGGCATGAATCAGTTCTATTGTTTTATTATTCAACTAATTTCCGTTTATGTAATAACAGAACACATTACGGTTCAATGTATCATTATTTCGTACGATCTATTATGCTTAATAGAAAAAATAGAAGAATATATGAATAGTTACTTACAACCATTCATATAAAATTTATTAAAACGCCTCTGTAGCTCTAGAAGGGAAGAGCGCCGGAAAACAGTGTAGAACCGGGTCGCAAGGCAAGGGTTTCAGAAGCACCGAAAAGCAAATTAGCTGAGACAGGTGAAATTCCTGTCGGTGAGATTCCGTAGGGAAGCGTGTTCTCCCCTAGCCTATGCTTACGAAAGGAGTGCGGGTTCGAATCCCGTCAGAGGCTTATAAACAGCGAAACCTATTAAACTAGCCTCCCGTTGTTGATGAAAAAATTTTATTTAATGATAGCACAAGTATAGTAAATCCCTTTTGTATGGTTAGCAACAATCCTACGAAAACAGCCTTTTACAAAAACAAAAGGAAGAACCCAATATCCCAGGCTCCTTCCTTTTCATATCCCATTGTGATTCAGCTGCCGTTCTCTGAGAGCAGATACCGTAATCGAACTTCCCAGCCACAATACTACTCCCATCAGGATGCTGAACAGCCAGTTATGGCTAAGCAGCAATACCGTCCAGACCGTTGCGACACAAACAAATCCTCCGATCATTCCATAGACGGATCCATTTGCAATTTTAGCGGCATTTAAGGATCCGGACGCAATCCCCATCATTAATACTGCCGTGATCATGACAGCTGGAAATGCGGCAAATATGCCGGCAAGGAGTCTCCACGGGGATATCACGGTTACCATATAGCTCATCATGACGGCAGCACCGCCCAATAGAAAACGGATCAGCAAATCTTTCATCATTTAAACGCCCCTTCCTAATGTGTGATCAGTACAGCTACGATTGACAGTGCAAACCAAAATCCGATTGCGTTCACTAGACCCCGTTTCCAGCCCAGCTTAGGCAGGAGCTGTCCTGCAAGAATGGCAACCAAAATATTGATGCTCATCCCGACGATTGCCCCTTTCGATAAGAGAATCGAGTGAGAGATCAGCTCGTTTCCGCCAAAATCAAGGCTAGCTGTCAGTAAAGCTGCTAAATAAACGGCAGGAAAAGCGGCAAAGATTCCGCCTGCTTTCTCTCCCAATTTCCGGGCTACAACCGTTGAGACAACAACAGCGCCTCCTCCTAAAAGGAATCGAATAAGCAAGGCACTAAAAGAGAGTTCGGCCATTTTCCTTTCACCCCATATGCTGGTTTATAATTATTATTTGTGAACACATTCACAATTCTATGAATACATTCATTTTACCGTAAAACCCCCGCTTCTCCTGTGAACATTGTAGTAACGTTTTTGAAGCGCTGTCATATCCGCAAAAAAAAGCCTGACACCCATAGAAGGCGTCAGGCTCCGGCCAATTATATTATTTTCCTTGAAGCGCGTGCCTTTTTATCACAGGGTTAAACGCATTTGCCCTCCGATAAGCCAGTCCGCCAGCTCCCAAAAGCAGGATTCCAGTCAAAGCAAACACGGTTTGAGCTGGAAAAATCCCCCCGATCAAGCCGCCAGCGATCGGCCCGATCATTCCGCCAACTTGAGTGGCCGTCTGGTTCAGGCTAAACGCCCTCCCTCTGAAATCCTCCTGAGTAAATTTTACAATCAGACCGTTTAATGCGGGGAAGACGGCACAGAAGAAGATGCCGAAAGCAAAGCGGGCTATGGAAAAGCCTACTATATTGCTGAATACGATCTGAGACAGTGTTCCGAGTCCCCCGCCCAGGAGACCGATGACCAGGACACGGTGAAAGCCAGCCTTGTCCGCCCATTTTCCCCA
Organism: Mesobacillus foraminis; assembly: GCF_004340465.1. Taxonomy (GTDB): domain Bacteria; phylum Bacillota; class Bacilli; order Bacillales; family Cytobacillaceae; genus Mesobacillus_B; species Mesobacillus_B foraminis. The sequence continues at coordinate 100,322 of NZ_SLVV01000010.1, read as the reverse complement.
GAAGGGAGCAAATATTGCACTTGCGATTCCAGGCAATGCAAACACAAATCCGGCGAGCATTGCCGCTTTATCCGACGAGCTCCCCAGCTCCACAATATATAACGGCAAGATCGGTTCGATCGTCATAATGGAAGTTGAAGTAACCACCGTTAAGACGAGGACCATCATGAACGGGGTGTTGAGTCTCGCGGTTTTCAGGTCTTTTTTTACAGAGCCGGGTTCTTTGCTTGGCTTGAAGTTCTCTTCCTTGACAAACAGGATAATCAAAACCGTGGAAATCAGCACGATGATCCCCGCACTGGCGAATGCCATCCTGTTTCCTACCCATTCAGCCAGTATCCCTCCCAGGAGTGGTCCAACGATTCCTCCGGAGGCGGAGGCAGTCGAAATCATGGACAAGGCATAACCTACTTTTTTACCTGGAGTGTTTGTCCCAATCAGCGCGATGGCGCCGGGAATAAAACCTGTCAGCAGTCCTTGCGCAATCCTGAGTGCCAGGAGCTGATAGGGATTGGTAACAAAAGCCGATAAGGTATAGATGATGAACAGAAACGAACCAGCTCTGATAATTGTTGGCTTTCTGCCATATTTGTCAGCAATCCTTCCCCAGAACGGCGAAGCAATCGCTCCCGCAAAGAATGCAGCACTGAACAATAACCCCGACCACATCTCAATATGGTGTTCTACTCCAATTTGCGGCAGAAAGATGGGCAGGAAAGGAATCACCATTGAAAAACTTGCTGATGTAAAAAAGACACCAAACCACAGAACCAATAAATTTCGTTTCCATACTTCCATACAGTTCGCTCCAATGCATAAATAAGAATACTAGATTTTATTTTCCCATTTTTATCTTATCATACTGAAATTTTATTTCTAGACCCGAAACATCATTGAGGGATTAAGGAAAATAATAGAGAGCCACATTGGTTATGAATTTTGCAAGTTCATATTTCTTTCACAATTTTCAAGCTCACCCCCTGTCCAAATTCCGCTTCCATTCCTATATAGAGAGTGAAAGGATGGTGCAAAAAAATGAAAATCAAATCGGGTATCATTGACCAGTTCGAACACTATTCACATTTTGCCTCACTTAAGGAATTCAACACCCATATGGAATTGTGGCTGGCAGTTTATAAGTACGAGTTTTCTAAAGGAGAACTGGTCGGCTTGAAGCGGTTAGCTCGTTTCGCTGCAAAAAAGCCAGGTGTCTGCAATGCCAAAATCGGCACGATGTTAAAAGCGATTCATGAAGAATATGCAGGCAACGGGATTTCCCGGTCTACTTTTAAAAGAATGATTCAGCGTGCAATTTCACTTGGAATCCTGACGGTGCATGAAACGGAAAGAAAAAATGGATCTCAATCCAGCAATCTTTATGTATTTAATCGTTTTCCTGCCAGTGAACCACCTAAAGAGGAAAAGCTGAACCACCCTAATAAAACTATCAGTCTTCCTAAAACTAAGAATCAAGAAAATAATAAACGTAAAGAAAATGTCCATACTGACACAACTGGAAATTTTGAGGTTAAGCAACCTGATACATTAGACGACACTTTTACCAGTGACCGGATCCCTGTCCCGTTTAAACAGGCTGTTGCATACTTTTTTCCAGAGGTAAGAATCATTGAGGAATACTGGAAAATGGCGAGGATTGCAGCCTATCGCAACAATTATGAGAACGACTTGGAGAAGGTCGTTGATACTGCCATTCCCTCTTTCAAGCAAATGATCAGCAAACTGAAAGCAGGAAGCGTGCGGAATCCAATTTCTTATTACTTTGGAATTTTGATGAAAAAATTTGAGGTCCTGTATTTTGAGGAACTGTTTGACATGGGGTTTTGTGAGGGGGAATGGAGTTAAAAATTAAAACCGGGGAGCGAAGTCCCTGATGTTCATTCGCTTCCCGGCAGCAGAAATATTTATCTTCGTTGACGTTCCATTTTTACAGCGGATAGTGGAATGCGTAAAGACAGGTCAGGAACTGTCCAAAGGGCAATGAGGCCTCTCCAGGCTTTTCCCCGTTCCCTGCGACGCTTGTCACCATATCCTTTCCCCAGGTCTGCTTGCTGTCATTATTGGGGTTATAGAAATATACCCGACTATGGCCGTCCTGATCCTTGGCAATTCTCTGGATTAAAATCGCATGGGCACCAAGGGGCTCACCTTTCGAATCATAAATGATGATGCCCGCGGGCTGGGGAAGCCATGCTTCCAGGAAATTGTTCCCGGGGTAATAATAGCTGGTGAAAAGAAGATCAAAATCCGGGCGCTTTTCCCGCTGTGCAAATCCTTCGAGAACTCCCTGATGATAATATGCAGGATTAATCCATTTATGGACATCCTCTGCCCGGCCGATTGCACGATTGATCATTTCGGTATAAATAGCATGAAGGTGCGGAATGATGACAACAGATACAGGGTCCAGCGGTATACTGTTATTCAGCTCCCCAGGGCTAAGGTACAGCGAACTTATAGGTTTCCCCTCAAATTCGAGCTCAAGATACCCCTTTGTGATCGTCTCGATATATCGGTCCATTAAAAATAACGGGTTCTTTTGGGACCAGTAGCTTAATGCCCTGGTGGACTGGCAAGTTGGATTATATCCCTGGCCAACTCCCAGCGGCAGCCCCAAAAGCTGAATCATCCCTGTTAGGATGAATGGCTGAACCATCTCTTCCCCGCAGGAATACACATCCTTTATCCGTGAAGCGATTTTCCTGCATGGCTGGTTATCGAGCAACTTGCAAAGGGTGTAAACGAGTGCATCCTGGAAATCGGGACGGTCCATTAGACAAGCAAGTCCATAGATCCCCTGCCTGGTACCAGTCCTTATCGAAGTATCAATGAGAAGGCTAATTTCTTTTTGACAGGAGCGAAACCGCTGTTCTCCTGTCTCGTTAAGCCCAAATGCTGCCGGGAGCAAATCGGGATTTTCTTTGTTCAGGAACTGGATCAGATGACAATGCCGGGTGGACACCAGCCCGGTAGCCTGCATCTCCTCCCCCATTTCCCTGCAAGCAAGATTCAATTTTTGTTCCGAAAGTTTCCCCCATACCGGAACATCAGTACGGACTGCCCTTGCAAAAACCTGGAATTCGCCTGGCATGCCATTCATTTGCTCGCAAAGCTTTATGCCTGAGTGAATCAATGTCACAATTTTATCCGTCATGATTGGACGCTGGACCGTCAGTTTCTCGATTTCCTGGAGCATTTTATCCAGCAGGCCAAGCGGTGATAAATGTTTTAACAGGTAGTTATATAGAAGGGCAATCTTGCCTTCGTTTTCATTTCCTTTTATGCGTGCCTCTTCCGTTTCGGTCGGAAACAGGCAGTCGATGTTCTGGGCAACCGCTTCATTCAGGAACTTTTTAGCTGCAAAAGGACTTACGTTATTCACTTTGTACTGTCCCAGGGCAATCGAAAGCATCCTTAGATTGCTTAATGCTTCAAAGACAAAAGAACGGCCGCCAGCTTTAAGCGTTCCATGAACGAGGGAAGGATTTAAGGCTGAAGGGTTTTCCCATGGCCGGCCAAGAAACAGCAAGGATTCATCAAGATGCGGCGCAAGAAGCATCAGGGTATCGAGACCAGGTTCAGTGGACAGCAGCGGTGCTGCCTCGTCTAAAAATTGCATTCTGCCGGTTTCCATTGACTGAAAGTCGCCGCTCTTTATGCGCACCAGGGCATCCATCAGCTTCCCATAACAGCTTAACTCATTAAATAAACCCATTCTCTGCTTCCTTCCAAAAGTATTTACTTTATCATACTTGCCAAACATTAGGAAGGATACAACTTTTTTAATTATTCAAACTATTGGCTAATGTAAAAACGGACTCAAAAGGATCGTTTTGCAACATCCTTTCAAGTCCGTTTTCCGCCGTTCTATTACAGCCAGGTGTAATCCTTGCCCCAGCTATCTTTCGCTAATTGCTCCGCTTCTTCCACAAGAGAATCATCCACTAAAAATAACTCCCCCTGCTCATATGGATTGTAGTGGAAAGCGTACATTCTTGAGACAAATTCCTGGAAAGGAAGCGAGGATTCGCCTTCTGCCTCTCCGTTTCCCTGCACGGAAGGCTCGATGCCTTGTCCCCAGTTCTGTCCGCTGTCATTATTAGGATTATAAAAATAGATCCGGTACTCCCCTGCTTGATCCTTTTCAATCCTTTGGATGGATACAGCATGCAGTCCAAGCAGCTTGCCATGCACATTCGTAATGAAGATGCCTACAGGGTTGGGATAAATCAATTCGTACCCTTCGTTAAAATCCGGATGGTGAGTCGCATAAAATAACCGGACAAACGAGCCATAATTCTTCACACCCAGGGTCAGCGGATCAATCACATTGGAAAATCCCTTTGGAATCCATTCTCCGTAAAATTCAGGGTTGACCCATTTATGTCCATCCTCGCCACGCAGCAGTGTTTTTTTCATCATTTCATTATATATTTTATCAAGATGCGGGACCAGGACCACGGACACCGAATCCAATTCCTGATGGATCTCGTCCGCCACCCCTCCTTCCACACTGCTTGAATGGATGGTCTCCCCTTCAAAGGTTATATCAATATCGTTATCCCTGGCCGCTCTGGCAATGTACTCCAGCAATTGGCCGGTTCCGTGCTGTGACCATAGGCTGATGGCCCGGGCGGACTGGCAGGTTGGGTTCAAGCCTTGTCCAACTCCGAGAGGCTGCCCCAGTACACTGATCGTTCCCGCCAATAATACTCCATTCGCTGTCATTCCATTCTGTTCGAATTCTGGTTTCATCAGCGCCTTTTTTACGTCTGGATGGATATTCAATTCAAACAGGCGCCGAATGGACGGCAAAAGATGATCCTGTGTCAGGACGCCGCGGTTCAGCATTCTGCCCAGTCCATAGATCGACTGGCGTGTTTCCGGCCAGATGGAAATCTGGATGAGATCACGCACGAGCTCCCGATTGGCGTTGTAGCCGGCCGTACCAGTTTCATCCAGCTCCAGGGCAATCGTTAATAAATCCGCTTCAGCCCTGTTGATAAACCGGACGAAAACGGCGTGATGAGGGGAAACCAGCCCGGTCGAAATCATTGACTCCGCAAAAGCTTCCGCCTCTTTTTTCAGGTCTTCTGATGCCAAGTCCTTTAATTTGATCCGATAATCCCTGAGTGACTGATATTCCCTGCTTAAGGGTGAAGGAAAGGTTAGCGCCCTTGTATATCCAGCAAGTGCTGATTTCTGATTCTCATCAATATCGGCTTCCATCATATGCCGTGCCATCTGGATCATTTTTTCAATCCGGTTGGTCATGATCGGCCTTTGGACGGCAAGCCGGTCAATTTCACTGACAATTTTACCGGCAATCGCATTGAACGATAACTCGTCGCCAAGGAACCGGAACAATCTTTGCGCCCTTTCAATATGCTCGCCAGTATCGAGCCGTGCTTCTTCTGTTTCTGGAGGAAACAGCAAATCAAGATTCAGGGCCAATACCTCGTTTAAAAACGACCTGGCTTCCTCTGGAGAGATTGCTTCGTGGTCATAATCTCCCTTTGCAATTGCGAGGATCCGCAGTTCGCTCAACAGTTCGACAATAGAGTTTACTCCCTTAAGCTTAAGCGACCCGCCTACAAGCGGGGGCTGCATTTTCGAAGGGTCCTCCCATGGACCTCCGTTAAAAACACCGGCCCCATCAAACCGTGAAGCCTGTTCATACAAAAAGTGAAGCCCCTGTTCATTTGCTGCTAGATCGATTGCCGTTTGAAATACATTTGTCTGGTACATACTTTTCGCAAAAGGCTTCGCCTGCTCAAGTGCATGAAGGGCATTCTCAAATTTTTGCTTATATAATTCTATTGTTCCGCTCAAGCCTTTTTCCTCCCTAGATCAACCTTATAGATAGAAATCATATTCCTGGTATTCTTTTAACAAAGACCGGATTCGTTCGCTGTCATCCCCGAAAAAGAAGATGGTTCCATAGTGGTTCCCGAACCCGACCCTTTCAGCTACTTTGGAATTTACCGGGATGAACATGTCATGTTTTTCAAAATAAGGATCATTTTTAAGCTTCTCGGGTACATTTAATTTCTCAATCACATTAACCTTTGGATAGACCATCAGGCTGGCTGCATAGCCGATGGCGGAAGTGACCTCTTCAGGGAAAAAGGCTCTGAGTTCCTCCTCTGTCGTGTCAGGATCACTGCACAGAATCTGAGCCTGGAACGCACTGAAGCCATATGCTTTTTCAATCAGTTCAAAGATATGCCCTCCGGGAACCCTTGCTGCCACTTCACCAAAATGCAGCTTGCCGTCCGCTGAAATAAAATATTCTGGGTGGATGACTCCATATTTTATCTCAAAAGCATCAACAAGCTTTTCTATTTCGTCTTTAATCATCGGTCTCCATTCCTCTAGAGAAGGGGAGGCGGGAACAAAATTCGAGTGCCCCAGCTGCACGTATTCCGTTATATTTAAGAATTGAACTTTTCCATCATGGATAAAGGCCTCGCAGGAAAACTCCTGGCCATCGAGGTGGCTTTCCATCAGACATGGAAACTCCTGGTCTTCCATTTCATCGATTTCACGCGACTCCGTTATCATCCTGTGCCCCACAGCACCTGCCTTGTTTAGCGGCTTCACATGAATCGGGTCATTCAAGTCGCCGTCAATCTTGATCAACGCTTCATTGACACGCTTCAAAAACCTATGTACATCTTCCTTTGAATAAGCCTCTTCGAAAACACCAACCCGGATACCGGCCATCTGGGCTTTGCGCTTCATCAGCCCTTTATCTCTTAAAAGCAGTGAACGGTTAAAAATACGTGGGTCATTCATCAAGCGTGCATTCAGGGCTCCCGCCCACTCGACGGTTTCTTCGTAAATTGGAACCGCTGTCTTCACATTCAATGAATCAAGCTGCCGATAGAGTTCATCCGATTTTTCATTAATTCGTTCAAACTTCCAGGGAACGAATGTTATCTCATTTTTATCGGCAAATTCCTGGTAATCTGGCGGACCCACCACCACGAAAGGCTTATTCAATTTATCCGCAGCCTCAATGGCCTGCAGGCTCCAGCCCAACAATGCAATCCTTTTCTCATTTGTCCCCATATGCTCTCCCGCCTCATCAATAGTTTTATAGAATGGTAACCCCTAATCTATTTCCATTTTTTTCTGCAGCTAAACTAGCTTTTTGCTAATATTTGGTTTATTTACTAAAAAATTTAGGTATATAGAGAAATAGTTGTCAGATAACTTCACAAAGGAGCCCAAAATTCCATGGAAAAGTGGTATCAAAAACTGACGGACTATTTTCCGGCAAACGAAATGAAATCACAGGAGCATATGAAAACACTTTTTAAAGATAAAGAGGGAATCTATGTGAAAGAGGAAGGTCCTCATCATGTCCTCGTCTATCTTGAAAAAGAGGATTTTATTTTCATCGACTACATACTGATTACAAATCTTTCTCGTGGAAAAGGGCTTGGCAGCAAAATAATGGATGTTCTGAAACGGAAAAATAAACCGATTATCCTGGAGGTAGACCCGGTAGATACAAGTGTCCCGGATACCAGCAAAAGGCTAAGGTTTTATGAACGGAATGGCTTCAAGAAAGCAGAAGGGATTGAATATAAGAGAATCCATGCAGTGACGAACGAGCTAAACGAAATGAATATCCTATACTGGTCCTCCTCTCCTCGCTCCGAGTGCTGGGTGTTCGATAGAATGCAGATTGCCTATGAACAGGTGCACGCCTATAGAGCCAGGGAATTCTACGGAAAAGAGCCTCAGGGTACCAATGAGGTGCTGTACTATAAAGAGAAGTCATATCGGACAGCTTATTAGCAAGCCCCCTTTCAGCCAGCTGTACACTTGACCAAATAACCACATGTTTGGTCAATATCTTTTCAGAGAGCTTTACCCAGGGGACCAGACTGCAGACATACTTGAAGAAAATCGGGCTTGTCTGCAGTCTTTTCTTTTATTCTGAGAGAATGGAGGCGGGACGCACGCTTTCTTGGCTCTTTATGCACCGGCTTGGTCTCCCCCTCTCCCTAAGTATTTCTTCGCTCCTTTCACTTCACCGTAACCAGGTCCACATCTACTATAAATAAATTCATTTAAAGATGTTTATTGCGTCCCCCACCGTATCCCTTGGCTTATATGACTGCTAAAGCTGGGACAGCGGGCTCGGGCTTCCAAAAACTGCCCCGTCCCTGATGTGTAATTGAGAGATAAAAAGGATGGCTGCTGCCCTCTATTTCTAGTAATTTCTATAGAACTTTCATCCAATAATGATTAAAATAGTCATATTGTAGTTTCGAGAGCGTAGGTGAAAGATAGATGAGGGAGACAGAGCCACTTTACATTACCCGATCAAAACAGATATGCAGGGAAATGGGAATGGATCCAAATGAATTGGCCCGTCCAAAACGGTTTTTGACGGATGAAAAAATAGAGATGAAACGAAAGGAATACAGCGAGATTTTATCTGTGGTCAGTTATTTCTCAAATAAGCTGGCAGGTTCGCTGGAAGCCCCTATTTTGATCACGATAAGCGATGCGGAAGGATACTTGCTGGAAATCACGGGAAATGAATTAATCAAATCGACCGTGGAAACACTCGGGATTAAGATCGGAGGTTTGTTTGCGACTGAAGATACAGGCACCAATGTCATTAGCCTGGCCCTTGAGCAAGGGCACCCCATCAGCATTATAGGCGAAGAGCACTATCATACGTCTCTTTTTGAAATAGCTTGCTATGGAGCCCCTTTTTATTATAAAGATGAAAGTTCCTTGCTGGGATCGGTCTGCATCATGACTCCCATCATGTTTCGCAATCCATTGCTGCTGAACATGCTGTCTCAGACGGTTGAGACGATTGAAAGAGAATTGCTTCTTAGAAAACAAAACCGGCAGCTCAATATTCTCAATCAAATTTTGATCAGCAGGACAAGAAATGGAATTATGATCACAAATGAAAAAGGAATCATCATCGAATTTAACGAATACGCAGAGGAACTGTCCAAGCAAAGCAGAAATTCCGTTTTGGGCAAGTGTATCTATGACTTAATGTTAACGGGAAGTTATTATAAAAGAGTCCTAGAAGGGGAAGAAAAGTTTGAAAATGAAGAATTAAAATTCACTGCCGACGACGGCAGCCAGATTGTTTGTTTATTTGATATCCAGCCCATCTATGAAAACAATAAATTAATCGGTGCATTTGGCCAGTACCGGGACATTACCGACCGATATGCAATGGAGGAAAAGATAAAAGAGGCAGAAAAGGACGCACTTGCAGGCCGTATTGCTGCGGGTATTGCCCACGAAATCAGAAATCCGCTGACAACGGTGCGAGGATATTTGCAATTTCTTCAAAAGGAAACAGACGACAACATCTCTGAGCTTTTCTCCGGCTTACTGATTCCCGAGATCGATCGTGCAAATAAAATCATTTCTGATTTCTTAAGAATCTCAAAGCCTTCCAGAACAAAATTCGAAAGTATTCCCGTTAACCAGCTGATAACGGATTATATCTATAAGTTTCTTAAAAGTGAATCCTTCCTGTACAATGTGGATGTTGAAATTGAAATAGACCCTTCAGCCCAGAATCTCGAAATCCTGTGCAGCCGTGAAGAACTTTTACAGGTGTTCATTAATTTATTCCAAAATTCACTGCACGCCAAAAGAGATGTCCCGCTCAAAATTAACATCCAGGCAATCAGGGTCGACTCCAGCGTTCAGTTTATCTTCAGTGATAATGGGAAAGGAATTTCCAGTGCTGCTTTGACTCACATATTTGAACCATTCTATTCAACAAAGGATGAAGGCACAGGACTGGGTCTGGCCGTTTCCCGGAAAATTATTGAAAGCCATGGTGGAAGTATGCATGCCTCCAGCGATGGTTCAGGCACCAAATTTATGATCGAAATTCCTTATGTCCAGCAGTAGGCGCTTGCTTCCATTTCCGCTGCATGAGGGTTTCCTCTCCCTGCAGCCAGAATGATTCTTGCTCCACGAAATTGTTATGGAACAAGAATCGCTGATTATATTTAAAGGCTGCAGATTCCTTCCTTGTTCAGAGAATGCCAGGCTGCGTCCTGCCAGATAGAAGCGATGACTAAAAGGATGCCAAGTTAAGACAGGCTGTTCATGATCTTGACCAGTTCGTTTTCAAAATCTGCAGGTTCATTTGCGTAGTTATAGATTCCAAGCATCTTCTCGATGGCGGAAGGATGGGCGGAGACCAGTTTATTGACAGCATCCTGCTGTTCGGTGATGATTTCATTTTTGGAAAGCTCACAGCCCATATAAAAACGGACCATGAACTCAGACTCCATTGCTTGCTGATAGTCGGCCGCAACTCTCCCCCACTGCCGGCTCCAGCCTTTATTCCCAGCTAAAACACCGGCAAGGATTTTCGCTCCGCAGAGGGCATCATGGATCCCCTGGGCCATCCCCGGATCTTTAAAGCAGATCGCATCCCCTACAAGTGCCCAGCCTTTGCCCATCCCTTCATACCAGTAGTTGTCATACCCAAGCAGCCCCTTGATTGGCTCGGCGAGTTTCGCTGCTTTTAGCCGGGCAGGAATCGTGGTGTTGGAAAACTGTTCCGTCAGCAGCTCCCTCATACTGTTTTCCGGGTTTCTTTTAAAAAGGTCTATCAAGCTCTTATTTTCCAGAGGGAAATTCGCCACCACAACATAGAGATCATCACTTGTTGGAAAAAGAATCGCCATGTTGTCCTTTCTTTTATAAACTTCAAATTTTGGATCGTTTTCATGCTTGAAACCCGAGAAATACCCAAAGTAGATGGCCACAGTCGACGGGGAGCTAATCTTCAATTGGCTATTTGCAAGCCTGCGTATAGTCGAGTTTCTCCCATCGGCACCCACAACAAGTGAAGCAGAATACGTTTGTTCTGTACTCGAAGAATCCTCCCCGATTACACCGGCTACTGCATCGCCATCGTACACTAAAGCCTTGACGCGAAACTCTTCCATTACCGTGATATTATCATGGGATCTAGCATGCTGAAGCAAAAGATGATCAAGATAAGTTCTCCGAATACAATAGGCGGTATCCTCGCCGTCCACCACGGGGATAGGCCCTTCAATGACTCTGTCCTCAAACTGGAATTTTATTGCTTTCACCGGGGTGACATTGGTTTCCAGCAGGCTGTCCATTACACCGATCTCCCTCAAAATGGCTGCCGTATTGTTAAAAAAGGTATTGGTCGACAAGGTATCGCTTGGAAATGCAGCCCGGTCCAGCAGCAGCACCCTCAAACCTGCCCTGGCCAGGTAGATGGACAAAGCAGAACCCGCACATCTTGCGCCTGTAATAATGACATCATAGCTTTTGTTCACTGTCTCACTCCATTTTCTTTCATAAATTCGTTGTACAAGACCATGCTGGAAAAACATAGGATGTAAAATTAATATACTATTAAAAAATATGGTCTGGCACTCCAAATATGCAGATTTATAAGGTGCCAGAATCTAAAAATTCTGTATCTCATGAAGGTGCCTCTTCCGATATTTTTGTTTATTTTCCCCTCCCTTGGGAATTATGCTTAATAACTTACCTCATACTATAGGAGTGATTTCATTGGCCAAAAATAAAAACAAAATGAAAGAAAAAGCACTCTCTGCCGTAAACAAAATAAAAGCTAATATTAAAGAAACCTATTACAATATAGCGGATATTCCCTCCGCGTCTGTCCAGCAGCTGGCCGATTTCATCCAGAAACACCCCGAGACACAAGTTACAAAAAAAGAGCTGCTGGGAGTATCCTACACTTTTTATCGTTTAAATTTGTCCGATGAATCTTTTTATCTGGAAACCAACTCTACCCGGATCCTGCAGCTGGATGGATTCTCAAAGGGAAATCAATTTGTCGAATACAGATCCTACCGGGATTCGTACAAGCTGAATACTCCGATCAAATTAACCTGATTACGAGATTTCACAAACTTGTGACCGTATGTTTTGGTTCCCCTTATTATCCCGCTAAGACTTGGGAGCACCCTAGGTTAGAGGGCTAAACGCTTGGCTCCTTCACTTCAGGAGGCCAGGGAAAGCTTCTGTTTCAATTTAGTCCTTCATGTGCATTATGAAGGATTTTTTATGGGGTTAGGGCAGTCATTTTCTATAGTCCCAGCCTCTCACTCTTTTGGTTCCTCCCATCCATTCCTCAGTTGAGTCTTCATCGGCTTGATGAAAGACCTTTTCCTCCCCTCTCTGCCCCGCTTGGGTCTCATCGGTCTGATGAAAGACGATTTCCTCCTTTCATTTCCTCGCTTGGGTCTTCATCGGCTTGATGAAGACCTTTTCCTCCCTTCAACTCCCCCGCTTGGGTCTTCATCGGCTTGATGAAAGACGGTTTCCTCCCTTCCATTCCTCGCTTGGGTCTTCATCGACTTGATGAAGACCTTTTCCTCCCTTCAACTCCCTCGCTTGGGTCTTCATCGGCTTTATGAGGACGGTTTCCGCCTTCTTTCTCCTTTATATTTGTCTTCAATCGATTATTAACATCGTCATTCTTCCTGTTTCTTTGGGGATACCGATGGCAGCAGGCCTTCTCTTCATAGTAAACTCAATAAGCAAACTAAAAAAAGGCAGCAAGATTGCATGCCTTTTTTACAGTTCTAATCCAAATATCCAGTTGATCTTAATATGGGTTTCTTAGCTTTTCTTCATCACAAATCAAGTTACTGAACGTCTTTTCGTTAATGGTCACACAATTTGCCTCTACAAAAAAGTGGTCCTTGTTGTTCACCTGGAAGTAGAAATTTGTAGAGGAGTTTATGTTCTCGATTTCAGTCAATTCTTGGTCAAGGCTTTTAATTTTCACAAAACCAAAGCCATCTGGATGGTAGCTTATCTCTGAAAGCAGCATGGGATCTGTCTCTGTCCATTCATTTAACCTGAATTCTGAATCTTGCTGGATATACAAGGATAAGACCTGTTCAAATTTTATAAAAGTCTTTAGAATATCGGCATTACTTACACTTACTAATTTTAAGCTAAGAGTTTCATTTAAATAATTAACCTGTAAATCACTAATATTCCAAAAATCAGCCTTTTCAGCTAACAAGTTGTTGATTTCAATAGCCATTTCTTCTCTGTTTTTACTCATTTATCATCCCCCTCCCAATTACAGAAATGGCTGCCATTAAAACGAAATTTTGAACCCCCGATTTATTTTTTTGTATGGCACCATTGATAGATAAACGTTACCATCACCTTTGTAAATTGTACAAGCTGGTCAATGGATAGCTGCTCGTTGACGGAGTGCGCTTCACGGAGAGTGCCTGGTCCGTAAATGGCGGCCGGAATCCCTGCGGCTCCAAACCACCCCCCATCATTGACAGTTGTAGAGACTCCGACTTCTGCTCCTTCTTTTAAAATGCTTTCGTGCGAATGCATTAACGTATGTACTGCCGGGTGTTCGCCGTCAATCTCCAGGGATGGAAAAATCTCTCCGCGGTCGACGATCATGGAGGAACCGCCCCATTCAAAAGCCGGGAGATTCTCTCTTAACCATGGATCTGCCTGTGCAATGGCGAGAATGTGTTCTTCGACTTCCTTCGCCACCTGTTCATGGGTCTCATTTGGATAAAAATGCACCGTTATCCATAAACGGCATTCATCTGCAATGAAAGCGGGGTGTCTGCCCCCTTCAATGACAGCCGGGTTAATCGTGTTTGTTCCAGGAGGGAAACCCTGATAGCTTTTGGTAACAGCCCAATGCCTTTCAAGCTCCTGCAAGCCCTGGATGATTTTTGCCATTTTTTCAATCGTACTGGCCCCAAATAGCTGTCCCCCTGCATGAATCATTTCTCTCCTTGTCCCATCATGGAAGGTTTGCTTGCTTTTCACCGTGATCCAGCCTGTTATCACTCCGCCTTGACCTTGAATCTTTAAATCGCTCGTATCGACAACAACCGCAAAATCCGCTTTATAACCCCGATTGCAGCATTCCAAAGTTCCTGCTTCGCCCACTTCCTCACCAATGACCGATTGAAAAGTCAGGTCACCGGGGAGCTCAATGCCTGCTTCATGAAGTAACTGGATGGCAAATAGCGCTCCTGCCAACCCTCCTTTCATATCGGCCGTGCCCCTGCCAATGACAGCACCGTCTTGAACGATTGGCGTAAATGGGTCGGCCATCCATTCCTCATCATCACTCACTTCTGCCACATCCATATGGCCATTGATGATCAAGCTTTTATGATTGCTTGATTCAGCCCCCTTCAGTACACCAACCACATTCGGGTCCCCCGGGTACACATCCCATTGATCGATTTCAAAGCCTTTTTCCTTTAAAAAGGCAGCAACATACTGCTGGGCTTCCTCGGTGTTCCTGGCCGGCGGTGCCGGTGTTTTAAATTGCACCAGATTCTTTAGCAGATCAACCAATTCATCCTTCCGATCCTCTACCTGTTCAACCAGCCTTTTTATTACCTTATCCATTCAATCTCCTCCTCCAAAATAAAAAACCGCTCCCTGTAAAAGAAGCGGTTTTCACATCTATCGCAATTTTAAAGAAACAAACTCTAATTACGATCGTTCCCACTTCCCTTCGCTAGCATTATCTAGTGCAGGTTCAAGGGTTAAGGCAAACGCCTCTCTCAGCTTTGAAAGCACCCCTAGTGTTAATGTTATTCAAATGTTTGATCTCCCTAATCGTTGCATAATTTTGAATAGATATCAATATGAAACTCGATATTCCTTTTAATCCTGTCTAAGAATCCCGCGGACTGTGATCATCATTTATAAAATTTGGCTGGTTCAGTAGACTGCACCCTAATGACCTCAGATAAAACAGGAAAAAAGACTGGCAGAGAATGGTCGTATCATCCTTTCCATGAACATATAAATCTGTTAAAGGGGGAGATGGGTATGATAGAACTATGGCTGACGGTCATTGGCATTATGGCTTTATTCTTTGTCGGACTTTACTTTTTCTTTCTGGCCATTAAATCATCGGTAGACACCGATGATGCGAAGAGAATTGATAAACTTCCGGAGGATTACCCTTATCGGGATAACTCCTAGGACCTGTCATGCTTTTCTTAAAAGCCCATTATATAAAAACACAAATGCAGATCATGCAAATATTCAGTCTCTGTCCTATCAGCCGGTTTCCAGCCGGCCTTTCTTCATGAAAAATCGTTTATTTAGAGACAGGCTTCCTCGAAATTTTCCTTCTACCGATTTTCGCAGCGATCTTTTTATCATCTACACTGACGGTCCAAAAATAGCTGGGTTTTATTTATCCGCTTTAAACATCATTCCTTAAATTCTTCGCCAGGCCTCCAAACCTCTCGCCGCTCCAAAATCACCCATACTTTTTCTGATGTTCGTGTTTCATGGCAAGATACTCTTCGTCCTCCCTTGCCTGCTTCCACTTCTCCTTAAAAATGGCAGCAGACTCTGCTTTCACAGGATCATTTTGTCTTTCCTTCACTGCACCGTCTTCATCGTATTTCCTTCCGCCTTTATAATTGGTATATCGCCGGGCTCTGGTATAGCCCATCTGGAGAAACTTCCTGGCCATATCCATTCCGACAAAGTCCTTTTGATCCTTATAGGTAAGAAACAGCTCATAGATTTTATCTGAAGATTCCCTCGCAATTTCAGGGGTTTTAAAGCGCCAGTAAGGAAGGATTTCACTTTTATACGGTTCAACCAGGAGGACCCCCTGCTCCCCCCTGCCCACCCGGTAAAGCTCCGGATGTTCACGAAAATCAATTTGGTCAAAATCTAGGGAATAATCAAACGGCATACTTTTCACCCTTTTTTCCCCTGCTTTTACCCTTGCTTTCCTCATCCTATGCATGAAGCCCCACGAGGATTTTATATTGCTCGGTGAAGTGGGAAGGCTAAATAAAAAAAACAGCCACAGCCTTTGCCCGAATGCAAAGACCTGTGGCAGTTTTCCGTTTTATTCTTAATACACGTCACGCTGATAGCGTTTCTGCTTTTGCATATCCTTGAGATGAGCTTCAGCTTCTTCAGCGGTCATTCCGCCTTCTTTTTGAAGGATGGCAAGAAGGGTCTCGTGAACATCTTTCGCCATGTATTGCTTATCTCCGCAAACGTAGAAATAAGCACCCTTTTCCAGCCACTCATACAATTCCTTGCTGTTTTCAAGCATTTTGTGCTGGACATATACTTTTTGCTCAGTGTCACGGGAGAAGGCTGTGTCGAGTTTGGTCAGCACGCCCTCTTTTTGATAGTTCTCCAATTCAGTTTGATAAAGGAAATCCGTCGATGAATGCTGATCTCCAAAAAATAGCCATGACCTTCCGGAAGCACCATTTGCTGCCCTTTCCTGGATAAAGGAACGGAACGGGGCAATCCCTGTGCCTGGTCCAACCATGATAATATCGGTTTCCTGTTCTTCCGGCAGGTTAAAGTGCTTATTCGCCTGAACGAATAGCGGAAGTGTTTCTCCTTCATCCAACCGTTCTGCGCACAATACGGAACAAACCCCTTTCCGTTCGCGGCCATGGGCATTGTAACGCACAGCTCCAATGGTCAGATGCACCTCATCCGGATGGGCCGTCAGGGAACTTGCGATCGAATAAAGACGCGGCGGTATTTTCCTGAGTAACGAAACGACATCCTGAGCGGAAGCGTTCCATGGTCCAAAATCGCGCAGCATATCCAGCAAATCGCGGCCGTTGATATATTCCTTCAACTGGGCTGCATTCTCAGCATCCACCAGTACTTTAAGCTCCTCGTTTTCCGTTAATGCTGCCGCGTTCTGCAGAATTTTCTTCGTCAATAGCGTAATTTCAAAGTATGTTAAAAGCGCCTGCTTCAGAGGCAGTGTTTCGCCCGTTTTACCGATGACGACAGCCTGTTCTGCATCCCACTTCATTTCCTCCAGAATGGCCTCTACCAGCTCCGGATCATTTTCAGGGATAATCCCCACACAATCCCCAGGTCCATACGAAAGGCCAGAGTCTTTCAACGACAGCTCAATATGCCGTGTTTCTTTACTGGATCCTGGTTTATTCAGGTTTATATTTACAAGGACTTTTGCATGAAATGGGTTCGTCCTTGTATAAGCTGTTTTGTTTTCGGTTGGTCCTTCAGACTTTGTATCTGCTGTCACTACCATGATCTTCACCTCTTAATTTCATCTAGCATTAGGATAACATAAAGATAGCACAGGATGAGAGTTTTAGCTGTGTTTTTGTTCACATATTTTTTCTTACCTAAATATTCGTTAATCGGTACCGAAAATGGAGCCAATCCATGATCCCTTTCCATACGGTGAATGGTCAACTTCTTCTGTTTAGGTTACGTAGGGTCTCATTTATTATACGGCAGAACAATACCCAATGGCACTTTCCCCTTCTATTCCATTATATTTCACTACCCCATGAAAATGTTAATTAGACCATGGACCAATTTTAAAAAGAGCTAAAAGGACCGAGAGCCGGAATCATATTCCGTGTTAAAGCTTAAGCAACCCGCTATACTATAGGAGAATAATGATATGGAGGGATACAGGATGCAAATTGAAATGTGGACTGACTTTGCTTGACCGTTCTGCTATATTGGCAAAAGGCGTCTGGAGGACGCTATTAAACAGATTGACTACCCAATTGAAGTGACTTACCGATGCTTTGAATTGGATCCGACCATAGGACGGGATATAAAAGAAAACATGTACGAAGGATTAGCGAAAAAATATGGAATGAGCATCGCACAGGCAAAAGCCAACACTGAAAATATGGTGCAAATGGCCAAGGAAGCCGGCCTGGATTATCAAATGGATACGCTTATTTTAACAAACACCTTTGATGCCCACCGTTTGACGATGTTTGCGAAAAAGCATGGGAAGATGCACGAAATAACGGAAAGGATCCTCCGTGCCTATTTTACGGAATCCAGGCACATTGGTGACCACGAAACCTTAACGGAGCTTGCAGGTGACGTTGGGCTCGACCGGGAAGCTGTAGCAAGGATGCTTGCAAGTGACGAGATGGCAGATGCCGTCCGTGGTGATGAGAAGGCAGCTAAAGCATACCGGGTAACCGGTGTCCCATTCTACCTGATTAATAAAAAATACGCCCTGACCGGCGCGCAGCCAACGGAGGTCTTTGTCCAGGCCTTGCAAAAAATCATTGCCGAGGATGAAATCACCGTATTAAACGGCCAGGACGGCGGTTTTTGTGACGGCGACGACTGTGAAATCCCTAAAGAATAATCATAAGAACCTGTCTCTGAAATGGGGCAGGTTCTTTTTGATTTCTGGTTCTGTGCGGCGGACACGTCTAGGACCCTATCCCATGATATCCGAAAACGTGGGACTCCTGCGGTTCAAGAATACCCTGCCGGCAGATCAAGCTGGTATAGACGAACCGAAACTGGCTCAACGTCAATGCAGATTTAACAGGTAAACAAAGGAAATGGATAAATTTATTCCGCCGGTAACACCCTATCATTGAGGTGAGAAAGATGAACAAATACACAACTGGAGGAACTGATATCGAGTCGGTAAAGCAGCAAAACGCCAATTCTGGCATGTCCTACAATGAAGTAAAGGCCTTTTTGGCGAGAACAACCGGCGGTCATGGAACGGCGGGATACAGCAATACAGATGTCGAGCAGGTAAAAAGGAACAATAGCCCCGACAGACAGGGAAGCGATTGAGAAATAGCAGTCCTTGATCCCTGAACATCTATTTCATAGAGACTGCTCGATATGTGAAGTTCTCGGGCAGTTTCAATATCCCCCATGGACTTCTCCCTAGTAATCATGAACCTTCCTTTCGGGAAATATTAAGTAGACACAAGGTGAGTACTATAAACTGGACATTCCCTCTAGCCCGCAGGAAATTTTTACTATACAATTTATAGGTAAAAAGATAAAAGTGCGGGTGAATGCTTGTGTTTAAGCTATTGCTGATAGAAGATGATGCAACATTATTTAACGAAATTAGAGACAGGCTCGCCGGGTGGTCTTACGATGTGTATGGTATTGATAATTTCAGTAACGTCATTCAGGAATTTTCCCTTTTAAAGCCTGATTTAGTGATTATTGATATTCAGCTCCCAAAATTTGACGGGTTTCACTGGTGCCGGATGATACGGTCCAACTCCAACGTACCGATACTATTTTTATCTTCACGGGATCATCCAACCGACATGGTGATGTCGATGCAGCTTGGAGCTGATGACTTTATTCAAAAGCCATTTCATTTTGATGTGCTTATCGCTAAGATACAGGCGATTCTTCGCCGAGTGTATAATTACAATAATGAACCTATTTCACTTAAAACATGGTGTGGGGCCACCGTCGATTATGAGAGAAATACGGTCACAAACGATGCAGGAACCATAGAGCTGACGAAGAATGAGTTTTTTATCCTAAAATTGCTGATTGAACAGAAAAACAGGATTGTCAGCCGGGATGAATTAATCAAAAGCCTGTGGGATGATGAGCGTTTTATCAGCGATAATACCTTAACCGTTAATGTGAATCGGCTTCGAAAAAAGCTGGAAGAGCTTGGCTTGGATCACTTGATCGAAACTAAGGTTGGTCAGGGATATATGGCGAAAGAAGAAGGTCATTGATAAATGGTTAAGAATTATCTAATTGAAAGGCGAAGCTGGATCCTCCTCATTTTATTCCTGCATTTCTTCATTCTGTTCGTCGCCTTTTTTGATTCAACCATTCCGTTGCTGCCAATTGTTTACATAGTGTTTTTATCATTGATCATTTTTACGATTTTTTTAATTGTCCGCTATCATAAAGAAACAAAATTTTATAAAAGTCTTGAAGCATGGGAAAACAATCTTGATCTAAAATCAATCTCCAGCCCCGAAAGCCCGTTTGAAAAACTGATTGAGGACAGTGTGGTCAGCCAGACTGAATTCCTGAAAAAGATGGCCTCACAAAATCAGATCTCTTTAGAGCAGGAAAAGGATGAGTTATTATCCTGGATTCATGAGGTAAAAACACCGTTAACCGCGATGCGATTAATGATTGACCGTCTGGAAGAACCGATGAAATCGCAGTTAAACTATGAATGGCTGCGGATCCATCTGCTGCTTGACCAGCAGCTTTACCAAAAAAGGATCCCTTTCATGGAAAATGACCTGTATATCGAGAATACAGATGTAAAAGCCTTGATTATTAAGGAAATTAAAGAGCTCAAATCATGGTGCATTCAAAAAGGAATTGGCTTTGATCTACATATTGAGGCTGGCGAAGTGCTGAGCGATGCGAAATGGCTGGCCTTTATCATCCGACAGCTGTTAACCAATGGTATTAAATATAGTGAAGCCTCCGATATCCATATCAGGAGTTTTCAGCAAAACGGACAAACGGTCCTGGAGGTGGAAGACTTTGGACGAGGCATTGATTCCAAAGACCTCCCGCGAATATTTGATAAAGGCTTTACTTCTACTGCCAAGCATCAGGATCATGCGGCAACAGGAATGGGGCTGTATCTGGTCAAAAAAGTGGCCAAGCCCCTGTTGATCAACCTAGACGTCCAGTCAGAGCCGGGATCCGGGACCACTTTTACCTTACTCTTTCCAAAGCGAAATCAATTCGATACCACCATTACAGGCATGTGACGAAATTGTCACATGCTTTTATGATTTGTAGTGTCAATCGAAGGAACTGAACAGCAGGGCCTACTATAATAAAACTATCAAATAAGAGGTGATTAGCCATGAATATACTTGAAGCAACAAAAATTCATAAAAGCTACGGAAATAAATTTAACAAGCAAGAAGTTTTGAAAGGCCTGGATGTGACCATTCAGAAAGGAGAATTTGTCAGTATCATGGGCGCTTCCGGTTCAGGGAAAACAACGCTCCTGAATGTCCTTTCCTCCATTGATAACGTCAGTAGCGGCTCCATTAAAATTGAAGGAAAAGAAATGACAGGCATGAAAGAAAAACAGCTCGCTGAATTCCGGAAGCATCATTTGGGTTTTATTTTTCAGGAATATAACCTATTGGATACACTGACCGTCAAAGAAAATATTCTGTTGCCGCTGTCGATTACAAAAACACCCAAAAAAGAAGCAGAGCAAAAATTCAATACGGTGGCGAAGGAACTCGGCATTCATGAGTTGAAAGATAAATATCCGAATGAAATATCCGGGGGTCAAAAACAGCGGACCTCTGCAGCCCGGGCCTTTATTCATGAACCAAGCATTATTTTCGCCGATGAACCAACTGGCGCACTTGATTCAAAATCTGCTTCGGATCTGCTGAACAAGCTAAGCGAATTAAACGAGAAACTAAAGTCCACCATTCTGATGGTCACCCATGATCCCGTTGCGGCCAGTTACTGCAACCGCGTTATTTTTATAAAAGATGGACAAATTTATACCCAGCTGACGAAGGGCGAAGAATCGAGACAGAGCTTCTTTAATGGCATCATGAAAACCCAGGGGATCTTAAGCGGGGTGCAAAATGAGCATTAATCATCTCATCCTCCAAAATCTAAAAAAGAATATCAAAAATTATTATCTCTATATATTTGCCCTAGTCTTTACTGTAGCCCTGTATTTTGCCTTTGTCACCCTGCAGTACGACCCGGCTTTGGATCAAACAAAAGGAAGCATAAAGGGAGCGGCTTCCATCCGTACAGCATCCGTTTTACTGGTAGCGATCGTCACGATTTTTCTTTTATATGCCAACAACATCTTCATCAAACGGCGCAGCAAGGAAATTGGGCTGCTGCAGTTGATTGGAATGACTAAAAGCGGAATTTTCCGCATTCTGGTCCTTGAAAACTTAATCCTGTACTACGGCTCTTTGATCTTTGGCATTTTTATCGGGTTTTCTGCTTCAAGATTGATCATGATGATCTTGTTTAAAATTATTGGTGTTGAGACCGCCGCAACATTATCCTTTTCAACAGAAGCATTGATTCAGACTCTTGTGGTTTTTGCGGTTATTTATCTTTTTATTATGCTTATGAACTATCTGTTCATTAAAAGACAAAGCATCTTGTCTCTATTTAGAGTTCTTTCATCAACCGAGGAAAAAGTAAAAAAAGTTTCTCTCTTTGAAATGTTCCTCGGAATTTTTGGCATCTTGCTGGTTATTTTAGGCTATTTTATTTCGTCCAAGTTATTTGGCGGAGACTTTACCACCATGACCGAATTATTCTTAGCCATGATCTTCATTTTAGCGTCCGTTATTATTGGAACCTATCTTTTTTACAAGGGCTCCGTCCGGTTTATCTTTTATATGATCCGTAAAAAGAAAGATGGTTATTTAACGATCAATGAAGTATTATCCCTTTCCTCCATCATGTTCCGGATGAAATCCAACGCATTATTATTAACCATCATTACAACTGTATCGGCTCTGGCGATCGGCTTGCTGGCGTTAAGCTATATTTCGTATTACTCTGCGGAGAAATCCGCTCAAAATTATGTAGTTGCCGATTTTTCGATGGTAAATGAACAAGATGCTGAAAAGTTCAAAGAGGCATTGGCAGAAAATAAAATTGGATATAGTGAAAAGACAATGGATGTCATTCAGGTAAATGCAAACATCAAAGAAATCTCGGAGATAAAATTAAAGGAAATGAATTTTGACCCTAATATCATGACAATGCCCGTCATCAGTGACAAAGACACGGATAAGGTGGATGTTTCTGCGAAAGAAACGGTTTTTACGGGTTATAATGATTTGCTGCAAAAATTCATGCCTTTGAAAGATTCAGGCCGGATTGAATTACAAGGAAAAAAAGAGACTATTCCGCAAGAATATTTAGGTTTAAGACATGATTATGTAGTTTACGATTATTTTACAAGCGGCGGTCTTCCTGTCGCCATTGTAGACGAAACCATTTTCGAAACCTTGAGAAAAGATCTTAACCTGGACATTCAAAAAGAATCCACCCTTTTTATCGGCATTGATTTGAAAGACAAAAATGAAATGAAAAAAGCAAATGAACTGTTTCAAAACATAACGTTCAATAGCGGGCATGATTCCCAGCTGGAAATGAGTAATTACCAAAAAGCAAACATGGGACTGATGATGTTTATCGTTGGCTTTTTAGGCTTAACCTTTTTAATCACATCCGGATGTATTTTATATTTTAAACAAATGGATGAAAGTGAAGAAGAAAAACCTAATTACACGATTTTAAGAAAACTGGGATTCACGCAAATTGATTTATTAAGGGGTATTCGGGCAAAACAAATCTTTAACTTCGGTATTCCATTGGTGATTGGCCTCGCCCATAGCTATTTTGCCGTCAAGTCCGGCTGGTTCATGTTTGGCACGGAACTGTGGACACCAATGATTCTCGTGATGCTTTTATATACCGCTCTATACTCGGTTTTCGGAATCCTGTCACTCCGCTATTACAAAAAAGTGATTAAAGAAGCACTATAAATAAATAGGAAAGGCTCCAGTCTGGATTGACTGGAGCCTTTTTCATTATATGAGCCTTTATTCAAAGTCAGTTTAACGGATTAAATGGAGGATTCTATTTTACAATTATAATAAATACTTCCCCCTACCCCCAAAATTTCAATCTCGCTTCCTAAACTTTTGATATTAGTCATTTTTTGTCGAATGAAGTTTTTTTGCTGACTTTTGCTCTTAGGGTTCCGTGCATTTCTGTTCCCTAAAATGACATTACACCTATGAGGAGGCACCTGTATGAATCGAGTTTTCAGGTGGATTGTCAGATCATTGTTTGCACCTGTCACCGGAAATGCCGGGGCGGTTGCAAGTACACTTGGTTTTTTTCTGGCCTTTTTACCATTAGATAGTTTAAGAGTTCCATTATTGCTGGCTTTTTCTCTATTATTTCGGCTTAATATTATCGCCTTGTTCCTTGGAACGCTGATTACTGTTTTTACACCAAACCTTCGTGAATTGCCATCCGTCGATTTTAGTCTGTTGGAGAAATTCGGGTTCCTTTCAGCCCTGATAACGAAAGTCCAATCCTCACAGATTATTGCATCCGGGGTCTTTGGAGGCTTTATTGGACTCCTCTGCTATTTTTTCTTTCACTGGTTTTACAACTTAGGGCTGAAAAAAGAGGACCAAAACCAGGACCATGTTTTTCTTGACCCGGCCAAAAGACGCTGGTCGATTATTAAGCGAATGAGTGCAGGCTTTGCTGTCTTAATCGTTTTAGTCTCGACTATTTTTTTCCAAAGTCTTCATAGAGATCCGGATTTCACTGAGCTGCAATTGAATCATCCAAGCACAGAAAGGAACGGGATTGAACCGATTCAATCAAGTTTTAGCGAAGAAGAGCTTGCTTCACAGGTCCAACAAACGGAGCGTTCCACTCTTGTTAAAGAAGATATGGGAAAATTAAACGAAACACAACTGTCGAACAAACAGGAAGTGTTTGGCTTTTACGTGAATTGGGACAAAAACAGCAAGA
The DNA here is from genome assembly GCF_004340465.1 of Mesobacillus foraminis. Taxonomy (GTDB): domain Bacteria; phylum Bacillota; class Bacilli; order Bacillales; family Cytobacillaceae; genus Mesobacillus_B; species Mesobacillus_B foraminis. The sequence goes on along the minus strand of NZ_SLVV01000010.1, from coordinate 75,932 downwards.
CCTCCTTCAAGAAGAATATCGATAAAATTACGATCTTAGTGCCAGAGTGGCTGCAGCTGACCCCTGCCCTTACCCTTAAACCCAGCACGGACAGCTCTATTGCTAAAGATGCAAAAGCGCATGGGATCAAGATTCTTCCGTCCGTTACCAATTATATTGATGATAAATGGGATGGCGATGTACTCCACGAGCTGTTTACTTCTCCGGGCGCTGAAGATTTTTTCATTTCCAATATGCTTGCTTATGTGAAAGGAAATGACTTTAATGGCATCAATATCGACTTTGAAGAAATCAAGGAAGAAGACAGATCCCATTTCACTGATTTTATGGCGAAAGTCAATAAAGCCTTTCATCAGGAAGGTCTCATGGTCACAGCCGCTGTCCCGCCAAAGAACAAGAGCTTTGACTATGCCTCATTGACAGACAGCGTTGACCGTATGATTGTCATGATGTATGACCAGCACCATTCCTTGAGCGAGCCTGGTCCAATCGCTCCTGTTGATTGGGTAAAAGAGAGCCTGGCCCAGCTCCCTGTCCCTTCCGAAAAGCTGATTGTGAGTCTGGGAAACTACGGCTACGACTGGGAAGGAAAATCCAGGAAGCCGGCAACTAACACAACGTTCAGGGATATCATGGAAATGGGCAGCGGGACCAGCCTAAAGATCCATTGGGATCAACAAGCTGGAAACCCGTATTTTCGATACAAACAAAATGGAAAGAAACATACTGTCTGGTTTTTAGATGGAGCAACCTTCTATAATCAGATGAAGCTGGCGATCGACAGCGGTTCAAGAGGAATAGCGGTTTGGCGTCTCGGTTCTGAAGATCCTTCCATCTGGAAGTACATCAATCAGCCCAAGCAAATTCAAGATCCATACAAAGCCCTAAAAACCCTGGAAAACCAGGAGCCAATTCACTCTTCAGGTGATGGAGAGATTTTAAAAGCAGTCTCTCAAGAGGAAAATGGAAAAAGAACCATAGATTTGGATACAAAGGGCCTGATTAAAACGGAAACCTACAATCAATTCCCCAGTCCTTTTGAGGTGGCCCGATACGGCAAACCTGAAGGGAAAGAAATCGTCCTTACCTTTGATGACGGTCCGGATCCAGCCTATACTCCGCAACTATTGGACATTTTGAAAAAGAATAATATTAAGGGAACCTTCTTTGTTGTTGGAGAGAATGCATTGCTGCATCAGGACCTTGTTAAAAGGATTCATGACGAAGGGCATGAAATTGGCAATCATACCTATACTCACCCAGATATTGCGTCCATCTCGCCTTATCAGACAAGAATGGAGCTGAATGCCAATCAGCGTTTAATCCAGGAAATTACCGGACACTCCATGACCCTTTTCCGCCCACCATATGTGGCGGACACTGAGCTGAAGACCAAAGATGAACTGGTGCCTCTGACACGTGCCCAGGAAATGGGTTATACCATGGTAGGTCAATCAATCGACTCCGAAGATTGGAAAAAGCTTCCCAGCAACGAGATTGTGAAACGGGTAATCGATCAGCTGCCAGATGGGAATGTAATCTTAATGCACGATTCTGGCGGTGACCGCTCCAGTACTGTAGAGGCCTTGCCAACGATTATTAAAGAGCTGAAACAGCGCGGGTACACCTTCACGACTGTTGCCGGCCTGATCGAGAAGAGCGAAACTCAGATTATGCCGCCTGCCGATCAGGACAGCCCTTATCTGATTTATGACAAGGCAGTATTCATGGTCATGAAAGGCTGGCACCATGGGTTAAGCTTCCTGTTCTATTCCGCCATTGTGCTCGGAATACTGCGGCTGGCTCTCTTTGTTTTCCTTTCGAGAAAACAGATGAAAAAAGATAAAGAAACACAGATTGACCCAAGCTTTACCCCTTTTGTCAGTGTAGTGATCGCTGCCTATAACGAGGAAAAAGTGATTTGTAAAACCGTAGATTCCATTTTATCCAGCGATTACCGTGCTTTGGAAATCCTGATTGTCGACGATGGATCAAAGGATGGCACTGCCGCTGTGGTTGAGGAAACCTATGCAAACCACCCCCTCGTCACATTAATTAAAAAATCGAATGGAGGAAAGTCGTCTGCAGTCAATCTTGGTTTTAAAGAGGCAAAGGGAGAAATTGTGGTGGCGCTTGACGCCGATACACTCATCGCTGAAAATGCGATTTCCCTTCTTGTGAACCATTTTAAAAATGGCCAGGTGGCCGCTGTTTCAGGCAATGTAAAGGTTGGCAATAAAGGAAACCTCCTGACGAACTGGCAGCACATCGAATATGTCACAGGCTTTAACCTGGAGAGAAGAGCCTTTGCTGCTCTTAACTGCATTACCGTTGTGCCAGGTGCAATTGGTGCTTGGAGAAAGTCGGCGGTGGAAGAAGCCGGGTACTTTAAAGAAGACACACTGGCAGAGGATACCGATCTTACGCTGACCCTTTTACAAAACGGGAAAAAGATTGAATTTGAGGAAAAGGCCTATGCCTTTACCGAAGTGCCGGAGGATGTGAAAAGTCTGGCCAAGCAGCGTTACCGCTGGGTTTATGGGACGCTGCAATGCTTATGGAAGCATCGCGGGGCTTTATTTAATAAAAAACATCACTCCCTGGGATATGTCGCGCTTCCAAACATGTGGCTTTTTCAATATATCTATCAAACGATATCGCCACTTGCAGATCTTTTGTTCATTGTCGCCCTTTTTAACCCGCATCCTGAGAAGGCAGCCATCGGATTTGTGCTATTTTATTTGCTGGATTTCTTTACTTCCCTATATGCATTCCGATTGGAGAAGGAAAGTCCCAGACCGCTGGGCTCCCTGTTCCTGCAGCGAATTCTGTATAAGCAGCTTATGACCTATGTGGTGATAAAATCCCTCTTCTCCGCATTAAAGGGAGTAACCGTTGGCTGGGGTAAACTAAAGCGAAAAGGCAATGTTACACAGGAAACCTCTATTGAAGGGTGAGGAACCTGGTTAATACCCATTATTGATCGAAAAGGTCTTTCCCGGCTGGGAAAGACCTTTTTTATGCTAAAAAGAGCCGCCTTCATTTGGCGACCCTTTTCTAAAAGATTTAGAGTTTTTCTCCTTTGTTCCCTTTTTGCTCCTTATTGATTGCAGCTTTTTCTTTTGCGGTTTGAGAGACTTCCTGGCCTCGGTTGGCGGGCTTTACGGCTGAATTTGCTGGATTAGTTCCCTTTGTCGCAGATGCAGTTCTTGCTGCAGGTGCTTTCGGACTGGCCGCGGATTTGGTTGCTGCAGGTGTTGCTGGAATAGATTTCACTGGTGCAGATGGCGCTGTGGCTGTACGATCTTTTTTGGTTGTCGTCGATGCGGAGTCGGTTGTTGTCACAGGTGCTTTTATACGTGTCTCCGTTTTCGTTGGTGAGGTTACTTTTGATGTCACTTGCTTTGGTGCAGATGGCTTTGGTGCAGGCCTTGCGGTTGTCGTTTCCGGTACAGGAGATACTGCAACAGCAGTTTTCCTTGTTGGTTTTACGCTTGTCTCAGGCCTCGTTGCTGCAGAAGGAGCAGGCACTGCAGTGTCACTCTGCTTATTTGTGGCCGACTTTTCTGCAGTCTTCTTGCTGACATTTTTCGTATTCTCATCAACAAGGGCTATAGCTGCATCGCTCGTATTCTTATTGTCAGGAACCTTTTCCAAGGCTGAAGGATTAGAAGAAACCTTAGTTTGAACGTCCTTCTTATCATTCACTGCAGGTGTTTGAGCATTCACCGTTTTTTCAGCTCTGGAGATTATATCCGTTTTTTTAAGATTGTCGTTTAGTGCTGAAGCACTTCTTTTGATCAGTTCTTTAGGTGATTGCTCCACCAACAAAGCAGCGGAGATTGAAAACGTGACAGCCCCTGCTAGGACCATCGCAAGTGCCCCCTTGGTTCGTGTACTCATAAAATTCCCCTTCTGTCTTATGTATAGTCGTATTAATAGAATACGAACATACCAGATTGTATTGTGGGGGTATAGGAACCATTTAGTATTGTTGTTAAATGGTCACGCCAAATAAAAGTTAAAAAAGGCCGCCGCAAGACAGATGTATGTAAAAAGCTCCTTCGGCAGAAGAAGCTTTTAGACAGGAAAGATTCATTAATCCTCAATATTTAATCCTTCAATGACAAATGTTTTCAATTTATCGCGTGTTTTTTCTAACCCTGCCAATACATCATTTTGGGTTAGTTCACCGCTTAATTCGTACTTGAGTATATGCCTGGGTTGTTCGACGTGGGCCTTGATTTTTCCCATTCCAGTATCATCATCATCCATGTCGATATTTTTTAGCCGGTATTCAGTTTGCATGCTGTTGGCCAACTCCATTTTTAACCTTGACATGTCAAAACCTTCCTTTAATTTCACCGTTGCTGCTACGCGGATCCTACTCATTGTTCCAGCTCCTCGCCAATTATTTACAAGGTTAAGGTTTGCATTTTCTGGAATGAATATGTAAGGATAAGAATTGTTTTGTAACTGGCTGGAACCAAAACACTAAATAGCCTTACTCAATTTGAAGCCTTAAAATAAGGAATTAACCCCTTTTGGCCTCCATGCCTCCCTTTCCCCTTACATTTTACTTATTTTCATCCATGACCCAGCTTCTAAAAAATATATTTTAATTATTGTCACATCTATTCACCCATTGTCGTCTTGAGTTATGAAATAACAACTGGAGGTTATCTTATGGCTCAAAAATGGGACATTGTCATTGTTGGCGGCGGTTTAGCAGGTTATGTTGCTGCAAATTTTTTAACTAGTACCAATTTATCTATTTTAATAGTAGAAAAAGGAAAAAATGTTGGAGGAAGGGCTAGAACAAATAAAATCAATCAACAATGTTTAAATCTGGGCCCGCACGCTCTTTATAAAAAAGGAAAAGCCTGGTCTATTCTCGAAGAATTAGATGTTGCGCTTAATGGAAAATCCCCAAAATTAAGCGGCCTGTTAATTGAAAACAATATCGAATATGCTGCTCCATTTTCCCCTATAGACCTTTTTACGACCAGGTTTTTGAATTGGAAAGAACGTATGGAGTGGGTCGCCGTTTTGGTAAAAATCATGAATGCAGATCCTGATAAGCTGGCAGAACAAACCTTCCACCAATGGGCTAAGGCAGTAACCCGCTCTAAAAAAGTTGAATCATTACTCTATACACTTGGCAGAATTGCAGCCTATTGTCATGCTCCTGATCTGGCAAGTGCAAAAGTAATGGTAACGAATTTAAAAAATGCTATTGGAGGTGTACAGTATTTGGATGGCGGCTGGCAAATGATCATTGACCAGCTTCACAATAAAGCAATCTCCTCAGGCGTTCAGGTTCAAACACATACTCTGGTGAAACAGATTAAACCCATCGAACAGGACCAATTTAAATTGGTTCTATCTAATGATGAAGAAATTCTCGGGAAGTATATCATTTGTACAGCTGGACCTGCCGAACTGAATGAAATGTTAGATGAAAAAGATCATCCTGACCAAAACAGCTTTTTCGCTGAAATTACAGCTGTAAGAGGCGCAACGTTAGATGTTGCTTTAACCCAGCTGCCTTGCCCAAATCGACTATTCGCCATGGGCATCCCGGATCCTCTCTATTACTCTGTGCATTCAAATGCTGCCACCCTGTCTGATGATCCAAACAATGCCGTCCTTCATGTATTTAAATATCATCACCCATCTGATTATATAGATGGAACAAGGGTTAAAATCGAGCTTGAACAATTTTTAGATCAGCTGCAGCCAGGGTGGCGGCAATACGTCATCACCAAACGATTTATCCCTAATATTACAGTGAACCAGCGCCTGCCCCAAATTGGTGATGAGCAGAAGCTGACACGTTCTACAACAAAAATTCCGGGATTATATATAGCAGGAGACTGGGCTTCACCTGACTGCATTTTGGCAGATGGAGCCGCCAGCAGCGGAAAACAAGCAGCGAAAGAAATTATATTAACCGAAAAGAGGAAAAAGAGTGCAAATTACTGATGAGGATTATCAGCACTATAAACCCTTGTTGTTTTCATTAGGCTATAGGTTATTGGGTTCCGTCATGGAAGCAGAAGATATGATGCAGGAAACGTTTTTACGGGCCATCAAACTTAAGGAACAGAACATCAATAATAAGAAAGCCTATCTTTGCAAAATGATGACGAACCGATGTCTTGATGCACTAAAATCCGCCCGGTACAAACGAGAACAATATGTGGGCCCATGGAATCCCGAGCCATTATTACTGGAGAAATGGCATGCCTTTGATCCTTCTGAAACTTTGATCAAAAAGGAAGGATTGAGCATCGCCTATTTACGGATGATGGAGCATTTAACAGCAGATGAACGAGCCGTCCTCCTGTTAAGGGAAATATTTGATTTCCCATACTCTGAGATTGCTAACATCATTGAGAAAAAGGATGAAAACTGCAGAAAAATTTATAGCAGGGCTAAACAAAAGATCTCACTTGTGGAAGGAGAAAGCTTAAACTATGAGAAGAATGAGTCAATGGTTCATTCTTTTATAAAAGCTCTTCAATTGCAAAACATGGATGCCTTATTAGAACTGATTTCAGAAAATGTCACATTGTATTCGGATGGCGGAGGAAAAGTTAATGCCGCCGTTCGCCCAGTTGTATCCAGATCCAACGTCCTAGCCTTATTATTCGGTATCCTGAAAAAAGTTCCAAAAGACTTTAATTTTGAAATTAAAAATGTCAATACCCAGCCGGCCATCGTCATTAATATGAATGGAACCCTTCAAAGCATTCTTAGTTTTTATATTTCCAATGACCAAATGAATGAAATCTATATCACCATGAATCCTGAGAAACTGGCGATTTTTTACCGAGATAAGATAAGATGAGTATGCAAAGCTGTGGTATAGGCTATCTGAGGAGATGAGCTCTAATATTGCTTACCTTAGCTCTTTAAAACCCAGTCTCTCTAGATAAAAAAAGGAGACTGTCCACATTAAGGTACATTTATTTGTACCTTTGGGCAGCCTCTTTTTAACTCCGTTTGCGTAAGCTTATTTAGTTCGTACGTTCTGCAATGTCTAACATGATGAAGTTTCAAAATTTTATCCTCTTTACTACTATTTTGTTCGCCTAGCAATTCCCCTGTTTTTTATACTTTCACCCTTTAACATTTTTAACCTTTTTGAATCATCCTTCGTATTCTTAAAAATGAGTAGTGCTTGGCTAATCTATAAACGAACTCTATAATTGCAATTCTCGGTACAAGGCATAACATTATCATTTAGCTGTTAATCTCATTCTTGAGTTGAACAACGATACGCATCTTCTTCCTCGGTCCCCATTTCAACAATCACTCCACAGGCTCCATCTAAGTTGGTAAATACATCTTAACTCCATAACAAATTCAATCATTAGATGTTTTCCTTTTTGAAACACTACTGCACTTTTATAACCGAAAGAAACTGCTTCTAAATCTACAACAGGAAATGCCCCCGAGTTTCTATCTTCGCATTTATTCATTTAAATTTTTTATTAACTCAATTTTAACAATACAATATATCTTTATTATACTAATTGCCCATCCATATATTTCAAATTTATGATACATTTTACAAATTTGGTTTACAAATAGGTTTTATTCTATTATAATCCTTTTTGGTAATATTTTAAAATTTTCCAAACCATTCATACTATGAATATTTTCCTATGGGTTATTTAGAAAGGATTGCACATGAAAAAGTTCTTAATCGTACTACTTGCACTAGTTTTATTAACTGGTTGTACCAATAAAAATACACAAATGCATTTGACGGAAAAAGAATGTAAGACAAATTGGGCAATATGCTTAGTTTTTTCAGATAAATCTTATCAATATAGCTTTAAGAAAAAGATAAAAGTTGCCATTTTAGACAGCGGTATCGACGGAAATCTCCCTGAATTAAAAGGTATATTAAAGAAATCATACAACGCTATTAATCCCAATGAAAAAATAATAGATTCCTATGGTCACGGAACAGCTATCGCAGGAACAATAGCAGCAAAACCAAATAAATATACGATTCAGGGAATTAGTCAATCTGTCCATCTATATGATGTGAAAGTTCTGAATGATAAAGGGGGTGGTAAAATTGAGGATGTTGTAGACGGGATCGAATGGAGCATCAAAAATAATGTAGATATTATCAATCTCAGCTTCGGATTCCAAAAAGACAATAAAACCCTAAGAGAAGCGATCCTTAAGGCAACCTCACACGGAATAATCATTGTAGCTGCTGCAGGAAACAACCTTGGATTATATACCGATTACCCTGCTAAATATGAGGAAGTCATCTCTATTTCGTCAATCAGTAAAAAATTGAAAGTTGATCCATTTGCCGGCAAAGGGAAAGTTGATTATGTAGCACCTGGTGTAAATATCCCTGTCCTAACAACTGATGAAAATAAAGTTAGTTATGTTGATGGTACTTCGTTTTCAACAGCATTTGCCACAGGAATTATTGCCAATATTCTAGAACAATCGGAACATCCCCTAAGTTTGACAGACATAAAAGAAAAATTAAATAAAATATCTCTCGACTTAGGAGAAAAAGGCAAAGATACTGCATATGGCAATGGATTGATCCAGTTACAAAATAACCAATAAACACGAAACGAGGGGAATAAAAGTGAAAAAAATATATTTTAGTTTTATAGCTACTATATTGATATTTGCATGCATAGCTCCTGCATATGCTAGAGCAGCTACTGAAGAAGAGCAATATAACCATCTTGAAGAATCCATTCCTGCCATTACTGATATCCAGGAAGAAGAGGTTACAACAGTCGATATTGAAAGTGCTGAAGAGGAAACAAATGAATTTGTTGGAGAGGACATTGAAGATAGTCTTGAGATTCAAAGTGAAGTAGTTGATGATACAGCTGTTATTGAAACTGAAATTGAATCTGAAGATGTACATATTGATAGTACATTGGAACTTGATCTAGAATCAAGTGCTATGACAGTTGAAACTGAACTTGAAATTGAAGATGGTCAGAAAGTTTCTAAATCTTTTGATGTATCTGTGACAGAAGTCAACGGAGAAGATTTCACCGCAAAGTTAACGGATACAGAAACTGGGGAAATCTATGAGGTCAACACTGAAGAAGTATCCGCTTCTTGGTATCCACTAGTGGTTATTGCCATTCACGTAGCTCGTTATGGCATTACATATGCAATCAAGAAGTATGGAAAAAGTGCCGTAACAAAGGCTACAAGTAAATACGGAAAAAAAGCTACAGCAAATACATTAAAAAAAGTACAATTTGCCTCTAAATCAACGTTTGACCGTCACTGGAGAGATCATAAAAATGAATTCCCTGGATACACTCAATCAAAATATTTAACTAGAGCCCAAGCAATAGCGGGAACTACTGGCAAACATATTCTTACCAAAAAACGTGCAAATGGAGATATTTTAAAATACAATAAAGATACGAATGAATTGCTTATTCTTGACAAGAATGATGTGATTAGAACTCTTTTTAAACCTAAACATCCTAATAAATCAAAAGGTTATGAGTATTTTAAAAGACAGTAATTTTGAGGTGATTCGATGAACTATATCTGTCCTGTATGTGGGTTTGATCAGTTAGATCAACCTGCTTATGATGAATATAATGATGCTTCATTTGATATTTGTCCTTGTTGTCGATTTCAATTTGGAGATGATGATGACATAGAGATCAGTGAAGGAGTTTTTATGCAGAGAGAGGAAACTCACACTATTTATAGAAAGAAATGGATTGAAAACGGAGCTGAAATATTTCAGCCAGAATGTTATCCGCAAGAGTTTCAGTTAGATGGCAAAGTAAAAAAAGAACATTTGATTAAACAACTAAAAAATATTAACGTAATTTTATAAAAGGTAGAAAACTATCCATTTTAGACGGTAGAAAATTAAAGGGGGAAGAAGAATGATCTTCAGTAGTTCATTCCTCTTCCCCCTTTTTATAGTGGGTCGATCATTTTATTCTTAACTGAATTGGGAAATTAAATTAAAGAGAAACCCAATTAAAACCCTCAATTATTTATGAAACGGTTCACGGCAATTGATGCTAATTTAATTCTTAACTATCTGCCTCTAGTCCTCGTACTGAACAAGAGTTAATAAACCAATATGAATGTATTATTTAAGTTTAAGCCCCAATGATTTGCAATCCGTTCCGTTTCTTGTTATGATAAATAAGAATTATTTTTGTTCGGTGTAAAGGATAGTATAAGTATCGACTTTTCGTCTTGATGATCACTTTGGGCAAGGATAGTAATACGTTGTGCGTTAACGCACTAGGAGGCAACAAAAATGGAACAAGGTACAGTTAAATGGTTTAATGCAGAAAAAGGCTTCGGCTTCATCGAACGTGAAAATGGAGACGACGTATTCGTACACTTCTCTGCTATTCAAAGTGAAGGTTTCAAATCTTTAGATGAAGGTCAAAAAGTAACATTTGACGTTGAGCAAGGTGCTCGTGGAGCTCAAGCTGCTAACGTTCAAAAAGCTTAATCTCAAATCGATTATATAAACAGGCTCTTTATATAGAGCCTGTTTTTTATATTCCCTTCATTTATAATGCTCAAAATAAAACCCTACTCAACGTTTTGAGCAGGGAGATGGAAAAGGGAATGTGTAAAATGATAAAAGCTTTAAAGGTTTGTCTACAGTACAACATACTGGGATAAACTATATGCGGAATGTATATCATTATAAAAATTTCTTTTCAAGAACAACTAGATTTTATCCTTTCTTATGTCACAAACATGCCCCGTTAGTTTTGTAGATTCATCAAGGATAAGCGACGATCGTTTTGGATTATCGCATTTATCATCTATCCAAGTATCTTTTAATTGGTCATAACTTTTTCATTTTACTTCTAACACCTGTTTTGCCATAGTCAAATACTCTTCACTACCGGATACAAATGCAAATTCTGCGACTGCAACAATTTTATGTAAGTTCTTTTTTTTACCTAATCTCAACATGCAACTTTAACAGAGCCAGTAAAAAGAAGAATGAAGCCCTTATGGCCTCATTCCTCCCTTTCTCCTTATTAATTCTTAAATTTTGGAACCCAGCCATCCAGCACATTTTCGACTGTGTATTTGGCGGCTTCTTCATCGCTGAGCTGGCGGCGGTCTTCATTGATGACGGCACCAGGTCCTTCATTTTTATATTCAAACAGTCTGGCGTCCTCCGGCTGGCGGCCGCCCATCTCTGTCCAGCCCACAGTCTTGATATGTTCGCCCATGTAGCTGTTTTTAAAGACGACATTGCCGTGGTCCCTCCAAGGACGGCCCAGATAGACGGTGTCTGCCGGTGCATTGCTCGTTAATTTGCTGTTGATGATCAGGAACCCGAATGGCTGATCCACCGGAGTGCTTGCCGCGGTTATATAGCCGTTATTGGAATTGGAACCGCGGCTCAGGGAATGGATCGTGCTCTCTTCAAAGACGGCCCGTGCTCCGCCGTAGATAAAATCAACATCCCCTTCAATATAGCAGTTATAGTAGTACTGTTTCCCGGAATGGGCCAGCAGCGTATCCTGGTTGCCAAGGAAACGAACATTTTTGAACGCCATACGTTCTCCGCGGGCATATGCGGCAAGGGCCTGCTCACCATCAACGTCTACGGAGGCTTCGTCAAAGGAATTTTTAAAGGTCAGGTTCTCTGCCGTGAAATCACTGGCTTTTAAAATGGCTGTTGCACTTTCAAAGCCTAGCGTTCCCCCAAGGCCATTGTCTTTGCCGGCATAGTTATCAAAATCGATAATCGTTCCTTCAGCACTCTCGCCAATTAACGTAACGTACGGTTTATCCGCAGGAATAGAGATGACTTCCTTATACACTCCATTCTTAATGTTGATCACTACAGGTTCGCTGTTTTTGGAAGGAACAGCATCTATTGCATCCTGCACGTTTCCGTATTCGCCGCTTCCATCCTGTGCCACCGTAAGCTCACTTGGGATCTTCTCCAGTTCTCGGGAATAATCCTCCAGCTTCTCCACTTGTCCTTTTACCAATGTCCTGCCCAGCACATCCCGAGATTGATCATCCAGAACGCGGGCATATACCTTTCCTTCAAAGAAGCCAGTTGTTTTAGCCGTTTCAAGAAGCTGTCTGGCATAGGATCCGCCCCATGAATAGCCATTTCTTCTCTCGGCCTCGATCTCTTTGATATCCCGTTTAATCACTCCATCCCGCCCGGAAAAGATTGGTTCGTTCGTGACAGGGTCATAAAATCTGTACCAGGTAACTGCATTGAGATCCTTGACGAAATATTCCCCGTCTGCTGTTCCTCCGCTGACATACCGGATTCCTTCCAGCTTGCTGTCATCAAACCACTTCAATGCCGATTGTACCGCCTTCTTGATTTCAGGCGTTTGATTTGGCCTGGACATTAAAAATTTAACGATCCCGACTGATTCGCTGCCGGAAATGGAAGGGTGCTCATAGGAACGGGCCCCCACTGGTTCATAGGTCGAAGGGTCATGCTGCGCACACCAGGCTTTCAGCACTCCGTCCGTTTCAATCTGGGCGTTTAAAATGTAGTGTATTGCCTTGTCCATCGACTTTTCAATCATTTCATAATAGCTTTCATCAATGACACCGGAATTGAAAGGATACTTCTTGTTTAGAATATCATCAAACATAGTCAATACGCGGATCATGGCATTATCATTAAAAGTCACCATATCGGAATAATTCCCGCGCCTCGGATAGACCTGGGCAAACCCGCCAGTATCATATTGAAGATCCATCAGGAAGTCCATGCCTGCTTCAATGCTTTCCTTATAGCGCTCATCTTTTGTGACGGAGTACACTTCTGCCAGGTAGCGAATTTCTTTCACCGTTCCATCGTTGTCAATCGTGCCCAGTTCAACGCCATCCTTATTCACCCACGGGGATCTCGGTGCTTTGCCGTCCCAGGCTTTGCTGTAATCGATCGCTTTCGACCAGCCCCCATGATCCATTTGCCATGACAGCATATGATTGGCCTGCCGGATGGCTTCCTCAACATTCCCTTTAAATTCCTGAGTTTCTTCTTCAAGAATAAAGGAGTCCCCGTTCAATTCATCCATGCTTTCTAAAATTAATACCGTATTGCCGAATGCGTCAGTGCCTTTTGCCGCTTTGGAGATGCGCAGGTCTCTGTCCAGCTGAGGTGTCAGGCTGTCCCAGCTTCCCCGCGGAACCGATATCGCAAGGTCCTTATAATCGAAATCATCAAATGTCCCGTTGAACGTCACGGCGATCAAATTACTTCTTAACGCATCAACGCGGGCAATATTGACCTTATTTGTCTCTTTGTCACTTGCAGCTGCCAGCCTTTGCACCAGATCCTTCGCTTCCTGCCAGTTCATATTGTCTTTAATCCCAAAGTTTTTATCACTGTTCGGATTCATGATTCCTTGTTTGGCAAGCTGGCCCAGCATATTCGAACCCTCTTTGTCGTCTTCAATCATATCCAGCAGGTCACCAGCTATTAAGGCAATATGCTCTTTTTCAAGAACCTGGTCCGGCTTCAGCTCCTTCCAAAGAAACTCGGGGACATAGTGATGGTCCGCTGCGACTTCAGCAATATAATTCCCCCAGGACTCGGCCGGGATATTTCCGTAGGCTTGCTTCGATTCGAGATTTTTAAACACCTCGTCATTGTCAAACCCAAAGGCATTATTAATCAAGGCAAGGAACTCGAGAAACGTTACTTCTACGTTTTGCTTCTCCTCTGTATCTCCAATCACACCCAGCTGTTTTAACTTTTTCATCGTCAAACCATCAATAAGCTTAGATAGCTCCACTTCCTCTGTTTCAACTGGAACCAGACTATTATCTGTTTTTAGGTGATTGTGAACCCGCAAATGGTCAATATTGCCGCCGCCCTCTGAACCGGTGGCTGTCAGGCGGATGGTATTTTCGCCTTTTTGCAGAACAGCCCCCATGCTCTCATTGGTCCATTTGGTCCAATCTGTAGGCGGGAAACGCAGTTCTTCAGCATCCTTTCCGTTAATGGATACCTTCGCTGGCCTTTCACTTCCGCCTCCGTGTGCATAGCGGAAGTCCAGGTTATACTCGCCAGCCTCCGGAACATTCACTTTCCACTCCAAATATCCGCCTGGGACGTTTGGATTAAAGTCTGCAAAACCAGAACCGGTAAAACCATGGTGCTTGTTATCCAGAACAATCCCTTCGCTAACCGCCTCTTCCGCTTCTGAAGTGATATCTACTAGCCGGTAGACAGACAAATGATCGATGTTGGCACCGCCGTTTGGAGCGGTTGCCGTCAGCCTGATTTTATGTTCACCTGGTGCAAGCTCTGCCTGGGTTGTGACGTATATGTAGTCATCAAAATCACCTGATTGATGAAAATCGAGCTGCTCCTCTACAACTTTCCCATCAACGGTAAGCTTCGCGTGTCGATTATCCGAATTTCCATTGGCATACCGGATGGCAAGTACATACTCGGCGGCTTCCTCGACCTTGACTGTCCATTCTATATATCCTCCCGGCTCATTCGGTTTGTAATCAACAAAACCATCCCCCGTAAATCCTGGATGCTTATTATCACTAATCACCCCTTGTCCGCCGGCATGCTCTGCTTCATAAATTTGTCCATAACCCGGTGCACTTTCCCCGGCTGCCTGCACCTGAACAGTGGGTACAGCAGACGACAGGAAAAATGAACCTGCCATGATCACACTTGCAGTTAAACGTATCTTTTTTGGTTGCATTTTCACGTTTTCACTCTCCTATTTTGACAGATCGACTAATGAAAACCCTTACATTCCAATTATAGCAACCTATTGATTACACATTTTGTATTCTCTATATGTTAACGTTTACATTTTAGTGATCAATCCTGGCTAAATGGCTACCTATTGCTGTTTTTCTGTTCCTGATGATGATTACGGTATTCATTGGGAGACATAGCCGTCATCTTTTTAAAAACACGCCAAAAATGAACGTTATTGGAGTACCCGACCTTCTTCGCTATTAAGTTCACTTTCAGAGTAGATTCATTTAATAATCTCTTAGCTTCATTGATTCGAATCGCATTCAGATAGTCAATAAAGCTGCAGCCCGTATACTTTTTAAACAATTTACTGATATACTGTTCATTTAAATGAAACTGCTGCGACAAAACGCGAAGTGATACATCACTTGAATACTCCCCGTTAATAAACGCAATCATGGCTTCTATATCGGTTATAGTACCGATTGGAGGATTGCCGGAATTGCTCGAAGTCTTCTTGGGTTCCAGCAGTCTGGCGCTTTCAATCAGGAGCTGTGTTAACAGGGACTTGAGATAAAGATCCTTATCGCCCTGGCTCAGCTGATATTCCTCGAGCTGAGTGACAAGATTACTGCGTATACGTTCTCTTTTACATGGGGGAATTTGAAGAATATGGGGACCATTTTCAAAAAGCTTTTTCAAAAGGTGAGCTGCACTCGCCTCCAGGAAACTGTCCCTAAAATTAATGACAATTCGGTCATACACGTCCTTGTCCCTGCTGTTAACCGTTGTCTTATGGATGAGATTTTTATCGATAAAGACCAAATGGTGTTTTTTTATTAAATATTCTTTCCCATTAATCTGGTAAATCCGTTCTCCCTCAAGCAAGTAATAAATTTCATAATCCTGGTGGATGTGATGATTGGTCATCGAAGGATGGTCCCCTTGAATGCGATTAATGTAGAAAGACTGATCTCTCAGAGAAACATTAACTTTTTGTACCAAAAACCCTGCCTCCTGTCCCTACTCTCCTATTAATAATACTAAATTTTCAGTAAAATCATCAAGCAGGCGAGGTGCGGTACTATGGGGCATCTTTTATTTACAACGGCAAAATAGGTCACACTGGGAACAGGTTAACAGTACGCGACCAGAGGTGGTTGTTACGAAGATTGAATCTATTTCATTACAATGAGAAATCAGAGGATAAACCTGCTAAATAGAATGGATTCTTGCCATTTCGAGGATCAGGCCGCGGGAATTTACGTGCGGCCCAGCTCCTCTATTGTCCAGATGAGCATTCTATACAGGAAGTAAACCCCGAGATATGCCCCCGTAACCAGGAAAAACGGATTTAGGAATAAGCCGTGAATATTGGTCATAAAAACAGTTTTATCTTCAATGATCTCATGGATCGCCAGGGAAGCGATATTTCCAAACATCAAGGCAGAAAAGACCGCTAAGCCGTTTAGATACAGCCTGGAACCTGGCCACTTCCTCCGTAAAATAAACAGAAGCACCGGAGAGATTATGCTGCCAGAAATCAACAGGAATTCCATCCTATCACCTCTCTTTCATTCTGCCCCTGTAAAAGAACACTAAAACCTTCCCTAACTCATTTTATCGGTAATTTATATACTTCTTCTAAGGGCCCTGGTCTTTTTTTATCCCGGTCGGGAATAAGATAAGAGGTGAATGTATTGAGAATGTGCTGGGAGGAATTGATCATATGAAGATCCAACGGCTTGGACATGCTATGTATCTGTTAAAAAGCTCCAAAGGTAAGAACTATTTGATTGACCCTTTTTTTGATTTGAATCCTGGATTCCCTTCCTCATTGAATAACACCGAATTTTTTAAGTCGATTGATTGCGTTTTTCTTACACACGGTCATTTTGACCATACGAGCGGGCTTTCCAAGGTGATTGAACACAAACCAAATATTATGATTGTTGCTATCTATGAGCTGGCGTTGCTTCTCCTCCAGCAAGGCATAAAAAATGTCCTCCCAATCAATATTGGCGGCTCAGTGTCATTGGAGGATGTAACCGTAACGATGGTACAAGCGAAGCACACATCCTCATACGGAGAGACGGAAGGCACCCCTGTTTATGCCGGTGAAGCGGCAGGCTATATCTTTGATTTTGCTGATGACTATACCCTCTACCATTCGGGGGATACCGCTTTAATGGCTGACATGAAAGTCATTCAAGATGTATACCAGCCGGAAATTGCCATATTATCTTCATCTGGCCATTTTACTATGGGACCAAAAGAAGCTGCTTATGCCGTTAAACATCTGCTAAACGTTCGTTATGTAATCCCCAGCCATACATTTCCTACAAAAAGTACTGCTCCATCACCAGAGTCACTGACCCAATTGTTAAAGGCCTTTCCAGTAGTAGAGTTTATGATTGATAAAGATAGGGAGCTAAAAGAGCTGTTAAGTGATTATAAGCAAACAGAGGTAGAAGTTATGGGGTATGGAGAAGAAAGGACATACGAAAAATAATTAGATTGATTTGATTGAAAGTGTTGCTCAACAAAAATATGCCTGATCCTCGAAGCGTTAAAGGTTTAATGCACCGAGGATCAGGCACCGATATGAATCTATTATTTAGCCGTTTTTAATGAAGGCTTCCAATAAAGTTCATTTCCTGTAAAAGATTCTGCTAAATGAATTGCAACCGTCTTGTCTGCATCACCAATTGAAAATAAACGTGCCATCAAAGTAAAAACGTTCATTCCGCCACACTCCCTTTGCTTAACTTACTTACATAATAAGGTCAGGAGAATGGCAGAACAACAACCATGTTATATTTTATGACACGGAAATTAACGAAGAGGTTCCTGTATACCGGCTGTATGATCCAGGTCCCTTGATAAAAATAAAACTCATGAGGGATTTTTGGAAGGCGCCCTATTGTTTTGGTGTAATGAAAAATTCTACTAGATGATTATCTATATCCTGCAAATTTTCTAAAATAGTGTCCCTTTTTTATGTCTTAAAATTCTTGCGTATCAAGGGTTTAGGTTAATGCAAAATGCTCATATAAAAAAAGAACAAGGCATGAATTTTGAACACGCTCTGTCCTGATTATATGATTCAATGACTTAACTTAATATCATTGGCCGAGTCCTCTTTATTAACATGTGAAGAGGGCGGCTTTACAGCACGCCCTCTCGTATAGAGTTTGGTAATTACTCCGAGTTGCTTACGCTTATGCTATTGTGTAATGGGTTGTCGTTACTCCACGATGTAGCACTCGCGGATTTGCGTGTTGCCCTTGGTGTCGACGTAGACCTGGTAGGTGCCGACCTTATAGGTGCCGGCAGCGTTATTGCTGATGCTGAAGGTCTCGCTTATAACGTTCGTGTTGCCGTCAGAAAGCTCCTCGGAGATTTTGATCGTTAGGTTGTTCTTGTTTCCGGACAGCTTCTCAACCGAGGCCGACGGAGTCGCCTTGAGAACAACAATCTCTTTCCATTTGGCGTACAACGTCATATCGGTGGTGACAGGCATGTCGAAGTTCCACGGGGTTTCAAGCTTGGCGTCGCTGAACCAGCCGTCAAACATGAAGCCGGCCTTGGTCGGGTCTTCGGGCTGTTCAATTTTGCCGCCCTCGGCCACAACCAGCGAAGCAATCTCAGAACCGCCGTTGGTATCGAACGTCACAATGTTATCATTTTTAGTGGATCTTTCGGAGGCGTCTACTCTCACGTTGTGCAGCATGACGGTGTTATTGGTTGTCATGCCGCTTCCGGCATAGTCGTAAGAGGAGTTGCCAGAGTTGTTAATCCGGATGCCGAAGCCGCCAAAAAGGTTGTCACCCAAAGCGCCGGTTTCATCCGTCCACGAGATGTCAACCGAATTAGGAAGATTTTGCTGGGTTTGCAGCGGCGTCTTCTCGGACAGCGTCGAAGCCTGTACGCGAAGAGTGCTGCCCGTTACGGAAACGGTAATGGTACTCTTCGGCATAAACGCAGCTGTCCTAATGGGCTCGCTCAACGGAATCTGATTGGTGCCGTCATATTTATACAGCGTCCATATCGTAGCGTTAGAGCCGCCGGCAGCGGTACGTTCTACACGTAGCCCATACCCCGTGCGGGTCGCCGGATCATATTTTACATAGATATCCATGAAGTGACCGTTTCCGCCGAAGCCCTGACCCTCTACCTTACTTGAGGAGTAGTTCAGATTCAGCGACATGTCTCTGTAGCTGCCGGTTTGACCGAACACGAATCTGGTGTTCGTCCCGCCGGAATTGTTCTGAAGGCCCCAAATCTTATCCGTGCCGTTGGTTCCGATCCCCCACCCCCATGGCACTGCTGTACCGCTCACCCGGTCAAAGAACCATCTGCCCTTCGTGGTGGTATTGTCTTCATTGGTAAAATACAAATTCTTAAAATCGGTATACAATGACGTTTCCGTCACGTCTTTTGCCGTGACCGGGCGCTTGGTGTATACCGTGATGGGGGCGCTGGCTGAGCTGAACTCATACTTCGGTTTGATAACGGCGCGCAGGTAGTAACCTACGTCATACTTATTAAGAGAGTAGTTTTTATACGGTTCGTCTATGAAGAATTCGTTAGCGTCGTTGTGCATCGTTCCGATATGAACGCCGTTTGTAGTATCGGGACCTGTCTCGCGGTACCATTCGATGACAGAGGTATCCTTGTATCCGAGCTGGTCCAGCGTATAGCTGAGCGTCGCAAGGTTCTCGCTGATATCAATCGCAGGCCCTGTAACTACAGGAGCAGGGACGGGCGTGGGGCGGATGTACAGAGTCGCACCGGCCGAGATACCGCTCGGAAGCGTGCCCGTCACAATCGTCTTAACGATAGCGCCGGTATTGTTGGGCTTGGCGGTCAGCGTAATTACGCCAGTCGCGGCGTCAACGGTGCCGTTCAACAGATTCGTATCGTACGACCAAACGGTATTCTTTACGTCAACGGAATCCGCCGGAGCCGGGGCGGGCGTCAAAACGGCCCTGTTGGTGCTGTCAGCTTTGTCGGAATACATGGTTTTGCCCTTTGCATCGACTAAGAATCGGTACGGCAAGTTGGCGTAAGGTTCCCACTCAGCATTGAACTGGCCTTTAGGGTCCCAACCGTCATTCCCCTTTAAGAGGTTATATACGTTGTATTCCTCGCCGACCTTAAAGGCATTAAGGGCGTCTCCGGTCAGCGTTACGGAGGTTTGCGGCTGGGACGGGCTGATGACGAGCGGCGTTTTACCTTCGCCGATTGTGTTGTTTGACACAAAGTGGCGGGCGTCCTCGCGCACCACGTTTTCCCACTCGACAGATTCAATCCGGCCGGTGAACTGGGTATCGATGAGGGCGAAGATACCGTTCGCGTTAGGGCCGATAGCGTTGGACTGCTTGGCAAGGTAAACATCCGTACTGGTCATTTGCGGCATGCCGATGATTTTGCTGCCCAGCAGGACGTTGACGCCGCCGTTATCTGCGCCGTTGACGGATGGGTGGTTGCCGAAGAAGTGGAAGGTACAGTTCTCGTACACATTGACTCCGCCGGAGAAAATAGAGTCGTCTGTTAATTGGAAAAAGCTGTCTAAGAAATACGCCCGGGTAGGCGCGAGTCCAACCATCATGTTCAAATATCCGACGAACCGCGTGTTTTCGAAGTACAGCTTATCTGGAGCACCTGTTCCGTTGGCTCTCGTTAAAACCTCGGCGTGATTTTTGGAGTCTAAGCGCTTTTTAATATTTTGCGACGGATCTCGCGGATAAACCAGATCCTCCTGCGCGTAATTTGCGATTGTGATGTTCTCGCTGTGGAAGCCAGAGGAAATGCCAAGTGAATACCAGCTGCCGTTCGCGCCTAAGCCGTTCTCGCCCCCCTCGCCGCGGTTGCCGCAGATGATTGCGTCTGTAGCATCCTCAGTAAGGCCTAAGAACGAGATGTTTTCCCCCAAAATGCTCAGGCCGATATTTGGACCTCCAATTACGCCGCCTTCCTTATACGTCTCATCCGTCCAGTACACGCCGGGGACTATGTACACCGTCGTACCCTCGGGCAGCGTCAGCTCGCGTTTGTTTTCGGACAGCGTTCCCAAGGTCTGCAGCGTCTTCGCGACGTAAGGACTTTCAAGCTCTTCAGCCGAGGCGTAGGCATTCAGCAGGCGATGCTTCTCGTCCACCTTGATCCACTTTGCGTAAAGCGTCATGGAACGGACTACCGTGTTGTTCAAAAAGTCCCACATATGGACGCTGGCAGCTTCATCCGTATACCAGCCCACAAATACCAAACCGTCTTTTTTAGGACGTTCCGGAACCTCAATCGCGTCGCCGGCGGACACCCGCTGCGGTTCTACCGCGCTGCCGCCGGCGGTGTCAAACGTTACCAACAGGTCTTCTTCGCTTGCTGCACCGGTTAAGTTGCCGATGAGGTCGTTCGCTGCTTCTAAGGCGGTGCTCGCTTCCTCCCGCGCCGCTTGTACCGCAACGATTTCCTCAGCCGACGCCCCTTGGGCAGTTTCCAAACCGTCCGCCAGCGCCTTTACGGCGGCCAGCTTCGACTGCAGCTGGGCAACCGTGGTAGCATTGGCCGACTTCGCCTTCTCCAGAGTGGTTACCTTGTTCTGCAGTTCCATTTTAGCTGTTTCCAATTGCGTAAATTTTTCTGTTTCGACCCTAGTTCCTGCGGGAGAAGCTGCGTCATCGTCTTCCGCGGCAAACGCGATTCCCAGGAACATGTTGAGAACTAGAAGAACGCCAATCAGCATACTGACTGCTCTCTTTACTACCATCAGACTCACACTCCTTATTTTTTTAATTTGAAGGCTGCCCTACACCCTCCATGATAAATGCTCCCCCCTACCGTATGACGCCGAGGCTGCGGGCGGATTGGCGGTGGCGGTACAGTTACAGCTGATTTTCTTATTTCAATCTTTTCGCGTACCATCGTCAACTTCTCTTCTCTCAACTTTTATAAGTGTTCAATCCTCCGGATACGTGCCTCCGGAGTCTGTGCATCAATTATTCATTGACGATTGAGATTTCGCGGATTTGTGTGTTTCCTTTTGTGCTGACGAAGACTTTGTAGTCGCCGACAGTGTAAGTGCCTTCTGCATTGTTTTTGATGGTGAAGATATCAGAAATTTCATGAGTCTTTCTATTTTGATAAGTTTCTGTTACTGTCACAGTCAGCTCATTTTGATTCCCGTTCAGTTTATTGATCACTGCTGAAGGCGCAGCATCCACCACGGTCAACTCGCCTACCAGATAAACATCCGACCATTCACTCGAACCGGCAGAGTTGAGGGCACGGACTCTGAATGAATAAGCCCCACCTTCTTCAGCTTCGGCAAGAATGGCTCTCAGATTGGCAAACTGGTCGATATCCTGGGTAATGAAGCTTGCAGGACGGGCATTGGCTTTAACAGTGGCAAGGGTTGTCCACTCATTAGAACCTTGATCCCATTGAATTTCATAGCTTTCTGTCAATACATCTGTATTCACCCAGTTCACGGTGAAGGTATTTTCATGAACAACGATTTTACCTGGCGCCTCAATAAAATCTCCCACTGCAGAACGTACTTCATTATTAATGACAACACTTGAAATTACAGGAGTTGTTGGCGCATCGTGTACTTTCGCAGCATGTTGGGCACCGGAATATGTTTCAATTTCCGTTCTTAAAGCCTGGGACTTTTCCGCTGTGCCTGTTGGCCAAACACCTTCTTCACTAGGCCTGAATTTCCAATCCAATTGCGCAGCCGGACTTGTTGACATATTTGGATTAGAAGTGATCGAATCATTGGCAACAACGATTCCCACATCTTCTTTTACATTAAAGTTTTTTGCAGAGCTTTCGTCAATAACATTCGGTTGAAGGTTCAAGGCAGCTTCTCTGAGGGCATCCAGGTCTTTTTGGGTAATGCCACTCATGACATCCGCTAGGGTTCTAAAACCTTCTAAAGTTTCAGGAAAATCCCCTTCAGTCACTGCTTCATAGGACA
Organism: Mesobacillus foraminis; assembly: GCF_004340465.1. Taxonomy (GTDB): domain Bacteria; phylum Bacillota; class Bacilli; order Bacillales; family Cytobacillaceae; genus Mesobacillus_B; species Mesobacillus_B foraminis. The sequence goes on along the minus strand of NZ_SLVV01000010.1, from coordinate 53,217 downwards.
CGATAAATCCTGGGGCATCACCGAAGAAGTGATTATATCCGGCATTTGGAGTTCCTGATGGCAAGTCAGATCCGAAATCATTGGATTGGTAGCCTCTTGCGTGTCCTTGACGGCTTCTCAGGAATGGGAAGTTGACATTGTCGAAAATATTACCTTCCGCCCAAACGTTGGCATTATGGGCAGCACCGATTCCATAACCATTGTTACGTTCCAAGAGAGTATCATGATATGGATGCCCTTGAACATCTTCGAAGAGGTTGTTGAAGACGTGAATACGTCCGTTGCGCACCCGTGGTGTTCTTTCTTCAGAACCCTCGAACCAGTTATGATGGATGGTTCCATAGTGCGCGCTGATTGAGCCGGTACCGCCTCCAATCAGCATCACTTTACTGCTGCCGTTGAAGTGGTTGTAGGCAATGGTGTAGTTTCTTGCATGGTTGGTAACATCAACTGCGCCGTCGCCTTTAGCTTGATCCGGATCGGCCGCATTGGCAAGGTGGAGGTTTTGACCATAACCAAAGCTGTTGTTATGCACCCAATAATTTGAACCTCTTGTGGTCGTGTTTTGACCATTAAGTTCAATGGCGTCATTTGGCCAATAATCGAAGTTCAGGTTGCGGATAACAATATTGTGGGCGCCTCCAGTACGAATCCCCCACCCATAAAGCAATGCATCCGGACCTATACCCTCAAAAGTGATATTTCCATTGCCGGCACCGACTAAGCGGTCACCGCCGGTTACAGTTCCTACGAAACGAACGATTAACGGCGTACGTTCATTTGGAGTACTTCCTCTTTCTGTTTGAAATACTGCATTTCCCCAGAAAGTAGTTTCTTTATTTTTTTCGGTGACATAGATGATTTGTGCCTCAGGATTTACGCGTCCATCTGGCAGGTAACCACCTACAGCTCCATCTAAAGCAAATTTGTGATTTCCTGCAAATTCATTTCCATTAGAAGGAACAAACGCAGCTCCGTTACGTGGGAATGAGCGTGTTTGCAAATTGGAAAACGTTTCAAGGACTTTTCCTTCTCTGTCCCGTATCTGAATTTCATATTCCCCTTTAGGCAGGCCCGGAATATCAACGCGCCAAGTACCGCGGGCTTCGTCTACTACACGAACCAGCAGTTCGTTGTCCTCGTCATTAACTAAAGTCCATTCTGTTAAGAAGTCTTTGATCAGGCTGTTATCGCGCCAATCGAGGATGTTTTTCCCCCGGACATAAACTTTATAGTCTGCGTCGGTGCTTCCTGTCCAAGTCGCAAAAGCGGACTCAAACCAGGTCCCGGCTTCTTTGGCAACTACTTCATTAAAAGCCGCCGACGCCGGCGAATCATTAGCTAAAATCGGCACGGAGATGAATGATGCAAACGTTAACATCATCACCAAAACGATACTGATTCCTTTCTTTCCTTTTGAAGAAAACATTTTTAATCCTCCTCTCCTTACTCCGTTCCACACCAAGGCCAATATTCCCCTATCACCCTTGGACATTTTCTTTTTTTTAACCGTGTTGCTTTCGATCGACGTTTCAGTAACTCCACTTGAAATATCCCAATGATTTCCTCCTTTCTTGGTTTCATTATAATGAAAACGGTTTCATACTTACATTAAAGAATTTAATATTTTTGTTTAAAATTTTAAGATATTGCAAATCTTTATCTATTATTAAACAATCTGTTAACATGCTCTCACCAAATTATTTTATTACTATCTTCCTAATTGCTAAATACAACGTAAAAAAACTGACTGCTAGATCAGAATAGCAGTCAGTATGTTAGTTTCCTTTTAAACTTCAGGGCTAAATACTGGTTCATCAACATGAACTCCCGGAGGCCAGTATACTAATCATTTTAAGATTGATTCGATTTTTTTGGTTCATTTAACGAATGTCCTTTATGTTTTTCTAATGTCTAGTTAATCCTAAAAAAAGACGCTCTGATTTCAGGAGCCTTTTTTCATTAGATCTCTTAATACGTTGTTACACCCCTTGTTTGTTGAATTTGATGGTGAAGAAAAAGAAATACTGCCTGCCGTATATATAGCTTGGTCCGGTCCGCTAAAATGTAATAGTGTGAGATTTTTAGGTACTTTTCAGCTGTTTTTATATTGTTTTGGTGTAACACCAGCAAATTTTTTGAAGACTTTAGTGAAATAACTCTGATCCTGGTACTCGATGGACATGTGGTCAGTATCCCTCTACTGAGTGTTAATTTAGTGATTTTTGCTCAATTCTCCTATTTTTAAAAAAGTTACAAAAAATTCAAAATTTTCTTGAAAGCCCTTCCATTTCCTGATATCCTAAAAATATACAAGTAAATGTTTAATAGAATTGTCATTTTTTTAGTAAATTATTTACTAGAAAGGTATAAGAGATGGCTACCATAAAGGATATAGCAAAATTATCAAAGGTCTCCGCTGCAACCGTTTCAAGGGTGTTAAATGGCGATGAATCAATCACTGTTCAGGACCAAACGCGTCAGCGAATCTATCAAGCCTCTAAAGAACTGGGATATAAGACGATTCAAGAACGCCGTAATCAGCAACAAATGGTAATAAGTAAAAAGTATCCTGCGACAGGTATTATCCTTTGTCTTTCATATGAAGAGGAATTGAGTGATCCCTATTTTTTATCGATACGTCAGGGGATTGAGGAAGAGCTCATAAAGCAAGGGATTAGTACAACAACTATGATCCGTTTACATGATAAGGTCGATTATCAGAAAGTTCGGGAACTAGATGGAATGATTATTGTTGGAAGAATCAATGAGGAGGCCATAAAAAAAGTAAGCTGTCATAGTAAAAACATCGTTTATATCAATCATTCTCCTGATGATGATATTTATGATTCCGTTGTCGTCGATTTTCAAAAAGCAACAGAAAGAGCCTTACAGCATTTGTTAAAAGCTGGTTATAAACGGATCGGTTATATTGGCGGTGTCGAAAGAGAGCATCTAAAAGAGAAAACGATCATCGGTGAAGATCTACGCTTTACGACCTATGAAAAAGTGATGAAATCAGTTGGATTCTATCAACCTTCCTATGTTTTCATTGGTGAATATACGATGACGCAAGGATATGAACTGATGAAGAAAGCTGTCAAACAGAAAAATGTTCCTGAAGCATTCTTTATTGCGAGTGATCCTATGGCAATTGGAGCTTTACGGGCCCTTCAGGAATTAAAAGTTTCCGTTCCGTCCGATATAGCTATTGTCAGCTTTGATGATATTGAAATGGCGGAATTTTGCAGTACGCCTTTAACAACAGTAAAGGTCCATACAAAAGAGATGGGACAAACTGGGGTAAAATTATTATTAGATCGAATAAACGGCAGGGAACTTCCGTTGAAAGTAACGGTTCCTACAGAATTAGTGATTAGACAAAGCTGTGGGACCAATAAATAAAGAGCAGTACCATTTTAAGGAGGTGATTATCAGAGAAGTGAGAGTAGCTTTTATAAGGCTTAATATCCCTATTGTGACGGCCATCACATGTGATAGGGATACTAAACCAGGACTCAAGGACTAAGTAAATGAGTCTCTATTATTATATAGTAGTCTCATTCTACTAACAACGTTATAAATGTAGCTTCATTTTGGAGAGAATGCTTCCAAATATGAAAGCGCATTCAAAGTCTTGGGCTGTTTTACAAGAAGTTCCAAATTTTGGATTTAACTTTGGAGATCGTTGGTAATGGCAACATACTTATCCCGGATTGCTAAATTGGAATCAAAAAAAAACAAGAAGGGATACATAGAGGTATCCAAGGCATCGTATCTATTGTTTTTTAGTGTTTTCATTTCCAAGTAATAATTAGGAGGTATAGATATGAAAAGAAAATCAAATGTTCTCCTTAAAATTGTTCCAGTATTTTTTGCCGGCATGCTAGCCCTTTCCGGGTGCAGCGGAAGCGGGGAAAAAGCATCCTCAGAAGGCGGCGGTTCTGGTAAGACCGTAAACCTTACGATGTCTGCTTGGGGAAATCCAGCAGAGCTGAAGGTATATCAAAAAGGAATTGATGCCTACACAAAAGAGCATCCAAACGTAAAAATCAAATTAATTCCAGTGCCCAGCGACGGTTATGAGCAAAAAATATTGACGCAGCTGCAAGGTGGAGATGCTCCAGACGTATTTTATGTAGGTGACGCCACAATGGCAAAGCTTGCGCAAAACGGTTCTGTTTCAGAGCTAGGTGAATATATGCAGACAGAAGAAAGTTACGCTAAGCCAGATGAATATGCTGACGGGTTATGGGGAGCAGCCAAGCAGGGTGATAAATATTATGGTATACCGGTAGACAGTAACCCGTTGTTACTTTACTACAACAAAAAGATGTTCAAGGATTTAGGAATTAAATCGCCTCAAGAATATTTTGACGAAGGTCAATGGAATTGGAAAGCTTTTGATGAAGTTACGAAGAAGTTAAAAGATGGTGGTAAAAAAGGCTTTATTGCTGAAAAATGGCTGATGGATACTTGGATTTGGTCAAACGGCGGACGTGCCTATGATGAACAAGGTAATTATGTTTTAGATAAGAATGAAAAAGCACATGAGGCTATCAAATTTATCAGTGACTTAACAAAAAAAGGACAAATTATGTATGCTGGTTCCCTTCCTAAGGGGCAAGGTCTAGATGCCATGTTTATGTCCAACCAAGTAGGTATGGTAGCCGCTGGCCGCTGGTTAACTCCAATGTTCAGTGAAAATAAAAATCTTGATTTCGATTACATTTACTGGCCATCTAACACTGGTAACAAAATGGAACCCGTTCAAATTGGTGTAGCTTTTATTGCCGCAAATAAAAAGTCTAAACATGTAGAAGAAGCTATGAATTTCGCAACCTACTATGTTTCCAAAGAAGGACAAAAGGCCCGATTAGAGGGAAATGGTAACGCGATACCATCAGTTAGCGGTATTGACGAGATCGTAACAAGCGATAAAACAGTCGAGCATTCACAATATTTAATGGATGGCCGTGAAAGAGGCTTTGTTAACGGTTCACCTATTATGTTCAAGGGGCAAATTCCTGGATTGAATAAAGAAGTAGAAGATCAATACGACTTATTGCTTTTAGGTAAACAAGGTGTAGATAAGACAATCAAGAATATTACCGAGAAAACCAAGCAGTTGACAAGCGAATATAAAGCAGAAAACTAATTTTTCGAGAGTAAGAGGCAGGGAATGATCACGTTCTATCCCTTCCCTCCCCTTTCTCTGTTCAAATCGATAAATGACAGATGCTTAATATGGAAGCTTTGGGCTGCTAGCGGTCTGATTTTCATAAATTGAAGTGGAGGGTGAGTTCCATGCACAAGCGTCAAAGGACGTTGGCAGGATATTTGTTTATTACACCGCAATTAATTGGCCTGCTTGCTTTCTCATTATTCCCAGTTGCTTACGCACTTGTGTTAAGTTTCATGAAATGGGATGGTTTTGGTGCGAAAACCTTTGTAGGTTTCGCCAATTTTTCAAAGCAGTTTCATAATCCTGATTTTTGGATGGCCATGAAAAATACCGTGTATTACATGATATTAGTTATTCCCGTTGGAATTGTCATTTCTCTGCTCCTTGCAGTGGCCTTAAACAATGTGAAAGGAAAAGAGATATATCGCGTGTTTTATTTCATGCCTGTTGTTACAAGCTCTGTTTCTATCGGAGTCATTTGGATGTGGATTTTAAACGGTGACTTTGGAATTTTGAATCTCTTGCTTTCTCACATCGGGATTGAAGGACCAAAGTGGCTGACGGATACAAATTGGGTTATTCCAGCTATAGCGATCCTCAGTATTTGGTGGGGACTTGGTAATAACATGGTTATCTTTCTTGCGGGATTGCAAGGAATTTCAAGAAGTTATTATGAAGCTGCCGAAATAGACGGTGCGAACACTTTTCAGAAGTTTTGGCACATTACCCTGCCCTTGCTTTCACCAACGACGTTTTTTATTGCCATCATGGCAATCATCGGCTCCTTCCAAGTATTTGATCAGGCCTTTGTTATGACAAACGGTGGCCCAGCGAAAGCGAGCTACACACTCGTTTATCATATCTATCAACAAGGGTTTATTGACTTCAAAATGGGAGAAAGCTCTGCTACTGCCATGATTTTGTTTGTGATTATCTTGTTCTTCACACTTATTCAATTCAAAATGTCGAAAAGGTGGGTTCATTATGGCGAATAATGTTGTTGCAGCTGTCGAAAAGAACGCCATACCAGTTATTGAGACAAAGGTGAAAAAAAGGGTTAAACCGTCACAAATCCTTATTCATATTATTTTAACGATTGGCGCCATCATAATGGTTTTTCCATTCCTATGGACAGTAAGCAGTTCCTTAAAAGATATTTCACAAATCTTTCTGGTGCCGCCGGCTTGGCTCCCAAATCCAATTAAGTGGTCGAATTATATCGATTCTTTGACTGCGATGCCATTCGGTTTAGCATACTGGAACAGCTTCTATATTACAGCTGTGGTTGTATTGGCTACATTACTGACAGCCTCTATGGCCGCCTATGCCTTTGCGAAAATTGAGTTCAAAGGCGCAAACTTTTTGTTCGTACTTTTCTTAGCTACTATGATGGTTCCGAAGCAAGTAACGATGATTCCTTTATATATCATTATGGGGAAAATCGGATGGTTGGATTCCCACCTGTCTCTGATTGTGCCGGGTGCTTTATTTAACGCATTTGCAGTATTTTTATTAAGGCAATTTATCATGGGGATTCCAAAAGAATTGGAAGAGGCAGCAATTATTGACGGTGCTGGCTATTTTAAAATCTATTGGAGCATTATTTTGCCGCTTATACGTCCTTCTCTTGCGGCAGTTGGAATTTTTGTCTTCTTAGGTTCATGGAATAACTTTCTGGATGCCTTAATCTTCTTAAATACACCTCAGCAATTTACCGTACCATTACTGCTAAATACATTCAAAGGACTGTATGTGGCTGACTGGGCGCTTATGATGGCAGGAACCACCATTTCGGTTATTCCAGTATTGATCATTTATATCTTTGCTCAAAAGCAGATTATTGAGGGTGTCACGATTACAGGAATTAAATAAGAAAATTAAAATACTAGTGGTGAGTATATGAACTTTATGAACAGCAAGGGATATTCCGCATTCGAGACTGCTTCGAATCTTCTACTGATCAATTTACTTTGGCTTTTGATGTGTTTGCCTATAGTTACGATTTTTCCAGCAACAGCCGCAATGTTTGCCGTTATTAGGCAATTGGTTTTGTATAAAGATTCCAGTGTGATTAGACCGTTTTTCCGTTTTTTCAAGGAAAATTTTAAGCAAAGTTTTCTGTTAGGGATGATATGGCTGCTTATTGGTTTTTTCTTATATTTTGACTATAGGTTTATGAACCATTTCGGTTCAATCCGTACTATTTTGCTGCCGATTCTATTCTTTTTTGGAATTCTATACTCCTTTTCAACCGTCTTTTTGTTTTCTGTAATGGTTCATTACAAAGCGAATTGGCGTACAGTTATTAAAAATTCGATCTTCCTTTCAATTATTCATTTTCCGAGCACCCTTTTGGGTCTGGTAATTCTTGTTGGAACAGCCATCCTTGCAATGGCCTTGCCCATTACTGGTGTGATCATTTTTAGCATCAGTACTTATGGAGTATTTTCCCTTTGCAATCGTAGCTTTCGGAAAGTAGAGCGGCTTAAGGGGGTGGAATCGGTCAAAGAACAATATGATGGAGAATTTTTGGAAATATAAACTTTAATTAACGGAGGATTAAAATATGGAGAAAATTACATTTATCGGGGCAGGCAGCACTGTTTTTGCAAAAAACGTTTTGGGAGATTGCATGATGGTTCCGGCTCTTGATGGCTTTGAATTTGCTTTATATGATATTGATGAAAAGCGGTTAAGAGAATCAGAGGCTATGCTGACGAATCTAAGGAATCGTTACAATAAATCCATTAGCATTAAAGCTTATTTAAACCGGAGAGAAGCATTAACCGGAGCTAAATATGTAATCAATGCAATTCAAGTGGGCGGCTATAGGCCAAGCACCGTAATTGATTTCGAAATTCCTAAAAAATATGGCCTTCGTCAGACAATTGCGGATACGATTGGGATAGGAGGCATTTTTAGAGCGTTACGTACAATCCCGGTACTGTTCGACTTTGCGAAGGATATTGAAGAGGTATGCCCTGACGCTTGGTTATTAAACTATACGAATCCGATGGCTTCCTTAACAGGGGCCATGCTTCGATACACAAATGTAAAAACAGTAGGATTATGTCACAGTGTCCAGGTTTGTACAAGAGACTTGTTTAAGACATTAGAGATGGATCCTGAAGGCGTGGAAGAAAAAATAGCTGGAATTAACCATATGGCTTGGCTGTTGGAAGTGAAAAAAAATGGGAAGGATCTATACCCTGAAATTAAACAGCGTGCATTAGAAAAGCAAAAGTCTAAACATCATGATATGGTGCGTTTTGAACTGATGGATAAATTCGGCTATTATGTAACCGAATCTTCTGAACACAATGCTGAATACCATCCTTACTTTATTAAAAATAATTACCCAGAACTAATTGAAAAGTTCAATATACCGCTTGATGAATACCCAAGGCGTTGTGAAAATCAAATTAAAGGCTGGGAAGAAATGCGGGAATCTCTTACCAATGACTCAAATCTTTCACACGTACGTTCATCTGAATATGGTTCAAGAATTATTGAAGCGATGGAAACTAATATTGCATTTAAGTTCGGAGGCAATGTATTGAACACGGGCGGACTGATTAGCAATCTCCCTCGAAAGGCTGTTGTAGAGGTTCCGTGTATTGCGGACCGAAGCGGCATTATCCCTTGTTATATAGGAGAATTGCCTGAGCAGCTTGCCGCTTTGAATCGAACTAATATTAATACACAATTGCTGACCATTGAAGCTGCTGTAACAAGGAAAAAAGAGTACATTTACCAAGCAGCTATGCTCGATCCCCATACAGCTTCAGAGTTATCATTAGATGATATTGTCTCATTATGCGACGATTTAATAGAGGCCCATGGAGAATGGCTGCCTGCCTATGAGAATAAAAACCAGTTTATAGCTACGACTTAAGGTTAACGGCCTTATACGACTTAAGGGGACTCTCAATTGAAAATTGAGAGTCCTTTGTGCACTTTGCAGCTTATTGAACCGGATAGAGGGTGTATGAAGAAGCATAAATCAGTTTAAGGAGTTGGCAATTCTGTTGGAAAATAGTAAATCACCTTTATTTATTGTTACTGGTGCGAGTGGTACAGGTAAAAGTACAGTGGTTCCATACCTTCGTGAGATGTTGGATAATTTTGATGTATTTGATATCGATGTTATTTCGGAAGATATTGGTGATTGGCAAAAACTTAAAAATGTCTGGTTAAAAATTGCTAGCAGTATCGCTAAAAGCCACCGAATGACGGTTCTGTGTGGAACGATGATGCCTTGGGATGTGGAAAAATGCGATAATTATCAAGATTTTAATCATATTTATTATCTAAACCTTCATTGTGATGATGAAACTCGTGAAAAACGGTTATCTAAAAGAGGTTGGTCACAGGAACTTATTGAGGAACATAAACATTTTGCAAAATGGCTGCTTGAAAATGCAGAAAAGGCCTATTCTCCTCCTATGCCTATCGTCCATACATCAAATAGTAATGTAAACGAGGTTGCACTGAAAATTAAAAATTGGGTTTTGGAAGTTTTGGATCATTAATTTTTTCTTGAAACCGGGATATACTTTGTAATGTATCGTTTTTGGTTGGTTATAGAAATGAATAAAGCGTACCCGACAAAAGGAGCGCTATCTGTTCTAAAAAGTTAAGTAAAATAAAGCTCTTAATTGATAAATTTTATCCAAAACATACATAACAACAACAGATTGCAAGAATTCAAAGAGCATATTTCTTTAATAGCGTAAAATCGAAATTTTAAAGGAGAGAACTCCATGTTAAAGGTTGACAAACCTGGAAAGATTATAATCCTGAACGGAACTCCGAGATCTGGAAAATCCAGCATTGCAGCTGTCATTCAGAATATGTTCGAAGGTGTGTGGATGAATTTAGGGGTCGATCGGTTCATGCAGATGACCCCCGAAAAATATCAGCCTGGGATAGGTTTGCGACCTGGTGGTGAACGCCCTGACCTTGAACCTCTCGTTATTGTTATGTACCGTGCTATGTATGAAACGATTGCTATATATAGTCGATTAGGGCTAAATGTCGTAGTAGATGTTGGTCACCATGAAGGTTATTCCACCAATTTAGACATTCTTTCAAATTGTACTCGGATCCTAAATGGACTTCCTGTTTGGTTTGTTGGCGTCCGTTGTCCAATCGAAATTGTCATGGAACGCAGGCTTAAAACTGGGTATCCTGGACACACCGCTGAAGGATTAATCCCAAAGCCAATCAGTTTATGGCAGCAGCTAGTCCACATACCTGGTATCTATGACTTGGAGGTCGATACATCAGTGCTCACTCCCGATGAGTGTGCTAAATTGATTCGCCAGCGACTCGAAGATGGTCCACCCCCGACTGCTTTCCAGCGCATTGAGAGAAGGGAGTTTAACTGAGGCTTTCAAAAAGTAAGTTTGTGAAAGACTCTCTTTAAACTCCTTCATTTTAATGATTTACTCCTGGGGTTCTCATATGGCAGTTCGAAGGATCTGAATCTGACGTAGAAAAACTATCTTCCATAACTTCCAGGTATTAAACAAATGTCGGCTGCTTAAGGGTATGGCGAAAGACAAATGTTGCACGCATTTTATCAGGGGCAGAAGAACTAAAATCCTTTGGCTATTTGTATAAATAAGATATGTGAAATTTTTATTTAAGATAATTTAAATATTTATATATAATAAAATCAATATATTAGTTATGCTAATATTAAAAATTAGTCCCCCCATAACAAAATTCCCCATTTTGTTTTTTAGGAATATATTCGATTGCATCCAAAAGTTTAGCAATTATTTTTAATTGAATTCACCTATTCAAAAGGACCTCTACCCAATTCGCTCTGTAACGGAACTAGACGGCAACCATGCAGCCTGAGAGTGAATTTCCTAACCCATAGTAAAGATAAGTAGCCACTATGCAGCAAATGCACACATTTGGTCGTTTAAATATACAAAATCAGATGTAAACCAAAATAGATTGCGCACTATTTAATATCACCTTGGAATAACCACGCATTGCAGGCCTCTTCCTAAAACTCCAGGGGATACACCAATATTATCGAACAAAAAACCTAATCCAGATGGATTAGGTTTTTCCGTTAGTAGTGGGCCTAAATGGACTCGAACCATCGACCTCACGCTTATCAGGCGTGCGCTCTAACCAGCTGAGCTATAGGCCCATATTGTCTTGCTTCGGCTCCTGGCTTTCCGTTTTTCAAAGCTAATCAGTCGCCTTTGCATTTCGTTTTTGGAGCGGGTGATGAGAATCGAACTCACATCATCAGCTTGGAAGGCTGAGGTTTTACCACTAAACTACACCCGCAAATCTATATAAAAACAGGTTACCCTGTTACGAAATACCGGTGGTCGGGGTCGAACCGACACTCCTTGCGGAACACGATTTTGAGTCGTGCGCGTCTGCCAATTCCGCCACACCGGCAAAAGAATAATGGAGGCGGCAACCGGATTTGAACCGGTGAATGAAGGTTTTGCAGACCTTTGCCTTACCACTTGGCTATGCCGCCATTGCAGGATGGCAATCGAGCCAGCATCCATTTGCATATAAAACATAAAAAACATTAGCTGGAAATAATAACTGGTGGAGGGGGACGGATTCGAACCGCCGAACCCTGAGGGAGCGGATTTACAGTCCGCCGCGTTTAGCCACTTCGCTACCCCTCCAAAAAAGATCTATTTAAAAGCTGGCGCCAACCGAACTAGTAAACTAGAAATTTAAAGAATGGCGGTCCGGACGGGACTCGAACCCGCGACCTCCTGCGTGACAGGCAGGCATTCTAACCAACTGAACTACCGGACCAGATTGCGGGGGCAGGATTTGAACCTGCGACCTTCGGGTTATGAGCCCGACGAGCTACCGGACTGCTCCACCCCGCGATAATAATATTTACATTGTACTGTTTATGCCCAATGTTTGGCATGGACTGTCCCGATCTCAGGATGCTAAATCAAGAAGCAGCTCGATCGGTACAACTCGCAGATCATTCGGTGAAGTGTTGCTCGTTGCTCCACCCCGCGATAATAGTATTTATATAAAGCCATATCCATACCTTAAAGGTAATTATGGCGGAGGAAGAGGGATTCGAACCCCCGCGCGGTTTGACCCGCCTGTCGGTTTTCAAGACCGATCCCTTCAGCCAGACTTGGGTATTCCCCCATAAAATGGACCCTGTAGGACTCGAACCTACGACCGGACGGTTATGAGCCGTCTGCTCTAACCAGCTGAGCTAAGGGTCCCAACTCTATATCAAGCTATTTAGCGAAAAACATAATTTATAAAATAAATGGAGCCTAGCGGGATCGAACCGCTGACCTCCTGCGTGCAAAGCAGGCGCTCTCCCAACTGAGCTAAGGCCCCATGTTCATAAAAGTGGCAAGCATGGTCGGGAAGACAGGATTCGAACCTGCGACCCCTTGGTCCCAAACCAAGTGCTCTACCAAGCTGAGCTACTTCCCGTAATATGGCGCGCCCGAAAGGAGTCGAACCCATAACCTTCTGATCCGTAGTCAGACGCTCTATCCAATTGAGCTACGGGCGCATATAAATGAAGTAAAAATGGTGCGGGTGAAGGGAGTCGAACCCCCACGCCTTGCGGCGCCAGATCCTAAGTCTGGTGCGTCTGCCAATTCCGCCACACCCGCGTATGAAAATGGTGAGCCATGAAGGACTCGAACCTTCGACCCTCTGATTAAAAGTCAGATGCTCTACCGACTGAGCTAATGGCTCCTAATTAACAAATTGTTTATATTGACTAAAATAGTTGTATCGCACCTGCGATGCTCGAAATACCTTACGGTCTTTCTCGCAGATTGCCTAAGAAGTATTTCAAAGATGTGAGCAATCTGCTCTACCGACTGAGCTAATGGCTCAAACTGAAAAAGTGGTGCCGGCTAGAGGACTTGAACCCCCAACCTACTGATTACAAGTCAGTTGCTCTACCAATTGAGCTAAACCGGCGTATATATGGTGGAGGATGACGGGATCGAACCGCCGACCCTCTGCTTGTAAGGCAGATGCTCTCCCAGCTGAGCTAATCCTCCAATTTAAGTTGCTATATTAAGAGATTATATTAATAGAAGAAACACGAATTAAATGTCGCTTTTTTTCGATCTTCTCGTTCACCACTCAGAAGCGACGTTTATTATCTTACCACGTTACTTTTACAATGTCAACAACTTTTTATCGATATTGTAATGAGTTAAGTTATTTCGGAAGCAACTTTTACATATTACAACAGTGAATCACTAACGTCAATACTCTTTTTTTAAAAAAGTTAGTTGCTACCAAGGCAGCTAAAATAGATTAACACCATTCATACTTAGGAGGCAATAGTTATTTATAATAAAAGAATGATACAAGGATATTTAAAGTATATCCATAATAAGGTCAGCCTCTGGAAACACAGTAACCAAATCCCTGTAGAAACAAAAAAAAGCAAGGGAACTTTGTCTCTTGCTTTCCAAAAATGAATCATTATTTATGCTCTTTAATCTTTTTCAAATCCAGTACTCGATCTGGCTCTCGTCCGAAACCGTCAATTTCAATTCGGTCCTTAAATATTTTGATCACAGAATAAGCATTACTTTCTTCTGTTTCAACCATTCCTTGAAAGTTTACATAATAAATTCCGTTTTTCCGGGCATAATTTCCTACATGGTTATGTCCATTAAAATAGGCCACAACATTCCCTGCAGACTCCATGACTTTAATCAAATATTCGTCATTCCATACATTATGGTTATTTTTAGGATAGATTGGCATGTGGCCAAATACGATGACTTTTTCTTCGTTGGCTTCGGCGTCCTTCAATACACCTTCAAGCCAAGTTATTTGATTCTGACTTAAACCTCCATTCCAGGTTTGGGCATTCTCAGCTCCGCTTGCTTTTAATTGTTCATATAGAGATAAGGCTTGATTATATTTTTCTGAACCCTCTGGATTAGCATAAAGGCTTAAATCATTTGTATCGAGGACAACAAACCGAAATCCCTTATGGCTAAAATCATAATACTGTTTTGGCATTTCCAGGATATCAATCACCTTGTCAGTTGGAACGGGAAAATCATGATTGCCAAGCACACTGTATTTCTTTCCTTCGACTTGGTTATATACGGGGATTATTTCCGAAAAGCTTTCAACATCCCTGTCAATGATATCCCCAAGCTGAACCGTAAAAGCAAGGTTATGCTGGTTAAGAGTTTGGGCAGCGGCGGAAAGCTTGTCTAAGGATTCTCTGTAGTACCTAGTTCCAGCAGGCTCACAATCACAGTATTGAGCATCTGCAATTAAACCAAATTCAAATCGTGGCTTTTTTTCTTTCTTATTATTCTCTCCTGCCGAAGCCATTGCTAACGGACTGGAAGCAAAAAGCGATACTCCCATCACTGCCGCAGCACTCATAACCATCAGCTTTTTCCTCATACGGTTTTTCATTTTCATTCCATCCACCTCTTATTACGATTTTTTAACTGTTTATCCCCACAAGATCCTTTACAATGGCAACTATTCTTTTCTTTCAGCTTGTTTCGGCCTTTACCTTTTATAGAAAAGACTTCCTCTTCCTCCTTACAGTTCATTTTGGTCTTTTCCTTCTTACCGAGCCCTTCTTTTTTTACCATTTCATGATTTCAATCTTCTTCACCCACATGAAGACCTTTCCTTCTGATCTTCCGCTTGAACTGGGCCTTCATCACCCTTATGAAGACCTCTCCTGCTGATCTTCCGCTTGAATTGGGTCTTCATCACCCTTATGAAGACCTCTCCTGCTGATCTTCCGCTTGAATTGGGTCTTCATCACCCTTATGAAGTCCTCTCCTGCTGATCTTCCGCTTGCATTTGGTCTTCATCACCCTTATGAAGACCTTTCCTTCTGATCTTCCGCTTAAATTGGGCCTTCATCACCCTTATGAAGACTTCTCCTGCTGATCTTCCGCTTGCATTGGGTCTTCATCGCCCTTATGAAGTCCTTTCCTTCTGGTCTTCCGCTTGAATTGGGTCTTCATCACCCTTATGAAGACCTTTCCTTCTGGTCTTCCGCTTGAATTGGGTCTTCATCACCCTTATGAAGTCCTCTCCTGCTGATCTTCCGCTTGCATTTGGTCTTCATCACCCTTATGAAGACCTTT
>NZ_SLVV01000010.1:0-37800 GCF_004340465.1 Mesobacillus foraminis | reverse complement strand
CTCTCCTTCTGATCTTCCGCTTGAATTGGGTCTTCATCACCCTTATGAAGACCTTTCCTTCTGATCTTCCGCTTGAATTGGGTCTTCATCACCCTTATGAAGACCTTTCCTTCTCATCTTCCGCTTGGTTTTCGGTTTTCACCTCCGTCAGGAAGACCTTCACTTCGGAATACTATTAAATTGGGGTTTCTTCGACCTCTTGACTCCTCCTTCTTGCTAAATTCATTAAGACGTTTTTTCATTCCGGTATGTACTTTGTATACTTATGCCCTTTCGACTAAATCCCCCTTTTTACGATATATCTCCACACTAGCAAAGGAGTTTTTACGAAGTATTGAATTTGTGTAAACATTCGCTAAAATTTATTTTTCTCACTCTCTATTCCATGGTGAAGGTGTAAAACCAAAAAGAAGGCCCTGCCGCTTAAAGCAGCAAGACCTTCAATCAAATTCTCTCTTATAACTCCGCTCCGTTTGTAGCGATGACGTTTTTATACCAGAAGAAAGATTTCTTTTTCTTCCTTTCCAATGTGCCGTTCCCCTCATTATCTTTATCAACATAGATATAGCCGTAACGTTTTTTCATTTCCCCCGTTGACGCACTTACAAGGTCAATCGGCCCCCAGCTTGTATAGCCAAGAATCTCGACCCCATCCTGGATGGCCTCGCCCATTTCAGCTAAATGCTTTTTCAGATAATCAATCCGGTAGTCATCATGGATTTCACCTTCTGGCGTCACTTCATCGACAGCTCCAAGTCCATTTTCCACAACGAACAGCGGTTTTTGATATCGATCATAAAGCTGGTTAGCCGTAATGCGGAAGCCTTTCGGGTCGATGGTCCATCCCCACTCGGATTTTTCAAGGTAAGGATTTTCAATTGATCCGAATACATTTCCGCTAGTCATATGTTTCAGCACTTCTGGATCTGTACTCGCTGTCCTGCTGGCATAATAGCTGAATCCAATATAATCAACTGTGTTATCCTTCAGGAGTTCCAGATCTCCATCTTCCATTTCAATTTTTAAATCGTTGTCTTTAAAGAACCGCTTTGCATACCCTGGATATTCTCCCCTTGACTGGACATCAATAAAGAAGAAGGATTCGCGGTCTTTATCCATCGCATGATAATAATCATCTGGATTACTGGTATAAGGATACGTCGCCCCTGCCGCCAGCATGCAGCCAATTTTTGCGTCCGGAATGATTTCATGACAGGCTTTTACTGCAAGAGCACTCGCCACCAGCTGGTGATGCGCAGCCTGATATTTAATCTGGTTTTTATCTTCCCCTTCTTTAAATACCAAACCAGCTCCAACAAAAGGCAGATGAAGAAGCATATTGATTTCATTAAATGTCATCCAATATTTCACTTTATCTTTATAGCGGGTAAAAATCGTTTGAGCATAGCTTTCGAAAAACTGGACCAGCTTCCGGTTCCTCCAGCTTCCATAGGTCTCGACCAGGTGTACAGGCACATCGAAGTGAGCCATGGTCACGACTGGCTGGATTCCATTTTTAAGCAATTCATCAAATAAGTCCTCATAGAACTGCAAACCTTCTTCATTCGGCTTATCATCATTTCCATTCGGGAAGATACGCGCCCAGGAAATTGAAACTCGAAGGGCCTTAAAACCCATTTCCGCAAATAGGGCTATATCCTCTTTATATCGGTGGTAGAAATCTATTGCTTCATGAGAGGGATAAAATTCCCCTTCTATAGGTGTAAAGGACTCCAATTTCCCCATCGCGATATCCCATCGCTTTTTGCCTGTTGGAAGCAAGTCCACAGTTGTTAATCCTTTTCCGCCTTCTAAATAGGCTCCTTCTGCCTGATTGGCTGCAATTGCCCCACCCCACAGGAAGCCTTCAGGGAATGTAAAATTCGTCATATTAAAAAACTCCTTTTCTATGTAGGTTATGAAGGAAGGCACTCTTTCCAGAGAAGCCTCCCTTCCATTTTAAACCAAGTGCTATGCCTGGATTAAAAGATCTCCAGCTTTTATTTGTTTTTTATCAGTTGTCACCAGCTTGTACTGATCATAGTTGGTGATGACCACAGGTGTTGTTACTGGATATCCTGCAGCCTTGATCGCCTCGATATCGAAATCAATCAGGATCTGTCCTTTTTCCACTCGTGCTCCCTGTGCTATATGAGCCGTAAAGTGCTTGCCATTCAGCTGAACGGTATCCATGCCGATATGAATCAACAGTTCCGCACCGTCATCTGTTGTAATCCCAATTGCATGATTGGTAGGAAAGAGAACAGAAACCGTTCCGGACACCGGTGAATATAACTTGCCTTCTGAAGGCTCGATGGCCAACCCTTTCCCTAATACGCCAGAGGCGAAGGCAGCATCTTTAATTTCGGACAACGGCATTGCTTCTCCGTTGAAAGGGCTTGCAATTACAAGGTTTTCAACCTTCATTTGAGTTGTTTTAGCTTCTACTGTTGTTTTTACAGTTGTTTCAGCTGCATTTTTGTCTTTGCTGACTCCGAATAGATAGGTCAGAACGAAACCAATAACGAACGCTACAAGAATTCCGATGACAGATGCAATAAAGTCGGATCCAACCCCATTTTCAGGATGGATATAAGACGGAAGACCAAAGATTCCAAGGCCGCCAATGATGTACCCTTTCACTCCCGCAAACCCTGCAATCGCTCCGCCAACAGCGGCACCAATACAGCTGATGATAAACGGCTTTTTCATTGGAAGGGTAATACCGTAAATTGCGGGTTCCGTTACTCCGAAGATGCCGGAAATAAAGGCCGGTATGCTGAGTGTTTTAAGTTTTTGCTGCTTTGTTTTCAGCCAGACGCCAAGAACAGCACCAGTCTGGGCAAATGAAGCCGCGAATATTGTCGCAAGGATGGAGTCGAATCCGAGCGTTGCCACGTTGTTGATCGCAAGCGGCACAAGACCCCAGTGAAGTCCGAAGATAACAAAGACCTGCCAGAATGCCCCAAGGAAAAGACCGGCAATAATAGGACTTAAATTATAAATTAATAGAGTGAACTGTCCAAGAAGCTGGCCAGCCCATGTTGCAACCGGTCCGATGACCAGGAATGTTAACGGAACAACAACAAGCAAAGTAAAGAATGGAACTAAAAAGGCTTTTACCACGTCAGGAACGATTTTCTTAAACCAATTTTCAACTTTCGCACCAAAGTATGCTGCAAGGATAATCGGAATAACAGAAGATGCATAGCTCATTAAAATAACTGGCATTCCAAGGAAAGTAATATGGATCGGTGAAGCAAACATCGTTCCTTCGAACAAGGTGTACTTAGGATCACCAGCTGTCAAGCCTGACAAAGCTGGATATACGAGCGCTGCACCAATCGCCATGCCGATAAAATGGCTGCCGCCGAATTTTTTGATTGCCGTATAGCCAAGGAAAATAGGAAAGAAGTAAAATATCGCATCTCCAACTGCATTTAAAATACTGTAGGTTCCTGATGTGTTTGCATAAAGGCCCAGCGAGACAAACAGTGCATTAAATCCTTTAATCATACCCGAAGCAGCCATAACGCCAAGGACCGGTGTAAAAATGCTCGAGATGATATCAATAAAAGAATTGAATACTCCCTGCTTTTTTCCGCTTTCTTCTTCCACTGGGGATTGAGTCTGGAAACCTCCCAGTTCAACAACCGTTTTATAAACGTCAGGCACATGATTGCCGATAACCACCTGGTACTGGCCGCCGCTCTTCATAACTGTTACAACACCGTCCATGTTTTTAAGGACATCGGTATTGGCTTTCCCTTCATCTTTCAGCCTGAAACGCAAACGAGTGATACAATGCACAACACTGGAAACGTTTTCTTTTCCACCAACATTAGCAATAATGTCTTTCGCTAATTGTTCGTATTTCATCTTTGCCCCTGCTTTCTAATTGTATTTTTTCAAATAAAAAACCTGAGCCAATTTGAACACACAAAAGTGCCTTTCAAATCAGATCAGGTTATGCCCAAAAGAGGTAACATTCCTTCGAAGGATATTAATTTATAGTTAAAATATACTACGACTTTTATACTATGTCAACGCTTTCTTTTAAACTATTCAACTATTTTTTTAATCGCTTTCATCCTTGTTCTGAAGAGGTTTTCGATCAGCGGCTTGCAGGATCCAGCTGCTGCCGTTTGGTTACCCGGTGAATATGGACCGTTAAATAGATTTCTTCATCTTTCGATAGATTGCAATTTAAATCTTTCTTCAGATAGGAGGCGATCTTAAGAGTGCACTGAAAAGCTGTTGTATACGTTTGCTGTATTTGTTCGTAAAGGAAATGGTCCACACTGTCTTCCAATTTCTCCTTGCGGATGTAACGGACGGCAAAAAAACGAAGGTGAGTCAAAAAACGCTCATAGTTAAGGGAACTTTCGTCCAGTTCCATCTTGTAATGGTATTTCACAATATTCAGGATAGTATTCACCATTCCTGTCACCTGGACAGCTGCTGCCATATTCTCCCCCGACAGCTGACTGTTTACGAGATGGAGAGCAATCGAAGCCGCTTCATCCTCCCCAAGGTCAACCCCTGTTTCCATTTCGATCAGTTCGAGGGCTTTTATCGCAATCTGGTATTCTTGCTTATAGTATTTACGAATTTCCCAAAGCAGTGGATTCTTCATATGAAGTCCCTGTTTGTACCTGCTGATCGCAAAGCTGATATGATCAGTTAAGGCAACATAAAGATATTCGTCCAGTTTATACGGCAGCTGGGACTGAGCATAGTCGATAATTTTTGAGGATATTTTCAGATAAAGCTCCGAAGTGTCTCTCAGGAGCTTAGCAAGCTTGTCAGCCATTCCGTGAGTCTCCAAGACGAAGGTTTTCTTTATTTTGGAAGAGTCAATGCAATCCCCTATCTTCCTCTGAAAGGCCAGCCCCTTTCCCATGATGACGATTTCCTGGTTGGATTCATTCGTTGTGACGACAACATTATTGTTTAAAATCTTTTTAATTTCCATTCCCACTCGCCCTTCGGATTTTGATTGCAATAAAAAAACCTAAATTTTAAGCAGAAATAGCATAAAAATACTATTTCCAGCGAAAATTTAGGTTTTGCCTGCCGAGCAGTAACAATCCATTTTATTAAATTGTAAGCGGTTAATTAATTATTAACATAGCCCATATAAGCTGTCAATCATTATATCGCTCTTTTAATAGAAGCTAGCATGCTTTTTTTCACCACCATATGAACTCCCATCTTCAGCGTCCAGAAGAAACGGCCGCGATCAAAAAACGGTGGCCTACTAACATATTAGACTTTCACAGACAGTTGCTACTATTCTTCTAAAGTCACTCTCTAAATATTTCCTTGTAAGGAAACCTTACACATTTATACCTTTCCCTTTTCCCCTCCTATATACTTCAACTTAACAAACCATATACAGGTTTCCTGATTGGGAACAAACATGCTCTCTAGGGTTCCGTTTAAAAGGCAATTTTAAAGACTGGTCCGAGAGAGAGCGTACAGTTCGCTGTATACACGGAGGGACAAAAGCCCGGGAGAATTTTTTCAGTTAAAATTCCTCCGGGCTTTTGTCTTTTCCGATTAACTTGGAAAAGGGTGACGATAAAATGAATCAAACGAATGGACTTCAAAAAACTCTTAAATTGCACCAGGTAGTATTTATGGGTCTTGCCTGGATGACGCCAATGATTTATTTCACTGTATACGGTGTTGCCCACGAAGCCGCCGGCGGACTGATGGCAGCTGCTTATGTCACAGCCTTCATTGCCATCTTCTTTACGGCCTACAGCTACAGCAGGATGGTGAAAGCTTACCCGATTGCAGGATCCGCCTATACGTACACGAAAAAAGCGGTCCACCCATTAGCAGGCTACCTGGTGGGCTGGGCGCTGCTGATGGATTATATTTTCTCCCCTATTATTGCCATCCTTACATTCGGGATTTTTATGAACACAGAATTCCCTGCTGTTCCAGTCTTTGTCTGGATTATCTTCATGAATATCATTTTAGCCATCGTCAATATTGTCGGAATCAAGTCAGCCGCACGAGTAAGCGGCATGTCGGTCCTGATTCAAATCGCCTTCATCCTTCTCTTTTGCATTCTGGTAGCCAAGGATATTATAGCTGGTGATACAGGGGCAGGAAGCATCTTTTCCCTCGCTCCTTTCTTTCATGAAAATGTGACGTTTAGTACTGTTTTTTCCGGGGCCGCTTTAATCTGCTTCTGTTTTCTTGGTTTTGATGCTGTCACAACCATGGCTGAGGAAACCATTGATGCTAAAAAAACCATCCCCAAGGCCATTTTTCTAATTGTCATTATTGCCGCTGTTATGTACGTAGCGATTTCTTATTTAACACAAGTGGCCTATCCAGATTTTACTTTTGCCAACCATGATAATGCTGCATACAGCCTGGTACAGCTGGTTGGCGGCAACCTTTTAAGTACGATTTTTATCATCGTTCTGATTGTAGCAACATTTACACAGGGAGTCTCTTCCGTCACAAGCGTGAGCCGGTTTCTATACGCACTTGGACGAGAATCAGTGCTGCCAGGGAAGTTCTTCACTTCCATCCATCCAAAGTACAAGACACCTGTTTCCAACATCCTATTCATCGCAGTCATTTCGTTATCGGCGGTCTTCATCAATCTCGATACGGCCGTACTCTTTGTCAGCTTTGGCGCCTTAACCGCATTTACATTTGTCAATATCTCGGTCATTTCACACTATTATGTAAAGCTGAAAAGAAGATCAGTGAAAGAAACATTTCTATACCTGGTCTTCCCTCTTGCCGGCGCGGGCTTTATTGGCTGGCTGTTAACCCTGCTTGATAAAAAAACCCTTTTGATCGGGTGTGCATGGGTCGCCGTCGGGTTTGTTTATCTCTTCCTTAAATCCAGATGGGGAGAGGCTAAGGAAAGGAAGAATGTTCCCGTTCCAGTCGAATCATTACATTCAAGCAAAAACTATGTAAGATAACCTTACATCAATGTGGTCCGAGAATTTTATCCATATTATACTGAACCTATCTTAAATAAAGGTTTCCACAAAGAGTTGGAAACAAAAAGCTGTCTAGGGTTCCGTTTAAGGAGAGATCTTTAAAGACTGGTCCGAGAGAGAGCGTACAGCACTGCTGTATACACGGAAGGATAAAAGCCTGGGAGAATCACTCCCGGCTTTTATCCTTTTTTATTTAATAAGGAGGGAGATCTTATGTACACTGTTTCATCTACCATGATCACCAAAACCATAGCTGCCGGGGGAAAATGGTCCGGCCATATCGCAAAAGGCAAAAATTTGACCTTCACTGCCCTTGAAGATGGCGCCAATGTCTCTCTTTTGTTATACAATGCCAGCGATACGGCAGAGGGCTACAATATGCCGGATACACTAAAAGCCCAGCATACCGCACATCTGACGAAAGGAAATGTCCTGATGAGTGACAATGGCCGGGTTCTTGCAAGCATCACAGAAGACTCGCTTGGCTGGCACGATAGTATTTCCGGTTACAGCACAAGAAAACAAATCAATGAAAAATTCGGCGTGACAACGTACCAGGAACAGCGTAATGACTGGTACCGAAGCGGCGAAGAAAACTTTTCCGTCGAGCTTTTCCGAAACGGCCTGACTGTCCGGGATCTTGTCCCCGTTGTCAATTTATTCTCAAAGGTCTTCTGTGACCAGGAAGGCGATATGCACTTTGCCTCAGGCCACTGCAAAAAAGGCGATACCATCACACTCAGGACGGAGATGGATGTCATCCTGGTTTTATCGAATACCCCCAACCCGCTTGATAAAAGCACTGCCTATCCTTCGGTCCCCGTCAAACTGACGGTCACCGAAGCAGAAGCAGTTTTGGAAAATGACATTTGCCTCAATCATCGTCCGGAAAACCGCCGGGCCTTCGAAAACACATGGGAATACACACAACTGACCAGAGGAGGACGGAACTAATGGGTGTTTTAAACCACGCTGTCAGCAAACGGAAAATTGAAGATACCGTATATACCAAAACTCTTCCCGCAGGAGAAGGCTGGACTTATATATTGGAAGCGGGCCAGGTGCTGCGCATTGTTGATTTAAAAGGAAACCAGGCAGCTGATACTCTGTTTTACGATGCCGATCATCCATCCGACCATTATTCGGCCGTCAATACCATCCAGCGCCAGGGGAATGTCTATCTGTCCACAGGCTCGGTCCTGGTTTCGGAATCCGGCAAAGAACTAGTCAAAATTGTTGCGGACACTTGTGGACGCCATGATACCCTTGGCGGCGCCTGCTCCGCTCAAAGCAACACGGTTCGATATTCACACGATACCCAACACATGCACAACTGCCGGGACACGTTCATGCTCCAGCTTTCCAAATATGGCAGCGACTTTACAAAACGGGACCTTGCCCCAAATGTTAATTTCTTCATGAATGTACCCGTCACACCTGAAGGAGGACTGACATTTGAAGATGGCGTCTCCTCCCCCGGATATTATGTCGAGCTGCAGGCAATCAGCCGGACGATGGTCTTAATCTCTAACTGCCCTCAGCTCAACAACCCGTGCAATGCCTTTAACCCGACACCAATCCAGCTTCTCGTCTGGAATCAATAGACATCGAAAGGAGTATTCACATGTTTAAAAAAGTATTAATTGCGAACCGCGGAGCGATTGCTGTACGTATTGAGAGAACATTGAAAAAGATGGGCATCCTTTCGGTGGCCGTTTACACAAAAGCGGATCAGGACAGCCTTCATGTTGATCATGCCGATGAAGCCGTGCTGATTGGTGAAGGAGCAGCAAAGGACAGTTATTTAAATGAGGAGCTCATTCTAAAAACAGCCATTGAAACCGGGGCCGATGCCATTCATCCAGGCTATGGATTCTTGAGTGAAAATGCCGGGTTCGCCCGGGCCTGCAGGGAGCACGGAATCAGTTTTATTGGACCGACTCCAGAACAAATGGAGGTTTTCGGCCTGAAGCACTCCGCCCGTGAAGTTGCCGTCAAAGCAGGAGTTCCGCTATTGCCAGGAACTCCCCTCCTTACGGAAATTTCCGCTGCCCTTTCCGAAGCAGGTCGAATTGGCTATC
This sequence comes from Mesobacillus foraminis, assembly GCF_004340465.1. Lineage (GTDB taxonomy): Bacteria > Bacillota > Bacilli > Bacillales > Cytobacillaceae > Mesobacillus_B > Mesobacillus_B foraminis. The sequence goes on along the minus strand of NZ_SLVV01000010.1, from coordinate 28,739 downwards.
CTGTGATGTTAAAAAGTACGGCGGGCGGCGGAGGAATCGGCATGCGTGTCTGCATGAATGAAGAAACTCTTTACGAAGCATTTGATTCCGTCTGCCGGCTTGCTGAATCCAACTTTAATAACGGCGGGGTATTTTTAGAGAAATATATTCAAAAAGCTCGGCATGTCGAGGTTCAGATCTTCGGGAACGAGTTTGGCGAAGTTGCTGCCCTTGGCGAGCGGGACTGTTCGATTCAGCGCCGAAATCAAAAAGTCGTTGAAGAAAGTCCGGCTCCATGCCTGTCTCCTTCTGTCAGAGAAGAAATGCTTGCCGCTGCAAAACGCTTAGCTGCAGAAGTCGGTTACCGCAGTGCAGGAACGGTTGAGTTTTTATATGATCCGGATGCGGAGCGCTTTTACTTTCTTGAAGTGAACACAAGGCTTCAGGTTGAGCACGGTGTAACCGAGGAAGTCCTGGGCGTGGACCTGGTTGATTGGATGGTGCGTGAAGCAGCCGGTGAACTGCGCTCGCTTGATACCGTCTATTCAGCTCCTCGGGGACACAGCATCCAGGCCCGGATCTACGCAGAGGACTGCCTGAACGATTTCCGCCCAAGCGGCGGCCGGCTTGACCAGGTGCAGTTTTCCGAAAACGCCCGGATTGAGACCTGGGTGCGCGACGGGTTGACCGTTACTTCCCTCTATGATCCAATGCTCGCTAAAATCATTGTCCATGCCGATACCCGTGAAGCAGCAATCGATCGTTTAAGCGCTGCCCTTCAGGAAACCCGGCTTTACGGAGTCACGACCAACCTCCAGTATATTGAGGCTCTTCTTCAGGAAGAAGAATGCCGCACAGGCCTGGTTCATACCCAGATGCTGAAGGAGTTTGCCCCATCCGAACGGGCAATCGAAGTCCTTGACGGCGGAATCCAGACTACCGTCCAGGATTGGCCTGGCCGTATCGGCCACTGGGATGTCGGGGTACCCCCATGCGGGCCTATGGACCCCTACTCTTTTCGAATCGGCAACAAATTGCTTGGAAACAGCGACCAGGCTGCAGGCCTAGAGCTGACCCTGCGGGGAGGCTCCTACCGGTTCCGCGGAGATACGGCTATCGTTCTTACTGGCGCTGACATGAACGCCACTCTGGACGGTCAAAAGGTACCCCTTTATAAAGTGGTTCAGGTCCAGCGCGGACAGGTATTGAAATTTGGCGAAGCACAGCTTGGGATGCGCTCGTATTTGCTGGTGGCAGGTGGACTCGATATGCCGCTTCAGCTTGGCAGTGCTTCTACTTTTACACTGGGGAGTTTTGGCGGCCATGGCGGACGAGCGCTTCGGACTGGGGATGTTCTGCAAGTAAAACCAGGCTCTTCTCCTTCTGCAGCTGACCTGAAAGATCACCTTCGCCCCGTCCTCACGAAGGAATGGACAATCGGAGTGATCCCCGGGCCACATTCGACAGAAGAATTTTTGCTGCCGGAATATCTCGACCAGCTGACCAGCACGAGCTGGGAGGTTCACTTCAACAGTTCGAGGACGGGTGTCCGTTTAATAGGACCAGCACCTCTGTGGGCACGCGAAGACGGCGGTGAAGCAGGCCTCCACCCATCCAATATCCATGACAATGCCTATGCGATTGGAACACTTGACCTGACAGGGGATATGCCGATTCTTTTAGGGCCGGATGGACCAAGTCTTGGCGGCTTTGTCTGCCCGGTCACGACCGCTTCGGCTGAATTCTGGAAAATTGGCCAGCTGCATGCGGGCGATAAAATTCGCTTTCAACTGCTGACCTTGGAAGAAGCAAATGTACTGCGCCAGAAGCAGGAGCAATTCCTGGAGACAATCGGCGATGGCGAGCCAGTCCAAGTCCTGCCTTCCCTTCCGGAAAAAGCAAGCCAGCTTACACCGGACTATCCGGTTTTAGTGGAAACTTCGGAGGGGACCTTCCCGATGACCATCAGGGCTGCAGGAGACGAGCACATTCTGATTGAATACGGGGAAATGGAGCTTGACCTCTTGCTGCGCTTCCAGGTGCATGCGTTAATGACTGCGATACAAAACAACGAAGATATCCCTGTCATCGACCTCACACCAGGCATCCGCTCGCTTCAGGTTCATTTTGATTCATCCAAAATGCCGATGTCCACGCTGTGCACCCTGATGGCCGTGATCGACCGCAGCCTGCCTCCTCTTGAGGAAATGGAAGTACCGTCACGGATTGTCCGGCTACCATTATCGTGGGATGACCCGGCGACCCAGCTTGCGATAGACCGCTACCAGCAAAATGTCCGTCCGGATGCGCCATGGTGCCCGAGCAATCTGGAATTCATCCGCCGGGTAAATGGATTGAAGAGCATTGAAGACGTAAAATCAGTCGTGTTTGATGCCAATTATCTTGTGCTTGGCCTCGGTGATGTGTATCTCGGTGCGCCAGTTGCCACCCCTGTCGACCCTCGCCACCGGCTGGTGACAACCAAATACAATCCGGCCCGAACATGGACACCGGAAAATGCAGTGGGAATTGGCGGAGCCTATATGTGCGTGTATGGGATGGAAGGTCCCGGAGGCTACCAATTCGTGGGCAGGACGATTCAAATGTGGAACCGACTTCGGAAAACGGAAAGCTTCGAGGCAGGAAAACCTTGGCTCCTCCGCTTCTTTGACCAGATCCAGTTTTACCCGGTAAGTGCAGATGAATTGCTGGAGATAAGGGAAGATTTCCCTCGAGGCCGCTTTGAGATCGAGATCACTGAGACCACTTTCAAGCTTGGAGATTATCTGGCCTTCCTCGATTCCATTAAAGAGAGCGCGGATTCTTTCCGGGAAACACAGCAGGCTGCTTTCCGTGCGGAGCGCGAAAGCTGGCGTGAGCTTGGCCTTGCTGAATACATCTCGGAACATGAAGCTGCCGAAACGGAAGAGGAGGTTCTTCCGGAAGGAACAGAAGCGGTCCGCTCCACCATGCCGGGAAGTGTCTGGAAAGTGCTCGTCTCACCAGGAGATGAAGTAAGACAGGGCGATACCCTCATTATTGAAGAAAGCATGAAGATGGAATTTCCACAGCTGGCTCCTTGCGACGGCATCATTCATTCCGTCCACGTAGCCCCTGCAGATGAAGTGCATGCCGGTCAGCTGATTGTCTCGATCACAAATGAAAAGCGAGGTGCAGGCCATGAAAACGATGAACTTGCCGATAACATTGTCCATTCCTGAATTGAAGGAACTGTATAAATCGAAGAAATTGGCCCCTGAAGACCTTATTCAGGAAATCATTGAGCGTGCAGAAGCAGACAAGGAATACAATATCTGGATCACCCCTCCTTCTTCGGAGATGATCCAGCCCTTCCTCGATCAGCTGAAAACGATTGACCCGGAGCAAGCACCGCTCTGGGGCATCCCGTTTGCCATCAAGGATAATATCGACCTTGCAAATGTCCCTACCACGGCTGGCTGTGCGGAATTTACCTACGAACCTGAAGAACATGCAACAGTTGTCAGACGCATGATTGAAGCCGGTGCCATCCCGGTCGGAAAAACCAATCTCGACCAGTTTGCCACAGGCCTTGTCGGCACAAGGAGTCCCTACGGTGAAGCGAGGAACGCCCTGAACCCTGAATTGATCAGCGGCGGTTCCAGCTCCGGCTCGGCTGTTGCAGTGGCGCACGGCCAGGCCGCATTTGCCCTTGGCACCGATACCGCAGGATCCGGCAGGGTACCCGCTGCGCTGAACCGGCTTGTAGGGTTTAAGCCAAGTCTCGGTGCCTGGCCTGTAAAAGGGGTCGTACCTGCGTGCGCAAGCCTTGACTGCGTGACCGTTTTTGCCCATTCCCTGGAAGATGCATTGCTTGTCGATCAAGCAGCCCGGGGGTTCGATGAGGGAGATCCATGGTCACGTTCAATCAAACGCCGTTCAAACGCCCTGCCGGAAAAGATTTTACTTGTAAAAGAAATGGCATCCTTTTTTGGTCCATATGCTTCAGAATATGAACAAGCATGGGAGACGGCGTTGGGAAAAATAAAAAACCTTGGACTTCCAGTGGAATACATGGATGGCAGCTATTTATCGGAAGCCGCGGCTGTCCTTTATGACGGCCCGTGGGTTGCCGAGCGCTGGGCTGATCTAGGCTCCTTTATCACTGAAAATGAACATACCGCTTTTCCGGTCACCGAGATGGTTTTGCGTTCCGGGGCGAAACCGGAATATGATGCCGCTTCTGTTTTTAAAGCGATGCATAAGCTGCAGGGCTTCAAGCAAAGGGCCCACCGGCAGCTGGAAAATGCCGTTCTGGTCATGCCTACGGCGGGCGGAACCTGGACACGCGGCCAGGTTCGCGAAAACCCGATTGAAACCAACAGCAAAATGGGGCTTTATACGAACCACTGCAACCTGCTGGACCTTAGTGCATTAGCAGTGCCCGGCGATGATGCAGGCGCCGATCTCCCATTCGGCATTACCTTGTTCTCAATCAATGAAAATGAGCATTTGATTGCAGGTCTTGCGGATTTATTTTTACACGGGAAAGATGCCCCGGAAAATAAAACAACGACTTTGATCGGCGTCTGCGGTCTTCACATGAAGGACTTTCCGCTCGAAACACAAATGGAGGAACACGGAGCTGAATTTGTTTCTGTTGCCAAAACCGCTCCTGTCTATAAAATGGTAAAGCTGCCTTCTACCCCTCCAAAGCCCGGGTTAATCCGGGTCAGCGAGGATGGTGTTTCCATCGAGCTGGAGCTCTGGGAAATTCCGCTTGCCGAACTCGGACGGTTTGCCGCAAACATTCCTGCTCCACTTGGTATTGGCAAGGTACAGCTTGAGGACGGAACCGAAGTCCCTGGATTTGTCTGTGAGGCCCTGGCCGCCGAAAATTCGGAGGATATTTCGCATACTGGGGGCTGGCGTTACCTTCCTGAATAACAGGTACTTCATTTTAATCGACTGCCCTTTCATACTATCAAGCAAGCCCTGGCTGATTCTTTCTGCCAGGGCTTGCTGCGTACTGTTATTCCAGCGATTGATCTGCCAGCCATTCCATTAGAGTTGTCGGCTTACCATCAATTGTTTTAGAAACATCGTTGTTGTATACATAGATCCAGGACCAGTGTCCATCGTATTCATATGGTGTTCCATCTTCTTTTTTGTACAATCCGGAAGTATCGATCACCTTATCAAACAAGGATAGATGAACATCTTTTGCCCCAGCCTCAATCAAACGGTTATAGGTCGGAACTACATATTGGTTAACAGGAACAGTTGTGTCTGTTTTCGCTGAGATGAACCAGATTGGCAGATCCTTTATGCTTTGAATTTCTTCGTCTGTAATCAAACCGTCAGCTAAAGCCTCGCATGTCGGGAAGGCCGCCGCAAAGTACTCCGGATAATCGCGGATCATCAGCATGGTCATATAGCCCCCATTTGAATCGCCGCCAAGAAGAATCCGTTCAGGATCAATATCTGGATTCTTTGCGACATAATCTTTGATCAGCGACATAAGTGCCTCTTGATATTTTGACGTTCCATCGCCGAATCCTGTAAATCCGTCCATCCAAAAAGTCGGAGTTTGGGGAGCCAGCACATAGGCACCATCAAAATACGATTGAATTTCCTCAGACGCAAAATTGGCTGCTTTATTGCCGGAAATCGGAATCGTTGGATCCGTTCCGCCCTCCCCCATGCCGTGAAGCCAGATGATCAGAGGATTCTTTTTATTATCTTTGGCAGGGGCGTAGTCGGCGTAGGTCAAGGTCACATCATCATATGTAGCTTCTCCCGTTCCGAAATCATCAACAAGTTCCCTTACTCCCCCTGCAAACGTATCAGCAACCAGTCCGGAAACCTTTCCTGCTGGTGTCAGGATATCCTTTTGCTGAGTGATCGTATAATCGCTGTCAACCCAGTCGTTTAAAAAAGTATCCATATCAAAATTCATTGCGGAACTCAAGGTGACATTCGGGCCGATTTCCATTTCCAGAAGCGCATATTTCCCGGTTCCCACAGCAGGATTTCCGTTTTTATCAGCTACAAAAGCGTTTGTTACTTTTCGGTTCCCTTCTTCCAGAAAAGGATTGGCAAGCCTGCTGTCCCTTCTTTCAACATGTACCTTAAAGGTCTCTGCTGTTACAGACCCTGCCGGAACCGGCCTGCCTAAATCAACTATCACCTTAGTAATGGCTGGTCCCCAGTCCTCAATTTCAGTCACTGTTTGATAGGATGCCGGCTGTGTTTTAACCTCTTTAGCGGAAGCCCCCGAGCTGAACGAAAGCGTGGCCCCTGCTGCCAGCGTGCATAACATTGCCGTTTTTGCATGTTTCTTCATTCCATTTAACATAGCACTCTGCCTCCTGGTGTTTAATGTAACCGCTTTTATAAAACGATTACTTATATTCTAAAAAACAACTCTCTCAAAATCCTGTCTTTTTTTAGCCAGTTTAAGGATAAATCCTGACCAGATTGATATTTTAAAAGACTAATAGGGAACCCTCAATTAAGTTCCCCGACTCTGTTTTGTGCTTTTTAGTTTTTTTGTTCTTTCCGATACTGGTGGGGCGTAATCTCATAGACAGCCTTGAAGACTCTGTTAAAAGACTTTTCATTGGGAAAGCCGTGGTTCAGCGCGATTTGAATAATTGGATGATCGGTGTTCATTAATTCAGGGAATGATTTTTCGAGACGAATGGCGTTAATATAATTCAAGACCGTCATGCCCGTATGCTTCATAAAAAACCTCGAAAGATACTCAGAGGACAAATTAAATTCGTTTGATAATAGGTCCAGCGATAATTCTTGATTGTAATGATCTTTTATAAAATCAGTAATCAAGGTCAGCCGTTCGATATAATTTCTTGCTTTAAACACGCTCGAGCTCTTTTTATCACTTTTGAAGTTTTTTAACAGATGGTAAATTAACTCATAGGATAAGCTTGTTACTTTTATATAGGCAAGAGGATCCTTTTCAATATCCAGATAGGTGTTAACGATTGAATTCAATATGTTCCGCAGCTCGTCGAATTGCTTCTTTATCTCAATCTCCTGTTCACCATTAGAAATACAATGAAATTCAATCTTGTCACTTTCAGGGTAGACCGCTTTTAAAAAATCAGCAGGAATAAAAAGCGTGAGAGACTTACGATTTTCTCCCCTTCCAACCGAAAAAGAATGAATGGAATTCGAGTTAATCAAGACAATATCACCTTCCCTTGATTCATACTCCTTTCCGTCGATATAGATTTGATCGATCTTCCCGGAGAGAACATAGGAGATTTCCACGCTCTCATGCCAATGCCTTGGAATAAACGCCGAATTGTCGGACGTATGGATGATGATTTTAACCGGGAGATCCTCATGAGGTTCTATTAATTCATAGCTGTAGTCCATTGCCTTGCCACCAGCCTGTCCGTTTTTACTCTAATTATTTAAAATAGTACGAATAAAAAAAGGATTAGTCTACAAATTTCATCTCTGTTCACATCCATTTCTCCAATCTCCTAATTAAAATCCGTTACTCTAAACCTTCCTTAATTTTTGCGATACCTCGGTTATCTTTCATGTCCAGCAACAGAAGATCATCGTATAGCCTTCTCCACCAATTAAATCCTAAATCAAACGAAAAAAGGCAACGCCTCTAGATAAGGACAGTTGCCTGCGTTCGCTAGTATGATGAATTTCTTTTATGCTTATAGAGATTTATACCCGGTTGTATTTTATTCGATTTAATAGCTGATTCAATGTGACCATAGATTTATTTCCCAACATACTCAAACCAGTCAAAATAAGCGGCATTATTGCTGTCAGCACCATTTGAGCTTGCATATAATCCGATTTCTGTGCCAACAAAACCTCCGGCGACGTCTGTGCTGAGGATTCTTCCATCTACTTTTTCAATCAGGGTTTTAAAATTCGAAGGGCTTTCACTATAATAAAAGCTATAATCCTGCCCGTGAGCTTCAACCTTTAAATATAATCTGGAGGTGCTGATTGGCACTTCCTTCAGAACCTCTTCCGCTCCCCCTGCAGATTTGATTAACCTGATGACTTTTTCCTCACCAGTTTGTGTATAAACAAAGCTAAAGTTGAATTCATTACTTTGCAATAACACCAAACCTGCTGCTTCGTTTTCAGCCATTGGAGCGAATTCCATTAAAGTAGAAGCGGCAAAGTCGATATGCTGCTGTCTTCTTCCAACAAAGCTCGGATTAGCAAGTTCCGTTATCCTTTCAGGTCTCAGTTTTAAACTTAAATAACCTGAACGTTCAGCCAAGCTATAAAATTTTTCTCGCGGTGTGCGTAAAAAATTCCATTCGAGATTCAGGTCTTCACCATCAAAATGATCGCACACTGAAGGAATAGAAGGCTTAACAACCGGTAAATCAGGCATTGGATATGTCATCTCCAGTTTCCCTGTTCCAGGACTCATAATTGGCCACCCATCTTCCCAGGCAACCGGAAGCAAAAAGGTTTCTCTTCCCAGGTTTCGATAATATCCGCCATAAATTCGCGATGCCAGCCCTACTGCCCACCATTCACCATTTTGAGTTTCTACAAAATCACAATGGCCCACATTTACGACAGGGTAATCACGGCCCAAGTGTCTGTGAGTAAGGATTGGATTGCCTGGATTTCCAACGTAGGGCCCTGTAATTTCATTGCTGCGCGCGATTGAAACCGCATGCTCATGACCTGTCCCTGCCTCCGAAATCAAAAGATAATAATATCCATTCATTTTGTAGATATGGGGACCTTCCGGCCAAATGGCATCCCTTAAAGCTCCCCTCCACAATCCGTACGTTTCTCCCACTAATTTCATCGTTTCCAGGTCAAGTTCTTGAAGCCATATTTCCCAGTTGCCACTATACTTTTCGCCTTCCGGGGCGGGTCTTGTACCAACATAATAGGCTTTGCCGTCTTCATCGAAAAATAATGAAGGGTCAATCCCAGGCGAATCCAGATAATACGGATCTGACCAAGGACCTGCTGGGTCTGCAGCAGTAACCAGGAAGTTTCCTCCATGTCCAACGTTCGTCGTTATCATATAGAAAACACCATCATTGTACCGAATAGTAGGTGCAAAAATTCCTTCAGACTGCTTTTGACCATCTAAAGGAAGCTGAGATGGCCGATCTAAGACATGGCCGATCTGTTTCCAATTAACAAGATCCCTGCTGTGAAAAATAGGTACTCCTGGATAATAGGCAAAAGAAGAAGTGACTAGATAATAGTCCTCATTTACTCTGCAAATGGAAGGATCGGGATAAAAGCCTGGAAGGATTGGGTTATTAAACGTTTTCATAATCTTAAACTCCTATTAATTTATTAGGGCAGCATTGTCACTGAATGCAAAAGTGTAAAAGAATTAACTCATATATCTACATTAGTAATTTAGTTATCAGTTAAGTACTTTAGCAGTTCTAGAGCTTCTTCTTTGTCTTCGCTATAATTAGGGATAAACGCAGCCAATGGCTTTTGCAATGTCATGCCAATTTCCTTGAGAAGCAGAGACTCGTTTCCCACAGGCACTGCATATACTTGCCACTCTCCGGTATCTGGATCCTTCCCTTTAAACTCTTCGAGAGGAACACCATTCATTAATTGATCATCTGCCATTTCCGTTAATGCTGTAAAAGAAGCTGGATCAATCATGTTCTTCACGTCTTCCTGAGGTACAAAAAAGATATCTCCATTCCTGCCGGCTAATTCGATTGCTATTTTTTCATGATGAAACGGGTAAAATTCCAATTGAAGCTTATCGTCCCCGCCGATTTTTTTAGCGATAATGGTTTCCGCCTCATCATCCACTTCAGTTGGCAGTTCCGAGAAAAATAATAGGTTTAATTTGTCTTCATTTTGGCTGCATCCACTAGCCAAAGCCACCAATAAAGTAACCACCAAGAATAGTCCAACGTTTTTCATGACTCACACCCTTATAGATAAAAACATGAAGAATAATGCCCATAACCCATATTTTCTATTTCTATCAATCTATAAATCTACAACTTCCCAAAAGGACTGTTTCGGTTTAAGATCTCGATCAAACAGCAATGGCCAGTTTTTTCTTCCTCTAACGGGGAAATCATCGAGCCAAGTGTAGTTGTCTGCAACTCCCCAAAATGTAACCGAGGAAATGACATCCGAATACTCTCTCAGCAATTCAAATAGGTTTTTGTACCGTTGTGTTTGCTCAGCTGCCATTTCTGCCGTCGGAGCTTTCAGGTCCGTGCGTTTATCCTCAAAGGAAAATACGGAAACATCCATTTCTGTGATATGAAGTTTTAAGCCTAATGAGGCATAACGCTCTATTGCTTCCCTGATATGGTCGAGAGACGGATTGGATAAATTCCAATGTGCCTGCAAGCCAATTCCATGAATCGGCACCCCTCTTTCGATTAAGCCCTTTGTCATTGTATAAATTTTTTCTCTCTTTTCCGGGTCGGACTCATTGTAATCGTTATAGAACAACTCAGCCCCTGGATCTGCCATATGAGCAAATTCAAACGCTTTGTCGATAAAATCATCGCCGATAATTTGTTTCCATTTTGAATCCCTTAACAGCTGTGTGCCATTATCAGCAATCGCTTCATTCACAACATCCCAGCTATTGATTTGACCTTTGTATCTTTCCATTACAGTAACAATATGATTCTTCATTCGCTCTAATAACGTTTGCCTATCCGTTATTCCGCCATTTTTGTTGTCAAAGACCCAATCGGGTGTTTGATTGTGCCAGACCAGAGTATGCCCTCTTACGTTCATTTCATTATGTTTGGCAAACGCTACAAGATCATCGGCATGATCAAAAGTAAAGTTCCCCTCTTCCGGCTGCAGGTTTTCAAACTTCATATTATTTTCTGAAGTAAGACTATTAAAATGCTTAACAATGAACTCTTTTTGGGAATTTAGAGTCATAGGGTTAACTGCAGCTCCAACAAGGAAATCGTTTTTTAAGACTTTATATAAAGAAGGGATTTCCCCTTGATTTACATCTATAGTCACAAGACACACTCCTTTAGGTGTTTAAAAAGTTTCAATCGCTCTTTTCCTAGCTATTATTTGACTGCTCCCAATGTCATTCCCTTTACAAAGTACTTTTGCAGGAACGGGTAGACACAGATGATTGGCAGGCTCGCAACTATTGTCATGGTTGCCTGAATCGATTTCGGTGTAACAGTATTGGCAGCATGTTCACCACTGGCCTGGGCGGAGTTCCAATCACCATTCGAAGTTGCAGTGTTTTGCAGTACCTTCATTAACTCATATTGCAATGTCGTCAAGCTTTCATTACTTGAGTTATACAAGAATACGTCAAACCATTGATTCCATTGTCCTACGGCAACAAATAACGATACAGTAGCCAATACCGGCAAGGAAAGAGGCAGCACAATCTGGAAGAAAACTCTAAAATCTCCGGCTCCGTCAATCCGGGCTTGTTCAAAGATACTTTTTGGGATGCCTTCGATAAAAGAGCGCATGATAATCAGATTGAATGCACTTATCAGCCCAGGTATAATGTAAACCCAAAATGTTCCGATTAAATGTAAGTCTCTCATTAATAGGTACGTTGGAATTAATCCACCATTAAAATACATGGTCATAATAAAAATAATGGTTATTGATTTTTTAAAAACAAATTTCTCTTGTGCAATTGCGTATGCCACCATTGCTGTACATAATATGCCTATAGCAGTACCAATTAACGTCCTTGCTACAGAAACGATAATTCCCTGTACGATCGATGCCTGGCTAAATACATATTCATAGTTGCGCCAGGTAAATTCTCTTGGCCATAAATAAATGCCGCCTTTTACTGAATCAGTTGCAGAGTTCAAAGAAAGAGCAATCTGATTTAAAAAAGGGTAAAGCATGACGACACTTAGCAGAATCATGAAAGTAATGTTACAGGTATCAAAAATGACATCTTCTCTTGTTCTAAGCAAATTCTTTCTTTTTTTACTCATTCTTTCGTGCACCCCCTAGTATAAACCGCCCTGGCCCATTTTTTTCGAGAACGAATTAGCTGCTATCAGGAAGATTAAACTAATAACGGTTTTAAATATTCCCGCTGCCGTGGCTAAAGAAAAGTTAAACATGGAAATGCCGTAATTGATGACAAATACATCGATATTTTCAGAATATTCTATGTTCTGTCCGTTCCCTAATAGATATTGAGCTTCGAAGCCAGCTTCAATAATGTATCCAATATTCATAATTAAGAGGACAACAATCACTTGTTTCATTCCAGGGATCGTTACATATCTGATTCTTTGTAATCTTGAGGCACCGTCGATTTTGGCAGCTTCATACTGTTCCTGGTCGATCATTGATATGGCAGCTAAATAGATGATTGTATTCCAGCCAACATTCTTCCAAATATCCGAAGCAGCCAGGATCCCCCAAAAATACTCACCGACGCCCAGCCAAAGGATCTTGGTATCAATAATATTAAGAGCCATCAAGATTTCGTTTATGATTCCATCAATGGATAAGAGGGATGAAATTAGGGCGGCAGCTACAACCCAGGAAAGAAAATGTGGCAGATAGCTGATGGTTTGTACAACTCTCTTAAATTTTACATTCGTTAACTCATTAATTAAAACGGCTAACCCGATCGCAGTAACAAAACCTAAAACCAGGTTGATCATACTTTGTGCCAGCGTGTTCCTAAGAACCCCCAGGAAACGCTCATCTTTAAATAGGAAGATGAAATGTTTAAAACCCACCCATTCTTGTTCCGAGAAGGCACGTGCAGGTTTAAAGTCCTGAAATGCCATCGTCCATCCCCAAATAGGGAGATATTTAAAAACAAACACCCATATGACAAAGGGGACGGTCATCAATAATAATGCTTTTTGACTTTTACATTTTTTAAGAAAGGCTTTCAGTCCCTTTACTTGATCCGTCTGCAGTGCTGGGGAAGCAGGTGTATTCACTTTTGTTTGGGCTTGCACTTTATTACCTCCTATTCATTAAATGAATTTTAAACAATTACATTTAGAGAAGGGTAAACGGCGAAGTGGAATTGAACTTAAAAAGGCGAAGGCTGAACTTCCTCTTATAGTCATTCAGCCTTCTCTAAGTTATTTCGTTCCCTACTTCATAAGCTCCACTTCTCTATTTACAGAATCCTGCATTACTTTTTCATAGGCTTTGTACGGAAGCTTATCGAATTGCTTCTTAAATTTGTTCCACTCCGCATCAAATTTAGCTGGATCTGCAAGTATGATATCTGGGTAAGAACGTTTGATTAGATCACGTGACTGCTGGTCATACAGCTGTGCTTCGGAACCTGTCTCGATTGCTGCATCCCAAAACGGGAACCATGGTGCTGGTTCTGGTTCAGTAAAGAGATCAGTAAATGTTTCAATGTTATATGCTTTCAAAAACTCTTTATCAACTTCATCATAAGCAAGCTGGGCAACTTCTGGCTGAACAACTGGATCAACAGAATTCCCGTCGTCAAACTTGCCACCCATGATTGGCCAGTACCAGCCCAGGGCTGTAAAACCGAACTCATCTCTAAACTTTTTATCGGCAGTTAGATCAATTTGTTCCTGTGTCCGATAAAAACGACCGTCATCATTCACTTCATATGTTTCGCCCTCGATACCCCATGTGATTAATTTTTGAGAATCAATTTTAGCCATGTGGTCTAAATACTTTATAATCCTGACTTGATCTTCTTCAGCAGTGCCAGTCGTTAATCCCATACCAGGAGACGTCACAAAGGATTCTGGATTCAAGTATTGATCTTTGATTCCTTCCTCGAACACAATAGGGAATCCCATAAAGTCATTATAAGGATCATCATCTTGCTCAAGAGTATCTAAAGCTGTACCAGATTCCCAGCGTGGTCCAAACCATCCAACAACGCGTCCCGACGATATTTTGGCTAAATATTCATCAAAGTTTTGTGTGAAAGCTTCCTTGTCCAATAGTCCCTTCTTGTTTATTTCATTTAATTTCCCAAGCCATCTCTTGGTTATATCTTTATTGTGATAAACCGATACTTCCTGGGTTTCATTATCAACAATGATTCCTTCTTGTTCACCTGATAAGAAGGCTGGAGGATCAAAGAGTTGTCCGACATGCCAGTCATATTGTAATAATGTATAAGGAATTGTATCTGCACCATTTGTAGTCGGGTGGGCCTTTGCATATTTTTCAATAATTTCAAAATACTCATCCACTGTCTTAGGGTGCGGATAACCCTGCTCTTTCAATGCTTCCCGTTTAATAAAGAAGGCACTCTGTCCGATATTCGGCGGCTTGATATACCCATTGGATACACCAGATGGAAGAATATAAATATTGCCATCCTCTTGTTTCATTTTTTCCCAAATTGGATCATACAGTTTTCTAAGGTTCGGAGCATGCTCCTCAATCAGGTCATTAAGCGGTACAAATCCGCCTGCATCAATGACATCATTTGTTGCATTTTGAGCGTTTAGTAGTTCTGGGTATTCACCGCTGGCGATCATTGTCCCGATCTTTTGGTTGCTGTCCCCTACGATATGCTCGATATCAAAGTTAACACCCGTTTCCTTTTCGAACATCTTTCCAATTTTAGTATCAGCAGTATTAATATCCTTTCCTGTGGAGGATGCGTTAAAGAAAGTATAAGTAAATGCTTCCCCTTCCCCTTTTCCGGTTTTTTCATTGTTTGAACAAGCAGCTAATAAAAACAGCATGACCAGCAAACTAAAAGCTAAAAACATTGACTTCCTTTTAAACAATTCAATTCCCCCTTAAGTTTGAAAAATAGCATCAACGCAATATTGAAAGCACTTTCATTATAGCTGACATACCGGTCTGAAATGACCATACAAAGTATAGTTTTTACTTTGTAAACTTTAGTAGCATCTGATTGAAAAAAACAAAAAACAATGCATGCCGATATTTCTATCAGCATGCATTGGCCTTTTTGATCTCCAAGGAAATCCAGGCAATGACCCGGACTAACAACTGTTCATCTTATGCATGGTAAGATGATACTGATTGTTGTTCCTGCTCCCTTGGTGCTAGTAATGCTAAACTCAAAATTGTCTTCATAATGAAGCTTTAATCGACAGTAAACGTTTTTTATCCCAACATGCTCCCCAATGTCTTCAGCCTCTTCCAGCGATTGCAATAACCGTTCATATTCCTCTTTATCCATCCCTTGACCGGTATCAGTTATCTCACAGATTAAATGATCCCGGTTGCTTTTAATCGAAATGTTAATCATCCCTTTCCCTTTTATGGGCTCGATCCCATGTATACTTGCATTTTCAACGAAAGGGATCAGAGACATGTTTGGTATAAGACAATTATAGGCATCCGGATCTACATCGATGTGATATTGCATTTTATCATCAAATCGGTAATATTGAATTTCCAGGAAACATTTAATAAGATAGATTTCCTCCTCAACCTTAACCCAGTCTTTTCCCCAAATAAATGATTTCCTAAGCATGCTGGCTATATTGTGAATGATTTTGGCTGTTTCGTCTTCTTTTTTCAGGATGCTCCTCATACGAATCGTTTCCAGGACATTAAACAAGAAATGTGGATTAATTTGACTTTGTAAGGCACTTAGCTGGGCTTGCTTCCTCTGTAATTCCAAATTCTTTTTTTGAATATCGGCTATATAAACCTCATTAATAAGTTTCTTTATTTTCGAAGCCATTCTATTAAATGCCTGTGTCAGTTCACCTATCTCATCTCCATGGCGAGCTCCTTCGATCAGTTCAAAATGCTGGTCCTCTACTTTCCTCATATGCTTTAAAATCCGTAAAATTCTAAAATGGAGGGAGCTTGTAATATAAATAATAAAAAGCGAAGGAAATATTAAATTGATAAGTGCTAAATAAAGAATGAAGTTACGGGAGCTTTCAACTTCCTCCAGCAGCACATGTTCTTGAGCCACACCTACTACCTTCCAATTATTTAAATATTTAAGATTGAATGATTCTTCAAAAACAACATGGTCATCAGGTAATTTTACCGATGGATATTTAATATTTCCTTCAGCCCAATTCACCTTGGGATTTGTTGTATACTCAATCATGCCTTGCCCATTCAATAAATAAATATCTCCCGGAAATGTAACGTCATTAAAAAGATTGTACATTAACCTTAAATCGAGTTTTATTTCCAGTATTTTTTGTGTAGAATCGATTGTCACATAATTGTCCAATTCTCTAATTAAGCTAAATGTATCCAGTTTTCCGGATTCTCCAATTCTGCGAGTCAAAACGGGATAAGAATTTCGAACAAGCTCAGAATCCTTATACCACTCAGAATCTTTAACAAGGGTATCAATTTGCTTAATACCTCCGGCGTATATGACGGTTTCATTATTTGTATACAGGTTAATTGAATGAACAGGAGAGTAGAGCGGAACTTCTTTGCTAATATTATCGTAATAATCATGATAGGCATGAATATAATCTGTCGTTGATTCATACTTTGTTTCTAGGAAATTGTACAATTCATAGTCCGTGTACAGCATAGAAGAAATTCCGACTGCATCTTCTATCGCAATTAGAAAATCATTAGACATCTTTTTTACGGTGAGTGATATATCGTTCATTTTTTGTGTTCTGACATTATTGGACGTAACTTGGTAGAACACGATATGGGTTAGTGTGATTGGAATAAAAACGGCAAAAATATAAATGATTAACAGTTTTTGTCTTAAACCAATATTATTAAAATTGAATACTTTCATTTTATCCACAAAGTCCGCCATCTTCTGTTATAATTTTTTTCGATATTGAGTCGGAGTCATTCCAGTAGCCTTTTCAAATTGTGTCACAAAATAATCAGAATTAGAAAACCCGACACATTCAGCCACCTGGAAAATTCGCATATCTGTCTGCCTTAATTTTTTTTTAGCTTCGCTTATTCGCACTTGTAAAATATAATCCTTAAAATACATGCTGTAGGTTTTTTTGAACAACTGCCCCATGTACACTGGGTTTAAATAAAACTTATTGGCGATATTTTTCAATGTGAGATCCTCTTGGTAATGAGTATCAACGTATTTCTTAATCCGACGGATATTTACCGCTCCACATTCCTTACTCATTCGATTCAACATGGCTGCTGCCTCTAGCAAGAATTCTAAAAACATTTCCTTGATTACACATAAGGTACGGGGAATGTGATCCCAATTTAACATCTTCTGAAGTGAGATTAGATTCTTTTCATCCCCCTCCATGGACTGAACGGTCCTGACAACTTCATGAACCACCCGATTGATGGATGTCCGAACCGCATCTTTCGCGAATGCCTTAACCTTAAACTGCTCAAACATACTGTCTGTTGTACTTTTAATCTCAGAAGTTTTATTTTCTTCTATTTGCTCCATCAGCAATTGGTATAGAGTTTGATCCAATTCTATGTAATTTACAGAGGAATGTTTGGTATCGCCATAGACAATTGGTTTCTCACAATTTTCTATATATTTATATTGCAAAGCCTTCATTGCAGCTTCATAAGATTCCTTTATCTCGCTCGCATTATTTACCAAACTGCCCACATAAATAGTAACATCACCATTCAGGCATTTCGATAGCTGGTGTTTAAGATTAGTAGAAAATTTGGAAATATCGCCTTTAAATTCCTGAATATCTTCACTTTTGACTAATAGACCTATTCTGTTATTGCCATGTTCACGAAATAAATCAGCAGAACTTAAATCATCTTCATGCATGACTCTGGATATAGTCTCACGTGTCTTCATTGTATTTACAGCCATGTTATTTATTTCTATTATGATATAAGCGATCCCTCTTGTTTCGCTGATATTCAAACTCATCATACAATCATTCAAATGCTCTTGATCAACCTCACCTGTTATTAAATCATTGAAAGCAACCGCTGCAAGCGTATTTTCTCTGCTCTGCTGGAGCTGCAGCTTTTTGGTATGTTCCTCAGCTACCTTTTTCAGTGTCTCTTCAATCTCATCCTTATCTACTGGTTTCAATATAAAATCATGAACACCATACTTAACAGCTTTTTGCGCATACTTAAAATCACTATATCCAGTAATGATGATAAAATTTGGAATTGTAGTTTTTAAGTCTAAAGCATGTTTTATTAGCTCAAGGCCATCTAATACGGGCATCTTGATATCCGTAATCACTAAGTCTGGCGCGTATTCGCTAATGTAAGCCAAGGCATCTTCGCCATTATCTGCTTCGGCACAAACTTCAAATCCACACTCTTTCCAATCAATAAGGTTAATCAGCCCTTTTCGTACATATCGATCATCGTCTACTAAAAATACTTTATACGCCACTGCAGGTTCCTCCATTCAATAAGGCGCCAAACACATTAAATAAAATACCTTTTGTAGATATTACAGCCATTTTTCGAAACTATAGGCAAGATAAAAACATCTAGAGTCACATACTGCTCGGAGTTACATACTGCTTATTTTCAAGTCTGCGAAAAACGGCTAACGTGCAGCTCATCAGGATTAAAGCAATCGAGCTAGTCGTTATAAAAGGAATAAGACCAGGAATAGAGAGCAGCAGAAAATATAGGATCATTAACCCGAGTAACATCAAAATGGTCATGATTGGACTGACCATTGCAATTAAAACCGCATGCCTAAAATATTGATAAAAACTTAAATTGTAATGAACATAGACGGGGACAATATAAAGTAAAGCGATTACATAAACAAGACTTATAAACATTAAGCCCGTAAAAAGCACATAATAAGAAACCCCTGCCATATTCTGAATAAATAAGAAATCCAGGTATAAAAAGGCACCTATTGATACAATGATTAAGCCCATTGCATTAGATTTTAAAAATTCACTCTTATATGTTAAAAAAAATGTTTTGAAAATTTGCTTTCCAGTTGCCTCCTTTATCAGCAAATCACGGACTACCGTAAACATTGCGACTGTGGCTGGCAATACACCAAACAGTATTAATCCTAACATTACACTGGCTAGCCATAATAAATTAATATAAGCTAACCACATAATCCACTCTAACAAAAGGTAAAATTTAGCCCTGTTAAGAACTTTGCCCATCGTAGACCATTCCTCCTTCTCCCTTAATCTGAATGTCTTGATCCATCTTTTAATAAAAAGAGGAACAACCATATTAGTCTTATAATACAAGAGTAACAGCATCTGTAAATGTAAGCACTTACAATTATAACTTAGATTATATGGCCCCATTACCGTATAAAATATAGTTTTTACTTTGATATTTTTAGGAGCTTCGTATATTCCAAGTTTAATCCTAGACAAATCTCAGCAATTATGCAACTCCATGTGCCTGTGCCAAAGGACAAAACAAGGACACTCGCCAAGGGTTCGCATACCCTATCACCCATAGCAGACGTTCAATGTCGAGTAAATGAACATGCGTCGCACAAAAAAAAACAGATTGGAATGTTCAGCATCCAATCTGCTTAAATCCTAAAAATTATATAATAGTCAAACCTGGGACAATAATCTGATAAATCTTTTTACTCAGCGATTTACCTCATCCATTTAGACGTAATGGCATCAAACTCTTCTGCGTAATATTCAGGACTGACCCATGTCTTTTACGGTTCGAGCCCAATTACAGCGCCTTCTTCCTCAGCCAAACAAACCTGCGCCCCGCCTTTTACTTCAACAATTTTCTCATCCACACTTAGCCATACCGACAAGGCTGAAGGGTTATAGACAAACTGGCTGTCTGCCGCAAACTTGAGGCTCCGGAATGCGTTTATATAATCAATGATTTCGATATTCGTAGCATACCAGATATCCCCGCGGTTCCCGATATACTCGCAGAAGGTTTCAATGACGTCCCAGTTTTGGTCGTTGTCAAACTCGTAGCTGTGTCCCCAAACATACATCATATATAAATACTGCTTTTTATGAAGCTGTACAAAGTTGTCAGCCAGCTTCATTAAACCCTTGTTGTGATGGCAGGTTGGATTCCATTCCAAAAAGTCGTCAGGAATGGAAAAATTTCCGGTGCTGTTCACCGTTCTGGAGTATTCGATTCCCAAATAAGGCAGTATCTCTTTTATGTACGTATTATAAGAACCGTTCGGATAGGACATGCCCCTGACTGTGTATCCCGCTATCTTTTCCAGGTTTTTGCGGTCTTCCATTACTTCATGCACCAGCTGTTCTTTAGGTGACCTTGCAATGGTTGGGTGTGTCAGCGTATGCGCAGAAATTTCGTGTCCTTCATAAAGCTCGGCCACTTCATTTTCCGGAATGCGGTCTCCGGTCCCAAAAAGGCCGGAATTAATATGAAAAGTCCCCTTGATTCCATTGCTGTTAAAAATATCCACAAGCCGTCTGTCGGCAGCTCTTCCATCATCATAGCTCATTGTCAGTACTTTATACTTTCCTTCTGGAAAGGTCATCACCACTTTGGGCATCAGATTCACCTCGTTTAATAGTTTCCTTGCCAAATCGAAGAACTCCCGTGCAGCTATGCACTGCACGGACAGTTCATTGAACTTACTGCTTTACCGCCTCAAATTCCCACCCTGGCAAATAGCTTTTTGTATTGAACAGCATCTTCTCAAAGAGCTCTTCTGCTTCCTCAGGTGACAACGTGCTTAACAGCGGATCTTGAGTAAAGGCTCTTAAAGCAAGCTCTCTGTCACAGTCAATCGCTGCCCTCAGTGTCATTTCCTGGATATGGATATGGCGCAGCACCATATTATTGATTGGTGCCGGCAACCCGCCTGACACAATAGGCTGCACAGAGTTGTGGCCAAAAACGGCATTGGTTTCGACCACCGAATTTTGCGGCACACCTTCCATTTGACCGAGATTCGGGAGATTGACATTTGACACAATATCGCCAAGCCCAAGTAGAGCCTTAATCATGAGAACCCCTTCCTCACCCGTTGGCCTGAGGACAAAGGACTCCTCGCCTTGAGCAAGACGCTTCCCTTTTTCATGAAGTTCCTTGCCTTTTTGGATCCTCCAGTCCACAGGGGTCAGCCCGAATTTCCATTCCTTCACTTTTTCGCGGTCTTTTAAATACCAGGTATTCGGCATAAATTCCGCCAAGTGACGGTCACCGGCAGCGGCAATGAGACCGAACTTTTTAAACAGATCGAATTTGACTCTTTGTGCGGAGGCAAAGTGATCGTTCATCCAATGCCCTTCTTTTTTTCCTTCAAACCCGGAAACATAGTATTTATCAACAAATTTCTGATACAGAGGAATCAAATCAATATTTTTATAAGCAGCCTGGTCGAGCCATGTAAAATGATTGATGCCAAGAACATTGACTTTAATGTCGCTGCGCTGAACATTCTCGATGCCTTCCATGTCTTCGAGCATCATGGCAAGGAGTTTTTGTGTTCCAAAAACCTCGTGGCAGCAGCCAAATGCCTTTATTTCCGGAAACACTTCATAGAGAGTCCTTGTACACAGGCTCATCGGATTGGTATAGTTGATGACCCAGGCATTCGGTGAATGCTCCCTGATTTCCTTGGCAATTTCCACAAATAACGGAATCGTCCTTAAGGCCCTGACCATTCCGCCCGGCCCAACGGTATCGCCTACAGATTGGTAGATTCCGTATTCCTCCGGGGTATGGACATCGGACTTCATTTCCTGAAAGGTACCCGGGAGTATGGAGATGATGACAAAATCAGCGCCCGTCAATGCTTCTTTTAACGTGGGAACAGCCTCATAATCCCACTCGCCGACAACATCCTCCCTATCTCGCAGTCCATTTCCGATTCTTTCATTTTGCTTTGCAGCCTCGTAATTAACATCGTACAGCTTAACAGTCCCGGAAATGCTCTGCTCCACAGCAAGGTCACTCATCAATCCCCAGGCCCAGCCGCGCGATCCGCCTCCAATATAGGCAATTTGAACATTTTTTCTTTGATTTTCAAGATTCATACTAAGCTCCTCCTTTGATTTGAATAGTTTGCTTGAACCAGCCAGTTTTTAAGCTTTAGCGTTTCAATGCCCGCGAGCAAAACAATCCCGATTCCATGTGTATCATTCAATATCCACGTAAGATCATGCTTATAATAATCCTTTGTAAAAGCGTAGCCTGATCCCTGGCAGACGCCATAGACATTCCCCTGTTTATCGATCCCCGCCTTTGAGAGTCCCTCAAAACCGCGGAAGACAGACTGAATATAAGGCTCGTGTTCAGACAGCCAGCCGCTTCGGATTCCTCTTGCAAATGCGTAGATGAACATGGAGGTGCATGATGTTTCTTCATACGATTCATGGTCGTTTAACACCTGGTGCCATAAACCATTTTCGCCCTGAAGGTCCAAATATCCTTTCGAAAGCTCCCTGAAAAAGTCCAAGAGATCCTCACGCTGTTCATGATCCTCCGGCAGCACCGCAAGCAATTCAGAAAGGGAAAACAGGACCCAGCCATTTCCGCGGCCCCAGGCCACTTCTGTTGCTGTATTAAATTTAAAATCATAGACATGCGACATGATATTAAGCTCTGGGATAAACAAATACTCCCGGTAGCGTAAAAATTGGTTAACGGCATCATCAAGGTAAGCACGTTCCCCGGTTTCCTCATAATATCGGCATAGGAATGGAGTGCTCATATAAAGGTCATCACACCAGATGGTATCCTTCATAAAATCAACCGAACCAAATCTTCGGTACAGGACATTGTCCGGCAGCCTGTCTTGTTTGCTGCTGATATAATGGGCAACATCTTCGGCTGCATCCATCGCGCCTCTTAGCGGACCGATCTGATTGGCCAGCAGCATTGTAGCCCCAAATGATCCGCAGTCATCAAGACTGTCAATCGCCGATAACTGGGTGTTGATTCCTGCTGCTCCATACTGCTCTCGATCCCATAGAGAATACTTGTAAAACGAGGTGCAGATTTCAATATGTTTTAGAGCATAGTCGATGATGTCCTGCCGCCTTAACTCTTTCCCCGTCTGCAGGAGTCCATACAACGTGACCCCCAGCGGATAATCCCATTTTCCGAATAGAGAATTTTCCAGATAAGGCCTTACCCATGTATCCGGGCAATCCACCCGCCAGTAAGTTGGGCCTTTATCCGTTTCAAGCAGCGTATCAAGTCTCAGCATGTCCTCAAGTGGAAGCACTGAGGCTGCTGGAAAGGTGCCTCCATAAAGCCAGACATCATTAACCCCCTCAACAGGCACAGGAAGGGTGAATTCATTCCCTTCCAATTGAAAACCCCAGTCACTGCCATGGCAGATGCTTTTCACCAAAACATCATATTCACCATATGGAAGATCAACCGGCACCTGGAACACC
The DNA here is from genome assembly GCF_004340465.1 of Mesobacillus foraminis. Taxonomy (GTDB): domain Bacteria; phylum Bacillota; class Bacilli; order Bacillales; family Cytobacillaceae; genus Mesobacillus_B; species Mesobacillus_B foraminis. Next base: position 5,514 of record NZ_SLVV01000010.1, on the reverse strand, counting down.
TGTCCTTCAGCCGAGCGGTAAACACTATTTCCGTTTACAAACAGCTCCATTTCTCCTTTATGCTCGCCTTTCAGCACATAGGTCTGCGTTCCTGGTCTATGGCAGACAAGCTTGGACCAGGCAATGGCCTGTCTGTTTTCTTCACTCCCAAAAAGGCGGGTTAACTGGAATTCATCAGAGTCCCATTTAAGATTTGGAAGCCATTTTAACTCCGTTCCTGCCTCGCTGGTTCCTTCTCCAGGCAGGTTTTCCAGCTCGGACTCCTGGAGGCCGGAATAGATCCAGCCTTCCTGGCCTTCTCTTTCTGCAGACGGTGCTAAAAAATGCATCGGATACCGTTTAAACGATCCGGTTCCAAAGATTCCGCCAAATCCGGAAGGCGTTTTCATAAATTGCAGAACAAAATGATTCCAGCCTTTTTTTAGAGCCACCCGAATATGGGTTTTACGATTCGGATCCGTTTCATCGACAATACTTGATCTGAACGCCAGCTCTTGATTTAGGAATAAACGGGCCGGTCCGAAACAATTTAACGCCAGCGCTATGTCCTTTGGTTCATCGCTCCATAGCTTCGCCCAGGCATAGACGATTTGACCATTTTGGGCATCCGGATATCTTTCATCCAGGTTCATGAGATATCTGTAGTCACTTCCGCGAAGAAACCCGCTTTTACAGAAAGCCCTGAAGGTGATCGGATGCGGCGGGTTACTCCCGATATACCGATCTGAAATTGTAGCTAGGACACTCTCAATCTGGTGATTTACCTTTGAGAAAATACTGTCGTTCCTATGAAAATAGGCTGACAATCGAACCCTCCCCTTTCGTCATTATTTCCTGAGCTTTAAACTGCTCACTTCATGCAGCTTATGCTCGCGGTAATCAAAATACTTTCCTTCCAGCAACCCGATAAGCGTGTTGGTGACCTTGATTTCAAGCTGATTTTCTCCGGAATGGAGAACAGATGATTTCCCCTCCCACTCATATGGAGTCCAAGCTCTGACACCGAGGGATTGTCCATTCACAAGAACCTCGATGCAATCGTGAACATCCGGATCAAGATCAGTGAAACGGAGGACAAAATCTTCCTCCTCTGCCATTCTTTCCAGGTTGATTCTGCGGGTGAAAGAAAGTGTCCCTGCATAGTATGGATAGCTTTCATACGGTCCCGGCTTAATAGTTGAATGTACTGCAGCATCCGTCAGGACAGGATGCCCTTCCACATTAAAAGCGACCCCAAAATCTCCTAATAGATAAACTGCATCCACCACCCCATCCCAATCGTGTTCCACTTCCACTTCAATCCGCAGGAGATTCTCCCCTTTTTTCAGCAGCGGCAGAACATCACAGACAAGGTTAGAGTGATCATAGACAAACCGTTTTTCAAAGCCTTCCACGGATTGACCATTTAGTAAGATTTGATAAGGACCGAAAACAGCTCCTTCATCCATCAAAAGGGAGGCCGTCCCAGGAAGCTTGTCAGTAAAGAATTTCTTTTCAAAAACACATGCAACAGGGTACTTTATTCCAGCCTTCATCGGAGTCCCGAACACCTGATGAAAAGCGACAGGCAATGCTTGTTCATTTTCAAGGTCGGCACACTGGTCGATAAACGTTTTAACCCCTACGACTGACCTTCCATCAGTTTCATTATTTTTAGGGTTAATCACCATATCAAATGTGTCGAAGCGGATGGCATTTTCCTGAAGGGCCCTTACCTCCCAGTCCCCCTTTGAGTCAATCTCCCACTTCCAAGGTTCAGGACCTTTGTGCTCAATAGAAGGTTCCTCTGCCCGGTTTATTTGAACAAGCTCACTCTGAAAGGAGTCAAAATGCAACTCAAGCTTCCACCCTCTCCCTGAACGCACGGCAGCCAGTGCCTCTGACTCGCCGGTTTGTAAATTCAGCCTATGAAACTCGCAAGGATAGGAAATCGAAAGAGTACCCTGCTGCTCTCCTTCTTCCTGGTTGGTCATGAAAATCAGGGTGGAAGAATCAGACAGTCTCCGCTTCTCGGTTAAAAAGCTTTTCTTCCCGCTCGCAGAAGCAAAAGTTATTTCCTCATCAACATGATTTTCTACTAATTTGAGTAAAAGGGAGGAATCGCCCGAGGGAATAAAATACGCTTTCTGCTTCCCTTTTACCAGGATATCCTGCCCGGCAGGCGCGTTCCAATAATCAGAAACTGCAGAGGCATCCGCCCCGAAGACATCCAATATTGCTTGACTTGTTGAAGTATTTGTATCAATCACTTCATATGGAAGCAACCCGTTTGCAATCACCGTTCCGCCTTGATCAAGGAACGTTTTCACCTGCTTCCATGCGGCCTCTTCCAGGTTCGACAGGGGCGGCAGAATCAAGACAGAGTAGCTGCCATGGCCAATCTTAATTTTCCCATCTGAAATTTCTGCCTGGCTGAGGATTTCAGGATCCAGATGATCATAGCCTTTGTGATGGAGCAGCAGTTCCCTGCAAATGGCAGACCAGTCCGCTTTTAACTTAAAAAGCTTCTCTTTTTCTCCATCCTCTTTCCCACTGTATTGGAAATCATGAAACGGATTCCCCATATGTGACCATAAGCTTGTGGTTGGGTCCAGCACCGCAATCGAACGTTCCGGAATTCCGCAGCTCATCACATACCCCAGTCTTCCAGCATAATCCCCCAGCGTCCGAAAATGCTGCCAATAAGGATTCTGTAAAAATTGGGACGGAGGTGCATCGTGTTTTGTCAGTCCATCCAGTGTATAGAAGAAGGCGTGGAAATTATAAAAATTAATGGAGAACGCCGCCAGACGGTCCAGCATCCATTTCGCATCCTGAAGCGTCATCGACCAGCCTACACTGTGGAAGCATTCAATCAAAGCCCGTTCCCTTCCCAGCTGGTTGCTCAATGAACTGACCATTTTCGGATTTGCCCTGAAGCTCGTTGTATAACGATTCAGAATCCAGTCTAATGATCGTCCCAGCTTTTCATGAGCACTGTCACCGCCGGGTATGTGGCCATACGACTGAGCAGCCATCCGGACAGAAGGCAGTTCTGCCACATACTGGATTCCGTTCTCTTCACACCAGTCATGGATTTGCTTATGGTACGACTCCCTTAGCAGGAGATGAATGGCTTGAAAATAATCATAGCGGACTTTCGCAGTCTGTTCTTCCTCGGCAGCAACCAGCGCATACAGATATTCTTTCAAATCGTAACCATGCTGCTGCTCGAAAAATTCCGGAAGCTTCGGCGACCAGGGGATCCTTCCCAATAAGCCGGTTTCATCCGAGAAGATTCCTTTTACCGTCTTTCCAAATTCTTCACCAAGGCTCTTCGAATACCGTCCGTGCGTCAGCTCAATAAACGTCTTAATGGCTTCCTTATTACAAGGGTCAACGAATGTCCCGTAATATTTAAAATCATTCAATTCCACTTCAAGAAAACAATGGACTTCCCAGGAACCTTCTGGCGCCGTCCACCTCAAGGCTTTAACCGTTTTGTATGTGAAGAACCGTTTCTGATTATAGGCCGTTAACCCTGCTTTTTGAAACACCGGTTCGACCTGATCATTTCCTATATAGCTTTCTAAATCCAGGGATTCCTCCCACACTCTTTCTCCCGTCTCCGGATCAACCGGAACCGCCTTGGCCGATAAAACGCGGCCCCAGGGAAGCTCCATGGAGCATATCCCGCCCCCTTGCACATTTTCGCTTCTATGTTCGAGGGTATAATGTTTCGCATCTGGATGAATCAGCGTTACTTCTCCTCCAGCCATTCCACTGGGATACGGATATTCATCATACAGCCAGACATCCATCTCAAAACTTTTCGCGATCTCCGTTGCAAATTTTACCTTTTGGAACCATTCTTGTGAAAGGTAGGGCACCGTAAGACCCTGCCTGGGACAAATAAAAAAGCCTCCCACCCCTTTTTCGGCCATTTCTTTTATTTGGTGGGTGATTTCTGCCTCATCCATGTCTCCATTCCAAAACCAAAAGGGATGAATGCGGTAAGCAGCCGGAGGATTTTTAAAAGCGTTTACATTAAACAAAATATAACCTCCATTATTCTATTATAAAATCTGGCAATGCAGCTGGATTCTCTGGTATGTCTACCAGATACAAATTTCCATAACCGTTCTTGTCACTTGTAAATAACAATTCACTTCCATCTGGACTGAATCTGGGATGTGCGTGAACCTTTTGGACGTGGAAACTGCACCGGTGTTCACATAAAACTTTGGGGTTTGAAAATCCGTTATTCCCCTGTTCCCAGATGATCATCTTATCAAGTGATCCGCGGCCATCCACAACCACCTTTTCAAACCCGTAAGAATGGGCATGCCAATTCCGAAAGGCAAACTCTACTTCTTGTTCAGCTTCATTATCATAACGGATCTTCCCAAAAAAAGCGGTTCCATTTTGCCGAAAGCCATGGTAGCCAATATGCATTCCATCGGGATGCCAGTATTCATGGCCCACTTTTTCTTGGTATTCCTTCCGAGGGCGTATTTTCCACACTTTTCCTGTTGCTAAATCCAGCCCCCAAATGCGATGATCCACAAGATGCCAAGGTCCTTCATGGCAGAACGTAACGAGATTTGGCAAAGCAGGAGACGTGTTTATATGAGTAATAAAGTTATGGTCTTCATGTACAGCCGTGACATCCTGATTTTCAACTGAAATCTTAAGAATCTGGGCCTTTGGCTTGGCTTCCATTAATTCTCTATGCCCTATGTAGCCGTTCCCCAAGTCTAAATGCAGTCTCTCTGAAAAATCTTCCTGCAAGGTTGTGATAAGATATTTTCCGTCCGCAGTGCAGTTCAAATTCCCCCCAACAAAGCCAGCAGGCCCTTCGTAGAGAATGCTTTCAGCCAATGTATCCAGATGAAGCTGAATAATTTGGCCATTCCTGCGAAAAAAAGCATAGTGGCCATCAGGATGTAGACAAGCCGGCAGAGAATCGAACCTCTTCCTATGATCTGTAAGTTGCGTGATTTCTCCGGTTCGAAGGTCGATGCTGAATAAATTCGTTTTATTTTCGCGGTCAGAACAAAACAGAATTTTATTGCCGCCGTCATACCAGCCATTTTCCGTAAAATAAAGATGATGACTATGTCCCGAATAGTCCGTTAGCTGCCTGATCTGAATTCCTGAATAACGATCCTTGTACAGCTTCCATTCTGGAGGCCATACTTTACCCTTTGACATAACATCCCTCCCAGTTTCCTTTACTATAAAAAAAGCAAACGTTTACATCAATGACAATTTTTTAATTTATAAGATTTGCATATAGTACTTTTTTGTCTGACTATCACTTTTTTGGGTCTTTGGCCAGTCAGGGGAATGCAGTTCCAAAAAGATACCGCAATGAACCTAACCTCCTTCTGGTCCCTTGCTTTAACAGGTTCATACAATTATCTTTTACTTTCAGAGATAAGGTCCCAAAGTATACGTTAAGTGGAAAAGGATGTGGAGTTGCTTAGACAACCAGGATGTTGGCTTAGAAGCAGCCACCATTTAAAGAGTGCG
>NZ_SLVV01000009.1 GCF_004340465.1 Mesobacillus foraminis | reverse complement strand
ACACCCGCGTATGAAAATGGTGAGCCATGAAGGACTCGAACCTTCGACCCTCTGATTAAAAGTCAGATGCTCTACCGACTGAGCTAATGGCTCCTTATAATAAATTGTTTATTTGTTTATATGGACTTCATCAGAGCTAATGGCTCTCATTATAGTCTAAGTGGTGCCGGCGAAAGGAATCGAACCCTCAACCTACTGATTACAAGTCAGTTGCTCTACCAATTGAGCTACACCGGCAAACATTTAAATAAATAAGTAATTAATGGTGGAGGATGACGGGATCGAACCGCCGACCCTCTGCTTGTAAGGCAGATGCTCTCCCAGCTGAGCTAATCCTCCATTTTTGAATGAAATCGTATTTTTCTATATTAATAGAAGTAATTTGTTCTATTCTAAGAGCGAAGTTTGTTTTCATCGCTCTAAACGACATTTATAATAATAACAGCGTGCATTCATAATGTCAACATTTTTTCTTTTTCAGCCAATTATGTACTTTATTTATATAAGAAAGCTATTAAAGCATAGTATATACCCTCTTTTTCGCTCATTTCGATAGTTAAGGTCAAAAAGTATTTGCAAGACCAAGATCAAAAAACAAACTGTCTATTATAATAACCCAAAATAAGTGAGCCACGAGCACGGTGATGAACAAAATTCGCCAACCAACCTCTGAATCATCAGCAATCATTTCTTTGTCGTTCAGGATGTTTTTTATTCTGTCCATGGTCCCTGAAACGATGACTTGTTTTATTAGAAAAAAATCCAAGAATTACAACAGACGCAACTCTTGGATTCATGGTTTTCGGTCTCAAGAAAAATCAAAGTAGTTTCTCTTTAAAAGCCTGGGCATCCCAACCAATTCATCGTAACTCAATGATTTTCCGATTGTTTTTGTATCCACTAAAAATAATTGGTCTTCAATTTCTTTTGTTATAATATCAGTTTGGTATTCCATTCCACATGCCGTACACACTATGGCCGGAGTGCTTGTAATCATTATTGCCCTAGACCCATCAGGGAGCTCCCAGTAAACAGTATTTTTACCAGCCCTGGCCTTGCAACCGCACCAATCACATAGCAATGTCATATTCAATCCCCTTCTTTCGGTGCCTGAATTTTTTCAGAGCCTCCTGATGTTTTAATTTGCTGTGCCTGGAACTTTTTCTCCTTTAACTCATCCCGTTTTCCTCTTTTATCTTTTAGTGTAGTATGAGCCGGGTCTTCCTGGAATCGATTCCGTCTGTCAAGCCTTTGCAAATCTTCCGGGACCAGGTTGAACTTGCTGTCATTCATTACTGCAGCAATCCCAACATTTGATTTTTTATTCTCATAGTCAGGATAGATTCCTTTGAAATAATCTTCGGCACGGCCAGGAATATAATTTTCAGGCTCAGGATAAGAAGTGATGACCCCTTCAAAATTCCGCAGAATCACTTTCTCGGGGCTTTGAGAAATTAGATAATTGGGCTGCAGGGCAATTTTCCCTCCACCTCCTGGAGCATCCACAACAAAGGTTGGTACAGCATACCCGCTTGTATGACCTCTAAGACCTTCAATAATCTCCAGCCCTTTGGAAACTGGGGCACGGAAATGCCCGATTCCTTCTGAAAGGTCACATTGATAGATGTAATACGGCCTCACCCTTATTTTTACCAGGTCATGCATTAGTTTTTTCATAATCGGGACACTGTCATTAATCCCCGCCAAAATAACCGACTGATTGCCAACAGGCACCCCTGCGTCAGCAAGCATATCACAGGCTTTTTTTGATTCCTCAGTAATTTCAATAGAAGTATTAAAATGGGTATTGAGCCACACTGGATGGTATTTTTTCAGGATGCTGCACAGATTTTCGGTAATTCTCTGCGGAAAGACGACCGGTGCCCGTGTGCCAATCCTGATAATTTCAACATGGTCGATTTCCCTTAGGTTTTTGAGAATGTATTCAAGGATATTGTCATTAATCAATAACCCATCCCCGCCTGATATTAGAACATCTCTCACTTCTTCCGTATTCCTAATATAATTTATGGCGGCATCGAGCTGTTTTTTCGGTACGCCCATTCCTATTTGTCCTGAAAACCTTCTTCTAGTACAGTAGCGGCAATACATAGAACATTGATTTGTGACTAGAAAAAGGACTCTGTCCGGATAGCGGTGAGTCAGCCCAGGAACAGGAGAGTCTTCATCTTCATGAAGAGGATCCTCGAGATCATACTTAGTTTTTAAAATTTCTTTTCCAATCGGTACCGACTGCATCCTTACAGGGCATCTTGGATCGTCAGGGTTCATTAGCGAAGCATAGTAGGGAGTTATATTCAAAGGGATTGTTTTGGTTGAAATACGGACCCCTTCCTCTTCTTCGGGTGTAAGACGAATAACTTTTTTTAAGTCTTCGAGCGTCCTTATCGTATTGGTCAGCTGCCAAATCCAGTCATTCCATTGTTCGTCCGTAACATCCTTCCATAATTCAATATCTTTCCAGTGGCGGTCGGGTGTATATAAAAAAGGTTTCATTTAATGTCCCCCTTAGCTCTTTTATACTTATTATCTATGCAAATTTCATGCCAACAGTTCAGTTGAAGAGCATGAAGGAGAGACCGTAATTTTGATCCTTTCGACCACAAGGATAAAGGAGTCACAAAAAAAGCCTGCCGATTTTTTGGCAGGCGGTGCAGTTCGTTACTTTTTTAATTTATATTGAAGGGTCTGCCTTGGTATTCCAAGAAGCCGGGCAGCTTTTTGAATATTCCCACCGCTTTCTTCCATTGCCCTTTGAATGAGTCCTTGTTCGTACCTTTTTAGATTTTCTTTAAGACTAAGATCAGATTGAATAACGTTAATCCTTTTTTCCGTTTTCCTTAGAAGTGCTGGCAGATCATTTGTATTGAGGCTCTCTCCTTCACAAACATTCATCATATATTCGATGGTATGTTTCAGTTCACGGATATTCCCGGGCCAGGAATGATTCAAGAAAACACCTTCTACCTCCCTGTTCCATCGGATCTCCTGCTTGCCAAGCTGCCGGCTGAAATCGCCAATAAATTTCTCTGTCAGATAGAGGATATCTTCAGGGCGCTCCCTTAGCGGCGTCACTTCAAATGTGAGAACGTTCAATCGATAAAATAGATCCTCACGAAGCTTGTTTTCTTCAACAGCTTTCAGCGGATTGATATTCATGGCTGAGATAACACGGACATCAACTGATATGACCTTCGAACTCCCTATCCTTCTTACTGCCCCGTCCTCGAGCACACGCAAAAGCTTTGCCTGCAGCTCCACAGGCATGGCATGCAGTTCGTCCAGGAACAATGTTCCTCCATCTGCAAGTTCAAACAGACCTGGCCTGTCTACTGCACCTGTAAAACTTCCTTTTGAAGTTCCAAAAAGTATACCTTCAAGCAGGTTTTCAGGAATAGCTGCACAATTTTGGGGAATCAGTGGCCCATTTCTCCTTTTGGAAGCGTTATGGATGGCATGGACAAATAATTCCTTCCCTGTTCCGCTTTCCCCGAATACCATTATGGGGGATTGGGATACAGCAAGCTTTTCCGCTTGTTCCTTTGTTTGAATAAAGCTTTTGTTCTTTGTCAGGATGTCGCCAAAACTGTATTTAGCTCCATGAGAAGGGCTTTTAGAGGTGTTTTGCTTCAGGACTTTCTGTATATCAACAAGCCGTTCGGCCAGCTCTTTTAACCTGGAATAATCCTTTGCGATTTCAACCGCACCTATCAGCTCTCCTTTTACGATGATTGGCAAGGTTGTGTTTACAGTTTCAATTTTTTTCCCATGAAGATTAACAAATGATTGTGTTTTATTATATAAGGGCATCCTGGTTTTCAGGACATTGAGGAGGGTGCTGGACTTTTCGCTTAGTGAAGGATATATATTCAAAATCGGCTTTCCTATTACCTCCTCGATTTCCAGTCCATCATGGCGGGCAGCTACTTCGTTGTAGAAAATAGTAATCCCTTTTGTATTTACTGCATGGATTGCCTCATCAATGCTTCCCAGTATGGCACCAAGAAACTCTTCCGTTATATTTTCGGCTTTATTCAAAGTATCATCCCCCTCTGTTTATATATGAGAGGGTGCCGAAAAAAAGTCATCTTACTGCCGAAAACCCGGCATCTTTCGATAGGTCCCTGACCCATACATTCATGTCCTCAAGCTTATCAAAAATAAAGCAATTGTTCACCAGCCTTCCCCGGTACGAATACCCCAGCTGATGGAGGGCAGCATTCATCCCGAAAGAGAGAGCCCTGGCAATTGAATAGGTACAGAATATCCCATTGAGTTTAAGCTCTTTCTCCAGCTCCAGCAGCAACACCTTCATTAACCCATATTTTCTGAACTCTTTTAAAGTTGCACAATCGGTAAGTTCCGCATTTTTATAAAAAGAATTAATTTCTGCCGAAGCTGCACTTATGATTTCCCCATCGTACCGAAATCCGTAATAAACAGTCCCCTCTTTTAAAGTCTGCTTGATGTATTCGGGGTCATTTAAGGGAGTGGGATAGAGTTCAAACACCTGTTTATAAAGCTTTGCAAGTTTTTCAGCATCTTTTCCTTCCATCTTCTCGAGCTGAAATTCTCCGGGTATTTTAAATGGAGGGGACTGCCTTTGCAGCAAGGATACATCTTCGAGAATTTCCTCTTCTTTTTTCCACTGTTCGTTAGCACTTCTTTTGGCACTGTAGAATTTTGAAAAAAACAGGCAGTCAGACCCAAGAAAGTAGTGATCCACGACCGCTTCACACCGGTAGCCGCGCTCGAGCAGTTTTATAAAATGAGTCTCCCTCGCCTTAATTATTAACTTCTCAACTTTATGCAGCTTCGCTATTCTTTCACTTTCCTCAAGTATTTGATCAATGTTCCCTAGATAATCGTCCACTCTTACCCGAAGGTTCCGATGGTCAAGATAAATGGTCAAACAGTAGTCAGGGCCCTGTGATACCATTGTTTTGCTTAGGTTCATACATTCCCCCCATTTCAGTAAAGCCCGGCCAGAATGGCCAGGCTATTTGTTAATTTACCTATCTGCAAAACCGATGGATTAGTCCAATTTAAAGCTGACCAGCTTGAGCTCGGTCATTTCTTCGATTGCATACTTAATTCCTTCACGGCCGGTTCCACTTAGCTTAACTCCGCCATATGGCATATTGTCTACCCTGAAGGTAGGGATATCATTGATCATTACACCCCCGACTTCGAGAGTTCTCGCCGCTTTAAAGGCTCTGTTGACGTCATTGGTATATACACCAGCCTGAAGTCCAAATTGTGACTGATTCACCATTTCTAAAGCTTCGTTAAAACTGCTGAATCTGTTAATATGAACGACCGGCGCAAATATTTCTTCGCAGGAAACTTTTTCTGTTAATTCAGCATGGAGAAGGACAGTAGGATGAAGGACCGCATCCTCCTCCACCCCTCCCAGTGCCAGTTCGGCTCCGCGGGCGACTGCTTCATCTACCCAGCCTTTAGCCCGCTTGACGTCTTCCCTTGAAATTAGCGCTGAAACATCTGTCTCTTCTTCAAGCGGATTTCCCACTCTCAGTTTTTCGGCTTCCGCAACAAAAGCCTTAGAGAAAGCTTCGAATAATGATTCATGTACGAAAATTCTCTGGACCGAAATACATACTTGCCCTTGATAGGCAAAGGCTCCAGAGACAATTCGCGGGATGATTTTTGCTATATCCACTTCTTGGTCTACGATTACTGCCGAATTCGAGCCGAGCTCAAGCGTCACTCTTTTGAGTCCTGCATTTTCGCGTATATATCTCCCGACCGCTGGGCTTCCTGTAAAAGTAACTTTTTTGACCCTTTCATCATTGATCAGGGCATCCCCTACCGTTTTGCCGCTGCCCGTGACCACATTCAGTACCCCTGCCGGCAGTCCGGCTTTCTGAAAATACTTGGCGATTTTATAGGAGGAGAGCGGGGTTTGGCTGGCTGGCTTTAAGACGACGGTGTTTCCTGCAGCAATCGCAGGCCCCACCTTATGAGCAACTAGATTCATCGGAAAATTAAAGGGTGTAATGGCAGCAATGACTCCTAACGGCTCCCTGATTGTATAAGCGAGTCTCCCTTCCCCTCCAGGTGCTCCATCAAGGGGTACCGTCTCCCCGTGAATTCCCCTTGCCTCATTAGCTGCGAAGGTATAAGTCATGATGGTCCTGTCTACTTCAGCACGTGCAGCCTTCAAGGGTTTGGCCGATTCTTCAGCAATCAGCCTGGCACATTCTTCTCTTTCTTCCTTTAATTGAGCAGTGACTCTTTCCAGAATCTCCGCCCTTTGATAGGCCGGCATTTCGGCCATTGTCTTTCTGGCCCTGTACGCTGCCTCAATGGCAAGTTTTACATCCTCATCTGTTGCTGCCGCAACCTCAGCTAGTTTTTTCCCGTCAAAAGGGCTATACAATGGCTTGTAAATTTCTGTCTCATGGTTGGTGCCATTAATCCATAATGATTGTTTCATCTTCTTCCTCCTATTTCCTGCAGCATTCAGTGATGGCATCTTCCAGCACCTGAAGTCCCTCCTCAAGCTGCTGCTCTGTAACAACTAACGGTGTCAGCAGCCGGATTACATTCCCATATAACCCCGCCCCCATGATGATTAAACCGCGCTGATGAGCAATGCTCATTATTTTTTGAACAAGAGGCTGATTTGGTTTTCCGTCCCTGTCAATAAACTCAATTGCGCACATTGCACCCAGTGAACGGAGATCACCAATTTCCGGCGTTGATTGCTTCAGCTTTTCAAAACGCTTCCGAAACGAAGCCCCAATAGCTTCCGCCTTTTCCAATAAGTTTTCGGAATTGATCGTGTTTATAACCTCAAGGGCGGCTACACAGCCAAGGGGGCTTCCTCCGAAGGTGCCGCCTATTTCTCCGGTGCCTGCCGCTTCCATTATATCAGCCCTGCCTGTAACTGCACTGATTGGAAGACCTGCAGCAATTGATTTCGACATGGTCATCAGATCAGGAATCACATCAAAATGCTCAATGGCAAACATCTTGCCAGTCCGCCCAAACCCAGTCTGAATCTCATCCGCGATGAATAGGACCCCGTATTTTTCACAAAGCTTCTTTACACCCTGGACGAACCTTTTAGATGGGATGTTAAAACCGCCTTCTCCCTGGACAGGCTCGAGGATAACAGCAGCAATTTCATCAGGAGGCACTTCACTTAAAAAGAAGCTTTCATACCTGTTCAACAGTAAATCATCAAGATCTTCCTCCGGCATTCCTGATTGAAAATAGAAAGGGAACGGCCATTTATAGGTTTCGGGAGCAAATGGGCCAAATTGATATTTATACGGCTTCACTTTGCTGGTCAACGACATTGCCATATAGGTCCTGCCGTGGAAGCCTCGCTCAAAACTGACAATTCCCTTTCTCCCTGTATATTTCCTGGCAATTTTAACAGCATTTTCAACTGCTTCAGCACCGCTGCTTAAAAAAAAGGTTTTCTTGGCATGGTTTCCTGGAGTAATTCCATTCAGCTTTTCAGCCAGGTCAATATAGGGTTCATACATCATGACATGAAAGCATGGGTGCAAGTATTTTTCAATTTGTTCATGCAAAGCCTTCACCACTCTTGGGGGACAATGGCCTGCATTTTGTGTACCGATTCCCCCTGCAAAATCGATGAATGTATTTCCGTCGATATCAGTGAGAAGAGCCCCTTCCCCTTTTACCGCAAAGGTTTTCATCGTATTGAACGGGCCAGAAGGTACATTCTTTTCTTTCCTTGCTAATAGCTCAGCAGCCTTTGGTCCCGGTATAGCCGTTTTTAAATTTATTGCTCCCATTTCGCCCCTCCCTCGTTTGCCTCGCACCACTTCATGATGGTGAGGGCGATGATTTCCGCTGTTTCAAAGACGTCTGCCAGCTCAATATATTCGTTAGCATCATGCGCTTTCTTTGTAACCCCTGGACCAAACACAACCACTGGCACGTTGGCGACTTTATTGAGGATGCCCCCATCAGTTGCCCAAGGTGAAGCTTCCACTATTGGAGATTTCCCTTTTATCATCGAATAACATTCACTTAAAGCGGCGACAAGTTCATGGTCGATTTCCAGGCTGCCCGGTAGCCAGCTGGCCCCAAACCATTCAACCTCCGGCGGATGACGTTCTAACCATTGATCCTGTCCTGCCATTGCTTTGATTGCAAGCTCCATCTCTTTTTTTGCGTGTTCCATTGTTTCGTCAGGAGCCACTCCCATCCGGCCTTCTATAATCGCTGAGTCGGCAACGGAAGAGGGCCATTCCCCACCATTGATTTTACCGACATTAATCGGAATCGGAATTGGGATTCCCGCAAAAAGCGGATCCTCGATTTTCCTGTTTCTACGTTTCTCTAATTCTCTCAGCTCCATAAGCACCTTTTCGGCCTTCTCAATCGCACTGACTCCCTCGTATCTTGTCCCGCCGTGGGCTTGTTTCCCCTTTACCTTGATTCTGAACCACATGGAACCCTGCTGCTTCGGGAAAAACTTCATATTCGTAGGCTCAGGAATAATGGCGCCATCTGCCCGGTATCCTCTTAAAACTGCGGCTAGGGTTCCGGCCCCGCCGCTTTCCTCTTCGATGACACTCTGGAAAATGACGTCCCCCTTTAAGGATATTCCGCTTTCCACAATTGCTTCAAGCGCCATCACCAAGGAAACAGTTCCGCCTTTCATGTCAGTCGACCCCCGCCCATATAGCTTCCCGTCATGAACATGACCGCTGAAAGGATCATGCTCCCAGACTTTTAGCGAGCCAACAGGAACAACGTCTATGTGACCGTTCAGGATAAGTGATTTTCCTCCGCCAGTTCCTTGCAGCACCCCCACAGCATTGGGATTTCCTTTAAAATTCACCCTGTCCGAACAAAATGCAGGATGGGATGTCAAAGTCTCCCCGCCGATTTCCCAAATGTCCATCTTCAGCCCTAGCTCCCTGCACTTCTCGATTATGACAGCCTGCGCCCTGCTTTCATGCCCTCGTATACTCCCTTCCTGAACAAGCCTTTGCAGAAAACGCTGGCCGCGCCCTTGATTCCTTCGGATATACTGAATAACCTTTTGCTGCCCCTCTTCCACACAGCTAGCTCCCTTCCTTTAAGTCTAGTAAGCTACTTTTTTTACATTGTCCTGCACCTCAAATGTACAGCCCGTTTTAGCTGCTACTTCCTCCACAGAACTTGTATTTCTATGTTCAATTAAAATCAGCTTTTGATTAGAGACCTTAAATACTGCAAGGTCGGTAATGACTAGATCGACGCATCGCCCCGATGTTAATGGCAACGTACATTCATCTACAATCTTTGGGTTCCCAGCCTTATCTGTATGGCTCATAAGGACAATCAGCTTTTTTGCTTTGGAGGCAAGCTCCATAGCGCCGCCCATTCCCGGAACTTTTTTACCAGGAATGATCCAGTTTGCTAAATCCCCCTTGCCGCTTACTTGAAGTGAGCCCAGTATGGAAAGATCCACCCGCCCTCTCCGAATCATTCCAAAAGCTGTAGCACTATCGCAATAGGAGGCTCCGGGGACAACAGTCACCGGAAATCCCCCTGCATTGCATAGGGCCTCATCCTCCTCCCCTGCGTGTGGAGTAGCTCCCATTCCAGTTATCCCATTTTCAGCATGGAACATGACATGCATATCAGGAGGAAGAAAGTTCGGCACCAGAGATGGAATGCCTATTCCCAGATTTACAACCATTCCCGGGCTGATTTCGAGGGCTGCCCTTCTTGCCATTCTGTTTCTTATCTCTATTCCCATGCCCATTTCCAGTTCACCCCGCACGTAGGTATTACCATGTCGACAAACACTCCTGGCGTGACAATTTCCTCTGGGTTCAAAGCTCCAAGGGGGACGATTTCCTCCACCTCAGCAATAGTATAATTCCCTGCCATCGCTACCAAAGGATTAGTATTTCTAGCGCTTTTATCGTAGATCAGGTTCCCATACGGATCGGCTTTTCTAGCATAGACAATGGAAACTTCAGCAGTAAGCGCGGGTTCCACCAAGTAGTCTCTACCATTTAAGATGAACTGCTGCTTCCCTTGTATCACCATCTCGTTGTCCAGTCCAATATCGACTAATATGGCGCCAATACCCATTCCCCCGGCCCGAATTCGTTCTGCTAGTGTTCCCTGCGGCGAAAATTCCACCTCCAGCAAGCCTTCATTCATCAACTTGCCAGCCACAGGGTTTGAACCGATATGGGAGACAATTACTTTCCTGGCCATTCCTCTGCTGACTATTTTTCCAATCCCGATCTCCGGAAATCCAGTGTCGTTTCCAATCAGTGTCAGCTCCTTCAGGTCCTTTTCCAGAATGGCTCCAATAAGAGCAGGGGGGGAACCCACTCCACCAAAGCCGCCAAACATAATTGTCATTCCATCTTGGAAATATTCCATTGCTTGATTCAGCGCGGCTATTTTATGGAAAGAATTAGCTAGTTTTCCCATTGGCTGTATCTCCTCATATTTTTAATTCCTGTTTGAATGCTTCCAAAACGGTTTTTAGCCGTTTAACAAGCTCTTCAATTTCCCTTTTCGTTATAGTTAATGGCGGCGAGATAATGACACCATCTCCACTTGATCCGTCCAGGCCGGCAGCTGCTGGATAGATTAGCAGTCCATATTCCCTGGCAAGATGGACCAGCCGCTCCGTTACCTTCATTTCAGGGGAAAACGGCTGTTTTGAAGTTTTGTCACTGACCAGTTCCATTCCCAGCAGCAAGCCTTTCCCTCTTACATCCCCTATAAAAGAGTACTGTCTCTGGAGCTTTACAAGCAGGTTCTTCAAATAGGTCCCTTTAGATTCCACGTCTTCCATAATGTTATTTTTTTCAAGATATTTAAATACAGCTAAGGCGGCTGCACAGGATTGAGGATTGGCACTCAATGTATGTCCGCTCATCACGACCTTTGAGCCATTTCTAATCGGCTCTATGACCTTTTCGCTTACCAGGGCAGCTGCAATCGGAGCATAACCGGAGCCCATTCCCTTCCCGAGAGCAACAAGATCTGGAAGAACCCCCCAATGTTCACAAGCCAGCATAGTTCCTGTCCGCCCACACCCTGTCATTACCTCATCGGCAATAAACAGAACTTCATACCTGTCACATATCTGTTTGATTTTTTTATAATAGCCAGGCGGGGGAGTTATGGCGGAACCTGCAGCTCCGACAATTGGCTCTGCGATGAAGGCGGCCACGGTTTCAGGATTTGTCCGTTTTAATGCCAATTCGAGTTCTTGGGCACATTCTAGAGCGCAGCTTTCAGGGGTCAGATTATATGGGCAGCGGTAACAATAGGGAGGAGAAACAACCGGGTAATCTTCAAGCAGTGAGGTAAACCGGGCCCTTCTGCCTGGATGGCCTGACATCGATAACGCGCCAAGGGTGATTCCATGATAGCTGATCCACCGTGATAAAATCTTTATTTTCCCCGTCCTGCCTAGTTCCTGCCAATATTGAATAGCAATTTTCATCGCGGTTTCAGTGGCCTCAGACCCACTGTTGACAAAAAAACTCCAGTTTAAATCCCCCGGTGCATGGCGGGCCAATTTTTCAGCCAGCTGTTCGGCGGCAGCGCTCGAAAACTGCGACCTGTAAACAAACGAAACTTTCTCAGCTTGATTGTTCATCGCTTCGATGATTTCTTTCACTCCGTGACCTATATTGGCTGTAACGGCACCAGCTGCCGCATCAAGATACTGCCTGCCTGCTGTATCATAAAGATAAACACCATCCCCGTAATCGACCACAGGATAATCACCGTCAAGGGAAGGCTTGATTAAATACGTTCGCTCCATCCTCTCACTCCGCCCTTTTTAAGCATCTGAACCTTCTGGGACTATTCTTTAAATTGTATGAATCACGAATGTAAATCTTTCATTAAGAATTTCCCTTGGTCGGCGTTTTCTCTTGAAGCAGAGAGAATCAGTCTTTGAGACTGATTAGAAAATGTTTGCTCTGGCATACCCTGAAAGAGTTTTTTAAGGATAAGGGCCCAGCGGGAAGCCAAAAAGGCTACTATGTTCCCTTATGATTTAGATAAGGCCGCACTGAACTATAAAGAGGCAAAAAGAGAAACATCAGTTGCTTGCGCGTTTTTTCTCCTGTGTGAAATTTCACTATGTATTCCTGGATGAGATGATCGTTGGTCAAATAAAAAAATTGTCCGGAAAACCGGACAATCTAGTTTTTATATTACCAATTTCCACAACTACAGCCGATGATGATGAGTAAGATAAAGAGAACCACAACTAATACAAATGTATTATGGCATCCAAATCCTGCACCCGCTACCCCTGCATACGGATATCCGCACATATTATAATCTGCCATAGGCGCTGTCATCGGAGCCGGCATATTAGGTGAAGACATTGGTGCCGCCATATTATCATAGTTATACATTAACATCTCTCCTCACTGATTTCTGTTTTCTTACATTAACACCTTATGTAGTAGGTACTTGACCCGTATGTGTATTTGCCCATTTTCTTTTTTAGGTGGATTGTAAATTTCCCAAAAGTGATGTATGGTTACTTTTACAAAGATGAAGGAGAAACAGCGTCTAATGAAAAGGTTTATCAAAAACTTTATTAATGGAATTCTGACTATTGTCCCAATCATTCTAGTCATCTATGTGATCTATAAGACCTTTATGTTCCTGGATGGCATTCTTGGGAATCTGTTAAAGCCTTATTTTAAGGACGATTATATTCCCGGCATTGGACTCCTGACGACCATTGTTCTAATCACCGCTTTAGGCTGGATGTCGACACAGTTTATTACAGGAAGCATTATCAAGATAATCGACAGGCTGCTTGAGAAAATTCCCATTGTTAAAACGGTTTATTCCGTCATCAAAGATACTGTTGGCTCATTTCTTGGAGATAAAAAATCCTTCTCGAAGGTTGTTCTTGTCACTCTTCCAGGTACGGAGATAAAAAGCATGGGGTTTATTACGACCGAGAATCTTGACAGCTTTTACAGCCCATTGAAGGACCATGCTGCGGTCTATATCCCGCAGACGTTTCAGGTGGCAGGTTTCACCTTTCTTATTCCCAAAGAGCAAGTTGAAGTGATTGATATTCCGCCTGAGGAAGCAATGAAGTTTATCTTGTCCGGAGGAATGACATCCGCGAACAGCAGTAAAACAGCGAGGGAAACCGGAGGCAGAAACCGGGCTTCGCTGGTAGATTAATTAGCACAAAAAAAGGTACGGGCCATCTTGAAGCCCGTACCTTTTTTTATTCAAATGTTACTTCAATTATGGAACTGGTCCCTCTCTCGACCTTCCCTTCACCTTTAATTACGAGGGAAGCTGCCTGATCTGTATTGGTAATGATTATTGGGGTAACGGTGCTTTTTGCTTTCTCTTTAATAATTTCCATGTCAAATGCGACAAGCTTGTCACCGGTTTTTACTTTATCGCCTTCACTTATATAAGTCTGAAAACCCTCTCCATTTAAGGAAACGGTCTCGAGTCCAATATGGATCAGGATTTCCGCACCATTCTTGGCCCTGATGCCGATCGCATGCTTGGTGGGAAAAACCTGCATGATTTCACCGTCGACAGGAGAAACAACGAGCCCCTCAGAAGGTTCAATTGCAAGCCCATCTCCCATCATCTTCTCTGCAAACACGGGGTCAGGCACCCTTTCAAGCGGTACAGCAGTGCCGGAAAGTGGCGCATTTAGCTGAATCGTTTTAACAGGCTCTTCTTTTTTTCCAAATAATTTTTTAAACATGGATGTTCCCTGCCTTTCGATGTAAAAGTAAAAATTATTGTTGTTCTTCAAACAGTTTCAGGTATTCACCATAGCCTTCTGCTTCAAGGTCCTCTTTAGGAATAAAACGGAGTGCCGCCGAATTTATGCAATAACGGAGTCCGGTTGGTCCAGGTCCGTCATTAAAAACATGGCCAAGATGGGAATCTGCCGTCTTGCTCCTCACTTCTGTCCGGGCCATAAAATGGCTGTAGTCCATTTTCTCTTCAACTTCCTCGTCCTTAACTGGCTTTGTAAAGCTTGGCCAGCCGCATGATGAGTCAAATTTATCCTTTGAACTGAAAAGCGGTTCCCCGGAAACGATGTCAACGTAGAGACCTTCCCTGAAATCATCCCAAAATTCATTGCGGAACGGCGGCTCGGTCCCATTATTTTGAGTTACTTCGTATTGCATTGGGGTGAGTTTCTTTTTAAGCTCTTCTTTATCCTTCATTCCCATGTTATACCTCCCGCTGCCTTGCGATAAAATCGGCCCGGCCAGAACCTTTTTGATAAGCATTATATCGCTCAGGGTTTTTCTTATAGAAATCCTGATGATACTCTTCAGCCCGGTAAAATGTCTTCGCCGGAAGAATCTCGGTTACAATCGGCTTTGAAAACCTACCACTTTCCTGCAGCTTCCGTTTTGATTCTTCAGCCAATTTCTTCTGTTCTTCATTATGATAAAAGATGGCAGGCTTATATGAGGTTCCCCGGTCAAAAAATTGGCCGCCCGAGTCGGTTGGATCATGCTGCTGCCAGAAAATCTCCAATAATTTCTCATATGAAAACAATTGTGGATCATAGCTTATTTGAACTGCCTCATAATGACCAGTTGTATCACTACAAACCTCCTGATATGTGGGGTTTTCCTTTGTACCGCCGGTATAGCCAGAAATAACACTTTGGATACCAGGCTGCTGATCAAATGGTTTCACCATGCACCAGAAACAGCCACCCGCAAATGTAGCGAGCTCCATCCTTTTTTCTGCCATTTTAACACCTCCTGGACATTCTCCATTCCTTTTCCCTATTGTACATATAATCACACCGAAAACCAAAACATAGGCTTTACATTGCATTTATCATTTGAGTTAGTCTCTAATAATGGCACGAGCTCCAGATTCCATCTTCATGAAAGCTGTGAACAGCCTTCTTCTCATTCTGATTTCAAAAATTTTGTCCGGGCCAGGTCACATGACATGCCAAAGAGCCATATGATAACCATAAAAAGAATGTTTTAGGAGCGAATGGTATGTACGATAATAAGTCTCAGCATAAATACTTTCGCAGTTTTTCAGATAGAATGCAAGCATGTTTTCCTGTTAGAAATTCTGTTGCAGCCATGCCTGCGACGCTCAGGTTCTTGCATGCTTCGCCAGAATTGCCACCTGTAGATATTTTTTTAGACGGCAGGCCGGTCCTTCAAAATTTCCATTATAAGAGTTCAACCACATATATAAATCTGCCTTCTGGTCAATACCAGTTCGATTTTTATCCAGCTGGAGAGTCAGCCTATGCACTCATCAGCAAAAAGGTTCATATACAGGCGGGGAAATGTTATACACTTGCTGCAGCAGGAAAGTCCGATAATCACAGGATTCTAACATTTGAAGATCAGCATGACGTACCGGCAAAAGAGGCAAAAATACGGTTCATTCATCTTTCCCCCGGCATAAAGGATATTGATATTGCGGTAAAGAGCAGAGATGTGATCTTTCAGAAGATTCCTTACCGGAACTCTACCTCGTATCTTGGAGTTACTCCCATGGTTCTTAATCTCGAAGCCAGAATAGCTGGTACTAGCGAAGTAATCTGTCAGCTCCCTGAAATTAAATTAAAACCGGACCGGGCATATACTGCCTTTCTCGTTGGATTAACGGATGATGAACACCCCATTGAGCTAATACTGCTCCGTGGATAATAGATACTTTACCTTTTACCGGCAGGGAAAGTCCCAGAGCCGGTTTTTCTTATTGATTAGCTCGACACCTGGCCGACAGCAGAAAATAATTTCTATTATAGAATGAAGGAGCTTTAATTTAATGGATTAACCGCAATCATTCAAAGAGAAAATGAATTTCCTCCTTGAAGTTGGAGAAAGGAGCTGTACCTATAAACATAAAAAAATCAGGCGTGAAACCGAGCGGATTTCACGCCTGAACCTTGTTGCACTCGTTCAGCTATCAGAACCAGGACTGTACGCACTTTTTTAATCTACAGGCACAAGCAAAGTAAAAGAAATATTGTCACGCTTTAAATCAAATTTATTGGCCCGGACTTTGATATTTGATTTCAGCTTCATTGTTTGTAAAGAAACATACACCGTTTCTTCACCCGGCCGGATTTCAACCCATTCAGGAATCTCGTAGCTACTTTTAATCAGGTTCATAACATAGGATACAGGAAGATTTAATGCCCCGAGAGAGATGGACTCCTGCCTTAAAACAAGATCCCCGTTCTTTAGCGCTTTTGGTTCAAACGTCAGCTTCATTTGCAGTTCCTGGCCAAATACCGGGATCGCTCCATAAAGTTCTACCTCATCCTGTAATAACACCTGATAATCAATCGAACCTGAAAATCCTTCTTCTTCAAGATAATGATTGATGACTTTATTTAAATCCGCTTTATTGGTGGTGATATCGAAAGAAACTTCTCTTTCAGCAGCCTCACTGGTGTTCGGAATATTTTCACCCTCTTCAACTGGTGCGCTAGCCATGATAAATAAGGTGATTAAGATTGCTGCTACTGAACCGAGCAATATAAAAAATGCCAGCTTCCACTTGTTTTTCATCTATTTAATAACTCTCCTCTTTCCGGACGGTATATGGCTTCTCGCCAAGAACTTCGATCGAATCCTCGCCAAGCTCCTCATATACGCGTTCAGCAATCAATTGATAGCCCCTGTCATTAGGATGGAAGTTATCATCAAATAGCAGGCTCTCTCCATTATCGAGAAAAAGGTCGTCAATATCAACAAAAACGGCATTGGGGTATTCATCAACAACTGAAGATCCAGCTTCATTCCACTCATCTACGATTACGTTCATTTCTTGAATGTTCGAAAACCACTGAAAGAACGGATTATAAAAACCGATCAGGACAATTGCAACATCGGGATTTGCAGACCGTATCGACTCGATCGTCTTTCTCACCCGTGATGCGTAGGCTGATTTCTCAGACTGAAATAAAGATAGCTCCAGGCTCAGGAAATTTTCCCTGATGATTTTCATCATATCATTTCCGCCCACCGTAACGGTTACCATGTCTGCTTCCCCGATTGCTTCCCTGATGGCAGGTTTCCCAAGTCTTTCTATAAGCTGGTCGGTCCGGTGCCCCTTTACTCCATAATTTTGAACGCTGACTTCCTTCACTCCGCTCTCGTTATCCAGCAAGTTTGCAAGATACGGAAGATAGCCGCCCTGCTCTTTACTGTCCCCTACCCCTTTCGTCAGGGAATCCCCAACGGCCACAATGTGAAATGGACCAGGAATGAATTCCTCGGGAACAGGGTCCTTCAGATCAATAGCCGTGTTTTTTGTGGCGGTTTCTCTTTCATCGACCGTTCTTTCCAAATGACTGCACGAAGTTAATAGCAAACCGCACAGATAAAGTAAGGTGATTTTTTTCAACATTGCTTTCACCTGCCTTTATAAATGTTTTTATTATTATACCACTCCAGTTTCCGAGTTGACACACGCACTACCCTTGAAATGGAAGCCAAAAAAAATAGGCTAAAAGCCTATTGTATTGCTTTAATATCCTTTATGATTTCCTCGTATGGAATATCATTAAGACCCGTATAAGATTTCATCACTTTCCCATTTTGATCAACAAGATAAAAATAGGTCTGGTGAATTACCTGATCTCCTTCTTCAGGCTTTTTGACAATGGTTTTAAAATTATCCATCGCGAATTTTTCGATATCAGCCTGACTGTATCCCGTCAGGAAGTTCCAGTTTTTAAAATCTACACTGAAGCGCTCCCCATACTCTTTTAACACTTTGGGAGTATCTACTGCTGGATCGACACTGAAAGAAACAAATTCAACATCTTCGAGCTTCTCCTCTTTCACCAGATCCTGAAGCTTCAGCATGTTGGCTGTCATTGGAGGACAGACATCCGCACAGTTTGTAAAAATAAAATCAGCAATCCAGACCTTCCCCTTTAAGTCTTTCAACCCGATAGGCTTCTCTTCCTGGTTGGTATAATTGAAATCCTCGACAGGCCAGTTCAATGCATTTTCAATCCCTTTTTGCCCGCACGCGGCCATTAGTAAAACGGCGGCACCCAATAATAGTAACAGTTTCTTCATTTGTTTTTATTCACCTGCAATTTTCTGATTCTACCAACTCATTCTAGCAAAGGTTTGTCGAATAAGAAAGAAAAAGGTTAGAAGGGAAATTAAAACTTCAATAAATTTAGATCATTATTCCCCCTGCTCGAAATAATACATAAACCCAATCGCCCCAACTCCCGTGTGGGTGCTGATGATCGGTGTTGTGTCCTCTATCTGGATTTGTGTATACCCTGTCAGCTCAATCAGTGCAGTTTTCAGTTTGGATGCCAATTCATATCCTTCAGCGTGCACTAGGCCCACTCCCTTAATGGTTCTGTTTTTTGTATCTTCAGCAAACTGCTTTGCCAGGTACTTTACAACCTGAGTGTGGCTGCGCACCTTTGCAACAGGCGTATATACACCTCCTTCGAGAGAAGCAATTGGTTTTATATTCAATAACGAGCCAATCATGGCCTTTCCTTTGCCTATTCTTCCTCCCTTTACAAGATTATCAAGGGTATCAACGACGACATAGAGTCTGCTATTGTTCCGCACTTCTTCGAGCCTTGTGATAATGTCTTCCATTTTCTTCCCCTCTTGAGCCATTCTCGCAGCTTCAAGAACTTGAAATGCCAATCCTTTCGAAATGAATCTTGAATCAATAACCTTCACATGGGCCTTGGACATTCCCGCAGCACTTTCAGCGGAGGCGACAGTCCCGCTCATCCCGCCTGTCATATGGATAGAAATAATCTCATACCCCTCATCTGCAAGCTCATCATAAACCTTAAGGAATTCCCCGGCAGATGGCTGGGAGCTTTTTGGAAGCTCAGGGGAGTTTTTCATCTTCTCAATAAATTCTTTTGGCGTTATATCAACTCTGTCCAGATAATGTTCACCATTAATGGAAATGGATAATGGCACAATCCTGATATCATACTGGTTAACCAAACCCTGATCCAGATCCACCGTGGAATCAGTAACAATTTTAATTTTTCCCATATCAAACACATCCCTAAATAAACAGTCTTAAAATATTATACAACTTCCTATTCCGTTAAGAAAATCAAAAAAGCGCCAAGTTAGGCGCCAGGACATATTGAAGCTTTACTATTCAGTTCGGATGTTGTAGCTAATTGTTCGCAGTCGGCCTGATTTAGGAACTTTTTAAATCCGCTCTTCTGTGAGGGCAGATAAATACTCTAAAAAAAACCTTCAAACGCCAGTAGTGCGCTTGAAGGCAAAATATCATTTTAAACAGTATTTTCATTGTCGCTCGCCATGGCGGCTTCCCAATCCTTTTCTTTCTTCAGCTTCTTTTTGTATACAATCTTGGATAGGTTAATACTGATTTCATAAAGGAATAATAGCGGAATCGTCACCAGGATATCAGAC
This sequence comes from Mesobacillus foraminis, assembly GCF_004340465.1. Classification (GTDB taxonomy): domain Bacteria; phylum Bacillota; class Bacilli; order Bacillales; family Cytobacillaceae; genus Mesobacillus_B; species Mesobacillus_B foraminis. The sequence goes on along the minus strand of NZ_SLVV01000009.1, from coordinate 273,947 downwards.
ATGAAATCCGGAGGGGATATAACGACCGAAATAACCACCAGGATAAAATAGGCATATTTTCTGACCTTCACAAGTACGTAAGGATTAATGACACCTAGGGAGGTAAGGAACATGACCACTACAGGCAGCTCGAACAAAATCCCAAACGGAAGTGTCATATTCAGTATAAATTTGAAATACTTTTCTGCTGTAAAATTCGTTTCAAGCATATCGCCGCTCAATTCAACCAAAAAGTTCAAAACGGTTGGGAAAATGACAAAATATCCAAAGCAGAGCCCTGCAATAAATAAAATGAACAAGGCAGGGATATAAGAGAGCGTAATTTTTTTCTCACTTGGCAATAGGGCTGGTTTAACAAAGAGCCATATTTGAGAAGCAAGAACCGGGATTGTTGCAGCTATTGCAATCACAGAAGCAATCATGAAATATATCCAGATAATGTCGCTGGGCCCCAGAACGATTAGCTTTACTCCCAGGTCCCGTACAAAAAAGTTATAAATTTCCTCAACAAAAACAAATCCCGCCACAAAAAATATCAGAAATGCTGCCACAACGATGATCAGCCTTTTCCTCAGCTCTTCCAAATGGTCTACAACGTTTAGTTCTTTATCTTCCATCTTTTCACCTGCCAACACTATACTTCGTTAGAAAAGCTGCAGAGCATATCATGCCTGCAGCCCGTTTTAAAAAGTTTCCTTGAAAAAAGGTGCAGAGAATTTGCTTCTCCCACCTTTATTTAGTCACTTTGCCAGCTTCCTTTTTATCATCTTCGAATTCTTCCATGACATCACTGGTCAATTCCTTCGTCGACTTTTTGAATTCCCTTAACGTTTGACCAAAAGCACGGCCAATTTCCGGAAGCTTCTTAGGACCAAAAATAATCAAAGCCAGGATTAGAATCAGGATTAATCCCGGGACGCCGATGTTTGATAACATGAATCAACATCTCCTTTTCAATTTGTAACTCTACTGCGATTATAGTACAAGAATACCATTTTGGGAAAATTTGATATGTCTAGTAGCACTACATCATTCCCACAGATTCGATTCTATCTCTTATAACATGATTAGACAAGTAAATTGAATAATTGGTTATCTTTGTTAAGTTCGAGATAAGAAAATCCTTTCCTCTCCATACTTTCAATTAATCTGGCATAATCATTTTTATCCTTCAATTCAATTCCGACCAGGGCAGGTCCGCTCTCTTTATTATGCTTTTTGGTATATTCGAATCTTGTGATATCATCTTTTGGTCCCAGGACGTTATCCAAAAACTCTCGTAACGCACCAGCGCGCTGAGGAAAATTGACAATAAAGTAATGAAGAAGTCCTTCATGAAGCAGGGAACGTTCCTTGATCTCTTGCATCCGGCTTATATCATTATTGCCTCCGCTAATGACACAGACGACCGTTTTCCCTTTTATTTCGTCTTTAATAAAATCCAGTGCTGCAATTGGCAGGGCCCCAGCCGGTTCAGCAACAATCGCATGCTCATTATAGAGCTGCAGGATGGAAGTGCACACTTTTCCTTCAGGCACAACGACAATATCATCAAGAAGCTCCTGACAGATTTCATAGGTTTTCGACCCGACGCATTTCACAGCGGCACCATCGACGAAGGTTTCGATTTTATTCAGCGGAAACACACGATTGTTCTCGATTGAAGCCTTCATGGAAGCCGCTCCGGCCGGTTCAACCCCAATCACCTGGGTCGCGGGAGAGACACTTTTAATATAGGTGCCCAACCCTGACATCAGGCCGCCTCCTCCGATGCTGCCCAATATATAATCAATAGGCTCTTCACAATCATTCATTACTTCTACTGCAACCGTCCCTTGCCCCGCGATCACTTTTTCGTCATCAAAGGGATGGATGAATGAACGGCCTTCGCTGTTTGCACATGCAACCGCTTCGTTAAAAGCGTCATCAAAAGAATCACCCGCAAGAATGATCTCAATATATTCACGGCCAAACATTTCAATCTGCTTGACCTTTTGCCCAGGAGTCGTTGCCGGTACAAAGATTTTTCCGTGCACCCCCAGCTGCCTGCATGCGAATGCTACACCTTGAGCATGATTCCCCGCACTTGCGCAGACCACTCCATTTTCCATCTTCTCACCAAGAAGTTTCATTGAATAATAGGCTCCGCGCAATTTAAAAGAGCGGACATGCTGCAAATCTTCCCGTTTAAGATATACATTGCAATCATATTTTTCAGAAAGACGTTCATTTTTCTGCAGTGGTGTATGGGCAACAATTTCCTTTAGATGCCTGTACGCAATTAAAATGTCCTCAACTTGCACCAATTTTTTTGTAGCCGTATTTTGTTCCATACAACACCCTCACTTTTCCATTTTGTTAATTTGTTCATTATAACATGAAAAAACAGCATGGGAGGAAAGTTTTTTTAATATTTCTACTTACCTGAACACATTCGTTCGTCCTGTCATAAAAGAGAGGGAAAGCTGGGGCGAATTCATTTTTAGCTACCTGTCAGTCTGTTGATTTCCTCTCCACGGCGCTTCGCTTTCCGCGGGAGGCCCCAGTGAGACTCTTCGGCGTTTTATGCGGCTGCCTGTACGATTTCCTATGAACCCTTTCAATCTGTTTTAAGTATACTGGGGCACGTTCCATGTTGACTAAGCTTCCCAACATCCATTGCAGTTGAGATTCCCCTTGCGAGTCAGGATTCAGCCCGGCAGAGTGAAGATCAGCTGTTAAAGCAGGTTATTGTTTTCACAAGCTGGACACAGGTTTTTCAATAAACAAGAAAAATTGATGCATAAACAAAATTAATCTATGCATAAATCAGGATAATCGATCGATAACTAGAAGGAATCGAACAATAAATGATAAAAGGAACTTTTTTCTGGAGAACAACTAGTTACAACCGAGTTCCAGCAGCATATTTATTCGTTAAACTGGTACCTTTTTAGATGTATGAACCTTGTTTACAGATCCTTTAAAGGAATCAAGCTAGTTATTCGCTGGTTTTCACAAGCTGGACACAGGTTTTTCAATAAACAAGAAAAATTGATGCATAACCAAAATTAATCCATGCATAAATCAGGATAATCGATCGATAACTAGAAGGAATCGAACAATAAATGATAAAAGGAACTTTTTTCTGGAGATCAACTAGTTACAACCGAGTTCCAGCAGCATATTTATTCGTTAAACTGGTACCTTTTTAGATGTATGAACCTTGTTTACAGATCCTTTAAAGGGATCAAGCTAGTTATTCCCTTGTTTTCACAGTCTGGACACAGGTTTTTCAATAAACGAGGAGAATCGATGCATAACCAACATTAATCAATGGATAATCAATCGATATCTTAAAAGGATTGACTATAAAAACTGACAAAAAGACCCTTTCGTCAGAAATTATCCATTTAAATTAAAGTGGAACCTATTTCCGGCTTTGATTTCTACTCTGCATAAAAAAAGGCAGCCAATGCCGCCTTAACCTTTTCGTTTATAGATTAGAAATTCGTATTCATACGGGTTTTTTTCATCCTTGACGCCCACTTCCCTGGACTCTAGTTCCCACTGGCTCATATCAAACACCGGAAAATATGTATCTCCTTCAAACACATGATGAATCATGGTCAGATACAGACGATCGGCATAAGGAAGAATCTCTTTGAATATCTCTGCTCCCCCGATCACAAAAACATCCTCATCCTTTTCGGAAGCATACTCCCTCAGTTCCTTAATTGAATGAAGGACGGTACAGCCTTCCTTTTGGTATAGGGAGTCCCGCGTAATGATAATATTTTCGCGCCCCGGAAGCGGCTTGCCAATTGAGTCAAATGTCTTTCGGCCCATTGCAATCGGATGCCCCATCGTCACTCTTTTAAAGAACTTTAAATCCTCGGGCAAATGCCATGGCAGCTTATTATCCCTGCCAATCACCCTCGTCTCATCCATCGCCCAAATCAATGAAATCATACACTAACAACCCCTTTGATATGTGGATGAGGCTCATAGTCCTCCAGTAAAAAGTCCTCATACCGAAAACCGAAAATATCCTTCACGTCGGGGTTCAGCTTCATTTTCGGCAGCCTGCGGGGCTCTCTCGATAATTGCAGTTTCACCTGATCCAGATGGTTGGAATAAATATGTGCGTCACCTAGCGTATGGATGAACTCTCCAGGTTCCAGGTCGCACACCTGGGCAATCATCAAGGTCAGCAATGCATAGGAGGCTATGTTAAAGGGAACCCCCAGAAATATATCAGCCGATCGCTGGTAAAGCTGGCATGACAGCTTCCCGTCTGCAACATAGAACTGAAACAGGCAGTGGCAAGGCGGCAGTGCCATGTTCTCCACGTCGGCCACATTCCAGGCACTGACGATCATTCTCCGTGAATCTGGGTTATTCTTAAGCTGATTAATGACATTGGATATCTGGTCGATGCTTCCCCCGTCCGGTGTCGGCCAAGATCTCCACTGATGGCCGTAAACAGGACCAAGCTCGCCATTTTCATCGGCCCACTCATTCCAGATGCGCACCCCATGCTCCTGAAGATATTTTACATTTGTATCCCCATCCAGGAACCAAAGCAATTCGTGGATGATGCTTTTTAAATGAAGTTTTTTTGTAGTAACCAGCGGGAAGCCCTCTTTTAAATCAAATCTCATTTGATAGCCGAATGTACTGACCGTCCCTGTTCCTGTACGGTCTTCCTTCGTTGTCCCATTTTCAAGTACATGTCTGCATAAATCCAAATATTGTTTCAAGTGAACACCACCTTCAATAAACAGTCTTTGTTTATTTTAAATTATTGCGACAGAGATTGAAAGGACAAAAAAACGGCAGCAGGAAAATGCTGCCGCAGCGGTCTGATCATTGAAGCCCTTTAATAAACAAATAAGTCTCATTTGCGGTTTCCTGGAGCAGTTCTCGATATTCTCCACCCAAATAGTACATTGCAAAGGTTTCTGCAAAGTACTCTTCAGGGTAATCCAGCAGGTAGCTTCTTCCCGGAAATACATACGGACTTTCCTCTTTCCATATTTCCAGAAACCGCTCATCTTCCCTGATCATCCCGTACACATGACGGTCAAGAGAATGTGCAAGCTCATGGAGTTCAAGATTTACAGATCCATGACTCACCCCTTTTGCACTGCTTCCAATTTTAACTAAAACTAGTTTCGATCCGCCAACTCCCGGGACATCATCCCAGGTTTTACCTGATGGATAGCCCCTTGGCGTAATCCCCTTTAAATCTTGGGCCGAGGGGTTATCGGTTAACTTCCCTTCGAACAGGACCATGTTGATCCCATTTGATATGATTTTCTTTAGCATGCTTTCAGGTAGCTGACCCACTCTTGAGATAATTTTGGCCGCTTCCTCGGGCTGTTCCATGGTCTCAGGCAATAAAAAAATCTCACCCAGGAGATTTAACTGTTGAACGTCCAATGAATTTTTTAAAGTAGATTGTCTGGGATAGTCCTTTAGCGCTGTACCATTCACATTAGCGTGAAGGCTTCCCGGCAGGATAAAAGTAAAGAGTGCAACAAAGAAAATGTAGGCAAACCTTCTCATTTTTCGTTCTCCCTTATAGCTTGTCTGTATATGAGCAATGTATCACTAATTTACTAGAATTATAACATATTTTGATGCAGTTTTTATTATCACCCTATAATTTTACATAATAAGGAAAGACAAGAGGCGCATTTCTTTCACGCTTTGGTGTCCATCTGCATATAGTTTAGGAGAACGCTGAAGTAGGTGAAACAAAATGCGCTTTAATCAGGAAGAACGGCGTAAACTGGCTCAAGAAGACCTTGAAATTGTGAAAGATGTTACTGCATCGGGATGGTTTATTTTAATAGATATGTTCTTCTTTATGCTTTTCTTAAGTTTAATGTTCATTACCGGTCCGGAACCTGCGTATTTGTTGATATCCCTCCTCTTTGCCCTTTATGTGATAACCTCCTGTATATGCCTTGTGGTTATAAAGAAAAAAAAGAAAAAGTCAGCAGATTAAAAAAAGAGAGCACGCATGCTCTCTTTTACTGTGCTTTTATATCAGGTCATCCATTTTGGAGGTGTGTTCTTCGCCCAAAAGATGGACCCGAGCTCGTAATGTGTCTGGAATTGGTCATGATGGGTATGATAGTGGAAGTTGAACCAGTAGCCTTCATGCGGCGGCCTGTCTCTTCTGACATGGAAGCGTATGATGTCCTTGTTTCCTTCTCCAACAATATGGAAAATTTTTTCGGACAGCCCCCCGCCAGGCACTTCAGTTATCGCAAGGCTGGTGAGTTCTTCCTCTGGAAATTGCTCTGCAACGGAAGCAATGACGGTTTCAATATTAGGGAGGATCAGCTGCCGGAATTCATCTTCAATTACGGGACCTATCCTGGCTCCAAATTTCTCCAATGATTGTTGCTCCGCTTCCTTCATGACCCTGTCAACAAAACTGGCCCTGAGATCTTCCTCCTCAGTCTCTATTTCCTCGGATTCAATGATGGATGCCTGCACATTGCCACTCTTATCTCCGTTTCTCGTTTCCAGTGACAAGAAACCAGAAGCCTGGTGTGGCGATACCATCCCGAATGTCAATATAGATATGATAATGACGAGTGATTTCCTCAGCCAATTTGGCATTGTTTTTCCCCCCAAACCGTACGAACAGAGTGTTTTATCAGCTTTAAAGACCGTCTTGTAGGTAGACATTCTATGAATCCATTTAATCTTATTAAATATTATACTTCTTTTTTTAAAAAAAATGGAGTAAAAGACATGAAATAGGGTAAATTAAATTTTAGAATAATCCAAAAAGCTAAAATACATACCTAAAAACAGCAATTTGCTACGCATCCTGTTAATTAGGAGGGATTGAAGAAAATGGAATGGATGATCGTTGTTCTGGGTCTTTTGATGCTGGGATACTTTATTTACTTGACAATTGCAGACTAATGACATAAAAAACCTGTTAAAGCAAGTCTTTAACAGGTTTTCTCTATGGTTCCAAAATGGAACTTGGAGGTCTTCCTCTCTATTACATGAAACCCGAACCGGGCGAATCTGGTGCTCCGGAAATGGTCTTTGAGGATGACCCGCCTTTTGGCTATCCGGCAGGCATGCCGGACCATTTCTTCTGTCAGGCCATCAAATGCAGCAAAGCGGGCCAGACCTTTTATCCCATCCGATTCAAGGATGCTCTCTTCAAACATCGGATCGAAATACACACAGTCATAGCTGTCAGTCTCAAGCTTTGACATTGTCTCAAGTGACATCCCATTGATTACGGAAATATTGCTCATCGCCTCATTCATCTCGATAATCCCTGAATCCCACGTGTCCAGGCCTCTCTGAACAAGATAAGCCAGATATGGATTTGCTTCTACTCCGGTTACTTTTCCTGAAGGACCAACAGCAAAGCTTGCAACAATGCTGTCGGACCCTAGTCCCAATGTGCAATCAAGGATACTCATCCCTGTTTCAAGCTTTGCAGCTTGTATGAAAGGATCCGTTTCTCCTTTTAAAAGGCGTTTTATCCGGAACATTGAGGAGTTAGGATGAAAGAAAAAAGGATCATTCTCTCCCAATGGATAAAGTTCAAGCCGATTTTTCCCGACCACAATACAGTCATCCTCTTCCTTGTCCATGATGGCCATAACGGAGCGTTTCTTCCTGGGAACATATTCTGCCCCTAAATCCAGAGCGACTTGTTTTGCTAGATTATTCATTTCATCATTCGTTCTTCCAGCTGTCGTGATGATCATTCAAACACCTGCACAATATATAATAAAAACACAAAAAGGACGTCCCTTGACATCCTTTTGCCTTCGTATGCTTACAGCACTGTTTAGCAGTTTGCTTCAAAAGCAGAATTTAAATTATCCATTATTTCTTCCATCGTTCTTCCCTCGATTTCATGGCGGGGAATGAAATGGACAACTTCCTTTCCTTTAAGAAGCGCCATTGATGGTGAGGATGGCTCCAAACCGGTAAAATATTCACGCATCTTTGCTGTAGCTTCTTTATCCTGCCCGGCGAAAACAGTTACCAGGTTTTCAGGAGCTTTATCGGACCGGACCAATGCCTGTGTGACAGCTGGACGGGCGAGCCCTGCAGCACATCCGCAGACCGAATTGACAACAACAAGAGTTGTACCTTTTGTATTTTCTACAAAGTTCTCTACTTCTTCCGGTGTTAAAAGTTCTTTAAAGCCCGCGTTTACAAGTTCTTCACGCATCGGTTTAACCATCTGCCTCATATATTCTTCATATGCCATTGACATCTGGATCCCTCCCATCTTTAGTTGCAGTGTAAGCATACTATCTTTTAGCTGAATTTGCAATTTAGACGAGCGGAATACCGGGGCTTTAGTCCCCGTTCCCTAGATGATTTTCCACGACTTTTGTTTGATGATTTCCTTCCCGCCGACCGTCATGACATCGTTCAATAATGTATTCAGGCGAAGATTGCTTTCAATTACTGTGTCCCCGCGAATGACTGCATTTTCAATTCTGACGTTTTCACCAATAGTTGTATTGGGCATGATGACAGAGTTTTTTATCATTGACCCTTTTCCGACTGTGACTCCATATGAGATAACAGAGTGAATGACATCCCCATATACTTCGCTGCCTTCTCCCACAATCGATTGCCTGATCCTGGCATCGCCATCAAAATAAGCAGGGGGAAGAGAATGGCTTGCAGTGAAAATAGGCCAGTCTTTGTCCTGCAGGATTGGATTCGTTTCCATGGTCAACAAGTCCATATTGGCTTCCCAGAAGCTCTCCACCGTGCCGACGTCTTTCCAGTAGCCGTTAAATTCATATGAAAATAATCGATAGTTATTTTCAAGCATATAAGGAATGATATCCTTGCCGAAGTCTTTGCAGGCCTGCGGGTTCTCTATAAACTGTTCAAATATATGGCTCAAAGTCTCCCAATTAAATATATAGATACCCATAGAGGCGAGATTGGACCGAGGATTAATCGGTTTTTCTTCAAATTCAATAATCTGATTTGTTTCTGGATCAATGCTCATGATCCCAAACCTATTCGTTTCACTCCAAGGTACATTTACAACAGAAATCGTAACGTCGGCAGCGTTTTCTTTATGTACTTCGAGCATTTTATTATAATCCATCTTATAAATATGGTCGCCAGAAAGCACAAGCACATATTCTGGATCAAACGACTGGATATACTGGCGGTTCTGGGCTATTGCGTGGGCAGTGCCTTCATACCAGCGATCCATATCATCACACTGGAACGGCGGGAGAAAAGTAATCCCATTCTGCATTCGGTCAAGCTCCCATATCTTGCCGTCATTAATATAATTTTGTAAGGTATGTGGCTGATATTGAGTAAGAATTCCTACGGTGCCCATTCCAGAGTTTCTGCAGTTGCTTAACGCAAAATCAATAATCCTGTATTTGCTGCCAAACGGAACTGCCGGTTTGGCCATCTTTTCGGTTAGTTTTTTTAGCCGGGTGCCTCTTCCACCTGCCAGTAACAGCGCTATAATCTCTTTTTTAGACATATTGGACTCCTTTGGTATTTTATTTTTTCCGGGTATCCCCATCACGTAAACCAAAGTTAAAAAATGAACCCTGCTATATCCGCTTCTCGTAGTTGAATTCTATTATTCTCTCCAATTTATCAAATAAATATACTATTTAAAAATAAATTTCCTCGACTCATTTAACCTGTTTTTGACAAACTTCCCGGGCTTGTCCCAACAGGCTTGTCCTCAAAAGGAATACGGCCGAGGCAAATTAAGTTTTTTGAATGTTTTTGTCGAAATTCGAATGTAAAATGAGTCTAAAGTATGACGAAAATCCATGCAGCAAAGAGCCTGTTCCTCATCAGGAACAGGCTCTTTGAATTGATTTATTTTTTTCTGGCTTCAGTCATTTGCTTCCAGACAGATCCTTTTGCTTCTTCTCCATGTTCAATACGTGCCAGTGCCAGTTTCACTTGAAGACTGACCTCAAATTCCGGATCATCCTCTGCAGCCCTCAATGCCGGAACAGCCTTGGCATCCCCAACTTCATATAAAAACATGGCTGCCCTCCAGCGGACAAGCTTACTGTCATCCTTAAGCGCCTCGATCATTGCATCCTGTGCCTCAGGATGCCCGAGATCGGACAAGCAGTCTCCTGCGGTCCTTCTCACCGTGACACTTTTGTCTTTCAATGCCTTGTATAAGTAAGGGAGCACTTCTTTATCTTCAATCATTCCAAGATAAACAGCGGCAAGCCTTCTTATGGAAGCTTTTTCGTCCGAAAGTGCCTTATCAAGAAGCGGCAGATCTTCTAATGTTGGATCATCCATCTGTTCCAGCAGCTGATACCGGCGGCGCCAGTCGGGATCATTAAATTCATCCAGCCTTACAACGGTCCGCTCTTTGGCAGCCTTTGGCTTATCCGGATTTTTGGCCTGATTCACCAGTTCCTGAAGCCTTTCCTGCGGATAGGCAGCCATGAGCTCTTCCGCTACTTCACCGCCAATCTGATCCCACTCACCGTAACGAACGCCGTAATCCTTCCATCTTCGAACCATGACAAGATTGTCATCAGGCCCCTGGACTTCAAGTGCGGCCTTGGCGAATGCCTCTGGAAGAGCATATCTTTTTTCTTGTGTCCCATCTGTCAGCTTAATTTGAACTGGGACTCCTTTATACATATGGACCTGGACTTTAATCTCTCCAAAATGTTCATCGATTTCAGCGCCTTCAGCGCCTTCTTCCTCAATGTTTTGCCCAAAAGCGGTTCTCACTTCAGGCAGGATGGCTTTCCAGTCATATCTCGCGTTCCGTTCAACTGCAAGAAAGTCAGCAACATGATAGACTCCTTTGACCCCTTCTATCTCCAGGATCCTTTGCACAACTTCAGGTGCCCCGTCTCTTGCTTCCTTTTTATAATTATTGCTTTTTCCCATCGGAAGCTCTTCATCAAGATTAATTTTCATCGTATTCGGGCTTGGAGTCGGCTCGATCGATATAATTTTCATATTGTCCCACCCCCGTTTTTATGGATAATTTATTCTATCATACAACCCTTTCATCTTCATAAACCCCGCTTGGGAAAAAATATCCCGGCATCCAATGAATGCCGGGCTTTCTCAGTCCTCGAATTCGGACAAATAGCTCCACCTTTCAATAAGGAGCTCAAGTTGTTCATTCAGGTCACTTTCTTCCTTCATCAGCCTTTGGCCCTTTTCAAAATCGCTGCCTATACCGGCCATTTCCTGCTGTATAGCCTCAAGCCGATCCTCTGTGGCCGCAATTTTTCCTTCTATCTCTTCCCATTCTCTTTTCTCCATATAGGACATTTTCTTTTTCTTCGGCTTGTCCTGATTTTCAGGTTTCTCTTTCTTTACTTCTGATGAAGGCTGTATTTTAACACTCTGTTTTTCAAGATATTCTGTATAGTTTCCATAGAATGACGAAATGTTCCCTTCTCCTTCAAGAACAAGAAGCTGGTCAACTGCCTTATCCAGGAAATACCGGTCATGTGATACCGTAATAACGACGCCAGGGAAATCCTCAAGATAATCCTCCAGTACCGTCAATGTCTGGGTATCGAGATCATTTGTTGGTTCATCGAGCAATAGGACATTGGGTTCTTCCATCAGAAGCTTTAATAGATACAGTCTTCGTTTTTCTCCGCCTGAAAGCTTTCGAATTAGCGTTCCATGCGTAAATGGAGGAAACAGGAACCTTTCAAGCATCTGGGCTGCCGAGATGGTTTTCCCATCTGACGTATGGACAATTTGAGCCGTTTCCTTCAAGTACTCAATCATTCGTTTATTTTCATCCAGGCCTTCGTTCTCCTGGGTATAGTATGCGATTTTTACCGTTTGTCCGGTCAGGAGTTCTCCCGAGTCAAGGGACAGCCTGCCACCCAGGATATTTAGCAGCGTCGACTTCCCGGTGCCATTTCTTCCGATAATCCCCAGCCTGTCTCCCGGCTTGATCAGGAAACTGAAATCTCTCAAAATCACTTTATCTTCGAAGACCTTAGTAGCCTCCTTCAGCTCCAGCACCTGTTTTCCAAGCCGGCTACCACTAAGGGAGATATCTAGCTTTTCGCCTCCCCTCCCTCCGGAAACCTGGGATTCTAGCTCATCAAAACGCTGAATTCTAGCCTTTTGTTTTGTCGACCTGGCTTTGGCTCCCCTTCTTATCCATTCAAGCTCCCGCCTGAACAGATTTTTCTTTTTCTCGAGAGTTGCAGCTTCATTCTCTTCCCGAACCGCTTTCGCTTCGAGGAAGCTTGCATAGTTTCCTTTATAGCTGTACAGGAAACCCCCATCCAATTCAAAAATCCGGTTGGTCACCCTGTCAAGAAAATAGCGGTCATGTGTTACCAGCAATAAGGATCCGGAATATCTCCCGAGGTACTCTTCCAGCCATTTCACAGTCTCATAGTCAAGATGGTTTGTAGGCTCATCAAGGATCAGAAGATCTGGTGCCTCGATCAACACTTGAGCAAGGGCTACCCGTTTCTTTTGGCCTCCAGAAAGCTCTCCTGTCTTTTTCGTAAAATCCGTAATGCCCAATTTTGTTAAGATCGTCTTTGCGGCCGTATTGGCATCCCATCCTCCAATACTGTCCATCCTCTGTTGGAGCTTCAAAATTTGTTCGTGAAACCTTGGTTCATCTGGATACTTTTCTAATTGAACCAGAGCCAGTTCATATTCTTTCATCAGCTTAAGGATAGGTGCCTCGCCGTGGAATACTTGTTCCAGCACAGTCCTCTCTGGATCAAGGTCGGGCTGCTGGGAGAGATAGCTGATTTGATAATCCTTCCCGCTCACGATATCTCCTGAATCACTCTGATCGATCCCTGCAACGATTTTAAGCAGCGAAGATTTTCCTGTTCCATTTACACCGATCAGACCTGCTCTTTCCCGCTCGCCAATTGTAAAAGAAATATCACTGAACAATACTTTTTCCCCATAGGATTTTGTTACATTTTCAATCGAAATCATTTTCAAGCTTGACCATTCCATTCCCTGTAAAATTGTTCGAGAAAAGCGGACATAAATTCATGCCGCTGCTCTGCAATCTGTCTTGCTGCCTCTGTATTAAGCAAATCCTTTATTTTTAAAAGCTTTTCGTAGAAATGATGAATCGATGAGCTTTTTTCAGTCCGGTATTGTGTTAATGTCATCTTGTCTCGGACAACAATTTCGGGATCGAAGAGAGGCTGCCCTTTCTTTCCTCCGAAAGCAAACGTCCTGGCAATCCCGATTGCCCCCAGGGCGTCAAGCCGGTCGGCGTCCTGAACAATTTTAGCCTCCAGGCTATTTAATTGGATAACCCGGCCGCCTTTAAAAGAAACACTCTCAATACAGTCAACAATATGCTGGACTGTACTTTCTGTTAATCCAAGTTTATTTATAAAATCCTCAAGCTTCTTCCAGCCTGCTTCCTCAGTTTTATTCAGCTTCTCATCGGGAACATCATGGAGCAAGGCAGCCATTTCAACGACAAAGCGATTGCCGGTTCCCTCTTTCTCCAGAATCAGCAAAGCATTCCTTCTTACTCTGTCGATATGGTGCCAGTCATGGCCGGTCCCTTCTTTGTCAAAATGCTCCCTGACAAATGCTTCTGTCGTTCGAAGTATCTCATTCATGCGCACACCTTCTTCCTACCGAGAATTTTACCGCAGATTAAGAAACAGCGAAAGCCTTACGCCCAAAGAAGTGAGGGGGCAGCATCAACTAGGGGGTCAGGCACCCTTCATCGCTTTAAAGGAAGAACGAGGGTCAGGCACCTTTCAATTCTTTAGAGCAATAACGAGAGGAGGCCACGCTCTGTACTGTAGCAAAGTACTGGCTAACTTGAATAAAAAAAGTGCCAATTATGATGGCACTATGATTGCTTATTATACCAGCTGAGTCCAATCGTGTGTTCGCCGGCATGGACCCCGATTACCGCTCCCAGAGGGTAACTGTTGAAAGCAATTCCTTCGAATTCCGTTTCAAGGTCCTTTTTCCATTTTTCCGCGACTTCCGGATGAAGTCCATATAGGATCCACGCTTCCTTGAACATATGCTTTTCATGTGAATCACGTAAATATTGAGTGATTTTTTCTTTGGCTTTTTTCTCACTTCGTGCCTTGTCTTTTGTTACCAAAACACCATTCTCTATCGCAATGATTGGTTTGATGCTGAGCATGCTGCCAAGAAGGTATTTGGCTCCGGTCATCCTTCCGCTTCGATGGAGCTGCTCAAGGCTGCCAATCAGGACATAGGTCTCATTTGTCCCTGCCATTCCTTCAAGTATGGTCTTGATTTCAATGCTGTCTTTCCCCTCTGAAGCCAGGGCAATCCCTCTTTTAATCAAGGCCGAAAGGGGATAGGACAGGATTTTAGAATCGATTGTGATAACCGGCTTTCCGAGGAGCTTTGATGCCTGTGAACTTGAATCGACTGTTCCGCTCAGCCTGGAAGAAACAAGCAAAGCAAATACTTCATCATAATCATCCACTAATTTGGTGTATAAGTCCAAAAATGCACCAACTGAAGGCTGTGATGTTTTTGGGGGCTCTTTCAATGTTTTCAGCTTGCTGTAAAGTTCCTCCGCAGACAAATCGAGCCCATCCATGTATTCGCGGCCTTCCAATATAATGGACATTGGAACCTGGAATACATCCGGATCGTTCCTCAGCTCCTCATCGAGAAATGCAGTACTGTCCGTTACCCACGCTATCTTTTTCAATCTCATCTCCCCCTTTGTAAAATGCATTATTTTATAATAGGAGAACTGCTCTGCCTGTTCTATACGTAAAAAGCACAGCAGGGCAGCTAAATAAACGTTTCGAGTTCCTTCAGGGAAGCAATGATATAAACAACCATTTCAGCGAGATCCTCAATTTGGTCCTCCAGAACAAGGCGGTTAAAAGTCACGGTTACTTCGTTAAGGATATCCGGCTCTTCTTTCAGTGGATTGACACTGACTGTCTGCTTAATCGTTCTGTCCCTTCCCCAGATTCGCTCCAGAACCTTTTGGATTTCAAAGAAAAAGTCCTTTTCGTTCGGATGCCTGAGGCGAAACCCCACGGTAACGGCACAACCAGCGAGGTGCAGGGATTGATCGGTCCCGAGCAGTTCAGCTGCAAGGTTCTGAAGGCCTGATTCCAGGGTAAGCGTAGCCTGGATATCGCTGCTTTCATTGTGCCTCAACGTAAAAGAAATGCTAAATTTTCTTGACAGTTTCGCCAGATTTACAAGGTCCTCCCGGTCTGTTACAAGGATTTCCCCATCAAGGTCCCTGTCATATACAGCTCCCTCAACGACTACTTTTATATTCTCAAAGGCAGTAGGGTCAAACAAAACATTCACCACTTTCACAGAAAAGCATTAGCGCTAGACTCAATTGATTTTCTAACATTGGAGTTAAAGCTTATTGTACCATTTTACCAGCATGTTTAAGGACGAATTTACGGAATTTCAAAAAAATTATCAATCTTAAATTGCCTGCTGGCGAAAGGAGGCTTATAATTAAGCTTACCTGAAAATTCGTAAAAGGAGGGGTATGGATTGCCGATAAAAATTCCAAAACTTTTACCAGCCCGGGAAATACTTGAAGAAGAAAATATTTTTATCATGGATGAGGACCGGGCCAACACCCAGGATATCCGGCCGCTGAATATCCTGATCTTAAACCTGATGCCTGAAAAGGAAAAAGCGGAAGCTCAATTCCTTCGCCTTCTCGGCAATACACCACTCCAGGTTAACATCACTTTCTTAAAAACGGCTACATATGAATCCAAAAATACAAGCCGCCTACACCTGGAGCAATTTTATACAACATTTGAGGAAATAAGGCACAAAAAATTTGATGGAATGATCATTACAGGGGCACCGGTCGAGTTAATCCCTTTTGATCAAGTGGATTACTGGGGAGAATTGGTCAAAATATTTGAATGGACCAAAACGAATGTCACTTCGACCCTCCATATTTGCTGGGGAGCACAGGCAGCGCTTTACTATCATTATGGGGTTGGAAAGTACGAACTGCCGCAAAAGTGTTCCGGGGTTTATTCCCACCGGATATTTGACGATAAAGAGAAGCTTCTTCACGGTTTTGACGATGTTTTTTATGCACCGCATTCCAGGCACACCGATGTATCAGAGGAAGCCATTATAAACTCCCCTGATTTAAAGCTGCTGTCTTCTTCGGAGGAAGCCGGACCTTTCATAATCCATTCAGCTGACCGTAAACATATCATGGTCACAGGCCATCTTGAATATGAAACTGCTACTCTAGCACAAGAGTATTCACGGGATATAAGCAGAGGGCTGGACGTTCCTGTTCCCCAGCATTATTTCCCTGATGACAACCCTGACAGAAAGCCGGTCAACCGCTGGAGATCGCACGCCAACCTGTTCTTTTCCAACTGGTTGAACTATTATGTCTATCAGGAAACTCCTTATGAGTGGAAATGAAAGAGTCAGCCCATTTTTTAGGGCAGGCTCTTTTATTTGCCTTTCCGGGTTTGCAACTTTTCCTGCCAGCTAATAACGACAGTATATCCCCCAGGATTTTTGACCACAATAAAGCAATAATAAGTTGGAGACAGGGTGATAGATGTAATGAGAGAACAGCTGGTTGCAGTTTATAAAAATCATGCAGGAGATGTGATTTCCTTCCAGACTTCAGGGGGCAGAATTATTTCCTACCGAAAGGCTCTTCAGGAGGCTGAAGAAGGAACGATAACAGGGATCAATATTCAGGAGAACGCAGCTGAAGGTGATACTCTCCATGGAAGCTTTGAGAGCCAATCAATCTCAGCATTGCCGGAATACTACTAAAAAACACCTGACAAAATGTCAGGTGTTGCTTTTTATTCTTCACTTTGGCGCTGAATTGTTCTTAATGCTTCCACCCGGTCTTCATTCTCTTCAAAATACTGGACAAGGTCTCCAATGCGGTCAATTGCATCCCAGCTTAAATGATGTTCAATGCCTTCAACATCCTGATAAATATTTTCATCCTTGACACCGATGATCTTCAACAGCTGCTCGAGCAATTCATGCCTGTACACCAGCCGTTTCCCTGTTTTCTTTCCTTTCGGGGTCAACATAAGTCCCCGGTATTTTTCATAAACAAGGTACTGATCCTTATCAAGTTTCTGAACCATTTTCGTAACTGAGGAGGGATGGACAGAAAGCGCTTCGGCAATATCCGAAACTCTTGCATACCCTTTTTCTTCAATCAAAATATAAATCTGTTCAATATAATCTTCCATACTCGGTGTCGGCATCCCTAAACCTCCATTGTTCTTCCAAATAACCATATAAGTTTACTATAGAAGCTTATTGCATACAAGCTTGGTCCTGTTTTTGCATCTTATCCAGCACCTAATGCAAACTTGATTTTCTGTTCCTGTTCATCCCATAAAAGCTTTGCATTGAAGCTTTTTTCCTTACTCTGGAACCCCTCGATCAATTCTGTGCTCCCATCCTTCAATAACAATTTAATATTTTTTTGGGTAATGGTTTTCCCAAGGATTTTTTTGGAGACAGTAAAGCCGCATTTTGTTTTTTGATAATTGGAGCAGCCGTAGAAATTCCCTTTATCAATGACACTACCGCCGCACAGCCTGCATTTTCCCAGGCTTGTGCTTCGGGATCCTTTCCCGCGCTTTTTCCCTGGCATGAAAGCATCTGTTACATCCGATCCAAAATTCCATTTCAAAGAACTGTCCGCTGTTTCGGCTACGAGATGAGCCACCATCTTGCCTGTCAGCTCCATAAATTGTCCTGGTGAAGCTGATCCTTGTCCGATTTCCTTGAGTCGCTGCTCCCATTTAGCGGTCATTTCAGGAGAAGCAAGTATCTGTTCTCCAATAGCCTGGATGAGTATTTTCGCTTTGGCTGTCGCATGGACGAGGTTTTTTGTTATTTCAATATAAGCCCTGTCCTTCAGCATGGTAATAATTCCTGCCCTGGTTGCTTCGGTTCCAAGTCCTTCAGTTTTCATCAATACTTTTTCCAGCTCTTTGTCCTCGATATGCTTGCCTGCTGTCTTCATCAAGGTGATCAGCTGCCCTTCAGTATATCGTTTTGGCGGCTGGGTTTTACTTTCTTTTACATCAACTTTGGAAACGACGCCTGTCTCCCCCTCCAAAATTTGGGGAAGCACCTGTTCTTTTTCCTTCTCCTTTTGCGGGAGGACTTTTCTCCACCCTTCATCAAGCTGTACTTTGCCCTTTGAGATAAACTCTGCCCGTCCCTCAACCAATGTTTTAATTGTCGTATATTCAGCGGTCGAATTAGGGTAATGAGCCGCAATCAAGGTCCTTGCAATCAGCTCATAAAGCTTTTTTTCATCACCAGAAAGCCGTTCGAGATTAGGTACCTGCTCAGTAGGAATTATCGCATAGTGATCGGTAACCTTTTTTTCATTTACATAACGGCTATTATGCCTGATTGAGTCAATCGGCAGCGGAAAAAGTCCCTTAAATTCTGGGATGGCGCTTAATTTGCCCAGTATGGCCGGGAATCCATCGGCTTCCCCGGGAGTGACATAGCGGGAGTCGGAGCGGGGATAGGACACGATGCCTCGCTGATAAAGTCCCTGCAGGACATCAAGCGTCTTTTTCGGTGAAAATTTAAATCTTCTATTGGCATCAGCCTGGATAGCGGATAGGTTATATAGGAGCGGCGGCTGGAATTCTTTTTTTTCAGCTTTCACCTCGACAGCCTGAGCTTGTTTCCCGCTGCAGAACTGCGCAATTTTTTCAGCCAGTTCTTTTGTCTTTATTCTGGAGTCACCAGTGTTCTCCCATTTGCCGGAGTACTTCTTGCCGTTCATATTAAATTTTGCTTCCACTTCCCAGAAAGGCTCGGATACAAAGTTCTCGATTTCCAGCTCCCTTTTGACAATGAGGGCCAGAGTAGGGGTCTGTACCCTTCCAACCGAAAAAACATCGGAAAATCCCTGCTTTTGTAAAAGCAAGGTGTAAAGTCTTGAAGCGTTCATTCCGACAACCCAGTCTGCACACGCCCTCGTATAAGCTTCATAATAAAGATTCTTTGTATTGGATTCACTTAAAAGGTTTTGAAAACCTTCCTTGATTGCCTTTGGGGTCAGTGAAGATATCCACAGCCTTTTCATCGGTTTGGAGCAGCGGGCTATCCTGAGAATGTTCCGGATGATCAGCTCTCCCTCTCTCCCTGCATCTCCCGCATGGATGATTTCGGTAACCTGTGGATCATTCGCAAGTTTATTTATGATGGAATATTGCTTGGCTTTCGATCTAACCACTTCGTATTGAAAATGATTTGGAATGATTGGGAGCCCTTCAATACTCCATTTTTTCCAGGCTGAATCATATTTTTCTGGGGCCGCCAGCTCGGTCAGATGCCCTATGGCCCAGGAAACATAAGCACCCTCCGGAAAAATCTCATTAGGCTGGATTTCAATGAATCCTTCCCGTTTTTTTGTTTTAAAGACGGAGGCGAGCGTCCTGCCCTGGTCAGGCTTTTCCGCGATAATCAGTTTCATAGGTCCTCCTGCATGCTGTACATAAATATTATTACTCATTTCTATTTTAGCCGAGCCTCTTTACATCCGTAAAGAAACAAATAGAGGAAGCACCCTGTACACCTGGTGCTCCCTCTCTGAATCTATTCTTTATACGGTTCAATGCCTGAGTGATTTCGAACAAACCACTGGTCTTTCGGAACAATGGTTGAAACAGTCAGGATAAACGAAGGCACCTTCTCAATCCGGAAAACGACTACTCCCATTTTTTGATCAAAAAATAAAAAAGAGTCTCCGTGTGAATGTCCGGCAACCTTCCCTCCCAGCTCCGTGAGTGATTTTATGATGATTTCTTTATCGTCATCGTCAATCTGAAGGTGTGGAGAAAACCTTATAATCCAGTTCGTACCATCCATAGAGAACCTGTACATTTTCTCACCCTTTAGCCTTTTACTAAAAGATATGAAAATACTTGATTATTATGCCGGTTCATCCTCTTCCTTCAATATCCTTTCAATTCTTACGTCCCTCTTAAACCTCAGGTCAACAAGCCCCTTTCCAGTTCTCACCAGGGCACGAAGCGGCTCATACTGATCGACCATTAGAATAGAACCTGCTTCGCCATTGCTTAGCAGGACCTTTCGCCCAACCAGGCTCAGCATCATCCTGTATAAAAAGATCCACATAATTTTGGGATCAAATTTCCCAAACACATCATTTTGCATTTGGTCGATCACAAGATGGAATGGCTCGGCCTCCCGATAAACCCTTGTAGAAGACATGGCATGAAATACGTCCGCTATCGCCACAATTTTTGCCATCAGGTCAATGTTTTTGCCATGGAGGCCAATGGGATACCCCCCTCCACCTTCCCTTTCATGGTGCTGAAGGGCAATCCGGGGGATTCTCTTGTCTAACCCGGGTATGTCTTTTAACAGCTCATATCCATACAAAGTATGCCGCTTCATTTCTTGGTATTCTTCTTTCGTAAGCTTGCCGGGTTTATTTAAAATCTGTGATGGGATCTTTGCCTTTCCAATATCATGCAAGGTTGCACCGAGTGCAAGTTCCTTCAGGTCCGAATCCTGCAGGTTCAGCCACTTCCCAATTAGACTGGCAATGATCCCGACAGCCACTGTATGCTGATATGTATATTCGTCCTTCGTCTTAAGTTCATAAAACAAATGGTAAAGATGGGGAATATCGGCCGCCTGTTTTATTACCGGCATAACGACATTCTCCACATCCTTTAGAGGGACAATGCCTTTTTGTCCTGTATAATCAAAGATTTCTTCCATCCTTTTAGCCGCCCATTCAATCTTCCTCTCCTGGTTCATTGGCGGGTGTTCCGGGAGCTGGGAGATCCCGCCTTCGAGTTCTTCGCTGTCTCTTATGCTGCTAAACAATGAAGATAGCTCATTGGATGATAATGAAGTCAGATCCTTGTTTGATTGTCCGGGTTTATCCATATGGCAGCCTCCAGATTATAGAAGTATTCTTAAAAATAATACCAAATAAACCGGGAAACAGGAACTTGTCATAAACATAAATGAGCAATAAATTTTCAGCGAAATATCATGTTCCTTTCTTGACTGTCAAGGGCCTTATCATGTATATTTAAAGCATCATTTATCAGAATATAATATTTTTTTAGTCAAGCTTATATTCTTTTAAATGAAAATATTCAACTTTGACACTTCCATATAGTGTCTCTATAAGGCTTAGGAGGAAAACGTAACATGCAAAACGGTAAAGTTAAATGGTTCAACAACGAAAAAGGTTTTGGATTTATTGAAGTTGAAGGCGGCGAAGATGTATTTGTTCATTTCTCCGCAATTCAAGGAGAAGGCTACAAGTCCCTTGAAGAAGGCCAGGAAGTTTCTTTTGAGATCGTTGAAGGCAACCGCGGACCTCAAGCAGCTAACGTAGTAAAATTATAATTCGAATTCTAACAATTGATAATGAGGCTGGCATTTTGCCAGCCTTTTTGCTTCTCTTTTTACTTGCAGATTCCTTCTGAAAGTTTGTCACCGCAGCGCTTGATCTTTTCTCCAACCGTGCAGGCCGAAATGCAAAATTTATGGGCATATCTCTTTCCATTATCTTTTCGGTGCTGACTTTTCAGGAAACAGCCCTCGCAGTATGTGTTTAAAAGATCTTCAACTTCCAACAGCAGTTCTTTTCTGGTCAACCCTGTTCCTCCTTCCTTATTAAATAATCTGCATCTTGCTATGAATCATTTTCCCTTCGAGTGCCTGTGTGGCCAGTTTATCTGCTTCTTTATTCGCCTTTCTTTCTATAGGCAGATATTTCGGATACAGACCCATCTGTTCTATTTTATGTTCTATTCTATCTAGCCACCGGTTCAAGGTTTCCTCGTAGCACGGCCAGTCACCCTCCAATTGTTTCAATACTACTTGTGAATCCCCTTTAAACTCACAGGAAAGCTGTCTGACACCTAATTCTTCCAGTAATGAAAGTCCAAAATAGAACGCTGCATATTCCGCTTCATTATTCGTATCCATTTCTTCGACCACCTGGTTCGCACGAAGCCTGTATTTCTTCTTCCCTTGGTTATAATATACAATTGCCCCTAAACCGGCCCGGTTCGTTCCTTTGTCAAAACCTCCATCAAAATACATGGTTATATCATGTGGTTCTTCTTCAATCTCGGCGAGAAGTTTCTTCATTTCCTTGATTGTCCAGGAAGTTCCGGCTTCATCATAGAAGGTTATATCTACAGCCTTCCCGGAGCCTTCAAGCTCTTCCCCTGCCTGCAGGGCCAATTCACCGTTAAGCCAGTCGGATGTGAAATCGATTCCTTCAGATCCTTTTAATTTATATTTCCATTCTAATTTATATTTCATTTTTCCACCCCTTTTGAGCCGTCATCATATTGTGTTTTTATATTATTTTATATTATCGTTCAACACTGCTGTTTTATGATACACTTACCTAAAACATTATAAACCAGAAAGGAGCAAAGTTCCTTTGATTGAAGTGTATATAGACGGTGCCAGTGCCGGAAATCCCGGACCGAGCGGCGCAGGTATTTTTATTAATGCGAACGGCGAAGTATTCCGATATTCAATCCCGCTGGGCGAAATGACAAACAATGAAGCCGAGTACCATGCTTTTATTAAAGGGCTTGAAATCTGCCTGGAGAAAAATTTCAAAACGGTATCATTCAGGACGGATTCTGAGCTTGTTAACAATGGCGTTGAAAAAGAATTTGTAAAAAACCGGGTTTACGCTCCGCTTCTGGAAAAAGCCCTTCAATTGGCGGGACAGTTTGATCTTTTTTTTATGAAGTGGATTCCTTCTTCCACTAATAAAATGGCAGATGAGCTAGCTCGTAAAGCCATTCGCAGCAATCCTGCCAAAAGGATGGATTCTGAATGAAGCCCACATGGTTCGCGGATGTTTCACTGCTTTTGGTGGCCCTCATCTGGGGAGCCACTTTTGTCCTTGTCCAGAATGCCATTTCTTTTCTGGAGCCATTATCTTTTAATGCTGTGAGATTTACGTTGGCTGCCATTCTGCTGGGCTTTTGGCTTCTTCTCTTTGAACGGCAGCAGCTTAAAATGTTCAGCATCAAGCTGTTAACGTCAGGAATAATGATAGGAATATGTCTGTTTATCGGATACGCTTTCCAGACTCTTGGTCTAGTGTATACGACCTCATCTAAAGCTGGATTTATAACCGGACTCAGTGTAGTACTGGTCCCTCTGTTTACCGTACTTATTTTTAAGCATAAACTTGGGGTTAATTCTTATCTGGGTGCAGCTGCTGCAACTGCCGGCCTTTATTTACTCACACTGACCGACATAGCCTCGCTAAACATGGGGGATGGATTTATATTGATCTGTGCGGTCGGATTTGCCTTCCACATCCTGATGACTGGAAAATACAGCAGCCATTACCCTTCATTGCTCCTCACGGTCGTCCAGATTGCCACAGTCGCTCTTCTGTCAGGAGCCTTGGCCTGGCTGTTTGAAGACTGGAAGCAGGCATTTAATCCTGCTGTGCTCCTTTCACCTGAGGTCGCAGCCGCCCTGCTTGTTACCGCAGTCTTTGCAACCGCCCTTGCCTTTTTAATCCAGACTAATTTTCAAAAATATACATCAGCGACAAGGGTCGCCTTAATTTTTGCCATGGAGCCTGTCTTTGCAGCAATTACAGGTTATTTCTGGGCAGGAGACAGGCTGTCCTACAGCGCAGCACTTGGCTGCCTGTTTATTTTTCTTGGAATGGTGGCAGCTGAATTGCCTTCGTCCGTGCTGGATCGATGGAGAAAGAAATTCAACCTGCATGTAAAAAAAGGAGCCGACTCAGAAGTGTAAATCACTTTCTGGGCCAGCTCACCTCTAAATTATATTTAATCTTTTCTTTAAATCGGGAGAAGCTGTTTTTGCTTCACATATCGGATGGCTTGCTTCCTGGTCTTGATATTATTGGCAGGGAACATTTCAAGCAAAGAAATATAAAAGCTGCCGTCAAACTTTTTTTGTGACTTCAATGTCAGCTCGATAGCAATAATGGTTAATTCATCCGTTGAACCGGTATATTGCTTCCCAAAATAAATGAAGCCTACAGCATCTTCTCCAAATTGAAAACCTTTGCCTTTAAGGTCCAGCAAAAAATCTTCCAATGTTTTCACTGATGGCTCAGCCCTCTCTGGTGAGTATCTCCTATGTAGATATTACCAGAGGATTCGACAATTTTCTATCCTTTTTTTGTTAAATAATAACCCGCCATGCCAAGCAAAACCCCTAGCGCGGCACCTCCAAGAACTTCACCTGGTTTATGCCCCAGAACCTCTTTCAATGGATCTGGCGCTTTTTCCTCATATTCCACAGGATCATCTTCATGGATTTTATCGATTAATTCGTCAAGGTCATTTACCTTTAAGGTAAGTTCCCCGGCCTGTCTGCGAATTCCTTGAGCATCATACATGACGATTAGCCCAAAGACAACCGATAGGGCAAAATCAATCGAAGGAACGCCCCGTTTCAAAGCAATATAAGTGGTTAAAGATGAAACACCAGCTGAATGGGAACTTGGCATTCCACCTGTCGCTACAAATAGACCCGGTTTCCATTCCTTGGTTTTCATATAATGTAAGGGAATTTTTAATGCTTGTGCGATTCCGATACTTGATAATGCAATGACTATGCCTTTGTTCAAATCGCTCACCTCCATTTTATTTTGAAAAAAAGCGGCTGTTTTTATTCTTTCGAAGCATAATAAGAATGCGAAACGCTCTAATCATCAGCCTGATGAACAGCGTTGGCGTAAAGGACAGCCTATTAAGTTATTTCACTTTTTGGTAAAAGTTTAAACAATCTCAAAGGGGAGTGCAGCGAAATGAGCAAAAAGTCCGGCAGAGGAACTAAAGCCCCTGGCGTCAATCCGCAAGGCTACGGGCAGGATGCAGAACTGACGGAAGACCCGAAATCCAAGCTTGAAAATGCAGCTAAACGAAGCAATACAAAATAGTATTAGAATGAACCTTGCGCACACAAAAAAAGAAACGGCGAATAGCAGCCGTTTCTTTACGCTAATTCTTTTTGATTTTGGACGGAAATCAGTTTATGCAGCCCCCTGAACTCCACTTCCTGGAATTTATTCAAAATCTTTTCCCGATTAATTTCATACATAGCTGCAGATAGATCACAATCAATTTCCACATCACACTTAATCTCTGCAAGCTGCCTGCTAAGGTGCAGCATCTCCAGATCCTGCTCAATTTTAGCCCGCTGTGATTTTGTCAGAAGGTGAAGATTGTCAAGAATCCCTTCTACATTTGAGAACTGCTGCAGCAATTTCACAGCCGTCTTCTCTCCAATTCCCCGGACTCCTGGATAGTTATCACTTGGATCTCCCATCAATGCCTTGAGATCGATCATTTGCTCGGGCCAAATTCCTTTTTCGGTATATAGTGTCTCTCGGTTATGCACCATGTAATTCCCATACCCTTTTTGGAGGAGAATCACGGAAATCCGGTCATCAATAAGCTGCAGGATATCTTTGTCCCCTGTCAGGATGGATACCTGCATATCGTCCCCAACTCTTTTTGCTATCGTGCCGATGCAGTCATCTGCTTCATATCCGGCAAGGCCAATATTGGGAATATCGAAGGCCTCTACTATATCCTTGACAAGGTCAAACTGTGGAATCAGCTCAACAGGAGCTTCCCCCCGATTCGCCTTATAATCCGGAAACAAATCCGTCCTGAAGGTTTTACTTCCCATATCCCAGCATATTGCAACATGGCTGGGCTTAAAATTTGAAATGGCTGTCAGCATATGCTTGACAAAGCCTTGGACACCGTTCGTTGGAATCCCTTTGGAATTTATCATAAATTGACCAGTAACAGCAGTCGCATAAAAGGCTCTAAATAACAAAGCCATACCGTCTACAAGCATCAATGTAGGCTTGTTCATTTTTGGATTTCCTCCTTCGGCTTTAACAGGTTACATTGCTTTCTCATAAATAGGGTAAAAAACAACTTTATCATTATAACATGAATGTCCGCCCTTTATATCCTTTTCCAGCAAAAAGACGCAGAAAAGCACCGGTATCTCAGTAACCGATGCTTATTCATTATGGCCCCGCTTATTCATCAGCTCTTTCACTTTATCCTTTGGCTCCCAGCACTTAAATTGATAGGTTGTTTTTGTTTCATATCCAAGCCGGCCGCAAAAATAGGACATTTTTCCGTCCATGCGTTTTGCAACAAAATGAATGCAGGTTGCGCAAGCATGATAAGAGCCTTTCATGTATCCTTCCCCTGCGATTCGAGCGACTCCCAAAACCATTTATCAAGTAATTCTGTCATCTGCTTGCCAGTCCCAAAGTCCTCCACTGTTTCCTCTAAACAATTAAGCAGGCAATGAATCAGCTCCATAACCTCCTCCACCTCCCCAGGAAAAAGCAACGAGCTATTTTTCCTGGCATTGACCAATTTTAGATAGGCAGCCAATTCTGGACTGGTGCCATCAGATGAATGCTTCATGCATCCCGGGAATAGTCGTGCCGAGATTTCCTGGTTTTCGCTCAGCCCTTTGATGATCATCAAAGAGCGGAGGCTGTATAAAAGCTGTTTCTGCCGCCCAGCCAAATTGGAGCTACCTTCTGCATCCTTGAGGTTTCTCTTTGCAAGGTTCAGGTAGTGTTTGCCCAATGAATAGGGAGAATAACCGTATTTAATAATTTCCCTCAGTTTATTTCCAAAACCGTCTCGATTCCTGTAGACAATAGGAGAATAAGACCATTCCAGCAGGCTGGGGTTTGATTTCCTCATTAAACGGAACGCCTTTTTTACATCCCAGCCCTGAGAATCAAACGGGAACGAGTGGTCGATGACTTCAGGTGGATCATCGATTGAGAGGTAGTCTCTTAATTCCTTGTATTTATATATATACCGGATATCCCGGTCTGATTCAGGGGAATGATATCCCCATGCCCTGCTGCCTGCCTCACAGGCAAACAGGACATCAATGTGATGGTCAGTCTCAATTTTTTTGAGCCATTCCTCCACTCGTCACACTTCCTTGGACTGTTCTTTTAAGGAACATAAAATATTTTTAAGGTCATCTATAGGATAATCGATTGTTAATGCCGACTCTACCCCGACATAGTATTCCTTCGCCTGCTCAGTATAGTCGTCCAGCAGTTCTTTAAAACATTGCCTCATCACTTTGTCGTAATGGTGCTTGAGAAGGTCATTTTGCACCCTCAGGTAATCATCGGCCGGATGCTGAAGCAGCTGTTCCAGGGCATCGCTCATGTCCTTTTTTTCATTCTTTTCGAAGAATGCTTTGGGATTCCTGAATAGCCCAAGTGCCTTTTTGAATAGCGTTTTGTCGAGATCCTTAAGAGCTTCTTCAAACTCTATCTCTGGAAACTCCTGCATCTCCCAAAAGGAGCATGCCATGTCAGCATTCACTCTTCTGATTTCTTCTTTGAGCTGGTGCTGGAACTCTTGAAGAACTTTTCCAATAAAGGCTTCGATCCTCAATGTGGACGCCCTCATTTCCTGGAGGAGGTCATATCCGATACTGGATATCAGCTCGTCCAGAGCCGTCTGCAGGGCTCTTTTTAAGTCACGCCCATCCTGTTTAATTAGAGTTGGATTAAAGGCTTCACGGAAAAATTCTCCGAAACGGAAAAATACTCTCTGTTTAATATAATAAATTAATTCATCGGATTCCTGGGTGAGCTGATTCAGAAGAATTTCAGGTTCCTTTCTGTTGATCAGGCTAAGTACGGCAGCCTTTTGGTTCTCCAGTTGCTTAAGCTTTAAGTCTTTTTCCTCTTGCCCTTCCTCGGCAGAATGAATCATTCTTTCCAAAAGACTTAGAGACTGCTGCCGCTTGGCTTCTGCGGAATCCATTGCCATTTTCATAAGGTCGTCGGAGATAAATGAATAAAACGCCTTTTCAAAGACCTGGAATTTTGATGTCAGCAAAGGCCTTGCTTCCAATTTTTCCTGCAGCGCCTGAAGGCTTGATACTGGGTACATATGAGGTTTCCTAATTCCGTATTGAACAAGCTGCCCTTCCACATACTCAAGGACGGAATTCATTTCTTCTTCTGAGCCGGCCAAATCGATGGCATTTACAATAAAGAACATCTTATCAAGTTCGAAGGTATCCTTCACTCTGCCAAGCTGGATGAGAAATTCCCGGTCTGCTCTTGAAAATGCGTGATTATAATAAGTGACAAACAGAATGGCGTCGGAATTTTTAATATAATCAAAGGCCACTCCGGTATGCCGGGCATTAATGGAGTCAGCTCCTGGAGTATCAACAAGAGTAATCCCTTCATTTGTGAGTTCACATTCATAATAAACCTCGATCCATTCAACAAAACATGACTTTTCCTCATCTGCGACATAGCCCCGGAAGGAATCCAAATCTGTTTCAAAAACCATGCCTGAACGGTTGCTGAATAAAGGGTAACCCTTGGCAAAGGCTCTCAGGAATGAATAGTGAAGATTTTCAGATGAGCCAGTGTTTGCCTTTTTGTCTGTGATAGCAGCAATCTTGTCAGTTGCATCCTGCAGGCTTGAAGCCTCGAGCTGAAATAGTTTAAGGGAACGGTTTACCTCTTCAAGGAGCAGTGTCTGTTCTTTTACTTTCACCATGACTGTGCCATGTGGATGCTCTTTATCAACTGGTTTAATTTTATTGATTGCCGCCGTAGTAGGATTGGGTGAAACAGGGAGCAGGTTTTCGCCGATGAGCGCATTGGCAAAGGAAGATTTACCAGCACTGAAAGCTCCGAACAGCGCCACGGTAAACTGCTGGTTTTCCAGGCTCGCCGCTTTATCCCTCAATTCTTTGGAAATTCTTTTTAGTCCCGGCAAATCGGCAACTAATCCTGAAGTGTGATGCAGTTTCTTTACAAGAGTGTTAACTTGTGTTCGATTTATGCCCGGAAGTTTATTGGTATCGGGTTGGCCATCTTCCTGTAACTCTTCTGTTTTCATGCTCTCCGCCAACACTGTTTTGGTTGTAGCCGACTCTGTGACAATCTCTTCCTTCTGAACCTTCATGAAGACAGCCCTGGCTGCCTGGTCATTTACTTCAGTTTCCTCCTCACCATATAAAACTTCAAATATTGCTTTTTTCTTCTTATCCAGGAGGTCCTGAACAGCCAATAGATTTCTGTACATACTGTCAAGGGATTCGAGCTCCTGCAATTTACCATTCATTTCATTGATTTCATTTTGGACCTCTGCCTTTATTTCTGCCAAATAACCGTCCCTAAAAGCAGCTGCCTGCTTGCGCGCATGTCTCTTCAAAGCCTCAGCTACATCCGAAGTATAATTTAACACATAGTCCCCTGTTGCCATTGCGCCAGTTTTGACCGTATCTGTCAGCAGTTCTTTTGAAAAGTCAATTTGGAAATTCTGTGCTTTTTTGTCAAGTTCAGTATTACGAATTCCAGATTCTTTTAACAGTCTGCGGAAATATTCCCGTACATGCCAGTCAAGCTGGGCCTTTACCTTTTCCGCAAGATCCTGATAAAACCGCTCGAGCCTTTCCGACCGTTCCTGCGCAGTCTTTTGTTTAGCAAAGAACAAGCCTGCTTTGAATCCTGGCTGCATAGCTTCTAAATAAGCAGCTGCGAGTTCCCTCGTCTGAAATGGCATTAAATATGCATTTTTCAAAATGCTGTCCAGCTCATTGGAAAAGCTGGATGCTGCATTGACCTCCCTTTGAAGCAGACCCTCAACCCTGGCTTTGAGATCGGCATGCTTGCTGGCAAGCCTAGGCCACTCTTCTTCGGGGACTGCACTCAGTGCTGAAAGACAGGCTTCCGATTGCTCCTCAGCCTGCGTAGAGATTAGTTTAATATGGTCTTCTGTTACTTTGACCAATGAATTGAAAACAGATGCAGGAAGCAGCTGGTCCCTGTGAGAAATTCTCTCCCGTAAAAACTGCTTAAGTTCAATAAATTGATTATATGGCAGTTCTGAATTCCTTAAAGAGGTATAAAATATTCCCTTTGGCCGGACACCCCATGCGTCAAACGAGTCAGCCACACTTTGCTTGAATTCCTCAAACCGCAATTCTTCTTCCCGATGCTTGTCAATCATGTTTACTACCAGGTAAAGCTCCTTGCCTGCATCAGTCAGCCCTTTGGTAAATAAAAAATTTAATTCTGATTGAACATGGTTGTAATCCATAGCATAAAAAACAAGGTCCGCTAAATGGAGAGCCGATTCAGTAGCGATTCGGTGTGCGTCGTCAGCCGAGTCAATCCCAGGAGTATCCATGATGACAACGTCTTTCAGAAATCCGCTTCCAGCATGGCTAATTTCAATGCTCTCAATTTGATCTCCGTCCTTGCAAAAATTCTTGACTGTCTCATAATCATAAGGAGCAGGATATAGCCTCGGAATTCCTTCCTTAAAGAAAACACGGGCATATTCTTCCCCCTGTTTTACTTTCACAAGGTTGGCACTGGTCGGAATCGGACTCGAAGGGAGAATCTCCTCGCCGACAAGAGTATTGATCATACTGGATTTCCCTGCTGAGAAATGGCCGCAAAAAGCCACAGCATACTCTTTTTCCATCAATTTTCTGCCGAGCTCGATTGACTTGTCAGAAGCATCTATATTTTCATGGTTTAAAAACAATTGTTGAAGCTGCAGGATTTTCCCAAGCAGCTGCTTTTCTTTTCGTGCAACTAAATGACCCATTTGATAAACCCCTTGTGACAGATTTGTGAATTCCTCCTTCATTTTATATGATTTTTCACTCTTTTCCCAATATTAATTTTGAAAATAGGCTGTTTAATAATACATTCAGTTACAGCAAACCGTTGATTGAGGAAGAATGGCGCAGGAGTCTTTCATGGAAAGGGGGAAAGGCGCAAAGCTGGCACGTTCAGCGCCGGGAGACTTTCGTAACCTAACCCCACTGGACACGGTAATCAGCACGGAGCTAAAAATAAAAGCCCGGAGCGATTTTCCGGGCCGTACAAATGGTTTGTTTAGTTATTGGTTTTAAGCACATGGCCTAATACATATTTCATGACACCTGAATATATGGCTACAGTCGTTATAACAAATAATGAAGTCATTGTTAACTCACCATCCCTGTAGATGATAACACCGTAATTGAGAATCAATTTCAGCCTATTAACAATAGTAGCATTATTGATTCTCATTATCAATGAGTTTCATTATTTATCATACTTTTTTAACAACTTTGGGATGAAACGGCTATTGTCCTCAAATTGTGCTTCATAATAAGTCAGTTCATTAAGAGCTTGCTCCTCAGCCGGAATTCTGATGCCCAGGATCAGAAGATTCAGCCCAGTAAATATGAAGGCTGTAAAATACGCATTGAACAGTAACGGAATTGTGATAATTTCCACCGCGACAACCAGGTAGTTTGGATGCTTAATGAACCGGTAAGGCCCCTTTTTGACAATATCCGCATTTGGAAGGACAATGATTTTAGTATTCCAGTAAGGTCCCAGCGATGAAATGGCCCATACTCTTATCCCCTGTGTCAGTAAAAATACGGCAAGAAGCACTGGCCAGAAAGTGGACAAGCCCCGATTATAATAATAGACTTCAAAAATCGTTGAAAGGATAAATGCTGTATGGACGAAAACAATAAAAGGATAATGCCCTGATCCAAACTCAATGGCTCCCTTGGCCTTCATCCACTGTTCATTTCTTCGCGCAACAGCCAGTTCTGACAGTCTTTGGACAATGATAAACCCGATAAATATTAAAAATGCCATCCTATTCCCACCTCAGCAGCAGCAGTTCTGAGCTAAAACCCGGACCCAGGGCAGCTGCAAGCCCAAGTTCGCCAGATTCAGCGTTTAACATGAAATCCTTAAGAACGTAAAGAATGGTAGCTGAGGACATGTTTCCATAATTCCGTAGGATTTTAAGTGATATATCTGTCATATTTGGAGGCAGATTCAAAGTGTTTATGTAGGCATCCAACACTTTTTTTCCGCCAGGATGAGCAATAAAGTGGGTTAGGTCAGAAACCATGATGCCTTGAGAGTGTAGAAATCCAGTTACATTGGGCCCAAGCCAGTTTTCTACAATGCTGGGTATGCTCCTCGAAAAGACAACATATAGACCTTCGTTTTTCACATCCCACCCCATGACATCCAGGGAATCCTTCATTAAAGTCGAGTTCGCTGCCAGCACCCGAGGTACAGCTTCCCTCATACGGTTTTTCTGATAAGGAGATTCTTCCCCGCAAACGAGGGCACATGCCACCCCATCGGCAAACAGCGAGGTTCCGACAAGATTGCTTTTAGAACGGTCATTTCTCTGGAAGGTCAGACTGCATAATTCAATTGAAAGGACTAATACATTCGCTTTTGGGAAGGCAAGACAGTACTCATAGGCTCTGGACAATCCAGATGCCCCACCGGCACACCCGAG
Organism: Mesobacillus foraminis; assembly: GCF_004340465.1. GTDB lineage: Bacteria > Bacillota > Bacilli > Bacillales > Cytobacillaceae > Mesobacillus_B > Mesobacillus_B foraminis. The sequence continues at coordinate 241,539 of NZ_SLVV01000009.1, read as the reverse complement.
TCCCCAAATGGGTATTCGTTTTGTATGGGGAGAAAAAGGCAGGATATTCATAATCCTTGCCTCAATGCTCGGTGTCGCAAGCCCGGAGCTCGTTATCGTAAAGATTGCGTCAATATCTTCAAATGGAACAGGTTCCTGTAGGAAGTTGGTGCTGGAAAGGCATTTTTCAATGGCCTCTGTCCCAAGCCTTAGGGCAGCTTCAATAAAGGCATCGTTTTTTTCCTGAAAGCTATGATCACTCTTGAACCATTCCAGGTCCTTGGCAAAATAGCGTTTCTCAATCTGGGCATTCATAAATACGGGCAGCAATCTCTTAATATCTTTAAACGATTCAGAAAAAAGTTCTTCTGCAAACTCCATCACCCTGTCCTGCCCAATAGAATAAGGCGGGGTTGCTTCTTCCACTGAAAGAATGGTCGGCATTCGGCTACTCTCCTCACTTCTTCATAAGGTTACTTTTTCCATTTACCCAGCGACTATGCAGTGAAACTACTGACAGGACAAAGAAGCTCTATTTTTATCAGAAAAACTCTATAGGTAGAAAAAAAGCCTTCCCGAAAAATCGGGAAGGCCTGACGTTTTGAAGGGAGTTGCTGTGCCTCTTTATTATAATGGATTGTAACGCTCTATACAGCAGAAAATCATTACCAGTTGAAAAAGTTAAAAGCCGTGAATTGTCATGCCCCCGTCCACAAACAATGTCTGGCCGGTTACATAGCTGCCTGCATCGGAACTTAAGAACACTGCGGGTCCAACCAGTTCGGGAAGCTCCCCAACACGATCCAGAGGGGTAACCGCAAGAATGTCCCTCAGATACTCCTCATCCGCGAGCAATTTTTCCGTCAGCGGCGTTTTAAAATACCATGGCCCAATACTGTTCACATTGATTCCATACTGACCCCACTCCATGGCCAGCACTTTTGTCATTTGAATCATGGCTGCTTTTGTAGAAGCATAGACGACGCCTGTACGAAGTGCGACATGGCCAGCTACTGAAGCGATATTGATGATCCTTCCTCCGGTATCCTGTTCTTTCATCAATGCCCCGACTTCCTGGGACATCATAAAGGCCGATTTCAGGTTAGTATCCATGATTGTCTGCCACTCCTGTTCAGACACATCAAGAGCCTTGCTGCGAATGTTCATTCCCGCATTATTGATAAGAATATCAATTTTCCCCCACTTGCCATGGATCCTGGAAATGGCATTATGTATTTCTTCTCTGCTGGTTACATCGGCACGAATTGGGAGGGCTTCCCTGCCCATGTCTTTGATGATTCCCGCAGTATCCTTGAGATCTCCTTCAGTTCTGGCAATCAGGACTACATCTGCCCCAGCCTCTGCAAACCCTATTGCCAGGGCTCTTCCGATTCCTCTTCCTGCACCTGTTACGACTGCCACTTTTCCATCTAAACTAAATGAAGGCAAAAACATTAAATCACCATTCCTTTTCTATTTTTCCAAAAACATTTTAACACATTATCGAAAAAAGGCACCGGAACCCCGATGCCTTTGGTTTATTTAGAATTCGGCTGGGATTGTACCTCAATCCAAATTTTCTTGACCGCCAATGTACCGCAGCGCTTACAGGTTTGCAATTCATTATACAGCTGACGGCACCGGTCGCAGTAAAACTTCTGCATCTTTCATCACATCCCTGACAGGATCAATTTATACTAGTTTATTGCTTCGGCCAAATAAAGGTGAAATAAAAACAAAAAAACAGCTTTGGATGAATCTTCGAGACTATGAATTTTATGATTGCCTACTGCGGATAAAGTCCAAATGATTGGAGCTGCGAAGCCACCTGCGGGAGAAGATTTTTGAAGAACCAAGGAGCTTAGGGCTGGCTCCCCGGTCACCCTGCCGTTAGCGAACAAAACACCTGTAACGATAGGTAAAGACTGATTGACAGCCGGCAATGCTTTAACTTGTTTCATATAAAATGCTGTTTGAGGAAATATAGCCTATTCATCGAGAACTATTATTATCATGGCAACAAATCAGCCTATGCAGGTCCACTCTGAAGAGAAAAACATTCAAGTAAAAAGCGAATAAGGTTCAGAAAGAAAGTCCTTCTGAACCTATCTCCACAAAAAAACAGGCAGCCCCTTGAATAAGGGCTGCCTGTTAATTCTTTTAATTACATTTTGCGGACGTTTGCTGCTTGAGCTCCGCGCTGGCCTTGTTCGATATCAAAAGATACTTCCTGGCCTTCATCTAAAGATTTAAAGCCTTCGCCTTGAATTGCTGAGAAATGAACGAATACATCTTCTCCGCCTTCACGTTCGATGAATCCGAAACCTTTTTCTGCATTAAACCATTTTACTTTTCCATTTTCCATGTTTGTTGCCTCCCAGTGCGAAGAACGCACAATGTATTACTATCCTTGCTCATATTCAAGACGTAAAGCTTTATCACTTATCGATCCTTACATAGCGAACAAAAATAATTCTTTTTAAGAATAACAAACTGAAGACTGAATAGCAAGGAATGCTGGAAAATATATTATTCCAATAATTGTCAGGACGCTTTCTGCTCTTCCAGAACTGGAATGGAGCGGGTTTTTCTGCCAGGGATGACATTAAACAGGATATTCAATGCTATTGCTGTTAAACTTCCTGCCACAATCCCGTTGCTGGTAAGAATTTGCACACTTGCAGGCATTTCTGCAAACAGGCTTGGGACAGTAGTGACGCCAAGGCCCATTCCAACAGAACAAGCAATGATCAGGAGATTCTCCTGAGAAGTAAAATCAACCTTGTTCAGCATTTTTATTCCATATGCAATAACCATCCCAAACATCGCTACCATTGCTCCGCCCAGTACAGCCGAAGGAATGACGGTCGTCAGCGCGCCGATTTTTGGTACCAGCCCGAGAAGAACCAGCATTCCGGCGGCCGTGTAAATTACATTTTTCCCTTTGACCCCAGACAGCTGGATAAGCCCGACATTTTGAGAATAAGTTGTATATGGGAAAGAGTTAAACAGGCCACCCAGGATGATGGCAAGGCCTTCTGCACGGTAACCCCTGGCCATTTCCTGTCCTGTCAGTTTCTGCCTGTAAATATCGCTGAGTGCGAAATAAACTCCTGTCGCCTCAACCATGCCGACCAAAGCGACTAGAACCATTGTGAGAATCGGTGTTACTTCAAAGGTTGGCATACCAAAGTATAGCGGCGCAGGCATATGGAACCACGATGCTTCGCCGACAGCTGAAAAGTCTGTCAAGCCCATGAAGGATGCTGTAACAGTTCCTGCGGCCAGTCCAAGAAGGATTGAAATGGAACGAACAAAGCCATCAAAGAAGCGGTACAGAACAATGATGAAAAGAAGGGTACCAAATGCAAGCGAAATATTGGACAGGGATCCAAAGTCAGCACTTCCTTCTCCCCCTGCCATATTATTCATGGCAACTGGGATTAGCGTAATTCCGATAATGGTAACAACTGAACCTGTAACAACGGGCGGAAAGAACTTAATCAATTTGCCGAAGATACTAGAGACTAACACAACAAATAGTCCTGAAACAAGAATTGCACCATAAATGGAGGAAATGCCATATTCGGCCCCTATTGAAATCATTGGCCCAACGGCAGTGAAGGTACACCCAAGAACGACCGGCAAGCCAATCCCAAAGTACTTATTTTTCCAGACTTGAAGCAGCGTTGCGATTCCGCACATCATAATGTCAATGGACACAAGGTAAGTAAGCTGTTCTCCCGTCAAGCCGAGAGCACCTCCGACAATCAACGGAACAACTACAGCCCCTGCATACATGGCCAATACATGCTGGATTCCCAGTGAAGCAATCTTTAATGGATTGTTTTTCATTTTAATGCTTCCTCTCTTTCCCGGATAAAAGTTACCTGTTTATTTGCCAGGGATTGAATACGTGCAAGTGATTCCACCTTATAGCCCTGCAGCCTTAATTTCTCCCCGCCATCCTGAAATGCCTTTTCAATCACAATCCCGATTCCTGAAACGTTCGCTCCTGCCTGCTTGACAATATTGATCAGTCCCTGCGCTGCTTCTCCGTTTGCAAGGAAATCATCAATGATAAGCACATGGTCATTTTCCTGCAGAAAATTATTTGAAACGGAAATCTCATTGGACTCATTCTTTGTGAAAGAATAGACAGATGATGTTAAGAGATTTTCAGTTAAAGTAAGCGACTTTCGCTTTCTCGCAAAAATAACAGGAACATCCATATATAACCCTGCCATAACAGACGGTGCAATCCCTGAAGATTCAATCGTAAGAATCTTTGTTACTGGTACTTCTTTGAATCTATTTGCGAATTCTTTCCCGATCTCTTTCATTAAAATTGGGTCAACCTGATGGTTTAGAAAAGAATCTACCTTTAACACTGAATCGGATAAGACCTTTCCCTCTTGCAAGATCTTTTGCTGCAATAGTCTCATGTTCTCCTGCTCCTTTTGAACCAAAATAAAAATGCCTGGAGGTCAAAGCTTCACATCAAGGTTCGAGTGAAGCAATGACCTCCAGGCATCTGGCGTTAAAGGTTTCAGAAGAACCATAAGAGGGTCTTCCCATTGCCCACTCATAGTCGGATTATTTACGGCAATCCGGTAGAAACTTGCAGGCCATATCCCTGCGATTATATGAGTGAAACTATCAATTTCATAAATTATTATAACACTTGCTCTTAATATTTCAATAGTAATCACTGAAATCCGAATATTTTTTACAAACTGCGAATTAATAGTTCGCAAAAAATTCTCTATTTGTTTGTATATTCATCCAGGCATATTCCCGATACTGTTTTGATACCCTTTCAAATGCCCACTTTTTCACAAAATGCGGTTTCACATATTGTTCACAGCTTCCCCCGAAGTGATGTGATAAAAATCACTGTTACAACAACTTTACACTACTATCATAGTAAATATAACAAGAATGAACAATTTGTGAACTGGGGAAAACCCGATGGCAGTTACACAATTGTTTTGTATGATGAAAATGTACTCATTGTTTAATTAACGGAAGGGAGTGGGCATTAGTGGCACAGCCTGGACTCGAAAAAAAGACGAGCACGAAGGTGGAAGACCAATCTTCATTGAAAGGAACATTGGCCTCCGTTTTCTTGCTTGGGTTCTTTCTGATCATTACTTGGGTTGGCGTTTTTTATTTATTTGTTGATCGATTCTAGTATAAATAACCAAAGGGGAATGAATGAACATGCATATTCACAAATTTGAAAAAATCTGGCTGATATTTGGCGTAGCCACATTGCTAGTCTTCCTTTCGGTCGTAGGCGTAAGCGCCTTTTACCTGGGGAATCAGCCTCCCAGCTGCCTTGCTACAATCAATCCAGAAAAGGTAGATACCACTGCGCCATTTGATCAGCCTGGGCTAAAAAAAGTTAAAGGAAAAGAATGGGATTATGAACTAGTATTCGTCGCTTCCGCCTTCCAATACAACCCTGGTGAAGTAGAGGTGCCTTTAGGTGCAAAAGTGAAGGTGCTGGCAACCACTAAGGATGTGGTTCATGGCTTTTCCGTCGCCGGAACCAATATTAATATGATGCTGGAGCCCGGCTATATTTCTGAATTCACAACAACCTTTGACAAAACAGGAGAATTTCTGATTCTCTGCAACGAATATTGCGGAGCCGGACACCATATGATGACGTCTAAAATTAAGGTGGTGGAAAAATGAATTCTGTATCTGAAAAAATAAAAGTGGACCGCAGGGACGGAAAACTTGGCATGGCTCATTTTTATGTAGCTTTTATCGCCCTTGCAGTGGGCGGCATGGCCGGTCTGCTACAAGTACTGGTAAGGTCGGGAAAATTCCAGCTACCTGCCGGGATTGGGTACTATCAAATTCTGACGGTCCATGGTGTAGTTCTCGGACTTGTTTTGACTACTTTCTTTATCATTGGTTTTCAGATCGTCGCTGTAAGCCGTACTTCGGGAACTTTAACCAATAAACAGCGTCTCGCAGGCTGGACTGGTTTCTGGATCATGACTGCGGGGACCATTATGGCAGCGGTGATGATTCTATTGAATGAGGCTTCTGTTTTATATACTTTTTACGCACCTCTGCAGGCACATGCCCTCTACTATCTTGGGCTTACCCTGGTGATTGTCGGAAGCTGGGTTGACGGTTCGGTCATCATCATGGCGTATGCTGCATGGAGAAAGAAAAACCCTGGAAAACCCAGCCCGCTGCTGACTTTTATGTCATTGGTAAATACTCTGATGTGGATTATTGCCACCATTGGGGTTGCCTCTACCGTCTTATTTCAGTTATTGCCTTGGTCACTGGGCCTGGTTGAAACCGTTGATGTAGCGATAAGCAGAACATTATTCTGGTATTTTGGGCACCCCTGGTTTATTTCTGGCTGCTGCCAGCTTATATGGCATGGTATGTGATCATTCCAAAAATTATTGGCGGAAAGATTTTTTCGGATTCACTTGCCCGTTTAACTTTTATCCTCTTTTTACTATTCTCCATCCCTGTTGGCTTCCACCATCAGCTACTGGAGCCCGGCATTGACCCTGCATGGAAATTTTTCCAGGTTATTTTGACTTTTATGGTCATCATCCCATCCCTTATGACAGCCTTTTCACTTTTTGCCACTTTTGAAACCTTTGGCCGTTCAAAGGGAGCAACGGGGCTGTTCGGTTGGCTCAAAAAGCTGCCATGGGGCGATGCGCGTTTTATCGTTCCATTTATTGGGATGCTGAGCTTTATCCCTGCCGGCGCTGGCGGCATAATTAATGCATCTCATCAGATGAACCAAGTTGTCCATAATACAATCTGGGTCACAGGCCACTTTCACTTGACGGTCGCAACAGCTGTAGTTCTTACGTTTTTTGGTATAAGCTACTGGCTTGTCCCGCATCTTACTGGCAGGACTTTGACAAAGGCGATGAACAAACTGGCCATTGTCCAGGGAGTTTTCTGGGCAATTGGCATGACCTTTATGTCGGGGGCTATGCATGCGGCAGGTTTGCTCGGTGCTCCTCGCCGCTCTGCATACTCTGAGTATGGGGGTGCAGCTCAGGCAGCCGAGTGGATTCCATATCAAATCGCGCAGGCTGTTGGCGGTTCGATTTTATTCTTGGGAATCATTCTGATGCTCTACATTTTTATCAATCTTGCTTTCTTAGCTCCTAAAGGCGAAGAGGATTTCCCAGTGGGTGAAGCAGCAGACAAGAGGGAAAAAGCGCCAATGGTGCTTGAAAACTGGAAGCTTTGGCTTGGTATTGCTGTACTTCTAATCTTGTTCGCCTACACCATCCCATTCATTGATATGATCCAAAATGCTCCAGTCGGATCAAAAGGCTATAAGCTTTGGTAGCAGACTGCCCAGGAAAAACAAAAAAAGCGTTCCATTCAGTCATGGAGCGCTTTTTTGTCTGTTTGCATGAACAGTTTAACCTTCAAGCTGGCGTTTTCTCTTTGGAAGATTTACAGCTGATACTGATAAAAGAATAAGTACGATTCCCAATGTTTGGGATATATTGAGGGTATCTCCAAAAGCCATCACCCCAAGGAAGGCCGCAGCTACAGGTTCAATCGTAGCAATGATGGCCGCAGTACTGCTATCAACTTTCCCCAATCCCCAGGAGTAAGCAAAATAGGCCAGGACTGTTGGTACGACCCCCAGCCCAAGAGCATACAGGTAAAAGTCCCCGCTCCAGCCAATTTGCACTTTTTCCCCTGTGAAAAACACAGGGAGCATAAAGACCGAAGCTGTCACAAATGTATAGATTGTGAGAGTAAAAGGGTGGTATTTCCTTAGCGCTAATTTCCCGAAAATACTATATAGCGCATAGCCCAGACCAGCTCCCAAACCAATCATGATACTTGAAACTGGAAAGCTGCTTCCTTGAACGGAATAAACCCCGGCCACCAATGTACAGCCGGTGATTGTTCCAACTACAGCAATCACCTTGTAAACAGTTAATTTTTCTTTTAAAAACAGCAACGATAAAACAATCACAAATGCCGGTGATGTATAAAGAAGCGCTGCGGCCACCGGAATATTCATCTTTTCCATGGCAGTAAAGTAACACCAGTTAAAAAACACAATGCTTAACAGGCCGGTGCCCATAAACAGCGGCAAATCGCTCCAGTTTATTTTTAAATAGGAACGATAAAAGATAATACCTATGCCGATCAGCACTATTGCAGCCACAGTCACTCTGATTGTGACTATGTCCATTGCGCTGAACCCTGCCGAAGAAAGACCCTTGACAAAAAATCCAATTAACCCCCACATGAGTGCCGCAAAGGCGATTGCTAAATATGGCAACTTCCTCACCCTCGCCTTTCCATATTAAACATAGTGGAAAAGGCTACTGCTTCAAGGATAGTCTGTAGACCTCCTGATATTTATTTGTGAGGTAGTCGGCAAGGTAAGTGGCATTCAGTCCTTCTCCTGTTACATCCCGGAGAATTTCGAGCGGCTGTTTCATTTTTCCATGCTGATGAATCTTTTCTGTCAACCATTGCTGAATGGGTAGGAGATTGCCCTCTTCAAGCAGAGTGTCAAAGTCCAAGTCTAGTTCCATCGCATTTTTGAATTGGGCGGCATACATATAACCCAGTGCATACGATGGAAAATAGCCAAAGCTTCCTCCAGCCCAATGAACATCCTGAAGAACCCCTTCTGCATTTGTTTTCGGCCTGATTCCAAGATACTCCTCATACTTATCGTTCCAGATTTCAGGAAGGTCCTTCACTTCTATTTCATCATTAAACAGACCTTTTTCGATTTCATAACGCACCATGATATGCAAAGGGTACGTCAGCTCATCCGCCTCAATTCTGATCAGAGATGATTTTGATTCATTTATTGCCCGGTAAAAATCCTCGATGGGAACATCATCGAATTGCTCTCCTGCAAAGTCTTTCAGCAAGTGATAATTCTTCTTCCAAAAGGAAAGATTGCGCCCAACAAAATTTTCATAAAACAGTGATTGTGATTCATGGATTCCCATGGAAGTACCTGTTGAGAGCGGTGTCCCGATTAACTCACTGGAAAGATTTTGTTCATAAAGCGCATGGCCCCCTTCATGGATAGTCCCAAAGACAGCCGTCCGAAAATCGTTTTCATCGTATTTTGTCGTTACACGCACATCTCCTGGGTTGATTCCAATGGCAAATGGGTGAACTGTTTCATCAAGACGACCGGCATTAAAGTTATATCCCATTTGCTTTAGAATCTCCAGGCTGAATTCCCGCTGGTTTTCCTTTGGAAATTTTTCAAACAAGAAGCCAGTATGCGGCTTATTCGGAGATTCCGAAATTTCCTTTACCAGCGGAACGATCCTTTTACGCAAATCTCCAAAAACAGTATCGAGCATCTCCACTGTCACGCCGGGTTCGTACATTTCAAGAAGTGTGTTATACTTGTTTCCTTTAAAACCCCAGTAGCCAATGAACCTTTTTGTGGTCTCAACAAGCTTTTCGAGATAAGGTCTGAACATTTCGAAATCTGAATTTGACTTTGCTTCTTCCCAGACACTTTCTGCTTTTGACTGGAGAATGACATATTCTTTATACTCCTCCGCAGGAATTTTCCTGTTGCGTTCAAACTCTTTCCTGCAGACTTCAACTGCCTTTTTGACCAGTGAAGAGGTGTTTTCTTCCGAACTTAAGGCAGATATATAAGAAGCCATTTCTTCAGAAGTGGACATTTTAAAGACCTCAGAAGATAAGACTCCGATCACTTCAGAACGCTGATCTATTCCGTCTTTTGGAGCTCCTGTCCGCAAATCCCAGTAAATAACGGCTAACGCTTCCTCGTAGGCGGACATTTTTTTCACATACTCAAGAAATTGTCTTTCTATTTTAAGTATATCCATTAAGGTTCCCCCTTTTTATTCTCTTCCTTATATTAACATATTCAATCAATAACAGGTCTAAAACAGACCATTCAATCTAAAAAAAGGAACACCTGAAATGGTATGATTATGTCATGAGCCTGAATATATTACTAGAATCAAGGAGGAGATTTAGTGAAAGAGCTGGTTGGAGAATGTATTCAATGCGGAAAAGAAGTATTCTGTCTGGATGGATTCCTGAACGGGTCCGTGGATGACCAGCAGCAGCTGCTGTGTTTCGAGTGTGATGGTGCTGAAGACATGCCAAAAAGGGTGTCCCCTTAATTGAGGGACACCCTTTTGTTCGTTAAGCCAGTTTGGCTCCGTTATTAAGCTTTGAAGGGTGAACAGGCAAAACAGAATGGATTCGTTCCAGGACTTCAGGCTCAAGATTTTGATCAAGGAGAACATGAACTTCTCCTTGATCTGTGCTTGTCCTGATCAATCGGCCAATTCCCTGTCTAAGCCTTAAGAGCATGTAAGGCAAGTCCACTTCGGTGAACGAGTTGCTTGCTTCTTCCCTTTTGGCAGCAAAGACTGGATCATTTGGCGGAAACGGAAGCGTAAACAGAATAACATTTTCCAATGCTCGCCCCGGGATATCCAGGCCTTCCCAAAGGTTTACCGAGCATAACACGGATTGTTCTTCATTTTGAAAGCGGGAGACGAGTGTTGAAATTTCTGCATCTCCTTCAAACAAGAGTGGAAATCCGAAGCTTCCCTGCACATACTTCTTAAAGCTATGAAGGTCATTCATGTCGGTAAACAAGACAAGAGCCCTGCCATTTGACGACTGAATTTGATCCATAGCGTATTTTGCCCTGGCTTCAAAATCCACTGGAGAGAATTCTGGTAAATAAAGACGCATTTTTTCTTCATAATCAAACGGCGAACTGACTGAAAAGGAAAGATAGTCGTCAATTCCCAAGCTTTTTGCGAGATAGTCAAACGAGTTACCCTCGGATAGCGTTGCGGATGAGAAGATAAAAGGCTTTTGCTGTGAAAATACCTCTTTTCGCAATATTTCTTCCACCATTTTAGGCATGATGACAAGCGTCTTTTCGCCGTTATGATTTTCAAGCCAGTTAATTCCGATCGAACGCCGTGCAAAAAGCGATAAGGAATAGCTAATCTGGTCAAGGTACTCTTCCACTATTTTTAGATTATAGTCATCGATGACAAACATTTCACTTTCAAACACTAATTCTTCCTGGATTGAATCAAGAAGCCAAAGAAGGTTTTCTGCCAAAGCGGTAACCGATGGCGCTTTATGCACAGTCATTTTCTCCGATGCCCGGCTTTCAGAGCTGCATTTAGCCAGCTCAGCAAAAAACTCATCATTTTTCGATATGGCCTGTTCCATCAGGTCCAGGGTCTTTTCCCTGACATCATTATCCATGATTCTGGTCAGCAATGTTTCCAATGTCCGCTCGGCAAAGCGGTATGTCAATGCCTTTTGGCTGGCGAACTCAAGAAGATGCCCCTCATCAAAAACGACACAGCTGCCATCCGGCAGGAAAGGAAGTTCCCCTTCCCTTATCCGTGACTCCTTCGTCCAAATATGCTCCATATAAAAATCATGTGAGCAGACAATGATATCGGCGGCATTTCGGTAGTGCTCCCGCTGAAGCGTCAATCCGCAGCGGTGACGCCTGCTGCAAGCCAGGCAGTCCTGCAAAGGGTCCCAGGATATATTCGCCCACTGTTCATCCGTCAGCGATGGATACTCTGTCCGGTCTCCATAGCGGTGGAATTTTTGCAGTGTTGATGTACTGTTAACGAAAGCAGGCAGACTGTCATACACCGCATTGTAGGCTTCATCATCATCAGTAACAAGCGGGTCAAGCTTATTCAGGCATAAATATTGGTCACGTGACTTAGCAAGCCTGACATCCATATTTAATTGAAGGGCTTGTTCAAGCTTTGCAATATCGCCTTCTTTTTTTACAAGCTGTTCAATCAGCCTTTCATCTGCACAGGCAATGATAGCTGGCTGGTTTGTATACCGTGCATAGCAGACAGCATATAACAGATAGACGATCGTCTTGCCGGTGCCAACACCCGCTTCTGCAAACATAGCCTTCTTATCTTTGAATGCCTTTTCAAGCTGAAAAGCCATGAAAATTTGTTCATCTCGTTCCTCGAATCCCGCTTCTGGCAATATCTCATAAAAAACATCACCGATCCATTCACTCAGCTTTTCAAAAAAAGAATCAGTCTTCGATATGGTAAATGGCAAGGTGCCAGGCATAAAATCCCTCCGTAAAAATAGAAAACGCCTCGAGGGCGCTTCAATCTAATCTTTAAACAACCATTCAATTATACATTAATATGCTCTATTTATCTTGTTATTTATTCTCCCGGGGCGGTCTTTTGCCCCAATACTGATAATAATCCGTTCGGATAAACCCATTGAACAGCTTCCGTTTCTTCGTGGCTGGCTTGCCATAAAATTTCTCAAAGTCCTCGTTGGAAGTCATGATGTATACAGACCATGTATCAAGAGGGATCAGAACTTTTCCCATCTCTTTATACATTTGCTCCACAGCACTCTTTTCACCCAGCCGCTCGCCGTATGGCGGATTGCTGACAATCACTCCATATTGATTTTGGGTTGTGAAATCCTGGACCCTCATTTGTTTAAATGTAACCAATTCTCCCAGTCCTGCCTCAAAGGCATTCTCTTTGGCGATATTTACAAGCCTATGGTCGATATCGGATCCAGTGATCTCCAGCGGCTGGTCATAATTAGCCATGTCCTCCGCCTCAGTCCTGGCCTGGTCCCATACCGCCCTTGAAATCCAGTCCCATGATTCAGAGACAAATTCCCGGTTGAAGCCTGGTGCAATATTCTGTCCAATCAAAGCAGCTTCGATAGGAATGGTCCCTGACCCGCAGAAAGGATCTGCAAACGGACGGTCCGGCGTCCAGTTCGTCAGCATCACCAGGGCAGCGGCCAATGTTTCTTTTAATGGTGCTTCACCTTGATCGACCCGGTAGCCCCTCTTGTGAAGTCCGCTTCCGCTGGCATCAATTGTAATGGTTGCGACATCCTTTACAAGCGCAACCTCTATTTTAAATAAAGGGCCGTTTTCTTCAAACCATGAGGTTTTTTTATAATGTTTCCTTAATCTTTCCACGATTGCTTTCTTTACAATCGCCTGGCAATCAGGCACACTGAATAATTTAGACTTTTGGGACTTGCCGCTGACCGGAAATTCGGCATTTTCCGGTAAAAATTGTTCCCATGGAATCGCCTTGGTCCGTTCAAACAGCTCGTCAAAAGTATAGGCTTTAAACTCACCAGCCTTAATCTTAACCCTGTCAGCGGTCCGCAGCCACAGATTGCTTCGGGCTATTGCAAGCTCGTCCCCCTGGAAGGTAATTCTCCCGTTTTCTACTTCACACTCATATCCAAGGGACCTGACCTCCTTGGCAACCAACGCCTCCAGCCCCATGGCAGAGGTAGCAATCAAATCAAATTTTTTCATCTATTTCACCCTTAATGATTTATATTCGGCTGTTGAACATCTATCATACCAGTTTAGCATCTGTCACTTCAAATAATCTATGTAAAAATAAAAGCCCTCCCGGCAATAGGAGAGCTTTTAAAAAACACTCATACAAAATCAATTAATAACGTTCTGTAAGCCATGTTTTGTTCCTTTGTGCTGCAAACGACAAATGTCTCGCACTCCGGTGGTAACCATCTATCTACAGGTTTTCACCTGTCCTTCTCTTCGTTCATTTCCTCCAAGAAAGTGCCCCTACCATTGTTTGGGTTTCTCGCTCGCGGGGTTTACCTCGTTCCACCCTCACCATTTCTGGTGAGGCTCCGTCACTGTGGCACTTTTATAGGTACTCATGCCATATCGATATCGACTTAGGCACTTTCCCTGCCGTCAGCCGCAAAAGGCGGCTGCCCTGGCTTATGAATTGGCCAGGCACGAACACTACGGGCATCTCAGCCCGTGCGAGCATGGACTTTCCTCTGCAGCAAGCTGCAGCGATTACCCGAACGCTATTAACGACTACAAAAACTATTATATATAATCAGAGGTAATATAGCAATGGTAATCAACTTGTAAATTTGGAAATAAACGGATTTAATCGTACAATTTATTACCAAATACGTGTTTTTCCAAGTTTGATAATCTCTTTAAAATATCAAAATTGGTTGTCCCGGCAGCAGCTTGTGTTGCAGGCCGCCTTGAAGCTTCCTCAAGCTGTTTTTTTAGCCGCAGGTTTTCTTGCTGAAGATCTTCGATTTCCTGATGGAAGGTTTCATAATCCTTAATCACCAGATCAAGATATTTATCCACGTCTTCAGGCTTATACCCTCGCATAGCGGTTTTGAACTCTTTTTCCAAAATATCTTTCGCTGTCAGTTTAATTTTATCAGATAGCATCATATTCACCTCAATTTACCCCTATCATCAACTTATATTTTTTCAAAAACGAGCAATTTTGTCAATTTTTCTACTTAAGCTAAAACTCCTGGTTATTGAACTCTTCTTCCTCAACAATTAACTGCAGGTCGTGGAAGCCGATCATCCGGATATCATATCCTTTTCTTTCCTGCTTCTGTTTAGCGGCTTCAAGGAAATATCTGGGGCTTCCCTCCTTTTCGGTGTCATACAGGATAATGAGCACATCACTTTTTTCAATCAAAAACTGGTTAGCTGCTTTAAGCTGCAAAGGTTTTTCATATGGACGCCTGGAAACCGAGTCAACATGATCCGCCTGGACAAGGACCGACTCATACCATTCCTTATTGTTTTCATTCCACTTTTCTTCCTGCTTTAAAAAAGGAGTAATGACAGACAGCTTTAAGTCAGGTAGATATTCCTGCAGCTGGAAGACAACTTCGGCTGCCCATAGCTCGACTCCGGGCTGTCCGCTGATGACAACCCATTCAAGACCTTCTTCTACCAGGGGGACAAGCTGCTTGAGGATGGCCGTTTTTATGTAGTTGACTGCAGGATGCTTTTGATTAAAAACACCAAGTTCATACGCTTTATACCCTGTTATGAGCGCAACTTTTGTCATGGCTTCTCCTTTCGCATCATTTCTAAGTGTATTCATTATTGTTTTAAATATTAACGTATGAATAGATTAATTTGGCAGTACGAAGTAAAAACAAGGGCTTTGCAGTCCAAGCCCTTGTTTTTATCAGCCTTTTAGTACTCTGAGACATTTAATTCCAAAACCTTGATTCCCTGAATAGGACTATCTTCCGAAAAATGGACCTGCACCTGGTCCGGGACCAAATGCACCGAATGGCGGACGTGGTCCTCCATAGAAATGCTGATGCGACACTTCATTTACAGAAGACTGAGTGTGCGGGAAATAATGAACATGATCAAATTTTGTATGATGGACATTAGTTGTGTGCGATGGATGAATATGCGGCACCACATTATTAGAGAAGCTATGGTTCACACAGCATTTGGTTGGATGAACGACAGCTGGCAAAACTTTTGTTGGTCTACAAAACATTTTATTCGCTCCTTCCTCATAAACTTTTTCTTTACATTACAGCCTATGAAAGAAAGGAGTGTCTTGTACTAAGGAAAACACCTATTTTAATAGCTTTTATCCTTAACAGACCTTAGAGGAAAGTATAAAAATTGTCTTTTAAGCCTGTAAAAACAATAGCTGTCAGACAAACGACCACAAAAAACATAACCAAAATTGCTTTATACATGATTAACAGCCCCACATAAAAATTATTAGTTTTATTCCATACAAGATTCAATTTTAACGTTGAAGGCTGGGAGATACAACAGGAATTTAGTCGATTTTCCAACTGATTTGTTAATTTTCTGTGACACCATGAAAAGATTCATTTTGGCAGGCTGCTTTCAGCTCAATCAACATGGGATTTTACTTCCTGATTGGCAATCATTCCATCTGATATATGTTCCCGCTTTACCTGTTTAGACATGATCCTGTTGATCCTTTTGTCTAAATCTGCTGTTACCCTACCATTCTTTTTCCCGTTTTCCATCGAATTAAGCAATGATATTGCTTTTTCACAGTAATGTGCAGCCGTTCCGTAATCCTTGCTGTGGTGTTCATGATACTTTGCCAGTTCAATGCAGGCTTCAACTCTTTTAATAGGCTCTCCTGCAGTTGCTGAAGACTCCCATAGCGGGACTGCCTTTTTCCAATCTTTCACTCTCTTAAATTCATAGGCAAGAGCATGCTTGGCCGCGATTGATTCCGAATCCTTGGCCTCTGCAATATCCTGAAACAATTCCTTGGCTTTTTCCCTTTCTCCAAGATAGGAAAACCATCTTCCAACCTCAAATGCCTCTTTTGAGGTTCTCGCTCTGTCTTCACCCAGCAGCTGGAAAGAAAGATGGGCATACAAAGTGATGAGTGACAGAATGTCAAGCTCATTATGTTTTATAACACCCAGCAGTCCTTCAGGGTTTTTTCTTTCTAGAAAATCAAAATAGATCATTGGTGCCAGGTAACCGGGAATGTCATCCTTCCGTTCAAATCCAAGAATCTCTTTCTCGACAGCGGAAAGTTTCATTCGATCGATTTTATGCTTCCATAACCTTCTGGCACCGTGAAAAAGATCAAAATGTCCAAATGCCGGCAGCTTAGGAACATGATCACGGACAAGCGTATGGCGCGTCTTTACTTGCGGCCAATCAAAAGCCTTTCCGTTATAGGTGACAAGAGTTGTATAGTCGACACTGGCCAGAAAGCTCTGGTAAAGGGCTACCTCAGCGCCTGGCTGAGGCAGGATATGCTGGGTCAGGACTACCCGGTCAGCAGTCAGCCTGGCATGCCCAAGCAAAAAAATTGTATTGCCGGCACCGCCCCCAAGGCCTGTAGTCTCGGTGTCAAAAAAGAACAAATCCCCCGGTTTGTGCCCGGCAGCTGATAATGGATGGGAGGTGCCGGCCTCATTCCACCTTGCCACAGCTTCGGCAGCATCTGCAAATCGGTATTTGCCATGTTTATGCATTAACGGGTAGGTTACTTCCCGGACCAGACAGTAATTGCCATCAAAAAAATAAGGTTTTACGCTTTCCTGCTCCCATATGTCGCTATAAGGAATCTCTTCCGGAATGACTGGAAGCGGACTCGCTGCACTCTCAGCAGGGAATGGCTTTTGCCCGCCGGTTAAATGTGGTTTTAATCGGTTAAGCTTTTTCTTTAGCGACATTTCGATCCTCCTTCCTTAAGAAGCCGCGTTCTTCAAAAAGTAATTAATAATCTTAATAACATCTGCTTTTGCACTTTCTGAAGCTGTATCAGTCCCGATACAGGAAGGACAGCCAGAAGTGCATTGGCAGTTTTCAACCATCCGTTTTGTTTCGTCAAGGATGTGTTCGATCCCCTGATAGATTTTTTCACTAAGGCCGATGCCACCAGGGTAGCGATCATAAAAGAATATGGTTGGTCTTTCATTATGAGAAGCTTTTACCTGCGGGACCACATGTACGTCCTGAGGGTCGCACATAACAAATAAAGGCACAATATGCTTGAGGGATTGTGCAGCTCCGATAAGCCCCTGTTCCAGCCTTTCATCCCCCATGCCGGAACGACCTTTGTCAAAGGAAATCCAGACAGAACTTGTATGCAATTCCTCCTCGGGAAGATGAATCGGACCGGAACCAATATTTTCATGCGATTCAAACTTAATCTTTTTAAAAATGGTGGCCATTGCTCTGACGCTGACATCGCCGTATCCAATTTCTGCAGACCCAAGGTTTCGATGTTTATCCATTTCTAGCACGTTTAGCTGAACGGCAAGATTAGCATCCGTAAAATAATCAACAGCTACTTCCCTGACAAAGGCCTTCTTTTCTTCCCAATCGAGCTTTTCCACCTGAAACTGGATTCCCTGATGCAAATAGATGGCTTCGTCATGTAAAAGAGTCATGGCAGAAAAGGTATCCATTTCACCAATGACCCGTACATTCGCGATATCAGATTGATCTATGATGACCACATTTTCCTGGGAAGCGGAACGCAGGGAAATGTTATGGGCAGGAAAGGCATCATTCATCCAATACCACTTATCACCGTTCTGGTGCAAAATGCGTTCTTCAGTCAAGTATTCAAGTATTTCTTCCACTTCTGCTGTTCCAAAATGCTCTCCTTTTTTAAACGGGAGCTCATAGGAAGCACATTTTAAATGGTCGATCAGGATGATCAGGTTGTCAGGATTAATCCTCGCTGTTTCAGGGCTTCTGTTAAAAAAGTAATCAGGGTGCTGAATCATGTACTGGTCAAGCGGGCTGGAGCTTGCGACCATCACAACAACAGCTTCACCATGCCTTCTCCCTGCCCGTCCAGCTTGCTGCCAGGCGCTGGCAATCGTTCCAGGATATCCATTCATGATACAGACCTGAAGCTGGCCGATGTCCACTCCAAGCTCAAGGGCATTGGTGCTGACGACTCCGTAAATTTCCCCTGACCTAAGACCTTTTTCAATTTCACGGCGTTCAGTTGGCAAATACCCTCCCCGATAACCTCTGATGGCCTTTGGACCGAGCTTATGCTTAACCAGCTCCTGCAGGTAAGTCAAAAGGATCTCAACTCTCACCCGGCTGCGGGCAAAGACGATGGTCTGGATTTTATTCTTGAGGAACATCCCCGCCAGCATTCGAGTTTCAAGCGTCGCACTCCTCCTGATATTCAGGGGTTTGTTTACAATGGGCGGGTTGTAAAACAGGAAATGCTTCCTGCCTGACGGAGCCCCATTGTTGTCAATCAAGTTCATTTTTGTTTCAGTCAGATTTTCAGCAAGCTCCAGCGGGTTTGCAATGGTTGCCGAAGTACAGATGAATATTGGATCACTTCCATAATAACGGCATATCCTCTTCAGCCTCCTGATTACGTTCGCTACATGGCTTCCAAATACACCTCGATAAATATGAAGCTCATCAATCACCACAAACTTCAGGTTTTCGAAGAGCGATACCCACTTTGTATGGTGCGGCAATATCGCCGAGTGAAGCATATCGGGATTGGTAATGACAATATGGCCCGCTTTCCGCACCTTTTGGCGGATATTTGCAGGCGTATCCCCGTCATATGTATAGCTGTTAATGTTAAGGCCGGATTCCTGAATAAGTTCATTAATTTCGCTTTTCTGATCCTGGGCAAGTGCTTTGGTTGGGAACATATAAAGTGCCCGGGAATTAGGATCATTGATGATTTCCTGTATCACCGGCAGATTATAGCAAAGGGTTTTTCCCGAGGCAGTTGGGGTTACAGCTACCATGCTTTGTCCCCTTGCTGCTGTTTCAAATGCTGATTTTTGATGTGTATAAAGCTCGCCAATCCCCCGCTTGTTAAGAGCGTCAATTAAAGCTGGGTGGATGCCCTCCGGCAGTGCGGAAGTTCTAGCTTCCTTTTCTTCAATTGTATGCCAATGAACAATATTGTCTCTTACAGATTCATCCAGCTTTAGGCTGTCCATAATTTCTTTTAAATTTTTCCGGAACTTCAAAACCCTCACCTCATTCCTTCATTGTATCGAATAAATGTTCGTTCAAAAAGGGAAAAACGGTGATTTTTTTATGCTATTTTTTAACAGCCTGCCGTCTGCCCCTCTTCATTGCCGGCATATTTTGTTAAAATGGTTTTATTGTGATATTTACTTGAGGTGAACCAATGAACAGTAATTAATTAAAGGAATTTTTAGCTAAATACTCATTATTCAAGGATTTGGATGACATGGAGCTTACGAGAGTTGCAGAAATTTCAATACTAAGAAAATGGGAAAAGAACAGTCATGTATTTCTTCAGGGGGACACGCTTGAGAATGTTTATTTTATCCTTGACGGCAAGGTTAAAATCTATAAAAGCGATATCAATGGCCGGGAGCAAATCGTCGCCATCCTCAAAAACGGGGAAATGTTCCCGCACATAGGCTTTTTCCGGAAAGGGGGCTACCCTGCATTTGCGGAAGTCCTTGAGACTTCAGACCTGGTGGTTATTCCGATCGCCCTCTTTGAAAAAGTGCTGATCGAGAATCCACACTTAAGCATAAAAGTTTTTAAAGTACTGGGAGAAAAAATTGTTGATTTGCAGGATCGGCTTGAGGAACAAATTTTGAACAATACCTATGAGCAAATTATTAAACTCCTTATCCGTTTGGCTGATAAGCACGGGGAAACCTTGGAAGATGGGAGGGTCTGTCTTAAACCTGAATTTACGAACAGGGATCTTGCCAATATGATAGGCACTACAAGGGAAACCGTCAGCAGAACGTTGACGAAAATGAAAAAAGACGAATTGCTGGTGATGGATGGCACTCATAACATGTTCTTTGATCCTAGAGCACTTTTGGAAGAGATTCTATAGGAAAAACCCGCTCCCCTGTTTTGTTTATGGGGAGCGGGTTCTCATGTTAGGATTCTGCGGATTCCAGCATGGCTTTCAAGTCCTCCTCAACTGTTGTGATGAGCTTCAAATTAAATGTTTGCTGAAGGACATTCATGACCCCTTCAGAAATAAACTCAGGCGGCTTTGGCCCTATGCGGATATCCTGAATCCCAAGGCTGAAGAGACCCAGCAGGATGGCAACAGCTTTCTGTTCGAACCACGAAAGCACAATGCTTACTGGCAGCTCATTGACAGGACAATTAAAAGCATTGGCCAGTGCACTGGCAATCTTTATGGTAGAAACAGAGTTATTGCATTGGCCGAGGTCGATGTACCTTGGGATTTCTGTTCCTGGCACAACTCCGTAATCTACATCGTTAAAACGGAATTTTCCGCAAGAAGTAGTGAGAATAACAGCCTCCGGCGGCAGGGATGTCGCAAGCTCCCGGTAATACTCCCCCCCCTTGCCCGGGGCATCGCACCCCGCTATGACAAAGAAACGTTTGATTTTACCTGCCTTAACAGCATCAATCACTTCAGGCGCAAGCCCTAATACAGTTTCATGATGAAAACCAGTCAGCAAGGTTTCATCTGAATGAATATTTGCCTCCGGCAGTTCAAGAGCCCTTGTAATTAATGGCTCAAAATCATCATTTTCAATTTTTTGGACATTTTCCAGTCCGGCCACTTCATAGGAAAACATCCTGTCCGCGTAGGATCCCTTGATTGGCATAACGCAGTTTGTAGTGGCAAGGATGGCACCAGGGAACTTTTCAAACAAACGGCGCTGGTCGTACCAGGCTTTTCCCATATTTCCCTTTAAATGGCTAAATTTCTTTAATGCCGGATAACCATGTGCCGGGAGCATTTCAGAATGAGTATAGATGTTGATCCCTTTTCCCTCTGTTTGCTTTAACAGTTCTTCAAGTGCAAATAGATTATGGCCTGTTACAACAATCGCTCTGCCTTCAATTTTATTTTGGCTGACAGTAATCGGCTCCGGTATGCCCAGACGCTTTGTATGGGCTTCATCCAGCATTTCCATGACGCGGACTGCCGACTGTCCTACTTTCATCGCCATATCGATATGTTCCTGCAAATTAAAGTTAGAGTTGGTCAATGTCATATAAAGTGCTTCATGAGTGGTAGCATCCACAAACGGATCGGTGTATCCCAACTGGCTGGCATGCGTCCGATAGGCGGCTATCCCCTTAAGCCCAAAAACGATCGTATCCTGCAAACTTGCAATTGTTTCGTCTTTTCCGCATACTCCGATTACTTTACAGCCCCCAGCTGGAGTCTGTTCACATTGATAACAAAACATATCTAATTACCCCTTTTCTTCAATTGCTTCCTGTAAACAGAATACGATAGATAAAAAAAGCAATGCGTGATAAAAGTCACAGGGGTGCTAAGTGTCACAAATCGTTCAAGATTAAAACGATATTCAAAAAAAAAAAGCAAGCAGAGAGTATCAGTTCTGCTTGCTTCACAGCCAGGAGCTATTTATTTTATTAGACTTTTAATATGCCCCCCAATCCTTTTACCATGGACGAAACCTGGCTGACTGCATTCATCATCTGTCCAGCAGTATCAATCATTTTATTGATATCAAGGTTTCCATCCTGACTCTTAAACGAATTCATGACAGATTGAAATCCAGAAGGCTGTTTTGGCAGGAATGCCTGATGAGGATAAGGATTCATATTTTGATAAGTTACTGCCGGCTGGGAAACCGGACCGTATCCATACGGAGGTTCCCCCTGCTGCAGAGGATTCCCAAAAAGGCTTTGGGAGACATCGGATCCATACCCCTGATTAGCCCCCTGCCAGGCTGAATGCATGGGAACCTGGCCATAATTTACTTCCTGCGGGTAGAAAGATGGATCGCCCATTTGCATGACAGGCCAGTTTGGCGCATATTGCTGTGGAGGCTGCGGCAGCATTCTAGCTTGACCTCCATTCCAGGATACTGGAATGGGGTGAGAGGCATAAGGAAAGTTTCCCGGCATTCGTCGTCTCTGGGTATACATGAACAAACCTCCTCCTCAATTTTTCGCTGGAATATTTTATGACCATAAAGCCCAGTTGGTGAAAAATTGAACGTGATTTCTCATGTCTAATCATGAAGAATCCTGTCTGAAATCTCAATTTTTGAAAAATAAAAGACCAATTACCTGGCATGATAAAATAGAGAAAAGCCTTAAGGAGGAAAATCATGAATGTTCACGAGCTAAAAATCATGTTTTCGCAAGCCAGGGACTATACACCCAGCCATGTTAATGAATTACTGGATTTTGCAAAAAAAGCTTACGTGTACAATGAAATTTCCTTCAAAGATTATCGCTGCCTTGTTCGTGAGTTAGAGCTTCAAGGGGCAGAATTCCCGGAAGACGCAAAACAATTTTCCTGAGAAAAAAAACAAAGTGCCGTTTGGTACTTTGTTTTTTTTTGCTAAAGTGAAGAAGTATCAATGAAGTATCAGGCATAATCCTCTATAATTCTTTCCAGCGCCTTTAAGAAGCTATTTAACACAAACTCAATGGATTGAATATGCCCAATAAACCTTTTTCTGCTGGTCTCTGGGAAAAATGCCTGGATTGAAACCATCTCGATATTTTCTGCTGCTGATAAAATCTGACGAGTGTGAAGATTCCGTTGTGGGTGTTTCATAAGCCAGTCGGAAGCTTCTTTCCTCCAAATTTCGGCTTCTTCCTTTACATTATCAGCAAAAGGCTTTACTTCTTTATAAAAGTCCCCTTTTTCCCCTGAGGCTTTTGCCTGCTCAAAACGCAGCAATGCCTTCTCATTATAAGACAGTAACCTTTTAGTCTTAATCATTAACTCTTTCTCAGTAATCATGCCTGGAACCCCCAAAATAAAAAGCAGCTTCGTCAGGAAGCTACTCTGCTATACCCTCATTTTATTTAATTTAGTATCCCAGTTCAAGTTTAATGGAAGGAACACTGCTGCTGTATTGTTTCCTGGATTCCAGTGGATTATTTTTTTCAAGGTCCCTTAAACTTTCCTCGAGGGCAATTAATTTTTTTCCACAATCTTCAAGCCGGCTTTCTTGAGATCCGTACCAGTCGTTCCAATATTCCTCAATTGAGGAATGCAACTCAGACTCAAGCATATTAAGCTGATCATTCAACTCAGACAGCATTAACAACACTTCTTCCCTTTCAATCCCTGCCGTTTTCATCATAGGATCCTCCTTCGGCTTGTACTGACCTGGAATATGCTTTATGGCCCATTTCGAGGACAAGTTTGTAAGTCCCTTCAACTAATGCTCTCTGTCTTTTCCAGGTGCTAAACATATTCGACCTTTCTCCCCCGAGCTCCTTCTCCCTGACAAAACTAGAAGCAATTCGGCAAAGAAAGCGAAATTCCTTTCATGAATTCAGGATTCGACAAAAGCTGCCGCATGAAAATTACAATTGTGCACAAAATACTAACCGGAGGTGTTACAATGAAAAAACAAGAAAAAAGCAATAAACAACAGCCTAAAAACCTGGAAGAAAGAAAAGCCGGATACGGTGACAAGAAACTAGAAGGTCCAGACCGTCCATCAACTTGATGAGGAAAGACCCGCAAGAGAAAAGCAAGGGAAACCTTGCTTTTTAATTTTTCCCGTTTATTTCATTAGCTGCTTTAAAAGTACAAGCGTTTTAAATTGCTGCTGTTTCCCAACAAACCATTTCGTGAGATCAATCGGATGTTTATGGCATACCTTCTTTTCCATCCAGGATTTCTGTAAGCCTTGTTTTAGATACCAGTCTTCCCGGGCTGTTTCATGATGCCGGACGACAGGATAAATACATCTTAAATAAGGGGTGTCCCGATATGTCTTTTCGCGGAAATACTGTTCATAATCATTTCTTGACCCGGTATGTTCAGTTAAAAGAGCAAATTCGAGAAAGGAAGGATACAGCTTAGGGTTAAATAGGATATCTGCGAGTCTTTTGCCCAGGTCAATCCGTTTATGAACGTTCTTGAAGCCATTTACACTTGCACCAAAGAGCTTCCCGTTAATAGTAGGAAGCAATACCGCGCTAAAGTGAAGCCGGTCCTGAAAAAAAAACATGAATGTATCAAAAACCTGTTTTTGGTACACATGATGCTCGACAACTGTCCTGTGAATGACATTTTGCTCATTGACAATTAACGCGGTCATCAACTGTTTTTGATCCCTGTGTATCCAATATTGTTCCCATTCCCGTAACATGAAAGAAGATACTTTTAAATATGGGAGCAGGTGAAACATTTTTCGCTTTTTTTGCGTCGAATACTCATAGAGGAGAAGCTGAGGGTATGCATCGTGGAAAATCGTCCAATTCGCTCGCTCATATGTTAAAAAAAGCCGGTTCCTAATGGATGGCTTTAGGACTTTTGGGTACCATTCCCCTTCAAGGTCACACATGCTGTATCCCCCGTTACGGGAAACCATGCTTGCAAGAAATGCCCATTTTATATCCGGATGTTGTAAATAAAAGTCTAAATAGGCCGAAGTTCTGGAAACATTATCAACATTTTTTCTTGCTGTTTCCGACTGAATTTTAAACAGGATTTGTACTTCCTCCGCCGTCAAATCCAGAGTCCCGGCATCTGCCCCTGTTTCCATGCTGCTCCCCCCTTTCCTTTTTATCCTAGCTTTAAATGGGGCTTTTTATTCAACCACACAACGTAAAGATTTGGTATGATAGGTAGTAGTTTGCGAGGTGGGTATAATTGAACTTTCATTATCCGAATGGAAAACGATATGTTCCAAAGACAAATACAGCAGCACCAAAAATCCGGAAAGAAAAAAATTTTGCATACAGCAATCGGGGGATGACGCTTGAAGAAGACCTGAATGAGACAAATCTGTATTATCTTGAGCAGAATATTGCCGTTATCCATAAAAAGCCTACTCCTGTCCAGATTGTTAACGTGGACTACCCTAAAAGAAGTGCAGCCGTCATTAAAGAAGCCTATTTCAAACAGGCCTCCACTACGGATTACAATGGCGTATACAAAGGCAAGTATATCGATTTTGAAGCGAAAGAAACAAAGTTCACCAGTTCCTTTCCGCTCAAAAACTTCCACACCCACCAGATCCGCCATATGAGGGATGTATTATCCCATCAAGGGGTCTGTTTTGTGATCCTGCGCTTTACTAGCCTGGAGGAGGTTTTTTTGCTTGAGGCAAGCTATCTGCTGTCTTTTTGGGACAGAATGGAGGAAGGCGGCCGTAAATCTATAACCAAAGAGGAGGTAGAGAAATATGGCCATCAAATACCTCTTGGTTTCCAGCCCAGGATTGACTATATTAAAGTAATAGATTATCTTTATAACCTTAGTTAGTTTTATTTTTTGTTTATTAGAAAGGAAGGAATAGATATGGCAGACAAACCTCAGACAAGGGAGGAGCGCCGTAAACAGCTTGCCGCAAAGAACCCTAAGACCAAGACACAAAACAAGAAATCTGCAGGCAGCAAAGCTGGAGGCACATTTAAAAAGGTCTTTCTTGTACTGATTGCCTTGGGAATTATTGGAATGCTTACTGGGATTGCTACGTTCGCGTTTATGGTTAAAGACACACCCAAGCTGGATGAATCCATGCTTAAAGATCCTATTTCCTCCAAGATTTACGATATAAATGGGGAACTTATAACTGAAGTTGGCTCTGAAAACCGTGATTATGTTGCATATGAAGATATCCCAAAATTAGTTGAAAGTGCAGTATTAGCAACAGAGGATGTCCGTTTTTATAAGCATAACGGCATTGATCCCATCCGTCTGGGCGGAGCGGTTATTGCCAATATTACCGATGGATTCGGAGCTGAAGGCGCAAGTACAATCACACAGCAGGTAGTCAAAAACTACTTCCTTTCTTTTGATAAAACGATAGACCGTAAAGCAAAGGAAGTCTGGCTTGCGTTTCAGTTGGAACAGAAATATACGAAACAAGAAATATTTGAGATGTATGTAAACAAAGTGTTTGTTTCAGAAAATAGCCATGGTTTAGCTACTGCTGCAAAAATTTATTTTAATAAAGATTTAAAGGACGTTGAACTTCATGAAGCGGCGCTGCTTGCCGGCATGCCGCAGAGCCCAAATAACTATAATCCTTTTAAACATCCTGAAAAAGCGGAAAAAAGGCGCAATATCGTTCTTTCCCTGATGAACCAGCATGGCTTCATTACAAAAGAGGAAATGACTGAAGCCCAGGCAATCCCCGTCACTTCAAGTTTGGTGGCAGAGGGTGAACGCCAAAAACATAAAGAAAAGCCATTCGATTCATTTATCGACCGGGTAATTGACGAAGTGGACGAACAAGGTGATTTTGATATCTTTTCCGATGGACTTCAAATTTATACGACCCTGGATCCCGATGCCCAAACTTATGTTGAAAAAGTTTTGAACTCGGACGAAGCAGTCAACTATCCTAACGATGAAATGCAGGCAAGCA
Source organism: Mesobacillus foraminis (assembly GCF_004340465.1). GTDB lineage: Bacteria > Bacillota > Bacilli > Bacillales > Cytobacillaceae > Mesobacillus_B > Mesobacillus_B foraminis. Next base: position 214,863 of record NZ_SLVV01000009.1, on the reverse strand, counting down.
TCGTCCTGCTGGATACACAGACAGGCGAAATCCGTGCAATTGGCGGAGGACGCAACCAGGAAGGACAGCGTGGATGGAACTATGCCACCGATTTGAAAAGGCAGCCTGGTTCAACCATCAAGCCAATCCTTGACTATGGCCCGGCGATCGAGCATCTGAAATGGGGAACATACCATATGCTCGAAGACAAGCCATACAGCTATTCCAACGGCCAGCCGATATCAAACTGGAACAATTCCTATATGGGCCCAATGACCATGAGGACTGCTCTTGGAATGTCCAGAAACATACCGGCACTGCAGGCTTTGCAGGAAGTAGGTCTTGAAAAAGCCCGGGATTTTGCAGTTGGACTTGGAGTTGAGTCCCTGCCCGACCCGATAACGGAGTCGGCAGCAATTGGCTCATATGATGTGTCTCCCATGGAGATGGCTGGAGCGTATGCAGCATTTGGAAATAACGGTTTCTATACTGAACCACATGCAGTGAAGAAAATTGTTCTGCGTGACAAGACAGAAATTGATATGTCGCCTGAATCTGAAGTAGCGATGAAAGATTATACAGCCTTCATGATTACAGATATGCTGAAGAGTGTCGTTAAGGCATCCTATGGAACAGGCCGAATGGCCGACATACCTAGCCTGCCAGTTGCAGGGAAAACAGGTACAACCAACTATACAGATCAGGAAATCAGCGATTGGGGAATTCCGGATGGCGGAGTCCCTGACTCTTGGTTCGTAGGATACACGAGCAGGTACACTGCAGCAGTCTGGACAGGGTATGAAACTAGAAAGAATGCCCTCCTTGCCGACGGGTATCAGCAAAAAATTTCGCAGCTTCTCTTTAAAAATGTGATTGAAAAAGTTTCAGAGAATGTAGACACTCCTGACTACACAATGCCCAAAAGTGTTGAACAAGTCTCAATTGAAAAAGGATCAATACCGGCGAAGCTTGCAAGCAAATACACTCCAAGCGATCAAATTGTCACCGAATATGCTATAAAAGGAAATATTCCTACCGAGGTCTCCAAAAAATTCGACAAGCTGGATTCTCCTTCAGGCCTGGGAGCCAAGTATGACGAAGAAGCCAACCAGATTGTCTTGACATGGCAATATGGCAATAAAGACGGTGTTAATTTCAATGTCAGTGCATCTCTGGATGGCGGTGCGGAACAAAACTTAACCTCGTCATCAGAAACTAGCTTGACCGTTTCAAACCCTGCACCGGGAGGAAATTACTCGTTTAAAGTGACAGCTGTTCGGGGTAATCAAAGCAGTAATGCAGCAACTGTTTCGATCAGCATACCTGATCCTGAAGAAGAGCCGGAGGATGAACCAGGCGAAACCGGTGATGAGAGTGAAGATGGAAACAACCCCGAAGATGAGAATGGAAACAGCGGCAACGGCAATGAAAACGGGAATGGAAATGGGAATGCTAACGGTAACGGGAATGGAAACAACAATGGTAATGGAAATGGAAATGGAAACGGCAATAACAATGACGCTGAGACCGGAAACACAAATGGTGATGAAGAAGGTTCTGATGGATCGGAAGGTACGCCGGGAGAAACAAATACCGGGGAAGGAACAGATACTGGTCAAGACAGCCAGCCTGCCGCAGGTGAAGAAAGTACTGATGGCAGCGAAGGCGGAAATGAAGAACCAAACAACAGCGACACAGGAAATGAAAACTAGCCCATCCCTATTCCATAAAAAAACGCCCGGGAATTTTATTCCCGGACGTTTTTTTTTATCTTTTTAAGCAGTAGCGTTTTTGCAAAAAGTTTTTCCTGTTCAATCATCAATTCAGCGAGCTGTTTATAGGAATGGTAGTGATTAGGCTGTGACATGATAAAACTAACCCTGTCCTCGATATTCGTTGGCTTTGCTTTTAGTGTATCCATATTATCCAAAGGGAAATGAACCGGGATGCCATTGGTCCAATATAGCATCTCAATAAACAAGCAAATGGCGACTTTCATTGATTCCCCGGCATTCGCCCTATCCCGATTAGCAAATTTCCGGGCCAGATCATCCTTAAGGGAGTGCCACTGCTCCAGCAGTCGCGGAATAGCCATCTCGGAGGTCTCCCATGGTCTGGGCGCCTCGATGCCTTCCTGAAAAGCTGCATCGTAAATAAAAGGAATATCCAGGTGAAATTCCTGGAAGTATTTTTCTTCCCACTTATTTGCATCCCCAGAAAACAAAAGTTCCTCTGTCGGAAGCCAACCCTTGAATTTTTCCACTATATGCCCCTGCCCTTCATCCGCTTCTGGCCTTCACGGCATAGTTCCAGCAGCGGACAAATTTCACATTGAGGGTTCTGTGCTTTGCAATGATACCGTCCAAAAAAGATCATTCGGTGATGGGTGACCGACCATTCTTCTTCGGGTACTTTTTTCATTAAAGCCTTTTCAACCTCAAGGACCGAGTCCTTCCAACGGCAAAAGCCAAGCCGTTTAGATACGCGTTCAACATGTGTATCTACTGCAATTGCAGGCACCCCGTAAGCAACTGACACAACAACATTGGCTGTTTTTCGTCCCACACCAGGCAGCTTTGTTAATTCGTCCCTGTCTTCGGGAACAATGCCGCCGTAATCATCAAGAAGCATTCTGCAAAGCTTTTGGATATTCTTTGCTTTATTGCGAAAAAGGCCTATGGATCTAATGTCTTGCTGAAGCTCTTCAAGAGGTACACCGAGATAATCCTCAGGTGTTTTATATTTTTCAAACAAATTCTTGGTTACCTTATTGACCAATGCATCTGTACACTGTGCAGACAGGGCAACCGCAATGACCAGTTCAAATGGATTGGAATGGTTAAGCTCACAGTGAGCCTCAGGAAACATCCTTCCCATTTCATCAAGACAATAACGTATTTGAGTTTTATTCAGCATAGATACCACCCGTTGATTTTGTAAAATGATAAAAAACGAGAGAATCTTTCCCTCGTCTGTTTAATAATCTTCCTATTGTTCAAGCCAATTGTAAAACGGCACAGGCCTTGACTTAACCTTGGGCTCATCTGCCTGCCTGGCCTGCCCTTGATGCTGCCTGAATTTCCTGCCATAGCTTTTTGCCTGTTCAATTGTTTTAATTCCGTTTTTCTTCCATTCAAACAAAATCCGGTCGATGTACCTGAAATTTAACTTCCCGGAAATGACAGCTTCTCTCAGTGCAGCTTTTATGATGACAGGATCATGCTGATCATCGTCCATCCACATTGCCAATGTTTCACATTCAAAAGGAGACAATGGCCTTCCAAATTCTTTTTCAAAGCAGGTATACAAATCAGTTTCTTCTACCTGTCGGGCTTCAACTTTTTCCCTTTTACGGTTTAGAAGGAAACGATCAATCAATTTCTCCCAAAGCGGCTCCAGAGAGTACTTTTCAAATCTTATGCCTTCCGGCGAATCACCGTCAATGATCTCAATAAAACCTTTTTGAATAAGGGCACGTAGCATTTCAGTACAGTCAAACGCTGTTACAGCCATCCGTCCGGAGAGCTCGACTGGAGTTGGAAAATCATTGCCTTTTTCTGAAAAGTGAATGACCTGAAGAAGAAGAACGAGCTCCTGCTCAGTCAGGTGCATATTTTTGTATTCTGTTAATAAAGCAGCGGGGATGGTAATATTCCCTGCCCGCAGCCAATCTAAAAAGTCAGCTTTTTGCATACCGGACACCTCATTTCTAAGTATAACACGGAACCCAGCCGCAAGTAACAGAATGCAAAAAGATTAAAGATGGGAATTAGTTTTAAAAAACTGAAAAGAATAAACGCCCAGCCGGCAATCCGGATCGGGCGTTTGACAACTACATTAAGGATATAGGCGGTTTAACAGGCGCGGGAATGGGATTGTCTCCCTAACGTGCTCCACTCCGCTGATCCAGGCAACTGTGCGTTCAAGCCCAAGACCAAAACCTGAATGCGGCACGGAACCATACTGGCGTAAATCAAGGTACCATTGGTACGTTTCTAATGGAAGCTCATGCTCATCAAGTCGCTTCTTCAACAGATCGAAATCATGGATTCTCTCTGATCCCCCAATAATTTCACCATAGCCTTCAGGTGCAATCAAATCCGCACAAAGCACAACCTCCGGGCGGTCTGGTGCCGGCTGCATATAAAATGCTTTAAGAGAGGTCGGATAATGCGTGATGAACACTGGCTTATCATAGCTCTCGGCAATTGCCGTTTCATGTGGGGCTCCAAAATCATCTCCCCATTGAACATCTGTAAAACCTTTTTCATGAAGAAGCTTCAGCGCATCATCATAAGTAATCCGAGGGAATGGTGCCTGGATATTTTCCAATTTGGAAGTATCCCTTCCAAGAGTTTTGAGCTCGACCTGGCAGTTCTTAAGAACGGATTGAACAATATAGGAAACATATTGCTCCTGTACTTTAAGATTATCCTCATGTTCATAAAAAGCCATCTCCGGCTCAATCATCCAGAATTCAATTAAGTGACGGCGTGTTTTAGATTTTTCTGCCCTGAAAGTAGGACCAAAGGAGAAGACCTTGCCTAATGCCATGGCAGCCGCTTCCAGATGAAGCTGTCCGCTCTGTGAAAGGTAGGCATCCTCATCGAAATATTTAGTATGGAACAGTTCACTTCCCCCTTCAGGTGAACTTCCCGTCAGGATAGGGGGATCGACTTTAGTAAATCCTTCTTGGTTAAAAAACTCATAGGTCGCTCTGATAATTTCATTCCGTACTTTCATAACCGCATGCTGACGACGTGAACGCAGCCATAGATGGCGATGATCCATCAAGAACTCTGTTCCATGCTCTTTAGGAGTAATTGGATAGTCTACAGCTTGATGAATGACTTCGATGCCTGTCACCTGCATTTCAAAGCCAAGGGGGGAACGCTCATCCTTCTGCACTTTGCCAGTCACATACAGGGAGGACTCCTGTGTAATGGACTTTGCAAGCTGGAAAACTTCCTCCTCCACCTCACTCTTGACAACTACTCCCTGAATGAATCCTGTCCCATCCCGAAGCTGAAGAAAAGCAATCTTTCCGCTGGACCGCTTATTAGCAAGCCATGCACCAATTTTAACTTCCTGGTCAACATATTTATAAACTTCGGATATTGTTGTTTTATTCACTGTTTGTTCCCTCCAAAACTATTGCCTAACTGGGTGATATGTACGTTACTATTATAACGTTCGTAAAAAAAGGGGGCAACCGTAAAAGGCGGATGACCGAACCATCGGCCATCCGCCCACTTTTCCTTACCCTCGTTTTGATTCAATATAGTTCTTAATGCGATCTACAGCAGCCTCCAGCAGATCTAAAGAGGTAGCATAAGATAAACGGATATAATCAGGAGCTCCAAAGCCTGAACCCGGGACAACGGCAACGTTGGCCTCAGTCAAAAGCTTGTCGACAAGTTCATCCACATCCTTGCAGCCTGAAATGGCAGCAGCCTCGCTGACATTAGGGAAAAGGTAGAAAGCCCCTTGCGGCTTTATGCAAGAAACACCAGGAATCTCCACAAGCTTCCGGTGCACAATGTCGAGTCTTTCTTCAAAAGCCTGACGCATTGCCTCAACCGGTTCCTGACTTTCGGCATACGCTGCAATCGTAGCATACTGGGCATTTGAAGTTGGATTTGAGGTACTGTGGCTGGCCAGGTCTGTCATTGCACTGATGATTTCGCTGTTTCCTGCTGCATAGCCAATTCTCCAGCCGGTCATTGAATGGGATTTGGACACACCGTTAATAATGATGGTTTGTTCCTTTAATTCGGGCGAAAGCTCAGCGATTGAGACATGGGTATGTCCGCCATAAACAAGCTTTTCGTAAATTTCATCCGATACGATTAAAATACCAAGCTCCAGGCATACTTTACCAAGTGCTTCCAGTTCTTCTTTAGAATAAATCATTCCTGTAGGATTGCTTGGTGAATTGATGATTACGGCTTTAGTCCTGTTGGTGGCAGCTTCTCTTAGCTGTTCAGGTGTAATTTTGAAATCATTTGCCTCGGCTCCGTTAATATAAACTGGAGTTCCGCCGGCAAGTTTAACCTGCTCCGGATAACTTACCCAGTATGGGATTGGAATGATCACTTCATCCCCTTCATCCAAAATGACCTGAAAGAGAGTATACAGGGCATGCTTCGCGCCATTGGTGACAATGATTTCTTTTGCGTCATAGTCAAGGCCCTGGTCTCTTTTTAGCTTGGCAGCAACCTCTTTCTTTAATGCAGGAAGACCTCCGGATGGAGTGTATTTTGTCAGGCCGGCCTCCATTGATTTAACTGCAGCATCAATGATATGCTGCGGGGTGTTAAAGTCCGGCTCGCCCGCTCCCAGTCCAATGACATCGATTCCCTGTGCTTTCATTTCCTTCGCTTTTGCAGTAATTGCAAGTGTAGTTGAGGGGGTAAGCGTCCCTACCCTTTTCGCAAGTTTGATCTCCATCCCAAATTACCTCCATAGTCTATATCTAAAAATTATCAATTGCCCTTAATTTTTCACCGGTTTCAAAATCAACATAATAATAATTTAAATTGTCATTCCCGGTCTTATATAGAATTTCCCAGGCAGGACGGTCCGTTTTTTGGATCCGTGCCATCCCCAGCTTCACTGATATGACCTGCTCGGGTTCTCTGTCTGCATATACAGTTTTGACAGCCTGGTCTTCTTTTACACCATCGCTGACCAGCTTTGTCATAATTTTCTTATCCTTTTCTGAAACCCACACATAAACAGCTTGTTCCTTTTCATTTCTTGCTTTCAACACATAATACGATTCTTCGCCATGATAAAGTTGAAAATCGGAGAATTGAGTCAGCTCGGTTTCCTGTTGAAGGAGTTTGACCGCTTTTTCTTCAGCCGATTTTATTGGCTCTGTGGAATTCAGGTAAATGCCCACCATGCCTCCGATACCCGCAAGAACAACTGCTATCGCAGCAACAATCCATTTTTTCATTCAATCACTTCTTTACGTCCGGTATATTGTAAAAATTGCCTTTTCCTTATCTACCTGATCAAGGGCCAGACCAAACATCAAATCCTTATGCTTAAGGGTCCTGTTAAGCGCATCAACAATTTTGTATAGATCAGGACTTTGCTCAAGCGTTACGGTTGATAAAATTTCAATCTTGGATTCCATGCAGTATACCTCCTTGCGCAAAACAAAATTTGTTACTTATAACAAGGCACCTTCAAGCGAACAATAATATTACTACTAAAACATCCATAACACCCATTATAACAGGTGTTTTAAATTGTAGATATTACTGTTTACTGAAAAATCAACTAAATTTTCTTCTGGTTCACACACACCTATTTGCTGCGCAGAGATGCGCAGCTTTTTTTGTCCGCTGTTCCATTAAAGCCACCTTTGGATAAAAGGAATTATTTTATCAATAGACGCTTTCCTTACTGGAACAGGAGGTATCGATTGCAAAAAAGCACGGCCATAGGAGGTAGTCAGTACCCTTCTGTCAAAAACAAACACAATCCCCTTGTCGGTGGACGTTCTAACCAGCCTTCCGAAACCTTGCTTAAATCTCAATACGGCCTCTGGCAGGGAATACTCGGAAAACGGATTCCCCCCCCGCTGCCGGATATGCTCGCACTTAGCCTCCGTCAGGGGTTCACCAGGCGGGGAAAAAGGAAGACGCACTATAATAAGACAGGATAAATCTTCCCCTGGTATATCGACCCCTTCCCAAAAACTGCTTGTCCCAAAGAGAATCGCTTTGTCGAATCTTTGGAAATTTCGCGTGAGCCGGCTCCTGCTGCCTGCTGTGATTCCCTGGGCAATTAGCGCAAAATCTTCAAGCAAACCGCTTTCTTTAATCAGCTCATAGGTTTTTCTGAGCATGTCATGGGAAGTAAAAAGGATCAGCATCCTCCCTTCGGTTGCTTCTGCAATTGAAATAATATGCTCGGTTATGGCCGCGATATATTCATCTTCACTCACCGTTTTTATTTCTGGCAAATCATCAGGAACAATAAGCTCGACCTGTTCCTGATAGCGAAAAGGCGACGGAATCTTTACTTCAATAAGGGGCATGTCACCAATCCCCAGTTCCTGTTTAATATACTTGAAAGAATCTTCAACCGTTAAGGTGGCAGATGTTAGCACCACACTGCTCTTGGCTTCAAAAAAACGCTCCTTCAGATGGTCCGAGATATCGACTGGCCGGCCAGAAATTGTGGTGAAGTTTTGGACCGCCCGAAGATCTGTCTCAATCCATCGGAGGTTCTTCCCATTTCTGTCAAGGATCAAATCTCTCGCCGTACGTCTTGCTGACTCTAATTCCTCTTTCAAGATGAAAAGCTCCTCCAGGAAAAGCTTCTCTTCCTGATTCAGCTGGTTTCTATACCTCTCCACCAACGAGAACCGCTGTTCAATCGCAATGACGACATCCCTTAACATGAATGAAAAGCGTTCTGCACTTGCATATAAAGCTTGCCACTCCCTGCCTTCTACACGATCCGGAAGCCTGATTTGAATTCTGTTTTTTAATGAGGGATTTATTTTTTTCCTTTTTACAAAAAGGCTTGCAGCTTTAAATAATTGATCTGTTTCATATTGAAGTCCGCTGATGATTTCGTTCAGCTTATATGTATGTTCATTAAAACTGGCTCCTGCTCCAAGCCTGACAAGCAGCTTTTCAAGCTTATGAAAAAGGTGTCCCTGCTCATACTGCCCAAGCTGGTTCAGCAGCAGCCGGACAGATAAGTAATCCAGGCTTTTTCCGAAATATCTCCCGGCAACCTTTTCAAACTGGTGTGCCTCATCCAAAACAGCATACTCATATTCCGGCAGGTACGATCCTTCTGAATTCAAGTCCGACAGCAGCATAGAGTGATTCGTTATAACCAGGTCGGCATTTTCTGCTTCCTTTCGCGCCCGCAAATAAAAATCCCAGGCATCCCAGTGCTTGGCTTGTATAAAAGTTGATTCCCCGTTCTTAATCTTATTCCAGTAAATCATTCCGCCGCTAGAAAGGTTCAGTTCATCAATATCTCCTGTTTCCGTCTCAGTCAGCCAGACAATAATCTGCATTTTTGAAAGAGTCGTATCGTAATTATCATCCTCTTCTTTCAATGACTGTTCAAATCTTGCCAAGTTAATATAATGGTTTCTGCCCTTTAACAAGACCGCCTTAATCGGAAAGTCAAACATGGCTCTTAATTTCGGGAGATCATTTACTAAAAGCTGGTGCTGCAGCTGGGTGGTAAAGGTTGAGACAACAATTGTTTTTCTGTAAATCTTAGAAAAAAAGACGGCTGGCACAAGGTAGGCCAGGGTTTTGCCTATACCGGTTCCTGCTTCAATCATGGCATGCCTTCCATCTTCAAAAGCACCGAAGATCTGGTCCATCATTTCAAGCTGGCCATTCCTTACTTCAAATGCCGCAAGGGCTTTGGCCAGAAGGTTTTGTTTTTCTTCCCTGCCGTAAGGATAAGCCGGGGATTTGTGATCCGTTTTAACGAGCTGGAAGGGACGTTTTAAGGCAATCCCCCTCATAATTTCAAGGTCCTGAGGCAGCTCTTCCAATTCCCTCTCTTTCCTTTGCAATGCCTCATCAAACAGCATATAAAGATCACTTTTCAGGCCTGCTGAAAGCTTGCACAGGCTTTTAACCGTTGTATGCGGAAATTCATTCAGCCGGCTTAGCATAATAAGCAAAAGTTCCGCTGTTACATAGGCATCGCTGTCTGCCTGGTGCGGCCGGTCATGGCTAATGCCTTCCCTGACTGCCAAATCTGAAAGCTTATATCCATCTGCTGTTGGAAACAGTATCCTGGATAGCTCCACTGTATCTATGATATGGCCGTAAAAACCTTCAAAGCCCGCGTTTTGCAGCTCTTCCTGGAGAAAACCGAGATCAAAGAATACATTGTGGGCGACAAAAAATGCACCATCCAGCATTTCGATCATATCTTTTGCAATATCTGAAAATGCCGGGGCATCATTAACCATTTCATCACTGATCCCTGTTAACTCCTCGATGAAAGCTGGAATTGGCTGCCCAGGATTTACAAGTGAAGTATACTGCCCCGTGATTCTTCCGTCTTCAATGATAACCGCCCCGACTTGAATAATTCGGTCCCCTTTTTTTGGAGAGTTTCCTGTAGTTTCTAAATCAACCACCACAAATTTATTGCCCATTATGCACACCTCTATATTCAGTCATTCAACGGTATCATAAAAACAGAAAAGAAAAAAGTATTGCAAGTAAGATTTCACGAATTTCCCGAAGAAGGTCGGGCGCTGCTCGACCTGAACCAATTAGAGAAAATTATACAATATCTTCAGGAAAAAAGCTTCCGCAATGCGGAAGCTTAAAGAACCGTCCGTTCCGGTTCCGCTTTTAGAATTTCAACAATCCTGTTATTCTCGTCCATGATCGCAACCTTTGGGTGATGGTATGGAACTCTTTCCTCGGGAACAAGGGCATAGGAAATGATAATTACAACATCTCCCTCCTGCACCAGACGTGCAGCTGCACCGTTCAGGCAGACTACGCCGCTTCCTCTTTCCCCCGGAATGATATAGGTTTCGAAACGCGCTCCATTATTATTATTTACAATTTGAACTTTTTCATTTGCAGCAAGCCCTACAGCATCCAGAATTTCGGTATCGATTGTGATGCTTCCAACATAGTTTAAATTAGCCTCGGTCACGCGAGCCCGATGGATTTTGGCATTCATCATGGTTCGGAACATAAATAGAATTCCCCCTCATTTTCCTATTCTACTTCCAGGATAAGATTGTCAATCAGCCGTGCTTTTGAGAATTTGACAGCCAGGGCAATAATCACATTCCCGGTCAATGTGCGCAATGGCTTTAGGTCCGGATAGGAATAAATACTGACATAGTCTACTGCAGCCTCACAATGATTGTTAAGATGAGCTCTGACCATCTCAATGAGGGTTTCTGGATTCCTTTCACCCTTCTCGATTGCCTCCCGCGCTTCCTGAAGGCTCTTATATAAATGTGCAGCCTGGCGCCTTTCTCCCTGATCAAGATAGACATTCCTGGAGCTTTTTGCAAGGCCGTCCTCCTCCCGTACGGTTGGTACAGGCACCATTTCCACAGGAAAATGAAAATCCTTTATGAGACCATCTACCACCGCTGCCTGCTGGGCATCCTTCAATCCAAAATAAACCCGATCAGGCATAATGATATGAAATAGTTTAGTCAAGACGGTTGCAACTCCATCAAAGTGCCCCGATCTGGAAGCGCCGCACAGGACATCAGTCCGCTCCTGTACGGTCACTTTTACAGATGGAGGCTTTGGATACATCTCTTCTGCTGATGGATAAAAAATATAGTCAACTCCGGCATTTTCTGCAGCGGCCCGGTCTCGGTCAAAATCCCTTGGATAGGCGTCCAGGTCTTCCCCTGGGCCAAATTGAAGCGGATTGACAAAAATACTTAAAACCAGTATTTCATTTTCTTTTTTCGCTCTAGTTAAAAGTGTAATGTGCCCTTCATGGAGAAATCCCATTGTCGGAACGAAGCCAATCGATCTCCCCTGAGCCTTCAAGGCCGAAATCTCAGCTTGCATTTCTTTTACCCTGGTGATTATTCTCATACTTTCCCCCCATAAAGGACCTTCAGCTCTTCTTCCTTCATCGTGAAACTATGTCTGTTTTCGGGAAACTGACCAGCCCGAACCTCATTGACGAACGCATTCAGGCCAGCTAAAATCGGTTCCCCAATATTTGAAAATTGCTTGACGAATTTTGGGATACGATTGACTCCATAGGTTAAAATATCATGATAAACGAGCACCTGACCATCCACTGACGCACCGGCTCCAATTCCGATCGTGGGGATTTCAAGAGCAGCCGATATTTCTTCTGCAAGCTGCCTCGGCACACATTCAAGCACCAGTGCAAACGCACCGGCTTCCTGGCATTTTTTTGCATCCTGGATCAGTTTACGGGCTGTCTCCGAATCCTTGCCCTGTACTTTATATCCGCCAAGGACAGCCACTGACTGTGGGGTGAGTCCTAAATGAGCAACAACAGGAATCCCCGACTTCACAAGAGCCTTTATATGATCAGCTACTTCTCCTCCGCCTTCAAGCTTTACAGCATGAGCACCTGTTTCCTGCATGATTCTTGCGCCATTCAGCAGGGTATCCCTGATGGAAAGGTGGTAGCTCATGAAGGGCATATCGACTACTATGAAAGTATCAACCGCTCCTCTCTTGACGGCTTTTGCATGATGAATCATATCTTCCATCGTGACAGGTACGGTTGAATCGAGACCAAGAACCACCATTCCCAGCGAATCCCCTACCAGGATCATATCTGCCTCGGCCTGTTCCACAAATTTTGCAGATGGATAGTCGTAGGCTGTCACCATGACAATCTTGCTGCCAGAAACCTTCATCTTCATAAAATCATTAATGTGTTTCATACTCTCATTCCTCCTTTTAAGTAGGAGAGGTGATAAATCATGCAGCACGATGAAATCAAAAAGGATCCTTCTTAGCCAGAAGGATCCCGTAAAGTTACATACATAATTCATCCCTCTGTCCCGGTCCGGCTGCGGATCTAGGCAGAACTAATTTTTTATAATAGAAAAGAGTTTACAGGTGCAGTTCGTTACGATACCGCCCAAAGTGATTATATAAAAAAAAACGGATTTTGGCTATCTATTCTGTCAATCGTTCTCAAGAAGAATATCAGCAGAATACACTTGACGGACTGCCCCATCTTCCTGCTCGATCATAAGTACTCCGTCCTCTGTAATTCCCAAGGCTTTCCCTTTGATTTCCCCTGTTAAAGTCCTAGCAATGATATTTTTCCCAATGCTTATGGCATAGCTTTCCCAAAGCAGTTTGATGGGGTGAAAACCGTTTTGCAAATAAGTGATGTACAGTTTCTCCAATCTGGAAAGGACTGACTGAATCAAGGAAGCCCTTGAAATTGGCTTGCCAGACTCTATTGCAAGCGAGGAAGCTGTATGAAGAAGCTCTTCAGGAAAGTCTTCGTACTGCTGGTTTACATTGATTCCTATTCCGATAATAACGGCTTTGATCCGATCTGAATCAGCCTGCAGTTCAGTCAGAATGCCGGTTACCTTTTTCCCGCCAACCAAAATATCGTTTGGCCATTTAATTTGGGGCATAAGGCCGGTCAGCTCTTCTATTGCCTGCACGACTGCAACGGCAGCCACTAATGTTAGCTGGGGAGCTCTTGGCGGAGGAAGATTGGGCTTTAATATCACACTCATCCAGACACCGGAATATTTAGGGGAATGCCATTGGCGATCCATTCTGCCTTTGCCTGATGTCTGTTCTTCGGCAACAACCACTGTTCCGTCGCTGACTCCGTCCGTAACAAGTCTATGGGCAATTTTTTGAGTTGAGCTTACACTTTCCTCATAGTGAATCGTCCTCCCAAGAAAAGCCGTTTTCAGACCCAGGCTAATTTCGTCCGCCGATACTTTCTCGGGCGTCTGCAAAATTTTATACCCTTTTCGTTTAACTGCCTCAAAAACAAATCCTTCTTTGCGGAGCTCTTCGATGTGTTTCCAAACAGCTGTTCTAGAGCACCCGGCAATTTCGGCTAAATGCTGCCCGGAAAGAAACTCTCCTCCGGCATCTGTAAAAGCCTCTATCAGTCTTTTCCTGAGCTCTGATTGCACTTTAACAGCCACTCCTTTATCTCTGCTTTCGTATTCCTTACTTTCCCAAGCAGAACTGCTTTCTCAATATCTGACACTGCCTCTTTAATCCAAGGACCGGGTTTCCTGTCAAACCACGATATTAGGTCATTCCCATTCACATCTAGCTCAGAGGAGTTCTTTATCGGCAAACTGTCAAATAACGCTTCCAGCTTGTCCAGCACCGCCTCTCCTCCGGCAAGACAGTGAAAGATCCTTTCTGCTGAGAGCATAACGGACTTCCCTGAATGATACGCTGATTCAGCGTCCCAATTGTCCCCCAGCCGGAAATCCAGCCATTTCAGGATGTGAATGCAGTGCTTCATTTTCTTTACTGGCAGCTTCCATTTCCTTAGGAAATCTTCTGCCTCCTGATCATTCAGGTTCATAAAATAAAGGAGCAGCGACCACATTTCTTCAATAGTGAAGCCAGCAGTTCCGCAGCGGGCAAGGTCGGAAAGACATTTTTTCTTTCCTGCAAGCCCAGGTAAATAGGAGTGTATCCCTGCCTCTAGCAGCAGGGGCAAGGCCTTACTGACATATTTACCAGCCAGCAGCTTTTCAAACTCTGCCGTTCTTCTTTCAACCGCAATGCTTTCAAGTAAATGACCCTGTTTCTTTAGCGCAGCAAATGTTCCATGTTCGATTGAAAAGCCCAGCTGGCTGACAAACCGCAGCGCCCTCATGATTCGAAGAGCATCCTCACCAAATCTATCGGATGCTTTGCCAACTGTTTTAATTTGCTGATCGCTGATCGAAACAGTCCCATGGAATGGATCAATTATATTTCCTGTCTTGTCCATTGCCATTGCATTCATCGTAAAGTCCCTGCGCTTTAAATCTTCATTTAGGGAACGAATAAATTCGACATTGTCCGGTCTTCTATGGTCGGTATACTGTGACTCCGTCCTAAAGGTCGTTATCTCGTATGGCACCCCATTGTACAGGACTAAAATGGTCCCATGTTCGATACCAAGGTCAACAGTCCGCGGAAAGATTTTTTTTAGCTCGGCAGGCAGTGCGGAGGTTGCAATATCAACATCTGCAATCTTACGGTTCAAAAGAGAATCACGTACAGACCCGCCGACAAAATACGCCTCAAAACCCGCCGTTTCTATTGCTTCCAGCAACGGAACAGCTTTTAAAAAAGGAAGCTGCATTATCGACTCCCCTGTTCAAGAACTTGTTCATAAATTGCTTCATATTCCTCAACAATCTTTTGTGCCGCAAATTTCTCTTTTACAGCCAGTACAGAGTGTTCTGACAGCTGATGGTATAAATCTGGATCACTTAAAAGCCTGATTGCTTTTGCCGAGAACTCTTCAATATCCCCCAGGTTGCAGACAAAACCTGTCACACCGTCCTCAATCACCTCGGGAATTCCTCCTACATTTGTCCCAATGCACGGAACACCGCAGGCCATTGCCTCGAGTGCGACTAGTCCAAAGCTCTCTTTTTCTGACAACAGCAGCTTTAAATTGCTGATCGAATACAATTCCTCCAAATTATCCTGCTTGCCGAGATACAGGACTTTGTCCCTCAGACCCAGCTTATTGACAAGATCGCATACTACCTTCATTTCAGGTCCGTCTCCAACCAGCAAAAGCTTTGCAGGCATGCTTTTGGATATATTGGCAAAGGTTTTCACTACATCCGTGACCCGTTTTACTGCCCTGAAGTTAGACACATGAATAATGACTTTTTCTTCCGGCAGGATCCCGTATTCCTGTCTCAGTTTGCTGGAACAGCTCCTTCTGTAGATACGGTCATCGATAAAATTGTAGACGCACTGAATGTTTTTTTTCGGATTAATCAGATCATAGGTTTGGCCAACAAGTGAATTTGATACTGCCGTTACAGCGTCGGACCTCTCAATTCCAAAACGGATGGCATCGCTCAAGGATGGATCATAGCCAAGGACAGTGATATCTGTCCCATGGAGAGTGGTCACAATCTTGAGATCTTTTCCGCTCATTTCCCTTGCGAGAATTGCGCAAACCGCATGCGGGATTGCATAATGGACATGGAGGAGGTCCAGATTTTCACGGACTGCCACCTCGGCGATTTTGCTGGCTAACGCAATATCATAAGGAGAGTATTGAAATACTGAGTATTGGTTCACCTCTACTTGGTGGTAGTAGATATTGTGATACATTTTGTTGAGCCGAAATGGCAGACTTGAAGTAATAAAGTGGATCTCATGCCCCTTTTCTGCCAATAGCTTCCCAAGCTCAGTAGCGACAACACCTGAACCGCCAACGGTCGGGTAGCAGGTTATGCCGATTTTTAATTTTTTCATCCTTTTTCTCCTAACAAATCATGAATTACTAACGGCGTCCTTGTCTTGAACCCCTCTGCATATTCGACTCCAGCTTCTTTCCCAAATAATCTTTCACGTGCTTCTACCGTTTCTATGTAGCCATTTACAAGCGGTGTCTCGTAGCTATTTTTATCTTTAATAAATTGACTCTCGTATGCCAGTAGGGCCCTTTTCTTAGTTTCCATAAAGTTCGTTATATCAATGACAAAATCCGGCCTGTGAAACCCATTTATCATGTAAAAAAATAAAGAGCTTACCTTATGAGGCGGAAGTCCGTCACCACTGTCAAATTTTTTAATCCCTGCTGAAAAAACCGCCTCTTCGACCAGTCGAGCACAGTTCCCATGGTCAGGATGACGGTCTTCAAAAAAAGGAGCAAACAGAACCAGCGGGCGAGTGCGCCGGATAACAGAAACAATTTTCTTTATGTATTCCTCTTTCATTAGCAATCCTCTGTCCGGGATATCCAGCACTTCCCGAAAGCCAGCACCAATGATGCCAGCTGCCTTTTCCGCCTCTTCCATTCGGAGCCCGACAGTGCCATTTGATGATAACTCCGCTTTTGTCAGATCACATATTCCTATTTCTTTTCCTAATGATGCGTATTTTGCAATCGTCCCTCCCATGCCGATTTCAACATCATCAGCATGGGCCCCGATTGCAAGAATATCAAGCTTTGTTCTAGCCATTGTTTGATTCACTCACCCTTTTTTACAATTTTCCTCCAGTCAAGGTCTCCCCGTTCTATGCCCCTGATCAATAATTCGGCTGTTCCCATATTAGTAGCAAGCGGGATTGCATAGACATCACAGAGCCGGACCAGGGCAGTAACGTCAGGCTCATGTGGCTGTGCCGTCAGAGGATCACGGAAGAAAAAGATGGCATCCATTGTATTTTTTGCGATCATAGCTCCAATTTCCTGATCACCGCCAAGCGGGCCGGATTGAAAGCGGTGGACATTCAGGCCTGTGGCTTCCATTATGCGCAAACCGGTAGTTCCCGTGGCATAGAGATTGTGTTCCTCAAAAATAGGCTTGTATGCCACCGCAAAGCGGACCAGGTCATCTTTTTTCTTGTCATGGGCAACCAATGCTATATTCATTTTCCCCAGCTCCTCTATTCAATAATGTTTTCAAGGCCATAAACAAGTGAATCCTTTTCCATAACCGTCTCGACAGCCAGCTTCACCCCGGACATAAATGAAGCACGGTTATAGGAATCATGGCGGATTGACAGTGTCTGTCCATCTGAACCGAACATCACCTGCTGGTGGGCAATAAGACCAGGAAGACGAACAGAATGTATATGCATTCCTTCAAAATCCGCTCCTCTTGCGCCAGGAATCGCTTCTTTTTCGTCATTATGCCCTTGTTTTTTCCTTTCGCGTACAGAAGAGATCATTTCTGCAGTTTTAACCGCTGTCCCAGAAGGGGCATCAAGTTTTTGATCGTGGTGAAGTTCAATGATTTCTACATCACTGAAGTATCTTGCTGCCATTTTAGAAAATTTCATCATCAGTACAGCGCCGACAGCAAAATTAGGTGCAATAATACACCCTAGTCGAGTTTGTTTGCAGAGATCTTCCAGCTTGGCTAAATCTCCTGTTGAAAAACCAGTAGTCCCAACCACAGGGCGTACTCCCGATTCAAGTGCGATAACGGTATGCTCCATGCCAACTTCAGGTGTAGTCAGGTCAATCAGCACATCAGGCTGCTGTTCTTTAAAGCACTTATAAATATCGGTATAAATAAGTGCATCTGAATCGACACCCTCTGCTTCCCTGAGAGATTTTCCATCGTTCCTGCGATCGAGGACACCCGCCAATTCAAAATTCTCGGTCTCCAGCACAAGTTCTACGGCTTCTTTTCCCATGCGTCCCCGTGGTCCTGCCACGACAATTTTTACTTTTTTCATTATGTACTCTCCTTTACTGATCTTCTATCCTAGTCCATCGGTCTTTATCTCTGGTGTTGAACTTTTCCATCACGAGCTCATGAGCCTTTTGCAGGTCAATGTTCAGGGAATTGGCGAAGCAAATTAAGACAAAAAGCATATCACCAAGCTCTTCTTCAATCGCCTTTTCCTTTTCCTCTGATTTTTTTGGCTTTTCTCCATAATAATGATTTACTTCCCTTGCAAGCTCTCCCAGTTCCTCTGTCATTCTTGCCATCATTGCAAGAGGGCTGAAGTATCCCTCCTTAAATTGACTTATGTATTGGTCTACTTCTTCCTGGAGTTCTTTTACCGTTCTGTTTTCTTTCAAATTGCCTTCACCTCAACTGCAATTCATTTTATTCTATGTATATCTCTTTTTGATGTTAGCCTACAAGGGTGGTTTTGACAAATATTTTAGTCAATAAAGGCTATACTGTTAAAGATTGCCCCGGTGGGGGTAATTTTATATAATTAAGTACGCCTTGGTATGTTCTCAAATGATAGGGGGGCTAACATGTTTACTGGACTTAAAATCAAGAATATTTTCTTTATCCTGATTGGTTCTGCGATTTTTTCATTTGGACTAGTCCATTTTAATATGCAAAATAATTTAGCTGAAGGCGGGTTCACTGGAATTACACTCCTTCTATACTTTGTATTTGGCTGGGACCCCGCAATCACAAACTTAATTCTTAATATCCCGCTTTTTTTTATTGGATGGAAGCTTCTAGGAAGGAATGTATTTTTATATACTCTTATTGGTACACTTGGCGTTTCCGTATTTTTAGCGATTTTTCAAAGATTCCAGATCAAAATGCCACTATACGAAGATCTTTTTCTTGCCGCCCTGTTTGCTGGTGTATTTATCGGGATTGGCCTCGGAATCATCTTCCGCTTTGGAGGAACTACTGGCGGTGTTGATATCATAGCACGGCTTGCACAGAAATATTTTGGCTGGACAATGGGCCGCACTATGTTCATGTTCGATTTATGCGTCATCACACTTTCTTTGATTACATATTTAAATTACCGTGAAGCCATGTACACCCTTGTCGTCGTTTTTATTGGAGCAAGAGTCATTGATTTTATGCAGGAAGGCGCTTATGCTGCAAGGGGTGCCATGATTATCTCGGATAAAAACCAGGAGATTGCCGATAAAATCCTGAAAGAAATGGACAGGGGCGTAACGATGCTAAAAGCTATGGGCTCTTTTACAAAAAAAGAACGCAATGTCCTTTATTGTGTGGTCGGGAAAAACGAAATTGTCCGGTTAAAAAGTGTCATCAACAGTGTTGATCCCCATGCTTTTGTTTCGGTCACTGTGGTCCATGATGTATTGGGAGAAGGGTTTACCCTTGATGAAAACAAGCTTCCCGTTGAAAGATAGGAAAAGAGCCGTGCGATTGCACGGCCCTCTTTTTTAAGATGAATTATTCCTCTCTGGTCATTCCTGTATAGATCAGCACCAGACGCAATAATTCGAGCACTGCTACTGCCGCAGCAGCCACGTAGGTCAGGGCAGCGGCATTTAGCACTTTCTTTGTTTCGCGCTCTTCGTCATTCCGGATGATGCCGGCGCTTACGATTTGGTCCATGGCCCTGTTTGATGCATTAAATTCCACTGGCAAAGTAACCAGCTGGAACAGGACAGCAGCCGCCATAAAAATGATCCCCAATAGGAGCATGTTGCTCATTTGGGCAAAAATCCCGATCATCACAAGAATCCAGGAAAAGTTTGAACCGAGGTTGGCAACAGGGACAAGTGCATGGCGGAAACGCAGGAAAGAATAATCCTCCTGATCCTGAATGGCATGCCCCACCTCATGCGCCGCAATCGCAGCTGCCGCAACCGAATGGCCATGGTAGTTCCCAGAAGACAACCGCACTGTTTTTGAACGGGGATCATAATGGTCGCTTAAATATCCTCTTGTTTCTTCCACACCGACATGGTAAAGCCCATTATCATCAAGAATCTTCCTTGCCACTTCGGCGCCGCGGTATTGTGAGGAAGAAGAAACCTGAGAATACTTCTTATACGTTCCCTTTACCCGAAACTGTGCCCATATAGGAACCAGAATTACAATCGCAAAATAAATGAGAATCAATCGAAGAACCTCCTATTAAATCTGGGTGCTTACCTCTTATTTTATTGATGAAAAATAATTGTGTCAATTCTTTCGCTCTTTTTGACGATTATTCATTCTTTCCCTGTCTGCTTTGAACTTTCTCCAGCCAACATATGACAGGGTCAGAATAATGATACTTCCTGTTGAGATGATGACCCACCATAAGGACGGATCTGATTCATCTTCTGTCATGCCGTCAAAGATGTCTTTTAAGTCCGACTCCAGCGCTTCAAGCTCCTCCTGCCCGTCTTCATTGGACAATACCTGGGGACGGTAATGGTTGATAAAATTTACCCGCGTATTTAATTTTTGAATCTGTTCAGGAGAAATATCAATCTTTAAGCTGGGATAAATAACATTATATAAAGCCAGAAAGGAGTCAAGGTTGGATAAAAACACTTCCTTATTGCCATCATAGGCAGCATCTTTCATCCCGCTAAATACAGTCATGATTGGTTCTTCCATTTCTGTCCAAAGCGGCTGATGGGTTGAAAGCAAAGCATCTATGACAAGGCGAAACTTCGTCACCCTGTTCATTCGTTCATCATGCTGCATAGTTGCGCTTACTGCAGCCTCAATCGCCTCATCATGGGCAACCGTAATGATTCTCAGCTCGTCCATCGAAAAAGAACGGCCTTCCCCTGTAACAGTAAGGAACTCTTTTTCGAAATGCTCAAGCAGCTTTTTAGCATCCTGATACCGATGGATCTTCACCATTTGAAGCGCTTCATCGGATATGCTGTCCAGCTTTTCAACTGAAGGTGCCGGTTCAGCATATACCGCAAGCGGCACCAGCAACAGCAGCACTGCCATCAATATAGCTATCCTTTCTCTCATTCCTGTCCCCCCTCTAGATACTATTAAAATGTATGAGAGGGTGGACAAGGTTATACCAATTTTATAAGCGACTGTGTTTCAAAAAACAGTAGTATTAATTAACAATTAGCTTGACGATTTGATTGACAGGACAAAACGATTTTTACGCAAGCAAAAGAAATAGCCTATTCCAATGGACAGGATGCTAAGCCAGAAGGTAAAATATCCAATTTCCCTGATGTAGAGATCCAGCAGATGATAGGTGGGCATCATCATAAAAACATAATCGATGATTTCATTGTGGAGGACCACAATCGATGCTAAAACTAAATGCCATGCTTTTATCCGGTAAAACGGGGAATACAGCACCCCTTCAATCGCCATGGCCAAATGTGACCCCATGAGCATGAGGCCAATCCAATCCAGTTCCCCGGAAACAATGAAAACAAGAAGGTTCATGACTACAGCCCATATTCCATATTTTACTAGGCTGACGATGGCCAAAGCTTCCATTAAAGGCCAGTTCTTCCCTAAAAGAAAAGCGATGAGGACAAATACGAAGAAAAGACTCGCCGTGGGGCTGTCCGGCACAAATGGAAGAAAAATACCCGGTGTATCTTTCAGCTGCGATTGGTACCAGTAGTAACCGTATGCTGTGCCCCCAAGATTGATGATGAGCAGCAGCCACAAAACAGAACGGTTTGCAAGAAAGGGATAAAATCGTGAAATCATTGGGATTCTCCTTTTAACAAAAAAACCGGCGGGAAAACCCGCCAGTTTCTATTTTTACTTAAGTTCTGCAATATATTCAGACATCACTTTAAGCTCTTCATCTGTTCCTTTAAAGACACCAGCCGGCATATTGCCTTTACCATTAACGGCAATTTCGGCGATTTCCTCTGCTGATAATCCTGTTTCAGTCAGCTTTGGTGCTGCAGCACCGCCGCCAAGCTCTCCACCATGGCAGCTCAAGCATGTATTAGCTTCAGCAATTTTATATCCATCGGCGTTTTTGTCGATTTCAACAGCAGAAATCGCACCCATCTTTTCTTTCGCTTCCCAGTCTGTTTGATCTACTGACTCCCAGGTTAAATAGAAAACGGCAGCTACGGAGAGCAGCATAAAGCCAGTTGCCAACGGACGCTTTGACGGGCGTCGTTCTGGACCGCGGTCGATAAACGGAGCAAGCATCAATCCTCCGAACGCAAGGCCTGGTATGACCAAAGCCCCGATAACGGTGTACGGACCAGCTGCAAAAGAGTATTTTAATAGCTGGTATAAAAACAGGAAGTACCAGTCAGGAAGCGGAATGTAGCCGGTATCAGTCGGATCGGCCACCCTCTCAAGCGGAGAAGGATGGGCCACAGTCAGGCACAAAAAGCCGATCAGGAAAACTGCACCAACCATCCATTCTTTTAAAAGGTAATTAGGCCAGAACGCTTCCGTTTTGCCTGGATATTCCGAGTAGTCTTTAGGAACAAATGGTTTCCTCTCAGCAGGCACACGTGAATCGCCTACAAATTTCATTCCTTTGCCACGATGCATCGAGCAATCCCCTCCTTTTTACGTAAAGTTGAACGAAACCTTTCATCCGAACAACGTAAATTACAGCATTTTACAATGGTCCAGAAATACCTTGCCTGCGGATCATGATAAAGTGCGCCGCCATGAGGCCGAAAAGTGCAGCAGGCAGGAAGAATACATGGATGGCAAAGAATCTGGTAAGAGTCTGTGCACCCACAATCGCTGCATCGCCGGCCATCAGTATTTTCAGGTATGGTCCGAGCAGCGGTACTGCTTCCACGATCTGCAAGGTTACTTTTGTAGCGAATAACGCTTTCATATCCCAAGGCAACAGGTAACCTGTAAGGCCAAGACCAAGCATAACAAAGAAAATCAATACCCCTACAACCCAGTTCAGTTCACGGGGTTTTTTATAAGCTCCCTGGAAAAATACCCTCAATGTATGTAAGAACATCATGACAATAACCAGGCTGGCTCCCCAGTGATGCATACCGCGGACAATTTGTCCAAAAGCAACTTCATTTTGAAGGTAATAGACAGATTCCCATGCATTCTTGATATCTGGAACATAATACATAGTCAGGAACATTCCTGAAAGGATCTGAATGACGGTAATAAAGAATGTCAAGCCGCCAAAACAGTACACAAATGCGGAAAAGTGATGCGCCGGGTTAACATGCTCCGGTACCTCATGATCCGCGATATCACGCCACAACGGCGCAATATCTAAACGTTCATCTACCCAATCGTAAATTTTGTTTAACAATTATTACGCCCCCTCCCGTGGTTGAGCTTTTCCTAGATAAAGGATGCCGTCTTTCTCCTGATATGGATAGACATCAAGCGGTGCCAACGGCGGAGTATTCGGAACATTCGTTCCATCCTTCTCATAAAGGCCGTAGTGACATGGACAGAAGAATCTGTTTGGATTCTGCTTGTCTGCATTCCAGTCAACTGTACAGCCCAAGTGTTTACACACAGGTGAAAGGGCCACAATTTTACCTTCGTCATTTTTAAAGACCCATGCAGTGCCAGTTACTTCAGACTCATACCATGCATCTACCTGGTCAAATGTGAAGTCAACACGCTGCGGTTCATTAGTGATATCAGCCACTTTAACATTTGTCGCTATGTAATCGCCACTGGCATTCGCTTTCAGAACTGGATCCACGGCAAAACGCACCATTGGCATCAGCATGCCCGCAGCCATGAAACCGCCTACACCTGTAAGTGTATAATTTAAGAATTGTCGTCTTGAAACACGATTCTTGCTCAAGCTTTTCCCCCCTCTATTCCCATTTTAAGTACATCGGACATAAATTGAACACATTTTAGACTAGGACATAATCATGATATATCAATATCTTTATAAAATCAATATAATACTATGTTGAAAACATTTTCACACTGCATAAAAATTCCCTTCTATTCCTCTTCCCTCCATTTGCTGATAAAAAGGTTCATCAGCTGTCTTACCTGGTCCTCCATGACAGAAACTTTTGACCCCTCGTCCATTTGATGCAGCGGCAGCGAGGGCAGCCAGAGCAGTGTGCCTTTCAGCTGTCCTTCCCGCTGCTTCCAGTCGATGTCCGACGTTACATAGAATACATGCCTGAACTGCCTGTCCATCAGCTGAGTTTCCCATTTCTGCAGCAGGGCCATTGATTCTTGAGCCGTATTTTTAAAATACGAATAGCCGGGAAGCAAAAGGATCCTTCCCTGCAGCTGCCTTTCAAGCTGGCTTGAGAGGATATTGGCGAAGTCGGTCATTGAGGCTGTTTCTTTCATATCATCCCCAAGGGAAACCGGCAATAAAGGAACCACCGCCGTATCAATATATTCTGAGGCCTTCATGAATTTTTCAATATCTGCTGGTGACCATTTCATACATTTCAACTCCAATTTTTTATTCTTCTTAATCTTACCACTATGGGTTCACATTGGCAGTAAGAAAGCAAAATTAAAAAGCTTGCTTTAAAAGCAAGCTTTTTAACTTCCCGGTCCCAGCTGTTTTAATTGTTCTGTCAAACGCTGGAATTCCTCTTTATCCTGTCTGTCAAGGGCTTCGTCGATCAATCTTACCAGCTTATCTTTTTGAAAGCGGTAAAGACTGTCTTTAAGGAAGCGCTCTGCGATTAGCCGGTCTTTGTCAGTGATTTGAAGCCGTTTAGGCATATAAGGGTTTTCCTCGAGGACTGCAGCAAATTGATGTGCCTTGTTGGACGCATGGAAATTCAATTGAATATAAATTTCTTCATCCCGGTTCAAGCGAATGTCATGAAAAGATTTCTCTGCATCAGTCGTCATGATGTTTTCCTTATAGAAACGGAAAGGAACCTCGTCAATACAATGTGTCGACATCACGAGGCCTCTAGGACAGAACTGGGCATTTTCAACGAAGTGGACTCGTTCCATCAGCTGATCATGACTCATTAAGTAATTCAGGATCCATACACATTCTCTTCTTTTCAGTTGATAATGATTTAGAAACCAGCGGATAAAATCTTTCTTTTCATTGACAGAAACAGGGGCTGTCATGTTTGATTCCCTCCTCTGCATGCTTGGGCTTTTTTTTTTGCCTTCAGTAATCTTCAGTCAATCGCTCAATAAGTTCCCGGTACTCCTCATTGCCTGGTTCTAATTTAACTAGCATACTAAAAATTTCGGCGGCCTCGGCTATTTTTCCTTCCTCAATTAAAAAATAACCATAGTCCTTAAGAAATTCCTTGTTCTCCTTAAAGAAAGTATATGCAAGCTGATATTTATTTAATGCCATTGAATATTGTTCCAGATGCTGCAATGCAACAGCCGAATCCCAGATAAGCTGTGGTTCATCTTCTTCATTTAAATCGGTATCTTCAATAAGCCCCAGGACATCCTCATACCTTTCTTGTTTGATAAGCAGCTTATTTAAGACCAGCGCACCTTCCGTAAAACCTGGATCCAGAGCAATAGCTTCCCTCAGCAACCTTTCTGCTTCTTCCTCCCTGGCTAACTTCAATGCGATTTTTCCGCCATAATAATAAAGATCCTTATTGAATTCATCCTGTTTAATCCCCGCAGATATGGCTTCAAAAGCTTCCACAAGCAGTTCTTCTCGTTCATAGGACTGTGCGAGATGCAGATAAAGGGAATGATATTCAGGATCAAGAGCCTTTAATTCTTCAAATTTTTCAATGGCAGTCCGATTTCTTCCCGCTTGAAGGGCAGTGAAAGCATAACCAAACAGCGTATTGATTTCAAGACGGTCATTAAGGGCCTCTTGGTAGTAATTCAGGGCTTCCTCAAATTCGCCCGACGCACTGTAAACCTCAGCAAGCCTTTGGTTTAAACTGGCTCCAGCGACTTCCTGTCTAATCTTGATCACTTTTTCATAAGCCACTATTGCTTCTGAAAAGCGGCCCTGGGTTGCATAAAGTTCTCCCAATGCGAAATCAATGATCTCTTCTTCCGGAAGCAGCTGTTTTGCACGCAGCAGTTTTTGTTCACTTACTTCGAACAATCCATTCATTTGATAAAGATCCGCCATCAACAGCAGCGCTCTCGGATACTCAGAATCATCCCCATTTACCTTATCAAGAGTGAGCATCGCTGTTTCTTCATCCCCCATTTCGAGATAAGTTTCGGCAAGCAGGATGAGAAGTTCCCCTTCATCAGGATAAGTCTGGAGGAGTGTATTTAAAAGTTCTTTCGTTTCTTCAAGAAATCCAAAGCGAAACAATTCTTCTGCCAGCAGGAATTTTTCCTCATCACTTCCCGCTGTGAGGACCATTTCATAACCTGCTTTTGCTTCCTGTAGCTGGCCGTTTTCTAAAAAACTAGTGATTGTATCAATATTCATTTTAATCCTTCCAATCTATGTGGGGGTTAAATAGAAAGACGGAGTGATTATTTCCAAATATTCTCCATAGCCTGGACTATAGCTTATTTGCCTGCCGGCGCGGATTACCTTGCCTTTATGCAAAGTTACTTCCAGGAAGGAGTCTTTTGACATAAACAGCTCTCTTTCTGTCATATTAACAGTTTCTCTGTCTTGTAAATAAAAATTGTAACTCACTTCCCCGCCATGATGCAAATTTGATTTCCTGGGATAGACACCAATCTTCTTTAAGGCTTCCATTCCGAGCGGAATATTTTCTTCTAGCTCATCACGAAAGCTTGGAATTTTTTCTGCTGCCATCAATTTTGCCCAGACCTTCGGCAAGGATTTATCTTCCTTATTAATAAATACAGGAACAAGGGGGCTGTTATAGGGGAATATGGCCTCTTTAATCCAGCCCCAAGGAAGTGAGAATAGCTCTGATATGCTTTTAACTTCAACAAATATGACTGGAAGCCTTTCCTTTTTGCTCCTCCTTATTAAACCTGGAGTAAGCTTTGACGCCGGGACACGAACTCCAATGACATAATCAACTGGACAGTCCAAAAGCTGGGTCCTTATTCTTTTCAAGGCATGTTCCAGCTCTTTTTCTCGTTGAACAGCAACACAGGTGATGATGGTCGTACAGCCCTTTTTTATAAAATTGGTAAGATAGTGAGCCTTTCTGACCTCAAAAGGCTGGGATAGAGGAAGAAAAGAATCTAGGAGAACATGGGTGGGAGTCATGATGTAGCCAGCGGCATCCATCCGGATGTGTTTGTACATCCGGAAGGAGGGCCCTACAGACGTTATCGTATCTTTTTCTATTAGGAGAGACAGCACCTTTCTGGTCCCATCCTTTAATACATGCGCATTTTCAATTATATACGCCATAAAACCACTCCTTAAGGGTCTTATGACAAGCTATGAATTTAGCGGGGAAATATGCAGATATTCAAAAAAAAATCAGGGCATCTTTAAGAAAAGGCCTCTCCGGATCGATCCGGGGAGGCCAGTTTTCCTTTTTGCCATCATTATTTTAATGAGTTCAGATGGTCGAAGAAAGATGGATAGGAAACAGCTACTGCCTCACTGTTTTCAAGGTGGGTTGTATCACTTGTGATTAAACTGGCAACTGCGAGCATCATACCGATACGATGATCTCCATGACTGGAGACAGTGCCGCCATGAAGACTCGTTTTACCGTGTATGACCATACCATCTTCAGTCGCTTCAATCCTCGCACCCAGCTTTGCAAGCTCATTTACCACTGTATCGATGCGATTTGTTTCTTTTACCTTCAGCTCAGCTGCATCCTTAATGATGGTCTTTCCTTCTGCTTGGGTTGCAAGGAGTGCGATAATCGGGATTTCATCAATAAGCCTTGGAATAAGTTCTCCCTCAATGATTGTCCCTTTAAGGTCCGACGTTTGGATGACCATATCCCCTGCCGGCTCCGAAGATGATTCTTCATATTCCTTTATGCTAAGGTCCGCCCCCATTTCGCACAGGACATCAATGATTCCTGTCCTGGTCGGATTGAGCCCTACATTTTTCAGTTCAATTCGGCTGTCCCTGACAATGGCACCGGCAGCAAGGAAAAAGGCTGCCGACGATATATCTCCCGGGACATTGACATGTGTTCCTGTCAATGTCTGGCCGCCATGAACTGTGATGGCATTCCCGTCAGTCCGAACCTCGCCGCCAAACATTCTGATCATCCTCTCGGTATGATCCCGTGTTTTTTCCGGTTCTACAACAGTTGTGTCACCCTTTGCCTGTATACCTGCCAGCAAAATGGCCGATTTCACCTGGGCACTCGCTACTGGCAATTTGTATTCAATACCTTCCAAGTTTCCGCCAGTGATTGACAGCGGGGTAAATTCCGCCCCTTTTCTGCCTGAGATGCTGGCTCCCATGGATTTCAACGGGTTCGTTACACGAGTCATTGGGCGCTTGCCAATGGAATGGTCACCAATTAAAACGGAATGGAAGGGTCTTCCGGCCAAGATTCCCATCATTAGCCGGATTGTTGTTCCTGAATTCCCAACGTCAAGAATTCCGTCCGGTTCCTGAAGCCCTTCAAGCCCTGCCCCATTGACAGTAACCCTGGTTCCATCCTGCCTAATTGTAACACCAAGCTTCCGGAAACAGGCAATCGTACTTAGACAGTCCTCTCCTGGCAGAAAATTTTCAACCGTAGTCACTCCTCCTGCTATGGAACCAAACATCACAGCCCGGTGAGAAATCGACTTATCTCCGGGAACAGAGATGGTTCCGTGCAAGGAAGAAGAAATTGGCTGCAGCTTTTTCGCTTCCATATTGTACTCCTTTTTATCTAATAATGTCTGCTATCCTATTTGAGTTTCAAATTTTGTATAATGATTGATGCATTCTTCCGCTCTTGCCCTGTCTTCCTCATTTTGAAAACTGATCACCAGGACCCCATAAACGTCCTCTCTTGTTTCAAGGATGCGGATATTTGTAATATTAATTTTTTCTCTTGCCAAGTACCCTGTTATTTCTGAAATGCTCCCTGGATAATCGGGAACATCTACAAAAAGATCATAAAAGGCAGGAATCGCGCCTTTTTCCTTAGAAGGCAAACCATCCCGATAATTCTTTGCCTTTTCGAAATAATGATAGATTTCCTCTCCATCGCCGGTTTCAAGAATCTCCAAGACGCGCTGCATTTCAAACTGCCAATTTTTTAAAAGGTCCATTAAGACTTCCTTATTGTGGAGCAGAATATCCCGCCACATTTCAGGGCTGCTCGATGCAATTCTTGTAATATCCCTGAATCCCCCTGCCGCCAGCCTGCTGACAAGGTTTGAGTCTTCCTCGGCCGCAGCAGCCTGGTGAACAAGAGAAGCCGCGATGATATGAGGAAAATGACTAATGACTCCAGTAAGGTAGTCATGTTCTTCCGGAGAAACGGACAAAAACTTCGCTTTCGTTCCTTCCAGCCAGGCCATTAACCTTTCAAAAGCGTCCTCGCTTGAGTTTTTATCAGGTGTAAACAAATAAAAGGCATTTTCAAACAGGATGCTTTTTGCAGCTGTTACACCGCTTTTATGCGACCCCGCCATCGGATGTCCTCCAATGAAGTGGATCCCTCTGCTGGTCAGGCACGAAGCCTTTCTAATAATAGTGGTCTTCGTGCTTCCTGTGTCAGTTATAATGACTCCTTTTTTTAATGCCATCCTTGAGAGCGCCTCAAGAATCTGTTCAGCAACTGTGACAGGAGTCGATATGATGATCAGGTCTGCTTCACTGGCGCCTTCCTCTATGCTATCTGCAGTTTCATCAATTACGCCGATCATCTTGGCCAGTCTCGCTTGTTCTGCGTTAATATCATACCCAATGATGGCAGCATCTTTATGTTTTTCTTTAATGCAGAGGGCAAGAGAGCCTCCAATTAGTCCTAAACCAATGACAAACACGCGGCCTCTCAAACAATCACCTTCTTCTTATGATAAAGCTGCCTTAGCTGCAAAAAATTCTTCCATTTTGGAAATCACTCCGGCGTTCTGTTCTTTTGAACCAACGGTTACCCTGATATAGGTAGGGAATCCGAGTGGAACACCAGACCGGACAATATAGCCCTTTTCCATTAAGAACTGGAAGACTTCGTTTCCGTCACAGTTAAAGTCAATTAGGATAAAATTCCCCTGTGATGGGAAGTAAGACAGATTCTGCTCTTCACAAAACCTGTAGAATTGCTGTAAACCATTAATATTAGCCTCCCGGCAATGTTTGACAAATTCCTGATCATGAACAGCAGCTATAGCTGCAGCCTGGCCAAGAGCATTTACATTAAAAGGAGGTCTGGCTGGATCGAGTACCTTGACTATGGTTTCATCTGCAATCCCGTAGCCAACCCTCAGGCTCGCCAGACCATAAATTTTTGAAAAAGTCCGAAGAACGATTAGGTTTTTGTGCTCTTTTACCAGGGCAAGAGCGTCATAATAGTCTTCCGCGTGGACGTATTCTTTATAGGCCTCGTCAAGAACGACCAGAACATCCTTTGGTACTTTCGACAAGAAATCAGTAATTGCCTGATTATTTATGTAAACTCCTGTAGGGTTATTAGGGGAACATAGCCAAACGATGACAGTATTGTCATCAATTGCATCAAGCATTGAATTCAAATCGTGGGCTCCATCGATTAACGGAACCTCTCTTATCTCACTGCCCTCAATTATTGCGTTGTGCTTGTATTGCGAGAAAGTTCCTGTCGCCATTACCGTGTTATTCCCGGGATGCAGCAGCGCTCTGGAAATGATCTGAATCAATTCGTCGGAGCCGTCACCAAAAATCAGCTGCTCCTGCCTAACCTGCAGGCTCACAGAAAGAGCTTCCCGCAGCTCTGCAGCATATCCATCCGGATATAGTGCATACGAATTGGAAAAGTTCCTGATAACCTCTGCAGCTTTTGGAGAACAGCCCAATGGATTTTCATTGGAAGCCAGTTTAACGATTTCTTCCAGCCCGTACTGTTTTTTTACTTCGTTAATTGTCCTTCCTGGCTGATATGCTTTTAAAGACAGCAACTGCTTTTTCCACTTCATTTTTTCCACCTCATGCATCACTGTTAATTTCGTCCAAACTTTTAAACTTCCTTTTCCCGTAAAATCTAAGCTTTAAGGAGGTCGGGACGCAAAACGGTTGCCCCCTCAAGATAGACATGCTTTATATCTTCCTGGCATATTTCTGTATCAGCATGAAACATCACCCGGATACATTTTGGCAGTGAGCCAGGGACCGGAACTTCCTGCATGCACATGACAGGAACATACGCCCAGCCCTCAATCTGGCGCAGAGCCTTGGCTGGAAAGGCAGCGGTCAGTTCCTCTGTTACGGAAACAAATACCGAGGCAACGGTTTCCGGGCTGATTCCATTTTGCTTAATGATTTCTCTCATTAGTCTTTCCGTAGCCGGGACAATTTCTTCTTCAATGTTTTCTTTTACGGTGATAGCTCCTCTAATTCCTCTGATCATGCAATTCCCCCCTGTCTTTTAAAAGCATCCAAACGATTCAGCAAGTATGCATCGTCAAGTTCTTCAACCCCGGGACTCCCAATCTTATTTAGAAGAACAAACCGAACCTTTTGTCCAACTGATTTTTTATCTTGTTTCATTCTGGCAAGAAGCCGGTGAGTGGACAGGCCTTCAGGCAGTTCTGTCACATATCCCAGTTTCTTGAGCCATTCATTAAATTCCAAAAGATTAAAATTAAATGAATGCCGCTCCATGCTGATCTTCAAGGCAAAAACCATGCCGATAGCCACAGCTTCTCCATGGGATATGCTCCCGTAACCTGCTTCGGCTTCAATTGCATGGCCAAGTGTATGGCCAAAGTTCAAGTAGGCTCTTACCCCTGTTTCTGTTTCATCCTGTTCAACAATAGCCCCTTTGACTTTGATTCCCTTTGTCAGGAACTCGGTCATCAAGGTATTCGGAATAGAATTAAGGTTTTCTACACTTTTTACAAGCCAGTCATAAAATTCTTCATCACTAATTAGAGCATGTTTAATCACTTCAGCAAACCCTGATCTTATTTCAGCTGGCGGAAGCGATTGGAGGAATTTCAAATCATAGAATACAGCTTCTGGCTGATAAAAAGCCCCAATCATATTTTTCCCGAGTGCATGGTTGATTGCCACTTTCCCTCCTACCGCACTGTCATGTGCAAGGATCGTTGTCGGAATTTGTATGAAAGGAATTCCTCTCATATAGGAAGCTGCGACAAAACCTGCCAAATCTCCAACTGCCCCGCCGCCAAAGGATAGAATAAGAGACTTGCGATCGAGCTTTTTTTCGAGTGCATAACTCAGACATTCGTGATAAACCTCGAATGTCTTGGCCTTCTCTCCGGCGGGCACAACCTTAACATATGTTTCGGATAAATTCAGAGCTGCCTTAAACTCTTCAAGATAAAGCTTCCCTACTGTTTCGTCAGTAATGATCAAGACCGATGTGAGTTTAGGATAGTTTTCCTGGAGGAATGATTTAAGTTGATTCACAGCCCCAATTCCAATGTAAACCGGATATTTCTTTGATCCTGCACTTATATGAAGTGTCTCCATTAAAATTCCCTCGCATATCGGCGCTGTTCTTCCACCGCCGCTTCAAGTGCCTCCATTCGGTCAGATGAGAACTGTTCCACAATGGCAGAAGCAAGCTCCCAGGCAATAACACTTTCAGCAACGACTGCTGCTGCAGGCACTGCACAGCTGTCAGAACGTTCAATACTTGCTGCATACGGTTCTTTCGTTTCAATATCGACACTTTGAAGAGGTTTATAAAGAGTCGGGATTGGTTTCATTACCCCTCTCACGACAATTGGCATTCCAGTAGTCATTCCGCCCTCAAATCCACCTAATCGATTTGTTTTGCGGTAGTAGCCTTTCTCTGGTGAATAAGCAATCTCATCATGTACTTCACTGCCAGGCTTGCGGGCCGCTTCAAAGCCGATCCCGAATTCCACCCCTTTGAAAGCATTGATGCTGACCATGGCTCCTGCTAGCTTAGAGTCAAGCTTTCTATCATAATGGACGTAGCTGCCAACTCCTGCAGGCATCCCTTCGACAATGACTTCGACAATTCCCCCAATGGAATCGCCATTTTTCTTTGCATCATCAATTGCAGCCATCATCTGTTTCTCTGCAACCGGGTCAAAACATCGCACCGGGGAGGCTTCTGTCCTCTCTTTTAATTCATCCAGTGACGAATAATCCAGATCCGCGGCTCTCACTCCCCCAATCTCCAATACATGGCAAGCTAACTGGATGCCAAGCAATGACAAGAGTTTTTTCGCTGCTGCTCCGGCTGCGACTCTTACAGTGGTTTCCCGTGCCGAGGATCGTTCGAGAACATTCCTCATATCACGGTGTCCATATTTTAAAGCACCGTTTAGATCGGCATGCCCAGGGCGCGCCCTTGTAATTTTTCGTTTTACTTCTTCTGATTCTTCAGGATCAAGCGGATCCTGGCCCATTATTTTGGTCCAATGGCTCCAGTCCTTGTTCTCTACAACTAATGCAACTGGCGATCCAAGGGTATACCCGTGACGGACTCCCCCAACAATTTGGGCGGCATCCGTTTCGATTTGCATCCTTCTTCCCCGCCCATGTCCTTTTTGGCGTCTTGCAAGATCCTTATTAATTTCTTCTTCTGTTAGTGGCATCCCGGCCGGAAGTCCTTCAATAATAGTAGTTAATTGCGGTCCATGGGATTCCCCTGCTGTTAAATATCTCATATTCTTTCTCCCTTCAACTCATTAAAGGATTATGTATCAATATATCATACGCCTTACAATAAAAATAGCAAAAATTTAAAAAATATGATAGATAAGTTAAAGAACTTTAGAATTTGCTTTTTTGCATTCCTTATAAGATACCACTGATTTAACAATAAAAAAAAGCCGGGAATCCCGACTATTTTTTTCGATAAAAAAAGGTATCTTCTGTTTCAAATCCATATTTGCCGGGATTGAAAATTTGTTCTGTACTGCCAACAAAAAAAATGCCCCCCGGCTTCAATGCTGCACTGAATTTCGCATACAATATATCTTTTGCCTGTTCAGTGAAATAAATCAGTACATTTCGGCAGACAATTAAATCGTAAGCGGAGCCGAATGGCTCATCCAAAAGATTCTGCTTTTTAAAAACAACTGATTTTTTTACTTCGGGGCTTATACTGTAGTATCCATTTTCTTCTGTAAAATATTTTTTCTTGAAAACCTCCGGAACCTCATTCAGGGATCTCTCATGATAAATGCCAAGCCGGGCTTTTGCCAGCACATTTTCGTCTATGTCTGTAGCCAATATTCTTAATTGTGATAAAGGAATAAAATTAGACATCATCATCGCAACTGTATAGGGCTCTTCGCCTGTTGAACAGGCTGCGCTCCATATCTTGATTCTCTGGTTTTTTTGCAATAGTTTCGGCATAATTTGCTTTTCAAGAACTTCCCACCTTCTGGAATTGCGGTAAAATTCCGAAACATTTATAGTCATACGATCCAGAAACTCGTTTAACAGTCCAGCATCCTGCTCCATCGCCTGGTAAAAGTCCTGAAAGTTTTTATATCCTTTTTTTTCGTAAAGAGATATAAGCCTGCGTTTCATTTGAGCTTCTTTGTAAAGCGCAAGGTTAATCCCCGTTTTTTTGTTTATGTTTACGATAAATTTTTCATAGTCCCCTAGCATCTCTCTTCTCCTCAACTTCTTGCTGTTAGTAGCTGCTCTTTAGTATATCGGAAACTTGCCGTGACAACTTTACCTTTTTGGACGGAATAAATAAAAAAACACCTGCAAAAACTATGCAGGTGCACTTGCTTAATATATCCACTCATTCATTAGTTTGGAGTAATCGACAAGTTCATTGTCTTTAAAAAACAATCCAATTTCACGGACAGCGCTTTCAGGAGAATCAGATCCATGGATGATATTCTTCCCAACAATTAACCCAAAATCCCCGCGGATGGTTCCTGGAGCTGCATCCTTTGGATTAGTGGAACCCATCATTTGACGAGCAGTCGCGATAACATTTTCCCCTTGCCAAACCATCGCGAAAACAGGACCCGAAGTAATGAAGTCTACAAGCTCGCCAAAAAACGGGCGCTCTTTATGTTCACCATAATGCTGTTCTGCCAATTCTTTTGGTATGCTCATTAACTTTGCACCAACAAGCTGAAAGCCCTTCTTTTCAAAGCGTGTAACAATCTCACCAATAACATTGCGTTGTACCCCATCAGGTTTAACCATTAAGAACGTCTTTTCCATGAACTCCACTCCTAATATGTATATGTATGGGTCGATTTTAAATTACTCAACCATTGAAAATAGTATCATTATTTCAAAAACTTAGCAACTTGCTAAAATTTGCGCTTCCCGATATATTTAGCAATGTCCCTAAGCGTTCTCTTGGCACGGTTTTGCGGGAGCTCTTCCAATACCGCGAGCGCCTTGTCAAGATAATGGTCGCTTACAAGAATAGACTTCTCTATTGCACCTGATTGAAGAATTCGCGAGATAATGCGGTCAATCTGAGGTCTTGGCATATCCTCGCGAACAGATTGAATCTCCATCCGGAGTTCTCTGTCTTCCATGGCATAAAGCACTGGAAGGGTAATGTTTCCTTGAAGAAGATCCCCGCCGGCAGGCTTTCCCAATTCTTTCTCGGTTCCGGTAAAATCAAGAATATCGTCTGTAATCTGATAGCTCATGCCAACATAATATCCAAAGCGGAAGAGGTTTTTGTGTACTTTTTCTTCAACCCCTGAGGCCACAGCTCCAAGCTGGCAGCTGGCAGCGATAAGGAGCGCGGTTTTCCGTTTTATTCTCCGGAAGTAGTCTCTTAAGTTTTGATTGAAGTTATACTTATCTTTTATCTGCTCAATTTCGCCCACGGAAAGTTCAACAATTGTTTTGGAAAGAATCTGATGTGCCAGAGGATTTTTAATTTCTGTCACAAGTTCAAGGGCCCTCGCAAAAATATAATCCCCAGTATACATGGCAATTCTGTTATCCCACTTCGCTTTAATGGTAGGCTGCCCTCTGCGCAGCTCTGCATCATCAATTACATCGTCATGTACAAGGGAAGCCATATGAATGAGCTCCAGGGGAACAGCGGCATTTTTTATCACATTTATATCATAATCGCCAAATTTGCCGCCCAGCAGCACAAATACAGGCCTGATCCTTTTCCCACCGGCACGTAAGGTGTGAAGGGATGCTTGACGAAGCAAAGACGATTCAGCCTCGATTGTTTTTTCCAGAGATTGTTCTATTACATTTATATCTGTATTTAAATAGGAGTACATCATTTTTAATTTCATGGTATCCACCCAGCACTATTTTTTATGGCCTATATGGACAGCTGCAACTCCGCCGCTGTAGGGCTTGTAGCTAACATTGGCAAAGCCGGCCTTCTGGAACATCCCAGCAAGTTCTTTCATGCCTGGAAAGTCGCGGGCAGATTCCTGGAGCCATGAATATTCTTCATAACTTTTAGCAAAAATTTTACCGAATAATGGCATGATATGTTTAAAGTAAAAGTAGTAGATCTGTTTAAAACCAAACATTTCAGGCTGTGAAGTTTCAAGGCATACGCCCAATCCGCCCGGTTTAAGGACCCGCTGCATTTCCTTAAGGACCTGCAGGTAATCCGGGACATTTCTAAGTCCAAACCCAATTGTAACATAGTCAAAACTATTGTCTTCGAACGGCAGTGCCATTGCATTCCCATGGATGAGCGTTATCTGGTCCAGATTCCTTTCTTTTACTTTCTTTTCGCCAATCTTTAGCATGTTTTCACTGAAGTCCAGCCCGGTCACCTTGCCTTCAGGTCCCACCGCTTCTGCCAGTGCAATTGTCCAGTCCGCCGTCCCGCAGCATATATCAAGCGCACACTGTCCCTTCTGGACATTCATTCTTTTCATTGTATCTTTACGCCATCTAATATGCTGTTTAAAGCTGATGACGGAATTCATTTGATCATAGTTTTTATAAATTTTTTCAAATACACCGTGAACCCGTTCTTCTTTTGATTGCTGCATTTTTACCCTTCTTCCAAAATAATTTTTGACATGGATCGATGTTGGCCTAGAATTTCACCTAAGCGTTCTTCCAGAAGGCTTTCCAAGGCAGGCAGCTTCTTTAAAGCTGCTTCAATCATACTGATGGAGAAATCAATATATCGTTCACAGATGGATAATAGATATTTCTGCTGTTCAATAGAAAGCATGGCTAGCTCAAGGTTGCTTTTGGGAAAAGCCAGCTTTTTTAAACCTTCAAAAACAACGGAGCTGCCT
The DNA here is from genome assembly GCF_004340465.1 of Mesobacillus foraminis. Taxonomy (GTDB): domain Bacteria; phylum Bacillota; class Bacilli; order Bacillales; family Cytobacillaceae; genus Mesobacillus_B; species Mesobacillus_B foraminis. The sequence continues at coordinate 177,809 of NZ_SLVV01000009.1, read as the reverse complement.
GTTTGCACAAAGTTTTTTTCTTCCGCAATCATTCTTTTTATGAACAGCAGGTTCGATGCTAGCTCCTTCCATTCCTTGGCATTAAAGTATTCTGCCACCCTGCTTAGCAATGATGCTTCAATCAGCTTTACGCTGTTCATTAACTTATCGATTGCGTCGGCATCTTTTCGATAAACCAGAATTTTATGTTCATTTACCTCTTTAACGCCGGCGGCGAGTTCCTTAATCATTTCGACCTTCTGTGTTTCGGCCAGCATTTTATAATATAGCCCGCTGTAATAAGTGCCAGCCAGCACCGTTAACTGACGTTTTTTCAATTTCCCCGATTCTTCACCTGAATATGAATTATCTACATTTTCATGGGTGTCCAGGGCTATTTGCAAAAGCATTGCCGTAACGCTGTACTTTTCTATTTCATCCATACTCAGAGCCTGCTCGTCCAAAAGTGACACAAGCAATAATAGCTTATCTTCATCGATAACCGGAGCTGTAATATTGTCCAGGAGATACGGATGGAATAGTTTCTGTGTTAGCTGATTCCTTACGCCCGCCAATTTCATATGAAAATCTTGCAAATGTATCACCCTTGTCCATGAAAGTTAGAATTGATTAGCCAGAAACCCGCTGTTTTGGCAAAAATTAAACAGGCAAAAAAAGTGCCTTTATAATGTCATTTTTTATAATAAATACTATACAAAGCAGAGCAATTATAACATAATTTCTGGACAGCTTGGGAATGAAAACAAAATTAATGAATTCCGATAGATCCTGTAACCGCTCATTTTACAGGTTTATTTACTTTTTTTCGCTGTCAACTTCCCCATATGATGTCATAATTTTGGCATGGCCTCTTACTTTTATCGCTGATGTATGCTCTGTAAACTGTGCAATCATCACTTCGCCTTTATCCAGCTTTTCGGAGTGATGGAATCTGGTATCTGTTCCGCGTGTCAGTCCAATCACATTAACTCCATCTTCAATCGCTTTGATCACAATATAATCTGAATTGTGTGATGGCTTGTTTTCCATGATAACTCCCCCTTTTAGATTTATAAAGGCAAGGGTCACTTGCCTTTCAGTTACAGAAAGAGTCCTTTGGGTCCAGGAGCTCTACTCTTTAATAAGTGCCAGGATTTCTGAACGTGCACTTACATCTTTGGCAAGAGTTCCCCTGACAGCAGATGTTACAGTCTTGGATCCCGGTTTCTTTACGCCCCTCATCGTCATGCACATATGCTCAGCCTCAACCACAACCATTACTCCATGAGGGTCCAGTTTCTCCATGATTGCATTGGCTATTGTTGAAGTAATCCGTTCCTGAAGCTGTGGCCTCTTCGCCACCGCTTCCACTGCTCTGGCAAGCTTGCTGAGGCCTGTCACTTTGCCGCCGCGCGGGATATAGGCAACATGCGCTTTGCCAAAGAACGGAACTAAATGATGCTCACACATTGAATAAAACGGAATATCCTTTACAAGGACAAGCTCTTCATGATCCTCGCCAAAAATCGTTTCGAAATATTCCTTGGGATCCTGGTTCAAGCCTGCGAAGACTTCCTCATACATCCGGGCGACACGCTTTGGTGTATCAAGGAGACCTTCACGATTTGGGTCTTCTCCCACTGCTTCTAAAATTAAACGCACCGCTTCCTCTATTTGGGCGTGATTCACGTTGGCCATTCCACTTCCTCCTAAACATGTATGTCTATATTCTCTGCAATCGTTAATTATAACATTTCCATATTAGCATAATTATTTCTTACCAAGCAAAATAATAAAGTGGAACCCAGGTATAAAATAGCACAGCCTCTTCACATAATAAAAAGGCCGCTTTATTTGCGGCCTTTTTCTCAAGTATGCTTTTGCATATTTCTATGTAATTATTTCACTGCATCCTTAAGAGCCTTACCTGGTTTGAAAGCAGGCACTTTGCTGGCAGAGATTTCGATTTCATCACCAGTTTGCGGGTTGCGTCCTTTACGGGCAGCGCGCTCGCGAACCTCGAAGTTCCCAAAACCGATTAATTGCACCTTATCTCCGTTTTTTAAAGCATTTAAGATTGAATCAAAAACAGCGTCTACTGCTTTTGTTGCATCCTTCTTGGAAAGCTCACCAGCTTCTGCAACTGCATTGATTAGTTCTGTCTTGTTCATGCCATTCACCTCCTCCCAAAAAAATCCTGTACTATTGTTCAGAAAATAACTTGTTTAGTACCTTTCTAAACAAATAAAAGGAATTCTATACGTCGCCGGAACATTTTTCTAGCCATAATTAAAAAAATATGCAAAATCCATTCAAAAACATTGGGATTTTCCTCCAAAACCCTGTTATCACAAGGGTTTGAACGCCTGCAACGTTAATTCTGTTAAAAGATTATCACAATCATTTATGCTTATCAAGATAAAACCCTGAAATAATGGGAATCTTTTCTTATTCCCGCTGATTCGCGTGTCCCGCTTATCAATACCCTGTTGGATACTCAGCTAAACTGGATCAAAAGCTAAATAAAAAGACTCCTAATTGGAGTCTAAAGCTTACAGTATGATAGCGATTAAACCGCCTGAGCCTTCATTAATAATTCTTTCAAGTGTTTCTTTAAGCTTGTAGCGTGCATTCTCGGGCATAAGGGAGAGCTTTGCCGAAATGCCTTCTCTAACGATGGAGCTTAAGCTCCTGCCAAAAATATCAGAGTTCCAGATCGATAATGGATCATCCTCAAAATCCTGCATGAGATATCTCACGAGCTCTTCACTTTGTTTTTCTGTTCCTATGATTGGCGAAAACTCCGATTCAACATCAACTTTTATCATATGGATGGATGGTGCCACTGCTTTCAGCCGCACCCCAAACCTTGAACCCTGGCGGATGATTTCCGGCTCCTCGAGGCTCATGTCCGCCAAAGAAGGCGAGGCGATTCCATACCCAGTCTGTTTCACCATCTTGAGAGCATCAGATACCTGGTCGTATTCAGCCTTTGCATAAGCAAAGTCCTGCATCAGTTCCAACAAATGATCTTTGCCGCGTATCTCCACTCCGACAATTTCCTTAAGAATGTCATCGTAGAGATCATCAGGGGCAAATAAATCTATTTCCGCTACTCCCTGGCCCATTTCAATCCCGGCCAGCCCGGCACGTTCAATGAACTCAAAATCGCTGAAATGCTGGACAACCCTGTCTACATCACGCAGTCTCTTAATATCTTTAACCGTTTCTTTTACAGCTTCCTGATAACTTTCCCGCAGCCAGTGATTCTCCCTGAGCACCATCACCCAGCTCGGCAGATTCACATTCACCTCCAGCACCGGGAACTCATATAATGCCTCGCGCAGTACATTCAGTACATCGGATTCCCTCATGCTTTCGACACTCATTGAAAGGACAGGGATATCGTATTTTTCCGCTAGCTGGGTTCGGAGCGTCTCTGTATTCGGATGGTGGGGCTGGGCACTGTTTACAACCATGATAAACGGCTTTCCTACCTCTTTTAGCTCCTCAATGACCCGCTCCTCTGCCTCGATATAATCGAGGCGGGGAATATCCCCAATCGTACCGTCGGAAGTAATGACAACTCCTATGGTGGAATGCTCCTGGATCACCTTTCTTGTTCCAATTTCAGCAGCTTCGTGAAATGGAATAGGCTCTTCATACCATGGAGTATTGATCATCCGCGGCCCGTTTTCGTCCTCATATCCTTTTGCCCCTGGCACAGTATAGCCTACACAGTCCACCAGCCTGATATTAACATCAAGGCCTTCATCAACATGAATGGATGCAGCCTGGTTCGGAACAAACTTTGGCTCTGTTGTCATGATCGTCTTCCCGGCTGCACTTTGCGGCAATTCATCCTGGGCTCTTGCACGATCAGCTTCATTGTTTATATTCGGCAATACAACTAGCTCCATAAACTTCTTAATGAAAGTGGATTTGCCCGTCCTTACAGCACCGACAACTCCAAGATAGATATCGCCGCCTGTTCGTTCGGCAATATCCTTAAAAATATCTACCTTTTCCAAGTGATCCCCTCCTGAAATCTTGAGTTAGTGGGAAAATATCATCCTTATTGGTAATCTGGGACAATATATATTTATGATGTTGTCCTATGCTGATATGACATTTTTAAATAATTTTTTATTGATCTCCCACAGAAGGGCGGGCTCCGTTCCCACTGATTAAACTGTATGAAGGCAAAAAAAGACCCTTCTCCCACAATATATTTTGCAGAAGAAGGGTTATGCCTATTTCTCTAAAAAGATTGGTTCACCTGTCTCTTCATCAATTGTGTACGGCAAGGAAAAGCCCGGCACAAATTGAGAGTCTTCAACAAGGATATGGCGTATGTCCTCCCCCGGACTTACATCCTCGTCCCCGTCTTTCAGTTTTTGATATAGATCACTGCGGTAATCAACATAAACATCCCCATCACCTGTAATGATAAAGGGAAGATTTGCTCCCGTGTAAGGGCTGGCCGCTGCAGGAGCTTCTTTATATCCCAGCTTTTTAAAGTCGAGCGTAAAGGCATTTTTCCCAATTTGTTTTTTAAAAGGGGGATACTTCTTGGCCTTGATTCTAAGCTTAATATCCCTTATTGTCTCCGCCATCCGCAAATCCAGAAGCTTGACCGTGGGTTTAGTCTCGACATCGACTAGGACGTACTGGAATATTCCTCCGCTTTCGAATGCATTCCCCGGCGGCTCCGGCATATATCTGGGTACAATCCTTTGAAAATCAATTAAATATTTTTCATAGATTGGTGTATCCGCTTCCTTCGTCTTTATCGGAAGAATGCCGCTGTTATCTTCCCTGAATCCATCTACCGCTTTTTGGACACTTTCAAGTTGGACCTCATGCGGAATTCTATTTTGTGCGAGATTCTCTTCGGGATACATACACCCGCTGAGGATTAGAACGAGAAGAATGCATGGCAATAATACGAATAATTTCCTCATTTGGTTTCCTATCCTTTATAACTGTTATTCTCTATTCACTGGTAGGCCCGCTCATAACAACAAGAAAAATGATCAGTCCCGCTGCAAGCATCAGGATATATGCAATGACTGCAGTAAAGATTTTAAAGACTCCCTTTAATTTATAGCGGCTTAAATAGAGTGAAATGAGGGAAATGAACATAAAGCCCATCCCAACAAAAGAAACATACATTTTCAGCAAAGCTGGCGACAAAAAAACCACTCCCCTTTTCCGAGAAGTATTATAACATATATTTATGGATTCTGGACAAGGACAAAAAGGAGAGGCTGAACAAAAAAAACTGAGATAAAGAAGGGGCTGCTCCTTACCTCAGTTATAAGTGACTAAATAACCCTGACACCCGGTTCAAACCACCAGTTGCTTCGATGCATTGTATGCAGAATCCTGTGAAATCGCATCACCGAATGCCTATATTTATGAATTTAATCTCCAATTATTTCAGTCTGCCCCAAGAATATCCTCCAGGTCTTCCATTTCATGTGTCTTTCTCCGTGACATCAGGCCGTCCACTGCATCCTTGGGATTCATACCGTTGAACAGTACATCATAGAGAGCATCAGTGATCGGCATTCTAACATCATACTTTTTCGCAAGCTGATAGGCAGCCTTTGTTGTCCGTACACCCTCGACGACCATCCCCATGCTGGCCAATACTTCTTCAAGCTTTTGTCCCTTTCCCAGCATATTGCCGGCACGCCAATTCCGTGAATGGACGCTTGTACAAGTAACAATCAAGTCCCCGATGCCGGTTAGTCCTGAAAAGGTTAATGGACTTGCTCCCATTTTCACTCCCAGCCTGGCAATTTCAGCCAAACCCCTCGTAATTAAGGCAGCCTTGGCATTGTCCCCATAACCAAGACCATCAGAAATCCCTGCACCAAGTGCAATGATATTTTTGAGTGCTCCTCCAATTTCGACTCCGATGAGGTCTGGATTTGTGTATACGCGGAAATTTTGATTGATAAACAGGTCCTGAATTTTTTCTGCAGCCTCCATATTCTTTGCAGAAACCGTAACCGTCGTGGGGTGGCGCAGGCTGACTTCCTCAGCGTGGCTTGGCCCGGATAATACTACAACGTCCTCTAAGAGTTCCCCTGGCAGCTCTTCCTCAATCATTTCAGAGATTCTTAAAAGTGTGTCGGGCTCAATTCCCTTGCTGACATGTACGATGACCAAAGGTTCAGACTGGAATGCTGCAATCTTTTGCAACACTTCACGGATGGCTTTCGTTGGGACGGCAATAATGATGGTTTTAACATCGGCAAGGGTCTTTATTAAATCTGTATACCCTTGTATCAGCTCGGGAAGGTCGATTTCCGGCAGGTATTTCCTGTTTGTATGCTGGGCATTGATTTCTTCTATTAGTGCAGGATTATGGCCCCAAATCCTTACACTATGCCCGTTATCCGCCAGTACCATTGCCAGCGCCGTTCCCCAGCTTCCAGCGCCAATGACTGCCACATTTTCGGTCTTCTGCTCCATATAAACACAACCTTTTTTATATAATAAAAAAGTACTCCCGCTCAAGGGGTTTTATAAGGACTCGAGGCAAACGCATAACGCATGCCCCTCCTTCATTTTTTAACTTCTTTCCCTTGCGAAAATTTTAATTGGAGTGCCCTCAAAGCCAAATGCTTCCCTGATCCGGTTCTCCAGGAAACGCTGATAGGAAAAGTGCATAAGCTCGGGGTCATTTACAAATACGACAAACGCCGGGGGTTTTACAGCCACCTGGGTTGTATAATAAACCTTCAACCTTTTCCCTTTGTCAGCAGGCGCCGGATTTCTGGCAACCGCATCTGTAACCACTTCATTCAGGATGGTTGTCTGTACCCTCCTAGCGTGGTTTTCACTGGCAAGATTGATCATTGGCATTAAAGTATGGATGCGTTTTTTGGTTTTAGCCGACAAAAAGACGATTGGTGCATAGCTCAGGAACTGAAAATGCTCCCTGATGTTCTGTTCAAATTCCTTCATTGTCCTTTCATCTTTTTCTACAGCATCCCATTTATTAACGACAATGACAACAGCCCGTCCAGCCTCATGGGCATAGCCTGCGATATGTTTATCCTGCTCAATGATTCCTTCTTCCCCATCGAGGACTACCAGAACCACATCGGAACGCTCAATGGCACGCAATGCGCGCAAAACACTGTACTTCTCCGTCGTTTCGTACACTTTCCCTTTCTTTCTCATACCTGCAGTATCGATAATCACATAATCCTGGCCATCGTACTTGAGCGCCGAATCAATCGCATCTCTCGTGGTGCCTGCGATGTCACTGACGATTACCCTTTCTTCCCCAAGAATGGCGTTTGTAAGGGATGACTTGCCAACATTCGGGCGGCCGATTAGAGAAAACTTTATAACATCTTCATCATAATCTTTTTCATCGATTTTCGGGAAATGTTTTGCTACTTCATCAAGCAAATCGCCGAGCCCCAGGCCATGTGAGCCAGACACCGGGATTGGCTCTCCAAATCCCAAAGCATAAAAATCATAGATATCGTTGCGCATTTCCGGATTGTCCACTTTATTGACGGCAAGGACAACAGGCTTATTTGATCGGTAGAGAATTTTGGCCACTTCTTCGTCGGCCCCTGTAACTCCTTCTCTCCCATTAACCAGGAAAATTATTACATCCGCTTCATCAATTGCTATTTCGGCCTGCTGACGAATCTGTTCCAAAAATGGTTCGTCTCCTATATCAATGCCGCCTGTGTCAATAATGTTAAAGTCGTATGCCAGCCATTCCCCGGAACTGTATATCCGGTCTCTTGTGACGCCGGGTATGTCTTCAACTATGGAAATACGTTCACCAACGATTCGGTTAAAAATCGTCGATTTCCCTACATTCGGTCGACCAACGATCGCTACCACTGGTTTCGCCATGAACTTTTCACCCTTTCAAATTCACTAAATTCAATACTTTTTTTGTAAACCTTTTACTTCAATTTTTATGAAAGAAACCCTTCCTGTAATAGAAGGGTCTAACTAAAACAGTTTATCAAAAGGTTTGGTAGATAAGCAATGAAAAGCTATCATTAATGCTTGACTATTACATAAAGTTCTTCAGAAAGCCCATGAGCAATACCATCAAGGATTGCCTCCAGATTAGCCGCAAACGTCTCCATCTCCTCTTTGGAATCACAAAAAAATACACCCGTTCCCCCCGGTACCTTCTTGGGATTGGTTGTAATAACAGCGAGGATGTATTTCTCGAGGGTCATTTTTTATTCCCACCTTTCTCCGTCGGCATCCTGATCGCGTTTTCAAGAGTCGGCACCTGGCCAATTACTTTGATTGCTCTTTCTATGTCGCGCTCTTGGGGCAGGACAAATACACCGACCCTGCCATCATCAAGATCCCTTTTAGCAAGAGGCACCAGTGCAGGTGTACCCGAATCTCGATAAACGCCCAACGCCGTTGAGACATCGTGAAGAACAGCCTGCCGCTGTCCTAAATTGGCAATTGTTGACCTTGCATTGAACGTCTTAGGCTTTAAAATAAAACCCATCCCGTATTTCAGTACTTCTTTTTGCCTTTCCGGCAATCCAATATTCATAATATAAATATTGTCCACATATAGCCCTGCCCCTTCAAACCGGGGTTCAAAATACTCAATTTCCACTATATCCTTCAGTTTGCCTCCTGCCATCAATACCTTTGAAAGAACCATACAGAGTATGGCTAAAATGATCCCCATCCAAACATTAAAGATAAGGTATCCAAGCGTACTTATAAGTGAAGTGAAAATAACAAGGTAATTGCGGCTTTCAAAGGCAACAGCAATCCCTTCAATATACGTTTTCCCCCTCGTAACCAGCTCATAATGGTCCAATTCGGTTAGTGTGTTCCTTTCCATGTTCCTTACTTCCCTGAATTGGGAGGCAGCGATGGTCAGGAAGGTTACGGCAGTAAATTCTTCTTCGAGGATTGATGGTCCTGCAACAGCTCCCAAACCCGCAGCAATAAAGCCCAGAGCAATATGGATGATCTTGCCATGCAGGTAAGTGGGATACTGGCGATAATCAGTCCTTAACATAAACAGCCTGGATATGGTCCCGGCCAGCAGCCCGAAAACAATTGGAAGCGTATATTCATTCATGGTGTCTTTTGCTTCCCCCTCCCTGGTTTATATAGGTGCCCGCAACAAATGCAGTATGGCTTAAACCCGCCCAGACAGCCAACACGATAACACTTACGGCTAAAATATCCAAAAAAGCATGAGTGGCCACTGGATAAGGAAATAACAGTCTCTTCATTAAAATGGAATAGACAATTTCGCCTTGAAGGAGTCCCGAAACTAAAATAGAGATCCTCATCCGAATATTTGACTGCAGAAACGAACATATACACACGCTTGTTAAAGCAACCATCCAAATTCGGTCAAATATCACCCAAATCGGGTCAAACAGTTCAAATAACAAAAAACTGACATATGCCAGCATCACAATGAACGCTGAAACAAAAAAACTGAAAAAAGCCCTTTTCCGCAGCGATGCCGTTTCATGCAGTATGTAGGCCATCAAAATAAGTGCAGAAACCTGCATTTCAATCCCTCCATAGGCTATGCCATAAGGAGATGCCACGATTAATAAAAGCAAGCCCAATGAAAGTTTAAAACGATACACGTTCTTTTTATCCATTAGGAAAGTTGCCCACACCCAGCCTATCCAGGCAAACAGAAAGAACCATAATCCATCCATCCTTATTACCCTCCTATTATTTCCATTATGGCTGAGTGCTATGTACTTTAATCTTCTTTGTATAATCTTTTTTGAAAGTTCCATGTTATAAATAGGAGGTGGAAGAGATGGGAAACAACGACAGACAGATGAAAAAATTAAACCGAAGCGGACGGGTTGAGTCCGACCGGGACCAGGCCCTGCATTATCCTGGTGCTACCAAAATGCAAAGCCCCGAAGAAGCAAGGAGACTAAACGACGGGAAACAGAGCTGATTTTTTCCGTAGAGCCTGCTAAATATGCATTATAAAAAAAACTTCTACGCGTGTTAGAAGTTTGAATTTGCCGACAAAAAAGGTTCGGAATGATCTCATTCCGAACCCTTTTTGATTTCATTGAGTTTTGAACATCAACTCTTAACCGCATAACCAGGATGTTAATGTCCACTGGTTATTAAGGCAGCCGGATGTTTTATGCCTAATGAGAGAAAGTTAGAAGTCAGAACTAAAAGAATGTTAAAAAGAAAAAGCCCTAGGGTTACACAGACTGTTTTGAACTGGGAGTTTGTCTTTACTGTCTTTACTGGCCCCCGGCTCTCCAGGTGGCCAGTAAACGCCTCACCGGCGCTCTCTTCGTGTTATAACGTCTACGAACCTTCTGGCCCACCGCTAACAGTTAGAGGACATCTAAACTTAATTTTAACCGGTTTAAAGTCTACTGGGCATAGCCTGCTATTTTCTCCGGCTGTATGTACTGGTGTCAATTCCTCTCTCGTTGAGCCAGTGCCATGTAGGCCCTGAAATAACAAGAGGAGCAGTCTGCAGATCCGCAATGGTTTTCGCACCCAAAGCTGTCATGATGTACGCTATTTCTTCATGCAGCTGGTTAATTTCCTTCACAAGTTCATCGACCCCTGATTCAAGCAGAATCCTGAGAAATTGTCCTGCAAGTCCCGCCGCATTGGCCCCCAATGCAATAGCCTTCGCAACATCCAGGCTGTTTTGAATTCCTCCCGAAGCAATAATAGGCTGTGTTTGAGTTATATTCCTGGCTTCAGCTATAGAAACAGCGGTGGGGATTCCCCATCCTTCAAAAAAATCCAGCCTGGTTTTTCGCCGGTTATTTTCAATCGAGGCAAAGTTAGTACCCCCAAAGCCTCCCACATCTATCGCCATTGCTCCAGCATCCAAAAGTTTTTCTACTGTTTCTGCTCCCATTCCAAAACCTGTTTCTTTGACAATTAATGGAACATCAATTTTGCCGGCAATTTCTTCTATCCTGGCTAAAACCCCTGTAAAATCCCGGTCACCTTCCGGCATGGTTAATTCCTGTACAACATTTAAGTGAAGCTGCAAGGCATCAGCTCCAATCATATCCACCGCCTGCTTTGCCTGTTCCACTGAAGCTTCACTTCCCAGGTTGGCAAAAATAATACCTTCAGGATATTCCTTTCGAACAATTTCATAGGTCTGCCTTTCGGAAGCATCCTTTAATGCAGACATTTGGGAGCCAACAGCTATTCCCACGCCAGTCTCTCTGGCGGCAATTGCCAGCTTGCGATTGATATCCAGTGTCCGATCCCCGCCACCGCCTGTCATTGCATTGATAAAAATTGGCGAACTTAAACTAAGTTCGCCAATCTCCGTATGCAAATTTATCGAGTCAAGCGATGTGCCTGGCAAACTCTGGTGGACAAATGAAACGTCGTCCAATCCGGCAGTTCGCAGCTGGCCGGTTTCCAGGGCCAGCCGAATGTGGTCCCATTTCCGTTTAGATCTCGACAAATTCATCACCATTATCGTTTCAGATTCTTAAGCTTGTCTCCAATCATTTCACCCAATTGGAAGCCCTTTGACTCTTCCGGAAGCTCATAATCGGTTGCTTCCTGCTCTTCTTTCGGTTCAAATTCCTTCATGCTTAAAGAAAGGCGCTGCTCTTCTTTGTTTACATCAAGGACTTTCACTTTGACTTCCTGGCCTTCGCTTAATACTTCATGAGGCGTCCCGATATGACGATTCGAAATCTGCGAAATATGAACAAGTCCCTCAACCCCAGGGAACACTTCTACAAAAGCTCCGTAAGAAACCAGTCTTTTCACGGTTCCTTCCAATGTGCTTCCTTTGGAGGCTTTTTCCTCAATATCAGACCATGGCCCAGGCAAGGTTTCCTTAATAGACAAAGAAATTCTCTCGTTATCACGGTCAACGCTTAAAACTTTAACCTGAACTTGCTGTCCTTCCTGAACAACATCCGATGGTTTTTCAACATGTTCATGGGACAGCTGGGAAATGTGAACGAGCCCATCAATTCCGCCGATGTCAACGAACGCACCGAAATCAGTGATTCGCTGCACCGTTCCATCAAGTACTTCGCCCGCCTGTAGGGAATCCAGCAGGCCTTGCTTTTTCTTGCTCTGCTCCTGCTCCACTACGGCACGGTGGGAAAGGATCAAGCGGTTCTTATCTTTGTCAAGCTCCACAATTTTAAAGCTAAGTTCTTTCCCTTTGTAATCGGAAAAATCCTCAACGAAGTGCGCTTCTACCAAAGAAGCCGGAACGAAACCGCGAACGCCCAGGTCTACAACCAGACCGCCCTTAACTACATCCTTAACTTCCGCATCGAAGATCTCTCCACTTTCAAACTTTTCCTGCAAGACATCCCAGGCTTTCGTTGCATCTACTTTTCGCTTTGAAAGAATAAGAGCATCCTCTTCCACTTTAAGGACTTCAAGTTCGAGTTCATCCCCTTCTTTCACAGCATCTTCCGCTTTTTCAATATGAAGGCTTGAAAGCTCGCTAATTGGAATGATTCCGTCCAATTTGCTGTTTTCGATGTTGACAATAACCTGTTTTTCCTCAACCTTGGTCACTTGTGCTGTTACACGGTCACCTGCTTCGAAATTTTGCACTTCAATTTGGTTCATATCTTCTGACATATGTACTCCTCCTTAATCCATAACTGCTCCTATAAAAATATAGAAATGTGACGACAGCATCACATTTATAAACAATAACAGAGAAATCCGAAAAGAATCCCTTTTCACTAACTTCTTATAAATGAGTTTTTTTGTCAAGCAAGAAACCCTATTTGTTTTCCAATAACAGTTTACGGATTTCATCCATAATTAATTCACTTGCCGCCTCTGCAGACCCTTTGTTTGCTCGTATGGCATCCATATCAATAGGTTTGCCGTAAGCAACCTTCAGCTTACGAAATGGCTTATAGGGCCCTATAATGGCACAGGGGACGACAGACGCTTCAGTCCGGAGGGCGAAAAAGCCGGCACCTGCCAGTCCCTTTCCCAATTCTCCTGTCTTGCTTCTTGTTCCCTCTGGAAACAATCCTAAAACCTTTCCTTCCTTTAAAATTGACAATCCTTTTCTTAATGCCTCCCGATCACTCAACCCCCGCTTAACCGGGAAAGCATTCACATGGGGTACTATTTTTCCAAGAACAGGGACAGAAAAAAGCTCTGCCTTTGCCATAAAGTGTACTGGCCGCGGGGCCATTGCCCCAACGACAAGCGGGTCAAAATTATCAATATGATTGGTACAAAGAAGGACTCCTCCCTCTGATGGAAAGTTTTCTCCCCCAATTACTTCTATCCGGTATAAAGGTTTAAACACTCCATACACGACTGACTTGGCAAAATCATAAAAGGTCAAATTCATCCGATCCTTTCCAGGGCCAGCTTCATGATTCTATCAACCACTTGTTGGATGGACAGGGAAGTAGTATCAATTTCCACTGCGTCTTGGGCCTTTTTTAATGGGGCTATTTCTCGTTCCGAGTCGATTTTGTCTCTTAATGCAATCTCTTCTTTGAGTTTTTCAAGATTGGAGGGATATCCTTTTTCGATATTTTCCGAATGTCTCCGCTGCGCTCTCTCTTCCACACTCGCAAGCAGGAAGACCTTCACTTCAGCGTTGGGAAGAACATGAGTGCCGATGTCCCGGCCATCCATGACGACTCCGCCATTTGCTGCAAGCTGCTGCTGCCTGCGGACCATTTCCATTCGGACTCCCGGATGGACAGCAGCATAGGATACACTATTCGTAACCTGAGCTGTTCTGATATCCGCTGAGACATCCTGCCCGTCCAATAATACAATCTGGCCAGACTTTCCAGGCAATAGCTGGATATTGGTATCGTTAAGGATTTCGAGCACTTCACTTTCACTGTGAAGGTCTGCACCTTTCATAATGGACTTGTATGTAAGCGCCCTGTACATGGCTCCTGTATCTATATATACATATTCAAGCCCCTCAGCGACAATTTTTGCAACGGTGCTTTTCCCTGCAGCTGCCGGGCCGTCAATAGCAATTGATAATCTGTTATTCATAATGCCTCCTGTAACCCTACACGATGTATTGATTCGTTCTCTTTATTTTAACACAAGAAAAGATTCTACTTACAATAAAAAGCGGAACCGCTGGTTGAAAAAAAAGAAAGCAGGTCAATTTCCTGCTTGGCTGCTGTTCCAGATTGTCTCTACAGTGTCCGAGTTTTTTTCTTTTACAATTCCTTCGTATTGTGTCAGGACTTTAAGTTCCGGAAAAACGTTAAGCTGATGAAAAAAAAGCTGAGCGGCCACCAAAAAGATAAATTGAATGAGCGCAGCCTTAATCAAAATTCTTTCTATCGTCTTCACAACCCCACCTCTTTCCTCCCTATTATGGGAAGAAAATTCCATTATTATGCTTGTTTAAACTGGTAGGCCTTTTTTTCTTAATTCCAGCTGACGTTCGAAGCAAAAGCGAAGGAGCAGCTGCCGATCCAGCCCGGATGCACCCACAAATTGAACGGATATCCTGTTCATCCCGGGAAAGGCCTCATTGACTCTGATAACCTTGCCTTTAAACCGCTTGTATTCGCACTCCCCATTCTGCATAGGAAGGACAAATAAACAGCTTACAGTCATGCCTGGTTTGATTGGAGCACTCTGGCTTGCAAGGATCGCGGCTCCCCCGGCGCTGATATCGTCTGTAACAGCTGTAAATGGGGCTGAATCACCGAAAGGCTGTATAGACACATCCAGAGAAGTTTCAACTCGGACATACTGCCGGCGCTGGATTTTCACCAAACCTTCTTCTCCTGGAAATGAAAGGATCAACATGGGGATTCCCTGTTTCTTTCTCCCTTTTATTTCGGTTTGAAAATAATACTGGCCGCCATTCCCGCTTGCAAAAACGGCTCTTAAAGGGGTGCGGTCAAGCAGATACACAGTTTTCCCTGTACCAATATTAATCGGATAATCTATATATAGATCATTGCCGATCCTTTCAACAAGTTTACATTTATAACGTTCCGAGGAATTTGAAAATTGATGTTCCAGAGTTAGTACATCCCCAATTTTTAACATATGCTGGCCACACTTCCTATTTACCTTTTGAAATTCCTTCCATAATTATTACTGAAAAAAAACGGATCCGCAAGAGTTGTTTTTTGAACAAATGTTTCAGCCTGCACTGTTGCTCTTTGCAGCGGAGGTTGGTTGTACAGGGTGATCAAACCTCCATTCCCTTATCCGATTCTCATAACCGATTTCTCCTGCAGTCCCTGCTTGGCCTTCATAAATATAAAAGGTATCCTAAAAACAGACACCGACCCATAATTGAGCCAGACAAGAAAAAAGGAAAAGCGAAACGCTCTTCCTTAAACGGCATCCTCATAAATCGGTTCTGCATTTTCAAGCTTTTGAACTTTTTCCTCTGCACCGCTTTCAGCATTGATAAAAATACGGTAGGTGTCATCGCCAAGCACCCCAGTAAATTCATGGCACAGGACCTCCTGATTCAGATCATTTAGAATGATTGAACGGCCTTCTTCCATAATCTTTACATTTGGATTTACTTTAGTCTTCGCTTCCTTGGCGCTCATCCTGGCCTCCGGGATTTCACGGGAATGGTGGGACTTCAGGTAGTCCTCTGCTGAAAATCCAATAATGTCCCCATTATCAAGTGCCACTTTTACCCTGATCGAATCCGGATAGATTCTTGTTCCATCCTGACTTCCAATGAATGTGAAGACACCGGTATTATCATATTGAGCACTTTCAAATAGGTCAAGGTTCGTGAATCTGTTTTCCTTCAAGAATGCAATCGCCTTGTTGCTGGCATCATTTAGGCTGATACTTTGTTTTTTTACTTCCCTTGAAGCAATGAACCAGATAGGATATCCGCCTTTTTTGGTGATATCCATAGAAGATTCCGTCCTGGTACCACGGTCTTCCATCGAGATGCTGTAGAAACCGAAATGGGATCCTTTACCGTTCTCCGTAACTTTGGTTTCAACTTTCTTCCCTCTTGGAGCAGCCCACTTTTTTGCCATACTGACTGCTTCCTTTTGGGTAATTGTTTTCCCTTTTAGCTTCTTAAACTGATCATCGTCCTTTTGCATACTGACCATCCCGGGTCCAAATTCAGTCTCTGAGTAGCTTTCGACTGTTTTTTCTACCGTTTGGAAACCATCAATAATTGTGTTATCGGCGTTTTCCTTCCCGGACGCAAGAGCAAGCTCTACATCCATCCAGGTCAGGTTGTTTTCCAGGACCGTATGCTGGACTTCCCTAAGGTCATTCTGGATATTGGCTGACTCTTTATAAAGCTTTTGGAGTGTTTGGTATTCCTGGTCTGTAAGCGGCTCCTTATCAAGATCACGCACTGCGGCTTTATAGGTAAAGTTGCCTATATTCGCAAGAAACTCTTCTGTCTTATTGAATGGGACCAGTGTCAAAGGAAGCTGTCCCACATCGTTATGCGCTTCAGAGGTAATTTTCCACACTTCCGCCAGTGCCGGGGATAGGGAGCTGCGTGAGTTCATAGCTAAAGACGTTCCAATTTTATCATGGAGCAAATCAATTTGATAGCTCAGGTCATGAAAGGCGCGCTGGTAATTGTTTTCAGCATTCTGCAGAATGGCATTTTTTTCTTTGTGCTCCTGGTAGCCCCAAAATGCTGTACCCGCTATTCCTATTGTCAAAACTGCAATGATAATTCCTCTAAGCAAATCGTTCACCCCTATTTACAAAAGATATGTTTTCCGATTCGTTTGATTTGCGGCCTGCCCCAGATCCATGGGCTCGTAGCCGTATCAGGGTTAAAATAATATGTTGCACTCCCTGTAGGATCCCAGCCATTAATGGCATCAAGTACAGCTTTTTTTGCGGTTTCATTAGGTGTCAGCCAAATTTGCCCATCTGCTACTGCAGTAAAGGCCAAGGGCTCAAAGATGACTCCTGACACAGTATTGGGAAAGGTTGAGCTTTCCACCCTGTTTAAAATAACTGCCGCTACAGCTACCTGGCCAGTATAGGGCTCCCCTCTTGCTTCACCGTAAACGGCATTTGCCATCAGCTGGATATCATTCTGAGAAAATCCGTTTGGCTTGTTGGCCGCAGTGACTTTGGCAGGTGCTGGTGCTGTGTTATTTTTGGGCGCCCCTTGATTACCTCTCTGCGGCGCCGGCTTATTAGCCCCTTTGGGAGCTGCCTGCTTCTTAATATCGGTGCCACCGTAATGCGTAAATTTATTTCCTTTGTTCAACTGTTCCTTTACATGCTCCCTATTGTATTTAGAAGCCTTCACCAGTTTATTTTTGGTTGTTTGTCCTGCAAGCCCGTCTATTTCCATTCCAAATTCGTATTGAAAGTTTCTCAGGGCCCAATATGTGCCCCACCCAAAAACACCGTCGATCTTCCCGTTGTAGAACCCGAGATATTGAAGCCTGGACTGCAATTCAATGACATCATCTCCTACTGCTCCCTGCTGTATGACCTGGTTGGAAAATGCCTCTGCCTTTTGCGTAAAACTGCTGCAAGGAATCAGCGCGGCAATAAAAACAAGGATGGCAAACAATTTAAGAAAAGATTTCATTTCGATAACCCCCCCATGATGTAAACTATTAAAATTTAAGATTAAACCTATTTTTTGTAAGGAAAGTATTTTTATACAAAAAAATAAACCCCTCGTTAAGAAACGAAGGGTTTTTTTATCAAATGGCTGTCCTGCATATGGTGCGCGCTTAATAGTCGGGCTTTTTTCACTTTTTTCAGGCCCAGATACCATAGGAAAATCATGAATGGAATCATTGGCAGAAGCCAATCCTCAAGCATGATCAGAATATAGTTATAACTTCCGTGCAAAAGGAAAGGAATTAAAAGAGACAGGAGAAGCCATTTTTTCTTGGACTCTTTCGCAAACTTGCTTTTTCCGAGATAATAGCCCATGATAACTCCAAACAAGGCATGACTGGAAACAGGGAGAAGGGCACGGCCAAGGGCATACTCAAGTCCGTTTGCGAACAGGTAGAAAATGTTCTCGATCGTTGCAAAACCAAGTGAAACAGATGCACCGTAGACAATACCATCATAGGGTTCGTCAAACGAGGTATGCTGCAGGACAGTAAAATACAAAATAAACCATTTAAAGAATTCTTCAAGGAGTCCCATAGTCAGAAACGGCTTAAATAACACGCCCTGAACAACATTCTCTGCATCAAGGACATATTGGATGAACATGATCGGGAACACAAGCAATGAGCCAAAAATAAAGGATCGAAATACAATCGATAAGGGCTCTGAATCATATTGGTCTTTTAAATAAAAATAACTCAACAGAGCCAATCCGGGAGCAATCCCAGCAGTAACAATTCCCAGCATCAGCTTATCCTCTTTTCAATTTGTTTTATTAATCGTATCATGATATAGGAAGAAAGAAAATGGATTCTTCCTGATTCAATGTAAGGAGGTACCTGATTTTGGAAAAAAATATTCTTTTAATCCATACAGGCGGAACAATATCAATGAGTGAAGATACAAGCGGAGCCGTAAAGCCTGGAGCTAAAAATCCACTGACGGAAGAGGCCCAGATTCTCTCCGGCCTGGCAAACCTGATCGTCGAGGAACCTTTTAATCTTCCTTCTCCCCATATAACTCCAAAAGAAATGATGACGTTAAAACATATTATCGAACAACATTACAATCAGGGCGGTATTGACGGGGTTGTCATCACCCACGGTACGGACACACTGGAGGAAACGGCTTATTTTCTTGATCTTACGGTACAGGCAGACCTTCCCATCGTCGTTACCGGAGCAATGCGCTCCAGCAATGAAATCGGAGCAGATGGACTATATAACCTCATTTCATCCATCAGGGTTGCCTTGAGCAGGGAAGCTAAGGGAAAAGGAGTCCTGATCGTTCTGAATGATGAGATTCATACAGCAGAAAATGCCACAAAAACACATACCAGCAATGTTTCTACTTTCCAAAGTCCCCAGTACGGACCAATTGGAATTGTCACAAAAAGAGGGATCTTCTTCCATCATATGCCTGCCAGCCGGGAAAATTATCAAATTGAGGACCCTTCAAAACGGGTTGTTCTTATTAAGGCTCATGCAGGAATGGACTCCTCCCTGCTGTTGGCAGTTAAAGAATTACAAGTTGACGGAGTGGTCATAGAGGCATTAGGGCAGGGGAACCTTCCGCCATCAGCCATGAAGGGAATCAGGGCACTAATTAGTGACAATATACCTGTAGTGATTGTTTCCCGATGCTTCAATGGAGTCGTCCAGGATATATATGGCTATGAAGGCGGCGGGAAGCATCTTAAAGACTGCGGTGTTATATTTTCAAATGGCTTAAACGGACAAAAAGCAAGAATCAAACTTTTGATCGCTTTAGCCATGACAAACAATATGAAGGAAATTGATAAGATGTTCAGTCTATAGATATGTTACCAAAGAAGGCAGGCCAATCAATGGCCTGCCTTCTTTGCCAGTTACCCCCTCTCCTGGATTGCTTCCGCTATTTGCCCTCCATGGAAACGTCCGTTTTCAATAAAGATTTCATTCGCATTATTTCCTGCCGCGATTACACCGGCAATAAATATACCGGAAACATTGGTTTCCATCGTTTCTGGATTATGAATGGGCCTTCCAGATTCATCATCTATTTCCACACCCATTCTTTTTAAGAATGAATGATCAGGATGGTATCCGGTCATGGCAAAGACGACATCATTTTTTATTGTTTTCTTAGCCCCATCCACTTCATAGGCAACAGATGTTTCAGTAATTTCCTGAACATGGGCATTAAACTCCATCTTAATTGTACCGTTTCTCACTAGGGAATCGAATTCAGGCAATATCCATGGCTTAATGCTGTTTGAATATTGATTTCCCCTATACAAAACGGTAACTCTTGCTCCCGCCTTTACAAGCTCCAATGCTGCGTCGACACTGGAATTCTTCCCCCCGATCACTGTTACATCAAGGTCAAAATACGGGTGTGCTTCTTTAAAATAATGATGGACTTTTGGTAGCTCCTCTCCTTTTACACCCATGTAATTAGGGTGATCATAGTAGCCAGTAGCTACTACTGCATAGCGGGTGCAATAAGAATTTTTATTTGTCTGTACCTTAAAAGTGCCATCAGACTGTTTCTTTACATCCAGCACCTTCTCGTAAGAATGAACACGCAGATTTTCACGCTTCGCTACTTCCCTGTAGTAGACCAGTGCCTGGTTCCGTTTAGGCTTATGCTGTTCGGTAATGAAGGGCACGTCCCCAATCGAAAGTTTTTCACTGCTGCTGAAGAAGGTCTGGTGTGTTGGATAATTATAAATCGCGTTAACGATATTTCCTTTTTCAATTATAAGAGGCTCCTTGCCAATTTTCTGCAGAGCAATGGCAGCAGCCAGTCCGCAGGGCCCGCCTCCTATAATAATCACATCTTCTTGTTCCAACTAATACTCACTCCCTATAACACAAAAAACTTTTAACATCTGAATAACAGAAAAAATCTCCATCCTTTTGGTAGGAGATTTTTCATTAAGCTGCACAATTAGATTGAAGGTGTTAAATCCAGCCCCTGAATCTGCTCGCCTCGGCCATTTTCCGAACTCCGACCATATATGCGGCCAAACGCATATCCACCCGCCGGCTATTAGCTGTTTCATAAATATTTTCGAATGATTTAACCATTACCTTTTCCAGCTTCTCTTCCACTTCTTCCTCTGTCCAGTAGTATCCTTGGTTATTTTGGACCCACTCAAAGTAAGAAACGGTTACCCCGCCGGCTGAAGCCAATACATCCGGAACAAGAAGGATTCCTCTGTCCGTCAGTATTTGGGTTGCCTCGAGCGTCGTAGGCCCGTTTGCAGCCTCAACAACAATGCTGGCTCGGATATTATGAGCATTCTCTTCGGTTATCTGGTTTTCTATGGCAGCCGGCACAAGAATGTCACAATCCAATTCAAGAAGTTCCTTATTGGAGATTGTATTGTTAAAAAGTTTTGTTACTGTGCCAAAGCTGTCCCTGCGATCAAGCAGGTAGTCGATGTCGAGGCCTTCCGGATCATGAAGGGCCCCATAAGCATCAGATATGCCTACCACCTTTGCCCCGGCATCATGCATGAATTTTGATAAAAAACTACCCGCATTTCCGAAGCCTTGTACCACTACTCTCGCGCCCTGTAAATCAATCCCCTTCTTTTTGGCCGCTTCTCTGATACAAATGGTAACACCTTTGGCAGTTGCGGATTCACGTCCATGAGATCCACCCAGAACCAATGGCTTTCCTGTAATGAAACCTGGTGAGTTAAATTCATCAATCCGGCTGTACTCATCCATCATCCAGGCCATGATCTGTGAATTGGTAAACACATCGGGTGCCGGAATATCTTTTGTTGGCCCGACAATCTGGCTGATTGCGCGCACATAACCCCGGCTCAGCCTTTCAAGTTCCCTGAAGCTCATGTCCCGGGGGTCGCAGATGATACCGCCCTTTCCCCCGCCATATGGGAGGTCTACTATTCCACATTTCAGACTCATCCAGATCGAAAGAGCCTTTACCTCTTTTTCAGTAACATTCGGATGAAAACGGATACCTCCCTTTGTAGGTCCGACTGCATCGTTGTGCTGAGCCCTGTAGCCAGTAAAGATTTTGACAGATCCATCATCCATGCGGACAGGAATCTTGACTGTCATCATTCTCAACGGTTCCTTCAGCAGCTCATAGACTTCTTCGGGATAGCCCAGCCTCTCTAAAGCCTTATGAATAACCGTTTGCGTAGAGCGAAGAACATCATTTTTTTCTTCTATATTTACATTTTCATCGTTGTTTGGGGCTACCATTTCCGGAATCCTCCTAAATTGCTTTTGCGGTTGTATGCCGCTTTCATGACATAGTATACACCACTAGTATTTTAATGCAAGAATAAAACAAACAGTTTTCAAAGATTTAAACAACCTGGAATTATTGAATAAAAAAAGAATTCTTTTCTCTTCTATTTCACTCTTTTATCATCGGCTAAACAATAAAAAACAGCGGCAGCTCCGCTGTCTTATGAGAAATGACGGACAAGGGTTTCAACTGCTTTGTCCTTAATGATTGTTTTTCCATATTCAATAAGGCGGTGGATGCTAAATATAGAGGGATTTCCATATTCCGCCAGAAGCGAGACGACTTTTTCAGGTTCCTGGAGCTTGCCGCCCATGGAGAAATAATACACATTGTCCAGGCAGTAAAGGCTGCCTCCCCCTATGCCTGCTGCGGAGAGCCTCTTTGACATCTGGATGACGTCATCAATATTCGGAAATTCAAAGAGAATGTCATCGCAGCCTTCGACAGAAACCTGCATTTCTATATAGCCTTCATCAAAAGGTTCATCCTCAAGCACTTCATCTTCCACTGTGACAATCATGACCATCCCCTGAGCTTGAAGGGAGAAAATTTCAACTGCTACTGTTCCGAGTATCTCCAGCCCAAACTCATCACTTGCTTCTTCAAGCATATCATGAAACAGCTGATGCCACTTCAGTGAATCCTTCCAAATATCTTCCTTAGTTAATCCCCGGTCTGACAGGTCATCAGAGGTAAGGAATATTTTAATCTTATTATACGTCAATCTTTCTAAGCGCATTTGTATGCCCCCTGCCATCAACGAAGCTCTTGTTTTCATTTTATGAAATAATTGCAGGATGGTGATTTAATTTAACTTGTTCAGTGAGCACTGTTTCTTTCCATATTTTCCAGCCATCAGTCCCTGCCAATGCTTGTACTTGTCAGAGTAATGAGATGGGTTTCTGCGGGAGCACCAAGCCTGAATGGCAATGCTGTCGTTCCATATCCGTTGCTGATAAATAAAGTGGTATTTTCTTTGTGCCTTATGCCTCCTAATTCGTAAGGTCCATACCCAAAGAGTCTGATCTGTCCCCCATGGGTATGCCCGCTCAAAACAAGCTGGATTTGTTGTTCGGCGGTAATCGAATACACTGCGTCGGGATTATGGCTAATGAGTATTTTAAATGCAATATCACCAACGGATTGAAGTGCTTCATCTAAATTGCATTCACCTGTCATAAAGTCATCAACTCCAAGGAGGGCAAACTCATCCCCATCCTTCGACTTTATCTTTACAGCCGAATTTTTGAGAACCTTGACACCTTTCTCGTCGAGGAGCTCATCCAGTTCGGAGGATACCTCATAATCATTATTCCCCCAGACGAAATAGACCGGCCCGATGGATTGGAGCCTCGAAAGGTTTTCTTCCATATGACTGCGCTTAACCCCTTTTTCAGCAAGGTCACCGCCAATAACAACCAAATCTGCTTTTCCTTTTACATTATGAAGCACTGTTTCACTTATAATTCGTCTATGTAAATCAGAAATAAAAAAAATCTTCACTGTGCCAAAACTTGAAGGAAGTTCCGGGAAGGAGAAATCATGAAGAATGGTCCTGTCAGCATGAGCCTCCTGATACATGTGCAAACCCAACAGGCCAAATATAATTAGAAAAACAGCAGCTATAATCAAAAAAGTACCCATTTCCGCTTCCTTTCTCGGACAAAGAATAAGTCTAGGCTTTCATTCGCTTTTTTTCTGCTCCATATGTAAAACTATTAGAAATCATACCATATACAAACGAAAAACAGAACAATACTGCTGTATGCCAGAAGCTCATCCTGAAGAGGATAAAAAACGCCGCTAAAAATATCGAGTAAAATAGCAAGTCACTTGCATTTATAAACGCTTCCCTTTTTAGAATTGAAATGAACCCGGAAATCAGGGTTCTGAAAAAGCTCCCATAAGCCATAAACCCAATAATCAGGGCATTGGCTGCTGCTAAGAATTCAATCGGGTGAAACAGCAGTTCTGCAAAAAATTCTGCCGGATGAAAGGGTGTTTCAACTGGAATCCAAACAATAATCAGGTATCCGCAAATAAAACCCAAAGGCAGCTTTAATAATTTTGCCAACATAAAAAAACCTCCCACTGTAGTGTATGAGAGGATCATGTTTTATTGCCCTTAAAAATTCGTTCATTGAGTACCAGAAGTCCTGAGCCTGGTTGGTCCAGTTTTATCAGCTTATGTTCACTGTCCCCTCCTTTGACTGGGACCGCCATTCCGTCCAAGCTATCTGGGAATTTATTTATTTTCATGAAACAAATTAATATCATACATTTTCTTCATCATTTCAAAAACCAGATGCCTATTTTTCCATTCATCCTCTTTTTTCCACAAATCTTTGCTTTTATCAATGATTTCACACCGCAGTGCATGAAATTCTTTTTCCGCTTTTTCCCGCTTTTCTTTTAAGAGATTCATCAGTCCGAATAAGCCAGCAGTCAAAATTAGAAAATATAAATTGGGCGAACGGCTGACAAAGACAGAAAAAACTTCATAAAAAGAATAAGAATAGGGCTTAATTGTCGTAAGGTAAAGATATGCCAGGAATATACCGGCCATGCCAATGGTTGCCCACATCACAATTAAATGGTTTTTCTTGAATTTATCGAACTTCCTTTTCCTTTGAACGACATTATGCAGCATTCTTCTTGTTGCTTGATCTGTCCTGCCATCAAGATTCTGAATCAGTTGTTCCATACCAATCCCTCCTCAAGATGAATATATGAACTTGTCCCCAAATATATGTAATTATGGATTAATAATGCCCGGGCCTCTGGAGAACTTTTGGGCGCACAAAAAAAGCCACCCATATTGATGAATGGCTTTTATTCTTTCAAAGGTATTTTCAGAACCTGTCCCAATTGAATTTCATTTCCCTGAAGGTTATTCGCTTTTCTGATGATCTCAATTCCGGCCTGTGATTGATAATATTTCATGGCAACCCGGAACAGTGTTTCCCCAGATTGTACGGTATGATAGATCACTTTTTCCTTTTGCGTATTTTCGGGTTCAGGTTTAGGACTGACTCCACCCTGCTCATTTTGGGATGGTGGTTCGCTTTTCTGAGGTGCAGGCTCCGGTACAGATACCACTTCCTGCCTCTTAGAAGCTTTTATGGTAGGTGTCTGCTCTTCTTGATCAGTCGAGGCCGCTGGCGCATCCTTGCTTTCAGATCCAGTTACAACTGACTCTTTTGGAAGAGGAGCAGGATCAACAGAAACAGGTTCTTCCTTTGTTCCCGGCTCCTTCTCTTCTATTTTTACAGGCAGAAATTCGTCCTGGATATCCTTTTCGCCTGATACATCTTTTTCCTTTTCAACTGAAATGGTCTCATATCCGCCAGTTTCCACAGGGTTTTTCCCCATCGTCCCAACTTTTCCATTTAGATAATTGTAGGCGCTGAAAACCGTGATGGGCAGCAATATAAAAAATAAAACCAGCATCCGGATCACGGGATATTTTA
Organism: Mesobacillus foraminis; assembly: GCF_004340465.1. GTDB lineage: Bacteria > Bacillota > Bacilli > Bacillales > Cytobacillaceae > Mesobacillus_B > Mesobacillus_B foraminis. The sequence goes on along the minus strand of NZ_SLVV01000009.1, from coordinate 152,484 downwards.
ATTTAATTTTATTTTTGTTCCTTTTTTGAGAATGAACCCGGCTTCTAGGCGGAATTTCATCGCCTGAAACGGGTGCAGTACTCTTATTGCGCTCGATTTTTTTTCGCAGCCGTTCTGCCTGGTCGCGATAAGGATCTTCCTTATTCATTAAACATCCCTTCCTGTTTGCCGCTTTTCTTTAAGCTGATTGAAACCCCAAGGAGAAAATCGATGACAAAGTGCATCATAACTGTTACAGCCAAATTTCCCGTCGAATAATAAATATACCCAATTACGAAACTAAGAAATGTGATATTGAAGAATAAAAACCAATTAAACAAATAACGATAATGTACAAGGGCGAAGATAATGCTGGACATAAACAGGCCAAAATGAGTCTGAATGACGCCACGAAATAGAAGTTCCTCACTAAACGCGACAAGAGCCGCAATAACAGCTATATGTGGAATACTTCGATTTCGGAAAATCCTTTCATTTAATCCGCCATCATCGTAGAGCGAAGATGGCAAAAACCTCATAAGCGTTAAATCTGCAGCTACCACAGCCAAACCTGCTGCTGCTCCAATCGTCAGAACACGGGAATCCTTCCACTTAAATAGAGTCGAAATATCCGATATCCTGTCAAATAATATAATACCTAATAAAAAGGAAATCGTTAAGAGTAAAATTTGAGTTAAGTAAAGATGCATCAAAAGTTCCTTATCCGATAAACCCTTAACTAGTTCACTGTATTTGTTCTTTTTCATCTGTTTCGCTCACTTGTCTCAGAATGGACGCTAATTCTTTCTTCCAGTCATAATAGGTCGGCCCAGCTGCAGGTACAGGCTCTTTTTTATAAAAGTATTGTTCATTATTGAGTTGACAATTGCTGCAGCATTTTTGCGGCCTTGAACTTGAAGGTTCTCCGAAGTAGTTCAGAATAAAAGAACGTTTGCAGCCTTGGTGCTGAATATATTGAAGCATTTCAAAGATCTTCGTTTTCTTCATTTGAAGCCGTTCAGTCACATAATTTCCCATCTTCTTCTGGATAATGCTGAATGCTTCTTTAGATCTGCTTTCTATAAAATCTGCAGAAAACCTCCACTGAGTTTCAGTAAAGCCACAGTAACCGGTAAATAGCTCTTCATGCTGCTTTATCTCTGACATTGAAATACTTTTTTCTTCCGCAGAACTGAACAGCCTTTCAATTTGAAATTGATCCGGAAGCTCCCCTTCGGCCAATTGGAAACTTAACTGTTCATCTCCTGCAGAGTAAAGCAATATGGCAATACTTTCGCTGCCGTCCCTGCCGGCTCTTCCAATTTCCTGTAAATAAGATTCCAGCTGAAGCGGCATGTGATAGTGGATTACATAACGAATATTTTCTTTGTTGATCCCCATTCCAAAAGCACTTGTGGCACAGACAATATTAAGCTGTCCATTAATAAATTGCTGCTGAATCAATATCCTGTTTTCTTGCTCAAGCCCCCCATGATAAGCCATTGCCCTTTCCCCTTTTCCCCTTAACATGGCGGCAATTTGCTCAGCCATCTTTTTGCTGGAAAAATAAATAATACCAGGACCCTGAAGGCTGGCAGCGAGCTCGAGAACACGCTTTTGTTTTTCTTGATAGCCTGCCTCTTCCACACTTATGGAAATTTCTGGCCTGTCCACCGAATAGATAAATTCATGAATCTTTTCCAGCCCAAGACATTTGACTATGTCTGCCCTTACCTCCTCTGTTGCGGTAGCTGTCAATGCAAGGGTTAAGGGATTCCCCAGTAACGACCGGAAATGGCCCAGCTTTAAATAATCAGGCCTAAAATCAAATCCCCACTGGGAGATACAATGTGCTTCATCTACTGCCAGAAGGGATATATTCATTTCCGAAAGTCTTTCCAGGACTGAATGCACACCCAGCATCTCTGGGGAAATAAAAATAAATTTATATTCATGCAGGGAGCGAAGCACCTGCTTTTTCTGGTCAGGAGATAAAAAGGAATTCAATGCAACAGCACGTTTTTCCCCTTTAGCCTTCATTTGTTCCACCTGATCCTGCATTAAGGATAGCAGCGGTGATACAATAATTACCTGTCCCGGGAGCATGTATCCCGATAATTGATAACAAAGGGATTTACCTGTTCCAGTTGGCAGCATGGCCAGGGTATGATGGCCAGAGAGAATCGAATTAATGGTTTCTTTCTGGCCGGGCCTGAATGTACTGAAATTAAAGTAATGCAATAAAGATTTTTCTATTTCCACTTTTGATCACCATTTCTGGCCAGTACAAGCCTTATTTCAAAGTAGCTGGCATCCTCTGCGTATTCTCGGATAAGCTTTAGCTTTTTGGCTGAAGTCTCCTTTGCCGCTTCCAGGATTCTCTTCTCTTTGTCCTTTGGCACATACGCGGCAAGGTCAAAATTTTTTATATGCAGTGCGATTTCAACAATATGGTCTTCAATCGTGCTTCTTTTTAAATTTCGAATCCTGGAAATTTGCTCCACTGTATAACCTCTGTTCAAAAGCTGAAATGTCTTTTCTGTCGACAAGGTGAATGGGACAGGCTTTTCAGCTTCAGGAATTAGGGCATTTAGAAGCGGAAACTCAACAGCCTCATCTGATACAGTCCCAATCAGAAAGTGAAGGATATTGAGGAATTCCAGCTGATACCTTGTATGGTCCATTCCCAGCAATTCTGCAGCCTGTCCTGATGTAAGCCCAATTCTGTCTTGCCCAGTTAGCCTCAACACCAGTATGGAGGGATCAATCGTCTTATCCCTCTGGAAACAATTCAATAGCTCTAAAAAAAGAGTGCTCGACAGCCCCATTCTTCCTTCTTGCCGTTTTTTAATGAAGGCTTTAACCCAATCCAAAGTTTCTAGTTTGTTTTGAATGGGAATAAAGCTCTTTTTTTGATAGACAAGATTAGAACATACTTGCACAAGGATCGAGAGCCTCTCCCAAAATAGTGCAGTTAAATGATGGTGTCTCCAGCCATCCAGATACTTTGGCGGGAGCGTATTTGCCTGGAAGTATTCACCCAGCTTTAAATCCCCCGTACTGGTTAAGATAAAATGTTCGTTCGATTTTTTATCAAGCAAGCTTTTTTTCTCCATCCTTTCAATTTGCCTTGCAAGCTCTTCCCGGGAAATAAAAGGGAAGGCTTGAAAAAAAGGAGTGAGATGGTATAAGTGAGCATCCTGTATCGTTTGGGAAGACTTTTTCCCTTGATACAAATGGTACAGTGAAAAAATCGTCCGTTCACCTTTCAACTGTTTTAAACAGTAGAGTATGACGGCTTCTGTGTAGGTTATCTCCATAAAAACACCTGTCTTAGGAAAACTTAAATCACTTGCATTATTTTAATGTAAGTCCATACAAATAATAATACAAGGATTTTTCTCACTCTATCTTACCATGAAACATATAGCAGCAGTCTAAAACTATTTAAATGGAAACCACAGCCAGCCCTTTGCTGATAAGCATTCTCAATACTTTTTTTATTGAAAAGTTGGTGATACAGATTTACAATAATACTTGAGGATGATATTTTCTTAAATTGGTCACGATAACGACAACAAATTGTTTATAATACGGGAGGTTATTTCATGGCAAAGTATACGATTGTTGACAAAGAGACTTGCATTGCTTGCGGTGCATGTGGTGCAGCTGCTCCGGACATCTATGATTACGACGATGAAGGCATTGCTTATGTAACATTGGACGAAAACGAAGGTATCGTTGAAATTCCGGATGTGCTTGAAGAGGACATGATGGATGCATTTGAGGGCTGCCCTACAGATTCCATCAAAGTAGCTGACGAACCATTCAATGGAGATCCATTAAAATTCGAGTAGTATGAATTCGTACATACTGTCCCTTCCTGTCTGGAAGGGATTTTTTTTGTCCACCAAAATAAAAAGCAGGGGGAATGTTCCCCGCTGCTTCTTTAGCCAGGCGCATGTTTATGCGCTTTTATAATGCTGCTTATTAATCCAGCTTCCCATCCTGGTGAACAGGAGCATAAAGACAACTGTAATCATTAACCCTTTGATAAGGTTGAATGGAAGGATTCCGGTCACGATCATCTGCCTTAAATCCGGAGATGCCATCGCAGGCATATTAAGGAAGATTGTATACGCAGGCATGATGACATAATAATTGAGAATACTCATTAGAATGGCCATAGTGGCTGTGGCTGTGACAAGTGCAAACACCATTCCTTTTTTTGACCTCATTTTATTATAGATATAATAGGCCGGCAGAACGAACAGGATCCCTGCTACAAAGTTGGCAATATGGCCAACAGGCACACCGGTCGCACTCCCTGTCATAAAGTAATCGAGAATATTTTTTATAAATTCAACAAGTATGCCAGCCACCGGTCCAAAAATTAAAGCTGCGACCAATGCAGGGATATCACTGAAATCCACCATTAAAAAATTTGGAAACACTGGCAGCGGGAAATTCAACAGCATTAACACATAGGCAATACTGCTGAGCATTCCTATTGACACTAAAGCTTTGACATTCAACTTCTTCATTTTCCTCTCTCCTTTTTGAGATCCACCTCAAAGAAGAAAGGTTCGGCATCATCGTGTATAGCCCCCTAAATTTAAAAACCCCAAGCTTTTGGCTTGGGGAGAAATATTAGAGGCATACCTAATAAACGTTCAAAAACGTTTTATTTTTTGAACGCTGCAGAACCTCCACCTTCTCCCATCCAGACTTTACTGTCGGCTTTGGAATCGCACCAAATCCTGCCTTGCGGCTCGCGGGCTTAGAGCTCATTGTGCTCATCACCGCCGGTCGGGAATTTCACCACGCCCCGAAGATAGATCATATTTAGTTACAAATATATTATACTTAAAGCCGGGGCGTTTGGGAAGAAATAAATCCTGAAGCAGAAGATGACAAAGGAGTCCTTCCTGTTAAAAACCTATTCATGCTTGTAACACAGAAAATCCGACCGCGTAGATCACATCAGTGAAACCAGGCCATGTGTCTAAGGAAACTTGCCTGGACCAGACTGCGAGCTTTGGGTGTTTTCCAGTATGCAAGCTCATTCTCCCTTTTTCCCCCAATCGTCTGTAAAAATTCCACTCGAACGCCCCCAGGGACAAAGTTTAATCACATGGGTATCTTTGAATAATCCCCGCAGCCCTCTCGCTTGATATGATTCACGAAGGTACGACCAATGTTTGGTTAATCCGAATAAAATTGTTTTTCAGCCTATTTTTTTGTTTAATGGCTTCAACACTAGAATCATATTGCCGGGCGATGGACCATAAGGTCTCTCCGTTTCTTACAATATGGGATATGGCTTGTCCATTATTAGAAGACTCTTTATCTAAGGGCTTATGCGCTTTCTCTTCCGTTATTGAACCTGAGGTTTCTAAAGAAGCAAGAGAATTTCCTCTTTCCTGGGCAGCTACAACCTGTCCAATTTTTGATGTTCCGAATGCCATCTCCGGATTCACGGCATTCTCTTTTCCATATGTCCATTCATGCCGATGGACTTCAAAATGCAAATGGACGCCTGAAGAATCACCTGTATTCCCCATTTCTCCGATAAATTCCCCTTGGCGGACCGTCTGACCTTCAGCCACTTTCCTCGTTTTCAAGTGAGCGTAAACCGTTTCAAAATTATTTTGATGTTTGATAAAGATGACGTTTCCGTATGTATCCGAATAATAGGATCTCGTAACAATACCCCCGTCAACAGTATAGACAGGGGTTCCGAGATCTGCTGCAATATCGATCCCTTTGTGCATGCCTTTCCTGGTTCCAAATATATCTGAAATCTCGCCATCCGCCGGCCAGATCCATTGGGATGTTCCCTTTGACTCTGAAATTGTCTGGGCCGAAGGATGTTTCCCTCCAAGGAAAAGCAGGCTTACGCACAGTGCAATGATTCCGGCGATTAAAAACCGCCTTATGTAGTCACGCATTTTTATCCTCCTAGTTAAGACTCTGCTCACTAAAGTATGATATCCGGCTCCTATTTAGAACATCAATCTAAAAAGCAAAAGCTGGAAACACACGTGTTATTATTTTGTCACTCGAGAGATTTTATACAAAAAAAACAAAAAAAGAGGGGCTCATTCGCCTACCTCTTTTTCTCCTTCTATTATTTTTTTATTTGGACCCACAGGAAGCGGTAAGACTTCTGACAGATCAAAAGGGCCAATAGAATCTGGAGCAGCATTTTCCAAACGAACGGCTTCAAACCCAAAGTTTTTGGCAGTCAGCATAATAGCCTCGAGGCTGTGCAGGAAATCCCCAGGCAACCTCGATCCGTCAGCCAGCTTTATGAGGAGCACTTTCTCGTCATGACTTAGAGAAACGAGGTCATCCCTGAATTGCTCGGGCAGCGATGCTTTTAAACCAAGCTCTTTTCGGTCCTTGAGCATCTGCTGAAGAGCTTCAGCTACTGTGTCATAGCTCTCTTCTGCCGGGACGATATAAGGGTTCGCATTTCCTTCCGGATAATAAAAATAGTAGGCATGCCGTTTCCTGTCTTTGATTTGAAGCTCGGTCACATTCCCGGTATTCCCAAGCTCTATCCCCTTTTGGCCTTCCGTGCTGAAATTGATTTTCTTCACTCGCTCGTAAGGTAATGATTGTGCCAATATCCTTTCAAACGCTGTTTCTGAAGCTGAGCCTGAGCCATACTGATGGTCAGCAGGAACATCTACATGAACTTCCTCCGTCTCCTCTATATAGCTTAGCTGGGCATTAAGCGGAAAATAGTCAGCAAGTCCCCATTTTTCCTCTTGTAGGGTCTTCATGGTCTGCTCAAAAAGCTCGAACCACGTTTCCCCCCCCTTACTGTGGACCAGCACTGTAATTGGAACAGCAATCTGTGCATTTGGTTCAGGGATCGCATATGTCAGCACATTGTAGCCATTTATATCCTCTGAATAGACAGCTGTGGGCTGATCCTGTTCGAGAGGACCATCCTGCATTTCCGAGTTGGGCTCGACAGCAGAATCATCATTCGAAAACTTCATTTGGTTATTTCGGGATACAGAATCCCCCGCATCCTGGGACTCTTCTTTCATTTCGGTTTTCGCCAACTCTGCTCCCGACTCTGCCTTTTCACTATTCGAAGCACTATTTTGCCATCCAGACAGCGACGGGGAAAGGATGAGCAGAAGAATAAGTGCAGCACTGGCGGCAACGCTTGGTACAAGCCACCCTGGCAGTCTTTTTCTCGTCCTTTTTACTGATAGATTTTGATAGATTTCTTCCGGGGAGCGTTTATCTGTAACTTTGGGAAGGTCCCTAAGCAAATTTTCAATCTGTTTTTCGCTAAGGTCTGACTTTTTCACTGGGCATCACTTCCTTTTCAGTTGCTTCCATCAGCTTTTTTAAGGCCTTTATCGCTCTGTGCTGTGTTGTCTTTACTTTACTCTCCGTCCATGAAAGAACCTCAGCGGTTTCACTTATAGACAGTTCATGAATATATCTAAGAATGATCACCATCTTCTGGTCAACCGTGCATTGATCCAGGCATTCGTACATTCGCTGAATAGTCTCCTTTTGCTGGGCAAGCTCCTCTGGCAAAGGCATTTGGTCTCTGACCTGGGCTGCAGAGAAATCAAGTTTCTCCAAAAGCCACTGCTTCCATCCTTTCTGCTTCCGAAAATGATCGATGGCAACATTTTTGGCGATTGAAAAAAGCCAGGTTTTTTCACTGCTTTTCCCTTCAAACCGGTCATAGGCTTTAAGCACGCGAATATACACTTCTTGTACAAGGTCCTCGGCTAGTTCCTTGTTTTTAACCATATAGAATAGGAATCTGTAAAGATCCTGATGATATTTTTGATACAGAATATCAAAAACGGAGTCCATTGGTTTATCCCCTCCGTATGCATATTATTAGTCGTAATTAGAAAGAAAAAGTTTCATACTAACTATATTCCGTTTTCAAGATAAAAGGAAGAATGTTTTGCTATCTCCAAAAATAAAAATCCATCACGTTGGATGGATTTTTGCCATATATGCCAGCTGCTTTTCACCGGGCAGAATCATGCCTTACCCCAGTAGTGTTTCTCATGAATCAAGATAAGTCGGCATAATCTTATAAATTATTCAATACTGCGCGGAATAAAAAAGGAAAATGTCGTTCCTTGTCCCAGTTTGCTTTGGACCGATATAGTGCCTTTATGGGCATCGATGATATTTTTGGCAATTGCCAGGCCAAGCCCCGTACCTGACCTTCCTCTGGTCCGGGATTTATCCCCCTTGTAGAAACGTTCAAAAAGGAAAGGCAAATCTTCCTCCGGTATTCCCGTTCCCTCATCCTTCACTTCAAAGTATAGTCCACGGTCTACTAGTTTGACCTTGATCATAATAGACGCAGGGCCTGAAGTATGCCTGATTGCATTATCGAGCAAGTTTGTCAGCACTTGTTCTATACGATCTGGGTCAAAACGGATAGCGTTACTGTCGCCGGATTCCATTACGGCAGAAAGTTCTATTCCCTTTTCTTTAGCAAGAGTCTGAAATTTGCGAATGATCCGATTGACATAAGGATGAAGATCCACCGTCTCCAATGAAAGCTGAATATGCCCTGCCTGCATCCTCGCAAGGTCCAATAATTCATTGACCAGCCTTCCCATCCTTAAGGATTCGTCATATATAATCTGTGCCATTTCAACCTTTTCTTCATCCGTCTGGGCTATGCCATCAACAATCGCCTCACTGTACCCTTGAAGCATCGAAATCGGTGTTCGCAATTCGTGTGAAACATTGGCGATGAAATCTTCGCGCATTTTATCCAGTTTCCGTTCCTCTGTCATATCCCGTATAACAGCTACAGCTCCCCGGATTGTTTTTTTATTGTAGAGAGGGCTGACAATGATTACCCAGGAGCGGCCTTGAACTTTTATTTCCCCGACTTGCTCTCGCACTGTATTGACGGCCAGCTGAAATAATTCCATTACCTCAGATGGCACCGCATCTGTATCTTCATTCGCCCCCTGTTCATAGTACCAGTAGCGCAGGAACTGTTCTGCAGGAGGATTGGTAATCAGAATGGTTCCATCCTGATTGAACGTAATTACGCCATCCGCCATGCTGCTGAGAATACTTGACAGCTGCTCTTTCTCCTGACTCAGGGCATTCATATTAAATTTCAGCTGACGCCCCATTTGATTAAAAGCTGTGGCAAGTTCTCCAATTTCATCACTTGTCAGAACTGGAAGCTTTGTGTCAAATTTACCTTTTGCTACCTCGAAGGCTGCCTCCCTCATTTTACGAAGAGGGGCTGTAATCCTGGTTGACAGGAAAAACGCAAAGATGGTTGTAAGAACAATTGCCACCCCTGCGGCCAAAAGGATAAATTTTGCGGTCTGCTGAGTGGTTTCCTCCATCACTTCTAGTGACTGGTAGATAAATACTGCCCCGTCTCCCCCTTGAAAATCCTTAAGAGGGACACCAATGATAAGATAATCCGGTCCCTTCTCCGTACCGGATGGATAAGAGACAATTGTATTAACCGGTTCATCTCCTTCAAAGACGGCGGCAAGGTCTTTATCATTCAGCAAATACCCCACTGGAAGCATCCGCGCATTTTTTGTTTCAGGAGAAGAGAAGTAGTTTTCTCTATCCTGAACAATTGCAGCGCTGGTGACTTCGTCTATCAGGCCCCATGATATCTCAAGACCCATCTCTAGTTCGTCCCCACTGTGAGCCTTCAGGTTCTCGGAAATCTTTTCAGCAGTATAAGTCAATTCTTTTCTTGTCTCACTTATATTGTAATTCTCGAAAAACTCCAAAAGCATCACTGTTAAAATAAACAGAACAAAGGAAACGAGCAATAGGATGGTAAACCATAATTTACCTACTACGCTGCGCCAGAACATCATTCATTGACAACCTCGAATTTATAGCCGACCCCCCATACAGTCACGATCATCTTGGCTGCCTGTTCCGAAACTTTATTGAGTTTCTCCCGCAACCGTTTAACATGGGTATCCACTGTCCTCAGATCACCGAAAAATTCATAATGCCAGACCTCTTTAAGCAGCTGTTCCCTGTCAAAAACTTTATCGGGCGCTTTCGCAAGGAAATATAATAGCTCGTATTCCTTAGGTGTTAAACTAACCTCTTTTCCCTGTGCGGTTACCCTGTGGGCATCGTTATCAATGGTCAAATGAGGGAAAACGATTACATCCTTTGTTGTGGTCTCAGTTTGAAGATAGCTGGTACTGGAAGACCGCCGGAGCATTGCTTTTACTCTCAGGACCACTTCTCTTGGACTGAATGGCTTGACAATATAATCATCCGTCCCCACTTCAAAGCCCTGAACGCGGTTGACTTCTTCGCCTTTAGCTGTCAGCATGATTACAGGCGTCGATTTCTTCTCACGAAGTTCCCGGCAAACTTCCAGCCCGTCCTTACCGGGCATCATCAAATCCAATAAAATCACATCATATTCATTAGCTAAAGATTTGGCAAGGGCCTCATTCCCATCCTCTGCCTCATCGATTATATAGTTTTCACGCTCTAAGTACATTTTCAGTAATCTTCTAATTCTTTCCTCATCATCCACTACTAAAATTTTTATTTCCTTTTCCATTGCTATCCCTCCTGTGATTATTTTACTTAATGATATCTTAAGTAGCTATTACTTTTTATCTTTTCCATGATGGAAACCTTAAGCGCCGCCTTAATTTAGACATATTTATTACATATTACCTCTTATCATCATCGATATGTATAATTTCGCCATAATTGTATGAAAAAAGCCTCCACTAATACGTTAGCGGAGGCTGATAGCCAGGCGTCTAGGAGCCTGCATAGGAATGCAGACCTGCAATTACAAGATTGACAGCAACCAGGTTGAACATAATAATGATGAAACCAATCACTGCAAGCCAGGCAGATTTTTCTCCATGCCAGCCTTTAGACAGACGGAGATGAAGGAATGCGGCATAAAACAGCCAGGTGATTAAAGCCCATACTTCCTTCGGATCCCATCCCCAAAACCTTGTCCACGCAATCTGTGCCCATATCATGGCAAAAATCAACGCACCCAGAGTAAATACAGGAAACCCGATTAATACTGACCTATAGCTGATTTCATCCACTAAATCCAGATTAATATTCTTTACAAGCGGTTTAAGTGAAGCTGCAAGCCTTTTTCGAAGGATCAATCGAAGCAAACCGTACAGGATCAGCCCTGCCCCTAGCGACCAGATAACAGTATTCAATTTTTTTGCATTAATAATGGCCGGTGTTTCCACCATTGGTTCAAATTTCCCTTTCGCAGCCAATTGGCCTTCATGCGGACCAACTAATGCCGGCATCTGGTAGTCATAGGCAGCCTCGGCGCCATTCTTGTCGATATAATTAAATTTGGCTTCATAGCCGGCAGCGGAGAATGCAGTGGAAACTATAATAAAGCCTAATGTAGCAACCATGCCGAACATGACTACTTCAAGCCACAGGGTACTTTTGCTTTTCACAGTCTGATCGACATGTTTAATTAGATAAATCAGTCCGGCTGCGAATGAAATTGCCAGTATTGCCTCGCCAAGTGCTGCTGTCGTGACATGGATATGCAGCCAGTCACTTTGGAGTGCAGGTATGAGCGGGGATATTTCCCTGGGGAACATACTTGCATAAGCAATGATCAGCACAGCAACAGGCAGCGTAAATACTCCCAACAACGGTGTTTTATATATAAAGTAAATAGCGATGAATGCACCAACCAGCGCCATCCCGAAAAACGTCGTAAACTCAAATAAATTGCTGACTGGTGCATGTCCTGCAGCAATCCAGCGCAAAATAAAGTAACCAACCTGGGCGATGAACCCTATGATTGTAATAATAATTGCAATAGCGGCCCATTTATTGGGTCCGGTCTCCCTTTGTCCATCCTTCTTCGCTTTAATTGCACCACCAAAAAACGCAGTCGCGATTAAATAAAGGATAAAAGCTGTATAAAGTAAATTAGAGCTTAGCGCTGCCATGATTTTCCCCCTTACCCATTCTTTGCATCTTCAGCTTGTTGTTCTGCCGGAGCTTCCATTCCGGTCCCCTTAAATATTTCTTCAAGCTCTCTTTTTAAGCCATGCCAGTTTTTATTGGTATGCCCGGCTGTCCACAACTGCCCGTCTACATTCCTGACCCACAGGCGCCGGTGGTTCCAATAGGCACCCTGAACGACACCAATCATAAAAATAAGTCCTCCCAGGGCAATGATCCACAGTGTAAGGTCCTTCCTGACTGTAAGAGCTGCAACATTTTTGGTTTCTGCAGCCTTAAAGGCCATTTTGTATTGATTATCACCATTTGGCTCGATTGTTTCCCGGATGGCGACAAAACTTACTTCCCCTTCAGGCTTATCAGGTGTTTTCATTTCGAAAACAAAGGCAGGGTTGTTAGGAATTCTGGATTTCGTCGTTGGATTCCCATCTTCGCCAAATTCAAAATCCGGAAAATAACTCAGCACTTCAACCGAATACCCTTTGCCAAGATCATACTCGGATTTTGGATTGTAAAGATCAATCTGAATCTCTCCGAACTCTTCCTGGGTTTCCTTGTTTTGAAGGGCCAGCGTCATTTTATTTAGTTCATTTAGTTTATAGTCAACCTGATAAAGGGCAAAGCCTTCAAATTTGAGCGGTTCATTGACCCTGATTTCCTCATCCTTCACTTTTTCCAGTTCAGGTGTTTCCCCAGGGATACTATCGCCCGCTTTCTTGTACAGGGTTACATTCGATTGATAGTTTTTAGCAACCATGCCCGCCTTATCAATTGCCTGTTCAAAGACTTCATCTTCTTTTTCTTTATCGTAAACTTCAAGGATGAACTGGTTGTTCTTAAGATAATACTGCCCTTCTGTTTCAGGAATTGCCTTTGTTTCGCCTTCCCTGATCCAAAGGACACTGTCGATGTACATCCCCGGTACGAAGCGCAGCATTCCCCCTATTAGAAAAATGATGAGTCCAACATGATTTACATAGGGACCCCATCGGGAAAACCGGTTCTTTTCTGCAAGAATATTTCCGTTTTCTTCACGAATTTTATAGCGCTTGGACTGTAGGTTTCCCTTTAGCTTCTTAATGGATTCCTGGTCAGGAGCTTCTGCAGAAATTCCAAACAGCCTTTGCCTCTGCAGGAAGCCTTCGTGACGGGTAACCCTCTGCTTGTTCAAGGCCCTGTAAAGTGGTACTACCCGGTCAAGACTGCATATTACCAGTGAGACTCCAATCGAAGCTATCAATAATAAATACCACCAGGAACTGTATAAATTATGAAATCCAAGTTCATAATAGAGCTTTCCGAACCAGCCATATTGCTCTTCATAATACTCAGCGGCAGGCATGACAGGAGGGATATACATTTCCTGGGGCAGAATAGTCCCGAAAGCTGAAGCAACCAGTGTGACAACAATCAGCCACACTCCTACTTTAACGGAAGAAAAGAAGTTCCACACTTTGTCAATAATGGTTTTATTGTAGGTTTGGGACCTTCGGGCGCTTCCTTCATACCTCATATCCAGGAGTTTTTTCTGCATTTCTTTTTCTTCAAGGACTTTGCCGCAAGATTCACACAGAACTGTCCCATGCGGATTTACATGGCCGCATTCACATTTTACTTCATTCATTATTAAGACTCCCTGTTTCCTTTACATTAAGGTTTTATTTCTTCCATGAATTGGCGGACTGTGGCTTCTGTCAATTCCCCTGTATGGGAACGGACAACCTTTCCATCTTTGTCAATTAAAAAAGTAATTGGCAGGGGATCAATTCCATATGCCGTCTGGACCTGCCCATCACTGTCTATCATGACCGGAAAGCTCAGATTATGCCGTTCGATGAACTTGTTTACCGCTACCCTGGATTCGCCGACATCGACCGTCAACACTTTAACTCCCTGATCCTTAAAATTATTGTACTGGTGGTCAATATAAGGCATTTCCCTTTCGCACGGTTTGCACCATGTTGCCCAAAAATTTAAAAATACCCCTTGTCCGCGGTAATCAGAAAGTTTATGTTTTTCGCCATTCATATCCACTAATGCAAAATCAGGTGCCGTTTTTCCAACTTCAACCCTTTGGATATCATCCTTTGTGAAATTGGCATAAAGCGTATAGCCAACCGCCGCAGCCAGGACTAAAAGAATGACAGTCCTGATTGCAAGTCGCTTCTTTTTCATGTTAGTCCCCCCAGTTTCACCTTATTATATCATTAGAAATCATCAGGTGAGGTTATTTGCTTTTTTCTATTTCTTCCCCATTGCAAGTGTCCGCAGCTGTTTCACTTCATGCGGTGTCAGCTCTTTAAAATCCCCGGAGTTTAAACCATGGAGGGTCAGGGTTCCGTAACGTTCACGTTTTAGCTTCAAAACTGGATGTCCAATCGCTTCAAACATTCTTCTCACCTGTCTGTTCCTGCCCTCATGGATGGCAAGTTCAATAATGGATGTTTGTTTTTTCTTATCAAGAGACAGAAGCTTGACCCTTGCAGGAGCTGTTTTCCCATCTTCTAAATGGACTCCCTTTTCAAGGCTCCTCAGCTTTTCCTTAACAGGGATTCCCTTTACCTTGGCAACATAGACTTTTTCCACTTCACTGCTCGGGTGCATCAAAAGGTTAGCAAACTCCCCGTCATTTGTAAGGAGCAATGCTCCGGAAGTGTCAAAATCCAGCCTCCCGACCGGGTAAATCCTTTGTTTTATCTGTTCGAAATAATCTGTAACCACTTTTCTGCCCTTTTCATCTTTTACGCTGGAAATGACTCCGCGCGGCTTATAGAAGAGGAAATACACAGGCTCCTCCCTTTCCAAAGGAATTCCGCTTACTTCAATCCTGTCTGAACCTGTCACTTTTATCCCAAGCTCTTTGACGACCTTTCCATTAACCGTTACTCTTCCTTCAAGAATCAGCTCTTCTGCTTTTCTTCTTGAAGCTATCCCGGCGTGTGCTATTACTTTTTGCAATCTTTCCATGCAGGTCACTCCCATTATCGTGTCAACTTAAATTATTATTTTAATATCAAATCCATCCTTATGAATTATGACATAAAACGCTTTGTTTTCAAAGCACACAGCCCATAAAAAAAGATACCTGCCTCAAGGTACCTCCAACTGTGCACAAACTCGGTGAATATCCGAGTTTCCCTGTGCTCTTAATGTTCAGCAAAATTATGATTGCCTTTTCAGGCGCTTCGCCTACCGCGGGTAGCCAGGGGGCCTCCCCTCCGCGCAATAAACCTTCTGATTTCCCTGTCCTGTGCCCGCATGATTCAAAGTCTAAGCCCACAGGTATTCTATATGGGTCCGGCACTATTCTAAAACATGGTTAGATTCAATCAAATAAAGATTAAATCAATGAAGTACTCCCTCCAGGGGGATTGCCTCCGCCTTAAGCAAAATACAAAAAAGAGGATTGGGAATGAGAGCATTCCTAATCCTCTTTTGGAGGGGCAACCCCGAATATCTTCGGTTTAGATATCTCCTTACATGCGAATGACTTGTACATCTCTATCCAAACATGATGGTGACTACAACAATTGCAGCCGCAAATCCTGCCAGGTCGGCCAGCAATCCCACTTTAAGCGCATCCCCCATTTTCTTGATTCCTACTGCACCAAAATAGACAGTCAGTACATAAAAGGTTGTATCCGTGCTCCCCTGAAGGGTTGAGGCCAATCTTCCGATAAAAGAGTCGGGCCCATGTGCGGCAATCAAGTCGCTGGTCATCCCCAGGGCTGCATTCCCTGAAATCGGCCGGATAATCGCCAATGGGATAACATCGGCGGGTATGCCTATCTTCTCCAGGCCGGGCCTGATGAATTCCATAAAATAATCCAGCGCCCCGGATGCCCGAAACACCGATATAGCCACCATCATTCCAACCAGGAAGGGAATGATGGATACAGCCATCTTTATTCCCTCCTTGCCGCCTTCTACGAAAGTTTCGTAGGTAGGAACCTTTTTCAGCGTTCCGTAAACAAGGATAAATCCAATTAGGACCGGAATAATCCAGAGTGAAATGGCAGAGATCAATTGCATAGGCGCTTCATCCTTTTCTGGTTCTTCGATAATGGAAATAACGATCTATAAAAATTGCAGCCACTGCTGAAAAACAGGTAGCGATTAACGTAGGTCCAACGATTTCGGTAGGAGCCGCTGAATGATAGGTCATTCGAATTGCAATCACTGTAGTTGGTATAAGTGTAATGCTCGAGGTATTGATTGCCAAAAAGGTCACCATCGACCGGCTTACCGTATCTCTTCCTCCATTTAACCTTTTCAGTTCCTCCATTGCTTTTATTCCAAGAGGGGTGGCTGCGTTGCCGAGCCCAAACAAATTGGCCATCATGTTTGATAGAATATAGCCCATTGCCGGATGTCCTGGAGGAACTTCCGGAAACAAGCGTGAGATCAATGGGCGGAAGAGATTGGACAATTTATCAAGCAGCCCGGCGGATTCAGCGATCTTCATCATGCCCAGCCAAAATACAAGGATACTAATTAACCCAATACAGAGTGTTACAGCTTCTTTGGCTCCATTGAAGATGGCTTCGTTTACTTCAGCCATCGTTCCATTAATTCCTGCGAAAACAAGCCCAATCAACGTCATGAAGACCCAGATATAATTAACCATCAGTCATCAGCCCTTATGCCTGTAACAGCTGTAAAAATATTCTTAAAGAATTGCAAGTATGATTTTTTTTCGACAGGATCCTGCTTGTAGTAGATTGGCATCGACTTGATTTCCTGCCCGTCCAGATAGACTACTGCTTTCCCAACAATCTCGGGAATTCTTTCTTTCTCTGGATCTTCAGGGGGCTTAAGAAGCTTGTACTCAACCCTAACAAGACTTTCCTCTTTGGCCGTGAGCGGATATTCAAAAGAGTTGCGAAGATAGACCCTGCCTTTGTAAAGTGAATCTTTCAGCCCTTTAATCTTCCCTTCAGCCAGAATTTGAGCAACATCATACTGTGTAAATGCACTCTCATACAGATAGATATGGTCATTCCAGTCGCTTGGGCCATTAAGCGTTACGGCAATTAGCTCGAAGTCGCCTTTCGCAGCAGTTGTTACCAGAGTTCTTTTTGCCCTTTTTGTATAACCGGTTTTTCCGCCCGTTGTATACTTATATAATTCAGTCAAAAGTCTATTTTTGTTTTTCCAGACTCGATCCCAAGATTCATTTGGGTTTGGAGCACGGTGAATTTTCGTTCCTGATATTTCACGGTAGGTTTCATTATTCATCGCGTACCTGGTCAGCAGCGCCATATCATAGGCTGTCGAGTAATGGTTCTCATGATCATCCAATCCATGAGGGTTGGCAAAATGAGTGTTTTTCATTCCGATCTCTTCTGCCTTCTGATTCATCAAAAAAACAAACCCGTCAAGGCTGCCTCCTACATGTTCCGAGATTGCTACTGCAGCATCATTGCCAGACCTTAGCATTAACCCATAAACAAGGTCCTCCAGCAAAATTTTTTCTCCGGCCTTCAGGTAGAGAGAGGACCCTTCCGTACCAGCTGCATTGCTGCTGACCTTGACTTGTTCATTCAGTTTACCGGACTCAATCGCCAAAATGGCCGTCATGATCTTGGTGATACTGGCAATGCGTTCGGTATCATGAGCCTTTTTTTCATAAAGGACACGACCCGTGTCCTGTTCGATCAATATGGCATTTCGGGCACTCACTGAACCAGCTGCTGCTGGCTGCGGGTCGTAATGAAATAGCCATGTAGCAAGTAGCAATAATACGATTGATATCCTCTTCATTGAACAGACCTCGTCTCCCTTTGGCAGTTTGTACAAGTTTATGCAGAGGAGGAGCTGATATGACAAAAAGGATGTCCACCCTTCCGGCGATTAATAAAATAAATAAAGCAGCCTCTAGGCAAATTCAATGAAAAATCGACCTTGTCTAGGGTTTTTTATTAGTGTTTATTAATGGGACTGTTGACTTCCGTTCCAGTCGTTTCGCTTACCTCGGGGCGGGCGGTACCCGCAGGAGTTTTAACGACTTCCACTTCAATCACAGGGTTTTAATAGGCATTGTGATCCTCGATCATTAAAAGGTGGTAACCCGTCATATGGGGCAAGGATATGTAAAAGAAGCAGTTCACCTGAGGCATTGACTGTTCAAAACGTAAGGAGAACATGGAGCGGATACTTGCAGATGCAAAAGGAATGCATGGGCGTGCATTTTATCATCCTTAGGTGACTTAAAAAATTGTCCATGCCAGCGATGCTTGCTTTTGCTGCATTGAGTCTGAAAAAAGATGGCCAATTGGACATGGTGGGGCCAGATAATGGCCTAGCGTCCGAAGCAAGGGGGCGGCTAACCTGGAGGAAAAACTCAAAAATAGACAAAAGGGGTTCGGAATGGAAACATTCCGAACCCCTTTTGTCTACAAACTGAAAGCAGCCTGTCATGCTGCTTTTTCCCTTTATTTTGACTGTAGCATTTTTGTTCGATAATCTGTTTCGTAATATTCAAGTTCCTCGCGAATCCTTTGAAACTCACCTTCAAGGGACACGAATAACGCCTTTACACTATGCGGCACGGGTTCCCTGAATTTTATTGCATTTTTCCCGGTATAAGCGGAGCGGCTGTCTTCATACCATATATCACTCTTTGGAGAGAAAAACTCTTCCACACAGTGATAATAAATACGATAGAGAGTTTTTTCGGCGGCCCCTTTGGAGAACGGCTGGGATTGGGCAACTATATTGCATGCTTCCAGGCCTTCTTCACAGAAAACCAGCAGCTTGCGGATCGTGGATAATACTTGTTTATAGTAATCCTCATTCCCAGGTTCTTCCTTTATAAGTCCTGCCAGGGTAGAATCGTTTAAGAACCCTTCCAGGCCTGATACAGTTTGTCCCAGAAAATTTTTCACTTCTTCAACCTGTGTTTTCACAATCGTATTCCCCATAGTGGCACCTCCAGTTTTTATACGGACTTGAGCAATTTGGCCTAAACGGTCTGAATGATATATTCATGAGATGAGCGCACTTCAGCGCTTCCATTATCTACAATTTGCTGAACGAGCCCGGACAGTTTATGAAAATCAAGGCCTTTAAAAATGTCCTGAAATTCTCTCTCCGAGTTGATATATACCCTTTTACGATGTTTATATGCTGGATTTTTCAGCAGACAGGCAAGAGCCACGATATCCTTGAATGAAACTTCATGAACGCCAAAACTAAATATTGGATCTTGTTGATAAGGGGTAAACCGGTCAAACTGTTCATTAAAATATCGGACATACAGGATATGCACTGTTTTTTCAGTACCGTTCTCCATGAATGTGACTTCACTACGGTTAAAGAAGTCTTCAGATGTGTTCGATTGCTGTTTTTCCAGTTCGTAGCCCTTGCATCGTTTGATAATCATTCGAACCCTCCTGGAATGATTCATTTGCGTCCTGTAGTAAATATGTATGCTTGAAATGCTCCATCCGAGAACAGGAAGCATTTGTAATAATATTTAAATTTTATCATATTTTCGGTCATTTGTCTTAAGACAATTTATCCAGAAAAAAGCGCCTTGTTCAGCATATTGGCTGCTCAAGGCGCAAATTTTAGAGTTCCTGGAATTTCTCAAAAAACAGATCTGCTTCCTCATCTGTATCTTCATCCTCAATCTTCTCTGGCAATGGCGGCAGTTCATCAATACTTTGCAGGCCAAAGTAATCGAGGAATTCTTTCGTCGTTCCATATAGAAAGGCACGTCCTGTCCCTTCTGCCCGTCCTACTTCTTTTATTAAAGCTCTGGCCGACAGGGTCTGTATGGGCCTTTCCGTTTTAACCCCGCGAATTTCCTCAATCTCCACTCTTGTGATTGGCTGCTTATAGGCAATTATAGCCAGAGTCTCTAATGCGGCTTGAGATAAATGGGATGTACCTGGTGATTCAACAAGCCTCTTTAGGTATTCTGCATGCGCCTTCCTGGTTGCCAGCTGATAGACCCCCGCAATCAGAAGAAGCACCAGGCCCCTATTTTCATCGTCCTCATAATCTTTCTGCAGGGCACTGACCAGTTCTTGGGCCTCCGATTCCTCCATCTCAAGAACTCCCGCAATTTGCTTCAAGGAGAGGCCTTCGTCACCTGCAGCAAATAAAAGGCTTTCGAGAACTCCTTTCCAGTTAATGGTCTCCAATCCCGTTGGCCCCTTTCTGTGCTGTCACATATATTTCTGCAAAATTATGCTCCTGATCAACCTGAATTTCCTGTCTCTTCATGAGCTCCAGGACCGCGAGAAATGTAACCACAATATGTTCTCGTTCCGGCACTGGAAACAGCTCGGAAAAACTCCTCCGTTTGCCATCCGCTTTAAGGAGGTCAATGATTTCCGCCATGCGCTTTTCTATTGGTATTTCCTGCCGGGTCACTTTGGTGGACAAAGGCCTCTGCAGCTTTTTCCTTCGCAGCAGCTTTTGCATTGCGCCGAGCATATCGTAAAGAGTGACATTCAAATCTGCATTATCATGCTGGTTCTCCTTGGCATACTCAGTTAAGTCGCTAGGCGGTTTGGTATACATCAATCCGCGATCCATCTCTAATGCTTTGAATTCATTCGCAGCTTCTTTATATTTTTTATACTCAACCAATTTTTCGACAAGTTCATCACGGGGATCCTCCTCTTCATCAAACGAAAAAGCATCCACTGGTACTTCTTCATGCTTAGGCAGCAGCATCTTGCTTTTGATTTCAAGCAGTTCGGCTGCCATAACCAAAAACTCGCTGGCAATGTCCAGCTCGAGTTCCTTCATCGCATGTATATAGATTAGGTACTGCTCTGTTATTTCAGCGACAGGGATATCATAGATATCGATTTCAAGCCTGTTTATTAAATGGAGGAGCAAATCCAGCGGCCCCTCGAACGCTTCAATTTTTACATTATATTGCATTGTTTCCCACCAAGATTCAAGATGTCATAGTTTTTGTCATATCTAGTATAGAGGATAGCATTTTTCTTATCCATAAATATTTGTCCCGGATTTCCGACTCATCCTTTCTGCTACATTATGATAAGCTATAGTTAGCTGCTAGCAGAAGGAGGTAGGGGAATGTTCCCGAATGCATATATAGAATACCTTATCCATTTCCATGGAGACAGGGATTATTTCGAATGCCATGAAGTGCTGGAGGAATACTGGAAAGAAACAGATCCAGGCAATAAAAGGTCCATCTGGGTAGGACTTATTCAGTTTGCTGTGTCTTCCTACCACTTCCGAAGAAGGAATCTGGCAGGAGCTCTAAGAACTCTGGAAAAGGCAGCCGAAATCATAGCTGCGGAAAGAGAAAAATGCACAAATCTGGGAATTGATCACATAAGATTTATGGAGCTTCTATCTGACCGGAGAAACGAAATCATAACACACCAGACCTACCAAAGCGTAAATATACCGATTGCTGACACAGGGCTGTTACAGACATGCAAAGTTCAATGTGAAAGGCTTGGGTATGTCTGGGGAAGTAAAAGCAATCTAGCTGATAAACAACTTATCAGCAGGCATTCGCTCAGAGACAGAACGGATGTCATTATGGAAAGACATTCTGCGCTTAAAGCGAGGCAAAGAAAAAAAGGGCAGTGATGTTTATTAATCACTGCCCTTTTCGCTGGCAATTTCTCCTGCCGCTGCACATTTTTCAACAAACGACGCGGTTTCTGCATTGGGAGAAACTGCCTTATTAGAGTAAAGGTCCTGCAATGCACACACCATTCTTTTGCCAATTCCCTGATGGCGATGAGATGGATTTACGGAAATATGCTGAATTTCCAATGTTTCTTCATTTATGATCTGGACCCCTATTAGCCCTGTAATATCTTCGTCTTTCCAAAGAAACAGCTGCCAGCTGTCATCTGTTTCATATTGCTTCATCGTTTGCTGCAGCTTTTTTAAATCTTTTTCGTTTGGCATGAAAGACAGGAGTCCCATGGCTATTTTTTCGAATGCTTTTTTATAACGAATTAACATATTGATCCCTCATTAATTGACTGGCCCTCTAAAAATAAATGATAACATATCCATTTTCTCCATAGCGGGTTGAATTTAAACCTTTTGTAGTTTATGCATGAATAGGAAAGCAGGTTCGTTTAAAAATGCAATTGATATTATCATACAGAATTCTAGCAGTTTCTTCAAATATATTTCCAGCGCTTTATTTGCCGGGAATAATAAAAAGCCAGTAATACACTCCCCATGCAATGGCCATAATCAAAAGGAGAGCAAACAGCAGCCAGTTATTTTTTTTCATTAAGCCCGACCTCCCATTTGATATTCTACAACACCGGGAGGAAAAAAGGCAATTTTTGCTGTCGAAAATAAAAATGGAGCTGCCGGATGGCAGCTCATTTATTTACCCTTTCTTCAAGCGGCAAATCCAGCCTTACCATATCTTCAAAGGTTTCGCGCTTAACAACAAGTCTTTCTTTGCCATTCTCCACAAATACAACAGCCGGCCTTGGAATCCGGTTATAGTTATTTGCCATGGAGTAGCCGTAGGCACCCGTACAGAAAACTGCCAGGATATCCGTGCTTCCGGCCTTTGGCAATGGCAGATCCCAAATGAGCATATCCCCGGATTCACAGGCTTTACCAGCAATCGATACGGTCTCTTCAGGTTCCTCAAGCGCCTTGTTTGCTAGGATTGCCTCATATTTAGCCTGGTAAAGAGCTGGTCGGATGTTATCACTCATCCCTCCATCTACAGCCACATACTGCCTGACATTTGGAACTTCCTTCCTCGAACCGATGCGGTATAAAGTTGTTCCTGCATCCCCGACAAGAGATCGGCCAGGCTCGATCCAGATTTCCGGAACCTTCATATCAAAACGCTTTGCCTGTTTTTTTACCTCGTCAATAATCTCTTCCACATATTGGGAAGCGGGGATTGGATCGTCTTCGCTAGTGTAGCGAATCCCAAAGCCTCCGCCCAAATTCAGTACTGTTGGTTCAAACGATTTCTCTTTTTTCCATCCGTTGAGCTTTTCGAAAATCTTCTTAGCTGCAAGGAGGAATCCAGTCGTTTCAAAGATTTGCGAACCAATATGGCAATGAACACCGAGCAGCTTTAGATTCTTCGATTTAAGGGCAGCCTCAACCGCCTCATCGGCTTGTCCATTTTGAAGGCCAAATCCAAATTTCGAATCCTCCTGGCCTGTCAAAATATAATCATGCGTATGCGCCTCGATTCCCGGTGTTACACGGAGGAGAACATTCACTTGTTTTCCTTTAGCCAAACATAGATCATTCAGCATTTCCAGTTCATAAAAGTTATCAACCACAAAGCAGCCAATTTCCTTTTCAATAGCCATATCCAGCTCTTCAAGGCTTTTATTATTCCCATGGAAGTGAATTTTTTCGGGTGGAAACCCAGCTGCCATAGCCGTATACAGCTCTCCTCCCGATACGACATCAAGAGATAAACCTTCTTCTGCCGCCAGCTGAACCATGGCAACAGTTGAAAAAGCTTTGCTGGCATAGGCTACCTGGGCTTTGATCCCGAGAGATTCAAACGTCCTCTTAAAACTTCTTGCTCTTTCCCTGATTAGCGCAACATCATAGATATACAGAGGAGTCCCATACTGCTCTGCAAGTTTTACTGTATCGATTCCACCTATCTCGAGATGCCCAATGCTGTTAACTTTTGCTGTTCCATGAAATTGCATGATGTCCCCCTCATTCCTTTACCTTCTTGATAAATAAATAGACAGCATCCGGCAGGAGAACTGTCTATTTGTTTTATCTCTTTAGTCCGTTAAATTAAAACTACTTTATCATAATTTATAGGAACACGCAATTTAGTTTTTCAGCTTTTTGCAGGCTGTCTGACCCGATTTCGTGAATGGACAATGCTTGGGCGGATCCGGGAGCCAGGGACAGCCCTGCGGACAAGGATTTGCAAGCACGCCTTGGGCGAAAATGGCAGAAAAGGCCACAGATAAGGAGTATTCAGACATTTAATACCAGCTAAAAACAGGATCCACAGAACTACCCCTACCATAAAACCTGGAACTTTAAATATGGCAGCAGCTGCCAACAGGAAAATCCTTCCTATTTTATTGGCGACACTTAACTCATAGCTTGGTGTGGCATAGGTTCCTATTGCAGCGACGGCAACATAGAGAATGACCTCTGCCCCAAACAGCCCGACATCAATGGCAATCTGGCCAATCAAGACAGCGGCTATCAACCCCATCGCTGTCGATAGCGGAGTTGGGGTATGAATGGCAGCCATTCTTAGGAATTCAATTCCGATATCAGCGAGAAAAAGCTGCAGCAGGATTGGTATATTAGATTCTTTACTAGGGCCGATAAAGGATAAGTAATCCGGCAAAAGCCCAGGATCCTGTACAAATAAATACCATAGCGGCAGCAGCACGACAGATGCAGCCACTCCAAGGAAACGAATCCACCTGACCATTGTTCCTACACCAGGAGATTGCCTGTATTCCTCCGCATGCTGTAAATGATGGAAGAAGGTAGTCGGCGTAATGATGACACTTGGGGATGTATCCACATAGATCAGGACATGCCCTTCCAGCAAATGAGTGGCAGCCACATCTGCACGTTCGGTGTATCTTACTAGTGGATACGGATTATATCCCTGTTTGACCAAAAATTCCTCAATTGTCTTATCAGCCATTGTAATCCCGTCAATGTCAATGGCCTCCAGCTCTTTCTTTATAACCTTTATCAGTTCCGGATTGGCGACATCTTTGATGTATCCCAGTGCTACATCGGTCTTCGACCGTTCGCCTACCTTCAACATTTCGAACCGAAGGCGTTCATCCCGGATTCTTCGTCTGGTCAGGGCTGTGTTTACTATAATATTTTCAACATATCCATCTCTTGAGCCCCGCACTACTTTTTCAGTATCCGGCTCCTGTGGCTGCCTCCCGGGATAGCTTCTCACATCAACTATCAATGCTTTCTCTTCACCATCAACCAGAATGGCAATTAAACCAGACAGAACCTGATCGACGATTTCGTCCAAGGTTTGAACTGGCTGAATTGATTGATGAACAATTCGATTTTCTACAATAGCCTGCAGCTGAGTTGACAGCTTTTCACGATTGTTGATTCCTACGATTTCTTTTATGATCTGCACAATGATACTTGTGTCACAAAGACCATTTACATAATAAAAATGTACCTCTTTTTTAAGGATCTTCAGTTTCCTGACACCAAAATCGAAACTGTCGCCAAGGCCAACCCGATTTTTCATATAGGTTTCAACCTCTGATAACGAGCTTGGTATTGGTTTTTTCTTGTCGTCCGCAGCCATTATACCGCTCTCCTTTCAAGAAGTTTCGATACCAATTAATCCACAAAGTAAACCCATTGGAACAAGGACCCAAATACTTTTCCTAAAACAATGGCCATTATTAAAGTAACAATCCGATCTTCGATTCCAATTCTTTTTGCCAGTATTGGAAATACATTAAGCACTTCAGTCAGAGCAGCAGCAAGCATCCCGACAAAAGTCCCTCCCGCAAGTCCAATTGGTATGGCTATAAACCCTGAAAAGTGCCATACGGGATCTTGTATACTCGCAAAAGTACCAAGGATGGCTCCTAGTACAACCGACCATTCATACCAATAAATCATGCCCATTGTCTTGGTTAACTGTGTAAGCCTTGGTATCACACCAAGAACAGCAAGGAACGCAACAAACCCAGACCCAACTGCAAGACCGCCCGCAAGCCCTGTCAGCATTACAAACAATACGTTAATCGTCATCAAGGTTTTTTATGCTTTCCTTATTTTCGTGCAGGATGACATACTGGTCCAGCGACTGCTGATAATTAAACATTTCAACTTCAAGCGGGCTAGGTTCCTCGTTCAGCCTTTTCTTAAAGACATGGTTAAAAAACAAAATCATGCCAAGGCCTATTCCCAGTGAATAAGGAATTTGAAACAGCAGGGGCTTACTCACATGTTTGCCTGTAAGCAACAGATAAAGACGCTGTTGCACCGCCTGCATACTGACATCTTCATGGAAGTTCATGATTGTCAAGGCGGCCCCGATAAACAACAGCAGCCAGACTAACAGGAACAGGGGGATGGAAACCGTTTTTTTCTTCAGTATAACTTCAATAATGGTCTGGGTTGGACCAACTGCCTGAACCTCTGTCTCGGGAAAGGCCCCAGTGATTTGTCGGATTACTTTCATTACATCAATGATGATAATGTTGTTATCTTCCGGTGAAACTTTGTGAACAGGGAGCGTTTCCAATTTCAAATGGATATCGTCCCTAGAAATAATCTGTGCTATATCCTTAAGCAAGATTGATTCACCGGGATTCACTTTCACCCGGTTGCGCATGCGAATGTAAATTGTGTTTTCCATCCGGTTCACTTCCAACACATAGTTTTCCTCGTATAAATAGTATGGGTTGGTTTGTTGGTTTCATGAAGTCCAATAAATGGGTGGATTCTAATCTGAGACAAAAAGTCAGTTCTGAATAGGATTCACCTCAAATATAAAATTGGGCAAAAAAACATGGATCTTTGACCCATGCCAGTTGTAGACAAAAGGGTTCTGAAAGGTTCCATTCCGAATCCCTTTTGAACTTTTATTGAGTTTTTACATTAGGTTAGGCATTATCGGAGCTGCCATGTCAAATTGGCCATCTTTTTAGGTTCCAATGCAATGTAAGTAGGCATCGCCTGCAAGGACAATTTTTTAAGTTCCCTTAGGGGTGTCCAACGCATGGAATGCTTTTCTTTTGCACCTGCCAATTTACACTCGGTGGTTTCCTTGGGTTGCGCATATATGTTTTTTACTTATTGTAGACGTGAAGACTCCTGTGGGCAGCGGGACAGGTGAGACTCCGCAGGAGCAGCGGGACAGGTGAGACTCCGCAGGAGCAGTGCGACGAGGAAGCTCTCCGCCCGCCCCGCGGAAAGTGAAATGCCTGGAACGGAAGTCAACAGTCCTCACTCATAAACACACATAAAAAAGACTGTGACATTCTCGATTTTCGTCGAGTTGTCTACAGTCTGACATGGATCATTGATCCATACGGGTTTTCATTTGCTGAAGTATTTTCTTTTCCAGACGAGATACCTGAACCTGGGATATCCCAAGCCTTTCAGCTACCTCTGACTGTGTTTGGTCCTTGTAATAGCGGAGGTAGACAATAAGTCGTTCCCTTTCATCAAGCTCCCTTATTGCTTCTTTAAGGGCAATTTTGTCGAACCATCGCCCCTCCTCGCCATTGTCAATTTGATCAAGAAGGGTGATCGGATCACCATCATTTTCATAGACGGTTTCATGGATGGAAGATGGAGTCCGGCTTGCTTCCTGGGCAAGGATTATTTCCTCCGGGGATAGCTGCAGCGACTCAGCCAATTCATTCACTGTCGGTATCCTTCCAAGAGTCTTTGACAGTTCATCCTTTGCCTTGCGGATTTTATTTGCCATTTCTTTTAGGGACCGGCTTACCTTTACGGTGCCATCATCTCTGATAAAGCGTTGTATTTCCCCGATAATCATTGGGACAGCATAGGTAGAGAACTTAACATCATAAGAAAGGTCAAATTTATCAACCGATTTAAGGAGACCGATGCTTCCTATCTGAAACAAATCATCCGGCTCGTAGCCGCGATTCAGGAAGCGCTGGACCACCGACCAGACAAGGCGCATATTTTTCTGGACGATCAGATCTCTCGCTTCCTGGTCCCCTTCATGGCTGCGCTTAATCAGTTCCTTCACTTCATGGTCCTTCAAATAGGCTTGACTGCTATCGTTCTTCACTTCGACATCCATAAGCAGGGCTCCTTAATTGCACAGTGCTTTGCTTTTTAATAAGTGCTTCCTCAAACGTACCTCGGTTCCAAAACCCGGTTCTGACCGAACCTCGACTTCGTCCATAAAATTTTCCATAATCGTAAAACCCATACCAGATCTTTCAAGCTCCGGTTTTGAAGTGTATAATGGCTGGCGTGCTTCATCAATATCCTTTATGCCAACCCCTTCATCCCTGATCACTAACTCTACGGCAGATTCCTCAAGCAAAACGGAAATAAACACCTTGCCGTCAGGCTTGCCATCATATCCATGTATGATTGAATTGGTAACTGCCTCAGAAACCACTGTTTTAATTTCGGTAAGTTCATCCATTGTTGGATCAAGCTGAGCAATAAATGCAGCTACAGTTACGCGGGCAAATGATTCGTTCTGGCTTAAGGCGCTAAATTGAAGATTCATTTCATTCCTCATGCTATGCAACCCCCAAACTTTCTAAGGCAAATTCTTCTGTAGGCTCCAGGCGAACAATTTTAAACAGGCCTGACATATCGAATAGCCTCTTGATTGGCGGTGAAATTGCACAAACGATCATTTCCCCATGCAGCTGCTTGATTTGTTTATATCTTCCTAAAATTACTCCTAGACCTGAACTGTCCATAAAAGTTAAGTTTTCTAGATTAAGGACGATATGGCGGACATTGGGATCTTCCAGAGCCTTTGTAGCCTTTGCGCGCAGTTCATCGGCAGCGTGGTGGTCCAATTCCCCAGTTAGACGGATGCATAATACTTCATCTCTTACTTCCATATTAATGTTAAGACTCACTAGTCCATTGCCTCCTTATCTGGTATAGTGAGTCCTTTTCGCCTTTCATCCAGTCAATTCCTTCCTTCTGGACAAAACTAGTGGCCTTTCGCCAAAAGATTTTACCTTACCTTGAGATTTCGACATCATTCAGGAATGGAAACATAATTACTGCCCTGCTCTTGAAAACATGCCAAAGGCTCTCTTATACAGCTGCCACCAGTTTGCCTCATTGACTGCTTTGCTCGCTACAAGCTGCGATTCAACCATTGTTTTTCCGTCCTGGATCAGCCTTAGAGTCCCTACTTCATCCCCTTTTTGAATTGGGGCTTTCAAGCTCTTCTTCATGGTGATTTTCTGTTCCACATTGTCTATGCTTTCCCCTTTTTTGGTCAGCAGGGAAATCCGCTCAGAGGTTACGGCCTCTATCCGCTTTTCCTTTCCTTTGCTGACAGGTACACTTCCAACGGAATGCCCTTTTTTAAACATTGGGTGTGACTGATACTGACTAAATGCGTAATCAAGCATTTTTGTAACCTGGGCATTTCTTGATTTGGATGTTGGGGCGCCAAACACAACAGTTATTACTCTCATCCCGTCCTTTTGGGCGGTAGCCGTTAAGCAATACTTTGCCTGATTTGTAAAACCAGTCTTAAGCCCATCTACCCCTGGATAGAATCTAACCAGACGGTTGGTATTGACCAGCCAGAACTTTTCATCTGTATCTTCTCGGAGATAATCTTCATATTTCCCTGTAAACTGAGTGATCTTTTCGTATTTCAACAACTCCTTAGCCATTAATGCCATATCATGAGCCGTACTGTAATGTTCGGTTGTCGGAAGTCCGGTCGGGTTTTTAAAAGTGGTATTCTTTAGCCCGAGTTCCTTTACTTTTGCATTCATCATTTTAACGAACTCTTCCTCAGAACCTGCTAATCTTTCTGCCATAGCAACAGAGGCATCATTCCCTGAACCAATAGCAATTCCTTTGAGCATTTCTTCCACTGTCATTTCTTCTCCTGGTTCAAGGAAAATCTGAGATCCTCCCATAGAAGCAGCGTATTCACTTGTACGAACCTTTTCGTCAAACTTTAGCCTGCCCTCGTCGAGAGCTTCCATGATCAGAAGCATCGTCATAATCTTGGTCATGCTTGCCGGCGGAAGCTTTTCATTGCTGTTTTTCTCATACAGTATCCTGCCTGTATCCCGTTCTATCAATATCGCTGAGCTAGACTCATCGGCAAGCTGAGCTCTGCCTTCATTCGCCAGCGTACTGGTCGAAAATAGCGATGTAATAAAAAATGAAACGATCATCAGACTAAACAAACATTTGCGTCTCATGGCCATAACCCTCCTATCTTTATAAGTTCTATTTTTTCCACGTATACCATTTTTATACAGCTAAATAATCAAAAAAAAAGAAGCAGAGAGTTCATCTCAGCTTCTTCCTTCTTGGCAGGCATTTCTGCATGTACTATTCTGTTATCTCACCGTGTACTAATGTGGGGGCATTCACCTGGTTCTTGGTGAGCTTTAAGTTTTTATAAAGCAGTTCTTTTACATGGTCAACATTTTCAAAATTGCTGTGGATGGTAAGCAGTGACTCCCCTTTTTCCACCTTGTCCCCTATTTTCTTTCTAAGGACCAGGCCGACAGCCAAGTCAATTTGAGAGTCCTTCGTTGCCCTTCCTGCTCCAAGAAGCATGGCGGCGGTACCTATTTCATCGGCAACCATCTCTGAAAGATAGCCGGATTCCTTTGCTTCAAGCTCGTACTTGTATTTCGCCTGCGGAAGCCTTGCTGGGTCATCCACTATGGAAGCGTCTCCACCTTGGGAGCTAAGGAAAACCCTGAATGCTTCCAATGCAGAACCGTCCTGGATTGCTTTTTCAAGCAAGTTTCTGGCCTCTTCCAGCGTATTCGCCTTGCCAGCCAGGTAGACCATATGACTGCCGAGTGTCAGGCAAAGCTCGGTAAGATCTTCGGGACCTTGCCCCTTTAACGTATCAATGGCTTCCTGGACTTCAAGGGCATTTCCGATCGCATATCCCAGCGGCTGGCTCATATCAGAAATAACTGCCATCGTCCTTCTGCCAACATTATTCCCAATCCGTACCATTGCCTTTGCCAGTTCCCGGGAGTCCTCCAGCGTTTTCATGAATGCGCCGGCGCCTGTTTTTACATCAAGGACAATTGCATCTGCTCCTGCTGCTATTTTTTTGCTCATAATGGAACTGGCTATCAGCGGGATGCTGTCCACAGTTGCCGTTACATCACGAAGTGCGTATAGCTTTTTATCCGCAGGTGTGAGGTTCCCGCTCTGCCCTATGACAGCTAATTTGTTTTTGTTCACCAGGTGAATGAACTGTTCATTATCGATTTCAACATGGAAGCCTTTGACTGCTTCCAGCTTATCAATGGTTCCCCCTGTATGCCCAAGTCCACGACCTGACATTTTTGCTACAGGAACTCCTACAGCGGCGACAAGAGGACCAAGCACCAAAGTTGTTGTATCCCCCACTCCTCCTGTAGAATGTTTATCTACCTTTATGCCTTCAATCCTTGCTAGATCAATTTGATCTCCCGATTTAACCATTGCCATCGTTAAATCAGCCCGTTCTCTTTCAGACATCCCTTTAAAATAGATCGCCATTGTCAAGGCGCTTATCTGGTAATCAGGAATGGAATTATCTGTATAGCCCTTGATGATAAAGTCTATCTCTGCTGCTGACAGCTCAAAGCCATCCCTTTTCTTCTCTATTAAATCCACCATTCTCATCATAATCACCACTTACCTAAGTATTTGACGATCCTTAAGCTTTGCCAATTTCTTTTACAAGCTCTTTTACATAGCGGAGGAAAGTTGCCTTTACTTTTTCCGTTGTTTCGATGACCTCGTCGTGGGAAAGCGGCTGGTCAAGGATCCCGGCTGCCATATTGGAAATGCATGAAATACCCAGAACGTTCATCCCTGAGTGTCTGGCAACGATTACCTCCGGAACAGTAGACATCCCTACTGCATCTCCGCCCAATGACCGAAGCATGCGAATCTCCGCCGGAGTTTCATATACAGGGCCTGTGTTGCCCACATATACCCCTTCCTGCACATTGATTTGCAAGGACTTGGCAACCTCTTTGGCTGTTTTTCTCAATTCCCTTGAATATGCTTCGCTTAAGTCAGGAAAACGAGGTCCCAGCTCCGCATCATTTGGGCCAATCAACGGGTTTGTCCCCATATTATTGATATGATCGGAAATGAGCATTAGATCTCCGGGTGAAAAACTTTCATTTACACCGCCTGCAGCATTTGTAACGATCAGCGACTCTATTCCCAGCTCTTTCATTACCCGGACAGGGAAGGTGACCTTATCCATGGTGTATCCTTCGTAAAAATGGAACCGGCCCTGCATCGCAACGACACTGACTCCATGCAGGCTGCCGAACACTAGCTGTCCCGCATGCCCTTCCACTGTTGAAACGGGAAAATCCGGAATTTCTCCATAAGGGATTTTCACCGGGTTTTCAATTTCTTCGGCTAGGATCCCCAGTCCGGATCCCAAAATAAGTCCAATTTTAGGCTGTTGGCTGAATTTTTCTTTCAAGAACAATGCTGAGTTTTTGATTTTTCCTCTATCCATTTCTCCACCTCATAACTATTTCATTTCAGATAAGAAACTTGTGCCATGTTCAGGCATTTTCACCTGAAAATTATCCGCTACCGTTGCCCCAACATCCGCAAATGTCTGGCGTAATGGAAGCTCTTTGCCTTTAGCGTTCCCTTTTGAATAGACCAGGAGCGGAACGAATTCGCGTGTATGATCTGTTCCATGGTGGACCGGATCATTCCCATGATCGGCAGTGATAATCAGAAGATCATCTTCCTTTAATTTTCCCATGACCTCAGTGAGCCTTTCATCGTATTCCTCCAACGCCTTGCCATAGCCCAGCGGATCACGGCGATGACCATACAGAGCGTCAAAATCAACCAGGTTCAAAAAGCTGAGTCCAGTGAAATCTTGATCAAGTGTTTGAACCAGCTTATCCATGCCATCCATATTGGAGACGGTCCGCAGGGATTCTGTTACTCCCTCCCCGTCATAAATGTCGGCAATTTTCCCGATGGAAATGACATCATAACCTGCATCCTTCAGTTCATTCATGACCGTGCGCCCAAACGGCTTCAGGGCGTAATCATGACGGTTAGAAGTGCGCTTAAAATCCCCCGGCTGGCCTAGGAATGGGCGGGCAATGACCCTTCCTACCATATACTTCTCATCAAGTGTCAGCTCCCTTGCAATTTTGCAGATTTCATAAAGCTCCTGCAAGGGAATGATTTCTTCGTGTGCAGCAATCTGCAAGACTGAATCTGCTGATGTATAAACAATCATGGCTCCAGTTTTCATATGTTCCCCGCCAAGCTCATCAAGAATTTCCGTACCGCTTGCCGGCTTGTTTCCTATAACCTTTCTCCCGGTCCGTGTCTCCAATTCGGATATAAGTTCATCCGGGAAACCCTCCGGAAATACCTGGAAAGGCGTTTGGATATTAAGGCCCATGATTTCCCAATGCCCAGTCATTGTATCCTTTCCGTTGGACGCTTCCTGCATTTTCGTATAAAAGGCCAACGGTTTTTCCGCCTTTTGGATACCTTTGATTTCCCTGATATTGCTCAGCCCAAGCCTGGCCATATTAGGCATGTTCAAGCCATCCATCTTTTCCGCAATATGCCCAAAAGTATCGGCCCCCTTGTCACCGAACTTCTCGGCATCGGGCGCTTCCCCAATCCCCACGGAATCCATGACGATTAAAAACACCCTTTTATATGTATATGACATCGTGTTTCCTCCTTTTTGGATACGCTCACATAAAATGCTCTAGGTATTTTACCCTTTTTTCCAATTAATAACCCCGATCACCTTTCTTAAAAGTCAGAAGTCTGACATCTATATTTTACTAAATTCCACTCTGAAAAAACAAGAAAAAGCTGCCAGAACCAGACAGCTTTTTCTTGGGCGTATTCTTTCTTGCAAGGAAACTATTTATGGATAACCAAAGAGCCATTTTTCCAGCTATCCGGTCCCCGCTTCTCCTGATGACATGTCTTTTAAATCTGGCAAACTCCTAAGCTCGCGGATGGAACTGGCTGTAAACATCCTTCAACCTTGTTTTTGTCACATGCGTATAAATCTGGGTTGTTGAGATATCCGCATGGCCAAGCATTTCCTGAACGGCACGCAAATCCGCCCCATTCTCCAGCAAATGGGTGGCAAAGGAATGCCTCAGGGTATGAGGTGTCAGTTCCTTTTGAATGCCAGCATCCTTTGCCAGGCGCTTTAAGATTTTCCAAAAGCCCTGCCTTGTCAGCCTCTTGCCATGAAGGTTCAGGAAAAGGGCTTCCTCCTTTTGCTGCTTTTCCATAAATCTTGGCCGGCCTTTATCAAGATACTTTTCCAATGCGGCAGCTGCCGTTTTTCCGATTGGAATGATTCTCTCCTTGTTCCCTTTGCCGATGCAGCGGACAAAGCCCATAGTCAAATGAACATCAGCCAAATTAAGTCCAATCAATTCACTAACCCTGATGCCAGTCGCATACAGGAGTTCCAGCATCGCTTTATCCCTATAGCCAAAATGGTCAACCAGCCTGGGGGATTCCAGCAGAATCTCTACCTCCGCAAGGCTCAGTACCTTGGGAAGAGTCCTTTCCAGCTGCGGGCTTTCAATATGGACAGTAGGATCATGCCCGACTGCTTTTTCACGCAATAAAAATTGATGAAAGGACCGGATTGAAGCCACATGTCTGGCAATCGTCCTGGAAGACTTCCCCCCATCCTTAAGGTAGCCAAGGAAGTGGACGATCTGAAGCCGCTGGACACCCTGCAGGTCCTGAAGCCCCTCCACCTTTTCCATATACTTTAAGTAGCTTTTTAAATCACGTTCGTATGAGGTGATGGTATTTCGCGACAGCCCTTTTTCAACAATCAAGAAGTGAACAAAATCTTTGAGACACTCTTCCATTTCTATTACTCCCCATTCAAATAAAACAGGATTAACCGGTCGAGCATGCTTGGCTCATCTTCAGAAGTTTGCGCCGAAACTTTTATGGCAGCTCCCTCCGGCTCATCATACCGATGGTAATTCTGGTACTCTTCGTTAACCCACATAATACCATAGTAAAATAAAATTGTGCATCCCGTGAATAAAATAAACACCTTGAATGCATGCAGAATCATTGAGATAAATTTCATTTCATGGCCTCCGAGTAGCTTAATACTACAAGATATGCCATTTTGGACAAGAAATATACCTAGAAGAGGTGCACATCCTGTACAAGATCCTAATAATTAAAAAAACCCTTTCTCGCGGAGAAAGAGTCTGGCTTCTATGCCTGTTCTGCTTTTTGGGGTAAATCCTCAAGTTGATCATTGTCTTTTTCCTGGCAGCGGTGACAAATGCCATGAAAGGTAAGACGATGATCCTTTATTTTAAATTTCCAGTCTCTTTCCACAATCTCCTCGACATCCTCAAGAAGATCTTCCTGGATTTCATCGACAGCACCGCATTCTATGCAAACGAGGTGATGGTGAAAATGGGCTGCGCCCTCCTGGCGGAGATCGTAACGGGAAACACCATCGCCGAAGTTAATTTTATCGACTATTTTCAGTTCAGTTAATAATTCAAGAGTCCGATATACTGTAGCAAGACCAATTTCAGGAGATTTTTCCTTGACCAGAAGGTAAACATCTTCTGCACTAAGATGGTCTTCCTCATTTTCCAATAAGACACGAACAGTTGCTTCACGCTGCGGCGTTAGTTTATAGCTGGACGAATGCAGCTGTTTTTTTATTCTCTCGATTCTTGTTTCCATATAGTTAGTCTCACTCCCCCGCCACTGTCAATTATCATTATATCAGAAGGGAATAGAGATTCAAAATAAAATTATTACAAACTAGAGACGATAATTATTATAAAACAATAATTATTAACAACTAACTTATTGTATGGATGACAGTCTTAAGGAGCGCAGGTGAAATGATGGCCTCAATGCCAGCTGCTGCGGCAACAAAAACGACCGCAATGGCAAAGGAAAATAAATACCTGAAAAATTGTGGCAGCACAGGCTGATTTACCTTCTTCATAAACTGGTTCCTGATCATTTTTAAAGAAAACGTTACACTCAAAGCGGCCATAATGATGAACAGCGGGATGATCAATAAATTTTGAGGCAAAATGGAAACAAATGAAAGCAAAAAGCCATCCCACCCCATTTGATTGACAAGGAACCCTACCGTAAAGCCTACCGCCATGCCTTTCATAAATAATATTATAAGAATGACCGGAAGGCCAATGATGGAGATCCCCAGCACCCAAATCAGACCAATAAATTTGCTGTTATCAAAAAAGCTTTGTGCAAACAAATCACGGGCTGCTGCCACATCACCGTCTGCTGCCTGTCCAAAAAACTGAGTTAGATAATAAAACAAATCTTCTTTCTGCGTAAAGCTTAAACTGTTGACAATCACTGCCCCAAAAATTACACCCATTAAAAATAATACAACTACAAACAAATAGATAGAGGAATATTCTCGGAGATGATCAGCTGCGACGTTCTGGTATTTTTTTTTCTTCATTGTTTTTCCTCCTGCACATTGGATATTAGATTTTATGCAGGATTAAACGTTCTATGACTAGCATTTTAGAAATAGCGATTAATAGATTTGACAACTGGAATAGGCCGGCCCCTTGCCGGCCGGCCCTCACTTATTTATTATCTTTCCGTATCTCCCGCCGCCTCCGGCATGGACCTTTAACTCTCCGCTCCGGGCTTTGACAATTAAGTCTGCAATCTTTGCCGGGATGGCTTCTTCTAGGGCTGCACGCGGAACAGAGTGCAGCACAGCCATTTCCGTTCCAAAATGATCCATAAGCCGTTCCAGCAATTTAGGTCCCAAACCGGGAATGAATTCAAGCGGAACCTGATGGATATAAGGCGGCCTGCCTCCCATTGTACCGGATTCTGCTGTTTTAAGCTCAGCAATTCTGTCAGCCACACCTCTGATATATTTTTCACTGCCGCAATGTAAACAATGAAGTGCCCCTTCCGGAAAGGGAGACAGACAATTTGAACAAACCGTCCTGTGATACTTTCCCAGCAGGGGATCCAGTCCATAATTAGCCGCTACTTTTCTGCCATCCTCCCTGCTTAGTGCTTTTCTTAGCTCTTCAAAAGAGGGTTCTTTCATTTCAATCTTTTGGTATTCCCTCGCAATCTTGGCAAGAGAATGAGCGTCTGAATTGGTGAGAAAAGGGTAACGGTGCAGCTCGAGCAGCTGATCGGCCATTGAGGTGTCGGCGCTTAAACCCAGCTCCACTGCATCAATGAGGGCCGGATCAAAAACTTCCGCCAAGGTGCGCTTGACCCCTTTCCCATACAAACTTTTAAAAGGGGTAAACACATGGGCCGGTATGAACAGCCCTCCTAATTCCTTCGTCTTCTTTTGCAGCTCTTTCCCCGAGACATACACACGCTGCGAGCTCAAATGAATATTTTTCAGATGTAATGACAGCCATTCGGAAAAAAGGCGCATGGTGTGAAGGTACGGAAAAAAGCAAAGTACATGGATTGGGCCTGACGTTTCTTCACTGTTGATTTCCAGCTCTGAACCAGGGATGATGCTCATGTCCCCATACATAAGCCCGCCATCTGGATGCTCTGACAGTTCCCCCAAATCAAGAAGTTCTTCCAGCTCCTGCAGGACTTCCGGGGAATGGCTATCAATAATCCCTACCATATTGAGCCCTTTTTTATCCCTTGCGTGGGCAATCAGGTTCGTAAGGGTCAATGTTTTCGCCCCTGTAATTTTTACTGCTCTGCCGGTTCTTGTCCGCCCGATATGAATATGCAAATCGGCGTAAAATGAAGTCATTTTCTTCCCATTGCTTTTTGCAGCTGCAAATATTGCACGGCAAAAGCAGTCTTGGCATCATAGATTTTTTGTCCCTTCACAAGCTCAACTGCTTCCTCTAGGGTGATTTCAATTAAATGAACGAACTCGTCCTCATCCGTTTCAGCGGCATCCTCTTTTTTGGTGAGACCTGTTGCCACATATATGTGAACCAGCTCATCAGCGAACCCAGGTGAAGTATAAAAGGAAGTCAGCCATTCCATTTTGGCGCATACATAGCCTGTTTCCTCCTCCAGTTCGCGGGCGGCGCAAATCTCGGGCTTTTCTCCTTGTTCCAGCTTTCCAGCGGGGATTTCTACAATCGTTCGTTCGAGTGCTTTTCGATACTGCTCCACCATGACAATTTTATGATCAGGGGTAACGGCAATGACAGCCACTGCTCCTGGATGTTTAATGAGTTCCCTTTTGGATGTTTTTCCATTTGGAAGTTCCACCTCATCTACCTGAAGGCTGATGATTTTCCCGGTGAAAATCTTTTCTGTACTGAGCGTTTTTTCTTCTAATGAGCTCATTCCATTCACTCCTGTTCTAATCCAAGTCTAATACTTCATACATTTTACCATACAAAATGAAGGGAGCATCACGATGAAGGTATATGTATATGACAATGGATTCTTGATGGCAGGGAAAGCATGGGAAATTAAAAAGAAACTAAAGGAATACAGCAAGGAATACAAACTAGTAAAGGACTGGACAGAGGCAGTCTCTAAAAGCGTTCCCCGTACAGATTAGTTGTAGTCACCCTGTCTCTTTCGATAAAATGGAGAAAAACGGGAATAGGGTGAATAGAAAAATGAGAAAACGGCAGTTAGGAAACTCCGATTTGTATGTAAGCGAAATGAGCCTCGGCTGTATGTCACTGGGAACCAATGAGAAAAAAGCCCGTACCATTATTGAAGCCGCACTTGAGGAAGGCGTGAATTATTTTGATACGGCCGACTTGTATGATCATGGTGAAAATGAAAAAATCGTCGGACAGGCATTTAAAGACGTCAGAAAAGAGGTCATCATCGCCTCCAAGGGCGGCAACCGCTGGAATGAGGCGAAGGACGGCTGGAGCTGGGACCCATCAAAGAATTATCTAAAGGACGCTGTCAAATACAGCCTTGACCGGTTGCAGACCGATTATATCGACCTTTACCAGTTACATGGAGGGACCATCGAAGACCCGATAGAGGAAACGATCGAAGCTTTTGAAGAGCTCAAGGCAGAAGGCTTGATTCGGCATTATGGAATTTCTTCCATCCGGCCGAATGTGATACGGGAATATCTCAAAAAGTCTTCCATTGTTTCTGTTATGATGCAGTATAGCATTCTGGATAGACGGCCTGAAGAAGAGGCTCTTCCGCTGCTGCAGGAAAGAGGCGTTAGCGTTGTGACAAGAGGATCGGTGGCCAAAGGGCTGCTGAGCGAACTATATTTCGAGAAAGCTTCCAACGGAAAAGGCTTCCTTGATTATCGTTCTGGAGAACTTCTGGAGGTACTCCCTCTTCTAAAAGAAAAAGTGGCTTCGGCACGGGCGCTTGAAGAAGTGGCCCTGCAATATAATTTGGCTAATCCTGCTGTTGCTTCAGTTGTCACTGGGTCAAGCACGGTTGAACAGGTCCGGGCTAATGCCAGAGCCGTTAACAGCGAACCGCTTACCTCTGAGCAGGTTTCTTTGATACATGCCTTGACAAAAGCCAGCCAGTATCAGGAACATCGTTAATCGAAAAGAAATTTGGCAAATTTCTTTTCGCGTGTGAAATATTGAATAGAAAAACAAACAAAAAGCAGCCTGGGCTGCTTTTTTTCATTGAAAAGCTGTCGAAGGCCTCCAGTCACGCGCCTTTTTCTCAAGTTCTACTATGATGGGCGATTTTTCCTGGATATAAGAGTCAATCCTGTAGGTATTCCTTGCAGCTGCGCGTTCCTTGACTTCCGCATATCTGTGAGCTTCGTCGGGATGTGCCCTTAAGAAGTCACGAAACACTAAATGCCGGTAGACCTCATAACTCCCTTTTGCAAATCCATGTACATGATACAAACGAACCCCGTTTCTATCACTTTTTTGAAAATAACGCCTGCCTGGTATCCCATTTTCCCCTTTAGCTACATAGCCTGCATTTTCCATGGCGGATACAGCGGAATCAATCACGGAAAGGTTTTCGGCCTCTATCAGAATATCAATAATGGGCTTTGCACTGAGCCCGGGTACGGAAGTGCTCCCAATATGGTGAATCACCACATCCCCCTTGATGAAAATGGTCATGAGGCGCTCCTGTTCCTTTTTAAATAGTTTACTCCAATCAGACGAATATGGAACCACTTCGACTTTTCTTCTGTTCATTTATATTTTTTCCAGTCCATATCACTTTTGGAAAGAAGCTCTTCAAACGACATGTTCTTTTCTCTTAAACGCTGCTGCTCCCGTTTTTTCCTGGCCTCCTCTTCTCTTTCCTGTTTTTTTTGCTTTTCTTCCTGATGCTGCAGCTCCTGCTGTTTTTCTTTCAGCTGTGCCATTAGATCTTGATTAAGCATATCTCCAAGGGTAACGGGCTTGTCATCTTTCCTGGTCTGGGGCCTGGCTTGTTGTTTTTTCTTCTTTTTCATTTACATAACCTCTCTACTATTAATCTTTTATTTAAAAATTATATCACTCACCCTATGATATTTTAATTGAAAATAGACCTTTTTCCTTCCTGATTCACTGGATAATTTTCTAGACTGCTGGGAAAAAGGATTCATCTAAGGGATGATGAAAATATGAAGAGGCGGATACTGAGCGAAAGGGTTTCATCAAGTCGATGATAATCATAACTTAGAAGTGAATCACAGCATGCCTTTTCAACCTTTTATGCATAAGGTGCCATTCAATAGCCATCTTATTTATTGAAGTCATTTTTGAAGGGAGACACTGCAAATGAGCCAAAAGCGGGAAAAAGGAAACAGCCAGAAAGGAAAGCCCAACGCCAATAATGTCAAACAGACAATCGCTGCCGAGGAGCTCGACAAAGCCATTCATCCAACCAACCGCCAGAGCTTGAGCGAGGGATGATTGATTTCCTGACTTAGCCGTTCATCAGAGCGGCTTTTTTATGCTTTCAGTTTCCTGTTTAAGGTAAAATAAAAGAAAAAACACTGGTGGAGGGGTCTTATGCGAAGGACGCTTCGTTATGTATTTTCTGTCTTGCTTGTCATTGCTACGGCAGGGTTTTATTTCACTAATCGGATTATGTTCATTAAAAAAAAGGCAGATGAAGAAATTGTGAGACGTGACGAGGAAGCGGGCTTCCTGAACTCCAACGACTTTGAAAAACTGCCGAAAAGAGAAGTGTCCATTACATCTCCCTTTGGCTATCATCTAAAAAGCATCCTCGTTGAACCATGGGAAACCAATAGATATGTTATTTTCTGCCATGGAGTTACTGAGAATAAAATGTCTTCTGTAAAGTATATGAATCTCTTCCTGAAAAGAGGGTTTAATGCGGTCATATACGATCAGCGAAGACACGGGGAATCCGGAGGACGGACTACCTCCTACGGATTTTATGAGAAGTTTGACTTAAAAGCGATAGTCGACTGGCTCAAATCGGAAAAGGGAAAGCATTTGCTTGTAGGCATCCATGGAGAATCAATGGGGGCGGCAACACTGCTTCAATATGCCGGCATGCTCGAGGATGGCGCTGATTTTTATATTGCTGACTGTCCCTATTCAGATTTTGCTGAACAGCTTGCGTACCGGGTTAAAGAAGAAGTGAAATTGCCCCCGCGGCTGATTATGCCAATTGCCCATTTGTTTTTGAAGCTGCGCGATCATTATCCACTAAAGGATGTTTCTCCAGTATCTGCGGTCGAAAACATAGAGCATCCTGTTCTCTTTATTCACAGTCAAAAAGATGATTATATTCTTCATCACATGACAGAAGAACTTTTTGACCGAAAAAAGGGACCCAAAAAGCTATTTCTGGCTCAAAATGGCGTGCACGCCAGGTCGCTCGGTGAAAATCGCGAGGAATATGAACAGGTCCTTGATGAATTTCTCGAAGAGTTTGGTTTAAAAGAATCTGGTTCATAATGCAGACAGCGGTATCTTCATAACAGTGCGCAACTATTTAAAACAGTCCCTCCTGACGGGTGATGGACTCCTGCGGTTTATTCCTTACAATTATTTTTTATAGATGCCGCCTCGGGAACCGATATTGCAGGCGACGGATTTACTCATTTTCAGCATAAAAGCAAGGCGTGAATCCTTTGGATTCACGCCTGATAGTTTGAAGCGATTAATGCCTGGCCTTTCCCGGCTATTTCCCTTGACGGTTAAGCTCTTTTCCGTCTTTCGCCAAGCCTCTGGCAAACTGATAATCCCCAATTGCATAGTAGTATCTTTCTTTCCCTTTTTTAATCACTTTGGCCACACTAAACTTTTTATCTGATTTGGCCACTTCCACTTTGGTTATTTTCGGGCTGTTTATTTTCCCAAACAGGAACGGCACCTTTACTTCCAGCTTGCCATCCGGGCTGTAAACATGGAAAACATCCTTATACTGCATCATAAAATCATTCTTCTCATAGATCCAGTGATTATGGCCGACGTTTTCCCATCCGTCCTTGCTGTTCCCCTCTATAAATGCTGCCCCCAGGGCATCGACTCTTTCCGCTCCATCTTTTTGCTTTGTGGTATACAGGACAAGAGTACCTTCCTTTAATTTCTCCATATGTACGATCTGTTGAATATTAAATGGGATCCCTTCTTCTATTGCTTGATCCAGGGTTTCATATCTGCAGGCCGCCAGAAGCAGCATACACATCGCCAACATTATGGCTCGTCCGACTTTCCCCATGCCTTGCCTCCCAGGTTGTATTGTTCAGGTTTGTTTTCTATGCAGAATAAGCCTTATGATTTTATAATCAGGCTCATGCAAGGG
Organism: Mesobacillus foraminis; assembly: GCF_004340465.1. GTDB lineage: Bacteria > Bacillota > Bacilli > Bacillales > Cytobacillaceae > Mesobacillus_B > Mesobacillus_B foraminis. The sequence goes on along the minus strand of NZ_SLVV01000009.1, from coordinate 110,079 downwards.
TTGAAATACTGGTTCGGGCTCTTTAGCTGGAAACAGCCCTTTTCCTCCGCATAATCAATTGTCAATTGCTCATCAAAGAATATCTCCTTTGCTTTTTCAATAAAAACAGAAAGCCCGTTGGTTTTCACTTTTGAATCTGTATGTTCGGGCTGTTCAACAAACCAGAGCATTGCAATTCCATTTACGGCACAGCAATCTTCCGTATCGTACACAATTTTGTATACTCCCTGTTTTCCCTCTGTTTGAGCTCTGAGTTTTTTTTCTGCATTCTCTGTTATATGAATCTCCATGACTGACTTTCTCCCTTCCTCTCCTTATTTTACCATGGAAGAGCATTTTGTTCTTTAACTTGCATTTTACTTTATTTCCTTTTACCATCATAGTATAAATATGGCAAATTTGTGAAGGGTGGTTTTTTGATGTCTAAAGTGCAAATTAAAGTAAACGATAACGGATCATTGCGGGTATCGGGAGATGTTGAGCTTGTTGACGCGGAGGGAAATGTGTTTGAAACAAAACCGACATTTTCATTGTGCCGGTGTGGTCTCAGCAGCAAAAAGCCATTCTGTGATGGCTCTCATAAAGGAAAATTCGAGTCGGTGGTCCGGGCTCATCCTAAAGAATCTGAATAACCTTAAAGCAATGGCCGCTTTCTTGAGGCTATTGCTTTTTTCCTTCACCATTCTTCCGTGATTCTGGCATCAGCTATACTCGACAGCCCGATGCGGTGAGTCTCTTTAAACCGGTCAACGATATGCAGCCTGGCTCCTGCTTCATCCCAATAATGAATTTTCCCAACCACCAGTTCATAGTTCCGCTGCCAGCGGTAAGTAACTGCAACAGGGCAGTTAAACTCCATTGCTTCAAGGATGGTCTCGTTCATCAGCTCAAGCTGCTGCTCGTCAAGCTCCTTCTCTTTTTCCTCTTCATCCTCCTTTGCCCAGTCCCGAAGCATCTTAACATGTTCTGGCAGCATCATTGAGGTCCATTTTATTCTTCCACGGTCACGAATCATCCTGTTTTCCTCCTTAACCTGCACCTTAACCTTTATGCCCGCCTACGAGCTTTGCCCTCTGCTTTGCAGTTCCTGCAGCTGTGTAGGAAACCGCCCGCAACAGGGCTGTGGAACCAAAACGGGCGCGAATCCGATCCATCGTGTACCCAAGCTCGCGCCGCCTCCAGCTATCCGGATCGAATAAATCGAGCTGAAATTGACTGTCCTGTGTCAGATTCCCAAGTGATATCGAGATGCTCCGCACTGTTTTCCCGGAATAGTTCTCGGTGAATAATTCAAGACAGACACGGTAAAGCTCCATAGTCACATTGGTAGGGCTGTCGATTGTCCTTGAGCGGTGAAACCCTCCTCCGAATTCATCCTGGCTGTAGCCCAGGCCAAAGCTGATGGTCCTGCCAGCCTTGCCGTGGCTCCTTGCCCTGCGTGCCACCTCTTCGCACATCTCAAGAATGACGTGTTTGATTTCCTCTTTTTCTTTATAATCCCGGAGAAGGATCTGGCTTTTTCCGAAACTGATCTGCCCCTCCATGATTGGGGCCCCAATTTCGGAAAAGTCGATTCCCCAGGCATGGTGGTAAAGCTGATTGCCCATGATGCCGATTTTTTTTTCCAGCTTCTCAAGATCATAGCGGGCGAGCTGGCCGACAGTAAAAATCCCCATGCCGTTCAGTGTTTTTTCCACCCGCCGGCCAATCCCCCACATTTCCCGGAGCGGAGACACCTTCCAGAGTTTTTTCTGGACATCTTCATAAGTCCATTGAGCAATCCCTTCCTTTTTCGCTTCAAGATCAAGGCACAATTTGGCCATCAGCATATTAGGGCCAATACCGATCGCGCATGGAAGCTGAAACTCCCTCTCAATGTCATCCCTGATTTTTTCAGCAATCGTCCAGGCGCCTCCCAGGAGCCTGGCAGCCCCATCCACCTTGATAAAGCTTTCGTCAACACTGTAGGTATGAATCGCTTCTTTTGGGGCATAGCGGTTGAATACTCTGGAGATTTCTGTGGAGATCCTTAAATAGGTGGACATCTTCGGGTCGACAATTCGAATTCGGGGATCCTCGGGAATTTCAAACATTCTTGAACCCGTTTTAATTCCAAAGTCCTTTTTTAATCGTGGTGAAGCCGCAAGCACGACGCTGCCGGTGCGGTCTGTATTTCCTACGACAGCAAGATAGCACTCAAGAGGATCAAGGCCAAGCATCACCGCAGAACAGCTTGCATAAAAGCTCTTCATATCAACACATAGAATCTGGTTTTGCGGCATATCACGGTAATCAATCATCTTTTTGTCCTCCCTTGGGTGCTCTTGAGTCATCAGCCTATCCTGAATTTCCATAATTTTGCACTGGAAAATAACAGGAACATTTGTTCTCTAATTCATTATACCCATAATATTAAGCGAATATGCGTTCGGTTTCAATGGAAATTTTCCGATGAAGTTCATAAAAACAGGTTATTATGGAAACAGAATGTATTTCTGGAATGGGAATTAAGGAGAGGTGTTCATCAGTGGATAAAAAATTAATCAAGAAAATGGTAAAGAACTGCTTCCTCCAGTACAGCCCCGGCGATGAGGAAACCGTCACGCTAAGTGAAGAGGAATTCGAGATGATGTACAGCAAAATTTCGCAAATGAAAATGAGGGAGCCAAATGTTGATTTATATGAAATTGTTCATGATGTAGTGTACGATTTTTTAATCAACTAAAAAAACCGGCCCTTGAAGTACCATTCGGCCGGTTTACGCTCTTATTTTTGGTTGAAGGCCCGTTTTCCCAGTCGTTCGAACATGGTCGGGAACAGCGCATAAATGACACTTCCTGCATTCATCCAGCGCGGAAGGTTTATTTCTCTCGTTCTGGTCATCATTCGGTCGACAATCTGCCGGGCTACGTAATCAGGCTGAAGCATAAATCGCTGAACATTTTTTACATACGTACCTTGTTCATCGGCAATGTTGAAAAAATTAGTTGCAATCGGCCCGGGATTTACCGAAGTAACATAAATTCCGTAATCGTCCAGTTCCATGCGAAGACTGTTCGTATACCCGAGGACCGCATGCTTGGTAGCTGAATAGATGCTCGATTTAGGTGTCGCTATCTTGCCTGCCTGGGAAGCAATATTGATGATATGACCGCTCCTCCGCTCTCTCATCCCAGGTAAAACCATTGAGGTACAAGCCATAAGCCCAATGACATTCACCTCAAACATGGACTTGATTTCGTCAATTCCTGCTTCGTGGGCGTGGCGGAAAACTCCAAACCCTGCATTATTGACGAGGATGTCCACATGGCCAATTTGCTCCAGTATATCACCGAAAACATTTCGAACTCCCTCGGAGTCTGCTACGTCGAGGCCCCTGACAAAAATCTGGGCAGCATATTGTCCGCTCAGCTCTTTTTGCAGGCTTTCAAGCTTGTCTACACTCCGGGCAATCAGCACAAGATTGGCGCAATGCTTTGCGCAAAGGCGGGCCATTTCCGCTCCTATTCCTCCGGACGCACCGGTAATGATAATATTTTTCCCTATTAAACGAGTTTCTTTCAAATTGTTCACCTCAGTTCACAACATAATACAGGAAGGCCTGGCTCATCACCTCTGACGGTAAGTAGTCTCCCCAAGAGATAATAACAGAATTTGGCCCTCCCATTTTTCGGCACTTTAACTAGCAGAATACCATCTACACTTTATTTTAGTATAACTTTCAAATACTCCATACACACGTTTAAGTGTAGCGAATTATCAAGTAAATGTCATTATTTCTACATAATACTTTCAGAAAAGACTAAAAACTCCATTTTTTCCTCTTGACAGACGGCCTTTTTCTCTTGCATAATCACTATTAAATTTAATTATTTAAAAGAGCACTGAATAAGGCCAAGTAAACAGAAATGGCGACAGAGAGTGAAGATCCCCGGCTGAAAGACTTCACCGCCCTCTTCCCTGTTGAAACCTACCTTGCGAGCTGCCAGGCAAACCTGGACGTAACCGGCGTTAACGGACATAAAGAAGCACTTTTCCCTGGCGATAAAGTGAATGAAGGTGGTACCACGGAAGCAGAGACCTTTCGTCCTTTAACGGATGAGGGGTCTTTTATTTTTGAAAGGCGGCCATAGTAAGATGGAGATCAAAGAAAATTCAATTGGAGGAAAAAGAATGAAAAAGCTTGTTTTTATTGGAGCAGGCGCAATGGCCGAGGCTTTAATGTCGGGAATCATCGAGAATAAGCTGCTGGGCGGCGGCCAGGTATGGGTAACAAACCGGCAGAATCAAAAAAGGCTGGATCAATTAAAAGCTTCCTACGGGGTGAATGCATCGTATAAGTACGATGAGCTCTTCAGGGATGCCGACGCAGTAATCCTGGCAATGAAACCGAAGGATGCGGCATCCGCAATTGCTGAGTTTACTCCTTTCCTGACGGACAGCCTCTTAGTAATATCAGTTCTCGCAGGCGTTTCAAGCGAAACCATTGAAAAAGCAGCGGGGAGACAGCTGGCAGTTGCCAGGGCAATGCCAAATACGTCTGCTGCCGTCAACAAGTCCGCAACGGCCATTTCGACAAACGAGAGGGTGACAGAAACGCAAAAAGGGCTGGCAAAGGAACTATTTGATACGGTCGGTCTAACAGCGTTTGTAAAAGAGCAGCAGCTGGATGCTGTCACAGGACTTTCCGGCAGCGGTCCTGCCTATATTTATTATTTGGTTGAGGCCATGGAAAAGAGCGCAGCGGAAATTGGGATAGAACAGCAGCTTGCCAAAGCATTAATTGTCCAGACCCTGCTCGGGGCAGCTGAGATGCTGACAAAGTCAGACAAAGATCCGAAGCAGCTCCGAATGGAAGTGACCAGTCCGGGAGGGACCACTGAAGCCGGGGTCTCAATCCTTGAAAAACACGGGGTACAGGATGCAATGGTTGCCTGTATCATGCAGGCGGCGGCCCATTCAAGGAAAATGGGAGAAATGCTTTCGATTGAGCTGAATAAAGAATGGCAGCCAATTAAAAGCTAAGAGTTTCCGCAAAGAGAAAAAACTCCTGTTATACTAAAACAAGATGTTTACATTTGTCAGATAAATAAACGGGAATGGGGCAGTCAGGGGAAAAGGGCCAATTCCTCCGGGACATCCTTAACACGGCAAAGATATGAGGCTCTGGGAATTTGCAAAATGGCCGGCGGACCTGACTTTTATCGCGCGGGGATTTTTTGAAACCTTTTGGCCAGGAACTGCATCCAGGGATCTTCGCATAGGGTGCGGGAACATTTAAATGCCGGGAAAATCGGTAGAGTCAATCTATAAAAAATAGAAAAACAGACCGGAATTAAAGCCAGCCTGTTTACTGCTTGTCAATAGAGATTGGTACTTCCATAAAATCTTCCGCTATAATGGTTTCCGGAAAAACAGTTCTTGCCTCTTCAGCCAGCTGCACCCATCCTTCCTTGTCGTAGCGGGAGCTGATATGGGTAAGGCAGAGTTTTTTTACCTGCGCTTTTTTCGCAGCTTTTCCAGCTTGAATGGTTGTAGAGTGGAAATATTCACGGGCCAGCTCTTCTTCATTTCCCGAGAATGTAGCTTCGTGAATAAGCAGGCTGGCATTTTGTGCAAGGAATACACCCGCCTCACAGGGCCTGGTATCTCCAAGGATGGCGATAATTCTTCCTTTTTGGGGAGGCCCCAGAAAATCGGAAGGGTTCAGGACTCGTCCATCATCCGTTTTGACAGCAATGCCTTCCTTGATTTTTTTGTACTCGGGACCTGGTTTCAGCCCCTCTGCCTTTAATTTGTCAACCAGAAGCGTCCCAGGGCGGTCCTTTTCAACAATCCTGTAGCCATAGGAAGCAATGCCATGATCCAGAAGCCGGGCTTCGACAGTGAATTGTTCATCTTCGAATACGGTTCCTTCATCGATTTCAATAATTTCGAGATGATATCTCAGACAGGTTCTGCTGACCTTAAGGCTAATGTTCAGGTAGTCCTTTATCCCGGGAGGACCATACACAGTTACTAGTGATTCTCCACCCTGGAAGGACCTGCTTGCAAGAAGACCCGGCAAACCATATATATGGTCTCCATGAAGATGGGTAATGAAAATCTTTTCAATCCGTCTGGGTTTAATGCTTGTATGTAATATTTGATGCTGTGTTGCCTCGCCGCAGTCGAAAAGCCAAACAGCTCCACGCTCTTCAAGAAGCTTTAGTGCAATCGAGGTGACGTTCCTAAGCTTGGCAGGTACGCCTGCACCGGTTCCAAGAAAAAAAATATCCATGTTTAAAAACTCCTTTGTAAAGGAAGCCTGCTTCAGGCTGAAGGCAGGCCATTCAAATTTCTGCTAATACTATACCACAAAACAAAGGATAAATTGGAAGTCCTAGATAAAAACTATCTTAAACCTTTCATTTGATTATTCCGGATGAAACAGATAAAATTTTGAACAGTGCAATCGTACATATCATTTAACTTTAAATAAAGAGAGGTTCTATTACCGTGGCACATAATGAAAAACCGACAGCGTTAATCATGATTTTCGGAGCAACAGGAGATCTGGCCAAACGGAAGCTGTTTCCGTCCCTGTACCAGTTATTCCAAAAGGACAGGCTGGACCGATTTGCGGTCATCGGGGTTGCCAGAAGATCCCTGACCAACGAAGAATTTAAAGACAGTGTCAAAAAATCAATCGCCCCGAATGGCGAAACCGACAGTTCCATTGAAGAATTTGTTTCAAAGTTTTATTACCATTCACATGATGTAACCGATTCTAACTCCTACTCTGCCTTGAACGAGCTTGCAAAAGAGCTTGACAGCGGATATAAGCTCGATGGAAACCGGATTTTTTACCTTGCAATGGCCCCTGAGTTTTTCGGAACCATTGCCGAGCATCTGAAGAGTGACGGACTGACGGATGTCGGAGGCTTCAAACGGCTTGTGATTGAAAAGCCATTCGGCCATGACCTGGAATCTGCCAAAGTACTCAACAGACAAATCAGGACTGCCTTCTCCGAAAATGAAATTTATCGAATTGATCACTATCTTGGCAAGGAAATGGTGCAGAATATTGAGGTCATCCGATTTGCAAACAGCATTTTCGAGCCGCTTTGGAATAACCGGTTCATTTCGAACATTCAAGTGACTTCAAGCGAGACGCTTGGTGTCGAGGAGCGGGGACGCTACTATGAAAAAAGCGGAGCTTTAAGGGATATGGTCCAAAACCATATGCTGCAAATGGTATCCCTGCTGGCAATGGAGCCGCCAATCAGCCTGACAACAGATGAAATCCGCTCTGAAAAAGTAAGAGTATTCCGTGCATTAAGAACCATTAAAGGCAGTGAGGTCAATGAGTATTTTGTGCGGGGCCAATATGGAAGCGGAACTCTAAATGGCAAAGACGTGCCGGCATATAACCAGGAAGAGATGGTCAACCCTGAATCCAACACCGAAACCTTTGTTGCCGGAAAATTGATGATTGATAATTTCCGCTGGGCAGGAGTGCCCTTCTATATCCGGACAGGAAAGCGGATGGAGACAAAATCGACGAAAATCGTGGTTCAGTTCAAGGATATTCCGATGGACCTTTACAATAAACAGGAGGGTTCTGTCAGCCCTAACCTTCTTGTCATTCATATTCAGCCGGACGAAGGGATTACCCTGCATCTAAATGCGAAAAAGAACGGCCAGACGTTTGGTTCGACTCCTGTTAAGCTCAGCTATGCAAACAAGGGTATTGATGGACTTAACACACCAGAAGCCTATGAAAAGCTTTTATACGACTGCCTCAGAGGCGATGCGACGAACTTTACCCACTGGGATGAAGTTGCACTTTCATGGGGCTTTGTTGATAATATTTCTTCGGTATGGGAAAACGAAAAAGAGGAGAGCTTCCCTAACTATAATTCTGGGACAATGGGGCCTAGAAAAGCAGAAGAACTGCTTGAAAAAGATGGATTCTTCTGGTGGCCGGTTGAGAACCTGGATATCCAGGAATGATAATAACATGAAAAAAACCAGCGAACAAAACGTTCGCTGGTTTCAGTTTGTCGACAAAAGGGGTTCGGAATGGTTCTATTCCGAACCCCTTTTGACTATTATTGAGCTTATACTTCAGGTTAGACGCCCCCTCACTTTGGACAATAAGCCAATATCGGAACTCTCCTTGCCCATGGCCAAAATGGCTTTGTTCCCCTGCTATATTAACATTTGAAAAACTTTTGATTGGAGAAAGCGTGAAAACTCCTGCGGGATCAGGGGGACAGGTGTGAGACCCCTCAGGAACAGTAGCGACGAGGATGCTCACCGCCCGCCCCGCGGAAAGCGAAACGCCTTGAACGTCAACAATTCCTTTTCTAGACAAAAAAAACCGTAGACAAGCTCGATTTTCATTGAGTATGTCTACAGTCTGAAACCAGTGAACAAACCGTTCGCTGGTTTTTTATGTTCTTATTATTTCATCCATTCAGTATGGAAAATGCCTTCTTTATCCACGCGTTGGTACGTATGAGCACCAAAGTAATCCCGCTGCGCCTGAAGCAGGTTAGCCGGAAGCGTTTCTGTACGGTAGCTGTCGTAATATGCCAGTGCGGATGCGGAGCAAGGAACAGCAATACCACTTTGAGCTGCCAATGCTACAATCTCTCTCAAGGCCCCCTGGTAGCTTTCAACGATCTCCTTGAAGTATGGATCAAGCAGCAGGTTTTTCAAGCCAGGATCGCGGTCGTAGGCATCCTTGATCTTTTGGAGGAACTGCGCTCTGATAATGCAGCCTCCGCGGAAGATCATCGCAATATCTCCATATTGGAGATCCCAGCCGTATTCTTCAGATGCTGCACGCATTTGAGCGAAACCTTGGGCATAAGAACAGATTTTGCTCATATAAAGTGCCTTGCGTACAGATTCTATGAATCCTTCACGATCGCCTGTGAATGGTTTCGCTTCAGGTCCACGCAATAATTTGCTTGCCTCAACACGCTCATCCTTCATGGCAGAAATGAAGCGGGCAAATACGGATTCAGTAATAAGCGGAAGCGGTACTCCAAGGTCAAGCGCACTTTGGCTGGTCCACTTACCTGTTCCTTTCTGACCGGCTGTGTCCAGAATCACGTCTACAAGCGGCTTGCCGGTTTCCTCGTCCGTTTTCGTAAAGATATCTGCAGTTATTTCAATAAGGTAGCTGTCAAGCTCTCCTTTGTTCCAGTCGGAGAACACTTTATGAAGTTCATCTGCAGTAAGCCCAAGAACGTTCTTTAATAGGAAATATGCCTCGGAAATGAGCTGCATATCACCATATTCAATTCCGTTATGTACCATTTTCACGTAATGGCCTGCACCATCCGGGCCAATATAGGTCGTACAAGGCTCACCGTTTACTTTTGCTGAGATATCCTTAAAAATAGGCGCTACAAGATCATAAGCTTCCTTCTGGCCGCCAGGCATGATGGATGGCCCTTTAAGAGCTCCTTCTTCCCCGCCGGATACCCCAGTACCGATAAAATGAAGGCCTAATTCGCTAAGTTCTTTATTTCTGCGCTGCGTGTCAGCAAAGAAGGTATTCCCGCCGTCAATCAGAATATCTCCTTTTTCAAGGTAAGGCTTCAGCTGATCAATGGTTGCATCAGTCGGGCCTCCTGCCTTGACCATTAGCATAATTTTACGGGGCTTCTCTAAAGAATTGACAAATTCTTCAACAGAAAAGGTACCAACAATGTTTTTCCCTTTTGATTCCTCAAGCATTTCATCCGTCTTCTCTCGGGAACGATTATAAACTGAAACAGAATAACCTTTGCTTTCCATATTCCACGCAAGGTTTTTTCCCATTACGGCAAGGCCGATGACGCCAATTTGCTGTTTTGACATTTTCCACTTCTTCCCTTCTCCTGTATGTATTGGTTGTAAAAGAGTACACTCTAATTTAGCAATATAATGTAGAAGTTTGCAAATAATCGAGCTAGTTTTCCTCTTTTATTTTTAGATTTTACCATAAAGAATAAACAATATTTGATAAATTTTAATCTTGTTTTTTATTCTGGAGAAAATCCTTGTTAAAACTTGTATCATTGCCGGAAGATTTCCTTATTCCCTGCTGGTTTAAGTGTGAGCTTGCCCTCCCGATAATACTTTTCCCAAATTTTTCTTTTAATTTCGACACTGTCTGCACAAGGTGTTCTTTTTCTGCCTCCTGCTCATATGAAAAAAGGTCCAGCTGCTTAACGGCTGATTCTGCCTCCATCAGACCTGTGACGGTAATTCCCAGCAGCCTGACAGGATTTCCATTCCAATTTTTGATGAACAGAGCTTTTGCGGCTTCGACTATCTCTTCCTTGCGGCCAGCTGGATTATCCAGCTTATGGCTCCTGTTTATCGTCTTCCGGTCTTTATAGCGGATGGTGATGCCAAGAATCGTTGAAACAACCTGTTTGCGTTTCATCCTGGCCTCCACCTGATCAGCCAGCTTATCCAGCACCTTCAGCAGTTCCTGTTGGTTAGCAATATCTCTCGGGAGAGTTGTCGAGTTCCCGATACTTTTAAAATCGTAAATCGACTCGGGATCTACCGGCCTACTGTCTACCCCGTTAGCCCGTTCCCGCAGTCTTGCTCCATTGATTCCCAATAAAGCCTTTAATTGAATTTCATTGGAACCCGCGAGATCCGCAATCGTACGGATCCCAATGGAATCGAGTTTTTCCGCCGTTTTTTTGCCCACCCCATGCATCTCCCCAACATCGAGAGGCCAAAGAATCCTGGAAACATCGCGTTTCCTGAGGATCGTGATTCCCATTGGCTTTTTCATGTCAGATGCCATCTTGGCTAAAAATTTATTTGGGGCGATGCCAATGCTGCATGGCAAATCGAGCTGTTCTAGGATTCGCTTTTGGATGGTTTCGGCAATAAACAGCGGAGAGCCGAGATCCTTGCTCTCAGTTATATCAACATAGCCTTCATCAATGGAAACCGGTTCAACCAAATCGGAAAATTGGCGAAGGATATCGAACATACCTGACGAGGCCGCACGGTACCTCTCAAAATTTGGAGTTTTTATAATGAGCTGAGGACATAGTTTCTTTGCTTCCCAAAGCGGCATTGTTGTTTTAACACCAAACGAACGTGCTTCGTAGCTGCATGTAACAATGATGCCCCTTCTCTCCTCGGGATTACCGGCAATGGCCAGTGGTTTCCCTTTTAGGGATGGATCATAGGCCATTTCTACAGAGGCATAGAAGCTGTTCATATCGACATGGAATATAACCCTTCCGTTTTTAGGATACATTATATGTGATCACGCCCTAACAGATTGTTCCCTGTCATTTTACCATTAAACAAAGAAAAAGACCCACACCACTGTGAGACTTGGTCGCTTTGTTTATTTGGGGTTGACCGCAGCTGTGGCCCTGATCTTCGCCATCTCCCTCGCCGCCATTCCAGCCTGTTCCTTTGCCCTCGACATAATTGCGGGAACCTGCTCAGGATAATGATCCAGCCCCTCCGCCACAATGGTATCCATTAGTTCCATGCCAAGGAAGGTGAGTGCTTTGCGTACATACTGGTCACCCATCTCAAATTCCGCCATTGGGCCGGCAGAATAGATGCCGCCGCGGGTCTGGATGTGAATGGCTTTTCTTCCTGTCAACAACCCTTTAGGACCTTCACTTGTGGTGATGAACGTCTTGTTAACCAGGAACAGATTATCCATGAATTTTTTCAGGATTGCTGGAGCGCCCAAGTTCCAGATGGGGGTAACAAAAACATAATAATCAGCGGCGATGAATCGATCAGCAAGCCTGTGCATCTCGGTGTAGCGCTCTCTTTCATCATTTGACAGCTGATCCGGCGAATAACCCATAAATGAGAGCTTCGCGCGGGCATAAAGCAAATCCATATCGATTTCCGGAATTTCCATATCATAGAGATGCATTCTCTCAATTTCAATTTCCGGCTGCTCCCTTTGGAAAGCATCGAGAAATACTTCCCCAATTTGAGCCCCTTTCGATAAGTGGACTGCCTTTTTTGGATTTGCAGTAATATAAAGCAGTTTCGGCATATTGTCATCCCTACCTTCAACAAGATTCCAGTTTTATTTTACTAAACCCAGTATGTGAAATCTGAAACAATCGTTGTGGGATTATGGATTTTTTGTGTCAAAATGCAATATACAGGAAGGCATCATGCAGCCTTTTCCACGCTTTCCATCTACCTTGTGCCTCCTTCAATAACAGCTTTGACTTCTTTGATTCCTTCAAGAGATTCAATCATCCTGCCAGGGTCAAGAATGATGACCATTCTATCGGATAAGGTGGCGATCCCTTTCAAATAATCAATTTTATGAAAGGCAGCCAGTTCAGGACGATGAATGCTTTCCGCAGGAATTTCCATAATTTCTGTTGCAGCCTTTACGACAACTCCAAAGGATATCCCATCAGCATCCAGGACAATCATCCTTGTTTGATTGTCGGGCTGGAGTCTGCGCTGGTAAAGAATCGCTTCCGAGTCTATTGCCGGAATCAAATGATCCCTTACCTTCACCACCCCCATGAAGAAATCAGGCATTTGAGGTACGGGAGTAATTTCTTCCGTTTTTTCAATCGATATCACATTAAAAATCGGAAGTGCAAACTCCTCATTCCCGGCCTGAAAGATAACTGCTTTGCTCGTTTCTGACATAAAATAATCACCTCCTGAAATCTACTTTCCTTGAAACTAATAGTATCAAAAAGCGAAAAAAAAGGAGCACCAATAGATGCTCCTCCCCTTTTTACTGTGCTGCTACCTCTTCGATGATGGCAATCACCATTTCTCCGAGCTTTTCCAGTTCCTCAATCGGCATGCGTTCGTTTGTTGTATGAATGTCCTCGTAGCCCACTGCAAGGTTGACTGTCGGTATGCCAAAACCTGCAATGACGTTCGCATCACTGCCGCCGCCGCTCTTTTGCAGTTCACAGCTCCGTCCAATCTTGGCAGCAGCTTTACGCGCAATCTCCACCACGAGATCCCCTTCGCCATATTTAAATCCAGGATACATGACCTCAACATCAACCTCTGCTTTGCCTCCCATTTGATTTGCGGCTGTTTCAAAGGCCTCCTTCATCTTGCTTACCTGGGCTTCCATTTTTTCAGGGACGAGGGAGCGGGCTTCGGCAAGGATTTCGACATAATCGCAGACAATATTCGTTTGTGTTCCACCCTGAAAACGGCCAATGTTAGCTGTTGTTTCCTCATCAATTCGGCCGAGCGGCATTTTTGCGATTGCTTTGGCCGCAACGGTGATTGCAGAAACCCCTTTTTCGGGGGCTACACCTGCATGGGCTGTTTTGCCGTAAATTTTAGCAAAAATCTTCGCTTGTGTAGGGGCTGCTACCACGACATTTCCGACTTTTCCATCACTGTCCAGTGCATAGCCATATTTGGCATTCAGCAGAGATGGATCGAGCACCTTGGCCCCAACCAGGCCGGATTCCTCTCCAACTGTAATAACAAACTGGATAGTGCCATGAGGGATTTGCTGTTCATGAAGGACCCTGATGATTTCAAGCATAACTGCAAGGCCGGTCTTATCGTCTGCACCAAGAATCGTTGTTCCGTCTGTAACCACATAGCCGTCTTTGATCGACGGTTTTACACCGCGGGCCGGGACAACAGTATCCATATGAGAAGTGAAATAGATAGGCTCAACGCCTTCTTTTGTCCCTTTAAGAGTACAAATTAGATTGCCTGCTCCGTGCCCGGTCTGGGCAGTTGTATCATCCTCGTATACTTCGAGGCCGAGGTCTGTAAACTTTTGTTTCAGGACTTTTGAGATTTCTGCCTCATGCTTTGTCTCCGAGTCAATCTGGACTAATTCGAGAAACTCGTTTAATAATCGTTCATTGTTAATCATGTGACGACCTCCAGGATATGTATATGCTAATTTAGTATACCTTTACGATGCAGCTGTCATCAAACTTTTTACCTGCCTTCATTATAAAGGCATATTCCCGTGCTTCCTCCTGGGCCGTATTTCTTTTTTGGTTCGGAGCATTTCAAGTGCCTGGATGATTTTGATTCTTGTTTCCCTGGGATCAATGACATCATCCACCATTCCCCTGCTTGCTGCTATATATGGATTTGCGAACTTTTCACGGTATTCCTCGATTTTTTGCTGCCTCACTGCCTCGGGGTTGTCACTGCTTTGGATTTCCTTGTTAAAAATGATGTTTGCTGCACCCTGAGGTCCCATGACCGCAATTTCGGCATTGGGCCAGGCGAAAACAAGATCAGCCCCTATAGATTTGCTGTTCAGGGCTACATACGCTCCTCCGTAAGCCTTCCTCAGAATAATTGTGAGCTTAGGCACCGTCGCCTCAGAATATGCATACAGGATTTTAGCTCCATGGCGGATAATCCCCCCGTGCTCCTGCTTGATTCCAGGGAAAAAGCCTGTAACGTCTTCAAAAGTAATAATTGGGATATTAAAGGAATCACAAAACCGAATGAAACGTGCAGCCTTATCCGATGAATCAATGTCCAGTCCTCCTGCCAGGAATTTTGGCTGGTTGCAGACGAGCCCAGCCACCTCTCCTTTAATCCTTGCAAGACCGATGACGATATTCTTGGCAAAATCCTTCTGGATCTCAAGGAACGATCCTTCATCTACGACCTGGGCAATGACACTGCGCACATCATAGGGCCTGACAGCATCAAAGGGAATGGCATCAGCAAGGTCGGGACGATAATTATCCTCCTCTTCCGTTTCCATCCTTGGCGGCTTTTCCTCGTAGCATTGCGGCAGGTAGCTTAGCAAGCTCCGGACCATTTCAAGGATTTCCGTCTCTGTATCCGCATGGAAGTGGGCATTTCCGCTTACTGTATTATGGATTCGGGCTCCCCCAAGGTCTTCGGCTGAAATCTTTTCCCCTGTAACGGTTTCAATGACTTTAGGTCCTGTTATAAACATTTGGCTTGTCTTTTCCACCATGAAGACGAAATCAGTGATAGCAGGAGAATAGACGGCCCCTCCTGCACAAGGACCCATGATGACCGATATCTGTGGGATGACACCCGAGTAAATAGAGTTTCTGTAAAAAATCTGCCCGTATCCGTCCAGGGAAACAACCCCTTCCTGTATGCGGGCTCCGCCTGAGTCATTCAGGCCGATAAATGGAGCCCCATTTTTAGCGGCCAGATCCATGACGGCTGCAATTTTATAAGCATGCATTTCCCCGAGCGCCCCTCCAAATACAGTAAAGTCCTGAGAGAACAAATAAACTGGCCGTCCATTGACCTTCCCGTAACCAGTTACAACTCCGTCGCCAGGACCTTTTTGGTTTTCAAGGCCGAAGTCCGTACTCCGATGCTCTATAAAAGGGTTCAATTCTACAAAAGTGCCATCGTCAACGAGCAGGTCGATTCTCTCTCTGGCAGTTAATTTTCCTTTCTCATGCTGCCTGTCGATCCGCTCATCACCGCCTCCAAGTTCAATTTTCCGACGGCGGTCATACAGTTCGTTTATCTTTTCATATATATCTGACATACGCTTTTCAGTCCTTCCCTTCCTTCTCGCAAAGTTCAAATAAAGCGCTTCCAGTTGACCGCGGGTGCATGAACGCAATCTGTGCATTGCCAGCACCTCTTTTAGGAAGATCATTAATCATGGTGATCCCTTTTTCCTTGATTTGATCGATACGCTCCTTGATCGAGTCGACTCCCAGTGCGATATGGTGGATTCCCTCGCCCCGCTTTTCAATATGGCGGGCAATCGGGCTTTCCTTGGATGTCGGCTCAAGCAGTTCAATTTTTGATTTCCCCGCTTTTAGAAAAGCGACCCTCACCTTTTCACTTTCCACTTCTTCTATTCCCAAAAGAGGAAGCTGGAGCACCTCTGTGTAAAAGGGAAGGGATTGTTCAAGAGACTTTACAGCCACTCCAATATGATCAATATTTTTAATCATGATCGCACCCCCGGATAATATCAGACTATAATGAATACATTTTTTATATTCGATATAAATCGTGTGTACTCCTTCTTAAAATAAAGTATTGTACAAACCCTCCTTGAATTGTAGTATAATAATGCGTAAACGTCCTAGGGAACGGAAAGGGGAAATGAATCTTGGGCAACCGCAAAACCCGCAAAATCATTGTTTACCTCATGCTGTTTGTCATGCTGGCTTCAACCCTGCTGGCAGGCATAGCAACTTTCCTATAAATAAAAGCAAAAAAGGCCTGTTCCGCGGAACAGGCCTTTCTTATTCTATTGCATTATTTTCATCAGCCAGCTGGTGAAAACTTTTACTGCTGCTGACAATGAGGATCTTTGTGCCGAGAGGAATATGCTCGTACAGGGATTCTGCCGCTTCGTTCTGAAGTCTTATACAGCCCTGGGAGATATATTTGCCGATGGACAAAGGGTCGTTTGTACCATGGATTCCGTATGTCCGGCCGTCCGTGCCGTCCGCATCAAACCCAATCCACCTGCTCCCGAGAGGGTTTCGGGGATCGCCGCCAGGTATATCCTTCCTGCGGTAATAAGGATTCACTGCCTTGACGGTAACCGTGAACATCCCTTCAGGAGTAAGATCATCCGTTTTTCCTGTTGCTGCACCCACAACGGTCTGCACTTTGTTATCCTTAATGAAGGCGACTTGATTTGTTTTTTTATTTACAATAAGAAAGGGGTCGCCCGGCAAGGGGTTCGTCCCCAGCGGCCATATAGGAGAAAAAACAAAGGAGAGCAGGACTGCCATAATAATTCCTTGCATACGATCACCAGCCTGTTTTTCTTCTTAGTTTGCTTCCAGGCTCTTTTTTTGATTCGGATTCTCCTGCCTTTTTAACCCTTTGAATGAACGTTTTAATAGGAGGAACCGTTCCATTTCATTAACAAAATGAAGCAGTGCAGCCCTGGCTTCGAATTCTTCCCTTGTCCTCGGCAGCTCCATGTTTACAAACTCCGTCCTCATTCGATACAGCTTCTCAAGATGATAGAGAACCGTATTGCCGGGATTTATCCCCTTTGAAAGCAGCTCTATAAAATCAGCTACCATTTCCCCTTGTTCGATATTGTTTGGTATGGAAGTAATGGATGGCAGGACACGCTCAATAATATCAAATTGTTTTTCACGTATTTTAAAATACTGATAGTACAAGTTTTCTCCTTGAAGAAAATGATTCTCCACGTCCTGAAGGGCCAGCGATTTTGCCTTTTCGATCAGCCTTGCGGTCTTGGGAAGCTCCTCTCCTGTCCAGCCGCTGTCACCCTGCCGGATAAATCGTGCAATTTCCCGAAAAATATTTTTAAAGTTTTCCTCTACCTGCTGCCTGTACTGCTCAAGCCTGGTATCGACACTGGGCATGTACAAATTCATGATCAGTGCAACCCCGATACCAATTAAGACAATCCCCAGCTCATTCAGGAGGAGTCCGGTGGTAACCTTGCCTGCTGAATAGATATGCAGGATAATGACACTGCTCGATACCACTCCATCCCTTGCCCCTGCCATCACAACCGTTGGTATAAAGAATAAAAGCATCAGGCCGATAACAAGCGGGTGATACGCAATCCCCTCAAAAAAGACCGTCGAGAAGCACATAGCAAACACGCAGGCAAGAATACGGTCCCAGGAAGCCCGAAGTGACTTTCTTTTTGTGACCTTAATGCAAAGAATGGTGAGGATTCCGGCAGAAGCAAAATTTGTAAACCCCAGGTACTGGGCAATTATGATGGAGACCGCCGTCCCTAAAGCGGTTTTCAATGTTCGATATCCGATTTTAAACCTCATATGATTCTCCTTAGGCAGGTGCTTTTTGCCCCCCTTTCCAGAAAGATCGGCGGCAAAAGCACACTGATACAAATAAAAAGATGACCAGTTAGATGATCATCTTTTTATTCTAGCAGATTATCCATTTATGCTAAAAGGCTTAATTAAACTTCGTCACAATATTGGTCAAATGCCTGCTGCAGTTTTTGGACCACTGCCATAGGATCGTGGCCTTCAATATCATGCCGCTCAATCATTGTAACAATCTCGCCATCTTTTAATAGTGCGAAAGAAGGCGAGGATGGCGGGTAGCCTGTAAAGTAGCTGCGGGCCTTGGCTGTTGCTTCCTTATCCTGCCCCGCAAAAACTGTTACCAGCTGATCAGGGCGCTTATCATAATGCAATGCGTGTGAAGCGGCTGGACGGGCGATGCCACCTGCGCAGCCGCAAACAGAATTCACCATCACAAGAGTTGTACCTTTTTTAGCAAAAGCTTCCTCGACTTGTTCGGGTGAAACCAATTCCGTATATCCAGCAGCACCGATTTCCTGGCGTGCCTGGCGAACCACATCATTCATGAATAAATTAAAATCCATACTCAACTCTAAAACACTCCTTTAAAGTAGGCTTACTCACCTGCATAACTATATCATAACAAGAGGCGGGCGAAATTTTCAAACAGCAACTTTTTTAAAATTGAAAGTTTATTGCCGATCATATGGGGAATAGTAACAATACAGCTAGATCCATACCCCTAAACTCCCTAGATGAAGGACAGTGCCTATATGCACTGTCCTCCTTTTTCTGCTACTTTAAAAATTTATTCAAATAGACATTAAACAGCTCCTCAACCCCCGAGGCTACGGGACGGCTCCCCGAAATAACCTCATTCTCGATTTTGGGAAGAATCTGTTTGACACCATTGTCCAAAAAGAAGCTGGATTGCAGCTGATCAGCGATCATGGAATGAAGCCATTTTCTTGTTTGATTTCTCCTGCGATCGTCAAAAATGCCGGACCGTTTTGTTTCAATTTCAAAGTCTTTAACCAATTCCCATATATCCGTTATCCCGGATGGCTTAATGGAAGAACAGGCAAGAGCTCTGGTGGCCCACCCTTTTGTTGCAGGCTGAAGATAGTGAAGAATCCGATTATATTCTTCACGGGCTTTATTCGCCATTTCCTGGTTTGAACCATCGGCTTTATTTACAATGATGGCATCCGCAAGCTCCATAATCCCCTTCTTCATTCCCTGAAGCTCATCCCCGGCACCTGTCAAAACCAGCAGCATAAAAAAGTCAACCATATCCCGGACGACGACTTCACTTTGTCCCACCCCGACCGTCTCAACTAAAATCACATCAAATCCTGCAGCTTCACAAATCAGCATCGTTTCTCTGGTCTTCCGATGGACCCCTCCAAGCTTCCCCCCGGATGGGGACGGGCGGATGAAAGCATGAGGGTTCCTCGCCAGGGTTTCCATTCTGGTCTTATCCCCGAGGATGCTTCCGCCGCTCAGGCTGGAAGTAGGGTCGATGGCAAGGACGGCAACTTTTTTTCCAAGATCGCAAAGGTAAGAACCGAACACTTCAATAAAAGTGCTTTTCCCTGCACCCGGCACGCCAGTTATGCCAATGCGGATGGAACCTCCTGAATGAGGCAGGAGAGATTCAAGGAGGTTTTGCCCTTTTTGAAAGTGTTGTTCAGTATTGCTTTCAATAAGGGTAATTCCCCTTGCAAGAGAAGCCCTGCTTCCCGCAAGAATCTCTGCAGAAAGGCGGGCAATATTGAGTTCACCGGCGCCTTCCTTCTTGACAAATCTTCCTGCTTTTAACAGTCTTTCGTTTGAAGCATTGGAAGGTGACGCTTCCTCCCCTCCCCTGCTTTTATGATTGGAGTATGGATCATTGCTGGTTTTAAATTTATCTGGTTTTTTCTGGTTCTCCATCTACGGTCCCACTTCCTCATAACCAAGGCGTTCATAGACAGTTTTAATTACTTTCTGGGCAGCAACTGGAATCACTGTGCCCGGACCAAAAATAGCACGGGCACCTTGATCATAAAGAAATTTATAATCCTGTGCCGGTATGACACCGCCGATAACGACGACAATGTCATCTCTTCCATGCTTTTTTAATTCCTGGACCAGCTGCGGGAGAAGGGTTTTATGGCCTGCAGCAAGTGAGCTGATGCCGACAACATGCACATCATTTTCTACTGCCTGTACGGCGGTCTCTTCAGGAGTCTGGAATAATGGGCCAATATCTACATCAAACCCCAAATCGGCAAAGGCAGTTGAAATAACCTTTGCACCACGATCATGGCCATCCTGCCCCATCTTTGCAATTAATATTCTCGGACGTCTTCCTTCGTTTTCAAGAAACTCCTCGGTCATATTCCTTACCGCTTCTATTTCTTCTTCATCAGCATAAGAAGAACTGTATATACCGCTGATGGAACGGATGACAGCCTTATGTCTGCCAGCTGCCTTTTCGACCGCGTAGGAAATTTCACCCAGCGTTGCCCTGGCCCTTGCCGCCCTGACAGCAAGCTCCAGTAAATTCCCAAGTCCGGACTTTGCTGCTGCAGTGAGCTGGTCCAGAGCCTGGTCCACCTGGTCTTGATCCCGGGATGCTCTCAAGTAATTAAGCCTATCGATTTGAGTTTGACGGACAGCAGAATTATCAATATCAAGGATCTCAAGCGGCTCTTCCGTATCCACTCTAAAGCAATTTACTCCGATGATCGTTTCCCGCCCAGAATCAATATGTGCCTGACGCCTGGCAGCAGCTTCTTCAATTTTCATTTTGGGGAGTCCAGTCTCAATCGCTTTTGCCATACCTCCGAGTTTTTCAATTTCCTCAATATGTTCCCAGGCACGTTCAGCAAGCCTGGCCGTCAAACTTTCCACATAATAGCTCCCGCCCCACGGATCAATGACATTCGTCATCCCGGTTTCTTCCTGTAAGAAAAGCTGGGTATTCCGTGCAATCCTTGCAGAGAAATCAGTTGGCAGGGCGATTGCTTCGTCCAGTGCATTCGTATGCAGGGACTGTGTATGTCCCATAGCGGCTGCATGGGCCTCAATTAGTGTACGGATGACATTATTGTAAGGATCTTGTTCTGTCAGGCTCCATCCTGAGGTCTGGGTGTGGGTCCTGAGTGCCATAGACTTTGGATTCTGGGGCTGAAAGGATTTCATCATTTTTGCCCAGATCTGGCGAGCGGCCCTCATTTTTGCCACTTCCATGAAATAATTCATCCCAATGGCCCAGAAAAACGAAAGCCTCGGTGCAAAGGAATCAACATCAATCCCTGCTTTCAGCCCTGTCCTCACGTATTCCAGCCCATCTGCAAGCGTATAGGCAAGCTCAAGGTCTGCAGGAGCGCCTGCCTCCTGCAGATGATACCCAGAAATGCTGATCGAGTTAAACCTAGGCATGTATTTAGAGGTGTATTCGAAAATATCGGCAATGATTTTCATGGACATATCAGGCGGATAAATATAAGTGTTCCTTACCATGTATTCTTTTAAAATATCATTCTGTATCGTCCCTGATAATTTTTCCTGTGAAACCCCCTGTTCCTCAGCTGTTACAATGAAAAAAGCCATGATTGGCAGGACCGCACCATTCATTGTCATGGATACGGACATCTGGTCAAGGGGAATCCCTTCAAAAAGGATTTTCATATCCAGGATGGAATCGATGGCGACCCCGGCTTTCCCGACATCCCCGACAACCCTCGGATGATCAGAGTCATAACCACGGTGGGTCGCCAGGTCAAACGCAACAGACAGCCCTTTTTGCCCCATTGCCAGGTTGCGCCGGTAAAAGGAATTGCTTTCCTCCGCTGTCGAAAAACCAGCATATTGCCTCACTGTCCATGGCCTGTTCACATACATGGCAGGATAAGGGCCCCTCGTATAAGGCGGGAATCCGGGTTTATCCTCCAAATTTGCTAGCCCTGCTGTATCCTTCCCTGTATAAAGCCCCTTCAGCTTGATTCCTTCATTTGTCTCATAGCAATCAATTTCTGCTTCTTTTCCAATTTGGACTGCCTTCTCTTTCTCAAGTTCGGAGGCAATTGCTCTTTCGGTTGAAAACAATGCAACTTTTCTAAAATCAGGCTTTGCCTTCATTGAAATCCTCCTCCAGCTCCTGCAATAAATTTGAAAGGAGCTCACAGCTATTGATCTTTGCATGGATATATTTCTCGATGCCCCCTGCTGTAAGCTCTTTTCTCATTTCCTCTTCAGGAAATCCGGCAAGACTAAGCTTTACATGAGGGAGCACCGATTTTATTTCCTTAATCAGTCCTGGACCCATTTCCTTATACTGCCGGTTTCCGCCGCAAACACAAATATGAATCAAACCAGTTGACTTGATAAACTCGATGGCTTCCATAGATTCTGTTACCATTGGACTTTTAAGGGTTTCAATACCGCCAGCCGCCATTATGCCGCTGATAAAATCAACCCTGGGCTTGTGCTGCTGCAGCTCTCCAAGCACAATCAGGCCTATGGCCGGCTTCTTTCCTGACAGCTTTTCAATCTCTGCAGCTTTGTACCGCAGTTCTTCAAATGGCTCAGCCAGTCTTATAGAGGGGACAGGTTGAAAACTCTCAGCGGCTTCAGAACTGGAGGCCGAAATAAACACGGGCTGGGAAGATGCCACCTTTTCCATTATCTCCTCAATGGAACCGGGAGCAGATAATGCATCCTCGACAGAAGCTTCCTTCTTTCCGATGTTTTCGGACAGGTTTGCATAAACATTTGTTCCTATGATGCTTTGCTTTCTAAAAAGAATATCGTGTTTCCGTTTAGTCAAGACTTCATGAAGTTTAGTTTGAAGCCATTCTTTTTTCAATGCCTCCAGAATTCCTCCTATATCCTCCATTTCTAAAAAAAGGTCCCAAGCCTGCTGTGCTAATTGATGCGTTAGTGCCTCAATATACCATGAACCGCCAGCTGGATCGGACACCCTTTCAAGCTGGGCCTCTGCTTTCAGGATCAGCTGCGTGTTTCGGGCTATTCTTTCAGAAAATGCATTGGGTTTGCCAAACGTTTCATTGAAAGACCTCACATCAAGAAACCTGGCTCCGCCCAAAACTGCTGCAAAAGCTTCATTCCCTGCCCGCAGGAGATTAACATTTGGATCCAGGACCGTTTTAGTGAACATCGAGGTTTCAGCTGAAATGAGCATCTTGCGTTTACCGGCAGCCACCCCGTATGCTTCCATTGCTTTATCCCACAAAATCCGGGCGGCCCTAAGCTTTGCGGTTTCCATGAAGAAATTCGCTCCGATGGAATAATGAAAAACGAGTTTTTCTAATGCATGATCGACTTCCCAGCCTCTGTCGATCAGCTGCTGAAGATAAAAAATGCCGGACGAAATGGCAATCGCCAGTTCCTGTACCGCATTAGCCCCGCCGTTATGGTAGGGAGCTGTATTGACAAGAATGGTTTTGACACCGGGCAGCTGCTGATCTGTAAATGCTATCGTATGTTCCCATCTGTTAAAAAACTCTTTTTCCTCGAGTGGAAGGGCTCCATATCGTGCAGCTTCGGCAATAGGATCGGACGCGATAAAACCATCTATTTCACTGTTTTTTCCAGATTCCGTCCTTGCCAGGATCATAAAAGCCAAAAAAGCCTCGCAGTAACTCCCTGTGTTGATGCTGAAAGGACCAAGTGACTGGCATTCAGCCAGAAAGTCTTTTAACTTATCCGGCGAAGAGAAAAGTGATGGTTTAATCTCGAAAGCAATCGCTGTCTGGCCCATCGACAGGGCTGTCCTGATTTTATCCCTGAGATTTTCAGCGTCAATATAGGATATTTTATTGGCAACGTGCCATCCGCCTTTAAAGGTTCCCGGAGTATCCATTCCCCGTCTGAAATCCGGGAGACCGGGATACTGAGGAAGCCTTTCCCCGTCAACATCCTCCATCCCATAAAGCGGTTTTAGCAATATATCTTCATATGTACTTTTGTAAAGGCTTTCAAAACTTTTGCCATTAAGGGACTCCTTGGTCTTGTGCATCCATGCTTCTTGACTGACTTTGGGAAAAAGCTCCGCCTTCATTTTATCAATCTCCATAATCCACTGCCCTTTTCGGACAGCCCTCCCCTCCTTTCAAAAGGTAAAATATATTTTTATAACTTTCAAACTATTCCCTATAATTGTAGTATAACAGGGGAGGCTTGGAAATTGCCAGCAGCTTCGGTCCCATGTCCAGATGTTATTCTAATATAAAAACAGCATTGTGTTTTTGCACAATGCTGTTTTTCCTTAATAAATGGACGTCGTTTCCTTAGATATGGTTTCAATGATTTCTTTCACCCGCTGCAGGAACCTGCCGCAGATGAGGCCATCCAGCACACGGTGGTCAAGAGATAAACACAGGTTTACCATGTCCCTTACAGCAATCATCCCATTGTTCATGACGACAGGTCTTTTTACAATTGATTCCACCTGTAAAATGGCAGCCTGAGGATAGTTAATAATCCCCATTGATTGAACCGAGCCGAATGAACCAGTGTTATTGACTGTAAATGTCCCGCCCTGCATATCCTCTGCTTGCAGTTTGCCGGAACGGACTTTCGACGCTAGTTCGGAAATTTCTCGGGCCATGCCTTTAATCGTTTTTTCATCTGCATGTTTGATAACCGGGACAAAAAGGGCATCATCGGTGGCAACCGCAATGGATATATTAATATCCTTTTTCCGGATGATTTTTTCCCCTGCCCACATTGAATTGACTTCAGGATATTCCTTTAAGGCCTGAGCGGCAGCTTTTACAAAGAAGGCAAAGAAAGTCAGATTAAACCCTTCCCTTTGTTTAAATTCATCTTTCATGCCGTTCCTGTACTCCACTAGTGACGTTGCATCAACCTCCACCATGGTCCAGGCATGAGGGATTTCATGCTTGCTCCGAAGCATGTTTGCAGCTATTGCCTTCCTCACCCCTGTCACAGGGATTTCATCATCTCCTGCGTTCATAGGAATGGACGGTGCAGGTACGGCTGCTGCCGGACTCTTGACTGTCTTTTCCAATTGCTGCGGTTCTGGTTTTTCCCCTGCTTGAGCTGATGCTGGTATATTGCCTGTTTCAATCATTCTTTGAAGATCTTTTCTGGTTATCCTGCCGCCTGCTCCAGTCCCCTTTACAAGAGATAGATCGATGGAGTGCTCCTGTGATAGTTTTAAAACAGCTGGTGAATATCGGCTTTTGGCCGGATTCACGACGGAACCAGGTGTCGCGGAATTGGCCTCTGTTTGTTGAATGCCCGCCTCTTCATTTTCACCTGCTTTTGTGCCTCCCGCTTCTTCAGCGGCAGCCGTGCCTGCCACTTCGATTGTTAAAATGACTTCACCTACTGAAAGTGTATCACCTTCATTTGCAATCAAATCTTTAATGGTTCCCGAAAAAGAAGACGGAACCTCTGCATTCACCTTGTCTGTCATGACCTCAGCGAGCGGATCATATTTATTTACTTTATCTCCGGGAGAAACAAGCCACTTACTGATTGTTCCTTCCGTTACGCTTTCTCCCAGCTGGGGCATTTTGATTTGTTCAATAGCCACTAGATGACCCTCCTTCTCCGACTATTACAATTAGTATTCTGCCAGCTCTCTCATTTCTTTTTCCACCTTATCAGGGTTGACCATAAAGAATTTTTCCATCGTTGGAGCATATGGCATTGCCGGAATATCGGGGCCTGCCAAACGCCGGATCGGAGCATCGAGGTCAAACAGGCAATTCTCAGCAATAATCGCGGCCACTTCCCCCATAATGCTTCCTTCTTTGTTATCTTCCGTTAAAAGCAGGACCTTACCCGTTTTTGAGGCCGCTTCAATTATTGCTTCCTTATCCAATGGATAGACTGTTCTTAAATCCAGGATATGGGCGGAAATTCCATCCTTGGCAAGTCGCTCGGCTGCCTGAAGGGCAAAATGGACACACAGACCGTAGGTGATGACTGTAATGTCTTCACCCTCCCGCTTTACATCAGCTTTGCCGATTGGCAGGACATAATCGTCATCCGGAACTTCCCCTTTAATTAAGCGATAGGCCCGTTTATGCTCGAAAAATAAGACAGGATCATCATCCCGGATAGCCGCTTTTAATAATCCCTTTACATCGTAAGGAGTGGAGGGCATGACAATTTTCAAACCGGGCTGATTGGCAAAAACAGCTTCTACTGATTGAGAATGGTAAAGAGCACCATGCACTCCCCCTCCGTACGGCGCACGGATGACAATTGGACAGCTCCAGTCATTATTGGACCGGTAACGGATTCTGGCAGCCTCAGAAATAATCTGGTTGACTGCCGGCATAATGAAGTCGGCAAATTGCATTTCTGCAATCGGCCTCATACCGTACATGGCAGCTCCGATTCCAACTCCCGCAATGGCGGACTCCGCCAAAGGGGTATCAATCACTCGTTCTTCGCCAAACTTTTCATAAAGGCCTTGCGTGGCTTTAAAGACTCCCCCCTTTTTCCCTACGTCTTCACCAAGGACAAAAACCTTTGAGTCCCGTGACATCTCTTCCTCGATTGCCATTGTTACAGCATCTATATAAGATATTACAGCCATTTTCCTTCCCCCTTACTCTTGTGCATACACATATTTTAAGGCGTGTTCGGGATCAGCGTACGGTGCATTCTCTGCGTAGTCAGTTGCCTCGTTGACCAGATTCATCACCTTGTCATTGATCTCCTTTTCTATCTCATCATTCAAAACACCAGCGTCTTTTAAATAAGCAGCAAACGTAGTAATCGGATCCATGGCCTTCGCCTTTGCAACCTCATCGGGCGTACGGTAGCTCCGGTCATCATCGTCAGAGGAATGCGGAGTCAGACGGTACGATACCGTTTCGATCAATGAAGGTCCTTCTCCTTTGCGGGCTCTGTCCGCTGCTTCCTTAACTGCCTTATACACCTCAAGGGGGTCATTTCCATCCACAGTGATGCCTGGCATGCCATATCCTATCGCACGATCAGAAACCTTTTCACAGGCTAGCTGCTTTTCAACTGGGACCGAAATGGCATATTTATTATTCTCGCACATAAAAATCACGGGCAATTTGTGGACTCCTGCAAAGTTTGCCCCTTCGTGAAAGTCGCCCTGGTTGGATGATCCTTCCCCAAACGTCACGAAAGAGACAAGGTCCTTCCCTTCCATCCGTCCTGCGAGCGCCACTCCCACAGCATGGGGCACCTGGGTTGTAACCGGGGAAGATCCCGTTACGATCCTGTTTTTCTTTTGTCCAAAGTGACCAGGCATTTGACGGCCTCCCGAATTGGGATCTTCCGCTTTTGCAAACCCTGAAAGCATCAGTTCTTTTGGAGTCATACCAAATGTCAGGACGACACCCATATCCCTGTAGTAAGGAAGGATGTAGTCCTTGTTCCGGTCAAGGGCATAGGCCGCTCCTACCTGGGCAGCTTCCTGGCCCTGGCACGAGATGACAAATGGTATTTTCCCGGCACGGTTTAAAAGCCACATCCTCTCATCAATCCGGCGGGCAAGGATCATGGTTTCATACATCTCTAATACCTGATCATCGGTTAATCCTAGAGTACCATGACGATTTTTTTCCATAATAGTACCTCCTAATGTTTTAATAGAAAATGTCAATTTTGGATTATGAATGGATTGCTCTTCCGTCGGCTGCCAGTGCAGCCTCGCCAATCGTTTCGGAAAGAGTGGGATGTGGATGGATGGTCTGAGCAATCTCCCAGGGAGTTGCATCTAGAACTCTTGCCAGTCCCGCCTCGGAAATCAGATCGGTCACATACGGCCCAATCATATGTACACCTAATAGGTCATCCGTATCTTTATCTGCAATAATTTTTACAAAACCACCTGATTCCCCAAACACCAGGGCTTTTCCATTGGCCTTGAATGGAAACTTACCAATTTTCACGTTAAGTCCTCTATCTTTTGCTTCCTTCTCTGTCAGACCGACGCTGGCCGCTTCTGGAGAACTGTAAATGCATTTTGAGACAAGCGTATAATCAATAGGAGATGGTTTGTGGCCCGCAATGTGTTCGACCGCATGGATTCCTTCATGTGAAGCAACATGGGCAAGCTGGAGGCCGCCGATGCAATCTCCTATTGCGTATATGTGGGATTCTTTTGTCTGGTAGAATTCATTTGTTTCTATGAATCCATCCTTCAGCTGGATTTCAGTATTTTCAAGTCCAATTCCCTCTACATTCCCACTTCTGCCTACTGATACTAGCAGGGACTCCGCCTTGTATACTTTTGTTTCACCCTTGACCTCGGCTTCAACCAGCACCTGCTCCCCTTTTTCCAGCGTGTCCGGCTTCACTTTAGCACCTGTTACAACCGTGACGCCTTTTTTCTTCATTTGGCGCTCCATTTCTTTCGAAACCTCGATATCCTCGGTTGGAATGATTCTGTCGGCATACTCGAGCACTGTTACGTCCACATCAAAATCAGCAAGCATGGATGCCCATTCTATGCCAATTACACCGCCGCCAACAATAATGATGGATTGGGGCAGTTCTTGGAGATTAAGGGCTTCCTCGGAAGTCAGAATCTGTTTCCCGTCTGCTTCTAGCCCAGGTAAGACGCGCGGCCGGGAACCAGTGGCAATAATGACATTCTTCGGAATGAGCATCTCATTTTCAGAACCATCACACATCTCGACTGAAATGGTTCCGGGCATTGGGGAAAATATTGAAGGTCCAAGGATTCTCCCCATTCCTTCGTATATATCAATTTTCCCTTGTTTCATTAGGTAGGTAACCCCTTTATAGAGCTGTTCGACAATCTTTTCTTTACGCTCCTGGACCTTCGCAAAGTTAACGCTCACCTCCCCGGTCGCAATTCCAAATTCATCGCTCCGTTTGGCTGTTGCATAAACCTCTGCACTTCGCAGCAGCGCCTTGCTTGGTATACAGCCCTTATGCAGGCAGGTACCTCCAAGCTTTGCTTTCTCAACGACAGCGGTTTTCAGGCCAAGCTGTGCCGCCCTTATTGCCGCCACATATCCTCCAGTGCCTCCGCCTAAAATCACTAAATCATATTCCTCCGCCATGCAGCATCCTCCTCCAACTGATACTAATCATAATTCTTGGCTTGCTCTTCCCCTCGCAGGACACGCAATGCTCCTTCTGCCAGCGCCTGAAGATCATTTTCTCCCGGATGGACAATAATATCTGCAATCCAGTTCACCCGCTCGGAAATTTCATTGACAAGCACTTTTCCGTAAGCCAAATCTCCCGTAAGAACGATTGCGTCAATCTTCCCGTATAAAACCGTGCTGGCTGCACCAATTTCTTTTGCCACCTGGTAGGCCATTGCCGCATAGATCCTCTTAGCGTCAGTATTGCCCTTCTCAATCATCTTTTCTACTTTCACTCTGTCATTCGTGCCAAGGTATCCGGAAAGTCCGCTTTGCCCTATCAGCTTTTTCATCATTTCACTCCGATAGAATCCGCCTGAAAAACACAGGGAAACAAGATCTCCCGCCGGAACGGTTCCCGCCCGTTCGGGACTGAAGGGACCATCACCATTCAATCCATTATTGACATCTATCACCCTGCCGTTCTTATGTACACCAACTGTTATTCCTCCACCTAAATGGGCAATGATTAAATTCAGTTCTTCATATAAAATCCCTAACTCCCGGGACACCCTGCGGGCAACAGCTTTTTGATTAAGTGCGTGGAAGATACTTTTTCTTTCAATTAGTGGAAATCCGGATATTCGGGCAACTGGATCCAGTTCATCCACCACTACAGGATCAACAATAAATGCGGGTATATTCAATGCATTTGCGATATCGAATGCGATAATTCCGCCAAGGTTGGAGGCATGCTGGCCGGAATACCCGCTCCTCAGGTCCTTAAGCATTGGAGGATTAACAATATATGTCCCTCCTTCAATTGGGCGGACAAGACCTCCCCTGCCGCAAACTGCATCAAGTCTGGAAATATTGATTCCTTCCATATCCAATGTTTCAAGGATGTCATTTTTTCTGAACCCGTATTGATCAGAAATGTTTTCAAATGAATTTAGCATTTCCAGGTCATGTTCGATGGTCTTTTCCAAAATCAGAACCTCATTATGATAGATTCCAACCTTTGTTGATGTTGATTTCGGATTAATGACCAGAATCCGAAATTCTCTATTCAGCAAATCTATAACCTCCTACCGGTCTTTTCCAAGAGGGATGCGCCGAACACACGACATCCAGCGCATCATTCATCAGCCTCGGCGACTTAAAATGTGGTGTCCATTCTGCAGGAACTGGCTACGTGAATTTCGCATCCTCTCAATGCGCTCCTCTGCCATCCGGTCTGCTGCCAAATAGGTAGGAATGCCGTCTCGTTTTGCTATTTCAATCACCTTAGCAATATTATTGTATATTTGCTCCACCTTCTTCAGAGCCCTGTCACTGTTATAGCCATAAAGTTCATCAGCCACATTGATCACTCCGCCAGCATTAATGACATAATCAGGAGCATAGATAATCCCCAACTCATGAATGATATCCCCGTGTTTTGGGTCTTTCAGCTGATTGTTGGCAGCTCCTGCAATAACCTTTGCTTTAATGTGGGGAATGGTTTCATCATTAATGACTGCACCAAGTGCACAGGGAGCATAAATATCACACTCTATGCTGTATATCTCATCTGGATCCACTGCTCTTGCCCCAAACTCATCCACTGCCTTTTGAACGGCCTCTTTATTAATGTCGGTAACGATAAGTGTTGCTCCCTCTTCATTCAAATGACGGCAGAGATTATATGCAACGTTTCCAACTCCTTGAACCGCTACTACTTTCCCTTCAAGTGAATCGCTGCCGAACGCTTCCTTGGCCGCTGCCTTCATGCCCCGGTAAACACCATAGGCTGTAACAGGCGACGGATTCCCAGAGGAACCGAATGCGGGTGATATCCCTGTCACATAGTCAGTCTCTTCATGGATCAAATCCATATCGGCTACCGTTGTTCCAACGTCCTCTGCTGTGATATAACGTCCATTCAAGCCTTGGATGTACCTTCCAAAAGCCCGGAACATTTCTTCATTTTTATCTTTACGAGGGTCACCGATAATGACCGTTTTCCCGCCTCCCAGATTCAGTCCGGCGGCGGCGTTTTTATAGGTCATCCCTCTTGCCAGGCGCAATGCATCCTCAATTGCAGCTTCCTCCGATGCATAGGTCCACATTCTTGTGCCTCCAAGAGCTGGTCCCAGAGTGGTATCATGTATGGCGATGATCGCCTTTAGTCCAGATTGTTGATCCTGACAAAAAACAAGCTGCTCATAATCATACTTTTCAAGATAGCTGAATATCTCCATGTCTGTTCCTCCCAAATGTTAGCATTGCGAAATAGATCTACAATTCATGATGCAAGAAGTATGCCAAGATCAATCCCTTGAAAGTATTCCTCTTCTCCCAGCCAGTCTCTGCAATTCTTTTCAAACTGTGCAATTTATTGCATGCCATTTACTTCAATACCAAGCTTTTCAAGTTTATAATATAAATTTCGTACAGAAATCCCCAGTGATTTTGCAGCAAGGGTTTTATTTCCCTTCACACTTACTAGTGTGTCCCTAATTATATTAGCTTCATGTTTTTCAAGCTGAACAGAAAGAGTTGGCAATTTCTCGCCTTCCTGATAAACAGGTCCAGCTCTTAATTCTGTTTGTCCAACAAAAGTAGGAAGATGAATAGCATCTATCACTGTTTCATGATAATTCATGAAGATGATCGCTCTCCCAAGGACGTTTTCGAGTTCCCGTACATTGCCCGGCCAATCATATTGCATTAATTTCCTTACTGCTGCATCCGAGACTCCCTCAACATTCCTCCCGTAATCCTGGTTTATTTTATGAATCAGCCTTTCACAAAGGAGGGGAATATCTTCCTTCCTCTTCCTTAGCGGCGGAATCTGAATTGGCATCCTGTTAAGCCGGTAGTATAAATCCTCCCTGAATGTCCCATTAGCTATAGCCTTCTCAAGATTTATATTTGTGGCGGCGATTACCCGAACATTAATAGGAACTGGTTTGGTCCCGCCGACCCTGACAATTTCATTTTCCTGGAGCACCCGAAGCAGCTTGGCCTGAGTGTTGGCGGGGAGCTCCCCGATTTCATCCAGAAAGATGCTCCCGTTATTCGCCTCTTCGAAAAAACCGCGCTTTCCGCCTCTCTTTGCTCCCGAGAAAGCTCCCTCCTCATACCCAAAAAGCTCGCTTTCAAGGAGTGATTCGGTAATAGCAGCACAATTAACCCGAATAAATTTATTAAATTTTCTGTTGCTGTCATTATGTATTGCATGGGCGAACAATTCCTTTCCCGTACCCGATTCACCCCGAAGGAGGACGGTTGCAGGAGTTTTCGCCCCGAGTTTGGCCTGTTCAATCGCAAGGGTCATTTCCTCAGAGTTTCCTATGATATCCTGGAAGGAATATTTTGCTTCAAGAGTCCTGATGATCTGCCGTGCCCGGTTCAATTCCCTGTTTAAACTCTTGATTTCCGACATGTCATGGATGACCCCGACACTCCCTTTCAGCTTCCCGTCTACAATGATAGGTGCAACATTGACCACTACCTCTTTTTTGTTTGGCCCCACCCTCATTGCTACACCACGCACTGGCCTCCGTGTCTCCAGGACCTTCATATGCATGCTTTCACCTTCAGAAATATCAGCAGTTGCCGGCTTTCCAATGACTTGCGCTTCCGTTAAACCTGTAATTCTGGTATAAGCTCTGTTAATCAAGATTCCGCGCCCGTCTTCATCCACAACGGAGATTGCTTCATCACTGGATTGAATGATCGCCTGAAGCATGGTCTGGATTTCTTTTAAATTGGTGATTTCCTCTGCAAGACGCACTACTTCCGTTATATCTTTAAAGACGGCAAAGGCACCGAGTATATGTCCATTTTCGTCCACCAACGGAATTCGGGTCGTTATGATTTTTGTTCCATTTTCGAGGATATGCTCCTGGTTGATTTCCGTTTTACGTGAGCTCAGGATATTTGGGAGACGGCTGGTCGGTATAACGTCAAGGACCTGCTTTCCAACCACCTCATCCTTTGAAAGCCCGAAAATACTTTCTGCGCTGTTATTAAAGACGGTCACAATCCCTGATGTATCCACAACAATCATCCCGTCTCCGCTTGAATTAAAAATAAGCTCATGTTTGCATGTTTCATTTCGCAGCTTGTAGATAAGCTCTTCCTTCTCCTCCAAAAGTGCTGAAACCATGTAGGCTACACTGCCAGGGATCATCATTGTGTTTTTTCCTGCTATTTTCCTGATTTGGTTGAAAACCGCTTCATCTCCAGTCACCTCTACCACTAACTCAATATCGGCTGTTATAAAAGGCCTCCAATCAGTGCCAGTAGGGATTCCGGCTTTTTTGGCAAGCAGAATGCCCGGTGCAGTTGGGTCAATATCAATCACTGCTGAAATTTCAGCTGACTCCATCAGCATTTTCAAAATGGCACTTCCGCCTTTGCCTGCCCCAACAATTACCGTCTTTTGCATACCATCCCACCTAAAAACGAGAAATATTTTTCACACCAGTTAATTAAGTCTGCAATTTTATTCAAGGTTCATTTTAACCCCTTTTTAATCCCTTGACAAATATCTTCATTGTTTTATGATACAACTGGAAGACCAATTTATTTTGAAGGGATATCTGATGACCAGGATAATCGCTCTTATTATATTATTGATACCTGGAGGGCTCGCTGCTTACGGAGTCAAATTGATGCGAGATATGGTTTTCGGGATCATTCAGCCTCCATTTCCATATCTCTGGATACAGTTCTTAACGGGGCTCCTGCTGTTTTTGGCAGGACTTGCATTTGTAGCAGGTTTCATTCTTTATCGCGACAGGAAGAGGAATAAAGTCCAGACCCGTTTCCAGACTGCAAAAAGGGACGAGGAAAGGCCGTGAAAAGAAGAGATTCACGGCCTTTTAATGGATGTCGTCATTTATTCTTTTAGCCTTTGCAGGGTCGTCCGTGATGATGGCCGAACAGTCGGCTTTTATTAACCTCTGGATTTCGGATTCATTATTGACAGTGTATGGGCGGACAGCGATATGATGCTGGCATGATTTTTTTATGATTTCATCATGGGCATACCGATAATGGGGATGAAAACCGGAAGCAAGAATCGACTTGGCATAAACCCAGGGCATATAAATCCCCTCGGCAAGTATAGGGGCTGTCTCAATATCAGGTGCATGCCTGTTCACATGGACAATGCTGTAATGGTTGAAGGATGATAAAATGATCTTTTCTTCCAGTTTGAGTTCCCGAATCAGATCAATGACTTTATCTTCCATTCCATGATAGGGGAAAGTCCCATTCTTTAATTCGATATTGCATTGGAGCGATGTGTTAGACAGCCACTCCAGAACGTCCCGAAGGAGCGGGACAGGCTCTTTTTTTACCAGTGTCTGCTTAAACTTATATCTCGCATCCAGCCTCATTAATTCGGATGCAGACAGATCTTTGACAAACCCTTTTTCCCCTGTTGTTCTATCCAGTTTTTCATCGTGTATGACCACGAGCTGCCCATCTTTGGACATTTGAACATCTAATTCAATGCCGTCCGCGCCTGCACGTTCTGCTTCAATAAAAGCCTTCATTGTATTTTCCGGGTACGCCAATGAAAAACCCCGGTGGGCAAAAATCCACGTCAAAACCATCACACCCTTTTAAGGAGGTTAGAGAATGAAGCCACTAAATATTTCAGCTGATACAGCGGTTAAGCTTGCAGAAAGCCTTAAGCTCCCGCTTGAACAAATCATGCATATGCCGCAGCATATCCTGATTCAAAAAATGATTGAGCTTGAGAAACAAGATAAAGAATAGAGAGCACTTCTAACTACAATCAAAACAAAAAAACAGAAACATCCTTCTAATTACTGTTAAGACCAATAATAGGAAGGATGTTTTTTATTATGTTTAATATGCGGTTTTTATTCCTGCATTAGCAGGCTAACTCTTTCAGGAAGCTTTATGCTCAAGGCGCAGCTTATCCGCTACCATTGCGATGAACTCCGAGTTTGTCGGCTTTGCTTTGGACATGCTGACTGTATAGCCAAAAAGAGAAGAAATTGAATCGATATTCCCGCGGCTCCAGGCTACTTCAATCGCATGTCGAATTGCACGCTCAACACGGCTGGCGGTGGTGTTATATTTTTTTGCAATATCCGGATACAACACTTTTGTAATGGAACCGAGCAGTTCAATATCATTATAGACCATTGAGATAGCTTCACGAAGGTAAAGGTACCCTTTTATATGTGCCGGCACACCAATTTCATGGATAATACTTGTGATGCTTGCGTCCAGATTCTTTGGTTTTTGTTCTGCGGCTGATCTGTAGCCCGGAGAAGCAGGTTTGCGGTTCTGGCTTTTGCCCTTTCCGCTTACCTGACGAATATGGCTTCCGAGATTATCCATATCAAAAGGCTTCAGGATAAAATAGGATGCGCCAAGATCCACCGCATTCTTCGTCACATCTTCCTGACCGAAAGCTGTCAGCATAATGACATTCGGAATCACACTCTTCCCCATATCACGAAGTTTTTCCAAAACGGCGAGGCCATCCAAATGAGGCATAATAATATCTAAAAGAAGAACATCCGGATCCGCATCTTTGAGCATATCCAGACAATCCTGGCCATTATGCGCTACCCCAATTACCTCCATGTCATCCTGAGAAGAGATATATTCCTCCAGAAGCCCTACCAATTCTCTATTGTCATCTACGACACATACTTTTATTTTACTCAATTACAGGTTCCTCCTCTGTCCAGATATGGTCTCTAGTCCAGTCATCTCTATTTTCTATTCTAAATGACTAATTCGACAATGCAACAGGAAATCCTTTTATTTTTTAGTTTTTCTTAAAAAAGGTAGAAATTCTAAATTTTCCTCCCATTCCCTCTTTATTTCGACTAATTTCGCATCTTGACAAAGAACCAAAAGGATTTATGTCGAATGGAATATTTTTACAATCCGATCGTTCCTAAGGGATATTAAAACGCCTTCGAACAGGGCTCGCGCGGCCGCGGACCTACCCGCGGGCTCAAATGAGGGTTACCCTGAAGAACCGGCATCTGCAGGTGGAGTCTCCGATTCCCCTGCTGCAATCAAACGTGACCTGAACCGTAGTCAGTCCTTAAAATAGTCATAAAGAAGACGCCTGGCTTTGCAGCCAGGCGGAGGGGAATACTGTATCGTAAAACTAACTCGCTTGCTTTCTCGGTTTGTCATAAATATCAATTCCCGCTTCATTTAGCATCCACTCAATATGAACTCCATATCCGCTAGTGGGGTCATTTACAAAGACATGAGTTACCGCCCCAATTAATTTATTATCCTGGATGATCGGACTGCCGCTCATCCCTTGAACAATCCCTCCAGTTTTTGCCAGGAGTTTTGGATCGGTGACTTTAATGACCATCCCTTTTGTTGCAGGGAACTTTTGTGGAATTGTAGAGACTATCTCAATATCAAATAGTTTTACTTCATCATTATCAACAACTGTAAGGATTTTGGCCGGCCCTTCTTTTACTTGATGCGAAAGGGCAATTGGCATCGGTTTATCCATTATCCCATTTTTAATCCCATTATTCAGTTCCCCAAAGATTCCATATGGACTATTTAGTTTGATATTTCCAATCACTTGCCGATCCGAAGAGAACCTTGCCAACTTTTCGCCAGGATCTCCGTTCGCACCTTTTTCAATTGAGGTGACGGTAGAACGGACAATTTGCCCATCTTCTACGACAATCGGCTTTTTCGTATCCATATCAGAGATAACATGACCAAGCGCACCATATTTTTTTGATTCGGGATGGTAGAAGGTCATGGTGCCAATGCCCGCGGCGGAATCCCTTATATACAGCCCAAGCTTAAAGGTATTTTCCTGCTTGTCCTTCTTAGGCTCAAGCTTTGTCCTGACTTTTTGGTTTTCCCGCTTGATAACAATATCCATTGGCTGGCCGCTTTCACCTGCTTTTTGGACAAAAGGACCCACATCTGACATTTTATCGATTCTCGTGCCGTTGATTTCTGTGATGATGTCGCCAACCTTAATGCCTGCGGTTTCACCTGGTGACACCCTGCCTTCTTCTGCCTGCACCTGATGATGCCCTACAACCAGAACTCCAACTGTATTTAGTTTAACTCCGATTGACTGTCCTCCAGGCATAACCCTGAAATCCTTTAAAACATTTACATCGACCTTTTTTATCGGAAAACCAGCGAGCTCGAGCACAACCTCATCTTTTCCGTGCTCCTTTGCTTCGAGAGACACCATATTTGTTTTCTGGTCTATTACAATGTTGTCACTTGGTTTATTTACACTGGCTTCAACAGATACTGAATTTGAAAAATCAAGCTTATCACCTTCAAATAAAGTGACTTGCTTAGGTATTGACAGATAATCCTGAACGGGTTTGCTAAAACCTAACACAATCAATGAAACAAGGAGAATTCCACCAATAAATCGTCTGAGAAATTCTTTTTTCAAAATCCTTCCACTCTCCTCGCTTCTAGTCCACACACACTTTTATGGCTACATCTTTAATTTTGCCTTGAGATATCGCATTTATAACCTCCAATAAATAAAAAAAGCTATCCCTTTTTGGATAGCTTTTCATGTAGGAGTTTTCATCAACCGGGCAAGCTGCAATAATTCCTCGGCGTGCTGCCTGGTCAGATCGGTTATTTCGACACCTGATATCATTCGTCCAATTTCGTGGACCTTGTCACTCTCTGTTAAAGGAGTTACCGATGTTTTCGTCCGGCCCCCTTTTATTTTTTTGGCAATGTACAAGTGTGTATCTGCCATTGCCGCAACCTGAGGCAAGTGGGATATACAAAGTACCTGTGAATTCATGGCAACTTTATATATTTTTTCGGCGATTGCCTGTGCGACCCTCCCGCTGACACCAGTATCCACCTCATCAAAAATAATGGATGTAACACCTTGATGTTTGGAAAAAATGCTTTTCAGTGCCAGCATGATCCTTGATAATTCTCCCCCGGAGGCTACTTTAGACAATGGTTTTAACGGCTCCCCCGGATTTGTGGAAATATAAAATTCAACTTGATCCGCACCATTCTTTAAGAAATGGTCCTCATCTGTCTCGATTTTCACTTCAAAGACAGTTTTTTCCATGTAAAGCTCTTTTAATTCCCGATGGATAAGCCCTGTCAGCTTTTTGGCCCACTTCTTTCTTGCTTTATTCAAATTGGCCGCCTCAAGCTGCAGATCTTTTTTTAAGGACGCCAGTTCCTTCTCCATCTGCCCGATATGGACTTCCTTATTTTGCAATGTCTCAATTTCCTCTTCTATTTTAGCCGAGTACTCAAGGATTTCTTCAATGGTCTTGCCGTATTTTCGCTTTAACTGATTAATTTCATTCAGCCTGTCTTCAATTTCGTTTAATCTCTGGGGATCATATTCCAGAACATCAAGTTCATTCCTCAGCGAGCGCGCAGCATCTTCCAGCAAATAAAAACTGTTGGCAACGGACTCGTGTAATTCCTTATAGGCAGGATCCAGCTCTGCCGCAGTTTCAAGGTTCTCCATCGCCAATCCAATCCAATCTAACCCTCTTTGGTCTCCATTAATGGCAGTATAGCTTGACTGGACGCTCTCAAAAACCTTCTCAAAATTGTTTAGTTTTCGTTTCTCTTCCGCCAGCTCTTCATCTTCATTTATTTTTAATTGAGCGTTTTGGATTTCCTCATATTGAAATTGAATGAGATCAAGTCTATGGGCCATTTGCTGTTCGTTCTCACTCAGGCTTCTCAGTTTTTTAAGCTTTTGTTCATAATCCCGGTATACATTCTGATATTCAAGTACAGCCGGAAATATCTCTTCAGACCCAAACTGGTCCAGCAGGGAGATATGTTTGGTTTCATCCATGAGTTCCTGATGCTCATGCTGCCCGTGAATATCGATTAAAGCAGAACCAACTTCTCTCAATAAGGCAATCGTCACCAATTTCCCATTCACCCGGCAGACACTTTTTCCGCTTCTGGAAATATCCCTGCGAAGGACGATCATTCCGTCCTCCACTTCAATTCCAAACTCCTTCGCTTTTTCCAATACCGGGTGCTGGCTGCCATCAATAAAAAATAACCCTTCAATTTCAGCCTTTTCTTCCCCATGACGGACAAATTCTGCGGATCCCCTGCCGCCAACAAGAAGATGTACAGCATCGATGATGATTGATTTTCCCGCCCCTGTTTCTCCTGTCAAAACAGTGAGGCCCTTTTGAAATGAAACGGAGAGGGACTCTATAATGGCAAAGTTTCTGATTGTTAATTCACTTAACAAGAAGCAGTCACCTCTTTTTAAAGCATTTCAAGAAATCTGTTGGTTATCGTTTCTGTATCATCCGTAGTACGGCAAATAATAAGGATTGTATCGTCCCCGCAAATCGTCCCAAGGATTTCTTCCCAGTCAAGATTGTCTATTAACGCGCCAATGGCATTTGCATTCCCCGGCATCGTTTTCATCACAAGCAAATGCCCTGCATGGTCAATCCTCACAAACGCATCCATTAGGGAACGTTTAAGCTTCTGAAGCGGGTTAAAGCGCTGGTCCGCAGGAAGGCTGTACTTGTAGCGGCCATCAATCAGAGGAACCTTTACAAGATGCAGTTCCTTTATATCACGCGATACGGTCGCCTGTGTTACATTATAACCGGCATTTTTAAGTCTCTCGACAAGATCGTCCTGTGTCTCGATCTCGTCATTAGCAATTAGTTCACGAATTTTGATATGACGCTGTCCTTTGTTCATAATATCACCTCTAGAAACACTCAAAAACATTAAATTTCTACCTTCTATGTTAGCCGATTTTTACTCATTGCACAATGTTTCAACAAAATTCCGCACAGTCTGATCAGAAGTACCAATCTCGTTCCGCAAAAAAGGAACAGGCCCGCGCCTATTCCTCTGTTCGTTTCGATTTTAGTTCTCTGTGTGCTTCCGTCACTATTTCGGAAGGTGCTTTGTCAAGAAGATCCGATCCATGTCCCTCTGGGGCATTCCATACAAGGTGGAGCAAGAACTCGATATTTCCATCTCCGCCCGTTATTGGGGAGAAAGAAAGATCCTTCACATCGAATCCTGTGCTTATCGAAAAATCAATGATATTCTCGAGCACTGACTGATGAACCTTTGGGTCGCGGACAATCCCTTTTTTGCCTACCTGTTCCCTGCCAGCTTCAAACTGAGGTTTTACCAATGCAATAACATTGCTCCCGGGAACCAGCAAGGTCTTCAGTACGGGTAAAATCAGCTTCAGCGAAATAAAACTGACATCAATGGATGCAAAATCAGGCATACCCTTTATTAAATCACTTGGGGTAACGTACCGGAAATTGGTCCTCTCCATAACAACAACCCGCTCATCCTGCCTAAGCTTCCAGGCAAGCTGATTATAGCCAACATCGAGTGCATAGGACATTTTTGCCCCATTCTGCAAGGCACAATCTGTAAATCCTCCGGTCGATGCTCCTATGTCAAGCAGGATTTTATCCTGGACATTCAGGTCAAACGTATTGAGGGCTTTCTCCAGCTTTAAGCCACCTCTGCTGACATATCGAAGAACATTGCCCTTTATTGATAACGGGATATCAGCATTCACTTTTTCCCCGGCCTTGTCCATGCGCTCTTCTTTTGAATATACCTGTCCGGCCATAATGGCACGCTTCGCTTTTTCACGGGTTTCCGCAAGCCCTCTTTCGACAAGAAGCACATCTAACCGTTCTTTTTTAGTTTTCATCCATTACGCCCTTTTTTCTTTTTTCCGCGCCAGATATTTAACTCTCTCAATAACGGCGCCGACAGTGAATTCGATTTCTTCCAATAATTCATTGACACTCCCATGCTCAATGAATTTATCAGGAATGCCCATCCGGTCAATCCTGGCTCCGCTGTAGCCCATTTCATTGGCTGTTTCGAGAACGAAGCTCCCGAAGCCTCCCTGGAGCACTGCTTCTTCTATTGTCAGTATCGGCAGGTTTTCTTCCAGAATACCTGTAAGCATTTCGACATCCAGCGGCTTTATGAACCGGGCATTAATAACTCTCACCGATACCCCTTGCTTTTCAAGTGCTTCTGCCGCCTCAATGGCCATCGGGATAGTGGTTCCAAAAGTCAGGATGGCTGCATCCTCTCCATGCCGGAGGACTTCCCAGGTCCCTATTGGAATTGGCTTTAACTCGGCGTCCATCGGAACTCCCAGCCCATTTCCGCGGGGGAATCTAAGAGCGATTGGTCCCTCGTCATAGGTTAATGCAGTATAGACAAGATGCTGACCTTCATTTTCATCCTTTGGCATCATTAACACAAGGTTTGGGAGGCTTCTTAAAAAGGCGATATCAAAAACTCCTTGATGAGTCTCCCCGTCGGCACCAACAAGACCGGCCCGGTCAATCCCAATAAAAACATTGAGATTTTGCCTGCAAATATCATGCACTACCTGATCATATGCCCGCTGGAGAAAAGTGGAATAGATGGCCAGGAAAGGCTTCATTTTTTGAGTGGCCAGTCCGGCTGCAAAAGTAGCCGCATGCTGTTCAGCAATGCCGA
Organism: Mesobacillus foraminis; assembly: GCF_004340465.1. GTDB lineage: Bacteria > Bacillota > Bacilli > Bacillales > Cytobacillaceae > Mesobacillus_B > Mesobacillus_B foraminis. The sequence goes on along the minus strand of NZ_SLVV01000009.1, from coordinate 68,717 downwards.
CATCGAACATGCGATCCGGAAATTCAGAAGCGAATCCTTCAAGCTTCGATCCAACTGGCATTGCAGGCGTAATGGCGACGATCCGCTTGTCTGTCCTTGCCACTTTCCTGACCGTTTCGCTTACAAGGGAACTCCAGGCTGGAGGGCCGCTTGCCGGCTTGACAAAATCCCCGGTATCGGTTTTATAGGGTCCTGTCCCGTGCCATGTGCCAATTTTATCATTTTCAGCAGGGTTATAGCCTTTCCCCTTCTTCGTAATTACATGAAGGAGGACTGGACCATCACATTTTTTTGCGTAGGCCAGGTTGTCAAACAAGTCTTCATAATTATGGCCGTCGACTGGACCAAGATAGGTAAAGCCAAGCTCTTCAAAAAACATGCCTGGGACAAACATATACTTCAGGCTGTCCTTAATTCTCTCTGCCGTACCTGCAAGCTGATTGCCCACAGCTGGAATCTTCTTCAGGAGCACTTCAAGCTCGTCTTTGACCCAATTGTACTTCCCTGCTGTTCGCAGCCTTCCAAGAACATTATGGATTGCACCTACGTTTGGAGCGATGGACATTTCATTATCATTCAGAATCACAATCACTTTTTCTTTTTCATGCCCAATATGGTTTAGCGCTTCCAGGGCCATTCCTCCGGTCAGGGCGCCATCTCCTATAACAGGGACGACATGGGACTTTTCCCCCTTCAGGTTCCTGGCTACCGCCATTCCCATAGCCGCTGACAAGGAAGTTGAACTGTGGCCCGTCTCCCAGACATCATGCTCGCTTTCAATCATCTTTGGAAAACCGCATAGACCCTTATATTGTCTTAAAGTGTCAAAATGACAGGCTCGGCCTGTCAATATTTTATGTACGTAGGACTGATGTCCAACATCCCATATAATTTTATCCCTCGGACTATTAAAACACCTGTGCAAGGCAATGGTTAATTCAACAACTCCTAGATTTGGACCGATATGGCCCCCCGTCCTGGATAGCTTTTCGATTAAAAATTGTCTGATATCATTCCCTAGCAATTCCAGTTCTTTGATTGAAAGGTCTTTTAAGAATGAAGGGTCTTTTATTGATAAAAGATCCATACCGGACCACTCACTTTCATTTCTGACTTAAGATTAACGTTCATTATAGCAATCAGGTTGGATTATAGCATAAACAGCTACTTGTCTCAATGTTAATACTCTTTTAAGATGTCCGCAGCCCAATTAGATCTGTAATTTCATTAAGCAATATTGAATCCAGTCCTGTTGAGGAGAGGGCTTGTTTAGCTGCCCTGATATGCCGGTCCAGCTCCTGTTTGGCACCACTAAGTGACAGGAGCGAAGGATAGGTGCTTTTTTCATTCTCTGTGTCACTTCCAACAGGCTTCCCAATTTGGTCTACTGTTCCTTCCAGATCAAGAATGTCATCCCTGATTTGGAAGGCAAGGCCGATATGGTGCGCAAACTTCGATAATTTTGTTTTGGTCTCCGCGTCCGCATTCGCAATCTCTGCTCCTGCAAGGACACTATATACAAGCATCCGCCCTGTTTTATTAATATGGATGTACTCAAGCTCCTCTAAAGATAGATTTTTCCCTTCACCTTCCATATCGGAAACTTGTCCCCCGACCATGCCTTCTGCACCGGCAGCGTTTGACAGCATATTGACAAGCGTTAGTTTTACATTTGCATCTGCTATATCAGCAGGAATCTGGGACAAGAGGTTGAAGCTTAATGTCAGCAGAGCATCACCTGCCAAAATTGCCGTTGCTTCCCCGTAAACCTTGTGGTTTGTAGGCTTTCCCCTCCGCAGGTCATCGTCATCCATACTGGGGAGGTCATCGTGGATCAAAGAATAGGTATGTACCATTTCAATGGCAGCTGCCACGTCCTTCCCAGCCTCTGGCGCGCGCCCGAAGGCCTTGAGTGTGGCAAAAAGCAAAAGCGGCCTGATCCTCTTCCCGCCTGCCTCAAGAGAGTAGAGCATGGATTCTTTTAGAATTTCCGGCGCCTCAAGCTGGCTGACGATTTCCCGCATTCGCTCTTCAACGAGAGTTTTGTATTGCTTGGAAAAGGATCCGAGTCGATCGGTCTGCAAAATTATTCCTCCTCATTGATGGAGAAGTCTACAGCCTGTCCATCATCCGTTAGAACCTGTGTAAGCTGAGTTTCCACGTGTTTTAGTTTATTATGGCAAAGCTTGGAAAGCTCCATTCCTTCCTTGTAAAAAGAAATGGCCTCTTCAAGAGGTACATCCCCTTCTTCCAGTTTTTCAACAATGTCTTCCAATTTTTCCATTGCCTGTTCAAAAGTCAATTCTTTTTCCTTGGCCATTTTATTCACTCTCCTCTACATTTGTTACGACGCAGTCAAGCTGCCCGTCCGGCAGCCGGACCTGAATACTGTCATTTTTTTTGATCTGGGACGCTTTTTTTATTAAGCTTCCATCCTCTGCATAGGCCAGACTATAGCCCCGTTCCATGATTTTTAACGGACTGAGAGCCTCAAGAGTTGACACGATGCCGCTAAACTCCTTTTGCTTTTCAGACAGGATCGCAGCCATAGCCCGGTTCAAAGCCCTTGTCTGGCGCAGATGGGATTCCTGTGAAGCCCTCCGCAATTCCTCCGGATGCTTCCTTTGAAGCCTCCTTAATAAAAGAGAATGGTCATCCGCTTTCATTCCAGTAAGCTTTCTTGCTCCTCGGTAAAGTGACTCCGTCAACCTGTCAACCTGTTCTACTTTTTGTTCATAAAGCCTTCTCGGATACCGGAATGCATATGATTTTTTCAATCTCATAAAACGTTCCTGCTGCCCGCCAATTTTCTCTTTCATAGCCCGTATCAGCCTGGTTTGTCTGTTTAAAACCCTTTCCATCAGTTCATCTATATGCGGTACAGCAAGCTCTGCAGCCGCAGTGGGTGTTGGTGCTCTCATATCCGCAACGAAATCTGCAATGGTGAAGTCCGTCTCATGGCCTACTGCAGAAATGACGGGAATGGCAGAAGCAAAAATAGCCCTGGCGACAATTTCTTCATTGAAAGACCATAGCTCTTCAATCGAACCGCCACCCCGCCCGACAATAAGTGTGTCGATATCAGTTCGTTTATTTGCCAGCTGTATAGCTCTTACGATTGAAGCAGCCCCCTGATCTCCCTGCACAAGAGCTGGGATAATAAGGATATTTGCTACAGGGTACCTTCGTTTGATGGTGGTAATTATATCCCTGATTGCCGCCCCAGTAGGCGAAGTGATTACGCCTACTGTCTGAGGATGCCTCGGCAACGGCTTTTTATAGCGCTGGGAGAACAGCCCTTCTTTTTCCAGCCGTTCTTTTAACTGTTCAAACGCCAAAAACAAGTCCCCGACCCCATCTGTCTGCATTTCCTTGACATAAATCTGGTACTGGCCGCTTGGCTCGTATAGTGTTATTTCCCCTCTGAGCAGAACCTTCATCCCATTCTCAGGCCGGAATTTGACAGACCTGTTGAACTTAGTGAACATTACGGCTAAAATTCTTGCCTTCTCATCCTTAAGGGTAAAATACATATGGCCGCTGGAATGCTGCTTAAAGTTGGAAATTTCCCCTTTTACATAAACGTCCTGAAGATGGGGATCGGCGTCAAATTTTCGTTTTATGTACTTAGTCAAAGCGTGCACGGTTAAATGACGCTGTTCCTTCATTTTTCTATCCCGCCTATCTCGGGCGCTTTCAGTCGCCCCTCTTCGTTATGAAAGGTATGGAACCATTATAAAAAAACTGCCTGTATCTATTATAAGTTTAGATACTCCATCCGTCACTATGCGAAGGAAGGAGCCATGACTTAATAGATAAAGGCAGCCTTTTGCGAGTTAGCTTTTGCTGCTTTGTAGCTTATTCAAATGATTGCGTGCAGATTTTAAAGTATTGAACATAAGCATTGTAATGGTCATTGGCCCAACGCCTCCCGGAACAGGAGTTATAAAACCAGCTTTTTCCTTTGCCTCTTCAAAAGCAACGTCGCCGCAAAGCTTGCCTGCTTCATTGCGGTTAATCCCTACATCAATGACAACTGCTCCAGGCTTTACATGACGCTCTGTAATAAACCCGGCTCTTCCTACAGCAGCTACAATGATGTCTGCCTCCAATGTATGCTTTTCCAGATCCTTTGTCCTTGAATGGCAGTATGTAACAGTTGCATTTTCGTTAAGGAGCAGCTGCCCTACTGGCTTCCCTACAATATTGCTTCGTCCAACCACAACAGCATGCTTTCCGGCAATCTCGATGCCTGCTTCCTTCAGCATGACCAGGATTCCGAATGGGGTACAGGAGATGAAAGCATCCTGACCTGTGATCATTCTCCCTATGTTTACAGGGTGAAAACCATCCACATCCTTCTCGGGAGAAATGGCCTCGATCACTCTGGTTTCGTTGATAGCTTTAGGGAGAGGAAGCTGAACCAAAATTCCATGGATCGTATCATCCTGATTTAATTCAGCAATCTTTCCCAGCAGTTCTTCTTCTGTCAGTGATTCCGGGTACTCAATCTGTACAGAATGCATGCCAAGTTCCTTGCAGGCTCTCTGCTTGCTGTTGACATATGTCCTTGAAGCCTGGTTGTCGCCAACCAATATTACTGCCAGCCCGGGAACAATGCCTTCTGCCTTTAGCTTTTCAACCTCATTGGCAATTTCCTGCTTCTTTTTCTTTGCTATTTCTTTTCCATCAATGATTGTTGCTGTCATTTTTTATCCCCCTGTTCTTTTGGACGACTCCACTGCCGGGTATTTTTATAAGAGGCTGTGTTTAATTTTCGAGAGCACTCCGTTAATAAACCGGCTGGATTGGTCATCTCCATAAATTTTTGCTATCTCTATCGCTTCGTCCAAAACCACGTTAGCAGGAACCTCATCCCCGCCATATTTCAACTCATACACGGCAAGGCGGAGAAGGCTCCTGTCTACATGGGCAAGACGGTCGATTGTCCACTTTTCAAGATGGGCGGTAATAATTTCATCAATTTCGTCCTGGTGGCGGAGCGTCCCTTCAACGAGCTGTGTCAAATATCGATCATGCTCCTGTCCCTCAAGGACATGGGCTATGGCCTCATGCGATCCTGCCTTGCTTATATCAATCTGAAATAAGGCTTGTAACGCCTTTTCCCTTGCTGTTCTTCTTTTCATCGTCGATTACTCCTTTTACGGCTGACAGCCTGTCTCTTTCCTAACAAGATAATAGCACATCACATGTCACATGCGAATGGCTTTCCCTATTATTGTTGCTTTTCCGGGAAACTTTATCAAGCTTAACAGGGCTATAGCTGTAAAAAATTCAAAAGAAAAAACCAAAGACACTCGCATGCCTTTGGTTTCGGTGTTTACATTTCCTGTTCGAAATCGTTTTCAGGCTTCTGGTTTTCGAATTGGATGCCCACAACATGGATATTTACTTCTGCTGCGTCAAGAGCTGTCATATTAAGAAGGGCCTGACGGATATTATCCTGGATTTTTTGAGCCACTGAAGGGATGGAAATGCCGAATTTCATCATGCAGTATACATCTACTTTAATTCCCTCTTCAGCTAGTTCAACCCTAACCCCTTTACCGTGGTTCTTTTTGCCAAGCCTTTCCACTACACCGGCAGCAAAGCTTCCGCGCATCTGCGAAACACCTTCTACCTCAGACGCAGCAATTCCTGCGATTACTTCAATTACCTCAGGTGCGATTTCCACCTTTCCAAGGCTGTTGTCTCCCTGGTTCATTTCAAGTACACGCTGTTCACTCATTGCTTGCACCTCCTGTTATTCTCCTGCCATTACTTCATACATTTCTAAAAACTTTGTATTAAACTGGCCTTCAACAAATTGCTTGTGGCTGAGCAATTTCAAATGGAATGGAATCGTTGTATGGACTCCTTCAATCACAAATTCAGCAAGCGCCCTCTTCATGCGGCTGATTGCTTCTTCCCTGCTGCTGCCGTAAGCTATGACTTTCGCAATCATTGAATCGTAATAAGGCGGGATGGTGTAGCCTGGGTAGGCAGCCGAATCGACGCGGACGCCAAGCCCTCCTGGCGGCAGGTACATATTGATCCTGCCTGCTGACGGCATAAAATTCTTTTCCGGGTTTTCAGCATTGATTCTGCATTCAATTGCCCAGCCATTAAAGATGACATCCTCTTGTTTTAATCCAAGCTTTTCACCCGATGCCACTTTGATCTGTTCTTTAATCAAGTCTACTCCCGTCACCATTTCTGTGACTGGGTGCTCCACCTGAATCCTGGTGTTCATTTCCATAAAATAAAATTGGCGATTGCGATAATCATAGATAAATTCTACAGTGCCAGCGCCTGTATAAGCAACTGCTTTCGCTGCCTTTACTGCGGCCATTCCCATTTCTTCACGGATCTCCCCGTCAAGTGCCGGGGAAGGCGTTTCCTCAAGCAGCTTCTGAAGCCTCCGCTGAATGGTACAGTCCCTTTCGCCCAGGTGGATGGTGTTGCCGAAATTGTCTGCAAGCACCTGAATTTCAACATGGCGGAAATCTTCTATAAACTTTTCAATGTAAACGCCCGGATTTCCGAATGCTGTCGCCGCTTCCTGCTGGGTGATTGTTATGCCTTTAATCAGATCCTGTTCGTTCTTAGCAATGCGAATGCCCTTTCCGCCTCCGCCTGCCGTTGCCTTAATAATTACAGGGTATCCCATTTTAGATGCAAGTTCAACACCGTCAGCTACATCTTTAATGATTCCTTTCGAGCCAGGCACGATCGGAACATTTGCCTCGCGCATTGTTTCCCTTGCAACGTCCTTGGTCCCCATCTTTTGGATTGCTTCTGGAGTAGGACCGACAAAAATGATATTGCATTCCCTGCACAGTTCGGCAAAGTCTGCATTTTCTGCAAGGAAACCATAACCGGGATGTATGGCATCACAGCCGGTCAAATTTGCGACACTAATAATATTGGTAAAGTTCAAATAGCTGTCCTTTGAAGATTTCGGGCCGATGCAATAGGCTTCATCCGCCAGCTGTACGTGCAGGGATTCTTTATCCGCTTCCGAGTAAACAGCAACAGATTCAATCCCCATTTCCCGGCATGCCCGTATGATTCGGACGGCTATTTCTCCCCTGTTGGCAATCAATAATTTTTTTATCATGTCCAATCGCTCCTTATTCAGGCTTAACCAGGAATAAAGGCTGGCCATATTCCACTAGCTGGCCGTCTTTTACAAGTACTTCAACGATTTCCCCGTTGATCTCGGCCTCAATTTCATTGAATAGCTTCATTGCTTCAACAATGCAAACAATTGAATCATTGCTGACCCTTGAGCCTGCTTTTACATAAACATCAGCATCAGGGGATGGCGATGCGTAAAACGTCCCAACCATTGGCGAAGTGATTTTATGTAAGTTTGCCTGATCCTGGTTGTCCTCTTCTTTTGATGGCTGTTTCGGTTCCGCACTGCTGACTGCTGGTGCAGGCGCGGCTGCCGCGGCTTGAACCTGTACAGGCTGAGGCACTTCAACAGCGTGGGCGGGCTGAACAATTACCTGCTGTTCTGCCCCCTTCTTTTTCATCTTAATTTTTGAACCTTCGATTTCATAAGTAAATTCATCAATGCTGGACTGATCTATCAATTTGATCAATTCTCGTATTTCCTGAACTTTTAACATATCGGGCACCCCTTGTCTCAGTAAAATTAAATCTAATATTATGACTAGATACTAATACTATACGATAATACCATGTAAAAATTCAATATGTTACTATTAAGGAGCTGAAATCATCATTCGTTATGTAAGCTACCTCTATTTTAATGCTTTCTTAACCAAATGTGAAATCATCGCCTTGAGTATTTGAGTATTTCTGTCGCCGACTTGCCCTGCCGGATATCACCGAGCCTATATATTTGCAGGCAACTCGATGTCATTAATAGCGCCATACTTAAGGGATTAAGTTCATGGCAGGTGAAACAATGTACCGGCTTGCTTTACCGCGAAAAGTTTCTGCTGAGGTAATTTGACCGCTTGCTGCGTTCCCACTGGTGGTGTAAAACAAAGCCTTAGGTCGCGTACCGCTTCCTATGTTCCATCTACATATGAATATCATATGCCCAGGTCAACTATCTGCTCCCTGTCTTCCCTCTGTCTCCATAAAACAACTGCCAAGGTCACGTAAGAACCATCTCTTCCGCATCCACCATGCAGGTTCCTTCACGAAAAAAATCGCCCCTATAGATGGATTTTCTCCATACGCTATAGGGGGCGATCTTCTTAAGGTACTTGTTAATTAGCAATCTTATTTTTCCGGCTGGAAGGTTACTGCAACAGCCTGCAAAGAGCCAAGTTCAGTCCTTACCATCTGGATAATTTCATTTGCTTCGGCTCTGGAGTGTTCCTGAGCCTTGACAGTGATCCGGACTTTTTCCCCATCAGCCCTTACTAAGGCGTCTTCGTATCCCATGGTTTTGATTAGCGTTTCAAGTACTCCTTCTTTTTGGGCAATATCATCCAGTTCCTTCATCTTTTCATAAGCATCATTGCGCTGCTCAGCAGGCAGGTCGGTCGATGCGACCATTTCCTGGTATTCCTCTTTCATTTCATTCCGCTGGTCATCAAGCTGCAGTCTGAGTGCCTCGAATTTCTCGTCGCTTGCAACGCCAGAAATAACAGTGTTCTCGTCATTGGACTCCGTATCTGCTGCTCCCTCTGCTGCTCCATCTTCTGTTGCTTCTTTTTGGGTCTGTTCATCCTGTTTTTCTTCTACTGCGGTAAGATTATCCTGAGCTTGCTCTGGAGACGTAATATAATAGACTGATAATACAACCACAAGACTGAGCATTGTTAATAACCAAACTGTTTGTTTCTTCAAAAGCATATTTAATCCCCCTTAGATTTTTTAGGCATGACGGCTACTCTATGGCTTGGAACATCGAGAGACCTTGTGACGGCTTCAATTATCCACTTTTTCACCTGGACATTGTCTGCCCCTTTGGCCACAACGAGCACCCCTCTAATTTCAGGTTTTTTTGTTTCCACTACAATCGGAGTTTCATTTTCACCTTTTCGGACAATGACCAGCTGTTCTTCCTTTGAAAGATCCTCTACACCTCTTTTTCCACCCTCCCGATCGGTTTCATCTGTTGTTTGAGACTGGGTAACCGTATTTTTTTCCAGGACTTTCTTTTCAGTAGCATCTACATTTACTAAGACAGTGACATTCCCGACTCCCAAAATTCCTTCCAGAGCCTCTTTCAACTGATCTTCGTATATGTCCTCATATTCTGAAATCATGCTGTTCCCAGTTGATTTTTTCTGTCCAAAAGCTGGCTCATCCTCCTGAGTTTCACTTTGGTTAAAGGCAGCGATTTCACCGGAAGTCCCTGGTTCCTTTGAAAATAAATTGCTGATCAGCATGATGGCAATCCCAAAAAGGACCAGGATGACTATATAGGGATATTTGCCAGAACTTTTACCGGTATTTGGATCTTTCTTGGACAGCTGGTTCTTAATCCAGGTAATTGGCCCTTTGTCATTATTCATCGCCTCTTTACGTCCCCCCTTTAACGACAATTTGGATTGTTTCTTTTGGCACATTCCACTTTTCTGCCAGAAGTGAGGTGACCTGGTCGGTATTTATCGCATCCTGTTCTGATTGAAGGGGCTGCTCTGTATCAATTTTAATTTCTTTTACTGCGGTTACTGACTCTTCCTCGCCTCCTGGTTCTGCAATCTCAACAGTAATGGATTCCAGACTTTCAGGCGTCAGGGTTTCGTCAGTTTCATTGGCTTTTACTTGGATTCCTGCAATTTCCATGTCGTGCTGCTCCATCAACTCCTCTTCTGCGTCCATTTTTAGTTGGACAGCCATTTGTTCTAAAATATATGCTTGTTGAGAAGCTTGTATTTCTTTTTTCTGCGAATCTATTGAATTTTCTATGTTTTTATTTTCTAAACTGCCCTGAATCTTGGAGAGCGAGGCAATGGCTGTCTCAAAATCACTTGTAAAAAGTTTCATTACTGGTGAAAGAATAATAGAGATAAGCAGCAAACCGACAACAACTTTTACATATTTCTGCAAGCTGGAATTCGGCAGGAGCATATCAATGACAGTTGCAATTAAGATAAATAAGATAATATTGGTAATCCAGGCTTTCAGAAAATCCATTTGGCTCCTCCTATCTGACCATCATGGTTAGATTTCCAGCTGCCACAATAACTGTAATGCTTAAGAAAAACATGAGGGAGACGATCGCAAGGGCTGCAAAAACATATATGATACATTTGCTAATGACATCCAGGCAGGCAATTACAGGTCCCCCACCAAGCGGCTGCAGGATTGCCGCGGCAAATTTATAAATAAAAGCAACCAGCAGAATTTTGACTGCGGGGAAGGCTGCAATAACTAGAAGTATTGCTACACCGGCGAGCCCCACTGTATTCTTCAGCAGGACAGACGCACTGATCACTGTATCCGTTGCATCCGTGAAAACCCGGCCGATGACTGGGATAAAATTCCCTGTAATAAATTTGGCTGTTCTGATGGTAATTCCGTCCGAAACAGCTGTTGCTGCTCCCTGCACCGAAATGACTCCAAGGAACACTGTCAAGAACAGACCCAGGAGTCCTATGCTCCAGTTTCGGAGCAGCCCCGCCAGCTGGGTTACTTTATAATGTTCAGTCAGTATACTGACGATGCTCAAAAGTGCAGAAAGCATTAATAGAGGCAATACAACGAACTGGATGAATACACCGCTCGTGTTCATCAGGAACAGGATGACGGGATGAAAGAAAGAAGCTGAGACCAGCCCTCCTGACGAAGCAATCAGTGCAAGCAGCAAGGGAATCAGCGCCAGGATAAACTGAATCATTGTTTCGATTGCCTTATTGGTATAGTCAATAACAATATGGAAACTATTCAGTGCAATGATGATTAAAACCATAAATACGATGGAATATGCTACCTTGCTGACCGTGCTTTTTTCAAATGAGTTTTGAAGAGTCTGCAGAAAGACACTGAAGATGGTCAACAGAACAAGCGACCCAAGGAGTTTGCCATTGACAATGAACTCATGGAACATATAGGCTAGCAGCCCCTGAAACCAGCCCTTTAGAGAAAATTCCTTCTCCCCTTTAATAAATTCATACAAACTTCCCTTTTGGCTTTCAGGCAGGAAACCTCCGTATTCGGAAAGAATATCTTCCCAAAAGACCTTTAATTCATCAATATTCAATGATTCTAGCTGTTTTTCTGCCATGGCCTGGGCATTGACTGGATTCTTCTGTTCTTCCCCGCCGCCAGTGGCAGCTTGTACACTCGGAACCCAAAATAAAAACATGAAAAGTAGTATGCTGTATAAAAACTGCAGTCGCTGGTTCATCCTTTCACCCCATCACTATTGGTCCGCTCCTGCCTAGCCTGGAATTAACCTGATAATGGTTTCAATCATTACTGTCAGTATCGGTATGGCCATAGCAAGAATCAGAATCTTTCCTCCCAGTTCAATTTTCGATGCGATAGCCCCCTGCCCGGCATCTTTTGTGATTTGGGCAGCAAACTCGGCGATATAGGCAATGCCGATTATTTTTAAAATCGTTTCTACATAGATAAGATTCACCTTGGCATTTGCAGCCAGCTTTTCTACCATATTAATAATCAGGTAAATCTGGTCCACTAAAAAAAGAAAGATGGAGCAGCCGGTAAAAACAATCAGTAAAAACGCAAAATTGGGCTTTTGCTCTTTTAGAAGAAGGGCAAGGAAAGTTGCCACCAGAGCAAGGCCTATGATCTGAATGATTTCAATCTTTGCTCCCTCCCCTTATCCCTGAAACAGGAATACCGATTTAATTTTTTCAAACAGCTCATCTACAATAGACGCAACCATAAAAAGAATGTATATAAAACCAAAAAGGGTAACCCATTGGGCATATTCTTTCTTCCCGACCTGATCCAAAATCGTATGCAAAAAGGCGACAACGATTCCCACACCGGCAATTTTAAATATGATATCTACATCCAGACCCATCTTTTTTTCCTCCCATTAACTACATCAGTAAGATGATTAATAACAGACCCGATAAAAACCCGAGGCTCTTCACCATTTTTTCGTATTTTTGCTGTTTGTCGCAGGCATCTGCTTCCTCACGTTCCAGATGAGTTATGGTAAGGATAATCTGTTTTTGCTGTGAGTATTTATCATGACGCCCTAATGTTTCTCCAAATTGCCGCAGGATTTCATACTCGCCCTGTTTGAAGGCGGTCAGCCTCCAAACCTCTCCCAGGCTCTCTTCCCAGGCTTCCTTGACCGTTGTTTCTTTTTCAGTCAGTCTTGCCGCAAAGCCTTCGAAGATCCAGGAAATCGGCTTGGCTAGCTGTGAAGCGAGTTTTCTTGCCGCCTCGTGGAGCGGCGTGTGGCCATACATGATCTCTGCTTCCAATGATTGCAAGGCGGATTTTAGCAGCCGCAGCTGTTTAGGACGTTCACTCAAGTGCCTGGAAGCCTCGATGCCCGTCCAAGTTGTGGCTGCAATAATAAATGCTGCTCCAAATAGCTTCAACATTTAAGTCACACTCGCTTTTTGAAGAATCCTCTGGCCTGATTCATCCCGGATGCAGGCTACCGTCCCAGGGCCTGCGCTTCTGGATAATTCAATAAACCTGTTGAATATTCCTAATTTGACCAGCGGTTTTAATGTGGGTCTTTTTATTAAATCCTCTAAGGAATTTCCATGGGTTGTCATGATTAATTTTATGCCTGCATGAACAGCTTCCATGATGGCCAATGCATCCTCTGTTCTTCCAATTTCATCGACAATCAGGACGTCCGGGCTCATGGAACGGATCATCATCATCATCCCTTCAGCTTTTGGACAAGAATCCAGAACATCCACTCTGGGACCGAATGTTAATTGGGGAACGCCGTTAACACAGCCAGCAATTTCTGAACGTTCATCAACAATTCCCACTTTTAAAGGAGGCAGATTCCTGGCCGTCACTCCGGTGGAGATCATTCTCGCCAAATCTCTTAAAAGGGTGGTTTTCCCTGTTTGGGGGGGCCCGATAATCATGGTATGAAGCCATTCTTTAGCGAATATGGATGGAATCAATGGTTCCGCTATTCCAATCTTCTCTCTGGCAATGCGAATATTGAAGGAGGAGACGTCCCGGATGGCCTTAACTTGTCCCCCGTCAAGAATGACCTTTCCCGCAAGTCCAACCCGATGCCCTCCCGCAATGGTGATGTACCCCTTCTTTAATTCTTCTTCGAGCGTATACATCGAAAAATTGCCGAGCTTATTTAACAGCTGGACAGCATCCTCGGGTAAAACAATATAAGATAAAAAATAAGGAACTCCTCCTGCGGTCACTTCCAAGGGCCTGTTTATCCTGACCCTTATTTCTTCCACACCTTCTTCCAGCAAAAGAGAACGTGTTTCCAGGGCATCTACAATTCGTTTCGGCAAAAAAGTCAGTATCTGTTGCATCCTCAGTCCTCCCTGAATAATCCCTCTCATTACTTAAAATGTATGCGGGCCTGGCCGCATTATGACTTTCAAACCTGAAGGTGGAAAGATAAAAAATTAATTGAAAGAACTTTAGACAAAAGACAGCAGAGAGTGGTAATTAGGAAAATTGCAGAAATAATCGGGAGTTCAGGAGGAAGCTGTAGCACAATAACAGCCCTATTTTCAACAAAGAAATATGGTACCCAGCAAACCGCTTATAATATTGGCTTATTTGCTCATAATGAAGGTAGAAGGGAGGCATGCTGAATGGTTAATGAAAATCATAAAAAGTTTCAAAAAGAACAAAAAGACTTAGAAAACAGATATTTGGGCGGAGCCCGCAATAACAATACAAAGGCCCAGTCCGACCCTGAATATAACAGCGGCAGCAATACGGATATTTCCCCTGGAGCCACAGGGAGACAATAAGAAAAAAAGAATGTTATCCTGATGAAACCATATCTATATAGAAAAAACAAAGCGGGGAATCAGGATGCAGCAAACTCAGTATCAACGTGATAAGTGGCCCTTTCTCGTTGTCCATGGCGAGGGCATTGTAAAGGCTAGCCCGGATACAGCGAGAATAGTAGTTGGAGCCAGGACTGAAAACGAGCATCTTCAAAAGGCCCAGGAGGAGAACGCAGACCGGATAGAAGGAATCCGAACTGTCCTGCATTTGAATGGAATTCGGAAAGAAGAAATTCAGACAACTGATTACAGAATCGAAACGGTTTACCATTATGCGGACGGGAAACAGACCTTTGCTGGCTATCTGGTTTTACATTTGCTTGCTGTGACAGTCCTCGGACCAGAAAAAGCAGGGGCGATAGTAGATATGGCTGTTAAAAATGGTGCAAACGAAGTTTCAGGGATCACCTTTTCATCTTCTAAATCACAAAACCTTTACCTCAACGCACTGTCTCTGGCACTGACGGATGCGAGGGTGAAAGCGGAGACAATTGCCAGGGCCTTTAGAGCAAAACTTCGGCCTGTGCCTATTTCAGTTATAGAAGCTGCATCTCCTCCCGCACCGGAGCCCTTCCTGAAGGCAGCATTTGACAGCTCGTCCACTCCTTCCACTCAAATTGAAATGGGAAGCATTCAGGTGAGAGCTTCAGTGGAGGTCAAGTATACTTATTACTAGTGGTCCGTTATGCTCTGGATCAGGTCCTGAAACAAAAATCCATTCTACGCAAAAAAACCTGCCCTCTTGAGAAGGCAGGTTTTTTCTTGATTTATTAGGCTCTTGAAACGTAAGAGCTATCTGTCGTGTTGATGATCAGACGGTCGCCCTGATTAATAAAGAATGGCACTTGTACAGAAAGCCCAGTTTCAAGGATTGCCGGCTTAGTTCCGCCTGAAGCCGTATCCCCTTTAATGCCTGGCTCCGTCTCCGTTACTTCAAGTTCAACTGTATTTGGAAGTTCCACTCCAAGAGTTTCACCCTGATACATCATAATGGAAACTTCCATGTTTTCCTTCAGGAATTTCAACTCGTACTCAATTGATGCTGCTGGCAATTCAATTTGCTCGTAGGATTCATTATCCATAAAGACATGCTGGTCGCCATTTGCGTATAAGTACTGCATTCTGCGGTTGTCAATTTGTGCTTTTGCAACCTTTTCTCCGGCACGGAAGGTTTTTTCCTGAACCGCCCCAGTACGAAGATTACGAAGCTTGGAACGCACGAATGCAGCTCCTTTTCCAGGCTTAACGTGCTGGAAATCCATTACTCGCCAAATCCCGTTATCCACTTCAATTGTTAAGCCTGTGCGAAAATCGTTAACTGAAATCATGTAGTAAATCCTCCTAGGTATTCTTAAAGAATAATCAGCTCTTTATCAGAGTATGTCAGTCTCTCATTATGATCTTCAGTGATCACAATATCATCTTCAATTCTTACACCGCCCAGACCAGGTATATAGATTCCCGGTTCGACAGTAACAACCATTCCGGGTTCCAAAACTATATCCGATTTCATGGAAAGAGCAGGACCTTCGTGAACTTCAAGCCCGATCCCATGCCCGGTTGAGTGCCCAAAATATTCTCCATATCCATGTTCAGCTATATAATCCCTGGTCAAAGCATCTGCCTGCTTCCCGGTCATCCCTGGCTTAATTTTGGAAACGCCCAGTTTTTGTGCTTCAAGGACGATATTGTAAATATCCTTAAGCTTATCAGCTGGCTCTCCGACTGAGATGGTCCTAGTTATATCGGACACATACCCTTTATAATAGGCACCGAAATCCAGAGTAACAAAATCCCCGGTCTCGATCAATTTGTCACTGGCCACACCATGCGGAAGAGCCGAGCGGTAGCCCGAGGCAACAATGATGTCAAATGATGAAGAAGCAGCTCCTGATTTTCTCATAAAGAACTCTAATTCATTCGAAACTTCAAGCTCTGTCAAGCCTGGACGAATAAAATTAATAATATGCTTAAATGCTGCATCGGCAATCTCCGCAGCTTCCTTTAATATCTTAATCTCAGAAGCAGTCTTAATCAAGCGTAACTTTTCAATTTCCCCTGAAATTGGGACTAGCTCGGCAGCAATCCCTTTCTCCAAAACTTTGTATAGAGAGAAAGTGACATGTTCCTCCTCAAACCCAAGCTTTTGGATTCCCAGCTTTTTTACCTGGGAAGCAACTTCTTCCGGTATGCTCCCTTTTTGTCGGATTATCTCATAACCAAGGCACTGCTCTGCGGCCTGTTCTGTATAACGGAAATCAGTGATAAATAAGGCTTTATTTTTTGTGATCAGTGCAGCTCCGGCCGTACCGGTGAACCCGGTGATGTATCTCCTGTTATAGGTGCTCGAAATCAACATACCATCAAGCCCAAGCTCTTCCAGCCTGCCTTGAAACTTTAGTAATTTTTCCATGTGCTTCCCTCTCCTAACTCGAAAAAAAGAATGTTCCCGTAAGAACATTCTAACATAACAGAATTCTTAACCACTACTGCGGGACATCAGCTTTGAAATTCTTTTTTTCCCTGTTCCCTGGCCTTTCTTTCAGACTCTTCGAACGAAATGGAATAGCCGACAAAAACGCCAAAAAGAATATAAAAGCACAGCGAAGTGACCAGCGTATTCTTCGAGAGATCCCAAAATGGCTTAATACCAGGAAAAATAGGGTTCAATACTAAAAAAACAAGCAGAAACAAGGCAATTCCATAGGCGATGCCAACCCACATGCTTTTTAACTTTCGTAAAATAACGTAATAAATCAATGATGCTACTATTGATAAGAGTCCAATAGCTAAAATGGAGAAAACCGTTCCAATCCACCCTTTTTTCCAATCCCCGATTGCCCATGGTTCCAGGATGATAGTGGGACGAATATCGGTCAAGTTTAAGGCATACGCAACCAGGGCTAACGAGCTCCAGAAAACTCCGCCAACCAGTCCGGTAATGATGGCCATAGTGATAGCGGACATCGGTTTCTCTCGTTGATTTTGTTCCAGCTTCTGTTGTTGTTGTTCTTCTCCCATACATCGCACCTCCATTCACCATTATGCCCATATCCAATGCATCCCTTGCATGATTGCAAAGATTCCTGCACTTATTTTAGGAAGGAAAATTTAATAGGGTAGAGGTTTTTAGGTTTTTTTAGTAAAATATAGGTAAGGTATATATGTATGGAAGTGATCATCGTATTGCCCAGAAAAAATGTAGGTTGGTGTATGCATGTCAAACGAACAAAAACCGGTTTATGGTGGTCAGGCAGTCGTTGAGGGTGTGATGTTTGGGGGCAAGCATCATTACGTGACTGCCGTCAGAAGGAAAGACCGTTCAATTGAGTACTTCGAACTTCCGCGCAAATCAAATCCTGTTGTTGCTTCTTTAAAAAAGATCCCTTTCCTCCGAGGAATTGTGGCGATTATTGAATCCAGTGCAAATGGTTCGAAGCATTTGAACTTTTCAACCGAGAGATACGATGTGGATCCTGCGGATGACCATTTAATCAAGGAACAGGAGCCTTCAAAGCTCTCAATGATTTTGGGTGTAGCCGCAATCGGAGTGCTGTCCTTTTTATTCGGCAAGTTTGCCTTCACATTAATACCAGTGTTCCTCGCCGATTTAACTTCACCCATCTTTCCAGGAAAGACACAGCAAATCCTTATCGAAAGTATTTTTAAATTGATCCTGCTTCTTTCATACATTTACTTTGTCTCCCTTACTCCCATCATAAAAAGGGTGTTCCAATATCATGGTGCTGAGCATAAAGTAATCAATACCTACGAAAGCGGCAAGGAATTGACCATAAAGAATGTCCAGGCACATTCACGTCTCCATTACCGATGCGGCAGCAGCTTTATCCTATTTACGGTGATCATCGGAATGTTCCTCTATTTCTTTTTTCCTACCGATTCTTTATGGATAAGAATCCTGACCCGAATTGCCCTGATTCCATTTGTATTGGGCATATCGTTTGAAGTTTTGCAGCTGACGAACAAACTGCGGGATGTTCCTGTTCTTAAATATCTTGGTTATCCCGGACTTTGGCTGCAGCTTCTTACAACAAAAGAACCAAACGATGATCAGGTGGAGGTGGCCATCCTTTCGTTCAATCGATTATTAAAAAAGGAAAAAGAGGCAGGAAAACAGCAAGAGACTGAAGAAATTGTATAAATAATTCAAATGTAAGTTTAAAAGCGGAAAAAATTGCTCATGATGCTCTTAGGAGGTGGCTTTCTTGAAAAATCGGACATCATTTTATATAGTGATTGGTTTAATTCTCCTTGCGGCTATTGGAATCATATCACAGCTGATTCATGATCCCGGCGTTTTCCTGAGGACAATTGCAGGTATGGTGTTAGTTGTCGCAGTAATCTACTTTCTAATTAATCGTTTTTCTAAAGCTAGCCCTCAGAAACACGAGCAGCGAGCATTCTATAAAGCAGCTAAAAGGTCCAAAAAACGGTTCAAACATAAGGACAGTGCCCCCCCTCAGAGACGTTCTACAGTAGGGTCACTGTCAGCTGCAAGGAAAAAAAAGAAAGATGCTTCACATCTGACTGTCATTGAGGGAAGAAAAGGAAAGAAAAAAAATCGAGCCTCGTTCTAAGGCTCGATTTTTTTAGTCGGGGAAACTCGTCAATACCCCCACTTTTTGAAAAAATCCATCGCGCAATCCCATCCAGCCTGCATCAGTGCCTGCTTTTTTTCTGCTGTCAGTTCAAATTCGGTTGTCAATACGCCATCTGTAGGAATAAAGATAATGTTCTTTTCATGCTTCCGGGATATATACCTGGCATCATGGGCGTCCTTCATTGTTTCAAAGAGGGCCTCAAACATCTTAACAGCATTTTTCACTTCATTTCTCGGACGCTCCGCAAGATTGTGACTTAGCTTGATTCCCAGTACAGGGCGCAACTTTTTTACATTCTCCCTGTCAAATAGCCACATTGGGAAATTGCTTAGTACCCCTCCATCCACTATAATGCTAGTTCCTTCATAATCCTTTAGCTTAACAGGTTCAAAGAAATAAGGAAGGCTGCAGCTCATCCTAATGGCTTTTGCAACTGAAAAGTTTTGAGGGTTGATTCCATACTTCGGCAAATCGTCAGGAATAATGAAAAGCCTTCCATTCGTCAAGTCGGAAGCAATGACCCGAAGCGACTCGGGAGCAATGTCTCCGAACGTCCGAACCCCCTTAGCCGCAAGTTTTTCTTCAATCCACTTTTCCAGCTCTTTCCCTTTATACAATCCAAGCCTCCAGTAAACAAACAGCCACTTCGCAAACTTGGAAGGAATGAACGTATTTCTCGAGTCCATGAAACTTTTTAAATCCATCTCATCCACCAGCCGGGTGACTTCCGCGCTTGTATAGCCAGCGGCTATAAGGGCAGCAATAAGCGATCCGGCACTGGTGCCTGCTACCCGTTTAAAGCGGAACCCCTTCTCCTCTATGGCAGCGTATGCCCCGATTAGAGCAAAGCCTTTTATGCCGCCACCGGAAAAAACGCCGTCTATATACATACAAGTCCACCCCTGTCAGTAACTTGCTTGTTACATTTTTAAGCAGGACTTTTGTAAAATAGTACGGCGTACAAGTATAAAAATTCACTTTTCAGGTAAAATATTGAATTTCTGCCTTCGGAAAAAAAGTATGAATATATTCCCGAATGGTATTTTCAAGCTCGTTTGCCTCCTCTGTAGGGTAGACATACTTTCCAATTCCATAACGGCCCCATTTATATTTCCGTTTTTCTTCATCCATTTCAAGCCTGGTTTTCGGGTACCTTTTCATAATGACTTTTTTAGCAGGCTTGGTATATCGATGCTGAATCAGTTCGAATGTAAGGTTGTCCAGGTCCACACCTGCCAGCGAATTATTTAACCGCTCAAACAATTCGTGATACCCTTCCTTCCAGCCTTCATGCTTGTAGATAGGAGCAACAATAAAGCCCAAAGGATACCCTGCGGCAGCTACCTTCCTTGCTGCTTCAAGACGTCCATCAAAAGAAGAGGTGCCTGGTTCAAAATTCTTAATAACATACCGCGAATTAATGCTGAACCGGAATCTCGTTTTCCCATTATGCTTGGCATCCAGCAAGTGATCAACGTGCTCAAACTTGGTGACAAACCTTAATTGGCCATACTCCTTGTCTGCAAAAAATTCTATGGTTTTTTTCAGTGCATGTGTCAGGTGGTCAATCCCGACAATGTCGGAGGTACAGGCAGCTTCAAACCTCGTTATTTCCGGTTTCCTCTCCTCCATATACTTATCAGCCTGTTCAAAAATCTCTTCAAGATTCACATAAGTCCTAATATAAGGCTTGCTGCCAAGTGTAGTCTGAAGGTAGCAATAATGGCAATGGCCCATGCACCCTGTTGCGAGCGGTATCGCATATTCGGCGGAAGGTTTGGAAGTGTCAAATTTCAGTGTCCTCCTCACTCCCACCACCAAGGTGGATTTCGCATTGCGATACTGCTGGAGTTCATTGTCTCCAGGTATTCCCCTGACCTGATTGTGGGAGGTAGTTTCTCTTATTTCCAGGCCCATGCTTTCAAACTTATCCTTCAACTCGCGGCCAAGAGGATACTCTAGCGCTTGAGGCTCAATATAGACAAGCTGCGGTACAAACGGCTTCATGGTTCACCCTCATTTCATTGATAACAAAGTTAACAATAGTATGGGCAAAATCAAAACAAGCTTCAGTATTAATTATTTCCAGTGTTCAGATGAAGAGTTCCTAATAGGGGGGGAGTTACAGCCGGCTGTCATAGAATTAATTTTGTTTACGTTGCCTTTCCTCTAGAAATCCTAAGGGACAGGCTCGTACCTTCGGTTTACGCTATCTTCCCCAGGAATAACCCGAACCTCAGTCACATCAAACGAACACATTCCAATAAGGATGCAGATAAATCGTTTAGCTCTTTGTTTTACATAGAAAAAAAAGGTGCCCCATGATCTGGGACACCTTCCTTAGTGATTGTTATAGTCCGCACTTTAACTGTGCATTACAGTTTGTACAAGTGTTGCAGCCGCCGATTTCTTTTACTTCCCCTTTACGGCAGACCGGGCAGGTGTTTCCTACCTCTGATCCAATGGTTACGTTCGTTGAACGCAGTTCATGGATAGTATCGACCAGGACAACATGCTGCTTAGCTTTTTCCTTTTTGGTCGCTTGTTCTTCTTCAAAGCTGTTTTCTTCCGCTTTTAGTGTCAGTACCTGGGTGTCGCGGGAGCCGTCCACATAAACCGTTCCGCCCTTGGCACCGCCTCTGTACAGACGCTCATACACCTTTTCAACCTGTTCAACGCTGTAGCCCTTCGGTGCGTTAACCGTTTTACTGATAGAGCTGTCAATCCATCGCTGGATGACACATTGGACATCCGCATGTGCTTCAGGAGCCAACTCCATGGCAGCTACAAACCAGCTTGGAAGGTTCTCCGGATCTGCTTCAGGATTTTGATCGAGGTATTCCTGCACAATATCTGCTTTCACTTCAATAAATTTCCCCAGACGCCCGCTTCTGAAATAAGAGAAGGAGAAGTAAGGCTCAAGTCCTGTAGAGACTCCAACCATTGTACCGGTCGATCCCGTCGGAGCAACAGTAAGCAAATGTGAATTGCGAATACCATTTTCAAGGATTGCCTGGCGTACGTCCTCAGGCATCTTTTTCATAAAACCAGTGTTGATAAAAGCATCTCTTAAACGATCCGTTTCTTCCTCTGTGCCTCCGTTAAGGAACGGGAAGCTGCCTTTTTCTTTGGCCAGTTCAATAGACGCACGATAGGCACTTGTTGCAATCGTTTCAAAAACTTTATCAACTAGCTCGTTGCCTTCTTCTGAACCGTATTCTGTTTCGCAATAGATCAGCAGGTCATGAAGCCCCATGACACCAAGGCCGACACGGCGCTCGCCAAGAGCTTGTTTCTTGTTGTCTTCAAGGAAGTATGGAGTCGCATCGATTACATTATCCTGCATGCGTACGCCCACTTCCACTGTGCGTTTCAGCTTTTCAAAGTTTACTGTCTTAGTTTCCTTGTCAGCCATTTCAGCGAGGTTCACTGCTGCCAGGTTACATACACTGTATGGTGCAAGTGGTTGTTCACCACACGGATTCGTTGCTACAACCTTCTGTCCATATGCCTGGGCATTTGTCATGTCGTTAGCATTGTCAATGAAGAAAATACCCGGTTCAGCCGAGTAGGTTGCACAAATATTAATCAAATTCCAAAGTTCTTTTGCCTTGATCGTCTTATAGGTGCGCACCTTGTAGCCCAGCTTTTCCCACTCGCGGACATCGCCGACTTTATGCCATTCTTCATTGTAGATTTTCATTGTTTCGGCATCATAAGATTCGACATCCGGGAAGCGAAGTTCATAATCGCTGTCATTTTCCACAGCTTCCATAAAATCCTTTGTCAGGGTAACGGAAATGTTTGCGCCAGTAAGGAATTCTGAGTTGTGTACAGTGAAGTTGCCGCCTGTCTGCAGCTTTTCTTCAGCATTTTTAATGATTTCAGCACTGAAGCCGCCGTAGCCAGGAATATTTTTATAGTTAACGATTCCCTGGTACATCGCTTCTTCCTGCAGTGACAGCGGGGTGAACTTAAGCTTTTCTTTAGCGTGTTTTTTTATGGTTTCATCCTGCGTGTTTTCGATCAGGAAGCGCAGGATACGAGGGTTTTGCATTTTGGAAATAATAAATTCAACAATATCCGGGTGCCAGTCTGACAGCATGATCATTTGAGCTCCCCTGCGGCTTCCGCCCTGCTCTACTAAATGCGTCAGCTTGGCGATGTCGTCCAGCCAGGAAACCGAGCCAGAGGATTTGCCGTTAACACCTTTCGCCAGGGTATTGCGCGGCCTGAGGGTAGATCCGTTTGTGCCGACTCCGCCGCCGCGGCTCATGATTTCCATTACCTGCTTGCGGTGTTCCGATATTCCTTCCCGTGAATCCTGAACAAATGGCATTACATAACAGTTGAAATATGTAACATCCGTGTCAGCCCCGGCACCGTATAGAACACGGCCTGCAGGAATGAAGTTCAGGCTCGACAGTTCCTGATAAAACTTCTCGAACCATTCCTGGCGCTTTTCTTCCGTCTTTTCAACCGAAGCCAGTCCAGTTGCATTGCGCTTTGCGATTTGCTCGTAAAATACTTCCAGCGGCTTTTCTATTACATCAAGAGATTTTTTAATGATGCCTGTCCTAGCTTCCTCTGGATTATCCAGCACCCCGCGAAACTCTTCTTCAACCTGAACGGTAGCAGTTTTCCTCTCCCAATCAAGCTCTAAAATAAACCCCAGGCCTCTTGCCGGAAACTTGGGATCCTCTTTAATAGTCAGAACTACAAAGTCTCCCTCGGACAATGTTACTTTTTCTGTATCCTTAAAGGTATAACGATCCAGCATAACAAGCCGGGATACCCCTTTATGAGTTGTTTTCATATCAGGCGTAATGGGGTGAACCTGAGGAAAAAGGCTAATATCCTTGTTAATATTTTCAATATTAATATTCATTTTTTGGCCAAGCTCAACAGACATAATCACATCTCCTTCTAGTAAAATTCAGAAATACCGTCCAGTTTACAAGCTTCTTAGATTTCACTGTTTCCTCTGGATGTACTTTCGAATTACCCTTACGTTATCACATCGAAACACCCAAAATCAATATATAGTGTATTTTAAATTTTCGACAACACTATATATTGATTCTAGGTCAACTATTTATGAATTTGTCAAACCTCAAATAGATTAAAAATATGAGAATAAAAGAGAGAAAAACGGATATTCACCATAAAACGATAAATTTTAACAAATTTCGCCCCTTGCTTTTTTAGGGAGAAATTATTTATACCAGCAAAAAGAAAAAGCGTACAGGCCGCTTATCTTTTGAAATTCCATTCATCACTTTCATATTTGGATTTTGCCAGATCGATCACATAATCCATTTCATCCTTAGTCAAGGTATAGGGTTCAAGTTCTATATTTAGCCCTTCTGCAAACCCTTCCCTGAAAGCAATCTTGGCTTCATCCATTTCGATTTTCCTGCTGCTGATATCGTTGATAGCAACGGCCTTTGATTTAAAAGCCTTCTGCATCCGCTCCTTTACCCGTTCACTAGGATAATTGAACAGACTGAACAGCTTGTCTTCATCCAGATCCAGGAGAATGGCACCGTGCTGGAGGATGACGCCTTTTTGACGTGTCTGTGCACTGCCTGCCACTTTTCGACCCTCCACGACAAGCTCATACCAGCTAGGGGCATCAAAGCATACAGCAGACCTTGGGTTCTTTAAAGCATTTCTCTCCTCCGCTGTTTTGGGTACTGCAAAATAAGCTTCCAAACCCAGATTATGAAATCCCTTTAAGATGCCTTCTGATATGACACGGTATGCTTCCGTAACCGTTTTAGGCATTTCCGGATGCTCCTCTGAAACAATGACACTGTATGTAAGCTCATGCTCATGGAGGACTCCCCTGCCGCCAGTCGGTCTGCGGACAAAGCCAAGCCCGTGGATTTTTACTGCCTCCATATTTATTTCTTTTTCGACTTTTTGAAAATACCCTACTGACAGTGTTGCGGGATTCCAGCCATAAAATCGGATAACAGGAGGAATTTTTCCTGCACTGTGCCAATCCAGCAAAGCTTCATCAAGAGCCATATTAAACGATGGCGACCCATACCCAGAATCGATATATCTCCATACTTCTTTTTCCATTCTTTCAACCTCTTTTATGTCGTTTCTAAAATAAAATATGACTAAAAATACGATTCCTTTCAGACCTTTAATAGTCTATCAAAATTTAATCCTAAAAACAAAGAAGGCAGTTCAGGCTGAATATTCCGAAAAGTTTCCTTTTCTACTAATTCCCTTTGCCCTTGCAGGCAATCACTTATATAATATAAGGTGGCGCAGTTAGCTTGAAAGGAGTAGAAACATTGGATACACTATATTTTATTCTCATTTTGCTTGCAGTTATCATCGCTTACTCTGCATTTATGTATTTTTATCAGAAGCGGATTGTCAAAACATTGACTGAAGATGAATTCAGAGCAGGCTATCGAAAAGCACAATTGATTGACGTAAGGGAACCGAATGAATTCGCGGGAGGACATATCCTCGGAGCAAGGAACATTCCAGTTTCCCAGCTGCGGATGCGAATGAAGGAAATTCGCCCTGACAAGCCTGTATACCTCTATTGCCAGAGTGGTGCACGAAGCGGCCGGGCGGCGCAAATGCTGCACCGCAAAGGATATAAAGATCTTTCCCACCTGCAGGGTGGTTTTAAAAAGTGGTCCGGGAAAGTCAAAGTAAAGTAACGTATTTTAATAAATAGTCTATTTATTAAAATATTATTTTGAAATCCCGATTTCCTCATAAGAAAAGACTCCGTTCATAAAAGCGGAGTCTTTTCTGTTATGCTTTATAATAACGCAGTATCGGCTTCCTTGCGGCCGTCGTTTCATCGAGCCTTCCAATCACTGTAGTATGAGGGGCTTCCTGGACAACCTCGGGATTCTCCTCAGTTTCCCGTGCAATCTGAATCATTGCATCGATAAAGGCATCGAGGGTCTCCTTCGATTCCGTCTCAGTAGGCTCAATCATGATGCACTCCTCGACATTCAGCGGGAAGTAGATGGTTGGCGGATGGTAACCGAAATCAAGCAGCCTTTTAGCTATGTCAAGAGTCCTTACTCCGAGTTTCTTCTGGCGTCTTCCGCTTAAAACAAATTCATGTTTACAATGCCTGTCATATGGCAGGTCATAATACTCTGCAAGCCTTCTCATCATGTAGTTTGCATTTAATACGGCATTCTCGGTCACTGCCTTTAAGCCATCTGGACCCATGCTCCTTATATACGTATAAGCCCGTACATTAATTCCAAAGTTGCCATAGTAAGGTTTGACTCTTCCAATGGACTGAGGGCGGTCATAATCAAATACATAGGCATCATTTTGTTTCGTAAGCACCGGTTTCGGGAGGAATGATGCCAGGTCTGCTTTAACTCCGACAGGACCAGAACCCGGCCCGCCCCCTCCATGAGGGCCTGTAAAAGTTTTATGGAGATTCAAATGAACAACATCAAAGCCCATGTCACCAGGTCGCGCTTTTGAAAGGACAGCGTTCAAATTGGCACCATCATAGTACAATTTCCCTCCGGCTCCGTGGACGATTTCTGCCATTTCGATAATATTTTCTTCAAAGAGGCCAAGTGTATTAGGATTTGTCAGCATCAATGCTGCAGTATCCGGACCAACAACTTTTTTCAAATCCTCAATGTCTACAAGTCCATTTTCGTTTGATTTCACTGTCACTGTTTCAAACCCGGCCACTGTGGCTGAGGCAGGATTTGTGCCGTGAGCAGAATCCGGGACAATTACCTTGGTCCTTTTTACATCGCCTTTAGATTCATGGAATGCCCGGATCATCATTAAACCAGTCCACTCACCATGGGCACCTGCGGCAGGCTGAAGGGTGACTTCGTCCATTCCTGTGATTTCGACCAGATGTTCCTGTAGATCATGCATCAACTCTAATGCTCCCTGGACTGAGCTTTCATCCTGCAGTGGATGGATATGTGCAAAACCGTTGTAGCGTGCTACATTCTCGTTGATTTTTGGATTATATTTCATTGTACAGGAACCGAGTGGATAAAACCCCGAGTCCACACCATGGTTTCTTTTTGACAAAGCAGTATAATGGCGCATAATATCAAGTTCTGACACTTCAGGAAGTTCGGGTTCCTCTTCCCGTATGTAGCCCTCTGGTATTAGATCCTCAAGCTTTTTCTCCGGGACATCCAATTCTGACAGGCTGTATCCAATACGTCCTGGGCTGCTCATTTCGAAAATTAGCTGCTGATTTTCCTTATGCATGGCAATCCCTCAATTCTTTTACAAACATATCGATTTCTTCTTTTGTTCTCAATTCTGTTACCGCTACGAGCATATGCCGATCCAGCTCAGGGTAGTCACGTCCCAGGTCATATCCCCCAATATATCCTTTACTGAGCAATTCCTGGTTAATCGACTTGACAGGAGCGTCCATTTTGACAACAAATTCGTTAAAGCATGGCCCCTCAAATACAATATTAAAGCCTGCTTCCTTAAATATTTTTTTCGCGTATCCAGCTTTTTGAATATTTGCAATGGCCATTTCCCTTACACCCTTTTTTCCCAAGGCAGTCATTGCTACCGATGCAGCCAGAGCATTCAAAGCCTGATTCGAACAAATATTTGAAGTCGCCTTGTCACGGCGTATATGCTGTTCACGTGCCTGAAGGGTCAGAACAAATCCGCGGCGGCCCTGATCATCCTTCGTCTGTCCTACCAACCTTCCTGGTATCTTTCTCATGAGTTTGGAAGTGACGGCAAAATATCCGCAATGTGGTCCTCCAAAGGCTGCAGGAATCCCGAATGGCTGTGCATCCCCAACAACAATGTCAGCCCCGAATTTCCCGGGGGGTGTCAAAGCTCCTAAAGCAAGGGGATTGCTTGATACAACAAAAAGCGCTTTTTGGGAATGGACAACTGTTTCAATCTCCTTCATAGGTTCGATTCGGCCAAAAAAATTAGGATATTGCACAATCACAGCGGCAACATCTTCATCTGCCAAGCTTTGAAGCTTTTCTGTATCCGTGATTCCGTCTTTATGAGGAACCTCGACCACCTCAATATACTGGCCCTTCGCGTAAGTCTTCACCACTTCCCTTGCCTCCGGGTGAACCGCTGCAGAGATAAGAATCTTTTTCTTTTTTGTCTGTCCTGCACTGAGCATGGCCGCTTCACCTAAGGCAGTACCCCCGTCATACATGGAAGAATTGGCTACTTCCATTCCGGTTAATTCACAAATCATCGTCTGAAATTCAAAGATTGCCTGCAGCTCCCCCTGGGAAATTTCGGGCTGATACGGTGTATAGGCGGTGTAAAACTCGGAACGCGATATTACATGGTCAGCAATAACAGGCGTGTAGTGATCATAAACCCCAGCCCCAAGGAAAGAAGAATAGGTTTTGGTGTCGGCATTCTTGCCGGCCATCCTTGCCAATTCCTTCATAAGCATTGGCTCTGATTTAGCTGCCTTAATATTATATTCACGATTAAAGCGCACGCTTTCTGGTATGTCGCTGAATAGCTCATCAACAGTGCTGACCCCCACGGCTTCAAGCATGGCTTTTTTATCTTTTTCCGTCAGTGGCAGATAACGATGCTTCATAGTTGTTCCCCTCTCCTATTGCTTCTTTTTTCTTTGATAAAAAGGTGTTTTCGTTACAGCTGCTTTTAATCTCTTTCCGCGAATCTCGACTTCAACTTCCGTTCCTGCTTCCGCATGGCTGGCTTCAAGCAAAGCAAGGCCTATATTTCTTTTTAATGTAGGCGACTGGGTACCAGTAGTGACCTCACCGATCCTGCTTCCATCCTTGTATACTGGATAGCCATGGCGGGGGATACCCCTGTCAATCATTTCGACCCCCACAAGCTTTCTGGGAACAGATGATTCTTTTTGCTTCAATAGAGCATTTTTGCCTATAAAGTCCTGTTCTTTGCTCAATTTGACAGCAAAACCGATCCCGGCTTCCAGCGGGGAAATATCAGGAGACAGCTCCTGCCCGTACAGCGCAAGATTAGCTTCAAAACGAAGTGTGTCCCTCGCTCCCAGGCCGCATGGAAGGACTCCAGCCTCCCTGCCGGCCTCCAGGATTGCCTTCCAGAGGCTTACTGCGTCCCCGGGGGTGCAATAAATCTCAAATCCGTCCTCTCCTGTATAGCCCGTTCTTGAAACCAGTACTCTCTTGCTACTGATAACAGCTTCTTTATTGAAGGAAAAAGGCCGCATGCCTGCTAGTTCGATACCTGCTGCAAGCTTTTTCAGAACATCTTCAGCCAAAGGTCCCTGAAGGGCTAACAGCGCATATTCCTCGGATACATTCTTTATCTCAACATCGCCTTCGAGATGTTCATCCAGCCATGCAAAGTCCTTTTCTATGTTGGACGCATTTACTACAAGCAGATAGTGTTCTGCTTCAAGCTTATAAATAAGGAGATCGTCGACCGTTCCGCCATTTTCATAACACATGGCTGTATACTGGGCACTCCCGGTTTTTAATTTGGAAACATCGTTTGTCATCATTCTTTGCAGATAGTCCAGACTGCCCGTTCCCTTAACCTCGATTTCCCCCATATGGGAAACATCGAACAGCCCTGCTTTGGTACGGACCGCCTGATGCTCTTCCTTGATGCTTGAAAATTGGACAGGCAGCTCCCATCCACCAAAATCAATCGTCTTCCCCCCATATTCTTTGTACACTTCAAACAGCGGTGTCCGCTTTAATTCTCCCATCATTTAACCCCCTTCAATAGATCAACTATATCGACTTAAGTATACGGGTA
Source organism: Mesobacillus foraminis (assembly GCF_004340465.1). Taxonomy (GTDB): domain Bacteria; phylum Bacillota; class Bacilli; order Bacillales; family Cytobacillaceae; genus Mesobacillus_B; species Mesobacillus_B foraminis. The sequence goes on along the minus strand of NZ_SLVV01000009.1, from coordinate 39,394 downwards.
TAACAAAAAGGACAGAGAACCCCCTCTTTAAAATGAGAAGGTCTCTGTCCTTGCACCTGAAAGTTTACCTCGACCATGAGGCTTTCCCCTTTGGTGGTTCCGTGTTAGGGAACACTCTCCAGAGCTGCGTCAAACAAGAGTTCTTTTGCCTGAGAGATTCACAGGATTTGCTTGCTCCTTCGGCGCTACATACGTAGTCTCTCCCCTTGCCGTCATCCGCTATTATAATTTTTTTCAGAATGGTTATGCTATACCATAAAAGCACCAGCATGTGTAAATGCCGTTATGTTAAATTTCAAAACATTAAATCTACTTCCATCCTACCATTATACGGTTCGTTCCGGCAATATATTTTTACCTCCAAAGGAGTGGGCAAGTTGACAGTTGAAATCATATTTAATTCCTCCTGGCAGGAGGAATTGCTGAATAGACTAACAAATGACGGGCCATGGGGCAGCTGGGACCTGTATAAGCTCGCTGTAGAAGTGGAAAAGCATACACTAGTTCCGGAATTTGAAGGCCTGCGGGCCCCTGTTCATATTCCCCAGCTAACCCCTCTTCCCCACCAATTAGAAGTAGCTAAACAGGTAGTGGAAAATATGCACGGAAAAGCGATCCTTGCAGATGAGGTTGGACTTGGCAAGACCATTGAAGCGGGTTTGATTTTAAAAGAATATATGATTCGTGGCCTTGTAAAAAAAGCTTTGATCCTCGTGCCAGCTTCTCTAGTACTGCAGTGGGAAATGGAACTTAACACAAAGTTTTTTATTCCGGCTGTCGCCCAAAAGAAAAGCTATATGTGGGAGCAGTACGATGTAGTGGTCTCATCGATCGATACGGCTAAGCGGAATCCACACAGGGATATCATTTTTAAACAGAATTACGATATTGTCATAATTGATGAGGCCCATAAACTGAAAAATAATAAAACCAAAAACTACGAATTTGTCCAAAGCTTAAAAAAGAAATTCTGCCTGCTTCTGACAGCTACCCCCATTCAAAATCGTCTCGAAGAAATTTTCAATTTAGTCTCTCTGCTAAAACCGGGGCACCTGGGCAGTGAATCGAGCTTTTTTGAAAAATATAAAAAGGATTCCCGTTCCATTCAAGATAATGAACATCTAAAGGAACTCATCAATAAGGTCATGATTCGGAACAGGCGGTCAGATACAGGCATTGAATGGAAAAAACGCCATGTTGAAACCATTCCGATTCATTTTACAAAGGAAGAACAGGACCTATATGACAGCATCCTTACGCTAAAAGAAGAACAAGGAATCACTCAAAGCCAGTTTTCAACAATGACGCTGCAGCGGGAAGCATGCAGCAGCAGGGAGGCCGTTTACTATACTCTAAAAAACATGCTTCAGCGCCAGGAAAACCCTTCGCCAGCATACGAAGCGACAATTGCCTCGTTGATCAAAAGGATTGAAGCTGTTCCCCGCAACTCTAAAGCGGAAAAGGCACTTGAACTAATCAAAAAAATAGGTGATAAAGTCATCATTTTCACAGAGTACCGCGCAACCCAGCTATACCTTCAATGGTTTTTACAGCAGCACGGCATTACTTCCGTACCATTCCGCGGAGGCTTTAAACGAGGAAAAAAAGACTGGATGAGAGAGCTCTTCCAAAAGAAAGTCCAGGTTTTGATCGCCACGGAAGCAGGCGGTGAAGGAATCAACCTCCAGTTCTGCAGCCATATCATTAATTTCGATCTTCCCTGGAATCCCATGAGGCTGGAACAGAGGATTGGGAGAATCCACCGCCTCGGCCAGGAAAAAGATGTCATGATCTATAACTTCGCGATTAAAAACACGGTCGAGGAACATATATTGAAATTATTGTATGAAAAAATTAATCTTTTTGAAAAAGTAATTGGAGACCTCGATGATATCCTGACCAGGCTTGAATTTGGGAGCATTGAAGACCATCTGATTGATATTTTTGGACACTCAGCTTCTGAAGGAGAAATGAAAATAAAAATGGAAAATTTCACTTCAATGATCCAATTTGCAGAGCAAATGAAAGAAGGGAATCACCATGCAGCAACAGGAAATTTATAAATTTCTTCATAATTACTTTGATTCGAACGGCTGTGAATTTGTTGAGCTAGCCGATGGTTATATGACAGTCCAATTGACCGAAGAACTGGATAAAGAGCTAATGAACAGGCCTTTCTATTGGCATTATCTCGAAAAAACAGGTGGAATACCCAATCCAATGAAACTTACCTTAATTACCGATCAAAGTAATGTTCCCGAAAATATCAAAGGGGAAAACATCCACTTCGGTTCACCAAGGCTACATCAAATCTTTGAATCCACCAAAAGGCTGGCCGGCTATATCCGCCTTTATGAAAATAAAGAAGGAGCAATGGGATCCCAGATCCCATTACTCCCCTGGCTATGTGTAAATATGAAGATTTCTTATCAATGTGACCGAAAACGAGATGTATACAAATCAATAGGTCTTCAATTGATTAACGGAAGAATGGTAACTGACTTTCACGATTTGCTGCTCAAGATAGAGTTAACTCCTAAAATCCCGGATTATGCCTTTACACTATCGCCGCTTATTATGCCAAAGAGCGGAATGGCGAGAATTGAAAGTCTTTTAAGAACATTGATCGCAGAAGAAGACCACAGCTGGGCAAATGACGCGAGAATAAGGTGGAAAAAAGACCTGGATTTATTGAAGCATTTTTATGAGGGTGATGAAAAGAACGAAAGCTACGAAATAGAACAACGAGCACTGAAGGATCAATTCGAACCTAAGATTCATATATCGATTATTAACGGCGGCTTATTTTATTTGACCGATAAAGCTGTATAAAAAAATACCCGGCTGATGGTAACAGGCCGGGTTCCTTATCTTTTTCGATTAATCATGGACATGAGTACAAAGGGCAAAATTCCAAACCACCGAAACAGGAATGATGATTTCTCCGCTTTTCTCTCCTGCTTATTTTTCAGTCGTTCCTCTTTTGGCTGATCGGCATATTTCACAACCGTCTGGGTAAGGTATTTTACATAATCGTTTGTTTTCATCTTTCACACACCCGCTTTCATTCATTAGCAAGTATGTCCTGAATTGTGTGATTTCAAACTCGAATATAACCTAACTCTTTTCCATCCATTTGACCAGTTTCTTCTGCACCGTATCAAAATGGCCAACCCCGACCCACTGCTCCTTTGTGAAAAGCTTCACCGTAAATGTAATCTCTGCCAATCCTTCAGGAAGAACTCTTGTCTGGTAGGCGACTGTACCCTTGGTATACAGAAAGGTTCCTGTTTGAGAGAGGTTATTTTCCTTTAAAAGTCCTTCAGCCCTTTTAACAGCAGATAGCAGATAGTATTCCTGAACAAGTATTACCTCTGTGTCCTTATAAAAACGCTTTTCCGCCATGTTTTGTTCAACAGTTATTAACAGGAGGAGACTAAAGAAGACCAGCATACAAAGTGAAACAGGGTAGGTGAATCCTCGCTCATTTTTCATCCTCTCCCCCCTGGACACTGAAAGATCTAACCGTGGCAGTATACTCCTTTCCATTCATATCCTTTACAGTTATGCAGTATCCATTCGTCCGGGGCGAAAAAGCCAAAGAGGCAACATTCTGCAGTATAATTTCATGGCCTGTGTAATTAACCCTCCTCCTGATTGCTGAACCATATTTTTCAAAGAGGACACTTTCTCCATTTTTATAGAGGAGCAGTTTGTCTTTATCGACGGTCATGCCCGTTGAAATCCGGGTTTCCCTTTTTAACTGGGTATTAAAAACTTCCCATTCAAGCCTTTGCACCCTGCTGTCCAAATAATTGTGCTGCAGCACCATTTTGACTCCTAAAGGCAAAAACGCCATCAGCATGCAAAAGGCTGTAAGGACAACCAGCATTTCAGCGATCGTAAACCCTCTTTCATTCAGAATATGCACATTTGAAGCTTGAAGTTTTGTTAAAACCATCGAACTCGACACACACCTTTACTCGGGATTCCTGATCCGCGGCACCCACTTTGACGCGAAAAACCCTCCCGTTTCTTTCGATACTTGAATCTTCCAGGGGTTCAGGGGTGAGCTTCATTTCCTGCAATCGATCATATAATAGATGCAGGGCATCTGCCTCTTGCCTGATTTGCATCGAATGTCCCAGAAGAGTGATGGCTATCGGCAGCAAGATACCAGTCGCCATCAGCCAGGCGGATAATGACAGGAGCAGTTCAGACATAAAAAAACCTTTATTGTTCAACCACATAGAAACGTCCTTTCCCAATAAGAATGGTCATCCGATAAACATGACTGTCTATCTTTATATGAAATGAACCAAAGTTTTTGATATTGCCGTCCTGTCCATATTGAAAATACAGTTTTAAGGTCCCTTCCCATATTTGGACTTCCTCCGAATAATGGCGTTCTAATAATATTGGTCCATTATACCGTGACCGAATATAGTAACAATGCTTCTCCGGCAAAATGTGTACAGTCACGTCTTCCTGGGCGGCAATCGAATGCTGCTGAGCAAAGAACAGATCGGACTTAAATTGGGAAAAGAACAAATTTTTCACAAGCGAATGGTGGGCAGGCTTTAACAGGAGGAAACTGCTGAAGGTCATAACGAGAAAAACCGAAAATACGATGAGGGTTTCTATTAAGGTAAAACCACCATTGTTCTTCATTCACTGGATTCTGGAAGCGTACTCACAGCTCCTGTAGAGCTGATGACGATTTCCTCGCCATCTGGACAGGTTGTCTGTTTTAAATAATCTTCCTTAACAAGATCAGCCGCACTGGCAGGCAGCTTGTTCTTGTCGATTTGATAAGCTTGGACCTGTCCTTCCACCATATGAAGGAAGGCTTCACATCCTTTCTTATTAATGTTGGAATTGTGCTTCGTTATGTTAGGTACTGTAATAATTAGCAAAACGGAAATGATCAGCAGGACAATCATCATTTCTATAAGAGTAAAGCCTTTTTCATTTTTCATAAAATCATTCCTTTTAATATGGTTATATTCCCTGCAATAGCTGAAACATTGGAAGCAGTATGGCTAAATACAGCGAGATGATAAGCAGCCCAATTATGGTATAAAGAACCGGCTGTACAATGCGCATGGCCCGGTCTGTTTTCTCCTCAAGCTGCGAGAGACAATTTCGGCTGTAATAAAACAACTCCTGATCAAGCTTTCCGTTCTCCTGGCCGGGCTTAATAATTCGGTATAGCTCCCCCTCAAAGAAGGAAAAGGATGCAATGGCCCGGTCAAAATCCAATCCTGTGGAAAGGCTGAGCTTGATTTCTTTACCAAGCTCGACGGAAAAAGGTTCATGGGTATTATTCTCAAAAACATTAAGTGCATCGATGACAGACAGTCCCCCGGAAAACAGATAGCTAAGCTGGACGGAGAAAAAGTGGGAATACAGTAGCTTAAGCAATTTTCCGATTACTGGTATCCGTACAAGCCTGTTCCTTTGCTCCAAAGCAGAGTACTTTCTAAAGACCAGATAATAATAAGCCGCTGCCGCCGAAAACAGTATGACTCCAAACGACATTAGAAGGGGAATAGCATTACCAAAGGATGTAATAATGGTGACGAATACGCCAGGATCCACGTCCATATCCTGATAGAGCGATGAGAATTTCGGGAGGAGTACGTGGTCAACAAAGTAAAAGAGGATAAAGGTCATGAAAGCAAGGATCAGAGGGTAGGTAACAAGTTTTTTCAGCCTGTTGAAATCATTATCGCGTTTAAGGACCATGCCGCTCGCCTCAATAATGGCATTTCCCAGCCCTCCATGCTGCTCGGCAAAATAGACATAACTGATGAGATTTTTATTGAAATTTAATTCTGTCAAAACTTGATAAAAGGGGTAGCCCTCCCGTAAGTCCGACAGGCTTTCGTTCATTTCCCTCTTTTGCCTTGGCCTAAGGTAAAAGGAAACAGATTCGATTGCTTCAGCAAGCGGGTAACCTCTCAATAGCAGCTCACCTGCTCTTTTAAGGAAGGTCGCCTGTTCCCGAACTGTCCAATTATTGACTCTGTTCATTCACTATCCACCTTTTAATCTCTTCTTCCTTAATAAATCCAAGAGAAACCCCTTTTAATATGGCATCTTTTAATGTTGGATAATGATAATCAGCAGCTTCCCCTCTCGATTCCGCCAAAACAGCAGACAATGCCCTTCCTGACAGAATCTCAAAGATACCCCCTCTTTTCCCCCTGCCGGCTGTATAGCAAAATGGAGAACAGCCCTCACTGCAAAAAGGACATGTGAGTTCCACTAACCTTTGGGCTGTCACCGCAATCAGTGTCTGTTGAATTTCCAGCCAATTGACTCCAAATTCAAGAAGCCGATAGATTGCACCTTTGGCATCGCGGGTATGCATGGTCGACAGCACAAGGTGCCCTGTCAAAGCGGCCCGCACAGCAATCTCGGCTGTTTCTTTATCACGAATTTCTCCCACCATAATAATATCAGGGTCATGCCTGAGGATGGCTTTTAAACCGGCGGAATACGAAACACCTGCTTTCTCATTCACTTGAATCTGCAGCACAGTGTCATTCAGTTTCTCAATCGGATCTTCGAGTGTAATAACATTGCGGTTGATTACCTGGGATGCTTCTGATAGAAGGGAATAAAGAGTTGTGGTCTTGCCGCTTCCTGTTGGACCTGTAAGGATGATTAGACCGTGGGCATGTTTCATAAGAGAAACAAGTTTTCTCGAGGTTGACGGGAACAAGCTTAGCTGATAATGGGGACTTAAATTTTGCTGCGGAAGAATCCTGATCACCATACTTTCGCTTTTGTTGGCAGGAAGCGTGGATATCCTCAAACCTACAAGGCTGTCTTTAAATCGGTAGGCATATGCCCCGCTCTGCGGCCTCCGCTTATCGCCAATATCCATTGAAGCAGTAAATTTAAAGTGTGACACTAGTCTCTCACTGTCTGAATTTCCCAGGATCAGCCTTTGCATCAATTTGTTTCCCAGGCGAAATTTGATTGCCGAGTCTTTTCCCCGGGGGATAATGTGGATATCTGAAGCACCTTTTTTAAGGGCATCAGCCAAAATACTGTCTGCTAAATCCTGTATTGATTTATCAATATTGAACGCCTCCTTTAAATTCTTTCACTATAGTATTCTTCGTTTTTAGGGCGCTTACCTCCCGGCCTTAACGATTATTTGTGTATAAATTATGACAAACCATTTGAGTATGGTTACCTTCGTTCAAGAATTCGCCATTTAGTTGTGAACATTTTCTAAACATATAGTGTTAACAGTGTAAACCTTATACTAAAGGCTTTATTCTGTATCTATAAGAAGTAAATTTCAAGTTTCCCGAGGTGAACTTAAATGGAACAGACATTGAAAATCACTAGCGTTCTATCAGATCCAACCCGTTATTATATTTATCAGTACATTACGAAACAGCATAAAGATGTAACCGTTCAGGAAATTGCAGACCAATTCGAAATACATCCAAATGTTGCAAGGCTTCACTTATCCAAGCTGGAAGATGTAAACATGCTTTTGTCGGAAACGAAGAAAACTGGAAAAGGTGGTCGGCCGAGCAGACTTTACCGCCTATCGGAGGATGTTATCCAGCTCCATTTCCCATATCGGGACTACCAGCTTCTATCTAAAATTACGCTGACAACGATGATGTCCCTGGGAGAAGAAGGAAGAATGGCCTTATACCATACAGGCAAAAGCCTTGGCTCTGAATTAATTGAGCAGGAAAAAGCCTCCCACCATCTGGCTTCAGCATCCATTACTTTTCAGCAAAAATTGAATATTATTAAAAGCGCTTCAACCCTCGCAGGTTTTTATCCTGAATTTGAAACAAATGATGATGAGACTAAGATTTTCTTTCAAATTTTCAATTGTCCATTTAAAGAAGTGGCAGCCGAACATCCTGAAACAGTCTGCGGGATGCATGTTGAATTTTTAAAGGGAATGTTTGAATCGGTGTTCGGGGATATAGAACTTGTTGAAAAGGAGAATATTATCGCAGGCTGTGATTCCTGCTCCTACCATGCCCTAATTGTACAATGATCAATCGTTATTTACATTCCCCTCCTCTTTACTTTATAATTGGTATGTGTTGGACTTGTATCGTAAAAGGAGGGGTGGCTTTTGGATCGGATGTACAGAGTTTTAGCATTCTGGACGGGAATTTTTGCAGTTATGTTCTATTTAGGGCATATGCCAACGACGTCCTTGATTTTCTTTGGTCAGACTGGGTTCTTCTTGCTGTTGAGCTACTTGAAGTTGTCCGAGCGGATGTATCTTTATATCTTCGGCGCATACTTAACGATTTTCTTTGCAGGATTTACTTACTGGACAACGTTCATGATGACGCCGGGTGCAGGCGGACACTAATATTAACGTAAAAAAAAGCGATTACTGCAATCGCTTTTTTTACGTTATCCCCAAATATCCGTTCCTCTTGTCCCACTCCCTGTTCCTTTGCCTTGAACAATAACATGGAAGGCACTGCTGATCCCCCCTGGTAGGATGAGGCTTCTGATTGCCCGATTCCGTCTGCTCGTATCCGAAAAAGGATCCAGATCATAATTTTCTTCAAGCTCTTCCAATATACCGGCCTTCATTAAAAATTCGTTCTGCCTAAGAATGGAAAGAAGCCTTAAACCCAATGATTCTCCCTGCTGGATCAAAGCATCAAAATGAACGTGGCTGGTTATATCCATCCTGCCCGGATGCTTTAAAATATCCTCGATCATCTGATGCTGGTAATACCCTCTGAGACTCCCATTCCTTCTTGCGGGATGCTTCCAATCCTCATAGGAATATCCGTAGTCTGCGGTAACGGCAATTCCCCTGTATAAAGCACTTCCTATTTTCTTTATTACCCTCTCCATTTCCAACGGGATTTCCATGCGCTGCCCATCTAATAGATGTATTCCCTGCACGCGAATGAATCTCAGTATTTCCTGATTTTCCAGCGGTGCCAGCCTTTCAGCTAAACGCTCGCCCTCTATTGTTATCATAACCTCAAAAAGCTTGTCTTCTTTCTTTTCAATAACATGAACAGGAAGTGCATCAAATAGTTCGTTGGAAAAGAACAGTCCCTCAAATTGCGGCAGATCATCAATATCATTATACTGGGTGACATTGCTCAAGTGATCAAGAGCCTCAGCCTGGAGCTTCCTGTGAAAGGGACTTGTTTCTATGATTGAATAGGTTAATGGCATGTCTGAGCATCGATGCCAGCCCTTAATAAACGCCTTGGCAAACCGGCCATTGCCTGCGCCCATTTCACATACAGATGGAGGTAAATCAAGTTTGCGATAGATCCTAGAATACCATTTACCGATGATTTCCCCAAATATATCTGATACATTGCTGGAAGTGATAAAATCACCCTTGGTTCCAATCTTAACTAGTTCGTTCATATAATATCCTTGCTCGGTATGATACAGGGCTGTTTGGATATAATCCGCATATGTAATCATGTTCCTGTCACTGTTTTCAATTTTTTTCCTTAGAATAGCATGCATGTTGGGACCTCACTGTTTTAGAAATCCTTGGGAAATGGGATACAAAGCTAGAACCCGTTTAAGAATGGATTAGAATCCATCTCTTGTCTTATGGTGGTGACGGGGCCATGCCCAGACAGTACCAAGGTCTCTTCAGGCATGACAAGCAGTTTCTTATGGATGCTTTTCAAAAGTGTTTCATGGCTGCCCCCTGGAAGATCAGTCCTGCCAATGCTTCCTTGGAATAGGGCGTCACCGGATGCAACCAGCCCTGCTTCTTGAAAATAGAAGGAGATGCTGCCCGGTGAATGTCCAGGTGTTTCTAAAACTGTAAAAGTAAATTCCCCAATGGATAAATCCTGGTTCCCTGATAATAAATAATCAGCCGGCTCTGCTTTTACTTCCCCCATGCCAAATAGCCGTGATCCATTCAATACTGGATCGGTAAGCCACTTTTTCTCCTGGGTATGAAGATACACCGGTACGGAATATTTCGCCCTGATTGGTTCCACTGCTCCAATATGATCAAAATGTGCATGTGTCAGCAAAATGGCTGCTGGTTTTAGCTTTTTTTGGTTTAAATAACGAAAGACCTTCTCTGCCTCCTCCCCGGGATCAATAATCAGGCAGCTGTTATTCCTGTTGGACAGGATATAGCAGTTGGTCTGCAAAGGCCCCAACGGCAGCTGATACCATTCCATGCTTTTTACCTCCATATGAATTGATTTAATAACTACCTCTATTCTACACTATTAATAGGTAAGGCTTAAGTTTTTCAGGAAGGAAGAATACATCGTATGGAAGTTATGATTGGCGTCGAGGCAGCTGCGCTCATTAGCGAAATTCCAGAGTTTGAAGAATTAATGAACTCGGACTGTAATGTCATTGAACGTTTCGGCACAATATATATCTATCGGGACCTTCAGGCGGCGATCAATGCCTGTGATGTGCTGATTGATGCAGAGCTTTATGAAAATATGCATACCTTCATCAAACATGCTAATGGCAAACCTGGCGAGTGCTTCTTTGATTGTGGTTTTAGTGATGGCTCAAACGTGTATTTATTCAAGGATTTATTGTTTGCTTTTTATCTGGAAGGGGATGACGAACTTCAGGTCAAAATGGCAAAGGAGCAAATCGAAGAGCATTTAGTTTTTGAAACTGTTTTACACGGTGTGAATGTCCTATATGCAGAAAAACAATTTGATTCATTGGTAAAAGGAATCGCCAGGGCCTATAACTGTGAAGCAAGGTTTTTAGACCTCGACAAATGAATCAAAAACCTATAAAATAATATCGAATGTATCTACATATAGGCATCAAGCCTGTCCGTTGACTTACAAATCTTTGATGTTTTCACAACATCTGTAAAAGGGGGCTTTTTCATGGGACTAGTCATCATTCTTGCGTTAGTTACACTTCTTGCAGCATACGGAACTTTTTCTGCCTTAAAAAACAAGAACGTACTCGGAATCATATTTGGCGGGGGATCCTTTCTCGTCTTTGGCTGGTTTACGGTTATGACCGTCATTCACCACGGCTACCCGGTAGCACACTAACACCTAAAAAAAGACCGCTTAAAGAAAGCGGTCTTTTTTATGTACTATTCAAGAAGGCTCTTCACTTTTGCAACTTTATCTTCCATCTTCCGTGTTACATCTCTTCTGTCATCAATCCTGATGTTCGTTGCTACACGAAGGATCCCCTGGGAAAATGGGGCCTCATGCATGGCCTGAATTACTTCAAATAAAACCGGCAGCTCCCCTTCAATAATCGTATTCATGGGGGTAAGCTGGAAGCGTATCCTCCCTTGCTTCTCAAACGTGGCAAGGATTTTTTGTATTTCGGCTACATAAGTACTGACACTTGGTGACTCCGTGCCAATTGGAATAACGGTAATATCTGCAATTGCCATTATTTTTCTCCTTTCAATTGCTCCTGGCTTTTGACCAGACTGTGAATCTTCTTCTCCCTCAAATCAATGACCTCTTCAAATTGATGACCATAAAGACACAGTTCACCTTGAACGGAACAGGATAATGGCTCATTGGCCAGTCCGGTAACCAGGTCAACTTCTTTGCCCTCCTTAAAAGAGAACCGGGAAAGGGTAAATTCTTCGCCATATAAATCAGCTTCACCACCGGTTACAGGACGAAAATAGATAAAAGATCCCTGGCTATCCATTATATCATAATAGGGTGTCAGCCAGCCGGAGTAGGTCGTAAGCTGAAATACCTTTAGGCTTGAAATGGTTTCTAAATCCTTTGTCATAAAACGGTAAACAGCAAATTCCGTATTTTCCTGATTTGCACTGACTGCCATTATCACTTTTTTGGAGGAGTCAATATGGTGGACTGACGAAAGGAGCTCACTCTGCTTTTGATTGGATAGATTTTGTTCAATTAAAGGGGCTTGAAGGTCAGGGCTGTCTTGATCCCAGTTAAGAAATAGTATTTCGTCGCTTGATTTCCAAACTGCAAATGGCTGTGGCAAATCCAACTTAGAAAGACTGTCTTCATTGATTTTAAGGAGATACGTTTTGTAGCTCCAGTCTTCATTGAAAGCTGTAACCAGCACTTCCCCATCTCCTTCTTTATTCCATTCAAAAGAAAGTTCATAGGAGTCTATTCTTTGGTCAGCCAGAATTTTGCCATCATAATCAATGATGGTGATTTCTGCTTCGTGGGTGGACCGTGCTGAATGAATTAGAATTTGCTTCCTTAAAGAATTCACTTCAGCTTTAACAACAGGAAATTCACTCTTAAAAATCAGCTTGTCGGCACCAGTACTCAACTGGTGCGTGAAAAGCCGGGAGCCATCAGCTGCTTCTGTTATATACAGGATTGTATCATTGGTAACCCATCCTGCTGCCCGGTTGAATTCTCCCTTTTCAGGATTTACAGGGAAGATCTTTCGTTCCGCTGAAGATGTTTCTGTGCTTTCTTTTTCATTGGGAACATCATGAGAGGTGCCTGAATGAAGCTGAACAGAGCTATCCTTAAGGCAGCCACCCAGGATTGGCTGCACCGCGATTAACAGGATAAGTAAAATGAACATTTTTACGGGGCTTACTTTTATTTTACCGGAGTCAGACACTTCAATCCCACCTTTCCCGCTGTATCTATCTGTACGAAATACCAGGAAAGAATGTTTCAGCTTTATCAAAAACCCTTCTATTAGCATGGGACGCATGACTCAATCAATGCTCTCCCCCCTATGATTTCGAACTAGATCGTGCTTGTTATAGAATCGCAGTAAATCACCATAAATTATTTTGTCTGAATACTCAAGTTCAGTCTTTGCCTTTTTTATATATGGCATGCAGAAGCGCTTTTCAATTGGTTCCCCTGTTGTCTTATCATAACAGACATCCTTCGCAAAGACATGATCCTGAGTGATAAAGCTGCCATCACGAAGAAGGGTCCATTGAAGTCTGTCTTTGCTGAATAAATCTGTTCCAAATTGAATATCAGCCTTTGTCTCTACTCCCAGCAAATGAAGGATCGTAGGCCTCAGGTCAATCTGGCCGGCAACAGTTGACACTGTCTGTCCCTTCATTCCTGGGATGTGAATGATTAAAGGGACACGCTGAAGCTGTATGCTCTCAAATGGAGTGATTTCCTTTCCAAGAAATTCACCCATCGTTTTATTATGGTTCTCTGATATCCCGTAATGGTCACCATAAATAATGATAACCGAGTCATTATAAAGACCTTGATCTTTTAATTGCTGAATAAACAGTTTAAGGGCTTCATCCGTATATCGCACTGTCGGGAAATAGTGATTAACCGTTTTATTATTGGAGGTATAGGGTTCTATCAACTGATCTTCTTCGTCCAGTTCAAAAGGAAAATGGTTTGTCAGGGTAATGAGCTTAGCATAAAACGGCTTAGGCATTTCGTTTAAATGGCGGACGGACTGTTGGAAGAAGTCTATATCTTTCATCCCCCAGCCAACAGAGTTCTTTTCTGTCACATGGTAATCAGCGAGCGAGTAGTATCGGTCATATCCTAATGTTTTATACATGATATCCCGATTCCAAAAGCTTTTGTTATTCGCATGCAGCGAAGCGGTGAAATAACCATAATAATGCAGGATTTCAGGAGAGGCTTTGAATTGATTTCCAGCGTGGGTAAAAAAAACAGCACCCCTGCTTAGCGGATATAAAGAGTTATCTACAAGAAACTCTGAATCGGAGGTCTTCCCCTGACCCGTTTGATGATAAAAGTTTTCGAAATAAAAGCTCTCCTTTATAAATTCGTTCAGGAAGGGGGTAATTTCCTGCCCATTAACTTTCTGGTTGATAACAAAATTTTGGGTTGATTCCATCGAAATAAGGATGATATTTTTGTTTTTGGCAATCCCAAACATTTTTTTGTCAGGTTCCTTAAATCCTGCCCGTACATAATTAGCAATTTCGGCCAATTCACTTCCATCTGCAAGGGCGCGCTGAGCCGAGGATTTTGATTGGAGAAATAGATCATATAAATGATAATTATAAGTACCTATATTTTTTACCAGCATTTCGCGGTCAAACGTTCGAGTCAGTAACTGAGGCCGTTCAGTCTCAGCCAAGCCGAGATTAAATAGAACCATTGCAATAGCACTTAAAAAAAAGGCCCTTTTTTCTGACCGGGAAACAGAGCTGATTCTTAAAAAGACAGGACGGAGCTTCAATAAGCCAGCAAGAAGGATCGTGTCTATGAAAAACAACAAATCTTGCCAAATAATCAGTTCATCGATACTGCTTCCCAAATCACTCATATTACTGGTCTGAAACAGGACAGGTATTGTGAGGTAGTCATTGAAAAATCGATAAAAAACGACATTGGAATAAAGGATGAAAGAGAGGACAAGGCTGGCGGTCAGAATATATCTGTCCCGGTTTTTAATAAAAAATCCCGCTCCCAATACAATCATCAGGAAGCTGAGAGGATTAATAAAAAGAAGAAATTCCTGGATCCAATTTTCAATTGGGATCGTAAAGCTGGTTTTATAAACAATATATGTTTTCAGCCATAGCAGGATGATAGCTAAAGACGTGGCAGTTATCTTCAATTTTTTTTGAGACACCATCTTTCATTCCCTCCGTTATTTTGCCTGGCATGCCATTATAGCTTGTATTCAATTAATGAAGTATTCGAGTGAATAAAGAAACCACTCAGTTACAGGGTTCCCTTTGATTAAGATGTCCTAAACAAAAAAAGTTCCAGCAGTCTCTCTGTATTGAAGGAACAAAAAAGGAGCGGCCCTATGCAAGAGCCGCTCCTTCTTCTATATTATAAGGAAATTTTGTTTTTAACCAGCCAGGCTGCACCAATGACTCCAGCGTCATTGCCAAGGGTTGCTATGGCAATTTCTGTCGACTTGGCCACACTTGGGAACGAATGCTTCAAGAAGTTTTCCTTGACTGGCCCAAGAAGAATGTCCCCTGCCCTCGAAACACCTCCGCCCAATACAATCTTTTCCGGGTTGAGTGTATTGGCAATATTTGCAAGAGCTACTCCCAGGTGGGAAGCGACATTTTCAATAACCTCTAATGCACTCTTTTCCCCATTCCGTGCTGCATCGAAAACGTCTTTGGCAGATACCTGCCCATATTCCCGGAAGATCTCTCCAAGTTTCCCTTCTTGCTGCCCTTTTTGAAGTGCTTCATGTGCAAGTCTGACAATCCCTGTTGCTGAAGCAATCGTTTCAAGGCAACCGCTTTTTCCGCAATTACAAGGAGCCCCGCCAACAGCAATTGAAGTAATGTGCCCTATTTCACCTGCGGCACCTCTTTTCCCATGGACAATATCACCGTTTGCGATCACACCCCCTCCTACACCTGTACCGAGGGTAACACAAACAAGGTCCTTGGCACCGTTTCCTGCACCTTTCCACATTTCACCCAATGCTGCAACATTTGCATCGTTATCAACAACGACAGGCAAAGACGTCTCCACCTCAAGAAGATCCTTCAATGGATATTGATCCTTCCAGCCAAGGTTTACAGCCTCATAGATAATGCCACTGGTCAAATCAACTGGTCCAGGGGCACCTATCCCTATTCCATGGATTTCATTTTTGGAATGTGCCAGCTCATCCAGCTTGTGATCAATTGCTTTGGCTATATCTGTCGGGATGTTTTTCCCTTCATTTGACTTGTCAGTGGGAATCTCCCACTTATTAAGAATTTCCCCGTAAAAGCTAATAAACGCAATTTTAGTAGTGGTTCCGCCTAAATCGACTCCTACCAGCCACTTTTCAGCCATCTTCTCTCCACCCTTATTTCTCTTTTTGTCTTTTTTCCCGTTCCAGTCTGATTTCATGTCTTAGGAGCATAATGCCTGATTGAAAATCTGCCGGTTCAATCAACTGTGCTGCATAGAGTTCTTTTAACTCTGTCTCCATAAGTTCAAGGTCAGCCACTCTGTCTCCTACATAGATAACGGTTCCAAATTTTTTTAAGAACTGCTGAATCTCATATACTGTCTGCAATGTAGTCCCTCTCATTTTGTGAACAAGTTTACATTAAAAGTATAATCGATACCAATCTCTATCTCAAGTACCCTAGTATCCATAATAATAGATAAAAAAGGTAAATCTTCCTCTATTACCGATCTGGATCTTTTGGGTGAAGAACCGTTGGCCTCCTGTTTTTTAGCGGCATGGGAGACCTTAGCAGCACATCCCTGAACGCCCTGAAATTAAACGGAATGAACGGCCACAAATAAGGGATTCCAAATGATTTCATTCTAATTAAAAGCAACAGGATCAGCAGGATTCCGACTACAAATCCAAACGTATGGAAAAGGGCGGTAGTAATCAGCAGGAAAATCCTTACAAGGCGGTTCGCAAGGCTCATTTCATAGCTCGGAGTTGCAAAAGTTCCAATGGCGGATATTGACAAATATAAGATAACCTCATTTGTGAGCAGGCCAACTTCGACCGCGACTTGTCCAATCATCAGAGCGGCGATTAAGCCGAGGGCAGTTGCCAAGGATGTTGGCGTATGGATGGCAGCCATCCGCAGTGCATCAATCCCAAATTCTATAATGACAAATTGAAGAAACAACGGGACTTCTCCTGGATCATTTATCCCTATATAGGAATATCTCTCTGGCAGCAATTCTGGATTAGAAGCTAACAGATACCAGAGTGGCAGCAAAAATACTGAAGCCCAGACAGCAGCATAGCGGACCATTCGGAGATAGGCGCCCACGAGCGGTTTGTTTCGATATTCCTCGGCATGCTGCATATGATGCCAATAGGTTGTCGGTGTAATCAGGACACTCGGGGAGCCGTCTATGATAATGCAGACATGCCCTTCATATAAATGAGCAGCTGCAGTATCCGGCCTTTCGGTATACCTGACATTGGGGAACGGGTTCCAGTGCCTGCCAGAGATAAATTCCTCGATTGTTTTATCTGCCATCGGGAGTCCATCCGTATCAATTTTGGAAAGGGAATCCTTAATGTTTTTGACGATTTCAGGTTCCGCGATATCCTCTATATAGCATACAACAATATCGGTCTTTGACCTTCTGCCTACCTGCATGTACTCCATGCGCAAAGTACGGTCTCTGACCCTTCTCCTGGTTAGGGCCGTATTAAATACGATCGTTTCAACATACCCATCACGGGATCCTCTTACCACTCTCTCTGTGTCAGGCTCCTCTGGACCCCTTACAGGATAGGTACGGGCATCGATAATAATTGCCTTTGTTAAGCCATCCACCAGCAAAACGGTCGGGCCCGCCAGGACCTTATCAGCGATCGCATCCAGGTCGTCTGATGTCTCAACTTCGACATAAGGGATATAGGTGTGAACAAGTTTCTTCAAAGTATCGGACTGAAGATCTTCTGGCTTCAATTTGGCCAGAAATTTCATAATAAGATGCAAAAGGTCGTCTTTAGCGAATCCGTCAATCAGGAACATCGCCATTTTCTTTTCAGCATATTCTACATCGAGCTGAATCACGTCAAAACTTTTGCCTACGCCCAGTGCCTCTCGCAAATATTTAACATTTTCTTCAATATTTGCTTGAACAAGATGCTTTTTTGATTGTTCCATCATTCACCTCGAAAATCATAAATCTGACATAAAAACACCATATATTTCCTTCTTCCACTTCCATCATAGCCAGCGGGATAAGAAAACATACTATTCAATTGCATGTAACTGCTGTAAGGTGAATATGGTTTGTAAGGGGACAAACTTTTAAGGGAAGGGATAATATTCATGAGCATATTCCGTGCATTCCTCATTTGTGGCTTGGCAGGATTGGCTATTATTGTTTTTAGTGTCTTCTTTCGGGAGGAATCCAGGGAAACCATTATCTTTTTCCCTATAAATGAAAATGTCAAATATAAGAGTGCTAATACAGGCCTGGCTATTCGGGAAGGAAATAATAGTGAGGCATACATCATTGAGTGGGAGGCAAGATCGGCCCTTGGGCAGAAAGCATACCTTCGCCAGGATGTGGGTCTTCTTTTCAAAAACGGCAAGCTAATAGAAAAGATTGGAGATTGGAGGCAAAATACTGACAGCCTTAAGCAGGCTCGCACTCTTGAAAGGGACGATACCGCAAAATATGAAGGCATTACCTTTCACCACTCGGAGCTTCATAGCCTGGCAGATAAAATTTCGAGCGCTCAGCATATGTCAAGTGATTTCCTTTACGTCATTAAGGCTCCACATAGTACAATGACCTCCTTTAGGGTTCCTCAAACTGCGGAAGAAGAAGAATGGAAGCTGTTATTGGATAAAACCATCAGCAACCAGCTTGAATACGGTCTTTCCAATTTTTTGAAACAGCTGCAATTAAAACCGAATCAATATACTACCCTGCCTTTGACGGATCTGCCCAAATATACGGACAGGCCTCTTCCAGGACTTAGTCTATCGGACAGTCAAATGGCTATAGGAAAATTATGGGAAGGTCTCTATAAAAATTATTTCCACGGCATAAAAAAAACGAATGGCACCGTCATTAGTCCAATTGGCAGCACCATCCCGCTCCTTGTCTTTACTCTGGATAAAAATGTTCTATACGTCCTGACCAGAACCTCCGATGGAGAAACGGTTATTCTTGCTCAGCAGATTGGAGGTACGAACTGATTTTTTTGTTCAGCGACTGGTAATCAGATTTTTCGGGGCTTATCTTAAGAGCATTCTCCGAGTGAATCAATGCCTGCCGGAAATTCTTTTGCTCAAGATAAACCAGCGCCAGATTGTAATGTGCCTCATGGAAATTGGGCTTCAGTTCCAGTACAGTTTCAAGATGTTCTGCAGCGTTTCCCAGGTTACCTCTTTTTATCTCCGTATATGAAAGTAGAAATAAAATATCCGCAGATTCACTCTGCTCCTTTTTTTCAAAATCATCCAGGAGGTTAAACGCTTTGTTGTTCTCTTCAGTTTGTATATACTCCTGTGCGAGGAGAAGCACAGACTTTTCATCAACGACGGCAGCGGAATCGCTGTAGCCATATTGAAGCAAACCATATATGGAGGAAAACGTCACAATTATGAATAAAACCTGAAGAGCAAATTTTCTTTTTTTAGGGAGATGAACAATGCCAGCGGCTGCAAATCCTCCCAGCAAACCGCCGATATGGCCGGCATTATCGATTCCGGGTACAGTAAAGCCAAACAGGAGATTAATAGCCAGTACAATCAAAATGTTCATCCCCATCGACCTGAAAAACAATCGCGGGAACACAGATCCAAAATAAAGCAAAGCACCAAAACAGCCAAATATGGCACCGCTTGCTCCTGCTGACAGGCTGGGGCTAAACAGGAAACTGGCCAGCGAACCGGCAAAACCGGCCAGGATATAAATAAATAAAAATCTAAAATTGCCATAGATCCTTTCCACCATTGGCCCCAAATAATACAGCGCCAATGAATTCATAAACAAATGCAACGCTCCGATATGCAGCAGTACAGGAGAAAAAAAACGCCACCATTCCCCTTCTAAAATAAGAGGATTAAACTTGGCTCCGAATTTTATTAATGTGGAAGTATTGGTACTCCCTCCTTTTAGTTCCATTAATAAGAACAAAAGAATCTGTGCAGCAATGAGGAAGTATGTGAAAAGGGGCTTTCCAGATTTAAACATTTCGTTCTCGGCTTTTGACCGTGCTGAAGCTTTCGATAAAGCTTGACTTTTTAGTTGTTCTATCTCGATTTCCGGATTTCCTGATTCATCCGGCAAGTTGAAGGGTTCCCCCCAAATGGATTCAAGGCGCTTGAGTGCCTCGGTTTGACTTGTTCTGTCCAAAACGGTGGTTTTCACTTGAATTTTCCCATTGCCCGGACCTGTTAATGGATCAGTTAAAAGGTGCTCATAGTCATCCACAGGAGGATAGGCAGTGAAATAAAGATTTATTATCGACAATTTCCTACGGACAAATTTTTTTCTCATTCTCTCTCCATTTACAGCAACCATCTCGATATCCTTTTGCAGCCAATTGCTCCAATCCAGATTATAGCAAAGAAGCCTTACAACCTGGGCCTCCCTATTCTCTGTCCTCTCAAGCCATATCTCTCCCTGGTCCCTTGAAATCTGTATGACCCGGTATCCCTTGCCGACAATTAAAAAATGGGCAGTCCTCCAGAACAAATACTCTTCTATCAAACTCAATTTCTCCCCTACTTTCTGATCGATCAACTAGACTGCTATGTCTGTACTTCCTATCATTATAAACTAATTCGAACCACTTAAACATTGAAGCAGTCCAGTTCGTGCAGCCTTTGTTAAAACTGCAGACCGTTACACAAAAAAGAGAAAAAAGACCACTTATGGGGTCTCTAGTGGTCCTACATCCTTCTCATTGCCAGTCGTTTGGGCCAGAGAAAACAGATTGAAACATTCTCCTTCGAAAACCAGGCATTCCCATGAGGGAACTCACAGCCAATCTTCTCAGGATGGTATTGCCCAGCAGGATATTCATCACCCTATACCGATTTTGATAAACAAAGTAACTAGCCATTAACAAACAAAAAAAGGACATTAATCTTGTCAACATATACATCCCTCCACTTCTAGTTTGAAGCAAGGATGTTGATTTTATCCTTTTTCCTTAAAAATATCTACATAAAATAACCGCCCAAAATGGACGGTTACTTTACGCTAGCTTTATGACGAGAATACAGGCTCCATAACTTTCTTTAAGACTTGGACAGAATGCTGAAATTGTTCTTGCTCTTCTTTTGAAAGCTCGAACTCTAATACTTCCCGGATCCCGCCTCTGTTTACGATGGCAGGCACACCAATATAAATATCACTCTGGCCATATTCACCATCAAGATAGGCCGATACCGTCAAGATTGAATTCTCATTTTGCAGGATTGCTTTTGTTAAGCGGACAAGCCCCATGGCAATTCCGTAATAGGTTGCTCCCTTCCGCTGAATGATATGATAAGCGGCATCACGGACATTGATAAAGATATTGTCCAGATCTTCCTGCTTATAGTCTTCCCGCTCTTCAATGATCGTTTTTATTGGCTTTCCGCCAATATCAGCGTGGCTCCAGACCGGAAGCTCTGTATCACCATGCTCGCCGATGATATAGGCATGAACATTTCTTGTATCAATATTAAAATAATCTCCTAACAAAAAGCGGAATCGCGCTGTATCCAGAATCGTTCCCGAACCGATGACCCGCTCCTTGGGCAGTCCTGAATACTTCCGTACGGCATATGTAAGGATATCGACCGGGTTTGTAGCAACAATGAAAATCCCGTCAAAGCCGCTGCTCATCACATCTCCTACAATGCCCTTAAAAATGTTCGCATTCTTTTCGACAAGGTCCAGTCTCGTTTCTCCCGGTTTTTGGTTGGCACCTGCACAGATGACAACGATGTCAGCATCTCCGCAGTCTGCATACCCTCCGAACCAAATCTTTGTTGGTGATGGAGCGAAAGGCATCCCGTGGTTTAAATCCATTGCATCCCCTTCGGATTTTTCCTTATTTAAATCAATAAGTACAAGTTCCTCTGCAACTCCCTGGTTTAACATAGCAAATGCATAACTGGAACCCACAGCTCCTGTCCCAATCAATACAACACGGTTAACACGATTCCTCAATTCAAATCCCCCTTTTGCAGAGCTACCTCCGCTTATTTCATAGGCATCTACATACACTACATACACCTATAAATTAATAATAGGCGATAATTACCTTTTTTAATATTAAAAAGCAGGATTAACCGCTATAAAAAATTATTCCCAAAATAGCAGCTATCAAACAAGAAATGAAGTTAACCGCATCGTTCCGAAGCCAAGAAATCCCTTTTATCCGTGTCGTCTCCAGGCCGCAGTGGACGGTCTTCTCAACGTATTTCCCGCAATTGCGGCATGAGTAGCCCGCCTGCCAAAATGCGCCGATAATCGTATCTATACACATTCCAGCAAATCCAAATCCTGCAATATAAAAGAATTCTCTTGATTCGAGCTGGAACAGGTAAGTGGATATTCCAGCTATAAAAACCGCACCGAATCCTCCCGCAATTGTGCCTTGCAATGACACGGCACCGGAAGTTCCAGTCTTTACTCTTTTAAGATCATTAATGGAAAAGGGCGGCCGCTTGCTTAGTGAACCGAGTTCAGACGCCCAGGTATCGGCGTTTGCTCCGGCCAGTGAAATGCAAAATGCAAGCAATAACAGCACACTGTCCCAAAAATAAACTCCGAGTGCAGCCACAGCGGCAATACCGCCATTGGCAGCTACCTGAGCCCAGTCACGTGTAGATCCTTTTTCATGAAAGTCCTCCAAATGGTCCTTTTTCATTTTCTTATAGCTTGATAACAGACTGGAACTGATAAAAAAACAGCCCATTACAGCTAGTCCTTGAATGCCAAGCCCAACTGCAATCAAAAGTCCCACCGCAAAGGCAGCAGCCCCCCCGGAAAGAGAGAGTAACGCAAAATGCCAAGCCGCAAAACATATAAATGCAATTAGGATGATATAAAATAAATCATTGGTCCACACAATGAAATACCCCGTTTTCAGTAACAATCTTCGAAACAGGCAAATCATGAGGTTCGATCGGCAATTCTGGAACCAGCTGCTGTTCAAATGCGAGAGATAGGGTTCGCCCGCTATAACTCTTTAAAAAGCGGTCATAATACCCTCCTCCAAATCCTAGTCTGTAACCTGTCTTGGTAAAAGCCAAACCCGGTACAATCAGCAGGTCAATTTTTTCGGGTTCTACCATTTCCGTCTCAGCTTCTACAGGTTCATACAGGTTTGAATAAACTGTTTCAAGCTGGGCAAACCTGGTCAGCTGCCTAAAGATCATCTCCCGGTTTTTTGGCTGGCATTTCGGCACTGCAACACGCTTTCCCTGTTCCCATGCTTTTCGGATTAATTGGAAGGTATCCACCTCGGGAGCTCTTGAAAGTGTAATCCCTATCGTTCGTGCTTCCACCCACGAAACGTCGCTATAAAGATTGCGGGCGATTTGGCAGGATAGATCCTCATATAATGGCAGGTTCAGCTCTTCCAGCTTTCCCTTCATGGCTGTCCTCAGCTTCTTTTTTTCATTCAACTTCATTACCTCCTGTACCCTTTTATCAGTCCTAACTGGCTTGCCTTCGACATTCGTAAATATGTAAAAAAAGACAAAAAAAAGCAGCCGGGAAAATTCCCGTTGCTGCTTATTTTGTCTCACGATGTGCAGTTGCACGCTTTTCTCTTGGGCAATATTTCTTAAGCTCAAGACGATCTGGATTATTACGCTTATTTTTTTTAGAAATATAGTTACGGTCTCCGCACTCTGTGCAAGCTAACGTAATATTTACACGCATGTGATTTCCCTCCAAACTGATTAACCTAGGTTCGTTCATACGACTTTTCTATAATATCACTTTTCCCCGGGAAATGCTAGTGGCTTTTTTACAATGAAAGAGATTGTTTTTTTCTGTGCCTTCAAATCACCCCCATGATTATAGAACTATCCTTTCATTGGTGGTTCTCCTATACTTTATACCTATTTTTCTATAGGTAAAAATTTAGAATCGAAAATTGTCGAAAGGAATGTTAAAATGTTTCAGGGTGTTATAATAAATTGGCTAAGGAGGAGTTTTATATGGGGTATTTGATGATTGGCCTTCTTGCCTTTGCTGTTTTGGTATTTGTTCTTTCTTTTTTCCTTAAGGATCCATACAAGGAATTGCGTGAAGAAATAGACCAGTTGACCATTCAGCAGGTTCAGGAAATGTATCAAATCAAGAAGAAATTAAAGTTGCTGGAAGAAGAGCTTCTCGTCGATGGAGACAGGCTTTATGGAAGAAATCCTCAATATAATGACAAAAAGGAAATTCATGAAATTATAAAAAATCAGGTTTGGTCGCTCGCACAGCAAGGCCGGGAAACAAGCCAGATTGCGAAACAATCCTCTCTATCCATTGAAGAGGTCGAGCAGATTATTCGTGAATTTTCCATTCGGGGGATGGCAAAGTGAATAAGCAGGCCGCGAGATCATTTTCACTTGGTATATTATTTACATTATTGATTGCCTGGTCGGGGACACAGCTTTTTACACAGGAAAAAAGTGCGTCCACTTCCACTTCAGCGGCAAAGGATATACTCGACGCTCAGGGATATGTTGTGTTAACACAAACTGAATATGAACAATTAAAAACACCCCCTGCTGTTGAACAGCAGCAAAGCCCAGCAAACAAGAGCAGTAATGCAGGGACTTCAGACACCGAGTCCCCGACAGGGACAGAAAAGGAAGATAAAGAGACAGAGAAAATTTATAGGTTAAGAATCTCTTCCGGCATGAGCCCGGTGGAGATTGCCGAAATACTGGAATCAGAGCAAATAATCAAGGATGCCGAAGAATTTGAGCGCTTTTTGATTGATCATGACTACCATACAATGGTTCAGCTCGGTACGTTTGAACTTAAAAGCGGGCTTACTAACAAGGAAGCAGCAGATATTATCACAAAAAATTAGGAGCAGGGATATGCCTGCTCCTTTTTTGATGCCAATTTAATTGTTTAGGTCGTACCGTTTTCCCTTCACCAGATAGAATATATGCTCGGCTATATTGGTCACATGGTCTGCAGCACGTTCCAAATACCTGCTTATGAATGACAGCTGGGTAATCTGGGGCAAGTGTCCTGGATTGCTCTGGTTGAGCTGCAGCAGGTCCTGGATGGTTTGCCCATATAGTTCATCCACCTGATCATCCATCTCGGCTACTTTTTTAGCCTTCGAAAGATCTTCATCATTAAAAGCCTCCAATGACAATGTAAGCATCTGCAGTGTCAGCCGATGCATTTCCCTGATATGTTCAATTGGTTTTACCAGTGGCTCCGCACCGATACGGATGGTAGACTTGGCAATATTGACGGCAAAATCAGCAATCCGTTCAATATCATTGGCAATCTTGATAGCCACAATTATTCTGCGCAAATCCACTGCAACTGGCTGCTGTTTTGCAATCAAGAGGATGGCAAAATCATTAATATCTTCTTCAAGGATATCTGCCTTTGTATCATCCTCGATTATTTCAAGCGCTGCTTCGATATCTTTATTTTCAAGTGAATCCAGGGATTTCGTCAGTGCCTCAGCGGAGAAATTTCCCAGCTCAAGCATTTTATTCTGCAATTCTCTTAAATCTTCTTCAAATCTTTCCCTGACAACCATACAAATGCTCCCTTCTAAGTACTAACCTATAGTTCAAAATATCTCTAATCGTTCAAATCAACCAAAACGTCCTGTAATGTAATCCTCTGTTCGTTTGTCTGAAGGGTTAGAAAAGATTTTATCTGTATTCGCAAATTCAATGACCTCTCCATTTAAGAAAAATGCCGTTTTGTCCGAAATCCGTGCTGCCTGCTGCATATTATGAGTAACAATGATTATGCTGTAGTCTTTTTTCATTTCCTGAACAAGTTCTTCGACCTTTAAAGTAGAGATTGGATCCAGGGCGGATGTAGGCTCATCCATTAAAATCACGTCTGGTTCGATCGCAAGGCATCGGGCAATGCACAGACGCTGCTGCTGTCCGCCTGACAGGCCGTATGCATTTTGATTTAGTCGGTCCTTGACCTCATCCCAGATAGCGGCCCCGCGAAGACTCTTTTCAACAATTTCGTCCAATATTTTTTTGCTGCGGATCCCATGGATTTTCGGGCCGTATGCAATATTTTCGTAAATCGATTTCGGGAAAGGATTAGGCTTCTGGAATACCATGCCTACTCTAGTCCGTAAATCTTCAACTTTAAAGTTCTTATCAAGAATATTTCGTTCACGGTATAATATTTCTCCGGAAATACGGACAGTAGGCACTAGCTCCACCATTCTGTTCAAGGTTTTAATGTAAGTGGACTTCCCGCAGCCTGATGGACCTATAATGGCTGTCACTTCGTTTTCATTTATCGCAAGGTTAATATTCTTTAAGGCATGACCTTCCCCGTACCAGAGATTTAAATCTTTTGTATTATATACAACCCTTTTAGGTGTTTCCTCGGCATTTTGTGTTTCCTGTTTCATCATTGTCTTCTCGCGATCAGTTAATACTGCCATTTAAGTACACCCTTCCTGGAATTAAAATCTTTTTTGAAATTTGTTTCTGATAATGATGGCAATCGAGTTCATTGCAAATAGGACAATTAACAAAATAACAATGGTTGCTGCTGCAAGGTTGGCATATTCTGCAACCAAAGCGGAGTCGAGTGTCCAATAATAAATTTGAACTGGCAGTATTGTAAACCGGTCAAATATCCCTTCTGGAAGAGGAATCAATAAAGCTGGAATTCCCAGTACTACAAGCGGTGCTGTCTCACCAATTGCCCGGGAAAGCGCGAGAATTACACCTGTCAAAATTCCAGGTATTGAGGCCGGTAATACAACGTTTTTCACAGTCTGCCATTTTGTTGCCCCCATCCCATAAGAGGCTTCTCTTAAAAATTGAGGAACAGACCGAATGGCCTCCTGACTGGCAACTACTACTACAGGCAGTACCAGCAATGCCATGGTCAAACCGCCTGCCAGCACGATTGACCCTAAATCAAGGGCCCTGGCAAATATCGTTAATCCAAGGATTCCGAAAACGACTGACGGGACTCCTGCCAGATTGGAAATATTCGTTTGAATGAAAGACTGAAGGCGTCCTTTTTTCGCGTACTCTTCTAAATAAATCGCTGTTCCCACTCCCAGGATCATCGTAACTGGTGCAACCACAAGCATTAGCCAGAGAGTACCGAGTATCGCACCCATAATTCCAGCCCTCTCAGGATCAGTAGAGAGTCTGTTTGTTAAGAAACCCATATTCAGCGAGCCAAGCCCATCGGCAAGTACCCGGTAAATAAGAACGGCCAATACTAACAGGCCAAACAGGGTTGCCAGAAAGAAAAGAGTTTTGGCAAGGTTATTAGCGAATAAACGTGAGCCCATTTTCTTTTGGACCTGGGCTGCATCAATATACTTCATAATTAATACTCCTCCCTGAATTTCCGAGAGATATACTGCGCAAGCAGATTCATAACCAGAGTAAATACGAATAATGTCATGGCTACGGCATAAAGACTGTAATAAAGGGTTGTACCAGCTGCTGCCTCTCCACCTGTTACCTCCACTATATAAGCTGTCATGGTTTGCATCGATTGGGTAACATCAAATGTAAAGTTCTTTGAGCTTCCGCTGGCGATGGCTACAATCATTGTTTCGCCTATTGCCCGTGATATGCCCAGAACAAATGAGGCTATAATGCCAGAAATGGCAGCAGGCACAACAACTTTCCAGGTAACTTCGAGTTTCGTAGCACCCAGTGCCAGAGCACCTTCTCTCATTGTATTTGGTACAGCACTCATAGCATCTTCAGATAATGAAGCTACCATTGGGATGATCATGATCCCCATAACCAAACCAGGACTAAGAATATTGGTGGGTTCCAATCCCGGGATAAATGACCTCAATAATGGCGTTACAAATGTAAAAGCAAAAAACCCATAGACAATTGTTGGGATACCTGCCAATACCTCCAGCATCGGCTTTAAAGTTCTTCTTAATTTTTCCGATGCATATTCACTTAAAAATACAGCGGTCATAAGGCCAATCGGAATCGCAACAACCATGGCAATAGCCGTTGAGATTAGTGTACCCGTTAATAATGGCAAGACTCCAAAAACAGCATTTTCGCCCAAGGGCTTCAGTTGCGTTCCAGTAAAGAAATCTAAAAATGGGACCTCTCTAAAGAAGTTAATGGTTTCAGTCAATAAAGTTAAAAGGATTCCTATTGTTGTTAATATCGAAATAGCTGCAATACCAAGCAAGATTCCAGGTATTAATTTTTCAAAGGTTTGATTAAAATTTTTTGATTTTTTCTTTTCCTGAATAAGTTCACTAACTTTTATAGGTTTACCTGATTTATGATCCAATGTTTTATCCAAGATTGAAAACCCCTTTTCTCCTCGTTTAAAGGAAAAATATAACACCCCATAAAATTTAACAGGCAAGAAGATGAGAAGCCATTTCTCCTCATCTTCACTGCATTTTATTTCAAGCCATTTAAAGCATCAAGGGACGTTTTAACATCCTCATCTGCTAATGGAGCAAACCCAGTTTCTTTAGCAACATCTTGCGCATTTTCCATTGTGTAAATCGCATAATCCAGTACTTCAGGTTTTTCTTTTGCATTATTCACATTAAGATAAGTGAAAACCGGACGGGTAAATGGAGCATAATCACCATCTTCAGCAATTGTATCTAGTGTTGGTTCAACCGGTCCTTTGCCAAAATCAACTTTTACTGCGGCAAGTTTATCGGTGTTGCTTGCATAGTAGCCATATCCGAAGAATCCAATGGCGTTTTTATCCTTTGAAACCAGGTCTACTAGTGTAGAATAATCCTGCTGTAAATTTATATCTTCTGGCAGATCCTGTTCTCCAAGGATTGTTTCATACATGAATTCATAGGTACCATGATTTTCATTAGGTCCATATGTCTTAATTTCCTCGTTTGGGAATTCAGAGCGAACATCAGACCACTTTTTCTTTCCTTTGCTTTCAAGGAAGATATCAATTACTTCCTGTTGGGTAAGCTCTTTAGCCCAATCGTTATCTTTATTAATAACAATGGTGATTCCATCTAAAGCTACCTTCATTTCCTGTGTTTCAATACCAAGCTTTTCAGCTTCAGACTTTTCTTCCTCTTTGATCTGGCGGGAAGCATTGTTGAAATCCGTTCCGCCTTCAGCAAGGAACTTTTTAAAGCCCGCAGAAGTTCCAGCACGGCTTACTTCAACGGAAACCCCTTCTTGCTCATTGGTCATATAGTTTTCGGCCATTTGAGCCATGAAAGGATATACAGTTCCTGAACCATCTATGATCACGCTGCCTTCTAATTCTTCACCATTTCCATTTCCATTTCCTTCATTAGCATTATCATTTCCTCCACACGCTGCTGTCATTGCCATCACGGCGGCAACAAGTGTAAGAAGGCTGGCTTTCTTAAGACTTTTCATTACGTGATTCCCCCTAAGGTTGGTTGTATGTCTTACAGGTAAAAGAATACAAGCTCAGTATTAATGATGTTTTAACTGAATGTTAAGGTTTTGTAAATTTAATGATTCGATGCATAAAGGTAATTATTACTGGGTAAAATTAATTTTGTTTTCTAGATATAGCTTTTCCAAAGTCAAAAAAAAAAACTGCCCAGATGGGCAGTTTTTTTTATTCATCTATTTCTTCCAGAAGGGCAGCTCCTTCTGCTTTTTCTTCTATCTCTTGCACAGGCTGTTCAGGATTCATATTCTTCTCGTGGCGCTTATCTTTCAATTCAAAGTAGGTATCTAGGACCCTTCGGCCAATATCATTGTTTGCGTGATGGCCTGTGCTTCCTTCATAAGCCCACGGCACCATTACAGCCATGGCAATCTCTGGATTATTATATGGAGCATAGCCAACCAGACTAAGATTCATCACTTCAGGCGGTTCATTAAATTTGCTTCTCTCCGGTCCATCATAGAATGCCTCAGCAGTTCCAGTTTTGCCAGCAGGCTTGTAATCAGCGCTGGCGAAGCTTCCATATGCTGTGCCGCTTGGTTCCTGCATTACGCGGCGAAAGCCTTCCTGGACTCCTTCAATCCAGTTTTCCTCGGCATCCACTGAGTTAAGGACAACAGGTTCAAAAGATTTAATCACTGGACCCACTTTTTCTTTATCCAGGATTGGTTCCCTGATCTCTTTAACCAGTCGGGGTTTTATCCTGTTTCCGCCGTTCGCAATGGTCGAAACATATTGAGCGAGCTGCATGGTGGTGTAGGTATCATACTGCCCAATTGAAAAGTCGAGCAATTTACCAGGGGCATTCTCTGTCCCTTTAAACCCAGCCATTTCATTAGGCAGATCAATTCCCGTCCTAACTCCAAGACCAAACTGGGCAAAGGAATTCCTGAAGATATTGAATGTTCCCGGCTTTAATGACAGCGGCTGGTTAAACTGATAATTTCCGCCGCCGACATTAATGGCAGTCCTGAACATAAAGACATTTGAAGACACTTTTAATGCATTTTTGTAATCGAGGATCCCCAGGCCTGATTTCCAGGAACGCTTAGGCTCTGTCCCTTTGATTTTCACTGGTGTATCATAAAAAGTCGTATAAGGTGTAATGGCACCAGTGCTGAAACCTGTAAGGACCGTCGCCCCTTTTACAGCAGAGCCAACATTATAGGAAGTAGTGATATTTCCAAGGGCAAAATCCTGCACTTCGCTTCGGCCTGTTTCTTCATTCCTTCCGATCTGTTTCCCAGCCATTGTCAAAATATCGCCGGTATGGGGATCCATTAGAACGACAAAAGCACGGTCAAGCAATCGGGTGCCGGACTGCTGCTTAGCCTTCAGCAATTCTTCCTCAACGATCTTTTCAACCGCAAGCTGCAGGTCCATATCAATCGTTAGGACAAGATCCTTTCCTCTTTCTCCTTCAGTGATCACTTCCGTATCAAGCACGTTTCCAGCTTTATCAGTTACATTCTTCACTTTGGCCTTCTGGCCGTGAAGGACATCCTCATATTGCAGTTCCAGATAGCTCTTGCCTACCCGGTCGTTGCGGCTGTAGTCTCTGGATAAATAGTACTCAAGGCGCTCTCTTGGGAGCCCTTCATCTGAATCCGTTACTTTCCCGAGAACAGTCTGCAGAGTCTTCCCAAAAGAATATTTGCGGTTCCAGTTGGTAGTAGTATCTACGCCTGGAAGCTGTTCCAGATTTTCACTGACTGCTGCGTATTCTTTGGCTTTGACGCCTTCCTTGACGATTTGCGGCGACAAAGCATACCCGCTGTTAAATTCCCGGAATATTGCCAGGACTTCGAGATCACTTTCCGAAAGCTCATTCAGCTCCTTTTCTGTGATTCTCTCCAGCTGCAGATCATAAATTTTCTTATCGTCTATTTTCTTTTCGTTGTATAAAGCCCATTCTTTTTCCGTTATTTTCGCCTTGGCCAGGTCAGGGTTCTTTATGATCCAATAATCCTTTTTGTCCCTTTCCCTTACTTTATCTGTTTCCTTGTCAATTATTTTCGCGAGGCGCTCTGCCACCTCGAGCATTTCTTCCGTACTGGTTCCCTGGCTTTTTGTATAGGTAATTGCATTGCTAGAAGTATTATCCACAATTGTCTTATGATTGCGATCATACATTTTCCCGCGGGGAACCGGGCTGTTCACCGTAACATCTTCCGTCCGCTCAATTTCCCTTTTAAAATCTTCCCCATATACAATCTGGACTATGCCAAGCCTCAAAATCAGCATCGAAAATAATAAAAATACGGCTAAAAACAGCATATTCAGCCGAAATGGCACTTTTGTCTTCTTTTTCTTTCCCAACGTTTCTCCTCACCTTTCTAATTCAAAGGTTGTCCGTGGCAAATGCACTAAACATTATTGTAAAGGAAAAGTTGGTATAATTCTATTGTCAAATACTACTGTTTTCTTACTCCCCAAAAGGACCCATTCTTTTATGTAGACGAGAATTTCACATGCCTGATAAAAAAGTAGATACATGTGTGGCCGCTGCCAATGATTAAAAGCAAGATGGGGATGCCTGTTTCCTTGTTAAAAAAATGGATGGCACCCAAAAAAAGAAGAATTGATAGCGCTCTTCCTATGTTCAGGAAGATTTCTTTTACAACAATATACTCAATCCTCATTTCTGCAGCTTTCCAGCCCGAGCCAATGACATCATAGGTCAGCGACATGTAAGGGACCAGCAGGAGCGGATACGCCACTGCAATAAGCGCAGCGTACATAAGCAGCCGATAATAGGTAACATCAAAAATAATTAAAAAGATGGAAAGATAAAGCAGGATTCCTGCATAAAGAATTGATTTCTTCCGGTATTCCTTCTTCAGCATCCTTGAAGCAAAAAAATAGGCGACGAAGGAGATTCCGGAATTAATTAAGCCGAAAGTCCCTAATGCCATTTCACTTCCAGTTGAAATAAAGACAAAAACAGAAACGATAAAGGCAAAAGTACCTTCCCTGAGTCCCTGAAACACATGGGCATTAGTGATCATTTTCCAATTCCGGTTATGTTTCCTCTCTGTCCAAATCCGCAAAAACCAATATTTTCCTCCTGCTGGTCTGCGCTTTAAGAAGAAACTCAGAAAGACAGCAATTGAAAACAGGACAAGAGACAGTCCAAAAATGATGGTGTAGCCCGTAAACTTCTCCAGCCTTGAAATGATGAGGCCGGCAGCAATAGGGCCGATCATCCCCCCTGCAGACGAAAGAATGCCTAAAAATCCATTAAAGAAATCCCTCGTCTCAGGTTCAGTAATCTCAAAAGTAAGGACATTAAAAGCCAGCCAATAAAACCCATATCCAATACCAAGCAATCCCCCAAGAATCAAGAGAAATTCGGATGCCTTTGTTCCGAAAAAAAGCACGGCCAGATAAAAAACAGCCAAGAAAATGACGCCCATTCTTAGAACGATGACTCTGTCGACTTTCTTTGCCCACCTGCCAGCTACAATAAATGTTAATGGCTGCATAATGACAATGGAAAGATTATAAATTCCAAGGTCTGAAAAGTCACCGGATTGCTTCCATAAATAAATATTCACAAATGTATTCGACAAGGCTACGCTCAGCGAATACAATCCCCCAATCAACAGGAGCAGGGTTAAATCCTTTGTAAGTTCAACGTCACCAAATAGTTTTTGCAGTTTGCTCATCTAGAAACTCCCCTTTTCTTCTCGGGTAGTTTCTAACAATCTCAACTTCCTTATTCATGTTATTGGAAACATTGATCAATAACAAAGGGGCAGACGAATTCGCCTGCCCCTTTGTTAATTTAATGATTATTTTGCTGCGCTGTAACGCTTGCTGACTTCTTCCCAGTTTACTACATTCCAGAATGCGCCAATATATTCAGGACGTCTGTTCTGATAGTTTAAATAATAAGCATGCTCCCAAACATCAAGACCAAGAATTGGAGTCTTGCCTTCCATTAATGGTGAATCCTGGTTTGGAGTGCTTGTGACTTCAAGCTCGCCATTGTTAACGACCAGCCAGGCCCATCCGGAACCAAAACGAGTTGTTGCCGCTTTTGAAAATTCTTCTTTGAATCCTTCATATCCGCCAAATTTATTGTTGATCGCTTCTGCAAGCTCACCAGAAGGCTCTCCGCCGCCGTTTGGAGAAATCACTTGCCAGAACAAAGAGTGGTTCGCATGTCCGCCGCCATTGTTGCGCACTGCAGTGCGTGCGGCTTCAGGAACAGCATCCAGATTAGAAACAACTTCTTCTACTGTCTTTGAAAGAAGTTCCTGATTTCCTTCAAGAGCGTTATTAAGGTTTGTTACATATGTGTTATGGTGCTTCGTGTGGTGAATGTTCATTGTTTCCTTATCGATGTGTGGTTCAAGTGCATCGTATGCGTATGGTAGTTGCGGTAGTTCAAATGCCATTTTAACATCCTCCTATGTATCGAATATGCTCCAGAGAATCATCCAAATCCAGTAAAATGGATAGCAGATATATTCTTAGGGCGCTAGCCTAAGATTACCAAAGAACGGTAATCGTTTCAAATAAAATGCTTATTTTCACCGAAATTATTGTTACCGCTTTCGTAAGAATCTATTCTATCAAGGATCAGAATATTGATAATTCGATAATTTGTCACTTTTTCAAATCCCTTTTATCCCAATGATTTTAGCACATCTGATCTAATCCAAATACAATTAACTCCAAACCGCTATTAACTTGCCTTTCCCTTATCTTTTAAATCTAATTTAGAGGCATCTAAAAGGAG
The DNA here is from genome assembly GCF_004340465.1 of Mesobacillus foraminis. Classification (GTDB taxonomy): domain Bacteria; phylum Bacillota; class Bacilli; order Bacillales; family Cytobacillaceae; genus Mesobacillus_B; species Mesobacillus_B foraminis. Next base: position 5,653 of record NZ_SLVV01000009.1, on the reverse strand, counting down.
AAGAATCGCGTGAAAAAAACCCTTTCTTTGTATACTCTAATTTTGCAAAATTTCATTGGCACCGAGCCTGTTCAAAAGGTTAAGGCCGGTACGATCCTTTTTCAGGAAGGAGATTCTGTCGAAGCTGTTTACCTCGTATTGAGCGGGTCCATTTCCCTTGGGCGCGTGCACATGAAAGGGAAAGAATTTATCATGACAATCATGAACAGCGAGGAAATTTTAGTAGAATATGATCTGTTCAAATCATTTCCCAGGTATTATTTTTCGGCAAAGACAATGACCGATTGTGACATCCTAATGATTAAAAGGGAAGCATTCGAAAATTATCTCTCAAAAGACACTGCCGTGATGCATTCCCTAGCAAGCTGGCTCAGTACCCGCTACCTGAAAGCTCAAATGAAGTGCCAGGATTTAATCATGAATGGAAAGAAAGGCGGGCTCTATTCTATCTTAATCCGCTTATGCAACAGCTATGGAGTCAGCAATGAGGATGGAATACAGATTGACCTCCCCCTCACCCACCAGGAGCTCGCGAGCCTGACTTTCGGAACAAGGGAGGTGATCCAGCGGATGCTAAAGGAATTGCGCGAGCTGGATGTGATTTCGTATGATCAAATGAAATTTACAGTTAAGAACCTTAAGTATTTAAAGAAAGAAGTAGACTGCCAAAGCTGTCCCTTAGAAATTTGTGGATTAAATTGAATGTAAAAAATCGTGCCCCTTAAGCACGATTTTTTAGATAAGGATATAGAAATAAACGAGCATAATGGCCTGGATTACCCCTTTAGTTACAATGCTGCTGATAAAACCAACAACCGAACCAAAACCAATTTTGACTGCATCCAGGAGATTCTTCCTGTGGACAAGAAGTTCTGCAAGTGCTGCTCCAATGAACGGACCTATCAGAATCCCCAGGACAGGGATCACAAAAGGACCGGCAAGCAGACCGATTGTACTCCCCCAAACCCCTGCTTTGGAACCCCCATACTTCTTTACACCAATGATATTAGCAGCGTAATCGGCTCCAAACAATAAAACGACAAACATTCCTTGTACCGCCCAAAACAGCCAGTTCAAGTCCTCAAAACTGAAAAATACTCCATAAAGAAGAAAACCGCCGATTATAAAAAGAACACTTGGAATAACGGGAACGAACAGACCTGCAAATGCGATGACAAACAGTATAATGATGATGCTCCAATAAATGTAATCCACTATATCCTTCCTTCGCAAAAAATAAGACAAGGGAAAAGATTCCCTTGCCTTATCTTACCACTAATGGCTCTCACCTAAAACATAATCGGCAATATTGACTGCATGATCGCCAATCCGCTCCAGATTGCTGATGATATCAACAAAGACAATCCCGGCCTGGCCGGAGCATACTCCTTCACTAATCCTCATAATATGCTGCTTCCGCAAGCTTCTTTCCATCTTGTCTATCTTCTCTTCTTTCCTGACTACTTGTGTCGCGATATCTTTATCATTATGATCAAGGGCCTGCAATGCCTCGTTAACCGTTTTGATGGTAAGCTCGAACATTTGATCAAGATCATCCATCGCGGTGTCTGTCATCTTCACTTTGTTTGCCTGCTGATATTCGATCAATTCGATGATGTTCTCAAAATGATCCCCTATCCGTTCAATATCTCTAACGGTGTCCATCAGCATGCCATGCTGTTCTGATTCGTTTTCCGATAAAGAACTTGTTGAAAGCATGACAAGATAATCTGTAATTTTCCTGTCCAGATTATTGATGGCGTCTTCCAGCTGATAGGCGGTGTCGGCATTTTTTGTATTCTTTGTTTTTATATACTGATTGGTTTCTTCAAGCCCCTGGACAGCAAATTTTCCCATTCTGAGGACTTCTTCCTTGGCTTGTCCAATAGCAATCGACGGAGATTGCTCGATAAACACCGGATCCAGATGCTTCGCTTTATAATCGACAATGGCATCCTCTCCGGGAATGAGCTTTGTCACAACATAAGCCAATCCGGCAACAAAAGGAAGCTGTATCAACGTATTTGTGATATTAAAGGTTCCATGGGCAAATGCGATCGTCATTTCCGGGTTAAGGTTTAATGACTCCTGGAATATTCTGATCAAACCAGTAAATGGTGTTAATAGAATCATGAAAATCAATGTTCCAATTAAATTAAACAGAACATGAGTGGCTGCAGCCCGCCTTGCAGCTACCGATGTACCAATGGCAGCAAGAATCGCTGTAATCGTAGTCCCAATGTTATCACCAAACAGGACTGGCAGGGCCGCCTCAAGAGTAATAAGGCCGTCGCCGAACAATCCTTGAAGAATCCCGATCGTAGCACTTGAGCTCTGTACAATGACAGTAAAGAGTGTACCTACAATAACACCAAGGATCGGATTCGTGCTCAATTCCACTGTAAGGTCATGGAAAGACTCGAGCCCTCTCAGCGGCTTCATTCCCCCGCTCATCAGCTCAAGACCATAGAAGAGCGCTCCGAATCCAAATACAATCTGCCCTAAGCTGTGGACCTTTTTATTTTTAAAGAAAAACAGAAGGATAGCTCCCAGCGCGATAATTGGCAAAGCATATTCACCAATATCGATCCCGATGATGAAAGCAGTGATCGTTGTTCCGATATTGGCCCCCATGATGACCCCAATGGCCTGTCTTAAAGTCATAAATCCTGCGCTGACGAGACCCACTGTTATGACAGTAGTTGCCGAGCTGCTTTGGATGAGTACTGTGACAAGTACACCTGCGAGGACGCCCATAATTGGATTGGTCGTGAACCTGTCCAGAATATCCCTGAGTCGGTCACCCGCAGACTTTTGCAAGCCATCCCCCATATATTTTAATCCAAATAAGAAAATACCAAGGCCGCCAAAAAATTCAAACAGCATTTCCTGTACATTCAGTTCCATTGATTCAACCCCTACTCTTTTTTTCGACAACTCTCAACAAACTCGCTATCATTATGCTTATGTTTTAAGAAAGTGTAAATATATTCGAAGGGAAATTTACATTTCTTTAACATTCCAGAGAAATGTTACAAGAATATTACAAGGGTTTGGCTTTAACTTGTGTATATATATTAGTGAAGTTAAAATTAATTCGTTGAATACAATAAAGGGTGTGTAATGATGAATATTTTTAAACAGCTTTACCGAAGTTTATTTTCGCCAAAAGACATAGCATCTTTTCGGTTTCAGGGAATTGGAAAAACGATCTTATATGTTTTTATCCTGACTTTACTGTCAATCCTCCCGACTGTTTACTACTCTGCCACAGCAATGATGTCTGCGGTCGAGGCAACCAAACAAACGATCAATGAGGATTTACCTTCCTTTACAATTGAAAACGGACAGCTTCAGTCTGATGCCACCCAGGAGAAGGTAATTGATAAGGGCAGTATTACCATCGTCTTTGATTCAACAGGAAAGCTGGATGCACAAAAAGTATCTAATTCGGACGATACTCTGGCAATCCTCAGGGATGAAATTGTCCTGAGTGCTGCCGGAGAGACTAATTCCATCCCTTACACCATGTTTGCCCAGGAAACGATTACAAAGGATGATATTAGTACTCTTCTTAATCATTCGGACAGAGCTCTTGCTTTCATCCTGCCATTGTTATTTTTGATCATTTTCGTTTTCACCAGTGCTCTTGCATTTATCGAAATCTCAATTCTTGCCTGGATTGGCCTGTTGTTGAAAAATGCTGCCGGCAAAAAGCTGGCCTATCGCCACTTATGGAGGATGACAGCATACAGCATCACTCTTCCAACCATTTTTTTCATGATCATGTCCATCCTTCAGACAAATGTTCCCATGGGATTCTTAATTAACTGGTTCATCAGTCTTACCATCCTGCTTTTGGCTATTAAGGAGGTGCCTGGATCTAAGGACCAGCCGAATCTGTCGTGACATGTGAGAAAATGCGCCTGATCAGGCGTATTTTTTTGTTCTTATCCCGCCCGCCCCGGCATATATATGGACAAACCTTTTTAGATGGAGGATTGCCTAATGAAGAAGCTAGCCGGATTCCTGTTTATTATGCTCCTAATATACTCTATTTACCATGATATTCAGCATGGCACTCTTCCAGCCGCTGTCTCTGCAGTACAAGTTGAAGAAACAGAACCCCCAGCAGCAGACAAGTCCTATTTTGAAAAGAAAATCCAGCCCGGTGAAACAGTACTTTCCGTAATGGAAAAACAGTTTGATGGACCGGTCCCGGTTCCAATAACAACTATTGTAAATGACTTCCAGGAACTGAACAACGGTCTGGACCCCAAGGAAATCCAATTAGGCAAGTCATATAAGTTCCCGGAGTATTGAGTTGCTGATTAGCACAATTTAATGGTAATCAACTTTTCTTGTCAATATCGCCGAATGACTGATAAAATATATGAGTGATTGGAAAATCAGACTGTATTTCTTTTTATAAAAGGAGCGAATCACTGTTGAGTGAATTAATACATCGTACGAAAACTCGTCCTGTGCGAGTAGGTAATTTAACAATAGGCGGGAACAATGAAGTCGTCATCCAGAGCATGACAACGACAAAGACCCATGACGTGGAAGCTACCGTAGCAGAGATCAAGCGCCTTGAAGAAGCGGGCTGCCAGATTGTAAGGGTAGCATGTCCTGATGAACGGGCGGCCAATGCCATCGCTGAAATAAAAAAACGCATCAATATTCCACTGGTGGTGGATATCCATTTCGATTACAGGCTAGCCTTGAAAGCGATAGAAGGCGGGGCTGATAAGATACGGATCAATCCGGGGAATATTGGAAAACGCGAAAAGGTTGAAGCTGTCGTCAAAGCAGCAAAAGAGCGCGGCATACCGATCCGGATTGGAGTCAATGCCGGATCACTCGAAAAAAGAATTCTTGAAAAATACGGATATCCTACTGCTGACGGCATGGTCGAAAGTGCTTTGCATCATATAAAAATCCTCGAAGATCTGGATTTTCATGATATCATCGTCTCCATGAAAGCGTCGGATGTAAACCTTGCAATTGAAGCATATGAAAAAGCTGCACAAGCTTTTGACTACCCTTTGCACCTTGGCATCACGGAATCAGGAACGCTCTTCGCCGGGACAGTTAAAAGTGCAGCAGGACTGGGAGCAATTCTTAGCAAGGGAATTGGCAATACTCTAAGAATTTCTTTAAGTGCCGATCCCGTTGAAGAGGTTAAAGTAGCCCGGGAACTGCTGAAGTCATTTGGTCTTGCCGCCAACGCGGCTACTTTGATTTCCTGCCCAACCTGCGGCAGAATAGAGATTGATCTTATCTCCATTGCAAACGAAGTAGAAGAGTATATTCAGAACATTAAGGCCCCTATTAAGGTAGCAGTCCTCGGCTGTGCCGTTAATGGACCTGGTGAAGCGAGAGAGGCAGACATCGGGATTGCGGGGGCACGTGGAGAAGGACTTCTCTTCAGGAAAGGGGAAATCGTAAGAAAAGTCCCAGAAAAAGAATTGGTAAACGAATTGAAAAAGGAAATCGATAAAATCGCTGAAGAGAAATTAAATGCGATGGCGCAAAACTAAAAATTTATGAAGTGCAAAAGAGGCTGGGACAAAACCCTGCTCTGATAATGAAAAAGCCGGTGAAATTTACGACGAGTAAATTTCACCGGCTTTGATTATTTTTACAATAA
>NZ_SLVV01000008.1:158120-359008 GCF_004340465.1 Mesobacillus foraminis | reverse complement strand
GCACGCCGCCAGCGTTCGTCCTGAGCCAGGATCAAACTCTCCAATAAAGAGTATGAGTTAAGCTCACTTGCGCAAGGATGCGCTGACGTCGATGTCGCCACAGGATGTGGCGTTCTTAGTCGACGATCCTTACTAGAAAAAACGTTGGCTAGTGATTTGAAATCACTAATATTTATTGTTTGTTGACGCTTGTTTGTTTAGTTTTCAAAGAACAATTCATTTATCAGTGCCGCATCAGAAGCGACATTTAACATCTTAACACGTTGTTCAGAGGAAGTCAACTAATAATTAATTATTTTTTTAATAAATGTTATTAATTGTTTTGTCCTTGAAGCAACTTTTATATAGTATAACAATCAGAGCTTTACGTCAACACCTTTTCAATTTTTTTTATTTCACTTATCTAATCAGCTCCTCATTATATTAAATCTTCACTTGAAGCCAAAACAACATCCGCCGTTTAAACGAAAAAAGAGAAGTGTTCAACACACTCCTCTTACCTTCCTCTATTCTAAATGGCTGCCCCGATAAAAGTCCTGGGGATCGGCACCAATTCGCTGGTTGGTGTTTAATCCATCAATCCTGGACAGATCCTCTGCATCCAGTTCGAAATCAAAGACGTCGAAGTTTTCGCTGATTCTCGTTGGATTGGCTGATTTCGGAATAACAATGATATTGTTCTGCAGATGCCAGCGGATGATGACCTGAGCCGGTGTCTTCCTGTGCTTAACGGCAATGGATTGCACCACGCTGTGATTTAACACCTCGCCACCCTGCATTAACGGACCCCAGGCTTCCACAAAAATATCGTTTTTCTCGCAGAATTCCCGAAGTTCAGGCTGCGAAAAGTACGGATGCAGTTCGACCTGATTCAGGACCGGCTTGACTTCGCACTCACTAAGCAGATGTTCTAAATGTGGAATATGGAAATTGCATACTCCGATTGCCCGGACACGACCCTCTTTGTACAGCTTCTCCATCGCACGGTACGTTTCCACATACTTGCCGACCTTTGGCATCGGCCAATGGACCAGATAAAGATCCAGATAATCCAGCCCCAGTTTTTCCATGCTTTCATCAAATGCTTTCAGGGTGGTGTCATACCCCTGGTCTGAATTCCATACCTTCGTGGTGATGAACAGCTCTTCCCTTGGCACCCCGGATTCTTTGATTCCCTGTCCGACGCCCCGTTCATTTTTATAGATGGCCGCTGTATCAATGGATCGATAGCCCACTTCAACCGCCTTTTTAACGGCATCAACGGCAACTTGTCCGTCCTCCACCTTGAATACCCCAAAGCCAAGCTGTGGCATTTTTACTCCATTATTCAATGTAACAATCATCTTAAATCCTCCTCTATGTATGAATCTTTTATTTATGAACAGCCTTGCTGCACCAGACGATGTTCTCGGCCAGCACATTCTGAACCGAATTATCCATCAGCCCTTCTTTTCGATGAGCCGGAGTGAAACAGGAGACTCTCCCATCACCATACGGGTGTCTCCAGCCTGCGATGGAATTTCCGTCCACCGACTCTGAAACTAGGAATACCTCTGTGCTGTCTTCCTCATAGGAAACAAAATAGTGCTCGTCCAAAATAGCAAAAGCATTTCCGCCGCTTTCCCCATGGACTGGTGTATAGGTGACTTGCTGGTGTTTTTCCGGATGATGTTCAAAAGCCCCCCTCAGCATTTCGTTAAACGAAGCCACGTTTTTATAGGAAGCGAGCCCCGAATGCCAGGCAAGCCACCCGCCTCCTCCTTTCACATAGTCCGTGATCAGCTCCGCCGTCTCATTGGTCATCCATGTTTCCTTTTCATTCCCGGCCGGGTCGAGCCGGTTCTCTTTGGATAAAATGACACATGCCGGAGATCCCTGCAGCGCCTCCGCCAGTTGTTCTGTTTCTGCGAACTTAAGCTCATACCTCCCTGCCAGCAAGGGGTGAGTAAAAACTTTTTCTAATGCCTCTTTTAGAATGTCTCCATCATGATAATAGTCGCCAACAACCGCAAGCACCTGTCTCATTCCAATCCCACCCAGTCACTTGGAGCGACTTCCTTCCAGCGCGCACGAATGATTTCGTATTGTTCCGGGGGAAGATTTCCTTCCTCCAGCAGCGTCGCGTTCTCGCTCCACCTTTCCGGATTGGCCGTCCCCACAATGGCTGTATGGACTCCAGGAACGGACAGGGCAAAACGCAAAGCCGTGCCGGCAATCTCGCTGCTGCTTCCATGGAGGAACCGATAATTTAATTGCTTCAGCCGTTCCCAATAGTCGTGGTAATAAGTCTGGTCCGGCATTGCATCAAACCTCCAGACCGCATTGGCAACCGGACGTTTTATGGTGACGCCCATTCCCCGCTCTCTGGCCTCAGGGATCGTCAGGTCAATCGCTTCCTGGTCCGCGATGTTGATCGATGTCATCAGTGAGTCAAACGCGCCGCATTTTACGGCATACTCCGCATCTTTATGGTCGCCGCTGTAGCCAATGTAACGGACTTTCCCTTTTTCCTTCGCTTTCTGCAGAGCCTCGATCACTTCTCCGCTTCTCAGCACTTCCTCCGAGCAGCTGTGCAAATGGACAACATCGAGATAATCGGTCCGCAGCCTCCTCAAGCTTCGGTCAATGCTCATTTCCAGCATGGCCGGGTCCCAATTGGGAAGGTCGAAGCCAGGGTTGTGTCCGCATTTGGTAAACAAATAGTACTCATAGCGCCTGTGCGAAACAGCCGCCCCGATTTTCTCCTCACTGTCCCGGTAACATTCCGCCGTATCGATGACATTCAGCCCGGCATCCAGTGCACTGCCAAGGAGCTTTTCGACTTCCTTCAGTTCAAGCCCGGCTGAATGAACGTCCGGTGTTCCCAGCCCGCCAATTTCGGCACCCCCGAACCCAAGGACACTGACCTCCAGATCTGTGCTTCCATATTTCCGTCTTTCCATCCTGCTTCACACCTCCGCTAATTTCCTGCCGCTTTTACGCTGGCAATCAATAATTCTCCAATAATTCAAGGACCAGTTTCAGGTCTTCATTGGCATCCATATAAGCATACTCGCCACCAGTGTATTTCCCTTTTTGCAGGAGAGGCATGCCATTTTTGGTCAAAAGCGTAACCTTTTCCTCCATTCCCTTGATCGTAAAGGCAATATGATGCACACCTTCTCCCTTTTGATCGAGGTCATGCCTCCAGGTGCTTGGATGTTCATCCGGCTGGATCAGCTCGATATCAAGAGAGGGCCCCACCGAAAAGAACGCCAGTCTCGCCCTCGCCTGGGAAGGCTCACCCTTATATTCGGTCTGCGCCTGATCATAAGCATCCGTCTCAACGAACCTCGGTTCCACTCCCAAAAATTCCGAGTACGCCTTCGCAGTTTTCTCAATGTCATGAACCAGGATCCCAATCTGGACGACCTGGTCTGTTCCGAGAATCTTATTGACTGCCATGTACATCTCTCCTTATTTTAAAAAAGATTGTTTATCCTGTAGACAAACTAAGTTGAATAAAAGAAATTACAGGTTATCCGCTAAACTGTATCCGTTTCCATAAATATTGACACTGATGATCAATAACCAGGCTGTCCTGACTATTTCGTTTCACTGAATATTTTGTACAATTGAATTTTAGCATACACACGAAAGGCCCTACAAGAAATTAGGACTGCCTCTGGCGCATAGCTTTTAAACAGATCTGCCCGTATCCAAAAGAAAACGATCCTTCGAAGTGAAGGATCGCAATTCCGGTCATGGGGTTCTTTTAGATAAGGCTGCCATCCGCTTGAGCGGTCAGCCAGGCACCTCGGCCTTTTCGTACGTTTTGAGCTTTCGCAGGCTGCCCCAGTCTGTTTTATAAAACCGGATCATCACACTTAAGCCAAAGCAGACTAAATAGGTATACAGCGCCAGCCAGGCTCCCATGCTCCCTAGCCCCATGGTAAAGATGAACAGATAGCTTAGCGGGATAAACAGCAGCCACCCCAGCAGCAGTGAAATTTTTAATAAAAATGTCGTATCCCCAATGCCCCTTAGCCCTCCGGCAAAGAAATTAAGAAAGCCGTCAAAGAGCTGGAGATAGGCCGATGTTTTAATCAGCAGAGCCGCAAGTTCATACACTTCTTTATCGTCGGTATACATCCTGGCAATTGGTTCAGCCAAAAATAGCTCCAGGGTTCCCACTAGCAACAGGAAAATCGAGCCGATGATGGCTGTATGTGTCCCGTAATTCTTCCCAAGCTTTGCATTTCCCTGCCCAATTTGGTGCCCCACCAAAATCGTGGCGGTGGTCCCAAACGCAAAGGCAGGCATAAAGCCGAAACTCATCACATTTAACGCTACTTCATTGGCAGCAAGAGCGGTGGTCCCCAATTGGGTAACAAAGATGGTGAAAACAAACATCGCCATCGCCATGGAAAACTCCTGCAATCCCAATTTTGAACTCTCAAAAAAGATCAGCTTCGTCTCTGAACGGTCATAACTCACCACTCTCCTTGTACGGAAACGAGGGTTCAACTTGATAAAATAAACATAAGCACAAATCAGCAAGGTGGCCAACTCAGCCAGCAGAAAGGCTACACCCGCCCCTTTTAGGCCATACTCCGAAAACCCAAAGTTTCCGTAGGTCAGTGAATAGGTCAGAAAAACCATGATTCCGCCGCCAACCAGGGAGGAAACCATCGGAGTTTTTGTATCGCCAATTCCCCTTAAAAAACCATGGAACACAAAGATCAGGATGGAAAATGCCATAGCAAAAAACCGAAGCTGGAGATAATCGTTTCCGGCCGTAATCATTTCCTGCGAACTTCCCATCCAGCGAAAGATGGAGGATGAGCCAAATAAGCCAAGCAGCAAGACGAGGAGAGCGGCAACGATACTCATATACAAGGCAATATAAGTTCGCTTCACTCCCTGCTCAATCTCATTGGCCCCGTAATTCTGGGCAACCAGGTAATTCACCGTATGGCCAATTCCGGAAAACAGGGCCCAGGCATTATACATGATAATGTTAGTGACCCCCACGACGGCAATTGGAACCGTTCCCAATTTACCGACCATGATTAAACTGATGGTTCCTGTCAAAGTAACCGAAGCAAAAGAAGCTAAAGATGGTATTGCGAGGAGGATAATCTTTTTCCATTTTTCCCACATAGTAATCGCTCTTTTCCTGACTGAGATGTCTGTCATATCATATTTTTTGTCTCTATTTATATCAATTGCTTCATTCAATAACACGCTGAACACAAGTCCATCTCTTGAAGCTCCGTATAAAAATTCGCCATTCCGGTTTGAAATCCTGCTGATTTTTTAAGGCTATTTTACTATGGCTCAGGACTCTCTTTAAAATAGGTTTTTTAAAATTATAAAAAGGAAAGTTTTATTCATGGTATCACGCAAACTCGCCAGCTCAAGGGACGTTGAATTCCCATCCTGAGCAAAAAAATACCCTCAGCCAAGTTGGCCAAGGATATTTTTTACCTCTATATTTAAAAACAATTAAGTTAAAACAATGGGTAGCTTAACAACCCGATCACAATGGAAGCAATCAGCACACCGATACTAATGGAAATAAACGCCCACCTGATCGGAATCCCGAAAATAATGGAGGCGAGACAGGCGCTGTATGCTCCCGTTGTCGGCAATGGCACCGCCGTGAACAGAATCAAACCAAGTGCCCCATACTTTTTCACCTGTGAGCTTTTACTCATAGTCCTTTCATAGAGCCAGTTATGAACGCGCTCATACGCACTGAACCTCATCATCCAGGTGCTGATTGGCTGGAACAAGAATAAAATTGGGAAGATGGGCAGCAAATTCCCCAGCACACTAAAAAACAGAGCAGACTGGAAGGATAATCCCAAAAAGGTCCCAGCCGGCAGGCCACCCCTTAATTCGATAATCGGCAAGGCGGACAGGATGACAACAATCACTTCGGGTGGTAAAAAATCAGCATGTTGAATCAAAAACTCTTGTACAGTCAATTTGAAGCCTTCCAAATTAAATCTCCTTTATGTGGTGGATGAAGGGAATACCGAGATCTCTGCGGCTTGTGAATCCTGTATTGGCCGATTCGACGGCGGCATTCATTTGTCTTCATTGGAACGATGTTTCCAGGTGAAGCATCATTCACCGTTGCCCTTGGTTTTACCCTCATCACTCTGATCTTGGTCCTTTTTAGAATCCTCAGCCAACCCTTCAGCTGCTCTTTTAAATTCCCTGATGGTACTCCCCAGCGCCCGGCCAAGCTCAGGCAGTTTGTTTGGTCCGAAAATAATCAGCGCTGTGATGGTAATCAATATAAATCCAGGAACTCCGATATTAGGAACCATCTCCTCATCCCCCGAATCTATTTTTAAAAAATCATGTTCTTTTTTTGTATTGTCCCCAGCAGAAGCACAGCGTTAGTCCATGTTTTCACGCCAGCATAAATCTGTACGCTGAACAGTTAGGCATTGATCAGGAGATAATCCCGATCAAACGCGTGTTTACGAGACCCTCTGCTAAAGAGACCTCTTTTCTTCTTTCTTTTGAAAAAACGGAATTCGATGGTAAAAATCGATAAGTGTCCCCGGAATCGGATCCAAGTACCTTCTATACTTATAAACTACAGCACTCGCTGCCAATGCAGCCACGATACTCCCGATGACATCCAATGGATAATGATGTCCGACATAGATGCGGGAAATCCCCGTAAGCGCAGCAAACAGAATCATGACAGCACCCAATTTCCGGTAAAATAAAAAGACCCCGAACGACAGCGCAAAGGCCCCGGTCGTATGGTCACTAGGAAAGGATGCATCCGCTGCATGCGGTAGCAATAAATGGACATCATCGTGTACCACGAACGGACGCTGCACATAGTAAAACTCGCCAATGGCTGCATTGATCATTAAGGCCAGAAGTCCTGTGCAGCCGGCCAAAAACACCGTATATTTCCGCTTCTCACTGCCAAATACCCACATCAAAACGAACAATGCGATATAGATGAAAAGCGCCTTCTGTGTAACAAAGGCCATAAACCAGTCCAGCATGGGGTAATTTCCCGCAAGCTGGTTGACTGATTGAAAAAGATGATCATTCATAACGTACCTCTCGATAACGAATTTGTTAAGTAACGGCCTTGCGCTAACTTCCTTCTGTTGATTCCAAAAACGATTTCAAAGCTTCCCTGTTTTTATCCAAATCAATCTTCAGTACAGCCCCGGCACTCACCGTAGCATTTTCATAGGAATCCTGAACGGGAATCCGGATGCTCTCCATCTCCTTTGATTTTCCTGTTATCAGCCCTTTGCCGATTGAAAGCAGGGTTGGAGTGTCAACATTTGTACCGATATAGGGATCCGCCATCCCGAGGATTTTGGGGAGGTTCAGCAGACTGTGAATGCTGGCGGCCTGTTCTTTGAGTTTCGATAGAGCTTCCTGCTGTCTCTCCACCCGTCCAAAATCACTTAGACGATCCTGGCGGAACCGGACATAGCCCAGCAATTCGCGTCCATGAAGCACTTGTTTCCCGGGCTGCAGGGTCATCCCGATCCCGTAGGACATTTCATAGGGAATATCGACCTCGATCCCATTGGGCGCAACAATATCGACTATTTTGGTAAAACCCTCAAAATCAGCAATGGCATAATAGTTTACATCCACATCAAAATTGTTTTTGATGGTTCTTCTCACTAGTTCAGGGCCTCCGTAGGCAAAGGCAGAATTTATTTTCTGCATGCCATGGCCCGGCACTTCTACATATGTATCCCTCATAATCGAAGCTAATTTCATTGTATTACTATGCTGATTATAGTGGGCAATCATCAGCGTATCCGAACGGGAGTGGTCCTCGCCTCTCGAATCACTCCCCACCAATAAGATATTGATCTCTCCATACTGGGGTTCAATGCCCAAGAAGTCATCAAAGATATCCTCATCCTCTTTGTACGGCCCCTCGTCTGCTTCCGACAACCCGCTTTTATATTGGTAAACACAATAGCCTCCAACTGTTCCAATCAATATAAAAAGAGTTAAAAACAGGGTGCCAAGCTGTCTTTTGCTCCTGGCTGTTCTGTTACCATTTTTCATGTCTATTCACCTGTCAGCGTTATTTTAGTCCCAGGATTTGGCCAGCAATAAACTAGCGGCAAGCTTTACTGTAATCGCATCATCCAAAAAGCCAATGGGGAAAATATAATCCGGGATGATGTCTACTGAAATGATAAAGTACAGCAGTGCACTCCCGATCACCGCCATCTCTGCAGGAGTCCCAGCCCTGGATCTGAACCTTTCAAACATTCCCTTCAGCTCCGAGATAAAGGGACCAACACTTCCAATCTTCCGTAATTTATCTTCAAATCTTCCAATAATCGTCTTCTTTCCTTCATCCGTTTGGGAATACTGTTTCAATTCCTCCATATGCTGCTCGACACGCTCCATCGTAAAGGTGTCTGGAGGCAGTTCATAGGATCCGAGAATCCCTTGAATATTATCAATGGATGAATGAATGTCTGCTGGCACCTGACCTTTTCTTGTATGGACTGGATATCCGGCAGCTTCGAATAAATCAGCAATAGGGATATTGAGACATTCGGAAATCCTCTTTAAGTGCTCCGGAGTTGCTTTCCTTTTTCCGCTCACAATTCTGGAAATGGTCGCTTTATCAATATTGGCAAGCTCGCCAAGTTTTCTCATGGATAATGAACGTTCTTTCAATAAACGTTTTAGCAGGAGCCCAAGTTCCCCTGCATGTGACTGTTCTGCCATTCCGCTCCCCCTTGTCACGATGTAGTAAACAGCCTTTTAAAAAAGGCGTTAAATTCCGGACTCCTTTGGAATATATCGAAGTGTTGACATTTTGTCAACACCTAAAGGAACGACAGGTAAATACTATTTGGGTGTTTAGAATATGGCAACTGGTTAAAATAACCTTGAAAACCCAGGCACACGAACGAGGTGGATTAAAACTGAACTCAATTTACTAATGGAATCACGAATCCGCTGTTACAGACCTGATTCGTCTTGTCATACACACTTTTTTAAAATATTTGCATAATTAAATCTCTGGATTTAAAATGTTTACCATGGTAAACATTTTAAGCTTCATCCATTTCTTCTAACTAAAAGGAGTCCTTCCATAATGCTGGATTTATTTCAAAATTTTAGTCCAATTACCCAGGCATTCCTGGCTACTTTATTTACATGGGGAATGACTGCTTTGGGGGCTGCACTAGTTTTTGCCACCAAAACCTTGAACCAGCGGCTCCTGGACAGCATGCTGGGATTTGCCGGCGGCGTGATGATTGCCGCCAGCTACTGGTCTCTGCTGGCTCCTGCCATTGAAATGTCGGAGGGCCACGCCATCGGAGACTGGTTTCCGGCTGCGTCCGGGTTTTTGCTGGGCGGTATTTTTCTGTGGGGAATCGATAAAATTCTGCCCCACCTTCACCCGAACACCCCGTTGGGACAGGCAGAAGGCTATCAGCCAAAAGAACGGAAAAGAAGTACCCTTCTCGTCCTGGCCATCACCCTGCATAATATCCCTGAAGGCCTGGCAGTCGGCATTGCCTTTGGCGCCCTCGCAAATGGAGGAACAGAGGCTTCACTGGCTGGCGCGCTGACTCTGGCACTCGGAATCGGGATCCAGAACTTCCCTGAAGGCGTGGCGGTTTCCATGCCGCTCAGAGGAGAAGGAATGTCGCGGAGAAAAAGCTTCTTCTACGGACAGTTTTCAGGGATGGTAGAGCCAATTGCCGCAGTCATCGGCGCGTTTGCGGTCGCCTTTATCGAACCATTATTGCCATACGCCTTAAGCTTTGCGGCCGGAGCCATGATCTTTGTGGTCGCGGAGGAAGTCATCCCCGGCTCACAGGAAAAAGGCAATAAGGATCTGGCCTCCATGAGCCTGATGTTCGGATTTGTCTTGATGATGATTTTGGATGTGGCACTGGGGTGAGGGAATTGTGCGAATACGTGCGAACGATGAAATTTGGGGGATATTTTATTGAGAGATCTTGCATCTAAAATCAAAAACATGCCTCGCAGTGTGCTGGTCTTGTCCATCTTTTCCGTCCTGTGCTTTGCTGCTTCTGTTGTATTCGTCCATCATAATGAATCATTTTATGAAGACCCAATTGCTAAAATGGTCAAAACCACCCAGGTGGATCAGACTGAACGGACGGATATGCACGGAAACAAAGACCAGGTGTTCACTCAGCAGATTCTGGCAGAATTGCAAAATGGCGAATACAAAGGGCAGCAGATCCGCTTGACAAATGAACATTCTGCATCCGGCGCCTATGACCAGGAATACTCCCCCGGAAACAAGGTGTTCGTTTCCATTGATGAAGATGCTGCAGGAACGAAAGAACTGACTGGAACCATCAAGAATGCAAAACGAGATGAATCCATGGTTCTTATTGCGTGGGTTTTCATATTTATTTTACTGGCAGTCGGAGGAAAGCAGGGACTGTTTTCTGTTATCAGTCTGGCCGTGAATGCCATTCTATTATCCTATGCACTGGATGTTTATCTGGTTACCTCGGGCACAAGCCTGATTTGGATCTGCGGGATCTCGGCCGTTTTATTCACGATGATTTCGCTCCTGCTCGTGAATGGCTTCAACGAGAAAACGTATGCTGCAATCATTGCGACCATCCTGGGGACGCTCAGCTCCCTGGCTGTCACCTATCTCGTGATGTGGGCTACTGCAGAAAAGGGCCTCCGGTACGAAGAAATGCAATTTCTGACCCGCCCGCCCCAAATCGTCTTCATGGCCGGGGTGCTGATCGGATCATTGGGCGCTGTCATGGATGTCGCGATTACAATGTCGTCTTCGATCTTCGGCTTGTACGAAAAGAATCACACCATTCCCATAAAAGCACTGAAAACCTCGGGAATGGATATCGGCAAAGACATTATGGGAACCATGACCAATATCTTGTTTTTTGCCTATATCAGCGGTTCCATTCCCATGCTGATCTTATATTTAAAGAATTCCACGCCACTGGGGTACACTCTTTCCATGAATCTTTCATTGGAATTGGCGAGGGCACTTGCAGGAGGAATTGGAATCGTGCTGACCATTCCCATCGGTCTCTACATATCTATCTTTTTTGTAAATCGAAAGAGGGCAAGAACATGAATGTATTACTGTGTCTGGCTGTGATTTTATTCATCCTGATGATTCTGATAGGCGGAAAAAAGGGGGCACGCTCTTTTTTTGCTCTGTTCCTGAATTTTGGGGTGCTCCTTTTAGCGGCAGTCATCATGACCGATCCAAAGGCCAATCCAGTCATTCTCACCATGTTGGCCTGTACCGTGATTAGCGGTATTAACTTGTTTTACATCAACGAAGTAAATAATAAAACAAAGCCGGCTTTTCTCTCTGCGATGATTACCATCGGCGTCCTGCTCCTTTTTATCGTCATGGTAACGGAAACGGCCATGATTCAGGGGTTTGGCGAAGAAGAGACCGAGGAGCTTAGTATTTTTTCTCTTTATATCGGCGTCGATTTTGTTAAAATCGGGGCTTCAGTAATCATTATGAGTACCATCGGCGCCATTACCGATGTGGCCATCTCCATCACCTCCCCGATGCGAGAGCTGTACCATCATCAGCCCTCCATCAGCAGGAAAGAATTATTCCGGTTCGGAATCTCCATTGGGAGAGATATTTTGGGCACCAATACAAACACCATGTTTTTCGCCTTCTTTGGAGGTTACATTGCCTTGCTGATCTGGTTCAAGGATTTATCCTATTCCTTTGGAGAAGTGGTGAACTCCAAGCTGTTCAGTGCCGAAATGATCACCATCCTCTGTGCCGGGATCGGCATTGCCCTGGTCATTCCCATCACCTCCTGGATTGCCGCCTATACCTTTGTAAAAACAAGAGAAAAAAGGGGAACCTCCTAAACGGGGTCAGGCACGCTTCAGTAAACTAAAGCGTGCCTGACCCCGTTATGCATCGATTCATCTCCTTTATTGAAAAACTTGTGTCCAGCGTGTGAAAACATCTAAAAGCCCAGCTTCTTTTTTTAAAATTGTCCCTGAACCTGGATGTTACTGCTAAATTCGAATAGATTTACTTAAAATTGAACCGCTTCGCCATGTGAGAGTACCCGCTTTGCCATTTATGCACCGATTCTCACAAGTTATGAATCAATTATTGAGACTTATGCATCGATTATCTTCAGTTATGCATCGATTCTTCCCTTTTATTGAAAAACCTGTGTCCGGCGTGTGAAAACATCTAAAAGCCCAGCTTCTACTTTTAAAATGTGTCCCTGAACCTGGATCCTCTGCTAAATTTTCGAATAGATTTACTTAAAATTGAACCGCTTCGCTATGCGAAAGTGCCCGCTTTGCCATTTATGCATCGATTCTCACAAGTTATGAATCAATTATTGAGACTTATACATCGATTAATTTGGTTTATGCATCGATTCTTCTCTTTTATTGAAAAACCTGTGTCCAGCGTGTGAAAACAACAGGAAACTCGCCCTATATTCCCTGGCCTCGTGCCGCTCTTACATCTGATCCTTATTTTTAATTTCCTCTAATAATGAAATCATCTTTTCATTTTGTTCAATGATCGTTTGATTTTGTTTTCTCAGCTTTGTGAAGTCGAACAAATACACTAATAAAATGGCTACCACCAAGAAACCCATAGGTCCACTCCTCCCCTAGACTTTACACAAAATTATAACATTTTTACCGGCCTGTCCTTTTTTAATAGAGTTGCGTTCAATACTTCCTCCTTTTGTGGTGAGGACGTCTCTTGGAACAAACTTATTTATAAAAAATTTCGTAAATAATGAGAGTTTTTGATTTTGGGATTCGATATAGTTAGTGAAAAGCTTTTCGTAAAAAATGAAGGAGAATCCAAATGAAGTGTACAGCTGCCAATTTTATTAAACGGTTGAAAAAACAAAAAGAAGATGCACTTGATTATGTCATCGAACATTACTCCTCGCTCGTTCACGGGATTTGTTACAAAATACTTTCTAACATCAGCACGGAGGCAATCGAGGAATGTGTGAATGATGTATTTTTAACAGCGTGGCAAAATGCGAAACAGTTTAAGGGAGAGCCCGAGGATTTTAAAAAGTGGATTGCCATGATGGCGAAGTATAAAGCCATTGACCGGTATCGCCAGCTTGAGAAACAGCGAGCACGCGAACAAAGCGACGAATTCCTGCTTGAACATCCTGACCGGGAGGATGTCCAGATGCACTTATTAAAAAAAGAAGAGAAGAATGCCCTTTTGCTGGCCCTGGCTACGCTGCCGGAACTGGACCGTGATATTTTCATGATGAAATATTCGCTTCACTTAACAGCTGCGGAAATCGCCCAGTCACTTAATCTTTCGCTCTCGGCGGTGGAAAACCGGTTATACCGGGGAAAGAAAAAGCTGGCCCAAAACAAACACCTGAAGGAGCGATTTTTATGAACCAAAACTTTAATGACTGGCTTCATTTAGACATTGATCAAATCGAACCCAAACCACTGTCAGCAGAGCAAAAAGCGAAGCTAAAAGAGCATGTTTTAACCCAAAAGAAAGCTAAAAAGAGATACAGCGTACGCTTTCTTGCTGCCGCCGCTCTGCTCGGCGCAAGTATTGCCACCGCCAGTTTCATGACCATGCCTGCCATTGCCAACCAGATTCCTTTTATCCAAAGGATTTTAACCTACTTTGAGAAGGACACCCTGCCAAATACGTACGAAGATTTAGCCACCGTTGTGAACCAGGTTCAATCCAGCAATGGACTAGACATAATGATTGAAAATGCGGTTTACGATGGCACAAATATCCTCCTGACGTACGCCATTCAAACAGAATACGACCTGGGGGACAATCCAAGACCAGAAGGCTTCCTGCAAGTGGAACCGACAAGTGGCAGCGGCGGTACAGGCTCTCTTGAAAAAATCAATGATACTACGTATGTCGGTGTGGAAAAGGTAACCCCTCATTTTAACGGGGAAAGCCCCGAAGAAATTCAGGTCCGGTGGCAGCCGCTGTTATTCAAAAATAACCAAACCAATGAACAATTTAAAGGAAATTGGGAATTTGAATTTACCCTCTCCCAATTGCCAACGAATGCTCGGCTCCTAAATCAAACAGTGAAACAGGACGGAATCACATTAGTCACCAAGTCCCTGCAACAATCCGAGATGACTGCTGTGCTGCAGTACGAATTCTTTGTAGAAGAATCCATTTTACAGGATTGGCCATTCGTCTCGATTGAAATGACTCAGGCAACAGATAACCTGGGGAATGTCTATCTGCTGAATGGAAATGGCGGGATCAGCAAGGACAACGGAGCTTCGAATCAATGGCGAACAACGATCTACTCCTTGAACCCAGATGCTTCGTCGATTACGTTAACTCCCGAGGTTTACTACTCAAAAGGATCAGGAGAAGTACTTGAAGTTAAAAAAATGAAGTCCATTACCATTGATTTAAAATAGAACTGTGCGGAAGGAAGAACCTGATTTCAGGGTATCTTCCTTTGTTTGTCTCGAGTCGAACATTTTATAGACCTAGCTTCTTTTTTTAAAATAGGTATCTAAATCATGGTATTTAAAACGAAAACAATCTTCGTACCGCGCGAACGGAGCCGACTTGAACGATTAAACTTATTGATAAACCCGTGTCCAGCCTGTGAAACTAGGTCAAAACCTAGCTTCTTTTTTTAAAAATACTGCTCTGAACCTCGGCGCAGAGTCCAAAATAGCAGGGATTCCCTACTTAAAGTGCTTATTTTCCCCCTGGAAAAAGCTTATCCTCCGTTTATGCATCGATTCTTCCAGGTTATGAATCAATTATTTTGATTTATGCATACATCGATTCCTCACTCTTATTGAAAAACCTGTGTCCTGCCTGTGACCCAGCAGTTACCTGCCTCCCTCCACCATATCCGCCTCTCAAAACACCCTCCTCCCGCCGGCCTTATTTTAAAAATTGGTGTTTTAAGTCGTTTCATTCAGGGAACTTATGAGTATTTAATTCATGTTTTCGTTTTTTATTTGCAGGACTCCAACAATTTAATAGTCAAAGGGGCTGGGCTGGTTATGAATTTTACGGAAATAACAGGGATGATTGCCGGGTGGATCTGGAGCAATGGGTTGATTTATCTCTGTCTGGGAGCCGGGATTTATTTTACCTTTCTTTTCAGAGTCCCGCAGATTCGTCTCTTCAAGGACATGGTGAAGCTATTATTAGGCGGAAAAGGCTCGGCGAACGGCGTCTCCTCCTTTCAGAGTTTTGCGATGGCCCTGGGTGGCCGGGTAGGGATTGGCAATATCGCCGGGGTGGCGACGGCCATTTACTTCGGTGGACCGGGGGCCGTTTTTTGGATGTGGCTCATTGCTTTTCTTGGGGCCGGATCGGCGTATATTGAATCGGCACTTGCGCAAGTCTGGAAGGAAGACGTGGGTGGCGAGTACCGCGGCGGCCCGGCCTATTATATGGAAAAAGGCCTGCGAAGCAAACCTCTGGCGATTTTATTTGCCATCGTAACCGTCATCGCAACAGGGTTCACTGGCCCTGGGGTCCAGGCGTTTAACATCGCGGATTCCGCTAAAACGGCGTTCGGGATTTCCCCTGTGATTACGGGCCTGTTTGTCGCAGCCTTTTTTGGATTTGTCATTTTCGGCGGTGTAAAGAGAATCGGCAGGATGGCCGAACTCCTGGTACCATTTATGGCGGTCGGCTACATTCTGATTGCCTTAATTATCTTCTTTGTCAATTTCAGCCAGGTGCCGGCCATGTTCGGATTAATCTTCAGTTCCGCCTTCAATCTGAATGCCGCCTATGGCGCCGTTTTCGGCAATGCGATTTTATGGGGTGTCAGGCGCGGACTTTATTCAAACGAAGCGGGTCAAGGGACCGGAGCCCAGGCAGCGGGGACGGCCGAGGTTTCCCACCCTGCAAAACAAGGCCTCGTCCAAGCCTTCTCAGTCTATGTAGATACTTTATTCGTCTGTACCGCCACGGCGATTATGATCCTTTCAACAGGAGCCTATAATATTGTCCGGCCAAATGGAGAATACCTGGTCGAGAATCTTCCGGGAGTCGAAGGCGGGACCGTGTTTGCCCAGGAAGCGATCAACACGCTGATCCCAGGCTTCGGAAGTGCCTTTATTGCCATCTCGCTGTTCTTCTTCGCTTTCACAACCCTGCTCGCTTTTGGTCTCTATGCGGAAACCAATGTGGCCTATATTTTTAGAAAAAGCAAGAAGCGTCCAGCGATTTCAACCATCGTAAAAATTGTACTGATCCTTTCCATCTTTTTCGGATCCATCCGCAGCTCCACCGCCGCCTGGAACCTTGCCGACATTGGCGTCGGGATCATGGCCTGGCTGAACGTCATCGTCATCATCCTGTTAACCAAGGCCGGCCTGGCAACTTTAAGAGACTACGAGGAACAAAAGAAAATGGGGCTCGACCCTGTTTTTATCCCCGAAAGGTGCGGGTTCAAAGACGCCGAAATCTGGAATGACATCGCAGAGAAAAACTATCCCGAACAACTGGCAGCTCTCCAGCAAAAAACAGGAACCAGCCATGGAAAGCACCAGCGTAAAGCCTGATACAAGGGCTGTTCTTATGAATATTAAATGCACGCCTTAATTTTGGCTTGCTGGCTTGAATGGTTTTGCAAGCGGTAAAAAACGCTCCCCAATACACACCACTCTCAAAGCCCTTTTAGATTCAATTCTAAAGGGGCTTTTCTTTAGGACTATTTTTATAAAAATAATCGAATATTGTCGGAATTTTAGTTTACAAATAATTCCGAATTATTTACAATGTAAAAAGACTAATGATTAATATTTTTATTAACGATACATCACATCCTCACCTGTGACCATTCAGCCTGCCTATAAAAATAAGGTTCCCACTCTTCCCGTAAATCCCTTTTAAGGAGGTGATCTTTTACAATCGTTCGGCAATAAAGCAGCTCATATTGGGGAGGAGAAACAGATGAAGCACGTAAAAAAATGGTCACTTTTACTCGTTATTGTTCTTTTAGTCAGCAGTGGTTCACCGGCTAGTGCAGCTTTCTGGAATGTTACAGGAGAAAGAATGATTCATGATCCTTCGATGATCAAGGAAGGCTCTGCCTGGTATGTGTTTGGGACAGGTGAAGCGAACAAAAATGGAATCAGGGTCCTGAGATCCGACAATGGGACGAACTGGTATGCGACTCCAGTCATTTTCCCAACCCCGCTGGCGTGGTGGAAAAACTATGTGCCTAACCATGAATCCAATCAGTGGGCACCGGATATTTCGTATTACAACGGCCGGTACTGGATGTATTACTCCGTATCTTCTTTTGGCACCAACACCTCTTTGATCGGGCTTCTGTCCACACACAGCATCTCTTCCGGACAATGGCGGGATGACGGGCTGGTGATTCGCTCGACAGGCTCGAATAATTACAATGCCATCGATGGGGACCTTGTCATTGATGCGAACGGAGAGCCATGGCTGTCTTTCGGTTCATTCTGGAGCGGCATTAAACTGACCAAGCTGGACAGGAACACGATGAAGCCAACCGGCTCGATTTATTCCATCGCTTCCCGGCCGAGTACTCCAAACAACCCTATTGAAGCGCCTAACATCACCTATCGAAACGGTTATTATTACTTGTTTGTCTCGTTTGACAGATGCTGCCAGGGAGTCAACAGCACCTATAAAATCGCCTATGGCCGGTCCAAGTCGATTACCGGTCCTTACCTGGACAAAAACGGCGTCGACATGATGAAAGGCGGCGGCACCATCCTCGATGCAGGAAACAGCCAGTGGAAAGGCCCGGGGCATCAGGACGTGTACAACAATAACATCATCATCCGCCATGCCTACGACGCCCTCAACAACGGAATGCCAACCATGCTGATCAATGACCTGTATTGGGATTCACAAGGGTGGCCAACTTATTAGCTAAAAAATGAATCCGCTTACACATGTAATATAAAGAAAACCAAGGATGCCGGTTGATTTCAGCATTCTTGGTTTTTGATTTATGAGTTTCCATAATGATTTTTTATAAGAAGAGACGAGAACGATGAAAATCAAAGGGTCAAGCCCAGATTTATGGAAAAGGAGAGTTCCTGCAGTCCGCTCATATAAAAACTTCTAAAACCGGGATAGAAGACACCGTTTTGTCCAAGAATCACCCTTCCATGTCCTTCCAATGGCACAACTCTCCCATTACGATCCTTGACTGTCTTCGTCACTCCGGTATTCGAGGATATCTCCAGGCTGACAATCCAGAGCCTTGCAAATTCCCTCCAGCGTCGAAAACCGAACAGCTTTTGCCTTCCCATTTTTCAATATGGACAGATTTGCCATCGTAATCCCGACCCGCTCCGACAGCTCTGTCACGCTCATTTTCCGTTTCGCCAGCATCACATCGATATTGATTATAATCGCCATAGTTTCACCTCAGACCGTTAAATCATTTTCTGATTTTATATTGATCGCTTCCTGCAAAAGCCTTTGGAGAACGGCAGCAAAGACCGCTATGACCAATGAAGCTAAAATAAGGACCATTCCGATCAGGATGAAGCCCGGGGCGTCGTCCCTCTCCGCAATCAGATAGAAAAGCGGCATGCCAATTACATATAAACCGCTGATTGTGATGGCGCAGTATTTTATCTTCTTTAAAGCTCCAACCGATAATTCCGAAAAAGCTTTATTCTTGTCAATATAGCTTAACAGTTTAAAAGCCTGATACAGGGCAAAGTAAAAAGGGATGGCCGTACCATACAGATCGATAAAGACAAGGTATTTCAAATAAGCATGGTCCGGATACAATTCAGCTGCAAAGTTCCCAACCTGAGGCACCAGAAAGATGCACAGCGCAAGAACCGGGATTCCAATAAGAATAACCGCTATCTTTAAAAACAGTGTTGAACCTCGTTCCACAAAAAGCACCTCACTTCATTATTGTTCAAATTGATTGTAATACACTATTTATCGTTTTTCAATAATATATTATCGATTATTATTATATTTCATTGGTATATATTTGATAACCATGTACCAAGCACTCCTCATGATAAAGAAATGTCCGGTGAACACTGAAACAATTCAATTATGATGGGTCCTGCTTTCTCTGTCCACTCACCCTGGAATGGCCCGCCCTCTCATGCGGCTCTTCCTAAAGCATAAAAAATAGCCCGTTCTTTAACGGGCCATCTTCTTGTCCTGCTTTCTAATAATAAACGGTGACACAATCAGCACGGCGATTAAAACCAGTCCCAGGTAGCCAATTAATGGATAGAAGTAGCTGACGAGGCTGGTAAATCCGATGTAGCTGGCCAAATAGCCGAGAGTCATCGTGGAGATAAAAAAGGTTTTGAATCTCTTGGTTCCCGACTCGGCAAACCGGGCTGTAAACGAGAAAAACATTCCAATGGCGGTATTATAGATCATGCCAAAAATGACGATGGACATCAGCACGCCCAGCGCAGGGGAAAATTGATTGACGATTCCCAGCATCGGCATGTCCAGAGTGCCAACTTCCCCAAAGTTTGTAAAGATGGCCAGGTGGCTTAATAGGATCATGATGCCCAGCACCAGTCCGCCGGCAAGCCCTCCTGCCGCTGCCGTCCTCGGGTTCTTTTCAACCCCTCCCATGACAATCGACATCGAGGCCCCGACCGCCACATTAAAGGAAACATAGTTAATGCTGGAAACAAACCAGTTCGGCAGTGCCTTCGAAGCAGATTGTGCCGCCCGGTCAAGCTCCGCAAACGTTCCATCCATCGAAACCAGGCTGTAAATCGAGATCACAACGACAAATAAAATGAGGAACGGCGTGATACTGCCGATAATCGATACCACTCGATTGACCTTCAACAACCCCGTCATGATGACGAGCAGCGTCATAATCGTC
This sequence comes from Mesobacillus foraminis, assembly GCF_004340465.1. Taxonomy (GTDB): domain Bacteria; phylum Bacillota; class Bacilli; order Bacillales; family Cytobacillaceae; genus Mesobacillus_B; species Mesobacillus_B foraminis. The sequence goes on along the minus strand of NZ_SLVV01000008.1, from coordinate 339,134 downwards.
GTTCCGGCAAAGAACGGCAGCCCGAACTGTTGATTCAGGTTGGAGCCGGCACCCGCAAGCATGACAACGCCTACCCCAAAGAGAGTAAAAATCAGGATATAGTCGATGACCGTACCGAGGTACCGGCCGCTGATCCGGTAGATGACCTCCTTATGCGAGGTGGTTTTTGTATAGCTTCCAAGCCAGACAAGGAGCATGCCAATATACGTAAACAGAACCGTCGACAGCACCGCCCCCAAAGTGCCCAGCAGTCCAAAACTAGTAAAGTATTGCAGGATCTCCTGTCCAGAGGCAAACCCAGCCCCAACGATGACCCCTATAAAGGCACTTCCAATTTTTAAAATATCCTTCACGTCAATCTCTCCTGTAAATTTCATGGCTGAAATGATTTTATGTAAACACGTCCAGGTTAAAAAAAGGCACGCCTGTCCGCTCATGAAGCAATCCTTTTTCAAAATTAGCAGCATGATATTGCTATTTTACTAAAATAATCGGGAAACTGATAGTGTCTTCTGAATCATGCGAATATACCTGTAAGAGAAATGGCCCGGCAACCTTCGGAAGTCAAAACACAGGCACCTGCTCACGCCTCTAGATCCCTTGCCCACTCATACTTGATATCCGGCAGGTTCTCCTCATTTTCATACCCTCTGCCAAGGATATGGAAGCCATTCTTTTCATAAAATCGCTGCGCTATTTTATTGACTTCAAACGTATATAAAGTGAGCCTCCCGCTTGATTGTGCCTTTGCCCTGTCCAATAAAATCTGCCCGATGCCCATTCCCTGATAGTTGCGGTGAATATAGAGCTGGCCTATTTCTTTTTCATTATAGGCAATCATCCCCGCCACTTCTTCGCCAAGCATGGCCAGCTCGATTTGATACTCATCCGGCAGGATATGATTCAAAAAGTGCAGATGATTTTCAAAGCTGTGCAGCTCCTTCACGCCGATGGCCCTTTCCTTGCTCTCCCGCCACATCGCCACCGTTTGCTCCCCGTACTTGGGGCTGTATGAGATCACTCTCATTTCCGGCTGATTCACCACGATCACCTCTATAGTAGACTTGTAAACTTTCTGCTCGCTGTCCAACCTGCTTTTGAACAGCCACTGCGTCATAACCTATGAAATTGTATGTATCTCCCTGAACTTCAGACATCAAAGTTACTGGTTTTTAAACAAATCGTGGCAAAATTTTAAGATGGGTAGGCATATTCCTGATGTTGAGCGACTTATTTCGGAGGAATGTCGATTTATTCCCGATGAACGCTGACTTATTCCAATGTGCGTCGTTTTAATACTGATGTTGCTGACTTATTCCGATGTAGGTCGCTTTTTACCCAATGTTTGCTGGTTTATTCCCGATGTGTGTCATTTTATTCTCGATGTGTGCTAACTTATTCCCGATGTGCACCGTTTTATTCCCGATGTATGCTGACTTATTCCGATGTGCTCGACTTATTCCCGATGTTCGCCGTTTTATTCCCGATGTGTGCTGATTTATTCCTGATGTGCATGATTTTATTCCCGATGTTCACCCATTGCCGATCTTCTATCCCGATGCCGAGCTTTTATTCCTGATTAGGCCATCTTTATTCCTGATTGCTCACGTTTTATTCCTGATTGGACACTCTATATTCCTAATAGCTGTAAAACATTTACAGACCTGCTGTTGTTTTCATTCCAAACATGACCTGAGGAACAACTTCCTGCTGTTTATTGGCTAAATTGCCTCCACCCTGTTTTTAATGAAAATTATGTATCAATTTTTATTTAAACCAGACTGACGGCAGAATGCACAGCCTTTAGCTTTACCCTACAGGGACAATCGTCACGATTCGGGCACCGAGTCTGTTTTTTCAGCCATTGGAGCGTTATAATTTTATTCAGGCAAAATCACCTATAAAAGACGAAATAACTCTCCGCACGACTTTTTCTTTATTGCCAATACAAAACGAAAGAAGATGCATCACCATGAATAAACAGGAAAGCAGTTATAGATGGGTTGTATTCGGTACTGTCATCTTTGCTTATTTTTTAATTGTGAGCCAGCGGACAGCTCCTGGCCTTATTACCGATCAGTTAATGAGAGACTTTGAGGTTTCGGCTTCCACCATCGGCCTTATGAGCTCGATCCAATTTTTAGCCTATGCGGGACTGCAGATCCCAATTGGTTTATTATCTGACCGGTATGGCCCCAATCGTTTTCTGATTATCGGTACGCTCCTCACCGGAATTGGAAGTGTAAGCTACAGCCTTGCGCCGAATGAATTTGTGTTAATTTTCTCCCGGCTGCTGGTTGGGGTTGGCGATTCCGCCATCTTTGTCAACCTGGTCCTGATTTTAAGCCAATGGTTCAAAGCAGGGGAATTTGTAAAATTAATCGGCATGATTTCCATGTTTGCCGGGCTGGGTTCATTAACCGCTACCGTCCCGTATTCCGCCTGGATTTCATTCGCGGGCTGGAGAGTGCCATTCCTTAGCATCGGCATGATTCTAATGGTTACCTCCTATCTGATATATATGGTTCTCGTGTCAAAACCTAAAAAAATGATAAAAGCGGATTTCGAAGAGAAGAAGCGCCCCAAGCAGGAACGGGAAAGTGTCTCGAAAATCCTGCGCCGGATTGCAACGACCCGACAGGCTTGGGCAACCTTCCTTTGCCACTTTGGACTTGTCGGCACCTATATAGGATTCGTTGGTTCATGGGCCGTTCCTTATGGCATTCATGTATTTGACCTGTCCCGTTCCGGGGCGAGCGCGCTTGTGATGTACGGCCTTTTCGGGGCCATGATGGGCGGTCCCCTGATTGGGTGGCTGACAAGCCGGCTGGGGTCCATTAAAAAAATCTATACCCTCATTCACCTCATTGTTGTTTTGAGCTGGATCGGGCTGTTTTTATCCGGCGTAAAACCGCCATTTGTACTGGTAATCGCTCTGCTATTTATCATCGGGTTTGGAAATGGGGCAAGCTCCCTGACCTTCTCCGTCGTCCGGGGATCCTTTCCGATGAAAGAGGTCGGCACCGTCACCGGTTTTGCGAATATGGGCGGATTCCTGAGCGCACTCTTATTGCCTATCGTTTTCGGAAATGTGCTCGACCTGTTCCCGCAGAACGCCCTCCATGCAGGCTATCATTACGGATACCTTATTCCTATCCTGTTTTCCTTGATGGGGCTGGCAGGCGTCCTTCTTATAAAAGAAGAGAAAAAGGAAGCAAAGGTATTAAGCGCTTCATAATTTCGGATTCTTTGCGACTTGTAAAAATTGAGGCAGCCCGCTAAAAAAAGAACCTATCCAAGCTTAGTAAGTTTGGTAGGTTCTTTTTAACTTAAAAGTGCATCGGGACCTGCACAGAGACCGCTCCATGTCTGGAGCACGGCATTCCCCCATCCGTCATTCATCTTCTTCAGGAACATTCAGCACCTTGATCGTTTTAAATGCAGGAATCATCTTGAAGTTTAAGCCCCAATTGGAGGAGACGACCTCAAACTCCTGGTCTCTCACGGCGAACTGCATCGCCACGTCATTATCCTGATCGATCAGAACATACAAATTCTCATTCGAAAACAGCTTGTAAGATCGATGCGCAATCAAAGTCCAGCCACTCGCTAATTCATGACTTTTCGTAGCCATTTCTCCACCCCCCTACCATGAGTATAAGACATCCGGTCCAAAAGAACTATACAGGAGTTTTACCAAATCCCCTTGATGTCCAGTTCCACGGCACTTGGCCGTTATGCATTGATTATTTTCATTTATTGATGGATAAGTTGCATTTATGCATCGATTATTTTCAGTTATGCATCGATTATTTTGTTTTATTAAAAAACCTGTGTCCGTACCGTGAACACCGGGTCTGATAGTTCCTTTTACAAGGTAACTTTGTAAACATAAAACTTAGTTTATTGAAAAATCCGTGGCCTCCCTGTGAACAAGGGCGGCAGTCAGTTCCTTAAAAAATGTAACTAGAAATCATAAAACTTAGAAAAAAACATTCTCCACTCCATGACCACGGATGTTAGGTCATTTTAAAAAACAACGTTTATTGCATAACCCCTGTCCACACCGTGAACAATTGTATTAAATCATTTTTAAGAACAGTTGTATCATTAGACCCGCGTCCTCCCTGCGAACAAGATTCTAAATCTACCTTTTATTTTAAACACCTCACATCAGTCACCTTAAAAAAATTGAAACCCATTATCCAACCGTCTAGCAAAAACAAAGAATCCCTCTTATCATTGAAACACGGTCCTCCTCTAAAAAAATCAAAAAATTACTTTATCCCTATAACATCACAGGTTTAAACAAGCCCAGAGGTGGTATAGTATAGAGCAGCAGAAATTTCTATTGCATTAGGCTGGGCAGCGAGTGTGGCTGCCATGTTATTTGGCGAAGGCGGTGCCAGTAACTATATTTGTAAAGGATATAACCGGTTCCTATATCTACTATTGAATATGAAAAAACAGCCCTTTAAGATTTTTTCCTAAAGGGCTGTTTCCAATGAATCCGGGAGGTCCTCGATGAAACCTCGTATCGGGCTGCTCCGGAATCTATAAAATAATGCTGACAATCACAGCGGATAATACACTTACCAATGAAGCTCCGTATAAAAGCTTTAATCCAAACCTTGCGACCACATTGCCTTTTTGTTCGTTCAAGCTTTTAACAGCACCTGCCACAATTCCGATAGAGGAGAAGTTGGCAAAGGAGACAAGGAAGACGGAAATGATTCCCAGTGTGCGCGGGCTGAAGTCTTCTGCCATTTTAGCAAGATCCATCATGGCAACAAATTCATTCGTGACAAGCTTCGTGGCCATAATGCCGCCTGCCTGTACGGCTTCCGCAAGAGGAACTCCCATGATCACGGCAATTGGTGAGAAGATATAGCCAAGGATCTGCTGGAAGGAGATGCCGAAAGCTAAATCAAAGACATTATTAATTCCTTCCATTAAGGCAACGAAACCAATCAGCATCGCGCCGACAATCACGGCCACTTTGAATCCATCAAGGATGTACTCCCCGATCATTTCGAAGAAGCTTTGCTTTTCTTCTTCCTCCTGGATGTCCAGAATATCTTCGGCCGGATCCACATCGTACGGATTAATGATGGAGGCAATGATAAAGCCGCCAAACAGGTTGATGACAAGAGCAGTCACTACATACCTCGGCTCGACCATCGTCATGTACGCTCCGACAATCGACATGGATACCGTTGACATCGCGGAAGCACACAGAGTGTACAGCCGCTGCTCGGAAAGCTGGCCAAGCTGCTTTTTCACCGTAATGAATACTTCCGACTGGCCGATCATCGCAGAAGCGACGGCGTTATAGGACTCCAGTTTCCCCATGCCATTCACTTTGCTGAGCAATAACCCGATTCCTTTCATGACAAAAGGAAGTATTTTAAGATACTGAAAGATTCCGATTAAAACAGAGATAAAGACAATTGGAAGCAGGACATTGATGAAGAAAGGAGATTCCCCTTCATTCGCCAGACCTCCAAACACGAAGGAAATCCCGCTGCCCGCATATTCCAGCAATTTCGTGAACACACCGGCAATTCCCTGGATCAAAACGAGACCCAATGTTGTATTTAGTAGTAAAAATGCAAGGATCATCTGGATGATGACCATCATGATAATCGGTTTAAATTTAATATTCTTCTTATTATTGCTAACCATGTAAGCCAGTCCAAATACAACAAGCAACCCAACGATCGCAATGAGATATTTCATTGTGAGTTCCTCCCGGATGTAAGATGACATTCTGAGCTGTGTACGCTTTCATTTACAAACCTATTTTCCAAGATCCTTTGAAGAAAAGTAGCCTGGCAGCAAATCCTGAATCGTAGTCTCGATCGTGTCACCCTTTAGATTCGTTAAATAAACCTTCGTGTGTTCATCACAAAATTCAGCCAGCACTTGACGGCAGGCACCGCATGGTGAAATTGGGCCATCTGTGTCCCCAACAACCGCAATGGCTTCAATATGCTTTTCCCCTTCCGAAACCGCTTTAAAAATGGCCGTTCGTTCGGCACAGTTAGTCAGTCCGTAAGAAGCATTTTCAATGTTGCAGCCAAGGAACACCTGCTTATTTTTAGTTAAAACGGCCGCCCCTACCTGAAAGTTTGAATAAGGAGTATGCGCTTTTTTCCGGGCTTCAATAGCCTGGTGAATTAATGTTTTCATATCCATCGTTCATTCTCCGTTCAACAGTGATTTGGTTTGAGCATACAGGCTGGCACTAGGCCAGCCCATCTGTTTTTAATAAGAAGAAGAGGATTTCTGGCCGTTCATGATGGCCACACCGGAGCTAGCCCCAATCCGATTGGCGCCGGCTTTGACCACACCTTCTGCATCCTCCAGGCTCCTGACACCGCCTGAAGCCTTCACACCGACGTCTGGTCCGACTGTTTTTCTCATCAGCGCAACATCTTCCACCGTCGCGCCGCCAGTTGAGAAACCAGTGGAGGTTTTGACAAAGTCCGCTCCGGCTGAAACAGCCAGCTGGCAGGCCTTCACTTTTTCCTCATCTGTGAGGAGGCTGGTTTCAATGATCACCTTTGTCAGCGCTTTGCCTTTCGCGGCATCCACAACACCTTTGATATCTTTTTCAACCAGGTCAAACTGCTCGTCCTTCAGGGCGCCGATGTTGATCACCATGTCCACTTCGTCCGCGCCGTTTTCGATGGCATTCTTTGTTTCAAACGCCTTGACTTCCGGAGTTGATGCCCCTAGCGGGAACCCGATGACGGTGCAGACCTTCACTTCAGGTGTATCCTTCAGAAATTCTGCTGCGGTCTTAACCCACGTTGGATTAATGCAGACGGATGCGAATTTGTATTCCTTTGCTTCCTCTAGAAGCTTGGTCACTTCCGCTTTTGTTGCATTTGCTTTTAATAATGTATGGTCGATCATTCTATTTAAATTGGCTGTCATGTTCCTGCCTCCATCTTAGTGAATTTCGGTATAAATCAGGGTCGGCTTGTCTACCTTTTCACCAGTAAGCCTGTAAGCGGCGTTAATCTTTTCCATCACTTCATCCACGTTTTCCTGGTTGCTGTGAATGGTGGCCAGCGCCTCGCCTTCCTGGACCTTGTCCCCGACTTTCTTGTTGAGAACCACACCAACGGCCAAATCAATGACAGAATCCTTTGTCACCCTTCCCGCTCCCAGCATCATCGCGGCAATTCCAATTTCCTCTGCAGTGATTTCAGCTACAAAGCCTGAAGTTTTAGCTGGAACGCTGATTTGATAAGACGCAGTCGGAAGCTTTGCCGGCTCATCCACAACCGAAGCATCTCCGCCCTGGGCACCAAGGAAGGTTTTAAAAGCCTCCAATGCCTTTCCGTTTTTCATGGAATCTTCCAGCATTTCACGCGCCTGGCTGTCGTTCTCCGCTTTCCCTGAAAGCACCACCATGTGGCTGCCAAGAGTCAGGCACAGCTCATGCAGATCTTCAGGTCCTTCGCCTTTAAGCGTATCAATTGCTTCCTTCACTTCCAGCGCATTGCCGACTGCAAATCCGAGCGGCTGGCTCATATCAGAAATGATGGCTTTAGTCTTGCGTCCTACACCGTTTCCGATGTCCACCATCGTCTGGGCCAGATCCTTTGCATCATCAAGGCTTTTCATGAACGCTCCGCTGCCTGTTTTAACATCAAGAACAATCGTATCGGCTCCAGCAGCAATCTTTTTACTCATAATCGAGCTCGCGATCAGCGGAATGGAGTCCACTGTAGCGGTTACATCTCTGAGCGCATAAAGCTTTTTGTCCGCCGGTGTCAGGTTGGCACTCTGTCCAATGACTGCCACTTTGTTAGTATTCACAAGGTGAGTAAATTCATCATTTGTAATTTCCACATGGAAACCTTCTACGGATTCAAGCTTGTCGATGGTTCCTCCTGTGTGACCAAGTCCGCGGCCTGACATTTTAGCCACCGGCACACCCACTGAAGCAACGAGCGGCGCAAGCACCAAAGTAGTCGTATCGCCAACACCGCCTGTGCTGTGTTTATCGACCTTGATCCCTTCAATCCCGGAAAGATCAATCTGATCACCGGACTCAACCATCGCCTGTGTCAAATGGACGCGTTCCTCTTTTGTCATTCCCTTGAAGAAAACGGCCATCGAAAACGCTGACATTTGATAGTCAGGTATATCCCCGCTTGTAAATCCTTCTATCATAAATTGAATTTCTTCTTTTGTTAACTCGTATCCATCACGCTTTTTTTCAATAAGATCAACCATTCTCATGCTGGTTCCTCCTAATGCGCTACCGCGAGCGCTTTCATTTTCATTAAAAAATTTTAACCTGATAGAATCCCCTATTGTGGTTCCAGGGGAACAATTGTACAATAACGATAACTACGAGATTACTATATCAGTGGTAACCCTTTCTGTAAAGAGGAAAAATAAATGTTAGAATTTTAAATGTTGGTAAAAAAATTGCCAGCTTAACAGGCATTTACAAAACATTTTTAATCTCATAGAATGAAATCAATCTATTCTGTATCTTGGAAATTTTAATAAAAAGAGGTCGTCATCATGCTGCAAAAATTTGGATTTTCACAATATGAAAGCAAAGTATACGAGGTTCTGTCATCATCAGATGAGCCGCTGGATGCCACGCTCATTGTAAAGTACTCCGGGGTTCCAAAGGCAAAAGTATACGAAGTGATCTCGCGGATGATCGAAAAAGGGTTAGTCCTCGATTCCGTTTCTGAAAAGAAAAAGCTCTATACGGCCCTGCCCTTACAGCTTGTAATCGAAAAGCTGACGAAGGAATTTCAGTCCAACCTTGAACAATTGAAAAACAATACTGGTAAAAAAATTGTTACCGATGACCGGGTATGGAGCCTGAAGGTCGATTCCTCCATCGTGCTGCAAGGAAAACAGCTGCTCGAGGAAGCAAGGTACTCCATCCATATTTCACTCTGGAAAGACGAGCTGGAGGAATATTTGCCGCTGTTACTGGAAAAGGAACAGGCCGGAGTAAAAATCGAGGCCCTCATTGTCGGAGAGCTAGAAGAAGACATTCCGCTGTCCACCTACTACAATCTGTCTCCCAATCAGGAACATCAGAAGCTGGAGAAAAACCGCTTAATCATTGTCGATGAGGAGAGCATCCTGTTCGCCGGCGTTGAAAATGACTCCTGGCAGGCGATGATTACCCGATCAGGGCCATTTGTTAAATTTTTTGCGGAATTCTTCTACCATGATGTTGCCCTGGCCAGAATCACGAGGAAATATGAAGACCAGCTGATGCAGGATGAGGAAATCAAGAATCTTTTATTAAGGCTGCGCTATTAAAAAACAGGCAGGGGACGCTCCCCTGCTTGTTTTTGTTATTGATTAATGATCGCCTCGAGTGCCACAACCATCATGTCATTAAAGGTTGTCTGTCTTTCTTCGGCCGTTGTATCTTCCCCGTTAAAAATATGGTCGCTTACTGTAAGGATGGACAGAGCCTTCACTCCGTATTTTGCAGCCAATGTATAAAGCGCCGCAGTTTCCATTTCAACCGCCATTACGCCATAATCCCCAAGCTTCTTCACAATGTCCATGCTGTCACGGTAAAAAACATCCGCAGAAAGGACATTTCCAGCTTTCATTTCAATGCCCTGTTCCTGGCCGATTTGATAAGCCTTGTTCAGCAAATCAAAGTTGGCACACGGAGCATAGTCAATCCCCGGGAACGTAAGGGAGTTCATATTCGAATCCGTCGAAGCTGTCATGGCAAGGATGACATCGCGCACATGGAGATCATCGTGGATCGCCCCGCAGGAACCTACACGAATCAGGTTTTTCACGCCGTATTCACGAATCAGTTCATTCACGTAAATAGAGATCGATGGAATCCCCATGCCGGTTCCCTGGACGGAGACTCTTTCTCCTTTATACGTTCCTGTAAAACCAAGCATTCCACGCACCTCGTTATAGCAGGTCACATCCTCGAGAAACGTCTCGGCAATGTACTTGGCCCGCAAAGGATCTCCAGGCAGCAGGATTTTTTCAGCGATTTCACCTTGTTTTGCATTAATATGAACACTCATTTACACATGATGATGAAGAGGTCTCCCCTGTTCATCACCACGTCCACCTCCTCTAAATAATTTCTTGAGCCTCTCTGCTCGTGCTTTTCACCTGACCCCGTGTAATCGAATAGATCGCACAGAGCAGGGAAAGGAAGACAAAGATTCCGCCAACAGCTGCGTTATGCATGACAGAATAATGATTAATGACCACACCGCCAATGACCGAGCCTAACGCAATGCCGAGATGCAGGGCTGAATTGTTCAGGCTTTGCTGGATATCAGCCGTTTCCGGCGAGGTTTCGATCAGATAGTTCTGCTGCGCGGGAGAAATCGCCCAGCTCAGCATGCTCCAGATCATCATCAAAATGACAAAGAGCGTAATCGAAAAGGCTGCCTTAGGCAGTGAGATCAGCGCCACGCCAAAAACGATGATAATCGTCAAAATGCTCCGCTTCGAACCCCACTTGTCCGCCATGAATCCGCCAAGTCCGCCGCCGATCACCGCAGACACACCAAAGATAAAATAAAAAATGGAGATCCAGGTGGAATTAAGGTTCAAAGCACTCTGAAGAAACGGAGTCAGGTAAGCATAAAGCGTTAAATGCCCTGTTAAAAATAAGGCAGATGCCAGCTGGGCAAACAAAATCTTTGAATTCTTCAGAGTCCTTAACTGCTCACCCAAAGATACCATCGGCTTCGGCTGGATTTTATTTAACATGAAATAAACTCCGGCCATCGAAACCAGGGTAAGCGCCGCAATAAACAGGAACGGCGAGCGCCAGCCAAACTGATTTCCGATCACAAGTCCAATCGGCACCCCTAAAACAAGGGAGCCGCTGATTCCCATGAAGATAATGCCAATGGCCCGGGCCCGGAACTCCTCTTTCACAATGCTGGACGCAATCGTCACACACAACACCACCAACAGCGAACCGCTCGCGGCCGAGATAATGCGTGACAGAAAAATCACCCAGTAATTAGGAGCGAAAAACGCCACAAGATTCCCAAAGAAGAACAGCACCAGCGTCACCAGCAGCAGCTTTTTCCGCTCCACTTTCGCCGTCAAGGTCAGAAGCACAGGAGACGCAATCGCAAACACCAGTGAATAAATCGTAATCAGCTCGCCCGCTTTACTGAGCGAAATCTCCAGGCCGCCAGCCACAATGTCCAGGATCCCCCCGACAATCAGCTCGGCCATCCCAACCACAAACGAAACAATCGCCAACAAATAAATCCTAAAATTCAAGAGATATCGTGCCTCCTTTCAAAATGATGTTAATTGATTATCCAAAAGGTTACTACATGTATAGTAACCCTTAAATAATGACGGAGGCAAGAGAAATTTATTTTTTAATAACTCGACTTTTTTTCCAAGCGGCAATCTGGTGGCCTTCCTGCAACTTCTATTTTCCAAAACGGACCTCTTATTTTTCAAAAACTCTACTTTATTTTCCAAATCACTTATTTATTTTCCAAACAGCTATTTTTATTTTTCAATTTCACTAGTTTATTTTCCAAGCAGCATTTCGGGGGCCTTCCTGCACCTTCTATTTCCCAAAGCCACCCTCTTATTTTTCGAAAACGAGAGCGTATTTAATTTTGTGTAAATGGTTATAACTTCCAATGAGGAGATGATCATTTATGCATAGCTTTGAAAACAAAACAATTAGGGATCTAGCACTGGAATGTGAATCAGTAGACGATATTCTTGCCATGATGAAAGTTCTCTTTAAAGAAACGCTACAGCTTGTATTCGAGGCGGAGATTGAAGAACACTTAGGTTACTCGAAACATAGCCAGATTGGAAATAACTCAGGTAATAGTCGGAATGGATACAGTAAAAAAACAATTAAAACTAAATTCGGAAACACACAGCTACATATTCCTAGGGATCGAAAAGGTGAATACGAGCCTCAAATTGTAAAAAAGTATGAGACCTCTATCAACGGTCTGGAAGAACAAATTATTGCTCTATATTCAAAAGGAATGTCGACTAGGGACATCGAGGACCATATGAAAGATATTTATGGAGTCAACGTGTCCCCCAGCCTAGTAAGCAAAGTTACAGATAAGATATTGCCACAGGTCTTTGAATGGCAATCCCGGCCACTGGAACGCGTGTATCCTATTGTTTATTTGGATGCCATTCACTTTAAAGTACGTCATGAGAACCGCATTATTAATAAAGCTGCCTATACAGTCCTTGGAGTCAATTCTCAAGGTGTGAAAGACATCCTTGGAATTTGGATTGGTGAGAATGAGAGCGCCAGTTTCTGGCTGAGTGTCTGTACAGATTTAAAAAACCGAGGGGTCGAAGATATCCTGATTGCCTGTAAAGACGGGCTTGCAGGCTTCTCCGAAGCAATACAGTCCACTTTTCCGCAAACAGATATTCAGTTATGTGTCATACATCAAATTAGAAACAGTATGAAGTATGTAGCTACAAAGGATCGACAAGAGTTTATGAATGACTTAAAGAAAGTTTATAAAGCATCCGTTATCGAAGAAGCGGAATTACAATTCGGTAAACTTAAGGAAAAATGGTCAAGCAAATATAAAAAAGTAATTTCCTCTTGGGAAGAGAACTGGGTAGAGTTAACTGCCTTTTTTGCCTATACATCCGATATAAGAAAAATGATCTATACCACCAATACCGTGGAAGGCTATCATAGGCAGTTAAGAAAAGTAACGAAAACCAAGTCGGCATATCCGACAGACAATGCGCTTAGGAAAATCATTTATCTAGCTACAACAGGTATAGTAGAAAAATGGGGTAACCCAATACCAAGTTGGCTAGAATGTAAGAGTCAGTTCAAGATAATTTTTGGAGACCGGCTAAAAGACTAATCACTAGCCATATTTAGGTGGCGTTTATAGGGATATGCCCCTTACTTTTATTAAAGAATAATTCATTTACACAAAATAATTTATACTCCCTCGAAAACTCCACTTTATTTTCCAAACCGTCGAATTTATTTTTCAATTACCTATTTTTATCTTTCAATTACGCCCTTTTATTTTCCTAGCGGCACCCAGGAGCCTCTTCCGCACCTTTTATTTTCGAAAGCCCCCCTCTTATTTTTCATGAACTCCACTTTATTTTCCAAACCATCGAATTTATTTTTCAATTACCTCTTTTTATCTTTCAATTCCGCCCTTTTATTTTCCAAGCGGCACCCAGGAGCCTCTTCCGCACCTTTTACTTTTCAAAGCCAACCTCTTATTTTTCAAGAACTCCACTTTATTTTCCAAACCATCGAATTTATATTTCAATTACCTATTTTTATCTTTCAATCCCGCCCTTTTATTTTTCAAGCGGCATTCAAGGCGATTTGGCCTTCTTTCTTAGTAAAATAGACTGTCCCTTTCCTAAAAATAAAAAGAACGAGCTGATCACACCCAGCTCGTTCTTTGCAATATCTAAAATTCACATTTGAATTTCCACAATCATTTACTCTAGGCCAAGGGCCCACTAACCCTGTCCTATCAACCTCAAATTAATCAATCGTTTGATTATTTTAGTACTTCACCGCACTGCGGGTCTGACCCCCTTTAGCACTTTACCGCACCACGGTTCAGGCACCCTTTAGTAAACTAAAGGGTGCCTGACCCCGTTCGCTGCTACTCCAAATTACTATGCCTTCCAAAGGCCTCCGCGTGATCCACTTCTTTCAGCTCACTGTACTGCAAGCAAATGGAGTCAAAGATGATATGCACGCATTGATCGAACAGGGAGCCGAGCGGCTGGATGGTTTTTAGCTCGTTTTCGCGGCGATATTTGGTTGCGGCCAGCACGTGGACCACCCCGGTTGAAGCTGCCGCCAGCGGGGATTCGGGATTGGTGGTCACAGCAATGACTGAACACCCGAGCGACCCGGTCTTTTCCGCGGTCCACACAACATTTTTGGTGGTCCCGGAACCTGAGATGGCCACCAGCAAGTCTCCTTCTTCAATCGATGGGGTAATTGTTTCCCCGACCACGTAAACCGTTGCCCCGAGGTGCATCAGCCGCATCGCGAAGGATTTTCCCATCAAGCCGGAACGTCCCTCTCCGACGACGAAGATTCGCTTCGCCTTTACCAGCTGCTCTGCCACTTCCTTCAGCTTTCCCTCTTCTACCTGTCCCAGGACCGCTTCCACTTCTTTTAAAATCGTTGGTAGATAAGACATGATTTATTTCCCCTCTCCGTGTAAAATCAGTTCTTTAAACTGGGCCGCCGACTCTGATGGGTTCTCCGCCTTCGTTATTGCGGAACCGACAATTACCACCTCGGGCTTTAGTGTCCGCTGCAGCTGCACAAGCGACGAAAGGGTAATTCCCCCGGCCACCGCCACCATCCTTTCACCAGAAAAGATGGAGCTTCCTCTTCCCTGATTCTTTGCCCCCATTTCTTCCTGTTGGTCCTTGCTGACATGCTCGCAAAAGATGGCATCTTTATACTTCAACAGCTCCCGTTGCTGCTCTTCAGATGTATTTAACAAATCAATCATCACCATTCTGCCATAACGCCCCGCAACCTCCATACTGGCGTCAATCGTCACAAGCGGCGACACTCCCATGACAGTCGCCACATCCGCCCCGGCCTCAAAGCACATTTCAAATTCATAGCGCGCATTGTCAATCGTTTTAATATCCGCGACAATCACCTTGTCAGGGAATGCCCGTTTCATTTCCTTCACACTGTCAACGCCAAACTCTTTGATCAGAGAGGTTCCGACCTCGATCCAGTCAACGGACTGTGCCACCTTCTCCGCCATCCCAACCGCTTCTGGAATGGTCATCCGATCCAATGCCAATTGTATTTTCATTAAGAACACTCCTCAACATTCTACTAAACCGGTTTATCAAACACCCAATACAAAGGGGCCGAACCACAAACTCTCCTCCAGCCCCTAAGTCAATCTGCTCGGAAACACAAACACTTCCGGCTCTTTCTCTTCCTGGTTGATCTGCTGAAACAACAGCTCCGCCGCCTTAGTTCCCATTTCCGCCGCCGGCTGGGTAATGAACGAAATCGGAGTCTCGAGCAAATGAAGGAATGGAATATTGTCAAAGACCACCAGTTCAATATCTTTCCCCGGCTGGATCCCTTTTTCCTTTAGAAATTCCGTCACCGCCATAAACACCCGGTCATTTGCCGCAAACAGGGCGGTCGGCTTCACGTCCAGAGAAAACAGCTTCTTAAGCTTCCCTTTCATCTCCGGAATGCTGGCTTCCGTTATGAAGTCAGGATTGATCTCAAGTCCCGCATCCCTCAACGCCTTTTTATAGCCCTCGAGCCGTTCCATCCGTGTCGAAACCGTCAGCGGCTGCACAGCAAAGGCAATATGCTTATGGCCGCCATTAATAAAATGCTGAATCGCTCTGTAGGTCGACTGGGCATTGTCCGTAATCACGGAAAACACCTCAAGCTCCTCCACGCTGCGGTCAACAAACACCACCGGATAGCCCTGCTTCACCATGCTTTTATAAAGCTCATTGTTTTTCCCGGTCGGAAAAATGATCAGGCCGTCCACCTGCTTGGCCTGCAGCATTTCAATGTATTTCTTCTCTTTCTCCGGATCGTCATCGGCATTGCATACAATCGCATGCAAATCATGCTGGTGGCAGAAATCCTCAATTGCCCGGGTGACCTCGGTTGAAAAGTAGTGCGTGATGTTCGCCACGATGATCCCTACCATCGAAGTGCGCTTCTGCTTCAGGCTTCTGGCGATAAAATTAGGCTGATAGCCGAGGGCTTCAATGGCTTCCTCAATTTTACGCTTCGTCTTTTCCCCCATGTATTCATACCGCTTATTTAAAAACTGGGAAACCGTGCTTTTGGAAACTCCAGCTTCCCTGGCCACGTCGGCCATCGTTACTTTCTGCATGCCTATCTTCCTCTTTCCTCTGCTGCTAGCTTCATTTTAGCGGCAAATCTCCAAATTATCCAGCGTCAGACAGATAGGCTTACTTTTTATAAAAAAGTGAGGATGGCGCTTTCAATTTGGCCATCCTCAAAATCCAGTAAGATTCATTACGCACTTGCCACAACCTTAGGGCTTTGCCTGCTCTCCTTTTTTCCCGCTTTTACCGCCCAGATGGTCAAAATGGCTGAGATAAACAGTGACCCGGCCATGAAAATGTAGGAAGCGCCGAACCCGCCTGTCGCACCATTCAAATAGCCAACAACATAGGCTCCAAGGAAGGAACCAAGTGCTCCCATGGAGTTAATCAACGCCATGGCTCCACCGGCCACATTGCGAGGCAGAATTTCCGGAATGATCGCGAAGAACGGTCCATACGGGGCATACATCGCGCCACCGGCAATGACCAGCAGGATAAAGGAAATCCAGAAATGCTCCGTTCCGATGGCATAGGATGCATAGAATGCCACAGCCCCAACCAGCAAGAATGGCCACACAAATGCTTTCCTGTTCATTGTTTTATCAGAGAAATACGAAGCCACAAGCATTAGAACCACCGCCAGAATATAAGGAACAGACGACAGCCAGCCGGTTTTCACGATATTCATGTTCGGCGCTGCCTGAATGATTGAAGGAAGCCACATCACGAACCCATAGACCCCAATGCTCCAAAGAAAATACTGCGCGCTTAGCAGGATAACGGGCTTGGAACGGAATGCTTCTCCGTAGTTTTTCACCGGCTTGATGCCTTCTTGTTCTTTCGCCAGCTGCTTTTCCAGATCGTTCTTTTCCTGATCTGTCAGCCATTTTGCTTCACGAGGCTTATCGTTGACAATCTTCCACCAGATAAAGGCCCAGATGACAGCCGGAAGACCTTCAATGATAAACATCCATCTCCAGCCGACAGATTCAACGAGATAGCCGGACACAATGCTCATCCATAAAACCGTTGCCGGGTTTCCTAAAATCAGGAACGTATTGGCCCGGGAACGCTCGGCCTTTGTAAACCAGTTGCTCAGAAGCACAAGCATGGACGGCATAACCGCACTTTCCACGACTCCAAGGGTAAAGCGAATCACAAATAATGCTTTAATGTCGGTCACCATTCCGGTAGCTGTCGCCAGCAATCCCCATAAAATCAGGGACCAGAAAATTAACAGCTTGGCGCTCTTCTTTTCCGCAAATGCCGCTCCAGGCACCTGGAAAAAGAAGTAGCCCAGGAAGAACAGCGAACCTAATAACGAAGAAGTACCCGCCGTAATGTTCAGGTCCTCAGCCAGCCCCGCCGCTGCCCCAAATCCATAATTGGCTCGGTCAAGATAGGCAAGACTGTAGGTAATAAATGCAATCGGGATTAAATACAGCCATCTCTTCTTAGCAAGGGTTTGATTCATGTTCGTTCACTCCTTCTAGGTTTCGTTTTATATAATCTTCGAGTTCTATTTTTGTTGGATAGCCATCATTGTCGCCAGGGAACTGGACAGCCCGTGAGCCAATCGCATTTCCTCTTAACACCGCTTCCCCGATAGAAAGCCCTTCAAGGAGTCCTGAAATCACTCCTACGGCAAATCCATCTCCTGCTCCAACGGTATCGACCACTTTGTCCACGTGGAATCCCGGAATGCAGCCTTCTTCTGTTCGACTTTTAAAATAAGCTCCCCCGGCACCAAGCTTGATGATCACCGCTTCAACCCCTTGATTCAGGTAAAAGGAAGCAATATCCCGCGGCTGCTGGAAGCCGGTCAAGGTTTCGCCCTCCGCGATTCCCGGCAAAACGTAATCCGCCTGAAACGCAGCTTCATTGATTTCCCTCACCATTTCTTCTTCCGTGTTCCAAAGGGTTGGTCTCAGGTTCGGGTCAAATGAGATTTTCTTTCCATTCTGTTTCATAAAAGCCAAAGTATGTTTGGCAAAGGATCTTGCGCTATCCGATAGAGCCAGGGGAATTCCCGTCATATGCAGATGCCTGGCACGTTTAAAATAATGTTCATCGAAATCACCGATCCATAAATGACTGGCCGCCGATCCCTTCCGGAAATACTGGACCTCAGGATCCCCGGACGTCACTACGGATTTTAACTGAAACCCTGTCGGATACTGATTGTCGGTGATAACATGCCCAGTGTCAACGTTTTCATTTTTGAGCCGTTCCATGATGAACCTTCCAAAAGCATCGTCCCCTACCTTGCTGGCCCATCCAGAACGAAGACCAAGCCGGGCAAGCCCGATGGCTACATTGGTTTCAGCCCCGGCAAGCTCGCGGGTAAACTGGCTGACCTCATGCAAGGGGCCTAGGTGGCTCGCCATGAACATCGCCATCGCTTCCCCAAAGGTCACAACATCTAATTCCTTCATGATAGAACCTCGCTTTCTGTCATCATCTCGATATACTTTTTCGTTCTTTCCTTCGGTTCAATCGGAAACTCAAGGGCCGTTACAATCCCGGCTGGAAGGCTCTCCTTCACCTTTTCCCAACTGTGTCCCCCGCCTTTTACAAGGGGCAATGTCACCAGTTCCCCGTCTTGAACTTCCACTTGCTTCAGGTGCAGATACCCAACGTACCGCGCCAGCTTGCTTAAGGCTTCCTCCACGTCCTGGTTCGCGTAAAACCAGTTCCCGGCATCGAATGTCATTTTGACAGGCACACTTTGTTCGGTGGCGCTTTCAAAAAAGGAAGCTAAGTTCTCAACATTCCCGCCATAAGGAGTCTGGTCGTTTTCAACCAGCAGCTGCACATCCGGCTGCCGGGACAGATAGTTTCTCAAGGCTTTCAAATCTGAATGTTCCCGATGGAAGTGGCCAAGGGAGACCTTGATCCACTTGGAACCGAGCACCCGTCCCTCTTCAAAGGTTCTTTCCAAGATCCCTGAGTTTAAGCTGCCGTCCTCTTTCCAGAGTTCCACCGGTGCGGAATACACGGTGAACAGTGAATATCGTTGAATTTCTTTTCGAATGGTTTCTATTGAAAGATCCTGTTCCGGCAATAATTCCCGGCGGATTTCCACTCCAAAGGCGCCAGCTTCAGCAATCAAACGAATGAACGAAGCCTGCCCTTTCTCTAAAACTTCTAAGTAATTAAAAGCATTCATTGGAACAATTACATTTTTCATAGCATGAACCCTTTCCTGAGAAAGTTTGATCCTAAACCGTTTTACTAAATCGGTTTAGTAAATCGATTTATCTGTATTATAAACAGAATGTAAACGCTTTTGCAACTAAAAAAATAAAAACATCCGAAAAATCTCAAAATAAAATATGCCCCACCCTGTCCTTTTCCTCCATTTCTCCGTATATAGAGGGTGAAAGGAGGTGATGAACAATGGCACAGGCAATGATGAAGAATTCACGCATCACACTGATGTTCGAAACCGGCATGAACGAAAAAGGCGAGGCGATTTTAAAAGGAAAGGCGTACTCCAATGTGAGGAAAACCGCCACTCCGGACCAGCTGCAACAGGCAGCCACAGCGCTTGGAACCTTGAGCGCCTACCCGCTGGTCTCCGTGGAGCGCACTGACAACTATGATATCTTTTAATCCCTATTTTTAAACAAGAAAGGAGGTAGTAACCATGGCTAAAACCCTGGAATTGCAATTCGTCACCAGTCTTGGCAAAACATCCAAGCTGACCGTCGAAAACCCCATCGAGCCAATCAGCACCGCGGCCGTCAAGCTGGCAATGGAAGCGATCATCGCTTCCAACGCCTTCTACTCCAACTACGGCAACCTTGTGGGCGTTGACAGTGCCCGCGTCGTGGAGCGCAATGTGACCGATTACGAAATACTCTAAAATTCATAAAGGCAATAAAAAAATGACGTGTGGCTGCTCACACGTCATTTTTTTACACCCATTTCTTGCTCGTACTGCTCACTCCGCTCCAATGGCGCCAGACCGACATCCTTCATATAAGTCTTCCCCCACTCATACATGGAATCCAGAATTGGCATCAAGCTTTCCCCCTGTTCCGTCAGGGAATACTCCACCTTTGGAGGAACGACCGGGTAGACTTTGCGCTCAACAATTCTGTCCTCTTCCAGTTCCCTCAGCTGATTCACCAGCATTCGCTGAGTGATTCCCGGCATCAGGGACTTCAGCTCCCCAAATCGCTTGGTCCCTTCTTTCCCAAGATGCCACAGAATCAGCATCTTCCATTTTCCGCCAATGACGGAAAGGGTTAATTCCTTTTCACAGTTAAATGTTTTATCTTCCAAACGTGACATTCTCATCACTCCCTGCCACTATCATAGTTTACTCCATAGCACTTAGTATACTTTTTAGCACTATGTAAAATAAAAGTGCGTACTTACACAAGGATGGATTACGTACTATACTTGCAGTAATTCCGGTGGAATAGCAGAAAGGAATATCCTTACAACACTGAGTGGAGACGAATAGGGAATATTACTACTGTTCACCGAGGCTTAAAACATGAGGAGTGAAGCAAAATGAAATTGCAATTAGCATTGGATCTAGTGAACATCCCTGAGGGAATTGAGCTTGTGAAACAAGTTGAGGAATATATTGATGTGGTTGAAATCGGCACGCCGGTCGTCATTAACGAAGGCCTGAAAGCCGTAAAAGAAATGAAAAATGCCTTCCCGAACCTGGAAGTCCTGGCTGACCTTAAAATTATGGATGCAGCTGGCTATGAAGTGATGAAAGCCTCTGAAGCAGGTGCCGACATTATCACCATTCTGGGTGCTGCCGAAGATGAATCAATCAAGGGGGCAGTAGCCGAAGCCAAAAAACAAGGGAAAGAAATCCTCGTGGATATGATTGCGGTCAAAGATAAAAAAGCACGTGCCAAAGAACTGGATGAGTTCGGCGTGGACTATATCTGCGTTCATACAGGCTATGACCTGCAGGCAGTGGGACAGAACTCTTTTGAAGATTTGAGAGCAATCAAAGACGTCGTTAAAAATGCGAAGACAGCGATCGCAGGCGGCATCAAGCTCGATACGCTTCCTGAAGTGATTAAAGCGCAGCCGGATCTTGTCATTGTCGGTGGAGGAATCACCGGGCAGGACGATCTCAAAGGTGCTGCGGCCCAAATGCAGGAAATGATCAAGCAAGGATAACACCTATGAATACGACTCAATATTTAGCGGAAATTTTGAAAGAGCTGGAAGGGGCACCTGATTACATTGATGGTGATGAAGCCGAAAACCTCGTCAACTCCATTCTTGAATCGAAGAAAATCTTTGTAGCGGGGGCTGGCCGCTCCGGGCTGATGGCCAAGTCCTTTGCCATGAGAATGATGCATATGGGGCTCGACGCTTATGTCATCGGTGAAACCGTGACGCCAAACTTTGAACAGGACGACATCCTGATTGTCGCTTCAGGCTCTGGCGAAACCAAAAGCCTAGTCTCCATGGCCGAAAAAGCCAAAAGCATCGGCGGAACCATCGCTGCGGTAACAATCAAGCCTGAGTCCACCATTGGAAGGCTGGCAAACATCACCGTCCAAATGCCTGGTGCTCCAAAGGATCAGTCATCTGGCCAGTCTGAAACCATACAGCCAATGGGCTCACTGTTTGAGCAAACCCTCCTATTATTTTTCGACTCTATCATTTTAAGGGTCATGGAGAAAAAAGGCCAGGACTCAAAGACCATGTTTGGCAGGCATGCAAATTTGGAATAAAAGCAAAAAAGACCGCAAATTGTCTCTGAGGAGATGATTTGCGGTCATCCTTTTAAAACCAGCTCTCCTTGCCACACAAGATGACGCAAGACTATTATATTTATCATAAAAACAGCCTGCCAGGTAATCGGAAGGCTGTACTTTTTGCAATTAGTATACTTCCATGGCTCTCTTTAAAGTAGGATAGATCTCTATACCCCGTAAATTGACTCCCATCGCTGCCATTTGTTTTGCTACTTGCGGGCGAAACCCGGTGAGAATCATTTCCTTTCCAATTAATTTCATTCCACGAGCAAGAAGTGTGATGGAATCATAAAAATTTGCATCAGCTTCATAGATTGCCGTAACATCTAAAATGACCTTCGTTATTTGCAGCGAGTGAACGGAGGTCAGAACCTTTTCGATAAAATACCCTGGCTCCAATTCTGATACGATTGGCTGAGTTAATGGAAGCACCGCAATCGAACAAGAAATGGGCACTAGATTCGCTGCCATTTCCTCTACACTTTTTTTGAGGGCAGCCTCCCGTTCAATATACTTGGTTATATCTGAGAACTCCGCCATGGCACCGACAACCAGGCCATCTTCATATAGAAGTTTGGTTTGCAAGGTAAAATAAGCGTTATACGGACCCCATTTATACGGCATAACATCCACAACATATTCCTGTTCATACTTCATTGCGTTTTCAATATGTCTTACTTCCTCGGGTGCATCAGGAAAAGCCTGAAAGATGTCCTTATATAAAATATCTTCCCGATTTACTTTCAGAAGTTTTTCACACTGCTGATTGACAGAAACAACCATATTCTGTGGATCAATGACCATTATTGCACTTTTAATATTTTCGACAATGGAAGAATACATCTCTCTCAATAAAATCGTCCCTTCCTGTAAGTCGCAGGGGCTTCTACCTACAATTAATGGAAAATAATCATCCCAACGCTTTTAGATTCCATTATATAGGAATTGTAATAGATAAAATACAATTACGCTAAAAAGTCATGCAATATTCACAATTATTTATTTAAATAGAAAGTGCCTTCATACATAGACAAAATGATCGAATAATAAACGACCTACATAAAAACGAGCCCAGGAAAATTCCTGAGCTTATCGTCTATTATTCTTCATTAAACCAGGTGCTGGTATTGTTCGGAGAGTATTAAATCATCCTCCATTAAAATATATGGATGGGTTTCCATCAAAATCGTTCGAAGGTGATCTGGCATTTTGTCTCCGTCATACGCACAAATCAATGGAAACGACATCAGATTTACAGCTCCGTCCACGACTTTCTCAAAGTCTTCTATTAGATGCAGCGGGTCCTTCATCGTGGCCCACTCCACATGTGCCCAGGATCGGAAAGAGACTTCTTCCTCCACATATGGCTGCACCATTTCATTAAAGTAATTCGTGATGGAAGGAGGATGATAGCTGCCACTTGAATAATAAAAATCAAAGTTGTTTACATGATGAAGGAATTTCAATTGATCCTGCGTCACGACCCTGCTTAGTTCTTTGTAAATAATAGGGTAATTCCGGTCATTTTCAATAAAAATAACGCAATCCCCCGCCGTAATGCCATCTTGGATAAAACGCACCGCCTGTTCAATGTATTTCTCCATTCCATTATAGGGATATAACACATGAACACTCCTTTGATCATTAAACAACTGGGTCATTTTACTATTCAAGTGATCACCTCTTCCTTCCTGTATTTTCTCCATTATAAAGTATATTGTTATAAATAATGAGAAAGAATAAGATTTTTAAAGAAATGGAGACATGGATGTAATAACTTGATACAAACGTTGAAAACACAGGAACGTTTTCCTTTAAAATAGAGAGACTCACTCCCGGCTGCCTGCCTCCTTCCTAAATCCCCCAACAACATTTTTTATAAAGAACACAGGCTATTATAAATTTGTTTTTCAGACCTTTCCAGCTGATGCCACAAAAGATATTTTTTCAATATAATAATTCATATTTAAACCTAATTAAATACCGTTGCTGTCATGAACACGCTACCGAAAAAGATTTGTGATTGAAAAACTCGAGGCGAACGAGTAAAATGAATTCTAACCGAATGTTCTTTATTAAGAACATTTAAAAAAGGGGGGTATTTGCATGTTTTACGATGGAAGCGGCAAAATCAGTATTAAAGGGGGATTAGAACAAAAGCCTCTTGAGGTTACAGCAGAAATGAGAAAGAGCATGAGCGGGAATCCTTATATTTTTGATGTAAAAAAATAAAAGATATCACATGTAAAAAACCTGGATTGAGTTCATCAATCCAGGTCTTTATTTTACCTATCAAATTATACAGACACGGTTTTCCTATACTCTTCTACTTCTTCCAAGGTTGGAATGGCATCCTGGCCTCCGGTACGGGAAACTTTAATGCCTGCTGCTACGCTTGCAAACTTTGCGGCTTCGATTAAGTCGTTTGTATCTAAATAAGCGCTGGCGATGGCACCTGCATAGCAGTCCCCCGCTCCTACTGTATCCACTGCTGTTACTTTAATCGCATCAATTAGTGTAGGAACATCGTTTTGATAAACCAGGCTGCCGTTTTCAGCCATTTTCACAATCACATCAGAAACGCCAATCTCTCTAATTTTCTTGGCCGCCAGCAACGCTGTTTCCTGGTCTGTTACCTCAATGCCTGTAATTCGCTCTGTTTCTTGTTTATTCGGAACCACTAAATCGGCATATTGGAAGGCTTCCTCAAAGATCCCATCTGCAGGAGCAGGGTCAAGAATGACATACATATTGCGCTCTTTTGCGGCTTTCATGGCGGCAATAATGGATTCTTTGCTTGTTTCCATCTGAACTAGAAGGATTTTTGCTTCAATTTGATTAAAGATCCCGTCAATATCTTCTTTTGTGATAAAGTCATTGGCCCCTTTTGTGCCCACCATCGTGTTTTCTCCAGTACTGTCCACC
Source organism: Mesobacillus foraminis (assembly GCF_004340465.1). Classification (GTDB taxonomy): domain Bacteria; phylum Bacillota; class Bacilli; order Bacillales; family Cytobacillaceae; genus Mesobacillus_B; species Mesobacillus_B foraminis. The sequence continues at coordinate 314,598 of NZ_SLVV01000008.1, read as the reverse complement.
ATGGCAACAAATGTACCGGTCCCCTGGTTTTCAATTTCAAGCATATGGGTGGTATCTACACCTTTTGACTGCAGATTCTGCAACAAGCTACTCCCTGCACTATCTTTGCCGACAGCACCAATAAGAGCCGTCTTTTTGCCTAGCCGGGCAACGGTCGCAGCCTGATTGGCCCCTTTCCCGCCTGGGGTCATCGCAATGGAGTTACAGAAAACCGTATCTCCATACTCTGGGTATTGAGGACATTGAACAATGACATCCATATTGATGCTTCCAACTACTACAATATCGTATTTCATTTGGGGTTCCTCCAATTCTATTTAAATAGTTCTCTTGTATTTGCTACATTTTCCTCTAAAGAATGATGACTGTTAAAGACCGCACTTGTTCCTAACACATACATGGTAGCCCCGTTTTCCTTGCACCCAGGGATTGTCTCCGCTCCGATATTTCCATCCACCTGAATTTCAATATCCCGGTCGTATGTACTAATTCTTTCATGCAACTCTGCAATTTTTTTATACATCGCTGGCAGGAATTTCTGCCCGGCAAAGCCTGGATTCACCGTCATGACAACTACGTAATCGGTTACGTTGTAGACATAGTCAAGAAAATCCAGTGAAGTTGCAGGATTAATGGCTACCCCTGCCTTTATGCCTCGGCTCTGAATTTGAGCAAGGGCACGCTGAAGATTCGGGGTAGACTCCTGGTGAATTGAAATCATTTCAACCTCACACTCAGCAAATAGATCAATATACCGTTCTGGTTCTTCAATCATAAGGTGAATGTCAAGCGGCTTATCTGTGATTCTTCTCACCGTCTTGACGAAGTCAGGGCCTAATGTAAAATTAGGCGCAAACTTCCCGTCCATCACATCAATATGATAAAAATCAACTCCAGCAGCATCCAATTCTCTTATATCTCTTTCCAAGTTTCCCAGATCCGCACACATCAATGATGGTCCTAATTTATACAAGTCAAATACCCCCTGTTGTTTTCGTTGATTGCCGGATGACGATTTGAGGTTCAAGCCGGTATTGTTTCGGCTTTTCCTCACCGTTCTGAATTAACCGAATTAATTCCTGAATGGCCAATTTCCCTATTTCCCCTTTTCTCTGATCAATCGTCGAAAGGGACGGGGCCATAAAAGAAGCAAAGCTGATATTGTCATATCCAATCACCTTAACCTGCTCAGGAATTTTAATGCCATATTCATAGCACGCCTTCATCGCGCCAATTGCCATGGCATCATTTGAACTGAAGATACTGTCAAAAACTGTTCCTTTCTCGATGAGCGACTGAAGGCCATGATATCCGCTTTCAGTGCCAAAATCTCCATAGACAACAGATGTTTCCACAGGAAGTCCCGATTTCTCAATAGAATGTTTAAATCCTTTTAAACGGTCTTCTGCACTTTTTTCTCCTCGAGGCCCTGATATAAAGACAATCTTTCGGCAGCCTTCATCCTCAATTAAATGCGTAACCGCCTGTTCAGCTCCCAGCTGATGGTCCACTGTCACAGCAGAATAAGGATGTTCAAAATTGGCACGGTCGATCGTGATCGTTTTAATTCCGCGTTCTTCAAGCATTTCCAAATCTTTTTCATCTACATGCAAGGAGTTGATAATGGCACCGCTGACATAATGGTCCACCATCGAATCCAGATAATACTTTACCTTGAATCTTTTATCATCACTGTTGCACAAATAGATGTTATATCCCTGTTCATTTGCCGCGGACTCTATGGCCTTAACAAGCTCAGGAAAAAATGGATTGCTTAATGTCGGTACAAGAAGCGCAATTAAATCCGAGTTTCTTTTTGACAGACTCTTTGCCAATGAATTGGGCTTGTAATTCAATTCCTTTATTACCCGCTTTACGCGAGCGATCGTTTCGGGGCTGGCTTCCCCTTTGTTATTGATAATTCTTGATACGGTTGCAACAGAAACTCCTGCTTCACGTGCAACATCCCTAATAGTAGTCAATTTATTATCCCTCATTTTTACGTAACCGGTTACTTAACATTTAAGCACCGCAATTTTAAATTGTCAAACTAAATTTTATATTTGATTTTTTGTGATTTTGGTGATAAGTTAAATTTAGTTATTCCTACTTTGTAATGTAACCGGTTACGCTTCATCACATTACAACCTAGGAGGTAGTTTTATCATGTTAGATACGTTAAATGATGCATTTAATGGCTTTATCAACCTGGGCGGAGCAGCAATGATGTTTATTATCATTACGATCTTATCCCTACTGGTTGGCGTTTCGATCTCCAAATCCATCGAAGGCGGTCTTCGGATGGCCATTGCTTTAACTGGTATGGGGGCAATCATCTCTTTGCTGACAAGTGCCTTTGCTCCTGCATTGGAGGATTTTGTTAAATCAACTGGCGTTTCCTTATCTGTTACAGATCTTGGCTGGGCACCCCTAGCCGTTATTACATGGGGATCCGTTTATACTCTTTATTTTGCCTTTATCTGTCTTGTTGTAAACTTTCTAATGCTAGTTATGAAAAAAACAACCACTTTCAATGTGGACTTGTTCAATATTTGGAACTTATCAGTTATCGGACTGCTTACTCTTTATTATTCAGATAATAATTTAGTTTTAACTTCTGTTTTCATCATGGTCATTTACGCGTTAATGCTTGTGAATGCGGACGTCATGAAGCCGACGATCAACGAATTGCTCGGTTATGACAAAACAAACATTACAACAACGGCACATCCATCATTACTGATTGCACCAGTCGTATATATTTTTAATAAAATCATTGATAAATGTCTTCCGTTTATCGATAAATATGATTTTAATGCCGAAGTTTTAAATAGAAAAATAGGATTCTGGGGAAGCAAATTCGCAATCGGGGCCTATCTGGGGATCTTCATCGGATTACTTGGACAGCAATCCGCAGCGGAAATCTTCACATTAGCCTTTACTGGCGGGGTTGCCCTGGAATTATTCGGTCTTGTCGGAGGATGGTTTGGCCCGGCCATTGAACCACTTTCTGATGGAATTACAAAGCTTATGAGTAAACGCTTACGAGGAAGAAAACTATTCATTGGAATTGACTGGCCGATTCTTGCCACAAGAGCGGAGTTATGGGCTGTTGCCAATATTCTGGCGCCAATTCTACTGGTCATTGCCATCTTCCTGCCAGGAAACACAGTATTGCCGCTCGGAGGCATTATCCTGACCGTTCTTGCACCTGCACTGTTAATTGTAACAAAAGGCCGCGTTGTCAGAATGACCATCATCGGTACCATCCTGATCCCGCTTTTCCTATGGGGAGCTTCACTAATTGCGAAGTTTGTGACAGATACATCTAAAGCGATGAATAACTTCCCTTCAGGAATGAACGAGAACGCTTTATTTTCTTCCGTCGATTCAGATCCAATCGAAAAAATGCTGGCCATCCTGATGGGGCGCGCGGTTGACACGATGGATCCAAAACTTCTTCTATTCACAATATTAGCTTTTGTCGCCTACATCGGCATGTTCCTATGGTACTTTAAGCAAATGCGCAAGGAAAATGCCAAGGCTCAAAATGGTAAAGAAGAAATCAATATTAAGTCTGCGATGTAAGATCTTGTGGGAAAAGAACCTCCAAATTGGGGGTCTTTTCATTATTAAACTTATTTCATGGAAGCTTACCTTTGAATGGTCTTCCCGACGGTAGATTTTGCGGTGATTTTATTCCAGGCTGTTTTCATAACAATCCCATGAATAAAGGCTCCTCCCAGTATCTATTTAAATGATTTAGAACTCACTATAGTTGAGCAAAAACATCTAAGAGACCCCGGTATCCCCGGGGTCTTAACTATCTAATATAGAGAATATCCCTCATCACTAAGCTATAAAACTTAAAGCACAATCCAAAACGGCAATAGAAAGATACTAATTAAGATAATTACACCAAGAGGCATTGGTACCTTTGTTTCCAGAATCTTGATTTTATTAGTAATGATCAGGACCAGACAAACGAGAGCCCCATTAATTAGGCCTATCAGCCATTTTTGGTCGATATGTAAAACTGCTCTGATTGTCTGACTCCCAAAGTTGATAAGCAGAATAACTGCCAAAAATTGAACAAGGATCATAATCCTCATGAAGTTCAACCCCGTCCTACATGGTTTGCAAAAATCATATTTTATAGATCAAGACGATAACCCAGATTCCGTAAGTTCTAACCCTCACCTATTCCTTCATTATAAAGATATAAATTCTTCATAAATAGCCAATCCAATCGACAAATTTCTATCTTTTTCACGACTTTAGATCAAACACTGACTATCACTGCTAGAAATAACAATGTCGCTAGAGGGCTTACTATAAGAGGGTGTAATACCAATTACCTTTACATCCCTATGTGTGAATCCATTCTAATAATCACCTTTCAGTCATCTCATTTTGTCACCATTTGTCGACAAAAATATAAGTCAATCCTGTGACTTCCAATAACCACATATAGTAATATTTAATTAGTTCTAAATACCTAATTAGAAAAAGGCAAACCATTCCAAAGTCTGGGACGCAAAGCTTCAGGTCTAAGGTGAAAAACTAGGATGGCTGAGTTACCTAAAATACTAAATATATTTTAGGGGGCTAATTATGATGATGACCCAGTACGATACAGAGATAGAGAAACTTGATACAGGATGGATCAGTCTTATTAAGGAAGCACTGGAGCTGGGACTCTCCGAAACAGAAATTAGAGAATTCCTTCAAAAATAAAATTGGACCCGTATGAGGTCTATTTTTTTATCTAAAAATGATTTAGTTGCTAGCTTCAAAGTAATATAAAAACATTGATAATATTTTATACCCAAGACAAAAGACCCATGATATATTATTCTTTGTTAAAATCATCAATTTTTGGAGGTATATATGAAAAGGTTATTTACACTATTGTTAGCAGCACTTTTTATTTTCACTTTCTCTTTTAGCGATGTTGCTGAGGCTGCTACTGAGTTCGAAGACAATGACTCATTCGGAACGGCAACGCAGCTATCTTTGGCAAAAAATACGGACGGTACTTATACGTCCAAGGTTACCGGCACCATAAGCGACAGCTATGATGATGATTACTATATGTTCAGCTTGCCGAACCCGGGAAAATTATCGGTTAAACTGGATCGCAAGGTCGGCACCAAATTTAGTGTGGAATTGTACAATGTGAAGCAAGAACGGCTGGAATCCTATTATACTGAATATGATGATGCAAAGGGAGTTTTTGAGGTATTTGGGCAAGGGCTCGATAAAGGAGTCTATTACATTTCAGTAGAATACTATGATGGCAGCTCAGCTAAAGTTCCTTATACCCTTCAGCTAGATTTCACCCAAAGCAATGTGTATGAGAGAGAAAACAATGACGACAGATCCCAGGCGAACTGGATCGGGTTAAATACCGTCTACAATGGCTTTGCCGATGATTATGATCCTGATTATTATGCCTTTAAAATCGATAAGCCCGGAGAAGTGAAAATCGATTTAAACAGCAATCCACAAACGGAATATAGAATAGAATTGCTTACGAATAATGGCAATAACTTAGAAACCTGGTATACAAACTATGGAGACAATTATAACCTCACCAATGTCATCCATACTGGATTGGCCCCAGGGAATTATTATTTGAAAATCACGGCCTACGATGGAGAAAAAGAGAATGTCCCTTATAAATTCAAAGTAAACTTCAATGCCAATAATTATTTTGAACAAGAGGATAATGATGCAGAATCATATGCCAACGCTTTAAATCTGAATACCCTATATAAAGGCGTCATCAGCCATGACTCTGATTATGACTATTACCGTGTCAGCGTTCCTAAGAATATGCATCTGGCCTTATATTTAACAAGGCCTAGTGATACCAGCTACCGGGTAAAAGTCTATAATCAAAGCTACTCTTTTAGTGAAACCTATTACTCTGCTTACGGGAATAACTCCTTAAGCCATTTTGTGAACCTTGATTTAAAAGCCGGAACCTACTTCATCAATATTAGCCATTATGATGGAGAAGATAATAAAGTCCCATACTCTTTAAAGTTGATTGAAAGAGACACCACCCCTCCGGCAACGCCGAAAGTGAATGCTGTCACGGATAAAAGCACAACCCTTTCTGGTACTGCCGAGGCAAACTCAACGGTTCACTTACAGGTTGGCTCCAAAGTGGTCAAAAAGGCGACTGCCAATAAAGATGGGAATTTCTCTTTCAGCATTTCAAAATACAAAGGCGGAACCACACTTGTTGTATTCGCAAAGGATTCCAGCGGCAACCAAAGCAAATCAACCAGCATCAAAGTAAAAGATACAACACCGCCTGCAGCACCTAAAATCAATACCGTTACAGACAAGAGCACAAAAATAACGGGTACGGCAGAGGCAAACTCAACGGTTTATTTAAAAGTTGGAAGCAAGGTCATTAAAAATACAAAAGCAGATAAATACGGAAAATACTCCATCAGTATACCCAAGTACAAGGCTGGAACCACCCTTACTCTTTATGCAAAGGACTCCAGCGGCAACACAAGCAAATCAGCCAGCACCAAAGTAAAAGACGCAACGGCCCCTAAAGCCCCGACCGTCAATAAGGTAACAACCAAATCAACCTATGTAACAGGAAAAACAGAGCCAAAGGCCAAAATTACCATCAAAAGTGGCAGCAAGACCCTTGACAAAGGTACCGCTGATTCCAAAGGCAACTTTAAAGTAAAAATCTCCAAGCAAAAGAAGAACACCAAGCTTTCCGTTTACAGCGCCGATGCATCCAATAATGTGAGTGGTGCAAGGACGGTTTATGTGAAGTAACGAAGAAAGGCTTGTCTGCAAGAAGCAGGCAAGCCTTTTTGTTGGTCCTCTATCCATCTTTAAAAATTTCTTGTAAAACTCCCCCAAATTCCTCTTTTCCTACTTAAAAATCATTTTTGCGGCCCGAAAACCCTGTTTAACCCCAAAATCTCCTTCAAATTTGAAAAAGGCCAGTTCGCCCAAAATTCCCAATCCTTATATCCTAAAGCTACCCGGGAATACATTAGCAAAGCGCGCTTTCTGAAGGGATTACCATGGAAAGCTTTGAACAGCTCAAAAATCAATATACACCAATGATATACAAAATTATCTCCACCTTGAATATCACTACTAATAAGGACGAGTTCTTCCAACACGGCCTCATCGCCTTATGGGAGGCTCACCAGCGGTTTGACGCGAATAAGGGAGTCTTTACAAGTTACGCCTACAGCTTCATCAGGGGAAGGATCCTAACCGAACTGGACTTAAGCAGTCAATATAATGAACGTTGGCACCAGGCAAAGGTAGATCTCGGGAATTATATAGCCGATCCGTTCTCCACAAGTCCATTAGAAGAAGACACTCTGCTATGCTACTGCCAATCTGGGTGCTTGACTGAAAACCAAACAAAGTGGGTACTATACACCTTCCTTAAACAATTGGACGTAAAAGAAATTGCCGAAATCGAACATGTTTCATTATCCGCAGTGAAAAACTGGAGGGCTGGGGCTAAAGAGAAACTGAGGCACACGATGGAGGAAAACAGTATATTTTAAACAATGGATGAAGCAAGAGACCGGTTCTCTTGCTTTTTCAAAAATGGAAGCAGCATTCCTCCAGTTCCTAGGTTTGTCACAATTTTCTTTGTGTTTTTTTAACTACACCTTTTCCAAAATCCTTATAGCTTAAGGGTTTTGCAAAAAAGTACCTTTTATATCCTAATTTAGTTTAAAAATTTTCCTTAGAGAAACTTTTGGCACTACACTGCGTGATTCAAAGATTTTGCTTATCGTTAGTCCTAATCCGTCCGGTTATAGGAAGTAAATAAACGACACTAAGCGGCGTTAGTCCTACATCATAAGGAGGTAGCGCCTTTAATAGTCGACTTTATAAATATTTTAAATGTTTTACATACACTAACTTTGGTTTAATCTAATTTCTTTACATTTTTTACAGCCTCTAGATATTTGAATCGGTCCCTTTTATTTGGTTGGAGGGAAGGACCTCCTTCTGCCCATTCTGAAACATTATATAAAGTAATAATTTTAGGTTTTTTGCTTTTATTAGTAACATAAACTGCATTTTGTAACAATTTTTCGAATAACTCAGGTGTAGAACCAGTCGTTGACCATCCACTTGGATGCGGGGCTTGCGACTGGGAGGCAGTTAAGACATTTAAAACTTGATAATCTTCCTTAGGAAACTGTACATGGTTAACGTAATTTCCATATGTATCATATCTAGTTTCTGCATACATACTGGAATATTCTCCACTGAAAAGATATATGTCATCATCTTTCAACTGCTCTCTAATATTATCTGTAAATATATCACTAGAAAGATTTCTTGCAATAATACTAATACCATCAAAATTAAGTGCTTTTAGTTTTAATGAAAGCTCCTTTAACCTTTCTATACTATATTCTGCTCCGTTATACTTATCGTAGGTTCCTCTCCACCCTTCCATGTCCCATATAAAAAACATGGCATATCTCTTACCATTAACATTATAGGTATATATATTTTGATGTTTTGCAACAATATCATTTATAATATGGTCTTGTTGGAAATTCGCTACCTCTTTTTTTGTTTTATGATCGCCACCGTTTAGCCAAAGAACGTATTTTAAACTATTAAAGTTTTTAACATTATTAAACAATTGGTAAGCCCAGTAATTTCTATCTGTCGGTTCGCTCCATTTTGTTGTATCAATAGCAGTTGACAATATTACTCCATTTACTCCATACTTTACTAACCAATAGCTAATCCAATCTAATACCTTTGGGTCATCCCCTTTATACCAGCCTAGTAATGGATGCCTTGAAGAATCATAATTTAAATTTCCACTATGGTTCCAACTCCAATCATACCAAACATAAGCTCCCTTCGCCTGCGTTGGTGATGATGCTGTAGATTCTAATCCAAAATCATTATACCAATGAGCCAAAAAATCAATGCTGTTTTTGGATTTAGGAAAAGCCAAAGGTGCATCATTTAGCTCACCAAAATCTATCCGGTTTGGGTAGTAATACTTCATCTCCTTTTTATTCTGTTCTCTCCCAAACTTTTCCTTATGGGAAATATTCAAAATCAATAAAATGCTAAACACTATAATTGTTATACCTAAGAATATTTTAATATTTTTTTTAAACAAAAAATCCACCTCTGTATTTCCATAAAAAAAAGGCGGGTTTACCAGCCTTTTTTTGCACTTTTATTTTTTATATTACCACACAATCTTAATTCTTTTCTTTTTTATGGTTGGCATATCTTTAGTTTTTTCAGACCATTGCCCTATTATAATCCCAATTGTAATAAAATACACAGCTGATGAATTAGGACTCAATGCAACTTCATTAAACATAATGTTAAGTAAAATTCCAAGTATTAAGGTTTGTACCATTACTTTTTCCTCAATATCCTGAATTAAATTACTTCTCTTCCAAATAAAGTAGAAAAAATATATAAAAAGAACTAGACCCACTATTCCAAGTTGTCCTATAACCATACCAAGTCCACTTTCAGTGATTTTTGTTTGAGCCCCATCAGAGTAGAGACCTGCTAAAACCCCTATATTTCCCAAGCCTCTACCTAAAGGATGATTAATTAACTCTGGAAAAGCTGAAAAGAACCCTGTTAAATGAAGAAACATACTCATTGTAGAATGCATCATTGAATAGATTATAAAACCTACACCAGCAACGAACGCACCAGAAAGAATAATAAAAAATCCAGTTTTAGAAAGCTTATAGTAGGACCAAACAACACTAAAAACCAAAAAACCTAGCATTGCACCTTTACTAACTGCCAAAGCTATCGATAACAAAATTGCTATCCCTAGTACCCTCTTCTTTAATAGCCATGCTGCCATAAACCCAAAAAACAAAAAGGTCCCTAGATTAACAGGATCGGCAAAAGAGGATACCATTCTTCTTAATTGTGAACCTCCAACCATTTCGGACGAATAAAAGTTACCCGGTAAGCCGGTAAAGGCGTTTAACGGCAAGCCTTTCTTCGACCATAAATCAGGCAAATTAAAAAACTCCCAGATATCTGTTAAAATAAACCGTTCTATAATTCCAAAAACTACTACAAAAATAGCAATATAACAAACGTATTTAAGAAATCTTTTTAAGCAAATATTGCATGATGCCAACAACCCAATTAACAAAAATAACATTGGAGTCATAACATTTCTTAACGAAGCGAACGCCGAAGTAATATGGGCATTAAATAAAAAGATAGTAAGAAATGAATAAACTACTAGTATTATAAGTACAATTAGTGTTTTTTGATATAGTGCTTGATTAAACCTAAATGGAGTATTTATAAATAAAATTAATAGAAGTACTATTGAAAATAAAAAATTTGTAATAACTAAAAACTGAATTTGGCTATCCGTTGCATAAGGAGATACTAAACCTAAATACAAATTTTGTGTTGCAGAAATTATTATTGGAATTGCCAAGTAAAAAGAAGCTTCTCGTCTCTTTACCATGTTAGATTCAAACAACACTATAGATGTAAATAATCCAAAGCCAAATAAATAAACTAAAATATGAGCCACTGATTCAAATGCTATAGTAGACAGTAAAATTATGATTAAAAATGCGCTAAAAAAGAAAAAAGAGATCAAATCTAATCCTTTATCATTAAAGGCTTTTTGCGAAGTATATAACGAATTCATAAATTCCCACCAATAAATATTTATTTTACTTAATTATGGATTATTACGGGGTATTTTGCAATATCGTTTGTCGCACCTTTAAATGGTATTAATTGTAAAAGTATTCTCTAGAAAGCTTATTTTATAGCCATATAACAAAGATGTTTTGCTTTTACATTCCGTCTATACTTATTTTCAGGAGATTGGATCTCAGTTAAATAGTTTTCCATCAATCAAAATAACCCTCAAAGTTCACTTTTCAGGCCCCAAAACTTAGTTTATTCTCATAATTCCCTTCAATTCAAACGTGGCTAAAGCCCATTCGCTCTAAAACGCCATTCCTATTATTCTAATGCTACTCAAGGATACGCTATAAATACGGATAAATTTACAATCTAAAACTTTAAACAGCTCACTACTACTCATCCCCCTCTCCTCTCCTAATGCTGGACCGGCTGCCTGACTGAGAATCAGACAAAGTGGGTGCTTTATAGTGAGTAAGCGTGTACCTTTTTATATTTGTGCCGTTTTAAAGAGAAATAGAATAATGAAGCAGCTGTCACAAGAGGAACTTGCCTATTGGTCTCACCTGACCGGAAATTCACCAACGAAATTTGAACGAGACAAACAAGAACCATTTATGGGACTTTCATCTTTCTTGCGAAGCTTTAGAAATAAATGCGATAAAGTTTATTAAAGTGATTACCGAATCATAAGTAAAAGGAAAAGATCCGAAGGGATACCCTTCAGACATATGGATCAATTTTTTAGGCGTTTAAAAGGGGATACTGTCCCCTTCTCTCCATATCAGATACGTCCGATGACATTTCTTCTTCGCGGCTTTATCTAATGACAAATGACTTCCTTCTGTTGAGTGGGGATTATATAAAAGTAAATCCATACAGAAAAGACGGAATCAAACGGCAAGGGTGACTCTATAGATCGATCATATTGCTGCTAAAGGAGTCGGACCACTTATTCATTGAAAACACTATATAATAAACTAACATTTCATGTTTATACGCGGACATTATGACCGAAACAGGAAACAGTATACGGAGATTAACGAAGCAACTAGACTATTTATGGACAGAGGCCCCTTTGGAAGCCCTCTCTGATAGTGAAAGTTGCATTGGATTTAATCTAACGGGGAGCCTATGTAGACATCCAAGTGTCTGCTGTGGAAGTCCATATGTGTCCCATTATGGTCAATCTGATTCACCAAATCCTTCCTGTTCCCTACCCGTTCTCCAAAGCATGACAAGGACCTCTGGGTAAACCAGATCAAGTTAATAAAACGACAAGCATAAGTAGAAAAACATGTATTTATTTCTAAGTGGCTGCACTATAATCAACCCACCAAGACTATCTTCATTGAACCATAAACTCAAAACCGTTGAACAATGTAAGGACATGAAAATTAAAACTGCGGAGAATCCATTATCATTATCATCGATTCGGGAAAAGAAAGACGGCTAAAGATTTTAAGCATGAAAGAAATATAGTTAAATATACCTAAACATCCCGGAAAATATGGGGGATATTTTCCTTTTTGGTTATTAAAATAACTATATTAATCTCGAATCTTTTTTGGTATTCTAGAATAAAGTTGAAAATAATGTAAAACTGTGGAGGAAATTATAAAAATGAAAGCTGATAATAAGAAAAAGGAAAAGCGATCCTGGCCGCGTATTGTTGGAGCAATCGCTTTAGTCCTAATCATTGGAACCGGGGCTTATGCATATTCAGTCTATCAATCCGTGTCTAATGCTGTCGATACAATGCACCAGCCAATCGAAAGGGAAAAGTCGGAGAAAAGGGAAAAAGAAGTAACCTTAACAAAGAAAGAACCATTCTCCGTATTGATGCTAGGAGTAGATGAACGCGAGGGCGACAGTGGCCGATCTGACACGATGATAGTTCTAACAGTTAATCCAAATAACAACTCTGTTAAAATGCTCAGTATCCCTCGTGATACACGTACGGAAATTGTAGGTAAAGGTATTGAGGATAAAATCAACCATGCCTATGCATTTGGCGGCGTTGAAATGTCCTTGAATACAGTAGAGAACTTCCTGGACATCCCAATTGACTATTATATGCAGATTAATATGGAAGGCTTTAAAGATATCGTTGATGCAGTTGGTGGTGTGACAGTCAATAATGATTTGGATTTCACCTATGAAGGAGTTCACTTTACTAAAGGTGATGTTACTCTAAATGGTGAAAAAGCCCTTAAATATAGCAGGATGCGTTACGATGATCCAAGGGGAGACTTTGGAAGACAGCTGAGACAACGCCAAATCATCCAGGCAGTTATTAAAGAAGGAGCTAGCCTATCTTCACTGACAAATTACAATGAAATATTTGGAGCATTAAGTAAAAATATTAAAACAAACCTAACCTTTAATCAAATGGTTGATATTCAAAAGAACTATAAAACAGTAGGAGATCATATTAAACAATTGACTGTTAAAGGCAGTGGAACAAAGATTAATTCTATTTATTATTTAATAGTCACTACCGAGGAAAGAGGCAGGCTTCAATCTGAATTAAAAACTCAGTTGGAAATTTAGATTTAAGAAAGTACCTTTTTTAGGTGCTTTCTTATTTTATAGTTATTGTTACCATAAAAAATTAAATTTTTCTAGTAGTTGTCGAAAACTAAAAAAAAACTCTGACACTCTTCTACTTTATACTCAATTTTAATATGGTAAATTAAAAGTATTCCTTATAAATTGAAATATCTACCTGTTTAAATTTAATGTGAACAGGCTAAGTATATCAATATACTTATTCTTTATTAAATACTTCGTAAAAATCCTATTTATTAAAAATAATTATTTTTATATTGTTAGCGCTTACAAATATAATTATTTAAACTATAGGCCCGGTAAAGGACACCATAAAGGAGTGTAAAATTCATGGAGGAGCAAGGGAACTTTTTAGTTGGTTTTTTATGGGGAACTTCTTTAAGTGTACCGTTATGGATTGCATTACTTGGCTGGTTAAAAATTATAATCAATTTATTATAAAGATTTATCACAGATCATTAGGATGAGCAAAATGTGTTAACTTTTGCCCTCCTTAATACTGCTAAAGGAGGGCAAAAGTTCTATTTATTCAAAGAATATTGTTGGTCGAAATATTTTTTATACTCTCCACTAATAACCTGTTCCCACCAACACTTATTTTCCAAATACCAATCGATAGTCTGAGCAATCCCACTTTCAAAATTATAGGTTGGTTTCCATCCTAGCTGTTCTAATTTTGTTGGATCAATTGCGTAGCGCTTATCATGTCCCAATCGATCTGCAACAAATTCAATTAGGTCTTCCGACTTACCAAGAGTATTGATAATTGTTTTTACTACTTCCAGATTAGTCCGTTCGTTATGTCCGCCAACATTGTACACCTCTCCATTAACCCCTTCATGTAATACAAGGTCGATTGCTGCACAGTGGTCGATTACATGGAGCCAGTCACGAATATTTTTACCATCTCCATATACTGGTACCTTTTCATCGTTTAATACGCGAGAAATCGTTAATGGAATCAGCTTCTCTGGGAAGTGGAATGGTCCATAGTTATTGGAACAGCGGGTAATATTAATTGGCAAGTGAAATGTTTCATGATAAGCCCTTACTAATAAATCAGATGATGCCTTACTTGCACTGTATGGGCTGTTCGGCTGTAGTGGAGTCTCTTCTGTAAAGAAGGTTGTCGGATCAAAATCCAGCTCTCCATATACCTCATCAGTAGAAACATGAACAAATTTAGTTACACCAATTTGTTTTGCTGCATCTAGTAACACTTGAGTTCCTAACACATTTGTTTGGACGAAAATCCCTGGGTCTGTAATCGATCTGTCTACGTGGCTTTCAGCTGCAAAATGCGCGACATAGTCAAACTTTTCTTTTTTAAAAAGAGCCATGATTGCCTCTCTATCTGCAATATCCGCTTTTACAAAATGGTAATTTTCCTTATTCTCAATATCCTTATGCTTAGCTAAGTCGCCTGCATAAGTTAATAGGTCAAGATTGTAGATATCATACTCAGGATATTTGTTAACCATATATTGGACAAAGTTACCCCCAATAAATCCAGCACCACCGGTAACCACTATTTTCTTCTTTGCCATTATTTCACCTCATTTAATAATTGCTCTAAATAATGATTTAAGGAGTCTTGCCACCTTGGTAAAGGCTCAAAACCATTATCAATTAGTTTTTGTTTGGACATACGAGAATTTTTAGGACGGACAGCCCTAGTAGGATATTCTTCAGTTGAAATGGAGTTGACTTTGACTTGTTTTCCAGCCTGACGGAAGATTTCCTGAGCAAATTCTGCCCAACTGCAGAAGCCATCATTCGAAGCATGGTACACTCCGTACTTATTAGTTTGAATCATATCGATGAGCAGCCTCGATAAATCAAATGTATAGGTAGGAGAACCGACCTGATCTCCGACTACATTTAATTCGTCCCGTGTCTCCGCTAGTCTCAGCATTGTTTTAACAAAGTTATTACCATTTAAGCCATAAACCCATGATATCCGGACAATAAACCATTCCGACAAAAGAGATTGTATAACTTTCTCCCCTTCAAATTTTGTCAGTCCGTAATATCCAATAGGATTTGGCTTGTCATTTTCAGTAAAAGAATCTTCTCCTTCACCGTTAAAAACATAATCCGTACTAATATACATAAACTTTGCATCTATATCCTTGGCAGCTTGGGAAAGGTTCCTTCCACCCTCAACGTTGACATTCCAGCAATTTTCCCTGTCATCCTCCGCTTTATCTACAGCAGTATAGGCAGCACAGTGGATAATGGCATTGGGCTTAACTTCTTCTATATAGTGAGTTACAGCCGTACTATCCGTTATATCTAAATCCTTGGAGCCAACACCAATCATATTCAGCCCACGGTTTAGGCCTTCACGAACCACATCATATCCAAGTTGTCCTGTATAACCCGTTACTAGTATCTTCATCTTTTACTCTCCAAAGGTAAAATTGTTCTCGGCTTGATTGAGAAGTGGAGCATTTTCATCTTTCGCTGACAGGATTGGTGTTATATCCATTGGCCACTCGATTCCGATAGCAGAATCATTCCAAATAATTCCCCGGTCACATTCTGGAGCGTATAGCTCATCGACTTTATATTGAACTTCAACGTCATCAGTCAGGGTCATGAATCCATGAGCAAAACCTTTAGGAACTAGTAACTGCTTTTTATTTTCTGCACTCAATTCAATTCCAAACCACTTTCCAAATGTAGTGCTATCTTTTCTTATATCAACAGCAACATCAAAAATAGAACCTTTTGTACATCTAACGAGCTTTGTTTGGGCTTTAGGATTTAATTGATAATGCAATCCTCTTAAAGTCCCTTTTGCTGCGGAAAAAGACTGATTGTCCTGGACAAATTTAATATTGATTCCAGCCTCTTCAAATTTAGCATCACTGAATGTCTCCATAAACCAGCCACGATGATCCCCGAATACAGTCGGTTCAATAACCTTTACACCAGGTAAAGAAGTCTCAATTACATTCATTCCTAACACCCCACGAATTATTAATACTTAATATCTCCATTTGCTACCTTTAGTAAATACTGGCCATAGCCTGTTTTCGCAAATCTTTCACCAGAACCAAGAAGCTCATTTAGACCAATCCAGCCATTGATATAGGCAATTTCCTCAAGGGCAGCAATTTTTATTCCTTGATGCTCCTCAATTGTTTTTACAAAATTAGTCGCTTCTACTAAACTCTGATGAGTACCTGTGTCTAACCAAGTAAATCCACGACCAAGAAGCTCAACATCTAGCTCTCCCATTTGTAAATAAGCCTCATTAATTGAAGTGATTTCTAACTCACCTCGGTGAGATGGCTTAATGTTTTTCGCAATGTCTACTACTCTATTATCATAGAAATACAAACCTGTAATGGCATAATTAGATTTTGGGAATTCAGGTTTTTCTTCTACACTTAGTACCTTGCCAGTCCCGTCAAACTCAACAACCCCAAAACGCTCTGGGTCTTGAACATGATAACCGAAAACAGTGGCGCCCTGCTCTTTTTGAGCAGCACGTTGAAGAATTTTTCTGATACCACTTCCATAATAAATGTTATCTCCCAAAATCATTGCAACAGAATCATCACCAATAAATTCTTCGCCAATTAAAAAAGCCTGGGCTAATCCATCCGGGCTTGGTTGGACTTTATATTCTAAATTTATACCAAACTGTGAACCGTCACCTAATAATGACTCAAAACGCGGAGTATCCTCTGGAGTTGAAATAATTAATATATCTCGAATGCCTGCAAGCATTAAAGTTGAAAGTGGATAAAAAATCATTGGTTTATCGTAAATCGGTAATAATTGTTTACTTGTTACCATTGTTAATGGGTATAGACGCGTACCGCTGCCACCCGCTAAGATTATACCTTTCATTTATTAAACCCCTCGCTCACTTTTTACTGATTACTCTTTAGTAGATAAAAGTACTTGATGAAATAAAAAAAGAGAGAGACAATTCACCTTCCTTGTTGAATTATACTCTCAAAACTCTATTAATATTGTTAAATACTAAAATTTTAAAGGATATTTAGTGAATACTCAATTTTTAGTTAGCCTTATTAAGGACTAAATACACACCTCTTTTTACTTTCCTTAAAATTTTTCTAACTGTTGAAGGTCCAGCCATTTTATCATAATTTTTTATTATAGGATTCATATATGTTACAAAAACATTAAAATCATTTACCTTTACTGCTTCTTTATAGGCGTCAAAGCTTTGTTTGTATAATTGTATTCTTTTTTCATAAACCCTTTTTCTTTTTTCACTGATGTCGTTACTCGGTTGCACCCTCTTATTCGGCCTACTTTCACCGTTCACATCTTTTAAATACAATCTATAGGAAAGTCCTTCTCTTCTATGTTTAAAACCACTAGCCTGTGATTGGTAAACCTCTTGGGTAGTAATTTCTTCTAAAAAGAGTTGATCTCTATTATCTTCAATTATATTTTGTATAATGGGATTTCTTACAATAACAACATTAGTCCCCATACTATCATTTGTATATTTTGGTAACCACGCATCACCAACGGTAACATCTGCAGTTTCTCCTACCACATCATCACAATATTCACAGGCGTTATATTTAAATAGCCCATGACCCCAATTTGTAGTATATAAACTTTTCGTCGGAGAGCTAAGTACTACCCGTTTTCCTTTTACATCTCCTGTTACTTCAACACCATAATTATTTGCAGCTTTACCTACTAATTTTTTCCTAAAATCAATACTTTTAAGATTTGCAGGTTCTATTCCCATTTGCCATCCCATAGATTTTGCAAACATTTCACTTTTCAAATGTCCACAAACAAGACCAATAAAAAATTTAATTCGATCTCTAATTATTTCATCATGCTCAGCTAATAGACGGACAGATTTAATGAAACAAGGTATACCAATCAATGCATACCTCCCCTCATTTTCTTTTACAAGATTAATAACTTTTGACATTTCTACTGGATAATACTTTGACTTGGCGCCTTTTGATAAATCCGCCTCGCTATATGATATTTGATATTCAAACAACATATTATTATCTGAATCATTTTTTGCCTTAACATGCAGAATGCCATCGACCAGATTCAACCTAAGAAGCTGTGAAGCTATCCAACTTCCCATCCCTCCTGAAGATCCCTTTTTTCTAAACTCTCCTTCTTTTACATAGCTTGCATAGTTTTTCAAATAATACCCAGTATACTCATTAAAATTTGCCTTATTCTCTAAATTAAACGCAATTTTTCCTATCTCATCTTCATTCTTACTGTAATTAGAAAACGGACAAACTGTTAATGGATTAATATCCATTTTACTATTTTGTGTGCTATTTTCTTCAAAAGGTCTAAACTTTCCGTCTTCATCAAGTCCCATTGTTAGTTGAGAACCTTTTAATGTTGCACAAATACCACAACCAATACAATAATCATTTTGTACAACTGAATTCATTAATTCTTTTATATTTTCATTCATAACTTACACTTCCTTAGCGAATTTAATTCTAGGAGTTAACACTTTTCATTTTATTAAAGGTATTTGTAACCTTAATTATTACTGATTTAATTAATTGTTTTTCATATTTATTTAAACCAAGTAACCAAATTAGAACAATATAAATTATAGTGAATAGTAATATTTTATATAAAAGATGTAATAAGCTATTGTCGGGTAGTAAATAGATAATTCCGTAACCAAATAGCAAGGAAATTAACACAGGAATTGAAATTATTAAAATATTTCTCCAGAATAAGAGCATATTTAAGCCGATCTTTTTCTGATAATAAACATTCATAATAATTATATTTCCTACAATTAAAGGAACCATTGTTGCAATTGCAGCTCCTACGCCTGAATAATATTTAGCTAAAGGAATAGAAATTATAACTTTTATAACTGCAACCACAATCATTATTATCGATCTGAAACCATGTAAGTTTTTAGCCTGCAAGATGGAGATACAAACATTTTGAATTAGGGGAATAGTCAATGGGATCATAACTAATAAAACTATATAGTAAGCATCATCAAAATTGGAACCAGCCCAAAGGTTTATAAAAGGCCGCCCAAACAAAACAAAGCCACTCACTATTAAAGCCATTATAATATATTGAACCCTACCAACTTTAATGGTTAAATTAGTTAATTCATAATTACTTGAGTTATTTGCTACCATCATAGAAACCTTAGGTAAGAAAACCCCACTAACCGAAGTAGAAAACATCATATATAGTTTAATAAATTGCATAGCAACTGCATAAATAGCAACAGTTGCTGTTCCTGATATAATCCCCAAAACAAATTGGTCAGTGTTCCAATATATTTGGTCGACTATAACATTTAAAAATATAAAAAAGGAGTAGCCAATAATTTCTACTAGCATCCGATAATCTATTTTACTAAAGAAAAATCTAATCTTTAAATGTTTGAAACAATAAAAGACGGTAAATAATAAACATGATATATTAATAATTGTAGTTATAATTACAATAGATACCGAGCCATAACCAACATATAAAAATGGTAAAGAAAGTATAGGTAACATAATATATCGTATTAATGTAACTATCTTAACTGCTATAAATTTCTCGTACGCCTGCATAATTGAACCAAATACAGATAGTGGGAACGACAGCGCAAAATTGACGATTAAAACTAATATCATTATTTTTGCTTTTTGCAATTCAGATGTACTTAAGCTCGCCCCAAATATTTGGTCAATGCTATTAAAAATTACTGCACCGACAACTACAGTCAATAATCCAATAACCGTATAAAGTAACAAAAACATTCCATTCAATTTGGACTCTATAACTTTATCACCTAACGCCCTATTGCGTGCGGTATATCTTACTATAGCGTTTCCTAAACCTAAATCCATAATACTGAGATAACCAGCTATAGAACCAATTAATGAGTACAAGCCGTATTCTGACTGTCCTAATAATCTTATAAGTATAGGCGTATATAGTAAGGCAATAATTACATTCACAAAAATTGATAAAAAGGACAATACCGCTCCTGCTTTAAGTTGATTCAAATTAAAACAACTTCTTTCCCTAAAATAACTTTCATTATTTATAATCAAATTATTAATTACAATATAACTGATTTAACTACTTTTATATCAGTTATATTGTTTTTAAATTGAGGAAAACGCCACTATTTAGTGGAAACTACCTCTTTAATATTTAAAGCTTTCTTTAGGTAGTTATAAGTTTTGGAGCGCTCTGCTTCTAGTATTGGAGCAATATGTGAATAACTAGTTTTAAAAACTTGATCATTAGAAGTTATATTTCTTGCTAATCTTGATTCTAGTTTAAATGTTGATAACAATGTATCTATTCGTGAACTCATTGATGGTAAACTTCCTCCCCTTTCGAAGACTATAAAAGGAGTTTCTAACAAGATGGAAAAAACAGAACCATGGAAAGAGTCGGTACACACTACACTCGCAGAGTTTATAAAATCAATAAATTCACTTGGCCCTGCTATAAATGTATCGCTTTCTTTAATTTGCGCCAAATTTACTACTTGTAAGTCATTATTCCTGGCCATTATATTAATTCTATCTTTGGCTTCCTTAGAAATAGGTCCTAAAAAGTAAGTCAATAAATACGGTTTTGTAGGTTTATTTGAAGCTCCTTTAGAAATAGAGAGCCATTGTTCTTTTGTGAGCATAAGAGTTGGATCAACTAGTACAATTGCGTCCCTACCCGTTAATGTCTGGATTATTTTCGCCCCTGCTTCCTCTCTTACAGATAGGCTGGCCATTTCCGATATCCATTTCTTATATTTACCGATAAATCTTTCTGGGATACTTGATACGGCAAAACTCGGTGAAAATGCAACCCTTTTATGCGGTGGAGCGAAAGTTATAAAATCAATTGAGGATCGATGATCAATATTTGGGTTCCAAACTTGATCGCTTCCTGTTACAAAGTAATCGTATCCTTTGTGTAAATCTTGCGGTATATTATTTTCAGAAATACTAAACTTTGTTTCCTTAATATATGATGAAGTAAAGTTTTTAAATACCTCAAACCTTTTTGCTTTATACTCTTTATAAGTAAAATTTAGGATTTTTCCATTTATCTTAGAATAGAGTTTTTTAAAGGTTATCTTTTTTAGCTTCTCTAATTTATCGGTTACACTACTATTTCTATTAATATACTTTGAATTGTTAACAACAGTTTCAGCTTCAAAACCCATATTCTTTAAAACTTCCTGTGTCGCATAATTTTGCAATCTATTTCCGTAATTTTCATAGTCATTTATTGTTAAAATCCCAACTTTTTTCATAATTACTCCTTTAACCTAAAAGCTAAATTTTTTTTCATACTCGCTGACAATTTTATCCCAAGAATATTCATTTAAAATCCGATTCTGTGCCTTAATTCCTAAATTATTTATATCCTCAGTTTGCAATTCCTCTACACTTTTAACTATCGAAGCTAAATTCCCTTCTTCTTTTGTAAAATAAATTGCTCCACTAGATCCAACTTCCTTATTAAAAACTACATCAAGTAATAGATTTATTTTGGTAGAAGCTAACGCTTCAAGCAATGAGGGGTTAGTTCCACCAACTTCATGACCATGAAAATAACCAAACGCTAGTTCTCTAATTTTCTTAAGTAAATCTTGATCATAAACGGTACCGACAAACTTAATACGTTTGTCCAGTTTAAAATTAGTATTTTGTAATAGATTATTATAAAAATCATTTTGCTCTATATTTGAAATAATTACTAAGTCCTTTTTTGACTGTGTTTTCATAAATTCACGGATAATTAACTCATAATTATTTTCTGGTACAAAACGACCAACGATTAAATAATACTCATTAGAATTAATACCAAAATTTTGGAACCAATTAAGTAACTTTTCATCGCTTTCTTCGAGAGGCGATAAGCTAACATCTGCACCATAAGCTATGAATGTAGTTTTAGGATTATATTTATGATATTCCTGAGTAATATAAGATTCAATTCCTTTAGAATCACATATTATTAAATCAGCATGTTTTACCATTAAACGTTCTGATAACTTCCAATATCGCTTAATCCAATAATTCCATTTACTTCTTTTCCACTCATGACCATCTGGGTTAACCCAAACTTTCGCACCCAAATCTTCTAGCTCTTTCTTAAACTTTGAAAAAAATGGGCCAACACGGCACGCTAATACATATACTATGCAATTAGAGAGATTATTTTCTTTGATATATTTTATAGACTCTTGGATGCTTAAAAGATCGTATAATACTGCTTTAGCACTACCTACATTCGGAACCTTTATATTAAAGCACCTAGCACCATTGTAATAGTGTTCATCATTATTTTCACCCATGCATGACACATGATAGGTAATTTCACTATTTTTCTTTCTCTTAGTTAACTCGTCTACAAATGTTTCAAATCCCCCGTATTTTGCGGGTATTCCCTTAGAACCTATTATAAAAATGTGTTTCATTTAACTCTCCCTTTATAATCCTTATTGTTTTTAATAAAAAAAAATTCAATTAATAATTAACAATAAGCATAAAAAAACTCTTTAAAAGGTAAATCCTTTTTTTAAAAAAGCGTCCTAGGAATTAAACGTTTTTAAAAATGTTAGATAAAACCCCTTTAATATTTGCTTTTTCATACCTTTGTGAAGTTTTAAAAGAATTTATCTTTAATTTATTTATTGTTTCTTTATTAAGAGAATAATACTTTCTAATTGCTAATCCCAACTCTTTTTTACTCTTTGGTTCGAACAAATAGCCATTATGTCCATTTTCAATATAGCTTTGTAACCCCGCAATCCTACTTCCAATAACCGGAGTACCACAAGCCATTGCCTCTATACCTACTAATCCTAAACTCTCACCTTTTCTCTCGGTTGGAAAACAGAAAAAATCTAAAATATTATATACGAGGTTCAATTCAGATTGTTGCATATACTTGAAGTGAATAACCGTGTCCTGTAACCCCAAGTTTTTGACTTTTTCATGAAAAAGGTTCAATTGGTCACCGTAACCTACAAAAATTACTTTTTTGTTTTCGAGGAGCATTTCCTCTTTTAAATCTCTTAACGATTCAAGGAAAGTGTCCCAACCTTTTCCATACTCAATTCTTCCGACATATCCAAGATACTGTAGGTTAGAATCTAAGTTTAACTTTTTAAAAATTTCCTTTTTATTTTCTATTGGATAAAAGATTTCCTTACTTATTCCTCCAGATGGAAAAGTTTTTATCTTATCTTTTGGAATATTATATTGCTTTGATACTAAATCCTTAAAATAATCGGAGGGTGCAATTATACATTCAGATATATTTAATAATCTATCAACAAAAATTTGAAATAATTCATGTATTTTATTTTCTGGAACAACATCTGTACCGTGAACATTCGTTATTACTTTAACTTTTTTATTGAAAAATTTCACAAACAATACTGGTATGGAAGGATGTGCTGCAAAATGAATATAAAATACGTCATAACGTTTAAACAAGCCTTTGAAAAATATTTTCAAATAAAAAATAAGATAATCGAACAATTTACTAAATATATTATTTTTTTTATATCTAACAACTTTATCGATTATGAATCCTTCATTATTTAAAATGTTTTCAGTATGTTTAACAAAAACACCAAATCCGGGATGCTCTTTATCAGGGTACATATTAGATATTAATAATATTCTCATGGATAAACACCTCGCCTAAGATAGTCTATATACTTTTTTGTAGCGCTTTGCATATTTTGCCTATTATGAGATGTTATTTTATTTAAACACATACAAAAAATATGTATGTACAAATCACCGAAGTAAGACAAAACAAAAGGAAAGTGGTCGTTTTTCGAACATTTGACACACTTTCCAACTTGCTGTTTCTAACGCTATTTTAGGAATTTCTAATATGCATCTTTGGAGCCGAACAAGACTAAAAATGTTTTTAATATAATTTTCATGTCAAAAAGTAATGAACGAGTTTGGATATACTGCAAATCTAATTCAACCATTTCTTTAAACCCTATATTACTTCTTCCACTAATCTGCCACAGTCCAGTGCATCCAGGGGTTACCATTAATCGCTGACTATCAAAATCAGAGTACACGGCAACTTCTTTAGGCAGAGGGGGCCGAGGCCCAACCAGACTCATTTCGCCTTTTAAAACGTTAAAAAGTTGTGGTAATTCATCTATACTAGTTTTCCTTATAAATTTTCCTATTTTTGTAATTCTAGGATCATTTTTCATCTTGAACATAGCACCTGATACTTCATTATATTTTAATAAGTCCTTTAGTTTATCTTCAGCATCAGAAACCATTGAACGAAATTTATAAATTTTAAACTCTTTTCCGTTTAACCCGACTCTTTTTTGGGCAAAGATAACTGGTCCTTTTGGATCTTCAATTTTAATCAGTAAAGCGATTATTACAAACAATAAACTCAAGAAAACAATACCAACGGCAGACCCAACAATATCTATTAAGCGTTTTGTAGCTAAGTATAATTTTTTATTATTAACTTTAATAGCTGAATTTTCTTTATTTAAGATTGCCACATTTTGATTTACTTGATTAGCCATTTGTATCCACCTTTAAACTAGTGCTTTCCCTTGAATATTTCCAATAAGATCTTTAAGGTAATCAACGATATCTTCCCGGAGATCTTCATGCTGTAACGCAAATTCAATAGTTGTTTTGACAAATCCAAATTTTTCACCAACGTCGTATCGCAATCCTTCAAAATCATACGCAAAAACTCTTTGAATTTGATTTAGCTTTTGTATAGCATCAGTTAATTGAATTTCTCCCCCTGCACCTTTTTGCTGGTCCTCAAGGAACATGAAAATTTCTGGAGTGAGAATGTAACGCCCCATAATTGCTAGATTAGATGGAGCTGTACCGGTCTTTGGCTTCTCAACAAAATTACTAACCTGATACCTTCTTCCCTCTTGTGAAGAAGGATCGATTATTCCGTATCTATTAGTTTCTGAATCACTTACTTGCTGAACCCCTATAACCGAAGACCGTATATCTTCATACTGATTAATTAATTGACGTAAACAAGGGGTCTCACTTTGAACAATATCATCGCCAAGGAGGACCGCAAAAGGTTCGTCACCAATAAAGTTTCTTGCACACCATACGGCATGGCCTAACCCTTTTGGTTCCTTTTGTCTAATATAGTGTATATCTGCTAGATTTGTAGAATAGCGGACCTTATCCAACAAATCGTACTTTTCTTTTTCAACTAAATTTTGTTCGAGTTCTGGTGCAAAATCAAAGTGATCTTCAATTGCTCTTTTTCCCTTACCAGTAACAATAATAATATCTTCGATCCCAGACTCAATTGCCTCTTCAACTATGTATTGAATAGTTGGCTTATCAACAATTGGCAACATTTCTTTCGGCATGGCTTTAGTTGCAGGCAAAAAACGAGTTCCTAAACCCGCCGCTGGAATAATTGCTTTTCTTACTTTTTTCAAACTTATCTCCTCCATTACTTCGTTATTCTAAAATCTTACTCCCGAGATTATATTAGAAATTAAATATCTAATGATAAATCACGTATAATACATGTACTATCATTAGATATTTATGAAAGCGCATTATCTTCTTTTAAAGCGTCTTGTTTATTTGGTTATTGGGCATCTAACCCGTCCTCACACCATACTTTTGACGACAATGCGCCTAAGGCTTGCATAACTAGATGCTACCCACAGCATGGCCGAGTGTCTCCATGTATAACGGGCAGGAGACATCGCCGGTCAGGAGAATTTCCTGAAGAGTTAATTCTATTACAGTTATCTATCTAATTTTGATGTGATTTACCCATTGCCTTATCATTGTTCTATCAAATATATAATTTAGAAAATACCTAAAAACTTTTTCTTTTTTATATGATGCGGCATTTCTTTATAAACATTCTGTCCCTCAACTAATAACTCAGCGTTCTCCTGGAATAAATAGACTAAATCGACTCCATATTTGGATTCAACAATATCAAAAGCCTCAACCATATTAAATGAGCGTTTGTAAACATTATGGGCATCCGATGCAATGAAATGGACTAGATTTGCTTCAATCAAGTCAAAAGATAAGTTTTTAACCCTCTTTCCAAACTTTCCACAAATCGCTCCAGCCGTCACCTGTGCCAAGGCACCTTTTTCAATCATCTTAAACAACAAATCCGGGCGTTCCTGAATCTCCTGATTTCGCTCTGGATGAACAATTATAGGAGTAAGTCCCTTTAATTGAAGCTCAAAAAGCATTTGAATTGTATAGCGTGGTACATGGCTCGAAGGTAATTCAACAAACTGATAATGGGTATTATTCAGACTAAGAATCTCATCCTTCAGATAGTTTTCTAACAAATCTCCATTAATAGCCGGTTCCTGCCCTGGCAAAATAGTCACTTCAATGTTTTCTTCCCGTAGTCTCTTATTCAACTCTTCTACTTTTTTCAAAATTTCTCGCTTCGGATTATCGTAGCGGCCATTTTTATGGTGCGGGGTGGCAATGATTGTATGAATTCCATCCTGAACAGCCTTCTTGGCCATATCAATGCTGTTGTCGATATGTTGCGCACCGTCATCTATTCCAGGTAGTATATGACAATGTATATCAATCACTGCAATCACCCATTTCCATAAGATTGTTAATTTCCTAGGTCCTTAAACAGGTTACCATCGACACATTAAGAGGTCAAAGGGGATATTTTGTCGAAAAAAGTCGATGAAGCCTATTTCGTTCCATAATAGTAATAATTATCTGAGTTCTCGAGTTTCTTCCCATTTAATACGGCCCCTAAAAGTTTTCCTTTTGAAGCAACTAATAATTCTTTTGCTTTTCCCGCTGCTTCCATCTCAGTTCTACCGCTATAGGCAACAAGTATTGTTCCATCACATTTATTAGCCAGTATTTGAGCATCTGTAACAGCCAATACAGGAGGTGTATCAAAAATAATAATATCAAAGGTCTCTTTTGCTTCTTTTATGAATCTTTCCATACCGACAGAGCCCATCAATTCTGAAGGGTTGGGTGGTATTGGACCACTAGTTAAAACAGAAAGATTGGGGACATTTGTTTCTTTCACAGCTTCCCCGAGCGAAATTTGCTTTGCCAAGACAGTGGTTAAACCAAAAGTATTTGTAAGATTAAAGGTATAATGAGCAGTCGGCTTTCTCATATCAGCATCAACAAGTAATACACTGTTTTCTGCCTGGGCAAATACAACTGCCAGATTTGAGGCTGTTGTCGACTTCCCTTCTCCTGGTCCTGAGGAAGTAACCATAATAGTTTTAATTTCTTCATCAACAGAGGAGAACTGAATATTGGTTCGGATCGTCCTGTATTGCTCCGATATCGGAGACTTAGGATCATAAGAAGTTACTAATTTCCGTCTCTGTTCACCCATCATTGTTTTCTTAGGAGCCAATTGCCTCACCCCTTGCTTTAGAATTTCTCTTACCTCGTTGTTCTTTTACTGTATCCATTTGTGAGCCTTCAATCACTGAAATACTTCCTAGGATTGGTAGGCCGAGTGTTTTTTCAATGTCCTGTTCGTTTTTAAGTGTATTATCAAAATACTCTAGCAGGAAAGCTAGTCCTACCCCTGCCAATAAACCTACAACTAGAGCAATTGCAATATTTAAAATCGGCAGCGGTTTAACAGGAGACTGTCCTTCAATTACAGTTGCCTCTGCAAGAACACTTACGTTATCAACATTCATAATTTCAACAATCTCGTTTTCAAAAACCTTTGCTATCGTATTGGCAATAGCTGCTGCTGTTTCAGGATTCTCATCCTGGACAGATATATTGACAACCTGTGATTGATTTTCACTACCAATTATAATCTTTTCGTTTAGCTGCTGGGCTGTAATATCAAGATTCAGCTCTTTAGCCACTTCATTGAGAATAGCGGGGCTTTTTATAATTACATTATAGGTATTAATTAACTGAAGATTAGTTTGAACTTCACTAGGATTATACATAGATTGTTCGCTTTTCTTTTGATTAACTAGTATCTGTGTTGAAGCCTGATAAATCGGTGTCAAAAAGAAAAAGCTAATCACACCGCTAACAATCACGGCTGTTAAGGTAATGCCCATTATCATGACCAGTCGTTTTCTTAAGCTCTGAAGTAACTCTTTTAAACTTATTGTTTCTTCCATACGATCCTCCACTTACTTTTTTTTGCAAATCTTTTAGTATTATAGCACAATATAACACAAGAACTTGTAAATATTGCCGTTTCTTGTCATAATTTTAATAAACTTGTAATGTTCCCTAACCCTTATTTATTTAAACCTATTTTTCACTCTTTTTAAAGAGTTTTTAGAATATGGAATTATTTACAATTTATTGGAAAGAGGGAGATTTCTTTCATGAAAAACGTTCTAGTTGTTCTCCTTGCAGTTGGATGCATTTTCCTGCTTGTTGCCGGAAACCTGCACTGGAAGGAAAAAACAACAGTGTCATCTGCTAAACAAGTTCAAAACGGGACTGTTAGTCAAGATGTTAACAATGAAGAGGAAACAACAACCGCTACTAACAGTGACATCGACGTTGAGGAACTTACTAAGCTCACTGAAAACTGGCCAAAGGATGCGAGAGAGCAATATAGTAAGGCTGTGGAAATCAATAAGCCTTTCACTATTCTACTGGCTGGCTCCAACGCCTTAGGGATGGAAGAAAATAGCTGGAGCAACCTTCTAAAGAAAGAATTGGAGACTGCCTATGGCGGAACTGTTAAAGTGATTGTTAAAACCTACGACTTGACTTCTTCCCAGTTCATTGCTGAAGGAAAACTTGGCGAATTAAAGAAACTACACCCAGACATTACCCTGCTCGAACCTTTTATTTTAAAAGATAATGGTATGGTTACGATTGAAGATTCAGAGCAGAATATTACTTCAATTGCCGGCGGACTGTTGGAGGAAAATTCCAACCACTCTCTAATCCTACAACCTTCCTTTCCAATTTATCAAGCAACTTACTACCCACTCCAGGTAGAAGCTCTTGAAGATTATGCAAAAAGGAATAGTATTGATTACCTGGATCACTGGAGTACTTGGCCAAATCCGGACAGCGAGGAGATCAAGCAATACCTGATGGAAGACCAGGAAAGTCCCAATGAAGCCGGCCATAAGCTTTGGGCTGATTATTTAATCCATTATTTCATTGCGAAGTAAACATAAAAGGAGCGATACCATATGGTACCGCTCCTTTTTATAAGTTCTTACATTTGATTTGCCAATAATGTCAGTGCCCCGCTCACAACTACAGTGAGGACAAAAAATGAGATATAAATAAGGACTTTGTTGCGCTTTTTCTTTCTCATTTTTTCTTCAGGTGTCAGGTGATAATAGTTTGACATCTAGTAATTCTCCTTCGAATGATTAATAAGGGTTTAGAGACAGGGCTGCTGAAAGAAAATATCATGGTGATAGCGCTTACCCTATTATTATTTTGATTATATATAATTTGTAAGCAAAATAAAACAGTTTTTCAATGAAAATGTCATATTATGTCGTAATTTAGAAATAGATTTTTCATTAAAATTATTTTTCTAATGATTCTCTTCGGCGCCATAAGTCCCAATTTACGTTTTCCGACCCTTTATAGAATGGTATGAATAGTATAAAAACAAGATATATATACCCATTATTAAAAGGAAATAAACATAAATTGGACAAATAATTCCCTCTACTTTTATCGACATTGATACCAAAATGTTTAGCACACAATAAAAAAAGACGGTGGATAAATCCCCGCCTTACTTAACGATTGTATTCTTTAAATCTATCTGCAAATCTTTCAATAATTTCTCTACGGTCATCTCTTGGTCATTTAGACCTTTTTCATAGGTTCTTCTAATCAGGTCAAAGAACTGTTCTTGCCTGAAATTGAATGAATATTCCTTTTTGTCCAATTCCCTTAATCCTCCCTAGATTATGACATCATTCTATGTGGTGTATAAGGATTTGTAAATACTTTGTCGACTAAAATTTCTGATAATTTTGTTTCAGGATTGTTACGTATGTTAAATCTTGGCGAAATTCTGTGTCCAGTTTTAGACAAATATGGTAAGATGGACATACTATATTGCCGGATTAGGAGTGTTTGAAAAAAAAGATGAAGAAAAAAGTCACTGCCCTTGCCACTGTTGCTGTTCTTTCTTCTGCGTTCTCGACAAGTGCGTTTGCTGATACATATAGTGTCAAAAAAGGGGATACGCTGTCCCATATTGCAAGTAAGTATAATACTAGTGTCTCAAACTTAAAGAACCTGAACGGACTCAAGTCTGATTTGATTTATGTGAACCAAACTCTAACCGTATCGAAAACCACGTCCACTGCTTCTGCCGCAGTGAAAACAAGTACACCGAAAGCAACTGCAGCAAGCAGCACCACGTCGAAAACCTATAAGGTAGTCTCCGGGGATACGTTGAGCGGGATTGCCAAGAAGCATAATATATCCTTGTCTAACCTTAAGTCATGGAATAAGCTGACAAGCGACCGGATTTATCCTGGACAAGTATTTGTTGTTTCTGGTTCAACCCAAGCCGCAGCGAAACCATCGCCAACGGTTACACAACCTGCAACGAGCACACAGCCAGCTGCTCCAGCTTCTGGCACTTACACCATTAAACCGGGAGATACGCTGAGCAAGATTGCCAGCCAGCACAAGATGACGGTTGCCCAATTAAAAAGCCTTAATAATCTTTCCTCTGATTTAATTTATGCAGGCAAAGTATTAAAGGTTTCTGGGACTGCCCAGGCACCGGCTGCCCCTGCTGCTCCATCCGCTGGGAAGGAATCAACAAGCCAGCCTGCTGTTGCTGGGGATGTCCAAAAGGTCATCTCTGCGGCAAAGGCCGTGATCGGAACTCCTTATAAATGGGGAGGAACAAGTGCCGGCGGTTTTGACTGCAGCGGCTTCATCTATTATGCTTTTAATAAGGGCGGCAAGAGCATGAGCCGCACATCCGCAGAAGGATATTACAGCCGTTCTTATTATGTGAATAATCCGCAGCTAGGCGACCTTGTATTCTTTGAAAATACATATAAAAAAGGAATCTCGCATCTGGGTATCTATCTGGGCAACAACCAGTTCATTCATGCTGATAACAGCGGCGTAAGGATCACCAACATGAACGATTCTTACTATAAAAAGCATTTCGAAGGCTTTAAGCGATTCTATTAAAATACTGTTATGGTCGATCAGAGCGCACCTGGGCATACAAATGTCCGGGTGCGTTTTTATAGGTTTACCCAATGTTCCTGACAATCTAACCTACTTTTCGATAAAAATCGTGAAAATTATTTTCTAGAAAAAAGTAAAAAGCCTGCACCCTTGTGGTAATCCTGGGTGCAGGCTTTTTACTTACTCTATTAAGCTTCAACCACTTCTGGCTTGTCGTATACCTTTTTATCAAATTCGCCTGTCACCTTGCTGGTGAGGACACCGGATGTCATTGCGCCGCTGACATTCAGGGCTGTACGGCCCATGTCGATTAATGGCTCAACGGAAATCAGGAGTCCGACAATCGCAAGCGGAAGGTCCATGACGGAAAGGACGATCAGAGATGCAAAGGTTGCGCCTCCGCCGACACCGGCAACGCCGAACGAGCTGATCATGACAACTACAATAAGTGTCAGGATGAAGGAGATGCTTGTTGGATCAATTCCCGCTGACGGAGCGACCATGACCGCAAGCATCGCCGGGTAGATTCCCGCACAGCCGTTTTGGCCAATGCTCAAGCCAAAGGAGCCGGCAAAGTTGGCAATCCCCTCTGATACTCCAAAGTCCTTTGACTGAGTTTTGATTGTCATTGGCAGCGTACCCGCACTGGACCGGGAAGTGAACGCAAACGTCAACGTTGGCATTGCCTTTTTCACGTATTGGGCCGGGCTGAGTTTCGCGAATGTGATCAATAACAAGTGAACAATAAACATTGCGATCAGTGCTACATAGGATGCAATGACAAACTTCCCTAGTGAGACAATCGCCTCATAGTTACTTGTTGCGGCAACCTTGGTGATGAGCGCCAGAATTCCGTATGGAGTTAAACGCAGTACCAGCGTTACAACCCTCATAATGATGGCGTACAGAGAATTAATGATTTTCGCAAACAGGTCCGCATTTTCCGGATCCTTGCGTTTTACTCCAAGGTAAGCTACTCCGATGAACGCCGCAAAGATAACAACCGCAATCGTTGAGGTTGGGCGTGCACCTGTTAAGTCAGCAAACGGATTGCTTGGAATCATTTGAAGGATTTGCTGTGGAACCGTTATTCCTTCAACAGTTGTGGCTCTTTCTGCAAGCTCGGCATTTCGGCTCGCTTCCGCTTCCCCTTCTGTTAACTGGATGCCATCAAGCCCAAAGCCTAATGTGGATCCAATTCCGATGGCAGCGGAAATCGCCGTTGTACCCAGCAGGATACCGATGACCAGGAAAGAGATTTTTCCGATGTTCTTTGTCAGTTTGAGCTTTGTAAACGCACCGACGATGGAAATGAATACAAGCGGCATCACGACCATTTGGAGCAGTTTTACATAGCCGGAACCGACGATGCTCAGCCAGTCGATGGTCCCCACCGTGATGTCGGAATCAATTCCGTAGATTAAGTGAATCAGATAACCGAACACAATCCCTAAACCAAGTGCAGTGAATACACGCTTCGAAAACGAGACATGCTTCTTCTGCATCAGGAACAAGCCGGCAATCAATAATAAGAAAATCGCAATATTTACGATGATTAGAATGCTATCCAATGTTGATCCCCCTCTAAATGTTTATCTACTGATAATAAGTACTGACAAATAGTACTGTAAGTATTCCTACATGTCAAGTCGGAATAACTATAAGACTCTTTCATCTATATTTACTGATGTTTTTCATTAAATATGCACCTTTTGAGGATAGTTATTTTACAAGCAAGTACCTCAGGTTTGTTGGAGAAATTTATTTGCCCTCCCCTCTTGAAGCCCCATAACCCCCATGCTAAAATACTACTTAACTTCTAAAAATTACCTATATGTAATCCGAAGTGCCTATTTCGCTAGATAAATAGGAAATCCCAACGCTCTGGAGGACCTATGGGTGTTTAGAATGCAGCATTACATACACAGATGGGGGAAAATTCAAGTGAAGAAAATCGTAAAATGGACGCTGGTGATGGTGCTTCTAATGGCAGTCTTCATATCCAGCCAGGTACCCGCCCAAGCAGCAACTACCTATCCGGCTTCTGTCAATGCCGATGTACTGAATGTACGTGAAAAGGCGTCAACCAAGTCAAAGAAAGTTGGCACACTTAAAAAGGGAACAAAGGTAAGTGTTTACAGTAAAACAAAATCCGGCTGGTCCGAAATCCGGTATAAAAAGAAAAAAGCCTATGTATCCACGAAATACTTAAGGTTTGAAGGGGCTAAAATCACCCCGCACAAGTATAAGAACATTTCTGCTTTAAAGTACCCTCAGGTTAGCGGTCTGAAAAGCAAGACTGCGCAGCAGAAAATGAACAGCCAGCTGACAAACTACATAAAAAAATCACACGGATCCTATTTATCCTTAATCCAGGACGAAAAGGATCTGAAAAAGGAAGAACCGGAAATATGCCGGGAATACCCGTATTCGTGTGAATTCGAGCATCAGACGTCCTATAAAGTAAAATATAATTCAACCAAGACCCTGAGCATCCTGCTGGATGAATATCAGTACTGGGGAGGCGCACACGGAGGGAACTATGTTACTTCCTACAACTTCAATCTGGCTACAGGACAGCCGCTCAAGCTGACCAATGTCCTGAATACATCCGCGAAAAGGGCAAAAGTCCAAAAGTATGTGGCCAATTATATTAAAAAGCATCCTACCCTATTTTTTAGTGACATTACTGCCAAGGACATTGAAATCAAGGCCGATACGCCATTCTACTATTATGATTCAGGCATCTATATCGTCTTCCAGATCTATTCTGTCGCTCCATATTCATCTGGAAACCCAGCTGTTAAAGTTCCAAGTTCCGTTTATAAATAAAACAAACCCACCAATTCTCTGCGGTTGGTGGGTTTGTTTTTAACAAAGAGCCTCTCTCCAACCCGCAGCCATACTCGATTATGAATCCGAAACTTTCAAAATTTGTTATCTTCTTGAATAGAGCTACATTCCTTCTTTCAAAAAAAATAAATTTATGTTGCTTTGTTCTATATAAAGAACATATAATTCTCATTAAAGGAAGTACCAAAATTTGAGAGGTGTGTTGAAATGAAAAGGATTGTCAGTGTCGTTGCCTCCGCGTTTTTAATGGCCAGTGCTTTTACGGGAAGTGCTTTAGCAAAGTCCACCGAAGACTTTAAAGAAGAAATAAAAATGCCAAGCCTTGAGGAATCAAATAAAGAATTCAAAAATGAACTCAACCTTAATCAGTTTAATTTGCCGAAGGAGTTGAACAAAAAGGGTGCCAGCCGGTTTTCATATGGTAAAGCCGCAGAGGATGATGTCCTTTATGAATCCGAGCCAAATGATTATTTTGACGAGGCAGACAGCCTCCCATTCATGACCGGCATGTTTGGTTCTTTTTACTGGGATGAGGACTTTGATGTCTATAAGGTGAAAGTGACGACGAATGACGAATACATGGCCGTGCTTGGGGTTACGGATGAATATCCCATGATGCAGCTTCTCTATGGGATCTATGATAGCGGCCTTAACTATGTCGAACCGGAGATTTATGAGTATCAGGACGGAATTTATTATCAGATTGTTCCAGTGAAGCCGGGAGACTATTACGTCGTGGCTTTGGATGGCTATATGCTTGGCACCGACGAGCCTTATATGCTGATGGCCGGAATGCTCGATGTCACGGCACCAGCTGCTCCAAAAGTCAACGCGATCGATGACAATGATACCGTCATTACAGGAAAAGCAGAAAAAGGTTCAGAGGTCACCCTGAAGAATGGAAGCACGTTATTAGGAAAGCCAAAAGCAAATAGCTCCGGCAATTTCAAGCTGACCATCAAGAAGATCAAGGCTGGTTCGAAGGTGACAGCAACTGCCACGGATGCCGTCGGTAATACGAGCAAATCAACCACTATCACTGTTAAGGATAAAACAGCTCCAGGCGCCCCTAAGGTAAACAAGGTCGACGATAATGACAAAAGCATCGCCGGAAAAGCAGAAGCAGGCTCCACTGTGACCATTAAAAATGGCA
This sequence comes from Mesobacillus foraminis, assembly GCF_004340465.1. Classification (GTDB taxonomy): domain Bacteria; phylum Bacillota; class Bacilli; order Bacillales; family Cytobacillaceae; genus Mesobacillus_B; species Mesobacillus_B foraminis. The sequence goes on along the minus strand of NZ_SLVV01000008.1, from coordinate 279,135 downwards.
AGACTAACCTTGGTTCTCCTAAAACGGACAAATCAGGGAATTTCAAGCTCACTGTCAAGCCAATCAAGGCAGGATCAAAACTGACACTTACGGCCAAGGATGCGGCAGGGAATGTCAGCAAAGCCACAACCGTAACAGTAGCTGACAAAACAGCCCCTTCCCTGACGGTTAACGAGATCACAACCAAAACTAAGTCTGTCACAGGAAAGACAGAAGCAGGAGCAAAGATTGCCGTTAAGGCCGGCAAGACCTCACTCGGTTCAGGAACAGCAAACTCAAAAGGCGAATTCAAGATCGGCATCAAGGCCCAAAAGAAAGACACCACCATCACCATTTCTGCCACAGACAAAGCCAAGAATACCAAAACAGTAACCAAAAAAGTAAAATAGTTTGCAAAACAAGAGCCGCTTCTCATCAGGGAAGTGGTTTTTCCAGCGTCATTCCTCACGACAAACACCTTGTAAGGCGTAAAAGACCTACTAACCCAAGTGCGCCTACCTAGTTTTAAAATAAATCATTTTTACCCACAAAAACCCAGCAACTTACATTAAAATGGATATAGAGAATGAAAGTAAAGAGAGTCAGGGGTCGTCATCATGAGAACGGAATTGAAACCAGAAAAGAAAACAAAACTTTTAATGCTTTTAGGGGGACTTGCCCTTGTGCTGGTCATTGCAGCTTTTGCCGCTTTTAAGATAAACAGTAATGCCCGGGCTTACGAATTAGAACGGCAAAAGGAACAGGAAGCACAGCAAGAGTATGAAGAGGAACGTCTTGCGGATTTAGAAATGCAACAAGTAGAAGAGGCTAAGCTTGAGGCTGAAGAGGCCGCAGAAGAAGCTGCAGAACGTTTGGGCTTCATTGATGGAGTTACATATGACACTGGACTTACTCCCGAACCCACTCAGCAGCAAGTAATGGACGTCATGCATAAAATGACCCATCAGAAAGTGAGGGCCGAAAAAAAGATCGGCGCGATTCCGATGGTGGAAGACACGATCAACCAGGTTTACGACATCGTTTCCAATAGTCAATTTGCTAATAAGGACAAGATGCTCGAGATTGCAGACAAATGGAAAAATGGCTGGTTCGATACAATTGATTCTGATCACAACTTCTTTTGGGAACAAAAAGAGGGTACGATTGGGAAGGCATACGGAGTCTTAAGCTCTGCCGAAGAGAAAGAGTATATAAAAGTCACTTTCCCTGAATTAGTTCAAGAATAATTCGTAACGAAAAAAGAAGACACTTGCTGCAGTGTCTTCTTTTCGTTTCCCCAACTACGCCTGTTCCTGTTTACTCTTATTGGGAATGACAAAGCTGATTAATAGGCTGACAATGACCACCGCTAATGCACCTTTCTCAATAACCTCATTGTCCCCCAGGGAAGTAAATTGGCAGATAAAATAAACAACAGCCGCAATAAACCCTATCCAACGAAAAACATTAATCATGATATTCCTCCATAGCTAGGGTATTGTTATTTTATCACATATATGGTTTTATTTGTAATTAATATGTATTTTATTCTTTGATTTTTATCATTATCTGGTATGATTTATCATTATTCATTTTAAAAGAATTCATTAACAGAATCCTTGATTACCCACAATCTTTATAAACTCTTAACATTCCCCTTCCTATGAAAAACAAAAAAAAGATCCTTCACTGCGAAGGATCGACTCTGCCTATATAATGTGGAGGAAGTTTCTTCGAACAAGCTTTTGCCTTGTTTTAAACGCAAGTAAACGACTGAATTTGACGCAGGCTTATTCCAAAATACACCCATCTAAATCCTGTCCAGCGCCATCCCGCGACAGAGTTTCGGCCGACAAAGATTGGGAAAAACCAGAATTGCTGAAACCCTCTTAACCATACATAGGTGTATCTGAACAAACACCTGCGTATCCCTCCTGGATCAACAGCAAATGCAGAGGCTTGCTGTGCAGGCACATACCCTGGCGGAGGCGATGACGGCGGTCCGCCTTGAGCTCCCGGACCCATCTGCGGACCACCGCCAAATTGTCTTTCATCCAACATTGGATCGAAATTAGCGTCTTGGCCAAATGGATCATCATTCCAATAATAATAATGATTAGGATACATCATTTACACCCTTTCTTGATGTTGCTTAGTGCATCCTATTCTTGAGCCATTGGCCTATCATCTTGTACGTTTAAAAATGGGCACTGCCCTATAAAGTCGGCCAGGTCACCATTCACGGCTGCCTCTCATAAATTACAATACTAGCGTTTAAAAGGCAGGCCGATGTCCATCGTGGCCTTATATGACACTGCACTAATCAGTAAATTTAATTGAATTGCATGGATTTGCGGCATGCCATTGGAGGACTGAAGATGACTAATTTTTACTCATTTCACGGAACTGTAACCATGATCAGCGACTTTGCCACAGGTCAAAATGGTACGTCAGAAGGCTGCTATAAATTGATATCGGTCGAGAACGGATTAGGTGAATCAGTGAATTTTGTTGTATCGCCTTCCACTTATTTTGTCGACCATGCTGTGGTGGCAGCGGGCGATCGAGTCACGGGCTATTATGACGGTGATGCTCCCGTTCCACTGATTTACCCGCCGCAGTACCGGGCACTTGTGATGGTGAAAGAAAGCCCGTATCAGAATGTAAAAGTTGATTATTTTAACAGTCAGCTTGTAAGCAGAGATGGAAGGTTAAAATTGAATCTATCCCCCTTTACACAAATACTGTTAACAAATGGGCAGCCTTTTACAAAATCCCCTGCAAATCGGGATTTGATCGTCGTGTATGGACCTGCCACGAAAAGCATCCCCGCCCAAACCAATCCCTATCGAATCATTGTTTTATGTTCATCGTTTTAAAAAATGCACGTAGAAATCGAATCGGCAGGCACGCTCCCTGTAAAATCGCTAAAAACTGAACATGAAACCTGGAAAAGCCGGGCTGCAGAATCTGCCCGGCTTCATTTATGCTTTGAAAGCATGCTTTTCAAAGGACCTCCCTCAGCTCTTTTGCAGGGAATGGACGGCCTGTAGAGATAGCCTTGGTACTCGGGACAGCACTTTTCGTTAAGGGATCCTAGCAATGCCTGCCACTTTCTGAATGAGAATGGATTAAAAGAATCCTCGGAAACTCTCTATCTTTGTAAACTCTTAACATTCATTCCCCATTGACCTGGAGAACAAAAAGGCGATCCTTCCCACTGAAGCACCGCCCCTAACTCTTCTCATTAATCCTTCCCATAACAATGGTATTATAGTAGTTCCCGTCCGATAGGAGTTTATCGTCTCTTAAAATACCTTCCACAATAAATCCAAAGCTTTCATAGAGCTTGACTGCTTTTTGATTGGTTTCGAGAACATGCAGGGTTATTTTCCTGATTCCATTAGAGTCGGCCCAGCGAATGAGTTCCTTTAAGAGATTTTTTCCGATCCCATATCCCCAATACTCTTTTAATACGCCAATTCCGAATTCCACTCTATGCGAGGTTCTTTTCAGGTTGTTTCCTGCAGCCCTGATGAATCCTGCAATCTTGCCATGAACCTCAGCCACTAAAAAGAGATTATGATTGCACTCTGCATCCTCGTGAATGATTTTTCTGAAACCAGATTCATCGATATACCCTTCGCCTTTTTCTCGATCAAAGGTTTCTGTTTCGCCATCCAGCTTTAATCTTACTTCAGACAGTGTTTTTGCATCTTCCTCCACTGCGGGCCGTATCGTGTAACTTAAACCCTTAACCATAAAATCCTGCTGCTCCACCCTCATAAAATATTCTCCCCCGCCACTTTCTTTAATAGCATTATCGTCTATAAAGTGAGTATAGTATCTTATGATCCACACCTGCAAGGTAACCCGTTTAAACAAAAAAGGCATTCACCCTCCCCGGATCAATGCACTCGAAAAAGAATCTATTACCTTGGTTAAATCAAACACTTTAAAATTTCCCCTTCTCTATTTGTGCCCAAGCCTCCAGCAGCTCCTGCTCCCTTTCAAGGGAAATCCCTGCTTTTCGTTCTCCCTCCGGTCTTGCCCTCTCCCATTGATCGACATCACGGATGGTCTCTTCAAGAGGCCGGAACGATAGGCCGGCGTTCACCGCTTTTTCGACGGAGATGGAAAAGGCTCCTTTCCACGGGTGAGCTTCTCCTTCCAGCGGGAAGTGTTCAGGTACCCATAAAGGCAGCTGCGTCCAGGGCTGTACGTTTTGTTCCAGGATAAACTGTTCATCTGTCCAGACAAAGTCGGCATCGCTGTTGGCCACATTTTTACAGGTATGGACTAGGTCTTCCATCGTTCGTCCAGCATCCGGCCCGGTTACATTGAACGTACCGGCTTCCTTACTTTCAGCCATATCGAACACCCAGGCAGCGACATCTTTTACATCAATCAACTGGACAGGCCGATCAGGGCGTCCCGGCACCAGTACTTTTCCGCCCTGTTCAATCCGCTGAACCCAGTAAGGGAGCCGGTCTGTATAGTCGAATGGTCCGACAAGCTGCCCTGCCCTGACACTCAAAACCTTTCCCGGCCAGTGCTTTTCCGCCTCTTGCTCACATAAAACCTTCAGGGCGCCATAATGCTCGTAAGGAGAAATTTTACCTTCCTCAACGCCTTTCAATACATCCTCCGCTGGGCTGGAATGTAAAGGATAGTCTTCCGCAATGCCCGGCGGAACCCAATCTTTATAAACGGAAATGCTCGAGATAAAGGTGTAATGCTCGATGTGATCCCCCAGTGCAGCAGCGATTTTTTTAATGTGATGTGGGGCAAAACCGCATGTATCGATGACCGCCTCCCACTTTCCATTTTGAAGAAGCAATACATCACTGTCCCGATTGCCAATCAGCTGCTCCACATGAGGAAACACCTCGGCATTTGTGCCTCGGTTGAACAACGTGAGTTCATGCCCTCTTTTCAACCCTTCTTCTGTCAAAGCTCTCCCTAAAAAACGGGTACCACCCAGTATCAGAACCTTCATTTCTTCCCCCATCCCTTCCTTGTTAAAATAACATTTCGTTTATCTTAACGGTTTTCCTTCATCGAAAAGATTCGGGGAAGAATAAATTTTTTACAAGGAATAATTCTGGTTTACCGTTTTTTAGAAGGGTTATCCCAACCATTTCAACTGACTATATCATCACCCTATTTTTGATTCATAGCAGGGCTGTTTTACTAATTTTCTAGTGTTCAGTTCATCCCCTTACAGTTCTGCAAGATTTCCATGAAATCTTACTCTTCCGCTGTCCGTTACTTCCACTTCTTGAACAGCAACAGAAGTACCTTTGATTGTTACTACGCTTGCTTTAAACATTAATTCCAGAGTCTGATAAGAAACAACCGTTGCATATGTTTCTTTTTCCACCACTGCTTCAACATCATATTGGCTTTCTGAATACATTTTCTTTCCCCTTTCCTTCTCTGATTCTAATCAAAGGGTGAATTTCTTTTTTCTGTATCAAGCTAGTCTTTTATAACAGATCCGCACTGTAAAAATAGCTATCACATACAACACCCTTATGAGTTTCATTTACCCGAAAAAGAGCGATAGAATCTTATCCTTGGCTCTTTTTGTTCATAATGTCTTTTCGAAAAGAGAGCATCTTACTTTGATAGAGCGATATTCCAACGGGAACGGTTCGCGCCGGTTCCTTGGAATTGTTCGTCAAGGCAGACAGGCAATGATTCCAGGCTGCGCATATTTTTATAAGGCCTTTTATTTCCATCTAATAAGTACGGTATGGCATCCATAGTTCTTTCACTCCAGCCAGGTTAAGAAAAATGCTTGCTATCCGGGCCGGAATTTAAAGCATTCAGAGCTTCTTTTAGAAGTTCAATATCTTCAGATACATCCTGCTTTATTTTCACGTTTTCAAAGCGGCGGTATTCCCTTTGCAAACGATTAATTTCCATTGTGAATAGATTGTATTCCCAGGTGTTATCCATACGCTGCCCCTTGCTCATCAATTTTTTACGTTAAGATACCCTGTAGGTGCTAGAACAAAACTTGCCCGATGCAATGAAAAATTTCATTAAAGATAACTCTAGCATTTTTTACGGTTCCAAATTTACCAAAATCACTTGATAGCCATGCGTGATCTGTCAGCTTATGGAAACAAAACAGCCAGGATCCGGGGAAATTTCTCCCCAATATCCCGGCTGCAGGATTTTTATCAATCTCTTCTAGTCTCTTCCTTTGCCCTTGCGCGGTACTTGTTTTCCTCGTCCCGGACTGTCCAATCCATTGCCAGGATTCTTCGTATCTCCCGGCTTAATGATATTCACCTCGGTGTTTGGAAAGGCCGGATCCATGCCGCCCTGGTAATTGCGGGCCGGATTCACTGGCGAACCCGTGACCGGTCCTGTACCAGGCTGGCCATTGTTTATTTTTGCTTCGTTCTTAACAGCTTCCATGTTTGGTTTTACCGTTTGCGTCCTTTCGAGCGTTTGATCGAATCTAGCCAGGTGTTTGGCAGCAAACTCTTTTCCTCCCAGACCAAAAGCTAAACCAAACGCGAGGGCCAGTCCTCCCAGGATCAGCATAAATGCAGTATTTACAACGGTATTGGCAATTTGAAGCTGATCAATCGCCATGAAAACGGCAAAGATGATGATGATGTACTTGGCCAGGTTGCCAAACAGATTTGCTTCTGTGCGCTGAACAATCATGCTTGTTACAAGCTTCTGTACAAGGTTTGCTGCATATAAGCCAATACCCAGAACCAGCAGGGCACCAATGACTCTTGGCAGGTAGCCAAGGATGGCGTTAATAATGCCTACTATATTGTCCAGACCAACAAGCTGAAGTGCCTCGATGGTAAAAAGAAGGACAACAACAATCTGTGCTAAATACCCAATAATGCTCGCCGGAGTCATTGAGTTTCCGGTTTGGGTGGCAGCCCCTAGGCCAATTTTGGACAGAAAGCTGTCCAGTCCAACATTGTGAAGCAGGCTCGCCACGATTTTTTTCACCCATTTACCTAACCAGACACCCGCAGCAATAAGGAGAACAGCTACGATGATGTTTGGAATCATATTTAAGACCGTGTTCAGCATGGAAATAGCCGGTGCTGCGATTCCCTGGAGCTGAAGTCTTTCAAGTACGGCAATGACGACAGGAATCATGATTAAGACAAAAACAATCGTTCCAATCACATTGGATAACGTGGTTCCTTCCAATACCTTGCTGATTCCCATTCTTTCAGCAAGACGGTCTGCTCCCAGCTTTCTTAATAAGCCGGTCACGAGGCCCTTAACCAGGCGCGCGACAATCCAGCCCACGGCAAGGATGATGGCTGCACCCAGCAGATTAGGGATAAAACCGAATACCCCGCTAAGAAGGGTGTTCAACGGACTGGCCGCACCGCCTATATTCAGCATGTTCAGGAAGATGACAACGACAACAAGCATTAATAGCCAGAAAACAATTTTGCCAACAGTCTCTTCCGATGAATATTTCTTTGTATCCACACCCATTTTGCCTAACAGGCGTTCATCCAAATTCGATTTATTCAGGGCTTTTTGTACGCCTTTCGAAATTCCTTTTGCGATTAACCAGCCGACTAAAAGTACAAGAAGTGCGATAAGCAGCTCTGGCAGGCGCCCTAGATAGGCCCACCATTGATTAAATACGTTTTCCAAATAAGTTTCCTCCTAAGTAGTTAATACAGCGATGAAGGAAGCAAGCTGCCTTTTCGCTATAGATTGACTACCACTGGGGGAACTTATTGAAACAGATGCAGCTTAAAAATCCCTGTTGGTAAATATTTCTTACCCGAGTTACCCTGCAACAAAATAAAAAAGCGGAGCAATTCCCCGCTTAATGGAATGCTCCGCTTTTTTGCTATTGATGTACTTGTTCCTCTTCCTTCAGCACCGGCCTAAAGTCCGGCTTTTTAACAATCTCTCCACCTGGATTCTCCGCGCTGTCCTTCTCGATTTTATAATAATAGGAATTGCCGAGAGAATCGGTGAGTTCAAGCACATAATAAATATTCTCTTCAGATTGTCTTTCGAAACTGTAATCGTTTATCCCTGCGTTTAAAGCCACAGGCCCAGGGGTTTCCAGACGCTCTCCGGCAGCAGCGTCATAAACGTACAGCTGCATGGCCGCATCTTCCGTAGTAGCAATTTTTAGATTGAGCGCCGTTTTCCCGTCTGCTTCATTATTCGTAAAAGAATACTGTTTCCCGGTCAGCCATTCAGGAGCCTCTTTTAATGTCAGCTGCCCTTTTGCAGTCACCTCATTTTTAACTGAGTTAATCGCCTTGACCACGTAGGTATAGGTATCATGTGAGAATGAGCTGCCTTCCTTCATGAATTCATTCAATTGGAAAGTGTTGATTCCTTTATCCGCTGTCTTTTCGAGAGTACCGACACTCTCGCCGCTAGGATCCAGAATATCGATCAGGACTGTCGCGGGTTCCGATAGTTCATAAAGTACTTCACCTGGGTTCACCTCTCCAGGGTAAAACTCTGCGATGCCGGGATGTTTAATTTCCGGTCGTGTCAATGCAACCTTTAGTTTCACGTCAAAGGAATTGGCCACTGCAGGATTATATCGATTGGTTGCCGTGATTTTAAAGGTATAATCCCCATCTTCCAGCAGTTTGCCGTCAGCACCTTTTCCATCCCATGTAAAAGTATGGCTGTCGGCTGATTTTAGGGTATCTTTTACGACTGTTTTAACCACATTATTCCCTTGATAAAGCTGGATGGTGACCTTACCAGGCTTGCTAAGGGAATAAGCAAACGCTGCTGTCCCCGGATTCCGGTATTCAGCCTGTGGCTGCGCCGAAACAACCGGCTTCTGCTGCCAATCTTGGAGATCAACCCCCGCGCTTTTAATGGTGGCTTTATTTCCGGCTGCATCCTTGAATTCTGCCAGATAGCCATATTTGCCCTCTGGCTGCAAAGCCCCCTTGTCATTTTTGCCATCCCATTTAAGGGTATGTGTTCCAGCAGTAAAGGTTTTATTGGTCGCCAGCTTTTTCACCTTTGTTCCCTTGGCATTTGTGACATAGGCTGCCGTTACAGTTACTTTTTCCTTGAAGGTCAGCTTCACTCCATCCTGCGGCTTGCCATCCATTTTAAAAATAGGCGCCGGCAGGACGACTTTCCCCTCTGGTTTTTTCGTGTCCACCACGATGGACATCTGCTTGTTTGTTCCCTTGTTTTTATAGGAATCCGTACTGGTCATCACGAGCTTGTACGTTCCGTCGCTCACCCGCTGGTTTTTCGCGTTCTTTCCATCCCAGGTGAATGACTTTTTCCCTTTGGATTCCGTCTTTTTAAGCAGTGTTTTGACGGCTTTGTTGTTTTTATCATAAACCGTGGCCGTGACAGCAGCTTTCTCGCTCAACTCATAGGAAATGGTGAGTTTCCCCTGGGCGGTCGGCGAGTAGAGCGCTGACGTTCCCAGTTTGATGACTGGCTTTATTTTATCGGCCACCTTGATCGCCGCACTTTTAGTGGCCGTTTCCCGGCCATTCGTGGCTTTTGCGACCACTTTGTAGCTGCCGTCGCCTACAAAGGTTCCATTGTCCTGCTTCCCATCCCAGGAAGCGGAAATTTTGCTGCCGGTGGATTTTTTATTTTTAACAAGAGTCTTGATGGTTGTCCCCTTTGAGTTCTGGACGTACATGGAAACAGTGGAACCTTTCTTGGCTGTAACCGAAATGGACGTCTTGCTGCTGCCGCTCATGTTAAAGGTCTTGCCGGCAGTGACCGATACGGGCGACGGCGTCTTCTGCAGGGCCCGGTATGCATCAATGCGGCCATAGCCATAGTAGTTGTCGCGGCCTTTGCTGCCCAGGTCAACCGATGAATTCTTTAAAATAGATTCCACTTCTGCCGGCGAGAGCAGCGGGTTTTTCGAGAGCACCAGTGCGGCAACCCCGGAAACCTGCGGTGCTGCCATGGAAGTCCCATCCATGGTATTGTACTTCCCGCCCGCTACGGTGGAGTAAATATTAATCCCGGGTGCAGCAAAATCGATGTAGCGCCCGTAATTGGAGAAAATCGTGATTTTATTATCCTTATTTAGTGCAGAGACTCCGATCACATTCGGAAACGCTGCAGGGTAGGTGTTGAAATTCAGGTCTTCATTTCCCGCTGCCGCTACGACGACTGCCCCCTTCGTCCTTGCATAGGCAACCGCCTCTTTCATGACCGCGCTATAATAATAGCTTCCGAGGCTCATATTAATGACATTGGCCTGGTGGTCGGCTGCGTAATACACAGCACTCGCAATATCAAAGGTATCGGCATATTCGCCGGAGAACACGTTAATCGGCATGATTTTTATATTCGGTGCCACACCCGCGGTTCCGGCTTTGTTAAAGGAAGCTGCGATGATCCCGGCGACGTGGGTGCCATGATGGTCGGCCGGCAAGGTCGGTTTGCCCGTTACCACGTTATAGGGCGACACGATTTTTCCTTTCAACTCAGGGTGGCTTGTCTGCACTCCCCCGTCAATAATGGCAACCGTGATGTTGGAGGCACCTTTGGTTTGGTCCCACGCTTTCGGGGCCTGGATCCTGCCTAAATACCACTGCTTTTTATAACCAGGGTCGCTCGGCGTATAGGCGGCCTCTACCCGGTAGTTCGGTTCCACATACTCAATTTCCTGATAGTTTAAAAGAGATGCAGCAACCGAGGCCAAATCGTTTCCCTTCGGAGAGGAAACGAGTATGAAGTCCCCTCTGTCAACGCTGTCCAGCTCTTTCAGCCTGATGGATTCAAGGATTTCCTGCCTGATTTCAGGGGATGCATCTTTTTTAAATTTTACAATGACCTGGCGGCTGTTATATTCTTTGCTGTCATCAAACAGGAGCCTGGTCTGGAACTTCGAAATCTTCGGCTTCGGCGGCTCTACCTCCAGGCTATTCGCTGACACAGCGGACACAGACAACAAACAACAGAAAACAGACAATAATAACGTGACAGGCAGCCTCACGGCGATCCCCCTTAAAAATAGTAAAATAACTAACTTGCTAGTCTATCAATATCATATGACATCCTGAAAAATAAATATATGGGATTTGAAAAAATTGTAAACCTCAGAGGGTATGGAATGGAGCAAACAGGACTTTTGAACCTGAAAAAAGACCCCTCCTGCTCGGGCGCAGAAGGGGCAAAAGGAAAAATGACAGAAGGGGCTTACTAAAGATCATTTCACGCCCAGCTGCGAAGCTGAGCATTAGCAAGAAATCGGTTTGTGGAGGTCGTGAGTGCCAACCACCTCGCTTTCTGTAACTTTCTAATTTCATAGTATGAGAAACAAAACTATTTTCATATACTTTTGTCATGAAATCTGACACGGTTTTTTCAGTTGAGATGGGTGAGTTTCGTACATTAGTAAACACCAGCGTGCCAGACCCCCTTCAGTAAACTAAAGGGGGTCTGGCACGCTTTCGTAGGGTAAAGTTTTTATTTTACTGATGTTTTATTTTGAAAAAAGGAGGGAAATTAAAACTTAACAATTTCTTTAAGTTTGCTTTACATTGGTTTAGTAAACTTACCCATAAGAATCATTTTTCGAGGTGATGGATAATGTTGATGTTGACCAGTCTTTTTAGATTCAAAGATGAAGAGATTCAAACACAATCACCAAAATTGCCTTCTGTCGAACCAGACATCGAGGAAGAGTATGATTACGAGGACGAAATCGAAGACCGACATTACTTATATTGAATATTGAGGGCAGCCTTGGAACGGCGCCCTCTTTTGTCTATTGTGGGAGTAATAGTTTAGTTTGCAGTGTAAATCGATAAAAACGTAGCGTAAAAGGGCAACACTGGAGATAAAACGCAGCATTTCACGGTTTAATGCAGATTTAAGACCCGATATTAGTCAAAAAGTAGATTAATATCGGGTTTTATAGTGTAAATCGGTATAAAAATAGGACAAAATGCTGGGATCCTCGAGGTTATACATCGATTATTTTCATTTATGCATCGTTCCCGGCAGGTTATGCATCGATTATCTGAACTTATGCATCGATCCTCGTCTTTTATTGAAAAACCGGTTACAGCCTTGTGACAGGGCACCTAATTCTAGCGGGCTGGCTCTTATTAAAAAAAGGTATCATCCCGATACAGACCCTGGGGCAGAGCGTCATTTCCTGTTCGAATGCGGGAAACCGTTTGGAATATGCCCCCTCCTATTCGGAGTAAAGTTACCTTCTTTAAGTACCACACCCCATTTATGCATTGATTATTTTCATTTATGTACCGTTCCCGGCAGGTTATGCATCGATTTTCTGAACTTATGCATCAATTCTCGTTTTTTATTGAAAAACCGGTTACAGCCTTGTGACGGCGTACCATTATTCCAGCAGTATCCCACTAAAAAAAGGCGCCCCGCAAAGGGACGCCTTTCACATGTCTACCGTTTCAAAAACCCGACGCCAATGGCCTTGAACAGATCCATTTTGCGTTCTTCTTTAAAGGACGACTTGCTTAAGTCTTTTATACGAAGCGGGGTGATGAAGTCTTCTTTCTGACGGGCGACCTGGCTCGGCTTGCTGACGACGGTTTCACCTTTCTTCAGGCCCTTTTCGATCTGGACCCTGCCGTTGACCTCAAGGCCCTGCGTAATGCTCCGCTTTTCGATTTTTCCGCCAGGGGTGATGACGTAAATATAGCTTCCGCTTTTGATCTGCTTGTCCGCTACGGTTACGGCATTTTCCACTCGATCTGTGACAATGGTGACATCGACATGGGATCCATGGATAATGGGGTTGTCCTTGGCGAGCTCGACATTGTCCTCATCGTAGATCTCGGTGTCTTCTTCATCAGAGACTTCTTCCTCATCAGCAGCTACGGTATCATCTTCACTGGAACCGCCACCATCCTCCAGTTCGCCGGCATCGATATCTCCCCCGTCTTCTGTTTCCAGACCGGAATCACCTTCTGCTGACTCACTGTCCCAATCCGCCGCAGCTCCCTCTTCAAATCCTGCTTCTCCGCCTCCCGTTTCATCCAGTTCAATTTCAAACGGGAACTGGCTTTTCTTCTTTAGATTCGGTTCGTCCTCGGGATACGAGAAGATTTTCGTTACCGTTCCGCCCAGCTTTTCTTTTAACTGGTCAGAAGTGATGTAGGCTTCCATTCCTTCTTCGACGGTTTTCAGCTCTTCTTCCACGAAGGTGCCGGACACTTTAGGGGTGTCGGAGATGATGGTCATGATCGGGTTCTTGAGGTCATAATTGATTTCCTTGACCTTCCCGCTCACCTCGCTGTCCTTCGTCAGCTCGTCCCCCTCATTTAACGCGAGGATCCTGTCTTCATATTCGTCGATTTCACTTTCGACACGGGTTTTCTCTCGTTCTTTTTCATAGATTTCTTTTTCAATCGTAACAGATACAATTTCCGACGAGCTGGAGTCCGTGGTGCTGCCAAAGCCGCTGCTGACCGATTGGCTTCCTGAACCGGAAACAGATTGAAGATATTCGAGCTGCTTGATCTGTTCATCAATCAGCACAAGTTCTTTGTCCAGCTGTTCCTTATCCGATTCGAGCTGCCGGCGCTCGCTGTCGATGTTGTCCGATGTATATTCATAAAGCGTTGTCCCCGCTTCAACGGAGTCGCCTTTTTTCACATAAAATTCCTTGAAGCCGCCCGGATCATCATTATAGTAGATGGGATGTTCTTCGGCCGGGATCACCACTCCGGCGGTCTTTAGGGTTTTCGTCAGGTTTTCGGTTCCTGCCTCGGCCCACTTCGTAATATAGGAAGTGCGGCTGACTTTGCTGTCTTTATGGAGTGTCAGCACCACATTGCCGGAAACAAGCAGGAGGCCTGCTGCGACGAGGATGGCTGTTTTCTTTTTCAACGTTGTTCACCTGCCGTCTTAAATGAGTTTTTCAAATTGGATAATCGACAATAAAGCTGACATCAGCCAAAAGAGGAGATTGATCCCGATGACCATCGCAAGAACAACTCTTGACGATTTCCCGGTCAGGACCCTGAGATACGTATACTGAATGTACATCGCCCACAACTTAAAGAGGGAGATGCAGGCAAAAAAATACATGAAGAACAAATTCTTTGTCAGTGACTGGGCAATCGGCCCAAGGGAGAACGGCGATGAAATTTCCGGCACCCCAAGTGTCAGGGAGAACGGAATCAGGACCACCTTTTCAAGCAGCAGGATCAGAAGGACCAGGAACTGGACCACAATCAGCGGTTTCATGTCCTCATCCGACAGTGTCCAGAAGAACAGGGACGGGATATAAATAATCACGGCTCCGTAAAATAGCCCCCAAAGGAGCTGCCCGACCACAAACAAGGCTTTATGCAATTCAAACTCATCCCGCGGCAGCTGGGTGAGCTTTTTCGACAGGTACTCCGAACTTATGCCAAGATATGCAGCGGCGCCAAAGAGAAGCCCGCTCAGCAAGATCAATAAAACAGCGTGCTTCCACACCTTCCCGACTGTCTCGGCTGTATTTAGCTCATAGGAAAAATAGCTAGGATGGCGCAGTCCGCGCATGAGGCGAATACGAAACATGTTAGATGATTCCTCCAAAATATACTCACATTAAAACGCTTTTTCGTACTAATCATACAACGTGCTTGTGAAGCAGGCTACATATTTGTATTCTTTTTCGACACTAGTAAATCCTTCTAATTTTAGAATTCTCCACTTCCCCTCCTCTTTCCCCGCTTTTTTGGTTATAATAAAGGAATATGGTTTTTTGGAAGTCTTTTTACATGTGAGTTTTCCATGATTAAAATAAATGCAGTTTAGTAGGAGGGCTGAAACGGTGGCAATGATTCCGGATACGCAAATCCAGCATCTGAAAATAGCGGCACGCGAACTCCAGGGCAAGCTCCGCCCCGAGTCGGATGAAGACGCCAAAATCGTCCAGAAAGGCCTGATGCTTTACCGGCAGGGCCTGGTCCATCATTTAAAAATTGTGGGCGGCTCGATCTGGGCTACGGTGCAGGATGTCACGCCGGTCCGTGTCTATATCAGCTTTCCAGACCCCGAGGACAGCAGCTGTACATGTCCGGGTTACGGCTTTTGCCGCCACCGCATGGCCGCGTTTTTCCATGCCTATGCCCAGATTGACAGCGTCGCCGACTGGGTGGAGGAATGGCGCAAGCCGGCCAGGGAAAGCAGCCTCGCCGAACAATGGGGCATCAAAAAAGCAAAGGATCTGGTTAAAACGAATTCAACAGACAGGCATGACTATAACAGCTGGGTCGATACCTTTACGAACAGCTTTCAGGAAATCCTGCTTGGCCAGGGCAAGCCGACTCCGTATATAATTGCGAATCTGCTGCACGCGTATATGCGCCAGCTGCGCGCCTCAGCGCCGGTCCAGCAGGAATGGAAGAACCTGTACGAGCTGGTCGGCAAGCTCTATGCCTTTAAACAGCTTGCCGGTCTCAGCGAGGAGCTTGGCCACAGCGACGAGACCGTGAACCGCTATTACCGCTATGTGTTTGATACGATTGAAGAGGATGTGGAAGACCTGATCGCCACTTTGTCAGTCCACTCCCTTCCTTTCGATTTTGATTCCTTCATGGTGAACCTGAAGGACGAGACTGCCACCCTCATTGATACAGACGGCTCGTTTGTGTTTGAACGGGTCAACTTATACCGCATGCTGTGGAATGGCCTGCTGAAGAAGCCGAGCTGGCGGGATGAGGAGCGGGCAAGGCTGGAGAACTTCGGGCCAAACAGAAGAACGTTTGCCGAAGAACTCAGCCTTGCGCACCACTATTATCTGGCAAAAAGGGATAAAGACACAATCGAGATTCTTAAAAAGCACGGCACTGCTGCGCTTACCTTCTTATTTTACTGGCTCGAGGAATTGACCAGCCAGGGGGACCATCACCGTGCCGGCGCTTATGTCGAGTTTTTGACTCAGCAAATGCGGAATTTCATCGGGCAGTCCGGTGATTATCATCGCAACCGCGATTTTACCCGGCACGCAATCCGGACGGCTGCCCCCTACTTCCGGCTGGCCGGGCGCGAGGAGCTGTACGAACGGCTGCTGTCACAATCCCTGCCCTACAGCTTCATCGAGTACGAGGACTATTGCTTTGAAAAAGGCCTTTATGACCGGTGGGCCGAGCTATACACCTATGCCAGCTTTGAAAGCTTCTCGATCCCAAACGACAAGCTGAAAGTCGTCCAGAAGAATGCACCGGAGGTCCTGCTTCCCATTCTTCACCAGGCGGCCGACGGACTGATTGCCCAGAAGAATCGAGGCAGCTACAGGCAGGCGGTCCGATTGTTGAAAAAGCTCCGGACCGTTTATAAAAAACTGAAACGGGTGCCCGAATGGGAAACGTTTTTCAATAAACTGCTGGATCGTACAAAACGCTTGCGTGCCTTTCATGCTGAATGCGAGCGCGGAAAGCTGATTGTGACAGAGACGGCTGAGTAATGCATGCCAGGACGGCACAGGTGAAGAACCTGCTGTCCTGGTTTCTGATTATGAAGAGAGCCTTTTGGATAAAAGAACGCCAGAAATCAGTTGAAGGCTGGTTTCCTGCTCTATTTTAAAAAGAATGGCCGTGAACCAGGAATGGTTCCCCATTCACAGAAAGGAACTGGTGAGGTTGCTTAAGACAAGACAAATCGTCGTTCATATAGCGCCGATCTCAAACGGGCAGTTTTGGCTGTATGCAGAGGACATGAATGAAAATCCGCTGCCGCTGTCCGAATGGAAGCATCTCCTTTTTAACCGCCACAAAGAAAGCTATTACGGCACAATGCTGGAAACAGGCAAGGGGGATGACGGGGCTGAAGTTGTCAAAATCAGCAGCTGGCAGCTCGTCACGCTCTTTGCCGAAGAAAGCTTCAACCGGATGGTGGAATGGGATTGGGATGAGCTTTCCCAGCTCTGCCTCGCCTCCGCCCACTCCGTACAGGAAGCGATTGTCGAGAAAGACTGGCATCCCGACTTTTCACTGCTGAACGAAGACGTTGAGGCCGGCCGCAGTGCCGGCACGCTGGATGAAAAGTCGTTCCGCTGGATGCTTCCAGAGCGGGTCAAGGAGGAATTTGACTCAAGCTTTTGGGAGGAAACAATCAACCAGGACAATGAAAAGTACCCCGTGGAGGAATTTGTCGGCGATTTGTTCCACCACGCATTGGATGATTATTTTAATGAAAATGAAGCCCTTAAGTATCTCCTGGGCGAAAAGCTTGAGCTTCTTCGCAATAACCAGCTCACCGGCCGCGAGCTGGCTGCTTATTTCGATGAAAACCGCTGGCTCGAGTGGATCGGGCTGAAAGAGGACCCCGCTCCCTTCCGGATTGGCCTTCGCCTGGAGGAGCCGCTGGAAGGTGAAGGAGACTGGCATCTGGGATTGTTCCTCCGCGGAAACAACGGGATGGCGATTGATGCCAGGGACTATGCCTCCTATCCAGCCGACTGGGAAGGCTTTTCCGATAAAATCAATGCGGAAGAGGCACGCTTGACGAACATCTTCCCGTGGCTTTCAGATGGAGAGAATTTAAAAGACAGCCTGACGGAGGAAGAAGCCTGGCTCTTTTTAACCGATGCCAGTGAAACGCTGATTGCACTCGGCATCGAGATTCTCCTGCCATCCTGGTGGGAAGCGATTAAAAATGCCAACCTCCGTGTAAAGGCGAAGTTGAAAAGCCAGGGTGGCTACCGCCGCTCCTTTGTCGGCCTGAACGCGCTGCTCGATTATGACTGGCGCTTCTCCATGAATGGAGTCGACCTCACGGAGGACGAGTTCCAGCGACTCGTGAATGAAAAACGCCGCCTTGTCTACCTGCGCGGCCGCTGGATCAAGCTGGACCACGGCTTCATCCGCCAAATCCAGGATTTAATGAAGAAAGCCGACAAAGAAGGCCTGCATATCCGCGACCTCCTTCAGCAGGAGCTGGCCGAAGACGACGGCGAACCATCAGAGCAGCTGGACGACCCGCGTGCTTTCGCGAAAATCCAGATCGAACTGAACCGCCACTGGAAGCAAATGATGAAGCAGCTTTCGGAAACGAAGGAGCTGCCGGATTTGCCCGTGCCCGCCGGCCTCCAGGGTGAGCTTCGTCCCTATCAAAAGCTCGGCATGAACTGGCTCCTGTTTTTGCGGAAGTACGGATTTGGCGCCGTTCTTGCCGATGATATGGGACTCGGGAAAACGATTCAGCTGATTTCGTACCTGCTTGCGGTGAAAGAACAGGAACCGGACAGCGGCGCGGCCATGATTGTCTGCCCGACCTCCGTGCTCGGCAACTGGCAGAAGGAAGTGGAGCGGTTTGCCCCTTCCCTAAACGTGTACCTGCATTACGGTTCGAACCGCCTCAAGGGCGAGGAACTGACCCAGAGAGTGAAGGACGCCGATATTGTCCTGACCTCCTACGGCTTGACGCATCTAGATTTTGAAGAACTGGAAGGGCTCGAATGGAGTGCCGTCGCGATTGATGAGGCGCAGAATATTAAAAATTCCGATACCAAGCAGTCCCGGGCCGTCCGGAAAATGAGGGGCCGCCACCATGTTGCCCTGACCGGGACCCCGATGGAAAACCGGCTGTCCGAACTGTGGTCGATCTTTGATTTTACGAACCGCGGCTATCTTGGCAGCGCCGGCCAGTTCCAGAAACAGTTCATTGTTCCGATTGAAAAGGATAATGAGAAAGAAAAAATCGTCAAGCTGCAGGCGCTGATCCGCCCTTTCCTCCTGAGAAGAACGAAGAAGGACGAAGAGGTCGCCCTGAACCTGCCGGACAAAGTCGAGCAGAAGGAATACTGCCCGCTGTCCGCAGAACAGGCCTCTCTCTACGAGCAGCTTGTGAAAGATACCTTTACGCAAATCGAGAATCTTTCCGGCTTTGAGCGCAAGGGCCTGATCCTGCAGATGCTCGGCCGCCTGAAGCAGCTGTGCAACCATCCTGCCCTTTATCTAAAAGAAGAGCAGCCGGACAAAATCATTGACCGGTCGGCAAAAATGGAAAAGCTCGTTGAATTGACAGGCTCCGTTCTCGACCAAAGCGAAAGCTGCATTATTTTCACCCAGTATCTTGGAATGGGCGAAATGATCCGGAGTGTACTGAAGAAGGAGTTCGGCGTCGAAGTGCCATTCCTGCACGGAAGCTTGCCGAAGACAAAGCGCGACACCCTGATCGAGCAGTTCCAGAACCGGGAATTCCCGATCTTCCTGCTGTCGCTTAAGGCTGGCGGCACAGGGCTCAACCTGACTGCGGCGAACCACGTCATCCATTATGACCGCTGGTGGAATCCCGCTGTCGAAAACCAGGCAACCGACCGAGCCTACCGAATCGGCCAGAGCCGGTTCGTCCATGTTCACAAGCTAATCTCCACCGGCACCCTCGAGGAAAAAATCGATGCGATGCTGGAGAAGAAACAAAGCTTGAACGATCAGATCATCCAGAGCGAAAACTGGATCACTGAGCTATCGACCGATGAGCTGCAGAATTTGGTTAGGCTTGGCTGATACCAGCTTTAAAGAAAGGCGTGTGCTTTTGGCACACGTCTTTTTTTCGATTTTCAAGCTCTTTTTTAAACAGCCAATGCCCTCTTCCCCATCGCGTTATAAATTTTAATAAATTTATCTTTTGGCATTTTAACGTTTTTCACAAGCTCGCTGTCATTAAAATAAACATATTGCGAGTCCACCCCTGTCACGACGATGCAATGCAGCGGCCGTGCAGCATTGATCGTTTTCCCTGAAGGTGTTTGCCATGAACGGGCAACCGGCATTTCATGGCTGATGGTGAACCACGCCAGGACAGGTTTCCCTTGAAGGATATGTTGTTCAACTTCTGAGAAATTGCTTCCTGTGAGATTTACGCCCCCTGCGCGGTATTTATCCAGCACTTTTTTCAGTGGCCCTGGATTGATGGTAAAGCCGTTTCCAAATGGCGTCCCGACAAATCCAACATCCGGGTCGCCCCATATTTTGATTGAACCGTTTTCATTTCTGACAAGCTTAGTGGAGTCGTAAGGCATCTCCCTCGCTAGAGTTGTTTTGCTTACATTCACCCCGTAATATTGGAGTGCCATGGCCAAAGCCGTTACCTCACACCCGCTCGGCAGTTCAGGTCGTTGGGCGATGATCGGCACATTCAGCCTTCTTGCCGTCGCTGTGCTGGTTCTGACACTTCCTGTTGTCACATAGTCGCCGCTCACATACGCGTTTCTGCCGTTATAAGAAATTTTATACCAGCCATTGCTTTCTCTATGTATGACGTTGAGAACACTCCCGTTTTTCAGCAAGCCGATTCTTTTATATTGGGTTCCGGGGCCCGTTCTTACATTTAATCCTGTCGCGTTTACTTTATATGTAGTTGATGTGGCCGTTTCACTATTGGCTGTCCGGACATAATCTCCACTTACGTAGCCTGTCTTACCCTGGAAGGAAATTCTATACCAGCCATTCCCCGCCTTCTGGATGCCTTTCAGTATGGTCCCTTGTTTTAGCTGGCCAATCCGCGCATAATTCGTGCCGGCACCCGAACGGACATTTAAAATGTCAGCGGTGACCGTATAGATGGAAGCTGACGCACTGGAACTTCCTGAAGTTTTCACATAGGTTCCAGATACATAGCCAGTTCTGCCTTTATAGGAGATCTTGTACCAGCCATTATTCAATTTTTGAATCACCTGGATCTTGCTGCCATTGGGAAGGCTTCCTATTTTCGAATAGTTTGTCCCTGCTCCCGACCGCACATTTAAATTCGTTGCATTTACCGTGTACGTCACCTCTGCTGCTTCCACAACATGAGAATTCCCCTTGAACACTGGAGATTGTGGCACCACCAAGCTGCTTGCCAGGATGGATGAAACTAAGACTCCTTTAGACAGCCTTTTTAGCCATAAACTCCCGCACCTGTTTAGGTTACAACCCTTGTTCAAAATCTGACAGCCTCCATTTCCTGTAAATTTTTGTCGAAACAATCAATCTATTAAAAAATATAAGTAATTTTGAAGAAAATCCAACAAAACCCCTGATAAATAGAATAAATGAACCTATTTCCTTACATGCCGATTGGGATACAGGCATATCGGCTTGGTAAGTTAGAAGGAAGGCATAAACAATTATTGTAAAATATAATAAAGTAATAGACATGCGACAAAGGAGGGATTGAAAGTGGTTCCGATAATATTAACGCTCATCCTCGTCCTATTGCTTGTTTTTTCTATATTTTTTGTCATACGCAGACGGAAAAAGGCTGGCATCACGGGTTTCAAGAGTGCCTTGACCCCCATCTGTTTTTATCTGATTGCTGTGGTCAATATCCTTGCGTACTGGTTTAATTTCCTGGGTTTGGTGAATTGGGGCATGACGGTGGTTTTATTGATTTTAGGTGCCTATTTTACGAGGTTTATGCCAATTGCCGATAAGTGATTGTTAGGTGGAACGGTCATTCTGAGAGGGCTGGGAGTTGTGTAAAGGCGTGTGTGAAACAAAACGTTTTTCCCATATGCATCCGGAAAATCATTTAAGCTCGGTGTGATTGTTATTCAACGCGGGTGGCCGGTTTCATCATGGAGGGTTTTGTGAAAAAGCCGGGGAAATTTAGGGGGACCTGATATTGAGAGTTTCTTTTATAAGTCCTTCAGTGGCGTGCCAAACTCCTGCCGAGGTGCACGCCATTTTTATATAAAGTAATGACCATGGTCTATGATCTTCACCCTGGTTTCCTTCTACTGCCCTTGTCTGCCTTCCTCATTCAAAGACGGCTGGGACGCTGAAGCTGAATCCTTTGATTTTGCCGGCATCTCCTCACTGCTTGTCCCAGAGGTCTGTGCCATCATCAGACTAAGGGAAATGGTACTGGCAATCAAGTAGCTTCGAAAATTCACTGTCATAGTTAGCTCCTTCCTTTGATTCTCACAGTAAGTATAACCTGTAAACATGACAGGACTATGTCCAAACTATGGCGACTTTCTAAACAATGATGAAACGTCTTTCTTAGGGCAATCTAAATATTTTACGGCCTCCTGGATAAACTGTTTATAGTAGGAGGGGAACTCATCATGCGAAAACAATTAGAAATAACTATTTTAAGGTCCCTTTTTGTTGTAGGCATTGCATCTTTCTTTAACCTGATCAGAAAGCCTCCGATAAAGGATTGGGTCATCATCTTTTTATTAAAAAGCTATATTGCCTCCATTTTTGATGCCATCTTTGTAAAAAAGGGATATTTAAAATACCCCGTCAATTTATTTAAAGTGTTTGATATTAGTGTCTTATTCAGCTATCTAATATTCCCTGTCACCTGTATTTATTTTAACCAGGTGACAAGAAACTCCAGCCTGATTGGAATCCTTGCTAAATGCTTATTATTCAGTGCTCCATCTGCTTTAGCCGAGCATTGGCTTGAACGAAAAACAAATTTAATAAAATATAAAAAGTCCTGGAACTCTTTTTATAGCTTCGGCACGATTGCCTGCACTTTTTTAATGGTGCGGTTTCTCATGATCATCATCAGAAAAGAATCGCGCAGACAAAATTCACGGAGCGCAAAACGTAAAGGTGAAAAAAACTAATCTATTCCCCCCCAAAAAGAAGCCTTTGCAAACTAAATTAAGACAATAAAAAAACTGCCGCCATTCAGCGACAGCCAAAAAAGGTGTGGTCAGTCAGTGAGTCCACCGGGAAGAGCAGAAGAAAGAAGTAAGGCAATTCTGCTTAAGGGGAATCTTTCTTCTTCACTCATATTGGTTAATTACCCGCCAATTGGGCAGATAAACCATTTTTGTATAAATTTTTTACATGAATTATTATAAATAAATTTCGGTCCATTCAAGCCTGCTATGACGCGTGTTCGATGCATTGGTTACATTGTAAAATGATCCTTTAATCCGTTTAAAATCGTTTTTTTATCATTTGGTCATTGTCTTGTAACAATTTTCTTGTAAGCTAGTTTTTGTATTCATTCTGATGTCCAAAAAATAATTGAATGCAAATAACTACTTAGGGGTGTTAATTGAAATGGCCTCCTCTACCAACAGAAGTTTTTATTTTGACAATGCAAAATTCATTTTAATATTCCTGGTCGTGTTTGGACATGTGATTAGTCCGTTAAAGAGCAGCGATAATTTTTTATTTACCTTATATGCTGTTATTTTCCTGTTCCATATGCCCGCTTTCATTCTCATTTCCGGCTACTTTTCAAAGGGCTACAGGAAGAAAGGATACTTGCAGAAGATATCTAAAAAAATCCTCCTGCCGTATCTGGTGTTCCAGGTGATTTATTCCCTGTTTTATTATTTCAACGGGCAGGAAGCAAATCTGGCATTTGACCTTCTGCAGCCGCACTGGACGTTATGGTTCTTACTAAGTTTATTCTTTTGGAATCTTTTGCTTTATGCGTTTGCCAGACTCAAATGGATTGGACTGGTCATTGCCCTTGCCATCGGAGTTGCCGTCGGCTATTTGGATGATGCAGGCAGCTACCTGTCGTTATCCCGGACCTTTGTTTTTTTCCCTTATTTTCTATTAGGCTTTTTACTCGAGCCTCAGCATATGAAGTTGGTCAAAAAAATAAAATTCTCTCCTGCCATGGGCTTGGCCATCCTGCTCGGTGCATTGGCGGTATTCCATGCCTTCTTCCCGAAGGATGCCGTGCACTGGCTGCTCGGTGATACCTCCTATGCCCAATTGGGCGTAACCGAGCCAGGTGCCGGGATAATCCGGTCCTTCCAATACCTGATCACTTTCATTGTGATTTACGGATTCCTGGCGCTTGTCCCGACCAAAGGAAATAAATTTACCGTCATCGGCCAGCGGACCTTTTATATCTACCTGCTGCACGGATTTATTATAAAATCCATCCAGACCTACGTGGGCGAAGACATTCTAAGCGGACTAGCCAACCATTATCTGGCGCTAACCGTTTTCTCCCTGAGCATCTGCCTATTGCTGGGAAGCTATGCAATCAACAAATATGCCCGGCCATTGGTCGAATTGCGAATTTAGCAAGTGTTAGAGAATGGGGAGACCGTGTCCATTCTCTTTTTTTTCTAGCGGGATTAAGTCATATAATTGTATAAAAAGAAAGAGTCATTTTATTCACTCTCGGCAACACTGTTTTCAGCGACGGTAAACAATGAAAAGAGGAATATAATGACTCACTTACAGGTTAACCAGGATATGGCTTTTTAAAACAATCCGTCATCAATTCTAATCTTGATAGGGTAATTATAATGGCTCTTATTTTAGTTCTAAATGAATTTAAACAATAATCTGGATTTAGGGCTCGATGAAGTCCTTTTCTCCGGCTCTCCTTATGAGTTTGGGTCTTCATAACCCCGATGAAGTCCACTCCCACGGCTCTCCTTACGAGTTTTGGTCTTCATGACCACGATAAAGTCCTCTTCCACGGCTCTCCTTATGAGTTTTGGTCTTCATGACTATGATGAAGTCCTCTTCCACGGCTTTCCTTACGAGTTTGGGTCTTCATAACCCCGGTGAAGTCCTCTTCCACGGCTCTCCTTATGAGTTTGAGTCTTCATAACCCCGATGAAGTCCTCTTCCACGGCTTTCCTTACGAGTTTGGGTCTTCATGACTATGATGAAGTCCTCTTCCACGGCTTTCCTTACGAGTTTGGGTCATCTTGACAGCGATGAAGTCCTCTTCCACGGCTCTCCTTATGAGTTTGGGTCTTCATAACCCCGATGAAGTCCTCTTCCACGGCTCTCCTTACGAGTTTGGGTCTTCATGATCACGATGAAGTCCTCTTCCACGGCTCTCCTTATGAGTTTGGGTCTTCATGCCCCCGATGAAGTCCACTCCCACGGCTTCCCTTACGAGTTTGGGTCTTCATGACCCCGATGAAGTCCACTCCCATGGCTCTACTCACTAGTTTGGGTCTTCATAACTCCGATGAAGTCCTCTTCCACGGCTCTACTCACTAGTTTGACTCTTCATAACCCCGATGAAGTCCTCTTCCACGGCTTTCCTTACGAGCTTGGGACTTCATCACCACGATGATGACCTCTTCTCAGCTCTTCCCCAGCGTTTTCGTCCTTCATAACTCAATAATGTCTAGTCCTTCACCTTCTGCTCCTGCAGCAATCCACGTCTCCCCTGCCAGCCCATTAGATTGTTGTACCAATTCCCTTTCGTTTACTATTTTCCCAGACCAGACCCAGCACTCTGCTTCTCTATGTTATGATTACTGTACCTAAAATAGCGTACTAATCTGGGCATCTAAACAAAAGCGGCCCTGAATAAAATAATGCAATAAAGGGCTGTTTGCGCAAGGGGGGAAAGCGTTCGTGTTTGGAATGGATAATCACATATGGCTAACTCTGATTTTGCTGGTAGTCGGCTATAGTGTGCTGTCGATTTGCTTTAATGCCTTCATGAGGAGATGGCTGAAGGTGGAGAAGAGAAAGGCCTTCTCGTTTAACTTTGTGAATGACACACATAAAAAGATAGATCGGACTATTAGGGCATTTTTTGTCATTTTGATCTTGATCGGCTATTTTCTTACCGTAGCAAAAGATCCTCTGGATGACTCCTTCGTTTTCGTTCCCTTTTTTATTTTAATGGCTAACTTTATTGTCACGGACAGTATCCAGGCGATCATGGAGTGGAAAGTTGCCCAGAAGAAGAATGAAGCGATCTTTACCATCTCCCAGATGCTGTTATCGGTTGCCTTTTTTCTTTCCCTTTTTTCTATTTTTATTTAATCCTTCCCTGACATAAAAAAACCAGCCCTAAACAGCCAGGCCGGTCAAAATTGAGGGATATTGAAGAGGGGGTTACTTTCTCTCTCTAGAAGGAATGATTCTGACTTTGCATGGGGGCGCTTTACACTTTGGGTGTGTGGAGTTCCTCGGGTCTTTGCGGCTCTGCGATGAAGGAGTAGACTTGGCTGGCTGGTTCTTCTTTCGCGGCCATTTCCAGCTGGTGGACGCGCTTCATGAGTTCGTCCATTTTTTCATTGGTTTTTCCAACCATTTTGATCATTGAGACCAGGAGCTTCTCCAATCCATCCATTTCACTGGGGGACCGGTTCAAATTGGCTGACCTCACTTTCCGGGGTTTGGGCTGTTTTTTTACTGAGAAATTGGACGGTTTCGGCGACGACTTCGGTTACATAGACGCGCTTCTTGTCCTGATTTTCGTACTGGCGCGTCTGGATCCTGCCGATGACGCCGAGGATGGAGCCTTTCTTGCAGTATTGAGCGGTGTTTTCTGCGGTTTTTCTCCAGAGGATGCAATTGACAAAATCGGTGTCGAATTCCCCGCTGGCATTGCGGAATTGACGGTTCACGGCAAGCGTCACACTTGCTACGGCTTTCCCGTCACTTGTGAACTTTAGTTCCGGATCCCTCGTAAGGCGTCCGACAAGAATCACCTGGTTGATCATTTTTCAACTCCTTTTCGTTTGATGAGACCATCATATCTCGTCAGGGCAAACGAGTAAAATCGCCAAAAATCCCCTATGATCGACATCTTTCTCCCGGAACAAGCAGAATGTATGGATGAAATATTTCTTTTTGAAGCCCCGGATCATGCAAATTACTTTTTTCCTAATAACACCACATATTTTTCGACAAAGGTTGAATTCGCTTTCTTTTTTTCGCTTATGTTATAATTTGGGTAAAAGCTGTGAGGAGGCCGCAATGAAGTCTTTTAGGTTGATCTCAATGCAAATCGTAGGTAAAGATCATGTTCAGGAAATTGAACTCGAGGAAGGCCTGATTATTAACAAGGAAGACGAACATGGGAACTGGCTGCTCGAAGCTTTTGTAGATGAGAAGTTTGTTCCCCATTTCGAGGAAGCTTCCGCTCAAAACCAGGACATCATTGTTCAGGTTGTCATAACGAAAAAGGAAAACGACCCAGCGGCTTTTTCTACCAAAGTCACCAGCATTCAGAAAATCAACGGCAAAGCCAGCATTCTGTTAAAAGGCCACCTCAGTAAAATCCGGAATGACTACCCAGCCCTGCTGCTTGAGCATCTCCTCGAACAGGGACTGCATGGGGAGGAACTGCTTGCTGAATTCAA
Organism: Mesobacillus foraminis; assembly: GCF_004340465.1. Lineage (GTDB taxonomy): Bacteria > Bacillota > Bacilli > Bacillales > Cytobacillaceae > Mesobacillus_B > Mesobacillus_B foraminis. Next base: position 252,155 of record NZ_SLVV01000008.1, on the reverse strand, counting down.
AGACAAAGTCCTTGCCCGTCCGAAAATTGTGCTGCCGAAAAAGGCATGAAATTGAACTCCAGTGAAAGGCTTGCTGGGGTTTTTGCTGTTAAAAAACAGGGCAGGTTTCCCCTGCCCTGCTTTGATTAACGGTCTTTTTCGTCGCGGTCGTTCCGGTCAAGGTCGTCTTCCATGCCATCTTCGCCTCGGTCGTTATTGTCACGGAACATGTCCCCGTCGCCATCGCGGTTGGTGTCATTGTTATTGTTATTGTCGTTGAAGATGCGCTCACCGTTTGTATCATCATTGTTGCCGTTGCCATTGTTACCGCCGTTGTTGCCATTATTATTGTCAAAACGGTTGATCTCTGCACCATCATTGTCATCAGCCGGATTCTGAACATCCGTATCACCGTTTGGAGGAGGATCATTATCGTCGTTTGTTCCGCACCCTACAAGCAGCATGGCGGAAAGCAGTGAACCTCCGAGTAACTTCAAAAGCTTATTCATGAGAAAAAATCCCCTTTCAGATGTCTTATTCTTGTTGACCTGCATTGGTCTTCTTTTAGAATGCCCATTCAGTGAAAAATCTTGTATCATTTTTATTTAAAAATGAAGTCTTGCCTCGGGCCAAGTTTGGAATACTGAGACTAGAGCGTTCATTAACCTGATTTGAAAGCCGAAAAAAGAAAACCAAAGGTGAACTATGAATTTTATCGCAATTTTTACTTTCCTAGCCTTATCCTTAAAGGCTTTATTTGCACGGACTCTTATGATCGGCGACATTGAGCTGACGGGGTATGCTGCCGAGGTGTCACTGCTCCTGCTGGTCATTTTGGGTTTAAGCCTGTTTCGGGGCAGAGCCAGGACCATCCTGATGTTCGGGTTAAACTTATTGCTTTCCTTTATTTTTTTATCAGCCATCATGTATTTCGACTTTTACAACAGCATCATCACTTACAAGTCACTCGGACAGGCAGGGCAAATTGGCGAGGTTCGGGACGCCGTCACCGCCCTGCTCCACTGGAAGTATCTTCTTTTCTTTGCAGACTTTGTCCTATATCCCTTTTTATCGAGGTCTTCTTTCAAGATCTCGCTCACTAAAACGGCAATGGTTCTTATGCTTGTCCCGGCTGGGGTTTTTATCGGAAACGGGGCCTACAACGCTTCGCAGACCTTCAGTGAAACCAGCCAGTACAACCAGATTGGGCTGCTGGGGTACCAGCTCGTTGCAGGGATTTCCGGCCTGAATGCTGCGCAACTTGCTGAGGACGGCATTACCCCGGAGCTTATTGAGGAGAAAAGACCCTCGGCCTTAAAAGAGACTATTTCCTATACAGGGGCAGCCAAAGACAAACATTTAATCATCCTTCAGCTGGAATCGGTCCAAAGCTTCCTTCTAAACCGGAAGATAAATGGTGTGGAAGTGACCCCGAACCTGAATAAGTTTTTGGCTGAATCCTTTTACTTTCCGCATTTTTATACGCAGGTGGGGAAAGGAAATACATCGGATGCGGAATACATCACGAACACTTCCCTCTATGCTTTGGGTGATGTACCGATGTCTTCTGTGGTCACCGGAAAGCAAATCCGAAGTTTTCCTGCACTCCTTGGGGAAAATGGCTACCATACGGCCACCTTCCATGCCAACGCCGTTTCGTTCTGGAACAGGCAGGATATGTACGCAACCCTGGGTTTTGATGAGTATTATGATAAAAAATATTTTGGGACTCAGGATATGGTTTCCTACGGGACCTCGGACGAAGTTTTTTATCAAAAAAGCCTGGATAAGCTAGTGGAGTTCGATGGCAGGGGCTCAAGGTTTTACGCCAATCTTATAGCGCTTTCCAGCCACTTTCCCTTTGACCTTCCCGAGGAAAAAAAGGCTATGGCGATTGACTTGCCGGAGGAATATAACGGCTCCATTGTCGGCTCCTACATTGAAGCCGTCAGCTATGCCGACTATGCCTTTGGCAAGTTGGTGGAGGGACTGAAAGAGCAGGGGCTTTATGAAAAGACGGTGATTGCAGTTTACGGAGACCACCAGGGGCTGCAGACGAAGAATGAAGCCGACCAGAAGCTGGTTGAAAATCTTTTTGGCAGAGAGTACCATTCTGTTCTCGATCATTTGAATGTTCCACTCGCCATCAGGGTTCCTGGCCTGGAAGGGGGGCAAACCGTGAAAACAACCGGCGGCCTTGTGGACATCTACCCTACCCTGGCCAATCTGCTGGGGCTGGATTTAAAAAAAGAGATCGTCTTCGGAACCGACCTCCTTAACGCCAAACAAAATAGGATTGGCATCCGGTTTTATGCTCCAACCGGAACCTATGTGAACAGCAAGTATGCCTTTGCTCCCGGCGAAACCAAGGGCAGCGGGCAAATCACCAATATAGACAGCCGGAACAGGACAGCTGCGGATGATGCCGCCATCCAGCAGCTGGAAGAGATCATGGAGTTTATGAGTTTATCTGATGAGTATGTGAAGTCGCTGGAGTAGGTTCAGCCCGGGTATGAAGAGCTGCTACCACAGCGGCTCTTCCTTACTGGTCAGTTCAAAGAAAAAAGGCATCACACCTATACAAAGAATGCCAAGGACCATTCCGAGCCCAAGGATTGAACCCGGCGCAAGATCAAACAGACTCGCTGCAGGAATCAGTACCACGGGTATCAAGCCGGCAATCAGAGAGGTCTTTTTTCTCGAGGAACGTGTTTGATATTGCTTCTTTTTGCAGTTCCGGCATCTCATGCCTCTGCGGAAAGTCCAGCTTCTTTTAAGAGTGTCGGACCAGGACCATTTGGCTCCACAATGTTTACAGACAGGCATTTAGCATTTCCCCTTCCTTGACAGGGCACTTTATCTAGTTACGATCATCACCTGCGGAAGGTTTCAATTTATGGCTAAAAGGGGGCCTAATTGCCCCCTCCTGTATAGCCGCTCTCGATCCCGCTTGCTTGAGGAGGCTTTCGGACCACACACATGAGCCCGGCGATCAGATAGAATATTCCGGGGACAAGGCCTATGCCTACAGTGACGACAGATACCAGAATGGCTGTAACAAGGAAAAGGATGCCAGCCGGTTTCGGCTTTTTGTTCCCTTTTACCATGAAGATGGCCACTATTCCCAAAAGGATGGCAAGAATGGAAGCCGTAATAAACATGATGCCGCCGGATTCCATGGAGTTCATGGCCATCTCCATCTCTTCTCCCCCGACGCTTTCCATTTCACTCAGGAACTCTTCATTATTTTGCAGGAAAACCATCAGGCTGCCTAAGCCTGCTAGAAGTCCGTATCCCAGTATTCCTAATATGGCTAAAATAACTTCGCCCGTTCTCTTCATCTATTCCATCTCCCCACGTAGAACGTTACCTATCGTAAAAGTATTAAATGCTGATATCCCTTTTTTGAAAAAAGGCAAAGGTGATGAGCAGAAACACGATGTAGTACACAGCAAGTGTGGCCAGGGATACCGGCAATGTGACATCCTGAAGTATATTTTCCTGCAAGGCATATACAGTCAGATCCAGGTGCGGGAAAATTAGAAACTTCGTCCATGTGTATTTTTCCGTTAACAGGATCATGATGCCGCCAAGTGTGGAGGACAGGAACAAGACGAATATTCCGACGCCAACCGCCAATGCCTGGCTTTTGAACAAGGTGGACAACATGAAGGCGATCGTTAGGACAACGAGCAAACTTGGGATATAATAGAGCACCTTCAACAGGAATTGCGTTCCGACCACTGCTATTTTTTCGCCCTCAAGAGTGATTTCAACGAATCTCGCATTGAAATCGCCGCTTCCGAACAGAAGGGTGCCAACAATATAACCTGATGCAATCAGCACAGCCAGCAGCATCAGGGAGTAGATCAATACGGAAAGATACTTCGACAGCAGGATCACCCATCTTTGATGAGGCCGGATCAGCAGCTGTTTGATTGTCCCATCTGCAAATTCCGAGGAGACACTGGCACTCGCGACAATCACCGCAAACAGCGTAACCAATGTACCCATCCCAATCACAGTTCCATTCATAAAATGCCAGTTGCTTGCTGCGTTGGGATCGATGTTTTCATCAAGGTATTGCTGCTTTTTCTGAATCTCCTGAGCAATCCATTCCTTTTCTTCGTCCGGGGCGGCTTCCAGGTCTTTTTGCAGCTGGGTCACCTCAGCCTGCGTTTTCTCCCGCCAATTCTGGCTTGGTTCTCCGCCAAGTTTTTGCTGAACCATTCCGCCAATGGCAACGGCGATGATTAAAATAAGGATATAAATCCAGTTTGCTTTTTTCCCGAATAGCTTCATCATTTCGTTCTTAACTAGATAAAACACTCGCCTCTTCCTCCTTCCTTCCTTTGCCGGTTAATTCAAGGAACCGGTCTTCAAGAGTGGCTGTTACCAGCTGGATGCCGTATACCTTGATCTGATTCGTGACCAATAGCTGATTTACGGCAGCGATGGTCTCTTTATCGACGGAGACGGTAAATTGCCCATTTCCTGATTTGACCGCTTCAGCCCCCAGCTTATGTTCCATCAGAAGGTGAATCGCCTGGTCCGAATCGCTCACCTCAAACACCACATTTTGTGCTGCCCGATCAGCTTCCTTAAGAGTATCAATTGAAGAAACATGAATCAGTTTCCCATGTTCAATAATGGCAAATCGGTCACACATTAATTGCATTTCTGATAATAAATGCGAGGATACAATCACGGAGATTCCCTCTTTCGTCAAGGAACGGAGGTAATCCCTGAATTCCCGGATCCCCTGCGGATCAAGCCCATTTGTGGGCTCATCCAGGATGAGGATGGATGGGTTATGCAACAGCGCCTGCGCCACTCCCAGCCTTTGCCTCATCCCAAGGGAATAGGTCCTCACCTTTTGATGGACGGCCTTCTCGAGGCCAACGAGCCTGACTACTTCCTCAATGCGTTCCTTCGTAATTTTTTGCCTTGCCATATTTGCGTAATGCAATAAGTTTTTGTACCCGCTCAAATACTTATAGAACTCCGGATTTTCGACAATCGCTCCAATTTCGCTCATGGATTCTTTGAATTCGCCGTCCAGGTTATGTCCATTCACATGGACACTCCCTTCTGTCCGCCCAATCAGGCTGACAATCATTCGGATGATCGTCGTTTTCCCCGCTCCATTTGGGCCCAGCAATCCGAAAATTTCACCTTTTTCCACTTCAAAGCTGACATGGTCAACAATCACTTTATTCTTTATCTTTTTTGTTAAGGACCGAACTTCTAGCGCTTTTCCTGTCATCTCGTCTCCCTCTTTTCGTTAAATCATTACGGCTTTCTTACCTTTCTCCCTGGGCTTCACGCATCTTGCTGAACAGTAAAAGCAGGGAAGGAACAACGATCAGCCTGATAATGAACACTTGAGTATCCCCTTCCCGCAAGTCGGAAAAATACCCCCATACAATCGATATGATCAGTCCGGCAATAATTGGGGGCAGTGCTGATCTCAAGGCACACCCTCCTTTCTATTTATTTCCACCAGGCATCCGGTAACAGCAGTCTGTTATTTGGATACAACTCCCAAATCCCTTCCATTCAATTATATTAAAACATTCTTTAATTTTATTCAAGTTGTTTTAAATAAAATTAAAAATAGTGGTGTTTTAGCCCTATCTAACCTGAGTTCCCCCCATGTTCGGACAGCCCTCAACTTATCAAACCTTTATAGATAAATAGCAAACTACCAGGTAGGATAAAGCCGATGAATCTATATGGCTTTCCTTTTTTTCATTATAGGGATGGAATCCACCCTTTTATAGGACCTTTTTACAAATATTGGTTAACATTCTGTAAAAGTGTAAATCACATGTAAAAGAGAAAAAATACCAGGAATAACAGTTTTACCATATGTTACCACCAACCATGGTATAATTACCTGACAATATTGTCAATAAATTTCCAAATTAAAGGTTGATTTGGTTACCCTCTTGTTGCCAATTAAGTTTAATCTCCACAGAAAACATAGCTGCTTTTTTAAGAATCTTTGACCAATTAGGTGTGTAATTGTAATCTGCGATATTGGCTTGAGACAGCAAAGCAAGGTAGTGGAATGGAACCGAAATGGGATGGCAATTGCGTGGATCATTGACCGAACCAATGATTGTCAGCTAATCCTTGGATGAAATGATTGTTTGCAGATAGAAAAAATCCATGGCTAATTGCGGACCAGAGGAACTAGGATGGCTGCGTTTTTGGAAATGCTGGTCAATAGGTGTGAAAGCTGCGAACTGAAGGTAGAATCTTGAGGGAACAGACCTGTGATAGATCCTTGAAGCGTTGGCAATTGCCTGAAACTGCCGGCATGAGGGCATCGCCGGGTAAGAGGAAAAGTGAGAATCAAAAAAAGTTTTACATGCTGCTGAAGTTAAATACAGGTTGGGATAGAGGAATGACAGGATATATTCCCTATCCCAAGAGTACTTGCTTGAAGGAGAGGGCCGTTTAAAGATCCTTGGCCTTCATTTTATTCAACTCTCTCTTCCTTTGCCGGTACATGGCATCTCTCCCTTTCATCCACGCCGACACAAGCAGCACACTGCCACCAAAAAGGGCCGCGAGTACACTGACTTCCGATTTACCCTCAAAAAACCCGGTGACATATCCATAAACAAACAGCCCAATATAAATCAATGGCAGGATGGCCCCCAACCATGCACTCCCTCTTTTAGAAACAAAGTATTGAATGATTAAAATGATAACAGCGAACGAGAATTGTACGAGATGTTCCATTCTTATTCTCCTTTTTCACTTCTGTATTTATCAATAATCACCTTGGCAACCTCTAAACTTAAGCGTTCGTCGATGACCAGGTTTTTAATCATGTTCACGAACTCCACATCTTCTTCTTTGCTGTACAGCTCAATTTTTTTAATTAAATTGTCCAGCATGGTGCGGACAGTAGGATAAGAAACCTCGTACTCCTTCGCCATATTTTTCAAGGAGCCAGAATTTAGTATGAACTTCCTGATAAACTCCAAGGATTGTTTATCCAGGGACAGCACCCAGGATGGGATTTCATCTCTTTCCAATTTAAACACCCTCCTTTTTTTAATTATATTAAAACACATTTTAATTTTATTCAAGTATTTTTAAATAAAATTAAAAAAGTTTGTAATTCGCTTAACCTAAAAAAACCGAGTGTGATATGATCCACCCGGTTTTGCTTGCTATGTATATTTATCCTTGAACGGCAAACATGATCTCCGCTTCCAGAGAAACTTTTCCGTCAACTTTGGAAACGACCTTTCCTTTTCCAATCCCTCTGCGAATGGATAAAAGCTCGACTTCTGTCACAATGGTGTCTCCCGGACGAACCTGCGCTTTGAATCTTAGCTTGTCAATTCCGGCAAACAGGGCGATTTTCCCTTTATATTCCGGCATGGACAGCAGTGCCACTGCCCCTACCTGCGCCGCATGCTCCAGGCCGATAACACCGGGCATCACGGGATATTCAGGGAAATGTCCGTTGAAGTATTCCTCATTTGCGGTCACATTCTTTACTCCAACCGCACGTTTTCCTGCTTCCAGCTCAAGAATTTTATCAACTAAAAGAAAAGGATAACGATGGGGGATAATTTCTTTAATCTGATCAATATTCAATTCCATTACATCCAAACTCCTCATGAAATATTTATGAAAACCGTTTTTCCTTCCGCCATTATACAATAAGGAGGTTGTTTATTCCAATGGAGGCCATGAAAAAAGGAAGGGACCACTCCCTTCCTCTGTACGTTATTCTCCGTTGACCAGACTCCAGATATGAGTCCAGGTTGACTTTTCAAAGATTTCCTTTGGGTCGCCTCCGCCCATCACGCCATACCCGAAAGCGGCGCCAAGGACAATGCTGAGAGCGAGCAGCACAATGACAATAAGAACTCGAAGCCAGATCGGCACAAGGCGCACCCGAACTTTTTGCTGCTTTTCCTGATGCTCTACTTTCTTTTCTTTTTTTACCTTCTCCCGTGTTGCTGCTTCTTGCTGCTTACTGTTCACTGCCATGCTTTTCTTCCCCTCTTCACGTATTCCGTCCGCAAGCCCTTGCCTATTTATCTATCGGGCAGCGGCTTGATCCCATGCGTGCCCTCTTAACGAATCCCGTTCACAAGCCCCAGCATCTGATCGGCGATGGAGATGGACCGGGAATGGAACTGATAGCCGCGCTGAACGTTCAAAAGGTCGGTCATTTCCTTGCTTACATCTACATTGGATTGCTCAAGCGTATGCTGCTGAATGGCGATCTCGCTGGGCAAAGCTCCATTAAGTCCGGTCACGATATCATTTTCGGTTACACCCAGCGCTGCCAGATTCTCCGGCAAACCATAAAGATTATGGCCTTTTTGCTCCAGGAATTGCGGTTTATCCACCCTGACAACCCCCAGGTTTCGCTGCTGCGAGCTCCCATCTGCCATAATCGCCACAAACTCGCCATTTCCGGCAATTTTAAATTCTTTTGGTGTGCCTGTAAAGGAAATCGGTTCCCCATTTTCATCAAGAACAGAATCCCCGTTCCCGGTGACGACCATGGATTCCCTTTCTGATACAGGCGTTAGGTAAAAGGCACCATCCCTTGTATAGGAGACGGAGCTGCTGCCATCTTCCCCCTGAGCCAGAATGGTATAAAACTGCCCTTCCTTTGTAAAAGCAGTATCAAGCCCCCGGTCGGTCGTTTTCAAAGCACCCTGCGTCAGGACAAGCTGGGACTGGGCAATTTTAGCTCCTGTCCCCTGACGGATGTTATAAGGTGTCAGGCGGTTCGCCTCCAGCTGATCCTGCGGCTGATTGCGGAACTCCTGGACGACCAGGTCACTAAACGTAGTTTCCCGGCTCTTATACCCGTTCGTATTGGCATTAGCGATATTATGACTGATGCTGTCCATTTGCTTTTGCAGCTGGGCCAGCGTGTTGGTTGCAGTTATCATTGTTCGGTTCATGATTTACCTCTTATGATTTCCATTTCTTCTCTATTAATTTAATCATAGTCTGCCAATTTCATTCGCAGCCTTCTGCATGCTCTGATCATATGCCTGCAAAACCTTTTGGTTCGCCTCAAATGCACGGTAGGCGGTCAGCATTTCAGTCATCGTCTGGCTAAGATCTACATTGGACTGTTCCAGGAAGCCTTGCTGAAGCTTGAACTCGGCTCCATTGGTCCCTGCTGCATCAGGAAGCGCCTCGCCGTTTTCCGTGCGGAACAGACCGCTTCCTTCCTTAATCAGCTGATTCGGGTTGCCGGCAAGGCCGATCCCAAGCTGGGCAGTTTCACCATTTTGGCCGGTTACAATTCCCGTTTCGCTGATAGTGAACTGATCACTGGACAGCTGGATTGGATTTCCTTGCCGATCCAGGATGTACTGGCCGCTCGCCGTCGTTAAAAACCCCTGGCCGTCCAGCGTGAAATTTCCGTTGCGTGTATAGCGGACCGTGCCATCAGGGAGTCGGACGGTAAAAAGTACCGAGCCGCTCATTCCTGTTTCCTCATCCGCCGGCATAGCGACATCGACCAGCGCGATATCGGTTTTCTTTCCGGTTTCCCGCATGTCACCCTGGATAAACTTCGGCATTGCCTCCTGCATGTATACGCCAGTATTGATAGCGCCAACCTCTTTTCCCGTACCATTTGGGGCAGTCTGGTCATAGCGCTGCAAAAGCATTTCCGGGAAAGCCCTCATTGCTGCCTGGTCGGCTTTAAAGCCCGGTGTATTGGAATTGGACATATTGTTTGTAAGCATTTCAGTGCGGCGCTGCTGGGCAAGCATCCCGGACGCCACTGTATAAAAACCTCTGAACATCTCTTGTGTTCCACCTCAGAAGGATATGTAGTAAAATAAATACTTTTTTACTCATCTACTATTTTACAAAAATTTTCAACAAGAAACATTAACAAATTGTAGAAATTTGATGGTTTTTGCGTTTTAAAGAGCCTTTTTCGGGTAAAAAAAGAAAAAATCCTGGCTTCAGCGGCGATGTTTGCCGATTGACCCGGATTTTTTTCTTTTAAGTGGTGTTATTTTATATTTTTATTCTTGCAATCCTGTCAAGATTGTCAAGCATGATTCCTGTTCCAACGGCCACACACTCCATTGGATTGTCCGCTACCAGCACAGGAACCTTCAGTTCTTCTGCCAGAAGGGTGTCCATGCCGTGAAGCAGGGCGCCGCCGCCGGTTAAAATCACTCCTCGGTCAATGATGTCCGCAGACAGTTCAGGCGGTGTTCTTTCCAGGACCGTCTTCGCTGCCTGGACGATGACCGCTACAGATTCTCTTAGAGACTGCTCGATTTCCTCAGAACGGACAGAAATCGTTCTTGGCAAACCGGATACCATATCCCGGCCGCGGATTTCCATTTCCTCGCTGCGAAGGCCAGGGAACACGGTTCCGATGGTCACCTTGATATTCTCGGCTGTGCGCTCACCAATCAGAAGCTTATATTCCCGTTTGATATAATTCAGGATTTCAGCATCAAACTTGTCACCGGCCATTTTTAAAGAAGTGGAAGTCACGATATCCCCCATAGAAAGGACAGCAACATCCGTTGTTCCGCCGCCGATATCAACGACCATGTTTCCGCTCGGCTGGAAGATGTCCATGCCAGCACCGATTGCAGCAACCTTAGGCTCTTCCTCCAGATAGATCTTCTTGCCTCCGCTCTTTTCCGCAGCTTCCCTGATTGCTTTTTGCTCGACGCTCGTAATGTTTGTCGGGCAGCAAATCAGGATGCGCGGCTTGGACAGGAAGCCTTTGACATTCAATTTGTTAATAAAATGCTTCAGCATTGCTTCCGTTACATCAAAATCAGCAATAACTCCATCTTTCAATGGACGGATTGCGACGATATTCCCAGGTGTACGGCCCACCATCTGGCGCGCCTCTTCTCCAACGGCCAAAACCCGGCCCGTATTCTTATCAAGCGCCACAACAGACGGCTCATTCAACACAATCCCACGGCCCTTGACGTGGATCAACACGTTAGCCGTACCAAGGTCAATTCCAATATCCCTTGCTAACATTTTTTTATCCTCCTTGACAATGGCTGGCTGCGGCTGGTTTAACCCCTACATCTACCAACATAGACAAGGAGTTCTCAAACTATACAGACGCTACCGCGTATAACGCAAAACCATATTCTACACTAATTGTTTATTTTACCACAGCGATAGGAAAATAGTAACTATTTACCTGCTGGATTTGCTAGTTTTTGAAGAAAAATGGGAATTCGTGATGAAAAAGAAGCATGGAGGCCGGTTTGAGGCGGGAGCTGGGGCCGGCGGCGGGATAGTTTCTTTATTTTAGTCCCTTTTTTCGGGGAGGGAAATGAGTTATGCATCGATTATTTCGACTTATGTTTCGTTCCCGGGAAGTTATGCATGTATTATTTTGGTTTATGCTATGATTCTTGGCTTTTATTGAAAAACCGGTGTCAGATGTGACAGTGACCTTTTTTAAGCTGGTTTCAGATTAGGAAAGGCGTATTCCTGTTCCGGTTTGAGGACAAGTGGGCAATTTAGGGGTGGGTGACAAGCTTTAACTAGATTTACGATGTTTTCGTCTCCTAGTTTTATAGGGGAAACACTAGTTATGCATCAAAAAATTTAGGTTATGCATCGTTCCCCGGAAGTTATGAATCGATTATTTCGGTTTATGCTTTGATTCTTGGCTTTTATTGAAAAACCGGTGTCAGAGGTGTGACAGTGACCTTTTTTAAGCTGGTTTCAGATTAGGATCGGCGTATTCTTGTTCTGATTTGAGGACAAGTGGGCACTTTTGGGGTGAGAGACCAGCTTTAAATAGGTTTTACATTGCTTCGCCTCCTAGTTTTATAGAGGGAACACTAGTTATGCATCAAAAAATTTAGGTTATGCATCGTTCCCGGGAAGTTATGCATCGATTATTTCGGTTTATGCATCGATTATCGGCTTTTATTGAAAAACCGGTGTCAGATGTGTGACAGTGACCTTTTTTAAGCTGGTTTCAGATTAGGATCGGCGTATTCCTGTTCTGGTTTGAGGACAAGTGGGCAATTTTGGGGTGGGTGCCCAGTTTTAACTAGGTTTACGGTTTTTTTCGTCTCCTAGTTTTATAGAGGGAATACTAGTTATGCATCAAAAAATTAAGTTTATGCATCGTTCCCGGGAAGTTATGCATGTATTATTTCGGTTTATGCATCGATTATCGGCTTTTATTGAAAAACCGGTGTCAGAGGTGTGACAGTGACCATTTTTCAGGGGTTATCACAACCAGCGTATTTCTGTTCTCTAGGACAGATACCTGTAAAAAGCCCTCCCCTGCCGCACAGGAAAAGGAAGGCCAACACCACATCAATATTCGACATCGAATACAAACGGTTCAAATTCTAGCTCATAGTTATCGGAGGAGCCTTCAAAGAGGATTTTTACATTCCCTTTTTCGGGCAGTTCCGGGAAGGCAATGATTCCTTCGCTCTGGACGCCGGGCAGGATATCGGAAGGAATTTCCGGATAGGCTGCCTCGTAATTGTCCTGTGTTTCCAGCTGTTTGCTTCCAGCTACAGCCTTCGCATCAAAAGAGAAGAAAGAGATGTTTTCTTTCGTCTTGTTGGTGACGGTCACGTATACTCGGCTTTCCGTATCGGCCAGCTCTATTTTATTGAGCTTGATGATGTAGCCGTGCTGGTCCACTTCTTTACTGACTTCAATGGTTTTTTTAGGTGGAGAGAAGGCGGTGACATAGTCGGATTGCTGGATGGATTCCGCCCGGATCATCGGGGCCGTTACAGTCCCGCCAAGTGCATTTTCCCCTTCAAATACATCTTCCACTGTTCCTTTGACCAGGATAATGTCGTCCACCTTGACGTCAAAATCAGGATCTTCATATCCAATGATGGTGTTTCGTTCGTCATTATTATTGGCATACACCTGAAGATAAGTGCCCTCTTCATCTTTTTCCGGCTCCACAAATACCTTGGCGTAAAACTCCACCTTTGATCCTTTGTATTTTTCAGGATCGGTATACATCTGTTCAAATTCTTTACGATCCAGCAATTTTACTTCTTCCTGCTTCTCTTCCTTCACCGCGGTGGATGTTTCTGTGCCTCCGCATGCGGCCAGGCTCAACATTAGTAAACTGGCAAGCAATGAATACATCAGCTTCATGTAAAATTCCCCCTCCTATTTAACTAGGTCTATTTTACTATACAATAGAGTGAACTTGCTGTACTCTCCCTAATTGTCGCTAATTGTTCAAACTTCACTCCAACATAAAAAGAGGCCTTAAAGGGATGCCCCTTTAAAACCTCTTCCTTCTTTCTATTCTTCTGGCTGTTCTTCTTTCCTGCTTCGCGCAGCCATGAATCCTGCAGCTGTCACGATACCCAGAAGTCCTGCAATTGTTCCGGCAAACAATGGCTTGTTTTCGTAAAGCTTGACGAGTGCTCCTTTTTCGACAATCTCGAATGGAAGGACCTTCTCTGTTTCATTGCCTGCTTCATCATACGCTGTTACCTTGATTTCATATTTATTAATATCACTCAGTGTGGTTTTGATGACTTTTTGGCCATTCTCCTCCACGACTTCCCCGTCAAATAGCTCTCCATTGATGGAGACATCCTTAATCGTATCCTGCGGATTGTCGAGGGTGATGGAAATATTGACTGGGTCGCGGTATTTAGCCGCTTTCTTGACACCTTCAAAAATCACCTTTGGCGCGCTTTTATCAATAATGAATTCAACACTCATCTGCTTGATATTGCCCGCCTTGTCCTTGACTTCAAAGAACAGCACATGCTTGCCTTCTTCCTTAATCGGATCGCCCAGCTCATAGGATTTTCCGTCGAGCATCATGGCGATGATGTCATAGGCATTCAGGTCCTCAATCAAAAGCTCTGGAATCAGGTCTTCGTTGAAGTACTTATTGGAAATCGGCTCTTTGAACTTGATGACAGGCGATGTTTTATCGATCGTAAATACAATTGTTCTTGTAGACACATTGCCGGCCAGGTCGGTTATGAGCGCTTTAAGCACATAATCCTGCTCCTTTTCAAGCCTTGTTCCATTGACATATGGCTGCCCATTCAAGGTGACGGAGGTCTTTCCGCTGTCCAGATGAATATCGGAATACGTCACGCGCGGTGCGATATTATCCTTGAAATATCCATCCAGCACGCCAGTTACATTCAGCTGCGGCTTGGTTGTATCCAAAGTAAATGAAATTTCAAGAGTCGCTTCGTTTCCTGCTTTATCGCGGGCCAGCACCTTATAGGAATACTTCATTTCCTTGGAGGCCATCGGGATTTTGGTTCCCATGTTCTTGCCGTTCAGCGATACAGAAACGATGCTGTCTTCACTCTGATCAAGGGCAAAAACTGGTGTGAACACCTTATTGATGTAGGCACCGTCTTTTATGGTCTCGCCATTCATTTTCGGCGTGATGACCGGCTTGGTTTTATCAATCGTGAACGTAATTTCCCTGCTGAAAGAGTTGCCCGCCTTATCGGTCGCATCAACCGTTACATGGTATTCGCCTTCCTGGCCGAAGCTGTGGCTCAGCGATGCCGTGTTCCCGCTGACCGCAAAACCGCCTGGGCTGTAGCTCATTCCGTTACGGGTCACCTTGATTCTGTTGATATCCAGATTGACATCTGTAATCGAAACAGACACTGGCTTTGTTACATTATAATACGCATTATTTTCCACACCGGAAATTTCAATTGCCGGCTTTACCGTATCGATGGTAAAAGTGGTTTTCCTGGAAGCAGGCCCGTTTCCGGCCTTGTCCTCAGCACTGATATTGAGTGTATATAGGCCGTCGCGGCTGAAGTTGTATCCCAGCTTCGACACCTTGCCTGTGTTCTCCCAGGCACCGATGCTGAACGGACTTCCATCCTTTGTAGCCGTAACCGAAACATTGTTTGTCTTATAGTTCAGCTCATCCACCGACAGGGTGACGTACTTGCTTTCCGGATTGAAGGAACCGTCCTCCACTCCATCAATCTTCACGACCGGAGTCGTTTTGTCGATAATAAAATCAATTTGATCATGAGTCGTGGAATTGCCCGCTTTATCGGTCGCTTTAAACGAAATCACATAACGGCCTTCTTCGCTAAAAGTAAAGCTCTTTGCCGCTGTAATGGCGTTCGCAAGGGTCGGTCTTCCAATGTTATAGGCCTTGCCGTCTCTGGTCACACTTATTTTCGTGCTAGCCATATCGATGTTGCGGTCAGTTGCCTTCATCGTCACTGTCTTTGAGACAGGATAATCCTCGCCAGATTCAACGCCGGTGATGCTCAGGCCAGGAGCAACCTGGTCAATCGTAAAGTGGGCGGTTTTCGTTTCTGCCTTGTTTCCGGCAGCATCGGTCGCCTTGACGACGATCTCATATTCGCCATCCTGGCCAAAATGATGGCTCAGGCTGGAAACCTCACCGGCATTGTTCCACTCGCCGATGGAGTAGACTGCTTTTTTGCCGTTCACTTCGATTTGTCGAGTGACAGAGATGCTGACATCATTGTTTTTAAAATTGTGCTCTTTGATTTGGATGCTGACATTCTTGCCGTTTTTATAATAGGCATCCTTGGCGACGCCGGAAATATCGATCGCCGGCTTCACATTGTCCACCGTGAAACTGAGTGTTTTCGCCTCTGCAGCGTTCCCCGCCTTGTCCTCGGCGCTCACCGTGATTTCATAATCGCCATCGGAGTTGAAAACATGAGACAGCTTCGAGGATTCTCCGGTGTTTTCCCAGTTCCCCAAATCGTATTCTTCATGATTGCGGGTCGCCTTAATCTTCACCTTGTTATAGGCAAAATTATGCTCGTCGACCTTAATGGTCACGGTCTTGCCTTTTTGAACGAAGGCTCCCTGTGCAATTCCGCCGAGACTGATCTTTGGAGCTGTATGATCAATGGTGAAAGCCTTAGATACATGATCAGCACTATTTTTCGCCGCGTCAGTGGAGCTGAACTGAATCACGTAATCTCCTTCTTTTTCAAAGGAAAGCTTCACTTCGGCTGTCCGGATATTGTCATCCGATTTTGTGACCTTCCAGTCAAGCTTGCCAAGGTCATAAGGCTTGCCGTCCCTGGTTACCGCAACGACGGTTTCCTTGAGGTCCAGCGTAAGGTCCTCCGCAGTAAGCACGATTCCCTCTTTTGACTTGGCATGTTCCTCATCGTCGACTCCGGTAATCTTTAGCTTTGGTTTCGTTTGGTCAATCGTAAATGACATCGGTTCAAGCACGCGTTTATTTCCCGGGCCATCAGTGGACTCCAGGTAGAGCACGTACTCGCCATCCTGATCAATCAGGTGGGATGCTACGGCCTCTTTACCACTCGCCTTAAGGAATTCTTCCCCATTACGGGTGATATACAGCCTGGTGCTTTCAATCGCCGGATGAAGATCCGTCACCGAAATTTCAATCGTTCTTGCTTCCTTGTATAGCCCGTTGTTCTCGACATTCTTCACTTCTAAAGCCGGGGCCGTCTGGTCGATATCAAAGGCCACTTTAAGTGTTTGAGCTGCATTTTCCTTTGAATCCGCCGAACTGAAAGAGATTTCGTAGCTGCCTTCCTGATCAAAGGAAAGCTCGGCCGCCGCCTTCTTCAGGCCAGCGTCGGTTTTGGATCGATCCCATTTCAGCTTTCCCGGATCAAACTCTTTTCCATCCCGCGTCACCTTGACTGCCGTCCTCTTCATATCAAGCGTCAGGTCTTCCACTGTCAGGATGACATGTTCCTTCTTCTGGGCAGCTTCTCCATTTTGAACCCCTGTGATGCTCAGTTTTGGAGCCGTCTGGTCGATGGTAAAAGCAACCGGTGGGTGCTGTGCTTTGTTTCCTGGCTGATCCGTCGATTCGAGGTAGATCACATACTCGCCATCCTCCTCGAACAGGTGGGATTTCACAGCCTCTTTTCCGTTTGCCTTCAGGTATTCTTTTCCATTGCGTGTTACATACAGTTTCGTATTTTCAATCACGTTATGCAGGTCTTTTACAGAGATTTCGACCTTCTTTGACTCCTTGTACAGCCCATTGTTATCGACGTTTTTGATTTCGAGCGCTGGAGGCGTATGGTCAATGGTAAAAGCGACCTTTACACTTTCAGCAACATTCTCCTTGGCGTCCGCCGAGCTAAAGGTAATTTCGTAGGTTCCTTCCTGTTCAAAAGACAGCTGTGCTGCTGCTTTCTTCAGACCGGAACTCGTCCTGGTTGTCTCCCACTTCAGTTTGCCGAGTTCATACTCCTTGCCGTCCCTGGTCACTTCAACGGCTGTCCGTTTTAAATCCAGCGTTAAATCTTCCACAGCGAGAATGACATTGTCCTTCTTCTGGGCAATCTCTTTATTTTCAACGCCGGTAATGCTTAGGCCAGGCTTTGTTTTATCAAGGGTAAAAGCAACTTCTTTTGTTGCCTTGTTCCCCGCTTTATCGGTAGATTCAAGATAGATGACGTACTCGCCGTCCTGATTGAATTTATGCTTCTGAACCGCGTCTTTTCCTGATGCAGCCAGATACTTTGCTCCGTTCCTGGTCACGTAAAGCTTCGTATTCTCCAGCACGAAGTTTTTATCTGCCGCGGTAATGCCAATAGTAAGATCACTGTTGTAAATCTGGCTGTTCTCGACGTTATCGATGCCGAGCGCCGGTTTCGTCTGGTCGATCGTGAACGTCACTGGTTCCAGCCCGGACTCGCGGCCAAAGGCATCCGCCGTGCTTAACTGGAGCTCGTATACGCCATCCTCCTTGAAAGTTAGGATCTTCTGATAATGGAAGAAACTTAGATCCAGCTCTTCATTGAGGTACTCTTTTCCATCCTTTGTCACTTTGAGAACAGGCTTTTCAACTAGTGTAAAATCTTGGACGGAAACCTTTAAGGTTTTATTTTCATTAAAATACTTGCCATCCACATCTTCGGAAAGTTTTACTTCCGGCTTATCGCCATCAATGGTAAAAGAGATGGCTTTCTGCGTCTGGTTTCCGGCTTTATCGGCAGCCTGGATCGAGATCTCATACAACCCGTCCCGCTCCGCCCTCAAGGTTGCTTTTCCTTCACGGTTCAGCTGATAGGTCTGAGGTGTCTCTTTTCCGTTATATCCAGTTCTTGTCACCGTCACTTCTCCGCCGGAAAAATGCGGGTCCTGCACGGCAATTTCAACACTTTTGGCTGATTCATATTTTTCTTTGTCCTTCACACCTGCTACGCTAACCTCAGGGCCGGTATGATCCACCGTAAAAGCATAGGCCGGAAGCTGGTGCGTTTTTCCCTGTGCATGTTTTTCTGCAACATAGACGGTTAGCTTGAAATTCCCTTCTGTAACAGGATAGCTCAGGCTCGCTGATTTGCCATCAACCGCCAATTCCTGCTTCGTAGGTGCCCCGCCGTTCTTCGTGATTTCCACATACGCAGAGCCAATGGAAATGCCACTCTCTACGGCAATGCCTATTTTCTTCGTTTTAGTGATTTCATCCAGAGGTTTATTCCCCTCAAGGTCGCTGATACTTAAAACAGGGCCTTTGGTGCGGATCGCAAAGCTGATGGTTTTCGTCCCGGACGCATTGCCCAGCTCATCCACAGCTGAAACCGAAAGCTTGTATTCCCCGTCTTTATTAAAGTAATACGTTTTTTCGGTTGTTTCCCCTCTGTTCTGCCAGTCCAGCTGGCCGGCACTCTTTCCATCCTTCGTGACGGAAACATCCACCTGGCTGGTTTGGAAATGCGTCTCGGCCACTTTGACCTTGATGCCGACATCCCTGGTGGAAAGGGCGCCATTTTCAATTCCTGAAAGCTCCACTGCTGGTGCCGTTGTGTCCCTGGTAATGCTAAAGCTTCCGGATGATGGGCGGGCGTCCCAGCCATTATTTCCATCAATGCTAATATGTATATCCAGTCGTCCTTCCTTATTAAAAGGAATGGTCACCTGGTACTGGCCCTTAAAGCCAGCCTCACCGCCCACTTTCACAGGCTCAGGTACAGAGATTCCATTTCCCTGGTAGGCTGCCTTAATGGTAAAAGGCCGATCCACCGGTTCAGCGGGAGGCTCCTTAAACTTGTTTTCATAATCATCCTGCAAGTCAACAACAAAGGTAACGGAATTCCCATTGGTCTTCCATCCTTTGTTGAAGCGGTCGCTCATGTCCCAGGTATCGCCATTGAACGTAACCTTCCTGTCAACGCCGAACCAGTTGGACAACGCCTTGGTATCAAATACAAGGATCGAAGCGAGCAGCACGATTACAGCGGATGCCAATACAATCCATTTGTTCTTTTTATAGATTCCCAGTATTGTCCCTATCATTTCCTTCTCCTTCTTAAATCGTGGTCGAAGAATGGACGATCATAATGTCCACTTCTTTCTTAAAAGCCGTTTCTTGCTCAGGTTCTGCGGCAGCTGCGGCCTGCCGTGCGGTGCCCTCGATCTCCGAGAGGACGGTTGTTTCCTCCAGGTCCGAGAGAATCATCGTCTCATCAAAGGCGGCGGCCCGTGCTTCCTCCTGACCTGGTCGCATTCTTTCTTCTAAAAGCGAGGTTGTCCCTTTATCTGGGTGCGAGGATAATAGGGCGGTTTCTTCCTGGCCTGGCGGTGCTTCTGAAAGAATTGCCGTTTCTCCCGCTTCTGGTTGCGCTTGTGTCAGAAGTGCGGTTTCCCCCAGGTCTGGCTGTGTTTCGGATAGAAGGGCCGTTTCCTCCTGGCCTGATGGTGCTTCGGTCAGAAGTGCCGTTTCCTCCAAATGCTGATGCGAAGTTACTTTTAAGTCAGAAGCTGCGCGCTGTTCTGTCGAAAAGGTTGCTGCGCCTTGACCTTGTTTTCCTGATAAAAACGCCGTTTCGTCCTGAGCCGGTCTACTTGTGTCTTTTAACAGTGCTGTCGCCTCTTGTTCTCTCAGGAGTGCAGTGGCTTCCGCAGACTGGGGTGATAAAAGAGTGGTACCTTCTGCTTTTTGCGGAGCTAAAAGCGTTGTTCCGCTTCCATGATCAACATTGTGTCGCTTTGAAAATGACACCCTTTCCGCTTCCGGCTTTGAAGCAGCGCTCCCCTTCTTGCCCATTCGGATCGTTGTTCCCGTTGGGTTTCCGGTCAATATCGCCGCGCCGCTTCCATCCGGGCTAAGCAGGGCGGTCGGCGCTGGGTGTGACCCTTCCACTTCCACATGCTTTCGCAACTTAATTTCGTTGGTGATTCTGCCAGTCTGCTCAGCATCAGAATTCCTCATGGAGTTTGAAATCCTGTTGGCGCCAGGAAGGGTGAAACCAGTTAAATCCTTCACCACCTGCGGGATATTCAGTTTTATATAAAGGAAGACTGACAGAACCAGTGCCAGCGCCGCACCCGCCATGCCCCCGTAAAACATAATCTGGTATTCCATACTTTCACAGCCTTTTATCTGTCAATTTCCGATGCAGTTGAAAAGTTACTATTTTTAAAAGAACCATCCTATTGAATTTGGTAATGATTTTACAGCTATTAGGAATATATCAAGCGTAATCAGTGATATATAGACTTTAATCAGGAATAAACCACTGCTAATCAGGAATAAAATCGTCGGTTTAAAGATTAGGGAGGTTTCCACTCAAATTAGCAGCTTTTATAACGACCTTTTCCTTGGTTCCTGCAAATTACAGGCGTTATGAACTTATTCATAATGATCAATTTGCTCTTCCCCGCACCATTTCGGTCCCCATGAACCCTTTATAACGACCATACTCTCTGATTCTTAGCAAATCGGGTCCCCATGAACCCTTTGCATTAGCTAGTTTTTCAGAATCTCCTCAACCCCAGTCACTATAATCGCCCAATACAATTACTACAAAATCCGCAAATTCTCCATCCGCCTCGTCAGCTTCTTGAAGGCTTCATCTTCACGTGCGCCTTTGAGCTTGCCGGCCTTTTGATAGAGCTGCTTTGCCTCTTTATAGTTCCGCTTGCTTTCTTCCTTGCTTTGCTCGATGTCGAGCAGGAGGTTCCCGAGCTTAACGTGAATGTTGATGCTGTCGGGGAGTTTCTTGATTGCGGTCTGGAATTGCTCGACAGCCTGCGAGCTTTCGCCCATTTCCTGATGGATGACCCCGATGTTGCCAAGGATTTCTTCCTGATTTGGCGCATTCAATTCAATCAGCTTGCTATAGTGCTCGACGGCGAGCTCGTAATCATCCCTAGCAGTCAGCTTATCCTCGGAATTCACGGCCCTGCTGTAATACGCCTGGGCCAGCTTTTGCTCAAACTCCATTTCATATCTGAACTGCAGCTCTTCCTGCCCCAGCTGTTCGAGGATGTCTCCCGCTTTTAGCACAATATCAATCGCCTCGGTGTTCGCCTCGCTAATTTGGCTTTTATACGAGATATAAATATTGGCCAGCGAATTGTAGTTCTCGATTTTTTTCGCATTGTTCGGGAGGCTGTCATTAAACTTCTGGAATTCGAGAAGGTCGCCGGCAAACTTTTTATAATTGATATTCAAGGTTCCCATCGTGGCGGCAAGGGATTTATAGTACTTCGCATCAGGGATTTCTTTTTCATCCACCTGCTGGAAATACCTCAGGGCACTCGTATAATCCCGTTTCACATCAAAATACGTCATCCCCATTTTGAACAGGACAGCATCATTTTTATGGACATTCCCATATTTATCGTTGATATAGGACGTCATTTTCTCCAGGCCGGTATCGACATCACCCCGGTTTATGTAAAAATCAAGCAGATTGATGTACGCTTCAGGCCTCTTGTTGTCCACTACCGTGATGGCACGCTCCAGAAGCTCTGCGGCCTCCGTTTCTTTCCCTTCAATCAGCGCCAGGCTAGACTGGTTGACAAGGCCCATATAATCCTGGAATTGTTCATTTTTCATGCCTTTGTATCCGAGAACCGAGGTTGTCGAAAACCCGAGGAACATCACTGCCGGAATCAGGAATAAGGTTAATTGCTTCATCAGCCTGTTTTTATAGCCCTGCGTGAGCCGGTCGATATTCTCCAGATCATACGCGAGCTCCTCGCATGTCTGATAACGGTCACCAGGCTCGGACTGGGTGCATTTGTTGATAATGTGCTCAAGCCCTTCCGGCAAAGCCGGATCCCACTGGCGGATTGGCTTCACCTCGTAAGGCGGCTCGCTCAGGCTCTTCCCAGTCACCAGGTGGTAGAGGGTAACGCCAAGGCTGTAGATGTCGGTCCGCGCATCGGTCTGCTTTCCGGAAAGCTGTTCCGGCGCGGCATACCCTTTCGTTCCAAGGTTGGTGGTATCCGAAGAAGTGTCGGTTTTATACTCTCTGGCAATCCCGAAATCAATCAGCTTGATTTTTCCTTCGGGTGTCAGCATCACGTTGTCCGGCTTCATATCCCGGTAAATGATCGGATTGGGCTTCCTGGAATGAAGGTAGCCGAGGACATGGCTGAGCTGGCGGGCCCAGTCGATCACTTCATCCGCGGCGATTTTCCCCTCGCGCTTCAGCTTTTCTTTCAGCGACTCGCCCTCGATGTAATCCATGACCACATAGATATCGCCAGCTGAATCAATAATGTCGTAAATCCGGGGCAAAGCACCGTGATCCAGCCTTTTCAGCATGTTTGCCTCAACAACGAGAGAGTTGATCAGCAGCTCGTTATTGCTGTTGGCCCGTTTGCGGATATCCTTGACCACAAGGGATTTATTGAGCCTGTTGTCCATCGCCAGATATACGACGCTCATGCCCCCGCGCCCGATCTCCTTGAGGATTTCGTATCTGTCATCTATGATTGTTCCGATCTGTATCAAGTAAATCCCCCCTCAGGCTGAATGGCCTTTCCAATAATGGTTGCGTCTTTTAAAAGCAGCCCCTGCCGATGCAACCGGAAACTGCCTCTGAACCTTTCAGAAACACCGTCTGCGGTTCTATTAAAAGAACTTCCCGCTGAAACTGTTGATCAGGCCGTCACCTTCGCCACAACAACGGAAATATTGTCACTTTCCTGCCGCTGCTTCACAAGCTCGACCAGCTCAACTACTTTATCTTTCATCTGCTCTTCCCCATAAAATCGGTCAGGATTCAGGGTGGTCAAAAGTTCTTCCTCCATCACCTCGTGGTAAAAGCCGTCCGTGCACAGCATATATAGCGCACCTTCCTCGATGTACCCCTCGGAAATCGTAACATCAAGCTCCCTCGTCGCCCCGATGCATTGCAAGAGGATGTTCCGCCGCGGATCCACTTTCGCCTGTTCCTCTGTGAGGTTGCCCCGCTCCAGCTCCCGAGCAACCAGGGTTTGGTCCTTTGTCAGCTGCTTTAGCTGATGATGGATGCTGTAAACCCGGCTGTCGCCGATCTGGACAATATAATAGCGGGAATAGATGACAAGCAGCGCCGTGATGGTGGTGCCAAGCTTGATCTTATTTGCCTCGCCAAACTGGAGGATTTTATCATTAAGCTCACGAATGCAAGCCTCCAGCCCGCTCACAATATTCCGTTCCTTTTTCTCAGCAAGGAGGCGCGGAAGCTGTTCATCGAACCAGCCGGACATTCCCCGGATGACGGTCGCGCTCGCAAGCTCCCCGTGCGAAAGTCCGCCCATGCCGTCGCACACCACGAACAACCCCACTTGCCCGTCCGGCGTTTTCGCTGTTTTCAGCAGCAGGCCATCCTGATTCGTTTTCTTTCTGATGCCGATGTCCGTATGATAGGCCAATTGAAATGGCATCCCGTTCCCCTCCTTCCTTCTTGTAAAATTGGACTAAAACAGCCTGAATACAAATTCCTCGTTGGCCAGCCTGATTCTGTCTTCATGCCTGATTTTTTGCCGCTGTTTCGGCTGCAGCTTCACTCCGTTCACGAAGCTGCCGTTTGTCGAATGATTGTCTTCAAAAAAATACTCTCCATCGATTGTGAGCAGCTGGGCGTGGACCCGCCCCACCACACTGTTCTTTGAAGTGTAATGTGTCTGCAGGGGATCGCGCCCCATTTTAAACAAGCTTTTATCGATCTTGATTCTTTCATTGGTGGCACTCGCCAGCAAAAATGGCTTGGCTGAAGGTTCCAGGCCCAAGAAGGTTGTCCCCTCTTCCTCCTCCCCGGCAGCTCCCAGGACGGTCGTGCCTTCCTCTTCCACCTCGTCTTTGGCAGGGGTCCCGATATTCGGCAGGATGCTGATGGAAGTGCCCCCTAATGAAGCGGCATCCTTCAGGAGCGAGCTGTTGTCTCCCAGCTCGGTCCTGGTGATCCGCTTATACTGGACCTCTTCCTCAATCTCGAGCTTCCGGCCTGTTTTCTTATCCTTTTTCTGCGAGCTGTACTCCGATGTCACGACGCCCTGTTGAACCGGGGTGTCCACTACCACTGCAGGACTTCCCGGACTGTAATAATGCGGCTGCCTCTTCCAATCCTGCTGGAAGAAAGGGATTTCCGAATCAGCCGCCCATTCCCGGAGTTTTTCAGAAAGGTCCGTGGGGGAGATTTCCTTTGTTTGCAGGAGATAATTATGAAGTTTAATAAAGAAGCGGGCGTCATCCTGTTCGTCGTACGGTGCCATCGTGATAAATTCCTGTAAAAATTCCTTCAATGACCTTTTTTCAAAGGCATGATTTTTTACAGGCAGATAAATAAAAACCAATCGGCCGGAAAAGCTGTCAATATAAATCTGGTCCTTGTTCAGGATAAAACTCTCTGTGTCCAATCCGCCAGCCTGGGCTTCCACCAGGGTTTCAGCCAGGTCCATCAGGGCTTTGCAGAGAGTATCCCTTGTAATAACTGAATGCTTTTTTCTGAGAGTCGTTTCCGATACAAGGTCATAGCGAATATAGACGTCCTCATCCTTCTGAATGGCGATGCATGGCAGGACACCAGGAATCCGGCTGTTCTTCAGCCAGTCAATGCGGGCTCCATCAACATTTTCAGACCCAGCGGCCTTATAAAATAAAAACTTCGAAACTCCAAAGTTATCGAGATTCAGCTCTACCTGTTTAATCATCTTCACTCGACTCCATCATGTTTGTTTTAAAGAGGGCAGCGAGCCTGTGCTGTCTGCCCTCATCATTTTTCTTTCCAGCTTGCCAAAGGAAGCGGGATGTCAACGTTCGCCACAGGATGTGGCGGGTCTTAGTTGACGTTCCTCCCAAGGCGTTTACGCTTTTCCTTGTCCAGCTCCGCCTCCTAGCCCTTCGGGTCATAAGCCACTCCCCTTCAGAAGTCAAAGAACGACTTCCTGCGGGGCGCGTCTTATGCCTGTCAGACTTGCACAGGATGTGCTAACGTCAACGTTCGCAACAGGACGTTGCGGATCTTAGTTGACGTTCCTTCTAAGGCTCCGCTTTTCTTTGTCCAGCTTCAGCGCCTAGCCCCTCGAGTCGCTTCGGTCCAGCTGATGAAGTCAAAGAACGACTTCACCTGCTGGACCTTCGACGGACAGGATGTTAGTGCCGACGTTGCCACAGGACGTGGCCATCTTAGTCGGCCAGCGCTTGTCAGACTTGCACAGGATGTGCTGACGTCAACGTTCGCCACAGGATGTGGCGGGTCTTAGTTGACGTTCCTCCCAAGGCTTCGCTTTTCCTTGTCCAGCTCCGCCTCCTAGCCCTTCGGGTCATAAGCCACTCCCCTTCAGAAGTCAAAGAACGACTTCCTGCGGCGCGCGTCTTATGCCTGTCAGGGCTGGACAGTCGGCTCCGCTTTTCCTACTTAAAAGAACTAGCGTTATTATTAATGGCTGTTTCTGCCTGGTTGTAGTTGGTTACTGTGTTGTCGAGGAACTTTGCGTAGCTGTCGACGACTTGGCGGTATTCTTCAAATCTTGGTGCCAGGGCATTGAAGTTGCCCCTGATTGTGTTGGATGAATCAGAGTTCCAGACGGAAGCCAGGGCGTTCATTTCCTTCTTGATTTCTTCAAGACGGATGGAAAGCGTCTGGTTCAGGGTACGGATTTGTCCAGCGGTTTTGCTTACCTCGCCGAGCGTAATTTTAATTCCATCAGCTGCCAATATGTCCACCTCCTAAATATGTAATGGATTAGTTGGTTAATCTTCTTGCCTGGTTAATGACTTCGTTTTGTGTTTCACGGTAGGTTTTCGCGCTTAGCTTCAGGAACTCGGAGTACTGGCGCATCAGGTTGGTCATTTTTGTGAAATCATCCATGAAGCCTTTGATTTGGCCGACATACGCAGTGTTATCTGTTCCCTGCCATGCAGCTCCCATTGCCTCAACCTCGCTAAAAAGAGCTTTATACGTTCTTTCGTAGTCAGCTGCCTGCTGGTCAATTTTGTTTGCTGCTGTTTCCAGTCTTTGTGGTTCAACCATAATTGATCTTGACATTCTTCTCACCTCCTTAAAGTGGCTTTTTTATATGAACTCCTAAAGAGTCATACGAATGGATAGACCTTAAATTCTCCTAAGCTCGCTTGAGACCCTGTGATATTTCTGGGCTGCTCCCTGGAGGCTGGATGAGCACTGGGCAACGCCAATCCCCTTAAATTCCCTGGCAATTCCCTCGGCAATTTCCTCCAGCTCCCTCGCGATGGCATGTGACTCAGCTGCAATTCTATTAATCTTGCTTTTTACTTTCGGGTCCATTTTCCCCATCTCTCATGCCTCCTAGCGGACAGATCCCGCTCTGTTTAATAGATAGGCCTCATCCCTTTGCATCAGTTCAGCCGTCCTGTTTAAATAAGCAGCACTTTGGGTAATTCGAGTATCAATGGCTGATGTTCTTAAATCGGCCCTCAGTACATTATCAAGACCCAAAAGCCCGGCTTCCCAGTAGAGGCTGTCCACCATATCATTTAAGTGGGCTGTCCTGCGCTTCAGATTCTGAAGCCTTTCAGCATAGTACCTTAGGCGGCCGATATCGACCTTGATCACTGGCTCGGCTGCCGCTGCACTGCCGCCGGCGAAGAATGCGGCCACACCTCCTACAAGCGACTTCGCTTTGTGAATCATATCGTTAAAAAAGGAGTTCAGGTTGCTCTTCAATTCCCTCGTAACGTTCTGCAGCTTTGTAATGATTTTAATCGACTCATCCCGTAACCAGTTCGCGGCTTTGGTAAGCCCTTTGGCAGCGGCAGAAATCACATGCGGTGCCACATTGCGCACATAGTCCGAGGCTTTTTTCATTAAAACTGGAGTCGACATCGAGACACCAAAAATCACTCCCGCTAACACATAATTCACTCCATCGCGGGCCCAATTGGAGCCTGTTTTACATCGTTCATAATTGCCTTCGCTGTCAAAATCCCCGACATTTGCAAGGCCATGGGCATAGAATGGATTCAGCACCTCACCCATGGATTCCCTCGGCTTGGTTGATACAACTTTATCTACGTAGGGGACATAGCCCAGCTGTGATACCGGATCAAGCTCGAACACAATGAATGAATTTCGATCACCTTTTAATGCTTCTTTCTGCTCATCGCTCAAATCCCACCAGTAAATCGGAGCTGCATTGATGACATAGGATTTCACATTGTCATCCAGGTTGTTCACAAATACATGCGAGGTGAGGTTGCCGCCCTTGGAATGGCCCATTACTAACCGTTCTCCGCTAAGCTCACCCAAATACCTTTGGTAAAAATCATCCGCTTCCCGCTGCTGTTTGATGTCAATACCCATTGCCGCTTCAACGTTTGATTTCCAGTCTGTCGCCAGATGGCCCGGGTTAACCAGCGATTCACTTCCCCTGAACAGGGCCACGCCGTTTCCTTCCCTATCCTCGAAAGCATACCCGACAAAACCCGAGACCGATTTGTGATCCATAAGATCCTTGAAATTCGGATTATTATTTTCATAGCCTGCAAACTTCAAATCTGCCAGATTATTATTCGGCTTTTGAAGATAATCCTGAATGGCGATCACCGTCTCATCCTCTGCATAATCCGGCATGAGCGCCAAGTCACTGACAACCCGTTCTAAATTCGGGGAGTCTTTTGAGTTTTCATAGCTCGTTGGCAAATCAATATAGGAAAGCCGCAGCAATAAATTCTTCTCTTCATCAGTCAATTTATTTACAGACATGCTATTGCTCCTCGTTCGGCTGGTAATATTCCACCAGGTCATCTGCATTTTGGATGTCAGAATAATCACGGGCAACAATTGCGCCGTACACCTTGCCCTTCAGATTTGTCCAGGCCACATTATTAACATTCGAAACTCTGATATAATCAGAAATTTCTTCCTCTGACTTGTCTACAAATCCCACGGACAGTGTGTATTTATCGGTGCCCTGCTCCTTCAGCAGCTGAAATAAATGAAATAACCCTTGTTTATATTCATCGAGATTGGGTTCCCCATCCGTAAGAATGGCCATTTGCAGGACGATATCCACGTTTTGATTTTTATTTTTAAGATAATCAAAAACAGATAGATCCATCATGCTGGCGTCATATTGGTTGTCCGCAGCCCGGAGATAGAACTTCGAAATGCTGTCACCGGCAATTTCCTTCTTTACCTGGTCTTCGTACGTCTCTGTCAGCTCTTCTCCCCACAAAGATAGAACGTAGGTATCATAATAATCCCCATCGTTTTTTTTGCTCTCCCCCGCAACGAAAATCAACTCGGGCTTGCCCTCCGGATAGGCAAATACCTGGTCCTTCCCGTACATTTCCGGAAAAAGATCACTGCCTTCCTTTACCTCTTCCACTTCAAACTTTTGATGGTATTTCTCTTCCAGGTGCCCAAGCACTTTGCTTTCCGACTCCATGCAGCCTGTCCCCCCAGCCATGATAAAAATCAATAAAAGCATGAACCTTATTCTATTTGTAAAAGCCATTTTGCTCCTCCCTGCCAGCACATCACAATAATTGTTGAATGAATATCAGGGCACTAGGCCTGTGCCAAAGTGGCTTGATATTCATTCAACCGGATTCCAGGCAGCTGGTTTTAATAACCACATGCCCGGATCTAAGTCTATGAATATCCAATGGGACATTTTTACCGGGAGCCCCCACCCGATTTTGTTTCAACGAAATCTACATTTCTGCATGGGTTTGGCTCTGTGAACCCTGCTCCCAAATCAGAACCAGGATTCACCAACCCCTTAAATCAGCATCAGCTTCGCCCCATTCAGGAGGCCATTTTCTTCCACTGTCTGATTGATGTTTAAAATAGCCCCGGTTTTCCGGTCGCACAGAATCGTATCGGCGGTTCCCGCAAAGAAACCCTGCGACAGCTCGGTCAGCGTTCCTGCGAGCAAAACCAGGACTTCGTAAAGCTTGCTTTCGAGCGGCAAGTAGACGTCAAACTCCTTTTCGGAGGCCGGGACATATACCTCGACGAGTACTTTATCCATGATAAACGGCCTCCTCCTCTCTAGTGGCTGCTGCCCTTAGCAGCTTCACAAGCGTTGCTTTTCCTTTCACCACGACATATCCGAAATCGTTCGGGATTTCCTGGTACATCTCCGTTGTCACCTTGGATGTCTTCAGGACATACTGGTCGGTAATTCCGCTGCCGGCCCAGATAAAGTCGTTCAGAGAAACATGCTGCTTGAACCAGCTGTCGAACGAGAAGGAGCTGATTTTATCGCCGCTGTCGGAAATGATCATATGAACATTCAGGCCGCTGCCTTTTTCCAAGAAGACCTTCAGCTTATCCTGCGCATCCGGTGACAGCATCATCATCAGATCCGAGAACGAATCGATGAGGCAAACGATTTTATCAAATACAGGCGGTTTAAGCCCCTCGGCGATCCTGTCCTTGGTGGTATTGTTCCGATGCACAAGTGTATGGAACAGTTCCACTACCTGCTGTTCCAGATCCACCGCGTTGGAATGGTACTCATAACGGCGGCTTTCATCCCAGGTAAAATGCTGGTTCGGGTCAAGCACGATCACACTTCCGTTCCCCAGCTCGCCAAACAGCTCGGCGGCACCCTGCATGAATGGCGTAACCGTTTCGGCACTGTTTCCGGAAGCGATATGGATAAACGATTCTTTGTAATCGAACATGCTCACCCTCAAAGAGTTCTTCTCTATCCCAACCGCGATCCGGCCTTTGCGGTCCGTCAGCTCGTCGCCAAATGATGCTACATTCACCTTTTCCGGTAAAATCGGAACGCGCTTCGCACCAGGGCGGTTCCAGCTCTCCCTGGCATTCCGGCAATAGTCTGTGATGAACTGGTACATATTTTCAGCCTTCCGGGTAATAAGGGCACTTTGGAATTCATAGGTCTGATCGGTTTTAAAAATGCCTCGGCCTTTAAACTTCGATGGATAGACACCATCAATGCTGCCAAGGATGCCGGAATACTCCGTGCGGTCATTAAGCTGCAGGACATACAGCTGCTTGAAATTCTGCAGCAGCCTGTAGCGGATGGCACCGGTATTGCTGGCGGTCAGTACGAAGTAAATGCCATATTTCACGCCCTCGCGTGTCAGGAAGGAGATCGCCTCCTCCTGGACTTCATACATTTCCGAGAACGCTGAATAGTTATGGATGCTCACCACGATTGCCGGCAGACTTTCCGCCGACATTTCGTTGTAGCGGCCAAAGTCCCCGCCATAGATCGCAAGCAGCTTCTTCCTTCGTTCAATCTCTCCGCCCAGCATTTTAAACAGGTTGGCAATCTTTTCGCTTTCGTGCGACAAGATGACATCCCCGACATGCGGAGCTTCCCGGAACCAGGTCATCGTTTCGGATGAGAAATCCAGCAGATAAAAATTCACTTCGTCCGGGGTATGCTCGCTCATTAAGGAATAAATCATCGTAGACAGAAGTGTCGTCTTCCCGCCTCCCGCAACTCCATAGATAACCGCATTCCCATCGCGGGTAATTGGCATTCTCATCACCATTTGGCGCTGGTTCGCCGGATCATCATACTCGCCGATTACCGGATTGAGCACAAAGTTCGACCTGTCCTGACAATCTTCTTGGTACTTTTCCCTCAGTTCATCAAGGAAAATGAAGGCTGGGATCGGCTCAAGCCACAGCTGGCGGACAGAGATGTTCTCCTGCCTGGCGAGGCTGGCCAAATAATCGGTCACTTCATCAATTTGTTTCGGCGGATTTTTCTCCGTATGTTTACGGCGGTCAATCTTTGCCGTCTTCATCACACGTCCAAGCTCGTCAATGACGACAACACTTTCATCCTTCGATTTCTCCACTTTATTGGATGGATAATATGGTGCACCGGCCCACGCCGACTGCCCCAGCTCGAACAGTTCATTGAAGCCAACCTGGAGATAAAAGCGTCCTGTAGTCGAAAGCTCGGCGGCATCCGGGCGCTTGATGACCTCCATCGAATCCGCTTTTTCCTGGACCTTCAGGGAAATCCGGAATTTACTGTTGCTCCAGATTTGATCGTCGACAACCCCGGAAGGCTTCTGGGTGGCGAGAATCAAATGCACGCCAAGGCTCCGGCCGATCCGCGCCGCACTGACCAGCTGCTCCATAAATTCGGGCTGCTGGGATTTCAGCTCGGCAAATTCGTCGGAAATGATGAACAAGTGCTGCAGCGGTTCGGTTACAAGTCCTTCGCGGTACAGCTTTTGGTATTTATAAATATCAATGTTGCTTTGATCCAGCCTGCGGCCCGTTTCGCTAAAAATAGCCTGGCGCCGCTTCAGCTCGCTTTGGATGGAAATCAGCGACCGGTTGACGGCGGCTCCGTCCAGGTTTGTGATCGTCCCGGCAAGATGCGGGAGGTCCGTGAAGGCATTCGCCATGCCTCCACCCTTATAGTCAATCAGAATGAACGCCACTTCGTCCGGATGGTAATTGACCGCAAGCGACAGGATGAAGGTCATGATGAATTCACTTTTCCCCGATCCGGTCATCCCAGCAATCAGCCCGTGCGGTCCATGGTATTTTTCATGAAGGTCAATTTTAAACGGCTCCCCTGATCCGTCCACGCCGATTGGTGTTTCAATGGTGACCGTCGGATTGTTCTCCTTCCATCGGGTCAGTGCGTTCAGATGCTCAATCTTGCCAACGCCAAACATTTCGAGGAACGTGAGCATTTCCGGCAGTACATAGGCCTGCCCGGAGGTGGCAAGCTGGATGTTCGCCAAGGCCACCGCCAGTTCTTCCGGATCTTCCTGCATATAAATGTCGGCATTGAACCCGGTATATTTCCCGGAGATATCATCTTTATCAAAGATCTTCGAGTACTCCCCGCCAAGTTCG
Source organism: Mesobacillus foraminis (assembly GCF_004340465.1). Classification (GTDB taxonomy): domain Bacteria; phylum Bacillota; class Bacilli; order Bacillales; family Cytobacillaceae; genus Mesobacillus_B; species Mesobacillus_B foraminis. Next base: position 220,116 of record NZ_SLVV01000008.1, on the reverse strand, counting down.
ATGACATTCGAGCATTCTTTCGGCAGGTTTTTCAGCTCATCATATAGTGTAATGAGGGAAAAGCCGAGGTTCTTCTTTTCCTTAAGCAGCAGACTGATCATTTCTGCCTTTGCTCCCAGGCTCTTGCTCATTGAAAAGACGACTGTGTGCTGGGGAATTTCATTCAGTTCATCTTCCGTCAGCTCGGCACGGGCATTGATTTCCTTTTCAAAGTAGACGGAAAGCTCCTTGACTTCATTGGAATCGGTGGCAATAAACCGGACATCTCTGTCCTCGCTCCACACGTGCGGAAGCCATTTGACAAACTTCCAGTCCTCCTGCTCGCGATCATCATAGATGAACACCAGCTTCAGTTCGTCATAGCTGTGCAGGGCAGTCAGCTGAAAGATGAGTCCTTTGACAAAGGACTTCACTTCCTCGCGATTCCCTATGATCCCGCTGATCCGGTCCTCCACCAGCGAAAGGGTGACAGGCACGTTTTTCAGAATTTGCGGAGTTTCCACGATTTTATAAAGCTCGTCCTGCAGATTATCATCCTCGAGCATGAAGCGCTTCTCCGGATACTTAACGTCGGCATTCAACGGCAGGTCGCCAAGCCCGAGCCTGACTTTTAAAAAGTCATCCTGCCCAAGACCTCTTTCCCATAAATTCCGCTGGCGCCGCTTGATCCTTGAAAGGCAATTGTCAAGGCCCACATGGTTTTCATGGAGAATCTCACTTTGATAGGTACATTCGTCCTTGATGACTTGCTTCATTTCTTCCAGATAGTGCAAATACTTTTCCTGGCGGATGCCTTCCAGCTTAATTTTCTTCTTTTTCTCATACTGCTTCGTTAAAATCGGCCAAAGAACCGTACCAATCAGCATGGAGATCGACATGACCAGCGTTGGCATCGCCATCATGATATCGCCGTCCTTGTTCATAACATTCTGGAGGGTAATCAGCCCGGTGAACATGGATGCCATCCCCATCGTGATTGAAGGCCCGAGCATCAGCATCAGCGGAGTCTCCTCCAGGCTTGGCTGCTGGGGCGGAGGGTCTATTTTAATCACAGCGGTGTTGATATCCCGCTTAAAACGGGGGGAACGGTAAAAAAGTCCTTCTGCTTCTTCTTCCACATGAAAATCATCCAGCTCTTCTTCCTCCTGGATGACGGGCTTTTCAGCGATATAAGGATGTAATGAATTTCTGTCGAGGAAAACGGAGCCGTGAGGATTATTCAGGCTCAGCAAGCGGCCGTTGAACACGATCTTTAGGCCCATGATAAAAATAACATCCCCGACGTTAAGCTTTTTCTCCTTGATCCGGTCCCCATTTACGTATGTACCATTGGAGCTGTTCTGGTCCCTGATGACTGCCCCTCCATTGGGAGTGTACTCAATCACACAATGGGAGCTGGACACAAGCTTGTTTGAAAAACAGATTTGGCTTTCCTTCGATCTGCCTATCTTAATGCTGTTGGAAACCGCCGTATGCTTGGTGTATTCATTGCGGCCAGATGTAGGAGGTTCCACATACAGCAGGGCGTGGGAATGGCCGTCCCGGTGGATGGTGTAGGTTTTAAACGGTTCCAGCCTGACTCTGGAAACTCTTTCGTTCTGGTCATTTTTCAGGAAAGCTGTTTTGTTGGATTTTAAATGCCATTGTTCATTTTCTGCTTCTACCGCCATCATTTCCAGCGGGTTATTGTCCTGATCTTCCGTACTTAAGACATACCTGCCTGTTACCCGGTCAGGAAGAACTAGATTGAAGGCTTTATCCTGGTCAAATAGAGTCAGTATCACAAGTTCATCTCTCCCCGCAGGCACAAATCAGCAGGCGGATTCTGGCCGTTTCGCTTAACGGTCGCCATTCCTGCCTGCCTGCTGTAAATAAAATTCGCTATCGTAAAATTATGTAGTTTACAAGATTATTATTTGAAACATTTATGACAAATCTATCACTAAATATATAAATATTTTACAATATCAGCCATTCAAGGCAAAGGTTTCGCCAGGTATTTTACCAAATTGAGGATTTTAGACCTAAATTACCCTTTCTTCGACAATTTCAAACTAGGTACATGAAAGGATAATCTCGACAAATTGCGACAATCCTCGCATAGAAACCGCTTGCCTCTTGCACATCTTTTAAGAAAAATAGAAAGATATTATAGGAAGATAGGAATTTTGAATTAGACCCCATTCAAATTCCCGCCAAAAAATCAACGGTTACCGAGACAGAAACAGTCCTTTAGTCCCGATTAAAAACAACAAAACCGGAGAAATAACGGTCAACACTGGGGAAAATTTCTTTTTATGCTATATAATTTAACAATCTATTACATTCTTGGATTCGGACTTTTCGGGGCGGGATTGAAATTTGGCTTTGAGCCCGAGGAAGACGAAGACGAAAAATAAGTAATAAAAGGGGAATTGGAACATGGATTTAGCTAGAATAAAAAAGGTGATCACATCCTTCGGGGTTTTATCAACACTCTCCTCCCTGTATGCCATCTGGTTTTACAGCAACTCTCCAATGATCAACAAACTCATCATTTCGTTGATATTCATTGTGGTTGTGCCTGTTGGTTTAAGCCTCTTTTATTTGTTTATAAAATTTCTACTAAGTAAATATGAGGTTACAAGAAAATAAAAAAGGAAGTGTCCATCATGGAAAAGGATCAAACACTGCTTCCTATTGGTACGGTTGTTTCATTGAATAATCTGAACCAGCCCATGATGATCTACGGGCGGATGCAGACCCAAAATGGCGCGGAATCCATCTGGGATTATGTAGGCTGCCCTTATCCACTGGGGTTCATCAGCAAGGAGTACAATGTTTTTTTCGACCACAAGCAAATTGAAGCGGTTCTCTTTAAAGGGTATGAAAGTCCGCAGGAACAGGAGCTGAGTGAGGCGCTGTCCAGTGAACTTGCCCGATTCAGGAACAAGGATGTATGAAAACAGGCTGCTTGCCCCAAGCAGCCTGTTTTCTATTGTACCTGCCAAAACAAACAAGGCGGTGTACCGTCTGCCCTTTAAGCAGACTCTACCCCGCCTTGTCCTTTTTATTCATGGTTGAATCATTCCTGTAAAAGCTTTCGCCCCCGATATTTCCCCTCAATTATTGAACAGGCTCCCCTTCCCTTTCCTCTTTGCGGTATTTAAGCTTCGTCGCTTCGCCGCCCCTTAAATGGCGGATCGATTTATGGTAATCGAGAATTTCCTTTACTTCATTCGCAAGCTCCGGGTTGATTTCAGGCAGTCTTTCCGTCAAGTCTTTATGGACTGTACTTTTGGATACGCCAAACTCCTTCGCGATCACGCGAACCGTTTTTCTCGTCTCCACGATATACTTTCCAATCTTGATGGTTCTCTCTTTGATGTAATCGTGCACACCACTCGCCCTCCCTAAATTGGATGTGAGAAGTGTGAAATGAGACCCGCTTTTCCTCGTAAAATACTGAAAACCGCAAAACTTGCTTTTTTACTTGCGGCAGAAGGACAGGCCTTCTATACATTACTGGAAATAATCATGTCTCCGGCTAAATCCTCATTCACGCAAAACGACTCCTCACCTCAAACACTCTCTCTTTGACAGGTTTGTATTCATTCTATTAGCTTGGTTGAGGATATATGCACGAAAAACACAATAAGGACAAGGAATAGGTAACTTTTTTCAGAAAGTTTTATTAACTTCTCAGCAGAAGAGACCTTATCCCCTTTAATCCGTTGAATCTCCAATCCATTTTACTGTCAGTTGATGCCATCCATATCGCATAGCGATATGGCATGTCAACATATTGCGCACCGACTAGATCCTGCCAATGTTATATTATTTAAGGCGTTGCCATATCACATCCAAGTATCTGCATCAACTTTTGCCCTTGCCATATCGCATGCCGCTATATCACAAAGCAGCTATACTGCTCATGCCGTTTGAACAACTTCCAGGATGGGATACCGTTACTTCATATCGGGCAGCAATACAATGCCGATTGCTGTATCGCATGCCGATACGCCGTAAAGACCTGTATCACAAACCTCAGACCATATCGGCACGCTATACGATACCCCGGCTGCCGCAGCCCATATCGCACACCTGAACTTTATCGTCACACCGCTATACTAAAGCGTGCCTGACCCCGTTTAGTACACTAAAGCAATGCCAGGCAGGCCCGGAGGTTCCGCCAGCTAAACCGCTGTTCATCGACATGGCCTTGCCCGCTCTCACCCTTTAACCGCCTTGAGCAGCTCCCCCCAGGTACGGACACCCCGCTCCTTTGTCCGGAGCAGAAGTTCGGTGAAGAGGTATGCTGTTGTCAGGGCATCCCCGAGGGCGGAATGGCGTTTGTAGATTCTCGTCCCGAATGCCATGGCGTATCGCTCAAGATCCCTCATATCGTACGAAGGAGCAATAAAGCCAATCAAGTCTAGAGTATCAATCGTACAGAGGCCCCTTAATCCCTGCTTTCCCCTCTTTAACTCATGTTTGAAAACAAGGGTATCAAAGCTGACATAATGACCAACCAAACATACAGCCTCCCGCTCCCCAACATAATGAAAAAAGCTGGCAATGGCCTCTGTCGCTTGAGGCGCATTTTCGACTTTTTCTGTGGTAATGGACGTTAATTGGATTATTTCCCGAGAAATTTGTCGATTCGGATTTACATATGAATGAAAAATATCCTCTTCCTGTACCTTGAGCCCCTTGATGGAAACGGCACCAATCTCAAGCAACCGGTCATCTGCACCCACCTGGAAACCGGTTGTTTCCGTATCAAAGACGATAAATGACAATTCCTCCAGCTCAGTGGACAAAGGCAAGCTGTCATAGGCAACTGGGCAGGATACCGTCTTACGCTGAAATAACATCGAACCCTCCTTTTATAAAAATATAATTCCAGCCTGCAAATCAGCCTCCCTGCTACAGCGGAAACTGCGCAAATACAGAGCCTTGCAGTTTCTTTAATGTCCTCAGGCTCAACATCAGTTCATCCTTCTCTCTAGTCGACAAACCTGAAAAGGTTAAGACCGAGCTGCCATCTCCACTATCTTCATTCCATCTCAGCCTGATATACAAGGATAATACCTGGCTTGCGGCTGCCCTTACATCCTGGGCAAAATCGGCCGTGAACACCCCTTTTTGTTCCAGCGCATTGATCTTTTCCAAAGTGGTTCCTCCCAGAATGCCAGCTTTCAAGGCCAGTATTTGCAGGCTGTGGTGATAAGGAAACAGCACCTCTTTCTTTAAGTCCAGGCTCTTGCGCTCCATTTTAAACAGAGACCGGATTGGCTGGTCAAGGTCAGGGATCGGGCGTTGCTCTCTTTCTGCCTGCGCAAGGCGGTATAAAAAAATCTTCGACCTGGCAAGGAGTTCTCTGAGACCGGACTCCAGCCCCCGGCCCACTTCCTCGCTTCCAGCAACCAACCGGTAGGAAAAGAAATTTTGCGCCAGCAGCAGGTTGGTGTTCGTAGACTGAACCATCCATTGCCTTACCCGGTCCTGCCACTGGCTGACCGTTCCCCGCCACTGTTCCTCGCTGGCCATCATCAGGCCCTGACAGCTGGCATAGCCCGCCTGTTCTAGGATGGAGACAATCTCGCTGCCAAGCTTTTTAAAATAAGCATGGTCTCCGCCGTCCTCATAGACAAGAAAATGGTCCTGGTCTGTCAGCATGAATTGCTCGCCCCGGCCGCTGCTTCCCATCTGGTAAAAAGCAAACGGTGCAGGAGGTCGTCCGAGCCTTGCAGCAGCAAGATCCACAGCCCTGGACACTCCCCGGTCATAAAGGCTGGTGACTGTTTCCAGCAAGGTAAATACCGGTACCTGCTCCCTTAGCAAATGATCCGTTATCACGGATACCGCCTCCTTTACCTCCCTCAGTCCTGTTTCGTCCGCCTCCTCTATTTGCCTGATTGTCTTTAAGACACTGGCATTTTTCCTCCTGCCAAGGTCGGATAATGTGACAATACCGACCGTTTTTTCGCCCTCTATAACCGGTAAATGCTTAATTCCCTTTAAAACCATCTCCGAAATCGCTTCGTACACGTAAGCGAGCCGTGGAATGACTATGGGATCAGGAGTCATGATTTGGCTCGCGGAACTTTGAAAAGACTTGCCTCCAGCCACCACCCTCTGAACAATATCCCGCTCTGTAATTATTCCTTCAAGCTTCCCCTCTTCGGTGACCAGGACAGAGCTGACTCGTTTGTCCGACATTGCCCGGGCTGCCTCCTGCACAGTTGCTCTGGGCGGAATCGAAACTATCTCCTCTGACATGATGTCCTGTACCCGGGAAATAAACGGTTCCTTTTCTCCCAGCTGCCGGGCCAGACTGACCTGTTCCGCAAGCGATCCATAGACATCCCTCAGGCGGATGGCTACCTGAGAAAGAATATAGTCATGGACATTGGAATCCTCCCACCTCCTGGCCAGCACCGCAAATGGGATGAACAGTACCTTTACTTGCTCCACAGCACGCAGCTCAACGGTAAGAAGGTGGTCTTCAGGAGAAGGGATGCCAAGGAAATCAGCCAGGCTTGAAAAGCCGGCCATTTCCCCTTTTTGAATCACCTCAAGCACCTCTTCTCCAACACGCACCTCGGCGATGCCTTCTAAGAGCAGCAATAACCCCTCGCGTTCTGTATCGCCCTTCAGCATGACCTCATGCTTCTGGTAGGCCTTTACCTCGCATTCGCGGACAAGGGAAAGGGCTGTGCCCTGTTCCAGCCCCTGAAACAAGGGATGGAACTGCACAGCCTCCATAATTTTATTAAATTGATTTGGTTGCATCGTCATTCATCCAGACTGAGCCGTCTTTATAGACCATCTGCTCCGGATAGCGAAGGTCGAGCACTTCTTCCTGAAGCTTTTGGGATGGTGCCGGAGTAGCCAGCGAGACGACAATATTGGCGAGGAATGCAGCAGCAGCACCAAATACCCCTGCCCCCGTATCAATGATTCCAAGAATCGTGAATCCTCCGTATTTCGCTGCAAAGATATAGCCCAGCGTGACAGCGAGGCCGACGAGCAGACCCGCTATGACCCCTTGGGCATTCGAACGCTTCCACCAGACACCAAGGACCAATGCCGGAAAGAAGGTTCCAGTTGCCAGTGCAAACGCCCAGGCCACAATCTGCGTAATCGCTCCCGGAGGATTCAAGGCGATCAGGCCCGCAAGCAAGGTAGCAATGACGATTGACCAGCGCGCCACCGCAAGGCGCGTTTTTTCCGTCGAGTTTGGCTTCCAGACGCGGTAGAAAATATCATGGGCAAAGGATGATGAGATCGAGATCATCAGGCCGCCCGCAGTGGAAAGTGCTGCAGCCATTGCCCCAGCAGCCACCAGGCCGATGACGAACACCCCAAGATTGGCAATTTCCGGTGTTGCCATAACCACAATGTCGTTTGAAATGATGAGCTCGCTCCATTGCAAAACACCGTCGCCATTATTGTCGGCCATTTGCAGCTTTCCGGTATCGATCCATGACTTGGTCCAGGCAGGGAGTTCGGTGATTTTGCTCCCTGCCACCTTCGTCATTAAAATAAACCGGGAAAAGGCGGCGTATGCTGGCGCCGAGAAATAGAGAAGCCCGATGAAAAGCAGTGCCCAAGCCCCCGACCAGCGTGCTGCTTTCATGGTGGATACAGTATAAAAACGGACAATGACGTGCGGAAGTCCTGCCGTACCGCACATCAGCGTAAACATCAAGGCAAGGAACTGCCACTTCGTCCCATTGGTAAACGGAGCAAAATACTGGGAAATTCCGAGCTCCCGGTCCAGTTCACCCATCTTTCCGACAAGCTCCCCGTACGAAAGCCATGGCAGCGGGTTGTTAGTCAGCTGGAGCGACATAAAGATAACGGGGATCAAATAGGCAATAATCAGGACAATATACTGGGCAACCTGCGTCCAGGTAATCCCCTTCATCCCTCCGAAAGCCGCATAAAATGCAATCAGCACAACACCAATCATCGTTCCAAGCTTGGCGTCGATTTCAAACAGGCGGCCGATGACCACCCCGGAACCTGACAGCTGTCCGATGGAATACGTAAATGAAATAATAATGGTACAAACTGCGGCCAGAACACGCGCGGTATGGCTGTCAAATCGGTCGCCAATGAACTCCGGCACAGTGTAGCGGCCATATTTGCGAAGCTGCGGTGCGAGCAGGAAGGTAAGGAGCAGATAACCGCCCGTCCAGCCCATGATATAGGCGAGCCCATCATACCCAAGCAGCATGATCGTTCCAGCCATTCCAATAAAAGACGCAGCACTCATCCAGTCAGCGCCGATTGCCATTCCGTTAAAAACTGGAGGGACACCTCGTCCAGCAACATAAAAATCAGAAGTCGCCTTCGCCTTGTTATAAAGCGCAATACCAATATAAAGAGCAAATGTTGCCAATATGATCGATAATGAGACCAGAAACTGTGTATCCAAAGAACTTCCCCCTATTCATGCACATTCTATTTAATTTAAAAAATTAAATTATAAAGTCCCGGATTTAATGGTCGAGTGTCTTTCCTTCACTCAGCTTGATATTTTTCGCTTCATCAATTCCATACTTTTTGTCAATCTGGTCGCCAACCTTTGCATTCACGAACAGCAGGATGATGAAAGTCAGCACAGAGCCCTGGGCTCCCATAAAATAATGGAACGGAAACCCGCCGATGGAGAAATTGCTTAAAGGCTCTGCCAGCAGGACAGCACCAAACGATACACAGAACCAGATGACCAGATACAGCACCATGTAGGTGTTCTTTTCACGAAAATATTGATCCGCAACAGCCTTGTCGATCTTTTTCACACTTCCACCCCTTTTATAAAAATAGGTTTTTTACACCCGTTTTAACCAATACGCTATGCTCGGTTTCCTCCTCTCAGGATTTTTCTCCCTGGCGCCCGTGCAGCTTTAGCTCAGGCTGAAAATAAATTTAACGGTATCAAGAAATGGTGCAGGCACCATGAGGATTTGAATCAAAAAGTAGACAAAAATGCTAAGGAACGGGACAACAAGAAAAAAAGACCGTTTTTTCCTGAAGGCCAAATAAAGGGAGCCTGCCGTGATTGAAATCAGGATAATAAAAGGGATCAAACATCTTCACCTCCATGTAAGCGCTGCCATAATTTGTCGAAATGCCGGGGTTTTTCTGTGAATCAATACCCTATTCAGTTTACTGATTTATTCGAAAATTTAATTTTATTATCCATGCAACATACCGCCCGGTCAAGTAAAAGCTTGTAACGTTTTCAGCAGTTAATGTCGAGCCTGTCCTCCGGGGGACCAGAAACCCTTAAAGAAAAAGGATTTTACTGGTAATCAGATGAAAATCCCTGTCGAAAATTTCTCTTCACCCCACAAAAAGGCGCTGAGGCAAATGGTCCCAACGCCGGGAAGCAAGCCTTTTCCTCCGGCTTTGGGTATGCATTTTCCCTCTGCGTTACCACCCAACCCCCTTTCCTCCCGCTTCGGTCATGCATCTTCTCTTTGCGTTACCATCAAACCAATTTCCCTCCCTCCTCGGTCACGCATCCTCTCTTTGCGTTACCCCCCTCCCCCTTTTCCTCCTCTTTCGGGCAAGCATCCTCTCTTTGTGTTACCGCCCACCCCTTTTTCCTCCCTCCTCGGTTACTCATCCTTTCTATGCGTTACCACCCAACCACTTTACCCCATGCTCCCGGCACGCATTTCTCCCCAAAGAGAAAAAGACACCCGCCAGCAAGCAGGTGCCTATAATCCACTATTCTTCTATTCAAACATCACTTCAACAGATAAACCCTTGTTTCATATGGTTTCAGGGTAAAGACTCTCGGCAGGCTCTTCTGGACGCCCTCATAATTATGGAGGAGAAGCTCCGACGATCTGTATTTGACACTTGCCGGCACTTTGAATCTCGTCGGCGTTCCGTGAAAATTACAGATGACAATGGCTTTCTTGTTGCCCATTCTCCTTGTATAGACAAAGAGTTTAGGATGATTGTGATGATGCAGTTCGTACTTTCCATAAACGAACAGCGGGTTTTCTTTCCTCAGGACAATCAGTTTTTTATAAAAGTTGAGAATGGAGTCTGGATCGTCCAGCTGCGATTCTACGTTAATGCTGGAATAATTCGGATTCACGCCAATCCAGGTTTTAGTTCCTGCCGTAAATCCTGCATGGTCCGTAGCATCCCATTGCATCGGAGTGCGGGCGTTGTCGCGGCCCTTGGTCCAGACAACCTTCATGATTTCCTCGTGCGGACGTCCCTTCTCGGTCTCCACCTGATAAAAGTTGACCATGCCCACATCATCGTAGTCGTCAATCGATGGAAACTGGACATTGGTCATCCCGATTTCCTGGCCCTGGTAAATAAAAGGTGTTCCCTTCATCAGAAAATACAGGGAAGCCAGCATCTTTGCGCTTTCCTTCCAATACTTCTGGTCATTGCCCCAGCTTGAAACCCGGCGCGGCTGGTCATGGTTCTCGATGAACAAGGCATTCCAGCCCCTGCCCTCAAGGCCTTTCTGCCATTTAGTCAGTACCTTTTTAAGGGCATTCACATCGACCAGGTCCCTCGACTTTTTATCCCAAAGGTCCAGGAACTCGAACTGGAAGATCATATTAAAATAGCCATTTTCCTCGCCAACCCATTTGTCGGCATCCTCAAGGGAAACACCATTCGCTTCCCCGACAGTCATAATGTCATAGTTTTTGATGGTTTTGTTCGAGAACTCGTTCAGGAACTCATCAATTCCGTCCACATTCATCATATAGTCAAAGCATGGAACATATTCGAGGTTCTTGGGATTCGGCATATCCGGGAAACCCGGCTCCTTTTTAATATGGGAAATCGCATCCACACGGAAGCCGTCAATTCCCTTATCCAGCCACCAGTTCACCATGTCGTACAAGGCTGACCGGACTTCAGGGTTTTCCCAGTTCAGATCCGGCTGGCGGGCGGAGAAGATATGCATGAAGTATTGCTCTGTTTCTTCGTCATATTTCCAGGCAGGACCGCTAAAGATGGATTCCCAGTTGTTCGGTTCCTTGCCGTCCTTCCCGTCGCTCCAAATATACCAATCCCGCTTGGGGCTGTCTTTGGAGGAACGGGATTCAATAAACCATGGATGCTCATCGCTTGTATGATTGATCACAAGATCAAGGATCAGCTTCATTCCCCGCTGGTGCACACCCTCCAGCAGTTCATTGAAATCTTCCATCGTACCGAAATCTTCCATAATATCGTGATAATCGGAAATGTCGTAGCCATTATCATCATTGGGGGATTTGTACATCGGGGAAAGCCAGATGACATCAATTCCCAGCTCTTTTATATAGTCCAGCTTGGAGGTAACTCCTTTTAAGTCGCCAATCCCGTCCCCGTTGCTGTCCATGAAGCTTCGGGGGTAAACCTGATAGGCAACGCTTTCTTTCCACCACTGTTTGTTCATTCCTGCACCTCTATTCATTGAAGTAAGCTTTCACCCAGAAGCATTTACCTTTATTTTAGAGAATAAGAGAAGGAATGAAACGGCTTACATTGACACGTAGGGTGGAATATATTGAACAGCACGAAGGATGCTGAACTCATTTTTTCCACCCGGCCATGCAAACCGTCTCTCCTGCCCTTATTTTAACCCCAGCCTGTATTCGTTTGGAGTGATTCCCTCGACTTTTTTAAAAACTTTCCGGAAATACTTATCATCCTGGTAGCCAACCATGCTGGCAATCTCGTAAATTTTCAGCTGGTCGTTCTTCAATAGAGACTTCGCCTTCCGAATCCGGTATTTCACGATATAATCGGAGATATTTTCATTGAATTCCTGCTTGAACTTTCTTGAGATATACTCCCTGCTTAAATAAAATTGATCGGCAATTTCCTGAAGCTTTACATCCCGATCAAAGTTCGCCTGTAAATACTGTTCGATTTCATAAATGATATTCCCTTTTTCCAGCTGAGTATGTCGCTTTATTGACTTTAGGAACAGGGAAATTTCCCGCTTCTTCCTGTTCACGTACTCCTCCAGACAAAACTGCCCGTTCCGGTCCAAAAACAGGTCGGCTTCGCGCTCGATATCATCCGGCGGGGTAAACGGGAGGCGGTATTTTTTCATCCATTGGTTGCAGATCACCTGGTACTCCCTTTCAAGGTGGAAAAGCTGCCTGAGGGACATGAAATGATTTTGGGAAAATTCACTGGTTACCTCGTCAATCACTCCTTCAAATGCAGAAACTTCCCCTGCCTGTACCGCCAGTTCGATGCTCGAGGCATGAGCCATCAACGTAGGCAAGGCTCCCTCCGCCTCATTTACCCTGGAATAGACCCGGATCTCTTTCTTGTCCAGCAAATTATGGCTGAGCATTACCTCTGTAGCTTGGCGGTAGGAATCCATCAGCTGGGAGATTTCATCCACCTGATGTCCAATCGCAATCGGGCAGGCAAAGTCCATTGCCTCTTTCAACGCTTTATAAATCGTGGCTAGATGCTTCTCCAGCTGCTCAAATTGATTCCAGAAGATGATGACGATCTGCCCTCTTTGCGCCAGATAACGAAAGCCAATCCCGATATCCTCGGCCTTTAAAATTTCATTAATCACATTCAGGGTCGTAAAATAGGCAAGATCCCGGCCAAATTCAATCATGACCTGCTCATTTATTTTTACGACGGCAGCCACATACTTCCCTGATGGCTGAAACCCCAGCTCCTCATAGAGATTTTCCTTCAAATGGTCATTGGCAAACAGTCTGGTGAGCATTCGATCACGGTAAACCGGCTTCATTTCATTGAGGAGCTGGTAGCTGTTTGTCTCTTTCCTGCGCTCTGCTTCTTCCTTTTTCCATTCTTTTACGGCATTTTCCAAGGTTTGATTCAGTGCGTCAGGATCAACCGGCTTTAATAGATAATCCGAACTGCCAAAGTGAATGGCCTTCCTCATATAATGGTAGTCATCGTATCCTGTTACAACGATCGTCTTGCTGGTTGGCTGATTCTCCTTGATCCACTCGAGGAGCTGGATACCGTCCTTCTTCGGCATTTTCATATCGGAAAATATAATTTCGGGCCGGTACTCCTCAATCATTGCAATTGCTTCTTCCCCGTTCGTTGCCTCATAAATTTCCTTTATTCCTTGTGCCTCCCATTCTCCGAGAAGCCTGATTCCTTCCCGGACATGCTGTTCATCATCCACAATCAAGACCTTCATGAAGGGCTGTCCTCCTTTGATATAGCAGACGGAATGTCGAACGTGACGGTAAAACCGCCGTTTTCTGCGCCTTCAATCCTTATAGCTGCGTCATTTTGATAGTAAATCTTCAGGCGGTCAAAAATATTCCTCAACCCGATGGAATCACCGTCCCTGCCGTATTTGGAAGAACGTCCAAAGTCCTCCTGTAGCCTTCGTGCATCGGCCTCGGAAATTCCAGTTCCATTATCTTTTATTGTGATTCTGACTCTGCCATTCTCCTGCATGCCGGCTTCCAGCTGGATGAATGCCGGTCCTTCTGTCTGGTCGAATCCATGTTTAAAACTGTTTTCTACAATTGGCTGCAGGATCATTTTTGGGACCTGTATGCTATCCACTTCAGGCTGAATTAAAATTTCATATTCAAAGCGGTCGCCAAATCGCTGTTTCTGGAGCTGCAGGTATGACTTTACATGGAGGACTTCATCGCTGAGAGGCACAATATCGTCCTTCATGTTCATGCTGTACCTCATGATTTTCGAGAGCGAGGTCAGCAGGGAATAAACCGGGACTGCCTTATGCTTCAGCGCCAATGTCCCGATCGACTGCAGCGCATTATAGAGGAAGTGGGGATTGATCTGTGACTGCAGCACCTTGAGCTGTGCAGACTTATTTTCAATCTCCAGCTTGTATTCCCGCTGGATCAGATCATTGATGGTTGCGATCATCATTTTAAAATGCCTTCCCAGCATCCCGAATTCATCATTCCCCAATGTATCAAAATCCGCCTGGAAGACTCCCTTCTCCACCTTTTTCATATTGGCAATCAGCACTTTAATCGGCTCTGTGAATTTGAACGATATCACCATTGTCGCTAAAACGACAATCACAAGCGAGCCGAGGCCAATGAGGATGTTCATGAGCGCTGTTTCCCTGGCACCCTGATATAAAAGATCATATGGGATTCTCTTGACGATATGCCAGCCGTTTAAAGAATCCGAGAACTCATCATAGATAATGACACCGGAAAAATTGCCATCCTTCCACTCCATGCTTTGCGCCTTTTCAGGGGCCTGCTTCAGCCGTTTATACCACTCCTGCCTGTTTGGCTTTCCGATCAGCTCCGACTCTGATGAATAGACGATCCTGCCCTCTTCATTCATCAGGTAAAAGTCTTCAGCACCTTTCGTATAGAGCCTTTCCGCGATGGATTCAATCTGCGAGAGGTTAATATCGACGGATAAAAAGGCTAAAGGATCGCTGTATGGAACATCTCTGATTATATTGTGAAAGCTTAGTACATTCTTTTTTTGCGAGTTTGGGATCATCGATAAATTATTATAGCTGTAGATTTCATGGGGCGGCTCGATCATCGTGTTATCATTTGGGTTTGACCGGCTGAATTTATTGTAATAAGGATGCTCATAAACATTCTCATATGTCCCTCTTCCGCTCAATGCAGAATGATAGTTGGTATAGGAGTCCTTGCCTTCATGTATATATAGATGCATCTGTTCAATTTCCGCACGTGTATTAAATAGATAGATCAGGATCCGGTTGATCTCCTCCTGATTGCTGACAAGATCATCCGACACGCCGTCCCTCAGCACATTCATTAAGGGCGTATATCTGTAGAGCGTCGTCTGAATATAAGAAAAATCCTCCAGGTAGGTCGTAATATCCTGCTTCCCATTTTCAATCACTTCCTGATTGCCGGTGACTACCTGCTCATTCAGGGACCTGGTGGTATGGAAATACGTAATCGCAATCGCAAAGCTGGATGGCAGGACTGTAACCGCCATCAAAAAGAGAATCAATTTGGTTCTGATGCTCCAGCCCCTTCTAAGATGTTTGTCCACTGAACACCCCGTCCTCCTATCTAAATCTAAAAACATTTTTCTCATTGTAGCATATAAATGAAAATTTCAATCTAGTAGATTTTTGGGTGCACCAGGGGGGTGACAAAATTGACAGTTCAATATTTTCCACCCTTTTGGTCAATGTAAGCCGTTTCATCTTTTTCGCAATTCTTTAAAATAAGATTATCGGAGGTGCAGAAATGAGTAACCATAGTAAACTAGAAAAAGTAAATTCAGCAGCCTTTCAGAATCAGCCTAATGTAAACGCATCCAGGTCCGTGCCTTTCATGAAAAGCAAAAAGGTAAAGAAAGCTGGACTGTTTGCCTTATTTGTCGGACCCGCATTTTTGGCTTTTGCCATGATTGTTCTTATCCCATTTTTCACAGGTGTCTATTATGCTTTTACCGACTGGAACGGCGTTACCGGAAATGTCAGCTGGGTAGGCTTGGATAACTTCAAGTATCTGTTCACCGAGGACAAGCAATTTCAGCAGTCCTTTATGCTGACCATCAAATACACCGCAGTCGCCATTATCTTAACCAATATCGTAGGCTTTGGGCTTGCCTTGCTCATCTCCCAAATGCTAAAAACAAGAAACATCCTGAGAACGGTCTTTTTCCTCCCGAACTTGATCGGCGGACTGCTGCTGGGCTTCATCTGGCAGTTCATTTTCATCAAAGGATTTGAATCCATTGGGAAACTTACAGGAATCTCCCTGTTCCAGCTTCCATGGCTTGGCGATGAGCAAACGGCTTTCTGGGGAATCGTCATCGTGAGTGTCTGGCAAGGTGCCGGCTATATCATGCTCATCTATCTTGCCGCTTTGCAGAACGTTCCGCAGGACATCGTCGAGGCAGCCAAAATTGACGGTGCAAGCAGATTTCAGGTGCTTCGCCATATCACGATGCCGATGGTTGCACCAGCGGTTACCATCTGCTTATTCCTGACCATTTCATCATCATTCAAGATTTTCGACGTGAACTTGTCCCTTACAAACGGGGGGCCTTTCAAATCAACAGAGATGCTGGCGCTTAATATCTATACAGAAGCATTCGTCAATAACCGTTACGGAATCGGCGAAGCGAAAGCCCTGATCTTCTTCCTGGTTGTTGCAGCCATCACCGTCATCCAGGTCAGCATCACCAAGAAAAAGGAGGTTGAGTCCTGATGGAAAACAAATATACCGGCAGAACCTTTATTGTTGAAATCATTGCCATTCTGATCGGTTTAGTCTTCCTTGTTCCTTTCTATTACGTGATTTCAAACTCCCTGAAGACCTTTGCAGACATTTTGACCAACACCTCCGCCTTGCCTTCTGTCCTCCAGTGGCAGAACTATGTACAGGCATTCGAGCGGCTTGACTATCTGAGGGTGTTCACCAACTCGCTGATCATTACCGTGGGGAGCAATGTTGTCCTGATCATCTTCTGTTCCATGGCAGCCTATATGCTCGTCCGGACTAAAAAGAAAATCAGCAATATTATCTTCATGACGTTCGTTGCAGCGATGGTCATCCCATTCCAGTCCATCATGATTCCGCTTATCAAAACGGCGGGCAACTTGGGACTTTTAAACAGCATGTGGGGACTTGTCATTATGTACCTGGGCTTCGGTTCAGGGATGACGATCTTCCTGTACCACGGATTTATCAAAGGAATTCCTGTTGAACTTGAAGAAGCGGCTATCATCGATGGATGTTCTCCATTCGGAGTGTTCTGGAGGATTGTCTTCCCGCTGTTAAAGCCAATCACCGTAACAGTGATGATTTTAAACAGCTTATGGATCTGGAATGATTACCTGCTGCCATCACTAGTGCTTCAGGATCCAGCGTTGAGGACCATTCCGCTTGCCACCTTCTTCTTCTTCGGGCAGTATACGAAGCAGTGGGAGCTGGCCCTTGCCGGACTGGTACTGAGCATCATTCCTTTAGTCATCTTCTTCTTTTCAATGCAAAAGCACATCATCAAAGGAATCACTAGCGGTTCCATCAAGTAATTTCCTACGGGAGCCCTCTCTGCTGGGCGGACCATCGTCCAGCAGGGATCTATTATAGGCAAGATAAAAAAGACAACATTACGGAGGGAAAACGCATGGCTTTCAAAATGAAAAAGTTTTCAGTTGCGGCAGGGGTTTTATCAGCTTCACTTCTTATTACAGCTTGTTCCAGTGGCAATACATCCGGTGAAAATAAAAGCGGCGGCGAAAGCAAAGGCGATAAGGTTGTCGTAGACATTTTCCAGGGGAAGGTTGAAATTGCCGATCAGCTGAAAGCGCTGACAGATGAATATACAAAGCAAAATCCAGATGTTACATTCAATATTGAAACAGTTGGCGGCGGCGCTGACGGCGCAGCAGCTCTTAAAGCGAAGTTCGCATCGAATAATGCACCGGACATTTTTACAAATGGCGGCGACCAGGAAGCACAGATATGGAAAGACAAATTCGAAGACCTTTCCGATCAGCCATGGGTAAAAGATGCGTTTGAAGGAACTTTGGATGGCATGACCATCGATGGCAAGGTGTACGGAATGCCTTTGAACATGGAAGGCTACGGCTTTGCTTACAACAAGGCATTATTTGAGAAGGCTGGCGTCAAGGAATTGCCAACCACCTACTCCGAGCTCGAGGATGCAGCGAAGAAGCTGAAGGCTGCAGGAATTACACCATTCTCCATCGGCTACGCGGAGTGGTGGGTACTGGCTAACCATGGACTGAACCTTCCATTTGCCTACCAGGAAGATCCAGATAAGTTCATCGCCAGCCTGAATGACGGAAGCGGCAAGATTGAAGGGAACGAGCAGTTTGACGCTTTCTTTAAGCTATTGGATTTAACAATGAAATATGGAAACTCCAACCCATTAACAACTGATTACAACACTCAGGTTACTCTTTTCGCAACAGGTGAAGCTGCGATGATCCAGCAAGGTAACTGGATTCAGCCAATGATCGATAAAATCACTCCAGACATGGAAGTTGGCTTCATTCCAATGCCATTAACCGATGATCCCGCTCAATCCGATAAACTGATGGTTGACGTACCAAGCAACTGGGTTGTCCATAACGCTGCACCAGATGCCGACAAGGAAGCAGCAAAAGACTTCCTGAACTGGATGGTCACATCTGAAGAAGGAAAAACCGCTATGACAAAAGAATTTAAATATATCCCGGCCTTCAAGTCAATTGAAGCGACAGCAGATGATATCGGTCCTCTGGGCGCAGACCTGCTGAAATACTCCAACGAAGGCAAAACATACCAGTGGCAATTCATGAAGTACCCTGACGGTGCAGGCCAGGAATTTGGAGCCGCCCTCCAATCCTACATCGCAGGCAAATCGTCCAAAGAAGAAGCCATGAAGGCCATGGACAGCACATGGGCAAAGCTCAAAAAATAATAGGGGGTCTGACCCCCTTTAGTAAAATAAAGAGTGCCTGACCCCTAAGGGTCAGGCACTTCTTTTTTAGCTTCACTTTTCCTTGCATAAAGGGATTTTCAAATTATTTACTCTTCGAATGATGGCCGATTGCCATGCCTGCTAATTAGCTGCTACCTTCTAGCCTTTCGCTTTGATAATTAGCATACTGTGTCTTATGCCTGACTCCTGCCATCCGCTTTTCCAGTCTAGTTTACTACCTCATGAAGGCCCCTTGCCTTCGCCTTGCCAACTAGTTTACTACCTCATGAAGGCCCCCTTGCCTTCGCCTTGCCAACTAGCTTTATGCCACATTCCAGGCTATTCGATGTGAGCCTGGAATGAGCCTTTGACGCGAGAAACGGCTTCTTTAGAGCCTTCACCTTTTTGGACGTCCTCGACCATCATGGAGATGAGCAGGTCTGGTGATTCTGGATTATAGGCGACAAACCAGCCGAGTTCACGGCCTTTTGAGCCTTGTGTTTCCTTGAGTTCAGCCGTTCCAGTTTTTCCGGCAAGGTGATAGTTGCTCATCACCGCTGAATGTCCTGTCCCGTTTGGATCAGTGACGACCTTCCGCATCATGCTATTGATTGTAGAAACATGCTCCTCGGAGATTAACCCTTCTGCTTGTACCTGACTTTTCTCTTCTGTTGCCATCAGGATCGGCTTAATCATATTTCCTTTGTTGACGAAAGGCGTATAGGTAGCAGCTAAATGAAGAATGTTCATTTCGACATGTCCCTGGCCATAGCCGGAATCAGCCAGCAGGACATCACTTTCAAGCTTCCCTATTTGCGAGGCTTCAAGCGGATAGGAGAAGTCCATTTCCTCAAAGCCGAATTTTTTTAAGCCCTCCGCAAATGTATCCTTCCCAATCTCCAGCGCTGCGCGAGCAAAATAAATGTTGTCAGAATAAATCATTGCTTTTTCAAGATCAATGGTGCCTTTAAGATCTGTATAGCGAGTCACTTTGTAGTTGCCCCACGACTTGTCAGGCTGCCATTGTTTCTCATTAATTTCATAGGTCGTATCCTGGTTGATCTTACCGGAATTCAATCCGATCGCTGCCGTAATCGGCTTAATGACAGAACCTGGTACATAGGTCACCTTGAAGCGGTTCAAATAAGGCTTCAGCGGGTCCTCTTCCAGCTCCTGCCGCTGCTTGGATGAAATGCCCAGCGTTTCGGCATTTGGGTCGAATCCTGGCGCACTTACGAGGGCGAGCGTTTCCCCTGTGACCGGGTTCATTGCAGCCGACGTGCCGGCAACGCCCTTCATCTGGTCATAAATTTGCTGCTGAAGAACCACATCGATTGTCAGCTGGACGTTCTCTCCATCTTTTACCGGCTTTTCCGTCAGTACCTTTTCGGATCCGTCTTCTTTGACAATACTGACTTTAACCCCGTTGTTTCCTTTTAATTTCTCTTCCAGCACCTGTTCGAGGCCCCGCTTGCCGATCCAGTCGTTCGCCGTATAGCCCTTGCCTTCAAGCTTTTCAAGATCATCCGCAGTAACTGGTCCAACGAAGCCGATCAGGTGGGAAAGGTCCTCACCATAAGGGTATTCCCTGGCGCCTACAGACTGGCTTGTCACCCCATCCAGCGCAAAAAGTTTTGCTTTAAGGTCTTCATCAGTTTTAGAAATAGTCTTCAATGGAACAAACAAATCCGGTTTTACCCAGGAGGCATTCAGCTTATTGTTAATCTGATCTTCCGTCATTTCCAGGAGCCCGCTCAGCTCCTTGATGGTCTGTGATTTCTTTGCCTCTATTTGACTTGGCACCACTCCAATCTGGAGCGCTGTTCCGTTGATTGCCAGTCCATTCCCTCTGCGGTCGAGAATGTCCCCTCTTGCTGCAGGAGTCGTCTTAAAACTGATTTTATCCCCAGATTCAAGCTCAGGGAAAATATAAGTTGAATCCCAGTCGATATACCAATTCTCGCTGTCATTCCGTTCTTCTTTTACAAGCTTGGCCGTATGGTCAAACACAATGGGGCCTGCTATACTTTCCATGCTTGCCGAAAACGGGAAGCTTGCCTGATCCTTGGCTTTTTCCTTTTCTTCAGGCTGATTAAACTGAACGTCGAGCTTATCAATCTCGAGGTCCTGGTAAATTTTATTATAGCGGTCAACAAACTCTTCTTTCGTCACCGTTTTTTGGGCTGTTGCCGATAAATATCCATACATTTCTTCAAATTTTTGGCCATTCCATAGTTTTACATACTGTGAAAATCTCTCTTCCGGAGCAGGCTCTTTGCTGCACCCGGCAATAATCAAGATTCCGATCAATGACATCAGGATGATAATTGCTTTTTTCATTGCTCTTCCCTCCTCCTGTCTGATTCTACCATAAAAGGAGGATATGTACCTATTAAGACGGCAAAAACCCGCCTGATGAGATTGGCGGGTTCTTGATTTTATTAAGAGTTGCTTGATTCTGTAGAATCAGTAGAAGTGTCAGATCCAGTATCCTCTTTGGAGTCATCCTGTTCTGTATCTTCTTCAGTTGATTTCTTGTCATCGGAAGGAGTGCCTTCTTCAGTAGAAGCATCGTCAGAAGGAGTTCCTTCTTCTGTTGAAGTTTCATCCTCAGCTGGGGTTCCTTCTTCTGTTGAAGTTTCGTCAGCTGGTGTACCCTCTTCAGTAGAAGTTTTATCCTCAGCCGGAGTTCCCTCTTCGGCATCTTCAGCTGGAGTTGTTCCTTCTTCTGTGGCAGCTCCGTCTTCAGCAGCAGGATCAGAGCTTTCGGTGCCGGCTTCATCCTTGCCAGAGTTGCTTTCAGGGGAAACAGCAGCTTCCTCTAAAGAGCTT
This sequence comes from Mesobacillus foraminis, assembly GCF_004340465.1. Lineage (GTDB taxonomy): Bacteria > Bacillota > Bacilli > Bacillales > Cytobacillaceae > Mesobacillus_B > Mesobacillus_B foraminis. The sequence continues at coordinate 198,882 of NZ_SLVV01000008.1, read as the reverse complement.
AGCGGCTTGTCAAAATAATCCAGTGGGTTTACTGGTACATTGTCTTTTCGGATTTCGAAGTGGACATGGTTTCCAGCCTCTTCATTGAACAAGCTTGTGCCGGAAGTGGCAATGGCTTGTCCTTGCTCGACTTTGTCGCCAGCTTTTACTTTCATATTTTTAATTGATTGATACTGTGTTACAATTCCATTGTCATGTTCGATTTCAATCACATTGCCAAGCAGCGAATCTTCCTTGACTACTGTCACTGTACCGCTCAAAGAAGCGATTACGTCAAAGTCTTTTTCATCCTTCGCAGCAATGTCGACTCCTGTATTCGGATGGTACTGATTATTGTAGACTACAAGAGCGGCTTCCTGCTCAGCCTTGTCACTGTCATTATCATAGAATTGAGTTTTGATGACAGTATTTTCGGCATCCTTTACCGGCATTACGAAGTTTTCCAGTGAGCGGTTGACTTCAACAGCTGGCTCTTGATTGATTTTCTTTCCAGGGACTTCAGTTGCAAATTGATCCTTTTCTTCACCGCTGTTTTGATACCAGAGAACACCTGTTAGAATGATTGCGGCACTTGCAAGATATGCTGTTGGATACACCCACCGCTTCTTAAAAAAGCGTTTAAAGCTTTTGTCTTGAGAAGATTTTTCCTCTCTCATTTTCATCACCTCAGCAATCATTCTGAACAGATGCGAAAAAATATATACATAGAGTGAAAAATTTTTTACTGCTTATCTTTCGACAAACGTGTCGATCTTATACATAAATTTTTTTCAAAGATGCGAGGTTTTATAATGAAACTAATAATACGCCTTTTGCCAATCGCCTACATGATCCTCATCTGGGTTCTGTCCAGCCTGCCAGATACGGCCGTAATCGAGCTCCCCGACCGCGGAATCGACCGAATCTTAAAAGAATCGCTGCACCTGGTCGAATTCGGAATACTGTACATTTTGCTCTTTTTTGCCGGGCTGACAATGAAGAGGTTCCGTCCAGCGATGAGCTTTATCTTCATGGGAATTTCCATCCTGTACGGGTTAACCGATGAAATCCATCAAAGCTTCGTGCCCTACCGCTCCGCCACCGTCATCGATTTCGTGAAAGACACGATCGGCGTGCTCGCGGCATCGCATTTCCTGCACCATGCCTATTTCAGCGGGAAGTTTAAGAGACTGGGGAAGCTGCTGAAGGGGTTTGAGGGCTGGATTCAAAAGAATTGAGGAAATATTTTACATCTATTAGGAATATATCATGAGTAATCAGGAATATATCTTTCCTAATCGGGAATAAAAGTGTTCTAATAAGGAATAAATATATCAATTTAAGTTAGTGACACATCTTGTACAAATTTCTGCCTCCTTTTTAGCAGGAAATACTCCTTTAAGAGCGTATTTTCATATAGAAATAAAAAGGAGGCTCCAAATTGATTGTAAAACTTCGATTTATACCACTAAAAGTACACCTTAATCACGCCCTAATTCCTCGGCTGCAAAAAAATCACCCTAAGATAGCTATTATTGAAGCAGATACCCGTAAAAAGATGTCCGGGCACAAAGGCGAAGTGAACACTGACTTCCATTTACAATTCTTTGATGATAAAAACCACCTGATTTTCCAAGGGCTCCGACTTCCGCATCCATACCACTACTTTCAAATAGACACCATCATCCTCTCGACTAAATTTATCCTTCTAATTGAAACCAAGAATCACCCAGGAAGTATCAAGCTTGACGAAAATCAATTCAGCCAGATTACCGAGCACGGGGAAAAAGGGTATACAAACCCTCTCCTACAGGTTCAAAGGCATAAGGAACAGCTGCAGGATTGGCTTGATGTACACCATTTTAGTAAAGTTCCTATCATTACTCTCGTGGTTCTAAGCAATTCCTCCGCCATCATTCAAACAAATGACCCTCGTATTCATAGGAAGATTTGTAAAATAGATAAACTTAAAACTCAGATCATAAAGCTAACAAGCCCTTATACTGAGGAGCGAATGACCAACAAGGAACTGAAAAAAGTAAGCAAATATCTACTAAAAGAGGATACACCCCTGTTCCCCACCGTTTCGAACTCTTACCGTATTCTACCTTCAGATCTCCAGAAAGGAATTATCTGTCCATCTTGTTTATCCTTAGCCATGGTGCGAAAGAATAAGGTCTGGCTATGTCCACACTGTCTCTTCCATGCTAAAAATGCCCATCAAAATGCACTGCTGGACTATTTCCTTTTAATAAAGTCTAGTATAACAAATAAAGAATTCCGGGATTTCCTTGGAATTTCCTCGACAAAAACAGCAAGCAACCTCCTCTCAACCTTAAAATTACCTGCTGCCGGAACAAATAAAGGGCGCATCTATTATTGCCCGAATGATTTTATAAGCCAGCTGGAACACCGATATCAACTGGAAAAACAAAAAACCAAGGCCTGATACAAGCCCTGGTTCCCATTTATTTCTTCGCCGTCACCTTTGTCAGGGTATTCTCTGCCGAGGCAATCTCGACCCCCTTATAGTAGTGCTGGACGATTTCCTTGTACGTTTTGCCCTCAGCTGCCATTCCATTTGCGCCGTACTGGCTCATGCCGACCCCATGCCCAAATCCTTTTGTGTTAATCACGATGTTATTGCCTTTCAGGATCCAGGTAAAATCGCTTGATTTCAGGCCGAGTGCATCCCGAACTTCTTTGCCGGTAAGGGTTTTGCCCCCAATCTGAATCTTCCCGACCCGGTTACCATCGGTGCGTTCGATGATTTTCCCCGGCTCGCTTTCGCCGGAAAGCTTTACACCAAGCTTGTTCTGAAACTCCGCAACCGACATTACCGTCTGGTTGGTATATTTAGGTGATTGGAGATCCCAGGGACTTTCCACGCTCCTTAAGTATGGAAAGGAATTTGGCCAGTAATCCTCGGAATTTTCCGTGTACCCGTTGCTTGTAGAAAAGAAAGTCGCTTCAATTGGAGCTCCGTCATAGGTTAATATCTGTCCATCTGTTGCCTTTACCGCCTCAGTAATTTTTTTCACCTTCCAGTTATAATCGGCTCCCCACTGTTTTTTGAGCTCCTGGTTATTCAAAAAAACCTGATAGGCATCGGTATCAAGTACCTGTGCCCCTTGGGGAAGCTTCGTTTTTTCTGCACCGGAAATTTGCTTGACATAATAGGTCCTCGCCGTCAGGGCCTGGGCTTTCAGCGCCTCCAGTTCAAAGTCGGCCGGCATTTCAGCCGCTACAACTCCGACCAGGTATTGGTCCAGCGGGAGCTTCTCCAGTTTGCTCTGGGCCGTCCTGTAGACAGCTACTTCGACCGCCGAATCTGCGGAAGGCCCGGCATCTGCCGGTTTGCTCGCAGGGCTGGCAGGCTTAATCTCTTCACCCAGCTTCCCGCTCGCCTTTTCCTCCATAAAAGGAAGAACGAGAATCGATGGAACAAGGAGGGTTACAGTGAATAGGAGCGCCGCTAGTACGAAGAGTGGGTTCATTTTTTTTGACATAAAAATAAGCCTCCAAAAAGAAATTAAAACGGTGAAGCACCCGTCTTTACTTCAATCTTATGGAGGCGGACAAGCATTTATGACAGAATCTTCAAGCCAGGACGTTTTCATTTTCATTTCAAATATAAAAAACCGCAGAACCACACTGAGACAGTATAATTCTCCGGTTTTATGAGTACATATAATGTAATATTAAGCGTTCATGTCAGAAATATAGGTTTGCCCGAGTTCCACTTCTTCAACCTCGGAGATCCGCTCAATGTCGGCCCCAAGAGCTGCAAGCTTATCGTGGAAACCTACGTACCCGCGATCCAGGTGCTTCAGTTCTGTAACACGAGTTACTCCCTCAGCAACCAGTCCAGTCAGAACCAAAGCTGCTGCAGCACGAAGATCCGTAGCTGCCACTTCTGCTCCCTGCAGGTTGGATGGTCCGTTCATGATGACGGAGCGGCCATCGATTTTGATTTGCGCATTCATGCGGCGGAATTCTTCCACGTGCATAAAGCGGTTTTCAAATACTGTCTCAGTGATCATGCTGGTGCCTTGTGCGCGAAGAAGCAAGGCCATCATCTGGGATTGCATATCCGTAGGGAACCCAGGATGCGGCATCGTTTTAATGTCGACTGCTTTCAGGATATCCGGACCGATGACACGGATTCCGTCCTGCTCTTCTTCAAAGATAACACCCATTTCTTCCATTTTGGCAATGAGTGATGACAAGTGCTCCGGTACTGCTCCTTTTACAAGGACGTTCCCGCCTGTAATCGCAGAGGCTACCATGAAGGTACCCGCTTCAATCCGGTCAGGGATGATGTTATGCTCGATGCCGAACAGCTGCTCAACACCTTCAATTTTAATCGTGCCAGTTCCTGCACCTTTCACGTTTGCTCCCATTTTGTTCAGGAAGTTCGCAAGGTCGACAATCTCAGGCTCTTTTGCCACATTTTCAATGACTGTTGTTCCTTTTGCAAGGACTGCAGCCATCATAATGTTTTCAGTTGCGCCTACACTTGGGAAATCGAGATAGATTTTAGCCCCATGCAAGCCTTCCAATGCTTCGGCTTCGATGAATCCGTTACCCACCTTTACAGTGGCACCCATCGCTTCAAAGCCTTTTAAGTGCTGGTCAATCGGACGGGAACCGATTGCACAACCGCCAGGCAATGCTACACGTGCACGGCCGTTCCTGGCAAGCAACGATCCCATAACTAAAACAGAAGCACGCATTTTACGTACATATTCAAAAGGTGCTTCAATTTTCAACTCTCTGGATGCATCGACAACAATCGTATTATTTTCAAACTCCACATCGGCGTTTAAAGAACGTAAAACCTGGTTGATCGTATATACATCGGAGAGAGTCGGCACATCACGAATGACACTTTTCCCATCACTTGCTAATAATGTTGCAGCGATTACCGGCAGTACGGCATTTTTAGCTCCTTCTACTTTTACAGTGCCGCTTAGCCTTTTTCCGCCGCGGACGATGATTTTTTCCAAATGTATTCCCCTCCGCGTCCAATTTCTCTATATTAATATTCAATCGTTATGATGGGTGTGCCAACTACAATGGTAGTCTTTCCGCCCATTCCGTCTGGTTTCCTGAGTCCAAGCTGTAAATTCATGTCATGGTCTTTGCTTAATTGCCCGGCAAATAACGGTGAATAGGCAGATGTTGACATAAATGTGTCTTCTTCCAATGCTTCAATCTCGGTCGCATCAAAAGCTTTCAATAAGCCATCCATGTAATTAGGCAAAGCCTCATCCATCTTATCACTGATTACGCCTTCGATACAAGAGAAAGTTTCAGGGCTGCTTTCGAAAATATCAGCCAATCGTACGGGCAGGTTACTATCTAAAAAAGATTCCGATCGTTTGTCCCACGAACCACCTTTGACCTCATACAGAAGATATGTATGAATCTGGCCGTTTGTGACGGTTGAAATGATTTTAAGTGTCTCATTCATATGGGATGAAACATTTGTTGCCGTCACGATATGCTGATTTTCTTTCTTTGATTCAGTCCACGACCAGCCGGAAAACTTGCCTTTTAATTCCCTGACAAGGTTTTCCCTATCCTTCCCTGATTTAACACTTTCCAGAGTTTCCCTTGAATATAAAGACCATTTTTTGATTAAAATATGTTCGTCCTGCAGACGTGAGGCCAAAGTCTGTAAATCTTGTCTAGCGTCAGCTACAGTCGTCTTATTCCCAGCCTGAAGCACGATAAAACCAATAATGCCAAAAATTGATAACATAAGCGAGATTCTTTTCATTCTGTATCTCCTCCCCTTAGTACCATTTTTACCAGGAAAAAGAGGAGCATACTTGGGAATTCTCGTCACTTTTTGACAAACTTGTTTTCAACGACAACTCGCCCGGGTGTGTGCTGAATTCCGCGTATGTTACCAGGAGTTTGCGAAATTCCTCACATATTGCAAGAAAGCAATACAAAGACAATCATAATAAATATTGAGTGATTTGAAAACATGTATTATGACCTAATTTTATTATCTAGTTGATTAGCTGCAATATGGCTGGAAGCTGTTGCGACCAAAGAAGATAATCCAGGAAAAAATTGCCAACTGCAGATCCAAGGGCTATCGATACCAATATGTACAAAACCCTGGCCTGGAACACACGATTTGCGCGCAGCAACTTTTCAAAATGCAAGGCCTGCAGCGCCCACCAGGCTAATGCGATAAACATAAGATGAGTCATGATGCTGATTAAAGCCTGTGAGCCTAAGTCCGTTATCATCTTCCTTTCTCCCTCCAAATTAGTCTCCTTAATATTACCAAATTAATTGGATAAATGGAATGGAAACAATCCCTCTTATATAGACGAATTTTCCTAATAAAAGTTTCATTTTTACAAAAAAAAGAGCTGGCACAAACGTTCGCCAGCTCATGTATTTATTTATATGTTCTATTATTGCATGAAATCAACAAACTGATTAAAGTTTGTCTGCAGGAAATCAAAGGCCAGCTGCGGCATAACCCCAAATATTACCGTTGCCGCTGTACAAATGGCAATGGCTGCGGTGATTCCCGTCTGCAGCTTGATTTTCCCTTGTCCTTCGGCAGCAGGCCGGAAGAACATCTGTGTCATGATACCAAAGTAGTAAAAGTAGGATACCACCGTGGCTGCAATCATAATGGATACAAGCACATAGTGTGCCGGTTCAACCATGAGCGCACCCATGAAGATATTCAGCTTTCCGATGAATCCTGCCGTCCCGGGAATTCCGGCCAGCGACAGGATGAGGATGGCCATGGCAACAGCCAGAAGCGGGGATCGCCGGTACAGGCCGGCAAACTCGCTGATATCCTCATTGCCGCTATTGGCCGTCAGCAGCTGGATAATGGCAAAGGCTCCCAGGTTCATGAACAGGTAGGCCAGCATATAAAACCAGATGCTGTCGAACATGACGTAGGACATCGCTGTAAAAGCAACGAGAATATAACCTGCATGGGCAATGCTCGAGTAGGCAAACAGGCGTTTAATATTGCGCTGCCTGAGAGCCACCACATTCCCGACAATCATGGTTGCGCCCGCAAGGAAGGCAAGATAGTCCTGCATCTCAAAGAGCATTGGGACCGCCTCTTGTCCCCCAGTCGGTACCGCTGCAAAAATGGAAAACATGATCCGGATCATAATGATAAATCCTGCCGTTTTCGAAACGACGCTCAGGAAAGCCGTTACCGGAGTAGGTGCTCCTTCATACACATCGGGTGCCCACATATGGAAAGGCGCTGATGCGAGCTTAAAGGACAGTCCAATGAAAATCATTAAAAAGGCCATCCCGAGAATGTAGATATGCTGCTGTTCAGACAGCGAAGCCAGCGTCCCGGCCATCGCCTTCAGGTTGGTCGTGCCGGTCATCCCGTACACATAGCTCATTCCGAACAAGGTGATGGCTGTTGAAATACTGCCGTTAATCACATATTTCATGGCAGATTCATTCGATTTCAAATTCTGTTTTTTGAGGCCTGCTAATATATAGGAGGAAATCGATAAAAGCTCCAGCCCGACAAACAACGTAATCAGGTCGCCGCTCGAAGACATCATCATCGCACCCAGCAAGGCCGCGAGAAACAAATAGAAAAACTCGCCGCGATATTCTGCCATTCCTTCTTTTGGTTCATAATCCACTGCTAAAAGAAGCACCAGAGCCGCACCCGTAAGCAGCAAAAGCTTGAAGGCTTTTGCAAAGGAATCAAGCCTGAATGTATCAAATAAAATGGAGTCTGTATCATGGCCAATCAGGGTAACAGAGGACACGATCGCGGCCAGCACACCGGCAAATGCAAGCCAGCCCAGGTGTTTCCTGTTAAAGCGCTTTGGCAGGAACAAATCAAGCAGGGTCAGAATGGTCGCAACCCCAAGGATGATGAATTCCGGCGCCATCATTCCCCATTCAAATGATTGTAATGTCTCTATATCCATTCTTCATCACCCTCCTATCCCAAGCACGATCGATTCAATGGGCTGGCTCAGCACAGCCGGATAAACTCCGATCAGGATAATCAACCCGACAAGGATCAGTACGGGTGCCCATTCATAAGAACGGATATCCGTAATGCCGGCAAATTCTCGGTCAGACCTTCCATACGTGATGGCCAGCACAGCCCTCAGAAGATAGACAGCCGTCATGATGATTCCGAGAGTACCGACAGCTGCAAGGACCGGCATTTCCCTGAACAGTCCCATGAAGGCCATAAACTCACTGATAAATCCGGACATTCCCGGAAGTCCAAGCGATGCCATTGCGCCTGCCAGCAGGAACCCCGCGGTTAACGGCATCCCCTGTGCCAGCCCGCCTAAATTAGCGATATTTGTTGTTTGAACCCGTTCATACAGTACACTGACCAGGAAGAACAGCAATGCTGAAATCAATCCGTGTGAGACCACCTGGAAGATGGCTCCTTGAATTCCTGCCTCATTTAATGCTCCAAGTCCGATTAAAACGATTCCCATGTGGGAAATAGAGGAGTAGGCAAGGACCATTTTAAAATCATCCTGGATAAACGCCATAAACGCACCATACAGGAGGTTAACCACCCCAAGGACTGCCAGCAGGACGGATAAATCTCTAAATTGCTCGGGAAATATTCCCAGTCCGAAACGGATCAGGCCAAAGGCCCCGATTTTCAACAGAATCCCCGAGTGGAGCATAACGATGGAAGGCGGTGCTTCCACGTGGACCCGGAGCATCCAGCTGTGGAGCGGAAAGATGGGCAGCTTGACTCCAAAAGCGACCAGCAAGGCAATCAATAATCCGAGTTTAAGAGATTCGGAGATGGGAGCCACCAGCTGGCTATTGTCCGAGTTCACTAAAATCTTCAGAGCTTCTATATTCGTTGTCCCTGTCCGTGCAAACAGCACCATGATCACGATCAGAAGGACGGCAGAGCCCAGTCCATTGTAGATCAGGAAGCTGTATGCTGCCTTCTCTTTTTCAAAATAGCCCCACTTACCAATCAGGAAGAACATCGGGACAAGGGTAATTTCAAAGAAAAGAAAGAAAAGAATCAGATTCTGTGCCGTAAAGACACCCAGCATGCCAATTTCGAGCAGCAGGAAGAGCATAAAATAGCCTTTCCACTCCTTTTTGACATGAAAGGAGGCAATCGATGCCAGAGTCGCAAGCACAGTGGTCAGAACAATCATCAGCAGGGAAAATCCATCGATTCCAAGCTCATAAAAAACGGTATAAAGATTCTCGTCAATGGCTCCAAAGCCGCCAAATTGAATCCAGCGGACCCGTTCTGAAAATTCATCCAGGCCCTTTCCGCCCTGATACGCGGCATAAGCCATCAGGGAAAGCACGAGCGCCGGCAGTGTCGCCAGAAACCCAAGGAACTTAATCCCCTTTTCATTTTCACGCGGCATGAAGGCGAGGAGCAACAATCCTAATAACGGGGAGAAGACTAATAAGCTGAGATAAAAACCATTCATCCAAAATACCCCCCTGTTATCGCAAAGATCAGCATCAGGAAGGCCAGTCCGAGAAAGGCTGCCATTCCGTATGTCTGGGTTTGGCCGCTCTGCACCCTTGCTCCGGACCTACCCAGACCCTGAACGAGGCCAACCACCACTTTTAAAAGTCCCTCAACCAGGAACACTTCAATAAAGCGCAGGAACAAGCTTACTGCCTTTGCACCGTATACAAAGGACCTTTCATAAAATTCATCGATAAAATATTTATTGTACAGAATGCTGTAAGTGATCGGTAAACGGCTTGACAGCCAATCCCTCTCCATCGTCCGCCTGCCGTACATCAGATAGGCCAGGAGGATTCCCAGAAGGGACACAAGTGTGGCAACAAGCATGATCCAGACAGGTCCTTCGGTATGTCCGTGACCGTTCCCCTCAACCAGCCAGTCCCCAAGGAAGGTTCCGAACCACGGTGTATTGACGTACCCGGCCACAATTGCAAGAATGCCCAAAACCATCATCGGGGCAGTCATCGTGACAGGAGACTCATGTACATTCTTCATCTGGCTGCGGGCTTCGCCGGCAAACACCATGAAGAATAGGCGGAACATATAAAATGCGGTGAAAAATGCAGCAATCACTGCAAGCCAGAACAGAAAGGTGTTGCCATGAGTCCAGGCAGATATCAGAATCTCATCTTTACTGAAGAAACCTGAGAAAAGCGGAACACCGCTGATGGCAAGCGTCCCAATCAGAAACAGCGGACCAGTAAGGCGAAGCTTTTTCCAGAGGCCGCCCATTTTTTCAATGTCCTGTGTATGGACGGCGTGGATGACGCTCCCCGCTGCCAGGAACAGAAGTGCTTTGAAAAAAGCGTGCGTCATCAGGTGAAACACCCCTGCAACATACCCTGCCGATCCAAGCGCCAGCATCATGTACCCCAGCTGGCTCACTGTTGAGTAGGCCAGGACGCGTTTAATGTCGGTCTGGACAAGCCCTATGCTTGCCGCAAAGATAGCTGTGACAGCCCCAATAACCGCTACCGTCATCATGGCGGTTTCACTTGCCTCAAAGAGCGGGAACATTGCTGCCACAAGGTAAACCCCTGCCGCAACCATCGTCGCTGCGTGAATCAGGGCCGAAACAGGAGTCGGGCCTTCCATCGCATCCGGAAGCCACGTATGAAGCGGGAACTGGCCGGACTTTCCGACAGCTCCGATAAAAATTAAAATGGCAGTGAGGGTAATCATTGTTCCCGAAACCTCGCCAGCCTCAACAGCAGCGAAAATGTCATCATATTCAAAGCTGCCAGTCTGCCAGAATAATAGGACCATTCCAATTAAAAGGCCGACATCGCCAATCCTTGTCATGATAAAAGCTTTTTTAGCGGCCTGCTTTGCACTTTCCTTGTAAAAATAAAAGCCGATCAGCAGGAAGGATCCCAAGCCTACAAGCTCCCAGAAAATATAAGTCTGAAGCAGGTTGGGCGATATGACAAGCCCGAGCATGGCAAATGTAAACAAACCAAGATAGCCATAGAACACAGGGAATCGCTCATCTCCATGCATATAGCCTTTCGAATAAGTATGTACCAGAAAACTGACAAGCGACACGATTACCAGCATTAATGCATTTAGTTGATTAACCTCAAATCCCACTGTTAATTGCAAATCTCCTATTTGGAGCCATCCTGCTTCCGTTTTAAAGGTAGGTCCCTGCAGGCGGCCTGCAAGTACGATGACAGAATAGACCAAAGAGGCAAGGGTCAGCAAAATCCCAACGTACGCACTCGCTTCCTTCAGCTGCCTGCCGAACAGAAGGAGGATCAAAAACGATAAAAGCGGGAAAAGCGGAATGAGCCAAGCATTCTCCATCTATATCACAATCCCCTTTTTGAACGCGCCAGCTTTCACACCTGCAGCGCGTCAGATTGTGCCCAACTTCCGGGCCAACATATTTCGGACCTGTCTCTGCCCGAGGTCAATGTTTTAACTGATCCATTTCATCAATATTGACAGTCTTACGATTACGGTAGAGCGACAGAAGAATGGCAATCCCGACTGCGACCTCTGCAGCAGCAACGGCAATCACAAAAACAGCAAACACTTGCCCTGTAATGGATGGGTTCATCCCAAATTTGCTGAAGGTGACAAGGTTGATGTTGACTGCATTCAGCATCAGTTCAATGGAGATCAGGACAATGATTGTATTCCTTTTCGTCAGGGCACCGTAAAGCCCAATACAAAAGAGAATCAATGCAAGCGCCAAATAGGCGGAAACGGGTACACCGGTCATTCTTTGTCACCCTCCTTTTCGCCATCATTCCGGGAAAGGACAATTGCTCCAACAAGAGCTACCAGCAGCAGCACAGACATCAGTTCAAACGGAATCACGAAATCCGAGTACAGGGCAACCCCAAGCTGCTCGGTATTTTTCTCATGAAGTGCAGCAGGTTCTGTGCCGAAATCCAGATTGTAAATCCCGATGTAAAAGGCAGCCCCAAAGGCCAGTACTCCCAGAAACAACAGCACCTTTTTCCAGCCGCCCCCTTTCGAGTCAGACTCCTCGTCATTATGCCTTGTCAGCATGATTCCAAAGAGCATAATAATCGTGATCGCACCTGAATAAATTAAAATTTGCACAACGGCTAGAAATTCCGCGGACAGCAGGATATAAATCCCTGCAATCGCGATAAAGGTAAACACCAGACCTACCACCATATGCACGACTTTTGTCAGGTTCAGAAGCAGCACGCCCCCGATAACGGCGACCAGGGCAAGCGAAATAAATGCCAGAAATTCGCCAGATATCGTCATGCCTTATTCACCTTCCGTATGTTCTCGTCGTTCTCGTCCAGCCATTCCAGGTTTTTAAACAGTTCGTCACGGCTGTAATCCGCGAGTTCAAAATTATTGGTCATGACAATGGCTTCGGTAGGGCATACCTCGGTACAGAGGTCGCAGAGGATGCATATTTCAAAATTTATATCGTAGGTATCAATGATTTTCCCCTTTTTGGCTGGGTCCGGATGCTTCTTCCCCGTCAGCTGAATGCAGTCGGTTGGGCATATATTGGCGCACTGGTTGCAAACAATACATTTCTCCGGATAAAATTTCTGGACTCCCCGGAAACGGTCCGGAAGCGGAAGCGGTTCATTTGGATAATCGTAGGTGACTTTTTCCCGAGTCAGGTTTTTTAGGGTATAAGCTAATCCTTTTGTCCATCCAAGCACGTATTTTCACCCCTTGGTCAGAAAAGCAGATATCAGCGCTGCCGCTTTTCTGTAATAGTTTAAAAGATATTCAGAAACTCTTTTAATAGAGCCGTCAGGAAGATATTTGCAAGCGCGACTGGAAGAAGGACCTTCCAGGCAAATTCCATCAGCTGGTCGGCGCGGATTCGCGGGAATGTCGCCCTGAACCAGATCAGGATGAAAACGACTAGGCTGAACTTTAGCGCAAACCATACGGCTCCAGGAATGAAGCCCAGGAAAGGCAGCGGCAGCCACCCGCCTAAAAACAGGACGGTAATCAGCGCACACATGGCAAACATATAGACATACTCTGCAAGCATGAACATCGCCCAGCGAAAACCCGAGTATTCGGTATGGAAGCCTGCGACCAGCTCATTTTCAGCTTCAGCAAGGTCGAACGGAACCCGGTTTAATTCGGCAACGGCCGCAATAAAGAAGACAATGAAGGCAATCGGCTGCCAAAGAATGAACCAGCCCTTCTCCTGCGCCTCCACAATCTCATTCAGATTGATGCTTCCGGCAAGAAGAGCAATTCCCAGAACGCTCATGACAAGCGGGATTTCGTAGGAAATCATCTGTGCCGCAGCACGCATACCTCCAAGGAGGGAGTATTTGTTGTTGGAGGCCCAGGCCCCCACTAATATTCCGACTGTTGTCATCCCTGAAACGGCAATATAATACAGCAGCCCCACTCCAATATCCGCGAACTGCAGCCTGTCGGTAAATGGAATGGCCGCGACCACCATAAAAGCCGGTGCAAATGCAACCACAGGGGCGAGGATGAACAGTGGCCTGTCAGCCGCCTTCGGGATCAAATCTTCTTTTAGAAGCAGCTTTAAAACGTCCGCTACAGTCTGAAGGAGCCCCCACCGGCCACCCACCTGGTTTGGGCCATATCGGCCCTGCATAAAACCCAGGACCTTCCGTTCAGCAAGAATCGCGTACGTAACAAAACCGAGAATCACAAACAGAAAGACGGTGGCGAGAAGAAAAAAGATGACAAAGTTGGACAGCCCAGGGCTCGAATGGAGCAAATCCTGAATCATTATCCGTCAACCTCCCCAAGAACAATATCCACTGCACCTAAAATCGCAATTAAATTTGAAATGTTTTCTCCTTTTAGCAGCTTAGGAAGAATTTGAAGATTATAGAAAGACGGCCTTCTGAACTTCATTCGGTACGGCTCCTTCTTGCCATCACTTGCAATATAGCAGCCGATTTCGCCTCTTGAAGCCTCGATCCTGACAAATCCTTCTCCTTTGGGTACTTTGATGATTTTTGGAACCTTTGCCATCGTTTCCCCATCTTTCGGGAATTGTTCGGCCGCTTGTTCAATGATTTTTAACGATTCTTCAATTTCCGCAAGCCTGCACTCATAGCGGGAGTAGGCATCCCCATCTTCCCTGGTAACGACGTTAAAATCGAACCGGTCGTATATGGAGTAAGGTTCATCCTTTCGTAAATCCCATTTAATGCCGGTGCAGCGAAGGTTTGGCCCGCTCAGGCTGTAGTTAAGGGCATCTTCTTTTGTATATTTTCCAATACCTTTTGTCCGGTTCAGGAAGATTTCATTGCCTGTCACTAAATCGTGGTACCCCTTCAACTGCTCCCTCATATAAGGAACGAAATCAGCTACTTTTTCAATCCAGCCTTCCGGAGCGTCCCATTTGACACCTCCGACGCGCATATAGTTGAAGGTAATTCGCGCCCCTGATAGTTCATTCAGCAGATTAATAATCAGTTCCCGCTCACGGAATGCGTACAGGAGCGGGGAAGTTGCACCAAAGTCCAGTATATATGTACCCCACCATAGAAGGTGGCTTGCTACCCTGTTCAGTTCCATAGCCAATACCCTCAAGTATTCAGCCCGTTCTGGAACCTGAATGCCCATCATCGTCTCAACCGCATGGCAGATAACATAATTATTGGTCATGGCCGAGATATAATCCATCCGGTCTGTATAAGGGATGATCTGGGTATATTGAAGATTTTCAGCGAGTTTTTCCGTCCCGCGGTGCAAATATCCGATTACCGGCGTTGCTTCGACAATAATTTCCCCGTCGATTTTTAAAACAAGCCGGAATACTCCGTGCGTACTAGGATGCTGCGGACCGACGTTCAGGAGCATTTCTTCTGTGCGTATCACCGGCTACACCTCCACATCATACGGTTCATAGTCTCTCCTCAGCGGGTGGCCAACCCAGTCCTCGCCCAGCATGATCCGGTGGAGATTAGGGTGTCCTGCAAACTGAATGCCAAGCAGGTCATAGGCCTCACACTCTGCCCAATCCGCTCCGGCCCAGAGCGGCTGCAGCGATTCAATTTCGGGGGCTTCCCTGTCCAATTTCACTTTCATCGCCACACTTTGGCGGTTTTTATAAGAATAGAGGTGGACATAAATTTCCATATGGGTTTCAAAATCGGTGCCATGCAGTTCAGACAGATAGTCAAAGCCGAGACTTTCATTGTATTTTAAAAACTCGGCAATCTTATAGTATGCGCTTCTGCTAACAACGATTGTCGGGACGTCCTTTGAAAGACTATTAATATAGAAATCTTCTAAAACGTTCTCTCCCAAATGCTCGGTGATAATCTTGACATATTTATCGAGATAAACCTGGTTCGGTGATGGCTGTTTAGGCTCAGAAGTCTTTGCCCCAGAATCTCCCTTGCCAGCCGCGGCTGCTTTTGCCTTGGCCGCTGCCGCTGCTTTTGCTTTTGCTGCCGCGACAGCCTTCGCCTTGGCATCAACGCCTGCATCGCTGCCGCCCAGTTCTGCCGCCTTCTTTTTCGCGGCAGCTGCTGCTTTGGCTTTGGCCACGGCGGCTGCTTTCTTCTTCGCCAGGTCATCGGCTTCTCCGGAGGCACCTTCGCTGACCGGACCACCCTCTGCCTGTTCCATTGCTTTTCGTTTCGCGGCGGCCGCGGCTTTTGCCTTGGCTACCGCGGCTGCTTTCTTCTTCGCCAGATCATCGGCTTCTCCTGAATCGCCTTCGCTAGCCGGACCACCCTCTGCCTGTTCCATTGCTTTTCGTTTCGCGGCGGCCGCGGCCTTTGCCTTGGCTACAGCGGCTGCTTTCTTCTTTGCCAGATCATCGGCTTCTCCTGAATCGCCTTCGCTAGCCGGACCACCCTCTGCCTGTTCCATTGCTTTCCGTTTCACGGCGGCCGCGGCTTTTGCCTTGGCTACGGCGGCTGCTTTCTTCTTCGCCAGGTCATCCGCATCTCCGGAAGCTCCATCACTTCCTGATCCGCCTTCTGCCTGTTCCATTGCTTTTCGTTTCGCGGCGGCCGCGGCTTTTGCCTTGGCTACGGCGGCAGCTTTCTTCTTCGCCAGATCATCGGCTTCTCCGGAGGCGCCTTCGCTACTCGGTCCGCCCTCTGCCTCGGCCATCGCTTTCTTTTTCGCCAATGCTGCCGCTTTGGCTTTAGCTGCAGCCTCTTTTTTCAGCTGCTCAAGGTCCTTTTCCCCGCTCATGAATTAGATCACCTTCTTCCCGGTCTTCGCCTCATAACGGATCTTTTCTTTAAGTTTATTGATTCCATAAATCAAAGCAGCAGGATTTGGCGGACATCCAGGTATATACACATCCACCGGGACGATCTGGTCCACGCCTTTTACCACGGAGTATGATTTTACATACGGCCCGCCTGCAGTTGCGCAGGAACCCATTGCTACCACCCATTTTGGCTCCGCCATCTGGTCATAAAGTGTCCTAAGAACTGGCGCCATTTTTTTCGTTACAGTGCCCGATACAATCATCACATCTGACTGTCGGGGAGAATTTCGGTAGAAGGTTCCAAAGCGGTCCAGATCGTAGTGTGCAGAACTGGTTGCCATCATCTCGATGGCACAGCAGGCCAGGCCAAATGTCATTGGCCACAGCGAGCTGCTTCTGGCCCATCCTTTCACTTGTTCAAGCGTTGTGAAAAGTACATTTCTCTTAAGCTCTTCCACTTCCATAGGTGAAAGATCATTCAGCTTTAAATCCATTTCAGCACCTTCTTTTTCCATGCATAGATAAGTCCGATTAACAGCATCACAACAAAAATCAGCATTTCAACGAGCGCAAAGATTCCTAGTTTCTCATAGGCCACAGCCCATGGGTATAAAAAAACAGTTTCCACATCGAAAATAACGAACATCAGGGCAAAGACATAATAGCGGACATTAAACTGGACCCTTGAATCATGGAAAGGCTCAATTCCGCTTTCATACGTGGTGTACTTTGACTCAATCGGCTTATACGGCGGCCTGAGCAGCCTGGCTGCAAACAAAGCCACTACCGGCAGCAGAATGCCCAGACATAGGAACACAAAGACGATTAAATAGTTATTTTGATATACATTTAAAAGTTCCATGCCATTCCCCCATTTGATATGGAATATTCAAACTATTAAAATATGTAACCGATACCAATTATACCATTGTTACCTATCAGTGTCGATAAACCCTTGGCAATATGCTGGAATATTGAGCCAATATTTCGGTCTCACTCCCTTATAAGATGGGAGAGAATAATATTATGAAAAACTGTGAAACCTTCTTTTCCCTTGCCCCTAATTTTTGTCCTATTCTATTCATAATCAGAAATGCCGGGATTTATTACGCAAAAAAACACCTTCCGGGAAAGGAAGGTGTTTTATCTTATATTTTTCTCTGTGCAATGGAGATCCGGTTAATGGCACGCTGAAGGGCAAGCTCTGCACGTCTGAAATCAACATTTTCCTGCTTTCGTTCCTGCAGGCGCTGTTCCGCACGCTCTTTCGCACGAAGCGCACGATCCAGATCGATTTCTTCTGATTTCTCGGCTGTCTGGGCAAGAATCGTCACCTGTTCAGGGCGAACTTCAAGAAACCCTCCGCTTACTGCCACAATTTCTGTGCTGCCGCCTTTTTTCAACCGGACCGCGCCGATTTTCAGGGGTGCAACCATTGGAATATGACCTGGCAGGATGCCAAGCTCGCCAGTTTTGGCTTTTGTACTGACCATTTCCACATCAGATTCATATACCGGTCCATCGGGAGTAACAACACTGACTTTCATCGTCTTCATTTTTTACCCTCCTGGTCCGTTATTAGACCTCTACACCGAGGCGTTTTGCATTCTCGATAACGTCTTCAATGCGTCCGACAAGACGGAAAGCATCTTCTGGAAGGTGGTCATATTTTCCATCAAGGATTTCTTTGAAGCCTTTAACGGTTTCTTTTACTGGTACGTATGATCCAGGCTGCCCTGTAAACTGCTCGGCAACGTGGAAGTTTTGAGATAAGAAGAACTGGATTCTGCGGGCACGGTGAACGACAAGCTTATCGTCATCTCCAAGCTCGTCCATACCTAAGATCGCAATGATATCCTGAAGCTCTCTGTAACGCTGCAAGGTTGACTGAACTCGGCGGGCCACATCATAATGCTCTTCCCCGACAATCTCAGGAGACAGGGCACGTGAAGTAGATGCTAATGGATCCACCGCTGGATAGATACCCATCTCGGAAAGCTTACGCTCAAGGTTAGTCGTTGCATCTAAGTGGGCGAAAGTAGTAGCCGGAGCCGGGTCCGTATAGTCATCGGCTGGTACGTAGATCGCCTGGATGGAAGTAACGGAACCTACGTTGGTAGATGTGATACGTTCCTGAAGCTTACCCATTTCAGTTGCAAGAGTCGGCTGGTAACCAACCGCTGATGGCATACGGCCCAATAGCGCGGACACCTCAGAACCCGCCTGCGTGAAACGGAAGATATTATCCATGAAGAAAAGAACGTCCTGCCCTTGGTCGTCACGGAAGAATTCAGCCATTGTCAAACCTGTCAGGGCAACACGCATACGTGCGCCTGGCGGCTCGTTCATTTGTCCGAATACCATTGCCGTCTGCTTAATAACGCCTGAGTCCGTCATTTCATGGTAAAGGTCGTTACCTTCACGTGTACGCTCTCCGACACCAGCAAATACGGAAATACCGCTGTGCTCCTGGGCGATGTTATTGATTAATTCCTGGATTAATACAGTTTTACCTACACCGGCTCCACCGAAGAGTCCGATTTTACCACCTTTAAGATAAGGGGCAAGAAGGTCAACTACCTTAATACCAGTTTCAAGAATTTCAACTTCTGTTGATAATTGTTCAAATGCAGGAGCTTCCCTGTGGATGGAGTCACGGCGTGCATCTGCTGCGATTGGAGAATCAAGGTCGATTGTTTCCCCAAGAACATTGAATACACGTCCTAGTGTTACATCCCCAACTGGAACTGAGATAGGTGCACCTGTGTCAATAACCTCTACACCACGGCTTAGTCCATCAGTGGATGCCATCGCGATCGTACGGACTGTATCATCACCTAAATGAAGGGCTACTTCAAGGGTTAAGTCGATGTCGACTGCATTTTCATTGCTTGCTTTAGTCACAATCTTCAAAGCGTTATAGATCTCAGGAAGGCTGCCGCTGTCGAACTTTACGTCAACTACTGGACCCATAACCTGGAGAACGCGTCCTTTGTTCATCTTTTTCCCTCCTAACTTAGTCTTTCGAATCTATACATCATGATGGGATGTGGAGTTTAACGCCACATCCCCTTTCATTCATCTCTACTCTAATGCTGCAGCTCCGCCGACGATCTCTGTGATCTCCTGCGTAATGGCTGCCTGCCGGGCACGGTTATAACTGATGCTCAGGGAGTCAATCAGCTCTTTTGCATTGTCCGTAGCATTCTTCATGGCTGTCATACGGGCAGCATGCTCACTAGCCTTGCTGTCCAGTAAAGCTCCATATATCAAGCTTTCAGCGTATTGAGGTAAGAGAACTTCTAAAATTTCTTCAGCGTTTGGTTCGAATTCATAGGATGTAAGCTTTGTTGAAGCTGCAATATCCGTTAGAGGCAAGAGTTTCTTCTCCGTTACTTCCTGGGAAATCGCGCTGACATAATGGCTGTAGAAGATATGCAGCTCGTCGAATGTTCCATCAGAGAACATACCAACAGCAGAGCTGGAAATGTCCTGGATTTCGCTGAATGAAGGCTGGTCGGCAACTCCGGTGATGTCCAGCACGACGTTCATGCCACGGTTGGCAAAAAAGTCGCGGCCGATCCTGCCGATGGCGATAATGGCAAACTCATCATTCGACTTATGGTTTTTTTGAATTGTCTGATGTACCTTGCGGATTACGTTTGAGTTAAACGCCCCGGCAAGGCCGCGGTCAGAAGTTATAACCAGATACCCCGTTTTCTTGACCGGGCGGGAGTTGAGCATAGGATGGTTTGAATCCTTGCTGCCATTTGCAATGGAAGCTGTCACTTCCTGGATTTTTTCCATATAAGGAACAAATGCCTTTGCATTCATGACTCCGCGGTTCCACTTAGAAGCAGATACCATTTCCATAGCCTTGGTGATCTGGCTTGTCTTCTTGGTCGAGGTAATCCGGGATTTTATATCGCGTAAAGATGCCATAGGTTCTCACCACCCTTTTTCAAAGATTGTTATCTGATTTATGGAAGTGCGACTGGCCAGGACTTGCACAGGATGTGCTGACGTCAACGTTCGCCACAGGATGTGGCGGTTCTTAGTTGACGTTCCTTCAACAGTCGCCTCCGCTTTTCTAATTGTCCAGCTGCGGCTCCTAGCCCCTCGAGTCGCTTCGGTCCGTCAGTTGAAGTCAAAGAGCGACTTCATCTGTCGGCCCTCCAGCGCTTGTCGGGGCTGTACAGTCGCCTCCGCTTTTCTAGCTGTCCAGCTTCAGCGCCTAGCTCCTCGGGTCATAAGCAAGTCCCTTTCAGAAGTCAAAGAACGACTTCCTGCAGGGGCTGTCTTATGCCTGTCGGACTTGCACAGGATGTGCTGACGTCAACGTTCGCCACAGGATGTGGCGGTTCTTAGTTGACGTTCCTTCAACAGGCGCTTACGCTTTTCTAATTACTCAGATACTGCAAACTGCTTTTTGAAGTCGTTAATTGCAGCAGCCATATCGTCGTCCTTCGGAAGTTCCTTCGTTGTACGGATATGGTCTAACAATTCTTTGCGGTTGTGGTCTAACCATGTATGGAATTCAGATTCAAAGCGGCGAATATCCTGCAATGGGATGTCATCAAGGAAGCCGCGTGTAAGTGCATAAAGGATTGCAACCTGCTTTTCTACTGAAAGCGGCTTGTGAAGGTCCTGCTTTAGGACTTCAACTGTACGCGCACCGCGGTTCAGCTTCGCCTGGGTTGCTTTATCAAGGTCCGAACCGAACTGGGAGAATGCTTCCAGCTCACGGTATGACGCAAGGTCAAGACGCAATGTACCAGATACCTTCTTCATCGCCTTGATCTGTGCCGATCCACCTACACGGGATACGGATAGACCCGCGTTGATTGCAGGGCGCACGCCGGAGAAGAATAGGTCAGACTGAAGGAAGATCTGTCCATCAGTGATGGAAATTACGTTTGTTGGAATATAGGCGGAGACGTCTCCTGCCTGTGTTTCGATGAACGGAAGCGCTGTAATGGAACCTGCGCCCTTAGCGTCGCTTAGCTTAGCTGCACGCTCTAACAAACGGGAGTGCAAGTAGAAAACATCCCCCGGGTATGCTTCACGGCCTGGAGGACGGCGAAGCAGCAAGGAAAGTTCGCGGTATGCAGATGCCTGCTTAGTCAAGTCATCGTATACTACAAGAACATGCTTTCCTTCATACATGAACTCTTCCGCCATCGCAACACCTGCATAAGGAGCAAGGTAAAGAAGCGGTGCAGGCTGTGATGCAGAAGCTGTTACAACGATTGAATATTCAAGTGCGCCGAACTTGCGAAGAGTTTCAACCGCATTACGTACAGTTGACTCTTTCTGTCCGATTGCAACATAAATACAAATCATGTCTTGTCCCTTTTGGTTCAGGATGGTATCGATTGCTACGGATGTCTTACCTGTCTGACGGTCACCAATGATCAGCTCACGCTGTCCACGGCCGATTGGAACAAGCGCATCAATCGCTTTGATACCTGTTTGCAGCGGCTCATGAACAGATTTACGGTCCATGACACCAGGTGCATTGTATTCAATTGGGCGAGTCTTAGTTGTATTGACCGGACCAAGTCCGTCAACAGGCTGTCCAAGAGAGTTTACTACACGGCCAATCAGTTCCTTGCCAACAGGAACCTCCATGATGCGGCCCGTGCGGCGGACCTCATCGCCCTCGCGGATTTCCGTGAATGGCCCAAGAATGATGATACCGACGTTATTTTCTTCCAGGTTCTGAGCCATACCCATAACGCCATTCGAAAATTCAACAAGTTCTCCTGACATGGCATCGTCGAGGCCATGAACACGGGCGATACCGTCACCAACGGAGATGACTGTACCTACATCACTCACTTGAATTTCCGACTGATAATTTTCTATTTGCGACTTTATCAGCGCACTAATTTCTTCAGCATTGATGCTCATGAGTTTCACCCCTATCTACGAATCTTATCCTAGCAATTTGCGTTCCAGACGATCCAGCTTGCCTTTCAGGCTTCCGTCAAAAATACGGTTGCCGATGCGAAGCTTGACACCGCCCAGCAAATTGGAATCTGTAATGTTTTCAATTTGAAGCTTCTGCTTTCCAACCTTAGGTGCAAAAGCGAGAGACAATGCTTCGGCCTGTGCGTCCGTTAACGGCTGGACGCTGTAAACCCTTGCCTCGGCAATTCCCTTGGCTTCATTCGCCAATTCGATGAACTGGTCAGCCACATCGGCAATCAGTTCGGTACGATGGCGGTCCACTAAAATCAACAGCATATTTTGAACGAATGGAGTTGCGGATGTGAACGCCTGCTTTAAAAGCTCTTTTTTCTTTTCCTGTGTAAGCTTGGGAGAAGTAAGGATGGACGTAAGGCCCGGATTGTTCCCAACCACAGCTTTCACAGTACGAAGATCTTCTTCGACAGTATTGAGAAGCTGATGTTCAGAAGCAACTTGAAAAAGAGCTAGCGCATAACGCTTTGCTATTGTCGAGCTGCTCATCGTTTTTCTCCTGCCTCTATGATATATTCATTGATTAACTTTTCCTGGTCTGCGGCACTAAGTTCTTTCTCAATGACCTTAGAAGCAATCAGTACAGACAAGGAAGCCACCTGTTCGCGGATAGCGGTAACTGCCTGCTCTTTTTGTGTTTCAATCTCCTGCTTGGCAGATTGCTTGATGCGGTCGGACTCAGTGCGTGCAAGTGCAATGATCTCATCGCGCTGGACATCGCCCTGCTTCTTGGCGTTTTCAATCAGGACCTGTGCTTCCTGGCGTGCCTGCTTCAAAAGCTCACGCTGTTCTTCAAGATTCTTCTGTGCTTCAGCACGGCTTTGTTCAGCACCCTTGATTTCCCCGGCAATATGCTCTTCACGCTGTTTCATGATGCCCATTAAAGGACCCCACGCAAACTTTTTAAGCAATGCCAACAAGACGAGGAACATTACTAACTGGAATAAAATATCGCCGCCGTTGATGCCGTTATGGCTGGCGCCTTCAGCTGCGCCTAATACTAAACTGCTTGTTAACACCCTCGATTCACTCCCTTCAAGAGTCTTCCCTTTTTTAAAGGATCATGGTCCTGCCTCCGCCTCCGTCCGGGCAATGATTGAGCCCTCAGTCGGCGCTGCTTTATTCCGGCATTCCGGATAAAGCTATGTTTATATTGAACGAATGAATTTGTTAGGACATAAATGAATGGCGAAGGTTCGCTTGGAATGATCTTCGCCATTTATTAAACGAACTTCAGTTATTAGCCACCAATAACCATGAACGCGATAACAACCGCGATGATAGGAATCGCTTCAACCAAGGCAACCCCGATGAACATTGTAGTTTGAAGCTGACCTTGTGCTTCTGGCTGACGGGCAATCCCTTCAACTGTACGAGATACGATAAGACCGTTACCGATACCAGCACCCAGTGCTGCTAAACCAATTGCGATTGCTGCTGCTAAAAGACCCATTAGATAGTTCCTCCTTATTGGATAAAAAAATGATTTATTGTTTTGTTCATAAATGAACAGGTAATATATTAATGGTCATTGCTTACTTTATGGGCAAGATAAACCATTGTTAACATTGTGAAAATAAACGCCTGGATGGCTCCGACAAAGATGGAAAACCCTTGCCATGCAAGCATCGGAACGATTGCGGCCAAATGTCCGCCCACTCCGGTTGCAAGACTTGCAGCCAATAAACTTAGCAGGATTTCGCCTGCATAGATGTTTCCGTAAAGACGGAGACCGAGAGTTAGCGTATTTGCGAACTCTTCAATGATTTTGATCGGAAACATGAACCAGAACGGCTTGAAGAATTCCTTGCCGTATGCGGCTGTCCCTTTCAGCTTTACTCCATAATAATGGGAAAGCGCCACGACCATTGTCGCCAATGTCAGTGTCACGACCGGATCTGCTGTCGGTGATTTCCACCACAGTTCATTGTCGATGACGATAGAGAATGGAAGTCCAAGCATATTGGAAACAAAGACATACATAATCAATGTTATTCCGAGCACGTGGAACCTTCCGCCATCTTTCCAATCCATTGTGCTGTTGATGATTCCTTTAATGAAATCCATTATCCATTCCATAAAGTTCTGGATGCCGGTTGGATTCATCGCAAGTTTGCGAGTGGAAAGAACGGCAATAAGAAAAACAATTGCGCTGGCTACCGTAATCATTAATACGTTCGCCAGGTTGAAATCGAGCCCTAAAAATGTGTATATAGGAGCTTCATGATGCACCAGTATTCACCTCTCTTCCCCGCTATCGACGTAAATGCAAAGACTGGATAATAAAATCTATCATAATGACAAAATAGGATGTCATTAGTCCCAAAACTACGCTGATCAAGTGCACATGTCCCGGATATTCCATCGCAATCATGATGGCCAGCACTGCTGCTGCCAGCCGCGAAAGGAACCCGAGCGACCTGACCTTTGTCCCATGGACAACCGCGTCGCCAAACTTTTTCGTCCTTCTAGCAAGGAGCCACATGTTGTACAGGCTGATGCCTGTCCCAAGAATCAATCCCGCAAACACAGTCTTGTATTCCGTGAATCCCCACCCGAGAACATAGATTGACAACAAAAAAAATATGTATTTCCGCTGGCGTGTAAAAATAACCTGTATGTCTGGCATGGATGATCTATTCTCCTGAAAAGAAATGTTGGACAAGGCGCAGCATTGCGTAGATGCCTGCAGCCAGTCCGGCCAGCAATCCGAATATTAAGAAAAGTGGCCCCGCACCGCTCACCCGGTCCAGCCACCTGCCCAAAAATATCCCGACCAGAACCGATCCGGCCAGTTGGGAAACGATCGCCGACATTAATGCCATCGCCTGAAAAGGGTGACGGTTATTTTGACGCATGTACAGCATCTCCCATCCTGAAGAATGGAACAGCCTGAGCCTGCATAATACACAGAAAAAATAAGGTGATCATTCAAAAAAAACTTGCTTTTCTCCAGTGAAAACCTTATCATTTATACCCTTTGTAAGCATACAATAGGCTCTTGTCAATGTCAATTCCTTTTAGCGAAAAAGTTCACATACTTTTCAATAAAAATACCCTCCTTAATCAATAGACTCTTAATCTATTCCTTCCGCTGTTTTTACAAGGGCAGGTATACCGAAAAGTGCAGGGGAGGTCCGCTCTCCCCTGCAGTTTATTCCTCTTTCGATGGAGCTATATAGATAAAGGTTTCCAGCTTGTCCTCCCTGCCGGCTTTCTTGACAAAAACCTTCGCAAGATAGCCGCCTTCCCCCGGGAGTCTGTCCTGACTGATTTCCTTCTGCCTGAGTCCCCTCTTCAGATTCCTTCCCCAGTCAAGATAACCAATAAATCTTAACTGTTCGGGATCAAACAATGCGATGCCAAATTCATCGGCACCTCCCGGCAGGTATACTTCATACCTGTATGTTCCCGGCTTATCAGCAGGAGCAAAGGCAAAGCCCATCACCCGCGGGTAGTCCGGCTCCTCCATTACATATAGATAAGGAATCCTGATGGGTCCCCCCCCGGCATTGACCTCCAGAAATCCATCGTAGATCTTCTGTCCAAAAGCCTTTGGGTCAACTGTCATGCCTATGGACACTTTCCTTCTTTCCCCGGGCCCTAGTTCAAAAGCAAGCGGAAGCTCCCAGTCCAGGCCATCCTCTCTTTTAGGAGTGGAAAAAGAGTACCTTTTTACTGTGCTCCCATGATTTTGAATTTCAATAGTAGCTTTATGCCTGGGCATTCGCTCCGAAAACCGGAACCTTCCAAATTGCAGAGAGCCCGGAACCACGAGGGTTTCAGCGGCTGCGGCTTTTTCCGACTGAATTCTTCCAGCTCCCTGTTCAAAGGTACGGTACTCCCGGCCATCCCGGTCTTTTATCTGCAAAGCGGTATTCATAAGAGCGGCTTTGATTTGGGCAGGCTCCCAGTCTGGATGCGCCTGCTTGACTAAAGCACAGGCCGCAGCAACATGGGGGGCCGCCATACTTGTCCCCTGTAGTGCCAGATATCCTCCGGGAATGGTGCTTTTGATAGCAACCCCCGGAGCCAGGACATCGGGCTTGATCTCCCAGGTTGTTGTTACGGGGCCGCGCGAACTGAAGTCGGCAAGAAAATCTTTTTCTTCCTTCGGCTCGATTCTTCCTGTGACTGTTTCTTGTTCAATAACCTTTTTCAGCCTCTCCCCTTCCTCTTTTGTAATAGAGGCAACTGGGATTTCCAGACCCCCTTCCAAATTTCCTGAAAAGCGGCCTTTCGTATTATTGTAGATGATTACTCCCCGGGCACCGGCTTGATAGGCATTTTTAGCCTTTTGTGTAAAAGTGAGCTTCCCTCTTTGGATCAGCACCACTTTTCCTTCGGCATGACGGAAATCTTTTTGGCGTCCAATCCCTGCATCAGCCAATTGCAGATTCCTGTCCATCTTCCACTCCTTGGAACCCTGGAGGAGTTCCAGCCTGATTTTATCCGGACTTCCTGAAGCAACTAGATAGGGAATGGAAAGGGGAGGAGTCGATGCCCCTACGGAAATTGCCTTTGATGCAGTGCCCGGCGACCCGACACTCCACCTCCCCGGGCCGGAATTCCCTGAAGATGTTACAGCTGTGATCCCTTTTTCAACCGCTTTGTTGAGTGCAAGGGAAATCGGCAGGTCAGGGCCATTTATATCATTGCCAAGAGACAGGTTGAGGACATCCACTTTGTCCTCAATAGCCTCGTCAATGGCGGCAAGAACCTGCTCCGTGGTCCCCATTCCGCCCGGGCCGAGCGCCCGATAGGCAATGATCCTGGCATCTGGAGCAAGCCCGGTTATCCGGCCATTGGCCGCAATAATCCCCGCAACATGCGTGCCATGCAACGTCCCACCCGCCCCTTTTGTTTCCATTGGGTCCTGATCTCCATCCACAAGGTCACGCCCGCCTGCATAGCTTCGATGAAGGTCGGGATGTTCATAGTCGATTCCTGTATCAATGACCCCGATCCGGATTCCCTTTCCTGTCAGCCGCCTCCCTTTGCTGTCGAAGATGCTCCGTACCTCCTCGCCGCCGATCAAATCCATATTTTCCTCCCCGGCAGCTCTGTAGGTCTGAACCGGCGACACCAGCTTTATGTCAATCTGCCTCATCCCTAACACTTTATTGAGAGGACCTTCGACGGAATACCCAGTCAATGCATGCTTAAAGATCCTTCGAAGCTTTACATCCGGATACTTCGCCAAAACTGTCCGGATTTCCGAAGCGCTTTGCGGCTCCTCTGTCAGGACGATGGCCACCGTCCGCTCTGTGCTGTTTTCCCCCGGAATGGGAGGGTGGTTCAGCTTTGCCGGCCCGGAAGCTGTCAGCACCAATAGGGACAGCAACGCTCCAATACCGATTATTTTCCGCATCATGGCACCCCTTTTTTGCTTAGAGTAATCCATAAACAGAAAACTATGCAGCGCATACAGAAAAGGCACCCCATAACGAGGTGCCCTGATGTTTATTCCGGTCGGTAAGCTTCCGGTCTTTTATCGTTTTGTTTAAAATAATACAGGATGGCGGAAGCAATTCGTTCGGAAGCAAGCCCGTCTCCATAAGGATTGACTGCCTTTGCCATTTTTTCGTAGGAGGCCCTGTCTGTCAAAAGCTCCGTGGCCATCTCGTAAATCGGCTGCTCCTCATTCCCCGCAAGCTTCAAAGTGCCTGCTTCAATCCCTTCAGGACGTTCTGTTGTATCGCGCAGGACAAGGACTGGCACGCCCAGTGAAGGGGCTTCCTCCTGAACACCGCCTGAATCAGTGAGAATCAAATGGGCACGGGAAGCAAAGTTATGGAAATCAATCACATCAAGCGGCTCGATCAGGTGAATTTGCGGGTCATCCCCCAAGACATCATCCGCAATCTCACGCACAACGGGATTAAGATGAACTGGATAGACAACCTGTACGTCTGGCTGTTCATTGACAATCCTCTTGATGGCCCGGAACATATTCCGCATAGGTTCACCAAGGTTTTCCCGGCGATGGGCCGTTAGCAGGATCAACCGGTCATTTCCCAGCATATCCAGAACTTCGTGGGAATAAGACTCCTTAACCGTAGTTTTCAATGCATCGATGGCTGTGTTTCCCGTAATGAAAATGGTTTCTTCACTTTTATTTTCACGAAGAAGATTGTCTGCGGATTTAGATGTCGGCGAAAAATGAAGGTCCGCTATAACCCCCGTCAGCTGGCGATTCATTTCCTCAGGGAACGGCGAGTACTTGTCCCACGTCCGAAGCCCTGCTTCCACATGCCCTACCGGAATCTGATTGTAAAAGGCGGCCAGCCCGGCCACAAAAGTTGTTGTTGTATCGCCATGGACAAGGACGATATCAGGCTTTACCTCCTTCATGACCCCGTCGAGGCCTTCGAGGGCTCTTGTGGTAACACCGACAAGAGTCTGGCGGTCCTTCATGATATTGAGGTCATAATCCGGGACAATCCCAAAGATATCGAGTACCTGGTCAAGCATTTGCCGATGCTGCGCAGTCACCGTTACGATCGATTCAAAATGTTCCTCCTGCTTTTGCAATTCAAGAACAAGCGGAGCCATTTTGATTGCCTCTGGCCTCGTCCCGAAAACGGTCATCACTTTGATTCTGGAGTTCAAGAAAAAGCACCCCTATCTCATTAATGGCGAATGTCTTTCTTTTGCTGCCTAAAGTTTACTTCGTTCCAAACAGACGGTCGCCTGCATCTCCAAGACCCGGCACGATATAGCCGTGATCGTTCAGCTTCTCGTCAAGGGCCGCAATATAAATATCAACTTCCGGATGAGCCTTCTGCAATACTTCTACTCCTTCAGGAGCGGCAATCAGGCACATGAATTTAATCTGCTTCGCACCGCGTTTTTTCAGGGAATTGATCGCTTCAACCGCAGAACCGCCGGTTGCAAGCATCGGGTCCACGACGATAAAATCGCGCTCCTCGACATCACTTGGGAGCTTTGCATAATATTCAACAGGCATTAGCGTCTCAGGATCGCGGTAAAGGCCGATATGCCCTACCTTTGCAGCAGGAATCAATTTTAGGATGCCGTCAACCATGCCGATCCCCGCGCGCAAAATCGGAACAAGGCCGATTTTTTTCCCGGAAAGAACCTTGGATGTTGTCTTCTGTACAGGAGTTTCAACCTCAAAATCCTCTAACGGCATGTCGCGGGTAATTTCGAATGCCATCAAGGTAGCTACCTCATCGACAAGCTCGCGGAATTCCTTTGTGCCTGTGTTTTTATCACGGATATACGTCAATTTATGCTGAATTAAAGGGTGATCGAATACAAATACCTTTGCCATGTGAATCTCTCCTTTTAAAGGGTGGAATTTTTAAATTTATGTACCTAAAACATCGGTTTACACTTCGTCTAATTTTACAGAAAAACGACATCAAGAGCAACCTATGGCTTTTTTTCATAAAAATGGCGGTCTCCCAAAAGAGACCGCCATACTTTGTCGTGTTTTACAGTTCTGGGTAAAGCTCGAATCTCGCTGTTAAAGCTTCCACTCGCTGCTTTGCTTCTTCCAGCTTCGCTTCATCTTCATGGTTTTTCAATGTGAAAGCAATAATGGAGGCAATTTCGTCCATTTCCTCGGCACCAAAGCCACGGCTCGTCACAGCTGCTGTACCGATGCGGATGCCGCTCGTAACAAATGGGCTTGCTGGATCATAAGGGATCGTATTTTTATTGACTGTAATTCCGATATCATCAAGAACCTTCTCAGCCACTTTACCTGTCAGGTCCAAAGAGCGTGTGTCAATCAGCAGAAGATGATTGTCCGTTCCGCCTGAAACAAGGGTAATTCCTTCTTTTTGCAGGCCTTCTGCCATGCGCTTGGCATTGGCGATGATATTGGCAGCATACTCTTTGAAGCTGTCCTGAAGCGCTTCTCCAAAAGCAACAGCTTTTGCAGAAATCACGTGCATCAGTGGTCCGCCCTGAATTCCAGGGAAAATGGACTTATCGATTTTCTTGCCGAATTCCTCACGGCAAAGGATCATGCCGCCGCGCGGACCGCGAAGTGTTTTATGCGTTGTCGTAGTGACAAAGTCTGCATAAGGTACTGGATTCGGGTGAAGCCCCGCAGCTACCAGTCCGGCAATGTGAGCCATGTCCACCATCAGGTAAGCACCGACTTCATCAGCAATTTCACGGAACTTTTTAAAATCGATTTCGCGAGGATATGCACTTGCACCGGCAACAATCAGCTTCGGCTTATGCTCAAGCGCCTTTTGGCGCACATCTTCGTAATTGATGCGGTGGCTGGTTTCATCCACTCCGTATTCCACGAAATTGTACTGGACACCACTGAAGTTGACTGGGCTTCCGTGTGTTAAATGGCCGCCATGGGACAGGTTCATCCCAAGAACGGTATCACCCTGTTCAAGAATCGTAAAATACACAGCCATATTAGCCTGGGCACCAGAATGCGGCTGAACATTGACGTGCTCAGCGCCAAAGATTTCCTTTGCACGATCGCGGGCGATGTCTTCAACGATATCGACGTATTCGCATCCGCCATAATAACGCTTGTTTGGATAACCCTCTGCATACTTATTGGTCAGTACTGATCCCTGTGCTTCCATAACCGCTTCACTTACAAAGTTTTCAGAGGCGATCAACTCGATTTTTGTCCGCTGGCGTTTCAATTCCTTTTGGATTGCCTCAAAAACCTGGCTATCTTGCTGTGAAAGATGCTTCATTCTATTATCCCCCTCTTATTTGTCTGGTGCCGAAAATTATGTATTGCCACGACTTCGTTTGAAAATTCTTTTTTATTGTATATGAACTTTTTGTGAAAAGAAAGACCTGAAACCAAAGAGATTAAATGGAAGCGGTTGCTTTTATCATTTATTAAAAAGATTGCTTTTAACCTGGAAGTTGAGCTTAAATCTGGAAATCTTTTTATCTTTTTTTAAGTGCAAAAATGCTTTCCACCAAAAGAAAAAAAGCCCCGGAATAGAGCTTTTTAACAGGACTGATTTTCTTTTGTAGGCTCATAGACCGCCCTGGCCCCGCCGATCAGCTTTGGCCGGGTGGTCGCAAGCGTGACATAGGCCTCTCCAATCGTCTTTTGCGTGACTCGCAGCGGAACAGCAACATGCTTGAGGTGCATGCCAATGAGAGTGCTGCCAATGTCGATGCCCGCATCACCCTTGATGAACTCGACTACAGCAGGGCTGTCCAGATTGGCATAGGCATAGCTCGCCATGGCGCCCCCGGCTGTACGGACCGGGATGACCGTCACTTCTTCAAGCTGCCGGCTTTCAGCAAGCTCCCTTTCAACGACCAGCGCCCTGTTCAGGTGCTCGCAGCACTGAAAGGCAAGCTGAACCCCTGTTTCTTCCCGAAGCTTTCGAAGCTGGCGAAAAATCATGGCAGCCGCTTCTTCGGTTCCGGAAGTGCCGATTCTTTTTCCCGAAATTTCACTTGTACTGCAGCCGATCACCAGCACATGCCGGTGAGTGAGCTCAACCTGTTCCTTGAATTCTGAAAGGATAAGGCTGAATTCTTCTTCCCATTTTTGGGTCATCATCAGATCCTCCTAACTTCAGGTCCTGCAGGATGACGTTTGCATGATCCAAGTATCCTTAGCAGCTTATTTATTTTCGTACTGAGCAATCTTTCCGATCCGGTTTGCGTGGCGTCCGCCTTCAAATTCCGTTGCAAGCCAAGTGCCGGCAATCTCCCTGGCAAGGCCTGGCCCGATTACCCGTTCTCCCATGGCAATCATATTGCTGTCATTATGCTGACGGGTCAATTTAGCGCTGTACACATCATGGACGAGGGCACAGCGGATGCCTTTGACTTTATTGGCGCTGATGCTCATGCCAATGCCAGTCCCGCAGATTAGGATGCCCCTGTCAAACTCGCCGTTTGCCACTTTTTCCGCAACAGGCAGTGCATAATCTGGATAATCAACGGATGTTTCACAATCACAGCCGAAATCCTCATACTGAATGCCCATTTCGTCCATCAAACTTTTAATCTCTTCACGGATATTGATGCCGCCGTGATCCGAAGCAATTGCTACTCTCATTTTCAATTCCTCCTGTATGAATACCCGGTTGGCCGAGCTCTAAATTCTCCCCTTATTTTCTCACAGTCATGTAAAAATAGAAAGAAAACTGTGGTCATTCCGGCAAAGAAAACGGAAACAAATAAAACCGCCCTCCTTCCTGCAGCCTGCCATCAGGTGCGGAATTTTGCGGCGGTCTTCTTTTAGGTTTCCATGGCATCTCTGCAGGTCAGGAATCTATTTTATAGAGAATTCCTTCAATCGCATCCTTGATTTCGCCGTATGCCGCCCGGTACATTTCTAGGCTGCCTCCAAACGGGTCGCCGATGTCCGCAAATCCATCTCCACCTGCAAATTCCTTCAGGGTAAAGGTTTTGGACTCCACCTGCGGAAAGTGGCTGATCACTGCCCCTTTATGGCCAGCGGTCATGGTCAGCACCAGATCTGCCCAGTCCACTTCCTGTCCTGACAGCAGCGTTGATTTATGGTTCATTGCTATATCGTTTTCCTCCAGCACCTTTTTTGCATTCAGAGAAGCATCACTGCCATTGACTGCATATACACCAGCTGACCGAACTTCCACGCCAGGAAGGTTCTTGCTTTTCAGGATTGCCTCGGCCATCGGGCTGCGGCATGTATTTCCGGTGCATACAAATAAAACCCGTTTCATCCGTCTGCCTCCTCATAATCGTTTACCCTATTATACCTGCTTTTTAAAATCATTAAAAAAAGACACCACATTCCGGCGTCCCTACTCCACTATAGCAGCAGCTTTAAACCAAAGGCCAGCAGGATGCTCCCTCCCAGCGCTTCGCTGTATGGCCCGATCCACCCTTGGACGCGACGTCCCAGGAGCAGGCCGCACCAGGTCAGAACGGTTGCAGCGAAACCGAAGCAGACAAGCACCAGCAATGTCTTTGCTCCATATATCCCAAGGGTAAGGCCCACCGAAAAGCTGTCAAGGCTTACACTCAAAGCAAAAAGCAACAGCCCCTTGCCCATCGGCTTCACCAGGCTTGATTCATCATCTTTAAAACCGGACCAGATCATCTGGACACCCAGCATAATCAGCAGGAGGCCGCCAATATATCCTGCTACAGTTCCAAATTGTTCAGATAAAAACCGCCCGGCAATCATGCCTGCGAGCGGCATCCAAACATGGAAAATGCCAATAGTTACACCGATTTTCAGGATTTGCCTTTTTGAGAGCCTGAACATTCCCATGCCGAGACCGACAGAAAAAGCATCCATACCCAGCGCAAAGGCCATTAACATGAGGGTTAGGATTCCCCCGAGCAATGCTTCCATAATTTTAGCCCCCCTGGACTTCCTTGGACTTGCTAATTCAGCATATGCATGTCCCCCAGGGTTTAGAAGCATTTTTAACCAGGCTTATTTCATCATGATAATGGGTGAACCTGAAGCCTTTGAGAGCCTGTTCATGATGGCCGTGCCTACTCCGCTCTCCGGGAAGACCTCCCCAAAAATGATATCGACGCTGCTTTCATTAAACGCTCTTAACGTATCATAGAGAGCTTCCGCCACTGTTGCCAGTGCATCGCGCCGGCCACAGGAAATGATCACATCCGCCTGGTAGCGCGCTTCATTTTCCACTGTTGTCAAAACGCCTACCTTTTTGCCTTCTGCTTGTTTTCCACCGATCAGGCTCTGGATCTGCTCAACACTTCCATCCACAAGGAAAAGCGGAGCATTCGGGGCATAATGCCGGTATTTCATTCCTGGTGCCTTAGGTGCTTTTTGGGGGTCTGAAAGAGCCGGGTCTGTCCTGATTTGCCCGATTGCTTCCTGGAGCTGCTCTTCGGTAATTCCGCCTGGCCTAAGGATGACCGGAAACTCCTCCGTGCAATCCACTACCGTAGACTCCACTCCTACTCCCGTCGGCCCGCCGTCCAGGATGCCGGAAACCCGTCCATCCAAGTCAGATCGAACGTGCTCTGCAGTCGTAGGGCTCGGGCGGCCGGACAAATTGGCACTTGGGGCTGCAATCGGAAGCCCCGATGCCTCAATTAGAGCAAGGGCAACTGGATGGTCCGGCATTCTGACACCAACAGTCGAGAGTCCGGCTGTCGCCAGTTCGGACAGGACCCCTTCTTTTTTTTCCAGAATGAGCGTCAGCGGGCCTGGCCAGAATCTCTCCATTAAGGTTTTCGCTTTTGCAGGAATATCTTTAATGAAATCTTCAAGCTGTTGTTCATGAGCTATATGAATGATCAGCGGATTATCAGCAGGCCTTCCCTTTGCTGAAAAGATTTTCGATACCGCTTCATCGCTTTGTGCATTTCCACCTAATCCGTAAACGGTTTCAGTCGGCAGGGCGACCACTTCATTCCTCTTCAGCAAATCCGCTGCCTTGGTGATTTGTGGATATGTGATTAAATTATCCACATTTTTATCCACCTTCCACATTTTCGTCTGCATACTTGTCCACCTTCTATTTTTGGGAAAATTGTCCCCAAACTAGTTCATTCATCCTTGCTTTTATAAGGATTTCAATAATAATTTCTATGAAAGTATAAAAGAAGAATTTAGTGAAGACAAGTTTTACCCACAAATTGTGGATAAAAAAGTGGATTACGTGGATAACTTTGTAGACATATCCACATTTTACATGGGCAGCTCCATAATTATTGAGTTATCCACATTTAAAACCTGATGTAAATGATGATTTTCCCTAATCTCAGGCGGGACATCATCCACAGCCTGAAATCCAAATCCCCTAAAAAACGTCACCGCACTCTCCTTGTTGGTGACCAGGTACACAGCTTTCAATTTTTTGTTTTCCGCTATTGAAATGACCCGGTCAAACAAAAGAACAATTTCGGACTGAGTGGTCCCTTGGGAAACAACGAAAGATCGGAGCATCCCAACAGTTCCTTGCGGTTCAATCCCAACGCACGCTTTCAATTCACCGGTCTTGGTTTCCAGCAGGGAATAGTAATCTATTGAATCCTGTATCCCTTCTGCATTCAGATTTGCTTCTAATAGGAACGACTCCAGTTTTTTCATATCCTTTGCTTCTGCCTTGCGGATTGTTTTTTCCATCTTCCCCCACCTCAATTAATCGGATTCTATTATATGCATATGTAGAAGGAGGGGAAGTAGAACCCATTGGAAGATTTAAAATAAAATGTGAAAGCCCGCGGCACATCAGGCCGCGGGCTGTTTTTCTTCCATTTTCATATATCTGCTATTATTTGTCGTTGTTGTTACGGGAACGGCCGCCTTTTTCTCCGATTTCCTCGTAGAATTCCTCCCCATGTTTTTCAGAAGTGGCTTCGCCGCCTTTTCGGCCGATTTCCTGATAGAATTCCTTATCATGATTTTCAGCTGTGGCTTCGCCGCCTTTTTTACCAATCTCTTGGTAGAATTCTTCTCCATGGTTTTCAGCTGTAGCCTTGCCACCTTTTTTACCAATCTCCTGGTAGAATTCCTTATCATGGCTCTCAGCTGTGGCTTCGCCGCCCTTTTTACCAATTTCCTGATAGAATTCTTTGTCATGATTTTCCGCTGTAGCTTCGCCGCCTTTTCGGCCAATCTCCTGGAAAAACTCTTTGTCGTGATTCTCTGCTGTAGCTTCTCCGCCCATACGGCCGCGCTCTTCACGTGACATTTTATCATCATTATTATTGTTTTTTCTGTTTGCCATGATCTCTCATCTCCTTGATTCTAGTAAGTTTTGTTGTTACACTCTAACATTAGCCGCTTTAGCCTAGCTTCAAACACTTGAAAAGAAACTGTAACATTGCTGTTCTTTGTTTGTAAAAATAGTGGAAAAAAAGGCGGTGTTTTTTCCTCTAAACCCATTATCTACCAGTAACTTGTAAGTAGTATTTTCCTACCTTCTCAATATAGAACACAGAGTGCACCCGTCATTGCAGTAAAGCACCGCGCGTGCACCCCATAGAAAAACCAGCCTCCTGTGGCTGGTTTTTTGTTTAACTAAATATTTTATTCCAGATATCCACCAGGAAGAAACGAACTTCCGCAGGTTCTTCATCATTTGCCTCGTATAACGGCGCCTTTTCTTCCTGCGTTTCAGTTTTCACCTGATTCTCTTCTGCTAGTTTAGTTTCAGTTGAAGCTTCATTTTTATCCTGGATCTTTTCCACGTTTTCCGCTTTTCCCGCCTCGCTTTGTTCTGCACCGCCGATTTTTCTGCCCTCATTGCCTTCCTGCTCGTCCTCGAAGCCTTCGCTCGTTGCCTCGCCATTTGAGAAATCAAGGAAACACAATGGCGGATACAGCACGCACCACCAATTGGCGCCTTTGCCTTCTCCCAGTGTAATCAAAATCGCTTCATACTCGCCTGCCGGATAAAGAAACTGTCCATAAAGCTTAGTCGGGAACTCTACCTTTCCAAACTCTGTTTTAACTGATTGACCTGATCCTTGAGAGGCTACGACTTCTTCCGCAATTTTCTGAATCTCCGGCAGTCTTGACTGAATCAGTGCCCGTGCATCCTCCATGGAAGTTAAATCTTCCACCCATTTCGTAATTTCTGCATTGACTGCATCCCTGACCAGCCGTTTCACTTCCTGATCCTTGGACGAGTCACTGTCCGCGAGAATCCTCAGCCTGATTGCCTCGCTTGGGATCACCATTGGATCCTTAGCCGTAGCTTCATTTTGGGGCATATATAAACTTAAAATCGTTGCCAGACATAATAAAATAAGATAAAGTTCAGCAAGCATTTTCTTTTTCATTTTCCAGCACCATCCCTTCACTAGTCACAGTGTGGACAGATTGCTAGATTCTTAAACTAGTAAATTTCAAATTATTTTCAAGATAAAAAATACCCCCGAATCCAATTCAGGGGCAGGCACTATACTATCCATTTTTAGTACCAATCAGCGCAAAAACCATCCGGTCCTTGCCGTTGATATCGTTGACTACTTCTACCTGTGCCTCAGAAAAGGTCTCCTCTAGCATGGCGGAAACTGCTGCTCCCTGCCCAGCGCCAATTTCAAACGCAACAAGACCCTTCTCCTTCAGCACCAGCGGCAGCTCTTCCATGAACCGTCTGTAAAGATCCAGCCCGTCCTCACCAGCAAACAGGGCTAAGTGCGGCTCGTGATCGGTGACCACTTCAGACATCCAGGACTGGTCGCCAACCGGGATATAGGGAGGATTTGAAATGATGGCATCATACCGCGTTCCTCCTGCTATCAATGGCTGCAGCAGATCTCCCTGTATAAAAGTGATATCCGCGCCAAGCCAGCTGGCATTTTTTTTGGCCGTCGCCAGGGCTGCTTCAGAAAGATCCGTCGCGGTCACATTTAACGCTGGCCTCTCCAGCTTTAAGGTGACGGATATCGCCCCGCTTCCGGTTCCAATATCAGCAAGCTCCAGTTCCTCTCCTCCAGGGAACAGAGCCTCGAGGCGCTCGAGCGTTCCGACAATCAGTTCCTCGGTCTCCGGGCGGGGAATTAGAACCGAACTGTTCACTTCAAAGCTCCGTCCGTAAAATTCCTCAAAGCCGATAATGTACTGAACAGGCACCCCTTCCCCATGCTGAAGTACAGCCTTTTCAAAGTCTGCCCATATTTCCGGAGCGAGTTCTTCGCGCATTTCCGCAAACAGGCTGGCACGGCTCAGTCCGGTAAAATGGCGGAGGAGTATCTCGCCTGCATTGTCGTCCCGCTGTTTTTCTTTTAAAAAAGAAGAAGCCCAGTTCAGGGCTTCATATATTTTCTTACTCATTGGTTGCACTCTCAAGTCTGCTGGATTGGTCTTCCATAATCAGTGCCTCGATGATCTCATCCATTTTCCCTTGCAGAATCTGGTCAAGCTTTTGGATGGTCAAGCCAATGCGGTGGTCAGTCACCCGGTTTTGCGGGAAGTTATACGTACGGATCCGTTCAGAACGGTCCCCAGTCCCAACTGCGGATTTACGTACCTGATCATATTCTGCTTGCGCTTCCTGCTGAAATTTATCATAGACACGGGCACGAAGCACTTTCATCGCTTTATCTTTATTTTTATGCTGGGATTTTTCATCCTGGCAGGATACCACAATTCCAGTAGGGATGTGTGTTAGACGAACGGCTGACATTGTGGTGTTAACGCTCTGTCCGCCGGCTCCGCTGGACGCAAATGCATCAAAACGGATATCTTTGTCATGAATCTCCACTTCAACATCTTCCGCTTCCGGAAGGCAGGCAACTGTGGCCGTCGACGTATGGATCCGGCCGCCGGATTCTGTTTCCGGAACACGCTGGACACGGTGTGCGCCATTCTCAAACTTCATTTTAGAATACGCACCATTTCCATTAATCATAAAAATAATTTCTTTGAAGCCGCCGACACCAGTCGAGCTGGCTTCGATTACTTCCGTTTTCCAGCCTTGCGATTCAGCAAAACGGCTGTACATGCGATACAAGTCGCCGGCAAACAGCGCAGCCTCATCTCCACCCGCAGCACCGCGGATTTCCATAATAACGTTTTTGTCATCATTCGGGTCCTTTGGAATCAATAGGATTCTCAGGCGTTCTTCAAGCTCCTCAATTTTATCATTGAGCTCGGAAATTTCATCCTTCACCATTTCCT
The DNA here is from genome assembly GCF_004340465.1 of Mesobacillus foraminis. Taxonomy (GTDB): domain Bacteria; phylum Bacillota; class Bacilli; order Bacillales; family Cytobacillaceae; genus Mesobacillus_B; species Mesobacillus_B foraminis. Next base: position 160,131 of record NZ_SLVV01000008.1, on the reverse strand, counting down.
TCATCTCGGCATCCAGCTTTTCCTCAAGCATAGCCTTTGCCTCTTGATACTGCTCTTTCGTTTCTTTATATTCCCGATAAGCCTGCACTGTCTCCTGAATATCAGACTGCTCCTTGGAGTACTCACGCAGCTTATTTGGATTATTAACAATTTCAGGATCACTCAGCAGCTCATTCAGCCTTTCATAACGATCCTCAACAGCTTGAAGACGATCAAACAAAGTCATTCACCTCATATTATTTATATTAAAAACGTTCCATTTGAACCCTATAAATTTTCGTCCATAACATTCTAATTATAGTATAGGCATAATCAAGCGTCAAAACCAAATCTAGCAAGATTACGCAACACTTTTTGAAAATTTACAGGCCTTATTGGACAGTACCTTGGGCAGGATCAATCCAACGCCTGCTGGTGAAAAATAACCTGCCATGGACCAACCCATTACCCGCTGATGAAAAATAAAACGGACTGGTCGGTAAATAAATCCGCCTTTTTGAAACATAAAGTACCTTTTACCAAAAATAAATGGCTCATTTTGAAATATATCCTGCCCCGGGTCAATCAACTGCCTGCTGTTGAAAAATAAATGCCGTTCTTTGAAAAATAAAATGAGCAGTTTGATTAACAAATCCACTGAATTAAAAAATATAATACCATTTTTGAAAAATAGACGGGTCCTTTTGAAAAATAACCTGCAACGGACCAACCCATTGCCTCTGGTTGAAAAATAAATTGCCTTTTTAAATAATCAACCTCTTGAGAAATTCCTGGATAAAACAGCTTCCTGAGCCAAACAGATTTCCTTTACTAAAACTTATATGCTGCCAACACGATAAAAAGCCAGCCCCAAAAGGAACTGGCTTCGTAATTTAGATGCTATCTGTTTTCTGGCCGATTTTTTCAAGGCCTTTTGGTGCTTTTGGCACTTCATGATGATGCCGGCAGCGCGGTTCATAGGATTCAGAAGCGCCCACAAGGATGACGGGATCGTCATAAGAGGCCGGCCTCCCATCGATGAGCCGCTGGGTGCGGCTTGCAGGGGAACCGCAAACAGCGCATACAGCCTGCAGCTTGGTCACTTGTTCTGCAACAGCCATCATTGCAGGCATTTGCCCAAATGGTTCACCACGAAAATCCTGATCAAGGCCAGCAAGGATGACTCGGTGCCCGCTGTTAGCCAAATGCTGGGCCACCTGGACGATCTCTGCATCAAAGAACTGGGCCTCATCAATGGCAATTACATCAATCTCAGCATTAATATGCTGGAAAATATCCGTGGATCGGGCAACTGGTATTGCAATAACGGATGTGCCATTATGGGACACAACTGCTTCTTCACTGTAACGGTTATCTATTAACGGTTTGAAAACGGCGATTTTCTGCTTGGCAAATTGAGTTCTCCTCACTCGGCGTATCAATTCCTCCGATTTCCCGGAAAACATGCTGCCGCAGATTAACTCGATCCAGCCGCTATGCTTCATCACATACATGGGAACGGCCTCTCCTTCCTTGCAATTGCTCATTTGTCTCGCTTTATGAACGCGCGATCCTCTGTTAACCTTAGTAATCTCCAGCTTTTAAGCACCTAATCAGACAATCGCCTGCATAGTGCCTGCGGGCGCTCAAGGCGCTTCCGCTTTTTATTCAATCCAGCTCCAGCGCCTAGCCCCTCGAGCGCTTCAATCGAGCAGTTGAAGTCAAAGAACGACTTCCTCTGCTGGATCTCCGACGGACAGGATGTCCTAGTGCCGACGTCGCCACAGGACGTGGCGTTCTTAGTCGGCCACCGCTTGTCGGACTTGCACAGGATGTGCTGACGTCAATGTTCGCCACAGGACGTGGCGGCTTTTAGTTGACGTTCCTTTTCTCTCAATCCAGCTCCAGCGCCTAGCCCCTCGAGCGCTTCAATCCAGCAGTTGAAGTCAAAGAACGACTTCCTCTGCTGGATCTCCGACGGACAGGATGTCCTAGTGCCGACGTCGCCACAGGACGTGGCGTTCTTAGTCGG
>NZ_SLVV01000008.1:27098-158024 GCF_004340465.1 Mesobacillus foraminis | reverse complement strand
TCGGCCAGCGCTAGTCAGGGCTGACCAGGCGCTTCCGCTTTTTCTTCTATAATCAATAAAAAACAGGCAAGTCATGTTGCTTCTTGCCTGTTCTTTGGGCTTCTTATTATTGTTGTTGGTTTTTAAGGCCGTATTTCTTGTTGAAGCGGTCTACACGTCCACCAGCTTCAGCAAATTTTTGACGTCCAGTATAGAATGGATGGCACTCGGAGCAAGTTTCAACGCGAAGTTCGTTCTTTACAGAACCAGTTTCGAAAGTGTTGCCACATGCGCAAGTCACCGTAATAGTCTTGTAATTTGGATGAATACCTGTTTTCATTCCTTTTCATCTCCTTTTGCCCTGAATCATATGCGAGACAGAGTTATATTATACGGTGTGCCATTAATGGCTGCCGTAATCTTTAAAAACACACTGGAATTATTATAACAAGCCTGATGAAATTAATCAAGCTTGTTTTAGATCCCAATAAATTCCACACACTATTTATAGCACACGCTTGTTTCCGGCCTTTATTTCATCATTTAGCATGGAGAAGAACTCTTCATTGGATTTCGTCTGTCTCAGCTTGCGCAGGAATTTTTCTGCGAAGTCCGGTGTGTCGGACATGGACTTGCGGATGGCCCACAGCTTATCAAGATGCTCTTTCGGGATAAGCAGTTCTTCCTTCCTTGTACCGGAACGACGGATGTCCAGCGCTGGGAAGATCCTTCTTTCTGCAAGCGAACGGTCCAGATGAAGTTCCATGTTTCCTGTTCCCTTGAATTCCTCGTAGATGACATCATCCATGCGGGAACCTGTGTCAACAAGGGCTGTTGCCAGGATTGTCAGGCTGCCACCTTCCTCGATGTTCCGCGCTGCACCGAAGAATCGTTTCGGACGGTGGAACGCCGCGGGGTCAATTCCCCCGGAAAGCGTCCGGCCGCTTGGCGGGATAACTAGGTTATAGGCACGGGCCAGGCGTGTAATGCTGTCCATGAGGATGATGACATCCCTCTTGTGCTCGACAAGGCGCATCGCTCGCTCCAGTACCAGTTCAGCCACCTTGATATGGTTTTCAGGTACTTCATCAAAGGTCGAGCTGACGACATCTCCTGCGACTGAACGTTCGATGTCCGTTACTTCTTCCGGCCGCTCGTCAATAAGCAGGACAATCAGCTCAGCATCCGGATGGTTGGTCGTGATGCTGTTGGCGATTTCTTTGATCAGCATAGTCTTCCCTGCTTTGGGCGGAGCAACAATCAGTCCGCGCTGCCCGAACCCTACAGGCGCAAGGAGATCCATAATGCGGGTGGAAATATGCCTTGGCGTGGTTTCCAGCTTCATTTGACGGTCAGGATAAAGAGGTGTCAGCCCCGGGAAGTGAACCCGCTCCTTAGCTGTCTCCGGATCGTCCCCGTTGACGGCTTCTACCTGAAGAAGCCCGAAATAGCGTTCATTTTCTTTCGGCGGACGAACCTTGCCGGAAACCTTGTCCCCATTACGCAAGTCAAACCTGCGGATTTGGGATGCCGAAATGTAAATATCCTCCGAACTTGGAGAGTAGTTGATCGGCCTTAAAAAGCCGAAACCCTCCGACTGGATGATTTCAAGGACACCCTCCATGAAGAAGTAGCCCTGCTGCTCAGCCCTTGCTTTTAAAATTGCAAAAATCAGTTCCTTTTTCGACAATTTACTGTAATAAGAAACTTTATATTCCTTTGCAAGCTCGTACAGTTCTTTTAATTTCATATTTTCTAAGCTAGAAATATTGACTTCCATATTGTCACCACACTTAATAGTATTTCGATTTCCTCCATATACATTGTTTGAATATTGAGTTCTCAGGAACTATGGATGGAAAAAGAAGAAATGAGTTTCCATTGAAGGATGTAAGAAGGATTGTTTGAAAGATAGCATTTCGAAGACCTTTTAAAAACCTTTTTAATTTTACCCTGTATGGATAGGATTAATCAACTGAAATCCTTTTTTCTAATAGAAGACACTCCCTTTTACCAAAAATGGAAAAGGGAGCAAGTACAGATTCTGTATAGACTTGAGTTATTTAATGACAAGATTAGGCTTTTTCTTAAGGCTGTGCTGCCCCTCGACAAACCGGACTGTCCCGGATTTTGCACGCATGACAAGCGAATGGGTTGTGCCGATATTGCCCTTGAACTGGACACCTTTTAACAACTCGCCATCTGTGACGCCGGTAGCAGCGAAAATCGCATCGTCTCCCTTTACAAGGTCCTCCATCAGCAGAACCTTGCTGACATCGATTCCCATGCCTAGGCAGCGCTCCAGTTCAGCATCACTTTGCGGAAGAAGCTTCCCTTGGATCTCTCCGCCGAGGCATTTCAGTGCCACAGCTGAAAGGACTCCCTCAGGTGCGCCCCCTGAACCAAACAGGATATCAACACCGGTAAAATCAAAAGCGGTATTGATGGCTCCCGCAACATCACCGTCGTTAATCAGTTTGATCCTGACGCCTGCTTCGCGAAGCTGGGCAATGATGTGCTCATGGCGCGGCCTGTTCAGGATGGTTGCCACCACATCTTCTATGTCTTTGTTCTTCGCTTTGGCAACGGCTTTGATGTTGTCCAGAACAGGGGCATTAATATCAATCTGCCCTACCGCTTCAGGTCCAACGGCAATCTTCTCCATGTACATATCCGGTGCATGAAGAAGATTCCCGTTGTCCGCAACTGCGAGAACGGCCAGCGCATTCCAGCCGCCGGAAGCAAGGATATTGGTTCCTTCAAGCGGGTCAACAGCGACATCCACCCGGGGGCCGTAGCCTGTACCAAGCTTCTCTCCAATATAGAGCATCGGTGCTTCATCCATTTCCCCTTCACCGATGACAACCGTTCCTTTCATGGGAACCGTATCAAATACATCCCTCATGGCAGAGGTGGCAGCACCATCCGCTTCATCCTTTAAACCGCGTCCCATCCAGCGTGCAGAAGCAAGTGCAGCTCCTTCTGTCACACGGACAAGCTCCATTGATAAACTTCTCTCCATCGTTTTCTCCCCTTGTTCTCTCATTTTGGAAATATATCATAAGGCGAGCTGTGTCCTCTAAGATGTAATTTTCCGCCATAGACAATCCTAGGAATTTCTAGTTTGTAAGTGCCCGCAAAACGCTAGGCATTCTTCATTTGTTCTTGTTCTTCTTGCGATAATTCCTCACGCCACGCAGTTGCCCCCAGGCCATTCAGCTTTTCAACAAGATGGCTGTAGCCTCTGTCAATATGCTCGAGGCCGGTTATTTCGGTAATTCCCTCTGCCATCAGGCCGGCAATGACTAGCGCTGCCCCTGCCCTCAGGTCGCTGGCCTTCACTTTTGCACCCTGTAGCTGGCCACAGCCCGTAATAATCGCAGAGCGGCCCTCCACTTTTATGTTGGCGTTCATTCTTCTTAACTCATCAATATGTTTAAAACGGGCACCATAAATGGTATCAGTCACTACACTCGACCCTTCTGCCCGTGTTAACAGCGAAGTAAATGGCTGCTGGAGGTCTGTCGGAAATCCTGGATAAACAAGAGTCTTAATATCGACAGACTTGTATTGATCAGCCGGTCCTACATAAACCTGTTCGTCCCTGGCCTTAACTTCCACTCCCATTTCCTTGAGCTTGGCAATCAAGGACTCAAGATGCTGGGGGATCACATTATCTATTAAAATTCCTTCACCAACGGCTGCGGCCAGGATCATGTAAGTCCCTGCTTCAATGCGGTCCGGAATGATCGTATGCTTGCAGCCATGGAGCGAGTCCACTCCATCAATGCGGATTACATCGGTTCCGGCGCCCTTGATCTTGGCTCCCATGTTGGTAAGAAGTGTTGCTACATCAATTATTTCCGGTTCTTTTGCAGCATTTTCTATTACGGTGCGCCCTTTGGCCCTGACAGCCGCAAGCATGATATTGATGGTCGCCCCCACGGAGACTACATCAAGATAGATGCGGGCACCGCGCAATTCCTCGGCACGGAGGTAAATCGCACCCTGCTCATTGGTGACGCTTGCACCAAGTGCTTCGAACCCTTTTATATGCTGGTCAATTGGCCTTGGGCCTAAATAGCATCCGCCCGGAAGTCCGATGACCGCCTTTTTGAAACGGCCCAGCATGGCACCCATCAGATAGTAGGATGCTCTCAGTTTTTTTACTTTTCCATTCGGCAAAGGCATGGAAATCATGGAAGACGGATCTACCGTCATTTCATTGTTGGAGAATTTGGCTGTACCGCCAATCTCCTCCATTAACCCTCTTAAAATATGGACATCGGATATATCGGGCAAACCTTCAATGGTTACAGGAGAATCGGCCAAAATCGTTGCGGGGATCAAAGCTACTGCACTATTTTTCGCACCGCTGATTCGAACAGTCCCCTTCAATGGGTAACCGCCTGCAATTTTGAGCTTTTCCATAGTTGACTCCCTTCTAAGCCGTGATGTAGATGCTTCAACCCTCTCTGGCTGCGCCATCAAGGCAGAGATTCCAGCTTGTCCCATTAAAAACAGCAGAATCCCCTTACTAAGGTATTATTTACCAATCACAACACAAATAACCCGGCAGTTTTCTACTTCTTTAGTTTACACGATTATCCTGCTTAAATGTATAGATAAATGGCAAGTTTCCAAATTAGGCAGCCTTTTTGGAAGGTAAAAACCTATATTTTAAACAAGGAAGAAGCCCACTGCATTAGGCCCGGGAAGGAAGTCAATGATCAAGAAAACTTATATGTAATCCTTTGGCTATGGCTCACAGAGCCATGTTTTGGCAAACGCCTTCATTCGACAAAATTTTCTGATAACCTTTATTGAAGGAAAACCGCCTGGGTTCAGGCGGTTTCCGAATATATCTTATGCTTTTGAAGAAGAACCGAACTCGCGCATTTTGCCTTTAACCGTTTCACGGATAGCATCGCGTGCCGGGCCTAAATATTTACGTGGATCATATTCCTCAGGCTTGGCAGCAAGTGTTTCGCGAACAGCTTTAGCAGAAGCGATCTGGTTTTCAGTGTTTACGTTAATTTTAGCTGTACCAAAAGAAATGGACTTCTTGATGTCTTCAGTTGGGATTCCAGTTCCGCCGTGAAGAACCAATGGTACACCAGCAATTTTGTTAATTTCTTCCATTTCCTTGAATCCAAGGTTTGGTTCGCCTTTGTAAGGGCCATGAACAGAACCAAGTGCAGGAGCAAGGCAATCGATGCCTGTACGCTTAACAAGCTCTTCACATTCCTTAACGTCAGCGTAGATTACGCCTTCTGCGATAACGTCGTCTTCCTGTCCGCCGACAGTTCCAAGCTCGGCTTCAACAGAAACACCTTTTGAATGTGCATATTCTACTACTTTAGAAGTAATTTCAATGTTTTCTTCGAAAGAATGATGAGAAGCATCAATCATGACAGATGTAAATCCAGCGTCGATTGCTTCTTTACACTTTTCAAAGCTTGAACCGTGATCAAGGTGGATAGCCACTGGCACAGTAATTTTATAATCTTCCAAAAGACCTTCAACCATTTTGACAACAGTTTTGAATCCGCCCATATAACGGCCGGCACCTTCAGATACCCCAAGGATTACCGGAGATTTCTCTTCTTCCGCAGCCTGAAGGATTGCTTGAGTAAATTCAAGGTTGTTCAAGTTGAATTGTCCAACCGCGTATCCTTCTTCATTTGCTTTTTTCAACATTTCTGTCATTGATACTAAAGGCATTGCTTTTCCTCCTTCGTTAAGATCATCTTACCGTTTTGACTGCACTGCCATTAAAAGGTTTACCCTTTCCACTGCTGATTATGTACCCGGCAGAGCTTTTGTCAAAACGACAGGGATCTTGTGGAATTCACTTTGTTATCATACCAAAACATCCTGTGAATTGCTATTGTTCTAGCCAGGTTTTTGCATCTTTCATATTGTCGCCACAAAGCAAACGCTGTCATTTTTTTCAGATCCTGCTCGGCTTATATTTTGGTGGTTCCATTTCTCTCACCGGTTATCCATACTCAAAAAAGCCGCCCATTTTCCATGAGCGGATCTTTTACTATGTAATCAGGAAACTACCTTTAAATATTTCTTCACTGCGCTCCTGATATCGTCTATGTCAAACGGTTTGGCAAAATGAGTCAGCGCTCCCAGATTCATTGCCTCCTGGATCATATCCAGCTCACCATAGGCCGTCATGATGATCACCCGGATATCTTCCTCGATGACCTTCATTCTTTTTAAGATCTCAATGCCATCCATGCCTGGAATCTTCATATCAAGCAGCACAAGATCAGGCGAGTGTTTCTTTACAATATCCAGTGCCTGGACGCCATTTGCCGCCTGAAATGTTTCATACCCCTCTTTTTGCAGCACTTCGTTCAGTAAGATGCGAATGCCAAACTGGTCATCTACAATCAATATTTTTTCTTTCATGCCGCTTCCCCCTCTAGTAAAAAAATAGATCCCAAACTTGATTTTTCTGTTCTTATGTATTATTTTCGCTTTTTTTCCCGGAATTCCTTCAAACTTCGCAGCCTAATCTTTTTTTTCTGGAAATTTTACCTTCTCTCTTCACTCCATTATAATCATCTTGGAGGCGATGGATATGTTAAAAATGTTTTCAACCCAGCTAAGCGGACTGTTCAAACGGCTGCAGGAGCACGAGGACTTTGCCATTGAGGACGGTGCCAGACTTTTAGCCCAGGCTGCTGCAGGTCATGGAACGATCTATGTATTTGGTGCCGCAGAAATGGGCGCAATCCCCCTCGAGGCCGTCTTCGGTGCAGAACCTATGAAGCATGCTGCCGTCTTGACTGCCGACCAGGCCGAGGCGGTGACCGCTGCAGACCGCGTTCTGATTGCCACCCGGCACTCGAACGATCCAGAAGCTGTCGCAATCGCACAGAACCTTGCTGAAAAAGGGATACCCTTTATCGGTTTTTCCACGGTGCAGGATGACAGCAGCGGGCTGGAGTCACTGGCCGATGTACATATTGACTTAAAGCTTGCAAAGGGAATGCTGCCGAGCGAGACCGGCGGACGAATTGGCCTGCCGACTTCAATGGCTGCCTTATTTTTATATTATGGCATTAAATTCACACTGGACGAAATTCTTTCAGAGTATGATGAATGATAAAAAGCGGAGCCCTTATTCCGGGCCTCCGCTTTTTCGTTTTATCGGCTGAATTTGATAGAAGCCTCCACAAAGTCCCTGAATAATGGCTGAGGACGCGTTGGCCTTGACTTAAATTCAGGATGGAACTGGCAGGCCAGGAACCACGGATGATCTTTAATTTCCACGATTTCAACCAGGCGGCCGTCAGGGCTTGTCCCGGAGAAGACGAAACCAGCCTCTTCCATTTTTTGACGATACTCATTATTGAACTCATAGCGGTGGCGATGACGTTCATATACGACTGCATCGGTGTACGCCTCATACGCTCTGGTTCCTTCATTCAGCTTGCATGGGTAGAGTCCAAGCCTTAGAGTCCCGCCCAGATCTTCGATATCCTTTTGTTCAGGGAGAAGGTCGATGATTGGGAATGGGGTTTCCGGCATAATTTCCGCAGAATGGGCGTTTTCAAGCTTAAGGACATTACGGGCAAATTCCACTGAAGCCAGCTGCATGCCCAGACAGATTCCGAAGAATGGGCGCTTTTCTTCACGGGCGTATTTAATCGCTAGAAGCTTGCCATCTATCCCCCGGTCGCCAAAGCCGCCAGGCACAAGGATTCCTTCCACATCGCCCAGCAGTTCTCCTACATTTTCCGCTGTAACTTCTTCTGAGTTGATCCACTTGATTTCGATATCACTGTCAAACGCGTAACCGGCATGACGCAGGGATTCTACTACAGAAATATAGGCATCCTGAAGCTCGACGTACTTCCCGACAAGCCCGATTCTTGTTGTATTGGTCAGGTTTTGGACCTTATCAACAAGCTGCTTCCATTCTTCCATGTCTGCTTCGTTGCATTGAAGCTGAAGATGCTGACATACGATCTGGTCCAGGTTCTGCTCCTGCAGGGACAGAGGAATGGAATATAGAGTATCCGCATCAGGACATTCGATGACTGCTTCCTTATCAATATCACAGAACAGGGCAATTTTATCTTTCATGTCCTGGGAAATTGGCATCTCGGTACGCAGAACAATCGCATTCGGCTGAATCCCAAGGCTGCGAAGCTCCTTGACGCTGTGCTGAGTCGGCTTGGTCTTTAGTTCGCCGGCTGCCTTGATGTAAGGAACAAGCGTACAATGGATGTACATGACATTCCTTGACCCGATATCGCTCTTGATCTGACGGATCGCTTCAAGGAATGGCAGAGATTCGATGTCGCCCACTGTTCCGCCAATCTCCGTAATGACCACATCTGCATTGGTCTCTTTTCCAGCACGGAAAACCTTGTCCTTAATTTCATTCGTAATATGAGGAATAACCTGGACTGTGCCTCCAAGATAATCACCGCGGCGCTCTTTTTTGAGGACAGTGGAGTAAACCTTCCCTGTTGTGACATTGGAATACTTATTAAGATTAATGTCGATAAAGCGCTCGTAATGGCCCAGGTCAAGATCCGTCTCGGCGCCATCATCGGTTACAAAAACCTCTCCGTGTTGGTAAGGGCTCATTGTTCCCGGATCGACATTGATGTACGGGTCGAACTTTTGGATTGTTACTTTCAGCCCTCTATTTTTCAGCAGTCGACCAAGCGATGCAGCTGTAATCCCTTTTCCTAGTGACGAAACAACTCCGCCGGTCACAAAAATATATTTTGTCATTGATGTAATCCCCCTCTTTTACAAACAGTATGTACCATTTTCGCTGATTTCATTTTGAAAATAGTATCCCCAAAAACATAAAAAAACGCCCCACATACATAGTAAGGGAGCGTTTCAGCGCTAAATATCAGTTCGTTCCTCTTTTAAGGAGCCCAAAAACGATTCTACAATCGCGGTTCCTAAAAGTCAAGCACAATTAACGGTCTTCTTCGAGGTCATCGTCAACCTCGTCTTCGTCCTCGAGCTCTTCTTCATCCAGCTCAAGTTCTTCCTCTTCATCGTCAATCAGATCATTATCCTCAATGAGATCGTCATCATCCTCATCAAGATCATCATCAAGATCGTCGTCTTCAATCAAATCATCATCATCGTCATCGAAATCGTCGAGGTCATCATATTCCAGTTCTTCTTCTTCGATTTCATCGAAGTCCTCGAGGTCATCATCCTCAACGGCCTTTTTAGCTTTTTTCTTGCGAGGCTTCACAGGTGTGATGGTATCTTCTTCAGCCTGGTCAACCGGATACCATACGCGAAGGCCCCAGCGATTATCCCCAAGGCCAAGAAAACGGCCATCAAGATTTATATCCGTATAAAATTGCACCATTTTTTCATCCGCTTCTGCTTTATCGAGATTAAGCAGTCTGGTCAATTCTGCCATTAGGTCCTTAAAGGAATAGGGCTGTTTCGTTTCCTTCAGCAAAACATATGCAACTTCAATCAAAGACATTTCCTGAAGCTGTTCCTTTGAATATTGGTCTAAGCTCAACACTTGCACTTCCTTTCTCTATTCACGCTCCAAAGAGAGCCTTAAATCCAAAATATTGGAAAAACCTCCAAAAGGCATATTCTTCATTATAAACAATTTAAACCTGTTTATGCTAGCTTAATCTATTGTTCCTGCGTTTTTTCACCAGCGCACTCTTTAGATACCCTTTTTTGCCATCCTTAATATCCTTTTTAGAAATCTGTAAAAATGCAAGACTAAAGAAAAAGATTGATAAAATAAAAAATGAAATCGCCCCGAGCTGCAGCTCATACAAAAAATACAGGATGGCAAGCAAACCGGTCGCACCCGCTATGGTCATAAAAAGTCTCATATTAAGTCACTTCCCGCCGGGATTCAAGAACTATGTATATAGTTTGATTATATATGATTATTAATACTTGTATAGCCAAAAGTTTCAGCCAGATTCGACTTTTAGGGGCTCTATTTTTCCTTGTTCATCAACTAAAAATGGCCTGTGGTCCTCCACAAGCCACTTTCTTGTTTTAAAGTCTGGTTTGCCTCATTATAATTCCCTTGAACTGAAGCTTTTCTTTACATATTCCGCCTGTACTGGCCGCCCACCTCGTAAAGGGCTTTCGTAATCTGGCCAAGGCTTGCATATTTTACGGTATTCATCAGCTGTGCAAAAATATTCCCCCCGCTGACGGCCGTTTGCTTCAACGCTGCCAAAGCCTCCTCGCTCTGTCCCTTATTCCGTTCCTTAAAAGCCTCCAGATTAGCAATTTGTGTTACCTTTTCCTCTTTGGAAGCCCGGGCAATTTCCATATTATCGATCTCTTCCTCAGATGGCGGATTTGGATTCAAATAGGTGTTCACCCCGATGATCGGGAGTTCGCCAGTATGCTTCTTCATTTCATAGTACATGGATTCATCCTGGATTTTCCCCCGCTGGTACTGAGTCTCCATTGCCCCGAGTACCCCGCCCCGGTCATTGATCCGCTCAAATTCCTGGAGAACGGCTTCCTCAACAAGATCCGTCAGCTCTTCAATGATAAAAGAGCCCTGGAGCGGATTCTCATTCTTTGTCAAGCCATGCTCCTTGGTAATGATCATCTGGATGGCCATCGCCCTGCGCACGGATTCCTCTGTCGGCGTTGTGATCGCTTCATCATAGGCATTTGTATGGAGCGAATTACAATTGTCATGAAGCGCCATCAAAGCCTGGAGAGTCGTCCGGATGTCGTTAAAATCGATTTCCTGGGCATGCAGGGACCGCCCCGATGTCTGGATATGATATTTCAGCTTCTGGCTCCGTTCATTGGCGCTATACTTGTTTTTCATTGTTGCCGCCCAGATTCGGCGGGCCACCCGGCCGATAACTGTATATTCCGGATCAAGCCCATTGGAGAAGAAAAAGCTCAGGTTAGGTGCAAAGTCATCAATCTTCATGCCGCGGCTCAAATAATACTCCACATAGGTGAAGCCGTTTGAAAGGGTGAAAGCCAGCTGTGAGATCGGATTGGCCCCCGCCTCGGCGATATGGTAGCCCGAGATGGATACAGAATAATAATTGCGGATTTTCTCATCGATAAAGTACTGCTGTATATCCCCCATCATCCTAAGGGCAAATTCTGTTGAGAAGATGCAGGTGTTCTGGCCCTGGTCTTCTTTTAAAATATCGGCCTGGACGGTGCCGCGGACCGACATTAAGGTTTGTGACCTCACCTCTCCGAACTCCTCCTCCGTCAGGCTGCGGCCAAGCTCTGCTTCTTTTTTTTCTACCTGCTGCGCAATAGCCGTGTTCATGAACATTGCAAGGAGGATTGGCGCCGGGCCGTTGATCGTCATGGAAACCGAAGTCGACGGATGACAGAGGTCGAAGCCGGCATAAAGCTTCTTCATATCGTCAAGTGTGCAGACGCTGACTCCGCTTTCGCCGACCTTTCCATATATGTCGGGGCGGTAGTCCGGGTCTTCCCCATACAGCGTGACAGAATCAAAGGCTGTGCTCAAACGCTTGGCATCATCATCCTTGGACAGATAATGAAACCGGCGATTGGTCCTTTCCGGCGTTCCCTCTCCGGCAAACTGCCGCTTCGGGTCCTCCCCTTCCCGTTTGAACGGAAAAACTCCGGCGGTATAAGGGAAGGAGCCAGGTACATTTTCCAGATAGACCCAGCGCAGAATTTCTCCGTAGTCCTTATAACGGGGCAGGCTGACCTTTGGGATGGAAAGCCCCGAAAGGCTTGTTGATTTCAGCTCGGTCACAATTTCCCGGCCGCGGATTTTGGCCACAAAACGGTCGGCGCCATACCTTTCCTTCTGGGCCTCCCACCCTTCTATAATACCTCTCGATTCAGGGGTCAGCTTTTTGACCACATCGGCTTTCAATTCTTCAAGCGAGGCAATGACCTCACCCGAGCCATCCCGTTCCCTTATCACTTCAATGCTTCCTTCAAGCTGAAATAACCTCCTGGCCAAATCCGCCTGCTCTTGTGCATGCTTATGATAGTTCCGCACCGTTTCCGTTATTTCCCGCAAATAATAGCGCCGGTCATTCGGAATGATGATATTCTGTTTTTCTACCTTGGCATCCGTTGAAAAGCTTGTCTTCCAGTCCGTGCCGGCCTTTTTATTTACTGCATCGATGAGGGCAGCAAACAAGGCGTTCGTGCCGGGATCATTGAACTGGCTGGCAATAGTCCCGTAAACAGGCATTTCTTCCAGCTCCCTGTCAAAAAGAAGATGGCTGCGCTGGTACTGCTTCTGGACCTGGCGACGCGCATCCTCCGATCCCTTCCGTTCAAATTTATTAATGACAATCAGGTCGGCAAAATCGAGCATATCAATTTTCTCAAGCTGGGAAGGCGCTCCGAACTCACTGGTCATTACATAAACCGAGACGTCGCAGACTTCTGTGATCGCAGCATCTCCCTGGCCGATTCCACTCGTCTCCACGATGACGAGATCGAACCCCTCTGCCTTGGCGACAGAAATCGCATCCTGGATTGCGAGGCTGAGCTCCGACCTCGCCTTGCGGGTTGCCAGACTGCGCATATAAATGCGGGGTGAAAAAATCGCATTCATGCGGATCCTGTCTCCAAGCAGGGCTCCTCCGGTTTTTTGTTTCGTTGGATCCACCGACAGGATGGCTACCCGCTTTTTAGGAATTTCATTGATGAATCTCCTGATTAGTTCATCGGTAAGGGAGCTTTTCCCTGCCCCGCCTGTTCCCGTGATTCCCACTACCGGTACAGTCCGGCCCATCGATTTAACCTTTTCAAGTAAGGATTCAGCCGCAGCTGCCGCTTCGCTCCCTGCCCCGGCATGCTGCTCGGCTACAGTGATCAGCTTTGCCACAGCCGAAACATCCCCAGAAGGAAGCTTCTCGATCTCCTCAGCTGCCCCGCCCGAAACCGTCGGGAAATCACATTCCTTGATCATCTGGAGAATCATCCCCTCCAAACCCAGGAGCCTGCCGTCCTCAGGCGAGAAAATGCGCGCAATTCCATATTCATGCAGCTCTTTCATTTCCTTCGGGAGAATGACCCCGCCTCCGCCCCCATAGATGCGGATGTTCGACGCACCCCTTTCCTGAAGAAGGTCATGCATGTACTTAAAATACTCGACATGCCCGCCCTGATAGGAGGAAATCGCAATCCCCTGCACATCCTCCTGGATAGAAGCATTTACTACTTCTTCAACTGAGCGGTTATGGCCAAGGTGAATGACTTCCACTCCGTTGGCCTGAAGGATGCGCCTCATGATATTAATGGAAGCATCATGGCCGTCAAACAAGCTGGACGCCGTTACAAAACGAATATGGTTCTTCGGATGATACGTTTCTCCTCTGCTCATCTTTCTCCCCCTGTTTCCTGTTTCGTCCTTGCCCCCTGCATTCCCTGGAAAAGCAGCTCGATCTGCGATTCAATATACTCGTCGAGTGTATAGGCCTTCTGTAAGGCCCAGCGGCGGAACCCCCACATCTGGCCCTGAACAAAAAGATTGTGGGCAGCCAGCTTGATCTGCTTTTCGTTCAAATCCAGCTCGCCGTTTCTTACACAGTTCCGAATGACTTCTTCGAACATCCCTACCATGGCAATCTCTTTATTCAGCACATAGGGAAGGGCATCCTTACTGAGAGATTTGGCTTCCTGGTACATGACCAGGACTTCCTCCTGCATTTCGGCCATTTCCCGAAAATAATAGGCAATGCTGAGCTTGAGGCTCTCAAGTGTGCCCTTATGCAGCTCAAGATCCTTTTCAAGCCTTTCCCGGATTTGGTCATACATATGATCCACTACAAGGTATAAAATATCTTCCTTCTTGCGGATGTACTCATACAGCGTTCCAATGGAGAAACCTGACGCCCGGGCGATCTCCCTTGTCGTTGTCCGGTGGAATCCTTTTTGCTTGAAAAGGGCCACGGCACCTTTGATCATTTGCTCCCGCCTCTTTACCACCAGCTTTTCGTCTTTTACCGAAGCCTGAACCTCACGCCTTTTCATAGCTCCTCCTTTAAAAAACTATTTTGTCAGCATCCTTGAAATAACGAGGCGCTGGATTTCCTGTGTTCCTTCATATATTTGCGTTATCTTGGCATCCCGCATAAACCGTTCGACAGGATAGTCCTTTGTATAGCCGTAGCCTCCGAAAATCTGGACAGCGTCCGTCGTGACTTTCATGGCTGTATCCCCTGCCATAAGCTTTGACATCGCGGATTCTTTTCCATAAGGAAGACCTTCCGACTCCAGCCAGGCTGCCTGATAGGTTAATAGTCTTGAAGCTTCGATCTGTGTAGCCATATCGGCCAGTTTAAAACCAACCCCCTGCTGTGCCGCAATCGGCTTGCCAAACTGGTGGCGCCCCTTTGCATACTCAACCGCAGCATCCAGGGCTCCCTGGGCGATCCCGACTGCCTGGGCGGCGATCCCGTTGCGGCCTCCATCAAGGGTCATCATGGCAATTTTAAAGCCTTCCCCTTCCTGGCCAAGGACATTTTCCTTCGGTACCTGGCAATCCTCAAAAATGATTTCAGTTGTTGGCGAAGACCGGATGCCGAGCTTCTTTTCCTTCTTGCCCACGGAAAAGCCAGGAAAATCGGCTTCTATAATGAAGGCTGTTGTCCCTTTATGCCGATTTGCCGGGTCCGTCAGCGCAAACACGATATAGATGTGTGCCACTCCGCCATTCGTAATAAAAATCTTCGAGCCGTTCAGCACATAATGATCTCCCTCAAGCCTGGCCGTCGTCTTCATTCCGCCGGCATCCGAACCGCTGCCCGGCTCCGTCAGCCCGTAGGCACCAATTTTTTCTCCCAGTGCCATCGGCTTTAAATACTTCTGTTTCTGTTCTTCACTGCCGAACTTGTAAATCGGCCAGCCCGCCAGCGAGGTATGCGCAGAAAGAGTAACGCCGGTCGAAGCACAGACACGGGACAGCTCTTCTACTGCGATACAGTAGGCAAGATAATCACTGCCAATCCCGCCATACTCCTCCGGCCATGGAATCCCGGTAAGGCCCAGCCCAGCCATCTTTTTAAAAATGCCCCTGTCGAACTCTTCGTTTTCGTCCCGCTCCGCTGCAGACGGCGCCACTTCGTTCCTCGCAAAATCCCGAACCATCTTCCGGATCATTTCATGCTCTTCGGATAATCGGAAATTCATAGGTTTTCCTCCATTCAACTACTGATCTTTTATAAAAGAGAGTCGTCCTGCTACAGCTGTTTGGAAATGACGATCCGCTGAATCTCGCTGGTTCCCTCATAAATTTCGGTTACTTTGGCATCGCGGAAGTACCGCTCAACTGGATATTCCTTTGTATAGCCATAGCCGCCATACACCTGGACAGCCTCAATGGCCGTTTCTACCGCCGTCCTGGATGCGAATAATTTGGCCATGGCCGCCTCTTTGGTGCACTTTTGACCCCTTCCTCTCAGGTCAGCCGCCTGATAGACCAGGAGCTTTGCCGCTTCCACCGCCGTGGCCATATCGGCCAGCTTAAAGCCTACTCCCTGCTGGGCTGCGATAGGCCTGCCAAACTGGTGCCGCTCCTTTGCATACCGGGAAGCCGCTTCCATGGCAGCTTCAGCAATTCCCAGTGCCTGGGCAGCAATGCCGATTCGCCCAGCCTCCAGATTGGCCATGGCCACTGTAAAGCCCTTTCCTTCTTCCCCCAAGAGATTTTCTTCGGGAACCTTCATGTCTTCAAAAGTAAGCTGCACGGTTCTTGAACCATGAAGGCCCATTTTATGCTCATCCTTCCCGATGATGAGTCCCGGTGTATTCTTTTCAACAATAAAAGCGGAAATCCCTCTCGCCCCCGCCCCCGGATTGGTTGAAGCAAAAACGATATAGATATCTGCTTCTCCGCCATTCGTGATGAAAGCCTTGGTGCCATTCAGCAGATAATGTCCGCCTTGCTTGACACCTTTCGTTTTCAGGCTGGCTGCGTCCGACCCGGAACTTGGCTCGGTCAGGCAAAAGGCCCCAAGGCATTCACCGGAAGCCAGCCTGGGAATGTATTTTTGCTTCTGCTGCTCAGTACCGAAATAAAGGATGGGGTTCGTTCCCACCGAGGTATGGACGGAGAGAATCACGCCGACCGCTGCACTCACTTTTGAAAGCTCATGTATGGCCATTATATAGGAGGTAAAATCCATCCCGGCTCCGCCGTATTTTTCCGGAATCGGAATGCCCATCAGGCCCAGCTCGCCCATCTTACTGACGATTTCTCTGGGAAACTCGCCAGCCTCCATCCTTTCTATAAAGGGAGCGACTTCCTTTTCCGCAAAGCTCCGGACCATTTTCGCCATCATCTTCTGTTCTTCTGTAAACTCCAGATTCACGTGCTTCGCCTCCCTGCACCATCATGATTCGTAGCTGTAAAAGCCGCGGCCGGACTTCCGGCCAAGCCACCCTGCCTTCACATACTTCCGCAGAAGCGGGCATGGACGGTATTTGTCATCTCCAAATCCTTCATGAAGCGTCTCCATAATATAAAGACAGGTATCCAGCCCAATGAAATCAGCCAGGGTTAAAGGACCCATCGGGTGATTCATGCCAAGTTTCATCACTTCATCGATTGCCTCTTTGGAAGCTACCCCTTCATATAAGGTGAAAATCGCCTCATTGATCATGGGCATAAGAATCCGGTTGGACACAAAGCCAGGAAAATCTTCGACCTCCACCGGAACCTTGCCGATCCTTTCCGTTATGCTTTCAATTGTCTGATAGACTTCGTCCGCAGTGGCAAGCCCGCGAATAATTTCCACAAGCTTCATGACCGGCACGGGGTTCATAAAATGCATCCCGATGACCTTCTCCGGCCGCCTCGTGGCTGCGGCGATCTCTGTTATTGGCAAGGAGGAGGTGTTGGTCGCCAAAATCGCATGATCTGGCGCCAGCTCATCAAGCTGCGCAAACAGCTTGGTTTTAACTTCCATGTTTTCAATGGCTGCCTCGATCACCAGGTCGGCTCCTCTAGAATCCTGGATGTCTGAAGAGGCTGCAATTCGGCCGAGGATCTCTTCCTTCTGCGTGGTTGTCAGTCGCCCCTTCTCCACCTGGCGGGCCAGATTTTTGCCGATGACACCCAATCCCCGCTCAACGAACTCGGCCTTCAGGTCATTCAGGAGGACCGAATATCCTGCTTCGGCGCAAACCTGTGCAATCCCTGATCCCATCTGCCCAGCCCCGATCACCATAATCTTTTCAACCTTCATCCCTCTGCCTCCTCATTTTGTTCAAAGACTTGTGCATGTGCCCATTCTACTTATCTATGAACCTGCATCAGCTTCCCGGCACCTCAATCATGATGGCATCTCCCTGCCCTCCTCCAGAACAGATGGCTGCGATTCCGATTCCGCCGCCGCGGCGCTTCAGCTCGTGCATAAGGGTTAAAATAATTCTTGTTCCGCTGGCTCCGATCGGATGGCCAAGAGCAACCGCCCCGCCATTCACATTAATCTTCTCGTGGTCAAGGCCTGCAATTTGCCCGCTGGCAAGGGCGACAGCCGCAAACGCCTCATTGATTTCAAAAAGATCAATCTCTTCAACGGACTTCCCTGTTTTCTTCAGCAGTTCGTTAATCACAAGGCCTGGCGTTTTCGGAAAATCCTTGGCCTCCAGCGCAACGGCTGCATGAGCAAGGATCACTCCCTGCGGCTTATGGCCCTCACGCTCGGCTCTTTCCTCACTCATCAGAACAAGGGCAGCGGCCCCGTCATTCACACCTGGCGCATTTCCGGCCGTAATCGTTCCATCATGGTCAAATACCGGCTTCAGCTTGCTGAGACTTTCGATACTTGTATCCTTTCTGGGCGCTTCATCATGCTCAACCAAAACAGGCTCGCCCCTCCTCTGGGGAACTTCGACCGGCACGATTTCCTCCGCCAAAATCCCTGAGTCAACCGCTTGAATCACCCTTTGGTGGCTTCGAAGCGCCCATTGGTCCTGTTCTTCCCTGCTGATTTCCAGTTCCTTTGCCGTACCATTTCCATAGGTCCCCATGTGGACTCCAGTAAACGAACAAGTTAGCCCGTCATGAATCATTAAATCCTTCACGGCGGAATCTCCCATTCTTAATCCCCAGCGTGCTTTAGGCAGCGCATAAGGGGCGTTGCTCATCGACTCCATCCCCCCTGCAACAATCAGCTCTTCCTCGCCAGTCCTGATCAGCAAGTCCGCAAGCGTCACACTTCGCATGCCGGACGCACAGACCTTGTTCACAAGCTCCGTTTTCACTTCCCATGGAAGTCCTGCATGCCTGGCCGCCTGCCGGGATGGAAGCTGCCCCTGGCCTCCCTGAAGGACGTTCCCCAGAATAACTTCACCTACCACTGCCGGATTCACTCCCGCTCGCCTCAAGGCTTCCTTGATGGCGATGCCCCCAAGTTCGGAAGCCGTAAAGCTGCTCAAGCTTCCTCCCATTTTCCCGATTGGTGTTCTTGCCCCTGCCAAAATGACGGTTTTCCCCATTCTTCTTCTCCCCTTTTCGTAAAGTGAATAATAATTTAGTTCAGTTCCACCAATGCAAGCCTGTTTGACCGAACGCTCGCTCAGCCTGTACCCGGCGTTTTTCTGTTCTGTTACATCCTATGAAAGCGTTTAAATTAAATTATTGCACAGGTGATTTTTACCGGGAAAATTCAGCGGCGAGATTCCCGCCGCTGAACCGATGGATGGCACTTGAAGTTCCCGGATCCTGTCTTAACGCTAGATTTATGAAACTACAGGCTGTTTTTCCCCAAACACTGATTTCTCAAGAAGCTCGGCGACATCGTAGGTGCTCACACTTTCCTCCACTTCTTTCGCTTTTGTTCCATCTGTCAGCATCGTCAGGCAGTATGGACAGCCGGAGCTGATAACCGACGGATTGACAGCCAGGGCCTGTTCAGTACGGGCAACATTGATCCGGTGCCCCGTTTCCTCCTCCATCCACATCAGCCCGCCGCCGGCACCGCAGCACATGGCATTTTCACGGCTGCGCTCGATTTCCTTCAGCGTGACTCCCGGAATGGCCTTGATGATCTCACGAGGTGCATCATATACCTCGTTGTATCTTCCCAGATAACAGGAATCGTGGAACGCAATCGTTTCATCAAGGGAGTGCTTCGGCACAAGCCTTCCTTCCTTCACCAGCTGCGAAAGCAATTCCGTATGGTGGTAGACCTCGGCCTCGAGGCCGAAATCGGGGTACTCATTTTTAAAAATATTGTAGGCATGAGGATCAATCGTAACGATTTTCTTAACATCGTTCTTTTCGAACTCCTCAATATTCTTTGCCGCCAGCTCCTGAAACAGGAACTCGTTTCCAAGACGCCTTGGCGTGTCCCCTGAATTTTTTTCCTTGTTTCCGAGAATGGCAAATTTGACGCCAGCTTCATTCAGCAGCCTGGCAAAGCTTAACGCAATCTTCTGGCTGCGATTGTCAAACGCCCCCATCGCCCCAACCCAGAAAAGGTATTCGAACTCTTCCCCGGCTTTTTTTACTTCCTTTACGGTTGGAATCACTACATCATCCCGCAAACCGCGCCAGTTTTCCTTCTCTTTCCGGTTTAGCCCCCAGGGGTTTCCCTGCCTTTCAATATTGGTCATCGCCCGCTGTGCGTCTCCGTCCATTTTGCCTTCCGTTAGCACCAGGTAACGGCGCAGATCAATAATTTTATCAACATGTTCGTTCATGACCGGACACTGGTCCTCACAATTCCGGCAGGTTGTACAGGCCCAGATTTCTTCTTCCGTGATCACATCTCCGATCAGGCTTGGATTGTATGCCAGACTCGCGGCCGCTTCCTCGGCTCCCGCACCTGCACCGGCCAGGGCAAGCTGATTGCCGGTTGTATTGGCAAACGCAAACGCAGGGACCCATGGCTGTTTCGAGGTAACAGCCGCCCCATGGTTTGTCAGATGGTCACGCATCTTGAGGATCAGATCCATCGGCGAAAGCATTTTCCCTGTTCCTGTGGCCGGGCACATATTCGTACAGCGCCCGCATTCCACACAGGCGTAAAAGTCGATCATCTGCTCCTGGGTAAAATCAGTAATTTTCCCTACCCCGAAGCTTTCCTGCGTTTCGTCCTCAAAGTCAATCTTGCTTGGTTTAGCAGCAGGCCCGACACGTGTCAGATAGACATTCGCAGGTCCTGCAATCAAGTGGGCATGCTTCCCCTGCGGCACATATACCAGGAATGACAGCAGGAAGACCAAGTGAATCCACCAGGCAATGTAAAATACCGCAATTGCCCCGGTCACGGGAAGCCAGGAAAACGCGCCGGCAATCAGAGAGGCAACAGGCTCCGTCCAAGTCCCTTCATGGCCGTGCCAGATCAGGCTCATCCCATTGCCCAAAAGGACCGAGAGCATCAGGCCGCCAATAAATAACAGCACAAGCCCATTTTTAAAGCCGCGTTTCAATCGGACCAGTTTTTCCACATAGCGCCGGTGGAAAGCCCAGACAACGGCGACGAGAATCAATAAGGTAACAATTTCCTGAAAAAAGGTGAAGGCTGGATAGAGCGGCCCAAGGGGCAGGTGCGAGCCGGGATTTATCCCTTTCCAGATAAAATCGATTGCCCCAAACTGGACCAAAATAAATCCATAAAAAAACATCACATGAATGATTCCGCTCTTTTTGTCCTTCATGAGCTTCTTCTGGCCAAACACCATGACCCAGATCCTGTTAAGGCGCTCTTTTACATGGTCATCAAACTGAGATTCCTTCCCTAGCCTGATATACTGGATCCTTGTCCTGACCACATAGACGAACAGACTGACTGCGTAAGCGGTTACAAAAAGGAATGCGATCAGATTAACCCAAAGCAGACCGTTCATAATTCAACTCCCTTTCCCTGAAGTACGGACGAATGAAGGCCGGTGTCCTGGTGAAAATTCTAAACCAAAGGAATTTTCAGAATTTGTTCTTAATTTCATTATATAATGAATGAGCATTCAGTCAACTTTTTTCTTAAAAAATTGTATTTTTGTTTTCTGCAGACATATTGCCAGTAATTTGCTCATAGATATGGAAGATTCGGCAACAATAAAAAAAACTCTCTGAAACAGGAACCCCTAGTACCATATTTTCATTATAAACAGACTCTAATCAAAGGAGCCGGATTGCTGTGGAGATTTCACTATGGATATTGAGCATCATTGTCGGACTGCTCCTGCTGGCGGCACTTGATTTTACACTTGGGAGAAGGAAGCACCTTTCAAAGGTAAATAAAAGAACCTTCCCCGTCAGGAAGAGTGACATAGACATTTTCATTCACGGGCCTGATTTGTTTGAGGACTATTTTAACGAGGTAAAAAAAGCTAAGAAGCATATCCATATTTTGTTTTACATTGTCAAAAACGACCCAATTTCAAATGAATTCCTGGGAATCCTGAAGGAGAAGGCCCGGCAAGGCGTCGAGGTCCGGCTGCTTGTGGACTGGGTCGGATGCCGGATTTCACGCAAGTCCAGGAAAGAGCTTAAGGAAGCAGGCGTGGAGTTTGCCTTCAGTCAAAAGCCAAGGCTCCCTTTCTTGTTTTATTCCTCGCAGGTCAGGAACCATCGCAAAATAACCGTACTTGATGGATGCATCGGCTTTTTTGGCGGCTTCAATATCGGAAAGGAATACATCGACCTGGATAAGAAGCTCAGCCCGTGGCGGGATTATCACCTAAAATTAACAGGCGATGGAGTGCAGGACCTGCAAAAAGAGTTCCTGATTGACTGGAAGGACTCGGCTAAAATCAATCTGCTGCAAAAGGAGCTTTACTTTCCTAAGCAGAAACAGGGAAGCATTCCCCACCAGTTTGTCCCGTCCGAAGGCAGGCTGCTCGAGGACACTTTATACAACCTTATCACTAAGGCTGAGGAATCGATTTTTATCGGAACACCCTACTTCATTCCCAGCCAGAGAATCTTTACGGAACTGCTTGACGCGATCGACCGAGGTGTCTCCCTGACTCTGCTTGTCCCTTTTAAAGCGGACCACCTTCTTGTCAAAGAAGCGAGCTACCAATACCTGCGCACGCTTTTAAAAGCAGGGGCAGAGGTTCATCAATATAAAAAAGGCTTTTATCATGCCAAGGTTCTCGTCATTGATGACACACTTTGCGACCTAGGGACAGCAAATTTCGACAAACGGAGCATGTTCCTTAATTTTGAGCTGAATTGTCTAGTTTATGATTTTAACTTTATCAGGAGAGTAAAAGGGATCCTTCACCAGGACCTTTTAGATTCGAAACCTGTCAGTCTTTCTGAGTTAACGACGTTCAACCCATACAGGGCTCTCAAAGAAAGAACTGCGCGGACAGTCTCCTACTTTCTCTGATTTTATAAAGGAGGCTTGCTATGATTATTCGGTTTGGTTACGTTTCCACAGCCATTTCCTTATGGGAGGCTTCCCCTTCCAAGGCGGTGACCTTCGCAAGGTACAGCCAGCTGCCCGAAGAGGAGCGCATGGACAAGCTTTTGTCGGTTACCTCGATAAACCTGGAAAATACGAAAAGAATGATTCATTACAATATTGCGCATGACATCCCGCTTTATCGTTTTTCGAGCTCGATTGCACCGCTAGCCACCCATCCCGAGGTCAACTGGGACTTCGTCACTCCATTCCGGGATAAGTGGACCGAAATCGGCGAGCTGGTTCGTGCACATGGCATCAGAACGAGCTTTCATCCAAACCAGTATACGCTGTTTACCTCGCCTCGCCCGAACGTGACGGACAATGCCGTCATCGATATGGAGTACCATTACCGGATGCTTGAGGCCATGGGCCTTGAAAACGAGGCCATTCTCAATATTCATATCGGCGGGGCTTATGGGGACAAAGCGGAGACGATTGTAAGATTCCATGAAAATTTCAAGAAGCTCCCCGCCCATATCAAATCCATTACAACACTGGAAAATGACGATAAAACCTACAATGCCGATGAAACCCTGGCTGCATGCCAGAAAGAAGATGTCCCCTTGATGTTTGATTATCACCATCATATGGCCAATCTCGGCACCATGCCGCTGGAAGAGCTGCTGCCGCAGGGATTTGCCACCTGGGAACGGCTCGGGCTGCGGCCAAAGATTCATATCTCCTCTCCCAAGTCGGAGAAAACCTTCCGCTCCCATGCCGACTATGTCGATCCAGAATTCATCAAACCGCTGATCGATATCCTGCGCGGAATCGGCCAGGACGTCGACTTTATGATCGAGGCCAAGCGAAAAGACCAGGCCACCCTCGCATTAGTAGAAGATTTAAGTAAAATACGGGGCGTAAAACGAATCGGCGGGGCTACTTTAGAGTGGAAATAGCGTAAAAGGATCCTGATTTTAGTATTTTGCTTAAAGATTTGGGAGTTTTTATTGCTGGAGTATCTTTAATTCCGATGTGCATCGGTTTATTTCCGATGTGCGTCGGTTTATTCCCGATGCGTGCCGATACACATCCATTTGTGTCGAATTATTCCTGATTAGCACAGCTTTATTCCTGATTGTGATCGTTATATTCCTTTTTGCTGTAAAACATTTACAGCAAAGAGGAAAAGAGACCTATAAAAACAAAAGGCCATCTCCCAACCAGAGATGGCCTTCCATTATTACATTTTTTCAGGAGCAGATACTCCGATGAGCTCCAATGCATTCTTCAATGTTACTTGTACTGATTTTACCAGTCCGAGACGGGCTGATGTTCTGTCAGCATGCTCGGCGTCAAGGACCTTTTCAGCGTTATAGAAGCTATGGAAGGCAGATGCAAGGTCGAAAATATAATTCGTTACGCGGTGCGGCACTCGTTTCTGCGCTGCTTCCGCCACTGCCTGCGGGAATTCCCCAAGCTTCTTCAGCAGGTCGATTTCCTTTTCAGCACCCACCAGGCTGAAATCAGCCTCCGTTGTAACAGCAGCACCCTGCTCCTCTGCCTGGCGAAGAATCGAGCAAATCCGTGCATGCGCATATTGTGCATAATACACCGGGTTATCATTGGACTGGGACACAGCAAGGTCCAGGTCGAAGTCCATATGAGTGTCCGAGCTTCTCATCGCAAAGAAATAACGAGTGGCATCGAGGCCGACCTCATCGGTCAGGTCACGCATCGTGACTGCTTTCCCAGTCCGTTTGCTCATCTTCATTTTTTCGCCGTTCTTGTATAGATGGACAAGCTGGATAATTTCCACTTCCAGAGCTTCCCCGTCATAGCCAAGCGCCTGGATGGCCGCTCTCATCCGTGGAATATAGCCATGGTGGTCGGCGCCCCACACGTTGATCAGCTTTTCAAAGCCGCGCTCGAGCTTATCCTTGTGGTAGGCAATATCCGGAAGAAGATACGTGAAAGAGCCATCCTGCTTGATGAGGACACGGTCCTTGTCATCGCCGAATGCAGTCGAACGGAACCAGGTTGCCCCGTCCTCTTCGTAAATATGCCCATTCTCTTTAAGAGTTTCAAGGGCCTTTTCAATTTTGCCATTATGGTAAAGAGAAGTTTCCGAATACCATACATCAAAGCCGACGCGGAAGTTCTCAAGATCCTTTTTCAGCTTTTCCATTTCGTATTTCAGGCCATATTCGCGGAACTCAGCAAAGCGTTCCTCGTCAGGCATGGAAACGAATTTATCGCCATGCTCTTCAGCAAGCTTTTTGCCGATTCCGACAATGTCGGCACCGTGATAGCCGTCTTCCGGCATTTCTTTATCCATCCCAAGTGCCTGAAAATAGCGTGCTTCAACGGATAAAGCCAGATTGTTGATCTGATTTCCTGCATCATTGATGTAATACTCACGGGACACATCATAGCCAGCCTTTGCCAGCACATTGCTCAGGGAGTCCCCAATTGCTGCACCGCGGGCATGTCCAAGATGCAGGTCCCCTGTTGGATTGGCAGAAACAAATTCCACCTGGACTTTCTGACCGTTGCCGACATTCGTCTCGCCGTAGCGGCTTCCTGCTTCAAGAATTGCAGGAATCAAGTCAGTAAGATAGCTGTTATTCATATAAAAATTGATAAAACCAGGCCCGGCAATTTCAATTTTTTCAATGGACGCTTTGCTTTTATCAAAGTGTTCCACAAGCTCCTCCGCGATTTTGCGAGGTGCCTTTTTGGCTACACGAGCAAGCTGCATCGCCATGTTGGTGGAGTAATCACCATGGGCTTTTTCCTTTGGAAGCTCAAGGACGACTCCCGGAATCTGATCCTCTGCTGCAAGGCCCGCTTTTAAAACGGCATTTTTGATTTCTTCTTTGAGCTTGTTCTGAACCTGCTCGACTATGTTCATTTCCGTTCCTCCTTGTAATCAATGTTCATCTGATATGTACCTGCATGTGCGCCCTGTATCGCCAGTTCATAAAAGACCTTTATCATTCCGCTGCTGCTGCCCATGGCAATGTCCACTTTCCTGGTATCCGCTTCAGTCTGCAGCAGTCCGTATGGCGAGTGGTAATTTCCCGGCGTTTTTTTATCCTGCAAGAGATGAAGCCTCATCTTGATCGCACCTGACCTAAGGATCAGCACTTCATTTCCGGATGCTTTTACAGTCGTGTGGACGACCCCTTCCTCCATCGTCTCATCGTATTGAAGGTAGGAGCTTCTGCCCTTTTTATAATATCGGCCAAAGGTGGTCAATTCATAGGTTTCCTGCTGCTCCCCATCCTGTATGGCCGTTGTAACGGTAACTTTGACAGGATTCTGTTCTGCGGGCCTGTTGTTCGACACCGACAACACATCCTTTTCATTTTATCAAACTTCTGCTGAAAAATACGACAGCGTTTTTTATCCCATTATAAACCATTAGTATAAATATTCCGGGAAGAAATCTCAAGGGCTCGATCAAGTTCTTTTAAAATAAACCCAGTTTGAGTTTAGATCCAGGTATTCATTTCTCAAAAGCGGGCAATCCCTGCTGTTCCTGCGGATTGCCTACTTCCCCAAAAGTTAGGCTCCATTCAGCCCCACAGCTAAAATAAAAAAGCTGGCCCGAAATTAAATTCTGGCCAGCCTTTTTCCTATTTTACAAATCCCAAAAGCATTTCGCGAATGAGCTTGCTTGCTGTGTTTGCCGTCTGTTCAGACTGATCATAGATTGGAGCAACCTCGACAAGATCGGCACCCACTACATTGATTTCAGAACGGGCAATCTCATGGATGGACGCCAGCAGCTCCTTCGAGGTGATGCCGCCAGCATCCACCGTGCCAGTCCCAGGCGCATGAGCCGGATCGAGTACATCAATGTCGATTGTTACATAGACCGGACGCCCTGCAAGCTTTGGAAGGATTTCTTTCAGCGGCTCGAGAACTTCAAACTTGGAAATATGCATGCCTGCATTTTTCGCCCATTCAAACTCTTCCTTCATGCCTGAACGAATGCCAAAGGAAAATACATTTTCCGGCCCGATCAATTCCGCAATTTTACGGATTGGGGTGGAGTGTGAGAGCGGCTCGCCCTCATAATGCTCGCGCAAATCGGTATGGGCATCCATATGGATGATAGCCAGATCCTTGTATTTAGCAGCCATGGCCTTCATGACCGGCCAAGACACAAGATGCTCCCCGCCCATTCCAAGAGGGAATTTGTCCTCTGCTAAAAGCTTGGTAACGAAGTCTTCAATGATATCAAGGCTGCGCTGCGGGTTTCCAAAAGGCAGCGGAATATCTCCAGCATCAAAATATTTCACCTCATGGAGCTCGCGGTCAAGATAGGCACTGTATTCCTCAAGTCCGATTGATACTTCACGAATGCGCGCCGGGCCAAACCGGGATCCGGGGCGGTAGCTTACCGTCCAGTCCATCGGCATCCCGTAGAGCACAACCCTGCTTTCTGGAAAATCTGAATTAGTCCCAATAAATACATTGCCTGAATAGGCTTCATCAAAACGCATGGCTAATAACCCTCTCTCTTTGGTCTTAATTTAAGGATTTCAGGCCGACCTGTATTGGCCGGCCTGTAATATGCTTCCTTCAGCGGAAGTTTGTTTGTCTTTGTCTTCTGACTTATTTTACAAGGTCACCAACAAATTTAGGCAGCACAAACGCTGCTTTATGAAGCTCTTTTGTATAGTACTTTGTCTCGATGTCATGGAAGCGGTCCTCGCTTACCTCAAGCGGATCATGCTTCTTGGAACCGATCGTGAATGCCCACATGCCGCTTGGGTAGGTTGGGATGTTGGCAATGTAAAGGCGCGTAATCGGGAAAATTTCCTTTACATCTTTTTGAACATTGCGGATCAGGTCGGCCTTGAACCAGGGGTTGTCCGACTGGGCAACAAAAATGCCGTCCTCTTTTAATGCCTTGGAGATTCCGGCATAAAACCCTCTCGTAAACAGGTTCACCGCCGGACCGACTGGCTCCGTGGAGTCCACCATGATGACATCATACTCATTTTCGCTCTCAGCGATGTGCATGAAGCCGTCAGCGACCTTCACTTCTACGCGAGGATCATCAAGCTTGCCGGCAATTTCCGGAAGAAACTTCTTTGAGTATTCAATGACCTTGCCGTCGATATCCACCAGCGTTGCTTTTTTCACGCTTGGGTGCTTAAGGACTTCGCGAATCACTCCTCCGTCCCCGCCGCCGACAACCAGGATATTTTCCGGGTTTGGATGTGTGAACAATGGGACATGCGCGACCATTTCATGATAGACGAACTCATCTTTGACGGACGTCATGACCATGCCATCCAGAAGAAGCATATTCCCCCACTCTTCTGTTTCAACCATATCAAGCTTTTGGAATTCTGTTTGTTCTGTATGTAACGTTTGATTGACCTTCATGGTAATCCCGAAATTATCTGTTTGTTTTTCTGTAAACCAAAGACCCATTTTATTTTCATCCTTTCTGTTTTGGACTTTTCCAAGGATTTGCGTCATTGGACAATATTTTTACTTTTCCCCAAGATGTCAATTACAAACGCTCAATCTATTTGCAAACAACAGGAAAAGTATAGTGGAATCCAGAGAAAATGCAAGAATTTTTTTGACCCTCCTGAAAATGTCAATGTTAAGTTATGGAAGGTACACGAAATCGAGAAAAGATTCCCCTGCAGGTTTAAAAGCCGCACGCTTTTTCCATAATGGCTAATAACTAGATTTCAATAGGGGGAAATATGCATGGAGCTAATGACAGACCAGAGGTTCCGCAAGACCGTTAAAATTTTTCGAGCCCTGTTTTTTATCGGAACGATGTGCCTCACCGTCCTGATGCTTGCCTATTTTTCAGTGCTGGGCTATGCCAAAATCCTTGGCCCTCCCCCGCTTGCCGTGCCCCAGTCCACCTTGTTCCTGACGGATGACGGCAAGGTGTTCGGTGAAAGTGACAGCGGACAGAAACGTTATTGGGTTCCGCTCAAAGATATCTCCCCTGACCTGGTGAAGGCCACCCTTTCCATTGAGGACAGGAACTTTTATGGGCACAGCGGCTTTGACTATAAACGGATTGCCGGGGCGGCGCTTGCTGATATCAAAGCAATGGCAAAGGTTCAGGGAGCCAGCACCATCACCCAGCAGTACGCCCGCAACCTCTATCTGGAACACGATAAAACCTGGAAGCGGAAAGCAGCAGAGGCCTTTTATACGATCAGGCTGGAAATGAACTATTCTAAAAATGAAATTCTTGAAGGTTATTTAAATACAATTTATTACGGAAATGGCGCATATGGGGTCCAGGCAGCGAGCCAGTACTATTATGGAAAGGATGCACGTGACCTGTCCCTGGCTGAATCAGCCATGCTTGCCGGAATTCCAAAGGGGCCAGGCATTTACTCCCCGTTTGCCTCAATGGAAAAGGCATCCGGCCGGCAGCAAATCATCCTGAATGCAATGGAATCAAAAGGCTATATCAGCAAAAAGGAAGCAAAGAGCGCGGCATCCCAGGAGCTAGAACTTGTCGGCGAACATCCAACAGGTGATCTTGGGCAGGCGCCCTATTTTCTGGACGCCGTTAAAAATGCTTTGAAAAACACCCTGCAGCTGGATGACAGAACGATCGAGCTCGGCGGGTTAAAGGTTTATACTACTCTTGATTTAAAGCAGCAAAAGCTTGCGGAAGAAGCGGTTGCCAATCATATATCCAACGAGACAGACATTCAGGCCGGGCTGGTTGCAATGGATCCGAAAAACGGCCATGTGAAAGCCTTGGTCGGAGGAAGAAATTATGAAGATAGCCCGTTTAACAGGGCCGTCCAGGCGGTTCGCCAGCCAGGTTCCACCTTGAAGCCGCTGCTTTACTATGCTGCTCTCGAGCAGGGATTCACTCCCTCCACCACGATGAAAAGTGAACTGACCACTTTCCGTTTTGACGATGGAAATGAAGAATACACTCCGCATAATTTTAACAATAAATATGCGGACGGAGAGATTACCATGGCCCAGGCCCTTGCCTTGTCCGACAATGTCTACGCGGTAAAGACCCACTTATTCCTTGGGGAAGAAACGCTGATTGAGACAGCGGAAAGGTTCGGGATCACGTCGAAAATGGATGAGGTTCCTTCCCTGGCCCTTGGGACCTCGGGAGTAAGGGTGATTGAAATGGCAGGCGCCTACAGCATCCTTGCCAATGGCGGGGAGAAGGTGGCCCCTGTCCTGATTCACAGGGTTGAAGATCACAGCGGTGAAGTCATTTATGAACATGATGAAAAAGGTGAACCGGTGCTGCAGCCTGAGCTGGCCTCCGTCATGACCCATATGATGACTGGAATGTTCGATAAAAAACTGAATGGCTACTCGTCCGTCACAGGAAGCTCCATGGCCGATGAAATGACGCGGCCCTATGCAGGAAAATCCGGTTCCACCGAAACAGACAGCTGGATGGTCGGGTTTGCCCCACAGCTCGTTACCGCCGTCTGGACAGGATATGACAAAGGAAAGCCAATCGAGCTGACAGCAGAAAAGTCCATAAGCAAAAACGTCTGGCTCGATTTTATGGAAAAGGCACTCGAAGATGAGCCTCGCAAAAAATTTAAAAAAGGAAAAGGGACGGTTGCGGTTTATGTAAATCCTGAAAATGGGAAGCTGGCAACAGATGACTGCCCAATCAAGCGGCTGACCTATTTCAAGGCAGGGACCGAGCCTCAGGATTACTGCACCGACCATCTGGACGAAGAGGAGCCGCTTCACAAAGAGAAAAAGCATGAGGAAAAACACGAAAAGCAGCCTTGGTACAAACGAATTTGGGGAAGTTAAATTCTTCTCCCCAATATGAAAAACCCCGAATGTCCAGTTCGGGGTTTTTCGTGTCCTAGTATAACGCGTGTCCAACGCTGTTATTAGTTTACAGTTTCTCGTGGTTTTGGGCAAGATAGACCACTAAATTCAGAAAACTTTCACATTTTAGACACATTTCTTAACTTAGCCGGCATCCAATCCTGCCTTCAGTTCCTGAGCCGACCGTTCCCACATTCCTTCGTCATGATTTTTAAGGAAATCAGCAAGAATTTGTTTGGACTTTTCATCCATATGCTCAACAATGATGTGGCGTTTAATGGACTTGTCAAGCCTGTTTACATGCTCCGGCAATACCTTATAGCCGCGGCGGATTTCCCTGTTGACCGTCATTTCGCATGCCGTTACACCAGCGTAATACGGTCCTGCTTCAGCCCGGTCAATTGTGACCCAGACCAGCCAATAGGGTTTTGCATCAGGTACTTCATCGCGGTTCGGAAGGAATTTAATCCCTTTTTCCACCGTGCTGCGGGCATGCATCGCCCCTACATCCACTTGAGCCTCTCCCGCCTCGACGTCAATGATGACCGGAGACACATTATCCAGTGACAAGCTTCCTTTCCCGAAGCCCTTATGCCCGTCCATCGGGTCTGGTTTGATAATATTAAAGCCAATATTCTTTTTCTTCTTTTCTTCCATTACAGCGACCTCCTAGCTTAAAAACAATTGAGAGAAGAACTCATTCAGTGATCCGTACAGAAACGGAAGCACCGTATTAAAAATCGGCTGGATCGTGTATTGGTCCAGCGGCGTAATGACAACGATCAAAAAGATCAGCGCCCCGTAATTTTCATACTGGGTCATTTTTGCCCGCACATCTGCCGGTGCCAGGTCCTCGATAATCCTGTACCCGTCAAGCGGCGGAAATGGCAGCAAGTTGAACACAAATAGCACTAAATTCAACCAGATAAAATGGTCCAAAAAAGTGATTAAAAACTCTGGAATGCCAGAAGCGAGACCGGCTGCGCCCAAGCCGTAAAAAAGGAGATACGCCAGGATAACCATCAAAAGGTTGCTGACAGGACCGGCTACCGACACCAGCACTCCGGCAAGGCGCGGATTTTTAAAAAAGAAGCGGTTGACAGGAACAGGCCTTGCCCAGCCAAAACCGGCTATAAAGATTAAAATCGTTCCCAGCGGATCAAGATGCTTCATGGGATTCAAAGTTAAACGGCCCTGCCTCGCAGCAGTGTCATCGCCAAACTTGTAGGCCACGAATGCATGCGCAAATTCATGGACCGAAAAAGCAATAATCAGCGCAGCGGCAACATACGGAATAGTTTCTAAAGAGTAAGCAAGACCCACATTCTAGTCTCCTTTTATTAGATGCTTCAAGTATACCTTATTCTTATTTGAAAGGGAAAAAAGGAAAGCTTGCACATTTATTGAAAGTATGGAAAACTCAACTTGATGACAGACGATGTTGTCGAGAAACATAGCAGGAGGATGAAACCATGCCATATGTTACGGTAAAAATGCTTGAAGGACGCAATGAAGAGCAGAAAAAAGCCCTTGTTGAAAAAGTAACGGATGCCGTTGTGGAAACAACCGGCGCATCCAAAGACAAAGTTGTTGTTTTTATCGAAGAAATGAGCAAAAACCACTACGCTGTTGCCGGAAAGCGGCTGAGTGACGAATAATCGGGAAAGAAGCTGACCCTCGGCCAGCTTCTTTTTAGGTATGTAATTGGTGCCCAACACTTATTCCTGATTACGTTCAGTTTATTCCTGATTGACTTCTATTTATTCCTGATTACGCCCCGTTTATTCCTAATAGCTGGTTTATTTTTACAAAGGACGAACAAATCGAGATCCACTAAAAAAAGAAGAGCGCGCCTACTGCACGGCTCTCCCCTTCAAAGATTCTATATATTCATATGCAGCATCGATTTCTTCATCGGTGTATTTCTGGCTTTTCTTCACCGTCTGAATCTTTTCCCTGACCTCGTCGTCTGGGAGATTATCAAAATATAAAACAGTAGAGACGAGTTCAAGGAATCTGGCATTCTGCGTATTGATGTCGGTCAGGCAATCGCCAAGCCTGGGCATTTCGATGGCATTCATGCCGAGAAACTCCTGGCCCGCTTCCGTCAGTGTGTAGCGGTATTGATAATAGCCGCCTTTTTTCTCTTTCACTTCGTTGAGGAAGCCCATATTGCACAGCTCCTCCACCCTTAGTGTCAGTTCCTCGGAATAAGGTCCGTAAAAATGGAACTGAAACCGTTCCTGAAAAGGAAAATCCATCTTCTTGGCGATATAAATCATTTTTTGCAGCTTCTTCCGTCCAATGACTTCACCCGAAAGCGCAATAGCATGAATGATTTTAGCATGGTCTTTTAACAAAACTCGTCAACTCCTGTTTCAAGTGTTCCTGTATCCTCTATTGTCAGCCGGCTTTCCTGTCCGGGCAGAAGCCTAAAGCTCAAGCAGCTTGATGATTTCTTCATGTTCTTTCCGATCCTTCAAAATCAAGTCCGCAGGATAATATAATTTATGGTCTGTCCGCCTTTTCCCCGAAATGGCGTCCACAATCTCTGATTCTCTGGATAGTTCTCGCAGCTCGCCGTTCTTCCTGAGAAGATGGATCGGCAGGCGTTCCTCTTCTTCACCCGGACGGTAAAAGTCATACGGCAGGTCCGAAGATGAATCGACAACAAGGTAATATTCCGGGTCAATGCCTGCTTTTTCGAACAGGACCGACAGCCTCGCCAGCTTTTTATACTCCTTGGCAGGGTCGAATTCGACATACTTGAACAGATTCCGGTTGATGAATCGGCTGCAGAGGTCCTTTAGAATGGGATCCTCTTCTTCCTCCCACATCTGAAAATAATAGAGGA
Organism: Mesobacillus foraminis; assembly: GCF_004340465.1. Classification (GTDB taxonomy): domain Bacteria; phylum Bacillota; class Bacilli; order Bacillales; family Cytobacillaceae; genus Mesobacillus_B; species Mesobacillus_B foraminis. Next base: position 125,021 of record NZ_SLVV01000008.1, on the reverse strand, counting down.
AGATGCCTTCGTCCAATTTTAGATAGTCTTCCAGCGTAACACTGCCTTTAAACAATGAGTAAAAATGGAGCGGCATATGCTTGAAGGAATAGCCTTGCTCATGGAGATGCTTTGCTCGGTGAAGAATTTTGGTCAAGATCACTTCCGCGCTTCGCGTGACCGGGTGGAAATAAATTTGCCAGTACATCTGGTACCGGCTCATAATATAGTCCTCCACTGCGTGCATGCCGCTATGTTTGAACACCACCTGATCCTCTTTGGGGCGCATCACCCGAAGAATCCGTTCCATATCAAAATGGCCATAGCTGACACCGGTAAAATAGGCATCTCTCTGGAGATAGTCCATCCGGTCCGCATCAATCTGGCTGGAGATCAGGCTGACCACCAGCTTGTTTCCATAGGTCTTCGCAATGACCTCCGCCACTTTTTTGGGAAAATCAGCCGAAATGCGGGATAGTACCTGATTGACCTCAGTGTCCCCAAGAATGATGGCCCTTGTAAAATTCTCATGGTCCAGATCAAATACTTTCTCGAACGAATGGGAAAACGGTCCATGGCCCAAATCATGCAGCAAAGCCGCACAAAGGCTGAGGAGCCTCTCTTCCTGGTTCCACTCTGGACGTCCGTCGAATACATTATCGACAATCCGGCGGACAATCTCGTAGACGCCAAGTGAATGGTTAAACCGGCTGTGTTCGGCGCCATGAAAGGTCAAATAGGTGGTTCCCAGCTGTTTGACCCGGCGCAGCCGCTGGAATTCCTTCGTCCCCACCAGATCCCAGATCACCCTGTCCTGGACATGGATATAGCGGTGAACAGGATCTTTAAAAACCTTCTCTTCATTTAATTTTTCCGCCGAATATTCCATAGTTTTCCTTCTCCTTGTTTAACATGTTACTATTATAGCCCCTTTTATTCGCCAAATCATCCCGAAATCCTGCAAATTTCTACAATCTTCTTCGACAGTTCCGCAAACCCGCGCCACCATTGGGCTGGAAATTTTAGCAAACTTATAGAGTAATGACACTCAATAAAAAAGCCACCTTTAAGTGGTGCCTTAAAGATGACTTTATTTCAGCTTTTTATCGATTTTTTCCATCAGTTCATCCTCGGTCAAAGCTGCAACTGGCCGATTATTAACGAAAGCGAATGTTTTTTTCCTGCCCGGCCCGCAGTAAGACTGGCAGCCAATTTCAATTTTGGCATCAGGGTCTTTTTTCTGGAGGCGGGGGACGAGTGTTTTAATGTTTACGGCCTGGCAATCGTCGCAAACACGAAATTCGTTTGCCATTAAGGACAACCCTTTCTATATAAAAGATACATGTCTATTTTCACTAACAGGTATTTTACCTCTTATGCCCCGTGAATGCAACATGGGACCTTTCTATGAAAAATGGAAAAAATCTACTATCCTTTCAATCCAGAATGTATAAACCTTTTAAAATCAGGGCAAGCTTGGACTAGATCTTCATACATGAAAGAAATTTTTAAGGGAGCTGAAGAAAATGAAAGTACGCCAGGATGCCTGGACAGATGAAAACGATCTGCTGCTTGCCGAAACGGTGCTGAGGCACGTCAGGGAAGGCAGCACACAATTAAATGCCTTTGAGGAGGTTGGCGACAAGCTCGACCGCACCTCTGCCGCCTGCGGCTTCAGATGGAATGCGGTTGTCCGCCACCGATATGAAAAAGCCCTGCAGCTTGCAAAAAAGCAGCGTAAGCAGAGACAGAGAATCCTAGGGAAGGATCAGAGCGGCAAGAAAAAATTGCTGTATTCCCCTCCTGTACCTACCATTGACGATATTGGAATGCCACCTTCTGAATTGATGGAAACATCGGTGGAACTGACTGAAATGGCTCAGCCTGATTCTATGGAAGCATTTCAAACAATGAACTCGCTGGAGCTGCAGGATGCCTTTGGATTACAGGGGCTGCAGGAGCTGCAGGAATCCATGCTATTCAACGATTCACCGGATATAGATGACAGTCCTTCAGAGCCTTCCTCCGAATCTGAAACCGAAGTAGTCTCCGAATCTCAAGCGGAAACAGCAGAAGTCTCTGAATCAACTATACAAGAAGAAACAGAAGTGGAGACCACGGTTCAAAAAGAAATGGCAAGAACTTACAACCCAGCGCCAATGACGCAGCAAAGCCGCGTATCAACAGGACTGACACTTGGCCATGTAATCGCCTATCTCCAGAATTTAAATAACACGAACTTCCATGCAGATATCTACAAAAGTGAGAATGAAAGATTGAAGCGTGAAATCCACGGCTTAAGGAAAGAAAATGAAGAATTAAAAGAAAAAGTGAAAAAGCTGGAGCAGAATACCTTTACCATGCAGGAAGATTACGAGACACTGATGAAAATCATGAATCGTGCCCGCAAGCTAGTCCTGTTTGAAGAAGAAGAAAGACCGGCCACCAAGTTTAAAATGGACCGAAATGGCAATCTTGAAAAAGTTGCTGAATAACCTTTCTCTAGTTAATTAGCAAATTAGCGCAAGACCTAAAGCGCCCTATCCCCTTAACAAGGCAAGCCGTATTACCCCCGAGGTTTTACGGCTTGTTTTTTTATGAGAGGAGTTATTGGTCCAGAAACCGGCTGTTTCGTTCGATGACCCGCTCATAATATTGACTGAACAGCTCGAATTCCTTCGGGGTTAACTGCCCTGAGGCAATATGAGAGCTGTTCTTGCTTAAAAAGGTAAGGAAACGGAGCATCACATCCTGAACGGTAATAGGCATTCCAAGGAGCTCCGAGAGAGACGACATCACCTCGGGCCTGATATCAGGATACTGAAACTTGGTCTCTTCCCCGTCTTTGGCCCGGCGATAAAATTCCCTGATCATTTCAGCACGTTCGCTGCCGCTTCCCGTTACACAAAGATAGATCTGGACCGCTACCCCTTTTTTCAGGCGGCGCTGCGAGATACCGGCAAACTTCTTTCCCCCGATGCTTAAGTCATAGCTTCCGGGGCAATAAGATCCGACAATTTCTCTTGCATCAATTTCCAGATCCAAATCTCCAAACATATCTTGAATCATCAGCCACATGGCATCATATCCACGATTGATGTCAATGCCCTTTTCCGACTCTGGCAGAACCAGCGTAAGATTGAGCACTCCTTCATCCAGGACAACAGCCAGTCCGCCGGAATTCCTGACAATGTATTGAAATCCTTTTTGTTCTAAGTAATCCAGGCCCCGCTGCAAGTATGGCAGCTTTGTATCCTGGATGCCCAGCACCACCGTATTGTGATGAACCCAGGCCCTCGCAGCGGCGGGGGAATCCCCTGAGCCAACCGAAGCGCAAAGCGTATCATCCGTCGCAAACGACTGCAGAGCATGAAAATGCGGCCCAATGGCAGACTGATCCAGCAGCCTCCACGTATCCTGACTTAATAATTTCAGCGCCTCATCCATATGTCAAATACTCCTTTAAAATAACATTTACCACGGTATTATAGCATATTGGGGGACCTTTATATAAAGGGGCAGGCTGGGTGCGGAATGGGGAATCGAGAGTTAGGATTATTTGCGCATGGATGCAGGGCAGCCCGGGCTTTTGCTGGCAGCCCCGGGGGACGGGCTTCGTAAAACCTTTCTTGGTTACCTTCTCCCCCTTATTTGATTGCCCATGGGCTTGTAGAACCCTTCTACGTGACCTTCTCCCCCTTATTTGATTGCCCATGGGCTTGTAGAACCCTTCTACGTGACCTTCTCTCTCTTATTTGATTGCCCATGGGCTTGTAGAATCCTTCTACGTGACCTTCTCTCTCTTGTTTGATTGCCCAAGGGCTCGTAGAACTCTTCTACGTGACCTTCTCCCTCTTATTTGAACACCCGCGGGCTCGTAGGAACCTTCTATCTTACCTTTTCCTCCTTATTTGATTGCCCATGGGCTCGTAGAACCCTTCTACGTGACCTTCTCCCCCTTATTTGATTGCCCGTGGGCTTGTAGAACCCTTCTACGTGACCTTCTCCCTCTTATTTGATTGCCCAAGGGCTCGTAGAACTCTTCTACGTGACCTTCTCCCTCTTATTTGAACACCCGCGGGCTCGTAGGAACCTTCTATCTTACCTTCTCCCCCTTATTTGATTGCCCATGGGCTTGTAGAACCCTTCTACGTGACCTTCTCCCTCTTATTTGATTGCACGATGGCTTGTAGAACTCTCCTACCTTACCTTCTCACTCTTGTTTCACCGCCCGTGGGCTCGTAGAACTCCCCTAAGTTACTTCTTCCCGCTTATTTGAACGCACGAGGGCTTGTAGTACCCTCCTAACCTACCATCTCCCTAATAGCTAATCGCTGTTGGTTTGCGGACTTCTCCTGCATACATCCCTTTTGTAATGGAGAAGGCACATTTTCATTACCATTCCTGTTATTAAAAATTCCATCTGGGCATGCATCCAATCCGGCTCTTAACCAGACACTTAATTAATATTCGCGGAAGTTCATTTATGCGTGAGAAAACTCGCTTTATCCGGAAGAAAAATGAGCTTATGCTGGAGCATACCTATATCGCTGGAGAAAAAGCTGGCCTTCAGCCCCCCACCTAATACAGACATTTTCCCCCATAAAAAAACAGCGCCCCATTATTTAGGACGCTGTTCTGCGTATCTTATTTTGTCAGTGCCTGCGCCGCTGTTATCAATGCAAGCTTATAAACGTCTTCTTCGTCGCAGCCGCGGGACAGATCATTCACCGGGGCGTTAAGGCCTTGCAGGATTGGTCCGACAGCCTCAAAGTTTCCAAGACGCTGAGCAATTTTATAGCCAATGTTTCCGGCTTCAAGACTTGGGAATACAAATACGTTTGCATCGCCCTGAAGCGGGGAATCTGGAGCTTTCTTCTGTGCTACGGATGGAACGAATGCTGCATCAAACTGGAATTCTCCGTCAATGACAAGAAGCGGGTCACGCAGCTTTGCTTCTTCAACAGCCTTGGATACTCTTTCTGTTTCCGGGGAAACAGCAGATCCCTTGGTTGAGAAGCTAAGCATGGCAACGCGAGGCTCGATATCGAACATTCTTGCCGTCTTCGCACCCTCGATTGCAATTTCCGCCAAATCCTGGCTGTCTGGGGCAATATTGATGGCACAGTCGGCAAACACGTACTTCTCATCTTCCCTTACCATAATGAAAACTCCGGAAGTTTTGCGAACGCCTTCCTTTGTTTTGATGATTTGCAGTGCTGGTCTTACCGTATCAGCTGTTGAATGTGCTGCACCGCTTACCAGACCATCGGCACGGTTTGCATAAACAAGCATGGTGCCAAAGTAGTTTTCATCTAGAAGGGCCTGGCGTGCCTGCTCCTCGGTTGCTTTGCCTTTTCGTCTTTCAACGAAAGAAGCGACCAGCTCGTCCATCATCGCAAAATTTTTCGGATCATAGATTTCAACTGCATCAAGCGCTACGTCCATGCTGCTTGCTTTTGCCTGAATTTCCTCGATATTCCCGATTAAAATCGGAGTCAGCACTCCATCTGCTGCAAGACGGCTAGCTGCTGAGAGAATCCGCTCATCCAGTCCTTCCGGGAAAACGATTCGCAAGTTCTGTCCGCTCACTTTTTCTTTAAGGCTTGTAAATAAATCACTCATAATTGATCCTCCTTAAGACTCTATATCTTTAGCATACTTTACCAGGCACAAAACACAAGATTGTTGGCGTTTACAGATGAAAAGTCTTTGTTTTTTAAATATTTATAAAAATAAAGCTCCGTCGAACATAATATCTGCATTCCTTTAACAAAATATCCTTTTTCCTCTCAGCCTAAACAAGAATGTCCCCTCCGAAGTTTTAGACTCATGATGGATGGAGAAACTATGGTATAGTTGTGGTGATGTTTATGAATGTATAGGAGTGAGATAAATGAGCGAAGCAGCAAAAACACTTGATGGCTGGTATTGTTTGCATGATTTCCGCACAGTGGACTGGACTACATGGAAAATGCTCCCTAGCGACGAACGCCAGGCGGCCATCCATGAATTCCTTGGACTTCTGGAGAAGTGGGACAGCACACAGAATGAGGACAAAGGCAGCCATGCCCTTTATACAATCGTCGGACAAAAGGCCGATTTTATGATGATGATCCTCCGCCCTACCATGCAGGAACTGAATGAGATTGAAACGGAGTTCAACAAGACAAAGCTGGCTGAATTTACAGTTCCGGCTCATTCCTATGTTTCCGTTGTGGAGCTGAGCAATTATCTGTCGGATGGAGAAGATCCATACCAGAATCCTCATGTCCGTGCACGGCTTTATCCGAAGCTTCCAAAATCAAACCACGTTTGTTTCTATCCTATGGACAAGCGCCGCCAGGGCAATGACAATTGGTACATGCTTCCGATGGAAGACCGCAAGAAGCTGATGTACAGCCATGGTATGATTGGCCGCCAATACGCAGGAAAAGTGAAGCAGATCATTACTGGTTCTGTCGGCTTTGATGATTATGAATGGGGAGTTACCTTGTTTGCCGACGATGTTCTTCAATTCAAAAAGCTAGTCTATGAAATGCGTTTTGACGAAGTCAGCGCACGTTATGGCGAGTTTGGCTCGTTCTTTGTAGGTAATCTCCTTTCTGAGGACAGCGTATCTGCGTTCCTACATGTGAATTAATCTCTTCCCTTTCACACCCGGTAAAGATGCCGGGTGTTTTTTATTGTACGGGATAACAGTGGACAGGAGACCAGCTTTTCTTTTTGTCATAAATCTTTTCATCCCTCATAAGAATGAACTAGTTAGACTTCCTCTTCTCGGGACAGATTTTAGCTTGCCCGAAAGTCTTTACTATTTCTTTTAGGAGGGAAAAAAATGAGTCAATCAAACTATCCTTACTACAATTATCGGACCTATCCGCAAGCCTATATGCCATATGCTGCCGGTCAGCAGCAGCAGCCGCCGGGAGGATATAGCGGCTCTCAAATGGGCTATCCATACAGCCAGGGAGGCGGCCAGGATACATCTCAGCAGATGGGCGGCATGAACGGCGGCATTGGTGGCATGAGCGGCGGCATGGGTGGCATGATGGGTGGTATGCCCGGCGGCATGGGTGGAACTGGCGGCTATCAGGGTGTTGAAGTGCCGGGAATGCTTCCATCCGAAGAATCCTATGTAGAAAATATACTCAGACTTAATAAAGGGAAGCTGGTCACCGTTTATATGAGCTTTGAAGGCAGCAGAGAATGGAATTCAAAAGTCTTTAAAGGAATTATTGAGGCGGCCGGAAGGGACCATTTGATTCTTAGCGATCCACAGACAGGCATGCGTTATTTGCTGCTGATGGTGTACCTGGATTATGTGACATTTGAAGAAGAAATTGAGTATGACTATCCATTTGCAGGCGGAGCGGGAGCAGGCCTGGCAAGCTACCCGCCAAGATAGGACATTATCATAGAAAAAGCGGCCATGCCGCTTTTTTTGTGGACTTGGGAACATCATTTCAGAGATTACAACCCCGTAGTAAAAGTTCCCAAAAAGGGATGCTGATTCGCGGCAATTAAAAAATGGAGCCCTGTACCAATAGCAGGGCTCCATTTTTATAGATATTTTACTGCTGCAATGATCAGCAATATCCAGGCTGCGAGAAATGAAACGCCGCCAAGTGGCGTAATGGCACCAAGAACACTGATTTTTGTCAGAGTCAGGACGTACAGGCTGCCTGAAAACAGAATAATGCCAATCAGCATAAGCCAGCCCGACCAATTTAACAAAGCTGTAGCCGGAAGCCTTCCCAGCAGAATGCCGATCAGGAGAAGCCCGGTAGCGTGAAACATCTGGTAAGTCACTCCCGTTTTCCATGTTTCCAGATATTTTGGCTCCACTCTTCCTTCCAGACCATGAGCCCCGAATGCCCCCAATGCGACAGAAAGAAAGGCATTGATGGCACCGATAATAATAAATAGTTTCATTTTGTTCCTCTCCCTTTTAAAAATGCCCATCAGTAATGGTTCTAAAAATCAAACAGTGACTCCCCATTTGCGTCATCTTCCATTTCCAGCCGTTTTGTCTGTACCGGCATGGAAGCCGCCGGAGGCTGCTGAGGCTGAAATGGCACCTGGAGAGGCTGAACTTGAGGAGCCGGTGCCTGCAGCCCAGGGTTCACACTTCCGGAAAACCTTCTTTCTTCTGCTTTTTGCGGCTCATCCAGCACTAATTCACAAAGAGTCTTGAGAGAGTGAATCCTCTCTCTGAGAACAGACTCTGTGCCGGCACTCTTTGCCTCCTTCAGTTCGGCATCCATCTTTGCCAGCAGCTTTTGAAGAGATATACTCATATGCTCACCACACTTTAATACTGAAATTCCTCTGTCTGTCATTTCGCTTTTATTTTACATGAATTCATCTGTTTTTTCGAATTTAGCCCGTTTATTTTAAAAAGCGACATCCCTGCTTCATTATTGTCTGTTCCACGTGAAACATGTCGAGGAAGTTCCATGCCTTTCCAACTGGTCACTGGCCCTCCCGATTCTCAATCTGCCAATCTATTTCATCTTCCCCGTGATTCTTAAGATACTCATTGATCCGCGAAAACGGCTTGCTGCCAAAGAAACCCCGGCTTGCTGACAATGGGCTTGGGTGCGGAGACGTGATGACGGGATGCCTGTTTTTGTCAATCAATTTTAATTTAGATTGTGCCGGCTTTCCCCAAAGCAGAAAAATAACCGGCTTTTCACGTTCATTCAAAATGGAAATGACTTTGTCTGTGAAGGTTTCCCATCCCTTGCCTTTATGGGAGTTTGCTTCCCCCTCCCGGACGGTGAGCACCGTATTTAACAACAGGACTCCTTGCTCGGCCCATTTTACGAGATAGCCATGATCCGGGATTGAACAGCCAAGGTCCGCCTTCAGCTCCTTAAAAACATTTCTCAGGGAAGGCGGGATCTTCACCCCTGGTTTCACTGAAAAGCTGAGCCCGTGTGCCTGCCCCGGCCCATGGTAAGGATCTTGTCCAAGCAGAACTACTTTTACATCCTCATAATCTGTATATCTTAAAGCATTGAAAATATCCTCCTGCTTAGGATAAATCGTCTTTTCTGCGTACTCCTTTTGTAAAAACTCCTCCAGCTCCCTAAAATAAGGTTTCATCATTTCTTCTTTAAGGAGCCCCGCCCAGTGGTTATTCAGGTTCTCTCTATCCACATTATCATCCTTCCCATTCTTTTTTTCTATTACACTACCCCTTATCCTTATAGGGAACGCTCACCTGACGGACAAAGATAGATGTTTATTCCCGCTGCTTCAAGGCTATATAAAAGTATAACAGGAAACCTCAGATGAGGGATTTCCTTTGGATATAGATGCAGATGTAAGCTGAAGGAGGAATTCTAAATGTTGACAGTACATGTAGTAGAAAATGGTGTCCAGGCGACAGAACAAATTAATTTGCTGGAGACACAAGGATTCACCAAAGAAAATATTTATATTTTTGCCCACAGCCAGGATCGGAGCGAGCATTTGACCGAGGCAACCGAGACAGGTGATATGGGGATTAAGGAACAGGGACTCTTTGACTCAATCGGCAATATTTTCAAATCCCGGGGAGACGAGCTGCGTTCCAAATTCGAATCACTCGGATTATCCAAGCAGGAAGCAGACCAGTATGAGGTTGAGCTCGACAAAGGCCGTCTCGTCCTTGTCGCCACGAACGAACTGAACTAGTAAGGAACCCAGAAAATCCCCTCTGCCGCCACAGGCAGAGGGGATTTTTTTACCCTAACAGGCGATTATAAAGGCTTTTCGCTTGAGCTGTATCTTTCGTTCCGTGAATGAGGGCGCGTCCATCCTGGAATAAGACAAATCGGTTTGGCCCCATCTCGGCGGAAATCAGATAGGGATTTCCTTTTACATCATATCCAAGAGCCTTGATTCGGCCTGCCATTTCCTGCAGATTTACGCCTCTCTGATGCGGAGGTCTGATCTGGACAGTATCCCTGCCGCAAAGAATCGTGGTTTTGGCCCTATAATCGGCGTTCAAATAAGGATATTCAGGGTGGTCCCCGCATGAAAGGCAGTGCGGATCTTTGGCACGGGACATTTTCATGCTGCTGTACTGGTTGCGCCAGAGGTCGAAGCTGACGAAGGACGTCCGGACCGCTTCCCAATCTTCAACAAGTACCTTCAATGCCTCCGCTGTCTGATGGGCAATGACCATTTGCACGGCGGGCCCAATGATTCCTCCTGTATCGCAGGTCAGCCCTTGAATCGGGATGGTCTTGAGAAGGCAATTCAGGCAGGGAGTTTCTCCCGGAATGATCGTAAAACTCATACCAAAGCTGGCCACACACGCTCCATAGATCCAGGGAATTTTATATTTCTGGGCAATATCATTGATGGCCATCCTGGTTTCAAAATTATCGGTGGAGTCAATGATCAAATCGGTTCCTTCCGCGAGCTCTGCAAGCACTTCCGGCGTCGCATCCCCGATGATCCCCCTGATTTCAACCTCAGAATTGATGGCTTTCAGCCTTTTTTCCGCAGCGGCCGCTTTTGGAAGTTTTTCCGCCACATCTTCCTCTGTGTACAGCTGCTGGCGCTGCAGATTGCTGCCTTCCACATAATCACGGTCAATAATGGTCAGCCTGCCCACTCCTGCTCGTACCAGGACCTCGGCATTTCCGGATCCAAGGGCACCGGCACCAATCATCACTACATGCTTGGAGCTGATTTTCTCCTGCCCTGGCTTTCCGATCGGAGGAAAAAGCGTCTGGCGGGAATATCGATCGTTCATTGCTGTTTCTCCTCTTCTAACATAATTGACACCCCTGCATGTAAAAAAGGAGGCATCAGCCTCCGCTTACAGGTGGTATAAAGGCGATGACATCTCCTGCTTTGATGACTTCATCCCCGGGAGCAAACTCCTCATTAATGGCCGTCATGACACTGTCAAGCCTTTTCATCTGGTACTGTTCAGCTACCATCTGTTTTAACTCTTCTACCGTTTTCCCCTCAGCATCCAGGGAGATGGATTCCTCCCCTGCCTCATCGCGCAGATGGGCAAAGAAAAGAATTTTATTCATTTAAATCAGCCTCCTCCGGTTTTCCTGTTGGATATGCAACGGTTTCGAGCTGATTGCCGATCCATTCCTGGCCGTCTTCCCAATGCTCTTTTTTCCAGATGGGGACGATTTCCTTTATCCGTTCAATCGCATACCGGTTCGCTTCATAAGCGTCAGCCCGGTGAGGCGTCGAAACGGCAATCACGACCGCAACATCGGTAATATCAAGCTTTCCTACCCGATGGGTGATGGCCACCTCCGCCCCTTCCCAGCGCTCCTTGATTTCTGCCCCAATCTGTTCGAGCTTTTTCACAGCCATAGGTTCATAGGCCTCATAAACCAGATACAGCGTTTTTTTCCCTTTTGTCAGTTCCCTGACGGTTCCAATAAAAGTGGTAATCGCTCCGGCATCACGCTGGACGACTTTATCGATTACAGACTGGATATCAATTGCGTCTTTTGCTATTTCAAAATTCATCTGTTCACCTCAATTTAGCTGCTTCAAAAAAAATCGGTTCCGATTGGCTGACGACTGCATACCCGCCGATTTTTTCCACTGCGTTTTTAAAATCATGAGATTGAATGACCGAAACCAGCCAGCGACCTTGTTCACTTTCAAAAAAGTCTTTTGTCATCAGCAGGTCATACGACTCATCCGCTACCGGGACAAAGTCAAGTCCCATCGCTTTTGCTGCCGGATAAATGCCAAGCCCTGCAGCCTTCTCATTCCCCTTCACTTCGGCGGCTACACTTAGATGCGAAAACATTTCACGATCATATCCTTTGATCTGTTCAGGCGAAATTCCCTGTTCTTTTAAAAGAAGATCGAACAAAATCCTGGTTCCCGCACCCTTTTGCCTGTTCACAAAATCTGCCTGTGTTTCGGCCAGATCGGAAATCTGTTCAATTTTAAGCGGATTCCCCTTCGGCACCATCCATCCCTGGGTCCGTTTTAAAAATGGATAAAGGACCGCGTCTTGTGCGGACAGCAGTTTTTTTACATATGAAATATTATATTCTCTTGTCTCCGGATCTAGCAAATGAATCCCTGCAACGTGTGCCTCCCCTTTTCGGATAGCCATTACACCAGCCATGCTTCCCACATGGGAGGAAACGATCTTCATGTCGTGCCGCTGCTGCTTCAGCTGCGAGGAAAGCAGGTCAATCGTCAAGTCATGGCTTCCGGAAAAGACAATGGCATTTTTTATTTCTTCAATCGGCCTGAGCAATTCAACCTCTGCATCATCGCCCTGCTCATATCCAAGCTGCTCCGGCGGTACAACCAGAAGGCCATCCGCCCGGACCAGGGACATGGTGACTCCTGCGGCCCTTGTGAGCGGGTTGGCAACATACTGGCCATTCACATAGCCGATGTTCACTCTGACAAAGTCCTCCGCCCCCATGGTCGAAACAATTCGGCGGCCAAGCTTTACGCTCATTTTTTGCCTTTCGGGCTCCGGAATCTGCAGATACTTGCAGATGAGCGGCCGGACAAACCACTCGAGGGCAAGGTAGGCCGATACAGGATATCCTGGCACACCGACGACGATTTTCTGGTTGATTTTCCCGAGTATCACGGGCTTGCCCGGCCTTGTTGCAACTCCATGGGTAAAAACAGTGCCCAGTTCCGCCAGAACGTGGACCGTAAAATCCCTTGAACCAGCAGAAGAACCTGCATTGATGACAATGATGTCCGAAGACTCGACTGCCTGGAGGAGAGCGGCCTTGATGCTTTCAGGCTCGTCTTTTACAATATCATGCAGGTTGGGTTCCCCTCCCCACTCTTTAACGTAATTGGCGAACACCGTTCCATTGAATTCGATAATCTTGCCTGCTGCCAGGGCATCATCTGCTGCAACCAGCTCATTACCCGTCGGAATGATCGTCACCAGAGGTTTCTTCATGACCTGAACCCGGGTAATCTGTGCTGCCAGCAGCGCCCCGAGGTCGGCTGGCCTCAGCCTGTGTCCCTGTGGAAACAGCATTTCCTCCTGGACAATATCCTCGCCGATCGGCCTGATATGCTGCCAGGGTGTGGCTGGTTCAATAATTTCGATCGTCTCATCGTCAATCACATGAACATGCTCAATCATAATGACTGCATTAAATCCCGGGGGAATGGCATTTCCAGTATCCACAAAAGCAAACTGATCCCGCAATCGCAAGCGCAGTGGCCTCTGCTCGTGGGCTTCGTAGGTTTCCTCCGCATTAACGGCGATTCCATCCATTGCCGAGGCGTGGTAATGAGGCATCGAAACATTGGCAAAGACTGCCTGTGCTGTTATTCTGCCGAGTGCGTCACCCGTTGGAATCCACTCTGATTCTGAAGCCAATTGGAAGGCATCCAGGATTTCCTGCTTTGCATCCCTTCGAGGCTTGTCCTCGAGGTAAATTTTTCGCTGATATCTCTTTTCCGCCATTTTCCTGCCCCCTTATTTCGATAAGATGACAGGCACGTAATCTCCCTGCAGGACCCCTTCTTTTTCCGAAAGAATCTCCACAATCCCGTCACTTTTCACAAGCGTTGTAATCAACCCTGATTTGCCAATAATCGGATCTGCCCACCATTCGCCACCCTTTTCGGACAGGCTTACTCTGATATAATCAGCCCTGCCCGGAGCGGATGCGATGTTTTTAGCCATTCTTGCATAAATCCTTTCCGGCTTGCTCTTAAGAATTTCTCCCTTTAACTTCCTGGCCACTCTTTCACCGAACAGCCTGAAAATAATCATGGCAGACGCCGGATGCCCAGGCAGCCCGATCACCGGCTTCCCTCCCGCCACTGCAAGAATCGTCGGCTTTCCTGGCTTGATAGAAATTCCATGGACAAATACCCCGGGGTCTCCAAGGGATTGAATCACTTCTGTCGTATAGTCCTTGGCCCCCACCGAGCTTCCTCCTGATAAAATTAACAGGTCCGACTGCTCAAATAATTCACGGGCCCTCGAGGAGAAACCCTCATAGTCATCAGCAGTAATTCCTCCATAGATAACCTTTATTCCCCACTCCTGTGCCAGGCCGGAAACGGTTAAATAATTGATATCCCGGACCTGTCCAGCCTCCAGCCTTTCTGTTTCATATGGAACAATTTCATCGCCTGTAGACAGATAAGCCGCCACGATTTCCCTGTACACCCGCACATGAGTAATCCCCAGGGCAGCAAGGGCACCTAATTCCTGAGGCCGAAGCCTGATGCCTGCTTCCAGAAGGAGTTCGCCAGCCCTGATGTCTTCCCCGGCCCGAATGACGTTTTCGCCCGGGGCAATTTGTTTATATGTATTCAGCAGCCCGCCAATTTCTTCACAGTGCTCAATCATGAGGACGCTGTCGCTTCCAGGAGGAAGCATGCCGCCTGTCGGTACATAGATGGCTTCTCCGCGTGCAACAGCCCTGCTTGCCTCTTCTCCCATGTTCACCTCGCCAGCTGCCGTCAGAAATCCGGGCATGGATTCGGTGGATCCATAGGTATCCTTGGCATATACCGCATATCCATCAACCGTCGAACGGTCAAATGCGGGAACATTTTCATGCGCCACAACTGGTTCCGCCAAAATGCAATGCAGGGCATCCTCGAGAGGCCTGGTTTCCATCTCGCGTATTCCGGGAATCATCTCCTCAATTAACGTAAAGGTCTCCTCCACTGTTTTTACCTTAAAGAATTTCATTCCCTCATCCCCTTTCCTGTAAAATCCCTGCTTTTTTTAAAATATGTATAAAGGCTAATCTCCTGCTTCGATCCATTTCCTGGCCTTGTCATATTCCTCAGGCTGGTTCATATTGAAAAATACTTGCTCCAGATTGGCATCACTGTAGGCTTTTAGGTCCCTTTCCCCAAGGTAGCGGACATTAAGCGCTTCCAGAAAATCCTTCAGGCGAAGTTCCTCTTGCTTAAGTCTGGATTCGGCCTGGTTTATGATTCTTTTCTGATAGGCAGCGAAAAGTGGATGCTGCCTTCCCCCGATAACAGGTACAATGGCATCGTAGGATTTTAAATTCCTGGCTAGAGTCCCGGCAATTTCGGCTGATATAAATGGCATATCACAGGCCACGATAATATTTTCTTCGTAATCGGAAGCTTTCAGCCCGGCGTGGATTCCTGCCAGCGGACCCTTCCCGGGATGCTCGTCCTTTACCATTTTAAGCTTAAGAAATTCATACTTTTCGGGTTCATTCGTAACGAGAATAATATGGTCAAACAGGGAATACAGCTCATCCCTGATTCTCTCAATGTTGGCCTTTTCCGCAAGTGGAAGAAAAGCTTTGTTGGTCCCCATCCTGCTTGACCGGCCGCCTGATAAGATAATCGCTCCCGCCTTCATCGCTGCACCTTCTCTTCTAAAAAATAAAACTAGTTGGCAAAACAATTTTAAATGACGAAATCATGCTGATCTCATGAAATCATGAAATGCCCCTATTATATATTGCAATAGCTAATGAAGCCTTCATCTGATTTATTCTGGATGTACCAAGAGTTTTTAAACCATCCTATAACACATTCGGCAAAAAGCCGCAAATCCCTTCTTTTCTAACAGGCAGCCTTCAGGTTCGTCCCTCTGTTCCCGGCGGTCAAAATTCCGGACCTAAATCAATAGCCTGCGGGAGATTTGTTGTCTGCAATAACATAATTACAGAACTTGTAACAAAAAATGTAAAAGTGTAAAAGCGATCATGGCAGGGCACAGAAGGAAAGCCAACATTCTTTTTCTTGTCTTTGTACAGTGATATAATCATTAAATAGACCATCGGCCTTTAATGAAAGATTCAATATACTTCAAGGAGGAGCTTTTATATGACTATGAAGAAAGTGCTCACAATTGCAGGATCCGACTCCAGCGGCGGTGCCGGAATCCAGGCGGATCTTAAAACATTCCAGGAGCTTGGTGTATATGGAATGACGGCATTGACCTCCATTGTCACAATGGATCCCGAAGACTGGCACCACGGCGTCTTCCCTCAGCCGGTTGAGCATGTAGAGCAGCAGCTCGGCACGATTTTATCTGTTGGCATTGATGCCATGAAAACCGGAATGCTCGGTTCCGTTGATATCATTGAGCTTGCGGCACGCAAAATCGATGAGCACCGCCTCGACCGCGTTGTCATCGATCCGGTTATGGTTTGCAAAGGGGAAGATGAGGTATTGATGCCGGAAAACACGGACGCCATGAGAGAGCTTTTGCTTCCAAGAGCAACCGTTGTTACTCCAAACCTGTTTGAGGCTTGGCAGCTTGCCCAGACCGGACCGATTAAAAACGTGGACGATATGAAACAAGCCGCTGCGAAAATACATGACCTTGGCGCAAAATATGTGATGATCAAGGGCGGAAGCAAGCTTGCCCATGAAAAGGCCGTCGACTTGCTGTATGATGGAAAAGACTTCCGCTTATTCGAATCAGAAAAATTTGACACAACCTATACACACGGCGCAGGCTGCACATTTGCAGCAGCCATTACAGCCGAGCTTGCAAAAGGCAAACCAGCAGAGGAAGCGTTTGAGGTTGCCAAGGACTTTGTCAGCGAGGCCATCAAACATGGCTTCAAGCTGAATCAGTTTGTCGGCCCGGTTATGCACGGAGCTTATACCCGCTTCGGAGCAGGCCGCAAATCATAAAAATAAACGTATTCTCCAGGGCCCTGTCCATGATATCCGGCTCTGGAGTTCACTTTTTTGGCTAACGATTTACAGCATCCAGGCAGGAAGGAGGAATTAACCATGGATCCAGTCATCGTGAAAGACGTTCAGGAGGCCCTTGACCAATTTGTCGGCAGAGAGGTCTATATCCATCTTGAGACCACTAATGGAGCATACGCTTCCCATCACAATGATCAGTTTTTCTCAGCCGGCGCTTATATCCGAAATGCAAAGGTTACATACGAGCGCGCAAAAATTACCGGCCCGGGGCCATTTCGCACAGGATTAAAAATCTCTTTCGGATGGATTTACGCAGAAGGAATCACCCATTATGAAATTGACGACAAGGGAAGGCTGCTGCTGGCAGGACACGACTTCAGCGGCAAGCTGGCCGTCGCTTTGCAGATCAGCGAAACCCCGTTTGAATAAGCAGGCTGGGCAGATGCCCCCTCGATTTGATTTTGTCCTATGATTGCCGAAATTTTATCTCGGGATGTTTTTCGGCATAAAAGATCCTTCAAAAAAACACTCTGGAAAGGAGTTGGAAAAACAATGGAGAAAGAACAACAAGTATTGGTCGTATTCCCTCACCCGGATGATGAGGCCTTCGGTGTTTCGGGCACAATTGCCTCACACGTGAATATGGGAACGCCTGTCACCTACGCTTGCCTGACCCTTGGGGAAATGGGACGGAATATGGGCAACCCGCCCTTTGCCAACCGCGAGACTCTTCGCAGCATCCGCAGGTACGAATTAAAGGAAGCGGCCCGTGTCCTTGGCATTTCCGACCTAAGGATGCTCGGCTACCGGGACAAGACCGTCGAGTTCGAGGATCCTGACAAACTCACTGCCGAAATATCGGATATGATTAATGAATTGAACCCATCCTTGATCATCACCTTTTACCCTGGCTACTCTGTCCACCCGGACCATGAAGCTACTGGTGAAGCCGTGATTCGCGCGGTTGGCCAGCTGCCTGCTGAAAAGCGGCCAAAGCTGCATTGTGTAGCCTTTTCTAAAAATTGTGTAGAAGAACTCGGTGAAGCGGATATTGTCCACGATATCTCCGCTGTGGCTGATCAGAAGCTGGATGCCATCCGCGCCCACCGTTCACAAACCGAGCTGATGCTGGCTGACATGGCAGACGGTCTGAAAAAGAAAGACCCGGCAACCATGGCCTGGCTCAACTTCGAACGATTCTGGACCTATAAATTTTAACAAACTAAAGGGTGCCTGACCCCCACCGCGCTAAAGCGCTAAAGGGGGTCAGGCACCCTATTTCAATTTAATGCGATAAAGCTTGTCGTCATCTCCTGCAGGATTGCCCCTTCCGTCGGTGTTGTTGCTGACAAAGTACAGATCATGGCCCTCAATCCAGACATCTCTGATGCGTCCGAAGCCTGTAACCGCTGCTCTTGTCTCCTTGGTCGCCGGGTCAAATTCACGGACGGCATTTCCTCTTAGCGTTGCCACGTACAATTTCCCTTCATGAACGGCTATTCCTGAAGGCGCCCATGTATCCTCTCCCGACTGAAACAGCGGAGTGACCATTCCTTCCTTCTTTTCATCTCCAGTGATTTCCGGCCAACCATAATTTTTACCAGGTTCAATGACATTGATTTCATCATGTGCGGAAGGTCCATGTTCACTCGCATACATCGTCCCGTCCTCATCCCAGGCAAGTCCTTGTGGGTTACGGTGTCCATAACTGTATACATAGGAATCCCGAAAAGGGTTATCTGCCGGAACCGAACCATCAAGGTTCAGTCGAAGGATCTTTCCGCCAAGCGAATTCAGGTTCTGGGCATTTTCCGGGACCGCCGCATCTCCTGCCGTAGCATACAGCTTCCCGTCAGGACCAATTCGCAATCTTCCTCCATGGTGGACATTACCGCTGGGGATTTTATCAAGAATAAGCCTTGTTTCCTTCCATACATCCCCAGTCAGCTTCAGTTCCACAATCCGGTTGAACTGTCCGTTATCCTGATAGGTATAATAGGCAAAGGCCCTGTCAGTCTCCCCCGGCACAAGTACGAAGCCCAGCAGGCCGGCTTCAGCAGCGTCGGCGAGCGGCTTCTCCAGGGAAACCTCCTGCCTTGTCTGCTGCCCGTCCTCCATCCTGATGATGGAACCGAGCCTCTCGCTTATGTAAAAGAGATCATTGATCTTATTGATGGACCATGGAATCTTGAGGTTTTCAGCCAGGGACTCCGCCTCCACAGGCTGTGCGGCCGTTTCCTGTTCTTCACTGCCGCCCTCATCAAGCTGAACCTGCCCAGGCTGGCTTTCCTCTGTTCCTTCGGGCCCGCTATTCGAACATCCAATTAACAGCATGCTGGCCAATAGTATAACTGGCAGTCGTGTTTTCATAAGAATCTTCCTTTCAGTCTCAAAATTAAAGCCTCAAACTGGAGGAAAGTTCATATGATGTAAGTTCTCGCTGCTATAATACCTCCAGGATTGCTTCTGCTACTCCGCTTTCATCATTTGCGGAGGTTACCACATCGCACTCCATCTGGATTTCAAAGTCTGCATTGCCCATTGCCACCGCTCTTCCGACACGGGCAAACATGGACAGGTCGTTTTGGTTATCGCCTATTGCCATTGTATCTGCCAGAGAAATGCCCTTCGATTCTGTGAATGCCTCAAGTGCAATCCCTTTTTGTGCTTTCTCACTGGTGATTTCAATATTCAAATGACCTGATGAGCTCAGGGCCAGGCCTTCAATTTCAGATAATGATTTCTTGCCTTCCTCCTGCTTCTGCTCATCGATTGAGAAAGCGAGCAGTTTATAAATGGTATGCTCATCATCATTAAACAAAGGAGTGTAATCATCCACCACTTGAACCAGACCCTTATGGAACCGTTCGTGCGCTCCCCGGACGAGCGTCTCCATCGGCACTTCGGGATTGGCACTTGCAAAAATATCCGTCATAATGGTTATTGCTTTATCGGGATCATTTGTAAACGTCCCCTGGCTGGTGTAAACCTCAAAATAGTTGCCGGTTCTGGCCAACGCTTCCGCTGCCCTTCTGGCCTGATCCTTGCTTAATGGGTTCGTCGCGATGACACTGCCGTCTTTCGAGCGCACTTCCGCCCCGTTTACACAGATAATCGGAAGTTTGAGGCCCGCTTCATCCAAGACAAAAGTTGCCTCCTGATAAGACCTTCCAGTAGCGACAACAACCTCTATCCCCTGTTCCTGTGCTTTTAGAATCGCTGCCTTGTTCTCTTCCGTAATATCCTGCGTACTATTCAATAAAGTCCCATCCATATCAGTTGCAATACACTTAATCATCATTCTCACCCTTTATGTAGTTTCCCCTTATGAAGTAACGGGGGTCTATGTATCATTCTACCATGCAGAAACAAGCTTTCACTTCATGTAAGATATTTGCTTCCCTCCCGCACACTTAACGGTGCAAGTGAGTGCGTCTGAATAAAAGCCTTAACACATTCCGGGCAGGTTTTTGAGTACTCCCTCAATGCCCAGCCAATTCCTTTTTGGATAAAAAACTCCTTGCTGCCGGCATTCAGGGTTATATAGCGGTACAACAGCGCTTCATCTGTTTCGCTTTTATATTTTAGCTGAAAAATAATCGCCGTTCTTCGCAGCCACATATTTTCAGATACAGCCCATCTCTCCACCAGTTCGGGAATCAATTCCCGATGCTTGAACACAATCGTTCCAACCGGCTTTTGTGCAAGCGTATCAACACTGTCCCACCACGATTTGGTGGTAATCAGCTTCTCCATCAAGTAAATATCTTCTTTTCCCAGTTTCTTTAGATATTTTTCAATATAATCAATTGCCGCCATTTGAAATTCCCGCTGAGGCTTTTCCCACAATGCCAGAACGAACTCCTCATTAAACGGTTCCTTTAAAATCCCGGTCTTCTGGAAAAACTCCTTCTCGATCTCCCTTCTTTCTGGAGTCTTAATTCCAAAGAACTGAAAATGGCCCTTCATATAGCGGCTCATTTGCTCTGCATAGTCCTTATTGCCCCTCGCCCTGAGCATATCCTCCAGCGTTTCAGCAAGATCCCTCATATCGATACCTCTATTTCCTCGTGATCCTTTTACTCTTATTTTAGCATTATTGACGGTGCAATACTGTTTCAACCATGTAAAGATACCTTATTGGTTCCTTAATAAATGTCCAACAGCCATATTTAGTATTTTATTGCAATAATATTATCTCCGCCAAGTTTAAGGAGAAATCACCCGGGAAATAATATACGGAATTATCAGATTGAGAAAAAAGGTTGGCAAAAATATTATTGTGCATTAAAATGAATTTTGTTTTATAAATATGTAAGTAAGGGTGAATTAACTTTGGAGCAGGCATTACGTAAAAAACGCTCACTCAAGAACGTTTTAACCTTCATTATTCCATCATTGCTCGGAATCTTTCTGTTCATGATTCCGATTTCCTATAAAGGGGATATTACGATTCCCATTGCAGTTCTGTCCGGACTTATTCAGGAACTTCTAGCCGGATACCTGCCTCATATCATGACAGCCATCATCATCCTGACCTTGCTGGGGACCCTTTTGGCTAAAACGGTCCGGCCGGAGATCATGGCTCGCAATCCGTTTTTAAGAACCCTTTTAGATGTTCCAATGATCTGGTTTGTAGCCAGGATTCTTGGAGCAATCTTTGCTGTATGTGCCCTTTTCAAACTGGGGCCCGAAATGATCTGGTCCGATAATACAGGAGGCTTATTGTTGAATGACCTCCTCCCTGTGTTGTTTGCGGTCTTCCTGTTTGCAGGCCTGTTTCTCCCATTGCTTCTTGATTTCGGACTGCTTGAACTGTTTGGCACCCTGCTGACGAAAGTCATGCGACCAATATTCAAGCTTCCCGGAAGGTCTTCCGTTGACTGCATGGCCTCCTGGCTCGGAGATGGCACCATTGGTGTCCTTTTGACAAGCAAACAGTATGAAGAAGGCTTTTATACTAAAAGGGAAGCAGCCATCATTGGAACTTCCTTTTCGGTTGTTTCCATTACCTTCAGTCTTGTCGTCATTTCCCAGGTTGGTCTGGCGTATATGTTTGTCCCATTCTACCTGACTGTGACGGCCGCAGGTTTGATCTGTGCCATCCTGGCACCCCGGATACCGCCTTTGTCACGGAAGCCTGACACGTACTATGTTAAACAGTCCGGCAATTATACTGAGGATAAAATTCCTCCCGGCCATAACTCACTTTCCTGGGGAATGACTCAGGCACTGGATAAGGCCGGCACCCACAGGGGAATTCGTGATTTCTTCATCTCCGGCATTAAAAATATTCTTGATATGTGGATGGGTGTGGCCCCTATCGTCATGGCCCTTGGAACTGTTGCCCTGATCATTGCAGAGTATACTCCCTTCTTCCAGTGGCTCGGGCTACCTTTCATTCCGCTGCTTGAATGGATGCAGGTGCCGGAAGCGAAGGCTGCTTCGGAAACCCTTATGGTCGGGTTCGCCGACATGTTCCTGCCATCCGTCATCGGTGCGAGCATTGAAAGTGAGATGACCAGGTTTATCATTGCCTCCGTTTCTGTTACCCAGCTGATTTATATGTCAGAGGTCGGCGGCCTGCTGCTGGGTTCAAAGATTCCTGTTTCCTTTTGGGAACTTTTCGTTATTTTTATCCAGCGCACGCTGATTACGCTTCCTGTCATTGTACTGGTTGCCCACTTTCTGTTTTAAAATCATCAAAAGAGCACTCACCGCAATGAGTGCTCTTTTTTTACTGTTCCGACAGCAAATGGATTTGTGCATTGATTTCCTCTGTTATCTGGTTAATCACGGAAAAGTCCATGGCACGGATATAAATCTCTTCAAGCTGGTCGTGAAGATCCTTCGCTGTTGCCAGGGAGGCTATCGCCTTGTTCATATTCTCCCGGTACCTTCGCGAAACGTCCTTAATTTCATCTGCATATTTTTCGTCTGTGCCCGCGGCAATAATACTTCCGTACATATCAATGATTTCGTCATTTTCCCGTTCTGGAAAATACTCATGTGGTGCGGTACTGTCAAAAATGGCAAAGCCAAGCTCTCTCACGATCACCATATCCAGGCTGTGCGGATCAAAGCCGCAATGGTAAATTTCCGTATCAAACCCCCTGGCTTCCGCTTCGGCAGCGAGTTTTTTCAGCATCGTCGATTTTCCTGAGCCCGGCCTTCCTTTGATCAAATATCGTTTGCTGACACCCTCCGTTAAATTCGGCACAAAATCCACTGCTCCCTTAGGCGTGGCTGCCCCTAGATACCGGTGTCTTACGTCAGCTTTCTTGTCTTTCCTTTTCTCGCCAAAGAATCTACCAATCAGCTCTTCCGTGAGCTGGTTTGCCTTCTCAAAGTCCATATTGTCGATGTAGAACTTTTCCCATTCATCATGGACAGCCAGAGCCTGTGCAAACAAGCCGTAAGCAGCTGAAAATGCCTCGCTGATTTTTCCGCTAAGTAGTTCAATAGCTTCTCTCTGCGTTTTCAGTATCTCAGAATCCCAGGCCTTGCCAAGATTCACATATTCCTCAACAGCTCCCGGTGCCTTGGGTTCAATCACATGTGGGGCAGTGCCATCCACAATACCCACCTGAAGGGCCGGGATGATCAGCCCGTCAATCGAGTCATTATCAGAGGAGCAATGAAGGTACTCAATGTCGTAGCCCTTCTCATTCCACTCTTTTCCGAGTTTCTTCATCAGCGATGACTTTCCGGTCCCCGGACCCCCCTTTAAAATAAACAGGCGAGACAGCCCCTGCAGATTGGATTCATACAAGCTGTAAAACCCCCGGGCTGTGTTCCCGCCCGCGTAATAATTCAGCACTGTTGCCATTCAAATCGCTCCCTCCCGCCGTCTGGAACAACGGCAAATTCGGCTTCCATTCATCCTATGCGTCTGCAGGAATCTGGGTGAGTGCCCACGTCAGATAATCACACAAAAAAAGCCCATGCAGCGAACATGGACTGGGTTGAAACCTTATTTTCTGACATCAGCGAAAACGGCATGTGTAAGACTTTGTAAGTCCTTTGGCGCAAGCTCCACCTGGAATCCAATCTTTCCGGCACTGACGATCATCTGTTCCAGAGTCTCGGCTTTTAAATCGATTATCGTAGGATACTGTTTTTTCATGCCCAACGGCGAACAGCCGCCTCGAATATAGCCAGTATGCTTTTGCAGGTCCTTGACAGGCAGCATTTCTATCTTCTTTTCCCCTGAGGCCTTTGCAGCTTTTTTTAAATCCAGCTCATCTTCAACTTGAATGATAAAAACAAACAAATTTCTGGTGCTTCCCTGGGCAACAAGCGTCTTAAACACCACGCCGGGATCTTTCTTGATTTTTTCCGCTACCGACACACCGTCATTCTTTCCATCTTTGCTGTCATAGGTAAACACATGATAGAGAACCTTTTGGCTGTCCAGCAGCCGCATTGCATTCGTTTTAATGCCAGCCATGCTAAAACCCCTTCACTTCTTTCTCTTACCTTTATTTTACTGATTGTAAAGGCCCTTGGGCAATAGGAGAATAAAACAGGTTCCTCCGGGTAAAGTGGGAAGAAAGAAAGCATTATTTTCAAGAGATAGGAAAAAATAGAAAACAGACCATGACGGATAGGAGGATGATGGAATGACGAGAGAACTTGATCAAATGAATGGAATGCCGCAATTTCCGGAAGCATACTGGCTAGGAACTGCAGAATTGCCAGCCTTTCCTTCCTTAAACGAGGATATCGACACAGAGGTTGCCATTGTTGGCGGGGGAATGACAGGATTGACTGCTGCCTATCTCCTGGCGAAGGAAGGCTTCAAGGTTGCTGTAATTGAGGCAGGCAAAATCCTAACTGGGACAACCGGCCATACTACCGCAAAGGTGACAACGCAGCATGGCATCATTTACGATGAGCTGATCAGCCATTTTGGGGAGGAAAAGACGCGCCTGTACTACCAGGCCAACCATGATGCCCTGACTTTTATCAAAAACCTCGTGAATGAGAAGCAGATTCAATGCGATTTCTCTGAGGAGGATTCCTACATTTACACCAATTCCAGCCAGGAAATACAGAAGCTGATCAACGAGGTCACTGCCTATAAAAAGCTTGGAATCAATGGCGAGTACCTCAATGAGGTCCCAATTGAAGTGGAAGCCAAAGCGGCCATTGTCATAAGAAACCAGGCCCAGTTCCACCCGCTCAAATACTTGAAGCACCTGGTTGAGGAATTTACGAAAATGGGCGGACAGATCTACGAGAATACAACCGCTGTTGATATGGAAGAAGGAGACCAGCCTCGAATCACGACGCGTGATAACCACAAGGTCAGCTGCAGGCGAATGATCATCGCTTCGCATTATCCTTTTTACGATACAAAAGGGTTCTATTTCTCGAGGATGTCCATTTCACGTTCTTACTGCCTAGCGGTGAAGCCTGAAAAAGAGTTTCCGGGGGGTATGTTCATCAATGCCGAAACACCAACCCGCTCGCTTCGATCGGCAGAAATGAATGGGGAGCAAGTCATCATTTTTGGCGGGCATGAGCATCAAACCGGAAAAGAGATCAATACCCACCGTTACTATGAGGCCCTTGAGGCATTTGCAAGGCAAACCTACGGCATCAAGGAAATTCCTTACCGCTGGTCTGCCCAGGATCCGACTACACTGGACAAGATTCCTTTTGTCGGCCATTATTCACCCACAACTAAAAATATCTATGTGGCAACAGGATACCGCAAATGGGGGATGACAAACAGCACCAATGCAGCCCTGCTCCTCACTGACATGATTGTAGGCCGGAAGAATCCTTATCAGGAAGTCTTTGACCCTAACCGCTTCCATGCCGATCCGGATGTGAAAAAGTTCCTTACTGTAAACGCCAGGGTTGCTGCAGAATTGGTTAAAGGAAAGCTAGAATCGCCTTCAGCGCAGCCAGAGAACCTTAAAAATGATGAAGGTGCCACAGTGATGGTCAATGGCAAGCGGGCGGGTGCCTACCGGGATGAGGACGGCCAGCTGCATATTGTCGATACCACCTGCACCCACATGGGCTGCGAGCTTGAGTGGAATAACGGAGAACGTTCCTGGGACTGCCCGTGCCACGGTTCCCGTTTTTCCTATGAAGGGGAAGTCCTCGATGGCCCGGCCGAAACTCCGTTGAAGAAGCTGTCAGGGGAAGCTTGAGCCAGTAATTTTGATGAAACTATAAAACATTCTATAATCTGCAAGTTTGCAATTGGTAAAAATAGCTAAATGTAGTGTAATGACGTAAAAACGTAGTGTAAATTGGTTTACTTGTAGAGAAAAGCAGCAAATCGTGGAGTAAAATTCCATTATCGTGGAGTTTACCTTAAAAATCGTAGTGTAAAATTTTCAAAGCCGTAAATACTTCATAAAACAGCCCGCTATACTAATACAGCGGGCTGTTTTTTATTCCCCAAGCAATGTTTTATGAATCCAGATTCCCGATTGGGAACCGTCCCCCATGGCAATGGTTACCTGTTCCGAATGAGCGACCACATCACCTGCTGCCCAGACACGATCAACATTAGTCATTTTAGTCCTCGGGTCGACAAGGATATGCTTGTTGGCATGAAGTTCAACACCAAGCTGTGCGGCCAGCTGCGACTTAATTTCATTTCCCCCAAATGCAACAAACCCTCTGGATGCTTCCACCTGTTCGCCATTCCTGAGCTGGACACCCCGAAAGTCAGCTTCCTCTGCCAGCACTTTTTCAATTGGTTCATTGACATATACAATTCCTTTTTCCTTTAGGCTGGAAAGAAGTTCATCATCAACATCCACTTGCTCATGATTGACATACGTAATCTCTTTTGTCCAATAGGAAAGGGTTAAAGCCATATTGGCTCCCGGATTTCCTGACCCCATCACAATGGTTTGCTTGTCTGACACCTCATAGCCGTCGCAATCCGGACACACATAGACAGAGATTCCTAAACAAGGCTTCAATTCCGGAAAAGGAGGAATCCTGTCGACAACCCCTGTGGAGATAAGCAGCGTCTTTGCGCTAAACGTCTCTCCGCCTGCTGTTTCCACTGCAAACTTCTCATTTATTTTTTCAGCCTTGATGACACGGTCTGTGATAAATTCTACTCCCAGTCTTGAGGCATGCTCCTGCCCAATGCTGCGGAGCTCTGGCCCGCTCACACCATCAGGATAGCCCAGAACATTATGGTAGCTGTGGCAGATGACTGACCTGCCGTCATTCGCGTCCAGAACCAGCACTTTATGCTTATAGCGCCCTAGCTGGATGGCCGCCTGAAGCCCGGCGATTCCTCCCCCAATAATGATGCAATCATACATTCCTGCGCTCACTTCCTTTCAAAGATCAAACCTGCCATGGTAAAAGAATTCCCTTTTTGGAAAAGTGTAATCCTTCCAGTAAAAAAGAACCGCTGCTCACGAGGGGAGTATTCCGGCTTTTAAGATTGAGGCAAAAGCATGATTTTGGGCCTATTATTTCTATGCCTTCAACATAAAAATCAGTCTAAAAGTACTAATATACGATTAAATTCCATACATTTTAAGGAAATTATTTTTCTATGCAAGGGGGAAGTATAATGGGAGCGAGATTTTTTAAGATTGCCGTAGTTTATTTTGTGATTGCCATTCTCCTTGGGCTGTTGATGGGAATTCTTCATGATTTTTCTTTAACCTCTGTCCATGCCCACTTGAATTTGCTTGGCTGGGTCTCAATGGTCCTATTCGGAACCATTTATCATTTTTATCCGGAAGCCAGCAGCAATGGCCTGGCTGTATCCCATTTCTGGCTTCATAATCTCGGTTTGCCGGCGATGCAGGGCAGCCTCCTGGCCATGGTGCTCACCGGAAACGAATCTTTAACAATCCTGACCATTATTGGTTCGCTTGCTGTTGTCCTTGGCGGTATCCTGTTTGCCATTAATGTCTTTAAGCATGTAAAAGCCACATAGAAATCGGCAACAAAGGCTGCAGTCATAATGACCGCAGCCCAAGGGTTATTTTTTATTTCTTTTTGCCGTTGTTTTTCTCTTTCTTTTTATCCTTTTTCAGCTTGACCTCATAGGAGAAATCTACTGGACTTCTCTGGTCCGCCGGAGCTGCATAGGAGGTAATCATATAGTTCTTGCCATCCTTGAAAAGCTGCCTTAAATTCAGGGCATCCTTTTCAGTGACATTGAACGGATCTACCGTTATCACTTTATAATTGGTTTTTGCCCCTTTTTTATTGCCCACTTCCCTTTCATTGATAAAGGTCACCGTATACTCCACATACTTCCCAAGGATCTCATCAAGCGATTTGAACGCATCGGTGGAGCTTCCGTCCTGGCTGAAGCCAATTTCCGGGATTTCGACATTGTCGATGAACCAGCCTGAATCATTATGACCCCAGTCGGTCAGATATCTGAAGGAAATCAGAACTTTCTTCCCGGTATATTCGCTTAAGTCAAAGGTTTCCTCCTGCCACTCTTTAATATTGCCAGTAAAACCAGGCACATTTTCTTTAATTTTTGGATACCCATCTTCAACTACATCTGAACGGGTATTTTCGTTGGCCAGGCTCTTCCAGGTCTGCCCATTATCTGTTGAGACCTGGACTACCCCAAAGTCCCATTGTTCTTCAATATCTAGATAGTTATCAAACTTTAGGGTTGCGGCATCTACTCCACTTAGATCGGCTTCAAAGATGAGCATATTGTCCGCTTCATCGCCTTTATTTCCCCAAAGGACTTTGTTTGCGGCATCCTTTGGATCAGCCACCGACTCCCACGGCGATGCCAGGAAATCGACTCCGTCAAAGGAAATCCCGCTGATTTTATCCTTGAAGGCAAGCTCCTTGAAGTCTCCGCCCCAGGCTGGGACTCCTTCTTTTTCATAGGTTTTGGCACTTTCATAATCTACCGTCTTGCCGCGTTTAAACGTCTTTCCATCCACGGTAACATCCAGATTCCTCAAGTCGATGCTGTCAAAGTTGTATATCCCGTCTCCCGGTTTGTCACTGTCGATTGCCAGGGCGGTAATAAAGTTTTGGTAAAGCTGGGTAAAATCAAGATCGAGTCCCTCATCTGCAAGAGCCTTATTGACACCGTTAATCCCATTCTCTTCCGAAAGGGCCAAATCCCTGATAAACTCCCGGCCAAACTTGTCATTCATATAGAGGGTGAACAAATAAACCTGTCCGTAATCGGCAATGGTTTCAGGACCGGTTGCTGCACCAGAATGCTCGTCCCAGCTGGTCAGCGAGTTTTCCGGATGATCCAGGTAAAAATTAATCGACCTGTCATCATGGCCATATCCGCCCAGGTATTCAGAGAACGTCGACATTCCTTCATTGATCCAGGTTTCCTCATCCCCGTCATTATCCGCATGAATCAGATGCTGAAGCTCGTGGATGGTTGTCCCGAAGAAGGTGCTCTCCAGCCTTGTTTCCCAGCTGTTTGTATCAATCGTAATGATGTTTCTGTCAATATAGTTTTCTAGTGTCTGCCAGAAGAATCCGGCAACAAAGAATGGATAACTTGGGTTCGTATAGCCTTCATCAATGATGTTATCCACCAGCATGATCACCTTGTCACTTCCTTCATAGTAGCCTTCCGGCAGGCCTACCATTCCTGGCAGCGGTGACTTGGATCCGTCATGCTTGTCGGGAGTACCGAAGAACTCCGTCGCCTTTGGATAGATATTGCTGTCAAATTCGTCCCGGAGCTTGTCCACCTGCTCCTGAGTCACTACATGTGCAGGCCTGTCATCCGGAAAGCTTAGATCATTCGCCACCCAGATCTCCACGTTTTCTCCTTCACTTCGAAGTGTAAATTCTTTAAAATCCAATTCTCTGTTCAGAAAGAGTTTAGTGCCGCCATCATATGTAAAAGAACGATCTTCAGCTGAGGATTTACTGGTACTCTCCTCATCAAAGTTAATTCCCTTCGCCTGATTCACAATCGATTTCTCCGCTTTCTTTAAAAAGGCCTCATCCTCCGAAAGCCGATCAAGATAGCCATCAATGTCGACGCGGTCGCCGTATCGCTCAACGTCCCAGTTTGCTGTCGTCGCAGCTTCTGCCTTTTGAACAGGTACTGCCGCGGGTGCCAGCAAGGACAGTGCAAGTACTCCAGTAGTCAGGATCGATAATAGCTTTTTCATGCATGTTCCCCTTTCGCCAAAACGAAGTATTTAGTGCGAATATCGTAACATACATAATATTCTGATAACAGTGAGGATATTCCTAGATAAACTGTTAATAATAACCAAAGTTTCTACAATAAGTAACTCATAATTTAAAAGAATATACCCGATAACTCCCTAAATGACCCGATTTTTAAAAGATACTGGCAGACATACCTAGTACTTTTATCCTGGTTCCCAGACACAAAAAGACCGTCTCCACATTAATCTGTACCCATTGTAAAGGACATTTTAAAAAAGCTAGGCTAGTTTAAGAAGATGATCTCTGTATTCAACAGGGGTCATCTTTTTTATATTCCATTGATATCTGTTGTGATTGTAGTAGTGGATGGCAACTTTCACTTCTTGTTTAAGTTCTTCTAAGGTTTCACATGATTTTATATCAACCAAGTCCTTAAAATGACCAAAGAATGATTCCTGGGGGGCGTTGTCCCAACAGTCCCCCCTCCTGGACATGGATTGTCCCAACCTGAATTTTTTCACCAGCTTTTGATAAACAGGGCTGGTATAGTGACCTCCCTGATCAGAGTGTATATAGGCTCCTTTAGCTAATTTTATTCTCCTGTTTCTCTTTAACTTCTTAAGTGTGTCTATAGCGATATCAAGGGTAATCCGATCAGAAACCTGATGAGCTAACACTTCATTGGTGGAAGCGTCAAGAATGGTTGATAGATACGCCCTTTTGCCTTTACCGAAATATAGGTAGGTTATATCCGTAAGCAGGACTTTATAGGGGATTCCTTGTTTGAATTCCCTGTTAAGCAGGTTCGGGACGACCTTGTGTTCCTGGGTAGCCTTCATGATGCGCTTGTAGGAATTGGCTCTCCTAAAGGGACTCTCAATTCCGTATTTCCTCATGATTCTTCTGATTCTCTTGAGGTTAAAGACAACACAAAACTGACCTGCCAATACCATCTTAATTTGGCGAGCCCCTTTCTTGCGGCTTTTGAAATTGTATGCTTTTAAAACCAAGTCTCGGAGCACTTCATCTTTTTTCTCCCGCTCCTTCCTTCGCTCAACTTGTTTCGCTGAAAAGTAGTTATAGTAACCCTGACGTGACACACCAGCTGCTTTACAGAGGTGGGATATCATACGTTTGAGATTGTATTTCTCGAAGACGGATCGGATAAGATTGAATTTCTGATCAGCAGACAACTTTATTTCTTCTTCATCCCCCTTTCGGCAAATCGTATCTTTTTTAATAGTTCGTTCTCAGCTTTCAACAGGTTATTTTCGGCCTCTAACCTTGCATACTTTTCTTCAATGGAAAGCTCTCTTTCTCTTGGCCTGCCTATGTTTTCTGATCTTGTGTCTTGCAGTCCAAGCACTCCGTTCTTTCGATAGGCTTCACGCCACCTTTTCCCCGAAGACTGAATACGACTTATTCCGATGATTTCCTCATCAAACCCACATTCATCAAAGATTTCCCTGGGCGTCCTTCCCTTTTTGTTTTTTGCAATAAAGAGCTTCTTGAATTCATCAGTATAGGTAATCCCCTTTGAAGTCACAGATTTAACATAAGGATTTTTGGATAGTGTTTTAATCTCTTTTTCCGTAAATAACTTTTTACTCATAAATTGTTCTCCCGCCCCATTTTTATCTATTGTACATAGAAAGACCCTGTGCAGTAGACTTTTTTCATGTGTCTACTACACAGGGTACAGTTTACATGGAAACGGCCTTTTCTTTTAAGCCAATTCTTTTTTCTTCGTTTCTTCACCCAGGAAGAATACGGCGGCTGCCCCGATCAATACTGCCCCGCAAAAGATGGCAAAGATCGTCGAGATGGATATACCGCTTGAAACGAGGTACGGAACCAGGAGCGGGCCAAGAATCCCGCCAACCCGGCCAACGGCAGCTGCCGTTCCCGCACCAGTCCCGCGGATCTTCGTTGGATATTGCTCCGGGGTATAGGCATAGAGAGCTCCCCATGCTCCAAGATTAAAGAAGGAAAGGAAAATTCCCGCCGTGATCAATAATCCCAGTGATTCCGCGTTGCCAAAGAAATAAGCACTGAGTGCCGTTCCAATCAGATAAACAACAAGGACAAATTTCCGGCCTAATCGTTCAATAAACCATGCTGCCGTAAAATATCCCGGAAGCTGAGCAAGTGTCATAATAAGCACATACTGAAAGCTCTTAATCAAGCTAAAGCCTTTTATGACCATCACGCTCGGAAGCCAGAGAAACATTCCATAATAGGAGAAAACGACGCAAAACCAGAGGATCCATAGCATGGCCGTCCTCTTCACGTTTTCCTTTGCCCACAACGCCGAAAGACTCTGCCCGATGGTTGGCCTGTCCTTCTCTTTTACCGAAAGAAACCTGGGAGAATCAGGCAGGTTAAGGCGCAGGTATATCGCATAGAAAGCAGGGATAGCACTTAGAATCAGCGCTGTCTGCCAGCCATAGTCAGGAATGATAAAATAGGCGATTAGTGCAGCAATCAGCCAGCCTGCGGCCCAATAGCTTTCCAGCAGGACAACAACGCGGCCCCGCTTTTCAGCTGGCACACTTTCCGATACAAGTGTAGAGGCAACAGGCAGTTCTCCTCCCAGCCCCGCTCCAATGATAAAGCGAAGGATTAAAAAGACTGTCAATGAAGTGGTAAAAGCCGACAATCCACTCCCAATGGAAAACAATAGCAATGTTATGATAAAGACATTTTTACGGCCAATCCGGTCGGCCATCAATCCGAAAAACATGGCACCGACAGCCATGCCGATTGAGTTCACACTCCCGATCCATCCCATCTGCTGAACAGATAAACCCCAATCCACCTGCAGCGCCGCGATGATAAAGGAAAGCAAGCCCACATCCAGGGCATCAAACATCCAGCCCAGTCCTGCAATTCCCAGCAGCTTTCGGCCCGAGATCTCTTTCTGTTTTTTCATTGCCGAACCCCCTTTTATGCTATCCCTATTTTGCCAGGATCCGCTATTTTCTATTACGATTAATGGTTGCAGGTATTATTTTAACCACTGTCTTGACAGTTGTCATCATTTTTTGACAAATGCCTCCTTTTTTTACCGTGTTCCCGTATCTGCTTGCTTTTAATCCCTAAAAAAAACCATCACTCCAGCGGGAGGATGGTCTTTTCTAAGTGGATTAAAATAAGATCGTTTTATTTCCGTGGACAATGACACGGTCTTCAAGATGCCATTTGACCGCACGCGCCAGGACACTTCGCTCAATGGACCGGCCAATCTTCTTTAGATCCTCTACCTGATCTCGATGGTCCACACGCATGATATCCTGCTCAATGATCGGCCCTTCATCAAGATCATCCGTCACATAGTGGGAGGTTGCCCCGATCAGTTTTACTCCGCGCTGGTACGCCCGGTCATAAGGCCTCGCACCCACGAAGGCTGGCAGGAAGGAATGGTGGATGTTGATGATTTTATACGGATGGGCCGCAACAAAGTCCGGTGTCAGAATCTGCATGTAGCGGGCCAGAATGATCACGTCAATTTCATGTTCCTTCAGGAGGCTTAGCTGCTTCGCTTCTGCCTCGGCACGGTTTTCCTTGGTTGCAGGTATGTAATGGAACGGGATGCCGAGTCTTTCAACAATTTCTCTTGCATCTTCATGGTTGGAGATGACCAGGGATATATCCGTCATTAAGTCGCCGCCCTGCCATTCCAGCAGCAATTCCCTCATGCAGTGAAGTTCCTTTGAAACGAAGATCGCGGTCTTTTTTAATTCGGATACAAGTGAAAGCTTCCAGTCCATGCTGAACTTTTCGGCAATTTCCTGAAATTCGCTCGTCAATTCTTCTTTCTTTTCCTGCAGTTCAGAACACTCAAATTCAATTCGGATAAAAAAGCTTCCGCCCTCAGGATTTGTCGAGTACTGGCTCGATTCCATGATGTTCGCTCCATGGTCAAATAAAAACTTCGATACAGCCGCTATGATACCTGGCTGATCGGGACAATTGATTAACAGCCGTCCGCGGTTTTTTTGATTTTCTTTAAAAGCATTCAATATTTCTGAAATTTCCTGTTTCATTTTTACCCTCTTTTTTCAATTTTTACTACCCATTATACGATAGTGTCTGCATAGCGCACCAGTTATATTTCAAAATTTGTCGAAAAAGCTTGGATGATAATGAAAACATGACCTTGTGATACACTATTTTTATCATAAACTTTGGGAGTTGGTTAAATGAAATCCGAAATCATTGAAAGATTCACTTCCTATGTAAAAGTAGACACACAATCCGATGAGAGCAGTGAAACCTGCCCGTCCACCCCGGGCCAGCTGACACTCGCCGGCCAGCTCGTAGATGAATTGAAGGCCATCGGGATGGAAGACGTCACAATGGACCAATATGGCTATGTAATGGCAACCCTTCCTTCAAACACAACAAAAACTGTGCCGACAATCGGATTTTTAGCCCATGTCGATACGGCGACTGATTTTACCGGCAAAGGCGTCAAGCCACAGATTGTTGAAAATTACGATGGCCATGACATTGTCCTAAATGAACAGCAGCAAATTATTTTGTCCCCTAAAGAATTCCCTGAGCTCCCGCAGTATAAAGGCCATACCTTGATTACAACCGACGGCATAACCCTGCTGGGAGCTGACAATAAGGCAGGCATCGCTGAGATCATGACGGCAATGGACTTCCTTATCAGGCATCCGGAAATCAAGCACGGAAGAATCAGAGTCGCTTTTACACCAGATGAAGAGATCGGCAGAGGGCCGCACCGGTTTGATGTGAAGGCCTTTGATGCTGCCTACGCCTATACAATGGATGGCGGTCCGCTTGGGGAGCTTGAGTATGAAAGCTTCAATGCGGCCGCAGCAAAGATTACATTCAAAGGGAAGAACGTCCACCCTGGAACAGCCAAAGGGAAAATGGTGAACTCTGCAAAACTGGCAATGGAGTTCAACAGCCTGCTGCCTGCTGAGGAAGCCCCGGAATATACAGAGGGATATGAAGGATTCTACCACTTAATCTCGTTTAATGGTGATGTGGAGGAAACCAGGCTGCATTATATTATCCGCGACTTTGACCGTGAAAAATTCGAGGATCGAAAGGCAAATATCACGGCAATCGTCGATGATCTTCAAAAAACCTACGGCAGTGATAAAATCATCCTGGAAATGAATGACCAATATTACAATATGCGCGACAAAATTGAACCAGTGAAGCATATCGTCGACCTCGCCCACCAGGCGATGGAGAACCTTGGCATCAAGCCCGTCATTAAGCCCATACGAGGCGGCACAGACGGTTCGCAGCTAAGCTATATGGGACTCCCGACGCCGAATGTGTTTACCGGCGGCGAGAACTACCATGGCCGATATGAATATATCTCGGTCGATAATATGGAAAAGGCCGTACAGGTCATCATTGAAATTGCGAGGCTTTATGAGGAAAAGGCGGAACAATAAGTGAAAAATAGCGAAAGGCTGGTTCAAGAGAGGATATACTCCCTTTTGAACCAGCCTTTTTGACTTCCCTGACCAGCCATTTTGGTGTTTATGCATCGATTCCCTGAGGTTATACATACATTCCTTTGATTTATCGATCAATAATCGTAATTTATGCATCGATTATTTTTATTTATTGAAAAACCAGTGTCCAGGTTGTGACAAACAGGGATCATTAGAGGAAAATAGACCTTCATCACTACACTGTCTCTAACGTTACTATCACCTTGAACAAGTCTCCATCTACCTCAATGTCGAGCTCGCCGTCATGCAGATCAACAATGGATTTGGCAATCGCGAGCCCCAGCCCTGAGCCTTCTGTATTCCTTGACTGATCTCCCCGCTTAAACCGTTCAAACAGCTCATCTACACTTTCACTCAGCTCGTATTTCGTCACATTCTTGAAGGTAATCACGGCGTTATTACCGTTGGGTTTCAGGGAGATATAGACACGAGTATTTTCCAGGGAATATTTTAGAATATTTCCGATTAAATTATCAAACACCCGCCACAGCTTCTGCCCATCCACCATGGAATAAACCGGTTCCTCGGGTGCAGATACTCTGAATTGCAGGGAATTCTGATCCATTTTTTCGCTGTGTTCAGCAAGTGCCTGCTGCAGGAGCTGCACAAGATCGATTCTCTCCCTCACCAGTTCCACACTGCCGCTCGCCATTTTAGAGGCTTCAAACAAGTCATCAATCAGGACCTTCAGCCGCTTGGATTTTCGGTCAATGATTTCAACATAGGCCTCGCGGTCAGCCTCATTCACCCCAGGTGCCTTTAAAAGCTCGGTATACGTAATGATGGAAGTAAGCGGTGTTCTCAAATCATGGCTTACATTCGTAATCAGTTCTGTTTTTAGCCGTTCGCTTTTTGCCTGCTCATTCTGCGACTTCTTTACGCCATGCTTTAGGACATTAATATTGCCGGCAAGCGTCCCCAGGGCGGACCTCTTTTTCACCGGTAAATCGCTCCCCATCCTACCAGCGGCCAGCTCATTGGTATTTTGCAGGATTGTATTAAAATAACCCGTCCGCCTAATCAGGACAGCTGCCGGGAAAATCGCTGCCAGGAAAAGGAATCCAAAGACTAGAAGGAAAAATGGGTCAACAAAAACCAGACCTGCGGACAGACCAAATAAAAAGATTCCCGAGAGCAATATCAGCAGCTGAATACCGGTGCTGCGGACTAAAAATGCATTCCTGATGCCGGTAACCATCCGGAAAATGTAACTTCCTTTCCAGTCCTCCTTAAGTTTTTTTCTATCTCCCCATTGAACGGCAATCATCTTCACCTGTAAAATAAACGCCACCATAAACAGGGTTGCAATCAGCAGGCCAATCAGCAGATCCGCAAGCTGGGAATAAGAAAAATAATAGAATTGGTCATTGATCAATAGGAAACTGATGATTCCGCCGAACATCGTCACTCCGAACAGGAGAACCCGAAGATCAATCGGCAGCCCGAGATAGAGCCCCGCCCATTTATCATTGAGCGACAGGGCCTGAATCTCTTTTCTCCCTAACAGGACACTTGCGGTCAAGGCTGCCAGACCTGCACCGATGTAAATCATCAGCAGCACTTTCCGCTTTTGGAAGTCTTCATACATGTTCATGATATAGCTGGGAGAGGACTCTATTTTAGAAACAGCTACCTGTCCCTCAAAAAGCCTTGGTGTGGTCACAATCTGACTGACGGTTTCCTGTTCCCCCGAATAGCCATATTGATATTGAGCTGACAGATATCCTTGGTCACCTGCCGGATAGGTACGAATAAATATCATATTCTTTTTATTCAAATGATCCTTGGGAGACTCATTTCCCGCAAGATTCAGATTGGTATAAACCTTGCTGCTGTCACGGTCCTTCAAATAATACGTGAAAGCTTCGCTGTACCTCAGGTAATCTGAACGGTTGGTTTGAAGGTCGCGGTAATATTGATCGATTTCCTTCTCCTTTTCTGCTCTGACTTTTTTCTCAACATGCTCGTCACTTTTAAAGTTTTGTGATATATCCTCTATTTTTTCGTCCCGCTCTTTTTTATAGGCTTCCGCCACTTCCTTGTCCCCAGCTGCTTCCGCCTCTTCGATTAAACCAGCATATTGATTTCGAATGGTCGCTTTTTGACTGAGTAAATCGCCATACTGGTAGCGGTGCTCATCAATCTCCTCTGCTGTAACCGTGATTGCCTCCTTGGCCTCTTCGCTGCTCATTTCATTTAATTCATAAAGGAATAGGTAGTCAATAAACTGGTTGTATTCAGACCGAAACTCTTCTGTTTCAAAATAATCATCTAAAAGATTGCTGCTGTTGGTTGCAAGGACAAAAATCCCGCTGATTCCGAAGGTAAACAGGAGCACAAGGAAGGCCAGCTTGATGTTCCTATTTCTCAATTTTGTATCCAATTCCCCACACCACCTTTAAATATCTCGGATTTTTTGGATCAATCTCAATTTTTTCGCGGATTTTACGAATATGAACGGCGACTGTATTTTCTGCATTTATGTATGGTTCCTTCCAGACCCGTTCATAAATTTCATGAATGGAAAATACATGGCCCGCGTTCTTCATCAGCATTTCAACAATCCGGTACTCGATTGGTGTCAGTTTCACAATGTCGCCATTCACCCTGATTTCCTTTGCTGCCGTGTCCAATGTCAACCCGTTCAAATCAATCACTTGCTTTCGGCCCTCAAAAGTTCCAAGCGTCACATATCGCCTAAGCTGCGATTTTACCCGGGCTATCAATTCCAGCGGGTTAAAGGGCTTCGTCACATAATCATCCGCTCCGACCTGAAGGCCAAGGATTTTATCCATATCTTCACTTTTAGCACTCAGCATGATAATCGGAATGTTTTTTTCTTCACGGATTTTAAAAGCCGTCGAAATCCCGTCCTGCCGAGGCATCATAATATCCAGGATAATAAGGTGAATCGTATGCTCATTCAGCTTTTCGATTGCCTCAATGCCATCCTTTGCCTTTATCACTGTTATGCCTTCATTTTTCAGATATATTTCAATGGCATCCCTAATCTCCTTTTCATCATCCACGACAAGGACCTGATATGTTTCCATTCTCATTCCCCCTCTCTCTCTTTCACTGACTCTATTTTAACCAGCAAATCTTAATGCTTACTGATGAACTTTCTTAAGACTTTCTTAAGATTCCTGTTTCATGTTGGGCCCATCTACTATCATAAGGCCAAACAAGCACTGAGCCTACAAAACAATAAAAAACTGCACCAGATAACTGGAGCAGTTTTTAACAATAGAATTACTTCTCAAAATCTACAAATTCAGAATCCCCGCCAAGCGTAACATGAGTTTCAGATGGTTTTGTTTCTGCAATCACTTTTCCATTGCGGATCGAATAACGGACGGATGCCTGCTTGCGTATAGCTTCATATTCATTTTTAGCAGATAAGATGATCATGTTCGCCGGTTTTCCTTCTTCAATCCCGTAATGATCCTGAATATTTAACGTCTTTGCACTGTTTGATGTTATCAAATCGACTGAATTTACAATCTGGTCGTACCCAAGCAGCTGGCTCACATGAATGCCCATATGGAGAACCTGAAGCATGTTCCCTGTGCCAAGCGGATACCAAGGGTCAAAAATGTCGTCATGCCCGAAGCAGACATTCATTCCAGCTTCCTGCAGCTCCTTTACTCTTGTAAGCCCCCTGCGCTTTGGATAAGTGTCAAACCGGCCTTGTAAGTGGATGTTGACCAGCGGATTGGAAACAAAATTCATCTCAGACATTTTTAAAAGCCGGAACAGCTTAAAGGTATAGGCATCATTGTATGAGCCCATTGCTGTCGTATGGCTGGCCGTCACTTTGCTCCCCAGGCCGGTGCGCAGCGCCTCAGCTGCCACTACCTCCACGAACCGGGATTGCTCATCATCAATTTCATCACAATGGATATCCACGAGGCGATCGTATTTCTCGGCAAGAGCAAAGGCCATTTTTAATGAATCTACACCGTATTCCCTGGTAAATTCATAATGGGGAATCCCGCCGACAACATCCGCTCCCATGACTAAAGCTTCTTCAAGGAGTTCAGCTCCATTCGGAAAAGAAAGAATTCCATCCTGCGGGAATGCAACCAGCTGCAAATCCACAAACGAAGACATTTCTTCTTTGACCTCAAGCATTGCTTTTAAAGCCGTAAGCTCTGGGTCTGTTACATCAACGTGGGTTCTTACATGCTGTATTCCCTGGGCAATTTGCCATTTAAGCGCCTTTTTTGCCCTGGTTTTGACATCCTCTGCTGTAAGAGTTTTTTTTCGCTCCGCCCAGGTTTGGATCCCTTCAACAAGCGTGCCGCTCTCGTTCCATTTCGGTTCACCTGCCGTAAGCGTCGTATCAAGGTGGATATGCGGCTCGATAAAAGGAGGAAGCACCAGGCTCCCGCTCACATCCAGGATTTCCTCGTATCCGTTCTGTTCAACCTGCTGGCCAATCTGTTTAATTTTTCCTTCTTCAATCAGGATGTCCCAGAGACCCTCTTTATTTCTCAGTTTTGCATTTTTGATAATCATGCGCTCACCTTTTCCATTTCTACTGTTGATGTCTTAGATTCTGTGAAAGTTTTAACTGCTAGTGATAAAACAACATAGAGCAGGGCTGACCCAATCAATCCGTTCAATGGCGGAATTCCGGGCAGAAATTTAGCGAGAGCAACCCCTGCTCCCCAGGCAATCAATGCAGTCCAGTTAATCGTTTTAAACTGAACCTTTTCGAAAGCTTTATATTTTCCGCGGTTGAGGATGAAATAATCGGCAATGATAATGGCTCCAATTGGCGGAAGAGCTGCGCCAAGGACTGTCAAGAATCCTACGAAGTTGTTATAAAGCCACATGGCCATGATTGTACCAACAATTCCGTTAAAAATAACCACTTTGCTCTTTTTAATCTTTGTAATATTGGAGATTCCTAGCCCAGATGCATATATCGCGTTATCATTGGTTGTCCAGATATTGAGTCCCAGGACGATGATGGCCGGAATGATCAGCCCCTGCAGGAACATAACCTCCGAGATATCAGACTGTCCTGTTGCGACCGCACCGATTGCACCAAAGATGAACATTAAGGAGTTTCCGATAAAAAACGCAATGACTGTAGTAGCAACCGCTGTTTTCTTTGTTTTTGCAAATCGTGTAAAATCCGGTGTCAGAGTACCGCCGCTGATAAAAGATCCAACACAGATGGTTAGTGCAGCTGCAAGGCCAATCGATTCAGATGGCTGATAGTGCATCAGTCCTTGAATGCCTCCGAGGTCTACCGCTGCTTCCGAAGCCGAGTACCCTCCGAGAATGACAATCGCAGGTACAGCGATAAAGCTCAGGATGGTCAATGCCTTCATGCCGAAAAACGCGGTAGCTGTCATTAAGAGCCCTGAAACAATAATCAACAGGTTCGTATCAAGGCCTGTCACTTTTTGAACCGGCACAGCAAACATGGCTACGCCTACCCCAAACCAGCCAATCTGAGTCAGGCTCAGTAAAAGGGAAGCAACATAAGAGCCTTTTTCACCAAACGCGTATCGAGTCAGCAAGTGCGTGGATAAACCAGTTTTGGCTGCAATATAAGCTAGAGTCCCTGTATAGGCGCCAAGAATCAAGTTTCCTGCGAGGACAATCCAGATGAATTCTGTCAGGGATAGCCCGAGCCCCAAGGTTCCGCCGGAAAGCATGCTCGCCGAGAAGAACGTAAAGCCAAGCATCACGACAAGCATCTTCCAGAAGCCGCTCCGATGGGTTTTAGGTACAGCTGTCAGTGAAAAATCGAGATCAATCTTATTCTTTTCCATTACCAATTCCTCCAATTTGTTAGTGTGCCTGGTACCGAAGAAACCTTCGTAGACATCGTTTTAACAGAGAATCGGCATAAAAAAAGCTACTTGCCGGATTCGACAAGTAGCTTTTTGCACATGAAAAAGGCCGCGGGCACAGAGCACGCTTATTTTTCACTATTCCGCTGTCCTTGTCAGCCTCACAGGACTGAATTTAAAGGTACCAGTTATTAAATTACCATCATTATTTCAGAAATATTTATATTCGTCAATACTCTTATTGCCCCAATTGTTTGAATTCTCCTGCGGCAAAACATTTAAGCAAGGGCTAAACCTTGTCACCATGCTGTTTATCACAATTTCGCAGCACTAGTAATTGGATAAATTTGGACAGCATAAGGTGACTCTTTCACCACATGAACACTATCTCCAAGTATAATGAATCTAACCGTGCGGCCAGCCGTACGGTGTTCTTGCTGCCTATGGTAAAGGTAACTAAAAAAAGATGCTTCCCGGCAAACAGGAAGCATCTTCATTTTCATGCTACATATTCATTTTTGCCAGGAATCCTCCCAGCAAATCCTCTGTATCTTCTTCACTTTCTGCTTCCTCTTCCGCAGGAGCCTGCTCTTGCTTCGCTTTCTCCCAATCAAAGTCCATTAAGTCATCTTCAAAATCATCCATAACCGATTCTGGGACGTCCTCCCGGCTTTCCGGTTCAGCCGGAAGATTCCTCACAGGCTCTTCATAAGAAGGGGATTCTGCGGGCCTTTCCTGCAGATATAAAGCCTGGTCGATATCAAGCGCATTGCTGTTCAGTGTAGCCAGAATGCTCGAAGCCCGCAGAGGGTCTGCCATCAGCTGGTAAACAATTGTCCCTAATAAGGCTTCGGAATGTGAGTGTTTAAGCCAGTTGCGCTGTTCCTTGCTCAATTGCTTCGGAAGCGGAATCGTAACTGTCTCCTTCTCCTTTGCAAGGAAATTGCTGATGCCTTCGATGGCGAACTCGGCTATCTTGCTGGAGAAGTTCCGTTTTTCGGTTTCCTTGAGCCTCTGCAATTGTTTGATGATGTGATCA
Organism: Mesobacillus foraminis; assembly: GCF_004340465.1. GTDB lineage: Bacteria > Bacillota > Bacilli > Bacillales > Cytobacillaceae > Mesobacillus_B > Mesobacillus_B foraminis. The sequence continues at coordinate 82,905 of NZ_SLVV01000008.1, read as the reverse complement.
GGGGTGTCAGAGGGGAGGCGAAATGTGATGGCCTGTCCCCTCTGAATTCGAGTCATTCCCTTTTTGTCCATGAAATCACCCTATTTTTCTACTTTTGAGCTGGCTGCTTTTGCTTCTCTTTGGCTTTATTCTCTTCTTTTTCATTTTTACGGACAAAGTCTGAGAGTAATTTATAGTAGGCATTCGCCATCATCCAGATGCTTTCCTTCTCATCTTCAAAGAACTCAATGTTGTAACCGTCCAAATTGTTGTTCAATGTTTTGATATACTCTTTCAGCACCATGGATCCGCCGCCGACAAAATAGCAGATTTCAGTCTGGGAATTCTTCTGCCAGACATTGCGAAGATGACGGTATTGCTTTTTGGCCAATTCCAGAAGGATCCTGTCAGTTATATCGTGAACGCTGGTGCGGCTTCCTTTAACCATGATATGGTTGCGGTCGTTTTTCCTGGTGATGATCTCAACTACGTCGCGGCGGCTGTCCAGCTCCACGCCATGCTTGGATCTGATTTCTTCCCTTATAGCTTCCAAAGCTTCCGAAACGCCAAGGTTGAATCCTTGAGCCTTGTCATCATCCACATTTCGATTCTTAATTACGGCTACGTCGGTAGACAATCCGCCGATATCCTGGATCAGGATGCTTTTATCAATAAGATCGCGGTTGATGATATTCAGGTTATTGTCCATTACAAGATTGATATAAGCGGCAAAGCCCTCTGGATAGACTTTGACCTGGTCGAATCGGATATTGACTTTCAGACCCTGGTATTTAGGAGTGACCAGGAATTCTACCTGATGGACAGAGCCCACCAGCTGTGAACGGTAGCCAACATCCTTTCCTTCTTTTACTTCGCGAAGGGGGAGGCCTGTACCAAGAGTATAGTTTGCATCAATTACATTATTGTTCTTTCTGAAAAGACCTGCATTTTCATCCCTGACAGCATCCAGTGCCAATGTTGCAAACAGCATAACAAGTGTCTGGTCCTCTTCGGACTTGCTGCTCCCCGGGTCAAGTTCGCTGGCATTGTCACTCTTCGTTGCAAGGCTGCCGACACGATAAATGGCGTTATTATCTTTCAGGGCAGGGGAGTGAATTCTGATATGAATACCGTCCAGCGGATCCTTTTCATTCAATTCTTCAATTCCGATAACCGGCCTGTCTTCTGTATCTCTAGCAATCACATTTGGTATGTACAATTCGTAATCCAACTTGCCAAATAAAGCTTTAACTGAGTCATTCCCTACATCAATCGCACAAATTCTGGAATTGCTCATCAAATCATTCCTTTCGACACTCTATAGTAAGGTTCTATAAAACTATCAAACCATAGTTAAAGATTATAACAGGTTAGTAGGGTCGTCAATGATTCTTTAGTTGTATTCAAATTCGTATACAACCGTTACAAAAACGTATACAACACGCACAATTTTGTATACTTGTTTTCTTTTTTGTACACATCCCTTTAAATCAACATGCAAACGATTTTGTACACACGTATACTTAATTGTATACATTATGTTTACTATTTGTTTACATGTATACAATTAAGTATACTAATGAAAATGTCATAAATGTAACAATAAATCTTCTTTCCGGGATACCGGCTTTCACAATAAACTTTCCAGTTTCTCCCCTCTGCCCTCTTAAAACAGACGAACCCTTTAGAAAATGGGGGATTTAAGCATTTTGAATCTTGATATTATTTCAAAAAAACTTATATTTACTGAGCTTTCCGCATGGAATCCTTTTAAATCAATGTTTTTAGACAAACCTAACTCCATTACCAAAAAAAGTTTTTGACAATTGAAAACTTAAATAGTTATCATGGAATAATGTTAAGGAGGTTGTATAATGTCAAACTCAAATAGGCAGAAAATTGTGGACAGTGTTCCTCAAACGGGTTTCTTTGGACACCCTAAAGGATTATTCACTCTTTTCTTCACCGAATTCTGGGAACGATTTTCCTACTATGGAATGAGAGCAATCCTTGTTTACTATATGTATTATGAAGTTTCCAAGGGAGGACTAGGACTGGATGAAACTCTCGCCCTATCCATTATGTCCATTTATGGTTCTCTTGTTTATATGTCGGGGATTATTGGAGGCTGGCTTGCTGACAGGATCTTCGGTACATCAAAAGCCGTATTTTACGGTGGAATATTGATTATGCTGGGACATATCGTTTTAGCGATTCCAGGCAGCCTTGCCATGTTCTTTGTGTCAATGGTACTGATCGTTCTTGGTACCGGATTGCTGAAACCAAATGTTTCAAGCGTAGTCGGTGAAATATACAGTGAAGAAGATAATCGGCGCGATGCCGGCTTCAGTATCTTCTATATGGGGATCAACCTTGGTGCTTTCATTTCACCATTGATTGTCGGAGAGGTAGGAATGAAGCATAACTTCCACCTTGGATTTGCCATTGCTGCAGTCGGGATGTTCCTTGGACTAGTTGTGTTCGTGCTGACGAAGAAGAAAAACCTCGGCCTTGCCGGGACGTTTGTTGCAAACCCGCTTTCAGGTAATGAAAAGAAAAAGGTCTACACGCGGTTTGCAATCGCTGCCGGCCTATTGGCAATCCTGATCGCAATCGCAATTCCAGCTGGATATTTAACATTTGACAGTTTTATTGCTCTAGTTGGTCTTTTAGGAATCGGGATTCCAATCGCATACTTTGTCACCATGTATCGCAGCTCCAAGACAACTGAAGTCGAGCGGTCACGCATTATCGCTTATATCCCGCTCTTTATTGCATCGGTCATGTTCTGGGCCATTCAAGAGCAAGGATCGACTATTCTTGCGAACTATGCAGACAAGCGTACCCAGTTAGAATTTGCAGGGTTCAACATCTCCCCTGCCTGGTTCCAATCCTTGAATCCACTATTCATCATTGTATTCGCGCCAGTATTTGCATGGCTGTGGGTAAAATTAGGCAAGCGCCAGCCAACCATCCCACAAAAGTTCTCTTTGGGACTCTTGTTCGCCGGGCTGTCGTTCCTTGTCATCCTGTTGCCTGCTTATTTCGGGGGAACAGATTCGCTCGTTAACCCGCTTTGGCTGGTTCTAAGTTACTTTATTGTTGTTCTCGGTGAGCTTTGTCTGTCCCCTGTCGGACTGTCAGCTACGACGAAACTGGCGCCGGCAGCTTTCTCCGCTCAAACGATGAGCCTTTGGTTCTTATCCAATGCAGCTGCCCAGGCAATTAATGCACAGATTGTTAAATTCTATTCACCAGCAACAGAAATGACTTACTTCGGAATTATTGGCGGAGCTTCGATCGTTCTTTCCATCATTTTGTTCACTATGGCTCCAAAGATCCAGGGATACATGAAAGGGATCCGCTAATACAGTTATAAAAAATTGAAACAGTGCATATGAGACCGCAGGCAATTTCGATAAAAATCGAGGTAGCCTGCGGTCTTATTTATATTTGCTATAAATCTGCCTATGTCGATAAAACTCAGGTACACAGCAGTGTACCTGAGTTTTTTATTTTTATTTCACCTCCTCTCCTTCCCATAGACAATGAGGAAGAACGTATATTGTTAAAAAATGGATTACACATAATCGGTAAAAAATGTCTATAATTGCTATATTAAGTATTATCTTGGCTGAAATGAACAAGGGGGATTAAGATTGGGAATCAGACGGCACCAACAGGAAACACTTGCGGCCACAGAAGGGATCATTAAGGGAGAAGTGCAAACACCTCGGACTTTAAGTTCAAACCATGAACGAAACTACCGAACCTCCCTCCCCTTCTATAAAAGAAAAATGAAATACTCTATACTTACGATAGTTGCCACTCTGCTTCTGATGAGCGGTCTTGGCACCTTCACCTTTTATAAATTGTTTTCGGGGAGCACTTCGCAAAGTGAATCAATCACGATTGTGGAACAAGTGCAGGAGCTGGCAACTCTCGCCACTGCTGAGGCTGTAGTTACGACTGTTATCAAGGAAGAAGACAATAAATTATTTAACAAAGAGCTGAATATCCATTTACCCGGGACAAAAAGAACGGTTTTATTAGTGGTTCCCGCGACTGTCCTGGCAGGTGTTGACCTTCAGAACGTCAGCGAGAGAGATATAAAGGTTAACGAGGAACAGAAAGAAATATCCTTAACAATCCCGCATGCCTCCATCATTCAGGAGCCATCCATTCAAATGGATAAAGTGGAGACCTATTCCGAAGAAGGTCTGTTTAGAAGCGAAGTGAACTGGGAAGAAGGCTTTGACCTCGCTGCAGCAGCTAAACAGGAAATTGAAAAAGAGGCACAAGGCATGGGTTTACTGGAAAAAGCAGAGGATAGTGCAGTCAAAGTAATCAGCAACTTTTACCACAACCTGGGCTATAGCGTCAAAATAGAATTTAAATAACATACAGCAGCCCGCCTTTTTAGGGGGCTGTATTTCGTTTCAGAAGGTTCTTTTTCATAACAGATTCACCATTATGCAGGTAAACTTTGTTCGCAGCATCAGGTAAACTATGCTTAGTCATTGGGCCAAAAAAGAGCTCCTGAAATCAGGAACTCTAAAAAAAATCTCTTATTCTCCCCATACCTCACGGGAAATATCAACTACATGACGGATTTTTTTCCACTGATCCTCTTCAGTGAGAATATTTCCTTCTTCTGTAGAGGCAAAGCCGCACTGAGGGCTCAGGCAGAGTTGATCTAATGAAACATATTCTGCAGCTTCAGCAATCCGCTTTTTAATCGCGTCTTTGTCCTCAAGCTCTCCAAACTTGGAAGTAATTAACCCAAGAACAATCTGAAGACTGCTTCTGTTCACATAGCGAAGCGGTTCAAAGCCTCCAGAGCGCTCATCATCATACTCCAGGAACAACCCATCGACGTCCAGCTCGCTAAAAATGGTCTCGGATACAGCATCGTAGGAACCGGCAGATGTATAAGTTGAACGGAAGTTTCCGCGGCAAATGTGCATGGTAATAACCATATCATCCGGACGGTCAGCAATTGATTCGTTGATTGCTCTTGTGTAGAGCTTGCGAAGTACAGCAGGCTCCTGGCCACGATCCCGGATTTGCTTCTCTCCCTGCTCCGAGAAAAAGGCAGCCCAGGATGTATCGTCAATCTGCAAATATCGGCAGCCAGCATCGTAAAATGCCCGAATGGCCTTTTTATAAGCCCTTGTTAAATCTTCAAGCAGAGCCTCGTTATTTTCATAAACACCCCGATCGATATTCGCTCTGTGAAAGATCATATTTGGGCTTGGAATTGTCATTTTGGCTACATGCTGATCCCCTGCAATTGAGTGCAGGAACATATAGTCTTGTAGCATTGGGTGTCCGTCAAAATCAACCTTGCCCACTACCCGGATGGAATGTGAATTTGTCTTTACACCGTTAAACTGAATGCCCGTTTCAGACTCGTAGCCTTCAACACCGACAAGGTTTTCAAGAAAGTCAAAGTGCCACCAGGCCCGTCTGAATTCTCCGTCCGTAATAGCCTGAAGCCCTGCCTCTTTTTGCTTCTCGACAAGCTTAATAATTTCTTCATCTTCAATTTTTCTCAGCTGTTCCGCTGAGATCTCCCCGTTTGCCTTCAGCTGCCTCGCTTCTTTCAAACGCTGCGGACGAAGGAAACTTCCAACATGATCGCCTTTAAATGGTGCCTTAAGTGTTCTGGTTGCCGTCATTTCGCGCTCTCTCCCAACTATTCTATAAGGTAATCACTTCAAATCTATCGATAAAAAAAAGCCCCTCCAATAAGAAGAGACTTTGCAGCTTACAACGCCATCCTCTTATCTTCCAAGTAAAAACTTGAAGGAATTAGCACCTTGTCCAAACAATATACAGGTTGCTGAGGCTTCACAGGGCCTTACCCTCGACCTCTCTCGATAAGAATTATATGAAGATTGTTAAAAATGAATTTAAAAGTAATACTATCAATAAAAATTCAAAAAAGAAAGGTTTTTTTTCAAAAAAATTATTTCAAAATAAAGAACCGCTGTTTCATACTTATAGAGATCTCTGTTTTGAAGCCTTGTCTCTTTCGTAAATAGTCTGGAAAAAGGGTATAATGAGGTGCAGCCTTTTGGCATATGCAATTTTAATAAAGCTCTTATAAGATTATTGGAGTGAATTCGAGAATGAATAATAAAAAAGCGTTGCCCATCCTGTTCGCAATCATGTTCCTAGTCATGGTGGGCTTTGGCATCATTATTCCGGTACTGCCTTTTTATGCAGAAGAAATTGGTGCTTCGCCTCTTCAGCTTGGGCTGCTGATGGGTGTTTACTCTGTGATGCAGCTGCTGTTTGCTCCGATGTGGGGACGAATTTCTGACCGGGTTGGACGAAAGCCAGTCATTATGATTGGCATAGCAGGCCTTGCGCTATCATTTTTCCTGATGGCTGTCTCATCCCAGCTCTGGATGCTGTTTGCTGCCAGAATGATCGGCGGAATCCTTTCCTCTGCAAATATGCCGACCGTCATGGCCTATGTCGCCGATATTACATCGGAGGAAGACCGTGGAAAAGGAATGGGGATCATCGGTGCCGCAGTCGGCCTCGGCTTTATTTTTGGGCCCGCAATAGGCGGTGTTTTTTCAAAGGAAAGCTTAAGCACTCCCTTTTATATCGCAGGTGCCTTTTCAGTCATTACCTTTATCCTCGTCCTGTTTGTGCTGAAGGAATCCCTCGCTCCTGAACTGAGGCAAGGTCATTTAAAAAAGGGAAAGTCAATTCTTTCGGCATTCAAGGGCCCTTCCTCCATTCTATTTATTTTACAGTGGTTTGTGTCTTTGTCCCTCTCAGGCCTCGAGGCCACCTTCGCTTATTTTGGAGCTGAAAAGGCCGGACTGGGAACCACAAGCCTGGGCTACATTTTTATGATTATGGGCTTAGCCGGAGCCATTGTACAAGGAGGACTTGTGGGAAGATTGACAAAAAAGCTCGGTGAAGGTTTTGTTATCCAGCTCGGCATTGTGATTTCGGCGCTTGGCTTTGGATTGATTCTGCTGATTGATTCTTTTTTAACGGCCGCAGTTTTTTTAACCGTATTCGGTATCGGAAATGGTTTCATCCGACCGAGTGTATCCTCCCTGCTGACCAAGACCTCGGCAGCTGGCCATGGAAGTACAACAGGGCTTCTGTCATCCTTTGACTCCCTTGGAAGGGTCATTGGCCCTCCAATGGGCGGCTGGCTCTTTTCTGTCTCTATGGGTCTTCCCTATCTTTCCGGGATCATCCTATCGGCTGCTGCCTTCCTTTTATACCGGATTTACACCCTGCAGCACAAGAGAAGAGTGGCTTCCTAGACTCGTGTATCAGCCAATATGAATAACTCAGCAGTGAAGCCACATCAACCAGCACACGTGAAATCTCAACCTCCACAGAGGACCAGCTGGCTGCCATGCAGGAGATAACGGCATCCGCGAGTGAACTATCCAGAATGGCGGAAGAGCTTCAGGTGCAGGTTTCCAAATTTAAGATCAAATAAAAAAGAAGGATCAAAGGCGTAACTTTCGCCTTTGATCCTTCTTTTTGCCCAGTTTACAGATTTCTTGCATTAAATGTATCACCCTGGTCTAAATTTCCGGATTGAAACCCTTTATAGAACCAGCGTTTCCTCTGCTGGGAGGTTCCATGTGTAAAGCTTTCCGGCACCACATGTCCTTGAGCCCTCCTTTGGATAGTATCATCACCGACTGCGCTCGCTGCATTTAATGCCTCTTCCAGGTCTCCCTCCTCAAGCACGTCCATTCCTTGAGCGTGGTGGGCCCATACACCTGCCAGGTAATCTGCCTGGAGCTCAAAGCGGACAGACTTTTCATTGCTGCTGTGAGGCTGTATCTTCTGAGTTGTGCCCAATAGGGTCTGCACATGATGACCGACCTCATGGGCAATGACATAGGCCATGGCAAAGTCCCCTGGAGCCTTGAACTTTTGCTGCAGCTCATTGTAAAAGCTCAGGTCAATGTAAAGCTTCTGGTCTCCCGGACAGTAAAAGGGCCCAACTGCCGAACTCGCCGTCCCGCAGGCGGACTGCACACTATTTGTATATAAAACCAGGGTTGGCTCTTTATACTCCAAACCCTCTTCCCTGAAGATTTCCGTCCAGACCTCTTCCGTATCGGCAAGGACCACCGAGACAAACTCCGCCAGCTCTTTTTCCTGCGCTGTCTCTTCATATGGCACCGCAGGGTCGGTCCCGCCCATATTGGCCATATTATTTAAAAGATCTCCAGGATTCCCGCCTCCAAGGAAGGTCAGGATCAGGACTAGAACCAGGCCGCCAAGCCCGCCTCCCACAAGGGTCTTGCCTCCCCCTCCCATGCCTCTTCGGTCTTCCATATTGGAGCTTCCTCGTCTTCCTTTCCACTGCATGGTTTTTCCTCCCTAGTTCAGCCGCCATTTTAAAAGTGCGATTCTATTACTAGGTTAATACCCAAATTTGAAGGAATTATTTATTCAGCCAGCATAATTCTTAATTGAAGTTATTGGAAAACGGGAGATGTCCCCTTACTTATTCCTTATCGATTATCGATCTTTTCTGGGTTCAGGTCATGGTTCATCAACCGGTAGTCAGCCATTTCTTCGTATTTTGTTCCTGGTTTTCCGTAATTGCACCATGGATCGATGGAAATGCCGCCGCGGGGAGTGAATTTCCCCCACACCTCGATATAGCGTGGATCCAGCAGCTTGATTAAGTCATTCATAATGATATTTACACAATCCTCATGGAAATCTCCATGGTTCCTGAAACTGAATAAATACAATTTAAGTGATTTGCTTTCGACGATTTTTTTATCTGGAATGTAGGAAATGTACATGGTAGCAAAATCAGGCTGATGGGTCATCGGGCATAGACTGGTGAACTCCGGACAGTTGAATTTTACGAAATAGTCCCTGCTGGAATGCATATTGTCGACTGCCTCCAAAACCTCCGGAGCATATTGAAATGAATACTTTGTATTTTGATTTCCGAGCAGTGTCAGATCCTTTAAACCTTCTTCATGGCTTCTGCCAGACATAATAAAAAACCCCCTTGTATGATGACCCCACAAATTGACAAGAGAGCCGCATGCTGATTCTAAGGAAAAACGCAACGGATAAAAGCAACAAAAAAGCCATGCCCAATATGGACATGGCAGATTGTCATGAATCCATAGTTTTTTATAGAGGGTATCAGCTATGAACCTCTCCCGTTCAAGTACGGGGACTCTTTCCATATGATATAAAACACAAGGGAAAACGTCAAATGATTTTTTAACACCTAAGCAATGCAGGTACATTCCAAATATTCTTTAAGGCCCTCGTTTGCGTTTTTAGCCCTTGCTCCCTTCACTGATAGATTTTAAGTATTTCGTTACATATTCCTGGCCCCATTGGAAATTATATGAAATATGATCAGAGTGAAAGGACGTAATGAGTGATGGACGACTTATTGATTGCCCGTTCCTTATTTGGAACCACCATGGCATTCCACATTATATTTGCAACCATTGGAGTAGGCCTGCCTCTTATGATCTTGACGGCCGAGCTCATGTACCAAAGAACCAAAGACCAGGACTACGTCGTCATGGCCAAACGCTGGACGAAGGCCTTTGCGGTACTGCTTGGAGTTGGAATCCCGACAGGCACCATCGCAGGTGTTCAATTATCACTGCTTTGGCCCGGGTTCATGGAGGTCATCGGCCGTGTGATGCCGCTCCCCTTCCAGATTGAAATCTATGCTTTTTTCGTCGAGGCCCTGTTTATGTCGATCTATGTCTATGCTGCGGAAAGAATTGCCCCGTGGATGAGGATTGTCAGCCTGATTTTAGTAGCAATGGGAGCGCTTGCCTCGGCGGTTCTAATTACAAATGTCCATGCTTTCCAGGGTACGCCAGCAGGTTTTCGGTACGAGGATGGGAAGTATTTGGATATTGACCCATGGGCGGCCTTTTTTAACCCGAGCTTCTTTGTCACAGCCGGGCATGTCGCCTTGTCCGCTTATGTGACCGGGGCTTTTGTGGTCGCATCTGTAGCTGCTTTTAAACTCATGAAGTCAGACTTTGGCTCAAGAGTGTATAAACTGCATCAAAAGGCCATCATGATCAGCCTCGTGGTAGGAGGGATCGCGTCCTTTCTGACAGCCTTGAATGGCCATGAATCAGCTCAATATCTGCATGAATACCAGCCGGAGAAACTTGCGGCTGCTGAGGGGCTTTTCGAAACACAGGACCATGCTCCTCTCGCAATTGGGGGATTTACGGACCGCGAAACAAAGGAAATTAAATGGGCCATTGAAATACCTTGGGCTTTAAGCTTCCTTGCCGGAAACAGCTTCGATACGGTGGTAGTTGGTTTAAATGACTTCCCTGAAGAATACTGGCCCCCTTTGTTTGTCCATACCTTGTTTAATGCCATGGTCGGGATTGGCTCGCTGCTCATCCTTATATCACTTTTAGGCATAGCTTGGAAAAAATTCTTGAAAAAGGATCATTTCCCGAAAGTCTTTCTCTGGACCCTGGTTGCTTCCGGCCCTCTTGCTGTAGCCGCCATTGAATTTGGCTGGATCTTTGCCTGCACCGGGCGTCAGCCGTGGGTAATTTACCGGATATTATCCACGGCACAGTCTGCTACAACGGCTGCCAATTTAGGCATCCTTTTCATCCTGTTTGCCTTTGTCTATGTCATCCTGGGCACAGCTGTCGTTTTCGTGCTTTTATATTATTTTAGAAAAAATACGGTATTGGACGATCTCCAGCGTGCAGAAAAAAAGAGTGTGCCGTTATTTAGTTCAAATTCTTAGGAGGGGAAGCGAATGACCGATGCACTAATAGCCATTACAGTACTTTGGGGATTTGTGTTTATTTATGCCGTAATGGCGACAATGGATTTCGGGGCAGGCTTTTGGTCGATGATCTACATAGACAGGGAGAAAACGAAAGCAACCAATATTGCCAACCGGTATTTATCGCCAACCTGGGAAGTAACCAATACTTTTATTGTTGCCCTCGTTGTTGCGGTCTACAGCCTGTTTCCTACAGCAGCCTACACTTTGGGGACCATTCTGCTGGTTCCCGGCAGCATGATTCTGCTTTTACTGGCTTTAAGGAGTGCATTCCTGGTCTTCTCAAATGTGGCTACTGAGTATAAAAAGCCGCTGACCTACATTTCCGGCATTACAGGCATTATTATCCCTGGATTGCTGATTGCTGTCCTGCCGATTACACACGGCGAGTTCGTTGATTATGGGAATGGGCTGACGCAGCTGAACTTGGGACGCCTGTTCACAAGCCCCAATGTCTATACGTTTATTGGCTTCGCCTTCAGCAGCACCCTGTTCCTCTCCTCCCTGCTTCTGGCCGATTACTCGAAGACATCTGAGGAGATGGATGCCTATCGGGTATATTTGCGCGATGCCAAAATAGCCGGCCCTATTTCCCTCCTTATGGCTTTTTGCATCATGCTGACGTTAAAGGAAGAAGCTCGCTGGATTTATGATCGAATGATGGAAGACCTCCCTCTTCTGCTTACATCGCTGGGATTCTTCCTGCTGGGAGGGGCCGGTCTTTTCCTTCCAAACTTCTTTTCAAAAGGAGTGAAGGGGATGCCAAGGCTTTCGGTTATTGCCGTCACCGCTCAGTACTTAATCGCAAGCTATGTGTACGGAAAAGCCCATTTGCCTTATATTGTCTATCCCAATGTGACCATTCAGTCGGCTTTTACTGACCCCAATTCCTTTAGGGCAGTGTTTATCACCTACATTGTCGGATTTGCCATCCTCTTCCCTGGATTTATCTATTTCTGGAGCCTGTTCATGCATGATAAAAAATTCCTGAGGCAGAAGACCAACCCGAATCAGTGACAGCCTCCTAAAAATAAAACAGGCATCCCTTACGAATCGGGATGCCTGCTTTTATCTGTTGAAACTCTGTTCCTGCTGTCAGGAGATTGCCTCTTTCTCTTTTGAAGGTTTATCCTTCTCCAGCATAACAATCAAAGCGGGCAGCAGGATTCCCCTAATAAGAAACGTATCCAGCAAGATGCCTACAGCAACAATGAAGCCAAACACGAATAACAACTGGATAGGCTGGGTCATTAAGACAGCAAAGGTTGCGGCAAGGATGATCCCTGCAGATGAAATCACTCCTCCAGTGGTGGAAACGGCTATCTCGACTGCCTTTTTTACAGGATGGTGCTTCCGTTCCTCCATGAACCTTGAAATTAAGATAATATTGTAGTCAATGCCGAGGGCCACCAGGAAAACAAATGAATACAGCGGCACACGGTTGCTGATGGTATCAATGTCGAAAAACAGGCTGCTTAAAAACATACCCAGCCCGACAGCTGCCAGGAATGAAACCAAGATCGTCCCCATCATATAAATTGGCATTCTGATGGATTTGGTCATTACGATAAGGAGGCCAAAGATCAGGAGCGACTCAATCGCAACGATCACAATAAGGTCACGGTTGTTTGTTGCACGGTCATCTATTTTTTTAGCCGTTTCCCCTGCAAAGAACAAATCTCCTTCAAGATTGCTATCCTTCAGCAGTTCAGCTGAATTGTCCCGCATTTTTTCCAAGGCGTCCATTGTTTTCGCAGCATATGGACTCTCGGTGAATGTCAGGCTATATTGAACCGCTTTTTCATTGGCTGCAGTGCCATTTAGGCGAACATTGCTGACAAGAGGCTGTTCCTCAAGACGGCCCAGCAGGTCTGCCTGCTGCTCCTGAGTGACCGGTTGATCTGTCTCAAGCAAAACCGTTGTTGGGGCCAGATCACCCTTTTCGAACTTGTCTTCCAGGATTTCATATCCCACCCTGGAAGGCATATCCTCCGGAAAGGATTTGATCGTGTCGAATTCATACTTCATATTCAGCATGTTCAGAGCCGAAGCCAGCAGGATCACTCCAATGGCCGCTGCTGATATGGCAGGCTTTTTTGTAACAAAGCGCCCAACCCTGCTCCATACCGAATTCGATTTTACTGTATCTTCCCCAACCCTTGGAACTTTAGGCCAGAAGGACCTTCTGCCGAATAGGGCGAACAATGCAGGGACCAATGTGATGGAAGCCAGCATGATAATGAACATAGCTGTGGCGAAAACAGGGGCAAAATTGCGGTATTCCCCAAATTTGCCAAAGAACAGGACAAGCATGGCAGCCAATACCGTTCCTCCAGAAAAAAAGACAGGCAGTCCCGTTTCTCTCATCGCCAGCTTCATAGACTCGAGCTTACTCTCTGTTTTCTTTAACTCCTCGCGGAAACGCGAGAAGACAAACAGAGAGTAGTCAATGACTGCTGCAAATAAAAGAATCGTCATGATCGAGAAGGTCTGGCTGCTAATAACCAGGCCGGCTTTCCCCATCAAACCGAGCACCTGATTAACCACCTCATACACAAATGCTGCTGCCAGGAGTGGAATGAGGGCCAGCAGTGGCGAGCGATAAATCACAATCAGTAAAATTAAAATTAACCCAACAGTGGATAGCAGCAGGACAATGTCCGCCCTTGAAAAAAGATTAAGAGAATCCACTGCAATACCGGCTGGACCCGTAATATACAGATTTAAATCGGTAGAAGTTTTAACGATTTCCTCGATCTGTTCCTGTACTTCCCTCATTTCTGCCGATTCCATGGACGGGTCGAATGTGAGAGGAAGAGTAAGAGTGCTCTGATCCTCGGAAAAGAAGCCTGCCGCCGCCTGAGGCGGCATTTTTGTCAGCGGGACAATTTCCTTTATTCCCTCAAGCTTGCCAACTTCTTCATAGAAAGGCACCAGCTGCTCCAGTTCCACTTTACTATCCTCTGATTGAAAAACCAGAATCGCCGGTATCCCTTCGTTATCGTTAAAATACTGATCTACTTTGTCTTGGGCAATGACTGATTTTGCATCAGCAGGAAGAGATTCAATGCTGGAAGATTCATAATCCCTCGCGCTTGGGGCAAAAACGGCGAGCAATAGTGTAACAGCAAGCCAGATACCAAGAGTCGCCCACATCCCTCTTTTAGTTGAAACAAAATCGGTTATTGACTGTAAAAATGATTTCATACTTCCTCCTGCCCTTCTTTTTTTATGGATGTTAAAAAGAAAGTGACACGAGTGTCACTTTGGACAAAAATAAAAGACACCCGGTCACCACAATTATCTTCCATAGTGACACATGTGTCAATTATCTGCTTACGAACATTCCATCACTGAGGATGTCTTTTATCGAGGCAATCCACTCAGCTTTGGGAATTCCAAAATGATTTGGGATCGCGACACTTTGAAAAATCATTCCCAGCATGACGCTGTCCGGTATATGAGATTTTAACTTTCCTTCCTTTTTCCCCGTCGAGATAAAATCCTGTAAATACCGGTACATTTCCAATGGCAGTTTTTCCAGCTTGTCTTTGTTTTCTTTCCCATCTGGGTGGTGCTTTATTTGTTTGGCAATGGGAATTAATTGATGCAGCTCAGTTTTATTAAAAATGGTTTCCATCAGGAAGCTGAACTTTGGCTCAAATCCCGTGTGGCTATTAATTTCTTTCAATTCATCGATAAATTGCTCCATTTCATAAACCATGAACTGAGTAATCAATTCATCTTTATTATCGTAATATTTATACAAGGCTCCTCTTGAAACTTCAAGCCTGTCAGCCAAAAGACTGATTGTAAATCCATCATAGCCATGCTGGAGAAGAATATGCTTGACCGATTGAAATAGATCACTTGTAGAAAACTTCCGCTCGCGTGCCATACATTCACCTCTTGATTTATTATAAAGAAACCATGCGAAGGACAAAAGGGCAAACTGAGATGACCACTAAAGCCCTATGGTGGTGCAGTCCATTTTTACGTTATACTTATGCCAAGTTTCAAACCCTGCTTAATTACTGTTCCAAGTGTTATGATAAGTAATATATAGATTCCTATCATTCCTTACAGGAAGGAGCCCCATCATGAACCAGGATATCTTCATTCGAAACAATATAAAGATTCTAGGCAACGGAACAAAGTCGATGATACTGGCACCTGGTTTCGGCTGTGACCAAAGTGTATGGAAACCAGTTGCAAAAATGTTCAAGAATGAATACCGGATTATTTTATTCGATTACGTCGGTTCAGGGAATTCGGATTTGCGGGCTTATGATGCAAAAAAATACAGCACTCTTGAAGGCTATGCCCAGGATGTACTGGATGTTTGTTCATTACTTGAGCTGAAAGATGCCATTTTTGTTGGTCATTCAGTTGGAAGCATGATTGGAATGCTGGCCTCCCTTAAAAACCCTGAGCACTTTTCTGATTTGATCATGCTCGGACCTTCCCCCTGTTATTTAAATGTCCCGCCTGATTATTTTGGCGGGTTTGAAAAAGAACAGCTTCTTGGATTGATTGAAATGATGGAGCGAAATTATCTCGGCTGGGCAACCGTTTTTGCTGCCACAGTAATGAATAACCCGGACCGTCCCGAGCTCAAAGCAGAGCTGGAGGAACGTTTTTGCTCAACAGACCCGATCATCGCCCGCCAATTTGCGGAAGCTGCCTTTTTTGCAGACAATAGAAAGGACCTGTCAAATGTAACGGTGCCGACACTTATTTTACAATGCTCCGAGGATGTCATTGCCCCTGTTCAGGTTGGCGCATATATTCATCAGCAACTGCCCGGCAGTATGCTGAAACACATGAAAGCAACGGGCCATTGTCCGCATATGAGTCATCCCGAAGAAACTGTTAGCCTTATCCGCAACTATTTAAAGGAAACCTCAAAGGATGGATCTGAGGTGACCTTATGTAATGGATGAGCAGCTGAACCATGCACCATGCGGCTTTCTAACACTATCTAAGGACGGTGCGGTTGAGTCCATCAATGAAACCTTGCTGCGAATGCTCCACTATGAAAGGGACGAACTGGCAGGAAAGCAGATCAGCTCCATTCTGACTGTGCCTTCAAAGCTCTTTTACCAGCTTTATTTTGTTCCGCTTATAAAAGTTCAGGAAAAAATCGAGGAGATGTATCTCTCCTTCGAAGACAGCAATGGCGATGAAGTACCTGTAATCCTGAACGCCCGGAAGACAAAACAGGCCCAGATTGACTGTATCGTTTTCCCAATACGGAAAAGAAATCAGTATGAAAATGAACTTCTCGCCGCCAAAAAAGAGGCAGAGGCAGCTTTATTGGCCAAGCATGAGGCAAATAAACAATTAGAATCAGCCCTGAAGGAACTGAAGGTAAAGCAATTAGAACTTATGGAAGTAAACCAGCAAAATCAAAGATTTAAAATAGAAACAAAAAAGGAACTCGAACTCGCCAGGAAAATACAGGAGACTTCCTTGACGGACCCTATTGACCTTACGGATATTCAGGTTGAATCCTACTACAGAGCTTCCAGTGAACTGTCAGGTGATATTTATGGATTTTACCCCATAGATCAGCACCGCTACGGAATTATTCTGCTGGACGTAATGGGGCATGGAATTTCTTCGGCATTGATCACAATGTCCCTCCATTCCCTATTCCAAAGATTGATTTCAAGTGGGGTCCAGCCGGAGATTGTCATGCAGGAATTGGATAAACATCTGCACAGTCTGTTTCAGAACAAAGAGGAAACAAGGCATTATTGTACGGCGATTTACCTTTTAATCGACAGCAGGCAGCAAAAAATCGACTATATTAATGCAGGCCATCCTCCTGCAATCTGGCAGGACAAAAATGGACAACAGTCAGAACTCAAAGCCACCGGCGTCCCTATTGGCATGTTCGAAGACATAGTCTATAAAGCCAAAACGATTACATATACCAGGGGAGACAGACTGCTGCTCTTCACAGATGGAGTCACCGACCCTCTAGGTTCCAATGTGCTCCAAGCCCTGCTCAGAGAAAACCAGTCGCTTCCACTTGCAAAACTAAAACATAAAATTATTCAATCGCTTGAACACCAGGAAAAGTTCTATCATAAAAGTGATGATAAATGTTTCATACTAGTTGACCTTAAATAAGGGCCAACAGACACATAAGCAGGCCCTTTCCTTACCACTGAATTGATTCGGGCCTTCTTTCACTATGTTGTTTTCTTATCTCAGGACATGCAAAGAAGCATTCTCTTTGACGGGAACTTTACAGCTTAATTAGATTAGTAGTAATATTTAGCACCCGGGCCTATAAAAATACCCCCTGAAGTGAAGTGATCAGGGGGTATACTGCATTATAGCTTGAATCGGTTAACTAATTGTTTCAAATCGCCTGCCAGGCCAGTCAGGTGAACCGCACTTGCTGAAACCTCCTCCATGGAACTGGCTGTCTCCTGTACGGATGCAGAGGTTTCCTCAATTCCCGCTGCCGATTCCTCCGATATCGCCGCGATTTCTTCAATCGATTTATTGATATCATGGCTATTGCCAGCTATGTCTCCAAGATTATGGGAAATCTTTTGGACTCCATTGGCCATCTCAACAAGGGAGTGATTGATTTGCTCGAAGGTTTCACCGGTTGTTGTAATCTGGTTTTTGCCCTTTTCAACTTCTATATATCCGTTATTCAATGAATCGGTCACTGCCCTCGTCTCGGTTTGAATGCTGTCCACAATCCCCGATATATCCCTTACGGAGAGGGCTACTTGATCAGCCAGTTTCCTTACCTCATCAGAAACAATGGCAAATCCAGCTCCGTGCTCCCCTGCCCTTGCTGCCTCGATCGCGGCATTTAAAGCCAGGATTTTGGTTTGTTCGGCAATCTCTTTGATTACTCCGACAAGCTCGGTTATTTCCTGTGACTGTTCCCCTAATCCTTTTACCTTGACCACTGCTACGTTAACAATCTCATCAATGTGGCCCATCTGCGTAATCGAGGACTTCATTAGCTGACTGCCTTCCATGGACAGCTCTAGGACCTGCTGTGAGGCAGCATAAACCTCTCCACCGCTGTGATTCGCTTCCTCAAGCTTGTTTGTGAACATGCCCATTGAAGAAGCAATCTCCGTCGTAGTACGTGCCTGAGACTCGGATCCAATCGATAATTCCTGCATGGTTACGGCCACTTGATGGCTTCCTTCTTTTACCCCATTTGACGCATCAGTCAGGCTTCGGCTTTGATTAGACAAGGCCTCCGAAACCTGATTGATTTTCAGAAACATACCTTTTAGATTTTCACTGACCTTATTGGCTGTGTGAACCAGCATTCCCACTTCATCCTTTGATTCTGCTGCCAGCGGTTCATTGCTCAGGTCCCCATCCGCGATTAAGTCCATACGCTCCTTCAGTCTGTGAATAGGCTTTGCGATGGATCCTGAAATGATGAATGACCCCGATATTACGACGAGCATCAGCACTGCCCCAAAGATAATAGAAAAAGTGGTAGTATCCTCTGCATATCCTAAAGCCAGTTGGCTTCGTTCCTTGCTTTCCTTTTCCCTTGCCAAAGCCAGCTCCATAAATGAGTTGCTGGTTTTATCGATTAATGGGTCAATTTTTTCAGTTAATACCCGCCTTGCTTCCGCGGCACCCTTGGACTCATAAGCAGGAAAGAACTCACTGTCCGCTAATGTGTAAATCTCTTTTACCTGTTCGGCCAATTCTTTTGCCGATGGGTCTTCCGACTGCTTTAATAAGTCTTCCAGGAATTGAAAATTAACTTCTTTTAATGCCTGATAGGTTCCTTTGTTTCCTTCATCTCCATGAATGACATATCCGCGCAGTGCACTTTGATTCGAGCCAAGGATAGAAAGAATTTTCATATCCGTAGCGAGCAGCGGAATCTCCTTATCCGCAATCTCCTCCGTCTGTTGCTTCATTTCTTGTATTGAATAAATTAAATAAAACCCGAACCCCAGAACCAATAGGGTTATCAGCATAAAGGAGGCCATGAGTTTTGCCCTTATACTTTTAAAGTTTAATAAACCTTTCATAAACTCCACTCCATCTTCAATATATGATCGCCACAATTTGTAATCCTCTTAAGAATTATTTCCATATTAAGTCTATCAATTGTCTATCCTGAATTTACGCGGTATTATTTATGACCAACTCCCATTCATTACTCCAAAGTAAATATCTTCGACAACTTTTATATCGGCTGAATTGGAAGCGATGTTAAGTAGGAGTTCATGGTAAACATTAAGGAGTTATCTCCAATGGTCAAAAGGTAAATTTTTGCTTAAATACATGCATTAATTAAAGTTTTAAGGGAGACCCAACTTGGATTAATTCCAGTAAAAATGAGACTCTGCTTCCGGTTTAATAAATGAAGTGTAAAGAGGAATCTTATTTCAGAATTGTCACAAAAAAAGAGGATACCCATAAGGCATCCTCCCTCGTCTATATTTATTATCGTTTGGTAAAAACAACATGATCTAAGCCGGAAATACCAATCCGGTCTCCAGACTTAAGAGTTACTGTTACACTTGTAACCGTATAAGTACCAGGTTTATGTGCAAGGATTTCATTTACAAGTAGATTATCTCCCCTGTAAATGAATAAATTCCCCATATAATCAGGTGTTGTAATTTTATACTTCCCCGGAGCTATATCCTTGCCTACAGTCCAGTATCCAGAGTGCAAAGTGTTGGACCTTATATTTGCGACACGGGTGAATTGTACATTGTCAAGGCCCGAAATCTCAATATTGTCTCCTGCTTTAATATCTGTTGTAACTGCTGTAACGCCAAATTCATCCTTCTCACTCGACAGGATTTCATTTATAAAACGATCCTCTGTACCCATACCAATGACTAAGTTGCCGCTGCCTGCTTTAGCGGTAATCTTATAGCGCCCCGCAGGTATATCCTTTCCTGCCTTCCATTTTCCAGCACTTAAATTCTTAACATAAGGTACAGTAATAGTCGCTGCTGTTGTTTTTCCATTTATTGTTGAAGCTGTAATTCTTGCGGTTCCTGAACCAACGGCCTTGACCTTCCCCTTGCTGTCAACCGTTGCTACTCTAGTATTTGAAGATTTCCATTTCACTGTTTTATTCGTTGTATTATGCGGACTAACCGTGGCTGTAAGAGCTAGAGTTTTCCCCTTGCCCAAGGTAACTGAATTTTTATTCAGTTTAACCGATTTTGCTGGAATAGGTGCCGTGACTGTCACCTTTACCTTAACCGCCTTGGCATCTTTCACTGTGGCAGTTATAGTTGCCGTTCCTTTTGTCTTTCCACTTACTTTCCCTTTACTGTCTACCGTTGCAATTCTTGTATTTGAAGACGTCCACTTTACAGCTTTATCGGTACTGTCTAGTGGTGAAACGGTGGCTTTAAGTACCGCTGTCTTTCCCGCTGTTAAAGTTAGGCCAGTTTTATTTACTTTTACTGTTTTAGTCGAAACCTTTACTGCTACTTTTTTATAGACCTTAGGGTTATCCTTTGCAGTTGCTGTAACAGTAGCCGAACCATTGGCAAGTCCTTTGATATTTCCTTGCGAATCGACGGTTGCTACCTTAGGGTTTGAGCTTTTCCACAAGATGGTTTTATCTGCTGCATCCTTAGGATCTACTGTCGCTGTTACCTTTACAATTTGTTTTTTTGAAATATGCAAAGAGGACTTATTTAATTTCAAGCTAGTCGGGATAATTTTTAATACGGTTACAGGGATGGTTTTTGTGATAGATTTGTCGCCGTTTGCGGTAGCTGTAATAGTTGTTTTTCCAACCTTCACTGCTTTTACATTCCCTTTAGTATCGACAGTTGCAATTGCCGGGTTACCGCTAGTCCAGCTGACACCCTTATTTCTGGCAGTTGATGGGTTAACTGTTGCACTTAGCTGTGCCGTGCGGTTAACCATTAGAGTTAAACTGGTTTTGCTTAATGTGATACTTTTTGGGACAAGGATGACCTCTTTAAAGTTTATTGTCTCAATTAACGAAGAGATATAAATCTTCTCACCTTTTGAGAAAGTATATCTATCAGGATTTACTTCTTCATAAAATAAACTAAATGATTCCTTTTCAAAATATTCGTTGTCCAAAATACTAATATAGGCACTATCATCAGGATTGACAATATCTAATGTATAAGTCCCTGCAGGAATATCAACGTCAACTTCATAATACCCAGCCCTGATGTTTTTCATATCCAGTTTTCCAGTTTGAGACACTTCTATATGGGAGCCGCCATCTAAGTAAATCTCTATTGCATCCCCATCTCTTAAACGGGCAGAAAATTGATTAGATGAATAAGTTTTATCACTGTCAAGGGTTTCAACTAGTAAAACTTCCTCCCCCCTGCTAATGAGAATAGTAGCAGTCCCTTCCTGAACGCTAAAGTTATTTAATCCTGCCGAAATATCCTCCCCTACCTTATAAGTACCTTCTCCCAACGAAGCAGCGGATGCGCCTGTTACTTCACATCCGAACCAAAATGACAGAAAAAGCACCATCATGACTAATAATTTTATTGAACTATTCCTATTCAAAGGCAAACCTTCCTTCCGACTTATATTTTCTATGTATATATCGGCAGAAATACCTCGACTTTCATTATATTAATAATCTCTTTACAATTTTTGTTTAAGAGGCTACTCAGCTATTGAAATAACAGTTACTGGAAGATACTATAGGGATACGAGGATAAAACTTCTTCAGAGGGGGAAAGCACTGAGGCTATACACAGCCACCTGGTAAAAGCTTAATTGTAAAAGGTTGGTTGGGAAAGGTTCTTTGTGAATACCTGTATTAAATCAGACATCTTTGAACCCGGAGGCTATAATGAAAAATAAATCTGTACGGTCGGTGACAATTGTTTTATGCGCACTGGTTCTCCTCTTCAGTATCCCTTTCCCGTCGGCCATAAGTGTTTATGCTGGAACAAATGCGGTGCACACTTTGAAATTCAGCAATAACATTAAAGTGAAGACTCTTTTTTACCCATATCGGGATCCTGCCAATATCAAAGGGACTGCGGCAAAAGGGCTGCAGGGAATTACTGCAGACCCTAAAAATAATTTTTATTTAACTTATGGAACAGGCGATAAAACCAGTTATGGATATATTTATAAGTACAGCAGCAAAGGAAAACTCTTAAAGAAAAGCAAGAAGCTGACGATTGGGCATGGACAGGCCATCTCCTATATGGATGGTTTTCTCTACCAAATTGCCGATATTAAGGGCCAGAAGAGCTATGTGCTGCAAAAAATCAACCCGGCGACTTTAACAGTTGTGAAAAAGTGGAGGATTCCTTCTGCCATTCATCCAAATGTCCTTGCCATGCAGGATGCCAATACCGTAATTGCTGTTTCAAAGGCAGGCGACGGCTACGATATTAATAAGATCCATTTAGGCAAGGGCCCCGAAGCAACTCGTGACTGGCGTGAAAAGATTCATGTGAAGGGACTCATCGGCAAAACACCGAAAAAAGAAATACAGGGCTTTGCGATTGGGGGCCATTCATACTATCTGCTCTCAAACGGAGAATACATGACCTTTGATCGTAACGGCAAAAATATAAAGCGCGTATCCCTTAATACCGCAAGGGAGCCTGAAGGCATTACCATCTTGAAAAATGGCAAGCTTGTAATAGCCTTTAACAAGTTAAATGAAATCTTCATCCAGCAATAGGGAAAGCGATACCCTGAAGGCCATCTCCAATACCGGCCTTTAGGGTACCGCTGCTTTCAATAGATTGACCATTTAGTCTCGGCGAAATTTCTCTTACTCGTCATTAACCTCGCCGTCACCAATTTCATCCTCTTCCTCTACATCTTCAATTTTTTCGTCTTCCTCCGGTTTTTCATCATTTCCGCACCCGCTTATCGAAAAGATTGAAAAGCATAAGAGCAGCATCAGAAAATACTTCTTCATTGATTTCATTGATTGAAAACCTCCTTTCTCTGTTAGGTTTTCCAATCTAATGAATAATATTATTCTGTAAACTGTGCGTCTTCATTGGAACCAATAAAAAAAGCAGCTCGCCAATATGCCGGCAAAAGCTGCTGCTATGTCTTTATTAAGGTTTCATTGTCAGCCAGCTGCCGACATGGTGAACGGCTATCCCACTATATCCGGGTGTTCCCGCATAAAAGCTTTTCACTTTCTCCAGTTCCTGATCGAGATAAGCCTCTCCTTCCTCAAAGAAGGATATCATGTTTCCCTCATTCGTCTGCCCTGTCTCCACACCGATGACCAGCTTTTTATTATATTTTCCGGCATAGCCTACTTCATTTTTTACAAGCTCAATGATCATCGGCGCTGAATCCCGGTAAGCCATGATCGTGACTCCGCTTGTATTTGCAATGACCCATTCAGCAAGAATGCCTTTTCCATACGTATTTTTATAGGATATCTCATCGAACCAGAAAGGCAGGTCCGCCTCAAGCGGAATATTTAACGAAGCTGCACTGCTTTTCGCCTTTAATAATAAAGCCTGGTAAGTTTTGACCGTTGCAGCCTGTTTCGAGGACCAGCCGCTGTATAAATAGGGTTCAACATCTAAATGGATTCCGGTAAACCGTTGCAAAGGACTGGAACCGTTCTGGTAGGTCTTTATCCAGTTTACAAGCTGATCGAGGCTAAGATAGCCATTAGGCGCCACCCAGTTTGGTGCCCCATCCAGTGCGTAAACCTTCATTCCCTTGGCTGAAGCTTTTTCAATGAAGCTTCGGTAAACGCTCTGCGGAATATCCCGGTCGATTTGCAAATAAACCTTGTTTACATTCTTGCTTTCCAGGAATGCCAGTGTTCCCGCCTCGTCATCTACCATCATCCACGGATTCCAAAGCCAGGTAGCAAAGTCCTCCGCTCCAGCAGCTTTTACGTTCATTCCGGAACCTCCTGCTAAAAACGAGAAAAAGAATACTGCCGCCATCACTATTTTTGCCATTCCTGCATCCTCCACTCTGCAGCCAGGGCACACAGAATGGTACCTGGCAACCTGACAACCATACGAATTCTTTCGCTTAGGCTCATGGCTTTGCGTCCTTCCCTTTCGGTGAAGTTTGCCTTTTTCAGATTTTTAAGTCCCTTTAGTATACATTATCTTTCTATAAAATTAGCGAAAATTAATTGTCAATTTTTTGAAATATATCGTTGTTCGCTAAAGGAATGAGGCCTTGCAATGGATGTTGCTGTTTGCCTCAATTCAAAAGGACTTTTCAAAACAATCTGAGTGTAATCGATTGCTTTTTATTAAAAGCGTTTGCATAATATAAAATCTGCGTTATAATACTTGTATACAAGTATACTTATTTTACAAGAAGGTGTATGCATGGCTGAACCTAAGGAATTATTATATCCCGAAAAGTGGCTTTTAAAAGCATCTACTGGGGATCGTGTAACATGCGAGCTGAGAATGCGGATTATTTCGGGCATGATTGAGAGCGGTACCATCCTGTCGGAAAATAAATTGGCTGCAGACTTTGCCGTTAGCCGTTCGCCAGTCCGTGAAGCATTGAAAGTAATGGCATCTGAAAATATTATCCGTTTGGAAAGAATGGGTGCCGTTGTTATTGGATTAACGGAAAAAGAGATAGAGGAAATTTATGATGTTCGCTTACTCATTGAAACGTTTGTATTTGAACGGCTTGTCAGAATGGACGTTTCCGAGCTGGTAAGAGAGCTGAGTAAAATCCTGGAGATGATGAAGGTTGCAACAAGATATGAAGACGCAGATGAGTTTTCCTTTCAGGATGTACTGTTTCATGAAACGATCATCCGCGCCATCAACCATTCCCACATCTTGATGATCTGGAATAATTTAAAGCCTGTAATGGAAAGTCTCATCCTTTTATCAATGCGTGCACGTTTTAAGGAAAAGTACGAGGACTTTGACCGGATTATAAAAAACCATGAGCTTTATATCGAAGCAATCAAGGCAAAGGACAGAGATCTTATGATTGAGTCCTTGCATCAAAACTTTGATGATGTTCAAGGGAAAGTAGAAGATTTATGGATGTCACAGCAAATCCTATCAAAAGGAGTGGAGCAAAATGACTAACTATATGTTAGGGATCGATATCGGCACTACAAGTACAAAAGCTGTCTTGTTCAGTGAAAAAGGTGAAGTGATCCAGCAAGAAAACATTGGCTACCCGCTATACACACCCAACATTTCAACTGCTGAACAAGATCCCGAAGAGATATTCCAGGCAGTTTTACAGGCAGTTTCGGCTATTATGAAACATCATTCCCAGAAAAAACTATTATTTGTTTCATTCAGCAGTGCGATGCACAGCCTCATAGCCATGGATGAAGATGACCGGCCGCTTACGCCTTGTATTACATGGGCTGATAATCGAAGCGAGGCATGGTCCCACAAAATAAAACATGAGCTCAACGGTCAGGAAATCTACAGGCGAACCGGAACGCCCATCCATCCAATGTCACCTTTGAGCAAGATTGCCTGGATTGTGAATGACCGCCCTGAAATCGCTGCCAGAACCAAAAAATATATTGGTATTAAAGAATATATCTTTAAAAAGTTTTTTGATCAGTATGTGGTCGATCATTCTTTGGCATCAGCCATGTGCATGATGAACCTGAAAGACCTGGACTGGGATGAAGAAGCGTTAAAAATAGCTGGCATAACGCGGAATCAATTGTCTGAGCTCGTCCCTACTACCAGGATTTTTACCAATTGCGACCCCAATCTGGCAAAACAGATTGGAATTGATCCGGAAACTCCTTTTATCATCGGAGCAAGCGACGGAGTTCTTTCCAACCTGGGTGTAAACGCCATCAGGCCCGGCGAAATTGCAGTGACAATTGGGACAAGCGGGGCCATCCGGACCATCATTGACCAGCCGCAGACAGATGAAAAAGGAAGAATCTTCTGCTATGCCCTGACGGAAAAACACTGGGTCATTGGCGGACCGGTCAACAACGGAGGAATGGTCCTCCGCTGGATCCGCGATGAATTTGCTTCTTCTGAAATCGAGACAGCAAAAAGACTCGGAATTGATCCTTATGAAGTATTAACAAAGATTGCCGAACGAGTAAGACCAGGCTCTGATGGACTGCTGTTCCATCCATACCTCGCAGGGGAACGTGCTCCATTATGGAATCCGGATGTCCGGGGCTCCTTCTTCGGGTTAACCATGTCCCATAAAAAAGAGCATATGATCCGGGCAGCCCTTGAAGGTGTCATTTATAACCTATATACCGTATTTTTAGCCTTGACGGAGTGCATGGATACTCCTGTAACACGACTTCAGGCAACAGGCGGTTTTGCCAGGTCCGAGGTTTGGCGCCAAATGATGTCCGACATATTCGAATCAGAGGTGACCGTTCCAGAAAGCTATGAAAGCTCATGCCTTGGTGCCTGTATTTTAGGACTGTATGCCACAGGAAAAATACAATCATTCGAAATCGCATCCGAAATGATTGGCACTACCTACAAACATACACCAAAAGAAGACGCAGTTAAGGAGTACAGGGAGCTGCTGCCAATTTTTATTGACCTATCAAGAGTGCTGGAAAACGATTATAAACGGATTGCTGATTATCAAAGAAGCTTGACAAAACACAGCTAGATAACAACTGGGGGAATTCACATGCCATTAATTATTGTTGCCATTGGGATTTTGGCCTTATTGCTGCTTATTATGGGACTTAAACTAAATACCTTTGTATCGCTCATCATTGTTTCATTCCTTGTTGCTTTAGCACTGGGGATGCCTCTTGATCAAATCGTCAAAACGATTGAGGCCGGATTAGGCGGAACACTTGGACACCTCGCGCTAATCTTTGGGCTTGGAGCAATGTTAGGGAAGCTTATTGCCGATTCAGGGGGCGCACAGCGCATTGCGATGACCCTCGTCCACAAATTTGGGGAGAAGAATATTCAATGGGCAGTGGTTGCTGCCTCATTCATTATTGGTATCGCTTTATTTTTCGAAGTTGGATTAGTGTTACTAATTCCTATCGTCTTTGCTATTTCAAAAGAGTTAAAGATTTCTATCTTGTTCCTTGGAATTCCGATGGTTGCCGCTTTATCGGTGACACACGGATTCCTTCCGCCGCACCCGGGGCCAACAGTGATTGCTGGCGAATATGGAGCTAACCTGGGCGAAGTATTGCTATACGGTTTTATCGTCGCTGTTCCTACAGTTATTCTTGCAGGACCATTATTTACAAAGCTGGCTAAAAAACTGGTGCCTGAATCATTTACGAAAACAGGCAGCATCGCCTCTCTGGGAGAACAGAAAGTCTTTAAGCTTGAAGATACACCAGGATTTGGCGTCAGTGTATTTACAGCGATGCTTCCGGTTATCTTAATGTCAATTGCCACAATTATTACCCTGCTTCAAAAAACATTGGGATTTGAAGACAACAGTGTCCTTGCGGCGATTCGTTTTATCGGAGATGCCTCTACTTCCATGCTGATTTCCCTGCTGGTTGCTGTTTATACAATGGGGCTGGCCAGGAAGATCCCAATTAAAAACGTAATGGATTCATGTACAACGGCAATTACCCATATTGGCATGATGCTTTTGATTATTGGTGGGGGCGGAGCCTTCAAGCAAGTGTTAATTGATGGAGGTGTCGGTGACTATGTGGCCGAGCTTTTCAAAGCCACTACCCTGTCTCCAATCGTCCTTGCCTGGCTGATTGCTGCCATCCTGCGGATTTCCCTGGGATCTGCCACTGTTGCTGCGCTGACAACAGCTGGTCTGGTGATTCCGATGCTGGGACAAACTGACGTTAACCTTGCTTTAGTGGTACTGGCAACTGGAGCGGGAAGTGTAATTGCCTCACACGTTAACGATGCCGGTTTCTGGATGTTTAAGGAGTATTTCGGCTTAAGCATGAAAGAAACATTCGCAACCTGGACCTTGCTTGAGACCATCATTTCGGTTGCTGGTTTAGCCTTTATCCTGTTGCTAAGTTTGTTTGTATAAAAGGGAAACTCATTCGTTTTCGTATACCCTTACCTTCCAGGCAGTAGATCCCCCGCTTCCAACTATTAAGCGGCGGCTTTACTGCCTGTTATTCTAAATTAAAGGAGCAGTGAAAGATGAATACAATTGGCGTAATTGGTTTAGGAGTCATGGGCAGCAATATTGCCTTGAATATGGCAAACAAGGGAGAACAGGTTGCTGTCTATAATTACACAGAGGATTTAACGCATCAGCTTATGAAAAAGGTTGATGTCCAGGAGATCACCCCGTACTACGAAGTGGCTGAATTTGTCCAATCGCTGGAAACTCCCAGAAAGATCTTTCTAATGGTGACAGCGGGCGGGCCAATTGATTCGGTGATTGGTTCTTTAGTCCCCTTTCTTGAGAAAGGCGATATCATCATGGATGGAGGAAACTCCCATTTTGAAGATACAGAACGCCGGTATGATGACCTGAAGGCGAAAGGGATCGGCTATTTGGGGATCGGGATTTCCGGCGGTGAAGTCGGAGCATTAACAGGTCCTTCCATCATGCCCGGCGGAGACCGGGATGATTATGAAAAGGCGGCTCCAATCCTGACTAAAATAGCCGCCCAGGTGGACGATACCCCATGCTGTGTTTATATTGGGCCTAAAGGAGCAGGCCATTTTGTAAAAATGGTCCACAATGGGATTGAATATGCAGATATGCAATTAATTGCGGAGGCCTATACGTTTTTACGAGAAAAGCTGCATTTATCTGTTGACGAGATTGCAGACATCTTCGAGACATGGAATCAAGGGGAACTGAACAGTTACTTAATCCAGATTACCGCAGAAATTTTAAAGAAAAAGGACGAATTGACAGGCTTGCCCCTGGTCGATGTCATCCTGGATAAAGTAGGCCAGAAAGGCACAGGAAAATGGACGAGCATTCAAGCAATCGACAATGGCATCCCTTCTTCGATTATTACTGAATCCCTGTTTGCCCGCTACATATCCTCTTTAAAAGAACAAAGGGTACATGCAAAAGACATTCTTTCCGGCCCAGAGGCGGACAAGCTTTTATTAGATAAAGAGGAATGGATTGAGCATGTCAGGAAGGCACTGTATATGGGAAAGATCTGCGCCTATACGCAAGGCTTCACACAATATAAAATGACTTCCGAGCTTTATGGCTGGGACTTGCCATTAAAGGATATTGCCCTTATTTTCCGGGGCGGGTGCATCATTCGTGCCGAGTTCCTGAATATCATATCGGAAGCTTACGAAGCTCAGCCGGACCTGAACAACCTATTGGTCGCCCCTTACTTTGCTGAAAAAGCAAGAGATTATCAACGCGGACTGAGGAAGATCCTCTGTGAAGGAATTAATTCGGGGATTTCTTTCCCATGCCTAAGTGCATCCCTCACTTATTACGACAGTTACCGGACAGGCCGGTCAAACGCCAGCCTATTGCAGGCGCAGCGTGATTATTTCGGTGCACATACTTACGAGAGGACGGACCGCGAAGGTGTTTTTCATACAAACTGGCAGTGAAGATTATAGAAGCTGAACTCTAACGTTCAGCTTCTTTTTATTTGTGGCCAGCATACAAACATTGAGTGAACTGGTTTCACCAAACCTTCAACAGTACCTTTTTGATTACCAGTTGATTTTATTCCCTTGGTAATCGATATACATATGTTCGTCTATCGCCGGTAATTTAAGAATTTCAGTCACAATGCCATTGGCGGATTCGGCTGCGTTAATCGTTGCTTCATGGTTGAAATCACCCATTATGTACGATTTCACATAACCTGGATGAAACGCCATCACCTTTATTCCATAGTCCTTTAACTGATTTTGCATGATAGTTAATTGCATGTTTAAGGCCGCTTTGGACATGCAGTAGCCATACTCCTTCTTTCTCCAGGAATCTGTCAGGCTTCCAGCTTCCGACGAAATATTTGCAAGTATTTTACAGTCACTATTCATTAATAATGGAACAACAGACTGGGATACGCGCAATGGCCCAAATGTATTGGTATCAATCAGCTTCATCATATCCTCATAATGAAACTCCCCAAATAGATCCCCCGAACGATCCTTGAAGATTCCCGCATTATTAATAAGGATATCCAGCCTGCCAGCCTGTTCCTTTATATGGTTCGCGGCCGCATCGACTGACTGCTGTTCCGTAACATCCAACGTTATAATGTCTAAATCCTCTCCATGTACGGCTTTTAATTCATCAAGTTCCGGCCAATTTTCCATAAAGCGCCCTGCAAAGACCTTAAACCCTTTTTCAAGAAATACCTTGGCCAATGCCAGACCCAACCCTCTGTCTGCCCCTGTTATATAAGCGGTCATTTTCATTTGTAAAATCAACCTCCGGAAAAATAATGTTGAAAACACTTACACCAAACCTTTTCACCATCAGGCTCCTATATCCTGCGATATTTCAAAATAATTTGACTAACTTGTGAAGAAAAAAATATATATCTGCGTAAAGCTGAATGCTATCCCTTGACAAAATAAACGGTAGTATATAATAATTGATACTTGATTATAATAATTCCATTTAAACAATAGTTTTGCCATTTCAATTTTGGCAAACTATTAAAATAAACTAGGAGGAATATCAAAATGTCCCTAATTGGAAAAGAAGTAGCACCATTTGCAGCAAAAGCTTACCACAACGGAGAGTTCATCGATGTTAGCGAGCAAAACTTTAAAGGTAAATGGAGTGTTGTTTGCTTTTACCCAGCAGATTTCACATTCGTTTGCCCTACTGAGCTGGAAGACCTGCAAAATGAATATGCAACTTTGAAGGATCTTGGAGTGGAAGTCTATTCTGTATCTACTGATACTCATTTCACACATAAGGCTTGGCATGATCATTCAGAAGCTATCAGCAAAATCGAATATGTAATGATTGGCGACCCTTCCCAAAAGATTTCCCGCATCTTCGACGTATTGAACGAAGAAGAAGGTCTTGCAGACCGCGGTACTTTCATCATCGATCCAGACGGTGTCATCCAGACTGTTGAAATTAATGCAGGCGGAATCGGCCGTGACGCTAGCACTGTTGTAAACAAGATTAAAGCAGCACAATATGTGCGAAACAATCCAGGCGAAGTTTGCCCGGCAAAATGGCAGGAAGGTTCTGCAACACTGAAGCCAAGCCTTGACCTTGTCGGCAAAATTTAAGGAGCAGATTTAAATGTTACTAGATGCAGATATAAAAGCACAATTAGCTCAATATCTTGAACTGATGGAGGGAGAAGTTCTTCTAAAAGTCAGCGCAGGTTCCGATGATGTATCTCGTGACATGCTGGCACTGGTGGATGAACTTGCCACCATGTCTTCCAAAATCAAGGTAGAACAGGCCCAATTGCAGCGGACTCCGAGCTTTAGTGTAAATCGTACCAAGGAAGATACTGGCATCGTTTTTGCCGGTATCCCGCTTGGACACGAATTTACATCATTGGTTTTGGCTCTGCTCCAAGTGAGCGGAAGAGCTCCTAAGGTTGATCAGAGTGTCATCGACCAGGTGAAAAACATTAAAGGCGAGTACCACTTTGAATCTTATATCAGCCTAACTTGCCACAACTGTCCAGATGTCGTGCAGGCGCTCAACCTGATGAGCAATCTTAACCCTGGCATCACACATACCATGATTGACGGTGCTGCTTTTAAAGAAGAAGTTGAAAGCAAGGACATCATGGCTGTACCAACTGTGTTCCTGAATGGGGAATCCTTTGGCAGCGGACGCATGACCCTTGAAGAGATTCTTGGCAAGATGGGCAGCGGCCCGGATGCTTCAGAGCTTTCCGATAAGGACCCTTATGATGTGCTTGTTGTCGGAGGCGGACCTGCTGGTGCAAGTGCAGCCATCTACGCGGCGCGCAAAGGCATCCGCACAGGTATCGTAGCTGAACGCTTTGGCGGCCAGGTCATGGATACCATGGGCATCGAGAACTTTATCGGCACAAAATATACAGAAGGTCCTAAGCTCGTAGCGAGCCTTGAGGAACATGTAAAAGAGTATGGCATCGATGTGATGAACCTTCAGCGTGCCAAAGGCTTGGAGAAGAAGGACTTCGTTGAACTTGAACTTGAAAACGGCGCTGTCCTAAAGAGCAAGACCGTTATCCTTTCAACAGGTGCCCGCTGGCGCAATGTTGGGGTACCAGGTGAAGCAGAGTTTAAAAACAAAGGTGTAGCCTACTGCCCTCATTGTGACGGTCCACTGTTCGAAGGTAAGCATGTAGCGGTTATTGGCGGAGGAAACTCCGGCATCGAGGCAGCAATTGATCTGGCAGGCATTGTGAAGCATGTCACAGTCCTCGAGTTCATGCCGGAATTGAAAGCCGATGCTGTCCTCCAGGAGCGTCTATACAGCCTCCCTAATGTAACTGTCCTGAAGAACGTTCAGACAAAGGCGATTACGGGTACTGACAAAGTAAACGGCATTTCCTACATTGACCGTGAAACAGGTGAAGAGCACCACGTAGAATTGGAGGGTGTATTCGTTCAGATCGGTCTTGTGCCAAACACGGACTGGTTAGGTGAAACGATTGAACGCACTCGCTTCGGCGAAATCGTCGTGGACAAGCATGGCGCTACCAACATCCCTGGGGTGTTTGCTGCCGGCGACTGCACAGACAGTGCCTACAAGCAAATCATTATTTCAATGGGATCTGGTGCGACCGCTGCCTTGGGCGCATTCGATTATCTCATTCGAAACTAATGGAATACAGGTTTAACAGCCCGTTCTGTTAATCTAACTGGAAAGCCGCTTTACTATTTGATAGTAAGGCGGCTTTTTCGTGTTTTCCCCAAAATTGAGGATAATTCGTACTTACCTGCACTTTTCTCGCTTCCATAAATTCCTTTTAAAAATCGATACGATTCAATGAGGAATCTACCTTTCTCCTTTCATATTCAGGCTCACGATTACTTATTATATATATCCCTCCTCCTATGGAATTTTTCATAGTGGCATTCAAAAAAGGGAAAACTAAATAATGGGGATTAACTCAATTTATAAACGAGGTGATTTGATGAATCCATACGTTGAAGTAAGGAATGTCTCGAAGATCTTTGGCAAATCTCCGAAAGCTGCCATTGATTTGTTAAAACAGGGAAAATCCAAGAAAGAAATCTTAAAAGAAACCGGGCTTACTGTTGGGGTTAATAATGTTAGTTTTAAAATTTATCCCAGTGAAATTTTTGTCATCATGGGTTTATCCGGGAGTGGAAAGTCAACGTTAATTCGGATGTTTAACAGGTTGATTGATCCTACCATTGGAGAAATCCTGATCAAGAATGAAGATATCGTGAAAATGAATCCCGCAAGATTACGGGAAACCAGACAAAAAAGAATTAGTATGGTTTTTCAAAACTTTGCCCTTTTTCCACATAAAACAATTTTAGAAAATGCTGAATTTGGTCTTGAAATCAAGAAGGTCACTCCTAATGAACGTCGCGAAAAAGCAATGCAGGCATTAGAAGCTGTCGGGTTAAAAGGGTACGAACACCAATACCCATCACAGTTGAGCGGTGGAATGCAACAAAGGGTTGGCCTTGCTAGGGCTCTTGCAAGCGATACAGATATTATCCTGATGGACGAAGCCTTCAGCGCTCTAGACCCGTTAATTCGTAAAGACATGCAGGATGAATTAATTGGCATTCAGGAACAGTATCAGAAAACGATTATTTTTATCACCCATGATTTAGATGAAGCACTGCGAATTGGCGATCGAATTGCCCTGATGAAAGATGGCAGTGTGATTCAACTGGGAACACCTGAGGAAATTATGATCAAGCCTGCTAATGAATTTGTCGAGAAGTTTGTGGAAGATGTTGATTTATCGAAAGTACTGACCGCGTCGCATGTGATGAAGCGTGGAGAAAAGATTAGTGTAGACCGAGGTCCAAGGGTTGCGTTAGGAATTATGCGTAATCAAGGTTACTCCAGCATTTTTATCGTTGATCGGAAAAATAAGTTATTGGGTGCGATTACCGCTGAACAAGCACGTCAAGCCATTGACCAGAATCAAACCATTGCCGAAGCCATGACAACCGATATCCCTACGGTTTCAGAAGATACATTACTTACAGATCTGATGGATATGATTGCGACATCCAGTCTGCCATTATCTGTTATAGATGAACATGGACGATTCAAGGGAATTGTGATACGTGGAGCTGTCATTGGTGCCTTGTCAGGGAATAAAGATTCTTTGAATGAACTGGAGAGTGACTAATTAAATGGATATAGCTAAAATTCCGTTAGGGGAATGGGTCGATTCTTTTGTCGCATGGCTAACCGTTGCATGGGCAGGTTTTTTTTCTTTTATCACCAATCTAATCGGTGGTCTATTGGATATTATCACAAACGTTTTAAGCGTAGGGCCTCCTATTGTCTTAATTCTCGCATTAACTCTTTTGGTTATTTATACAAGCAGATGGCCGTTAGGAATTTTTACGTTATTAAGTTTACTTTTGATTGTTAATCTCGGTTATTGGGATTCAAGTATTGAAACCATCGCGATTGTTTTATTATCGGGATTACTGACGATTATCATTGGAATTCCGATAGGAATATGGTGTGCACAAAGAAAAACAGTGCAACGCATAGTTACACCTATTTTAGACTTTATGCAAACGATGCCGGCATTTGTTTATTTGATTCCAGCTATTTTATTTTTTGGGATTGGAGTTGTACCGGGAATTATAGCCTCCTTTATTTTTGCAATTGCACCCACCATTCGAATGACGAATCTGGGTATTCAAAAAGTGCCGGAAGATTTAATTGAGGCTGCAGATGCTTTTGGTTCCACTGCCAGTCAAAAATTGTTCAAAGTCCAGTTGCCTTTGGCTACGCCAACCATAATGGCCGGGGTTAACCAAAGTATTATGCTTGCACTTTCCATGGTGGTTACGGCTTCCTTAGTTGGGGCACCCGGACTTGGTGCAGATGTTTACCGAGCAGTAAGCCAAATTGACGTTGGCCAAGGATTTGAAGCCGGGTTATCAATTGTCTTCATCGCGATTATTCTGGACCGTATCACGCAAAACTTGCGTAACCCAGCTTATAGGCATGTTATTAAGCCTAAAATAGCTTTTTCTGTTTTAGCTTTGCTTGTACTCGGTACGGCTATTGTTGGGGTGATTGCAGACAACAAGACTACTGTGAACAAGAATGCTAACGGGATTGGTGCCCAAACAGAATATGAAATTGTTGGAATTGAACCCGGAGCAGGATTGATGGAGTTGACAAATACAGCACTGGAGGATTACGGGCTAGACGACTGGACGTTAATCGAAGGTTCTTCTGCCGCAATGGTTGCTGAGCTGCAGAAAGCCTACACGAATCAAGAACCAATTATAATCACTGGATGGTCACC
This sequence comes from Mesobacillus foraminis, assembly GCF_004340465.1. Taxonomy (GTDB): domain Bacteria; phylum Bacillota; class Bacilli; order Bacillales; family Cytobacillaceae; genus Mesobacillus_B; species Mesobacillus_B foraminis. The sequence goes on along the minus strand of NZ_SLVV01000008.1, from coordinate 47,767 downwards.
ACATTGGATGTTCTCCTCGTTTGATCTAAAATATCTCAAAGATTCAAAAGGGTCGTTTGGCGGAGAAGAAAGTATTCATTCAATTGTAAGAAAAGGTCTCAAACAGGATGCACCTGGTGCTTATAGCATCCTTGACCAATTTTCCTGGGAACCAAGTGATATGGAATCCGTGATGGTCGATATTACAGATGGTATGGAACCGAGTGAGGCTGCTGAAAAGTGGATTAAAGCCCATGCTGACAAAGTTTCCGAATGGACAAACGGTGCCCAATCAGGAAGTGGTGAACCAATCAAACTGGTTTTTGTAGCCTGGGACACAGAAATAGCCAGTACCTATGTGATTGGCAAAGTTCTTGAGCAAAATGGTTATGAAGTGACATTAAGCCAAGTTGAAGTTGGGCCTATGTTCGCTGGTGTAGCCAATGGGAGTGCAGATGGGATGGTTGGTGCATGGCTCCCAACTACGCATGTTGAGTATTATAATACGTATAAAAACGAGGTCGTTGACCTAGGACCAAATCTCCATGGGACGAAGAATGGACTGGTTGTGCCAGAGTATGTCGATATTGATTCGATTGAAGACCTGAAATAAGATAGAGAGAGCCTCCTTCTTTAGACTCTCTCTCAAAAAAATAAATAACAGCTTAAATTAGGAAGCAGAGATGTACGAATCATATCTCTGCTTTCTTTATAAAAAATTGTATCTATTTACGGCACGGTACCCCGTAAGGTATCTAAATGAGGTTTTTTTAAAACTGTCACTTATATGCTTAACTGACTGATATCATTTTCCTTTTTCTATGGCAAATTCTTTATAAAGACAACCTTAAGATAGTTGCCCTCTGGGAATTCTTTTATTGTTTTAAAGTCTTTCGGAAGGGAAAATTCCTCAACTAGCTGATAATTTCTGTTCATTTCTTTAAACGCCTGATCAATAAAGCTTTTAAATTTTTTCATATTAAAAGAGCTGGAATTAGTCGATGCTACAATAATTCCCTCATCTTCTGTTATTGAAATAGCTTCCTTTAAAAGATTTTTATAATCCTTTTCCGCGCTAAATACCATTTTTTTTGACCTTGCGAAGCTTGGAGGATCGAGTATGAGCATATCAAACCTTAGCTGTTTTTTCACTGCATATTTAAAGTAATTGAATACATCCCCAACAACGATATCTTGTGAATCAATATCTAACCCGTTAAGACGAAATTGTTCAATGGTCTTGTTTAAGCTTCTATTTGCTAAATCCACACTTGTTGTTTTAACTGCGCCTCCTACGGCCGCAAATACTGAAAATGCACCTGTGTAGGAAAAGGTGTTCAGTACGTTCTTTCCCTCCGCATAAGCATCCCGAATAGTCTTTCTTACATTTCTTTGGTCTAAAAAAACACCAACCATCGCACCTTCATTTAAGTAAACAGCAAAGTTTACCCCATTTTCTTTTACGTTAATTGGGAAGATTCCTCTTTCTCCCGCTACGAAATCATCTTCTTCAATATATTTCCCGCTGACATCAAATCTTTTCTTTTGATAAATTGCCTTAAACTCAACTAATTCTTTTAGAGCATTTATGATATACTCCCGAAAGCGGTAAATTCCCTGGCTATACCAGTTGATTAAATAGTAGCCATCAAAATACTCTATAGTTAACCCTCCTAAACCATCGCCTTCTCCATTCACGATCCTGAAAGCATTGGTATCCGGGCTGTTAAAAAACGATTCTCTATACTTGATGGCAGCCTTCATTTTATTCACAAAAAACCTTTGGTCAATCTGTTCATTCTCATTTCTGCTAAGAACCCATCCATAACCTTTATTTTGTTTGCCATAATAGCCTTTTGCTATGAACTTATTTTTATCATCAACTAAGCGGACAATGGTTCCTTCTGCAGTAACTTCGTTCAAATTAATGATTGCATCTCTTAAAATAAGCGGATAACCGTCTTTATATTTATTTACATACTTGCCCTTTACCGTTAAAGTAACATCATTTTTCATTTTGTCATCCTATCAAAATTTTTTTATTCCACTCAATATTGTATACAAGCATTTTGGGAGACAACCTTATTAAGGTTACAAGGTATTACAACCAAAACCTCATCTACTTATGGTAAGGTTCCCCCCGATTGATCCGAAACGCCCGGTAAATCTGTTCCACCAATATCAGCCTCATCAGCTGGTGCGGGAAGGTCATTTTGGAGAAGCTTAGCTGTTCATCTGCCCGCTTAAGTACCTCACCGCCTAAGCCAAGGGAGCCGCCAATAATAAAGGTTACCTTGCTTTTCCCGTAGGTAGCCAGTTTATTAAGTGTATCAGCCAGTTCCTCGGATGATTTCAGCTTTCCGTTGATGGCCAGTGCAATGACATGTGCATCCTGATGAATTTTTGCAAGGATCCGCTCTCCCTCCTTTTGCTTGACCTGCTCCATTTCAATCTCGCTTAATTCCTCTGGGGCTTTTTCGTCTGGCACTTCGATTATTTCCACCTTGGCGTAACTGCCGAGCCTCTTTAGATATTCCTCTATCCCTTGTTTTAAGTATTTTTCTTTTAATTTCCCAACTGTGACAATTGAGATATTCACAAGCCATCCCCACTTTACAAACAGTTTACAAACATCTTATCCACAAAAGTTATCCACATATTCACAACGAAATCCACATTTAGTAGGCGATCATTCGTTCCCTACAATATATACAGCTTGTTGTCCACAGTATCCACAGATAAAATCGCTGTTTTCCACAACTTTTTCTAGTTTTGGTGCCAATTCATGCTCATCCACCGTCTCATCCAACGCCAATTCCACATGCTCCTCACAGCAGTAAATCATTGCTTTTCAGCTCCTTTTCCTTTTTATGCTCTCTGTTTTCGTGCAAAGAAGATTTATTTATAATTTATCCACAGACCATTTTAGCATACGGTAAAATGGTTAAGGCATTATTATTTCCATGTAAAAAGCAGAGAGCTGAATAATTGCTCTCTGCTTTAACATTTCCTTTATCAGGTCAGTTCTTCCTGGGAAAGAACCATTGTTGCTTCCTGCAGCTTCCCTTTCCGGTAAAACTTAACCTTCATTTCATCTCCAGCATCTTTTTCATTATATAAATGTTTTCGAAGATCTACGGCATCATTGATTTTCTTCCCATCCATCTCTACTATGACGTCAAGTGCCTTCAGGCCAGCCTTCGCTGCTGGTGAATTAGGCTGAACCTCCTGAATTGCCACACCGTAGTTGATATCCTCTGGGAGCTGGAGCATAGACTCCTGAAAATGCTCTGGAATCTCATTTACTGAACTTAAGGATATGCCCATATAAGGACGTTTCACTTCGCCGAACTTCTCCAGGTCGCTGATTACCGGCATAGCCGAGTTGATTGGGATTGAAAGCCCGATTCCCTCTATGGATGTCTGGGCGATTTTCATGGAATTGATCCCGACGACCTGACCATCAATATTCACAAGCGCCCCTCCGCTGTTTCCAGGGTTGATCGCGGCATCCGTCTGAATAACCTGGGCCTGCCAATCCGGCGTTCCGTCCTGGTTGATATCTACCGGGATGGCCCGTTCCAGACCGGAAATGATCCCTTGGGTTACTGAACCGGAAAAAGTCAAACCTAGCGGGTTTCCTATTGCAATGACAGGTTCTCCGATTTTCAGCTTATCCGAATTGCCGAACTCGGCAACGGTTTTGACCTTGTCGCTTGAAATCTCCAATACAGCGAGGTCGGTCCATGGATCGCTGCCAATCATCTTCGCAGGAATCTTCGTTCCGTCATTAAGGCTGACCTCTAGCTCGGATGCCCCCTCTACTACGTGGTGGTTGGAAACCACATAGGCTTTATCGCCCTGTTTTTTATAAATGACTCCGGACCCTGTGCCGGCTTCTTGCTGCTGGCTGCTGCCAAACCAGTTGCTTGTATTCTGGATATTCGTAATGCCAACGACCGCTTCTCCGGCTTTATCAACGGCCTTTGTAACTTCAGAAGTGACATCAACGGACACATTCTTTGCTGCACCAGATTGATTCTGTCCAGTCTGATTAGTTGTATCAGCATTATTCCTTGGCTCCACACTGTACGGCAGCAAGCCTGTATTGGACAGTACTGGTATGGTAAAAATAATTAATAAAGCCCCAACCACAGCTCCCAGAAGTCCGGATAAGAAAGATCCTCCCTTTCTTCCCTTTTGCTCCTGGTAACGCCGCTGGTTATCTTCATCATAATAGCCCAAACTTAACCAATCCTTTCTCATCAACATCTGCAGTAAGAATTTTCTACCTACATTATACCCTTTGAAGCCAAAAATTTTAATTTAAAAGCCTTTTTAAGACACCATAAAAAAAAGAATGAAAGCGGCCAGCTTCCATTCTTTTTGCCGTAAGCACTGCTATCCTTTGAACCTAAACTGCCGTCAAGATAGTCGGCTTTTTTGGATCGGTATCAAATAGAGACAGCTGCTCTCCTACTGCAATTCCCCGGCTTTCAAGTGTCTGCGAAACAGACATCCTCGCAAGGTCCTTCATGTTGTTATCAAGGCTCAAATGGGCTAAATAAATGCTTTTCGTGTTATCTCCTGCTACTTCGCTCATTGCAATCGCGGCATCTTCATTGGATACATGGCCATAATCGCCAAGGATCCTCCGCTTAATATTCCAAGGATAACGCCCCATTCGGAGCATCTGTACATCATGGTTGCTTTCAAACACGTAGGCATCCGCATTAGTGATGATCCCCTTCATTCTGTCACTCACGTAACCCGTATCCGTTATAAGGACCAGTTTCTTTCCTTCATGGTGAAAAACATAAAACATTGGCTCGGCGGCATCGTGCGAAACACCAAAGGATTCAATATCCAGCGAACCAAAGCTTTTAACAGTTTCCATCTCAAAGGTGAATTTCTGATCAACCGGAACTTCCCCAATTAACCCATCCATCGCCTTCCATGTCTTATCATTTGCATAGATGGGGAGCTTGTACTTGCGGGCAACGATGCCGATTCCCTTTATGTGATCGCTGTGTTCATGCGTTACTAATATCCCGGAGAGGTTCTTCATTTCCCGGCCGACTTCCTTGAATAAAGCGTCCATTTGTTTCCCGCTTAATCCTGCGTCAACCAAAAAGCTCTGGTCCTCCGTCTCCACATAGATCGCATTTCCCGTACTCCCACTTGCGAGAACACTAAAATGCAAAGTCATATATTTTCACTCCGTTACTTCAGATTCTTCACTGTTCAACTGGATTACCTGTCCTTCAAAAGCATGTACAAACAGGTTTCCTTCCCCATTTACGAGAATTCTCCATGTTGGCGCCAGCACCTGGGAGGCTGTCAGCTGTACTAGAGTTGAATAACCAAGCTCAGCCTTTGTAATTTTACTTTTTGGACTCAATAATCCTTTTTTATAAAGGGTCTCAATGGCCTCCATCGGGGTGATGACCTCTTCTTCCTCCATCAATTCCTCTGTTGGCTCCAGGTAACTCTGCTCATAGGAGGTCACTTCATTCTGATCATTTATAAAGAAAGTGAGCTTGCCGTTGAGATTATGATAAATTGGCTTTCCCTTGTATTGCTGAAAATACGTGATGGTATTTTCCTCGTCGTCCTTTTTCCAGAAACGGTATTCTTCTCCCGATTGCACATCGTTCATTACGGCAGCAGTAAACTCTTCAGGATTAAATTTCTCATTAAGCTCGATAGGTTTGTCAAGCTTGCCTCTTAAAACAGCTCCATCGCCCAGCCCCAATTGCTGAGTCTGATTTGAAAGCAGCTCGTCTTTAACAAAAATCTTAGGTCTTACGCTGACATAACGCTCCTTCATAATAGTATCAGAAGGGGTACTGAATTCTATATCAATATCATCATTTTTCAGCTTTTCTTCCAGAGAAACTTCCTTATAGAATTCATAGTTCTTTGCTTCACTTCTCGTATTAATAAATTGATAGGCAAGATAAATATCCAGGATAAGGAAACTGATGATAAAAATGGTCTTGATCTTGCTCCAATCCATTTATCTCACCTCCCCATCAAGCAGCAATTCCCGCCATTCATCATCATAATTATAAAACCACCCTGGTTCCAGAAAGATCAAAGAAGAATCGTCCGGATCCTTTTTCATATAATAGCCTGGTGAGATATCCTTAATCAGTTCAGGCTTCAAATCTGTCTTTTGCTTCAGAATCTCAAGGGCTTCCTCCCCCGAAGGCAAGGTGACCATATTCATCTCGGGATTCAGCGGCAGTTCAAGGTGAAAGTTTGGCCGTTCATAGCGGCTAATATCCTTCGGCCCCCATGTCTGGGAAATTTCAGACATCCCCAGTTGATTAAATATTGGGTAGCCCTCACTGCTGTACATCCTGAAGACTACTTTTTGATTAAAATCATCTTTATAGACATAGCGGTAGTTATCAGTCCAGCCGCTGTGATCATTCACAAAATCAATGCTTTTCTGGACAAGATTGGTCGTTCCTATGACGGCGTCGTTTTCCCTGAAAGGGTTCACGTAATCTATCATGTTCGTATTGTTGTCAACCGTCATTTTGCTCGCTTCGTCCGCATACTCTTCTCCATCCTGTACCACACTCTTTTGAACAAAGCTTGGGTCCCTGAACAAAGCTTCCTTCAACTCATCCGGATCGATATTGTTCCGATAATACGTATATTTCACCATCTTTGTTTGATTAACTGGCAGATAGACCGTCTTCCCGCCCGACATCTTATGCGGAAAATACGGGTTAAAGCTTGCGGCCTCATCCTGAAATTCTTTCGAGAACTCATTGATGGCTGAAACACTGACATTGCTTATATAAGCTTCCTGGTTCTTGGAAGAATAAAAGTAAATGGATCCTTCTTCCCTTTGCCCGGTTTTAGCGTCAATGATGATCCGGTCAAACTCAAACTTCGGAATATTCTGGTCTTCGAAGTTAAGAACCTTTTTATACAAGTCAATGGGAACCTCATCCGGGAATATAATCTCGGTTTGATTATCCTGGGAAAATCGCTTGTTCAGTTGCGAACTGCTCTCTGAAGACTTCTTCACATCATAATACTTCCACTTGCTCGCCATTGCTGTGACTCTGTCAATCACAACTATGTTATTGGTTCCGTAATCCTTCCCGCCTGTATGGAAAATGACCTGATGAGGCTTCACAATTCTCTTTATTTCCCGTTTTGAGCCGATGTTTACCTCATTGACCGTGTTTTCATTCTCGATAATTTCATACTCCGGCTGAAAGGTCCATATATTCCATGTAAGCACTCCGCCAAGAACAATTAAAATGGTTAAGATTGCCGTTTTAATATTTTCATATGTCATGACCAATCATCCTCTGCATTCCGGTCATAAGGCAAGGTGAAATAAATGGTTGTTCCTTTCCCTTCCACACTGGTTGCCCAGATTCTTCCTCCATGGGCGGTTACCATTTCCTTTGCTATAGCAAGGCCAAGTCCAGTACCGCCCAGCTTTCGTGTCCTGGCCTTATCCACCCGATAGAAGCGGTCAAAGATTTTATCCAAATTATTTTTAGGAATCCCGACCCCTTCATCAGAAATACTGACAACAATCTCAGTGTCCTTTTCTTTTACCTTGAAGACGATTCTCCCGCCTTCAGGGGAATACTTCATCGCGTTTGAAATGATGTTATATAAAACCTGTGTCACTTTATCTTCGTCTATTTCCACAAATATACTTGTTTTTGGCAGCTTGCGGACAAACGTGACATTTTGATTTTTGGTAAATTCGAATCGATCAATGATTCGACTGAAAAATGTTGGAAAGTCAATCCATTCCTTGTTCAGTCGATAGTCTGTACTATCCATTTTGGAAAGCTGAAGTAAATCATTTACTAGCCTGATCATTCTCTCTGTCTCAGTCTGAGTAGTCTGCAGGAATTGAGGAGCAATCTCATCATCCTTCCAGGCACCTTCAGCGAGAGCATCGAGATAGCTTCTCATCGTGGTTAATGGTGTCCTGAGTTCGTGGGAAACATTGGCGACGAACTCTCTTCGCTCCATTTCGATTTTTTCCTGTTCCGTAATATCATGAAGTACCGCAATCAAGCCGTTCACAAAACCGCTGTCCTTCTGAATAACAGAGAAATTGGCACGCAAAATATAAGGTTTGTTTTTGGTGCTGTAATCAAGAATGACCGATTCCTGCTGCTCCAGCAAGTCTTCAAATGTATACTCATCCTCAATCCCAAGAACAGATACAATTGGATCAGACAGGACTGTTTCACGTGAAACATCCAGAATTTTAGCTGCCGGTTCGTTGATCAGAATGATTTTCCCTTTCCGATCCGTCGCAATAACTCCATCGGTCATATAGGAAATAACCGAGCTAAGCTTCCGTTTTTCCCCTTCAGTTGTTGCATTTGCTTCCTGCAGCTTTTTTGTTAAGTCATTAAAGGTAATGGCGAGCTGTCCAATTTCATCATAGCCATACACTTTTACTTTCCTCGTAAAGTTACCCCGTGTCATTGCAAGGGCCTGCTTCTTCATGTCCGAGATCGGCCTTGTAATGGTTTGTGCAAGCAAAATCCCCAGAATGGCAGTAAAAATGAGGGCGATCGCTGTACCAGTCGCAAGGATTTTATTGATATCCTTCATCTGTGAAAAAATGTTTTCCACTTGTGCAACTAGATATACAGCACCTATGACCTCTCCCTTTGACCGGATCGGTGTTGATTGGACCCAGACTCTCTTGACTTCCTTGCCCCTTTTGGTATCCACCTGTATGATGCTCTCCTCTTTGTCTAAGACAATGGAGCGTTTGATTTTCAATTCTGTGGTTCTTTGACCGACAAGTCCCTGATTGTCTGGATCGGAGGTGCCAAGAATCCGGAAGCTGCCCCCATCGATGACCCGAATTTCGGAAATATCGGAGGTTTGGTAATCATCAAGAATTTTCCAGATAGCTTCTTCCTCGGTCGGGTCTTCCTTCCCACGCTCTTTCACCATTTCTTCCTCAATATCGTAAACAAGCAAGTTGACCCGCTGCTTTAAGGAATTCTGATAGTTGGTCATCAGGGTATCTTCCAGTTTTTTTACAAAGTATACACCAATGATTTGCATGGCTATTAAAATCAGCAGAATGTAAATGATGACAAATTTAAAATGGATCGAGCGAAAAAAACCAACCTTTTTCATTATCTGTCCTTACTCCTGCTCAGAGTTTCTTAAATAATATCCGACCCCTCTGCGGGTGACAATCCAGGTAGGATGGCTAGGGTTGTCTTCTATTTTCTCGCGCAGACGTCTTACGGTTACATCTACTGTCCGGACATCTCCATAATAATCATAGCCCCACACTGTCTGAAGCAGGTGTTCCCTTGTCATGACCTGGCCAATATGCTTTGCCAGATAGTGCAGCAGTTCAAACTCACGGTGAGTCAGCTCGATTGTTTCTCCTCGCTTGGAAACAACATAGGCATCCGGGTGGATCGTCAAGGAACCGATGGTAATCTCGTTGGTTTCCTCCTCTTCATCTGCCTTTGCTGCATTTTGCTGATGTCGGCGCAGGTTCGCTTTAACCCTTGCAATCAATTCCCTTGTACTGAATGGTTTAGTTACATAGTCATCAGCTCCAAGTTCAAGTCCGAGCACCTTATCAATTTCAGAGTCTTTCGCTGTCAGCATGATAATTGGCATCTCGTACTTTTTCCTGACTTCACGGCAAACCTCCATTCCATCTCTTAATGGAAGCATAATATCAAGGAGGATAATGTCTGGGTGAATTTCTTCAACCATTTCGAGGGCAGAATTCCCGTCATAGGCACAGTAAACCTCGTAGCCCTCTTTCTTTAGATTGAACTGTAATATATCTGCAATTGGTTTTTCATCATCGACAACCAGTATTTTCTTATCCATACCAATTCTCCTTCTATTCTTTAGTTCTATATAATAGGAATCTTCATCTAAAAAAGGTCTTATTCTTTCTATTTTACTTTATTTCAGGCAAAAACTGAATTCATCTGATAAAACCTTCTCAAATCTTCTCTGCCAAAGTCACTAATAAATGTAAAAAAGTCTCTAGTCGTGACGTCTAGAGACTTATTTTCACTTATTTACCTACTACACTCAGCGGGTCAATGCGGTTTCCATTCTTGTATACCTCAAAATGGAGATGAACACCAGTTGAATCGCCTGTTGATCCCATTACCCCAATTTTAGATCCCCGTGGCACGGTTTGTCCAGAACTGACAGATATGGAATCAAGGTGTGCATATATCGTCCTGTACCCATTTTGATGATCAATGACAACCTTGTTGCCATAGCCGCCATTATCATAGCCTGCCGATAAAACGACACCATTATCTGCTGACTTAATAGTAAGGTTGCTCGGCCTTGCAATATCAATCCCCTTGTGAACCTTTCCCCATCGGTAACCCATTTTGCTGGAGATGTAACCTCCGGAAGCAGGCCATGTAAAATTTCCATCTCCACGTGAAGGAATGACTTTCGTCCCTTTAATGGTGATTTCTTTAATCGGTTCCTTTAGGACGGTTTCCTCTATTTCCTTTTGTTGTGTCACCCGTCCATTTTCCTCCGTGATCGAATAAGTGATTCCTTTCAGGCCATCTCTGCCTTCTTGCTTTACTTTCGTATCCCCTTTAAACATTGAAGAATCGGTTATTACTTCTTTTTGATAATCTACAGTTTCTTCCCTGTAGACTTCCTTATCAACGATTACCTTTGCATATGGCTCATGATAGGTTACCTTTAGCTTTTGCCCAGGTTTTAGAACAGATTCTCCAGAAAGCTCCTGATTGAGTGACAACAGCTGTTGAAGGCTAAGCTTATGATCATCCGCTATTGTTCCAAGAACATCGCCTGGCTGGACCTCGTACTTCTTCTCTTCCAGGGTTCCATTCTTAAACAGCTTAACCGCTTCTTCAATGCTTAAAATTTTCTCTGGGTCAATTTCATCAGCTGAAATGGAAACATCTTCTGATAATTTTACGTCTAATAATCGTGTTTCATCTTTCTTTAATGGTGGTAAAGGTAGATGAGTAGATTTTCGGCGATTCTCCAGATCCTTGAGTTCATTTTCTGTTACAAAGTCCAGCTTTAGCTGCCTGATGACTTCCTGTGCTGAATCGATATCCTTTACGTAGGCTATCTCCTTTCCGTCAATAGCGAACACCGCTGCCTTAGCAAGCACTGTTAGTTCATTTTCCAGCTTATCCAGGACTATTTCCGTATTGGCTGTGGAAGCTGACTGGAAAACCTGTTCCGGAACATAGGAAAGATCTTTGCCAAGCTCAAGGTCAAGTCCGTCATATACTTCCACTAAGGAATTTGTTTTTTCCTCAATTACCTTCTCCACTTCATTCTTATCGGTGACTGTTCCGATAAAGTCATCCTGTTTATATACATGATACACCGTCGTTAAATCAGCTTCAGCAGCCTCTGTTGAAAGGGCTCCTGTCCCTAGGGTCAAAGCTGTTGACATCAGCGCGTAAACAATGATTTTATTGATATTCCGTTTTATCTGTGTTGCGGATTTAGGCAAATTCAGTTTTAAACCTTTCATATAATCCTCCTGCAGGTACAACAACACGCTGGAAACAAGCAGTACCAATATACTAGTAGTTAAAAATATTCCTTTTTTACCTTATCATAAATCACTATTCATATCGTAAAAACGGCCATGATGTAACGGAAATGTATAAAAGCTGCCAATTAATAACGTATTTTGTAAAAATATTGGTGAAACACAGTATATTCCACCTATAAATTTACATAAAATGACAACTAACACACAAAAAAAGAAGCATGTATTGGATACACGCTCCCTTTTTTGATGGCTCAGGACGGAATCGAACCGCCGACACAAGGATTTTCAGTCCTTTGCTCTACCGACTGAGCTACTGAGCCAAGCTAATATTAATGTCCTTAATCGGTATGATTAAGTCCTTTGCTCGAAAGACCTCCGGCCTGTCTCGCAGATTGCCGAGGATGTTCATTCGGTGAAGCAAGAAATCTGCTCTACCGACTGAGCTACTGAGCCAAGCTATTATAACCTGTAATAAAAATGGTGACCCCTACGGGATTCGAACCCGTGTTACCGCCGTGAAAGGGCGGTGTCTTAACCGCTTGACCAAGGGGCCGGATAAATGGTGAGCCATGAAGGACTCGAACCTTCGACCCTCTGATTAAAAGTCAGATGCTCTACCGACTGAGCTAATGGCTCAAATATTAACTAGCATATTTATCGATATAATAAGCAATCTGCCTCAACCGACTAGCTAATCTAAGATGTTATTTCGACATTTCCTGTCGCCCTTCGACGACTTTTTTATATTACCATAGACCTTTTATGTTGTACAAGGTTTTTTTGAATTAATTTTAAAAAAAGAAAGCTTCCACTTTTAAGGGAGCTTTCTTTTCTCACTTTTAGTTTTGGCGCCAAGGACTTCTGACTACATTTGTCTGGTTCCGATCCGGTCCTACAGAGAAGATGGATAGCGGAATTCCAGTCAGCTGAGAAACTCTTTCAATATAATGTCTTGCATTGTCAGGAAGCTCATCAAGAGTTTTACATCCAGTAATATCTTCTTTCCAGCCTGGAAGCTCTTCATAGACAGGCTCGCATTGAGCAAGGGTCTTAAGGCTTGCCGGGAATTCTTCAATGACTTCCCCTTTATAGCGGTATGCGACACAAATTTTCAGTGTTTCAATGCCTGTCAGAACATCGATTGAATTCAGGCTCAGGTCTGTAAGTCCGCTAACCCTGCGGGCATGGCGAACAACGACACTGTCAAACCAGCCAACACGGCGCGGTCTTCCTGTAGTTGTGCCATATTCACGGCCTACTTCACGGATCTGATTGCCGATTTCATTGTCAAGCTCTGTTGGGAATGGTCCATCGCCAACTCTTGTTGTGTAGGCTTTGCAGACTCCAACTACATGTTTGATCTTGCTCGGGCCTACACCTGATCCAATTGTTACTCCACCAGCCACAGGGTTTGAGGAAGTTACAAAAGGATAAGTTCCCTGATCGATATCAAGCATTACGCCCTGTGCCCCTTCAAATAGAACGCGGCGCCCTTCATCAAGAGCATCATTCAGCACAACGGAAGTATCACAGACATACTTTGCCACCTGCTGGCCATATTCATAGTATTCGTCCAGGATCTCTTCCAGCTTAAAGCCTTCCGTTTCATACATCCGCTCAAAAAGACGGTTCTTTTCTTCAAGATTGCGGGTAAGCTTTTCTTCGAATACTTCCCTGTCCAGTAAATCTGCCACTCTGATTCCGACACGGGCCGCCTTATCCATATAAGCTGGGCCAATCCCTTTTTTGGTTGTCCCAATCTTATTATCACCTTTACGTGCTTCTTCCACCTCATCAAGTTTTAAGTGGTAAGGCAAAATAACATGGGCACGATTGCTGATTCTTAAATTATCCGTAGAAACACCCTTTTCATGAAGGTAGCTCAGCTCTTGCACAAGCGCTTTCGGATCTACGACCATCCCATTCCCAATCACGCAAATTTTATCTTCATAAAAAATCCCTGATGGAATTAAGTGAAGCTTATAGGTTTCTCCATTAAACTTAATCGTATGTCCTGCGTTATTTCCTCCCTGGTAACGGGCAACCACTTCTGCATTTTCAGACAAAAAATCGGTGATCTTCCCTTTCCCTTCGTCTCCCCACTGCGTACCTACTACAACTACTGATGACATATTAGAAGCACCTCCAAAGGTTCTATGTATAAAAGTTTATATGCTATTCAAACAAATCAATTTTACCAGTATCCGCAAAGCAAAGTCAATGAAACACGAACATTTTTTAAATAGTTTTATTTTACGTTCGTAATATAACTTTTTATCCTCTCACTTCCATCTATTATTCCCAGGTTAGGGATAAAAAAAAAGACTAACCTGTAAAAAGGTTAATCTTTTAGGCTCCTGGAGGCATGGATGGATCGCCGTAGCGTGTCTCCAGGTTGACGAACTTGTTGTATTCTTTAACGAAGGCGAGCTGTACCGTTCCAACCGGACCGTTACGCTGCTTGGCAATGATGATTTCAATGATGTTCTTGTTTTCAGATTCCTTGTCATAGTAATCATCACGATACAAGAAAGCCACAATATCGGCATCCTGCTCAATACTTCCCGATTCACGGATGTCTGACATCATCGGGCGTTTATCCTGCCGCTGCTCAACCCCACGGGAAAGCTGGGACAGGGCAATTACCGGCACCTGCAATTCCCTCGCAAGGGACTTCAGCATCCGGGAAATTTCCGATACTTCTTGCTGGCGGTTTTCTCCCGATCTGCCGCTTCCCTGGATCAGCTGCAGGTAATCAATCAATATCATGCCCAGGCCCTGCTCCTGCTTGAGCCGGCGGCACTTTGAGCGTATGTCGGTGATTTTAACCCCTGGAGTATCGTCTATAAAAATACCGGAATTGGACAGGCTCCCCATCGCCATGGTCAGTTTTCCCCAATCCTCATCTGTCAAAGACCCTGTCCTCAGGTTTTGCGCGTTGATATTGCCTTCCGCACAAAGCATACGCATTACAAGCTGTTCTGCTCCCATCTCAAGACTGAAGATTGCAACATTCTCCCCTGTTTTGGTTGCAACATTCTGGGCGATATTCAGGGCAAACGCTGTTTTACCCACGGAAGGACGCGCAGCAACAATAATCAAATCATTTCGCTGAAAACCAGCTGTCATTTTATCAAGCTCTGAAAATCCTGTAGCAATCCCAGTGATATCCCCCACACGGTTATGCAAGGTTTCAATATTATCATATGTCCGGACCAGGACATCCTTAATATTATGAAAGGCTCCAGCATTCTTCCTTTGGGCAACCTCAAGGATATTCTTCTCTGCTTCGCTAAGGAGCGCCTCTACTTCATCTTCCCTTGAATAGCCATCCTGGGCGATGTCAGTCGCTGTACGGATCAGTCTTCTTAAAAGGGACTTTTCTTCCACAATTCTGGCATAATACTCAATATTGGCTGCAGTTGGCACAGCAGCAGCAAGTTCACTGAGGTAGCTGACACCGCCTGTATCCTCAAGAAGCTTTGCAGCGGCTAATTCCTCGGTGACAGTGATGAGATCGACCGCTTTCCCTTTATCATTCAGGTTGAGCATCACATCAAAGATCTTCTGATGGGCCGCCCGGTAAAAGTCCTCGGGAATAAGAACTTCAGAAGCAAGTGTCAGGGATGAAGGTTCCAGGAAAATAGCCCCTAAAACGGCCTGCTCTGCTTCTACGTTTTGCGGAGGAAGCCGATCAGCAAATAACTCATTCAACTTCGAAAACCTCCTTAAATAAAGAAAAAAGTGATCAGCACAGACCAATCACAATGTTTTGTCATAGAAAGGACAGAAAAGCTTGGCCGCTTTTCTGCCGGTTCTTATATTTTACCATGTTTATTCTGTAAAGGAACTGGCAAATTTAGTTTCCTTCTTTTACATGAACGTTTAGAGAGGCTGTCACTTCAGAATGGAGCTTGACCGGCACTTTCGTATAGCCAAGTGCGCGGATGGCATCTTCAAGTTCAATTTTTCGCTTATCGATTTTAATGCTGTGTTTTTTCTGCAACGCTTCCGCAATCTGTTTGGAAGTAATCGATCCGAACAGGCGGCCGCCCTCTCCAGATTTGGCTGTCAGCTCAACCGTAAGCTTCTCCAGCTCTTCTTTAAGCTTTTTAGCCTGCTGAAGCTCTTCCTCCGCCAGTTTTTCTTCCTTCTTCTTCTGGGCGCTCAGAGAGCTCATGGCTGCATTGGAGGCCTCTACTGCGAGACCTTGTTTAAGCAAGAAATTCTGTGCGTAGCCGTCCGCAACGTTTTTTACTTCTCCTTTTTTCCCTTTTCCTTTTACATCCTTTAAAAAGATTACTTTCATTCTTTATTTCCCCCTTCAAGATAATCATCGATGGCACTCTTCAGCATGTACTCGGCTTCTCCGAGTGAAATATTTTGCAGCTGGGTAGCCGCGTTCGTCAGATGGCCGCCGCCTTCCAGGTGTTCCATGATAACCTGGACGTTCACCTCTCCCAGTGAACGAGCGCTTATGCCAATCAGATTGTCCGCCCTTTTCGAAATCACAAAGGAAGCTGATACACCATCCATCGTGAGAAGAGTGTCAGCTGCCTGGGCAATGAGCACCTGATCGCATTCTTCTTCCTCGTCTGCACGCGCAATCACAATCCCATCGCGGTAAAAATAGACATTTTCAATAATCCGGGCCCGTTTGATATACGTGGTAACATCCTCTTTTAAGAACCTTTGAACGAGTACCGTATCGGCCCCATGGCTTCGCAAATAGGAAGCAGCATCAAACGTCCTGGATCCAGTCCTTAATGTAAAGCTTTTGGTATCTACAATGATACCGGCAAGCAAGGCTGTCGCTTCAAGCATCTGGATCTTCCCATTTTTCGGCTGATACTCAAGCAGTTCTGTTACTAGCTCAGCCGTTGAAGAAGCATACGGCTCCATATAAACAAGCAGCGGATTTTTAAGGAATTCCTCTCCCCTGCGGTGATGGTCGATGACAACAACATTTTCAATCCGGTGCAAGAGACGTTCGTCAATGACCATAGATGGCTTATGGGTATCCACAACAACGAGCAGGGTATCATCAGAGGCAATTTCATAGGCTTGTTCTGGAGAGATAAATCGCCCATACAAGTCTTCATTATGCCTTATTTCCTCCATCATCCTTCGAACACCAGTATCGATTTCCTGTTTATTGACCACGATGAAGCCTTCACGGTTATTCATCTGTGCCACCTTCAGAATACCAATTGCCGAACCAATGGCATCCATATCAGGGTTTTTGTGGCCCATAATCATCACTTTATCACTCTCGATAATCAATTCCTTCAGAGCATGGGAAATAACCCTGGCTCTGACCCGTGTACGTTTTTCGACCGGATTCGTCTTTCCTCCGTAAAACTTTACCTTTCCATTTGGCAGCTTGATCGCCACCTGGTCACCGCCGCGGCCAAGTGCTAAGTCCAGGCTGGACTGGGCCTGTGACCCTAGCTCAGGCAAGGACGAAACTCCTGTCCCCACCCCAACACTGAGGGTCAGTGGCACATTCTGTTTGGAAGTTGTTTCTCTAACCTCATCAAGGATACTGAATTTCCCCTTTTCGAGCAGATGAAGGATATGTTCATTAAACACGCCAATAAACCTCTCAGAAGAAACCCTTTTCAGGAAGACACCGTTATTCGTTGCCCATTTATTTAATATCGAAGTTACAAGATTGTTAAGGCTGCTTTTTGTCTGATCATCCATCCCCTGGGTCAATTCATCGTAATTGTCGAGGTAAATGATGGAAATCACCGTGCGCTCATCATGGTACATTTTTTCAATCTCTGTTTGTTCAGTGACATCAAAAAAGTACAGCAACCGCTCTTCGGACTTATGAATGACTCTGAATTTCCTGTCATTCAGTGTAATGATCTCCGTTTCTACCTCCTGCTTAATCAATGGAACAAGGGTATCTGCCACATCGTAGAGCGACCTGCCAACCAATGTATCCTCGTGGAAACAGGAAGAAATGAATGGGTTCGTCCATTCGATGTAATAATCATCATTGATCAGCATGATTCCTATAGGCATCTCCATCAGAGCCTCTTCGCCAACCTTTTTAACCCGGTAGGAAAGTGTCGAGATGTAGGCCTCCGTTTCCTTTTTCATCTTATAATTCATTTGGAAAATGAAATAAATAAGCAGGCCGGTAAGGAGGTAGCCAATGCCTCCTGCAATCATATTATAATAAGACAGGATTCCCAGCAGAACGAGAATCACTGCAATCAATCCATACAATGGATAGCGTATCTGTCGCCTTTCCAAATATGAAGGCATGTACTCAGCTCCTAAAGCGATAGTTTCTGATTACTTTTTCTCTTCCAGACGTTTTCGTAGATTAAATCCTAAATCAATTATACCTAATATCCTGACAATATAAAGGACAAAAGGCAGCAGGAAAGTCAGGATGACGGCAATAATCAGAAAAGCTTTTGGAAACTTTTTTATGTGAGTGAAATATGCGACAAATGACAATCCCTGCAGAAGCATAAAAAATTGCAGGATAAAAACCAGGTTGGCCAGGGCCCAGTACCAATAGCTCCCTGCTTCCGGCTGAAAGACCATTGTAGCGATCATGGATAAAAGATAATACCAAAGCAGGCTTTTAGGCAATGTCATTTCCCTAAAAGGCTTCCACCTTGGAACCGCAATACCAAACCGTTTAAGGATTGGAAAAGATACCAGCTGGATGATAAAGATAATCATGAAAGACGCCATTACAAACATACTTGGCATCAGGGTTTCAATTAAATCAATCGTTGTCTCAAGCTGTTCAAGCATACGGTCGTCAGCAGTCTGTCCAAGACTCCCCATAATATCAGTCGACATCTCCATAGCTTCGCGGAAAGATGCCATCATCTCTTCAATGAAGTTGATCTTAAACAGAGCTACTGCCAATATATATTGAAAAACTGTATTAGCTAGGAACACCAGTGAACCTGCAACAAAAACAGCCAGCCTGCTCTTCCCCTCTTTAATCATAGCCCCCATAACCATGCCGGTGATCCCGTAAGCGAGAGCAAGAGGCACAGCAAGCAATGTTCCGACCACGAGAGAAAGCAGAACAGCGGCAATTGTAAAAATGGCGGTGCTCTTCCAGCCATGCTTGGCAGCAAACATCATAAAGGGTAATGCCAGAAATAAATTAACGACAAACCCCAAACCGGGA
The DNA here is from genome assembly GCF_004340465.1 of Mesobacillus foraminis. GTDB lineage: Bacteria > Bacillota > Bacilli > Bacillales > Cytobacillaceae > Mesobacillus_B > Mesobacillus_B foraminis. The sequence continues at coordinate 29,051 of NZ_SLVV01000008.1, read as the reverse complement.
ATATACAGTGTGATCAATAGCAAAACAGTAAAAATGGCTAACAGGACGGCACCTTCAGTCAACCTATATGTATTTTTATTCCTCAAACGCCCACCTCTTAACAAGAAACATTCTTCACTTCTCTATTTTATCCAGTACTATCGTGATATTCAACATAGGTGCTTCTTAAGCTTTATGTATGTAAAAAGGCAGCGGGTAAGCCCGCTGCCTTTTTTGATTGTCCGTACATTATTCACCAGTTACATATGGTAGTAAAGCCATTGTACGAGCTCTCTTGATTGCAACTGTTAATTTACGCTGATATTTCGCGTTAGTACCAGTTACACGACGTGGTAAAATCTTACCGCGCTCAGAGATGAATTTTTTCAAAAGATCAGTGTCTTTATAGTCGATGTGTGTGATTCCGTTTGCTGTGAAGTAGCAAACTTTACGGCGTTTTGCACGACCGCCTCTGCGTCCACCCATTGCCATGGTTGTTTCCCTCCTTTGTATTTTTTTAGTTATATACGTTCATTAATTGGACAATTAGAATGGAAGATCATCATCCGAGATGTCGATTTGACCGCCACCTGCAAATGGATCTTCATCCAGTCTTGTATTGCGTTGAGGCTGGCGTTGATTCTGATTTCCAAATGAAGAATCCTGTCCACCTGGACGAGAAGAATAATTATCTCCTCTGTCATTGCCCTGACTATTTCTTGGCTCAAGGAACTGAACGCTCTCAGCCATTACTTCCGTAACGTAAACGCGTTTGCCATCCTGGCCTTCATAACTGCGAGTTTGAATGCGGCCATCAACACCTGCAAGGCTTCCTTTCTTAAGGAAGTTTGCGACGTTTTCAGCTGGCCGGCGCCAAACAACACAGTTTATAAAGTCAGCTTCTCTTTCACCCTGCTGATTCGTAAACGCACGATTAACAGCTAACGTAAAAGAAGCAACTGGCACTCCGTTTGGCGTATAGCGAAGCTCCGGGTCCTTAGTCAAACGGCCGACAAGAATTACACGATTCATCATCAGTATCAACCCCCTTCCTTTCAGCCACATTAATTCCTGGCTGAAAGTAAATTTATCTAAAATTATTTTTCGTCTTTAATAACGATATGGCGAATGATATCTTCGTTGATTTTAGCAAGACGGGAGAACTCATCAACCGCAGCAGGAGCTGCATTTACCTGAAGGATTTGGTAGTATCCATCACGGAAATCGTTGATTTCATATGCAAGACGGCGCTTGCCCCAGTCTTTAGCTTCAGCCACTTCCGCACCATTATCAGTAAGGATTCCGTTAAAACGTTCAATCAACGCTTTTTTGGACTCATCTTCAATATTTGGGCGGATGATGTACATAATTTCGTACTTTCTCATCACTGTCACCTCCTTTTGGTCTAAACGGCCCAGTAAAATGGGCAAGGAGCAATTATTCATTACTCACAAGTTGAAATTATAGCACACCAATTCTTCAAAAGCAACCTACCATTTGGCTCGCAGCTGTGATTGAAGTTTTGGAAGCTTGTTTCTATATATAAATACTAACATATGTTCGTATTCCTTGTCCAGTTTTAGAGAATTGCGGGAGGGTGTATTTCAGTATTTCTTATTAAAAGGATCTTAGTTTATAAATTGGAATTGTTTTTTCAAAATGCCGGGAATGTTCCATTTTTCAAAATGACCCTTTTATTTTTCAAACAGCATTCGGGGGACCTGCCCGGACTATTTATTTTCCAAAATGACCTGCTTATTTTTCAAAAATCCATTTTATTTTCCAAACTCTCCATTTTATTATCCGAAGCTACACTTTTATTTTCCAATGCCACTGGTTTATTTTCCAATCAGCATCCGGGGGACCTGCCCGGACCATTTATTTTCCAAAATGACCTGCTTATTTTTCAAAAATCCATTTTATTTTCCAAACTCTCCATTTTATTATCCGAAGCTACACTTTTATTTTCCAATG
>NZ_SLVV01000008.1:0-27002 GCF_004340465.1 Mesobacillus foraminis | reverse complement strand
AATGCCACTAGTTTATTTTTCAAACAGCATCCAGGGGACCTGCACAGACTTCTTATCTTTAAAAAAAGCCTATCTTATTCTCCAAAGCCCCACTTTTATTACCCCGCAAGGCAAAAAAAAAGGCCCCACACAACTGTGCAGGGCATATATTTTTAAACATTGAAACGGAAGTGGATAACGTCTCCATCTTTCACTTCATAATCTTTTCCTTCCAGGCGGACTTTTCCTGCCTCTTTAGCTGCGGCCATTGAGCCGCCTGCCAGCAGGTCATCGTAGGATACGGTTTCTGCCCGGATAAAGCCTCTTTCGAAGTCGGAATGGATAACTCCTGCACACTGAGGTGCCTTCATGCCGCGTCGGAAGGTCCAGGCACGGACTTCCTGTACACCGGCTGTAAAATAAGTGGCCAGTCCAAGAAGGCTGTATGCTGCCCGGATCAACTGATCCAGACCTGACTCTTCAATCCCCAGCTCGGAAAGGAACATTTCCTTCTCTTCGCCTTCTAATTCCGCAATTTCCTCTTCAATCTTCGCGCAGACAACGATAACTTCTGCATTGTCTTTTGCAGCGAATTCACGGACTTTTTGAACATATTCATTGCCGGAAGGATCGGCAACATCATCTTCCCCGACGTTCGCAACATAAAGCATTGGTTTGGTTGTCAAAAGGTGAAGTCCTTTTACCACTTTTGCTTCCTCATCAGTAAATTCGACTGTGCGTGCCGGCTTTTCACTTTCAAGAGCATCTTTCAGCCTTGAAAGAAGCGGAAACTCCGCCAATGCATCCTTGTCCTTCTGCTTTGCCAATTTTTCAACTCTGCCAATCCGTTTATCGACAGATTCAAGGTCAGCTAAAATCAATTCAAGGTTAATGACTTCAATATCGGAAATCGGGTCTACTTTCCCCGATACATGGGTAATATTATCGTCTGCAAAACAGCGGACAACCTGACAAATCGCATCTACTTCACGGATATGGGCCAGAAATTTATTTCCTAGTCCTTCTCCTTTGCTTGCCCCTTTAACGATTCCGGCAATATCAGTAAATTCAAATGCAGTTGGCACTGTTTTCTTTGGCTGTACTAGTTCCGTCAACTTAGTCAGCCGATGGTCTGGAACCTCCACAATCCCCACATTGGGGTCAATCGTACAGAATGGATAGTTGGCAGACTCTGCACCTGCCTGGGTTATTGCATTAAACAAGGTGGACTTCCCTACATTTGGAAGCCCGACAATACCTGCTGTTAAGGCCATCCCTGTCACTCCTCTAAAGTATGATCTATTCAAACTAGAATTATCTAAGTTTAAAACTAAAATTTGCCTCTCACAATTATAGATAGTCAACGGTAAAAAGACAAGTTGTCAATACATCCGCCTGCCTGCATGGTCACGCTTTTTCAATATTGACGAGACAGTCAAACAAGGTGCTCCCCTGCCGGTTATCCGATTCCCGGTCAGATGTCAGTACATTGACGCTGCCGCCGAATTTGCTCCAATTGCCCTCATCGATATTAATGGTTCCCGGATGTGCCTTTTTCAGGATTGAAACAATTCCTTTCAGTTCTCCGCGGTCATTCCATACTCTGGCAAAGTCTCCGTCACCCAGCTCTATTTCCTGAGCAATATCCTCCGACACTTCTACCTTGACCTTTGGAGAAGGAGTTAACAGGTGATAATGCTGGGAATGATTGGAACGAAGCGGATGAATGCTCAGCAAGGAATACGGGTATTTTGCTGCAAGCTCGGGTCTGGTCCATTTCGTCTCGGAAGGAAGGCTTAGGGAAAGCTTCCCTTCGAATCCTGCCTTTTCAGCTGCCAACGATGTAAACTCAAACTTGCCGCTCTCCGTTTTAAACTTCAGGTCATTCCATGGAACGGGATCCACTGGCAATTCAGCAAACTTGTTTTCCCTCAAACTCTCAAGCGTTATGCCATCCTCGGATAAAGAGGAAAGGCCCATCCTCAGCCAGTCTTCCCTGGAGAAGGAAAACTCCTCTCCAAACCCCAGCCGCTTTGCAAGCTCTGTCCAGATCCATTCGTCCGTCTTTGCTTCTCCCTTCGGATCAACCAGCTTGGGTCCATGGTTCACATAATGGTGGTACATGGAAGAATAATAAACATCCTCGGTTTCAAAAGCTGAGGTAACAGGAAGAACATAATCCGCAAGTTCAGCCGTATCCGTCATGTACTGATCCATTACAACGAGCGTTTCCAATGAGGAGAATGCTTCTCTCGCCTTATTGGTATCTGGAAGCTGGGTCAGTGGATTTCCGCAGGTAACGATCCCCATTTTTATCTCGGGATTAACCGCTGACAGGATCGCTTCCGCCTGCTGCATCATCGAAACGGTCCGTCCGGAAGTCTTCCGGCCAGGCAGCGTCAGCGCCTGCAGATTAAAGCTTTGGCCGACCTGCCTGTTGGCAAAATTCGCTCCTCCGCCCGGAATGCCAATATTCCCGGAGATGGCTGCAAGCGCGTCTATCAACCTGATGGTATTCCCACCATTGGCATACCGCTGCATCCCCAGGCCAAACATGGTTGCCGCAGGACGATTTCCATAAATATAGGCTAATTCGGTCATTACCTCCGCCGGGACTTCAGTAACAGAACTGATATATTCAAGGGATACACTGTTCAGAAGGGCCTCCAGGTCTGCAAAACCAATCGAACAGTTTTCAATGAACCCCCGGTCTTCCAGTTCCAATCGCAAGATTTCCTTCATGATCCCAGCTGCAAGCAAGCCGTCGAACCCCGGCTTAATCGAAATATACCGATCCGCTATCTTGGCTGTTGCATTAAAAATCGGATCAATGACATAAAGCTTAATTCCGGCTTTTTTAGCCTTTTGAAGTTCCTCATATAAGTGCATATTAGTCCTTGCAACATTTCGGCCCCAGATGATAATGCTTTTACTGTTTAAAAGATCACCGGGAGCATGGCTGTACGCGTCACCAAAATCCCAGCTTTGCGCTTCAATTCCTGAGCCCCAGCATAAAGACCCGGTTAATTCGGTTACTCCGCCGTAACAATTGAAAAAGCGGCTGTCCAGGTTGATTAACAGGCCTCCATTGGCGTAATCATGACTATGAAGGACCGAGGTTGAACCGAAACGATTCTTATAGTCCCGCAGTTTTCCTGAAATCTCATCAAGCGCCTGCTCCCACGATATCCTGGAAAACTCTCCGTCCACTTTTTTTAGCGGATGAAGCAGCCGTTCCGAGGAATTAATGCGTTTTTCCAGCATCCTTCCCCTTCCGCATATTTTCCCTTTCGTGATAGGATGCTCTTCGTCCCCTTCAATTTTAACGACCTTCCCGTCTTCAACGGTTACCTTGAATGCGCAGCTGTCCCAGCAATTTAGCGGACAGGCTGAATGAAATACGTTTGCCAATCATCCTCATCCCCATTTGTTGTTCAGATTGATAGTTTAAGATTTCATAAGGATACTCCATTTCACTAAAAAAAGAAGCAGGATTATTCTTCCTCCTGCCTAACTAAAACCTTTTTCATTTTTCGCGAAAACTCTTTTCTAGGAATCAGGACGCTGTGGCTGCATCCCTCACATTTGATGCGGATATCCATACCAAGGCGGATAATCTTCCAACGGTTGGTTCCACATGGATGGGCCTTTTTCATCTCTACAATATCATTAAGCTGAAATTCTTTTTGTTCCATTTCCTTCCTCCTATTGGCGCCCGGATTCCTTGTTCCTCATTTGCTCCTCACCCTGTCTGGAATACATGACAAGCCTTGGGAATGGAGCCTCAATTCCATGTTGATCCAGGACCTGTTTGATTTCCTTGCGAAGTACCCTGCCAATGTACCAGTGTTTCATAGGAATTGTTTCAGCCACTATGCGCAAAATAACCTCGGATGGGCCAAATTGCTGTACCCCCAGCAATTCAGGAGCAGCTACCAGTTCTTCATATTTCTCAGGCATTGTCACTAGCAGCTCATTTATAAGCCTCTCTGTCTTCTCTATGTCATTTTCATAAGCAATTGAAATATCGAGTACAGCTACACTGTTATAGATAGAGAAATTGGTTACTTCCATAATGTTGCCATTAGGAATAATATTAATTTCTCCTGTAAAACTCTTGATTTTGGTTGTTCGGAGACCGATTTCTTCTACGGTGCCTTCAAACTGGCCGATTCTCACAAAATCACCGACCGAAAATTGATCCTCAAAAATGATAAAGAATCCTGTAATAACATCTTTCACCAGGCTTTGAGCCCCGAATCCCACAGCCAGTCCGACGATCCCTGCACCTGCAAGCATTGCCTGGACATTAATCGTCAGCACAGATAAAACCATTATAATAGCAATGAAGGATACGGCATAGGTCAGAATGTTCTCCAGCAGCTTTACAAGAGTGGCCTCCCTGCGTTCAGATACCATCCTCAGATTCGTTCTTGTCCTGATTTTTAAAAAATTATTGATAGCCAGCTTGCCAAACCGAATCATCAGCCATGAAAGGATCAGAATCGCGAGGATTTTTAAAAATCCTTCCCCAATCATGAACCATGTATCCTCATCGGAAAATTTATTAACCAGCCTTTGCAAAACTGATTGAACTTTATCCACAACATCACCTGCCAGACATATTAAAGCTACACTATTTTAACAAGTTTTCTGCCGATAGAAAAGAAATCGGACTTCATCAGCATGCCTAAAAAAGGAAATAGACATTCATTATTCCCCGCAGCAGCACTCACCTTCCCCTGCCATGAACAGCCTTCTGGCTAAAATACCCTGTTTAAATGTTTCTTTTAACAGGTATGTATAGATTACAAAAATTTTCCGTATACTGTTATTACGAATTAGAAGGGGTTGGTGGAGCCGATGAATCTGAATTTTTTTGACAGGAAGGGCAGCCTTGTGAAAATAAACCACGAAGATGACATGGCAGCAAGTAAACTAGCAGAAGGGATTCTATCACTCATCCCAGCTTATACTGCCCGCCCCATTGTCTTTGTCTGCATCGGCACTGACCGGTCTACCGGTGATTCATTGGGTCCACTGATTGGCACCTTCCTGGAGGAAAAAAGCATTTCTCCCTTTACAGTCTATGGTACCTTAGATGACCCCATCCATGCAGTCAATCTCGAAGAAAAACTCGCGGAAATCAAGCAAAAGCATTTTAATCCTTTTATTGTGGGCATCGATGCCTGCCTTGGCCGGCTTAAAAGTGTCGGTACGATCCAAATTGCATCAGGTCCGGTTAAACCCGGGGCAGGAGTCAATAAAGAACTTCCGGAAGTCGGAGATATTCACATTACGGGCATCGTGAATGTCAGTGGATTTATGGAGTTCTTTGTTTTACAAAATACCCGGCTCAATCTGGTTGTAAAAATGGCCAAAACCATCGCCAATGGAATCCACGAAACCAGTGTGCTGCTTCCAAGGCAGCAAACCATAAATGAATTCAAATGGGATTTTGGCCAGGAACAGACCACATAATTAAGTGTAAAAGGGAGCCTTGGCGGCTCCCTTTTCTTTTTTTTACACAAAAGAATGATAGCTGTAATAAGTCGCCACAAGAATGGCGGTCACCAAAATTCCCGGAAGCAGATTCGCAACCTTGATCTTTGTCAGGCCCGTTAAATTCATTCCAATCGCAAAAATCATCACACCGCCCGTTGCGGTCAGCTCAACAATAAAACTGTCCATTAGGGCTTTTGGGACAAACTGGTCAATTTGAGTTGCAAACAAAGCAATCAGCCCTTCATAAAGCATCACAGGTATCGCTGAGAACAGCACACCAATTCCCAATGTAGTTGTCAGGATCACAGAAGTAAAGCCGTCGATTATTGCTTTCGTATAAAGGACATCATGATCTCCGCGAATCCCGCTGTCAAGAGCCCCGATGATAGCCATGGCACCAATCACAAAAATAAGCGTAGCCGTTACAAAACCCTGTGAAATACTGCCCTCCGCTGAAGAACCCAGTCGATTTTCAAGCCAGTTTCCCAGGGAATTCAGCTTCCCGTCCAGATCAAAGTACTCCCCAATTACAGCCCCAAACACAAGGCTGATGATGACAATTAAAAAATTATCACTCTTAAAGCCCATCTGCAGGCCGAGAACCATAACAGAAAGGCCAATTCCATGCATAACCGTTGTTTTCATGCCCTCAGGAATCCGCTGAAGGAGCTTTCCAAGCATGGTCCCCGCTATAATCAGCAGGCCATTCACAATCGTTCCTAATAAAAACATTCTATTCACCCAGACTCTTTATTTCGAATTGCGAAGTTTCCCATTTTTAAAATTAACATGTAAATGATCATTTTCCTACTCTTTTTTTCTAAAATTGGCGGGGGACTGCCGATTTTAGGCAGAAAAAAAGCCATCCTTTATTGATAGCTTAAACTTGGGGCTTTTCTATTAATTCCAGGATCCTTTCCAGGTCGTCCTTGGAAAAAAACTCTATCTCGATTTTGCCTTTATTCTTTGCCTGTTTAATCGTTACCGTTGTTCCAAACCTTTCCCTCAGCTGGGTCTCACGGTCACGAATGAATACATCCTTCGCCAGTTTCTTATTGGTTTCACGTGGAACAGTTTCATTCAACTGTTGAATGAGGTGTTCAAGCTGGCGGACATTCAAGCCTTCTTTAACTGTTTTTTCAGCAATTGCAGGGAGTTTATCCTTTTGCCGTAAACCGAGCAGGGCCCTTCCATGTCCCATTGATATTTTCCCGCTTGAAATAAGGTCCTGTATTTTTGGAGGAAGTGAGAGCAGACGGATGTGATTGGCAAGATGCGGGCGACTTTTGCCCAGGCGTTTCGCGAGTTCTTCCTGTGTAAAACCCAATTTTTCCATCAAGGTTTGGTAAGCAGCCCCTTCCTCAATTGGATTCAGGTCCTCCCGCTGCAGGTTTTCAAGTACAGCAAGCTCCATCATCTGCTGCTCATTGAACTCCCGTACAACGGCCGGCACTGATTTGAGCTTGGCTTCACCAGCCGCACGGTAACGGCGTTCTCCCACGACAATTTCATAACCCTTAATGCTTTTTCTGACAATCAAAGGCTGAAGGATGCCATGTTCAAGGATTGAATTTTTCAATTCTTCTATCGCTTCTTTCTGAAACACCTTCCGCGGCTGGTAAGGGTTTGGCCTTAACTCCTTAATGTTAATTTCCTGGACGGTTTCTTCTTTCCCCACTTCAGCATTAAAGAATGCATTCAAACCTTTTCCTAGGCCTTTAGCCATTCGCAACCACTTCCTTTGCAAGATCTAAATAAACCTCGGCTCCCCGGGACTTTGAATCATACATGATAATCGGCTCCCCGTGACTTGGCGCTTCACTTAGACGGACGCTGCGTGGAATGATTGTTTTATAGACTTTGTCCTGAAAATATTTTTTCACTTCTTCAATCACCTGGATGCCGAGGTTTGTACGTGCATCCAGCATGGTCAGCAAGACACCTTCTATCTTTAAATCATGATTCAAATGCTTTTGGACGAGTCGAACGGTATTCAATAGCTGGCTCAAGCCCTCTAGCGCATAATATTCACATTGTACCGGTATCAAGACGGAATCAGATGCGGTTAATGAGTTAATCGTAAGCAGGCCCAATGATGGCGGGCAATCAATCAGGATATAATCAAAAGCTTCTTTTACCTCTTCCAGCGCCCTTTTAAGCCGGACTTCCCGGGAAATAGTCGGCACCAATTCAATTTCGGCACCAGCCAGCTGGATCGTAGCCGGAATGGTAAATAAATTATCGACAGTTGTCGGCAGGATCACCGCCTTGGCATGCACATCATCCACCAGTACATCATAAATACACTGTTCGACATCTGCCTTTTCAATTCCTACTCCGCTTGTGGCATTCCCCTGAGGGTCGATATCAATGAGCAACACCTTCTTGCCTATATAGGCTAAAGAGGCTCCCAGGCTTACGGAGGTGGTTGTTTTACCTACTCCGCCTTTTTGGTTTGCAATTGCAATTATTTTACCCACAATGTCACCTACCTTCAAACCTATGTAGATCTCACCAATGCTTCCGCAAAAGCGTTTTTTGCACAATGAAGTCGAAAGAATTCGTCATGTATTCTATTTTATCACGAAAAATCCTTGCCGAAAGGAGTTTTGTGAAAATGACATTTACTAGTAATATAGCAATTTATTAACTCATAAAAAAAAATGCGAGAAACAGAGTTCTCGCATTTTTTATTTCTTTTTAGGAATCCGGATGGTTATTTGATAGAATTCATCAAAATCTTCTTCTTCAGAGTTCAGGTTAATCCCTGAGTCCGTTACCATTGATAAGGATTGGCGGATGGTATTTACAGCAATTCTCATGTCCTTGCTGAATGCTTTCCGCTTTGGCTTTGGCTTTTCCTCTGTCTGTTCAAGCATTTTTTGGACCCGGTCTTCTGTCTGCTTGACGTTAAGTGATTTCTCGATGATTTCCGAAAGCAGCTGAATCTGTTTTTCCGGATTTTTCAAAGGAATCAGCGAGCGAGCATGTCTTTCCGAAATCAATTTATTTAGGATGGCCTCCTGGACCTCCTGCGGAAGCTTCAGGAGCCTTAGCTTGTTTGCCACTGTCGATTGCCCTTTGCCAAGGCGCTGAGCAAGGGCTTCCTGGGTCAAGTTGTGGATCTCCAGCAGTTTCCCGTACGCAATGGCCTCTTCAATCGGAGACAACTCTTCCCGCTGAAGATTTTCAATTAATGCAACCGACGCTGTTTCGGTATCGCTTAAATTATTGATGATGGCGGGTGCTTCTTCCCATCCCAGTTTTTTCATCGCCCGCCAGCGGCGTTCCCCGGCGATAATTTCATACTTGCCATCTTCAAATTCCCTGATGACGATGGGCTGGATCACTCCGTGCGTGTGGATTGTACGGGCAAGCTCCTCAATTTTTTCATCATCAAACACCGTTCTTGGCTGAAATCGGTTCGGAACGATATTATCTATCGGGATTTTTTTGATTTCATCATTATTTCCCGGCTTCGTTGTTTCTACCTGTTCTACCTGTTCTTCCTTTTCCCCCAGACCAAAAAAGCGTGAAAAAGAAGGCTTCATTCCCCTGCACCACCTTTATGAAACTCCCTATTACATATTCTCTATAAAAATGACAAGTTCCTGCCTGTAGCTTTTATTATAAACTAAATTTCCTGATCAAAATAGGGTCAAAGCAACTCTATTCAATTGGAGACTTATTTGGTGTCCCCGCTTTTCTCGGATACTGTTTTGGTGTTTTCTTCTCCTTGCTGATAATAAGGATATTTCGTTCACTTTCTTCCACCGGAAGGGTGAAGGAATGGATGCCCTTTAATTCGCCCCCAAGGACCTTAAGTGCCTTCTTTCCACCCTGGAGTTCTTCATCCGCCTGAGCACCTTTCATTGCAATGAAGGTACCGCCGACCTGGACAATGGGAAGGCACAGCTCGGATAAAACCGACATCCGGGCAACGGCCCTTGCCATGACAATTTCATATTTCTCGCGATAGACTGAATTCTGCCCGAAGGTTTCAGCCCGGTCATGAATGAAATGTGTATTCTCAAGCTGAAGGACCCTCGCTAAATGTTCAAGAAACGTGATTCGCTTATTTAAAGAATCCACAATGGTTATTTGCAGTTTCGGAAAAGCAATTTTTAAAGGGATACTTGGAAATCCTGCTCCCGCCCCAACATCACAGATCGCGAAAGGCTTCTCCTTAAAATCAAAATAAAAAGCAGCGGAAACAGAATCATAAAAATGCTTGAGGAACACATCTTCTTTTTCTGTTATGGCTGTCAGGTTCATTTTTTCGTTCCATTCAACCAGGGTTTTATAATAAATTTCATACTGCTCCATTTGCCTTTCGGAGAGAATAATCCCCTTCTCGGCAAGCGCCGCTTGAAATTGGTCTGGATTCATAGGACAACCCTTTCTGTAAATAGTGTTGATTATTGATTGGAAATCCTGGCCACTTTCCCTTGTTCAATATAGACGAGCAAGATGGAAATATCGGCAGGGTTCACTCCGGAAATACGGGAGGCCTGAGCAATAGTCAGCGGCCGAACATTCTTAAGATTCTGGCGCGCTTCTGTTGCAATGCTAGTGATGGCGTCATAATCGATATTTTCCGGGATTTTCTTATCTTCCATTTTCTTGAGCCTCTCTACCTGCTGAAGAGACTTCTCGATGTATCCTTCATATTTAATCTGGATTTCAACCTGCTCCTCCACTTCTGCGTCCAGTTCAACGTCGGCCGGGATAAGCTTTTTGATGTGTTCATAGGTCATTTCAGTTCGCTTAATGAAATCAGAGGCACGGATGCCGTCCTTCAATTCACTGCCGCCGAGAGAACGGATAAGCTCTTGCACTTCACTTGTCGGCTTGATGATAATTGAACGAAGCCTTTCAATTTCTGTTTCGATTGCTTTCTTTTTCCCGGTAAAACGCTGGTACCGGTCTTCGGAGATCATTCCGAGTTCGTAACCTCGGTCTGTCAGGCGAAGATCAGCGTTATCATGTCTTAGCAGCAAACGGTATTCCGCACGTGAAGTTAACAGTCGGTAAGGTTCACTCGTGCCTTTTGTCACCAGGTCATCAATCATGACACCAATATAGGCGTCCGAACGGCTCAGAATGACCTCTTCCTTATCAAGAGCCCTCCTGCCGGCATTGATTCCAGCCATCAGGCCTTGGCCTGCAGCTTCTTCATATCCGGATGTTCCGTTGATCTGTCCTGCAGTATAAAGGTTCTTCACAACCTTCGTTTCCAATGTTGGCCAAAGCTGGGTAGGAACAACTGCATCATACTCAATGGCATAGCCTGCCCGCATCATCCTAGCCTCTTCCAGGCCTGGAATGGTCTTCAGGATTTGATGCTGGACTTCCTCAGGCAAACTGGTGGACAGCCCCTGTACATAAACCTCCTGAGTATGCCGGCCTTCTGGTTCAAGGAATATCTGATGGCGCGGTTTGTCGTTGAAACGCACCACTTTATCTTCGATGGACGGACAATAGCGAGGACCTGTTCCTTTAATCATTCCCGAATACATCGGAGAACGATGCAGGTTTTGGTCAATCAATTCATGGGTTTTCTCGTTTGTATAAGTCAGCCAGCATGGCAGCTGGTCCGTGATATATTTCGTCGTTTCATAAGAAAATGCCCTTGGAGCATCATCCCCTGGCTGAATCTCCGTCTTGGAATAATCAATTGTGTTGCTGTGGACCCGCGGCGGAGTCCCTGTCTTGAAGCGCACCAGGTCAAGGCCCAGCTCCTCAAGGTGTTCAGAGAGCTTTATTGAAGGCTGCTGGTTGTTCGGTCCGCTGGAATACTTCAGCTCTCCCAGGATAATTTCCCCGCGAAGGAAAGTACCTGCAGTGATCACGACGGTCTTGGAACGATAAACGGCTCCTGTTTTAGTGATAACACCTTTGCAGACTCCGTCCTCAACGATTAGCTCCTCCACCATTCCCTGGACCATTGTAAGGTTCGGCTCTTCCTCCATGGTCTTCTTCATCTCATGCTGATAGGCAAATTTATCCGCCTGGGCTCTCAGTGCCCTTACTGCAGGGCCTTTCCCTGTATTAAGCATCCTCATCTGGATGTAGGTTTTATCGATATTGCGGCCCATTTCACCGCCAAGAGCATCAATTTCCCTTACTACAATTCCTTTTGCCGGCCCTCCGATGGACGGATTGCACGGCATGAAAGCTATCATATCAAGATTGATGGTAATCATGAGTGTATTGGCACCCACGCGAGCTGCTGCAAGGCTCGCTTCACTTCCGGCATGGCCTGCGCCTACTACGATGACATCATAACTGCCCGCTTCATACGGCATATGGCTGCCTCCTTTATTTTAAAGTTGCACTAGAATTTATGGTAAGGCGCCCACGAAAAGGGCGTCTTTCTTCTCTATTTCCCTAAACAGAACTGCGAGAACAATTGATCAATGAGACTTTCATGAACACTGTCACCGATAATTTCCCCAAGCAGTTCCCAAGAACGGGTGAGGTCGATTTGGACAATATCTATTGGTGTACCGGCTTCAACACCAGTAATCGCTTCTTCAATGGCATGATGCGCCTGATTCAAGAGCGCGATATGGCGGCTGTTCGAGACATAGGTCATATCGCCCGCTTCAATTGCTCCTGAAAAGAACAGAGAAGAGATTGCTTCTTCCAGCTCATCGATTCCCTGATCCTCTTTTAGCGAGGTTGTGACAATCTTATACCCCTTTGCCAAATCTTTCAGCTCGTCCATATCCATTTTTTTAGGAAGATCGGTTTTATTGACAATGACAATCACATCCATGCCCTCAACCGCTTTAAATAGATTTTTATCCTCTTCTGTCAGGATATCGGAATAATTAAGCACAAGCAAAATTAAATCGGCTTCTTTTAATACCTGGCGGGAGCGTTCTACCCCGATCCGCTCCACGATATCCTCTGTTTCGCGAATTCCGGCTGTATCAAGGAGCCTTAACGGAACCCCTCTGACATTGACATATTCTTCAATGACATCTCTCGTTGTTCCCGGAATATCCGTTACAATCGCTTTATTCTCCTGTACCAGGCTGTTCAGGAGAGATGACTTTCCAACATTTGGACGCCCGACAATAACAGTTGATAACCCTTCACGCAGAATTTTTCCCTGCTGGGATGTCTGAAGCAGCTTCTCAATTTCATCTTTTACAGATTTCGACCTTTCCAGAAGCATTTTATGAGTCATTTCCTCAACATCGTCATACTCAGGGTAATCAATATTCACTTCTACATGAGCAAGTGTCTCCAGTATCTCCTGCCGCAGCCTTCGAATGAGACGCGATAGCCGCCCGTCCATTTGTCCCAGCGCCACATTCATGGCCCTGTCCGTTTTTGCGCGGATTAAATCAATGACCGCCTCAGCCTGGGACAGATCGATCCTGCCGTTTAAGAAGGCCCTCTTTGTAAATTCCCCGGGTTCCGCAAGCCGCGCTCCCTGATTCAGGACAAGCTGCAGGACCCTGTTCACCGATACCAGCCCGCCATGACAGTTAATCTCCACAACATCTTCCTTTGTGAAGGTTTTCGGCCCCTTCATGACAGAAACCATCACTTCCTCGGCAATCTGTCCTGTTTTCGGATCTACCATATGGCCATAATGAATGGTATGGGACATAACGTCAGTAAGTCTTTTTCCTCCGACTCCTTTAAATAAACGGTCAGAAATGTTAATTGCGTCATCTCCGCTTAAACGAACAATCGCTATCGCTCCTTCTCCCATTGGAGTGGAAATGGCCACAATTGTATCAAACTCCACTTTCTTTCACCTCTCTGCTTCAAAATATCTATTTGAAATACGAAATTTATTTCCCAAATTTATAGAATAGCACAAGGTATTTAAAAAAAATACAAAATAGCTTATAGAATTATCCACACAGCAAAACATTATCTTTTATTTTAACTTATCCACATGTGAATAACAATAATACAAACAGTCTCTTCTAGGATTCCCTAAAATTTCGTTCTTCAAAAGGCAAGAAAAAACCGGCCAGTGGATTGGGCCGGTTTTTTAATTTAAATATAAAATTTTTTATTTCCCAGCCGGGGCAATGACAATATGCCGATGAGGATCGCTGCCATCCGAATAGGTTCTTATTTTTTTATTCCCCACGAGAGCAGTATGAATCACTTTCCGTTCATAGGAAGGCATAGGCTCCAAAGCTACTTCGCGGCCTGTCTTAACGGCTTTTTGCGCAAGCCTCTCAGCCAGCTGAACAAGTGTGTCATTTCTTCTTCTCCGATAATCTTCAGCATCCAGAAGAACAGTAAAGAACTGGTCTGAATGTTTATTGATAACAAGCTGGGTCAAATACTGCAATGAATTGAGTGTTTGTCCTCTTTTTCCGATTAACAAAGCGATTTTATCACCGGTAAGGATGAAATGGACTTGTTTGCCATCCTGTTTCACCTCAATATTTGCAGGTGCACCAAGCTGTTCGGAAATCTTTTTTAAATACTTGACGGCTTCTTCAAATGGGTCTGCTTTCACTGTAACCTTTACGATGGCAGGCCGGGATCCAAAAATTCCAAAGATCCCTTTTTTCCCCTCATCCATTACTTCTATGTCTGCACGGTCTTTTGATGTGTTTAACTGAGCTAGTGCTGATTTTACTGCTTCTTCGACTGTTTGTCCGGTAGCAGTTATCTGTTTCACTTTTTCGCTCCCCCCGCGCCGCCGGCAGCTGGCTGCTTTTTCAAGTCCGGCCCTTTAATGAAATAGGTTTGTACAATCATAAACAAGTTTCCGACAACCCAGTATAATGATAAGGCAGCCGGGAAGTTGATGGCAAAGACAATGATCATGATCGGCATCAGCCACAGCATCATCGCCATTTGAGGATTTGCCTCGGTGCCAGCCATCATCATTTTTTGCTGAATAAAAGTGGTTGCCCCTGCAATTAATGGAAGCAGGTAAATTGGATCCGGAGCACCAAGATCAAACCAAAGGAAATTATGGTTCGCAATTTCCCTGGTCCGGGAGATCGCGTGGTAAAAACCGATCAATATTGGCATTTGTACAATAAGCGGAAAACAGCCGGCAAGCGGATTGACACCGTGCTTCTGGAACAGCGCCATTGTTTCCTGCTGGAGCTTTTGCTGGGTTTTCTGGTCTTTTGAACTGTATTTTTCTCTCAGCTTCTGCATTTCTGGCTGGATAGCCTGCATCGCTTTTGAACTTCTGGTCTGTTTAATCATCAATGGCAGGATGGCAAGACGAATAATGATTGTTACCGCAATAATCGACAATCCAAAGCTTCCACCCAAAATTTCCGCCATCTTGGTAATCAGCATCGATAAAGGATAAACAATGTATTCATTCCAAAAGCCTTTGCTTTCAGAAGTAATCGGCTGGTCGTACTCTGTACACCCTGTTAGGACTGCCATTAAAAATAGCAAGCCAGCTGTTAACAATATTCTTTTTTTCAACCTCAATTTCCTCCTAACCACATTCACGTAATTTACATTTATTAAAGTGTTGGCTTTAGGGACTCAGTTTCGCTTGTAGACACCAGTTTTCACCCTGCCGTAAAACCATACATAGCAATTCAAGAGTATTTTAACATCTTTTCTCAGCAAGCGCTTTTAAAAAATGGAAAAGCTTAAAATAATTTTCCAGCCGCTATTCCTCATTATGACCAGCGTTTGTTTTTTTCAATACCCGGGCTACCTTGAGTACGTGTTCAAGACTTTTTTTCACCTCATGCATGTCCATTTCGGCCACAGGCTTTCTCGCTATAATCACATAATCTTTCCCTTTATGTATCTGTTCCTGCAATTCATGGAAGGATTGGCGGATGTATCTTTTTATCTGGTTCCTCATGACGGCATTCCCAATTTTCTTGCTGACGGATAAACCAATCCGGAAATGATCCTGCCCTTCCTTTTTCAATACATATACGACAAATTGACGATTCGCAAAGGATTTTCCCTTATTAAAAACTTCCTGAAATTCTTTATTCTTTTTAATTCGCAATTCTTTTCTCATTTCAGCACACCTTCAATCAAGTCGTTATGGCTGCTTGCATTCCTCAAAGGAAAAAAAGACCACTGACAGTTCAGTGGCCTAGGCTGATAATACTTTTCTTCCTTTACGACGACGGCGTGCAAGAACCTTGCGGCCGTTTGCTGAGCTCATGCGGCTACGGAAACCGTGAACCTTGCTGTGCTTACGTTTATTTGGTTGGTAAGTTCTTTTCATTATATGACACCTCCCTGAGGAAATAGCTGCTATCAGACAGTACTACTAATTATAATGACGTGACACTGAAAATGTCAATAGTCTCCCTGATAAAACTCCACTGGATATGATTGGATTGTTATGGAGAAAACATTTTATAGGGCAGTCGCCTTATGTACGGCAGCAGGCTATACAGGTTGTCCCATAGTGCTTTTCCAGGTGCCTGTGGACAAAAAACGACACGATTTTTATTATCCACAATACTTATTTACAGCTTTTACACATAAACTTAGGCTGTGGACAAATTTATTCCACAGCCTGGAGGTGTTGTGGATAAAGTATGAAAAAGCCTTGCGACAAGCTAGATTATCTGGTATCATATTTGTGTTTTCACTCTTAATAAAAAGGACGGACTAATATAGTTTTCCACAAACTGTGGATAAGTTGTGGATAGGTTATTCAGACCCTGTTGCGGAAGTTTGTCCACAATCCGTGGATATTGTCGAAAACCCATTTATCTTCCTTATAATATATTTTTCCACATTAATAGTTTTGTATATTTATAAATCTGTGCAGAATTTCAACAACAAGAGCGAATACAATGGTGTGAATTTTTATAAAAGGAGGGATATGTATTGGAAAATATTGCGGATCTCTGGAGCAGTGCGCTGTCCAAAATCGAGAAAAAAATCAGCAAACCCAGTTTTGATACGTGGTTAAAATCGACAAAGGCACATTCCTTACAGGGAGACACCCTAACCATCACTGCTCCAAACGAATTTGCCCGCGACTGGCTTGAAGAGCGGTATTCCCAGCTGATCAGCGGAATTCTCTATGAAATAACCGGAGAAGACCTGACGATAAAATTCATCATTCCGCAAAACCAGACGGATGAAGAAGATAATCTGCCTTTGCCGCCCAAAAAGGTGAAAAGAGAAGACGACCAAAATGATTTTCACCATAATATGCTGAATCCCAAATATACTTTTGACACTTTCGTTATTGGCTCAGGCAACCGCTTTGCACATGCCGCTTCGCTTGCGGTGGCTGAAGCACCGGCAAAAGCTTATAATCCCCTCTTCATTTATGGGGGCGTTGGACTTGGAAAAACCCACTTGATGCATGCAATTGGGCATTATGTTCAGGATCATAACCCTTCAGCAAAGGTTGTATATCTTTCTTCCGAAAAGTTCACCAATGAATTCATTAATTCCATCCGGGACAATAAGGCTGTCGAATTCCGCAATAAGTATCGTAAAGTAGACGTCCTTTTGATAGATGATATTCAGTTTCTTGCCGGAAAAGAATCGACTCAGGAGGAATTTTTCCACACATTTAACACCCTGCATGAGGAAAGCAAGCAAATCATTATCTCAAGTGACCGGCCGCCCAAGGAGATCCCAACCCTCGAAGACCGTTTGCGTTCCCGGTTTGAATGGGGCTTAATTACGGACATTACTCCCCCGGACCTGGAAACCAGGATTGCCATTCTCCGCAAAAAGGCCAAAGCAGAGGGCCTGGACATTCCGAACGAGGTTATGCTTTACATTGCGAATCAAATCGACTCGAACATCCGGGAGCTCGAAGGAGCATTAATAAGGGTTGTTGCCTATTCTTCTTTGATTAATAAGGATATTAACGCAGATTTGGCTGCAGAGGCTTTAAAGGACATCATTCCTAGTTCGAAACCTAAGGTCATTACGATCCTGGACATCCAGCGAACAGTCGGGCAGCATTTTAACGTTAAACTTGAGGACTTTAAAGCAAAGAAGCGCACCAAATCAGTAGCATTCCCCAGGCAGATAGCCATGTACCTGTCCCGTGAGCTGACAGACTTTTCCCTTCCGAAAATCGGGGAGGAATTCGGAGGGCGAGATCATACGACGGTTATCCATGCACATGAAAAGATTTCGAAACTCCTTGCGAGTGATTCTCTCCTTCAAAGACAGCTGAAGGAAATCAATGAAGAATTAAAGGTATAGGGAATTTGTTGATAACTCATAATACATTGCACACAGTCTGTCCACATGTGGATAGGCTGTGTTTCCTTTCGAAAAATAGGTTATCCACAAATCCACAGGCCCTACTAGTACTTTTACTATTTTTTAAAACATATTAAATATATTCACAGACTCGAAATTTATACCAAATTGGAGGATTTAACATGAGGTTTGCTATCCAGCGGGATCAATTATTGCAAGGCGTCCAGGATGTCATGAAAGCTGTAACCAGCAGAACTACCATCCCTATTCTTACAGGAATTAAGATCGTAGCTACAGAAGAAGGAGTAACCTTGACTGGCAGTGATTCAGATATATCAATTGAATCCTTTATCCCAAAAGAAGAGGACGGCAAGGAAATCGTTGAAGTCAAACAAACTGGAGCAATCGTCCTGCAGGCTAAATTCTTCAGTGAAATAGTTAAAAAGCTGCCAACAGATACAGTGGAGATCATAGTTGAAAATCATCTTCAAACAGTAATTCGTTCAGGAAGATCAGAATTTAATCTGAATGGCCTGGATGCCGAGGAGTACCCACATCTGCCTCAGGTGGCAGAGGAGAATGTTTTTCAAATTCCTACTGACCTTTTAAAATCCCTTGTCCGCCAGACTGTTTTTGCAGTGTCCACCTCAGAAACACGCCCAATCTTGACAGGTGTCAACTGGAAGGTGGAAAACAAGGAATTAACCTGTATTGCAACAGACAGCCACAGACTAGCATTAAGAAAGGCAAAGCTGCAAACTGAAACAGAGGAAAGTCAAAGTGTGGTCATTCCCGGAAAAAGCCTGACAGAACTCAGCAAAATTCTGGACGATACCTCAGAAATGGTTCATATCGTTATCACGGAAAATCAAGTTCTATTCAAGGCGAAGCATCTGTTGTTCTTCTCACGGCTTCTGGAGGGCAACTACCCTGATACGGCAAGACTGATTCCGAATGAGAGCAAGACGGATGTTGTGGTGAATACTAAGGAATTCCTTCATGCCATTGACCGTGCATCCCTGCTGGCACGGGAAGGAAGGAACAATGTAGTCAAGTTTTCCACTGTTGAGGGAAGCGGAGTTGAAATTTCCTCCAATACCCCTGAAATCGGGAAAGTTGTCGAAGAAATTCAAAGCCAGTCCATTGACGGTGAAGATCTGAAGATTTCTTTTAGTGCCAAATATATGATGGATGCATTGAAGGCACTTGAGGGGAGCGAAATCCAGATCAGCTTTACTGGAGCGATGAGGCCATTCGTGATTCGCCCGATGAATGACGACTCCATTCTGCAGCTGATCCTTCCTGTACGGACCTATTAAAATAACAGCCCTTGTCGAATGGCAGGGGTTTTCTCTCTTCCTGAATTGTTTATAGTCCGGCATCTCACTCTCAATAATTCCATCAAACCTTGTCTGAAACCTGTTTATTTAGTAAAATAAAGTATTAGATCCTTTTAGGAAACGGGTGAAATCATGAGTGAACAAGTTAAAATCGAAACAGAGTTCATTACACTTGGACAATTTTTAAAACTAGCCGATGTGATTCAATCCGGCGGAATGGCTAAATGGTTTTTAAGTGAACATGAGGTATATATCAACGGGGAACAGGATCAGAGAAGAGGAAGGAAGCTCCGTAATGGAGATGAGGTAACTATACCTGGGGTCGGAAAGTTCCTTGTAATTCAATGACCAAAGGAAGGAACATTCATGCATATTGAGGACCTGCAGTTAAAGAATTATCGCAATTATGAAAAGCTGGACGCCCAGTTTGAAAATAAGGTGAATGTCATCCTTGGCGAAAATGCCCAGGGCAAGACCAATGTGATGGAATCCATCTTCGTGCTGGCAATGGCTAAATCCCACAGAACGGCAAATGATAAAGAACTTATTCGCTGGGATGAGGATTATGCTAAAATAGAAGGCAGGATAGTCAAGACGCATGGATCGCTGCCAATGCAGCTTGTCATTTCCAAAAAGGGAAAACGTGCTAAGTATAACCATATTGAACAGCGACGGCTGAGCCAATATGTCGGAAATATGAATGTAGTAATGTTCGCGCCGGAAGATCTCCATCTAGTCAAAGGGAGCCCTCAAGTAAGGCGCCGTTTTATTGATATGGAAATCGGACAGGTATCCCCTGTCTATTTGCATGATATCAGCCAGTATCAAAAGATCCTTCAGCAGAGAAATCATTACCTGAAACAGCTGCAGACAAAACAGCAGACAGACCAGACCATGCTTGATATTTTAACTGAACAGTTTATTCAGATGGGCGCCAAGATCGTAATGAAGCGATTTGAATTCCTCCATTTACTTGAACAATGGGCTCTGCCCATTCATAAGGGGATATCGAGGGGGCTGGAAACTTTAAAAATAGACTATAAGCCTTCAGCCGATGTATCAGAAAATCAGAATTTGTCGAAAATGGTAGAAGTCTATGAAGAAAAGTTTGCTAAAATAAAGAAGAGGGAAATTGAGCGGGGGGTAACAATGTTCGGACCGCATCGCGATGACTTGCAATTTATTGTGAATGGCAGAGATGTCCAGACATTCGGATCCCAGGGACAGCAGCGGACGACTGCCCTATCCGTAAAACTCGCTGAAATTGAACTGATCAATAAAGAAATTGGCGAATACCCGATCCTGCTCCTTGATGATGTACTCTCGGAGCTCGATGATTACCGCCAATCGCATTTATTAAATACAATCCAGGGAAAGGTCCAAACCTTTGTCACAACGACAAGCGTTGATGGAATTGACCACCAGACTCTTAAGGATGCTGCTGCCTACCGGGTGGAGTCAGGCGTGATGGCCAGAATCCAGTGAGGTGTTATCATGTATTTGCATATAGGAGACGATACATTAGTCAGGACAAAAGATATCATTGCCATTCTTGACAAGGAAAGCGCAAGCTCATCCCCTGTATTTGCCGAGTTTCTAGATCGAAGAGAAACTGAAGTGGTCAATCTTTCCAAAAATCAGTATAAGTCCGTTGTTGTCACCAGGGACCAGATCTATTATTCCCCGCTGGCAGCCGGAACATTAAAAAAACGTTCGCAAAGACCTTCCGTTCAGGAGTTTTAAATAAAAGATTCGCAAATTGAAAGTGTAGGTGATCGATGTGGCAATGGAGCAAGAGGCCATGCAAGGACAAACGTATGATGCAAACCAGATACAGGTCCTCGAAGGATTGGAGGCAGTTCGGAAACGGCCGGGTATGTATATCGGGTCAACAAGCGTAAAAGGTCTTCATCACCTTGTTTGGGAAATAGTTGACAACAGTATCGATGAAGCACTTGCCGGTTATTGTGATGAAATCAATGTCATTATCGAAAAAGATAACAGTATTACTGTAATGGATAATGGGCGAGGCATTCCGGTCGATACCCAGGAAAAAATGGGAAGGCCTGCCGTTGAGGTCATTATGACGGTCCTTCATGCCGGAGGAAAGTTTGGCGGCGGAGGATATAAGGTATCAGGCGGATTGCACGGGGTAGGTGCATCCGTTGTGAATGCCTTGTCTACATTGCTTGAAGTGAATGTCCACCGTGACGGAAAGATCCATCATATTGAGTTCGAACGCGGTGCAATCAAAAGCGAATTAAAGGTCATAGGTGAAACGGACAGGACTGGGACCACCGTTCATTTTGTGCCTGATGGCGAAATCTTCCAGGAAACACTTGAATACGACTATGATACGCTTGCGAACAGGCTTCGTGAATTAGCATTCCTCAACAGAGGGCTAAA
This sequence comes from Mesobacillus foraminis, assembly GCF_004340465.1. GTDB lineage: Bacteria > Bacillota > Bacilli > Bacillales > Cytobacillaceae > Mesobacillus_B > Mesobacillus_B foraminis. Next base: position 5,601 of record NZ_SLVV01000008.1, on the reverse strand, counting down.
AATTACGATTGAGGATAAGCGTACAGAGAATAAACACAATGAGTACTATTACGAAGGCGGAATCAAGTCTTATGTAGAGCACTTAAACCGTACGAGGGATGTCCTTCATGAAGATCCAATTTACATTGAAGGGGAAAAAGACGGAATTACTCTCGAAGTAGCCCTGCAATACAACGATGGATTTACCAGCAGTATTTATTCATTTGCCAACAATATCCACACGTATGAAGGCGGTACACATGAGTCAGGCTTTAAAACAGCCCTCACAAGAGTAATCAATGATTACGCCCGCAAGAATGGCATTTTTAAAGACAGTGACGCCAATCTTTCCGGTGAAGATGTCCGTGAAGGGTTGACGGCAATTGTTTCTGTAAAACATCCGGATCCACAGTTTGAAGGCCAGACAAAGACAAAACTGGGGAATTCGGAAGTTCGGAACGTTGCGGATACAACCTTCTCGGACCATTTTGAAAAATTCATGCTTGAGAACCCATCCGTTGCCCGAAAAATTGTCGATAAAGGCTTAATGGCTGCCAGAGCAAGGCTTGCTGCAAAGAAAGCGCGTGAGTTAACCAGACGGAAAAGCGCGCTTGAGGTTTCGAGCCTGCCAGGAAAACTCGCCGACTGTTCTTCAAAGGACCCTTCGATAAGCGAGCTTTATATCGTTGAGGGTGACTCTGCCGGGGGTTCTGCAAAACAGGGCCGTGACCGCCATTTCCAGGCCATTCTTCCTTTGCGGGGGAAAATCCTGAATGTCGAAAAGGCGAGACTTGACAGGATCCTTTCAAACAATGAAGTAAGAGCGCTGATTACAGCAATTGGAACCGGTATTGGCGAGGACTTTGACATTTCGAAAGCTCGTTACCACAAAGTTGTCATCATGACAGATGCAGATGTTGACGGCGCCCATATCCGGACCTTATTGATGACATTCTTTTACAGATATATGAGGCAGATTCTTGAAGCTGGCTATATTTACATTGCCCAGCCGCCGCTGTATAAAGTTCAGCAAGGTAAACGGATCGAATATGCCTATAATGATAAACAGCTGGACCAGATCATGGCTGGCCTGCCATCGCAGCCAAAACCCGGTATCCAGCGCTATAAAGGTCTTGGGGAAATGAACCCGGGGCAGCTATGGGAGACTACGATGGATCCAGATCATCGCCTCCTGCTCCAGGTAAGCCTTGAAGATGCCATTGAAGCAGATGAAACGTTTGAAATGCTGATGGGCGACAAGGTTGAACCAAGGCGACAATTCATTGAAGAGAATGCTGTTTACGTGAAAAACTTGGATATTTAACAGGATAGAGAATTTTTCTATCCTTCTTTTCTATTATGCCTAGCTGAAGCGCCAAGCTTTCGGAATGCTCTCGGAAGCGCGGGCGATATGCCTGCACTTTCTTAAGAGTTTTCGGAGCCGCTTGATGCGCTACTGCTTTTCTACTAAAGGAGGTTTCCTTCCATATGGCTGAGACGCCTAATCCCCGTGTGAAAGAAATAAATATTAGCCAGGAAATGCGTTCTTCGTTCCTGGATTACGCGATGAGTGTTATTGTGGCACGTGCCCTCCCTGATGTCAGGGATGGTCTTAAGCCCGTCCACCGCCGAATTTTATATGCGATGCATGATTTAGGAATGCATTCTGATAAACCTTACAAGAAATCCGCCCGTATTGTCGGCGAAGTTATTGGTAAGTATCACCCCCATGGCGACTCCGCTGTTTATGAGACAATGGTTCGTATGGCACAGGACTTTGCTTACCGATATATGCTTGTCGATGGTCATGGGAACTTCGGTTCAATCGATGGTGACTCGGCAGCTGCAATGCGTTACACCGAAGCCCGGATGTCGAAGATTTCAATGGAACTGCTGCGTGACATTAATAAAGATACCATTGACTACCAGGACAATTACGATGGTTCTGAAAGAGAACCAGTTGTCCTTCCTGCAAGGTTTCCCAACCTGCTGGTTAACGGTACATCGGGAATTGCTGTCGGAATGGCGACAAATATTCCGCCTCACCAGCTTGGGGAAGTGATTGATGGAGTGCTTGCCATAAGCAAGGATCCCGGCATTACAACCCAGGAGCTGATGGAAATCATACCAGGTCCGGACTTCCCAACCGGCGGCCTGATCCTTGGCCGAAGCGGCATTCGCAAGGCTTACGAAACGGGAAGAGGCTCTATTACCTTAAGGGCAAAAGTAGAAATTGAGCAAAAGTCAAATGGCAAAGAAGTCATTATTGTAAATGAGATACCTTATCAGGTGAATAAGGCGAGGCTTATTGAAAAAATAGCCGAACTTGTACGCGATAAGAAAATTGACGGAATAACCGACTTGCGGGATGAATCTGACCGGGACGGACTCCGGATTGTGATTGAAGTTCGAAGGGATGCGAATGCAAACGTCCTGCTGAATAACTTGTATAAACATACTGCGCTTCAGACAAGCTTTGGAATCAATACACTTGCTCTTGTTGACGGGCAGCCTAAAGTATTGAGCTTAAAGCAATGCCTGCAGCATTACCTTGATCATCAGAAAGTGGTCATTCGCCGCAGGACTGAGTTTGAACTTCGCAAGGCAGAAGCGAGAGCCCATATTCTTGAAGGCTTGCGTGTAGCTCTGGACCACCTTGATGAAGTCATTGCCCTGATCCGAAGCTCACGTACCACGGATATTGCCCGTGAAGGACTGATGACTCAGTTTGATCTGTCCGAGAAGCAGGCACAGGCGATACTGGATATGCGACTTCAGCGTTTAACTGGTTTGGAACGTGAAAAAATTGAAGAAGAATATCAAAGCCTGATGAAGCTGATAGCAGAATTAAAAGCTATATTGGCGGACGAGGAAAAGGTGCTTGAAATCATTCGCGAGGAGCTTTTGGAGCTGAAAGAACGCTTTGACGATAAACGAAGGACAGAAATTGTCTCGGGCGGTCTGGAAATGATCGAGGATGAAGATTTGATTCCTCGTGAGAATGTTGTCATCACGCTGACCCATAATGGCTATATCAAGCGGCTGCCTGTTTCCACATACCGTGCTCAAAAGCGCGGAGGACGCGGAATTCAGGGAATGGGCACAAACGAGGATGATTTTGTCCAGCAGCTTATCACTACATCAACCCATGATACGATTCTTTATTTTACAAATAAAGGGAAGGTCTATCGTACGAAGGGGTATGAAGTACCAGAGTTCAGCCGGACGGCAAAAGGCATTCCGATTATCAACCTGCTGGGAATTGAAAAGGATGAATGGGTCAATGCCATCATCCATGTAGAGGAGTTCGTTGATGATTGGAGTCTGTTCTTTACCACTAAATATGGTATTGCCAAGCGTTCTCCGCTTACTTCCTTTGCCAATATTCGCAATAACGGATTGATTGCCCTGAACCTCAGGGAAGGCGATGAACTCATTTCCGTGCGTCTTACTGATGGCAGCAAGGAAATTATCATTGGAACTAAGAATGGCCTTTTAATCCGTTTCCCTGAAACAGATGTACGAACAATGGGCCGTACTGCTACGGGCGTTAAAGGTATTTCCCTTGATGCGGATGATGAAGTTGTCGGAATGGAAGTGCTTGAAGAAGGCTCGGACATTTTGGTTGTCACCAAGAATGGCTATGGAAAACGTACCCCGTCTGCAGAATACCGGATGCAGGGCCGTGGCGGCAAAGGGATTAAAACCTGCAATATCACCGATAAAAACGGCAGCCTTGTAACAATGAAAGTCGTTCAGGGTGAAGAGGACCTGATGCTGATCACTACCGGAGGCGTTCTGATCCGAATACCGGTAGAAGGAATATCCATCACTGGCCGTAACACCCAAGGCGTTAAGCTAATCAGTCTCAATACAGAAGAAAATGAGGCAGTAGCTACAGTGGCTCAAGTTGATAAAGAAGAGGAAAAGCTTGACGAACTGGAGCAGCTTGAAGAGGCTTCTGAAGGGGAACTAGGTCAAGACAATGGTTCAGAGGATGCGACAGAGCTAGCGGACGAAGAGAATGGACCTGATACTACAGAAGAATAAAATTTTTTTAAGGAACACATTTTGTGTTCCTTTTTTTTGAATTTTTACAGTAAAATAGTACTAGGCAGAAATTTACTTTTGAGGTGTTGGCTTTGCGTATCCATATAAACGAACTTCAAGAAGGATGCATCCTCGCAGAAGATGTGTTCAGCAAGACAAACCGGCCGATTATCAGCAAACAGACAGTTCTTACCGTACAATTAATAGATGTATTAAAAGCCTTTCTCATAAAGGACGTCGAAGTAGAGAAAACTTTGATCAGTGGAACTCCATTTATACCTTCTGAAGCAGTGTCCGGGAATGAAGCACCTGTACAAAATATGGGGGATTTAACGTTTTTGGACTTGTTCCTTAAAGGGAAACAGGATCACAAAAAGGAATTTGTCTCCTGGCAATCCGGAATTCCGGTTGATATCGCCGCGATTAGAAGTTTGCTAATGCCATTGATAGACAAGATCGAAGGAAATACAGCCTATTTATTCAGGCTTCATAAATATCATAACCAGGAGGATTACCTTTATCATCATTCTCTTGCTGTCGGAATTTTAAGTGCTTATATAGCCAAACGACTGAATTACAGTAAAGGGGATATTGCACAGATCGCACTGGCTGGGTGTCTGGCTGACTGTGGGATGGCAAAAATCAGCAACAGTATTCTTATGAAAAAGACAACCCTCACGCTCGGTGAATATGAAGAGGTTAAATCACATCCAATCAACAGTTACCAAATGGTTAAAGAGAACAGGCTGTTAAAGCAGGAAGCTAAAGTAGCGATTCTCCAGCACCATGAACGTCTGGATGGCAGCGGTTATCCTTTTGGAGACAAGGGAGTCAAGATCCACCCATTTGCCAATATTATTGCTGTTGCGGATACCTACCAAGCAATGACTTCTGAAAGATTATACAAACCCAGTATGTCTCCGTTCAAAGCACTGGAAATAATCAACGAAGACCATTTCGGCAAATTTGATGTTGCTCCTTTAAAAGTAATTAAATCCGGGATTATGAACTTTTCTACCGGAAGCAAAGTAAGGCTCTCGGATGGCGAGGAGGCAGAAATTCTGTTTATTAGCGATAAAGATCCTACACGTCCCATTGTAAAACTTTCTAACTCAGACAAAATCCTTCCGCTGGAGGAGTACAGGCAGCTATATATTGAAGAGGTACTTTAAGGGGTGCTGGGGATAAACCAGCGCCTTTAAAAATAAATGTGAAAAAACAGTTGCACCAGCCATGGGGACCTGATATAATTTTCAAAGTCAGCAGCGGACATATCTAATGGATTAAAAGATTAGAAAAAAACGTGTTGACATGAAATGAGAAAAATGATATATTAATAAAGTCGCCTATGAGCGGCAGTCGTTCTTTGAAAACTAAACAAACAAGCGTCAACAAACAATAAACTTAGTGATTTCAAATCACTAGCCAACGTTTTTTCAGTAAGGATCGTCGACTAAGAACGCCACATCCTGTGGCAACATCGACGTCAGCGCATCCTTGCGCAAGTGAGCTTAACTCATACTCTTTATTGGAGAGTTTGATCCTGGCTCAGGACGAACGCTGGCGGCGTGC
>NZ_SLVV01000007.1:280745-395841 GCF_004340465.1 Mesobacillus foraminis | reverse complement strand
TAGTAGAAAGACAAGCAAAAACAGAGAAAGGTGAAATTGAGTACGCTCAATTTCACCTTTCTCACTATTTGAGCTAGTTATGGCCCAGCCTCTTTCAGTTTCTCTATAAAAAGTGCTCGGAATGCTTCCGTTTCGAATAGATGCCTTTTACTCTGTTTATGCCTTATATGCTCCACATCTTCCACATCCCCTTGCCATATATGACGAGTGACCACCTTTTGATAATCCCGGCTTTATGTCATTGCGCTAAAAACAGGCACTTGGCGCAAATATTCTTCAGTGGTTGATATTCGCGGTATCCCTCTTTGTTCGTGGTCGAATACCTGAGGACTTCTCCAGCCAGGCAAAGGTTACAGTCATAGTATTCGTCATACATAAATCATGCTTTCGGAAAATTTCTCCTAAGTCCTTAGCCGGACACTTCCGAATATACATTCTTCACCAAGTCATAAATGAAAGAGAAATCAAGGGCTGCTTCCGTCTTGCGGACTAAATATTCCTGAGGAACAAGTTGGTTTAAAGCAATGATTTCTAATTGATCTCGTTGGATAGGATTGTTTTTCGAAAACATCTATATCTCTCAAGTATAATATGTGTTCTTTTAAAATAGACTCGAAATAACTCCACGTTAAGTTTAGAACCCCTGTTGATTGGAGTGGAAGGCGCGCAGACTCCTGCGGGATCAGCTGGACAGCTTTAGGCCCCGCAGGAGCTTGCGACGAGGAGGCTCAGCGCCAGCCCCGCGGAAAGCGAAGCGCCTGGAACGGAAATCAACTGCCCCATTTGTACTCCAACTAAAAAAGAATGTAGACAAGCAGATTTAACTGCTTGTTACAGTTTGTTTCACATTGACTATTAAACCCCTGTTGATTGGAGTGGAAGGCGTGCAGACTCCTGCGGGATCAGCTGGTTAGCTTAGACCCCGCAGGAGCTTGCGACGAGAAGGCTCAATGCCAGCCCAATGGAAAGCGAAGCGCCTGGAACAGAATCAACAGCCCATGTGTACTCCAACTAAAAAAAGAATGTAGACAAACCCGATTTTCATCGAGTTTGCTACATTCTGGAAGGCCCGGTAAATACCGGGCCTTTTTTACTTTGCTCCTGAGTAATCAAAAAAACGGCAAGATGAACATTCCAATGATAACCGAGAGTGCACCTATGCCGATCGCCCAGCTCCCTAGTCCCTTAGCTCCCCTGCTTCTGGCAATAAAGCCTAGTACGATACCAGTGGCACCGAGGATAAATGGCAGGACGAACAGAGAAAGGATGGAGATGGCAATGGCAGATATCCCCATCATACTGCCGCTTGCTTTCTGTGCTCCCTGATCTTGGGCGTTTTGGCCCGATTGGTTGTTCTGATTGCGTTTAAGTGCTTTTGCCGGTACCGGCGCAGCAATTTCCGCAGCGGTTTCCTCACGGTTTTGGGTATTTGTCGCCGAAGAACCCATTTGATTCGTCATCGACGATTGGTCAAAGTCCGTCATGCTTGGCATCGGCACACTTGCACCTGGTGTTACGGATGAAGCATTATTATTTTGTCCGCCTTGCTCGCTGCTATTACTTTTCATCACATCTTGTTGAGGTTCATTAATATACTCGGGTTTATCCTGGTTGCTTTGATCTGCCATCATAATCCCTCGCTTTCGTAATGGAGCATTTATATTGTCTGCAATTTCTACCCTTTTAAAATGACAATGTTTGTCTGCAGTGTCTTAAATTGGTCCGAATCATTGAGGTGTTTAAACTGAAGGAAATAGGATAATTTCTTCTATAGGCTGAGATCTTTTGTTATGATAAAAAAAGTGAATTACGATAGAGACAGAGGAGCTATAGTATGAAAAAACGTTTCGGCATCGATATAGACGGCACAGTTACCTGCCCGACATCCATTCTTCCATTTTTAAACAAGGAATTTAACCTTAATGTTACGCTCGATGATGTGAAAGAGTACGACTTAATGCCGTTAGTAACGGTTTCAGAAGAAGAATTCTCCCAATGGTTTTCCGAAAATGAGCCTGTCATTTACTCACAGTCACCACTTGCAAAAGGAGCTAAAGAGGTATTAAAAGCATGGGAAAAAGAGCATGAGCTTTACTTTATTTCTGCCAGGGGCAGCCATTTGCTCGAAGTCACGTCAAACTGGTTTACGAGCAATGACCTTTTTTACCACCATATCGAATTGATCGGCACGCACGATAAAATTGAAGCAGCAAAGACATTCGGAGTCGATATATTCTTCGAGGACAAGCATGACAACGCGGTCATGATACATGAAGAATGCAGGATCCCTGTCCTATTATTCGATACTCCTTATAATCGCGACCCATTGCCGGAAGGAGTCATCCGCGTTCATGACTGGAACGAAGCAAACAAATGGGTGGAGTCATGGCTAAAGAAATAGCTGTGCAAAATTTGTGTTGACCCCGTTCCAGTGGTAATGCAGCTGTTTTTCGATATCTTGCTTGAAAATTTCCTGCATCTGCACATTCTTATAATTTTTCCAAACATAAAAGTAGCTGTTGCAGGCAGCTACTTTTCAGTATGTCCAGTGTAACTGGCTTCCCGGGGAATTGCTATGGATGGTAACATTTGGAAAGACTGAAAAATTTTTGTGTTTTTTAGCAGAAATGAAAAAAGGAGCCAAAAAGTCGCTTTACGTGACATTTGGACATCCCCTTTTCAATAGCGCAAATTTAATTTTCTTCCTTTATACCCATAACTTTACTCACTCCCGGAAAACCCCAGCTCAATTTAGACATTCCGGGCATTTTCCGTAAATTTCAAATTTATGCCCGGAAACATCATACCCTTTCAGATTTTCACTAAGGGCACTCATCGGGCAGGTCTCTATTTCCTTTGTCTTTCCGCACTCGAGACAAATAAAATGATGATGGTGCATGTCATGTGAACAAGTAAAGCGGAAGTGCTTCTCACCTGACAGCTCAGTCATCTCAAGAATGCCCAAATCTACAAATACCGAGAGATTTCGATAGATGGTATCAAAGCTTAAACCGGGATACTGGCCTTTCATTTTCTCTAGAACATCCCGGGCCGTTAAATACTTTTCACTGTCAGAAAACAATTGAAGCATCTCTTCTCTTTTGCCAGTATGCTTAAAGCCTCGATCTTTTAATAGGCCCATTGCTTCATCTACATTCATGTATTTTCACCCCGTTAAACAGCTCTCAGATTGGAGAGCTTTTTTATCAGGACTGTAACCAATAGAATTAATACGGCAATCATCACAATCGTGCCTCCTGGAGCCAAGTCCAGGTAATAGGATAGGAACAGTCCGCCAATAACAGACGCTTCACCAAAGATAACTGAAAACAAAATCGTTTGTTTAAATCCGCGAGAAAGCCTAATGCTGGCAGCAACAGGCAATGTCATCAATGAGGAGACCAAAAGGATCCCAACCACTCTCATTGATGCTGCGATGACAAGTGCAACCATCACAATAAAGATGAAATGGATCGTTTTGGCTGCAATGCCAGTAGCTTTTGCATATTCCTCGTCAAAGGATAATAAAAATAATTCCTTATACATCAGGAAAATAGTTAGCAACACAAAGATACTTATTGCGATGATCGTCCATAAATCCGCTCTGCTAACAGCACTGACACTTCCGAATAAATAACTGAACAAATCTGTATTAAAACCATCCGCAAGTGATATAAAAATGACACTGAGGCCAATTCCACCCGAAAGGATGATTGGTATCGCAAGCTCCTGATAGTGCTTGTAGACGGTTCTGAGCTTTTCGATAAAGATAGCCCCTCCAACTGAAAAAGCCATACCCATATAGAGCGGGTTCAGGCCGCTGAAAAAGGCGAAGTTTTTTCCCATGAACAAACTTGCTGCGATTCCTGCCAATGCAACATGGCTCAGCGCATCCGCTATAAGCGACAGCCTGCGGACAACAATGAACACACCGAGCAATGGAGCAATTAACCCGATAATAATTCCGGAAAAGAATGCATTTTGGAGGAATTCATACTGCAGGATACCTGAAATCACAGCTGTGCCCCCTCATGCTCATGATGATGATCATGATTTAGAAGATGAACGCCATGGCCGTAAATATCAGACATTCCATTGGTCTTCTCGGTTTCAAACTCATGGGAAGTGCCATGGAAGTGAAGAGCTTTATTTAAGCAAGCTACATTTGTTACTTTATCCGAAATGGCCCCGATATCGTGGGTGACCATTATTAACGTTATTCCATCGCGATTTAGTTTGGACAGCATTTCATAAAAGGAATGGACATTTTCTGCATCGACTCCCACTGTAGGTTCATCAAGGATCAGCAATTCCGGGTCACTGACCAACGCTCTGGCAATGAACACTCTTTGCTGCTGGCCTCCAGAGAGCTCTCCAATATTCCTATCGACGAATTTCTCCATTCCGACAGCTGCGATGGCTTTTTTTATCTTCAATGAATCCTCGTTCTTATGGAACCGAAGCATCCCGATTTTCTTCGTTAACCCGCTTGAAACTACCTCATATACAGTTGCAGGAAAGCCTGAATTAAATGAGTTTGCTTTTTGGGAAACAAATCCAATTTTATGTTGATCTTTAAACTGTTTTATATCTTCGCCAAATAGCCTTATCTCCCCGTTTTGCGGTCTCAGCAGACCCAAAATAAGTTTTAACAGGGTTGATTTCCCAGATCCATTCGGTCCTACGATTCCCAGGAAGGCGCCTTTATGAACAATCAAATTTATATCTTCAAGAACATTTTCCCTTTCATACCGGTAAGATAAATGGTTTATTTCAATAATTGGCCTTATATTTTTCACTTTTACCACCCACAAAAATAAGAATCGTTACGATTTACTTCAAGAAGTATACATCACCGAAGCATAAAAGTAAATAAAAAGAAACTTCGAGGTTCCTTTTAAATTAACTCCTGAATTTTTATGTCACGATTCACGAAGTGGCCTCATACTCTACAAAGAGGAGTGATGAGAATGAAAATTTTTGAAAACATCATTAATCATAAAGTAAGTACTATCACCGGTGAAGAGCTGATGAAGTATGCCTCCCAGTTTCAAATTTCAATCAGCAAGGGGCAGGCAAAAAAAATCGCAGAATACTTAAGAGGTAAAAAGGTCAATATTTTTGAGGACAAGGAGCGTATCGCTCTCATTAAAGAGATTGCCAAAATTGCCGGGCCCGAAACGGCCAAAGAAGTGAATAAGCTCTTTATCCAGTTTACCAAACAATAGCCTAAACGTACTTAGTTTTATTTGCCTTCGATGGTAAAAAGAGCTGCGCCCACCGGGCGGCAGCTCTTTTTCTCTTACATTCTTATGCCTGCAGGATGAAATCAAGCAGGTTTTCCTCGAATTTTTTATTCTTCAGCATTTCAATTTCATGTGCATACGGCGGTTTTTTACTATTTTTATCTTCACCCACGAAAGGTGTTTCAAGGATTTTCGGAATGTTTTCAAGCTGTGGGTGATGGACAATATAACTCAAAGCGTCAAACCCGATATGGCCAAATCCTATATTTTCATGCCGGTCTTTCCTCATGCCGACCGCATTCTTACTATCATTAATATGGAGGACCTTCAGGCGCTCAATTCCGATTACTTTATCAAACTCATTTAGCACCCCGTCAAAGTCTTCAACAATATTATATCCTGCGTCGTGGGTATGGCAGGTGTCAAAGCATACTGATAATTTATCGCTATAAATGACACCATCCATGATCATTGCCAGTTCTTCAAACGATTTCCCGCACTCAGACCCTTTTCCGGCCATTGTTTCCAAAGCAATTTGAAGGTTTTCCTTTCCAGTCAATACTTCATTCAGGCCCTCAACTATTTTCTTTATGCCAATTTCCGTTCCTGCACCGACATGCGCGCCTGGATGCAGGACAATCTGTTTGGCGCCGATTGCTTCGGTTCGCTCAATCTCGCTTCGCAGAAAACGAACGCCCAAATCAAATGTATCTGGATTTGAAGAATTTCCGATGTTGATAATATAAGGAGCATGTACGACAATTTCGTCTATTCCATTCTCCTCCATATGCCTTCTGCCTGCCTCTATGTTTAAATCCTCTATTTTTTTCCTTCTTGTATTTTGTGGAGCACCTGTATAGATCATAAACGTGTTGGCACCATATGAAACTGCTTCTTCACTCGCTGCCAGCAGCATTTTTTTTCCGCTCATGGACACATGCGAACCAATTTTCACCATTACATATCCCCCCATTTACTTTATTTATTTTTATTTTGAAGCCTCTTGGCCCGTTTTTTTATTTTAGCGACATCAGCCTGCATCTTTTTCTTATAGCCAGGTTTTACTTTTTGCGGTTTTCTTACCATTGATTTTGCCTTGGCTTCCACTTCGTCTTCCTGTCTTTGCCGTTTCTTGCGTTTATTGCGTTCACCGATCTCCACCATTTCTCCCTTTTGAAGATCGACATTAGTGAACTGTACACCCATTTTTTCAAGTCTGTTCAGAGCATCCTCGTCGGAGTTCTCATAAATAGTCAAAGCGATGCCTGAATACCCGGCACGAGCTGTTCTTCCAACCCTGTGGATGTAAAAATCCAGGTCTGTCGGAAGCTCGTAATTGATGACATGGCTCACTCCTTCAATATCAATTCCTCTTGCAGCCAGATCGGTTGCAACAAGGTACTGATATTCAAGATCCTTGATTTGCTTCATGACTCTTTTTCGTTCGCGAGGAGTTAAATCTCCATGAATTCTCCCAACCTTGACTCCCTGGGCTATGAGGCCATCCGCCACTTCATCCGCTTTTTTCTTAGTATTAGTAAAGACGATCGCCAAATATGGGTTGTAGGCATCTAAAGCGGAATGGACAAGGCTGACTTTATTTCTGTGACGGGCAGGCATGATATAATGATCAATCTTTTCAGCTGCCGCCTTTTTAGGGTCAACCTGAATATATTTAGGATTTTCCATATACTTCTTCAAGAAAGGTTTCAGTTTCTCGGGAATGGTTGCCGAGAAGACAAGCATTTGCAATTTCTCAGGCATTCTTGAAGCAAACTGGTCTACATCATGAATGAAACCCATATCCAGCATTAAATCCGCCTCATCCACAACCAGGAAAGACGCTTTATGAAGGAATAAAGCCTGTTCTTTCACCAAATCATTAATTCTGCCTGGTGTTCCAATGACAATATGCGGCTGAATCTTTAGTTTTTCGATCGCCCTTAACTTATCGGTTCCCCCAATGAAACAGCGCGCAGTAATTTGTTCATTTTCCGGAGCATGCGCAGCCACCTTTAAAACTTCCTGGTAAATCTGATTGGCAAGTTCCCTTGTCGGAGCAGAAATAACAGCTTGTACCTCATTTAAGGATGGATTAATTTTATTGATGATCGGCAAGAGATAAGCATGCGTTTTCCCGGTGCCTGTTTGTGATTGACCAATTGCACTTTCCCCTCTTCCAATGACAGGGATTAGCTTATCCTGTATTTCAGTAGGCTCAACAAAGCCAAGTTCCTTGACCGCATCGAGAATAAATGGCTTTAAATTATATTTTTCAAATTTGGTTGAATTCATCTGTAAGCTCCTTTTGCTTCTTTTTCTTGGAGTTATGCCTGCCTTCTGATTATAAAGGGTAGTCATCCTGTTATTATAATAAACAATCGTAAAAATCTCCAATTTTGCTAAAAAAACCTTTTATTTCGCTTCGTTGTCATGCTTTGATAGGAATTTTCTAAACCAAATTTATCCCATAGCATATTCTAGACAGAAGAGATAATTGAAAAGGAGGAAAAAGAATGTATCCAGGACCTCGCACACCATATAACGGTTATGGTCCTCGCTATGGCGGTCCGTTTCACCGTCAGATGGGACCGGGACCAGGACGCCAGCTTTTCGGACAAATGAGACCCCCCCAATATCGGATGGGCCCTATGATGGGAATGCGGCCAGCCCAGCCGGCGAGGAAGGGAGGAATTCTCGCCAAATTGCTTGGCAAGGGAACTCAACATGGAGCTGGAAATGGGGCTGGCATGAACGGCTTTGTCCTTGGCCAGCGCAGCGCTTCAAAAGGAGGATTGCTTCAGACCCTTACAAATCCCGGTGCACTTAATGGGTTTTTAAACAACACACAGCAAGTATTAAAAACGGCGCAGTCAGTTGGACCCATGATCCAGCAATATGGCCCCCTTGTAAGGAACCTGCCTGCGATGTGGAAATTGTACAGAGGGTTAAAGGATCTTCCCGATCAAGAGGAAGAAAACGAACCTGAAACTAAACCAGATAAACCATCAGCAAAAAAAGTGAAAACGCCTGAACGCAAAGAAGACATTCCCCCTACAAGTCCTGCGGAAGAGACCGCCAAACTAAAAGTGAAAGATTCACGGCCAAAGTTATTTATTTAAAATTTGACAAACCACCTGCTGGAAATAAAGTCTTTTGTATTCTGTTTTCTAGTTTACTATAATAGAAACATATAGAAACAGAGTATCTCCAGGAGGAAGATTAATGAATGTAATTAAAATTTCACCGCGAGGTTATTGTTATGGTGTTGTTGATGCCATGGTAATAGCCCGTAACGCGGCTCTAGATAAAAGTTTACCCAGGCCTATTTATATTTTAGGCATGATTGTCCATAACAAGCATGTTACCGATGCATTTGCCGAGGAAGGAATCATCACCCTCGATGGCAGCAACCGCAAAGAAATTCTTGAAAAAGTAAATGAAGGGACAGTAATATTTACCGCCCATGGAATTTCACCGGAAGTTAGGGAGATTGCCGCAAGAAAAGGCTTGGTGGCGATTGATGCAACTTGCCCTGACGTAACCAGGACGCATGATCTTATCAGAGAAAAAGTGCAGGAAGGATTCCATGTTATTTATATCGGCAAGAAAGGGCATCCGGAACCCGAAGGCGCCGTTGGTGTTGCACCTGACAAGGTTCATCTGGTTGAGACGCTGGAGGATGTAGAGAGCCTTGCCCTGCCAGCTGATAAGCTGATCGCTACGAACCAGACTACAATGAGTCAATGGGACGTTGCTGATATCATGAGTAAAGTTACAGAAAAATACCCGGAGGTGGAAGTCCATCGCGAAATCTGCATGGCCACCCAGGTACGCCAGGAAGCTGTTGCTGAACAGGCAAAAGCAGCTGATGTGCTGATTGTTGTTGGAGATCCCAAGAGCAATAATTCTAATCGACTGGCACAAGTATCCGAGGAAATTGCCTCCACTAGAGCCTACCGCATTGCTGATATTTCCGAACTGGATCTCGCGTGGCTAAAGGGTGCTGAAACAGTAGCAGTAACGGCAGGAGCCTCAACTCCAACCCCTATAACCAAGGAAGTCATCACCTTCCTTGAGCAATATGATCCAGGGGACCAACATACGTGGACCAGAGAAAAGAAAGTGCCGCTGGCTAAAATTTTGCCTAAAGTTAAAAAGAAAATATAGAATAAAACCCATTCCAGCTCTGGAATGGGTTTTTTTTTAAATAAAGGTAAAAGGATCTGTATGAACTTCCGATGGAAAGTACTTTACATCATAGCTTTTTTCACGGGACATATTTGCCATGATGCGGCTTACTCCAGCCTTCATGACCTTTTCGATATTATGCCCTGGATCAATAATGTTCAACCCCGCCATCATCGCATCATGTGCAGTATGATAATATAGATCGCCCGTCACATATACGTCCGCCCCATGGAATTTTGCCTGCATGAAATATTTATTGCCGTCTCCCCCAAGAACTGCTACTTTTTTTATTTTAGCGTTCAAATCTCCGGTGACCCGCACTGCTTTGACATCCAACACTTTTTTTATGTGTTCAGCAAAGTCCTTCAGGTTCATTTCATCAATCAGGCCGACACGTCCCAGCCCCAGCTCCTCCCCTTTATTTTCCAAAGGGTATAGATCATAGGCAACTTCTTCATAGGGATGTGCCTTAAGCATAGCTTGTATGACTCTCCTTTGTTTACTCTTGGGGAAGATGGTTTCAATTCGGGTTTCTCCGACTTCCTCGAATTTTCCTGGTTCTCCAATATGCGGCGCGGCTTCACCGCCAGGCAGGAAACAACCCTTTCCATTTCCTGAAAAAGAACAGTGGCTGTAGTTTCCAATTGATCCTGCTCCAGCATCCCCAATAGCCTTTCTCACTTTTTCTGCATCTTCATCTGGAACAAAGACCACTAATTTAAACAGTTTGTCTTCATATGTAGGTACCAGAACTTCCGTGTTTCTCAAGCCAAGGGCAGATGCCAAAAGATCATTTACCCCGCCCTTTGCAACATCCAGATTAGTATGGGCCGCATAAACAGCTATATCATGCTTAATCAGCTTGATCATCATTCTCCCTGCAGGAGTTTCCTCTGTAATTTTTTTCAGGGGTCTAAAAATCGGAGGATGATGGGCTATAATCAATCCGGCGTTCTTTTCAATGGCTTCGTCAACGACTTCTTCCAGGACATCAAGGGCAATCATGACATTTTCCACCGGCTTATTTAGCGAGCCAATCTGCAATCCAACTTTATCCCCCTCCATGGCATATGCCATTGGAGAGAATTGTTCAAAGAGCTGAATAATTTCATGTCCGTTTACTTTTTTCATGCTAATGCCTCCTCCGCCATTTTTATTTTGGTGAGGATCTCCTCTTTTTTACTGAGAGTCCCTTCATTTTGCTCCGCGGACTCCAACTGGGTGAGAATCCTTTCCCAGTTTATTTTTTCAAGCTCCCATTTCTCGCGGAATACTTGATTTCTTTCCTTCAAAAGGTAAGGGCCGAATAAGAGCTGCATGTCCTTGTTCCCGCTGTATGGGGCTTCAGGAACGCCATTCACCGCTACAAGTATTTCGTAAATTTTCCCATCCTCTTTCAGGATTTTTTCAGAAACCAATTCCCAGTCATTCTCCAGCAGCCATTTTCGGATCGATGAAGCACCAATGTTAGGCTGAAGGATTAGCTTCTTTACTTGTACCAATTTATCTTTTCCCTTTTCAAGGATGGAAGTAATCAAAGCCCCGCCCATTCCGGCAATTGTAATACAGTTTACTTCGCCGTTCTGGATCACTTCCAGCCCATCCCCTTTCCGGACGTCTATACTGTCTGACAGCCCTTCAAGCCGGACCTGCTTTAACGCTGATTGGTAGGGTCCTTCTGCTACTTCACCGGCAACCGCAAAAGTAACCCCTCCTTTCCTCACGACATGGCAAGGCAGATATGCATGGTCGGAGCCGATATCAGCCAGCCTAGAGCCTGCAGGTATAAATTCTGCAACAGCCGCAAGACGTTTTGAAAGTTTCTCGGTATTCATTCACTCACCCGTTTCCTTCTATTTCCTGGTTTTTAACCAACATTATGTTCGACAATGGATTCCATCTTTTTATTATAAAAAAAGTCCTTTGCCGTTGCAAAGGACCAGATAAAAGAGTTTATTTCATTTCAGACAGCCATTGAGCCACCTTTTCTTCGTTCCCTGATACTAAGCCCCCTGGCATACCTCCTGGCAAACCGTTCACGAGGATTTCCTGGATTTGGTCTTTGGAATATTTACTTCCAACTGTTTTCAGCGCCGGACCAGACACACCCTGCATTTGGTCACCATGGCAGCCAATACAGCTCTGCTGGTAAAGTTCCTCTGGACTGGCATCGGCCACTTCCTCCGTATTTTCGCCTCCGCCTTCTTGTTCCTTCGCCATTTCCTTGGAATCACCAACACCCTTAAATGACAGTAAAAACATTAAGCCGATTCCGAAAACCATGATTAGTACGAATGGAATAATTGGATTCCTGTTCAACATCTATCCCTCCTTATGTAAACTATCATTGCAATTACTAATGCAAACAACTTTATTTTACTTGAAAAACGTTTCAAGTAAAAGCAAAAAAGCAAACTTTGTCACACTTCTTCACATTTTAGACAAAAATGACCCTGCACGAACCTACCACAGCAAACCTTCCTTATTTAAAAAAATCCAACTTATTTTCTGATTTAAGGAAATGAATCAACGCCTGACCATTTACACATATAAGGGACTTTTTACAGCACCTTTTTCACGTACTTGTTATTATGTAACTATAATGGCAGTAAGACTTTTCAAAAACTGCATTTGCAAAGTGCGAGACAATTCAGTAAAATAGATAAAAATAGTGTAAGCGCAACCAAATGGATTTCATTAAAACAAAAAAGGAATAATTCACTTAGAAAGCAAATTATCCCCTTCGTTGTCATTTATTCCAAAAAGTCTTTCAGACGTTTGCTTCGGCTAGGGTGTCTTAGCTTACGCAACGCTTTGGCTTCGATTTGGCGGATACGCTCTCGGGTCACTCCGAATACTTTTCCTACTTCTTCAAGTGTCCTGGTCCTGCCATCGTCCAGTCCAAAACGAAGTCTTAAGACATTCTCTTCGCGGTCTGTCAGAGTATCCAGAACATCTTCCAGCTGTTCTTTCAATAATTCATAGGCTGCGTGTTCAGATGGTGATGTAGCGTCCTGATCCTCAATGAAATCGCCAAGATGGGAGTCGTCTTCTTCACCAATCGGTGTTTCGAGTGAAACTGGTTCCTGGGCAATCTTTAGGATTTCCCTAACCTTCTCTGGAGTCAAGTCCATATCTTCGGCAATTTCTTCAGGAGATGGTTCACGGCCTAAATCCTGCAGTAATTGTCGTTGTACCCGAATCAGCTTGTTGATCGTTTCTACCATATGGACCGGGATTCTAATGGTTCTGGCCTGGTCAGCAATCGCTCTGGTAATGGCCTGGCGAATCCACCAGGTCGCATAGGTACTAAATTTAAAACCTTTGCGGTAGTCGAATTTCTCGACTGCTTTGATCAAACCCATATTCCCTTCCTGAATAAGATCAAGGAACAGCATCCCTCTGCCCACATAGCGTTTGGCAATGCTGACAACCAGACGAAGATTTGCTTCGGCAAGACGCCTTTTGGCTTCTTCGTCGCCTTCTTCTATTCTGGTTGCAAGATTGATCTCTTCTTCGGCAGAAAGAAGATCAACACGCCCGATTTCTTTCAAATACATCCTGACAGGGTCATTAATCTTTACACCAGGAGGGACACTGAGATCATTAAGGTCGAACTCTTCATCGTCTCCTTTTGCAAGCTCCTGAATATTGGGATCATCATCATCATCGCTGTCTCCCACTAGTTCAACACCCTGGTCACCCAGGAATTCATAAAATTCATCCATTTGATGAGAGTCCAGTTCATAACTTGCTAATCTCTCCGCGATATCATCATACGCAAGGACGCCGGTTTTTTTACCCAGCTCCGTTAACTGGTCTTTTGCTTGTTCTAAGGTCACTTCTGGTTCAACCTCTTTAGAACGGGCCGACTTTTCAGCCATTTGTCCCCCTCCTTCCAAAATCACAAAACACATTTCCTGCAAGATCTATAAAGACTTCCGCAGCTGGATAATTTCCATTGCGATAGCGGCTGCACGTAAATAATCGCTTTGCCTTTCTGCTTCCTTTTGTTCTGCCTGTTTATCCTTTATTTTTAACAACTTTTGATAATTCAACACCTGCTTGATATAATCAGTTAATTCCTGGTCGGCAAGTTCGTCGTTAAGGGACATCATTTCGATGTCTGCTACGACCCTTTTTAGCTTATTATCCTCAAGATAATTTAAGAACCGACTTGGATCAGGCTCATAACCTTTTTCATAAAAACCTAATAAATAAGTAATAATTGCTTGGTGTTCATCAATGTTGAAGGTCTTGCCCTGCAGCAGTTCCTGGACCTTATAGGCAATTTCGCTATTTCTGATCATATGTGCAATCAGGCGTCTTTCAGCCTCATGGTAAGCTGGTTTCAGACCTGCCTGCCTCGTGAAAACAAACTGCTTTTTTTCGGGTTCGGGCTGCGGCTGCCTGGCAGGCTGCCCTTTCCCATTATCCTGGCTTTGATTTGCCTGCTGTTTCAGAGCATCCAGTGAAAGGGAAAACTCGTCAGCAAGCTGTCTGAGATAAAGATCCTTTTCAACAGCCTTATCCAGTCTGCTGATTTCTTTCAATACTTCTTCGATATATTGGAGGCGATCTCCTTCATTCTGGAGATTTTTCCCCCTTCGAAAGTACTGGATCTTAAACGACATAAACGTCGAACTTGAACCGATGACCTCATTGCGGAATTTTTCTTCTCCGTATTTCCTGATATAATCATCTGGATCCATTCCGCTGGGCATCATGGCGACTTTTACAGTACAGCCTGCATCATTCAGCAAGACAGCTGCGCGATAGGCGGCTTCAATACCTGCTTTGTCGGAGTCATAACATATCGTTATGTTTTGGACATTTTTTTTTAAGATAGAAACATGCTCGCCTGTTAACGATGTACCCATTGTTGCAACACCGTTTTCTACACCCGACCTGTCCGCTGCAATCACATCGGCAAATCCCTCGAAGAGAATGGCATGCTGATGCTTGCGGATAGAGGACCTTGCTTTGCTGAAGTTATATAAAATTTTACTTTTATTGAAGATTGGCGTTTCCGGACTATTTAAATATTTGGGCTCATCGTCCCCTAGGGCTCTTCCTGAAAACGCAATCGTATTCCCCTGGTGGTCTAAAATCGGGAACATGACTCTATCCCTAAAGCGGTCAAAAAAGGTGCCGTCCCTGTCCCGTTTGATGATCAGTCCTGCTTTTTCCATATGCTCCGCAGAATATCCTTTCTTCTGCAGAAAGCCGGTCACAAATTCCCAGGATGGCAATGCATAGCCAATTTGAAATTTATCAATTGATTCTTTTGAAAATCCTCTTTTCAGAAGGTATTCAAGAGCTGGCTGGCCTTCGTCCGTGTTCACAAGCAAATGATGATAAAACTTTCGGAGCAGTTCATGCGCATCAACCATCTGCCGGTAATTTTCGGGATAGGCCTTCCTTTTTAAAGGAGATGCAGCCTCAACCTCCAATTCAATATTGGTTCGTTCTGCGAGCTTTAATGCGGCCTCCTGGAAAGATAATCCGTCTACCTCCATCAGGAATGAAAACACATTTCCCCCTGCTCCGCAGCCGAAGCAATGATAGATTTGCTTGTCAGGCGAAACAGAAAATGAAGGGGTATTCTCTCCGTGAAAAGGACAGAGACCAAAATAGTTGCGGCCATGCTTTTTTAGCTGAACATAGTCACCAATGACATCGACGATTTCCACCGCTTGTCGGATTTCATTGATTTTTTCTTCGGCAATCCTTTCTGCCATAAGCATTACCCCAATTATGATGCATTTCTGTGTTCCTAATGAAATTTCGACAAAAGCATTGTAAATTCCTTTACAAACTTTTCACGATCTTTTTCATTATAAGATTTTGGACCTTTTCCATATATACCTCGCCTTCTTGCTTTTGCCGACAAATGTCGAAGTTCAAGGGCTGTTTGAATTCCCTGTTCTTCAAATAAAGTTCCCCTGGGCGACAGGACATAAACTCTTTTTGCAAGCAGGGTCGAAGCCAGCCCGATATCCTGGGTAATACAGATATCACCCATTCTTGCATGATTCATGATATACAGGTCGGCTGCCTCTTTATCAGAATCAACATATACCCACCTTTCAGTTGAAGTATCATTGGTCATATGGGCATAAGATGCGACAAAAACGAGGTGAAAAGGAAATGCCGATAAAATTTCGACAATCTCTTGCTTGACTGGACAGGAGTCCGCATCGACAAAAACTGTCAAATGGTCTGATTTATAAGTAGTAATTCTACATCACTCCACATATTCCTTCTTTGGAAAAGGAATTTTTCAAAATCAGGATTTGTCGAATTATTTTATACCCATTATCTTGACATGTAACAATAAATAGTTTATTCGTAATTCATCAAGTCTAAACCTAATCATGGGCATTTTTATCACAATTTTTTATTATAGTATAAGAAAGGCAATTTTGCCATTATTTTATCTTTAAAAATTTTCATCAGATTTCCGGCCCATCAAGAACCCAGTACCAAAAAGAAAAGCACATGCAGGATGTGCTAAAGATTGGCCGTCTTCTTGTGCATAAGGCTCAGAATAGCATTTGCGGTTTCCTCGACCGCTTTGTTCGTTACATCAATAACGGGGCAGCCGATTTTCTGTACGATGGTATCAAAGTATTCAATTTCCTCATTGATTCTCCCTATATTGGCATAGATCGCCTTGTCATTAAGTCCAAGGGAGATGAGGCGTTCCCTCCGGATCTGAATTAATTTTTCAGGGGATATCCGGAGTCCGAAGCACTTGCCATTAGGTACCAGCAGCAATTCCTCCGGAGGATCAACCTCAGGGACGATAGGTACATTTGCAACCTTATGCCTCTTGTGTGCCAGATATTGGGACAAAGGAGTCTTGGAGGTTCTAGAAACCCCGATCAGTACAATATCAGCCTTTAAGATTCCCCGCGGATCCCGTCCGTCATCATATTGGACTGCAAATTCAATTGCCTCGATTTTTTTAAAATAATCCTCATCCAATTTACGGACACGGCCAGGCTCATATAGAGGGGTTTCTCCACAATGCTCCTGTATTAAGCCAATCAGCGGTCCAAGCAAATCATAGGTAGGAACACCTTCTCTTACTGCGGCTTCTTTCATGTAATTATTGATTTCAGGTTTGACAAGCGTGTAAGCAATCATTCCGCCTTCAAGCTTCACGAGGGAGACGACATCATCAACATTGGATGTATCCTCCACAAACGGAAAGCGTTTAATAGTCAGATCGGTATGATTAAATTGGCTAATGGCTGCTTTCGTTACCAGTTCAGCAGTTTCGCCAACCGAATCTGAGACAACATAGATTATCGGCATCTTCTCCATCGTGAATCCAACTCCTAATCTCTTAATCCTATTCCTGATAGGCCAATCCGACAAAAGCCTTGGTAATGCTAGTCTTAGTCAATCTGCCTACAATTTCCTGCCCTTTTTCCGTTTCTTTTACGATAGGCAATGCATCAATCTGTTTTTCAATTAGTTTCTTTGCAGCATCAATTAACAGCTCATCCCGGCTGCATACGGTTATATTCGGCATTCTCGTCATAATAATATTGACAGGAAGGGCTGTCAGCTCTTGTTTCCCTATGCTGGCCCTTAAAAGGTCCTTTCTTGACAGCACTCCTACCAGCAATGAATCTTTGTCTACCACAAATAAGGTTCCGACATCCTCAAGGAACATCGTAACGATCGCATCGTAGACTGAGACATTTTCTGAAATGACAACGGGTATCGATTGATAATCCCTCACATATATTTTTTTCAAGCTCTCGCTCAGGAGCTGGCTGCCGGTCTTTCCAGTAAAAAAGTAGCCAACTCTGGGCCTGGCATCCAGGTACCCCGCCATTGTCAAAATCGCAAGGTCGGGCCTTAATGTTGCCCTTGTTAGATTCAGTTTTTCAGCAATTTGTTCCCCCGTAATAGGGCCATTTTCTTTTACAATGCTGAGAATCCGCTCTTGCCGCTTATTAAGGTCGATTTGAATCACCACCTAACTAACTTAAGAACTAAGCCCAACCTCATTAATAAAATATTATATACTATTTAGCCTTCAGAGGTATTTTTAATTGACTTGATGGTGAAAGAAGAAAAAGTGCCGATCACTCGATACGCAAAACGGCACTTTTTCTCCGGTTATTTCACATTGATATCATTTACTTTTGCCAGCTTTATTACGAGATCTGCAAGACCTGCCATCTGATTTAGCCGGTTTTCACGCACTGCCTGGTCATCTGCCATTACCATGGTATGGTCAAAATAGTCGTTTATTTCCGGGCTTAACGAAACGAGCAGCTCATAAAATTCCTCAGCAGGCAAACCAGCCTCTTCCTTCTTCGCACAATCAAGATACCTGCTGTAAAGCGCCTTTTCCTGTTCATTTTCAAATAATTCGGGCCTGATATCACCTCTTGCCTCATTCTTGCTGGCGATATTCAGAATCCGGCTAAGAGCTTCCATGCTTTCCTTAAACCCTTGCTCATCTTTCTTCTTTTGCAGCACATCCGCTTTTTCAAGAAGTCCAGGTACGTTTCTCAATCCACTTCCAATCACCGCATCGATGATGTCATATCGGATTCCGCGCTCTTGCAGAAGGTGCTTGATCCTCAAGCCGAAGAATTGTAAAAGCTGCTGGTAAACATCTTCACTCGTGTTCTTGATTATTCCTGCTTCCTGGGTAAGATTCAATGAAAGGCCAATCAATGTTTCGAGGGGAAGATCCCATTGCTTGTTAATTAGGGTTTGTACAATTCCGGTTGCCTGCCTCCTAAGGGCATATGGATCCTGTGACCCGCTGGGAATCACACCAATGGCAAAGAAAGACACAATTGTATCCATCTTTTCTGCTATAGCCAAAACCGCTCCGGCATCGCTTTCAGCTGTTCCATCTTCTGCGTTTCTAGGCATGTAATGCTCATTAATGGCTTTAGCTACTGAAGGCGATTCCCCTTTTTGCAGTGCATACTTTTCCCCCATAATGCCCTGCAGTTCCGGAAATTCGTATACCATCTGGGTTACAAGGTCAAATTTGCTTATTTCGGCTGCACGGTCAGCAGCCTGCTTTGCATCGGCGGTGAGGGCCAGCCTATCACTAACAAGGTTTGCCAATTTCCTGACACGGGCAGCTTTATCAGAAACCGTGCCAATCTCTTCATGGTATACGACTGTTTTGAGCTTATTTAACGCCGTTTCAATTCGGAGCTTTTGATCCTCCTTATAGAAAAATGCGGCATCCGCCAGCCTTGCGCGCAAGACCTTTTCATTTCCCCTCGCTACCTTTTCAATATGGAGCTGGTCTCCGTTCCGGACTGTCACAAAGTATGGAAGCAAATCACCCTCTTTTGATTTAACAGGAAAATAGCGCTGGTGCTCCTTCATGGATGTGATAAGAACTTCTTCAGGAATGTTCAAAAATTCATCCTCAAATTTCCCAAATAATGCGGTAGGGTATTCTACTAAATTATTGACTTCATCGAGCAGTTCTTCATCAACCGGGATTACCCAGCTGTTTTCCTTTTCAATTTCCCCTAATTGGGAGACAATTGCTCTTTTACGTTTTTCAGAATCTGCGACCACATACTGGCCAAGCATTTCTTCTTCATAATTGGAAGGTGCGCTTATCTCCAGCTCTCCTCCTAAAAAACGGTGGCCCTTTGTCTGTTTTCCAGTTGAAACCCCAGTAATTGAAAAAGGGATAATGTCCTTGCCAAACATCGCGACAATCCACTTGATTGGACGGATATAACGCAGCTCCTCATCCGCCCAGCGCATATTTTTCGGAAAGCTAAGGCCCATTATAATATTTTTCAGTTCTGGCAGCAGTTCTGCAGTGTTTTTGCCTTCAATGAACTTTTTCACATGGGCATATTCAACGCCATTGATCTCCTTGAAGTAAATGTCGTCCACTTTCATGCCCTGTCCCCGTGAAAAACCGGCGGCTGCTTTTGACCATTCCCCGGTATCTGTCAGCGCGATTTTCTTTGCAGGCCCCTTGGCCTCTTCATGAATATCTTCCTGCCGCTCCGCCAGATTGGAAATAAATAAAGCAAGACGGCGCGGAGTAGAGAATACCTGGATGTTTTGAAACATAATTTTGTTGCTGGAAAGCCAGGCCTCAACTTTATCTGAAAGCTGCCTGATGGAATCGTTTATAAACCGGGCCGGCATTTCTTCAAGCCCAATTTCGAGAAGCAAATCACGTTTACTCATTGTCATGATTCTCCTTTCGTGAAAGGATTGGGAATCCTAGTTTTTCTCTTTCTTCATAGAACGTTTTGGCGACTTTTCTAGCCAGATTGCGGCAGCGTCCAATGTATCCCGTCCTTTCTGTGACGGATATCGCACCTCTTGCATCAAGTATGTTAAAGACATGTGAACACTTTAAGACATAGTCATATGCCGGGTGGACCAGGCCCTCATCCATTTGCCTGTGGGCTTCCTTTTCATAGATTGAAAATAGATTGAAGAGCATGTCGGGATCCGAGGTTTCAAAAGTATATTTTGAATGCTCGAATTCTGGCTGTCCGAAAATGTCCCTGACCGTAAAGCCATTTGTCCATTCTAGCTCAAACACATTTTCTTTATCTTGAATGTAGGACGCAAGGCGCTCAATTCCGTATGTAATTTCCACTGAAACAGGTTTGCACTCCAGTCCGCCAACCTGCTGGAAATAGGTAAATTGAGTGATCTCCATTCCATCAAGCCAGACCTCCCAGCCTAAACCGGCACAGCCAAGGGATGGGTTCTCCCAGTTATCTTCTACAAACCTGATATCATGTTCAAGCGGGTTGATTCCCAGCGCCTTCAAAGAATCCAGGTACAATTCCTGAATATTGTCTGGTGAAGGCTTCATAATCACCTGGAACTGATGGTGCTGATAGAGCCTGTTTGGGTTTTCTCCATACCGACCGTCTGCAGGACGCCGTGAAGGCTCGACATAGGCAACATTCCAGGGTTCTGGCCCTATTGCCCTAAGGAAGGTATAAGGGCTCATCGTTCCCGCTCCCTTTTCAACATCGTAAGCCTGCATCAAAATGCAGCCCTGCTCGGACCAATGTTTTTGCAATGTTAAAATCATATTTTGGATATTCATCATTTTGCACCTCCAAATTTTTTCGGCTGCAGGACCAGGAAACGAGGACATATAAAAAACTCCCGTCCCTATGCCTGAAAGCATAGGGACGAGAGTTACCCGCGGTTCCACCCTAATTGCTGCAATAAATACAGCCACTTTAAAAGTAAAAAGTCGCTCCGAAACGCCATTCGCTAAATTCTGTACCCCGGCTCCCACCACCCCGGGTTCGCTTATACAGAAATTTTAGGTACTCCTTTTCATCCCAGCAACATATGTAGTTTAATTTGAATAATAACCAAAATAAAAACGCTTGTCAATATCTACAGCTTGTCTTTAAACTTGTCAAGCTGATCCAGAAATTTTTTTGTTTTCAGGTAAAGACCTGAATACTCTTCGTAATAGGCGGTTATCACTTTTTTAAGCTCTGCCTTTGTTTCATCCTTTACAGAGATATTCCCAAGTCTCTTTAGATCAAGCAGATAAAAAAGACGCAGCAGGCGTACGGTGGCAGAGGATATTTTAAAGTGGTACGGGTCTTTTTCCAGACAGCGGTGACATAGCAGCCCGCCCTCCCGGATAGAAAAAGAAAAACTCCCCTCGGTGTTCCCGCAATTGGCACACTGATCAAGGACTGGATATATTCCCAGCACGTTCAGCATTTTGATTTCAAAAATATTCATCAGGATATCGAGATCATACCCCTCATTCATATATTGCAAAGTTTGAAAAAGGAGTTCGAACAAGTATGGATTAGGCTTTTTTTCTTCGGTACCCTTATCCAGCAATTCAATAATATAGCTGGCATAAGCCGTCAAGAAAATATCTTCGCGGATGCTTCTCATGGATGAAATCATTTCACCCTGCTGCAAGGTTCCTAACCCTCGTCCTCTCTGGATTAAAAAATGTCCGTAAGTAAAAGGCTGGGTGATGGCGGTAAGCCGGCTATTCGGCTTTTTTGCTCCCCTCGCCATCACACCAACCTTTCCCCACTCACGGGTATACAAGGTAACTATTTTATTTGTTTCTGCATAATCTGTAGTTCTTATAACGATGCCTTCACATTTTTCCAGCATCATCCTTCACCATCCATTGCTGGAGACAAACCTATGAGATGGGAAAATCAATTTCTGCTAGCTCTTCCTCCTGATTACCGGGTATTTCTCGTTTTTCCTGCTCCAATTCCTTGAAGAGGAGATAAGTGTCAATGTTACCTGTCTGCGAAAAAACTTTCCAGGTAAAATCCAACATCGAAAACCCCACCTTTCATTTATTCAACTAGCACTTCTTATCCCGAATCCTTATGAATATCATAGCCTGTCAAGCCGTTTTTCATGTTAGCTAAATATTGTAAACTTGCCGAGTGCATAAGCTGCCCGGCAATTCATCTATTTTTCCAACTCAGTACTCGTCGTCCCTGAAACCATAGTCCCTGAGATGTGTTGCCCTGTTTCTCCAGTCCTTTTGCACTTTTACCCACAGTTCAAGAAACACTTTTGTCCCCAGAAGATTTTCGATGTCCAGTCTGGCGCGTTTTCCGATTTCCTTGAGCATGCTTCCCTGTTTCCCAATTATAATACCTTTCTGGGAATCCCGTTCAACTATGATCGTCGCCATGACATGTACCGTATTATTTTCCTTCTTGCGTTCCATCTTTTCAATCAGGACAGCAAGGGAATGAGGAATTTCCTCCCGTGTCAGATGTAAAGCCTTCTCTCTTATAAGTTCTGATACAATAAACCTTTCCGGATGATCAGTAACCTGGTCGGCAGGATAATATTGAGGCCCTTCCGGAAGGTAATCCTTGATTGTCTCAAGAAGACGCTCTACATTATTTCCTTCAAGGGCTGAAATCGGTACAATTTCTTTGAATTCGTATTTTTCCTTATATCCCTCTATAATCGTTAAGAGCTTATCTGGATGGATTAAATCAATTTTATTGATAATTAAGAAGACAGGTGTCCGGACAGATTGAAGCTTTTCAATAATGAATTCTTCCCCTGGTCCGAACCCTTCCTCCGCATTGACCATGAACAGTACAAGATCAACTTCCTTAAGAGTATTCTGGGCTACCTTCATCATAAAGTCCCCAAGCTTGTGCTTTGGCTTATGAATGCCCGGAGTATCAATGAAAATAAGCTGGGAGTCCTGCTCTGTGAGCACACCCTGGACTTTATTTCGAGTGGTCTGCGGCTTGTCGCTCATAATGGCAATCTTCTGTCCGATTACCCGATTGAGGAAAGTGGATTTCCCGACATTCGGTCTCCCGATAATTGAAATGAATCCTGATTTATATTCCTGATTATTAGTGTTATTCATGTAAATCCTCCGGAGAAAATGCACCTGGCAGCAATTCTTCAACTGTTATTTCTTTAATATCCCCATTTAGATTTGTTAAAACCACCTTCATATCATTTGGGCACAGCTCTGAAATAACCTGGCGGCATGCCCCGCATGGAGAGACTGGGCGGTCAGTGTCCGCAATTACAGCAAGACCCTTAAACTTGCGGTCTCCTTGGGCATATGCGCTGAATATGGCAGTTCTCTCGGCACAGTTGCACATGCTGTAAGCTGCATTTTCAATATTGCAGCCTTGATATACTTTTCCGTCTTCTGTAAGGAGCGCAGCCCCGACCTGGAATTTGGAATATGGAACATAGGCCTTTTCCATTGCTTTTCTGGCTTCCTGGATTAACATTTTAATATCCATAAAGTATTCTTCCTTTCCATTATTTTACCTTATTTTGGCTGAAATTTCATTATTTTAATGAAAAAAGTATAAAAATTTTAAATTTTCTAAAATCTAGTCACTCTGTTCCCAACCTGCTTTGTTATTGTACTGAATTATGAAGACAGTTTCAATGCGAGCATAAAATAACGAAGAAAGCTGCCTCAGCAGACAGCTTTCAACTAAAAAGTACAAAGAGCTTTGGGATAAAAATCAACAAACCAATCACCATTGCAGCCACAGAAATTACTAAAACTGCACCTGCAGCCATATCCTTAGCCATTTTGGCAAGGGGATGAAAATCCCTTGTATAAAGGTCAACTGCTTTTTCAACGGCTGAGTTCATCAGTTCCGCCGAAAGAACACCGCCAATTGCCAGGGCAATGAGCATCCATTCTGTCTGGTCAATAGACAGAACTAAACCTAAAATAATCACAAGGACGGACATGGTTAAATGGATTTTCATATTTCGCTCTTGTCTGACCGAACCTGCAATTCCTTCAAAGGCACACCGGAAAGATTGTAAAAGCCCAGCCCTGCTGCGGGAACTTTTATCGCGCGAGTCCATACTCATCTAAAATTTCCCTTTGTCTTGAAAACATTTCTTTCTCTTCTTCTTCTGACATATGGTCATAGCCAAGCAAATGGAGGAATCCATGAACAGCCAGAAATCCAAGTTCCCGCATGAACGAGTGACTGTATTCTTCCGCCTGTTCCCTGGCCTTTTGGGTCGAGATGATAATATCACCCAGGATCCGGGGAATCCCGGCCCCAACTACTTTTATTTCACCTTCGCCTAATTCCTCTAGAGCAAACGAGATAACATCGGTTGGCCTGTCCTTTTCCCTGTATTCCCGGTTAATCTCATGGATTCGAGCATTTGAGACAAACGTTACAGAAACTTCACTTCCAGGCTCAACCTGCTCTTTAATGGCAGCAAACTGCAATAGCTTTTCTATTTCCGCTACTTGAGCCTCTGTCAATTCTTCTACCTCGTCAAAAATATCTATTTCCAGACTCATGCTTGTTTCACCTTCTGTTTAGTGATTTCCGGATATTCAATCCGGGAGTGGAATATACCTTTTAATGTTTCACACAATGTAAAAGCGACTGTTTCTAGTTCCTTCAAGGTTATATCACAATCGCTCAGCTGCCCGTCCTGCAGCCTGTCAGCAATTATATTCCTGACCAGTCCTTCAATCTGCTCCGGTGTCGGGCGGGACATCGACCTTACAGCAGCTTCGACACTGTCTGCAATGCCAATGACTGCTATTTCCTTCGTCTTTGCTTTAGGTCCCGGATAACGGAAATCCGCTTCCTTCACATCTGCACCATTTTGTTTTGCTTTATGGTAGAAGTATTTTAATAATGTCGTTCCATGATGCTGTTCGGCAATGTCAACAATTTCTTTTGGCATTTTATGCTTTCTGAGCATGTCTGCCCCATCCGTTGCATGGGCTATGATGATGTTCTTGCTTGTCAGCGGCGGTAATTTATCATGAGGATTTTCAATGTTCATTTGGTTTTCAATAAAGAATTGCGGACGTTTAGTCTTTCCGATGTCATGATAATAACAGCCCACTCTCGCAAGCAGCCCATTCCCTCCAATGGCTTCACATGCCGATTCCGCCAAATTTGCCACCATAACGCTATGATGATAAGTACCAGGAGCTTCAGTTAAGATCTTGCGAAGCAATGGATGATTAGGATTGGACAGTTCGATCAGCTTAATTGTCGACAATACCCCAAACCCTGCTTCAAAGAATGGCAACAGGCCAATGGTCAGCACCGCAGAACTGATGCCCGACAAAAAAGCCACTACTACATAGAATCCGTAATCCAGTCCGGAATATTGGCTGTTGCGCAATAAAACCAGCGAAATAATGATAAGAAGGTTCACAACCGAAACAAACAGCCCTGCTTGCAGAATCTTTGAGCGCTGGTTTTGTTTTTGCAAAAAAATAATTCCCGCAAGACCGCTGGCAACGATATAAATAGCTACCATAACATTCAATGTTCCGGCAATACCCTGATTGAAAATAATACTTCCGCAAATTCCAAGAATCACGGTCTGGAACAAAGCAAGGCGTTCATCTACCAGAATCTTGATTAACATCGCTCCCATCGCTGCCGGAAACACGTATCCCGCCTCGGAATACCCGTATTCCGTAAAAAGACTGATGAGTTTCATGATGAACAGGGCCATTACGAAAATCAGGCTGAAAATGAGCAGCTGCTTTTGCCTTTTTTCGGTTCTGTCCATTTCGTCAAAAATGAAAAACAGCGCAGCAAGGATAATGGCAATAATCATCATCAGACCCGCAAATGGCTTAAAAGAGCTGTCACTTTCGAGCAGGCCCGCCAGCTTCAGCTGCTCATAAACATCCCTGCTGATTAGTTTCCCCTCTTCGACAATAATTTGTCCTTCGAGTATTTTAACTGGTTCCACACTGTCAATTGCCTGCTGACGAAGCTCTTCCGTGGCATTCGGATCATAAAATTCATTCTGGATCACCGCGAAACGTCCAAGAGTTATTATAGCGTTCTTTAAACCGCTGTTGAGGCTTGTATATTTTAATTCTTCCTCAACCCGTTTTTTGGCATTTTCAACCTCATCCGCAGGGATGCGTTTACTCATAACATTATTTACTGCGGTAACTGTCAGGTCCTTCGCTATTGACAGTTCATTTGAGGAAGACTGTAGCATTGCCGTAAACGGCTGATCCGAAAGTTCCTTGGTAACCTCTTCGGTGAGTTTGTCCTTTAGTCTCTTTAGCTTCTCATCCAATGTTCCAGCAGCTGTGGTTTGTCCGCTGTCAGCTGTCTCTTCATTTGCTTTCTCATTCATTTCCGCTTTGATTTCGTTGTTAACCTCTGATACGGTATCAAAAATTGAAGTAATTAAATCAACCTGGTTTTGGGCATATTCCTTTTTTACAATATATACGTCCTGAACCTGGTCTACTGCCTCTTGCTTTTCTCTCTCGGTATTGACCTTGTCTTCGATCGTAATGGGGGACCGGATTGTCTGCTCTGCAACCGAAAATAGCGTCAGATCCAGTTTTTCAGGCTTCACATTACTATACATGGCAAAAAACATAATGATGCCCAGAGTTAGAAATAATAGAATACGGAAGAGCTTAATATTCAACAAATTCAATACCTTCGTAAAATGGGCCTGAAGCTTCTCCATTTCAAACCTCCTATCCCTGCCGGAATCCGGCCGGAAATAAGCAAATGGTAAAAATAAACTTAATTTGTTCCATCATAACAGTTTTTTTTAAAACTTTCATCTGCTATCCTGAAAACGCTTGAGATAAGGAGGAAAACATAGGAATACTTCATAAAAAAATAGCCCGCCAAGATGACGGACTACCTTTCTTCACTCTGTTTTTCATAAGCGTGGATGATCCTGGCTACAAGAGGATGTCTGACAACATCGGACTGCTCGAGATGAATGAAGGAAATGCCAGATACTCCATCCAGAATTTCTTCCGCCACGATCAGCCCGGACCTTACTCCTCTAGGCAAGTCAACCTGAGAGCTGTCCCCTGTTATGACCATCTTCGACCCGAAGCCAAGTCTGGTAAGGAACATTTTCATTTGAGCCTGGGTGGTATTCTGGGCTTCATCCAAAATAACAAATGCGTCATCAAGGGTTCTTCCTCTCATATAGGCCAGAGGCGCAATCTCGATGGTCCCTCTTTCAATCAGGCGCTGGGTATGCTCAGCACCGAGAATGTCATTGAGGGCATCGTAAAGGGGCCGCAAATATGGATCTACTTTTTCCTTTAGATCCCCCGGAAGAAATCCCAGGCTTTCCCCCGCTTCGACTGCCGGCCGGGTAAGGATAATCTTTGTGACATTTCCATTTTTCAGGGCATTGACAGCCATCACAACGGCAAGATAGGTCTTTCCAGTCCCCGCAGGACCCACACCAAATACTAGATCATGATTTTTGATTGCATCTATATAATACCGCTGTCCGAGCGTTTTAACCCTAACCGACTTCCCTTTAGAATTCTTCGCTATCTCCTCCTCATATAGATCCCGGAAGTATTCAAGAGTACCCTTTTCAGCCAGCTGGACGGCATAAACGACATCCCTCTGACTAATGGTGATTCCTTTACGGACTATTGACAGGAGGTTTTCAAGCACCGCACGGGCCATATCGATTTTTTCCGGTGCGCCCGACAGGCTTACCGTCTCTCCCCTGGTGACAATTGAAACACCGAACTCCTTTTCAACCACTTTCAGGTTGGTGTCGGAGTTGCCGAATAAAGCAATAGCTTCATCGGGGTTTGCTAGTTGAATTTCCATCGTTCTTAAGTCGTCTGTCATCTTCGTCTCCTTGGATTATAGGTTGGGCTTTTGCAATATCTTCAATTATTTGAAAATGAATGGATAGTCTTACTTTACCATTCTTTATTGATTGATGTAAAATCTCTTCCCCTTTAATAATAGCATCTTCAGGAATTCTGTTTTTTATATCCTTTCTTGCAAGATCTTTTGCACTTTTTATGGCCTCGTCTTTATTGTAGGTCCTGCTCACTTCCTCCTTTTCCCTAATTGTCTCATTGACAATCGTTACGGGGAGCTCCCACTTCAGCAGCTTTAAGGAATGATCAGAGGACTCAGTTTCGTATTCCTTAAATTGATGCTTGCCAAAACCCCAGAATGGAATCATTTTGCCTGCAATCTTAAAATAAAATTTCCGTTTTTCATTTCCGTTAAACACCTGGAAAGTTGTTTGAAGCGGAAGCTCAACACGGGATTTATACCAGGTCTCTCCAAGAATTTCCCCCCTTGCAGGCACGGGCTGCTTTTCCTCCTCTTTCCCGATCAGTCCAGACACTAAAAGCTGTCCCGGCTGCACATAATCATTTAGCTGGACAACTTGCTCCCCCTCTTCAACAAACATTTTTACGATCAATGCTTTTTTGGTGGAAACGAGATTCTGCGGGCCATACACTTTTGGCTTGTCTGGCTCTTCTTTCTCAACAACCTGAAAATGATAGGTTGTCCCCTTCAGCTCTACTCCTACCCATGTTAGGGCCTTTACGTTATCAGTTAAGTCACGCTGAATCGCATCTACATTATCCATCATAAATTGGAGCTTCCCGATTTTAACTCCCATTTTGGTTAACTCTTTCCTGATCTGGTGCTCGGTTGCAGGGCTTGCTCCTTTTATTTCAATTCCCCAAACCATATTGGACAAAAACATGAGGATGATAAAAAAAGCAGCAGCACCAAACAGAAAACCGCTGTTTGTCCATAATTTCCTTAAAAAGAAGGGGCCGCCCGCCCGCTCAATGAAGCGTATGCTGCACTTACTCGACCTGGCAGGCACCCTTATTTTTTTTACGTCTACTAGCTTTATTTGAAAAGTGACTGCTTCCGTACCATGCCTCTTCACATTCCACACACGGATGCCACTTCGGGTTAACTGATTTAAAAACCTTTCAATCCCTTTGCCCATTACTTTAACCCGGACAACACCACTTATTACATCCAGCCATTGATTTTTCATACCCTTCCTCCTGAATCATTCATTGATATATATCACCTGGTCGATTTTCCCTTCCAATAATATCTCCTCGGGCAAAATCGTCTTAATGACGAAAGCCTTCCCCTTTACCAGGAGCTGGCCTTGCTTAAGGAGCAAGCGGAGTTCCTTGTCTGAGAAAGCCAACAAACCCCGGTGGTTCTCAATGTATATATGAATATGTCCTATCATGGTGATTCGAGGGAGATCCATCATGACATCGGGAGGAAGATCCATTTTCTGGGTCATCCAGTTCCTTATAAGCTGGCTCCATTTTTTTGCCATAAAAAAAAGAACCCCCTTTCATCTCATATGTATGAGTTGAAAAGGGGTTCTAGCACTCCTTTTTAACAAGTTCACTGCTGTCTGGCAGTCATCTACCTGCGCACCATTGGACGATGAGGCCTCTTCGCCCTGGGTGGTCCCAGAACCTCGGACCATACAATCCCCTCAATGAGACGGTTCGCTTCGGGTTTAAGAGTAATACCAGCTTTTTCATCCCTATTCTTTCTGTTTTCTGCTTCTGAAAGAGCTTCCTTGGGAGCGGAAGAATGCATCCGAGGAGAAACACTCGCCGAATGGGCCTTTTTATTTTGATAGTCTTCCTGTAAATCTGCCTGCTTCAAAGATGGCCTGGTGCCTGACTCGGGCGGCAGTTTTTTAGCCATTGCAGGCTTTGCCTTTGCCTCAGAGGCATTGCTTTCAGCTCGAGGTTTAGGTGTTTGCCCGTTCCAGACAGGCTTTTGGCCAGGTTCCCTCCTATCAGGACGCGCTGGGCGTCCCGGCCTGTTCTGATCCTTACTCTCATCTTTAAATTTGCTGAAGAGAGTAGAAATCAGACCTATGATAATAGCAATAAAAA
This sequence comes from Mesobacillus foraminis, assembly GCF_004340465.1. Lineage (GTDB taxonomy): Bacteria > Bacillota > Bacilli > Bacillales > Cytobacillaceae > Mesobacillus_B > Mesobacillus_B foraminis. The sequence continues at coordinate 366,195 of NZ_SLVV01000007.1, read as the reverse complement.
CGGGATTATCCAACAGGATTTCCATTGGAAAGACCCCCTTTCGCATCCAGAGTAACGTTAGGCATCTTGATTATCGTCTTTTTTGCCGCCGGACAGCTTCCCGAAGGAATCCCTCATATCGGTATCGGCAGAGATATTCTGGATGTTCATGTAATCCATCACACCAATATTCCCTTCTCTCAAGGCTTCAGCCATTGCCAATGGCACGGTGGCTTCAGACTCAACTACCTTCGCTCTCATTTCCTGAACACGCGCTTTCATTTCCTGTTCCTGTGCTACTGCCATCGCTCTTCTTTCTTCCGCTTTTGCCTGTGCTATTTTTTTATCTGCTTCAGCCTGTTCAGTCTGGAGCTCAGCACCAATGTTTTTGCCGATGTCGACATCCGCAATGTCAATCGAGAGAATTTCAAATGCTGTACCTGCGTCCAGTCCCTTGGAAAGTACTGTCTGGGAAATCATGTCCGGGTTCTCGAGTACCTTTTTATGGTTTTCGGAAGATCCAATAGTTGAGACAATCCCTTCACCTACACGTGCGACGACAGTATCCTCACCAGCACCCCCGACAAGTCTCTCGATGTTGGCTCTCACTGTAATCCTTGCTTTCGCTTTTACCTCAATGCCGTCCATCGCCACACCAGCGATAAAAGGAGTTTCAATCACTTTTGGGTTAACACTCATCTGTACAGCTTCAAGCACATCACGGCCCGCCAGGTCAATTGCAGCGGCCCTTTCAAATGAAAGTTCAATATTTGCCCGGTGGGCTGCAATCAGGGCATTTACTACCCGGTCGACATTTCCCCCGGCAAGATAATGGCTTTCAAGCTGATTCGTTGTCACATTCAAGCCCGCTTTATGTGCCTTAATAAGCGGATTGATTACCCTGCTGGGAATAACCCTTCGGAGCCTCATCCCGATCAATGTAAAAATACTCACCCTTACACCAGCAGCCAGCGCCGATATCCACAGCATGACTGGCACAAATGTAAACAGGACGCCGAGCAAAATAAGGCCCAGCACTACTGCGATTAATAGAAAAATAGTACCTGATGTCATTAATCATTTCCTCCATTCTCTTGATCCGGTTCCTCCCGGACTACAATTCGAGATCCTTCTGTTTTAACAATTTTAATTTTTACCCCTTTTTGAATAAAACTGCCTTCGCTAACGACATCAATCCGCTCGCCATTAACCTCTACGGTCCCTGCCGGGCGCAACGCCGTCAGTGTAACACCTTTCAGCCCAATCAGGTCGGTCCTGTTCTTGTTTGATACATAACCCAGATCAGTGCTAGTAGAATCCTTTAAAATAATTTTCCTAAACAGCTTCATTCTTTTCCCCAACACCTTTACCATCAATATGGAAACGATTATTGACGCACTTATGGCGATAAGCAGGGATATCCCCATATGGACTGCATCACCCGAAGCCAGGAATAGACTCGAAACGATTGCAATAAATCCAATTCCTCCCGCAATTCCGCCCGGCAAGAAAAATTCCAGGAGCACCAGGACAACTCCGGCAATAAACAGGATGATTGCTTCATATCCTGCCAAACCGGCCACTAAATGCCCGTAAAAAAATAACATCAATGATGAAAGGCCCATAAATCCGGGAATTCCAAAACCTGGTGAATAAAGTTCAAGGACAAGACCCAGGCTGCCTATTGTAAGCAGGATAGGGACAACAACCGGATTTGTAATAAACCTTGCCGCCTTCTCGGCAAAGCTTTCATCCACTGTTCTAATGTTTGCCTGTTCAAATCCCAGTTTTTCGGTCAGTTCATGCATATTTTTGACCGTACCCTCTGAATAGCCAACTTCCAGAGCCTGTTCAGCGGTCAATGTCAACAGTTCTCCTTTTCCCGCGCCGTATTCAGGAAGGTCGATCTCCTCGTCGGCCATCGCAAGAGCATAAATAGGATCCCTGCCGGATTCAGCAGCAGCGCTTCTCATAGCTGCAAACCAATAGGATTCAGCTTTTTTACCAGCCGTATTCCCGTTCTGGTCAATGATGGCAGCAGATCCCATCACACTTCCAGGCACCATATAGATTTCATCTGTATTTAAGGAGATATAGGCGCCTGCAGACAATGCCTGTTTATTGATGAAGGCAATTGTCTGTATATCAGTTGAAGTCAGGAGTTTGCCTATTTCGCCCGCAGCATCCACTGCGCCGCCCGGAGTGTTTATCTCAAAAATGATGGCTGCCGCACCGTTCTCTTCTGCTTCCGAGACAGCTCTTTTTAAAAATGAGAAAAGTCCTTTTTCTACTGTCTCTTCCACCGGGACAACATAGACTGTTTCACCTTCAGCAGATCCGTTTACCGGGAAAGCAGCTGAAAAGAACAATATGGCCAAAAAGGGCAAAAAAAACATCCGGCAAAGTTTCAAATCCAATCCTCCTTTCCATCCAAAAATAACTGCTGCCTTTATCTACGTTCTTATCGGCAAATGGTTTCATTTTGTTTTATTCATAGGCAGCCTGCACTGATATGTATATCCTTATCATAGCACAGGCATGCTCAAAAAACGAACACAGTAAAAAGGCCGGCAGCTCTTCGCTGTCGGCCTTGTTCATTTTTTTATGAAAGGTGTTGTTGTACAAGTTTGTTGACGAGTGATCCGTCCGCTTTGCCTTTTACCTTAGGCATAATGGCAGCCATCACTCTTCCCATATCCGCTTTGGACGATGCCCCGGTTTCAGTGATGGATTCTTTGACTATTTCTGTCAATTCATCTTCACTCAGCTGCTTGGGCATGTACACTTCAACATGGGATAGTTCATTTCGCAACTTTTCCACAAGGTCCTCACGACCTGCTTTTTCAAATTCCTGGAGGGAATCTTTGCGTTGTTTTAATTCGCGAGAAAGTACGGTCAACTCTTCCTCTTCGGACAAGTCTTGTTTCCCGAGCTTGATAGCTTCGTTCTGTAAAGACGATTTAAGCATCCGAATTGATGTGAGTTTGTCTTTTTCCTTGTTCTTCATCGCTTGGACAATATCTTTATTTAAACGCTCGAGAAGACTCAATTGATTCCACCCTCTCTTAGAACTTGCGTTTTCTGGCAGCTTCAGACTTTTTCTTACGCTTTACACTAGGCTTTTCGTAGAATTCGCGCTTTCTAGCTTCTTGAATTGTACCTGATTTAGATACAGTACGTTTGAAGCGTCGAAGAGCATCTTCAAGCGATTCGTTTTTGCGAACAACAGTTTTAGACATTCTCTTTCCCTCCCTCCGAACACAACACACTTACATGAAAACACATGGAAACCATGTACCTTGCAATTATAATATAACACCCCGGTCAGGTCAACTGTAATTCTTTAATGAATTATATTATTTATTAACCTGGATTAATTCAAATAGAATCTGCATGTCCACCTTTAATTTTCATAGACATAGAGGAAGGGGGGGTTCTATGGTTTACGTTGCTTTATTTATCTTATGTATTGCTATGTTCCTCGGGGGAATGACGCTGATGAGGAAGGGACTGTTCAGCCTGTCTGCCGGGTCAATGAGACACTGGCTTGCCGGGATGACCGATGCACCATGGAAAGGGCTTCTTGCAGGAACCATAATTACAGCTCTCCTGCACAGCAGCTCTGCAGTCATGGTTATTACCATTGGCCTAATATCAGCCGGGATGCTGACTTTCAGGCAGTCTATCGGAATTATTCTCGGTTCAAATATCGGAACCACTTTTACCTTGGAGATGATTACCTTTAATATCGACTTGTTCATTATCCCCATGGCTATCATTGGGGCGGGATTAATGGTAGTGAAAAGGCCAAGCTACCAAAAAACTGGATGGGTCTTATTTGGAATGGCCGCCGTATTTGCAGCCATGCGCGGCTTTTCTTATTTGGCCTTTCCCTTAACCAGCCTTCCACAGGTTGAACAGGCACTAATCATTTTAAATGACAGCCCTTACTTAAGCCTGGGGGCTGGAGCAATCCTGACCGCAATCATTCAGTCCAGTACGGCTATGACCGGAATCATCATGAGCTTTTTATCAGAGGGAACAATTGAATTCCCTGCCGGGCTTGCTATGATGATTGGCGCGAATATTGGGACATGCGCAACGGCACTTCTGGCATCAACAGGTGCAGGAAAGGAAGCAAGATTAACAGCTTATGCCCATCTCTGGCTTAATGTGTCTGGGACCCTCCTGTTTCTTCCTTTTATCGATGACTATGCGACGATTGCTCCTGCAACCGCGCATCGCTTAGATGTTCAGCTGGCCCATGCAAGCGTAGTGTTTAACGTTCTCTCTTCATTCCTGGTTCTCCCATTTGCAGATCAGTTCGGCAAGGCGATTATTTTCCTGCATGGGAGGCCTAAGCCTCGGAAATAAAAAACGCAGAGTTAAAGCTCTGCGTTTAATAATCTGATTCTCCCACAATACCATTGACAATTGCTGCACCTGAACTGGCGCCAATCCTGGTAGCACCGGCATCAATCATTTTTTTAGCGTCCTCGGGACTTCTCACTCCTCCTGAAGCCTTTACCCCTATGTCCGGTCCAACCGTATTTCTCATTAAGGTGACATCCTCCACTGTAGCTCCCCCATCTGAAAACCCAGTCGAAGTTTTAACAAAGTCTGCACCTGCTTTAACTGCAAGCTTGCACGCACGAATCTTCTCATCATCCGTCAACAGGCTTGTTTCAATGATAACCTTTGTTAAGGCTTTCCCTTTGGCAGCTTCTGTTACAGCGCGTATATCCCTTTCAACCCGTTCATCGTCACCGCTCTTCAATGCACCAATGTTGATGACCATGTCCACTTCCTCAGCACCATGCTCGATCGCAGTTTTCGTTTCGTACGCTTTTGTTTCATAGGTATTGGCTCCCAGAGGAAAACCAATCACTGTACAGGTTTTTACACCGCTGCCCTTTAATATGCTGCTGCAATATTTTACCCAGCAAGGATTCACACATACCGATGCAAACCTGTATTCCTTCGCTTCCTCACATAATTGCCTGATTTGCTCCTCCGTTGCATTTGCCTTCAGCAGGGTATGATCAATCATTCCAGCTATGTTATTTTGAGTTGTCATTCAGGGCTCCCCTTTCACTGATTACTTAAAATACTTTACTAGCATTCCTTTACCATTTACCCAGCATACGCAAAAAGGAACTGCCATAAGGCAATTCCTTTTCGATTAAATGACTGCTTTTTCAACAGTGAGGGACTCTTGATCCAGAACCCGGATAAATTGACCCTGGTTATATGGGTATCCTGCTTTAGAAATTTTCACTCTAACAATTTGACCAATCATATCTTCCGTTGCAGGAAGAATCACTTTAAGGTAATTGTCAGTATAACCTACGAACAGACCGTCTTCCTCCTTGAACTGTTCTTCCGGAATTACTTCCAGGACCTCGCCTTCGAATTGGGAGGCATACTCCTTGGCCAATTGATCGGATAAGGCAATCAACCGATGGACCCGTTCGTTCTTTACGTCTTCATCGATCTGGTCTTCCATACGGGCAGCTGGAGTTCCGGTTCGTTTGGAGTAAGGGAATACGTGAAGTTCTGAAAACTTATGCTCTTTTATAAAGTTATAAGTCTCCATGAACTCTTCCTCCGTTTCACCAGGAAAGCCAACAATCACGTCCGAAGTTACAGCAAGCCCTGGAAGAACCTCTTTCAGGCGATTCAAGCGCTCACCGAAAAATTCCATGGTGTATTTGCGGCGCATTCGTTTTAAAACGGTATCTGAACCGGACTGAAGCGGGATATGAAGGTGACGGACAATAATGTTCGAACGGTCAATGACATCAATCACTTCATCAGTGATCTGACTTGCTTCAATTGAAGAAATCCGCAGGCGTTTTAATCCTGTCACATTCGCTTCAAGGTCGGAAAGCAAGGATGCAAGATTATAATCCTTCATGTCCTCACCATATCCGCCAGTATGAATTCCTGTCAGGACAATCTCTTTGTATCCTGCATCCACGAGCTGCTGTGCCTGCCGGATTACTTCCTGCGGATCGCGGGACCTCATCAGACCGCGTGCCCATGGAATGATACAAAAGGTGCAAAAATTATTGCAGCCTTCCTGGATTTTAAGGGAAGCCCTCGTCCTGTCCGTAAATGCCGGGACATCCAGCTCCTCATAGACACGATTCTTCATGATATTACGGACGCCATTGATTGGCTGGCGTTCTACTTTAAACTGTTCAATATAGTCGAGCATTTTTACTCTGTCCTGAGTGCCAACAACCACGTCCACACCAGGAATGGCCATAATTTCAGCTGGCGAAGTCTGTGCATAGCACCCAGTTACACAAATAACGGCATCCGGGTTTTTACGGACAGCCCGGCGAATGACCTGGCGGCTTTTTTTATCACCGGTATTTGTGACTGTGCAGGTATTTATGACATATACATCCGCTGTTGATTCAAATTCAACACGATCATAATTTTGTTCTTTAAATAATTGCCAAATTGCCTCGGTTTCATAATGGTTTACTTTACAGCCGAGCGTATGGAAAGCCACTGTAGGCATAGTATTCACCTCATTAATTCAAAATGATAGGACGCGGCTGACAGTGTGTAAAGCGGAGCCGTTTCAGTCCTTAGTATTCGAGGGCCGAGTGCACATGAAACAAACCCTGCCTCTTTTAGGGAGTCTACTTCCCCCTCTGTCAAGCCTCCTTCTGGTCCAAAAACACACAGAATGGATTCATTCTGCTTTGCCTGGCCGAAAATATCGGCAAGCGCGGAAGCTTCACCTTTTCTGGCTTCTTCCTCATAAGCAATTAATTTATATTGGAAGTCCGGTGCAATCTTGAGCAATGCCTTAAAGGTCAGCGGTGCATGAACCTCCGGAATGGAACTGCGGTGGGATTGTTCTGCAGCTTCTTTAGCAATTTTTTGCCAGCGTTCAAGCTTTTTGACGCTCTTTTTTTCATCCCATTTGACAACAGAACGGGCTGCAATAAAAGGGACAAACCCAAATGCACCAAGCTCCGTGCCTTTCTGGATGATCCACTCCAATTTGTCCCCTTTAGGCAGTCCGCTCGCAATTGTCATTCGTACCGGAAGTTCAGAAGACTCTTCAATCCATTTTACAACGTTCGCGACAGCTTTTTCAGAGGTAATTTCTGCAATCTCGCATAAGGCACTGGCCCCATTGGGATTTACACAGATAATTTGGTCGCCCGTCTTCATTCTCATGACTCTGACGATATGATGGAAATCATCCTCCAGTATCTCATACTTCCCATCCTCGGCGGGCCTGGTGACAAAATAACGCTGCATGAATGCACCTTCCTTTTTTCTCTAAAGAAATCATCTTTGCTTTTACTGATACAATCAAAATCTTCCATGCAGAAAAAAGGGGTCAAAGAAATACCCCTTTTCTGCAAAAAGCTTATTTCTTGGCAATAATGGCAACCCAGTCTTCCATCGTGATGATTTCTTGAATTTTAAACCCTGAATGAACTATAGCATTCCTTACCTCATCCTTCTTCTGCTGGATGATTCCCGAAGCAATAAAAAATCCGTCTTTTTTTACAATTTTGCTTGCATCATCAACAAAACGAAGGATTACCTCGGCAAGAATATTTGCAACAACAATATCGGCACGCCCGTCAATTCCATCGAGCAGGTTGTTTTGGCGAACTGTGACCGCATCCTGCACCTTGTTAAGCTTTACGTTTAGTCGTGCCACATTTACAGCTACTTCATCAAGGTCAAGAGCTGTAATGTCCCCTGCACCAAGTTTTGCTGCGGCGATGCTGAGAACCCCGGAACCAGTCCCTACATCGACGATTGTATCGCCTTTCTTAACAGTTCGTTCTAGTGCCTGGATGCAGAGTACCGTTGTTGGGTGAGTCCCCGTACCGAAAGCCATGCCCGGATCAAGCTCAATAATCAGTTCATCACTATGAACAGGAGTATACTCTTCCCACGTGGGAACAATTGTGAACTTTTCCGATATCTTGACTGGATTGTAGTACTTTTTCCATGCTGTCGCCCATTCTTCTTCATTAACTTCACTGATTGTAACCCTGTTTTTCCCAATATCGATATTATAGATTATTAAATTATTAATAGCCGATTTAATCTCTTCAACGGTTTCGCCAAGGAAGCTGTTGACTGGAAGATAGGCTTTAATAATGACGCCTTCCTCAGGGTAATCGTCAGGATTAAGCTGATAAATTTCTCCGAACTGGTCCTCTCTCTCTTTAACTAGCTCAAACGGATCTTCAATGACGACCCCGCTTGCCCCTGCTTCATGTAAAATATGAGAGATTGGCTCAATGGCTTCATTAGTTGTTAAAATGCCGATTTCAGACCACTTCATAAACTCGCTCCTTCACTATTCACCCTTAAAAGCTCTTTTTACTTTTGAGAAAAAACCTTCTTCATGATCCCCCAGCGGAACCTGCCCGCTAATATCTGCAAACTCACGCAGGAGCTGTTTTTGTTTCTCTGACAGCTTTGTTGGAGTCAGTACTTTAACGATAATGTGCTGATCCCCTGTTCCATATCCTCTTACATTCGGAACGCCCTTGCCCTTCAGCCTGAATCTGGTACCCGTCTGGGTTCCTGCTGGTATCTTTAATTTTACTTTCCCGTGGACAGTAGGGACTTCAATCTCATCCCCAAGGGCTGATTGAACAAATGTGATTGGCATTTCGCAATAGATATCATCTCCATCACGCTCAAAGAACTCATGGGAGCGAATATGGAATACGATGTACAAATCTCCTGGAGGGCCTCCATTGATTCCAGGCTCCCCTTTTCCGGCAACCCTTAACTGCTGGCCATCATCCACCCCTGCAGGAATTTTAACATTGATTTTATTTCGCTTATTTACTTTGCCTGTGCCAGAGCATGTGCGGCATTTTTCTTTAATTTCTTTTCCTGTCCCATTACAGTATGAACAAACACGGCGGTTGACAATTCTCCCAAACGGAGTATTCTGTTCAACATTCAATTGGCCGCTGCCATGACAATGTTTACATGTGTCCACCTTGGTGCCAGGTTTAGCACCTGAACCATTACAGGTTTCACACGTTTCCTCGCGTGGAATCTCAATATCGGTTTCCTTCCCGAAAACAGCTTCTTCAAAGGAAAGGGTCATGGAATATTGAAGATCGGCCCCCTGCCTTGGAGCATTCGGATCGCGTCTTCTGCCTCCGCCCCCTCCAAAGAAGGTATTAAAGATGTCTTCGAAGCCGCCAAAGCCGCCTCCAAAGTCACCGCCGCCTCCGAATCCTTGGTTAGGGTCAGTATGGCCAAATTGATCATAGTGGGCCCGCTTCTGATCATCACTAAGAACCTCGTAGGCTTCTTTTACTTCTTTAAACTTTTCATCGGCATCAGCCTCTTTATTGATATCCGGATGATATTTCTTTGATAATTTTCGATAGGCTTTTTTTATTTCGTCCTTGGATGCCCCTTTGTTGACACCAAGAACGTCATAGTAATCCCGTTTACTCATGATTACCACTCCCGACTCTTTTCACATAAAGGTTATTTTAACACTCACCGTTCAAGGAGTGCAATGTTTTTAAAGCGGAATACCCGGTTGAACGTTCTGATTACAGCAAGGAATCAAACCGTTGCAGCCGTTCAATACATCTGCTTCCCTGAATTCAGATACAACCCGGTTTAGAGACATAACAATCCTTGACATAGTGCAACGGTGCAATTTTTATTTGCTCCCTGGTTTCAAAGACATGGATATTCTTTGAAAATCCGGTTATTTTTCAAAGAAAAAGCCAAAGCCAAGAAAGACCTGACTTTGACTTTTACTTTGATGCTTATTTATTGTCATCTACCTCTTCGAACTCTGCATCGACTACATCATCGTTTTTAGCAGTTCCACCCTGGCCATCAGCACCTTGTTGTGCCTGCGCCTGCTTTGCTGCTTCTTCATACAGCTTCATTGAAAGGTTTTGGACAATTTCCTGCAGCGCGTCTTTTTTAGCGCGAATTTCATCCAGGTCGTTTTTCTCGATAGCGGCCTTCAGCTCTTCTTTTGCTTCATTCGCTTTTGCGACTTCAGCTTCATCTACTTTTCCTTCAAGGTCCTTAAGGGTCTTTTCGGTAGTAAATACAAGCTGGTCAGCTTCATTTCGAAGTTCGACTTCTTCTTTGCGCTTTTTATCTGCTTCGGCGTTTTCCTCGGCTTCTCTAACCATCTTTTCAATCTCTTCATCCGATAAGCCTGTTGAGGACTTAATAGTAATGGCTTGCTCCTTATTTGTTCCCAGATCCTTTGCACGCACATTGACAATTCCGTTTTTATCGATGTCGAAGCTTACTTCGATTTGAGGAATTCCGCGTGGAGCAGGTGGAATATCCGCCAATTGGAAACGGCCAAGTGTCTTGTTATCCGCAGCCATTTGTCTCTCACCCTGAAGTACATGGATATCAACAGCTGTCTGGTTGTCTGCAGCAGTTGAGAACACCTGTGACTTCGATGTTGGAATTGTCGTATTGCGGTCAATCAGCTTTGTGAATACGCCGCCCATGGTTTCAATTCCAAGAGATAAAGGAGTGACATCAAGAAGGACAACATCTTTAACATCGCCTGAAATAACACCACCCTGGATTGCAGCCCCCATTGCTACTACTTCATCAGGGTTTACACCCTTATGAGGCTCTTTTCCAATTTCTTTTTTGATTGCTTCCTGAACAGCAGGAATACGAGTAGAACCACCAACAAGAATGACTTTGTCGATCTCGGAAGGATTCAAACCTGCATCCCTTAAAGCCTGGCGAGTTGGTCCCATGGTACGTTCCACAAGATTTGAAGAAAGTTCATCAAATTTGGCGCGGGTCATGGAAACTTCCAGGTGAAGCGGGCCAGCTTCCCCGGCAGTAATGAACGGCAGGGAAATCTGGGTTGAAGATACGCCAGAAAGATCCTTTTTAGCTTTTTCAGCAGCATCTTTTAGACGCTGAGCAGCCATTTTGTCCTTGGAAAGGTCAATGCCGTTTTCCTTTTTGAATTGCTCTACTAAGTAATCAATAATGACCTGGTCAAAATCATCTCCGCCAAGGCGGTTGTCCCCTGCAGTAGATTTAACTTCAAAGACACCGTCCCCAAGTTCAAGGATGGAAACGTCAAAGGTTCCGCCGCCAAGGTCATATACTAGGATGGTCTGATCTTCATCCATTTTGTCAAGTCCGTATGCAAGTGCTGCAGCTGTCGGTTCATTGATGATCCGCTCAACCTCAAGACCAGCAACTTTACCTGCATCCTTTGTTGCCTGACGCTCTGCATCATTGAAATAAGCCGGAACTGTAATGACGGCTTTTGTTACAGACTCGCCAAGGTAGTCTTCAGCATATGACTTCAAATATTGAAGAATGATTGCCGATACTTCCTGAGGTGTATATTTTTTGCCTTCAATCTCAACAGTATGGGAAGTACCCATATGACGTTTGATGGACATGATTGTGTTTGGATTCGTAATGCTCTGCCTTTTTGCTACTTCCCCAACCTGGCGCTCTCCGTTTTTGAAAGCAACAACGGATGGAGTTGTACGGTTCCCTTCAGGATTAGGGATAACCTTTGGTTCGCCGCCTTCAAGCACAGCGACGCATGAGTTTGTAGTACCTAAATCAATACCTATGATTTTACTCATCTATATTTACCTCCCCATTACTATGTAAGATTTATTGATTTACTTTCACCATTGAAGGACGGATGACCCTGTCCTTAAGAATATAGCCTTTTTGGAACTCTTCGACGACAATGTTCGAACCGAAGTTTTCATTGTTGTCCTGCATGACGGCCTGGTGGAGATTCGGATCGAACTCCTTCCCGACAGCCTCGATTGGCTCGGCACCTTCTTTTTTCAATGCATCAAGAAGGCTTCGGTATACCATTTCCATTCCCTGCAATAGGGATTGGGCGTGTTCATTATCTGCTCCCATCTTAAGTGCCCTGTCAAAGTTATCAATGGCAGGCAACAAATCAGAGATCAGGCTTTGTGCCCTATATTTTGCGCTTGATTCAAGGTCAAGCCTTGAACGGCGGCGGAAATTGTCAAAATCAGCTTGCAGGCGCAAATAGCGGTTTTCAGCTTCCTCCAGCTTGGCTTCAAGCTGGGCAATCCTTGCCTCTGCCTGATTCTCTTCCTCAACGCCGGCTTCGGCTGCCTCGTTCTCCTGCGCCTCTTCAAACACTTCCTCCGGCTGGGTTCCCTCAGCCGAATCCATTTCTTGCTCAAGATTGTTTTTCTCTTCCATTTAACTCACCTCCCTTAAAAGCGCTGTTTCTATTTTAAGCTGGTCTTTAAATTGCCTGTTTCAGCCAATGACATAGCAAGGGGATGGAACAGGCTGTTCCACCCTTAACAATATTTCCATGCCTATTTATTTTGATACAGTTCTGTCAGAACCTTGGACAAATCAGTGCTAATAAATTGGAGCAATGATATTACCCTGGAATATTCCATTCTAGTAGGACCAAGAATGGCAATGGTTCCGAGCTTTTCTTCCCCCATTGAGTAGCTGGCCGTAATCAAGCTGCAATTTTCCATGGCTATATTGTTGTTTTCCCGCCCAATCCTTACACTTATCCCCTTAGGGTTCTTTCTGATCAGCCGGGAAATCCCGTCCTCATGCTCAATCATCGTCATCAGGTTTCTGATCTTGTCGATGTCATTGAACTCAGGCTGATTCAGCATATTTGTTTTTCCGCCAAAAAACACTTTCTCGCTTGCAGGCATCGTCAATGTTTCAGAGATTGTGCCCAGTAGCAGATCATAATTCTTTATATGCTGCCTAAGGAGTGCCGCAACCTCTTTATAAATATTGGCATGCAAGTCAACCAGCGGGACTCCTGCCAAACGTTCATTAAGGATATTGACCATTTTTTCCACATCGCCAGGATCAACACTTGCGGGAAAATGAAACATTCTATTCTCAACATGGCCTGTATCAGTCACAATGATTGCAATGGCAGTGTCCTGGTTAAGCGGGACAATTTGAAGTTTCCTCAGCTTGTTATCTTTAACGGCAGGACCAAGAACAATGGAAGTGTAGCTGGTCATCTCCGAAAGTATCTTAGCTGACTTCTGCACGATTTTCTCAAGCTCATAAATTCTCTCTGCAAAAATTGATTTCACCGTGAGTATGTCAGATGAATCCAATTGTTGGGGGAGCAATAAATGATCAACATAATATCGATATCCCTTTTCAGATGGGATCCTGCCGGAAGAAGTATGTGTCTTCTCGATAAAACCCAATTCCTCCAAGTCTGCCATTTCATTCCTGATCGTTGCGGAACTGAACGAAATTTCTTCTTTCTTCGACAAGCTTCTGGAACCGACCGGTTGCGCGGTACGGATAAAGTCATCAACAATTACCTGTAATATTAATACTTGCCGGTCTGTTAACAACACTCATCACCTCTGTTAGCACTCTGCAATAACGAGTGCTAAATCTAATAATAAATTATCAATAATAGGCGATAATGTCAATGATTTGATACTCCCAGAAATGACTGAAAAACTTCGTTGCCTAAAAGCCTTCCATTTTTGGTGAGCATGATACGGCCATTATGAATCTCAATCAGTTTTCTGGCGGTTAAATCACTGAGTTCTTTACGGAATAATTCCGAAGGATTATAGCCAAATTTGTCAGTGAAATGTCGAATGCCGACTCCATCGGTCTTTCGAAGGCCCAAGAACATTTCTTCTTCCATTTTTTCCGGCAATGTAACCTCATGATCATCCAAAACGGGCAGTTCCCCATTCTTTATCGGTTCCATATACTTCTTTAACGGTCCAAAATTCGAGCGCCGCCGGCCCCCGACATAACTGTGAGCTCCAGCTCCAAAGCCAAAATACTCTTCATTTTTCCAATAGGTCAAGTTATGCCTGCTTTCATAACCTTGCAGGGCAAAATTGCTGATTTCATACTGATTTAAGCCATGAAGCTCCATTTGCTCCATTAACACCTCGTACATTTCCGCTTCTGCCTCTTCCCCTGGAAGCCGAAGCTTTCCTCTATTCATTAAATTATAAAATACAGTTTTTGGCTCAATAATCAAAGAGTAGCCTGAATAATGGACTAGTCCAAAGCCGAGTGCGGTCTTTAAGGTAGCCTTAAAATCTTCCACTGTTTGTCCAGGGAGACTATAGATCAAATCAATGCTGATATTCTTAAAGCCTATTGCCTGGGCTGACTCAATGGATTGATAGACATCAGCAGCCCGATGCGATCTCCCAATTGCCTTCAGCAAATCATCATTAAAGGATTGAACACCAAAGCTCAGGCGATTCACACCTGCATCTTTTAATATCTTCAGTTTCTCAATCGATAAATCACCCGGGTTTGCTTCAAATGTATACTCTGTCGTTTGATCATACGGGAGATTCCTCTGAATAGCCGTTACGAGAAATTCCAGCTGCTTTTCGTTAAGAGCAGTGGGTGTCCCCCCTCCAACGAAAATGGATTGTAGCTTATTACTTTTATATTCCTGCAATGTAATCTTCATCTCGGTTTCGAGACTTGCCAGATACTCCTCTACCGGCTGCCTGTTCATCAATACCTTATTAAAATCGCAGTAATGGCAAATATGATGGCAAAAAGGAATATGGATATAGGCAGCATGTATCAATTTTAACACTTCCTGTTCTTGCCTCATCAGATACTTCAGTATCCAAAAAGGCCTGTCATTTATTACATCTTTGATATCTTATATCTTTCCTGTCAAAATTCAGGGACCCTATTTAAACGTTTAGTCACTCTGCTGGCTCTAGTGAAAAAAGAGGCTAGACAGCTTGCACCTTCTGCACGCCGGTCTAACCTCCCTTTGTTCTGTTTTATTTTTTAGGAGTGTTGTCATCCATCTTAAGAACTGCCATAAATGCCTCTTGAGGCACTTCAACTGACCCGACCTGCTTCATGCGCTTTTTACCTTCTTTTTGTTTTTCCAATAGCTTCCGCTTACGTGAAATATCTCCGCCGTAACATTTGGCAAGGACATTTTTACGCATTGCTTTAATAGTAGAACGGGCAACAATCTTTTGGCCGATGGCAGCCTGGATAGGCACCTCGAATTGCTGTCTAGGAATCAATTCTTTAAGCTTTTCAACAATTATTTTACCCCGGTCGTAGGCAAAATCCTTATGCACGATAAAGCTCAGGGCATCAACCTTTTCGGTATTAAGCAGAATATCCATCTTAACAAGCTTGGATGGCTTATATCCAATCAATTCATAATCAAAGGAAGCATATCCCTTTGTACTTGATTTCAGCTGGTCAAAGAAATCATAAACGATTTCCGAAAGCGGAATTTCGTAAACGATGCTGACCCGGGTTTCATCCAAATACTGCATATCAATGAACACTCCGCGTTTTTGCTGGCAGATCTCCATAATTGGCCCTACATAGTCGTTTGGCGCCATCATGGTTGCCTTAACATAAGGCTCCTCGATTCGGTCAATTTTTTGCGGATCAGGCATATCTGCAGGGTTATCGACCCTGATTTCACTGCCGTCAGTCATGATGACATGATAAATAACACTCGGAGCAGTTGTAATTAAATCAATCTTGAATTCACGTTCAATACGCTCCTGGATGATTTCCATATGGAGCAGGCCAAGGAATCCACATCGGAAACCAAATCCAAGAGCCTGGGAAGTTTCTGGCTCGAATTGAAGGGCTGAATCATTTAATTCCAATTTCTCAAGCGCTTCCCTGAGATCATTGAATTTCGCAGAGTCGATCGGATACAGTCCACAGTAAACCATCGGATTCAGCTTCCGGTAACCTGGCAGCGGCTCTGTTGCCCCCTTCTTGGCATTGGTGATTGTATCCCCCACCCGGGTGTCCCCGACATTTTTAATGGCAGCAGTCAGGAAACCAACGTCCCCGACAGACAATTCTTCAGTCAGAACAGCTTTAGGAGTAAAAACGCCTACCTCTGTAACTTCGAATTCTTTGCCGGTTGCCATCATTTTAATTTTGTCGCCAGCCTTAACGGTTCCTTCGACAACTCTGATGTAAGCTACAACTCCCCTGTATGCATCATAGAGAGAGTCAAAAATCAAAGCCTTTAAAGGACCATCCGGATCCCCCTGTGGAGCAGGCACCTTTTCAACGATCTGTTCCAGAATTTCTTCAATTCCGATTCCAGCTTTCGCTGAAGCCAGCACTGCCTCCGAAGCATCCAGTCCGATAACCTCTTCAATTTCTCCTCTTACCCTCTCTGGATCAGCACTAGGCAGGTCAATCTTATTGATTACCGGAAGGATTTCCAGGTCATTATCCAGGGCAAGGTAAACGTTTGCCAGAGTCTGGGCTTCAATTCCCTGGGCTGCATCTACAACGAGAATGGCACCTTCACAGGCAGCCAGACTTCGGGATACCTCGTAGGTAAAGTCGACGTGTCCAGGCGTATCGATTAAATGGAAAGTGTATATCTCTCCATCCTTCGCCTTATACATCAGCTGGACTGAATTCAGCTTAATTGTAATTCCTCGTTCACGTTCCAGATCCATGGAATCCAGTAGCTGATCCTTCATTTCCCTCGAGGTTAAAGCGTTAGTTTTCTCAAGAATTCGGTCAGCAAGGGTCGACTTGCCGTGGTCTATATGGGCAATAATGGAAAAATTGCGGATTTTCGATTGTCTTTCTAGTCGTTCTTCTCTGTTCATTGCTGCTTCACTCCTACTTTACTCGCACATGCACACTATTTTTAGATTATATCAGCAGGGTCATGAAGATTCAATCAAAAGTGGATGTGCATCTTCCTGCAAGGCCTGAAGTCACTTTTTACAATGAGCTAAAAACAAGAGTAGCGGACAGCAGCCCGCTACTCTTGTTTATCCTTATTCGTTATGAGCTCCAGTGATTTTTCTGCCATTTCTGTCAGTCCATTCGCCAGCTTTTTGCCAATGTTTGAGAAGAAGTTGAAAGCTTTCATCTCTTCCAGAGTCTTGCGTTTCTGTTCGAGGTCGTGGCTTGATAGATCATTCCCAAGTATTGCGGTCTCTACATTGCCATCACTATTTTCCTGGATAGTAAATGCTGACTTAAAATCCGGGTCTTCATATCCCCTCATTTTATCCATGCCGTTATTTGCCAGCTGCATTCCGGCGAGTACTGAGATAAAAACCAGGCTTGCCAGCAGCACTCCTTTTAACATAAATAGCTTCATATTCATCACCCTGAACACCTATTTAATTTCCAATTGGCTGTGCATTCACATCTTCAGCCTGCCAATAAATTTCGCTAAAAACATCTGCAAGGGCATCCGCTGACCTATTCAGTTCCTCGAAAGTATTATCTACTCCGCCAAATTCAATTAATATGGCATTCTGTGATAAATCCTGGTTGAATTTCCCATTCGTGTAAGCACCTTTTTTCTCAATTACTCCCCGGCTTAACCCTTTGTATTTTTTTTCAAGAAGCTTGTGAATCTCAATTGCCAGTTTCTTGTTCTTTTCAGAGTTCGGATTATTTCCTCCTATAACAAAAGCTAGCTTGGCAAAGGATTTCCCACCGATTTGAATGGTTGTTTTGTCCTTTCGCAAAGCATCCCTGTGAATATCAATAAAATATTTTAAATTACGGTCTCCGGTCATTGCCGTCTGTACAACATTCCTCGATACAAGGTATGACTGATTGAACCCTTTACTCATGGCATCCGTTTTATCCACGGTGGTCCCGACTCCTTTGTTTTCCAGGCTCTGTTTCAGGCGGTCTCCAATGTTTGTTACATTTACTTTTGAATGATAAGCCATATCCGGATCCGTTACTCCATCTAGATATGGAAGGTAGGATTCCCTGGTGTGGGAGAAATAAAGATACACAACGTTCCGGTCGCCCGTAGTGTTAGGCGGAGACGCTGCACCGCCGCTGTCTTTTTCCTCTAAATCCTCCGTGTTTTTGAGAGCCGCTTCCTGTTCCGTTTTCAGCACTTCGATGGGAGGTGCCGACTCAATCGGCATGTTGGTGTAATTCGTTCCCTCACCCGCAACAAGAATCTTGCCATCGAAAAGAGAAAAGCCTGGAAGCTCCCTGCCAAGAAAGCTTCTGGGATCGTCGAGGCTCATATTGGTAGAGAGCTTAAAAACAAGATTGGACAGTTTTACGGGTTCTTCACTTTCCGGAAGGGATTGAAGGAGCTGATGATTTTCCATTCCCATCATCCTGTATAACAGTACTCCATTAATATTGGTTGCGGCATCGTTAAGGGAAGAAGATGTTATCCGGAATTCGGGCTTCAGTGACGTCATCAATCCACTTAATGTAAATACTGCAATCAGAAAAAACATAAAGGCAAGCGCCACTTTTAACAGGCTTGTCCCTTGGACGGCTATGATCATTCCCGGTCCTTTTATATGCTTCACAGGTTCCACCTCTTTTAGCAAGTCTAGTAAAATGTATGACGGTGCTAAAAGTGATAGAACCTCCATTGCAAAAAAGCTGATTTACCGTAAGCTTTGGAGATTAATGTGTATAGGTGCCGCTATTATCCTGATTAACCTGCCTGTGCAAAGCACTGTTTAGGCCGCTTGCAATCAGGTTCGCCATATCTTCAATAAATACGTCGACTTCTTTTGGCGTTACCATCAAATTATGGCCAAGCGGTGCAAGGACTTCATAAATAAGCTTTCTTTTTTCCTCTTCTTCAAGAGTGCCAATCATCCCCAGGAACGTTTGCCGATGCTGCTCTTCTGGCATATCCTCATCGGTAAGCTTTCTTTTCTCGCCAAAAGTCATGCCGGCCGGAACCAGGGATCGGGACGGCTTCCCGCCTTCCCGCATTTCCTTGCCAAAATGTTTTAAAATAAAATCAATGGTATCACTCGTAATCGATACAGCATCGACAACAGTGGGCACGCCGATGGCAATTACCGGAATCCCAAGGGTTTCTTTACTTAATTCTTTTCGCTTGTTGCCGACACCGGAGCCAGGATGAATGCCTGTATCCGAAATTTGAATCGTACTGTTCACTCTCTCAATTGACCTTGATGCAAGAGCATCAATGGCAATTACAAAATCCGGTTTTGTTTTTTCTACTACTCCAAAGATAATGTCGCTGGTCTCAATTCCTGTAATTCCCATGACACCCGGTGCAAGGGCACTTACTGGGCGGTACCCATCAGAAACACTTTGTGGCTGAAGCTCAAATAAATGCCTCGTAACAAGCAGGTTCTCGCAAACGATCGGCCCAAGGGCGTCAGGTGTTACATTCCAGTTACCCAGCCCTACAATCAGACAAGAGGCATCTTCATTCAAGCCTTTTTGCTTAAGGAACCTTGCAAATTCACTGGCAAAAACCCCTTCCACCTTTTTTTGAAGATCGCTGTCCTGCTGGCGGATACCAAGAACCTCAATCGTTAAATATTGCCCCTGCTTCTTGCCGATCGCTTTTTCTCCTTCTGCCGTAATTTCGACAAGCGATATTTTGATATCATTTTCTTCCTTTTCTTTAATGATAACCCCTTCAAGCTGGGAGACATCCGACTGGTCATGAACTGTTTTCGCATTTCCGGCAATAGCCATTTCACGTGCTTCGACAGCAAGGTCCGTCCGCACGGAATACATACTTAAATCAATTGAATCTTTCATAGCTGCATTCCTCCTTCAATTACTTCCTATCTTTTCCTATAAAGAAAAAAACATTCAAAGTTCTGTTCTACTAAATTGGGACAGAGTATTGCATTCTTGGCCTGTGTTTGATAGAATATCATTTGTTCGTAAAAATTATGTAACTGTATTGGATAGTCGAGTTCCATAAAGTCTCGATGCTTTTTAGGAGGTGAAGGGAATGCCAAACATTAAGTCTGCAATCAAGCGTGTAAAAACAAGTGAAGCTAATAGAGCACAAAACATAACTGTTAAATCCGCTATGCGTACAGCTGTTAAAAAAGCTGAAGCAACGATCGTGAACAACGACAGCGAAGCAAACGTAGCATTTGCTACTGCTTCTAGCAAGCTTGACAAAGCTGCTGCTAAAGGTCTTATCCATAAAAATGCAGCTGCCCGTAAAAAATCCCGCATGATGAAAAAACTAAACGCCAACGGTTAATCCTTTAGATCAGCCAGTAGCGATTACTTTTTCACATCAGCAAAAAAAACGGTCCTGATAAAAGGCCGTTTTTTTTTATGCTTTTTTATTGTTCAATTGAAAAAGAATCATTTCAATCAATAATTCTTTTTTCATTCCCCCTGTTTTCATCTGAAAGTCCGCATCCGCGATGAGCTGAATCGTATTTGTCAGTTCTTCATCCGAAAAATATTTTGCCTGCCCGGCAGCCAGCTTCACTCGGAACGGATGAATTTTTAAGTATCCAGCTATTTGCTGCTGTCCATAGCCCCTCCGAGCCAGTTCCTTTACTTGGTATAACAGCCGAAACTGTCCTGCTATTAACGACAGTATCTTAATAGGCTCCTCGTTCTGCTTTAGCAAGTCATAATATATCCGCAGGGCTTCCTCAATTTTCCTGTGAACTACCTTGTCAATCAGGGTGAAAATATTTTGCTCAAGTGAGCGCGCCACCAGCTTGTCCACCATTTCGGCATTGATTTTTCTGGCATCCCCCGCGTAAAGGATCAATTTATCAATTTCACTCGTTAGCATAAAAAGGTTTGTCCCCGATAATGTTACAATAAGTTCTACTGCATCCTCGTCGATTTCAGCCCCATTTCCTATAGCCCTGTCCTTGATCCAATTCTTCAGTTCCGGTTCTGATAGCCGTTTTGCTTCTCCAATCACCGCTTTCCTCTTTAATTCTTTTGTGATTTTCTTCCTCTCATCCAGTTTTTCATAGGGGGCAGTAAATACAACTGTTGAATAAGGAGCAGGCTCTGCCAGATAAGATTCCAATTTTGACAGATTATGTTCAACTTTCCCCTTCGATTTTTCAGAGGTTAAAAATACTGGGTTCTGGAGGATGATTAAACGCTTTTCTCCCATGAAAGGAAATGTTTCCGCGTCCTCAAGAGCCACTTCTATGGGGGTTTCTTCTAAATCGTAAGTAGAATAATTAAAATCCATTTCTTCTTCATTCAGGATTTTATTGATCAATAGCTGCCTGGTTTCATTTATCAAAAAAGACTCTTTCCCATACAGCAAATAGATAGATTCTATTTTATTTCTGTTAATTTGTTTCCAAATATCAAGCACCATTGCTTTTCGCTCCGTTCGATCCATTTTAGCCACCATTCTATCGTAAAGAAGCCTGGCCAATTTGACAAGGCAAAACAAAAGGACTTCTAATTATTTGAATTTTCAAGGGAACCGCTAGGGCAGACCTGACGATTCCCTATTTATAATGAACGCTGTTATAAAAGGCCCGGGATACTTTCATAACAACGGTGCATCATGATGTTTGCAGGCGAAAGCGTTTAACTATCTGGCTTTTTTAATAAATATCGGATATACTAATTTTAGAAATAGGGGGGATTGTTGTGAACCAGTTTGAAAAGAATATCCAAAACAAACGCAATGACGTTATTGATTCCGGAATGGGATTCGTCGTTTCCTTTGGTTTCTTTGCAACGATGTTCATCATTGCAACTGTCATTCAAGTTATTGGAAGGTAAGACAGCTACATAGTTGGTTGATGGGAGACTGCAGACACGATGCAGTCTCTTTGCTTTGTCGGATCAAGCATGATGGTATGATTGAGGATTTAAAGGATTAAGTCCTTAGTATATTATGGAAGCCATGTATGAAACGTTCCTGATTTATCTTTAAACGTAAAAATTACTGCCCCGTGCTGATCGGTTCTATATACCGGGATTTTCCTGTTTTCAAGGCGGGAAAGGACCTCAGCATGGGGATGATTGTACCTGTTTTCAAGACCGGCTGATATAATCGCCGTTTTCGGGGCAATCCTGTCCAGGAAGAGCTCCGAACTGGAAGTTTTGCTCCCATGATGCCCTAATTTCAGGACGTCAGCTTTTATGCCGGGAATCCTCTCTAACAGCTGTTTTTCCCCGTTTTCCCCCATATCCCCAGTGAACAGCCAGGTCTTCCCTCCAAAGGCTGCCCACAGCACGATCGACCCTTCATTTTTATCCTCCTGGGTAGATGCAGGGCTGACTACTATAAAATCTGCATTCCCTGCAGCCCAGGACTTACCTGCTTTTATAGATTTAAATTCTATCTTCTTTCTTTTTGCGAGGGTATACAGCTCCTTTTCCAGACTGGATCTTTCTGCTGAGACCGGAAGCAGAATCTCCCCGATTTCCAGTTCTTTTAGCAGTGATGCAGCCCCTCCAATATGGTCTGCATCACCATGAGTCAAAACGAGCTTATCAATCTTCCTGATCCCCTCACTCTTCAGGTAAGGAAGCAAAATATCCTTCCCAGTCTCAAATGTCCTTCTCTTCACCTGCCATTTCTCTTTTGAAAACCCGATTGTACCGCCTGTATCAATCAAGTAAGTTCCTTGATTATTTGGAAGCTGAATCAGGATGCTGTCCCCCTGACCAACATCAATAAAGACAACTTTGCCATAAGGAGAAACATAGGGAAAAGCAATTTGGAAAATGAAAGGGGCAAGAACCAGCAGGATATGGGCTTTTGACTTCCCCTTTTCCCATTTTAGGAAAAAGACGAGAATAGATGCCATATAAAATAGCAATAACCACAGCGCAGGCTTCCCCGTAATTATAGTGGCCGCAGGAAAATCGGAGAACCGGGAGGATAGTTGATTGGTCAGGTCGATAATGGCCTCCAGCAGCATCAGAAAAGGCCTGGCTGCTAATGGAATGGTTAATTGCACTAAATAGACAATCAAGACAAATGGCAGGATTACAAACGAAAATAAGGGAACGAATACTAGATTAGCTAAAATGGAAATGACAGAAATCTCATAAAAATTGGTTAAAATAACAGGCATGCTAGAAAGCTGTGAAATAAATGAAATGACCGTCAATTTGGATAGCGCCAGGCTGCATCGAGCGATCATTCCAGATGAAAGGATGAGAGAAAGGCTGACTAAAAAAGAGAGTTGAAAACCCGGATCATAGATGATGGAGGGTGAGAAGAATGTTAGAAGCAAAAAAGCAGAGGATAGTACATCGATTGAAGATAAATGAAGCCTGTACCGTCTGGCAAGAAGAAACAGTAACAGCATAATAACGGATCTATTAACAGGCGGGGCAAGTCCTGTGAGCACAGCATAAAGAGGCAAAGCAGCCATGAGGATATATTCCGCTTTTTGTCTGGTCACCCCAACTTTAATCAACAGATAGAAACACATTCCACTAAGAAGCGCTACATGCAGGCCTGAAATAGCCAGTAAATGCACAGTTCCCGTTGCCTCATAGTTTTCGATGGTTTCCGGATTCATTAGTCTCCGGTCCCCAAATAATAAAGCTGCCGTGATTGCCCCGCTTTCTTTGGTTAAAATCCCTTCCAGCCTGTTTACCTGCTTATGGCGCACCTTTTTAAGTGCCGTCAGCAGCCCGTCCTCTTTCTCAGCACAAGTTTGCAGATCCAGAACATCTCCATTCAGAATCCAGAAAATATGTTGGTTCTGCAGATACTGTTGATAGTCAAATGCATTAGGGTTTCTGGCCTGATTAGGCTTTCTCAGAGTACCGGACACCCTGCACCAGGTTCCCGGGTAAAGGGATTCTTTTACCTGCTGTTTCTCCTGAGGAGAACGAAGTTTATAATTCAGCATGATTCGCTCTCCATCAGGTTTTATCACCGCACCGGCAGTCAGTTTATCCCCGTCAACCTGCACGCCATCAGGCAGTGAAAGCAGGAAATCTTTTTCCTCACCTGTAAGGGCTGTTTTTCTAGTGCTGTTTTCCAGAAAGGCTGCCCCGCTAAAAATAATAAATACCACCAAAAGCGGAACAAGCTGCTTAATGAAAAATTTTTCAGAATAGCAAAGGTAGCTGCAAAAGAAGATAAAGACCAAAGCGTGTAAGTAAAACTCTTGGAACCCTGCAAAAATTCCGATTAACGCAACTGCTGCAGCATAGATAAGCTTACCTTTCATATCATGCGTCTTTTAGAACAACTTCGCGGCTGTCCACTTGCTGCAGTTTTATGCCTGCCTTTTCAAACAGTTCAATAGCATATGGATGGTTTTTATAATCCTGCGCATAAAAAACGGTCTTTATCCCCGCCTGGATAATAGCTTTGCAGCACTGCAGGCAAGGAAAATGTGTAACGTAGATATCGGCGTCTGAAGCCGGCACGCCGAATTTGGCGCACTGAAGCAATGCATTCATTTCTGCATGAATTGTCCGGACGCAATGATTATCAATAACATAACAGCCTTCATCAATGCAGTGATCCCCTCCGGCAATCGATCCATTATAACCGCCTGCAATGATCCTTTTATCCCTGACAATGGTAGCTCCGACAGCCAGCCGCGTGCATGTGCTCCTTAAAGCTAAAAGATGGCTTTGGGCCATAAAAAATTCATTCCAAGAAATGCGTTCCATATTGACTCCCCCTTTCATATATCCCTATTTCTTTTACAGTTTAATCGTTTCCCTGTTTGTCCGCAATCATTGCCTTTTTATTTAACGGTTATTAATTCCCTCAACTTTTCAAATGTCTTATCTCCAATGCCCGATATTAATTTTAAATCATCAACTGTTTTAAATGCTCCGCTGGTTTCCCTGAACTCGATAATGGCAGCTGATTTCGAGGGACCAATGCCAGGCAGGGTTTCCAGCTCGCTTGCTGATGCAGAATTCAAATTAACCTTCTGACTGCTACCCGTACTCTCTCCCCCGCCGGATACGGGGATTTGTCCTGCAGGCGGGCCTTGACCTCCTTTCTCTGGGATATAAATAGCCATTTCGTCACCAATCTTCATAGCAAAATTTATAGAAGCAGTGTCGGCTTTGTTTGTCAGCCCTCCTGCCTTTTCGATGAGATCAATTACTCGCTCTCCCTGATGTACATCATAAACACCAGGCTTTTTAACGGCCCCCTTAATATCTGCCATCATTGGAACGGAGACTTCATTTTCCTGCCCAGGTTTCTCTTTGGCCTGAGCTTTTCCCTCATCCTTTGTTTCAACAGACCATTCCTCTGGAAGATCCCTTACTTCCTCCTCCTCGGAATTAAATAAATAAGGATACAGAAGGACAGCTGCCAGTAGCGCCGCTGCCAGCAAATAAACTTTATGCTCTTTTAACCAGTCTGTCATAATAAAACCTCACCTTTTCTTTAAGTCATATTTTCATCGGGAGCTACATAAGTTTTAGGAGAAAGTCATGGAGCCTGCAAGAAGGAGGGAAGAGACTTGAAAATTGGGATTATTGGCACCGGAAATATGGGGAGAATTTTGGCTGAGGCCCTGATTGATGGGAATGCCGTTTCCCCTTCTTCATTAATCATTACAAACAGGACTTTTTCGAAAGCGGTGGAATTAAAGAAGGTCTTTCCGGGGATAACGATAGGATCTTGCGCAGCAGAAGTCGCGGACAAAGCCGACGTTATTTTTGTTTGCGTAAAACCGCATAATGTATACGAGGTTTTGGAAGATATCAAAGGAATGCTTAACAGAGAAAAATGTGTCATTTCCATTACCAGTCCAATTAGTGTTTTACAGCTGGAGTCTGTTCTATCCTGTTCCGTAGCCAGGGCGATTCCCAGCATCACCAATAGGGCCCTTGCCGGCGTTTCCCTCATCACCTACGGAGAAAATTGCAGCGGGGAATGGAAAAAAGAAATTAGCCGCATATTCAGTTCCATATCCAGTCCGGTCGAGATTAATCCGAATATCACAAGAGTTGCATCCGATATCGTCAGCTGCGGGCCTGCTTTCTTCAGCTATTTAACCCAAAGGTTTATCCTTGCTGCCGTCAAACAAACAGAGATTGATTATGAAACGGCAACAAAACTTTCGAGCGAAATGCTTATTGGGATGGGAGAGCTGCTGAGAAAGGAATTTTACACCCTTCCCACACTGCAAGAAAAGGTTTGTGTAAAGGGAGGGATAACAGGAGAGGGCATCAAAGTGCTGGAGAGTGAAATAGGGGAAATGTTTGAGCATTTATTTGCAGCAACACACTGGAAGTTTGAAGAGGACCTTGCCAGATCGAGGGAACAGTTCGGTCATGATTAATTTCTCCATAAAGGCAGATTAATCCTGCTGAAATAAATAAAAAACCAAGCGGCCATATAAAAACTTTTGCCGCTTGGTTTTTTTGTTATTCTTTTTTCCGGGCTGCGACCAAAATCCGTTCTGATTCAGAACCAGGCTCTGAAGGAAGGAAATCCGCACTGATCTCGAGGAGTTCGAATCCGAGCTTTTCAAGAAGGTTTGTGTAGAACGAAATTTCAAACGTCCGCTGATAGTGAAGCTCATCTACCCGATCATACATGCCTGTCTTTTCATCCAGTACAAAAAAGGTCAGTTCATGCTCTGCACTGTGGGGCTGGTCGCCGGGAAAGCTGTTCCAGATGTAGGAGATGTCCTCATCATTTAATGTAAAAGGGCCGTCTGTAAAAATATGATCCATTTTATGCAAAGAATGAACATCAAAGAAAAACAACCCGCCATCTGCCAAATGCCGATGAACGCCTGCAAATGTTTTCTCAATATCCAAGGGCTCCCTCAGATAATTCAGTGAATCACAAAATATCCCGATGATGTCATATGCCTCATAATGGCCATCCAGTTCTGTCATATCCTGCTGAAAAAAAGGGATTTTAAGGCCTTGGGCATCCGCTTTGGCTTGTGCAACAGCCAGCATATCCTCTGACAAATCTACGCCTGCAACCTCGAAGCCGGCCAGGGAGAACTGGATGGAAAGCTGTCCAGTCCCGCAGGCTAAATCCATTAACTTGACCCCGGTCATTCCATGTTTTGCTGATATGCGCTGTACCCAGTTTACCCACTCATTATAGGGAACATCCTCCATCAGCGTATCGTAAAGATAGGCAAACTTACCGTAGGTCATTGCAATTCACTCTGGATATTTTCAAGAGGTGCATCCCCCCACAGACGTTCGAGATTATAATAGCTTCTTTCGTCACGATGGAATACATGGGCAACGACATCGCCCAGATCGATTAATACCCACCTTGCCTCATCAAAACCTTCCATCCGTTTAACCTCAAAGCCGTTTTCATATGCCTTTTCTTTGATCTCACGGGCAATTGCCTGGACCTGTTTATCAGAATTCCCATGGCATATAATAAAATAATCCGAGATTAACGAGATTCCTCGCATATTCAGGACCATAAGATCCTCTGCCCTTTTATCATCTGCGGCTTTTACCGCTGTCTGTAACAATTGGCGGTCAGTCATTCAATCAATCCTCCTAAATAGTAATGGGTGTGCTGCTTACAGCTTATTTGCAAGATCATTATAAGTGTAAAAGGTGTCAGGGTACACCGGCTGATTTTTTTTCATTAAAAAAACGATGGTATTCTTCACTGACTGGACCAGGGCCTGATCCAGATTCATCTTAGCCATTTCCCTCACCTCATCAACCCCGGGAAAATGCCTTCCAGGTTCGATATAATCGGCGAGGTAAATGATTTTATCCAGTAAAGTCATCCCGACTCTTCCTGACGTATGGTAGCGTATAGCGTCAAGGATTTCGGGATCTTTTATTCCAGCTTCCTTTTCAACAAGATAGGCTCCTACAGGAGCATGCCAAAGTTCACTATTGAATTCTAACAGTGCTTTTTCCATATGTTGCTCTTCAATGATGCTTTTCATTTCATCTTTTGGACGAAACTTGGCATAATCATGAAAAATCGCTGCCAGCTCGGCCTTTTTCCTATCGGCCCCATACCTATCTGCCAGTTTTATCGCCGTCTCCATTACCCCCACGGTATGCACATAGCGATGGTCTGTTAATTGTTCTTTTACCACTGCTAACGCCGTTTCACGATCCATATAATTGATTCTCCTCTATATAAAGGCGTACAGAATCAGGAATCAGATATCGAATAGTCTGGTTATCCCCGATTCGCTTTCTGATCAAACTTGATGACAACTCCATCATAGGGGATTCGACATAGAGAATATCATATTTGGTTTCACTGCTATAGGCTGGCCTGTTGACGCCCACGAATGTCAGCAGATTCTGCAATTCATCCACTTTATGCCACTTTGGCAAATATTCAATCATGTCCGCACCGATGATAAAATAAAATTCTTTATCCCCATGCCGTTCAGTCAGAAGTTTCATCGTGTCATAGGTATACGAGGGGCCTGAACGTTCCAGTTCAATGCTTTCCACCCGAAAACATGGGTGGCCCTTGATTGCCAGCTCCAGCATTTCTACCCTTTGCTCATTGGTAACGTCCCCCTCTTTCCGCTTATGCGGCGGTTCCTGATTGGGCATAAACCAAATGCTGTCAAGCGAAAGAGCTGAAAGCACTTCATTTGCAATGATGAGATGGCCAATGTGAGGCGGATTAAAGGTTCCGCCGAGTATACCAACTTTTTTCATGCAGTCGCCTCCTTGTTAACGGGGAAGTTCAAGCTGCTTGTTTTCCCTCGATTCCTTGTAAAGGACGATTGTATTTCCAATTACCTGGACAAGTTCTGCACCTGCACCCTTTGAAAGCTCGTGAGCCACTGTATCCCTATCTTCATCGCAGTTTTGCAGAATATTTACTTTGATAAGCTCCCGGACCTCCAGAGCCTCAGCTATCTGTGTGACCATATTATCATTTACCCCGCCTTTTCCGACTTGAAAAATCGGATTGAGATGGTGA
Organism: Mesobacillus foraminis; assembly: GCF_004340465.1. Lineage (GTDB taxonomy): Bacteria > Bacillota > Bacilli > Bacillales > Cytobacillaceae > Mesobacillus_B > Mesobacillus_B foraminis. Next base: position 337,541 of record NZ_SLVV01000007.1, on the reverse strand, counting down.
GCTTTTGATCTTAAATACCGTTTTTGTTTTCCTGTTAACATGATGATCCTCCTAGTTGTTTCAAGACATTTCCCTTCATTCGCGCAGTATCAGGGAAGATGCCTGTCCATTTTTCAAATGCCAGCGCCCCCTGGTAAACGAACATGTCTATTCCATTTTGGGTTGCTGCTCCCAGTCTTGCCGCCTCAGATAATAGTCTCGTTTCAAGAGGGTTATAAATAATATCACTTACAAAACAGCCCTCTTTCAAAGCAGAAAACGGCAGCGGGGTTCCGTCTATATCCGGTGACATGCCAATGGAGGTTGTCTGGATAATGAGATCATACTGATCACAGGATTTCCCTGCTTCCTCCATACCCAATATGGCAGACTGCACAGCGAAAGGACATCCCTTTGCCAGCTCTTCAGCCCTGGCAGCCGTTCGGTTGCAAATATCTATTTCCTTTAAACCAGCTTCGGCTAAAGAAAAATAAATGGCCTTGGCCGCTCCTCCAGCCCCAATGATCAATGTCTTCTTTTCCGTAATGGCCGGGAGCCTGTCCAATAGGCCACGAACAAATCCTCTTCCATCTGTATTGTAGCCAATTAACAGTCCATTTTCATTCACTACTGTATTAACAGCGCCAATTGCTTCAGCCAGATGATCCACTTTGTCCAGTAAAGGGATGATTTGGGTCTTATGGGGGACAGTTACATTAAAACCTGCTGCCCCTATTGCTTTAAATCCCTTCACCGCATCTTCAAGGTCCATTGGTTTGACATGAAAAGGAAAATACTGCCTATCCATTCCGTAAAAATTGAATAAGTCATTATGCATGACAGGTGACATAGAATGGCCGACCGGATCGCCGATCACACCGTATAATTTTCTCACTGGATTTCCCCTCCCCGGGACTTACATTTATATCTTCTATATGAGAGATTTTCTAAGCAGAACATGTACTCCTTCTGGAACATGGGCAGCCACCTTGGCTCCTGCCTCATTCACAGTAACCCAGCCCAGACCGGAAAACACGATATCAGTCTTGGCCTCTTTAATGGAAAATTCATGCCGGACCAGCTTTGGAAATGCATCAAGCTGCTCAGGCCTAGGCGGGGTCAGCAATTCTCCCGCATGCTTCTCATAAAGTTCAGATGCATTTTCCAGCTTCGTCCGATGGATTTCAAGCTCATTGGACAGATAGCATGTAAATGACCTACGCCCTCCCGAAAGATAATCAAATCTGGATAATCCTCCAAAAAAAAGGGTCTGGCCTTCATTGAGCTGATATATTTTAGGTTTGATTTCCTTCTTGGGTGTGATGACCTTTAGATCACGCTTATCCACATAGTGGGCCATTTGATGGTGGTTAATGATTCCCGGAGTATCAATCAGCGACTTTCCATCTTCTAATGGTATCTGGATGATATCAAGCGTTGTTCCAGGAAAATGGGAAGTGGTGATGACATCTCCTTCACCTGTAACTTCTTTAATGATTCGATTTATAAAAGTTGATTTTCCTACATTAGTGCACCCGACTACGTAAACATCCCTGCCTTTACGGTACTGGTCAATCGCAGCAGCCGTTTCCCGAATGTTCTTCCCTTTGGCAGCACTGACGAGAAAAACATCCTGAGGAACGAGACCCTGATCTTTGGACTCCTTCTTCATCCACTCGATCAATTTGTTCTGTTTGACTGATTTAGGGACAAGGTCTGCCTTATTCCCAATAAGAATAACCGGATTTTTCCCTGCGAATCGCTGTATCCCAGGCAGCCAGCTGCCATTGAAATCAAAAATATCAACAATTTTTACTATCAGGGCATCTTTCTCTCCGATCCCATTTATAATCTTTAAAAAGTCATCGTCCGTCAGGCCCACATCCTGAACCTCATTATAATGCTTTAACCTAAAGCAACGCTGGCAGACTACCGACTCTTTTTCAAGCGAAGACTGAGGAGCATATCCCAATTCATCAGGTGTTTCTGTCTGAATTTTCACACCGCAGCCAGTACAAACTATTTGCTGATCACTCAATTCCTAGTCCTCCCAATTTAATTGACCTTTTTTTCTGAACCAGTTTAAAATCCTTCTCTCGACCGTCCGATTGATCCTCGTAAAAAAGCCATCTGTTTGAGTTACCGGCACGACAAGGATGGTATGAAACCCGCTCCTGTTTCCTCCGAGTACATCCGTCAGCAGCTGGTCCCCAATCACAACAGTTTCTTCCTTTTTTAAATCCATTTCTCTTAACGCTCTGCGGAATGCCCTGCCCATAGGTTTCCTCGCCTGGTAGATATAAGGTATGCCCAGTGGGTCGGCAAAAAATTTAACGCGATTTTCATTATTATTTGAAACAATGGTCACGAGAATGCCATGTTTTTTTATTTCCTCAAACCACTGCATTAATTCCGGGGTTGCGGAAGGGCGGTCCCATTCTACTAATGTGTTATCCAGATCTGTGATAATTCCTTTGATGTTTTTACGTTTTAAGCTTTCCGGCGTGATTTCAAAGATATTTTTCACATGCTGGTCTGGCAAAAAATGCTTTAGCAAATTCTTACACCTCGTTATTTAAATTCCTTGTCATACCGTAACATCATAACCAATTTTATCCTCTGTTTCAAAACAAACACTGTTCACGTATAAATTTTTCGACATTTTTTTCCTTTTTTTGGTGTTGTGGATAACTTTATGCACATTTTACCACTTGAATTGTATATTATTTTCCACTTTATAAACAAATTAACCACAGGTTATCCACCTATAATTGTGGATAATTAGAACGGTTGTTCTCCGCGTTTAAATTTGATAGAGTAAGGGTACAAATAAGAAACTTACTAGTATATGAACGTAATTTATTATTTATACATTCATATTCGGGGGTGAATGACTGAATGCGAAAGCTTTCGGATGAATTATTAATTGAATCCTACTTTAAAGCAAGGGAATTAAACCTCAGCCTTGACTTTATCCGCCTGATTGAAACAGAAATACAGCGGCGGTCATTGACTCACAAAATTCGATACTCCTCGTGATCTCAACGTCCCTAGGGGCGTTTTTTTATAGGTTTCTGTGAAACATGCAAAAAGCACAGAGCAAGATCTGTGCCGCATGTTTCGGCTGGCTCGTTATTCACCAAGCTTCTCTCCCATTCTGACCGGAAGCGGAAGCCTTAAGGTGTTCGGAAGCTTCAGCGTGTTTTTCTCAAAAAGAAGCACCACAGTTGATCCAAAAGAGAAATAAGCCATTTCCTCTCCTTTTTGCAGCCAATCGCCTGCATGGACGGTTTCAATTGAATTTACGAACATGGCTCCTACCTTGACTACAGCCAGACGGCCCCGACCATACTCCATTTCAGTAATAGTCCGGTAATTTTTGGCAAGTGTGCTCTTTCCATATTTAAGTCCCAAAGAGTTCACAGGATATGACCTCGTTCCCAGAGTCCACTGTTTAATGATCCTTCCCGTGACCGGGCTGTGAATTCGGTGATAATGGCTTGGACTAAGGTACAGCACTAAGTATGTCCCTCCTGCATAGGCTTCGGCAGCCTCTTTGCTTCCCAGCATCTCAGCAATGGAGTATACCTTCCCTTTTACGGTGATTTGATGAATGCTCTCAACTGGTCCAATGTCCTCCAACACAGCATCTACCGGACTGACAACTTCAGCCCCTTCATCAGTGACAATTCTTGCACCCGGCTTAAGCCTCCTGACAAAGAAGTCATGAAGGGATTCATATTCGTGCAGGCCTTTCTCCATTTCTCCAAGGTTAATGTTATAGACTCTCGCAAATGATGGGATCACCTTTCTGCTTGCTGAGGACTGGGCAAATCTTTTTAAAAGTTCTGATGACCATTTACGGTTGGTAAGTTCGATAAATAAGCGGTACAGGCTCTGAATCAAGCAAATAACCTCCATAAGTGTATTGATACAGTGCGCATTCTCCTAAATCAACTTTTTATAATTGCATGCCGAATTAGATTATCGTGTTTCAGGCAAGGGCATTGCCGGGTATGGCTGACTGCTTTTAGGCTCCATACTTCCATAATGACTGTTATTATACCATTTGATAAGGGCCTGTACTATTAATATATTACTGGGGACAGTAAAGAACCTCATTAATCAATCAGAGAGTTGTCGCATGGTTCCCGTCCATTGAACGGACAGCGTGGAAACAACTCGCTCAATTTGTTCCTCCATATGCAAAGGTTTCCCGTAAGGCGTTCATTACTTTGGGATAATTAGCAGCCTGCTATAGAAATCAACGAGCTGAGACATCGTATCCTTCTATGTACGTACTTCCCTTAAAGCAGATAAGTAAAAAACAAAAACAAGGATGCCCAATTAAAGATTGAGCACCCCCTTTATCTATTCTGTTATTGCAAGAAACTCTTCAATATCTTTCACGCACAGGTGTACTGCCTGCTCCCAGAAGTCCTTCTTCGTCAAATCTGTTTGAAGGTGTTTTTGGGCTAGTTCTTCCACAGTCATGGAAGCGGAGTCCCTGAGCAGGGCCATATACCTGTGTTCATATCCCTGGCCTTCCTCCAGCGCCTTAGCGTATATACCCATAGAAAATAAAAATCCAAAGGTGTAAGGGAAATTATAAAAAGGGACACCAGTAATAAAGAAATGAAGTTTTGAAGCCCAAAACAAAGGATGATACTCTTTAAGAGCACCGCCATAAGCCTCCTCCTGGGCCTCCTTCATTAATTCATTGAGGCGCTGCACACTCACGACCCCCTTCTTGCGCTCTTCATAAAACCTTGTTTCAAATAGGAACCTGGATTGAATATTCATCAATAAAGCAACAGAACGCTGTATTTTATCTTCCAGCAGCCCCAGCTTCTCTTCTCTTGAGGCAGCTTTTTTAACAGCAGCATCAGAAACAATCGTTTCCGCAAAAGTAGAAGCCGTTTCCGCAACATTCATCGCATAGCTCCGGTTAAATAAATGAAGGTCTCTCATCGCGTAGGTATGAAAGCCATGGCCCAGCTCATGTGCCAAGGTCGAAACATTGGAAGCTGTTCCAGAATAAGTCATAAAAATCCTTGACTGACTGCTCTCCGGAAAATAAGTATGAAATCCCCCTGGAGCTTTCCCCTGGCGGTCCTCCGCCTCGATCCAGCGGTCTTCAAACGCCTTTCTGGCGAACCCAGCCATCCCCTCGCTGAAATTCGAGAAATTCTCGATGATAAAATCTGCTCCCTGCTGATAGCTCATTCTTGTATTAGCCTGCCCGAGCGATGCATCAAGGTCGTACCAACTTAAGGCTTCGAGTCCAAGAAGCTTTGCCTTTCTGTTTAAAAATCGGATCATAGTTTCCTTTTGTTCCGAGATCGAAGACCACATCGCATCCAGTGTTTCCTTTTTCATCCGGTTCATTTCAAGAGGTTCTTTCAGAAAGTCATCCCACCCCCGTTTATTGTAGATATTGAGGCGAAATCCAGCAAGATGGTTTAAGACTTTGGCAAAAAAGTCGCTATTCTCCCCCCATGCTTTTTCCCATGCTGCGAAAACCGCTTTTCTGGTTTTGCGGTCACTGTCTGCAAAAAGATTGGCTGCCTGCCCTACTGAAAGCAGCTTTTCCTCTCCGTTTTCTCTGTATGGAATTTTCACTGAACCTACCAGCAGATCATACATCTGGCCCCAGCCGTGATAGCCGTCGATGCTCAGTGAGGTAATCAGGGCCTCTTCCTCGGCGGGGAGTTTATCTGCGGCCCGTTCCCTGCGCTCACTTAAGATAAATTTTAGCTCTTTCAGGAATGGATCCTTCATCATAGCAGTCCATTCATCCGGAGTACAGGTGGAAAGCTTTTGATCAAAACCCAGCAGTACCGTCTGCAGCTGGGCGCTTAGCTCCGTCACTCTCGCTTTTAATTCACTGGCCTGTTTATCCTGCGTATTTTGAGCCTGCAGGCAGCTTACAAAGGCCCCTGCCTGTCGAAGCGGCTTAGCGGCCTCTTCAAATCTGTCAATCAGCTGTTTCAAAGTGGCTGCGTCTTCAAGGGAAGAGCCAGGTAACCAGGATTCAACACTTTGCTGAAACCCATGTATTTTTGCCTTTGTCTTCTCCAGATGTGCTGTAAACTCCCTTGAATTGCTTCCCCCTTCAAAAAAGATGTCCAGGTCCCAAACTTGGGAATATGTATGAACAGCCATTTCCATCCCCCTCTCAACTTTCCCCTATATTATAAATTGCACGAAGAAATGTTTCTATTTTTAGCGGAAGAAAAAAACGGCCAGTCATAAAGGCCGCTGATTCCCATTATTTTTTATTCTTCTTTTTTTCTTTTTCAGCCCGGTAAAATTCATGAAACATTTTCATCAATGCCCTTTTTTCAATACGGGAAACATAGCTGCGTGAAATTCCAAGTTCTTTCGCTATTTCCCGCTGTGTTTTTTCCTTTTTCAGATCCAGCCCAAACCTGCCGATAATCACTTCTTTTTCCCGCTGATCCAATACATCTATATACTGCTTTACTTTTTCCAGCTCCATATTAAGCTGAATGGTATCAATAACATCCTCTGATTCAGATTTAAGGACATCAATAAGCGAGATTTCATTCCCCTCTTTATCCTGCCCGATCGGATCATGCAGCGACACATCTTTCTTGGTTTTCTTTAAGGCCCTCAAGTGCATTAAAATTTCATTTTCAATACACCGTGCAGCATAGGTCGCAAGCTTGGTTCCCTTTCCTTCCGAATAGCTTTCAATTGCTTTGATCAGCCCGATCGTCCCAATTGAGATAAGATCTTCAGAATCTTCCCCAGTGTTTTCAAATTTCTTCACGATATGTGCCACTAGCCGTAAATTATGTTCAATTAGCATATTTCGGGCATGCGCATCTCCCTCAGCCATCAACTTTAAGTATTTTCTTTCATCCGCGGATGATAACGGTTGGGGAAATGCATTGTTTTTAACATAAGAAACAAGAAAGATAATCTCCTTTACTAAGTACCCAAGTGCTGCCAGAATCCCAGACACTTTTCCACCCCCCGTTTGTTAGGACTTTTGCCTATAATAGATTCCTATGAAGGATTTGCCTGGTTCGTGTATGTCCGATGAAAATCTTTTCTGATGTAAATATTCCCAACCATAAATGTAAAAAAGCATTAACCTTCTATCGGTTAATGCTTCCATTTAAAACGTGGCAGTAGCGGTATTTCGAACGTATTTTTTCTAATCTACACTGACCTCTGTTGCGATGATGCTTCCGATAGCTCCGCAAATGATAAGGCCCATAACAATTGAAAACATTGGTCCACACTCCTAAAAAAGGATTCCTGTCTCCTTCAAATTTACCATACTGAAAACATGAGTATGGAGTAAGATTGTGAACTTTTTTTAACAATGATTTACTTGACCTGCTTTCTCCTTCGAAATTCTAAAGTTATTAACAAAACATGCAGTGACATTGTCATTCCCCCCTGGCAGAATGGCTAGGTGGTATCTTTCTCCACCCAGTAAATTGCTTTCCTTTGATTAAACCTTTTCATAAGTAAAACCACCTTTCTCCTCTATTTGATAAAGCAGCTTTTAAAACTGACGCATCATTTTTGCCTGCCGGGCTTTATTCTCTTCAAGCAATTTTTCAACCATATCGTTATGTTCCGCTTCTTCCTGAGTCATTTGGCGTCTTTTAATTATAATGGTAAAAAATAATATATTTAGGGTCATTACCTAATCACCTCCTTCTATCCTATCCCCAAAAATAAAAACCGCAGGGAAAAATGCTCCCTGCGGTCTCAAAAAAGGCATAAAAATGCCGCAGGGCACGCTCCTCCCTGCGGCATGGACAGGCTTAATTAACAAGAAAACGTTCTTAAGCGATCCATCCGATCCTGGTCGAATGCGTAAACAAGCTATTTAACTTGACTGTTGATTTCATATGCAACTTCATCATTTCATTCGACCTCCTTAAGAAAATTTTACTTACAGTGGTAATTATATCCACTAATAGCATATTTGTAAACCTAATTATCGCTTAATTTTCTAAATTGTTTATTCATTATTATTGTAATATAAAAAAACGCCCCCAATATTAGGGACGTTTATTTTTCATTAGATATTCCTGGCCTTCTTCTGAATCAATTAATTTATTCCTGCAGCTTCTTGAAAGGCTTAAGAACAAGATCGAGAAAAGCAGGAAACCCGCGGAAGCTCCAGCGGATATATATATATCTTTCATTACCTTGACTTCGGAAGGAATAATAACACCAAGATAGAAGAATACACCAGCAGCCAAAAGAATGACTCCGTATTGTCTGTAGTCGACCATCTTTTCATACAATTGCTTTGCGTTCACGTTCCATCACCTTTTCTCTTCCTGTCATTCTATTAAGTGCTTAGTAGAATACAATAATAATTTAACATATTCATTGCCATTGATGATCATGTAAATTGTGTCATTTTTAGCAAACAAAAAAAAACCCTCCAATCAGGGAGGGTTCTTTGCTTCATGGCTCGTTTTACTTTCTTAAAGATCCAGTGATTTTCATCACCAGGGTGGCCGAGTTTATGGCTGCTGTTTCTAAAAACTGGTCGAAGGAAACATTGGATTCTTTTCCCGCAATATCTGACAGGGAACGAATGATAACAAAGGGTATACCGAACTGATACGCTACCTGGGCTATTGCCGCCGCTTCCATTTCGACCGCCTGCAAGTTGTTAAATTTCGTTTTGATGAACTCCACTCTATCCGGGTCGCTCATAAATGAATCTCCAGTTGTAATAAGTCCCTTTACGGTTTGGATGCCTTCAATTTCTCCGACGCTGTCCTCTGCAATCTGAATCAGTTTAGCATCGGCTTCAAAGGCCGGCGGAAGCTGAGGGACCTGACCATACTCGTAGCCAAACGCTGTGACGTCGACGTCATGGTGCCGCACTTCACTTGATATAACTACATCTCCAACATTTAATTCTGGATTTAAACCGCCCGCTGACCCTGTATTTATAATATAATCAGGGCTGAATCTTTCCAGCAGGACAGTGGTCGACATTGCAGCGTTTACCTTGCCAATCCCTGAACGCAAAAGGACAACTTCTGTTCCTTCAAGTGTTCCTGTAATAAATTCGAAACCCGCAACCGTTTGCTGTTCCCCATTCTCTATTTTATTCCTTAATAGAGTTACTTCTTCTTCCATCGCACCAATAATAGCAATTCTCATAAAAAGTTCCTTCCTGCTTTCCTGTTAAGCTATATTCTGCATCATTCAATCCATTTTATACTCTCTTTAAGTGCCTAAAAGATGAATGTGCGCGCGAGCCTATTTTACCATTTTGATATTCAACTTTCTAATGTGAATCTTAATCAGGTGAAATATCCGAGTATGCTTGCATCAAAACCGACCTGAAAATACAATAGAATTAACCATATTAATCAGAAAGGAAAAGAAAAATGAATTTTCAGCTTGACCTCATTCAAGATAAAGTTGAGTTTTTCGAAGCCGCCAGCTTAAAAGAGCTTGAAAAACAAATCAATACCCAGATTGAAATAAATAAGGGAATCATGATGACTGTCCATCATGTCTCCCATCAAATGCATTTAGATGGAGAAGGACGCACCTTTTATTCTGCAGTTGTCCATTTCAAATTAAAAAAAGACTGACCTTCGAAGCCAAAAAGCCGGAGCTCAAAAAGTGAGCTTCCGGCTTTTCATTATTTCAACTCTTCCACCTTAACTGGTTTCCAGCCCTTTCCATCTACCCACTCAATGGCAACGCGGTATTTGACTGATCCGCCTTTTTCTGAAATGGTACCGGCAGCACTATTAGGGCCTCCATTATTTCCCAGAAACCAGACTGTCATATTATTCGAATCAATGCCTGTTGCATAGGAGATTGCTTTAATCATTTCCTGCCAATCCACAGCATTCTGGTCATATACGGCAACGTGTTCTCCGCTTTGTGATGTACCGACAGGCTCCCAGTCCGGATTTTCAATTGTTTTTTTTACATCCGGGCTGCTTCCGCCTTCAGTGACTACTGGCTCACTGTCCTCTTCTTCCTTATTTTCTGAATCCGTTTCCTCTTCCGCTTCGGTACTATCCTCTTTCGCCTCGGTGTCTTCTGAAGGATTGCTTCCGGCGTTTTCTTTGGAAGATTCTTCCGTTTTGCTTTCTGCCGCTGTATCTTCATTTGTTCCTTTGCTCTCGACATCACCAAAGAAAATATTGACCGAGACAAAAATGATTAATAAAAGTACGATAGCGATTAAGCTATTTAATACTAGATTGGTTTTTCTCCTTTTAGCCAGTTTGCCACTTCTTAAGCCTTCATTCTGGTTTTCAAAATCGTCTTTCAACTATCTTCACTCCCTTATCAGGTTGTCAACATTCTACCATGACTTTATGCAAACATGAAGAATTTTATCAAAATATCTGCGCTTAGTCATCAACAACCTGGCTTCCTTCACCTTTGTCAAAGGAATAAATCTCCTCAACCATATCAGCGAATAACTGGTTGACTCCCCCTTTATTTTCGTGAACACCTAAATTTACGGCAACGAGAGCATATTTGGGATTTTTATATGGGAAATAGCCTGCAAACCACTTGTTATGTGTTTGCTTCCCCTCCTGATGAATCCCTGTTTCAGCTGTCCCTGACTTGCCTGCTACTTCATAAGGCAAAGAATTTAGCCAGCGCCCGGTTCCTTCCTCATCAATGACAACTTCACGCAGGAGTTTTTGAAGCCTTTGAGCTGTATAAGGAGAGACCGCGTCCCCCTCAAGTTTCTTATCATTGAATTCCGCTAATACAGCACCATTTTGATATTCAATCGATTCAACCGCCCTTACCATTCTTTTTTCACCGCCCCGGGCGATCATGGCCATCATATTGGCTACGGCTAAAGGGGTTACCCTGACCTCGTGCTGGCCAATCCCGGAGAGTGCTGCGAAATTTCTGTCCTTTCTCGCTGCGTCAGTGGAAAATACTCTTCCTTTATCCTCTTCTGTCAGCTGCTTAAAGCTTTCAATATGGTAAAGATCTCCGGTCCAGCCCACTGTTCCTGTGAGAGACAGCTTTTCGGCATATTCCTCAAGGATGCTGGCGTTCTTGTCCTGCAGCTCCTTAGCGAGCTGGGCAAACGTGGAGTTGCAGCTTCTTGCAAAGCTGTCAGTGAAGTCCAGGCTGCCATGATTGTACTTGGTATCTCGCTCGCCATTTATCTTTCTGCTGCAGTCAAAAACACGCGAAGGCGGCTGAAGACCATGGTCGATTGCTGCCGCAGCAACCACCGTTTTAAAAACGGAACCGGGAATGTGCTGAGAGAGCATCATATTTTTTATGCCTGAATCCCCGAATGGATCCTTTCGGTTAAGCTGAGGTCTTGAGACCATGGCAAGGATGTTATTTGTTTCAATATCCAGAAGCACGAGCCCGCCTTTTTGGATCTGATGCTTGTCGGCAAGGTGTTCGGACAGCTCCTGCAAATCCTTATCAATTGTAGTCCTGATGTTGATGGGGTAGTAGGGATTGGCCGGTTCTGAATATTTTACATTAATCCCGAATAATGGAGAACCTACCCCGTCCACATGGTAGACAAGCCTCGACTTTCCTTCTCCCACGAGGAACTCGTCAAAGCTCTTCTCAAGCCCTGAGAGTCCCGTCAGTGTCCTTGGAGAAAATTCCTTGCTGCCATACCTTGCCTCAAGGAGAGAAGGGTTTTCCCCCGTAATTCCTATCAATTGCTCTGCATTCCGCTTTGAGATAGGATACTTCCTTTCCACAGCTAAAACGCCCGGAATTTTCAATAGATTGATCTCATTCATTTCCTCCGCAGTAAGCATGTGCGGATCCTTTCCGCCGAAAGCCACCGGGCCTTTTGCTTGATTGATTGAATCAAGAATCTGAGGTTCCGTGACCCCAATAATGGAAGCAACCTTTTCTGAAGGCCAGTCCATCTTTTTTAAGAAAGGAAAAAGAATAAGTACAGGTTTTTTTTCATAAATAAGCGGGTCTCCTTTGCGATCAAGGAAATTTCCCCGTCCATTATCAATGATTATTTCCTGTGCTCTTTGCCTTACACTCGCTTCAAGCAGGTTTACCTGATGGTCTGAGAAGGATTCAGTGGAAATAAGCTGTATTTGTGCCAATCTGCCAGTCAGAATTGCCAGCCCTACCATACAAAGGGCAAGCCAGGCCCTTATTCTGTTTCTTTTCATAAAAAACACCTCGTCAAAAGTGTTGACGAGGTTGTTGTTTTTCAAACTTGCTATTCATTTTTACTTTATTGTTGTGATGCGTACGTTCATTTCCCCGCCAGGTGTCTGAACGGTTACCTGATCTCCAACCTTCTTGCCCAGCAGGCTCTTCGCAATCGGGGAGTCATTGGAAATCTTCCCTTCAAATGGATCGGCTTCAGCACTTCCGACAATTGAATAGGTCTCCTCTTCTCCATCAGGAAGTTCAATGAAAGTAACAGTACGGCCAAGAGTTACCGTGTCACTGCTCATTTCATCTTCCTGAATGATTTTGGCATTGCGGATCATATTTTCAATCGTTGTGATCCGGCCTTCAACAAATGCTTGTTCTTCTTTGGCAGAATCGTATTCGGAGTTCTCGGATAAATCGCCAAAACTGCGGGCGATCTTGATGCGCTCCACAACGTCTTTACGTTTAACCGTTTTCAAATGTTCTAGTTCTTGTTCTAATTTTTGTTTTCCCGCAAGTGTCATCGGAAATACTTTCTCTGTTGCCAAAGTCCTTCACTCCTTCTAGTCTTCACTGTTCCCCATATTTTTTTGTCATTTATGTAGGGAGAATCTTTTTTAATATAGACAGGAGCGCGTCCTTATTTAAAGGGCGCGCGCTGCTTATTTCCCATATTCTTATCTATGCTATTGTTTCATAAAAATGATTTTTGTTCAAGAATTGTTTGTATCTTTGTTACCATCAAATCAATTGCTACATGATTGTGGCCGCCTTCAGGAATGATGACATCGGCATACCTCTTTGTCGGTTCAATGAACTGGTTATGCATCGGCCGTACCACATTTTCATATTGCTCAATCACGGATTCCAGCGAACGGCCCCGGTCTTTAATATCTCGAAGCAGCCTCCGGATAATACGTAAATCAGCATCCGTATCGACAAATAGCTTAATATCCATCAAATTCCGGAGCCTTTCGTCCTCAAGAACCAGAATTCCCTCAAGGATGATCACATTTTTAGGTTCAACGTGAATCACTTCACTTGACCTGGTGTGAATCGTATAATCGTATACCGGTTTTTCAATGGGTTCATGCCGAAGAAGCTTATTCAGATGATCAATCAATAAATCATTATCAAAAGCAAGGGGATGGTCATAGTTCGTTTTAAGCCGTTCTTCAAATGGCAAATGACTTTGGTCCTTATAATAATAATCCTGTTGAAGCATCATGATGGAATGACCCTTGAAGCTTTCATATATTGCCTTTGTAACGCTTGTCTTTCCGGAGCCGGAGCCGCCGGCTACCCCAATCACGACAGGCTTGCGTTTCATTTTTTACTGCCCCTTTCGCATCATGTTGTACGGGTAAACTGGCCTGTCCATGCTGAACTTCACAATTTGCAGAGGATGACGGGCTGCATCTAGCTCTTTGCCATCTTCATCCCAGATTTTTTCAATGACGTAATTGAAATTTTCCAGTTCTGGACCGAAGAATTCCACTTCATCACCTGGCTTAAAGAAGTTCCGCTGCTGAAGTGTGACCATATTTGTATCTGCATCATAGTCAAGTACCATCCCGACAAAATCAAATGTCGTCTTTTTGCTATGGTTTCCAAACATCTGCTCTTTATACCCGGGAACTCCTTCAAAAAAGGCTGGTGCAGTATCACGATTCGCACATTTATCAAGTTCTTCGAGCCATTCCTGCCTGATTGTAAAGTGATCTGGATCAGCACAGTAAGCATCGATTACTTTTCGATAGACGCTTACTACTGTAGCGATATAATGAATCGATTTCATTCTACCCTCGATTTTAAGGCTGTCAATTCCCAGTTCAATCATCCGCGGGATGGATTCGATCAGCTTTAAATCCTTAGGGCTCATCGCAAATGGGCTGTCTTCCTGACTGAAAAGTGGTGTTTCTTTACTGCCCTCAAGCCTGTAGAGGTCATAATCCCAACGGCAGGACTGGCAGCATCCGCCCCGGTTCGAGTCTCTGGCCGTCATGTGATTGCTTAATGTGCATCGGCCGGAGTAGGCAATGCACATAGCCCCATGAATGAAGGTCTCAATCTCGATGTCGACCTTTTCCTTCATTTCTTTAATTTCTTCTGCACTGGTTTCCCTTGCAAGCACAACTCTTTCCAGCCCTTCATCTTTCCAGAACTGGACGGCCTTCCAGTTGGAAAGAGATTGCTGTGTGCTCAAATGGACCTCGATTTCAGGTGCTACCCTGCGGCACGTCTCAATAATAAGCGGGTCAGCGACAATAATCCCGTGGATCCCTGCTTCTTTTAACCCTAACAGATAGTCTTCCAGTCCATTAATATTTTCATTGTGTGCAAAAATATTTGTAGTGACATAAATTTTCGCACCGTATTTGGCTGCAAACTCCACTCCTTCCTTCATCTCTTCGAAGGTGAAGTTGCCGGCATTGGACCTTAACCCGTATTCCTGTCCACCGATAAATACGGCATCAGCTCCGTATCGGACTGCTATTTTTAATTTTTCAAGGTTGCCGGCAGGCGCTAACAGCTCCGGTTTCTTGACAATAACACGCTTACCGTCCACGATCTGTGAAATGCTGTCCTTCACTGCTGTCATCGCTATTCCTCCTTTATATTAATAAACCGTTTCTTTAAAGAAAAAACCTGTATCAAGCGGCCGATTATCCGGCTGCAGTTCCTCCGCTCTGGCGAGCAGTTCATCTTTTTCCTCGTCATATTGGTCTTGATCTCCTGCAGCAAGGTCGATGGCTTTCCTGTAAAGCTTTGTGATCTCAACTAAATAATCTGTATCCTTAAGAATGCCGTCAATTTTAAAAGAATCTACTCCTGCATCTACCATTTCCTGCAGTTCGTCAATAATGCACATATCATTCGGACTCATGATATGTGTACCATTTTCATCTTCAAAAATTGGGTATTTATTTCCCCTTTCTTTATCATGAAGGAACATATTTTTTTCCTGTTTGCGGTTTTCGACTTCCATGGCTTTGCCTTGGTATTCGAAATAATTGCCCAGCAAAGAACGCTTTGACTGGAACATGCAGCTCATTCCATGCACCTGCACTTCAATTTCCACTTCTGCATTCTCCTTGGTTTCAACAATGGCATCCATGTTGATTTCCCTGGAGAGAACCGCACGCTTGGCACCTTTCCGTCCCCAATAATTGCACGTATACCAGTTTGTGGCGGTTGTCTCGGTATTCCAGTGAAGCTTCATGTCTGGAGCTGCCTGCTTTGCCGCCAGAAGGACTGAAGGATCCCCAAAAACAATTGCATCCACATTGATTTCATTTAAATAGGAAATATAATCTTCGAGCAAATCCAATTTATCATTATGGAAAATTGCATTCATCGCGACATACACTTTCTTTCCATTTGCATGGACCAATTCAGCAGCTTTCTTAATATCTTCCCGGCTAAATTCTCCTGCCAGCCGCAGGCCGAATTTCTGTTCTCCGACCATAATTGCGTCTGCCCCTGCATCAATCAGAGGAAGAATATCATTTACAGTTGTAGGAGTCACTAATAATTCTGGTTTTTTCATTTTTTCACCTCAGTTTGCTAATTGCTACACCGTCACCAACTGGCAGGATCACGGTGTCGAATTTTGGATGGCTGACCAGCCAGTGATTAAACCCATCTATTTTTTTCACAAGATTCCTAATCCGCTTGCTTTCAATTTCCTCTGCCGCAACTAGGCCTTTAAAAAGAACATTGTCGGTAACGATCATTCCACCAGGTCTGAGCAGAGCAGAATACATTTCAAAAAAACGCTTATATTGTCCCTTAGCCGCATCAATGAAGATTGTGTCATAGGGAGCCCACTGGCTTGCCTGGGCCAGGGTTTCAAGTGCATCGCCATGTATCGTTTTGATTTGCGATTCTTTGCCAGCCTCTTTTATATGAGCCTTAGCCAGATCTAATCGTTCCTCGTCACGCTCAATGGTGACAATTTGCACTCCCGGCAAGGCATGCGCCATTCTTAAAGCGGAATATCCTATTGCCGTTCCAACCTCAAGTATAGTTTCAGGCTTCTGAATTCTCAGGATTTGCAGCATCGCTTCAATCCCGGCAGCTTCCATGATTGGGACGCCATGCTCCTTGGCATACACTTCCATTTTCATTAAAACTCCATCCCGTGCCGGCAGGAGACTATCCAGATAGCCTTGTAATTTTTCGTCTAACATGCTGCAATCCCTCCTATCCTAGCATTCTGTCCTAAAGCCCGGACCTCAAGACAAGAAAAAATAGCGTTCACAGGCAGAGACAGCATGGCGCATGCTTAGGATTTCACTTTGCTTGATTTCCATGGTCTCAAATCTGTATAGTACGCTATCGAAAGGTATCTAAAAACACTCCAACTATTTTACCATAATGAAAAGGGAAATGCTATTCTTTCTGCATTTCCCTCTTTTATCAATTATTGCTCGTAATATGCTCCTCTTTTAGGCGATTATGCTCTTCCAACGTTTTCGAAAACAATACATCTCCATCAGGTGTTGCCAGGAAGTATAATGATTCAGTGTTTGCCGGGGCCAATGCCGCTTCTATTGACATCTTGCCTGCATTCGCAATCGGTCCAGGAGGAAGTCCGGTATTTTTATAGGTATTGTAAGGAGAATCTACCTCCAGATCTTTGTAATACACCCTGTCTTTGTGTTCCCCAAGTGCATAAAGCACAGTAGGATCCGTTTGCAGGGGCATTCCTATATCCATCCGATTGTAAAAGACACTCGCTATCTTATCCCGGTCAACTTTTTCTGTAGCCTCTTCCTCTATTAACGAAGCCATGGTCAGAAGCTTGTGGATCGACATGTCTTTTGATTCACTTTGTCCTTTGTACTGGCCAACAACCTTCCTGGTTTGATCAAGCATGGCAGCAACAATTTCTTCCACAGTCGGATCTTCTGTGTAAAATGGATATGTTGCCGGAAATAAATACCCTTCAAGCGGATATTTTATTTGTTTATTTAAAATATCTTCTGTCAAGAGGTCCGGGTATTTTGCCATCAGGGATTTCAGGAAATTCTTATCATTAAGCTTTTCAAAAACCTCTCCTGTTTCTTGATTTGTTTTTTCAGCTATGATGGCAGCAATTTGGGTCAGCTGTTTGCCTTCCGGTATTGTAATCCGGACAGCAACCTCCTGCATGACCTTACCTGTTTTCAGGGAAGTAATCACCTCGGGGAGTGTCATTGACGGGTTCATTTTATAGTCACCCGCCATGAAGCCGGATTCATTCTTAAACTTCACGTAATACTTAAATACCCTGGAATCACGGATCACCCCATTTTCCTCCAGTATTTGCCCAATGCCTGAAACAGAGGATCCGATCGGAATCTTGACCACTATTTGTTTCTTGCTGTTTTCATCTACCGGTTTCAAGGCTTGATTAATATAATAATAGCCTCCCCCTGCAACCGCTGCGGCTAACAGAATGAAAACTACAGCTGCCATAAAAACGACTCTTCTGATTACTTTCGCCTCGCTTTGCTGTTCCTTAAGTTTTTCATATATAAACTGTTTTTTTTCTGCCTTTTCCAAGTTTTTACCTTTTGTTTCTTTCTTTTGAGACATTGTTTCCCTCCGGGCTGACTTTTTGTCCTAATATAATTCTCGAACCATTATACTATATTTCGACGCTTAAGTCGCAAAAAATTACGATAATTCCCTTAGTAAGACAAAATCTGCACAAAAAAACTGAAAGGGAGCCAGGATTTTCATCCAGGCTCCCTTATTCAAACTGCTGTGAAGAAATTGGGGTTATTGCTCTTCATCTTGCTCTGCTAGGAAGGTTTCAAGCATTTCTTCAATCATGTCCCACTCTTCGTCCGTTTCAATCGGCATTAATTCTCCATCCTGACCATCCTCAGTAGGAGTGAAGGATGATGCATGAATTTCAATTTCTTCTTCGTCATCCTCTTCTGCACCAAGTGGGTAGTACAAAACGTACGATTTGCCAAATTCCTCAGAATCAAACGTAAACAGTACCTCGCAAAGCTGTTCATTTCCATTCTCATCTACAACTGTAATATTGTTTTCACCGTGATCCATTCTTTTCACCTCATTAAATTTGACTGTTAAGATAACCCTGCAAAATCATTACCGCAGCCATCTTATCAATTACCTTCTTGCGTTTCTTCCTGCTGACGTCTGCTTCCAATAAAACACGCTCTGCAGCCATGGTCGTGAGGCGCTCGTCCCAAAGGATGACTGGCAGGCCAAAAAGATTTTCGATCTCTTTCGCAAATCTTTGGCACGCTTCACCACGCGGCCCGATTGTCCCGTTCATATTTTTTGGAAGGCCGACAACAACTTTGCTTACCTGGTGCTCTTTTATTATTTTACCTAATTGATCGAAGCCAAACTCATTTTCTTCTTCATTAATTTTCAGGGTTTCCAGACCCTGTGCAGTCCAGCCAAGTTCATCGCTTAGGGCGATACCAACTGTTTTTGTTCCAACATCAAGCCCCATTGTCCGCATTTATTTTCCCTCGCGGTGACTTTTCAAATAAGATTTGACCAGTTCTTCGATAATCTCGTCACGTTCAAGCTTCCGGATAATATTTCGGGCATCCATGTGACGCGGAATATATGCTGGATCACCAGACAGCAAATATCCAACGATCTGGTTGATGGGGTTGTAGCCTTTTTCCTGAAGTGCTTCGTACACCTGAAACAGCACGTCATTGACATCATGCTCAAACGGCTCTTCAGGAAAATTAAATTTCATTGTTTTATCGAAAGAGCTCATCGAATGCACCTCGCTTTTTTCGTTGACAGGCAAAAATTTGTTAAAGATACCTTTATTTTACACTACTTTACCCTTATATCAAACGGATTTTACCCATTCTTCAACAATTTGCAAGGCATTGTCGAGTTTTGCAGGATCCTTGCCGCCAGCTTGAGCCATATCCGGACGGCCTCCGCCTCCACCGCCGCATATCGCGGCAGCTTCCTTCACAAGCTTGCCAGCATGGTAGCCCTTGTCTATTAAATCCTTTGTAACACCGGCAATCAGATTAACTTTTTCACCATCGGTACTGCCCAGCAGGATGACTGCTGAGTTTAGCTTTTGTTTCAGGTCATCTGCCATATTTCTTAAAGAATTCATATCTGCTGCCTGTACACGTGCAGCAATTACAGGGATTCCATTGATTTCTTTTACTTTGGATGCCAGGCTTCCTGCTTCAATATTGCCCAATTTGGCCGCAAGTGATTCATTTTCCCGCTGAAGCTGCTTAATTTCGCCCAGCAAGCCATCAATTCGGACAGCTACGTCCTTAGGAGCTGTTTTTAATTTTGAAGCAGCATTCTTGAGAACGGCAATCTGGTCGTTCAAAACTTGATAGGCAGCCTCGCCGGTAACAGCCTCAATCCTTCTGGTGCCCGCACCGATTCCGCTTTCGGAAACAATTTTGAATAAACCAATGACAGATGTGTTTGGAACATGGCATCCTCCGCATAGCTCCAGACTGTAGTCCCCTACCTGGACAACGCGGACAATATCGCCATATTTCTCACCGAATAATGCCATGGCTCCCATTGCCTTTGCCTCCGAAATTGGCTTATATTCCGTTGCAACCGGGATGCTTTTCCAGACCTTCTCATTCACAATGTTTTCCACTCGTTCAAGTTCTTCCTGTGTGACCTGGCCAAAATGTGAAAAGTCAAATCGAAGACGGTCCGGCTCCACTAGGGACCCTGCCTGATTGACATGTGTACCAAGAACATCTTTCAGTGCCTGGTGCAGCAAGTGGGTAGCTGTATGGTTCTTGACGATCCGGGAACGATTCGCTTCATCGATTACCGCATGCACTGCTGTACCTTTTTGCAAAGTTCCTGCCTCAACAAATGCATGGTGCAAATTCTGTCCATTCGGAGCCTTCTGTACATCCCTGACAGAAACTCTTACTCCTTCCGATTGCAGGATTCCCCTGTCCGCAATCTGTCCGCCGCTTTCCGCATAGTAAGGTGTTTCATCCAGAATAAAATGAAATTCATCTCCCTCCGACACCTCATCGGCAAGCAGGCCATCTTTAATGATTGCAATCACTTTGCTGTTTGTTTCAGTGCAGTCGTAGCCTACAAATTGGCTATCAACCTTAATCTCTCCCAGGACTCCTCCCTGAACCTGCATTGAACCAACATCCTGGCGAGCAGCGCGGGCACGTTCACGCTGTGCCTGCATTTCCTTATCAAAACCTTGGTGATCGAGCTTCATGCCTTCATCGCCGGCATACTCTTCCGTTAATTCAACCGGAAAACCATAGGTATCATAAAGGCGGAAAACATCCGCTCCCTGAATGGTGTCGCTTCCCTTGTCTTTTTCTGCTTTGATCAGCCCCGACAGAATCGCAAGCCCCTCATTCAGTGTTTCATGGAAACGGTCTTCTTCATTCTTTATCACTCTCTGAATAAAATCAGCTTTTTCCTGCACCTGAGGGTAATAGTCCTGCATGATCTCCCCAACGACAGGAACGAGTTCAAACATGAACGGCCGGTTGATGTCTAGTTTTTTAGCATAGCGGACAGCGCGCCTTAGCAATCGCCGCAGCACATATCCCCGTCCTTCGTTGGAAGGCAGGGCTCCATCGCCCACAGCAAATGCAACGGTCCTGATATGGTCAGCGATGACCTTGAATGACGTATCCTTATCATTTTCTGCTCCGTACTTCTCCCCGGAAATTTCTTCTGTTGCCTTCATAATTGGCATGAAAAGGTCTGTATCAAAGTTGGTCGGCACATTCTGAACGACCGAAGCCATCCGTTCCAGACCCATCCCTGTATCGATATTTTTCTTAGGGAGCGGTGTGTAAGTTCCATCCGGGTTATGGTTAAATTCAGAAAAAACAAGGTTCCAGACTTCCAGATAGCGGTCATTTTCGCCGCCGGGGTATAGCTCAGGATCTTCCGGATCATTACCGTATTCAGGTCCCCGATCATAGAAAATTTCTGTATTCGGTCCGCTTGGGCCTTCCCCGATATCCCAGAAGTTTCCTTCAAGCCGGATGATCCTTTCTTCCGGAACACCTATTGTTTTACTCCAGATTTCAAATGCTTCCTCATCCTCAGGATGAATCGTAACGGAAAGCTTTTCCTTTTCAAAACCAATCCATTTTTGATCAGTCAGGAACTCCCAGGCCCAGTTAATTGCCTCGACTTTAAAATAATCTCCAATTGAAAAATTCCCAAGCATTTCAAAAAAGGTATGATGGCGCGCTGTATTTCCAACATTCTCGATATCGTTCGTCCGTATAGATTTTTGAGCATTTGTGATACGGGGATTTGTAGGAATGACTCTTCCATCAAAGTACTTTTTCAGGGTTGCAACCCCGCTGTTGATCCAAAGCAAGGAAGGATCATCATGGGGCACAAGCGGGGCGCTGGGCTCCACTGCATGTCCTTTTTCTTTAAAGAAATCTAAAAACATTTTCCTTATTTCTGCACCAGTAAGCTGTTTCATAAGTACCTCCTTATGGTATGTATTTTTTGCCGCAAAGACTTTTTGAACAAATAAAAAAGCCCCCATCCCTGGACAGGGACGAGAGCTAACTCGCGGTACCACCCTGATTATGCATGCAGAAAATGCAAACATCTCTCAAATCGCCTTAACGCGGCTGTTACGGCAGCGGTTAACTGCACTCCGGATTAGCCTTCTGTCACCCTTCACCTGAAATTCCTTTCAGCCGCGGGAATTCCTCTCTTTAGGGGGTCTGTGACATACTCGATCCTTCACCATTTTGTTCTTTTAAGTTCTATAGCCGAATTATATCTATACTGCTTTCTGTTTGTCAAATCAATTTCATGGAACCGGCCTGCTCTTAAGTCGGATTAAATGATCGCGGGCATGGTAAATGGCTGCCCGAAGCACCACCAGAAGCGGGACAGCGAGGACCAGTCCAGCGATGCCGCCTGCCTTTCCACCCGCCAATAGGGCGAACATTATCACCAATGGATGGATATGAAGACTCTTGCCCACAATGAGGGGTGACAGGACATTGCCTTCCAGGAACTGCAGGGAAAAGACAATTCCCATACAGATCAACACCATTTTAAATGACATCGTCGCTGCGATGACCACTGCAGGTACAGCTCCGATAAAAGGGCCAAAATAGGGGATGACATTGGTGACCCCCACAATTAAACCTAAAAGGAGGGAATACCGCATTCCAGCAATTGAAAAAAACATTGCAGATAACAGGCCAATGATCAGGCATACCAGCAGCTGTCCCCTGATGTAGCTTCCCAGTGAGTGGTCCACTTCCCTTAAGAACTGTTTTCCTTGATCCCGCCATCGTGAAGGTGTCAAGTACCAGGTCGTCCTCCGGATCAGTTCAAAGTCTTTTAGCATGTAAAACGCAATAAAAGGGATAATGGCAATAATGACGATTGAATTAAGGATTCCAATAAGTATGCCCATGATACTGGTCAGAAACCCCTCCAATGCAAGTTCAACAGCTGCGATGCTGCTTTCAATCCGTTCCTGAACGGGGAACGGCCAGCGCGAAGTCTGGTTTTGAATGTTTTCCATCCACTCACGGTACTGTGCTGCGAATACCGGGGCGTTGTGGGCGAGATCGCGCAACTGGCGAATAAACACGGGAATTCCTTTATATACGGCAAAACCCACTCCTACAAAAAAAAGAGAGTATATTATAAAGACGGCAAGGCCTCTGTGCATGCCTCTGCCATGAAGATGTTCCACAACAGGATGAAGAAGATAGGTTATAAATGCCCCTATCATAAATGGAATCAAAAGTGAGACAAGGATATCCAAAACCGGTACCCAAACAGGTTTCAGCCTGAAAAAGATATAAATGACAATAAACAATAGGAGCAGGAATCCGAGCCGATAATACCATTTCATCCGAATATCCAACATAATCACCCCCTCCATTCTATTGTTCAGAGGAAGCGGAAAGATTATTCATAAAAGGACCCCCTGTAAAAAAGAGGGTCCATGCATAGTCGCTTTTTCGATACTCTTTTGAGGCCATTTCATTTGTCTGATGTCAATCATGCCTGATCCTCGATGTTATTTTATGCATCTTTCAAGCTATGCAAAAGCCGAAAGAACACTCTGTCACTGTCTCATGCATGATTTTTTACATCACTGACAAACAGCACCCGGCTGTCACATCCCGTAAAGTCGTTCTTCTTCATCAAAGAGATCATCAAGAGAACTTAGTGATCCATCCTCCTCCACCTGGTGGGTATGGATGATCCCCTTTGAAAGGGAAAGCTCTATAAAGCAGTTCCAGCAATAGTATTGGTTGATTCCAATTTTACCGATATCCTTGCTTTGGCAATTTGGGCATGTCAGCATTAATGCTCACCTCGTTAACTTTTCTCTACGTTAACAATGATGGCATCCTTTCCGATTGCGGGAGGATCAGCGGCTTTGATCACTCGTTTCCCCGTAGTGATGTCTGAAAAAAAGCCATCCGTTAATTCGTACCCTACAATCGTGCCCAATTCCTCCTGAAAATATACGTCCTCAAATAAGCCCAGCTGTTCACCTTCCTGGGAATACATCATTTTTCCGGATAGTTTCCCCTGATGTTCGAGTGTAAATTCAGGAGGACCCTGCAGCGCTTCGAGTACTGACTGATCCTTCACCATTACTCCGTCCCATCCAAAGGAATCAACATTTTCAACTTTGATTGAGAATGTTTTTTTTATGAAAGTCCCTTTTTTCAAAAGAAGAGCCTTGACCCTGCCATCCCCGGAGACGCTTAAATCACAAATGTCTCCTAACCTTGTCCCATCCTGAAGATTTATGACTGGAAGACCTTTCAGCAATGAAAACGTCCGCAAAGCATCCCCACCTTTCCGAACGTTATTAGTGTGAGCTTTCCTCCATGAAATCATAAGGTGTAAGGTTTTCCATCCCGATCATTGGATCCGCATTCAACATGGTATGATAATAATCCTCAGCAGAAGGATCGGTTGCACCAGCATTGTTGGAATGCGGTTCTGTTTCTTCAGGAAACGCCTCAATTAACTTGTCTCCAAGTGTGGTATTTCGTTTCGTATCATCTGCACGTTCAATTCCAAGGCGGAAAGCATCCTCCTCTCCGCAAAGGATCAAGAATTTCCTGCTCCTTGTTATTGCTGTATAGAGCAGATTCCTCCTTAGCATGCGATAATAGCTTTTCACTACAGGCAGTATGACAATTGGAAATTCGCTCCCCTGTGACTTATGGACCGAACAGCAGTAGGCATGGGTAATCTGTGAAAGGTCCTGGCGGGTATAGGTCACCTCATTGCCTTCATAGGAAACCACCATTTGATCTTGTTTTTCCGTATTTTCTTTAGCATAGAAGATCGCTACAATTTCACCCATATCCCCATTAAATACATTTGCCTCCGGTTGATTAACCAGCTGAAGCACCTTGTCGCCAACCCGGTATTTTACATCTCCAAAAGCCAGCTCTTTCCTTGTTCCATCTGGGTTAGGGTTGAATATCTCCTGCATGAGGAGGTTTAGGCGGTCAATTCCCGCCGGCCCCCTGTACATAGGAGCCAGAACCTGAATGTCCTTCGAACTGTACCCTTTTTTCTTGGCATTGACGACAACCTGTTCCACAACAGTTGAAATTTGTCCAGGGGCACACCGAAGAAAGGATCGGTCCCGCTGCTGGGCAGACAGATCCTTCGGAAGCGTTCCCTTTTTAATTTGGTGGGCCAGCTCAATGATGGAGGACCCTTCGGCCTGACGGTAAATGTCCGTCAGCCTGACTGTGGGGATTTTGCCGGAATCGAGCAAATCTTTAAGGACCTGTCCCGGCCCCACTGATGGCAGCTGGTCTTCATCTCCAACCAATATTACCTGAATATGATCAGGCAACGCCTTAAACAGCTGATGGGCCAGCCAGGTATCCACCATGGAGGTTTCATCTACGATGAGGATTTTGCCTTCAAGCTGCTGGTCTTCATCATGGTCGAAACCATCGGCCCCATTCCAGCGCAATAATCGGTGAATTGTAACGGCGGGCAGCCCTGTCGATTCAGCCATCCGTTTTGCCGCTCTGCCAGTAGGAGCAGCCAGCAAAAAAGGAAAGGGTTCTTCCTTTTTATAATCGTTAATATCAAGAGAACAGCCATGCAGCTCGGCATACAGCTCGACTATCCCTTTAATGACAGTCGTTTTTCCTGTCCCTGGTCCTCCCGTCAGGATCATCATCGGGGACATCAGCGCTGTCTGAATAGCCTCTCTTTGAGTGGGTGCATATTGGACCCCAAGCCTTTCCTCAAGGCTTCCCAGTGCCAGAAGAAACTCCGACTCAGGAAACTGCTGCTCGTATTCTTTTTGATCCAATATCCTTTTAATATTGGAAACAATCCCTTTTTCCGAGAAATAAAGTGAAGGGAGATAAATCCTTCTTTCCTCGACAATAATTTTGCCTTCTTCTCCAAGCTGAATGATTTCGCTTGAAATCTGATCAAATTCAATTTCATGGGGCTCATTCTCTTCAAGCAGTTTTTTTACATCTTGAAGGAGCTCCTCAGCCGACATAAAAACATGGCCGGATTGAATGCTTGAGGTCTCGAGTGTATATAAACAGGCCGCCTTGATCCGGTCCGGGTGATTTCCGGTCATTCCAAGCTGGCGTCCCAGTTCATCTGCGCGACCAAACCCAATCCCTTCGATATCCTCGACAAGTTTAAAAGGATTGTCCCGAATAATTTCGATGGCCTGCTCTTTATACGCCTGAAAAATTTTCATTGAGAGCTGGGGACCAAATCCATATTGGTTTAAAGCGACCATCACCTGTTCCAGCCCCTGATGCTCCATCAAGGTATCATAAAGGCCTTTTGCCTTATCCGGCGCAAGCTTGGGGATGCGTTCCAAGAGGGAGGGATTTTCCATTATCGATGCAATGGCATTTTCTCCTAAAGTGTCCACAATATTCTCAGCTATTTTCTTCCCAATGCCTTTAAAAAGGTCACTTGATAAATAGGTAATGACCCCTTGTTTGGATTGAGGCAGGTCTTTCCGAAAATGGGTTGCCTGGAACTGGGAGCCGAATCGGGGGTGTTCCTTGAACTCACCAAAGAAAACATAAGTCTCCTGCTCATGGATACGGGGGAAATAGCCCGTTATGACAGCTTCCTTATCATCGTATTGGTCATTTGTTTCCTCAACACGTATACGCAGCACTGTGTAGAGATTTTGTTCATTATGAAAAATGGTAACCAGATGCCTGCCTTTTATGTACTTCCCCTGTTCTGAAAAAAGATCCATTGAATCCTGCTTGTCCACAGGCTTTATCCCCCTTTCCTCCGCTACTTTTGGTAGGCGATCAGCCTATGCTCTCTTCAATTAACTTCTTGCCGTGGCCTGCGAGCAGGTGGCCAGGCTCAATCTCAAGAGCCCGGTTAAACATATCAAGGGCTTTGGCGGCCTCTTCTTTAAATCCGTATGCCACTCCCAGATTGTAAAAGGCATCTGCATGACTGGAATCAAGGCTTACACTGTGTTCCAGCTGAATAATTGCCTCGTCAATATACTGTTCTTTTGCAAGGCATAGGCCGTATTGAAAAAAAGCCTCGGCGTCCGTCTTCAGCAGCTCCGTACTTCGCTGCAAGTATGGAATGGCAAGCCTTCCCTGATCAAGCTGCACCAGGCACATCCCCAGCATAAAATAGTTGTCGCCGGATTCCATTCCTTTCTTGGCAGCCTGTTCGAACATATCCTTTGCTTCAGCAAATCGTTCCATCTCATAAAAAAGACTGCCTTTGCTGTAATATGCAGAAACTGCACTGCTGTCGAGTGAAATGGCCTTATCGTAAAAATTCATCGCCTTCTCTGTTTCACCAACAGCAGTCAGCACATTTCCAAAGTTTATGTATGCCACTGTATCATCCGGATTTTCTTCAATCGCTTCCATGAAAACCTTAGCTGCGGCTTCCCAATTTCCTTCTTTCATATATTCAATACCTGTCTGGTTTTTATCCATAACAAACACTCCATTCTTTAATGAAAGTATAGCATATTTTGACTCTCCGCCCTGATAGGAGAACGCGAAAAAGGACCTCAAAAATTGTTAATCTAAACCTGAGTTCTTAACCTGATATTTATTCCCTCAAGAGAAAATCCCCGGCTCCACAAAGGAAGCCGGGGTTGTCATGTCAGCCTACATAGGTCAGCTTGCTGCCATCATTAAACACTTCGTCGATTGTCCCGCCGCCAAGGCATTGGTCTCCATCATAGAAAACGACCGCTTGTCCGGGAGTCACTGCCCTGATAGGCTGTTTGAAAATGATTTTTGCATTTCCATCACCAAGGACCTGAACCGTGACAGGATTGTCATTTTGGCGATACCGGAATTTTGCCGTACACTCAAATTCATTCTCAACAGGTCTGTCCGTCACCCAGCTGATATTAACTGCAAGAATCGAATCCGAATAAAGCTTCTCATTGTCAAAACCCTGTCCTACATAAAGGATGTTCCTTTTAAGATCTTTCCCTATTACGAACCAGGGATCTCCGGAACCTCCTATGCCAAGGCCATGCCGCTGACCGATGGTATAATACATTAAACCATCGTGCCTGCCCTTGACTTTCCCGTCAAGTGTTTGCATTTCACCTGGCTGGGCCGGCAGATAGTTGCTGAGGAACTCCTTGAAATTCCGCTCGCCAATAAAACAAATTCCTGTACTATCCTTTTTCGCCGCGGTAGCCAGATTTGCTTCCTTTGCAATTTCCCTGACCTTTGACTTCTCCAGGCTGCCAATCGGGAACATGACCCGCTTTAGCTGATCCTGGCTGAGCTGATTAAGAAAATAGGTTTGGTCTTTATTTTCATCTAGCCCGCGAAGCATCTTGTATTCTCCATCGCGGAATTCAACCTGTGCGTAATGGCCTGTAGCCAGATAATCAGCCCCGAGGCTTAATGCATGTTCAAGGAAGGCCTTGAACTTAATCTCTTTATTGCACATAACGTCCGGATTGGGCGTCCGACCCGCTTTATATTCATCCAGGAAATAGGTGAAAACCTTATCCCAGTACTGTTTTTCAAAATTTACTGCATAATATGGAATTCCGATCTGATTGCAGACCCGAATGACATCATTGTAATCTTCTGTAGCTGTACAGACTCCATTTTCATCGGTGTCGTCCCAGTTTTTCATAAAGATTCCAATAACATCATACCCTTGTTGTTTGAGAAGCAGGGCCGCTACAGAGGAGTCAACCCCTCCTGACATGCCAACCACTACTCTTGTATTTTCAGGTGATTTATCCATGATTATGTCTCACCTCGCTTGTATTGTTTATTCCGGTTAAACCTGGCGCCTTGTCAGCCTTTTAATGATCCTGGCTGTTTCTGCAGCTGCCTTTTCGATCTGTTCAGCTGTATTATTCAACCCGAAACTGAAGCGAATCGAATTTTTAAGGCGTTCCGAATCCTTGCCAAACATGGCGACAAGGACGTGCGAAGGATCAATTGAACCGGCAGTGCAGGCAGACCCGCTGGACACAGCAATCCCTGCAAGGTCAAGATTGACCAGCATTGCTTCGACATTGGTGCCCGGAAAGCTTAAGTTTAAGACATGAGGCAGTCCTTTAGCAAGTGAACCGTTCACTTCAAAGGAAATTTCATTTTTTTTCAAACTTTCGATAAGAATTATTTTGAAATTTTGGTAGATCCCCTGCTTTTCTTCGAGACCTTCGCTTGCAATCCTGGCAGCCTCACGGAAGCCGGCAATTGCAGGGACATTCTCCGTTCCCGCCCGGCGTTTCCTCTCCTGGTCGCCTCCAAAAGATCTTGGCGACAGAGCAATTCCATCCCTGATGTAAAGGAACCCAAGCCCTTTTGGCCCGTTGATTTTATGGGCAGAAACGGAAAGCAAATCAACTTTTAGTTCATCCACATTCAGCCTGAGAATGCCATAGGCCTGTACGGCATCTGTATGGAAGGCAGCCTGATGACTGGAAAGGAACTGGCCAATTTCCGCTATCGGCTGGATCGTTCCTACCTCATTATTCCCAAACATTACAGATACAAGGATGGTATCTTCCCTCAATGCATCCTGTATGGCCTCAGGCTTTACTAGTCCTTCTCCGTCAACTGGCAAGTAGGTAACATCAAACCCTCGCTTTTCAAGCTCCTGGCAGCTATGAAGAACCGCGTGGTGTTCGACCTGTGTTGTAATGATATGCTTTCCTTTCTTTCTGTTCGTTTCTGCATATCCGATGACCGCAAAATTATCTGCCTCGGTCCCGCCGCTGGTAAGAATGATATTATTAGGCTTTGCACCAATGCTGTCAGCCAGTTCCTGCCTGGTCTCATCCAGGATCTGCCTTGCCTCGCGCCCAAAGGAATGAATGCTTGACGGGTTTCCATACTGGCTCTCCATTACCGCCATCATTTCCTTGATGACCACTGGGTGAAGAGGCGTAGTCGCTGCATGATCTAAATAGATTCTTTCCATAATGGACACCTTCTTTTAATAAACTGATAAGTAACGATTAAATATAGAACATATAAGCATCAGATTCATTTACGTCACCTGAATGATTGGCCAGATCCTCCACTGTTGTATTGTCCAATACCGTTTTAATGGCATCCCTGATCCTGATCCAAAGCTCACGTTTGGCCGGTTCTTCATCCTCGATTCCTTCTACAAGAGTAATCGGTCCTTCCAGGACACGAATGATGTCACCTGCTGTAATTTTAGAAGGTTCATTTGCAAGCACATAGCCTCCATACGCCCCCCTGATGCTTTTTACAAGCCCGGCATTTCGAAGCGGCGCCACCAGCTGCTCAAGATAATGCTCAGATAGTTCATTGGCCTGGGCAATGGATTTGAGCGAGATTGGACCTTCTCCATGCTTTTTGGCAAGCTCAATCATAATTGTGAGTCCATAACGGCCCTTTGTGGATATTTTCATCTAACAGCACCCCTGTCCTATTACTTTTCCAACTTATCTATAAAAAATCCTTAGTATTTAGATTGGCTTTAGCCATTATATCATAACTTGGCGGTCATATACATTTGCCCACTTCAGACGATATGGTAGAGTAATATCATATGATTCATTTTAATGGAGTGAGGATTGATGACTGTTAAACCACTCGCTTTCCGAATGAGGCCGAGGACCATTGATGAGGTAATCGGACAAGATCACCTCGTTGGTGAAGGGAAAATTATTAACCGGATGGTGAAAGCGCGGCAGCTAAGTTCCATGATATTATACGGGCCGCCCGGCATAGGCAAGACCTCGATCGCATCTGCCATCGCCGGGAGCACCCAGTTCGCTTTCCGCACACTGAATGCGGTCACCAATAATAAAAAGGATATGGAAATTGTTGCTGCCGAGGCAAAAATGTCCGGAAAAGTCATTCTTCTTCTGGATGAAGTCCATCGGCTGGATAAAGCCAAACAGGACTTCCTTCTTCCTTATCTGGAGAATGGGATGATTACTTTAATCGGCGCTACTACAAGCAATCCCTTTCATGCGATAAACCCAGCTATCAGAAGCCGATGCCAAATATTCGAGTTAAAACCACTGCAACCGGCGGATATAAAACTTGCTTTAGAGCGGGCAATAAACGATTTAGACCGAGGCTTTGGAAAAAATGATGTTGTACTGTCAAAAGAAGCACTGGACCATTTTGCTTCCGCCTCCAATGGTGATGTCCGGAGCTCCCTGAATGCCCTGGAACTTGCCGTGCTGTCTACGGAGCCAAATGGTTCCGGGACAATCCATATTGATTTGAAAACGGCAGAAGAATGCATGCAGAAGAAAAATCTTACCCACGACAAGGATGGCGATGCCCACTATGACGTATTGTCCGGGTTTCAAAAGTCCATAAGAGGGAGCGACGTCAATGCCGCCTTGCATTACCTCGGCAGATTGATAGAAGCGGGTGATCTTGTCAGCATCAGCAGAAGGCTGATTGTCATTGCGTATGAGGATATCGGTCTCGCAAACCCTCAGGCAGGGGCGAGAACATTGGCTGCCATAGAGACAGCGGAGCGCCTCGGATTCCCGGAAGCACGAATCCCCCTGGCGAATGCGGTCATTGAGCTATGTCTGTCGCCTAAGTCAAACTCGGCTATTCTTGCTGTCGATTCTGCCCTCAGTGACATACGAAACGGATTAAGCGGAGAAGTTCCCGACCACCTTCGTGACGCCCATTACAAAGGAGCAAAGGAGCTTGGACGGGGAATCGGGTATCTTTATCCGCATGACTACGAAGGTGGCTGGGTCCGTCAGCAGTATCTGCCTGATAAATTGAAATCAAAAGTTTATTTTAAACCTAAAAAGACAGGGAAATTTGAACAGGCGCTTGCGATTGTTTATGAAAAAATAATGGGTAAGAAAAATTAATCTCCCAAGGCTATATATTTAATTAATTTAACAGACTGTTTTCACAGCAAAAAAACCGAATGCGGGACCACCAGTGTCCTGCATTCGGTTTTTCTATTTTTTTAAGGTTTTAGTCGTTAACCCGGTGGATTTTAACATCCTTGAGCAGCTGCCTGACAACATAGCTGGCCATGATCAGGCCGCACGCAGACGGAACGAAAGCATTGGAAGAAGGAGGCATTTTAGCCTTCCTGATCTTGGCATCCTCTTTTCCGACCACTTTGTTGACTTCTTCGAGACTGACAATTGGGCTTTCATCGGAAAAAACAACAGGCAGACCTTTACGGATTCCTTCCTTCCGGAGGCGTGTTCGGATCACCTTGGCAATGGGATCGGTGTGGGTTTTGGCAATATCAGCAATTCTGAATCTGGTGGGATCCAGTTTGTTTGCCGCTCCCATACTGGAAATAATCGGGATACCACGGTTAAGGCACTCTTTAGCCAAATGAATTTTATATGAAATAGTATCTGAGGCATCGACAACAAAATCAAGTCCATAATTAAAAAAATCTTCATATGTTTCTTCCGTGTAAAACATCTTCAGTGCAATGACTTCGCAGTCAGGGTTAATATCTCTAATCCGTTCCTCCATCAGCTCTACCTTCGGCCTGCCAACAGTGGACAGCAATGCGATCAGCTGACGGTTTACATTTGTAATATCAACATCATCCTTATCGACAAGGACCAGTCTGCCTACACCGGAACGGGCCAGCGCCTCTGCTGCAAAAGAACCTACCCCGCCGATTCCCAGTACTGCCACTGTGCTGTTCTTCATAATCTCGAGGCCCTCTTTGCCTATAGCCAGTTCATTTCTAGAAAATTGATGAAGCATTAATTTCACTCCAAACCAAATAAATTCCACTTAACATCTTGCTTTATGTATACCCGCTAATCAATATATCATACTTTAATTCAAAAACAACCTATTATGCCAGACAGGACTGCAAAATAAAAGCCCCACACAAATTGTGCATGGGGCGGACATTCATAATGCAGCCAAGAGTCCCAATTGTGCCGTCGCTTTGGCGCCTTCGTTTTGAACCCGCTCTCGGCAGGTGGGCATCCTGTCCCACACTCCTGCAAGTCCCCACTCCATAGGGGCGTTTGCGCAGCCTGGGAACTCCGGATTCCCGAAGTACTCAATGTTCGGTCAAAACTTCAGGTTATACAACGAACACATCAGGACTCTTGTAAGTTATTTAAAATAATATCACAGGATGAAAGGGATTTCAACACAGCAGCAGTTGTATTTACTCTCCACTTTTTGGCAATTTCAGGTCCAAATGCAGTTCATCCAGCTGCTGTTGACTTACTTCTCCAGGTGCATCAGTCAGCAAGCAGCTTGCACTAGCGGTCTTTGGAAAAGCAATCGTATCCCTAAGGTTTGTTCGGCCTGCTAGGAGCATTACCATACGGTCCAGCCCCAGTGCGATTCCGCCGTGCGGAGGAGTCCCATACTCAAACGCCTCAAGGAGGAAGCCAAACTGACTGACAGCCTCTTCTTTAGTAAAACCAAGCACTTTAAACATTTTCTCCTGGATATCACGTTCAAATATCCGCAATGATCCTCCGCCAAGCTCATAGCCATTTAACACCAGATCATAAGCCTGCGCCCTTACGCTGCCCGGGTCCATTTCAAGCAAATGCAAATCTTCACGCACTGGCATCGTAAACGGATGATGAGCTGCATAGTAACGTCCTTCATCCTCAGCATACTCTAGCAATGGCCAATCGGTAATCCAGAGGAAGCTGAATGTGTTCTGGTCGATCAATTGAAGATCTTTGCCTAATTTCAGCCTCAACGCACCTAATGCATCCGCCACAACACTCTTTTTATCAGCAACAAAAAGAAGCAAATCTCCTGTTTCAGCATTTAAGAGTGACGTTACCGATTGCTGGACCTCTTCTGAAAGGAATTTCGCGATCGGCCCCTTAAGCCCATCTTCTTCCGCCTTCAGCCAGGCGAGTCCTTTCGCGCCATACACCGAGACAAACTCTGTTAAACCATCGATGTCCTTTCTTGAATAATTGGCAGCAGCACCTTTTACATTAATAGCCTTGACTTGACCGCCACCAGCTACGGCTGCAGTAAATACCTTGAATCCGGAATTCTTTACGGCTTCAGAAAGATCCACCAGCTCCAGACCAAAGCGGATATCTGGTTTGTCGGAACCAAAACGGCTCATCGCTTCGTCATAGCGCATCCGTTTGAACGGGAGCTCGACATCAAGCCCTTTTACTTCCTTCATGACTTTCTGCATCATACTCTCGGTTAAGGAAAGTATGTCTTCCTGGCTTAAAAAGCTTGTTTCAATATCGACTTGAGTGAATTCGGGCTGGCGGTCTGCACGCAGGTCTTCATCACGGAAGCAGCGGGCAATCTGGTAATACCGTTCGAAGCCGCCCACCATCATCAGCTGTTTAAAAATTTGAGGAGACTGCGGCAGTGCATAAAATTCTCCAGGATGAACACGGCTGGGAACAAGATAATCCCTTGCACCTTCCGGCGTGCTTTTAGTCAGGATCGGCGTTTCAACATCCAGGAAGCCTTCACTGTCCAAAAAGTCGCGAATTGCTTTTGTTGTCGTATGGCGCATCTTGAACGTCTCGAACATCACAGGGCGCCGCATATCAAGATAACGGTACTTTAGGCGGATATCCTCAGATACATCTGTCCTGTCTGCAATGGTAAATGGCGGTGTTTTCGCTTCATTTATGATGGAAATCTCCTCAGCGAGAACTTCCACCTTCCCAGTTTTCAGGTTCTCATTGATTGTTCCTTCTGCCCTGGCAACCACTTTCCCTTTTATATCGAGCACATATTCGTTCCTGACACGTTCAGCTGTCTCTAGAGCCTCTTTGGACACATCCGGGTTAAACACAATCTGGACAATGCCAGTGCGGTCCCTTAAATCGACAAAAATCAAACCTCCAAGGTCCCGGCGTTTCTGGACCCAGCCTTTTAGGGTAACCGTCTCCCCAACCGTGTTTTCGGTCACTTCACCGCAAAAATAACTTCTCCCAAACATTTTGCTTCCCCCTTATTCTGATAACTCGATGAATTTTTCTAAAAATGTGTCCAGAGGCACTTCTGACTGCCCGCCGTCCGCCATTGATTTTAACGAGATTTTGTTTTCTGCAAGCTCATCGTCACCAAGGACCGCAACATACTTGGCATTATAGCGGTCGGCAGCCTTGAACTGAGCTTTTATTTTACGGTCAAGATAATCTCTTTCGGCCGAGAACCCGGCACTTCTGAGCTTATTGAGAAGACCCACTGTATAGTCCTTTGCGCTTTCTCCCAGCGCAACGAGATAGATGTCAATTGCTTCATTGACCGGAAGCTCGACATTTTCAGCTTTTAAAGCCGAAAGGAGCCGCTCGATGCTGAAAGCAAAGCCAATTCCAGGGGTTTCCGGCCCGTCCATTTCTTCCACAAGCCCGTTGTAGCGGCCGCCCCCGCACAGGGTGGTGATGGCGCCGAATCCTTCAGCAGAGCTCATAATTTCGAATGCTGTGTGATTGTAATAGTCGAGGCCCCGGACAAGATTCGGATCAACCTCATACTCGATGCCGATATTTGTTAAGTATTGTTTAACCTTAGAGAAATATTCTTTTGACTCATCATTTAAATAATCAATGATTGAAGGCGCAGTTCCCATTAGCTCATGATTGCGATCAACCTTGCAATCCAGGATTCTCATCGGATTTTTCTCAAGACGGCTTTGACAGTCGCTGCAGAATTCTCCAATTCTCGGATGAAAATGGGAAATTAAAGCATCCCTGTGCGCTTTCCGGCTTTCTTTGTCACCAAGGCTGTTGATTACAAGTTTTAGCTTTTTCAGTCCTAGTTCCTTGTAAATGGACATTGCAAGGGATATGACCTCTGCATCAATTGCTGGATCATTGCTTCCAAGAGCCTCAACCCCAAACTGAACAAATTGACGGAACCTGCCTGCCTGGGGACGTTCGTACCTGAACATTGGTCCCATATAGTAGAGCTTTACAGGCTGATTAGGCAGACCAAACATCTTGTGTTCCACAAATGAGCGGACTGTGGATGCAGTGCCCTCCGGCCTCAGAGTTATGTCCCTTCCGCCGCGGTCTGTGAACGAGTACATTTCTTTTTGTACAATATCTGTGGTATCCCCTACTCCTCTCAGGAAGAGCTCTGTATGTTCAAATATTGGTGTGCGAATTTCCTTGTATTGATATCTCCCGCAAATTTCCCTTGCTTTGTTTTCAATATACTGCCACTTTTCAGTTTCACCCGGCAATATATCCTGTGTCCCGCGTGGTATCTTAATTGACATGCTGGACAACCTCCTTCTCTTCAGCTGGTACTTTCTTATGTAAAAAACAAAAAAAGCCCTCATCCCTTGTCATCATAACAAGGGACGAGAGCTTTTGATTCCCGTGGTGCCACCCTAATTGAAGGCGAAAAGCCTTCCACTTAAACAGTTAACGCCTGCAACGTCCTTTCCTAATAAAGCTTTTGCAAAGCCACTTTCAGAAAGGAGCCTACGGAGTGTTCATTCATCAAGTCATCATGCGGAAAAGCTTTCAGCCCAGGACCTTTCCTCTCTTTTCATGTGGATCTTAACTACTGTTCTCCATCAACGGCAATTTTATTATATGACATTATATTCATCTTATAATACGGACGAAAAAACTGCTTGTCAAGAACGTTCAAGGTGTTTTTTTAGTTTTTTCACATCACCAAGGCTTAATCCGAACTCTGAAGCAAGTTCAATCATATTTGAACTTTGCTCTTTTTGGATAAAATCATGGAAATCGACGCTGAATATTTGGTTTTCCCCAAGATAAGCCGATCTTCCTTTCTCACTATGCCTCATCATATCACCTACTGTTATGTTAGTCTCCCTATTTTGCCCTTTAAACAAAAAATTATTTCAAATACCAAATGATTAAAATACTTGGATATTTATAATCAAGCAAAAATGGACCGTGATTTTAGCCAGACTTTTCGGTAAAATAAGTACAAAGAAAAATTTAACAAGGGGATGGGGAATCATTGCAGATCAATAAGCTTGCTGTTATTATTTTCTGCCTTCTTCTTTTGGCAGGCACCTCAAAGACTTCAGCACCCGCCAAAGCTTCAGGCGAGCTGCTGACCATTTCAGCAGCAAACGTAAATATCCGGGAAGGCCCCGGACTCAGCTACCCGATACTG
This sequence comes from Mesobacillus foraminis, assembly GCF_004340465.1. Lineage (GTDB taxonomy): Bacteria > Bacillota > Bacilli > Bacillales > Cytobacillaceae > Mesobacillus_B > Mesobacillus_B foraminis. The sequence goes on along the minus strand of NZ_SLVV01000007.1, from coordinate 300,819 downwards.
GCCATGGTGGACAAGGGTGAACAATACTCAATTGTCAGGCAGGAAGGGGAATGGATATTAATCGGGCTTCACGATGGTAGACAAGGTTGGATAGCAGAATGGTTTACATCCAGGGAAGAAACCGGAACATCCATGACGCCGGCAACCGAGGGTACAGAAGGCAGCTCCAAAGGGACTGTCACAGCTGACAGCCTCAAGATTCGCAATGGTCCAGGGACAAGCTTCCCTTCCATCGGGTCATTGAGCTATGGCCAGACCGTGGAAATATCGGAAAGGAATGGGGACTGGAGAAAAATTCGAACCTCGGAAATTGAAGGGTGGGTTTCCTCGGAATACTTACATAGTGATGAGCCTCAGCAGTCAGGACCAGAGGAGGACCTTAAAAAATCGTTTGCTACCGATCATGTCAATGTCCGAAACAGCCCTTCTTTGAATGGTGAGGTTGTTGGACGTATTGCCAGAGAGGAGCAGGTGTCTGTCATAAGGAAAGAAAGAAATTGGACTGAAATTAGGTACAACGGAATGAACGCCTGGGTCAGCAGCAATTATTTGACCGATACCAAGGAAGCTCCTTCGGTTGAAGGGGAAGCACAAGCTAACGAATCTAGGAGTATGGCTACTGTAACTGCATCAACCCTGTATGTACGGGACCGTGGAGCTCTCGACGGCAAAATCGTCGGCCAGATTGCCCAGGGGCAGGAGTATAAAATTCTCGAAGAGGCAGACAACTGGATTAGAATTGAATATATACCCGGCAAAACCGGCTGGGCGGCAAGCTGGTTTTTTGATAAAAAAGAAGCCTCAGCAGAACCTTCTCAATCAAATGTTAAAAACCAAACTCTCACGATTCTGAGTGACGGCTCCAATATCAGAGAGGACGCCGCTGTAGATTCTCCAGTTGTCCAGAGAGCCAATAAAGGGGATAGATTTGAAATTCAGGGTCTTAAAGGGGACTGGTATCAGGTCAGCCTGGATAACGGCTCATACGGTTACGTAGCCGGATGGATCGTCTCCGTGACTGGCACAGCTGCCCAAATAGAAAAGCCGGGAGCAGGAACACATATAAAAAACAAAACCGTCGTAATCGACCCGGGACACGGCGGCAGGGACAGCGGTACGGTCGGTTTCAGCGGGACACTGGAGAAACAGCTTACCTTAAGAACGGCTAAGCTTTTGTACGATAAACTAAAAGCGTCTGGGACTGATGTTTATATGACTCGGACAACTGATACATATGTAGCTCTTCCTTCAAGAGCAGCACTCTCTCGTTCCCATGATGCGGATGCCTTTATATCATTGCATTATGACAGCATTTTGGACACCAGTGTTAACGGAATGACAAGCTACTATTACCACGAAAAAAATAAAGGTTTATCCGAGGAGCTTCATGCAGCAGTCATCAGCAGAACGTTGCTGAACGACAGGGGTGTCCGCTTTGGGGATTACCATGTACTCCGGGAGAATAGCCACCCAAGTGTCCTTCTTGAACTTGGTTATCTTAGCAATTTAAATGAAGAAATGGTTGTAACCTCCAGCCAGTACCAAGAGGCTGCAGCAAATGGAATATATGAAGGACTGGCCAGGTATTTCAAAAATAATTAATAGTTTGCATGAAGATGCAAAAAAGGGAACCCCTGCGGGTTCCCTTTTTTGTCTATCTCAACCACTGTTTCTGCCCGGAAGGCCAGCTCCTTATTTACTGTCAATAATAAGGGTTACCGGGCCATCATTGATAAGCTGGACGTCCATCATGGCTCCAAAAACTCCCGTTTCTACCTTAAGCCCTTTTTCACGCAAGCATGAATTGAACGCTTCATAAATTTCAACAGCCAGATCCGGCCGGGCTGCTTCCATAAAATTTGGCCTCCTGCCTTTCCGGCAGTCTCCGTATAAGGTAAATTGGGATACGGAAAGCACCTCTCCCCCTGCATCCAGAAGAGAGAAGTTCATTTTCCCTGCTTCATCCTCAAAAACACGTAAATTAGCTACCTTGTCAGCTAAAAAAGCAGCATCCTTTATGGTATCCTCATGAGTGACCCCTACAAGAACCACAAAGCCTTTTACAATGGAGCCCGTCACTTTGTCATTCACTGTAACTTTGGCTTCCTTGCTGCGCTGAACAACAACTCGCATATTAACATACTCCTTATTCCGGGGTCAGGCACCCTTTAATGCTTTAAATTAATTCAACACTCTTCGGACGGAATAGATGTCCGGAATCTGTTTAATCCGGTCAACCACTTTTTGAAGGTGACTGACATTCGTAATGGCGATTGACATATTGATTGTCGCCACTTTATTGCGGTCTGACTTCCCTGATACGGCCGTAATGTTGGTTTTTGTCTCGTTGACAGCCTGCAGCACCTCATTTAAAAGGCCACGCCTGTCATAGCCGCTGATTTCAATATCCACATTGTACTCTTTCCGGTCGTTTAAGGCTGATTCCCATTCAACCGGAATAAGCCTAGCCTGAGCATCATCCTTGTTAATATTGGTGCAATCTGACCGATGAACGGAAACCCCTCGGCCTTTCGTAATGAAACCGACAATATCATCTCCAGGGATTGGGTTGCAGCATCTGGAAAGCCGGATCAGCAGGTTATCAATCCCTGAAACCCTTACACCTGATTCCCGTTTCTTTACAGGTGGCAGAGATTTCAGCTCTGATACGGCGTTTGAAAGATCCTTTTCCTGCTCCATATCTCGCTTCTTGCGCCATTTTTCGGTCAGCCTGTTGGCAACCTGGAGAGCCGTGACTCCGTTGTAGCCTACTGCGGCATACATATCTTCCTCATTGGAAAAATTGAACTTATCCGACACCCTTTTTACATTTTCCGGAGTAAGGATTTCCTTCAGGTCAAAGTCCATGGCCTTGATTTCTTTTTCTACCAATTCCCGGCCCTTATCGACATTCTCATCTTTCCGCTGTTTTTTTAAAGAACTGGCGGATCTTATTTTTGGCCTGAGAGGTTTGGGCAAGCTTGAGCCAATCCTGACTCGGACCGTAGGAATGCTTTGATGTAAGGATTTCAATAATGTCACCGGTCTTGAGCTTATAATCAAGTGTAACCATCTTGCCATTCACTTTTGCCCCAATTGTTTTATTTCCTATCTCTGAGTGAATCCGATAGGCAAAATCAATGGGAACCGAGCCGGAAGGAAGCTCAATGACATCACCTTTTGGGGTAAAAATGAATACCATGTCAGAAAACAAATCAATTTTAAGGGATTCCATGAACTCTTCAGCGTTGGCAGTCTCATTCTGAAACTCGAGTATTTCCCTGAACCAGCTGAGTTTCTTTTCATAGGAAAGACCTTCATCAACCGGTTTACCTTCTTTATAAGCCCAGTGCGCCGCAATACCGAACTCTGCGATTCTGTGCATATCAAAGGTTCGTATCTGTACTTCCAGCGGGTCCCCTTTAGGACCAATGACAGTGGTATGGAGCGACTGGTACATGTTCGGCTTTGGCATTGCAATATAGTCCTTGAATCTTCCGGGCATCGGCTTCCAGCATGTATGAATGATTCCCAGGACTGCATAGCAGTCTTTAATGCTGTTCACTACGATTCTTACAGCCAATAAATCATAAATTTCGTTAAATTGCTTATTCTGCAAAGCCATTTTTCGATAAATTGAATAAATGTGCTTAGGTCTGCCAGAAATTTCAGCTTTAATCGTCACTTCTTTCAGCTGATCCCGGACTTCACCAATCACTTCTTCCAGATATTGCTCCCGCTCTTCCCGCTTCTTCTTCATCAGGTTCACAATACGGTAATACTGCTGCGGATTAAGATACCTTAATGCCGTATCCTCAAGCTCCCACTTGATTTTGGATATCCCGAGCCTGTGTGCCAGCGGAGCGAAGATTTCTAGGGTCTCATTTGAGATCCTGCGCTGTTTCTCCTGGGGAAGATGCTTCAGGGTCCTCATATTATGAAGCCGGTCTGCAAGTTTGATCAAAATGACCCGAATATCCTGGGCCATGGCCACAAACATTTTCCTGTGATTCTCTGCCTGCTGTTCTTCCTGAGATTTATATTTAATTTTCCCGAGCTTGGTCACGCCATCTACAAGCATTGCCACTTCAACATTGAACTCTTCTTTAATATCCTCAAGCGTAACTTCGGTATCCTCAACGACATCATGAAGAAATCCGGCTGCAACTGTTGCAGGGTCCATTTCTAAATCGGCCAAGATTCCCGCAACCTGGATGGGATGGATAATGTAGGGCTCACCCGATTTCCGAAACTGGTCGTGGTGGGAAGCTTTGGCGAAATCGTACGCTTTCTTCACCAATTCTACATGTTCATCATTTAAATAGGTTCTTGTCATTTGGATGACTTGCTCGGCGGTCAACACCTGATCATTCGCCATAGGATCACCTTTTTATCATTATAAAATCTGGAGGGACATTCATATCACTCCAGCAACCATTGAAATACAACAAACTGTCATATAGTCTAAATATCCTAATTTCTGAATGAAAAGGATTGTTATTATTATCAAAGAAAAATTCCAATATGTAAAGAGAAAGGATGATATTTTTCCGCTGAAGATAAAAAAAATGTCGAAAAACCTCTAATTCACACCTAATACAAATGGCACTTCACGCGGAAGTGCCATTAATATTCACCTTAATATTCCATCAATGTCAGGATATCGTATTTTCCAATCTTGCTGCGACCTTCGAGATAAGATAATTCAATCAGGAACGCAATTCCGGCAACAATGCCCCCAAGTTCTTCAACCAGCTTTATGGTAGCCTCAATGGTGCCGCCCGTAGCAAGCAGGTCATCCGTGATGAGCACCCTCTGGCCAGGTTTGATGGCATCCCTATGAATGGTTAAAACGTCTTTCCCATATTCCAGGCCATAGCTCACCTTAACCGTTTCCCTTGGAAGCTTGCCTTCCTTGCGAACTGGAGCAAAGCCCACACCAAGGGAATAAGCAACTGGGCATCCAATGATGAACCCTCTTGCCTCAGGTCCCACTACAAGGTCAATTTCCTTCTCGCGGGCATATTCAACGATTTGGTCTGTTGCATATTTATATGCCTCGCCATTATCCATCAAAGTTGTGATGTCCTTAAATTTTATGCCCGGCTTTGGCCAATCGGGTACGATGGTAACGTATTGTTTTAAATCCATTCTGTAATTGCCTCCTCATTTTGCACCGACCCTTGAATGACTTGGTCGAACCAGCTCTTCAACTGCTCAAACGATGAATAAAGCAAATCATTTTCAAGAGTAAATGTAGCTTGTTTTTTCTGATAGGTTTTAGATTCCGATAAATCCCGTTTTGGGACGCTCTTCTCTAAGGAAATAATTCCATTGTTTATTTTAACAAAATCGAGGTCAAAAAACACCTGTGACATAAATTCTATGGTTTCTTTTGACCAGCCTCTGTATTTTGCCAGTTCCTCACCATGCCTTTTAAGGTCAAACGGCGCTTTTTTCGCCAGAAAAGCATAGAACCACTTAAAATGCTCTCTTGTCGGCATTGTGCTAAAGAAGTCACTGTCTTCTTTATGAAAATGCACATAAACCCGAGCCGGTTTCTTTCCGGAAATAAGCTTTTCGAGCATTCCTCCCGAAGCTGGCAAATCAAGAAGGACAATATTCGTAGAATCGATTTCTGTATTGATTGCTTCCTCCAATGAACGGATCTTCACAAGGCTTTTTTGGGCAAAAGGCAAAAATCTTTCCTCTTTTCCCTCGTCAAACAAAATCCACTTTGTGCCATCTTCCGGAACCATTTCCTTAAGCTTTTCTGTTCTCCTCAGGCCTCTGATATCAAAGAGCTGCCAGGAATTAACGGCTACATCCTGCAGGAAAATTTGAGGCTTCCTGATGTTGTTCCATTCATTAATCGACAGCTCCCCAATGACTGACAAGGAAGAAATAGGCGAGATATGTTCATGAAGGTCACCTAGACCAAATCCAATCCCATCCAGTGACGCCCCGTCATTTCCCAGTGTAATCTTTAAATGCGCATTATTGCCTCCGATTCTTCTCATCGAGGATATACTGGCATCTTTAATCATCACTCTTGGTTTAGGGTTATCCACACCATAAGGCGAAAGCTGCCCCATCTCCTTTAGAAAATCAAGGGTAATGTCCTTTATGTCTGCCTCAAGGTCAACCTGTGTCACAGGGGTAAGGTCCGATTCAGTCAATTGCTCTGAAGCAAGTTTATTCAGCCGCTTTCTTAGCTCAACGACATCCTCCAGCTTCAGGGTCATCCCGGCTGCCATGGGATGGCCCCCGAAATGAGGGAGAATGTCACGGGAAGCAGAAAGATTCTTGAATAAATCAAAGCCTGCAATACTTCTTGCAGATCCTTTTGCAACGCCCTTCTCTTTGTCAAAGCTCAGTACGATTGTCGGCCTGTAATATTTCTCTACAAGGCGGGAGGCCACAATCCCTATTACACCTGGGTTCCAGTCTTCCTTCCCAATGACGAGGACATGGTTGTCCTCCACAGGGAAGTTCGTTTCAACCTCATTGATAGCTTCCTCTGCAATTGAAGCGACAAGGGCCTGGCGCTCCTTATTCAATCCATCAATTTCCGAAGCCAGCATTGCTGCCTCTCCGGGATCCTCCGATAACAAAAGTCGAACAGCAGGGTCCGCGCTGCCAAGGCGGCCAGCGGCATTAATACGGGGACCAATCATAAACCCGACTGTTTCCTCATTGATGGACGCTGATTCCGTTTTGGTCAGCTTAAACAAGGCTCGGAGCCCTAGGTTTTGGGTCTTTCTCAGCTGTTCTATGCCTTTTTTTGCAATTAAACGGTTCTCATTGGTCAGAGAGACCAAATCCGCAATGGTACCAATTGCTGCAATTTCCAATAACTCTTCAGGTGCAGCCCCATAGAGAGCGTGTGCCAGTTTGAATGCCACCCCTACCCCTGCAAGGTCCCTGAATGGATACTTGCTGTCTTCAAGTTTAGGGTGGACGATTGCGTAAGCATTCGGGAGGACTGGCCCCGGTTCATGGTGGTCTGTAATAATCAGGTCCATTCCAAGCTCCCTGGCCACATCGGCCTCATGGAGAGCAGATATCCCAGTATCAACCGTAATGATCAGCGCTGTCCCTTTTTCTGCGGCTTTTCGAAAGGCAGCTTCATTCGGACCATAGCCTTCTGTGAAACGGTTCGGAATATAGTAGTCCACATTGGCTCCTAAATCGAGCAATACCCTCATCATCACTGTTGTGGAACTGACTCCATCCGCATCATAATCACCAAATATCAGGATTGGCTGCTGCTCCTGTACAGCTTTATTGATGCGTTCTACCGCTTTATCCATATCTTTTAACAAGAACGGATCATGAAACTCAATATTGTCATTAAATAGAAAATCCCGTGCATCCTGGACAGTTTCAATACCTCGATTCACGAGCAGGGATGCTGTTAAAGGGGCTATATTTAGTACTTCGGCTAACTCTTTTGCTTTCATTGAGTCAGTTTGTTTAACGTTCCATTTAGTTCTGGATTTTAACATACGTTCACCTCTCAGCTTTTCTATTATACAAGAGCCCTGCCACCTATTCAATCGGCGTGAGTGTTCTAAAGCTTTGTTAATAACACCCAAATAAAGAATCCGCAGGACATTTCCTGCGGATTGATTGATAGTGTGATTTTTTATTTCGTTCATTTTACCTCGCATAGCACTATGTTAAACTTGCGGTTCATCAGAATACTTGCGTTTCTCTTTATAGGTGATTATTTCCCCTTTTTTCTTCAGCTCCCTGTTTTTAAATACATACCAGAGCTGAGCGGCAATAAAGACAGAGGAATATGTCCCGGATATCAAACCTATAAGCAGGGCAAAAGAGAAATTCCAGATCGATTCGCTTCCGAAGGCCAATAGGGCAACTACTGTAATAACAACTGTAAGCACCGTGTTCACGGAACGTCCAAGAGTCTGGCGCAGGCTCCTGTTCACCACATCGGCAATATCCTGGGAGGTTTTAAGCTTCCTCTTTTTCTGGAGGTTTTCCCTCATTCTGTCAAAAGTAACGATTGTATCGTTGATGGAGTATCCGACAATAGTCAAAATTGCAGCAATGAAGGTAAGATCCACTTCAAGCCTTAGCAAGCTGAATACCGCAATGATAAAGAACGCGTCATGCATCAAGGAAACGATTGCCGCAATGGCCATATGGATCTCAAAACGGACCGTCACGTAAATGATAATACCAACAGAAGCAATCAACAGGGCAAAAAAGGCATTTTTGGCGAGTTCTTTGCCAATCGTCGGTGAAACAGTGCTGACATTCGGCTCGGTCCCAAATTGATCCTTCAGATCGGCTTTCAATGAGGCAATCTCTTCTTTAGACAGGACCCCTTTGTAGCGGGCAACTCCGATTTCATCATTGTTCCCCGAGATGACAACATCTTCTGTTTCGATGCCGGCACCCTTCAGCTCTGCAGTAAATTCCTGTGCAGTCAAGCTTTTTTCAGATAGTACTTCAATCCTGGTTCCACTGGCAAAATCGATTCCAAGATTTAGGCGGAACACCGCAAGTATTATAAGGCCCGCTGCCAACAGTACTCCTGAGGCCATAAAGAATCTGTTTCGATGCCGGATAAAATCAAAGCGATCGAACCTCGTTTTCAGATCAAGTGTATCCACATTTTCAGACAGGCTGTGGACTTCGCTCTTTTTGACTCCGAACCAGCCCGGCTTGTCCTTAAACAGGCCGCTGTTGACCCATAGACTCAGGAAGACCCTGGCACCGAACACTGCAGTAATGAAGCTTACCAGTATACTGAGGATAAGCATGGTGGCAAAACCTTTTACGGAGCTCGTCCCATAAAAGAACAGGACCCCTGCTGCAATTAACGTTGTCAGGTTGGCATCCAGGATCGTCGAAAGCGAATTCTTGCTTCCTGCCGCAAATGCAGCCTTGATATTCCGGCCGACCTTCAGCTCTTCCTTAATCCGTTCATAAGTAATGATATTGGCATCAACAGCCATCCCAACACCAAGAATTAAAGCGGCAATGCCTGGAAGCGTGAGGACTCCATTCATCCAATCAAAGACCAGAAGGATTAAATAGACATAAACGGAAAGTGTGACTACAGCAATCATCCCGGGAAGCCTGTAATAGGCCAGCATAAACACAAAGATGGCCAATATGCCAATGATCCCGGCAAGAATTGTCTTATCAAGTGCCTGGGCACCAAACTTTGCTCCAACGGAAGTGGAGTATTGTTCTTCAAGCTGGACTGGCAGGGCACCAGCATTCAACAGGTTCGAAAGCTGGGTTGCTTCTTCAATAGTGAAATTACCGGTAATCTGAACTGTTTTTTGAGATAAGACCTGCGTGACATTTGGTGCAGAGATGAATTTAGGTTCTTCCTTTAATCTTTCTTCCTTATAGGAATCTTTTCCTTCTTCAAAATCAAGCCATATGACCAGCTGGTTATCAGGAGCATTTCCGATGATTTCCTTGGTCACGTCTCCAAACTTTCTCCCGTCCTTCAAGGTAATGGAAACACTCGGCTTGTTATTTTCGTCAAAGCTCTGCTTTGCCCCATTCTCGGCCAAATCGGTTCCATCCAGCATTAATTTGTCATTGGCATCCCGAAAGCTTAAGTTGGCCTGGGTAGACAGCATTTCGCGTGCTTCGGCCTGGTCCGTAACTCCAGCTAACTGGACACGGATGCGGTCCTCACCCTCAATTTGAATATTTGGCTCACTGACCCCAAGGGCATTTACGCGCCGGTCAAGTGCTTCCGCCGTACTGACCAATGTATCCCTGTCGATCACCTGGCCATCTTTCGCCGGTTTCACCTCATAAAGGACTTCAAATCCACCCTGAAGGTCCAGTCCGAGTTTAATATTCCCCAAGATGTTCTGGGTTGTTAACCCCATGGCGCTCCCGATAAGCAAAACTATCAGAAAGAACGCAATGATGCGACTCCTCTTAACCATTATGTATAAGTCCTCCTTAATCTAGAAACAAAAAAGAATTACCTTTTGCTCGAATCAAATCAATAAAATAAGAAACATTTCAATAACTTTTTTCATTATGAATCAGTTTAAAAATACTGTCAATTTATACATGAAGATTTAAAAAACGTTACATTTTTACTGGATTATTTTAACAGCTCCCTCCGCTCTTTCTCGTCATCTAATGAGAGACTGCCAATTTTGAAAGCCTCGATTGTTACAAAGTTCATGTATTCTCCAGGCTGGACCGAGAGGATATCGGCAACAATTTCATATAGCCGAATATCATCCTTGGTTTTTTTCCATTTTTTGCGGGTTAGGAAATTCCAGATTTCCTGCTCAGTAACCCCTTCATATCCGAGCATGGCCAATTCTTCCTGCTTGCTTTTTAATGCTGGCTGGACATCTTTCTGGAATGCCTCATACTTATGCACGAAGTCCATGCATTCCGCCTCCTTGGCTTTCTATGTATTTAAAAATCTTTATTCCTGTCATGCTTTGTCCATTCCCTTGCATATAGATTATTGTATCTGAAATTAGCATTTTTGAGAAGGCAGGGAGCAGGATGTCAAAGTTCATAAAAGGAACCCTGATACTGCTTGTGGCAGGACTTGTCACAAGGATATTGGGTTTCATTAATCGGATAGTGATTGCCCGCTTTATCGGGGAAGAAGGCGTTGGCCTCTATATGATGGCCTTTCCCACTTTTATACTTGTCGTTACCATTACCCAGCTGGGGCTGCCTGTCGCAATCTCGAAATACGTTGCAGAAGCTGCCGCAAAAGGGGATTATGGAAAAATCAAAAAAATATTAGCTGTATCTCTGGCTACCACCATTTCCCTGTCATTGATTTTTACACCTGCATTATTTTTAATGGCACCCTATTTGTCCGAGACTTTATTCACCGACCCTAGAACTCGTCTTCCTTTACTGGCCATTGCCCCAATTGTTCCAATTGTTGCGGTATCATCGGTTATTAGAGGTTACTTTCAGGGAAGGCAGAATATGAAGCCCGGTGCTGTTTCCCAAGTGATTGAACAGCTGATCCGCATTACCTTGATTGCGGTCCTGACAAAAAGCTTCCTGCCCTATGGAATCGAGTATGCCGCTGCCGGGGCAATGATCTCTGCTGTCATCGGAGAGCTGGCCTCCCTTGCTTATTTAATCACTGCCTTTAAAGTAAAAAAGAAATTCCCAATGCGCCAGAATTTTTTTCAATTTGTTCAGTCCGGAAGGTCCACATTTAACGAACTGATGAGGATAGCCCTCCCTACTACGGGCAGCAGGATGATCGGTTCAATTTCGTGGTTTTTTGAGCCCATAGTTGTGGCACACAGCCTCGCACTGGCGGGTGTTGCTGCCGGTGTAGCTACGAAGCAGTACGGAGCGTTAACAGGTTTCGCCCTTCCTCTCCTGATGCTCCCTTCCTTCATTACCTTTTCGCTGTCTACCTCGCTTGTACCGGCAATCAGTGAAGCGAACTCTAAGAAAAATTTTAAGTCCATTGAACATCTGCTTCAGCAGTCCCTAAGATTCTCTCTGCTGACAGGAGGTCTCGCTGTCATTGTTCTTTATGTCCTCGCAGAGCCTCTGATGCTGGTTATGTATGGGACAGACAGTGGCACCCAATTTATCAAGCTGATGGCGCCATTCTTCATTTTTTATTATTTCCAGGGACCCCTGCAGGCTACCCTGCAGGCCCTGGATTTGGCAAGGGCAGCAATGATCAACAGCCTTGTCGGAAATATCGCTAAAACGGCTGTCATATTCCTGCTTGCCAGCCAGCCGGCTTTTGGGATAAATGGGGCAGCATTGGGGCTGACATTAGGTTTTGTCCTGGTTACTGTCCTTCATTTTGCTACTGTTTTAAAGGCGGTCTCCTTTACTTTTCACATGCGGGAATATATTAAGACCTTTGCCATTATAGCTGCAACCATGTGGCTCGGCTTCCAGATCTGGAACGGGATTGGGACGGGATTGGCGTTATCTGTGAGGGTTCTGTGCTCGGCATTTGCCATCACAGTGGTTTACTGTATGCTGGTATTGCTGTCAGGCCTGGTGAAGAAAGAAGAAATTGAGAGACTCCCCGGGATTGGCAAACCTCTTTCTATCCTGACGTTCAGCTGGAATAAACGATGAAATGACCAAACACGCCGGAATCAGGCGTGTTTGATTTACATCTCATCCTTCATATCAATGAACAGCTTCTTTTTATCATAATTGCAAAAGGAGATTTGCCTGATATCCCTATATCCCCTTGCATGCAATTCCTGCCGGAGCCAAAGGTTCGTTTTTTTAATCTTCGCCAGATTTTCTTCCTGAATCACTCCATCGATGATAAGCGGTAATGTAATATCACTGCTTTCACCTTTTTTAAAAACCGATAGTTTTCCTGAAGGTTCCAGGATGGCGTATTTTACGTCTGCTATATTGATGATTCCTTCCTCTCTCAGCTGAAGCAGCAGGTCATCGAAATTATACCGTTGCTTTCTCATTTCGTATTCATCAATTCTCCCCTTGTTGATGATGATACTAGGCTGTCCATCCATCATATCACGAAAGCGCTTGCTTTTTAAAGAAACAAATGCAAGCAGGATTTGAATCGCAACAAGCAGCAGCATGGGAAGCAAAGAATGAAAGAGTGGCTCCTGGGTATTATCAATCGCCATGGCTGCCATTTCGGCAATCATAATAAAAACTACGAGATCCAGCAGGCTGAGTTCTCCTATCTCTCTTTTGCCCATCAAACGAAAAATAACCAATATGAGGATATAGAGCAGCAATGTCCTGAAGATAATCTCTGCATACGGTCCGATATTTGCCCCTCCCCCCTGCACTCTCTTTTGGTAAATAGCTTTCTGCACCTGACAGTAAAAAATAACTTTTAGGTCCAACTAAATAATCACTTAAAAATCTCATTCTAATTTATTTTTCCGGGAATATGCTTGTACTATACGGCTCCATTATTTTAAGAACGCTTAAACAAGGGGGAAAAGTATGGAATCGCGAAACCTGGGAATTGCTGTACTGTACGGTGTGATTACCATTTTTGTTTTTGCAACAATCAGCAGCTTTATTTTTGCCTTTTTATTAAGATTTACTTCGGTTTCAGAATCCTCTTTGCAGTACATCATTACAACCGTATCATTTATTTCTTTATTTGCTGGAGGTTTTATCACTGGCGGCAAGGGGAAGAATAAGGGGTGGCTGATTGGAGCTGCAACAGGATGCATCTACTCTTCCATCATTTTCTTATTCCAGTACCTTGGCCATGATAGCCTGCTGAACACAGAACAGATCATTTACCAGGTGTGCTATATCATTACAGCGATGATGGGAGGCATATTAGGTGTCAACATGTCTGGATCAAGGGAATAAAAAAGCAGGTGCTGTTCGCACCTGCTTTTTTGCCTATTCCTTGATGACATCGCGGATTGCACCACGGTCATATGTAAGACGGCTGCCATCACCGCACTTGATTACTACTGTACCTTCATCAAGTGAGTCAACGAATCCATGAAGGCCGCCGATGGTTACCACTCGATCTCCTTTTTTCAGATCGCTCTGCATTTGCTGCACTGCCTTTTGCTTTTTTTGCTGCGGTCGGATCAGCAAAAAGTAGAAAAGTACAAACATCAACAACAGCGGGAACACTGTACCTATTAGTCCTTCCATTCTTTTCCCTCCTTTCAAAATGATCAAGCAAGCCATTAATCAGAAATTTTTTGCATCAGGTTTATTAAAGCCATATCGCTCAAAAAACTCTTCTCTGAAATCGCCTAAACGATCTTCCATAATTGCTTGTCTGACCTGCTCCATTAATTTTACCAGAAAGTATAGATTATGGTAAGTTGTAAGTCTAATCCCAAATGTTTCATCACATTTAATTAAATGGCGGATATACGCCCTTGAATAGTTTCGGCAGGTATAGCAGTCACAATGCTCATCGATTGGGCCAAAATCCCGTGCGTACTGGGCATTTTTCACTACCAGGCGCCCGCTGCTCGTCATCAGGGTTCCATTCCGGGCAATTCGTGTAGGCAGGACACAGTCAAACATGTCAATTCCTCGTATTGCTCCGTCAATCAGCGAGTCCGGCGAACCAACTCCCATTAAATAGCGCGGCTTGTTGGCCGGCAGTAAAGGAGTTGTAAATTCAAGGACCCTGTTCATGACATCTTTTGGCTCGCCCACAGATAATCCCCCAACTGCATAGCCTGGAAAATCAAGAGATACTAGATCCTTGGCACTTTGTTTTCGCAATTCTTCGTATTCCCCGCCCTGGACAATTCCAAACAGTCCCTGGTCATTTGGGCGGTTGTGTGCGGCAAGGCAGCGCTCTGCCCAACGAGAAGTCCTTTCTACCGAGGATTTCATATATTCAAAAGAAGCTGGGTATGGAGGACATTCATCAAAGGCCATCATAATGTCAGAACCGAGTGCATTCTGAATGTCCATTGCTTTTTCCGGAGAAAGGAATAGCTTGTCTCCATTCAAGTGATTCCGGAAATGGACCCCCTCTTCCTCAATCTTTCTGAATTCACTTAAACTGAATACTTGAAAACCGCCGGAATCAGTAAGGATTGCCCGGTCCCAGTTCATAAATTTATGGAGGCCGCCAGCTTCCCTGACAATCTCATGACCAGGCCTCAGCCAAAGGTGATACGTGTTGCTTAATATGATACCGGCTCCCATTTCCTTTAATTCTTCAGGGGACATTGTTTTAACAGTGGCAAGCGTTCCAACCGGCATAAATACAGGTGTTTCGAACGACCCGTGAGGTGTATGAACACGCCCTAGCCTGGCCCCTGTCTGCTTGCATGTCTTGATTAATTCGTAACGGATTGCAGACAATTTCGTATGCTCCTTCCAATTTAGGTCTAACTTGTTGCTGTTTCAGCCATAGCCAGCTACTGCAAGTCATGGCTTCGCATGGCTATAAAATCAGCATCGCATCGCCAAAGCTAAAAAAGCGATACCGATCCTTGACAGCCAGATTATATGCATGAAGAACATTTTCCCGCCCTGCCAGTGCACTGACAAGCATAATCAGGGTAGATTTCGGCAGATGAAAGTTCGTAATCATGCCGTCGATCCCTTTGAATTCGTAGCCTGGAAAAATAAAGATATCAGTCCAGCCGCTTGCCCCAATAAACTTCCCATCATTTGCTGAAGCAATGGTTTCGAGCGTTCTGGTTGATGTTGTTCCAACTGTAACAATCCGCCCGCCTTTTTCACGGACCTCATTAAGCAGTCGCGCTGTTCCCTCTGAAACCTGGTAGAATTCTGCATGCATTTCATGCTCATCAACGGATTCTGCACTGACAGGACGAAAAGTACCCAGTCCAACATGAAGAGTAATGAAGGTAATAAGCACACCCATTTCTTTTAACTCCTCAAGCAGTGCCTCTGTGAAATGAAGTCCTGCCGTAGGTGCCGCAGCAGATCCTCGCTCTTTGGCAAAGACAGTCTGATAGCGTTCCTTATCATCGAGCTGTTCCTTAATATAAGGCGGAAGCGGCATTTCTCCCAGCTCCTCGAGCACCTCATAAAAAATTCCTTTATATGAAAACTCCAATTCCCGTCCGCCATGATCCGATGTACCGGTGCAGACTGCGGATAGCAAGCCGTCGCCAAAAACAAGCTTTGTGCCTTCCTTAACCCGCTTAGCTGGTTTTACTAGAGTTTCCCATCTATCACCTTCAAGCTGCTTCAGGAGAAGGACTTCAATTTTTGCTCCAGTGTCCTCCTTCATGCCAAACAGCCTGGCAGGAAGGACCCTTGTATCATTCAGGACGAGGCAATCCCCCGGGCGAAGATATTCTTTAATATTTTTAAATGTGCTATGCTGCACCTCGCCAGTTTGCTTGTCAAGCACCATCAATCTGCTTTTTGCCCTTTCCATAAGAGGAACCTGGGCTATCAGCTCTTCTGGCAGATGAAAATCAAATAAATCTACTTTCATGTTGTAGTCACCTTTTGTTTATTTTTTATCGAAAACGTCCGAGAAAATAAAATATTGCGGAGAGGAGGATACTGACAACGATCGACGTAACAATAGGAAAATAAAAGGTTGTATTTCCTTTTTTAACGACAATATCTCCTGGGAGCTTCCCCAGATTTAAAAATTGCATCAGGAACCCTGCAATAAAAATGACAGCTCCCAATACCATCAGCAGCTTCGCCATCCCTGTCATTCAGCAGGCACCTCCATATGAAAATGTTGGTAAACAGCAGGCGTGGCAATCCTTCCTCTCGGTGTTCTTTGAAGGAATCCTATCTGGAGAAGGTAGGGCTCATAGACATCTTCAATCGTATGAGCCTCTTCCCCGATTGTAGCCGCTATGGTTTCAAGGCCCACAGGCCCGCCGCGAAATTTTTCAATGATCCCTTTTAGCAATTTGTGATCAATATGATCCAGTCCTAACCGGTCTACCTGCATCAGCTCAAGGGCTTCGCTTGCAAGACTTTCCTGGATGGAACCGTTGCCTCGTACCTGAGCGAAATCCCTTACTCTCTTCAAAAGACGATTGGCAATCCTTGGAGTGCCCCTTGATCTGCGGGCTATTTCCACCGCAGCATTGTAATCAATTTCAGTTTCAAGAAGCTCCGCTGTCCTCACGACGATTTCTTTCAGATCTTTCTCCTTATAATATTCCAGCCTGCTCAGCACTCCGAAACGGTCTCTTAGCGGGGCTGAAAGTGAGCCCGCTCTGGTCGTAGCACCGACAAGGGTAAAAGGAGGCAGATCCAGCCTGACTGAACGGGCAGTTGGACCTTTGCCAATAACAATATCAAGACAAAAATCTTCCATTGCCGGATACAGAACTTCCTCAATCGCTCGAGGAAGCCGATGAATCTCATCGATGAACAATACATCGCCAGGTTCCAGGGCTGTAAGGATTGCCGCTAGATCCCCCGGGCGTTCAATTGCAGGTCCGGAAGTGGTGCGTAGGTGTACACCCATTTCATTTGAAATGATCGCCGCGAGCGTGGTTTTCCCTAAACCCGGGGGACCATAGAGCAGAACATGATCCAGAGTTTCTTGCCGTAATTTAGCCGCTTCAATAAATACAGCAAGGTTTTCCTTCACTTTGTCTTGTCCAATATACTGGTTTAGTGTCTGGGGACGCAAGCTTTGCTCGAAAGATAGTTCCTGATCGCCTGCTTCCTGGGAGATGATTCGTTCTTCCATACTTTCATCATCCTTTAACTTTATCATATGTCATTTGTCTGATTTTTTACGGCTATGTTTATCGTAAAAGCTTTTGTAAAGCTTTTTTAATGTACTGATCCGTATTAAGCTTCTCCTTTTTAAGTTCAGGGGTAACTTTCTGGACTTCCTTTTCAGAGTAACCCAAAGCCTTCAACGCCAATAAAGCCTCATCAAGCTCATAGGAGAAGCCTGGTTCTTCTTCGTTGAAAAGATTTGGAAAGTAGTCTGGCACAATACTTTGAAGCTTTCCCTTAAGGTCCAGGATCATCTGCCTCGCTGTCTTCTTTCCTACTCCCGGGAACTTGATCAAGAAGGCCTCATCTTCGTCTTCAATCGCCCTCACCACTTGCTGAGGTTCACCCGATGCAAGGATAGCCAGGGCTCCTTTGGGTCCGATGCCAGTCACATTAAGAAGCCTGGTAAAGAGAGCCTTCTCTTCCCTGCTTTGAAATCCATATAAAGCAATCAGATCCTCACGGACATAATGATAGGTAAAAACTTGAACCTCGGTTCCATTATCCTTTGAAAAAGAAAATGGATTTGGAGTATGGATCTGATACCCGATCCCCCCATTGTCCACTACTATATATTCGGGACCGATGAAGTCGACCCTGCCTTTAACGTACTCAAACAATATCTTTCGCTCCTCTTTTTTGCTGTACCCCATTTTATCACACTATTTTCTTGGGAACGAAGAAAAATGTTCTTTTCCGAAAAAAATACGAACGTATAATCGTAATGAACAAAAAGAAGAGCCGCTGAATCGGCCCTGTTCATTAATTTTTATACCTTTCATCCTTATTGTATGGCTTGAAAGTTTCAAGTACTTTTTCATACTCTGCTTTTGTCTTGATTGGAATCCCATTTTGCAGCTGCTGGCGTTTCCTGCTTTCCAGTTTCCCTACATCTATTTGAAAAAATGATTGAATGATATTGGATTGGTCCGGACGCCCATTAAAAATAGTCAGGACACCATCCTCGGATAATCCAAAGTAACCGTTTGCTTTTAACAGAGGAGAGATATCGTCCACCAGCTGTTTAAAAACAACAATATCCTCATCCATTCTGACTAGCTCCCAGCCAGCATACTCACTCCAAAAATCCTCCATGGACCATATGGTTTCTGTAAGCTCTTCCTCACTCATCTCGCCATCTAGGTAAAACCTCTCCAGAATGACCGTTAACTCCAACGGGTTCCCCTCGTCTTCAATTGATAACTCGGGCCGTTCCACAGATATCATACCATCATTGCCGTTGAGGTCTGCTAAGCCGATTATACTTGATAGAACGCTAAGCGTCATGACAATAGACATGAATCCCATTGCCGGTCACCTCACTTTTATTTATTCATTAATAGTTTGACCAAATTTTTTCTTTTTATAAAAGAAAGGACCTTTCCAGGAAAGTTCTGGCCCCCCGCCTGCAATCTGTCCATCAACAAGTATGCTTAATAGGAAAGTTCGCGTCATGTCTAAATATGTAAAAAAGGAGTCCCAAACAATCTTAAGGCACTCCGATTTGTTACGGTTCTAAAATGTCTATTAACTTGTTCACAAATAACTTTCTCTCCTGAAATTGATGAACTGTCATATTGATAAGCTGTGTTGTCCGTTTAGGATTATAATAAGCCTTTGCCCTGATGTTACGATTCCATTCCCGAAAGATATCCGATGGGTAAATTAAGCCATACAAGAATGATGGATCCGTAAGGTAATCTCCCATAATCTTCATTTTTTCCAAGGAATCAAATGACCAGCCTGTAAAAGGCAGAATCCGATTCGCATATTGAAGCAGATCATTTTTCACCGGCCCAATGGCAATTAAATCAAAATCAATTATATACAGCTGGCCTGTTTTTGCTCTGATATAGTTATGGTGGGCGACATCCCCATGAAGGATCACTTGATGTTCCCTTTTTTGACGATTAGTAGATTGGGTCATTCCTTTTAATGAAATTTTAGCCCATTCTAAAATTTCTTCAGTTACACTTTTTGGTATAAAATAATGCAGGATCGAAATATTCTTTTGAAATTGCTCTGCTCGGACCTCCCATTTCCTCCTTAGATCCTGCTTGAAAAGGATTGACTCGAATTCCGGAACCAATTTTTCTGTAGCTTTGTGAAAGCTGGCTAATAATTCAACTCCTTCTTCCCGCTCTCGGTCGGAAAGGTAGGAAAATGACTGTAAATCAGGCTGAATATATTCCATAAAACCTAAAAATCTATTTTCAAAACACAAAGGAAAATCACCGAATTTCAAGAATGAGCAGGTTTGTTCAAAGCCTTCCTTTTTAATTGAAGACGTAAAGTCTTGCTGCAATTTCAGTTCCTCATAAGTAGGAAAGGCTTTTAGAATACATTTCAGCTGTTTGTTTTCCACCAAATAAACATGACTTCTAATCTCTGTAATTTGATCAATTTCCATAGGAAGGCGGCTTTTTAAATAGGAGAAGAGACGATTAAAATATAAATCGTCCCTTCCTGGGTGAAAATTAATATTCATTGCTTTCTTCATCGTCAAACCGTGGCATTCCGTAATTCCAGTCAGGCATTTGACCAGTTGTATTTCCATCTTGCTGATTGAATCCTCCCTGTGGATTTAATCCGCCCTGTTGGCCAAATCCTCCCTGCGGATTGAATTCACCCTGTTGACCGAATCCTCCTTGCGGATCGAATCCGTCCTGTTGACCGAATCCTCCTTGTGGATCGAATCCGCCCTGTTGACCGAATCCTCCTTGCGGATTGAATCCGCCCTGTTGACCGAATCCTCCTTGCGGATCGAATCCGCCCTGTTGACCGAATCCTCCTTGTGGATCGAATCCACCCTGCTGACCGAATCCTCCCTGTTGGCCGAATCCTCCTTGTGGATCGAATCCTCCCTGTTGGCCGACGC
>NZ_SLVV01000007.1:0-280650 GCF_004340465.1 Mesobacillus foraminis | reverse complement strand
TAATCCTCCTTGTGGATCGAATCCGCCCTGTTGACCGAATCCTCCTTGTGGATCGAATCCTCCCTGTTGACCGAATCCTCCTTGTGGATCGAATCCTCCCTGTTGACCGAATCCTCCTTGTTGGCCGAATCCTCCTTGTGGATTGAATCCTCCTTGTTGGCCGAATCCTCCTTGTGGATCGAATCCGCCCTGTTGACCGAATCCTCCTTGTGGATCGAATCCTCCCTGTTGACCGAATCCTCCTTGTGGATCGAATCCGCCCTGTTGACCGAATCCTCCTTGTGGATTAAATCCGCCCTGTTGACCGAATCCTCCCTGTTGACCAAACCCTCCCTGCGGGCCGAATCCTCCCTGCGGGCCGAATCCTCCTTGCGGGCCGAATCCTCCTTGCGGGCCGAATCCTCCTTGCGGGCCGAATCCTCCTTGCGGGCCGAATCCTCCTTGCGGGCCAAACCCTCCCTGCGGGCCAAACCCTCCCTGCGGGCCAAACCCTCCCTGCGGGCCAAACCCTCCCTGCGGGCCAAACCCTCCTTGCGGGCCGAATCCCATGTGCCCACCGTGTCCCATCTGCGGGCCAGCCAATCCTGGTCCGCAGCCACAGTCCTTTGGAGACTGAATCATCGGTGATACCATTTTCGGCATGAGCGGCATATTCATATTGTCCTCAGGTGATTCAAAATCTGCCATTGCCCCTTGAACCTGTGGAGCAGGCATTTGTCCTTGCGGCATCATGGGATGGGGCATTTGATGCTCCATAACCCCCTGGACTTGGGGGAATACACCATGGTGAAATCCATAAGGTTCACATAAGCCTGAACCAGGATAGACCGGAGAAATTGGAACAGGCTGCATTGGTGGACAAGGATGATGCATCGCTGGTGCTGTCTGCGGATATGGAAGCGGTGCTGGCATATTTTCCGCCCCTTTTACGGAATGAGGCATATTTCCCATTTCCGCCGCAGCTTGATTTGGCATATTTGGCATATTAGCAAAAGAAGGAGATTCCAGTCCATCCTGGTAAACAGGGCTGTCTCCCATTGGCATTTGATAACCTGGAAATGACTGAGCTCCCTGAACTTGGGGAGCCCCCCCCTGGTATGGATTTCCTGAACCTTGCATTCCAGGTGACATTGGATTAAAGCTATGTGGATAAGGAATCATGGATTGTTCAAAACCTCCCTGGTTGAATGGCATGGATGAGGATTCTTCCCCATAATCGGCCATTGGCTTGCTTTCGGATTTTACCGTTGGAAACATATTTACTGATTTTGGCGGCAGCTGTGGTTCTTTTGGAAGCGGCATTTGCTGCTGAGGCATCATATTGGCCATATTGTCCATGTAATAATTGTTCATATCACTTTCCTGGATGATAGGCTGGGGCATTTTAGGAGCAAAGGACTTAATCGGCAATTCGATATTTGCTGGCTCATTAGGCATTGGTTTTGCTTCTTGCTTTGGCATTTCCATAATCGGCTTTGGTGCCGGCATCTGCTGCTTTGCTTCTTGCTTCGGCATTTCTTTAATCGGTTTTGGCGCAGGCATCTGCTGCTTTGCTTCTTGCTTCGGCATTTCCTTAATCGGTTTTGGCGCAGGCATCTGCGGCAGCGGTTTTGGTACCGGCTTCGGCATTTCCATAATCGGCTTTGGTGCCGGCTTCGGCATTTCCATAATCGGCTTTGGCGCAGGCATCTGCGGCAGCGGTTTTGGCGCCGGCTTCGGCATTTCCATAATCGGTTTTGGCGCAGGCATCTGCGGCAGCGGTTTTGGCGCCGGCTTCGGCATTTCCATAATCGGCTTTGGCGCAGGCATCTGCGGCAGCGGTTTCGGCTCCTCCTTTGGCATTTCCTTTACTGGCAGAGGCTGCTGCTCTTCCTTTTTCGGCGGAACTATCTGCTTTTCTTTTATTATAGGCTGCTCTTTGATTGGCATTTCTTTTTTGCTTCCCATATTGATCTTTGCCTGCGGTCCCCCTCCAGGGATCGGCGCTTCTTTTTTTATGGTTCCCCCTGTGGTTGGGACCTTTATCTTCATTCCGGGCATAATCATATCAGGGTTGCTGAGCTGTGAGTTCATCTTTTTCAGCTCTTCAAAGTTCACGCCGTACTTTTTGGCGATCTTCCAAAGAGTATCCCCTTTCTGTACGATATGGATCTTCACTCTGATTTCCCTCCTATGGCATAAGTCCATATAGTGTATGACCGTGTAGGCATTTTGCTAATAAAGCTCAAAAAAACTTATGCTTCTCTAGCCATGTATATGTTTATTAAGATAAATTAAAGCTTTTCCAGGTAAATTCATCAATGATCCTAAAAAAAAATCCCTCCAAAGGAAGGATTTCTAAGATAATTCAAGCATCCTGTTCAATGCTTTTTTAGCGTTATCGGCAATGTGGCCATCCACTTCAATTCTATTATGTGAACTCCCTAGTTCAATTGCTTCCAGGCACCAAACCAGGTGCGGAAGATCAATCCGATTCATGGTCAGGCACGGGCACATATGAGGATTTAATGAGATAATTTGTTTATCAGGATGTTCCTGAATAATTCTGTTGACCAGATTCATTTCTGTTCCAACAGCCCAGGATGAACCCGAAGGCGAGCCATAAATGGCGTCAATAATATAATTAGTGGAACCAGCCATATCTGACAGGGCAACTACTTCACGTCTGCATTCGGGGTGAACTATAATCTTCATATCAGGGTACGTTTCTCTGACCTGACGAATATTTTCTACAGTAAAATTCTCATGGACAGAGCAATGCCCTTTCCATAAAATGACTTTTACCTCCTCGATCAAACCTGAAAATTCGAGCTCATTGGAAATTGGGTTCCACACCGCCATTTCATCGAGGCCAATCCCTATGTTATAGGCGGTATTCCGTCCAAGATGCTGGTCTGGCAGGAACAAAAGCCTTTCTTTCTTTTCAAAGGCCCACCTGACCATCTTCTCGGCATTCGAAGAAGTAACGGTAGCCCCTCCATGTTTTCCAACGAATGATTTTATTTCGGCAGTTGAATTTACATAAGTCAAAGGGAGAATGGTATCACCAAATAACTCAGTCAGTTTGTTCCAGGCCCTTTCCGTCTGAAAAATATCAGCCATATCCGCCATGGAGCAGCCTGCTCTCATATCAGGCAGGTAAACCTTTTGCTCCTTGGTTGTCAGGATATCGGCTATCTCTGCCATAAAATGAACACCGCAGAAAACAACATGTTCCGCATCTTTATTTTCTGCTGACAGCTGGGCAAGCTTTAGCGAATCCCCAGTGGCATCGGCAAATTGGATCACTTCATCCTTTTGATAATGATGGCCAGGGATAAAAAGCTTTTTGCCAAGCTTCCCTTTAATTTCCCTTACTCTTTCTTCAAGCTCTTCCGTTGTCATATTCCGGTATTTCTCAGGCAAACTAATAGGACGGGAGTCCAGTAAATCAAGCATATTCATTTTCAGCTATCCTTCCTTCCTATATATTTACTTTTACACTAATATCCAGTGCCTTTAGGGTGTGAGTCAGGAATCCCAGGGATATATAATCAACTCCCGTATCCCTGTAGGATGCCAAAGTATCAAGGGTAATCCCTCCGGAAGCCTCGGTAGCTGTTCCTTCCGGGACCAGTTTAATCAATTCCCTGATTTCCTCGGGGCTCCGATTATCAAACATGATGCAGTCGGCTCCGCATCCTACAGCTTCGAGTACTTGATCCTGTGTTTCCGTTTCCACTTCAATCTTCACCATATGACCCGCTTTTTCACGGACTGCTTCTACAGCCTTAGTGATGGATCCCGCAAAACTGATATGATTATCCTTGATCATCACGGCATCATAAAGGCCATAACGATGATTGTAGCCCCCGCCGCAGCGGACTGCGTATTTCTCCATCATTCTTAAGCCCGGAGATGTTTTCCTTGTATCACAAATCCTCGTTCGAGGGCTCCCAAGGACCTCCACTGCTTCCCTGGTTTGGGTCGCAATGCCGGACATCCTCTGAACAAGGTTAAGGATCACTCTCTCTCCCTTAAGAAGTTCGGAAATTTCCCCTGTTACATAGGCCAGTTTTTCACCTGTTTCTACTGGACGCCCCTCAGAAGCCAATATCTTGATTTCTGCGTCTGGATCCATAACCCGGAAGCCGGTTTTTATCACTTCTTCCCCACAAAATATACCTGGAGCTTTTGCAATAAAAACAATCTGGCCTTTTCCTGCTTTTCCAAATATCAGATCACTTGTAACATCCCTGTCCCCGATATCTTCAAGAAAGAATTGTTCAAGTTGTAATCGCAGTTTTAATTTGTTCACTGTTACCACCCTTTTTCCTTTTCCTTTTAAGTACGATCCTTTTTTTCATCCAGCTGGTATTGTCTTCACCGGGATAGTCGATCCGATAATGTCCCCCTCTGCTTTCTGTACGGGCTAATGCAGCTTCATTCACCAGCCAGGCGGTAATGATCATGAAAATCGTTGAAATTTTTTCAGGTTTATAGGCTTCGAGACAGACATCAAGCAATTCTTCCACCTGAAAGGACTCAAGCCATTCTTTCTGGAGGGTCAGCTTTTGCCTTTCGCGGACGATTCCTGTCCGTTCCATCATCTTTTGCCGTAGCTCCCATTTTTCAGGCAGCGACATAAGAGGACTGCGATGTGTTACTGCAAGAGGAACGGCTCCTAACCCATGGCTTTTACTGTACGGCTGCCGATTGATCCATTCACCCAGCCTTCTGCCAAAAACCATTCCTTCCAGCAGCGAATTGCTGGCAAGTCGGTTCGCTCCATGGACCCCCGTGCAGGCGGCCTCTCCTATGGCATATAAGCCCTCTATTGTTGTCCTTCCTATATCGTCAGTCCTGATTCCTCCCATTAGAAAATGGCTCCCTGGCGCAACTGGTATTCTACCGGAAGAAAGATCCAATCCTGAATTCATACAGAGTTCCGAAACAGTCGGAAATCGTCCCCGAAAGTTCGGTATTTGGGAAATATCAAGATAAACTTGTTCACCCCGATTTAAATATTCATAGATGGTTTGCGACACAATATGGCGCGGCGCTAAATCAGCGAGCGGATGAACGCCTTCCATAATAAAACGCCCATCTTCAGTCACAAGCTTTGCTCCTTCTCCGCGCACCGCTTCGGATACAAGTCCCTTCGTCTCCCCATCAACAAAAAGGAGGGTAGGATGAAACTGAATAAATTCCATGTCTTCCAGCTCTGCTCCCGCGATAAAGGCAAGCGCCAAACCATCACCTGTTACAGTCTCTGCATTGGAGGTGAAACTATATAGCTGCCCGCAGCCTCCTGTAGCTAATACAACATGATCACTTAAGAATATTTCAGTGGAGCCATCAGGCAGCATTCCTTTCGCCCCTATGCAGATCCCCTCATCACTTAAGATCAGTTCGTATACAAAAATCTCCTCTTTTACAGAGATATTGCTCCCTAGCTGTTCAGAAAGGAATTTTACGATTTCCCTGCCTGTAGCGTCACCGCCGCTGTGGACAATCCTTTTTTTCGAGTGTGCCCCTTCCATGCCTAAAAGCAGCTTACCGTCCTCATTTTTGTCAAATGGGCACCCCCCCTCCAAAAAACCTTTTATTAATTCAGGAGCCTCTCTGGTCATCTCCAGAGTTCTTTGAGACTCATTGTGAAACCTGCCTGCTTCGACCGTATCAATATAATGTAAGTAAGGATCATCATTTTTCCCAAGGGCTGCCGCAACGCCTCCCTGCGCTTTATGAGAATTGCTGTTTAAAAGCCCCGACTTTGTGAGAACCATCACATTCAAGTCACTTCTTAAGGTACTTGCCAGCTGTAAAGCAGCAATTCCGCTGCCTACAATCAACACATCTGATTGTTTCATAGTTTTATGGCCTCCTGATTTTACAGGTGTCTTGACACCTATATTTACATAGAATTAAACTAATGACAAGATATTTTTCTATATTAGGAGCGATTGGATGAAATATTTTGATTATGCTGCTACATGTCCCCTTGATCAGGAAGCGGCTGAGCTTTATGTTAAAGCGGCCACTGATTACTACGGAAACAGCCAGAGCCTGCATGATATTGGAAGCTCTTCCGCCGAGCTCCTGAAAACGTGCCGCCGGACAATGGCAAGTATTCTTGATGTAGAGCCTACAGGAGTATTTTTTACCTCTGGGGGATCTGAAAGCAACTTCTTGGCAATCCATGCACTATTATCGGCCAAGAGGAAATCCGGCAGGCATATAGTTACAGGAATGGCGGAGCATTCCTCCATTACAAATGTAATGAAGAAGCTTGAAGAGGACGGTTATGAGGTAACCTACCTTCCACTGAACTCAAACGGCCTAATTGAGACCAGGCTTTTGGAGGAGGCTCTCAGAGAGGATACTGTCCTTGTTTCTATTCAGCACGGAAATCCGGAAATTGGTACATTGCAGCCTCTTAACGAAATCGGCTCTATCTGCAGGGATAGAGAAATACTTTTCCATAGTGATTGTGTCCAGACCTTTGGAAAGACTAGGATAAAAGAAGCAGCATCCATGGTCGATGCCCTGTCCCTTTCAGGGCATAAAATATATGGGCCAAAAGGTACGGGGGCAGCTTACGTTAATCCGCGCATTGGCTGGAAGCCCTTCATTCCCGGCACCAGTCATGAAAGCGGGTTCCGGCCTGGAACGGTTAATGTGCCGGCCATCCTTGCGCTGACCGCCGCGGCTCAAAAAGCAGAGACAGTGCTTTGCGAAGCGATGGAACAACATTTGGTTTTAAGGAAACTTTTTATGAAGGGCTTGTCTCCTCTAAAAAATCAGGTAACCATCTATGGAACAGACGAGAAGCAGCAGCTCTCCGGGATTATCGGAATGAGGATTCATGGACTCGAAGGCCAATGGGTAATGCTTGAATGCAATCGACAGGGCTATGCCATTTCAACCGGTTCGGCTTGCCATACAGGGCTTCTTGCACCATCAAAGACGATGGCTGCCATGGGTATTGAAGGTAAACAGGCAAAAGAGTTTTTCAGGATTTCTTTTGGGAGACAGACACAAAAAGAGGATGTTTCGGGGCTTTCCGCCTTTCTTGCTAAAACGGCGGTTAAAAACAGATATAATTAACTTCGCTGAGGTATTATGGTAGAATAATAAGCAATGATTGGAAATAGGAGGAAGCCATGAGAGAACAAAAAGTACTAGGAGAAGAACGGCGATCCCTTATTCTGGATATACTGCAAAACACAAGGTCACCGGTCACAGGGAGTGAACTCGCAGCCAAAACCAATGTCAGCCGCCAGGTGATCGTAGGAGATATCACCTTGCTTAAGGCAAGGAACGAACCAATACTTGCGACCAGCCAAGGCTACCTTTATATGCCTTCCACGACCCAGAATGTTCTTGCTGAACGGACAATAGCCTGCTGCCATTCTCCCGAAAAGACAGAGGAAGAATTAAACTTACTCGTCGACCACGGTGTAACGGTAAAGAATGTCCGTATTGAACACCCTGTGTACGGGGATTTAACAGCTTCTATCATGGTTGCTAACCGAAAAGAAGTAAAACAGTTCATGGAAAAAATCAAATCGACAAAAGCAGGGTATCTTTCTGAGCTGACAGACGGAATCCACTTACATACCATTGCCGCACAATCCGAAACAATACTGGATGAGGCCGAAGCCGCAATGAGAGACGCGGATTTCCTTGTTGATCTGGCCTAAAAAAGAGGCTGACACCTGTCAGCCTCTTTTTTACTTGCCTGCATTTATACCTTATAGGAAGGGTAGCTTCCGAGTACCTTTACGGAGCAGCCTAATGCTTCGAGCTCAGCAATGGCCCCCGGGATCAGGACTTCATCCATTCCTCTTTCGATATCGATAATAAAAAAGTAATTCCCAAGTCCTGTCTTTGTAGGTCTTGATTCTATCTTCGACAAGTTGAGATTCCTCCATGAAAAAGCAGAAAGCACCTGATGCAGTGCCCCTGTCCGGTCAGAAGGCAATGTTACCACAAGTGTAGTCTTTTCCCCATGACTGCCCAGTGAAGTTCCCGCAGCCCCTTTTTCCATTTTGGATAAAATGATGAATCTGGTGTGATTATGGCTGTAATCATGAATGTTTTCTTTCACAATCTCCAGGCCATATTCTACCGCGGCAAGCCCATTCGCGATTGCAGCAGCATGGATATCCGGGTGCTCCATTACATACTTCGCCGCAGCAGCCGTTGAAGTCATCCGTTCACTTGCCACTCCCTTCAATTCCCGGTGAAGGAACTTATGACATTGCGCAAGCGCGTGAGAATGACTAAAAATTACTTCTGTTCGCTCCCATTTATCCTTATTATCCGGGTGGACCATCAAATGCTGTTTAATTGGAGTAGTAGCCTCTCCGACAATAAATAATGGCACTTCATGGATGAGGTAATCCAATGTAATGTTGACTGAGCCTTCAAGAGCATTTTCTACTGGCACTACAGCGAAATCGACATCCCCTGCCGCTGCCGCATCAATGCATTCAGGAATCGTAACAAAAGGTATTGCATCCTCTTTTGGAAACAATTGCCTGACAGCCAGATCCGTAAACGTAGCTACAGGCCCCAAAAAAGCTATCTTCACTATTTCTCCCTCCAATATGTACACAGCGACGGCTTCTATTTTTCTTATCCATTACGGTTATTGCCGTCCATTATATCTAAAGAGTTTTAAGCCCCTGTTCCCAGAACCTCTACTTTATCCACAAATTCGAGGCGTCTGAGCATGGCAAGCAGTTCATCCATTGCTACGCCCATATCAGAGACATTCAAGCTTAAAGTCACATTCGCCTTTCCTTGCAGCGGGATCGTCTGATGAATCGTCAGCACATTGCAGCCAGCCATTGCCACGATCCTCAGGAGTTCTGACAACGTGCCTGAACGATCTTCCAGGTGAAAAAACAAAGTAATGATCCGTTCGTTCACAACTGTATGGAAAGGGAAGACGGTATCGCGATATTTATAAAAAGCACTCCTGCTTAAATCAACTCGCTGTACCGCATCCCAAACCGATTCGGCTTTTCCGCGCTCAATCATTTCCTTGGCTTCAAGCGTTTTTTTCATAGCCTCCGGAAGCACATCTTCTCTAACGAGAAAGAATTTCTTATCGAAATGGTTCTGCTTCATTTCTCCACCCCGTAGTTATTCAACGAATTCAAATTCGTATTTAAGGATGCGGACTGTATCTCCGTCCTTGGCCCCTCTTTCCCTGAGAGCATCATCTATGCCCATGCCCCGCATTTGCCGGGCAAATTTCCTTGTTGATTCTTCACTGGCGAAATTCGTCATTTTGAAGAGCTTCTCAATTGTTTCTCCCGAGATGACAAAGGTACCATCAGGATCTCTGGTAATCGTAAACTTATCCTGATCTTCTTCATGGCGGTAGACTACCCTGTTAACTCCCAAATCCTCTTCAACTTCTTCAAACAACGGAAATTCCGCTGTATTCTCCAGCAGGTCTGCGGTGGCAAACAGCAGGTCACGGAGTCCTTCGCGTGTGAATGCCGAAATTGGAAACACAGGATAATCATCCGTCAATCTCTCTTTAAAAGCGGCAAGATTTTCCTCAGCATCCGGCATGTCCATCTTATTGGCCACGATTATTTGGGGCCTTTCCGATAACCTTAGATTATATTCCTTAAGTTCCTTATTGATCGTCAGGTAATCCTCATATGGATCACGGCCCTCTACTGCAGCCATATCAAGCACATGGACGATAACTCTTGTTCTTTCAATATGTCTAAGGAATTGATGGCCAAGGCCAACTCCTGAATGAGCCCCTTCAATCAAACCAGGCAGATCGGCCATGACAAAGCTTCGTCCGTCTTCGGTTTCAACCATGCCCAGGTTAGGAACAATGGTAGTAAAATGGTACTCCGCAATTTTCGGCCTCGCTGCTGAAACCACTGAAAGCAGCGTTGACTTTCCAACACTAGGGAAACCAACAAGACCCACATCTGCAAGCAGCTTTAGCTCAAGAACAACATCCCGTTCCTGGCCTGGTTCCCCGTTTTCGGAGAGCTCCGGAGCCGGATTTGCAGGTGTGGCAAAGCGGCTGTTGCCTCGGCCGCCACGGCCTCCTCTTGCAATTATCGCCTGCTGGCCATGTTCGGTCAGGTCCGCAATTACTTCGCTTGTAGCTGCGTCTGTTACGACAGTTCCAGGAGGAACCTTTACAATCATGTCCTTTGCATTTTTCCCGTGTTGATTCTTTGACATTCCGTGTTCACCGCGCGGAGCTTTAAAATGACGCTGGTAGCGGAAATCCATTAGTGTGCGGAGACCTTCCTCGACCTGGAAAACAACATTGGCTCCCCTTCCGCCATCTCCACCAGCGGGTCCCCCGTTCGGGACATACTTTTCACGGCGGAAAGCAACCATTCCATTGCCTCCATCTCCGCCCTTAACATATATTTTTACCTGATCGACAAACATGTATTTATTACCACCTGTCTTTATTGTTAATATGTGCCTTTGCATGCACTACTTTATTATCTTTCCCCCATTGGGGCTTTTGTAAAAACTTCAATCGAAAGCTCATCTTCAGTCATCCCTGTTAGATGGACTTCCATCGAAGAGCTGACTGGTTGTTCTAAAAAGCGTTTAAGGGATGACGTATCTGTTATTATTCCGCTAAAATCAAAAAAGAAACGGGTTCCCTCTTCATGGGGATGAATGGTCACGGACAGATGATTCTCCTGGAATTTTTCAATGGACGCATCAAAAACTTCAAACAGCTGGTTCGTCCATTTGGCTAACTGCACATCATC
This sequence comes from Mesobacillus foraminis, assembly GCF_004340465.1. GTDB lineage: Bacteria > Bacillota > Bacilli > Bacillales > Cytobacillaceae > Mesobacillus_B > Mesobacillus_B foraminis. The sequence continues at coordinate 269,887 of NZ_SLVV01000007.1, read as the reverse complement.
CATGCGATGGATGTAGGGACAATCGGCCACCTCATATTCAAGTTGGAAGAAATGATTTTCCCAATTGCAGGTTAACAACGAAGAGGCAAATTGAGGGAGGTTAAGATTCGTAAGTTTTGTTTCCTGCCTGGCTTCAATGATAATTTCTTCAATGATATCTTTTACCCTGTCCACTTTGTTCAAGGAAAGATTGCCCTTGATTAATTGTAACTTATTCAGCCAATCATGACGCGCATGGCGCAAAACCTCGATAGTGTCCCACTCTTTTCTCATATAATAACTCCTAATCCTATAAAACTGCTTTTTGTTAGTATAACAAAAAAGATTGCTAAGTAGAGAAAAATTAGGTTTAATTTGAAGTGTCTGGAAATCCTGATGAGTAAAAAAGAAACCCTAACCGCTCTGGTCAGGGTTTCTTTGCTTAAACTTAAGCTTCTTGCGCAGCTGGGTATACACTTACTTGTTTGCGGTCACGGCCAAGGCGTTCGAATTTAACAACGCCATCAACCTTAGCAAAAAGTGTGTCATCTCCACCTTTACCCACGTTTACACCTGGGTAGATTTTTGTTCCGCGCTGACGGTAAAGGATAGAACCACCGGATACGAACTGGCCATCTGCACGCTTAGCGCCTAGGCGTTTAGCTTGAGAATCACGTCCGTTCTTTGTAGAACCTACTCCCTTTTTGGATGCGAACAATTGAAGATCCAATTTTAGTAACATTTATTCCACCTCCTGCTTTTTGAAGGTAATTTTTATGTGTTTCCCATATTCTTCTTCAATCGTCTGCAATGATATGACCATTCCCTCAAGAAGAAGCTGAACTTTCTCATTTATTCCATCCGGAAGATCTTCCGGCAGTGAACAGAGGAGAAAGCCATCATCCCCCTGATCAATAATAGGAGTGACGCCTGTTATGGCATGCACTGCATTAATTGCCCCGATTGACACTGCCGATACGCCTGCACAGACGATATCCTTGCCTCTATCGGCGAAAAATGCATGGCCGCTTATTGCAAATGATTGAATGGTACCGGACTCTGTACGATAAATCGCAGCATGTATCATCCGTTATTCAGCCTTAAGCGTTGATTGCTTCAATCACTACTTTTGTATATGGCTGACGGTGACCTTGCTTCTTGCGGTTGTTCTTTTTCGCTTTGTATTTGAAAACGATGATTTTCTTTTGACGGCCCTGCTTTTCAACTTTAGCAGTAACAGTAGCGCCTTCAACAACCGGGCTTCCTACTTTAACGTTATCGCCACCAACGAAAAGAACTTTGTCAAAAGTAACAGTTTCGCCTGCTTCTGCGTTAAGCTTTTCGATGTAGATTGCTTGTCCAGCTTCTACCTTGATCTGCTTGCCGCCTGTTTCGATAATTGCGTACATTCCACGTGCACCTCCTCTTAAACTAAGACTCGCCATCTACAGGCGTTTGCAAACGCAAAGCTTACTACCTGTTCTGTGCGGTTGTAGCATGGTGCGCTACAAACAATAACATTAAAAATATTATCATACCATCTTATTAGTGTCAATATACTTTCCTGGTTTATTGGGAAGCTTTTTCCGACAGTTCTTTTATCGTTCCAAGCTGCCGAATTTGATATTCAGGTTTATCTGATTGCTGTACCGTAAAATAGATTTTAAGCCCAATTGTATCCTCCAGCCTCGATCTATGATGATTGTTTTCACCTGAAAATACGTCAATTACCGCCCGGGTTGCTGAAACTAAAACGGCATCGTGATCAGCATGCCGATGCTCCCACAGCTCCCTTTCCAGACGGAAAGCCATTGTTTCAGCGCTCAGCACTTTGCCGGTTCCTCCGCAGGTTTGGCATCGGTCGGTTAACGCCTCGGAAATGGAGTTTTTTGTTTTTTTCCTGGTCAGCTGCAGGATGCCCAGATCAGTGAACCCTGCAATTCTTGTTCTCCTTTGATCTTCAGCAAGCCCTTTCTCCACTCGCCTGAGCACCTTTTCCCTGTCCCGGGAATCTTTCATGTCAATGAAATCAATCAGGATCATCCCCGCCAAATCCCTCAGACGGATTTGGCGGCATACTTCCTCTGCTGCCAGCTTGTTTGTTTCCAGAACCGTTTCCGCCAAATCACCCTTGCCCGAGAACTTTCCAGTATTTACATCAATTATTGTGAGCGCTTCTGCTTCATCAAAAATCAGATAAGCCCCATTGTCCAGCCAGACCACCTTCTTTAGCGCTCGATCGACCTCTTTTTCAATTCCGTAATAGGAAAAAATACTGACATCCTGGTGATGATAATATAGTTCGACCTCTTTCTTACTTGCTGTGCAGAAAGTCTCCAGCTTTTTCTTCAGGCCCTGGTCGTCCAAAACGATTTCCGCCGTTTCCATCCTTTCAATTTCATCTGACAGTTCCTCATAAAATAAATCTTTTTCAACAACCAGACCGGGCTTCTTCATATTTTTAGCCTGCAGGAATATTTCTTTGTATTGTTGCCTAAGCAGTTTAAGCTCTGTCTCGAGAGCTGCTTCACTCGCAGTGATGGCGGAAGTCCGAAAAATGAGCCCTTCTTCCTCCGTTTTAATGGAATTTCCAAAATCACGCCATCTCTTCCTCAGAATGGGGTCCCCCACCTTTTTAGAAATCGCCACATATTTGCCGGATGGCATGTAAATTAAATGGTTCCCCTGCAGTTCAATAATCCCCGTCAGCCTTGCCCCTTTGGTACCCGCAGCATCCTTTTCAATCTGAACAAGCAATTTTTGACCCTGGTGCACATACCCTGAAATGCTTCGGTTCCGTTTTTCCTCTTTGCTGCCCCTATCCAGAACATAGGCAGGAATTTTATCCCGATACAAAAATCCATTCTTTTCCCCACCGAAATTGACGAAGGCAGCATTCATCCCCGGCACCACTTTTTCGACTGTCCCGAGGAATACATTGCCTACCAAGACCTCATGGCCAGGCTGTTCTATATAAAGCCGTTCAAGCCTCCCGTTTTTCAGGAGGGCAAACCGTTTTTCCCTAGTTAAAGAATTAATGATTAACTTATTCACAAAACTTCCCCGCTTTTTAAAAAGAAATAAGCAAGGACTGCGGCCCCTGCTTCCTCATTATCTATTTAAGGTTGTGTAAATGCAAATTAATAAAGGTAAAGCAATTCTCCGATTTTTGCTTTTGTTTGCTTCTCTGCAAAGTAAGCATGAAGGAGTTCATTTTCGTCCAGGGACGCTTCCACTCCATCCTTCTTCTTTACAATGACAGGGTGCTTGCAGCCCCGCTGGAATCGTTCCAGCACGGAAGAAAGCTCCTCGTCTTCAGAGACATTGAGTGGTTTCAGCAGCCTAAAATCACCCTGGTTTCCATAATATCTTTCCATCAGAAAGCGGATAAACACATAACGCCTATGCCTCCATTCATAATATAAAGAAAAGATCAGGAAGCCGATAATGATCCAGACATTAAGTGTGAATGGTCCAGTAAACATAATGGCAAGCATGAAAATTCCAAGTGCCGCGGCAGAAATGCAGATGGTCTGCATGTGTGCCTCCGGAAAAGCTTTCCGAAAACTCAACAGCAAAAATACCAGCTTTCCGCCATCAAGCGGCCATATTGGAAGAAGATTAAATAGCAGGACCATTAGGTTAAACTCCAGGAAACGATCATGCCAATACGCAGGTACGAGCCCTGCAGAAAATAACCCATACGAGACCCCCAGCATCCATATATGCTGTATGGGCCCTGCCAGTACAACCACTGTTTCCTGATAAAGCGAGCGATTCCCGTGTTCATCCATTTCGGCCACACCGCCGAATGGCAAAAGGGAGATTTTTTTAATTCGCCACGAAAAAAAAGAAGCTGCGGCTGCGTGTCCCATCTCATGGATAAAAATGACCAACAGCAGCAGCGACAGCTCGATAAAATGGGCAGTTGCAATTGCCAGTGCAACAACAACCCATAACAAAGGATGAAAGTGGATTTTAGTCAATAGACTTATGGTTTTATTCAAACTTGATCACCCCAATGGGATCAACAAAATCGTCACCTTTTTTTATGGCAAAATAAAAGGATGCTTTTTCACCATCATTTGCATTTGAAGCTTTTCCAACCTTGGCTCCTTTTTCAATATATTCATAAACATTTACATCAAAACCACTTAAGTTTCCGTACCATGACTCACTTTTATCTGCATGCTGGATAATAATCGTCTTTCCGAATCCTTCCTTTGTTCCTGCAAACCGGACAAGCCCCTCGCTCATCGCTTCAACCGATGCATCCTTGCCTGTCTCAATGGTGATTTTTTGACCATTATCTCCGAAATCTTCCAGTATTTTTCCCGAGGCAGGCAGGGCATATTGTGTACCCTGGGTTTCTGTATTGTTTTCTGCTTTATTTACTGGAAGAAGGGCCAGCGGCTTGCCAAACTGTTTTTCATACCAATCAGAAACAGCGGCAAATTGAAATTCAGTTTCCATTGTCGCCTTTACAAATGTTTTTACCGGTTGGGCCTTTTCAGCTTCACTGCGGAAGAGAATGGCCACTATTAATACTAAGCAGGCTGAAGCCAAAATTTTAAATAAAAATATTTCCTTTTTAAAAAGCGGATGGCCTCCTTCACCAGGACCAACATCATAAGACGGAAGTTTTTCAAAACCGTAAAGCTCCTCGGCCTGAGGCAGCGGCCGGGTCTGGATGCGGCCCTCCAGCCTCTCCTTATCTTTTTTGCGTTTTAAAATCCTTTTGCGGATATCATCAGCTCTTGACCCCATAAGTTTCCCCACCATTCCCTCTTGGACAGTTTGTACATGTCTATGAGGAATATGAGACAAGTATGACCGGGGAAACAAAAAAACCCGGAACGGATTCCGGGTTAAAATTATGTATCCTTAGCGGACACCAAAAAAACGTTTGATTTTCGAGAAGACGCCCTGATTGGTATCTTCCAATTGCTGAAGCGGAACCGCCTCCCCAAGGATTCTCCTGGCAATATTGCGATAGGCAATTGAAGCCTTGCTGTTGGGATTCAACGCAATCGGCTCTCCATGATTCGATGCTTTGATGACTTCATCATCATCTGCAACAATCCCAATTAAATCAATGGAAAGGTGGGTCGTTATTTCATCAACATCGAGCATATCGCCATTCTTCATCAGGTGGTTACGGATCCGATTGATGACAAGCTTTGGAGCTTCCACGTTTTCTTCCTTCTCCAGAAGCCCTATAATCCTGTCGGCGTCACGTACCGCCGAAACCTCAGGGGTAGTGACCACAATCGCTTTATCCGCACCGGCAACGGCATTTTTATACCCCTGTTCAATACCTGCTGGGCAATCGATAATGATATAGTCGTAATCCTGCTTAAGTTCATCGACCAGCTTCTTCATTTGTTCGGGCTGCACAGCTGTTTTATCTGTTGTCTGGGCAGCAGGCAATAAATAAAGCTTGTCTTCAAAACGTTTGTCCTTTACTAAAGCCTGATGAATCTTGCACCTTCCCTGAACCACGTCAACAAGATCATATATAATACGATTCTCAAGGCCCATAACCACGTCAAGATTACGCAACCCGATATCAGTATCGACGAGACAGACCTTTTTGCCTTGCAGAGCCAAAGCTGTCCCTATATTGGCTGATGTTGTTGTCTTGCCCACCCCGCCTTTTCCGGATGTAATTACGATTGCTTCTCCCACTCTAGCGGCCCCCTTCAAATCTCGTTAAATTAGGTCTTTGCTGTATTAATACTTGTAATCTATCAATAATGATCTGACGGTTTTCAGATATAAAAGCACATTCCATGACACGTGCTTCATCGTCGGAATTATGGTCAGGTGCACGATTAATGCAATCACCAATCCGCAGCTGGGAAGGTTTCATTACTGATGCAGCGATGACCGCCTCTTCGTTTCCACCCGAGCCTGCATGCGCGATTCCCTTTAATGTGCCCATAATGAAGATATTCCCGCTGGCTTTAACCGTCCCGCCCGGATTGACATCCCCAATCAGCAGCAAATCACCGGAAACCTCAATCACCTGTCCCGATCGGATAACGCGTGCTATAGACACAATTTCATTTTCATCTTTAAGCTGTTCCGCCTCTTCTCTTGTAAGCACATTCGTTTCAATTTCTTCGACAATAAGGTTCCGTTTTTGACGGATTAACTCCTTCAATTCCTCCTGCTGCTGTTCAGTCAAATATCGATTGCCGACTGTAACTTTTACAGATAAGAGCTTATCTTCCTCCTGTATCCGGCTGGAGTTGGATAGTTTTCGATCCAGCTCTTTTTTCAGCTCATCATAGGAACAGGTATCATCAAGATGGAGTGTTAGTCCATCTTTCGTTCCTTTTATTGTCACATTTTGCGATTTCTTCATACAGGATGTTCACCTCAATGGTAAAAGAAATTCGACATTAGCATTTCGAAATCCTTTATTAGAATGGCCAAGGAACTGAATTTTCTCTTGGCCAGCAGAAGTTGGTCTTAATCATTCCGCAATGAATCACTAAACTTTTCAAACAGCCTTTTAAGTGGATAAGCTGACAAAATGATAAAAACTAGGTTCAAAATCAATGTCGGAATCAGTCGTATTTTCGAAAAGCTGGAAAAATCCATATCAGTAATATGGATTAGCAGATTCATCTGGTACACGCCTGCCTCAAGCAAAGCCACACAAATAATTGAAACAAAGCTTACGACGAGGATGTTTGTCTGAAGTATCCTCATAAAGCCCGAGAAAATATAGGCACTCAACGGAAACATGAATAAGTAGATTCCGATGATTTCTGTATACACCATGTCGTAAAGCAGCCCAAAAATAAAGCCATAGATAAGTCCGTGCTTAACGCTTCCATACATTGTAAGGAAAAAGATGGATATAATTAAAAAGCGGGGCACAAAAACATATCCCTCTTTAAATAAATCACCTGGCACAAGCTGGACAAACAGGCTTTCAAAGACAAAGAGAAAAGTCAGGAGGAGCGGGACCCAGAAACGTTTCATAGATCTTCCTCCTCCTCAACCTCGTCATTTTCAATTTCTTTGGGAATCTCCATGCCTCTTTTCAGAACCATTACATGCTCGATATTATAAAAATCTGCTGATGGCTTAATATACGCGGTCTGATTCAATCCAAATTCATCCGGTACCACCTTCAGCACTTTCCCGATCGGAACGTCTCCCGGGAAAACGCCGCCCATGCCGGAGGTTACCACATTCTGGTCTTTTTTTATCTTCGCATCAACAGGGAGTCCTTTTAAAAGAAGCCATTCATTTTCTTTATCGTACCCTTCGATCGTTCCGTAGAGCTTCTTGTCTCCCTGGAGAGCAGCGGAAATTCGGTTAGTTGGATCAAGTGCACTCAATAATTGGACAGTCGAAGTAAAAGGAGTGGTACTTTTCACTTTCCCTATTAACCCTCGGGAAGTCATGACTGCCATATTCTTTTGAACACCATGAGATTTCCCTTTATTGATTATGATCATTTCATGCCAAAGGCGGTCTGGGCTTCGGGCAATCACTGTTGCCTGCAGGGGATCATAATCACGAAGGGAATCTTTTTTATCGAGGATTTCCTTTAGCTCGGTGTTCTCTTTTTCAAGGGAATAAACCTTCGCCTCAAGGCGGGCCATATCATCCAAATGCTTCTTTAATTCTTTGTTTTCGTCATATGTATTTTGCAAGTCTTTCAGGTTCTCAAAAAAGCCGGCAAAATAATGGGCCGGCCGAGACACCATGGACTGCACCCATCCGGTCGTATCTTTAATAAACTGCTCCGGCAAGGTCAACTGATCACGATCCCTTAAGGAAAACCCAATCAATGCCACGAGAATAATAATGCTGACAAGCAAAATAATCAGGCGTTTATTAAGAAAAAACTGTGGCATTACTTCTTACACCTCTAATCTAATATCTGGCATCAGGCACTTTCCTGCTTTCTAGCAAAAGCGGAAAAGTGCCCTGCCTCATTTATCTGGATTCTTTTGCCTTGTTTTTAAATAAGTCAATATGGTCGAGTGCTTTTCCGGTTCCAACAGCTACACAATCAAGCGGATCTTCGGCAATCAGTACAGGCATCTTTGTTTCTTCTGCAATCACTTTATCCAGATTGCGAAGCAAAGCCCCGCCGCCGGTTAGGACAATCCCGCGATCCATGATATCGGCTGCAAGCTCAGGCGGTGTATTTTCAAGGGTGAGCTTTACGGCATCGACAATAGCATAAACGGTATCATGCAGGGCTTTGGAGATTTCATCTGCGGTAATTTCAATGGTTTTCGGCAGACCCGTCAACAAATCACGGCCGCGGATTTCCATGTTCTCAATTCCCTCAGGTTCACCAGCAGCGCCAATTTCCATTTTAATGGCTTCTGCCGTACGTTCCCCAATCATCAGATTGTAGTTCTTGCGAATATAATTGATGATGGCATCGTCCATTTCATCTCCGGCAATGCGTATAGATTGAGAGGTTACAATTCCCCCAAGCGAGATAATCGCAACTTCGGTGGTCCCACCGCCGATATCCACTACCATGCTGCCTGTCGGTTCCCAAACTGGCAAATTTGCACCAATTGCAGCAGCAAAAGGCTCTTCAATTGTAAAAGCATCCCTGGCACCAGCCTGACGGGTTGCATCAATGACAGCTCTTTCCTCAACCGCTGTAATTCCGGATGGCACACATACCATTACATAAGGCTTGCCAGCGAACAGACCTTTGTTTTTAGTTGCTTGTTTAATATAGTACTTCATCATGGTTTCTGTTGTTTCATAATCAGCAATGACCCCGTCCTTCATCGGGCGTAGGGCAACAACATTCCCCGGTGTCCGGCCAATCATATTCTTGGCGTCGTTCCCAACAGCTACGATTGATTTCGTATCGGTTTGAAATGCCACAACTGACGGTTCTCTAACCACAATGCCTTTTCCTTTTACGTAAATAAGCGTATTAGCAGTCCCAAGGTCTATTCCCAGGTCTCTTGTCCCAATTCCTAGCATGCTTGTATCTCCCTTTCTCAACAAAAATGCAATTAAAGTTTCAGTATCTATGGTAGCAGCAATCTCATTATAAGCAGCTGAATGTTCCTGCAGGTCCTGTATGATGGCCTGCAAAAACCATAAAATATATTATATCGCAACGTTAGCTAAAATCATAGTATCAAACATACCCTTTTTCCTTCAGGCTGACATATTTATTGTCACCGATAATTAAATGATCAAGGAGCTCGATACCGATCATTTTCCCGCACTCAACGAGCCTTTTGGTCACTTCTATATCCTCGCGGCTTGGAGATGCGTCTCCGCTGGGGTGGTTATGGGCGCAGATGACGGAAGCAGCTGCCCGGCGGACTGCTTCACGAAACACTTCCCGTGGATGTACAATGGAAGCATTCAGACTTCCGATGAAGATGGTCTGACGGTGAATGACTTGGTTTTTTGTATTCAGATACAAACAAACGAAGTGCTCCTGAGATAGAAATCTCATATCATTCATCAAATATTTTGCTCCATCTTCCGGTGACCGGATGACATAGCGGTCATCGTGAGTATGTGTCGCCAGCCTTCTGCCAATTTCAATTGCCGCAAGCAGATGAATCGCTTTGGCGCTGCCAATGCCTTTTATGGCTGTCAGTTCTTCAAGCGTTGCATCCTTTAAAAGCCTTAGACCTTCAAATTCGGCGAGAAGCCGGTTTGAAAGCTGGAGGACAGATTCCTTTTTAGTTCCCGTTCCTAATATTAGGGCAATCAATTCGTGGTTGGAAAGGCTTTGGGGACCATTTTTTATAAATCGCTCCCTTGGCCGCTCATTTTGAGGATAATCCTTGATCATAATGGTTTCAGTGTGCATGAATAATACCTCCCTGCCGGTTGCCTACAGGGAGCAATAAGAAGAAGCTGAACTGGCGGCCTACATTTTATATGGGAGAATGAACCCGGCTTTCTGCAGTTCCCGAATGGTCCTTGATACAGGCAGCCCAACGACTGTATAATAATCACCTTTTATTTCCCTGACCAGGAAGCTGCCAAACCCCTGGATTCCATATCCCCCTGCCTTATCAAATGGTTCGCCGCTTCTGATGTAAGTTTCTATCTCTTCTAATGAAAGCTCCCAGAAAGTCACATCGGTTTTTTCATAGAATTGAATTTCTTTATTTGTAGAAGAAATGATTGAAACCCCTGTATAGACACTGTGGGTTTCTCCAGATAATCCTTTAAGCATATGAAAAGCTTCTTCCTTGCTGGCAGGTTTCCCCAGGATTTCCCCACCGAGAACAACTACTGTGTCTGATCCAATGACAAAAGCATCCTGATGGCGGTTTGATACGAAACGGGCTTTTCTGGCAGCCAGCTCCATTACTGCTTGTTTTGGACTTAAATCTGCATCGAAGCTCTCATCAACATTACTGCTGGAGATTTCAAATGTTAAGTGGAGATTTTCTAGAAGTTCTTTTCGCCGTGGAGAGGATGAGGCTAAAATGAGGCGTTGCATAACATCACCTTTCTTGATTTTTGTTTGGGAGATACAGTCTTATCGTAACAAACTTGGCAACTACTAACAATCATAACCGCCAAAACAGGACAAAAAAATCAAGGGTCTGTCGAAGAATACGACAGACCCTGTTATTTTGATGTATTTCCCAGAAAATATACTAAAAAAGACAAAGATTCAGAGTGAAATTGTGCTATTTAGCAATTTTCCCCCACTCAGCCAGCACCTTAAGATTTGCCTTTTGTACTTCGTCCTTTTTGTTTTCATCTTTTGTTTTTTGATAGCTTAAAAATGCCGTCGATGCAGACTCTAGATTTGCCTTCAACGCGATAACCTGTTTATTCTTTACTTTACCATTCGATATTTTGTTCAATTTTTCCAGTTCCGATTCCACAGCCTTTATTGAATCAGCGTCCGCCGAGTCAATTTTGGTCAATTCATGAAATAATCCCGGGGCTGCATTCAAAATGGCACCTTCTTCTTTTCCTATTTCGCTAATTTTTGTTCCTGGTATTTCCAGCTGTTTCGCAAATACATCAGCCCCCTTGGCTTTAAAGTCGCTTCCGTATGCTTTTGCCTGCTCAAGAGTATCTGCAGTCGCTAAATAGATGGCAAACTGTCCGTTAGTTGAAATAGACTGGGAATGGATTCCCTTGCCTTCCAATGCATTAATTGCAGCTTCGGCCGCCCCCTCCGACGAAAAGACTCCCCCCTGGACGACGTGAGCCGAGATGGCTGGAAGTTCTATTGTCTCTGTGGATTTTTCACCAGGATCAGCTGGAGCTTCGGAAGCTGGAGCAACAGGCGATGTTTGGGCTGGCTGAACTTTATTGGAAGGTTCCTCTTTTACTGTATTAAGAATCATAAGCCCAAAGCTTGTCCCTACCAAAATTGCAAGAAAAATATTCAGTGCAATACGCGGAAAGATGCCGCTTGGTTTTCTGTTCTTTAGTGCTGCAGTCTGCTTTATCCCTTTTGGCTTCTCCGAAATCTCGGTGATTTTATATTCTTTCAATTCATCCTTGTTGACAGGGTCTGGAAGAATCCAGTCAAAATCATCCTCTGCTGGTTCCTGGGAAGCCGCTGTTTCCACCCAGCTCATTTCCTTTTCGCCCGGTATTGCCTGTTTCTCCCGGTTAACATTTTCTTCTTTCCCCGGTTCCCCGTTACGCTGATGGCGGTCCTTGCCGTTAATCTTGATTGTGATCGTTTTCTGCTTGTCCAAGTCAGTCCCTCCTGCATTTGGCACATAAATTTGTTTCATCCTATCATATGAATTAAAAAAAAGAACAAGACTTTTGTCGTCTTGCCTACTAATGCTTTCGTCAAATTTTTTAATAGAACCGCTGCTATAGCCAGGAACCTATGAGATAAGGAAACCGCACTGTATAGCAGCAACGCAGCTTCTGAGTTTACCATTGGTATAGAAAAGCGCCCTGAAGAGCCTGTTGCTTCCTCTTAAAAATAACAGCCCTCTTCAGGCAGCAGACTGTACCAGGAAGCTACAGCATATTCAAATAAATCCCGGCAATTTCTTCACCAAAAAAATAGGCAGCGAGTGTGCCAAGCGCAATAAACGGTCCAAAGGGAACAGGCTGGTCCCTCCCAACAACCCTAAGCAGCATTCCCATCATCCCGAATACAGCCCCAAGGAATACGGAGAATAAAAAGGAAAGGAGCATGATTTTAAAACCAACAGCCAGTCCAATGACAGCAAACAGTTTAATATCTCCGCCCCCCATTCCTCCCCGGCTCACCACTGCTATTAACAGCAGGAGAAGCAGTCCTGATGGAGCTCCAATAAAAGGATCCCACCATGGAGTAAGGGGAATGAATACCCGCTCAACGAACAGGAAGCCTCCAAACACTAGCAGAACTTTATCGGGAATAATCATATAAGCAAGGTCAGACACGGTTATAATCATAAAAAGCGAAATGATTGTCAGAGCTGCGATAAGTTCCTGGTTCCAACCAATCATGATTCCAGCGCCAGCAAAAAGAAGACCTGTTATAAGCTCCATTACCGGGTATACAGGCGAAATCTGCGCCTTGCAGCGGCAGCAAGATCCCTTTAGAAATATGTATGAGAGGACGGGAACAAGCTCTTGTGGTGTCAGCTGATGCCCGCAGTTTGGGCACTCCGACCTCGGTGCTGCAATGGACATTCCTTTAGGAACGCGAAGGCCAATAACGTTAAAAAAAGAACCGAGGGCTGTTCCATATATAAATAGAATTAATTCCATCATCACCTGTAAATCCTGCACAGTGAGCGTAACATCTGAGAATGGGTAAGCTTTACAAGAGGGGGTAGGTAAATGGTTGGAAAAGAAGAAGATTTGTAAATGAAGCAGAAAATCGTGGGCACTTTGACTGAGACTCGGATAAGGAAATCGGCAAAACGATATAGAGCAATAGAAATGACCCGAGCCCCAACATCATAAGGGTTTTGAATGATTGGCATCTAGTAACTCCTTTCTATTTTCCTAGTGTTCTTTCACTCCCTATTATATGTCTTCTGCCTTTATTTGGCCTGCGCATTCTGCTCCCTGGATTAAAAAAAATGTGTGCAATAAAAAATCGCACACATTTTTGTCACTTCTTGTCAAGTAGTTCCTTTATGAAAGGCTTTGCCTCTGAAAGGAAATATAATGATCCGGTAATTAAAAGTAAATCCTTCTGATTGCGGTTTGTAATTGCCTGTTCTAAAAAGGACTTCCAATCTTCTTCCACCCGTTTATTGAGTGACTGACTTATGTCAAAAAGCTCTTCCGCCCCTGCTGCTCTAGGAAAGTCAAAGCTGGTAAATACAATATCATCGGACAGGCTGTCAAGCTTTGCTATCATTCCATCCAATTTCTTATCTTTCAGTGCCCCGAACAAAATTTCCTTGTGTTTATCACGGTAACGGGACTCCACTTCCTTCGCCAGTGCCTCGATTCCCTCTTCATTATGTGCTCCATCAATCACCACCAGGGGACTTTCCGATAAAACCTCGAACCGTCCCGGCCAATAGGCGTTATTCAAGCCGTCTCTTATATCCTGCTCCTCAATCAAAAAGGAATAATAGCTACTCAGGATTTGTGCTGCCATCACTGCAAGAGAAGCATTTGCTGCTTGATGTTCACCCATCATCCTTAATTCCAGTTTTCCATACGATCCAAACAAGCTCTGAAAGTCAAACCTTGTCCCCTTTTGCAGCGGTAGAGCGGAATCAACTGTAAAGTCCTTTCCTAACTGGTACAGAGGGGCTTTTATAGCTTCGGCCCGTTCTTTTATAACCGATAATGCCTCTGGCTGTCTGACTCCTGAAATGATGCTGACACCATTTTTAATAATACCTGCTTTTTCAAAAGCAATCTCTTCGATGGTGTCCCCAAGAATGCTCGTATGATCCATCCCGATACTCGTAATGATTGACAGCAGCGGATGAATGACATTGGTCGAGTCAAACCTTCCGCCAAGCCCGACTTCATAAATTACTACATCACTGGGCTGAATATGAGCAAAATAATACATCGACATTGCCGTGATGACCTCAAATTCAGTGGGTCCGCCAAGCTCTGTTGATTCCAGTTCATCGGCAAGCGGCTTGATGACATTGACCAGTTGAACGATTTCTTCGTCACTTGCTGCTTTTCCATTTATAGAAATACGCTCATTAAAATGTTCAAAATAGGGTGAAGTAAAGGTGCCAACGTGGTAGCCCGCTGCCTGGAGGATGGAGCTTAAGAATGTAACTGTGGACCCTTTGCCGTTTGTTCCTCCAATATGTATCGTCTTTAACTTTCTTTCTGGATGCTCAAGCCTTTCGAGCATCCATTCCATGCGCCTCAAGCCTGGTTTTATTCCGAGCCTTAACCGGGAATGGATCCAGTCTACGGCTTGTCCATAGGAAGTAAACATGTCTTCGCCCCCTTGGAAATACATAAGAATAGGAAGACGAACCAACCCTGGCACGCCTTCCCCTTTTCGTTTTTTATCCTTTTAACTCCTGGATGCGTGCCTCAACCGCTGCACGCTTTTCGGTATAATCCTTTTCTTTTGCACGTTCTTCTTCTATTACTTTTTCAGGAGCCTTTTTCACGAATCCTTCATTGCTAAGCTTTTTCTGAACGCGTTCCACTTCTTTATTTAATTTTTCCCTTTCCTTTTCAAGGCGGGCAATTTCTTCCTCGATATTAATTAACCCTTCAAGCGGAAGGATGATTTCAATTCCCGTAACGACCGCTGTCATGGCTTTTTCAGGGGCTTCCACAGCAAGGCCCATTTCAAGCTGTTCCGGATTGCAGAAGCGTTCAATGTAAGCACGGTTTTTTTCTACACTCTCAAGGATATTTTCATCCTTGGCTTTCAGGAACATATTGATTTTTTTGCTGAGCGGCGTGTTAACCTCCGCACGGATATTCCTAACGGAACGGATTATTTCAACCAGCAGCTTCATCTCAGCAGCTGCTGCTTCGTCGGTCAAGCTTTCATCCACTTTAGGCCATTGCGCTACTGTAATCGATTCCCCTGCGTGCGGCAGGTTTTGCCAGATTTCCTCTGTAATAAATGGCATGAATGGATGGAGCAGGCGCATAGTATGATCGAGTACATAAGCCAAAATAGATCTGGTTGTTCTTTTGGCTGCTTCATCTTCTCCGTAAAGCGGAAGCTTAGCCATTTCAATGTACCAGTCGCAGAAATCATCCCAAATGAAATTATAAAGGACACGGCCAACCTCTCCAAACTCATAGCGGTCAGAAAGCCTTGTTACAGTTTCAATCGTTTCATTGAGCCTTGTAAGAATCCATTTATCCGCAACCGACTTTTCTCCTGACAAGTCAATTTCTTCATACTTCAGACCGTTCATATTCATCAGGGCAAAGCGGGATGCATTCCAAATCTTATTGGCAAAGTTCCAGGTAGCTTCTACCTTTTCTATGGAGAAACGTAAATCCTGGCCAGGCGAACTTCCTGTTGAAAGGAAATAACGGAGCGAGTCCGCACCATACTTATCAATCACGTCCATAGGATCAACGCCGTTGCCGAGTGATTTACTCATTTTACGACCTTCGGCATCACGAACCAGTCCATGAATAAGAACATCCTTAAATGGGCGTTCCCCAGTGAATTCCAGCCCCTGGAAGATCATTCTGGATACCCAGAAGAAAATAATATCGTATCCAGTTACTAAAGCTGCAGTAGGATAATATCGTTTGAAATCCTCTGATTCACTCTCCGGCCAGCCCATCGTTGAAAAAGGCCAAAGTGCCGAGCTGAACCAAGTATCCAGAACGTCATTATCCTGGTTCCAGTTCTCGATGTCACTTGGCGGCTCATGATCCACATAAACCTCTCCTGTTTCTTTGTGATACCAGGCTGGGATGCGGTGGCCCCACCAAAGCTGTCTTGAGATGCACCAATCACGAATATTTTCCATCCAGTGAAGATACGTTTTTTCAAACCTGTCAGGAACAAAACTAACCTTGCCTTCCTTTTGCTGAAGGGCAATTGCTTCATCTGCCAATGGCTGCATTTTTACAAACCACTGTGTGGACAGGTATGGTTCAACAACAGCCCCGCTCCGTTCAGAGTGGCCTACTGAGTGCTGATGCTCTTCAATTTTAAAGAGGACATCCTGTTCCTGCAGGTCTTTCACAATTTGCTTGCGGCAATCGAAGCGGTCCATGCCTTGATACTTCCCGGCATTTTTGTTCATTGTTCCATCCTCATTCATGACAAGGACTCGTTCAAGCTCATGGCGGTTTCCAATTTCAAAGTCGTTAGGATCATGTGCAGGAGTAATTTTCACTGCTCCGGAGCCAAACTCCATATCCACATAGTCGTCCCCTACAATTGGAATTTCCCGTCCGACAATTGGGAGGAGGACCGTCTTTCCGATTAGATGCTTGTAGCGTTCGTCTTCCGGATGGACCGCAACCGCAGTATCACCAAGCATGGTTTCAGGACGTGTAGTGGCAACCTCTATATGGCCAGAACCATCTGCAAGCGGGTAGCGCATATGATAGAAGGCACCCTGTACATCTTTGTAAATGACCTCTATATCTGACAATGCCGTTTTCGTCGAAGGATCCCAGTTAATAATGTATTCACCACGATAGATCAAACCTTTTTTATAAAGAGAGACAAAGACTTCACGAACAGCCTTGGATAACCCTTCATCCAATGTAAAGCGCTCACGGCTGTAATCCAGTCCGAGTCCAAGCTTTGACCACTGCTGGCGGATATGCTGTGCATATTCATCTTTCCATTTCCAGGTTTCTTCCACAAATTTTTCGCGCCCAAGATCGTACCGGCTTTTTCCTTCATTCCGCAGCTTCTCTTCTACTTTCGCCTGTGTGGCAATTCCAGCATGATCCATGCCAGGAAGCCATAACACATCATAACCCTGCATGCGTTTCATCCTGGTTAAAATATCCTGAAGCGTCGTATCCCATGCATGGCCCAGATGCAGTTTTCCTGTTACATTCGGAGGCGGGATTACAATTGTGTACGGCTCCTTGTCTTTATCATCCTTCGCTTCAAAAAACTTCCCATTCAGCCACCAATCATATCTTCCCTGCTCAATCGATTGCGGATCATACTTTGTTGGCATCTTAATTTCTTCTGTTCCCATTCAAGTTCCTCCTTTTACCCGTTAACCCCAAAAATAAAAAAAACCCATTCGTCATAAAAGGACGAATGGAGTTGTTTCGCGGTACCACCTTTTTTCCAATCTAAAAACGATTGGCTCTTGAGCAGATAACGGATTCTATCCGTCCTCAACTACACAGACTGTTAAAGTCCTTTCCCCGAGGAAGCTCCAGGGTGACCTTCCGACAGCCTGCTTAGGAAATCTTCCAGCAAATGATTTCCCTCTCTTAAAAGCAGGATCTTAGTCGTACTCTTCCCTGTCAACGCTTTGATAATGAAATTATATTGTTATACTACCCAAAAAAGGTTCAATACGTCAATATTCATTTCCGTTTTTTCTTTATTTTATACAATATCAGCTTCTGTACCATTTCTAGCACTTTTTCTTATTTATAAACATATGATGATAAAAAGGATTTCAGGGAGGATAAAGTCTTGAAGAGAAGATATAGCCCGTATACGCTTCCGCGTTGGCTGAGAACGGTAAGAAGTGTCTGTGGACAGTTCGCAGTTCCCTTTTGCGTATTCCAGGGAATCAGAACCATTTTTTTTCCGACGACTTTCGATGTCCTGCTGCTGTCCATTTTTATCCTTATTGCTTTAGCTCTGCACTTTGAGGTGATTTAAAAGAGCCCAGTTGTTATCAACTCTGGGCTTCTTCCTGCTGAGCCTGTGCCTGCTGCTTTCTTTCTCTTTCGATTTCTTCAAGCCTCATGGCCACATATTCGATATTTTTTAAATGCCAGTATTGTTGCTGCAGCTTCTGTACAAGCTTGCGCTCATCAGCCAGTTTCTTCTTTAAATGGTAAGCCTCGGCGGTTCGGATCATTCCCGTTGGATAGGCAAGGTAGCTTAAAAACAGCAGTCTCTCTTCCTCCTTAAATGGAAAATATTTTAAATAGTTTTGAATCCATTCAACGCATTCCTCTGATCTTTTTGGACGAGTCTTTAGAGACCGTGCCAGGAAGGGAAGGAGGTCCTGGATGGGAGAACCAAGCCTTGCATTTTCAAAGTTGATAAAATAACCGTACCCTTTATCATCATAAAGAAAATGCTCTGTTGATACCCTTCCATGAAGGAGAACCATTCTCCCTTTTTTCTGGTCCTTTGTTTTTTCCTGCCAATTTGTGAGCTTTTCCTTCGCGAATCCCATGGCCTGGCGAATATTGTTATAGTAAAGGCAGAAAGTAAGCTGGAGGGGGGACATATACCATTCATTCTCACAGTCCTCGATAAACCCGGTCAGAAACTCCTCGTCCTTTTCCCACTGCTTTATCGTCTTTTCATAGTGATTTTTTCTGTCCTCCTGGCTGATCGCTACTTCCCTGGCCGAAAGGGTATGCATACGTGCTAATTCCCTTAAAAGCTGAAAGGGCCGTTCTGTGCGGTTTTCTTTTTCTTCATCGGAAAGCCAGGGCATTAAATAATATAAAGATTTTCCACTGAAAACAGCATATCGTCCATCCGAAGCAGGATATACGGGAACAATCCGGTTATATCCTTTTTGGTACAGCAACTGAATATGCCGGATAAAATCAATTCCAGAATGGGGGTCTATTTTTTTTAATGCAAAGGTTCCAGCACTTGAGTACACTTTTTTAATCCTGCCAAATTCTTCAATGAAAGCTGGGCGGATTCCATAGTGGCTCAAGATAGCTGCTTCTTCCTGATGCAATTGGCGATTGTCCATTGTTTTCACTCACCTTCATCGATTCCCACTTCAAGCTCAAAAAAAAGAGTTGAGCAGGTCTGTTAACCTGCCCATCCATTTCATTGTATTGTTACAGCAAAAGAAGCTTATTTTCCGCCTTTTGCCGCATATTCGGCAGGAACATACAAGACCTGGCCTTCTGCAACATCCTGATCCAGCCCAAGGTGATTGACATTTAAAAGCTGCTGTACACTTACCTCATAACGTTCTGCGATGTGCTGTAGTGTATCACCTTGCTGGACAATGCATACTCGGATCTTTGCAACCTCGGATTCCTCTTTGCGGGCCAAAAATTCTGCAATTGACAGTCCTTTTTTCTTCGAGATTTTCTTGCCGGTTGCTTTAGGTTCATCCTGAGACGGCGAACTGGAGCTTTCCTCCTGCTGCTGAGCCTTTTCATTAATGATTGGACCGCTCTGTTCCATAACCGGCTCTCCCTGGAGCTCTGGCCCTGTCTCAGGTTCACTTACAGATTCAGTTTCAGCTTCAGTTTCAGTTTCAGTTTCAAGCAGAGGTGCTTCCTCATCATCTTTTCCTTCATTCAACGGCGGTTCCTCCGGCTTTGGCTGCGCTAGCCCTTCATTCCGGTGGCTGACCATGTCAGGCTGTTTGGTTTGCTGCTCTTCCCCTCTTTCCTGGGAAGAAAAAGCTGATACTTTCTCTTCGTTTCGGACATTGTTCAATTCCGGGGTGTTTTCTTTTATCTGTTCCGCTTCAGGTTCTTTTCTCGCTTCCGCCTTAAAAGGGGCAAATAACTCATTAAGGCTCTCTGCTTCTTTTAAAGAAGCAGATTCTTCTTCTGCCACTGAATGATCAGTTAAATCCGAAAGCTCCGGAGGAACCTCCTGTTCTCTTTTCAAGTAATACGGCTCTAAGTCTTCTTCCGCTTCAACAGGCCCTTCCAGTTCTTCTTCGCGCTCATCACTCCCATGCTGCTGATCGCCATATAAGCCCGTTATTGCTAATTCGGCGGACAGTTTCAGGCTGCCGCGCTCAGGAAAGTCATAATCGAATGATTCCACAGAAATATCAATATCATAAATGCTCTCGATCCGGTTCTGCGGAATAGTAATGTCCACTGGAAACCGATGAAGAAATTCGAGATATCCTTCTTCTCTTTCCATGACCGAGTGTATCTGTCTGGTTCCCGCTTCCAGTTCCGTCCCGTCATCGTCTGTCTGATCAGATTTATATTCGCCTGTTAATTCCAGCGAACCTTTAATCGTTACATATTGATCATTTTCTTGGATGGTGATATTTGGGTCAAGCGAAATTGAAACAAGCTCTGCGACTTCCTGTCCTCTTTGGAACCAAACCGATTCCTCTAAGGAGAAACGCAGGCAAGATTGATTTCCCGTAGACAAAGCGACTCCTCCCTTCATTTCATAAGCATAAAATCACTATGTCATTAAACTGTATGATTAGTAGGCTTTTTTTATGATAAAAACGGACCGCGACAACAGTAAAAAACCCATATCCAAGAGGATATGGGCTTAAACCTGAGGGCAGCGACACTTTTAACCTTTAAGTTTTGAAAATGCATGTTCTGCAGCTTCAATGGTCTTCTGAATATCTCCTGCAGAATGTGCAGTTGAAAGGAATAGACCTTCAAATTGCGATGGAGGAAGGAATACCCCCTGATTCGCCATTTCACGATAATAGGCAGCAAAGTATTCCAGGTTAGAGGATTTTGCGCTTTCGTAATTGATGACATCCTCATTTGTAAAGAAAAAGCCAATCATGGAGCCTGCCCGATTAAAGGATATAGGTATATCATATTTTTTGGCAGCTGAGGAAATCCCGGCTTCCAGGGCATCTCCTTTTGACTGGAATTCATGATATGTTTCTGGTGTAAGCTGAGATAAAGTTTCATAACCGGCTGTCATGGCCAGCGGGTTACCGGACAAAGTGCCTGCCTGATAAATTGGGCCGCTTGGGGCAATTTGTTCCATGATTTCGGCTTTTCCTCCATATGCTCCAACAGGAAGCCCTCCACCAATCACTTTCCCAAGGCAGGTTATGTCGGGTGTTACATTGAAGTGACCCTGTGCACAATGATATCCAACCCGGAAGCCTGTCATGACTTCATCAAAGATAAGGAGAGCACCATTTTCCTTAGTCACCTCACGCAATCCTTCAAGGAAGCCTGGCAGCGGAGGCACTACACCCATATTCCCGGCGACAGGCTCAACAATCACACATGCGATGTCTTCGCCGAACTGCTCAAATGCAAACCTGACACTTTCAAGGTCATTGTAAGGAACGGTAATCGTATTGCTGGCAACTCCCTCTGGAACTCCCGGGCTGTCTGGAAGCCCTAGTGTTGCAACTCCCGACCCTGCCTTTATAAGCAATGAATCGCCATGTCCATGGTAACAGCCTTCAAACTTGATGATCTTGTTCCTGCCTGTATATCCGCGGGCAAGACGAAGGGCGCTCATAGTTGCCTCGGTTCCCGAGGAAACCATCCGCACGATTTCAATCGATGGCACGCGCTCAATCACAAGCTCTGCCAATTTATTTTCCATAACAGTGGGAGCACCAAAGCTTGTCCCCATTTCAGCCACTTTTTTGATTGCCTCGACCACTCGGTCGTTGGAATGACCTAGAATTAACGGCCCCCATGACAATACATAATCAATATATTCATTGCCATCAATATCATATATTTTTGAACCCTTGCCTCGTTCCATGAAGATCGGATCCATCTTGACCGATTTAAAAGCGCGGACAGGACTGTTGACCCCCCCAGGCATTAATGCTTTTGCCGTTTTAAAAGCTTCAATAGATTTCTCGTATGACCGCATCCAAAAAACTCCCTTCTGGGTTAAACAATATTACTGTTCCTTTAGCCAGCGGGCGGCATCTTTTGCATGATAAGTAATGATAAGGTCGGCACCCGCACGTTTCATGCCTGTAAGCATTTCCATCACAATGCCTCGTTCGTCTATCCAGCCGTTCTGAGCCGCAGCTTTTACCATCGAGTATTCTCCACTGACATTGTAGATGACAACAGGAAGATTAAAGTTGTTCTTTACATCCCGGACAATGTCCAAATATGGCATGCCTGGCTTTACAATAAGGAAATCAGCACCTTCAGCCACGTCGGATTCCGCTTCCCGCATGGCTTCCAGACGGTTCGCCGGATCCATTTGATAGCTTTTGCGGTCCCCGAATTGCGGTGTGCTTTCGGCTGCCTCACGGAAGGGGCCATAGAAAGCGGAAGCATATTTTACTGCATAGGACATCACCGGAATGTCCTCAAATCCAGCTTCATCCAGGCCAGCCCGAATGGCAGCGACAAAGCCATCCATCATGTTGGACGGCGCAATAATATCCGCTCCGGCCTGTGCCTGACTTACCGCTGTTTTAACCAGGAGCTCGAGGGAAGGGTCATTCTTCACGTTGCCATTTTCGATTACACCGCAGTGCCCGTGGCTTGTATATTCACAAAGGCATGTATCAGCAATAACCACAACCTCTGGAAAATGTTCCTTAATAAATCGGGTTGCCACTTGGACAATTCCATGTTCATGATAGGCTTGAGTGCCGCATTCATCCTTTTCGTCCGGGACACCGAACAACAAAACTGACTTAATGCCCAGCTGGACTACTTCATCCATTTCGGCTCTTAGGTTGTCTATTGACAAATGATAGACTCCCGGCATTGAAGAAACCTCGTTCCGTACACCCTCGCCTTCCACCACAAATAATGGATAAATTAAATCATCCGTCCGAAGGTGATTTTCCCTGACAAGGGATCGGATTGACGCCGTACTGCGAAGGCGACGATGACGAGAGAATTGTAAATCATTCATGTTTACTCCTCCAATTAGCATTACTTATTTAAGTATTCAATGATACTGTCGAGCATATCTGCTGCTGTATACCTTTTGGGACAAGCATGGACCGTAAGTCCATATTGCTCAGCTCTTTTTCTGGAAACCGGTCCAATACAAGCAATCACACATTGGTCGATAACCGATTCCAGCTGCTGTCCTTTCACTGTTTCAATGAAATGGTCGATGGTTGATGGACTTGTGAAAGCAAGGATATCCAGTTCTCCTTCTAAAAGGATGTTTGCAAGCCTGGATTTGCTTTCCTCAGGCATATAGGTTTCATAGATGATAAGTTCATCGACATGGGCCCCTTTTTCCACAAGTGATGAAGCAATGTATTCCCTTGCTAAATTCCCTTTGGGGATAAGGACCCTTGCCCCTTCGCTTACATGGTGCAAAAACTCTTTTACAAATCCTTCTGCCACAAATTCCTGCGGTGCAAACTCGACAGGAATATTTTCCCTTTCGGCAGCTTCCTTTGTTTTATCACCAATGACAGCAACCTTAGGAAGGCCTTTTCCGCTGCCATAAAAAGAAAAAAACGTCTCGACCGTTACAGAGCTAGTAAAAATTATCCAGTTATAGGTATGTATTTGCTCCAAAACACGCATTATAGTCTGAGACATTGGAACCGGCCTGAAAGCAATCAATGGAATTTCAACAGGGATGCCTCCCAATTTTCTAACCAGCGATGAAAAGGATGCAGCCTGTTTTGCTCCTCTTGGAACCATTATCCTTTTATTTTGCAGGGGAGCAGGACTCACTCAGAATCCAGCTCCCGCTTAACTTCATCGATCAGGTCCTTGGCCCCAAGCGCGGTCAGCTTTTCAGCAGCTAGCTCTCCAACTTTTAAAGGATCGGTGCCCGTTACCATCTCTTTTAATATAACCTTTCCATCAGGTGACCCAACCAGAACGGTTAAAATAATCTCTTCCTGTTGATTGACTGAGGCATACCCAGCAATCGGCACCTGGCAGCCGCCTTCCATTTTCCCAAGGAAAGTCCGTTCTGCCTGAACAGCTGCAGCCGTCCTGCCGGAGGTGAACCTACCTAGCCATTCCAGGAGCTCATCGTCATCCCCGCGGCATTCAATCGAAAGAGCTCCCTGTCCCACAGCAGGGATGCAAATATCAGGATCAATGAATTCTGTTATCGTTTCAGCTGCCCAGCCCATCCTCTTCAAACCGGCCGCAGCGAGGATAATGGCATCATACTCGCCAGTCTGCAGCTTGGCAATCCTCGTATCAATATTTCCTCTTATCCATTTGATTTCAAGGTCAGGGCGCCTTGCTAGAAGCTGTGCACTTCGGCGAAGACTGCTTGTTCCGACTACCGCTCCTTCTTTGAGCTGGTCAAAAGGGATATGGCCATTTGATATCAGCACATCACGATGGTCCTCACGATTTGGTACAGAGCCGATCACCAGTCCCTCCGGCAATACAGCAGGCATGTCTTTCATACTATGGACAGCCATATCTATATTTTTATCCAGCATCGCCTGCTCGATTTCTTTAACAAAAAGGCCCTTTCCCCCAACCTTCGAAAGTGTGACATCGAGGATTTTGTCGCCCTTTGTCACAATCTCCTCAACTCTAAAGTCAAACGGCGCGCCTAGTTCCTTTAATTGATTGATGACCCAGTTTGTCTGTGTTAAAGCCAGTTTGCTCCGTCTTGATCCTACAATGATTGTTCTCATGAAGATCCTCCTTAATTACTCGTACCATAAATGAAAAGATGATAATTGCCCAAATAAGAAAAAGTTGATTAATACTATTAAAAATGATGCCGCATTTAAAAGAGCCAGTGATTTTCCATACATGCCCCGTGCTACCCGCAGATACAAGTAGGCACTATATGCCGCCAAAACAACAAAGGAGCCAATTATTTTTGCATCATACCAAGCCATGTCCGGCAGTTTTATCCAGGCCCATTGCAGACCAAGGACGAGACTTAGCAGGAGCATGGGAACACCTATGACATTCAGTAAATATGACAATTGCTCCAATTTGGACAGATCTGCAATCCTTCGGAGAAGCCTTCCCCACTTTTTTCGCTTCAATAAATCGTATTGAATTAAATAAAGAAGTGAAAAAACAAAGGAAATGGAAAAAGCTCCATAGGACAGAATGGCCATTGTAATATGGATAAGAAGCAATTCTGAAATAAGCTGTTCTGACATGACGTTTGATCCGTAATCAGCCGGCGCAAAGGTATGTATGGCCATAATGATAAACCCTAGGACGTTGGTAAAAAAAACGATTAAATCTACCTTTAGCAAACGGTTGATTGCAAGTGATAAAGTAACCAGCACCCAGGAATAAAAGTACAATCCTTCAAAGAGGGTAAGTACAGGAAAACGCCTCACCTCAACCACATAAAAAAACAGGAAAAGCGTTTGCAAAACCCATACAAATGCAAGTAACCAGAAGGCAACTTGGTTTACCTTCCGGTTACTATTAAGGAAGTCGATAAAATACAGAAGCACGCTTGCTGCATAAACCACAATGGTCAGCTCATGAAGACGGGTCATGAAAATATCACTCATGCCGGAACCTCACTTATGATTGAAAAGAAGCCTGAGGCACCTGGCCAGCGGCCTGCTTTTTTTCAACAGTTTTCGCACCATGCTGTTCAGCAACAAGCTGCTCAATATTAAATATTTTCATAAACAGATCAAGGGCTTCCTCAGCATCTTTTCTGGCTGACAGCTCCTTCGCCTGAAGAATTGGATCTTTTAGCATCTGATTAATGATGCTTTTAGTATGTTTGTTCAAGACCTTAAGGTCCCGCGCCGTCAGATGGGGAAGCTTCCGTTCAATGCTTTCCATCGTTCCCTGCTGAATTTCAAGCGCCTTTACCCTAAGAGCTGATATGACAGGAACGACACCGAGTGTATTCAGCCATTGTTTGAAGAGAACAATTTCTTCTTCAATCAATAGCAGGATCTTTTCGGCAGCTATTTTGCGTTCCTGCAGATTGGCCTCCACGATTCCTTCGAGATCATCTATGTCATAGAGGAACACATCTTCTAATTCAGCAATGGCAGGGTCAAGGTCGCGCGGCACTGCAATGTCCACCATGAACAGCGGTTTGCCTTTTCTGGATTTTGCAACTGACTGCACCATATTTTTTGTAACAACAAAATCTTTTGCCCCAGTGGAACTGATCAGAATATCGGCCTCTGCCAGCCCTGTTTCCAATTCTTTGATTGTTTTGGCTTCGCCGGCAAAGCGACTGGCAAGATCCTCCGCTTTTTTGTAGGTCCTGTTTATGACAGTGACCTTCCTTGCACCATTGGCATGGAGATTCTGAATCGCCAATTCTCCCATTTTGCCAGCCCCAAGAATCAGGACATGCTTATTATTGAGAGAACCAAAAATCTTCTTGGCCAGCTCAACAGCAGCATAACTCACGGATACCGCATTGGCTCCGATCTCAGTCTCTGAATGGCCGCGTTTGGCGATCGTAACAGCCTGTTTAAATAGCTGGTTGAAAACGGTGCCGGTAGTCTTTTCTTCCTGGGCCATCAGAAAGCTCGAACGTACTTGTCCAAGAATCTGTGTTTCCCCGAGTACCATGGAGTTCAGACCGCAGGCGACTTTAAAGAGGTGTTCAATCGCGCCATCTTGCTCATATACGAACAAGAAAGGAGAAAATTCCCCCTGCTCTATCCCAAACCAATCGGATAAAAACTCTTTTATATAATATCGGCCAGTGTGGAGCTGATCCACAACTGCATAGATTTCCGTACGGTTACAAGTTGATAAAATAACATTTTCAAGAACGCTCTTTTTATTCTGAAGCTGCTTCATGGCATCCCGTAAATTTGCCTCGTTAAATGTCAGCTTTTCGCGGATTTCAACAGGGGCTGTTTTATAATTAAGACCAACAACTATGATATGCATTCTGAAATTGACACCCCCATACAAAAATGACAAAGCTATATTAATGATAGCATTCTTTCTTAGAATAATTTCTCTCTAATTGTGAACATCTAATGAAAGATTTTTAATCAATCTATTTATTTAAATCGATTGCAAGAGAACACTTGAATCTGGTTAAATAAAACAGTACGAATATCAAAATTATCTCCTTATGTACCGTACCAAAAATTCGACATAAATTCAAGTTAGCCTTACTGGAAGTGGTGAAGTATGAAAAATCAGAGGATTATCCCAGGAATCATATTAATTGGATTTGGAATTTACTATTATCTGCAGCAGGCTGAATACACGATGTTTTCAGATTTTCAAACCTGGCCGACCCTTATGGTCATTTCCGGTACTGCCTTCTTGGTTCAGGGCTATTGGGGAAAGGATTATGAAGCCATTTTCCCTGGAGTGATTCTATTTGGTTTCGGCATGCATCTTCACATCGTCGACAAGCTGGAGGTTTGGCCGGATCATATGGGAGCTTTTATATTAATTATGGCTCTGGGCTTCCTGCTCCGTTATCAAAAAACGGGAACCGGACTGTTTAACGGGATTCTCTTTCTTATTCTGGCCGGACTGCTGCTTTTTTATGATCGAATTTCCGCGTGGCTGGAAACAATGGAAAATGGTATCTCGACATTATGGAATTTTTGGCCGGCTGCACTGATCCTGATTGGAGTATATCTGTTGCTTATGAAAAGAAAATAGGTCACTAGAGACAGGGGCGGCAAAACCCTTGTCTTTTTTTACCAAAAATGATCTTCCTTCATTTGACTTAAAAGGCATTAAGCTTTTACTGAGACAATTTGAATAACTTCTGGACTAGGACTAACCTCCGTCTCAGCATCCACTTATTCCGCCCTGACACCCCCGCCTACCCTTATAAAGATGCTGTCCGGATTTATACCCGCATCCCGCGTAAAAAAACCCTACGATTGTTCTCATTTCTCTCCACATAATAATAATAAATGACACCGCCAAAGTTCGTTTTAACAGCTCTACCTCTCCTCTCCCTTACTCGGCTGCTCAGCGAAAAACCTGATGCTTATAAAAAAGCATCAGGTTTTCAGTCCTACTTATTCATATAAGCTTGAAGAATACTCCAGGCTTTATCCTTGCCCTCTCCGCTTTCAGAGGAGAATAGAACAATCGCATCCTCCGGGTCGAAATCAAGTGTTTCACGAGTGATTTTTAAATGCTTTTGCCATTTTGATTTGGGAATCTTATCGGCCTTTGTGGCAATGACAATGACAGGTATTTCATAGTGTTTAAGAAAATCATACATCATTTTGTCATCAGCAGTTGGGGGATGGCGCAAATCCACAATTAAAAGGACAGCTTTAAGCTGTTCCCTGGTTGTGATATATGTTTCAATCATTTTTCCCCATGCTTCCCGTTCTTTCTTTGACACTTTGGCATATCCATACCCCGGTACATCCACAAAATGAAGAATTTCATTTATCAGGTAAAAGTTTAGAGTCTGCGTTTTTCCCGGTTTGGAAGAAGTCCTTGCTAAACTCTTCCGATTCAGCATTTTATTGATAAAAGACGATTTCCCTACATTGGAACGTCCCGCTAAAGCAAATTCCGGCAAGGCCCCTTCCGGATACTGGCTGGGCCTTACCGCACTAATAACAATTTCTGCATTCGTCACTTTCATTGGCTGATTCCCTCAGCAAGGGCATGGCTAAGCACTTCATCTACATGAGAAACAAGCACAAACTCCAAATCATTGCGGACACTTTCAGGGATATCATCTATATCTTTTTCGTTATCTTTCGGGAGAATGATCTTTGTCAATCCTGCCCTGTGAGCACTTAAGGTTTTTTCCTTCAAACCGCCGATGGGCAATACACGGCCCCGTAGTGTAATTTCCCCTGTCATGCCGACCTCACGGCGTATTGGGCGTCCAGACAGAGCTGAAACGAGGGCTGTTGCAATCGTAATGCCCGCTGAAGGACCGTCTTTTGGTGTGGCTCCTTCAGGAACATGGATATGGATATCAAGCTTTTCATGAAAATCCTCTTCAATTCCAAGCTCTTTTGTTTTCGAACGCACATAGCTGAAGGCTGCTTGTGCGGATTCCTTCATGACGTCCCCTAATTTCCCGGTTAAAACTAATTTGCCTTTGCCAGGAGAAAGGGAAACTTCTATCTGAAGGGTATCTCCGCCAACAGTTGTATAAGCAAGTCCCGTAGCCACTCCAACCTGGTCTTCGAGTTCCGCCTGACCGTATCTGAATCGAGGCTTCCCTAGGAACTCTACCACATTCTCAGCGTTAACGGTCACCTGTTTTTCAGTGTCCGAAACAATGATTTTCGCTGTTTTCCGGCAAATCGCAGCCAGCTGTCGCTCCAAAGAACGCACTCCGGCTTCGCGGGTATAGTAACGGATGATTTGCTGGAAGCCCGATTCTTCAATTTGCAGCTGGGATTCTGATAAGCCATGGTCCTTTATTTGGCGGGGAAGCAGATGGTCTTTGGCAATATGAAGCTTTTCCAGCTCGGTATAGCCTGCAATATTGATAATTTCCATCCGGTCCAGCAAAGGTCCGGGAACAGTACCAAGATTATTGGCAGTTGCAATGAACATTACTTTGGATAGATCATAGGTTTCCTCAATATAATGGTCACTGAAGCTGTGGTTCTGTTCCGGATCCAGCACCTCAAGCATGGCAGACGATGGGTCGCCCCTGAAATCACTGGACATCTTGTCTATTTCATCTAAAAGGAAAACTGGATTAATGGTACTCGCCTTTTTCATCCCCTGGATAATTCTGCCTGGCATTGCACCGACATAAGTTCTCCGGTGGCCGCGAATTTCTGATTCATCACGTACACCTCCCAGGGAGATTCGTACAAAATTCCTGTTAAGCGATTTTGCAATGGACTTGGCAAGGCTGGTTTTCCCTACCCCCGGAGGCCCGGCCAGACAAAGAATCGGTCCCCTTAAAGAATTGGTCAGCTGCTGTACTGCCAAATATTCCAGCACCCGTTCTTTGACCTTCTCCAGTCCATAATGCTCTTCATTCAAGATTTTTGTGGCTTTGTGAATATCGAGATCATCCTCTGTTGCCTTTGTCCAAGGCAATGACACCAGCCACTCGATATAATTTCGAATGACAGCACTTTCTGCGGATGTCGAAGGAACTTTCTCATAACGATCCAGTTCTTTCAAAGCTGTTTCCTTTACATGGTCGGGCATGCCGGCAAGTTCAATCTTGTCGGTCAGCTCCTGTACTTCCCCTGTCTTTCCTTCTTTATCACCCAGCTCTTTCTGGATTGCTTTCATCTGTTCACGGAGATAGTATTCTTTTTGAGTACGCTCCATGGACCGCTTAACGCGCTGACCAATCTTCTTTTCCAGATTAAGCACTTCTTTTTCATTGTGAATAATCTCGATCACCCGGTTCATTCGTTCTTTTTCATCCAGGGTCTCGAGAATTTCTTGTTTCTCTTTGAGCTTCAGCGGCAAATGGGACGAAATGATATCGGCCATCCTGCCTGGTTCTTCAATATCCGCGACTGATGTATGTGTTTCGGCAGAAATTTTCTTTGACAGTTTTATGTACTGCTCGAAATACTCCAGCATTGTTCTCATCAATGCTTCATCTTCCACATCTTTCGTTTCACGGTCATCAAACGTTTTCAGGCTGGCAGCGAAATTATCTTTTTCATCAAAAAACTCAACGATTTCTGCACGCTTCAATCCTTCAACCAGTACCCGAATCGTTCCATTTGGCAGCTTCAGCATTTGCTTGACCTTTGTCAGAGTACCCATTCGATAAAGATCTTCTTCAGATGGCTCATCTATTGAAATGTCTTTTTGAGTTGTTAAAAAAATCAAATGGTCATCAACCATCGCCTTTTCAAGAGCCTGGACGGATTTTTCACGACCGACATCCAGGTGAAGGACCATTGTAGGATAGACCAAAAGACCACGAAGCGGCAATAGGGGAACAGTTCTCTCTTTGTTATCCGCCATTCATTACACCTCCATATGTAACATAAGTTGCATAGATTCTTTGTTCAATTCTATCGTATTTGCCTTCTAGTGTCTAATACCACGAGTTTGGCCTAATCATGTCCAAATTGAACAATTTCCTTTATTTATATTATCAAGATTCAGGCTTTAAAATATGTCCCGATAACTTATTTCCATTTGCATAAAAAAAGTTCCGATTATGAAATAATAACCGGAACCTTCCTTTCACTATTCAAGGTGTTATCCGCCTAGGTTGCTCTCCTTTTCATTCAAGTCAGATGCAGACAGAATTTGCTCTCTGTTATCATGCGTGGCTGAAATAATCGATTCTCTGCTGGCATCCTCTCTTACCAGAGCTATATCAAACACCTCGTCGAGATGGCTGACTGGAATAATTTCTATCCCCTTAATTTCCTGAAGAATAGACTGGACGTTATCCTTTGGAATGATCACCTTTTTTGCGCCTGCCTTCTTGGCAGCCTTCACTTTTGGATAAACCCCGCCAATTGGCTTAACATTTCCATGAATGCTGATTTCTCCCGTCATGGCTACAGTATGGTTTGTCGGAATTTTATAGATGGCTGAGTAAATTCCCGTTGCCATTGCAATTCCTGCGGATGGACCATCGATCGGAGTTCCGCCAGGGAAATTGACATGAATGTCATACTCGTCCGCTGGCACTCCCATCGAGCGGAGGACAGTAATGACATTTTCAATGGACCCTCTTGCCATACTTTTTCTTCTGATCGACTTCCCTTGTCCGCCGATGCTTTCTTCTTCAACTATGCCGGTAATATTGATGGACCCTTTTTCTTTTGCCGGGATGACTGTCACTTCAATTTCTAGCAGTGCTCCCGTGTTCGGCCCGTATACGGCCAATCCGTTTACAAGCCCCACGGCTGCTTTTTCATTTATCCTTCTCTCCATTCTTGGAGTCAGCTGGCTGGAATGGACCACCCATTCAACCTCTTCCTCTTTAATGAAGTTTCTGCCTTCTGTGATTGCCAGCCCAGCTGCAATCTGGACCATATTTACCGCTTCCCGTCCATTTCGGGCGTAATTTGATAAGATTTCAATCGCAGTGCTGCTCATTTCTAAGTTAATCTTCTCTGCAGCATTCCGTGCTACATCAGAGATTTCTTCTTGGGACAATTCTCTGAAGAATACTTCCATACATCTGGATCTAATAGCAGGAGGAATTTCACTGGGTGTCCTCGTTGTGGCTCCCACAAGCCGGAAATCAGCTGGAAGGCCATTTTTAAAAATATCATGTATATGTGTAGGGATTTGGGCATTTTCCTCACTGTAATAAGCGCTTTCAAGAAAAACCTTCCTGTCTTCAAGGACTTTTAAAAGCTTATTCATTTGAATCGGATGAAGCTCCCCAATTTCATCAATGAACAGGACTCCGCCGTGAGCATTGGTCACCGCACCTTGTTTAGGCTGTGGGATGCCAGCCTGTCCCATGGCTCCCGCCCCTTGATAAATAGGATCATGCACGGAACCAATCAATGGGTCTGCAATTCCCCGCTCATCGAACCTTGCTGTTGTTGCATCAAGCTCCACAAAAACGGATGAAGGCTTAAAAGGTGATCTTTGATTCTTTTTTGCTTCTTCAAGAACCAGCCTTGCTGCAGCTGTCTTCCCAACCCCCGGAGGCCCATAAATAATGACATGCTGAGGATTTGGTCCGCATAGTGCGGCCTTTAATGCTTTGATTCCATCTTCCTGGCCTACAATATCTTTGAAGCTTGACGGCCTGACTTTTTCAGAAAGCGGTTCACTCAGAGAGATGGATCTCATCTTTTTCAACTGTTCCATTTCTTTCTTTGATTCACGGTCTATAGAGACTTTTTGTGTACGCTGATTTTTCAATAAGTTCCAAAAATACAGCCCAATGACGATGCCAAAAAAAAGCTGTACGAATAAGGCGATCCCCGTCCAACTCAATTAGATTCCCTCCTGAAATAAATACTTTTCACTTTCCCCTAGTATCCCCTTCATAGAGTTGGAATAAACAAGAAATTCACTTAAATATCGAGCACCTCACTAAAATCCTGCTGCTGAGGTTTCAGGGACTTTTCAGCAATAAAAAAAACCCGGTTATGGAACCGGGCTTAATACATCTTCTGGACAATTAGGCGGAATTGCGTTCACTTTTTTCGACTGTGCCGTCAGAAAGGACGAGTTTTGGCGCACTGAGCTGTTCAACCGTTTCCTTCGTAATGACACATTTCACGATATCCTCACGTGACGGAAGGTCAAACATGACATCAAGCATGATTCCCTCAATAATAGAGCGAAGTCCGCGAGCGCCGGTTTTACGTTCAATTGCTTTTTTGGCAATTTCCGTGAGAGCTCCCTCTTCAAACTCCAGCTGAACATCATCAAGCTCCAGCATTTTTTGATACTGCTTCACCAATGCGTTCTTGGGTTTTGTTAAAATTTCTACTAAAGCTTCCTCATCAAGCTGAGCAAGGCTTGCGATGACTGGCAAACGCCCAATGAATTCAGGTATTAGACCAAATCTTAGCAAATCTTCAGGAAGAACTTTTGAAAGTAGTTCCTTTTGATCTATTTCATCCTGCTTGTTATCAGACCCAAAACCGATGACCTTTTGACCAAGACGGCGTTTGATAATGGATTCAATCCCGTCAAACGCACCGCCGC
This sequence comes from Mesobacillus foraminis, assembly GCF_004340465.1. Taxonomy (GTDB): domain Bacteria; phylum Bacillota; class Bacilli; order Bacillales; family Cytobacillaceae; genus Mesobacillus_B; species Mesobacillus_B foraminis. Next base: position 236,659 of record NZ_SLVV01000007.1, on the reverse strand, counting down.
AAATAAAGAGAATATTGCCGGTATCAATTTGGATGAACTCTTGGTGAGGGTGCTTCCTTCCCCCTTGTGGCGGAACACTTGCAACAGTGCCTTCAAGGATTTTAAGAAGCGCCTGCTGAACCCCTTCACCTGAAACATCTCTGGTGATGGAAGGGTTTTCCGATTTCCTGGCAATTTTATCAATTTCATCGATGTAAATAATGCCTTTTTCTGCTTTTTCAACATCATAGTCTGCTGCCTGAATCAGTTTTAAGAGGATATTTTCTACATCCTCTCCAACATATCCTGCTTCGGTTAATGAAGTTGCATCAGCGATGGCAAACGGAACGTTCAGGATCCGCGCAAGTGTCTGGGCAAGGAGAGTCTTACCGCTACCAGTAGGTCCAATCATGACAATATTGCTCTTTGCTAGCTCAACATCATCAATCTTGCTGTTAGAGTTAATACGTTTGTAGTGATTGTACACAGCAACGGAAAGGTTCTTCTTGGCCTGTTCCTGACCAATTACATATTCATCCAGAATATCGCGGATTTCTCTTGGCTTTGGAACATCTTTAAATTCAACCTCTTCTTCAGTGCCAAGCTCTTCTTCGACAATCTCGGTGCATAACTCAATACATTCATCACAAATATATACTCCCGGTCCAGCTACGAGCTTACGGACCTGATCCTGTGTTTTGCCACAGAAAGAACATTTCAGTTGTCCTTTTTCATCATTAAATTTGAACAATTTTTTCACCCCTTGAATACTTCTAAGCGATATATATAGCCGCGGATCATTAGCAAACAATCATATTCTGGCAAAAGCCAAACCAAGGTAAAACAGGTATGTACTGCATTGTATCACATATTGCCAACGGACAGGAAATGAAAACCCTTGACTATTCAGATACAAAAAAGATCCGCTAAAAAGATATGTACTCAATTCAGCTTAACCAAAAATACGCTGCTTAAGTCTGCAGTTCATCATTTACCAAAGAAATCAGTAGCCAGACCTCCGCAAGTCCGGCCCTTATTATGTATTAAACAAGCTTAAAATGGTACAAAACAAGGCACGATAAGATCGCGCCTTGTTTCCTATTCTTGTTATTTATATTATGCAACAGTTTTGCTGTTTTCCACAAGGAATTCGACTGCTTTTTTTACTTGAAGATCACCTTTGATACCATCAACGTTTCCGCCAAGGGCAGTTTTAATTTGATCTACAGTCATATTATAAGATTTTGCCATATTTTCAAGCTCTGCATTTACATCTTCTTCTGATACTTCAATGTTTTCCGCTTTAGCAATGGCTTCAAGAGTCAAATTAACGCGGACACGGCTAGCCGCGTCTTCCTTCATTTGCTCACGCAGCGCAGCTTCGTCCTGTCCAGAGAACTGGAAGTAAAGCTCCAGGTTCATGCCTTGCATTTGAAGGCGCTGTTCGAATTCATTCATCATGCGGCCGATTTCATTTTCAATCATGACTTCAGGGACATCAATTTCAGCATTTGCTGCTGCCTTTTCAACAACAGAGTCTTGAATATGATGCTCTTTTTGATGCTCTTTATCGTGCTTTAGACGATTTTTTGTCTTTTCTTTCAGGGCTTCAAGTGTCTCAACTTCTTCGTCGACATCTTTTGCGAATTCGTCATCAAGCTCTGGAAGTTCTTTGCCCTTAATTTCATGAACCTTCACCTTGAAAACAGCAGGCTTTCCAGCAAGCTCAGCAGCATGGTACTCTTCCGGGAATGTAACTTCAACATCTTTTTCTTCGCCGGCTGCAGTACCTACGAGCTTCTCTTCAAAGCCTGGAATGAAGTTGCCGGAACCAAGTTCCAATGAGTAGCTTTCAGCTTTGCCGCCTTCAAAAGCTTCACCATCGACGAAACCTTCAAAATCAATGACAACTGTATCGCCATTTTCAGCCTTCCCGTCTTCTTTTACGACAAGCTCTGCCTGACGCTCCTGAAGCTTTTTAAGCTCAGCGTCCACTTCTTCATCAGTAACTTCTGTATCAAAAGCTTCTACTTCCAAGCCTTTATATTCGCCAAGCTTGACTTCAGGCTTAACTGTTACAGTTGCCTTGACGATCATGCTTTTGCCTTTTTCAATTTGCTCAATATCAATTTCAGGCCGATCTACTGGCTCGATACCAGCTTCTTCTACGGCATTAGAGTATACTTCTGGAAGCAGGATATCGATTGCATCCTGGTAAAGGGCTTCTACACCAAAGCGCTTTTCAAACATTTGGCGCGGCATTTTACCTTTACGGAACCCTGGTACATTAATAGTTTTTACCACTTTTTTAAATGCAGCATCCAGTCCTTCGTTCACCTTTTCTGCATCTACTTCGATTGTAAGAACTCCTTGGTTCCCTTCTAATTTTTCCCATTTTGCAGACATACAGTTCCCTCCAACAAATCTATTATCATGTCCATTCGGCGATGAATATCTCTTGAGCATGCAAGCAAATATTCCAGTTTAAATGTAAAATATAATTATTTTTACATAATACAACCACTACATTATAACACAGGATTATTTCGTTTCAACAGCTTGTACCTTTATTTCGGATAAGAAATTTCTTCAATCTTCCCAATAAAGGCTACTGCTTCCCGAATTTCTTCTTCTGAAGCCCTGTATTTACGTGCATAAGAATCAGCCGGCTCTGCCTTTCCAAGGTAAAGGTCCCCAAGATAGTGGTAGGCAGCAGCCCATGCACTTGAAGCCTCCGGGGACGGAGTAAAGGGATAGAGCAGGAAAAAATTTCGTTCTATCATGCTTTTTATGTTTTCAAATAAAACCGGGTCTTCGCTCTCCAGTTCTTCTTTGAGTAATTGTTTTACTTCCAGAGCCTTTTCAACCTCATGGATTTCAGGGAGCGAAACAGGAATAAACGTTTCTTTCATGCCAAATTTTTCAACTGTGACCTCTTTTTCGTATTCCTGTTCCTTGAGAATATTAAGGAGCATTGCTTTTTGAAAAGCATCACCTTCGTTCGATGCAAGATATTCCTTTATTTCGGTGATGTAGGACCTTATATTTTCGTTTGCCAGCCTGGCAGCCAGCATCATTTGCTCCTGAGGATCCAGACAATCGAAGAGGTTAAGCTTTGGGTGACCCATATCCCGAGCCAGGTCATGGTCATTGGCTGTTTCTTTTTTTCCTGCTGCCATCCTGCGGCTGAAATGCAGCATTTTTGAAAAGTGCTCCAGTTTTTCCTTCGGTACTTCCCTATCTTCCAAAAGGGCTTCTATAGCTGTAATGACTTCCTGATATTCATTTAGCTGGACCAAAATCATAATATAAAGGTCCATTACTTGAAAATAGTCCCCAATGCCTTTTTTCAGCATTTCTGCGGCCATTTTACGAGCTTGATTGATGTTTCCGGCTTCAAAATAAGCCAGTACCAATCCGGTATATATTTCACTGTTATCAGGTTCAAGTTTCCGAGCTTGTTCCAGAAGATCAGAGGCTTGCCGATATTGTTTTTGGTGCAGATTTTCCAGTCCTTTTTCCAACAGGCGCCTTTCTAGGCCTGGAAACAGAACAATATTATCCTTTTTTGAATCCCGTTTCTTCATGCCTGCTACCGCCCTAACGTGTTTTTTTATAGAAGTGTAGCATGAAAAGGCTGAAAAACAAAAAGATTTCACAGCCATTCGGCTGTGAAATCTTTATTGAACCGATTCCTCGTATTTTTTTATGCTGTCTTCCATCTGGAGCGTCAATTCAATTTCATCCCAGCCGTTCATCAGCATATTTTGCCAGTAGGGATGGATTTCAAAACTCGCAGAAAATCCATCTGCGTCCGTGACTGTTTTGCTTTCAATGGAGACTGTCAGCTCATGGGACTGATTTTTAGTCTTATCCAATAAATACTTGATTTCCTGCTCCTTTAGGACAACCGGAAGCATTCCATTTTTTAAGCAGTTCTGATGAAAAATATCTGCAAACGATGGAGCAATGATGACCTTGAACCCATAATCCAGCAATGCCCATGGCGCATGTTCGCGGGACGACCCGCAGCCAAAGTTTTCATTCGCAACAAGAATTGAAACTCCTTCATTTTCCGGACGGTTCAGTTCAAAGTCAGGATTTGGGGATCCGTCCTGCTTAAAGCGCCAATCATAAAACAGATATTGACCAAACCCAGTTTTTTCAATTCGCTTAAGAAACTGTTTCGGGATAATTTGGTCTGTATCGACATTTACTCTGTCCATGCCAGCCGCTTTTCCGCGAAAAGTAGTTAATCCAGCCATTAGTTAAGTCTCCTTTCCCTTGTTCTGTCGGCTTTAATGGACAGCTTCCGCACCTGTCATTCTTCTAACATCGACAAAACAGCCATTCACCGCTGCAGCCGCAGCCATAGCAGGGCTCACTAGATGTGTCCTTGCTCCTGAACCCTGTCTGCCTTCGAAGTTTCTGTTGGAAGTTGAAGCACAATGCTCGCCTGCAGGCACAATGTCTGCATTCATACTCAGGCACATGCTGCAGCCAGATTCTCGCCATTCAAAACCGGCATCAAGAAAAATTTTATGAAGCCCTTCCTGTTCAGCCATCATCTTGACTTTTTGTGATCCAGGAACAACAATTGCCTGAACATCCTCATGTACCTTCTGTCCCTTTGCAACTTCTGCAGCCATGCGCAAATCCTCGAGACGGGAATTCGTACAAGATCCAATAAATACTTTCTGAACCTTAATATCGGATATATTCTGGCCCTCTGACAGTCCCATGTAGGCAAGGGCACTTTCCACGGCACGCTGATCATTTTCACTGGTACACTCGCTTAAATACGGAATTCTTCCTGTAACCGGCGCTGTTTGCCCCGGGTTTGTCCCCCAGCTGACCATAGGTGCAATTTCGCTGCCATCTATATAGACTTCCTTATTATATTGTGCGTCCTCATCCGAAGCCAGCGCCTTCCACTTTTCAGCCAGCGCTTCAAGTTCAGCATCAGCAGGGGCATACTTGCGCCCGCGCAGATATTCAATCGTCGTATCGTCGGGAGCTATTAAACCAGCCTTTGCTCCGCCTTCAATGGACATATTGCATACTGTCATTCGTTCTTCCATTGACATTTGCCTGATTACATTGCCGCAAAATTCTATGATATGCCCTGTTCCGAAGTTTACTCCATATTTGGATAGAACATAAAGGATAACATCCTTGGCAAGAACTCCCTGTCCCAGCTCGCCATCAATCTGTACCTTCAGGGTTCTTGGCTTTGACTGCCATAAAGTCTGAGTCGCCAACACATGTTCTACTTCACTTGTTCCAATTCCAAATGCAAGGGACCCAAAAGCACCGTGCGTTGAAGTATGGCTGTCTCCGCAAACAATTGTCATCCCAGGCTGTGTCAAACCTAATTCAGGCCCGATTACGTGGACAATCCCCTGCTCAGGACTGTTAATATCCGCCAAAGTAATCCCGAATTCTTCACAGTTGTTCCTCAAGGTCTCCATTTGGTTATTCGCGATTGGATCTGTTATATTGAACCGATTTACAGTTGGTACATTGTGGTCCATGGTCGCAAAGGTCCTGTCCGGCCTCCTGACTGACCTGTTTTTTAGCCTTAATCCGGAAAAAGCCTGAGGCGAGGTGACTTCATGGACTAGATGAAGATCGATATAAAGCAAGTCAGGTTTCCCCTCTTCCCGGTGTACTACATGGTTTTCCCAAAGTTTTTCAATAATCGTTTTTCCCATCATTCACCCTCCTCGCTTTCAGGAATAAACGCCCATAATATTCATTACTGCTTGATTATCAAGAATAGTGGCCTTGATTTCTTCTATCATTTCGGCGGTACCGATAGTTTTTTGGCCAGGCAAAGCAATATCGCTCGTTTTAGATCCAGACTCCAGCACCTGCTTTACTGCATTTTCGACTGCTGCCGCTTCTTTATCCAAGTTAAAGGAGGTCCTTAACATCATTGCCGCCGATAGGATCATCGCAATTGGGTTTGCAATATTCTTTCCTTCGATATCTGGAGCCGAGCCATGAATGGGCTCGTAAAGATATGGACCGTTCTCAGAAATGCTGGCTGAAGGCAGCATTCCCAATGAACCCGTTAAAACGGACGCTTCGTCACTTAAAATATCCCCGAATAAATTCTCTGTAACAAGTACATCAAATTGTTTTGGATTCCTGATCAATTGCATCGCAGCATTGTCGACCAGCATATGCTCAAGCTTGACCGCAGGATGTTCCTTCGCAATTTCCTCTGCAGTTTCCCTCCACATGCGGCTAGATTCCAATACGTTCGCCTTGTCTACAGAGGTTACCTTTTTATCACGTTTTTCCGCCAGCTGGAAGGCTAGACGGATAACCCGTTCCATCTCGCTCTTTTTATAAAAAAGAGTGTCTACAACGGAGTCCTCTCCATTCTCTGCAGTGGACCTTTCGCTTGGTTTGCCAAAGTAAAGACCGCCTGTCAACTCCCTCACAACAAGCATGTCGGCCCCTTCAATCACTTCCTGACGCAAAGGGGATGTGGCTGCCGTACTGGAATAATAGCTCACTGGCCGTAAATTAGCATAGAGGTTCAACTCTTTCCTGATTCTCAACAGTCCTTTTTCGGGACGGAGATGTCCTGGAAGGGTTTCCCATTTAGGCCCACCTACTGCACCAAGGAGAACGGCATCACTTTTCTTGCAAACTTCTATAGTCTCCTCAGGAAGCGGGGTACCGTGTGCATCAATAGCCCCTCCTCCAATACTTCCATAAGTGAATTCAAACTGATGCCCAAACCGTTCACCCACTGCCTGCAGGACATTGATTGCCCCTTTGGTTACCTCCTTGCCAATCCCATCTCCGGGCAGGACTGCGATTCTCTTTTTCATGAGCTTCCCCTCCATTTGTTTGTAAAAAATTATCTGCTAACGATTGGCTCAGCACTCTCTTTCATATATAAAACACGGTTTACTGCATTCAAATAAGCTTTTGCCGATGCTTCAAGGACATCCTGTGCAAGTCCTCTCCCGCTTGTTTCTTTGCCTGCACATTTCATTTTCACATAGACCTGTGCGAGGGCGTCCCGGCCGGCGCCTACTGATTGAATACGGTAGTCTAGTAGATCAATTGTTTCATTCATGCATTTTTCCAATGTATTATAAAGAGCTTCTATACTGCCTGCACCGGTCCCTGCCTCCTGAATTTCTTCATTGGCTGAACCCGAAAGTGTTACAGTTGCTGTTGGAATCTGATTTGTACCGTATTGGACCTGGATCGATTTCAGTTCATAGAAGCTCTCCGTTTTGGATAGACCTTCCTCAAGCACTATAGCCACAAGGTCTTCGTCTGTCATTTCCTTTTTTCGGTCGGCCGTCTCCTTGAAAACACTGAACAAACGGTTGATTTCTTGATCCTGAACTTCTATTCCCAATTCTTTTAGGCGGTTCCGGAAAGCATGGCGGCCAGAGTGCTTTCCAAGAACCATTGAATTATTTTGATAGCCTACTAGTTCCGGAGAGATAATTTCATAGGTAGTCTTTTCTTTCAACACACCATCTTGGTGAATTCCAGACTCATGAGCAAAAGCATTTCGGCCAACAACCGCCTTATTTGCAGGAACCTCCATACCGGTAAGCTTTGAAACGAGAGTAGAAGTTCGGCTGATTTCCTGGAGATTCAGCCTCGTTTCTGCCTGGAAGTAATCCTTTCTGATATGAAGGGCAACTGCCAGTTCCTCGAGAGCCGTGTTCCCAGCCCTTTCCCCAATCCCATTGATTGTGCCTTCAACCTGTCTTGCACCATGCTGGACGGCAGCTAAAGAATTGGCTACAGCAAGACCCAAGTCATCATGGCAATGAGTGGAAAGTTCCACTTTATTAATAGAAGGAACGTGTTCGTATAAATATTTAAAAACATTCCCATATTCTTCAGGAGTGATATAGCCTACGGTATCCGGGATATTGATGACTTGTGCACCTGCCCGGATGACCTGTTCAATAATCTCCGCCAGGAACGGCAGCTCCGTCCGGCACGCATCCTCTGCCGACCACTGAACAACGGCAAATTTCGAAGCTGCATACCTGACCGAGCTTACTGCTGTTTCTATCACTTGTTCCTTGGATTGTTTAAGTTTAAATTCCCTGTGGATCGGTGAAGTGGCTATAAAAGTATGAAGTCTTGGTTCAGCCCCTTCTTTTAAAGCCTCCCAGGCTGCATCGATATCTGAAATGACCGCTCTCGCAAGCCCTGTGACCGAGCACCCCTTTATGGTTCTGGCTATCTCTCTGACCGACGCAAGGTCACCGGGAGAAGCAGCTGGAAACCCTGCTTCGATAATGTCAACGCTCAATCTTTCTAGCTGTCTCGCAATCTCCAGCTTTTCGGACATGTTCAAATTGACTCCAGCCGACTGCTCCCCATCCCTTAATGTCGTATCAAAAATCTTAACCTTTTGCACTAGCTGCCACTTCTTTCTTTTTATCCTTATTGACAAATGGCATCATAGCTCTAAGTTCCCTTCCCACAACCTCGATTGGATGCTGCTTTTCGTTTTCATTGATTGCATTGAATACTGGGCGGTTTGCCTGATTCTCCAGGATCCAGTCCTTAGCAAACTTACCTTCCTGAATATCTTTAAGCACAGCTTTCATTTCTTCTTTCGCCTGGGCTGTTACTACACGCGGCCCGCTTACAAAGTCACCCCATTGCGCTGTATCGGAAATGGAGTAGCGCATTCCTTCAAGTCCGCCTTCGTACATTAGGTCTACAATCAATTTCAGTTCATGCAGACATTCGAAATATGCAAGCTCAGGCTGGTAGCCAGCTTCTGTCAATGTTTCGAATCCTGCTTTTACTAATGAAGTCAATCCTCCGCAAAGAACTGCCTGCTCTCCGAAAAGATCTGTTTCTGTTTCTTCTTTAAATGATGTTTCCAAACCGCCTGCACGAAGTGATCCAATACCGTGTGCATATGCAAGGGCAAGCTCTCTGGCTTCTCCAGTTACATCTTGATAGATTGCGAACAATGCAGGTACCCCGGCACCTTCCGTATATGTTCTTCTTACTAGGTGTCCCGGGCCTTTTGGCGCAACAAGCAAGACATCAGATTCCTTAGGCGCAGTGATTTGGCTAAAGTGGATGTTGAAACCATGTGCAAACATTAAAGCCTGGTTTGTTAAGTTAGGCTTGATTTCATTATTGTAAACAGAAGGCTGAAGTTCATCTGGAAGCAGGATCATAACTACATCTGAATGAGCTGTAGCCTCTCCTACCGAAAATACCTTGAATCCATCTTCAACTGCTTTATCCCATGAACGGCCCTCTCTTAGACCGATTACCACTTCAACGCCGCTTTCACGAAGGTTTTGGGCATGTGCATGACCTTGAGAACCGTATCCGATGATTGCTACTTTCTTTCCTTGTAAGTACTGTGGGTTTGCGTCTCCGTTATAATACATTTTTGCCATTGTGATTTCTCTCCCTTTTCATAATTATTAGTATATTTTTTAAACTATTGAATAGTTTTTAGCCTGGTTTGTCCGCTGGCTGCTGCGCGGGAATGCTGTTGTTCCTGTCCGTGCCAGTTCCTTGATTCCATAAGGCTTAATCAGTTCAATGAAGGCTTCCACTTTGTCTGACTCCCCAGTAATCTGGATGATCAGGCTGTCTTTCCCTACATCAATTACAGAGGCACGGAATGGTTCGATTAAGGAATAAATTTCATTTCTTGTGTGCGGCAGTGATTGTACCTTAATAAGGGCCAACTCACGCGCGACTACCGCCTGGTCGCTGATGTCTGTTACTTTAATAACATCGATTTGTTTATTGAGCTGCTTTGTAATCTGTTCACATACCCCGCCATTTTCAACATTGACCACGCATGTAATCCTGGAAACTCCCTCTTGTTCGGTATGGCCTACCGAAATGCTTTCAATGTTATAGTTCCGCTTAGAAAACAGGTTTGTGATCCTGTTAAGGACGCCTGGTCGATTTAAGACGGTCAGCGTAATAATCCGTTTCATTTTTTCACACCCACCATTTCATGACTTCCTTTTCCAGGGGCTATCATTGGATATACATTTTCACTTTCAGCAACCCTGAAATCCAGCAGGACAGGCTCGTTAGCTTCCATGACTTCATTTAGGATGCTGTCTGCTTCAGACTCTGTTGTAATTTCGTAGGCTTTAATGCCATAGGCTTCAGCCAGTTTTACAAAGTTAGGCTGAACAGAAATCTTGCTGTGGGAGTACCTTTCTTCATAAAAGATTTCCTGCCACTGCCTTACCATTCCAAGAGAGCGATTGTTAAAGATTGCAATCTTTATAGGAAGGTTGAATTCTTTAATGACAGCAAGCTCCTGGGTTGACATTTGGAATCCAGCATCCCCGAGCACTGCAATCACACATGCTGAGCGATCCGCCAGCTGTGCACCTACCGCAGCAGGAAGGCCAAAGCCCATTGTGCCAAGACCGCCTGATGTGACCCAGCGATTCGGCTTTTTAAATGGATAGTACTGGGCGGCCCACATTTGGTGCTGTCCAACATCGGTAACAACAATGCCGTCCCCATTTGATTTTTCATACAGCATTTCCATTACTCTCTGCGGCTTGAGCGGCGATTCGGCATTTTCATACCAATACGGATATTCTTTCTTCCAGCTTTCAAGCTTCTTCATCCACTCCGAATGCTGCGGGGTTTTTCCATCCTGTTTGACAAGCATGCTCAGTGCTTCCCTGGCATCGCCTACAACCGGGATGGCTGTTGGGACATTCTTGCCGATTTCCGCAGGGTCTATATCAATGTGAGCCACCGTGGCTTTCGGAGCAAAGTGCTTAAGATTGCCCGTCAGCCTGTCATCGAATCTCGCTCCGATATTAATGAGCAAATCGCATTCGTATAACGCCATATTGGCTGTGTAACAGCCATGCATCCCTGCCATACCCAGTGATAAAGGGTGGTCCGCCGGAAAGCTTCCCAGTCCCAGCAGAGTATTAACAATCGGAAGCTGCTGCTGTTCGGCGTACTCCAGTAATAAATCGGAGGCTTTGGCAAAGAGGATGCCCGCTCCAGCTAGGATTACTGGCTTTTTCGCTGTACTGACCGCCTCTGCCAGCTTCCTTATCTGGAGGTAATTCGGCTCCAGAGTAGGCTGATATCCCGGAAGTGAAATCTCCGGATCTGTGGGAGCTTCTCCAATTAAAGCCGCAATGTCTTTCGGGAAGTCGATCAGTACAGGCCCGGGGCGGCCAGTGGTTGCAATATGGAAAGCCTCCTTAATGACTCTTGGAATTTCTTCAACGGATCGAATCTGACAGTTATGCTTAGTAATCGGTGTTGTGATGCCAAGGATATCTGCTTCCTGGAAAGCATCAGTCCCAATGACTCCCGTAGCAACCTGACCTGTAAAAACAACCAGCGGAAGGGAATCCATCATCGCATCAGCCAATCCGGTCACAATATTTGTGGCTCCCGGGCCCGAAGTGGCAATCACTACCCCAGCTTTCCCGCTGATTCTGGCATAGCCTTCAGCGGCATGTATTCCGCCCTGTTCATGGCGAGGAAGTACATGAGTAATCCCGCAGTCGTATATTTTGTCATATATCGGGAGCACTGCCCCGCCCGGGTATCCGAATATCACTTCCACCTTTTCCCTTTTCAAAGCCTCGATCAAAAGGTCTGCGCCGCTTCCGTTACTAGTTTCAGCTTTTACTTTTGTAAAAGCAGCTTCCTGTAACATTTATTTCAGCCCCCCATCATTTTTTTCGTTTTTTTACTGCCTTCTCTAACATTAACGGGTGTAAATCAAGCATTTTTCCCATAAAAAAAGCCTCATCATCTCCAAATGCCTTTTCTCCTAAGGCAAAGGGATGAAAAAGGCTCTAAAACCTGTTCCACGGTACCACCCTCATTCACACAGACACTTCTTTTTCTGTGTGCACTCTTGAACTGTTTCCAGTTCGTTTTGGTAACGGGTGGCAGGCACCCGACCGGCTTTACTTGAATTCGTTCAAGCCGGCGCTCCGAGGTGAGTTCATCCTATGCTGCCAACACCGGCTCTCAGCACTGCCGGTTCTCTGTAGATGGCTTCCGCATAAAATTACTTGTCCTCGTCTTTGCTTTTTCGAATATTCAGCTTACGCTTGGTTCAGTTTGGCTGTAGACCTTGACACCTTCAAGGACTACTCTTTTTCTGAATTCCTTTAAAATCTCTTTGGTGTGTTGACCCGGAACACCGTCTCCGATTACCCTGCCATCCACTTTCACTACTGCAATTACCTCTGCTGCAGTCCCAGTCAAGAATACCTCATCCGCTGTGTAGACATCATGCCTTGTGAAAGGCTCTTCCTTCATTTCGTAGCCAAGGTCCCCGGCGATTTCCATCACTGCGTTCCTTGTAATGCCTTCAAGTGCTCCTATATAGCCAGGAGGTGTATAAAATGTGTTTCCCTTAATGATAAACACATTATCTGCTGAACCTTCAGCAACATATCCTTGGTCGTTAAGCATCAGCGCTTCATTGACATTGGCCAGACGCGCTTCGATTTTTACCAGAATGTTGTTAAGGTAGTTTAATGATTTCACTTTCGGACTTAAAACATCCGGCCTGTTTCTTCTTGTTGCTACAGTAACAATTTCAAGCCCGGTTTCATATAGTTCTTTAGGAAAAATTGATAGTGGCTCAACGATAATGACGACATTTGCACTAGTGCAATTATTGGGATCCAGTCCCAGGTCGCCGGTGCCTCTTGATACCACTGCCCGGATATAAGCATTTTCAAGTTTATTTTTTTCCACTGTCTCCACAATCAAGTTTGTAAGTTCATTCTGACTGTGCGGGATTTCAAGCATAATGGATTTAGCTGACCTGTATAGCCGGTCCATATGCTCTTCCATCCTGAATATATTGCCCCCATAAACGCGAATTCCCTCAAAGACCCCGTCTCCGTACAGAAATCCATGGTCATAAACGGATATCTTTGCATTTTCCTTTGTGACGAATTCACCGTTTAGATAAATCCATTGTTCGGGCACTTGGAACACTCCTTTTACTGAATAAACGCTTTAAATAGATAAAACCCAAGATAAAAAAAATTCCGAAAATGATGTGCGGAAGGTGCCCTGAAATCCTTTGACCGTCCAGCTATCATGATCTAAACAAAATATATTTCTTTTATTTGAGGACTATCTTACGCTCAATTTCAGCCGGAGTCAACGGGTTTTTTAAAATTTTTAGATAATTTAGATTTATAGGTCGTGCTGTATCCGCTTACAACCCCGATTTTAAAACATTTTTCATTTTTTAAAAAATTTGGCGAACAACAAAAAAAACTCACCTGATGAGGTGAGTTTTTTCCTTTCATATAGCGTCCCAGGAGAGATTCGAACTCCCGACCGACGGCTTAGAAGGCCGTTGCTCTATCCTGCTGAGCTACTGGGACATATACTTTTCAAAGACAAGATTTATTATATTAGCCGGAACATCAAAAGTCAACCATTATTCTTAATTTTTTGTTCCAGAGGAAGAAGCCATCTCCCTCTGGTTATTATACAGCATCTAGCGCGGAGCAGGAAGTGTAAATTCCTGCGACAGGGAAGTTATTTCTCCCCGGTCATGGTCGTATACCCGAAGGTAAGCTCTCCCCTGTTTCAGCTCTAAAATTACATAGGTTCTCTCGCGTCTCCCCCTTGGCAGCCGGATACTGCCAGGATTGATGAAAAGGCTGCCTCCGATTATTTCCGCCCCCAGCAGGTGTGAATGGCCAAAACAAATAATGGATGCTCCAGCCTCTTCGGCTCTGTAGGAAAGACTGAGCAGATTGGATTTGACAGAATGCAAATGCCCGTGGGTCACAAATATTCTGTATCCATCTATCTCTAGCAAGGCCTCTTCGGGGAAGTCGCCAAAGAAATCACAATTTCCCTTTACAACAGTAAACCCTGCCAATGCTTCGTCTTCCTTTTCCAATTCCGAATCTCCGCAATGGATCATCATGTCGACTTCAGAAGCATGCCTGCTCTTCAGCTCTTCCAGCAGTTCAGTTGAGCCATGACTGTCACTTACAATCAGAATTTTGCTCATAGCCCCTCACCATTACCTAAATCCAGGCTTTTTTCCAGCTTCTTTAATGCATCGGCACGGTGGCTGATCTTGTTCTTTTCTTCAGGCGGGAGTTCAGCCATCGTCTTGCCTTTTCCCTCTACGAAAAAAACAGGATCATAGCCAAATCCATTTGTTCCTCTCGGCTCAGTCAGAATACGCCCTTCACATGTGCCTGAATAGACAACAGTCTTCTCACCCGGCGCCGCCACGGCGAGAACACACCTGAATCTTGCCGTGCGGTCTCTTTCCAGGACCCCCGCCAACTCTTGCAGCACCTTCTCCGTATTGGCACTGTCGTTCTTCTCGGCTCCAGCATAGCGGGCGGAATACACGCCCGGGCGTCCTTCGAGCGCATCGACTTCAAGGCCGGAATCATCAGCTATCACCATTTTCCCCATGAGTTTGGCAATGGCATCAGCCTTGATAATCGCATTTTCTTCAAAGGTTAAACCAGTTTCCTCTACGTCCGGGATTTCGGGAAAATCAAGCAGGGTCTTAACCTGTATTCCTTTTGAGCCAAAAATCCGTTCGAACTCCTTGGCTTTTCCCTTGTTTTTTGTTGCAATGATCACTTCGTTCATCTTTCCATGCCCCTATCCTTTTCTCGCATTGGCAATCGTAATGGCAAGACTTTCACCTAATGCCTGTTTTTGAAACTCGAAAAGTTCCATGATTCCTTCTTGCGCACCTTTCAATAGTTCCTGCAGCTGATTGTAGGAGAATGTGGCTTCTTCCCCGGTTCCCTGAAGCTCGACAAACTCTCCGCTTCCTGTCATGACGACATTCATGTCCACATGAGCGGCCGAATCCTCCACATAATTCAGGTCAACAACCACCTGTCCACTCTCAAGGATTCCTACACTGGTTGCGGCTAAAAAATCTGTTACTGGATGACTTTTTAATCTTTTTTCTTTTTGAAGCTTATCCAATGCCTGTGCCATCGCCACATAGGCACCCGTTATGGAAGCTGTGCGTGTGCCGCCATCCGCCTGGATCACATCACAGTCAATCCAGACTGTTCGCTCTCCAATCGCTTCAAGATTTACGACAGCCCTCAGTGCACGGCCGATCAGCCGCTGAATTTCCATCGTTCGCCCTGTGACCTTTCCTTTTGAAGACTCCCTGATATTCCGCTGCTCAGTAGCCCTTGGGAGCATTGAATATTCTGCGGTGATCCAGCCTTTTCCCGTACCGCGCATAAAATGCGGCACCCGATCCTCTATACTTGCGGAGCAAATCACTTTTGTGTCTCCAATAGAAATAAGCACTGAACCTTCCGGATGTTTCAGATAATCAGTCTCAATATGTACAGGCCTTAATTGTTGGGATTCACGTCCATCAAAACGCATTGCCTTTGTTCCTCCTTAATCTGTTTCCCGATGTATTTTGTCAGGAAACTGCCATTTCAGCTAAAACAATAAATAAGAGGCAGCAACAAGCCTGCCTCTTTATCTGTCATGTATTAGTATAACAAATTTACCCAATTAAAAACTACCAGTGTTCACTTTTTCCGGCCGTGTTACAGGCTCCGAGAGTTTTTCCCCTTTTTCAGTGACAAGCTCCGCCTTACCATTAACCGTTACGGCTACGCTTTCTATACCTTTTTGCTCCGTTAGGGAAAGGACCAAAGTGTTCAAGGCATGTTCGGAGACGATTTTTTCTTTGAAGCTCCCATAGATGGATTCGTTAAAATCAAGAGTCACCTTTCCATCATCAATCTTCGGATTCTCAAGCAGCTTTACATTTGCCTGGAATTCCGAATGCAGTCCCGATCCATATTCCGGTCCGGCTGCCAGTTCATTAATGATGGAAGAGATATCATCTGGCGCCTCATTATCCACCCGCTTGGTCACAGGCACATAATAATAGCTGTCTTCTTCCCCGCCTAAATAGTAGACCGTAAGAGCTTTTGTATTGGTAATGTCAACCGCGCTTTCTGTATCGATATTAATCCCGTCTGCCCGGCTGAGTCCTTCACTGATTGGCGTACCATTTACGGGCATGCTGTTCAGCTCTTTTCCGTTAAGCTGAAGCTTTACAGTCTCGATCGAATCAAATTGCGTCAGTGTCCAGGTTACTGCCTGCAGGATTTTTAGTTCATCCTCTTTTTTATAGTTTGCGAATTCCTTGGAAAAGTCGACCGTAGCAGTGCCGTCCTTAATATTGACTGTCATCTGGGTGTCGACAGGAAGAACGGCCCGGAAGCCATTAGGGAGCATTTCGGTGACCGGCCCATTTTGAACAAGATATTGCAGTGCTTGTGCCGCAATTCCTTCCTTTTTAGGAAGATTCATTGTTTGGGAGACAACGTACCCATTTTTATCAATCAGGTAAAGCTCCGTCGGGACAGTCGTTTCAACACCTTCTTCCTTCTGCTCCTCCGTTTTGATATCTGTTTCCTGTGATTCTTCCAGCACCTCTGTTTCACTTTCCTCCAGATAGGATGCATCCTGCGGAGGATCTATCTTCTTTTTTTCCTCTCCTCCCAGTAAGCCGCAGCCCGAAAGAAAAACGGTAGTAGCAAGAGTTGCTGCCGTCATAAAGGTAACCTTTTTATTTTTAGACATCGAATCCCTCCAAAGACAGTTTGTACTACCATTTATACGAGCCTATTTTAAAATTAGACCGGCTGGGAAAAGATTTTTGGAAGAAAAAAAGCCCCTTCCCGGAGCTTTTCATAGTTTTATGGTCTGTACATTTGTGATTGTCTTTCCAAGCCATTGTGAAGCGATGGCTGAAAAGATCTTTTTGGATCCAGTCGTAAAATATTCGTGGACAGGTGCTTCTTCCCCGCCGTTGAGCATTTTATTGTGATGGAGGATCGTACTCACTTCTCTTGCCGTTTCTTCCCCGGAGCTGATCACTTTTACTTCTTCTCCCATAAACCTTTTGATCAAAGGCTCCAGCAGCGGGTAATGAGTACAGCCTAGAATAAGTGTGTCCAGCTCCTTGTCTTTGAATGGCTGCAATGTATCGGCAACAACCTTTTTCGCTACCGGACCATCATACTCTCCACTTTCAACCAGCGGTACAAATTTAGGGCACGCCAGGCTCTGAACATCGGTCTGGCGGTTGATGGACTTCAGTGCATGCTCGTAGGCGGCACTTTTAATCGTTCCCTCTGTTCCAATGACACCAATATGATAATTGCTGGTAACTTTTATAGCTGTCCTCGCCCCTGGATGGATAACGCCTAATACAGGAATAGGGAGAGCTGCGCTGATTTCCTCAAGTGCAACTGCTGTGGCTGTATTACAGGCGATGACAAGCATTTTTATCTCTTTATTTAGCAGAAACCTGGTAATCTCCCATGTAAACCTTCGTACCTCTTCTGCTGATCTCGGTCCATAGGGACATCGGGCCGTATCCCCGAGGTAAATGATATGTTCATGAGGCAGCTGCCGCATAACTTCCTTTGCCACGGTCAAACCGCCCACACCCGAATCAATAATTCCAATCGGTCGTTTCAAAAATCTCGCCTCATTCTTCACGCATTTCTTGATGTAATTTCGTCAGGTTGTCCTTTAGTGAAAGAACTTCATTATCTGTAAAATTAACTAAGATCTCCTGCAAATACAGCTGTCTCTTTTTGATGACTTCATCGATGATCCGTTCTCCTTCTTCCAGAAGATGTATGCGGACAACCCTTCTGTCATTCGGATCTTTAACCCGGACAACCAGCTTGCTTTTTTCCATGCGGTCAACTAAATCAGTCGTCGTACTGCAAGCCAGGTACATTTTGTTGGAAAGTTCCCCAATTGTCATATCACCGTCTTCAAATAGCCACTGCAGGGCTACGAACTGAGGAGGTGTAATAGTATAATTACTTAACAATTCACGGCCTTTCTGTTTTATAATCCCCGCTATGTAGCGCAGTTCCTTTTCAATATCCGCCACCATTTCTGTATTTTTATTATTAGGCAGATTTAGATCTTCAAGCTTCATCTTTAACACTCCCATGTGAAAACATTCCATGCCAATTCAATTGATGCTCTCTATCAGTGTTCTTATTTTCTATGATTTCCGCAAGAATTTCAAGAAAAAATACAGCCGGCACACTGCCGGCTGCATTCTGTCCTTATTTGCATCGGAGAACTTTGGCATGCGAGTTCATCTGCCAAATTGATAACCGGCCTCCCCAAAAAAGGAAGGCCGGTCAAAATCAAAGTTCTAGTTCTCCCATCCGAAGGAGCTCTACAACCGCTTGGGAACGCCCCTTTACGCCTAGCTTTTGCATAGCGTTAGAAATATGATTCCGAACCGTTTTTTCGCTTATAAACAATTCACCAGCGATCTCTTTAGTTGTTTTGTCTTGTACTAACAGTTCGAATACTTCTCTTTCTCGTTTGGTGAGTAATGGCTTGTGAGTATATTCATTCTCCTTCAAGTATAGTAACCCTCCTTGCCTTCGCCAGCTGTGAACTGCGGGGTGGGTAATAGTTTTAGTCAACATATCCTATGTGCCGGCTACTTACGAAGTGACTATAATTCCTTGAAGGAGTGACGTTTTTGGTAAATATGGGCCACAATCCATTTTAATCAGCAAACAGACAGCCACCCAGTGAATGTTTATTTTGCTCCAGTTAATTCAAGTACATAGGTACTTAAAGGCGGAACCTTCATTTTTTCCCCTCTGATTGTGCCGAGAGTCCTGGTTCCTGCGCGCTCTCCATTCACCAGAACTTTCCAATTCCCTTTTGCCGGAAGCTCAATTTCCACCGTCGATCTGTTCGCATTATAGGCCACTACATATCGTTGAGTTCCTTTTCTTTTAACAGGATTTTCAAGTACAAAAGCAACCGTATTGGCAGGAGTCTGAAGGAATTCCAGATGATTCCTGATATCCTCTTCGGTCGTCATTCTAAAGGCTGGACTGCTTTTTCGCAGCGCTACTAAGCCTTTAAAATATTCTACCTCTTTATCGAAGTCACTGCGCCGATTCCAATCCAGCTGGTTTATGGAGTCAGGCGATTTATAGCTATTATGGTCTCCGCCTTTTGTCCGCATAAACTCCTGTCCTGCGTGGATGAATGATATTCCCTGGGAGGTGAGTACAACAGACGTCGCAAGCTTGTGCATTTTTTTCCATGTTTGTTCACTGTCATTGGGATTGGTCAATTGCAGTTTATCCCAGAGAGTGTGGTTATCATGTGCTTCAACGTACGTTACCGTTTGTTCAGGGTCTTCGGCAAAGGTTTTTATTTCTTGAGTATAGGAAATTCCGCCAGCTACTCCCTTTTTGATCCGAAGCTCCATGGAATCCTTTCCGTTAACGAATCCATTGTCCTGCTCATCAAAAACGCTTCCCTTCAATCCATCCCGGATATCGTCATTGAAATGGCCGATCCCCGGCATTTTATACGCATTCTTTTGATTTGCCTTTAATTCCGGAGGCAAATTGGTCCCGAGGTCCCATCCTTCGCCAATGACGATAATCGAGGGGTCAATTTTATCCAATGCCTTGCGGACTTCGTTCATCGTCTCAACATCATGGATGCCCATAAGGTCAAAGCGGAAACCATCAATGTGATATTCCCTCGCCCAATAAGTAACCGAATCAATAATAAACTTGCGCATCATTTTATGTTCGGATGCAGTATCGTTTCCAACACCTGTGCCGTTACTCAGTGTGCCATCATCGTTGTACCTGTAATAGTAGCCTGGCACAAGCTTATGGAAATTCGATTCGAAGGCACTGAACATATGATTGTACACTACATCCATCATGACACGGATATCATTTTCATGAATCGTCTGGATCATTTGTTTCATTTCTCTGATTCGCACAGCCGGTGTATATGGGTCCGTGGAATATGAGCCTTCTGGTACATTATAGTTCTTTGGATCATATCCCCAGTTGTACTGCGGGGTATCCAGTTTTGTTTCATCCACACTCGCCGTGTTGTAATCATACATCGGAATAAACTGCAAGTGGGTGATGCCTAAATCTTTCACATGGCTGAGCCCTGTTTTTACCTTATTGGGCCCAGCAGTCCCGGTTTCCGCAACCCCCAGGAATTTCCCTTTATACTTTTCGGGAATACCGCTGTCAGGATGAATGGTTAAATCTCGAATATGTGCCTCATAGATAATGGCATCCTCGGGATTCTCCATCTTTGGCCTATTCTTTTTCCACTTTTTCGGATCGGTAGCTTCAAGGTTTACGACTGCACCTTTATCCCCATTGACGGCAACCGCTCTAGCGTATGGGTCGACCGCTTCATTCCAGTCATCACCAATTTTCACCCTATAGGTGTAGAGTGTTCCGTTCTGGTCGCCCTGAAGCTCCGCGGTCCATGTTCCCTTTTCGCTCCGAGTCATGGGAAATTCCGTACCCGATAGGCTATTGTATTTTTCATAGGTTACAAGTTTCGCCTCACTTGCGGTTGGAGCCCATACCCGGAATTTAGTTTTTGCTTTGGCATAAGTGTTTCCCAGATCGTTTCCAGGATAGTAGAATTTTTCTTCAAAGCTCTTGCTGCCGATGACCTTCCCCATTTGGACTGTGGCCATGCCAAATCCTTCTTTGCTGACACGGTATGTTTTCGATAAATCCAGTTCACCCTTAGTGGTAATTATTACTCTATTAACCAGATTGCCAGAATCTGTGGAGTGACCTTCCACTTTAGCAATTTCGGCCCCGTCAAGCTGTATCCCCGCGTTCACCCCGTCAGACAGCAAGAATGGCAGATTGGTGTGCAGGGTGATTTTATTCAGCTCATCGATCACAGCCTTTGTAATTCTTGGAGTCCGGTCCACCTTTTCTGGCTGATCGAAAATCCGCTGTTGGTCCTGAGCCAGCCATATTTCCGCTTTTCCTTCCCCGGAAAATCTTGTAATGAACCGATCCTCCGCTACATCCTTTTCAGACCAGTCCGATTTCCGGACGATAAACCCTACTTTTGTTGCACCATTAAGCTTTTCCAGCTTGATGGTACCTCGCCTTCCAAAAGCCGTTTCCTTATCTAATTTCAACGCCTGACCATCCGTCTTATCTGTCCACACCCAGATATCCCAGTTATCATAAATCTGATCATAGCGATAATAGTTAAACTTAACTTCAAGAGAGTCATAGGTTTTAGGTGAAGTGCTTCCATCAGGGTTGCTGGTATAAACCTGATCATCCCCTGATTTTATCCATACTTCATCACTTCCAAGCCAGATGCCTTGAATAAAACGGTCGCCGCCATCCTTTTCCCAGCTGTCGGTACGGATAATGAAACCGACTCGGTCGTGGTCTCCATCTAATTCAACTTCCGCTACTTTCCCAAATGCATCCTCACCAGTAAAATCAAAGACCTGCCCGTCCCTGCCATCTGGCCATACCCATAGATTCCAGTCCTTCGTATCCCCGTTTTTCGGCTGGTAATGGATTTTTACCTTAGTGGTTATTTTTTTCCGGGCAGGTGTTACATTGATTTTCCGTTGGCCATGGGCATCAAAGGCAAATACATAGTTTTCCGTGGATTGAGGTGTAAAGGTAAGGTTTTCACCCTCCAGCCAATTCCCATCCATTACATATTTAAATTGGATTTCTTTCCCAGCCTGCAATTCGATTGGCTGGCTTTCCCATAATTTTTCATCCGTATTATAGGTTAATGGGGCATCGTCGCCATCCCACGAGAGAGGCTGTGATCCCCTTAGTACCACCTTGTCGTACATCTTGCCAGAATCTATTGGCTTGTCGCTGTAGACCAATGAACCAGTAATTTCAAAAATCGAAAAGGACCTGGCATTAGCCGTAAACTCCAAATCTCCGTGTTCATTGTTCTTGATCACTTCATTGTCCAAGGCATTGGCTAAGGTGACATCTGTAATTTTTGGCTGGTTATAAAGAGCGTTGACATCCACTTTTACTGCCTTCTCACCCTTGTTTATCACGATTAAGAATCTCCCGCTTTCATCTGAACGTTCGTAAGCGAGAAGATCTTGCTGAGCCGACAATGCCTGAAAAGCACCGGTAGAAAGTGCAGTCTTGCTTGTTCGGAGCTTGATGATTTTTTTATAAAACTCTTTTACTTCTAAATCCTGCTTTTCAGCCTCCCAAGGCATCATCTCCCTGAAATAGCGGTCCTTCCAGTCCGATACTGAATTATGGTCCCTGCTTTGGGATAATCCAACCTCATCCCCATAATATACAACAGGGGCACCAGGCAGCGTGAACTGTGCTGCAGCAGCCAATTTAAGCATATCTTTGTCACCGCCTGCTTCAAACAGGAATCGAGGCTGATCATGACTATCCAGGAAGGACGCTGTGACATATTCCTTCGAGTAAGTGGCAAGGTTTTTCCGAATCGTTTCTTCCAGCGGCTTCATGGATTGATTTTTAGCAAAAGCGTTTACGATTGCGTCCCTCAACCCGAAATCCAACGCCCCGTCAAGCTCTCCTTCATAAGTATCAATCTTTTCCCGGCTGTCCCAAACCTCGCCGAAAATAAACGCCTCCGGTTTCAGCTGCTTGACTTTATGCCGGAAATCCACCCAGAAGCTGTAGCTTGGCCCCTTGGCATAATCAAGGCGGAACCCATCAAAATCCAGGTCCATTAACCAATAGGGGACCACCTCATTCAGCATGTAGTTCCTTGCTTCTGCATGATCATTATTGAATTGGGGCAGCTCGGATATCCCCTGGAAGGTTTCATATTTATCCGGCCACTCTGTGAAGGTATACCAATCGTAATACGGGCTGCTTTCACCGTTTGTCAGGGCGTCCTGGAAAAAAGGGTGCCTGACTGATGTATGATTTGGCACAAAATCATAGACAACCTTTAACCCTTTTGCATGGGCTGTATCAATCACTTCTTTTATTAATTCCTTGCTTCCAAAATGATCTTCAACCGCTTTGAAGTCCGCTGGATGATAACCATGTGAGTATGGTCCTTCGAATATGGGCGACAGCCAGATTGTGTTGACACCTAAATCCTTGAGATAATCCAGTTTTTCGAGAACTCCCTGTAAATCTCCGCCCATCCAGCCTTTAAGCCGCTCATCATACTCAAGCTCTGTAGATCCCGGTTCATCATTCGCCGGGTCGCCATTGAGGAATCGATCCACAAATACATGATAAATAACTGCCTTTTTTGCCCAGTCAGGGGATTTAAATTCGTCTGAGTAATAGGCAAATTCGGTAGCTCCTTCATGATGGGGACTGTTTGTATCTGCAAATTGGGAAGAGGTTCCGGATTCCTCCCAGACATCAGCAATGTACTTCACCCTTGTCCTGTCTGCCTGTTTTGGAATCACCCCATTAAAAATGGTGATCGTGACTCCATTTTCGACATGCTCTGATTCCTTCACCATGTGTGCCACTTGCCCGTTGCCAGCTTCTCCCCGTGCACCTTCTGGCCTGGAGCCATCAGTAGTATAGTAGATTGCTCCCTTGGACACCGAACCATAATGTTTTACCGTAACTGAGGCTGTAACATCATCCTTAGAAGACGGAATCTCGGGTGAAATCGTAAAATTATGAGTTACACTTTTAGCCACAGGAACAGCCTTCCAGTCGGCAACAATGTCACTGTATACCATTCCGCCTTCTTTAAAAGCCGCTTTCCGCTTTGCCTGTGCGCTTTCCTGATATTGCCCGTCACCTAAAGCGTAAAGATATTCTATTTCCTCGCCTGAATTGCCTGCGAGTTCTATCTCCCATTTCATGTCTCCCGTTTTTCTTAATGCTGTGACTGCATAATTAAAATCATTTAAAGTTGAACCGATTGTTGGAATGGCCCATTCTGGGGTCTCTTCGGGGAGTGTGACCTCAAGTTTAAGGGATCCAGTAAATTGAGATAAATCAATTTGAACATTCACTTTCCTTTGATCACCAGGATGGAAAATGAAGATGTAAGCGCCTGTCTGTGGTGGGGTAAAACGAAGATTTTCTCCTTCCAGCCAATTTCCGTCCATGACGAATTTGTATTCGACTTCCTTTCCGCCTTGAAGATGAACCGGGGCGCTTTTCCAGACCCCTTCCTCTTCTGCAAACTGTAAAGGATTGTTATCTGAAGACCAATCTAAACCAGCTGCATTTCCCCTGAGCACAACCTTTTGGTAAGAAGCTGTCTGTGTATTCGCCGCAAGTCCGTACGGAGCTGCACTCGCTGGAAATAAAAGTGCGAAAGCCAGTATCGAAGAAAATAGCCGTCTCATAAAAGTCCCCCCTCCAAAGATAATAAAAACGTTTGCGCACCCAAAAGTGACGGGAAGTTGCAAACGCTTTCATTGTACTTAATAGATTAGCACGGGTGATAATAGGAATTCAACAATAATTTTTCCATTGCTTCATATAATTGGAAGAAACCTTTAGTTACCATATTCATAGAAGCAGGATTGATTTCAGCACATGCATGCCAAGTTAAACTCCGGCTGCCAGGGATTCTCCCTGGTCTTTGCTTTTACAGGCCCTTGCACCATAGTCGATCACTAGAGTCTTAAAGAGCAAACGGAGGAGTAAAAAACCTCGTTCGATATTCGATCGAGGTTCAGAAGTTAATGATTACATCCTGGCACGGCATGCAGCCCGATCGACGGCCCTTAAAATACCGCCATATCCCGTACAGCGGCAAATGTTTCCCGAGAGTGCCTCCCTTACCTGCTCCTGACTTGGCTGTGGAGTTTCATCCAGCAGGGATTTAACAGCCATCACCATCCCTGAAGTACAATATCCGCACTGGAAGCCTCCTTCTTCGAGGAAAGCCTCTTGAATGGGATGCAGTCCATCCCGCCCCTTCCCAAGTCCTTCTATTGTTGTGAGGGAAGCTCCCTCAATTTGATAGGCCAGTACAAGACACGAATTGACAAGCCGGCCATTCATTAAGACGGAACAAGCCCCGCACCGGCCAATTCCACAGGATAATTTGGTTCCGGTCAACATCAGTTTATCTCGTAAAATATCCACCAGTCGAAGGGCCGGGGATAAGGCAGCTGTCACACGCTCCCCATTTACCATAAAAGAAATGGTTGAATCTTTTACAGTCGTCTGCTCTGCTAGGTGGTTTTCATCCATTTGTTCATCCCCCTTTCGCCGCATGCTGTTATGATTTCCTCCGCTGAGACAGGCAATGTCTGTACCCAATGACCCAGTGCATCATGGATGGCTTTAGTGATCGCCGGAGCAACGGCTACCGTTCCGATTTCCCCGACACCCCTCGGTCCATATTGGTCACCCTCAGCCAGGGTTTCAACCGGCATCACCTTTAACTCTGGAACGTCGCAAATACTTGGCACGAGATAGGAATCCAGATTCTCAGCAGCATATCTTCCCTCAACCATTACCGCTTCTTCCATGAGAGCATACCCAATGCCCATGACTCCACCGCCTTCAATTTGGCCGGTATATCCCGCAGGATTGACCACTGGACCAGCGGAGATCGTTTGATCTAAATGAACCATCTTAATTTGCCCTGTCAGGATGTCCACTTCCACTTGAACAAGGACACCTGAAAAGGAATATAAAAAATGTCCGGAATCAATTTTATCCGGGGTTGTCGGAAAATCAAACCGACTCGAGACTATTAAAGGAGCATCCTTGGAAAGGAATTGAGCAAGTTCCCTGTACGTAACGATTGGATGAGTTCCTTTTCTCCTGAAAATGCCGCCATTTCCCAGCCTTAAATTGGCCTCAGGAATGTTTGTCATCCTGCTGGCGCCAGTAAGGAGCCCATCAGCAAAATCCTTTTTCATCCTCTGGACAGCCAGCCATACCATACTGGTTCCGCGGGAAGCAGTCGTCGAGCCGCTGTGTGGAACAACAGCAGTATCCCCAATTACAATTTCCAAATCCTCTACTCCACAGCTTAATTCTTCTACCATGATGGTTTCAATCACAGCAAGAATTCCCTGGCCGCATTCTTCAAAGCCGAAGGCCGCCTGTATTTTACCGGCATTCGTTAGGGAAAGTCTTCCTCCAGCCGGATCAAGGCGCCCATATCCCAGGCCGCCCCCATGCATCGCAATCGCTGCGCCTACGCCTCTCCTCTTCCACTTATGCTCGAGGTTCCACTTTTCAGCTTCTGCTTTCCTCTTTTCAAAAGCCGGGGAAATTCCTTCAAGAACTTCTGAAGCCCCATTTGTTTCTGCAATTCTTTGTCCCAAAGGACCAGCATCTGCCGCCTTTCTAATATTCCGCCTCCGGAATTCCAGCGGGTCCATTCCAAGCTTTTCGGCAAGGCGGTCTATTTGGGATTCAAGAGCAAAGGTAATCTGATTTCCTCCGAAACCTCTGAACTCCCCGGCCACCCCATTATTGGTAAAAACAGAAACCCCTTCCACATCAACATTCGGCACCATGTATGGACCTGCAGCGTGTTCGACGGCAAAATCCAGTATAGCTGGCCCTAATGTGGCATATGCACCTGTATCAGCTAGGATCTCAACCTTATGGGCCAGGAGTTTTCCCTCTTTGCTGGCTCCTGTTTTCATAATTATTTTCATCGGGTGTCTTTTCAGCCCCGAAATCACAGATTCTTTTCTCGTTTGATGGATTTTAACAGGACATCCCGTTATGAGGGCGAGCATCGCTCCATAAGGCTGGATATTTAATTCATCCTTTCCCCCAAAGGATCCGCCTATAGGGCTTGAAATAATCCGTATCTGTTCTTCGGGCATCCCAAGTATGCGCGCTAATTGAAAACGGTCTTTATACCCATGCTGAGTCCCGACATACACGGTTAACGTTCCATTTTTCTCAGGAACAATCACTCCGCCTTCTGTTTCCATATAGACGTGCATCTGCCTTGGAACCCGATAGGTTTCCTCTACTATGAATGAACATTGTTCAAATCCTTTTCCGACATCCCCCTTTTTATGTCCCGCCCTGTGCATAACATTTCCATTGTCATGAAGCTGCGGAGCATCCGGCGCCATCGCTTTCTCTGGAGTATCGATTACAGGCAAGGGCTCATACTCCACCTCAATAAGCTTTAATGCTTTTTCAGCTGTCTCGATTGTGTCAGCTGCAACGGCTGCAATCGCATCGCCAACGTATCGGGCTATTTCCATGCACAGTACCGGCTGATCCGGAACAATAAGGCCAAATCCATTCAGTCCAGGTACATCTTTGTGGGTAATGACAGCTTTCACCCCTGGCAGCTGTCTGGCTTTTTCAGTACAGATCGAAAGGATTCTCGCATGTGGAAATGAACTTCTCAGGATCTTGCCAAAAAGCATATCAGGAAAATATAAATCTGTTAAATATTGTAGGCTGCCACTTACTTTCCCTGCCCCATCTGGCCTGACACGAGATTGTTTCCTGGCATTTTCCTCGTGCTCCATCATTTTCCCTCCCTGTCTGCAATGAGCTGTTCAAGTTCTGATACGATTACATTCGCAGCAGCGAGTTTCCGGTACCTTGTGCCTAAAAATGCATCAGGAGTTGGGGTATATTCCTTGCAAATATCTGAGTATATCTCTTTTAGAGTGACAGAATTCAGATGCGCTCCAAGCAATTTGTCTTCACATCGAACCAATCTTTGCGGAGCAGAGGCGCCACCGCCTGCGGCAATCCGAATATCAGCTATTCTGCCATCCTCTCTAATCGAGCATCTTCCCGAAACCGTCACGACTGAGGGGATAAAAGCTTCCCTCCGCCCGATTTTCCGGTAAAATGTTCTTTCTGTGTCCAACAGCGTTCGGACCGGTATCTTGATCGAAGCCAGGATGAAGCTTTTCATTTCCTCTCGGTTTTTTATAAACTCCCACAAGTTTATTTCACGAAATCCACCCTGCTCATATACCGTCAGTTCAGCATCCAATGACAGCAGGGCCGGAATGAGATCGCCGACTCCATAGATAATATTTCCGCCAATAGTAGCACGGTTTCGAATCGCAGGAGACCCTACACCCTTTGCAGCCACTATCAAGAGACCGCAGCCCTTTACAATTGCGTAATGCAGCCTGAGATCTGCCAATGGAGTAAGAGCCCCTATTACGACACCGCCGGCCTCGTCCGCCACTCCTCCTTTTAACTCTGTTGCTTTTTCCAGACTAATTAAATAACGCGGCAGCTCTATTCCTTGCTCCCGCTGAAGCTGGATCAGCGTCCCTCCTGCAATAAAAATAGCCTCTCCCCCAAATTTTTCTTTTAACTCCAATGCTTCCGGCAATCCTCTCGGCTGAAAAATTTCGTGCTCCGATGCGATATGTTCATCCCTTAATGCTTGTTTCCCATTATCCACAAATAATCATCCTCGGTATCAATATCATAGAACGGTCTCCAATCCTGATAATCTATTGATCGACACAGGTTTTTTGGCATTCCCTGAATGATTTTCCTCGCTCCTGTATCTCCCCTCAATTTCAATAGTTTCGAAAACTGGCTCTCTGAAAATAACAAAGGGGGCTGCTGCCTTCCCTCATGACGTGATGCAATAACTCCAACTTCTTCCCCATCTTCCATTATGGTTCTAAATATTGATAAAAGATGATTAATCATGGCAGACTGTACGAATGGCTGATCCGCGAGCAAAACAACAATGCCGTCACTCTTGCACTCGATTGCAGCCTGCACTCCCCTTCGCAAAGAATAGGCTTGGCCTGCTGCTGCTTCCTCGCATTCCGCCTGGGTCCAACGCGATGACGGGCAGATCGGCGGTTCCATCCAACCCAGTGTATCTCCCTTTTGAGTGACAACAATTATTTGATCCAGATTTGATTGAAATGCTGCATGGAAAGCCATGCCTCCTATCGTCCCTCCGCCAACCCTCATACCAAGCTTGTTCCGGCCCATGCGGCTGCTTCCTCCTGCAGCAAGCAAAATTCCTGAAACCTTCGCTGTTTTCATATTCCCATTACCTTTTGTTCAGGCTGTCTCCTCATGATTTGAATCAGTTCGGCAGCAATTGAAACTGCAATTTCTTCTGGACCTTCAGCACCAATGGGGAGACCAACAGGTGTAGCAATATACCCGGGGACCTCCCTCAGGCCAAGAAGCCGGGCCGTTCTTTTGACCGAACCCAGCACCCCAAGATACCTGAGTTCCTTATCAACAAGGCAGGAAAGCAGCTGTCTGTCCCTTTTAAAATTATGGGTAAGAAGGAGAACAAAATCCTTGCTGTTAAAATGTAGATCTTCCATGATTTCATGCGGAAAACCAACGACCACCCTTTTCGCATCAGGAAAATTAGCTTTTGTACACAGAGCAGGCCTCCAGTCCGCAACGGTTACATCAAAACCGATACTCGATAGAACGGATACAATTGGAATTGCATCAGGACCTGCTCCATAAAGAAAGATTCTTGGTTTTGGGTCAATCTGGTGTATGAAATAATCATCCATAGGGTCTGATAGAACTCGCATTCCGCTGGAAATCCTTTTTGACGGATCGCTTGCCCACGCTTTACATTCAGGAGGAACAGGACTGTTCCATTCTCCAAATTTTTCTTGATCTTCTGTTATATATAAATACTCGTAATCCTTTTTTACGGAAGGCATTTTCTTTACCATCAAGACAGATTTTCCCATGTCTAACAATGTCTTAAGCCTGCAAAGATGATAATAAAAATGGTCGTCTGCTGGTTCAAGTAAAACCCGGATAGAACCATTGCATCCAGCCCCCTCCCCCCATGAGAACGCCTCATTGCTTCGCATATCATAATCGATTGAAATGGCTGTATTGCCGCCTTCGCTTGCTCTCGCCGCCAAATCTTCTTCAAGGCAGCCTGCACTGAGCGTTCCAATCCGGCTGCCATCCCTCTTTAAAAGCATGCATGATCCTTCTTTTTTATAAGCGGAGCCCTCCACATGAACTATCGTTGCCAGGAAACTCCCGGCAGAAGAACAATGTACGGTTTCAAGAATTTGATGCATATCCTCCATATTGATTCCTCCTGAATAACACGCCACAAGGGATAGAGGCCTAAGGAAAGAGCCTCATTGATTGTTAAAGCAAGAAAGACGGATTACCTAAATCCAAATTTTGAAAGCATCCTTAATTTACTTCACAGAGATTCATCGTTTACGTTCGTACAGCCAAGGCTTGAAAACAGGACTTTTTGGCCTGATCTGCCCTCCATATACCGCCGAGAGACTCCTTGATTTAGATCAGCCCAAGAATTTAAGGAAAATGGGCTTTGATGGCCTTACTCATTTTTATTTAGGAGCCTTTCTAGTTATTCCAGCCTCCAGTAGAAGATGACCGTTTTTCTGGTCCACTCCTGTAATCCAAGTAACTTGAATGAAAGCAATCACTGATGATCCGTTTTCTTCCTGAAAAAATGCCCATTTTACAGCCTTTCCCGTTAGGTGCAATTGTCCGGCTAAATACTTAATTTAATATTCAGACATTTCCTTTGTTAAATCAATTAGAATGGGAGGGAATCTAACAGACAATATAAAAAGAAAAAAGCACCAAAATACTGCTTGGCGCTTTTCAATCAGATTTGCACATCTTCGGATTATTATCATTGTTTCATCTTTGGATCAAGAACATCCCGAAGACCGTCCCCCATAAGGTTAAAGCCAAGAACAGTGAGCATAATGGCGAGGCCAGGAAAGAAAAGGGTCCAAGGAGCCTGAACAAGATACTGTTTGCTGTCTGCGAGCATCTTTCCCCATTCAGGTGACGGTGCCTGAGCACCTAGTCCAAGAAAGCCGAGGGCCGCAGCCTCAATGATTGCAGTGGCAATTGCCAGTGTGGACTGGACAATGATTGGCGTCATGCTGTTGGGGAGTATATGGTGGATTAAGATTCTTGAGTCTTTCATTCCGACCGCACGGGCTGCCATGATGTATTCCTCCTGTTTTACACTAAGAACCTTCGATCTGACGAGACGGCCAAAGTTAGGGATGTTGATAATCGCGATTGCAATTAATGCATTTTGAAGGGAAGGTCCCAGGATAGCAACCACTGCAATCGCCAGCAGGATGCTCGGAAACGCAAGCATGATATCAAACGTACGGGAGATGACCGTGTCCAGCCAACGCCCATAATAACCCGCAATAACCCCCAGAATAGTTCCAAGGACAGCCGACCCCAATACCGCAAAAAATCCAACCCATAAAGAGATCCGGGCACCGTAAACGATTCGCGAGAAGATATCGCGCCCAAAATCATCGGTCCCGAACCAGTGCTCACTGGAAGGAGCGAGCAGTCTTTTCGTCAATTCCTGCTCTTTAAAGCTGTACGGGGCAATGACAGGAGCAAGGATGGCGATGATGATAAAAAAGATAACAATACCCAGGCCTGCCAGTGCGAGTCTATTCTTGCAAAAAGCCCGCCAGGCTTCCTTCAAGGGCGATGCCGTATCTTCTGGATGAACTTTAGACATTTCTGCTGCATTCTTTGCTAACTCAGCCACTTTGAAACCTCCCTATCATTGGTTATACTTGATCCTCGGGTCGACCAGGGCATATAACAGGTCAACGATCAGATTAATGAATACAAAGATGGCGGCGATGATCAGAATGCCTGACTGGATGACTGGATAGTCACGATAACCAATAGCATCGTACAAATACCGGCCGATTCCAGGCCAGCCGAAAATGGTCTCGGTCAGGATGGCACCGCCCAGCAGCAGTCCGGTCTGGAGTCCAATGACGGTCAGGACAGGAATAATCGCATTTTTTAATGAGTGTTTATACACAACCCAAAACATCCCCAGCCCCTTAGCCCGAGCCGTCCGGATATAATCTGCCTTCATGACCTCTAGCATGGTGGAACGAGTCATTCTGGCGATAATGGCCATTGGGATTGTGGCCAATGCAACGCTGGGCAGAATCAAATGCTTTAATGCTGTAATAAATTGATCAGGCCGTCCCTGAATCAGGGTGTCGACCAAATATAAATTGGTTATTGCCGTTATGGGATCCCTGACATCCTCACGCCCGGTGGTCGGAAGCCAGCCGAGCTGGATGGAAAACGCCCATTGCTCCATGAGGCCAAGCCAAAAGATCGGCATGGATACACCAATTAGAGCAAGAATCATTGCAGTGTAGTCAAACCATGAGTTTGAGTACCACGCACTGATGATTCCGGCATTAACACCAATGAGAACAGCGATGAACATTGCTGCCCCCGTTAATTCCAGGGTGGCCGCAAGATATGGCCATATTTCTTGATTAATTGGCCCCCGGGTCCTAAGGGAAGTTCCAAGATCACCCGTGAACAAAGACTTAATGTAATCGAAATATTGTATGTACCAGGGCCTGTCCAGCCCTAATTCCCTTGTTAAGGTTTCGATGGCCTCTTTCGTAGCCCTCTGGCCCAGGATGACTTGGGCAGGATCCCCGGGAATGGCATGAATTATGGCGAATACAACAAGTGTCATTCCAAACAGGACCGGAATTAAAGATAACAGACGTCGGGCTGTATACGTTAACAAGCTTTCTCACCCCTTTTACTCTGGAAGGTTTTCTTCTTTGTAAGCAAAAGGGGAGAACCAGCTCCCCTTTCGGCAGTCCTGCTTACTTAAATTCAACATGTGTCAAGGCTTCCGAACCGGTCGGATGCGGCTTGTAGCCCTGTAAATCCTTGGTTGCCGCAATGAGAGGGGTTGAGTGGACAAGCGGAACCCACGGCGCGTCTTCCTTAATGATTTCCTGGGCTTTTTTGTATAGTTCATTTCGTTTTGTCTGATCCGATTCAGTCTGTGCTTCAATCAAAATATCATGCAATTCATCGCTGCTGTAATAGGAATAATTGTTGCTTCCAATACTGTCTTTATCCAGCAATGTGTATAAGAAGTTATCAGGATCCCCATTATCCCCTGTCCATCCAAGCATATAGGCATCAAAATCACCTTTTGCCGCTTTTTCAAGATAAGTTGCCCAATCAACGGACTGGATGTTGGCCTTTACGCCAATTTTGCTGAAACTCTCCTGGATGACTTCGGCCACTTTCATTCCCTCTGGCATATAAGGGCGTGCAACAGGCATGGCCCATAAGTCCATTTCAAAACCATCTTCATAGCCAGCCTCGGCCAGCAATTCTTTTGCTTTTTCTAAATCGTAAGGATAATCCTCAATTGACTCATTATAGCCTTCAATGGAAGGAGGCATTGGGTTAATGGCAGCGTCAGCCTTGCCACCGTAAAAAGAGTCAATGATTGATTTCTTGTCGATTGCATGGCTTAACGCCTGGCGGACCAGCTTGTTGTCAAATGGCTTCCGGTTTACGGTAAAGCCTATATATCCAACATTCATGGATGGGCGTTCGATTACCTGAAGGCTTGAATTTCCGGTTACGCTTGCTTCATCCGAATTGTTTAATCCATCCATTAAATCAATTTCACCATTGGAAAGAGCATTTAACCGGGCTGTATTTTCCGGAATAACGCGGAAAATAATTTTATTCAGCTTCGGAAGTCCATCTTGCCAATACTCCTGATTCTTTTCCAGAACAATCCTGTCATTTTGTTTCCACTCAACAAATTTGAAAGGTCCTGTCCCTACGGGATTGGAGCGGAAATTATCACCTTGCTCTTCTACTGCTTCAGGACTGGCAATGCCGAATGGAGACATAGCCAGGTTTTTCAGGAATGGTGCCTGAGGACGATTCAGGACAAACTCGACAGTATGTTCATCAACTGCCTTCACTTCTTTAATGACGTGTCCTTCTTCTCCCTTAAAACCGCCAAACATCGTGTAATAAGGGAATTTATCGGCATCCCCGTTCATCCACCGCTCGAAGTTATAGACAACTGCATCAGCATTAAAGTCGGTGCCATCATGGAATTTAACGCCCTCACGAAGCTTAAAGGTGTAAGTAAGGTTATCAGGAGACACTTTCCATTCTTCAGCAAGCCCAGGGTGGATGGTGGTATCCTGTTCCCCATACTCAAGCAATGTTTCAAAAATGTTTTCTGTCACTTTAAAGGTTTCCCCTTCTGTTGTTGTGATAGGATCCAGTGAAGTGGAATCCCCGCCCCGCGCAAATACTAAAGTATCTTTTTTGCTTCCGCCTTCGGAAGCAGAGCCGTTTTCTCCCTCGGTTGCCGTATTTGTTTTCCCGCTGCAGCCCACAAGGAACATGCTTATGGCCAGGATCGAGACCAGCAGCATTCTCATTGATTTGTTCATGTAATCGTGTTCCCCCCATTTAATTATTATCATTAATGCAGCACATCACTTGCTGTACAAGTGGCATGCTGCAAGATGACCATTGATTTCAAACGCCTTTGGCCTCGTTGTTCTGCAAATATCCATGCATTCCGGACACCGGGTATGGAATGCACACCCAGTTGGCGGATTTGCCGGGCTGGGCAATTCGCCCACAATGGGAACAGGCACCCTCTTTAAATCTGGATCTGGAACTGGTACGGCGGATAAGAGAGCTTTTGTATAAGGGTGCAAAGGGTTTTCATACAGATCTTCACCGTCGGCCAGTTCAATCAGCCTTCCTAAATACATAACACCAACACGGTCGCTGATATGGCGGACTACACCTAAATCATGTGCAATAAATATGTATGTAAGGCCAAATTCCTGCTGGATATCCTTCATAAGGTTCAAAACCTGGGCCTGGATTGAAACGTCAAGCGCTGAAACGGGTTCATCGGCAATGATGAGCTTGGGCTTAGTCATCAATGCCTTCGCGATGCCAATACGCTGACGCTGGCCTCCTGAAAACTGGTGTGGGTATCTCCTCGCATGATAACTGCTTAACCCAACTACTTCGAGCATTTCCCTGACCCGTTTTTTACGTTCCTCTTTTGAACCTATTCCATGAACAATAAGTGGTTCTTCTAAAATTTGCTGGATGGAGTGTCTCGGATTTAATGAGGCATAAGGATCCTGAAAGACCATCTGGATATCCCGCCTGGTTTTACGAAGCTCATTCTTACTCAAACTGGTCATCTCTTTGTCTTCAAAAACAATGCTGCCATCACTTGCTTCAATGAGGCGCATCAATAGACGCCCTGTTGTGGATTTGCCGCAGCCGCTTTCTCCAACAATTCCTAAAGTTTCACCTTTCTTTACATAAAAGGAAACATCATCAACCGCCTTCACCTGGCCCTGTACTTTGCCAAAAAGACCCCCGGTAATCGGAAAGTATTTTTTAAGTCCCCTCACCTCAAGAAGGAAGCCCGACATGCTCGCCACTCTCCTCTCCTACTTTATGCAGGAAGCATCTTACACCATGTCCATCACTGCCAGTTTTGTATATTGGCGGAGCTGCTTCATGACACTTGCCGAATGCCGAATCACACCTGGGTGCAAACCTGCAGCCTTTCGGAATGCTGCCCGGGGCAGGAACATTGCCTGGTATGCTGTATAAACGTTCTCTCTTGCCCCTAAGATCCGGAACGGACCTTAACAATCCCTCAGTGTAGGGATGCTTTGGAGTCTTCAGGATTGTTCGGACATCTCCCTGTTCGACAATCTGGCCCGCATACATGACAATAACACGATCGCATATTTCAGCGACGATCCCTAAATCATGCGTTATCAAAATGATTGATGTATGTGTTTTACGATTCAAGTCTTTCATTAGAGAAAGTATTTGGGCCTGGATTGTCACGTCTAGTGCCGTCGTTGGCTCGTCCGCAATCAAAACTCTTGGATTGCATGCCATTGCCATTGCAATCATGACCCTCTGTCTCATTCCTCCCGAAAGCTGATGGGGATACTCCTGTAATATTCCTTCAGCTCTTGGAATTCCAACAAGGCGAAGCAATTCGGTACATCTTTTTACACCCTCTGCCTTTGACTGTTTAGTATGCAGGGCAATTGCTTCTGCGAGTTGGTTTCC
Source organism: Mesobacillus foraminis (assembly GCF_004340465.1). Classification (GTDB taxonomy): domain Bacteria; phylum Bacillota; class Bacilli; order Bacillales; family Cytobacillaceae; genus Mesobacillus_B; species Mesobacillus_B foraminis. Next base: position 200,939 of record NZ_SLVV01000007.1, on the reverse strand, counting down.
AATTGTAAAAAGAGGATTCAAGGAAGTCATCGGTTCCTGAAAAATCATGGAAATTTGATTTCCGCGGACTTTTCTCCATTCTTTTTCCCTTAAAGTGGTTAAATCCTTCCCCTCAAAGAGAATACAACCTTCCTCTACTTTCCCAGGCGGTGAAGGAATTAGTCCCATTGCTGCAAGCGAAGTGACACTCTTACCACTTCCAGATTCCCCCACTATTCCAAGTATTTCTCCGTCCTTCAATTCAAACGTAATACCATCAACAGCGGGGATATACCTTTCCCCGGAGTAAAAAGATACCTTTAAATCATTGATTTGTAGTATGGATTGTGAATCCATGTTATCACCTGCCTCCCTTTTTATGATGCTTTTAATTTTAAATTATCAAAATATATTAAATTCACACACTATTATGACATATAAGAATAATAATAGGCTGTCAAAATTCGTCGAAAGACTTTATTTTTTTCATAGTGTTTAAAAAGTCGTTTTCTATTTTTCTCGCTAGATAGATGCCGGATTCGCTTTTTCATTTACATTGAACAGCGTTAAAGCTTTAATACGTGCCTCTGTTAACAATTGGAATGCTTCCGCTGATATTTTCTCAGTATAGAATCTTTTTATCCCAGCTATAATCAAAAAAAAACAAAGCCCCTTTCCGTGAATGGAAAGGGGCTTTGTTTTTTTATACTTGATCGCTTCCAAAGAAATTTTTGAACGCTTGAATGCTCGTATCGCGGTTTAATGCAGCAATGGAAGTTGTTAATGGGATGCCTTTCGGGCAAGATTGCACACAGTTTTGTGAGTTACCGCAGTTTGCAAGTCCGCCGTCTCCCATGATGGCTTCCAGACGTTCTGCCTTATTCATTTCACCCGTTGGATGAGCATTGAATAAACGCACCTGGGATAGAGGGGCAGGTCCAATGAAATCCGATTTGCTGTTTACATTTGGACATGCTTCCAGACAAACGCCGCAGGTCATGCATTTTGAAAGTTCGTATGCCCATTGGCGCTTCTTTTCAGGCATGCGGGGCCCTGGTCCTAAGTCATATGTCCCGTCAATTGGAATCCATGCTTTAACCCTTTTTAAAGAGTCAAACATTCTGCTTCTATCAACCTGTAAATCACGGACAACAGTGAACGTCTTCATCGGAGCCAGCCTGATCGGCTGCTCGAGCTGGTCAACAAGAGCTGTACAGGACTGGCGCGGTTTACCGTTAATAACCATTGAGCAGGCACCGCAAACTTCTTCAAGGCAGTTCATGTCCCAGGAAATGGGCACTGTCTTTTCTCCTTTAGCATTGACAGGGTTACGCCTGATTTCCATCAAAGCGGAAATCACATTCATATTTGTCCGATAAGGCAAAACAAATTCTTCCTCATAAGGGGCTGAGTCAGGAGTATCCTGACGGGTGATAATAAAACGGACTGTTTTGTTTTCAGCCATACCTTCTTACTCCCCCTTCTTCTTTGAATAATCGCGTTTACGCGGTTTAATTAACGATGTATCAACATCTTCATAATGGAAAGCCGGTGCGGACTGCTCATCGACAAATTTAGCCATTGTGGTTTTTAGGAACTGTTCATCATCGCGTTCCGGGAATTCAGGTTTATAATGCGCTCCGCGGCTTTCATTACGGTTATAGGCACCAATGGTGATGACCCTGGCCAGCTGAAGCATATTTTGGAGCTGGCGAGTGAAGACTGCTCCCTGATTGCTCCACTTTGCCGTATCATTGATATTAATATTTTTGAAGCGTTCCATAAGTTCGACAATCTTTTCGTCTGTTTTCAACAGCCTGTCGTTATGGCGCACCACGGTAACATTATCAGTCATCCATTCTCCAAGCTCTTTATGAAGGACATAGGCGTTCTCGCTGCCGTCCAGGGTCAGGATGCTATTCCACTTATCTTCTTCCTGTTTGACAGCACGTTCAAAGACAGAGGAGGAAATGGAATCAGTGCTCTTTTCCAATCCTGAAATGTATCTGACAGCATTAGGACCTGCAACCATTCCCCCATACATAGCAGACAGCAATGAGTTAGCTCCAAGACGGTTTGCCCCATGCTGGGAGTAATCGCACTCACCAGCTGCGAACAGTCCAGGAATATTGGTCATCTGATCATAATCCACCCATAGTCCACCCATAGAATAGTGAACGGCAGGGAAAATTTTCATTGGCAGTTTACGAGGGTCCTCACCGGTGAATTTTTCATAGATTTCGATGATCCCGCCAAGCTTAATATCCAGTTCTTTTGGATCTTTATGGGAAAGGTCCAGGAAGACCATGTTTTCTCCGTTAATGCCAAGTTTTTGATTTACACACACATCAAAGATTTCACGCGTAGCGATATCACGCGGAACAAGGTTTCCATATGCAGGATACTTTTCCTCCAGGAAGTACCATGGCTTTCCGTCTTTATACGTCCAGACACGGCCACCCTCCCCACGAGCTGACTCGCTCATCAGCCGAAGTTTGTCATCCCCGGGGATTGCAGTTGGATGAATCTGGATCATCTCTCCATTTGCATAGTGAACACCCTGCTGATAAACGATGGACGCAGCGGATCCAGTATTGATAATAGAGTTGGTTGATTTACCAAATATAATCCCCGGACCTCCAGTTGCCATAATGACAGCATCTGCTGAAAATGATTTGATTTCCATCGTCTTTAAGTCCTGGGCCACGATCCCTCGGCATACACCATCATCATCGACTACTGCCCCAAGAAACTCCCAGCCTTCATATTTCGTAACAACGCCTGCGACTTCATGGCGGCGAACCTGCTCATCCAAGGCATAAAGCAACTGCTGTCCTGTTGTCGCACCGGCGAATGCAGTACGGTGATGCTGTGTTCCGCCAAAGCGGCGGAAATCAAGCAATCCTTCAGGAGTACGATTGAACATAACCCCCATACGGTCCATCAAGTGAATGATTCCCGGCGCAGCTTCACACATAGCTTTAACTGGGGGCTGATTAGCCAGGAAATCTCCGCCATAGACTGTATCATCAAAATGAATCAACGGGGAGTCGCCTTCACCCTTCGTATTCACCGCTCCATTGATGCCGCCCTGGGCACAAACAGAGTGGGAACGCTTTACGGGTACAAGGGAAAACAATTCGACTTGGGTACCTGTCTCTGCCGTTTTTATGGCAGCCATCAAGCCGGCAAGTCCCCCACCTACTATGATAACCTTACCTTTACTCATCGTGACTCTCACTCCTCAATCCTAAGTCTGACTTCTTGTTTAGTATTTTTATAGATTCATATTAGATAAACGCAACGAGCGCACGAATGCCAATAATAGACAGGACTACAAACAATCCAATTGTCACGTATGTAGAGATAAGTTGGGATCGTGGCGTGACAGTGATTCCCCAGCTGACAAAGAAAGACCATAGTCCGTTTGCAAAATGGAAAATGGCGGATATAACCCCAATTACATAGAACGCAAACATAAAGGGAGAACCAAGGATTTCTTCCATCATCTGAAAATTAACTTCGGCTCCGAACGCTGCTGCCAAACGTGTTTCCCAGACATGCCAGGCTACAAAAACTAGAGTAATAACCCCTGAAATACGCTGCAGCATGAACATCCAGTTCCGGAAAAATCCGAACCTTGATGTATTGTTCTTCGCAGTGAAAGCAATGTAAAGACCGTAAATCGCGTGGAATAATAATGGTAAATAAATAACGAAAACTTCCAAAAAGATCCTGAATGGAAGACTTTCCATAAAATGAGCGGCATCGTTAAATGCCTGTTCTCCTTTTGTGGCAAAATGGTTTACCACCAGATGCTGGGTTAAAAATAGCCCTACGGGAATAACCCCAAGCAATGAATGAAGCCTGCGCCAATAAAACTCTTGATTTCCTGCCATATGTATACCCCCCTGATATTTTAAAATGATGGCATGCGACAATCTTCACTGTATTCCAACAATTTTGATTAGATGGCTCGCCATCGGGTAAAAAATAATAAATCATTTCTTACAATAATGTGACATGTTCATTTTACTCCCAACACATAAGACCGTCAAGAAAACGGATACAGAAAATTATTTATATAAGTAACATTTCACTAAATATTCAGGCATTGATATATAAGGAAAAACATAAGTTTTTCCTACTAAAAAAGATATTTTAATATAGATATTTTATTATTTTAAATTTTTTCTTTTTATAAGAAAGAAACATTGTTCCGGGATTTGAATCATAAAAATAGTAAAAAATAAACAGAACAAGATGAAGCCCAAACAAATTTTTACAAAAAAACATTACCAATACAATATTTGCTTTTCAAATAATTTGTTTATAATAGAGTAATAGAAAGAGGGGAAAGCACTTGAGTGAATTATCATCTTCCGAAAACCATCCAGATAACCAGGAGCCTTCCACTTCTCTATTTGGTTACGAGCTGATAAGAGATGTCCTGCTTCCTGAACTTTTGGGGAAGGATGCCCCAGAAATCCTTTATTGGGCAGGAAAGCGGCTTGCCCGCAAATTCCCCCTTGGCACAATGGAGGAAATAAAGCATTTTTTCCTTAACGCTGAATGGGGCCATCTCAACATCAAGGAAGAAAAGAGAAGTGAAATGGTACTTGAACTTACTGGAGAAATAATTTCAGCCCGGCTGAAAAACAACAGCAATTTATCCTTCCAGCTGGAAGCCGGCTTTTTGGCCCAGCAGCTTGAGTCGCAAAAAAAACTGGCCGCAGAGACTTTTGAGCACCCGACTAAACGCTCAGGTAAAATCCAGTTCACGGTTAAATGGGATAAATCAGATATCCTTAATGTCAGTAAATAAAAAAGTGGACAAAAAGCTTTCTCAAAGAAAGCTTTTTGTCTTATTAAATTAGAGACATTAAGATCTTACTGCAGCCTCCGATAAGTCGAAAGCATCATGCAGGGCTTCGACCGCCTGGACCATCTGCTTGTCAACAAGAACTGTCGAGACTTTAATCTCGGAAGTGCTGACCATTTTCACCTGAATCTCCTGGGAGGCCAATACTTCAAACATTTTGGCAGCTACTCCCGGGTTGGAAACCATGCCCGAGCCAACAATGGATACCTTCGACAAACCCGTTTCTGATTCAATAGACTGATAGTTCAAAAGATCCTTATTTCTTTCGAGAACCTCGAGTGTTTCAGCCAGATCACTGCTTTTAATTGAGAATGAAATGTTCGCTTTATCCGTTCCTGTCCCGTTTTGTACAATGATATCCACATTAATATGGTTTTCCGCCAGTGTTGAAAAGATGGTTGGCAAGCTCTTCAATGTATTATCCAGACCAATGACCGACACTCTTGTAATCTGATCTTCAAACGCGATTCCCCGCACTACTAAATTTTGTTCCATTTCAACTTCCTCCTCAATGACAGTTCCACTTACTCTTTCCATGCTTGATCGCACCTCAAGGGCAACGCCGTAATTCTTCGCAAATTCCACAGCTCTTGGATGAAGTACACCGGCTCCAAGATTGGCAAGCTCCAGCATCTCATCATATGATACGCCCAGAAGCTTTCTTGCCCCTTTTACATAACGGGGGTCCGTCGTAAATACTCCAGTTACATCTGTGTATATATCACACTTATCCGCACCGAGTGCCGCCGCCAAAGCTACAGCCGTTGTATCAGAGCCGCCACGGCCCAATGTCGTAATTTGGCTCTCTTCGGTTATTCCCTGGAAGCCTGCTACAACTACAACCTTGCCTTCAGCGAGATCCCGTTTGATTGTATCAGTCTTAATATCAAGGATTCTTGCGTTTCCGTGTACAGGTTCGGTCATCATTCCCGCCTGCCATCCTGTATACGAAACGGCATCAAAGCCTTTTTCTATAAGAGCCATAGCAAGCAACGAGATGGTCACTTGCTCACCTGTCGTAAGAAGCATATCCATTTCACGCTTTGATGGAGATGAAGAAATATCCCTCGCCATCTCAACAAGCTTGTCTGTAGTTTTTCCCATCGCGGATACTACAACAACAACATCGTTTCCATTTTGTTTTTCTTCTGCGACACGGCCGGCGACATTCAGTATTTTTTCTACACTGCCAACCGAAGTCCCGCCAAACTTTTGTACAATCAATCCCATTTGTATCCCTTCTTCCTGTTGTATATGAAGCTTACGTCTATTATGTAGGACTGCTTTTTTCCGGTTAAATAGAAAAAAGCAATGAGAGATGATCTCATTGCTGTGATTACGTAAAAATAGATTGATACGCTCGCACAGTGAGATAGCTCTCCAAGACGCATCCATCTTGACAATCCTGCATTTATTCAACACAGAACCAGCAAGGAAAGCTATGAGTCTTCCCTCACTTCGGCGGACAACCCTTTCTGAACCCTTCATCGAATCCCATTCTTCTCCAGGTCTTACTCTTGAGGTCCGCACCTCTATCTTCACTTTAACGCTCTAAAGTGACGGTATATTGAATTGCCCTCATTATAGCACAGGCTATTCCATCTGCCAATACTATTCCTGCAATTTCTCTTGCAATTCTGCCGCCACATTGGCAGGTATTCCCGCAGCTGTCAGTTCTTCAAGGCTTGCTTCCCGCATCTTTTTTACGGAACCAAACTGTTTCAGCAACAGCTTTTTTCTTTTCTCACCGATTCCCGAAATATCATCAAGCAGCGACTGAAAAGCATTTTTCCCCCTAAGCTGCCGGTGAAACGTAATGGCAAAACGGTGAACTTCATCCTGAATCCGCTGCAGCAGATAAAACTCCTGGCTGTTTCTCTGCAGACTGATGATTTCAAGAGGATTTCCATAGAGCAGCTGGGAAGTCCTGTGTTTTTCATCCTTTGCCAAACCTGCAATCGGGATATCCAGACCAAGTTCATTTTCCAGAACATCCCTGGCGGCCTCGATATGGCCCTTCCCTCCATCAATGATAATTAAGTCTGCAAGAGGGAGACCTTCCTTCAAGACTCTTGTATATCTTCTCCTGACGACCTCCCGCATGGATTCATAATCATCCGGGCCCTGGACAGATTTAATTTTATACTTCCGGTATTCCTTCTTTTCCGGTTTTCCGTCAATAAACACAATCATTGCTGAAACCGGATCTGTCCCCTGTATATTGGAATTATCATATGCTTCAATCCTGTGGGGAGTAAAAATCCCCATTTGTTTCCCCAGGTTTTCTACTGCTTTTATCGTTCTTTCTTCATCCCGCTCAATTAATGAGAATTTTTCTTTCAAAGCGATAGCGGCATTTTTACAGGCAAGCTTCACCAGGTCTTTTTTCTGGCCACGCTGCGGCTTAAGCACCTTTACCATTAACAATTGCTCGGCCATCTCCGAGTTCACGCTGTCAGGAACAAAAATTTCTTTTGGTTTAAAATGCTCGGGTACAGAATAGAATTGGCCCAGGAACGTCAGGATTTCTTCATCAGGCTCATCATGAATGGGGAACATGGACACTTCCCGTTCAATTAATTTGCCTTGCCGGATAAAAAATACCTGTACACACATCCACCCTTTATCTACAGCATAGCCAAATACATCCCTGTCCGTGAAGTCAGTCATCGTCATTTTCTGTTTTTCCATTGTGGCTTCTATATGGACAATTTTATCGCGGTATTCTTTTGCACGCTCAAAATCAAGCTCTTCTGCAGCAGACGTCATCTTTGCCGCAAGCTCCTTCTTTATCTCTTTATATCCACCGTTTAAAAATCGGGCGATTTCATCCGTAATTTTCTTGTATTCTTTAACTTCCACACCGTTCACACAAGGAGCCAGACACTGCCCTATGTGATAGTATAAACACACCCTGTCAGGCAGGGTTACACATTTTCTGAGGGGATAGATCCTGTCCAGGAGTTTTTTTGTTTCATTTGCTGCCTGGACATTTGGATAGGGCCCGAAATATTTTCCGCTGTCCTTTTTAACCTTGCGGGTGATAATCAGGCGCGGATGCCTCTCTGCCGTCAGCTTAATGAACGGATAGCTCTTGTCATCCTTTAGCATCACATTATATTTCGGGTCATATTTCTTGATCAGGTTCATTTCGAGTATTAAAGCTTCCATATCGGAGGATGTTACAATATACTCAAAATCCTCAATCTCATTTACGAGCCTTAAAGTTTTTCCATCATGCGAACCTGTAAAATAGGAACGCACTCTATTTTTAAGGACTTTTGCCTTTCCAACATAGATGATGGTCCCCTGCCTGTCCTTCATTAAGTAACAGCCAGGCTGGTCAGGCAATAAAGCCAATTTATTTTTAATGGTATCATTCATTTATATTGTTCACCCCCTGTTGCCATAAATATATTATACAACGTTTCTGCCTAAACAGGCATACCCGGATATTTGGTAAGTTATTATAATAAAGACCGGCGGGATGCCCCGCCGGCCTGTAAAAGATGGGTATTCAGATTCACGAAAGTGCTCTTTTGGTTGTCCTTCTCCGTTAAATATTAAACGTGTTTTCCAAGAAGCCCAGCTAGAGCTTCTTTAGGCTGGAATCCAACCACTTTGTCGACAACCTCTCCGTCTTTTAAGACAAGGAGAGTCGGAATGCTCATGATTCCAAACTTTGCAGCTGTCTCCTGATTTTCATCCACATCCACTTTTACAATTTTAACTTGTTCACCCATATCGGAATCCAGTTCTTCCAGAACAGGTGCAATCATCTTACAAGGTCCGCACCATGGAGCCCAAAAGTCAACAAGAACTGTACCAGACCCTGTTTCAGAAGTGAAATTTTGATCTGTAGCATGTGTGATAGCCATTTTAAATCCTCCTATAATGAAAACTCGAATACTAACGACAGTATATCACCGTTTACAAAGTGATGCTAATTATTTGTTTCTGTATGTAATGTACCCTTTCGGCCAAAGTTTATGCCTGAAACAATAAGAAGGGGGAGACCTGAAAAAAGCGTCCGCCCCAGCCTGGTTTTATTGATGTACCTTCAGCTTTTTGAATTCTTCAGTCAGCATTGGTACTACTTCAAATAGGTCCCCGACAATGCCGTAATCGGCCACTTTAAATATGTTCGCTTCTGGATCTTTATTTATGGCTACTATCACTTTTGAATTGGACATTCCGGCAAGATGCTGAATGGCTCCGGAAATTCCACAGGCAATATACAGGTCGGGAGTGACTACTTTCCCGGTTTGACCGATTTGAAGGGAATAATCGCAGTAGTCTGCATCGCATGCACCCCGGGAAGCACCGACCGCGCCCCCTAAAACGCTAGCCAGTTCCTTAAGAGGTTCAAAGCCTTCTTCACTCCTGACCCCTCGGCCCCCTGATACCACCACTTTCGCTTCGGAGAGGTCTACACCTTCTGTTGCCTTTCGGACTACTTCTTTGATGACGGTGCGAAGGTCCTTAATATCAACTGAAAGAGTGGAAACGTCCCCGGTCCGGTTCTCGTCCTTTTCAAGAGAAGCGATATTATTCGGACGGATTGTAGCAAAGATTATACCTTCACTAACGATTTTCTTTTCGAAAGCCTTCCCTGAATAGATCGGCCGAGTAAAGACAAGGTTGCCTCCTGCTTCTTCAACCTGTACAGCATCCGATATTAGTCCGGAATTCAGCTTGCTGGCAATTTTCGGGGACAGGTCTTTTCCAAGTGCCGTGTGCCCAATTATTAAGCCTCCCGGTTTTTCTTCCTTGATAACGGACATCAGTGCCTGGCTGTACCCATCTGGTGTGTATTGTGCAAGCTTCTCATTTTCCACCGCTATTACCCGTTCTGCACCATAGCTGATTAGCTCCTGCCCCAGAGCACTGACAGAATCCCCAATCAGCACCCCGACAACTTCTCCTCCTTCTGCGACTGTTCTGGCAGCAGCCACCGCTTCGAAGGAAACATTCCTAAGTGAACCTTCACGAATTTCTCCCAGCACCAATACTTTCCTGCCCATATCTATTTACCTCCCGCATGTTTCGAATTGAATTAAACTCTTTCGTCTTTATTAGACCACTTTAGCCTCTGAATGGAGAAGACTGACAAGTTCTTTAACCTGCGCTTCCAATTCACCCTCCAGTACCTTGCCGGCTTCCTTCTTGGGAGGAAGATAAATCTCTATAGTTTTGGTTTTTGCTTCCACTTCATCTTCTTCGAGATCAAGATCGTCCAGTTCAAGCTCATCCAGAGGCTTCTTCTTCGCTTTCATAATTCCGGGCAGAGAAGGGTAGCGCGGTTCATTCAATCCTTGCTGGGCTGTCACCAACAGAGGGAGACTTGTTTCAATGACTTCGGAATCACCTTCTACATCTCTCGTTACTGTTACAGAACTTCCGTTAATCTCAAGCTTTGTAATTGTTGTGACATAAGGTATGTCAAGCGCATCTGCTACACGGGGACCAACCTGACCTGACCCTCCATCGATTGCCACATTGCCTGCAAGTATTAAATCGACATCTTTATCCTTTAAGTATTGAGAAATCACCTTAGCGGTAGTGAACTGGTCCCCGCCCTCGACATCCTCTTCAATATTAATCAGGACAGCCTTGTCTGCTCCCATTGCCAGTGCTGTGCGGAGCTGCTTTTCTGCCTCATCAGTTCCTACTGACAGCACCGTTACTTCCCCGCCGTTCGCGTCACGTACCTGGATCGCTTCTTCAATCGCATATTCGTCATACGGGTTAATAATAAACTCAGCCCCATCCTCGTTGATCTTCCCCCCGGAGATGGTGATCTTTTCTTCTGTATCAAATGTCCTTTTCATCAAAACGTAGATATTCATACTTCCGCCTCCTAATACCCTAAGATTCCTTCAGTTTTAAAATCCCAAAAACTATAGGTAAAAAAATATATACACTTTTACAATAAGATAGCCCAACATTATTTCCCTTTAAAATGGGGAGGTCTTTTTTCAAGAAAAGCTGCGATACCCTCCTTGGCGTCATCTGAAACAAATACTTCGCCGAAGGTTTGTGCTTCCTTTTTTACACCATTATAAAATTGTTCAGTTTTTGAAAACTTTAAAAGACTTAGTGCAGCCCTTACAGAGACCGGACTTTTCTGTGCTATTTTCCGCGCAATGATGTAGGCGCTTTCAATTAACTCGTCAACTGAATATGCATGGTTTGCCAATCCATACTCAACCGCTTCAAGGCCTGAAATTGGTTCACTTGTCAGCATCATTTCCGCCGCGCGCGCTGTTCCAATATACCTTGGAAGTCTCTGGGTTCCTGCAAAGCCGGGTATCAACCCGAGCTGAAGTTCAGGCAGTCCAAGCTTGGCTGTTTCCGTGACCAGCCTGATATGACAAGCCATCGCCAGTTCCAGCCCCCCGCCTAACGCTGCCCCATGAATGGCCGCGATGATCGGCTTTGAAAAGGACTCGATCCTTTCAAATACCTGTTGTCCATGCAGCGCCAGTTTAGTAAAGTCTTCTCCGTTTTGGACAGCCGTAAATTCCTTGATATCCGCCCCGGCGGAAAAGAACTTCCCTTCACCATGAATTAACACTGCTCGAATTTCATCGTTTGCTTCGATTTGGTCCATGACGGAATCAAGTTCTTTTATTAAGCCTGAAGATAAAGCATTCGCAGGGGGGCGAGAAATCAGAATGACTGCAATGTTTTCATCTTGGGAAAATTTAAGATAGTCCACATAATCCCTCCACTCTTCCAATCCTTTGACTATAAAAAAGGCTAAGACGATTGCACGGCCGTTTTATTTCCCGCAGCCGCAAATCAATAGGCGATGCACTTTTTCAGCCTGTGACGGAAGGTCAAATTTCAAGTCATTCATAACCCAGGAAGTAACAGTTTCGTCGATTGTTCCAAAAATCATTTGCCTTGCCAGCCGAATGTCTAGCGAACCTGAAAATTCCCCTTTCTCAATTCCTTCAATAAGAATCCGGTCAATCAGCATCAGGTACCCTTTAAGGACCTCGTTAATTTTCAGCCTTAACTCCTTGTTTGACTGCCTTAATTCCAGCTGGGTCACAATTGCCAGGTGATGGTCCTCCGACAGGAGTTTAAAATGATTTTCTACTAACATTAATAACTTCTCTGCAGCAGAGTCTTTTCCTTCAATTTTCTCTTCTATAATCTCAATAAAGACACCCATTTTTTCCTGGAAGAGAGAGATTAAGATATCTTCTTTGTTCTTAAAATATAAATAAATAGTGCCATCTGCAACACCGGCCTGCTTCGCAATCTTTGATACCTGCGCCTGATGATATCCATTTTCTGCAATGACCACAACAGCCGCATCTATAATTTGCCGGAATTTTGGTTTATTCCTTTTCATTATTCGTCACCCTTCTCATACCAGGAACATGCTGCTCAATGCCAGGGCAGATTGGTCTTTCCCTAACATTGTTTCAAAGCTGGTTCTTGTAAACTGAATGAATCATCATTCATATTTTTATAATAGTGTTTATAACCATTTCTGTCAAGGAAAGCTTATCCAATTTTTTTGGGTGAAAAGCCATGACTGGCTTTCCTTAAGCATGTTTTGATTCTTCATCTCTCAATCTTGCTTTCTCTTCTTCGATTAAAGCTCTTCTTAAAATTTTTCCTACAGCCGTTTTAGGCAGTTCAGCCCTGAATTCATAAATTCTTGGTGCCTTATAGGCCGCCAGGTGCCTGCGTGCAAACTCATTTAATTCCTCTTCTGATACACTCATCCCTTCTTTGCAGACAATATAGGCTTTTACTGTCTCCCCCCTGTAAGGATCAGGAACCCCTGCTGCTACCACTTCCTGGACTGCCGGATGTTCGTAGAGAACCTCCTCAATTTCACGAGGATAGATATTAAATCCTCCTGCGATAATCATATCTTTTTTACGGTCGACAATATAGAAGTAGCCTTCTTCATCCATATATCCCAGGTCTCCCGTAAACAGCCAGCCCTCTCGAAGAACCTCTGCAGTCTCTTCCGGACGGTTCCAATACCCTTTCATGACTTGCGGCCCTTTCACTCCCACCTCACCAACTTCTCCCGGAGGAAGAGGTTCGCCATTTTGCAGGGAAAATATAGCGGCATCTGTGTCAGGATAAGGGACGCCAATACTCCCCGGAACCCGTTTTTGATCCCATAAAAAATTGGAATGTGTGACAGGTGAAGATTCCGTCAGGCCATATCCTTCCACAAGCTTTCCTCCTGTAACTTCCTCAAACTTCTGCTGTACTTCCAAAGGCAACGGTGCCGAGCCGCTAATACAGGCTTCAATGGACGATAAGTTGTATTTTCCTAAATCCGGATGATTCAGCAGACCAATATAGATGGTCGGTGCCCCTGGAAATAATGAAGGGCGTTGTTTTTGAATTGTCTTTAAAGTCGTTTTTACATCGAATTTTGGCAGCAGCACCATTTTTTGGCCCTGCATGACAGAAAGGACCAAGACCGTTGTCATCCCGTAAACGTGAAAGAATGGCAAGATTCCCAGAATGGTTTCCTCTCCCCTTTTGCACTTATATAACCAAGCTTCACACATAGACGTATTAGCAACAAGATTATGGTGCGTGAGCATGACACCCTTTGGAAAGCCGGTCGTTCCCCCAGTATATTGAAGGAGTGCTAAGTCGTCTTTGACATTGAATTCGTACTCAGTGAGGGTGCCCATTGGGAGTTTGAGGATCTCAGGTAATAAATGGTTGCTTCCTTCATGTTCGATATTTACGATGATCCCAGATTGTTTCCTCTGGATGAATGGGTAAATTAAATTTTTTGGAAAAGGCAGATAATCTTTGATGGCGGTTACAATTACATGCTCCAGATTTGTCTGCGCTTTCACTTTGGCTACACGGGGAAAAAGGATATCGAGTGTAATAATCACCTTTGCTCCTGAATCCTTCATCTGATATTCAAGTTCACGCTCTGTGTAAAGAGGATTCGTTTGGACAACTACGCCTCCTGCCATTAAAATGCCAAAATAGCTGATTACGGACGCAGGAGTGTTTGGAAGCATAACGGCAGCTCTGTCCCCTTTTTTTATACCCAGCGACTGGAGATAGCCTGCCAGTTTTCTGGCCGATTCATATACCTGCCTGTAAGTAAGTTCTTTGCCCATAAAATGGATGGCTGTCTTGCTGGGAAATTCCTTCGCTGTCATCATTAAATAATTTTGGACAGGCACATCCTTATAATCTAAAGTTCGAGGGATTTCTGGAGGATATTGATCTAACCAGGGCCTTTGCACCAAGAATAACGCCTCCTCATTTTTCCGAAAATTCTATTCTTTCAGTCTTATTATAATATAATGACCTTATCTATACAATTAGAATTAGAAATACCAGTTGTACATGCAGTGGGGGAGAAATAAAAATAGACCCCTGCAAAGGAGTCCATTTTTATTATTTTATAAAAATAAGTAAACAAGACCAATTACAATAAAAACAAGGCAAAGGGCCATCAAAACTTTCGCTAATGTTTCCAATACTTTCTCCCCTTACTAGATTCCTGCCCCGATTACATAACTCAGCCCTACGGAAATTACCATTGAAATGAATCCGACAGCACGATTATCATTTTGAATTTCTAGATCAATATTAAACTTTGGTGTCATAAACTCAAATATGAAGTATCCAACAAGCAGAAGCATGAATCCAAATATTCCCCAGCTGATCATATTGATCAAGGAATCATGCTCACTTATTGAATGGCGAAAGATATTGGATACACCAAAAATCTTCCCCCCAGTTGCCATTGCCACCGATATATTGCCATTTTTGATTTCCTCCCAGTTGCGGTATTTGGTCACCAGTTCAAAGAGAGCTAAAAAGACAATTGTACAGAGAATGGCAACACTGTAATAACCCGCTGTCTGAACAAAATCATTTTCCCAGAATTGATTCATAGAATCCCGCCAATCATTTAAATTCGACGACTGTTACTCCCGTTCCGCCTTCGCCAGCCTCTCCAAATCGGATTTTCTTAACAGAACGGTGATTTTTCAAATATTCCTGGACCCCTCTCATCAAGGCACCTGTTCCTTTTCCATGAATGATGGAAACACGTGGGTAGCTGGCAAGCAAAGCGTCGTCAATATACTTTTCAACGCGCCTTAATGCATCTTCATACCGTTCCCCCCGAAGGTCCAGTTCAAGTCCGACATGGGAGTCCCGCCCTTTTACGACAGCCACCTGCCTTACGTCTTTCTGTTTCGGCGTTTCTATAAACTCCATATCGCGTTCTTTGACTTTCATTTTCAGAATTCCGATCTGAACCTGCCACTCGTTGTCAGAAACTCTATCAACCAGATGTCCTTTTTGTCCAAAAGTAGTAACCATGACTTCATCACCCGCACTAAAATCATGCCTGGTTCCTGTTTTTTTGTTTTCCTTGTTTGCCTGCTTTCGCTCCGGAGCAGCCTCTGCTAGCCTCCTCCTTGCATCAATCAGCTCATGCTCTTTTACTTCCGCGCTCTTTTCGAGCCTCATCTGCCTCAAATCACGGATAACCTCTTCCGCATCCTGCCTTGCCTTCTCGACTATTCCCGCCGCTTTCTCTTTTGCTTTTTCGACCAGCTCATCTTTTCGATCATAATAAGCCATCATTTGTTTTTGGAGATCCTTATGAAGCCTTTCAGCGTCTTTGAGGAGTTCATGAGCTTCCTCTGCTTCTTTCTCTGCCAGCCTCTTGCTGGCTTCAAGAGAGGCAATCATGTTTTCCACTTGATTGCTGTCAGCGCTGATATAGGTTTTTGCTTTTTCTATGACCGATTCTCTCAGGCCCAGCCGTTTGGATATTTCAAACGCATTGCTCCGGCCTGGGACTCCAATCAGCAATTTGTAGGTAGGACTTAATGTTTCAACATTAAATTCCACGCTCGCATTGATGACACCTTCCCTATTATAGCCATATGCCTTCAATTCGGGGTAGTGAGTGGTCGCAATAACTCTTGCTCCGCGCCGGTACACCTCATCAAGAATCGAAATGGCCAGTGCCGCCCCTTCCTGAGGATCCGTGCCCGCACCAAGCTCATCAAATAAGACAAGACTGTTAAAATCGACTCGTTCAAGAATATCAACAATGTTGACCATATGGGACGAAAAGGTGCTTAAGCTTTGCTCTATGGACTGCTCGTCGCCAATATCTGCATAAACCGCATCAAAAACCGCGATTTCAGAACCGTCAAGTGCAGGAACCTGCAGGCCAGCCTGGGCCATCAGCGTACATAGTCCCAAGGTTTTAAGTGTTACGGTCTTTCCGCCCGTATTTGGGCCGGTTATGACAATTGTAGAATAGTCCTTGCCAAGCACAATCGTATTCGGCACAACTTCGTCAATCGGGATCAGTGGATGACGGGCCTGATAGAGCGAAATAATCCCCTTATTATTGACCGCCGGCTTTGAACCTTTTATTTTATTACCGTACCTGGCCTTTGCAAACATGAAATCCAGATCGGCAAGGATTTCAACAATCGAAAGGAGGTCCTCATGATTTTCTCCTACGAGGACTGACAGCTCGATGAGGATTCTCTCGATTTCCAGCTGCTCTCTTACGCGTATTCCCTGAAGTTCATTGTTCAGCTGCACCACGGATTGAGGCTCTATAAACAATGTCTGTCCCGATGAACTTTGATCATGGACAATCCCGCCATAATGCCCCCTGTATTCCTGTTTGACAGGAATGACAAAACGGTCGTTTCGAATCGTGATAATCGCATCAGAAAGCATCTTCTGGGCATTGGATGAGCGGATCATGCTTTCCAGCCGTTCGCGGACTCTTGCTTCTCTGGAACGAAGCTGCTGCCGCAGCGACCTTAACGTATCGCTGGCACTGTCCAGGACCTCTCCATTCTCCTCAATGGCATGCTTTATCTTTTCCTCAACCTCTGCAAGGACTATGATCCCTTCCGCATATCCTTCCAGGATCGGGATCTCCGTTTCTTCTGCCATATCCGTAATAAATTTTTTCATTTGTCTGCTGGCATGAACTGTGCTTGCGACCTGTACAAGTTCCAAAGGGCTCAGCATTCCGCCGATAATTGCCCTCTTTACATGGGCACGGATATCCGAAATTCCTCCAAGCGGGACATTCCCTTTTAATCGCAGCACCTTAACTGCTTCATCTGTCTCCTCCTGAAGCCTGATCACTTCCTCATAGTCAACGGAAGGCATCAGGTTGAGGGCTTTTTCACGGCCCAGCGATGAGGAAACATGGTCCAGCATTTGCTCTTTAATTTTAGTAAATTCAAGTGTTTTCAGCACTCTTTCCTGCAAAATAGCATTCTCCTTCCAACGAAGGTATTCGGCTTAGCTGTCTCGGTTGTGGAGGTAGTCCAGCAATGCTTCCAGGCTCATCGCATTTAAAACGGAAGATTCCTTAATCCACCCTTTTCGAGCCGCCGAAACCCCAATCTCCATATCTGTAAGTGTATCCATTTTATGTGCATCTGTATTAATGACCAGCTTAACCCCCGCTTCCTGGACTTTTCTAAGATGAACAGAAGCGAGATCGAGACGGTGAGGATTGGCGTTAAGCTCCAACGCTGTGTTTGTTTCTTTTGCCAGCTGAACCAGCATGTCGATGTCAACATCATAGCCGTCCCTGCGGCCGATGACTCTCCCTGTAGGATGAGCGATAATATCGACATGTGGATTCATCAGTGCATTCTTCAATCGTTCCATAATCTTTTCCCGAGGCTGTGAAAATGATGAGTGAATGGAAGCAATCACGAGATCCAGTTCAGAAAGGAGGTCATCATCATAGTCAAGGCGCCCGTCAGGAAGGATATCCATTTCAATACCCGCAAGGATTGTAAAATCGGTGTACTTCTGATTCAGCCTGCGGACCTCTTCAATTTGTTTTCTGAGACGGTCGGGAGTAAGCCCATTCGCCACCTTTAAAAACTGGGAGTGATCCGTGATTGCCATATAACGGTAACCCCGTGCCCTGCATGCTTCGGCCATTTCTTCAATCGAATGAGCTCCATCACTCCATGCCGAGTGCATATGCAAATCACCCTGGATGGATGCTAACGTAACCAGCCCCAAGTCACCTCGGTAATGCTCGACTTCGCTCCCATCCTCCCTTAGTTCAGGAGGGATAAAAGGGAGGCCGAAATGCCCGTAAAATCCTTCTTCAGAATCAAAGGTGCGAACCTCCCCCGTTTCGATATGCTCTACTCCGTATTCACTGATTTTTTCCCCTCTATCCTTTGCCAGCTGTCTCATTCGGACATTATGGTCTTTTGAACCAGTAAAATGATGAAGAGCGGTCGCAAATTCCGCAGGACTTACTAGGCGGAAATCCACATTGACCTCATAATCCAGTCCAAATGTCAGCGACACCTTCGTATCACCCGCAGCAATGGTCTCTTTAATATTCGGCAATGCTGCCAGCTGGTTTTTCACCTGTTCCGCATTTTTGACTGCAATGATAAAATCCAGATCTCTAACTGTTTCACGCACTCTTCGGAGACTCCCAGCCCTTGAAAACCTCTCGATTCCTTCGAATTTCTCCAAGCGGGACTCGATCATTTCTGCCACAGGCAGCATATAGGAAAGCGGCAGCCTTTCTGGACGTGTCCCAAAGCTTTCAAGTGCGGCCAGGATTTTTTCCTCGGACTTTTTGCCGAACCCCGCAAGTTCACGGATTTCCCCCTGCCTGCATGCTTCTTCAAGGCCTTCAGCATCTTCAATCCCAAGCTCTTTATGAAGCTTTGAAATTTTCTTTCCGCCAAGCCCCGGAAGCTGGAGCAAGGCTACCAGGCCGCTTGGAACCTCTGTCTGCAGTTCCTGAAGAACAGAAGAAGAACCTTCTGAAATGTACTCTTCAATCACACCAGCCGTTCCTTTGCCGATTCCCGGAAGTGCAGTGAGATCCCCCATATCTGTAAGGCTTCTGTCATCTGACTCCAAAGCACCAGCGGCTTTTCTGAAGGCTCCAATTTTAAAGGGGTTGTCCCCTTTTAATTCCATATAGATAGCTATAGTTTCCAATAGCCTGACAACATCTTTTTTATTAGCCGACATCTTTTGGCACCTGCCTTATCGCATATTTGTCATGAAGGCATCCCAGCCTTAAAACGCAAACTAGATATTTTTATTTTATAGAATTTTGTACATTAAAGGAAATCAAAAGAAAAACTCCTCCGTCACAGAGAAGTCAGGCTGCCATATATTCAAACCACCATTGTTTAATTTGTTCAGAAAACACCGGGGTATGCTTGATAATGCCTTCAGCAAGCACTGAGTTATGCAGCGGATCCTGAACAGCACCAATTGGCAAAAGTGCAACTATGTATAATACAATAAATAGTAGCAGGTAAACTTCCAAAAATCCAAGAAAACCGCCTGCCCACACATTGAGCCCCCGTAATATCGGAAGATTGGCAACAAAATCAAACATTGAACCAATAATTTGAAGCAGGATTTTGGCAGCAAAAAAAATCGCGACAAATGCGATTGCACGGTAGTAGGCTGTTTCAATGTCACCGTCCGCAAATAGTAAGTTCAAGTCACTGTTTCCGAAGCTGGGATACGGTATCCACAGCGTCAGATTCGGGGCGAGCTGGTCATAAAAAATATAAGCAAAGATAAATGCAATGATAAAGCCGGTCAAATGGATGGACTGGAGGATAAAACCTCTTTTCAGCCCTATGAAAAACCCAATCAACAGCAGTATCAGAACAATAAGATCTAACATGTCATTCAGTCCTTTATCCTTTGAATTTCTGCTTCAAGCTTTTCAGCGCGGTCTTTTATTTTAAGATAGTCATTGACTGCATTTACGGCTGTCAAAACGGCTAATTTATTTATATCGAGGGAAGGATTCATCGAGCTGATTTCCCGCATTTTATCATCAACCATAGAGGCGATCAGCCGGATATGGCTAGTGCTTTCCGTTCCGACTATAGTATACTGCTGTCCGTATATGTCCACTGTTGTGCGAATTTTTTTTGTGTCTGACAACATCCTTGCCTCCATTCCTGAGAATCCTATTCTATACTATAACATGAAGAAAAAACACAGGGAAGTCAGAGACTGTCATTTGAACCAAGATTTTAGGGAAACCTGCAAGAATCATCATTTTACAAAGGAAGTGCTTTTATATTGGGGAATACAGTGCTAACGACCAGTTTAAGCGAGATAAAAAAAATGGAGGCTCACTACAGCCCTTTTCTTAGTCCGAAGGTTCCTGCCGGCGGAGTGTTTGCTGCAAAAACACCGGGGTGTGCCATTACCGCTTACAAATCTGGCAAGGTTTTGTTTCAAGGGAGAGACGGAGAGTCAGAGGCCGCCAAATGGGGACAGCCTTCCTCCTCTGCCGGTCCATCGCCTAAGCAGCAACCGATTTCTGCAAAACTTCCTGCCCAGATCAGCTCGATGTCCATTATTGGATCTGATGAGGTCGGGACCGGCGATTATTTCGGGCCCATCACAGTAGTTGCCGCGTACGTGAAAAAGCAGGACCTTGAACTCCTAAAAGAGCTGGGTGTCCAGGATTCCAAGAACCTTAAAGATGATAAAATTATCGCCATTGCCAAGCAGCTAGTCGAGTTTGTTCCTTACAGCCTGCTCACACTGCATAATCAGAAGTATAATCAGATGCAGGGATCCGGCATGTCCCAGGGTAAACTAAAGGCACTCCTCCATAATCAGGCGATAGGCCATGTATTGAATAAAATCGCTCCAGAAAAGCCTGAAGCTATTCTAATCGACCAATTTGCGAAGGAAGAAATCTACTATTCCCACTTAAAGGGCAAGCAAAATATCATAAGGGATAACGTTTACTTCAGCACAAAAGCAGAGGGAATTCACCTCGCTGTTGCCGCAGCATCCATGATTGCAAGGTATGCTTTTGTGAAGCACTTTGAAAAGCTGGGAGAAAAAGCAGGATTCACTCTGCCTAAAGGGGCCGGCTCCCAAGTCGACCTGGCAGCAGCTAGACTGATTAAAAGCAAAGGGACCGAGTGTCTTCCCGAATTCGTCAAACTCCATTTTGCCAATACAGACAAAGCCATGAGACTGGCAAGGAAAGACTGATCATATGCCATGCAGGGTGTCCTATTCCTATAGGACGCCTTTTTAATTTCAGCTTCTTTTTGGGAAGGCTGTCTCCCCGCCTTTTTACATTTCAAACAAAAGCTTATACTACCGTGGAGCGGACCGCAGTTAGGGGAAGCAAAGTGTATTCTGATCTTGGTACCACACCCTATCCTGGTTTGGCCGGATATTCCGGACACGCCTTTTCTTTTTGTGTTCCCACCCAATCCCTTTTCCCTCGGAATAGGGCACGCCCTTTCTCTTTGTCATGTTTAGCGTTCTTTTTAACTAAACCCCCTCAGCTCCTTTATGTACGAGTACAGAACCTCCCTGCCTTCCCCTCTTCCTCCACTCCCCTTTTCATAAGATAAGGGTGAGCTCTAGTCCCTACTGTCTCTTCCCATTTTTCAAAAATCCAATAAATCACATTCCCAATAAAAAAAGGCTGCACCAATTTAAATATGGTGTCAGCCTCTTTCTTCGTTATCCCCTGAGCACAGCTCCTGCTTTTTCCTTAACAGCATTTAGTACTTTATCATGGGCTTTTGTGATATCTTCGTCAGTCAGCGTTCTTTCAGGATCGAAATATTTTAAAGAGAATGCAATGGATTTCTTCCCTTGCTCCATGCGCTCTCCCTCGTATAAATCAAATACATGGACCTCTTTCAGCAATTTGCCGCCGGCTTCTGCAATGATCCCTTCCAGTTCTCCTGCCGCCTTTTCCCTGTCGACCACTAGGGCAATATCCCTTGTAATAGAGGGATACCTAGGGATTGATTGATATTGAAGAGTTTCTGAAGGAGCCTCCAACAATGACTTTAAACTGATTTCGAAAACATAGGTTTCCTTTAAATCCATTGCTTTTTCAACTGTTGGGTGCACCTGGCCGACAAACCCGATGACTTTTCCGTCAAGGGTTAATTCTGCGGTACGGCCAGGATGCATGCCTTCTCTTTGTGATGCACTGAATTGTACTTTTCCTTCCAGGCCAAGCTTTGCGAACAGGCCTTCAAGGATTCCTTTTATGACATAAAAATCAACCTGTGTCTTCTGCCCCTGCCATTGATGGTTCTCCCACAAGCCGGTGATTGCTCCTGCAAGATGCTCCCTTTCTTCCGGTAAATCGCCAGCATTGTTTTTAAGGAAGACAGCACCCGTTTCATAGACAGCAAGACTGTCGTTCTGACGGGCCAAATTGTATTTCAGCACTTCGAGCAGCTGTGGTATGATGCTCAAGCGAAGCAGGCTTCGATCCTCACTCATCGGCATGGCAAGTGCAACCGGCTCCCGTTTTTCAAGGGCATATTGAGAAGCCTTTTCCTTGCTGGTCAGCGAGTAGGTAATGGCCTGATACAGACCAGCCCCTTCTAAAAAGCGGCGGACAATCCTGCGTTTTTGCTGGTACTCGCTCAGATGGCCAGGAGTAGACGCCCCTACCGGCAGTGTTTTTGGCACATTGTCATATCCGTAAAGGCGAGCCACTTCTTCAATCAAATCTTCTTCAATTGTTATATCTCCTCGGCGTGTTGGAACAGTAACCGTGATTGTATCGTTATCGACTGAAGCACCAAACTTCAATCTGGAGAAAATATCCTGGACTTCAGGCATGCTTAGTTCGGACCCGATGACTGAATTAATTTTATCGAGTGTTACAGAAACAACCGCAGGCTCTGCTGTAAGATGATCGGCTTCAACCGACCCTTCCAGCACTTCTCCCCCCGCATATCTGGCCAGTAATTCAACCGCTCTTTCAGCCGCTGCCCTGGCCCTTTTTGGATCTACACCTTTTTCATAACGGGCGCTTGCCTCACTTCGCAAACCATGGTCTTTGGAAGCCTTTCGGATTGCAGGACCGGTAAAATAAGCAGATTCAAGCAAAACGGTCGTGGTGTCGGAGCTGACTTCGGAATTCGCTCCTCCCATTACCCCCGCCAGAGCAACCGGTTCATTTCCATTGGTAATGACTAAATGGTCCTCAGTTAGCTTGCGCTTTGCCTCGTCAAGAGTGACAATTTCTTCCCCTTGCTTTGCCCTGCGAACAAGAATTTCTTTTGAACCAAGACGGTCATAATCAAAAGCATGCAGTGGCTGGCCGTATTCGAGAAGGATGTAGTTGGTAATGTCGACCACATTGTTATGCGGACGAATACCGGAAGCCATCAATCTTGTCTGCATCCATAATGGAGATGGACCTACCTTGATGTTTTTGATGACTTTGGCAACGTAAAGAGGATTATCTTCTTTTGCCTCCACTGTCACCTTGATATAATCCTCAGCCTTTTCGGCTGCGGTTTCAGATTTTGGTTCAGGCCATTTCACTTCTTTATTAAGGATTGCCCCTACTTCATAGGCCACTCCCAGCATGCTTAGGCAATCTGCACGGTTCGGCGTCAGGCCAAGTTCAAGCACCTGGTCTGCTCTCCCAAGGGTAGCAAGGGCATCCTGGCCAACCTCCGTATCTTCCGGGAATACAAAGATTCCTTCAGAAAATTCCTTGGCAACCAGCTTTGCTTCAATGCCCAGCTCTTGCAAAGAACAAATCATTCCGTTTGATTCCTCGCCGCGCAGCTTTGCTTTCTTTATTTTGAAATTACCTGGCAGCACTGCTCCAACGGTTGCAACAGCTACTTTCTGGCCTTTGGCGACATTAGGTGCACCACAAATGATTTGCACTGGTTCTTCCTGCCCAAGGTCGACGAGTGTTTTGTTCAGTTTTTCAGCATTTGGATGTTTTTCGCATTCCAGGACGTGGCCGACTACAACTCCGCTCAGCCCTTCGTTTAGGGTATCTACCCCCTCAACCTCAATGCCGCTTTTCGTAATTTTTTCTGCGAGCTCTTCTGCAGAAACTCCTGTTACATCTACATATTCCTGCAGCCATTTATATGATACAAGCATGATTTTTCCTCCTAATCCCTATTCAGTTACCGAAAATTGCTTTAAGAAACGGATGTCATTTGTATAAAAATGGCGAATATCATCAATGCCGTATTTCAGCATGGCAATCCGCTCTGGTCCCATTCCAAAGGCAAATCCTGTATATCTCTTTGAATCGTAACCGGCCATTTCCAATACATTCGGATGAACCATCCCAGCCCCAAGAATTTCGATCCAACCTGTTCCTTTACATGTGCTGCAGCCATGTCCCCCGCACATTTTACAGGAAATATCCATTTCAACAGACGGCTCTGTAAAAGGGAAGAAGCTTGGGCGAAGACGGATTTCCCGGTCTGCACCGAACATTTTTTTTGCAAATACATCAAGTGTCCCTTTAAGGTCGCTTAAACGAATATTTTCGTCAATTACCAGACCCTCTATTTGAGTGAACTGGTGGGAGTGGGTTGCATCATCATTGTCACGGCGGTAAACCTTTCCTGGACAGATGATCTTGACCGGCCCCTTGCCCTGTCGCTTTTCCATAGTCCTTGCCTGCACAGGCGAGGTATGAGTACGAAGCAGAATCTCCTCGGTAATATAGAATGAATCCTGCATATCACGCGCTGGATGGCCTTTTGGCAGGTTCAGGGCTTCAAAATTATAATAGTCCTGTTCAACCTCTGGACCTTCTGCGACTGTATAGCCCATACCGATAAACAAATCCTCGATTTCCTCGATAATCCTCGTCAGCGGATGGTGATTGCCAGCTTTAACAGGACGGCCGGGGAGTGTGACGTCAATTTTCTCGGCAGCAAGCTTAAGTTCGACAGCTGCAGCTTCAAGTTCAGTTTGCCTGGCTTCGATTTGACTGGAGATTGCATCCCTGACTTCATTGGCAAGGGCTCCCATTTTGGGTCTTTCCTCTGCCGATAGTTTCCCCATGCCCTTTAATACTTCTGTAATCGGGCCTTTTTTTCCAAGAAAAGCAACACGGATATCATTTAATTCCTTTAGGTCCGCAGCTTGCGCTATTTTATCAAGCGCTTCTGCCTGCAGTTCTTTTAATCGTTCCTGCATTTAGTAAATCCTCCTTCATATAAAAAGACAAAATAAAAAGACTCCATCCCTATAAAGGGACGAAGTCTGGTTTCGCGGTACCACCCTTTTTAACAGGCAATACAAATATGTATCACTGTTCACTTCATTCGGATAACGGCATATGCCGGGGCACCTTTACACCCATTCGGATGGTCCCGATGCCAGCTCGGGAGGTGAACTTCACTTGCCTTTCCATGAAAATGCTCCCAGTCTTTGGCATTTTCTCCCTGGATGGACTCTGGCCAGCTACTCTTCTCCGTCAATGCTTTTATTAATGGTATTTTTGCTGTTTATTATAGTATAACTATTCAACAGTATCAAACAATTTTATAAAAAATAAACTTATTTGGGCGTTTTAAAATAATATAGGAGGATTCCTGCTGCTACCGCCACATTCAATGATTCACTTTTGCCATAAATCGGGATATAGAGATTTTTCGCCGTTTTCGCCAGTAATCCTGGATCTACTCCACTGCCTTCGTTGCCGACCAGCAGTGCAAACGGCCCCCCGGCAGGAACCTCGCTGAAAATGGAGGCATTCTCAAGCGCCGTACCGTAGACAGGGATTTCCTGTTGATTCAAATTATCTACCCATTCGTGAAGATCGCCAGCGATTACAGGCAAGTGAAAATGGCTTCCCTGTGCCGATCGAAGCACTTTTGGGTTGTAGATATCCACACTTCCCATCCCTATGACCACACTATCAAGACCGGCTGCATCCGCAGTCCTGATCATGGTCCCCAGATTGCCTGGATCCTGAACAGAATCGATAAGCAAAAATGACTCTCCGGATTTGATGTCAAAAGCCGGCTGGCGGCAAATGGCAAATATCCCCTGAGTCGTTTCAGTATCAGCCAGCATGCCGGCAATCTCTTCAGTTACCGTTACGACAGGGACTGCTCCATAATCGAAGGTTTGAGGCATCTCAATCGTCTCGCTAACGATGATTGTTTCAACGTCCGCTTCGCTCTTGAGGGCTTCTTCAACTAGGTGAAAACCTTCTATGATAAATGTTTTTGACTTGTTTCTTTCTTTTCTGGACAGCAGTTTTTTCCACTGCTTGACCATCGGGTTCGCCGCAGATTGAATATATTTCAACAAGGACACTCCTTCTAGTGAATGATCAATTTTCTTATTATAACGCAAAATAAATACATAATAAAACCAATATTGTTTATCCTAACGGTAGTTAACAAAAGAAAGGAGTTTGTATTGATGAATCTGAACCTTCGCCATGCTATTATTCAAAATGTTTCCGGGAATACACAGGATGAACTCAAGGATACCATAGTGGACGCAATCCAGAATGGAGAGGAAAAGATGCTTCCTGGTCTCGGTGTCCTTTTTGAAGTTATCTGGCAAAATGCTTCTGCCAGTGATCAGCAGGAAATGCTTCAAATGCTCCAAGACGGGCTTAAAAATAAGTAAGGACGAATCCTCCATTGCTGGAGGATTTTTCATTTCCGCGATATGGTATTAAAAAATGGAGCCGCACTTGCGGCTCCATTCCCTATTCATACGTAATTCTGTCTACAGTTTCTTTATCAAGACGTTTAATCACTTCAACAATCAGCTTTACCGCATTCTCATAATCGTCACGATGGAGCATCGCTGCATGGGAATGGATATAACGAGTGGCAATGGTAATGGAAAGGGATGGCACTCCTCTGTTTGATGTATGGATTGCTCCTGAATCCGTTCCGCCTCCTGGCAGGGCATCGAACTGGTACGGAATCTTTAATTCATCCGCCACATCTGTTACAAATTCGCGCAGCCCTTTATGGGAAACCATACTGGCATCATATAAAATGATTTGCGGGCCATCGCCCATTTTACCCATTGCTTCTTTATTGGAAACACCCGGGGTATCTCCCGCAATTCCAACATCCACTCCAAAGGCGATGTCAGGCTGAATCAACTGTGCAGAAGTACGGGCACCGCGAAGGCCTACCTCTTCCTGGATGGTTCCAACGCCATAAACAATATTCTCATGCTTCTCATTCTTCAGCTGCCTCATGACATCAATGGCTATGGCACAGCCAATCCGGTTATCCCAGGCTTTGGCAAGGAGCATTTTTTCATTGTTCATGACGGTAAATTCAAAATAAGGGACCACCATGTCTCCCGGCCGAACTCCCCACTCTTCAGCTTCTTCTTTGCTTACCGCTCCAATATCAATGAACATGTCTTTAATTTCAACAGGCTTTTTCCTTGCCTCTGGGGAAAGGATGTGAGGGGGCTTGGAACCAATAACGCCTGTCACGTCCCCTTTGCGGGTTACAACTGTTACTCTTTGGGCCAGCATAACCTGGGACCACCAGCCACCAACTGTCTGAAAACGAAGGAATCCTTTCTCATCAATGTTCGTAACCATGAATCCAACTTCATCCAGATGGCCGGCCACCATGATTTTAGGACCGTTTTCTCCCTGTTTCGCAATCAGGCTTCCAAGGCCGTCTGTTGTAACTTCATCTGCATATGGAGCTATGTATTTCGTCATTACTTCGCGCACTTCTCGTTCATTGCCAGGAATTCCTCTGGCATCTGTCAAATCTTTCAGCATTGTCAGGGTTTCATCCAATTTCGCCATTATTTCGACTCCCTTAATAATTAGTAGTGACTTCATTATACAAAAACAGATTCCGAAAGTACAAAGTTACCTTAATACCCTTTTCTCTGTCTTTCATAATTTACTTCATTTTTCTCTATATATGCCTGTTCAATATCCTCAGGAGTAAAACCTAACATTTTTCCAAGCTCCATATAGGAGGAAAACAAGTAATGGTACTGTTTCTCTGCTTTAGTCAATTGAAAGCTCGTTACAGCTCCATAAACGACGAGAAACTGTTCATATACGGAATGGTTTGACAGTGTCACGCCGTTCCCGTATTCCGGTGCGGTAAAACTGCACTCTATTCCCAGTGATAAAATAAAATGAATTCCATCCACAAATTCTTCTAAAATGATCTGTCTTTCCGAGGGTGCTTTCGTACTCCAGAATTTAAAGCATCTTGTTTCATTCGCAAGTTCCCCCAGCTCTACCAATAATGCCAGTATTTTGCGGCCAAATAAATCTTCACTAGCCAGGCCGTGCTTTTCCTCAATATGGCGATCAAGATTTTTTTGCATGGTAAACAGCTTTTCTGTGTTCATCATCTTCCTCCTGTTCTATATAAAATTATAATTCAATTTACAATAAGTTGAAACTATTCAGGGAAGTAACACGTAGATTAGGAAAATGAGTAATGGAGGAACCTTTATGCTATGGATTTTGCGCCTCATTCTATTTGCCTCTATTATTTTCCTGCTATACCGCACTGTGAGGTATTTGCTTCATCCAAAAAGAAAGCTGGAACTTGCCCACGAACAAAAGCGCTTTTTTTTATTGGACGACCAGGAAAATGTCCGGAAGAATTTCCTGGTGACTTATAAAGGGGTCATGTTTGAGGGGGAAAAGTATTTAGGGACCACAGAATATGCGTTTGAAGTCGTCTCCATTTTTATGTGGCCTAAAAATTCTGCTGCTTTAAAAGGGTTGTCTTACGAAGACTTTTTGGTCATTGAAAATGAAATTCATGAACTTTATCCTGGCGCTGCCATCAGCTGGAAAAGTCCAGTAAAGGAATTCATGGAGAAACAGCCTGAATTATAGGGCAGTAAAAAACACCGCCTGAAAATGGAGATTATCAGGCGGTGTTTTTTAGTATAGAAGATTCATAATGTAGACAAAGACAGCAAAGTTGATGACTGCCAGGGCCGGAAATCCCAGTCTGAACTGCAGATGCCTGGTTTTGTGGCGAAAGAACTGCATTCCGATCGTCATCCCGGCAGCAGCACCAAACAGGGCAGTCAGCCACAGAGTTTTCTCGCTTATTCTATAGCGGCCTTTCACTGCCCGATTTTTATCGCTCCCCATTAGATAAAAACCGTAGCCATTCAGTAAGAGCATTCCGAGGATCCATACATATAACCCTTCCACTTGTCTCTTCCCTCCTATAAGAAAAAGCCATTCCCGCTAGAGAATGGCCTTTATCTATTATTACTTGTTGTATTGTGCTTTAGCAGCATTTGCTAGTTCAGTGAATGCTTGTGCATCGCTGATAGCAAGCTCAGCAAGCATTTTGCGGTTCACTTCGATGCCAGCAAGCTTTAAGCCATGCATTAAACGGCTGTAAGAAAGACCGTTCATGCGTGCTGCCGCGTTGATACGAGTGATCCAAAGCTTACGGAAGTCGCGCTTTTTCTGGCGACGGTCACGGAATGCATATTGCAGAGATTTCATGACCTGCTGGTTAGCTACTTTATATAATGTATGTTTTGAACCATAATAACCTTTTGCTAATTTAATTACCTTTTTACGACGCTTACGCGTAACTGTACCGCCTTTAACACGTGGCATGTAATTTCCCTCCTATATAAATCGAGATACCTCGAGATTACTTAATGTTGTCTAATAGATGACGGATACGCTTGAAATCGCCTGAAGAAACGACTGCTCCTTTGCGAAGCTTACGCTTTTGTTTCTGGGATTTGTTAGCGAACATATGGCTTGTATAAGCATGGGAACGCTTAAGCTTGCCTGATCCAGTTTTCTTGAAACGCTTTGCAGCGCCGCGGTGAGTTTTCATTTTTGGCATTAGGGACTTCCTCCTCGTTACTTGTCGTTTTTAGGGGCTAAAACCAGGAACATGCTACGTCCGTCCATTTTAGGATGGGATTCAACAGTAGCAACTTCCTTGCACGCTGCTGAAAAACGGTCCAATACACGCTGGCCGATTTCCTTATGCGTGATCGCACGACCTTTGAAACGGATCGATGCTTTTACTTTATCGCCTTTTTCGAGAAACTTGATGGCATTGCGAAGCTTCGTATTGAAGTCATGCTCATCAATTGTCGGGCTGAGGCGCACCTCTTTAATGTTGATGATTTTTTGATTTTTACGTGCTTCTTTGTCTTTCTTTTGCTGCTCGAATTTAAATTTTCCATAGTCCATGATCCGGGCTACAGGTGGTTTCGCATTCGGTGCCACAAGGACAACATCAAGATTCACACGAGAAGCGATCTCAAGCGCTTCAATTTTTGATTTAATTCCTAGCTGATCGCCATTTTGGTCAATGAGACGAACTTCACGGGCACGGATGCCCTCGTTCAACAGCATGTCTTTGCTAATAGTCAGCCACCTCCAGGTTATATAAGAATACTATGTTTGGGTAAAGAATATCGCATGCTATAGTACCAGCCCCTCACGCTGATCCACTACAGCTGAACACATTTTTCGCAATAAAAAAGTGTGGGCTTATACACCCACACTTTACGAAACCATACCAAATTAATAGTCGTTTACGTAATACCTGCCAACTGCTTTTTGCGTCGACCAGGTGAGAAGCGGGTGCTTCTTCTTTCCACAAACCGTATTCAATTCTACCTTTGTAACTATATCACAACGTGAATACTATGTCAAACGATTCACTAGGTTTTCCTGCAACGTTTAGTATTGTAACCTATCCTGAACAAAGACGCAATACCTTTTAGTTATTTTTTAGCATCTTTCCGGAAAGCATCGAGAAATTCTACAAAGCTGACTGTTTCCGACTTTTGTTCTCCATACTTACGGACATTGACAGCATTGTCTTCAATCTCCTTGTCACCGACAACCAGCATATAAGGGATTTTCTTCATCTGTGCCTCACGGATTTTATAACCGATCTTTTCATCCCGGCTGTCCATTTCAACGCGGAATCCGGCTGCCTTTAATTTATCCTGGACCTCCTTGGCATAATCAAAATGCACATCAGGTGACACAGGGATAACCTGAGCCTGGACCGGAGCAAGCCATGTTGGGAATGCACCTTTATATTCTTCGATAAGGAAGGCAACAAACCGTTCCATTGTCGAAACGACACCTCGGTGAATGACGACTGGCCGATGCTGTTTCCCATCTTCCCCTACATAAGTCAGGTCGAAACGCTCCGGCAGCAAGAAGTCGAGCTGTACAGTCGATAAAGTCTCGTCTTTTCCAAGTGCAGTCTTAACCTGGACATCAAGCTTTGGACCATAGAAAGCTGCTTCCCCTTCAGCTTCAAAGTAATCATGGCCCATCTCATCCATGGCTTCCTTGAGCATGCTTTGAGCTTTCTCCCACATTTCATCATCATCATAATACTTTTCCTTGTCCTCGGGGTCCCGATAGGACAAACGGAAAGAGTAATCGTTTAAATCGAAGTCTTTATAAACTTCAAGCACCAGTTCAACCACCCGTTTGAATTCTTCCTTGATTTGATCAGGACGGACGAAGATATGGGCGTCATTTAATGTCATCCCGCGAACCCGCTGCAACCCGGAAAGAGCTCCGGACATTTCATAGCGGTGCATGGTACCAAGCTCTGCAATCCGGATTGGCAATTCCCTGTAGCTATGGATTCCGTTCTTATAAATCATCATATGGTGCGGGCAGTTCATCGGACGCAGCACCAATTGTTCGTTGTCCATATCCATTACCGGGAACATATCTTCCTGATAGTGGTCCCAGTGGCCGGAGGTTTTATAGAGATCCACACTTCCCATGATTGGGGTATAAACGTGATCATAGCCAAGGCTGACTTCCTTATCCACAATATAGCGTTCGATGATCCTGCGGATGGTAGCACCTTTTGGAAGCCACATCGGCAATCCCTGTCCTACCTTCTGGGCATTGGTAAATAAATTCAGCTCTTTCCCAATCTTTCGATGGTCACGCTCTTTTGCTTCTTCAAGCAGGCGAAGGTGTTCTTTCAATTCATCCTTTTTAAAGAATGCTGTCCCGTAAATACGCTGAAGCATTTTATTGTCGCTGTTTCCGCGCCAATAAGCACCTGCGATATTCAATAGCTTGAATTCTTTAATCTTCCCGGTTGACGGTACATGAACGCCCCGGCAAAGATCAAAGAAATCGCCTTGCTCGTAAATAGTGACGGCTTCATCTGACGGAATGGCCTCAATTAATTCAAGCTTGTATTCGTCCCCAACTTCTTTATAAAGCTGGATGGCCTCTTCACGGCTGACTTCCTTCCGGATGATGTCAAGATTTTCATTTACAATCTTTGCCATCTCTTTTTCGATTAAGGGCAAATCTTCGGGTGTGAGGGACTGTTCCAAATCAATATCATAATAAAAGCCGCCTTCAATGACAGGGCCCACTCCAAGCTTGACGTTTTTATATAAACGTTTGATTGCTTGAGCCATGAGATGGGCCGTGCTGTGGCGAAGGACTTCGAGAGCCTCCTCCCGATCCGAAGTAATGATTTCAATGGCTCCATCTGTTTCAATCGGCCGCCTTAAATCATACATTTCTCCATTGACCTTGCCGGCAATCGACTTCTTCTTTAACCCTGGGCTGATGGATGCTGCGATGTCTTCAATGGTTGTACCGGCAGGGAACTCTTTTACTGCTCCGTCGGGGAATGATATTTTGATGATATCTGCCATAATGTCTGCCTCCTGATAGTTCGAGAATCTCCGGACAGTGATTTAGCCTGTCCTGGCGAACTTCTTTCCAATTTTTTGTTAAAAAAATGCAAAAAAACCCGTCCTTAAGAAAGGGACGAGTTTGATTCCACGTGGTTCCACCCAATTTCCCGTTTAAAATAAAACATGTTAAAAACGGCTTGGTTGAGATAACGGCGGCTGCCGTCAGCAGTTATAAACCCTAAGGTGTTCACAGCTGAAGTTCAGAGGTGGTAAGCTCAATCTCTGGTGCTGGGAAGGTTTCAGCCTTGCCTTCCCTCTCTGGAAACCCATCAAGATAGCCCATGTCCTCATCATTACATTTGCTTGATTCACTTATTATGTAGGTTATTATAGTTTGTAATCTTTTGAAAATCAAGTGGGCTATTGGACTTTTTCATTTGAATGTCCATTATTCCTTTGAAATGCCTTAAGAGGGCACAATTTCACACGTTCCTCGAATATATTTCCAATCGTCCTGACAAGCGGCTGCTCTGGCTCGTCGGTATATAAATAGATGGTTGAAGGTGCCATCGAGAGGAGGGGAGCAATTGTCACCGAATCCACGTAGACAGGGTGGTTCCCCAAAAGTTTGCGGTCAATCCCCTTAACAAGTTCGCTTCGTTTGATCTCCATAAAATCAGAATCAAAAAAGACCGTCTCATTGTCCAGTTTTAAATGTACATGCTCGTGCAGCGGGGTTCTGCCGCATAGAAACTCTCTTAAGGTTTGAATGAACATTTGATAGTCCTGCTCCAGTTTGTATTCATCAATGGCTATTTCCACAAAACTCCGGAGCACATCCAGAAACGGCTTTAGCCGGAACATCACAAACGAGTCAAATGAAAAGCTGATGCTTCCCTTAAAGATCTCATTGATTGCTTCCAGTACATATCCTTTTTCATCCGGACCGGTCACAAATGAGGCTAGATCTTCCCGATGCCCTTCAATAACCGAATATATAATGTCGAGGATCTGGTCCTGCTCGCCTGTATCCTGATAGAAAAAACGCTCCGATAAAATTCCCCTGAACCAGTCATCACGTTTTTTTATGACTATGAACTCATAAACGCCTTCCTTGATTGTATAAAAAGCCTCTTTCGGCAAATCATCTGTATGGATTCTGAGTTTCTTTCGCTCTTCGTCAAAAAGGATTTTTCCGGTTTGAGCCGGGAAAGCCGACAACCGTTCCATTATATGCCTGTACATACAACGGCCATCCCAGTCTTTTTGGAAGATGATTTCAATCAACCATATCCCCCCTCATGTTAAAATCTCCTGATTTAATATATGGGGGACCCGCTCAATTTAGAAGCACCTGGACGTACACAGTCTCATTTTCCTTAAAATAATTATTTTCCAGAGAAAAAGCCGCATCCCTAAGGCCTGCGGCTTTTGCTTATACTCTTCGATTCTTCCCTTCTACTTTGACCGGTGTTGCCAGATATTTAATTCTTTCAAGAATCCGGGCGGCTTTCAGCTGCTCTTCCTCGCCTCGCTGGCTATGGGTTAAATGGTGGGCGAGGCCCTCCATGTCAAAATTTGAAGTAAAGAAGGTCGGAAGGTTTTCCATCATCCTGAATTGAAGCACAGGGCCCAGTATCTCATCCCTTGCCCAGCTGCTCATTGTTTCAGCCCCTATATCATCAAGCATTAGCACAGGCGCCTTTTTGATAACCTCCAGCTTTTCGTTCACTGAATTATTTCCAATTGCGTTTTTCATTTCCCTGAACAGCTCAGGCACATATACAAGGAGAGAACTAACCTGTCTTTTGGCCAATTCGTTAGCAACAGCGCCCAGCAAATAGGATTTGCCCGTCCCGAAAGGCCCGTGGAGGAACAGCCCTTTCTGTCTTTCGCCTGGCTGGTAGTTCTTTACAAAGTCCCTTGCCATTTTGATTGCAGTGAACCTTCCCTTGTCATCGAGCTCGATATCTCCCAGGGAAGCCTTCAGAATTTCTTTGGGCACAAATAAACTTCCAATCAATCGTTCGTTTTTCTGTTTTTCATCATGCATTATTTTCTTGGCACAGCGGTCATATTTCACATCTATGAAGCTGCCGTTAAAAACCAGAATGGGTTCATATCCCTGAATCATATTTTTACAGGTGTCCAGACTGCTGCACTGGCCGCAGCCCCTGCTTTGATTGGTGAACTCATATAGCTTCATGAGGCTTTTATCAAGAATCTCGCTGGTAATCTGCCCTTCGTGCTCCCGCAAAAAATCGTTCACATAAGGGTCTTCAAGCACTTTTTCTTTAATGGCCTCGTAACGTTTCTTGAAGCTCTGATTATTGGCAAGTTTTCTTAGCGTATCATTTATGTTTTGCACAGCTGTCACCTCCCTTGTTTAAATTCCTTCAGTTCTTCTTCAAGCTTCTTCTTTTCCTGTTCAAAATCAAAATCATCTTCATTATTATTGTCAATGGGTGCAGGACCTGCTTTCTGTTCAAACCAATCCGGCAGGACTTCCTTTCGAATCGTTTTTCCCTTTGATGCAGCAGGACGTGTTTTTTTCTCCTCAGCCCATTGCAAGTATTGGCGATGTTCTTTTTTTGCCAGTTCCATTGCATCCTTGGCGGTCTTTATTTGCTTCCTGGCCCAATGGCCGGCAATTTTATCGATATAGCCTTTATTTAGCTTCATATCCGTTTTGAGCATAACATACTCAATCAAAACATTCACGACTCCAGGCTGAAGCTTCTGTTTAAACATCACATCCTCAATGATCTGGAGATCGGTTTTGGAAGGAGAGGCTCCTTCTGACAAATCGAGCAGGTACTGCCGCGGAGAAGTTGTTTCCAGGTAATAAATGAGCTCGTCTTCCTTTGTTTTAGGTGGATCGGCCGCGCCCCTCAGCTGGACAGGCTGCATGCGGTCAATCAGCTGCGGAAGCTGGTCCTGATGCTCAAACTGGTACCAGTCACGAGCGGCTTTCCTAAGCTCTTCAATATCAATATCATTTTCCGCAGTCAGTGCACTCAAAACAATATTCTTCATTTGTATTGCATCAATCCCATAAAGGAAGGAAAGATTGCTGATAGCCTCTCTTACCTTAACCGTCATCGCTTTATTCGGAACCAGTGATTCCTTTAAACCAGCGGAAAGAAGTTCAAAATTAAAGTTGGCCGGCTCAATTTGAATTTCAGAGGGTTCCTTGCGGCCGATGAAAACCTGGCCGTTATCTGGTTCAAGATCTGGACCTGTATCACTATGGTATTGGTATGCATCCGGTGACATGGAAGAAAAAACATCGGGAAACGCCCGGGTCACTTCCTCGTATCCTTTTTGATGCCCGGCAGCCTTGTCGCTGAAAAAACGCTTTAGACGCGCAAACTGATTTTTCCCGACTTTACGGTATAAATATATATTTAAAATTCCATCAAGGAAAAATTGTTCCGGAGTCAACGGCGGCTGGAGTGAATAGATAAAGGACCTCTGCTCATCCCCATTTTTCACATATGTTTTAAGGAGCCCCATTGCTTCAAGCTTCAGCCTCGCATGGTAAATATCCTTTAAATTCATATCCAGAATGCTCATTAATCCGTGATGGGACATTGGAGCGGACCAAAGACGGTTTTCCTCCAGTTCTGTCCAGAGAGTCATGTACAGACTTAAGCAGACTGGACCAATCAGCGGCTGATATAAAAATGTCAGCACCTTCCGGTCATATTCATGCAAAATGCCGCTCGAGGATACCACATATTGATCAACAGGCAGCAACTCCTGCCAATGATTTGCCATTTCCTTCATACCTTTCTTCAAGCAAAATTAGGAGGGACCTGCCATATAAAGCCTGATGCAAACTGCATCCCAAAGCTTTTCGGCAAGTTAAAAAAGAGCCAAGGTTTACCCTTCAGCTCCATCAGGATTGCTCTTTCTTGATCAGTTCCTTTAATTCATCTATAAAGACATTAATATCTTTGAATTGGCGGTAAACAGACGCAAATCTTACATATGCTACTTCATCCACCTTTGCCAGCCTGTCCATCACCATCTCGCCAATGTCTTCACTTCTGACTTCCGAAATCCCATGGTGACGAAGTTCTTTTTCCACTTCCGAAACGATATCCTCAAGCTCCTTCAGGGCTACAGGACGCTTTTCACACGCTTTAATCAGGCCCCTCAACAGCTTTTCCCTGTTAAACTCCTCTCTCGTTCCCTCTTTTTTCACAACGATCAAAGGGATATCTTCAACTTTCTCAAAAGTAGTGAATCGATACGAACATGCTTCGCATTCCCTTCTACGGCGTATCGATCTGCCTTCATCAACCGGACGTGAATCAAGGACGCGGGTCGAATTGTTATTGCAAGTTGGACATTTCATATCACTTTCTCAGCTCCGGACTTCTCGAATATGTGAACTTTTCACCTTTAATTCTTCAATTTTAATTCTTGCCTCTGTTTATATCTTATTAAAAAGCAAAGCCCTGTACAAGCAGCAGGACTATGCCTTTCCTGTCTTTCCTGCACCAATGTAGGTATGAGCCTGCCCAAGTTTTTCATACAAGCGCAAAACTTCCTTTTTTAATACCGGTCCTGCTCCGGTAATGGAAAATCTTTCAGTTGACAGGTGAAAATCGACTGCAGTTTGGTAAGGCTTCACAGTAATAATGGTTGCAATCAGGAAGATTGGGAATCCAGAATTGATTTCAGCTGAAATTTCACCGTGATCCTTGGAAACACTCGTGATTTTATAAGATTGCCCCTCTTGAAGAATTTGCTCAACCGACTGAAACATTTGATTAAAATTGGCTTTATAATACCTGGTTCTCAGCTCTTCATCCCAATGGGTTTCGTTAGTCTCGCATTGTTTCCTGTATCTTGTTGCGATTGATCGAAAAAAAGACATGCTTTTGTTCCCCCGTTAAATATATTTACTTTAAATATATACGAAAAAGAGGTGTATTTCTACACCTCTCGTTAAATGGTTATATTTTTTATAACGCTTTCGCTTGTCCCTGTTTTATTTGGACCGGTCCCATACCCCGGGGCAATTCAATGTTTTCCCTAGTCTGGGCACACAAAGCTTCAGCAATGTAATCAGCTGCAACATTGGGATCTAGATGGCCGCATGTATAAACATCAATGCTGGCATATCCATGTTCCGGGAAGCTGTGTATAGTTAGATGGGATTCTGAAATAATGACAACTCCACTTACTCCTTGTGGCGCAAATTTATGAAATGCGACTTCCCGCACTTCAGCACCTGACTTTAATGCCGCCCCAACAAAAGTTTTCTCAATAAAATCCATATCATTTAACTTATCAAAATCGCATCCCCATAACTCGGAAATAACGTGACGTCCCATAGTTTCCATATTCATTTCCCCCTTGTACTTATTTAGCTACAAAAATGAAATTCTCATTTCCAATGGTATATAACTACCACGGGGGAAAGTTAGTCCTGAGAGGTCCTAACCCTTTAAGCAGCTAATGTTTACCTTAATGAAGAAGTTCACGATGACTAGTATACTTGCTTTATATTTGTTTTGCAACATAGCGTTTTATCATTTTGGAAACCCGATTTCCCCCTTAATCTGTAAAAAAAACTAGTTCTCGAGGTCATAAACGGGCGATTAAAGGTAACCTGTGTCAAGCTCACTGTAAACGTAAAAAATCCTGCCAAAACAGGCAGGACGGGAATTCATTGTTGTCTGCTAGGTTAACCGACTTTCACCTTTTCTACAAGAAACATATCGTGGGCAACGCGTTTCGCCAGATCAGCCACTCTGCAGGAATAACCCCATTCATTGTCATACCAAGCCAGGATCTTTACCTTATTGGTACCAATTACCATGGTTGAAAGCCCATCAATAATCGCGGAATGCTGGTTTGTATTAAAGTCGGTTGAAACGAGCGGCTCTGCACAAATATCAAGTATACCCTTTAGCGTACCGCGGGATGCCGCCAGGAAAGCTTCGTTAATCTCCTCCGCGGTCACCTCACGCTTCAGGTCTGCCACCAAGTCAACAAGCGATACATTAGGGGTTGGTACCCTTAAAGCCATGCCATGCAGCTTGCCCTTCAAATGAGGAAGCACCTTTGAGAGCGCCTTCGCAGCACCTGTCGAAGTCGGAATAATAGATTGACCGCATGAACGTGCCCTTCTCAAATCCTTATGCGGATTGTCGATATTGTTCTGGTCATTGGTAAATGAATGGATTGTTGTCATTAACCCATTTAGGATTCCAAACTGTTCGTCAAGCACTTTGACAACCGGAGCCAGACAATTGGTGGTACATGAGGCGTTTGAGATAATATCGTGTTCCTGCAAATTTAAAGCTTCCTCATTTACTCCCATCACAATCGTTACATCCTCATCTTTCCCAGGGGCTGTCAGAATCACTTTTTTTGCACCAGCATTCAAATGGAGTCCGGCCTTTTCACGTGAGTTAAATTTCCCTGTAGCCTCAATGACCAGATCAATCCTTAAACTCTTCCATGGTAGCTCCTGGGGATTTCGATTACTTAACAGTAATACCTTCTTTCCATTTATGATCAAGGCGTTGTCGTCAACAGTTATATCTCCTTCAAACTTCCCATGGGTAGAATCATATTTTAAGAGATGTGCTAACGTTTCTGCCGGGTAGCTTGCGTTGATCGCGACAATCTCAAGGTCATTTTCAAGAATAGCCTTCCTGAATACCATTCTCCCAATTCTTCCGAACCCGTTAATCGCAACTCTTGCCTTCATAATTATGGCCCCTTTCATATTAACGTTATTCAAAACCACCTTTTAATACGATTAGTATAACACTTTTGTTTATTTTGGCGATAATAAAACATACTTATTTTAAAATATATTGCTATACAGTCCATTATTCCTAAAAAAAGAGAACCTTATTCGGCTCTCTCTACGTCCCACTTATCTAAAATTTGTTTTAATTGCCTCCCAGTTTCTTCAACGCTCCCGTTATTATCGATCACATAGTCCGCAAGCTTTATCTTGTCCTTAAGAGGCATTTGGGAGCTTATCCGTGCACGTGCTTCTTCCTCACTAAGACCATTACGTTTCATTAATCTCTGCAGCTGGGTTGATTCATCGACATATACCAGGATTACTTTGTCAGCCATGTATTGGAGGTTGCTTTCAAACAGCAGAGGAATATCAAGGACAATGACGGCTTCCCCCTCCTTCTCAGCCTGTTCTTTTTTTGCAAGCATCCTGTTCCTGACGGAAGGGTGCACAAAGGAATTTAGTGCCTGCCTCTTCTCATCGTTATTGAAAACAATGGCTCCGAGCTTTGCCCGGTTAATCGAACCATCCTGGTGAAGAATCTCGTCTCCAAAATATTGGACTATGTCATTGTATGCTTTTTCTCCTTTTTCAACTGCAAGCCTGGCCTCAATGTCGGCATCAATCACTGTAATTCCCATCTGTGCAAACATCTTAGATACAGTGCTCTTTCCGCTTGCAATACCGCCGGTCAATCCTATTGTTAACGACATATTTCAATCCTTTCCGCTTAGAGTTTAAAAATCCCAACAATTATTAACAGCAATCCTGGCAGGAAGCTTAGCTTTTGTACCCAGCTGTAGCCCGAGAACAGGATTCCGATCTTCATCCCGCCATATACAAAAATCGAGCTCATGAGCGATGCAGCAATGGCAAGCGAGATCGCTGAAAAGCCGAGCATAGCAGCTCCAATTCCAGCCCCAAACGCATCAAGGGACAAAGCCATCCCAAGCATAATCGCTTCGATTCCTGTAATCGTTCCTGAGCGGTCAAAATCGGCTGACATGGGCTTCTTCAGGATGTTAATGACAATACCCAGCGATTGTATTTCAAAATTGATCAAGATCCGCTCATCATCCTCGGTTTGTCCGGTTCTTTCGGGACGGAAAAACTGATATAAGACCCAGGCTCCAATAAGGATTAATAAGAGACCGCCGATTTTCTCGGTCCAATGCCCCGGCAGCACTCTCTCCAGAAAATGCCCGATCGTCATTGCAATCATCAGAACCCCTGCTGAACAAATGGCCACCGTGAGTATGGATTTTAACGGTATTTTTACATTCCTGAGCCCATACGTGAACCCTACGCTAAAACTGTCAAGACTGACAGCGAAAGCAAGTAAAAGCAGTGATGCAAACTGAACCATGAATAAGCTCCCTCCTGTCAATCGCTACATTAGTATATGGAAGAAGCCTATCCAAGGTTAAGCGGGAATCGAAACTGCCTGAACAGAAATATCTACCCATAGTTTACCATAATGGGAGGAAAATCAATAAGCAACAAAACAAACCGCCTTTAGGAATAAAGGCGGCCGATGTCAAAACAAAATCCATTTACTTACTTGTCTTCCAGAAGTTCAATCACTAACTCCGCATTTGCTGAAAGGCTTTCCTTAGCATTAGCAGAGATTTTACTCTGCTGCGATTTCTGATTGAGCTGATCAACATATTTGTTCATGAATTTAACAGCACTTTTAACAGATCCTTTATTCAAGTGGTGCTCGGCCTGTTTATGAGAGTTTGTTAACTGGGATAACAAAGCACCCTTCAGTTCACCTCTTGCTGCAAATACATCCATTTGGTCTTCAAGATCACCCATTACATCCTCAACTGTTTTTGGCGGTTCAGGCTGCTGTTCTTTCCCAGCAACAATACGGCCTTCTACCGCGGTTGAAACAGGGCTGTGCTTTTCAATATATTCTGCTGTAATCTCATAATCTACAATCAGCAGTTCATTGATGCGTCCTTCATCCTTGGCAGTTTTAAACATGGTATAGCCGTCGCCGCCATCCGCTGTAAACGCATTTGTTGCCACAGTATAAGTTTTCACAAGGTCAATCGGCTCGAAACCGTTATCTGTCTGAACTTCCACAGACCATACTCGGTCATAGGCAGGTTTTGCCGGATCATATTTAAACTTTACCCCAGAAACTTGCAGGAAGGCACCTGCCGCATTTTCCACATTGCTTACGCTGTGTTCCAAAGCTTCATAGATTTCTTTGCCGGTGAGGTCGAGAGTTACCAGGAGGTTCCCAAATGGCTGTACAGTTAATATTTCTCCAAGAGTTACATCGCCCTGGTCAATCGATGCCCGGATTCCGCCGCCATTTTGGAGGGCGATCACCGTTTCAGGAACCATTGTTTTGGCCTTTTCCAGCATGGCATCAGTGATCAGGTTTCCGAGATTGGTTTCTTTTGTCCTTACATTGGCACGCTCACCATCAAGAGGAACATCCGACCTGCCTACAACG
This sequence comes from Mesobacillus foraminis, assembly GCF_004340465.1. GTDB lineage: Bacteria > Bacillota > Bacilli > Bacillales > Cytobacillaceae > Mesobacillus_B > Mesobacillus_B foraminis. Next base: position 159,359 of record NZ_SLVV01000007.1, on the reverse strand, counting down.
GTTTGTTTCAATTCTTCCAATGGCTGAGACAGTTCCGTCACTCTAGCTTTCACACTTGCATTTTCTTCAAAGTTTGCCAGATCGAGAAGTTCGCCTTCATTTGCTGTTACAACACCATTTTCATCAAATGTGACATCCACAACCCCTAAATATTTTAGGTATTCATTTGCCTGAACGAGGACGGTTGGCTCCTCTTTTTCAATAACTTCGGGCGCAGCAAGGGTCGTGTGGCTATGGCCGCCGACAATCACGTCAATTCCTTCCACTTCAGTGGCTAGCTCTTTGTCCGGTCCATAGCCAAGATGAGAAAGAGCGACAATTTTATTCACACCTTTGGCTTCAAGAGCAGCGACCGTCTGTGCAGCTTTATCCGCTGCATCCTCGAACACTACATGCTCAGAAGGACTGGCAAGGAAGGCTGTATCCGGAGTGGTTAACCCAAAAATCCCTACTTGCTCTCCATCCACTTCTTTAATAATCGCAGGATAGATGGCGCCTCCTTCAGCTTCAGCACTGATTTCGTTCCTGTACAGCGGACCGAGTTCTGGATCATTGGCGACATTGACATTTGCACTTAGCATCGGAAATTCCATTTCATTAATAAAATCAGCTAAAATAGCTGAACCTTTATCGAATTCATGGTTTCCAAATGTCATAGCATCGTAGCCCAGTAGATTCATAAATTCTAAATCAGCTTTTCCAAGATATTGATTAAAATACAGCGTTCCTGAAAATACGTCTCCAGCATCCAAAAGGAGTGCATCCGGATGTTGGGCACGCACTTCATCTACAGCTGTGAACAATCTAGGGTACTGGTCAACATGAGCATGTGAATCATTAACATGCATGATGGATAGCTCGTACGGCTCCTTCTCAGCATTAAAATCAAATTGTGAAACGACAGCATCATGGTCACTGACTCGTCCATGGTGATCCATGAATTGTGAATTCAAATGAACGATGTCAGTTTCGGCTCCAGCAGCCATGTTGTTTGTTGCGAGGATATGGTCGAGCACTTGTGCATTTCCCTGATAATTATAAGTGTAGCGTTCTGCCAAAGGGACTGTTTCTACTAAGTTTTGCAGAACATCACCTTTTAAGGCGGTGATTGGCTTGGAGAATTCAAAGTCATTTAAATCCCCTAAAACAACTACATTTGCATCGTCATTGTCGGCCAAAATGTCGGTCACGAATCCGTTCACGATTTTGGCAATTTCAATCCTCTGTACTTCACTGCCCAGGACTGGCGGCTGATGTTTGCCAAAGATCGCCTGGTCTCCACCCTTGGAATTGAAGTGGTTGGCAATGACAATCACTTCTTCACCATTGAAAGTAAATTCTGCAGCCAATGGCTTCCGGCTGGATTCAAATACTGAATTTGTTGGATCAATTCGACCAGGATTAAGTGTTAATGAACCATTTTGATACGCAACAGCTTCAGTTGCCGAGCCTTTTGGAGCTTCATTCAAGCTAACCCGTTCAGGATTAAAGAGGAATCCTACGCGGATGTTACCGCCTGGCTGGCCTCCGTCCTGCTTATTTTCAGGTGCAATATCTGTCCATGAATAGGCTGGCCCGCCGTTCGCTTTAATCGCTTTGATTAGCCCTTCGTAGTTTGCGGAGGCATCCACTGTTCCACTGTCTTTTGAACCGTCGTTATCCTGTACCTCCACCAGTCCAATGATATCCGGGGTTTTAAGATTAGCCACAATCGATGCCGCAATCTTGTTCATTTTCGCTTCATCTAATGCAGTAAAGTTTTCAACATTGTAGCTCGCAACCGTCAGCTTGTCCTCTGCTTTTTCAAGCTCAAGCACCTCGCGTTCATTGCTTCCTTCAAGCAGCTTGGGAAGCTCGGAGGATTGCGTCAAAATTTTAAAGTTGCTGAAGCTGTAGGAAACAACCCCTGTAACCGTGCCATTAAATTGATCACCTGTTTTGGCAACGAAATTACGGTCTTCCGTCAGAATGTGCATTCTTTCGGGATTTGAGGTCTCGGCAGTAAGAATGGTCCCCCCCGCATCCGTATAAGGCTTCCCTTCAACCTGTCCCAGGATCACAGGGATCTCCCCATACTTTTGTGGTCCAACAACGGTTGGCTTTTCCAGCGCAACTCGCATTCCTTCAAGGCTTTCATAAAAATCAATTCCATCTTCGCCTGGATCAAAGCTTCCAAATTGGTCATTGTCCACCACTTGTGCTGGGATGGAATCTTTATCTAAAATCACTGGTTCAGGCAGTTCCTGTTCGCAGGCTTGCCTTGAAACGGCCCCGGTCTGCGCATTGATTTCTGTCATGGCAAGATCCGTTTCTAGCTTTTCGTCATACCCATCAAGAACCCATTCTTTTACAAGTCCATTTACCAGCACCTGGTCTCCGACTCTTACATTGTGTACAGGTTTATAGACAAGAATCCCTTCGGACGTATTCGGATTATCATCTGGGCTAAGGCTCTGCATATAAAAATTACTTGCATTCACGACATGTGTGACAATGCCCTCAACACCTTTTACTTTCTGATCTTTGTATGGAGAGTTATGACCTTCCCCCTGGATATCATGGATGCCAAGTCCTGCCGTTCCATCATATTCTGGCAGTTCCACTGGTTCACAATTATCGTTTGCATCTCCAGCAAAGTTTATGGCAGTAGGACTCTTTAAACCAGGAACGGTAAAATAAGCAGCTAAAGTTCCAGTTACAAGGATTTCTTTTCCTAAGTTCCCTGGATTAGATTGAAGATTAAAGGCATCGCGGAGTCCCCCAGATGGCAGCTGAACCGGCAGGATCTTTGCCGGATCTCTTTCATCCGGACTGTCAGCAATCGCTATATTAGTAGCTCCATCAAAAGGTCCGGCAAACTGATAGCTCCTAGTGCCTTTGGTATATCCAACAATATATCCCTTTACGGTAGCACTCCCCGAGTTATTCTCAATAGCTTCAGCAACTGTGAGTGGCTCAGCGGCGCTGGCCTTCGGTATAAAAGGAATGATATAGCTCGCGGCGAGTATTAATACTGCGGTTACAATACACCATTGTCTTTTTAAAATTTTCAATGCCCATTTCCTCCTGCATATTCATTTTAGTTTGGTGTCATCCTTGCTAGAGCTTGTACAAAGTCTGAAATGGCAAACCTGGTCTGGACATTAATATAACCCGTATTCTGCCCAGGTTAAGCTATCCTTTACTGTACAGCCTCCCTTCACCCTGTTTTTTGTCGCCCCCGACGTTATTTCTTCACAAAACGATCACTTGCTTTCTACATTTTAGGATAAAAATAAACACAGTTCTATCCATTTTCCGATTGTTTACATAATTATTACTATTTTCACAACTTTTTTCCTAATCGTAAATTCCTGCTAAGGAAAAAGAATCATGTAAATAGTCACAAAAAAAAAGACCCTTGCATGCAAGAGTCTTCTTTTTCAGTTTAGCTTTGGCAATTGGGGCAAAAGTGGGTTCCACGGCCGCCAACAACAATTTTTTCGAGTTCCGTCCCACATACTTTACATGGCTCGTTTTTTCTTCCATATACATTTAACTCCAATTGGAACATGCCAATCTGCCCTTGGGAATTAATATAAGAACGAATTGTGCTGCCGCCTTTTTCAACTGCCTCGGCCAAGGTCTTGACTATTTCTGAATGCAGCAAGGCAATCTCCTCATCAGATAATGAAGATGCCACCCGCTCAGGATGGATTCTGGCCCTAAACAAAGCTTCGTCCACATAAATGTTGCCTAGCCCGACTAGTACCTTTTGATCAAGCAGAGCCGGCTTGACCTTTCTGTTCGTTTTTCGTAATTTTTCTGTCAGTCCCCGCAGCGTAAAAGTGTCCGAGAATGGTTCAGGGCCGAGCCCGGCCAAAGGAGGCTCGTCAAATTCAGTCCCCTTTTCATAAAGATGAAAGGTCCCAAATTTGCGGACATCTTTATAGCGCAGTTCCGTGCCATCTGTAAAATGGAAAATGGCATGAGTATGTTTTTCTAAAGGAAGTTCTCCAGAATAGACACCATACTTGCCTTCCATCCTTAGATGGGAAACAAGAGCATACTTTTCTGTGTAAAAAATAAGAAATTTTCCCCTCCTGCCCATTTCCAAGATCGTCTGGCCGCGGAGAGCATCGGAAAATTGTTCCGTTATTTCGGGCTTCTTGACCATTTTGGGCCAAAAAATGGAGACATCCTTGATTTCTTTACCAATAACAAGGGTTTCAAGCGTTTTTCTGACTGTTTCTACTTCAGGAAGTTCTGGCAAGCTGTTCCCCTCCGTGTTTTACTTTGCATCAAACCAGGTTGGACCATAAGCATAATCCACTTTTAATGGAACCTTTAATTCCACGGCATGCTCCATTACATCTGGCACGATTTCCTTCAACTTTTCAATTTCATCCTCCGGTGCTTCAAAGATCAGTTCATCATGGACCTGCAAGAGCAGCCTGGTTTGAAGACCTTCTGCTTTAAGCCGGTCTGCCATTTCAATCATTGCTTTCTTTATGATATCTGCTGCACTTCCCTGGATAGGGGTATTCATTGCAGTCCGTTCAGCAAAGCTTCTGACATTGAAGTTTCGAGCGGTAATTTCAGGTATATAGCGCCTTCGTTGGAGCAGCGTAGAGACATACCCTTTTAGTTTGGCATCCTGAACGATTTCATCCATATAATCTTTTACACCAGGGTAGCTCTTTAAATAGCGGTCAATAAATTCACCCGCTTCTTTCCTTGTAATTCCGAGACTTTGAGAGAGCCCATAATCACTGATTCCGTATACAATTCCAAAATTGACCGCCTTGGCATGTCTGCGCATATTCGATGTTACTTCATCAGCCTTAACATGAAATACCTCCATCGCTGTCTTGGTATGAATGTCCAGGTCTTCTTGAAATGCCTCAATCAATTTCTCATCTCCGGCGATATGGGCAAGCACTCTTAATTCAATTTGAGAATAATCGGCTGCAAATATGACCCAGCCTTCTTCTGATGGAACAAAAGCCTGGCGGATTCGCCTTCCTTCTTCAAGCCTGATAGGAATGTTTTGCAGATTTGGATCTGTTGAGCTTAAACGGCCTGTCTGGGTAAGCGCCTGGTTAAAGCGTGTGTGCACCTTGTCCGTCTTGGGATTGACAACCTTCTGCAGGCCCTCGATATAGGTTGATTGCAGCTTCCCAAGCTGGCGATAATGCAGGATTTCCTGAATGATTTCATGTTTTGGTGCCAGTTGCTCCAAAACATCCGCACTGGTGGAATAACCCGTTTTTGTTTTTTTCAGCGGCGGCAGTCCGAGCTTCTCAAAGAGAATGACACCCAGTTGTTTAGGAGAATTAATATTAAAGCTTTCGCCTGCGTGGCGGTAAATTTCTTTTTCGATTTGCTCCAGCTGCCCGCTTATCTCACTGCCCATTTTGCGGAGCCTGTCCATATCAAGCTTTACCCCAAGGAATTCCATGTCGGCAAGTACGAGAGATAGAGGCATTTCCAGTTCACCGAACAGCGCATACTGCTCATTTTTGTGCAATTCCTCTGACAATTTGTCTTTAAGTTCGAAAATGGCGAGGGCTTTTCGCGCGAGATGCTCCGCAAGTTTTTCGTCTTCAGGAATATGGCGTTTGGCCCCTTTCCCATAAAAGGCTTCATCTGACTGAAGCTGCGGGTATCCATGCAGCCTGGCTACCGCTGCCAGATCATCTGCAGACTCGGAGGGATTAATAATATAGGAAGCGAGGAACACATCAAAATCCGCTCCTTTTAAATGGATGCCTTTGTGGCGAAGAGATACCTCCGACCGCTTGGCATCAAAAACGGTCTTTTTCCTGGTCTCATCCTCTGCCCACTGTTTAAAAGCCTCCGATTTTATAGCTCTGTCTGCTGGCAAATAAAAACTTCCTTTTGAATTGGCAACCGAGAAGCCGATAATCTCGGCATAATGATAGTTATCTTCGAGAATCTCAACATAAAAAGCACTATCCTCTGTAAACAGGTCCTCAGTAATTTCCTCAGGAATCATAAAATCAATCTCGTCAAGCTCTGTATCTTCAGACAATTCCTCGGATCCAATTTTATCCAAAAGCGAATTAAAGCCGAGTTCTTTAAAGATTTTCACGAGCTCTTCCGTTTGATATCCCTCATATTCAAGCTCCGAGAGCTCCAGCTTGACTGGGGCTTCGCGGGTTATCGTGGCCAGCTTCTTGCTCATCACTGCCTGGTCTTTATACTCCCGCAGCTTTTCCTGAAGTTTTTTCCCGCTTACCTGTTCCAGCGATTCAAGCAGGTTTTCAAGTGTGCCAAATTCCTTCAACAGCTTAATTGCCGTTTTTTCTCCAACACCGGGAACCCCCGGAATGTTATCGGAGGCATCACCCATAAGCCCCTTCATATCAACAATCTGATCGGCCACCAATCCATATTTTTCTTTTATATGTTCTGGTGTATAATTTTCAATTTCCGTTATTCCTTTTTTCGTTATGCTTACTGTCGTGCTTTCTGAACTTAGCTGAGTTAAATCCTTGTCTCCCGAAATGACCTTTACCTCAAAACCGTCATTCTCCGCCAAGGTTGATAAGGTTCCTATAATGTCATCCGCTTCAAAGTTTTCCAGTTCATATCGCGGGACACCATACGCTTTCAGCAGCTCACGGATAAACGGAAATTGTTCAGAAAGCTCCGGTGGTGTCTTTTGTCTTCCGCCCTTATATTCAGTGAAGGTGGCATGCCTGAAGGTTGTTTTTCCGGCATCGAAGGCAACAAGCATATGGGTGGGCTTTTCATCCTCAAGTATCCGCATCAGCATCATTGTAAAACCATAAACGGCATTCGTATGTACACCCTTCTCATTATTCAATAATGGAAGCGCAAAAAAAGCACGGTAAGCAATACTGTTTCCATCTATAAGAACAAGTTTTTTAGCCATAGTCTCCTCCTTATTGTTCTGCCAAAATAAGACCGTTATTTTCTCCCTATATTCTAACATGAGAAATAATAGAAAGAAAAATAACGGTCTTTTTTTAAGCTCAGGAGAATCTCCCTATTAGCTTTTTATTCTGTGTATCCCATCAGTAGCCTCGCATAAGGGGAATCCGAAGGCAGAACGATTACAGTATCACCATTGATCGTTTGTTTATAGGACTCCAGGGTGCGGAACAGTGAATAAAATTCCTCATCTTTTGAAAAGGCCTCATTATAAATTTTGGCCGCCTGCCCTTCTCCTTCCCCCCGGATTTTCTCGGCATCCGCTTTTGCCTTTGCGAGGATTTCACTCACCTCTCTATCCGTTTTAGCCTCAATACGATTTTTATCAGCATCTCCTTTTGATAAGTATTCCTGAGCGGTAGAATGACGTTCGGAAATCATCCTCGTAAAAACGGATTTTTCATTTTCCTCAGGAAGATCTGTACGTTTCATCCGGACATCTGTAACCGAAATCCCGTAGTTGTCATTTTGAAGCAAATCATTTACCTGGTCGGTTACCCTGTCATTCAATGAACCTCTGGACGATTTTTCGTCATTTATGATTTCATCATAGTTTAATTGGCCGAGTTCTGTCCGGATGACGGAATAGATAAACTCTTCCATCCGTGATTCCGCCGCTTCAACCGTACGGGCATTGGAAATCATCTTTTTAGGGTCCTCGATTTTCCATATTGCATAGTTATCAATCAAAATACGTTTTTTATCTCTTGTGTTGATTTCGGCCTGGGAGACATTATAGGTCATTTGGTACTTTGGCAATGTCGTTACACTTTGGATAAAAGGAATTTTATAGGATAACCCGGGTTCACTTTCAATTCTTACTACTTCCCCAAACTGACGGACTACTTTAAATTCCCCTTCTCTGACAATGAATAGATTAGTAGCTATGAAGACGAACAGAGCAATCAGGACAATAAAGAAAATGCCCATTTTTGTGTACTTGCGCCAGCTGAAATGATTTTTTCCTCTTTCATTCATATTGATAATATTTTCATCAGCCATTCTTTTCTTTGCCCCCTTCTGTGTTCTCGCTGCTCCCTTCTGTATTTTCGCTGTTCCCTTCTCCCCCTGTTTGCGGCTGAGCCTTTTCAAGCGGGCGGATCGGGAAGTATTTGAGAGTGTTGCCTTCATCATTCATAATGTATATTTCAGACCCCGGAAGTACTTGTTCCAGAGTTTCAATAATAAGCCGCTGTCTCGTGATTTCAGGGCTATTTTTGTATTGACTGTACAATTCATTAAATACTGCGACGTCTCCGCGAGCCCTTTCAACCCTGGCAGCCTTATCACCTTGTGCCCTGGAGATAAGCGCATCTTTCTCCCCTTGGGCTTCATTGATTTTTTGGTTTCTGTATTTATTGGCTTCGTTGATTTTCGTATTCATTGTCTCCCTGGCATCTGTTACGTCTGTAAATGCCTTTCTCACATCACTGTTAGGAAGTTCAACATCCTGTAGCTTGACTGCCAGAATCGATATGCCAATATCATACTTTTCAATTAAATGTGCTAGAAGCTCCCTCACTTCAGCCTCAATCTCTGCCTTACCTGATGTTAGAGCATCATCAATTTTTGAATTTCCGATAATGCTTCTGACTGAAGCGGAGGTTGCATCATATAAAATTTCTTTCGGATCACTTGAATTAAATAAATATTTCTCCGGGTCAGTTATTTTCCATTGAACAACCATGTCGGCAAGGACAATGTTTTCATCCCCTGTAATCATTTTCGTTTCATCAGGAAACTCTTTTATCTCCCCATCCTCCTGCTGATAACCAAACTGGAGGCTGAAAGTTTCCTTTGATAGCTTTTCTACACTTTGGATTGGCCAAGGCAGCTTAAAATGAAGCCCAGGTTCATTAATCCCATCCTCAACTTTTCCGAATGTCAGAATGACTGCCTGTTCGGATTCATCCACTGTATACCAGGTAGTGAAGGCGACCAGTCCCAGGAAAACAGTCAGGATCACTGCTCCCGTGATGATATACACTTTCCTTAAACTCATCATTTACACCCCTTCTTTCTGTTTTCTCTATAGCGTTAATACGGTAAATGCGGCTGAAAGGTTTCAATAAAATGGAAACAAAGAAAAAAAGACACGAGCGGGGTCTGCTCGCGTCCTTTTTTCGTAATCTTGGATGAAGGGGTTTTCACTTACAGCATAACAAGGGAGTGTTAAGAATTCATAAATTCCTTGTAAAAAAAGTGTAAATTTATGGATAAATCCCTTTCCCAGTCCGTCAGCCTGGGAATTGTTTGAGAAGCTTAATGGTGAAAACCGTCCCTTTTCCAACTTCACTGTTTACTTCAATGCTGCCTTTATGAGCCTCAATAATATGTTTAACAATAGCCAGACCAAGGCCGGTCCCTCCGGAATTCCTTGTCCTAGCCTTGTCAACACGGTAGAAGCGCTCAAATATCCTGGGAATTTCATCCCTCTCAATCCCGATCCCGGTATCTTTAACAAGTACTGCAACATGCTTTTGCTGATTCAGAATGGTGATGGAGATATTCCCTCCGCTTGGAGTATAATTAATCGCGTTATTGATAATATTGATGAACACCTGTTTCAACCGGTCTGGATCACCCTCAATCGAAAGGCTGCTGTTGCCGTCATTAAAATCAAGCCGGATATCTTTTTCATCCATCTTTCCTTTTAGCATGGTAAGAACGTCTGATATTTGTTCATGTACATTCAATTCCGCTACCACCAGCTTGAAGCCATGCTGTTCTATCTTGGATAGGTCCAGCAGATCCTGAATCAATGACTGAAGCCTGTTGCTTTCCTTCAGAATGATGGAGAGAAAGGCTTCGAGTGCCTTTTGATCATGCATCGCTCCGTCGAGGAGTGTTTCTGAAAAACCTTTTATAGATGTAATCGGTGTTTTCAGTTCATGGGAGACGTTAGCGACAAAATCCTTTCGCATCTGTTCAAGCTTTTTTAGCTCCGTAATGTCATGGAAAACCAGCAGGACCCCTTTCCAGACATTATTTGTGCCAATTATGGGTGCGCCGTAAACTTCAAAATATCTTCTTTCAATAGAAAGTGACAGGACCGTCTGTTTCCTGGTCTTTTGCTCAGTCATAAAGATCTCTTCAATTAACGAGCTTATTTCCTGATGCTGAATGACTTCATGATACAGTCTGTATAAGTACTCGGCAGGATTTACATTGAATAGTTCCTTATAAGGCCTGTTAATTAAATTGATATATCCTCGGCTATCAATCAGGATTAAGCCGCTTCCCATGTTTTCGATCAGCGTGCTGAGCCTGTCCTGCTGCATTTCATGGGATTTAACCAATTCCTGCAGGTTACGGGCCAGAATATTTATTGAAGCGCTCAGCATGCCCGTTTCATCTATATGATCCTCATAAGTTCTTGCCCGGTAATTGCCCTTTGCAAGTTCAATAGCCACATTTGTGGCAGCCTCAATTGGTTTGGTATATCTCGAAGCGATCTTGGTGCCCAATAATATAATAATGGCAAGGGCAAGTCCAAGGCTGATGCTGAGAATCCACCAAATTTGGCTGTAGGCATTTCTCAGTTCACTGATTTTTGTTGTAAGAAAAATATACCCTTCTTTATCTCCGTTCAGACTTAGCGGCTCCCAATAATATTGTTGTTCCGCCCTCGAGAAAAATTTCTCCGTATCGTTATCTTTTTTCCCTTCTAATACGATGTCCCGGATGACTTCCCGGTGAAGTTCGATCGTAGCAGAGTCCGCCGCAGCACCTGTATCTACTAATACATTCGCATTATCGTCTGAGATGGTGATTCGTGCATTAAGAATTTCGGCCATGGAACTGATTTCCTGCCTGTTCAATGTACTTAAGCCGCCATCTTCCTCAATATAAACGGATAGCATCTCTGTTTCCTTTTTTAATCGTTCATGAAAGGTGTTCAGATAATACGTCTTAAAAAGCTGGCCAAGTACCAGACCCAGACCCAGAAGAACAATTATGATTAAAGAAATAAGGCCAACAAGCAGCCGCGTCCGGTATTTCGTCATTCGCCTTTCGGTTCCTCAAGCTTATATCCCAATCCCCGGATTGTTTTAATATATTCTGGTTTCTTTGTATTCTTTTCAATTTTCTCCCTTAAGTGGCTAATATGTACATCAACGATCCTCGAATCGCCCGCAAAATCATAATTCCAGACGGCACTCAATAATTGATCCCTGGTCAATACTCTCCCTTTATGCTGCGCCAGGTAGAGAAGCAGTTCAAATTCTTTTGGTGTGCACTCCAAAAGTTCCCCTTTGAAATAAGCCTCGTAGTATTCAGGTAATATTTTCAGCTCTCCCAATACAATCTTTTCAGCTTTTTCCTCCTCTTCCGATACCGGTTCAGGATTCGCCTGTGTTCGGCGAAGAATGGCCTTCACCCTTGCTGTTACCTCACGGGGGCTAAATGGCTTGGTCATATAGTCGTCGGCACCAAGCTCAAGGCCCAGAATCTTGTCAAACTCATCATCCTTAGCTGTGAGCATCAAAATTGGAGTCATAATCCGATCTTGACGAAGTATCTTGCACACTTCAATTCCATCAAGCTTTGGCAGCATTAAATCCAGGATTATTAAATCTGGTTTTTCAGCGATAGCGAGATTTTTCCCTTCTTCCCCATCTGATGCAGTCATAACTTCATAACCTGATTGTTCGAGGTTATATTGAAGCAATGTTACGATGGATTGCTCATCATCCACTACTAATACTTTTTTCATAGGATCCTCCAAGTGTCTTGTATTACCCCTATTCATCCAATCATCTCTTCAATTATAAACTGAAAACTAAATAACGTAAAAGAGATGCACTAAAATAGTGCATCTCTCCTATTTTTTTAAAAGTTTTCCAGTGCCAGGCCATCATCGGTCCGAGGAGGGGAAGGCGGGCAAACCAGCATTTTCCCTCTTATAGCTTCTTCGCTGTTTCCGTTGGTGGCACAAAAGGAAATCTCCACCGTGCGGCTGCTGCGATTGACCTCTGTTACTTCCATAAGAAACTGGATGGTCTCATAGTGATAAACAGGTTTTAAAAATTCAACCTCTTGCCTGAGAATATAACTTCCTGGACCAGGCAAATACTTTGATACAGCTGAATTGACAATGCCTGTAAGCATGATAGAAGGTACGATTGGTTTCTTGTGAGGAGTCTGGGAGGCATAGTCATGTTGAATGAACAAAGGGTTTGAATCATTGGTTAATCCAAGGTACAGCAAGAGTTCCTTATCTTCGATCTTTTCGGTTAAAGTGAGTTTCTCCCCCACCGACATATCCTCAATCATTCTCCCAATCTTCCGCTTTCTTCCAAGTAACATGCCGTAATCCCCCATTTTATCTCCATTTTGCTAATACATCATTCTTGCAAAAAAATCGGGGAAAGCCCCGATTTTTGTACTGCTATAAAGAGATATCTAAGCCAGAACGCCCATTACATTTCGAACAGCCTCTGCAGACTTATCCAGTGCTGCTTTTTCATCGGCTGTAAGGTCAAGTTCAATTACTTTTTCGATTCCATCGGCGCCTAAAATTGTAGGGACGCCCAGGTAGATTCCTTCGTAACCATATTCTCCTTCAAGGTAGGCAATGGACGGGAGCACACGGCGCTGGTCCTTTACGATAGCCTCGACCATTTCAACCAGGGAAGCTGCAGGGGCATAATAGGCGCTGCCGTTTCCGAGAAGATTGACAATTTCTCCGCCGCCCTTTCGTGTGCGTTCTACAATCGCATCGAGGCGATCCTTTGGAATTAAGGTTTCCAATGGAATTCCGCCTGCATAAGAGTAGCGTACGAGTGGAACCATATCGTCTCCATGGCCGCCCAATACAAATCCTGTAATGTCTTTTACGGACACATTTAATTCCTGGGAAACGAACGTGCGGAAACGGGCTGTATCCAATACGCCGGATTGGCCAATTACACGGTTCTTCGGAAATCCGGACTCCTTAAACACAGTGTAGGTCATGGCATCAACCGGATTTGTCAAAACAATGATATGGCAGTTTGGAGAATACTTCACTATCTCCCTAGTTACACTTTTCATAACCTTTTGATTCGTCTGGACCAGGTCGTCACGGCTCATTCCAGGCTTGCGGGCAATCCCTGCAGTAATGACAACAACATCGGAATCCCTGGTATCTTCGTAATTTGAAGTTCCAGTGATGGTTGCGTCAAACCCTTGAACAGGGCTTGCTTCCAGCATATCAAGAGCCTTTCCTTTTGTTGGATTCTCCATTTGAGGGATATCGACCAATACAATGTTGCCAAGTTCCTTTTGAGCAAGTAAAAATGCAGTTGTAGCTCCTGTGAAGCCACCACCAATTACAGATACCTTTTTTCGATTCAAAGACATAATGCATCCTCCTAATAAGGGTATTAAAAATCTTAAAATCTCAAAGCCTGTATGCAATCTTGCTGAATCTATATATAGAGAGGGCTATTCATAAGAATAGCCCTTGCTATAAACTTATTGCATGTTCTTGATCAGTTCATCCCCAAATTCAGAACATTTAACTTCTGTCGCACCTTCCATTAAGCGGGCAAAGTCATAAGTAACCACTTTGGAAGCAATCGTATTTTCCATTGATTTTACAATCATGTTAGCTGCTTCTGTCCAGCCAAGGTGCTCCAATAATAGAACTCCTGAAAGAATGACAGAAGATGGGTTTACCTTATCCAATCCAGCATATTTTGGAGCTGTGCCATGCGTTGCTTCAAAAATCGCATGTCCAGTTTCATAGTTGATGTTCGCTCCAGGAGCGATGCCGATTCCGCCAACCTGTGCAGCAAGAGCATCGGAAATATAGTCGCCGTTCAAGTTCATTGTAGCAACAACATCGAACTCTTTTGGACGAGTAAGAATCTGTTGCAGGAAGATATCAGCAATCGCATCTTTTACGATGATTTTGCCAGCCGCTTCCGCTTCGGATTGTGCAGCATTTGCAGCTTCCGTTCCTTGTTCATCTTTGATGCGGTCATATTGAGCCCAAGTAAATACTTTATCCCCATATTCTTTTTCGGCAAGCTCATATCCCCAGTTCTTGAATGCACCTTCAGTAAACTTCATGATATTGCCTTTATGTACCAATGTTACAGATTTGCGGCCTTCTTTGATTGCATACTCGATAGCGGCACGCACTAGACGGCTTGTACCTTCCTCTGAAACCGGCTTGATTCCAATCCCGGAAGTCTCTGGGAACCGGATTTTGTTAGCACCCATTTCATTTTGAAGGAAAGAAATTAATTTTTTGACTTCATCAGAGCCTTTTGCATATTCAATCCCTGCATAGATGTCTTCAGTATTTTCACGGAAAATAACCATGTCTGTATCTTGCGGGCGTTTAACCGGGGAAGGAACTCCTTCAAACCAGCGGACAGGGCGCAGGCATACAAACAGATCCAATTCCTGGCGAAGTGCAACGTTCAATGAACGGATTCCGCCGCCGATAGGGGTTGTAAGCGGTCCTTTGATGGCGATAAGATATTCATTAATTACGTCAAGCGTTTCAGACGGAAGCCATTCACCAGTCTGATTGAATGCTTTTTCACCGGCAAGGACTTCTTTCCAGACCAGCTTGCGTTCACCCTTATAAGCCTTTTCAACTGCTGCATCCAGAACTCTTGAAGCCGAAGCCCAAATGTCGGGACCTGTTCCGTCTCCTTCAATAAATGGAACGATTGGGTTGTTTGGTACGTTTAGAACTCCGTTTTTTACAGTGATTTTTTCGCCTTGTGTCATATCTATGTCTCCCTCCAATTAATCAAGGGTCGGAAGGCGGTATCTGGCATTCCTGCCTTCCATCCCCATTTAGCTTCAGCACTTTTCCCAAAAGACCTTCCTTTTTAGAAGTGCCTCTCAGTCATGCTCTACTCTATTAGAACAATTTTTTACGAAAAAGTAAAATGCAGTAAACTATTAACCTCTTAATTCAACTGCAACATACTGCTGCATCCCAGGACCGTTGTATTCTGCACGCGGACGAATCAGGCGATTGTTGTCATATTGTTCAAGTATATGGGCCAACCAGCCTGAAACACGGCTTACGGCAAAAATCGGGGTGAACAGGTCATGATCTATTCCAAGACTGTGATAGACAGATGCGGAATAGAAATCAACGTTCGGAGGCAAGTTCTTTTCGCCGGTAACGATCGCTTCAATTTCAGTGCTCATCTGATACCAGTGCGGCTCTCCAGTCAATTCTGTAAGTTTTTGGGACATTAAGCGCAAGTGCTTGGCACGAGGATCGCCCTTGCGATATACCCTGTGGCCAAAGCCCATGATCTTTTCTTTGTTGGCAAGTTTCCCGCGGATATACGGCTCTACATTTTCAAGCGTGCCAATTTCCTTCAGCATTTTCATAACTGCTTCATTTGCTCCGCCATGCAGTGGGCCCTTCAGTGCGCCAATGGCGGACGTAACTCCGGAATAAACGTCAGAAAGTGTAGCCACACAGACCCGCGCAGTGAAAGTGGAAGCATTCAATTCGTGATCTGCATGGAGAACCAATGCCTTATTGAAGGCCTCTACTGCAATAGGCTCAGGGTCTTTCCCGGAAAGCATGTAGAGGAAATTTGCCGCAAAATTCAAGTCTTCTCTTGGAGCGATCGGTTCCAGCCCTTTGCGTATACGGGCAAAAGCCGTTACAATCGCAGGCATCTTTGCCTGCAGGCGGATTGCTTTACGGTAATTGGCTTCCTCATCCATTATATCTGCTTCATTATCATAAAGCCCAAGAAGTGATACGGCAGTCCTTAATGCAGCCATCGGGTGAACCTTGTCAATTGGGTACATTTTAAAATGGTCAAGCACCTCTTGTGGCAAAGCCATGTTTTGGGCAAGCTGCTTTTTCAGTTCTTCAAGCTCTGAAGCAACAGGGAGCCTGCGATGCCATAATAGGTAGATTACTTCTTCAAAGCTTGCATTTTCAGCCAGATCATCGATGTCGAATCCAACATATGTTAAAGTGTCGTCAATGATGGAGCTGATGGAAGAGGTTGTTGCCACTATCCCCTCAAGACCGCGTGTAACTGTCATACAAAATCTCTCCTTTTCCTGGTAAATTTCCCCATTTCCCGTTTGTCTATTTTCACAGCTGAAACAAATATTACAGCTTTCAGAAAACATGAAATTTCTGACACTTATCTATCCATCAAGCCCTTCAGGCGGCCCTTCCATGTTTCCTCCGCAGTGTTTCAGTAGGCCGAGCGGTTGCTCAGAAACAAAACAAAAAAAGAAAATGCTTTCATTATAACCTAAGTAAAAAACCCACAGCGGGTTTAGAACCTTTATAAAGGAAGGGTAAGGATAATTCCAAGTACTATTATAAACAATTCTCTGACTTTTGTGAACGAAAAGTACACAAAACGTTTAAAAATATTATCTTAAGAAAAAAAACTATCTAATAAACTCATATAATTTCATTGCCGCATACGCAATTCCAGCACCAATCAGCGGGCCTACTGCCACACCCTTGAACAAAGAAACAGCAAGAATGGTCCCAAGCACCAATGCGGTAGTAATATGGGGATCCTCAGAGAGCAACGTCACACCGCCTTTGGCAAGGAGGGCGACAAGAATTCCCGATATTAAGGCAATCCATGCATATGGAGATTTAAAAGCTCCCGAAAGATCTTTAAAACCTATTTCCCCGCTCGCTATCGGCGCGAGAACGGCAATGGTTATGACGGTCACACCCCAGTTGATTCCCTTGCTTTGGATAAAAGAGAATCCCTTGGAATCAAGCCCCGATATCTTCAAGATAAGCAAAAGGATAACGGCAATGATGAGTGACTGATTCTTTGCAATCAGAGCAATGACTAGTAATAATCCTAAAAATAGAAATGGTTCATATCCCAAATGTTTCACCCTTCTCTGTTGATGCTATTGTAACATAATTAAAATTTTCAAATCAAAAGTTAAGCACTTACATGAATCCTTTTATTGAACGGCCGGGGAAGGAGTTCCAGTGCCATTGGCGAATTTACTAAAAACAGGATAATTTCTAAAATCATCTATCACGTCAGCAATATAAATTTAAAGATCCGTTTTAGGGGGAGGTTAGTTTGAATCCAGTTTATATTAATCGTTTCATCCGTTTTTTGATTGTCATCGCGGTCATCTGCGCCTCGGTTCTTCTCGTTTATTATATGTCAAAAATTACTTATCCATTTATTATCGGGCTGATTATTGCCTTTTTCATGAATCCGTTAGTTGATCTATTTGAGAAGAAAGCAAGGATGCCCCGTGGTCTTGCTGTCTTGATCTCATTGATTTTAATCTTCGCCCTGTTTACAGGCCTGATCACACTCCTTATTGCCGAAATCGTATCTGGAGCAGAATATTTGGCCAAAGTAGTGCCTCGGCATTTAGAAACCCTGATTAACTTTTTGGAACTGTTTTTTGCCGGCCAAATTATTCCTCTATACAATCAGGTTGCTGGTTTATTTAAAAATCTAGATGCCGGCCAGCAGGATACAATTATGGAAAATATTCAGAATGTAGGTTCCCAGGTTGGAACGACCGCAGGGAATTTCATTCAGAATTTCTTTGAGAAAATCCCTACTATTTTAGGGTGGTTTCCTAATGCTGCAACAGTCGTGATATTTTCATTATTAGGCACTTTTTTTATCAGCAAAGACTGGTATCGGCTCACATCAATTGGCACCCGTTTATTGCCCAATAAGGCAAAAAAAAGCGGGCGGACGGTATTTACCGACCTAAAAAAGGCATTGTTTGGCTTTGTAAAGGCACAGGCAACCTTGGTCTCTATTACGACAGTCATCATCTTGATCGGACTGTTGATACTGAAAGTGGACTATGCAATCACGATTGCCCTGGTAACAGGGATCGTGGATGTGATCCCCTATCTTGGTACCGGTGCTGTATTTGTTCCCTGGATTATCTTTGAAGCTGTTGCGGGGGACATGAGCCGCGCCGTTGGCCTGGGCGTCCTGTATATTGTTGTCCTTGTTCAGCGGCAGGTGATGGAACCAAAAATACTCTCTTCTAACATAGGACTTGATCCGCTCGCCACGCTGATTTCTTTATTTGCAGGGTTTAAGCTATTGGGCTTCCTTGGCCTGATTGCGGGTCCGGTTGCCTTGGTGATCATAAACACGCTCTATCGAGCCAATGTTTTTCTTGACCTCTGGCTTTTTATAAAAGGAAAGGAAAGCAAAAATACATAAAAAAAAGTGCCAGCTATTGCAATAGCTGGCACTTTTATCGAATAACTGTAATCGTTCCCCTGTTCATCCAGTTTTTGAATAGCCTGTAGAGTATCCGCTTAAAAAACATTCTCGTTTGAGGAACAAGCATCAAAAATCCTAAAAGGTCGGTTACAAACCCAGGAGTCAGAAGAAGAGTCCCGCCTATTAAAATGCAAATTCCATCGAGGACTGCATCTGCCGGCATTGAACCGTGCCTCATTTCCTCCTGTGCCTTTTTCAGGGTTGCAATACCCTGCTTTTTTGCAAGGTAGGCTCCAAATACACCTGTTAAGAGGATGAGAAAAACGGTTGGCAGCACACCAATTGTCTTTCCTGATAAGAGCAGAAGGCTAATTTCAATCGCTGGAATAATGATAATAGGTAAAAGCAAATATCTCATGTTAAATCCCCTCATTTCAGGAAAGTACCCAGTATAGCTTATACAATCATTCTAAGCAAAATAATAGTAAATTACAAACTTCCTCATAAAAAAAGGATGGGCATATGCCTCATCCTCTTTTCCACATTGAATTACAATACACTTGCATGGCCGTTATAGACGACTCCTCGTTGTGCATCCACAGTTATTTCCTGTCCTTCTTCAAACAGCTCCATTACATTTTCCACTCCGACAATAACCGGAATTCCAATGTTCAGGCCAACAACTGCCGCATGGCTGGTCAGACCGCCTTCTTCGACAATCAAAGCACTGCATTTTTCAATGGCTGGAACCATATCTCTATCTGTAGCAACGGTTACAAGGATACTTCCTTCCTTGACCTTATCGAGGGCTTCCTTGGCTGTACGGGCAAGAACAGCCTTTCCGTAAGCAGACTTGCGGCCAATTCCCTGTGCTTTCGCAATAACATCCCCAACCACATGGATTTTCATTAGGTTTGTTGCTCCAGATTCCCCAACAGGCACTCCTGCTGTAATAAGAACCAGGTCACTATGTTTGACTAGACCGCTTTTCATGCTTTCCTCTACAGCGTTATCAAGCATTTCATCAGTGGTTTTAGCCACTTGGCCAAGCTGAGGATATACTCCCCATACAAGGGCAAGACGGCGCAGGATGTGATCGTTTGAGGTCACAGCCACAATTGGTGCTTTTGGACGGTACTTAGATATCATTCTGGCGGTATGCCCGCTTTCGGTTGGTGTAATAATCGCATTCACTTCAAGGTTTAGAGCCGTATGGGCAACCGATTGTCCGATAGCATCCGTAATTGTATGCTCAGTGTCCTTGCTGCGGATGGACAAAAGTTCTTTATGGTCGAGAGCTTCCTCCGCGCGCGAAGCGATATTATGCATAGTTTGGACTGCCTCTATAGGATATTGTCCAGCAGCCGTTTCACCCGAGAGCATGATTGCATCTGTTCCGTCAAAGATGGCATTGGCAACATCACTTGCTTCCGCCCTGGTTGGTCTTGGGTTTCGCTGCATGGAATCAAGCATCTGAGTTGCGGTAATAACCGGCTTGCCCAGAGTATTGCACTTCTTGATCAAAGCCTTTTGAACAAGCGGAACCTCTTCCGCAGGAATTTCTACACCAAGGTCTCCTCGTGCAACCATAAGGCCATCGGAAACTTCCAGGATCTCGTCAATGTTATCGACGCCTTCCTGATTTTCAATCTTAGGGATAATCTGAATGTATGTAGCATTATTTTCTTCCAGCAGGCCGCGAATTTCAAGAACATCAGAACCTCTTCTCACAAAAGAAGCCGCAATGAAGTCCACTCCCTGCTCAATTCCGAAAAGTATATCCTGCGCATCTTTTTCAGTGATACCCGGAAGCTTCACAGAAACACCTGGTACGTTGACGCCTTTTTTATTTTTCAGTGTCCCGCTGTTAAGGATTTTTGTCCTGATTTCATTATTGGCCTTATCGATGCTTAAAACTTCCAGACCAATCAGGCCGTCATCCAATAGGATTTTTGCTCCAGAATGGACGTCTTCGATAAGCCTTTCGTACGTAACGGAAAATTTCTCGGTTGTTCCAAGAACTTCTGTCATTGAAACAGTGATTTCATTGCCTGCTTTTAGTTCAATTGCCCCATTTTCCATGTTGTTGGTGCGTATTTCCGGTCCCTTGGTATCTAGCAGAATTGCCACATTTTTGCCTGTCTGCCTGGCTGCTTCGCGGATATTTTTAATCCTTGCTCCG
Organism: Mesobacillus foraminis; assembly: GCF_004340465.1. Classification (GTDB taxonomy): domain Bacteria; phylum Bacillota; class Bacilli; order Bacillales; family Cytobacillaceae; genus Mesobacillus_B; species Mesobacillus_B foraminis. The sequence continues at coordinate 139,034 of NZ_SLVV01000007.1, read as the reverse complement.
TGTTCCTCATGATCACCATGGGAAAAATTCAGCCTTGCTACATTCATACCTGCATTTAGCAGACTGATGAGATTTTCGATACTTTCACTTGCAGGGCCAATGGTACATACAATTTTGGTTTTGCGCATAATATTGCAACCTCCTGGTCTTCTATACAGAATTAAATGGATAGCTCTTTTGATAGCTTATAGAGATCTAGATCTAGGGTATGAGGTTTTGCCAATGCCTCGATGATGTCATAGTCCACCAAGCTGTTTTTCTCGATTCCAACAGCTCTTCCGCCTTTTCCTTCCAGTAAAAGCTCTACCGCTCTCGCCCCCAGCCTGCTGGCCAATACCCTGTCGTTTACTGTAGGGGAGCCGCCGCGCTGAACATGGCCGAGAACCGTTACCCTGGTATCGAAATCCGTTGCTTCTTTAATTTGCTTGCCTACTTCGTATCCGCTCATGACACCTTCCGCGACAATAATGATACTGTGTTTCTTTCCGCGTTCCTGACCCTTTTTCAGTCTTTCCGCGATCTCTTTGATGTCCTGTTTTTCCTCAGGAATCAAAATGGTCTCCGCACCTCCGGCAAGACCTGCCCATAATGCTATATCACCAGCATTCCTTCCCATCACTTCAATGACAAAGGTTCTTTCATGGGAAGATGCTGTGTCACGGATTTTATCAATTGCATCAATAACTGTATTCAAGGCAGTGTCAAATCCAATGGTAAACTCAGTTCCAGGGATATCGTTATCGATAGTGCCTGGAACCCCAACACATGGGAAGCCATGTTCGGTCAGTGCCTTGGCACCCATGTATGATCCATCTCCACCGATGACAACCAGGCCGTCGATTCCATGCTTTTTAAGCTGTTCAATCCCTTTTTGCTGCCCTTCTTTTGTCTTGAATTCCTCACTGCGTGCAGAATAAAGGAATGTACCTCCCCGGTGGATAATATCACCCACGGATCCGAGCTCCAATTTCTTAATATTACCATTCATTAACCCTGAATATCCACCAAAAACGCCATAGACCTCAACATTATGGTAAATCGCCTTCCTAACTACTGCTCTAACTGCTGCGTTCATTCCCGGGGCATCTCCGCCACTTGTCAGAACTCCAATCCTTTTCACAGCATTTCACCTCTTATTAAAAATTTTTATGTATCAGGCTGATCTCTTTTTCATTGTTGCCAGAACTAACCTTATCTTAACAGATTGCCCATTAATATCTCTAAAATACCACTAAGGACAGTCTATCTCAACTGAATCCTTTAGATAATAACAAAGACAGAATAATTAGTGAAATGGAAGCGTTTCAATTAGGAAAACAGAAACAAAACGCTCACAAATAACCTCTTTACAAATTAAAAACGTGCCATTAGGCACGTTTTTTAATTTACCCCGATGTACTCGTTTAAAAACGAGTATTCACCAATCTGTTTATATTTCTGATAACGCTGGTCGATCAGTTCTTCCTCCGTCAGGCTTGCAAGGGTCTTCAGCGAGGTTTTCAGTGCTTCACTGATCTCAATTGCCTGAAGGTCGACATCCCGATGCGCACCGCCCTTTGGTTCTGGGATAATTTCATCGATCACACCCAGCTGTTTTAAATCTGGAGCCGTTATTTTCATTGTCTCGGCAGCTTTTTTAGCCAATGATGCATCTTTCCAGAGTATGGCCGCAGCTCCTTCAGGAGAAATTACGGAGTAGGTAGAATTCTCAAGCATATGGATATGGTCGCCCACACCCAGCGCCAAAGCTCCGCCGCTACCACCCTCACCGATCACAATACAGACGATAGGGACTTTGATTCCTGCCATTTCAAAAAGGTTCCTGGCTATGGCTTCACTTTGTCCTCTTTCTTCCGCTGCTTTGCCTGGATAGGCGCCCTTTGTATCAATAAAACAAATGATTGGCCGTTTAAATTTTTCTGCCTGCTTCATTAGCCTTAAAGCCTTGCGATATCCTTCTGGATGAGGCATGCCGAAATTCCGGCGAATATTTTCCTTGGTATCCTTCCCCCGCTGATGCCCGATGACGGTCACCGGCAACCCCAAAAACTTGGCGATTCCTGCAACGATGGCTTCATCGTCTCCATAGTAACGATCGCCGTGGCACTCAAAGAAATCTGTAAACAAACGGGAAATGTAATCCATGGACGTGGGCCGCTCGGGATGGCGGGCAATCTGGACACGATCCCAAGGTTTTAAATTGTCATATATTTCTTTTTCCAGTCTTTCTAGCCGATTTTCGAGTTTCTCGATTTCCGAAGATAAATCCACTTCCGTATTATTAGTGAATTCCTTTAGCTCGGAAATTTTCCTCCTTAACTCGACAATCGGTTTCTCCAGCTCTAAATCTCCTGCCAATTGAAATTCCCCCCCGGCTGATGAATCTCCAAAATACTTGCTAATCTGGCCTTTAGGTCATGCCTGGATATGACTGCGTCCAGCTGGCCATGCTTCAGTAGGAACTCCGATGTCTGAAAATCCTCCGGAAGCTCCTCCCGGATGGTCTGTTCAATAATCCTTCTACCGGCAAAACCGATCAATGCTCCCGGTTCTGCAAGATTATAGTCGCCAAGCGAAGCGAAACTGGCTGATACACCGCCTGTGGTTGGGTGAGTCATAATGGAGATGATAAGCCCGCCATTCTCACTGAACCTTTTTAGGGCCACACTTGTTTTGGCCATTTGCATTAGACTCAGGACACCCTCTTGCATTCTGGCACCGCCTGATGCCGTGAAAATGATAAAAGGGACTCCAAGCTCGTCCGCTTTTTCAATTGCCTGGGTAATTTTCTCCCCTACAACGGACCCCATGCTTCCCATTCTGAATGTAGAATCCATTATAGCCAGGACGACGTCCAGTCCGTTAATTTGGGCAGACCCAGTCACAACAGCTTCATTGATTTTTGTTTTTTGCCTGTCAGCTTCCATTTTTTCCTTATATCCCGGGAAATCAAGCGGGTTTTCAGATATCATGGTTTTATTCAGTTCGCGGAAACTCCCAGGATCCACGAGACTCTCTATTCTTTCCTTTGAGTTCATCGGGTGGTGATATCCGCAATGAAAGCATACCTTAACGTTCTTCAGCAGCTCTTTTGTATACATGATTTTTTTGCAATTTGGACATTTAGTCATAATCCCTTCTGGAACATCTTGTCTCGCTGTTTCAGATGGGATCGTCGCATATTTCTTCTTTTTAGGTTTTGTGAAAATATCTTTCAGCAAGGTGTAACCTCCCTTAATGATTTGGAGAGACTGACATTCCCTAATAGGTGGCCAGACCACTGAATGCCGATGTAGGGCTGGCATTCCTCAGTTTTCAGGCCTGTCCTTTACTATAAAACAACTGGGAGGCGGATTCTGTTGGATGCTGTCGTTATTAGGCCGACAAATTCCGCAGTTTTCGATAAGAAGCTAAGACTAATTCGAAATCTCCCTTTTCCAGGGCCTCGGCAAGATCTATATACTGCTGCTTCGTCGGCTGGTAATCATGCAAATCAAGTGAATGATAATAGTCTTTTAAAATCTCCCAGATTCGAAATATCAAGTGGTTATCTGCAAATTCAGCTATTCTAGAAAAAAATTCCCCATCTTCATAGGTATGTTCAATCGCCCACTGTTTTAAACGTCCGATCTGGCCCTTGTCACTTTTGTCCAAAACCGTTTGAAGACAATCAATTTCAATCAGATATTTTGTTTCAATGACATCTTTCTTAGCCTTTTCATCCTGTAGAATGAACGTGCTGAGTAATTGGACCAATTGGTTTCCGCGGAAATCCCGGATAAATGTCCCTTCGCCGCGTCGCGTCTCAATCAGGCCCAGCAGTTCAAGGGCTCTCAGGGCTTCCCGAACAGAAGAGCGCCCTGCATTAAGGCGCTCCGAAAGCTCCCGCTCAGAAGGAATTTTATCCCCGGCCTTCAATCCATCCTTTTCAATCATGGTCCTAAGCTGTTTTACTATTTCTAAATAAAGTTTTCTTGGGCTCTCCTGCTGGGTCATGATGTGGAATCACTCACTTTTTTCAATGATAGAGAGCCTCCGGGTCCGGTCTTTTACTTCTTCGGGATCCACCTTGATCCTGGCTACTCCCGTTTCCATAGCGGCCTTAGCTACAGCAGCTGCTACTTCTGGTGCTACCCGCGGATCGAATGGTCCTGGAATAACATACTCGCTGGATAGTTCATCTTCGCTGATCAAACCCGCTATGGCTTCAACAGCCGCCACTTTCATTTTTTCATTTATATGAGTTGCCCTTGCATCCAGCGCTCCCCTGAATATTCCCGGGAACGCCAGGACATTGTTTACCTGGTTAGGAAAATCTGAACGGCCTGTCCCGATTACCTTAACGCCTGCAGCCCTGGCGTCTTCAGGCATAATTTCCGGATTGGGGTTGGCCATGGCAAAGACGATTGGATCAGGGTTCATGGTTTTGATCATTTCAGGTGTCAAGGCGCCCGCGGCAGATACCCCGATAAATACATCAGCCCCGACTACTGCTTCGGACAGATCACCCTTTACATTGGTCCTGTTTGTATACTTGGAGACTTCATCTTTTATATCATTCATTCCGTGAGGACGCCCCTCATATATGGCTCCCTTTGTATCGCACATGATAATATCTCGTACGCCGTAAGAGTAAAGGAGTTTAATGATGGCTATTCCGGCAGCCCCGGCACCATTGGCCACCACCTTGATCTCCGTCATTTTTTTGCCTGTGATTTTCAGCGCATTTACTAGTCCCGCAACAGTCACTATGGCCGTTCCATGCTGGTCATCGTGGAAAACAGGAATATTGGCTTCTTTTTTTAACCTTTCCTCAATGACGAAACAATTTGGAGCCGCAATATCTTCAAGATTGACTCCTCCAAAAGTCGGCTCGAGCAATTTCACTGTTTCAACAATCTTGTCAATATCGGTTGTGTTCAGACAGATTGGAAAGGCATCGACCCCGGCAAAACTCTTAAAGAGGACTGCTTTCCCTTCCATAACCGGCAAGGAAGCTTCTGGACCGATATTCCCTAGTCCCAGCACGGCGGTTCCATCGGAGACAACAGCTACCATATTGCCTTTCATGGTGTATTCATAAACGGTTTCCGGTTTATCATGGATTTCCTTGCAAGGCTCGGCTACCCCGGGCGAATAAGCAAGGCTTAAATCCCTTGCATTCCGTACAGGCACCTTCGATTTTGACTCCAATTTCCCTCTGTGCGTACTGTGCATGTGCAATGCTTCTTCACGTAAACTCAATTTAAGTCCACTCCCTTTTTGGATTAAAAGAAGGTGCTCTCTGCTCTTGCGGGTTTACCAGGTGGTCAGACCACGTTTTCTTTTTTACAATATAACACATCCCAGAAACTTGTAAAGGTCTAATTTTTTAACACCACGTTTTTTTCACCAAGGAACTTCTCCAGGACTGAAAGGCATTCCTGGCTGCCATTTACCCAGAATTCCTCGCTTAACAGCACGGTTTTTTCTGAGCTGGCGTAGTAAAGAATAACCTTGCAGCTGCCCTTATACCCTTTCAAAAGTGTTTTGAGCCTGTTTAAACGCTCTGCATTTTGATGCTCACTGCCAATTTTCAGGTAAAGGGTTGCCTTTTTTTCCTGATTATTGCTTATTTCGTTTATATCTTCGGCAGATTGAATGATGAACTGCCTCTTTCCATCCCGTTCTTCCAATTTCCCCTCGAGCACAAGGATCTTGCCCTGCTTAAGCTCGGAGCCAAAACGCTTAAACACTGCAGGAAAAGCGACGGCTTCCATTTCTCCGCTGGGATCGCTTAAAGTGAAGAACGCCATCGCTTCTCCTTTCTTAGTCCTGATCTTTTTAACTTCTGTAATATAGATTCCTATTTTGGCCCTTCCGCTTTCAGGAAGATCCAAAAGCGGACGCGCCCCTGCAGCTATCAATTGCTCCTTTACGACTGCAGCAGGATGAGTGGATAAATACAGTCCCAGGACTTCCTTTTCAAAAGAAAGCAAGTCCTCCACTCCCATCGGATCAACCATAACATACTTGGGTTTGAGCTTGAATTCACTCTCACTGAAGAGGTCAAACTGTCCAGATTCATCCGGCGTGACAAGCTGGGCATGCTCCATGGCTACATCCAGGGTGGCAAGCAGCACGGCACGGTCCTGACCGAATTCATCAAAGGCGCCTGAATGAACCAGGGCCTCGAGTGTCTTTCGATTTATTGCTTTTTGCGGAACCCGGATGCAAAAATCGAATAAATCGGTAAAAGGCCTGTGTTTCCTGGCCTGAAAGATCTCCTTCAATACAGAAACCCCAATCCCTTTTACAGCTGCAAGGCTATACCGGATAGCCTTCCCTTCCACCTGGAAGCTGAAAGTGCTTTTATTGACTGAAGGAGGCAAAAGTTCAATATCCTTCAAAGAAAGCTCTCTCGCATACTGGGCGATTTTTGATTCATTTCCAGACGAAGAGGTCATCAATGCTGCAAGGAAATGAAGAGGATAATGGGCTTTTAAATAGGCAAGCTGGTAGGCAATAAAACTGTAGGCTACTGCATGGCTGCGGTTAAACCCATAATTGGCAAACCTGACAATCAAATCATAGATTCTATTGGCTGTATCCTGGTCGTAGCCTTTCCCCGCAGCACCCTTTATAAAATGGGTCCTTTCCCTGTCCAATACGTCTTTCTTCTTCTTGCTGACGGCACGCCTGAGCAAATCGGCTTCACCAAGGGAAAATCCAGAAAGCGTGGAGGCAATCTGCATGATTTGCTCCTGATAGACAATGACGCCATATGTATTTTCCAGAATCCCTTTCAAATCAGCATGAGGGTATTCAATCGGTTTCCTCCCATGCTTGCGGTCAATAAATAACGGGATGTTCTCCATTGGCCCCGGCCGGTAGAGGGCATTTACGGCAACGATATCTTCAAACCTGGAAGGCTTAAGCCTCGTCAGGACTTTTCGCATCCCTTCCGACTCAAGCTGGAAAACTCCCGCCGCGTCCCCTTCGCTTAATAACGAATAGGTTTGTTGATCATCGAGTGGGATGCTGCGGATATCGACCTTTTTGCCTGCTTTCCTCTGGATGGAATGAAGGATGGATTCGATCAAGGTAAGATTCCTCAACCCCAGGAAATCCATTTTTAAGAGCCCTGCTTCTTCCAGGTGTTCCATTGAATACTGTGTGAGCACGATGTTTCCGTGTCCCGCCTGGATCGGGATGAGATTGGTTAAAGGCTGCTCGCTTATGACGACCCCTGCAGCATGTGTAGAAGTATGGCGAGGCAAGCCTTCGAGCTTAAGCGCTGTTTCAAACAGCTTCCGGTTCATTTCTGATTCTTGAACGAAGTTTCTGAGAGCGTCTGATTCTTTATAGGCACTTTCCAGGGTGACCCCCAGGCGGGAAGGAATCAGCCTGGAAAGCCGGTCTAGTTCCTGGGTATTCAGCCCAAATACACGCCCTACGTCCCTTGCTGCAGCCTTTGCAGCAAGCGTTCCAAAAGTAACGATTTGGGCAACATGCAGGTACCCGTATTTTTGTGCTACATATTCAATGACTTCATCCCTGCGGCGGTCAGGAAAATCAATATCGATATCCGGCATCGAAATTCGCTCGGGATTGAGGAATCGCTCAAACAGCAAATTATGCTTGATTGGATCCACGTCCGTTATGTAGAGAACATATGCGACCATCGAACCAGCTGCCGAGCCCCTGCCCGGACCGGTAAGAATTCCATTGTCCCTGGCAAATTTCATGAAGTCCCAGACAATCAGGAAGTAATCGCTGAAGTTCATCTTATTGATGACGGACAGCTCATAGTTTAACCTTGCAATATGATCCTCTGTCAGGTGCTCGTAGCGTTCATTCATTCCAGAAAAACAAAGTCTTTCCAGGAGATCTGCCGGCGATTCTCCCTGCTCGACAGGGAACTTTGGCAGATGTTTCGCTTCAAGGTCAATCATAACATTGCATTGCTCAGCTATTTTAATGGAGTTTTCGAGGGCATCCGGATAATCCAGAAATAAATCAGCCATTTCACTGTCTGCTTTGAGGTAGAATTGATCAGTCTCCAATTTTTCACGTTCCTCTTCCTGGAGCTTATGGCCATTTTTTATGGCAAGCAGGCATTCCTGGGCAAATGAATCTTCCTGCTTAAGATAGTGAACCGGGTTGGATGCGACTGTTTGAATCCCGGTCTCTTCAGCCAGCCTGGACATATCCTGGATAAGTAACCCCTGGCCAGCTGCACCCTGATTTTGGAGGCTCAGGTAAAACCTGTCTCTTCCAAATAATTCCGCAAAAACTTCAGCAGTTTCTTTAGCCTTGCCATACTCCCCGTTTAATAATGCCTGTTCAATTTCTCCTTCGAACCCCGGTGTTATCGCAATAATTCCCCTTGAATAATGTCTAAGCCATTTAAGGGGAATTCCCTGGGGAGATTTGGTTTGGACAGCACTGGAGATTTTCACGAGGTTTTGAAAGCCTTCGTTGTTGGAAGCCAGCAGGACAATTGGGCTGGCCTGTTCCCCTTCATATTTTCCGGCTATATCGACAGTCAGACCTATGATGGGCTTTATTGAATTTTTTAAGCATTCCTTATAAAAGGCTATGGTCCCATACATGACGTTTCGGTCAGTAAGGGCAAGTGCGGGAAAACTCTTTTCCCGGGCGTCCCTTACCAGCTGTTCAATCTTAATGGTGCTGGTCAAAAGACTGTATGCGCTGTAGACATGCAGGTGAATAAATGACAATTTTGCTCACACCCTTGTAGGTTTGTCTTATTTTATTATAGGGGCAGTCCCTCAAAAAAGAAAATATGTTCTCTTTTTTAAAAGGAAGTTACTCATATTTGTCCGCGTTTGTCCATAAAATGGATTAACAAAGACTGTCCAAAGGGTGACATATCATGAACCAGCCGTTCTTTACACATTTATTCGAGAGTTATTTTATTGCGCTTGGAGTTTTGTTGGGAGGATCCCTAATCGGCGGTCTTGCTTCCTTTCTGACTGGACAGCCGCTTCTCACACAGATTTCCAGAATTTCAGACCTGATCAGGATATGGGCGATCATAGCCGCAATCGGAGGTACCTTTGATACTGTTTACAGCTTTGAAAGAGGCTTCCTTGAGGGAGAGACAAAAGATATTTTTAAACAATTCATGCTGATTCTGTCCGCGATGGGCGGAGCACAAACGGGTGCTGCAATCATAAAATGGTTTACACTGGAGCAAATCTAAAATGAGAATCCCGCCATATTACCGCTCCCCCTCCTGGCAGCGTTTTTTCTCAGGCATGGCTGTAGGCGCCGCTTTAAGCTGGTGCATCTTCCTGTATATTCATGGCGTCTGGATGGAAGAAAAATCTGCACTGATTGCCAAACAAAAACAAGACATCACAGACATGACGAATGACATTAAAATCTGGCAGGACGACTACAAGGCGTTGAATGAAAAGAATCTGGAACAGCTGACAATCCAGGAAATTAAGATCAAAATTACCAATGGAAAAAAATATGAGCTTGATTTATTGGGGGTCTATGAGGCCGAGGAAAAGATTAAGGATGATTTAAGCCTGTTCCTTGCGAAAGACCTGGAATATGTTTATAAAAGCCGGGAATTGATTAAAAAAATGATTGAAAACAAGGTCATTCCGCTAAATGGAAAGAGATACAGAGTCAGGATTACTTCAATGGTCGTATACACCACGGTCAACATCCAGCTCGAAGTTTATCTTGATGAGTAGGAGCCCTGCGGTAATCCGCAGGGCTCCTTTTTCTTTATTGACACAATTCGACAAGGTCACGGGTTATTTTTTCAGCATCCTCCCACGAGTAAATGGAAGCCCCCGATGCAAGAGGGTGTCCTCCGCCTCCGTATTTGCGGGCCAGGACATTTATGACAGGACCTTTCGAGCGGAAGCGGACCCTTATTTGATCAGTTTCCTCAATAAAGAATACCCAGGCCTTAATTCCTTTCACAGAACCAAGGACACTGACCAGAAGCGAAGCATCCGCCGGCCTGACCCCGTACTCTTCCAGAAGCTCTTTTGTCATTTTCACCGAAGCGGCCCCGTTCGAAAGCACTTCGAAATTTTGCAGGACGTACCCATTTAACTTCACAACATTAGGCGCCAGCTCATACATCTGATCAAAAAGCTGTGGCCGGGAGAAATTATAATGAATCAGCTCTCCTGCATAAGCAAAGGTCTTTTCAGAGGTGCTTGGGTACAGGAATCGTCCAGTATCCCCGACAATTCCTGCAAATAGGAGGCGCGCAGCTTCATCCGAAATTTTAAGGCCCCGGTCTTTAAAGGTTAAATAAAATTCATAAATCATTTCACTTGTTGAACTGGCATTGGTGTCCACCCAGAGCAGGTCACCGTATGCGTCCTGATTTGGATGATGGTCAATTTTAATCAGCTGTTCCCCGCTGCTGTAACGCTTGTCATCGATTCGTTCCTGGTTTGCTGTATCACAGACAATAACAAGAGCCCCATTGTAGGTCTCATCCGGAATTGAATCCAGCCGCCTCATATAGTTAAGTGACTCTTCTTCCCTGCCTACTGCGTAGACCTTCTTTTGAGGATAGGAGGTTTTCAGGATCTCAACAAGCCCCCCCTGTGAACCATATGCATCAGGATCAGGCCTGACATGACGGTGGACAATGATGGTTTCATACTTTTCAATCGCTTCAATTATTTTCGCTTTCATAGCATACTCCTTCAGTATTTTCAAAATGGTTAATTAATTATAATCACAGGAACGGCAAAATAAAAAGAAACAAAACCGATATCTATGGCAATTGCCTTCAAATACCGTTAAAATGGAAGAAGATTTTATTTGGAGGTTTTTGCAATGCCAGTACTCGTTGTATTGATTGTATTATCTTTTGCATTTTATGTATTCTATAAAATTAAATATGTCCGCAGCTCCCGGCCAGCGGAAAGACAATGGGTTTCCGCAAAATCAAGCATTGCTCTCGGCGTTTTTGTCGCCTTGTTTGGCATCAATCAGCTCTACCTTTTCCAGACTGCCGTTACTTATATCGTTGCGGGGATCTTTATCGTTCTGGGAGGACTCAGCGCATTTGCCGGCTTTAAAGCCTACAAGCACTACCTCCCATATGCGGTAAAAGAAGCAGAAGAAGCAAACAGCCATTAAAAGCAGAAAGAAGCCGTTGACCTTGAGCGGCTTCTTTTTTCATGCTTAATGCCTGTCTATCAGCTGGCACATCATCATGGCCTTACCAACAAGAACCCCTTCCTTGTAAACTTCTACATCCACCTTCCCGAATTTCCTCCCAACCTCGAGGATCTTTGGAGTGATTTCGAGGACGCTGTCAATTTGCACCGGCTTGATAAAATAGATTGTCATGTTTTCGACAACCAAATCACCTTTTTTATAGCCTCTCAGTACACGATTTGCCGCCTCGGTCACCAGTGTAGTAAAAACCCCGTAGGATATCGTCCCTAAATGATTGGTCATTTGCGGTGTTACGGTACACCGGAAGATATCCTCTTCCTTTGATTTTCCGCGGGAAATAATCATTTGGCTGGTGACGGTATCATCCAGAGTTTCCCCTACCTGCGGCTGGCGCTGAATCATCTGTAGTGCCTTAAGTACATCCTGGCGGCTGATCATTCCCTGGAGCTTGTTGGAGTCGTCAACTACCGGCAGCACTTCGATCCCTTCCCACACCATCATGTGCGCAGACGATGCAACACTTGTCTTTCCGCCGACTGTCATCGGCTGTCTTGTCATAATTTTCTCAATCGGTGTCTCTGGATCATCTCCCATGATATCCTTCGATGTAACCATTCCCTGTACCTTCATGTTCCGGTCGACAACAGGAAAACGGCTGTGCTCTGTTTCCTCCTTGCAGCGAAACCAGTCGGCAACCTTGTCATCGGTTTTGAGATAGACCGTGTCGGCAAGGGGCGTCAGAATGTCCTCGACCAGAATGATTTCCTTTTTTATCAGCTGATCGTAAATAGCTCGGTTAATCATGGTCGCGACAGTAAAAGTATCGTAGCTGGTTGATATGATTGGAAGCTGAAGCTCATCGGCAAGCTTTTTCACCTGCTCTTCGGTATCAAACCCGCCTGTGATTAAAACCGCTGCACCAGCTCTCAGTGCCTGCTCATGAGCCTTATCACGGTTGCCTACAATCAGCAGATTCCCAGCTCCGGTATACCTCATCATTGCTTCCAGCTTCATGGCGCCAATGACAAATTTATTTAGTGTCTTATGCAAGCCTGTCCTTCCGCCAAGGACTTGGCCATCAACAATATTGACGACCTCAGCATAAGTGAGCTTCTCAATATTCTCCTTCTTTTTTCTTTCAATCCTGATTGTGCCAACACGTTCAATCGTGCTTACATAACCTTTATTTTCCGCTTCTTTTATGGCACGGTAAGCAGTGCCTTCACTCACATTCATGGCCTTGGCGATTTGGCGTACCGATATTTTTTCCCCAATCGGAAGTTCATCAATATAGTGTAAAATTTGTTCATGCTTCGTTGCCAAGACTTTCACCCTTTATAATTTAAATTTCCGAACGAAAATAGCTATCCATTTTTATTATAAAGTGATTAATGTCTTGTTTCAATTCAAGCCGAAGCATTTTTATTCAGCATATTAAGAAGGATTTCTATTTTTTAGATCATTAGACACCAGTGCCCTGTGACTTTTTCGGAATTCGCTCTCCCCTGGATCCTGCCAGCTTTTGTTTTTTAGGTGTGTATAGGAAAGCAGACAGGTTGCCTGCGATAACGAATAAAGCGAAGAGCAGCCAGGCTGCGGCAAATAGGCCTTCGGGTCCATGAATCCCAATGGATATCCTCGGCAAGGCATAATAGAGCATCAGCCCGCATAAAAGCAAATAAAGAAGATAGCGATTCTTGTTCATCTCATTCCTCCTGGATTATGGCTTGTTCTATTCATATGCCGGACCCGGGAAAATAAGCCTGTTAAAACGAAAAAACTGCTGTGCATTGCACAGCAGTTACTTTTATATTTCAATAGATTCCCCGGGTTCGAAAACCTGGCCTTTGTTTCCTTTAAGCATTTCAATGAATCTTGTTGGATCCTGCTTTATCGGAGGGAAGGTGTTGAAGTGGATCGGCACCACCAGCTTTGCCTTTAAAAATTCGGCCGCCGCAGCAGCATCTTCAGGCCCCATCGTAAAGTTGTCGCCAATCGGCAGGAAAGCAAGGTCAATATCATGGCGTTCCCCAATGAGCTTCATGTCCGAGAACAATCCTGTATCACCCGCATGGTAGATCGTCTTGCCCTCTGCTGAAAAGAGTATCCCCGCCGGCATTCCTCCATAAATGATTTGCTGGCCATCAGTAACATAGCCTGATCCATGGAATGCCTGTGTCATTTTGACTTTGCCAAAGTCAAACTCATAGGAACCTCCAATATTCATGCCGTGTGTTCGAACTCCTTGCCAGCTTAAATATGTAGCCAAATCGGCATTTGTTACTACCAGGGCACCGGTCCGTTTCGCAATTTCAACAGTATCCCCTACATGATCATTATGTGCATGTGTCAAAAGAATCGCATCAGCCGTTACTTCATTCGCCTTGAGGTCTGTGAGTCCATTGCCGGTAAGGAAGGGATCAATTAAAATAGTTTTCCCTCCAGTTTCAATCTTAACAACTGAATGACCGTGGTATGAAATTTTCAATAAAACTCTCTCCCTTCTGCAGTCTGCTTTGTTATTTCAACATCCCTATTATAAGTCCTCCTCATTTATACCCAAAGTTTTTGGCTTATAAAAGTTTACTTTTCTTATTTTAGTTGCTACGCTCTTAATACAAAAAATGCAAGGAGGAATCTATTACTATGGAACACCGCATCAAACAACTATCAAGATGGATGAAGGATCATCAGGTGGATGTCTGCTTTCTTACTTCTCCAGATAATGTCTTTTATCTAAGCGGTTTTTTAAGCGAACCGCATGAAAGGCTCCTTGGAATCGCTGTATTCCAGGATGCGGAGCCATTTCTGGTTTGCCCAGGAATGGAAGTGAATGATGCCAGGAATGCAGGATGGAAATTTGAAATAATCGGTCACAGCGATACGGACCGTCCATGGGAACTGGTCAACCGGGCTATTCAATCAAGGGTCGAGTCTGTACATAAAGCGGGAATTGAAAAAGAACATATGAATGTCATCCGCTATGAAGAGATGGTTCGCCTGTTTCCACATGCCGAGTTCGTTTCAGCTGAAGAAAAACTCAGGCTGCTGCGATTGAAAAAGGATGACCAGGAACTGGCTAAAATTCGGGAGGCCTGCGAGCTTGCTGATTTTGCAATTGAAACAGGGGTTCAGGAGATACGTGAAGGCAAAACCGAACTAGAAATACTAGCAGCAATTGAATATGCGCTAAAGAAAAAAGGCGTACTGGAAATGTCCTTTTCGACAATGGTCCTTACAGGGAAAAACGCCGCATCTCCACATGGAACACCCGGGCTGACAAAAGTCAGCAAAGGGGATCTGGTCCTGTTCGACCTGGGAGTAGTCGTTGATGGCTACTGCTCCGATATCACCAGGACTGTTGCCTTCGGGGATATCGGAGAGGAGCAGAAAAAAATCTACCAGACAGTCCTCGATGCCCAGCTTGAAGCCTTGAAATCCATTCGCCCCGGGACGGCCTGTTCGGAAGTAGACCTTGCTGCACGCAATAAAATCGCTTCTGCAGGATACGGAGAATTCTTCCCTCACAGGCTGGGTCATGGGCTGGGTATCAGCGTGCACGAGTTTCCTTCAATCACTTCAGAAAACTCCTTGACCATTGAAGAAGGCATGGTCTTCACAGTCGAACCGGGAATTTATGTTCCCGGGGTGGCTGGTGTCAGAATCGAGGATGACGTGCTGGTCACGAAGTCAGGAATTGAAATTTTGACTAAGTACCCGAAAGAACTGGTGATCGTCTAAAATAGTTATGTTACTTTCAGCTCCTGTGCATATCCGCGCAGGAGCTTTTTCAATTCATGAGCTAGAGCGAAAAAGGTTTTTATGGGGGCTTCATAACGCCCGGTCGTTATGAAAGAGTTCATGATGCCCTTAAAAACAGGTAGAAAAGGAAGAAGGTAATCATGAAGCGTTCATCATGCCCGAAGCTAAGTTTGGGTCGTAAAATACTAAACAATTGTTCAAGATCATATTTACTTTTGTTCACCCAATTGATATATTGATCAGGTAATCAATCATTGTTATATATAGCAATGCTTTATAAATGGGGGAATGAAAAATGGCAACAGATTTAGCTCGCATGATCGATCATACATTACTGAAAGCTGATGCTACGGAAACTGAAATCATAAAATTAGCGCAAGAAGCAAAAGAGTATAACTTTGCTTCCGTTTGTGTCAATCCTGCCTGGGTCAAAAAAGCGGCCGAAGTGCTTACAGATGCAGCGGAAGTAAAGGTTTGCACCGTCATCGGTTTCCCGCTGGGAGCTTCAGCATCAGAGGTAAAAGCCTTTGAAACGAAAATTGCCATCGAGAATGGAGCCGAAGAGGTTGATATGGTCATCAATATTGGGGCATTGAAGTCGAAGCAGTACCATCTTGTTGAAAGCGATATTAAATCAGTAGTAGAGGCTGCAAAAGACCGTGCGCTGACAAAAGTCATTATTGAAACATCCCTGTTGACGGATGAAGAGAAAGAAATAGCCTGCAAGCTTGCTGCCAACGCGGGAGCCGATTTTGTAAAAACGTCAACTGGATTTTCGACCGGCGGAGCAACTCCGCAGGATATTGCCCTAATGAGAAAGGTTGTAGGCCCAGCCATCGGGGTTAAAGCTTCGGGAGGCGTAAGGAGCCTTGAAGATGCTGAAACGATGATCAAAGCTGGTGCCACAAGGATTGGTGCAAGTTCTGGGGTTGCTATTATCAACGGACAAAGCTCAAATACTTCTTATTAAACGAAAAGAAGCTCCGGCATAAAGCGCCGGAGCTTTTTTATTTTATCCTCTAGCAATCAGGGTTGTTGTAAGTACTGGAACAACCTGCTTCTTACGGGAGACAACTCCTCTTAATACTGCGGTGTTGTTTTCCAGGCTGACATTGAAGGCTTCTTCCACTGACCCTGCCTGATTTCCAAGCGCAAGGCCTACAGAATCATTTGTCAGGATATCTGTAATGACTAAAAGGAACAAATCCAGTTCCTTTTCGGCAATCACCTGTGTCAATGCATCTTCAAGCTCCGCCTGACGGGCCAGGACATCATTTACGTCCACTGTGTTGACTTGGGCGATTTCAACCTTATAGCTTCCCATTGAAAATTCTTTTGCATCCAATGAGATCAATTCATTGATCGTCTTGCTGCTAAGATCAGCACCTGCTTTTAGCATTTCGAGACCGTAAACATTTGCATCAACACCAGCAATCTCTGCCAATTCACGGGCAGCTGCGACATCCTGTTCTGTGCATGTAGGAGATTTAAACAATAGTGAATCGGAGATAATCGCAGACAGCATTAAGCCTGCAATGTTCTTCTCAATAGCAATATTGTTTTCTTTGTACATTTTATTTAAGATAGTCGCTGTGCAGCCAACTGGTTCAGCCCGGAAATATAAAGGATCGCTTGTTTCAAAATTTGCTACACGATGGTGGTCGATTACTTCAAGGATCCTTACCTTCTCAATATCATCGGCACTTTGCTGGCGTTCATTGTGGTCAACCAGGATGACGCCTTGTGGTGCTTCACCCGCTACTTGTTCTACCAGACGGGGTTCGTCTGCTTTGAAATATTCAAGCGCATGGGCAGTTTCTCCATTAATTTGTCCTAGACGGACGGCTTCCACATTTTCTCCAAGCTTAGTTTTTAAATCCGCATAGGCGATAGCTGAGCAGATTGAATCCGTATCAGGATTCTTGTGCCCGAAAATCAATACTTTTTCCATCATGACACTCCTTAATTCAAAAAAATTAGCTGCTTAACTCTTTGACATGGCAAAAAATCGCAGTTTATCCATAAACAATATACTATAAAATATCATTTATTTATATAATTCACAATCCATCCTCGAAAAAAAGATCCAGTATTCACTGAATCTTTCCAACAATTCTATAATTGCCGCAGCACCGCTTCCGCTTCTATATAATCCAGGCCTTGAGCTTCAGCCACCGCCTTGTAGGTAACATGACCATTGAGTGTATTAACCCCTTTTAAAATGGCCGGGTTTTCTAGACAGGCAAGTTTATAACCTTTATTGGCAATTTGAACAGCATAAGGAACTGTTACGTTCGTGAGAGCCAATGTAGAAGTCCTAGGAACTGCCCCCGGCATATTAGCAACCGCATAATGAACAACACCATGCTTTTCATAGGTAGGCCGATCATGAGTAGTGATTCTGTCTGTTGTTTCAAAAATCCCGCCCTGATCTATTGCAATGTCAACGACAACAGAACCAGGCTTCATTGTTTTGATCATTTCTTCTGTTACCAGCCTCGGGGCCCGTGCCCCCGGAATCAGAACGGCACCAATGACAAGGTCGGATGCCCGGACAGCTTCCGCAATATTATACGGGTTTGACATTAATGTTGTAATATCCTGCCCGAAAATATCATCAAGCTGCCTCAGCCTTTCAGGATTCAGATCGATCACAGTAACCTCTGCCCCCAGTCCAACCGCCATCTTGGCAGCATTGGTGCCGGCAACACCCCCGCCTATGATGGTTACCCTTCCTCTTTGAACCCCCGGGACACCTGATAATAGAATTCCTTTTCCCCCATACACCTTTTCTAAAAATTGGGCGCCAATCTGGGGGGCCATTCTTCCGGCAACTTCACTCATTGGAGTAAGAAGCGGCAGGCTCCCATTCGGAAGCTGAATCGTTTCATAGGCAATTCCAACCACTTTAGCTTCTTGTAAAGCCGCTGTAAGTTCAGGTTCTGGAGCTAAGTGGAGATATGTAAATAAAATAAGGCCTTCACGAAAATAGCCGAATTCCTCTTTGAGAGGTTCTTTAACCTTCATGACCATGTCCGCGCTCCATGCTTCGTCAGGTGCAGCTACAATCTGGGCGCCCGCATTTTGAAAATCATCATCCGTAAAGCCGGAACCCAGTCCTGCTCCCGTTTCAATTGATACTGTGTGTCCGGATTGAACAAGGTTGACCACCCCAGCAGGTGTCATGGCGATGCGGTTCTCGTTATTTTTTATCTCCTTCGGTACACCGATGCGCATAATAAAATCCCCCTATGGAATAGAAATGAGTTTTAACGTTCAAATTACCAATCACAATCCCGCAAAGGAAGTATAGAATGAAGGCACTTACATTTTATCGCAGAAAAATACTTTTTTGCAAAAAAGATCTTATTCAACCCTTAAAAGAATATTAAAAACATAAAAAGCTTGCTGGAAAATCGGCTTAGTTCACATTGTCTCTTAAAACCCTGTTGATTGGATTGGAAGCCGCTGGACTCCTGCGGAAGCATGCACGGGTCAGGATAAGGGCCAGGGGACACCCAACAGGTGCGTCAATGTCTAGAGGCTCCCCGGGTCGCCCGCAAAAAGCGAAGCCGCTGCATGGAAATCAACTGCCCAGTTTTACAACCAGACAAAATAAAAAAGACTGTAACAACCCGATTTTCATCGAGTTAGTCTACAGTCTCAAACAAGCTTTAAATCAGCTTGTTTTCGATGCTACTCTTCTTCCCTCTGCTCTGCGATTCTTCTCATTTCAGATGGGTCGATTACCCCGCTGTTATATGAGTTCATGATTTGTCTGCTTACCTCCATTGTCCCCTGGTCATCATAAGCATACGACTGGTATCCCTTTTCCGGATTTTTATCCAATTTGCTTCCTCCTTCCCAAACTTATCTATATTGTTCGTCAGTTTGTAACATCCATACTAAAAACGTTTCTGTATAATTAAGGTAAAGGAGGAGGAAAAACAATGGGTTTAACTTATCAGAATATCTTAGTAGCTGTAGACGGATCCAAAGAAGCAGCCTGGGCATTCAAAAAAGCCATTGAGATTGCAAAGAGGAACTCTGCAAAAATGATCTTGACACATGTCATTGATCTAAGGACATTTGCGACAGTGGAAGCATATGACCGCACGGTTACGGAGCGGGCGGGTGAATTTGCAACCGAACTCCTTGAAAATTACAGACAGCAGGCACTTGAGGCTGGAGTGGCAGAAGTAGCCCATGTGCTTGATTATGGGTCCCCAAAAGTTAAAATCGCTAAAGAAATTGCAAAAAAACATAATGCGGACCTGATTATCTGCGGTGCCACAGGCATGAATGCGGTGGAACGCTTTTTTATCGGAAGTGTCTCTGAGCATATTGTCCGATATGCCTCCTGCGATGTCATGATTATAAGGACCCCGAAGGAAACCACTGGGAACAATGATCAATAAATGGATAAAACTTTAAATAAGCAAAGGAAGCACACAGGCAAGTCTGTGTGCTTCCTTTTATAATCCGGAACTTATTTCTCCAACCCAGTGAGCAGCCTTGCTTTTTGAATCTGGGCTTCAACTTCCGCAAATCCGGTGCCACCCGCCGAATTCCTGCGGGCAACTGCATTATAGGGATCAAGTGCCTCATAAATGTCTTCTTCAAACAATGAACTGGAAGCTTTGAATTCTTCAAACGGGAGATCTGCCAGAAAACAGCCTTTTCCGATACAATCCAGCACAAGCTTCCCAACAACTTCATGCGCTTCCCGGAAAGGCATTCCTTTGGCAGCCAGGTAATCTGCAAGCTCAGTCGCATTGGAAAAATCCTTTGTGACGGAAGCCTTCATATTGTCGGTATTAACTGTCATCGTCTTGACCATGCCTGAAAAGATCTTTAAAGATCCTTTAACAGTTTTGACTGTATCAAACATGCCCTCTTTATCCTCCTGCATATCCTTGTTATATGCAAGCGGAAGACCTTTAAGGATGGTGAGGAGACTCATAAGCCCTCCATAGACACGCCCTGTTTTCCCCCTGATTAATTCAGCCATATCAGGGTTTTTCTTTTGAGGCATGATGCTGCTTCCCGTTGCGAAAGTATCATCCAGTTCGACGAACCGGAATTCCTGGCTCGACCATAGAATGATTTCCTCCGCAAACCTGGATAAATGCATCATAAGTATAGAGCTTGCCGACATGAACTCGAGAATGAAGTCCCGGTCGCTTACTGCATCCAGGCTATTTTGGTAGATTCCTTCAAAACCAAGGAGTTCCGCCGAATATTCCCTGTCAATTGGGAAAGTTGTTCCTGCAAGCGCCCCCGCCCCGAGAGGGCTGATATTGATTCTTTTAAGGACTTCAGTGAACCGCTGTTTATCTCTTTCAAGCATCCAAAAATAAGCCATTAAGTGATGCGCAAAAGAAATTGGCTGTGCTCTTTGCAGGTGTGTATATCCCGGCATGACAGTTTCGATATGATCTCCTGCTTTTTCAATAAGGGTTTCCTGAAATTCTCCGAGGAGGGCCGCAATTTCAGCCACTTGATCGCTTAAGTACAGATGCATGTCTGTGGCAACCTGGTCATTTCGGCTTCGGCCTGTATGAAGTTTCCCCCCAACAGGCCCTATAAGTTCCGTCAGCATATGTTCGATATTAAGATGGATATCCTCGTACTTTGTAGAATACTCCAGTTGCTTTTTTAACGCTTTTTCTTTTAATTCTTTTAAACCGCCAATGATGGTTTCAGCTTCTTTTTCCGTCAGAATCCCGCATTTAGATAGCATGGTTGCGTGGGCTATGCTTCCCTTTATATCTTCAAGAACGAGTTCCTGATCGAAAGGAATGGATGCCCCAAATTCATCTACCCATTCCTCAGCAGAAGCTGTAAACCTTCCGCCCCAGAGTTTCTTCACACAGTCACCTTCTTGCCCTGCACAATGCTTTGGACTTTTGTTGGAAGCCCCCAAAGATTAATGAAACCGACTGCTGCACTATGATCAAATTCATCCTCGGAAGTATAGGTTGCAAGCTTCTCGTCATACAGGGAATATGGAGATTTACGGCCTTCAATAATAGCATGGCCCTTGAACAGCTTCACCCTTACAGTCCCTGTGACGTGCTTCTGGGTTTCTTCAAGGAATGCAGAAAGAGCATTGCGAAGCGGCGAGAACCATAGTCCTTCATAGATGAGTTCAGTCATTTTCTTTTCCATGATTGGTTTAAAATGAGCCACTTCTTTTACAAGAGTGATGTCTTCAAGCTCTTTATGAGCCTTGATGAGGGTCATTGCTGCAGGACACTCGTAAACTTCACGTGATTTAATCCCGACTAGGCGGTTTTCAACATGGTCGATTCTGCCGACACCGTGCTTGCCTGCAAGAATATTCAGCTCAAGAATCAATTGGGAAAGTGAGTAATTTTTTCCATTTAAAGCAACCGGAACACCTTTATCAAACTCAATTTCGATAACGTCTGCAACATCCGGAGTATTTTCAAGGCTCGCTGTAAGCTCGTATGCGCCTTCAGGCGGTGCCTGCCATGGATCCTCAAGAACTCCGCATTCATTGCTTCTTCCCCATAGATTCTGGTCGATTGAGTAAGGGCTGTCTAGGTTGATTGGAATCGGGATATTATTTTCTACTGCATAGGCAATTTCTTCTTCCCTTGACCATTTCCACTCACGGACTGGCGCAAGTACTTCCAGGTCAGGATTCAACGCTTTAATGGAAACTTCAAACCTCACCTGGTCATTGCCTTTCCCTGTACAGCCATGGGCAACAGCAACAGCTCCTTCTTTCTCCGCCACTTCAACCAGCTTTTTCGCAATCAGCGGACGGGACAAGGCAGATACGAGCGGATATTTCCCTTCGTACAGCGCATGTGACTGAAGGGCTACCAAAGCGTATTCCTTCGCATATTCTTCTTTCACATCCAGTACATAAGAGCTGACAGCCCCTACCTTGAGAGCTTTTTCTTTAATGAAATCCAGGTCTTTTCCTTCGCCGACGTCAAGACAGCATGCTACCACGTCATACCCTTTTTCTTGAAGCCATTTAATTGCTACCGATGTATCCAGCCCGCCAGAATAGGCAAGTACGATTTTTTTTGATAAAGTCATTTTTTTCTCCCCTTTGAATATTTATGCATCCAGTTATATGTTTATTCATTTATATTAGTAAAGTTAACAGGTTTTGCTGCAATTTTCAATCCTAAAGTGCAAATTTTATTTATTTTTTTTCTTTCCGTGAAAATTCCGTGCATAAAATAGCATGGAAGCCTTGACATAAATAATGTAGAATGGAGACAAGAATTGGTACGGGGAGGCTCTTTCAACATGAAGGAATATTTTCATTTTAACGCCAGGCTCGGGATTCCGCTGCCGGCATTTAAACAGGATTGGGATCACTTTCCCCGGCGATTGCAGCATGACATTCTACTTTATTGGGAAAAAATTCGCGGAAGCATACCCGACCGGATTGCCGAACTTGAACATAAAATCAATTCAAAACAAGCTGAACTCAATGATGAATCAAACTTTGACCGCTCCTGCCGATTAAACAGTGAAATTGCCGAACTGGCGTCAATCATAAATGACCTGTGGCTGTGGTACAGAACCCACGAGGAGGTTACTGGAAAGGTTCACCAATAATGAACCCCCCGCCTGATCTCAGGAGGGGGGTTAGAAGTGTTTATAGATCTTTTTTCAGTTCTCTCACAACATGTCCAATCTCCGGAAGAATCAGCTTTTCCATAGCAAGCTTGACCGCACCTGTAGACCCCGGAGTCGCAAACACTGCTTTATTCTTGCATACACCTGCCGCGGCCCTCGACATCATTGCTGCTGAACCGATATCTTCCTGATAGCTCAGCATCCTGAAGAGTTCCCCGAACCCGGGAATCGCTTTGTCAAATAACTCTTCCAGCGTTTCTATTGTTACATCCCGCCCGGCGATCCCAGTACCGCCGTTCGTTAGAATAATGTCGACTTCAGGATTGCTGCAGCCAATTTTAACTGCACTTCGTATGGCTTCTGCATCGTCCTTTACAATCGCATATTCTGTGATTGCATGCCCAGCTACAATCAGCATATCCTTCATTAGTTTCCCGCTCTTGTCATTATCAGCATTCCTGGTGTCACTGATCGTAATGATCTTGCAGCGTACCTGAGCCGGCGCTGCCGATTTATGCTCAATAACGCTCATCCAGTGCCACCCCCTTATGCATAAAGTATCTTGCCTGGTAATATTTTTGGGCAAACTCTGTCACTCGCCTTGTCACCTGATAATTGGAGCCTGCCCCAATGGCCATGCTGATTAAAGGCAGACCTTGCAGCTGTTTCTTCCTGAATACCAGAATGACAAGAGCCTTCATCATATGTTTTATCGGCTGTTCAAGCCAAGTAACATCGGTTAATTCTTCATTCCCTATATAAAAATAATGATCTTCAGCCTGGGTGAGATCTTCCATTAATGTATTCCAGCCTGTGCTTTGCATTCTCTTCGGCATCATGGCTGCATGAAAAACCTTAAGGGCCGCCATCATTTCGAATGGAGTATTTACTTCAAACCCATATGTCATTGCAATCAGTTGGACTGCTCTTAAATTGACCACGGCCATAGCAGGGATATCTGTCCCCAAAACGAGGTTGCCACCGCTTCCCGACAGCCCGCCTTGTAAAAATGAATATAAGCGGTGCCTGGCAATCTGCTGGTCTGCAATATATTGAATTTGCTCGATGGCCAGGTCCTTCATGTCACTGATGGAATCCAGTTCGCTGTTGAACAGCCGGCCTGCTGACAGGATTCTTTCCTTCGCATCCATTTGAAGCTGAGATCCCTGTATCAGCGAATGGAGATGAAACAGCCAATTATCAAACTTTGAAAAAAACTGCTCCTGGACTCCTTCAGGAAGCAGCGAAAACGACCCTTCCAAATATCTGTCATAAGCTAGCTCAAGATCATTTGGTTCATAGTCGGCAAGGAGGTTTTCCCAGTTTCTTAATTCAGCGAGTACTTTCTTTTCCCTTTCCGTAAGTGACATTCTTAACCCTCCAGCATCGTGTTTTTATTAGTATAGCACACCCGAAAAATAAAGCATTCTTCCGCCCAGTGCAAATAAAAAAGCAAAAGCCGGCGGCCTTTGCTTCTTTTTCAATTACTTTGTCAGACGGAGAATATCTCTTGCAATCATGACTTCTTCATTTGTCGGAATAACCATTACTTTAACAGGAGAATGCGGATAACTGATAAAGGCTTCTTCTCCATGTACCTTATTTAAAGCAGGATCCCAATAGACGCCCATAAATTCAAGACCTTTAAGAACACGCTCGCGAATAGCAGTGCTGTTCTCGCCAATTCCGGCTGTGAAAATAATAGCATCCACGCCGCTCATGCGGGCAGCATAAGAACCAATATATTTGTGGATTCGGTCACCGAAAACCTGAAGGGCTAATTCTGCACGCTTGTTCCCTTTATCCGCTTCTGTCTGAATATCGCGAAGATCACTTGAGAATCCGGAAACACCAAGCATGCCGCTCTCCTTGTTTAATACATCCAGTACTTCGTCAGCTGTTTTATTTGTTTTTTCCATTATATAAGGAATTAGCGCAGGGTCAATATTACCTGAACGGGTCCCCATCGTAACACCCGCCAAAGGTGTAAAGCCCATTGAAGTATCAATCGATTTACCCCCTTCAATGGCAGCGATGCTTGCACCGTTGCCAAGGTGGCAGGAAATCAAGCGCAAATGCTCAATCGGGCGTCCCAGCATTTCAGCAGCACGCTGGGAGACATACTTATGGGATGTACCATGGAATCCATATTTTCGGATGCCAAACTCCTTATAGTAGTTATAAGGCAAACTGTACAGGAAAGAATTCTCAGGCATAGTTTGATGGAAAGCTGTATCAAAGACAGCTACCGCCGGAACATTTGGCAATACCTGCTGGAAAGCACGAATTCCTGTAAGGTTGGCTGGATTATGCAGTGGTGCGAGTTCCGATAATTTATCGATTTTAGCCAAGACTTCATCTGTAATTAATACAGAATCATCGAATTCCTCACCGCCATGAACTACACGGTGCCCGACCCCTTCAATTTCATTGAGTGATTGAATGATTCCGTTGCTGATCAGCTTATCCAGCAGCATTTTAACCGCAACTTCATGATTCGGAATATCCAGCACATCTTTGATTTTTTCACCATTTACCGAGATAGTGAAGATTGAATCCTTTAGACCGATCCTCTCTACTAATCCTTTTGTAATAACCTCTTCACTTGGCATCTCAAATAATTGAAACTTTAAAGATGAGCTGCCTGCGTTAATCGCAATCATTTTAGCCATAGCTTGTACCGCTCCTTTATGTAGAAACTTGTGCAATCATTCATGATGAGTCCATATTTATTCTGTGCAACAAGCTCATATTATATCTCTCAATTTCCAATTAAAACACTGTCCAATTTACATTTCAAGCCACTTTCGGCTTGTCAGCGTTTCCATCTAAAATGAGTTTTTATTCAGACTTCCTAAAAATTCAGTCACCTTAATTTACCCTGAAATTTTCTGGATAAGCGGATTCATTCTAGCTTTTTATGCAAAAAAATAAACCGGTTTCCCGGTTTATTCGCTTTTTTACTTTTTATTGCCAATTAACCAGCTGTCTATGTCTGCAAGGATCCTGTTCATTGCCGGGCCATCAGACATCTTTGGAAGATCAACAAGGAGTGCACTTTTTGGCGGAGTGGTTCCTTCTCCTTTTCTTTGCAGTATTAATATACTTTTAGCACTCTGTTTATTCTTAAACATTGCTTCCGGGAGCTGAATGATTCCCTGGATGATCAAATTATTCTTAATGTACTCGTGAAGGTGGCTTGATTGCTCGCTCTCAAAGAGACCATTTGGTATAACCAGGAACATAAATCCCCCCTCTTTTGTGTGGCGTGCACTTTGTTCAATGAACAGGTGGTGGGCATATGTATGCCCTGTTTTTGCATGAATTTCAAATTCAGCTGCCCTGACATCATTTGGGTAGTATCCGACTGGAAGGTCGCAAACGACCACATCCACAGGGTCGATGAATAAAGGAGCAAGGCTGTCCTGATTAAAGAGCTGGACCTGATGCATTAAAAGATTTGCATTTACATAGGCAAGTCTGATCAGGATGTCATCGATGTCTATTCCTGCCGACTCGACACTTTTGTCCAGCTGGTTCAGCACGGTGGCCAAAAGATTGCCTGTTCCAACCGCCGGGTCAAGGATGCGAATGGCTGGTTTTTCAACAAATTTATTAACAAGGTAACCAATAAACATTCCAACAGAATCCGGTGTCATTTGGTGATTGGACTGAACGTTTTCCTGCATCCCCTTTAAAATGGCTAGCTGGAAAGCCTGACGGATCTGTTCTTTAGTAAATTCCTCAAGATTTACTTCACTATATGCCTTTAGGAGTCTTCTCTCGGTTAATTCACTTAACTCTTCCTGAAGTATTTTTTCATGGAATAAATTTTCCCCGGTTTCTGCAAGACCCTCGAGATATGTACAAGATAATTCGTCTTTTAAGATGTCCGCCGTGACATTAAAAACCGTGAACAGTTTTTCAACTAATGCTATGCTCACTTTTTTTCCTCCTGCAAAACTTGATTTTACTATTTTAACCTTGATAAGCCTCTGAAACAAGCGTCAGGACTCCATCATTCGCGCATAAGAAAAACCGCAGAGTAATCTGCGGCCCTTCATTCTTATTTCGCCTGGCCTGCTGCCTGGACTGCTGCTTCATAATCAGGATGGTTTGTCGCTTCGCTTACATATTCTGCATAGGTTACTTTATCGTTGGAATCCACAACGAATACTGCACGAGCAAGAAGGCGCAGCTCCTGAATTGCTACCCCGTACGCTTCCCCGAAGGAAAGGTCGCGGTGGTCAGAGAGAGTTTGAACATTATCAATTCCGTTTGCTCCGCACCAGCGTTTCTGCGCGAAAGGAAGATCCACACTCACAGTAAGTACTTTAACATTATCGAGCTTTGCCGCTTCTTCATTGAACCGGCGTGTCTGTGCATCACAAACCCCAGTGTCTATTGAAGGGACAACACTGATCAGGCGCACAGAACCCTTAGAATCTTGAAGAGTCACTTCTGACAAATCGTTAGCAAGCACGGTAAAATTTGGGGCTTGGTCTCCCACCTTTACTTCGTTTCCAAGCAGTGTAACCGGGTTCCCCTTAAATGTAATAGTAGCCATTTTCCTCATCCTCCACAATCCAATAATATGTACAGTGTAAATATATCTTTTAATGGGTAATTTTTCAAATAATAATGACTATTATCAAAATAAAAGTTAACCTTCCTAATTGGAAAAGTTAACCCGGCTTGAAAATTAAATATCATAATCCTCTTCTGGAGGTTTGGATCCGCCTGATTTGTCTTCCTTCTTTTTACCGCCCTGATTCTTGGACATCAACTGCTGTATTTTTTCAACGGCCTGAGGTGCAGCGTCAAGAATTTTTTCTATTAAATGAGTAGACTCATCAAGGTGCAGCATTCTCACACCACTTGAGTTAACGATTAAAAAGGCGATTGGGGTTATAGAAACACCTCCGCCGCTTCCGCCGCCAAATGGATGCTTTTGGCCTTCGGACGATCCTTTATCACCGTCCATGACAAACTCGCTTCCTCCTGCCGCAAAGCCAAAGCCTACCTTGGAGACCGTCATGATTACACTTCCATCTGGAGTTTCAACCGGATCCCCAATGATGGTATTTACGTCTATCATTTCTTTTAAGTTTTCCATTGCAGTGGTCATCAATCCCTGGATTGGATGATCGGACATTCTATTTCCTCCTCAGTAAAGGTTTAATCACTAGATAGAACGGAAAGAGGCTTCGTTTTAAAACTCGGCCTTCCACCTCTCCAATATTTAATCAGTTTTATTCCTGCCCAAATAGCATTCCCGATTCGAATTTGAAAAATACATTTCAGCTGTATTTGTGACATGAATTGCTGAAAATTAGGAGTGACGGTGACCACAGGCAGCTCTGCAAGTCTCATATACCTGCTTAACAGCCCGATGATTCCTCCTTTCATGGCCCAAACTGTCCCACTCAGGACCGCTGTAGAGGCGGCATCTCCAATCCCAATAACCGTATGCCATTCCAGCTTTTTAATCGTTACTTTTCTTAGAAATTGCCGAACTAATACATGCATCCCCACTATATGTTCGAGTAAAGCTTTCAGGTCATGAAAACCTTTTAACACTTCATCCTGCTCTAATTGCTTTTCTTGTGTTTCTCCTGGTTCCTCATCTGGCCCCAAGCCGGCTTCTTCTTCAAAAACTAAGGAAGGGCTGTCATCATCGACTGCAATCATCGGGATTTCTTTTTTATAACGAATGAGGCCTCCCCAGGCCTTTACTTCCATGTTTATAAAATCATTATCCTTGCCGTGGTAAAAATAGATAATTATTTTGACCTTTGTAACAGTGATTACCACAATCAGGGCTAACGCAAGCAGCGAGAGCAACAACAGCCACTTCATATCTTTCACAACCTTTCAGCCTATTATTATCGGCATAAGAGCATAAAAATAAACCTGCCTTAAAAGGCAGGTTTCAGACTGCAGACAAACTAAATAAGAATCGAGCTTGTCAACAGTCTTTTGTGTTTATGAATGGGACTGTTGACTTCCGTTCCAGGCGTTTCGCTTTCCACGGGGCGGGCGGTGAGCCTCCTCGTCGCGAATGCTCCTGCGGGGTCTCACCTGTCCCGCTGATCCCGCAGGAGTCTTCACGCCTTCCACTCCAGTCAACAGGTTTCTTGCAGTAGATATAGCAGGTAAACTGAGCCTATTTTAAAATAGACATATATAAAGTTTCAGGTGATGAAGGTGCTTTCGAAAAAATCCAGCGGGACCAACTTGAGATCGTTGTTTTAGATCAATTCAGCAGGATCATTGGCCGAGAGACGGAAGCTTGATTTCTGACTTTGTGAAGGAATGTGTTCGGAAGTGGACCGTCAAAGCCTCGAACCGTCATTTTAATAAACTCACTTTTATTTAGTATACCTTTGACATCTGCTTCATGTGCCGGACCACCGACAAACTGAAACCTGCCTTAAAAGGCAGGTTCGCATCAGTGTTCATGGATGACCGTTGTATCTGCAAATAAATCATGAATCCCTTGTTTTTTAGGAAGGAATGCTACAACTATATAGGCAATCATGATGAAGCCTGAAATGAAACGTCCAACCCATTCACGGAATAGGACGGTCCCCCAAGAAAGGGATTTTCCTTTCAGAGGGACTACCTTAAGTCCAAAGACCATTTTTCCTATGGTCTGGCCAAAGTATTTAGTCATCAGGACAAAATACAGGTAAAATATAATCGCTGTCGCAATCCCGACCGGCTCAAATATACCTTTATCCAACGGTAGTCCAATGGCTCTGAAGACAGGATAAATCAACAATCGATTCAGGCTTCCTATTACAATCAAATCGAGCAAATAAGCCCAAAGCCGCATCCAGAAACCTGCATAGCGATAGACTTGAAGGCTCCTGCCATCGTTATGATTTTCTTCCCCATTTATCTCACTTGGCACCGGCATAGGCGCAGTGCCTTTTTCCTCATATTCGTAAGTATCCACTGAATGATTCTCCTCCTTATTCAGCATATAAATACATTAGTCTAGGAGAATTGGGCTGAGAAAGCAGCTTCATCAGTCCTGCCATTTCCAGGTCCTCCCCCATCATTTTCCTGGTACTCATTCCAATCAGGGATCCAAAGCCCATATTTTCTGTATAACTGACCACTTGAGCTCCATTAAGCTTATGGTCCTTTTTGAGTGCATCAATTACATCTTCAAAATGACCAAATCCATCGATTAAATTCAGTTCCTTTGCCTGTCTTCCATCATAAATGCGGCCATCTGCAATTTTTTTAACCTCATCTGCTGCTATCCCCCGGCCTTCGGATATTACTTTGACAAAACCTTCATAGGAATTATCAATCATGCTCTGGAGTATCTCTCTCTCTTCTTCCGTCATTTCTCTGGAAGGACTCATTATATCCTTATAAGGACCGCTTTTAATCGTAACAAAATCCACTCCATACTTTTCAGCGAGCCCGGCATAATTGACGCTCTGCATGATCACTCCAAGAGAACCTGTCAGTGTTTCCGGACTGGCAAATATTTTATCCGCAGGTGCAGAGATGTAGTACCCTCCAGAAGCAGCCATGGAGCCCATTGATACGTAGACAGGCTTCTTTGTTTCTGCCTGTATTTCTTTTATCTTATCGTGGATTTCAGCGCTTTCCACCACGCCCCCTCCAGGCGAATTAACCCTTAGAACAATCGCTCTTACATTCTTGTCTTCTTTAGCGTAATCGAGCCGTTCCATAAAAGTCCTGTGATTATAGCCAGGGCTTTCAAAAAATGCACTTGGGCTTCCAGTATCCTGAATGGTACCCTCCACGTCCAGCACAGCAATTTTCTTGTATTCATTGCCTTCTTCAATAACTTCCTCCATCACTTGTTCTTCACTCGTTCCAAACATGTCTGTAAATGTTGATTCCGCTTTGGTAAATGTGAAAGATGACAGAGCATTGACAGCCACTGAAAGTACAAATAACAGTGCAGCTATTGCAACAGCCACCCACCTTTTTTTATTCATGTTAATGTTCCTCCTTTAACCCTTTTGGCTTTAAGTTTCAAACTGTTCAACAAACATGGTAAACTGTTGTCAATCCCCCCTATTTTAACAAAAGATGGGGATAAAAGGGTATTTGTTAATCTTAATAATGATCATAAATTGTCAGGAGGAGTTATTTTGCCTAATCGCCGTAATGTTTATTTTTACCATAAACCAGATGCTGAGATGAAGGAAAAGGTTGCCCCACTATATGAATTGGCAAAAAGATATGATTTTACATTAGTAAAGGATTACCGTCACGCAAATATTATTGTAAGCGTTGGCGGAGATGATACGTTTCTTCAGGCAATAAGGAAAACGGGCTTTAGGGAGGACTGTCTTTATGCCGGTGTTTCCACAACAGGGAAGCGTTCCATCTATTGTGATTTTGAATATGATGACCATTCCACAATGATCGAGGCCGTGACCAGGTCATCGGTGGAAGTCAGAAGGTATCCTACCATCGATGTAAAAATAGATGACGAAACATCTTTCCTTTGCCTCAATGAATTCAGTGTCCGTTCCTCGATTATAAAAGCATTTGTCATGGATGTTTTTATCGATGACCTGCATTTTGAAACATTCCATGGAGACGGAATGATTGTTGCAACACCGACGGGGAGCACCGGTTACAATAAGTCAGTTAATGGAGCCATTGTGGATCCGCTCCTGCCTTGCATCCAGGTAAGTGAGCTTGCTTCGGTTAACAATAATCAATACCGTACACTGGGGTCCTCTTTTATACTGGGCGGCGACCGGAAGCTTTCCCTAAAAGTGGTCCAGGACGGGAACGATTATCCGATAATGGGAATGGATAATGAAGCCCTCAGCATTCAGCACGTCGAAAAAATTGACGTGCAATTAAGCGGGAAATACGTCAAAACAGTAAAACTAAAAGACAACTCATTCTGGGAAAAAGTAAAGAGAACGTTCTTGTAAGGCAGGTAATCTGATCGTGACTGCAGTTCTAGGCACACGCCGCAGAGCATTCGCGATACAGGAGGCTCACCGCCCCGCGGAAAGTGAAGCCCCTGAAACGCAAGTCAGCATTCCCCGTTCAAAAGTTAAAATAAAAACTGCAGACAAGCTCTTATTCCATCGAGTTTGTCTGCAGTCCGGGAGCCCTTTTTAAAAATCAGGGGCTCTTTTTTACATATGGGAACTTTTTTCTTTACGCCACTTCACTTCGAGTGCAATGGCAAGCTTTGTCCTCGATAATGAGTAGATGGTCAAAGCAGCCCAGATAAAAGTAAAAGCAAGTAAATGTGTTTTAGAAAAGGCCTCTCCGTAAATGAAGATTCCAAGGAGCAAAGTCAAGGTTGGGGCAATATATTGCAGGAGCCCCAGCATTGAAAGCGGAATTTTCTGTGCCCCCTTTGCAAAGTAAAGAAGCGGAACAGCTGTTGCAACACCCGCGCCAATAAGCAGGAAACTCGTACTCCAGGAAACTGTAAACAGCGTACTTTTATCATTTATAATAAGAAGAAGCAGATAAATAGCTGCAATTGGAGTCACGACCATTGTTTCCAGGGCCAGCCCTACAGCAGAATCAACTTTAATCAATTTCTTTGCTAATCCATATAGTCCAAATGACAAGGCCAATGTCACAGCAATGAACGGAAATTTCCCATAGGAAATCGTCATGATCAGTACCCCAATGGCTGCAAGCGAAAACGAAAAGATTTGTGCTTGCGAAAGCTTCTCTTTAAAAAAGATAAGACCCAGCAGGACGGAAACAAGAGGATTAATATAATAACCCAGACTTGCTTCAATCATCTGACCGGTATTTACAGCCCAAATATATAGGAACCAGTTAATGCTGATCAGGATGGAAGCAATCGAAAGAGCAAGCATTTGACGCTTATTTGCGGTGAATCCGCGAATGGTTTTAATAAACACCTGCCACTTATTCGTTAGAAGTAATACTAAAAGCATAAAGACAAACGACCATAAAACCCGGTTGGCCAGTATCTCTTCTGCCCCTACATGATCAAGGAACTTCCAATAAATCGGAAGGATCCCCCACAAAATATAAGAAAAAGCAGCGTAAATAACTCCTTTTTGCTGTTCTGAGTTATTATTCATGCCGCAACACCCCCATAATATTTCTAGACACGAAATAACTTCATTATAAAGGGGGGTTAAAGTACTGGCAACCTTTTTTCACCAAAAATGCAGGCGATAAACTCGCCTGCATTCTCCCCTATACTTCCAGTTCTATTTGGCGAAGTTCGACACGACGGATCTTTCCGGATGTGGTTTTCGGCAATTCATCAAGGAATTCGATTTTACGGGGATATTTATAGGGTGCTGTCAGCCCCTTTACATGCTGCTGAAGCCTTGGAATAAGATCAGGGTCATTTCGATCGACACCATCCCTTAAAACAACAAAAGCTTTGACCACATTGCCGCGGACCTCATCAGGTGAGGCCACAACCGCACACTCTTTTACAGATGGATGCTTGACAAGGGCATCTTCCACTTCAAATGGTCCAATTGTATAGCCGGAAGTGATGATGATATCATCAGCCCGACCTTCGAACCAGAAATATCCCTCTTCGTCTTTTTTCGCCCTGTCTCCGGTGACGTAATAATCCCCCCGGAACTGCATGGCTGTCCGTTCAGGGTCTTTATAATAACTTTTGAACAATGCTGGGGTACTGATATGGACGGCAATATCGCCCACTTCTCCCGTTTGGCACGGCTCCCCGTTTTCATTGACAATCTCTACTCTGTTCCCGGGTGTCGGTTTACCCATGGAACCTGGCTTTAGCTCCATCTCCTTGGTAATTCCTACAAGGAGAGTATTCTCCGTCTGCCCATATCCATCTCGCACATCGATATTAAAGTGCTTCCTGAAAGTATCAATCACTTCCCGATTTAATGGCTCGCCTGCTGAAACGGCACTGTGAATCGCGCTAAGCTCGTACTCAGAAATATTTTCCACTTTTGCCATTAGCCTGTACTCTGTAGGCGTACAGCATAAAACATTAACTTGATAGGATTGCAGCATGTCAAGGTATTTTGTCGGTTCAAACCTTCCATGATAAACTAAACCGGTTGCCCCAGAGCCCAAAACGGAAAGGAATGGACTCCAAATCCATTTCTGCCAGCCTGGTCCAGCAGTCGCCCAGACAATATCTCCTTCTTCAATCGACAGCCAGTTTTTCGCAGCCGTCTGTAAGTGAGCGTAGGCCCAGCCATGTGTATGTACGACTCCCTTTGGGTTTCCTGTAGTGCCGGATGTATAGGATAAAAACGCCATATCCTCCCGGTCAGTATCAGCCATTTCCAAATATTCCGCAGCGGTTAGCTGTTCCTTATCCAAATCGATCCAGCCATCAACGTGCTTTCCAACGGAAAACTTCAATAGACTGCTGGCTTCCTCAATCCCGGCAAACTCCCCGACAAACGGGTAATAAGAGATGATTGCTTTAACATCCCCGTGAGTAATTCGGTATTGATAATCCTTCGTCCTCAGCATTTCAGAACTTGGAATAACGACAAGCCCTGATTTCAGCGCCGCAATATAAACCTGATATGCATTGATTAGCCGCGGTACCACTATTAATACTGTATCGCCTTTCATTAAGCCAAACTTTTTAAATACATTTCCGATTCTATTGGCGGTGTCGATAAGGTTTTTATAGGTAATTTCTTTTCTCTCTCCTGCCTCGTTTTCCCATTGAAGTGCCAGCCTGTCCGAATTATGAGCAAACTTCTCGATCTCTGAAATTAAATTATATTTTTGAGGCGCAATCAATAGTTCCCTATCCATTATTAAATCCTCCCCCAATTAGCACCTAGTAATAATACCTAATTCTATTATACAGATTTTGTGGATTTTTTAAATGAATACTTGGGAAGGAACAATAAAAGGAGGCAAGGATTTCTCCTGCCTCCTGTAGCCATTTTATTTATCTGTGATTATCTAGAGAAACCGCTCATTTGTTGTTGAGCCATAGAAACTAGACGCTTGGTGATTTCTCCCCCAACAGAACCGTTTGCACGGGAAGTTGTGTCTGCACCAAGGTTTACACCAAATTCTTGAGCAATTTCTTGCTTCATTTGGTTAAGAGCTTGTTCAACGCCAGGAACTAAAAGGTTGTTTGAGTTGTTGTTAGCCATGTGATTTTCACCTCCTTGTTGAGTATAGAGTGTGTAGAATCACATGACTTCATTCAAAATAATTGTTGGAAAATGTTCACAAAAAAGGAAGGATCGTACGGTGTACGATCCTTGCATAAATAAAAGCCTAAAATAAGTCGTCTTCAAGCAAGGACTGTTCCATCCCAGGATTAATGGTCAATGTTTCCGTATTATTCACCGCTTTTTCAATCAGCGGTTCAAAATCAAAAAAGCTCTCAAAATGCTGTACTTTTTCCAGCTTGGGCTTCGTCTTTGGCGATGAGGGAACGAAGACCGTACAGCAATCCTCATAGGGCAGATTGGAAATTTCCAGTGTTTCTATTTCCCTTGCAATGCCCATTATATCGGTCTTGTCCATCGTAATCAAGGGACGGATAATAGGCGTACTTGTGACTTCATTAATGGCGTACATGCTTTCAAGTGTTTGGCTTGCTACCTGCCCGAGACTTTCTCCCGTAATAATAGCAAGTCCTCCATGCTTCTCGCGGAGTCTGTCCGTAATCTGAAGCATCAGTCTCCTCGTCGTAGTCATAGTATAGTTTGCAGGCACCTGCTTATGGATGCTTTGCTGTATTTCTGTAAATGGGACAATATGGAGTGTGAACTGACCGCCAATTTCCGCTAGCTTTTTGGATAAATCAATCACCTTTTGCCTTGCCCGGTCACTTGTGAAAGGAGGACTGAAGAAATGCACACCCTCAACGTCAAGTCCGCGTTTCATTGACAAATAACCCGCCACAGGACTGTCGATGCCTCCGGAAAGCATGAGCATTGCCTTTCCGCTCGAACCCACTGGCAGTCCGGCAGCCCCGGGGATTGTTTCCGCTGACAGGTAAACAGCCTCACTTCTGACCTCTATCTGAAGATTGATATCTGGATTCCGTACATCGACCATTAATCCAGGGATGTTTTTTAATAAATGTCCCCCAAATTCATGGTTGATTTCATTTGTGTCCAATTCGAATTTTTTATCGGACCTTTTGGCCGTTATTTTAAACGTTTGGCCTTCCCTGTATAGACGGGAGAACAGATTAAGAGCGGCTGCTTTCATTTTCTCAAGATCTTTTTCCACTTTAATTGCAAGGCTGAAGGATTGGATTCCAAACACTTTTTTGAGCCTACTGGCAACCTCATTGCCATCCTCTCCATTTAGGAGGACATACATCCTGTCCCTGTCGGATTCAATTACAGCATTGGGAAAATCACTTAAAGTAAGTCTTACACTTTTGCGCAGCTTATCAATAAATTTATTTCTGTTTCGGCCTTTTGTTGAGATTTCGCCGTATCGGATTAGAATTCGATCATATATCATTTATTTTATTACCTCTCCTAGTTGGATTGCCGTATCTGAAACAGCCTTAAGCAGAATTTCCGCTTCCTCTAAGCGGTTGTCATACGAAAGGCTTACTCTTATTGCACTTTCAGCAAGGCGTGCCGGTACGCCCATGGCAAGCAAAGTCTTGCTTGGTGCATGCCTTTTGGATGAACATGCGCTGGTCGTCGACACGTAAATTCCTTTTTGTTCGAGCGCATGGACAAATACCTCCGCCTTCAATCCCTCAATCGAAAAATTGAGGATATGAGGAGCCGCAGAATGTACCGGAGTATGAATTGTTACCTCAGGCAAAATTTCCAGACCGGCTCTTATTGTCCCCAAAATCTGTTTTAAATGGGCAGACTTTTTATCCTGAAGGTCCAGTGACATCCTCAAAGCTTTAGCCATCGCCACCATGCCCGCAACGTTTTCCGTGCCGCCGCGTTTTCTCCCCTCCTGGTCTCCACCTGAGAGAAGCGGAGAAATGTTGACTCCCTCTCGAATAAATAAAGCTCCCGTGCCTTTTAAGCCGTGGAATTTATGGCCTGATATCGTACATAGATCAATCCCGCAGTCATACAAATCCAGCGGCAGCTTTCCCGCTCCCTGCACATGATCGACATGGAATAGGATTTTGGGGAATCCTTGAAGCATCTGGCCAATTTCCCAGATGGGCTGTACAGATCCAACTTCATTATTAATATGGATGACTGAAACGAGGATTGTATCTTTTCGAATTGCTTTTTTTATATCAGCACTGCTCACCTGACCTGCAGCATTAACTGGGACATATGTTA
Organism: Mesobacillus foraminis; assembly: GCF_004340465.1. Classification (GTDB taxonomy): domain Bacteria; phylum Bacillota; class Bacilli; order Bacillales; family Cytobacillaceae; genus Mesobacillus_B; species Mesobacillus_B foraminis. The sequence continues at coordinate 102,204 of NZ_SLVV01000007.1, read as the reverse complement.
CCTCAAACCCTGACTCTTCAAGCTGCTTTACAGCATTGTGTACGGAAGCATGCTCGATCGTTGTTGTAATAATATGCTTCCCGCGCCCTTTATGAGCAAGCGCGGTTCCCTTAATGGCTAAATTATTGCCTTCCGTGCCTCCTGAAGTAAAGACAATTTCAGAAGATTTGACACCGAGAAGCTTGGCTGTTTGCGATCGAGCCTGAGATAAAAGCTTCTCTGCCTGGCCCCCTGCTTGGTGAAGGGAGGAAGGGTTCCCATAGTAGTCAGAAGATACTTTTACAAATGCATCGAGCACTTCTGTATATGGTTTTGTTGTTGCACTATTGTCAAAATAAATCATGCTGCTCCCTCCTTTTTACCGGAACCTGTTTTGCTGACAAAGAATTTTAACATAAATGCAGTGGTTTGAAAATGCCTAATATATGCAAAGGCCGGTTTAACAGACGGTAGCCAAACAGTTATCAAGATCATAAAACAGCAATAAATAAAGCCTCCAGGGTTTTGGAGGCTTTACTTTAAAGCTGCTTTTCGTAAAAAAGGTCTTCTATTTTCTTGAGGGCCCCCGGTTCTACTTTCTCAATTGCAGTTGCAGCCTGTTCAAGGGCCTGGCGGTATTCATATTTCCTGAAAGACTCTTCGGCTTCCTGCAATCCCTTGGACACTGAAGGATATCTGCTGCGATACCGGTTCCCGTACTGGATAAGCCTTTCTGCCAAATGGACATTCTCCACCGTTTCCATGGTAGTATTTGTCAGCTTTTCAACGGTTAATTCTGCAATTTCCAGATGTTGCTGAACAGCAGGTATATCCAAAGGTTTTTGTTCCAGTTTATCCGAAACCTTTTGGATGCTCTCTTTGGCATCATCGAGCAAATATTTATAGTTTTGGGATAATCCTGGGAGGTTGCTCTTTGTAACAAGCTTGAGGATCTCCGTTACCTTTCTTGCAAGTTCCCTGACATTTTCCCTTGCTGCCATCTCATCTTTTCTCAGCGCATTGAGCTTTTCCTTAAACTCCTGTTGCTCCTGCAAGCAATCATCAAGTTCCTGCTTTAGTTCGGTTAGTTCTTCTTTAAGAAAGCTTTGGGCTGTTTCCCCCTGAGCAATTTTTGCAGCAAGAAGCTCATATCTCCTTGTTAACTGCTCCAGCTGGCCGTCTGCAATAAAATGGGCATCAAGCTGCCTGTCCGGCAAGTGATAACTTTGTTGAACGGCTTCCATTTCTTCCTGTATCTTTTCACTTTCATCAATCGCAGCGATTAAAAGATCACGTGTTTCTTGATGATTTTTATGGATAAATTGTTTGGATAAAACCTCTTTTTCAAGTAGGTCAAATAATTGATCCAGTGTTGATTTTAATTCATTGACGATTTGCCCAACTTCGGCTATTTCCCCGTTATCGATCCTTTGGCGGCAGTCGGAAACCTTTTCCTCAACCTTTCCAATTTCCGGTTCAATCCCAAGATGATCAAGAACATAGCCCTGCTGTGCCATTTCCCGGCAGCCCTCTTTCAGTTCGCTGATTTGAGCCGGCAAACCCGTCTGGCAATCGTGCAGCAGCTGAGGGATTGTCTCCATCTTAAGGGAAATATCCTGAAGAATGATCTGAATACCCATGACAATTTCGCGTGCTTCCAGGTAATTTCCATTTTCCGTTTTTTCATCAAAATCCTTGAATCTCTCCACTAGACTGTTCAGCTGATCTTCAAGGCCCGCTTCCGCCTTTCCGTAACTATGGCGGTGAGCAAGGAGATTTTTCCGGCTTTCCCGGTAAACCTCTTTTAAAGTCTCAATCTCCGACCTGTTTTTTTCCTCACTTCCAACCAGCTCATTTAATTCATCGAGAATATTTTTGATACTGGCTTCAATTGATGTAAGCTTTTCGTCAATCCTGGCCATCGCTTCCTTTGCCTTCTTAAATCTAAGCTTGTCCGTATAATCCTCGGCATCAAACAAATATTCCTCGATTCCCGGCAGATCGGAAGTTACAATGTCATCCCATTCTTTCCGCCAGCGCTCGAACAGTTCTTCTGTCTGGCCAGTCATATTCAGCTGTTTGACTTTGGATAGTTCATCAAGTACTGGGCGATTCATAATATCAATCTTCCAGGCTTCATATCTATCAACTTCAGCAAAATACTTCCTCTTCATTAAATATCCTGTTAGGAAAAGAATTATTAATACACATATTGCGCCGATTAAATATACCATTGCTATCCCCCTGGGTCTCTTGCAAAAATCAGATCTGTTACCGATGTATATAAAAAAGTAAATGTTAATTTTATTTATTTATGATACCATGTAAACGACATTTTTTGACCAGTAAATTCATTTTTTTGTTCAAATTATCGAAAATCATCATAAGGTGTCATGATTATCCCCTTATAGACTGCAAGGAGGTGCTGCCATATGGTTAAAGACGGCCATGTACATACCCATTTTTGTCCGCACGGAACAAACGATCCGTTTGAATCCTACATCGAGAAAGCATTATCTCTGGGATATACGGAAATTTCTTTTACCGAACACGCCCCGCTCCCCCTTTCTTTTACCGATCCTACCCCGCTGAGAGACAGTGCAATGGATCATAGTGACCTCGAAGAATACTTCGCGGAAGTTAACGCACTTAAGAAGAAGTATGGAGATAAAATCAAAATAAATGCAGGGCTGGAGGTCGATTACATCGAGGGCTATGAAAAGGAGACCGCGAAGCTTCTTGATAAAATTGGACCTAAGCTGGATGACTCCATCCTTTCTGTCCATTTTTTAAAAGATCCTTTCGGATACTCCTGTATCGACTATAGCCCCGACCATTTTAGGTACATGATTTCTGCCTATGGATCCATTGAACAAATCCATGTGAATTATTACCGGACACTAATCCATTCAATCCTGGCAGACCTGGGTCCTTACAAGCCTAAGCGGATTGGCCATATAACGCTGGTAAACAAATTCCAGCTAAAGTTTCCTGCACCTCGCACTTTCTCAGAGGAAATCACACAGGTGCTTAAAGCCATGAAGGAATACGGCTATGAACTGGATTATAACGGAGCAGGCACCTCCAAGCCGCTCTGCAGGGAGCCCTATCCTCCTGCAGAAGTCATTGACCAGGCAGTTTCCCTTGGCATTCCGCTGGTTTACGGGTCCGATGCCCACCGTGCAAAGGAGCTGGGGCAAGGGCTGGATTTAATGAGCAAAAAATTAGAAAACCGGCAATAGCTGCCGGTTTTCTGTTTATACAGAAATAATCCTTCTTTCTGCTAATGGCTTGGCTTCACAAAGTGCCGATTCAATCCACTTACAGATTTCCCGGCTGTATTTTTCGGCAAAATACTTTTCATGGGGCAGGATATGCAGTACTTCATTTACATAATACATATTTAAAAATGGCGTCGTCAAAAATCCCTTCAGCTGGAGGATGATATAAAGAACGGTATGGTTCTTAAATTCCTTTGTCCTCATTCCTTTCTCCAGCACCTTTTTCAGGTAATACCGTTCCTTTACATAATAGGTCGACATAACCTCCCTTACCATTTGCGAATCCAGTGTCATCTCCCTTAAAACAAAGCGTGTCAGCTGAAGATTCCTGCACTGGTATTTTAACAGGTTATCAACAATCAATTTCAGGCAGGACTCTGCACTTTCATCGAGCAGCTGGTAGCCTGCTTCTAATTCTTTTAGGTAATCTTCAAAAAAAGCTGTAAAACAATATTCCAGCAGTCCATTTTTATTTTGGAAATAATAGGCGATATTTGCTGGGTTTATTTCTGCTCTCGCAGCAATATCCCGGATGGATGTGCCGCTGAAACCTTTTGTGTTAAAAAGAAATACCGCTGCTTCCACAATAGCCTCTTTAGAATTTTTCCGCATTCTCCTCACCTGCCTCTTTTGATTGTCTTCTCCTTGCATTCCTTTTAAGTCCGCTCAGATAGCCTTATCGTATTATTTTCTTGAAAGCTTTGTTTTTTCCTTTATTTATCTATCGACAATTTCACGCGTTTTTCCTGTCTTTCTGGTAAAATGTATAATACATTTTCAAAAAAAAGGGGGAAAAACATTGTTTGAAGTCGAATCCTATAAAGGGGACCGCAGTGGAAATTACGATTTGCTGATTAAACAGCTAAAAGCACTTCTTGAAGGCGAAAAAAATTCCATCGCTAATTATAGCAATGCGGCAGCCTTACTGAATCAATTTCTCGACCGGATTAATTGGGTTGGGTTTTATTTAATAGAAGAGGGAGAATTAGTATTGGGGCCTTTCCAGGGTCTCCCGGCTTGTGTCAGAATTCCGATTGGCCGTGGAGTTTGCGGAAGTGCTGCAGAAAAGCTCGAAACAGTCAGGGTTGAAGACGTTCACCTCTTCCCTGGACATATTGCCTGCGACGCAGCTTCCCAATCGGAAATTGTCATCCCAATGCTTGACAACGGCAGGCTTGTCGGAGTGCTTGATATTGACTCCCCGGAGAAGAATCGTTTTGATGAACTTGACCAGGAAAAATTGGAGGAATTTGTCTTCGTTTTAATGCAGCTTTATAAAGGATGACACAAAAGGCAGCTGGAAAGCTGCCTTTTGCTTTCAATTGAAATTTTTCAGCCTTTTTCCAGAGCTTGTTTAAGGTCTTCCCAAATATCCTCCCATCCCTCGAGCCCGACTGAAAGCCTCAGTAAGTTATCCGTAATCCCCATTTGTTGTCTTGATGCTGCGGGAACAACAGCATGAGTCATTGTAGCTGGATGCTGAATTAATGTTTCCGCATCACCAAGGCTTACCGCTATTTTGATCAGCTTCAATCTGTCCATAAATGCCTGTGCATCATCTTTTGTCCCTTTTATTGTAAAAGAGACCAGACCGCCAAATTTTCGCATTTGTTTTTTTGCCGTCATGTAGTCCTCATTTGTGGGGTCTCCTGGATAAAAAACACCTTCTACAGAAGGGTGGCGTACAAGAGCTTCAGCCAGCTTTTCAGCATTCTCACAATGGCGGTCCATTCTGACGGCCAGTGTTTTTAAACCTCTCAATAACAGCCAGGCGTCAAAAGGGGAAACAACTCCCCCAATATCTTTCTGGGTAGTCTTAGAGATTTTCTCCATTATTTTGCGGTTCCCGGCAGCAATTCCTGCAATCACATCCCCATGACCACAAATATATTTAGTAGCACTGTGGACTACAATATCACAGCCTAGCTCGATAGGCTTTTGAAGATAAGGGGAACAGAAAGTATTATCAACAATAACCGGGATCCCCTTTTCACTTGCAGCCTCGGAGGCCAGTTTCAAATCGACCACCTTCATTGTCGGATTGATGGGTGTTTCGATATAGATACAGGAAGTATTATGCTGAATAGCACTCAGGAAATCTTCTTTGGTCCGCATTTGGGAAAAAGTATGGGTGACGCCAAATTTTTCTTTCATTAATTGGAGGAGGCCAAAAGTACAGCCATAAACACCTTGGGAACAAAGGATATGGTCTCCCCCCTTAACCAGTGAAAACAGGACAGCAGATACAGCCGCCATTCCAGAACCAAAAGCCAGGGCCTTCTCTGCCCCTTCCAGTACAGCCATCCTGTCTTCCAGAATTTTTACGGTTGGATTGCCAAGCCTGTAGTAAACAAACCCCTCCTCTTCTCCTGCAAACCGCTTTTCTCCCTGATCAGCACTATCGAAAGTAAATGTACTTGTTTGATATAATGGCGGTACAAGGCTGCCAATATGTGCATCATCGTTATAACCCGCATGTATGATTTCCGTCTCCAACAACCTCTTTTTCACGCTTTTCCCTCCACCTCATCCTTGCATTGAGCCTTTGCTATCAATATATGTTTTGTCAGATTGTTCGGAGAGGATTTTCTTTCGTTAACATAGAACTTTTCAGGACAACCGGAAAACGATCAGGCCGCTTACCGTTGCAGGTTTCAGGAATATAATAAAAAGATGCCTTGACTTCAGCCTTTCAATAGTTATATAATACTCTTTGTGTAAAATATCGCAGCCTATGTGAACGCCTTTATGACGGAATTTTGTTCCTCAAGAAATGCAATATGCTTTTTTTGATGGTGCATCTCGTAACCCGCTGCTGCTAGGGCGAAGGTGCATGAAAACAAAATACGCATAATTGAAGTCTCACACACTGTTTTTATTTTACAAAATAAAAACTAAGGAGGAGTCATTCATGGCTCGTTATACCGGCCCAAGCTGGAAACTATCCCGCCGTCTTGGAATTTCACTAAGCGGTACAGGTAAAGAATTAGAAAAACGCCCTTACGCTCCAGGTCCTCATGGTCCTAACCAGCGTAAAAAGCTTTCCGAATACGGACAGCAATTACAAGAAAAGCAAAAGCTTCGTCATATGTATGGAGTAAACGAGCGCCAGTTCCGCACTCTATTTGACAAAGCCGGCAAAATGGCAGGCGTACACGGTGAAAACTTCATGGTTCTTCTTGAATCACGCCTTGACAACGTTGTTTACCGTCTTGGCTTGGCTCGCACTCGCCGTGCAGCTCGCCAGCTTGTAAACCACGGCCATATTCTTGTTGACGGATCTCGCGTAGACATCCCGTCTTACCGCGTAGCTCCAGGCCAAACAATCAGCCTTCGTGAAAAGTCACGCAACCTTGATGTTGTTAAAGAAGCAGTTGAAGTGAACAACTTCGTACCTGACTATCTTACTTTCGATGCTGACAAGCTAGAAGGAACATTCACTCGTTTCCCTGAGCGTTCTGAACTTCCAGCTGAAATTAACGAAGCTCTTATCGTTGAATTCTATTCTCGTTAATAGTGAAAAAATCCCTGCCGCCTTTGGCAGGGATTTTTTTGTGTGTTTGAGGTTTTAGAACACGTTCCCTTCTCTTAATCATAAATTAGACACCGGTTTTTCAATAAATGCATTTAATCTATGTATAAATCAAACTAATCGAAGCATAAGTAAAAAAAGTCGATCTATAAATGTCCCCGAACAATCGATAAATTAAAACTGCCTCCTCCTTACTCGTAAATAGACCTCCTTTCACTCCGGAAATCCGCTGTTTCCACTTCAAATTCCACGGAACTGGTTCATCAGGGCACATTTTCACAGCTTAGACGTTAATTTTCATTGGTGAGATTGCAGGATTTTACCCAAAAAAGAACCCTCCGAAGTCCGGAGGGTTCATCAGCTTAATATTTAATTAGGAAGTATTTCTTTTTTCCCCGGCGAATGATCGTAAACTGTCCTTCAATGCGGTTATTTTCGCTCAGGACGTAGCTGACATCCGTAACACGGTCACCGTTAATGGAGACCGCCCCATTTCCTACATCTTCACGCGCCTGCCGTTTTGATGGGCTGATTTTGGCGGCTACGAGCAGATCCACTAAAGTCAGTTCTTCATCCGAAGCAGCCTGAAATGAAGGTACATCCTTGAAGCCTTGCTTGATCTCTGCTGCAGAAAGATTCTTTACTTCCCCGCTGAAAAGGGCATGGGAAATCTTGATCGCCTGCTGCAAAGCCACTTCCCCGTGAATCATTCGGGTCATTTCTTCTGCAAGTGCTTTCTGGGCTTTTCGTAAATGAGCTTCCTCCTGTACCGACTTTTCCAGTTCCTCAATTTCATCTTTTGTAAGGAAGGTAAAGTATTTTAAGTATTTTACAACGTCTGCATCCGCCGTATTGATCCAGAACTGATAGAACTCGTACGGCGAGGTTTTTTCAGGATCGAGCCACACTGCTCCGCTTTCCGATTTGCCAAACTTGGTTCCATCCGCTTTTGTTACGAGAGGAATTGTAAGCCCGTATGCCTTTGAGCCTTCCGGAGCCATTTTCCTGATCAGCTCAAGGCCAGTGGTAATATTTCCCCACTGGTCACTGCCTCCAATCTGGATCTTGCAATTGTGATTCTCGTAGAGGTGAAGGAAATCCATCGCCTGCAAAATCGTGTAGGTAAATTCCGTAAACGAAATCCCAGTTTCCAGCCTTGAAGCAATGGTATCCTTTGCCAGCATGTAATTAATGCCCACATGCTTCCCAAAGTCCCGCAGGAAGGTCACAATATCCAGCTTGCTGGTCCAATCATAGTTGTTCACCATGATGGCGCCGTTCTCTCCTTCAACGCTAAAGATCTGCCTGAGCTGTTTTTGAATGCCCTGGACATTTCTTTCTACGTCATCCAATGTTTGAAGTTTTCTTTCCTCACTCTTGCCGCTCGGGTCTCCAATTAATCCAGTCGCTCCTCCGACAAGCACGATGGGACGATGGCCATGATTCTGGAACCGCTTCAGTGTTAAAAATGGCAGCAAATGGCCAATGTGCATACTGTCCGCAGTTGGATCTACACCACAGTATAGAGACACCTTTTCCTTATCAAGCAGTTCTTTTGTGCCTTCCTCATCTGTCTGCTGGTAAATAATCCCGCGCCACTGTAAATCTTTTAATAATTCCATTCTATTTTCCTCCAAAAGTATTCATCTGCGCAAAAATAAAAAGCGCCCCTGCAAATAATGCAGGGACGCTGTATGCGCGGTACCACCCAACTTGAAAACAAAATGTTTTCCACTTAAAGAATAACGGTCAAACCGTCCGCTGCTACTGCTTACTTTTCACAACGGCGCTCAGGGAGGTAATTCATCGTTCTATATGTACCGGCTCGCAGCTGCCGCCGGCTTTCTGGAACAGGGATAGAAAAACTACTGTTTTCCCTTCAAAGCTTTCGATATAAAGTTATTAAAGCATTTTTACCACAATAACAAGATATTTGTCAAATAACATTCTGAAAATATAAGGAAATTGTAAACGCTTGTCATATTTCCCCTGCTGTTTATGCTATAATGTATGTGATTTTAGGGGGAATGTTTATGAATCAAGAAAAACGAGGCTGGAAAGATAGATTAGCATCCTGGCAATCATTTTTTACGAATAAAAAAACAGTAAAAAGCGCCCGGATCACTTATGGTGTCGTCTGGAACCTGCTGCTCCTGCTTGTCATCGTTATGGTGGTGGGTGCTGGATTTTCCGGAGGAGCCGCAGCAGGCTATTTTGCTTCTTTAGTAAAAGATGAGCCTGTGCGCTCTTACGAAAAGATGAGAAAAGACATTTACAATTATGAAGAAACATCGGATTTGTATTTTGATGATAATGTTTATCTCGGTAAACTAAGAACAGACCTTTACCGTGAGGAAGTTAAACTGGATGATGTGTCGAAGCATCTTGTCAATGCCGTGGTGGCTACGGAAGATGAATATTTTTATGAGCACGATGGAGTTGTTCCTAAAGCGATTCTCCGTGCACTGTTCCAGGAAGTGACAAACTCTTCCACACAATCAGGCGGAAGCACCCTGACACAGCAGCTCATTAAAAATCAAATTTTAACAAATGAAATCTCCTTTGAAAGAAAAGCGAAAGAAATTCTTCTGGCGCTGCGACTGGAGAAATTTTTCGATAAGAAAGAAATTCTGGAAGCCTACCTGAATGTTGCCACCTTTGGGCGAAATGCGGCAGGAGACAATATTGCCGGAGTCCAGTCGGCAGCAAACGGAATTTTCGGGGTCGACGCAAAAGACCTGTCCCTTCCACAGGCTGCCTTCATTGCCGGGCTGCCGCAGAGCCCGTTTGGCTATACCCCTTTCAGCTCTGATAACGGAAAGCTCAAAGAAGACCTTGAGCCCGGGCTGACCCGAATGAAAACCGTACTCTCCAGGATGCATGCCGGCGGCTTCATCACTGAGAAAGAGTACAACACTGCCGTTGCCTACGATATAACAAAAGACTTTATTAAAAAAACCGACAGCGGAAGCACAGTGGATGAATATCCTTACCTTACATTTGAAATTGAGAAACGGGCCGTCAATATTTTAGCCGGAATATTAGCAGAAAAGGCAGGCTATGAACAAAAAGACCTGGAAAAGGATAAAAAGCTTATGGGAGAATTCCAGGAACTGGCGGACCGGAATCTGCGCCAAAATGGCTATAAGGTTCATACAACAATCAATAAGAAAATTTATGATCAAATGCAGAAAACCGCCAAAAACTTCCGATTATATGGAAATGACAAACCGGAACAAGTAAAAGACCCTGAAACCGGGGAAGTAAAAACGATTCAGGAGCCGGTTGAAGTTGGGGCCATCTTGATTGAAAATAAAACAGGGAAAATTATCAGCTTTGTCGGAGGCCGTAATTTTGAACGGGAGCAGCTCAACCACGCAACAGACGCCAAAAGACAGAATGGGTCGACCATGAAGCCGCTTCTCGTATACGCTCCTGCAATGGAACTTGGACAGATTCAGCCTGGCACCGTTCTGCCGGATGTGGAAGTTTATCTGAATGGTCCCGGCAGCCCTTGGCCGCACAACTACGACAGAACCTACAGTGGACTGACAACGGCGAGAAAAGCATTGACGAAGTCCTATAATGTGCCAGCGGTCATAGCCTATAAAAACATCCTTAACCAGAAGCCAACCCAATACCTTGAAAAGATGGGCTTCACTTCTTTAGCAAAGGATGACCATACAAATCTCTCCGCTGCCATTGGTTCAATAGCTGGTGTGACCGTTGAAGAGAACGTCAATGCATTTGGGACGTTTGCAAATGGAGGCAAATTCGTTGATGCTTATTTAATTGATAAGATTACAGATAAAGATGGAAATATTGTCTTCAAGCATAAACCGAAGCCTGTAGATGTCTTTAGTCCGCAGACCGCGTATCTGACTCTCGATATGATGAGGGATGTTATCAACCAAGGGACTGCAACTCCACTCCATAACCGCTTGAAGTTCAGCTCTGACTGGGCAGGAAAAACCGGTACGGGGCACAACTATTACGATTCTTGGTTTGTTGCAACGAACCCAAATGTCTCTTTTGGCGTATGGAATGGCTATGATACTCAGAAATCGCTCGAGCTCAGATACAATGGAGTCAGCTATGGGGCAAGGAATATCTACCTGTGGGCTGATTTGATGAATGCAGCGTATGATGTGGCACCTGAATTGGTTGACCCTGACAAACGGTTTGAAATGCCAGGAGGGATTGTCAGAAGGTCCTTTTGTTCAGTTTCAGGCTTGCTTCCATCTAAAGCCTGCTCGTCAGCAGGACTTGTACAGACTGATCTTTTCAATGCCAAGTTCGCTCCAACCAGGGTTGATGACAGCCTGAGTACAAACAGATTTGTCCGCGTTGGAGACAGACGCTACTTCGCCCTAGATTCCACTCCATCAGAGTTTGTAGAAACAGGCGGAGTAACCATTGATCCAAGCTATATGGAAAGCCTTATTGGCCATAAGATCGGCAATGCTGCCCAGCTTATGCCTCGACAGGAGAATTCAAAAATCCTGGTTGCAAGCTCAAAGCTGTCGGATAATGGCAAAACTCCTGCTCCGTTAGCGATTAGCGGATCCGGAAAAGCTGTTAGTTGGGGCACACACCCTGAAAATGATATCATCGGTTATCGAGTTTACAACAATGGCAAAAAAGTGGCCACGGTAAGGGCTGGATCTTCCCTTTCCTATACTGGCGGAAATGGTTCTATTCATGTAACGGCAGTTGATATCGCCGGAAGGGAATCTGCAGCTTCCAATATTGTCAAAATTGGAGAAGAAAAACCGAAGGAAACACCAAAGCCGGCAGACGAAAAAAAGCCTGAGGCAGCCAAGAAACCTCAGGAGGAAAACAAACCTCAGGTAGAGAATAAGCCTGAGGAAAAGAAAAAACCTGAAGCCGGATCCAATCCCCCGGAAGAAGCACCTTCCGGGCAAGGAAACGGTCAATAAAAAACAAGGCCGCGCCAGTGACTGGCGCGGCCTTGTTTATTTATGAGCTGCTCTAAAGCTATCTTCACAATACCTCAATCTTCCATTGTGGATAGATCACCGGTTGGCAAATCCAGTTCCCATGCTTTTAGGACACGGCGCATGATTTTACCGCTGCGAGTCTTTGGAAGTTTATCCCTGAAGTCAATTTCCCTTGGTGCTGCGTGGGCTGCCAATCCTTGTTTTACAAATTGCCTAATCTCTTCCTTCAATTCATCGGATTGCTCATATCCATCTCTAAGAGCGATAAACGCCTTAATAATTTCTCCTCTTACAGGGTCCGGTTTACCGATCACACCGGCTTCTGCGACAGCTGGGTGTTCTACCAGCTTGCTTTCAACCTCAAACGGTCCTACTCTCTCCCCCGATGTCATAATGACATCATCTATCCGGCCCTGGAACCAGAAATAGCCTTCCTCATCCATGTATGCGGAATCACCGGAGACATACCAGTCTCCCGGCATAAAATAAGACTCATATTTTTGCTCATTATTCCAGATGGTATGCATCATCGAAGGCCAGCCTTTTTTAATGGCCAGATTCCCCATCCGGTACGGCGGAAGCTCCTGCCCCTGATCATCAACAATGGCAGCCTGGACTCCAGGAATTGGTTTCCCCATTGACCCCGGCTTAATTTCCATGCAAGGATAGTTGCAAATGAGCTGTGCGCCTGTTTCGGTCATCCACCATGTATCGTGGATACGAAGATTAAATACCTTCATCCCCCAGCGAATGACTTCCGGGTTCAATGGCTCTCCGACACTGACTATATGGCGCAGACTGCTGAGATTGAAGGCCTTTACGATCTCATCCCCCGCCCCCATCAGCATCCGGAACGCTGTTGGAGCACTGTACCAGACTGTCACTTCATATTCTTCAATCATTTTGTACCAGGATTCCGGACTGAAACGGCCACCAATAATAACATTTGATGTCCCTGTAAGCCATGGGCCAAAGATGCCGTAGGAGGTCCCTGTGACCCATCCCGGGTCAGCGGTGCACCAATAAACATCGCCCTCTTTCAAGTCAAGAACCCATTTTGCGGTCTGATAATGCTGGATCATTGAATTATGTACGTGCAGCACGCCTTTCGGCTTCCCGGTTGAACCCGAAGTATAATGAAGGATGAGTCCATCATTCCTGTCCACCCATTCAACTTCAAGAAACTTGCTCGACTGCTCAAACTTTTTATTAAAATCCTGGATTTTGCCGGACTCTTCCACATTGCTTCCTACCACGAAGATATGCTTTAATTCAGGCAGTTCATCAACAGGAACCCGGTTTAAAAGCTCGGGAGTGGTGACAAGGACCTTGGCTCCGCTGTCCTGAAGCCGGTCGCGCACGGCCCCTTCCATGAACGCCTCGAATAGCGGACCTACAATTGCTCCTAATTTAATTGCTCCCAGGACAGTAAAATAAAGTTCCGGTGAACGAGGCATAAAAATAAATACCCTGTCACCTTTATCGACATCTCCATATGCCTTCAGAACATTCCCGGCCTTATTCGACAGTTCCTTCATCTCTTTAAAAGTGTACTTCTCTTTGCGTGTCCCGTCTTGGTAATATAATGCAATTTTATTTTTCCTGGCCCCCTCCGCATGCCTGTCGATTGCCTCATAGGCCATATTAACCTTCCCTGTTTCTGACCAGGAGAATACTTTTTCAGCATCCTTCCAATCAAACTGGCCATACGTTTCCGCATAATTTAACAAGTTATGTTCCCCTTGAATAACTGGTAGCGCTTCCACTTTCATCGACTCATCTCCCCTTTAACACAATTTGTTTAAAGATTATTATAGTATAAAATTTTTATTTTCACAATTTTTTAAATTATGGAGTGCTAATACTAATCTTTTTCATCAGCGGACAGGTGTTTCATAGAATATAATACTGAAAGCGCTTTTAATTAATAGAATTTATGTATAATAGAATTAGACAATTTTGTTTTGGTGGTGAAGTGGATGGAACATAAAAAAACATACAATGCAAAAGAATTGAAGAGTCCGCATGGAAGTTTAATCGTGGAAGGGCCTGTTTCTCCCGAAATACTTGCCAGCTATGAATTTCACCGCGATCTTGTTGCATTTCGCCCCCCTGCCCAGCAGCACAAAGCCCTTATTGAGATTGCGGGTCTGCCAGAAGGAAGAATCATTATAGCCAGAAATGAACATATGATTGTGGGGTATGTGACATACCTTTATCCAGATCCTCTTGAGCGTTGGTCGGAGGGAGGCATGGAGGATTTGATCGAGCTTGGCGCCATAGAGGTAATTCCGCAATTCCGCGGTGCTTCCGTCGGGAAAAGCCTCCTGACTGTTTCAATGATGGATGATGCGATGGAAGATTACATCATCATAACAACCGAGTATTACTGGCATTGGGACCTTAAGGGAACCGGACTGAATGTTTGGGAATACCGGAAAATAATGGAGAAAATGATGAATGCCGGCGGTCTGGTATGGTATGCCACTGACGATCCAGAAATAAGCTCCCATCCTGCAAACTGTCTTATGGCGAGAATTGGGAAAAGAGTGAGGCCTGAATCAGTTGAAAAATTTGACCGTTTGCGTTTCATGAACCGTTTCATGTATTAATCTCGGAGGTCTTCTATTTTTAAGTTTGTAAGGGGGATTAACATGATTGTTGAAGAAATAATGATAAAACAAGTAACCACCCTAACAGCAGATCATACAATTGCGGATGCGATGAAATTATTGGAAGACAAAAAAATCCGGCACCTTCCGATTGTTGATCGTGAAAACCACATCGTCGGGCTCGTTACTGACCGGGATATCCGGGATGCGGCCCCTTCAATTTTCAGGTCAGACCTTCACCGGGAGGACTTGGAAAACCCAATCAGGAACCTTATGAAAACCAACCTGATCACCTGTCACCCTCTTGATTTTGTAGAGGAAATTGCTGCACTCTTTTATGAACATCATATTGGATGTCTGCCTGTGGTAAATCACGGAAAATTGGTGGGGATTATAACAGAAACTGATTTATTGCATACTCTCGTTGCGTTGACCGGAGCCCACCAGCCCGGCTCGCATATCGAAATTAAGGTTCCAAACAAGTCGGGGATGCTCAACGAAGCCGCTGCAATCATAAGCGGAAGAAAGGCAAATATATCAAGTGTGTTGGTCTACCCAGACCCCAGGGACGACAGTTTTAAAATTCTGGTGTTCCGGGTTCAGACAATGAATCCGGCGGGGATTATTGAAGACCTAAAAAATAGCGGATTCAATATTCTCTGGCCAAACCTGCCGGGGGGATCTTCATGAGTGACCGCTCAGTATTCGTCTATTCAGATGAACTCTTAAAATATAAGTTCAGCAGCAATCACCCTTTCAATCAAGTACGCTTAAAGCTGACCCTTGATTTGCTGAAGAAGGCGAATGCCATCGCTGACGAACAGATTATACCGCCCAGGCATGCTACGGATGAAGAGCTGTCCCTGATCCATGATCCTGATTATATTAATGCTGTTAAACTCGCCGGTCTT
This sequence comes from Mesobacillus foraminis, assembly GCF_004340465.1. Lineage (GTDB taxonomy): Bacteria > Bacillota > Bacilli > Bacillales > Cytobacillaceae > Mesobacillus_B > Mesobacillus_B foraminis. The sequence continues at coordinate 86,928 of NZ_SLVV01000007.1, read as the reverse complement.
GGTCAATTAAAGGATTCTGCTGCAGAAAGCTATGGGCTTGGCACAGAAGATACCCCCATATTTGCCGGGATGCATGAGGCAAGCTCCCTGCTTGTAGGAGGGACTCTGTCGGCTGTAGACTGTGTCATGACTGGAAAAGCCAAACACGCCCTTCATTTGGGAGGAGGACTCCACCATGGGTTCCGCGGGAAAGCTTCTGGTTTTTGTGTATACAATGACAGTTCGGTAGCAATCAAATACCTGCAGGAAAAGTATCATGCACGTGTGCTCTATGTTGATACAGATGCTCATCACGGTGATGGTGTTCAGTGGTCTTTTTACGATGATCCTTCTATATGCACCTTATCCATACATGAAACAGGAAGATACCTTTTCCCCGGAACAGGAAACATTAACGAACGAGGCCAGGGAAAAGGGTACGGATATTCCTTCAACGTACCTCTGGATGCATTTACTGAAGATGAATCCTGGCTTCACGCCTATACAAATGCTTTCACTGAGATAGCAGAGTTTTTCAAGCCGGACGTTATACTCACCCAGAATGGGACGGATGCACATTATTATGACCCGCTGACACATCTTTCGGCCTCCATAGAAATTTACCGGGAAATTCCCAAACTGGCCCACCAGATTGCCCATCAGTACTGTGATGGGAGATGGATAGCCGTAGGAGGCGGCGGCTACGACATCTGGCGTGTTGTTCCTAGGGCATGGGCGCTTATTTGGATGGAAATGACGGAAAACACAAATTGTCATGGATCTTTGCCAATGGAATGGATTAATGACTGGCAGCCAAAAAGCAGCCTCCCTCTCCCTCATCATTGGAATGATCCACAGGATTTGTATCAGCCGATTCCCAGAAAGCAGGAAATTACGGAGAAAAATGCCCAAACCCTAGAAAAAGCACTGTATCCAATCCGAAATCAAAAATCAACGCTTTCGGCAGAAAAATAAAAAGACCGCCCTGATTGATGCGGTCTTTTTCTCTTATTGTTTAGTCGAGTTCCGGTATTCAATTCTGTGCGGAAGTACCACTGCCTGATCCTCGACCTGCTCTTTGTTCATCAGTTTTGTCAATAACCTCATTGCCACTGCACCAATATCATATAAAGGCTGGACAATGGTTGTCAGCTGCGGACGCACCATAAGAGTAAGCCTTGTATTATCGGAAGATATCACTTCAAACTCATCTGGAATTTTATGCCCGCGGTCTTCTGCACCATGAACAACCCCAAGAGCCATTTCGTCCGATCCGACAATGATAGCTGACGGCTTTGAATCCAGTTCGAGAAGCCTCTCAATGGCTTCAATTCCTGAATCGTAAGTATAATCGCCTTCAACTACCAATTCTTCATCATAGTCATAGCCTGCCTGTTCCAGGGCACGTTTATAGCCTGCCAGCTTCTTTTCCTGATTAATCGGTTCCTGCAAAGGTCCAACAACGAAAGCAATTCTCTTATGCCCTTTATCAATAAAGGCTTGTACTGTATCAAACATTGCCTGTTCGTAATCGATATTGACTGAAGGAACTGTTTCAGATTCCTCAACAGAACCAGCAAGGACGATGGGTACAGGAGACTTCTTAAATTCCTCAACATGGTCCTCTGTTATGTTGCCTCCCATGAACACAATGCCATCCACCTGTTTCCCAAGCATGGTATTTAACAAGTGAAGCTCTTTGTCCTTATTTTGGTCAGAGTTGCTAAGAATGATATTGTATTTGTACATGGTGGCAATGTCCTCAATTCCTCTTGCCAGTTCAGCAAAAAACGGGCTTGAAATATCGGGAATGACCACACCTACAGTTGTGGTCTTTTTGCTTGCCAAACCTCTGGCTACCGCATTTGGCCGGTATCCCAGGCGGTCAATTACTTCCATTACTTTCTTTCTGGTGACCGGCTTTACATTCGGATTGCCATTGACAACGCGAGAAACCGTCGCCATTGAAACATTCGCTTCCCTTGCTACATCATATATGGTTATATTCATGATTTCACTCCTTATTTCCGTTAACAAAGCTTTTTCTATTAGTTTGCTGCATAATTGGCAAGAATAATCATTCTTCTGATTGTGAATATCCGTACATAGATAATTACGATATTAATCATACGATATCATTACAAATACCGCAATGTGAAGAGCTTGATTTCTTTCATATTTTTTTCATAAAAATAAATAACCCCCCCTTAAGGGGAGGCTTTTGAAGATTACACTTAAATCTGAACAAATGCTGAGGAACGCAATGAAGAAACGAACTCATCAAATTGCTTAAGATCCATCTGCTGGGCATTATCAGAAAGGGCAACTGCCGGATCTGGATGGACTTCAGCCATGACACCGTCCGCACCAATGGCGATCGCTGCCTTTGCTGTCGGAAGAAGAAGGTCTCTTCTTCCTGTTGAATGCGTAACATCCACCATGACCGGAAGATGTGTTTCCTGTTTTAAAATTGGAACTGCGGAAATATCCAGGGTATTCCTGGTTGCTTTTTCATATGTCCTGATACCGCGCTCACACAGAATGATCTGGCCATTGCCCTGGGACATGATGTACTCTGCTGCGTTGATAAATTCCTCGATTGTAGCTGAAAGTCCCCTCTTAAGAAGGATAGGCTTGTTAACTGCCCCTGCAGCTTTCAGCAGCTCGAAATTCTGCATGTTCCGTGCGCCGATTTGGATGACATCGAGATAGTCCACTGCTGTTTCAATGTCATTCGGTGTAACGATTTCACTGATCACTGCCATGTCATATTCGTCGGCAACTCGCTTAAGGATCTTCAACCCTTCTAGCCCAAGGCCCTGGAAGTCGTAAGGGGATGTTCTTGGTTTGTAAGCCCCGCCGCGAAGAAGTTTAAAACCTTTTGCCTTAACAGCCGCTGCAACAGTTGCCACTTGTTCGTAGGACTCCACGGAGCAGGGCCCGAATACAAACTGCTGACTGCCATCGCCAATCTTTACCCCTTTAACGTCAATAATGGTATTTTCCGGTTTCTTTTTTCTGGAAACAAGAAGAGCCTTGCGATGGTCATCCTCTTGAAGTTCAAGTCCTGCTTTAAAGATTTGTTTGAATATATGTTCAATTGTAGAGCTTTCGAATGGCCCATTATTGTTTTCCTTTATTAAATCAAGCATATGGCGTTCACGGACAGGATCATAGCGATAAACTCCCTGCGTTTCCTTTGCACGTCCAATTTCCTGTACAAGCAGTGCTCTCTCATTTATAAGCGAAAGCAGCTCCAGATTTAATTCATCTACTCGCTTTCTCAGCTGGTCCAATTGGTTATTGCTCATTTCGTCCCGTCCCTTCCTCTTTTTCTGAATGTACAGCATTTTCTTTAATTAGGGTTATTATATATGAATTATTTACAGTTGTCACGGAATTCTTTAATAATTAAACGCTTTTATGCGTTAAACCGATAACGAAATGACTCAAACCAAAAGAAAAAACACCCGCAGATTATGGGTGTTAACGATTTTGTGTCAATGCTTCCTCTAATGATTGATGCGTAATTTTCCAATGGGAGGCATGCCAGACGGGTGTTGAACTGGAAAACAGAATGGCTTGCGGCGATTCGTGCCTGATCATGAATTTTTCTGCTATATGATTGGAAAGAGGCCTGGAATCTTGCACTGCCAGATAATAGCAAGGTACGTCTGTACTGCCCGTGAATTTATTATATTCCTCAAAGGCAGCGTGACTTATCGGGCATGTAAGGCTATGTTTGACGAGGAAAAACAAATCATCACTCGCTGCGAGCTGATTAAATTCTTCAATTGAATCGATTTTTCTCATGATCATCACTCCTGACAAGTAAACGGTGAAGTAATCTTATCACTTCACCGTTCTGTTGACAATTTTTATTGATTCAGTTTATTTTCGGTTTCATCAAAAGCCCGCTGTGTTTCCTCAAGCTTTCTCTGAATTTCTTCTCCTGTTGCAGTGTGGGTTTGTTCCATGGAGCTTGTCTCAGCCATTGAAGTAGGAATTTCCTCAAGCCCTCCCTCTGGCAGCTGGCTTTCCTCCTGGCCTTTATCGTCCCTGACTTTGCTCAACAGGCTGTTTGACTGCTGGGAGACCGTTTGAGCTAATGAATTGGCCTTTTCTTTAGCAGCAGATGCGATTTCATTGGTTTTCGTCATGGCAGTATTTTTCACTTTATCAGTTTTCTCCAGGATATTGGACGTCTGCTGATTAAAAGAAGTTCGCAGTTCCTTTCCTGATTTAGGAGCGAGCAAGAGAGCAGCAGCTGCTCCTGCCAATCCTCCAATGATGGCACCAACCATGAAATCGCGCGAGTTCGTGCCAGGTTCATTTTTAGAATTCAATTCCCTGCTATTCATATCTAATCCTCCTTCTCTTTTAATACTTTGCCCTTTCTCGTTGCCTGGTAACCAGTTGTCCTCCATCAAGCTGATGATCCACAGGACTCATCCTTCTTGACTTCCACTTATCCTTAAGCTCAAGAAATACATTGCTCCACTGAACCACCTGGGAAATCTTGTCCTGGTTTTTGTCAATCTGATTATCCACCATTGACGAAATGCTATGGATGGATTGGTTAAACCTCTGAACAGAGTTTCCTACATCCTTTACTGCTGAAACGACAGAGTTGAGGCTTTCCGACTTTTGCTGAATATCATCTGCCAGTGTGTTCGTCTTATGTAACAACACTGTTGTTTCCCGTGTCACACCGTCCAGCTGTTTCTCCAAACCAGTCAGTGTATGCGCTACACTATCAAGCGTTGACTGTAAAGACTTTAACGTTTTTGCCAAGTAGATGGCAAGAATTAAAAATGCTACGGCTGCCACAGCAGCGCTTAAATACAGAATAATTTCCATTTTATACACCTCCGTTAACTTACAATGTTTTTACCCGGACAGTAGGGACATAAACCCCTGCCTCCCCATGTAACCCCTTACTTTATTATTCTCCCTCTATCATAAGGATATCAAACGGCAAAATCCAGGTATTTCGGGTACAATAGAGATATGTTTTTTTCATAATACCATTTGGAGGGATATGAATGAAAGACCCACGCATAGGGACTTTAGCTAAAAATCTAATTAATTATTCCGTAAAGCTGAAAAAGGGGGAAAAAGTACTGATCGAAAACTTTGGCCTTCAGCGCGAACTGGTCAACGCCCTGGTTAAAGAAGCTTATGAAGCCGGGGGCTGTCCGTTCGTACTCCTGAAAGACCATCAGGTAGACAGAGCCCTGCTCCTTGGCGCCCAGGAAGAACAATTTAATATGATGGCCGAGTTTGAAGCAAATGTAATGAAGCATATGGATGCCTACATAGGTCTAAGGTCAGGCAACAATATCAATGAACATGCAGATGTTCCGGATGATAAGATGAAGATTCACGGAAGCACAATTGGAAAGAAAGTACATAGGGACATCCGGGTTCCCAAAACAAAATGGGTCGTGCTTCGCTATCCTACCTCTTCAATGGCCCAGCTGGCTAAAATGAGCACTGAAGCATTTGAGGATTTTTACTTTGATGTATGCAATCTGGATTATGGGAAAATGGATAAAGCCATGGACAGTCTGGTTGAGTTAATGAACAAAACGGACAAAGTCCGGATTACGGGTCCTGGCACGGACCTGTCTTTTTCAATCAAAGATATACCAGCGATAAAATGTGCTGGGGAAATGAATATTCCTGATGGAGAGGTTTATACCGCACCTGTGCGTAATTCAGTGAATGGGAGAATTACATACAACACCCCATCGCCTTATCAGGGCTTCACCTTCGAGAATGTCACCCTGACATTTAAAGACGGAAAAATAATTGAAGCATCGTCCAATGACAGCGAACGGTTAAATAGAATCTTTGATACAGACGAAGGCGCCCGTTATATTGGAGAGTTTGCCATTGGAGTAAACCCTTATATCCAGCACCCAATGCAGGACATCCTGTTTGATGAAAAGATTGATGGAAGCTTCCATTTCACCCCCGGCCAATGCTATGAAGACGCCTTTAATGGCAACCATTCAAACATTCATTGGGATATGGTCAATATCCAACGCAAGGAATATGGCGGGGGAGAAATCTATTTTGACGATCATCTCATCCGCAAAGATGGCCGTTTTGTGTTGCCTGAACTTGAAGGGCTGAATCCTGAGAATTTAAAATAGGACATAATGAAAAAGGATGCGAAATTTCGCATCCTTTTTCGTTTCCTTATAATCCTTTTTTTATACTTGCAGTTGCTTTTCGTAAGCTTCCTGAAACTTCTGGATATCCCCGGCTCCCATAAACAAGAGAACACCGGTCTCATGTTTTTTCAGGACAGACATATCCTCCTCGGCAATAATTTCCGAGCCCTCAATTTTATCCTGTAAATCCTGAATGGACAATTTGCCATGATTTTCACGGGCAGAGCCAAAAATTTCACAAAGATATACTTTATCTGCCCTGCTTAAGCTCTCGGCAAATTCAGCCAGGAAAGTCTGTGTTCTAGTAAAGGTATGCGGCTGGAATACTGCAATAATTTCACGTTCGGGATACTTTTGATTGGCTGCATCAATCGTTGCTTTGATTTCTGTAGGATGGTGGGCATAATCATCGATGATGACCTGTCCCCCCATTTCCTTTTCAGAGAATCTTCTCTTGACTCCTTTAAAGGAGCCCAGATACTCGGAAATAATTTTGGAATCGATGCCTTCATAATTGCACAGCGCGATAACCGCCAGGGCATTAAGCACATTATGATCGCCAAAACTTGGGATAGAGAATGTCTCATAAAAAGTATTCCTTACAAACACATCAAAGGTAGTCCCATTTGTTGATTTAACCACATTCCGAGCCTGGAAGTCGTTCTCCTCTGCAAATCCGTAGAACACGACAGGCACTTTTGCCTGGATTTTTTGGAGCTGCTCATCATCCCCGCAGGCAAAAATTCCCTTTTTCACTTGCCAGGCCATTTCCTGAAAAGCTGAGAAAACATCATCGATGTTGGCAAAGTAATCTGGATGGTCAAAATCAATATTGGTCATGATTGCATAGTCAGGAAAATAGGATAAAAAGTGGCGCCGGTATTCACAGGCTTCAAACACAAAGTACTCCGCATCCCTGTCCCCTTTCCCCGTTCCGTCCCCGATTAAGAAAGACGTGGGTTTTCCCCCTTTCATTACGTGGGCAAGAAGACCGGTCGTCGAAGTTTTCCCATGTGCGCCTGTTACCGCAACACTGATAAACTTTTCCATAAAATCACCCAGAAAGCGGTGGTAACGAATGACAGGAAGGTCCAGATCCACTGCCTGCTGGATCTCTTCATGAGTATCCGGGTAGGCATTACCCGCAATAACCACCATTCCTGGCTGTATATTATCCTTATTAAACGGAAGGATCTTTATTCCTGATTGTTCAAGGGCAAACTGGGTAAAAAACTGTTTTTCATAATCAGAGCCCTGTACTTGATAGTCCATATCATGGAGAACCTGAGCAAGTGCACTCATACCAGACCCCTTTATACCTACAAAATGGTAAATAGTCATATAAAGAACCTCCAACAAACGTCTGTATGTATCACAGTATATGACAGATATCCTTTTTTGCGCATGCAAAGCCGGCACCCAAACGTTTCGCAAATTTATTCTTGATAGTATTGCAATATTATATCATTTTTAAAAGGTAAAAACTATGTCTATAAAAAAGAGGGAAAAAGGCCTATCCGGGTTATTCCCTGTTTCATTGACACTGAAACCTCAGGAGAAGCCTTTTGATTCGTTTTTTTTAAAATGACGATATACTGCAGTCCTAAGCATTCTAACTTCAAATAAGAATACCATGAATCCTTACAATGTACTAGTCTCCTGGAAGGATTCCAGATCGGAAGCTGAAATCAGGACATCCCGCGGCTTGCTCCCGCGGCCTTCAGAGATGAAACCATGCTGTTCCATCATCTCAATAAGCCTTGCGGCCCGATTATACCCTACTTTGAAGCGCCGCTGAACACTGGATGCGGACGCCCCTCCTTGCTCGATAACGAATTCGCATGCCTCATAAAAAAGCTCATCCTCTTCTTCTGAATGCTGGGATTTCTTGATAAGTTCATCCTGTTCGAATAAATACTGTGGCGCGCGCTGTTTTCTCACAAAAGCAACAATATCGTCTATTTCCTGATCGGAAACAAAAGTTCCCTGCAGACGGAATGGCTTGGATGAACCATTCTCCAAAAACAGCATATCACCGCGTCCCAGCAGTTTCTCCGCACCACTGATATCGATGATTGTCCTGGAATCTACCTGGGATGAAACAGAAAAGGCAATCCTGGTAGGAACATTTGCTTTGATAAGGCCAGTAATGACATCGACGGAAGGCCTTTGGGTAGCAATGATCAAATGGATTCCGCATGCCCGTGCTTTTTGGGCTATCCTGCAAATCGCCTCTTCAACGTCTGCCGGAGACATCATCATCAAATCAGCAAGTTCATCAATGACAATAACGATATAAGGCAGCTTTTCTGCATACCGTTCATGCTCGATGGCAAGTTGATTGAATCGCCCTATATCGCGTACACCTGCATGCGCAAACAGCTCATATCTCCGCTCCATTTCTTCGACAGCCCACTTCAACGATGCTGTTGCAGCCTTAACATCCGTTATAACAGGACTGACCAGATGGGGGATATGATTATAAGGAGCAAGTTCAACCATTTTGGGATCAATCAAAAGCAATTTAACATCGTCAGGGTGTGCTTTATAAAGCAGACTCACCAGCATGGTGTTAATGCAGACGCTTTTTCCCGACCCTGTGGCACCAGCAATCAATCCGTGAGGCATTTTCTTTAAGTCTGTTACGATCGGCGTTCCGGCAATATCAAGGCCCAGAGCAACGGCCAGCGGAGATTCCGAATCGTTAAAATAACCCGTTTTTAAAATCTCGCTGATCAGGACTGGCCGGCTGGTTTCATTTGGGACTTCGATCCCGATTGTATGCTTGCCGGGAATCGGCGCCTCCATTCGGATATCCCTTGCGGCAAGGCTTAGCTTGATATCATCAGCTAAATTCGTAATCTTGTTTACTTTTACTCCTGGTTCTGGCTGGACCTCGAAACGGGTGACGGATGGTCCCTGAGTCACGTTTACTACTTTCGCGCCTACATTGAAGTTTTTTAGTGTTTCACTTAAAGCCTGTTCCTGTATGTTAAGCCAGTCTTTGCTGGTTTCGATTGTAACAGGCGGCTTGAGGAGCTCAAGACCAGGAAACTTATAAATATCTTTATTCTCACTTATAGAGTTCGCTTCGGAGCCTTCGGTTTTGTCCATAGCATGATGAGTAATTTCCTGGAGCTCCGGAGTACTAGATTTTTCTTCCGCTTGAGAAACAGCTGGTTTTCTTTCATCCAGCCTGCGCCGGTCCTGCTTAAGCATCAGGACATTGAATGGAAGATTCCTTTTTTGGGAAGTGGCTGGGGCTGCGCCTGCAGCTGCATCTCCCTCATTTTCATCAGCAAACTGGACAGGCTCTTCTTCAGGAACTGATTCTTCAGCCACAACAGCCTTTTCGTGAAGTCCTGCTTCAGCGGCATGCTGTTCTTCATAAAACGGCTGTTCTTCAGTCTTCGAAGCAGCCACCCCGGAAACCTGCTGAATTGCCGTATTCAGTTCCGTTGCAGAATCACTCATTTCCTGCGGATTTTCTTCATTTACCGGAATCTCTGTCCGTGAATGATCTTCGGAAACAGCTGTACCCTTAGACTCCACCGCCTCCCCTTTATTGCTCGGCAGCAGATGTACCTGTTCTGTCCCTCGGGGTGCTTCAACAGATAGTTCGTGAGCTTCTGAATCCTTTTTTTCCTTCTGGATTGCTTCCTGCTCCATGATTCGAGCGCTATTCATTTCAGGCTCTCTCAAAGTATTTACGCTAATGGATTCTTCTGTAGCCGCATTTTTGCTAAGGGCAGCTTCTTCTGGCTGCGAAGCAATTAACTGTAATGGTTCCTCTTTTAGAGCCCCAACAGCCTCGGGAGCCTCTTTTGTCTCCGCTGATTGGAAATCTTGATAAACGGACTCAGCTTCTTCATTCTTTCCCTTTTCAGTAAGGTCAGGCGGAACTGAGGGGCCTTGTTGTTTGATTGAAGGCTCATTTGAATCAATCGCCTGGATCATTTCTGAAGAACGCTCTTCTCCTGGCGCTTCTTTACCTGACATTGTCTCACTCTCGGATGCTGCCTTCATAAATCCATTCAGTTCATATTCGACCGTCCCGCCGGTCTTTGGCCTGCTAAAAGCAAAAACGGGTGAAGGAGTCTCCGTTGGACGAAACGGCTGACGATTGCCCACCGGGATTTTTACGGGTTTTACGGGTTTCACATATTCCTGACGTTCCCCTTCAAACTCTGCGGGGTTGGATTTTACTGGTGGAGATTCCTTCTTCTGGCTTCTATGACTCTGCGTCTCAGACCTCTCTGTTGTCTTGGAATCCGGTATTAAAGGGAATTTAAACTGCCCCTTTGGATATTGATATAATACTTTTGCTTCAGGTTCTCTCCTGATTACATTCCTGTCATTTGAATATTCATGGAATTTCTTTTTTGTCTCGTAATGCTCTCGCTCAATTTCTTCGCCTTCTCCTGCAAACATTTGGAAAAGCTTTTTAATCCAACTCAACTGCAATCACTCTTTCTATTTTGTATCACTCTTATTTTAACAGGTATTCTTTAATTTTCGAGATAAATTAGAAGAATAGGAAATATCTCTTACATCATTGGAGAGCGCCCCAAAATAAGTAAAAGCCCAATGAAGGGCTTTCAAGTTTGCAAGATGGTTTCATTCGTTATTTCGTTTTATTTTTTCCTAAAATAAAAATCGGCTCCAGTTCATTGTCTTCATACAGGAAAGATAATGCCGTTATTGGTACCCGTCCGCTCGCAAAAAAGCTCATTGTCATTTGCGCCAAAATATCGTAGCCGGTGTGATTCCGAATATCAGCGATGATCAGAACATCCTGGTGCGGGACAGCTATCGCCATTGTCCCCTCCACTTTTGACTTCATTTCTCCTAAAAGGCGTTCATTCAGGATTCTGCTGGCATCGTAGCCATCATTTGAATTCAGGAAGTAAAAGATGTTGCCTGCCACCTGGTCCTCCTTAAAATTCGCCGAAAGGGACCTTACATTGAACAATGCTGTTTCTCTGATTTGTGTTTCTTTCCAGCCTTCCAGCTCCAGAAGCTTTTTATCAATCAACCGGTATGTTTTTCCCATATCAAGGGCATAGTAGATTCTCGTTTCAGCTGTATGGCTGTCAAAAAAGAATGGAACCCCCTCTTCTGCCTCTTCCGGGAAAGAAGTAGAACGTATCACTGGGAAAATGTTCTTTTCCTTTCCTGAAAGCTGGACATCTCCTGTCATGGCCGAAAGCCCTTCAGCAACATAATAGACGGTTTCCTCAATAGCCTTTTCCTTTTGTTCCTGCCACTTGGCAATGATCCCGGGCAGGGCAACCGTTATGCCACGTCCAGTTTGTTTGTCTTCGATTCTAAGCTGGTCTTTTTCCCGGTCATAAAGGAATGTTCTCTCCGGACTCTTTAGCCGTTCCTCCAGCTCTCTCCTCATTTTTTTACTATTCATATTTTAGGCCAGGCCTCCAATAAACGCTTCAATTTGTTCCTGTGTCTTGCGGTCTTTGCTTACAAACCTGCCCAATTCCTTTCCGCTTTCATAGGCAAGAAAGCTTGGAATCCCGAAAACATCCAGCTGGATGCACAGGTCGATGAACTCATCCCTGTCTACATATACAAAAGTATACTCAGCAAATTTCTGTTCAATTTCAGGCAGGACTGGCTCAATGATCCGGCAATCAGGGCACCAGTCTGCAGAGAATAAAAATATATGTTTACCGCCATTCTTTAACGATTCAAATTGTTCAACAGATTCAAGTTTTTTCAAGTCTATTCCTCCAATCAATTTCCTGTTTTCATTTTAAACTTCCTCTATTGAAAAAGAAACTAAACTGTCCTTTACTGAGTAAAAAAGCGCCATCCCAATGGATGACGCCCCTTATTTTACCTTGACAGAATTTGCAATATTCATCATTAGTGCCGCATCCGATTGAAGATTCTTCGTTTCCGTCGTTACCTTTACTCCTCCAATTCCAGTCACAACCTGATAAGCATCATCTTCCAGCCCTTTGATCAGAAGATAGCCAAACTTTTCTTCCTTTTTAAAGGTATGCTTTACATCCCAATCAGGCTGCTGCTCAAGAGTGGATTCATAGACAATCCGACTTTGTGCATTTTCATGGGGATTATAGAAAAGAATATATGTTTTTGATCCATTTTTGAGCAATATATTGCTAGGAGTCTCCTTTTCCAATTCGACTCCAAAAGGCAAATGATACTCTATCTCCTTATTGCCGCTGTTTGCTTTTTCCTGTTTGGAGTTCATCTCGGCTTCAGCAGCCTCGCCTGCCTTTTTTTGCTCTTCTTCAAATGACGGGGAACAGCCTGCCAGCAGCAGGACAGCTGTTAAGATAATAGATGCCTTCCACCCATTCAGTCGCATTGATGTCCCTCCTCGCCAACGAAAGCCTTTTTAGCAGCTCCCTGGGCATAAAGTTATATTAAAATAGTAATAGTTCTGTACTATCATACCGTTTTAGTTAAGCCAGTGACAACCCTTCAAAGTCAATTCCCATTTCTATCCTGCCATAAAAAAATGGTAAAATATTTATGACTTGAAGAATGGAGGGAACAATATTGGAATTGACCGTTTATCTTGCAGGAGAAATTCACAGCAGCTGGCGCGAAGAAATTAAAGAAAAGGCACATTCTCTCAAACTTCCAATTACCTTTGTAGGGCCAATGGAGAATCATGATCGTTCTGATTTAATCGGAGAGGAAATTCTCGGAAAACAGCCGGGATCCGTGTTTCGTGATGAGGCAGCATCGAGCATCAACAATCTGAGGACAGAAGTGCTCCTCAATAAATCGGATCTCGTCATCGCTTTATTTGGGGAGAAATACAAACAATGGAATACAGCAATGGACGCCAGTGCTGCACTTTCACTTGGTAAACCGCTGATATTGATCAGGCCTGTTGAACTGCACCATCCCTTGAAAGAGCTTTCCCGCAAAGCGAATGTAACCGTTGAAAATGTTGATCAGGCAATAAAAGCTTTGTCCTATATTTTTGAAGAACTGTGAGGCCACATTTGGGAAAAGAGCATTTGAACTTGGTATTTTTATTAGTAACTAAAAAACACGCGGAGAAAAACATATTTTTCTCCGCGTGCATGATTGTTGTTTCAATCAGACCTTCCTATCCTAACGTACGGTCCCGGTTCTTTAACTGATATTCATACTGACCAAGTAATAGCTTCATGACATGAGAGAACATTTCCGCCCTGTTGACATATTCATTGGTAAAAATACCAACTGCTCCCTCATTTTTGCGGACGTTTTGCTTTTTCGAGTACTCGTCCATTACCGGACCTAATTCCTCCCCGGCCATAAGACTCGTGGCAATCTCCTCCGGCAACAGGATTCTGGCTCCTCCAGCGATAATAGGCTGCATGCCTTTTGCTGCCAGTGCGCCCCAATTGCAAAGCAGCAGTCCATAATCACTTTGATGGACACCTCCTTCAAGTCCGATGCCAATATCCGCGCCGGCCATTTCAGCTGCGGCCTGCGCGCGGTTAACCGCTCCTTTTATTGTTTCTTCATCTGAAAAAGGCTGTTCATTTACACCAGAGGGAACATCAATCGGGATAAGGTCAATTTTGTAGTCCATAAATGCATTTTCCGCTGCAGCAATTTTAGCAGGGTTTTTGGATCCAATCGCAATCAGCATGCCGTCCTCCTTTTCTTTTTCAGCAAAAAGAGGCAGATGACTGCCCCTCTAGCTGTTCTGCCTAATCGTTTCCACTGTTGTTTTATCACATGCCCTGACCAGCTTGACCAGCAATTCTTTCGCCGCTGCGTAGTCATCGACATGGACAATGGAGGCATGGGTATGGATATAACGGGAACAAATCCCTATCACACCGCTAGGAATTCCTTCGTTGGAGATATGCACCCGACCTGCATCCGTACCTCCCTGCGAAACAAAGTATTGATATGGAATGCTGTTCGTTTCAGCTGTATCAAGAATAAATTCTCTCATTCCCCGATGGGTAACCATGCTTCTGTCCAGAATCCTTAGAAGTGCTCCTTTTCCAAGCTGGCCAAATTCATTTTTATCCCCTGACATATCATTGGCCGGGCTTGCATCCAGCGCAAAGAAAATATCAGGCTTGATCAAGCTTGCAGAAGTCTGCGCCCCTCTCAATCCAACTTCCTCCTGTACAGTGGCACCGGAATAGAGAATATTTGGAAGGGTTTCATCCTTCGTTTCCTTGAGCAATTCAATCGCAAGACCGCATCCATAACGATTATCCCATGCCTTGGCCATAATTTTCTTGTTATTCGCCATCGGAGTAAACGGACATACTGGAACAATTTGCTGGCCTGGTTTAATGCCGATTTTTATCGCATCTTCTTTATCATCAGCACCGATATCAATCAACATGTTTTTGATATCCATCGGCTTGTTGCGCTTTGAATCATCAAGCAGATGAGGAGGGATGGACCCGATCACTCCCATCACCGGACCATTTTCTGTCCAGATTTGGACGCGCTGTGCCAAAAGGACCTGGCTCCACCAACCGCCAAGTGTCTGAAAGCGAATCATCCCATTTTTTGTAATGTTTGTCACCATGAATCCAACTTCATCCATGTGACCCGCCACCATGACTGTCGGTCCATCAGCATCTCCTCGTTTGACACCGAAAATACTTCCTAAACCATCCTGGACGATCTCATCTGCATATTGGCCAAGCTGGCTGCGCATGAACCCGCGGACTTTATGCTCAAATCCAGAGGCTCCAGGCAGCTCAGTCAATGTTTGGAACAAATTTAATGTTTGCTCATTCATACTCTGGCTCCTTTTTTATCTTTTATTTAGCGTATCTAATTATTATGTATTCCAACTGTTATTTTACAGAAGTTTTCTGAGGTTGCCAATAATTACCCCGCTCCCTGTGAGGCGGTTTGAAGAATGGGATATGATTTTTCTTTGATAGCATATAGTTATTTGATATGATGAGTAAAATAAGTTTTTTGACAATTGAACGGAGGTCAATATGAACTGGAAGTATTTTCTTGTCGGAGTCGGTACAGGTCTTGCGGGTGCCTATGCAGTAAAAGAAGCCGTTTCACGTAAGGATATTTCGCCAGAGTATGTTCTGGAGCAGGCGAAGGCAGCTTTTAAAAAAGCTGGACCCATCAGCGGTTCATGGATCAATATGAATCCTGAGAATTATTCCCGGCCGCCCATTGAGTATAAAGTCTACAGAGGCGGTATCAGCAGAACTCTTGATGGCGTACTTGAACAATTCGAATTTGTTGCTGATGCAGCTTCCGGAACTATTCTTGAAACCAATAAACTGCTCTAAAAGAAGGCCTGGCACTGTTCCAGGCCTTTACTTGTTTAATTCCCTGTTAACGGCCGCCTGGATATCGCCATTCTCCTTGAGCTTTATGGCCCGGTATATGGCGTCATGGTAAAAAGTGAACCATGCATTTCTTTTCACCCCGAAGTCCAGCCACTCTTTCTTTGCCTGAATGGAGTCGATCGGATAGTCATCATAGGCCATAACCCAAAGAGGATTCTGATGGGCATGGGTTGCCATTAGGTCGGCCATGTGAACAGCCGTTACTCCCTCGTCTTCTATGATTAGAATGGAGTGTCCATTGCTGTGACCGCCAGTATGGATCATTCTTAAAGGGCCTTCAGACCATTCTTTCTTAAAAGTTACCACCTGCTCTTGAACGGGCTCCCAATTTTCTCTCCAATATGTATTTCTGGAACGAATATTGGGATTCCTCATTTCGTCCCACTCAACCTCGGAGGTGACAATTTTGGCATTGGGATAAACAGAAAAATATCGCCCCTCTTTTTCTCTAGTTAACCCGCACGAATGGTCATAATGCATGTGAGTCATGAGTACGTAGTCAATATCCAATGCCGAAAGCCCCAATTTTCCTAAAGAATCTTCTACTTTTGATTCTTCCTCTACACCGAAGTTGCGTTTCTGTTTATCAGACAGCTTCCCATTCCCTATCCCTGCTTCAACCAGGAAATTGTTTGAACCAGTTTGAATCAAAATGGGATCTGTCCTTAATTCAATTTGGTTTTTTTCATTCACTTTGTATTTTTTGGCCCATAGCGCCTTAGGCACAACTCCAAACATCGCACCTCCATCAAGGTGGGTCACTCCTCCATTGAGCCACGTAAAAGTGCAGCTTCCTATCTTTAACTGTTCCATCATGTCCCCCCTGTCATCATACTCCTATTCATTCTACCTGAGTTTACAGACAATTGAAAATAAAAAAAACACCAGGCTTCTGCCAGGTGTTTTTATCTTATTTTGTCCGATATTGGACCTCAGCCCTGTAAATCCTATTTCCCCTTGAAGAGAACTTTTCTTCATATTCGGTCATGATATTGCCTTCAAAATCACTGTGATGCAAATCAAGACTGACATATTTCAACAGCAAGCCATAAGCGGAAAAGCTTGTTAACGAATACTCAAAAAGCCCCTGGTTATCTGTTTTAAAATGAATTTCTCCATTCGGAACGAGGATCTCTTCATAAGTGGACAGGAAACTCTTATATGTCAGCCTTCTTTTTTCATGCCTGGTTTTTGGCCATGGATCAGAAAAATTAAGGTAGACACGGTCAACATCTCCGCGGGCAAAATATTTTCCCAGCTCCGCAGCATTTACGTTCATTAATTTGCAATTATTCACTTCTGCTTCAATCACCCTGTCCAGTGCGGAAACAATGACACTCTCCTGCAGCTCAATTCCAATGTAATTAATCTCAGGATTAGCCTTTGCCATTTCCGTAATGAAACGGCCCTTTCCAGTGCCGATTTCAATATGAAGGTGCTGGTTTTGTTTAAAAAGCTCGTTCCAGCGGCCGCGGTATTGCTCAGGTTCATGGACAACGTACTGGGGATTATCTGAAAGTTTATCTTTAGCCCATGGCTTATTTCTTAATCTCATCAAGACACCTCTGTAAAAAATGATATCGTTCAAACCATATCACGTGCCAGTACTAAATATCAAGCTAAATAAGTTCTCATTCATACCTAGTATAAACAAAAAAAGAATCCACAAAATATCTATGTGGATTACTTTTTTAAAATGCAGATGCGTACGAGCGAATAGTTTTAATAAATTAGTGACGAAAGGGTGAATGGCATGCCTCTTAATCATCATGATCAAGTCAATCTTTTAAAAGATATATTAACAAACCACCAAACCGACTGCTGCGGTTCAGTTTCCGAATGTGAACAACTGGAACGGCTTGTGAAGTCATTGATGGTGAATAACAATCTTGACAGCAATGTAAAGCCGATCTTACAGGAAATATATAATTACAGCCAAAATGGAAAATACTCTGCAGACCTCGATGAGCATATCCTTTCCAACCAGACCAATTTATCCTCCTGGGTGGATGATATTGGACAATTTTCTTAGATTGCCTTTTCAAGATATTGCACCCATTTTTCCATTTCTGGAAATCTCTTTTGGCTTTTATGCCATTGGATGTGGGTCAATACCTGGGCAATGAAGTACCACTTCATGCGAATCTTAAGACCTGGTGTCAAAGGTATTCCATATAGGCGAAGCCAGTCTTCCCATTTCTCCTCAGGGATATACGAATAGAGGAGCATGCCGAGATCGATGGCAGGGTCCGCAATCATGGCTCCATCCCAGTCAATTAAAAACAACTGGTTGTCGTCTGCCAACAGCCAGTTGTTATGATTTACATCACAATGGCAGACAACTTTTTCATTAACATCAATATGCTCCAATTCACTTTCAAGGAACTTAAGAGCAGCCGCTACAGCAGAAAGCCTGTATACTTCTTCATCAATGCTGTCCTTGAGAACCTCCAAAAGGGTCGCAGGCTTCAACGGAGTCTTGCCAAGTCTTTTCAGCATTCCAAGCAGCGGTTTTGAGCAATGGATTTTCTTTAAAAGCTTTGCCACACTCTCATCATGCATGTCTGCCGACTTTAATTCCCGCCCATTAAGCCATTGCTGGGCAGTAATTACATCGCCTGTTTCCAGCCTTTTTGTCCAAACAAGCTTGGGGACAATCCCTTCAGCGGATAGAACTGCAAGAAAAGGTGAAGAATTCCGCTTTAAAAACAGGCGTTGTTCTTCATGCCGGGCAAAATAGGCAGCTCCGGTGGCACCGCCTGCAGGAACGATTTCCCAATCCTGTCCAAATAAATCTTCCAAAGTTGTTCACCTTCAATTTATGTCACTATTTCCATTCCATAGCTAAGATTGTGAAACTAATATATGTTTACGGATAACATTCCTAAGAATAAAAAAGACAGCTATTGATTAAGATATCGTACAATAGCTATCTTTATAAATTTTATCTCCAACTTGCTTTCCTCGTCAAGTACATGACCACTTATTTAACATTTTACATCAAAGGTTTCCCGCTATCCATAAGAAATCTTTAATGTTCATCGGACTGCAATAAGCAAGGAGCATGGCGGCAGCTCAGCGCTTTTGCCAGTTAAAACTCCAATAGGCTCTGCTGAAGCCTGCTTTCCGTCAGCTAAAATTTTCCAGTCCCCTTCCCCAGGCAATTCTGCACTTTTCTTATCAAGAGAAGGATTAAAAAAAGCGGCAATTGTAGTCCATTTCCCGAACATTCCAACATCCGAAAGAGTGTATCCAATCACTGGAGGAGGCTGAGGCGAGAAACTCATATGCGTGCGGATTAAAGATGTATTAGGTAATCTGAACGCTTGGTGTGAGCGGCGAATGGACAAAATCCCTTGAATATACCTGACATTTTCCAAATTGGCATCCCTTAGCTCCCAGTCCAGCCAATTTACGTCATCAGGTGACCGATAACTGTTGCCAGTTCCCCTTTTTGTTCGGAAAAACTCCTGTCCGCTATGAAGGAAAGGAATCCCCTGTGCAAGGAGGACCATCGAGGTAGCAAGACGGTGCCTCTTTTCAATGCTGTCCTGCCCGCAAGCCTCCATCTTATCCCAAAGAGTATGATTATCATGAGATTCAACGTAATTTACCGACTGAGCAGGCTCCAGGAACAATCCTGTTTTTCGCTTACCGATCCCGATACTTCCGGCCATTACCTGCTTTGCCGATTCTGTGTACCTTTCATTCCCCAGCGCATATCCACGATCATAAAGATTAAAGGTGCTTCCTTTAATTGTGTCCCTGAACCAATCGTTGAATTGACCGATCCGCGGGATTTTCGCCTGATTTCCGATGCTCGCTTTTTCTTCATTTGGAATAGGGGTGTTCAGGTCCCATCCCTCCCCAATAATCAGGGCTGAGTGATCGATTTCATCAACTTTTTTTCTGACAGCCTGCATAGTTCCAATATCAAGAATTCCCATTAAATCGAAACGTAACCCATCGAGGTGAAACTCCTCCATCCAGTAGCGGACCGAATCAACAATAAATTTCCTTGCCATGGCACGTTCAGAGGCAAAGTCATTTCCAACTCCTGTTCCGTTGGAAGGGAGGCCGTCTGCATCGTGGCGGAAATAGTAACCGGGTACGATTTGTTCAAATGGAGATTTTTCCCTGATATAAACATGATTATAAACTGCATCCATAATGACTCTCAGGCCCTGGGAATGTACCGCAGAAATCAGCTGCTTTAATTCACTGATCCTTTTATATGGGTCATTTGGGTCCAGTGAATAGCTCCCATCAGGCACATTGAAGTGGACTGGATTGTAGCCCCAGTTGTATTCCTTTAAAGGATCCAGCTCATCTACACCTTCAAAGTCATGAAAAGGGAGAAATTCAATATGAGTAATGCCTAGATTTTTAATATAAGAAAGTCCGGTTGCTTCACCTGAAGGACTTTTAGTGTCCAATTCTGCAGCTCCCAGATATTTTCCTTTATGAATAACACCGCTTGCAGGATGAATCGTCAGGTCCCGGACATGGGTTTCATAGATCACCGCATCACATGGATGATCAAAACCAGGTAGCACCTGTTTCGTGCGTCTCGTTTTTTCCAGGTTGACGATAACCCCGCTTTTTCCATTGGCCGTCACGGCCTTGGCATATGGATCGGCTGCTTCCCTCCATTCGAGATTAATGCAGACAAGGAAGCTGTATCGATATAGCTCAAGGCTGCCATCTACTTCTATTGACCAGACTCCTTTATCCCCTCGGTGCATCACTCGCAGTTCGGGTGCACCGTCGTCTTTATTCCATAGTTTCAGCTTGACCTGGGTAGAGGTTGGCGCCCAAATTTTAAAGAGCGTCTTATCAGGAAGGAGTGTGACTCCTAAATCATCGCCTGCATATGAAAAGCTCTGGTCAAACTCCGTTGTGCGGATAACTGCCCCGATCTGCAGGTCCGTTTTTCCACCATGCTCATCAAGAACCGGATACATCTTTCCAATATCTGGTCTAAAAGTTGTATGGCATATATATTTAACACTATCTGCAAGCGGTATCTTTTCTTTTATGACAAGTGGGATATTCTCGTTCCCATCATGTATATAAAATGCTGAAGAGGAACCATGATGGTAAGAATGCGGGAGTAGTATAGTGATCGTCTGCATTTCATCTAGATACGCGTCAAACATCCGTTTTATTGCAATCATAAATTTTTCATCTCCTCAGCCCTTCTCTATCTTCTCAGTTTGTCAAGATTCCAGCTACAGGAACTGCACCCCTGCAGACCTGGATCATTACTGGGGTCTCTCCAATCACTTCTCCGTCAGCATGCACCCGGACTTTCCGGCCCGACCGTATAGATACCTTCATCCCTCTGCAGGTCCAAACTTCCTGAAAGGCAGCATGGCCTCCCCAAAATACTGTAATAAAGACAAATAATAGCTTTAATCTGGAAAGGCTGTAGACAACCGTCATATCAAGCAATCCATCCGTAGGCACAGCATCAGGTGCGATTTTCATTCCCCCGCCATAGTATATCTGGTTTGAAATGGCCACAAACCAGACTTTTTCAAATTTGTATTTTTTCCCGTCTACCCATATCTCCATATCGGTCCTTTTATAAGTAAAAAGGAGCTTCAATAATATATATACATAAATTAGTCGACCAAGTAAAAAGCGGTTAAACAGGCTTTTCATCTCCGATTCATTCGATCCCTTTGCTACATCAGCATCAAAGCCCGCTCCCATACTGTTAATAAAATAGGTATGGTCCCTGCCTTGTTGAGAAATCCTGCCACTATCAATAAACTGGACAGTCTTTTGGTCCATGCTTTTTAAAAGCTGGGATATGGCTCTCTTAGCATGTTTTGGAATGCCTAGACCTCTTGAGAAATCGTTGCCTGATCCAGCCGGAATAAATCCTAAAGTGATATTCCGGTGCTCAGCGGACCCGTTAACAACTTCATGAAATGTTCCGTCACCGCCTACTGCAGTTACAAATGCTTCATCGCTCGTGAGAAACCTTCCTATGGAATCGGCTAAAATTGCCGCATGGCCCGGATATTCAGTAAAAAACGCTTTATATGAAACTTTTTTTGCCTTTAATTCCTTTTCAATTATTCCCCATGTCTTTCGGCAGCCCCCATTTTTAGCATGGAGGTTGACAATAAAGTATATCCTCTTCATATATTTCCGCCTTATTTGGAAGGGTTTTATCCATCTGTTCTCCATTCGGCCCTTCTCACCGATGTCGTTAGACAGTGTGCAAGTAGTGCCTGCGCTCCCTTTAACTGCACATGCTTAAGAGGGGAGCTCAAACTTCTCATAGACTGGAACCATTCCGGGTAATTTCTCTTATCTATAAACTGTATGCCATAGGGCGGGAAAGAATAATCGATATAGCCGTTTCGGGAAAGAATTGCTTTAAAGACCGGCATATCGATGTCTAAATCATTAAATAGATGCTGGACAATTTTTTCTGTCCTGTCCAAAGCAAGCAATGGGTTCAGGAGCTTAACCTCTTGATTGCCTGTCTTTTTATTCCAAAAGTGCTCCTTTGAACCAATATAAACAGCATCTGTTTCGTCCTCCAGGAAAGTGATGCACCAAGCTGCAGTTGGGGTGATAAGGATACTTTCCCCTTCCACTGGAGCGTTCCTCAGCAGGAAAACTGGTTTGTACATGACCAGGAATGTGTCAGGAAACCTTTGAAGGAAATATCTGAGATTTCCATCTCTAAAGAATGACTGATCAGGGAACGATCTTTCCATTAAGGTAGAGCTGGCCCATTTCAACTGAAAAGGCAGCAGGCGATCTAGATAATACTGCTTTAACTCTATCTCTGTTTGAATGTTAGAAGGAATTTCTGATACCTCCAGTTCCTCATCCTCACTTTCCTTTTTACCCAAATCTTCCATCTCCTGTTCAAGCTCTTTACGCTTAATGAAGACTTTTTTCATCTTTTGCAGAAAATCCTGTTTCTTCTTTCCAGCTTGATTCATGCCAGACAGTATATTTTCATTTCCCGAAGGCGGCTCATTCTCCCAAGCCATTTTTAACCCTTGCCATTGCTTCTGTTTCAGACGTACATACCGCGAGGGATATACAAAAATATCCTGCTGATAGCGTGACACATAGTCATGAAGCTTAATTAGTTGCGCCATACTTTGCCCTGTCCTTTACATATCAAATTTCGATTTACCTGAGAGGAAAAACTTTAACTGGCTCATATTTAGGTTCTTTCCCTAAATTGGTCTTGTATAAAACGATTTTATCTCCACTTAATAGCACCGGATCCTTGAGGAATGGATTTTTCATCTCTAAAAGCTGTGGTGAAAACGGCTCATTCCCTGCCCACTTTCTTGCTAACGTTATATGTGGCTTAAATGGCCGTGTTTCCAGCTGAAATCCAGAAGCTTTGCATGACGCGTATACTTGTTCTCTCGCATCATTTAATTTTGGTTCGTGGTTAACACCGGCCCAAAAGATCCTGGGTGAGTCCATTTTTCCAAAGACACCTAGCTTCTCGATTTGCAGAGAAAACTTTCCGGGATTTAAAGTGGCCTCCAGGTTTTTTATAGAAGCATTGAGTTTTTCTTCCGGAGCATTCCCCAGGAAAGCAAGAGTAATATGCAGATCCAGCGGATGGACCCATCGTTTAAACGGAAATTGTTCCTGCAGCTCTTTACCTGCTGCCGATAGGCACTCCTTCGCTTCATCAGGCAATGCCAAGGCATAAAAATAATGGTGTTTTTCATCAGACATACGTTAAACGCCCTTTCTGTTTCATGATCTATTTTAACAAACCAATGGAGGAACCGGAGAGATTCATGATTTGATATTGTGTCTGTTTTATTAGTATTATTAAAAGGATAACCTTTATTTTTATAAAAATAAGGCAACCTTATACTTAGTGAACAACACCGAAAGAAGGGAATTCAATTGAAAGCAGTAAATAATATTGCTGATTTGATCGGCGACACGCCACTTTTAAAATTGAGCAGGCTCGCACCTGAAAAAGGAGCTGCGGTATATCTCAAGCTGGAATTCTACAATCCGAGCAGAAGCGTTAAAGACCGTGCTGCCTACAATATGATTGTCACGGCCGAAAAAGAAGGAAAGCTGAAACCTGGCGCAACCATCATTGAGCCGACAAGCGGGAATACAGGAATCGGCCTGGCGATGAATGCAGCGGCAAGGGGATATAAAGCCATTCTAGTTATGCCGGATACGATGACGGCAGAGAGGATCAATATTCTGAAAGCATATGGAGCAGAAGTAGTGCTGACTCCGGGAGACGAAAAAATGCCTGGATCAATAAAGAAAGCGCAAGAACTGCTAAAAGAGATACCCGGCAGCTTCATGCCTATGCAATTTGAAAACGAAGCGAACTCGGATGCCCACAGGAAGACAACGGCCAAAGAAATCATTGAAGCTATGGAAGAATTAAAAATGTCCCTGGGCGCATTTGTGGCGACAGCAGGAACAGGCGGAACGATTACCGGCACAGGGGAAGCACTTAAAGAAAAGTATCCCGAAGTCAAAGTCCACGTAGTTGAGCCCGCAGGTTCCCCGGTCCTCTCGGGAGGAAAACCTGGCAAGCATAAACTTGTTGGGACCAGCCCCGGCTTTATTCCCGAGATCCTTAACCAGGATGTATACGATGAAATCCATAACATTGAAGATGAAGAAGCCTACAATACTGTTAGAAGGCTTGCAAGAGAGGAAGGAGTCCTTGTAGGCCCGTCCTCTGGAGCTGCCTGCTTTGCGGCCATCAATGTCGCAAAGAACCTGAGTCCTGATCAAGCGGTAGTCTGCATCGTTTGTGACACAGGTGAGAGGTATCTTTCAAGCGATCTATTCCAGTTTGAAGGGTAAAAATTGGTTTGGAGAAAGGGATTGCACAGCAATCCCTTTTTTTAGTCGTATTATAATCTTCCGCATTGATTTTCAATTTCAGCTTTAAACCAGTTTTGCAGCTTTCTTGTAACAGGCCCTGGCTTGCCGCCCCCTGCACTTTTCCCGTCCAGCTCAATAACCGGCATAACCTCCACCGTGGTCCCCGTAAGGAATATTTCATCAGCATCTTGAAGCTCTTTAACAGTAAAAGGTTCCTCAATCACCTGTATGCCTTCACGGGCGCAAATCTCCAGCATTACCCTTCTTGATATTCCGTTAAGTATATAATTGTTGGCTGGATGTGTATAAATCTTTCCACCCTTCACGATGGAAATATTGGAATGGCTTCCTTCTGTGACTCTGCCGTCCCTGTTCAGGATTGCTTCATCACAGCCTGCTTCCGCGGCCTTTTGATTAGCCAGGAGGTTCCCCAGCAGATTTAAGCTTTTAATATCACAGCGGAGCCAGCGAATATCCTCTGTCTGAATCGCTTTGATGCCGGAATGCAGTTTTTCCTCCGGACGTCCCACTTCTTTGGTATAGGCAACAAGTGTTGGCTTTACATCGTCAGAAGGAAAAGGATGTTTCCGGGGAGCAATCCCGCGGGTGTATTGCAGGTATACAGTTCCCAGAGACAACTTATTTTTTTGTATAAG
Source organism: Mesobacillus foraminis (assembly GCF_004340465.1). Taxonomy (GTDB): domain Bacteria; phylum Bacillota; class Bacilli; order Bacillales; family Cytobacillaceae; genus Mesobacillus_B; species Mesobacillus_B foraminis. The sequence continues at coordinate 61,902 of NZ_SLVV01000007.1, read as the reverse complement.
CTGTTCAAGGAGATCCTTGAGCTCTTCCCTTGAATGTGGAATAGTAATCCCAATGGAGCTCGCACTTTTCCACAAGCGCTCCAAATGCTCATTGCCTGTGAACATTTTACCATTATAAACCCTTATGACCTCATACACACCGTCGCCAAATTGATAGCCCCTGTCTTCAATATCAATATAGGCGTTTTTTCTGTCAATCAAGTTGCCGTTCACTGCCACATATTGTGTCATTTTCTTAACACTCCTTTATTTTCCTGCCAATTCATAGATTGCCTGGGCATAAATGGCGGTAGCCTTAAGCATATCTTCTATTAAGATATATTCGTCTTTCTGATGTGCTACATCTTCTCGCCCCGGGAATAGAGGACCAAAAGCCACTCCCGATGTCAATGAACGGGCATAGGTTCCGCCGCCGATCGATATGAGCTCTGCCTTTTCCCCGGTCTGTTCCTCATATACCTTTTTTAATGTTTGGACCAGGAATTCATTTTCATCTACATGGTGCGGTTTAGAATTGCTGAAGTTCTCGACTGTGAATCCCTCGACTTCGGCCACTTTTTCAATGGCAGCCTTTACCTTCTCAAAGTCGGTTGTAACCGGGTAACGCATATTCAAACCAAGCCGTCCGCCTGCCTGCTTTGTATAACTCAAGATTCCTACATTGATCGTCAGGTCGCCAGTTATATCATCAGAAAAGGCAACTCCAAGCTTTCTCCCCCGCGAATCCTTAAAATACTCGCAGGTAAATTCAAAAAACTGATTGGCACTGGAATCGATATTAAGCCCTGCCAGGAATCTTGACATGTGCAAGCCGGCGTTCTTGCCGTTGTCCGGCTCCATCCCATGGGCAGAAATTCCTTCAAATTCCAGAATGAGCATCCCGCTGTCTACGTGACACTCTCCTCCAAGGCCGTGCTGTTTTTTATATTCCTCGTACCGCTGCAAAATCTCATTCTGGGCTTTAAAAACATCAAGAGAAACGGTAGCAAAATCAGGCACCATATTGTAACGTCTGCCGGAAGAGAAATTTAACACCTCAACATCATGGCCTTCTTCGCGATCATCTTCCCGCTTAGCTGACACTAAATCAAAATCGGCAATCCCTTTTTCAGCATAGATGATCGGAAAATCAGCATCAGGGGCGAATCCCATCGAAGGCATTTCTTCATGTTTAAAATAATGTTCAACACACCGCCAGTTGCTTTCTTCATCTGTCCCAATGATCATTCGGACACGCCGTTGTAAAGGGAGTTCCAGTTCTTTAACAATTTTCATGGCATAATAGGCAGCCATGGTTGGGCCTTTATCATCAATAGCTCCACGGGCAAATATCTTACCGTCACGAATTTCTGCACTGTATGGCGGGCTCGTCCACCCATCTCCTTCAGGCACCACATCAACATGACAAAGGATTCCGACAATCTCGTCCCCTTTGCCGAATTCAAGATGGCCAGCCAAATCCCCAACATTTTTTGCAGTAAATCCATCTTTTTTTCCTATCTGAAGCATATAGTCAAGTGCTTCTTTTACCCCCTTTCCCAGCGGGGCATCAGCTGTCGCATTTTCCTCATCAAGCACACTTTTTATTTTTAAAAATTCTTGAGTGTCGCGAATCAATTGTTCCTTCCTTTTATCTACTTCCTCTGTCCAATTGATCGAAGTCACGTGAATCCCTCCATATGTCTCTTTTATTGATTATATCTCTTTAGGAAATGTAGGAAATGCAAATGCTTTCACTTTTTATAGTTTCCTTCATCTTACCGCTCTTCCCCTTTTTTTTAAACTGATTTGTCCTATTCACACTTTTGTGTGCCAAAATAACCTGTCTGTTTTTCTAAATTTTCAATCTTCTATTCATAATTTGCCTGTCTTTCGCCATATTGTTAAGTGAGAGTAAAAAGAAAGGGGGATTTCCGAACATTTAAGTTATAAAACAGATTAATATTTTGTAAATTTGGTCAACTTTGTAGAATTCTATCTTAAAAAAGGGTAGAATAGTCGAAAAGGTGCCAATACAAAACCTGTTTTACAACGGGAACTGTAAAGGAGATGGCTGGAAAGAAGAAAACTACATAAGTCGAAGATTCATCTTCATTGAACTGTCGGTTGCTGGAATATGCCCAGGGTTTAATAAAGGATAGGGAGTGGTTGTTTGAAACCTTCAACTAACCGGATGATAAACCGTATCAAGTCCATCTACATGTTCATTAGAAAGAATGGGACGGTAACAACCCAGGATCTTGTAGAGGAGTTTGGCATCACCCCCCGGACCATCCAGAGGGATTTAAATGTCCTCGCCTATAACGACTTAGTAAAAAGCCCCAGCCGTGGAAAATGGACCACGACACAAAAAAAAGTTAAATTGACGTCCTAAACAATATGAAAAAAAATAGAACTCTGCCACTATTATAAGCGGGGTTCTATTTTTTATGGTATTTGATATTATTTATCCTGCTTCATCAAAAGTTCAATTTCTTCATCGGTCAATTCCCGATACTCCCCAAGTTCCAGCGTCTCATCCAGCTTAAGCGGTCCCATTGAAAGTCGTTTGAGATAGATCACCCTTTTTCCAACAGCCTGAAACATCCGCTTCACTTGATGAAACTTTCCTTCCGTGATCGTCAGTTCAATGTCGGAAGTCAGCCCTGCTTTTATGATTTTGAGATCACCGGGCTTGGTTTTATAGCCATCATCAAGGATGACCCCCTGCTGAAAGGCTATGATATCTTCCTCTGTCACTTCCCCTTCAATAACGGCAAAATACGTTTTTGGTACGTGCTTTTTCGGCGATAGCAGCCTATGTGCTAGCTGGCCGTCATTTGTAATCAGCAGCAGCCCTTCTGTATCCTTGTCCAGTCTGCCTACAGGAAAAGGCTCGTAGATTGAGTCTTCTAGCTCAAGGAGGTCGATGACAGTCTGATCATGATGATCTTCTGTGGCTGAAATGACTCCTGGAGGCTTGTTCATCATTAAGTAAATGAACTCCCGGTAGCTGACCTCTTCACCGTGGACCAAAACAGTATCTCCTTTCACATCAACATGATGACCCGGGTCTTTAATCGTCATACTGTTTACTTGAACTGCACCATCTTTAAGAAGTTTTTTTACTTCTCTCCGGCTGCCAAATCCCGTATTGGAAAGCATTTTATCAATTCGCATTTTTATCACTCCTGTTTTAATGGGCTTTAGCCCACTCCTTTTTACCATCTCCACATAGACTGTTATCATGCTTTACCTGTTAATTGACAAAGGAGATGAATGATCATGATGGATTATCGTCAGCAAGGGCAATTTTTCCCTGGATTCCCCGGGGGTGGCAATGTTAATCAGCGATTAGAACGGCTTGAACGCCAGGTACAAAGGCTAGGCAATCAGATTAACCAATTAGACCGACGCGTTGATCGGATTGAACGCCGCTTGGGGCTTACTCGTCCTGACTATGAAACCTACTATTAAGATTCCCCCGCTATAAAAAATGGGCCCCGCGCTTTGGCAGGGGCCTGCTTTTATATGGGCAGCCGAAGCTTTCTTTTAATTTTGTCCACTTTATCCCCAAAGAGCAGATCAACCAATCGGGAACGGAAGCTAAGATAGGCATATATGGCTGCACCAAAAAGTGCACATATGACAATGATTAAAATGGAGCCAGGCTTGGAAGCTGGAGAAATCAATTCGCTCAGTCCCTCATAGGCTGCAAGGGTTCCTGCTCCCATTACTGCTGAGAAAATCAGGATCAAGACTATTCGTCTAGCCACAAATTTAAATGGATAACGCGCAAAATATTTGATAACAAAAAGGTTGATCAGAATGGCAGCTGTATATCCAAGAGCTGTTGCGAGTACAGCCCCTTCTGTCTCAAAATGCTGAATCAATGGAATGTTAAGGCTTAATTTCACCAGCAGGCCCGTCAGCAGGCTCAAGACGGTAAACCTCTGTTCGTTTATTCCCTGCAGAATCGCTGCCGTAACGGAAAATAACGCAAATAATATAGCAACAGGTGCGTAGGCCCTTAAAATCTCGGTTCCCAGCTCTTTGTTTTCATAGAAAACAGTAAAGGCCGGCTCTGCAAGGATCGACAGCCCTACTACTGCAGGAACCGTCAGATACATAAGTACCTGGAAAGTCTGATCAAGCTGCTGATTCAAGCTTCTCCTGTCATTTTCCACAAATGACTTCGTGATGCTCGGGACAAGCGTCAATGAAAAGGCAGTAGCAAGGGAAACAGGTATGATAACCAGCTTATGTGTCTGGAAATTAAGGACCGAAAAAGCCGCAGTTGCCTGGTCTTTCAATCCAACTGAGGCCATGGCCCTGCTGAAGGTAACCTGATCAATAAACTGGAAAAGCGGATTGGCAACCCCGACAAAGACAAAGGGAGCAGCATACAGCAATATTTCTTTATAGATTTCTTTTAAAGAAATATCCATTGTACGCTTATCTTCTGTTAATAGTTTGTCTAGATTGGATTTTCGCTTATACCAGTACCAGCCCAGAATGGCAAGGCTTCCGAGGGCCCCAATAAAGGCTGCAAAGGTTGCCACACTGACAGCACTTACCAGGCTGCCATCCATCACCTTGTATACGACAAATGCTCCGCCCAGTACAAAGATAATCCGGACAAGCTGCTCCACCACCTGGGAGACTGCCGATGGGCCCATTGACTGGTGTCCCTGGAAAAATCCGCGGACAAGGCTCATGACAGGAACGACAATTAGCGCAAAACTTACGGCACGGATGACTGTAGTGACATCCTCAATGCTTATTTTTGCGTCCTTAGTTTCAGAGCCAATTGACATTGCGGCGAGTCCCGGAGCCGTGATATACATGATAAGAAATGAAATTATACCACTTGCCAGCATAATCAGGATTCCGGACTTAAACAGTTTTCTTCCTACTGCATATTCTTCAAGGGCATTGTACTTCGAGATGAACTTTGAAACCGCCAGCGGAACTCCTGCCGTGGCTATACTGATAAAAATGGTATATGGCACATAGGAATACTGGTAAAGCGCAGTCCCCTGATCTCCCACAATCGCATAAAACGGAATGACATAAAACAGCCCCAGGACTTTGGACAGGATGGTCCCGAGGGTCAAGATAAAGGTCCCTCTCAACAGCTTAGATGACATAATATCCCTTCCTACTTGAAAAGCGTGCTCGCTTCCATAAAATATACAACACATTATCGTCTCAAAACTTTATTTTAACATAAACGCTCTGCATTAGTATAAATTAATCTTCCATGGCAGGCCTGGTTCAATCCGCCGTCACAGTATATTTCGGGGCATTGTTTCATTTCCGCCCATTATGGAAATGTTATAATGATAAAATCCTTTAGTAAATAAGTTGGTGAAAAGAAATGAAATATGATTGTATTATACTGGGCGGAGGTCCATCCGGCCTGATGGCAGCGATTGCGGCCGGTGAAAAAGGAAGGAAAGTGCTCCTCATCGATAAAGGAGACAAGCTTGGAAGAAAGCTTGCCATCTCGGGGGGAGGCCGCTGCAATGTGACAAACCGGCTCCCTATCGAAGAAATTATTAAACATATTCCTGGCAATGGGCGATTTTTGTACAGTGCCTTCTCCATTTTTAGCAATGAAGACATTATCGCGTTTTTTGAAAAGCTAGGCATTGAATTAAAGGAAGAAGATCACGGCCGAATGTTTCCAGTCAGCAACAAAGCCCAATCAGTTGTAGATGCATTGATATCAAGACTTAAGGAGTTGGATGTCGATGTTCGGGTGAACTGTCCTGTTCTGGACGTTCATTACAAGGACGGAAGAGTTGAGTCCGTGGAACTGCCTGGGAATGAGATCTTATCGGCTAAAAGTGTTGTTATTGCCGTAGGGGGTAAATCTGTTCCCCATACAGGCTCTACTGGTGATGGCTACGCATGGGCTGAAAAAGCAGGCCACACTATTACAGAGCTATTTCCTACAGAAGTCCCTCTTCTCTCCGATGAAGGATTTATTAAGGAAAAGGTCCTGCAGGGGCTATCTTTAAGAAGTGTTGCTTTAAGTGTGCTCAATCCCAAAGGCAAGCCTTTGGTTACGCATAAAATGGATATGATTTTCACTCATTTTGGGATTAGCGGCCCCGCTGTCCTGAGATGCAGTCAATTTGTGGTTAAAGCAATGAAAAAATGGGACCTCAAGAGAGTTACAGTGAACCTTGATGCGCTTCCGGAGAAAAAAACGGAGGAACTGTTCCAGGAGATCAACTCCCTTATCAAGGCAGAACCAAAAAAATCAGTCAAAAATGTGCTAAAAGGCCTGATTCCCGAAAGATACCTCTTGTTTTTACTTGAAAGAAATGAAATCGATCCTTCAGCCCAGGGCGGTCAGGTATCAAATGAAAAAATCAGGAGTTTTGCGGCCAGCTGCAAGAATTTCCAATTTACCGTCAATGGTACACAGCCACTGGAAAAAGCGTTTGTTACAGGGGGCGGCGTTTCGGTTAAAGAAGTTGAGCCCCAAACAATGGCCTCGAAGCTGATGGGCGGGTTGTATTTCTGCGGCGAAATCCTTGATATCCACGGCTACACCGGAGGCTACAATATCACCTCGGCCCTAGTGACCGGCCGGCTGGCTGGTTCCAATGCGGTGGAATATGCGATGGAATAACCTGTTTTTATTCAGCGACTTCTAGAAACGGAAACAGGTTCCACTCAGTAGGACATGCAATGGATGAGATTGTCCAGCACCGGGAATGCCATGCAAGGCGCGTGGTCAAAAAATAGAGCCTGACAGCTTGTCAGGCTCTATAAACCACCATCGCACTGAAACAGTAAATCTGCTCCTGTTCCTCTTCTTCCTCTTCCTGAATGGCTGCCACATTATACTTAATATCCACCAGTTTATCTTCATCCAGCACCTTGAGAAAGCGGTTCATTTCAGCTTCGAGGTCCTTTTCATGCTCGTGGTCAAAGAGTTTGACCTGAATCATGGTATCCTCTCCCTTGACTTTTTTATCCCTATTATGGTCAGAATTTTGAATCTTTAGACACAATTATGTGCCTTGTAAAGCAATTGCTAGTTTCATACTATTGAAGGAAAGAAAGGAAGTGGGGAATGTTTTATAAACCAAGACTGGCAACTTCAGAATTAAAACTATTAAGACTGCTAAATGCACGCATGAATCTGACTGGGAGGGAAAAACAGCACTACTTAAACCTTGAAAAAGGATTTGAAGGCGAATTGAAGTTTGATTTATTACTGGATGGACTTACAGGAGAAAGGCTCATATTAAATGACCTGCTGCTTGAAATCAACAATACCTCCTTCCAGCTCGATTCGCTGATGATTGTCCAGGACACGATTTATACTTTTGAAATTAAGAACATGGAGGGCGAATTTTATTATGAAAATCATTCCTTTCATTCCATCAGCGGAACCGAGATAAAAAACCCCAATCATCAATCACAGCGCAGCAAAATCCTGCTCCGCCAGCTCCTAAAAAATATAAATCTTCATTTTCCCGTCGAAGCATTTGTCATATTTGTAAATCTGCATTTCACCCTCTATCAGGCTCCGCGGGAACTTCCAATTATTTTGCCTACCCAGCTTCATTCCTTTATGACAACCTTAGCCTCAAAGCCTTCAAAATTAAATTCCCGGCATACGAAGTTAGCTGAAACACTTCTTTTAGAACATCACAATGAATCACCTTATACCAGGCGGCCTGCTTATCATTATAGACAGCTAAAAAAAGGAATTACATGTCCAAAGTGTCATGCATTCATGTTAAAGACTGAAAACAGAATGCTTATGTGTGGGAGCTGTAGCTGGATGGAAAATCTAGATTCCGCCGTCATGCGGATCATAGAAGAATTTAAGCTGTTGTTTCCTGATCAAAAGATAACGACAAGGGTAATGGTGGATTGGTGTGGGGGGGATTATTCAGATAAAACAATAAGGAGAATATTAGTTCAAAACCTTAGTCTAAAAGGTTATGGCCGATGGACTTATTTCGAGTGAATTCTAACCAGCCACTTTGCCTTTAAGTGGCTGATTTTTTATGCTCCACTCACCTGTTCCCTTGGTTTGTTATATTTCTCTTGCTACTTGACCGCCTCTCTTCTATTTCATCCTGGGCAGGCACGTAGACCCCTTCTACTTGACTCTTCTTCTCCTTTTCCTCCTGGAAGGGCACGTAGACTTCTTCTACTTGACCTTTTCTTCTCTTTTTCCTCCTGGAAGGTCACGTAGACTCCTTCTACGTGACCTCTTCTTCTCCTTTTCCTCCTGGAAGGTCACGTAGACTCCTTCTACGTGACCTCCTCTTCTCCTTTTCCTCCTGGAAGGGCACGTAGACTCCTTCTACGTGACCTCTTCTTCTCCTTTTCCTCCTGGAAGGGCACGTAGACTCCTTCTACTTGACCTCTTCTTCTCCTTTTCCTCCTGGAAGGTCACGTAGACTCCTTCTACGTGACCTCCTCTTCTCCTTTTCCTCCTGGAAGGTCACGTAGACTCCTTCTACTTGACCTATTCTTCTCCTTTTATCCTGGAAGGTCACGTAGACCCCTTCTACGTGACCTCCTCTTCTCCTTTTCCTCCTGGAAGGGCACGTAGACTCCTTCTACGTGACCTCTTCTTCTCTTTTTCCTCCTGGAAGGTCACGTAGACCACTTCTACGTGACCTCTTCTTCTCCTTTTCCTCCTGGAAGGTCACGTAGACCCCTTCTACGTGACCTCCTCTTCTCCTTTTCCTCCTGAAAGGGCACATAGACCACTTCTACTTGAACTCCTTCTTATTACCGCAGGCGGTCTCGTAGACGGGACCTTTTCCTCAACCTCTACCCTAGGAAAACAAAAAAACCAGCACCACCCAAAATAGGCAGCACCGGCTCACTTGCAAACGATTATTTTGTTTCCCCGCTCCAGTTCATCATCCCGCCGACCATGTTGCGCACTTTATAGCCTTGATCTTGCAGGTAAAGACATACGTTATGGCTGCGGCCGCCTGAACGGCAAATAAAAATATACTCTGTGTCTTTATCGAATTTATCCAAATTCTCCGGGATTGTTCCCATGCGGATATGCCTGGCACCCGGTATCATTCCTTCTGCTACTTCTTCATCTTCCCTGACATCGACGAGTTCAAGCTTTTCGCCGGCTTCGAGCTTTTCCTGTAATTCATCGGTTGTAATCGTCTCAATATTGTCCATTTATAACACCCCTTATTGTTCTGCCACCAATACCAGTTTCAGTTGGCTTACCCTGTTCATTATACAAAAACTCATGTACGAAGGAAAACTAGACTGCCTGCACAGCAGCCCCCTGCAGCCGGCGATACCTTAAAGAAACAAGACCATAAGATTCTCATCCAGGTACTGATCACCCTGTTTTATCGCTTTTTTGTCCCTTCCATATGTTTGGAACTTAAGATTTTTATATAAGTTGATTGCTGCTTCATTATTTGCAGCCACAGTCAAGTAAACCTGTTCGACTCCCTCCAGCTTCCCCGCCTTGGTGATGGCTTCGTTCATCAGCATTTCCCCCCCCCCTTTCCCGCGAAACGCGGGGGATACAAATAGAGCAAAGATGCTGGTCCTGTGCCTTAACTTCAGTTTTTTTTCCCTCACCAAGGTGACGACTCCTGCCAGCCTTGCCCCTTCAAAAGCACCATAAGTAAAAGTATCTCCCTGCTGAAGCCTCTCCTCAAAAACGGATTGTGGCAAAAGAAATTCTTCTTCATAGCTGGCGGCAAATGCTGCAGGGTTGCTTTTAAGTGCAGCTAATCGAATATCTCTGTACAAATTTGCATCCTCCGGAGTTAAAAGCCTTATATTCATCTACTTTCCCCCTGTTTCAAAAAGCCCCTTCCTGCAGGAGGAAGGGGTTCTGATTTAGTTGGCAACGATATTCACTAGCTTTCCTGGCACGGCAATGACTTTTCTTACAGTCTTGCCATCAATCTGTTCTTTTATTGTAACATCACCCATGGCGATTTGTTCAAGCGTCTCTCGATTGGCATCGGCAGGTACTTTCATTTTGGTTTTGATTTTCCCGTTGATTTGGATAACAATCTCGATTTCTTCGTCTACCAATTTTGCCTCATCGTACGCAGGCCATGCTGCATAGCTGATGGTTTCTTTATGACCAAGCTTTTCCCACAGCTCCTCGGCAACGTGAGGGCAGATTGGAGCGAACATCTTCACAAAGCCTTCAATGTAACTCTTAGGCAGGACATCAGCTTTATAGGCCTCGTTAATGAACACCATCATTTGAGAAATCGCTGTGTTGAAGCGAAGTTCTTCAAAATCCTCGGTTACTTTCTTGACGGTCTGGTGGTATACCTTCTCTAGGCTTCCGGTTTCCTCGGTATCCTGGATTTTTGAATTCAGGCTGCCATTCTCTTCCACAAACAGGCGCCAGACTCGGTCGATGAAACGGCGTGACCCGTCAAGGCCGTTTGTAGACCAGGCAATGGATGCATCCAGAGGTCCCATGAACATTTCATAAAGCCTTAAAGTATCAGCGCCATGACTGTCGACAACCTGGTCAGGGTTTACTACATTCCCTTTGGATTTACTCATTTTTTCATTATTTTCGCCCAGGATCATTCCCTGGTTAAACAGCTTCTGGAATGGCTCTTTCGTGTGGACAACACCTAAATCATAAAGAACCTTGTGCCAGAAACGTGCATAAAGCAAGTGAAGCACCGCATGCTCGGCTCCGCCAATATAAATATCGACAGGAAGCCATTGTTGCAGCTTTTCAGCATCCGCCAAAGCCTGTTCATTTTTAGGATCGATATAGCGCAGGTAGTACCAGCAGCTTCCAGCCCATTGAGGCATGGTATTGGTTTCCCGGCGGCCTTTTTTGCCAGTTTCCGGATCCACTACATTCACCCATTCGGCGATGTTAGCCAGCGGAGATTCACCTGTACCTGAAGGCTTGATTTCTGTTGTCTTCGGCAAAACTAGCGGCAGCTGATCCTCTGGAACAGTTGACATGGTGCCATCTTCCCAATGAATGATCGGGATTGGCTCACCCCAGTAGCGCTGGCGGCTGAACAGCCAGTCACGCAGACGGTATGTTACCTTCTTGGTGCCCAATCCTTTTTCTTCAAGCCAGGCAATGGCTTTGCTGATTCCTTCTTCTTTGTTCAATCCGTTCAGGAAGCCTGAATTTACATGCTCTCCATCACCGGTATAGGCTTCTTGCTCAACATTGCCTCCCGCGACGACTTCCTTGATCTCAAGGCCAAATTTCCTCGCGAACTCGTAGTCACGCTCGTCATGAGCCGGTACAGCCATGATGGCGCCTGTACCATAGCTCATCAACACATAATCGGCAATCCAGATTGGCATTTTCTCGCCGTTTACTGGATTGATGGCATAAGCACCTGTAAATACACCTGATTTATCCTTGGCAAGGTCGGTACGCTCCAGATCACTCTTGCTTTTGATTTGGTTAAGGTAAGCATCGATTGCTTCACGCTGCTCTGCCGACGCGATTTTCTCGACAAGATGATGTTCTGGAGCAAGAACAGCGTAAGTGGCGCCAAATAAGGTGTCAGGGCGTGTTGTAAATACTGTGAAGGTGCCTTCGTGCCCATCAATCTCAAATGTTACCTCTGCCCCTTCCGAGCGGCCAATCCAGTGGCGCTGCATTTCTTTAATGCTCTCAGGCCAGTCGACTTCCTCAAGATCCTCAAGCAGACGGTCCGCATAGGCAGTTATTTTCAGCATCCACTGCCTCATCGGACGGCGTTCTACAGGATGGCCCCCGCGTTCACTTTTCCCATCGATAACCTCTTCATTAGCAAGCACTGTACCCAGGGCAGGGCACCAGTTAACTGCAACTTCATCAATATAGGCAAGGCCTTTTTCATACAGCTTCAGGAAAATCCATTGGGTCCATTTATAATAAGAAGGATCCGTTGTGTTTACTTCCCTGTCCCAGTCATAAGAGAAACCAAGCGCCTTGATTTGGCGGCGAAAATTATCAATGTTCTGCTTTGTAAATTCAGCCGGGTCATTACCTGTATCAAGCGCATATTGCTCAGCTGGGAGGCCGAACGCGTCCCAACCCATCGGATGAAGGACGTTATAGCCCTGCATCCGTTTCATGCGGGATAAAATATCGGTTGCTGTATATCCTTCCGGATGGCCTACGTGCAGACCGGCACCCGAAGGATAAGGGAACATATCCAGTGCATAGAATTTCCTTTTTCCTTCATCCTCGGTTGTTTTAAACGTTTTATTCTCTTCCCAGTATTGCTGCCACTTCTTTTCGATTTCATGATGGCTGAAGCTCATCTTGTTACCCTCCTGCTATATTGATTTCCATTGTGTGATGGGTTTGTTTTAAAAAATAAAAAACTCCCGTCCCCAAGAAAGGGACGAGAGGTTATGTATGTTCTCCCGCGGTACCACCCACATTAGTGACAAGTCACTCGCTTCGTTCATCCTTAACGCGGAACACGGCAGGCATTACTGTTAGTTCATGCCGGCGACTATTAAGGCGAGTTCATGATTGGCCCGGCTGACTTGCACCTTCCGTCAGCTCTCTAGTTTTTCAGGCTCTCCTCATTACTACTCCTTCATCAAACGTCTTTGCTTATAAAGTATATGGTATATTGTAAACAAATTCCCCTCCAGTTGCAAGAGGCAGGATAGCCTGCTGCGAAAATCCCCTGGTGAGGAACTATTTTTATCGTATGCTGATTCCTTTTCAACAGTGATATCCAATTTTGCACACTGTGTATACCTGGCACTCTTATTTTATTGTAAAATGGTTGGTATGAAAATGTTGATCATAAAAGGGATGCGGGGGCTCGAACTTGAACTATAAAAAAATAAAACCGAAAAAAATATATGAAGAAGTGGAAGAAGCCATTCATGAAATGATTAGAACCGGTCAATTAAAGCCTGGAGATAAACTGGATTCGGTCCAGCAGCTGGCTGAAAACTTTCAGGTAGGCCGGTCAGCGATAAGAGAGGCATTGACTGCACTTAAGGCCATGGGACTGATTGAAATCCGCCAGGGCGAAGGAACCTACGTGAAGGAATTTGAGGCCACCCAAATCGCCTTTCCGCTGTCCTCTGCCATTTTAATGAACAAAGGAGATATCGATCACCTGCTGGAGGTACGCAAAATCCTTGAAATCGGGACTGCTTTTTCAGCCGCACAAAATAGGTCAACAGAAAACCTGAAATCAATGGAAAGAGCGCTTGAGGAAATGAAACGTGCCAACGGGAATGGAGAGCTGGGGGAAAAAGCCGACCTGCAGTTCCACATAGCCATTGCGGTAGGATCCAATAATCCTTTGCTCATGAACTTGATGAACCATGTATCGGGGCTTATGGGAGAAACAATGAAGGAAACACGCCGGCTTTGGCTGTATTCTAAACAGACGACTACCGACAAACTTTACGCTGAGCATTTTTCCATTTACAAGGCGATTCAAAATCAGGAAGCAGAGCAGGCCAGGACGCTGATGCTCCAGCATATCGAACATGTCGAAGAGGTTTTACAGAAGTATATGGAACAAATCGAACCTCGTTAAATAGAGAGTGATAGAAAAATAATCTTTGAAACCCCTTTCTATGTTTATTACAATTATAGTAGTATTAATTTTATAAAAACTTATTTTTCAGGTCATCAGATGACCGGTTAATTAGATGTCTATTTTATGGATGCTAAATAGGAGTGGTTAAAATGAAAGTATCTCTGTTTGCAACTTGCCTGGTTGATATGTTTCAAAGCGATGTAGGAAAAGCGACGGTCGAATTGCTTGAGCGGCTGGGCTGTGAAATTGATTTTCCCGAATCGCAGGTCTGCTGCGGACAGCCTGCCTATAACAGTGGCTACGTGAAAGAATCAAAAGAAGCAATGAAAAAGATGATTGATGCCTTTGCCAGCGCCGAGTATGTAGTATCTCCGTCCGGGTCCTGTGCGTATATGTTCCATGAGTACCCCCATATTTTCAAGGGAGATCCTGTATGGGAGACAAAAGCGAAAAGGCTGGCGGAAAAAACCTATGAACTAACACAATTTATTGTCGAAGTCCTGAAAGTGGAGGATGTGGGAGCCCGGTTTGAAGGAAGGGCCACCTATCATACTTCATGCCATATGACTAGATTGCTGGGTGTAAATAAAGCTCCTATGACTCTTTTAAGCAATGTAAAAGGACTTGAATTTACGCAGCTTCCCGGGAAGGAACAGTGCTGCGGATTCGGAGGAACCTTTTCGGTCAAAATGGCCCAAATTTCAGAGCAAATGGTTGACGAGAAGGTTCAGCATGTCGAAGAAACGCAAGCAGATTATTTAATTGGCGCCGATGCAGGATGCCTGATGAATATTGGCGGACGCATTGACCGGAAAGGCAAGCCGATAAGGGTATTGCATATTGCCGAAGTTCTGAACAGCCGCTGAATGGAGTCATTTTCAAGCTGGCCTAAATGGACGTACCAAGCTTTTTTGAATGGAGGGAAACGATTATGGCGATGAAAATAGGGGTTGAAGAATTTAAGGAACGTGTAGGAAAAGGGATAAATGATTCCTTTATGCGTGGGGCTGTAGCCGGTGCCCAGGATAGTATGGGCACCCGAAGGCTGAGCGCTGCTGAAGAGTTGGGAAACTGGGAAGACTGGCGTTCCCACGGGGAGGAAATTCGAAAACATGTCCTTGAAAACCTCGACTATTATTTAGAACAGCTAAGCGATAATGTGGCAAAACGCGGTGGTCATGTTTTTTTCGCATCCACTGCCGAAGAGGCGAATGACTATATCCGGGGAGTCGTTGCCAGTAAAAATGCAAAGAAAGTCGTGAAAGCAAAGTCAATGGTAACGGAGGAAATCCACTTGAATTCGTGCCTTGAATTGGCTGGCTGCGAAGTGATTGAAACGGATCTGGGAGAATACATACTTCAGATTGACGACCATGATCCCCCTTCCCATATTGTGGTTCCGGCCCTTCATAAAAATAAAGAACAAATCCGCGATGTTTTCACGGATAAACTTGGCTATCAAAAAACATCCAAGCCTGAGGAGCTAGCCGGACATGCAAGGGAAACACTTCGCCAGGATTTTCTGACAGCGGATATTGGAATTACAGGCTGCAACTTTGCGGTCGCCGAGACTGGCTCCTTTTCTTTGGTTACCAATGAAGGAAACGCAGATCTCGTCACTTCGCTGCCTAAAACACAAATAACGGTCATGGGAATGGAAAGACTTGTCCCTACCTTTGAAGAAATGGAAGTGCTGGTAAGCCTGCTGACAAGAAGCGCTGTCGGCCAGAAACTGACCAGCTACATCACCGTCCTGACAGGCCCAAGGGAAGAGCTGGACGTTGATGGGCCTGAAGAGTTTCATTTAGTTATCGTTGATAACGGCAGATCAAAAATTCTTGGTACAGAGTTCCAGTCCGTCCTCCAATGTATCCGCTGTGCAGCCTGCATTAATGTTTGCCCGGTGTACCGCCATGTCGGCGGGCATTCTTACGGATCCATTTATTCAGGTCCTATAGGTGCTGTACTCTCGCCTTTACTTGGAGGTTATGAAGATTACAAGGAACTTCCGTATGCATCTACATTGTGCGGTGCCTGCACGGAGGTTTGCCCAGTCAAAATTCCTTTGCATGAACTTTTACACAAGCACAGGCAGGAGATTGTCGAGAAAGAAGGAAAAGCCCCTATATCCGAAAAACTGGCAATGAAGGCTTTTGGATTGGGTGCTGCTTCACCTGCTCTCTATAAAATCGGATCAAAGCTGGCTCCGGCAGCAATGAATCCATTTACTAATGGAGATAAAATTTCCAATGGTCCTGGCCCATTAAAAGCATGGACGGAAATCAGGGAGTTTCCAGCCCCTAATAAGGAGCGATTCAGGGACTGGTTTAATAATAGGGAGAAAGGCGGCAACCAATCATGACAGGCACCATCCAAAACAGGGAATCATTTTTAAATACTATTGCATCCAGTCTTGGAAGGGACCGCCATCCAGGAAAGATTGAAAGACCAGTCTGGGAGTTCCAGCCGCAAAAAGAGGTCCTGAAAGGGGCCACTCCCGACCAATTAGTCGAGGTCCTTAAGACCCAATGCCTGAGAATTCATACAAGCGTTGTGGTTACAGATCAAACAGGACTGGCGGAAACGTTGGCGGAAACAGTTGCCAATTATGGCGGCGGTCCGGTTGTTACCTGGAAGGACAATCGATTTTCAGAGTGGGGCCTGGATCCCCTCTTTCACAACGAATGGCCTGAACAGGACATAGAATATTATGAGTGGGATCATACAAAAGGCAGAGAGAATATCAGACAGGCTGAAAAGGCCAATATCGGAATTACCATCAGTGAAATAACACTGGCCGAATCAGGCACGGTTGTTCTTTTCAGCGATCAGGATAAAGGCCGAACCGTCAGTTTTCTGCCTAAAAGCTTAATTGCCCTTGTACCCAAAAGCAGTCTTGTGCCGAGGATGACTCAGGCCGCCCAAAAAATGAGACAAATGCATCTAGAAGGCAAACAGGTAGCATCCTGCGTCAATTTTATCACTGGCCCCAGCAACTCTGCCGATATCGAACTGAATCTGGTTGTGGGTGTTCATGGTCCAGTTAAAGCAACTTATATTATCATTGATGATTTATAAAAAAACTGGCATGAACCAAGGGTTCATGCCAATTTTTTTATTTTTTCTAGTAGGTAGCCTCAGAGAATTGCCCTTGCAGTTTTTCCTTCGCTTTTAATTTCCGGTCATAGATTGCAGTGGTAAATATAGCAATAAAGAATAAAACGGTAAGTACAGCAAATAATGCGGCCATGCCATAAACATCGACCAGGATGCCGCCCAGCAATGGACCAATCATTCTTCCGCCTGTCGCGGTGCTGTTAACAATTCCCTGGTAGAAGCCTTCCCTGCCCTTTGGAGCAAGCGCATCAGCTATTGTTGGAACCGCAGGCCACACCAGCATTTCACCTATGGTCATGATCACCATGGCTGTCATAAAACCGGAAAATTCTCCTGCACCTGCCGCAACCATAAAGGAACCAATAAATATGAGGATACCTATAGTGATCTGGGCCTTTATATTTTTCTCAAACGGCTTAACAAGCCGGTTCACGAGCGGCTGTCCCAAAACAATCAAAGCTCCGTTTACAGTCCATAGCAAGCTATACTGGCTAAGCGGAATATCAAGCTCTCTTGTATAGGCAGATATCGTTGACTGCCACTGGACATAGCCAACCCAGCAGAGAAGGTAGCCGCCGCATAGAATCAATAAAGCATATAGCTTATCTCTGTTTTTAACTGCTCCATTTTCCTGCAGGTTGGTGGTTTGCGTTGGCGAAAACGACTCAATGGCACGGTAACCGAAAACCGCTATGAGCAGGAAGATGAAATACAGAACTGCGTTTGCGAAAAAGATCAGCTGAAAGGAATAAGAGGCAACCAGGCCGCCCAGAGCTGCCCCAACAGCCACCCCCAAATTCTGGGCAACATAGATAGAATTAAAGGCCTTCCTCCCGCCCTCTTTCCAAACAGATCCTGCCATGGCATACATGGAAGGAAAGACAATTCCAGACCCGAACCCAATAATCGTCAGGAAGACGATATATTGCGGCCAGCCGTGCCAGATCGTTAACCCTGCCAATGACAAAAGGGTAATTACGATTCCCATTATAATGGACCTATAGCCGCCCATTTTATCAAACAGGGTCCCGCCAATCAAATTCCCAATAACAGTAGCTGCTGAGTTCAGCATTAAGACGACACCGGCAACGGATAAAGATTTCCCGAGATGCTCGTGGATATAAATTGTATTTAAAGGCCATAAAAAGGATGAACCGGTCACGTTTACCGCCATCCCAATAACAAGCAGCCATAAAGCTCGTGGCATATAAATTTCCCCTTTCAAAAACACTTCCGGGCTTGCTGTCCCATTCACTGTGATGATCTTATATCAAAAACAAGGGAAGAGCTACAAAATTAAGCCCAGGACTTTCTGCTAACAAAGCAGAATACGGTTCAGTTCGATAACCTAAGTAATTTTAGAGGTTTTCAAGCTGTCTTGCAATAACAAAACCCACAATCCTAATAGTAAAAAAATACTGTAAGTATTGAATTTTCCCACACAATAAAAACCTCATTCCCTAAAGGAAATGAGGTTGCACGAGCTTTTTATTTTTAACGGGCCTGTTCCGGTTCAGGATGAAATTTGGACTTTACTGGCTGCCCGCCAGAGTTTTCATAACGTTTCTTCGCTTCCTTAACAGGATCATATTCTTTTCCAAATTCGGCATCCTGATTATTATGCCCGTTTCGAGTCTTTTGCTCAGGATTATTTTGGTCTGAACGCTTTTTCATCGCTGGCCCTCCTTTTAATGATCAAGCAGTGTCATTTTATTTTGAACCTGCTGAAGCTGAAGCCTCATCCGATGCAGCCGCTCCCGCTGCTGGTCATTGCAGCTTAAGGCAAGCTTTGCCAGTTCATTATAGGACTGCTCCAATTGCTGAAGGCTGCTCGTAAACTCAACGTCGCCGTAGTGCTCCTGTAAGCTGGCTCGGTCATACTGTTCCTGGGCGGATTTTAGAGCATTCTCACATTGATGGATATGTTCATCGACCGATTGTCGCGTTGCCAATGAAAAGGCCCCCTTTTTTTCAAAAATGAAGCTGGAAACTTGCTTCCCTTATATTTTGTTCACATCCCCGCTTCCTATCACTTTTCCTGCATGTTTAATGCTTCCAATTGCCATTTTGCATTGGATTCCGTTTGACTGCATGATACAATTCTTTTCATGACAGAGGTCCTGCACGGACTTACACGAGGAATTATAAAATAGGAGGCAGCTCTATTGGCTGATACAACGAACTTTCAATACGCTAGTGATCAAAAACGGTATCACACCTGGAATTACCATTTGCGCCAGCATTTTGGCCATAAGGTATTCAAGGTGGCCCTTGACGGAGGATTCGATTGCCCCAACCGGGACGGTACTGTCGCTCACGGCGGATGTACCTTTTGCTCCGCAGCAGGTTCCGGAGACTTTGCAGGAAATCGGGCTGAAGACCTGGAAACCCAGTTCACTAACATAAAAGAGAAAATGCACAACAAATGGAAAGATGGCAAGTATATGGCTTATTTTCAGGCATTCACCAACACCCATGCGCCTGTACATGTCCTCAGGGAAAAGTATGAAACAGTCCTAAAGCAGGAAAATGTTGTCGGCTTGTCGATTGCGACGAGGCCTGATTGCCTTCCCGACGACGTAGTTGAATATCTTGCAGAATTAAACGAAAGAACATACCTTTGGGTCGAGCTGGGTTTGCAAACCGTTCATGAACGGACTGCTTTAATGATCAACCGTGCCCATGATTACCAAGCTTATGTGGAGGGTGTCCAGAAGCTCCGGAGGCATGGCATCCGAATTTGTACCCATATTATTAATGGACTTCCCCTGGAAACTCCGGAAATGATGATGAAAACGGCTCAGGAAGTAGCCAGGCTGGATGTTCAAGGAATAAAAATCCACTTGCTCCATCTGCTTAAGGGGACACCGATGGTAAAGCAATATGAGAAGGGACTGCTGGAATTCCTTACCCTAGAGGATTATGTGAATCTGGTTTGCGATCAGCTGGAAATTCTTCCTCCGGAAATGATCATCCACAGGATTACAGGAGATGGACCCATTGATTTAATGGTTGGCCCGATGTGGAGCGTCAATAAATGGGAGGTTTTAAATTCAATTGACGCTGAGTTAAAGCGGCGCGGCAGCTGGCAGGGGAAATTTTTTAATCCTTTAGTGGCAGGTGCTGCAAAATGAAGCTTGAACGGATCCTTCCTTTTATGAGAACTCTCCTCGAAAAAGCAGTTTCTGCTGGAGACGTGACAGTCGATGCAACTGTAGGGAATGGGCACGACACGCTTTTTCTCGCAAATCTCGTCGGTCCAGAAGGAAAGGTTTATGGTTTCGATATACAAGAGGAGGCCATTCAATCCTGCAGTTCAAAATTATCCGCACAAAATCTAAATGAACGAGTTTCGCTTTTCCAAAAAGGCCATGAGCATGTGAAAGCTTCTGTCCCGGAAAAGGATCACGGAAAAATTACGGGTGCAGTCTTTAATCTCGGTTACCTCCCTGGAGGCGACAAAAGCATTGTGACAGGGCCGACAACAACGATTGCCGCAGTTGAACAGCTGCTTGACATCATGGCTCCCGAAGGAATCATCGTTATTGTGATTTACCATGGACATCCTGAAGGGCAGCTGGAGCGGGACAGCCTGCTGGAATATGTAAAAAACATCAAGCAGGACGAGGCTCATGTGCTGCAATACCAATTTATAAATCAGCAAAACCATCCACCCTTTATCCTGGCTATTGAAAAACGATAAAACTAAAGAACCGGCACCATTTTAATGCCGGTTCTTTTTATTTCGATAACGATTTTACAAAACTTGCTGGCACCCATTTTTGGAAGGAGCGGTAGGCGCGGCCGTTCAGATAAAAGAAATAACTGACTGGCCCTCCGCTTTTAATCATTTCCTTTGCCAGCTTTTTAATATTTCGGTGCTGCTGGACCTTTTCATCCGACAGGTAGACACCAAGCAGTCCCCGATTGATCAGCCGGTGAAATCTTTGGTGAGGCAGCTTTGATGTATGGCGGTCTGCGTTCACCAAAAAATGCTTCAGCCGCTCAAATAAAGCTTCTTCACTGTCATAATAAAAACAAAAGTTCAAATCTCCCCCCTGCCTGTCCTCATCCTGGTCGATGAAATAATCCAGGAGAATATGAAGCCCCTGTATGTATGGAAAATATCCGCTCCAGATACTTTCGGCAAATTCCGGTTTAAAATCAGTGCGCATCGCATAGGAAACCAGACAGAAAATACCGAGAGTGGATCCAGTGCAGGCTGAGAATTCATACCATTGCATATCGGGTATATTTTCTTTGTGCATGTCAAACCAGCTTTTCAGCCTCGGCACCCGCTCACTGTGCTCGACATGTTTGTGAATTTGCAGGTCACAATAATAGCGGCAAAGTTCAAACAAGTACCCTGAAATCACATCATAGTGCTCAAGCGCCTGAAGTTCCTCCCTGCATGTGGTGACTAAAGCCTGCAAATAGCCCCCGTCATCCCTATCCTCTCTCTCTCGATAATAATCACGAAAATCTCTACTTATGGACAGAGCATCCTCCATTGATTCATGCAATGCAGCAAAGTCATCAGGATCAAGAGAGGTACTCCGATCACAGAGGTTATCAAGATAATCACTGATGGTCTGGTAGGCAACGATAAACCGGATGGCACTTTGGTATTTTCCCATCGCTGTAAGGCTCATGATAGCCCCGCCCTCGCAGTGGAATGTTTTGCTTTCAATACTGGCAAGCGCCTGCCTCCTTAATTCTGGATTGGGGATAGCCTGTGCTTTTTCCCTCCAGAAATCAAGCTCTCGATGGACGGCAGGAAACACTTTTCGGTAAACATGGTACATTAGGCCAACTGGCATTACTGGAATCGACATTTGGGCCTCCTTTCTAGTATACGTACCCAATTGCCTTTAACTGGCTGATGACAAAATCCTTTGCATACTCAAACACTTCTTCCCGTTCGGGTTCATTAAAAATTTCATGATAGCATTTTGGCCATTCTTTATATCGCTTTTCAGACAATGGGGCATAATTGAACCACTCTTTAACAGCACGCTTATCAACAATTTTATCTTCTCCGGCCTGCATAAGCAGCATCGGGATATCGTGAGTGTTTTCCATATTCTCGAATGCCTGTTCCATCGCTTCGGACAGTTCACGGTACCATCTTATCGAAACTTTTGTAACGTATAATGAATCATTTAAATCTGCTGCTTTAACATCCTTGTTCCGAGTTGCGTCTTCCACTGTCAGCCCGGGTGAAAGCCTTAAAGCAGGCATCACTACATTTAATCCGTGAGAAACAAAGTTCAGGAACTTTGAAGGCTGCTGAAGGATGCCAAGACAAGGAGATGAAAGGATGACCCCTGCAAGATTCAGCTTTTCCTCCTGAAGAAGGCGGATTGCAATCAGCCCGCCCATGCTGTGCCCAAGAAGAAAAACAGGCAAATCAAATTCCAGGGCAGCCTCTACCCATTCTTTTACCTCGAGAAGATACTCATTAAAGGATTCAATATGACCCCTGTTTGCTCTCGTTGTCATTCCCTGACCGGGCAAATCACCCATAATGACATGAAAACCGGACACGCGCCACATTTCGATCAGCCAGCCGTACCGGCGATGGTGCTCAAGCGCCCCATGCACCATTACAATCACGGCCTTTGCCTCTCCTTCCGCTTCCCATTTCCACATGATCTATTCCTCCTACTTTGTACACTATAAAAAAAACTATAATATATAATAAACAAAAAAGGGGAGAAAAAGCCTTGATGCAAGAAAGGCTATTATCCATACCTTTATTCTAATTTTACATTAAAAAAGGGAGAGTGTAATATGATTTATCCTTATAAAGGCAAGATGCCCCAAATTGCTGATTCCGTTTTTATTGCGGATTATGTAACGATCTCGGGGGATGTTGAAATTGGCAAAGAATCAAGCGTTTGGTTCAATACATCCATTCGGGGAGATGTCGCACCAACAATTATTGGCAATAAAGTGAACATCCAGGACAATTCAGTCCTTCATCAAAGTCCGGGTAATCCCCTCATCCTTGAAGATGAAGTAACAATCGGCCACCAGGTGATTCTCCATAGCTGCATCATCCGAAAAAAAGCCCTGATTGGGATGGGCTCCATTATTCTTGATCAGGCCGAAATCGGCGAAGGTGCTTTTATAGGAGCGGGGAGCCTCGTTCCACAGGGCAAAAAAATCCCCCCTAACACACTTGCTTTCGGACGGCCGGCTAAAGTGGTTCGCGAATTAAACGCAGACGATATCAAGGATATGGAACGCATTTCAAGAGAATATGCCGAGAAAGGTCAATATTATAAATCCATACAATCCCGGTGAAACATCATCCAGTAGATGACCATATTAAATCTGGTATCAAATGTCACTTAAGAAATCCGGATTATTGCCGATAATAATCAATATACTTTACCCATTCCATCCCTGGCATATGCGGGATTTCAAAGGTGAATTTTCATGATACTGCTTTGCATAATGATCAGCTTCCTGATTGTTTTATTGCTCATTGCTTTCTTTACGTTAAAAAAACAGTCAACCGCGCTAAGGTCCATTCTTAGTTTTATGACCATTTTCCTGATTCTGGCCAGCGGTCCTATTCTGGAAAGCCCGGAGTCTCTTCACATGGACAAGGCCGTGGACTTGGTCAAAAAATGGATCCAGCCTGTGGAGGCCCAGACAGAGCCTGGTAAAAATGATGTGTTTGTACCCGTCATTAAAATCAAGGACCATGTAAAAATCAACGCCCCCTTGATTTCACAGCTGCCTGAACTCCCAAGAGGATGCGAGGTCACCAGTCTTGCGATGCTCCTTCAGCATGCCGGTGTTCCTGCAGACAAAATGGAGCTTGCCAAAGAGATTAGAAAAAATCCAGCAGCAAAAAAAGTGAAACACGGAAAGATATATTATGGCGACCCGAATGAGGGCTTCGTTGGAAATATGTATACTTTTTCCAAACCCGGTCTCGGTGTTTATCATCAACCCATAAAGGAACTGGCCGAGCTATATTTGCCAGACAGAGTTCTGGACTTAACCGGAATTCCCTTTCAGGAGCTGAAGATTCATTTATCCGATAGCAGGCCTGTCTGGGTCATCATCAACACTAGCTATAAAAGGCTGAATCAAAGCCAGTTTGAAACCTGGTACACACCAAATGGCGAGATTTCAGTCACATATAAAGAGCATGCGGTTCTGGTGACTGGATATGATGATAAATACGTTTATTTTAATGATCCACTGACCGGTAAAAAAAATAAAAAAGCACCCATCTGCCATTTTGAGGAAGCATGGGTGCAAATGGGAAAACAGGCGATTACCTACCTCCCAAATTAATTGGTCTGAAGTGACTTATTCAATTCATACTCCTTTTGAAAGGAGTATTTTTTTTCTACATATACATCATGCCACAGCATGAACATTAAAACAGTCCAAATTTTACGGCTGTTGTCCGCCTTATTTTGGCAATGGTCGTCAAGAAGCTTTAACAAGTAGGCCTTGTTAATTAAATGATCAGTATTGCTTTCCTTAATCAGATTCTTTGCCCACTCATTCATTTCATTCTTCAGCCAGTGACGGATCGGCACAGGGAAGCCCAGCTTTTTGCGATCAAGCACATGGTCCGGCACTACTCCCCTGGCAGCCTTGCGCAGGATATATTTTGTTGTGTTATTTGCTGTTTTTAAGCTGGTTGGTATTTTGGAAGCTGTTTCGAACACAGCCTTATCCAGGAACGGAACCCGAAGCTCAAGTGAATGAGCCATGGTCATTTTATCTGCTTTAAGCAGAATATCACCGCGCATCCAGGTATGGATATCAATGTATTGCATCCGGTCTACTGGGTCATATCCCCTGCTTTCATTGTAAAGAGGTTTTGTTACGTCTGTGTATTGCAGCCCCTCTTTATAGGAAGTCAGCAAGCCCCGTTTTTCTTCTTCAGTAAACATCTTGGCGTTCCCGATATACCGTTCTTCCATTGGGGTTACACCGCGTTCGATGAAGCTCTTTCCCTTCATGCCCTCCGGCATAATGGTCGCAATCCCCTTTAAAAGCGATTTGCCAATGGCAGGAATCTTATTGAAAACCTCCAGATCCTGCGGTTCACGATAAATGTTATAACCGCCAAAAAGCTCGTCAGCCCCTTCTCCTGACAGTACGACTGTCACATGCTTGCGGGCTTCGCGTGCGACGAAATATAAAGGAACGCATGCTGGGTCGGCCAATGGATCATCCATATGCCACATGATTTTTGGAAGCTCGGCCATATATTCCTCCGGGGAAATAATATAGCTGATGTTCTCAACCCCAAGCTTCTCTGCTGTTTCCTTCGCAACATCGATTTCACTGAACCCATTTTGCTCGAATCCTACAGAGAAGGTCTTAATGGCTGGGTGGTATTCTTTGGCTATGGAAGCAATGATCGATGAATCAATCCCGCCTGACAGGAATGAGCCGACAGGAACATCGCTTCGCATATGGATTTTTACCGAATCATACAATACATCCCTGATTTCTTTCGTAAATTCATCTTCAGACTTAACTACTGGGTGGAAATGCGCTTTCCAATAACGTTTAATATCCATCGGGGAGCCAATTTTTTTGGTGAAGTAATGCCCCGGCTCTAATTTTTGGATTCCCTTTGACATCGTGTTAGGCTCCGGAACGAACTGGTACGTCATATAATGCTGCAGGGATTCATAGTCAAGAACGTCGTTTTCAAGGGCAAGGAGGATGCTTTTCTTTTCCGAACCAAAGAATGTACGCTCTCCATCATTAAAGTAGAAAAACGGCTTAATGCCAAAAGGATCTCTTGCGCCATAAAGGCTCTGCTCTTCTTTATCCCAAATGACAAATGCAAACATCCCGCGAAGCTTCTCAACAGCTTTTTCCTTATAATGGCTGTATAGGGCGATGATGACTTCCGTATCGGAATGAGTGGCAAAGTTCAGGCCTTCTTTAAGAAGTTCCTCACGAAGCTCAACATAATTATAGATTTCTCCATTAAAAATGATCCAATAACGTTCATTTTCATAGGTAAGAGGCTGTGCGCCACATTCAATATCAATAATGCTTAAACGGCGAAAGCCAAATTGAATATGTTCGTCGAAATAATAGCCGTCGTCATCAGGTCCTCTGTGCGTGATGATGTCATTCATATTTTTAAACAGCTGTTTTTGTTCATTGCTGTATTCCTGTGTATTTTCATGTACACAACCGATAAAACCACACATTATGTACGTCACCTACTCCATTCAAAAATTATTGCTGCTCAAATCTGCAACAAAAGCATACTCTCTATACTACCATTAAATCCTTTCATTTTGCATTAACGAACCTAAAAATTTTTCGCGGGAAAAATAAACCAATAACATACATATTCCACATATTTGCCAAAGCTAAAACATTTGTGGGCAGCATGGTAACTGTATCTCCAATGATTAAACCCTTCTTTTTTCACAAATAGGAAAAGACGGCTTTTAGTTCCTTCCACCTATTTAATTGGAAGCTGCTGCATAGCTTCCAATTAAACTTTTTATAGAATGCAATGAGGAATTATATACCTTCACTCTTCCCGTTTTTCCTCTGGCTAGGACACTTAGGACTCTTCCACCTTCCCTTTACTCAGGGGTTCTCCCTAAATAGGGCACGTAGCCATCCTCTACCTTCCCTCCACTCAGGGTTTCCCCCGAATTGGTCACGTAGCCCTACCTTCCCTCCACTCAGGGTTTCTCCCTAATTAGGGCACGTAGCTCCCCTCTGCCTTCCCTCCACTCAGGGTTTCTCCCTAATTAAGTCACGTAGCCCTCCTCTACCTTCCCTTTACTCAGGGGTTCTCCCTAATCAGGACACGTAGCCCTCCTCTATCTTCCCTCCAAACCATGTTTTCCCTTAACATGACTGCAGAACTCCAACTTGGATTAGCTATTAATTCCTCCCCAATTGTCACTTTTTATGTAATCTCCGCTGCCCTTAATGAAACCTGCAAAACACAAGTGCCAAACAGCTTCCCATTTCCAGCCCTAAATCTCCTCTTCTCTTCCAATTATTCAAAAACGCAAACAGGAGTTACATCGAAATGTAACTCCTGATACAAAACTTGTTAAATGCGTGCCTGCTCGCGAAGCGCTTCTGCTTTATCGGTACGTTCCCATGGCAGATCTACATCCGTGCGGCCAAAGTGGCCATATGCTGCTGTTTGCTTGTAAATTGGCTTGCGAAGGTCAAGCATGTTGATGATTCCTGCAGGTCGAAGGTCGAAGTTAGTGGATACCAGGTCAATTAAAGTATCTTCACCCACTTTTCCTGTACCGAACGTATCAACGGAAATGGATACCGGCTTCGCCACACCAATTGCATAGGCAAGCTGCACTTCTACTTTATCAGCAAGTCCGGCGGCAACCAGGTTCTTGGCAACGTAACGGGCAGCATAGGCAGCTGAACGGTCAACCTTTGTTGGATCTTTTCCGGAGAAAGCACCGCCGCCGTGGCGTGCATACCCCCCGTAAGTGTCAACAATGATTTTGCGGCCAGTCAAGCCTGCATCTCCTTGAGGCCCGCCGATAACAAAGCGGCCAGTCGGGTTGATGAAATACTTTGTATTTTCATCAATCAGTTCTTTCGGGACAACCGGGTTAATCACGTGTTCTTTAACATTTCGCTGAATTTGTTCAAGCGAAATTTCCGGGTGATGCTGGGTGGAAATAACAATGGTATCAATTCGAACAGGCTTATCATTTTCATCATATTCAACCGTAACCTGTGTTTTGCCGTCCGGACGGAGGTAAGGAAGAATTTCCTCCTTGCGAACTTCAGTCAGGCGGCGGGAAAGCTTATGAGCCAAAGAGATTGGCAAAGGCATTAGTTCCTTTGTTTCGTTGCAGGCAAAGCCGAACATCAGCCCCTGATCTCCTGCACCAATTGCCTCGATCTCTTCATCAGACATCTGTCCTTCACGAGCTTCAAGAGCCTGGTCAACACCCATTGCAATATCAGCTGATTGTTCGTCGATTGATGTCAGGACTGCACAAGTCTCAGAATCGAATCCATACTTTGCGCGAGTGTACCCAATGTCCTTAATTGTATCGCGGACAATCTTAGGAATATCTACGTATGTAGAAGTAGTAATTTCCCCTGCTACCAGCACAAGGCCAGTGGTAACAGAAGTTTCAGCTGCAACGCGGGCATTGGCATCCTTTGCTAAAATTGCGTCCAAAATGGAATCAGAAATTTGATCGCAGATTTTATCGGGATGGCCTTCTGTCACTGATTCAGAAGTAAACAAACGACGTTTGGTTGACATCCGATTTCCTCCTTAATTTTATGAAATAACGCAGGATCGGCTGATCCCCGGATTGATACGGTACTCATTCCCTATGTAGTATGAAATAAACGCCAAGTTTTTATGAGAAAAATGACGCAAAAATAAAAACCTTTCCATCTTGAGGAAAGGTTTGATGCATCAAATTCGCGCCTTTCACTCTTATCGTTCAAGGAGTGTTTCCTTGCATCAGGTTAGCACCTTTGCTCAGAGAATAAACCTTCCACTGGTCATTTCTTCTACAGCAGGTTGCTGGGTTTCACAGGGCCTGTCCCTCCACCAGCTCGGGATAAGAGAGTATCCGTTCAAAACCCAATGATACTCAACATTAAAAATATAGTCAAATATTTTGTGAACTGCCAGCATAATTCATCATCCATTCTATAAGAGCATTAAAACAAAATAAGGATGAATTTTCAGATAAATAGTATAAATTATTCCCCTTAATGTGTTATACTAATGTAGAGATGTAAATGCTTTCATCCAATTCATATATAAAGGAAGGTTTTCATCAGATGGCACAAATACGTGTAAAAAATGAAGTTGACCAGTTGCTGCAAGGGGGGAATATACAATTCCAGCTATCTGTTCCCCGCCTGGTTGAAAAGGTACTTTCACGGAGGGAAGGAAGCCTAACAGCCACCGGGGCTGTGTGCGCCTCTACTGGCAAGTATACCGGGCGTTCACCCAGGGACAAATTTATAGTCAAAGAGGCTTCCACTGCCGGATCCATTGATTGGGGAAGTGTTAATGAACCTGTTTCCGATGAGGTATTTTCAAGGCTTTACACCAAAGTGCTCGATTATTTAAGAGGCAAAGAAGAAGTATTTGTGTTTAAGGGGTTTGCTGGAGCAGACAAAAAATACAGACTTCCAATTCAGGTCATAAATGAATATGCATGGCATAATTTATTCGCCCATCAGCTGTTTATCAATCCTTCCGAAGAAGAACTGGAAAGCCATGCAGCCGAATTTACCATTATTTCTGTCCCGGATTTCAAGGCGGTGCCTGAGTTGGATGGAACAAGATCAGAGGCCTTTATTATGATTTCATTTGAACAAAGGGTCATACTAATCGGGGGCACTCAATATGCAGGTGAAATGAAGAAGTCCATCTTTTCTGTCATGAACTATCTCCTGCCTGAAAAGGGTGCACTTCCTATGCATTGTTCAGCCAATGTTGGCCGAGAGGGTGATGTTGCCCTGTTTTTCGGTTTATCCGGCACAGGAAAGACCACACTTTCTGCCGATCCCAACAGAAGGCTTATCGGAGATGATGAACATGGCTGGTCTTCCAACGGAGTTTTCAATATTGAGGGCGGCTGTTATGCAAAGTGTATTAATCTTTCAAAAGAAAAAGAACCTCAAATATTCAATGCAATCCGTTTTGGCTCTGTTTTAGAAAATGTCGTTGTCCGTCAGGAGACGGGTACCCCGGATTATAATGATGGCTTTTTAACTGAAAATACAAGAGCTGCCTATCCAATCGGGGCAATTGATAATATTGTTGTCCCAAGTGTAGCAGGACATCCCAATACGATTGTTTTCTTGACAGCTGATGCTTTCGGCGTGCTGCCGCCAATATCAAAATTATCAAAAGAACAGGCGATGTACCATTTCCTGAGCGGTTATACCTCCAAGCTAGCAGGAACAGAACGTGGCGTTACTTCACCGGAAGCGACTTTTTCCGCTTGTTTTGGTTCTCCGTTCCTCCCGTTGCCTGCTACCAGATATGCCGAGATGCTAGGTGAAAAAATTGATGAATACAACACGAGAGTGTATCTGGTCAACACAGGATGGACCGGCGGTAATTATGGAACCGGAAGCAGGATTAAACTTGCTTACACACGGGCAATGATCCAGGCAGCACTGGAAGGGGAATTAAATGATGCTGAAACAGTAAGGGATGAAATATTTGGCCTGAAGATACCCCTTCACGTACCAGGGGTGCCGGATGAAGTGCTGATGCCTGTTAAAACGTGGGCAAATGAGGAAATGTATTTCAAACAAGCACGGGATCTTGCTGAAAAGTTTAAAACAAACTTTAAAAAGTTTACAGGCGTTTCTTCTGAAATTGAAGAAATAGGAGGCCCTTTGGCCTAGCACATGACAGAACAGGGCAGCTGCAAACGAAGCAGCTGCCCTGTTATCATTTTTTATCTATTTAATTCGTTGTGTTGAGTGATAACAGCTGGTAGGTTAATACAGTAGATTCATCCGCCCATTCCACTTTTTTGATTACGGCAGTTCCGCTGGTATCCCCTTCAATCGTCTTTTTTACTTCAAGCGGTATCCCTAAAGGATATAGCCTGTAGCCTTCCTTCCGAAGAACAAACAAATTTTCTTCAATTCTTTCCTCCCGGCCTTTCGTGACAATCATTGTATTTAGCTCTAGCGGCATCCCCATTTGACGCACTCCTTCCAGGGTTCTTTATCTTATTTTATCATTTTTGGGCCTGACTTTTCATCCACTTCGTTAAATCTTTTACCACCCGGCGGTTCATCGCAGGAGGGAAATAATGTGTATATTCCTGGAAGTACCAGCTTGTCACCGGTTTGCTCAATTCATTAAGCCGCTTCTCCAAACGAAGCGAGTGCTCTATGGAAACATTTTTGTCTTTTTCTCCATGAATGATTAACACTGGGGATTCGAGCTGCTCCAGATTATACAGGGGGGTTCTGTAGCGGTAACGTCCCGGAAATTTTGCCGGAGTGCCTCCAATCACTCTTTTCATCATTCTCCTTAAGTCTTTTCTTTCCATATACGTCAAAGCAAGATCGCTTACTCCTCCCCATGTGACCATGGAAGCCGCATCCGGGTATTGAATCGCTGTCAGCAAGGCCATCACCCCACCGCGCGAGAAACCAAATATATGTACTTTGTTTACTCCAGGGCAGGCTTTTAATAACTCATATCCTGCAAACGCATCCTGTCTGTCACTGCCTGCAAAATCCTCGTTTCCCTCTCCTCCCCGATTTCCACGGTAAAAAGGAGCAAAAACTACAAAGCCTTCCGATGCAAACTGCGCAATTCTTGCCGGTCTTACCTGGCCTACATTCTTGATTCCGCCCCGTAAATATAAAAATCCATCGAATCCGTCTCCTTCAACCGGCTTTGCCAACAATCCCTTCACTTTCAAGCCCCCAGAGTAATAAGTAACCATGGAAAGAGTCACATTCGGATTCGGGGAAGGAAACTTGTAAGAGGAAATAATCTTTCCATCCGTTTTCATTATGTTCACCCCTTGCCCTTATTCGTGAACGACTGACATAGGCATTCACACATTTTTATGGATTTCATACGATATCACTAACCAATTACAATAATTATGCTAATTCAAAAGGAGGTATATTCGATGAAAAAGTGGATCAAACCAGCATTAACTTTATTCATTATTCTCGTTTTGATTATTCCTTTGGCTTCCTGTGGGCAGGAAAAAATCCAGACCATTCGCATAGCCGAGGTCACCCGCTCTATCTTTTATGCTCCCCAATATGTTGCCCTTGCAGAAGGTTTTTTTGAGGATGAGGGATTAAAGGTCGATTTGGCCACTACTGCGGGAGGCGACAAGACCATGACAGCGCTGCTTTCGGATGGCGCCGATATTGCCCTTGTGGGTTCTGAAACCTCCATTTACGTTTACGCCAGGGGATCGAGTGACCCAGTTATCAATTTCGCTCAATTAACACAGACCGACGGCACCTTCCTCGTTTCCAGGAAAAAAGTTGAAAACTTCACTTGGGACCAATTGAAAGGATCCACCTTTCTCGGACAGCGCAAGGGCGGGATGCCTCAAATGGTTGGCGAGTTTGTTCTAAAAAAACACGGAATCGATCCTCGCAATGATTTGAATCTGATTCAGAACATTGATTTTGCCAATATTGCCACTTCCTTTGCGTCCGGAACTGGCGACTACGTCCAGCTGTTCGAACCAACTGCCAGTATCTTTGAAAAAGAAGGCAGAGGTCATATTGTCGCATCCTTTGGTACAGAGTCCGGTCATGTACCATATACCACTTTTATGGCAAAACAAAGCTTTATAGATGAAAATCAGGAAATAATCGAGAAGTTTACCAGAGCAATCTACAAAGCACAGCAATGGGTATACTCTCACAGCTCAAAAGAGGTTGCCGAGGCAATCCAGCCTTATTTCGAAGACACAGAAGCCAAAGTTATTGAAATGGTCATCGACCGATACAAAGGACAGGAATCTTTTGCAAAGAATCCAATTTTGGACGAAGAAGAATGGAAGAACCTGCAGAATATCATGAATGAAGCAGGGGAACTTCCACAAGAAATCAATCATGATACCCTTGTGAACACAAAGATTGCCGAAGGAGTCATGAATTAACGGAGGGAGAGAAGGTAGATGGACTTTTTAACTCTAAAAGGGATTTGCCATACGTATTTCACTAAATCCTCCTTCACAACGGCTCTGACCGATATCTCGCTGGATGTCAGGGAGGGTGAATTCATTTCCTTCCTGGGACCAAGCGGCTGCGGAAAGACCACCCTGCTCTCAATCATAGCCGGCTTGCTGAAGCCAACAGAGGGGTCTGTCCTTCTTGAAAATAAACCCGTAGAATCCAAAAAAAATGACATTGGCTATATGCTTCAGCAGGATTATCTTTTCCCCTGGAAAACCATCGAGGAAAATATCCTCCTGGGCTTAAAAGTAAACGGCCGCCTGACTGCGGACAGTAAAGCAAAAACGCTGCACCTTCTTGAAAAGATGAGCCTGGGGAAGGTAGAAACGTCCTATCCTAAACAGCTGTCGGGCGGGATGCGTCAACGAGTGGCTCTTGTCAGGACTTTGGCTACTGAACCTAAGCTGCTGATGCTGGATGAGCCTTTTTCCGCACTTGATTACCAAACGAAACTAAAACTGGAAGATCTGGTTTCCTCCACCTTAAAAAGCTTTAAAAAAACCGCTATTCTTGTCACACATGACATTGGGGAAGCAGTTGCCATGAGCGACAGAGTATTCCTGCTCTCGCCCAGACCAGGCAAGCTTCACAAAACGTTTTTTATTCCGGAGGAGATACGGTCAATGTCCCCTTTCAATGCCCGCAGCCACCCAATGTTCAATGAGCTTTTTCAGTCCATATGGAAGGAGCTGGAGTCCCTTGAGCCTGAATAATGACATAAAGCTTCTTCATAATAAATATTTAACGGGCTTAAAACGTGAAAAAAAACTGGTTCGCTTTTATCAGCTGCTTATCTTCCTTTTGTTTTTTTCCAGCTGGGAAATAGCCAGCCATCATTCCTGGATCGATCCCTTAATCTTCAGCTCCCCATCAAAGATTTGGGACCTGTTGATCATAAAAATCCTTGATGGCTCCCTTGCAGTGCACCTTAGCTTCACCCTTCTTGAAACGGTTTTGGGGTTTATCATCGGAACATTGTCAGGAACGCTGCTCGCAGCAATTTTATGGTGGTCTCCAATCCTTTCAAAGGTTCTCGATCCTTATCTGGTCATATTAAATGCAATGCCAAAAGTAGCATTGGGGCCAATATTGATTGTTGCTCTCGGGCCTACCCTAACCTCCATCATTGCCATGGGTGCGATTATATCTGTCATCATCACAACGATTGTGGTCTATACATCTTTTAAGGAGGTAGATCCCAATTACTTGAAAGTATTGCAAACCTTCGGGGCAACGAGGTCACAATGCTTCAAAGAAGCGATTTTGCCTGCATGTTTCCCAACAATCATCTCTACATTAAAAGTAAACGTCGGATTGTCATGGGTGGGAGTCATTGTAGGAGAATTCCTTGTTTCATCCAGAGGACTAGGCTACATGATCATTTACGGTTTCCAGGTGTTTGATTTTACCCTGGTGCTTCTTTCCTTGCTGGTCATTGCCGTATTTGCAACGATTATGTATCAGCTTGTAGAACTTCTGGAAAAGAAACTGATAAAAAACGGATCAGCTTAGCAGTGAAAAGCGGCCTGCTTTACCGCCTGGCCGCTTCCAGATGCAAAAGGCACATCCGTACTACATCATCTTTCATGATAAAACTGTAATGGGGCTTAATCCGCTCAGCTAAAATGTCTCCAGACTCAATTACCGGGCCATTGGTTTCAAGATAATCATTCCTCGGATCGATACTGTCTATTTCCGCATAATAGATTCGCTTGATAAAGGAACCAACAGGTGCTTCTGAAGATACTTGATATTCGCCAAGAAACGACAGCTTGCTAACAATCCCGCCCGTTTCCTCATAAACCTCACGGGCAGCCGATTGTTCCAGCGTTTCGCCATTTTCTTTTTTTCCACCGGGGAATTCCCAGCCTCGCAATTTATGGTCAGTCAACAGCCAGCTCTCCTGATACTTGCATAGAACAAGTACATGATCAGGCTCTCTTCCAAACGCATTCAAATTAAACGAGAGCACAACTTCATAACCGTTCGCATCTTTAAAATGCTCCATATATATCCCTCGCAAATCCATAGTTTTCCCTTTTATGATTATACAACGAATAGCTGCGAGGGCAATGAACATTGTTTTTATCCAGCCTGCCTAATACTTTTACTTATTGCCAGGCAGGATTCCCATGCTTTCAATATGACTTTTTGCTTCTTGATCCCCAAGCTTATGGATCATTTCATATATTCGCAGCAAGGATTGATCCTGGGCATCATTTTCCCTGTCATAGTGATATTGGACATAAGGAACATGGGCCCGGAAGAAATTTTGCCAGTCCGTTGAATAATTTTGGTCAAATTCCTCCCTGAGCATCGTGATTTCCTCGTCATTTGCGTCAACTTTAAAATTCCAGGAAGATGCGGTCGCACTTTGCGATATTTCCCCTCTTCCTACGTCAATATAGTAGGTTTTTTTTCCGTCTGCCATGGATTATTCACTCCTTTGATGCCTTTTATTTTCTCCATCTGCCTCCATTAATACTCTTAGATAAAAAATCAGAATATATACTGTTTGCCAAGTTTGTTTTCGTGTTAAAATAAAAATGAAAAAGGTATTGTTTATCATTGAAAAGGAATAAATACTTTATTGAAGGGTATCTACTAATTATAAAACATCAGACTTGCTCAATGGATAAGAATCAAACTTGAAAGAAGAGGTGAGAAACATGAAATTGATCGACGAACTTTATGAGTTATATCGCAATAAATTGACTGGTGACGAAGAAGACATTGATATGCTTGCTTTTGCCTTCCTGGAGGAAATGAATCGGGAAGACTTGCTCCATATTATTAAAGAATTGGACACTCAGGAACTTTATGACCTTATGGGTATTTACCTCATCGAAAGCCTGAAGGGAAAGTTTGCCCAGGAGGAGTATGGTCAGCATCGTGCTCCATTATTTCCATCGCGCAATATCCATTGATCCATTTCAATACATACATATTAAAAGCCCGCCTTTAAGACGGGCTTTTAATATAGAAAAATAAGCTTGCAGACCTCGTTAAGCCTGCAAGCTTTTTTATTCTTAACCGAGATATGCTTTGAACATCCATAAGTGCTTACGGACGCTTTTCTTGACGCCCAATAGCATATCGGCAGTGCCTTCATCTTCAACCTTTTGTGCCAGCTCGATCCCGGCCTGCAATTCATCCACAATTCTAGAAAAATCACTGCTTAGAGCCTGGATCATATCATTCTCATTTTCATTTCCTGTTGCCTCTTCAACTGTAGCAAGCTCAAGGCATTCTCTCATTGTCCCAACAGGTTTTCCGTCAAGGGCGAGAATTCGCTCTGCAAACTCATCCACTATTACGGCCGCTTCGTTGTACAATTCCTCAAACTTAGTATGAAGAGTAAAGAAATGTGGTCCTTTTACATACCAGTGAAAGTTATGCAGTTTTGTGTAAAGGACAGTCCAGTTCGCTACCTGCTGATTGACAGCTTGTATTAGTTCGTTTGACATAAAAAATCATCCTCCTAAAGCATATATTCCCCAGGCCCGTACCTATTAAAACATTTAAGGCAGTTAACTCCTTGCACAGAAACATGATAAAATCATTATGTAGCAAAGGAGGACTTTTTATGTATGCTGTACTGGTCGTTTCTGTCATCATTGTTCTTGCCGTACTGCTGCTCGCTGTTTTGACAACATCGAAAGCCTATACTTATAAGCACACCGTCGATCCTCTTGATGAGAATCCCAACATTAAAACGGATTCAAATTCAATTGATCAGGAAAAAAAATAACGAAGCCTGTTATCGGCTTCGTTATTTTTATGCAAACACTTCTTTAAGGTCTTCTTTGCTCTGATCCAGCCAAAAGCGCATCAAACGCTTCGCACCTTCCAGATCATGAAGCTTTGCCTGGCCACATTGTTTTTCATTGGCCGCAGGAATTTCAGTAACCTCGACTGCCGCTTTCATCGTATCCTCAAGAAGATCAATAATGTCCTCAACAGTAGGTGTACCGCTTACCACTAAATAGTACCCCGTCTGGCATCCCATCGGAGAAATATCAATAATATCAAAGTGGCTGTGTTTCTCGGCATGTTCACGGATATTAAACGCTAAAAGATGCTCGAGAGTATGGATCGTATCGGGCTTCATAGCCTGTTTGTTCGGCTGGCAAAAACGAATGTCATATTTATTCACAACTCCATCGCTGCCCACCTTATGGACACCACAGTGTCTTACATAAGGAGCTTTAACGGCATTATGGTCAAGTTCAAAGCTTTCTACTGAAGGCATATATCAATCACTCCTTTTCGTTATCCCCATTATCATACATGAAATCCCTTGTTCTTTCA
The DNA here is from genome assembly GCF_004340465.1 of Mesobacillus foraminis. Classification (GTDB taxonomy): domain Bacteria; phylum Bacillota; class Bacilli; order Bacillales; family Cytobacillaceae; genus Mesobacillus_B; species Mesobacillus_B foraminis. Next base: position 25,228 of record NZ_SLVV01000007.1, on the reverse strand, counting down.
TCAGTTTTCTCACTTTTTCATCTTTAGACGATAGAGAAAAGATATGGTATTGTGAAGATAAAAGGAGTGACCTGCCTTGTTAAAAAAAGCATTGTTAAGCTTATTTCGCTTTTATCAAGTCGTTATTTCGCCGCTTAAACCCCCAAGCTGCCGATTTTATCCTACATGCTCCCATTATGGTATTGAAGCTGTTCAGCGATTTGGGCCTTTTAAAGGCGGACTGTTAACCTTCATCCGAATTATGAAATGCCACCCATTTCATCCTGGAGGCTTTGACTACGTACCGACGGAGTGGCCAAGAAAAAAGAGAATTAAGACTCGTAGCCGTTAATGACCAGATCAAGCTTTCCTGTAGCGGGATCAATGACTAGTCCATGCACCGGAATTTCTTTAGACATCAAAGGATGGTTGTTGATCATGTCCACACTGTGGGCTACGCTTTCTTTTACATTTTCAAATCCCTTCAGCCAGCCGTTAACATCAATTCCTGAATACGCGAGAGTTTCCAGCGTTTCTTCACTGATGCCTCGTTTTTTCATTTCCTCAAGCATAATTTCCGGCTTCATCCCGCTCATCCCGCAATCATGATGCCCAATTACCAAAACCTCATCAGCCTGCAGCTGGTAAACAGCGACAAGCAAACTCCTCATAATACTCCCAAAAGGATGCGCCACAAGAGCCCCTGCATTCTTGACGATTTTTACATCGCCATTTCCCACATTAAGAGCCTTTGGCAGAAGCTCCAGCAGCCTTGTATCCATACAAGTTAAAATGACCATCTTCTTATTGGGAAATTTAGTTGTTTCAAACTCTTCATACTTTTTTTCAGCAACAAACTTTTCATTGTGATTCAAAATGTTTTCCAGTAATTTCATAAGATACCTACTCCCTTAAAAATTATTCTTTATTCAATAGGATACCTTAATATTTTTTCTTCGCCAAATATCTTCCTTGATTTTTTTTAATTTTTTATGTAAGATACAAAAGTACAAATCGTAATCATTACGTATTATTTGATTTATTAAGAATATGAATATCTTGTAAATCGTAATCAATTCGTTTTAAAACATGGAGGTATTTATGAAAAAAAATGGGTTATTGACTGTCATATTAATAATTGGTTTGCTCCTTACAGGCTGTGGAAATGCTGAAAAGGAGAAAGAGAACGAGGCTGCGGAAGACGCTCTTCAGGTGTTTACCACTGTCTATCCACTACAATATTTCACCGAGAGAATTGGCGGAGAATTTGTAAATGTCCAGACCATCTATCCGCCTGGTGCTGATGAGCATACCTTTGAGCCTTCGCAAAAGGATATGATCAAGCTTGCGGACGCCGATTTATTTACTTATGTCGGCCTGGGCCTTGAAGGCTTCGTAAGTAAAGCAGAAGGTATCCTGGAAAAAGAAGATGTTGTGATGCTTGCTGCAGGTGAAAACATTCATTTTGAAGATACTCAAGGGGTAGAAAACACCCATGAGGAGCATAGTGAAGAAGAGCATTCTCATGAAGATGAATCCGGCCATGAGCATGATGACCATGACCATGATGGCCATGACCATGGCGATATTGACCCCCATGTGTGGCTGGATCCCATTTACTCCAAAGACCTTGCCGCTGCAATCAAAGACCAGTTAGCGGAATTGGCACCGGATCATAAAAATGTCTTTGAACAGAATTTGGCTGACCTTGAGAAAGAATTGGATGAACTTAATTCAGGGTTTAAAAAGGTCACTCAATCTGCAGCCCACAAGGAAATTATTGTTGCCCACTCTGCGTACGGATACTGGGAAGAACGATATGGAATTGAGCAAATCAGCATTTCGGGACTTTCTACGGCAAACGAACCTTCACAGAAGGAATTGCAGGAACTGATTGATCATGCGAAAAGCAGCGGCTTGAAGTACGTTCTCTTCGAGCAGAATTTCAACTCAAAACTGGGTGAAGCGGTACAAAAGGAATTGGATGCGAAAGCCCTGACCCTTCACAATCTTTCCGTTTTAACTGAAGCAGATATTGAACAGGACGAAAATTACTTCAGCCTTATGGAGACAAATCTTGAAACGCTTGATACTGCTTTAAATAAATAGATTCCTCCTCCCTGACCGGGGAGGATTTTTTTTTACATTTCATCCTGTTATTACATAGGTTAAGCAAGGCGGTACAGAGAAGAATAAATCATGTATCAACCAATAAAAGGAGTGATACCGAATGGCAAAGGATGTTTTATGTGAAGTGAATAACTGTCAATACTGGGCAAAAGGCAATCTTTGCAGTGCAGACCGGATCTATGTTGTGAGTAATTCAGGAGAAACCGCTGATAACAGCAGGGAAACCGACTGCAAAACGTTCGAACCTGCAGACGCGTTAAGTTAAATAAAACAGGCAGAGGATTCTGCCTGTTTAGACCGCTCATTCCAAATTCCCCTTAGGACCAAAAAACTCAAAATGGATACGTTCCTCTGGCACTCCCAGTTCTCTTAAGGAAGCGTTAATTGATTTCATAAATGGAACTGGCCCGCAAAAATAAAATTCCGCATCATCCAGTTTTATATAATCTTCGAGCCATTCTCTTGATATATATCCCTTAAAGTCGAATAAGTTCTGCTCCTGGTCCTCATTCAATGGCTGGTCATAAAAAACAATTGATTTGGCATTCCCTCTTGCTGATGCACGTTCAATTTCGTCACGAAGAGCATGGACTTTACTATTTCCAGCAGCATGGATAAACGTAACCGGCCGTTCCGGCTGCAAATCCACGATGGCATTGAGCATGCTTGCCAATGGAGTTATTCCGACACCTCCACTTATTAAAACGAGTGGGTTATCCTTCTCCATATCAAGGATAAACTCTCCTGCAGGAGCACTGATGCTCACAGCATCCCCTTTATTCACGGCGTCGTGGAGATAGTTGGAGACAATTCCCTCCGGTTTATCATTTCCAGATTCCCTTTTTACGCTGATCCGATAATAATCCTTTCCGGGGGCATTAGACAGGCTGTATTGACGGATATGCGTAAATCGTTCTCCTTCTGCCTCAATCTTAATTGAAATATATTGGCCCGGCTTGAACTGTGCCGGTAAAAATCCATCCTCGGGCTTCAAATAAAACGAAGTGATTACGTCACTTTCTTTTACCTTATCGACTACAACAAATGGCTTAAAGCCTTCCCAGCCTCCCAGCTGTTTTTTTGCTTCGTCATACATTTCTGCTTCAATGCTGATGAAAACATCTGCAATTATGTTATAAGCCCTTCCCCACGCCTCGATGATTTCGTCGGTCGCAGCTGGCCCGAGTACATCTTTTATCGCTCCAAGCAGATGAGTTCCGACAATAGGGTAATGCTCGGGTTTAATTCCCAGACTCCGATGCTTATGGGCGATTTGCTTTACAGCAGGAATAATGGCTTCCAGGTTGTCTATGTAGCTTGCAGCTGCATAAACAGTGGCCGCCAATGCCTGCTGCTGCCTCCCTTGCTTTTGGTTTGCATGATTAAAAATATTCAACAGTTCTGGATGGGCTTTAAACATTTGCTGATAAAACACCGTGGTGATTTTCTCACCGTATTCAGCAAGCACCGGAACAGTAGATTTAATCACATCAATGGTTTTTTGATCTAACAAAGCCAACACTTCCTTATCTTTTTTAACATTTACATAGTGATTATAAAAAAAATTGAAAGTAAAGGAAGTGATATAAATCACACTAAATGCAAAAAAAAACGATCTGTTCCAACAGATTGTTTGGGACTAGACATACTTGATGAAAATCGAGTTGATCTGCAGTCTCTTTTTAATTTTGTCTGGCTGTAAAACTGGCTGTTGACTTCCGTTCCATGCGTTTCGCTTTCCGCGGGGCGGGCGGTAAGCCTCCTCGTCGCTAATGCTCCTGCGGGGTCTTACCTGTCCCGCTGATCCCGCAGGAGTCTTCACGCCTTCCACTCCAATCAACAGGGTTTTAATAATCAATGTGCAGCAAACCCATCCCCTCAAGCGTTATATATGTCCATTTTAAAATAAGATGCAACTTCGGATCGTAATGATTTGTCCTGGGAACAATTGTGACGCCAGGCAATATGCAAGACATTCTACTCCTAGAGCCAATAGTGAATCAAGTGATCGAGAAGGCCGGAAAGCCACAGGCCGTTACCGCTGCATCAGCTTATAAAAACACCTGCCATTGCAAAGTTACTGATTTAAAACGAGATGACATATACGGCCAAGTAAATGGATTTTTCCGAAAGCATGATTATGCTTATGACGAACACTAAGACAGTTACATTTCCCCGGCTCGTGAAATCCCCAAGGTATTCGAGCAGTGTCAAGGAGGGATAACGCGAATACAAATCACTGAAGAGAATTTGCGCCAGCTGCACATAAAGCCGGGATCATCAAATGGTGGTATGTGGAAGAATACCACATTAGGCATAAACAAGAAGGAAAAGGACATCTATGCGAAACGGAAGGAAACCATCGAGCATATATTCGATGATATAAAAGAAAAACGACAATCTGAACCGATCTGTTCCAACAGATCGTTCTACCATTAGAAGTCAAAAACTTCTTCTGAAACCGTAACTTCCTTCAGTCTTTTTAAGTTTAGTTGAAAACCGATGCCTGGTTTAGTTGGCACTTCGATGAATCCGTCTTCCACCTTTATTTCCGGAGTGACAATATCTTCTTCCCAATAACGGTCAGAGCCTGATATATCTCCTGGAATCGTAAACCCCGGCAATGAAGCCAGAGCAATGTTATGTGCCCGGGATACCCCATATTCAATCATCCCGCCGCACCAGACAGGGAGCCCTTTTTCCTTGCACATATCATGAATCTTTACAGCCGTATAAAGTCCGCCCACTCTCCCTATTTTAATGTTAATTACCTTGCAGCTTCCAATTTCGATGGCTTTCCGTGCATCTTCATAACTGACGATGCTTTCATCAAGACATACAGGCGTGGCAATTTGTCTCTGCAGGACCGCGTGATCGATGATATCATCACTCGCCAGAGGCTGTTCGATCATCATTAGTCCAAATTCATCAAGTGCTTTCAGACGGTCGACATCTTCCAGGGTGTAGGCAGAATTTGCATCAGCCATAATATCGAGGGTTGGAAACCTCCGTCTAAGTTCCCTGACAAACTCAATATCGTGATCCGGGAAAATTTTTATTTTCACACGCTGGAAACCTTTCAGGATATAATCCTCTATGTGCGAAATCGCATCATTTATGTCAGGCGTTCCAATAACCACTCCAGAGGGAATTCGTCCAGCCGTGCTTCCCAATCGTCGTGCAAGGGACACACCCCTCCTTTTTGCGTCAAGATCCCATAACGCTGTTTCAATCGCCGCCTTTGCCATCTGATTTCTCCGAATGGAACGAAACAGATGTTCAATCTCTGCGGGATGATGAACCGGCGACCTCTTTAGCAACGGAATAAGGAAGTCTTTGAGCATATGGTGAGAAGTCTTTACTGTCTCTTCTGTATACCACGGGGAGGAGAACGCCACCCCTTCCCCGTATCCTTGCGCCCCATCCTTCCCTGTCGCCTCAACCAGTATGGATTCCCGTTCGGAAACAGTTTCAAGATGGGTAGAGAAAGGAATTTTCAACGGCATTTTTATGACTGTCAGCTTAATCCTTTGAAGGTTCATGCGTTTCTCCTTGTCCTGCGGCCCAGTCACGCAGTTTCCTTCTTAAAAGTTTTTTGGAAGCGTTGCGGGGAAGTGACTCACTAAAAACAATCCCTTTTGGAACTTTATACTTTGCAAGACTGTCTGTACAGTAGGAAATCAGGGAGGATTCATCAATCGCTGCCCCGGCCTTTCTGACGACGAAGGCCAAAGGAACATGACCCCATTCAGGGTCAGCTACACCAATCACTCCAGCATCCTCGACTGCTTTATGACCCAGCAGGACTCCTTCAATTTCCGCAGGGTAAATATTCTCCCCACCTGAAATAATGAGATCTGTCCTGCGGTCAAGAACATAAAGAAATCCATCCTTGTCCAGGTAGCCGAGATCTCCTGTATGAAGCCAGCCTTTTTTAATTTTTTCTTTTGTTTCATCTTCTCGATGCAAATAACCTGGAGTGACATTCGGCCCTTTCACAATGATTTCCCCTTCCGATTGTGCAGGAACTTCGATCCCCAGTTCGGAAATAATCTTAATTTGATTCGGAAAAAGAGCTTTACCTGCAGATCCAAGCTTCTCCAGGCTGTACTCAGGAGCAAGAGTCGCAAATTGTGAAGAGGTTTCCGTCATTCCATAGGTTTGATACACAGGTATCCCCTTTTGCTTGCATGTTTCCAGCAGGGAAAGGGGGGCTGGTCCTCCTCCCAGAAGCAAGCACCTGAAGAACTCGGGGAGACGTGTTTCCCCAAGAGCGTCGGTCAGCCTGAGCAGCATTGTGCTGACCGCAGACATAATCGTTACCCTATGTTGTTCAATTCCTTCCAGAACAATCCTTTCATTAAAGTTTCGGTACAAAACAACACACATTCCGTAGACAAGGCTGCGCATCAGAATTGAATAGCCGCTGATATGAAAGATTGGAACTGCACAAAGCCATTTATCATTTTCCTGCAATCCGATGTTCAACGCGGAGGCCGCGGCACTCCACCAGTGGTTCCCGTATGTTTGCAAAACTCCTTTAGGTGACCCTGTTGTTCCTGACGTGTACATAACCGTTGTAACCTCGTCCAAATGATATTCCTCTAGAAGTTGGAAGTCTGCTTCGGGAAATTGAAAGATCTTTTCCTTGGGCAGGATTTTTATCGTACTCTCCTTTTTAATCTGACTCAGTTTTTCCTCAAAGCTATCTTCGCTGATAAGAGCAGCTGCATCCGAATCCTCAAGCTGCCAGGCTAGTTCCTTGGCAGTCAGCCTATTATTTAAAATGACAGTCCGTACTCCCATCATTTGGAGTGCATAAAGGATCATCACTGAATCGGAGTGATTTGGCAGCAGGACAGCTGCAACCTCACCAGAACTGATTCCTGCGAAGGCCAATTGGCCTGCAGCCTTGGAGGCTGATTGATATAATTGCAGAAATGTATAGCTTTTATTTTCAAAAATTAATGCCGTCCGCTCCGGTGTTAACTCAGCACGCTTTTTTAGCCAGTTTGGCATTTGCTGTTCCATAAAAAAACCATCCTTTTTCCTTTTAGCCTAAAAATCTGTCCTTTTGTAACAAAACAGCCTGATGGATATCCATCAAGCTGTTTCAGAGTGAATCTATGTGATCAAGGGAAACGAGGAAACTGTCCAAAATCAGGCTTGCGTTTTTCCTTAAACGCATCACGGCCCTCTTTCGCTTCATCTGTTGTGTAATAAAGGAGTGTTGCATCCCCGGCAAATTGCTGAATTCCTGCCAGACCGTCAGTATCGGCATTCATCGCAGCTTTCAGGAAGCGAAGTGCCGTCGGGCTCTTTTCAAGGATCTCCTCGCACCATTTAATCGTTTCTTCCTCTACTTGTTCCAAAGGTACTACGGCGTTGACAAGTCCCATGTCGAGAGCTTCCTGGGCATTATACTGCCGGCAAAGATACCAGATTTCCCTAGCCTTTTTATGGCCGACAATCCTGGCAAGATAGCCTGAGCCATAACCTGCGTCAAAGCTTCCGACCTTAGGGCCGGTTTGTCCGAAGATGGCATTATCAGCTGCAATGGTAAGGTCACAGACTACATGAAGCACATGACCGCCGCCAATTGCGTACCCTCTTACCATTGCAATAACAGGTTTAGGAATAATGCGGATTAAACGCTGCAGGTCCAATACGTTTAGGCGTGGAATCTGGTCGTCTCCAACGTAACCTCCATGGCCGCGCACTTTCTGGTCCCCGCCGGAACAGAATGCCTGATCCCCGGCCCCCGTAAGGATAATAACGCCAATATTGGAGTCATCGCGTGCATAGGCAAATGCATCAATTAGCTCCGTAACGGTCTTAGGGGTGAACGCATTCCTGACCTGAGGGCGATTAATCGTAATTTTTGCGATTCCATTATATGTTTCATATAAAATATCTTCGTAAGATCGTTGTGATACCCACTCGACTGCCATTCAAACTCCTCCTAATATGTACATATAATCTAATTTGGGCTTTTCAGTCATTCTTCGACAAAAACCCACTTACTATTGTACCAAATTTCTCTGGTTCTTCCACATGAATTGCATGGCCGGCATTTGCAATGGATACATGCTGGGCTTTTGGAATCAAGTTTTTCATTTCACTGCCGATTTCGCAAAATTTAGCATCCAGATCTCCAGTAATGATCAGAGTTTCATAGCTAAATTCATCCAGGGCTTCCCACCATGAGGGCTGGGCACCTGTCCCCATTCCGATTAGACTGTTGGCAAGGCCTTGAGGATCATTTTGCAGGCGCTGCTTTCTTATTTGTTCCCTTACGGATGCAGGGAGATGCATCTGCGTCTTGAATAGAGGGATGTCTTCCCAGTAATTGATAAAATTTTCGAGGCCGCTCGATAAGATTCTTGCGGCGAGGTGCCGATCCCTTTTTATGCGGGCATCCCGCTCCTCCTGGTTCTTTAATCCCGGACTCGTGCTTTCTAGCACCAGCTTTCTGATTTTATCAGGAAATAGGGCAGCAAAAGTGATTGCCAGCCTCCCTCCCATAGAATATCCCAGTAAATCAACCTTCTCATACCCTAATTCTGCAAGCAAATCATTTAAATCTGCCGCAGCTTCTTCTATTCTGTATCTCTCCGGCAATAAAGGGGAGTCAGTTCTCCCATGCCCGATAATATCCACCATAATGAGCTTCGTAGTTGGCAAAACTGGTGAAAGAGGCTTCCATGTAGAGGCGGCACCAGTAAACCCATGAAGCAAAACAAGCGGAAAACCATTCCCGCTTATTTCAATATGATAGTTTAAACCTCTGATCTTAACCATCATTCTTTGCATCATCCAACAGATTCCTTATTTCCCGGGAAACAGATTTCCACAAATCTCGATGTTCCGTTAAATTTCTGTCTCTTGCTGTCGAAACCTCAATCACATGCAGCCCTTGCTGTCCTTTAGTCTCATTAAACGCTTGTTGATATTGATCCCAGTCCTTTACGGATATAAAAGTCCCTCCGTACATTTTTACTGCATGGCTGAAATCAAGGTCAAGTGGAGTTCCAAACAGCTTTTCAAAATGCTTGGGCTGTTCTGCCTGCGGCAAAAAGGAAAAAATGCCTCCTCCGTTATTATTTACTAAGAGAATAGTGATATTTAGTTCAAAAAGCTTCGCTGCAATCAACCCATTCAGGTCATGGAAAAAGGTTAGGTCACCAAGAACAAGATACATTGGTTGATGAACGGTGGCAGCCCCCATTGCAGCTGAAACCACTCCATCAATTCCATTCGCCCCCCGGTTTGCCAACACCCTTATTTTTTTATCGTTCTTAAGGAAGAAAGTGTCCAGATCACGAATCGGCATAGAGTTCCCGACGAACAGGGCTGCCCCCTTTGGCAGCATATCGGCCAGAAGATGAAACAGTTTCCCTTCGCTAAGTTCTGTCAGATCTCTGACTCCCTTAATCTGTTCCTTTGTGTGCAGGTTGATATTACGCCACATGTCCAAGTATTCCGTACTCTTTGAAGGACTTAGATGCTTAACCAGGGCGTTGCATAAATACGTTTCATCGCAATAAACCATATCACTTGCCGATATAAGCGGATCTCTCCACCCGCCTCCGCCATCAATAACAATTTGTCTGGCATTGGGATTTTCCTTGATAAAAATAGTGGTCGCTTTTGAAACGGGCATCGCCCCGAACCGGATGATCAAGTCCGGTTCCAGTGCCGCCTTAGCTTCCTCACTGCGAAGAATGGTATCATATGCATCAATAATCAATCCGCTGTCTTGTTGGCAGCTTCTCAACTGGGAAAGAGGATCTGCAAGCACAGGAAACTTCAATAGCTCTGCAAGTTTTAATACAGAACTGGCAAATCCGTTTTCCTCCAAGGGGCCGGCCACAATGATTCCCCTTTTTGCAGAAGTTAACGCCGACGCCATAGCCTGGATTGCTTCATCCGGAAGTGTGAGCACTCCTTGCATGATGTCCACAAAACCCTCCGTACGTTCCTGCAGATTAAAAAGACGATCATCGAGGGCTGGTATTAACGGTTCACGGAGCGGAAAATTCAAGTGAACCGGCCCAGAAGGGTACTTCATTGCCGTGGCTGCTGCACGTGCACAGACAGTACGGGAGTAACGGATCATTTCTTCCCGGCTATCCGGCAGGGACATTTCAACGAACCACTTTACATTATGGCCGTACAGGTGGATTTGATCAATGGCCTGAGGTGCCCCTACATCCCTGAGCTCATGAGGGCGGTCTGCCGTCAAAACGATTAACGGAATCCGGGAAATCCCAGCCTCAATAATAGCTGGATAGTAATTGGCAGCAGCAGTTCCGGAGGTGCACAGAACAGCAACTGGTTTCTTTTTTGCTTTGGCAATACCAAGCGCAAAGTAAGCGGCCGATCGTTCATCGACATGAACAAAAAGGTTCAAATCGGGATGCTCCGCCATCACCATCGCAATGGGGGTAGAGCGGGAGCCCGGGCTGATCACTACGTCCTCTATCCCTGCGGCTGAAAGTTCTGCCACAAATGCTGCTATATAAGTAGTTAGTGCTTCCTGATGATTCATTTCTCCTTACCCCCTAGCGCTGTCAACATAGGACGGAACTTAATGCTCGTTTCATTAAATTCACTCTCGGCATTAGAATCGGCCAAAACACCGCAGCCTGCAAACAGGGAGGCTTCCTTGCCCTGCACGAGAGCTGACCGGATCGCAACTGCAAACTCACCGTTTGCCTTATAATCCATCCATCCAATTGGAGCTGCATAAAAACCTCGGTCCAGGTCTTCTATCTCTCTGATTTTCTCGATTGCATCCTGTTTAGGCAGCCCTCCTAGTGCAGGGGTTGGATGCAGACGGTCAACAAGGTGCAACAATGAAGTTTCTGCTCTGCTCTTGCCCACAACTGGTGTATACAAATGCTGGATATATTTCATCTTCATAAGCTTGGGACTGTTTGGGATTTTTACTTTTTCACATGTTTCAAGCATTGCTTCTGAAATCATCTCAACGACATATTGATGCTCATTTAAGTTTTTCTGGTCTTCAAGCAGAGCCTTGCCAAGCATCCTGTCTTCCTCAGGTGTGCCGCCCCTGGCTATCGAACCGGCAAGGCACGTCGAGAAGACCTCGTCCCCCTCCTTTTTGACCAGCCTTTCCGGAGAAGCCCCGATAAAGCAATCCCCATTTGCTTCAAAAGCAAAAAGAAAACTGCCTCTCTGTTCCACGACCAGATGAGAGAGGACCTTCTCAATTTCGATTTCCTGATTAAAAAACAAACGGATTTCCCTTGCAAGCACGACTTTTTTCAAATGGCTGTCCTTTAGAGAAGCAACAAGTCTTGAAACTGTTTCTTTCCACTTTTCGGGGTTCTTCTCTTCCACTTTTTTCAGTTCAGCACTTCTATACCGACCATCATCATAAGCGCTTGTAAAAACCGATAATCTTTCCTGATTTACTTTTTCAAAGAGTGAGTCATCATCGTGCTGCGTACATACCACATTTGTTGTTAAAAATGCCTGTCCGCCTTTTACTGTCAGCATATATTTTGGAATATGGAAGAGCGAATCGGAGAACTTGGACCAAAGCCCTGTCTTTTCCTTTAACGGATCAAAAGAAAAACCTCCAAACATGGCGGGTCCGGTACCAGTTGCAGTTTGATCCCCTACGATAATCGCCGTTTCGATAAAGCGCTTCCACTCTGATTCAGTATGGTTAAATCGATCAGGTGCAGAATCTGCATGGATTTGTCTGGTGACCCCTAATCCTGCAAGAGCCATAGTTCCATCGGGATCCTCCCAGTAAAACCTCTCGCCTAAAAAACGGCTCCTTCCAGCCGCAAAAAAATTAAAAGCCTTAAAATACTCGATACGCTGAATTTCGCTTACCAATACCGATTGAGATAACTCTTTAGCGCGGTCTATTGCTGCGATGATTCCTTTCCTCAATTCTGTATCTTGTATGGTAACCAAATTAATTCCCCCCAATAACAGCCTCTCATCTGTTATCATACGTTTTCAAACTTATTTTAAGATACACTTCATAGTTGACTATGTCAACAATTGCAAACCCTGCACTCCTAGTTTTATCCTTATTATATATTTCACTTATCGCCTTCTATATAAGCCCAATTTTATAAGGGAATAACATCCATTTAAAACAACAGTGGACTATTGACAGCAGGTGTCTAACCTTCTACACTTTGAATGTAACTTACACATTATATCCATGTATTTTTGACATACCATTCAATTTCTGTTAATATTATATAGTTTGTTCATTATAAAAATTAGGGGAGAGAATGAGAATATGCAAACACCTCTTCAACCTGGTTCTTCAGCCATTAAACAAGATCAGGGCTGGCAGGTATGGTGGCAGCTGACACGCCCTCATACATTGACTGCTGCATTTGCTCCTGTTTTGCTTGGAACCGCCTTGGCTATGGAATTGACAGACATTCATATCATGCTGTTTTTGGCAATGCTCGCTGCCAGCCTGCTGATACAGGCTGCTACGAATATGTTTAACGAATATTATGATTATAAAAGAGGCCTTGATACGGAAGATTCAATAGGAATCGGCGGAGCCATTGTCCGCAACGGAATCAAGCCCGGAACTGTTCTTGGACTTGCTCTGTCCCTCTACGGCATCTCAATTTTGATTGGCGTTTATATCTGCATGAATACGAGCTGGTGGCTCGCTTTGATTGGCCTTGTCAGCATGCTGATTGGCTACCTTTACACAGGAGGCCCATGGCCGATTGCCTACACTCCTTTTGGAGAAATATTCGCAGGATTCTTTATGGGACTCCTGATTATCCTTATTTCTTTTTACATTCAGACAGGCACCGTAACTACAACCTCTGTGCTTGTTTCCATTCCAAGCTTCCTGCTTGTTGGCGGGATATTGCTGTCAAATAATATCCGTGATTTTGATGGGGATAAGGAGTTTGGCCGAAAGACCCTGGCGATACTGGTCGGCAGGAAAAATGCAATTAATCTGCTGGCAGGCATTTTTCTAGTGTCGTATATATGGATTGCAGTTTTAATAATTGCGGGAGTTATATCACCCTGGTTGTCCATTGTAGCCTTGAGCCTTCCAAAAGCGATTAAGGCAGTAAAGGGTTTTATCGAAGGGACAAACCCGCTTCAAATGATGCCCGCAATGGCTGCGACCGCTCAAACCAATACTATATTTGGATTCCTATTATCGATTGGACTTATTATTGGGAATTTGTTCTAAATGTTAATACGCTATTTACTTCAAAGCTTCCGCCGCTGGCCGGAAGCTTTTTTCTATGTTTCCCATTGGCGGGAAAGGGTATCAATTAGGTAAGTTTCCGTTTCTATCTAATCGATTGATACTTAAGAGGATGTGAAAAATATTATGCCAAATGAGTTTTTAACTAAATTTAAAACAATCCTTCTGGATGAAAAGGAAAGTCTTGAAGCACAAATAAAGGGAAACGAGGAGGATGGCTATCTTGACGGCAATGTCCGGGATTCCACTGGAGAGCTGTCCCTTTACGATAATCATCCAGCTGACAGTGGGACAGAACTCTTCGAGCGAAGCAAAAACCTTGCTATGGACGAGCACCATGAAGACCAGCTCGAAAAAATCAACCTGGCTCTGGATGCGATCCAGGATGGATCATATGGAAGGTGCAGGGAATGTGGAAACAAAATCCCGGAAGAAAGACTTGAAGCCATTCCTTATACTTTATATTGCCTAGATCATACACCTGAACAAACCATTTCAGATGACCGTCCAGCGGAAGAAGAAGTATTAGAACAGACGCATACCACTGGATTTCAGCGCCGTCAAAACAGTGAGATGGCCGATAATGAAGATAGTTTTCAGGATGTTGCTCAATTTGGTACCTCCGAAACACCGGCAGATGTTAACGGCGACCATGACAATTATCAAGACCTTTACGATGAAGGGAATGAAAATAAAGGGTTCACAGAAGAGTATGAGTCGTTTTCTGCTAATGATATTGAAGGGGATGACAGAGTGGTTGTTCCAAATAAACAAAAAGAAGATTACGAGGAGATGCTGGATGATTCAGGACTGGAGTCACAGCTTGGGGACATTCCTTATAAAAATAAAGACAGTTATATACAGGATAAAGCCAGTGACAATGACTAAATTCATGGCATAGAACAAAGCGCTTAACATCCTTAAGCGCTTTGTTCTTTCCTAATTCACAATATTTTTCCCATAAAATATTTCATCCATTTCCAGGTTGAGACTTTCTGTAATTTCCTCCCTCTCCTCCGGACTGAGCTTGTCTTTTGTATATCCAAACAGGTAATTATTCAAATCGAACTCCTTCAGTTTACATTTCGTATGAAAGATATTCTCCTGGTATACATTTACATCAAACATCTGATAAAGATTTTTCACATCATCAGGAATGTAATTTTGAATAGAACTGATGTCATGGTCGATAAACAGCTTATGGCCGCTTTTATCCCTCGTAAATCCTCTAACCCGATAATCAATCGTCATAATATCAGTGTCAAAGGACCGGATTAAATAATTTAAGGCTTTAAGAGGAGAAATTTCTCCGCATGTGGATACATCGATATCGGCTCGGAATGTGCTGATTCCTTCATCAGGGTGATATTCAGGATAGGTATGGACAGTGATGTGGCTCTTGTCCAGCTGCAGAACAACGTTATCTGGCAGTGGGCCAGGAGATTCTGCAAATGATTCATTAGGTACCTCAACTACCGGCCCTTCTGAAACCAGCACCGTGACACTTGCCCCTTGAGGAACATAGTCCTGTTTTGCGACATTCAATACATGGGCACCAATTATATCCGATACATGTGTCAATATTTTAGTCAGCCGATCGGCGTTATATTGTTCATCTATATACTCAATATAGGCTTCTCGCTCTTCCTTTGTCTTCGTATAGCAAATATCATACATATTGAAACTTAAAGACTTCGTTAAGTTATTGAATCCATGTAATTCAATTCTCTGCTGGTGTGTCAATTTCATCTTTATCTTCCCCTTCTGCTTTCGTTCGTCCGCTGATGGCAGACATCCTTTTGTTAAATATTTTTATGATACCCATTCCTGACAATAAAAAACGGTTTTGTCCCAAACGGTTGAAAGCATGGTCAAGAGTCTGTAGATGAATTTATATCTCTGTGCCTTCCTCACTCGTTATAAAAATCATCATCAAAGCAGCTGATAATAGAAATAATAAAGGGGCGATAAATAGCCATTTGAACAGCCCAGGGGAAAATGAAAAATAAATAGTAATGGGGAGGCACCATACGCCTGACACCATTAAAGGTAAATAGCTGGCTTTCTGGCTGGAGCGGAATGCAAGCACGGACGGTGCAACGAACAGGAAAAACAGGATGAAAATGGTATCCGGCGCCACGGGATACCCAGTATATGGATTGAAAAACATAAAGATAAAAATGTAGACAAGAGCGCCTGCCGAACTGGCAATACCTAAAACCTTGGGGGCATTCATAACTTGCTCCTCCTTTGGAATGAATTATTTATATAAAACCTTAGTCCAAAAAAGCAGGGTTTATGCATATGAAAAAAACCGGCCCTTAAAGACCGGTTTTAATTCATCATCATTTTTTATGTCCTGGTGCAATCTTCCAGATCTCGTCAGCGTATTCGCGAATTGTCCTGTCGCTGGAAAAGAACCCTGACTTCGCGATGTTGATCAGGCTTTTATCAAGCCAGGCATCTTTTGCGCGATATTCATCGCCGATTCTTTCCTGGATATCAACATAGGACGCAAAATCACGCAAAACAAAATATTGGTCGTTATGATCCAGCAATGAATCATAAATGGCCGTAAACTCATCTTCCGTATCAGGAAAGAACCCGTTTACTAACTGCTCTGTCACGTCACGAATTCTTTGGTCATAGTGGTAATACTCACGGGAATAATATCCGCCATTTCTTTGGAAATCCAGGACTTCTGAAGCACTTAAGCCAAAGAGGAAAATATTTTCTTCCCCTACGAGCTCGGTAATCTCCACATTGGCTCCATCAAGCGTTCCAACGGTAAGGGCGCCATTCATCATGAATTTCATATTCCCGGTTCCGGATGCCTCCTTGCTTGCTGTAGAAATCTGCTCGGAGATATCGGCAGCTGGAAAAATATCCTCTGCAAGAGAAACACGGTAATTTTCAAGAAAGACCACTTTTAGTTTTTCGTTAACAGCGGGATCATTATTTACTTTCTCAGCAACAGTGTTGATCAGCTTAATGACCTTTTTCGCAAAATAATAGCCAGGGGAAGCCTTCGCTCCAAAGATGAACGTTCTTGGATATAGATTAAAATCTGAATCCGACTTTAAACGATTGTATAAATACATGATGTGAAGCACATTAAGGAGCTGCCTTTTATAAGCATGCAAACGTTTGACCTGAACATCAAAGATCGAAGCTGTATCGACGGCAATTCCCGTTTTTTCAAGGATAATCTCCGCCAGCTTCTGTTTATTGGCTGTTTTGATATCTCCCAGCTTTTCCAGGAATGCTGAATCGTGCTTGAATTTCAAAAGAGCTTCCATTTTTTCAGGATTGGATATCCATGCAGGCCCAATGGATTCCGTTACAAGGTTCGCAAGCCTCGGATTGGCCTTCAGGAGCCACCGCCGATGGGTAATTCCATTGGTTTTATTATTAAACCTTTCAGGAAAAACCTGATAGAAGGAGTTCATTTCCCTTTCCTTCAAAATGTCCGTGTGAAGTTTGGCTACACCATTTATACTATGGCTTCCTACTATTGCCAGAGGGGCCATCCTGACCTCTCCATGGCCGATGACTGCCATATTTTCAATCCTAGACCAGTCGCCCGGATATTTGTCCCACAGCTTTTGACAGAAACGTTCGTTAATTTCCTCTATGATCATAAATATTCTTGGCAGCAGCGGCTGGAAAATCCGGATTGGCCATTTCTCGAGCGCCTCTGAAAGCGTGGTATGGTTGGTATACGACAGTGTGTTTTCTGTAATATTCCAGGCTTCATCCCACCCAAGGCCTTCATCGTCCATCAGGATCCTCATCAATTCTGGGACTGCCAGGGCAGGATGCGTATCGTTAATATGAATGCTCACATGATTATGGAAGTCCAGAAGACTGCGTTTTTGCTTTTTATAGGACCGGACAATCGATTGAAGGCTGGCTGCGACTAGCAGATACTGCTGCTTAAGCCTCAGGATTTTCCCCTCATCATGAGTATCATCCGGATATAGCAGCTCAGAGATGGATTCTGTCTCTTTCTTATATTTGAGAATATCCACATTGGCAGTAAAACGGGAAGGCTCGGCGCTCCATAAGCGGAGAGTGTTAACTGTCTCCGTCTCATATCCAATGACTGGAAGATCGTATGGAACCGCTGTAACAGATTCTGCATTTAGATGGCGAAATACAAATCGCCCATTCTCATGGTAGCTTTCCACACTGCCCCAAAAAGGGATTTCAACTGCGTCATCGGCTTTCCTCACTTCCCAAACGTGCCCATGACGAAGCCATTGTTCCGGAAGCTCGACCTGATACCCATCCACAATTTTCTGCTCGAAAAGTCCATGCTTATACCGAATTCCACAACCGTGCCCCGGAAGGCTTAAGGATGCGAGAGAATCGAGGAAACATGCGGCAAGCCTTCCCAGTCCGCCGTTTCCAAGTCCTGCATCTGCTTCAATCTCTTCCAGGTCATCCAGTTCAATGCCAAGTTCGTTCAAACCTTCACTTACAACTTGTTCAATTCCCAAATTCATCAGGTTATGACGCAACAGCCTTCCCAGCAAAAACTCAATGGACAAATAATAGACTTGTTTCTGGCCATTGGTCCTGTACTGTTCATTTGTTTTGATCCAGTCTGTACTGACATACTCTCTGATCATGAGTCCCAGTGTCTGGAACTGTTCCCGCTTGGTGCTTTCTGCAAAACTGGTGCCATGGGTCATTTCAAGCTTTTTTAAAAAAGATGCTTTAAACTCCGTTACACTCGAAAACATGCAATTCACTCCTTGAGAACAGGTCCATGTACAGTTCCTGATAAATTTGCGCAGACTTTGCCCAGCTAAAATCCATTTGCATGACCTTTTCAACCAGGCTGTACCACTCCCTGGTATCCCTGTAATAGCCTAAAGCTCTTTCAATTGTAAACAGCATGTCATGGGCATTGAAATGAGTAAAAGTAAATCCATTGCCTTTGCCCGAGATTCCGTCATAAGATTTGACTGTATCGTTCAGGCCGCCAGTCTCTCTTACAATAGGTATAGCCCCGTATCGCAATGCAATCAGCTGGCTTAAGCCGCATGGCTCAAACTTGGACGGCATTAAAAATATGTCGGCACCTGCATAAATCCTGTGTGCCAAGCCTTCATCAAACCCAATAAAAACACGGCACTGGTTATAGTATTTGGCAGCCATATGGCTGAAGAAGTATTCGAATTCCCTTTCACCTGTACCTAATACAATCAATTGAGCGCCAGTTGCCATTATTTCATGGAAGACTCCTCTTACAAGTTCCAGACCTTTTTGCTTTGTCAGTCTTGTAACCATCGCAATCAGGGGGATGTCCTCATCCTGTTTTAATCCAAATTGCTTTTGGATTTCCAGCTTATTTAAGAGTCTTTCGCCATGATTCTTCGGACCAAAAGAAGCAATCAGCGCCTCGTCCCTTTCCGGGTTATATAGATCATTGTCAATCCCATTCAATATCCCGACAAGATCAGCATTTCTTTTTCTTAATACTCCATCAAGATTTTCCCCAAAATAGGCTGTTTGGATTTCTTCCATATATGTAGGGCTCACGGTTGTGATTTTATCAGCAGAAACTAGTGCCGCCTTCATGAAGGATACATTTCCATGGAATTCAAGCTGATCGGAGTTGAAGTAATGATCCTCAAGCCCTAGCAGATCTCCGAGTATCTCTTTGGGGAATATCCCCTGAAACTGCAGGTTATGGATGGTAAAAACCGTCTTTGTGGACTCGTAACCCTCAAGATGCCGATATTTTTCCTTCAGCAAAAAAGGGATCATCCCAGTATGCCAGTCATGGCAATGGATAACATCGGGGTAGAAGCCAATCTCCCCGATGCTGTCAAGGACAGCTTTGTTAAAGTAAGAAAATTTCTCGCCCTCGTCGAAATCCCCGTACATCTGGCTGCGCTTGAAATAATATTCATTATCGACGAAGTAATAGAGCACCCCGTCGAGCTCCAGCTCTTCAATTCCGCAATATTGATTCCGCCAGCCCACAGGAACGGTGAACTCAGCGACCTTTTTCATCTGATCTTTATACTCTTCTGGTATCATTTGATACTTTGGGAGGATAACCCTAACATCAATCCCAAGTTTTTTAAGTTCTTTCGGCAGCGAACCGGCTACATCAGCAAGTCCACCCGATTTAATAAACGGTACACATTCCGATACTGCAAACAAAACCTTCACGAGTTCAGCCACTCTCCCTGTACAGATCCTTTTCGCAGGATATTTGGTGAATTCTTTGTTCCAGTAATGATTGCACCTGCTTCAATCCTTACATCCTTATCAAGGATAGCATGATCGAGGATACAGTCTTCCCCTATCCTTGATTTCTGCATAATAATGCTATTTTTCACAACTGCTCCTTTGGCAATTTTTACGCCTCTGGCAATAATACTGTTTTCAACAGTTCCTTCTATATCTGCCCCATTGGCAATCATGGAGTTTTGAACACTTGCCGATTTTGAGTAGCGTGTTGGGGGCTCATCCTTTACTTTAGTAAGAATAGGCCTCTCTTTTAAAAATAGCTGTTCCCAAATTTCCGGTTTGAGAAGGTTCATGCTCTCGGCATAATAAGTCTCAACAGTATCAATCATTGTTGCATAACCTTCATAATTATAATAACAAAGCTTGTAGGGGCTGTTAATGTCGGTTACTACATCCCTCATGCTAAGGTAGCCCGTTTCCTTTCTGGTTTCAATTAACTCCATAAGAAGGGATGTTTTAACAAGATAGATTCCCAAGGTCGCACCATTTTTGCGGACCTCCGTAATATCGCAGCCTGTATGGACATGCCATTCAAGAAGCGGATTAAAATCCATGTTAAAAACAGTATAGGCATTTGTAATTAAAGCATACTCCTGTGTGCTTCGATTAAAAAAATCGATATTTGCTGCAAAATGGTCAAGTGACCCAATCCCAGTTACCGGTTTATCCAGGCTTGGGGACGGGAAGAAAAATAATCCGTCCCGTTTTCTGTTTAAGTCCCAATTCCTTCCCGATCCCAAATGGTCCATTAGGGAACGGTACTGGTACTTAGGAAAAATCGCAACACTCTGTATTCCCGAATTCACCATATTTGATAGAACGAAATCAATCAGACGATAGCGCCCACCGAATGGAATTGCCGCCACAGAACGGTGGCTGGTCAGGTCGCTTAAATCCTCATGATAAGTTGTTGCATCTATTACACCCAGTAAACGTTTATTCAACTTAAATTCCCTCCCGATGTCTTCCGTTTAATTGGATACCATTTCCTCTAATGTTTCTTCGGATACTAGAAGAATTTCGCCATCATCCTTTGGGCGGATTACTGAACCATCCGGCACTTTAATGCCCGGTGAAACGATTGCTTTCTCGATGATACAACCTTTTCCAATAACAGCATCCGGCATGATAACTGTTTCATTCACAACTGCATCCTTTTTAACAGTCACACCCTGAAAAACTACTGTCCTAGTTACACTTCCTTCTATTGTACATCCTTCATTGACCAGAGAATCGGTCAGCTTTGCATCCTTGCAAATATACTGAGGCGGCTGATTAGGATTGACTGAATAAATCCGCCAGGACTGGTCAAATAAATTAAGCTCTGAGCTCTCATCCAACAGATCCATGTTTGCTTCCCACAGACTTTGCACAGTTCCTACATCCTTCCAATAACCGCGGAATGGATAGGCAAATAGTTTCTTATCGTCTTTCAGCAATAGAGGCAGAATGTCTTTCCCGAAGTCATGGCTTGAATCATCATTTGCATCATCCAGCAGCAGATACTCCTCAAGCAGCTTCCAGTTAAAAATATAGATTCCCATTGAGGCAAGATTACTTTTAGGTTCTTTAGGTTTTTCGTCAAATTCAACCACTTTCAGATCTTCGTCCGTATTTAGAATTCCAAAACGGTTTGCTTCATCCCATGGAACTTTTATGACGGAGATCGTAACGTCTGCTTCCTTTTCAATATGGTAATCTAGCATTAATTCATAATTCATTTTATAAATGTGATCCCCGGATAATATCAGAACATAGTCGGGATTATACTGGTGCAGGTAGTTTAAGTTTTGAAAGATGGCACTTGCCGTTCCGGTATACCATTTTACTTCCTTACTGGCTGTATATGGAGGAAGAACGGTTACCCCGTCATCTTTCCTGTCAAGGTCCCACGCACTTCCGATGCCAATATAGGAATTCAAAATAAGAGGCTGATATTGTGTAAGTACTCCAACAGTATAGATTCCTGAGTTCGTGCAATTGCTCAGCGGAAAGTCTATAATTCGGTACTTTCCTCCAAATGGAACGGCAGGTTTAGCTAGATTCTTCGTCAAGGAGTTCAATCTGCTTCCTTGGCCCCCGGCCAGAAGCATTGCCACGATTTTTTTCTTTTGCATCGGTTACTTTCCCCTTTCTTTTTCTAACAGGACGTAATATAGAAATCCCGAATGGTGATATATTCATCTCGATTGAGTAAGGTCTTCCATGAAACCCGATTTTGTCGGTCTTAATAGTTTTGCTGTTTATAACGCCAGAGCCTCCGAACGATGTTGAATCACTATTTAATATTTCCCTGTAAGTCTCTGGTCCAGGGACACCAATTCGATACCCGGAATAGGTCTCAGGTGTGAAATTACAAACAATTACAACATAATCATCAGCTTTCTTTCCTTTGCGAATAAACGAAAAAATGGATTGTTGATGATTATCGGCGTCGATCCATTCAAACCCCTCATACACACGATCCAGCTCATAAAGCGGTTTTGAACGTTTATAGATTTTTATCAGTTCTTTAACAAAATGATTAAGCCTCTCATGCATTTCATAATCGAGCAAATGCCAATCCAGTTGTTCCTTGTCCTTCCATTCTGCAAATTGGCCAAGCTCTGTACCCATAAACGTGAGCTTTTTGCCAGGATGGGAAGTCATATAGCCCAGAAGCAGCCTCAATTGGGCAAACTTCTGCCAGTAATCACCGGGCATCTTGTCCAAAAGAGATTTTTTTCCGTGTACAACTTCATCATGGGAAAACGGTAATACAAAAGCCTCGGAAAAAGCATATAAAAAGGAAAAGGTCACTTTATTATGATGATGTTTCCTATCATATGGGGGTGTTTCCATGTATTTTAACATGTCATTCATCCAACCCATGTTCCACTTGTATGTAAAACCCAATCCTCCATGTTCAGGTGATTCGGTCACCTTCGGCCAGTCGGTGGAGTCTTCCGCTATCATCAATGCACCAGGGTAATTTTTGGCCACGGCCGTATTAAGCTTCTTTAAAAACTCAATGCCATAAGGATTTACTTCCAGATCGGAATTAGGCCAATAAATAATATTGGCGACAGCATCTACACGGAAACCATCAATATGGAACTTTTCAAGCCAGTATAAAGCACTGGAAATTAAAAAGCTTTGAACTTCTTTTTTTCCCAAATCAAAATTTGCAGTTCCCCATACAAAATTTTCCCTGTCCTTTGTATTCTGATATTCAAAAGCATAGCTTCCGTCAAAGCAATAAAGACCATGGGCATCTTTGCAAAAATGTCCAGGTACCCAGTCAAGAATTACTCCAATCCCGTTCTCATGGCATTTGTCAACAAAGTACATAAACTCTTGCGGAGTTCCAAATCGGCTTGTAGCAGAAAAATAGCCTGTTCCCTGGTATCCCCAGGAAATGTCGAGTGGATGCTCGGTTAGGGGTAATACTTCAATATGGGTGTAGCCGTGGGAAAGAACATAAGGGATAAGCTCATCAGCAAGCTCCTTATAATTAAGCAGGGAACCGTCTTCTGACAGTTTCCATGAACCAAGATGAACTTCATAAATAGCTGTCGGTTCTTGAAGCGTCTGTTTCTTCTCCCTTTTACGAAGCCATTGCCGGTCGTTCCACTGATAGCCTTCAAGGGGGTAAACAATCGAGGCGGTATTGGGTCTTACCTCAGAATAAAACGCAAAAGGATCTGCCTTTAACTTTTTCTCACCTGTTGGTCCGGTAATTTCATACTTATAAAGGGACCCTGTTAAATCTTCCTTTACATGCAGAATCCAGACTCCTTCACCATTAACTCTTTCAAATTCATATCCGTCTCCATTCCATCCATTAAAATCTCCCGCCAATTTAACACTTTTAGCAGCTGGCGCCCAGACACAAAACCGAGTATATGTCTCAAAATCACTTTTTATGACGTGGGCTCCAAATAATTCATGACTTTTAAACAGGGACCCTTCATGGAATAAATGCAGCTGATATTCTGTAGGATGTGAAACCATCCTTCTTCACCTGCCTTTTCTAATCAGCCTTGTCACTATTATTCTCTTTATCTAAAAAAAACCCTTGCAGATTTTAACTAAATCGTTCGACGATATTCGCCATATTACTCATAACAACGTTTTCAATGGCGGTATATCAACTCATATAATTCTGCAAAAAATAAAAACTTTTTTTATAGAATAAATTCCCTAGATTTCAATATATTAAACCTGTACTATAAAAAAAGTGAAAAAAAACAAAAAAAAGCTGCAGACTTTATGTCTGCAGCTTTTTTTGTTTTTTTTCGTATGACCCCTACGGGATTCGAACCCGTGTTACCGCCGTGAAAGGGCGGTGTCTTAACCGCTTGACCAAGGGGCCTTATGGCGGAGAAGGAGGGATTTGAACCCTCGCGCCGGTTGCCCGACCTACACCCTTAGCAGGGGCGCCTCTTCAGCCACTTGAGTACTTCCCCATAATATGGCTCCGCAGGTAGGATTCGAACCTACGACCGTTCGGTTAACAGCCGAATGCTCTACCACTGAGCTACTGCGGAATAGTATAAGTATAAACAAAATGGGCCTAAATGGACTCGAACCATCGACCTCACGCTTATCAGGCGTGCGCTCTAACCAGCTGAGCTATAGGCCCATATGGAGCGGGTGATGGGAATCGAACCCACTACATCAGCTTGGAAGGCTGAGGTTTTACCAGTAAACTACACCCGCGTATTTAGATAAGATGGGGCGACTGATGGGAATCGAACCCACGAGTGTCGGAGCCACAATCCGATGCGTTAACCACTTCGCCACAGCCGCCATAATTCCTTTTAGCGTCACGGCTGAAAAATGGTGGCTCAGGACGGAATCGAACCGCCGACACAAGGATTTTCAGTCCTTTGCTCTACCGACTGAGCTACTGAGCCAAAACAAATAAATGGCGGTCCCGACGGGAATCGAACCCGCGATCTCCTGCGTGACAGGCAGGCATGTTAACCGCTACACCACGGGACCAGATTGCGGGGGCAGGATTTGAACCTGCGACCTTCGGGTTATGAGCCCGACGAGCTACCGGACTGCTCCACCCCGCGATAATATTATTTACACTGTATTGTTTATGCCCAGTGTTTGGCATGGACTGTCCCGATCTCAGGATGCTAAAACAAGAAGCAGCTCGATCGGTATAACTCGCAGATGATTCGGTGAAGAGTTGCTCGTTGCTCCACCCCGCGATAATATTATTTAAAATGGCGGAGGAAGAGGGATTCGAACCCCCGCGCGGTTTAACCCGCCTGTCGGTTTTCAAGACCGATCCCTTCAGCCGGACTTGGGTATTCCTCCGCAGTAAATAATGGTGGACCTTGTAGGACTCGAACCTACGACCGGACGGTTATGAGCCGTCTGCTCTAACCAGCTGAGCTAAAGGTCCCTTTTAAATTGATAAGTTGGTAGCGGCGGAGGGGATCGAACCCCCGACCTTACGGGTATGAACCGTACGCTCTAGCCAGCTGAGCTACACCGCCAAGTTATTTATTTTAAAAATGGTGGAGCCTAGCGGGATCGAACCGCTGACCTCCTGCGTGCAAAGCAGGCGCTCTCCCAGCTGAGCTAAGGCCCCGTTTAATAATGGTCGGG
>NZ_SLVV01000006.1 GCF_004340465.1 Mesobacillus foraminis | reverse complement strand
TCATTTCGCCACACGATTTGACACCCCGCATCATACCAAGAGGGCTCTTTTTATTTCAAGTCCCCGAAAATCCTTCTAACAGGAATGCTCCTTTTACCCAACGTTACGGAAAAAAGTGGAATATCATGTGGGGATTAGTAAAAGATAGGAATGTGGATTAAGAAATGACAATCCTTCCTTAACTAAATTTATAACCGAGTACTACTGATTGTCACCCAAATTACGCTGGTTTACCGTAACTACCGGCCAATTCGTCATCCAGAAGAATTATAGTCCCAACACAAGGGAGCACAGATTTCATGGAAAAGGCAAAAATCAGCTCATACCAGCTGTTTGTATTGATGTTTATATTTTTGCATGGCACTGCAATGCTTGTCCCTCTTGCCATTGAAGCAAAAAAAGATGCCTGGCTTTCCATTCTGTTTGGGATGGGTGGAGGCTTTATTTTATTTTGGATCCAATATAGATTATTTGTTTATTATCCAGATATGACTCCGGTGGAATA
Source organism: Mesobacillus foraminis (assembly GCF_004340465.1). Lineage (GTDB taxonomy): Bacteria > Bacillota > Bacilli > Bacillales > Cytobacillaceae > Mesobacillus_B > Mesobacillus_B foraminis. Next base: position 450,233 of record NZ_SLVV01000006.1, on the reverse strand, counting down.
TATACAGAAAATAGTGGGGCGATTTTTCGGCAGCCTTCTCTGCTTTTTCTATATTTTATATTTTATCTATCTAGCCGCGAGGGTAATGCGCGATTTTGGATCCATGCTTCTAACAACTTTCTATTTAGAAACCCCATTATTCATTGTGAACGCCTTACTGTTTATTGTAGTTATTTATGCTCTCCAGAAAGGGATTGAGGTGATTGCAAGAACGGGTGAGATGCTCTTTATCTTTTTGTATATCCTCGCCATAGCTGGTTTTGTTTTGATCTTTGTATCAGGTTTAATCGATATCAATAATTTAAAGCCGGTGCTTGAGGAAGGAATTAAGCCAATAATAAAGGTGGCTGCAACCCAAACACTGTATGTTCCTTTTGGTGAAGCTGCTGTCGTATTTTCCTCGATATTTCCATACTTAAAAAATAATTACAAAACGAAATCAATTGGATGGTTTACCATGTGCTTAAGTGGTATCAATTTAGCCATCATTATGGCTGTAAATGTGAGCGTCCAGGGCGTTAAAATGACTACAAGGTCCCAATATCCGCTTCTCACAACGATACAAACAATTCAGGTTGCCGAATTCTTGGAACGCCTGGATGTATTCTTTATGTTTGCGGCAGTACTAGGGGTATTTTTTAAAGTCAGTTTGTACTTGTATGTTGCAGTCTCAAATACGGCAGTACTTTTCAAGATTAAGAAGCCATCTCAACTCGTCTACCCCTTAGGCTTAATCGTCCTGTTCCTTTCAGTAATAATTGCGGCCAGCTATCCAGAGCATATAGAGGAAGGATTAGCGTTTATCACCTCATATGTTCATCCTGTCTTTCAGCTAGTTATCCCTGTTTTACTTTTAAGCATAGCTTTCCTAAAAAATCGAAAACAACAGAACTATTAGGCCATATAATCGTCAAGAGAATATGGCCGCACTTACTTTAATGATTGTATAACCTATGAGTCTGAATAAGTCCCTTTGTTTTAATGCTGCAAGAAGAAAGTTTCTCTCAGGATTCAAGATTAATACGTAAGCCAAATTTTTTTATTTATAAAGAAGCCTCGAAATTGTAATTGTTGCTTGTTCAAACACCCTTTCGTTTAGTTTAAGTACATTACTTCACAAAATCAAAACGAATTAAGCTCTTTGATATAAAAGTAGGTATTACCCATGATGAAGTAATACCTTGTTTCTTTTAATATAATATTTATTTTTTTCTTTATAAAAAAATGTACTTAGAGATCAACAAGGATTTTCTAGTAGTATAGAAAAAGAAGACCAATCTGGTACACTTATCTTCCGAAGGGACCAATAAATTTTCGAGAAAACTGAACTATTTTTCACAAAATTTGTTGAACTTGTCTTGGTGTAATAAAATCCATGAAACTCTTTGTGCAGCCTTGCGAATATACTTCTTGACTGTATCAATAGAGTCAACCCCGTCATAATAACGGCCGAGAAAATGGATAAACACATCTAAACTTCGAAGCTGTATTAGAAGAGAAAGGGCTTGCATTTCTCCTTCAGTCAGCTTAATCCTGCTGCCATACCCCTTAAGGAAGGCAGTAATCTTCTTCAAAATAATGGTATCATCCTCTTCATCATCTATAAAATCGGAAATAGAGACCGCAACTTCCATCACTCGTAAGTCATGTGTAACAAATTCAAAATCAAGAATGGCGGAAATCTTTCCATCCTCATCCGAAAGTATGTTGGAAGCATTTAAATCACCATGAACGAGCTGGTGTGGAAGCTTTGTTAAAAATGGAACTTTGGATTGAAATGAAACTAGTTGTTTATAGATCATTAATAATTCTCGTGTTAACTCCACAAAGTCCTCGGGTGGATTTAAGGAAAAGTCCTTAATCTGATCCAAAGAACATCTCGGGTGTGTGCTATCCATATCATAATACGGCTTATAGACTGGAAGTTGATTCACACGGACCTCGGCAAGTTCTGCAGAAAGTTGACCAGCCGCCTTACCAAATGAATCTATTTGATCTAAGTCCTCAAGGGCTGGATTCATTCCATCGATAAATCTAAATAATCCTGCAAGAAATCCGGATTGAGTTTTGACAATGGTTTGCCCATCTTTCGTTCTCATTGGTACAGGTATGGAAAAGGAAATGGGCCGATCTTGTAATGCTAGTAACACAGCATGTTCAAAATTTACCTTGTCTTCATCTTGATGGGTTTCATAAATTCTCAATACGTAATGCTCATTGTTTGCCAGAATAAATAGGGTTGTATTGTTTTCCCCACTTGGCCCGGGAACAATCTCCCACTTCTCGCCAGGGAAATACAAAGGTACTATTTCTTCAATACTTGATAAATAATTTTTCATCTTATACAATAATCCTTTTTACCAAAAAGTCTATCATGTAAAGGTAAAAGTAGGAAGTATTTATGAATAGATAAATAGAAAGAACTTTAAAAATGAAGGTTAATTACACAAAATGGATCTTAAACAAAAAATGCCAGTTTTATTATCAATAGGGTTGTGGAAGTAAAGAAGACTTTCCAATTAGAGCCCTCTTTACTATAAGTAGTAATCTTCACATCTAACGTTAAATTGACTGTTGGATCTAGCCATTTTTAACTTCATCAAAGTCTTGCTTTAACAAAGAATACATATATAAATCATCAAATTTACCACATGTAAATTCATAATTCCTCAATAACCCTTCTCTGATAAAACCCAACTTTTCCACCAGTCTTTGAGAGGAGGAATTAGGCGGCTCTATCAATGCTTCAATCCGTTGAAGATCCAAATGTTCAAATCCATAACTTATGATTGCTTGAACGGCTTCAAAGGCAATCCCTTTTCCCCAATGATCTTTACTTAATTCAAAGCCAATTTCAGTTCGGAAATGCTGTAAAACACTGTTATGAAAACCGCAGCTGCCAATAACGGCTCCTTGATCTTTTAAAGTAATTCCCCATCTGATCCCTGTTTTATTCTTTTGGATTGACTGATACCATGAAATTTCATCAAGGGCATCGTTTATCGATTGAAATGGATTCAGTCCATAATATTTCATTACCTCTTCATCTGATAGATATTTCAAAAGGCTGTTTGAGTCCTCTGTAGTAACTTCTCTTAATACTAATCTTTTCGTCTCAAGTCGAGGAAATGGTTCAGTATCAAGTATCATTCTAACCTCTCCTCCGTTTCATATTCCCTTTGCCCTGTTTGTTTCAGACAGAATTTGTGCCCTGGATAGATTGGCTTTTGAATTCTAGTCACATACACAATACAATGTCACCCGTTCTTTTTGACTGGCCTTTTCATATGTCTTAATATTGTGGCACCCGGGGCAGAAAGTACCTGCCCAACGAAAACGTATCCGAACCACAAGCTAAACAAAAGGAACTTTTTATGTAACGCAAAAAAACAAGCATCCCACTTACTTAATACTAGTAGATATAAACATGGAGGCATCTTGGTTCATAAAAATACGATTTCCATGGCAGAATGTCCTCACTTCACTTGAGTTAAATCCAGCTTGTGCTAATCTTTTTTTCAGTTCTTCATGCGAAAAACCATTATGTTTCGGATGATTTATTTTATCGTTTTTTCGAAATCAATTATAATGAGCTGGCCGCCATCAGGTAAGATGTTGAATAATTCTTGTAAAATTTGTTCAGTATCCTGAATATGAAGAAGCAAGTGACAGCAGGACGATGTCTGCCTTAAGTTCAGAAGATTTTCTTGTGTGCTAAAAATCCGGTTCAAGTTTTAACAATCTTTTGGCCATCCTTGGTTCTCACTGGTACTGGTATGGAAAAGGATAGGGACCGTTCTTACAACGCAAGCAATACATCATGCTCATAGCTCACCTTGTCTTCATCTTAATGATTTTCGTATATTCTCAGTACGTATTTCTTATTGCCGAATAAATAGAGTGGTATTGTTTTCTCCGCTCGGCCCCCGGACCAGCTTCAAGTTCTCACTTTGAAAAAAGGTATGATTTCTTCCATATAGGATAAGTGTGTTTTATCTTAGTCAAAAGTCCTTATTTTAACAGAAGTTTATCATTTGGTGGAACAAGAAGAAAGTGTTTTTACGGGAAATGGTATGAACAATGGAGCTTAAGTTCGCCTAAGATCCAATAATAAAGCAGACCTTTAAGTTCTTAAAAAAAGCCCCATGGATCATTGGCAGCCTGTCTTTCATCGTTAGCTCAGAAAGCAACCTTTTATTATTAAAGCTGAAATAAGGACCGCACAACCACGTTTCGTGTGTTTGTACGTATGTCCAATTAAACCCTTTATCTACAATATAAATATCTTCATCTTAAAGGTCATTTGCATCGAGCGTAGAGGCATGTTCTAGAAAAAGAACATAATTGGAATGTTGATAAAACACTTAACACTCATTCTTCAGTTGATTGTTGAATAAAGCTTGAGCTTTTTCTCCCTGAAAACAATCTTTCTTCTCATAACTAAACAAGTGCCATAAATAGCCACAAAAACCACTCGTATCAAATAGGGAAATTGAGTTCTTATCTTCTTCACTTAAATGCTTGGCAAAATGAATCTCCCATTGCTTTCGTAAATAAGCTCCCCATTTTGGAATTTCAGTGATCTTTATCATTTTGGTTTTAAGTTGATCGTATAGCTCCATCATTTTTTACCTTCCTAAAAAAATAGTAAGCTGCACCCATAAGGGAAATACGGAACACAGCTCTGCTCTTTATCAGAAAAAAACTGGTAACTGAGTCACTAATGTATTGCTGGTGTAACAGATACTTCGCTCAATTCCTGGAAAAGGCCATGCGCCTTATAGTATCCCTTTAGATAATGGAACGAGATAAAAGCTATTCATACTTAAGAAATCCCTTTTCTTTGTTTTAAAAGATACAGGTAATTACTGGTGGAACGTCATTTTTAAACTTTATCCTTAAATTGAATCAACCTTTCATGGTATGATTAAAGAGATGTAAATTTGCACAAGAATACTTTAAAAATAGGGGATATACATGGAAAATGGACAATTACTACCTGAAACAGTTTTAGAGTCAGCGACAGGAAGTTCTTCTAAACTTCTTAGCTTATTAATCGATATCAAATATCTATTAAAAGGTAAAGTGTTAGTAGCCAATGTGCTGCCCGTTTTTACAGCCTATTGGTTAGCACTTTATTTTAATGGGGAACCATTTATAGATCATTTAGGCCTTTTTCTGTTAACAATGGCCGGAAGTACACTAGTTATTTCCGGAGCGCTTATACTGAATAATTGGTATGAAGTGGATTTGGATAAAAAAATGGTCCGCACCCAAAAAAGACCCACAGTTACCGGGAACTTCACCTTGAAAACCGTTTTATGGTCAGGAATCATTACATCCATCATGGGACTGGTCATGATGCTGTTTACAACACTTGAAGCAGCCGTTTATTCATTTTTAGGCTGGTTTGTTTATGTAGTACTCTATACATTTTGGACAAAACGCAGATATACATTGAATACAGTTGTTGGCAGTGTTTCAGGGGCTTTAACACCATTAATTGGCTGGGCAGCAATCGCACCAGTCTATCATATCGTGCCGATCATTATGTTCTGTATATTATTCATTTGGCAAGTTCCGCACACGCTTGCCATCTCGATTAACAGGTTAGAAGATTATACTCGGGCCGGGGTGCCTATGCTGCCAGTCGTTTCCGGTGTTGAGGTTGCGATTCGCCAAAACTTGATTTACATTATTGCCTTGCTGCCTTTCCCATTCTTTTTGATTAGTTCTTTTGGGTGGTTTTTCTTTCTTTTTGCCACTTCTCTAACGATTGGCTGGATTTTGCTGGCAATGAAAGGATCGCAGGCAAAAGATGTGAAAAAATGGGCACAGACTAATCTGCGTTACTCGCTAATCTATTTAATTTTAATCTTAATTGTAATGGTTATTTTAACTTCACTATCCTGAAATAAAACTGGAGGGGAATCTTTCGTTGAGGAAGATTCCTCTTTTTTTTAAACAGTACAGATAAAAAATTAACAACCTACAATGGAATTACTTCATACATCCACTTTATAATGTAATGCTAATTCATCACCAGGTACCCCTCTTATCCCCCAGTTATGCATTGGTGTTTCAAAGATGGTGATTTCAATATCCTCAGAAGTTATACTCAGCTTATCTTGAATACGTTCGAATAGCAGCCTAATCAACTGTTTTTTAGCTCCTGCCGACCGCCCTTCGAACATGCTGACCTCAATGATGGTATAGGCATCGGTTCTTCCGCTCGCATAATAAAAATCTTCCTTCTCCATGGAAATAAAACGGTGAAATCTCTTATCCTCAGGAAATTCAAGTGCTTCCACCATACAAGAATGTATGACATCCGATAGTATTTCCTTAACTGGATTTAACCTGTCTTTTACCCCGTAAATCTTAATCTGCCCCATTCTCCTCTCACCTTTCTCATCTAAACTATACTGAGCTATCAATCATCACTATTCCATAAAAAATTGGAAATTCCTTCTTAAAATACTAAAAGTAAGCGCGATATGATTTACTCTTGGCTTATCTTTGTATCATCTTGTCGGAGCCAGATGGAGTTATTGTATAATTAATATAAATTGAATTTTTTATTTTTAAATCATATGAATCTCAAGGGAGCGGCTTTGATTGCTACAGCTAAACAACTATAAAAAGGTATATCTATTTATTCTTTTGGGCGTTTATATAGCCATGTTGATCTATTTTATGTTTTTCGGATTTGGCCGTCCTCAGCTCACAGAGATCCGAGAATATCGGTACTGGCTGATACCTGATTCAATTCCTTTGTGGCTGCCCAAACAATTTTCTATCGATATTATAAAACTATGGACTTTTGCTCTTGGCAATCTTCTGGCATTTATTCCGTTTGGTATACTAGTGCCGATGTTGTTTAAGAAACATATTCATACATACTTTAAGTTTTTTATCTTGTTTGTGTTTTTTATTTTATGCATGGAAATTTTACAAATGGTCACTTATTTAGGAAGTTTTGATATCAATGATATTATGGTAAATACAATGGGTGCCACAATCGGTTTCTTTTCATATCGAGCAAGTGAACGTATGAATACTTCAAGAAAGGCACTTGTTTCGATGGGATTGTCCATTTTTATATTCATTTTGCTGATGTTTTCCATAGCGTGGGCATATAACCATACCATTACGCCATACCTTAAACATACTTTCGGTATATGATTCATTCGTTTTTGTCATCGTGTGTGACCTCACACTCTGGTCAACCTAACTTTTGTGTAGTTCATTAGCTTTAGGAAAATAATTTAATTCTTATAAAATGAGAAGAAAAAGAACGAAGTCCAACATCGGAAAATCGTTCTTTTTTTGGGTTATGATAACCCCAGCCACGGAACTGTTGCATCTTGTGCAGAGCAGGCAGTTATGCAGAGTATGCAGTAGCAGATGAATCTTTCATTTCGAGAATACCCCCAACTGTCTCTTTTAATGAAGCCGGCGGGCTGCCTGCTGTCGCCTTGACAGCTTGGCATTCGTTGTTCCATTACGGAAATCTGCAGCCAGGCGAACGAATCCTCATCCATGCCGGGGCTGGCGGCGTAGGTCATGTAGCCATCCAAATGGCCAAACTTGCAGGCGCCTATATTATCACAACAGCAAGTTCCGAAACCATGATTTCGTCAAACAATTAGGTGCAGATGAAATTATTGATTATACGGTGGTTGATTTTTCAGAAGCTGTGAAAAATGTGGATCTTTTTTTTGATGCAGTTGAGGGAATGAATCAGGAGAACAATTTTAAAGTTTTGAAAGATGGTGGCAGGCTGGTTTCGATTGTAACGCCAAACATCTCGGATATAGCTAAAGAATATAAGGTAGATGCGCAATTTGTTATTGTTCGGCCCAGTCGCAGTCAGCTCGAACAAATAGCGGACTGGGTGCAGGATAAAAAGGTAAAGCTTCATATAAATCGTCTATTCCCTTTGACTGAAACGAGTATGATTCACGCCCATCATCTGATTGAAACAAAGCATACGAATGGGAAATTGGTTGTCCAAATCCGAACCTGAATCTTGGATACCCCTTATTGAGATGTGTGGATACTCCCTGCTTGGGTTCCCTCATCCATAAAAAAAGCCGACTATTTGAAAAGGACTCTTACTAAATCCACTAGTGCGCTCTCAAACTTCGAAGAAAGAGGCAATCCAATGGCCAGCCTCTTTCTTCTTTCTGGAGCAAGGAGGAATGAACCTCGACTTCATAGTTGTCTCCGGTGCGCTAGAATTGACGGGAAACTACTTTTGTATAAGTACCCTTGATCAGGGCACATTTCCTCAATTAATGAGACATCATCTCATGGGCAATTTCATGTCCGTCCATTTCAGCTGGGTAGTACGTTGGCCAATTGGTAACTTCCTTCAACAAAGCTTTACGGTCATCGCCCCAATACAGGTGATAATGACTAGCCTCTGTCGGATCGATACTATGGTCGCTAAATTGAATATACTGAGGAAGTCCTTCAGCTTCTTCTGCAAGTTTGAATATGTATCTTACTCCTCTGTTTCCAGCATCGTATGTTAGTATTTCGTACCCGTCATAAATATATTGACCAGAAAGTTCTTCTCCTTTCTTGAAGAAGGTTACAGTATCCTTTTCAATCTGGATACGGTCAACATCTGTCTCATACCCCTTGTTGTAATACTCCTTATACTGTTGAGCTGTCTTGTCGCCATTATGTTTTTCTTTATAAGCAAATACCTCGTCAAGCGTACCGTCTTGTAGATATGGGTATACAGATTGCCAATCTCCTTGCCAATCAGAAAGTGAGCGATCCTTTACCTGGCTGTCTTCAAAATATCCCTCATAAATTTTTTGAAATTCTTCATCTTTTGCATGATCAAGATCGTGTTCATGTGTATGACTTTCTGATGTTTGCTTTTGAGCTTCAGAAGAGCTTCCTTTAGATGTACTGCTTACGGAAGATTCCTCAGCTATATTTATTTCCTCGGATGTACTTTCCCCCTGGCACCCGACCAGTAATGAACTCATTGCTAGTACACTTAATCCTCTTGCATATGAAAACTTCATTTTTAACACTCCTTCTCTTAAATCGAAATGATTACGATTTTCATTATATAAAAAACCTTACGAATCGTCCAGTAGCAATTTTTTAGGATAGACAAAAAAAATTCTCCTATCCGGAGGACCCTGGTATTTTATTTAGAAAATTCTCATATAGCCACCTGCTGAAAAATGCGCATAATGCCCCGTAACTCTTTTCTCCTCCCTCCTGAATGATGTACCGTGAGTTTGCAGCGATAAAAAAAAGCATCCACTTCAAAAGTGAATGCTCCCCTTTGGTAATCATCAACTGAAATTAGCTGCTAATTTTCACTATGGGTTTAATGGCCGTTCCATTTTTTGAATCTTGGAATGCCTTATTGATCTCGTTGAACTCATAAAATTTAACTAATCTATCAAATGGGAACAGCCCTTGCTTATAATAATCCACCAGCTCCGGGATAAAAACCTGAGGTACCGCATCCCCTTCAATGACTCCGACCATTGTTTTCCCTTCGGCCATTATTTCTTCATGAACATGGATGCTCATTTCCGGTGTCACTCCCACAATGGCAAGTTTTCCAAGCGGGCGAAGCGCCTGAAGGCCCTGGCGGACTACCGGCGGCACACCTGTGGTTTCAATACCGTAATGGGCTCCCCCATTCGTTATCTTCTTGATTTGTTCCACCACATTTCCATCCCTCCCATTAATAACATGGGTAGCACCGAGTTCCCTGGCTAATTGTAGCCGGCTGTCATGGAGATCAGTTGCTATGATATGTTTACAGCCCGTTATTTTTGCCGCCATGACTGCGCTCAAACCTACTGCCCCCGCACCATATATCACGATGGATGTTCCAAACTCCGGCTTTAGATGGTTGAGCACTGTCCCGCTGCCTGTCTGGATACCGCAGCCTAAAGGTCCTAATAAGGCAAGATCAACATCCTTATCCACTTTCACCACGTTTCTTTCATTAGCGACTGCGTATGTACCAAAGGATGACTGACCGAAAAAGGTGGAAAGGTTGTTGCCTTCCTTCTGTAAACGATGTGTCTGATCATCCATCTTTCCGCCAAAATTTAGTTCGTTAAAATCCGTACAAACGGTCGGATGCCCTGTTAGACAGTTTTCACAGCGGCCACAGTAAGCAAATGATAAAACCACGTGATCCCCCGGTCTCACTGTTTTTACTCCCGTACCTGTTTTCTCAACTATTCCAGCCCCTTCATGCCCTAGCACAACAGGATACGGAGTCAGCCCGGCATCGCGCGCTACCGCGTCGGTATGGCATACACCGGAAGCAACGATTTTAACCAATACTTCGTTTGCCTTCGGTTCGGAAAGCTCCACCTCCTCAATTTTGAACTCTTCTTCCTGACTGTAAGTAATGGCTGCTTTGATTTTCACTTTTGTTCCACTCCTTTCATGATTGGTCAACAAAGCTTGATGGTAGCCCATGAAACACCTTGCCTCCAACCCTTTTATTGTTTTCAGTGGAGGGTTATTTATGTATATCTAAGATCTAGACCCCTGCCCTTTGGATGGTAACGAAATTAGAGAATTAAAAGAAAAAGCTGATTTCAAATGGGCGTTATTCTCTCCCTTTTGAAATCAGCCATTAAACTGAGTCATTTTTCAATAAATTGAATTTTTTCGTTCGCATGTTTTTTCACTATATTCAGCAAGCCTTCGTTAACCTTGCAGTTTTTAAAAGCGAACGACTGCATGACAAGGTCTATTTCCCTCTTCAGACAAATCTGGGTCAAGTGTGACTAACCCCATAACCCCATAACCCCAACATCATTATAGGTCCAAGTCGTCCAGTGTGCGCCGAATTCTTCGAAAAATGCTTATCTTATCATCCACTGCACTTAATCGATCGGGCACCTCATTTCTAGCCCTTTATAAACGGCTCCAAACTCCCCAACCCAAAGAGGAACATTGTATTTCTGTACAAATTTAGTTCCTTCTTGACTATAAAATACTTCCTCCTGGTCAGATTTGTCCCGATCGATTTTTACCGCTTTCTACCCGCGCTGTTTTGGCATCGGCCACTCCCGGTTATGGCCCAGGTCCAAAACCAGCTGCCGTATAGTTATGACTGCTGTAAACCAGACTTTTTGCAAAAGGAGCTTCTAATCCATCAAACAGCTTTGAATAGTTATCCCCTACTAGGAAAATGATGTGAACAGGATTGATATTCCGGATTGCTTTAACTACCCTTCTGTAGATCGTATTCATTCTTTCCCGGTCCCTAAATCAATAATTTCTTCCTTTCCATACTTACTAAAGTTCTTTATACGTAAAATAGTCAAAATCAGCCTGCTTGCTTGTTCCGCTGGTATCCTGGCAATGCATGCCAACAAATGCACCGGTAAAACCGTTTAACCGAACATATTCATCCGATAGTTTATAAGATTCGAATGTTAGCGGAATATCAGTCCATGTTTTGTTATCAAAAGAATAAGCAAATTGATAAGTATGTTCCCTGACGCTCACTTTTAAATGAACGTATTCCGCCGATTCGGGAATTTCGATTTCCGACCCGTGCAGCGGCTGTGAAAAAGTAAGGTTATCGCAGCTCATAATATCGATCACTCGGCCCTTTTCTTCATTCCAGGTAATTTGAACAGATGTCCAATTCTCGGTATTGTAATAGCAAACCAAGCCTGCAGCTTGCTGGAAAGTATCAGGCTGGAAGGCAACGGCCGTCCCGGCATCAAAGTTGAGTGACTGCCAACGACGCGCAACCAATGCTTGAGTAAAGCAAGACGTTAATGACTCTTTGCCATAAAGGCGCAAATTTCCTGGCTTTTCGGTCAAAGACATCATATCTTTCGTTAATGGAATGCGTAATGACTGAAAATGATGGTTCAAGACTGCTCTGTCAAAATGGTCAACCTCATCATAATCCTGTTCCCATTTCACTTCTTCCGTTTTAGGGGCTTCTACTTCAACAGATCCCTGTTTCCCGCCAACGACATATGGCCAGCCGTCGTCTTTCCATTCAAGTTTTTGAATGGCCGTCTCTCTTCCCAGTGGACAAAAACCGCGATAATCAAGAACAGGTTTGTCATCGTGTGACAAAGGTCTGCCGGTCAAATGTGCCAAATACCATTCATCTGTATGAGTATGAACGAAGGAGGCATGTCCGCATTTTTGCAATGGATTTCTGGGATCATGCCAGGAAGTGAGTAAAGGATGATCCGGATGCAATTCATAGGGTCCTTCGATCTTTTTCGATCTGGCCAGAGTAGCAGCGTGAGCATATCTTGTTCCGCCTTCTGCTGTCAGCAGATAGTAATAGCCGTTGATAAGGTATAAATGCGGTCCCTCCGTCAGCCTGATATCTGTTCCTTCAAAAATCACTTTTGGCTTTCCAATTAAACGTCTTTCCTCATGGGAGTATTCTTGTAAGACGATTCCTCCAAAGGAGTGTTTATACGTTCTTTGGTCCCAAAGCATATTAATGATATATTTTCTTCCGTCCACATCATGGAATAGAGAAGGATCAAAGCCGGAACTATTTAAATAGATTGGGTCACTCCACTCCCCGTCAATGGTGTCACAGGTAGTTAAGTAATTATGTGTATCCTTCCATGCTCCTGTATGCATCTTGACATCTGAATAAATAAGCCAGAATTTTCCGTCCGAGTGAGTTAAGGCAGGTGCCCACACTCCGCCTGAGTTGGGATTTCCTTTCATATCTATCAGGGATACCCGATTTAATGGACGCGATACAAGATGCCAGTTTACAAGATCCTTTGAATGGTGGATTTGAACCCCGGGAAACCATTCAAATGTTGAAACCGCGATATAATAATCTTCCCCGACCCGGCAGATGCTTGGATCCGGATTAAAACCTCTTAATACTGGATTTTGAATTTTCATTTGGTCTGCATCCTCTCGTTTTTAGTACAGCAAGAATCGATCACTGAATATGTAATGGATAATAAAATATAAGTCGTATAGGCATATACTTTCATAGGATCCGAAAACCCTTGAGTTGTAAAACAGAGAATCGCTACACCCGTAACCAAAAAGGCGCCGTATAAAAGATATGGGCAAAAATCTGCAGGATGTTGTGTTCGTTTTATCAGTCACCGCCCCAATAAACGGATCGGCAACGGCATCAATCAGTCGAACAATCAGACACATAGGTCCAGCCGCTGCAGCCGAAATTCCAAAAACTTTGGTATAGCAAAATAAAAGATAACTACTGACAGTTTGATAAATGAAGTAAGTGGCAGGATAAATCTTCTGTCGCCATATAGATAAAATGAAGTGGCAGCCACCTGATATCATTTGATGGATTAAACTGGAGACTAATCGTCATACTTGAGCTAGAGAGATTAGACTTTACCAGAGGTCTGAAATGAGCATATTGTTAGTTTGTCTGTCATCCAAACAAAGTGACTTTTAAGAATCCTTTCGTCCCTCCTTTCTCGATCAGAAAAAAGTTCTACTCTGCAGTCCTCCACCAATCTATCAAGCATTGCCTAATCCTTCACTTTTCCTCAGGAATAAATTTCAGGATTATCGTAAGCGAAACACAATTGAGCATCAAAAAAGATGAATGTACAACCATAATAGTTCGGGATGTATGCGCTGTCAAACCCTTTATTAAAAGAATCAGAGTAGAGAATCTTGCTTTTGTTATACTAAAAGGGCAATTCAGATCAATTTCTTCAGACTAAGATAGTAAAATTTATAAAATCTCATAAAAAAATAGGTTTATGGGCAGAAGTAAATAATTTATATGATAACGTCATGGGCCATTTTCTTATTTTTTCCCGAAAATTTGTTGATCACTTTCTATCTTTTTTTTATGGGTCACTAGTCGCATAAAAGATATAGACATTATGTTTAATCGCAATAAACAGTCTATGAAAGTTGTCTATTGCTTCGAAAAATGAAATCGGCGTTTAACGAATGTTTATAATCTATCTTAAGAAGGACTAATACAAATAACTGCGGCACATTTTAGCCATTTGGATCATTCATTTAAGTATAATTTTTCAAACATCGAATTATAGCCGATCCCCACAATTGGAAAATCGGCTGTATTAAGCCTATTCACTAGCGTTGGACCAATCTATCTCCTTTGTAAGAATGTGCCACCGATACACTTATCCAAACATCTTGTGCGGATGGAAAGAACCTAGGACATGGCTAAGGTAATCGCTGAACGGTGATCGTAATTTCACCTATCCGTATTAGTTTACAAGATTTCAATATACCCTTCAGTTCCATTCACGCGAATTCGCTGCCCATCTTTTATTAACTGGGTAGCATTTTCCACTCCAACAACTGCCGGCAAGCCGTATTCCCGTGCGATTACTGCTCCATGTGTCATCAGTCCGCCAACCTCTGTGACTAAGCCTTTTATGGATACAAACAATGGTGTCCAGCTAGGGTCCGTATAGGAAGTGACTAATATATCTCCAGTTTCTAAATCCGCTTCTTCCATGTTAAAGATCACACGTGCTCTCCCCTCGATCGTACCCGCAGAGACTGGTAAACCTGCCATCGCTTCAGGTGGGAGATTTTCTCGTTTATACTTCCCTGCAATAATTTCACCATCCGATGTGATAACCCGTGGAGGAGTCAGTTTTTCATATAATTTATACTCGTCTTTTCGTTTGCCGATGATCTGGTAATCCAGACGATTTGTGCGTACGACTTCTCGAAGTTCTTCAAATGTGAGATAGTAGATATCCCCTTTTTCATGAATAACATTGGCTTGAACCAGTTTTTCGGCTTCTTTCAGTAAAGCCTGCTTATAAACAAAGTAGCGATTGATCATGCCGTATTTTGGATATTCCCTATAGCCGCTGAAATTCCGGATGATGCTGATTAATCGTTTTGTCTCTTTGGCTTTTTGTTTACCATCAGGCAACTGCTTTAATCGACTTAATAACTCTTGTTCTTTTTTCAAAGCTTCCTGACGCCCTTGCTCAAATTTCAGGATGCTGGCATTAGGCTCAAAGTTTTTAATGTTGCTGAGAATTAAGGGCACAAGTGCAGTTGGTTTTTCGCTCCAGCGAGTTCTAGTTATATCGATTTCTCCGGCACACCGCATTCCGTATTTGCCGAGATAATCATTGATAGCGTCCTGGGTTTCCTGGCCACCTTCAAACTTGGTTAGTTCATCCAAAAAGTGATCATCTCTTACATGTTGTAAATAATCAATTACTTCTGGATAAGGACGAATCACATCAGCGACATCCAAAAGCGCCAGACCCATTTCCGAAGTAATATTGTTTGGGACAGATTGAGAAAGCGTATCTGCTGCGTTTTTTTCACCAAGCCACTTGTTCATGTTTTCATTGATCCATGATGAAGCATCCATAGCCGCCATAATCACACCCAGACTTTGTGGGTCAAATAAAATCTTCTTTAACTGCTGGATATCTTCTAGAATAAACTCAATCAAATCCGATCCTGATTTCGTTTGGATGTTTTGTTTTAACACTTCTATTGAGGTTTCATTACGCTTAATCAATTCAGTAACGATGGGGAGATCGTTTTCAATTTGGGCTTGAAGACCCGAAGGCGATATCCCTTGATTGCTTTTACTTGGCTCCGGTATTTTTTTATCAGCTGGTGACGATTTTATAAAATCTTCGCGCTCTACGATAGTTATGAGTGCGTCTTTTATGAGCGGATCAGATTTCCCCAAGGCTTCTATTATCATTGTTCTGCTGACAGGGGAAGCCAGATTCTGTGTGATATCAACAAACAACCTTCCACCCGCTTTACGCATGGGTGCAGGAGTTGTTAACAGGTAAAAAGACAATCCCAATGGTTTCATGGGGTCAGTCATCATTTGTTGATGACCGACAGATACATAGACGTGATTGTCTTGATCATTTGCTTCAGGGATTGGGAAAAGAGTAGTGATTGGACGACTCTGGACAATATAAAAAGTGTCATCAACCAAACACCATTCGATATCCTGCGGGCAGCCAAAGTGGGCTTCGATCTGCCTTCCAATGACTGCAAGTTGTAAAATTTGATGTTCAGTAAGTGTTTGAGCCTTTTGCTCACGAGGATCAATCTGCTGTGTTTCCGTTCCGCCTTCTGTTCGTCCATAGATAGCCAATTTTTTGGCTGCTATCCTCATATCGATGATTTTCCCATCCTGTACTTTATAATAATCCGCAGATACCAGACCAGAAACCAGTGCTTCTCCAAGTCCAAAACTGGCATCGATTGACAGGACCTTTCGGTTGGAGGTAACAGGGTCGGCCGTAAATAAAATCCCTGAAGCCTGTGGAAAAACCATCCTTTGAACAATGATGGAAATATAAACATGCCTCTGGTCAAATCCATTTTGCATGCGATAGATTACCGCGCGATCCGTAAATAGTGAAGCCCAGCATTTGCTGATATGCTCCAGGATTGCTTCTGTGCCGATGATATTTAAATAGGTGTCTTGCTGACCAGCAAAGGAGGCATGTGGCAAATCTTCGGCAGTAGCGCTAGAACGCACTGCATAAGCATGTTCTTCTCCCATCTGGGAGAGATAGTGAGTAACTGCTTTCACCACATCAGAGGGAATTTCTGCTTCCAGAATGCTTTGCCTAATCTTCTTGCTGATTTCACCAATTTGATCCCGATCCTCTACTTTTAGCATTGTTAGTTGATTCAACAAAGCTTGATACGTTTCGTTTTGTTCGAGGGCTTTTTGATATCCACCTGTAGTCATACAAAATCCTTCTGGTACTTGTATTCCTTCGATCTTAGATAATTCCCCTAAATTTAACCCTTTTCCGCCAACGAGCGAAAGCTGTGTTTTATTCATCTCCTGAAAACCGAGAACCAAAGAACTCATTCTGCATCTCTCCCAACCAGTAAGGTTCTTTTGATTTTAGCAACAGAAGATGAGAATAAAAAGTCTATATTTTCCATTTTACAAATGTTATAATTAAACTAGGAAGAGAACAAAACACTCTCGAGACCTGCCTTAAAAATAAGCCAATATCCGCGCTAACATCCCCTCGAAAGCAGCTTATATGCCTTTTACCCCACAGTTTGCATATGTCCATTTAATCTGTTTTTATGTTAAGTACCAGTGATCATAATCCTGTGCTTCTTTAGGGTAAATTCCAAAACCCTTGATATGTTTGAGTGAACAAAGTAACAAACCAAGAAATCACTTTATACTGCTGGATATAAACATTGAGGCATCTTGATTCATGAAAATACGATTCCCATGATAGAACGTCTTAATTTCAATTGATTTAAATCCCGCTTCGGATAATCTTTTCTTCAGCTCTTCATGAGAAAAACCGTTATGAACTTTGGGATGATTTATTTTATCGTTCTTGTCAAAATCAATAATAATTAGCTTGCCGCCATTATTTAAAATGTTGAACAATCTTTGTAAAATGTTTTTAGTATCCGGAATATGAAGAAGGACGAGCGACAGTAAAACAATGTCTGCCTTTAGTTCTGGAGTTTCTTGAGTGAAATCTGAATAAAGGACTTTTGAGTTGGCAATTCCTTTGTGAGAAATTTTAGCTTTCGCAACCTCCAGCATTTGTTCTGATGAATCTACCAGCAAAATAGAATCAACCAAATCCGATAGTTCTAAACTAATTAGACCAGTACCACTCCCATAGTCCAATAAAGATTTTGACTTACTATTTGCAAGTTCTGGTCTTACTTCCTTGACGATAACTTTAGCTAATTCCATTCTTTCTTCTGTATCATATCTTTTTGCCATCTGTTCAAAAACGTTATTTTCCATAGTCTACTCCCCTATTTATTAAAATGATGTAAGCTGCAATAAGGGTCATTATAGGAAAAATTAAAACCTTCAGGACAAATCTCCCCTTCAGCAACCTCTTATTAAGTAACCACCCAATTAGCGAACAAGAAAAAACGATCCTCCAGTATTGAAGCATCGCACCCGTTGATCTTAAAATTCACTTTCTATTGGGAAGTTACATATTTTTCTTTGAAGACTGGACTTAATTCACTCCACACGTCAAATTTATTTCCATCTAAATCATAGAAAATAAAATTCCTTCCTGGATGCCCTCTATCCTCAATTTCTCCAACTCTTATCTGCTTTTCCGTAAAATCTTTATGTATAGCTTCTAGAGCATTTAATCCATCTACTTCAAATGTTATCGAAAAACGCTCTTCACCGTATATATCATAGAAATTTAAGCTTTGATTTTCTTTTGATCTAACAAGAAAAATACTTTGATTGGCAAAATTTAAAATTGCTTTATCTTCGTCTTTATAGCTTAATTCTGCCCCCAACAGGTTTACATACCATTCAGAAGAAAGTTTTACATTTGAAACTGGGATATACGTAGTGCCTACTCTTAATAATGTTTGTTTCACTCAATCCACTCCTTTCAAGATCTATAATAAATCCATTCTCCTTTTATGCTCTTTTATCCTTTAAATTCCCTAATATTGCCTCTTATTTAACGAACTCCATTATTTCAATAACAAAAAGGGATCGCAGTAACGATCCCTTTTAATCAAAAGCACATGTTGATTAAAGAAATCAAAGCCTTCCCCAGGTGTGCCGTTCCCATATTTTACTCTTAGCTGCTGTGAAAATTTAGACCCTTAGCGAGCCACGGAACCCTCTGGCAGCATAGTAAGAGTCCGCACCATTGTGATAGACAAAGACGTGATCGTAGCGACAATCGCAAAAAAGAGCACCGCCGAGTTTTCTAATATCAGAGGGCGTCTGCACCCAGCTCGACGTTTTAATATCAAAGTTTTCTAGTTTCTGCAAAGCCCGGTATTGTTCCTCCGTTAACAGTTCAATCCCCATTGCATTTGCCATATCAATAGCGCTATTTTCTGGTTTATGTTTTTTCCTGGACTCCAGCGCTTCCCGGTCGTAACAAACACTTCTGCGGCCTTTAGGACTTTCCGCTGAACAATCACTAAAAAAGTATTCGTCCTTCTTTTCATCATAACCAACAACATCGGGTTCACCGCCAGTTATCTCCATTTCGTTGAGCGACCACAGTTTTTCAGGATTAGCATCCAGCTTCGCTTGGACTTCAGCCCATTCAAGGCCTTTATGGCGGTGCATATTTTCCTCAAAACGGGCATTCAAAGTTTTGAATAATCCTTCACGTTGTTCTAGTGACAACTCGTTTTTATCGCTGACTTTATGATTATGTGTCATGTTAGATACTCTCCTCCTTTTGTTTATACTTATCATGGTTTAAGTATATATAAATGTTTGTTCTAAAATAAATCATTTTCTGAAACTATTTGGGAGAACCACCATATTAGTGCATTACTTTTTTACTTGTATTTTTTCGGGTATAGTCTTCCAGTACATTGGGTCTTCCAAACCAAGCCGCCAAATCCCGATTCCCCGCAAGTCATATTTCTCTACAAGGTTTAGCTTAACCCCGAGACTGCGGCTATTCTCAAACCAAACCTCATGGCTGTTATGTTTCTCATCTATGTAACCGAAATGGGGTGTTTGCGAACGGGAGTCCCATTGAACTTTAGCTTTATATTTTGTTTTCTGTTCCATTACCTCTTCATAGGAGCTGTACTTGGCTTTGCCTTCTGTTGTATCCCAGTCCCATCCATACCCAGCAATACCGAGTAAAATT
This sequence comes from Mesobacillus foraminis, assembly GCF_004340465.1. Lineage (GTDB taxonomy): Bacteria > Bacillota > Bacilli > Bacillales > Cytobacillaceae > Mesobacillus_B > Mesobacillus_B foraminis. Next base: position 430,602 of record NZ_SLVV01000006.1, on the reverse strand, counting down.
TTTGATGGTGGCACTTCTTGTTTCAAAGCATAGCGAATGGTTGCTTCTGTCCAATCGACGGATGCTGTTGACCCGGGTTTTGTTCTTGGGTTGTGTTCATCATATGTCATAATCATTAATCCATCTGAATATTGCCCAAGCTTTTCGTAATCAAACCACGGTGACCAGGGATTAGCACGGGAATCACCTGTGTTTGCCGGAACTGACACCGTAACGATTTTTCCCTCACGATGCAGGGCATCAGACAATTCTTTTATCAGCAGACTAAAGGAATCCCGATCAGCCAAATACAAATTTTCCATATCAATATTAATACCGTCATATTTAAACTGATTCATTTCATTGCGTAAGTTCTGAATAAAAACATTGCGATTTTTATCATTATCGAGTACATGGTTTGCTACCTGCTTGCCCTTCTCGACGGTTTCATAAAAGAGATTATGTACAACCATATATACCTTCAGATTCTTTTCATGAGCACTCTGGATAACCTTTTTCTTATGATCTGCTGTGACGGAATCTATCAGACTGCCTGGACGTTTATCATCAAGTTTATACCAAAAAGGCGCAATGATGCTTATACTGTTGAAATGCGAGTTAACTGTAGGCTGAGAACCTGGATACGTCCCTTCCTTTTCTGTGTAGAAACCTAATACCTCACGAGGAGTTTTAGCCTTATTGGGCTCCTCTTTTCTTTGTATATGATTACATGATGACAATAGTAATAATGCCACGCTTAAAACAATGATGGTGATTGACCAATAACCTTTTTTCGCCATAATACACCTTCTTCTCATTTGTCTATTTCTTAAGATGATGAGAAAAATGGAAACTTATTCAACTAATTCACTTTCCCCAAGGGGTCAGGGAAATCTCCACAAGTAATTTATAAATGAGAATGGCTCGCTCCCTTCTGAATGTTCCTGCCCTAAAGCTGTATAATAAAAAAGCCGCCGAATGGCAGCATGCTCTTAAACTCTTGTATCTGTTTCTAGAAGACAGACTTTTTTATAATGAACAAGAGTTGCCTTTTCATTTAGTTTATGTTGCCATTTCACTAATTTGTATCCCATTTTTTCATATAAGTAACAGTTACGTTTTTCCTGTAAGATCGTCCTCAATTCCCAAGTTGTTGCTTGAGGGAATAACTCCTCCATTAATCGAATCGCTTTCTGAGCTATACCCTTCCCTTGATATTCAGGTAAAATAAACATTGGACTGATCCAAAATTCTGTTTCTTCTCTCCAATATACACATATAGCTCCTACTGGAACATCTCCAAATAGTATTTTATAAAATCCTCCATCGGGATTATTGATCCTTGTCCGCACCTTATCAAGTTTCTCATTAGCAGGATTTGTATCGTAATCTTTATATTTATCCAATAACGGAATAAATGCCCTTACCTGAATATCAAAGATAGCCTCCGCATCTCTGTCAACTGCTTTTTCCAATCTGATTTCCATAGCATCTCCCAGTAGAAAATAGATTCTGTGATCAGGAATTATTTTCTTTACTACTCCGTCTAGTTGGATAAGAAAAATACCGGCTGGACCAGCTGCCGCTTCTTTAGGCTCTTACACCATTTAGATGAATAAACATTTTCACCTCTAAGTCCACTCTTTCCCATGTTCACGAATGAACTTAATATCTTTTTGATAATGTTCTAGATGTCCCTGATCGATCATCTTTTGAAAAACGCTGTCACCTTCACTTGCTTTTCTTTTCATGTATTTACATAGCCCTTCTAGTCGCAGCAATACCATCTCCAAATAATCTTCTTCTATTCCCTTACCGTAGGATTTTAAAAACAATTTAACTCTTTGTTTTATACGGTCCGCATCTTGTAATGAACGATAATAAACTGCCTCGCCTTTTTCAGTGTAATAAAGCCTGCTTAAAGGAACGCAAGTGTAAAGAGTATAGGCTATGTCCCAAAGTCTTGGGCCAGGAGCAGCAACATCAAAATCAATAATACCTGCTGGTCTTTCGTGATTAAAAATGATATTGTATATCGCAAAATCATTGTGGCATACAACCTCTATATTGTTTGGTGTATGATCCATCGGTTCCCATTCATCTGAGAACGGAAAATCACTTACAGCATCATGGTAAAGACGGAGCATTCTTGCTATTTCCATTAAAACATCATCGGACCACATGTATTCTTTTAAAGGATAATTACCAGCCTCTCCTTCAATAAAGGATAATACCTCTCTTCCTTTTTCATCAATGCCCAAAAACTTTGGTGCATAATTGAATCCTTTGTTTTCCAAATGTTTTAACAGCTTGTGAATAGTGGGACTTTCCGGCTTTATATCTCGCCGAACAGTATCTCCAGAACGATATACGTTGGAGACATTCCCTCCTGTTAGGGTTTCTTCGTTTTCTTCCTTATTTTTCATAAAAATCCCCCCCCCAAGTTTGGGACGCTATTATCTTGTCATAGAGATGAATGATCACTCATAAATAAAAGCAGATATTCTAAGGTATCTGCTTGGCAATGGAAATAGAGTTATCACACCATGTGTCCCTTGATTAATTGGAAAATTGACAAATAATCATTCCTTAAGAATAAGGAATGCAGCTGTCCCTATCCAATTAAATAGTGATTTCAAGGTATTCTGCATATGAAGTATATATTCCTCTTACGTTTCTTTTCTTTTTTATAATGCGTGTTTGATTACAAAATAAACACTATAGTTTTCTGACTATTTCTTATAAAAGGATAGCAGTTTCATCAGCCTCATAGCTTTATAAGGAAAACTCAGGCTCATTGTAACAGGATCTTTAGCTCCTGCACCCCTTCGCTTAACTCCACAGATTGAAATAATATTATTTTAAAAGATTCTTCCTCATAAGGGAGGCAATTTGTATATTATCTTGATTAGAAGTTTTCTCTAAATGCTCAATAATTAACTTTTGCCGTTCTACTGAGTGATTTTGACTAAGTTTAGCTTTTGCTTCCATTTTGGTGATTTTTATTCTGAATGCCACAATTCCTTTACTCATTCCCTCGATAAAACCTGGTTCTACAACATCTAAATTGTATGGACTACCTGGAAGCTCATATTTATCTACCAAATCATTTAAAGAATCTACTATTCGTTTTTCATCTTCTATGATCTCCAACTGCCCATATACATGGACGGATACATAATTCCAAGTAGGCACTGCTTTCATTGATTCGTACCATGAGGGGGAAATATAACAGTGGGGACCCTGGAAGACGACAAGAATTTGCTGATTTTCAGCATCCTTCCACTGTTCATTCGGACGTGCAAAATGACCATATAAAGCATTTTCATATTTATTTAACATTAGCGGAAGATGAGTTGCGCAGGGTGCTCCTTTATGCTGAGAAAATAGGGTTGCAAATCCGTATTTTTCAATAAACTCATAAATTACTTCTTCAACATTAATATTAAAATGTTTAGGTATGTACATCCAAATCCACCTTTCTTAAAAGTTATAGGAGTGTTTTGGTCATAATAAAATCCGTTTGTGCTTCATCGCCCATATGAAAAGAGTGGGCTCCAGTTTGAACAAACCCCATTTTCTTATAAAAAGCTATAGCATTTTCATTTCTTTCCCATACACCCAGCCAGATTTTCTTTTTATTTTGCTCCACAGCAATTTCAACCGCCTTATTTAGGAGATATTTGCCAAGCCCGAGTTTTTGGAATTTGCTCTTTATATAAATCCTTTCGATTTCAAGTGATTCTATACCCATCTCTTCAGACTGAGCATCATTGGTATTGACCTTTAAATATCCGGCAACTTCATTATTAAAATATACAAAAAGGAATTGAGTAGAAATATTGGATAATTCTTTTTCTAATTGTTTTAGGTTAAATGCTTTTTTCAGGTAGGCATCCATATTTTCTGGTGAGTTCTGATCTTTGAAAGTGTCATTAAATGTTTCATAACTAATTTCTTGAAGTGTAAGCAAATCTTCAATGGTGCACCGTTTTAATTTTATAGTCATATTTATGAGTCGCTCCCTTTTTAAAATCAATAATTTCTCTTGTTTCCCTTTTTAACAAATTCCCAGTCTACTTCAATATTTTTTCTAACTCTTTGAAGCAGATTAAATAGGGTTTCTATTTCTTTTTCGGAACATCCAGCTAATGCGACCATATTGGAATAATCATTTTCTCTTCTTATGAATGGATAGACATTTTTCCCTTTCTCTGTTGGAAATAGTTTTTTAATTTTTTGGTTATGGGGATCGTCTCTCTTTTCAATAAAGCCATTCATTTCAAGTTTTTTTATAGCACGAGCTGCTGTTGTTCGATCTACTTTTATCATTTCAGCTACCTTTTCCTGAATGATCCCTGGGTTTTCACATATTCGGACAAGGTACAAATACTGCCCTTTTGTAAGCTCATATTCTTTAAATTCGATGTTGCTAATAGAATCTAACGCCCTCGCAATCATTCCAATTTCACGCAGAATTTCCTTCATAAATCCAACTCCATCATATTGTATTTACAAATACTCTATTCATTATTATACTGGCACTTTGTTGCATTTACAACAAAAAACAGGTGAGGAATTCTGTTTTCCTATTCAATTCCTTCGCCTTAGCTAAACATGGGTATCTGTCTATCCTCAGCCGGATCTTTGGCTCTTGCATCCGTTACTTTACTTACATTCTTCATTAATTTAGCTTGAATACAGCAACGCTTCCGTTTATCCATATTAAAAAGGGTTCGCAACAGCGACCCTCCTAAAACCAGATGCGATCATTAAATTGAGCATCATTTCTCAAATTAGTTAACTAATATTATTTAGCCAGGTCGTAATCCGAATAAATTGTAATGGTTGAAACCAAGTAGTTAAAAAGAGAATAATGAAGAAAGAAATAGGAGAAATGAATTTCAAGATTCCTTCTTCCTGTTTCGCAATTGCAATAAAACTAAGTACAATTCCTGCACATAGAGAAACAAAGCCTAATAAGACAATAAATTCAGTATAACCCTCCATTATCCAATTGACCCCAAATAAAAGTAATCCTAAAACTATAAAACCAAATGAAAGTAAACTGAATAGTTTCATAATGGCACCTCCAAATAAATATTACCAGTTTTTAGTGAAGAGGAATGTTTTATTCATCCCCTTTAGTTGAACAAAGATATCGCGGCCAGGCGGCCGGGCAGCAAATTCAAAATGACATCTACTGGCCATCCTATAAAATAAGTACGATGGTTTTCTTACTTTTTATGACTATCCGTATAGTGCAATATGTTTAATCCTTCTTTCCGGGTTCCCTCCCCCATTTACATGTTTATACAGATATACTCAAGCTCATATCCCTTCCTGCTCTTGCTATCCTGCCCCGTTACAAGTGATCTCTTTATTGCAGAATTGCACCCTTTCCTTATTGTGTAAACTTTGGATGAACAAAAATGGCGATCTTCAGTGGAAGAATCGCCATTCGCATGTACACTTTAGGTGGAAGTTTCACTCTAGTTTTCTTTAGTTTTAATACTGGTTTAATTTATCATTAATTATGACCAACTATTGGGTGTGGTATATACGGCTCTTCCAGATAGGCAACGTCCTCATTTGTTAACTTAATCGTAAGAGCACCTACGGCATCTTCAAGGTGAAATATTTTAGTAGCTCCGATAATAGGAGATGATACTGTTTCTTTCTGCAGCAGCCATGCGAGTGCGATGTGGGTACGTGGCACACCGTATTTTTCTGAGATGGCTGCAACTCGTTCTACCACCAATCGATCTGCATCAGCTGTCGAATCATATTTAGATTTTTGAATTTGATCTGTTTGTGAACGATGCGTTGTTTCCGACCAATCACGCGTCAATCTCCCCGATGCAAGCGGGCTGTACGGTGTTACACCAACTCCTTCTTCCTTGCAGAGCGGCAGCATTTCCCGCTCCTCTTCGCGGTAAATAAGGTTTAAATGATTCTGCATGGAGACAAACTTCGTCCATCCATTTTTTTCAGCTACATGTAATGCCTTTTGGAACTGCCAGGCATACATGGCAGAAGCACCGATGTACCTTGCCTTCCCAGCCTTCACAATATCATGCAAGGCTTCCATTGTTTCTTCAATAGGAGTATGGTAATCCCAGCGGTGGATGATATAAAGGTCAACATAATCAGTCTCCAGCCTTTTAAGGCTTTTATCGATTTCACTCATAATTGCTTTTCGGGAAAGTCCGGATCCGTTTGGTCCCTTATGCATTTGCCCGTGTACTTTAGTTGCAATTACAACTTCATCACGATTGGCATAGTCCTTAAGAGCCCGGCCAAGGTATTCCTCACTTGTCCCAAGAGAGTACACATTCGCTGTATCAAAAAAGTTAATACCCAACTCGAGTGCTTTTTTTATAACCGGACGGGACTCCTCTTCATTAAGCACCCATTGGTGAATCCATTTGCCGGCGTCCCCAAAACCCATACATCCTAGACATAACCGAGATACATCCAAGCCTGTGTTGCCAAGTTTTACGTATTCCATGTTGCGTATCCTCCCAACTTTATTCATTCAATTGATTAATTTCATTTTACTAAAATGGTCTTCTATCGATTGTAAAGCTTGATGCTCGTCAATTCCTTCAACTCTTAAAATAAATTGAGCACCAGGTCTAATTCCCAAAGACATAATATCCATTATAGAATCGGGTGAGGAATTTAATTCAACAGATTTCCCCTCATATTCGACAACTAGTTTTGATAAATATTTATGGGCAATACTTACTAACATACTTGCAGGACGAGCAAATCCCGTACTGGAAATAATGCTATATTGTTTTTCAATCATTGTTCACCTACTCCTGTAGCATTCCTTGAACATAAATTAAATTTCATACATTGGACTATGTATATTATGCAATAATTCATCGTGCAATCGTTAACTCATTCCTATCAAGTTTTTGCCTAATCCTATCAGAGGCATTTACCTCATGTGCAAATTTAAGATAAAATTTGACTATCATTAATGGAGGAGTCTTATATATTTCTACTATATTCTACAGTATATAATTGTATTAGAATTTGAAAATGCCTTCTACCTTATGGTATTATCTATTTTGATAGCGGTTTCATTTTAGCCAATACACCCTCCCTATTATGATGTATATCTGACAGTATAGATTAGTCTATTAACAGAAGGCCTGCCTCTCTAAATCAACTACCTATATATACGGTCCGGAATACCTATTACTTCACATTTTTTACTTCTTAGCTATTAACCTTCCTTTTAGTTTTAGAAACTTTAAAAATGAAACGGGTTTCATTTTAGATTCATTTCTTGAAAAGATTAAATTCAATACCCATTCCGTATTTTCTGTATCCATAAAACCAGGTTAATTTTATTCCCTTATTTCTGCCAGGAGGTGGTGTAAACAAAAATTGCTTAACATACTTTTGGTCGTCCAGTTTCCAAGTTAAATGAAGTAGTTGAAAGGAGAAAATAATGAAAAAAAATAAGAAATTAAATTTTTCATTGGCTCTAACACTAAGTTTATGTTTATTGGGGTCAACCGTCAGTAATGCAAAAGAAAACAATCTAGCCGTTCCAAATAGCCATAACGCTCAAGATATTGATATAAATGTAGAAAAAAAGTATCAGGAAATTGATGGATTCGGCGCTTCTGGCGCCTGGGCCTTAGACCCAATTGGTTCCGAATGGTCTGAAAAAAACAAAAACAAAGTAGCTGATTTGCTATTCTCACAGGATAAAGGAATTGGCTTGTCGCTCTGGCGTTTTAATATTGGCGCAGGCAGTGAATTGACAGATAAAGATATTATTACAGACCGCTTTAGAAGAACAGAAAGTTTCAAAGCAGCAGAAAATGAGCCTTATGATTGGGAAAAACAAGCTGGTCAGCAATGGTTTCTGCAAGCAGCAAAAAAACGAGGTGTTGAAGAATTTATTGCATTTGTGAATAGTCCGCCTGTATGGATGACAAAGAATGGACATGGGCAGCCTGATCCTAGTGTAGGCAGCACAAATCTAAAAGAAGAAAATATTAATGACTATGCACTATTTTTAGCGGATGTATTAGAACATTTCGAACAAGAAAAATTGCCGTTTAACTATATAAGTCCGATTAATGAGCCAACATGGGATTGGAACTACGCGGGACAGGAAGGAAATCGTTACAATATTGAAGATATGAAGAAAGTAATAAGAGCTTTAAATAATGAACTAAAAAAACGAGATCTTGAAACTGAAATTGACTCACCAGAAGCTGTCGAATATACATCCTTACTTGATGACGATATCTACTCTGAATTTACAGGAAAAGACAGCCAGTATAGTAGTGGAAATGCTGGCGGAGCATATCCAGGAAAGTACCGGGAATATATTAAGGAATTCTTAGGGGATCCTGAAATCAGTGAAATGATTGGAAACAAAATAAGTGCACATGCCTATTGGTCTGATTATTTTTCAGGAGAGGATCGACTAATTCCATTAAGAAAGTCCGTACGAGAAAATATAAATCGATATAATCCTGATGCAAAAATCTGGATGTCAGAATACTGCATTTTGGGTGGACATGGGCATGGTCGGGACCTATCGATACAAACTGCACTTGATGTTGCCCGCCTCATACATTACGATATGGTAGAAACACAAGCCTCCGCGTGGCAATGGTGGCTATCGGTGTCACCTTATGATTACAAGGATGGTTTAATCTATACGGATTATTCAAACCCAGGGGATGAAGAAACAATCATTGAATCTAAGTTGCTATGGGCGCTAGGTAATTACAGCCGGTTTGTTAGACCAGGGGCACAAAGAGTTGACTTACAGGGAGCTAACGATAAGGATGGCCTAATGGGTTCAGCTTATTATCATGAGCAAGATGCCCAACTCTCTATTGTCCTTGTAAATTACAGTGATGAAACAAAGCCAGTAACTATTAATGTAGATGATCTGCCAGGAAATAAAGGAGCGATACAATTTAAACCATATGTGACTTCTGAAAACTATGACCTAGAACAACTAAACTTGTTCCCTGCAAATAAAACATTTAAAGTACCACCTAGGTCTGTCGTCACATTAGTAGCTCAATAATATATAAATAGTCAGATCAATAAAATATATAAGGTTAACCACAATTTTGCTGGTTGGCCTTTTTGTTTATAGGCTTACTACTGCCCTGGTTTAGTCTAAGAAGCTGTTCTTCAGTTGGTATTATTAGGGTTCTATTCTTTTAATATAAAACTCAATAGAGAATAAATAAAAAGACTCACTTGAAATAATAAGGGCCTTGGGCAATAGAGAATTTATCAAGGAATTTCACCAGACATTCTTATGACTTTACCATCCATTTCAGGCTTTAATTTTTCCATCCCCTTTTTCATATAGAAAGCTAATGCAATCGGATTAGTTGGAGAAACTCGCAGATGATACTCGTCAAGGTTATGGGCCTTAAAGAAGTTAAGAGCATAATTGTGGAGTTCAGAGCCTAATCCCATACCCCGTTTTTCAGGAATAAGGTAATATAAATTAATATATCCAATATCTTTTCCTTGATATTGTTTCACTGTCAGCTCTAGCTGACCAATTGGAATATCGTTTTTGAACACTAATACAAAGCCCTTTGGGTATTTTGCCGATTGTTGCTTTAACCAATTTAAATATTCTTGTTCCTCGCCAAAATCCTTATCAGACCCAAAGCTAACAACAAAAGAGTCTCTACGAAAAGGAATTACATACTTTTGATGTTGGTGTATTTCAATCGGTATGAAATCCATATTCTGTCCACCTTTTAATCGTGATAAATCCGCATTTCGCTCTAAAGCAAACCTTTTCTTCTTCAACAAACCTGTCCTTTAGCTTTATAAAAAAAATCCGGTTATACACAGCCCGGATCTTAAGCTCTTGCACCCATTAGTTTAAGTTCATACAATAAGTAAATCTAAAACTAGTAGATGATTTAATGTTAAATTCCATATTGTTTTAACTCCCTAATGATAATTTACAACAGGCTAAATTCCTGCTTTTTTTAATTAAACAACATCAACTGTTAATGTTAAAAAAACAACCGCAAACGAAACACTCCAGAACACAACTTTATTGATTTTTTTCTTTCCAGCTTCTCCGGTGATCTTCTCAATCAACACATAAATGGGATTTACAGCAAAAATATAAGCAATGCCAATCAATCCCCTATACAATAAGTCGAGAGGCAAACGGAATATCATTTGAACTAAAACCATTGTGAGTATTAATGCCATAAGTGAACTTAAATTCTCCTGAATCTTTTTCTCTTTCAGAAAGTCACTCCTCCTTGCCGAAAACTAAATTACCTTTATTATTCATAACTGGATTTAACTGACCTGCTCGTTAATTCAATGAGAAAAAAGATCGCTTAGTGCCCCTTTCTAAACTCAAGCCCTGTATATTGAAGAAGAATCGCTTTCATTTATAAAAGATAAATTAGCCCAGAGATGCCTAATGATATTGCTCCTGCAAGACCAGAGTAAATTGCAATTTTGGTTCTGAAATTTCTATGTTCGACTGTTTCAGAAGGAAAATTTCCTCTTTCCTGTTTCCCATTCGTCCAAGCTCCAATAAAAATCCCCGATATAACAATACCTAGTAGTCCAACAATAAGAAACAGCTGAATCATCTATGACCATCTCCTTCCATCCTTTTTAAATTACGTTTTTATAATCAGTTTTGTTTCATTACTTGGATAAGTTTCGTTTGTATAAGTAGCCCCAAAAGAAAAAGTACATATTTTTTATATCTACAAATCAAACTAAGAAAAAAAAGTGGTGAATTCAAATGGCTAATTCAAGAAATAACCGGCTTCTTATTGGAAGTACAATTTTATCCAGTACTCTTAGTATCACAATTATTGCTTTGACAATTTACCACCATTTTACAATTAAAGAAAAAATTGATGAACTAAAGAAGGCTTAGAAAACTAAGCCTTCTTAAACTAAACACCCCTTTAGTTTAAGAAAAAATCCGGCTAATTACGCTGGATCTAAAGCATTACTTGTAGTTGAACAAGTAAAAATTCATTACAAAAAAATTATTCTTGGTACTCAATTACCGTCGCTATTGTTGCTCTTAATTAGATAACCAATTGATGTTAAAAATACATATGAAGGGTAAAATTTTTTCTCCGGAATAAATTTTAATCCCAACTTCCCCTTTTACTTGTCTAGGTAGATTACGGCTTGTTATCCCACCCGATGACAAAGGGAAATAGATACTTACTACACATATGAATCCAACAAAATTGATGATTCCGTAAAACTTAACTTCAAATTTATAATAAAGACTTTCTCCTTTTATACTTTTAAATCCTTTAAATTCCTAATCGCTGCCTTCTTCTTCCCCTCCCTGACCTTTATTTTAATTAAAAAGAGTGCACTCCTTCTTAAGGAAAGCACCCGTTAATGCAATAAAAATATAGCTTTTAGTAGCAGGTTTACTTAAAACACATAAAGTTACGGTATAATTGGAAAACGGGACACAGCTCTGTTTTGTTGAGTTTTCAGATCATCTTTCCGTATCATTTTTCAAACCTGCCCATAAGCCTGAAGATTTTCCTCGCAATCTTCCACATATTATAATGTGAAGATCAAATTTGTTTATTGAGAATTCTCTCCAGCTAACAGCCCCAAAAAGGCCATATAAAAAGAATGGATTGATCGATCTCATTTTTATCCCATACCTAAATGGAATGGGCTTTCTCTTCGGGGAGTTTTGTAAAAGCGTTTAAATTTCTGTATAGATTTGGAAGGTAACACCGAATTTGTCAGTTACATCACCAAAACCTGGGCTAAAAGGGGTTTCTTCAAAAGGCATGTTGACTTGACCGTCTTGACACAAAGCTTCAAAAATTTGTTTTGATTTTTCCACGTTGGTCGTTGTAATGCAAATGGTTACCTGTTTGCCTTTGGATATAGGCGAACCACTTGAAGCGTCCGAAAACATGAGTTCCGTTTCACCAACTTGAAGCTTAGCGTATGCAATAAGATTCTTTAGATCGTCTGTGAATGTATTAGGCATTTCCGGCATATCTCCATAAGTGCTGATTGCGATGACTTCGGCACCTAATGCTTTTTCATAAAACTGAATTGCTTCCCTAGCATTCCCCTCCATATTTAAGTAAGGGCTAAGTTTTACTTTCATCAACGGTCAACTCCACATATTTATTATTTTTCATGTGCAAACTTATCAAATAAAAAAAGTCAAAGTCTTGCTCTCCCAAACCTGATGGCTTCCAAGCTTTTTCAGTGGCGGTATCCAGTCGATATCATTATAAAATAACTATCACCCTCCCAGAAACCGCTCCTTTTTTTGGAAAGCATCCTTCTATCTCTTTGTTTGTACCTCCTTGTTATATGCCTTGGTAATCCTAAAATGGTCAATTTTCCCCATTAAGAATCTCTCCCTTAATATTCCATAAATCAAGACGGAATCCTTTTAGATTTTTGTTAAATAAAAATATATCCGTTCCAAAACAATTTGTCCTTTCAAACCACACACGCTCCAACTCTTTGAGAATAAGCTCCTATAAGACAGATAGGTACTTTTGAATGGATTAATCACAAATTTCGATAGGTATTGAATACAAAAATACTGTTGCCCCTACCGTAAAAAATATTATTAAAATAGCTCCAATTTTTACTAAATATCAAAAAATTCGACAAAATTATTGGAAATTCGACAAAAACGGTTGACCCTTAAGTAATAAACATATAGAATTTTTACATATTTTCAAAAAAATAAGGGCTAAAAAAATGAGGGTTTACTGTGAAAAATAGTGTATTATTTAGAAAAAAAGATCTCGGGGAGTTACTGAAAAAACAGGGAGATGTACAGCTTCAGCAATCGTTAGGAGCATTTGATTTAATGCTGTTGGGGGTAGGTGCCATTGTAGGAACAGGTATATTCATTCTGCCTGGGACAGTAGCTGCGGTGCACGCTGGACCAGCTATCATTTTTTCCTTCATTATTGCGGCTATTGTCTGTGCATTGGCAGCTATGTGTTATTCAGAATTTTCTTCATCTGTACCCGTAACGGGCAGTGCATATACGTATGTATACATTGTATTCGGTGAATTAGTCGCTTGGTTAGTTGGATGGGCTTTATTGTTAGAATATGGCTTAGCTGTTGCAGCGGTTGCAACGGGTTGGTCGGCTTATTTAAGTGCTTTGTTAGAAGGTTTTAATATTACCATTCCAAAGGCCATCTCTGGTTCTTTTAATCCGGCAAATGGAACATATGTAAATATACCAGCTATCGCCATTATATTTGCCACTGCTTTTTTATTAACGCTTGGAATAAGAGAATCTACGAAGTTCAATATGATCATGGTATTTATTAAAGTTGGTGTTATTCTCTTATTTATTGGAGTAGGTATTTTTTATGTTGAGCCTGGTAATTGGCAACCATTTATGCCCTTTGGCATGAATGGCGTTTTAAGCGGCGCAGCCCTTGTTTTCTTTGCTTATCTAGGGTTCGATGCTGTTTCGTCAGCTGCTGAAGAGGTAAAGAACCCGCAACGTAATATGCCAATTGGCATTATTGGATCATTATTTATTTGTACAATCCTGTATGTAGCTGTTTCGCTTGTTTTGACTGGGATGGTTTCCTATACAAGGTTAAATGTAAGTGATCCTGTCAGCTTTGTTATGCAAATCGTTCATCAGGATTGGGTGGCTGGCGTTATTTCATTTGGTGCCGTTATTGGGATGATGACCGTTATCCTTGTTATGTCATATGGCGGAACTAGACTTCTTTACGCGTTTGGCCGTGATGGATTGCTGCCGAAAAGTATGTATGAGCTTAGTAAAAAATATAAAACACCGGTTAAAAACACATGGGTATTTGCAACACTTGTAGCATTTTGTGCAGGCTTCATTCCCTTATCTAAACTGGCAGAACTAGTAAACATGGGGACATTGCTTGCATTTACAATCGTTTCAATTGGTGTCATTTATTTAAGAAAAAATAAGAATATACCATCGAGTGGGTTTAAAGTACCATTCTTCCCAATCATCCCGATTTGTTCATTCTTATTATGTTTATTTTTAATTACTCAGCTTTCTGTCTATACATGGATTGCATGCGGTATATGGTTTGTATTGGGATTACTTTTCTATTTTGCTTATGGTAAAAAGCATAGCGTAATGAATAAATAATAATAATAATTGCAAGAAGTGAGCTTACAATTCTTATAAAGAGACAATGTAAGCTCACTTTTTTTGTCCAGAAAGTGGGAGCACCACCGTATCCTGTCAGCGTCTCAATAGGGAAATGTCCCAGCGCTTCCTTTCTAACCTATCCTCGGAAATATCTTGGCCTCCAAGCTTGCCTTTCCACGCTCAAGCATTGGCTGGTGCACCAGCAGGCTAATTGTAAAATCATTCACCAAGATTCCACTTAGTCCAATTAAATTTCGCTTCGCCATGAATGCTAATTGTAACGTCATCTGGTTTTGGAAAATATCGTGCTGTAAATACCTCTTCACCATCATTGACGAAAATCTCTAAGGAGGAATGGTCCATAAAAATTCGCAGCTTAGAGACCGAAGCTATTTTGCAGGATCTTGTTTCTAACCGACCAGTCCTTAAATTTCTTCTTTTTAAAGTAAGTTTGTCAGAATCAAAGCTTAAGTGTGCTTCATTTCGGAATGTGATTTCAAAAGGAGCGGATTTTACAAAGTCCACGAGCAGTTCCACGGAAATTCCTTCACAAATATGCCCTTCTACGAATTCTCGTTCTTTTCGCAGCTGTTTCAATTCTCCCACTGGTTTTTGGGAAATTTTTCCGTTTCGGAGCTCCAATTCTCTTGGGAGTGTCAAAGCATGCACCCAGCCGTTGGCGATGGTCGGCTGATATTCCTCCAGTTCATCCGTAATCCCCATCCAGCCGTAAAGGATGGTTCTCCCCGACTCGTCCAAAAAGGTTTGTGGTGCATAAAAGTCAAAGCCGCGGTCAAGTTCGGTAAACGGACCATGCTGAAACTTCACCCTCTCATAATCTAATGCCCCAATAAAATAACCAGACTGGAACAAATTATGATAGAGGTCCCCTTCCGGCATGAGCCCTTGCGGCGAGACCAGCAAAACATCTTTGCCATTTAAATGAATCAGATCTGGGCATTCCCACATATATCCAAAATCCTCCAACCCATTCATACCGGAGCCGGCAATGGTTCCCCCTTCCTCCCAATGAAACAAGTCTTTTGAGTGGAACAATACCGCAGCACCCTTTTCATCCAACGTCTGAGCACCTACAACCATATACCAGAGGTTTCCTTTTTTCCAAACCTTCGGATCGCGAAAATGAGCTGTGAAATGTTCCGGAAGCCTAAGGACTGGTCCTTTCTTTTCAAAATGGATTCCATCTTCGGAAACCGCAAGGCATTGATAGGTTTCCCGAGTTCCATTCTCTTGCTTCACGTTCCCTGTATAAAAGAGATGCAGTTTGCCCCCTGCTTCCACCGCACTCCCAGAATAACAGCCATTTTTTTCATACCATTCGCTTGGAGCTAAGGCAATCGGCTCCTCCCGCCAATGAACCATATCCTTGGACGTATAGTGCCCCCAAAACTTAGCGCCATGGGCAGTGTCAAATGGATTCCACTGAAAAAAAACGTGATAAACCCCTTTAAATTGGATTAATCCATTTGGGTCATTTAGCAATCCAACAGGCGGCATAATATGGTAGGTTAACCGGTAAGGATCATTCATTACCTTATTCTTATTTTTTTTCACCTCATTGTAAGCCTTTTGAATAAGGGTTTCTGTCATGTTCAGGACCTCCTTGAAAGGAGAAAAGCAAAGCCGACCTTGCCTATTTCTCCACTTCTTTATCTGAATAGCCGAACATCCAAGTCAGGATGAATGCTACGGCAATTGCAACAACGTTGACTAAAATATATTGTAAAATCTGTCCATTTAGATAAAGCAGAGTTCCAGGAATGACTGTAACGGCCATACCTGTTCCCTTTAATCCAAGAATGGAAGCTAAAAATCCACCTGCAGCACCACCGATCAAGGCCATAATAAAAGGTTTTCCGTAACGAAGGTTTACACCGAAAATGGCTGGCTCAGTAATTCCTAGAAAAGCAGAAAAGGAGGATGGCAAAGCTAGTGCTTTTAATTTCGCTGATTTAGTCTTTAATCCTACCGCCAGTGCTGCCCCGCCCTGTGCTGCTACTGCACATGTGACAATCGCGTTGTAAGGATTGTTTTTGAATTCTGCCAACAATTGAATTTCTAACATATTGAAGACATGGTGAACGCCCGTGATGACAATCAGCTGGTTCAAACCGCCAATCAATAAACCGGCCAGTCCAAATGGCCATGAAAGGACATTCGTCGCTACATCCAGGATTCCTTGTTCCACCGTATGGAAGATCGGTCCAATGACTAAAAGTGCAAGTGCACTCATTACGAGCAGCGTAACAAAAGGTGTAACAATTAGATCTAAGGCTTCTGGTACCCGTCTTCTGATCGTTCTTTCAAGTTTCGCCCCAATTATACCGGCAATAAAGGCGGGAATCACAGAACCTTGATAACCAACTACCGGAATAAAGTCAAAGAATCGAAGCGCTTCTGCATCGCCGCCTGCAACAGCATACGCGTTTGGCAAGGCAGGTGAAACAAGCATGAGTCCCAGAATTAACCCAATAATCGGAGTTCCGCCAAACACTCTAAACGTTGACCAGGCAACAAGGGCCGGGAGAAAGATGAATGCTGTATCTGTTAAAATCTGTGTAAATAACAGGAAATTTTGTGATATATCATCAGGCTTCATTCCAAATAAAGCCAATATTTGTTCTTGCATGACTAGACCGCGGACACCCATAAAAAGTCCTGTTGCCACTAGGACCGGGATTATTGGCACAAACACGTCTCCAAAGGTACGGATCGCTCTCTGGAATTTTGTTCCGCTTTTTACTGCTTCCTTTTTTTGATCGGAAGCGGACTTCGTATCCAGTCCTAAATTGGATACTTCTTCGTAAATTTTATTGACTGTACCAGTGCCAAAAATAATCTGGTATTGACCCGAATTATAGAATGCCCCTTTTACTTTGTTTATTTTTTCTACCTGCTCCTGATTAATTTTTTCTTTATCATTGACCATGAGTCTTAGCCTTGTTGCACAATGAGCTACTGATTGGATATTATCTTTGCCCCCAACAGCTTCAATCACTTCCTGTGCAATTTTCTGATTATCTGTCATTTTATTCACCCCTATTTATAATTTGTGAAATCGAAAACCAATAGAAACAAAGCTGATATTTACTGTTTTAGACATGGATTTAATGCAATTCCATGTCAATGTGGAATCGATTTCATAAAACTGAAAATTATTATTATTATTTTTACCTATGTGGAATCGATTCCATACGCGGTAAAAATAAAGTGTAATCGGAAAACACTCTCGTGGAATCGATTACACAGTCATTATATACTGGAACGTTCAATAAGTCTATGCTTTATCGTCCGGATTACTTCGTGGGAAATTCCACCATTTACTTGTTCCAATACTAACCTGGCTGCTTCACGCCCGGCTTCCTCAATAAAAAAATCAATTGTCGTTAGTGCAGGGGATATAAATCTAGACAGCTCTGAGGCACCCATTCCTGCTACAGCGATATCATCAGGTATTGACAGCCCTGTTTCTTTGATATACTGCATAGCCCCGATTGCAAGCCGGTCCGTTACAGCAAATACAGCAACTGGCGTTTTTTCTGAAAAATCCATGATTTGCTTCATGCATTGATAACCAGAATCTACATCAAAAGTACCTTTTTGAACCCATCCTTTCTCAATTGGCAAATTATTTTCTTTCATAGCATCCAGATAACCATTTTTCCGTAAATATCCAACGGAACGGTCCTTTTCGTCTACGCCAATAAAAGCAATATGTTTATACCCTTTTTTTATCATAAAATACACGAGATCCTTCGATGACTGATAATCATCAAAAAGGACATTGGGAAGTCCAGGCATATATTGCCCCACTATTACAAAAGGAATATTCAATTGACGGATTGCTTCTAGTAAAGGTTCGTTAATGATGGTTGCTGATAAAATAATTCCATCCACATGTCTGCTTTTCAGCAGCTTTAAATACTCTATCTCTTTTTCAAGTTCGAGATTTGTATTTGTTAACAGAATCTGATACCCCTCTTTTGCAAACACTTCATCCAAACCTTTTACAAGCCGGCTCGATGTTTCCGTACTAATCTTGGGAAGAATAACACCAATAACCTTTGTTTTTTTCGTCCTTAATGATTTAGCATGTTCACTAGGGATATATCCCGTCTCTTCAATTACCTTTAATACTCTTTTTTTTGCTTCATCACTAACATAACCGGAATTATTAATGACTCTTGAAACGGTTGTACGGGACACATTGGCCCTTTCCGCTATTTCTTTAATTGTTATCATGAGGTCCTCCTGGGAAGCAGTTTATCCTAAAGCCATTTTACACAATTATTTTAATAGAAGATATCCTGGTGGTTCGTTCTCTGCATTTCTTTTCCTTTCTTCAGCCTAATTAAATATTGTCAAAAAACTGAAGGTGTCCCCCTAAATGATGCACGCTTATCAAGATGTCTGTTTTCCACAAGAATGTTATAAGTGTAATCTACTGAGTAAAACATTACCATTAACCCATATAACGGCCAGGTGCATATTGCTAGCTGATCCGACAGATATCGCTGATGTCGAGTTCGGGCAAGCTACGAAAGCCAATCACAATTAAGCCGGGAAAGATCCCGTATGTTTGGTTGTCCACCAAGAGAAGATTTAAATCGAATGAGAGAGAAATATTCACCAGGCACAGATGCAGATATGGCTGTAGATAAGCTGCGCCTGAATGCAATATTAACGGGAAGCACTGGCAAAATGAGCATGTCAATATTTATTGCAAGCTGGGAGTAATAAAAAAAGGAAATGAAGTATGCCAGTTCATACACATTTCCTATAACTGTTACTCAATAACCTCAAAATTAAAACGCCTTCTTTCTCCAATTCTGCTGCTACCCCAAAGTTGCAAGTTCACTTTTAGACCGCTTATTCAGACTGTCCTCACTTTGCAGATATTGTTCAAACTCCTTTGGATGAACAGCCATTGAAAAGTAGTAGCCCTGGCCTATATAGCAATGGTTTTTAATCAGTTCATCCATCTGATATTCGTGCTCGATGCCCTCGGCGACAATATTGAGATTTAAATTGATTCCCAGGTCGATGATGGTTTTGACCATGGACTTTTGATTGTTCTTTCCTATTTCGTCTATAAAGGATTTGTCGATTTTAATAGTATCAATCGGCAGGTTCTGCAGGACGTTTAGAGATGAATATCCTGTTCCAAAATCATCAAGGGAAGTTTTGACCCCCATTTCCCTTAAACTGTACAGGATCGCTTTGCTTTTACCTATATTCTGCATAATGCTTTCCGTGATTTCAAGTTCGAGCAATTGAGGATCCAGACCTGTCTCATTCAAGGTGTCGCTGACCATTTTGATGAAGTCGCTGTGCTGGAATTGCTGAACGGATACATTCACTGATACACATAAGGACGGAAAACCCTGTTCTTGCCATGCCCTATTTTGTTTACAGGCTCTTTGCAGCACCCATTGCCCAATTGGAATGATTTGCCCGATTTCTTCAGCTATCGGAATAAATTCAGCCGGAGAGACCCGGCCCAGCTTTGGATGCTCCCATCGCAGCAGGGCCTCCATCCCGATTATTTGTCTGGTCTGCAAATGAATCTTGGGCTGATAATAAAGTGTAAATTGATCTCTTTTAATTCCATTCCTTAACCCACGCTCAATTTCCATTTTCCGAACCAAAGCCTTGTTCAATTCGGTATTGTAAAATCGGAAACTATTCTTTCCGCTTTCCTTTGCAAGATACATGGCCGCATCAGCGTATCTGAATAACTCCTCGCTATTTGCGCCATTATCAGGATAGATGCTGATCCCGATGCTGGGAGTAACGATCATCTCATTTTTTTCGATAAAAAAAGGCTTCTGAAATCTGTCTAAAATATTTTTAGCCACTATGGACGCCTTTTCTTCTGTTGCATCAGCAAGAAGAATCAGAAATTCATCCCCGCCCAACCGATAAATCTTGGTATCCTGCACCAAGCTGTATTTTAGCCGCTCCGCGGTTTTAACTAATAATTGGTCCCCGATATGGTGCCCCAGAGTATCGTTCACCACTTTGAACCGGTCCAGATCGATTAATAGCAAAGCCACTCTGCCACTTGCCGGAGCCAGTGCGATCAGGTCTTCCAGGTCCTCTTTGAACCTTGCCCGGTTACACAATCCTGTAAGAGGGTCATGGTAGGCTAAATACCTGTATTCCGCCATGAGCTTGCTGTTTTTATTCATGATCAGGATTTGCCTGCCAAGGATGATAAAAAGTATAAAGAGCAGGCCCAGGCTTAGGGTATTGAAGTTCCAATCATAGCTGTATATGACAAACACAAGGAGAATCATTGTACTTATGTAAGGAAAAAGAGTTTCACGATTTTCAAAAAGATTCTTCACCTTCCAGTTCTTGTCCCCATTACGTTCTTTATCAAGCAATCCTCCCAAGCCGATCATTAATATCGCAAGCAGCCACAATAGATCAATGAAGTTTCCTGCCTGATAGCTTCCTGTCATCGATAAGTAGACAAAAATCGAATCTGCACCCACTTGAAAGCCAAATCCCAATAAAATGAACAGCAGGGAGTCCTTTTTATCGCTGTACTGAACAAGGTAATAAAGAAGTGTAAGGACAAACAAAATTGATAGGCTGATCACTGGGTAAGCAACACTTGTTATGGTGACCAATAAAGAATCTGAAAGAATGAGTGCTGGCTTAATTAAATAATGCGTGCTGATGGCAGTAGCCGTAATCATAAATACCACTATATTAAACACGTAGTTCTTTTTTGCTGCAGCCTGGCTGATTTCTTTTGTTTTATAGATTAATGCCGCTAAAAAGAAAGTATAGCTCAGCAGCCACAACGAGTAGGATGTATTGGTAAACCCCATAACCTTATTAGCTGCTAAAAAATACATCCAGATCACGTTTGCAGTCAGATAACAAAGCACGCCACTGCCCAGCAACAGCCAAAAACCTCTATATTTACTTTTTGAGCCCCAAAAAGCTCTCGTTAACCAAATAAAGCTGACTGTGCCTCCTATTAATTGGAGGCCAACGGATCCTGTCGCTTTCATCCACGCATTATCTAAAAAAATAAAATTCCACATACAAAATGAGCTAACGATTAATAGAAGGAATATTACGGGAAAGCGTAAGTTTTTTAGCATAAATGTCCCTCGCCAGAAAAAATATTGATATACCCAGGCCATAATAGCTTAATAGGTCTTTCCTACTATTTTTCAGGTAATAAAAAAAGATTATTCCGCAGCAGAAATAACCTTAAGATTATCCCTTGGTAACCCAGCCGCCATAGGATCTACCCTTAGGCCTGCAGCTTTGCGTCCCCACCTTTCACTGGGTTTGCCGTTTCATGGTATATACTTGAATTTTCTTTTTATAGTACCATTTTACTATTTTACCAAAAGGGTATCAATCGTATATTTTGTGAACAACATGCTTTTTATATTGAAGTGGTTATAAAAATAGAGAATTACTGTTAACAAGTGGGCATAGAGCCACTTTAGATGGAGAAGTTCCGGTGTTCTTAGATTTAATATAAAACCCGAATAAATCACTGTTTGCTGGTTTCCTCTATTCAGGGCCATTCCTTAAATAACGTTCTTATCTGACCGCTTGAGACAATTCCTTCCCAATCTCATACCAGTCCCACAATGAAACCTCGGCACCTGTATAATATGGAAGGCTTTTTTCTTTTTGGATTTCTGATATCAAATCATCCAGGGTTTCCTGGATTCTCTCCTGGTCACCCAGCAGAATCCCCTCTGAAAACCCAACGGAAACTGGATTCCATTCTTTTACCTTCTTACCGAAATGGATTGCCTTCTCATAGTTCTGAAGAAAAAAGTGACAATAGCTTAGATGGCTGAACAAACTGGCATCCCTAGTACCGTTGTTCAACCTATCCTCCAGCTCTCCGGCAAGCTGTTCATATTGCACCCTGCTCCGTTCTCGTTCTCCTGCCAGGCGGTAATAATTCGCTTGAACCAATTTTAACCGGCTATGTTCGTTTGGATTGTTCTTCTCAAAAACAGCCAAAGGCCTTTCAATCTTGTCTGCAGCCTCTAAAAAATAGGCTGAGGCTTTTTCTCTTTCACTAAAATAGACCAAACACCTGGCATAGGCCTCAAAATCAGACCAGGACTTCAAGCCCATGGAATCAAGGAATTCGGCCTTTTGGCGAAGCTTGGTCTCATCTACCTGGATTTTTCCAGTCATCTGCGCTCACCTCATAAACACAGGAAAAGAAGGAGCCTCTCCTTCCTTTCCCGCTGTAGTTTTTTTAAATGCTGTGTATTAAGATAAAATCTATGGTGTCGCTATCCTTGAGGATGTTTTCAAGATAGTCATCCATCTCTTTCCCAGCTTCAATGACGGACTTTGCGTCTCGAATGCCTCCATATACGACGGAGCTTTTGTAGGATGCACCGTTATCAATGACATCTTTTAGAAGATCATAAGCCTCTTTCTCTTCTTTGCTTATCGTATTGTTCCTGATGGCGTCTTCAAATTTATCCATGTATCGTTCGCTGTTGGTAGTCAGCCATTCCCTTGATAAATAAAGACGGTACTGGCCGCCCACCCTGGAGGCAAGCCGGGCGCCTCGTTTTTTCCCATCGTTCAGCTGCCCGTTTTTAGAGTAAGAGCCTTTTGCTTCAATGATGAACAGTTCGCCGTCTGGTGTTTTCATGATCACATCTGGACCTGTACGGGCTTTTACCCTTGGATCTTTATCCCGTTGTGCATATAAAAGCTTGTATCCCAGCAGCTCATAATACCAGATGGCTGCTTCTGTACCAAATGCTTCCGCTCTTTTTCTGCCGTTCAGGCCTGTTCCCCAATGATCGCGAATTCTCTTGTCAATGAGAGCTTTTTGCGCGGTTTCAAGGGTTTCATCCGCAAATTTGGCTTTTGTCAGCTTCGCAATCCGTTTGAGATCATTTCCATTCTTTCCTAATTGTGCAATCATTTTATCAGAGGCACCCATATCCCTCAAATTTTTAGAAGCCCCGCCGGTGATCGCATCCAGTACAGCTGAGAGCAGTTTTGGCTGATCGGCAAAGTTTTTAAGAATCATTTCATAGGTTGCAGTGATCAGGTTTTTAGGTGCACGCTTAACAAAATTGACCACTTTTTCAACAGTCTTCGCAATATCCCCAACAGCTGGAACAAACCCAAACAGTGCAAACAGACCAGCTCCGACATCTGCCTGTGTGAATTCCGCTGCAGCTTCCACAATATCCCCATAGGCAAGGTATCCAGCCACCAGCTGCCCAATCAGGAATCCAACGGAGTCATAGGTCTCCTGATCCATCCAGCCCCAGTCGACAAGTGTTGAGGCAAATTCATTGACTGTAGCCCCAGCGAGCACATCCTGGATATAATCGGTCCATTCCTTGTCATAGATATCCGGATCGGTGTCATTATTGTATTCTTCTTCATCATCAAAGGAATCCCCATCGGCATTCCGTTCGAATGGATCAAACCCCATATCCATTTCGATTCCATCATCAAGCCCGTCAAAATCGGTATCATGGTAGTAGACCATCGTCCCGTAAGAGCGCTCCTCTTCGTCTGTCAATCCATCTCCGTCGGTATCTGCTTCTTCCGGATCATTAAGGATAGTGTAGGCTAAACCCTCCGGAGTTGCCTTTACGCCGCTGCCATTTTGAGCCTCACCCCTCTCAGGTGTGTAAATCAGAGTAAAGACAGAAAACTTGTTAGTTTCAGCAATGAGATAACCGTTTTCTTCTTTCTGATTTTCAAGCGGGGTGAATGTGTGCTTCTCTTTATCGTAAATAAACAATTTTACGTTGGCAATGTCGCTATTCGGGACATCACTTTTTTCAAGCGGAATTTTAACCTTTGCTTCCTCGATTTCCCTGTCCACGGAAATATCAATGAAATCTGAAACGGCCCCTGGTATATCCTGAAAGATAACCTGTTCGGAAACGTTGGCCATTCTGACAGCAGTAGCCAGGTCCCCTTCCCCGGTGATTTCAAGCAATGCTCCGGATTCTTTTTCAGTGAATGTCTGGGTGAAGCTTTCAAGACCATCATATAGCTTGTCGCGGTCGGTATCTCGATTGTGCGGATCGGTCCCGGCATGGAATTCTCCACCATCATCCAAACCGTCATGATCGGTATCCTTCAGGATAGGAGAAGACCCGAACTCTGTTGTTTCAAAGTGATCATCAAGACCATCCCCATCACTATCCTTTAACACTGGATTGGTGCCTGCTTGTTGTTCCTGCAGACTAGTCAGTTTGTCCCCGTCGGTATCCTCTTGCCCATCCGGTTTTCCGTCATTGTTTGTATCTTTTTTTAGTGGGGAAGTATATTGCTGCAGGACTTCAAAGCCATCAAGCAAGCCGTCCTGATCGGAATCTTTTTTACTAGGATCAGTCCCCAGCTCCTTCTCGATTTCATCCAGGAGATTGTCCCCATCTGAATCAAGAATTCGCTTTGCTTTTTCTTTTAATTCCTGAGCGCTTGTCCATGCTCTTTTGTAAAAATGAATCGATTGTTCTCTGTTGTTTTTGGCTTCAAAATCTGCCCCCTTCTCATAATCCTTATGAGCATTCTCCAGGAGTTTTTGCTCTTTTTTATCGAACATTTCCATGTTGCTGTCAAGCAGTTTTAGCAGATTTTGTATTACGGTTCTGTTGGCTGAAATCACTAGGTTGATGACTGAGTCTTTTTGCTCTGAAGAGGTTTGAGGGTCTTTTTCAAGGATGTTGATGGAATTCAAGCTGTGGTCAAAAAACTCTGAGGACTTGATACTATTGTTGGTTTCAAAATTGCCGTCAACGGCAGCCTGCATTTCAAAAAGAGCATATTCCGTCCGTTTATGATTTTGTGGTGTATCCTGAGGTTCCGGCAATGCGTCAAACTGTTCCATAGCCTCCTGCATAAGCTGTTTCGCACTTTGGTCACTCAGTTCTGCAATTTCTGACAAGGTTACGTTCGCCGGGCTGCTTCTCTCCTTCCTATTTCCAGAGGCGATTCCGGGAGAAAGTGTTGACACAACCAACATCAGCCCAAGCAATACGCACAGGACTCTTTTAAATTTCATCATAAAAAGTACTCCTTTCTTTTTCTTTATTTTGGAAATTTCAGATTACAGATATCATACTACTTAAATTTTTTTGTTTTTCACATAGGAAATATTGATTCTTTTTTGTTTGTTCATTTCGTGCTTTTTGACTTATTCAAAATTGAAATTTCTAATATAATCAGGAAAATAGTTTTATGTATCACTAGTCATTTCCGCTTATTGGAAAATGGCATTTTCGGCTTCTTGCCAGGTGCTCCTATGTTTTGTGGCCGGCTCAATTTGGTTTGGTTAACCGTTTAGACACCAGCTTCTCAATAAAACCAAATAGTCGATTCATAAATCGCAATAATCAATGCATATCTGAAAATAATTGATCCATAACCTGCAGGAATCAATTTATAAATTAAATTTCTCGACTTCAAAATTAAAAATGAGTCCAATTTCTGGCCATTTTTCCTGTCAGTTTCCGAACTTTCTACCCCTTCCACTTAATCTAGTAGTATTATCAGTTCAAATTTTATAAAAAACCGCCGGTCGTGGGCATAGATCTGAGCGTTTTAAAAGGACCGCCTCTTTTTGACAAAATTGAAGCCTTCATGCTTGTTTGAATCAATTTTATAGTAAACCCAAATAATACACCCAATTCCTTCTTGGGTATTTATTCCGATTCATCTTGATTCTTAAAGACAATCTAAAAAGAAAAGCGACTTAGATTTTTCTAAGCCGCTTTTCTTTTAACTTTTGTTTCATTTTTATTCGGTAAAGGTAATATTCCTGTGCCTTAATCACGGAAAAGATGCACATCAACTAACGCTTGTTTAAGATTTGCTCTTGTTATTTGCTTGCTGAAATCTATACCGAGACTTACAACAGTTTGTGCAATTTCTGGTCGAATTCCTGTCACAATCGTTTGCACACCAAGCAGTTTTAAAGCATCCATTACTTTAAAAATTTGGTTTGCCACCATGGTATCAACCATTACGACACCAGACAAATCAAGGATCAGGCTGGATAAGTTTAATTTGGCAGCTTCTTTTAATGTTTCTTCCATCAACAGTTTTGCTCTTTCTGTATCAATGTTTCCTATCAAAGGTAAGACGGCTATGCCATCAGTTAATGGAACTACTGGAACGGATAATTCTAAGAAAGCAGTTTTCGCGTTATTAAGAGTTTCTTTGTAGAAATGCACATAAGTCAGACTAAAACAGTAAACTGCATGGTCAAGCAGAGGGTCGATAACCCTGGCAGCAGCAAAAACAGTTTTAACTGACATATTATGTTTTATTACCACTTCTTCTATGGCTTCGCTGATATAGTTTCTATAATAGGCTGTATCTTTCAATGCCTCGTCTAGAGGGATACCTAGATTATGTGCAAATCTCCCTGTTTCCTTCCCCCACTTTTCTATATCATTATAGGCCATTTCTTTTTGTACACCTTTTATAAGTGCTTCACCAAAAAGTGCCACAAAATCGGCGCGAATATTTATAATTTCTTCTTCTTTCAACCGAGAAAGGAGTTGCCTTTGTATTTCAGTACCCTCAGATAATCTAATTTCCTGTACTTTTTGAGCGATTTCAAACTTTATACCTAAAATTGTTTCCCCAATAATCCTTAATTCATTGTCCATTAAATACATATCCTCCGAGGCAGTTTTCAATTTCGAATAATACTTACATATAGATTACTTAATTTTGATAGTATTGTACAAGATGACTTTTACCCCATTTACAAACCATTAAACCGTTAAAAATTTTAATTGTTAAAAGAATAAAACAGCTGCCTTGATACTTCTAAATTGCTGTTCTTTAGTTTCAATTTAAACTAACCATGTGACCTTAACAATTTACATAGTGATTTTCATAGTACTCGGTAGCATTAAACAATTTAACAGATGGCCGTCATGCATAAAAAAGCTTGGAAGGCAGGGTCTGCCAATAACAAACCCAGCTTACAAGCTGCCCTTTGTATGTATAAAATATGGTCATTCATTGATGATTTTTAATTCTCCAGGCAAAGGTCGATCAAGAATCCATGCTTCGACTGTTTGATTAAATAATTGAGGAAAGGCAAAAGGAAAGCCATGGCCAATGTGAGGAATAATTACTCCCTTTGTACAGGGATTACTTTCTAAGATTCTATATAATGATTCCTTCATAATCTGTTTTTCTTTCTCTCCGACAGTTGCTAATATTTTTCCCTTCGAGTGGCAAAATTTACTTGGTAAACTGTAAGAAAGGTTTTCGTGCAGCATTTTGACAATGCTTTTAGATTTCATCTTTTTCGTTTCTTTATAGTATTGTTCAAAATATCCTTCACCGATGTATAGCTCTTTTGCCTGCAGTTTGGAGAACCTTTTATTTTTTGGGAGCCATGATGTTAACTTTATCGTCGGCCCAATTAACAGCTTTGTTATCGGCATTGGCTTAACCAATGCACTGTTTATGATCGCTTTCTTAATTAGGTTTGGGGCTAAACTCAAGATTTCAATTACAATTTGAGCTCCTAAAGAAAAACCAACTAACGTGATCTTCCTCTCATTCACTTTTCCCTTTAGGAAGCTGATCAAATCTTCTGCATATCCGGAGATAGAAAATGGTTTCCCGTTTCCGTTGATCTTGATATTCGGCACAATGCAATGATAGTTTGAAAAATAGGCTACCTGTTTATCCCACATCCATCCACTTACACCACCGCCATGCAGGAAAACAATGACTGGCGCGCTTTTATCTCCATACTCTTCACAATCTATACTCAAAACAGTCACACCTTTGTGTCTTTTTTTGAAGAATACCATATTTTATTATATTTTACATTGGTATAAATATGTGTTTATGTATATGTTCAAATAGCAGATTGGTCCATCCACTAGTAAAAAGGTACCTGTCAGGAATTGCTGCTTTCCAGGCACTGTACGCAACTACGAAAATCTACACTAGTTATGTCTGCTAATTTAAATGGAAGAGATGAACATACCGCTCCAATATAGGAATCACTTATCTTCATTACCTGAAATTGATAGTTTTGCGGTTTATAATTAAATAATTCGCAAATATAGTCACCACTATCATTCTTGCTCATGGTAAAAGAGGATAAAGAAATCCCCATCCCCTTTCCAACTGCCTTTATGTATGCTTCCTTCAATGTCCAAAGCTCAAAAAAACATTCCAGTCTGGCGGGCCCGGTTAATCCTTTTAAAAGGTCATTTTCTTTCATGGAAAAGAATTCCCTTGCAATTTCCATATATTCAATGGGCCTTATTTCTTCTATATCTATGCCAATCTCAGCATGACTAATGGCACATAATACCCATTCACCAGAATGAGAGATATTATAATGAAAATCTCTTCCTAAAGATATATAGGGTTTTCCATAAGCATTTCGGTGAATTAAGATCTGCTCATTGTTCACAGCGAATTTCTTAACAATGATGCTTCTGATTAACAGTTCACTCATCAATGCCCGGCTTTTATCCTCGTTTTTGAACAAACGAAGAATCTTTTCCACTCTTTCCGCCGATACATAAGACAATAATTTTACCGTATTAAGATCTTGAAAGTCTGGCAATTTCATTTTATAAATTTCAATCATTGGCTCTCCCCATTAAATCATATGAAAAAAGAGACATAATTAAATGACAATGTTCCTGCATCCTATGCAGGCTTTGGAAATTGTATTTAATTATGTCTTTTGGGTCTATTATTATATTTTTACTTTTTGAGGCATGAATCCACTAATGTGTTCTGCGAGTCTTTGAACATGAGGCGCCCTCATCATGGTCACATGATTGCCAGGAACCTCAATATACTTTACCTTCTCAAGTGAATATTTCTCCCATTCTGTAAATCTTTCTTCAATCTCTTCTGGATGATCTGTTGTCTTCATGACAATGATTGGAACAGGCTGTTTCGTTTCGTCCAATTCCAGTACTCTTGACATCATGACATTATGAAGCTGCAGCTGAAGATATTTATCTAAGTAATCACCTGTTAAAAAGTCATTCACTTTCTCATCTTTCTTTGCCGCTTCAATGATCACCTTTTTTGCAGATTCATAGCTCAAACCATTCAGTTGTTCCTGGGGAATTCCTACCATATTGCCCATCCCCAGGGCCAGTAACAACATTTTTAATTCTTCTTCACTGACATCTTCATTATCAGCCCCTTCAATTAACTGGAGGGAAGGAGTGGTGTCTAAAATGATTAAGCCCTTTGGGGGACGTCCTTGTTTTATCAGTTCCTGGCAAAGTCCGAACGCTATATGGCCCCCTAAGGAATGCCCGCCTAAAAAGTCGACTCCAGGTCTATACGTTCCTTCAATGGATTTCATAAAAAACGCGACCAACTCTTCATAACTTAAATATTGTGGTTCTTCGTCCTCATACAAACCAGGGGCTTGCAGTCCGTATACCGGGCAATCCAGCTCCTTGGCAAGATGGATGTACCCCATGATTGTTCCGCCTGCTGGAGGTGCAAGAATCAAACCTGCTTCCTGGTTTGTACTGGAATTTAGCGGGATTAAATAATCTCCATGTTCTCTTTCCCCAGCAACTGTGGATTCCTCAGTGTTTTCAATCATTTCAGCTAATGCCCATGGAGTCTGGAACATAAATACCATTTTTGGATCAACAACATATCCCTTTTCTCTTAGCTTGGAGACTAATTTAATACTAAGCAGTGAATCTCCGCCTAACTCAAAGAAAGAATCATATACACTGACTTTTGCTGCACCCAGGACATCTTGGTATACTTCAACAATTTTTCTTTCCATTTCATTTCTTGGTGCCTCAAAGCCTTCATTTGCATCCTCCAAATACTGCGGCTCTGGCAATGCCTTATAATCGATTTTGCCGCTGTTAAGCAGCGGGAATTTGCTCATGACCGTTATGGCGGCAGGAATCATATAATCTGGCAGCAGCTGTTTCAGATGTTTTTTTACTGCTGCATTCGTCACTTGATCCCCAACAACGTATGCAACAAGACTTTTATGGCCATTTGAATCCTTTCTGACAAAAACGGCAGATTCCTTTACACCTTCGCAGGCCAGGATTGTGTTCATAATCTCATCGCATTCAATCCTGTAACCCCGAATCTTAACTTGATGGTCAGCCCGGCCCACATACTCAATAGATCCTTCTTTATTCCATTTCACGATATCTCCCGTACGGTACAGGGTGCTGCCTGGAGCAAGAGGATGAGTGATGAATTTTTCGGCTGTCTGGGAAACATCATTCATATACCCCCTGGCTACACCGTCACCGCCAGCATACAGTTCGCCAGGCACACCTATTGGGCAGATATTTTGATCTTTGTCAAATATGAAAACAAGCGTATTATTTATTGGCGTTCCAATTGGAATCGATTGCCCGTATTCCTTATCAATTTTAAAAGTGGTCGTAAACGTTGTATTCTCTGTTGGACCATACCCGTTAATCAAGGTTAATTCTGGACATTCCTTCCTGACAGCATTAACATGCTTTACGGATAAGGCATCTCCGCCGACGACCAGGGATTTTAGACTGCGGAACATAGATGGATCCTCTTGAGACAATTGATTAAATAACGGCGAGCTGAGCCACATGGTGGTAATTTCATTGCTTGTAATGGCCTGCTCGAGTTGCTCTGCATCTAAAATAATATGGTCATCAACGATAAACAAGGTTAGGCCATTCAATAAGGAACCCCAGATTTCAAATGTAGAAGCATCAAATGTTAATGCACCTGTTTGCAGGATTTTGTCATCTTCATCAAAGGCAATAAAATTTGTATTCTTCACTAGCCTCACAATATTTTTATGCTCGACCATCACCCCTTTTGGCTGCCCTGTTGAACCGGATGTAAAAAGGACATAGGCTAGATCACTCGTTCCATTTGCCTTTGGGGGATTTTCCTCTACAAGATTCCGCAACTCTTCATCCAGATGTAATTGTAGAACCTCAACAGGCAGCAAAGAACCATCATACTCTGATTTTGTCAGTATGACCTCTGCGTTAGAAGATTCTATCATGTAATGGATTCGTTCCCTTGGATATTTTGGATCGATAGGGAGATAGGCAAACCCTGCTTTTAATATCCCTATAATGCCAGCAATTGCCTCAATCGAACGATCAATGAAAATCCCTGCCACTTTGCTCTTCCCTGTATGGGATTCTCTTAATTTTTTCGCAATGGCATTTGCCCTTTGATTTAAATCAGCATACGAAATCTCCTGTCCATTACAGTTAATGGCAGGTTTTTGTGGATGGAGTATCACTTGCTCTTCAAATAGTTCCTGGACCGTTTTATCACTTGGATATGGAACGGATGTTTGATTAAAGTTCCTGGCAAAGTACTCTAATTCTTCCTTGTCCTGCATGACGATCTCATTGATTTTAATGGCAGGGGACTCGGTTATAGCACCAAGGATATTTTTAAAATAACCCATCCAACGGTTCATTGTCTCCCTTGTAAATAAATCGGTATTGTATTCAAAATAAATCGATAACGCATGATCACGCTCAAATACATGAAGTGTCAAGTCAAATTTGGATACTTTCTGCTCTTTAATCAATTCTTGAATCTGCAAGTCTCCTAATTTTAAATCAAGCGGTACGTTTAATAATCCCATCATAACCTGGAAAATAGGTGTCCTGCTCATATCCCGTTCAGGATTTACATCTTCCACTAATTTATCAAAAGGATAATCCTGATGTTCATATCCCTCAAGTGTTGTTTGCTTAACCCTTTCCAGCAAGCTTGTGAATGTTTCTTCCGATTTAAGGAACGTGCGGAATGGAAGTGTATTGACAAACATTCCCACCAGCTTTTCAGCTGCTTTGTGATTTCTTCCGGCAATCGGAGAGCCAACAATGATGTCTTTAGTTCCTGTTAATTTATACAAAAATACTTTATAGGCCGCTAGTAAGGTCATAAACAGAGAGGTCCCTTGTTTTTTACAAATTTTATTCAATTCTTTTGTAAGGTCTGCGTTTATCTTTAGTTGTTTTGTATCGCCATTATAGGTTCTCATTGCTGGTCTTGGATGGTCCAATGGCAATTCGATGACCGGAAGTTCGCCTTTAAGCTGATTCATCCAGTATTGACGATTCCCGCTATTGTTGTCTGCTTCTTTATTATGCCAGGAAATATAATCGGTTATTTTACAGTCGACCGGCTGCAGCTCAGGTGTTTTCCCTTGTAAATAGGCTTCATAAATATTGCTTAGCTCCTGGATAAGGACTCCCAGAGACCAGCCATCCGAAATGATATGATGCTGGGCAATTAATAGCAGATGCTGATACTCCTCCAGCTTAACAACTGTAGCCACCATGAGCGGCCCTTCCTCCAGGCTATACTTCCTTTCAGCTTCGCTTAGAGTAAGCTCTTCTACTGCCCTTTCCTTTGCTATTTGATCCAGCTCGGATAAATCTGCATAATAGCAGGTAATCACACCATCCTTGTTGATTTTTTGTACTGGAGTTTCATTTACCATTGTGAAAGTGGTACGCAATGACTCATGCCGGTCCACAAGTATCTGTAAACTCTTCTCAAGCAAATCACTTTTTAGATTTCCTTTGAGCTTCCATGTTCCGATAATATTATAATTGTGGCTTTCGGAATCCATGGTTGTCAGGAAATAAACCCTCTTCTGCGCATGTGATAGTTCATAATACTCTTGTTCCGGCAGCTTTGGAATCTCAATCAATTGCGTCTCATTTTCCCTATTGGAATCTATCACTCCTGCAATTTTAGCAACCGTAGGATATTGGAAGATAACTTGAACAGGCAGCTTTACCTGAAACTCACTTTGTATTCTTGAAAGAACTTGCGTCGCTTTAAGAGAATGGCCTCCCAGCTCAAAAAAGCTGTCATTTTTTTTCACCATATGAACCTTCAGGATTTCTTTAAAGATTTTCGCTACTATTGTCTCTGTTTCCGATAACTCTTCATCCTTTTCCATTAGAGAAGCGCTGTTGCCTGCTGCGGAATTAAGCCTGGTGTAATCAACGGATCCTGTTCCATACAAAGGCATGTCTGCCAGCTTGACCAATCTGATATCCTCTGCTGCACCCAGTGAAGTTAATTTCTCTTTGATCATCTCTGAGTTAAACTCCGCCTCAGCACTTGTATAATAAACGGTTGGCATTAATTCAAGATTACGGTCAAATTCCGATATGCTTCGGATATGCGGGTTGTTGCCATCCAGCCCCACAAATAAAGCAGTCCTCTTAAGACTTAGCCCAAGCAATAAGGAATTCAGGCCTTGTTTGGCTGAAATGGTCATGAATCCTTTACTGGCAGCAGCCTGATTTGCTGTGTTATTCTGACTCATTCCGATGTCATCCCACATGCTCCAGGAGAAACAGAATGTATTCGGATATCCATTTTGCGAACGGTAGGCACTAAAATGGTCTACAAAACTATTTGCTGCTGAATAAGCACTAAATGTTGATGCCCCAAAGAAGCCATTAACAGAGGAAAAGAGGATAAATGCTGCTTCAGGATCGTCTTTGATTGCTTCATGGATGGCTAATGTACCATGAACTTTTGCTTTGAACATATTTTCATAGGCAGCCGTGGTTTCTGTTTTGATCCAATGATGATCGGAGTTCTTCCAATGATCTTCCAGATTTCCTTCCCCAGCTAAATGGAACACACCGGATAATGGGATTCCCCACTTCATTTCGCCTTTTTCTATGGACGCTTTAATAAATTCAGGATCTGTTATGTCACCATGCGTATAAATGAACTCTGCCTGATTGGCCGCTAATTCCCGGCAGGCTTTTAAACGATCCGCGACAACCCCCTCAGCATGGGAACTAGCTTCATAGTCCTCATATGGCAGGACGGTTCTCCCAACGATGATAAATTTCAATCCAAATTTATGAGACAGTTCCTTGATTACCTCAACACCGATTCCGCCCAGACCACCAGTGATCAGATATAGTCCTTCACTCTGTAAAGCAGTATCCGTTTGCGTCTCATCTTGAATAGTTAAAGGTGATAATAGTGGAATATATCTTTTATGATTCCGGTAGATTACCTCCGGAGCCATGGTCTGGCTAGTCAGCTCATCAATCAAAGGAATCGTCATGCTGTGGTGATCAAAATCGATATGGCAACAATTTAGCCAGGAGTTCTCGAGGGCGGCACTTTTAATAAAGCCTGGTATCACGGCATCTGCGAAATTTAAAGATGTGTCCTTTTCCCAATTCTGACTATTTTTTGTCAGAACATACAGATTCATATTTTTAGAATGTAAATGACTTGATGCCTGAATGAGGTATAATAGTGTATAGATCCCTTTTTGGTAAAAAGCGTTTATCTCAGTGTTTGACAGAATACCCCCATCATATCCTGAATTGGCACTAACAAGAAGATCTGTTGGAAGATCGCCTTTCCTTATCTCTCCCATCAGCCATAAATAGTCCGTTTTTTCACTGCGGTCAATGACGTAGGTCTGTTCATCTATCTTTTTCTTGCTTTCTCCAGAAAGAACAGTGATAACCGTACCTCCCTGCGCAGCAATCTCTTTGGCTATTCCTCTTGTGGCTTCTTCTTCAAAGAATAAAAATGTGCGTGATGTTAAATCTAAAGCATTCTTTTCAGGCTTCCTGCAGCTCCATTTCTTCTCAAAAAACCAATTCGGAATCGTTCGTTCGTTTTTCTCAAATAAATCCACTTGCTTTAACGGTTCAAGAAACTTTCCTTCCATGAATTGGTTCACAAGCTTTGACCGCTGGATTTTGCCAATATTGGTTTTGGGGATATCCTCTTTTGTCACCGGCAAAATATAGTCCACGCTCAACCCTAGAGAATCACTGATTTTTTTCCTCACCTGTTTTATTTGGGCAAAAATCTCTGTTTGATTGCTTAATTCTGATGCATAAAATATGGCGATTTTGTCGGTGTCACTTTCATTCTCCCTGATCGCACAAGCCGCAGCATAGGATAAGGCTACTCCTTCAACTTCTTCTACAAGGCTCTCAATTTCAACATTGCTGTAATTTACTCCATTAATAATTAAAAGATCTTTGATTCGTCCTGTAATCGTCAGCGAACCATTATAAATAAATCCCTGGTCCCCCGTCTGGAACCAGCCGTCTTCCGTAAATGCTTTTTCATTTTCCGCCTGATTTTGATAATACCCAAGAGTAATCGTTTTCCCTTTGATCTGGATGCTGCCAATGACTCCTTCTCGAACCAGCTCATTATTACTGTCTACAATTCTTATATCGACACCAGGTATCGTTCTGCCCAGTTCAGTAAAAGTGAGTCCCTCAATGGCTTCGCTTACTTGACTGACTTTCCCGGTTAAAAAAGCAGTATCAAGCACTCGTATGCCAGTATGGGGCTCTGCCGTAAAAGTATTGGAGTAAACGACACCTGAGCATGTTTCTGACATGCCCCAAGTTGGGAACATGGAGCTGCCTGCCAATCCAAATTTATGAAGCTTCGTCAAGAACTTTTTACAGCTTTTGGCATTGATGGCTTCCCCAGCGTTAAGGATGAATCTCATAGTAGATAAATCCCATGTTCTGCCGTGTGACTGCTCCACCCGATCCACCACTAAGGAATAGGCAAAGTTCGGTGCCCACGTTAAGGTCGCTTTATAAGAATCGATTAAGTCCAGCCAGCGCAGAGGTTCCGTTAAGATATAGTTCGTGTCCACCTGTATTTGCGTACACCCTAAATAAACTTCTTTAATGTGGAACATAACGATTCCGCCAACATGTTCTAAGGGCATCCAGTTGACCGATATATCCTCTGATGTAAACCTGTTTAAAGCAGTGGTTCCCCTTTCACGCGCAATGATGGTTTGATGGCTTTGCATAACTCCTTTTGGCATGCCGGTGCTGCCTGATGTATATAAAATAATCGCGAGATCATCCGGGGAAGACGGATAAATTTCTTCGCTAGGGGCATAGCTTTTTACATCGCTGATGGACATAATCCTGTTTCTTTCCAATGTTGCTTGAAATAAGGTCTCAACCTCTGAAAGTCTTGGATTATTTGTAAGTATGAAAGGATTTCCCAGTGATTTCAGGATGTTTTTCAGTGTGTTTGCATCATTGGATGAATCAGCAAACGACTTCGGTACAGTGACAGGGACGGGAACAAAGCCTCCCAGTATGCAGCCCCAGAAAGCACTGACAAAATCACGGTTATCTTCCAGCTGAAACACGACTTTATCCTTCGGTCTTACTCCATGATCAACCAAACCTGAAAGGACTGATTTAGCCTCAGTTAATAGCTCCGGGTACGCCAGAAAACTTTTTGTTCCTTCTGTATCTATGAAAAAGACCCCATGATTTCTATGGTTTTGCGCTGCTCTTTCAATTACTTCAACAAGTGTTGTTGGTTCATCCCCACCCGCTGCCTGCTCACCTCCGCGGATGATAGCTAGTGGAGCAGAAGACTCTTCTAATTGAAGTTCCCCTTGATCAGTTTGTTCGTTCTTTACAGGCAAGGACTGTTTCTTTCCAGTTTTTTCCAGGAGCCCCAAATCACTCGTATGAATGTATTCAAGATCCTTGACAGCTTCTTCGTTTACAATTGCTGCATGCTCGATTCCCGGAATGGACCGGATTTCTTTTTCCCATATGTCTATCTCTTTTAGATCACTGATTTGATATTGTTTAAGCAGTTCCTTATCTACCTGGCCATCCTCTGTTACCGGGAGTGCTGGAAGCTGGATAAAACCTGTCGGAAGCATGTGTTCTTCGATATTGAGCTCTGAACAAAGATGACGGAAATCAAGCTTTTGTTCTGCCGTAATAAAGGCCGTTAGCTGCAAACTGCCGTAATCTGGCTGCTTCGCAACAATCGCACACTGTTTCACGGCAGGATGCTGATTTATTCCTTTTTCGATTTGAGTCAGATCTACTCTTCGGCCATTGATTCGAACCAGATTCGATACTCTGCCTCTGCCTTTTAAATAACTCATTCGTAACCTCCAAATATAAGAAATGAATGGTGACCCACAAGCTGGGAGCCAGGCTAAGCCGGCCATCGCTTGTGAGTCTTCATCCTTTTTTTTAAGTCAATTCGATGATTCTAATTGAACCGTCCTTTTCCCATAAGCCAAGGTCTCCCGTTTTATATAACTTCTTCCCTTGTGATTGTGAGAAAGGATCTTCTATGCAGTTTTCTTCCATCCACTCGGCCCAGCTGCCGCAATCTCTATAAATATCATCGCTGTAAAGATATATTTCACCAATAATTCCAACAGGCACAGGGCGGCATTGTTCATCCAGTATATAAATCTCTGTCTCTCTCTCTGGAAGATTAATGCCATGGTAGATCTCTGCTTGATCCTCATATAGAACTTCCACCTTGGCTGTTTTTGAAAAATCGTCCAGAATCATCGTTCTTTCGGCATCTGTCAGTATCGAAATGTCATGTATCGTTTGCTCATACTTAGCGATTAATTCCAGAAGAGTACTTTGAAAATAAAGGAATAATCTTTCAATAAAGTCCTGACTCCAGAGGCCCTGGTTATAATAGACTTCAAAAAGGATCGATTTATCCCTAGGTGCCGCCTCTAAAATAAGATTATAGTTGATATCAACAGTCCCTTGGATTCCACTCAAGACCACATTCCGGTCCGGATTCCTCATTTCTGGATCAACCGGGTAATTTTGATAGATTAACAGCGATTTGAACAGAGGCTGCCCAAACGGAATTTCACTCACTTCCTGAATATCAGGCAAAAGAGTATATTCATATTCCTTAATATCCAAGGTCGTTTCCTGCAGTGATGACAATAAGTCCTTGACCATTCTTTCAGGCTGCAATTCCACTCTTAACGGGAGGGAGTTGATAAAAATGCCAACCATTCTTTCGACATCTTCAATTGAGTGTGGCCGGCCAGAGACTGTACATCCATACACAATATCTTCCATGCCCGTATATCGCCCAAGAAGAATCCCCCAGGCAGCTTGAAGCAATGTATTTAATGTATGTTGTTCCTTTTTCGTAAATTCCGTAATAACAGAAGTTACTTCTTCAGGTATCGTAAAGGTTGTCTTAATAATATCCCGTCCGTTGCCAGACTCTTCTTCAGTTACTCCAGGCAATGGGGTTGCATCTTTGAAACCTTTTAAATAAGAACTCCAAAAGTCCTGCGCTTTTTCCTTATCCTGAGCCAAATACCATTCAATATAGTCTTTATATGCTGGAACCGCTGGCAGATGGAATTCTTGCTTTTTTGTCAATTGATCGTATATATCTAATAACTCGCTCAATAAAATAAAGACACTCCAGCCATCCAAAGCAATATGGTGGAAATTCCAAATCAATTGGCTCTTCTCCGATTGATCGGATACAATCATAATCCTTAGAGGCGCCTCTTGATTTAAATGGAAAGGTTTCTTTAAGAAGTCTTGTATGAGTATTTCTTTTTCCGCGTGTGCTTTGTAACTGGCAAATTCAACCAGACCTTCTGCATTTTGCTGTACAATCTGGATTGGAGACTGCACGCCTTCCCATGCATACGTAGTCCGAAGAATAGGATGCCTCTCAATCACATGCTTCCAAGCCCTATTCATCAGCTTCTGATCGATTTTTCCTTCTAATGTGACGAAAATTCTGCCGTTGTACGAAGATGTTTCATCATCAGCCAGTGCATGGTAAAGCATGCCTTGTTGCATAGGAGATAATGGGTATACATCTTCGGTCGTTTTTGGCAGCTGATCCAATAGCTCCTGTCCTAACCCGACAAGCGGAAAATCTGACGCAGTAAATCCTTTATTCACTGGATCTAGACAGTGATCCACAATTTCGATCAGCTCTTGTTCAAAGGCAGCAATGAATGTTTTTATTTTCGGGTTGTTTGTTAACTCCCGGTTCAGTGAAATGTCAGCTTCCAGTCGACCATCTATCACCATACTGTTTATCTCGACAGCATAGGCTCTTTTTGCTGCAGGGCTATGAAAATCACCAGTGGACGGATGGGCTAACAAAACCTTACCTTCTGAACTGTTAGAATCCATTTGACCCAGATAATTGAATAAAATTTGTGGAGCTTTATATGCACCACCTTCTAACTCATTTCGCTTACGCAAATAGTTAAGGATGCCAAAGCCGATGCCTTTCGCAGGAATGCTTCGTATCGTTTCTTTAACAAGCTTGATTTGGTCGCCAATTGAAGCATCAGCCGCCCCCTTTATGACCAGTGGAAATGCACTTGTAAACCAGCCAACAGTCCTTGTTAAATCTAACCCTTCAACAATGTTTTCTCTCCCATGCCCTTCAAGCATGAGTGATAATGACTGATTGCCAGTACTTATCTTTGCAGCACGGTACAGAGCCGCAAGAAGCAAATCATTCATCTCCGTATTGTAGGCAGAATTTGCTGTCCTCATTATTTTGTTGGTATACGTTTCACTCAATACAATCTTTATTGATTCTGCTTCACCTTCAGTTCCTGATTCGCCAGGAATTTCAGATAGAAAAGGGCTTTGTTCCTCAATGATTGAATTCCAATAAGTCAATTCTTCTTTTATTTCGTCTGACTCAGCATACTGATACTGTGCTTCAGCCCACTCCTTGTAGGATGTCGTCTTACTAGGAAGAACCGGTGTGTTCCCCTGTGCTAAATGATTCAATGACAGTTCCAGATCCTCTCCAATGATCCTCCATGATACTCCATCCATAACTAAATGGTGGGCAGCAAGAAATAGCTTTTGCGAACCATCATTGCATTGGAACAGCAATGGTTTTAGCAACAAACCTTCCTCTAGTTTTAGTGACCTTTGTGCATTAGATGAGATCTCCAAAATCATTGATTCCTGTTCCGAATCACTTAAGCCCGAACAATCTATGACATTTAATTGTATATCTTCCACAATTCCTGCATTGGTCTGTGTCCAGTGATCTTCATCTTGAGAGAAGGTCAGCCTAAGCGCATCATGATGATTGACTATGGCAATGAGGGCCTGTTTAAACACTTCCAATGTATAGCTCTGTTTAAAACAAATTAACGCAGGTAAGTTCCAATGATTGGTTTCCGAAAAATTCTGTTCAAAGAACCATTTTTGAATTGGTGTCAGCCGCACCTCACCTTTAACGGCACTTTGAGAAACAACGGGAACCGATTTTGTTTTTACGATTTTCTTTGATAGTTGGGCAATCGTTTTATTCACGTATACAAGCTTGGGTTCAAGCTGATACCCTTGTTTGCGCAACCGGGAGATCATCTGAATGACAGCGATAGAGTCACCGCCCAGCTTAAAGAAATCATCCGTTCTTCCAATCTGTTTTACTCCTAATAAATCCTGCCAGATTGAGGCCATCTCCGATTCCATTTCACCGACAGGTTCACTATAATCGTTACTGTCATTGATGAGGCTTAAATTTGGAATCGGCAAGCTCTTCCGGTCAATTTTTCCGCTGTTATTCGTTGGTAAAACGTCCATGACCATAAAATAATTGGGAATCATATATTCTGGCAAAAGATCGTTCAAGTATGTGACCCAATCAATATTTTCCTTCGTTCTTAAAACGATATAGGCTGCAAGGCGTTTTAGGCCCTTGCTATCACTTATTGCAGATACTACACAATCCTTGACCAGCTCATTTTGCTTAATGGCCGATTCAATCTCACCCAGTTCAATCCTTATTCCTCTTATTTTCACCTGATGGTCAATCCGGCCTAAATACTCTATTGTGCCGTTTTGACTCCATCTTGCTAAATCTCCTGTACGGTACATTTTTTCTCCGGGAGAATATGGATTATCAACAAACTTTTCGTTTGTCAGTTCCGTATTATTCAAATATCCTCGGGCGATTCCAGCTCCGCCAATGCATAACTCACCGACCACCCCGATAGGCTGCAGCTGATTGCTGGGATTAACAATATACGTTTTAATATTTTTCATTGGAGTGCCGATAGGGATTGTCGTTTGGATTTCGCTTCTTTTCAGCGAATGATGGGTTGCATAAATAGTCGATTCCGTCGGCCCATAGATATTTTCTAACTGCACACGTTCTGTTAACTGGAAAAACTGTTTTACTAATTCAACAGGCAATGCTTCCCCTGCAACAAAGACATATTTCAATTTATTTAATACAGTAATCTCCTGATCCTGGAGCGTATTAATAAAAGCACTCAGCATGGATGGCACAAAATTTATATGCGTAATGTTGTCAATGGCATTCAATATGGCCAGTGGTTCTTTTTCTGCTCCTTGTTCAAGTATCACCAGCCTGCCGCCTGAGTGAAACCAGCCAAATAATTCAGCAACTGATACATCAAAAGTGATTGGAGTCTTTAACAGATAAGCATCATTTTCCTCTA
Organism: Mesobacillus foraminis; assembly: GCF_004340465.1. GTDB lineage: Bacteria > Bacillota > Bacilli > Bacillales > Cytobacillaceae > Mesobacillus_B > Mesobacillus_B foraminis. The sequence continues at coordinate 389,119 of NZ_SLVV01000006.1, read as the reverse complement.
ACGGATATTTTTCCTGAAGATCAATAATGATATTAAGGACGCTTGAATGTTCAACCATAACTCCTTTAGGATTTCCCGTAGAGCCTGAAGTATAAATAACATAGGCTAATTGGTTTGGATTTATGTTTATGGCTGGACTTTCCCCATCACCTGTATATATTTTACTGTCGTCAAGGTCGATGATGGAAACATCCGAAGCAATCTGCTGGCTGAACTTCCTTTGGGCCATCACTCTTTTGGCCTGGCTGTTTTCAAGCATATAGCTGATTCTTTCTATTGGAAAATTGGGGTCAATTGGCATATAGGCTCCGCCAGCTTTAAGTACAGCCAAAATTCCAATCACCATCTCAAAAGATCGTTCAGACATAATTCCGATGATTTCTTCTTGTTCAATCCCCTGATTCTGTAATAAGCGAGCCAAATTATTTGACTGCTCATTTACTTCCCGATACGTCATCTCCTTGCCCTTATAGACTAAAGCGCACTTTTCTGGGTATGTTGCAGCACAATTCTCAAAATGGTGAATGATGGTTTCTCGTCTGAGAAAATCACTTTCATGCTCTTCCGACGACCAGTTTGCAAGGCTGCCTCTTTCCTTTTCCGTTACAATTGGATATTCATCTACTCTGTTTTCTGAAGATTCAACCGCTCCTGTAAGGATGTTTTTATAATGCTCTAACAACCTTATTATTGTGGCTTCCTCGAATAAGTCTGTATTAAATTCCAATATGACTTTCAGTTCATTTTGGATTTCAAAGATTTGCATCGACAAATCGAACTTAGATGTCTCGTTGTAATAAATACTTACGTCCATCTCAAGCTCATCCGTTGAAACTGGTTTGATAGGCGCATTTTGTACCACAAACATGGTCTGGAACAGTGGGTGCCTGCCTGGATCCCTTTCAATCCCGGCTTCATCCAGCAATTGTTCGAACTGGACATCCTGGTTTGCCTGAGCTTCTAATACAGTTGTCTTTACCTGGCTCAGGAATTTGCGGAATGTTCCTTCGCAGTTGAATTTTAATGGCAAGGTATTGGTAAAGAATCCAATCAAGGGTTCTACCTCTACTCGATTTCGGTTGGCAAAAAGGGACCCTACGATCATTTCTTCCTGATTCGAATATCGTTTTAGAAGTGCAGCAAAACCCGCGAGCAGTACCATGTAGATGGTTGATTCTTCTTTATTCGCCAACTGCCTAATTTTTTGGGTTAAATTCTTGTCAAGCATCATAGTCTCTATTTTCCCGCTATAGGTCTGGATTGCAGGCCTTGGTTTATCTGTTGGTAAATCCAGTATTGGCAGCGAGCCTGATAATTGTTCTCTCCAGTAGGATAATTGTTTAAGATAATCCTCACTCTTAACCCATTCCGCTTGCCACAGTGAGTAGTCTGCATACTGAATTTCAAGGACGCCCGTAGCTTGATATGCATGACCATGTGAATGATAGAGCTTGGAGAATTCGTCTACAAAGACTCCAATTGACCAGCCATCTGAAACAATATGATGAATTGTAACAATCAGCTTCCATTCATCCTCATCGATTTTTAACAAATTAAAACGGCAAACTGGTCCTTCAACAAGGTCAAAAGGCTTCATGGACTCTTCTCTTATGAAAGAATCAATAACCTCATCATTAGGTTCTTTCCTTTCAATGAGAAAATCTTTTACCTGGAGAGCGATGGACGCTTCCTTATGAATGATCTGGCTCGGCTGTTCGTTAATCACATCAAATGTTGTTCGTAGTGTTTCATGTCGGTATACTATACTAGTAAGGGATTTTTCTATTCTTTCTCCATTAACAGCACCTTTTAGATCAATAATGACAGTGTTATTGTAAAAGGGATTATTCGGTTCCAATTCATACAAAAACCATTGGCGTTTTTGCGAAGAAGACATTGGAACGATTTCCCCATATTCCCTGGAGGGTATTTTTGTGCGAATATTTGTTCGTTCAAGCTGAATGCATTCATCGATCAGGTCTGATAAATCCGATAATTTCGGTTTATAAAATAAGTCCTCTAGCTCCAGTTTAATTCCAACCTCATTTTGAATGGCTGAAAGAAGCTGTGTTGCTTGCAGCGAGTTCCCACCCAGATCAAAAAAGCTGTCATGTATGGATATCTTTTTTGAATCCAATATTCTTTTCCAGCATTCGACAAGGACAAGGTCAAGTTGATTTCTCGGTGCACAATCCCTTATGTCTTCAGACTTATGAAGCTCCAATAAGGCTTTTTTATCGACCTCTCCGTAAGAATTTAAAGGAAGTTCGTCCTTTCTCTCCAGCTCGATAGGGAAATCCAATAGATCAAGCGAGGCCGCAGCAGTTTCCCTACAGGCTTTTAAGGTTTGTTCTAGCTGATCTTGTTCAAGGTCCATTTGAAGGTATACTTTCCATTTATAGTTTGGCTCGATATTCGATTGGCTTAGTTCTTGAATCTCTTTTTTAGCCCCGTTCAGGCCAACATAAAGAGTAGGCTCACCGAGTTTAAGACCCGCTAAAAAGGAGTAAAGGCCCTTCCGTTCCTCAATCGGAGTATAGCCTCTATGTTGCAGCACTTCCTTGATCATTAATCCTTTTCCCATCCCTAAGTCATCCCATAGGCTCCAGGAGAAGCAATAAGCGTTTAAATAAGGGAACTGATTCTGATATATGGCAAAAGTCTCATTAAATTGATTTGCCGAGCAATAAGCACCCACTGTCATCCCCGATGTGATCGTTCTTGCTGATGAAGTTGAGATAAAAACAGCTTCTTTCTTCTCCTTAAGAATCTGGTGCAATACCCATGTTCCATATACTTTGGCTTCGTACATTTCTTCCAGCAGCTCATGTGTTTGATCCAGTAAAAGACATTCCTGGATAATCCCCGCCAAATGGATGACTCCATCCAATTCCTTATCCAATGACCCCTCATAATCGGTTATCAGTTTACTTAAATGGTCATTATCTGTCAGGTCGGCAGTTTCGTAAAAAACCTGTCCTCCAAAGCTCTCCTGCTTTTTTAAGTCTTCAAAGATTTTTGTTTTTTGTGACTGTTCCTTGCCGTTTCCTGTACACAATGGTGTTCTTCCAATGATTAGAATATTCGCCTGGTACCTCTTGAGAAGATGTTCACACACAATTTTCCCGATACCGCCCAGTCCTCCGGTAACCAGATAAAATCCATGGGTCTTCAAAGGAGTGGTACGATTCCTTCCAGAAAGGAGATCAACTTTTTTTATCGCCGGAATCATACGCTGTTTGTTTCGATAGGCTAAAACACTGTGTTGGTCGCGAATGCTGGCTTCTTGTTTTAAATAGTTGTAAACATACTCTTTATCCTCTTCGTTTAAATCAATTTGTTTACAAGTAATATGGGGCAACTCATGAGGAATCGTTTTGATAAATCCCGTGATCGTTGACGTTTCAAATGAAATCTGTTCATTTTCATATACCGGCACGGCATTTTTTGTAACTACATAGAGGTCCATCTTGTCATGAACATGCTTGTTCAGCGCCTGTATTAAAAACAGCAGACTGTAGCTGGAATTGAATTGGGATTCTTTCAGCTCGTGAAGATTGCCTATTTCCTTATGACCCGTTTCTATATTCCATAAATGTATAATCTGATCAATTTTCTCACGGTCTTCTAGGACAGAATCAAGCAGTTTTTGGTAATCCTCTTGATGATGGGAGTTGATTTCATAATGCTGGGCATCAATTCTTCTAAATTGGTTTCCCTTTTTCACATATACCGCTTTGTGTTCCCTATTTTCTTCATGTTCTTCTTGCCATTCTGTAAATACGATGGTATTCGCAGTTAAAACCATTTTCTCCTTTCCTATTGGTGGAGAATCACATATGGTCCAGTCAGTTTTATAGATCCAATCAGGGAATGTATAATCGTTTTCCAACAGGAGATCGATTTCCCTGGTAATTGCTTGATATTCCTTTGCTTTATACCTTTGAATAAGGTCATTTCTTTGGATCTTCCCACTATTTGTTTTTGGAAATATTTCTTTCGAAAGTGGGATAATAATTTTGGGATTCAAACCAAACTTTCTGCTCAATGCTTGTTTTATCGTTTGAATAAGGGGCATTATATTCTTTGCGTGGTGGCGATCGGGCACAAAGAATATAGCTAACTGATCAACTCCTTGTTCATCTGGAATCGCACAGGCTGCAGCAAATGTAACTTCAATGCCTTCAATTTCCTCTACCACAGCTTCAATATCATAATTGTAGTAGTTGTTTCCGTTCATGATGATGACATCTTTGGCACGGCCAGTGACGGTTAATCTTCCAGCCATTAAAAACCCTAGATCACCTGTATCAAACCAGCCATCCTCTGTAAAAACTTCTTTATTTGCTTCCTCATTCTTGTAGTAGCCATTCATGACACTCGGACTTTTTACTTGTAATCTGCCAATGATCCCTTCATTAAGGATCTGGTTATCACGATCTGTAATTCTTAAACGTACTCCAGGAAGCGGTTCGCCAGATTCTGTAAATACAACTTGATTCACATCATCACCGGATACGCGCCTGACAACTCCACTTAAAGAACGCTTATCGATCATATTTAGTCCAGAGATTGAATCCCTGGAGAGGTTCTTTGACTCAACGATTCCAGATGAAGTCTCTGACATTCCATAGGCTGGGACAATCGCATTGCCCGGGAGATGAAATGGCTCCAACAGAGTGAGAAACTGTTGAGCAACCTTTGCCACAACCGCCTCTCCGCCATTTAATAGATAGTTCATTGAAGACAGATCCCATGATTTCTCTCCGGCTTCTGCTATCGCATCATTCAGCATGGAGAAGGCAAAGTTAGGCGCCCAGGTAATCGTAGCTCGGTACCGATCAATCCAATCCAGCCAGGTAAGGGGCTTTTGAATAATATGGTCTATATGACCAAGTATCTGATTGCAGCCTAAATAAACGTCTCTTACATGGAACATAACGATTCCACCGACATGATCCAGAGGCATCCAGTTCAAAGAAATATCTTCATGATTGAACCTATTTTTAACAGAAGTAGCGATCGTTCTCCAAATAATTGACTTATTACGGTGTTGAACACATTTCGGTATCCCTGTACTGCCGGAAGTCAATAGATTTAACACGAAGCTCTCATCTGTTGCTTCAAACCAGTCATGATTTGCAGGACTCTCGCTAAGCCGTTGAAAGGTTTCGATCCTGAGAGATGGCTCATTCCAAAGCTCTTCAAGCATGCCAAGCTTTTCTTCAAGGTCAAGCTCTGTTAAAATCAACGGTTTAGAGAGAAGCTTCCATGAATTATAAAGCTTATTGATGACTGCATTCATTTCCGTATAAATCGGTGCGACAGCCACCGGAGTCGGTAAAAACCCGCCCAAAATACAGGCCCAAAACGATGTTACGAACTTTTTATTATCCTTAAATTGAAAAACGACAGGGTCACCAGGTTTCAGTCCCAGTTTCTGAAGGCCGGCAAGTACCTTTTCAGCCTCCTGCAGAAGATCTTTATAACTTTGAAATCCTTCCGAGCCATCTGTATAAACGTAGGTGATTCCATGATCACCGTATTGTTTTGCAGCATTCCTCAGAATTTCCTGCAATGTAGCAGGCTGGCCGGGTTGAATAACTAGATCTCCCCCGTAGGAGACAGCAGGTTTCCTTACCTGATGCTGACAGACATCATTTATTGATTCAGGAATTGGTTCTCCTCCTTTAACTGAGATCTCTTCGTATGTACTAAAATTTTCTTCTGGAAGAATATCATCAACATGTAAAGGTGCCATTGTGATTTCATCTTCAACAAGAATCACCCCCGCTTTTTCTACGAAAGGCAATGTCTTGATTGTATCTTCCAATTCTTTTATCATCTGTTGATAATTCTCATCATTGTACTTTTTCATTTCCACACCTCTTTTACTTTTCGGTCTATACGAGGGATTTAACCTCGGCTTTTTCTAAAGTGGATTGAATTTGTTCTAATACAACGTCTAGTTGATTTTCAATAAAAAAGTGGCCCCCATCAACATTCACAATTTCACATGGATGATTTGTATATGATTTCCACTCATTCACATTGGCCTCTGTTGTATAATCCTCGGTGCCATTCAATATTGTAATCGGGCAGTGGAGTTTGACATGGTTGTGCTTGTATACATAATTTTCTACAAGATGGAAATCAGATCGGATGATCGGCAAAAATAAATTGACCAGTTCCTGGTTTTCCAGAAACTCTGCTGTAACACCGTTATATTTCTTTAACTCCTCCAGAAATTGATTGGCTGGAAGGTTACTGATCTTTATTTTTTTTGTTTCAAACAGGTTAATATGCGGGGCTTCCCTGCCTGAAAAAAACATATGGACCGGCAGGGCATTTTTATTTAGAGCTAATTTGACATACAATTCATAGGCAAGCAATGCCCCCATGCTGTGGCCAAAAATCGCATATGGCTGGCCTTCATGCATGTTTTTAAGAATAAAGTCATAAAGATCATCCACTGCTGCCTGAAAATCTTTATATAAAGGTTCTCCAAATCTGTCTCCGCGGCCCGAAAGTTCCAATGGCACAATGTCAATATTGCCCCCTAACCTCCCTTTCCATTTGGAGTAGACCGTTGCGGAACCACCTGCAAATGGAATACAGAACAGTTTCATCCTTTTCCCTCCTTCTTTTCTCTTGTTCGGAAAGTCATCTGCTCATGCTGGGTTCAAAAAATCAGCCCTATAAAGTTAGATCTCTTCTTTTAAATAAAGAGGCACTTAGAATAAAGAGGACAATTGCTACAATGCTGAGGATCATACTAGTACTCAATACGTTATAATCCCCTTGTGAAATTTTCTGCGGCTGGTAAAGAGAGAAAATGGTAAAATATTTTAACCAGTCAATCTCTTCAGACAATTTACTGGCCAAATCCAGAGAGTAAAAAAGGATAGTGATTCCAAAGCTCGCCCCCATTGCCAGTTTCTCCTCATTAAAGAGACAGGAGAATAAAAAGGAATACGCGCTGATAACCAGGAAAATTAGCATCACGATCAAATTCATTTGGGTAAAAATCGACATATCAAAACCATTTTTATCTGTAAACGAGAGAACACCCAAGTACCCGCCAAAATACGTGAAGAGATTGACAACGAACAAACCTGTTATCAGCACCATTGCCTGGGTGTTAATCACTTGTACACGCGAAACCGGCGAGGAAAGAAGATAAGCCATTGATCCCCGATCGACAAACCGGCTGACCAGCTGGATAGCAGTTAAGATGGCATACGCCATAAGAATATAAAGATAGAGTGAATTATAGAAATTCATGGCCATATAGTCATTCACATTACTTAAATTCCCCTGTATGCCAAAAGCAACTTGAACACTCTCAGGCAATCCCTTCAACACATCATTCAACTGTTGAGACTCTGCAAACATTGGGAAAGTCATAACGAGCAAATATAAATATAAAAAAACGCTGCATGAATAGGTAATAAGAAGTTTGCTATGACTTTTCATCATGGCTTTATATAATGCAAGATTCATAGGTGCTCCTCCTTGTCGTTATAATATTTCATGAAAATATCCTCAAGACGCTGTTTTGGTACATCAAACTTTTTAATCTTATACCTTGATAAATATTTAAATATTTCATTTACATCCCGATCAACAGAAATAGTCGCTTTATTCCCCTCATGATTGCTGATGGCAAGATCCGAATTCATGAGACTATGAACATCTTCCTGATTTTGAAACTCAACCTCATAGATATTCTTGGCCATCTCTTCCCTTAAAGTATGTACATCCTGAGTTTTTATCAGCTTTCCGTGTCGAATAATCGCAATGATATCTGCCGTGTCTTCTAATTCACTGAAAATATGGGATGAAATTAGGATGGTTTTGCCTTTTTTCTTTTCTTCGTGAAGCAAATCAACGAATTCCCGCTGCATAAGCGGATCAAGTCCAGAACTAGGCTCATCAAGGATGATCACTTCAGGATCATGCATAAATGCACTTATAATAGCAAGCTTTTGCTTCATTCCTTTTGACATTTTCCTTACTGGGGTTTTAATGTCCAAATCAAATCTTGCTATTAACTCATTTCGTTTTTCATTTGATTTAGTACCTCGCATACCGGACATTAAATTCAAAAAATCTACTGCACTCATTCCTTCAACGAAAGCAATTTCACCAGGAATATATCCCAGTTGCCCGTGAATTTTTTCTGATTCGCTCCAGCAGTCAAACCCGTTAATTTTTGCCTGGCCCTTCTGGGGTTTAACATATCCCAGCAAATGCCTGATGGTTGTCGATTTTCCTGCTCCATTTGGCCCAAGATACCCAAATATCTGTCCTTTTTCCACTTTAAAATCCACATCGAACAAGCCTTTTTTGTTTGAAAATTCCTTCGTGAGATTATTTACCTCAATCAACTTGCTTCCTCCTTTACCAATAATTTCATATGAAAATTTTTCCTCTATTTCCACACAATTAACACCTTAACATAAACATCCGCACGTGTTCGCTATTAAGATTTCGACAAAGCACCACCAATATTTCCATTTAATAAGCATTTAGTCGCGGATTCTCACTTAGAAGGGGACTATTATCCCGCAAATAAACTGATAAGATTTTCCTCCTTTTAGACAGGTACATTATATGTATATAATTCCCACCCGATTGAACCTCTAAATTCGATTAAAAAAGCGTATATAATAGGAAATATTACTTTATAATAAATCCGGATCAGGATTCAAATCTATATTTTGCTATAATTTTCCTATACGAATTCTTAATGTTCCACTCAAGACTAATGACCCTATAACAAAAGACACCCTCAAAAACTAGTAAAAAAGAATCATTTTTTTGAATACGTTTACAAATCTCCGGGTAAAAAACCCTATCTTACTATCTCTCGGAATCAAAATACTTTTCTTGAAACTTTATTATCCAACAATGTTCCTTGTCTCCATCGTTTGTCAGCAGGACGAACACACAAAATCGTCCATTTTGAATGAAAGATGCATTTTATGTGAAATAGTTTCATACATAAGAACATGGTTCAAAACCAAAAAACCGATACAAGGAGGACAAGGATGATTGAACGAACAATAAGGATCAATCGAAAAGCGGGATTATATGCAAAGCCGGTAAATCAGCTGGTTCAGACAGCTTCAAAATTTAATGCAGATATTTTCCTCACCCATAACGGCCGGAAAGTGAATGTGAAATCTGTTCTAGGCGTTTTATCACTGGCCATCCCCAAACAGGCAACCATCACACTCGAGGTTTCCGGCGAGGATGAATATGAAGCACTGGAAGAAGTCGTTAACACATTGGAGAGAGAATAGCCAGCAAACACAGGTACCGACGTTCTGTTAGCACATTATTAGACAAAAGCTAGCGCCCGCTAACCCGCCTCTATCCCTAAAAACAAGAAGGCAGGCCTCTATAAAAGAGCCTGCCTTTTAGTATTTATTCATGATTTTGTTACTGACCTAACCTCACCGCTCATTTCTTTGTTCTTCCCAAAAATCCATCGCAAGAAAATAGGAATAATAAACAATATGAAGAATACCCGAAACAATTGATAGGCTGCCACCATTGAAACATCTGCATGGACGGTATGAGCCGTCACCCCCATTTCTGGAAGTCCTCCAGGCGCAATGCATAAAAATGCGGTCGCCATGGAAATCGGATAGATACGCTGCAATGCATAGGCCAAGGCCAATGCACATCCCACGATTAATAATCCTGATATGAGAGAAATAGGCAGGAGACGACGCCAGTTCCCCAGCAGGTTGACTTTTATCCCCATCCCCAGATAAACTCCCAGGCACAGCTGAGCAATGATGGTCAGCAAAGGTGGAAGCTGCGGGGCTGGCATTCCGCTTAGGGTGAAAATCGCGGATGTCATAAGCGGGCCAATAATATAGGGTGTAGGACAGTTAAATCGGACCGCCAGCCTCGTTGCCAGAAGAACAGCCCCAATGACAAACAGATAGAAAAGGATATTTCCGGGCTCCGGGCCGGCTCCCTGCTCGAACGCAGAAACATTCTTCACATCCTCCCCGCTTAACGCATGAAAAGATAAAGCCGGCACAATAAAAATAACGGTCAGCATCCTGATGGTCTGCATGAAGGTAACAATCGTAGGTTCTGCTCCCTTGATCTCTTCGCTTAACACCACCATTTGCGACAACCCGCCCGGCGTGGTTCCCATCACGGCACTCTGGATTGATATGCCCGTCCATCTTGCCGCCAGGAGAGCAACTCCCAGTCCGCACGCAACCATCAGAATCGTGATGATTGCCATTGAAGGCAGCTGTCTGGCAATCTGCCTGGCGCTTTCACTTGTGAACGACAGGCCCATGCTGTACCCTAATAACACCTGTCCGCCGTTACGGAAGCTGACCGGCCAAAAAAGAGTTCGTCTTGAAGCCAGCTTCCAGATTAGAACAGCGCTTAAAGGTCCCAGCATCCACACTAACGGCCAGTGAAGTAGTGTAAAAATCAGTCCCCCGGCCAGTCCGGCTCCGATTGTTTCAATGAATTGCAGCTGTAATTGTTTTTTCTTTGGCATTAATTTTGCAATCGCCGTGGCAGAGTCCCCCTTCCCTTCCCTTCTCTGACCTCATCAATAAAGAGGCTGGCTCAGCTGGCCCATTCCCTCCATGATCATCTGGACGATCACAAAGAGGTTGCCTTGTCTAAGCCAGCCTCCTATTCTAACATTCTATGATACAGCACCTTCAAGGATCTTATCATTATAGTAGACAACGTGGGAGAGAATCTTGCGTCCCTTCATGGCCCGAATGCACTCTCTGGCCTCACTCTCAGTTTCAAATTCATACATGGTAACATTTTGGTCTGCAAAAACAGTAATAACCCACATTTTTTCTTCCCCCAATTAAGAATTAATAGCCTTGTCGTAACAGTCTAAATCTCATTCCGCCTCTATATTGCCTTTATCTTAAATCGCTGGGTAATAGGCGTAAAGATTACAGCAAATAGTTCTTTTTTATTCATTAAAACACTTTTGTTCATTTAGTTCATTGTCCGCTTGCACCTAAAAGTTCTTCATACATCTTGCTTTGTTCTTCAAGATATTTCTTGGTTTCCTTGCTGTTTTTATAAAAATCCTTCCACATATATTTTTTTAGTGTCTGCTTCCACTCTTTTGTGCTCACCATCTGTGCAAACGTCTCATCCCAAAACTGGATTTCTTCCTCCGTCATGCCTGCCGGTCCCATGACCCCTCGCCAGTGCTGAAAGACCAGGTCGATCCCTTCCTCTTTCCACGTCGGCACCTCCGGAATTTCACTTACCCGCTGATGGGATGAGACGACGAGCAGTCTGACTTGTTTTGAATCGTAATATTTTTTGGCTTCTGACAAAGACATGGCAGCGACGTCAACTTGATGGCTTAACAAAGCCTCAACAACCTGGTCACTGTCTTCATACACATAATAGTCTAGCTGTTCAGCCTCTATGCCGGCCTGCCTGCCCGCCAGGACAAATGAAAGCTGATCGTCATTCCCCAATCTTGGAGACACCCCAAACCTGTAATTATGGGGTGCTTCTCTAAGGTGATCCATCAGTGCCCTCGCACTGCTGATGTCCGAGTCCTTCGAAACCAGGACAACCTCCCATTCTGTCGCCAAGGTGGCAAGCGGCGTAAAATCCTTAACCGTCAACTGGCTGCGGCCTAATAATTGATTCGTGATCAGCAGGCTTGAATTGACCGCCAATACCTGGCCTTCTCTCTCCTGATTGATCGACTTCCAGCCAAGCTCTCCGCCTGCTCCGATTTTATTTACAATAGAGATATTTCCATTTACCAGCTCTTGGCTTGTCAGGATATCCTTTATTGCTCTAGCCGTCCGGTCCCAGCCTCCTCCAGCCGGGCTGGGAGCCACAATCTGTACATCTTCGCTCGCCACGTTAGGTTTCTCTTTCACCGAGCAGCCCATGAAAACAGATATCATTAGAAATAATAAAAACAAAAGTTTCCGTTTCATGCCGGCCCTTCAGTTCTTTACCAGGTAATATTTCCGTTCAGGTCGGCCGATTATGCCGTAATCATGCCTGGCCATGCAGAAATTCGTTGACACCAGATACTCAAGATACCTTCTGGCCGTTGTCCGTGAAGCGCCCATTCTCTCCCCCATTTCCTCGATGGAGATCCCGCCTTCCAGCTCCTTCATGATCTCGGTTACCTTTTGGAGCGTCAGCCGGTCCACACCGGTTGGAAGATCTTTTAGGCTTGCATTGTTGCTGGCCGTTCCAAAATATTGATCGATGACATCCTGATTAACCTCATCTATGCTGCTGAGCAATTTTTTCTTCTTTTTATAATCTTCAATCGTTGCAACAAATTTTTCCATCGTCACTGGTTTCAGCAGATAATTGAACACCGAATGCCGGATTGCCGCCTCGAGCATTTCTTTTTCCGCAGCGGCACTCACCATGATGACATCCACTTGAGGATGCTTTTCTTTGATTTTTGGCAAAAGGTGAATTCCAAGCTCATCCGGCATATAAATGTCCAGCAGCAGCAAGTCGACCTCATGCTGATCCAGCAGCATCATTGTCTCCTTCGCATTCAGCGCCTTTCCGGCAAGCTTTACTCCGGACACCTTCTGTAAAAATTGCTCCTGAACCTGGGCAATCCGAAAATCATCCTCTGCAATAACAACCTTAATCATTTTGTTTCGCTCCTTACGTTATTCCAATGCGCTTTTAGGCAGATAAACGGTGAATATCGCTCCCCCATGTTGATCGTTGCTGACTTCAATGGTTCCTCCCAGCGATTCAACTATGCATTTCACATTAAAAAGACCATACCCCCTGTTTTTCCCTTTAGAGGAATATCCCAGCGTAAATAAGGTTTCCATCCGTTCTTCCGGAATTCCCTTGCCGCTGTCGGTTACTTCGATAATAATGTCGCTCCCAAGGCCCATGATGGAAAAAGTCACTTTCTTCTCCGTTTGCTCCATGACGGCTTCAAAGGCATTGTCAATCAGGTTCCCGATGATGGTGATCACATCGGTTACCTCAATGTGGGCCGGCAATGGATCAACATAGCTTTCTGAATCGATATCCAGCTGAATTTTCTTTTCAGAGGCTTTTCCCAGCTTCCCCAACAGAATCGCCTGGACATTGGCATCATGAATTTGATTAAAGATGATTCTGTTCTGGTGCTGATGGATGGCGAATTCCTTCTGAATGAACTGAAAGGCCTCCTGGTATTTTTCCAATTGGATCAGCCCCGACAATAAATAAAGCTTGTTCGAATACTCATGCGTCTGTGCCCGAAGGCCTTCCGAATACTCCCGGACTTCAGAGATGGTATCCATCAGCATCTTTAATTCGGTTTTGTCCCGGAAGCTTGACACCGCCCCTTTGACACTCCCTTGGTGAAAAATGGGAATGACATTAAAGAGAAACGTTTTGCCGTTCAATGAGACTTCCAGATGGTGTTTGGTTTTTCCCGTTTTTAACACGTCTGTCACGTTGGAATGAGGCAGGATCTCATCGACCTGTTTCCCTGTTTCCTCGACATTCAGCATCATTCTCGCAGATGGATTAATGAGAGTGATCATACCTTGATCATCAAACGCTATAATCCCTTCTTTTATGGAAGACAAGATGGCGTTTCTCTCCAGATACAGGGAGGAAATTTCGTGCGGCTCAAGTCCCAGGGTATCGTTTCGAATACTCCTGGCTAACAGTGTTCCCCCCAGGAGACCCAGGATAAGAACACCCATCGAGACCAGGACAATTTTTTGAATTCTATTGAAAATATTTTTATAAATCTCTTTCTCTAAAAACTCCACGGAAACTGTTCCAATGACCTTGCTGTACGTTCCATAATCAGCTGTGATGGGTACTTTGGCCACAATGGCAGGTCCCTCTTCGCCCTGTGTTTCAAACGTGCTCGATCCTCCGAAAATGAGCGCATGGTCCTTGTGGTCATGGCTGTTTTCCCCTATTTTATCAGGATGAGTATGGGAATATAGAATTTCATCCCGGTTTTCAATCAGAATATCCCCTGCCCTGATCTGATCCTTCACTTGCTCAGCAATGGGCCTGAACATGCCCTCCAGATTATTTTCATCGATTGCCTGCCTCAGCTCAGGCATGAGGGAAATTGACCTTGCCGCCTGCAAGCCCAGCTGTTCCACTTGATTCCTGGCATCCACTGCCTGGATATAGGCAAAGATGCCTGCCAAGAGTGAAATAATCAGGAGGATCAAGGCAGAAATGAGCACGAGAATTTTTGTTTGTAAGGTGACCCTTTTTAAGTTTCGCATCCTTTTAACCCTTATCAATTTCTATACTAAGATAAGATTACACCATTCTATTACACTTAAAAAGAGTTAGAGAAAAACTTCTCTAACTCTTTTTTTTACAGCGAGATGACTCCGATGGCCAGAGCTACAACCAGCATGGCCAGAGTCGTTCCAACCGTCCATTTGATCGTAAACTTCTGGAAATCCCCGAAATCCACCTTTGACATCCCGACAAGCAGGTATGTGGATGCAACCAGCGGGCTAAGCAAATGTACAGGCTGCCCCAGAAGCGAAGCACGGGCGATTTCCACCGGATTGATTCCATAATTCGTTGCAGCTTCCGCAATGATCGGCAGCATTCCGAAATAATACGCATCGTTTGACATGAAGAACGTGAACGGCATACTTGTAATGGCCGTGATGATTGGAAGGAATGGCCCCAATGCATCAGGAATCAAGGCTACCAAAGAGTTGGCCATAGCATCCACCATTTTGGTTCCCGAAAGAATTCCTGTAAAAGCACCGGCCGCGAACACTAAAGAAACAACGGCAAGCACATTCCCTGCATGTTCCTTGATTCGTTCCTTTTGATCATCCAGATTCGGGTAATTGATCAGGATGGCAATCGCGAATGCAATCATGAACAACGCTGGCAGCGGCATAATCCCCATAATCAATGCCGCCAAGAGCAGAACGGTCAGAGTAAAGTTCACCCACAGGAGCTTCGGACGTTTTTCCTCCGAAACCTCAACTGCTGCAGCCTGCTGTCTAAAAGCAAGGCGGTCCTTTTGAGGAAGCTTGGCAATATCCAAAACCCCCAGCCGCTTTCGCTCTTTCTTTCCAAACATATAGGCAGCAAAAATGACCCAGGCTGCTCCGCCAATCATGACAGGAACAAGCGGAACAAATACTTCAGACATGTCCAGGCTTAACGCACTGACCGCCCTCGCCGTCGGCCCGCCCCATGGCGTCAGGTTGGTAACTCCAACTCCCATGATGGCAACCGCCGGCAGGATCAAGGGATTCATTCCCAATCGCTGATACAGCGGAAGCATCGCCGAGATTGTGATCATATAGGTGGTTGTCCCATCTCCGTCAAGAGAAACCACCAGGGCAAGGATCGCAGTCCCGACCACAATTTTTAATGGATCCCCTTTAACTGCTTTTAATATGGCTCCAACCACTGGATCGAATAACCCCGCATCGATCATGATTCCAAAATACAGGATGGCGAACATCAGCATTACTCCAGTAGGAGCTAACTGATTGATTCCTTCTATTAACATGGGCCCCAGCTCAGACCCAAAGCCTCCAATCACTGCAAAGGCAACTGGCACGACAATTAACGCAATGAGGGCGGAAAGCCTGCCCGTCATAATCAAAAACATAAATACCGCAACCATTAAATATCCCAACAATGCTAGCATAAAAAACCTCCTCTTAGTTGAACACGCTTACAATTTCTACAAATTGATTAGTTAGACAATTTGAAATATTAGTTATAAATATAAGCGACATTCAAATGAGATTAAATATTATGGTTGATTAATGCTTAAAAAACTAAATGAATGAATAATTCATTATGAATCTTTTGATAATTTTGTTCATTTTGTTCACGGGGAGAATTCTTTTGAGCATCCTTCTCCACTCGAAATGGAGGAATCCTATATGCATGCCTGGCGGACTTCTTGTTACCGTCATGGCAACCGGCTGTTCTTGCCGGACCCCGATCCCCGTATTATTTGGTTATGGTTAATACAACTAAAATGCCTCAGAATTGCAAGCCTCAATCCGCAGGCCATGGGCCCAGCTTTATTGACGGAGCGGTGGGCCCATTTTCCTTTTTTTAATACAAAAAAGTTATTGTCCCCCGCCAGATTCCTTGTTATGATTATTTTTATTGTTCAGAACTAAGCACTCAATTTCACATCTCAGAAGGAGCATGATATGCAAAATAAAATACCTTTTTCAACGTATGCAGTGATTGGAACCATGCTGTTCGGGCTCTATTTCGGTGCCGGGAACCTTATTTTCCCTATTCAGCTGGGTCAGCTCGCCGGCACGAATTTCTGGCCTGCTTTATTAGGATTTTTAGTAACGGCAATCGGACTTCCTTTTATTGGAATCCTGGCCATCGGTCTATCCGGCAGCAATGGCCTCCGTGATTTGGCAAGCCGCGTCCACCCTCTGTTTGGAGTGACGTTCGCCATGGCCTTATACTTGACGATTGGTCCGTTCTTCGCGATTCCGCGTACGGCAACGGTCCCCTTTGTGGTTGGGTTTGAACCATTCATTTCCCCGGACCATGCCGGCTTGTGGCTAGGATTATTCAGCTTCCTGTTTTTTGGGATTGTCTATTATTTCTCGCTGAATCCTGCAAAAATCATTGATTACATTGGCAAATATTTAACTCCGGCCTTTTTAGTGTTTTTATTCATCTTAATTATCGTTGCCATTGTCAAGCCGATGGGCAGCTTCGGTGAACCATCTGGAGATTATTCCTCTTTGGCCTTTATGACCGGTTTTAAAGAGGGCTATAACACCATGGATGCCCTTGCATCCCTCGCATTCGGGATTGTTGTCATCCATGCGATTAAGGGGCAAGGCATCACGGAAACAAAAGCGATTGCCAAGGCAACCTGGAAATCGGGCATTTTCGCAATGGGGCTGATGATGCTCATCTACGGTCTAATCACGTACATGGGGGCTTCAAGCGTCTCAGCCGTTGGGACATTTGATAACGGCGGCCTGATTTTTGCAGCGGTTGCCCAGCATTATTTTGGTTCTTTTGGAGCTATCCTGCTTGCCATCATTATCGTGCTGGCCTGTCTAAAAACCAGCATCGGGCTCATTTCATCCTGCAGTGAATTCTTCCATGATGTGTTTCCCAAAGTCGGCTATAAAACATTCGTGCTGGTTCTTTGCCTTGTATCCTTTACCATTGCAAACTTCGGCCTTAATAATATCATCCAATTTGCTGTTCCGGTCTTAATGTTTCTGTACCCGCTGGCCATTGTGCTCATTTTACTGGGACTAAGCTCTTCCTTATTCGGCAATAAGCAAAGTGTGTATGCAGTGTCCATGCTCCTGACCTTCTTCGTCAGCATCATTGATGGCTACAGCGCACTGTCCGGAAGCTTGCCAAGAGTAGCCCTCTCTCTGCTTGAATCGGTAAAAGAGTTCTACTTTAATTATTTGCCGCTCTACAGCATTGGGCTTGGCTGGATTTTACCGGCCCTGGCTGGTGCCCTCATCGGCTATTTCTGGCCGGGCCGTAAACTGGACATTAGACCAAAGACAGATTAAAACTATAGCAATAAAAAGACCCAATCCGTGATAGAGTCCCGGACTGCAGTCCATCTCGATGTAGATCGAGGACGGCTGCAGTTTTTTTATTTTGTGTATGTAAAAACTGGACCGTTGATTTCTCTTGCATTCCCTTTCCACAGCCTGGCCGGAGAACGTCTGGCCGATAGATGCACCTACCCTGTTGAAGCTTCTGAATAAAAGGCAATTTTTAATAAAAAGGAAACCATGGTCTCATGCAGAACGTATAGATATCGACAATCCTATTCTGAGGTGATTTGATGTACTTGAAAGCCAGGATTCCTCTATTTTTATTAACTTTAGGCAGCATGTCCGGACTTGCCCAATGGTTTCCGGAACTCTTCCTTGCCCATGCTGGTTACTCTATTCACAGTGCATTCTTTCTTGGAGTGATAGGCGCCATTGTAATGATTCTGGAAAAGACAAAGATTAATGAAAAGAAAATTCATTTTTCCTTGGGAATCAGTTTAATTTTATTAGGCTTTGTTCTTGATTATACATGGGTGTAATTGGTCCCTTTTTAGGAGATTAATCCGCACGGCGAGTATTAGTGAGGGAGGCATTACGTATGAGGTATGATAATCGCTACCATTTACATTTGGGGTATTATGATAATGGGGCTGATATTGAATGTGTTGCATATAAAAGGCTGTCCGAGCCTGTCTGGGACATCTACTTTGATTTCGATTTTTATGGCGTGGCGCCTGTTCCACAGGAAAACGAAATGACCTTAAAATACAGTGGGACAAGAATCCTAAGCATCGATGGAGAGGAACTGGATGAACAAGTTGGTATACAGGAATTTAAGGAGTGGCTGGCTGCCAACAACATCATTTAATTATTACTCGGAAAATGCATAGAGGCTGCTGAGCAGGAATAAATCATCCTTTGCCCGAAGTTAATCTTCTTATTTGGGAGTAGTGCAGCCGTATCTGAGAGTAAGCAAACCCTAATCCGGAGGTAATCTTCATATACGGTAGTAGTGTTGTCCTATTCGGGAGTTAATGTTTTTATCCGAGAGTAAGTTAACCCTATCCAGGAGTAACCATGTTTTTCGAGAGGAAACCACCCTTATACTCGTGTAAATCTTATAATACAATAATAAGACTTAAACTTATCCGTGTTAAATACATTATTCGGCAGTAGTCCGCTCCCATTCGGTGGTAAATCACATATAATGGAATGCCCGCTTATTTTGACGCTTTTTCCCCACGGCGCAAACTGAGTATATTTGATTTTTGCAGGAATACAAAAAGATCGGTCAGCCACTTGGCAATCAGGCCGACTGTTACATACCCGAGGAACAACAGGAAAAAGTTCTCTTTTTCCCCGAAATGGAAC
The DNA here is from genome assembly GCF_004340465.1 of Mesobacillus foraminis. Taxonomy (GTDB): domain Bacteria; phylum Bacillota; class Bacilli; order Bacillales; family Cytobacillaceae; genus Mesobacillus_B; species Mesobacillus_B foraminis. Next base: position 370,199 of record NZ_SLVV01000006.1, on the reverse strand, counting down.
AATCCAAGACCGACCATCAGCGGCTTAAGAATATAGGCAAATCCCAGGCTCAGGCCAATCATCCATAGATAATAATTTTTACGGTTATTCAGGATGTACTGATAAAGAAGCATATAGGAAACTGGAACTAATGATGCATCAAGTGTCACGTTGGAGGGAAAATACGGCATAATTTTATACGGATAGATCCAGAGTCCGTTGCTTGTTCCAATCACATCCGTATAGGCAAAAAACACATGTACACTATACCCATAAAATCCGATATGAAAAGCTTTTTTACGGTCTATGAACAGTATAGTGATGATGAGAGGAAGGACGAACATGGCGAGAACGACCCAAAATTGCCACGTGAAAAAATGAGAATAATCCTGCCAGTACTCTGTCCATCTGTGGCTCTCCTTGATTTCTGCCTTCCTGATCGTTTCAATCATTTCTAGTTGGGCCTTATTCACACCTGACTCCTCCATCCTTTTGTCGTGTCTACCCCGTTTAAGTTTATTCATGAACATAGAGTGCGCGCTTCATTCTTCCCCTATTATTTCCTCAATACATAAAATTAATTGCAGAAAACGATAATAAAAATAGAATCGGTTTTATCATTAAAAAAGAGGCAACACTGACGTCGCCTCTTTGTTTATTTGCTTTTGGTTATTTTCAGCATGGAATTGGCATGATCCATAAATTGATAACCCACTATCACTTCGTCCACTTTGCATCCATTATCTTCCAATCTCCTTATTATATCACCCAACATCGCATATCTCTTTCCTTCCAAATCGACCAGAGGAAAAATCCGGATTTCCTCTTTGGTCACTCTTAAATATTCATTTAGTGTTTGGATATGGAACTGCTCATCTAAACGGTCTCCATACATAAACAAAAAGTGTGCGGATAAGAGAAGGTCGAATTCATTATCCCTAAATGGCAAAAACGGCAGCGTCGCAGCAATGTACCTTTCTCTCGATTTTTTCCAATCCTTTGCACAATCATTTAAGGCACTTAATCGATGATTTCGAAGGTCTTCTATATCGTTAAAATAATCCCATATATAATTTTCCTTGACTTGCCTCAGCTGTTCCATCGTGTGCTGAATGTCCTTCAGACCTTTGTTTTCCAGGTCTTCAATAGCATGATCATATGCAATGTCACAGGCAGTGACATTTAGTCCCATCTGGCTGCCAACCGCCGTAAAGGAGCAGGCACCTGCCGGGCAATCCAGTATTTTTTTTCCTTCAAGGTCTTCTTCAGTAAGAGAAAACATATCAACATACTCATCAAAAGTTCTTCCAATAAACACAATGCGCTCTAGATCTAATTTTGTACTCCGCTCAGCTCTGCTCAACTTTTGCACCTCCATGAAATTGGTCAATACAATTCTGTAAAAAAATTCCTCTATTCAAAGATTTATTGTACAATAAATCTAAAACTGATTGAGGTACCCAGCCAATGATAAAAAATGATAACTATACTCTCGTTTTCTCTATAATTTTATTTTTCACCCTCCTTCTGACAACGGCATTACCGGTTATGGTCAGAGCCGTCCTGATCATTGCTGTGATTGGCTTTTTATTTCCTTTGATAAGAAGGATACTGGCTAAAAACCTGCTAAGAAAAATGAGGGTAGCCTGTTATTCAGCACTGGCTTACACGATAGGATTATTTCTGTTTTTCTTTTTAATTCCTTCTTTTCAAGAGAAACCCTTTGTTTTAAATGAAGAATTTTTCCTTTTTTTGGCGGTTATTCTTCTTTTTAGTGCGGTTGGAAATTTTGTTTATGGCCTGCCGGTCTCCCTGCTTGCCGAATCAATCTCAATCAAATACTCTGCCTGTCGGGTGTGGGTATCCGGATTCATCCATATTGGTTTTGGAGTTGCTGCCTTCTTTGTAGCGCCAGCTTTTTGGATTCCAGCCATTATTTGTTCCCTTCTCTTTTTTACATTTGACGAGATTACCCGAAAGAAATCAGTTCTCATTGGCAGTTAAGCAGGTGAGTCCTACCAGTCTAGCAGGCACTGTCAAAGATCCCATTTCTTTTTTACGGTATCCACCTTTCTGAACTGGCATTATTATATAGCCTAAAAAATCAATCAACTCCGGCTTCGGATTCCCATTTTCGCTTACGTTACCACTCACCCTCTTTTCCTTCTGCTTCGAGCACGCATCTTCTCTTTGTGTTACCGCTCTCCCCTTTTCCTCCGGCTTCGGGCACGCATCCTCTCATTGCGTTACCGCTCTCCCCTTTTTCCTCCGGCTCCGGGCACGCATCCTCTCATTGCGCTACCGCTCTCCCCTTTTTCCTCCGGCTTCGGGCACGCATCCCCACTTCGCCGTTGTCATTTTTCCGTTTTATGTTAATTTTAAACCGTCTATCCAAACCCATATAAAAATGGCGTTAATTCTGGTGAATTAACGCCATTTATTAAACTTTCATATTTTCCTTGCATTTACCAAATTTTTTCTGCGATAGACGTTTAAAGCAATTCCGATCAGAAAAGAATTTAAGATTGTTGGGGTCATTCCGTAACTGATGAATGGCAAAGATATTGTGATGATTGGCAAAAACCCGAGTACCATGCCAATATTATAGAGAAACTGGATTGAAAATAAGGCACATACCCCGACCATGAGCTGTTTCCCGTAACGGTCTTTTATCTGTCCGGAAACGACCAGCATTCTAGCCAGGAGAGAAGATAGGACAGCGATCAGCAATCCTGCCAGAATCCATCCGTTATAGTAGGTGATATTGGCTAAAGCCAGGTCTGTGGTCATTTCCGGTAAAAAGATAGGCTGGTCATTGCCATACCAACCGCCTCCAGTGATGAGCTCCTTGATCTTTAAGTACATATATCCGGCATTTTCGGCGTAATCCTCCGGATGCAAAAAAGCCAGGATCCTGATCCGCTGATACTCCTTTGTTCCAAACCAGAAGAGGAGCATAAAAGCAGTGATGAGACCAAAGCCTGTGCCAATGGCTGAATAAATGATTTTGCGGCTTAAAGAAGAGCTGCAAAACAGAGCGAACACAAATACACTGTAAATCACCAGATCAGTCAAGCTTGGCAAAAGCATAAACAGATATACAGTAAATACATACACGCCAATAATCACAAGTAATTTAGGTTTTTCCCTGGACAGGTAGGATGCCCAAAACATCATCAATATGGGCAGTACAGTTGTTCCATTAATCGTGAAGCCCGCTATTTGAATATAACTTTCTCCATTTATCCTGCCAGTTGGCATATAGCTTAGTGCTAATAAAATGATTAAGCTGAAACCAAGAAAATGCCACTGAAGCTTTTCCGTTTTCCGATAATTCACATGCATCACACCAAACGCAACAACAGCTCCCAAAACAATAAAGATACTTTGCTTCAAGAGGAAATTCTCTGTATATTGCTCCTGTACATTCACTAATGGCAGCAGCCCCATTAAAATCGTTGTCATAAAAAGACCCAGCAGCACCCAGTCCATTCTGGGACGATAAAGTTTATTAAAGTGCTGACCCAGGTCTGACGGGCTTCCCATGTTCCTGACTGCCTGCTCCTCTGCTTCCTCCTCCGCCTTCCCCTTTGACACCATTTCAGCCTTGGATTGTTTCAGATGATAACTTAATTCTCTATGTACGAACTCCTTTGCTTCTTTCGATCGAATGTTAAGCAATACCTCATGTAAAAAACGTTCCTTGCGACCTTTCATTCTAGTCTCCCTTCCCCGCTAATCCTCTATCATGCATACTCAGATTCTGTTTTTTTAATATGTCCATCTTTGTTCAGCTAAAGTCTTGAGATTCCTAGGTTTATTTTATTTTAATCTGAACGCACGTCAATACAGCCCTTCATGCAATTTGTGGCCGCCGCATAAAATGCATCACTCTCACAACTCCCTTCTGCCTATTAGACGAGCTGCAGGGCAAACAGGTTTTTTTTCTGCCGGAATTTTTCAAATTAATTAGGGCAGATTTCTGGGTCCGAGTTTCCTATTCTTGCAGCCGGGTAAAGCTGTGATTCTTCCAGAATTGGAATGAAGAGGTTCATGAAAGCGGTTGCTCAATTTGTGGAAAATTAGTTTTTTAATGTAAGGGGTTCTTACTGAGGCGGGTCTGTTTACCTAAAAATAAATCCATGATAAGGCAGTACTATTGAGCTGCACGACTTCAGAAAACTTTGCAGCAACCTGATGTGCCATCATACAAGGCGGCTCATTGGACAATAATCTCACATGGCGAAAATGTTAGTACGGTATGAAGCCCTGGCTTTATGAGGTTCCTTGTCACGGAGTTTTATCCACTAAGAAAGACAGCCTATTTCAGTTCTGCTTAATCGTTAGTAACAACAGTGTTACCATCTTTTCAATAAAACCTCACTACAGGATCCACTCCCCTGTTTTTTATCAGTTTAATTCTATCATTTATAATAGTCTAAAACGAGGTGATCACCATTCTCATTCTTCAGAAGTGCCTCAATCCAGATATACCCATAGCCGTCATAATTGTAATGTAGGATGGGGTTCTTTATAATGGTGTTACAAAAAGAAAATGAAAAGGAATAAACTTTGTTACAAAGAGGAGTATTTAAAATGCAGCGAACAAATATCTTGAGGGATGAAATAAAGAAATATATTAATGAAAACGGAGAACAATTTAATCAACAATTGCTATCCGAAGCGAAGAACGTCTCGACAAAAATTAAAGATATCTTAGACAGAGGAAACATTGATTTATTAAAAAATGCCCGGACCTTGATTTTCTATACAGTTGACCAACAGGAGGAAGAGTTGATTGCTTTTGCCAAACAGGAAGGCATTGCCTGGGCAGAGCACTTTTTAACACTTGAGTTAAAATTAGAATGGGTCCAGGCAATCCGCAGAACGTTGTGGCAGTGTATCGATGATATCGATGAGGTGAAGGGCATTACCAAGGAACGTGAGGACTTTTATAAACTGGAAAAAATCATCAATGACAAGATCGACCAGTTCCTTAACAGCTTTTTCCTAAGCTACTCAAAATATAAAGACGAGATGTTCCTGAAGCAAAGAGAAATCGTGGAGCATTTGTCCGTTCCGATTATTCCGGTAAGTGATTCTGTCTCGGTTCTGCCCCTGATTGGCACCATTGACTCCTACAGAATGCGAATTATTGAAGAAAAAGTATTAACCGATATATCCGACAGCAAAATCAGGACCCTGGTCTTGGACCTTTCCGGTATACCAATGGTTGAAAAGGATGTCATCGACCAGTTCGAAAAAGTGTTAGCCGGGATTGCCATGATGGGCTGCAAAGCCATCCTTACAGGCCTTAGACCGGACCTGGTCAGAAAAATGGTGCATTCAGGAATCCGCTTTGAAAGAGACGCGGAAACACGGGGCACTCTCCAGGAAACGTTGAAAAACTACCTTTAATTAAGAATTAAGACCGCACCCGCGGTCTTTTTATTTTTACTTGAATCTGGCCATGAAGGTTAAATGGGCCTTATCGCTCCGAAAGTAAACTATCACGATCCTGTAAGCTTCTTTTTAACAATCGAATAATCAATTTGCAAAAAAGGAAGTCCAAAGATCTGCATTTTATGGTGAGCAGCAAGCGACCCGTTACCTGTCTCTTTTATCAAAAAGAGCTCGGATAAAGGCAGCTTGAAAAGAGTTTTGCCCGCGGCCAGGTAAATACCGGGGTCTCCTTTTCCATCGCTTGACAAAATAAGTTTCCCATCGGCTGCGTCCAGCTGCAAAATGCCAATCATGGTTGAAAAAGGAAGCGGCAGGGCGATATTCATATATGTCCTGCCCTCTGTTTGATGCTGAGAGTAAATGGCCGTAAATACCGTATTTTCCTTTACACGGCGAATCCATGCCCGCGGAAGGAATCTTGTATCAAGGGCTGGATCCACCCTGCTCAGTGTAAAAGTCATTTCTGTACTTCTGCTAGAGAGCGGCAAGTTCAATTGCTGCACCTGTCTGCTGATGATTTTATAGACCAATGCGATCGGCAAAAACCACGCTGCCCATTTTACAGATCCAAATACCCGATATTGATGAGTCTGCTCATAAAAGTGGACAATTGTTTTCGGTAATTCTTTCACATCAACAAATGCACCTAAATCATCCACCAGCCCGGGATGCGGTTTGCCTGTTCCTTTCAGCTTGCCTCGCACTTGGCTGACAGGAAACTTCCAGCTATCCTGCTTCGTTTCTGGAGGCTCAAGCATCCATCCAAGAACTCCCACTAAGCCGAACAGGATGCAGTTAAACAAGCCATGGAAAAGGAGCATAAAGTCAATGGTCATCACCCAATAGCCAAACATGTTGGCAGCGTACAGAAATGAAAATAAAATCGTGAACCCCAGTGTACTGTACGAGAGCCGGATGAGGATGGCCTGAACCCTTGAGGGAAAACGAGTTCGAAAAGATAGTATGATTAATCCATAAATCGCAATCACGTACAACACCACTGAAATCACTTCGAGCAACGGCCAAAATGTAAGGCCTATAGCTACAAGCATGGGACCTGCCAATATGATTAGCACAACAAGGGCATACCAGTTCGAATTCTGGATACGGCCAAAAAATCCTAAAGAGATGGGCAATAAAAAAGCAGAGTAATGAAAATGAATGGCAGTTAACCAGGTGATCATCGGACTAAATCCTGTGTCCATTCCTGTAATCCAGGCAAAGAACCACAGCCCCCCTGCAACTAGATACATCAGGCCAAAATCAATTGAAACCTCTGCCCAGTTCGTAAAACCCCGTGCCAAAAATCGCTTTAGCCCTTTAGCACCTACATACAGAGTAAACAGCAGATAGATACTGGCGAGCACCGCCTGCAGCCAGCCTGTGGAAACAAACTGAACAATAAAAACCGAAAGCATTGCAATTATAGTAAAATAGTTCAGTCTCTTCGTCGTCTTAAATAACAGCTGAAGCACAAGCGGAACAAAAAGTACCTGTGCAGCTGTCAGCATTAATAAATATGGCTGTCCCGTCGCCAGGCTGCTTCCGATGAATAGAAACAAACCTGCGAATGTGATAGGACTAAAGAGTTTGCTCCGTAAATTCTCCTTGATAAGACATCAACCTTCCTGCCAGTCTGTTTCGTATATCCACATGAATTGTATAGACTTCCCGGGTATCGTCATACCCTTCTTCCACAGTCACAACCCCTTCAAGCAACCGTGGAACAGTCGATTCAAACTTCCCGATAATAACCCGCTGGGAGCCAGACCGGATACGCATGCGCCCGTCCGAAGTCACCTCAAATTTTAAATCAGAATAAAATAAGCTTGGTTCTCCGAGATAGTCCTTTACGACTCCCCGCTCTGCATCCATCGTCATGAACGCGTTAAAATGCCGGGCTCTCCTTTTAAAATAAAAAGTCCGTTCCCAATAGATTTCTGTTTCACCGCTAGGAAGCATCCGGCTCGTATTTTTAATCGTAAACGGTACATCCACTCCTACTTCGGGGAAAAGAAACTTCCAACGGGTTGCGAATGCCAAAAAGGGTTTCAGCCAGAAACCACCATTTTCAATCCTTGTCATTGTTCCTGACCCCAAAAAGGGTTTTCCTTCCGGAAAGGTATAGCGCTGCTGAAGCTTAGGGTGCAGCCTCTGAAAGTCTTCACCTAAAAGTTCCCGATAAATTGACACTAAGATTCCCCCGTTCTCTTACGCTTGCAGCTTGATGCCGTTGGCAGGTCCTTCGCCAGTATAAAGCCAATAATAGATATCACCCAAAGACTTGCATTAAAGGTAACAGGGGTAAAGGGATGGGATGAAACCGAAGGATCAGCGATAAGAGCGCACATCGTTACTATTGGAAAAAGAATCATCTGGAGAGCAAGCAAATGTCTTTTTTCACGATAAAGAAGCCAAACTGCAGCAAATATAATTTCAAGTAACCCAACTAGCACAACCCCCTGTTCAGCGGCAGGCTTATCCATAAAGGCTAAACTGGACAGCATGGACACTTCTTCAGATTGCCTTGTCATCAGCTTCGGCACAAGGCCGTGATATAGCCAAATAAAGAAAAAGAGCATCGTAATCATTGCATTGATTACCAGGCGATTATATTGCGTGCGAGGCAATTCCCCCTTTTCAATCCAGCGTTTCAGAACATCAAAGCTGAGCGCCGTTGCCCAGCCCATAAGGGGGCGAAAAATCTGATCCAGCAGCAATCCCATCACACCAAAGCGCACTTTATAGTCATATTGGGTCAGAAAAGTCGTTCCGTTAGCGGCCGGTATGTATTGCCAGTATCCTTTGCCCTCGGCGATAGGAGATATTCTTTGCTGGGTGCCGAAGTGAAGGGAAGAAGTTTTTGAACCATCCTTCTTGTTATGGGTGCCAATGCTTTTCCCCCAGCCGGCGACTTTGATGCCTGGGGCCACCTTCGTTTCGTACAGAAAGGATTGTGGTTCTTCAGCAGATGCTTTGGGCAGATAGGTAATGGCGGAAAAACGCAAATCCCATTGTTCATGCAGCTCAGGTTTTTGGGTTTTCTGCCAAACGTCATCTATATCTGCCCGAATGGGGATTTCTACATAAATTGGTTTCTTTTTCATAAAACTCACCTCCATTAATAAAGTAACATAAGTATTCATCATCGTGTTTTAGAATCTAAATAAGCTGTAAAAAAACTAATGAGTGTCGTTGGCATGCCATCCTGCTATGGAAGAACACTCCCCGTCCAAGCTGAAAAATGGTGACTCCGTACGAGAGGATGACCAATGTTCCTTCTCTTCAGATGTTTTTGGCATATAAAAAGGATCTTCACCATCGAAGATCCTTTTTGCGCGATATTTAGCTAGCCTTCGAGGAGGCAGATTTGTTTTAAAAGAATCAATGAATTAATGAACCTCTCATGTCAGTAATTCCGTTTTCCAAATACGCCTTTAAACAAGATAACATAAATACCCAGCCTTCTTTTTGCCCCAGCATTTTGGTGACGACATCTGGATCATCTTCTCTAAAACCGGATTCATTGATTTCAATGATGGTATACGTATGATTTTCCGACTCTTTTAGTGATATGGAAACAACGGTTTCCTCATCATTTTCTGAACCCCAGGAAAACACGATTTTCTTATTTTCTACAACTTCCGAGACCTGAATAACTCCTTCGGCTTCGTATTCCTTATATCTCAATGTAATGGCCTTTCCTTGTTCCCATCTCTCGGAACTGGACGAAAACCAAAAATTACCGATCTTTTCCGGATCTACAATTGCTTCAAACACCTCATGAACTGGCTTATGGATTTTAAATTTTGTGGTGATTTTTGTGTTCAGATCAATCAACTCTTTCCTATTCTTTTTTTGTAAGCAATAGCACTATGTAACTAAAGCCTATATAAATGTGCCCGTTTTTCTATAAGATTTTTATTTAAAAGACAAGTGTTCTTTCCATTTTTCAATAATGATCCATTTTTATGATATACATTTTTTGAAAAAAAACAAAGATTCAACTTTAAAAAGAATCCAATTGGAAGTGTTTTACAATTCGCTGCCTAGGCTGGTGCATATTTTACGATAAAACTGATCCTTTTTAACCGATTCCGCTGTAATCTGGTTAAAATTCGTTTAATCATCATGCATAATTGCAAGATTCAGGTAAAAATGCAGGAATCCTGAAGGGATGCGAGTCATTAGCGGTCTGCTTTTACCACTTATACATCGATTTTTAAGATTTATGCATGTATTCTTGACGTTTATACATTGATTAATTTTGTTTATGCAACGATTCTTCTCTTTTATTGAAAAACCTGTGTCCAGCTAGTGACAGCAACAACAAAGAGACCAGCTTATCAGCTGATCCGCTGTGTACCTTGTGCTCATCTTATATGTTCATCCTGGGAACAGGCTACTCCTTATTATAAATCGTGAATATGTGAACCAGTCGAATCTAATTTCCACTTTCATTACCGCTGCTTTTAATTTGAAATAGGGATTCGTTCCATAGCCTGAATGACTTTGTCTTTAAAAAGAGGATAATCCTCTATTAATTCCGCAATTGTAATATCCCCTGTTCGCAGTTGTTTTGAAACGAGATTGACGATTTCTTCTTTAATTCCAGGCAAACTGCCTTCTAAAAACATGCACTGCAATTCATCTGCTACTAAGTATTCTTTTTTCAAATCATTTCCTCCTTATAAGGGGTTATGAAAGGACAGATAACAAGCGATATTGACCTCCGCTAAATGTCTATTTATTTATACTGTAAAAGAAGGTGTTTGGTGTATGTCTGTGCCGTGCACTCTCCTTTTTAAAACAGCCAAAACCTTCCAGGGATAAAGCTTAAGGTTATTTCCATGTTAGCTTATTGATACTATAACCTTAAGGGACATGTGGCAAAATGTTTCAAGTGGCGGTGATAGTTTCCCTCAATTATGCAGGACTGATAAAAGCAGAATGCAAGTACAGGTAGGTTTAAGGAAAGTTTGACCTCATGCACGGTCCCCCATGTCCTTCTGAATGCCCCTTCGCACATTATCTTCGTTCCAATTCTTACGGAGTCCAGCGTGTAAGTCCTCCTTTGTCAATATAAAAGCTTTGATTTCCCCTATCGATGGAAAATTTCTACTTTCTTGATTGTTTCGGTCAATAACTGGGTAAGTAAACCTATATTCGATTCATTGAATAAATTTGGCTGACGTAGGGAGACAAGGACATGGAAAGAAACAACACGATCATGCAATTTTTCGAGTGGCATTTGGAGCCGGATGGCTCGCATTGGAGTCGCCTAAAGGAAAAAGCACCGGAGCTCAGGGAAAAAGGGATTACTTCTGTATGGATTCCGCCTGTGACAAAAGCAATCACCGCCGAAGATACTGGCTATGCACCCTATGATTTATATGATTTAGGTGAATTTAAGCAAAAGGATACGGTCCGAACAAAGTACGGGACAAGACAGGAGCTTGAAGAAGCGATTTCTGCCTGTCACAATGTCGGAATCAAAGTCTATATAGATGTGGTGATGAACCATAAAGCAGGTGCCGATAAAACAGAAGTCTTCAAGGTCATTGAAGTGGATCAGGAAAACCGGACAGAGGAAATCTCTGAACCTTTTGATATCGAAGGCTGGACAAGTTTTACCTTCCCGGGGAGGAAAGGTAAATACTCCTCCTTCCAATGGAACTTCAAACATTTTAACGGAACCGATTATGATGAAAAGACAGGAAATTTCGGAGTTTTCAAGATTCTGGGAGACCACAAGGACTGGAATGACCACGTGGACGAGGAATTTGGCAATTATGACTACCTGATGTTCGCCAATATTGATTATGACCATCCCGATGTCAAAAAGGAAATGATCTCATGGGGAAAATGGCTTGCCGATACCCTCAATTGCGACGGGTACCGCCTGGACGCCATCAAGCATATTAATCACCATTTCATCTCTGAATTTGTTGAAGAGATGCTGAAACACCGGGGAGACGATTTTTATTTTGTCGGTGAATTCTGGAAGCACGAACTCATTCCGAACCAGATTTACCTCGATCATGTCAACTATAATATCGATTTATTTGATGTCCCATTGCATTATAGGCTGCACCAGGCCTCCAATGAAGGCAGAGATTTTGATTTGACCAATATTTTTGAGGGTACCCTCGTCAACTCCCACCCCGACCATGCGGTAACCTTTGTGGATAATCATGATTCCCAGCCTCATGAAGCACTAGAATCCTGGATTCAGGACTGGTTTAAACCAAGTGCCTATGCCCTGATTTTACTCAGGAAGGAAGGAAATCCATGCGTCTTCTACGGCGATTATTTTGGAATCGGTGGCCCGGTGCCTGTAGACGGCAAGAAAGAGATTCTCGATATTCTGCTCTCTGTCCGATATGAGAAGGCCTACGGAGAACAGATCGATTATTTCGATCATCCCAATACTATCGGCTGGGTCCGCCTTGGCGATAACGATCTTGAAAACTCTGGCTGTGCGGTCGTCATCTCGAATGGGGACGAAGGCGAGAAAAGAATGTACGTTGGGGAATCCAAGGCAGGGGAAGTCTGGAAAGACGTGACGAACTCCAGGGAAGAAGAAATCGTCATTGATGAAAAAGGATTTGCTACTTTCCCTGTTCACGGCGGGAGCGTTTCTGTCTGGACCAGTTCCCCTGACCAATAAACGGTCCCGAGGGTCATATCCTCCCCTCTTTTGTTTTAGCAATTAAAGCAAGGATTAATATATAATGCTGAAACAATATTATTCAATGATGTAATAGCATTCCCACACCATAGTGAATATTGTTAAACAGCACATAAAACAGGTGTATCAACGATGTTGTTGATCCACCTGTTCTTTTTCTGCTTTCCCCCTTTTTATTCCTGCATTTTCCCTATTGGTCAAAACTTTATTATTACTTAACTTTTTATCGTACAACAGGTGCATTTTTTCCAATTATTACGCATATCACAACGACAATCGCTAAAACAATCGTAAGCCATGTAATCGATTCTCCTAAGAACAATACAGAAAATCCAATCATTAAAAAGGGCTGTAAATATTGTATCTGTCCAACTCTTGCAATCCCTCCCAAAGACATCCCACCGTACCAAGCGACATATGCTAAAAATTGGCTTACAACAGCTAAATAGAGCAAACTGATCCAAGCTTCGACTGGCGCTTTTAACATATCAACTGATATGCTTAAGCCAACAGGAACAATAAAAAACGGGGCTCCAATTAATATAGCCCAAGCGATCACTTGCCAACTACCAAGCTCTTTTGATAGTTTTCCACCTTCTGCATAACTTAATCCAAGCGTTAAGACAGCTGCTATTAGTGCAACATCTCCATTTTGTAATTGACCTAAACCTAAAAACACGGCATAAAGAAGCACTGCGACCGAACCAATAATACTCGCAATCCAATAGCGCTTAGAGGGTCGCTCGTCTCCACGCCACATAGCAAAACCAGCTGTCGCGAGTGGCAGTAAAGCCAGTTCAATTGCTCCATGTGATACAGGCAGTGATTTCATTGCAAATGTTGTTAATAACGGAAAGGCAAATACAGCACCGGCGGCAACAATACCTAAGCTTTTCAATTGTTTTTTATTAGGTAATAATTCTTTTTTACTGATAAAAATGATACTAACGATTATTGCTGCAATAACTGTCCTACCTAACCCGACAATTGTTTCACCGAAATAAGGGACAGCAATACTTGTAGCTGGTAATGTAAGACTAAAACAAACTATGCCAATAAAGCCGAAAAGCATTCCTCTTTTTATATTGTTTTCCATTCAAAATCCCCCTTCACAAACATACAAATATTAAAAAGAATTAACTAGTTAAACATGATTTTATTTGATATCAACTCTTTTTAATACAATAATATTCCACATCTGTCATGGTACAGACGCTAAGGAGAATCTATATGACAACAAAATATAAAGGTATTTTGGAATGGGTGAAACAGCAAATAGAGGATGAGCAGTTAAAAACAGGTGATAAATTACCTTCTATTCGGCTGCTCGCTGAACAGTTTCAATGTAGTAAAAATACGGTTGTAAAGGCATTACTTGAATTGGAACAACAACATATAGTCTATGCCAAACCCAAAAGTGGCTATTACGTTGTTGATTATTACCAAACACCTAGTCCACTTGAAAATCATATTGATTTTTTATCTGCTGGTCCGGATAAACGTATCATGCCTTATGAGGACTTTCAGCATTGTATAAACCAGGCGATTGACCATTATAAAGAACAATTATTTACTTATAGTGAGCAACAGGGACTTTTTTCTTTACGAAAGGAGCTTGCGAAGTATTTACAAAGTTTACAAGTATTCACGAAACCTGAACGACTTGTTATTACTTCCGGCGCACAACAAGCGCTTCACATTCTATCCATCCTGCCGTTTCCAAATCGGAAAAAGAATGTATTAGTTGAGCAACCTACATACTTTGGTATGATCGATACCTTACAGTTAAATCAGATTACAACATTAGGAATTGAATTAACAATGGAGGGTATTGATTTTGAAAGGCTTGAAAACTTATTTCGAACCAATGATATAAAATTCTTTTACATCATTCCAAGATGCCATAATCCACTTGGGCATCATTATACAAATGAAGAAAAGAAAAAAATCGTTGCTCTTGCAGAAAAATACGATGTATACATTGTAGAGGATGATTTCTTAGCAGAGTTAGATACGGATTTAAAAGCAGACCCATTGTTTGCGTATGAACCTAACGGAAGAGTCATTTATGTAAAAAGTTTTTCGAAAGTATTTTTGCCAGGGCTGCGTATTGCTACTGTTGTACTCCCTGAAAAAATGATTCCCACCTTCGTAAAGTATAAATTTAGCACTGATTTCACTTCATCACCACTTTCACAAGGAGCATTGGAAATCTATTTGAAAAATGGTATGTTTCAATATCATTTAGAAAGCGTAAAAAAATTGTACATAAAAAAAATGAAAACATTATTAGAAGCCTGTTCATTGTATTTGCCGAACTATATACAATTTACAAAGCCAAAAAGTGGTTTTTATCTGACCATCTTTTTGCCTTCAGATATAGATGTCAATAAATTGATTTACCTACTGCATGAAAAACATATTTATATAGACAACGCTTCTAGAATGTACTTAGCTGAAAAAAAACAGAAAGCAATTCGACTAAGCATTTCACAAGTAAATGAAGATAAGATAAATCTCGGTATTCAACAATTAGCAACTTATATAATCGATATGTGTGAAAAAAAGGAATACAATCGATTCTCGTTTAAATCCTATCATTAAAGTCAATTAGCCATCTTTGTATCAATGTATCTAAATCTAAATAGTTTTTTACTGGGGGAATCGGAAAAATATTGTGTTTAAAAAACTAAATATGTCGTGATAAAAGGAGTGTATCCCCACTCCTTCTTCTTTTCTGTGTTCATTGTTAAACAACATGTTTTGATTGTTAAATTAAGCCTAAAACTTCACTATTTAATCTTTCAATTATAATTTTTCCCCTGCCTTCAGGCCCTGGGCAAAAATAAACGTCTGCCACCTTACAACACTGCGGCAGACGTTTATTTTAAATATAAAGATTAGTCATCATTATAGCCCGCAAACCGACAGAAAGAAATTTACCAATGCGGTTAAAAAGCCTTCAGAGGTTATGAACATTTCGGTACAGGACCAAAACTAAAAATCCATCCGCGGTTCCCTCTCTGCCCCACGGGTTACTATTTTATTGGAAGCTTTTCGTTTAGTTGCATTCCAAACGGCTGCGCCAATCCCTGCCAGCGCGGCCGCCGTCAGGATCGGACGTTTTGTTGCCTTCACGTACCAGCTATTAGTTCGGACCCACCCTTTATTAGTCCCTCTTTCATGCATTCCATAGCCAGGCTGATACAAGGCACTTTCTTCCCGAGGGTTCGACGGCCTGTCATCATGCTGGGTGCGGAACAGCGTCAATTCCATATATTTGTCCATTAGACGCGGCGCGAGCCTTCCCAGAACCGCCATCATTTTGGCCTGGGATCCTACATACATATCCCTTTTTGGGTGGGCAGCACAATAAAGAATGGCTTCAGCCACCGCTTCCGGTGCATACATCATGCCGATATGCGCCGGCTGCTTCTCCATATAGCTCATGGCATGCTCATTATATGGAGTATCGATTCGACCCGGGTGAATCAGTGTGACGGAGACAGGCGCTTTTTCCTTTTCCAGTTCCATCCTCAAGCTTTCTGTCCAGCCATGCAGAGCGAATTTCGCGGCAGCATAGGTCGATTGGACCACTGCCCCTCTGTCTCCATAAAAACTTCCAACATTAATAATGGCACCGGGTACTCCTCTTTTTTTATAATGATTCACGGCCAGTTTGGAAGCACATACAACACTCCAGAAGTTCGTTTCAAACATTTGCCTCATATCTTCCATTTTTACATCCGTTGCTTTGCCAAAGATCGAGACCCCGGCATTATTGACCCAAGTATCAAATCCGCCGAATTCCAGCTTTGCCGTGTCCGCAATCTTCTCTATGTCTTTTTGTTTACTAACATCTGCCACAACCATAACCGCCTGGCAGCCCTGTCCTCTCAGTTCATCGACCAATTGGCTGAGTGCTTCTTCATTTCGAGCCGCCGCTACTACTTTCGCGCCCTTCGAAGCCGCCATCCTGGCTGTCGCCAGGCCAATCCCGCTTGACGCACCTGTAATGACTATCACCTGCTGATCCAGTTTTTTTAAGGATATCTTGCTGAATGATTTGTCCTCCACCTGGTCTCTTTTCTCCATGACCACTTTTTGAGACCCCATAGACTGACCAAGATTTTGGTCTGCATCTGTCAGATTTTGATTCATTGCAATCCCTCCTTAATAAAATTCAATCATGATTTGCTCTTACCCGATGGGAGGCAGCTAAAAACCTGATGTGGTTTTCCAGTAAAAGGGAAACTAGCAGTAGGAACCAGGACGTCTTCCCAGCAGGAGAAGCCTTTCGGGGCAGCCAGTAAAATTTTATTTAAAAACCTAGTGTCCCTAAATGCGGGATTTCCACCAGGCGGGTTGTTGGGGCTGAAAATTTACAAACTTGAAGACTTCTACTGGTTAAAAAGGAATTCGTTTACACTTATCGAAAAAAGATAAGGTTGCGTCTTTATGTAAATTCATAAATAGCTTTTTACAGAAAAACAGGTAAATCGTTTAAGATGCCAATTGATAAATCAGGAAAGCTGGTGACTTAATGAATGATAAAAAAGTGAGGTACGTGTACATTTCAGTGGATGAGTCCCTGCCTTTGTTCGTTGAAAGCATTGGCTATAACCCATTCGAGCAGGATTTTAACAGGCCAGACGGTTATCCGTATTACCATTGGCTTCAAACCATCGAGGGGGAAGGGAAATTTTCATTCAATGGAGAGGAATACATTTTATCAAAGGGAAAAGGCATATTTTTAACGCCATACACCCCGCATACTTACGTTAAGACTAGTAAATTATGGTCTACGACTTACATTACGTTTGGAGGTGCTTCAGTTGTTTCCATTATCGATTCATTAAAATTAAACTGTTCCGCCCTTTATACGGGACTGGAGCATGGCCCATTTGCTGAAATCATTAAGGATATGTTTTTAAAAGCCGAACTAGATTTGGAATTTTCAAAGCTGGATTTATCCAGTTATTTATATAGATTCCTGATTAATCTTCGCAAATACGGAAGTTTCAATAAACAGCCTTCTATCTCACATTTGTATGAAAAAGTCCGTCAGACTGTTGAATGGCTGGAAGACGTTTATGCGGAAGACATTTCCCTTGATCAAATGGCACAGTATCTAAATGTGAGCTCCCAATATTTAAATCGATTATTCCAGGCAACCTTTGGCCTCAGTCCCTATACCTTTTTAATACAGCTAAGGATCAGGAAGGCAAAAGATATTTTAATTCAGAACCCGGATATACCATTAAAGAATGTTGCTCATCTTGTGGGATTTAATGATGTCAGTCATTTTGTCCACACTTTTAGAAAGAAGGAAGGTTTAACCCCTAAAGTCTACCGGGAACTGCACAGCAAAAGCCTGTCATAGCCCCCCCCTGAATCTTAGTTAAAACAGCATAATATTCCCCTTTGTCCAGGCATAACATAGGTTTCATATATTTATATTATTCAAATAAGATATTCATACACGATGGATTTAAAATCATTTAGTATAAACATATTCTTATATGAGTTTTCTGACACACATTTTGAAAGCGTTTTAAAATATTTAGAAAGCAGGTGATTTTTAAAAACCCGAACATCTTCCCACTGTCGGTCCCAAGATTATTCATTTCATTTTAAGGAGGCTAAATGTACGTGAAAAAAATTCCATGGCTAAAAAAATCGATTGGTTTATTGGCTGCCACTGTGCTTTCTGTTCCCCTGATCACTACACCAGCATCCGCTTATTACGGCAAGGCAGAGATTTCACCAGCCGTAACGAACTTAACGACCAAAAGCTGGGTAACATTCCAGGCTGGTAACGGAGATGCCGGACTTGCTTTTGACCAGGATGAAAGCACCTATTGGGATGCTCATTCCCTATCTGGTTCAGAAGAAAATTGGCTTCAAGTCGATTTGGGAGGAACCTATAAGGGATTGCGCATGGTCGAGGTCGTATTCCCTTCAAAAAATGGAAAATATAAGTATACACTGGAAGGCTCCCAGGACGGCGAAAATTGGTTTACCCTGTCCGACCATGCATCAGATCCGGTCCTTGGAGGCGAAGACGTTCTTATTCAGGACAAGCCAGCCGTTCGATTCATCAAAGCTACCTTGCTTGGAGTTTCGGATGGTGCCATTCCAGGCATTACCGAAATCAGAGCCAATAACTATGCATTAAAAGACCATTTTTCGGTCGGGGCAGATATATCCTGGGATACAGGGTTCCTAGACAGAATTCATACGACTCAGAACAATACAGACGCCCCCTCTTCGGATGGCCGGATGATCAGTACTATGCAAGAAACGAGCATGTCTGAGGTACGATTTCGGATATGGAATGATCCGCGCAACGAAGGGGATGGGCAGCCTGTTGGATTTTCGGATGGGAGCATGAATCCGGAAGATACTCTTAACAAATCTTTATATTCCAAGAGTCTTGGCATGAAAGTTGGACTGGACTTCCATTACTCGGACAGCTGGGCCGATCCTGGCAAACAAATCAAACCGCTGGCCTGGAAAGACTTAGAGTTTGAGGAATTAGTCAAGGCAATCCATGATTTTACCTACAAAGTGACAGACGATCATGTAAAAGCAGGAGCTGCCCCTGAATTTATACAGGTCGGCAATGAAATCATCAATGGAACATTGTGGGGAAATGAAAAAACAGCAACAGGCAGCTATCCCAACTATGCCAAAAATGATTCCTCCTATTTTGGCAAACCGGGCGGCGAATTGCTCTGGGAATACTGGAATTCAGAAGATCCGTCCGAGCAGGCCAAATATGATGCCGCTTGGGACCGATTCACTGCGATCATTGATGCCGGGCTTCGTGCTGTAAAAGAAGCATCCCCAAATTCTAAAACGAAGATTCATGTGATTGTTGATGCAAACCGGCTTGCCAAGACACAGGAATTTTGGCGGCAGCTGACAACACGCTTGAAAAATGACTATGATAACAATTTCGACATCATGTCCATATCTTATTATCCACAATGGCATGGAACAATGTCCGACCTGGGCAATTATTTGCATGCTTTTGCAAGCGAATTCCCAGAATATGAATTAGCGGTTTCAGAAACCTCCCATTTTGCCACCCCTAATTCAGGACCGGCAACAGGCTACCCATTCACCATCCAGGGACAGGCAGATTTTATGAAAGATGTTATTCGGACATGTAATGACACGATCAATAATTCTTGCAAGACGATGCTCGTTTGGGAACCGGTCATATGGCAATCGATGTTTACAAGAATTGGGACATCCCAGTACTGGCAGGCTAACGACTCCACACGTGTGTTCACTGCAGCATTCAGCGAGTTTATCCAGAAAAACAATGAATACCTGGCAACCACACTCTACAGCGAGCCCCGCCTACCAGAAAAAATTGAAGTATTGGACGTCAAAAATAACCGCCTGAAAGAGGCAGCTGTAACCTGGGATTCCATCCCTGAAACAGCCTATTCTAAACTAGGATCATTCACTGTCAATGGAACAAGCGAGTATGGAAAGGTAACGGCACATGTGGCGGTTACGATCGATGTAAGCGTTCTTGAGGATCTAACAAAAGGATTTATAGAGACAAAGGATCTTTCAGGCCCTCTTGTGCCTCAGCTGACCAATGCACTAAAACAGGCTAATCATCATGATGAAAAAGGTTCTGCCAAAGTGGCCAGCCATTTTATTAAAAAATATATAGCGAGTCTCCAAAAAAACGCCAATGAAAAACATTTATCATCGGAAGCCCAAAACACCCTCATTGAGCATGCAGAATTACTATTGGAGACATGGAATAGATAACAAGAGAGTATGGCCGGCAGTAAGCCGGCTTTTTTTCTTGCTGAATAATCCCCGTCCCCCAACCACTGTGAATAAAAAAAATAGCTGCCAAACATGGCAGCTAGACTGATATTTTTATATGGAAGAAATTAAGCGACAGCTTCTTCGCTGTTAACTAAAATATCTTTTCCCTTATCATTTTTCTTTTTAAATACAAACAATAGGACAATGTTAAATACTAGAATCAAACCAGCAAGGATGGCAATGCTCTCCCAGAAGATTGGCATTCCTTCCGCTGAAGACATCGCTTCGCGGAACCCAAAGATGACATACGTCATTGGCACATATGGGTTGATAGCTTCAAAGAATGGAGCGGTCAATTCCCTTGGGAACATAGCGCCGCTGCTTGCAAGCTGCAGGACAAGTCCAATCATGGCCACGAAACGGCCCGGATTGCCCAATGCTACATTTAACATCATAATCATGGACATATAGGTTAATGAAGCCATGATGGAAATGAAAACAAACAATCCAATATGGTCAACCTGCAGCTCTAATCCTTTAATCATGATGGCATCCATGATCAGCGCACCCATTATGGCCTGCACGGAGGCGAGGCTGAATTTGCTGAACCACCACTCCCTGCCGGATTTAGGCGGGATTGCCGCTATGCCTAGCGGGATAATTATGTTAAACGCCAGGGCCCCAATATAGAGGGCGATGGACAAAAAGTTTGGTGCGAGCGCATGCGCATAGTTTGGCACGTCCGATGTTTTTACGAGATTCAAATTAGTTGGATCGGCCATCATGCTGTAGTTGGAGTCATCAGCCTCCACTTCCTGCACTTCATTAGCTCCGTCCGAGAGCTTGCTCCCAAGCTCCTCTGTACCATCCGCGACCTTGTTTAATCCATCGCCAAGATTGTTTGAGCCTTCCGCAAGCTTTTCAGACCCGTCCTTGATCTGGTCTGCACCTGATGCCAGCTTGCTGGAGCCTTCCGATAACGCCGGAGCATTTTCAGCCAGCTGAGAAATACCGGAGGCGAGCTGGCTGCTGCCGTCAATAAGAGGCTTGGAGTTTCCTGCCAGCGCACTTGCTCCTGAGGCCAATTCATTTGCTCCGCTTGTTAATTCACCTGATTTTTCCGCCAGCTGTCCTGTTCCAGAGACTAGATCACCTACACCGGAATGAATGCTGTCAACACCTTTTGTGTATTCCGATGCCCCTTTGTCAAGCGCTTCGGATCCCTGGACCAACGACTTGGAGCCGTCTGACAACTGTCCAAGAGCTCCATCAAGGCTTTGAGCTCCATTTGCGGCCGAGTTGATTCCTTCCACTAATTCAGGAATACTGCTGTTCAGTCTGTTCGTACCTGCAACGAGATTCCCGCTGCCCTGTACTGCATCCTGTATTCCAGCATTCAAATTCTCGGCGCCAGGAATCAATTGATTTGTCAGGCCATTGGAGATTGCACTGTAGCCATTCAAGGCTTGTGTGGCTCCCGGTGTTACGGTCTTTGTTAATTCCGCCAGCTGTTGGGACAAGGCTGTTGCCTTTTCGGTGTCCCCTGCTGCCAGAGCTTGCTGAATCCCTTCGGAAAGCTTTTGAATCCCGGCTAATCCCTCGTTTAACTGACTGATTGTTCCCGTTTGCGGAAGACTGTCCTGCATCGCCACTAATCCATTTTTCAACGATGCATTTCCAGAAGCAATTGACTTCAATCCGCTATTCAAACTGTTCTGGCCCTCTGCCAATGCAGGGACGCCCTGTTGTTCATCTGTCAGCTTGGCAGATTCTTTTTTTAGTGTTTGAAGTCCTTCACTCAGCGGGGCACTTCCCTCTTCCTGAGCTTTCACAAGATTTGAGCTCAAGCTTTTCGAACCATCCACCAGACTCTGGGTTCCCTGTGTAAGGCCCGAACTCTTTTCATTGAGTTTGCTTGCCCCATCAGCCAGCTGTGCTGCACCTTCATTGACTTTATTGACACCGTTGGCATATTCTTCGGTGCCTTTATTTAAAGCCTGTGCACCTGACTCCAACTGGGTCGCTCCATCTGTATATTGGGCGATTCCATCCTCGAGTTTCACTGCCCCGTCATTGAGTTTATCTACACCTTCAAAATATTGGCCAAGGCCTACTTCAAGCTGCTGCGCGCCATCCTTGAAGGTTAGCGTGCTGGAAGCCAGCTTTTCAAGGTTTTTGGTAATTTCCTCATTGGCTTCTTTGACCTGGCCGACACCATCTTCAAGCTTTCCTGTGCCGTCCGCAGCCTCGGCAAAGCCTTCACCAAGCTCGCTGATGTTGTCAAACATCACTTCCACATAGTTTTCAGTAATCTTTTTGGAAATACTTTCGTTAATATTGCTGGCCGCATTTTTACCGATACTTTCGATGAAGTAATTCCGGCCAGGATTGATTTTATAGGTCAAATCCATCTTTTTTGGATTCTTGTCCAGAGCCGTGCCAGCATTGGCGGAGAAGTCCTTGGGAATAGTCACAACCATATAATAGTCATTATCGCTGAAACCCTGTTCCGCCTGTTTCTCAGTGACAAAGTGCCAGTCAAAATCCTTATTGTCCTTCAATTCCTCCACGAGGTCATCCCCAATGGACATCTTCTTGCCTTCTATTTCCGCGGGAACGTCCTTGTTCACGACTGCAACCGCCAGATGGCTGGTCCTCCCAAATGGATCCCAAAAGGAACTGAGGAAAATCCCACTGTATAAAATCGGGATAAACATCATGACAATGATGGTCCCCATTAATTTTTTATTTTTTAAAAGAGACTTCCAGTCGTATTTAAACATATTCACTTTTTCTCACCTGATTTCTGATTTAAGTAATCTCCTAAAGATGTCTTATTCCAGTCCAGCAATGGCAGTTCATTTGTCCCCAAACTCTCTTTCAGAAGGTCAGCTGCCGTTATATTCGAAAAATAGTCAATCAAAAGCCCATCCGCCTGCCTGAAAACCTGGCGCAAAAGACTTTCCCCCTTTTGGACATGGGGGCCATTTTCAAATGCTTTCCGTATAAGACCGGAATCAGGAAAAATGGCGATCGGCCCTTCCATTGCTTCGATCACCTCAAGCATATGGATGTCTTCCAGATCCTTGGCCAGCGAGATGCCCCCATTTGTGCCGGGTACAGAAGTTACAAGTTTCTTCACAACAAGCTTCCGCATAATTTTTTTCATGTAGGAAGGCGATACCTCAAGCCTTCTGCTAATTTCATCAGAAGCCAGCGGTGCATTACTTTCCTGCGTTGCCAACAGCACAATAATGCAAATGGCCTGCTCAACACCCTTTGTCAGCATCATAAATTGCCTCACCTCTTCTTTACCGAAACTTTATGGATTTTAATTATCCATAATGGACATTTAATATCCACTATTCATCTATTAAAGACCATTTTCATTAAAAAATCAAGCCTTATTAGATTTCCAAAAAGAGACATTTCGTATACGAGAAAGGCTTTTCTCCATCCAAATGCACTTCAACTGGATTTTATATTAATGAAGTAGATAATAATTTGTTGCACTTTTAGACATAAATCTTTTTTAAAAAATTACTTAACCGGAACCTTTAAGAAAAGCACTTCGAAAAATAAAATAGGCAATTTAAAAAATAAAATTGCCCCTTTGAATAAGAAAACTAGTAATTTAAATCATAAATCTCTTTTTTGAAAAATAAGTTCCTTCCTTTGAAAAGTAACTGAACCAGAGCCCTTCAAGAAGGCCACTTTGAAAAATAAATAAGACCATAGAATAATAAAATTAGCAATTTGGATTAAAAATCCCTTTTTTGAAAAATAAACTCTTCCCTTTGAAATATAACTGAACCAGGCACCTTCAATAAAGCCGAAGTCGGTGGGGTAACCTTTATGGGGCCAGCAGCCTAAGGTGGCACTTTGAAATTACCGCATTCCCTAATGACCAAGCAAAAATTAAAAAAGCCGATTCAAACTGAATCAGCCTTTTGAACACATATAAAACTATAAGCTCTGGAAGATAGGATCATTTTTAAACTTTTTATACCTGCTTTTTAAATCGGTTTCCCGTATTTGTGTAGACCAGCGCCAAAACGATAAAACTTAAGAATAGGAATAGTCCAATGAATAGCAAAACTTGATGATCCATCATCTCGCTGATCGCCAATAGTAGAAGGCTTAAGCAAATACCGTACATAATCTTCCCAATAAACTTGCACAAGGCAGCTTCATCAATTTCCGACTTTTTACCGGCGGGCATGGAATTGTAACCTGACAGCAAAAATGCCCCTTTTCCTTTAGATAGAACACTTGCGAAAATGAAGAATGGGATTAACACGATCAAACAAACGATTGCTCCTCCCATATTGAGGCCTCCTTTGGTTTGCTATATACAATAGAGTTTTTATTTTCTTCCAATTTTACCTCATCCAAGGTTTCACCCTCCGAAACGTGAGCAGCACTGAATATGCGAGATTACATAAAAACCCGCCCCATTCTGGACGGGTCCTTCTAATTCACCTCAAAAACAAAAATGCAACCAATGTCCCCACAGTCACAAACTGGCCAACCACCAGCCCAACCAGCCACTTTTTCAGCTGTTTTTCTCTTTTTGCACTTGCCTCTTCGCTCCGCTTCCACTTTTCATCCCACTTAGCCTGGGCATCCCTCTGGGTATGCTGGAACTGCTGGAAATACTGATACCATTGCTCGGTCTCAGCCTTGTGGCTCTCTTCCAGTACATAAATTTCCTGAAGGATCGTGCTGAGCCGTTCTCCGATTGCGTCATATTTCACATTCATTTTTGCGGCCTGCTCCTTGAAGCCGTCGGCAAAGATTTCTTTGATCTGTTCCTGCAGGAGCCTGACCTCTGCCAGTACCTTGTCCGTTTGCCCAACAGTGAATTCCTGGTCCTCCCTCAGGAGCTCCTTCAGGCCGGATAATAGATTTTCCGTTTTCAACAGATACTCTTGGTACTTCTCCTGCCAGGAGGACTGCTTCTGTTCCATGGCCGCCAGATTATCGCCAAATCGCTCCATGCTGGCCTCAAACAGCCGGGTTTGCGGATCGATGATTTCTTCCTTCAGCTGGCCCCTTACCTGTACCGGAAAGCTCTCCATGGATTTTTTCATTTTTTCAATCGACTGGGATACTTCCCCGTTCAGCTCCGCAATCGCCTGTTCCCGCTCTTTGATCAGCTGCTTAAGGTCATCGTAAAAGAGCTCATTATTAATCCTTTTCAAGGATTGGATGGCTTCCTGATACTTTTTATCGACAGTTGTATTAGAAGTAGTCATTTTTCATCATCCTTTCCGCCTGCTTTAACATTCTTTGGCTGTAGTTATGGCAGGCCCACCGTTCGATATCCGACGCATTTTCAGCCAGCATCATTTCCTGCAGGCTGGCGGCAGCCTTTGCAAACTCTTCTTTTAAAAGGTCATCGAGATTGTGAATGCTCTCCAGGCAATGATGATAAACGGATCTTGCCTCAGCCAGCTGCTCTTCTGCCTCAAGAATTTTATGTTTATATTGCTCCTGCTGTTCCTGTGTTTCGCGGCCCCTCTTTACAGCCTCTTCATATTTTTCTTCCTTTACTTTCAGCTGCTCCTGGAGCCGCTTTTCGCCCTTTTCCTTATAATCGTCTAGCTGGCGGGTATAGTAGCTGAAGATGGTTTCATTATTCCGCTCCAGGGTCTCACGGACGATGGAGGCATCTTCTTCAAAATTCCCCTGATTCAAATACTGATCCAGGCCTTTCCCGTGTTTCAGCGCAAGACGGCCAATCGGCGGATTTGTATCAAAAGCCCTTAGAGAGAACTCATCCTGAAGGATTTCTTTTAATAAAATAGAAACCCGGGCTGCCTGTTCCTCATAAAAATCCAGCATGGAGGTTTCCTGCTGTTTAAAGCTCTCTTTCAGCCTCGAAATCTTCCGTTCCTTGAAGGGTGCCAGTCCTTTTGCTTCATTTGATGATGCTACAAATTTCTCAATCTCTATTTCCTTTAAACTGGTTAGTTCGGCTTCGCAGAGCTCAACTTGGCCAAACAGCTGCGCTGCATCATCTTCCGACTGACGGCAGCTCTGTTCGCAGGCAATGAGGTTTTCCTGTAATTCCTGCAGTTTTTTCTCCAGTGTTTCCAATTGAAGGTCCTTAGTCCTGACAAAGCCACGCATTCGACTTTTAACCTCAAGCATCCGTGTTTCAGGTGATTTGGTGCCTGTAACTTCCTCCAATAATTCTAAAAATAAGGCATCCATCCAAACTGGTGCATTCGGGGAAACTGTAACGACATTCCTTCCAAAATCAAGCGGGAATATAGGGTGAACACTTTCCACGCCATTTCGCAGATAAAATTCCCTTAATTCCTCCAATGACGTAATTTCGCCCGAACCGACCGCTTTCTGGACCGGATCCGTCTGCAGCGACTGAGTCAATACAATATAATAATCTCCGGTATCTGGCAGCCAGTGTCCAGCTTCTGACAGCTGGCCGTCCAGTTCCGGTGCGCTTTCAGCCACGAGACACGTGGAGCAGAGAGGCATATATTCTGAAAGCAGTCTGGCATCGGGCTCGCCAGGAAAATTCATGATGGAAAGCTTCTCCCTTTTATCGGTTAAAAGTCTGGAGGATAAATACTTCCGGGAAAGTTCAACAATAATCGGTTGATCATAGGTGACCAGCCAAAACTCAATCTGCTTGCGAAGTGCCTGTAATTCCGTTTCCAGCTCCTTTACATTCTTGCAGGCTGCCCTGGTTTGATCTGGATAGACCAAATGAAAGCAATCGTCGGCAGACCATTTATAAATAAAGCTGAAGTTGAATTCGTTAGCAGTGAGCACCTGTGCCAGACAGTCGCTTTCCCTGTCACCTGTCCCAAGCAATCTCAGGATGAAAGATGTTTTATCAAAACGTTCTGGACCAAATACACCGATCAGAATCTGGTCCACCGTGTTTGTTTTACCATTAGGAGGAAGCAGGCTCATAACATATTGGTTTAGAGCGAATTCAATCCATCGATCCTTCTCTGTCTCAAGCCTTGTGAGCAGATCGGCTATCATGCTGCACCCTCATTTATGGACACCAGGCGATGAGAGGAAGTCTTCCCTTTCGCTTGGTCATCATATAGTAAAGATGTATTCCTAACATTTAGCATCCAATACACTCCTATGAAACTAGTTATTTCCATTTTACTATATTCTGCGCCAACCATTAAACAATATCCTCGCTATGTAAAAAAGTGCCAGAATAATCAGAAGTTTTGTCGTAAATAGGCACTGTGATCTACATACAATTATCGAACATTTTGTCCTAAGTAGTCACCGTGATCTACATACAATAATCAAACATTTTGTCCTAAGTAGCCGCCGTGATTTACATACAATTACCAAACATTTTGTCGTAAATAATCGCGGTTATGTACATACGATTGAGAGACTGCTTTAGTTTCAAAAAAAAGAAGCCAGGCCCCAAAGACCTGACATGATTCATTCCATTATTTTAGATAAAGGGGAATTTCCTTCACTCCCCTGACGATCATCCCTGGGCGCCATTCCAGCTCATCTTTGCCAACAGCGAGCTTCATTTCCGGGAATCTCTGCATCAGGCTGGTAATGGCGATTTCGCCCTCCAATCGTGCAAGCGGGGCTCCAAGACAAAGGTGGATCCCTTTCCCGAACGCAAGATGAGGGCTTTTCTCCCTGGAGATGTCAAAGAGGTCAGGATTCTCAAATACCTTAGGATCATGGTTGGCCGAATTCAGGGAAATGATGATCAGTTCCCCTCTTTTGATCATTTGTCCTCTGAATTCCATGTCTTCGTTCGCCCATCGGGAGGTGCTGAACTCTACCGGTCCATTAAATCGAAGTGTTTCCTCAATCGCCTGGTGAATCCGATCCGGCTGCTCCTTAAGCAGGTCAAACTGGTCTGGATGCTCCAGCAGGGCAAGAATGCTGTTCCCAATAAGGTTCACTGTCGTTTCATGACCAGCGATAATCAATAAGGTGACCACTCCATACAATTCACGCTCTGTAAGCTGGTCTCCTTCATCCTCAGCCAGGATTAGCTGGCTGATAAGGTCCTCACCCGGATTTTTCCGCACTTTCTCAAACCACTCGCTTAGATATTGAATAAACTCGTTTACGTGCTGAAACATCTCAGCCGCATGCTCACCGTTTGAGCCCTCGATTAACGAATTTGACCAGATTCGAAATTTGTCTCGGTCTTCTGTGGGAATCCCAAGAATCTCGCTAATAACAATGATGGGAAGCGGGAACGCGAAGTCATCAATGAGATTCATTCTTGTCCCCTTTGCTGCCTCGTCCAGGAGCTCGTCCGTAATTTCCTGGATCCGCCCCCGCATGCCTGAAATCATTTGAGGTGTAAACGCCTTTTGCACCAGCCCGCGAAGGCGCTTATGATCAGGCGGATCGGAGAAAAGCATATTATGCATGAAAACACTCCCTGAATCCATGTTGCCTCCAAATAACTTGGAGACATCCTTGATCACCCTCGGATCTTTCATGATTTCAACAGCATCTTCATAGCGGGTGATCAGCCAGCCCAGCTGGCCATCTGGAAACCTCATTTTATGGACTGGCTCGTCCTTCCGCATTTTTGCATAAGCGGGATACGGGTTCTTTGTGAATTCTTTGGAAAACAACTGAAATTGGGGTTCCACTGTCATGCTCCTTCCACTTACATTTATTTACACTCATTATAACAATTCTCTATAGCCAATGCAGTTTTGAGCTAAACCTGTGATTTGGAAATGTGCCCATCCCATCGACATATATCCCAACTGAGGAAAATAGGCTATATGGATGCAAATGAATTTAACTGGAGGTTTTTTGTAATTTTACGTGATTGGGGGCATCAAACATGTTCATTCATATAGTTGCACCTGGGGAGTCGCTGTTTTCCATCAGCAGAAGGTATGGCACCTCGATTGACCAGGTCCGTGCGGTCAATGGGCTGAAGGAAGGCACAATTGTACCAGGTTTGGCACTGCTTATTCCCCTTTACTCTTATCGGATTCAGCCTGGTGATACGTTAAGCGGTATTGCAAGGCGCTCGATGGTACCTCTGGAACGATTAAGGGCTGCCAACCCTACCGTTAACCCATCTTCCCTTCAGCCCGGAACCAGGGTGACGATCCCAAACATCGCTTCTGATTATATCGCAGGCACATTGACCTTTTATGTTGTCCGCAGCCCCGAGCAGGACCGGGACCTGATCAGTGATTTTGCACCCTACGCTTCTTCCATCTCCCTTTTTCATTACCGTATCGGACCTGATGGGGATATTGTAAACGAGCTCAATGATCTAACGGCAATTCAAGCTACCTGGAGCCATCGGGTCACCCCTCTTGCTACGATCACAAATCTAACCTCAGGAGGATTTAGCACTCACCTCGCTTCTCAGGTCCTGAATAACCCGACCGCGAGGAATAATCTAGTTAACAATATTTATAACTTGGCCACAGCTAGGGGGTATGGTGGAGTAAATATCGATTTCGAGAGGGTGGCGGCGGCAGACCGGGACCTTTATACAGGTTTTTTACGCCAGCTGAGAGAACGGTTCGAACCTGCCGGACTGGCAGTGACGGTTTCGGTACCTGCCAAAACAAGCGAGGATATTCCCTGGCTCAAAGGCTATGACCTTGGCGGAATTGGCTCTGTGGTCAACTATGTGTTCATCATGGCCTATGATTGGCATCACGCCGGCAGTGAACCCGGCCCGACTGCGCCAATAACCGAGGTCAGAAGAACAATCGAGTATGCCATTTCAAGGATTCCAACCAGGAAAATTATACTAGGCGTGCCTTTATACGGGTATGACTGGGTGGTTCCGTACACGGCCGGTACCGTCGCAAGCGCCATCTCGAACCAAAATGCCATTGATACCGCCATCCGCCATCAGTCCCCCATCCAATATTCAGAAGTCTACCAATCTCCGTATTTCCAGTACCGGGATGAACAAGGACGGACACACGAGGTATGGTTTGAAGATGTCCGGAGCATGAGCACCAAAATGATCCTCGCCAGGGAATACAACCTGCAGGCTATCGGCGCCTGGCAGCTAACACTGGGATTTGCTCCGGGACCTTGGCTGTTAACCAAGTTTTTTACGGTTAGGAAGGTGTAATATCGAATTGGAGGAGCTGGCAAGGGGCTGGCTTCTTTTTTATTGGGAGCGGGCATGTTTTTTCCTGCCATTATTCAGTATAAGGAGGGCATGGAGGTTAGTCGCTTTTACTAAAATAGACAAAAGTTTTCAATCGATAAAAATTTTTATCACATATAATTAGACTGAAATTACAAGAAAGGTTGTGCATAATGCCCTATAAAGCTCGTTCCGAATCCGTGGAACTGCAAATCCTAAAAATCCTGAATACTCGAAGCAGTCTGTCTGACAAGGACAAGCAACATTACTTAAACCTGAAAAAGGGGTATGAAGGTGAGGTACGATTTGATTCATTGACAGAAAAACTAACATGTGAATGCATTATTTTAAATGACTTGCTTCTTAAACTAAATAACACAGTTTTCCAAATCGACTCCCTTATTATTGTGTCTGAAACGCTTTATTTCTGTGAGGTGAAAAATTTTAAAGGCGATTATTTTTACGAATCTAGTCGATTGTACAAAAAACCTAAAACGGAGATTATCAATCCACTCAACCAGCTAAGCAGAAATGAAACACTGCTGCGCCAATTACTCCAGAACTCGGGTTATAATATCCCGATTTCTCCATTCGTGATATTTATTAACCCCGAGTTTACCTTATACCAAGCACCTCTCTACCAATCTTTCCTCCTCCCCACTCAGTTGAACCATTTCGTTAAACTTCTAAATTCGAACGTATCAACATTAGGTCAAAAACATAAGGCGCTGGCAGACAAATTACTCTCTCTTCATTTAAATGATTCTCCTTATCGTCTTTTGCCAACCTATCACTACAGTCAGCTGCAAAAGGGCATCATCTGTACCAATTGTGCCTCGTTTATAATTTCAATAGAAAGGCAGAAATGCGTTTGCCGTGACTGCGGGCACGAGGAAGTTGCTGCAGCTGCTGTTTTACGAAGTGTTGAGGAACTGAAGCTGCTTTTTCCTGAACTAAAAATCACTACCAATCTTGTTTATGAATGGTGCAAAGGACTGTTGTCAAAAAAAAGGATACGTTCTATATTAGAAACTAAATTTACAAAAGCCGGGGTTCATCAGTGGTCCTACTATGTATGACAACACGATTTTTACTCTTCAGCCTGAAGACCTTTCCCCTGGCTTTCCTGCCTCGATTCGGTCTTCATTCCCTTTATGAAGACCCTTCCCCTGGCTTTCCTGCCTCGATTTGGTCTTCATCCCCTGCATGAAGAACTTTCCCCTGGGTTCCCTGCCTCGATTTGGTCTTCATCCCCTGCATGAAGACCTTTCCCTTGGCTTTCCTGCCTCGATTCGGTCTTCATTCCCTCCATGAAGACCTTTCCACTGGCTTTCCTGCCTCGATTTGGTCTTCATCCCCTCCATGAAGACCTTTCCACTGGCTTGCCCGCATCGATTTGGTCTTCATCCCCCTCATGAAGACCTTCCCGCTTGCTTTCCTGCCTCGATTTGGTCTTCATCCCCCTCATGAAAACCTTTCCCCTGGCTTTCCTGCTTCGATTTGGTCTTCATCCCCTGTATGAAGACCCTTCCCCTGGCTTTCCTGCCTCGAGTTGGACTTCATTCCCTGCATGAAGTCCTTTCAACTGGCTTTCTTGCCTCGATTTGGTCTTCATCCCCTGCATGAAGTTCTTTCCCCTGGCTTGCCCGCATCGATTTGGTCTTCATCCCCTGCATGAAGAACTTTCCCCTGGGTTCCCTGCCTCGATTTGGTCTTCATTCCCTGTATGAAGACCCTTCCCCCATCCAGGAGAAATAGGAATAATAATCAGACCAGGCATGCTGGCGAAATCCTCAACAAAATCAAATATAAAGAAATAAAAAAAATTGTCCCCACAAATATCAGGGACAACTGCCTATAGTTCAATTCTTCTTTAAATAGACTAAATCTGGTATGTAAAATCTTACGAACCCGCTTCGATACTAGTCAATACCCCTTCCCAACATCCACGAGATTGGGCAGCAATTCATCATTCTCCACTTTCCGCAGAGTCTCCAGGAAACACTGAATGGCTTCATCCAGCTCGGTTACGGCGGAAATATGCGGAGTGATGGTCACATCCTCCCTTGTCCAGAGAGAGGAGTTTACCGGCAATGGTTCCTCAGCGAGTACATCAAGGATAGCAGACTGCACGTTTCCTTTATCAAGGCCCTTTATTAATGCCTTTTCATCCACCGTTGCCCCTCTGCCAACATTGATAAAGGATCCATTCATTTGGTTAAAAAAGGAAGAGTTAAACATCTTGTCAGTCTCCGGCGTTAACGGCAAGGTGCTGATTACCCAGTCCGCTCTTGAAAGAATGGATGAAGGTGCAGTATCGAAAACCTTTTTAAAATAGGGCTTCTGGCTGCCGCTCCTGGAAATCCCGTAAACGGTTGCCCCGAAAAAATCAAACGTTTTGGCCACTTCTTGCCCAATATCCCCCGTGCCATAAATGACAACCGTCTGATCCCTTATCATCTTTGGAGTCCTCTTCTCCCACTTCTTAAGCCTTTGCTTCTCATGAAATTCCTGATGATACTGAATGTCTCGAAGGACATAGCTCAAACAGTACTCGCTGATTCGCTGGCCAAATGAACAAACAGTCCGGGTTAGCAGTACCTGGTTCTCACTCCACCCTGACAGCTCCAGATAATTATTCACTCCCGCATTAAAGGAATGAACCCAGTTGATTTTTGAAAGATCGAAGTCGGGCGCAGGCTGAAAGCCAACATACACATCTGCCCAATCCAAATCTTCCCCGGTAATTTTTTCAACCGGCAAGAAGCGAAATTCATGACGAAGCTGGTCGGGCATCTTCTTTTTAAATTCTTCTTTAAAGTTCCCCGCCACTAAAATATGGTTTACATTCATATGGACACCCCGAATCTCTATGTAGATAGGTTCATTTTACCATCAGGAATTCGGGAACGGAGAGATTTTTTGAGTTATTAAATCATCTTGCATTCAGTCATTCAAGCAAGCCGGATCCCCTTTTAGGTGCCCGGAGCGGGTTATTTTCGTTTGTAAATACTTTTCGTTAAATTCGGACACATCCCCCCACAGTGGAGTTCTGCCGGAAACTTGCATCCCTGAATCTTTGAGAGCCGCAAGTTTTCTGGGATTATTCGTAACCAGGGTCACAGGTTTCGAACGAATCGTTTTTAAAACCTGTATAGCATCCTCATAATTCCTGGAGTCATCCACAAATCCCAAATGTTCATTTGCTTCTACCGTGTCAAAGCCGTTTTCCTGAAGGAGATAGGCCATCGCCTTGCTGAAAAGTCCAATCCCCCTGCCTTCGTGGTTGGCCAGGTAAAAGAGGGCTCCCGTTCCGTGTTCGACAATCATCCTCATGGACTGCTTTAATTGGAAGCCGCAATCACACCTTTTGCTCCCGAATATATCTCCTGTATGGCATATCGAGTGCATTCGAACCAGCGCATCCTCTCCATCTCTAAAATCACCATACACTAAAACACTCGATTGCTGGTATTCAGCAAGGTTGGAAGACGACAGCGTTTCAATAATCTTCTCAAAATCCTCTGTCTCCTCGTCGCAGTTCAGCCAGCAGTACCAGTGAAATACAACGGTCTCTCCATAAAGATTGACAGGAAGCTGGATGGGACCCACAAGATATATGGCGCCTCTCTCTGTCCTTATCAATACAATTTTACCTTTAAGAATCTTCATTACGTTGTGATCAAGTCGAGGTTGTTTCATCGTTCTAAGCTCCTTACCTTTGTATAAGGGATTTTTTTCACAGCATGTTTTCTTTATATCTTTTCCAGAATGAAAGCAGGCTATTAAATTTGTAAAATGATTCCGCAGCCAATTGTACGTGATCATGTAAAAAAGGATTAATAGTCAAAAAAACTTGTCACCAAAACGTCATCTTAAAAGATTTTAACTTCATAGACTCAGCAAATATTTATGCTAAGATAATGGATGTGAAGTATTTATTCTAGTAAAAAAAGATATTTGGCAATTGGCAAGGTGGTGAATACGAATGAAAGTAAAGATTTTCGCAGTCACGGTTTTGGCGGCCGGAATATTAGCGGCATGTGGCAGCAATAATGATTCGAATACTTCCCAAGAGAAAGAAACCATCGATATAAAAGAATTAGTCCAGGGGTATAGTTCAGGCAGCTTAAAAGCGGAATCCGCCTCGATCACTTCTGAACAATTGATGGTGAAGGATGCTGAAGGAAAAGAACAGCTATATAACTTATCCGGGGATGAATTCTTTGTTTCCATTGCGCCTTATGTCAATCAGACCCACCCTTGAACGAACCATAGCTTGACAGGTTGTCAAGGTGAATTAGTAAATGAAGAATTTAAAGTTTACATTGAAGATATGGATGGGAATGTCATTCTAGATAAAACCCTTCAGTCTCAGGATAACGGGTTTATCGATTTATGGCTGCCGCGCGATAAAAAATACCGAACAACCATTGAGTTTGGCGGCAAAGTATCGGAGGCTGAAATTTCCACCTTCAAAAGGGACAATACCTGCATTACAAACATGAAGCTTCTGTAAAATAGTCATGCTGGCAGGCTCCCGCTATCCAGTGGTAAGAGGAGTGCATGTCCAAGAAACGCACTCCTCTTTTTACCTTTTATTTCACAGTGTGTATCAAGTATTTTTTCTATTCTATTTCATTTATCATCACTTCTGTATTTCCTGAACATTAGGCTTCACAAGGTTTCTCACCAAACCACAGGAAAACCTTAATGCCTTTCAATCATAATCTCTACCGGTGCATTAATGGTTGTATGTACGGAGCCGTTTCCCTGCTTAACATGCTTTACGGAAATATTACCGTAAGGCGTTGGATATTGACCCTCCACCCACTCAAGGTCACCCAGCTGGGGATTGATCTTTACCTTTTTACAGCCCGCTTCCACAATCTCGATTCCCAGAACGTATCTTGACAGCCACGCGGTAGGCCCGGAAGCCCATCCATGGCATAAACTGTGGCGGTATCCCTCGTAACAGTAGTCGCCATATGTTCCGTGAACATCTACCATACCTGGAGGAGTCAGTTCATCGATGCGGGAAGCGTTCTCAAGCCACTGAATATTAAAGTCTTCCCAGAAAGTAGTGGCCCCGAGCTTCAGCATGCCTCCCCAATATTCCCGGATACACTCCAGACTGCCTTGTATATCACCGGCTTCCGCTCTTGCCTGAAGCATATAAAAACCATAAAAGGTTGATACACCCCGGGAACCATCAACAGCAAGGACTTTTTTGTTGGCATCTTCTTTATCCATTATATTTGCCAGTGCCAGCAAGGCCGCCGCCTGCTTGCTGTTGGCATGCCAGGGCCGCTGCTGGCGCAATTTTGCTTCGTATTGATGGCACCGACTTACAGCCTCTTTCTCGCCTAAATATTGACAGAGGTTTCCCCCTTTTTCAATTGCTAAGGTAAAAAGAGCATGTATGCCTGCCATGACTCCCTCCTGATTGTCACTTGAAGGCCAGTCAAGAAAAGGATTGGGTGCCGTATTCGTACCATCTTCCTGGATATACTCACCCAACTGATCCAGTAGGGAAATGAGATAACCTTTCTGTTGCTTTAAATAATCCAAATCCCCATTTTGCATATACCAGTCATGCTGGATAATAATCCACCAGGCGGAATAACTTGGGAAGGTATTCATCCATTCAGGAAGCTCCGTTCTGTCACGAACATAGTCCAGGCTGGCAGGCACAATTTCATGCTCCCCAAACACAG
The DNA here is from genome assembly GCF_004340465.1 of Mesobacillus foraminis. Taxonomy (GTDB): domain Bacteria; phylum Bacillota; class Bacilli; order Bacillales; family Cytobacillaceae; genus Mesobacillus_B; species Mesobacillus_B foraminis. Next base: position 334,426 of record NZ_SLVV01000006.1, on the reverse strand, counting down.
CCTGTATCGTAGAGGTTTCGGGATGCATATCCCCTATCCAAATCATCCGGTCCCGTTTGATGCCGTCCCACAGGTAATCCTGCATATTCAGGTAAACCGTATAAGCTCCGGTTTCCCATATTCGATTCAGCAAGGGGTCGCTGCTTTTAAAGCTCCCTTTATACTCCAGACCACGATGTAAAAACACCGCCCGAATCGATTTGATTTGCATCATGCAATCTTCTTCTAGCAGATCAATCCGCACAAACCGAAATCCGGTGCAGCCGATTTCGTTGGCCCCCAAAAAACTGATGTCGAGGACCTGATCCCGCATTGCATGATCATTTGTAGCATTTGTCTCTCCGCCGATATCGCTCATTGCTTCCATGGCAGATTCCCCAAAGCGAACACGAACCTTTGCTGTTTTTAACAGTTCATTCTTCCTGACGCAATTCCATATGGAGATTTGAACACCGCCATGCAATTCGATTCCAAAATCCAGCAGGATGCTTGCCGGCCGCCCTTGATTGTAAAAACAAACCGCTTCTTCGGGATTAATTAAAACTTGTCCATCCCTATTTTCAAGCAATAAATGGTCGCTTTCAATTTTTGAATCGATATTATCAGATTTCCACACAATTCTGGAAGGCATAATATATTCCCGGATTCGCGGATCCTTCACCCTAGTTATGTTTGCTAGCATGCTGACTGTAATCCTCCCTCTCATCTCTTTATCCGATTAACTGGTAACGACGCTAAAATGCCGCTCACCTCTATATTTCTGGAAACTCCATTTGTTTCCTCCTTTTCACATGCAAAAAGGACTTGTCTGGAATTCCAACTGCAGAAGCTTTATTTTACGAGTCTGAATTTCCATTGGTCGATCTGCAGAATCCAGCTCTGCAGCAAAATAAAAAACAGCAGTTAAGCACTGCCGTTTTTACCCTTTGAGATAGAGCAAAGCAATGAGAAATATAATAAACCCAATCATAAAGATTGGTCCAATGCCCGAGCTGTAGACGATGTAAACCCTGACGTGGATAAGGACATTCACAATCAGCATGATCAACAGGCAAATAAGCAATAGAATGATCACATTTACATTTCGATTTCTTCTCAAAGACTCAGCCCTTTCTAGAGCATCTGTGGTTCTTCGATCCGACTCCCATGAAAGTTATCGTCCTTCTATCCTATTTGCCTGCGCCTTGAATCATTCATGAAATGCGTCCTAAAGTGTAACCTTCTCAAAATGCTCCACAGTTGGAAACGGATCATAAAAGTGATGGAGAAGTTCTTTCCACTCCTGATATTGTGGTGATTGACGAAACCCGACCGTATGGTCCTCCAATGTTTCCCACTGCACCAGTAGCAGATATTTCCCTTCCGCTTCCATGCAGCGCTGCAGTTCATGAAATATGTACCCCTTCATTGACGAAATGATGGCGGATGCCCGACGGAATGTTTCTTCAAACTCCGTTTCTGTTCCCGTTTTAACCTGCAAGATTGCCGCCTCTAATATCATATTGTTCCCCCTTGATCATCTGAAGTGATCTATTATTTTAAAAACACTCTTTATAACGTTCGACATTTTCTGCTTTTATCCTGTTTGGTTTGGCATTAAAGGACAAAATAAAAAAAGCAGTGCTGCCCATTTTACTCTGAACAGCACCGCCCATATTCTTAATTCGTTACTGGTACAGCCTTTTCTCCAGTGAATTCTGGAAGCATGTCCCCGTGCGCTTCAATTAGATCATCACAAAGGGAGATGATGTCATCCATGGAGAGCTCTGCTGCCGTATGCGGATCAAGCATGGCCGCCTGGTAAATATATTCTCTTTTCTTCGTTATTGCTGCTTCAATGGTGAGAAGCTGAGTGTTGATGTTGGTGCGGTTTAAAGCAGCCAGCTGCTCCGGCAGGTCTCCCACGTAGGTAGGAGTGATGCCGCTTCGATCAGCAACACAAGGTACTTCGACACATGCCTTTTCTGGCAGGTTTGAAATCAGTCTGCCAGTATTAAGCACATTGCCGCCGAACTTGAACGGAACGTCTGTCTCGATGGCTTCAATGATCCGGGAACCATACTCTCTCGAACGTACATGAGTCAGCGATGTATCGTTTACCAGCTCGGTCCTCATGCTTTCCCAGCCTTTAATTTGATTTTCACAGCGTCGCGGATATTCATCGAGAGGAATATTGTACCTTTCAATCAGCTCCGGATATTTTGATTTAATAAAATATGGATGATATTCTGCATTATGCTCGGAGGATTCAGTTACATAATAGCCAAACTTATCCATGAGCTCAAAGCGGACCATATCATGATGCTTTTCTTTTTGCTTTTCCCTTGCCCTTTTCTTGATTTCCGGGTAGAGATCAACACCATCCTTTGAAACCTCCAGGAGCCATGCCATATGGTTGATTCCCGCGATTTTTTCTTTTACGCCTTCCTTGTCCATGCCCAAATGTTCAAACAAATCCTTCGTGCAAATCTGGACACTGTGGCAAAGTCCAATGGTTTTGATTTTCGTATAGCGGTTCATGACCCCAGTAAGGACGGCCATTGGATTGGTGTAATTCAGGAACAGGGCATCCGGGCATACTTCCTCCATATCTTTCGCAAAATCCAGCATGACAGGGATGGTTCTCAAATTGCGGAAAATCCCGCCGATGCCCACTGTGTCCGCAATTGTCTGCCGCAATCCATATTTCTTTGGAATTTCAAAATCGATGACGGTGCTCGGCTTGTAGCCACCCACCTGAATTGCATTGATGACATACTTTGCTCCTCTTAAAGCATCTTTCCTGTCCAGATAAGCGCGAACTTCAATGTCCTTGCCGAGGCTTTGCTTCAGGTTGTTCAGCATTTGCTCGGAATCCCTTAAACGCTGCTCGTCAATATCGAATAATGCAAATTCAAAGCCTTGAAGAGCTGGAACCAGCATGCAATCTCCCAGGACATTCTTCGCAAATACCGTACTTCCTGCACCTAAAAAAGTAATCTTTGACATGATAGACCTCCTAATAATTATGAAAATAATTTAAATAAAACAGAGTCTTACAGTTTAGTTCATATTCTGGATGATGAAGCGGCACCTTTTTTACCCTTTAACAGAGCCGGATGCCAGCCCTTTAACAAAATGCTTCTGCAGAAGCAGGAACAAAATGACCATTGGCAATGTTGCCATGATGGCAGCAGCTGCAACGAGATTCATCCGGTTTGCATTTTCACCGAAGAACCCAGCAAGAGCTACCGTAATCGTCTTTACTTCCTCCGCCTGCAGGAAGAAGATCGCGAATTGATAATCATTCCAGATATAGACACAGGAAATGATCAAAATTGAGGCGGTCACTGGTTTTAACAGCGGGAAGACCACTTTAAAGAAAATGCCCAGTGTGCTTGCTCCATCGATTTTGGCCGCTTCCTCAAGCTCTTTCGGAATCGTCGAACGGATGAATCCTGCGTACAGGAAGATGGCAAGCGGCATATACGCAGCAACATTGTTAAAAATCGCAATTTCATGGGTATTCATCATTCCGATATCAACGACAAGCTGATACAGCGGAACCAAAGCCGTCAATGGCGGGATGACCATGATGGCAACAAACAGCATGAAGATGAACTTGTTCAATTTTGTCTGCCTTCTGGCGAGCGGATAAGCGGCCATGGAGCCAAAAATGATCAACAGCAGAGCCGAAAAAACCGTAATAATGGAAGTATTATAGAAAGCGCTGGATAAGTTGGCCGTTTCCCAAGCTTCCGAAAAATTTTCAATAGCGGGCTTATCCGGGAAGACCCATTTCGAACTAAAGTCTCCCTTCGCTTTTAATGCGGTTGTCACCAAAATATAGAACGGGACCATATGAATGAGTCCAATGATCAGCGCAGCAGCGGAGAGAACGATTTTCTTCCTCTTATTCATGTAGTTCATTACGCTTCTACCTCCTTGCGCTTAAAGAATACCAGTGCCGCAAGACTGATGATCAGGATGATAAAAGCCATTAATATCCCCTGCGTAGCCGCATAACCCGCGTCCTGCCTGTTAAAGTACAAGTCATACATAAAAGTGGACATGGACTGGGAAGCATAGCCTGGTCCACCGCCTGTAAGGGCAATGATGACGTCGAATAATTTTAATCCTCCAATGATGTTAATGACCATATTGATTGTGATCGAAGGCATTAATAAGGGCAATGTGATCGTCCTGAACTGCTGGAACGCAGAGGCACCATCAATTTCGGCAGCTTCATAGAAATCCTTCGAAATACTTTGAAGACCCGCCAGGTAAATAATCATCGCAATCCCTACGAACTGGAACGTGTTTACAAATACAATCAGCCAAGTATTAATGGAAGGATCGCCAAGGGCATTAATTTTATCAATTCCAAGAAGGATCAAGATATCATTAAGCGCACCGCCCTGGAAGGCAAAGAAGAAATACCAGATATACCCCATGATCAACGGACTGATGATGACTGGGAGATACACGATTGTTCTTGCGAAGGACCTCATCCTGATACTCTGGTTCAGCAGAAGAGCGTACATAAGGCCGATTACATTCTGGAAAAGGGTACTGCCCAGGCCGTAGAGCAGCGTGTTTTTCACCACAAGCCAGGTGTCGGGGTCCGAGAACATGCGTTTATACTGGTTAAAGCCAATATAATCATAGGTTTGGGAAAAGCCGTTCCAGTTAGTAAAAGAAATCTTTATCCCGCTGATAAACGGGTACAGGATAAAAAAGGACACAACGGCCAGGGCCGGAAGATACATCCACCAAAGGGAGGATTCCTTCTTGGGCTTCTTCTGTTTCTTTGAAGACGATGACCGAACCATTGTCTCTTTCCTTGTTTCTACTCCTATCATAGTCGTCCAACTCCTAGCATAGGTTTACAGGAATCTGAGGGGGATCCCCCTCTTTCCTGTCCTTTTATTTCTTTTGGTCCAATAAACGCTTGTATTCTTCTTCCATTCTCTTGGACACATCCTTAGGAGATGCTGTGCCTGAGAGCAGCTCCTGACCAGAAGCACCCATTGGATCCCACATTCCGCTTGGAAGATAGACGCGGTCGAAGTACGGTTCTACCACAATATCTTTATATTTTTTATAATAATCAGAGTAATAGTTTGTCGATTCTGTATTTGTCAGGCCTGCCGGCAGCGAGGTTCCTTCCGCAATTTCCTTTACCATTTCCGGCTGTGACAAGAATTCAATAAATTTCTTGGCTTCTTCCTTCACTTTTGAATCCTTCCAGACGGCAAAAGTATGACGCTCACCGCCAATCCAGCTTGGCTCGTCTCCCTCATGAATGGCTGGCATCGGGATCACGCCAAGCTTCACTTCCGGATTCAGTTCTTCAACAGATGGGCCAAGCATTCCGCCGCCAACGATGAAACCAATTTTATTTTGTGCCATCAATTCCGTCATTTGATGGTTTTGCGCTGTGAGCACATCCTCATTCAGATATCCTTTTTCCTGCATTTCTTTCAGCTTTTCAGGAAGGAATGTATAATTGGACCAGTCGAACGTGCCATCCAGCAGCTCTTTCTGGAAGTTATGCTTTTCATCGGTAACCAACAGCGGCGTCGCAAACTGGTCGAAATATTGGCCAAAAGCCCCTTTATCCGCACCGGCAAACCAGAGAGGTGTTACTTCCCCTTTGCCTTTTTTCTTGATGGTTTCAAGCGCAGCCATAAATTCATCAAACGTGGCCGGCGGCTCGATGCCGTACTCCTCTAGCAAACTAGCATTATATGTAAGACCGTCCTTCGCCTGGTTTAAAGGGTATGCATAAAGCTTTCCTGATTCATCCTTCAGAATCTGGTCAAGGGCGGGGTCAAGATCTTTAGCCCAGCTCATGTCACTCAAATCCTCTGTGTACTCCCCATATCGATTAATAGCCCAGCCGTGGGTGTCAAACAGATCCGGCATGTCGTTCGCTGCCATTTTGACACGAAGCATTCCTTCATATTCATTGCCAGGATAGTTATCCTTGATATCGATATCCGGATTTTCCTGTTCGAATTTCTTAACTGCGTTCTTCATGGTGATCTGGTCGGTTTCGTTTGTTACGGTTGAATACATGGTAACAACCGTCTTGCCGCCTTCCCCTTCACTTGAACTCGCCTCTTTATTATTGCACCCTGTGGCAACGGTGGTAATTGCAGCAGCAAGCATAACTGTTTTGAGCATTTTTTTCATGGAAGAACCCCCTGTTATTTTTGTTAGGAACAAAAACTAAAAAAACTCATCGTAAGTCAACTAGCTTATTCTTGATGAAGTCAAGGGGCGCCTATATAATATATAGAAGCTCCCATTTAGCAGGTGAGCAGTGGTTTTTCGCCCCTCCCAAAATGATGGCCGTCATTTTTGGGAACCTGATGGCTGGTGGCACAGCCTTCAGGCAGCGGGTGATCAACCCTTTATTGAATACAAACTAATAACGTCACTGGCAATTCCTGAACAGAATCACCTCCTTAAATGGCATTTTCGTTTACGCTTTCCTGCAGCTTTCTCTGATGACTAGCTCGGTTGGAAGTGTCACCTTCAGCGGCAGCTTCCTTCCATTGAGTCGCTCCAGTAAAAGTTTTACCCCAATCCTGCCCATTTCATTTGTATGGACTCGGATCGTTGACAGCGGTGTACTTGCGTATCGTGCCATTTCAATATCATCAAAAGAGATGACGGCGACATCTTCCGGAACCTGAAGGCTTGCTTCCTGCAGCGCCCTCAGTGCTCCTATAGCCATCGGATCGCTTGCAACGAAGAATGCCTCAGGCAAGTCACCTGACAGAATAGCTTTTTTCATCAGTTCATAGCCATGAGCCATCGTAAATTCATCAATATAGACCCATTCCTCTTTATACATGCCTTTTTCCTTCATCACTCTCTCGAAAGTCGTATGGCGCTTGTCCTCATAGGTAATCGATTCATTTTTTAAATGAAGCCTTTCTCTTCCTCCGATATACCCAATCGTTTTGTAGCCCGCATCCAAAAAGTGCTTCAGGACTTTTTCTGTTGCTTTCTCAAAGTCAATAGCAACAGAATCATAAAGATCATCATCGGGTGAATGGTTGATGTAAACAACATTTTCGAGGTCACGTGCCCCTTTCAGTGCGGACTCCTTCAGCCTGCCAATAACAATCAAGCCATCCAATCCTTCCACATGCTGATCCGCGTCCGTCTCGCGCAGCCTGAACATCGTGGTTTTGATCCCATGGCTTGAGAGTTCAGCCTCGACTCCCTGCCGGATGGATAAAAAGTAGGGATCACTCAGCTCTTCTTCAACGTTTTGGCAAAGGACAATTCCCACACTTACCATTTCTTTTTTGGAAGCTTTCTTTTTTTGAAGGATTCTTCTTTCCAAAATCGTTTTATAGCCTAATTCTCTTGCGGCCTGCAGGATTCGTTCACGCGTTTCGTCCAGCACCGAAATGGTTTCATCATTATTAAGGACTCTGGAAACCGTAGAAGCAGAAACATGGGTCCTGTCTGCAATATCTTTGATCGTAACCATTATTAATGCCTTCTTTCTTTTCCCATTAACAGCGATAGAATTTTTGTCTGTTATTTACTAAATAATTTACTTGCTGTACATGTATAGTAACAAAATATGAAAAGGCTTACAAGTAAAAATTTGATTTTTACAAAAATAATGAATCTTTTGGACCATTTAAGCTTATTTACAGAAAAAGAGTAGTATTTGGCACAAAAATTGCTAGAAGGCCCATTAAAAACCTAAAACTCTCCCTTAACCTGGGTCCCTCCGTTAGTTAAAAACTGCTTTTTGCAGAGCCGATTAGCATTTAGAGGTCCATCCCCGATCTTCCGTCATGTTAAAGGACACCATTTACCGGTAAATATTTTACTGGTTAAAACATGTATCACGCCATATTCATCTGAAGTCCTTTGGTTTCATAAAAACAAAAAAGCGTGCAGCTTTTTCGTGCTGGACACGCTTTTTAGATAGCAAATGAATGGTTCCCAATTGTCTTAACAACATCCCGGGAGAAAATCCAATCACTTGTTGCTGTATCTGGATTATAAAAGTAAAGCAGTTCCTCGTTCGCCCCACGCTCTCCCTGTTCTTCCAAAGCTTCCTCAACGGCTTCTACAGCTTCCTTGCTGGCAGGCTTATTAATCGAGCCATTTTGAACAGGTTCAAAAGCATTTCTTTGGTATATCACTTCTTTTACTGAGTCCGGAAATTGTTCATGATCCACACGATTCAGTACAACAGCTGCAACTGCCACTTTCCCATTAAAGGGTTCCCCCTTGGCTTCAGCGTGAACAAGGCGCGCCAGCAGTTTCTTTTCCTCTTCTTTTATAAATCGCGAGTCTGTGACTGCAGATTTTTTCGTGTCAATCTCGTTTTGCTTGTATGTTAAAGGATCACTCGTCTGTTTTTCCTCTTCTTTTTTAGACGTCAACGGCGCGGCGAACACTTTATATGAACCAATGACCAATGTCATAACAATGACCAAGGCAAAAATTTTCTTCATTTTGTATACCTCCTGTTTGTTTTTGTGTATTAAAAACAGGTCCTATTCAAGGCTAACAGGTTTACAGGCAGAACTCATTAGTGAATAATTGGAGGCATTTCCAATGGATGAGTTTACATGGCAATAAAAAACCCTGCCACAAGGACAGGATTCCGGTAAAAACATTACTTATGGCCATTTAAAAAAGGGCTTTCGCGTTCCAAAACGATTTCCGCCACAATTGGCAGATGGTCCGAAGCCAGGCTCCGGATTACATGACTGTTTGTTATTTCAATATCCCCAGATGTAAAAAGATAATCGATACGCTTTGACGGATTTTTTGCAGGGTATGTAAATGCATCAGGGCTTGACGCAAAAACATCCCTATAGTTTTCATACATTGGTATCATTTCTTTACTTTCGGGCGTTGCATTAAGGTCCCCTGCAAAGATCTTAGCACCTTTTGAACTGCTTGCCAACTCAATCATTTCTTGGATCTGGATTTCTCGTTCAGCAGAGGTTAACGCGAGATGCGTATTATAAAAATGAAGATGGTTTCCCTTCACATTAATAATTGCCTCTAATACTCCTCGCTGCTCTGTGTTCCCGATCTTAGTCAGGGAATGATTTTCTGAATGCAGGATTGGATATTTGCTCAGGATAGCTGTTCCGTACTGCCTGCGCTCCTCACCTTCCTTTAAAGGATCCCGGTCCAGATTAGGAGCATATGTATAAAACATTCCCAGACGCTCGGCCAAAAGCTTAGCCTGATCTTGAAATTCACTACGTTCAGACCAATGGTTGTCCACCTCTTGAAGCCCAATAATATCTGCCTTTTCCTGCTCAATAATCTCTGCAATTCGTTCCAGGTCTAAAACACCGTCGACGCCTTCAGCGTGATGAATGTTATAGGACATGACATTGACCGTTACACTTTGTCCATGGCCGAAACTCGCCTCCTGTGCCGACACAGATGTTTCGATTCCCAGGAAAAGCAGTAGCAGCACAATCATGGTTCGAAATGTCCTTCCAATCATATTGTCATTCACCAGTTCCATGTTCATTGCCTCCTCTAAAAGAATTAGTTCTAAGAGAGGATACCAAATGAATGAAAACTCAGTATGATTTAATTGTTAAAAATAGGTTAAGTGCAAAAATCCTTCTATATTCCCTTCCAGAGATATTTTGAGCAACAGCAGCATAATTTGTAACTAGTTGTCTTCATATAGGAGGAATGCCGATGAATTCCCACCGTTCCTGGGTACAGCCGTTTCTGACCACAAAGAGTTTACTACCGGAAAATCAGGAATCACCCATAGAGTTTATCGAAAGTGATACAGTTGATAGCCGTTTATTTTACAGGCGAAATCATTTTTTATACCCAGTTTTTCCTTTTAACAGCTATTGGCTTCCAATTGGTGGCGCCGTAACCCGCTCAAAACTGTTTTCAATGGACGACCTCTTCCGCTTCCCCTCCAAAACAATTAAAATTGTCCTGGAATGTGCCGGAAACAAACGCCGTCTTTTTAACCCAAAAGTCTATGGTGAGCAATGGGACAAAGGAGCAATCAGCCAGGCCGTCTGGAAAGGTGTCCCTCTCCGCATACTCCTTGAAAGTGCAGGAATAAAAGAAGGGGCCAAAGAGGTGGTCGTCGAGGGGTATGATTATGGACCAAGGAGCGACCTGAATCAAGTCTACCCATATGCGAGAAGCCTGCCTCTGGAGAAGGCAATGGATTCTGATACAATAATAGCCTATGAATTCAATGGCAGGCCCATTCCCTTTCAGCATGGCTACCCCTTAAGACTTATTGCCCCGCAATGGTACGCTATGGCTTCTGTTAAATGGATCAAGCACATTACTGTCATGGACTCAGAATTTTCTGGACCTTTTCAGTCCATCGACTATGTTTACTATCCACATAAAGATAACGAAAAAGATGCAAGACCTGTCACCGAGATGAATGTGAATTCCACCATCCAAAACCCTAAGGATATGGATATTTTAAATGCCGGAACCCATATCATTAACGGAATCGCCTGGACTGGCAAAGGCCGCATTACCATGGTTGAGGTCAGTCTGGACAAGGGGCACACATGGAAACAGGCCGAAATACAAAGGCATGGCAGCACAGAATATAGCTGGGTTCGGTGGTCCTATAAATGGACGGCCGCCGAACGTGGTGAATACAAGATCATGTCGCGTGCTAGTGATTCCTTTAAACGGAAACAGCCAAGCCAGCCTTTCTGGAACCGGAAAGGCTACGGATACAATGCTGTTGATCATATTAAGGTGAAAATCGAATAGATCATGAGTCTGCTCATTGGTGCTAGCCGGGAACCTTTCATGAGTCAAGGTTTTCACTCATCGTATAAAAAGTTCGGATGCATTTGTTATCAGGACTCATGAATAATTCCAGCTGGTACTTTACACCATTCAAAGTGAAATATTCGACGGCCTCCTCATTTAACATGGCCCGGACAGTTCCTAAAGCCAGAAGGCCTTCTGCACTCATTCCAACAAAGAATCCGCACCTCTTTTTTGAGATATCAATGAAACGCCTTTTTTCATAATCAAAGGCCTTTAAATGGTAGCCCATCGTTAAGACATACGGAGCTGTTCTCTTTTGTATCTCAAGGTTTAGGCAATCCAGTTCAATCTGGTCCTGATGAAGCTTGTTCAGATCGGGATTGTCCTCAAGATAGTATTTATACCAAAAATGGTGTCCAACCAGCCTTTTTCGATTCTGTTCTCCAATGAACACATGTTCAAAGCCGGATAAGTCTTTTCCGCTGTCCCAGTTAAATTGCCGAAACCAGCGGTCATGCAAATAGGTATACCACTCCTGATCACCAATTTGGACACCTGACGTTTTCTCCATATATTCCTTCGCGACCCGGAGAGGAGGAGTTTCCATTGCCGTGAGTAAAAACTCCTGCACTTCCCTTGATTCACTCCTGTTGCTTCTCTCTTTTCTGGTTTGATCTAAGGCATAGTTATCAAACAGCTTTTCAACCAATTGATAGCTGCCTCTTTTGTGGTCTGGTATATGGACTTCCTTGAAAAGTGAATGCTCTGGGCCACAGCTTTCCAGATCTACCACAACAAAGCCCTCTGACAGGTTTCTATTTTCCTTGGCTGTAATTGGCCGGATGCCGTTGCCCATCATATCTGCATCCCAAATCCTTTGATAAATATCCATATCTGCTCCTCCTGAAGCGTACGTACCATTTCGTTATTTATATAAAAACACCTTTAATTTCTCTTTCCGGTCAAGAGTGGCTAACAGTACATTTTTAATTTCAGTCTGGTAATTCCGTTTTAGGAATGAAACGACCCATTCTTCATCCTTATGGGTTTTTTCCAATTCCTCAATATTCAATCTTCCTTCTTTTATAATCGTCCGCGGGAAATCGAAAGAATCTGCTTCCATCTTTAAAAATGCGGGCGTCACCGGTTCATACTTAGGATGTAAAAAAAATGAAATTTTCCCGTTTGCTTCCCAATTGGCCAGTGCAACCTTTTTTATATCCTCTACCTTTGCCTCCCGCAACTCTTCTAATAAAACATCAATTGAGATTCTGGCTTTATTTAAACTTTTATATAAAATTTCTCCGTCCTCAATGATCGTAATCGGTGCGGAATTCAGCAGCCTTCGGAACCACGGCCACCGCAAGAGCAAATATATGCCTCCCAGATACAGAGCCACCAGGACAACCGTCGTAATGACGGATCCTTTCAGCCCCAGATCTTCATCTGATAAAGGATGGGCGATAATATTCCCAATCACGAGCGCCATGACGAAATCCAGCAGCCTTAGCTGGGCGATGGCACGCTGCCCCAGTACTCTCGCAACAATTACCAAGAAAATAAAAGCCACCACAGCCCGAAGAACCCATTCCATAGCGGTCAAAGATTCCTGGCTTTGAAAAAAGTCCATCCTAGACACTTCCTTTAAACCCAATAAACTTCTACTTAGTTTGACTCGGAATACGGTTTATTAACCGGCAAACTGTCTTTCTTAGGAAAAACTGAACTTTAAGGACAAAAAAATATCCTTAATTGATATTCACATGGACTGGAGTATCAGGAAAAGCCCCTTTCAGTAATGAAAGAAGGCTAATTTATTACTCCACATCTTTATATTTATTTTACAGTCACCTTTGTTGCTTTACTCTTGTTGCCTGCAGGATTCAACTGCATAATATGTTAAAGAAATACCTTTTTCTTGCTTGGAAATTCTAAAATTCCTTATAGAATAAACTATTTTTTTAATTTTTTCCTTTTTTTATACAAATAAACAGTAGACGCCTTTTCAGCTTTCCCGCTGACACTTTGTGATTTATAAGTAACTTTTGTTTATGCTGGGCTATTTTAAAGCAATTTAATCTATATTGGTTACTTTAATCTACCTAGCAACACTCTGTCTTCTGCCTGGTCAGATGCCATCGCAACAAATGTACCATTCTTACTAACCTAAAAAAAGACTGCAAAGATTCTAACAATCCCTGCAGTCCTTTTAAATTAGTTAACCCTTGTAATTCTTCCTTCTGCCTTGTAGTCAATTGGAGAAGTCAAGGACTTAACATAGTCGACGGTTGCATCCAGGTCGATTGGACCCACTTCCATGTCAGTGGAAAGCTTGCCGATGCTTGTCGAGATATTGCCATACATATAGTTGTTGACAACCACTGTGTATTCTTTTGCTGGATCGACTGGCGTTCCATCAGGCAATGTGATATCAACGACTTGGCCTGTTTTAGCAGCATCATCATACTTGTATGTGTACTTGAAGCCTGCAATATGGTAATCAAGTCCGCGAGTGGTAATCTGTTCATCCAGGATGACCCGGATGTCCGCACCGCTGAGCTTCACTTTGTTCAATACATTTCCGAATGGCTGGATTGCGAACAAGTCACCGTAGGAAACTTCACCTGCTTCAAGCGGCGAGCGCACGCCTCCCCCGTTCATCATCGCGAAGTCAGCATCCATAGCAGCCACCATGCCATCTGCAATCAGGTTTCCTAGGCCGAGGTCTCCAAATTCTTTTGCGACGGTTGGGTAGCCTTTTTCAAGAGTGGTCAGAGACTGGCCGACTACCTGTGCCTTGATTGGCTCCGCTTTTTCTTCATACTTGTCCATGATTGCAACTACCTCCGGATCTGGAGTATAGTCATTTTGAAATACAGTCTTGATTTCAGCTGACTTTTTATAGATGTCCCCCGTTGTCGGATCAATTTCAACTTCTACATCGGAGTAAGCTGAACCATAGGAATACGCCTGGACAATCAGCTTGTTGTCTACCACGCGGTTTACCTTTACGTGGTTATGAGCAGCAAAAATAACATCTACTTCGTCGTTGACCTGCTCAGCAATTCTACTTGCATCAAAAGCATCCGTATAGCCTGTCTGAATAGCAGGATTATGGGCAAGAACAGCGATGGCTTCAACGCCTTGATCTTTTAGCTCAGCAGTATATTTGTTGATGGCTGCAGCTTCGTCCGTGATTTCAAGGGTTTCGTTCCCTTTTCTGACGATCTGTGTTGGAGTTTCCTGGGTTACTACCCCTATGACACCAATTTTTTGGCCGCCTGTCTCCAGTACGGTATATGGTTCGGTGATCAGCTTGCCGTCTCTTGTATCATAGGCATTTGCTGCTACAAGCGGAAAATCAATGCCATCATAGCCTTGTGTACCATTCAGATGGTCGCCGCCGTTGATCATGCGCTTCAGCTCGTCAATTCCTTCATCAAACTCATGGTTTCCTAATGTCCCAGCATCGAAACCAATTTCCTCCAGGATTTCGATCGTTGGCTCATCCTGGAACAGGGCAGAAATCAGCGGGCTTCCGCCAACCATGTCACCAGCGTGCAGCATAAGTGTGTTTGGATTTGTTGCTTCTTCCTGCTTCAATGCCGCTGCCGTATATTCGATATGTCCTGCGTTTTGGCCGCTTACTTTTGTAACAGTGTCAAGCTGTCCATGAAGGTCATTTACGCCCAAAAGCTGGACTTTGACGCCGCGGTTGAGGTCAAATTTGAAAATCCCAAACCCATTGCTATCAGTCTTGCCAGTATAAGAGAACGGGCTGCCTTCACCAATGTATTTTTCAGCCTTAGGCGAAGTAGTGAACGTTACGTTTACGTCACCGGAGATTGGGGCGATGGACCAGTTGTTATCTGCCGTTGGAGTGATTTCTTTTACTTCAGAAATATAGTCCATCAGCACTTGACGGTTTTCATCCGCAGAATCAACCACAAGCTCGCTTCCCTTTAATCCTGGGAAGTTTCCGCCTCCGCCAGCACGGTAATTGTTCGTGACAACAATGAATTCCTGGTCAGGATCCACCGATTCGCCGTTATACTCAAGGTTTACGACACGGCTGGAGTCAGGATTAATGAGAACACCCTTCGAATCATATCTCGCTGGCTTTGTCACATCGATCTGGTATTCCACCCCGTCAATGACATCAAAGTTGTATACAGGGAACGCTGGATCCAATAATGCTTGTTCAGTTGTTTTTGAAGGATCAATGGTATTGAATTTCCCAGCAGTCATCTCGATCCATTCTTTTACAACGGAACCCTTGATTTTCACTGCTTTCAGCGTGTTGTCATAAAGGTAAAGGTCACCGGCACTGCGGATCGTCAAGTCCCCTTTATTGATTTCAGTGTATTCTTCCACACCGTTACGGCCAGCTTTGAAAGGCGCCCCTACAGATAAAATTGGCAAGTCCTTCAGTTCAGGCTTGTTCAACGCGATATACTTTTCGACATACCATTTTTGGGCATTGGTCACGACCTGGATTGATGGGTCATCCTGCACTAGTGCAAAGTAGCTGTAGATATCGTCTGTTGTTGTTCCGATTGGTGTGTTCACATACTGGATGGTTGCGTCGTGATCAGCTGTTACTGCCTTTACAATGGCTTGATCCGGTTTCACGTTATCCACCGATTTTGTAGATGACTTGGAGCCCGCAACCGACCATTTGCCCTTTACTTTCTGTAATTGCAAGTCAATGATTCCCAGTGAACCGCCGCCATAGCCGGCTTGGACCGCCGCTACGCCATTGATGGTCCCTTTTTCGTTATCAACGCCAGGAAGCGGTTTTCCATCCGCGCCCTTGAATAAGGCATCCAGGCTTGTCTCATCCTTTGCGGGGAATACTTTATGTGTGTGCGAGAAGGTGATCGCATCAATTCCCTCAACTTTGCTAAGTGCATATATCGTATCTTCTGTGTTGGCTTCACTTCCGCTAAAACCGGAGTGAGCCATAGCAATAACGACATCTGCTCCGGCTTCCTTCATTTGAGGAATATATTTTTTCGCAGATTCAATAATATTTTTAGTGATAACCTTGCCATC
The DNA here is from genome assembly GCF_004340465.1 of Mesobacillus foraminis. Lineage (GTDB taxonomy): Bacteria > Bacillota > Bacilli > Bacillales > Cytobacillaceae > Mesobacillus_B > Mesobacillus_B foraminis. The sequence continues at coordinate 318,604 of NZ_SLVV01000006.1, read as the reverse complement.
CAGATGGGCCTTATCCCACTCATTGATTTGAGGAGGAACGAAACCAATGTAACCGACTTGAATGACATTCGTCTTTCCGTTTTCATCTTTGACTTTTTTATCAACAATTTTAAATGGAGTGAATTTATTAACGTCATTGTCCGGATTGCTGTCTTTGTCGTCTACATAGACGTTGGCATTGATGACAGGGAACTCTGCATCGTCATAGACTTCGTCAAGGAATTCGAGGCCATAGTTGAACTCATGGTTTCCGAGCGTTGCTACATCATAGTCCAGCATATTCATCGCTTTAATGGCCGGATGCTCTTCTCCCTCTTCCAGTGGATCGATTTTGGCTTTATATGTGCCAAGGGGTGTACCTTGAATCAAATCTCCATTGTCCACCAGCACGGAGTTGTCTACTTCTGCCCGGGCTTGTTTGATCAGCGTGGCTGTTTGAGCCAGCCCAACCTTAGGTGCTTCAGCATTCTTGTAATAATCATAGTTTAATAGATTTGTGTGAATGTCAGTCGTCTCCATGATACGAAGTTCAACCTTAGATTGAATCTTGTCTGTGGAAGGTTTTGCAGCAAGTACATTCGTTGGCACTAAAGGTGCTGCCAGCACACCAAGTGCAAGTGTACTAGATAAAATCATTTTACCCCTATTTTTGCTCCCCGATTTCATTCGTTCCATCCATCCCTCTATTTAATTTGAGCTTGCTAACTCGGCTCTAAACTTAAATATAGCAGAATTCTTTTAAACTAGTGTAAATATTTTTAATAATGGTAATAATGAACTATGTAAAAATTCTTAGAGGAATTTTATCAGCTTAATAATCCAATTTAGTAGGTCTAAATACACGTGAATTTTTAGAACTTTCGCACTGTAAACGGTTAAACATTTGAAGTGTAATTTTAATGTAAAATTATCATAAAATTATGATATGGATAATAAAGGAATTGGTTTATCGATAGATGCACCATATTAATTTACATAATATTTTTATGGTTATCTACTCTCTTTTATTCTTTGCTTCACCTACTTCCTTAAAAGAAAGCTTGGCAATTCTTTTGGAGAGCTTATCTAAAAACTGTTCCCCAACCTTCTAATAACAGTTTGAATCTATTAAGGATTCATCCTTCACTTTTTTCGTCAATTACCCCTGCTCTTTAGTAGCTTACAGTCATCTAACCAACTAAAATAGCCACAACAATTCAGTTGTCAGGGGAGCTTACATGGAAGTGGGGGCAGAGTTCTTATTATAGGACAAGCTGTTATATTCATAGTTTTGTGAGCTCGCTAGTGGGGCTTTTATCGGTTCTTCTGGGGAATCAGGATCAGTATCTTTCTTTGTGACCTCGAGTTTTTCCGGTAATCTGGAACAGTTTCTTTCTACGTGACCTCAGGTTTTGGTTTTCCCGGCGAATAGGCAACTAGAGCCTCTCTATATAAATTTGGTTTTCGGGTTTCTTGGAGAACAGGCAACTAAGGCCTCTCTACGTGACCTCCGCCATGGGGTTTAACTGAAAAAAGGCACATTGAGCCTTTCTATGTAACTTCAGCCTTGGGGTTCCCTGGGGAAATGGGGATATAGAGCCTTCCTACGTGACCTTACCCTTCGGTTTTTCTGAGGAACGGGGACATAGAGCCTTTCTACGTGACCTTACCCCTCTGTTTTCCTGAGGAACGGGGATATAGAGCCTTTCTACGTGACCTTACCCCTCTGTTTTCCTGAGGAACGGGGACATAGAGCCTTCCTACGTGACCTTGGCATTTGACATTCATGGCGGACGGGCATGTAGATCCTTGCATTTGCTTTTGCGTTACCTCCCTCCCCTTTTCCCACCAAGTCCGGGCACGCATTTTCTCTTGGCATGACCCCACCATCCTCTTTTCCACCAACCACAGGCAAGCATCCATCGTCTTGCATTTCCGTTACAGTTCCGTCCGCTTCTATATCCCCCAACCACCAAGATTTCCTTTTAAAAAACTAGCAAATATAGTTTTTGGAATATATAGAAAATTCTTTGTATTTTATGTATACTATCTCTAGAAAGGAGATGGAAGGATGCTAGAAGAGAAGATTCGTAAACTGGAAAACATAACGAACCAGGATGACCTTTTATACCAATCCATGGAATTATATATGGAGACATTTCCTGTGAAAAATTGTTACTTATTCCGTTATTCTTCCATCGGGTACCTTGCGGAGGGCATTGTTCTGCTAACACCGACTGAACTTATCCACATACGGGAGATCAGGGATGACATCCGCTCCTTGCCGATTATTTTTTCCTCGATTCAGGAGCGGAAGGCTAAATACTGTACCGGGATTGAATACTTCAAACAAGCCAGCAGCAAGTACACCTTCGCATCCACCGTTACCTCCATGCTGATTGTCCCGATTTCCTTCCACAGTGTTGTCATTGGATATTACCTCACCAATGAATTCACCCAAAAGGCTGCTTTCGATGATAAAATGCTTTCTTCGTTTACTGCATTCGGAAAGGTAGTAGGAAGTGTTCTCGAAAAGAACACGAGCCATACCCCTTCGCAAGAATTGAGTAAACGAGAGCTTGAGGTTATGAAACGGATTTCGTGGGGAGAAAGCACAAAGGAAATGGCGGACTCAATGAATATCAGTGAATTGACGGTTAAGCAGTATGTGAAGTCTGCTATTTCAAAGCTTGGCGTTCAAAACCGCCCGCATGCAGTAAGCGAGCTGTTTCGAAAAGGAATCATCTCCTAGAAAATGTAAGCGTTTCCTTTCAATTTTTACTTAACCATAAAAAAAGTGGGAAAGTCTTCCTCCCGCTTTTTTTTATGAAAAGAATTAAGTAGATTTGATATATTCTTGAGTCAATGCTGGAAGAATGATTTCAATTGTAGTGCCCTCATTGACTTTACTGGAGATTACTAACTCTCCATTATGGCTTTCAATGATTTTATAGGAGGTCATCAGACCTAGGCCTGTCCCCTTTTCTTTTGTGGTATAGAAAGGCTCTCCAAGGGTCGGGATTCGGTCCTCCGGGATCCCCATGCCCTGGTCGGTAACCTGAATGGAGATTTTTCCGTCTTCCTTTGCCATTGCCCTGATTTCAACAATGCCTCCCATTGGCATTGCTTCGATTGCATTTTTTAAAAGATTGAGGAGCACCTGCTTCAGCTGATTCTGTTCACAGCTGATCATGGGCAAATCCCTGTCAAATTCCACAAAGATTTGGACGTTGTTTAAAAGTGACTGGTTGTTGAATAAAGTCACTACATCCCTGATCAATTCTTTTACATCCTGTTCGGAATAAACTGCTGCACTGGGTTTGGCCAGGACCAGGAATTCGCCGACAATGGCATTGATCCTGTCCAGCTCGGACAATACAATGTCATAATATTCTTTTTGCTGGTTCTGGTCCTTGAATAGCTGAACAAATCCTTTTATGGATGTGAGAGGATTGCGGATCTCATGGGCAATACCCGCAGCCATCTGGCCCAAAAGTGCCAGCTTTTCAGATTTTTGCAGAAGCCGTTCCGTCTGGGCTTTCCGTTCAGAGACATCCTTTCCAATCGACAGCACGGCCTCTTCGCCGAAAAAAACAATCCGCTGCGAAGATACTTCTAAGAAAAACGTTGTCTGGTCAAGGCGTTTTACCTTGTGTTCCATATTATGAAGGGGCTTCTGTTCTTTCATTGCAAGGCGGATGCGCTCCCTCAGCCTTTCTTCATATTCGGCTGGAATAAAGTCAAAAATCGACAACCCTATAACCTCTTCCTTGCTCTTTGCCCCAGCTGCACTGACAGCCGCCTGATTCGCGTAAAGGATGACAGAGTTGCTATGGATTACGACAATCTCCAGCAAGGAATCAATCAATTGCTTATAACTTACTTCACTGGAATGCGCCTTCTTCCCATAAAAACGAGCCAGGTCATATTGCCACCCTACAAGCCAGGCGATGAGGGAAAAAATAAGAAAATCCGCAGTGAAAAAAGGCTCTCCGTACACCAGCTTTTGATAGGAAGTAAACAATACAGAAATCAGTACCAGAGTCAGTTGTCCCCATTTATTCATCGCAAAATTCCTCTTCAAAAGATTGACTTGTTACTATCATAGCATATGGAAGGAAAAAACTAGTAAAATAAGAAGATAAAATAAGAATGCCGTCCCATGACTTAATTCCCCCTGAATGGATTCTTAGATAAATAGATTTCTCCACGGAGTAATTTTTCACGCTCCACTTCATCGTTCTGTAAGCCGAAGTCTTCTTTCAGCAATGCTTGTATTGGCGATTTCTAGACAGCGTTTCACTTCATAATACGCTTCCAGTCCTTAAATGTCTGATTTAAATCAAAGAAAGTTATTTGGAGGAAATATGATAAAATCTAGCACAATTTTCTCCTAATATTTGATCCTTATACTCAGGCGCAAAGTTGTCGACATAATCGAGGACTATTCCCATGACTGTTTCATACCGGTTACTAACAGTACAAACAGGCCAATCTGAACCAATCATGATCCTATTTGGACCAAATGCTTGAAACACAATGTCCAAATAATCTTTGAAGTCCTCTGCTCTCCAATTCTTCCAACTTGCCTCGGTGACCATTCCTGATAATTTTACATATACATGATCGTGTGCCGCCAGCCTTTGAAGGTCTTCTTTCCAAGGCGAAAATTTCTTATTTTTAATATCAGGCTTCCCAATATGGTCTAAAACAAAGGGTTGTTCAGGGAACTTTTTGACAAGATCAATTGCGCAGGGTAAATGCCGAGGATATATCAGCAGATCATATGTAAGTCCGAAGTCGTGGAGTGCGCTTATTCCTCTTTGAAAATCTTCTCTTAGCATAAACCGGTCATCTGGTTCATCATGTACCACATGACGGATCCCTTTTAAATAGGGATTATCACCAAAAAGTTTTAATTGTTCAATAACGTTTGGAGAATTTAAATCAACCCACCCAACAATGCCTTTTATAAAGTCATATTCCTTAGCTAATTCTAAAAGCCACTGGGTTTCATCTACATGTTGCCGTGCTTGAACAACAACAGCGCCGTCAAAGTCTATTGATTTTAATACTATATTAAGATCTTCAGGTAAATAATCGCGCCGCAGCTCAGACATTTCCTCGCTAATCCAGCCATACTCCGACTTGTTGTAAACCCAAAAATGTTGATGTGCGTCAAGTTTCATAACAAACTTAAAACCCCTCTCCTTCGATAAGAATATAAAACAATAGAATATTAGAAAGCATAATACCTGGAACTTTAAGTTAAATTGCGAAAATGGAATTTTTAGAGAGAGAGTATTATCTTTAGAATAAAAAAATACCCTTCTTGGAACAAGTTTATTAAAAACTAAAACAGAGTACGAAAACTAAGATTCAACTTTCGTACTCCTATCCTTATATAGCAATATATAACTACTTTTCTTCAACAAACCTATTGGTTAATTTCCCTAGTTTTTCAATTTCAACAGTTACCTCATCACCAGGTTTTATATAAACTTGTTTTTCGGATGGGTATCCCAGGACGACCCCCTCAGGTGTCCCAGTCAATATAACGTCTCCTGGTGTAAGAGTCATATGTTGAGAGATATAGCTGACAATTTTATCTACGTAAAAAATCATATCTGAAGTGTTGGAATTTTGACGGACTTCTCCATTTACATATGTTTTTAAGTTAAGATTATTCGGATCCCCAACTTCATCTGCTGTTACAAGGTATGGGCCCATTGGACTGAAGTCATCACAGGTTTTCCCTAATAACCATTGCGGTGTTTTCATTTGCAAATCTCTGGCAGATAAGTCATTTACTGTGCAATAGCCAAACACATGGTCCAAAGCGTTTTCCTTTTCCACGTACTTTGCTTCCTTACCGATTACAACTCCTAATTCTACTTCATAGTCCAGCTTCTCGGTTACTTTCGGCACAGCAATTTCACAATTATGTCCTGTTAATGTATTGTTGAATTTATTGAATAATATAGGTACTTCAGGATAGGCGGCATTGGTTTCATCCGCATGCTTTCGATAATTCAATCCTACACAAATAATTTTGTTTGGTTGGGTTACACATGGTGCCCATTTTATTTCTTCTTCATTTTTAAAAAACGAAGAATCTGCCTCAATTGAAAGATTCCTAATATAGTCGTCGATGGCATTAACAGCATCTTCGCCGCCTGCAATTACATCCATGATAGTTGTTGGAATTCGATCACTGGGTCTTACGGCCAATGCTGCTTCAAGATCGACAATCCTGTTATCCATTTTCACACCCAGAGTCTGTTTGCCTTCTTTATTAAACGTTAGAAATTTCATTTTTATCCTCCTGGTTTTTTAAGCATTTTTGCCAAATACTACGCCGCCGTCAATGTAAAGAGGAGAACCCATCATAAACCTTGATTCATCTGAGGCCAGGAAAAGAGCTGCATTTGCCACGTCCTCCGGTCTTCCTAATTCTCCACTTAGTTGGCGGGTTTTGATGGTGGCGATTGCTTCCTCAGGGTTCTCATAAGACTCACTTAAGTACTTTTCTACAAACGGAGTAAATATGGTTCCCGGCAATAGTGCATTTACGCGAATATTATAAGCTGCATAATCGACTTGCATTGATTTCGTTAATGCCAATATAGCTCCTTTAGTTGTGGAGTAAGAAGCGCGCTTGGCCAGTCCCATTTCAGCAATACAGGAAGACATATTGATGATGGAGCCATTCTTTTGCTTCATCATATGAGGAAGGACATATTTGCTTGGAAGCATCACGCCATTGATATTGACATTCAGTGTTTTATTCCATGCATCCAAGTCCACTTCGTGAATCATGCCGACACCGCTGACGCCCGCATTATTAAATAAGACATCAATTCTCCCATATTTGTTGATAGCTTTATCCACCATTGCTTTTACTGAGTTAGCTTCTGTTACATCACCTTGAATAAAGAATGCTTCGCCATTTGATTTTCGAATTTCAGAAACCGTTTCATTGCCGCTTCCTTCATTAAGATCATTGACAATAATGGAAGCTCCTTCTTTTGCAAACAGGATAGCCGTACTTTTTCCAATACCTGAGCCAGCTCCCGTGATAAGGACCACTTTTTCTCTCAACCTCATTTTTGTCCCCCTTTCTATTTCGATTAATGTTCAAGGTGGTCTTCCGGCTGAGCGGCTTTGACCGTCAAACCACCATCCACCATCATTAAATGCCCATTGATTTGTTCCGCTTCGTTTGAGGCCAGGAACACCACTGCATCCCCTATTTGTCTAGCTGTTCCCAAACGTTTCATTGGATTTGCTTCGATTTCCTTACTTCGAATCTCAGGATTAGACAGAAAATCTGTGCACATATCTGTATCAACAGTGCTGGGCCCTACCGCATTAACATTAATGTTGTATTTTCCAAGCTCAATCGCCATCCCTTTTGTCAGCATGTGCCCCGCTGCTTTAGAGGATTGATAATGTGGAATAACCGGACTTGTGACCATAAGGCTGGCAGTGGATAAGATATTAATGATTTTTCCATAACGCTTGGGAATCATCTTTTTTGCCGCCAGCTGGGAGGTAAGGAAAATTGATTTTACATTGGTATTAAAGGTACGGTCCCACGTCTCTTCGGTTACTTGCATAAAAGGCTCAAAGGGAGCTATTCCTGCATTATTGACCAGGATCTCGACTTCTCCGAGCTGGTCCTCTACTGCCGCCATCATGCGCTCTACTTCCCGCTTACTTCCGACATCAGCCTGGATGACCATTGCCCTCCTGCCAAATGCCTCTACTTTCCTCTTTACTGCTTCTGCTTGTTCCCTAGAACGATCAGAGTTAAAGTTAATTGCAACATCTGCTCCCTCTTCTGCTAATCGCAAAACGATTGCTTCGCCAATTCCACGGTTTCCCCCGGTCACTAAAGCAACCTTATTCAATAATCGGTTCATAAGACAGCTCCTTATCTCATTTAAAGGCTGATGCCGATACGGCTGATACTGAATTCTTGATGCCCAAGTATCTCAGCTTTGGTTTCTTGACCAGAGGCAACAGTGACAATTTCATTGAAGACTCGTTCACCGGCTTGCTGGAGACTCTCTGTTCCTTTCAAAACAGGACTCGTGTCCACATCGATATTGTCAGCCATCCGCCTTGCCATTACTTCATTCCCAGAAATTTTAATAACAGGTACGATGGGATTCCCGGTCGGAGTTCCCCGGCCAGTCGTAAAGCATACAAGCTGGACTCCTCCAGCAGCCATCCCTGAAACACATTCGATGTCATTCCCAGGTGAATCCATAAAATAAAAACCTGCCCCTGGTATTTCGTTTGCATAGTCTACAACTCCCTGCAAAGGAGCTGTTCCTGCCTTACTTATGCACCCTAAGGACTTCTCCTCAATACTTGATAATCCACCCTCAATATTCCCGGGACTCGGGTTACCGCCTCGCATATCAACACCCATCCTTTCGATTTCCCGCTCAAATCGGGCGATGGAGTCATATAATTTTTTCTTCACATCATCACTCACCGCTTTTTCAGCCAGCAAATGTTCTGCTCCGATAATCTCAGTGGTTTCACCCATGACAATGCTCCCACCCTCGGCAATTATCAGGTCAGAGGTTCTTCCCAATGCTGGATTACTGCATAACCCAGAGGTTGCATCAGACCCTCCGCATTTCACCCCGACAATTAGCTCCGATAGAGGGACGCTCTCATATGGTATATTTTCAATTTGCTGTAATAGCTCCTTGGCCAGTTCAGTTCCTTTTTTGATGGTATTGACTGAGCCTCCTTCATCCTGAATATCAATCCAGATAACGGGTTTACCTGTCTCGGCAATTTCATCGCGAATTTGTTCGGCATTCATGACCTCACACCCTAAACTAACGACTAACACTGCACCAACATTTGGGTTTTTACCCATGCCGACCAGCACTTTATGAGTCCGTTCTTTATCCTCACCCACTTGACTGCATCCATGCTGATGAGGAATTGCAACAGAACCGGGCACCTGCTGCTGAATTCGATTAACTACCTGATTGGCACACACAACCGTTGGCAAAAGCAGCAAATGATTTCGTATACCTACTTTGCCATTTGGTCGACGATATCCTTTGAATGTTTTCATTTTCTTCACCCTTTTAAAAGATTATTAGCGTCCCCTCTGCCACGAAGACCTATAAGATTATGAACGTGAACATGTTCTCCAGCTTCGATCAAAGTTGTTGCAACCCCGATCGACTCTCCGTATTTTAGGATTGTTTCTCCTGCTTCAATCTTTCGGAGGGCAAGCTTATGCCCAAAACCAACATCTTCTTTCGATGTTAAAGTGCAAGTTTCATCTTCAATGTCAAACGTGATCGCTTCATCTTTTTTAACTGATTGGAGCAGCGTGATAACGCTATCATTTCGGTTCATGACAATACCCGAAACTCCTTCACCAAATGATCTTTCCTTTAACTCCATAATGATGATCTTCCTTTCCGTTCTATCAATATGAAACAGGTTAGCCTGTAGCTATTTTTTATTTTATCACCCGCCTTTTGGTATAAAAATGACTCAAAATGACATCTTTGTAACTTATTTTGATATGATAAAAATAAGTCTGAACAGAAAGGGGAACAAGAAATGGCGCCGATCCGCAAACAACTTGAACCCAAGAGGGCATTTCCTTTTCAAATCATCTATAAACAGAAAAAAGGCCTTCAGCACGAGCTTCCAGAACATACTCATGAATGGCTGGAAGTTATCATTATACATAAAGGCTCCGGTACGTTTTTCATCGATCAGACGTTTTATGATTTATATGAAGGGGATATCATCCTGATTCCAAGTAATATTATTCACCGTACGATTCCAGACAAAGATAAACTTCTTACCTCTACCGCAATTTTCTTCAGCTCGGCTTTATTAAATCATACTGGTTTTGGAAACAGCTTTTTATATTGGAGGATATTTGAGGAGGCTAAGAGACGAAAGAATTACAAGTACTCCTTCCATTCAGACCACTATAAGCAATTAACGCAGTATTTGACCATTCTCAAAAAAGAAGCCGAGATGGCAAATCCAGATCAGGAGAATGCGTTGCTAGTTTGGTTGCATGTCATTTTATTGCACCTGAATAGACACTGCCTGCCAATTGCTTCTGTTCCAACTGAACAATCGACTTTTGGGCCTGCGTGGATCAGAGAGGCGTTAATCTATATTGACCAGCATTTAGAAATTGATTTGGATTTACAATATCTATCAAAACGCGTTGCTGTTTCCCCGGCGCATTTTAGCCGTGTTTTTAAAAACCTGGTAGGTGTAAATGTAACAGAGTATATCACAGTAAAACGAGTCCTTTTGGCAAAAGAATTGTTATTGAATTTTGATGAAAAAATTTCCACTATCGCATTTCAGTGCGGATTTAAGGCCATGCCACATTTCTATCGGACGTTTAAAAAACATACATCAATGACTCCCTCGGAGTACCGAAAAAAAAATAGCTTAAAAGATACAAACTACTAACTTAGTTATCTATGTAAATTCATTCACTAGTATCGCTTCATCTTGCAATAGGGGGATTTCTATTGATGTTTGATTAGAATGCGAAGGACGGGATCTTGTTGTGATTGTTATTAATCTCCCCTCCCATTCCTTTTGGAATTCCTCCGCAAAAATCCTGCCTTTCTTTTATATGCATATACTTATTTTTCAATATCTATAACATCGACATTATTCTAGCAGGTATCAAAGGGGAAAACCCTAGATACAGCCCTAATGTTAAAATGCTGAAAAACACCATCCTAAGAAATGGATGGTGTTTATAATTGGTGCTCAGTTATTGTACACATAAAGATGGTGTTCATCATTGCAGTCAGGTACCCCATAACAAAGCTTGCGAAAGGACCAATTTCGACAGGAAGGATTCTGCTTGGTTAACCTATTGCGATAGAGACTTTCACAAAATATTTCCATAGACAGCTTTGGATGACGGCGGTATCTATGCCCATAGAGTCGTTGCACTGGAGTTTTTCCCGATAAAAATTGGAAGTTAACCTGGCGAGCTCTGGAGATTTTCAAAAGTGAAAGTGTTCTACACCTAATTGTTCAACTTCTTTCTCAGCTTCATCGATCAAAGATTGAGCCTTTTCCTTTGTTTCTTCATCCAAGCCCTCAAGCAGGTCCGAGCGCTTCCCTTTCTCAGGGAGCTCTACTCCCAGTTCGGCCAATTGAGTTTTGGCTTCCTCGGCGGTTATGGTTCCTTCCTTATTTTGGTCCAGGATGGCCAGGGCTTTCTTCTTGGTCGCATCATCCAGGCCGGACAGGAAATTGGATCGATGTCCCTTTTCCGGCAACTCTACTCCCAGCTCGGCCAATTGAGTTTTGGCTACCTCGGAGGTAATACTTCCTTCCTTCTTTTGGTCCAGGATGGCCTGGGCTTTTTCCTTCGTGGCATCATCCAGGCCGGACAGGAAACCCGCTCGTTTCCCCTTTTCCGGCAGCTCTATTCCCAGCTCGGCCAATTGGGTTTTGGCTTCCTCGGAGGAAATACTTCCTTGCTTCTTTTGGTCCAGGATCGCCTGAGCTTTTTCCTTCGTGGCATCATCTAAATTGGCAAACTTGTCAGACTTATCCTTTTTCTCTGGAACATCGATCCCAAGCTTAGTGAGATTTGTTTTAAGTTCCTCCATGATGGACTCGACTTTCGCCTTTGTTTCATCATCCAAACTGACTTTTCCATTCAGCGCATTCGCTGAATTACCGGAAGAACTTTCACTTGCTGCAAAAGCATTTACGCTCGCTCCGCCAATAATACCTGCCGTTAAAGCACCTGTCATAACATACCCAAATAATTTCCTCTTTTTCATTTTAAACTTCCTCCTTCAAATTGGCTGTTCGCTTATGTTCATTCATGGTAGGCTGTACCTCTATAACTGTAGCCAAAAGTCATGAACAAATTATGAACAGATGAAGAAGAAAAAGGGAATTTATACTTTTCTGTCCAGAAGGACTTTTAAGTTCCTGACGACACTTGCACTATAGGCATCCATAACGACCTTATTCTTCTGCCCTCTTGAATTACGGGCGTTATGAACCTGTTTATAAAGACGGTTTTACTCCGCTATCACTGCCACCACTCGTCTATCAGGACCTTTATAAATACCGCGCCTAACCCACAGTATTATGAACCACAAAATCAACCATCTCAATCCAACTAAAAAAAGCGCCCTGACTGGAACGCTCTTCTCTGTTTCCGCTTACAATTCACTTTATAACCTGACATTGTTCACATGTGACCAAAGGCGCACAATTCCATCAGCGATGGGCTTCAAGACATCCCGGTCCGTGAAATAGGCTGCATGCGACAAGGGGTTCCAGCTGTCCAGCACTCCACCGGCATTGATTTCACGGTCTTCCGTAACCGCTCTCCGGTATTCCGGGCTGACTTCTTTTAAAGGGTATCCCAGCAAGTCATCGCGGTCATAAAAATTGATCCACTCGCCTTTTAATCCAGGGTAGCGCTCTTCCATTTTGGATGATGGAATGTTGATCGGCCTGTCAAATTGATCGTATCGAAGGCTCCAGAAAGGCAATGTGGAACCCATTGTATAAAACAAGGACAGTGAATCCCCTTTTTCCAGTGGAGTCAAGTTTTCCAGGGGAAAGTTGACATTCTCGGGCTTTATCTGCAGATCGTAAAAATAATTGCTGGCAATCACGGCTCCCAGGCTGTGGGCAATTACGCAAAGCGGAGCTTCATGACCCGCTTGCTCCGATAATAATCTCAAGGATTCAGCGACTCTCCGGTGAACCTGGTGGTAATTATGCTTGGCCGTCTCGACCGGCTGGTAGGCAATGGCGTCTGCCAGGTAATGAATGATAAATCGCCTCAGCTCCTTAAAGCGAAGATTTTTATCCTCCACAAGCACTTTATAAAGATCGGCCTCTCCTTGTTCAAATACATCGGCCCAGTAGATTGGCACAATGGATACCATTTCGTTTGCGCTTTTCCCGGTTGATCTGCCTTTTTCCTCGATAACCTCGTTGAGCAGGTCCTTCATCTCATGTGCAAAGTTTTCCCTTTGATTCCCCATTCCATGGACAATGGCCACAGCGATTTTATTCATGGTATCATCTCCCTTAAAAAACCCCCAAAGCAGTCTAACAGGATCTTGTCCGGCTACTTCAGGGGTATAGCTTTATTGATTAATATAAAAGATTCTGGTTTCTTTCTCTACTTTTCCAGCTTTGGTGGCACCTTCAAAGGTAACGACATGGAACTTTTCTTTCAGCTGTTCTTTTACCTGGAAGGAGACACTGGAAGTCTTGGCATCAAACACCGGTTTATGTTCAATTCCATCAACGAACACCTTGAGGCTGCCTTCATCAAGCGGGGCGCCCTTTCCGCTGTCAATTTTTGCGGTCAGCAGCGGCGTGTTGCCCGGAACCGTTTCGCCCATTTTTAGCGAAGGTGTGATAGTCAGGCTGGTCCCTTTAGCTTCGGCAGGATGGCTGGCTGCTTTTTGAACCTCTTTCAGCAGACGCAGAGTATTTTTCCCAAGCAGCTTTTCGATATCCTGGCTTGAATAGCCGCGGCGGACCAATTCCTGTGTTACTTTGTACAGCTCCGAGGAATCCTGGATATCGGCCGGCAGCGGGCCTCCGTCAAAGTCTGATCCAAGTGCGACATGGTCAATTCCAATCGTTTTGACAACATGGTCGATATGGTCGACATAGTCTTTGATATAATTCAGCTTGTCTGGATAGCCGTAGGTCAAAAAGTCGGGATAAAACACGATTCCCACGACCCCGCCGTTCCTGGCCAGCGCTTTTAGCTGGTCATCAGTAAGGTTTCGTTGGTGGTTCCTTAGGGAGTAGGCTCCGGAATGAGTAGCCATGATTGGTGCTTTGGATACCTTGATCACATCCCAGAATGTATTTTCAGAAAGATGGGAAACATCGATGATCATCCCAAGCTTGTTCATTTCTCGGGCAACTTTCTCACCAAGTTCGGTGAGTCCACCTTGGGAAGCGGTCCGGTCAGCATCCCCGTAGACCCTGTTGGCCCCTTCGCCCAAGGAATTCGAATAATTCCAGGTAAACCCGAGAGCCCTGATGCCAAGGTCATAGTATTGGTGAAGGAGGCCGATGGCATTATGCTCTTCGAGTGAATAGGCTCCTTCAACAGTCGGGACGGCCGCTATTTTCCCGGCTTTCACTGTTTTTTCTATCTCTTTATAGGAGGTTGTAATGTTGAAAACATCCGAATTTCTATCTTCTGTCCAATAAAGAGCGTTGATCAACGCCAACGTCCTGCTGATGCTTCGAGGATTATTGCCATAATAGCCAGAGGTATAGGCCGCGAAAAACGGAACATTCAGCCCGCCAGATTGAAGCTTGGGAATGTCAATGTGAAAAGGTGTATTTTCTCTGATATCGGTACTTGGAAGCCAGGTGTCCGGATCGACCACCTTCATCATCGTGTCATTATGGCTGTCCACTACGGTCGAATTAAAATGAAGCTTAAGGGCATCCAACTCTTTTGCGGATGCAGTTTTCCCTAGCGGAGCTGCAGTCAATGACAGAGTTAAAAGAGAGACCGCGGCATAAGATAGAATCTTCTTCATACAAGACCTCCTTGTCCATATATTCGTTTACTCAGTCACAACCATTTTCCTGTTAAAAATAGTTTTAGAATATGCACAGGCCTATGTATTTCAAGCTTTGTAAAGATCTTTACACTACAAATTTTAAGTTCCAATAAATAGGAAGTCAATTTTGGCGGAATATTCTGTAAAAATCAGTAAATAAGTCCTCTGCATGAATGGGCATTTTTATCACCAGACGGCCAAAAGGTTTGCACCCATTTACCTACAAAACTGACGCCATTTCTTTTTCAGCCTAAACAACAAAGAAATAAGCCAGGCCAAATAGGGCCTGACTTAAAATCTTTTACTGAATACGTGGGTGATCTAATGGGAGGATGCCATCATCCTTCATATGGCATTGATGCGATTTCAGTAATGAATCCCTTAGAGGCTCCGTTATCCTGTCCCCATCGTAGGCACAAACGGAAACCAGGTTCATCGATTGGACAGAATGATTAGCTTCCACTTCAAATTCACTTATCTTCTGTGTGATCTCCTGCTCATTTCCCCATTCCACATGTGCCCAGGTACGAATGGAGAATTCTTTTTCATCATAAGGGTGCAGCATCCTGGAAAAGTTAGCAATGATGGAGGATGTATGGAAATCCCCATAGGACCAGTAAAAATCAAAGTTATTTACATGAACCAGTTGATTAAGCTGACTCTCAGTTAATTGGGCCTTCACCTTCTGAACAATGGCAGGATAGATCCGTTCGTTTTCAATTAAAAACACATAGTCTCCCTGCCTTATACCCGAAAGGATATAGGAAGCAGCATTTTCGATATACCTTTCCAAATGATTAAAACAGTAGAAAATATGCCCCCCAGTTGCCTGCAAAAGATCCCTGGTGGGCTGACTAAAGGTTATATCCAAATTTCGACCCCCGCGTGTTTGTCTTTGATTTCTATTCATCAGTAATTCAACACTAGCAAATGAAAACCTTTTTTTCTATGAAAAGACTTATTTTATTAAAGGCTCTGTTAATGTACATTGTTGATATTTGAAAGCCAACCAATTTCTTGCTCCGATGATGGAAAGTACGTTATAAAGGACTTATATCACATTCAAAATGTCAACAGGTTTCATCTTGGATGAAGAAGTGGATTGACCGTTTTAAAGTGTGGCTACAAAATATCTTGATAATTGCCTTGCTTAGTTCTTATTTGTAAATAGTCGCAGTAACGAAAATACAATCAACATATAAAAGAGCTTCTGCTTACTACATTTGTATTTAAAATGACAGAGACTTATGAAAGTATCCGTCTATCTATGTTCAGTGCTTAAAAAGGTCATTAACAGGCAATTGGCTTATAGATATTGGGAGAGGAGAACTCAATTTATGGAAATTAGAAAACCAAACGATTCGGAATATAAAAAGGTTTTATCACTTACACCACAAGCATTATTCGATGGCACATTAGGCGAGGCAAAATTGTCAGATGAAAAAGTCAAACAACTTATTGAACCATTATTGCAGAAAGGATGCTATTATTTGATAGCAACTGAAGGCAATAATCTAATGGGTTGGATTCTTATAGGAACAAGTAAAGACCTATTTAATGAAAAGATATATGGATTTATTTATGAATTGTTTGTGTTAGAGGAATTTAGGGGAAATGGAATTTCGAAACACTTGATGGAGACTGGTATCAAACATCTTAAACAAGATGGATATTCAGAGGTTCGTTTAAGTGTATATGCAGGAAATCAAGCGATTAAACTGTATGAAAAATTAGGATTCAAAAATAGAACCATTTCAATGAGTATGAACATTTAAAAAACATCTTTATTGAATATCTAATAGACTGATTTATTGAGAATTGGGGAACCAAAAGACGGTTCCCTACCATTTTATCGAAAAAATCAACATTAAATATTAACCTAGACTTTTTAAACAAAGTCAGCCTAAACAGCCAGCTTTTCTAACTTTAAACATGGAATCCATTTAATAGTTTTCATCCGTTAACTTTACAGCTGCTGTTTGTTCCTTTCCATCCCGGTAAAACGTTACATCCATTGTATCTCCTACCTTTTTATTTGTAAAAAGATAGCTTCTCAGCGTGCCGACATCCTTGACAGTTTTACCATCAAGCTCGGTGATCACATCATAGCTCTGCAGTCCTGCCTGTGCCGCAGGTGAAGTCGGCTCCACTTCCCGGATGACCACTCCATTTTCAACTTTCTCCGGAAGTTTGAGTGTACTCTGATGGTACTGGGATGGAATATCTGTCAGGGAAACCGAGATAATGCCCAGATAAGGCCTTTGAACCTCTCCATTCTTCTCCAGGCTCTCCATAATCGGCATTGCGACATCGACCGGGATGGCAAAGCCAATTCCTTCAACTGAATCCTGGGCGATTTTTGAAGAATTAATCCCAATGAGTTCCCCTCTGATATTAATCAGTGCCCCGCCGCTGTTCCCGGGATTGATGGATGCATCTGTCTGCAGAACCTCGGACTGGAGATCCTCGCTTCCATCCTGATCAATATCGATTGGCATAATTCTGTCAGACGAGCTGATCACTCCTGCTGTAACCGTGCCATTTAAGAATCCAAGCGGATTTCCGATGGCAATCGCTCTCTGCCCCTCCTTAAGATTTTCTGAATCACCAATACTGATGACTTTATCAATCTCTGAACTGTCAACCTTTAAAACAGCAAGATCGATGATCGGATCGGATCCCAGCAGTTCAGCCTTTAGATTCTGTTCATTGGTTAAAGTGACTTCAATCTGGTTGGCGCCTTCCACGACATGATGATTCGTGACAATAAAGGCCTCTCCATCTTCTTTTTTATAAATAACACCAGAACCTGACCCGGCAGGCTGCGGTTCCGCTCCTTCCCACATGTCTCCTCCTTGATAATTGACGACACTGACCACTGCATCCTTGCTCACTTCGACAGCTTTTGCAATGCTGAAGTTATTTGGAACTTCATCCGCTTTCACATTTTCTTCAATCAAATCCGAACTTTTAATAGCATTTCCTTTTTCTGCAGATTCATTGAAACCAGCCGGTGACAGAAAAAGCATAAGGACGATTCCTAAAACAAGTCCGGCCAATCCACTCGCGATTAAATTTTTCTTCAAGCAGTTCTCCTCCTATGCAAATTAAACCTACAGGTGTTATACCCGTCAAATGGCCGTTCAACCCGCTTATTGGATTTGGGCTAGTTTTATCAATAGACGGACTTAACTTATGAAGAAGAAGAAGAGCCTCCAGCATTTCGCTTACCAGCGATATTCCAAGCCAACCTTCACTATTCGCTTCTTTGTTCAAGTGGATATTCTATTAGAGTGTTCTAATAGATAAAAACAATGGATGCAGCAAAAATTCTTATCGGACAAGTTCCGACCCGCAAGACAGGAATATTGTCCTGGTACGCACACCTATTCTTTTAAAGTTTCCGGCCTCCTGCTGATGGCGGCTCCGTTGACGAAAGAAATGCATAAAACGTCAAAAGTGGAATACATCCGGCCACCGGAAGGACCGGCATCCCGGAAACCCTCTAATTAGGATTGCGACACTTCCCCTTTATCCATGTTTAGATGCATTATCCAAAGGTTAACTAACTAATGACAACAAAAAAACGTAGGAGGTTAAACAATATGTCACACGAACAATATCAATCAGCTATAGAAGCACTTCATGAATGCATGGTCAGCTGCAATCATTGCTATGATGCTTGCCTGCAGGAAGACAATGTTGGAATGATGGCAGAGTGCATTCGACTGGACAGGGAATGTGCAGATATTTGTGCTTATCTTGAACAGGCGATTGTAAGGGGAACGCCGTTTATTTCTGAACTGGCACAAGTATGTGCTACTATTTGTGAAGCATGCGGAAACGAGTGCCAGAGCCACGAACATGAACACTGTAAAAAGTGTGCGGATGCTTGCTTTAAATGCGCGGATGCCTGCAAAAATTTAGCTGCCTGACAGTTTTATAAAAACAGGGATGATTGCCTTAAGCATCATCCCTGTTTCTACTTACACACTAGAATTTCCCGTTTAAATTTCCCTTTGAAAACCTCGCCTCTGTCAACAACCGTAAATCCCGCTGCTATAATGATTTCATCCATTGGCTCAACCGTTATAATCACTGCCTTTTTGGCAAAGCCCCGGGCACTCTGGAGCATCTCACGCTTTTCTTCTGCCGAAATAACCGAACATAGATTGTAAGGCATATCGATAATGGCAACGTCATATCTTCCGTTAATCTCGCGAATATCCCTTAACAGCACTTCCCCTTCATGCCCAAAGTGAGCGATATTTTCACGCGCCCCTTTCATGACAAGCGGGTTATTGTCACTGCCAATGATATGGATTCCCATCGACAATGCTTCTACTAAAACGGTCCCGATTCCGCAGCACGGATCAATCACCTTCTGTTCGCCAAGGTGAGGAACCGCGATGTTTACCGCCGCCCTTGCCACGCGTGTGCTTAATGCTGTGGAATACTGATGGGGCTTCTGCTGATGCAGGAACCAAATGCTCCTGCTCTCCACACAGGGCCCAAAAAACCATTTTCCGTTCACCTGGATGATGCCCAACAAAATTTCAGGATCGTGAAGGTCAGGCTGTCCTGGAACCAGCTGCCCGATTTTGCGTTCAATGCCTCTCCTTTCCTTAAAATCAACCCTGTCACTCTTGGGGTCCCCATTATGATTGATGACCAACACTTTAAAAGTACCATCCATTTCCGGCAGTTCTCTTATTTTATTGATCAACGCCTCCAGGGTATCACCCGTGCACAGAACCTCGATTCTTTCTTTTATAAAAGGACTTCGGCTCGGTTCTATTTTTAATGGAGCTTCAATTGCATTTAATTCCGTATCAATCCCAAACATACACCGTCGCTCCAGCCTGCACAGGGAGAGTTCTTCCTCCGCGCAAGAATATGTATAAATGTAAGTGGTCGATTCTAATTGATGTACTGCCAAGTAACCAGCTCCTTTTCCATTTTCATCATATCCTATAGATGATGAAGACTCTACCAATTTAGGACTCATTAACGGCCAATTAATCTTTCTGGGAGCCACTTCTTTTATTTCACGCCCAGCTTTACAGGCTGCTTGACCCGTGAGGCTCTCCAACAGTATGTACTAAGCGAGCTTGGAGAGTAAAACTGTTGCTTGAATAACCGTGACCTATCCCGCATTTCCCCTCTCCTGACCTGGGAGAACATTTAAAGGCAGATCGGCCTGAACTTTAATCTTTGAAATCAGACGGCCAATCTGGAGGACCAGCACTGTAATTATGCTATAGTAAGATTACAAGCCAGTATAAAGAGGTGTGCTCAGTTATGACAACAGAAAAACTATATTACCAGGGACAATACATACGGGATTTTAAAACTAGTATCCTGAAACAGGGTAAGGACGAGAAAGGTACATATGCTGTTTTGGAACAGACGGCTTTTTATCCGACAGGCGGGGGCCAGCCCCATGATACGGGAACGCTCAATGGAGTACGAGTTATGAATGTCGAGGAGACTGACGGCGAAATCCGGCATTATCTTGAGAGCCCTCTTCAGGAACAAGAGGAGTATCGAGGAGAAATTGACTGGGATCGCCGCTTTGATCATATGCAGCAGCACGCCGGGCAGCATATTTTATCTGCGGCTTTTGAAGAGGCCTTTGGGTATAAAACGGTCAGCTTTCATTTAGGAAACAAAATTTGTACGATTGATCTCGAGGTTCCAAGGCTTACAGACGAAGAAACCATTCAAGCCGAAAAGCTTGCGAATACCATCATCCTTGAAAATCGGCCAATTGAGGCAAAATGGGTATCAGAGAGCGAGCTCTCCAATTACAATCTCAGGAAGAAGCTGTCGGTAACCGATCATATCCGCCTGGTCATCATTCCTGATTTTGATTACAACGGCTGCGGAGGGACCCACCCTTCTTCAACCGGCCAGGTGAGCTCGATCAAAATATTGGATTGGGAAAAGCAGAAGAAGATTATCCGTGTCCAGTTTGTTTGCGGAAGCAGGGTCATCAAACAGCTGCATGAAAAGCAGAAAGTCCTTCAGGGCCTGACGGCTATTTTAAATGCACCGCAGGACAAAATGGAAGAAGCTGCTAGCCGGGTGCTGCAGCAGGCAAGAGTGCTGGAAAAAACTGTGGAGGAATTGAAGGGCAGACTGATTGAGCATGAAGCAGGCAGCCTCCTTAACCAGGCAGAAACGATTGATGGCCGCCGGACCATCCAGGCCCACTTTGAAGACAGGCCAATAACAGAACTGCAGCAAATGGCAAGGACCATTGCAGCGACAGCCAGTGATACCCTTGTCTTGTTTATCAATGAAACACCCGAAAAACTGCAAATTATCTGTGCTAAAGGCACTGGCCTCGCTTTCAATATGAACCAGCTATTGAAGAAGGTTCTGCCGGCCATCAACGGAAAAGGTGGAGGAAATGACTCATTCGCTCAGGGCGGAGGAGACAAACTCATGTCTCCGCAGCAAGTCATGGAAGAGCTTCTTAATTCTCTGGAATAGGATAATGAAGGCGGCATTTTGAAATCAAAATGCCCCTTCCCTCTTTGATAACAAATCCTGCCGCCAAGCCTTTGATCTTCCACGAATAAATCATTCTAGCCTTTTGTCTACCATTATTAACTCCTCAATTAGAGCTTAAAAAAGCACAAAAAAAAGGACCCTTTAAAGTCCTTGATTTAGTAAATGGCTTCTTTCATAAGTTTTTTCATTGACTTTAACTGGGACGAGAGCTCGAGGAACCATTCCTCATCACCGGTTGACAATGCCAGGTCGATTAAGAATGAAATTTGCTCTTTGTTGGGAATCCTCGAATCTGGCAATTTTTTTACGCGCTTGGCTAACAGTTGTACCGTCCTGCCAATGCTTTCTTCATTATCGCTTGTAACCACATGGACACTGACCACCCCGTCAGTTTTGTTGATTGACTCGGTATACCCAATGATTAATTCGCCATCGCGGGACCTTCCCTTTACCCAGTCACCTTTTTTTAATAAGGAATCATTGTTTGCCATGATACATTTCACCTTCTTTAGTTATATAGATTCCATTCACGGATTTGCTTCCCTCTAAACTTCCTTTAACTGTAAAAATATTTATTACATTTATGCTGCAAAGAAGTTCTGCCTCCTCAAACATGTTGCTATTTTCGTTTGACAAGATCAACAACTTCTTTAATGGTATAATCCCTCAAGTATTCACCCAGGTGTTCTTCAGCACCCAAAAAAATGCCAAATAAGACTTTTTGCATGTTGGCTCCAACAATGCAATGTTCGTTCGAGTCAGGGCATTTGGGCTGCAGTGCGCCTTCTGAGGTGATTTTATAAATATCCCAGAGGCTTATTTCACTAAGATCCAAGGCAAAGATAAAACCCCCGCCGGTCCCCTCCTTGGACTTAATAAAACCATGCTTCTTTAACAAACTGAGCACTTTGCGAATACGCACTGGGTGGACACCGGCACTCTCTGAGATAACCTCGCTGGTAGCCATCCGGTCCGGCTGGAGTGCGAGCAGCGTCAAGCTGTGTATGGCTAGAGTAAAATCACTGTTCATTGCCGGCCTCCCAATTTTAGTACGTGGATATTAATATGACTTTGTACTGTAATATTAAACGTTACAGATATGATTGTCAAATGGCCAGGTTTTTATCTGCCTGGCAATCAAGCACCCCATTGCTTTAATACCTGTTCTTCCGCCAGGCGCTGGATGTGCTCCCTGTTCATTTCTTTGGAAACAATTACATTCGTTATATAATTTTTATTTTTGTAGTTTACAGTCACAAATACTTCTTTCATGCTTGTATTTCTCCCTTCAGATTCAACCAAACGACTCTTAGCCATTGACCACTTTCTGAGATTCCATTCTCATGAAACTGCGAAGCTTACGGGGAAGGAAACTGCGAATTTCTTCTTCGTTGTATCCGACCTGCAGCCTTTTTTCATCCTGGATTATTGGCCTGCGCAGCATTTGAGGATTATTGCTGATTAAACGATATAGTTCCTGAAGCGGAAGCGAATCAATGTTTATATTCAGCTCCCGGAAGGTTTTAGATTTCGTTGAAATAATTTCTTCCGTCCCGTCTTCAGTCAGGCGAAGAATGGATTTAATTTCTTCTACCGTAAGGGGGTCCGCCAGTATGTTTCTTTCAATATAATCAATTTGATGCTCCTCAAGCCAGGCCTTTGCTTTCCGGCAAGAAGTACAGCTTGGTGTTGTATATAGATTTACCATGTTTACCACTCTCCTAAACATTTTTTAATTCTAGAGAACAGAAAAACCTTGGATTTAGGTAGTTTGAATTCGAGATAGTTAGTTGTACAGCAGGAGCTGCGATTTCTAAACCTGTATTTTTATGTTCAGGAATGATTCCTTACTGTAATTTTATTTGATACAGTTCATTTTGGCAACTGTAAAAACCTGGTTTCATGAACTTTTTTTTAAGATCACCCCTCCGCCCGCATACCTTCTCCACCCATAAACTTCAGCTTCTTTCGATATACGATTTTTGACAGCATCATCCCAAGTTCGTAAAGAAGAATCAGAGGAGCAAGCACAAGAATGGCTGAGACTAAATCCGGAGGCGTCACCAGGGTAGAAACAACGGTGAGGACAAAATAGGAAACCTTACGGGTCTTTGCCAGCAGCTCCGGATTGATGATTCCGATCCGTGTCAGGAACATGACAAGTATGGGAAGTTCAAATAAAAACGCAATCGGTAGTGTAAGATTGAGCAAGAACCGGAAATACTTTTCCGCCGTAAACATTGTGTTCAGCTCGTCGCCCGCAAGAGAAGTAAGAAAAGCCAGGACATTGGGGAACAAAACATAATAACCAAACCCGATGCCTGTAAAAAAGAACAATATGATGGCAGGCAGATATAAAAAGAAAGCTTTCTTTTCATCCTTGCTGAGGGCCGGAGAGATGAATCTCCATACATGAAACAACGCAATTGGAAACACAGCGGTGATGGCAAAGAAGCCGGCTAGGACAAAATATACCCACAGAATCTCTGTTGGCCCGAGCACCGTCAATTTTATTGTGGAAGCATCCACGATCCAGTTATAGATCTGGTCAACATATGAAAAGGCAGCCCCAAACAGGACGATAAACGATCCAAGAACAATGATCAGGCGTTTCCTGAATTCAGAGGCATGTTCCATGATATTCATATTTTTTTCTTCCATTGTATCCTCTCCCCCATTAAGGATAAGGAGATGGGGACGGTGTCGTCCGCATCTCCTTGCTTTTCCATCCATTAATTTTTAACTTCTTTTGCCTTTTGTTCCTCTGAATCCCCTGAAACCAGGTCTCTCGTAGAATTTTTAAATTCGGTTAGCGTCCGGCCAAAAGCACGGCCGATTTCCGGCAGCTTGGACGGTCCAAAGATGACCAAAGCAATCACAAGGATTAATATTAACCCCGGAACTCCGATATTTTGCAGCAAAGAAATCCTCCCCTTTTCTTATTTATAGGCGACAAAAGCTTCAATTTCAATCAGCCAGTCCGGATTGACCAGACTTTCCACCCCGACAGTAGAGCGGGCTGTTTTTACAGGGTTTTCTTTAGTATTGAAGAACTTGCCATAGGCATTAAAGAATCCTGTATAGTCCGGCTTCCCTCCCTTTGCAGGATCGGACGCCACATACACTCGAAGGTAAACGACATCCTTCAGGGAAAGCCCTTTTGCTTCAAGCTGAGCTTCCAGGTTTTTAAAAATGCCTTCCGCCTGTTTCTCGGTATCGCCGTATTTTTCATATATGGTTTTTCCATTGCTGTTCAGTGTAGGAGGTACGGTGCCGCTGATCCAAAGCTGGTTGTATTGCTTGGGAATCGACACAGAGCTAGAGATTGATGAGGAAGGTGTCCCAAAGAACGCCACCTTGTCTGTTTTCAAGTCGGCTTTTTCCGAGCCCGCAAACGCATATGCTCCCGCCAGTAAGCTTGTCCCAAACACAACAGATGCGACAACCGATTTTGTTTTCTTCATTGAACCATCTCCTTAAACTTATTTAATTATCCTACTGTTACAGGTTTCCTGGTTTCTTTTAATGTCCGTTCATGAATCCTGCTTACAGCTATTCTCGCCGATTCAAATGCTCCAGCCATCCAGCCGGTCAGGTAGCTCAAATGTTCTCCCGCAAGATAAATTCTTCCCTGCGGCTCGTTCAGTGTGGGGTAATAGTTTTTACGGTCGGAGGAGGAATACGAAGCCCAGCCCCCTTCGTTATATTTAATTTTGTGCCAGGCAACAGAGAAGGAATGTTCAAGCTCGCTGGTATATTGTTTATGTATTTTCGTTCCTTGTGCCAATGCTCTTCTTTCCCGCTCCTTAAGCGGTAAATTTCCGTAATCAACCGCACTCTGGCCGAAGTTATAGTAGCCAATTACGACTCCTTTTGGTGACAGGTAGCCGTACGATGGGTACCAGATTTGGTTGATGTCCATATTGGTGGTTGTCATGCCGCCCATGATTCTGTCTTCGGTTTCCCAGAAGCGGGTTTTGAATTGGAAGCCAATCTTTCCTGTTGTCGCATAACCAATGCTTTTGATGGCATTTTTCATTTCAGGACTAAAATCAGCAGGGATTTTGCTCAGGACAGGCAGCGGAATGGTACAAATACAGTAATCCCCTGTTACTTGCTTCACAGGTCCATTCCCTTTTTTATAGACAATCCGTACGCCATCAGCACTCTGGCGGATTTCCCGAATTTCGGCACCAAACGTAATCTTCCCTGGAAGCCTCTCAGCCAGTGCCTTTGGAATCTGGTCCATGCCGCCCACAGGCTGGAACACCATCATTTGCTGATCAAATGAGTATTCGGAACTAAATTGGTTCATCATTCCGGATTCCAGGATATCCTTGAACGCATGAGGAGTCCCAACCGTTCCAGGCTTCAGGCCGGCACCAGGCAGATCATCCTCCAGGTAGCCGCGGTACCCTGTCCCTGTATATTTTTTGCTGGCATTCAATGCCCCGTCACTGGATAAAAAGGCCTTTAATCTCTCGATGTCCTGCGATGTCAACTCCTGGTCCAATGCCGACTGGTTCGCTACTTTGGTCAGCAATTCTGCGACATAGCCGCGGGTATCCGCTTTGATTTCGCGCTTCCGGATCTTTTTATTCGATAATGGGCCTGCATTTTCGTGGAAATAGTAGCCCGCCTCATTGATATTAGTAAACACCTCCAGCTCTACGCCCAGCTCCCGGCAATAATCGATGGTGACATGGTGCTGCGGGATTCGCGCAGGGCCGGCATTCATGTATTGCCCTTTGTCGAACCTCGCCACCTGCTTCACGCCGCCGAGTTCCGTTTCTGTGGTCCCGCCCCTGACGGTCCAGTTCCTTCCGCCAACACGGTCCCTGGCCTCAAAAATCTGGCAGTCATATCCTGCCTTGCTGAGTTCATAGGCTGAGGCTAGTCCAGCAATGCCGCCCCCTAAAATAATGACCTTCTTCCCAGTTTTATTGACCATAGCCAATTCGCTTTTCTTTGGAGCCTTAAACTCCGCGGCACTGGCAAACATGGAATTCCCCAGCAAGCCCAGCGAATCCATTGCCCCGTAAACGGCAACAGCACCGCCAACCTTCCCTACCTGATTTAAAAAGGCCCTCCTGCTAATGTTCTTTTCTTGATTGTTCGCCAACACCCATCGACTCCCTTCGTTTGTTTCCTACAAAACAAAGGTTATAATAGATTTTTAGATTTAAATACAAAGTTGGCATGAAATCTGACATAACATTTTGAAAGATTTGATTATTTAGTTATTTTTACCCATTAAAGACTTTCATTACTAGTCCTAAAGATGCAGACACCTTCCTATTTGCATACTAGAAACCTGCAGCTTGATTTATGTTTGAACGCGAATGTATGAAAATTGTTATATGGAAATATTCTCCTATCAGGTAATTGTAAATTCCCTGATAATCCCGTAAACTACTACCTTAAGTAAAAAGATATAGCAGACTATCTGTACATAGAAGCAAGCTGATGTTGAAGGAATGGAACTCGTTAGGAAAATGGGAATGATGGTTATGGGGCGGCAAGAAAGACCTATAGTGAAGATTTAAATATCATAAGGGAGGATATGAGGAATGCAGCCAAAAAGCAATACTTCGATTTTTACTCAGTCTCTGCAGCTGGCTCTTTGCGGCAATAAATTGTTAGCAGAATATTTTACACGGAAGCATAACGTCAATATCAAAGAGGAATGGATATCCACGGCCAAAATGGTAGATACATTATGTCATATGGAGGAAAAAGTCGGGGCTGCTACCGTCCACAAGGTTGGGGCACATATTGCGAGTATTGCACAAGGGCCGCATCAGCTTGGCCGGAATTCATTCCAGAAGTTCCTGGTGGAAGATTTAAACGAAGTCTATCGGCATAACCATCAGCTCATGCACGAAGGTTTTAAAATCAGTACAGATGGAACCAATTTTTATCTGAACCTGATGGATAATCCTTATCCACTGAGTTTCAATAAGGGATTAATCAGCGGATTTTCATTCAGGCACAACACACTTAACAATATTTATCAAGTGGATAAAGAGATTCTTAAAATCGAAAAAGTTATTTAGTAATAAAGAGTCCATTGGAAACAACTAGAAGGATATCTTCTAAACTCCTGGAAATGCTTTTTTTATCGTGCTGGATTTCTTCGCTCATGCAGAGATACCTGACTTCATAGAACAATAAAGCCGCCATATATCGTGCCGAATCCTTGGATGGTCTATACTGCTGGTACTCTTCCCTGCTCTCGCCAATCTGAAGAATATTTAATAAAACAATGGAGATTTCGTTAATGAAGACATCTTCGAGAGCCGCCTTGCTATTCACGGACGGACTTAACAGGATTTTGAGGAACTTAAATTTGCCGACACAGAAAAGGCTAATTTGATGAAAGATAGACTCCAAAATGATCAGACTATCCTGTTCTCGCAGGTCTCGGACCTTAAAAAGCAGCTCCTCTGTCAGCTCCTGGATGATCGTATGGTAAAATTCGATGATGATTGCTTCCTTTGAGACAAAATGATGGTAAAAAGCTCCCTTGGTAAGCCCCAGACTCGCAACGATCTGTTCAATTGAAACATTTTCATACCCTTTTTCAATGAAAAGTGAAAGCGAGGCTTCAAATATCTTCTTTTTCGTCAGTTCCTTTTGTGCTCTTCTTTTCAACCAGCTCATCCTTTACTTCTGTCATCCATTAAAAAAAGTATAACATAAAAGGTAGAACCCGTTCATTCATAAGGAATTGGAACGAAGACCCGCTTGCTCCTTTAAGTACCTGATATAAAGGTCACCGTGACATTTTGAAATGACCGTATCTTCCTCTATAAGCCCATACTTTGAAAGCTCTGTTTCAATTTTGCATAATAATAGAGTTGAGAAAAAAAGGGTCCGGTTTGGTTCGACTCTTTCCACAATTTGCAGCATCCATGAATCCAGAAAAACGGTAATCCCCACTTTTTTCAAATATTCAGGCAGTTTTTTGCTGAAATTTTTGCCAATCCGCCTTACTTTCTGACATTTATACTCTTTCCCCCACGTTTTTTTTAGCTTTTCCGAGATGGTCTGTATCTCCTGTGGTGAAAAACAAAGATGATCCAGGGAGGCTGCTATGGGAATACTCTGCTTCTTTAGCATTTCTAAAAATAAATCACGAAAATATTGAGAGCGGTTCGCAGCAAGTGTATCGATTAAGTCCAATTGCCAGATGGCCAGTTTGATTTTTATTCTTGATTTCTTCATGTAACCTCCAATGAACTCTATGAATATAAAACAATGACCCCGATCCAACGGGGCCATCTCTCTAAAAAGTTGTAAAATTAATTTACTTCTTTGCTCAAGTCCGGTTTCAAAAGCTCAACACTTTCAAACACGGTCCCAAGCTTTTCCTGCCCAGTTAAAAAGGTCTGGTCTGCTTCCTCGAAAGAAGGCTCTCCTTTTTTCAGCTCTTCCGCTTTTAATTCATAAGAGGTGCTGAAATCCTTAAGAGCCGCTTCGATATCTTCCTTTTGTTCTTTAAGATCGGCCGGAATTTCAACCTTTTTAAGCCCTTCGGCTACTGTGCTTGCAGACTGTGCT
This sequence comes from Mesobacillus foraminis, assembly GCF_004340465.1. Taxonomy (GTDB): domain Bacteria; phylum Bacillota; class Bacilli; order Bacillales; family Cytobacillaceae; genus Mesobacillus_B; species Mesobacillus_B foraminis. The sequence goes on along the minus strand of NZ_SLVV01000006.1, from coordinate 289,928 downwards.
GCTGCTGTTTTCAGTTCGTCAGTCTTTTCCTCTGTATTAACATATGTATTTAAATCAACATCCTGCTCATTGATTTGGTTTGTAAGATCCATGTAAAACCTTACCAAAGCTTTCTTCGGATTCGTTTGTTCCGCAGTGGATGCCGCGGTATCCTGTTCCTTTTCAGAAGATTGATCTCCGCCGCTAGCACATGCTCCTAAAGCAAGTGATAATGCCAAAGCCGAAGAAACTGCCCATACTTTTTTCATTTTATGTCCTCCCTTATAACAATCCATGTTATCTAAAGTTTCTAGTTCTGTCCGTAATGCTCTTTTTCGACATATTTTAAATTTGCATACTATAGTATGCAAATTTTACCTTCTTTATTATAGTAACTTGATGAGACATTATCAACCTATATTTTTACTTTTCTAGTGTAATTTTCTGACTAGTATGTAACATGTGCAATGGGAGACGATAAGAAAATATCTATCTGCAGGCGAAGGTTTATTCCTGGCCACCTGCCGACGGGCAAAGACGTTCTGCTTAACGAAAGCTTAATCCACCCAGCCTTAAAAGGCCTAAAACTTACAATAAACAGTGTTAAACTTTTAAACCGCTTTACGGCTTCTTCGGACGCGGCCGCCGTACCAGTTCCCCGCCGCAGTTGGGGCAAACATGGTTCATTTCCTCTGTGCATGAAGCATAGAACATACATTCATATACACATATAAAAGCTGGAAACTGTTCCTCCAGCGAAGAGCTGGAGCGTTCACATTCCTTTCTCATCTCCAATTCCATCATGGATCGTTTCTGATTATTTTATTCCCCTTGATTCTTAGTGAATGACTCCTTATCCATCCAAGCTTTATGCATTCTATCCATTTAATGCAGTCATCAAAAGGACTGAGATTTTTGCTAACCCTGGCATAATTACTATTCTCTTTAGAAAAAGAAATCCAGCAGATTAAAATTTGTTCGGTTCTACCCTTTTTACATACTATAGTATGTGAAAAGGGTGAAGAAATCTTGCTAAATTATAAAGCGGGCGAAAGTTAAGTGCTTTCCCGCATGGTTGCTGATCAATTGAGCATTATAAAAAAGCTTGCTTTTCCCCTAAAATGGGACAGATTATCTTTAATATGGTCTCTAAGGATTTCGGAGTAATCGTACTTTTGGGTTGTAATAAAGGATAATCTTCCCGTTTTGCTACAAAAACAAAAATAATGCTAACGCCATATTGATACCCAACAGAATAAAAATAGCCAAATTAAGGCCGCTCATAGACCTTACCTTCAAGATCATCACTCCCAAAAGATTCTACATACAATAGACATGCTTACACAGGAAATAGTTTCATAAAATTTTAAAGTTAAAGAAAAAACTGAGTCCCCTTTGAAACAAGGAGACTCACAAAAGTCCGTTCAGCCTTTTACTTTTCTTGTCTTTGCTGAAAATGACGATGCTGTATGAGTCACCTTGGACAGCTTTTGCCAATTCCCCGGTTTTACGATACTTGTCCACCAGGGCTTGCAGCTCATCCGCAAATTGTTCTGCCCCAAAGTCCGAACTTTTAACAGAGGTATTTAAGGTGATTTCTGGGGGTTCCGGATAAACGATGTAGCTCACTCCCGTCACTCTTAATTCCTTTTTCCCCATCATTGATCATAAAGAGGAGGATCAACCCCGCGCCCGCCCCTCTAGCTGGCAGACTCACCTAAGTGACCTATTCCCCTCTAAAATAGATCCAACAGTCTCGTAAAACCTTTCTACGCGCCCCTCCCTCAAATCCTGAATCCAAACAGTCACGTAGAGTTCCTCTAAGTGACCTTTTCCCTCTAAAAATTCAATCCAACATGCTCTCAGTACATCCCTACGTGCCCTTCCCTTAATACTGATTTCAAAAAGGCACATAATGTTTTTTTCACCTTCTGGACACAGGTTTTTCATTAAAAGCAAAGAATCGATGCATAAACATAAATAATCGATTCATAAATGAGAATCATCGATCCATAACCGGAGGGAATCAATCGATAAACGGCAAAATGACCGTTTCCATCCGTATCCACAACTAAAGTTAAAGTGTCAGCTAAGTACTTTTTACAAATCTGGTACCATTTTTAGAGGAACCCGACTTAAATTGCAATTCTTCTTTTAAAAAGATACTGCCCTAACGTTGTTTTCACCTTCTTGACACTGGTTTTTCATTAAAAGCAAAGAATCGATGCATAAACTTAAATAATCGATTCATAAATGAGAAGCATCGATCCATAACCGGAAGGAATCAATCGATAAACGGCAAAATTACCATTTCCATCCGTATCCACAATTAAAGTTAAAGTGTCAGCCGCATACTTTTTACAAATCTGATACCATTTTTAGAGGAACCCGAATTAAATTGCAATTCTTCTTTTAAAAAGATACTGCCCTAAGGTTGTTTTCACCTTCTGGACACAGGTTTTTCATTAAAAGCAAAGAATCGATGCATAAACATAAATAATCGATTCATAAATGAGAATCATCTATCCATAACCGGAGGGAATCAATCGATAAACGGCAAAATGACCGTTTCCAACCGTATCCACAACTAAAGTTAAAGTGTCAGCTACGTACTTTTTACAAATCTGGTACCATTTTTAGAGGAACCCGACTTAAATTGCAATTCTTCTTTTAAAAAGATATTGCCTTAACGTTGTTTTCACCTTCTTGACACTGGTTTTTCAATAATCAGTGCCTAACCTTAGACGTTTTCTATCTTTTTCTTTCATCACTTTCAATTTAATGGCTTTGATCCTAACGGTCATTTCTAACTCCTATCCCCTCGGAAACTAAGTTTAACGGCTTTCCGGACTTGCCTGCTCTCTTAAACGAATCCCAAGGCCCCAAGACTCTCTCTATGTGACCTATCGCTTTAAACGAAAATCGTTTCCATCTCCTAAAATCTTTGAACTCTCCCAAATTGATGAAAGTAAAACATCAGTGCAAATTGAAAATCCCAGCTCTAACCAGCGAAACAAATAAAAGCTGCCTTTTATTTCAAGGCAGCTTTTTTTCCTAAAAAAAGATCTCCTTACGTCCCGCAATAAGTCCGGTACGGAAGCCCTGTCGGTGCAGGTCTACAGTATTCTTCATTTTCATTTTCATAGTCATATGGTTTTGAAAGGACTTTTAGCAGTCTTTCCATGACACTGTACTCCCCATTTTTGACTGCGGCATCCAACGCCTCTTCCACCCGATGGTTCCGCGGGATAACGACAGGATTGCTTCTTCGCATCAATTCGCTGGAGTCCTCTTTAGATTGCTGCTGTCGGCTCCGTCTCTCCTCCCAGCGCTCGTTCCACTTAATAAACTCCTCGGTCCCGAACAGTGCCGTTCCCTCGAGTTTCCCCATTGTTAACGAACGGAAGGTATTGGTGAAATCGGCCCGGTGCTTCTCCATCATCTCAAGCAGATCCTGAATGAGGGCTTCGTCCTGTTCCTCTTCATTGAACAATCCAAGCTTGGATCTCATCCCTGCCAGCCAGTGGCTGCGATAAATCTCCGGGTATTCGGAAATGGCATCCTGGGCCATTTTCACTGCCTCATCCTCATCTTCATGCAGCAGGGCCAGCAAAGATTCCGCAAACCGGGCAAGGTTCCACCCGCCAATCGGCGGCTGATTGCCATAGGCATAGCGGCCCTGGGTATCGATTGAGCTAAAAACAGTTGCAGGATTATAGGTATCCATAAACGCACATGGACCATAATCAATGGTTTCTCCGCTGATGGTCATGTTGTCGGTATTCATTACGCCATGAATAAAACCAACCATCTGCCATTTGGCAATCAGTTTTGCCTGCCGATTAATCATTCCCTTCAGCAAAGACAGATATCGGCCATCATCTCCTTCAATCTTGGGATAATGCCGTTTTATTGCATAGTCTGCAAGACTCTTCAGTTCTTCGGCTGTGCCCCAATTGGCTCCATACTGGAAGGTGCCGACACGCAAATGGCTGGCGGCCACACGAGTCAGGACTGCACCAGGCAGACGGGTTTCACGAATAATAGTATCACCAGTTGTGACCACAGCCAGACTTCGCGTAGTAGGAATCCCAAGTCCATGCATTGCTTCACTGATAATATATTCACGCAGCATCGGCCCCAGCGCGGCACGTCCGTCTCCGCCCCGGGAATAGGGTGTCCTGCCTGAACCTTTCAGCTGAATATCAACCCGTTCGCCTTCAGGGGTGATCTGCTCGCCAAGCAGCATGGCCCGGCCGTCCCCCAGCATGTTAAAATGTCCAAACTGATGGCCGGCATAAGCCTGTGCAAGCGGAGAGAAGCCTTCCATTGCCGTGTTGCCGGCAAATATGTCCACGCTATCCTCACTCCGAAGCGCCTGGGCATCCAGGCCCATTGTTTGTGCAAGCGCCTCATTAAGAGTGACCAGCTTTGGTGAGCTTACCGGGTTTGGGTCAAGCTTAGTAAAAAAAGTTTTCGGGAGCCGGGCATAGCTGTTGTCCAATTTCCAGCCTGTCTCGTTTGTATTCGTCATCGTATCCCCTTTCCGTCTTTTGTCCTGTTTCTTATATCCTTTTTTTTTAAAATAGCAATAGCATCAAAAGCAGTCTTTTTAATTTCTGCTTCTCCTGTTTTATTATACCCGTTCCCTACAGGGTTGACGCTCTTTACGCACTTTCATGCGAACAGGATGCAAGTCCGGATGCAATCATGTGTAAAAACGGAATAAGGTCCCCAGCTGTTCGCCGGGAACCTTATTCAACACTATTCCCCTACTCCATAAACCCGGAGGCTTCCATCCATTCCTCAGCTAGTTCTGTCCATAAAGAAATCGGCCCTTCAGCAAGACGGATTCCAAAGCCATGACCGCCTTTTCGGAAGATATGCATTTCCGCCTCTACATTAGCCTCGTTTAATGCTTGGTAAAACAATACGCTATTCTTGCTGGGTACCCCTGTATCGTCATTGGCATGGACAATAAAGGCAGGAGGTGTATCCTGATCTACATTCAATTCACTTGAGAAAAGCTTGGCCATTTCATCGCTTGGCTGAGCTCCCAGTAGATTCTTTCTTGATCCTGCATGTGTAATCTCTTCATCCATGGAGATGACCGGATAGTTGAGGATCATGAAATCAGGCCTTGCACTTTGTTGATCTGTTTTGCTCGTTGCTTTATAAACCTCTTCATCATATTTCGTACCAAGGGTGGAAGCTAAATGTCCACCTGCAGATAACCCTAAAACACCTAACGAGTCAGCATTTATTCCCCATTCAGAGGCATTTTCCCTGATCAATCTCATAGCACGCTGGGCATCCTGGAGAGGAGCCAAATGCCCCTGGTCATGCCCTTCCGCCGGAAGACGGTATTTTAACACAAAAGCCGTCACTCCTTTGGAATTTAGCCATTGTGCAATATCATAGCCTTCCTTGTCAAAGACTACCCGTTCATAGCCACCGCCTGGCATAATCAGTACGGCCGTTCCATTGGCCTTCCCTTTGGCTGGAAAAAACGGAATGATGCTCGGTTTTGAAATTCCAACGATTGCCCGGTCCAATACCTTGGGATCCTTGCTTCTTTCAATGATCTGCTGAGTGAGTTCAACGTTCTCCGACCCTGGAGCAGCTCCATCCCACAGCAGTATTTCTTTATCAGCAAAAGAGCTTTTTGAATCCTTGACAGCAGAAGCTCCAGTCGAAAAAAGACATGTACACAATACGATTAACATCATTGCTTTCAATTTACGAAACACACAGGCCCCTCCTTTAACAACGTTGTTATTTCCTTTTAACTAACCCCTTCACAATATGTATCGACTCCCTCCTTTTATTTCCTCTCATTTAATAGTAGATAATACACTGAATTAAGTCAATATTTAAAATATTCAATTATACACAAATTTAAATTAGAATCACAGCCGTTCTCTTTTTGAATCGTGCACTCAATTGTATTTATAATGCCTCTCTTTCATTTCCCCTTGTTGCAAATCTTTAGATCAGCGAACCTCTGACATATACCGGTTATATAAAGATTTACCTGCTTCGAGGCATTCTAAATATAATTCTCGGACGTCTGGGTCAGGGCACAATTTCAAATAGCCTTCAACCTCTATGATTTGAATGATTGGTTTCATCTCCAAATAATAAGAAGCGTTTTTACCATCTTTCATTAAGGCCCTTTTATACGTTTGTAAAATCGGGACATATAGCTGTCCAAGCAGCCTGTATTCACATTTTAATTTTTCTTGCCTGTAGAACGTATGAATTTCTCTCGCAAAAAACTTTCCTTCCTTAAAGTGCGCTGAGTTTGCAGGAGAATAATAAAAATCCTCATTTCGAAGTTTGCGCTTTGTAATAGGTAATCGATGCCAGCTTTCAACTTCTTTGTACCTGCTTCCTAAAGCGTTATACTTGTTTGAAACCATTTTGACTGGATGGAATGCTAAATATTCAAAGATGGCAGAATTCGTTTCATACTCTTCAACCGTTGTTAAGGAGCACCAGTAAATATAGTTATTGTCCAGCTTCCCGACAATGCAGACCTCCTTGTTGTGACTGATAAATAGCTCAAAAAAATGTTCCTTATTGTCTAAATTGTAATTGGGCACAAGGCTATTATCGGGTGTGATCCTGTTCAGGTTCTGCAAGTTATCCATGTTCCCCCTCCCTTTCTTCCTAACGTATAGCTGCATAGCCCTATTTTAAACAAAACCTTCTGATTAGGAAATATTCTAGATTTTAGATCTGCCGGCAGCCTCATTGTACCACTAGCTACTCTGACTTCAATTCTTTACGTCAAAAAACCATTAAGGCAAGACCCTTAATGGTTTTTCGGCTTACAGCTATCATTTTATCGGTTATTGTTATTATTTCTGCCAAAGAAATCATTCATATCGGCATTGAAATTATCAAACAGGCCATCGCGGTCCCTGTTTGTTCTGATGTCCTCAGCATATGTGCCCATGCGGTTATAAAGGTCTGTATCCAATGACACAAATACCTTATGAATTCTCTTGTCGGCCTTGCGCACCTGGTCTGCTATCCTTTGCTCGAAAGCGTTGGAAACTTCACTGTACTCGGTGTCTCCGTCAACATTATCTCCGCCATTATTCCCGTTAGCTCCATTGTTATTTCCATTGCCGGCACCAAAAATATTTGTGCCTCCATCGTTGTTATTGTTGCCATTGCCATTCTTGCGGTTCCCTTTTCCTGCATCGCCTTTTCCGTCAATCATGCCGTCGCTGCCGTTGTCACTTTGATTGACAGTCCCATTTTCCATAACGTTTCCATTGTTGCCATCAAAAGTATCATTGACTCTTGCATTGCCGTTACGGTCAGCGTTGTTATTGCCGGCTGCCATTCCTGTTCCTCTGCCGGCACCGGCTGCTCCATTAGTTCCTGTCCCAGTCCCATAAGTTCCGGCTCCTGCCCCGGTTCCAGTTGTCCCTGTTCCGCCGCCTGCTCCGGTTCCGTTGTTTCCATTATTGGTTCCATTGCCGTTATTATTGTTATTTTCACCAAGTTTAACGGTAACATAGGCATTATTATTAGAGATGATGACACGGGCGTCGGACACTTCTTCCATTTTCTCCACCTGGCGCTCAGCCCGGTCAGAAATTCTTAAAGTCCGGTTGTTTCGGTCATCATTCAAAATCCGCGGGCGATTCTGATTTTGCACCTGCTGCCCGTTATTGTTTTCTCCTGCGTTATTGTTTCCTCCTGCGTTATCATTTCCTCCACAGCCTGCAAGACCCAGAGTCAAGACTGCTGAGCTAAGCATAATCCATCCTTTTTTCATCATCTTTCACTCCTTAAGGTTTATTCAATCCTTATGATGGCTAAAATAAACAGAACTATTCGGCAGGCTGGCGAAAATAAACCAAGACAACAAAAAAGGACCAGCCTTCATAGCTGGTCATAAGAATTATCCTAATTCCTATAAGTAAAAAAGCACCCCAGGAACTGAGGCACTTTTACTCTCTTATTTTGATGCTGGAGTCATACTCACTTCTGGTGATGTTACCTGATCATAGAAGTCGACAAAACGATCACGATTATCGCTTTCACGGTAAGCCATGGCCACCCTTGGGTGTTCGTTGAGCACACCGGAAATCATGTAAGGAATGATATAGCCCCACTCCCATTTTTGGCGCATTTCCAGCATATGCTTTTCGATGATGCCAAGGACAGGCTTCATTTCATAGCTTGCTTTTTGGATATAGCTGACAAGAAGCTCTGTGTTGCAGTTTCCTGCCGCACGGCCCATGCCGTATACGGAAGAATCTAGGAATGTGACTCCATTACGCAAGGCGGTCAATGTATTGGCAAATGCCAGCTGCATATTGTTATGGGTATGAATCCCAAGCTGTTTATCCGGGATCATCTTTTTGAATTTCTTAACTTGATGTTCAATTTCCGCAGGATCCAGGCTTCCGAAAGAATCTACGATATAGACAACATCCACAGGGCTTGCCTTCACCATTTCAAACGCCTCGATCAGCTGATTGTCAGGCACGCTGGATAAAGCCATGATATTCAGGGACGTTTCATATCCTAAGTCGTGGAACATCTGGACAAGCTCAAGGCCTTTGTCCACTTCCCGGATATAGCATGCTACCCGGATCATATCCAGTACACTTTCCTCGCGCGGGAGGATGTCATTGGGATCTACACGGCCAATATCAACCAATGCAGACAGCTTTGTAAACTTCTTTTCAGGGAAAATCTCTTTTAGAAAGTGATCATCCAGAAACCTCCATGGATTCGGCTCGGTCGCATTAAGAAGCTTTGGGGAATTTTTATAGCCGATTTCCATGTATTCAACACCTGCATCACTTAAGCCGTTATACAAGTCCTGAACAAATTCGACGCTGAAATCCCAATTATTCACCAAGCCCCCGTCACGAATTGTGCAATCCAAAATTTTGCTGCTGCCAATTTCCATGTTCGTATTTCCCCCTATTAATACCGCTTTAGCAATATTATTTTAATCTTTCTTCCTTTTATGTACTAAAATTTCCTATAGTGTTTTATAACACGGTTCGCCAAAAGAAGTCAATCAATTTCCAAAATTTCGCTATATCGACGGATGAGTATAACTCGAATCAAAACGATACTCTTATTGCAGTCAAGTTTCTATAAAAGAGTAGTCCTACGCACTTCGTATTTTTTATTTAAACCGTTTCTTCAGCCACTTCGAAGCCAGCTCAAACCAAACCTGGCATTCCTCATTTATATGACTGTCATTCCCTGCAGTTACCTCATCACTCAGGGACAATCCATGGACTCCGTTCTCGAAGACATGCAGTTCATAAGGAACCTTATTCCTGGCCAGCGCGGCTGCATAATTCAAGGCATTTTCGGCATATACAAGGCCATCATCGGCAGTGTGCCAGATAAATGTGGCAGGTGTCTTGTCAGAAATATGGTTGCCAGGGCTCACCTCCTGAAGCTGGTCCTCGGATGGGTGAGGGGTTCCAAGTAGTGCTTTATTGGAAATTTCCCAGAACCCCTTTGCGAATTCGTTCGGATCCTCCTCCACTTTCTCTTTCATCAGCTGATAGTCCAGCAAAGGATAACCAAGAATCACTGCGTTGGGCTTAAACCATTCATTTTCTACTTTTAATTTATCCCGCAGCATCCCGCTGTGCCAATGGACGCCGAGACTCGCCGCTAAATGACCGCCTGCCGAAAAACCGCAGACAGCAATCCTGTCGGTATCTATTAGCCAGTTGGCAGCATTTTCCCGAACAATCAGCATGGCCTTGGCCAAATCCGCCAGCGGCTGCGGATAAGCTGACTTTTCATTTGGAGCCGGAAGGTTTTGGAAATCGAGGTTCATAGTATTAAAGTAGGTGGTATACCTCAGTACAAACGTATGATAACCCAGTGCCGCAAATCTCATGGCTATAGGCTCAGCTTCACGGTCAGAGGTTCCAAGGTACCCTCCCCCGGGGCATATCAGGACAGCAGGACGTTTTTGATCCTTCTGATATTCCTTGGAATTTGTCAGTATGTACGTATGCAAGGCGACATTCTCATCATCGTCCCAGAGATTGATTTTTTCAATTAGCATTTGATATCCTCCCTTTTTACTTTCTGAAAACGCTTTTGTACCTTAATTCTATTATAAATTGGAGCTTCGCAGTGTAATAGTTTTTTCTGTCATTTTTATCTGTTGCTATTGGTAAAATCACTTACTATTAGTTTAAAGGCCGGTTTCAGGCTGTCTTCTGGTGTGTTAACTTTCCATTAACCAAGGCCATACCGATTACCGTTCCTCTCTTCCCCATGGCCCAAATACCTGTAAATTCGGGCACGCTCTCGCCTTCTATCCCCTTCCCTGTCCCATAATCTCCGGATTCGCCTTTCTTTCCGATGGCAAAAGATAATTCCTGATGCGCCCGCTCAGGAATAGGCCTAGTTGAATATAGATATTTTACCTTGACTTTAAAAGGAGAAGTGGGTAAATGGAGGTTCTAAGATGGATTAAGATTGTTTCGTTTACAAGCAATGATCCACTTATTCGTATAGACCAGAGCCTGAGTACCGTTTTGTCAGAAAGGGCGATTTTACATTTTGGACTTAAACAGACAAATTGCCAAATAGAGTTTGTCGATGACCCGGATTATACCGATTTAAATGACAAAGACAGCCCAATCAGTCTATTTTTATCGACAAAGATTTTTCAGGATCTTTTATTGCCGCCAGGAGTTCAGTTCCAGCTGAGAATCTCAGAAGGGGAATTGTTCCTTGGGCCAACAATCGGGCTGTTGTTTAAAAATAGCAAGAAGGGATACACTCCTGCTTTTATGAAAAAGCATTACTCCACCAGTATGGGAATCTATCCTTCGATTGGAGGTGTAATCGTCGCCTATTCCATTGAGGATATTGACTGGAAAAAAGGATTCGTCAGGGGAATGATCTATCAACCTGAAAAAGATACATGGTATCGCGGAAAGACGGCCATACCGGCTGTTACCTACCGACGGCATCTGAATCAGCCTGCCTTCCATGATTTCCGGCAAAAGCTATATGAAAGGAATGGCCAGCTTTTTAATTCACACAGGCTGTCAAAATGGAGAACACACGACCTTTTGCTGAAGAACCCCGATTTTCTGAAATATTTGCCAGAAACCTTTGTAGTTAAAACAAGTGATCAAATTCAGAAAGTCCTGCAATTTTACGAGAAAATTATTGTTAAACCAATATTAAGTGCACAAGGTAAAGGGATCGTCATTGTAGAAACGATTGTGAACGATGATTATGCTAAAAAGAAATATTATGTCACGTTCTATCCAAAAAGCTACGGGGAGCCTGTCCGGAAAATAATGAATCAGAAAGAACTGGATCAATACCTAAGTAAGCTGATCCATTCCAATAAAATGCAATTTATTTGCCAAAATTACATCCCTTTGGCAAAAGTCGACGAATTGCCATTTGATGTACGTGTCATCATGCATAAAAATCTGGCAAATGAGTGGGAATGCAACGGGATTCTCTGCAGAATTGCACGTGAGGGAAAAGAAATTACTAATTATTCTGCCGGCGGCGATGTACTGTCCCTTGAGGAAACCCTTCAAAGGCTAAACGGCCAATTTGACTATCCATCCATCAAAAACAAAATTTTAACGGTTTGCAGGGAGTTCTGTTTATGGATGGAACAGCAAAATCGCTATCACTTAGTAGAATTCGGCATTGACTTGGCCATTGATCAGGATGGCGAGGTGTTTTTTATTGAAGCCAACTTTCGGCCTGGCTGCAAGGGGTTCATAAAGACTGATTTTGACCAGCATCTGCAAATAGCCTACCAGCCCTACTGTTATGCTGCAAACCTGCAAAAGTTCCATGCACCAGATCTTTTAGGTAAATCATTGGAAATTCATCAATAGCGGGAAGAAGGAATGATTCCCATTCCAAGCTGATTCATCGAGGGGGCAGCCAAAGTCTGGGGATTGTAAAAAAATGGCCCCGATATACTAATACCGGGACCACCTTTCTTCTTTAAAACTGTTTAAGCTTGAATACAGCTGTTCCTTTCTCATTATGAAACTTGCATTCTTGATCGATCCTTTAGTAATGACCTTTTTCCCCTTCCGCCTTTCAGTTCGGGCATCATCAAGCTTTTATAACGACCTTTTTTTCTCTTCCCTCTCATTAGGGTCGTTATGAAAGTGTTCATGATTCCCCTTTCTCACTCACTCCCTCCCCCTCTTTTTGGTCACTATAAAACTTTCACGATCCTCTTGTTTAACGAACATTCCCTGATTGAGGAACTGCAAACCCGATTTAACTGACAACTACTTTTCTACAAAATAAATAGCCTGTCATCACAAAATAGACAACAGGCAGAATTATGGTCGTTTTATATTTTAAGCAAACCATCTGATATATACGCCTACGGCAATTAGCGATAAAGATATGGCTACAGCATAGATCAATGTCAGGTTAGTCGTGTTTCGCTTAGCTGCTTTTCTGTACCCTTCATCACTTTTTCCTGCTAATAAAAGCGTAAATATGCCCGAACACACAATAATAATAACTACCAATGTGATTCCTAATTTCATTTTGCGCCTCTTTCCCCTTCTATCCAGACTTATTCTCACCAGCTTATTCGTAATGCACACCGGCCAGCTAACTCTTACATTCTTATTTTAACATCGATTTTCAATCTCGGCGGACAAAAAAGCACCCTGGATTAGCCCGAGGATGCCGATTTTATTTATCAGCCGAAACGAATTTGGTGCTTTCAGGCAAAAGCCCTTCCATTAGTATTTGCTGTATACCGCAATCTGGTTTCTTCCATTCCTTTTTGCCTCATATAGGGCTTTATCGGCTTCATTAATAAGGTTAGTTGGCTTATCCACTGTCGTTGCAATCGTCGTTGAAATTCCAATTGAGACGGTGAGGAAATCATGGATTTTTGACCCTTTATGAGGAATGGCAGCGTATCCGATGCTATTTTTCACCACTTGAGCGATTTCTGCCGCTTTTTCTGCTGTAGAGCCCGGAAGAAGCACAGTGAATTCCTCTCCCCCGTAGCGGGCGATCAAATCATGATCTCCCCAGGAAATGGTTTTAAGAATGCTGCCTACCTTCTGGAGGCAGGCGTCCCCCGCAAGGTGTCCATATAAATCATTAAAGGCTTTGAAGAAATCGATATCAAATAGTAAAAGAGATACCGGCTCCGAAACCTCTGTCAGTCTCTTCCATTCATTCTCCAGAGCCTCGTCAAAGCAGCGCCGGTTCGCAATCCCCGTCAGCCCGTCGATCATGGAAAGACTCTTGAACAGCTGGTTTGCTTCCTGGAGCTTTTGTTCAGAGATCTTCTTTGCGGTTACGTCACGAAAAATCCACAGGTAACCATCGAACCGGCCATCTTCTTCAATAGGAATGGCATCACGTTCAATAGTGCGGCCATCCTTCAACTGAAATTCATCGCCCCTGCAGTTCAAACGATTCTGCGTGATCTGCTTTTTCTGCTTTTCATAGGCTTCATAGTTTTCTATAAACTGTTTAGTTTCCTCGAGCACCTGGAGCTGGCCTGCCTCATGCAGCTTTTTCGAATAACCGCCAGCAAAGAAGATATCAATATACGCATCGTTGTACAATGTCATTTGACTGTTTTCATCTTCTACCAAAATCCCATATGGGAGGGAGGATATCAGTGTTTTAAATTTATTGTTCGCTTGCCTGAGGTCGGCTTCTGCCCTTTTCCTCGCAGTTATGTCCCTGCTGACGGAAACGACCTGGATTTCACCATTGGGGCCCTTAATGGGCGTACACTTCATTTCGAGGTCAAGATATTTGCCGTTTTTATGGGCACAGCGGTATTCTATCCCGAGAGTAGTCCAGTTCAAAATCATTTCATGAAAGAAATTAAACATCCGCTCCCAGTCATCCTGATGGATGTGTTTCATGGGATAGCTGCCAACATATTCAGGGAGTTCATAGCCCAATATAGTTGTATGTGAAGGAGAAGCGTAAAGGACCAATCCATCTTCGGCCATTACCGCTACCATATCCGTCATATTTTCGGAGATTAACCGATAGTTGTCATCATTCTCCCGAAATGCGGAAACGTGCAGCCTGCGTGATGAAAGGCTGCTGATTGTTCCGGAAAAGGAAATGATGGTATGGTTTTCGTCGAGATCCGACCTTAAAAACAGATGAACATATTCAGATTGCCCTTGTTTGGATACTAGCTCTACTTCCAGGAAAAAGCCATCCTTTTGCCGGTCTGCCAGCATTCCAAACTGCTCCTTAATGGTTTGCTGGTCTTTTTCATTCACGTATCTAAGAAAATGGGTTCCCACTGTCTCATCCAATGAATAATCCGTAATGTTGCTCCATTCGAGATTCATTGAAAGGAAATGCCCACCCTGATCAAGCTTGAACAGGACCGCATTCGTAACATTGATCAGTTCCTCGTACTTTTTATATTCTGATTCAGATAAAATTTCCCTGTAGTCCATTTTTTCACTCCATTTTATGATAGACAAAGAGCTGACACAATAAAGCGGCAGCCTCGGTACATTGGCAGCGGGTGTTTGAAATATAAATGTAAATAACGCTTACATATGATAGCTTTATAAAATCTTTTATTAAACTTTAATCCTATTATAAAGTCAAATGATTTAAATTGCAGTGTATAAAATATGAATTTATAAACAACTATTAGATAATAGTATTTTACTAAAAACAGCAACACCTTTTACCGGTAATATATACCACTGTCCCTATAACTTCATCCGAGAAAGCTTAAAGATATTTATTGAAGGGAATACTTCCTCTTGCCTGCCGCTAAACCTATATGCGAATCTCCAGGCCGTCGCTGAATTTATTCTCTGGCGGTAAAGAATGCAGCGGTACTCTCTAAAATAAAGGAATGGAATACTCTGATAAAATTTAATGGATGAACTTCCATCTTTGCAGAATTTTTGTCATAATGTTGTGTAAGCCCAATAACTGCAGATCATAGAAGACTTTTGGAGGATAAGATGATTTCAAAGGAATTTGGATTTTCATTAAGAAAAAAAGGACAGACCATTGAAACCGTGCGGCAGAAAGGACTTGATGTTGGCCTGCTTGCCAGCTACGGCGGAACTGAAGTCATCCACCATAAGCTTTATGAGGATCATAAATGGGCCATGGGACCCACAGATGAATGGAACTCACTTGAATTCATATATGTCTTATCTGGAAAAATGAAGTTTATTTATGGAAATGAGGAAATTCTTTTATCAGCAGGCGACCATTTTCATTGTGAGCCTGTAAAAGAAGATATTTTTCTACAGGCCATTAACGACAGTGAATTTATTTATGTATGCGGCCAGCCAATTTTCCATTATTACAGCCATAATATCCAGAGCATGAAGGATCTTGCTATCTCGGTTGAAGAAAAAGATGGGTACACATCAGACCACTGCCAGCGCATCATGGAGCTTAGCATGATGCTGGGAAAGAAACTTGGCCTAGCCAGTAAGGATTTATATACCCTGAACCTTGGTAGTTTCCTTCATGACGTGGGGAAAATTAGGGTTCCCGATCATGTGCTGAACAAGCCGGACAAGCTTACCCCTGAGGAATGGGAGCTCATGAAAAAACACACCATTTACGGTGTCGAAATCCTTGAAGACACCAATATCGGCTATCTTAAAGACGCCGCCAAAATAGTTGGTCAGCACCATGAACGCTATGACGGCAGCGGTTATCCATTCGGTCTAAAAGGTGATGAAATTTACATTGGAGCAAAGATTGTCGCTGTTGTGGATTCCTATGATGCCATGACAACGGACCGTGTGTACAGAAAAGGGATGGCGAAAGAGGATGCGTTGGAGGAACTACAGAAAGGGATTGGCTCCCTGTATGATCCTGATGTAGCCAAAGCGTTCCTCGAATTAGCAGATCAGCTTTAAGCTTTAATCGTTTACGGCCCGATATTCATTGCGCTATGTACAAATATAACAGATAATGTTAAAGGAGGTGATAACATGAAAAAGGTAATCATAGCCCTGACTCTTGCTGTTGCGCTTGTCGGAGCGGCTGCCAGCACTGCTCCAGCTCAGACAGCTGCTGAAGCTGTTCAACTGGCACCAAAGCCAATGTTCTAATTTTGTTAACCCCTAAGCCATAATAATGAAATTAGAGCTTCCTCCCTAATGCTGAGACTTTTGATACAAAGTAAAAACTCGATTTAACAACGAGGGGCTCTAGGTTTCTGGATCATTATGATGCTCTTAAATTACTGGTCAGTGGCTCACGATTTCACTGCACGCATGAACCGATAACAGAATTACATTTCATGAAAAGCATCCTATATGAATAGAATGCTTTTTATTTTACTCAGAAGGTTATCATGTAGTATTACACTCGAAATTTTTTCTCTCCAGCTTTTGGTCTACCCCTGCGCGTCATTCTCAAGGATTTCCTTTTTGAAAATAACCGACCGGGGAAAAGTCTTGAGCCATCAAAGAAAAAGACCCTTGGTCATTTAGACATCAATTCTCCATAAAATAAACAGCCCAACCTGACTCGTTTGCCCTATACTGTAATTAATTCATGTCCCTGCAGTGTAAATAAATTGAGGCGGAGGAACATTGTATGCTAATAGACCATAAAAAACAGCTGGATCATGTTGAATGCCTCTTGTTCCTAAAGGAAATTGGAAGATTAATAAATGATTATAAACTTTGTAAAAACAAAGCCGTCCAGGATGTAATCCTTTCAGAAATTAAGTTTTTATGCTCGTTCATACAGCAGGATAATTCATAACAGACTCCAGCCCAAACGGGTAACCATAGCTACGGCACTGTAAAAGGTGTTTGCACTTTTACTGATGCCATTTTTGTGAATGTAGGTCATTGCCTGAGCTTCTAAGATGACCTGTTAATCTTTATCTATCGTCATTTCGCTACTATGCAAGGTTCTTAAGCCTCCTGATATCACGCTTTTCAGGCGCAAAAACTCCTTTTTCACCTTTCCTCCGATCGTTCGGCTCAATCACAATAAAAGACTAAAAGATCCAACAAAAAAAGCCGCTGATTTGGCGACTTCCTTAAGATATATTTAATAGCTTTGCCAAAACCTGTGAACAAGTCTGAATATCCGCATACTGTTGAATTTCGCCGCTGTTCATATTTTTTAGAACAAATGCCTTTACTTTATCACAATAGGATAGAGAAATATCATTGATATTGTGAATGATTTCAACGTCCCGGTAATAGATCAAGTTCTCAAGGGTCTTGATAACTTCAGCCATGGTTTTCATTGCATCCAGGTCCCCCAAAATAACGCTTTCTTTTTAACCATTGTATCATACATCTGTTCGGCGCGTTCTCTTTCTGTTAAAATTTAATATCTGTAATATTAGTGAAAGAAACTTTGCCCCTATAATGGTTTGTGACAAATGGTTATAGAAAAAAGGCATTCTTATTTCGAATGCCTCCAATCGGACTAAGAGAGCGGAAATGGCCCCTTTTGCCCTTCCTGCTTATTCCGTTTTATCGTCCTTATTAAACCAGAGGGGATCGTTGTCATCTACATCGCCATTATAGTTGATCAGGATCTCTTCCCCGGCTTTTATATCCCGATAGGCATAAAAATCAAACGTATGATTCGGAAAGTTAATTTCATATGTGGCATTAGGTTTGTACGAATGGTTAAACAGCATGCCATAGCCCAAGAGAATAGCGGTGTGGTTTATTCCATACTCAAACGCATAATCAGCAAGAAGAGTTTTCTCAATGTGAACATGCTCGCTGTTCGGATAAGAAATAACCGGGGCTTCATGGATCAATTCACCTTTTGCTATATCTTGTGTGGCGAACACTCCTCTATTGAACTCACCGTCACTTAGTTCCGAAGTTTTAATTTCAATCATTATAATCACCTGCGCATTCTTTTCTTTCTTATCACCTGATTCTGTCAGTTATTGAGGATGAATGCAACCATTTTTTCAGATAATCTGCTGGAAAAGAAAAAAATGCTGTTGAGAAACCCTTAATGTTCGCCCTTTTCGGCCTCTGGCTTTTAAAAAAACTTTGGCAAATCTCTTTGTGCGCTGAAAGAATAGGCGGATTGATGGTAGGCGCCAGGAGAGCATTGGCATGTTCCCCCATAACTGGTGCTTCTGCGGCAACTCTTTTAAAGAATTTGGTTTGATGAAATCCCCCTTTACTGGCAATGGCAGTTCACCAACCTTGTCTGACTTGTTCCTTCTTTCGTAATGATACAACTTAGTTCGACTGCTAGCCTATACGGTATGCTGGCAGAGGCTCCGCAATTCATAGTATTGACAGGCTGAATATCCCCCTTCATTGGCTCATTGTCAATCGAAGTGATTAGCCGCACAGCAACCAGTTCCGGGGTAAAGCTTGAGCCTCCCCCAATGACAGCAGCTTTGAGTTTCCCCCCACCCTGTCACCCTACCTGCTCAACGATTATTTAATGTTTCATATAAATCTACAAATTCCGCAGCCAGTTCCTTTATTGTCAGTGCATTCATTAAGTGGTCCTGAGCGTGAACCATTAACAGTGACACCGGGCTGCTATCCCCACGCACCTCAGCCTGGATCAGCGAGCTTTGAAGCTTATGGGCTTCGTTCAGTTCGTCTGCCGCTTTCTGAAGCTTTTCCCTGGCTATATTAAAATCCCCCTGTTTTGCTGCAGCAACCGCTTCAAGCGCTGCGCTTCTGCCATTTCCGCCAAAAAGTATCAGTTGAAAGACAATTTGTTCTTGATCGCCCATGGAGTCCTCCCTTAAAAAGCATCATTTTGATCAAACACTTCTCTATATGTAACGAGCTGAATTTCTTTTTCCTCGATGGCTCTTGCGACGTCCGGGTCGGTCAATACAGCCAGTTCCCTAACACGCGGGAGAGCATAGGAGCTTCCTGTCAGCAATGGTTCATCAATGAAAGCAGGATGGCACATCAATTCTGCGGTTTTAAAGGAAGAGGCTTGATCTAGTAAATCCAGCAGGAAGCCTGTTGTTAATTCATTCCCGTAAAACTCATGGATAAAGCCTTCAACTGTTTGAATATGGACAGACCTGGAACATTTGGATTCCCCAGTCACTTTCCGGATCGGCAGCTGATAAAATTGAGCGATCTTTTCAACAAGGGAATAAAACCGCTCATGCCCATGTAGGTGATGATGGCTGTCGATATGTGTTGGATCTAAGCCGAATGAATGAAACCTTTCAATCTGGCTTTGGATCTCTTTTTCGACGTCTGCCAAATCAGCGAGCTGAACAAGTTTCTCGGCTTTATGAAAGGCGCCTCTTTCATCGACAAGGGAGGGAACGTCCGAATTTACCGGAGAGCCGCAATCCAGGACAAGGTGGATGCCTATGCCAAGTCCCGGGTTCTCTAAAGCCAGAGCTGCGGCGTGCGCAGCTCCAGGCATATTGACCATCATCGTGGCAGAAGTAACTACACCATTTTTAAAAGCTTCAATGATTCCTAGATTAACCCCTTTTGAGTAGCCAAAATCATCTGCGTTGATTACTAGTTTTGTCATACGAATCCTCCTGCAAATCCTTTATTTTGCCGTACCTTGTTCCTCCGCATATTTTTGTTTATCCCATATTTTAAAGAAAGGATAATAGATTGCAAACGCTGCCAAAAAGTTGACCAGCTGAAGAACCGCCCCAGATATTTTCCCGCCTGTTGCCAGGTAGCCTCCGATAATTGGCGGCATCGTCCAGGGTACCGCAATCCCCGCAGGTCTTGCGACTAGTCCAGTGGACATTGCAATATAAGTAATGATGACCGTTGCCAGCGGCGCAAGAACAAAAGGGACGATCATGAGCGGATTCATGACAACCGGCATTCCGAACGTAATAGGTTCATTAATATTAAATAGTCCAGGTCCTATTGCCAATCGGCCCAGCTGTTTCATTTGCTGGCTACGTGCCCGTAAAATCATGGCGACAACAAGGGCCAGTGTGGCGCCGGATCCGCCGATATAAACAAAGATATCAAAGAATTGCTGGGTAAAGATATTCGGCAGGTCCGAAGCCCCATCCTGGAAGGCAATCCGGTTTACATCCATGGAGGCAAGCCAGATTGGACCCATTACTCCGCCGACAATTGAAGCACCGTGAAGTCCGCAGGACCAGAGCAATTGGACCAGGAAAACAGCGACAAGGCTTCCAATCAGGCTTCCGCCGAGAACCCCAAGCGGCTTTCCCAGAATGATGCCGACAATATTGTGAAGGCTTTCAAAGTCAGTCTGTTCCACCAGCAGCCGAAACAGCCATATTACGGTAATAACCACAAACCCTGGAATCAGTGCAATAAATGATTTGCTTACAGCTGGCGGCACTCCATCAGGCATTTTGAAGACAATGTTCTTCTGAATGAAAAACCGATAAATCTCTGTTGATATCATCGCAATTAACATGGCGACAAACAATCCCTTGCTGCCCATAAGAGCAACCGGAATAGCTCCGCCGACCATAACGGCTTCCGATGCGCCTTCCGCCAAAAAGGAAACCTGGTATGGGGTTGCCAGCAGGAAGGCTGCAACCGAAATCGCCCCGGCAGACAAGGCATCTACTTCATATTTTTCTGCAAGCCGGTAAGCAATGCCAAAACCGGCAATGAGGGCCATAATATCAAAGGTTGCTCCTACAGGATACAATAATTTGGTCAGCCAGGCATCCCCAAAGGTTCGGGCCATGAAATCCTCATAGCCGGGAATAGGAAGAAATCCGAGTATCAAGAACAGTGACCCGACAATGATTAGAGGCATGGTCAATATAAGTCCATCGCGCAGCGCCTGCAAGTGGCGCTGCCCTGCAATCCGTCCGGCTACCGGCATAACCCTGTTTTCCAAGATGTTATTTAATTTGCTCATCCTTCATCGCTCCCTTATTTGGTGACCAGCTGCCTGGCAAATTTTAAAACCTCGGCTCCATTGCAGGTTCCATAATGTACGGTGTTGATGACATCGACAGGAATGCCCCTGGTCTCGCCCAGCTTTTTTAACTGCGGCAGCATATAGCGGACCTGCGGACCAACCAGCAAAACATCCGCCTTATCGATATGATTCCTAACAGCCTCACCAGGGACCGCCCAAATACTCATTTCCAGCCCTTCCTCAGCCGCACTTTTTTCCATTTTTGTCACCAGTAGACTTGTAGACATCCCGGCAGCACAGCATAATAAAATATTCAACCCATTTCCCCCTTCATCCTCTTTATTTATCTTGAAGTAGTTCATATGTATGTTGGAAGCGCTTACATATGTACACAATCTTTTTCCGTTGCTCAAAGGAAAAAATTGCACAAAAAAAGCTGTCCTTTTGGCAAGGCTGGTCCTTTTGCTTCCGTCATCTGGAAGGATTTTTTCAATCTATCGGGCTGCCTTCGGAACTGCTTGCCGATTCATCAATAAAACCCTCAGTATGACAGCATGACAGGAAATTAGAAGTGTATCGAATGAGTTCTTGGGGAATAAGGAATCTATCTGTTTGACAGAAAAATCATATGAGGAAGGTAAAATGATGCAGGGAGCTTTTTGGGGAATCATTGTGTCTGCAATGGCAACAGGGATCGGAGCTATTCCCGTCCTCTTCTTAAAACAGGTTTCAACCAGGATGAAAGATGTTCTGCTTGGCTATGCCTCAGGAATCATGATCGCCGCTACTACTTTCAGCCTGATCCCGGAAGCACTGGATTCTTCCAATCTATTCATCTTGTCACTTGGCTTGTTGCTGGGGACCTTTGTTTTAAATGTAATCGAATCCAGGACATCCGGCCTGGACCTGGAAAGCAGAAAATTCAATACTAAGATTGATAAAAAAACATTGATTATTATCATTGCCATTACCTTGCATAACCTTCCGGAAGGATTGTCGGTTGGTGTGAGCTACGGGTCAGGCCAGGAAAACCTAGGGGGCATTATTGCTTTGGCGATTGGTCTTCAAAACGCTCCAGAGGGCTTCCTTGTAGGGCTTTATCTTCTTAATCAGAAGATCCCAAAATTAAAGGCATTGCTTATTGCAACCTTGACTGGTGCAGTAGAAATAATCACCGCAGCAATCGGTTATTTCCTTGCTTCCTATGTGCATGGTCTGGTCCCTTATGGACTTAGCTTTGCAGCCGGCGCCATGCTTTTTGTTATTTATAAGGAGCTGATTCCTGACAGCCAGGAAGGCGAAGAAGAACAATTTCCGACGTACTCATTTGTACTGGGTTTAATTTCAATGCTGTTTTTAATTCAGCATTTTGGTTAATCAAAATGTTCGTTTGCCGGGAGAAACTCAGGCGTTTTTTGTTGCCTATTGTCATTGAACTGCACATTCGGACCATACTTGCGCCCACGTTCAATGGATCTGAAGCACATATCCATGATCCTGGGGACCGGAGAAATCGCAGGAATGCAGGTTCAAACAAGCCAGGATCCTATATGGATTGCCATACCAACAGCATTTGTCTCTTACTTTAACCGCTTATTCAGGAAATCAAGTCTTTGCCGGACATTTTCTTTAATGATAATATCCACGCCAGTATCCACGAATTCCTCCACAGTCTCTCCTTTTATCGCTTTTGCAGCCATCTCAACGCTAAGATAGCCCATATCAAAAGGGTTTTGAGCAACGGTGCCGGATATCTTCCCTTCCTCTATCAACTCCAGCATGTCGGTTATCCCATCTGCGCCAATAACCGGTATGGAGACTCCATTCTCCTCCAACGCCTCGATTGCCTGGATGGCGACAAGATCATGCGTGGCGATGACCCCTTTAATATCCGGATGTTTGGTTACTACCTTGGTCATTTCTTTTTTTACTGTTTTTTCATCATCATAGATACCCAGGGATTCAGCTGCTATGATAATTCCTGCATCTTCAAGAGAACTTCGCGCCCCACTGATCCGCTCTTTGAATACAGGGGTTTCCATCCCTCCGCCGATAAAAGCCACCTTGTTCCCGGGCTGGAGCTCCGATGCTAATAGAGACCCCGCCTTTTGTCCCAATTCTCTATTATCTGTTCCAATAAAGGCTGCTTTGCTGTCCCAGGCAACATTCTGATCCACAAGCACGACTGGTATTTCATTTTTCTCATGCAGCTGCTCCAATACAGGGACAATGGTAGAATCATACGGGGCAAGAATTAAAGCATCAGGATTGGATTCATACTCTTCCTCCAGGGACCTGCCCTGTTCATAATAGGACTCAGCCTTCGTGGCAACAATCTTCCCCTGAATGCCAAAGTCCTTGAATCCTTTTTCCGCACCCGCCTTTAAAATCTGCCAATATTGAGTATCCAGGTCTTTTAACACCATCGTGACTTTCGGCTTTTCATCTGCCCGGGATTGTGAAATAGAACCAATTATCATAAAAGAGATCATTGCAAAGAGAAGAAAAATTATTTTCCGGTTTTTTAGCATGTATACCCCTTCCTTCTTTGGCCGCCGCAAACTAGGATTGATCAAAGCTGTGCTCGAGATCGAACCGAATGGTAAAGGCGGTTCCCTCATTCCCGGTGGTGATCTCAATTTCCGCGTGGTGCCGTTTGGCTACACTGTAGCAAATAGCCAGTCCCAAACCTGTTCCATCCTCTTTTGTTGTAAAGAAGGGAGTCCCTAATTTTTGCAGGACTTCAGGCCGGATTCCATGCCCCTGGTCGATAATTTGCAGGAAAACAAACTGTTTGTCACTATAGGTCTTAATCCTGAGAACCCCATTTGAAGTCATCGCATCCAGTCCGTTCAGAGCGATATTCAGAACCAGCTGGCGGATTTCCTTCTGATCCAGGAAGATAGAGGGACAAGTTTCAAGCTCAAGCTGCAGACGCTTGTTTGAGCGGAGCGCTTCCGCCTGGATCAAGGGAGCTAATGCCTCGAGAATTGCATTCAAGCTTTGCTTTTTCTTCATAGAAACTTTATTTTTAGCCAAATTGAGAAACTCCGTTATGATCGAGTTTGCCCTGTTCAATTCCTCCAGCATAACATCGGTAATTTCAGGTGACAAATGCGCACTGTCATTTCTGGATAATTGTAAAAACCCTTGTACAGTTGTCATCGGATTCCTGATTTCATGGGCAATGCCCGCTGCCATTTCTCCTATCAAATTTAACTGGTCCAACCTGGACATCCCTTTTTCCAGCTGGACGGTTTCAGTGATATCTGTCAAGACGACAAGTGTGCATGGTTCCGGCTGGAAATCAATGGATTCGGTCGATAACAGCCCATGGCGATGGTCCCCATCTTTTGTCCGGAAGCTGACTCTCTGATTCCGGATTGTCTCATTAAAATCAATCCCGCCCTCTGTTGCCTCATTAATAAAATTCTTCCCGTCCATTCCCAGCTGTTTTAATTCTTGGCAGCTGTAGCCAGTAACGTTCATCCAGCTTGTGTTCACTTCAAGGAAGGTTAAGTCCCTTTGCGAAAAAATTCCCATCAGGCAAGGACTGGACTCAAAGATTTTGTGGAATCTTTCCTGCGAATCGGTGAGATCATCGCTGATCCGCCTTCGTTCCTCCACCTCATTTTGCAATTTTTCATTCATTCTGATCAACTCAAGGGTCCGTTTTTCCACCATCGCTTCCATATCCGAGAATTTCTGCTTCTTCATCTCCTCCATCTGCTTCCGGTGTGTTACATCACGGACGGTGCAAACGAAAATGTCCTGATCATCGACAGCAGCTTTACCGCAAAGAACATCTGCGTAGAATAGGGTACGATCCTTCCTCATGGCAGTGGATTCTATGACCTGGCCTATGTACTCTTCTTGTAGAAATGAGAATGTTTCGGCAGACTCAGTCACTTTGATGCCCTGAACTTCCTGAAAAAGCATCACAGCATGATTTCCGATCAATTCCTCTGCTTCATAGCCAAACATCGTTTTTATTGCTGGATTGGCCGATAGAATCGTACCTTCCCCGTCAAAGGTAAGAATGGTATCCACGATTGTTTCACCGATTACTCTGGCCAGCGCCTCACTCCGGCGCAAATTAAGCGCAGCCTTATCCAGCTTTTTATTCATTTCTCTGATTTCAAGCTTCCGTTCCTGCTCAGACTGAAATAAATGCGCTTCATGCTTTTGATGAATCCGGACAAACTGGTCAATTTTCTGTTTCAGGGTCTCTGAATGAAAAGGCTTGAAGATATAATCAATTGCTCCCGCTTCGTATCCCTGCTGGACATGCTCCATCTCCTGGCTGATCGCGGTGATAAAAATAATGGGAATATGCCTTGTCTTTTCCCTTGCCTTGATCAGCCTGGCCGTTTCAAATCCATTGAGACCAGGCATTTGGACATCAAGCAAAATAACAGCAAAGTCGTGTTTCAACATACATTTTAAAGCCTCTTTCCCCGAGGCTGCGCTAACCAGATGATAGTCGGGCGAAGTAAGAACGGCTTCTAATGCCAGCAGATTTTCTGGATGGTCATCCACCAATAAGATCTTAATTTTATTCGCAGGAGAATTATTTAATTTTTCGATAGAGTCTCTCTGAGGCATCAATTTCTCCGTAACAGTCTTCATAACTATTAAATTTTATCCCCTCTCTTTTACCCAGACCTAGAAAGCCTGAATGGCTTAGGCTGTTATATAGCAGCTTATGGACTTCGTTTTGAAGATTCCTATTAAAATAAATCAGGACATTCCGGCACAGGATGATGTCAAAATTGTTAAAGCTCTCGCCTTTTGCCAGATCCTGCTGAGAAAATTGAACTTTTTCGCTCAGAAATGGATGAAAAAAAACTTGATCCTTCACGGCCTTGTAGTATTCAGAAAATGCCCTTTTTCCGCCAGCTTCAAGATAGTTCTTTGTATAGTGCTGCATTTCTTCCAGCGGGAAGGAGCCCCGCTTCGCTTTTTCAAGCATTGCTGGATTTATATCCGTAGCAAAAATTTCCGCTTTATCGAAAACCCCTTCCTCGTACAGGAGAATCGACATGGAATAAACCTCCTCGCCGGAGGAACAGCCAGCATGCCAGATTCGGATTTTTGGTGAATCCTTCACCAATGGAACCACCTTTGTACGAATGGATTTAAAAAAGCCTGGATCACGGAACATTTCTGTGACATTAATTGATAAGTCAGCAAGCAAACTGTCCATCACTGCTGTATCCCTCAGGATTTTTTCCTGGAGAGCGGAAATACTCCCGAGCTTCTCTTTATAGACACAATGCCTGACTCTCCTTTGAATGAAAGTATAAGAATAGTTTCTAAAATCATAGCCATACAAACGGGCAGCAGCCTCAAGAAGCAAATCGATTTCAATTCTTTCCACCTCGTCCGGACTGTGAACCTGATGAGCTTTAATGTTCTAGCCCTCCTTCCTGTAGAGCCATACCTGCAGCAATGAAAACAGCTGATCCAGTTTAACCGGCTTACTTATATAATCTGTTGCTCCCGAGGCCAGGCATTCCTCACGGCTGCTTTTCATAGCTTTTGCTGTCAGGGCGATGATTGGCAATGTTGTAAACTCCGGAATCCTTCGGATGTGCCTCATCGCCTCTAAACCATCCATCTCGGGCATCATAATATCCATCAAGATCAAATTGGTATCCGGGTTTTCCCTCAGGACCTCCAGACCTTCCCGTCCATTTTCTGCGACAATGATGTTCATGTCATACTTCTCAAGGGCGATGGTCAAGGCATAAACATTTCGGATATCATCATCTACTATCAGGATTTTCTTATTTTTCAGAATCCAATTATCATAGAGGCTGGTTTGTTCCTCTTCGAGAATGACGGACTCTGTTTCTTCAAGACTGACAGACACCTCAGCAATCGCTTTAGGTCCTGTGAATTCCTCTATTTTTTGGCGGTACGGCAAGAATAAAGTAAAGATGCTTCCTTTTCCTGCTTCGCTTGAGACCTCAATAAACCCTTCGAGCAGCTGGGCGATTTCCCTGCTGATGGACAGCCCGAGCCCTGTCCCTCCGTAATTGCGGCTTGTGGTCCCATCCGCCTGTTTAAAGGCTTCAAAGATCATGTCCTGTTTGTCGTCCTGAATGCCAATCCCCGTATCGGTGACTGAGAAAGCGAGCATAGGGTTCCCTTGAGCTCCTTCCCCTTTTTCCTTCCAGACCTTTTCCACCCTTAGGGAAACACTGCCGCTGGCGGTGAATTTAAAGGCATTGGAGAGCAGATTGTTAAGGATTTGATGTAAACGCTGCTGATCGGTTAAAAAGGCCACGGCGGACAAGTTTCCATCCATTTCGACAGTGAAGGAAATCTCTTTTTGGCTTGCTACAGGAGAAAATTGCCGATAGATCGAGTCCAGTACATCGCCCAAATCCATCTCGCCATGGTTGATATCCATTTTTCCGGACTCCACTTTCGCCAGGTCTAAAACATCATTAATTAAATAAAGTAAATCTTGGCCCGATGAATGGATTGTACGGATATACTCCTGCTGTTTGACGGTAAAGTTGCCTGCTCCATTTTCAGAAAGAGTTTCTGCTAAAATCAGCAAACTATTAAGCGGCGTCCTTAATTCGTGCGACATATTGGCAAGAAATTCGGATTTATACTGTGAACTCTGCTCAAGCTGCTGAGCTTTCTCCTCAAGTGCTCCCCGGACCTTTTCAATTTCACGGTTCTTTTGTTCGGAAGCTTTGTATTGTTCCTCAAGCTTCTCATTCGTCGTCCTGAGCTCTTCTTGCTGAAGCTGAAGCTCCTCCGATTTTGTCTGCAGCTCTTCTGTTAATGCCTGTGATTCCCGGAGCAATCTTTCCGCCTTCATATGGGATGCAATACTGTTGATTTTAATGCCGATATGGTGATTGACTGTTTCAAGGAGCTTTACCTGCAAAGGCGTATAGAGCCGAAAGGATGCTAATTCCATTACAGCGAGAACTTCTTGTTCAAACAGCACAGGTAAAATGATGATATTTCTAGGAGAACCATTCCCGGTTCCTGAAACGATCTTTATGTAATCTTCCGGTACATCCTCGAGTAAAATGGGACGCTTTTCGCTCGCGCATTGCCCTACGAGGCCTTCTCCAAACTGGAACCGTGCAAAATCCTTTTCATTATTGTGGGAAGCATAGGTGGAAACCCTCTGTAAATAATGCTTTCCGTGTTCCTCTTCCTTCATATAAAAAGCTCCGCTCGCTCCACCAACCATCGGAACCAGCTTTGTGATAAGAAGGTCAGCCAGCATTTGAACATTTTCAACCTTTGGATAGATAGTAGCAATTTCTGCAACTTGAGTATTCAGCCAGCTTTGTTCTTCTGCCTGGTTCACCAATTGTTTCTCCAGCATGCTCTGCTCTTCCAGCGACTGTGCCATTTTATTGAATGCCACAGCAATCTCGCCCAGTTCTCCCTTGGAGGAAATTTTGATTCTCGGCAAGGAATGGAATCCGCTGGCCGTGGCGCTTTTCATGACAGCGGTAACCTTGTTGAGGTTATTGGTCTGGCTTCTAATGACCCACATGGTAAAACCAATGCCGATGAACAAAGCAATCCCAAGATAAATATAGATGATGGTTACAGCCCAATTATAGGAATCTTTAGACCTTAGAAGCTCATTTTTCATTTCTTGTTCCTGAAGTCCATAGAGGAGATCAGCAATTTGGATCATCCTTTGCCTAACCAGTTCGGAATCGGACCAATAGGTGGCAGGAAGATTCATGCCACCATCCAGTTTATCAATTGCCATCGCCTGCTGGCCCATGCTTAGATAAGATTGATAAAGGACTTTATACTTCGCAATCAGTTCTTGGGTTTTCTCCTGTGCATCCTTTTTTTCAAGTGATTCTATGGCAATCTGCAGGCTGATCTGGGTTTCTTCCCAGTCGTTGGAGTACTTTGTACGATCCTCTTCGCCTTTGCTGTATACGATTGAGCTTAACTGTGTTCCTATTGCGGAAGTCTCATACTTGAGCTCTGACGCAATTTTTATCCTGGCATTCAGCTCATTCACAACGGCATTCATATTTACAGTTGTCTGCTCCAGCATATTCATCAGAATCACAGCAATAACAAAAAATAATAGCAACAAGGAGCCAATGCTAGCATACAGCTTTGTTTTAAATTTCATATTGCCTCCTGTTAAAGAATGTTTCTATATGCAAATATTTGAATATACGAAATACAATATTTTACAATTTTGTCAGATTGACTTATATTTCTTCTATCATACTGTAATCTAGTATGTGGGTCTATAAAATATTTTGTGAATATTGTCAATTATTTATAGAAGCATCATGAGTGAAGTTCCTCTAATTTCATTTAAATAAAAGCCTACCTATATCAAAACGAATGGCTCAGTTAAGTACCTTTAACACTTCAACCGGTGGGTGTCACTATATTTAAAATTGGCTGGATTATACATTTACTTTGTAAAGTGGAAGGCGCGCAGCCTCCTGCGGGATCAGCGGCCAGCCACGCGGAAAGCGAAGCTCCTGGAACGGAAATCGGCTGCCCCTTGTGTACGCCAACAAAAAAAAAGACTGCAGACAATTTCGATTTTCACCGAATTGTCTGCAGTCAGGGCAATGAACTCTTTGGGGAACAATTGCTGTCTTATTTAACAGGACTGAAATGAGTTGATTCAAAGGCATCCACTCTTACGTAGGTGCCATTTGATGCTTTTCTCTTTTTGCCGGTCACAACAATTTTAAGAGTGTGTGATTTATTTGACAAAGATTGTGTATGATAGACTTTCTGCTTATTCAGGCTTTTAGAAGAATACAGATCACCAGTCTTCACTTTTTTTCCGTCCAGATAAATATCGGCAGATCCCATATCTTTATACTTGGATGCGTACACCGAAATGCCGGTTCCGGTAAATTTGTAGGTTACGCTGCTTTTGGCTTTTTTGGATTGAAGGACAGATCCCCCGGAGGCTTTGCTGTCTTTTTTGGCCGCCCACGTTCCGGCCCGCTTGACGGAAGAACTGTTGCTCTCAACCTTTTTCTTTCCCTGTACATTCATGGTCATTGTGTAGCCGCCGTTCCCCTTGCTTGCTGAAGAAACGAAGTAATAGGTACCGGTTTTAGCTGGCTTGAAGATGATCTTCTCACTGGAGCTTTTTGCTGAAGCAGAGGCAGCTGCCTTAGCACCTGCAATCGTTTTGGTTCCAGGCTGATATACCTTCAAGTTGAAATTGGTATTTTTCGGACCGGTTAACAAGATTTCATACACCTTGCCTTTTTCCAGCTTCTTCTTCCAGACATCCTGAGCGTCTCGATCCTTGCCAGCTTCAAGGCTGCCTTTTGCTGTGGCGCCTGCCCAGGCCTGGCTTCCCTTCACGTCATCATCGAATATGAAGGCAGCCGAGGTGGAGCGCGGAGTTTCCTCTGAACCATTTGTCACAACTGTAACACCATAGCTGTAGGTTTTCCCCGGAACAGCTTTACTGTCAGTAAAACTCAGAGTCTTTTTATCTGCTTTTTTCAGCAATGTATACTCCGACTGGCTCTTTTCCTTTCGGTATACATTGTAGGAATCGGCCCAATCAACACTTGACCAGGTAATAACCGGACTCTTTTTAACAGAATGATAGGCTGCTTTGACGGATGCCGGGTTGCTTTTAACAACAAATCGGTCGATATTGATGGTGGTGGCACTTTTCCGGCCTCCATTTTCTGAATCATTGCGGCCCGTCCAGACAATCCTTACCGTATGCTTTCCGTAGGAAGAGAACTCTTTTTTGTAAATGGACTGTTTTGCTTTTAATGACGGTGAGTACAGCGAAACAGTCTTGTCTTTAACGCCGTCGATATAAACATCTGCAATTCCCTGTGCGGCATTCTTGAAGCCTTGCCACTCAAAGCTGTAGCCGACAAAGCTGAATGTTGCTTCTCCAGCCGAATTCAGCACACTTGCCATTTTCCCTGAATGCTTGGCATTCGAATCGATATCCCATTCCCCTTTGTAGCCAATTAGCCGGGTTTCGTTTTCATAGCTTCCTTGGTAATTTCCAGCTTGAAGCTTATAGCTGCCCTTTCCTTTATAGGAATAGGCATTGATAAAATAGAAACCGGTCTTCGGGGCAGTGAAGGTGATTTTTTCTGCCGAGGTCCCCGGCTTTTCGGATTTGGCAACAAGGCCAACGGAGCCTTTTACATCTGCCGCCTCTTCGTCATAGACATAAAGATCAAAGTCGGTTCCATTAATCCCGCTCAGCGAAAGGCTGACCCCTTCCCCTTCATTCAGGGAAATGGCAAAAACATCATCCTTATCGTTTGATGAGTCAAGGGTTCCTGTCTGAGTCAAGTTCTTCATTGGAGCTCCCGGAATACTGTTGTCATTGAAGGTTGAAAGTCCGGTAGCTTTAATCATTTTCCCGCTCCCCATTGCGCCTTTCAAACTTTCAAGCTTCTTGCCCTGATCGCTTAAATACAGCTTCGAGTACACAGGCGACAGGCTATCATGCAAGCCTGCGAACAAGGCGGCTGCTGCTGTCGCATGCGGGGCGGCCATGGATGTTCCATTATAGTAATCATAGGCCTGGTCATAAGTTGAGACCTGTTTCAGAGATATTTTTGCATTTTCTCCATTAGGCTTGAACAGGTCTGCGGCCGGAAATAGACCGTCAAATCGGTTAAGCTTATAATCTTTTTTACTGTAAATGCTTCCGTCTGTCCCTGCTACATTTAAATGCGGGGCTAAGTCGGAAAATACATTCAGGTTTAGTAAGTCCTTAACAAATGCTGTACCTTCCAGGAAGGATACCGCATCCTGGCCAGAAAGAAGAAGATTTCCACCTCCTTTTACATACTCCTCTAAAAGCTTAACATCTTTGGCCGTTAAGGCTGTCCACTCATCGGAAAGTATTCCGAATCCATTGCCCGTGAACCAGATGACACCATCATAGTCGGCCAGCTTTTTGTTCCCAAGCTTGTTTTCCAGGGATCCGTTGGCATCAATTGTGACTGTTTCATAAGTATTTTCATATTTTTTCAATAGTTTCTCATACATAGGAAGAAGGTTTTTAAAATAACCTTCGATTTCCGTTCCTTTGAATTGAGAATCTAGTTCATGTTCATCGTCCTGGACAAGCAAGATTCTAGGTTTACTAGTATCCTGAGGCAGAATATAATTCAAGGCATTTGTAAAAGCTTCTTGCTGCTCTGTTTCATCTGTAAATCGATCAAACCCAATACCATCGACGACCGCCTTAAAACCATAGGTCTTGTTATCGACCTGGGCGGCTGCCCCGATATTTCCTTTCAGTTCCTTTTCCCATTCTTCCACAGGGAATTTAGGCACTGTGCTCAAAATATTGACTCCCGGAGCAGCGATATCAACGGAGTGTTTCCCATAATTTGAAAAAGGTGCAAGCTGCCCTAGATTGTCAACCGCCGCTACCGACAGGATATTGGAGCTTTCGAAGCTTGCCGGGTAGGAAGAATACTCCTCATCGATGTCCATCCCTTCATTTCCTGCTGCAGCCACGAACAGGCTGTCAGAATTGGCAATTGCCTGCTCCAGCAGAGGGTCGTATTCGCCACCGCCCCAGCTGTTATTCGTAATTTTAACGCCCATTTTCTTGGCATATTCAATAGCAGCAATAGCTCCCGCAGTAGTCCCGCCATCTGGACCTAAAAACTTGATTGGCATGATTTTCACGTTTGGCGCGGCTCCAGCAACCCCCTTATTCTCGTTTGTGCTGCCGCCTTCCAGGACTGCAGCGATGGTCCCCGCAACATGCGTACCATGGTCATCACCCTGAATTGGATCAAATACGGTATTATCTCCATTGTAGAAATCCCATCCGTGAACATCGTCAATGAAGCCGTTGCCGTCATTGTCGATTCCATCATTGGCTTTAGCCTCTGATTCCCCCGGGTTTGTCCAGATTTTTTCATATACCTCTTTTTTTGACCCCTTTAAATCAGGATGCTCAATATCTATCCCTGTATCAATGACGCCTACAACCACTTCCTTCAGATTTTTATATGATGTCCAAGCTTCGGGTGCATTGATATCTATATCCATATCCGGATTACCCTTTATTCCTTTAATCGGCTCCGTAGTTAAATCATTATTCAAGCCCCAGAGCTGGTTATAGTAGTTCGGGGCATCGCTGGCATAATATTTGTAGTTAGGTTGGACGGATTCAATTGCCGGATCCTTTTCAAGTTCCTTGATATATTCAGCCACTTTCTTTCCTTTTGGAACGGTAACGACTTCTGAATGGATAGATTCCAGCACCTCTTCCTTTTTCAGGGAGAATTGTTTGCTGACTCCAGACTTTGTACTTGCTGATGTCCCCTTTTCATATGTGATGATGAGTTCGCCTGGGACCGCCTCGGGCCTGTTTTCTTTGCCCGACCTTTCCTTAAACTTTTCAACTGCCGGATTCACTTTTCTGACTAAATCTGGTGCAAGGCTCTTTTTCGTCTGGATACTCGGCCTGATCTCGCTCTTTCGAAGCTTCTCCGCAGAAGCGGACTCTCCGTTTGCTCCTGCAGTGGCAGGAAGGATGCTGGAAAAACCGAGCAAGGATACTAGAGTAATAGAAAGCAGTTTGGATTTTCTCATTTGGCTCCCCTTTTGATCGTTTTTGAAAATACCACTCTAGTATATTCTATTTTCTTCCAAATGTGGATGCATATGTATGATTTCGGCCGAGTTTTTATCGACATAATTTTCATTCCGGACTTTCACATTCTACAAATTCAGCAGAATAAAAAATTGGCCCTGTAGAGAGCATGATAAACAGTTATTTCAGCTTTTTCACCATATTAAACCAGGTAACTCCGCCATGCAGAGAATTTGATATCCCAGCTGATAGATAGCCCTGTTTTTCGTAAAAGCTGATCAGGTTTTCTTTGCAGGTAAGGGTAATCGTTTCCCTCATCTTCAACTTTGCCGCTTTCTCGAGATGTGCCAGCAGGGCGGAAGCAATTCCGCGCTTTTGAAAATCCGGTGACACGGCCAAGCCTAAGATGCTTTGATGTCCGCCCGTCGGAGGGTTTGCGTCTATCTCTTTAAATAAATCGTCTGAAATGAAGGCCTCCCCGATAACGGGTCCATTAACAAATCCCATCAGTAACCCATTCTCTTCAGCCACATAAAAACTATCCGGAATTGTATGAATGCGCTTGTCAAGGGCTTCCTTCGTCGCTGCTTCAGCTTTCGAAAAACATTGAGTTTCCACAGCCAATATTTCCGGAAGATCTTCCGGTTTTACGTTTCTAAACTTAACCATGTGGTTATCCTCCCCCTGGTTGATTTGGAATCATGCATGAATGAAAAATTTTCCTTTTTAAGGATACCACAAGAGAGATATTAAATTAACAAACTCTATCCCATCTCAAAAAATGAATAAACAAATATAACCTTTGTTTGTAAATAAACTAATTAATTTATCGATTGTTTACTATAATATTGACACGGTCGTACCCTTGGTTTAAAATTCCTATCATAGTAAACTTTTTTTAAATACGTTTATAATATAACCAACTTAAGTGGGATGTGTTTACGAAATGGAGCGAACGGATTCGTTTTGGAGTGCTGATTTAGGGGATCTGAAAAATGGATATGTGGAACAAAACGAAGCTTTTAATTGCCTGCTTTGTGGAGAAGTCGTCGAAAAGGGAGTCATCTATCCTTATGAAAACAGGTTATATGAAGCTGAAAAGTATATACGGATCCATATTGAGAGTGTTCACGGCTCCGTTTTTGATTACCTGATTTCCATGGATAAAAAACTTACCGGTCTGACGGAACATCAAAACAGTCTCCTCCGGCTTTTTTACCAGGGAAAGAGTGATGCAGAAATTCAGAAAGAGATGGGAATCGGAAGTCAGTCGACCATTCGGCATCACCGCTTTGCCTTGAAAGAAAAGGAACGTCAGGCAAAAACATTTTTAGCCTTAATGGAATTGCTAAAAGAAAAGGACCAGCACGAACCAGCTTTTATTCCGGTGCATAAGACTGCAAGAATGGTCGATGACAGGTATAACATCACCAAAGAAGAGCAAGAAAAGATCCTAAACAAGTATTTTCCTTTAAAAGTTCTGGTGAAGTTTCCGCCAAAGGAAAAACAAAGACTTGTCATTCTTCGACATATAGCTGGACAGCTAACCCCAGAACAAGTGTATACCGAGAAAGAATTAAACGAAGCACTCAAGACTTTTTATGAAGATTACGCCCTGATCAGAAGATATTTAATCGATTATGGATTTTTGGACCGAAAGCATGATGGGAGCCAGTACTGGTTAAAAAAATAAATTCACGCGGAACGGAGATGAGAAAATGGATCGAAAGAGAGAATTGAAACAGATGTACAAAGAAACAGCTATACAAGCTGGTGTTTACCAAATAACAAACACGATTAACAATAAATTCTTCGTCGGAAGCACCAGTAATTTGAAAACATTAAATGGCTTAAAATTCAGCCTGGAAACTGGAGTGAGCACGAATAAACAGCTTCAGGAAGAATGGAGACACTATGGAAAGGACGCGTTTCACATTGAAGTCCTGGAAATCCTAAAAAAGAAAGACACCCCGTACTTCAATGAGAAGGAAGCATTAGCTGAACTCGAGGAAAAATGGGTAGATCAGCTAAAGCCCTTTGGAGAGAAAGGGTATAACCGACAATGATTTTATGACTTTCATGCGATAAATATCCTCATGCTTATGCCAGGAAAAAAGGAACAGCAACAATTGCAACAGTTTGTTGGAGCAAAAACATTGTATTCTGTTAAATAGGTTTTATTTGGGTCACCTAATCTACACTCCAAAATCAGCCATTTATTCTCCGGATGAATGGCTGTTTCCCTGCCTTCACCTCTACACGGTCATAACTATACATTTCCAAAAAAAGTTCATACTGCCCCACTACAAAAAAACCTTTCCAACCCCTTATTCGAAAATTAGGCAACAGATTAAAGGTGTTTCCTGTCTCACCAGCCTGCGCACAAAACCCCCATTCACTACTTTCGCGCCTCGCCCCGTAAGACAATGGCTTATCTTCTATTCCGCCCTCCCCCTCCTCTTTGACAGAATGTGTTTCACCGGGATTTGTCACAAAAAATACATTTACTTTTTCAAAATCCAGGAGTAATATTAGCTCAGTTTCAATTTTCTAAATCGCTGAAACCGTTTGGTGCGGGGGAACCACGAAGATGGATTGATGTTGAATCCTAGGGGTGAATCCTTTTAAAGGCAGGGCTACTCAAGGCCCGAATCCGACAGCTAACTCCGTAAGCGTTATATGAGAAGGAATGTGGAGCTTGTGACGCAAAAAATTTAATGTGTCTGTAGGTCTGTTCAACTATGGTTTGCAGGCATTTTTTTATTCCTCAAATATGGAAAACTACTAAACTTATGGCTGTGGTGGTCTCCACAGTGCCATACCATTAAAAAAAATGATTCCATTAAGTACGATGAAAATCGGGTTTGTCACAGTCCCTTTTTTTTTCTTGTTGTAAGAATGGACTGTTGACTTCCGTTCGAGGTGTTTCACTTCCGCTGGGCGGGCAGCAAGCCTCTTCGTCGCTCCTGCTTCTGCGGGGTCTCACCTGTCCCGCTATCCCGCAGGAGTATTCACACGTTCCATTCCAATCAAAAAGGGGTTCCAATACCAATGTGGCAGTGACACAAGCTTAAAAATAGTTAAAACGCTTGAGGTCTCATCTAAACTTCATCCCTTTCTTCCCGACTCCTCCAACACTGTAACAGTCACCCTTGTATGCATTAGCTCATTTACGGCTGGCCTTAAGTCTTTTGCGATTGCCTGCTTTCTAAAACGTTCCCTCCAACCAGAGTCCAATAACCTCTATCCTTAAAAATCCTTAATGAGGTTGACAAATAGATAAATTTGATAAATAATTAGTTAGGCTAACTAATTAACGGAGGGGTTCCTTTGATTTATCGTGAATTGTTTAAGGAATATCATGCAATGCATCGCCCGTATATGAACATGCTCAATGAGCTCCTGTCCAAGCACCAGCTGTTCAGTTCTCAGTGGGGAATTATGAGGACTTTAAAATTGGAAGGTCCTAAAAATATTGTTGAAATTGCCTCAATCTTTTATATCGAGAAGCCGAGTGCTTCCAATTTGGTTCGCAAGCTTGCTGAATTGGGCTATGTAGAAGCCGTTCAAGGCAAGGATAAGCGTGAGAAAATTATCCGGCTTACTCAGCAGGGAGAAACTGTTTTCACCGAGGTTAGTGAAACAATCGATGCTTTCCTGTCTTCCATTGTGGAAGGAATCTCAGAAGAGGATCAAAGGACCGTGATTTCAGCACTGGAAACGATACGCAAAAATTTATTAAAGTAAGGAGAACATATGGATACATTAAAAAAAGAACCCTTATGGACAAAGAATTTCATCATAGTATCACTAATCAACTTTCTGGTTATTTTAATATTTTATCAATTGATGGTGACCATCGCCGAGTACGCAGTGGAAGAATACCACACTGCAACAAGTACAGCGGGGCTTGTATCAAGTATCTTTATTATTGGTTCCCTCATCGGCCGTTTGATAACAGGCCGGGGAATTGTTTCCCTGGGCAGCAAGAAGACGTTTAAAATTGGCCTGGTTCTCTTCACCCTCACAACCCTGGCCTATTTTATTGCCAACAATCTAGCTGTTTTAATCGGATTGAGGCTCTTACATGGAATATCGTCAGGGGTCATCAGTACGGCGACAGGTACAGTTATTGCCCAGATCATTCCTGCCTCACGCCGGGGAGAAGGAATCGGGTATTTTAGCATGAGCGCTGTTTTGGCAACAGCCATAGGACCGTTCATTGGAATCCTCCTGCTGCAATCCTTTGATCAATTCTCGGCCATCTTTGTTTTCAACACGATATTAGTTGTTATCTGTATCGCAACCTCCTTCTTCCTGAACATGGATGCAGTGAACAACAAGGTTTCAACTGGACAGGCCCCTGAAGAAACAAAGGGATTTTCCGTTGCCAATTACATTGAACCAAAAGCGGTTCCGATTTCACTCATTGCCCTGCTGGCGGGATTTGCTTATTCAGGTATTATGTCATTCTTATCGTTTTATATGGCTGAAATCGATTTAGTTGAAGCGGGAAGTTTATTCTTCCTGGTCTATTCAATTGCCATTTTGCTGACTCGTCCTATTACTGGCCCGTTAATGGACCGGAAAGGGGCAAATATTGTGGTCTACCCTGCTCTCATCCTGTTTGCTGCCGGCATGGTGCTCTTCAGTGAAGCGTCCACCGGGGTGATGTTGCTCGCATCTGCCTGCATCATCGGAATCGGCTATGGCAACTTTAACTCCATTGCCCAGGCTCTGGCCATTAAAGGTGTAGAACCAAGACGAATGGGTCTAGCAACTTCCACCTACTATATTCTATATGACATTGGTTTAGGGGCCGGTCCGTTTTTACTTGGGGCATTAGTTCCCCTCATGGGTTATCGTTCCCTATTCTTCTCCATGGTGCCAGTAATCATTATTTCCCTGGTTTTATACTGGGCTTTGGTAGGACGCAAAGAAAGAAAAGAAGCTCTCCAGGCTGGCAAGCTTATGCAGGGCTAAAAAAAACACCTCCCATTATGCAGCTGGCATGGATGGGAGGTGCTTTTTCTTTTTATTGAAGTTTACATAATAAAATTATGGTTTTCGTATGTATGTATCAATCCAGGCTGTCAGGATACGTTTCTTGCAGGAATTTTACAGATTGCAGGATCAGTTCCTTTAAGACATCGACATTAATATCTGCCACTTTATTAATGTACACACAGGCTTTGCCTGTAGTATGCTTGCCAAAGTCCTTCAATAGCTCCTCACGGGCGGCATCACCCGTTGCAAAATACAGGCTGATTTTGGCTTTCCTGGGAGAGAAGCCCACCAGAGGGGCATCGCCTTCATGGCCGGAAGCGTATTTATAATGGTAGGAACCAAATCCAATAATGCTGGGGCCCCACATTTTAGCATCATAGCCCGTTGTTTCTGTAAAAATATCAAGTAATTGATAGGCATCCTCCCGTTTTTTAGGATTGTCCACCCCTTCAATAAACTCAATTACACTGTTGTCCGTTTCCTTCGTTTTTAATTCGTACACTACCTTCAGCCCCTTCCTTTATATAAAATGAACATCATGCAGTTTCACCATGCAATTGACCTTTTTCACCTATAAACTTTGGGCTTACATAAAAGCTCCTCGATTTCTTCCTATTGTATCATAAATATTTTTCCGGATTTACCCACCAGCCCTTGATAGAGTTCTCGCAGGGATACTTTTTTAGAAGAGT
Organism: Mesobacillus foraminis; assembly: GCF_004340465.1. Lineage (GTDB taxonomy): Bacteria > Bacillota > Bacilli > Bacillales > Cytobacillaceae > Mesobacillus_B > Mesobacillus_B foraminis. Next base: position 250,793 of record NZ_SLVV01000006.1, on the reverse strand, counting down.
CCTACCTTCTTATTTTCATCATAAGAAAAATCGGGTATAATAAGGTGGTGTAAACATATAGTAAAAAAGGACCGCTGGTGCTGGTAACACCAACCGGTCACTGCAATAGACAGTTCCCTTTCAAGGGGGCCAGCTTTAGAATAGGTATAATTCACCCGATGCCGGTCAGCTCAAGGGTGGATTATTTTTTTTGGTTAAATGACAGGATTGCTACGATTAAGCTTGCAAACGTACATGCAAACATTAATGCTTCAGATACCGTCACAGCACCGCCCCCTTTCTTCGGGGATGAGCTGACCACCCTTGAGTTTCCCTACTATTGCCTCTCCATTATATCATATAAAGGGAACATTTGTTCTATATTAAATAGAAATATGTATAAAATCCTACATAAGGCCGATAACAGGCTTACGCTCAAGGTGCTTATCTACCAAATATGAGAAGAGAGGGTGCCTTTAAGCTCCCTCTCTCCCTTTTTTAGTTATCCACGTGCACTGAATTGTATGAATGCGCCTCTTCCTTTATAGGCATTGATCAACGCAATGGCCAGCCCAGCTCTCAATAAAACAAAGACACGCCTTACTCCAAGCTATCAGATTGAAGCCCCATGATCGGGTATCTATATGTTGACTGTTCTTCTTAATTGAAAATTCTCATATAAAAAAGACCCTTCTCATTAAGAGAAAGGCCAGCCGAAAATTGTTTGCTCCAGCTTGTTCCTAAATCTTGAAGCTGGATGCAGTCTATTCATTCATCAGCAAGATTCCATCCGCAATGGGCCGCTCTCCGCTCTGGTCGGATGGCCTGGTGACAAGCGCCTGGCCGATGGTCATGGATGTCGACCCGCCTCCATCAAGATTGATGGCTTCCACGGCGCCAAGGGACTTCATAATTCTGGCACTCTCTTCGAAGCTCGCGCCGACACTCCAACCCGGTGCGCGCCCATCAATTGTAACGAATAATAGATTTCCATTTTCTTTTATGCCCGCCAGTGTCCTTGGATTTCGCCGTTCACCGAACCGATAATAAAAGTCTGGTTTTTCCTCCCAATGAAACCCTTCTTCCACTGCATTGATGGAAATTTTGCCATTCTTCAATAGCCGGGGGCCGCCATTGATCATACTCATGGCAGTCTTCATATTCATTGGCTTGCCATTAGCCATAATTTTATTTTGGATATGGAGTTTCATCCCTTGCTTTGCATGGCTGAGAAGCCATTGCCCGGCTTCTCCTGTTCCGGCAAGCACAGAACCTTTGCCAGGTATCTTCCCGCCTGGATGATTCCTAGTTTCCACTACCTCGCCCTTCTGATTTAGCACGACTTCAAATCCGTCAACAGTCTCAGTACTTTCCCCAAAAGCGGGAGTATAGTGGATAAGCTCGCTTTCATCCTGACAAGTAAAATCATGCTTAGGTGCTTCGGTAGTACTGTCCCCTCCTGTTCCGCCGCAATTGCGGATCAACCCTGGTTTCCGATTGACTCCATCGATTTCACGAACAGCTCCATCAGTTGATTGAACAAACATGGAGGTAGATACCGAAGCGATGTCCGCTTTTTTGCCAGCAGAGGAGAGAATAAGACTTGAACGGCTATTGATGGCTTCGCTGACCAACTGCCCGTTTATGACGGTGATTCCTGCCGGGTCCCCGGGAGTTCCGTCGCGCTCATTCACAACGAAGTAACCTCCGTTGAGGCCAGCAAACGCCTCGTGCCTGCTGGTCATTGAAGTTAAGGTCTCTTTCCCCTGCACTTGATCCTGCGCCAAGGAAGGGATCACTTTCCCACGAAATTGATTACGATGAACTTCCAGTATATTCACGACCCATGGACCTGTGGTCATCTGGCCATCTTCTCCGGTATAAACAACACGAAGACCGCTGTATCCTTTTTCGGACAGCCTTTCCTGCAGGGCTTTTGCCTCCTTTTCTGCCGGAAAGGAACCCGTACGGACAGAAAAGCCTAAAGATCCCTTCGTTTGATCGTCCATCGCCCGTTTTGCACCCACCACTTTTGAATCTTCAAAACCATCGTTCTTTAATTTTCGTACTACATTCCTTGCTTCTTGCTCTGTGTCAACAAAGGCGGCTTCCACAGTGTATACATCTTTGGCTGAAGGCTCTCCGCGAGTGATCTTTGTAAAGGTCACTCCCGGGGCAATCCCTTCCGTTACTCTCTTCTCCTCCAGATTGGACGGTCCAAGCGGAAGACTGGCTTTTTTACTATGTACCTGTGAAGGCAAGTCCTTTTGAGTATGTGCCTCTGCAGGAAAACTCTGTACGCTGTAAATGAACAGACCTGCAGCAAGACTGACTGCTGCCAATGGCATCGTCTTTTTGATCAACCTATTCAATTTTCCATCTCCTTTCATAAAAGAATGACGCTGGGCTTTATTTTATAAAAGAAGTTTAAATATATGACTATTTTGTTATTAAGCGTTTGTAAAATTTAAAAAAGCATTCCTGGAAAAGGAATGGTGTTGGGATTCTGCTGGAATGGACACGGTCACTCTTTAATTCCTTTAATCTGCTCCCGAATCTTTTCAAGGTCTTCCAGAGTAAGTTCGCCAAGGGATTGTTTAATTTCCTTTTCAATATGTTTGCGATTCCGTTCCCGGTACTGATCCCACCAATTTCGCAGGCCGGGAGTATTGTCCAGCAGAAATTCAATATCAATTTCTTCCACTTCATCATCCGAAAGATAATTCAGGACAGCAGCCAGCATGGTATTCAAATTCTCGATCTCCTGGTTATACCCGCCAGCAGTTTCTTTTTCTGCATGTTCCTTAGCACTTTCCTTAGTACTTTCCTCTGCGGCTCCTGCAGGTTTTCGCGGCATATTTTCCCTCCTGTCCAGCGTTGACTTTTAATAGGTGTTCTTAGTATAGCCAGGAAGAATCCTCCTGATGAACCCTTTTTTACTGCTCCTCTACATAACTTTCAGGTTTCGCTCCTGTTCAGCACTTCCGTCGCCGTAGGACTCCCGCAGGATTTTCCCTGACCACTGCCTGCCTCTCACCCACATCATTCTGATTTTTATATAAAAAAAGCCCGGTTCCCCTTTGGACCCAGACTCTGAGCTACCGCTATTTTCCAGACAGCTCCTTATAGGCAATGACTTTTAATGCCAAAATTTCTTCCTCACTCAGGTTCTTTTTTACTTCCTTTAAGATTTCTTCATTCGTAGCAGACCCTTCCTGAACTTGAGTATGCATTTCCTGCAGCTTGGTGATGCCCACCTTTTTTATTAAAACCTTCGTCGCTTCTTCTTTTGTCGTAAAGGGAAGCTCTTTTTTGGAAGCTTGTCCATCCTTTTGGCTTTTATCGTTTAGCTCCGTCCCTGCCGGCTTTTCAGGGGTTTCATCCTGCACAGAAGCAGGCGGATTTTCTTCAGCGGAAGCGGCGTTTATGTTCCCGTCATTTGCAGAGGCATCAGCCTCAGCAAGCATTTTTTGCAGTTCTGGATCTTCTTCAAGGTTTCTCTTGAATTCTTCCAGCTCCCCGCTCTTCTCTATTTCCTTGGCAACCGTGGTAACGAGCTTGTCAGACGCCAGTTTTGTCCCAAAAAAATAGGCTCCATAGGCAATTCCAGATAGAGTGACGATCATAAGCAAAAGAACCAATTTCCTGATATTCACTATTTCACTCTCCTCTATACAAATATATTACTATAAGGACACAGATGGTTGAACATACGAAAGTAGCATTTTATGTAAATTGCTGAAGTGACCAAAGATTATTATTCCGTTAAACTCTCCGGAAGGGATAGAGTCACTCGGGTCCTTTTTTTGCTGTATGATTCCACCAACAGTATGACTCTCCATCAGAGTCAAGCCGTTTCTTTTAATCAAGAGTATTGATTAAAACTGGCTTGCCTTGTTTTCCTTATCGTTCCTCCTGGAACCCGCACGGCCATCAAACAAAACGGGAAGATCAGTTCCCTGACCTTCCCGACGGATAGTTTACACTAAGTTCCTGGATTCATTAGAAATTTTGTTCCAGTGGAGCTTTTACTCCCCTGTTATGTCTTTTTTATCAAGATATCCGTCCTTTACAACTGTATCCTGTATATTGTCCTTGGTGACAGCTATAGGCTCCAGCAGGATCGAAGGCACATCGGCCTTGCCGTTATGTACGGAGGTTTCGGTGGCTATATTCTCGTTTCTTCCGGCTTTAACGGCCACTTCTGCTGCGTTTTTGGCAAGTGTAACGATTGGTTTATAAACCGTCATGCTCTGGATCTCTTTGTACACTCTCCTGACCCCTTCAAGCTCGGCATCCTGTCCGGAAACGGGAACCGTCCCGGCCAGCCCTGAAGCAGACAATGCTTTGATCACTCCGCCGGCTGTTCCATCATTGGCCGCAACGACAGCAGTGATTTTGTTTCCTTCCTTCTTCAAAGCCTTTTTCATATTCCTCTCTGCAACTGCAGGGTCCCATTTTTCCGTGTATTGATCATAGACCAGCTCAATATCGCCTTTATCAATGAGCGGCTGAAGAACCTTCATCGCTCCTTTCCGGAAAAGGACGGCATTATTGTCTGTCTCGGCCCCGCCTATATAAGCAAACTTGCCTTTACTTTTCTTTTTCACAATCTCGGAGGCCTGGAGCTCCCCCACCTTTTCATTATCAAAAGAAACATAGTAATCGACATCCGCGTTTTTGATTAAACGGTCATACGATACTACCTTAACATCTGCCTTGTGGGCAAGCTCAACAATTTCCGCTGCTGCTTCGGCATCATAGGGTACGACAGCAAGCACGTCAACACCCTCGGCAATCAATAGCTCTGCCTGGCTGATCTGCACCTCGGTGCTTCCGTTGGCTGCAAGTGTCTTTACTTCTGCACCCAGTTCTTTTACCTGTGTTTCAAACAGTTCCTTATCTCTATACCATCTTTCATCCTGAAGAGTATCAAGGATGAAGCCAACATATACCTTTTCATCCTCGGTGATCAGCCTGGCTTTTGCAGAAGCTTTATGTTCTTCATTTTGAGAACTGGAGCAGCCCGCTGCTGATGCTAAAAGGATGACAGCCAATATACTGAAAAGAATTCTTCTGTACTTCAATTTTTTCCTCCTATTGGTCTAAAGCCTGAATTTATTGATCATGTCATTCATTTGATTCATCATTTTGCGAAGCTCTTCAGCGCTGTGTGAAATGGAATCAATGGAATGGTTCTGCTGAATGGCGGCGGCGGATACCTCCTGTGCCCCTGCAGCGGACTCTTCTGTAATTGCTGCAATGCTTCCAACAGATTCGTTGATTTCCTCGCTGGCCTGATTAAAATACTGCAGAACTTGTGAGATGTTTTTCACATTAACGTTCATATCATCAATGGTTTGCTTGAGAACCGTAAAGTTTTCGTCTGTTTTCCTGATTTGTTCCGTACCTTTGTTCACTTCTGCAAAGCCTTTGTTCAGCTCGTCTTTCATCACAGCGGACTCATGAAGGATGTTTCCGACAATTTGAGTGATATTGGCCACAGAACTCCCGACCTCTTCCGAAAGCTTGCGAACCTCATCGGCCACTACGGCAAATCCTCTTCCAGCCTCTCCTGCCCTCGCTGCTTCAATCGAAGCGTTCAGCGAAAGCAGATTCGTTTGATTCGAGATCGATTTGATCACATCTACAAGCTCTGTAATGGTAGAAATTCTTGAGGTCAGGCTTTCTATTTTTACAACAGACCCCCTGACAACATCATTAATCACGTTCATCTGGTTCAGTGATTGCGTCATTTGCCTGCTGCCTTCCTCTAGGACTCCCTGGACATCATCAGAGTAGCCAGCCAGCCTGGTGCTGTTTTCCCTCGCATCAATCAGCTGCCGGTGGAAAGCCTCTGTGCTTTCCGAAATCGAAGCAGCCTCATTGGCTTGATTGCTAGCTCCGGAAGCAAGTTCTTCTATCGTCAGAGAGATTTGCTCACTGCCAATCTTCACTTCACTTGATGCTCCGGCAAGTGCACTGCTGTGCCTGTCCACTTCTCCTGCAAGACGGGACACCTCATAAATCATTTCCCGGAGCCTCGCACCCATATGATTAATCGAGTGTGACAGCCGGCCAATTTCGTCCTGACCTTCGTAGGTCAGTTGCGTAAAATTCAGGTTCCCATTGGCTATCTCGTCACTCGTCGAAACAACGAGATTTAACTCTCTGTTAATTTTTCTGCTCACCAGCATCAGAAGCACAAACGACACAATTATGGACACAGCACCTGCAAAAATCAAGATCATGGAAGTCGAATCGATATTCTCTTTTGCTTCTTTCATCCCTGAGATATTGGATTCAATGGCCTCAGATTTAAGCTTGTTCGCCACCTGACTTGTATCGGCCCTTAATTGCTCCACAGACTGCTGAAGCTCCTTGAAATCATCGGTGCTGAGCTGCTTTACCTTTGGGACAACTGTACTGAAGAAGTACTGGTCCAATTCATGGTTGTTCTCGATCATTTGATTGAATAAAGCAATTTGCTCCTCATTTTTCAGATCACTCTTTACCATCTTAGCGACCTCGACAAAGCGTTTGCTGTCCTCAAGATAATCACTGAGCAGCTTTTCATCGGATAAAATCAAGTATTGGGGGATTTGGATATACTTCTCCTTGTAAATTGAATCAAGCTCCGTCACATTAGAAGCAATTGCATTTCTACTTTCTGAACTTTCCATTGTACCCTGTGTTTTTGTTAACATTAAATAAGTGAATAGCAGCGACCCTACAAACGTTAAAGCCACTAGCGAAAATATGAACAAATATTTTCTGCCAATCGTTAAATTACTCCAAACAAACTTTTTCACCATTTCCTCCTGAATCATAAAAATTTAAAACTCCCCATCTCATATATCGTCTTTTTTGAAAGATTGTTAAGGAAATAACAATTCACCTGTTTTTATTGTTTTGACCCCGAATAGCTTTTTTTGAGTACGGCCCTTATTTATCGAATTTCTGATTTATCATCCAAATTGGCTGTTTTATTTTTCAAACTAGGTCTTTTATTTTTCTAAGCATCTTCTCTACTTTTCATAGCCTAGCCCTTATTTTTCAAATTCCTGATTTACGATACAAATCGGCTATTTTATCTTTCACAATATCCTTCTTATTTTTCAAACTGGGCGTTTTATTTTTCTACGTACCTTCCACAATTTGATGAAAATAAAGGGATGAAGACTTTTACACGAGGCATCCGAATAGGCTCTACTGGAGGTGGATAAATGGAAAAAATCATCCGTTTTACAGCACGGTCTTTATTAGGCCTCATATTTTTAGTTGCAGGGATCAATGGATATTTCGTTATTTTCGGACTGAAACCTTTTATTGCTACAAGTGAGGCGGCCATGAGAATGTTTCCTTTTTCTTATCTGTTAATTGCAGAAAAGTCACTCGAGGTTGTGTGCGGTTTGCTGCTTATCATGAACATATTTATCCCGCTGGCATTAGCTGTGCTGGCCCCTATTGTAGTGAACATCTTTCTGCTTCATTTATTGGTTGACCAATCGCTCCTATTGCTGGCCATATTTCTGGCGGTTTGTTATGGCTATATGGTGTTTGTACATCGAAACAGCTTTCGAAGCCTGTTCGTAAAGGAAGGCCCTAATTCCTGACCAATTTGAATTCATACTATGGACTGAACTCTTACTTTTGAACTTTATTCCTGATTTCGACTACTTTATTCCTGATTAAGATTCTTTTATTCCTGATTGCGCTAGTTTTATTCCTAATAGAATCCATATTTTTCAAGTTATTCAATATCAATCTCAATGTATACTGTTCAAACTGCTCTTTTGCCCTTTTACCTCCTGAAAGCCATATTTTTTGCTAAAAAAAAACAGCATCGCTTCTCGGCGATGCTGCTCTTATTTCATCCGGACAAGTGGTCAAGCAGCAGGGAGATCAGAAGTCCGATCGCTGCAAACATGCCGGTCACTGGACCGCTGTCTTCATAGGCTTCCGGCATCATGGTGGATGAAACCATTGCGATGATTCCCCCGCCTGCAAAAGATGCGATTCCAGCCATAACGAAATCTGGCGCCTTCGCAAGAAAGAAGTATCCAGCCCAGGCACTTAAAGAAGAAATAACCAGAACTGATAACCACAGAGTAAAAATCTTGGGTTTTGAGTACCCGCCGTTCATTAAGCCGGAGGTGCTGGACAGCCCCTCAGGAAGATTGCTGAGAAAGATAGCGACAACCAACAGCCAGCTCACGGACTGCCTGCCGATGAGACTGGCTCCAAGCATCATGGATTCGGGTATTGCATCGATGACGGTACCAATGAAAATCGCCATTCCGGCTGTTTGCGAGCTTTTTCCAGACCTTTTCCTATGCTTGGCTCCCCTTTTCGAAATGATGCAGTCGAATATAGTGAACAATAAAGCACCGGCTAAAAATCCTGTGGCTGTTGCTGTGATTCCTCCTTTATGGACGGATTCCCCGAGCAATTCAAAAGACGCAGCCCCGATTAGTACTCCCGTTCCGCAAGCCATAATATCGCCGATGACCTTTTTGGGGATGTGTAAAAAGATGGCACCCAGGGCTCCCAATAGCACCGCTGAACCGGAGATTGCTCCCCAAAGGGCCGCATTCCACATCCTGGTTCCCTCCTTTGTAATACAAACATTCCAACTATCGTTTTGGAGTTTTTCTTCTAATTAGGTTTATCAAGTCTTTGCTACTGTCAGTATGGCCTTAGGACCATGATTCTATGAGAAACCTGCATAAAAGCTGGTATCAAGTCCTCCGGGAGTGCTTTTACAGCCTGCCTAACATAAACAACCAGAAGAACGTCCAGAAAAAGGAGATTACACAAATCAAAAACCGGGAAAAGAAACCTCCCCGGCTGTTCATTCTTCTTACAGCATTCCTTTGTTGGACTCTTCCCATTTCGTGACTTCTTCCCTTACCATCGGCGCCACTTCTGTCCCCAACAGCTCGATGGCTTTCATTACGTCGCCGTGCGGCATTGTTCCAACGGGGACATGCAGCATAAAGCGAGTGATGCCGACATTTTTTCGAAGATGAATAATTTTGTCTGCGACAGTCTTTGGATCCCCTACGTACAAAGCTCCTTCAAAGCTGCGCGCAAAATCAAAGCTGGAACGGTCATATAATCCCCATCCCCGCTCTCTTCCCAGTTTATTCATGGCTTGCTGGGTGGATGGAAAAAATTTATCTGCTGCACTTTGTGAATCTTCTGCAATGAATCCATGCGAATGGGATCCAACTGAAAGTTTCGATACATCATGACCCGCTTTGGCGGCAGCTCGTTTATAAAGTCTTACCAGTGGTTCAAACTGGGTTGGACGGCCCCCGATAATCGCTAGCACCAGCGGCAAGCCAAGCAGTCCAGCCCGAACGACTGATTCAGAATTTCCGCCGCTGCCAATCCAAACTGGCAACGGATCCTGGACGGGACGAGGATAGACACCCAGATTCTGGATGGCTGGACGGTGGCCCCCTCTCCAGGTAACCTTCTCTGTTTCCCGGATTTTGAGAAGCAGCTCCAGCTTCTCTTCAAAGAGCTCATCATAATCATCCAGATTGTAGCCAAACAGTGGAAAGGATTCGATAAAGGATCCCCTGCCCGCCATGATCTCTGCCCTGCCATTCGAAAGGGCGTCAAGCGTAGCAAAATCCTGAAATACCCGAACAGGATCGGCAGATGAAAGAACCGTTACTGCACTCGTCAAACGAATCCTTGATGTTTGCGGCGCAACTGCTGCCAGGATAACACCCGGCGAAGATGCGGCATAATCCTCCCGATGATGCTCTCCGACTCCAAAGACATCCAGTCCCACCTTATCTGCCAGGACAATTTCTTCCACCACCTCCCTGATCCGCTGCGCATGACTGATTACCTCGCCGGTAACAGGATCCGGCGTTGTTTCTACAAACGTACTTACCCCTATCTCCACAATATGCCCTCCAGATCCATAATTGCTATTTCCTCTATTAGCATTTCTAAATCCTATTTATTTTACCAAAATGATCCTTGAAAAAGCTAAACACCTGCCCTATTCCACTAACCAGAACTGAACTGATATGTCCATTTAAAAAGCGACGTTCAACAGTATGCAGAATTTATGTTAAACTATCAAATGCAGCATATTTTACAGGAGGCAATATGAAAAAGATTACTAGAAGAATGAAAGGTTTTTTGATCTTTTTGTTGATTTTGGCCGCTTTTATTTATGTGAATAATAGCTCCCTTTTAACGGATTCCAGTGATGAAAAGGACCCTGAACTGCTGGCGCACAGAGGACTTGCACAGACGTTTCCAATGGAAGGAATTGAAAATGATACTTGTACCGCAGAAATCATTTATAACCCGCAGCACCCATACCTGGAGAACACCATACCTTCCATGGAAGCAGCCTTTAAAGCTGGGGCAGACATTGTCGAGCTGGATGTTCAACTGACGAAGGACGAAAAATTTGCTGTTTTTCATGATTGGACACTTGAATGCAGGACGGACGGCAAAGGCGTTACCCAGGAACACACGATGGATGAACTGAAACAATTGGATATAGGCTATGGATATACAGCTGATGATGGTAAAACATATCCTTTTCGCGGAAAAGGGATTGGTTTAATGCCTACCCTTGCTGAAGTGTTAACCTACTTTCCAGATAAGTCTTTCTTGATTCATGTAAAAAGCAATGATCCTGAAGAGGGGCTCCAGCTGGCCAAGCTCTTAAATACGCTTCCGGATAATATCTTAAGTCAATTGGCCGTTTACGGGGGCGATGAACCGATTGCTTCCCTAAAAAAGGAGTCCCCCTCTATAAGAGCAATGTCAAAAGCTTCAATGAAAAGCTGCCTGATTCCGTATATGGCTGCCGGCTGGACGGGATACGTTCCAGAAGCCTGCCACAACACCCAATTGCATATCCCTGAAAAAATCGCCCCATGGCTGTGGGGTTTTCCTGGAAAGTTCGTCCATCGCATGGAGGATTCCGGAACACGCGTTGTCCTTGTTGCAGGTGATGGTGGATGGTCGGAAGGCTTTGACCAGAAGAAGGATGCGGGGCGTCTGCCTCAGAATTATCATGGTGCCATCTGGACCAACCGGATTGATCTTCTGGCACCTGTTATAAAACCTTAATTCCTAAAGCACTGCTTTGAAAAGAGCAGTGCTTTTATAACCGTAAAATATAATCCTATAAAAATGGAGGAACAGTAAAAACTATTCTGCAAGAATGACCGCTATTATTATCCGCGGTACAGATAAAACAATTGAGTCAATCCAACAAAAAACGGTCGTCATTCAAAATGCAGATCATTTTTTAGATATCAAGACTATGATTCTACCCTTTTATCACTACTAGAAAGACTGCAGGAAATAGTTCGAGTGTTACTGTTAAATGTAAGGCAGCATTTCCGGTTTACTCTCCTAAAGGAAAAATTCCTTGCTATTGTGTCCATTTCTTGTTATATTACAGACAATTACATAATTTCTTATTTCAATCATTTTGAAGTGAGGATAGAGGTGCGAAAACCATTAGTACGCTTTAGGAGGATAATGAGGTCCGGTGACTGCTGCGGAAAGGGGAATTTGCCGAAACTTCAGAAAAGCTCATTATTTCTGAAGTTGGTTCTGTCATTGAAAAAATGCAGAATTGTCATATAGGAAACTATATGGAGGGCTATCTTACGCACAGAAGCAAATGTTTCTACTGCAGCAGCGACCCTTCGTTGCTGCTTTTTGCGTTGCGTTAATGGAAAATAGACCCTTCTCAACGAGATGAAAATTTAATTAAAAGGGTGAGAAGAATGACAAACTTTGGCCAATTATTGACTGCAATGGTAACTCCATTTGATGAGCTGGGCGAAATTGATTTTCATGCAACGAAACATTTAATCAATCACCTGATTCAAACCGGCACCGAAGGACTGGTTGTAGCTGGTACAACGGGGGAGTCCCCTACATTGACATCAGAAGAGAAGCTGGATTTATTTAAATTTGTTGTGGAGGTTGTAGATGGAAGGGTTCCTGTCATTGCGGGAACGGGCTCCAATAATACAAGGGCATCCATCGCCCTTACAAAGGCAGCTGAAGCGACAGGAGTTGATGGCATCATGCTTGTAGCTCCTTACTATAATAAACCATCACAAGAAGGCTTATATCAGCATTTTAAAGCCATTGCCGACTCCACTTCCCTGCCCGTCATGCTGTACAATATCCCCGGCCGAAGCTCCGTGGGTATTTCCGCAGAGACAACCATCCGCCTCTCGGAAATTAAAAATATTACATCCATAAAAGAAGCGAGCGGAAATCTGGATGCCATGTCAGAAATTATTAGCCGGACACCGGACGACTTCACTTTATACAGTGGAGATGACGGATTGACCCTTCCTGTCCTTTCAATTGGCGGCACGGGGGTCATCTCGGTTGCTTCCCACGTGCTTGGAAGCGAGATGCTGGATATGATTAAACTGTTCAAGGCCGGGAATGTCCAGGAAGCGGCGGCTGCCCACCATGCTCTTCTGCCAAGAATGAGAGCCTTGTTTACAGCTCCAAGCCCGTCTCCAGTAAAAGCTGCTTTAAATCTCACTGGAGTTCCCGTCGGCGGAGTGCGCTTGCCGATGATACCGCTGACAGATGACCAGACAAGGGAATTGCAGGAAGCCCTTCAGCTTGCTTCCCTTTAAACCTGTAAAACCGCCCAGACTTACGGTGCTCTGGGCGGCTTTTTCCCATAGAAGCATGGCAGCGGCACACCTATCCTGGGCCGCTGTTTATTAATTAAAATAGCTGATTTTTATTTCTCTAAGCCCACTTCTCTCATCAGGATGCAATTTATAGCATCGGTAAAACTAAGTAACTGTTTCACCTTGCCAGCCTCCACCAAGCCTGTCGTAACCTGCAGGTTTCCGTTCTAGTTTTATAAGCCTCTTTATCACAATCTCTTAAAATCTAACAAAAATAATACTCTTTTACCAGTGCTTGATCAACCTGCCATCAGGCCCTTCCGATTAAAGCAGGAATCAAAGTCCATACTCGTCTCCTTAGGATTACGGGATATAAAGTTTCATATCCTCGGGTAAAACCAAAATATCAAATGGGTGCCAAAAATAAGTATCACCGTCATATTGTAAATCAAATTTGTAGGCAACTGGCTCACCTGTGTAGAAAAGCATTTCGTAATAGATTGGTTCGCCGTTTGCAGCGTCAGGCTGAAAGGCTAGATTTTCTTCGCTATTTTTCAGCAGCTGGAGGAACCCCTGAATTTCCTTGGAATTTGTCCATTCAGAAATGCGTTTCCCAAATTTGTATAGTTGAATTTTCGTTACTTTATTCAGGGGCATATCTTTATAATGCCATTTGAATTCGGAACCTTCAGGGGCAAAATAATAGATTTGATACCCATTGATCGAATGGGAAGAACTTACAGCCAATAAGTCAGGATGACCCTTAATGGAGTAAAGCCTGGTTCCCTTTTCGTGGAAAGCGGCATCACCATTTTTTATTCGGTAACTCGTTCTTGTGACATTGCGGCGACCATGAACTTGACTGTGCCAATTTCTTGCCCAATATAACCTTCATCAGCCAGCTCTCCTGTGTAAATCCCGTGATATTCCTTTCCTTCCCACTTAATAAAATCCACCCAGTCAATCTCTGTCTGACCATTAAAAGGAGAGTTGCAGCCCGCTAGCAACAGCAATATTCCAATCAACAGCACGCATTTCTGCAATAAACGCTTCCCTGTCAACATTAAGTTTCTCTCCTTCTTAATAGCCTTTTATTCTTTAAAAAAAATACTGGATGGTTATTGGCGATAAAAATCCTGGTTCAATGACGTTTTTTCAACACCCCTAAATATTTCTCCCATGGCCCGACGTCCTCTCTGTACCTCTCCGCCATAACCCGGACAATCTGGGAGATGTGCGTCAGATCATGAACAACCCAGGCAGACAGCAATTCCCTTAGTTTGACTTCACCGAACTCGGGGTGTAATCCTTCCAGTTGAAAATGGAGATCAGGCTTCACCAATTCCCTTATCCTTGCTGTATTTTGCTCTCTCAGCGATTTAAATAGATGCAGCTGTTCCTCCATGGAAAATTCTTGTTTTCCTTTTAGGTGTGAAAAGCGGTCAAATGGAGGAAAAACCGCATTCTTCCCCTCCTGTAAAATCATCTCAAGCCTTGGGATCCAGTTGGTTTTCTCTCCCTCAATCAAGTGACCCACTACCTCATGGACATTCCAGGTTCCTTCCCCTTCATTGACATAAAGCCACCCATCTGATGCCCCCAGTAAAAAAGATTCTAGTGTACATGGTGTGCGTTCCAATAGTTCAATCGCTTCCGATAATTTTAATTCCATACAGCATCTCCTTTCTAAAGGTTCCCCTAATAAAAAATCTACGTTTTAAAATGATCACACTACTGGTTTTTACAGTTTCATCCTAATTTTGTGGCCGTTTTAAAAAGAACTCGCTTTATACATTGTTGTGCATCGAGGATGGTTTTGTAATTGTATGAGCTATACTGAAAGGAATTCACTCTAATTTTCCGTTTAATGTCATTTTCTTCCCAATATAGGAATCTGGCGCAACGACAATTATCATCGAAAACCTCCTATGCTGATTGGAATGAAAAGTGAAATAAACCCCATTCGGGGTTTATTTCATCCTTATCTTTTTTACTCAGACATTGTCCTTCTATCTATAATATTTCACGACCGTGAACCTCTTTGCTAGAAATTCATCATCTCTGGAGTAATAGTTATAAGCAGCTTTAGTCGCAGTGCTTTTTTTCGTAATGTTTACCATTACTAGGAACTTGAGTGTCAGGTGTCGCCCACCCGCTTTGACAAATATTCCTTGGATTCACAACAGAATAGGTGTAAATCCACTGTGCTTCATTTTTAAAACTTACATCTAAATGATAAGGATTATATTGCCTTCCTTGCCGCCGGTTCATATCCCACTCTTCCCCCGGATATGTTTCTTTTAGGTAATCATTTAATGCTTCCTTTTTTACCGCCACCTGGTAATCAATCCAAAAAGGGCGCAACGCAAAAAAGCCCAGTATCGTGACAGTTAACGACAGCGTAATCAGCAGCCCGCTTTTCCGATAGACGTGAGGAATAGTAAAAGAAACAAACAAGAACAAAATGATAATCCCGCAACTAACTATAATTTCTATTACGGTAATTGGATGCAAAACTATTCTCCCCCATTATCCTTTAATGGCGTTAACCGCTACTAGAACGCCGGGCAGGACATTCCTGCCCTCACCCTTTGATCCTGAATCCATTTACCTGAAGCCGGTTCTTATTGGGTTCCTTCCTTGCAGGAAAAAGGCAGCTGTTATCAATCCAGTTTTACAAGACAGGATCTTGCTGTTCGATACGAAATTTTATGCAATCATATGAGAGAGATAAAAGTAAAACACATATAGGCCAATTGAACCCATGCAGGCTGATAACACTGCGATCGACAAATAAGGATGATAGTCTTTTTGTTTTCTATTCATAATTAAATATATAATGCTGTAGACAATACCGATGACGAAAGAGCCCAGCCAGAACGGGTTGATCAATGAAAAGGAACTAAAGCTGAACAGAAAATTGATGATGTAAAAAAGATTGGCCAGCAGCAATAATATCAACATTGCTTTTTTCAAAATGGGGTTCTCCTTTAAGAATTGATTACTTTTACGATTTTAGATTTATTGGAGGTAAATAACAGGTAGCTTTGTGACCTAGTTTTAATCAGGATTCGGTCGGTAGATGCATATGGATGCCCAATCCGGATGGCGTTTGTCTCTTTCCCGCCATAAGTGTCATCTTCTGCAACATCCGTTATTTCGTGAAGTGGAATTTTAATTTCTGCAAATTGCCATCTAATGATTAGTTCATTTTCTAATTTTTCAACATTTATTCCCGCAGTAAACATAGGAATCAGGCCTTTCCCTTTTTGTAAAAAACCATTGAGGTCCCAAACTTTCGCATGCTAGATCTTTTTTACAATTATGTACATTTGTTTTTGAAACTGCTTGTTGAGTTCGCGTACTTTCGCTTCATTGGTTTCTGTCTCAAGACTGGTACAAAGGTCATCCGCGATCTGTTTCCAGGAATCAAACTCTTTCCTTAACCCTGCATCCTTGATTTCCTTTTTGAAGTGTTCGGCATAATAAAGAGTTGACTTGGCAAGGGCAGCACTTGAATTTGCACTCTCCTGATCCCTCTGTTCTTCCCAGCTCTTTACTGTTTCTTGAACAAACATTTTCAGCGACTCATATTCGGCATCTTCCACTTTGCCACCTTGAGCTTGCAGCCTGTTCTGGGCGTCCTCCGTCTTTCCAGCTGAAGTTTCGTTTGCTATGAGACTCACTTCTTCATAGGCCTCGTTTTCATCGATCACTGCATCAATCTCCACTTTCCCTTCTTTCGTTTCAAGAAGAGCTCCGGCAGCAAAGACAATCGTTGCCACGGCCAAACAAACAATCAGTTTCAACCCCATGAGATGTCCCCCCTGTATCTGTAACATAAATGTAACATATAGGAGTCGAAATTTTAAGATAATTCTTACCCACAGGGCAAAAATCCTTCCTTAACTGACGATTGTAAATTGTTCCATTGGTACCGTTATTTCTCTTTTGCCTTCCCGGAATCCTTCGTCCCGGTTTAAACACAGATTATTTAAACAATACTTTTATGTCTGTTCCCTGTCACAATCCAGGCATGTAATCTGTCCCATATGAGTTAAAAATGCCTTGATTTCAGTCATTCCTCTCTTTTCAGGAAAACGCAGCTTGATGATGACTTCTTCGTTGCCCTGAATTTCTTTTCCGCACATCGAACATTTAGTTTCTAATTTAAACATCCCTAGACCTCCCGTCTTCTGTTGATTACTACGAATAAAGTGCTGAAAAGGTTTCCTTATTTTTCTAAAAACAATCAAAAAAAGGGCTCCAACGCCCTTTTCTGATTAACACCTTATTAGCTGCTTTTTTCTTTTTTCTTTTCCATCCTTAACACGGAAAGCAGGTAAATTCCAATGCACAAAGGCACAATGGTCACTGACAGCATAAGTTTTGTATTTTCCTGATAATCGGTAAAGCCAATAAGTACCTCGGGTAAAAAAAATACAATCGGAAGAATAATAGACACCCAGCTTTTGCTCCAAATCGCAATGAAGATAAACATCAGGAGGGAAATAAAAATTGCAGCTCCTTTTGCTGCTGGTCCGAAATGGATCGCTGGAGCCCCCAGCCAGTCATCCAAATAGATTACCCCAATAAATAAAGAAATGGGTGTTGCAGCAATTATGCCAAAAACAATAAATTGTTTCAGTTTAGGAATCTTGTTACTTGCCAGGTACTTATAAAAAAGAGCTGTGAGGAACAACGTCATTAGAAAGACCGCAGGATAGCCAATTAAATCAATCAGGGAGTATTGCAGCTGCCCCCGGATAGCATCCCCCATCAATATGTAGGAAAATGCCCCAAGCATAAGTATGGGCAGAAATTTTAGCCCACCTTTAAGATCAAAAGGCATTTCCCCTGCCAGCTGACCCATATACTCTTTGGGTGTCTTTCCTATGATGTCCGTAACGTCTTTGCCGTCCTTTTCGGCGTTTTCTAGATGATCACCCAGTTCACTGACAATCTCCTCTATCTCTCCCTCATACTTTCCGCTTGCCAGCAAATACACCCTCAGGTTCTCTAAGAATTCCCTGCTTTCACTTGAAACCTTCACCTTAAATCATCCCCCTTTAATAAATGATTGACACTCGTTGAAATCGCCTTCCATCGATCCTTGAAATTCTCCAGCTCTTCCTCCCCTTTTTCTGTGAGAGAGTAGTATTTTCGCTTGGGGCCACCTGAGGGAAGCTCTTTTTGGACAGCGGTCACAAGCCCCTCTTTTTTCATGCGGAGCAATAAAGGGTAAATGCTTCCTTCACTCACCATCGTAAACCCATAGGCATTCAATTTTTCCGTCATTTCATAGCCATAAGTTTCTCCTTTGGAGATAATCGACAACAGGCAGCCCTCTAAAATTCCTTTTAGCATTTGACTTGAAGACAACAATTTTTCCTCCTTTACAAGGAATCGCCTCTATCTTGTTTTACAAGATAGTTAATTAAACAATAAAGAAGCAGGGCATTCTTTATCCCAGCGGTAAACCTTATCTTAACTATATTGCAATACAAGGTAGAGAATTAAAAAAAAATCATACACTGGTTTGCCATGCGGCCAAGTAGAAAAAGAATCTGCTACGTGGAAACTACCTTGTATTACAAGTTAGTTATAACTTAACATACATTTTTGACTGTTTCAACCCATTTTATGGATATTTTCTGAAATGCATATTAAGCTACAATCTGGTCAGTCCTTCCTGATATTCGCAGCATAAAAATAAGCCGCGCTTCCCATCATCATGCCTCCGCTGATTCCCATGATCGTACCTGCTATTTCCCACTGCATGCTTAACAAGATTCCTGCCATAAAAAGAATTAATCCACTTATAAATAATATGAACCCAGTTTTCATCATATCCCCCTTGACCATATTCGTAAAAGTCATTCCAACGTAAAAGGCGGGCAAGGACACACAGACTTGCCAGTTCGTTTTCATGTTCACCCTTAAGCTTTTTATATGTTTAATTTTGAGAATGATATTTTATTATAGCAAATAATATTTTTTCTATTGTTTCTTCGCTTCTTTTTAAGAACTGATAGATTCCGCTTTCACCAGCCACTTTACCTGCTGATCTTGACGCGCCAACCATTCCTCCTCTTCCTTTTAATGGTAACATTTATGGTCGCTTTAAGAAACTCTAAGCTTTGTGAACTATATTCCTATTGTCGCAGAAATACATTTCAGCATTGCCTTAGCTTGAGTGCCATGGGCGTAAATCTCATTCCATTCACTGTCTGCTCCTGGTCACGTTCCACAAAACCGAGACGGCGATAAACTTCTACGGCAAAAGGAGAGGAATTAACGGTAATTTCGCGAATCTGCAGATTTCCCATACAGCGTTCGATCACTTGCTGCAATAATTTTCTAGCGGCCCCGCGCCTGTGGTACTCTTTTTTTACGAACAAGAGGCATATATGAGTAACATTTTTTGTTGCAATAATCCCGATTAGTTTCCCTTCTTCAATACAGCCCCAGAAGAGCATTTCTCCTTTATCAAACCTCTCCAGGACCGAATGGATAGAAGTAAACTTTTTAAATTCCTCAATTCCCTTCGCGGTATAATCGGGGGCATCAAATTCCAGAAACACCGTCCATGCCAGTTCGAGGGCAGCCCTGATATCATTTCTATGCAATTTTATTATATCCAGAATGAATCACCTTTCTAAACCTGTTTCATCTATGCAAACAGATAACTTACACGGTCACCGTTCAGCCTGTTAATCTTTTTGTCTGGTAAAATCCTGATGGTACACTGTTATGTTCTTTCTTTGCTTGTTGTTCATTATGGGAGGAAGCAAGGGTTCAACCTCTGCAATAAGCAGGTTTTTAAGTATATTCTCTTTAACAGGCCCGATTCCCTGGATTTTATTTAGAATAATTTTGAGTTCTTTGCTTTTAATGAGTTTCCTTACAATTCCGCTTCCGTTGTATTGTTTTTTCCCCATGGTAAATGTAAAAATAAAATTCATCTCCACATAATTTGACAGCTCCGGAAGGCCCAGTCCCTCATAAATGGGAGGAAAGATATGAGTAATAGGCTCTTCGATAAAAGAAAAAGAGGAAAGGTTCAAAAAGATCACCACATTCAAGTACGTTATCGTTCTTATCAGTATAGCCATATTACAGCTACTTCGTCGGTGCATTGAACAAAAAAAGAATACGCACCATCAGTCGGTACATAGCCTTTGTAAAAACAACACTTAACCGTTTCGACTAACTGTCTGCCCTTTTCTAGATATCGTTTTTCAGAAACTCTTAATGAATGCCCCCATATTCCTCCAGGGACCTTCCTTTTGTCACCGGAACTAACTATTTAATTAATGATCGGTCAAGGAGGTTAGGGGACCTCCATAAACGGGAATCATACTGCAGCATATTTGAAAATAGCCATCTGTGGATATAATATCCATCCCCCCCCTCAGAGGGCGGACTAAACCTTCGGAACACACTGGGGAAATTATATAAAAAAAGAGCTTGAGGCCATCGGGTAAATTAATTTCTAGATTTTAACAAAAATAGGTTTAGTTACATTGAAACAGGGAATAGATAATAAATTCGATCCCCCGAAAAGGAGGAGGCTAAATGGAACTGGTAAATAACGAACAAAAGATCATGGAGCTTGTTAAGATGGCAATGAACTCATCTGTCAGCAAGAAGGATTTTGAGCAATACATAAAATATAAACGTTTGGTGTTACTATCCAAAAAATAGGACACCTGCTCATAAAAATGCAATGGACCTCAAAGGTTCATTGCATTTCATGTTTATCCCAGCAGAATTTTCTCTTCCGCATAGCGGATTTTCGCTTTCTTTTTCGAATGAATGGCTAACGCAAAGGCCATCGTCAGTGGACCCAGCCTGCCGATAAACATCATAACCGTAATTAAAATCTTTCCAATTGGGCTCAAGTCCATGGTTAAGCCGGCACTCATCCCTACTGTTCCGAAAGCCGACACGGTTTCAAAAGCGATTTCGGACATTTCCGCTCCCTTTTCCGTTATCGTTAGTAAAAAGAAAATCACAAAGATAAAAATGACACCGGAAACCGCAATTGATAATGCCCTGGATACAAGGGAAGCAGGGACTCTGCGCTGAAAAATATTAATGTCTTCCCGGTTGGTAATGACAGCAGCCAGTGCTAAAAGCAATAAAGCAAAGGTGGTGACTTTTATTCCGCCTGCTGTAGACCCGGAGGCTGCCCCAATAAACATTAAGCCCATCATATAGACCTGGGAGCTTAACGTCATCTGCCCAATATCGATTGAGTTAAAACCTGCTGTCCGGGGAACAACTCCCTGGAAGTAAGCAGCCCACCATTTATCGGACAAGCCTAATCCTCCCAGCGTAGCGGGATTGTTATATTCCAAACCGAAAATGATGACTGTGCTAAAAACGTTAAGCACTAAGGTAAAGAATAAAGTCACCTTTGTATGGAGGGACAGCTTCCTAAAGTTCCTTTTCTCAAAAACATCGGCAACAACATAAAACCCGATTCCTCCAAGGATTAACAAGGCAGTGATCACTATATTTACAGTGGGATCCCCGACCCATTTACTAAGACTGTCGGCTTCCAACCCGAATCCGGCATTATTAAAAGCAGAAATCGAGTGAAAAATCCCGTAATAAATGGCCCGTCCCCAGCCCATTTCCTGTGACCAGCGAATCGA
Source organism: Mesobacillus foraminis (assembly GCF_004340465.1). Taxonomy (GTDB): domain Bacteria; phylum Bacillota; class Bacilli; order Bacillales; family Cytobacillaceae; genus Mesobacillus_B; species Mesobacillus_B foraminis. The sequence continues at coordinate 229,489 of NZ_SLVV01000006.1, read as the reverse complement.
AAGCACAATGGCTCCAATGGCTTCAACAATCAAGGTAATAATAATCACGCGCTGAACCAGTTTAATAATGCCCTGAAGGGAAAATGTGTTTAAAGACTCCTGCAGCAACAGCCTTTGTTTTAAGCCAATCTTTTTCCCCAGAATAATAAACATCAGTATGCCGCTGGTAATAAATCCCCAGCCGCCGAGCTGGATGAGGATCAGCAAAATTATTTGACCAAACAAAGTAAAAGTGGTTCCCGTATCAACCACAGCCAGCCCCGTGACACAAACTGCCGAAGTCGCTTCAAACAAAGCATCGATCAGGCTGAGATGGTGCCTGTCTCTTGTAGCAGCCGGAATCATAAATAAGCAGGTTCCAATGAAAATCAGCCCCATAAAACCAAGAACAAGGATATGGGCGGGCTGAAGGGTAACGGACTTAAATCCCTTTACATTTCTTAGAAAAGACATCTCTTTATCTCCTAAATATTTATAATGGGCTGTAATTCTTTTTAATAATATTTCATTGTTCCTAAATATACAACTGCCAGCTGCATTCAGTGCCCCACCAATCAATTCTATTTGCAGTATTTCTAAAAATCTTTATTTAGGAGGATAAGTTTTTAAATCTGATCGCGATCTATTTGAATAGGCTCCGCCGTTTTAAAATTAAATAAAAGGATCTTATACTTCAAAAATCCAATTTAATATCCAATTTCTCCTTTTATATTTCAAAGTGGCCGTTTTATTTTCCAAGCACCTCGCTGCAGCACCGGGCACCCTGTTTATTTTCAATCCAAGCATCTTATTTTTCAAATCCCATGATTTATTCGCCAATTTCGCTCTTTTATTTTCCAAAGTGACTCTTTTATATTTCAACCAGGCCTTTTATTTTTCAAACACACTACCGCCTCATCCTTGGCCCTTTTTATTTTTCAATCCAAGCCCCTTATTATTCAAATTCCATATTTTATTTGCCAATTCCGCTCTTTTATTTTCCAAAGTAACTCTTTTATTTTTCAGCCTGGACCTTTTATTTTCCAAGCACTCTGCGGCCGCACCGGGTACCCTGTTTATTTTCCAAACCAAGCCCCTTATTTTTCACATTCCACGTTTTATTAGCCAATTTCACTTTTTTATTTTTCAAAGTGACTCTTTTATTTTTCAACCTTGCCCTTTTATTTTTCAAGCACCTGCAGCCGCATCCGGCACCCTGTTTATTTTTCAATCCAAGCCCCTTATTTTTCAAATTCCACGATTTATTATCCAATTGGGCTCTTTTATTTTTCAAAGTGACTCTTTTATTTTTCAGCCTGGACCTTTTATTTTTCAAACACACTACCGCCGCACCCAGCACCCTGCCTTGCTTCCTCTCTTTTAATGAAATCAACATTTCAACCCCTCCATTCTTGATACACTATATGTACCTTCTGAATTTTGAAAGGAGGATGAACAAATCTCTTTCCATAAAAAAAGAGCCCGGACTGGACTCGCTTCATTTAAACGAATTGGCTATATCAGCCAGCACCTCTGGGGGCACTTGTCTGGAACCCCTCTTATCGATGCTTAAAATATACTGCCATCCATCTCGTTCAAAAATGAATAAGTTAAAACTCCTAATCAGTTCTGTCACGTATACTCCCTTCCCGTCATTGAGTTTAAATGTCTTGGCAACATGTTCTTTATCCACTTTTAACCCATGTTCCTTCGGCTTAATATGAATCATGTAGTGAAGTTCGGGCCGTTTTTCATTGAGATATTCCACTTCAAAACCATTACTGGAACCCAGGTTGTTTGTACATCTTCCTAAGTAATGCGTAAATGAAATTGGCGGCAATTTATAAGGCAATTCAATTTTCTGCTGAAAATGGTCTTCACAGAGATTCAACGCTTCCTCCGCCGGCTTGTATCCAATCTCGAAAAACCCTTTTTCTACCGGCGGCGAGTCGTAGTAATCCGCGCTTACGCCTACAGTTCCAAAACAGGCTATATTAAATAAGAGAAGGAGCAAGAATTTTACCTTCATACAATCCTATCCTTTTCATTGTAGTAATGTAGGTTCCCCCATATATCACCTATTCATAACATGAACCTTCACTTTCCCGAATGAACTACCCACCGTTTTCAATTGAATTCATTGAAAAAAATGTTTATAATTTAACTAGATAGTCCATATAATAAAAAAGAGCCCTGGGTGCAACCAGGACTCTAATGTACAGCAAACTGCATAAAGAGCAGCGGCGTCAGTGGCAAAGTGACAAAGCTACCAAAAAGTAACCTGATCCAATTTACTCACATGGCCGGTGGTAAAGGGGGGTTACTTTTTTTGTGTAACCGTGATAATGGCAACGATCAGTGATGCGAAAGAAATCATGATCACTAATGTATCCGCTACTGAAATCACCAGCGTCACCCCCTTTCGTCAAGGGAATGGCCGCTGCCCACTATACCGTATTGCTGTACACCTTCATTATACCAATTTAACCAAAAAATAGAATATTTATTTCACCGCTTACATTTTTCTTTTAGGCCAATGCTCATAACGCGGTTCAGTTAGGAAATAATAACAGAACTGGACTTATGCACAGAGACAGAGGGCTGAAAATGGATAGAAACTATGCAATCGATTTTATAAAATTTTTTGCAATCGTAGCGGTCGTCATCATTCACACATTCCCAAGCAACCACCTTCTTGGGTTCTTTTTTCTCGATAACTTCTCCCGATTTGCTGTGCCCTTCTTTTTCACAGCCTCAGGCTATTTGTTCGGTCTGAAGACCATCCAGACCCCCGTCTCTTATCGTTATTTTCGGAAATACCTTTTTAAAATCCTTAAAATATATGTTTGCTGGCTGATTTTCTATATTCTTTACGATGTTATACGAGCATACTGCGAAGGTTCAACAGTAGCACAAACCGATTACTTTAAAGATTTAACCCTGCTGAATGTCCTGTATTATGGTCAGGGCACGAGCGGCTACCAATTATGGTTCGTCATTTCCCTGGCGTGGAGCATTTCTGTTGTTTACTTATTTTTCAGGCTGAAGAAAATAAGGCTGCTTCTGATCGTGAGTCTTTGCTTAAACCTTGCAGGTCTGTTTGGCCAATCCTACTCGATTTTCTACGAACTTCCGGTACATACCAGCAGGGATGCCCTATTCATTGGGTTATTTTATACGACAGCTGGGTTCTGGATTGCTTTGGGCTCCCCTTTTACTCAGCTGAAGGCATTAAATAAAAGGACATCCTTTTATTTATTCTGCCTCTTCTCGGGTCTTCAGGCTGCCGAGGGGTACCTATTGGAAAAAGGATTATCAGCGAGGCACGGAGAATATTTTCTTAGCACCATATTTCTCACGGTGTTTTTGTTCTTATTCGCACTTCAATTTAAGCAACTGGGGAAAGAATTATGGATCACTAAAATTGGAGGCAATGCACTGGGAATTTATGCGATTCATGTCTTATTTATAGACATAGTCGATATGCTTTTGGAGGCTGCCGGCCTTGGGCATATATCCCACAATCTCTTCTGGAACATGCTGGATGCCCTGCTGGTCTTTACTTTATCTTATGCCGCCTATCAATTCCTTCAACATGCCAAGAAGCGCCTGGGAGTCGCCGGAAGAGCAAAATAGGAGTGTTTCCCAGGCTGCAAACAGAAAAATGACCTACCCTTTGGGCAGGTCCAGTGCCTGATAGGCGGACTGATACTTTCCTCCAGCGGCAACCCTGGAATGATATAACGCCTTTAAAGCAAATCCTTTTTCAAGGTTATGCTCTTTCATCAAGTCTTTCAATTCTTTCTGTAATTCTTTGTTCTCTTTCACAAGCTTGTTCATTTGAGTTTGAAGGTACTTCACGCGACCTCACCTGCACACGTAATTTTTTTTGCCGGATTGCTCCGGGGCTTCCGCAAATGCCTGCCCCCTGGTTCAGGTATAATGATGTTTACTTCGCCAATTTATAATTTTTATGATTCACAACCGTTTTAATCGGTTCGTTCTTCTTTGGATTCCTTCCGATTTCCACAATGACGGAGTTTTCCCTGATGGCTACAACCTTTCCCTTTTTCCCTTTTTCTTCCCCTTTTTTAATTTCAATCATATCCCCGATGTCTGCCTTTTTTATACTTTCCGCCTTAGTTTCAGCTTGTTCTGCTGCCATCTTGAATCCCCCTCTTTTTTAAAAGATATCCGTGTTCCATTAGTATGACCCTTATCTGTCCCCGCTAACAATGGCAATTGTTGCACTGTACAACAAAAGCCGCATAAAAAAATGCTGCCGGCTGTGTTTCCCGGCAGCATGGGTTACTTGCGCATCAGCAAATAGATGAAATATGGAGCTCCAATCAATGCCGTCATGATTCCTGCCGCGATTCCCTCCGGTTCAAGAAGGTTCCGTCCGATTGTATCAGCGAAAAGCAAAAGCCATCCGCCTACAAGGATCGCGATGGGGAGAAAAAGCTGATACCTTGGCCCGATCAGTGCTTTTGCCAGATGAGGGGCCATCAGTCCGATAAAGGCAATTCCTCCCGTTACCGACACCGCTGCCGCAGCCAGTGCTACTGCAGTCAAGAGCAGGACAAGCCGTTCTTTTTCAAGAGACAGACCAACCCCTATTGCAACTGGATCATTCAAACTGAGCAGATTTAATTTATTTGCTTTGAAAAGTGTATACGGTATTAGAACAATCAGCCAGGGAAGAATAGCCCATACAAACGGCCAGTCAGCACCCCATACATTTCCTGCCAGCCATTTGGCGATAAAATCCACTTTTTGCTGCTCCGCTGATGAAATGAGAACAATCATCGCCCCTGAGAGCGCCATGGAAAACCCGATTCCGACCAGGATTAATCGTACGGGCTGGAACCCTATTCCCTTTTTATAAGAAAATAGATAAATCAAAATCGCTGTAATCAATGCGCCTAAAAAGGCCACAGCTGGCAGCAAATAGGCGAAAGAAGTCGCATCTAGCGGGAAAAACAAAAAGAATACGGCCACACCCACTCCCGCTCCGGAATTGATGCCGATAATCCCAGGGTCAGCCAGATCATTTCGGGTAAGCCCCTGCAAGATAGCTCCAGAAACGGCCAACGCCATCCCGGCAAGAAGGGTAATGACGATTCGGGGCATCCGGATGGAAAACAGGACGAATTCTTCCTTAAATGTACCTTGTCCCATGAGTGTGGGCAGGATCCGGTTATAGGAAACAGACGAGTAGCCCAATCCAAGGCTTGCTACAATCGTCATGACAATGAATACGACTAATCCAATGATGATGAATCTGTGTTTTTTTATGATGGATGGATGAATCATAGAACGCCCTTCCCCCCTTTATGGACAATGAACAGGAAGAATGGCAGGCCCAGCATCGAAACAATGGCATAAACAGGTGTTTCATACGGGGCATTAATGGTGCGGGCAAGTGTGTCAGCCAGCAGCATAAAAGAGGCACCGATAATGGCCGACATTGGAAGGACAAACCGATAATCCGTCCCGACCATCCTCCTCACAATGTGTGGAACCATTAAACCAATGAAAGCCATGTTGCCGACGAGCGCCACGGAAGCTCCGGCAAGAAGGACGATGACGATGAATAAACTGATTTTAACAATATTGGTTTTTTGACCCAAGCCGACCGCAACCTCCTCATTTAAACTGAGGATTGTCAGCTGCCTGGCGAGATAAAGCGCTACGGCCATTCCTGCCACGATGAATGGGACGATTACTTTCAGCTGGCTCCAGGACGCGCCGAGCAAACCGCCAGCCGTCCACATGGAAACATCCTTGGAAATATTAAAATAAAGGCCGATCCCCTCGGCTATTGCATACAAAAAGGCGGATACGGCAGCACCAGCCAGGACAATTCGCAACGGTGAAAAGCCGCCCTTTTTCATGGCCCCAATCCCAAACACCAGAATGACTCCAATTGCGGCACCGATAAAACAGGCGATAGTAATTGCCAAATAGCCGGCTGAAGGACTAAGAGCCAAAATTAAAGCCAGAGCCGCATTTGCTCCTGACGTCAAACCCAGAAGTCCCGGGTCGGCAAGGGGATTTCTAGTCAGACCCTGCATGATGGCACCAGAAACCGAAAGCGCCGCACCGACAAAGGTAGCCGCCACTTCACGGGGCAGGCGGATTTCCCGTATCATGGTGATTGTGTCCGTTTTGACATTTGAGGCTATAGCCAGCCAAACTTCTTTTATACTAGTATCCGCTGCACCAAGGATCATGGCAATCATAAAAGAGCCGAAAAGCCCGCACATACCAATGATGAACCAAAGCGACAGGGGTATGAAGCTGTTCTCTTTCAACATAAGCATCTCATCTTTCTACTATGTAGAAGAGGAATTCCTTTTACAGAATCCCCCTGCTATCCTATTTGTTTAAGAATGATTTCTTAAAGAACTCAAGCTGGTACTCCAGGCTAATTGGATCATTAAAGTAAAATTCTTTTGCATTTACCTCAAAGACCTGATTATTTTTCACAGCTGGGATATTCTTATAGGTTTCTGTTTCCTGGAAAGAAGTGTCTCCCTCGGCATTTTTGCTGAAGATCATGTAATCCCCCGCATAATCTGTCAGAACCTCCGGGGAAATCGCATAGTACCCTGGTTTAAGCGCTGTTTCTTTTACCTTTTCCGGCATGTTCAATTTCATTTCCTGATAGAGGATTTCTGTACCCCTCGCCCAGTATTCGCCGAATACATAAAGCTGTTTATCAAAATTCTCGATAACCGAAACTGTTGCATCCTCGCCAATCTTGGCTTTGATTTCTTCCCCGGCGGCCTTGGATTCCGCTTTAAAATCTTCAATCCACTTCCTGGCTTCCTCTTCTTTATTTAAAAGCTTGCCGATTTCTAAATGCTGATTCAAATAATCCAGCTTTCCATATGTGAACGTAACCGTAGGAGCAATCTCCTTTAATTTATCTGCATTTTTAATATTGGACAAGCCAATAATCAAATCTGGATTCAATTCAATGATTTTCTCGAGGTTTTCATCCGTAACTTCTTCCACGTCTTTTAATTGTTCAAAGCGCGGATTCATCTTGGACCAGGAATCAACCCCGACGATATCAACATCAAGTGCCATTACATTGCCGGCAAATGACGAAAGGACAACCACTCTTTCAGGGTTGGCAGGTACTTCAACGGGACCGTTCTCAGATTCGTAAGTGATGGTTTCAGGTTTGTCCGCCTCTTTTTTCTCTTCGTTTTTTTCGGTAGTCTGTCCTCCGCAGGCACTAAGAATAAGTACCAGTATAAGCAGGAATGGCAGTAATTTTTTCATGTTTTTCTTCTCCTCTAAGTAAGTTATATGTGATGCACATAGGTTTTTTTGTGCGTGGATCCTTTCCAATTTCTGCATCGATCTGGAAAACTTTCCTGAGCACGTCCCGGCTGATGACTTCTTCGCCTGTCCCGGTCTTCACGATTTTTCCATCTTTCATTGCGATAAGATGGTCAGCAAAGCGTGCAGCCTGGTTCAGGTCATGAAGCACCATGACGATGGTCCGGCCCTGCTCCTTATTTAGCTTTTGAAGAAGCTCCAGGATTTCAAGCTGATGGGCCATATCCAGGTAGGTCGTCGGCTCATCGAGAAAAATCATTTCCGTCTCCTGGGCCAGCGCAAGCGCAATCCAGACACGCTGCCTCTGTCCGCCGGATAAAGAATCAACCGGGCTGTATTTATATTCTTCAATTCCGGTGACCTCCATTGCCCAGTTGATAACGTCCTGGTCCTTCTTAGTGAGCCTTCCAAAGCCCTTTTGATAAGGAAAGCGTCCGTATGAGACGAGTTCTCCGACTGTAAGGCCAGCAGCACTCTCTGGGGTTTGCGGCAGAATGGCCAGCTTTTTAGCCAGGCTTTTTGTATCCTCCCTGGTAATGCTGACACCATCAAGGATGATCGAGCCTGATTGATGGGAGATAATGCGAGACATTGCTTTAAGGAGAGTCGATTTCCCACAGCCATTCGGCCCAATGATAATGGTTATTTTCTGATCAGGAATATCGATGGACAAATCCTTAACAATTGTTTTTTCTCCATATCCGACTTGTAAATGTTCTGTATAAAGACGAACCATTATCATACCTCCAATCTGTTTATTTTTCTCATCGATCATATTTTCATTGATAATGATTATCAGTATCGTTTACAATAAAACTATAAATCGATTAACGGCAGGAGTCAATGCTCTTTTAATGGAAAACTGAAAATTTTTAATATATGGGAGTGAATTGGAAATGACCCGAATGGAACTTTTTGATCTTACGATTGTGGGCGGCGGACCAGCAGGCCTATATTCAGCTTTTTATAGCGGCCTTCGGCAAATGAAAACAAAAATAATCGAAGCTCAGCCTGAATTGGGCGGAAAAATCCATGTTTACCCTGAAAAACTGATATGGGATGTAGGCGGCCTTGGCCCCGTCACAGGAGCAAATCTGATACAGCAGCTTCAAAAACAAGCATTAACTTTTAATCCCGAGGTCGTACTAAATGAAAAAATCGTGTCAATCTCCCGTACGGCTGAAGGATGGTTTGTACTAAAAGCTGCATCAGGAGCTTCCCATTACTCAAAGTCCATCATTACTGCAATTGGCAGCGGAATCTTAAAACCACAAAAACTGAAGCTTGAAGGTGCTGACAAGTTTGAAGTGTCCAATCTCCATTACACGGTCAATTCGCTGCAAAAATTTAAAGATAAAACAGTCCTTATTTCCGGCGGCGGAAACTCCGCTGTGGACTGGGCAAACCTGCTGGAGCCGGTCGCACGAAAACTTTATCTCGTTCACAGAAGAGATTCATTTACCGGCCATGAGTCACAGGTCTCCCAGCTGATGAACAGTTCGGTGGAATGCGTCCTCAATTGCTCCATTACAAAATTAATTGCCGGTAAAAATAAACAATCCATAGAGAGGGTTGAACTTACTCACCTGATTGACGGGACTTCCATGTGCATAGCTGTCGATGATGTGCTGATTAATCACGGATTTGACCAGGATGCTTCCCTGCTTCAAAACAGCGACCTGGAAGTCCAGCTCATTGATGACTTTTTCATAAAAGGAAGCTCAACAAGCGAAACTTCAGTCCCAGGTCTGTTTGCAGCAGGTGATATTCTGAAGTACGACGGAAAGCTGAATTTAATTGCCGGAGCCTTCCAGGACGCTGCGAATGCCGTCAACAAGGCCAAACAGTTCGTCGAGCCAGCCGCTGCTTCTGCTGCGATGGTTTCCTCCCATAATGATGCATTTAAACAGAAAAACAAGGACTTGATTATGCAAATGGTTAAATAGCCTGAGATATTAAACAACTGAGGCAGCAGCATTCATTTTTGCAGCTGCCTTTCAGCTATGAACATTACCAGTGCTTTCAAAATGCGTAAGGATTATGTTCTGATGCCGTCGGAGCGGCGAGGAGAGCCGTGATATACCCCCTCCTCTTCAAATTAAAAGAATACGGTTATGCCTCAGCATAACCGCAATCGCTTTGATTATTTATTTCTTGGCCCTGTTGACTTTCAATTTTTTTCCTTTTATCGTGGTATCCTCCAGCACCTGCAAAACAATCGCGCCTTTTCCATTAAGAATATCGACGTAGGACAGTTGATCGTGAATTGTGATAATGCCGATATCTTCAGCTGAGACGCCAGGTATGTTTGAGATCGTCCCGACAAAGTCTGCCGGTCGAAGCTTCTTTTTCTTTCCTCCGTTAAAATGCAGTTTCATAATATCCTTATTGATTCGTGCACTTTTATTGTTTCCGACGATCCGGCGTCCATTCCGTTTTTCCTCGAAGGCTGCCCTGGCATTGGCCACTTCCATGGTTCCTGGAGCTTCCATACGGGAAATGGGAAACCCAATATATTTTTCAATCGCCATTATGAATCTACCCTCAAAAGGGGTCGCAAATGTAATGGCCTTCCCTTTGTTTCCCGCTCTGCCTGTCCTTCCCGTCCGGTGGACATAGCTTTCTTTCTCCACCGGAACATCGTAGTTGATCACAAGGTTCACATTGTCGATATCAATTCCCCTTGCTGCCACATCGGTAGCTACAAGATAACGGAAATTCCCGTTTTTAAACCCATCCATTACCGCAAACCGGTCCTCCTGGTCCAGCCCTCCATGAAGCCGTTCACAGGAATATCCAGTTGATTCCAACTGAGCGTATACGGCATCTACATTCTCTTTGGTCCTGCAAAAAATGATGCAGCTGTCCGGGTTTTCAACCATCATCACGTTTTTAAGAAGTGAATCTTTTTCACTCTCATCCACTTCAATCAATGCGTGTTCAATCGTATCCGCTGTAATCCCGGTTGACTCGATCTCAATATGCACAGGCTTTTTCATATACCGATGACAAAGAGCTTCAACATCCTTTGGCAAGGTAGCCGAGAACACCATTGTTGCCCTGTTTTTGGGAAGCTCTTGGATGATGGCTTCTACCTCCTCGATAAAACCCATATTCAGCATTTCATCGGCTTCGTCAATAATCAGATATTGAATGTGATTTAAATCTAGTGTGCCTCTTTCAATATGGTCCATTACCCGTCCAGGTGTTCCCACAACGATATGAGTTTTCTGTTTCAGTTCTTCCCTCTGCTTAGAAAACGGTTCTCTTCCATATAAAGCCAAAGCCTTCAGGCGTTTAAATCTTCCAATATTGGTCATGTCTTCCCGAACCTGGACAGCAAGTTCCCGGGTTGGCTCCAGAATCAGTGCCTGTGGTTTGTTTTCTTCCCATTCCACCTTTTCACACACTGGTATGCCAAAGGAAGCCGTTTTCCCGCTGCCTGTCTGTGATTTTACGACGAGGTCGTGCTTGTCCATCGCAAGCGGAACAACTTCCCTTTGTACCTCTGTCGGTTCTTCGTATTTTAATAAAGCTAGTGCCCGTTTAATTTCATCGCTCAAAGAAAATTTTACAAAACTGTTATTGCTCATGTATGAACCTCGTTTTTTTATTTATCATAATCATATATAGGATTCTTCCAATGGATGATGATATGCATCAACCTATTATCGCACGTAAAAAATGAAAAGCTAGTTAAAAATAAATTCACCGGTTTAAAATTTTTTTTAAATGGGAACAACAAACAGGTTGATTAATTTTGTTTTATTTAATACATTTGTTATAATAAAGTGTTTTTAACAATATTGAGGAGGAACCATATTTCTATGGCAGTTGAAATAGGCAGCAAAGTGCAAGGAAAAGTAACGGGTATTACCAATTTTGGAGCATTTGTAGAATTACCGGGTGGAGTAACAGGCCTGGTGCATATCAGTGAGGTTGCGGACAGTTATGTAAAAGATGTAAATGACCATCTTAAGGTAGGCGACCAAGTTGAAGTAAAAGTGCTCAGCGAAAAGGATGGAAAAATTGCACTTTCCATCAAAAAAGCAATTGATCGTCCAGAGGGCCAGTCCCCCTCTTATTCCCAGCGTCCATCCAGGCCGGGAGGTAGAGATAACCGTTCAAAAGATTTCCGTTCAAAAGGCAGCTTCAAGCCAAAGGAATCTTTTGAGGATAAAATGGCTAAATTTTTAAAGTCAAGTGAAGAGAACCTGTCTTCACTGAAAAGAAATACTGAAACAAAGCGGGGCGGCAGAGGCGGTAGACGCGGATAACCTGACATTTTACTATTCCATTATAAATTAGAGGCAAGCCCGTCATACGGGCTTGCCTATTTTGCATATGTGTTACTGGACAATATCTGCTGTATACCCTTTTTTCTTGAATGCTTCAAAGATTTCTTCAATATGCTTTCTGTCCCTCGTCTCTACGGAAAGCGTCAGCTGTGCATAGCCAGGATAGATTCTGTCCCCCATGTGACTTAAGGAGATGTCCATGATGTTCCCGTGATGCTCTGTTACAATCTCAAGAACCTTCTCCAGGTTGCCGGGCTTGTCTTTCAGAATCGTGCGATATTGGACAAAGCGCCCTGCCTCGACCATTCCTCTTTCAATAATTCGGGAAATAAAACTTACATCCACATTTCCTCCGCTGATGACGGTGACCACTTTTTTATTTTTTATCGGAAGTTTTTGATAAAGCAGGGCAGAAAGCGAGCTGGCACCTGACCCTTCGACCAGCAACTTGTTCCGTTCAAGCAGCATGAGCATCGTCTGAGCAATTTCCATTTCATCCACACAAAATAAATCATCTACATACCGTTGAACCAGCTCGAACGTCAGGTTGCCGGGCCTTTTGACCGCAATGCCATCGGCCATGGTCGGGCTGGCCTCGACGGTAAGGGGCTTTTTTCCCTTCACCGATTGCGCCATACTCGTGCAAGCCATGGCCTCTACCCCATACACCTGGACCGACGGATTCCTTTCTTTTACGGCTGCCGCCAAACCGGCGATCAGTCCCCCTCCGCCCACAGGACACACAATCGCATCAACGTCAGGCAGCTGCTCCATTATCTCCAGCCCTACTGTTCCTTGCCCGGCAATGATCGCTTCATCATCAAAGGCATGCACGAAAGCCGCTCCGCTCCGGTCCTTCAGTTCCATTGCATGGGCCAGCGCCTCGTCGAAAACAGCTCCCTGCAGCACAACCTTTGCGCCATACCCCTTTGTCGCCTCAATTTTACTAAGAGGGGCGCCTGTTGGCATAACAATCGTACAAGGGATGCCGAGCATCTCGCTTGAATACGCTACCCCCTGCGCATGGTTTCCGGCCGACGCCGCAACTACCCCTTTCCCCAATTCCTCTTTCCGCAGGGAAATCATCTTGTTATAGGAGCCGCGCACCTTGAAAGACCCTGTCTTTTGCAGGTTTTCAAGCTTTAAATACACCTCATTGTCAGAAAAGCCGCTAAACGTTTTCGAATAGTCCAAAGGTGTTTGATGGACAATCCCCTTCATGTTCTCGCGCGCTTTGACGATATCGTTGTAGGAAACCATTGTTCCTCCTCCCTTGATCCAGAAAGTAGTATCTTATTTTCTGCGGAAAGACTCTAAGTCATACGGAATGCGAAGCAGAAAACCTTTTAAATGGGAAACTTAAGGTTCTGTGATTCAAATTGATGCTTGGGGTGGGAAAAGAAGAAAAATTTGTGACAGCTGCAACCCTAATTGACCTGTTTGTTTTTCTAATAAGTGATCAAAAAAGGACTGCCTGTTGTAAAAGCAGTCCATTACCCTTTATCTGTCATGTACATAGATCCTGTCTTCTTTCCCATTCTTTGCCGAATAAAATTTCCCATCCTGAAAATCCTCAATCGAAGGCACCATATAAACCAGTTCAAAAGTTCCTGTCAGTGCTGAATAAATGATCACCGTGTCCTTTACGTCCAATCCTTTTTTATTAAGAGACTCTTTGGAAACCCTTATTAAAGAATTGGTTTGATCCAATTCCTCAAAAGAAGGAACATGACGGTTGTGGACAAAGCTATTCAGTTCTCCCGTCCTGGCATCAATATGCAGGAAGAATCCACTCTCAAAAGGAGTATAAAGTTTATAACCGTCCACAACAGGAACGAGGTTATAGCTATACACCTTGAATCGAGTGTCGTCCGAGTTGACATTATAATTGAATCCTAATGGGACGAGCTCAAATCCATTTGCACTGCGACCATAAATTTTTTCGAAATACCCTTTCGCTTTTTCTTCAGCTTTTTCTTTACTCATGAGTGGCGCATCAGACAAAGTGCTATATTGGCTCTGTATTTCCCTTATTTGACCGCTCATTCCATAGATTGTTCCTTCGAATTTTCCCGAGACACTGAATCGGAATGTATAGGCATCGTCGTTTAAAGGACTCTCTTTTTTAAGATCAATGCTTTTCAGCTTTGGAATATTTAATGCTAGGGCAATCCGTCTTTTCAACGCTCTTTCACTGAGCGGTTTTAATTGGTCCGGGAGTTTATGAAAAGTGTTATAGCTGCTGATTAGCTCATTCATATGTTCATAAAATTGTTCAAGTTCTTTGACATCCACCAGTTCAAGGTAAGAACTATATCCATGATGCATTTTTCGATATTCCTTCGTTGCAGCTTCACTTAGATCTTTAAAATTCTCCTGAATGGCCTTATAGGCTGCCTCATCGGTTTCAGACCACATCCCCTGGTCATAGCGAAATTGCATCATTTCAATCATTGTGAGGAAGGACGCCGTATCCATGCTTAAATAATAATCTGTGTCCTCCAGCCTCCCTTTTTCAATGAAATTAAAATGTTCCTCCATGGCAAACCGGTCTTCTGAAAGCTGCAAAATCCCTTCTTCAATATTCCGCAGGTCACTGTGATCTTTATCTTTTATAACTCCCAAATGGTTAGGCAAATATCTTTGTGTGCCAAAATAATCACTTACGGCCCTGAAAAGATTCTCGCGTTCATTTTTATAATCAGTCATAATCATGGTTAAAATAATTCCAGTCAAAATAAGGGCTACCCATTTTAATCGATTCAGCTTCAGCCGAAGCAGGAGTTTCTCATCCATGGATTCTGGTGCTTTTGGTTTTTCAATTTCCTTTAAGGAATCATAGAAACCCTCCCCGGTTTCATAGCTGTTCCGGCATCCTTCACATTCCTGCAGATGTTCATCCACCGCTTTGTTCACGGTGGGGCTTAATTCTTCTTCCATATATAACGGATATAAATCTTTCACTACCTCATGGTCTAAGTTCATTCTCCCTCTCCCCCTTCCTGCAGATATAGCTTACGAAATTTTTTCCGTGCCCTGTACAGACCCACCTTGACCTGACCGATCGTTTGATTCGTAATCAATGAAATTTCTTCATAAGTTAATCCATTCCCATCTCGCAAAATAATATAGGTACGATCCTTTTCAGGAAGCCTTACCAATGTGTATTGAATGAATAATTGATCATCAATTTGTTTATAGGGATCGGGCTGGACCGCCAGCTCTTCATCCATTTTTTCAGTATGTACCTCCAGCAGTGATTGTTTTTTCTTCACAAAATTAAGGTAAGTATTGCGTGCAATTTTGAAAAGCCACGTTTTCATTGATGCGTCCCCCCGGAAACCGGCAAGAGATCGGAAAGCACGGAGAAAGGTGTCTTGTGTCAAATCCTCGGCAAGGTGCTCGTTCATCGTTAACCGATATAAATATAGATAGATAGCATTTCTGTAGGTCATGTAAATCTCGATTCTCGGGTCAGACATCCTATTTCTCCTCTCTGTCAATTATAGACAGACACCTCCCTTAAAAGTTACACATGAAATAAACAAAATTTTTTTCTATTTTCGTGATGGTCATTTTGTTTTTTTGCCCGAACGTAACAAGTTCTTTTTACTCCGCATGACATTCATCACTAGTAAACCATCGATATAAAGCATATAATAATGAGCATTCTCGTACTTTAAAGTTCAATTGAAAGGAAGGATGCAACTTGGCCAATACTCATGTTTTTACCAAAGAAGAAGAATGGTCCAACTCTATTACACATGGCTTTGGAGTCCTGCTTAGCATAGCGGCACTCGTTTCATTAATTGTCTTTTCTTCTCTCGACGGAACAGCCTGGCATATTGTCAGTTTTACGATTTTTGGGGTGACAATGATCCTTTTATATACCTCTTCCACTTTTGTCCATGCGCTCCGGCCGGGACGGGCAAAAGACTTCTTTGAAATCATGGATCACTCTTCCATCTATTTTTTTATCGCCGGGACCTATACACCTTTTATGCTGATCGCAGTGAAGGGCTGGATCGGATGGACCTTATTCGGTATTGTCTGGGGACTTGCCATCGCCGGGACTGTATTTAAATCTTTCTTTGTTAAAAAGTTCCTTTTCACCTCAACTATCTTGTACATCATTATGGGGTGGCTGATTGTATTCGCGTGGAACGACTTAGTTTCCAACTTGCACCCAACAGGCCTTTTGCTCCTGGAAATTGGCGGAATCATGTATACGGTTGGGGCGATTTTCTATATGTGGAGATTATTTAAGCACCATCACGCCGTTTGGCATCTATTTGTTTTGGGAGGCACGATTTGCCACTTTTTCTCCGTGCTTTACCTGCTGCCATAAAGATGAATAAAGTTTGCAGAGAAAAAAGGGACCTGGGCGTCTCTTTTTTCTTTAGCCTCCAATAAAGGAAACGCCAATAAAAAAAGAGTACCTCGGTACCCTCATAGTAAACATGAATCCGTTTGGCAGTCTGCCGTTAACCCATATCCTTATCCAATTTCTTATTTGATTTTTTCGCTGTTATGGCTTCTAATAAATCTTTAATTTGACTCAGTTCGTCCTCTTCAAGCGGAACGCCTTCCCAATGGAGATGTTTCTTCGAAAACAATTCCTTTGCATCAAGAGAGTCGAGATCTCCTGTACGCTTTGTTTCCGTTAAAGATAACAGATAATCCACGGATACCCGATAGTGGTCGGCAAACAGACTTAATTTATCCAATGAAGGCTGTCGAAACTCCGACTCATAACCGGCATACGTTGACTTCGCAATCCCAACAATTTTTGCAGCATTTTCCATGGTCAGCCCGTTTTCCAACCGCAGTTCTCTTAATCTTTTTCCAAAGCCAATCATTCCATCACCTTTTTTTATCAAAGTGCTTTAGTATTTTTAATTGTAGTAATAAGCAAATTTTTTATCTCCATTAACTTCCCTTCTATGAGTTTATTATATTCCGCAAAAGCATTCATTTCCTCTGTGGTGTAAGTTCTGATTTCTTTCGAAAACATGGTTGTATGGCCAATCGTATGACCATTGTGTTCAAGCGGTATTAAACATATGGACTTGTACCCACTCTTCAGAAGGTCTTTTTTATGGTTAAGTGAGGTAAGATCCTCACCTTTCTCTAAATCAGGGATGGCGATTGAACCTTTTACATAAACAGGGATCTCATCGCCCTGCACAATATCATCCTTGACGACCAATCCATTGGTATATTCATTATAGGCGGAAGCCACGCTGGGAGAAGCACCATTCCAAAGGGTTTTTTCCTTCTCTTCGTAAAGATAGATTCCACACGTTAAATCAGTAAAATTCCTTTCCATAATTGCCGTAAACTTATTCAGCATGAACTTTGTTTGGATCGCTAAAAATTCCTGCTCTCCAATCAAGTCCTGCTGATACAATTTTGTAAAGATCACAGACAGGTCTTTTTCATCCTTCAATAATGGATTAATCTGTTGGAGCAGCTTTTTAATATCTTTTGTTAGTCTAAAGTTTTGCAATGAATGTGTGATTTTTTCCATAGCATGCTATTCTCCAATACATTCGTGGTTGACCCTGATGGTGGAACAGGTATTGAGATAAACAACAAATATCACTTTTTTATAGCTTCATTTTACCATTCATTTAGAAAAGAGAACATCATTTACTTATGTTCTTAATCATTTTGAAAATAAGCCAGAAACTGGTGCAGGCCGCAGGAACAGAATGATCCCTGGAGTTGCCACTTCTCCATAAGAATAGGGAATGTTTCAGACTCAATTATTAGGTGCACAGATGAACAGTCGAAAAACAGTCTTCTTTTGCGCTCCAGTCCCAAGGGATGACCCTCCAGTCGATTGATGAAATTTACACTGCTCTCACGGCTTACTGCTTCGTCTGCATATGAAGCCATTCTATGGAGACTTGTTGCTTTGTCTGTCCGTATGAATCCCTATTATGGAGACTTATTCTCTCGACCTTCAAATCCCTTCTGCTGAGTCACTTATACTTTTTTACTCCGCCTGCCCCTTTGAAATTGCAGGCAGCCTTTGACCCGCACCTTTCCTGCCTGGACTCTTCAGCCCTCCAACAGGCTGATCACAGTAGAAGACTGGTTGCTTTCAATGACGCCTACTCGGTCCATGAGAAGTGATTTGCTGCTGTACGTACTAAGCTCCCATTTTAAATCGGAGTTTGGTTGGATAAACATTTCAACTTCATGGATATGGCCATAGACATGATAGTTATATTGGTTGCTAGCCAAACAATACATGATTCGTTTACTCCCTCGTAGTTCTCAATTCGAGAACTTTTTTTACCATTATATAATTTCTTTCCGGGAATGGGTAGAATATTGATAAGAATCATACAATTTTTTAAAAACCACTCATAAACATAAAAAATCCCTGCCACTTGTGTAGGCAGGGATTTTTACCGGATATAGAGTTTTGTTGAGTTCCTTATGGTTAAAAAGGGATCGATGACAATCTCTGTCCTTTCCTCCTCCTCAACTGTCTCAATGAGCAGGTCCATAGCTGCCTGGCCCATTTTTTTATAATTATGATTGATCGAAGTGAGGCTGGGAGTCAGTATACTTGCGACAAATGTATCATCATAGCCGGCGAGCGCGAATTGACGGGGATCGATGTCTTGAAGACCGCATTCTTTTAACGCCCCTGATGCAACCATATCGTTGATACATATAATCGCTGTTGGGAGATCCTCGTTCCGCAGCAGCTTCTCCATAGCCTCTTGGCCGCTTTCCACAGAAAAACCGCTGTAAATATGCCAGTCCGGGTTATAGTGGAAACCATGTTCATTGAGAAACTGCATGAACCCCTGCACTTTTTGGTCAGTTGCAGTGATTCCTTGCGTACCTCCAAGCAGACCAAAATTCCTATGTCCAAGCTCAGCCAGATGATCAAGCATTATTTTCAAGCCTTTTTTCTCATCAGACCTTACCTTATAGCAGTCGACTCCCTCCATATACCCATTGATCATCAGAACAGGTATTTTATTCATTACCTCGAGAACTTCTTCAGCCTCTTCCCTGACAGTAGCCGTTTTGTTAATCCTTCCGCCCATCATGATAATTCCTTCTACCTGCCGCTCATAAAGGACTTTTAAATAGAGTGACTCCATTTCCGGATCATTCATAGAATTACACAGGAAAATGGTATATCCCTTTTTTTGGGCCTCTTTTTCTATTTCAATGAAGACGCTTGAGAAGAAAGGATTAGTGATGTCCGGAAGAATCATGCCAATCATCTTAGTTTCTTTTCTGCTCAGGCTTCTGGCGATGCTGTTTGGCTTAAAATTATATTCCTGTATTTTAGCCAGCACCTTCTCTTTCGTTTTTTTACTGACTGGATAATTGCCATTTAGTACCCGGGATACAGTAGCAGGAGACACATTGGTTGCTGCGGCAATATCATAGATTGTAAATGTCTTTTTTTGCACCATCGGTCTTCCCTTCGGTTTATAAATGTCGCTGTGATTATAAAATGGTTATCAATGAATATATGTATACATCATAGTTGAGGAAGGAGGCTTCCTCAACTATGATATCGGTTCTGACTGCAGGAATCTACTCCCTGCCTTTTTCCTCAAAAAGGATCGTATAGGTTTCTGTCTTGGTTCCATCCTCTGATTTTACGGTAATGGCGGCACTTTCTGGCTTTCCAGAGATGTGTTCCACCTGGTAGGATGCAAATAGATCAGTGGTTATTGCTGAGACAGACGGTGCATCGGATGGATTCCCCTTTGCTTTTACCTGGTAGGAAAATTGGTCAGATTTGAAACCCCTGATTGGCTTTCCATTGATCAGGATGCTCTCAAGGGAGGCATCAGCCCCGATAGAAGGCACAGCCTTGGTCACATCCCCTTTTCCCCAAACCTTGATTTCTGAAATGGCGATGCAGGCACCTTCCATAGCCTTCATCACAGCACGGATTTTTGATGTCTTAATAGGTTCGAAGCTTAACGTTACTTCCTTTTTCGCTTGAACATCCAGCTGAGTGCCTTCAATTTTCTTCCACTGCACACCGTCCCAATATTCTAGATGCAGTGATGCAGCCGGTCTGGTGCCGCCTCCATCATCGTAAAAATGGAAATCCAATTTAGAAATGGTATCTTCTTCTCCAAAATCCAGGGCAACCCAGTCTTCTGCACGCCAGCTGTTCGGATCCCAGTTTGTCCAGCGAATGGAGGATATATCTCCGTCGTTGACATTGGAGGCTTTGTCGTACATACCCGTAAAGGATGCACTAGCCTTTGGAAACTCCTGACCAGAGTTCGGCGGGTTTAACGCAATATTTTGAAGTGCAGGTTCTGTTACCTGTACTTGGGCAAAAACCTTCACAGGACTATAAGGTATAGACCCCTTTACTGTGAATTTTCCGAGGCTTTCATATAAAGCAGGCTCAATTGGGTCCCACTCCACGCGTACATTTCCCTGTGAGCCGGTTTCAAGCTGGGCAGGAACAAACTGCGGCATGGCTGGCGCTTTGCCAGGAACAGTTTTCACTTTCACACTTTCAACGCTTTCAACCTTGCTGACAGTAACGGTAGCTACTGCTTCAATGGCTGTTCCTTCTACAGTACCTGTTACTTTAAACGTAGTTTCTCTTTCATACTCTTCCGGGTCAATTGGATTCCATTTTACCGGTTTCTCCACTCTTTCCCCATCTCCGTAGATGGCAGTAACTTCTTCCGGCATTTCAGGCGCCCGCTTTTTCTTCGTGTCCACCACATGTGCGGGCTCTATTGCAGCAATTCCAGCTTTGGCAAATTTCCAGACCTGGTTTTTGCCGGCATTTGGATGCCAAACACCCACGGACGCATCTTCCTTGGTTGAACTGCCGCCAACTTCCAGCAGCTGTCCGTTTTGGACGTTGATAAGGGTATATTCCTGATTGCCATAGGTGGATACCATCCATTTTTGGCTTGCAGAGTTTTCATCCTTCTGAAGAACGGCTCCTCCATTTTCCACACCGATCACTTGGCCGCTTTCCTGATCGACAATCTTATAATGTTCCTTTGAGCTGTTTCCATCTGTAACCTTTTGAATGCTCCATTGCTGGCCGGCTTTGTCCCGGTCATATGTTTTTTGCACAATCGATTTTCCATTCTGCGCAACATCAAGGACCTTGCCACTATTAAGGTTTGTCATTTTATAGTTGTCACGTGAGTTTAAAAAGCTGCTGTCCTTGCTGACTCCGGAAATACCGTTTACAACAAAGGTTGTAATCGATTGCGGCTGCACTACCGCAGAAAGCTGTTGACCTGCAACCTTGATTTCTTCTTTTTTCTTCAGATTATCAGAAGAGGAAGTCACATAAGGTGTGGCTGCAGAAGTTTCTTTCACAGTCTCAAAACCGGACAAATCAAAATTCACTGTTTTTTCCTCTGAGGAGGAATTCGTATAGACCACTACAAGGGATTTCTCATCTTTATTGATCGCTGCCAAAGTATTCTGGTTATTCGAATTGATGATCTGGTCGCCAGGTCGGATAAATTTACTGTAATTCCCCATTGCATAGTATTTTTTATTTTTATAAATGGTAAAATCTTTCCCAGTAAAATCAACCTGAATTAAGCCCCAATTCCCATTTTCATGTTCAGGGCTCATATTGACTTCATCTTCAATTGCCTGCCATAAAACCCATGCTTCTGGTTCCAGCTGCTGGATGTCGGCCTGAATTCTTTCGGATAATGCAAGACCTGGCTTGATGTCTTCATGATTCTGGCCGCCCATGCTGAGGTCAACCTCGGACATCCACAGGCGTTTCCCTGAACCTTTTGCGATATCCCTGGCTCCAATCCTGTCCCCGGTTCCGTAGGTATGTACATTCAGCTGTCCAATGTTGTCACGGGTTGTCTGGTTATACTGATCCCAATTGGTCCTGAAACGGCCTGGGTTGGTTTCGTCCATAGCAGATACAACCGTACTCAGCCCTTTTTCATCAAGCTGCTTTTTCACCTCGTTGGTGATTTTCGCTTGTGAAGCCGGAGACCAGTTTGATCCTTCCTGCCTTCCTTTCGCTCTCCAATAGCCCGTATTCGGTTCATTCACCGGAGAAAGCGTTTTAAACTCAATGTCCATATCCTTCTGCAAACGGTCCACAACTGTCGTTAAATAGCTTGCAAAATTGCTGTATTGGTCAGGCTTGAGGTTGTCGTCCCAAGGGTTGAAGTTTCCTGAAACATATCCGCTCTGAGTCATAAAATAAGGGGCTGAGTTGGAGAAGGCTTCAAATGTATCTGCCCCTCTTTCCTTGGCTGCTGACAGCCACCAGCGTTGATTGGCATCAGCCTCCCAATTCCAGTGATCGGGGTTTTCCGGATTCCACCAATTTTCTGGTTCCTTCCAGTTTTCTGTATTCCCTCCCGGAGGTCCGTATTCTGCCGGCCGGTTCCAGTATCCCGGCACCGCTCCTCCCAGACGCATATACGGAGCCGTTTCCGGAGAATCCCCGCCGCCAATATTATACCGGGCAATATTAAAGTTGAGTCCTGCTTCCCCATAAAGGGCATCTGCCAGCTCGTTTTTCACTTTATCCGGCCAGCCGCCAGTTACATTGCCAAACCATACAAGCGCTGTACCCCATCCATCAAACGGCGCCTGTTGATAGCTCGGATCCAGCTCGATTTTTTCTGCTGCGGTATTCACTTCATCCCCTTCACTCGCATAGGTCTTCGTTGCTGCCGGTGCCAGCAGACTAAATGTAAGAGCCGTAACCGAACTGCAGGCCAGCAGCTTTTTGCCAATTTGTTTTATTTCCTTAGTTAACAATAAAGGTAGCCTCCTTAAAATAAATTTGGTTCAGAGTTCAATTCATATTCTTCGGCTGAAAAAATCCCTTCCATCACCCCCTTTAAGGCTTGTTGATAGAAACCGGTTTCTATTTACTGTTAAAAAAATGACAAACAAGGTAGAAACCGGTTTCTATTTTGTTCACAAAGATTTACCAAGCTGAATTAACTTCACTCGGCCGCCCTTTTAATAATTCAGAATATTGTTAACGCTTTCTTTAATATAAATTAGCTCTATGAATCTGTCAATATCTTAATTCATAGACCTTTTCTACTTCTTTTTGCCCGGTTTCCTCTGATGTTTCTGTTTGGTTTTAGTTTAAAAAAATCACGGTGTCCATACTGTGAAAACTAATAATATCCTCCCTCTTATGGCTCCTCGAACGACCCATATTCACCAAGGATATCCTTAAAAGAACCTAATTTACATCAAAATAGGAATTGAGCAAACAGGTTTTTGGTGCTATATAGGGTTCCTCCAGGTTATGCATAGATTCTTTTCATTTATAGATTGATTATTTTCGTTTATGCATCGATTCTTTTCGTTTATGAATCGATTATTCTAGTTTATTGAAAAACCTGTGTCCAGCCTGTGAAAACTAATAGAACTCTCCCTCATTGCCCCTCGAACGACCCAAGTTCACTCATTGTACCTTCGATAATAACCTGGATTTAAGAAAATAGGCCTTGGCAAACAGGTTTTCTGATCCTTTATCTATGGTCCCTCCAGGGTATGCATAGATTGTTTCCATTTATAAATTGATTATTTTCTTTTATGCATTGATTCTCTTCGTTTATGAATCGATTATTCTAGTTTATTGAAAAACCTGTGTCCAGCCTGTGAAAACAAATAGAACTCTCCCTCTTTTGGCCCTCAACCGACCCAAGTTCACGAAGGTTATCCTTAAAAGAACCTAATTTACATTAAAATAGCCATTGAGCAAACAGGTTTTTGGTCCCATATATAGGTTCCTCCAGGTTATGCATAGATTGTTTCCATTTATAAATTGATTATTTTCTTTTATGCATTGATTCTTTTCTTATGAATCGATTATTCTAGTTTATTGAAAAACCTGTGTCCAGCCTGTGAAAACAACTAAAAGTACAGTCCAGAAGATCGCTGTTACCTGCCACAATTCTCTCAATTTTATCGCATGGTAAAAGACTTACCGCTGCAAAACTGTCCTAGTCCTATGTAAATTAATGAAATAGCAAAAAAATCCCCCGCTGCTTCAACGAGGGCCCCTATTAATCATAAAACTCCATATGACTTTTTTCCTGCCGATAATATTCCAGCCGATCCTCCAGTGTACCTGTATGGAACTCAAACTTGTGCCCATCCGGGTCGGTAAAGTAAATGGATTGTTTATCTTTTTCGTCTCTTTTCCGCCCTGGAAGAAGGTTTACTTTTAGTCCATTTAGTTTCCCAAGAATGTCGTCAAATTGATCCACATCTATTGAAAAGGCAATATGCGTATAGGATTCTGCTATCTCACTCCGCGGGATGCCCTTTTCTTCATTAAGAGCCAGCCAGATTCCATTTAAATCAAAATAAGCAGTTGTCTTTCCTTTAAGGAATAATTTTGCATTAAACACTCTTTGATAAAATTCAATAGAGTTTTCTAAATCGGAAACAGAAAATAATAAGTGATTAAGCCCCTTCACAGACAACCTTTTCCACCTCTTTGTAGTACATTGGCAGCTATCATGCTTATTTTGCTTTGGTTCCCATTAAAACTTCTTTTAGTTCTGAGACAGAGCTGACAATATCATCAGGCTGATGAGCACTCAGTTCCTGTAGAGAACCAAAGCCATAACTGACACCAATCGAGGCAATTCCTGTATTTTTAGCTCCAATCATATCGTGCTCCCGGTCACCTATCATGATAAAGTCTTCCCGCGGGTGAGTGCTGTACTGATTCAGTATGTACTCGATAATTTCCGTTTTTGAGGACCTGGTTCCATCAAGGTTGCTCCCGACAACGAGTTCAAAGTACTGGTCAATTTTAAAATATCTAAGTATCTCCTCTGAAAACACTGTTGGCTTGGAAGTCGCAACAACTAAGGTGTATTTCTGCTCTTTTAACGATTTTAACAGTTCAGGAATTCCAGGATAAATTTCATTTTCAAACATTCCTTTTTCCTTAAACCGTTCCCGGTAATAACGGATGGCACTTGCAGTCTGCTCCGCATTGAAATGGTAAAACTCAGTAAATGAGACCTGGAGCGGCGGGCCAATAAAACATTCAAGCTGATCTAAATCAGGCTCTTCAATATTGAATTTCCTTAAGGCATATTGAACCGATTTAGTAATACCAGCTTTAGGGTCAGAGAGTGTTCCATCCAGATCAAAGAGGATAATCTTGTAATTTTTCATCGAATTTCCCTTCTATAACTTGATTTATCAAAGAATTATTATAGTTATTTTATAATCAGACCACTTAAAAACATGAGGATATTTAAGGTTATATGCCAAATGATCGAAGGAACAATGCTTTTGGACTTTATGGTAATTCCCCCATAAAACAGCCCTCCGATGGAAAAGGCAATACAAACAGCCCAGGGAAAACCAAGCGAATAATGCTGCAAGCCGAAACCCAGGCTCGTGACCACAACAGCCCATTTTTCGCCCAATTGCTCTGAAAAGCTGCTGAGCAGCGCTCCTCTCCATATCAGTTCTTCGAATATGGCATTCGTCAATGAAAAGATCATCGTTAAAAGCCATATCTCCTTGATAAAAGGCCACCCTTTCCCAATGACAAATGGGGTAAATATCAACACATTTACGGTTAAAGCAATTATAAGAAAGGTTTTAACCTTCGTTTGGTGAAAGCCTGACCAAATGAAAGGAAAAGAAATCATTTCGTCCCATACTGGCTTTTTCCAATATTTTAAAAAGGGAGAGCCAGAAAAGCGAGATAGGAGAGCCATCGGGATTAGAACCATCACAAGGGAAAATCTATTAAAAAAAACTGACAGTTCTTTTGTTTCAATATGAACAGTCCAATAGGTGGCTGCATACAAATAAAAAAAGAAACCTATGCCAAAACATAAATTGGTCATGACAAATGCTTTTATCGATTTATCAAAGAAAATCCACAGCAAAACAGACCCCAGGATCCATAGACCGGCAAGTGGGTAACTCTTGATTTGGATCGTGATAACCAGCAGGATAAATAAGCATAAGGATGCCGCGTTTCTGATCAGTTTTCGACCGATAATGACCACCTCTATTCATGTTCTTCCCGCAAACCTACCTGCGGATGTTTCTAACCTAGGAAAATACAGGGACCTCATATAGGCAGGTTCTATATCAGGAATCTCAATATGTATTGAAAAAAATCCATTAAATATGGATTTTTAATTTACTAGTATCTATTACCGTTGCATTTAAACAATCTGTCTCAGGCTTCGGAAACGGACTGGCTGGCAGGTAGGGCAGCACTGGCTGATCCTGTCTACATAAATGATTCCTCTTTGCCGTTCAATGTTTAACCCTTCAATTTCCTCCACCGTTAAGAGGCGCCTGATTTCCTGATCTCCACAGCCGCAAGGACAGCTGCAAGGATCCGGAGTGCAAGTACAATAAGAGCTCATCGACCTTTCTCCCTCCAATCATCTAATTCATTTTATGAAGGGAAAGACAAACAGGAACGGCTAATATCTATAAGTATCTGTAAAGTACGTTCATATTTAAGAATCCGGGAACCTCTATTTTTTCAGCCATACTAATAAACAACAAATTTCTGTTACTTAACTGTTATAATGATGGGCCCTGGGCTCCAGAACACTTCTATGCAATTGGTGGACAGACTGGAGACAGGAACACCCAAAAATCAAATGAGCTAAAACGAATAAACAAATTTTAACCCTATGAAAATCCGGTTCTCAATGCCTTTAACGAGTTTCATAGATATATCGAAGCTTCTCTGATCTGGAAATAAGCAAATTCTCTCTGTGGAGATCCTACCTTCAGGATAGCTTACAGGTTATCTTTACATAAAAGAAAGGATCCGGCGGCACTCAAAAAACTGCCCCCGAATCCCTTATAACAAGCATGAAAGAGATGAATGATCCATGTTAGGCAAGAAAGCCGAATGTTTCTTCAGGTATCAAACTGTGTTTTTAAGAACCTGTCCAGGACGATGTTGCCAAAAGGGATAAATGCTACAAGCACAGAACTTACCATCCACTTCAGCGACCATCTGATTTTAAAAGTCGTATAAGCAATCACGAAGAGATAAAGTATGAAACAAAATCCATGTACGCTTCCTACTACTTTAACTGCTTCGGGAAGGCCAGCCAGGTATTTTAAAGGCATAGCGATGAATAGAAGGACAAGCAGGGAGGTTCCTTCTATAAATCCCATAAGGCGGAATTGCCCAATGGTCGATTTCAGCATTCCATCACTCCTAACTAAGGTGTTATTTTTATTCCATGTAGTGGATCTGTTTCTCATATCTTTAAGAATTATACCAAATTTCTGTCATTATAGACATGTATGATGGAAAGTTAATGAAGTTTTAACATGCTCGTTACTCAGCAGGCAGCAAAAATGGATGGCATTTACCCCTTCCCGCTCCGATTACCGGGAGAATCCGCCTGCCCGGTAACAGGAACAATCTGTCCTCCACTTTACTAATAATGACCCATGTCCAAAAAAAGCACTTTCCAATCCCGGTATGGGTCAAGGAAAGTGCTGAAAACCTTGTCTTGAGACAGAGTTAGCTTTTCGTTTCTTGGTGCTCCTTTAGTTTTTCCAACAGCTCACGGGAACTTTCGGCTGCCATAAACTCTCCATTAACAATGGCGTAGGGAGACTGCTGGCATTCCTTGCATTTGCTTTGACAGCTGTATTCCTTGTAGTGAACATTTTTATTACTTAGAAATGAATGATAGTCTGTAGCATGTTCCTCGGAAAGGAATCTGTCCAGATTTTTTTCACAAAAGTCCACTTTTATCGTTTTCGGTTTTGAAAAAATTTTCGTAAACAACTTCATGAACAGTGCTCACTGCCCTTCTTGCTCTGTGTTGGTGTTTTCCCTCTTTTAAGAGGATTCCGATTTAAATATTCCACCGGTAGTCTTAAATGACAGGATTAATATTACTATTATCATATAAAATTTTATCAGTGTATAGTGCTGGTTTATTCTTGTTATAATGAATTAGATGTGAACTGGAGGTAAAATCGATGACCATATTGAATTCACTTTTCCGTAAACGGATTGGCTTTCCAGAGCATGAAGCGTTATCTTTTGACAAGCTTGATGATGTATTGGAAAAGACAGCAAAAGAAATTCCTTTTGAGAATATATGCGTTCTGAATAACACAGCAATTGAACCTAGCAAAGAAAATCTAACAAATAAAATTCTGGAAAAGTATGAGGGCGGGCTTTGCTATGAGCTCAACCCACTCCTTTATTACTTCTTAATTGAAAATAACTGGGATGCTTCCTTGATCAGAGGGATTATTTATGATGGCAGCCGCCAGCGCTGGAATCCTACAGGAAAAACACATGTAGCCATCCTGATCCAGAACAGCGGACAAACCTATTTGGTTGATACCGGATTTGGAGGGAACCTGCCATTAATACCGGTACCTTTAAACGAAGGTATTGTCACTTCTTCCAACGGCCAATTTCGCGTGAGGAGAGTATCTACTGAATATGGCGATTATGTTTTTGAAATGAAACTTAAGCATAAAGATAAGGACTGGCGGACTGGCTATGCTTTTGATTCCAGGCAAAGCGTTGCCGACCAAGGTGAATTAGCAAAGATTCAGCAAATCATTATGGAGCATGAAGCTTCAGCATTCAACAAGGGACCACTTTTGACCCGGCTCACAGACACCGGAAATATTACATTAACAGAATCATCCTTGACTGAATGGAAGGATGGGAAGGTTCAAAAACTGCCTGTTACCCATAGAGATTTCAATAAGCTGGTTCAGGAGCATTTTGGTATTAACATAAATTAGTAAATAGATTTCATCGTTGCAATAATATCACTGCTTTAACACACAGGCTGCCGTGCCTGTGTGCTCCCAATATTATGTATTCCTCACCTTAACTCATCCAACAGACAGTTGCAAAACTCCTTCTTAGGGTTTGTCCCTAAGCAGGCTATTGCTGAACCTATGAAATCATATGTAAAGAAGAAAAAGACTAAATAATCCAATTTCTTCTTTTAGTCTGTTTTGGCGCGCTATATAATTTCGGTTGGCTTTGCGAGGTTGTATATTCAATTTTTTTCTTGTTCTCCCTGTCTTTTTCTATTAATTTATCAAGCTTGCTAATTGCTTTTTCAAGCTGCTGCTCTGTTAAATCTCCTTTAGCATACAAGCTGCATAACATGCCATACGCAATCGCTTTTGTCTCAATCTCTATATTTACCTTAATATCGACATCAGAGTTTCCGCTGTGCCCAATCATCGTTTGGGCTTGCAGGCTATTTTCTGTCTGTTTTTCGATTTTCAGGTTATTTTCCGCCTGTTGTTTTTCCATGAATGCCCCTCCTGACTCCATAATAGACAGGGATACTAGCCCTTACTGAAGCCTAGTATCCCAAATATAAGAAATGATTAGTCTATTTCTTGATCCTGGTTCTGTTCCTGATCCTGATCCTGGTCAGATTCAGCCCTTGAGCGTACCCTTGCAAGTGATTCGCTGTCAACATTAATATCTAGGTTAACTCTTGAGTTACCACTGTTTGAAACGCGAGCTTTAGCGATGTTTGTATTTTTATCTTTTACATTTACATCTGTTTCATTGTCTGCTTCAGCTTCGTTATCCAGGCGTGCATCCAACTCAGCATCAACATTCACGTCATTGCGTGTATCATTGTTCGCTTCGTTGCGCCCATTGCCACCAAACAGATTTCGGTTTCTCCAAACTCTAGCCATTGATTGTTCCCCTCCTTTCACCTGATACTCTACTTTATTCGAAATCCCTCTTTTGGTGTGGACAAGAGCCCTTTTTCCTGTTGGACTGAGGCCCTTTTTAGCAATCAGTTCGTAGCGGGTGCCCTATTGTCAAAGGATTTCTTCCTCTTTCAAAAGATGTTTTTAACAAAAGATTGAGGGTCCCGGCGTTTTCTTTGGCTGCATTCGGAAGGGAACTGAAGTACAAAAAAACCTTACCTCGTTAGTTAGACGAAGTAAGGCTTTAATTGTCAGTTATGCTGCTTAAGCTTCTGGCTGATCCACGTTTACCCTCTTGATAAAGAAGGAGAAGACTAATCCAACAGCAGCGATGATGATGGCAAATACAAAGGCCTTCTGTACACCTGCCGTAAATGCCAGCAGCTGATTCATTGGATTCGTCAGATCATCTACACTGTTCATATAACTTTCTACTCCTGAAGACAGGATGGAGATGGCAACAGCCGTGCCGATCGCCCCTGCGACCTGCTGCAAGGTGTTCATAATGGCCGTTCCATCCGGATACAGTTCACGGGGCAGCTGATTCAGGCCATTAGTTTGTGCCGGCATCATAACCATCGATACCCCCACCATCGTGATAATATGCAGTCCAATTATGAAAGCCGAGCTAGTGTCTACAGTAATGGTAGAAAAACCGAACATGGCTGCAGTAACAACGATAATTCCAGGAATTACGAGCCATTTAGGGCCAAATCGATCAAAAAGGCTGCCCATCACAGGCGAAAGAAGTCCGTTGATAATCCCTCCTGGCAGAAGCAATAGCCCTGCAGCAAATGTGCTGAGTGCCAGGGATGTCTGTAAATACAATGGCAGCAAAATCATGGAGGACAGAATAATCATCATGCATAGAACGACCATTACCAGACCGAGCGTGAACATTGGGTATTGGAATGCCCGCAAGTTCAGTACAGGCTGTTTCATCTTCAGCTGACGAAGAGCGAATAAGATTAAAGAAATCAGCCCCACAGCCAAAGTAATAATAACAGTCGGGCTTCCCCAGCCTCCACCTTCTCCGGCAGAGCTGAATCCAAAAACGACTCCGCCAAAACCCAGGGTAGATAAAAGAATGGACACAAGATCAATTTTAGGTTTGGTTGGCTTCGTGACATCCTGCATAAAATAAATGCCAAAAACCAGTGCGAACACTAGAACTGGCAGGGAAATCCAAAAAATCCAGTGCCATGATAAATTTTTTAAAATCAGGCCGGACAATGTCGGTCCTACCGCCGGGGCAAACATGATGACGAGACCAATGATTCCCATCATTTTTCCGCGGTTCTGTGGCGGAACAATCATTAAAATCGTGTTAAACATTAACGGCAGCAGCAAACCTGTACCAACTGCCTGGACAACGCGGGCAACCATCAACACTGAGAATGATGGTGCAATGGCCGCTATAAAGGTCCCTATTATTGAAAAGATCAGTGCTGTTATAAATAAATGCCTGGTTGTAAACCACTGGAGGATCAGGCCGGATACTGGCACTAATATTCCCAGCGTCAGCAAATAGCCTGTTGTCAGCCACTGAGCTGTTGTTTCATGAATCCCAAAGCTTATGATCAAATTATTTAACGCCATATTCAAGGCCGTTTCACTAAACAAACCGATAAAACCTGCCACAACGAAAGATATAATCACGGGGGCAGTTTTTATCTCTTCACGGTCTGTATCCATTCCCACTTTCATATCTGCATCCATCTGCATTCTATTTTTCTCCTCCTGCAAAAACCTTCTTTTTTATTGGACAAGCAGCGATTCCATCTGCTTTGCAATACAACGCAGCGGCTGCCCGTTTTGATTGGTAATCGATAAAATACAGCCACCTTCAATCATTGCGTTGATTGTAATGCTTAATTCCGCTGCTTTCTCCTTTGTGTATCCAAAACCTTCAAGCCGGTCGGCATAAAGGGATTGCCAGCCTGTAAAAGCTGATTTACATGCTTCCAGCAGCTTCGGATTCGTCGTCGCAATTTCTGAAGCAATCAGGCCGATTGGCAGCCCAGTGTTCTCCTTTGAATCAAATAAAGCGGCAATATTGTTCATATGATGCTGAAACGCCTCCACAGCATTATCCTTCTCAGCTAAATCAGCTTCAGCCTTTTGCATCACGTTTTTTCTCATTAAATTAATGGCTTCAAGGGCCATTTCCTCTTTCCCATTAGGAAAATAATGGTATATAGACCCCTTTGGCGCACCGCTTTTTTCAATGATCTGGCTTAAACCTGTTCCATGGTAGCCCTGGCATTGAAACAAGCTTGTCGCTGTTTCCAAAATGATCTCCCTGGTCCTTCCTTTCTTCATACACTCTCTACCCTTCATAATTATAGCAATCGGTCTAAGTAATCTTACTAATTATCTAACCTCTGTGTCAATGTTGTTTACTTCATCAATACAAAAAGAAAATATTTTGACTTCTTCGTTTACAATGCGTGTTGTTCAGCCCCCATTACCTCAGGTTCAAAACCCACCGGTCCGTTTTTTTTTTTGCGGTTGGTCTAAACTCCTTCCGCAATCCCATATATTTAGTTGAAGAAGATCAATGACATTATGTGGACCTATACCTGATGAAAAAGGTGAGATCATATGTATATTGTGCATTTTATCGAGAATAAAAATGTATTATTAAATCAGCTTCGAAAAACTGTCCCTGCTGAAGGAGAAGCATTAACGATCAAAGGACGCAAAGGAAAAGTTACCAGTGTAACAAATATCGATGAAAAAACCATACATGTCCAAATGACAATGGATCCAGTTAGTAAAAGCAAGGCCGCTGCAGATAATACAAAAAAGAAAAAAAGATAGAGTCAGGGCGCAAAATTGTCATGCAGAACAGCTGCATGGCGATTTTTATGTGAATGTCTGTCCCTCCCTATAAAAATTGCGAGCTCTCAAATCCTTTGTTTCCTTTTCTAGTTTGAGGGAATAATCTTCATATCAGAAAGAGATGGAGGTAGCAGCTTAATGAAAATTATAATGATTTTGGTTTTAATTGCTGTGGGGTATATCCTATACAAAAGATTTGTCGGAAGAAGATAAAAGGGACGCGTATGCGTCCCTTAAAAACTTCAGACAACCTGAATTAATGCAAGCTTTTCTAAAGTCTGCCAAACACTGGCTCCTTTTGCCGACAAACTGAAAGAATGATTCTCCTAAAAAGAACTCCTTTTTATCTGGGCATGAATTTTACAATCTTGCAAACTCCTTTGTGGATTCAGGCAACCTGTTCATTCTTCACTCTTTAACCTTCAGTCCGAGCATCCTTGAAAAACCAATTGCCTGGCTTGGTGAAACCTCACAGCCCGCCAGGATTTCCGCTGATACGTGAATCTCCTCAAACGAACAGGTGCTTATATCAATGCCTTTTAGTGGAGTTTCGGTCAAAATAACATCGTTTAAATCACAAGAATTAAAAAGAACTTTGCTGAGTTTGCAATGATAAAGATTGGCGCTCCTCAACGAAGAATGATTAAAGCTGACTTGTTTTAGTCTTGCTTCCGCAAAGTCACTTAAATTCACATCACAGTCTTCAAACGTTACATTCCCCAGATTAGCTTCAGTAAAATCCAGCCCTAGTAATTTGCAATTTTTAAAAAGTGTTCTGTGGATATTGCCTCCAGACAGCACGCCGTTGGAAAAATTGCAATTCTCAAAGATAACATCCGTCATATCAATACTGTGAAAAGCGGCATTTATAAAGGTAACATTTTTAAAAATAACCTTGGAAAGAACTGCTCGATCGATGACTTCATTGTCCGCCTGCGAACCGGTCACCATGCAGTTGATGAGCTGGGGATCTTCTTCATAATAGATATCCTGAAAATGAACCGTTTTTAAATCTGAAGGTATTTTTGGAAGTTCTATTTTTACTTTTTGAGCCATGATACACCTCTTATTTCTTAAATTTCCTGATTACTTCATGAAGTACACTCTACCTAATAATCATTTTGTTTATAAGTCTTTATTTTCTAGTTTATTTGTGCCAAAAATATCCCTCTTGGCAAACATAAACCAAATGACACGTTTAACGTTCCTGTCAAAAGGGAAAAATAGAGTAATATTTTTTATTTTCACCATGAGAAGCGGGGGATACCTATATGCTCATTCGCTATAAGAATGCATATAAAAAAGTGGCCATGGGTTTGCTGTCATACATGCCCAGTGAAAGAAATCTAAGGCATTTGCAGGGAACCATTTGTTTTTATGAAACCGATCCATCCAGAAAACTCTATTTATGGAAAGAGGATCAGAGAATCATAGGGGTTATCGGGGTTTTGCTAGTAGACGAATATGTTCTTGAATTACAGCATATTTCCGTTTTACCATCTTTTCGGAAACAGGGGATTGCCAAATCGATGATTAAAGAGCTGATGGACCTTTATCCAAATAAACTTCTTACCACCAATGAACATACGGCGGAATGTGCAAGCCACTATGGCTTAATACGCTATTTGGATAAAACCAGCCAGAGGCATATCTCTACCCATATTCATTAAGAGGTTGATAAAAAGCCTATCTAGGAAGGATAGGCTTTTTTATGCACTGATAACCGGCTTTCTGTCTCTTCCTGGTGCCCAGGCGATCAATTATGCAGCTCCACCAATTCGCAACAGTGAAAAAAAGAGCACCGTCCATTCGGTGCCCTTCACATTGTTCGATCATAACATTCAATGTCATAACGAAGGCATCTCATCGTGTACGAATGTCTTTCCTATTATTCAGGTATCCTTCCAATTCAAGGAGTGGCAGAGGCGGGCTGAAATAAAAGCCTTGCACCTCATTACAGCCTTTCCTTACTAGAAATTCCAATTGATCCTGCGTTTCAACTCCCTCAGCAATGACCCTCATATTCAGCTCTTTTGCAAGTGCAATCACCGCTGAAACAATTGCAACATCATCCTGGCTGTGCGGCAACGAATGAATGAACGAGCGATCAATCTTTATCGTATTGGCATTAAACTTCTTAAGATAAGTGAATGAAGCATAACCAGTTCCAAAATCATCAATGGATACTTCAACCCCGATTCCCCTGAGCTTTTCAACTGAATCCTGGATAAGGTGCTCGTGCCTCATTAATACACTTTCTGTAATTTCAAGTTCCAGGCAATGAGGAGGAAGGTCCATTTCCTTCAATAATTCCTTAACAAGCAAAACAATATCCTGCTGAATGAATTGACGGACTGAAACGTTAACAGCCATCCGTAAATGCAGTTGATAACCCCTTTTACGCCAGTCCTTCATTTGGGAAAGAGCTTCCCGCAGCACCCATGCTCCCAGAACGGAAATAAAGCCGCTTTCTTCCGCGAGCTGCATGAACTCTCCTGGATGGATCAGCCCTCTCTCAGGATGCTGCCAGCGGACCAACGCTTCCACCCCCGTCACATCTCCAGATTGAATATTGATTTTTGGCTGGTAATGGAGCAGGAATTCCTTCCTTTTTATTGCTTTCTTAAAATCCGACTGCATGGAAAACTGGGTATATGCCTTTTCATTCATTGGATTTTCAATGATTTGGACGGAGTTTCCCCCAAGGCCTTTCGAACTGTACATGGCAATATCAGCCTTTTTCATTAATTCATCCAGAGTACACCCATGCTCAGGGTACAGACTTATGCCAATGCTGCCCGTTACGTTAAATTCGCTGTTCAAAATTAAAACTGGCTGGCTGATGGCATCCAGGAGGTTTTTCGCCAGATCAAGAACGGCATTTTTGTCACAATAATCCTTCACAAGAAAGATGAATTCATCACCGCCCATCCTCGCCACAACATGCTCTCCGATAGCTGAGGTAATTCGTTGCGATATTTCCTTCAGGAACGTATCTCCCATTGAATGACCAAAACTGTCATTGATTGACTTAAAGCCGTCCAGATCCAGGAACATGACAGCCAGTGTCTTTGTTTCCTTAATTGCATCCTCAAATACTTGTTTTAAGTAACGAAGATTGGGAAGTCCTGTGAGGACATCATGATTAACAAGGAATTGGACTTCCTTTTCCTGGTGAAACCGTTCAATGGCAAGACCAGTTATATAACTTATTACCCTCAGCATTTCAATTTCAAAAAGATCAGGTGTCCGGCATCTTGAATAATAGACCGCAAAAGTCCCTAATAAGGAGCGATCCATTGACAGGATGGGAATGGACCAGCAGGAGCGCAAACCATACCGCAGGGCTTCCTCTTTCCAGTCCGCCCAATTTGGATGAGTGCTGATATCCGGCACAATCGTTAATTCCTTTGTATAGGCAGAGTGGCCGCAAGAACCAGCAAATTGTGCTACAGGAAATTTATCTATTTTTTCACGATAGTCAATTTCCAGTTTGCTTCCATATCCAAATCTTAGATGATTATGTTCTTTCTCATAAAATAAAATCGAACAAATACCGTCCCGTGTAAGGTTTTCTACGGATTTAATCAGTTCTGGCAGGACTATATCTAACGAATCACCGGCAGCAATCCTTGAAAGGATTCTGGTCTGCATTTCCTGCAAAGCTTCATTGCGCCTTTTTTCAGTTACATCAACAGCAATTCCATCAATCCCGATGACTTCCCCATACAGGATAGCCGGTATGGTGGTCAGATTTATATTCCGGATCTCGCCATTTTTATGGTTTATTTTAAACTCAAGACGGACGGTCCTGCCTTGTTTAACTTTATTAAAGGAAGAGACCACCCGATCCATATCGTCCGGATGGATTAAAGGGTAAAAATCTTTTCCAAGCAGCTCCTCCCTGTTAAAACCGCTGATTCGTTCCCCTTCATTATTGATATTTAGAAATACACCATGTTCATCCAGGGAAAAGACAGCTTCTGGATTTGAGGAAAATAATGAGCGGTACCTTTGCTGGCTCTTTATTCGTTCCGTGATATCACGGCAGATCACTACTAAGCTTTCGGGCCGGCCATTTGAATCATACTTGGGAATTTGTTTCACTTCCATCGTATGGAATTCACCATCAACGAGGATGTTTTCCTCATGAACGATCGGTGCCCCCGCCTCCCAGGCTTTATGGTCAAAAGCAGGATAGAAAGAAAAATGATCAGCAAGATGAGGATAAATCTCCCCAAGGTCTGTATCTGATTTTCCTCTATATCGTTCCTCAAGGCCATAAACTTCAACTGCACGCTTCGTCGCTTCCATCCAGCGGCCATTCGCATCCTTAACGATTACGATATCCGGAATGACATCCATAATTATTTTTAGATTTTTCAATTGATTGCTTTCCATTATGTAAATCAACCTGCTTCATCATTTATTTACTTATTGCTTATATCGGCCAATAAGCAAAGATTATTACAGGGTTTTTAAGAACTGAATAATATTTTTGGACGAACCTGGGAATATGTAATAAAATCGTACCATTTTTACTAAATAAAAGTTTCATGAAACTTAGAGTCTACTGTTTGACTGTCACTCTTACAGATTTTAAGATTTAAGTAATCCCAACATCCCCTTTTCCAACTATTGATATGGAGGAAAAAACCAATGCTTGCAACCCAATATAAGATTACACTTCCTAGTGATTACGACATGAATATAATCAAAGAAAGAGTAAGGAAAAATGGGCATAAAACGGACGGTTTTCCCGGCTTGAAATTCAAGCTGTATTTGATAACAGAAAAAGGACTCCACAACAACTTACAAAATAGCTATTCGCCGCTTTATCTGTGGAAGGACAGCAACGGGCTGAACAAGTTTTTATTTGAAGGTTATTATGACAATATCCTAAACTCTTTTGGATGGCAGCAAGTAAACGTGGGAATTCCGCTGTTTGACACAACCTCTCCTAACATATTGGAAAACACATATCTATATCATCTTAGGGGAGCAATAATGCCCCAAGGAAGTCTAAATACCTTAAAAGAACATATACAAAAATCAATTCCGCCCATTCATGGTGCAGAATTCCTGGTCACTTATAATCCGGATCAATGGAAATACGATATTTTCTGCTTTTTGAAAGATATTAACAACTTAAAAGTAACAAGTGGGGCAATCTATCAGATCCTCTATATATCATCTCAATTTTAGGTAGAAGGATAACAGGGGGAAAGAAAAAAACGTGTTCTCACACGTTTTTTCACATTCCATCTAATCCCTTTGAAAATGAACCTTTTGCAATGTCCTGGGTTAAACTGCTCTTTGCTTTTAAAGCAAATTAATGAATAGCAAAATTGCGCTGGTGACCGGTGTCATGACCATTCCAAAGCGGAGTACAGCCCTCGGTAATATCCTGGTTAATTTTGCTCCAAGGTAGGTTCCAACGATGGTCCCTGCTGCCACTTTTAAAAACAGCTCCCCTTCAAGGTAACCATTTTGAACAAAACCAAAAGAGGCAGACAATGCAATGGGAAGAATCACCAGCATGGTGGTCCCTACTGCCATCCGCAGCGGAAAGTGAAGCCATTTAATCAAGGATAACTGGATAAAGGGTGCAGCCCCAATCCCGCACACTCCAGATATGAACCCGTTCCCTACCCCCACAGCCAGATAGGTCAGCGATTTTGGCTGTGCAGCCTCGTCCCCTGCTTCCAGATGGAGTCTAGTTCTGGCCCAAAGCAGAAGCCCCGATAACGTTAAGGCCCCTGCTGTAAAGAATAGTAAAAGATGAGGGTCCATAAACTTTGTCAGCTGCGTCCCAAAATAAGCACCAATTCCGCCTAAACAGCCAACAATCAATCCTTGCTTAACCTTGACATTCCCTTCGCGGAAATGGCTCCAGCTTCCCGACAGGACGCTAAGAGCCATAACAGCGACGGCTGTTCCGAGTGCTGTATGAATCGGCACATTAAATATCGTTACAAGGAGCGCAATGATGAAACCTGAGCCGCCTGCTCCAATAAAACCCAAAATCAGCCCCAGGAACAGCATGGTGATCATAATACTCATTACGCACCAAACCCTTCGGGGAAAGACAATCCTTTTTGGAAAAGACTGTGTCCATCATATAGGCATGGGGACTGGCTCCCTGCCAGTATTTCACTGCGGCATTTTATTGCACAGTTTGAAGCAAATTTGTAAGGTGTCAAGCTCCCTTTTCGTACTGATATGTAGGTTGTATTAATGATCAAGTCCCTTACTTTAAATCGGAAATCCTTAAATGGCGGTATCCATTCTTCACTGCCTGCCAGCCCTTTTTCCAACAGAACGACAGCACTGGAATGATTAATTGAATCATTTTTTCCCATCCGAAAAACCCTTCTTTTTGCTTAATATTTGTGTACACCCTAGTATAACAAAAGAATTCATTTCTTTTAATAAAGCTGCGTGCAATTCCGTCCGCTTATCTGCTCCAGGCAGGGATATTCATGAGCGGTCACGGAACCTATACGGTGTGTGATTTTTGATCTCTTTTACTTCACATTTGTCCTGCCCTCTAAAAAAAAACAAACAACAATCCCATTAGAGTCTCATAAAAAAAATGTGCCAGGCTGTCCGGCACATTCTCCACTTATATGATTCTTTAAGCCTGTTCCTCGGAGGCCACGAGTTCTGCTTTCGTATCACCTTTCAGGTTATACAAAGGCAAAATGCAAATCATTCCAATAATAAACAGGACAGCCGCCAACTCAAAAATTGCAACCAATGAAATTTGTTCTTTTAAAATACCTGCCGCACTCATGGTAACAACCATGGAGCCCGTAAACAGAGGGCTGAGGATTCCATTGACCCTGCCAATAAACGCCCCTTCTGTCCTTTGTAAAATCAGAGTGTTGATGCCTATCTGAATACAAGGCAGCATAAGGCCGTTTAAAAATTCAGCGGAAAGAGTCAGCCAAAGGTTTGAGGACCAGCCCATTATCGCCAGGCCAATCGCATTGGCAAGCATTCCAAACGCAAGCAGCCTTTGAGGCGCCACTGTTTTGGCAAAAATCATCACGGCCGCGCCGCCGATAATCATCCCAATTCCATTGGCCGTCAGCAGCCATTGAAGATTTTCCTTTGGAAGGCCCAACTGCTCGGTCACCAGAAAAATTGAAAGCGGCTGAATGAAGCCAAGCCCCAGCCCCGCTGCCAGGAAACATAAACCTAATAAACTTAATTCTTTCTTGCTGAGCACATACTTAATACCTGCCTTCATTTCCTGCAGCAATGAGGTAGCATGTGTTTCTTCATCCATTTTAAAATCCGGCGGTAGGAAGGCAAGTGCCCCTGCAGAAAGAAGGAAAGCCGTACCCGTTATGGCAATCGAAATGTGAATGCCGAAGGATTGGAAAGCAAACGTTCCAAGAATTGGCCCCAATACCATAAAGACAGCGAAAACCGTTTGATAGATGGACATACCCGCCTGGATTTGCTCCTCAGGCAAATGCATCTTAAAGAGCTTCATTCCCGAAGGCTGGGAAAACTGGGAAAGAATCGCTGAAATTAATGTGGCAAAGAAAACGACTTGCCAGGAGCCCAGCATGAGTGTAATCAAAACAGCGAACACGGATAGGGCACTTAAAATATCACACCAGACCATTGTGCGTTTTGGACGCCATCTGTCAGCGAATGTACCGCCAATAAAAGAAAAAATGAAAATTGGGGCGAATTCGGCAACAGATATCATGGAGACCGCAAACGGATCGCCATCCGTCTGCTCCATTACAAACAGCAATACCGCAAAGTTACGGACCCAAATCCCGACCTGCAAAAACAGTCCCGATATAATAATAGCCTGAAAGACCCTGCTGCTAAAGATATTGCCTGACCCATTGCCTGTTACATTTTCCTGCAAAATAAAAACCTCCTGCTATATTTCTGATCAGGAGGCAGTACGATACAAAAACAAAAACACATAACATCCCGTGCAAGGGATCCAATGATGATTGGTTTGTATAAAATGTACATACTAATCCTGTCAGAAAAATATAATCGTATTTTTGACGAATTTTTCTTAAAAAACAGGATTAGATAATCATTGGTCCTCGGTCACCCTTCCATTTTTTGCTAACATCATCTTAATGGATTTCAAAAGGAAAAACAAGGGACCTTATAAAACAATCGTTAGACAAAAAACAACAATTTATGAGATCAGGCAATGCCCCATTATCTGCCGGGCCAATATGGGGTACAGGTATGATGGCCAATACACATGAATAAGTCGGAACCCTGGCACTTTCCTTACTGGACTTTACTGCATAATTCCCAGTGCCATCGCTGTTCTCTTTTGCCAGCTGGCATATCTGGCACATCTACAATGTTCCCAAGGAGGTATAAGTTCCTTTACTTCTTTTTCTGGCGATAAAGATCCATGGTTTTGTATCCCTGGGAAAGGACATCTACCATTTGCTGCTGCCGTTTGTCACGCGTTACCTGTTGTTTAGCAGAGAAAATGTACCTTGCCCAGTCTCTTCGATATCCGGGTGTCAGGCTTTGGTAAAAGTCGAGCTCAGCTGGATGTTCTACCAATAGAGCCTCCACGTCTTTAATATTGTCTTCATAATCTGCCACACATTGACTTGAAGCCGGCGTTTTCTTTACTTTCTTTGTTTCCCGTTTTAAACCAACGACTGTAAAGACCTCATCCATGCTCACCATCCGTGCGAACTTGTAGGCGCTGTCCCTGATATACCCATCTTCTCCAACGTTCAGGGCAGGGAAAATTTCATCCCGGTGGACATATGTTTCGTACCGGGAATTCCCCTTTTTCGGATAGGCGAAATATAGATAGCCCTTTTCAAGCAGAAGATCTTTTATAATGATAGTTTGGGTATGCTCCACCATTTCTGTGATTGTTTCAACAAAAATAAAAATGGCATCATGATCTCTCGACAAGGCTGTACCTTGTTCGGTAAATGTATCATAGTCGTCCGGCTGGTTGACTACTGCCATATTCCTGTATTTTTTTAGGTTCAACTTTTCTGCAATTGTCATGGTAAAAGCTCCTTGTATGTAAACTCCAGCACTCCTAATACATCATCTCACAAGATGAGATGAAGCCTTTATTCATCTTTCATCATAGTTTAATCAAAATCAGGCGACAAGTCTATTTCTATCAACTAATAAAAAGCCATTTTTATTGCATTTTGCTGACGCGAAGTTGGCTAGCCTCATAATGATTCAGCTTTCCTGTAATCGGACTCTTTCCAAGTCTGGGGATTTTTAACCTTTTCATTTTTAATTTTTTGTGATTTCTCCTAGGTAACTCTCTTATCAGTTATTTGGTTATTTTACGGGCACATTGCCCTGTTTCTTTCAGTCCCAATAATTGAACACCAGGCTCCCAACATTCTCTGGTTTCCAGTACGCAATTTGACTCCTCTCGGCAGAATTCAAGTCATTCTCGTTCACCAGCACAATTTGACCTTTTATTTCCTTTAATTCTAATGGAATTAACAGGTGTCTAGTACTTAATACATCGTAAAAGGGACTAAACATTTGCTCCAGCCGTGGCTCATCTATGAATCTGATGTTTTCTTGGGAAAAATCCGAAACTGCAAATGCCATAAAAGGATAAAATTGATTAAGCAACAGATGCAGCTGTTTTGTCTCAAGCTTCCCTTTACATTATAAAAGTTCATTGGATAGCATGGTTCCTGGTATTCCAGCACTTCTCCTCCATAACCACGGATCAAAGAAAAACAAACCTTTTTAACCTGTTTCCTATTGAGTTCAGGCGGCTTGTTCCTTGGTGAATCTTACAAACCCGTTATTCCATAAAGAAGATTCAACCTTGTTCAACACCCTTTTCGCAAATTTAATACCTGATTTCATCTTAAAAGAATCATAAACAGGATTCCAGGTCCATTTCTCTTCACCTGGTCTATGAGACCTACGTTTGCAATTTTATCGGCCAATTCGGCATCATCCCGCGGATAAAAACATAGCTCCACATGTGAGTTCGGACCTCATTGAGCCAGAAAGGCCGCTTTAAAGTAGCATCAACATGATCACCCACCAACTTCCATATAATGTATAATAAAGAATATAATTTCGATTGAATGGGGAATCCGCGATGGTCTTCAAAGGGAAGAGAAAGAAACTTTACACCTTATTTGCTGCTGTTTTTGTACTAACTTTGCTTGGAGTCACCTTTTTATTTCCATATTCCTCTCTTAGTCTGAACCGTACAGTCACCTATGATCCTGATAATAGGATGGTTAAAGAGTATCTTCAGAGCTTAACAGACTTTAAAGATCAATATAAAACGAAAAAACCTGATGACGCAACAGCTCATAGAAACCCCTATTTTCTCCAATTGTTTGAACTAAAGTGGCTTACTAGCAAGGAACCAGTACAGAT
Source organism: Mesobacillus foraminis (assembly GCF_004340465.1). Classification (GTDB taxonomy): domain Bacteria; phylum Bacillota; class Bacilli; order Bacillales; family Cytobacillaceae; genus Mesobacillus_B; species Mesobacillus_B foraminis. The sequence goes on along the minus strand of NZ_SLVV01000006.1, from coordinate 186,890 downwards.
GGATCATCAGGATCTGGACATTCTTTTACTGGAGGTGAAAACTGCCAGACAGAGCCTGATGGAACTGGCATTTCAGGAGAGTTATCCAGTCCATGCAAAAATCTATTTGAAAAACACCATTGAAGGCTGTTTGGAGCTAGAAGAACGCATTGAAGATTTACAAGACTCCAAATTCCGCTCCAGAGCAACATTGGACCGTCAATACCGCAATCTCCATGTTAGTTTTATAAATAACTTAGGAAGGTATTCCTCCTTCTACAAGGAATCACGCAAAAAGGAGTAGTTCCCCAAAATATAGATCAGAGCATAGGCTTGCCATCAATGCTCTGTTTCCCTGCAATTCCGGCAACAAAAAAACTGCCGAAGCAGCCAATTCAATAAATACCTCTGATAAGCGATTATAAATAAGCAAAACTGGTTTTCCCAGCATAGGCATTACAGCGGAAAAGACAAGAGCATTAGACAATTCCTTCCGCACAGATGGGAAGGCTTTTTGATTCCCCCATTAAGCCTTCCAATTGCCCTTTATAGACATAACATTTTTATTATCAAGACTGGTTTCTAAGCTTTTAATGTCCTCTTTCTCTCTTGAGCCCGGTCCGATCCTTTAAATTTATAATCTCCTCTTTCCGGATTTTTGACTCTTTCCTCAGCTGCCGAAAGACTTTTTTCTTATTTTAAGGCGAAAGTCATGTTAAAACGTACCCGGTTCTGATGAAATCTTCCATCCTTCCGGCGTATGAGAAAGCAAAACGGCCGGAACGGAAGTCAACAGCCCAGTTTTACAACAGACAAACTAAAAAAAGACTGTGACAATTCCATTTTCATCGAGAGTTTGTCTAAGTCTGAAAGCTTCCCTTTATTATTTTCAGCAATCGTATTTAGGCTTTTCACCTTAAAATGTGGCCCGCTAGTGCAGGCGAAGATTTCTAGTACCTGAAAATTATTGCCTTCTTCATGAGCACATGCACTCACAAATCATAAAATAATTCCACACACTCCATTGTTTGCGTATTAACATTTAAACCACTTTGACTTGTTTTCACAGGACTCCCTGCTAGCGAACAGGCAGAATTTTTAAATGGAGGGAAGTGGGTACATGTCCCTTCAGTATTCCTAAAGAAAAACAGCTGAACTCCAGGCAGGAGTTCAGCCGTTTTTATAAGTGCAAACGAAGGTTTAGAATCCTACAGACATGGTATCAGGATGCGATCCAGCTCGGCTGTCCTGATTTAAGCCATCAATTCTATCCATCTCTTCCGCTGTTAATTCAAAATCAAAAATATCCGCGTTTTCGATAATCCGGTGTTCTTTAACAGACTTTGGAATCGTTACGACTCCCTGCTGAATATCCCAGCGAAGAATCACTTGGGCAACAGATTTATTATATTTTTCTGCAATTTCCTGAAGAACAGGTTCGTTCAGCAGCTGGCCTTGTTTCAAAGGTGACCATGCTTCAAGCTGAATTCCTTCTTTTTCACAGTAAGCCTTCAGCTCTTTCTGTGTCAAATGAGGGTGAAACTCAACCTGGTTGACCATTGGTTTAATTTCTGCCGAAGCGATAAGGTCCTCAAGATGGTGAATCTGAAAATTACTTACGCCAATGGCACGAATCCTGCCCTCTTTGTAGAGCTTTTCAAACGCTTTCCATGTCTCTTTATATTTATCTTTTCCAGGCCAGTGAATTAAATATAGATCAAGATAATCAAGGCCAAGTTTTTCCATGCTGGTCTCGAAAGCTTTAAGGGTGGATTCATAACCCTGTTCGCTGTTCCAGAGCTTTGAAGTGATGAACAATTCTTCACGAGGAACACCAGATTCTTTAATGGCCTGGCCCACGCCTTCTTCATTTTTATAAATAGCGGCTGTATCGATGGAGGTATAGCCATTTTTGATTGCAGCCTTTACGGACTGAATGACCTCATCCCCATCTGTTACTTTAAAGACTCCCAGTCCAACCCATGGCATTTTTACACCATTATGTAAAGTCGTTGTGTCTTTTAGACTTGTTGGCATCATGAATTCCTCCTATTCAAAGTTGAAGTTACTTCAAGTATACATGATACTCAATTTAGCTTCTTCAAATATGCTTATACACCTCTTGCTTTTTTTGATATACTGCACTGTAGTGTGTCAATTCCCTGAGATGCCAGTTTTTCGTGCATTCGGCTGGCCAATTTTTATATTATTAAAGTTTTAGTAAAATCATTTCAATGCATTCTTCAGGTAAACATGCGGGCTTTCTCAAACATGCTAAATCGACGGCTTCTTAAACCTAATGAAAGATATATGAACTAATCTGCAAAACAGCGGATTTATGCATAATTAATGAAAATAGCTTTTTACAAACGCTTTCATTTCCCGTATCATATAGTAAAAAGGTAATAACACCTTCAAAACTCCTGAGCATTTTATCCCGAAAAATGAGGTTGAATAAATGTCTAACGTCCAATCAATCGAAAGAGCTCTTACAATATTAAACAAGCTTTCTGAATATCCGGATGGCCTCCAGATTTCACGCCTGTCCGAGCAGGTCGGTTTAACGAAAAGTACCATACACAGGCTGCTCGCCACACTATCAAACATGAATTATGTGACAAAGGATGAAGAAACAGACAAATATAAACTCGGATTACAGATTCTCTTTCTATCGAGGAACTATTTAAACAATTCCAATATTGTTACAATTTCCAAACCATTTTTAGAAAAGCTGTGCCAGGAAGTAAATGAAACTATTCATCTTTGCATGGAGGACCTTGGAGAAGTCATTTATGTTGATAAAATTGAAAGCAATCAGACCGTACGCATGTATTCCCGCACCGGAAGCCGTGCGCCGATGTACTGTACAGCTGTAGGTAAAATATTGCTTTCAGGCAAACAAAAGGAAGAATTTGAAACACTGATCTCAAATATGGATTTTACTCCAAAGACTCCTACAACCATCACTTCCAAGGAAGTATTTAGGCAAGAAATTGACCAGGTAAAAAGGCAGGGCTATGCCATAGACAACTCGGAAAATGAAGCTGTTCTCAGGTGCATTGCTGCTCCTATATATGATCACAAAGGGAAAATCATTGCAAGCTTCAGCATTTCAGGGCCAAATAATCGTGTGACCATGGAAAGAATTAACGAAACACTGATAGATAAAATGAATCAATACAGTATCCTTATTTCAAGGAACCTGGGCTATTCAGGTTCCTGAGTGATCCTGGTTCTGAGTTATCCAAAAGTCTGCCTATTTCTATAAAGATGGGCGGCGTGAAAAAATACTCTATTATTTACCGGCGTAAATCCCTGTGTGACGGTTCACGCCTGTTTTTTATGAGATCGACTTATGTTTGCATATCCGAAATACTTCATAATGAAGTGCCAAGTTTTATGAAACTTTTTAATTCCCCAAAAAAGCCCTTTTGCCAAGATTATTTAGTATTTGATATTCAGAATCCCTTGATTTTATAAAATACTTTTACCAGCATTACTGATTCCTGCCAAAAAGAAAAGTAAAGAAAACCTGGAGGGTTCTCTTTACTCTCGTTCAACGCTTAATTATTCGAGCCTGCAAAGGATTTTTTTATGAAAGCTTCCAGGCTGTTTCGATCAGGCAAGCCATCGTTATCTCCGGGGGACATAACAGCAAGGGCACCGATAGCTGCCGCGCGCTTTACCGCCTCTTTTAAAGGCAGCCCTTCCAGGATTCCGCTCACCACGCCGACAGCAAATCCATCTCCAGCGCCAACCGTGTCTACAACACGTTCTACAGGAAAGCCATCAGTATAAAACCGCTCTCCCTCAGAGCTGGTGAACGCTCCTTCTGCTCCCAGTTTTATCACAACCGTTTTAACTCCAGCAGCATGATAGTGGTCCGCAATTTCCGTAACATCCTCCCTGCCCGTCAGCAGCTTCGCTTCTTCAATGCCCGGAAGAACAATGTCTGCCCGGCAGGCCAGATCATTAATTACTTGTGCCATTTCCTGTTTGTCTCCCCAGAGTCCCGGACGCAAATTCGGATCATAAGAAATTTGCACCCCTCTGTCCCTCGCCTGTTTCATAAGCTCATAAACCATTTCCCGGCAGCCGGAGGACAACGCCGGAGGGATGCCCGTTAAGTGGATATGGTCAAAGCCGTCCCAGTCCAAATTCGTAATGGTATTAAGACTCATGTACGAAGCAGCTGAATTTTTCCTTGCCGAGAACACTTCCGGGTCTCCGCTTGACACCTTTTGCTTCCACTGCATTCCTGTTGTATATTCCGGAACATACGATACAAATCTCGTATCAATGTCATTTTGATTAAGAAATTTGCCTATATACTTACCAAAAGGATCTTTTCCCAATTGGGTAATATACGTTACGGAGTGTCCGAGCCGGGACATCCCGATTGAAAAGTTGACCTCAGCACCCGCAACGAAACGATCAAACCGTGTAACCTCTTCGAGTGAACCTTCCTGCTCTGCTACAAAGAGAGCCATCGGTTCCCCCACCGTAATAATTCTGCTCATAGAGTAACCCCCTTAATAAGTTCCGCAATTGAATCAGGATACAGCTGCATTATTCTTGTCTTTCCCAATCGTACCTTGCTTCTTTTTCATATACTGAGAATAATAGGCTGTCAAGATTGGCACTAGAATGGATGTTACAATAACGGACGCGGCAACCAGAGCAGTAGCTGACTGGGCAACAGGCATAAACTCCGGCTGCATATTGGCGATGATCATTGGGTTGGCTACGGCAGCTCCTGCTGTACTGGATGCAGCAAGACCAGCTGTCCCATTTCCTCCACCAATATACTTGTCTGCAAAAATCAGCGGTACCCCTGTAACAATAATGCATAGAAGTCCAAGGATGATTCCCGCCACGCCGGTTTTAGCAATAACTGTAAGGTCAATGGAGTTGCCAAGTGCAAAGCCAAAGAAAGGGATCATGGTTTGTGTTGCTTTACTGAAGAAAACACGAAGCTCCTGGTCAAGGTTACCAAGGATGAATCCGATAAGGAAAGGCAAGACCGCACCTACAAAAGCTTGTGGGTGAAATGCTGCAAGTCCAGTGGATCCCAGGATCAGCATCGTAACCAATGGACCTGATTCTAGCGACATCAAAACAAATGCACCAGCTTCTTCTTTTGTTCCGTACTGCTGCATAATCGATGCGTAAAGGCCTCCGTTGGTCATATCCATTGCCGCTATCAGAGCGAGAACAGAGAATCCGGCAAACAAACCCGACTGTACTCCCCCTTCAGGAAGGAATAAGGAAGCTACTATAGCCACTACCCATGCAACCGCTATCTTTGTCAAAACAAGGGTTCCGGATTTTCTTAAAACAGTCCCAGTCGCTTTTATGTTGATCCCAGCACCCATACAGAAAAACCACACCGCCAGAATTGGCACCGTTCCAGTCATTAATCCGTTGGTAAAAGAACCGAAATACTCCCCTGACCCTGGAGCCAATGTGTGGATAATCGCTCCCAAAAACAGTGGGACCAGCATAAGGCCGCCTGGGACCTTCTCGATCGTTTTCATAATTTTCATGTGATTTACCTCATCTTTCCGTTTTAGTGGACAAATTGTAAAGAAGATTTATTCAGTTTTTCAATTCGGAACTGTTGGCTTCTCCTTTGGCTCGGAAACCTTCGGAAACATTAGCAGCCGAGACGCCTGATTTTTTCCTGCACTTATAAGTTCTTTCTACTAATCTAAAAATGCAAAAGCACTTCAAAATTAACCTCTCAACCTCTCAATAAAGCTAAAACATAATCGCTGGCAGCAGCATAGTTTTCCTTGAGAGATAATCTCGGATTTGAAACCGCTTAAATTACAGGAGCATATCGGCTGGTTTTTCACCGTTTCTTTTATAAATTGGCTAAGTTCCCTATACCGTTTTGAGCACCATATTTTTAAGCGCTTGCATTTTGACCAAAAACATGTAACCTTTTTGCTAATTCCAATACATAACTAGTAAACTGTTAGATTTTTGCATGTGACATTCCAGCTGGCTGTAGAGTAACTTTTTTAGGTTCATCACACTCCAAAATAATTACATAAATTTCAGTAACGTTCCACATCGTGGTACGTTGTTTCATAATTTTATTATAGCGTTTTCATTTTGAAATTTCCACCTCGAATCAATAATTCCTGTGAAAATTATGTCACAAAACAAAAAGCGCACTGGCAAATCGTTGACCGGCACACTAAAAAGGCTAACCAGGAGAATCTGATTAGCCAAACTGTTCTTGTATTTGTTGAGACATTCCTTCTACCTGATTCTTTTAATTTCTATTACTTCAACAAAACCAAAGAGTTAAAGATTTCCCTGTGCCGATTTTTTCCATCTTGTTTTTCACGAAGCCAGGAACCCGATTGGAAGATGCAGCACTGAATTCTAAATGAATGAATTGGACTTGGTCCATAAAAAAAGGGAGTCCTGGCTGACACCCTCTCTTTGATTCCTTTTTATTTTAGTTATAACTCTCTTTATGGTATGCCAGTAAATTAACATTTAAGAGATTGTCATTTCCGAAGGAGCAATTTCTTCGTGACATTACATTCTTTATCAAATTAGTCTAAAGAGTCCAATTAATGAGCAATCCCGCCTGAGTTAAACCGCCGCCAAATCCATATAGCAGCACTTTGTCTCCCGTTCTGAGTTTCCCTTCCTTTACTCCTATATCCAGAGATAGCGGAATCGTCGCAGCTGAAGTATTTCCATAATTCACCAGACTGTACAGGGTCTGATCAATCGGAAATCCGCTTCTTTCACAGATGGACTCAATCATCCTCAAGTTTGCACTATGAGGTACAAACCATTGAACTTCCTCCAAGGAGGTGCCTGCAAGCTCTGTCAGTCTTTCCATCCCTTTTGGCACAGTGGTGACTGCCCATTTATAAACATCCCGTCCGCTTTGAACCAGCTTGCCAGTATGAACTAAGTCTTCTCCATTCATAGAACTTGAAAGATGGGTCGCATATAATGTTTTGCCCCCTTCCCCTTCTGAAACCAAATGGGATGAAATAAAACTGGGCTGCACTTCATCATATTCCACAAGGACCGCTCCTCCACCATCCCCAAACAGGATACACGTTGTCCGATCCTCAAAATCAGTTATTCTGGACAGTGTTTCTGCTCCAATGACCAGAATTTTTTTATGCAGGCCGGCTGTTATTAATCCATTCGCAACATGCAGCCCATATGTAAATCCGGCACAGGCAGCGTTTATATCGATCGCCCCGGTATTTTTTATCCCCAGTTTTGCCTGTACTAACGAGGCAACACTCGGGGTTTTAAAATCAGGTGTCATAGAACAAACAAGAATCATATCCACATCTTCGACCGATTTATTGTATCGTTCCATCAAATTTACTACCGCTTGGTAGCTTATGTCGCTGGTGAACTCACCTTCTTGGGCGATTCTTCGTTCTTTAATCCCGGAACGTTTTACGATCCATTCATCGTTGGTCTCAACCATTTTTTCTAAATCGGCATTGGTTAACACTCTTTCCGGAACGTATGACCCTATTGCCGTTATTCGTGCTCTTGAGCTGAACATAAAAGAACCCCCTCGATTACAATCATACACCCTATTTTACCACCTAATTTTAATACCTGGTACTAATTTTTTTGTAAAATTTATATCTCGCGTCTACCCAAATAAAAAAACCGCTTGATGTATCAGCGGTCATTATCAATTTCTTCAAATTACTGCTCATTTGCCCAGCTGGTAGGATAGAAAAAATGAATTATTAGTAATCTTTCCCTTAACTTTCAAAGTAGGTTTTCGCGGTCAACGGCTTCTGGCGGCTGTTCAAACCAGCCGTTATCCAGCATGATTTTTGCTGCATCCTCTACAAAAATCGAGATGTTCATTAATGATTTTGTATACATCATAGCGATATCGTGTCTCCCGTTTACTGCTACCGAGTTTCCAAAGGCTCTTACCTTCATTGAAAACATATCCATTTTATGAAAAAGCATGAGCTTTTCAGAAAACGGAGATATTGTTGACGTTGTGACTAAATGGTCCAGAGGCGCCGGTGCCGGCAGGTTTGAGCTATGTAATTGATTGATATAGCGTTCTACAGATTTGTGGGTGAGATCCTTCCCTCTAATAAATAACTCCCGGATTTTATCTTTTTTTGCAACTTGACTAAATCCTAAAATGAGCGCTTTGCTGGTCGCATTATTTTCAATATTATCGTAAAGATGCGTGATTTCCATTGCATGCAAAGGACGCACCTGCCCAGTAAATCCATTTAGAAAATTTCCATGTAAGAAATTTACCTTCTCAGGAACCGGAATATAAGGCGGCTTTATAATGTATCCCTTACTCATTAGAATTTCCTTTAGTTGCTCCATGAAATCTACTGTCATTTTCATACAGTTATGAAAAAAATCCTTTACGTCTTTTCTGTACATTAATGGGATTGCCACATTGTAAATGCTCATCCCTGCTTTAGCCGTATATTTTAAATAATGAACATAGAACTCATCCTCAAATAATCTCGGAGCTTCGAGGTTAACATCTTCTTCTGAAAATCCAACGGGAATCGGGAAATTTTCCTTTTTAAATATCTCTGTAATGCTTGCTAAAAAATCTTCGCATAATGATAAGGCATTTTTTAGTAAATTCTTGATATCCTCATCTTCCACATTCTTAAGATAATAGGTCAGGATTTGCTTTGACATGCTATTCCCCATATATGTTGCCCAAAGCTTTCCCATTTCCGCAGATGTTAATTTTTCGTTTGAATTGGATTCTTTTGATCCTACTTTGATTGGTTTAATGGTAGTCAAATCAATTTCCCCTATTAATTTTTCCTTATCTTTTACTAATCAAAGACAAATTATTCCGTAAAACCTGAAAACAGCAAGCTAAAAAACAAGAAAGTGCAGTTGCAGTTCTTTCCTTTCCTGGGTGTGTTAATGATAAAATATTTTTTATGAAATTAGGAATATTCGTTTGTTGTCAAGTTACAGTTTGTTTCCCATTGACTATTAAACCCCTGTTGATTGGAGTGGAAGGCGCGTAGACTCCTGCGGAATCAGCTGGACAGCTGAGACCCCGCAGGAGCTTGCGACGAGGAGGCTCAGCGCCAGCCCCGCGGAAAGCGAAGCGCCTGGAATGGAAATCAACTGGCTTATGTGTACTCCAACCAGAAGGTAAATATTTAATAACTCCAATATCTGGTCTTTCGATCAATATCTATAGAAAATACCTTTTGAAAGTATCTAGGAGAAATTGGTAAAATAAGTTTTGTGATTTTATTGACTTCACCTGAAAGAGGTATTGAAATGGAAAAAGACACGTTAATTTTAGATCCCTTTGAACTTAAAGTATATATTGAATTTTTAAGATTGGAACTGATGGACATTGGCCAAAAACAAGGGCTGTGCCATGAACAAACGATTCAGGCGAGCATAGAACTAGACTACTTTATAAATGAATATCAAAAAATTGTAAGCTGAGCAGATTCTTATTTGCCATTTTTGGAGGTCATTCCCTTCTGTGCATACTGACTTACTTCAGCTGAGTTCGATGCAATCATTGCTTGCTTGCCAATTTCTTAAGGATCACACCCAAGAGTTCTGCTCCAGTTTAATTTCTACAGCTAAAGCTCCCTTCTCTTCTTAATGCTCCTCAACCATCTTCTATTATTAACATTGTCGAACCACCCGCAACATTTACACTTACTTAACTGCTAGCTCAGGTTACTAATCACTGGCCCTGCAATAGCAAAGAAAAGTTCACAGCCCATAGACTGACACCAACATTGAACACCTCCCTACCCTTTTCTTCTTTAAGAATGACTTCGCAAAAGGTATATGAAAAAAAATCATACACGTTTGCTATCTGTGATTCCCCTTTCTCCTCAAATTCCCGTGCATAAATCGTAATGATTCCTAATATTCTTTTAAAAAGCAGCCGTTTTGTTCCAGGTTATAAATCGTAATGATTCCATTTTAAAACCAGAGAATATAACTAAAAATGGAGTTCGGAAAAGGAATCTACTCTAAGACAAGCTAATTTACCTGCGGCAATTCGGCATCGGTAATAGCAAAGCCTGACACACAGGAAAACAGGCAGGATTTCTGTCATACATATTCGCATAAAGACGTACATTAAACTATCAATCAAAACTAGTAAAAACAAGTGGAGGAATACTATGTTCAGAATGATCCGGTCCAATCTTTTAGATCTCACAGGGATTGCTGCCATAAGTGCTGTGTTATTGCTTCTCAGCATTATTTCTAGTATTTCGGGTACTTTCCAGCTTCCTTCATCAATTTTAAACCTGAATACTATTTTCTTAAGCATTTTAATAGAATCCTTGCCCTTTGTTTTAATTGGAGTTCTAATAGCAGGTTTGATCCAAATCTTTGTAACCGAAGAACATATTCGTTTGTGGCTTCCTAAGAATAAATACTTGGCAGTGACAATGAGCTGCATTATAGGCGCCCTTTTCCCAGCATGTGAATGCGGAATTGTTCCCATTGTAAGAAGGCTTGTAGAAAAAGGGGTTCCTGTTGCCGCGGGAATTGGTTTTATGCTGACAGGTCCTCTTATTAATCCAATTGTTATTGCGTCAACCTATATGGCATTTGGCAACGATATAAAAATGGCTGCTTCAAGAATGGGAATGGGCTTCCTGATTGCCCTGATTGCAGCCTTCAGTGTCAGCTTGCTATTTAAGCAAAACCAGTTAAAACCGTCCCTCCTGTCTGCTTCCCACCATCACAGCTCACCTTTGAAATCATCATTTTTAGACAAGTTATGGTCAATGCTTCTGCATTCGATTGATGAGTTTTTTGATATGGGGAAGTATTTAATTGCCGGAGCCTTCTTGGCGGCTTTTGTACAAACGTATATGTCTGCTGGCTCGCTGCTGAATATCGGCGGAGGCATAGCGTCCTCTACTCTTGTCATGATGGGACTAGCGTTTGTGTTATCACTTTGTTCCGAAGCGGATGCTTTTATTGGCGCTTCTTTTAGCAGCATTTTTCCTGCAACGCCGATACTGGGCTTTTTAATCTTCGGTCCGATGATGGACCTAAAGAATACAATTATGATGGCCAGTGTTTTTAGTTTTAAATTTGTCATTTCTGTCCTGGCAATCGTGATTTGTACTGTTTTTACTATTCTCATGCTCACGTACAGCATATTGTAGGAGGGTCTCAATGAAATTTAATAGTCAACAAGCGACGCGAGCTCTCATACTGATTAGTTTTTCTATTTTTCTCTTCAACCTGCATTATACCGGGGAAATTAATAAATTCATCAATCCAAAATATGATCACCTTAGCCAGTCCGCAGCCATTATCTTTCTATTGTTGTTTTTAATTCAAATTACTCGTGTATGGAGTTCCGCACCAGTTCACACCTATTCAGACTGTAAAAAAAGTCAATGTTGCTCACTTGGACATACACATGAGCATGGGGATACCCCGTTCACGACAAAAAAACTCATATCCTGCGCTATGATTGTTTTTCCCTTACTAACAGGATTTTTGCTTCCAGCCAAGGTTTTAGATGCATCTATTGCCAATAAAAAAGGGGCCATGATTACTTTATCAGGATCCGGTAATCCAGATTCTGAAAATGGGGAAGATAGCCGCTTACATAACAAACATATAAACAAGGGTACAGCTACTGGGGAGCAAAATGTGGAAGAACCCGGGGACGATCTGACAACTGGAAGCGAAAATGAAATGAGAAGTGAAGAGTATGACAAATTGATGATGGCGCTGGAGAACTCAGAGGTAATTAAGCTGAATGATAGAATTTATTCAAGTTTTTTTGAGGAAATCTCAACGGATGTGAATAAATATAAAGGCCGGAAGATAGAGCTTACCGGTTTTGTATATAAAGAAGAAGGCTTTAATGGAAACCAGCTGGTCATCTCCCGTTTTCTGATCACCCATTGTGTGGCAGATGCCGGAATTATCGGATTTCTATCCGAATTCCGTGATGCCTCCAGGCTAAAAAAAGACTCCTGGATTAACGCCGAGGGAATCATCGGTGTCACAACTTATAAGGGAGCACTTCTCCCTTATATTAAAGTGACAAATTGGCAGGAAATAGCTGAGCCAAAAAAACCTTATCTCTACCCCATCACCATTAGGCATAGTTAAGAAACATATAAACTTTCTAAAGAGCGCAAAGATGCACCTTACTGAGTATTGGAGGCTGCATCTCTTTTCTCCTTTATGAATTGAAACGTATAAAGCAAAATAGCTTTAAAAAGGAAGATCATTAATAACTGGCCTTTTTGTAAACGAACGAGAGCAGCATATCCTCTTTGCTTAAACCAGTTAATGACGACATAAACAAAAAAGGAATCGACCAACAGGTTGGCTGTCATATACGTCAAAAACTTTCCATATGTAAATTTCAATATCCATAAGGATCCTATAAAAAATGGCCCGGCGATAAGTGGAGCTTCACCTATCAAATTTTTATTGAGTTTTTTATAAAACCACCACCACACCTTTTTTCGTGCCACAATGGTTTCTCCGACCACAACAAGACAGATAAACAGGGTAGCTGGAAAAAATCTCCTGAATGTTTTCATTCCCAGGAAAGGGAAGGAAAGCCACGGGGCAACTAACATAGCCAAGTAAATTTTATTGGGTTTCATTCGCCTACAATCCTTTTTTCTTTTAGAATGCTCCCAGTCAGCTAATAATATTCAGCGCCGACAAACCCCTGTTGCCTCCCAAGGGCTTCCATAAATTCACCTTTAAGAGGATAAAATGACTTAGAACCGTTTACTTTAAAAAAAGACTACGTTATTAAAAGGGTGATTTTATGGATACGAACATACTTTGGGAACCTTTAGTGTTAATTTTATCCGGCATTCTCCTGTTTAGAATTGCAGGCAGGAAATCTATTTCACAGATGACAATGGCCCAGACTGTTGTCATGATCTCCATCGGTACGATCATCGTTCAGCCAGTTGTCCAAAAAAGTGTTCTGAAAGCCATCATAGGTGCCGGAATTTTTATCCTGGCAATCGTCATCCTGGAATATGTGCAAATTAAGTCAAATACCTTCGAAAAATTCATTACAGGCAAGTCAAAGATTGTCATTCAAAATGGAATGTTAAATGTCCCTAATCTAAAAAAACTGAGATTAACAGTGGATCAGCTTGAAATGAGGCTGCGCAATTCAGGCATATCCCGCATAGAAGATGTTAAAACAGCAACAATCGAACCGAACGGTCAGCTTGGGTACGAATTAAAGGATGATGCTAAACCTTTAACCATGGGTGAATTTAAAAAATTAATGAACAGTTACTTTCCAGAGCTATCGTCAAACGAAGAAACACCCAGCTCTCAAAATAAGCCCAATCTTTTTGAAGAAATGAAGGGGAAACAACAAAAACACCCGAAGTATCTTCAATGAATGCTAAAAAAAGAACAAGCCGTTTTCCAGCTTGTTCCTTCTCCGGTTCATTAGTTGCTTCTCAATATTTAAGCTTTAAAGCTTCATTTTGATTACATTGCTGGACAAATCTCCATCCCCTCAGGAATCAGGACAGAGTGATATTGGCCATATCAATAATTTATTACCTCTCAGAAAATACTTCTTGATTGGGCTGATTTTACTATATATAAACAACGCCTAAATAAATATCCGCTGTTCATGACTAACGGCTCTTACAAGAAAAATCTCCCTGCAGTTTAATATCCTGACTGCACTTAAACAGAACATTATAAAACTATAATTTCATTTTTAACCCTTCGTGAGTGTTTTGAAAGCCTAAGCGTTCATAAAATCGTAAAGCGTCTGTTCGCTTTTTATCGGTTGTGAGCTGAACCAAATGACAGCCGCGTTCCTTTGCAAGGCTGATTCCCCATTCAATAAGCTTGGCACCTATTCCCCGGCCACGCACAGCAGAACATGTCCTTACACCTTCAATTGTAGCCCGCCATCCGCCTTGATGGGTTATATAAGGAGTGAAAGTTATCTGAAATACCCCGATTACCGCATTTCCCTCACAGGCAACAACTAATTCATTATTTGGATCCGCATCGATTGCCTCAAAAGCTTTCATATAACACGGAGGCAAAGGGTCCTCAAAACGCTCTCTCTGACTCCCCAGATCATCATCTGCAAGCATTTCAACAATTCGCTCCAGGTCCTGTGCCGCCGCTTGTCTAAAATGAATCATCCTGCTCCCTCCTCTGCAGATTAGTGGAATCTGCCCCAGTTTAATTGATTCAAAATTAACTCTAAACAAAAAATAAATGGATTTTTACACTTTTACTTCTTCCAGTGGTCGGGAATCCTTAGCCCTGCTGGCAGCTTGGTGTTCCGGTCTCCCTTTGCGGAATTAATCTGTGCCTGCGTAAGAAAAATGCTCCCTGTCAGCTTTGCACCGCTTAAGTCCGCATCCCGAAGATCCGCCCCAATAAAATCACACACTCTCATGTCTGCTCCTCTTAAATCAGCCGCAATCAAAAGTGCTCCTCTAAAGTTTGCCCCCCTTAAGTCAGCTCCCTTTAATTTAGCTCCAATCAGGTCACTGCCCCTTCCCATCCTGCTATTCTTGACTGGTGTTTCAGCTCTCGCCAGCTCACTTGTACGCAAAAGCAAATCATTCACAAGAACTCGATGGTCTGGAACATTCAGGCTTAAAATCCTGCTTGGGTTTAGTTCTGTAAGAGATTCCGTTTTATTGTAAGCAACCTGCAAATCTTTCAGGATCGGCTTTGCTGCCTCTAGGTGCATGGCTTCATGTAAATAGTACAGCATTTCATGCAGCTGCTGCATGACAGGAAACACGGCAAACATTTCCTGTGCTGTTTCGGGTCTGCTGCGCCAGTCACTTCCTCCATACGTTGATTGGGAAACCTTTTGTCCTGCACCAAAGCATTCATAAACGGCACACCCTCGAAATCCTGATTCCCTGAGTTTCGTATGAATGCTGCAGCGATAATCCGATTGCAGATTTCGGCAGGGTGAACCCCCTGTCTTATCAAATGCAAAATCAGCTCCTTTCACATAAGGTAAAGCCACACAGCACAGACCGAAGCAACTTTCACAATCCGCTTTAAGCTGTGTCATGGTACGTTCACTAGTCGTCAATGAATCTGACAATCTCTACACGTCCTTACTCTAAAATCTTGATCTTCAATAATTTTACAATATTTTTCTGACGATTAACATCTCTTATATGATGTTCCTTTTAAAATAGTGCTCATGTTTCTCCCAAAACTCCTGCCTGTCAACCAGAATTGAAAACCTTTACTAAAAAAGAGGCAGGAATTATTAAAAAGCATCCAAAAATGCTTTACAGAATCAAAAATATAAGGTATATTACCTAATGTCCGAACGATTTATTATGAAAACAAATACAATATTCGTATATAGAGGTGTATAACATGGAAAATGTTTTTGATTACGAAGATATTCAATTGATTCCAAATAAATGTGTAGTAAATAGCCGTTCTGAATGCGATACAAGTGTAACCCTAGGCGGACGCACCTTCAAGCTTCCAGTGGTTCCTGCAAATATGCAAACGATTATCGACGAAAAAATTGCCCTTTATCTGGCTGAAAATGGATACTTTTATATTATGCATCGCTTTGAACCAGAAAAGCGCCTTTCCTTCATTCAGGATATGAAACAACGGGGTCTGTATGCGTCCATTTCCGTTGGTGTGAAAGAAGAGGAGTATGGTTTCATCCAGCAATTAGCAGAAGAACAGCTTATACCTGAATACATTACCATTGATATTGCGCATGGCCATTCCAATGCCGTAATTGAAATGATCCAGCATATTAAGAGATATTTGCCTGACAGCTTTGTCATCGCAGGAAATGTTGGAACTCCTGAAGCAGTAAGAGAGCTGGAGAATGCCGGGGCAGATGCGACAAAGGTCGGCATTGGACCAGGAAAGGTTTGCATTACCAAGATTAAGACTGGATTTGGCACAGGCGGCTGGCAGCTGGCGGCACTGCGCTGGTGCGCTAAAGCGGCAAGCAAGCCTGTTATTGCTGACGGCGGGATCCGTACACATGGTGATATTGCAAAATCTGTCCGATTTGGTGCAACAATGGTCATGATTGGTTCTCTTTTTGCCGGACATGAAGAGTCTCCTGGAGTAACCATTGAAAAAGATGGGAAGCTGTTCAAGGAATATTTTGGGTCCGCATCAGAGTTCCAAAAAGGTGAAAAGAAAAACGTTGAAGGCAAAAAGATGTATGTTGAGTACAAGGGCCCATTACAAGAAACATTGACAGAAATGGAGCAGGATCTCCAGTCATCCATTTCCTATGCAGGGGGCACTAAGCTAAATGCTATTCGCAATGTGGATTATGTTGTTGTAAAAAACTCCATCTTTAATGGCGATAAAGTATACTAATCTTATAAAGAATAAAGGAATAAAAGCGCATTGGTAGAATTTACACAATGCGCTTTTCCTATTTGAGCCGAACAGTTCATTCTATAAACGCTGCAAAAAAACATAATTCTTTAAAAAGTTAGATTTCATCATCCTGCTGTGCTATAATATTGTTAAATTGTGTTACACAATAGGGACCTAATTGACTTTTCTTAGTCACCTTCCCTTTTAGAAGGGAGACAAAAAAGAATGTCTTTAGACTATACCAAGCTTATGCTTCAAACATTAAAACAATATCATAAGAGTGACATCACCCTGACCTTTACAAATGAAGAAGATGTTCCTGTTCTGTCCGTAAGCTATCTCAGCAACTATTTTCACGTAAAAAATTTGAATAGCTCAGTTGTTGAATCTTACAGTGAACTTTATCCGGCCGTTGATTATATAGAACATTCCATGTTATTGAAGACTCTGATCTAGAGTCTTTTTTTAGTTTTTATGAATTCATATTCGATTTATTAGGTAGGTTCTCCCCGGAGAGCCGTTTCTCTTTTAACAAAGAGTAGATATACGTGTCAAATGACTCCCCGTTTTGATGCATATAATTTTTTAAAATGCCCTCTTTTTCAAATCCCATTTTCATCAATAATTGATTTGAGGCATTATTTTCAATAAAAACAACTGCTCCGATCCTCTTAAGCAGAAGTTCTTCGAAACCGTACGAGACTACCCGATTCAAAGCTTCTGCCGCGTATCCGTTCCGCCAGAACAGAGGATGAAGCTCATAGCCGATTTCCGCCCGCTTATGCTTGGGCACCCAGGCGTTGAAGCCAATTGTTCCAATCAGGCCCCTTTCCCCTTTGATCTCAATCCCCCACCTGATCCCTCGTTTTTCTCTGAAGTTCCTTGCAAATACATCCACAAGCTGACTTGCCTGGCCCCCTGCAGTAAAAGGCTCCTGCCCATAATTCCTTGTGACCTCCGGGTGGGAGAAGAACCCATATATTGCCTCTGCGTCCTCCTCGTTAATTTCTCTTAAAATAAGCCTTTCGGTTTCAAGTTTTGGAAACATCTCTCCTGCTCCTTTCTTCTTATTACTTTTTTTCACAAGAAAGCCTCCTGATACCATCCGCAATTTTCTGTACGCCTGCCGGTATTTTCTCTTTTTCAACATGTGAAACACTTAAGCGGAGGATATGATCTTTTTTAAACTCTGGCAGAAACATATTTTCAGCATTGCCCACAAATACGTTTTCCCTGCTTAGATCATTAATCAGCTGGTTCGCCTTAAGACTGGCGGGCAAGAAAATGGTTATGTAAAAACCCGATAAGGACCTTGAATAAGTGACAGATGAAGGGAGATAATCCTCGCATGCCTGCTGTAAAATAGCACTCTTTTCCTTATAGATCTCTCTCATGTTTTTGATATGCGCGTCATACATTCCGCTTTTCAGGTAGATTTCAAGCGCACCCTGCGTCAGTACCGGGGTATGTAAATCAGATGCGTATTTTGCAAGAGAAAAGTGCTTTTTCATAGCTTCGGGAAGTACCGTTAAACCCAGCCTCAAGCCTGGAAGCAGTACTTTTGAAAAGCTTTTCGTGTAAATCACCCTGCCTGAAGGGTCATGGGCAAATATGGGATCCTGCTTCAGCCTGAATTCAAGATCTCCCATATAGTCATCTTCAACAATGTAAACATCATATTTTTGGGCTAGTTCCACGATCCTCTTCTTCTCTGAATTGGAATAGCTATAACCGGTTGGATTATGAAATCTGGAAGTGATGTAGAAGAACTTAATCTCATGTTGTTTGAATAGGTGCTCCAATCGATCAAAATCAATCCCGGAACTTGTTACCTCAATCCCATAGGCCGTTGCCTTCTCGAGTTTAAGAGATTCAATAAAACTATTGTGTGTGGGCTGTTCGACACAGATATTTGTTTTGCCATTCGGGAAAGGCAGTTTCACCAACAAATGAAGGGCTTGCTGCGATCCTGACACAACAAAAATCCTACCAGGTGGAACAAATACCTGCAAATCCCGTAAATGCCGGGCTAAAGTATCTCGAAGCGAATGCAGTCCCTGTACCTCAGAATACATAAACATGTCTTCCTTGTATAATTCTATCGCCTGGTTTAGACAGTGCTTGAAATCCTGATAAGGCATTCCGCTGCGATCCGGACCGGCTGAAAAAAAATCGATTTTTGCGCCTTTATTGAAATCATCATGCAGCAATGGATAATCCCCGACTAAATAATAACCGCTCTTTGGGACCGTATATATGAGATGCCTGCTCTCCAGCTCCTGATAAGCTTTAATAATCGTGTTTCTGCTGCAGTTAAATTCCTGTGATAAAGCCCGAATCGAAGGCAATTTGCTTCCCGCAGTCAGCTCGCCTTGTTTTGCCCGCCGCTCAATCACCTTGATAATCTCTTCATATCTTTTCATTTCTCTTCCCTTCTCTTACATCTGTATGGGTACAGTCCATAAAAATGGCTGTTTTGTTATTTGGCAAATGACAATATACTTGAAACTAACAAATCTAGTTAACTAGCTATGATATATAATCAGCGGAGGCCTACGCTGATACATGCCTACTTACACTATACGAAGGAGAATGAAAATGAAAAAACTATTCGTATACGCTCTAATAGCGCTACAATTTACAGCATACTTCCCGCATACTCCTAATGCCGCTGAAAAATATAAAGAAAAAGATTTAGAGATCAGTGAACTCTTTGACGGCCAGTCAGGAACAATCGTTTTAAAAAACCTGAAAACTGATAAAACCTATATCTACAATGAAAACAGAAGTATGGAGAGGTACACTCCTGAATCCACCTTTAAAATACCCAATGCGTTGATTGGCCTGCAAACCAAAGCGGTGGCAGATGAATATGAAGTTAAACGCTGGGATGGCATCCTTCGTGAAATTCCCGAATGGAACCGTGATCATACTCTTGGATCAGGAATGAGACACTCGGTCATCTGGTATTACCAGCAAATGGCCAGGGACATTGGGGCTCCAAACATGCAACATTATCTGCACCTCATCCAATACGGCAATATGGACATCAGTGGAGGGATTGATCAATACTGGCTGGATGGCAGTCTGAGAATATCGGCAAAGGAACAGGCCGTTTTTTTGGAAAAGCTTGTTGAGGAACGTCTCCCCTTAGATAAACAGACAATGAGAACCGTGAAAAGAATGATGATTAATGAAGAAGCAGATTCCTATCTGCTTCATGGCAAAACAGGTACAAGGCTGTCCGATTATGGACTCGGCTGGTATGTTGGCTATATTGAAACAGATAAGGCTGACTGGGTATTCGCCACCAACATTGACGGCAGCGGTTCCAGAGCTCGTTCCATCACAATGGAAGTTTTGGAAGATATGAACATCCTGGAGGAAAAATGAAATTGAAAATAAAATGACTGCCAGCGCTCAGAGCTGCTCTGAGCGTTTTTCCTTCCCATAAATATAGAATCAAGCATTATTCCGTTCCTGTTTCATTTGCTGAACAGCAACCATAAATCCAGGAAATCCGGCAGCAAAGGCAGAAGGTAGACTATAAATTAGGAAATTCCAGTTTCCGGTCAGAAACGAAACAAATAAAAAAATAAGTGGAAAACCCACTAATACAAATAAAGAAACCCTGAGAGCCAATCTATTTTTCTTATTCAATTTTGCCCCTACCTTTTCTTAAAATTCTGTCATATCTATATTAGCATATTAAGGATGACGGAAATCCAAACTTTTACAAACAAAAAAGTCCAAATCGATGAAATGGACTTTTTATCACATATATTCAGCTCATGCCGCTTTCCTGGCTTCCACGCCCTTCTGTCTTGTTTCAGGGAAGGTAGCCACCAGGAAGATATATAAGCAAGAGGCAGATATAAAGAAAATCATTGAGGGAATATATCCGGCTGAGCCTAAAATAAAACTCCAAACAATAGTCGCAATCGTTTGCCCTGCATAGGCCAATGCCCAGAATAAACCGAACATAATTGTCAATCTATGTGGAGTCATTCCTTTCAATTCATGGGGAAGATTCAAAAATATGGGATACTGGACATACATGGCAAACCCTGAAAGTGCAATCATCGAATAAGATACAATCGGCAGAGAATTGGCAAACACCAATGCGAGCGCAAATGTTCCTACCATGACAATTCCTGTCACAATCAAAGTGGGTTTCCGCATAACCCCTTTATTTCCTATTTTTATTCCGGCGAACGTCCCCAGAATTCCAAACCCGGATATCAACAGGTTAGTAACAGAACCGTTTAATAATGTATATTCGTCAAAAATCGCTTTAAAGCTTACCAACGATAATACATACAAAGTTAAAAAAGAGGCAAAGGCCAGACCGTATCGCCATACGAATCCATCCTTCAGCGCATCCTTATATCCATAGGCCTCGCCTTCCTTGCCAACGCCGGCATTTGTTTCAAAGTTTTCCGCCTTCCAAAGCCAGCCTGCAAAGAACAGGATGGTCAAGGATGCGAAAAACGTCAGTGTCATCCGCCAGTTCTCGATCATCTGGCTGGCGAACAGGGTAAATAAAATAGCCACAATAAATGCACCTGCGTTGTAGGCAACGGTATTAGCCGCATTGATTTGCAGTTTCACTTTTGAATTTGTGATATAGTGAGCAACTACAGGGTTCATATAGACAATCACCATTGATCCACCTACGGCCATCACCATTCTTGCCGCTGTATATGCCCAGTAATTTGGCAGATAGATAGCAACAAGGCCCATCATTAACAGTCCAATGGCCGTTCCTCCCGCTTTTCTTGGCCCTAACTTCATTAATACGACCGCTGCGAGAATGTTCGCAAATACACGTGCAGTTGTAATAGAGTAATTAACCAGCTGAGATATGACAGGCTTCACGGGGCCGCCAAAAAAGGTTTCAGTGATTTGCGGTGTCAGGGAAGACCCGGCAACCCAGTTCATTGCAAAGGTTACATACGCCAGCCACAGGACAGCCATCATAAAATAACCTTTTTTTGTCGTATTCATTGTTTCCATACCGCCACCTGCTATCATTCGAAATTTGATTTCAAGGCTTCAAGTTTCTGGAACTGCAAGATATCTAGACTTCAGCACCTGGTTTCAAGGTTTCTTTTAATACGGAAACAGAGCGGTCAAATTGGTCTTTTTCTTTTTCATTCAGCTCCAGCTCGATGACCTCGCGGATTCCATCTCGATTGATGACGGCAGGAACTCCGATATATACATCCTGATGTCCATACTCACCATTTAAATAAGCAGAAACAGTCAGAATGCTGTTTTCATTATTTAAAATGGCTTTTGTGATACGGACGAGCGACATTCCAATTCCATAGTAAGTTGCCCCTTTTCGCTCGATAATGTGATAAGCAGCATCACGAACATTCACGAAAATGTCCTCCAGAGATTCTTTGTTCAGATCATTTTTCGCTTCCAGGACGGTGTCAAGCTGCTTTACTCCAATAGAAGTATGGCTCCAGACTGGCAGCTCAGTATCTCCATGCTCCCCTATGATATAGGCATGGACATTTCTAGTATCCACATCGAAAAACTGCCCCAGTGCAAAACGCAGGCGAGCTGAGTCTAAAACTGTTCCTGAACCAATGACACGTTCTTTTGGCAGCCCTGATTCTTTCATTGTTACATGTGTTAAAATATCAACCGGGTTAGTAGCCACCAGGAAAATCCCGTCAAAGCCGCTGTTCATCACGTTTTTAACGATCGTTTTAAAGATCCTGGTATTCTTTTCTACCAATTCAAGACGTGTCTCACCTGGTTTTTGCGCGAGCCCAGCCGTAATGACCACCAGATCTGCACTGCCGCAATCCTCGTAAGAACCGCTCCACACCTTTGTTGGAGAGGGGGCAAACGGCATACCGTGGTTCAGGTCCATCGCTTCCCCTTCCGACTTCGCTTCATTCACATCTATAAGAACCAATTCCTCGGCAACTCCCTGATTGATCATAGAGTAGGCATAACTGCAACCTACGGCACCTGTGCCAATTAATACAACACGATTTACTAGACTGTTTTTCATTTGGAAAGTCCCTTTTCAAATCAAAAGCTGCATTTCTGCTGTTAACAAATCTGGCTGTTAGCGGAAAGCTTTTTACTATAGTTAAGTTAATAACGAAAGTATAGCACCAATTTGTGAAGTTTTTCACATGATTTGTGAAAAGTATATGAACTTTTGAACGTCTATCTTCCAGAATAAAAATATAAAAAGACAGCTACCCGTCTGTGTACGACAATCATTTCATTTTTGCAAGATAGGTCTTCACCTAGTGCATGAATGACGAAACCTTGAAATGGTCCGAGCCCAAAGTGGCCTTCATAAGCCTCATGAGGAACGTTACCCGAGAGGTCCGAGCCCAAAATGGTCTTCATAACCCTCATGAGGAACGATACTCGAGAGGTCCAAGCCCAAAATGGTCTTCATAAGCCTCATGAGGACCGATACTCGAGAGGTCCGAGCCAAATTGGTCTTCATATGGCTCATGAGGAACGATACTCGAGAGGTTCAGACCCAAAATGGTCTTCATATGGCTCATGAGGAACGATACTCGAGAGGTTACCCAAAGAGGCCTTCATAAGCCTCATGAGGAACGTTACCCGAGAGGTCCGAGCCCAAAATGGTCTTCATAACCCTCATGAGGAACGATACTCGAGAGGTCCAAGCCCAAAATGGTCTTCATAAGCCTCATGAGGAACGATACTCGAGAGGTTCAAACCCAAAGAGGCCTTCATAACCCTCATGAGGAACGTTACCCGAGAGGTTCAAGCCCAAAATGGTCTTCATATTACTCATGAGGACCGTTACTCGAGAGGTTCAAGCCCAAAATGGTCTTCATATGACTCATGAGGACCGATACCCGAGAGGTTCAAACCCAAAGTGGTCTTCATAAAGCTCATGACACTAAAACCTTCAGTGGAGGGATGGAAATAGGCCTTTTCATTTTTCCGAACTTTCTCGATAAAAATAAGAACAGGCCACTGGGAGCCTGTTCGCCTGCTTGGCAGCCTTAATCATATTGTTGACACAGGGATTAACGGTTGGACCTGGCCACCATTTCTAATACACGAAGGAGCTTTGCTCTCCTTCTGTAAAGTTGCTGTGCTTCTTCTACCGGAATGGCAACAAAGCGAAGCAGACATCCGGGCAATGCCTGCGCCAGCAATGGAATATCAGTCGAAATGACTGTTGCGATTCTGGTATATCCCCCGGTTGTTTGGCGATCTGCCATTAAAATGATTGGTTCCCCATTGGCAGGGACCTGAATTCCGCCCAGCGGGATTGCTTCTGAAATAATATCCGCAGATGTCTGATGTTTAATTCGAGGTCCCTTAAGCCTGTACCCCATCCGATCTGATTGCGGGGTTACTTCATAAATGGAAGATAAAAATGTTTGGATGGATGAATCTGAGAAAGCATGAAGATGAGGCCCTAAACAAACTCTTATCACCATTTCTTTCCGGTAACGAGGAATTTCAGCAGCATGAAGCGAGCGTCCGGCAGTCCCCCGGCCGGCTTCTGTTCCATGCAAAATAGCATCCCTTTCAATGGGACGCCCATTCAGTCCTCCCAGCTTTGCTTTTAAAAAGGTTGACTTGCTTCCCATGATCTCCGGAAGATCAAATCCCCCGCCCAAAGCAATGTAGGCACGGGCACCTTCAACAGGGCGGCCAAATTCAATTACATCCCCATTTTTTACTCTGAAACTTTTCCACATGGGAGCCTTTACTCCATTCACTGTTGGAGAAAGATCCCCCCCGCATATGGAAATGACTGCTTCCTCCAGTACCTTGAGCGTGGGCCCCATTAAAGTGACCTCCAGGGCAGCCTCGTTCCTGTCATTCCCTACAAGGAGATTCGCCATTTGCAGGGCATAATCATCCATAGCACCGGAAACCACCACTCCAAATTCCTGGTAGCCCGTTCGGCCCAAATCCTGGAACGAAGTCAGAAGCCCTGGTTTTACCACTTGAAACAGCGGGCTAGTCATGGCTACCAACTCCAAAGCTGCGTATTTCTATCTTTTCTGCCAATAGGGCAGTCCTTAATTTTTTCACAAACTCTAATGCTTTTTCTTCATCCCCATGGACGCAGATGGTGTCAGCCTGAATGAAGATATCCTGTCCATTTACTGCCGTTACTTTCCCTTCCTTGACCATTTTGAGCACACGCAGAACAGCTTCGTCGGCATCTTGGATGACTGCGTTTTGCTGTGAGCGCGGTGTAAGTGTTCCATCAGGCTGGTAGGTTCTGTCCGCAAAAACTTCCCGTGCCACCTTTAATCCCATTTCTTCACCCGCCTGAATCAGCTCGCTGCCAGCCAGGCCGAACAAAACCAGCTGAGGATCAACCGCCCGTACTGCTCTTGCAACAGCCCCGGCAATATCCCGATTGACGGAAGCCATATTATAAAGCGCCCCATGCGGCTTGACATGCCGAACTTTTGCATCGATTGCTTTAGCTGCCCCCTGTATGGCTCCGACCTGATAGACGACAAGATTGAAAATCTCTTCAGGAGACAATTGCATGTTCCTCCGTCCAAATCCGGCAAGATCAGGGAAACCTGGATGAGCTCCAATCCCTACGCCGAGAGAACAGGCCAAACGCACCGTCTTCATCATGACGTTAGGGTCACCTGCGTGAAAACCGCATGCAATATTGGCGGAAGATATGTACTTCAGGACTTCCTCATCGTTTCCGATTGTATAAGCCCCAAAGCTTTCACCTAGATCACTGTTTAAATCAATGGATATCACCCTGGATTCCCCCTTATTTTTTTTTCGCTTTAACGATGAAAGTCCCACTGTTTACTGCATTTTCAATTTCATCGTATTCACTTTTGCTTATTGGGATAAACCGAAGATAATGGCCGGAAGATAGGAGAATCGGATTCTTGCTGTCCGGATCATAAAGCTTCACAGGAGTCTTGCCGATAATTTGCCAGCCGCCTGGAGTCTCTATAGGGTAGATGCCGGTTTGTTCCCCCGCAATCCCCACAGACCCTGCAGAAATTTTAGCTCTTGGGTTATCACGCCGCGGCGCTGCTATTTTGGGTGACATCCCCCCTAAATAAGGGAAGCCGGGCATAAACCCCATCATATAGATCAGATAGTCCTGTCCGGTATGAACGGAAATCACTTCTTCCCTGGTAATTCCATTATAGTTTGCAACAAAATCTAGATCAGTCCCTGATTCTCCTCCATATAAGGTAGGTATTTCATAAATAAGAGAAGTAGGCTCAGCCACTCCTCCCTGCAAGTCCATATATTTGGATTCAAGCACCTTGCATATTTCATGGTAAGTGATGATGTCCGGACGGTAAAAAATCGTTAACGTCGTATAGGCAGGCACCCATTCAATAATGCCGTTAACTGGATACCTTCTTAAGCTGTCGGCAAATTGCCGGATTTCCTGATTGATCTTTTCAGAGATTTCATTTCCAAACAATAACTGTATTCCGGTGTCCCCCAGCGGAAAAGTCTCAGGTTTCATTCATTCCCCTCCCTCAAAGTTTATGAAAATAACTGAGATATTTGGTCTTTTAAGGTTACTGCCGCCAAATAAGCTGTTCCCAAAAAGACAATCCAGCCAAAAATCGTAAGCCATATTGGATGTTTATAATCACCAACAATGGATGTATTGTGCGCCGCCACCAATATCGCTCCCAGGGCAAGCGGAAGCACCAGTCCATTAAATGCACCTGCAAGAATCAGCAGGACGATCGGCTTCCCAATGATTATATAAATGATGGTGGAAACAATGATAAACCCAATCGTAACTTTTTGGTGATTCCGGTCAATTTTACCTGACAATGTCCGAAGGAATGAAACAGATGTGTAGGCTGCCCCAACCACTGATGTAATCCCTGCGGCCCATAAAATCAATCCAAACATCTTGTAACCTGCGGCTCCGGCAGCCTGCTCAAAAACAGATGCCGGCGGATTTGCCGGATCCAGGGCAAAGCCCGTCGATACTACACCCAATACGGCAAGGAACAGGAAGATGCGCATAACAGATGCTATAATTATACCGGAAACAGCGCTTTTTGTTACATTTTGGAGATTCTCCCTTCCAGCTATGCCTGCATCCAGCAAACGATGCCCGCCTGCAAATGTAATATATCCGCCTACAGTACCGCCAACCAGTGTAATGATCGCAAACAGATCAAGCTTTTCCGGTGCAAAAGTATAAATAATCGCGTCGCCGACCGGGGGATTGCTCCGAAAAGCAACATAGAGGGTCAACAGGACCATGATCAGCCCTAAAGCCCTGGCAATTTGGTCCATCGCTGCTCCCGCTTCTTTTGACAGAAAAATACCGACGGCAATAACTCCGGTAATAATGGCTCCCATGGCGGGGTCGACCCCAAATAAAACATTGAGTCCAAGCCCGGCCCCGCCGACATTCCCGATGTTAAATGCAAGGCCTCCCAATGCAACTGCAAATGCCAGGAAATATCCAAGGCCAGGCAGCACCATATTAGCAATATCCTGGCCTCTTTTTCTGGATACTGCTATGATTCTCCAAACATTGACCTGTACACCAATATCAAAAATAATCGACATTAAAATAACAAATCCAAAGCTGGCCAGTAATTGCTCTGTAAACACTGCCGTCTGTGTTAAAAATCCCGGCCCAATAGCGGATGAGCCCATCAGGAAAGCTGCACCAAGCAAGACTCCCCATTTACTTTTTATTGGTCTTTTTACCCCTGTACGTCCTTCCTGCTGCTGTCTACCCATGCATGAACCCCTTTAACTATAATAATCGTCTGCTTGTTTAGTATGGGCTTTTGATATTTGTGTTATGTCATAGCTTTGCCGCTTTGTGATACGGTTCATAGATGAGGATATTGATCCGGTCCATTCTCCAACAACCATTTTTATAAAACTGTGATTGATGGTCAATACTATATATCACTACTAAGTTTTTTTTATTGTAGGCTCTATTTATTGACATTTTATCCTGCTGTTCCTATAATTAATTTTGATTTAGTAGGTATAGCAACTAAAAAGAGGGATTCCTTTGAAATTAACATTTCAGGATTATATCAGTATTAAAATTCATAAAACGGACCTATTGCTTACCAGCTTTATTAAAGCAAGATTCGAGCCGTACAATCTTGCACCCGAACAAAATTTAATTTTAATGCTGTTATGGGAGCACGATGGCTTAACCCAGAATCAACTGGTCGAAAAGCTTGAAAAAGATAAAACGAATATTGCCAGAATGGCATCAAGCCTGGAGCGGAAAGGATTCATTAAAAGAATTCAATGCCCTGAAGACCGGCGATCCGTAAGGCTGTACCTTACTAAGCGTGGCCAGGAGCTTGGCTCAAGCATTATTCCAATTGCAGAGGAGTTTAATGAAATCGTCTGCAGGGGAATTTCAGAAGATGAACTTTTTGAGCTGGAGAGATTGCTGGCAAAAATCAGGGAAAATGTCCAGAACTCATTGAATTGATGCCATTTCCCTTTTGGTTGCTATAACAACTTAATAGCAGGGTATTACAACCCTGTCCAATCAGAATCAATTGGAGGTTTTTTTTATGTCAAATGTATTATTCATCAAGGCCAATTCACGCCCGATCGAGCAGGCAGTAAGTGTTAAGCTTTACTATTCTTTCCTTGAAAGCTATAAAGCTTCTCATCCGGAGGATACCATTACTGAACTCGACCTATTTGAAGAAAATCTGCCATATTACGATAACGATAAAATCAATGGCATGTTCAAACTCTCAAGAGGGATGGAATTAACTCCTTCCGAAAAGGAAGCAACCGATCTGGTCAACAAATATCTTGATCAATTCCTGGCTGCTGATAAAATCGTTTTAGCTTTCCCATTATGGAACTTCACTGTACCAGCAGTGTTACACACTTATCTGGACTATTTGGCACAGGCTGGCAAGACATTCCGTTATACAGCTGAAGGTCCTGTTGGTTTACTTACTGACAAGAAAGTTGCACTCTTAAATGCTCGCGGTGGAGTGTATTCCGAAGGCCCTGCACAGGCTTCCGAAATGGCCGTTAATTTCGTTAAGACAATGCTTGGATTCTGGGGAGTACAGGATGCTGCAACTGTAATTATTGAAGGCCACAACCAATTCCCTGACCAGTCAGAAAAAATTATCGCAGATGGATTAGAAAAAGCAGCAGCGATCGCAAAAGAATTCTAATAGACTAATTAATAAATAGAAAACCAGGGTCCTGTAAACTGTACCCTGGTTTTCTATTTATCATTTAAAAACAACAGGTGGAGTGTCGTGAAATAGCTGTATCTTCCCATACTTCCTATGCATTTTGAATTAGTGTAGATGCAGTTGGAATTTCTGCGTCCATTTTTACCGGCAATGGAACCACTCCTTCCGATGCATCGGTGCACCCTGTTAAACGATTAGAGGCTGCAACGGTTTTTTGCCGTTTTCTCAGCGTACTCTTCCTCTTCTTGCCGAGAACTTCCCGTTCGACTTTCAAGTCACCCTGGTAGAGGTGAATTTTAC
Source organism: Mesobacillus foraminis (assembly GCF_004340465.1). Classification (GTDB taxonomy): domain Bacteria; phylum Bacillota; class Bacilli; order Bacillales; family Cytobacillaceae; genus Mesobacillus_B; species Mesobacillus_B foraminis. The sequence goes on along the minus strand of NZ_SLVV01000006.1, from coordinate 158,019 downwards.
CGGCACTAAACTCCTGCGGATCGAGCAGTTCAATACGTCTGGAACGGAACCGTAAATGCAGCAAATCTCCCTTCCGCAGAAATAATAATCCTCCGTCATTAAATGCTTCAGGAGTCATATGACCAATTGCCGCCCCGTAGGATACCCCAGAATAACGGCCATCACTGATAAGAGTAGCCAATGTTTTAAGCTGACGGTTGGCATTGATATGCTGCATAGGCGTGAACATTTCCGGCATTCCAAATGCCTCGGGGCCTTGGCCGGCAATAATGATTGCCAGCTTCAAGATTTGATCTTTGACCATTTGATTAAATAAATGATCGTAGTTTAAAGACCCGGCTCCTAAAAAGCTTTCTGGCTGATTAAATTTCCACATTTGCAATAAATGCTCATGTGGAAATACTTTTGACTCCCTGAGCTCTTCAAGAAGCTTTTCATTGAGAAGCTGCTTGTTTGCCTCATCTTCATTCTCAAAGTAGAGAACGAACGAAACTTTCTCATCAAACTGATTTAATTGATAGGTAGACATCCCGCTGATCTTCACAACCGCACTCTCAAAGAAGTTCCCCCGCAGCACATCCACTCCACTGTATTTTCTCCGGGGTTTGCTTAAAATAATGGGATTATCTTTCACACCGTCGGCACTTAATCCCCTGGTATTGCTTAATCTTTCCTTCCATGTTTGACCCGTGACTGTAAGAGCATCCGAATCCATCGGAACTTCATTTTGAAGCAATTCATAGAATAGTGTTTCCATTCCCCTGATTGTGCCGGAACAACATTGCTGGGCCAAAGCAAATATGTCCCTTCCCTCTGTCAGACTGTAGTCAAATAAATCGGGAATCGGATGCGATTGATGAATTTTCTCCAGATCCCACAGCGAGAATTGATATCCGGCATAAATCATTGCCCCTACTATGTGCATCATCAAATTGGAAGAACCTCCGGCAGAACTATGAATACGAACCGCATTGGCAATATTGGCACCAATCAGTTCAGCAGCACTGCATTCCGGCCGGTTGGCGATGGAGAAGAGAGCCTCAATGGCTGGCCTCAGCTGTTCAGTTGTTGGAGGCTCAGTTAACAGCTCCAGTTCCGGGTGGACAAAACCCAATCCCGCCATGATATCTCTTGAACTGTTCCCTGTCCCGTGGAAGGCACAAATCCCCCCGGCAGCATCGCAAGTATTGACTGCCAGCCATTTTTCAAAGTATTTTTGCTCTTTAAACGTAATAATCCCCTGTTCAACTGCCCGGACCAACACACCTTGAAATTGAGTGTTTGATGAGCATTGAAGGATATAACTGAGAGCATCGAAGATATCGTCGGCAATATTTTGTTCTCCCATCTGAATAGCTCGTTCCGCGACATTGGTCAATTCCTTTTTCAAATCATCTGGAATTTCCCCTCCCTTTAACACATGGGAAGGAGCAAAGGAAGCAAAGACAGGGGCTTCCCCGCGCAGCCGCCGAACACGGTCTAATAATGCCAGTCCGCTTAAGACTGCAAGCGGCTGTTTGTCACAGCCCTGTATGACAAAAGCACCGTGATAAGAATGCGCTTCCATCTGGTTAACCACAATTTCTGCAATGGCATTCCGGCTTTGCAACGAATAGGACATCCCCATATTGCTTTGTGCCGTGCCGTCACAAAGAACCGGAGTGCTAAAATAAAACGGAAGTCCACCTTCCTCCCAGATGATTAATGCCGCGCGAGATACAGTTTCCATGTCCAGGATATGGGCAGGATGGTCTGCTGAACCGCCAATAATGGCAATTCGGGGTGCATTTTCTTCTAGCCGATTATAAATTTCTTCTAGAGTCCAGTCTGAAACCGGAACGCTTCCGCTGATGCCAACCAGTTTTTTTGCACGATCCAATAAACCAGCAACCGTAATTGGTTCATTTGCCTTTCCCTGAACATTATCCCGATAAGGATTATTATGATTATGAATTCTTGGCTTTTTCCTCGCATCTGTACCCGACATTCCTTAAGGCCTCCTCTAGATTAAAACTCGATATTTAGGATAGACTGAAACAGCTTGACCAGCCATTCAGCTCTGTGGAACTATCATATAAATCTAGCAAGATTGTTCTCAATTTATTGGTATAGCTTTCCTTCACATGTCCTTTCTCCGAAAAGCCGATTGCCTGCTTCTCATTGTTTGCCTGGGTAAAATCACAAGGGCCATATCTTTACAAAAATAGATAGTAAAGACATGGCCCTTCTTTCTTACTTCTTCGCGAGACGAATCACATTCCAGGAAAGCTTCGGGAGGTTAGCGATCAGGATCCCTGACTCAAGTTCTGCATTTCCATTGGAATGAGGGGCAACAGGTGTGCTTTGGGCAGAGTTGGTTTGCTTAAGATCGTCGTTCTCCAGTACAATATGCTCAATCACCTTATATCCATCAAAATTGCGAATGTCACACTCCAGGTGCAGCCCTTCCTGTAAATCACGGTTGACCGCAAAGATGGTCAATTGTTCATTTTCCTCATTGTAAACAGCCGTTGAATCCAGCACCGGCACATCGGTAAAATCCTTGCTGTCGTATTTTGGACACGAAATAATTGGATTCAATGCCACACCCCGGCCGTAAACAGAAGTATGCATATATGGATAGAAGATCGTTTGTTTCCATGCAGGACCGTTCTCTTCTGTCATAATTGGGGCAATCACATTCACAAGCTGGGCCAGGCATGCAATTTTTACACGGTCAGCATGCTTCAATAAAGTAATAAGCATAGAGCCGACCAGTAAAGCATCTTCAAAATTATAAATATCCTCAAGCTGAGGAGGTGCAACACTCCACGGCTCTATCAGCTTGTCCTGCTCCCTGCTGTGATACCAGACGTTCCATTCATCGAATGAAAGATTGATGTTCTTTTTGCCCCTCTTCTTTGCTTTAATATAGTCGGCAATGGAAATTACGGATTTGATAAAATCATCCATTTCCAGGGACAGGGCCAGATAATTGGAAATATCATTATCCCTATTACCGTAGTATTGGTGTAAAGAGATAAATTCAACATGGTCATATGTATGGTCAAGTACAGTAGCTTCCCAATCTGCGAATGTAGGCATGCTTCGATTAGAACTGCCGCAGGCAACCAATTCAATGGAAGGATCCACCCATTTCATTACTTTTGCGGCTTCCTGGGCAACCCGTCCATATTCGGCAGCCGTTTTATGCCCAATCTGCCATGGACCATCCATTTCGTTACCCAGACACCAGGTCTTGATTTTATGTGGTTCCCTCACTCCGTGGGAAATACGTAAATCACTGTAATAGGAACCGCCCGGATGGTTGCAGTATTCTACTAAATTTCTGGCCGCATCGATACCTCTTGTTCCAAGATTTACCGCCATGTTCACTTCTGCATTTACAAGCTTTGCCCATTTCATAAATTCATTTGTGCCAATTTCGTTTGTTTCCGTTGTCCGCCAGGCAAGTTCTAATCGGCGCGGCCGGTCCTCCACTGGACCTACTCCGTCTTCCCAGTTATATCCGGAAACAAAGTTGCCGCCTGGGTAACGGACGAGCGGTACCTGCAATTCTCTCACCATTTCAATCACATCCTGGCGGAAGCCGTATTCATCTGCCTGCGGGTGGCCTGGCTCATAAATTCCTCCATAAACAGCGCGCCCTAAATGCTCAACGAACGACCCATAAATACGATTATCAATTTCTGAAACTTTAAAGTCCTTTTCCAGTATCATTTTTGCTTTTTTACTCATTTTTTTCTCCTTTCAGCTTCAACTCTTTTTATCCATCATGAAAAGAAAAGGGCCGGACCCTTTCGAAAAAAGCGTTCAGGCCCTTTCAACCTATTTAGTTATGAGATCTATTATTTTATGTTGGCTTCTACTGTTTTTTGCGCCTGCTTTAAAGCTTCTTCAGGAGACTCTTTTTTCTGTCTCAGAACATTGTTTAACGTATTGGTATTCAACTCTGTCAGCACATCCGGGTAATGCTCTGTAACATTGATCCCTGGAATTTCTTCTTTAATGTCCAGCAACGTATCAAAGATGTCATTTCCAAAGAATTGATAGAATTTATTATCTTCACGGACAGCTGGTTCTTCCCAAACATCCCATCGTGGAGGGTCAAAACCTAAAACAGTCCATAATTTGATATTCGCTTCTTTGGAAAGCTTCGCAAATGCCAGGAACTCTCTTGCAAGATCAGCATGCTTCGTCTGGTTAGTAACGACAGTACCAGTTCCGCCAATACCGACAGAGCGGCCGCCGCCTTCTTCCCAGGCTGGCAATGGACGGATGACCATTTTACCTTTCAGGTCCTGCATATAATCAGTAAAACGGCCCATATACCATAAAGGCATTGAAATCGAAGCAGCTTTTCCATCATTCATATAAGAATAGTATTCTTCAGCATGCGGCTCTCCGCCTGGGGTAAGCTCGGCAATTTTATGCTTGTAAAGCATATCGTTTAATAATGAAAGAGTTTTAACATTCTTTTCACTGTCAACAGTCAGTTTTCCTGACTCATCAAATAAATCGGAGCCTTGCTGGCTGATCATTTGCTGAAACTGGGTGGCATCCCCAGTATGTACATTTGTCATGACAGCATCTGTCTTTTCAACTACTTTTTTACCTGCTTCTACATAGTCATCCCATGTTTTGATCGAATCAATATCTACACCGGCAGCATCCATAATTTCTTTATTGTAGTACATTACAGTAGCTCCAACGTGTGTTGGCATGCCATAGTAGTTTCCATCTTTGGCATATAGGTTCAATCGTGATTCAACGAAATTAGCCTTTTCAGGGTCTACATACTCGTTCATCGGCAATAATTGCGGTTCACCCTGAAGGAAGTTAGGGAAACGGCCTACCTCGATATCAGAAATGTCCGGAGCACCTTTGCCGGACTGTAAAGCCAGCAGCAAGTTATTGTGCATTTGATCGTACGGGAATGTCTCGGCAACCAATTTGATTTTTTTGTCAGGATGCAGTTCATTCCAGCGAGGGACTGCATCTTTAAAGAAATCCATGTGCAATTCTACGAAGGTCCAGTATTTTAATTCGGTAGCATCTTTTTCATCTGCCCCGATTACCTCCTTCTCGGTTGCTTCTCCCGATGTCGAGCTGCCGCCACCGCCGCTGCATGCCATTAACAGGGTTGATAGTAAGAAAAAAAGGACGGTTAACAAACTTTTCTTTTTCATTTTCTTTCCCCCTAATTCTAATTTTGAAAGCTGAAATCAAAAGAGTATCTAAGAGACGCTCACCTCCCTTAAGCTGGAAGAACAGCCAGCGGATAACGCTTACAAAATTTTCCTGTCAGTTGGCAGCCTGATGGGTTTGATCCTGGTCCAGCTGGCTGAAAATCTGAAGTGCCAGCCACATACATCCAACCCCTATCGTGCTGATCGTGAAGAAAGGCAACAGACCTGGAAAGCTGAGCGAAAAGTACAGGACTGCAAAAACAACAGCTCCACATACGATGGTGTAATGGATTTTTGTCAGACCAATGATAATGGCATTTTTAAAATGCTGATGCCAGTTCGCTTTATAATGCGCCAGCAACGGGAAGGACCAAATGACAAGCATGGTATAGAAAAAGACAATAAAGTAAAATGCAAACGGAACAACAAAGCTCATTTCCTGTATATGACTGGTCATTACCTGGTAGTTAAAATAAAGGATTGCTCCGATAACAGACAGGATCCAGCCCATGCTGTTAGCAGCCAAAAACTCCTGGCGGTAGACTTGCTTGAATGCGCTCCAGATTTTTATATCCTGTTCCCCCATTACCCATTTTCTTGCTACTGCCAATACGGCTGCTGTAGCTGGAAAAACACCGGCTGCAAATAATCCAAGGGCTGAAAAGAGAATCCACAGGATGTTAAGAAGGACAAGGCGCACAATCCATTGAAGCAAAGCATCTAGTTTTGACACGATTTGTTTTCCATTCATATTATTATCCACCTCTTTCATCTGCTGCCTGTTCTTACCCCTTTACTCCACCGACTGTCAGTCCGGCAACAAAGTAACGCTGGAAGAAAATGAAGAGAATAATAATCGGCACAATGGTCATGACAGATCCGGCAATTAATATATCGTAGTTATTTCCATAAGGCGTTAATAATGTGGCCAGGCCAATTGGCAAAGTGAACATATCATTTGACCTCAGCACGATTAACGGCCACAGGAAGTTGTTCCAGCTTCCCAGACCCTGAAGGATGGCCATTGCTGCCATCGACGGCGCCATCAGCGGCAGCATGATTTTAAAGAAAATGCCATACTCCGTAGCCCCGTCAATTCGGGCGGAATCCATCAGTTCCTTCGGCAGCCCCACTGCATATTGTCTAAAGAAAAAGACGGCAACTGGTGCAACGACGGCAGGAAGGATGACAGCTGTATAGGTGTTAATCAGGTTCATGCTGATCATTAATTGAAACAGCGGCAGCATCAGGATTTCAAACGGAACCATTAAGATAAAGAGAACGAATCCAAAGATCAGGTTCCTTCCTTTAAAATCATAGAGTGCCAATGCATACCCCACCATTGAAGAAAAGAACAGTGACAGGACAATGGTAACCGCCGAAATAACCAGACTATTGGTGAACCAGCTCCAATAGTTTCCGCCCTGGGTGAAGATGTACGTATAGTTGTCGAGGCTGATGCTGCTTGGATCGAAGGTGATGGAGATTCCGTTTCTCATCAGTTCCGACGATGGTCTTAATGAGGAAATCAATAAACTAATAATCGGAAAAAGAGCAATAAATGATAGGATGACAAAGGCCAGGTTCGTAATCCAGGCTGCTAACGAAGACTTTTTCTTTTTCATTTATGCATCCTCCTTTTTAAAGGCTCCAGTTAGAATAAGCTGAATAAAGCTGACGATGAAGATGATGAGCATCAGTATAACTCCTATGGCTGCACCAAATCCCATATCGTTCTGCTGAATTCCCTGCTGATAGAGATACCCAACAACCGTCAGGCCAATATTCCCGGGTGACCCGGCTTCCCAGAATACGAAACTTTCTTCAAACATTCTAAAACCAGCAATCACTGAGATAGTAGCTACAAATATTGTGACAGGCTTTAAAAATGGCAGAGTAACATACAGGAATTTTTTCATTGTTGTTGCTCCGTCAATTTCAGCTGCTTCATATAATTCTTTTGGAACATTTTGCAGGCCAGCCAGGAAATAAAGGATATTGACCCCCATCCACTTCCAGCAGCACAGCAGGACCATCAGGAACATGCCCGACCAGGCATTATATCTCCAGTCAACAGAATCCATTCCGAGCCAATTCAGTATCTGGTTCGCCGCAGCAGTGTCGGTTTCCCCAAACATCAGCCGGAAGACCATCCCCGAAACAATCGTAGATGCCAATGCAGGTACAAATAGTGAGGCACGAAAAATAGTCTTAAATTTAACTAGCTTAGAATCTAGAAGCACAGCAAGGATAATCGGGATAATTGTTAAAATCAGTACAGTAAATATGACGTATATTGTGGTATTTGACAGTGCTTTATAGAATGTTGGATTAAATACTCTTGAGTAGTTTGACAGACCAATAAACGTAATCTGACCCGGCAAAACACTTTGGAAGCTCATGATAATCGCTTTAATAGACGGATACAAAGAAAATACCAGAAATGAAAGGATAAATGGAGAAACAAAAATATAAGGCACCACTTTTTTCGAGTTTAAAAATTTAAACAGCTTATTGGGTTCCTTGACTGGTTCGGCAAGTTCTTGGGTTCTTACCCTCGACGCAGGTAACATCTTAAAACCTCCCTTTGTAATATTGAGAACTCACTGGAAATAATTTTCATCTTTCAAGACCGTCTGTAATCAATGCTGTAGGTGCTGTGGAGGTATTTCGCAGATTCGTTGTTGAATGGTCGACAAATGGACTTCATTGTTCTTTGAAAACTAACACATTGCTGCATTTCTTCTTCCTTGATTCAGGTCGCTCTTCTTCTTTGGCTGATGACATTTACGAACGTTTTAACAGGAGACGAAGGAAAGGGTACCACCACCTTAACTCATATATTTGATGATATGACCGGCCGTTTGTTATCGCTTACATTTTGGTATGTACGAATATTTTCAGTAATTTTGTTTCCTGGCCAGCGAGACGTACGTATATGTTTTATAAATTGATTATATGAAACTATTAGACTATTTTCAATACTAAATTTTGATTATTATAAATATTCTAAATCAATTAATTGTCGGTTTGTTATTCCCTGATGATTAAAGTGTCACATGTTTTTTTAGCTGTAATGAAGCAGTAGAGCTCCGTAAAATCAAATTAGGCTCAAATACTACCGATTCCACTTTTTCAGGGGACTTCCTTTGTTGACTGTTTTTCTCTTTGATCATGTCTACAATCATTTTTGCCGCTGTTTCACCCATCTTGCTCTGCGGATGCTGGATGGTGGTCAGTTTTACCTCCGTCAGCCTTCCCATATACGAATCGTCAAAGCCAACCAGTGAAAGATCTTCTGGCACGCTGATGCTTTTCTCCCTGAAAACATCAAGCATCAAGATCGCGAGCTCGTCATTATATCCTACAATCGCTGTCGGCCTTGCACTCTGCTCTACCGATAAAAGCCTGGCAAGGGCCTCCACTGGCTTGGCAGCTTTCCCGCTTGAATCATACGTGACGATTCCGTTTGGATTAATAGGGACCCCAAACTTTCGATGAGCTTTTATAAAACCCTTCATCCTTTTGACCCCCTGAAGATCATCGGTTTTAAAAAATCCCACGATATTCGTATGGCCCAGCTGAATCAGGTGCTCCGTCTGGACATAGCCGCCCTTTTCATCATTCATCGTAATGCTCACCGGCTCCAATTCATCATAATAGGCATTGATCATAATATAGGGAATCTGCTGCCGCTCCAAATTTAAGTAGTAGCTGATATTTGGATTGGACAATGCGCTTTTGGTAGGTTCAACGATTACCCCATCAAACTGCTCTGTCAGGATTTTTTCTAATATTCTTTTCTCCTCGCTATGGTCATTATTCGTACTGAATAAACTGACATTGTAGCCGTGTTTGCTTAAATAGGACTCCGCCCCCCTGATAATAGAAGGAAATATGTACTCGGAAATAAAGGTCGTAATAATGGCAATATTTTTCTGGTTTGACCCGCTCATTAACCTGCTGTCCATGGACCGGTCTGCACAAAAAGTCCCTGCTCCCTGTTCACGGTACAGCCAGCCCTTATTGACAAGTTCACCAATGGCAGCGCGAACCGTGTGGCGGCTGACTGCAAATTGTTTCATGAGTTCACTTTCTGAGGAGATTTTTTGATTCGGCTGAAAGGTGCCATCCAGAATCCGCGATTTTATCTCCTGTTTCACTTTGTCTAATTTAGTAGCCATCGTAACACCTCTTTTTTAGTAAACGCCTTTCTCCTGGGATAACAAGTCAGTGCATTTAGGGAATCGCTTACAAATTCTCATGCTTCAGGACTTATACGTATGTGTCTTCGTCTATTAATTATAATATTACAAATTGTACGTATATTCAAATATTTTAATTTAAAAAACACCACCGTATAAACGCAGTGGTGATGCTATAGTCAATTCTCAATTTTAAAAGCGCTTAGAAAGAAATACCTTTTGGCCCCACCAGGAGGCTGATCGAATACTTACTCCACCCCTCGCTGACTATTTAAGGACACGCATCAGTAACCCATGAATACGATTTTCCCGCTTGTAAAAATCCCTCCCAGAGCAGTTGATTCTATACCGCTCCAGGGAAAAAATGTAAGGTAAATTACTGGATAAGAATATCCAAATTATGTTCATCAGGCATTTTCAGAAATTTATTTTCGTATTCGAGCATATTAAGAATGATAAAAAAAGAAAGCGAGTTGAAGGCAATGTCCAGACAAGGCATGAACAATACAGACCAAACGAGGGAACAAACCGAGAAACACGATAAAAGAAATGATATCGAGCTAGGGGAAGACTTTCAGATTGGGAATACGAAGTCCCAAAGCCAAAAGAAAAGCGGACGCCAGGCAAATAAAAAATAACCAAATCCTCTTTAAACTGAAAACAGAAGGAGGTCGCAAGATACTTGGGGCCTCCTTGTTCTATGGTGAGAGACAGACTTTGGCGAAAAGTCTTTTCCTTCAGCGGTTTCTAATCTCCTAACAGATCACTAGGTTATGTGCAGGTCGATCCTGCTCATTGCCTATAAACAAACGGCCAATTGTCCAAGAGTAAAAAAAAGAAAGAGGCTTATTTTATAAAATTTGACTCAATGGATTCTCCGTTATTTACTATAGAAACTGCCTTTTTAAAGATCAAAATACAGCTGTTCCGCATCCTCCGTTTTCTTACCCGCAGGAGTTCCCTGCACCCTCTTTTCTTCCTGTCTATGAGACCGGTATAATTCATTTATTTTTTTATTAGCCTGAACGGCATCCACCGCTGGAACTGGATACCCCAAAGAGTAAAAGCCGGGATAAAGCCATGGTTCATGAATATATTTATCAGGAACGTTCTTCAGTTCCGGTACATACCTCCGGACAAATGCACCATCAGGATCTATTTCCTTTCCAAAGCGGATGGGATTGTGAACTTTTATGGGGCCATCTTTAAAAGTCCCTGAAATTTTCTGAACCTGTGTATAGTGTATCGCTGGCTGGTAATCAAGAAAAAGCCCAGCTAGCTCCCTGGCCGTCCTTTGCCAATCCTTCCGAAGAGTATGGCTTGCGAATGAGACCACCAAGGTTCTTAACGAGCTGTTGATCCATCCCGTCTGAATGAGGCACCTAAGCGCTGCATCAATGATTGGAATACCTGTCTTCCCCGACTCCCAGCGCCGGGAAAACTCAGCATCCCATTCGTCCTTCAGTGAATCAAAAGTGCTGTGGACGGATCTCTCAAATACCATTGGCATATTTTTGGCATTCAGAATCGTTTGGTGATGTAAATATAGCTTTGACAAGAAGGCTTCAAGCTGGTTGGTTTGATTCTCCTCTATTCCACCTGCAATGGCCTCCTTTGTCTTTTGATAGACGGTTTTCACCGAAATATTCCCCCAGGAGAGATAGGGAGACAGCCTGCTTGAAGACAAGGAAGATGGAATCGGCTTTTGATGGCGATCAATGTAATTTATGCACCGGTCCTTCAGGAAAGAGTCCAGCGTATCTGTCGCCTCATTTTCACCCCCATTTTGTCCAAAGCGAATCTCATCCCCTTTAACGGGAAAGCCTTTTATTCTTTCAATGCCAGAATAAAAGCGCTTAGGCACGACATCCGGGCTAAGAATCCTGCCGGGAGGCTGTGCACAAGGCTTTTGCATTTCCAGCTCCCACTTTTTCCTCGACAGCTTTCCTTCCCAGCCTTTTTGAAAGGCTGGAAGTTCAAAATAGGGACAGTAGGACAAACCCTTCTCCCCCATCCACCTTGCTGCGTTGGCGTCCCGTTCTTCTATGATGGGCGGGCCGATTTCTTCATATGTATAAAGCGAGAACGCTCCATAGGTGTGAAGGAGCTGTTCAAGGACTTCCTCAACTTCCCCAACGGCACAGGCAAGTTTTCCCCCGCGATCCTCCAGTTTATGTGCAAGCTCGGCCAGTCCGTTCAGGATGAAATCAAAATGACGCCTGGAAAGATCGCCCGTGTTCCAGAGTGAAGGCTCAGCGATATATAAAACAAGTGTCTCTCCAAATCGGCAGGCATCAGAAAGCGGCTGGTGATCAGCAAGTCTTATATCTCTTTTCAGCCAAACTACATTCATCAAGATCACCTCCGTTGCATCACTGTTATCTAGCTGGTTTTCCATGCTATTTAATATAAAATAAAACAATCCCTTCTATCATACTATCATTATATTTATACTCCTTCACAAAAACCATTGACATATACCATTTTACTGTAGTAAAGTTTAAGAAAATTGAAAATGAAATAGATTTCTTATCCAGAGAGGTCGAGGGTCTGGCCCTGTGACGCCTCAGCAACCATCAGCAGGCAAAAAGGCTGAAAAGGTGCTAAGTCCAGCAAGTTGTCAAACTTGGCAGATAAGAAGAAGATCCTTGATATCTAACAAAAAGTCTTCTTCTTAAGAGGACTTTTTTCTATTTTAGGATAACAATCTAGGAATTTGCAGAATTAGGGAGTGTCATAATCATGGTGAAAATTAACACAAAACTCGCACAAATTGGGAATCGCAGTGAAACAGCGACAGGAACGGTCAATCCTCCTATCTATCTTTCAACCGCCTACCGTCATGAGGGAATCGGGAAATCTACTGGATATGATTATATCAGGACCGGTAATCCAACGAGGGAAGTTTTGGAAAAGGCTATTGTCGACCTTGAGGAAGGTGACCGCGGTTTTGCATGCAGCTCAGGCATGGCAGCTATCCTGACCATTATTTCATTATTCCAGTCCGGTGATGAATGGCTTGTTTCAAAGGACTTGTACGGAGGAACTTACCGCTTGCTGGAACAGGGATTTAAAAAATGGGGATTGGGCTGTCAATACATAGATATGGCCAATTTGGATGAGGTTACTGCTTCTATCACGCCTAGTACCAAGGCTCTCTTTGTAGAAAGCCCGACTAATCCGCTGATGGAAACAGCCGACCTGGAAGCATTGGCAAAAATCACAAAGGAAAAAGGAATCCTGCTGATTGTCGATAATACCCTTTACACTCCATTGCTGCAAAAACCGCTTGCCATGGGTGCCGACATCGTCATTCACAGTGCCACTAAATATCTCGGCGGGCACAATGATGTTCTCGCCGGCCTGATCGTCGCAAAGGGGAAGGAATTATGTGATGATCTGTTCCTTTACCATAATGGAGCTGGAGCTGTACTCAGCCCATTTGATTCCTGGCTGTTAATGCGCGGCATGAAGACCCTTGCCTTAAGGATGAGACAGCATGAGCTCAATGCAGGACAGCTTGTTGAATATCTCGAAAATCATGATGCGGTAACCGATGTTCTTTACCCGGGAAGAGGCGGAATGCTTTCCTTTAGAATCAAGCACGAATCAATGGTGGATCCATTCTTGCAGAATCTTTCGGTTATTGCCTTTGCGGAAAGCCTGGGCGGCGCGGAAAGCTTCATCACCTACCCGGCTACACAGACACATGCCGATATCCCAAAAGAAGTCCGCGAAGCTACCGGCGTTTGCGGCAGGCTTCTGCGCTTCTCCGTTGGAATAGAAGATGCGGAAGATTTGATGGCTGATTTAGATGGAGCATTTGCTAAAGCAGGACAGGAGGTAGCACGATGAGCAACCATGACTATTCATTTGAAACTCAACTGCTTCACAATCAATATAAATTCGACCCTGCCACTGGAGGTGTCAGCGTTCCCGTTCAGTATGCCTCTACCTACCATCAGCCATCGGTTGACAAATTTGGCAAATACGATTACAGCCGGAGCCTGAACCCCACTCGCGAAGCAGTGGAAGAAATCATTGCAGGATTGGAAGGCGGAACCAGAGGGTTTGCCTTCTCTTCCGGGATGGCGGCTATTTCAACCGCATTCCTTCTGCTCTCCCAAGGTGACCACGTGGTTGTGACGGAAGATGTGTACGGCGGTACCTTCCGGATGGTCAGCCAAGTGCTGACACGCTTTGGCATTGAGCATACCTTTGTAGATATGACGGATCTTGCAGCTGTCAAAGAAGCTGTCCGTCCAAATACGAAGCTATTTTATGCAGAAACACCATCAAACCCTTTGATGAAGGTGACCGATATACAGGCAATCAGCGATATCGCCAAGGAGCATGGCGCCCTTACCTTTGTTGATAATACGTTCATGACCCCTTACCTCCAGAGACCTCTTGAGCTTGGAGCCGATATTGTCCTCCACAGTGCGACGAAATTTCTGGGAGGCCACAGTGATACCGTCTCTGGACTCGCTGTTGTGAAGGACGAAGAGCTTGGAAACCGGCTATATTCCCTGCAGAACGCGTTTGGTGCGGTGCTTGGCGTTCAGGATGCCTGGCTGGTGATGAGGGGAATCAAGACGCTTTCAGTAAGGATGCAGCAATCACAGGAAAATGCCATTAAGATTGCCAACTTTTTAAAGGATCATCCCCTTGTAAAAAAGGTTCATTATCCAGGCTTTGAGGACCACCCTCAATATGAAATTCATAAAAAACAATCCTACGGGCCCGGAGCAGTGCTTTCTTTCGAGCTGGAGTCTGAGCAGCTGCTGAAGGATTTTGTCAATAACGTTAAGCTCCCTGTTTTTGCGGTAAGTTTAGGAGCGGTAGAATCCATCCTCTCCTATCCTACGAAAATGTCACATGCGGCCATGCCTGCAGAGGAACGTGAGAAGCGGGGAATCTCCGGCAGCCTGCTCCGCCTTTCGGTAGGTCTTGAATCCGCTGATGACATGATCAAGGATTTTGCAGAGTCCTTGAGGGTTAGCTCAGCCCATGCAAGCCATCAAGGAGGAATAAGATGAAATTTCTAGACCGATTGAAGAATGAGATTCTAATCGCCGACGGAGCGATTGGAACTCTTCTTTATTCCTTTGGTACAGATACTTGCTTTGAGGAACTGAACCTTTCCCACCCGGATGAGATTGTTAAAATCCACACCGCCTATATCGAGGCAGGTGCCGATATCATCCAGACAAACACCTATGCAGCCAACTACCTGAAGCTTCAAAGATATGGGCTAGAAGATCATGTGAAAGAAATCAACAGCTCTGCTGCCAGGCTGGCACGCCAGGCAGCTGCCGGCCATAATGCGTACATTTTGGGGACAATAGGAGGAAACCGCGGAATCAGGCCCAACACCATTTCACTGGAAGAAATTAAGCGAAGTTTCCGCGAACAGCTTTATTGCCTTCTTCTGGAAGGTGTGGATGGGATCCTGCTTGAAACCTATTACGACCTGCAGGAAATCGAGACAGTGCTTGCTATTGCCCGGAAGGAAACCGACATCCCGCTGATTGCCCAGGTATCACTCCAGGAATCGGGCTTCATGCAGGATCAGACACCTGTAAATGAGGCTCTAAAACGTCTGGAAGGAATTGGAGCCGATGTCGTGGGGCTTAATTGCCGCCTCGGCCCGCACCACATGATAACCTCGCTTGAACAAGTCGAGCTTCCGAAAAAAGCGTTTCTATCCGCCTACCCAAATGCCGGCCTGCCAGCCTATACAGATGGTAAGTTTCATTTTGAAAGCAGTGCCGATTATTTCAGACAGTCAGCACGAAGATTTCGTGATCAGGGAATCAGGCTTCTCGGAGGCTGCTGCGGTACAACACCTGAGCATATCCGGGCCTTTGCAACAGAGTTAAATGATCTGGATCCTGTGACCGAAAAGAAAGTGACCTTTAAAAATACAAATATTGAAGTCAAGTCCTCCCCTGTCATAAGAAAGGAACGGCCGCTGCAGGAAATGGTGAAAGAACGCCCTTCGGTCATCGTGGAACTGGATCCGCCTCGCAAGCTGGATACAACCCGCTTTTTTGAAGGTGCAAAAGCTTTAAAGGAAGCAGGAATCGATGCTTTGACACTGGCAGACAATTCCCTGGCATCACCTAGGATATCCAATTCTGCTCTCGGCCACTTAGTTAAGGAACAAGTCGGTCTCCGTCCGCTTGTCCACCTGACCTGCCGTGACCGGAATGTAATTGGACTTCAATCCCATTTGATGGGGCTCCACACACTTGGACTTCATGATGTCCTTGCCATTACAGGAGATCCAGCAAGGGTTGGGGATTTTCCCGGTGCGTCCTCTGTTTTTGATGTCTCCTCCTTCGAGCTTATTGAAATGATCAAGCAATTTAATGAAGGGCTCGCTTTTTCCGGCAAGGATTTAGGCCAGAAGGGTGTTTTTTCAATAGCTGCCGCTTTTAATCCCAATGTCCGATCACTGGAAAAGGCTGTCGTCAGAATGGAGAAGAAAATAAAATGCGGGGCGGATTATTTCATTACACAACCAGTATATTCCGAAAAGCTGCTCCTCGACGTATATGAACAGACCAAGCACCTTGATACACCCGTTTACATCGGTCTCATGCCGCTGACAGGAAGCAAGAATGCTGAATTCCTTCATAATGAGGTTCCTGGCATCAAAATTTCCCAGAATATTCTTGACAAGATGGCAGAGTTCAAACATGATCCTGTCCAGTCAAAACGTGAAGGGATTGCCATTACCAAATCATTAATTGAAGCAGCTGCAGAGCTTTTTAACGGGATTTATTTGATTACACCGTTCATGAACTATGAAATGACCGTCGAGCTTGCCGCTTATGCCCGGGAATACAGCGATCGTCTATCAAGGAGGAAACAAAATGCCGAAAGTTTCACTAACTGAACAACTTAAGAAGAAAATCCTCATTATGGATGGAGCAATGGGTACGATGCTGCAGCAGGCAGATCTGTCTGCTGACGATTTTGGCGGCGAAGAATTTGAAGGCTGCAATGAAAACCTGAACCTGACTGCCCCACAAGTCATTGAACAGATACACCGGGAATATTTCGAGGCTGGAGCAGATATTGTTGAAACCAATACCTTCGGAGGTGCCAGCCTTGTCCTTGATGAGTACGGAATTGGCCATAAGGCCTATGAAATCAACAAAGTTGCTGCCGACATTGCCAGAAAAGTGGCGGATGAAATGTCCACTCCTGAATGGCCGCGTTTTGTAGCCGGCTCCATGGGTCCAACAACCAAAACCCTTAGCGTAACCGGCGGGGCAACCTTTGAAGAAATGACGGCAGCATATGAAGAGCAGGCCCTCGCGCTGCTGGACGGAAACGTGGACATCCTCCTGCTGGAAACGAGCCAGGACATGCTGAATGTTAAAGCGGCTTTTATTGGAATTCAATCGGCTTTTAAACAGCATGGGAAAGAGCTTCCGCTGATGATCTCGGCTACGATTGAACCAATGGGCACTACTCTGGCAGGCCAGTCCATAGAAGCATTTTATATTTCCGTTGAACATATGAAGCCCATTTCCGTTGGTTTGAACTGTGCCACCGGACCAGAATTCATGCAGGATCATTTGCGTTCCCTTTCCGGCCTCGCCACTTCGGCTGTCAGCTGTTATCCAAATGCCGGTCTGCCGGATGAAGAAGGGCTCTACCATGAGACCCCGGAAACACTTGCTCAAAAGCTGGAAGACTTTGCAAAAGAAGGATGGCTCAATATTGTGGGCGGCTGCTGTGGCACCACCCCTGACCATATAAAGGCAATGGCAGAAAAGATGAAGGCCTACGAGCCGCGGCAAACAGAAAATAACAACCACCATATGGTCTCCGGGATTGAGCCTTTCATTTATGATGACCCGACTCTAAGGCCTATCATGGTTGGCGAGCGGACCAATGTCATCGGCTCAAGAAAGTTTAAGCGGCTGATCACCGAAGGCAAGTTTGAAGAAGCGGCAGAAGTAGCCAGGGCCCAGGTCAAGAACGGTGCCCACGTGATTGATATCTGTCTCGCAGACCCCGACCGTGATGAACTGAATGACATGGAGCAATTCATAATCGAGGCAGTGAAAAAAGTCAAAGTCCCTCTCGTCATTGATTCAACGGACGAACAGGTCCTTGAACGGGCGCTGAAATACTCCCAGGGAAAAGCCATTATCAATTCGATCAACCTGGAAGATGGCGAGGAACGGTTTGAAGCCATTGTTCCCCTTATCCACAAATTTGGCGCTGCCGTTGTTGTCGGGACAATTGATGAAAAAGGTATGGGTGTTACGGCAGAAAGAAAGCTGGAAATTGCGAAACGCTCCTACGACCTGTTAGTAAATAAATATAAAATTGCCCCGCAGGACCTGATCTTTGATCCATTGGTCTTCCCGGTAGGAACGGGGGATGAACAATATATTGGGTCCGCAAAGGCAACCGTGGATGGAATCAGGAAGATTAAAGAGGCATTACCTGAAACTCAGGCAATTCTGGGGATCAGTAATGTAAGCTTCGGGCTCCCGCCTGTTGGCCGGGAAGTTTTAAACTCTGTATTCCTGTACCACTGTACACAGGCCGGACTGGATTACGCGATTGTCAATACGGAAAAGCTTGAGCGCTTTGCTTCCATCTCCAAAGAAGAAGTAGCGATGGCCGAAGATTTGCTGTTCCGCACAACAGATGAAACATTAGCGAAATTTACGGAATTTTACCGTGGAAAGAAAAAGGAATCCAAAAACAGCATACCTGATATGACATTGGAGGAACGCCTTGCTTATTACGTGGTGGAAGGAACCAAGGAAGGCTTGATTCCTGACCTGGATGCTGCGCTTGAAGCCTACCCTGCCCCTCTTGATATCATTAATGGTCCTTTGATGGATGGAATGAAGGAAGTAGGACGGCTTTTCAACGACAACCAATTGATCGTAGCCGAAGTTCTCCAAAGCGCCGAGGTCATGAAGGCCGCAGTTTCCCACCTGGAACCGCATATGGAAAAGAACGAAACTTCCTCGACAAAAGGGAAGGTCATCCTTGCAACCGTTAAAGGTGACGTCCATGATATCGGCAAAAACCTGGTTGATATCATCCTTAGCAATAACGGCTATAATGTAGTCGACCTTGGAATTAAGGTCAATCCGACAAGCCTGATTGAAGCGGTAAAAAAAGAGCAGCCTGATATTGTCGGCCTTTCTGGATTGCTTGTTAAGTCCGCCCAGCAGATGGTGCTGACGGCACATGATATGAAACAGGCAGGAATTGATGTTCCAATTTTAGTGGGAGGAGCTGCTCTGACCAGAAAATTCACGGATAATAAGATTTCCAGGGAATACGACGGTGTTGTTTTATATGCCAAGGATGCAATGAACGGGCTATCTCTTGCTAATTCACTGCAAGAGCCTGAGGAATACGAGAAGTACCTTTCGGAAAAGAAAGCAAAGCTGGAAGCCGTTCCGGCAATTCAGGAACCCGCTGCCAGCAGTCGAACGGCGACCGCAGTACTTACTCGTCCACGGACAACAACAAAAGCACCGATCTTCATCCCGCAGGACACGAAAAGACATTTGCTTGCATCCTATTCGCTCGATCATATTGAGCCATATATCAACCAGCAAATGCTGATTGGCCACCACCTTGGCGTGAAAGGGAAAGTTGACAGGCTCCTCGCTGAAGGAAATGAAAAAGCCGTGAAGGTTTATGAGGTCGTTCAGTCCCTCTTGCAGGAGGCCAAGGCTAACAATTGGATTCAGCCAAAAGCTGTCTATCAGTTCTTCCCTGCACAGGCAGACGGCAATAAAATTCACATTTATGACCCCGAGAAGCCAGGCAGGATTATTGAAACCTTTGATTTCCCACGCCAGGACAGCGACCCGGGACTATGTCTTGCTGACTACATTCGCCCTGTCGGCGACAATGAAATCGATTATGTCGGATTCTTCGCTGTCACCGCCGGGAACGGCATCCGCCAGGCTGCGGAAAAGCTAAAGTCGGAAGGACGCTTCCTGGAAAATCATACTCTCCAGGCTCTTGCTTTGGAAACGGCTGAAGGATTTGCCGAGCTCATCCACCGCCAAATGCGGGACCGTTGGGGATTCCCTGATCCGCTGACCATGTCGATGAAAGACAGGTTCTCCGCCAAGTACCAGGGGCAAAGATTCTCCTTTGGTTACCCCGCTTGCCCGGATTTGGAAGATCAGCAGAAGCTTTTCAAGCTGATCCAGCCAGAAGACATTGGGATTCAATTAACGGACGGCTGCATGATGGACCCGGAAGCGTCTGTTTCCGCCATTGTGTTTTCTCATCCAGAAGCACGGTATTTCAACGTCATGCGATAAAATATCAGGCAGCGCCTTTTTAGAAGGTGCTGCCTGTTTTTTTTCTACAGTCAAATGGAAATTGTCCTTTGTAGTACTGAAAAATCAGCGAACATGGATGATACATGATTACCCTGCCTTCTCTTTTTCACTCTATACCAACCAACACTATAACTTCTTCATAGCGATCCTTTTCTTTTTTTAAAAGTGGTTTGGGGCGCTTATGGAATCGTTCATGGTTACCCTACTTCCATTGAAATTTAGAAAACGGGCACTATGGACGCTTCATGGGCTGCCCTGACTTCTCATCAATGTGCTTATGAAAAATCTTACATAGTTATTCTTATCCCAACCATGGGAAAAATTATAAAAGGATCTACATACAATCAATCCACCAAAAACAAAAAAGCAAGGGCCTATTACTGCCCTTGCTTTCCGTTTTACAACTAACAGAAACCCCTCAATTAATTGCTGATTAAAACGTCACTTAAATGAGCATACCGGCAATTGCGGCACTTAACAAGGATGCAAGCATCCCTGCTGCTATAGCACGCATACCAAGGCGGGCAATGTCGCCTCTGCGGTTTGGAGCAAGATTGCCAAGTCCTCCGAGCAGAATTCCCAGTGAGGAAAGGTTTGCAAACCCACACAATGCAAAGCTCACGACTGCTACCGTTTTTGGAGTTAGCTCCCCTATTTGAGGCGCGAAGGAAGCATAGGCAACAAATTCATTCAGAACAAGCTTTTGACCTATAAATCCGCCCGCCTTGACTGCTTCTTCCCATGGCACACCCACTGCAAAAGCTAATGGCGCAAACACAAATCCCAGAATCCGCTCAAGGGTTATGCCCTCAACATTAAACAGATTGCCAATTCCACCTAATATCCCGTTAACTAAGGCAATAATGGCGATGAACGCCAACAGCATTGCTCCCACATTCAGTGCCAGCTGAAGACCGACACTTGCACCACTTGCTGCGGCCTGAATGACATTGGCGGACTCCTCATCACGCTCCATATCTAAGCTCTCGTTCGTTTGCGGTTTTTCCGTTTCCGGCATCATGATCTTTGCCAGTACAAGTCCTGCAGGGGCAGCCATGAAACTGGCTGCAAGCAGATACTCAAGAGGGACACCCAGCAACGAATAGCCAACCAGCACTGAGCCGGCTACGGAAGCAAGTCCGCCAACCATAACCGCAAAAAGCTCGGATTGAGTCAGCTTTGCAATGTATGGCTTAATGACAAGCGGAGCCTCTGTCTGGCCGACGAAAATATTGGCAGCCGCCGATAGAGATTCTGCATTGCTGGTGCCTAATAGTTTTGCCAGTCCCCCGCCAAGAATTTTAATAATCCACTGCATGATTCCTAAATAATAAAGCACCGAAATCAGCGACGAGAAGAAGATTATGATTGGCAAAACTTGAAAAGCAAAAATGGAACCAACATTCTCGGCCTGGAAAATCCCTCCGAACAGGAAATTAACACCCTCATTCGCATACCCTATAACCGATTGGACACCTAATGAAACTTGCTTCAGAGCTTCACGTCCAGTCTCCCATTTCAGGACTATAAAAGCAAAAATAAACTGGATAGCCAGTCCCCCAAGGACCGTTCGGAGCTTAATTGCCTTCCTGTTGGCCGAAAGCAGCAGAGCGATTGCCAAAACTGTAATAATTCCTAGTAAACCCCATAAATAATTCAAGTCGGTCACCTCAGTAGTATCTTGTTGTTTTTTTACGAGAAATATACGAAATGCAGTTTCGAAATTGTTCCCGAAGAACGGCGGGCAGGAAAAAACAAGGGTAATTAATGTTTAGTCCTGCTTAGCGACAGCCGCTATCACTACTAAACCGACTAAACAATTGCAAACGTCTTATGGCAGAATTTAAATGCGAAAAAACTTGGTTAACATTGAATAGGTGCAGACAAATTGGCATTAACTTTCCTCAGCCTTGTCCAATAAAAACTTAGCGGTAAATTGGTCAGTAATCAGGATATTTGCATATCCACCCTTCAGTGCTCCGTAAATTCCTTCAATTTTATTCGCTCCGCCAGCAACCAGAATAGAGCTCTCCTTAGTTTTTAGTTCCTCAAGATTTATTCCGAGAGTTCTTTCATTTAACTCCTGGCTGCAAATCCTCCCATCCCGGTCAAAAAACCTTGAACAAATGTCACCCACAGCACATCCATTTAAAAAGGCTAAATCCCTCTCAGTAAAATAGCCCAGCTTAAAGAGAAGAGATTCTGGATTCACTGTTCCAATCGTAAAAATAGCAATGTTGGCCTGCTTTCCTAAATCCATAATTTCGCGAATATGGCGGTCGGCTTCCATTGCTTGTTTAACGACAACCTGGTCGACAATGGCAGGCAAATATAAATGATGAGGAGTGCTGTTAAACGCTTTCCCAAACAAATAGAGTATTTCTGAAGCATACGTATTTGTTTCAGAATAGCTGATGCCGCCTTTTAACTGTACCACCTTTACATCACGGACAAACTTTTGCTTTAGCTCGATTGCGACATGATATAAAGTCGTCCCCCAGGTAACCCCAATAATATCTTCGTCCTTGACACTTTCATTTAGATAGTTTGCCGCTGCATGCCCCAGATAATTTTTTATCAGGTTTTCTTCGTATTGAGGAATCGGCACGACTCTTGCCTGTTTTAATCTAAAGGTTTCCCTTAGTTTCCGGGACAGATTCTCCGCCTCTGCGGTCGGGTCCATGATTTTAATCTGGACAATCCCTTCACTTTTTGCCTGCTGGAGAAAGCGGGAAACCGTTGGCCTGGATACCCCCAGTGTCTTGGCAATCTCGCTTTGAGTGTAGTCTAATAAATAGTAAAGCTTCGCCGCTTCGATTATTTTCTGGAACTTTTCATCTCTTTCCAATCCACATCACCCTGCATTTCGATTTGAAAGCACTAACCAGTTTACCTTTGAATTTTTCTTTTGTAAAATCAAAACTAAACATTTGTAATATCAAATGTATTAAGAAGATTTCAAACCAAAAAAATGGGGCAATCTACATCTGGAGAGAGCTTTTTTAATAGCAAACCAGTCTCAATAAAATAACTAAAAAATACCTCTCTCCTGCATATACAGGCAAAGAGGCACTTCTTCATCCATTTTTATTTCATTCAAGAAGATAAAAGAATAAGAACTTCTTGAGGCCCTTTTGCCACACATCTGACCAGAACACCCAAAATAGATACCTTTCTGCACGTCAATCGCTGTGCGGTAAAATAATTGAATTTGTCGCCGCTGTTCGTACTAACTCATCCTCATTTACTTTCCCCTTCAAATTAGAGGCAGAACGGGCTCTTATCACCGCTTTACGTTACCTTCCCTTGCGATTTCAAGGAGGACAGGACTCCTATCACCCTCTTACGTTACCTTTCCTTGCGATTTCAAGGAGGTCAGGGCTCGTATAATCCTCTTACGTTACCTTTTCTTGCGATTTCAAGGAGGTCAGGGCTCGTATAATCCTCTTACGTTACCTTTTCTTGCGATTTCAAGGAGGTCAGGGCTCGTATCACCCTCTTACGTTACCTTTCCTTGCAATTTCAAGGAGGAAAGGGCTCGTATCACCCTCTTACGTTACCTTTCCTTGCAATTTCAAGGAGGAAAGGGCTCATATCACCCTCATACGTTACCTTCCCTTGCGATTTCAAGGAGGTCAGGGCTTATATAATCCTCTTACGTTACCTTTCCTTGCGATTTCAGGAGGTCAGGGCTCATATAATCCTCTTACGTTACCTTTCCTTGCGATTTCAAGGAGGTCAGGGCTCATATAACCCTCTTACGTTACCTTTCCTTGCGATTTCAGGAGGTCAGGGCTCATATCACCCTCTTACGTTACCTTTCCTTGCGATTTCAAGGAGGACAGGGCTCATATAGACCAGTTACGTTACCTTCCTCGCGAGATCAAGGAGGTCAGAGCACGTTTAACCCTCTTACGTTACCTTCCCCCGCGAATTAAAGGGGAAGGGATTTTATCACCGATTTACAATAAATCCATGCCGTTTCATTCAGCCACTCATTACTCTTCCCACTCTATTCCCCTATGATTCTTTAAAACTACATAGCGTTCGTACCGCCATCGACGACAATAATTTCTCCTGTGATAAAATCTGATGCAGGTGCAGCAAGGAACAGAGCCACTCCCTTCAGATCATTTTCAGTTCCAAATTTCCTAAGCGGCGTTCCTTCAAGAATTGCTTCCCCTCTTTTGTCCAAAATTCCCTTTGACATTTTAGTAGGAAAGAACCCGGGTGCAATGGCATTTACATAAATGCCCCGGGGCCCCCATTTAACTGCAAGGTCTTTTGTAAAAGAAATCACCGCCCCTTTGCTCGCATTGTACCCAATCGCATTCATGACTTCGGGGCTGGATCCCTTTAGACCCGCAACGGATGCTATATTTATAATCTTGCCTGCCCCTTGTTCCAGCATTACCTTGCCAACAGCCTGGGACATTAGAAAGGTTCCGGTTACATTGACATCCATCACTTTTTTCCAGGCTTCCAGCGGCATATCCTCAACCGGCGCCCCCCAGGAAGCACCACTGTTGTTGACTAGGATATCGATGCGGCCAAATTTATCCACGGCCGCCTGCACCACCCTGTCTACCTCCTCCTGGTTTGAAACATCACATTTCAAGGCCAAAGTCCCTGTCCCTAATTTACCCAATTTCGCAGCCACCTCGGCGCAGGCCGCCTCCTTCCGAGAACAGAGAACAACATTCGCACCTGCTTCGGCGAATCCTTCAGCAATTTGTTCCCCTAATCCTCGGCCGCCCCCGGTTACAATCGCTGTCTTCCCTGTCAAATCGAATAATTCTCTTATATGCATGTATACCTGCCTCCTCTCACTTGTATTTTTCTAATTCGTAACGGGCAATTGCCCGGCGGTGGACTTCATCAGGTCCGTCGGCGAGGCGGAGCGTCCGGATATTTGCCCAGCTTGATGCTAATGGAAAATCCTCGCTGACACCCGCTGCCCCAAAAGCCTGGATGGCCCGGTCAATTACTTTAAGTGCCATATTGGGAGCCACCACTTTAATCATGGCTATCTCGGCCTTTGCTTCCTTATTTCCAACCTTGTCCATCATATAAGCAGCCTTTAAAGTAAGAAGCCTTGCCTGTTCAATTTCAATCCTGGAATCAGCTATCCACTCCTTTATGACCCCCTGGTCGGCCAGCTTCTTCCCAAAGGCAGTTCTGCTTTGGACCCGCTTGCATAATTCCTCAAGCGCCCGCTCGGCAGCACCGATTGTCCTCATGCAATGATGGATTCGCCCTGGACCAAGCCTTCCCTGGGCAATGGCAAAACCCTTTCCTTCTCCCCAAAGCATGTTGCCAGCAGGTACACGGACATTTTTATATTCAATCTCAGCGTGGCCATGGGGAGCATGGTCATAGCCAAAAACAGGTAAAAGTCTCTTTACGGTGACTCCGGTAGTATCAAGCGGCACGAGAATCATCGACTGCTGTTTATGCTTCTCGGCATCCGGGTTGCTCTTACCCATGACAATCGCGATTTTACAACGGGGATCCCCTGCCCCGGAGGACCACCATTTTATACCATTGATGACATACTCATCTCCATCCCTGACAATGCTTGCCTCGATATTGGTTGCATCTGAGGATGCCACATCTGGTTCAGTCATGGAGAAGCAGGAACGAATTTCTCCATTGAGAAGGGGCTTGAGCCATTTTTTCTTATGCTCTTCTGTTCCGTACCGAGCAAGGACTTCCATGTTTCCAGTGTCCGGCGCTGCACAATTGAAAACCTCGGGAGCTATGCTGGACCGCCCCATAATTTCACAGAGCGGTGCATATTCCAGGTTAGTCAGACCTGCTCCATATTCACTCTCAGGTAGAAACAGATTCCATAACCCTTGCTCCCGGGCCTTTTGTTTGAGCTCCTCTATAATCGGAGGAATTGATGCAAAACGCTCCCCAGGATTAAGCTGGTCATAGTATAGCCGTTCATTAGGATACACATAGTCATCCATGAACTGGCTTAATTTTTGCTGGAGCTCCTTCACTTTATCAGAATAGGTAAAGTTCATATTTGACACTCCCTCACTTTTCATTTCGACTAATTTCAATATGTAATTTACAGACATTGACTTTTATGAGGGCATATTTTAGAGGGGTGTTATGCTTTGTTGGATCAGTCAGTTTAAAAATGAACAGGATGGAAGCAGCAAGCTCTTCGCTTATTAGCTGCCTCACCGCTCCACAGGAAAGATCATATTAAATTCATTGTAATTGGCTTCCTTTCCTGAAATGCAAAGGCTAGGTCTGTTTGACAGCCGGTTTATAGAGTGGATAGACAACCTTGCCTTTTAGGACAGGGCCTCCCTCCTGATTAATCGCCTGTACCTCAAAGCTCATCCTGTTTTCCACCCTTTCCTTCAGCTCAGCCTTCAGAGTAATTACATCACCCAAAAAAACCATTCCTCGGAATCGAATACTGTAATCCTGTATGAATCCTTCTTCATAATACGGGGTAAACAGCTTGGCCAAATTGCCCATCGTCCACATTCCATGGGCAATGATGCCCGGCAATCCTGCCTTCTTAGCTTCCTCGTCAATGGTATGGATGGGATTAAAATCCCCAGAGGCCCCTGCATATTTAATCAAGTCAATGCGCGTGACCGGTCGAAGCTGTATGTCTTCCAAAGCATGTCCGACAATCATCTCTGCCATCTTTGTCATAGCTTCAGCAGCCTCCTGACGGCTTCTGTTATAATGACTACAGATTTTGAAGTGAAAATCGTTCTTCCATTTCTGTCCTCGCCATTGTTTTCCAGCACGAGAAAACCCATTTCGCCATGGGCGCCATTTTTTTCATAGTAATCCGTGATTTTTGTATAGCAGTAGACATCCTCACCTACTAAAAGCGGCCGTTCATAATGATAGGCCTCCTCCCCATGGATCAGTCCCTTGTTCGGCAGCTTCAAGCCATCTATATGACCGTAATCGAACACCCTGGGGTATGTCGGCGGAGCAATATTTACCTGGTATCTGGACCTTTTTCCTGTTTCCTCATCGATATAGATCGGATGCATGTCACCGATGGCTTCGGCGAACTTTTTTACCGCACCGCGTTCAACCGTATTTTTAACCTTGATTGAGGCTTTTCCAATCAAATCCTTCAACATGTTTTCCTCCCTCACTTTTATTTTCAGGTTTTTGGCCCCCCAGCGACATAAATGACCTGGCCATTGACGAAAGATGATTTCTCATCTGCAAAAAATGCAACAGCATTGGCAATATCCTCTGGTTTCCCGCTCCGGCCGACTGGTATTTGTGCAACGCTTGCCTTTACCAAATCATCAAAGGAAATGCCGATCCTTCTTGCCGTTTCCCTTGTCATATCCGTTTCAATAAAGCCAGGTGCCACTGAATTGGTTGTAATTCCGTATTTTCCAAGTTCAATCGCCAGGGTCTTGGTAAATCCCTGCAAGCCTGCCTTGGCCGTTGCATAGTTTGCCTGCCCTCTGTTTCCAAGGGCAGATGTAGACGAAATATTGATGATCCGTCCATATTTTTTGTCCACCATGTACTTTTGAACCGCCCGGGTCGCAAGGAAGGAACCTTTTAAATGGACATCCATTACCGTTTCCCAGTCACTGTCAGTCATTTTAAACAGAAGATTGTCCTTAATAACTCCCGCATTGTTCACCAAAATATCAATGGAACCTAATGTTTCATTAATTTCCTTTACAGCTGCCTCTACCTGCTCGGCATTGGTCACACTCGCAACCTTAGAAAATACTTCATACCCTCGTTCCCGCAATTCTGCTGTCGTTTCGCTGAGGGCTTCCTCGTTCAGATCAATGAAGGCAACCTTGGCCCCCTCCTGCGCAAACATTTCTACAATGCCTTTGCCAATTCCTCTGCTTCCCCCTGTTACAAAAGCTACTTTTCCAGAAAACCTTCCCTCCATGCCTTTTCCTCCTTCACTCTAGTAAACTACCTAAATTATATGAACGGTCTAAACTATAGATGACCCATGAACAGATTTAATATGGTGCTTTTTTTCATGATCCCGAGCGTCCCAAAGCTTTCCGGGTGGAGGTCCGCCATGTTTACTTTCAACGGAAAACCTGTTTTTCATAGGGTGTGGATCAGACCGAAATGATTTTCCCTTATAAGGATCAAGAGGTTGGTAAAGCACATCATAAGCAAATTTGTTAAATATTCAAATAAGAACCAAGAGCAAGTTAGCCTACATACTAACCAGTAGGTATGCTATCTTTATTCTATTTTGAACTTTCTGAAAACACAAGTGCTAACTTAAAGAAATATAACTATTTTCACTTAACAATCCCTTCCGCGCCTAAGCGCTTCTTTCATTTACCTCTACTCATCCTTTCTAAAAACTATTTCAGCCTTTCTTCATGTTTATCCTGTTTTATACTTATCCGCCTTGCACCTGTCCTCTTCAGTAAAAGCTTTCTCAATGAACATAAATTTTCACCTCGAATGCCCTCCACTTGGTCTCTGTCCTCCTTTTACACATGGAGAGCTCCCTTAAACCGTGACAGGAGGCACTTAAACAGAAAAAAAGAGCAGAGGATTTCTCCTCTACTCGTGATTGCCACTTAGGCATCCATTACTTCTACCTTTTCCATTGTATCTCCATTTTTCATAGCCTTAACTGTATCCATACCTGATGTAACCTTACCAAACACTGTATGTACTCCATTTAGATGAGGCTGAGGCTCGTGTACAATAAAGAACTGACTTCCTCCTGTATCCTTTCCTGCATGAGCCATGGAAAGGCTGCCCTCTACATGCTTATGTGGATTACCTTCTGTTTCGCATTTAATTGTATAGCCAGGCCCACCTGCTCCAGTACCTGTTGGGTCTCCACCCTGAGATACAAAACCTGGGATTACCCTGTGGAAAGTTACTCCATTATAGAATCCTTCATTCGCAAGTTTTTCAAAGTTTGCGACTGTGCCAGGCGCTTCATTTGGGTATAATTCAAATTCGATTTTGTCTCCGTTTTGCATTTGTATGTAACCTTTTTTAGCCATCCAAATCATCTCCTTGTTTTTAAATCACAGCTATCATACCATTATTTCTATTAAAAATAAAAGCACGATGCTTTTAAGTTATTAACCAGCGGGGCACAGTATCCATTGAAATTGCATCATAAAGACTTTTGTGGATAAATAGCACAACTGCCGAAATTAAGGCTGAACTTCGGCAAGGTCTATTACACCGAATTGGCTGTATTTCTCCATGCGATATGTGATATACTATAAATGCCCCTTCCGAACATTCGCTTGTTGCGGGACACTTAACCACTGTACGGACGGAAGGGGCCCTGCTTTTGCGGGATTTTATTACATAAGTTCACCCAGCAGGGATTACTGCTGGGTCTTTATTTTTTTAAAGGGACTAGCTGGCGGTAGATCTCTACAATTTCATCCAGCTTCATTCTGACAAGCCCGCTTGAAGACGGAGCAACAAAATCGGTGGTTCCATGCACTGTGGATTCCTCTTGCGGCCCCCACTCTACCGACTTTTTGCCGCTGTATTCCTGGTACACCCCTTTTCCCACAAAGCAGGCAATCCTGGGACGATAGAATTCGAGCTTTTTTCGCAGTTCAGCTCGGCCTTCCCGATACTCTTCTTTCGTAATTTCGTCTGCCGCCTTTGTCGGCCGGGCAACAATATTGGTTAATCCGTAGCCAATGTCCAGTAATGTATAATCTTCAACAGGATCATATTTACGGGAAGTCAGCCCTGCCTCAAAAAGGATTTTCCAAAAGCGGTTGTTTGGATTTGCATAATGGTGCCCCGTTTCCCCTGACCTGATGCTTGGATTAAATCCGATAAAAACAATGTCCAGTCCCTTTCTCAGGTGATCCCCGATTCCCTCCATTTTCATGCCTCCCAACACTTACCTTTAGACAACCATTGTAAAATAATTCGTTTGTCAGTTCCAAGAAAAGAGATTGAGGCTGTTTTTTTCGTATATGTTTTTAAATATTTTATAATGAAAAGCCAGCTCATCAAAACAAATCTTTTCCGAGTCCTCAGGTGAATAGGAATCAAGAAAAGCATGCATTAAATCCTCATCCTGGTGATCCATGATGCCTGTAATCCAAATTTTATAATGGTGTTTCTCGTATACTGCACTCCAGCCAGCCTGCTCAAACAAATCCTCTAATTTACAATTTCTCATCACGATCCTCCTTAGCATCTTTTTCCTTCCCAGTTTGGCCTAATTCACTTCGCAATAACGATTTATGCGTAACTTAGGCATTATAGGGAAAAGTACCTGTAAAAGAAAGGAGTGTTTGCATTGAACGAACATCGGGAGAAAATAGAAGGATCGGCTGCAGATACAACAAACTTGAATGAAGAAAACCACAGTCTTGTCTGCAGCGATGAGCTGTTTTACAAAGGCTTGCGTGCGGTTGCTGAAGATAGTGAAAGAGAGGATAACGAAGCCTAATCATTTTTATTTGACTGATTGACAGTTCCATTTATTGCTTATGGAGCTGTTTTTTTTTGAGTGCAGCCACCAATTTCAGTTCCCATTCTGGTAAGCTCTTTTAACTTGTGGAACTCTTTCGGGTCTCCAAAGCCTGCTTGGCCCCTTGCCCTTCGCGGACTTATTTCACAATCCCCCTATAAAAAACCCTTAATCAGTCGATCACTAATTTTACTATACTGCCTTCCGCTCCATAAAACGCAAAAAAGGTTCCCCATTACCGGGAAACCTTTCTAGATACTAAAGTTATCTTTCTCCATAGCTTTCTTCACGCGTCTCTTCTTTTTCAAGATACCAGTTCTTAACTTGAGTAAGGATGGAGAACAGCAGGAAGAAGTTCATTGCCCACACACTGATAAATGGAGAAATCCCGCCAAATTCAATGGTATGATAGCCTTTTAGCTGCATAACGATATACGATTCAATAAACACGAGAATAAATCCACCTATACCAGCAAAAGACATACGAACCATTTCATTCAGCCCCTAATTTCAATTATTTGTTAAGGCAATGATACCGCATTCATATATCCAACGCAATAAAAATTGTTCAAATTCCTGACAAAATCTTTAATCAATTCTGTGAAAAAACTAAAAAAAGGTGGAACTTTTTTAACTTTTATGTTAAATTTATAATTTTACTTAAACACGTTATAACTCCGTTCCCACTAAACTGCCCTTATCCAGTTAGTTAAAGAGAGCTGACGGACAAGATACTCACGGCAAGTTTATCCTTGCAGGTTATTTTTGAGCCGTATTGCATCCAGAAACCCTCCGGCATCCTGTTTTCTGCAAAGCAGCGTAATCTTTAATTTTAAATCAGCAAATAAAAATGGATGCCATTTAAGACATCCATAAATATACAGCCAGATTAAATTCTGATTCTCGATTTTTTTTGTTTTAGCATAACTTCATATGACTTTTCGATGATGTCGGTTAAGACATCGCCTTTATATATTCTGCCAATCTTTGTGTTATCCTGATAATATTCAACAATTTCATCTAATTTATCTGATGTTTCTTTTGTAACTCTGACATTCAGCTGGATTCTTCCATTATCAGCCATTTGATCTGTCACCTCTCTGCGCAGCACTTGCTAGCAAGTCACTATCTTAGTGATAGTCGTTCGATAGATTTCGCTATATTCCTACCCCTGTCAACATTCTTTTATTTTATCATACAAATTCTTTTTATGTGAATGAATGATGCAGGTTTATCTTAAAAAGAAAAAAACAGGTCAGCAAGTCTTAGGTGACCTATCAAATAGCTTCTTCTATGCAGTCCACTCTAGGACTGCCTCCCCTGCCCCGTAAGATAGTACAAAAACCAGACGGCATGTTGCTGCTCGTCTGCTGCTGCTCTGCGAAAAGCCCTCTGTATTGCCGGGTCCTGGCTCTCTTCAGCGATATCCAGGTAAAAATCAACCGTTTCCTGTTCATCTCTAAAGGCAAATTCAAGCCCTCTTCGATAGTTTTCCGGACATTCTTCACTCAGTTTCGGTGTCGGCTGTCTTCCAGTCAGCTGCCGATAAAATTGGGAAAATTCCCGTAAATGCCTTGCTTCATCCTGCCTGATCTCCTGGATCTGCTTTTTTTCCTGTGCAGACTTCGCTAAAATGGCCAGTCTCTCATAGCATTGTACGGCGCTGTATTCACCATTTATTGCCCTCTGCAGGTCTCTGACCAGCTTTTCGTTTTGCCTGTATTGCATACGGTAGTCATAATACGGATACACACCTCTAGCCTCCCTTTTATTAGTTTTTTTATCCTATGTTGAAACCGCATGTTCAGAGCCTATACATATTTTGAAGGGTTACACGGCAAATTAAGATCAGGAGGTGCTGGGAATGGAGCCAATAAGACCAGGCAGCAAGAAGATGCCGGACTTCGATGAATTGGAAGACCGCCTAATCGCAAATGCCACGCCAAAACCAACTCTTGTCATTAAAACCAATTTGGACCCTAAGGACTCAACAGTCGATAATCCCTACTATCGAAACACTGAGCTGACTGACACTGAAAGATTCCGGGATTACTTTGAGGAGCGGAAAGAATAATGGAAAAAACATTAGCTTATCTAAGGGAAACCCTGTCAAACTATACGGAAAAAGACCCGGTCAGCGTAACGCTCATGAATATGATTGAAAATGGTAATTACTCCTCCGAGGGAGCTTTGGTCCGTGATTTAACCTTCGAACAAAATGACTACCTAAACAAGATTCTCCAATGGGAAATCGAGTATGCCAAAAACGAGCAGGATGAACAAAGGGCCCGTCAGCTCAACGAAGTGTTCGAACTTTTATTCTAACAAAGCACAAGCTGGAATCTTTCCGGCTTGTGCTTTTTATTGGAAGCCTTTGTTAGTTTCATGAAAAAAATGGTTATTTGTTCATTCTTCCGTACATTTTATACTATAATTGGTGATACGGTTATAATGGGTCATGGAGGTTTTTTATGAACAGATTAGGTCTTTTTGTCTATCAGTACAGAAAAGCTGTCATCATTTTATGGACATTCATCATTTTGGGATTTGGATTTTTTGCCTTAAAGCTTCCGACAGTTCTCAGCGGAAATGGATTTGAATTTGACGGTGAGTATAATCAAACAAAAACCCTCCTCGAAAAAGACTTTCATCACCCTCGGTCCAGTATCATTGTTTTATTTGAAAAAGAGGAACATATTAGTGAAGAAAATTTCCACTCCTATATTGAGGATTCTCTCACTTCTGCCGGGAAACTTCCTGGAGTCGACGGTATAATAACCCCCTTTGACCAGGAAGGAATGCTCAGGGAGAAGTTGGCCTACGGCTTGTTAACGTTTGATAAAGATTCGGCGGACATGGGAGATGATGTGGCAAATCTTCGTTCTTTGCTAAAAGACAGTGAAGGCATCGATGTCTCAATCACTGGCGAACCTGTGATCGTTAAGGATTTAAACCAGGCCAGCCAGGAGGACCTCGCTAAAGCTGAAATGATTGGCTTGCCAATTGCTCTGATTGTACTAATATTTGCTTTTGGAGGATTAGCTGCCGCGGGAATTCCCCTGCTTGTAGGTGTTTTGTCCATTCTTACAACAATGGGAATTGTCTATTTTTACAGCTATTCCTTTGACTTGACCATTTTCATTCTGAATATTGTTCCCATGATCGGCCTTGCACTCAGCATTGATTTCGCCCTTCTGCTAATCAATCGATTTAAAGAAGAAATAAAGGAGAAATCGACCCAGGAAGCCGTCAAAGTGACGGTGATAACAGCAGGCAGGTCTGTCATTTTTTCAGGACTCTGCGTTTTTATCGGTCTCATGGGCCTTTTGTTTATTAAAATAGACATATTCCAGAATGTTGCCTTGGGGGGAATGACCGTTGTCCTCGTTTCCGCGCTTTCAGCCATTACGTTTCTTCCTGCCCTGTTAAGCGTCCTCGGCCCAAAGATCCATTCCCTTCCAATCCTTAAAGCGAACCGTAATAAAGACGGGATCTGGAGCAAATTTGCCCATTTTGTCATGAAGCGGCCTGCAGCCATGTCACTGCTCGCACTCGTTTTACTAATTACCGCACTCCTCCCTGTTAAGGATATGGAGCTTACTGTGCCAGGCATTGATGCTCTCCCGACCTCTTATGAATCAAGAAAAGCATATGACGTCTATCAACAAGAATTCTTTGCCGAGGAGGAAGCAGAGGAGAATAAGGTTGTTGTGGTGATTGAAACAAAGAAGGATGTACTTGAAAAAAGCTCCCTGGAGGATGCGGAATCCATCCTTAAAGAGATAGAGAATGATGATCAGGTGCATTCGGTCAAATCCTTATTTTCTGCATCGGGGATTGAGGAGACCGATTCCCTCCTGGCGGCTCTCTCCCAGCAGGAAAGTCCGCTGAGAAAGGCAACTGAAGCGTATGTTTCAGGCAACAAAATGCTTGCCAATGTCTATCTGAAAGATGATTTATCTTCTGGCGAGAAGCAGGCTTGGGTCCGGACATGGGCGGAAGAAGACTTTCCGGCAAAAGTCTATCTTGGGGGCACCGCAAAATTCGAACAGGAAATATTTGACGAAATCTACGAGAAAACACCCCAGGGGCTAGCCTTAATCCTGATTTCGACCTTTATGATCTTAATGGTTGCATTTCGGTCGGTCTTAATTCCTGTAAAAGCAATATTGATGAACGTACTAAGCCTTTGCGCTACTTTTGGAATTGTGGTGTGGATTTTCCAGGAAGGCCATCTGATTTCCGATCCTGTTTCCATCGCCCTGATCCTGCCTGTATTCGTATTCAGCCTTGTGTTCGGACTCTCAATGGATTATGAAGTGTTTTTGATTTCCCGCATCCATGAATACTATCAGGATACTCAAAATAACGATTACGCGACATTGACCGGGCTGATTTCCACAAGTAAGATCATTTCTTCAGCTGCAGCGATTATGATTGTGATTACAGGGGCATTTGCTTTTACAGGTGTCATGCCAGTAAAACAATTAGGAGTCGGGATTGCTTTAGCCATATTTATAGACGCCAGTATTGTCAGGATGATTTTAGTGCCGGCATTGATGAAGTTGCTGGGAGATTGGAATTGGTGGTTTTTTGGGTTAGAAAAGAAAATGAAGGCAAAAGAAAAAGGATGATGAAATCATCCTTTCAATTTGTCGACAAAAGGGGTTCGGAATGCTCTTATTCCGAACCCCTTTATTTATTGAGTTTTCACTTTAGGGCAGATCATTATCGGACCTTCCATGTCCAATTGGCCATCTTTTTCAGATTCAAGGCAGCGAAAGTAAGCATCGCCTGCATCGACAACTTTTTAAGTCCCCTAAGGATTGTCCATCGCATTCAATGCTTTTCTTTTGCATCTGCGAATATTCGCTCAATGGTTTCTTTCCGTTTCGAATAAATGTCTTTTACTTCTCGTTTATGCCTAGGTGGTCCACTTCATCCACATACCCTTGCCATCTATGGAGTGACACCTTTTGATATTTCGAACCAAATGGTCCTGCGGAACAAGTTGGTCTAAAGCGACCATCTCTAATTGATCTCGTTGGATATGATTGTTTTTCGAAAGCATCTATATCACTCAAATGTAGTTGTGTTTATTTTAAAATAGACTTCGTTATATTTCCACATAAAGGTTAGAAGCCCTGTTGATTGGAGTGGAAGGCGCGCAGACTCCTGCGGGATCAGCTGGACAGCTGAGACCCCGCAGGAGCTTGCGACGAGAAGGCTCAGCGCCAGCCCGGCGGAAAGCGAAGCGCCTGGAATGGAAATCAACAGCCCCATGTATACTCCAATGCAAAAA
The DNA here is from genome assembly GCF_004340465.1 of Mesobacillus foraminis. Taxonomy (GTDB): domain Bacteria; phylum Bacillota; class Bacilli; order Bacillales; family Cytobacillaceae; genus Mesobacillus_B; species Mesobacillus_B foraminis. Next base: position 122,506 of record NZ_SLVV01000006.1, on the reverse strand, counting down.
AGGACTATAGACAAGCCCAATTTTCATCGAGTTTGTCTACAGTCTGATAGGATAATGAAATCATCCTTTTCTTTGTTTTAGGAAGAAGCCAAACGTTCATCCTGTACACTGTTTCCTTCCCCCATTTTCTCCCGATGATAAACAGCATTGATTTCACCGCCGATTACGAGTGCCAAACCTGTCAGGAACAGCCAGAGCATCAAGACAATAACGCCTCCTAGGCTGCCGTATGTTGCCGAGTAGTTCCCGAAGTTGCTGACATAAAAGGAGAAACCAAGAGAAATCAGCTGCCAGATGACTGTTGCGAATATGGCTCCCGGGATCACATGCTTCCAGGGATAATGCTTGTTTGGTGCAATTCGATAGAGCAAGGACAGTACGCCAACCATGACGACGATCGCAACAACCCAGCGCATTACTCGAATAATAAGTTCAAATTTAGCCGGGACAGGAATAATGGACTGAACCAGATCAAGCAGTACCCTTCCAAATACCGGAAGCAGCAAGGCCACAACAAATGCCAGGATGAGTCCAAGGGTCAAGAGAATGGAAATCAATCGAGACTTGATGAAGGATCGTGTCTCTTTTACGTCAAAGGCATCATTCATCGCCTTCATAAAGGCGTTCATTCCGTTTGAAGCTGACCAGATGGTACCGATGATCCCAAATGTTAAAAGCCCGCCATTCCGCTGGCTGATAATATTTAAGATATTATCCTTAAAGATTTGGGCAGTTTCCGGCGGCATGACAGTATTGACAAAATTCACCGCTTTTTCCGGCTGGATATTCAGATACGGTACAATTGCAACCAATAGAATCATCATCGGAAAAAGCGCAAGCATATAATAATATGCTTGCTGGGCAGCAAGCCCTGTTGCCCTGTCTTTCTTTATCTCCTTAAAGATTTTTTTGCCGTACAGTAACATTTTTTCTTTCATCTTCTCCACCTCATTTTTTAACAAGCTTGTTTCCCCTCCTTTTCCCGTCTTTCCGATATACTAATCTCTTTGCTAAAAGTTTCCGCTATGGGATCGAGAAAAAAGCCGCGTTGCTTCAGATCCACGCGCTGTGATAGCACAACGAGTATGGGTTTGCTAAATTTTTATACAAGACCATACACCTCTGTCCTGGTTGTTCAGTTAATATCAACCTCTAAAATCTCTGTTCCAACTCGGCCCCCTGCTGTTCTGATAACGATTTATACTTCAGGTAAATCTGTAACAGCTGCTTCAAAATAAAAAAACAGCTGCAAGAATTTGCGGCTGTTCTAATCTGGTAATCCCTATTCTTTATCTTTATCTTCCTCAACATAAGGGTCATGCTCGAATGCCGGCAGATCGCCGAATGTAGTCATAATGCCCTCTTCATCAAGTTCATTTTCATACTTTTCATGCTGCAGATTCGGATACACGGTAATTTCTTTTCCTTCAATGTCGGTGCCAATGAAGTTTTCATAATCCTCAACATATCCTGTGTTTTCCTCCGACTCAGTGTACATATCATTGTAGTGGTCAGGAGGATAGTAAAAATCAGACGGGGTTTCCGAGGTCCCGTAGCTTGCTACATCCTGCCAGGAATCTTCAGCATCATAAGCCTCTGTTTCATCCTGAATATCCATATCAAACTTCCCAAACGGAGGCATTAAAACACCCTCTTCAATCGGCCGGTTTGTTGAGATGGTCTGGTCTGGTGTATGTTCGACGCAAAAAGTCGTTTCAGGAATCGCCTCGAGACGTTCATAAGGGATGTCTTTGCCACAAACTTCGCATTTTCCATAATTCCCCTTCTCAATGGCCTTAAGTGCCTTGCCAATGTTTTCAAGCTGATATTCATAATGCTGGTGCAGCGCAACATCTTTTTCACGTTCATATAGCTCTGTTCCTTCATCGGCAGGATGGTTGTCATAACTCGATAATTCCCCCATCGATTCATGGAAATGGCCCCTCTCCAGATCAAAATGGTCATTATTCTTCCCGTGTTCTTCCAGCTCCTGCCTTGACTTAAGCAATTGACTCTTTAAAGATTCCAGTTGCCCATTAGTTAGCATAATCACCTGCTCCTTTCTATAGGCGGTTTTTATTAGTATGAAGCAAAATTAATATTTCATGAATGGAAAAACTCCTTCCTCAATCGTATAAATGGGATACTGGTCCATTTTTACGAACCGTTCATACCATATAAGAAACAAATAAGGAGGAATCAGCAGTGGGCTTATATGTCAATCGCAAAACCCCGGGAATTTTCCAAAAGAAACATATTAAAAATTTTGAAAACAACCAGTACATTTTCCACGAAAATTACTTAAAAACCATTATGGACGAACAGCGGGAGCTAAACAGGCAACTTGCAGATTCTGCTTCAAAATCAGCTGCACATAACGAGGCTTATGTCCGGGAGCTTATCAATCAAAGAGATATACAGGAATCTATGGTATACAGCTTAAACACATTGGCTGACTCGGCCACGAAATCAGCTGAAAACAATGATGTTTGTATCAAAGGGCTGCTGAATCAAATCGCCTTTCAGGAAACACTTTTACAGAATATAAACAGAAAATTGCAGGAGTATGACCAAACCTCTGCGGCACTCTTCGACCAGCTGAAGAAGCAGGAAAAAATGAAAGATGCAATTGACAGGCAATTTGACTTACAGGATGTTTATCATACCACCTTAATGGATCGTTTTGACGATCTTGCCGCTGCCAATAGCAAAACGGACAGAAAACTTGAACATCTTACATCCGTCATGTTTGAAAGAGCCTCTCACCTCTCTGAAAAATTAGACGATCAATTTAAAAAGCTTGCCAGTTTTATCCTTAGTTTAATTATAAAACCAAAGAATAAACCGGACATGAACTTTGACAGTCTGGATAACAAGAAAAATATTATGTAATCCTTGATTCAGGTCATATTTTCCAGTTTATTCCCATCGTAAAGGGGAAGGAAGTAGGTAAACATAAAAAATAAGCTGCCTCCTGAAATGGAGACAGCCTTATGCCATCAATTTAATTAATTAGTCAATGATTGTAACTTTAACTTGCTTTCTTCCCCATTCAATTGCATCACTTTGATTAGGAATAAAGACATCAATTTTGTTTCCTTTGATTGCTCCGCCTGTATCGGAGGCCGTTGCGTATCCATAGCCCTGTACATGAACTTTGGTCCCTAATGGGATGACAGAAGGATCAACTGCAATAACCTTCTGATTCGGATTTGCTTTCAGGTCAACTCCTGTGGCAGTTGTTCCTGAACAGCCTTTACAATCGGCTGTGTACGCCGTAGCAGATACAGTGATTTCTTTCGAATCTGATGCAGTGTCAGCAGCAGGAGCTGGATTGCTAGCTTGAGGTTTCGCCTCTGCTTGAGGTTTGGCCACTACTTGTGGTTTCGCCTCTGCTTGAGGTTTGGCCACTACTTGTGGTTTCGCCTCTGCTTGAGGTTTGGCTGCAGGTTTTGCCTGCGCTTGAGAATCAGTACCCAATACCTTATTTTCTTCCTGTACGTTTGCACTTGCGGCTTGTACAGAATTATTGTCTGAACGATCAGTGTAGATGACCAAATCCAAACCAGGGTGGATGACATCTGATGAAAGCTTGTTCCATTTCATCAAATCTTCAACAGAAACCCCATAGACCTTGGCAATATTCCAGAGTGAATCTCCTTTACTTACAAGGAGATGCTTAACAGGTGATATTTCCAGAGAATCATTTGGATGAATCACATCACTTGATAAATTATTCCATTTTTTAATTGAATCTACTGAAACCCCGTACTCCTTAGAAAGCTTCCAAAGTGTGTCTCCCTTATGTACGACGATTTCTTCTGCCTGCGCATTGACGCCGGCAGCTCCGGAAATTGCCGCTGCAGCAATCAATGATAATAATGTTTTCCTCATTTGTTTGCCTCCCTCGGCTCGTTTTCTCAACGTAGATAATCGTAACATAGAATTTGCTGAGAAAAAGAACAGGGAGATATTAAATAGATTACGAGAATAACAGATATATAACGATAGGATTTCTTTTAGACTGAATATTCAGTTAATAATTAAGATTAAAACCAAAACACCCTTCAAGTTATTTTACTATGATTTTATATAACCTCTACTCAATGTTTGCTTCCCTAAAAAATGACTGATCCTTTTAAAAATAATCGTTCATTTTCCTCCTAAAGTAAATCTTTTCCTAATAACGGAAACAATAAAGACGAGCTTATGCCCGTCTTTAAGCTGTTTTTGCCGGAAGGAGAATTCTAAAGGTGGTTCCTTTATTTTGCTCGCTTTCGATGTATACTTTTCCGTTATGGCTTTCAATGATTTTAAAAGACACCATTAAGCCCAGTCCGGTCCCTTCCTTCTTCGTGGTATAGAAAGGTTCACCGATTTTTTGCAGCTTTTCCGGAGGTATGCCGACGCCCGTATCCTTAATTGAAATCTCGACATTGTTGTTTTCTACTTCTGCACTTACGTACAAGTCACCGCCATCTGGCATCGCTTCAATCCCATTCTTGATAAAATTCAGGAATACCTGTTTAAGACGGTTCTCATCGCACTCAATTTGGACAATGTCATTGTTTGCATTAAAATGAAGTTTGACACGCCGTTTGCGCGCTTCAAATTCAAGCAGGGAAACAATGTTCCGGAGGATTGGAACAATATTCTTTTCCTCAAGTTCAACGGTTTTGGGCTTAGCCAGTACCATGAATTCCTCCACAATATTATTAACGCGATTGATTTCATCTAAGATAATATCAAGGAATTCTCTGCGCTGAGGATCTTCCTCATCCAGCTGAAGAAACTCAGCATAGCCTTTCATGGAGGTTAAGGGATTGCGGATTTCATGCGCTACCCCAGCCGCCAGCTGCCCAACTGCAGCAAGCTTATCCTGGCGGTGCAACAGTTCCTCGGTCTGTTTCCGTTCTGTAATATCGCTTCTCATCGCGAGATATTGATACGGCTTGCCATTCTCATTGAGAAACGGAACGATTGTGGTAGAAACCCAGTAAAAAGATCCATCCTTTGCTTTGTTGCGGACTTCTCCTTTCCATACTTTCCCGCTTCCAATCGTCCTCCAGAGGTTTTTAAAAAATTCCTTTGAATGGAATCCCGAGTTTAACAGTCTGTGGTCACTGCCGATCAATTCCTCACGGGAATAGCCTGAAATTTCCACAAACTTGTCATTTACACTTTTAATGATCCCCTTCTCATCAGTAAAAGCAACAATTGCTGCCTGGTCGATCGCAAATTTATAGTCGCTGACTTCCCTCAGACTGTTTTTCAAACTCGCTTCCGCCGTTTTCCGGTTTGTAATATCTGTCCGGATAGATACATATTGATATGGCTTTCCTTTTTTATTGAGGAACGGAACAATCGTAGTATCGACCCAGTAAAAAGATCCATCCTTTGCTCGGTTTCGTATTTCGCCTTTCCATGTTCTCCCTGACCCGATTGTCCTCCACATTTCCTTGAAAAATTCCGTTGAGTGGTACCCGGAATTCAAAATCGAGTGGTTTTGTCCGAGTAATTCACCCTCTGCATACTGAGAGATCTCTACAAATTTTTCATTTACATATGTGATATTTCCTTTTGGATCGGTTATCGCAACAATTGAAGATATATTTAAAGCATCCGTAATATCGTTTAAGTTTGTATCAGTCTGTTCTAAACGTCTGCTCACCAGTGCACTGGAGGAAATCAAGCCGCCAAGGATAATGACTGCAACAAAGAGGATAAGATAACTAATCAAGGATTCAGGTACCGTAACCTGCTGAATGTCCGAATTTTCCAGTTGATACAAAGAAGCAGCCCTTGTAAGCAGCAAATGACCCTCGACTATAGCCCCGGTAACAACCAGTGAAGTTAAAGGTTTTAACCATACATGACTTGATTGAGAAAAATTTTTTGAATAGTAAAGAATCCAGAACGAAAAGAAAAATGAACAGTATATCAAAATCAGTGCAGCCGCTGTGACTAATGGCTGGTAACGGAAGCCCATGTTCATCGAGAACATGGCGATCATATGCACAGCCAAAACGGCGAGTGTCATGAAAAAACTGCTTATATATAGATGCTGTACTTGCAGCTTTTTATTTGCCAGTGTATAAAAGGCCATTCCAGTAAAGGTGATTCCTAACATAATAGAAAGAAGGTTCATTGGAATTTGATAAGAAATAGACCCGGTCATATTTAAAGCAAGCATTCCAAAAAAGTTCATCACCCAAATGCCAATTCCAAATGAGAAGATAACACCAATAAATAAAAACCTCCTACTTTTATCAGAGGATTTTACGATTGAGAATAAATCTAAGGCTGTATATGAAGACATAATTGTCAATATGATTGCTACTAGAAATATGACAGGGTTAAATGATAAATTGAAGTTTTCCATTATGCCGCATCATCCCCATTATCAGTATCAATATTGATTGTACGGTATTCGTACAAAGAAGGAAAGTACTATTTATTGGTTCTGTAATAAAATTGTCACATAAGGATATTGACAAATTCCCTTTCTCCCTTCAAGAAAAGTTAAATTTATGAGTTTTTTTATAATTCCAAAAAAGGGGGGGTACACAAAACAAGCCTTATAGCTTATACTGTACTATAACAGGTATTACTTATTAAAATTGTACTATAGAAGGGGTGGAGAAAATGTTGATGAGTCCATTGGAGTTTTTTAGAAGTTTGCCAAAGAAGGTATGTCCTGAATGTGGAGAAGGTGTTGAGGAGCAAGCTGAATCCTATTTAATGGAATGCGACAGGTGTTTATCAAAAAAAGAAGAGTAGCCGGCCAAAACCAAAAGTCTCCCTTCCTCGGGAGATTTTTTGGTAACATCCTGGAAAGCCGGCCGAACCATGACATTAACAAATGATTCGCCACCATGCATGTATGCTTCACCATTTACGTTTTGCTAAAAATCCACAATGCACCCGCCTATTGGAAATGGAACTTTAATTGATCAGGAACAATTTACCTTTCCACTTTCGTATAAGGTCCTGTCTCTCCGTAAAAGTTATAAGAAAAGGAGTTGTTATTGTGAAGGAACAAAAAAGCCAGGTTGATACCCCAATCAAGAAAAACGCCCCACCCAGCACTTACGGTGGAATGTCTCCAAATGCAGGGAAGATTCCGGGAGACTCAATCGACGAGCATCGCAATATTGAAACAGCGAACATTATCCTATCAGGCAATGAAATACACCAGCAGAATGAGAATCAATAGCAAATAAAGGGGGAAATCTAGTGGATATGCTGGACCCAGGCAAAATCAAACAAGGGGATGAAGTATTCGTCATTTACCGAAATCCCCACGTTCCAACAGTAGCGAATATCAAGGCGGCAGAGATTGTTGCACACCCAAAAGATCCGGGGGCTCTGGCATTATTTTTAAACGAAACGTTTCACGTAATAGAAGATGATGATGCCCTTTTTGCCAGTGAAGACGCAGCCAAACAAGCCTACGATAATGTCTACAGCCAGGATGAGCCCGAACAATATTTTTCATAATTGATTTAGAGGTTTCAAACATTGGCAGGGCGGTTAAAGATAGAATGCAGGCAATTATTAAACAGGAGGGACTGAAAAGCGAATGAAAGCTCTATCAGCATCTTCAAAATTAGTAATTGGCTATGCACTTGAAGGTGGATTCATCCTACTAAAAAAGAACGGAACTTTGGTCCCTGCACGTTCTGTTACGCGCGGAAAGCTTTACCCGTTATCCTTGTAGAACTTCAATTCAGCATTTAATAGGTAAAGGGCTGTCGCAGGACAGCCCCTTTTTATTGTTCCAGATCCGAGCGCTTTCCTGGCTCTGAATGTCCTCCGGTTTCATTGCCGGTGGTGGACGTGTAACCTACGCGATAAGCAGAATCCCTTTTTTGTTTAAGTGCTTTTGGCATATGGTATTGTTCCTCATGGCTTTGAAATTCGCCTTTATCTGACATTACGGTATCCCCCTTCTAACAATCCGATTTGTCAATGTGAAGCGGCGGAGGGATAAGCCATCCCTTCTCTTTTAACAGCTTAAGATTCTTCGCTGCAAACTGGGCTGTTCTCGTGTGAAATTGTGCGTACATCATGGCAATGTCCTCCCGAATACATTGGCCCATAACCGTACTGCAGCTAATTAGCGAAGCAGCAAGATCACCCCCAAGCTTGTTGGCAATCTCAGGGTCATTAAACCTCGCTCCAGGAGGTATATTTTCCAGGCAGGCATCTGGCCGCTCTGGTGGGGTCGGTGGCATAGCTACACCATTTTCTTTCAGGAGCCCCTCAATTTCTGCTATCTCCTGTTTCGTCCCGTCTTCAAGAATGTCTTTTATCAATTTCCTCAGGTCTTCATCACCCGTATGGTTAAGAAGGGTTTCGTACCCGGCGACAAAAGCTTTTGCAGCGGTCAAGTGCATCCAGGTTGAATAAACTTCTCCATAATGCATTGGTTCTTCTTTAGGATTTCCATTCAGAATACCCATTAACATCCTCCTTATTCGGTACATGGCATTGCCCCTCCATTGGATAGTGGCCCTTTTATTTTGCACGTTCCCTGCATTTTCATATCAGGGAATGAAAGACAATCGGCAAAAACACCTTCAAAAAATGAAGGTGTCAAAGGTTTTATTCATATCCTTTACGCGGGATCTCAATATCTTTCCCCTCATCGGTATTATCGATGGTTGCCAGTATTTCCCCTTCCATGTAGGCATCACTGACCTGTTCATGAGTCTTAGCAAGGCCCGAGGATAGTTCATCTTGCCTGTTATAATCGTCTGTATGATATTGTCTTCCCGCAAGCTTCAAATTGTCTTTATTTAAATTTTTATCCACATTACTCACTCCTTTCTGACTCTATGCTTAATTTCCTTCAAGAGCAGTTAAACCATACAAGGAATTTCTTTTGAATTTATATTGAAACAGTCAATAGAACCTTTACGAAACATCATGGCAACAATGCCTGAAGCCTCTTTGTACTTTAAAAAGGCCAGAGCGGCAATAATCCAGCTGCAGTGTGCACATAATAAAAAAGCTCTAAATGAGGCAAACTTTTATCAGCTTTTCAAAAAACAGTTTGCTTACCAGAGGGACATTTACGGGTCGTGATTACATTCAACTAATACTTTATTTACAGGCAAATTATGAATGGACAGGGGGGTTCTAATGCGAGAGGTGATTTTGGCTTTGCTTGCCGGATTGGTGGTAGGAGTCTTATTCAAATTTCTAAAGCTCCCCATCCCCGCTCCACCCGTATTATCCGGAGTCCTTGGGATTGTCGGCATTTATTTAGGCGGATTGGCTGCTGAATGGATATTGAATATGTTTAAAAGCTGAAAAAGAACCAGTTTGAGCAGCGTACTGCTGCACAAACTGGTTCCTTAATTTAGATGTGAGTGGTAGCCTTTTGTTTATACTTTTTGGTGGAGGAAACATTTGCTATTGCTAATGGATCCTTTACTGGCCGAGATGCCAGATAGGAATACAGACATCCAACAAAAAAGCCTCCGCCGATGATATTGCCAATAGTCACTGGAATCAGGTTATGCACCATTCCAATAAGATTCACGGTTTCCGGATGGGGAACCAGGAGTGCCATTAAAAACAATGCCATGTTGGCAATGCTGTGTTCAAAACCTGATGCAACAAAAGCAAAAACGAGCAGCATCATAACTCCGATTTTCGCCCCATCCCCCTTCACATGGAACGGAATCCAATATGCTGCCAGGCAGACCAGCCAATTACAAAGAATCGCTCTGAAAAAAAGCTGAAAGGAAGAAGTTGTCATTTTAATACTTGCAGCCTCCATGATGAATTGGGATTTCTCCGGAGATCCTAAAAGTCCTGTAAAGGAAATAAAGACTGCAAAAAACAGGGCGCCCAGCAGGTTACCTGAGTAGCAAGCTGCCCAATTTGACAGTGTGTCTTTAATGGTTGTTTTTTTACCAAGTGTACTCATGACAAAGATCATCGTATTTCCTGTAAACAGCTCAGCCCCGCCAAAAATAATTAAGATCAGTGCGAGACCGAAAAAGATGGAGCTAATAAGGTATGTGGCCGGCGAATGAACATCGTAAAAAGCTTCGCCCAGTCTGTACGAAACCATTATTCCAAATCCAATATACACTCCTGCAAGTCCTGCCTTTAGTATATATCTTGTGAATGAGGATTGAAGAACAGACCTTTTTTTCATTGCAGAATCAATCGCTAATTGATATGGCTCAGAACTCATTTTTTACCCCTGCCTTATTTGTGATATGTTTCACATACTTTTATAATCCAATAATATCTCTAAATCTTGCTCTTGGGCACAATCCTTAATGAACGAAATATGACGTTTTTTAAAGCGATTACATATTGAGAGAATTTGCACGCTTGCCATTTTGAATATTTCATATAACTTGCATCGTGAAAAAACAATCGTCGAGCAGTAAACGAAGATACGCATCGGGAAAGATTTGTCACAATATATCCATATGATTAAAACTGTTTCTCCTATATGTTATTAAGGGGGGATGCAAAAATGAAAAGGATATACATCATTTGTGGAATATTGTTATTTATCGGAATCGCATCAGGAATCTCTTTTTTCCTGATCCGGGATGCAAATGCCCAAATACCGGACAATATCACACTGATGACACAGGATAAGGAAGACTTCACTTTTGGTGAGAATAATAAAAAAATAAAACTTGTTGAATTTGTCTATACACACTGTCCAGATATTTGTCCAACTACTACCCAAAAAATGCTGCTCCTACAGAGAGATCTTGAAAAGGAAGGAGTTTTCGGGGACAAGGTTCAATTTATAACGGTTACTATTGATCCATATCGTGATACACCGGAAGTGATGAAGGAATACATGACTACCTTTGAGATAAAAAATGACGGAAACTGGCTTATGATTACTGGGAACCCGGATAATATGAAAGAGGAACAAATTAAAATACGGGAAGTTGCCGAAACCTTTCAATTCCAATACCGTGATCCTGGAAACGGCTTCTTTGTTCATACTGCCTTTACTTACTTGATTGACGAAAACAATAAATACATCAAAAAGTTTCCCATGGGCGAGGAATTTAATAAAGATGAGGTCTTTAAAAAGATCATGAAGGAAATTTAACAATGTCAATAAGCGGCAGGGCATTGCCCCGCCGCTTTTATGTATGTACTTTGTTATGTTCTGCTTTTACTGTCCCTTTGCGCCATGCCCGGCCCGTGACAGGGCTGAACATGGCACAGGCGCTTGTTTAATGTGAATTGACAGTGGGATGCTTTTTGGTTTGCTCCAGGGAGAAGAACTGTGACCTTGGCTTGGTAAAGCTGACTTTTATCCCTGATTCTTTCAAACGGTTCACAAAATCGACCAGCTGCTGTTTAGCCATCTTATAATCTCCTTTTAGGACCTGTTTATACTACTATTTTACCTTATATAATTGAAAAATGTGTGAAGATGAGCAAAAAAATTGAAAAAAATATTATAATGATCTTCTTTTTAGCAGTCTGCATTTTTATTGACTGTTTCTTCCCACTTTCCTTGCTAAGACTATTCCCTGTTTTTTTTTGATTAACCCATTTTTGGAAAACATTAGTAAAGAATTCGCGATGGAGCTCGGGATGTGGTATAATTTTTGGGATTATTTTATTTGGAGGAAATTCATGATTACAGTTAATAATGTTGGCTTGCGGTACGGTGACCGAAAGCTGTTTGAAGATGTTAATATTAAATTTACCCCTGGCAACTGCTACGGATTAATTGGAGCCAATGGTGCCGGTAAGTCCACTTTCCTTAAAATCCTGTCTGGCGAAATTGAGCCCCAGTCAGGCAATGTTTCATTAACGCCTGGAGAACGACTTACTGTGCTGAAGCAAAATCACTTTGAATATGAAGATGTAGAAGTGATCAAGGTTGTCATCATGGGACACAGCAGGCTTTATCAAATTATGGAGGAAAAAGACGCCATATACATGAAGGCAGATTTTACAGACGAGGATGGCATGAAAGCTGCAGAGCTTGAAGGTGAATTCGCTGAATTAAATGGGTGGGAAGCTGATTCGGAAGCTTCGATTCTTCTAAAAGGACTGGGTATCGGAGAAGATCTGCATAATAAAAAGATGGCCGATCTGGACGGCGGGCAAAAAGTTAAAGTACTCCTTGCCCAGGCATTGTTTGGGAAACCTGATGTACTTCTCCTCGACGAGCCGACCAACCACCTTGACATTAAAGCTATTCAATGGCTTGAAGAATTCCTGATCAATTTTGAGAACACAGTCATAGTTGTTTCCCACGACCGTCACTTCCTGAACAAGGTATGTACTCATATTGCGGATCTGGATTACAGCAAGATCCAAATCTACGTCGGGAACTATGATTTCTGGTATGAATCCAGCCAGCTGGCTACAAAAATGGCCCAGGACGCAAACCGGAAAAAAGAAGAGAAAATAAAAGAATTGCAAGCCTTTATCGCACGCTTCAGCGCGAATGCATCTAAATCAAAACAAGCTACATCAAGGAAGAAGCTTCTTGATAAGATTTCTCTTGATGATATTAGGCCTTCTTCACGCCGATACCCATATGTCAATTTCGGGATTGAACGTGAAATAGGAAATGACTTGCTGCGCGTTGAGGGATTAACAAAGACCATCGACGGAGTAAAGGTTCTTGATAATATTTCTTTCATTATGAATAAAGATGATAAAATTGCACTTGTGGGAAAAAATGAACTAGCAAAAACAACCCTCTTTAAAATTCTCATGGGCGAAATGGAACCTGACAGCGGCAGCTTTAAATGGGGCGTTACAACCTCCCAGGCTTACTTCCCTAAGGATAACAGCGAGTATTTCGAGGGATCGGACCTGACTCTTGTCGACTGGCTCCGCCAATTCTCCCCAAAAGATGACAGCGAGAGCTTTCTTCGCGGGTTCCTTGGAAGAATGCTTTTCTCGGGTGATGAAGTACTGAAAAAAGCAAGCGTGCTCTCCGGTGGGGAAAAGGTTCGATGCATGCTTTCCAAAATGATGCTGTCCGGCTCAAATATTTTATTACTGGACGAACCAACGAACCATCTGGATTTGGAATCGATCACCGCCTTGAATAATGGATTGATTAATTACAAGGGATCGCTGATCTTCTCCTCCCATGACCACCAGTTTGTTGAAACCATTGCTAACAGGATTTTCGAAATTACACCATCTGGTCTTGTCGATAAGCAAATGACTTATGATGAATATATTGAAAACCAGGAAATACAGCAGCAGGTTGCTTCTATGTATTAACCAAAAGCCCGGGCATACCCGGGCTTTTTTGTTCTATTGTTTTTTCTGCTTATTGCGGGCTGAAGAAGCTTTAAAGCTGCCTGTTTCACGGTTGGTTGTCCCCTGCCCCTCTACCTGGGGAGAATTTAAGCCAATTGTGGATGGATCATGCTTGCGCTTAGACATATACACACCTCCCCGCTTACTTTTAGTTGTTTGAATGGAATTTATACAAAGGACACGGACGAATAATTCCACCCTTGCGTGGAAAAATTAGACTTGGAGGAGGTGTTACATATGGCAAGAGTTGGAGTGGAGCAATCTCTTACAAATATTTCAGAGGCGCTTCGTGAAAAAGGGTATGATGTCGTAGACCTAAAACAGGAAAACGATGCACAAGGCTGTGACTGCTGCATTATTAGCGGAATTGATTCAAATATCATGGGTATGCAGGACACTGTTACCCAGGGGTCTGTTATTGAGGCAAATGGCCTCTCTGCAGATGAAGTTTGTCGCCAGGTTGAACAAAGGTTTGGGAAATAAACAGGAAAACTGCCTCAAAAAGGCAGTTTTTTTATTGTTTCTTCGCTATAATGAAGGAGCAAATTGATTTTAGGAAACAAGGATGAATCACATATGAAAAGGAAATTGCTCCTGACAGCTGCCCTGGCTGCATTCATCTTATTGGGCGGCTGTTCTCAAAATACGGAACAAACAAGTAAGAGCATCGAACTGACAATATCCGCTGCTGCAAGCCTGAGTCAGGCACTCATGGAGATTGAAAACATTTATGAGAAACAAAACCCGGATATTAACCTGCATTTAAACTTCGGAAGTTCGGGGTCACTTCAGCAGCAAATCATCCAGGGAGCCCCTGTTGATTTGTTTTTTTCAGCAGCAAAAACTCCATTTTACAGGCTTGTCAAGGAAAAACTTATCCTGCCAGCATACAACACTAATTTAATCGGGAACGAACTAGCATTGATTGTACCCAAACAATCAAAAATGCCCTTGGGCAATTTTAGGGACCTGGATTCTGGCCAGATTGCCAGAGTAGCGATTGGAATCCCTGAAACCGTACCGGCAGGACAATACAGCCTGCAAGTTCTCAAGGGCCTGAACATAGATCAAAAAATAGCGGAAAAACTTATACCGGCAAAGGATGTCAGACAAGTGCTTTCTTATGTTGAAACCAATAACACAGATGCGGGCATAGTCTATGTGACAGATGCAAAAGGTTCTGATAAAGTTAAAGTTATATCTTTAGCCGACCCTGCTCTCCATGACCCGATTGTTTACCCAGTCGGTGTGCTAAAAAGTACACCAAACAAAAAACAGGCTATAGAATTCTATGAATTTCTTAAAACAAAAGCTGCATTGCAAATATTTAAAAACTACGGATTTACGATATTGGATTGATATGAAATGAATCAGAACTTTTTTGACCCGATCATCCTGTCACTTCAAACAGCAAGCGTCGCGCTCCTGTTTGTGGTTTTCTTTGGCATCCTTATCGCAAAAGGAATGGCGGGAAGCCAATTTAAAGGCAAAATTCTTGTTGAGACCTTTCTGCTTCTCCCGTTAGTCCTTCCTCCTACCGTAATTGGCCTTTTATTGATCATTTTATTTGGAAGGAACAGTCCTCTTGGTGCTGCCATCGAAGCATTTCTAGGTCAGCCAGTGATGTTTACCTGGCCCGCAGCGGTGATCGCTTCAGCTGTCGTTGCTTTCCCGTTAATGTATCAGTCGGCAAAATCCGGGTTTCTTTCAGTTGATAGAGCTGCCGAAGAAGCTGCGCGTGTAGACGGAGCCGGCGAATGGCTCGTTTTTATTTATATTACTCTCCCGCTGTCGGCAAAAGCGCTTGCTGCTGGTGTTATTTTAAGCTTTGCCCGGGCACTCGGGGAATTCGGAGCTACCCTCATGTTTGCAGGAAACCTTCCGGGAAAGACCCAGACTATTCCAACCGCTATCTACGTGGCTTTTGAATCAGGCTTTATGAATCTGGCCTGGCTATGGGCAGCAGTAATGGTTCTCATATCCTTTCTTATGCTGCTTGCCACAAGATGGCTGAAATAGGAAAAGGCACCCTTTATCTCAATGGGTGCCTTTTTCTTCTGGAACGGCGCAGATTCCTGTTAAGCGTCCAGACTGCCATTGCAGCAAAGACTACAACGGTGATGAAAAGCGGATTCCCTTGCAAAAGACCACTCTCATCGGCTGTCTCTGAAATCTCTTGAGCCGGCTCAATTTGATGTTCATTTACGATTTCCTCTAGCTGCAGCTCCTGCACGGTTTCCCCGCTGCTGTTCCGAATGGACAGCAAACCCGAAGAGTCAACTTTTCTCATGCCCTCTTTCAGAGGCTGGGTTACATATACATCTTCAACAGGCCTAAAAGACTTCCCAGCATGAATAAAAACCTCAGTATGAGCGAGTGGGACAGTTTGATAATGGGCAAATCCAAAATCAAGGAGCTTAATCGTATCTTTATAAATTTCTCTTTTGAAGTCGTTTTTTAGGACAATTGCCGTTAAATCGATTTTCCCATTGGATGCCGTCGTTGCGAGAGTCTGCTTTGATTGGTCGACAAACCCGGTTTTCCCGCCTGTTACCCATTTATAGGGTACTTCCCCTTTAACCATGCGATGATGGCTGTATATAGTAGTATCCCAGGCCTCACCCTTCCAGGGAAGTTCCTTGGTTGAAAAAATCTCCTTAAATTCCCTGTTTTGCATGGCATGATTTAATATCAGCCCAAGATCATTTGCAGTTGTATAGTGATCCTTTGAAAATAAACCATGGGGGTTGACAAAATGGGTATTTTTCGTGTGCAGCTCGTCTTTTAAATACTGATTAAGGCTGTCAGAGAACTGTTTTAGACTGCCATCCAAATGTTCCGCAATGGCAACAGCAGCATCATTCCCCGAATTGATGAGCATCCCCTGGAGAAGTTTTTTTAATGGCACCTTCTCCCCTTCATTTAGGTATACACGGGTGCCCTCAACCTTTAAAGCGTTTTCACCAACTGTCACAGTATCGTCCAGATTCCCATGTTCAATGGCATAGATTGCAGTTGCCATTTTCGTAAGACTGGCAGGATACATTTTTTTGTCGCCGTTCTTAGTAAATAAAACTGCACCTGATTTTGAATCCATCAGGACAGCCGCCTTGCTGTTAATATCGGGATCAGCTGTTCCTTGTGCCGAAGCCTCCTGGTTTCCCTGTAAGAAAAAAAGGAGCGTAGTACAAACAAGCAATACTAGTCTTTTCATATAAAACACATCCATTTATATAAGTTCCCTTTTGAGTTTATCAAATAGATGTCGAAATTGCAGGAGTTTTGTCGAAATGTAACAAAAATGAAAAAGTTATTAACCTGTCCTATTTTTTACCAGAAACGTAATGCCTTGCCAGGTAATTTACGAATGCTTCATCCCTGGCCAGATAAGCACTGAATTTTCTTTTGAGATGCCGTTCCGCTTCAATAAAGCTGCTGAATTCATGTCCCATATCGGATCCGTTCCTTTCGGCTCTCCACGTACCGCCAGAATGTAAATAGATAAAGAAAGTTTCCCCTTGCCTGGTTTCATATAAGGTCCCTATACCTGATTCCTTAATATTATAGAGATTCCTTGAGGCATCAGGCCTGATTGGATCCATGGCGAAGACCTCTTCAATATAAACGCGAAAGGCCTCCTTATCCATTGGACTTCCGGACGCCTTCGCATGGCCACCGCCCCCGAACTTTCCAGCAATCGCAGAAACATCGATATTATCATGAATGGTTCGATAACTGATTTTCTTTCCTCCAAGGTTTAAAATAGCAATATAATCAAGATGAGAATGCTCCTTGCCTAATTCATTCCCCAGCTCAGAATGATAGGATTCAGCATGGACAATTCCTGTACAATAATTCCCAATAAAGGTTTGGATAATTTCCCGCCCCTTCCTCCTTATGTATCGTTCAATCTTCTCGGCCTCCATCTGAAGCAGCCTGCTCTCAAAATCGTCAAACTCAAAAGCACTGGATTGTGCAAGCCTTTCGACCATCCTTTTTTCAAACTCTTCGATTGAGACTAAAAAAAACAGATCATTAAGCTGCTTTGCCTTCTGATTATTGTTTTGATCCCATTCCCAAGTATCATATTGCCTGACTAATTCTACAAACTCCCCAACTCCACCGGAATCCTGAAGCAGGTCCCTCTTTAAAAGGTATTCATAGAAGAGTGAGGTTGCGGAAGCTAACCGCCCTTCTTTATCGCTAACTGTTACCTCCCCCCAGCTAAACTCATTCAAATACAGCGCTGTTTTATGATGGTCAATAAGTTGAAGCTGTTTTCCTTCGGACTCATATTCGGTTAGTTTATTGGCCATCTCCTTTCCCACCGAAAGGTCAGTTATGCATAGAAAATCTTCATCCCCTGCCCTTTCGGCTGCTCTCTCCAGAAAACGCTCGAGCTGATGCTCAAGCCCGCCAACTGAATTGTATTTAATTTCTGCCTTATTGCCATATGCCAGTCTTGCAAGAATTCCGCAGCCAACCCCATCGAGGTCATTATGTGTAAACAAATAAAACATGTACCCATCCCTCCAATCAATTTTAAGCCTGCTTTTTTAGTGTGCAGGTTCACCTTGTTTCTATACTGTAACGGATCCATTGTTCAGAGTTCTTTCTGCGATGTTTTTTTAAAATGTAGACAAGTTTACCCTTGCAATGCGCATATGATAGACCAAAGAAATGTGTCAGGAGGAGATGAAATGCATTTTTTAGTTATTAAAAAACAATACCTATTTTTGACAGTGCTGTTCCTGGCTGCTGCTGCCTCCTATTGGCTGCTCCAGACACCGGATGCCGAAACAGTAACTAGTCCAGCTCAGGGAGACACAGCACGGGAAATCCACCTGGTAACAGGGGAATTTAAAGCGACAACCAAGGATGGCCGCAAGATTGAATCCTACCGCTGGGATCCTGGAGCCATTGTGCTTAAAAAGGGAGAGAAAGTCAGCCTCAAAATCTATGGAGTCAATGGAATGGAGCATCCTTTCATGATTGAGGGCACAGACATTAAAGGAAGTGTTAAGCAAGGGGAGGAAACCGCTGTCCCGCTTCAGTTCAATAAAGAAGGGGTATATAGGCTGATCTGTTTGACCCATCCTGACAAGGACAGCAATGGCCCGATGATTGCTTATATCTTTGTCGAATAAAGCGTGCAGGACAGGAGACCATTCTCCTGTTTTTTTTGTGCGAAAACCTTTTCCCCTCTCAGGTATTCACAAAACATTCATAACCATGTAGGAACACTGCAAACCTTGTTTGTTATACTGGATTTACAAGAGAAAATGAATATGCAGATACAATAGAACAGCAAAGTCTTTTATTTATTATTTGTAGTACAGATTCAGAAGAGTTTTTTAAAAGAAGAAACAAAACCTTGCCATAACACCATGTTCAACATTTCACAAATATGTCACACATAAACTGTTTTAGTCGTAGTAAGATATAAGTGTAGCAACTGTTATATAAAATTAAAAAGAAAATCTTGAGGTGAAACCTAATGGAACAGTGGAGAGGCTTTGCAAGCGGCAAATGGCAAAATGAAATTGATATAAGAGATTTCATTCTAAAAAACTTCACTCAATATGATGGGGAGGAAAGCTTCCTTTCGAGTGCAACCCGGGCTACAGACGATCTCTGGAAGCAGGTTATGGAACTGACAAGGAAAGAACGGGAAAACGGCGGCGTCCTCGATATGGATACAGAAATCGTTTCTACCATTACCTCCCATGGACCAGGTTATCTGGATAAAGACAAGGAAACGATTGTAGGGGTTCAGACTGACGAGCCTTTTAAAAGGTCCATGCAGCCATTCGGGGGAATCAGGATGGCGAAAGCCGCCCTTGAATCCTACTGTTATTTGCTAAATGAAGAAGTAGAAAGAATTTTTTCCGATTTCCGCAAAACGCATAACCAGGGTGTTTTCGATGCCTATACACAAGAAATGCTTCTTGCACGTAAAGCAGGGATCATCACCGGCCTGCCAGACGCCTATGGACGCGGACGAATTATTGGAGATTACCGCAGGGTAGCTCTTTATGGCGTTGACTTCCTGATGGCAGAGAAGAAAAAAGACCATGAATCAACCAGTAAAATCATGACAGAAGATACCATCAGGCTAAGAGAAGAAATCTCCGAACAATACCGTGCCTTGAGTGAACTGAAGAAGCTTGCGGCCAGCTACGGCTTTGATATCTCAAAGCCCGCATCAAACGCAAGGGAAGCCTTCCAATGGGTATACTTCGCCTATCTTGCTGCGATTAAGGAACAAAACGGGGCCGCCATGAGTCTTGGACGTGTATCCACCTTCCTTGATATATTTGTGGAACGCGATCTTCAGGAAGGGATATTGACTGAAACAGAGGCCCAGGAACTGGTCGATCATTTTGTCATGAAGCTTCGCCTTGTAAAATTCGCCAGAACACCTGATTACAACGAATTGTTCAGCGGAGACCCTACGTGGGTTACTGAATCAATCGGTGGCATGGCACAGGATGGGCGCGCTCTTGTAACAAAGAACTCGTTCCGCTTCCTTCATACACTTGATAATCTAGGACCTGCTCCAGAGCCTAACCTGACTGTCCTATGGTCCACAAAGCTCCCTGAGAACTTTAAGAAATATTGTGCAAAAATGTCCATTAAAACCAGCTCGATACAATATGAAAATGATGATATCATGCGTCCGGAATATGGAGATGATTACGGAATCGCCTGCTGTGTATCCGCAATGAGGATTGGAAAGCAAATGCAGTTTTTCGGAGCCAGGGCCAACCTTGCAAAAGCCCTGCTGTATGCGATCAATGGCGGTGTGGATGAAAAGCTGAAAATCCAGGTTGGACCTAAGTTCCTCCCCATTAAATCCGACATCCTTGAATATGAAGAAGTAATGGAGAGATTCGACCATATGATGGAGTGGCTTGCCGGCCTCTACATCAACACTCTGAACATCATTCATTACATGCACGATAAATACAGCTATGAGCGGATTGAAATGGCGCTTCATGATACAGAAATTCTTCGTACAATGGCCACAGGCATTGCCGGCCTGAGCGTGGTGGCAGATTCCCTGAGTGCCATTAAACATGCAAAAGTAAAAGTCATCCGTGATGAGAATGGGCTTGCAGTTGACTTCGAAACAGAAGGAGACTTTCCTAAATACGGGAATAATGACGATCGCGTGGACACAATCGCCGTTGAGCTTGTGAAAACCTTCATGAAGAAGCTTCGCAAGCACCCTACCTATCGCGGTTCCATGCATACAATGTCCATCCTGACGATTACATCCAACGTTGTATACGGTAAGAAAACAGGAAATACCCCTGACGGACGGCGGGCTGGAGAACCATTTGCGCCAGGGGCAAATCCAATGCACGGCCGTGATACCAAAGGCACGCTTGCTTCCCTGTCTTCTGTAGCGAAGCTCCCATATGAATATGCCTTGGACGGGATTTCTAATACGTTTTCCATCGTGCCAAAAGCACTTGGAAAAGAAGAAGACGGCAGAACGAAAATCCTTGTAGCCATCCTTGACGGCTATGCGGCAAAAACTGGACATCACTTGAACGTCAACGTATTTAACCGGGAGACTCTGATGAATGCCATGGAACATCCGGAAGAGTATCCGCAGTTAACGATCCGTGTTTCGGGTTATGCTGTAAACTTCATCAAGCTGACACGCGAACAGCAGCTTGATGTAATCAACCGTACCTTCCATGAAACCATGTAAAAACTAAAGCGGAAGCGCCCCGGTCAGCGACGTATGGACTGGAGCCAGCCGACTGAGATAAAGGAAACACGAAGAGCGGATGGAATTCGATGTTGACTTATCGCAGGGAGGGCTGGTGAAGTACACTAGTCGCTGGGGCGCTGCAGCTGGATGAAACTAATAACCAGTACGAAAAAGTAATGAAAGTGAAAGCGTATATTCGAAAGGGGTTTATCGTCATGTTCGGAAACATTCATTCTATTGAAACATTGGGCACAGTGGACGGCCCAGGCATCAGGTATATTGTCTTTACACAAGGATGCCTGCTTCGATGCCAGTTTTGCCACAATGCTGATACCTGGGAAATAGGGACAGGAAAGCAGATGTCTGTTTCCGAGATCATTGAGGATCTTCAAACCTACCTACCCTTCATTGAAGCGTCAGGCGGTGGCATAACTGTCAGTGGAGGCGAACCGCTTTTGCAAATCCCCTTCCTCACTGAACTATTTAAGGAATGCAAAAAATTGGGCATTCATACAACCATAGATTCATCAGGGGGCTGCTATTCCGCAAGCTCCCACTTTCAGCAGCAGCTTGCGGAACTGCTAAAATACACGGACTTAATCCTGCTGGACCTTAAGCATATTGACCGTGAAAAGCATAAAAAATTAACAGGATTAACGAATGACCATATATTAGAATTTGCCCGCTTCTTATCCGACCATCAGGTCCCTATCTGGGTCCGCCATGTGCTTGTTCCTGGAACAACTGATTCACATGAGGATCTTGATAGGCTAGGCAAGTTTATCGGCACCTTAAATAACGTCTCCAAAGTCGAGGTTCTTCCCTACCATAAACTCGGTGTTTATAAGTGGGAAGCACTTGGAATGGAATACCCTCTACAGGGTGTAGAACCACCGAGTGAGGAGTCTGTCCAGAAAGCCTACAGGCTGCTGACTGCCGAAGTAGTGACAATTTAAAAATACTTAAAAACCGGTCTGAGTTAAGACCGGTTTTTTTATGATTCCTGTTGACAGATAAGTCAGAAAAGATTACATTACTTATATGTCAACCTACGCTTCAGTTTAGTTAACTTAAATAAAGAGGTGAAATATGACCAGCAATCGCATTAAGCTTAGAATGATGATTATCACGGCACTTTTTGCTGCAATGACAGGGATTCTGGCCCAATTGAGCATCCCGCTGCCTCTTGTGCCTATAACGGGGCAGACCTTGGCAATAGGTCTGGCCGCAACCATTCTTGGAGCAAAATATGGCACTTTTTCTGTTATCCTCTATATTCTCATCGGTGCTGCCGGAATACCTGTGTATGCGGAAATGCAGGCCGGAATTTCCGTGTTGTTTGGTCCAACGGGAGGCTACTTAGCCGGATTTATCCCCACTGCCTTTTTTATCGGCTGGATGCTTGAAAGAACTGCCTATTCCTTTAAGTATGCTCTGATTGCAAATACAGTCGGTATGCTGATTACACTATCGTTTGGCACTGCATGGTTAAAAATTGCGGCCGGTCTATCATGGAGCGCTGCTTTTACAGGAGGCTTTTTCCCGTTCCTTGTGGTTGGAATAATAAAAGCAGCCCTTGCCTCCTGGATTGGTATCTCCGTCAGACAAAGGCTTCAAGACGCCAATCTTCTCTACTCTGTTAAAGGAGATACAGCGCTAACCAAAACCATCTAACAGCCATGATTTATGTGGCTGTTTTTTATTCTGCATTTACATTTTGTTTGTACTCGGGTTCACAATTGATGCAAACAGCCTGATCATAATCGGCCGTATTGACGTCAGCCGGATTATATTCGATTCCGCAAAGCTCGCATGTGACCATATCCTCTTCCAAAATCTGTACTTCTTCCGGGATAGAGTCATTGACAGTCAATTCCTTCACCCAGAGTCCGCTGATATTTTTCATTTCCGCTTCTATATAGTCTTTTGCACCGTCCTCCGTTTCCCAGACTCCTCGATCCCAGATCATTTCATTCGCATCTCCGGCCTTTATCATTAAACCATATACCTTTTTCATCCTTGGTTTCCCCTTTCCCAATTGCCATGTCAATTTTTTCTTTCTAAAGCTTGCTATATTCTTAACCTGTTTTTACTTTCTTGAAACCCGTTGTCCTTCAACATTATGAAACTTTTGTGTCTTTGGCCCGTATTCTACTAGAAGAGATATCAAAATGAATCACTATGGTTTATACTAATACCATGTTTCTATAGTGGAAAAACACACTGAGGTGCCAAATAGTGTTTGAATTATACGCAGAAAGTTATCAGTTTACTACCTTTTACACCTTGTATATAACCTTGTTAGTAAGCATCCTGTTACGCGTAATATGGATGCTGAGTGTAGAAGCACCCCATTTGGATACGTGGGTAAAAAAGATTGAATTTGGTCTCTCTGTGTCAGACTCGGCTTATAAAAACCGTGCCGACTTAAGGATAGACAAACGCCTGGTGATACTAAAGACAATTAAAATGAAACTTGATTCAGATGAAGAAGCCTTCTCTTTTTCTCCCAATTAAAAATCAAACACTCAGGAGGAGAAAATGAAAAAGGTTTTTTCAAGTTTATTCGTATTGACGATTTCCTTGTTACTAACTGGATGCCAATCGTCTGGCAGCGACCCAGGTTTTTTTCAAAGCACATTTGTCCAGCCTTTTCAAAAGCTTATTCATATATTTGCCGATCTTACAGGTGGCAGCTTTGGTCTGGCAATTATCCTGATCACAGTCCTGCTAAGATTGGCTCTAATGCCCATGATGCTGAAACAGTATAAAAAACAACAGCAGATGAAAGAAAAAATGGAAATCTTCAAGCCGGAAATGGAGGCAATCCAAAAGAGGCTGAAAGAGACTAAGGACCCGAAGGAACAGCAAAACCTGCAGCAGGAAATGATGAGCCTTTATCAAAAGCATGGGGTCAACCCGCTGAATATCGGCTGCCTGCCCATACTGATACAAATGCCAATTCTGACGGGACTTTATTATGCCATATCAAATTCCAAGGAGATTGCCTCCCATACCTTTTTGTGGTTTAATCTGGGGCAGCCTGATCTCTGGATTACAGCAGCAGCTGGCATTGTCTATTATCTGCAATTTAAAGTGTCACAGGCAAGCCTGCCGGTCCAACAGCAGCAGCAAATGAAATTCATGGGACTTCTATCTCCGGCCATGATTGTCATTTTTTCATTGAATGCACCAGCAGCCTTGCCTCTCTATTGGACAGTCGGAGGAGCATTTTTAGTTCTTCAAACCTTACTATCAAAAAAGATTTACAGATCAAGCAGCGATAGTCTAAAAGCACAAACCGAGAAGGCCTGAGGATATTCCTCAGGTTTTTTTTAGTTGACAAACAAACCCTTCCAGTCATACACTAAATACAAACATGAAAAGGATGGTAAAGGGCCAATGAAGTACTAATCTTATTTTCTGCGCGATTTTTCCAATAGTGAAAAACCGAGTTGCCTGAAGATAGGATTCGTCTGCCCTTTTTACCTTCATAAAAGATGCATCGCCTTTTTAACAGCGGCTTTTTTAGGCTCTGTTATTAGTTATTCAATCTTTTTGAGTGTAAAAAAAACGACAACCTTCCAGGCAGCCAGCCCGGGAGGTTTTTTTAATGGATATACAAGATCACCCATCATTTTTATAAGATAAAAATCCTACCTGGGGTGATTAAATGTTATTAATAAAATTAAGTGAAATTGAAAAAAGCTTCGGTGATATTAAAGTACTCCAAAAAGCAAATATGAATATTCCGTTTGGAGCAAGGGTTGGCCTTGTGGGCGAGAATGGTGCCGGAAAAACCACCCTCGCCAATATTCTTTTTGGAACAGTCCTGCCTGACAATGGTCAGATTGAATTTGGAAAAAAAGATATCAACATAGGTTATTTGAAACAATCCACCGAAAGTGATACCAAGAATCCCGTAAGCAGCGCTTCCCCTCTTGAACCAAGTATTTTCCGCCATTCAAGCAAACTGGGTTTAAGCAAGCTTGCTGAATGGAGTGAAGAAAAGTTTAAACACTTAAGCGGTGGAGAAAAGTTAAAGCTCTCCCTGGCCGAATTATGGGCGTCGAAGCCTGATTTACTCCTTCTGGATGAGCCAACAAACCACCTTGATGCCAAGGGAATGGAATGGCTGATAACTGAACTGAAAAACTTTCGGGGATCCGTGGTCATCATCTCTCATGACCGTTATTTCCTGGACAAAAGCGTTAACCAAATTATTGAGATCCAGGATGGCAATACCAAACTCTACAGCGGCACTTATACAGAGTACCGCCAGGAAAAAGAGAGGCAAAATGCCATCCTTCGCCATCAATTTGACAGCCAACAGAAGAAAAAAGAGCGGATTGAAGCACAGATGGCGAATCTTAAGAACTGGTCGGAACAGGCACATCAGCAGTCTACAAAAAAGGAAGGCTTTAAAGAATATTACCGAGTCAAGGCAAAGAAAATGGATAGTCAGGCAAAGTCGAAACTGAAAAGACTCTCACGCGAACTCGAAAAACACCAAATCGAGAAACCGAAGGAAGACTCAAGAATACATTTTCAATCTAAACAAGCCGGAAGGCACGGGCAAAGAATAATTGAAGTCAGTAAACTTGAGAAGCAATTTGGCGATCAGCTTTTATTTTCCGACGCCCGCTTTTATATTTCCCATGGGGAAAAAATAGGTATAATAGGCGATAATGGGGCTGGAAAAACAACACTCCTCCGAATCCTGTTAGGAAAAGAACAGGCTACAAGAGGAAGTGTCTGGATAAGTGATTCTGTCAAAGTTGGGTACCTAAGTCAGGATCTTCATGAACAGGATGTATCTTTAACTGCTCTCCAATTAACATGCTTGAGCGCCAAGCAAGAGCTTAGCAGGGCGCGAACCCTTTTTGCCAATATAGGATTGCCGGACAGCAAAATTACAGTTCCTGTTAATACCTTAAGTCTTGGTGAACGGACACGAGTTAAATTGGTTTGCATGCTGCTGGATCAAATTGATGTTCTTGTCCTCGATGAGCCTACGAACCATTTGGATTTAACCAGCCGTGAAAGCCTTGAAATGATGTTGTCTCAATTTACAGGAACCATCCTGGCTGTATCCCATGACCTATATTTTTTAAATCGAATTACGAATAAACTTCTCGCGATTGAAAACAGGACAATCCGCAGGCTGGAAATGGGGTACACCGAGTTTACCGAAAAGAAGCATACAACTAAAAATTCGGGAAGTGCAGAAGAACAGAAGCTTTTGCTCCAAAATGAAATAACAGCGCTTATCGGACGGCTAGGTCTGGTAAGTAAAGACAGTGCCGAATATAAGGAAATAGACAATAGACTTAATGAACTGTTCAAGGAAAAAGCCAGACTGTCTGATAAATAAACACAGAAAACAGGCTTCGCTATCGGCGAGGCCTGTTTTTGCTATAGGTTTCCTGCCCAAAGTCCGAGCAGGCCCAATCCAATTCCGCCGAAATAGGTCAATCCCGCATACCACAGTACGGACTTAAGCTGTTTTTTCCGGAATAGCTTTAACAAATCGACGTTTAGGGTGGAGAAGGTTGTAAAAGCACCCAGAAATCCGATTCCCGTTACTAAATATATACGGCCTTCAAGACCTTTCCCGACAAGCAAGCCAAGCAGGAATGCCCCTGTCAGATTGATTAGAAGGGTAGCCGCCGGAAAGGCAGCGATTTTAATCATCCTCTGGAGCACATACCTGCATATGGCACCTAAAAAGCCTCCCAGAGCAATGAAAAGTCCACTTATCATAATTGAACTCCCCCTGTTTCCTTCTCCTGTTTCCGGGCTCCCAGCGCATACCCTGTAAATGCCAGCAGCAATCCCCCACCTGCACTGGCAGATATGTAGACAATGGCAGGAATCAGACTCCCTGAGCTCCATAAAGAAATGGACTCAATACTAAATGTCGAGAAGGTTGTAAAAGACCCAATCAATCCGGTACCAATCGATGAGGCGATGGCAGGGTTCAGACACTTCTGTTCAATCACTCTAGAGGTGAGCCATCCTAAAAAAAATGAACCAATGAGATTAGCCACTAAGGTTCCATAAGGAAATTGGTTTCCAAACATCTGTAATGACCATACACCCAGACTGTAACGAAGCAGACTTCCTGCAGCCCCTCCCAAACCAACTCCTATTATCTCCTTGCTTTTCAATTCCTCACCCTTTTCTGTTCTCTATTCCAGTCGTTAATATAACGTTACTATATCACTTTTCAATGATCCAGGAGACATTACGCGGCCCCACATAACAGCAAAAAAAAGCTGCCATCAGGAAGATTGGCAGCCTTTTTTTAAGCGTTTTCGAAGTACTCTTTATAATAGCCTCCTACTTTCCCGGTGTTATCAATGAGAAAATAGAATTCTTCTGTTTCATTTTTCACTTCATACTCTTTGCCTGCTGTAAGTACACGGTTCACAATATACTTGTTCGCGTCTGTATGAACGCATTTTACCCTTTTAACTGTTGCACGGCCATGCCAATTTAAATGAATCATAATGCCACTCCTTTATCTTTCTTCCTTTATAGTATAAAGAAAGGGCATGTGTCTTTGCAACTTCATTCTTATTATCCTGCGCTGGCTTCCAAGGCTCCGCTCATTTCACGAATCCCCAAAATGCCCGATTTATCAAAAGTAAACATCTCACCTGTAAGTATATTTTTTAATGTTATATAGCAAACATCACATATGCAATCTTTCCTGATAAAACTTAAAAAAGAAAAATGCCTGCCTTTATAAACCACTTCATATATCCCTTTATCCGTAAAAATGTTCATTTTCAATCCCTCTTTCCCAGAAGTTTTACCCAGGTGATGTGCTGTCTTTTTTATACCACCAATAACGCTTGGTTCAAACCCAGGTAAAAAAGAAGTGAAAATAAATGTAAAATTTATTGTCCTTGCATCTCTTGGCTCTATTAAAATTATACTAGTTTCCAAGTTAGAAAGCGATTACATTTTAACGACAATTATTATTGTGTTTCGACAGCCGTTACTATCGCTCCTCTAACAATGCCATTGGAGGCTGACTTTGCCTCTGCCAAGACTAAGTCACACAATCCTTTTACTACTGATCATCATGAAATGGGCATTGTCTTTCCTTTCATCTTGATCATCCATAAATCGGGCACGCATTTCTTTCTTGCCTCCGCTTTAACTGCTTGCCTACCGTAAATTGGGATTGCATTTTCGCCGGACTCCCTATCACCTCTAATCTCAAATGTTCTCACGACACATTTTTCCTAACTGAGCTCACCCTTTCCACCGTGGAATTTTGGAAGCATATCTATTTCATTCCCCCTTTTTGTCCATCGGATTAGATTTGCTTATCTTTTCACAGTGGTGCCTAACTAAAATAAAAAACCCTGGACATTGTTCCTTTGTCCAGGGCGTTTATGTTATAAATCGGTTATTTCCGATGAATATCTTTTATTACAATAGTACCGGCCACCATAATCGGAATTATAGATGCCACTGAAAAGCCAAGCGCGTATACCGGCATATTTTCTTTGAAAACGTCATTCTTTATATCTATTCCAAAAAGGCTTATGCCAAATTGGGTTCCTTCGGCCTGATTCATAACTGTCCACAGTTCGATTCCTTCCCCCAGCAAAAGGAGGCTAAACAGAGACAGTATAAAAACGTAAACCCACTTCATGCGCCAACCTCCATTGTTTCTTTTTTGGGATTTCTTTAATTATAAGGCTCGGTAGTTATGATTGATATAGATGTAACAATATGTTCATAACATTTGTGAACAAAATAAAAACAAAGGAAGGAATTCCCACTATTCTTTTTAAATAAATTTGGAAATAGGGGTTTTCAAAAGCTTAATAAACCTTTACAATAAATTAAAACTAAATAAAAATTAGAAAATTCAATCCATTCTACCGAGGAGGAATGCAAAATGAAAATTATGAGCAATGAACAATTGGTGGTCTCATATCGCGATGCATTAAAGTCGGAACAAGATAAGGAATGGGCAAAAGTTTTAAAAGATGAAATTTCCAGACGAGGGTTAAGACCATTTAAAACACGATAAGATGATAGGGAAAACCGCCGGAATCACTCCCGGCGGTTTTTTATTCTGTCCTTTTACAAAAAACTCCGGATTTGCATCCGGAGTTTTCTAATTCCTTATGTTGAGCGGTGGCTCAGCTTCCAAACAGCAAAGATTCAGGATCCTCGATTAATTCCTTCACTTTCTTTAAGAAGGTTACGGCCTCTTTGCCATCCACAATCCTGTGGTCATAAGAAAGAGCAATATACATCATCGGCCTGTTTTCCATCCGGTCCTTGTCAATGGCTACAGGTCGCAGCTGGATCGTGTGCATGCCCAGAATCCCAACTTGAGGGCCATTCAAGATTGGTGTGGAAAGCAAAGAACCAAACACTCCACCATTGGTAATCGTAAAGGTACCGCCTTGAAGATCATTTAAGGAAAGCTTGTTCGTCCGGGCCTTTTCAGCAAGCTCCACAAGATTGCCTTCAATCTCCGCAAAGTTCTTTCTATCTGCATCCCTGATGACTGGTACGACAAGACCTTCATCTGTAGAAACAGCTACCCCAATATCATAAAATTTCTTGACGAGAAGTTCATTTCCCTGGATTTCTGCATTCAAGTTAGGTATTTTCTTCAATGCTGCAACAACAGCTTTCGTGAAAAAGGACATAAAGCCCAGTCGGACATCGTTCTCTTCATAAAAGCGATCTTTCCACTTCTTTCTTAATTCCATGACGGCTGTCATATCGACTTCATTGAAGGTAGTCAGCATGGCGGCAGTCTGCTGTACTTCCACCAGACGGCTGGCAATCGTTTGACGGCGGCGTGACATCCTTACACGTTCTACAGGTTTTCCGCTTTCAGCTGCAGCTGGCTGTTGAGCCGGCTTGGCTGCTGGTGCAGGTGCTGCTTGTTTAGCCGGATTTTCAGGCTGATAGCTTGAAACATCCTGTCTGCGGACACGTCCAAGGGGGTCTGCTGGAGATACTTCGCTTAAATCGATACCTTTTTCGCGCGCCAGCTTACGGGCAGCAGGAGTAGCGATAATTCTTTCCGAACTCTTTTTAGGCTCTGTTTCTGCCTTTTGAACAGGTGCTGCAGCCGGTGCTTCTGAAGTTTTTCCTGCCGGCTCGTCAACGGATTCAGCTTCTCTTCCCGTCTCAATCCCGGCAGTCCCTTTCTCACTGACAATGGCAATCGTTTCCCCAACCTGAACAGTATCACCTTCAGCTGCTTTAAACTCGGCGATCACCCCTTCATGCTCGGAGATAATTTCCACATTTACTTTATCCGTCTCCAGTTCAACTATATATTCCCCTTTGCTGACAAAATCGCCTGGCTTTTTTAGCCACTGGGCAATTGTCCCTTCACTGATTGTTTCTGCTAATTCAGGAACCTTGATTTCTGCCACCTTTGTCCTCTCCTTTACTTGGTTAATGCTTCATTAATGATACGAGCTTGTTCAATTTTATGGATATCCGGTTCGCCTTCGGCAGGGCTTGAGCGTCTGCGGCGTCCGATATAGGAAACTTTTAACTCATCTTCAAGAGCATAATCGATACGAGGTTCAACAAACGTCCATGCTCCCATATTTTTAGGTTCTTCCTGAACCCAGATCACTTCTTTTAGATTCGGGTATTGCCTAATCTTTTCTTTAAGAAGCTTCATAGGGAATGGGTAGATCTCCTCCATTCGCAGTATTTGCAGCCAGGAATGCGTTTCAGGGTTAACCTTCTCTGCAAGGTCGACAGCAATTTTACCTGTACATAATACAACTCTCTCCACTTTATCAGGTTCCGACCCTAATCCAGGCTGGCTGACAATCGGCTTGAATTCCCCTTCACTGAATTCCTCAGGGGCTGAAGCAACCAATGGGTTCCTGAGCAGGCTTTTCGGAGTCATCAGGACAAGCGGCCTTACAGGTTCTTCTTGTAAGATTGCAGCCTGCCTTCTAAGAATATGAAAATACTGTGCGGCAGAAGTCAGGTTCGCTACTGTCCAGTTATTTTCAGCAGCTAATGTTAGGAACCTTTCAAATCGGGCACTGGAATGCTCTGGACCCTGACCTTCAAAACCGTGCGGCAATAGCATGATTAACCCAGATTTCTGGCCCCATTTAGCCCTTCCCGCTGCAATGAACTGGTCAAAGATAACCTGGGCAGCGTTGGCAAAGTCGCCGTACTGGGCCTCCCATAGTACCAATGTTTCAGGCGCAAATACATTATAGCCATATTCAAATCCTAAGACAGCGGCTTCTGAAAGCGGGCTGTTATGGACCGTAAAGGAGGCTTTGGCACTTGGCAGAGCGTGCAATGGCGAGAACTGTTCACCTGTTTCCCGGTCATGGAGAACAATGTTCCGGTGTGCAAATGTTCCGCGTTCTGAATCTTGTCCGGACAGTCTGACTGGAGTCCCATCTGAGACAATGGAAGCAAAAGCCATTGTTTCGGCAAGCGCCCAGTCAATCTTTCCTCCCTCTCCAAATGCATCAAGCCTTCTTTTTAAAATTCGTTCAAGCTTTCCGAATACTTTAAAATCAGCAGGCCACTCAAGGAGGTCCTCGTTAATTTGTGAGAGTTTTTCCAGCGGAACGGCAGTTTGGATTCGTGGCAATCCTTTTTCAATTGTATGCGGTACTTCCACTTCACTTAAATCATGCGCATTTTCTCTAGGAACCTTTTCAAAGGCTTTTGTAAGCTTATCAAGAACCTCTGTCTCAATTTCCCTGGAAACTGCTTCCTCAAGAACACCTTCTTCTGTCAGTTTCTTGGAGTAAACAGTTTTAGCTGTTGGATGCTGGTGAACGAGCTTGTACATCAGCGGATTGGTGGTCATCGGCTCATCCATCTCATTATGTCCGAACCGACGGTAGCCGATCAGATCAATAAGGAAATCCTTGCCAAACTTAGAGCGGTAATCCGTTGCAAGTATTGCTGCCATGACACAGGCTTCTGGATCGTCTGCATTCACGTGGATAATCGGAATTTCATAGCCCTTGGCAAGATCGCTGGCATATCTGGTGGATCGGGAATCGATGGACTCCGTGGTAAAACCAATCGTATTATTGGCAATGACATGGACTGTTCCACCAGTGTTATAGCCTTTCAGTCTGCTAAGATTCAGAGTTTCCGCAACAATTCCCTGTCCAGGGAAAGCGGCATCTCCATGAATCAGGATCGCTAGTGCAGAGGAAGGATTTTGCCTTGGACTTCCCGGCTGCTCCCTGTCATCCTGGGCTGCCCTTGTAAACCCTTCCACGATGGCCCCTGCAAATTCAAGATGACTCGGGTTATTGGCGAGAGTGAGACGCACCTTGGCTGTACTTTCGGATTTAATCTGTCTGTCAAGCCCAAGGTGATATTTGACGTCACCGGTCCACCCATAGTTAATCCCTACTGAGCCTTCGGAAGGTACCAGCTCTTTATTTGGTGCATGCTGGAACTCGGCAAAAATCATTTCGTAAGGCTTGCCAAGAACATGAGCGAGAACATTCAGGCGGCCCCTGTGTGCCATTCCAATATTAACGGTTGTTACCCCATCTTTAACTGCTTCGGTTATGACCTCATCAAGCAGGGGTACCATTGTGTCCAGCCCTTCGATCGAGAACCGTTTTTGTCCAACAAACGTGCGATGAAGAAACTTTTCAAACTCTTCCACTTCAGATAACCGCTTGTATAAGGAAAGTCTTTTTTTCGTATTCAAGGAAGGAAAAACACTTCCATTTTCAACTTTTTCCTTTAGCCAGTTCACTTCTTCCAAATCATGGACCTGGTCAAATTCAAAGGCAATCGTACTGGTATAGACTTTCTTTAAGTGGTCCATCGCTTCTGCCCCGTTTTGAACCGATTGAGGTGCAGAAGGGCAAATAAGGTTTGCAGGGATCTTCTCCAGATCTTCTCTTGTAAGTCCCCACTCCTCTGGTTCGATAAGCGGATTCTTTTGAGGCTCTGCCAACAGAGGGTTAATATCAGCAGACAAATGCCCAAAGTCCCTGATATAGTCCGCCATTCTAATTGCGGAGATTATTTTTTTAGTATCATTAGGTTGGTTGAATGTGTTAGGTGCTTCTGGTGTGATTGTTTTCTCTTCATAACCTGGAATATTTCCTTGGTCAAAGTAATCCTTCATTTCAGAATCAATTGAATTAGGATCTTCAAGGTATTTTTCGTACAGCTCGATGACGTATCCCAGGTTAGGCCCGTGAAAACCAGACAAGACAGAAGCTTGGCTGGCGCCAGGTTTTTTCATAGAAAATTCCCCTACCATTTCTTTTTATAATTGGAAGCGGCATCCCCAGAATCAAGTAATAATAAGAATAATGTTAAAATTCGGGGGATAAACGTTTTCATAAGTCATTTTACCACTGCTATCACTTTAGCACAAAGGTTTTGACCACCTTTATAGTAGAAACTTTTATAAATCTTAAAAAATAGTAATCTTATCGTAAGAAAATATTATGGTATAAAAAGTTTTTATATACAAAATGAATTTTATGTATAAAAAAAAGACCCGGCTTCACTACTCGGGACAACTGGGAAAGGATATATTTTTTGAGTTTCCTTACAGATTAACCAAGTTCAGATAAAGGCTTTTAGGTGTCCGAGATTCATTCTTCTTTTCTATCAGAGATGCGAGGATATAATCGTTTGAGTCCCCTGGAAATTCCATATGCCCGCAGCTGATGGATTTTTGGAACCTTGAGCCGGATAAAAAGACATCGACTCCATCATCAGATTGAAATCCTATATTTTCTTCATGGACTGAAAAGCGGTGATGGCAGTTCTTAGATTCGCGCATTTTCCAATCCCCCCATAAATATATTTCTTTTATTATATACTAAATATTCAGACTTATTGTGACATTTTATTGAAATTTTTGGTACATAACGATTACAATAATCTTTATAATTCGTCAAACAAAAAAAGAAGCGGATTTGCTTCGCTTCTTTTTTTATTTCTGTTTCACAGAGAAGGCTTCATTGCGGGAGAACCGTTTATCCAGCTCTTTTGTAATGGCAGCCGCCGCCACTTCTGAACGGTCTCCATTTACCTGGATAAATTGGCCTCTATAATCCTTTAAGGTGTGGCTGTATCTAGGATCATAGTAATGCTCAAACAGAATGGAGATAACCGCCCTGTAATCTCTCCCTAGGGCCGCCTCCTCCTCCAATTGAGCAACCAGAGCGGGATTTTTCACTCGTTTTTCTATCTTCCTGATCTTTTCCAAAACTTCGTCTCTGAACCATTCCTGATCTTTAAATGGCTCAACATACTCTCCATGGATTCTCTCTATTCTGCTTTCCACCGAACTCTGTACCAGAAAATGAATTCCATCGACTTTGCGTTCCATCATAAGCTCTGGCTGCACAGCTCTACCGATTCTCTTGCTTTCCGCTTCAATAATAAAGTATGGCGATCCTTTTATTTCATTCAGCCGTTCAAAAAGCAAAGCATCAAATGTTTTCTGATTATGCCCATCCCCTATTCCAATTGTCCCAAAAAGAGAGCCTCTGTGGTTGGCCATTTGTTCAAGGTCCAGTACTGGATATCCTTCCTTTTGTATAATCTTCAGGATGTCCGTTTTCCCGGTGCCTGTAAGACCGTGCAATACAACGGCCTTTTCAGGAAGCAGCAATGGAATCTGTTCGAGTATATATTCCCTGTAGGCCCTGTACCCTCCGCTCAACCGGATAGAGGGAATTCCAGAAAATTCCAGGAAAGAAGCAACCGCCTTGCTCCTGGAACCTCCTCGCCAGCAATGAATGACTGGCTGTACACCAGAGTCTTCAAGAAGTCTAATTTCTTTCAGAAGGGAGGGGAGCTTAGGAGAAACAATTTCCATTGCCCGCCACTTGGCAGCCTGATCACCAGAATTTTTATAGATCGTCCCAACTTCTGCACGTTCTTCGTTTGTAAATAACGGAATATTGACGGAGCCTGGTATCGATGCTTCCTGGTGCTCAATTGGCGCACGGACATCGATAGGCACATAACTCTTGGAATTGACAAGCTCTTCAACTGTAATGTCTTTCATCTATTATCATTCCTTCCAGGGAAGACATACACGGGTTCAAATATTTGATCTAAAACTCCCCTATTTTACACCTAATAGCTTTAAAAGACAAGCCTGCCTGATACACTATAGCCCAATCAACGCCCTTCTTCCTACAAAATTCCCCGCTTCAAAAAGGAGGATTCCGCAAATTCAGCGCATTTTTCGACAGCTTCCCTGCTCCTCTTCTCTTATTCTCAATTTTCTGTTTAAATTTGTCTATTTTTGCGCTTTCCCGAGAAATAATTAAATAGCTATTCCCCAAAATAATAAGCCTAATCGATTGTTTTCTGCATTTTAAGATAAAAAAACAGCCAGAAAGGTTTAAGGGAACTTAACTTTGGCGTATAAGGAGATAAAAAGAGATGGAGTGCATAAAAATGTTTAATCTATTAGCTCGCCAATTTGAAAAACCTGATGGCCTTCTTGGAAAAATCACCGGATTGATCATGTTTCTTGAAAACAGGAAAATCAACCGCTGGAGTATAAAGCGGCTTCATATAAAAAAAGGAGACAGAATACTTGAGATCGGCTATGGACCAGGTTTCGCGGTCAAGGAAATAATGGAAAGCACCCGGAAAGTTACCCTCGATGGGATCGATCTTTCGGAAAGCATGAAACAGACAGCTGAAAAGAGGAACCAATGCTATATTCGTGAAGGCAAGGTGAAGTTGTATTCGGGAGACATTTCTTCTTATCAGCCCAATCACCTCTATAATAAAGTACTATCGGTCAACAATTATCCTCTTTGGGAGAAACCAAACCAGTCCCTTAAAAGAATTTATCACATGATGGCCGCTGGAGGGCAAATTACTCTGACTGTCCAGCCAAGAGAGGATGGAGCAGGGGCTCAGACAGCCAGAGACCTAGGTGAAAGCATGACAAGAGATTTAACGGAGGCAGGGTTTCACAATATTTCTGTCGCCTTTAAGAAGGTGCGGCCCGTTCTTACTGTATCCGTTAGCGCTCATAAATAAAAAAGGAGCAGCCAGCTCAAATCTGGCGCTCCCTTTTTATTATACCGCCTTAGCAGCGTCAACTAGCTTTTTGATTCCTTCGAGATCCCCTTCATTAAACAATTCAATGATCTTGCTGCCGACAATCACACCGTCGCAGTACTGACTCATTTCCTTGACATGATCAGGAGTGGAGATGCCGAATCCAGTCAAAACAGGAAGCCTGCTGGCTGTTTTAACTTTCTGAAGGAAGCTGCCCAAATCCGAATTGAAGCCTGACCGAGTACCAGTAATTCCAGCTACCGTAACCGCATATACATATCCGTTTCCTTTTGCGGTTATTTTTTTAATTCGTTCTTCTGGACTTGTGATGGTGACAAGCCTGATCAGTTCAATCCCGGCCTTTTCAAGCTTAGGGACAAACAAATCTTCTTCTTCAACTGGCAGGTCCGGAATGATGCAGCCGTCAATTCCGGCCTGTGCTGCCTGTTCGGCAAATCTGTCCACTCCAAAAGCCAGAATTGGATTAGCGTAGGTCATGACAATAAGAGGAATGGAAATCTCTTCACGGAAGGATTGGATTGTTTCCAGCACTCCCTTCAGAGTAGTCCCCTCCTTCAATGCCCGGATGCCGGCTTGCTGGATTGTCGGTCCGTCAGCAACGGGATCAGAAAACGGGATGCCAATTTCAACAGCATCGACTCCGCTCTGCTGAAGAAAGATCAATTTTTCCTTCAGGCTTGAAAGGCCGCCGTCACCGGCCATAATATATGGAACAAATGTTTTGTGGTCACTGTTGTGGAAAACCCTCTGTATTCTTGACATTTACTTCTCCCCCAAATGTTCTCTGATGGTTTGTACATCTTTGTCGCCGCGGCCGGAGAGGCAGATGACAATTCCCTGATCCG
Organism: Mesobacillus foraminis; assembly: GCF_004340465.1. GTDB lineage: Bacteria > Bacillota > Bacilli > Bacillales > Cytobacillaceae > Mesobacillus_B > Mesobacillus_B foraminis. The sequence goes on along the minus strand of NZ_SLVV01000006.1, from coordinate 85,552 downwards.
GACTCATGCTTGCTGCTAGTTTAACAGCATAGGCCACAGCATGCGCACTTTCAAGAGCCGGAATAATCCCTTCATGCCTGGAAAGGAGACGGACTCCTTCGAGCGCTTCGCTATCAGTTATTGATTCATATTTGATTCTCTTAATATCGTGAAGATAGCTGTGCTCCGGTCCAATGCCTGGATAATCCAGACCCGCTGAAATGGAGTGGGCCTCCTGAATTTGGCCATCCTCATCCTGAAGAAGATACATCATGCTGCCATGGAGGATTCCCGGCTTGCCTTTCGAAAGCGAAGCAGCATGTCGGTCTGTATCGATTCCAAGACCGGCAGCCTCAACCCCAAACATTTTTACTTCTTCATCCTCGATGAACGGATGGAACATCCCGATTGCATTGCTCCCTCCCCCAATACAGGCGACCAGCGCATCAGGGAGCCTTCCTTCTTTTTCTATATATTGTTTTTTCGTTTCTTTGCCAATAACACTCTGGAAATCGCGGACCATTTTCGGAAATGGATGAGGGCCCATGACCGAACCTAAAATATAATGGGTATCATGGACATTGGAAACCCAGTAGCGCAGTGCTTCATTTACCGCGTCTTTCAGCGTTCCGCTGCCTGAACTTACACTTACGACTTTTGCGCCGAGAAGCTCCATCCGGAAGACATTCAGCTGCTGCCTCCGAATATCCTCTTCCCCCATAAAAATGACACATTCTAGATTCAGAAGCGAACATACGGTCGCAGTCGCAACGCCATGCTGTCCAGCACCTGTCTCAGCTACTACCTTTTGCTTTCCCATTCTGACAGCGAGCAGCGCCTGGCCAATGGTATTATTGATTTTATGGGCGCCAGTGTGATTCAGGTCTTCCCTTTTCAAATAAATTTTTGCCCCGCCGGAGTGGGCAGTAAGATTTTCAGCAAAGGTAAGAGGGGTTTCCCTTCCTACATATTCCTTTAATAAGTGAGTAAGTTTGTCTGTAAATTCAGGATCAGACTGGGCCTTTTCATATTCACTCTCTAAATCAATCACAGCCTGCATGAGCGTCTCGGGCACATACCTCCCGCCATATTGGCCGAAATGTCCTTTTTGATCCGGAAATGAATATACTGCTGTTTCTGTTTTCATTGAATTCCATCCTCTCTACTTCCTTTTGCTCTCTCTATGAACGCAGTGATTTTAGCAAGATCCTTGACCCCGTCTGTCTCGACACCGCTGCTTACATCCACCATATAGGGTTTTACAAGCTTGACCGCATCCGCTACATTTTCCGGATTAAGCCCTCCTGCTAGTATGACTCTGTCTTTCACCTCAAGTGCCGCTGCCAGATTCCAATCAAAGCTTATCCCATTCCCACCTTTATATTGGCCCGGCGGACTGTCAAGCAGGATCAAATCTGCTTCAGATTCAGATATCTTGTCTAAGTCATCGCTGGAACGCACACTAATTGATTTAATTAAGGGCTTACTGCTGGTGCGGTAAGGCTTTGACTCTTCATTCCCATGAAGCTGAATATGGGTAAGTCCCGCTTTTTCAGTAATTTGGCGGACCCTTTCCGGTGTTTCATCTACAAATACTCCTACCTTCCAAATCGCTTCCGGCAGAGCTGAAATGATTTCGTTTGCCTGTCCAGGACTGACTTCCCTTTTACTAGGAGCAAATACGAACCCAAGCGCATCAGCCCCTTGCTTCACAGCGTGGAGTGCCGCTTCCACTGTCGTAATGCCACAAATCTTTACCTTCATCGCTGCGGCACCGTCAACGGTACCTTAAAGTCCCGGAAGGTTTGCTTAAGATTGTCCGCAGACATAAAGGTTTCCCCAACCAATATTCCGTTGGCACCTGCTTTTGCAGCCCTGACTACATCCTCCCTGGTCTTCATTCCGCTTTCACTGATCAAAAAGGCACCTGACTGCCGGACAAGCGGTCCCAGCTTTTCCGTTGTTCCTAGATTTACTTCAAAGGTTTTGAGATTACGGTTATTAATTCCTATTAACTCTGCCCCAATAGAAACAGCTTTTTCCAGCTCTTCATCATCATGGATCTCAACCAGAACCTCTAGCCCAAGCTCCGCGGCATATTCATGAAGCTCTTTTAATGCATCTTTACCATGAACAGCCGCAATCAGCAAGATTAGATCCGCGCCTGCCGCCTTCGCGTGTGAAATCTGCTTCCGTTCTACCATGAAATCCTTGCAGAGAATAGGGAGATTAACCGCTTCACGAACCGTTTTTAAATCTTCGAAGGTCCCTTTAAAGTAAACATCTGTTAAGACAGATATGGCTGATGCGCCGTAACTCTCATACAGGGCACCCTGCTCAGCAGGATTCAGGTTTGCATTGATGATGCCCTTTGATGGCGAAGCTCTTTTAAACTCAGAAATGATGGCCATTTCTGATGTGTGTCTAAGTTTTTCAATAAAGGACCGTTTTTCTCTGGACAGGTCCAAGTCGTTTATGGTCAATTCCGTCATATTTCGGATATCTTCTCTTTTTTTTGCAATTATTTTATCCAGGATCGTTTCCATCTAGATCACCGCTTTCTTGTACTGGTTGCTTTTTTCGACCAGGTTCTTCAGCTTTGCCAGCGCTGCACCTGAATCAATGCTTTCAACCGCCTGGAAGATTCCCTGCTGTATGGTTGGAGCCCAACCGGACGTATAGATTCCGATCCCTGCATTTAACAGGACTGTGTCACGATGAGCGCCTTTCTTTCCTTCTAGAACATCCATCAGGATTCTTGCATTTTCTTTTGGATCGCCTCCAACAATCTCACTGTTATCATAAGTTGGAAGACCGAATTCTTCCGGATGGAGTGTCTGTTTCGAAATCACTCCATCGTTCAGGATTGCCAGCTCATTGTACCCAGCAAGTGAAGCTTCGTCCATATTGCCAGCACCGCTGATTACAACAGCCCGTTTTCGGCCTAGCGTGTTCAGCACCTCCGCAAACATATCCAGCAAATCACGACGGTAAATGCCCAGCATCTGATAGTCAAGATTGACCGGGTTGGTCAAAGGCCCAATCAGGTTAAACACAGTTGGTATCCGCAAATCCCTTCTCACTTTCATGATGTGTTTGATTTTTGGATGTACATTCGGTGCAAATAAGAATGCAATTCCGTTCTCAACAAGGATTTCTTCCGTTGCCTCTGCTGGGAGGTCAAGCGAAATGCCGAGCTCTTCCAGAACATCTGCGCTTCCTGTCTTGCTGGAAACACTTCGATTTCCGTGTTTAGCCACAGTAATCCCGGCGCCTGCCATGACAAATGCCGACGTAGTACTTACATTAAAGCTTTTTGAACCGTCTCCGCCAGTTCCGCAATTATCAATCACGTTAGGAATCGGTTTGCGGAACGGAAGGGCATGCTTTCTTAGCGCCTGAACGATTCCGGCAACTTCTTCCACCGTCTCTCCCTTTGCTTTTAAACCGATTAAAAATGCTGCTATCTCACTTTCTGATACTTCTTCAGTAAAAATTTTTCCGATTGCCTGTTCCATTTCCACCTGGGTAAACGACTGTTTTTCAATTAATTTTTCAAGATAAAACTTCATTTTTCTCCTGCTCCTTCCCCGCTTCGATCAAAAAATTGTTCAGCATCATTTTTCCTTCTGCCGTCCCGATAGACTCGGGGTGAAACTGAAGCCCATAGATCGGAAATTCTTTATGTCTAACGGCCATTACTTCACCATCATCTGCAGATCTTGCAAGTACTTCAAACACCTCAGGAACGTTATCCTTGCTAATAACGAGAGAATGGTAGCGCATAACCCTTATTTCCTTCGGCAAAGCATAAAACAAAGAGGTGCCTGTGTGGGAAAGCTCCGATATTTTTCCATGCATAATTTTCTCTGCATTGATGATGCTGCCACCGAATGCGTATCCTATCGCCTGATGGCCAAGGCATATGCCAAGGATGGGAATGGAAGCTCCCACTTTTTTAATGAGTTCCACACAAATCCCGGCGTTCTCCGGCCTTCCGGGTCCGGGCGAAATGATGATTGCCTCGGGATTCATTTTCTCTATATCGCTGATGCTGAGGGCATCATTCCGGACTACACAGGGAACCTGGCCAAGCTCGCCAAGATACTGGTACAAGTTAAAGGTAAAGGAATCATAATTATCAATTAAAAGTATCATTGGCAGCCTCCATTAAAGCTCTTAATTTATGAGCCGTTTCTTCATACTCTTTAGAGGGATCTGAATCGTAGACAATTCCTGCCCCGGCCTGGATATACGCTTTGCTGTCTTTTATCACCATCGTGCGGATGGCAAGGGCAAAATCCATATTGCCGCAGGCTGAAATATAGCCAATAGCTCCAGAGTAAACACCTCGTTTATGCTTCTCCAGGTCATTGATGATCTGCATAGCCCTGATTTTCGGCGCCCCCGAGACTGTACCGGCTGGCAGACAGGAGGCTAATCCTTCCGGCCCTGTACGCCCGTCCTCCAGTTGTCCGCTCACCTCGGAAACAATATGCATGACATGCTGGTACCTTTCAATTTTCATGAACTTTTCAAGCGTTACTGTACCGATTTTACATATACGTCCAAGGTCATTTCTGCCTAAATCCACCAGCATCCGATGCTCTGCAAGCTCCTTTTCATCATTGAGCAATTCCTTCTCAAGCTCCATATCTTCTTCCGGCGTCTTTCCTCTTGGCCGTGTTCCTGCAATGGGGTTGGTCAGGATTTCCGCCCCTCTCGCCTTTACCAGGCTCTCCGGGGAGGCACCGGCAATTGAATAGTCGCCATAATCCAAATAGTACATATATGGTGAAGGGTTCTTTACTCGTAATTTCCTGTAAAAGGAGAATGGATTCCCTTTTGCATTTGCTTCCAGGCGGCGGGACAGCACCACCTGAAAAATGTCTCCTGCCACAATGTATTCCTTTGCTTTTATCACTAAATCTTCAAATTCTTGTTTGGACAGGTTTGACTCGAACTCAGATAATTCAAAGGCGTCGTCCTTTTGATAGTCTGCTTGCTTTCTGAGTTCACCCTTCCGTTTATTGAGCTTTTCCTTTAATTCATCCCTATTGATTTCCGGCAGCTGAATCCCGACAATAAAGACCTTTTGCTTTAAATGATCGAAGACAATCACTTCATCGAATATCATTAAATGGGCTTCCGGCATATTTAACGGGTCGTTATTTTCCGGCCCGATTTCCTCGTAGTCGCGGATGATATCATAACCGATATAGCCAACTGCCCCGCCTATAAAAGGAATATCCAGCATGGGACCAGACTCTGGCAGGTAATTTTTCAGGATATCCATGAATTTGCCCTGTTTTGTCTCTTCACCATCAGGCCCCTTTACCAGCACTTCACCGCGGTGGCCTTTCAATTCATACACGGGGTCTGCACCAATGAAGGAGAATCTCCCGGAATTTTCATGTTTTAACGAGCTCTCCAGCAGAAATTTCTGTTTACCTGTTATTTTCTGATAAATGGAAATAGGAGTCAGAGTATCCCCTTCAATTTCTTCAATAAAGCCTTTGGTTTGCTGGCTGATCATTTTTTTCCAATCCCCTTTCTCAGGAAAATAAAAAAGTCCCCTATACGCACTTTAAGTGCATATAGAGGACGATTGGTTCGGACCGCGGTGCCACCTCAATTGGAACAACATGTTGTTCCCTCTTTTCGAATTCAAGCCTGGCTTAAACTCTATCCTTTTAACGGCGGAAACCCGTGCTCCCCTACTCCAAGTTCAGGGAACCTCTTGCAAGCCCATTCCAAAAGCCTGTTCGTACCGGTTCACACCCAATCCCGGCTCTCTGCAACGAACTCAGCTCTGTACTCTTCTTGCGCAACAATTTATCGTATTAACGCATAAACGCATTTGTGTAATAAAAAAGGGTTCTCTCCTTATATAAAAGGACGAGATACCCGTGGTGCCACCTTTTTTAGCCAATTACAGCTCACTTAGCACATCAAAGCATACGCTTTAATGCTGCCTCTTGTAACGATGAGGCTGTTCGCCAGAGCCTACTGCATACAGGTTCGGTCTGGAGCTCGGAAGCCCATTCACTGATTCATACATACTGGTTCGCACCTTCCACCAGCTCTCTGAAATTTCCGATTCAGCTACTCTTCTTCGTCAATGCCAACGTATTTATTGTTTATAATAATAAAAATATTCTTCATAAATGTCAATAGATAATTTGTATTTTTAGAAAATTCTCTTAAAACTTTGTCCTGCGATCAAGAAATTGGCAAAATCTTTTTCTCCAATCCTCTGCCAGAGCAGGGACCTGGAGAATTCTCTCAAGATCTGGACTCTTCTCACGTTCGTGAAACATCATTTGGTTTGCCCTCAAAACCGAAAATTGTTCCTGTACTCGATCAATTAGAGCTAAACTGGAGTTGGAGGAAACGGCTCCTTCTTTCTTCACTCTAAAAAAATATCCTGTGAACCCTGTTTCAACAAGCCTGGACAAAATCGGGTCTACCCCATTATGTTTTGAAATGGTTGAACAAGGAATCCTTCCCTGCGTTACCTCGATGACAGCCTCCCCCAATTCAAATACATCGCCGATATAAATATCTTTTTCAAGCATTCCCGACGGCGTGATATTTTCACCAAAAGCCGGAAGCACTAAAGCGGTGTTAAATTCTTTTTCCCAGCTGGCATAGTGCTCATAAGGGTAAAGGCAGACTGCCCTGTCCTCTCCACCATGGTATTCATGATTCGCAACATCATCTCCGGCAAATCCTCCTTTTAGGAGCATAGCTTCTTCTGTAGGCTCTTTTCCGATTGCCGAGTGTTCCTGCATTTTCCTCCAATAATATTTCTTCGGTTTTCCTATGTTCAACTGATGAATTACTGTTTTAGCCATCCTGCACCTCAGCTTTTTATCCCATTTTATCCCTAATCGCTTTTGTTGCCTATCTTTTTTCCATAAAAAAGAAAGGAGGTTTCTCTTGATTTAGTAAATGCTAACAAACAGATGAAATTACAAAGGCGGTTATGAGATGAATTACGTGGAAAAGTTGTTCACCAAGCCTGGAGGCAAATCCTCTGAAAAGAACTCCGAAAAGAAGACCGGCAAAAAATGGGCAATTTTATCTATATCATCTATTCCATTAGTAATGACCCTTGGAAATTCAATGTTAATCCCGGTCCTGCCGGTTATGGAAAGAGAGATGGGAATTACTTCTTTTCAGTCGAGCTTGATCATTACCGTTTACTCTGTTGTTGCGATATTCTTAATTCCTATAGCAGGATATCTTTCTGATAGGATCGGACGAAAAAAAGTTATTATTCCAAGCCTGGCTCTGTCCGCTATCGGGGGGCTGATTTCAGGCTGGGCTTGCTGGCAGATGGATGATGGCTATTGGCTGATCCTTGCTGGAAGAGCCTTGCAGGGAGTAGGGGCGGCCGGGTCCTTCCCCATTGTACTCCCTCTGGTTGGCGATTTATTTAAAAACGAGGATGAAATCAGCGCTGCTCTCGGTGAAATTGAAACCTCCAATACTCTTGGAAAAGTGTTAAGCCCTGTTCTAGGCTCATTTCTGGCTGGAATCATCTGGTTCATCCCTTTTTTCTCTATCCCTGTTTTCTGTACAATTTCAATAGTACTGATGCTTTTTTTGGTTAAAACCCCCAAAAAAAAATCAGAAGCTCTGCCTTTCCGGGACTTCCTAAAAAAAATCCGTCTAATTTTTTCAGAAAATGGGCGTTGGCTCTACGCCATCTTTTTCATTGGTGTGATTCTCATGTTCGTCTTATTTGGAATCCTGTTTTACCTTTCCGACATCCTGGAATCAAAATACGGGATCAAGGATTTGAAGAAAGGACTTTTTCTGGCATTGCCGCTGGGCGCCCTGTGCTTCACCTCTTTTTTAACCGGAAAAATAATCAAGGAAAATCAAGTGCTAATGAAGTGGATAGCATTTTCTGGCGTCATTTTGCTTGCCATTTCGAGTGCCATGATCGGATTCTCCAAGGACCTGTGGTTTCTCATTTCACTTTTCCTGGTTGGTGCGGTTGGAATTGGTGCATCACTGCCTCCGCTCGATGCATTAATTACAGCAAGTATTGAAAAAGAAGAAAGAGGCACTATTACGTCTATTTACAGTTCAATGAGGTTTGTCGGTGTGGCAGCCGGACCGCCGGTCGTTGCCGTAATGATGGGTAATTCAGAGAAGCTGATGTTCTATCTTTTGACGGGCCTTAGCATTGCTGCAGCCTTTGCAACATTACTGGCAATAAAGCCCGATAAAAAAGGGGCCTAATAAACATCCCGCTCCCAAACAGGGGCGGGATGTTCTTTGAAAAATATCATCTTAAAGGGGCTTGGAATCTTGGCCTTTGAAGATAGGGATGATTTACTTAGCTGTATGCATTCAATATGATCGTTGAGAAAATCAGCTAATGAATGGCATTCCATTACTCTTCCCTTTGGGTTCTGGGCTTGCCAGGATCACACCCGGGCAGCTCGGTTCTGGCCGACTGGGCTACTTTTGTCAGGTAATAGCATTCTTCCCGGTACATGTGGTCTGCCATCAGTGGCGCAAATGACCCTAAAGCCTGTTCACTAAGCTCAAGCTCTTCCAATTCCTCAAGGAAACCCATAAACAAACGGATTTCCAGAGAGACATCATTATTCATCCGGCTTAAAGCAGGAAAAGATTCCAGGTTTGTTCTTAAATAACCGGTCATCTCTACCGCTTTAAGATAAAAATCCTCAAAATGCCTCCGATATGTGTCACTCACTTCTTTTAATCTCTTCTCTGTCTGGTCGAGGTTATCATTTATGGCGCCTGCATGGCCGGATGCATCCAGAAGCCACACAAGGTGATGATGGAGTTCATGGAAAATCGGAGGCACCTGTGAATTTTTCAGGTACTTTAAGACCCTGAGGTACTCCTCTACTTCATTAACCATATGGTTGATGAAGGTTGGAGTTAAATGAATCTTTACTTTTCCGGTTAATTGCTTTTCAATAAGTTCTAATTTAAATGCCCTTATTTTTTGTGCTTCTTCTTCGGCCCTTCTGCTCAAGTGCAACATATCTGAAGTTTCCGCACTGTTCAGAAGCGAGTCGAAGGTATTAATAAAATATAATGCAGCAGAGATTTCCTCTCTTTCCATCGATGCTAGGGCCTCCTGAATGAACCTACCATGATCTCCAAGTACCTGGAGCCAAAAGCGGTGTTCAAACAATGCAGCACTCTGATATTCATCTGCCAAACCAATCCCTCCTTTGCCCTTTACATAAGAGGATATCAGGCATGAAGCAGAAATATGACAAGTTGACATTGGATCATAAAAAAAATCCGGCAGACATTCCTCGCCGGATTTCTTCTATTCTTCTTATTCCTGTACTGGTTTTTTCAATATACCGAGCAAGATGGCTGTAACAATCGCCCCAATAAAGATAGCGAGAAGGTACATTGGCCAGCCGCCATCCACTAAAGGAACAACAAAAACCCCGCCATGTGGCGCTCTTAAGCTTATGCCGAACAGCATTGTCAAACCGCCTGCTACCGCAGAACCCGCCATTGCCGATGGCAGGACACGAAGCGGATCAGCAGCAGCAAATGGAATCGCACCTTCTGTAATAAAGGAAAGGCCCATTATAAAGTTTGCTTTCCCTGCATCCCTGTCCTGTTTAGAAAACTTGCGCTTAAAGAATAAGGTAGCAATCGCAATTCCCAGCGGAGGAACCATCCCTGCAGCCATGATGGCAGCCATGGGCTCATATACTCCATTGGCGAGCAGACCTGTACCAAATACATACGCAGCTTTATTGACCGGACCACCCATGTCAACGGCCATCATTAATCCTAGTACAATCCCCAGAAGCACCGCGTTTCCAGTCCCCAGGCCGGAAAGCCAATTAGAAATTCCCTGATTCAATGCACCAACAGGCTCATTCACCAAATAAAGCATCAAGAATCCTGTGAGAGCTACTCCAAACAGCGGATATAAAAGAATTGTCTTAATTCCTTCCAGTGAAGCCGGCAGAACCGCAAAAGCCTTCTTCAGTCCAATGACAAGATAACCGGCAAGGAAACCGGCAACAAGGCCGCCAAGGAAACCGGCACCGCCAGTAGCAGCAAGCAAACCGCCAACCATACCAGGGGCAAAACCAGGACGGTCCGCAATGCTCATCGCAATGAAACCAGCCAGAACGGGAACAAGCAGTCCGAAAGCACCAGCACCGCCGCCAATATCCATCAGTGCTTTTGCGATTGGATGGTAGGAAGGATCATTAGGATCAGCTGCGTTATAGCCAAACATAAATGAAATCGCAATTAGGATTCCGCCGCCCACAACAAATGGAAGCATATTGGAAACACCGTTCATTAAATGCTTGTAGATGGTTGATCCAACTGACTTCTTTGATTCAGATTTTGGGGAATCACTCTCTGTTCCGCTTCCCTGATAGATAGGTGCATCCTTTCTCACAGCCTGTTCAATCAGTTCCTTCGGTTTCCGGATTCCGTTTGCAACTGCCGTTTCAATGACTGGCTTACCTGCAAATCGACCCATTTCTACTTTAGTGTCTGCCGCTACAATGACGGCTGCGGCATTTTTAATATCATCCGCTGTCAAGACATTCTTGGCCCCGCCAGAGCCGTTTGTCTCAACTTTTATGTCGACACCAAGCTCCGCTGCTTTCGCTTTTAATGCATCTGCCGCCATGTAGGTGTGGGCAATGCCTGTGGGACATGCTGTAACAGCAACAATGAAATTTTTGCTGTCTGAAACAGATTGTGCCTCTTCTTCCTCCTCTGATTCATCATAGCTGTTGATTATTTGGATCACTTCATCTTCGCTAGCAGCGGCCATTAATTTCTCACGGACTTCAGGCCTCATCAGAATGCCGGAAAGCCTGGCCAGCGCTTCAAGATGGGTGTTGTTTGCCCCCTCCGGTGCAGCAATCATAAAGAATAGGTGGGAAGGCTGTCCATCAAGCGACTCATAATCGACACCCGCTTCAGACTTGCCGAAAACAATGGCTGGTTCAATCACCGATTTCGTTTTGGCATGAGGAATTGCAATCCCATCGCCGACTCCTGTCGTGCTTTGTTCTTCCCTTTTCAGAATCGCCGTTTTAAAATCTTCACGGTCATTTATTTTTTTTGCTTTAACTAGTACGTCAACCAGGCTGTCAATTGCACCAATCTTGCTGGTTCCATTTATTGAAAGTAAAATGGTCTCTTTCGTAAGCAATTCTGTAATTCTCATTCCGGTAACCCCCCTCTAAAATTAAGCCTCTCTAATCTGTACTTGCGGAAGCAGTTCTTCTGCTTTTTCTTTAGAACCTAAACCAATGGAGAATGCGGTCGCACTTCCAGAAGCAACACTGTAGCGGAAAGCTTCTTTCACTTCCTTGCCGGAAAGAAAACTGGACAGGAACCCTGCAACCATTGAATCTCCCGCGCCGACGGAACTTTTCAGCTCGCCTTTAGGAACGGTTGAAATATAGGCGGACTGTTCATTGATGAAAACTGCCCCTTCTCCGGCAAGTGAAACAATGACGTTTTTCGCACCAAGCTCTACAAGTTTTTTACCATAGAAGACTGCCTCATCACTGGTGGTAATTTCTCTTTCAAAAAATTGACCAAGCTCGTGATGATTTGGCTTGATAAGGAACGGACCATACGGAAGAACACTTTTCAAAATGCTGCCTTCTGCATCCACCACGAATGCTGCTCCCGTTTCTGAACAAATCTTAACTAAATCCTCATAGATCGTTTCCGGCAAGCGGGATGGAATGCTTCCAGCCAGCACAAGGATGTCTTCGTTTGTCAGCTGCCGGATTTGTCCTTTTAAGCTTTGAAGATGTTCGTCTGTTATATTAGGACCTTGTCCGTTAATTTCGGTTTCTTCTTTTGCTTTCAGCTTAATATTAATCCTTGTGTCTTCATCCACCTTGATAAAAGCAGTATCGATTCCTTCTTCCTCGAGATACTCTTTTACATAGATTCCTGTAAAGCCTCCCAGGAAACCTGTTGCTTTACTGTTTACCCCCAGGGACCGCAGGAGACGGGAGACATTGATTCCTTTGCCTCCGGGAAATTTCGCTTCTGACTCTGTCCTGTTCAGTCCTCCTATATTCACTTCAGTGAGTCCAACCATATAATCTACGGACGGATTTAAGGTAAGGGTATAAATCATGCTTTCACAACCTTTATTTTTGTTTTGCTCATATATTGAGCAGCTGTTTCTTCATCTAAATTGTTGGTAATAATGGAAGCTTCATGGAGCTCGGCAATTTTTGCAAATGCAATTTCGGAAAACTTTGATTCATCACACAGGACATATGCTTCCCTCGACAAAGTAATTGCTTTGTACTTGATCATGGCCTCTTCCTGATCAGGAGTGGTATACCCAAACTCAGGATGGAGTCCATTTACACCCATAAAGCATTTATCAAATCGATATCGCTCAAGGCTGTCAAGCGCCCCTCTGCCAATAATGGCATTGGTCTTCTGTTTTGCAAGTCCGCCAATTAAATAAGTTTTAATTCCGCGTTCAAGCAATGGCTGGATATGCATCAACCCATTTGTTACAACAGCAATGTCGGCGGCCGGCAAATACTGAATCATTTCAAATGCCGTCGAGCCAGCATCCAGATAGATACTATCCCCTTCTTCCACCAGGCCAGCTGCATATTGGGCGATTAATTTCTTTTCCTGAAGGTTTTTGGATGATTTTTCCGTCATGCTGAGCTCCTGCAGTTTTCCCTGCAGCCTTGAAGCCCCCCCGTGAACCCGTTTTAAGTATTTTTCCTCTTCAAGCTGGGTTAAATCACGGCGGATCGTCGATTCCGAGGCTCCAGTTAAATCAACCAGCTCCTGGATTTTAACAACCGTTTTTTCCTTTACTAATTCCAGGATTAACCGCTGTCTTTCAGGTGTTAACAAACTACAACACCCCTTTAGGTTATATAGCATTATTATATTGGAAACGATTTCAGATATCAATCATTATCTATCAAAATCAGTCAACAACATTCACTATTTTAACGTTTTGTGAACGATTTTGGAAGAGTCAGTTTTGCAATATAATAAATATAGAATATTTGCTATATTTATAAAACTTATGGTACAATAAAAACACAATATATAGTCAGCGAATTGAAATCGGCGACTATATATTGATGGTACTTACCTGTTTAATTATGGTCTCTATTATATCTTGTTCCGCCTTTAACAGAAGGCGGATCCTTTTTTCACGCAAAAAGGAGGTGTTCCGCACACCTCCTTCATCTATTATTAAGTACTATTTCCCTAATTAGCTGCTTCATAACCACTATTTTTCGGCCGTTCCCTCCGGCAATCCTAACCCGATGACCTTGATACCTCGCGGTGATAATTAAATACCTTTAAAAGTCCACCACTCTAGAGCATTTTGTCTGGAGCTAAATATTGTTTATACTAATAACAGCATATAACTAAGAAGGTTTTTATTTATGAAGGTTGCTTCAATGAAATTTAAATTAGCCGGAGGGCGAATTTTCAAAACTGGAATAGCCGTTTTTGTAACGGCTCTAATTTGTCATCTTATGAACTGGCCAGCCATGTTTGCGGTAATTACAGCTATTGTGACGATTGAGCCCACAGCAGCCGATTCCATTAAAAAAGCTTTTGTCCGCTTCCCTGCCTCAGCGATTGGTGCAGGTTTTTCGGTGCTGTCCACATTTTTATTTGGAGACACTCCCATTTCCTATACGTTTGTCTCCATTGCCACTATATTTGCTTGCAATAAGCTAAAATTGCATGACGGCACCATTGTTGCTGCTTTGACAGGAGTTGCGATGATTTCGACTGTACATGATGATTATTTGTCTTCTTTTTTAATCAGGCTAGGAACCACTTCTACAGGGTTGATTGTTTCTTCCCTGGTGAATCTGTTTGTCATGCCTCCTAATTACTCGTTGACTATTTCTAACAGAATCCATGCGGAGTTTTTGAAAGCAGGGGATATCCTCAACAGAAGGTGCACGGAATTATTCAACGGACAGGCTTATGTGAAACAGCTTCGCCATGAGTTTCAGATGCTTATCAATGAAATTGAAAAAACAGAAACTCTTTGCTCTTATCAAAAGGATGAATGGAGGTACCATTCCTTTCAGCGGAAAGAGGCAAGGAAGTTCCATTACGCATATAAAAAATTGAAAATCCTTCGTCTCCTAGCCTTTCATATTGGAAATTTAATCTACCTTCCCTCGCACCATTTACAATTGGAGCCTGATAAAAACATGCTCCTTTCCTCGTCCATTCAAGTCCTCAGAACCATCTATTACAGCGGAGCTTTTTCCTTTGGAAAACAGGAACAAATTATGAGGAATGAACTAAAGGATTGGTTCCTGAAGCAAAAATCAGCCATGGAATCTGAAAAATCTAAAATCGGGGAGAATGCACAGCTATCCCCTGAAACAATGGTGTTATATGAGCTCTTATCTATTTATGATTTAACTAAGCAGCTTTCCACCATCCACCATCAAGGGCAAAAGCACAGAAAACATGGCATCAAACCTTATCGTGGTTAATCCAGCTGTTTGTCTAAAGTCATTGAAATTAAAAAAACAGGCCTTAAGATCTATGGCCTGTTTTTTTACATTATTCGGTTATAACAACCGGACCGTTTTTAGTGATGATCAAGGTATGTTCATACTGTGCCACAAAGCTGTTATCAGTGACATAAGTCCAGCCGTCATCCAGCTGATAGACTTCTTCATCTTTTGTGGAAATAAATGGTTCAAAGGCGATGACCATGCCTTCCTTCAGAAGTTCATCATCCCAAGGCTCATTGTAATTATAAATATGGTCCGGCGCTTCGTGGATGGTGCGTCCAATTCCATGGCCGGTTAGATTTTTAATTACAGTCAAACCATTTTGCTTTGCTGTTCTGAACACTGCTTTCCCAAGACCGCTTTTTTTAGAGCCCGGCTTTGCTTTTTTTAGACCTTCCTCAAAAGCCTCTTTAGCGACAGCACAAATCTTTGTCAAGATCTCATCGCCTTTCCCAACAACAACCGAAATGCCGGTATCGGCAAAATAGCCATTTTTGGAGCCGGAAACATCGATATTGATCAGATCCCCCTCTTTGAGAGCCCGCTTCCCCGGTATTCCATGTGCCACTTCTTCATTTACACTGATACAAGTATAACCCGGAAAATCATATTCCCCTTTAGGTGCGGAAACGGCGCCCGCCTTCTCAAACAGCTCACCGGCAATTTCGTCGAGTTCTTTTGTCGTAATGCCTGGTTTGGCTCTGCGGACTAGTTCATCCCGAATGGATCCGCATATTTTCCCGATTTCTTTTAATCCATTTATATCTTCTTCTGTTTTTGCAATCATACTTTCTTCCCACCTATTTTAAATTGTTAATCTTCCTTTTTCCTTATAGATTGTACCTTAAGCGATCAAAATACCCAAACAGGATGTTTCAGCAGAGACGAATCTTCAATGTGTCCAGTATTCACTCCTGAACAGGGATGTTTGATGAACGTAAAACACAGCGTGAGAACCGAACCCTCTTCCCCTTCCGTTCATTCGGGTCTTAGTTAATTAACCCTCTTTTTCCAATCGAATGACAGGTCATTGTCCAATGTAAAAAGCAGACCTTCTGTTTGTGCCAAAGGTCTGCTAAGCTGGTTTATTCCCCTAGATCGACATTGTGGTAGACTTGCTGAACATCTTCCAGATCTTCCAGAGCATCAATCATTTTCTCAAATTTAGCTTGGGCATCTTCCGGGATTGTCACATCATTCTGGGCAAGCATCGTGAGTTCAGCAACCGTAAATTCTGTGATACCCGCAATCTTGAACGCTTCCTGGACGGCATGGAACTGATCGGGTTCGGCATAGACGATTACTGAATCATCTTCTTCAATGATATCCCTTACGTCCACATCCGCTTCCATTAACAGCTCAAGTACTTCGTCCGCGCTTTTCCCTTCGACACCAATTACCGCAGTTGCATCGAACATATAGGCTACGGAGCCGCTCACACCCATGTTTCCGCCGTTTTTCCCAAAAGCTGCACGCACATCGGAAGCAGTACGGTTCACGTTATTTGTCAATGCATCAACGATTACCATTGAACCGTTTGGACCAAACCCTTCGTACCGGAGCTCATCAAAGTTTTCCTCTGATCCGCCTTTAGCCTTTTCAATGGCACGGTCGATGATATGTTTGGGAACACTGTAGGTTTTGGCGCGTTCAAGGACAAATTTTAATGCCTGATTAGATTCAGGATCCGGCTCTCCCTGCTTTGCTGCCACATAAATTTCCCGTCCAAATTTAGCGTAAATACGACTCGTGTTGGCGTCCTTTGACGCTTTCTTTTCTTTAATATTATTCCATTTACGACCCATTATGAACACTCACTTTCAACATTGAATCTACATTTATCTTGCAATGACTCTATTGCGATTAAAAGTAATGCAGTCTGTTTTATCACAGATAATATTATACCTTAAAAGAGGTATTTGTTAAGAGGATAATGATTAAAAAATAGATTAGCACCTTGCCTTGTCCAACCCTTTAATAAGAATATTGGGTAAATTAGCGAACATATGGTAATTTATTAAGAGATATATGATAATCTTGATTGAATCCTCTTGAAAGGGATTACACCATTTAACAAGACTAAAGGAGATTTATGAAAATGACGACGGAATTGACTAAAAGGCCTTGTTCCGATTCAAGGGTAATCCAGACAAACAGAGTTTTGCCGCTGGATACAAATAACCTTGATACTTTGTTCGGGGGAAAATTGATGTCTTCCATAGATATCGTTGCCTCAATATCGGCAGCCAAACACTGCCGTTCTGAATGCGTTACAGCTTCGATGGATTCGGTCGATTTTCTGAAGCCAATCCGCCAGACAGAAGCAGTCCATTTGGAATCCTTTGTCACATATACTGGCTCCAGCTCAATGGAAGTGTTCGTTAAAGTTATTGCCGAACACTTGATTACTGGCGAATCAAAGGTGGCAGCGACCAGCTTCATTACCTTTGTATCCCTCGACGAGAATGGCAAACCTAAAAAAGTACCGGCTGTCTATCCAGAGACCGAGGAAGAAAAATACTTATTCCATTCCGCAGAAGACAGGATGAAAGTTAGGAAAAACCGCAGGAAACTCAGTACATATCTTGCCGAGCAAATTGAAAAATATCATTTTTAATTCTTGGAAAGGCAGGCGTTCTAACCTGCTAAGATATATGAAAAAACTCAGAAATCAAGATATAAAAAAGATTGCAAGGAGACTGGCCCCTGCAATCTTTTTAGGTTATATTCATTGATTTACTGGCTCCTCACTTTTTATCCGGTCGAACTCTTAACAGTCTCAGCCCGTTTAAGGTGACAATCAGAGTGGCTCCCATATCAGCAAAGATGGCAATCCACAGAGTCAGCCACCCGGGGATGACCAGCAGCAGTGCCAGCAGTTTGACACCAAGGGAGAAGGTGATGTTTTGCTTAATGATCCGAAGCGTCTTCCTGCTAAGCTGGATGGTAAAAGGAAGCTTTTTCAGGTTATCTCCCATTAAGGCAATATCAGCAGTTTCAAGCGCGGTATCCGTTCCGGCTCCACCCATGGCAATGCCGATTGTTGCAGCTGCAAGGGCTGGAGCATCGTTTACCCCGTCGCCAACCATCGCCACATTTCCATACTTCTCCTTGAGCTGTTTAACAGCAGCCAGCTTATCCTGCGGGAGAAGCTCCGACTTTACTTCCGTTACCCCTGTACGCTCGGAAATAGCATTTGCGATATCCCGGTTGTCTCCAGTAAGCATGATCGTTTTTTCGATCCCAAGCCTATGAAGATCAGCAATCACTTCCCTGCTGCTTTCCCTGACTTCATCCGCAGCTGCAATGATGGCCAAAACCTCTTGCTCTGTTCCAGCAACCATCACCGTTTTCCCCTGTTCCTGCATTTCTCTGATTAGAGTTTGGACCTTATCGGACAATCCACTTGCGAGCATTTCGGCAAACATTCTTGGATTGCCAACATAAAAAGTAACTCCTGCTATACGCCCTTTTATCCCTTTGCCTGTTATGGAAGTGAAATCCTCTATTTGCACTTGAGAATAGTTAATGCCATCTTCCTCCGCCTTCTTGATGATGGCGGAAGCCAGAGGGTGCTGTGATCGAAGTTCCAGTGCGGCAACGGCACTGGCAAGGGAATCATCCTTCTCGGCTTTCATGTAAACATAATCGGTTACAGTCGGAATTCCCTCCGTCAGGGTACCTGTTTTATCAAAGGCTACAGCCCTTATGGCACCTGTTTGTTCCAGATAAATGCCGCCTTTGATCAAAACACCATTTCTCGCAGCGTTGCCGATTGCGGTAACAATCGAAACCGGAGTCGAAATAACCAGGGCGCATGGACAGCCCACTACTAATGCAGCCAGACCTTGATAAATCCACTCGCTCCAATCTCCATTGAACAGCAAGGGCGGAATCACAGCTACAAGTACAGCGGCCAGAATGATGGCCGGTGTATAATATTTTGCAAATTTATCTACAAAGGCCTGGGAAGGGGCCCTCTCTGCCTGCGCTTCCTCCACAAGATGAATGATCTTGGCAATCGTGGTGTCTTCCACCCTTTTCGTCACCTGTACTTCCAGTAATCCTTCACCATTTAAGGTGCCGGCAAAGACTTCGTCACCTGGTACCTTTTCCGCTGGGACAGACTCGCCTGTAATGGCTGCCTGATTTACAGCTGAGACACCGTTTGCCACTAACCCATCCATGGCAATTTTTTGGCCTGGCTTGACCAGCATGATGTCCCCAATTTCAATATCTTCAACACCAATCAGGATATCCTGACCATTACGGCGAACCAGGGCTTCATTTGGTGCTATATCCATGAGAGAGCGAATGGAATTTCTCGCCTTATCCATTGAATACTTTTCAAGGGCCTCGCTGATGGCAAAAAGAATGACCACTATCGCCCCTTCACTCCATTCCCCGATAATCGCTGCCCCAATGATCGCAATCGTCATCAAGGTTCTCATATCGAATTCAAGAGATGCCAAATTCTTAAAACCGGCAATGAACAGAGAAAATCCGCCTATTAAAATAGCTCCCAGGAATGCAGCAATAGTTATCAGGCTGCCCTCGCCATATAAAAATTGAGACAAATAGCCTAAAAGAACAAAAACAAGTGAACCCAGGACTGCCGCATGCTCCTTCCAGAACGGCTCCTTGGAGGGAGGAAGCACTTTTTGTTTTTCCGGGTAAAGACTTAAATTCTCAAATGCTCCTGCTTTTTCAAGCTCTTCAATCGTTACATTCCCGTAAACCGTAAGCTTCGAAGCGCCAAAGTTTACTTTTGCTTCAGAAACACCATCCAGGTGCTTCACGTTCTTTTCGAACTTATTGGCACAGCCTGCTCAGGAAAAGCCCTGGACCCGGTATACCTGTTTTTCTGCGGCAAGCTCATTTCCTTCAGCCATTGTCCTTCACCTCCCTTTGATGTTCAAATGCCACGGAGATCAATTGTCTGACATGAACGTCATCAAGTGAATAATAAACCAGTTTCCCTTCTTTTCGATATTTTGCAATTCCATGCTTTTTCAATAACCGCAAATGATGTGAGGCAGTAGCGGTGCTAGCATCCACAATATTGGCCACATCACATACACAGAGCTCTTCCTCTTCGGTAAGGGCCAAGGCAATGTTGAGCCTTGTTTCATCTGATAATGCTTTAAAAATTTTCGTAACATCCAAAACATTTTCCTTGCTTAATCTGACCTTTACCTTGTCAACTTTATCCTGATGAACACAATTTACCTGGCAGACATCCTGTTCCTTCATAAATAGCCTTCTCCCCAATATTCAAACGTTTATTTGATTATATTTTATTCAAATCTTTGTTTGAATGTCAAAGGTTTGCTATTAAAAATATCAGAAAATAAAAACTTTTAATTTTGCACTCTTTTTATCTTTCTTTTTATAAAACCTGTGCTATAATAAATCTTGTGACGCGGTAGTAACAAAATACGCGGATGTGGCGGAATGGCAGACGCGCTAGATTCAGGTTCTAGTGGTAGCAATACCGTGGAGGTTCAAGTCCTCTCATCCGCATCTAAAAAAGCAATCTACAAATGTAGATTGCTTTTTTTTATTATGTACCCTTTTTACTATGCTGTTTGCTGTCCTCATTCCCCTTGTACTACAGAGTTGCAGATCGAAAATCAAGACATTTTTCCTGTGTTATCTTGCTGAACTTAAAAACAGCTGCTTTGGGAGCAGCTGCCTTCAAAATATATTAGCCTGTAATATTTAAACTGTGGTTGTTCACAACTTCCAGCTCTTTCGTTGTCTGTTGCATTTCACTATTGCAAATTGGGCATGCCGGAACTGCACTGCTTTTAAAATTGTCGCGGACCCAGCAATTACAATCATCAGCTGTACATACCCATATCTTTGTTTCCGCAGTGACAATCTCTTCAGGAGGTTTTCTTCCAAATGCCATTACCTTCACGCTCCATTTCAATATTAGTTCAGATAAGCCAGTATAGATAATAAAAAAACTCATTTATTATAAAAAGCCTGTTTCCCAAAAACTTCTTATAATAAATGAATCTTCTCTAAATTTATGATCTTCTCCTATCATAACATAGTTTATCTTCAATTCCAAAATTATCTACCTTTGTTGAAAAAGCTTGTTACTGACCCAACCCTCTTATGATATGCGAAAAAGCAAAATAAATACCTCTTTTTTTAAAAGCAAAGTAAAAGAAAATAAAAAATCCAATTCCATCAATTAAAGGTCGTACAAGCACCAAAGGCTGAATACATATAGTACGAGCATTGATTCTTCTTGGTAAATGGGGGTAACAAGCTTGAGTGTATTTTTAAGTTATGTATTCCTTGGACTTTCCCTCGCTGCCCCAATAGGACCGGTTAACGCAGCCCAAATGGACAAGGGAATTAAAAGCGGCTTTTTTCATGCATGGCTGCTGGGATTAGGTGCGTTAACAGCAGATGTCGTTTATATGCTTGCTGTGTATATGGGTGTAGTCCGATTTCTTGAAACTCCCTTCATGCAAACCTTTTTATGGCTGTTTGGTTTTTTTGTCCTAATGTATACAGGGGTGGAAACCATTATGGGCGCTGGTAAAGTGGTTATGCAGCAGCAAAGACAAACAGAATCCCGCTGGAAATCTTTCCTCTCTGGATTCATGATGTCTATTTCCAATCCGCTGACCATTTTATTCTGGCTGGGCATTTATGGTTCTGTTCTTGCCAGGACCGCTTCCACCTATGGAACCAGTGAATTGGTGGTGTACAGCTCGGCCATTATCCTTGGCTTGGTCCTTTGGGATATTGTAATGGCAGGGATTTCCAGCAGCTTCCGCAAGCTATTAACGAGCCGTCTCCTAACCTTCATTTCCATCCTGTCTGGTTTATCCCTGATTGGGTTTGCCGTCTATTTTGGCATCCAGGCTGCCAAAGTTTTATTTTAAATTCATCTTTGAACTGTACATACTCGGATATTCCGCGGGAATCAGCCATGTAACCAAAATTAACAAAATGTTGGACTAGAAAGAATAGGCTAACTGGAAAAGCCGTCAGCAAAAACTGCGGACGGCATGTTTTTTGATTCCAGCCGGGACCTTATCATGCATGACCTTAACCCCTGTAGCCTCCATAGCCTCCATAGTGACCGCCGCCATGATGTCCGCCGTGGTGTCCGCCATGGTGTCCGCCATGATGTCCGCCATGGTGTCCGCCATGGTGGCCTCCGTGATGGCCTCCGTGATGGCCTCCGTGATGTCCATATCCACCATAACCTCCGTAGCCTGGGTATCCGCCATAGCCCCCGTAGCCTCCATGTCCTCCGTAGCCTCCATGTCCCCCGTAACCGCCATATCCTCCATATCCACCGTAACCGCCATATCCAGGCTGACCATAAGATCCATAGCCTCCATAGCCTTGCGTTCCATAACTCCCTAGAATTCTCTCATCCTCGTACATAATATCGCTCCCTTATATAGGTTTCAGTCTAAAGTATGTCATCTTAACCTATTCGTGCAGGGCTATCACCCAGATTTTCGTAAAAACCAGAAACCGCCCAAATTATGGCGGTTTCTGGTTTTTTATTCTATTGGAATCGTGCCCTGTGAACCTTTGCACCTTTTTTTCTTTTTCCCAGGGAGTTCCGGATAAAAAGGATAACGGCAATCACGCCTAAAAATATCAGGGAGATAAAAAATCCAGGACGGCTTGCCTTGTCAAGAAGGGTCCCACTCACAGCCAGCAGGATCAGGATTATACCCGCATACCTTTTACCTTCATCCAACCCGGTCAATTTAATAATCCTTTTATAAGAAAAAAGGAGAAAAAGCCAATTATAGAGGAGCATCAGACCGGCTGCAGTTGTTAAATATTCGTAAATACTGTCAGGCATGGCAAGGGCTAGGATAATGGAAGTTATTAAACCTAAAACAGTTAATCCCAAGGCAAAATGAGGAACCTTCAATATCCCCTTTTTCGCCAGCACTTTTGGAGCATCACCGTCTTTAGCCAGAGTAACGATCATGCTTGTGACAGCAAAAAGGGAGGCACACATGGTCGAGAAACCGGCGATAATCATCGCACCATTAAAAAGATGGGGCACGAACGGGAGATGATAATGATCCAGGGTCGTCACAAACGGACTTTCTTTTGTTGTGAAATCATCGAAAGGTACTAGCACAACAGCCAGTGTAATGGCGATCAAATAGATGGTGGCAAGCAGAATCAGCATCATATGCCCGGCTTTTGGCGCATCTTCTTTCTTTTTTAATCTTGGGGCCATTATTCCCATAATTTCAATCCCGCCAAAAGCGTAAAAAGCAAAAATCAACGCTGTCCATAGTCCCCTGTAGCCTTCAGGAAAAAATTCGCCCATCGTGCCCGGCATATTGACCCCATGGCCCTGCCCCTTAAAAACTCCAAAAACAGCAAGGGTTGCAAGCACGAGAAACATCACAATAGCCGCCACCTTGATAACGGCAAAAATATTTTCCATTTTCTCAAACCCGTGTGTACCAGATAAAACTACTGCAAGGCCAAGTATGGCGAAAATACAAGCAAAAACCCAGAGCGGGATATTTGGGAACCAAAAACGTGAGAATAACGACAAAGCTGTTAATTGACTGCCCATGATGAGCAGTTCTGACCCCCAGTATACCCAGCCGCTGGAAAATCCCGCCCAGTGCCCGAAGGCTTTTTTAGCATAGGAACGGAATGAACCTTTTTGCGGATCCTTGGCTGACATTTTTGCAAGTGCATCAAAGACAAGATAGGTTCCTGCTGCAGCAAGTGCAAACACTAGAATAGCCGAAGGGCCTGTCATTGTTATTGCAAGGGCCGATCCAAGGAAAAAGCCGGTACCAATGATACAGCCTATCCCAATCATTGATAGCTGCCACCACACCAGTTTCTCTTCAGAGCCACTTTTACTACTCATTTTGTATCCCTCCCATTTTGTCTCCTTTTATTGTTGTATTTGGGAAGGAGAAATATGTACAATAGGCAGGAAGAGCAGAAGCATGTTTTACCATTTCAGGACAAGCTGTGCCTAATACCAGACAACATGCGCAGCACTTTCGATTATTTGATTGTTTTAGGAAGTTTCGTTATATAATAATGATGATTAAAATAAAAGGATGATGTAACTATGGAAATTACTGGCCATACGATGGAAATACTGCAGGACCCATTCGGCCTTCTTGGCGGAAACCGATATGAGTTTTTCTTATATATTGATGTTGATGAAGAGGACGAATTGTATACTGAAAATGGTCTTTTATTAAAAGTCATTTTCTCAGGTGATGAGGAGAACCCAAGAATCCTCCAATATTATTTCATTGAACGGGCTACGGGGAAAGTTCTCGATTTTGCCCTTGAGGAAGAAGAAGAAGCGCTGGTAAAAGAGTATTGCCTAAATAACTTATCAGAAGAGAAATTTGAAGAAGAATAAAAACAAGCAGGGATGGTCCCTGCTTGTTTTTATTCTTCAAGCCCTTTTCCTTCTTCGATGATATGATAAAGCAGGTGGGCAAGATGATGCACCGGACCATACTCCTCTTCGTCTTCACTTGACTCTTCATTGAATTCCAGATCATTCAGGTATAAAGCCATAAATTCGTAAAAATCCTTCAGTTCAAAGCCATAACAAGCTGTTGGCTCCTCATTGTTTTCCTCGTATTGAAGCATGAGGTATGATTCCTTGCCGTTGGAATCCTCAGCATCAAAAAAAACAAAAAAACCAATATTGGTATCGAGCTCAAACAAATGCCTTGTTCCGCCAGCTGTAATTGTGTTGTAATCATCCTCGTTAAACTTTTGAACGTTCATTGCCTCCACTTGATCCTCGGCATGAAAGTGTACCTTAAAGGTTTGCATACCCTCACTCCTTTATTTTAATTTCCTTTGATACAATTTTATTTTGCTCGCATGGAAGTCAGATTAGTCTTTGTCACTGTAAAAGACGTGAGCAAAGTCGGCCTTGTCCCCTAATCTCAGGATTCCAAAAGAATATTGCTTTTGTCTCCGTTTATCAGTAGCAGAACCTGGATTAAACATCAGTAATCCGTCTTCCGTTTTTAAAAGAGGGATATGCGAGTGCCCAAAGATAATACAATCTACTTCATCCCTGCTAAAAGCAGCCTTTGCCCGTTTTTCGGTTGACCGGCCTGAACCGTGTCCATGAACAAGACCGATCCTGTATCCGCCGGCAATAATTATTTCCTTGCTGTTTAAAAATCTCCCTAGCTCAGGGGTGTCCACATTTCCAGTCACACCAATGACTTTTCCGAGCTTTTTAAATTCCTGATATACCTCCATTGTCTGCCAGTCACCGGCATGAAGAATCAGATCGGCACTCTGTGCTTCCTCAATCAGTCTTTGCGGCATAATCTTTGCTCTCCTGGGCATATGGGTATCGGAAACGATAATAATCTTCATGGAGCCACCCTTACAAATTCTCCGGAAAAATGTTTCCCGGAACAAGATTTTAGCTGGGCAGCAGTTCTGCCCGCATAACATCGTTTTACCCTTGTATCGATTCCATTACTCGTGTTAATTATATTACCCAATCACAAGGCAGGATTAATCAAGGATAGCTGCTGGTCATTTCCCTTGGATGATGACCTTTTCTCCGGCTCTCTATCTCGGATTTCGTCTTCATTCCGTTCATGATGCCCCTTTCTTCGGCCCACTTCTCAGTACTATGGTTACCTTTTACTCTCTTTTCCCTCACCCTTTGTTTCACCGCGGATAAACCTTTTACAACTTAACTCTTGTATTCAGTGACATCATAATAATCCTTAGTATCTTTGTAACGGTTGAACTCGACATCAAGGTCATGGAAATAGCGATGCAGCTTTAAGAGGATCTGCTTATCTTTTGCACCGGATTCAACCTGCTTTGCATATGTAGAAATACTTTCAAAATCTGTCTGCAGCGCCTTGTTATCGGTTTGGACGGAAGCCATTAAAGCTAAAATATCGCCTGCAATCTTTTTTTGATCTGTCCATTTAACGGAGTCAATACCGCCCCACCCCAGGCTTTTATTATACTTTTCGTGAAAATCGGCAATAAATACCCCAACATTTTTGTAGCCTTTATTCGATTCACCATCTTTAAATTGGGCTACCTGCTCACTTGCTCCTGCCTCACTCCCGCCGCCTGTGGCAGATTTCCCCTGGCCAAAGTTCAATGCAGTGTAACCATAATAGGCCCCAAAGAGAATAGCCATCATCCCGAATATGATGATGCTGGTTGTCCACTTATTTTTCCTTTTCATGTGCTAACCAGGCCCCCTTTCTATTTCTGTCAAATCTGCGGTGAAAAACTTCCGTAACTAATTTGACATCAATCTAATGAAATCCTTTAAAACTTTCCAATTTACAACTTTTAAATTCAACAATAGAGCTAAGCAGACTTCTATAAAATAAACCTAGATGCTTGCCCCATCCAATGGAAAGCTGTGAGCTATTGTCACTCTCTTGTTGAATTAACGGTCCATAAAAACCCGGAATAAGCCAAAAAAAAAGAAATCGCCCCGGTTGAAGGCGGTTTCTTCTATTTGTTCTATGCTTCTTTCTTTGCTTTCGGTACGGCCCTTTTTCGTTTGGCCGTCTCCTTTTTAGTTTTTCCTGCTGGTGCCGCCGGTTTAGTTCGGTCAATCGAGGCCTGAAGTGCAGCCATTAAATCCGTCACATTGGTGACAGGCTCTTTTTCTTTTGCTGTTACTACTTCCTGCCCTGTCCGCTTGCTTTCAATGAGATCGAGAAGGGCTGTCCTGTAATCATCCGTATACTTTTCAGGATTGAATTCAGTTGTGAGCTGCTCAATTAACATGATTGCCGTATCCAGTTCCTTTTCAGTAACCTTGTCCTCCGAAGGAACACTGGGAACATCAGCGGCTTTGCGAACCTCGTCAGGAAAATGGATCGTTTCCATTACAAGGGTATTTTCGTACACTCGAATAACCGCAAGCTGTTCTTTTGCCCGAATGATAATTTTGGCAAGACCTACTTTTTTGGATTCTTCCAGTGCTTTCCTCAATAGGGAGTAGGCCTTGCCTCCGCCTTCATTCGGAGACATAAAATAACTGCGGTTAAAATAAATCGGATCAATCTGATCCATTTTGACAAAATCAATGATTTCGACTGCTCTGTCCTCATTTTCCTTGCGTAAATTTTCAAGCTCTTCATCTTCAAGCACAACATATTTTCCTTTTGTATACTCGTAGGCTTTTACAATATCCTCTGGCTTTAGTTCGACTTCACACACGGAACAAACCTTTTCGTATTTGACAGGTGAATGGCACTCCTTGTGGAGAGTTCGCAATTTTATATCCTTATCTTCTGTGGCCGTATGAAGTTTAACCGGAATATTGACAAGCCCGAATGAGATGCTTCCTTTCCACATCGTATGCATGGTCAGAACTCCATTCTATAGTGGTTTATTAGTGTTAATTTCTGCAGAACCGCGATATTCATCCTTATAAACATTTGCCAGTGCATTAGTTCGCTTACTATCTGGAAAGCTAACCCTAAATATATACCTGAAAGGAGCCTGAAAATGAAACCAATGCTCCCCACTCTTACTTTTGAAGCCCCTAAGGGTGATGATTGGCAATATGAAGTGAAGTTTGATGGCTTCCGGGCTTTTCTGAAATGGGATGATGAAATCAGTCTGACAAGCAGGAACGGAAAGCCGCTCCTCGATATATTTCCCGAAATTAGGGCTTTTTTAGAGGATAAGAAAGAAAAGTTTGCCCCGCTTTTGCCGCTGGTTTTGGATGGAGAACTAGTGGACCTCGTAAACGCCTATAAAGCGGATTTTGGAGCACTGCAAATTCGAGGCAGAATGAGATCAACTGAAAGAATTAAGGAAAAAGCGAAAAATAAACCCTGCAGGCTTATGGTTTTTGACGTCCTCACACTTAGGGGAAAAGATATGACCTCACTGCCTTACGAGGAGAGACACAGGGAACTAGTCAACATTTTTGAGGAAGCCGGCCTCCCGCTTGCTCCGGACACCTCTGATTCCCAGCTCGTCCAATTAATTACTTCAGAAGAAAATTTTCAGCAGCTATGGGACCATGTAGTTTTAAACGATGGGGAGGGCATTGTCGCTAAACATACTAAGAGCCGGTGGGAGGAAGGAAAGCGGACCGATAAATGGTTTAAATTCAAGAATTGGAAGTATGTGAACTGTTTTATCACGGCCTATGAAAAGTCCAATGGGTACTTTTATGTTTCAGTTTATAAAGGCCGGGAGCTTCATCCGCTCGGGGCGGTACTCTTTGGATTTAAGCCAGATGAAAAGGCAGCTCTGGCCCAGACCATAAAAGGCAACCATTCAGGGGAAGATGACCGGTTTATTTATGTCAACCCAGGCATATGCCTTGAGGTTAAGTACCTTGAACTCTATGAAGAGCAAATGCGTGAGCCTCATTTCCATCAATTCCGATTTGACCTCAAGCCAGAAGAATGCACGTATGAAAAATTTGCGCAGCAGCAAAAAAATATTCCCTCAGGTATTGAAATTACCCATCCAGATAAACCGATTTGGGAGGAAACTCCTGTTCAAAAGGCGGATTTCATTCGTTACCTTCAAGAAATTTCACAGCATATGCTCCCGTTTTTAAGGGACCGGCTGCTGACCGTAATCCGCTATCCGCACGGTCTCCTTGGCAAAGAGGCCTTCTATCAAAAAAATTGCCCGGATTATGCACCCGATTTTATCCGTACCTCACTGTCTGATGGAATCGACTATATCGTATGTGATGATCTGAAAACACTGCTGTGGCTCGGAAACCAAATTGCCATTGAATACCATATTCCTTTTCAGACCATCAGCAGCAAGGGGCCTGATGAAATTGTATTCGACCTCGACCCTCCCTCAAGGGATCATTTTCAACTGGCCGTACAGGCAGCCCGGATGATCAAAGAGGTACTAGACCAGCTAGAATTGATCAGTTTTATCAAAACCTCCGGGAATAAAGGGCTTCAGGTTTATATCCCTCTCCCTAAAGACAGGTACAGCTATGATGACACGAGGCTGTTTACTACTTTTATCGCCCAGTACCTTGTCTCCAGGGAGCCTGAACTGTTTACGGTCGAGCGTATGAAGAAAAATCGCGGCGGCCGCCTTTATGTCGACTACGTACAGCATGCAGAAGGGAAAACGATCATTTGCCCCTTCTCGCCCCGCGGTACGAAAACAGCTACAGTGGCGGCGCCTTTATTCTGGGATGAAGTAGATGAGAATCTTTCAATCGAGTCCTTTAAGGTGACCAATATGGTGGAGAGAATAAACAGAAAAGGCTCACCTTTTGCAGATTATTTTTCTGTAAAAGAAGTGCAGGCTTTCGACCCAGTACTTAAGGTATTACGAAAAAAATAGTCCTGCGGTCCCAAAAGCAAAAAACCCCGATAAAAGCATGCTACGCTTTTATCAGGGTTTTTTGACATTTTATTTGTTCAGGACAGATTGCGCATGCTCCTGCAGCTTTCTGTACAACTCCTGTTCGCTATATTCTTCTTTTTCCATTACAAAGCCATTTTCTGTATCAATGCTTGCCTTATACAGATAGGTTGCATTGCCAATCAAGTCAATTTTGTAGGAATCCTCATATTTATGCACCACGCAGCGCACCATCCCACCGTTGTTAAAGACAGAGATGTTTTCTTCTGCCTGGTTTTCACCGATCAGGCAAGTGACGAGGCTGGATGCAGACATTGCTGTACCGCAGGCATTGGTGAAGCCAACTCCCCGTTCAAAAGTCCGTACATAAATCTGATTCTTGCCCAGGACCTTGATAAAGCTGACATTGACTCCGTCCGGAAACAATTTGTTCGGTCCATTTACTTTTTCACTCAGTTCTTTCTGCAAACTGGAATCAAGCTGGGAATCATTGACGATCGCAGCAAGGTGCGGGTTTGGTACCGCAACGGCAGTAAACACAAGCTCGTCATTCAGCTGCGGAAGCCGCTCCTGAATGAGTGTCTCCTGGTCGATAACGAGAGGAAGATCTCTTACCTGAAAGGATACAGGAGAAATCCCCACCAGGTAGGTTGGGATACCAGGGAAGATATCCTCTTCCTTTTTCACCTGTAAATCGGCCTTCATGGTTTCAACTATTATTTCTTCCAGTCCAAGCTTTTCACAAATATAACGGCCGGCACAACGAAGGCCGTTTCCGCACATGGATGCCTCTGAACCATCCGAGTTGAATACACGCATACGTCCATCCGCTTTTTCACTGTTCAATATATACAGGATCCCGTCGGCTCCAAGGGAGGAATCTCTGTCACAAAGTTGTTTTGCCAGCTCTGCGCGACGTTCCTCCGTAAAGCCGTAATCACGGTCCATTTCATCGATCAGCAAAAAGTCATTGCCTGACCCATGGCACTTTATTAGTTCAATCATCATAATGGAAGCCTCCAAATTCTTTTACTATAATAAAAGATGCCATAATTTTGCTGAATGTTCAATAAAGAATCCAATTTTCCCTGGTAATGGAGCTGATGGAATGAATGAACCTTATAAATTTTCGTTTTTTATTACAGAAGTTGAAACAGCAGAAAAAGGACTAAATGAAAAAATTGCCGTAGTGGAAACCTCCTGTGTTCATCCCCAGGCAGGAAAAACGGCCGGAATCATCCGGGTGCGCTTCAACGATTTCGGCATCTTCCCTAATCCTGAAGATATAGCTGCCTTTACCAGCCAGCTTTCACTTAGACGCGCCCTTGCAGCAGAGATTAAACGGTATATAAAGCCGCAAAAACCATTTTTATAGGTGATGGTGATGATATTCACTTGCCACAGTTCATTACGGGAAATAGGCAATCACGCTCAAGGAAGTTTCTTGATTTCTTTCTCGAGAAATTCCTTCGTCATCCCTCCCACCGATTTGCTGCGGATGACGCCATTTGCATCGATAAAGAAGCTGGTTGGATAAGCCAGGATTTCATAATCACTTGAAACCCTGTTTTTTTCATCCATTGGAATCAGGAAGCTCAACTCGTATTTTTTCACAAATTCGCTGACATCCTTTTCGGATTTTTCCGTAACCGTACTGTTGACGGCGAGGATTTCAAATCCCTCTTTTTTATATTTATCATACATTTCCTGCATGTATGGCATTTCAGCTTTGCAAGGCGGACACCAGGTGGCCCAAAAATTCAGGAGTACCTTTTTCCCGCGGTAATCGCTGAGTTTTACTTCATCGCCGTTTAGTGTCTGCAGGGTAAAGTCCGGTGCACGATTTTTTACCTCAAGCCCTTCCGGAAGATCTTCAGGATTGGCTATTTTGCTGTATTGACCTGAAAGGCCTGCCTGGCTGAGCATTCCTTGGTCTTTTAAGATGGTCAGGTCAACAATTAGTAATACAGCCAGGATGGAAGCTGCAACCATCAGAAATTTCTTCATGTGTAAACACCCTCCTCTAACTCTATTTTAAGAAGTGTGGACAAAAAAATGAATTCTTTTATGTAAATAAGTAAATCATTAAACTTAAACTTCGCAACACTAGCATTCCTTCCCTAAACAGCTGCAATATTACCAGGCAGCCAGACGTTCTGCCGCAAGCTTCGCGTCCTGATAGCCCTGAACATACAAGTTTTCAAGCTTTACCGGATTCCTCTCAATCCGGCCAACATCCAGCGGCTTTGCAGGCCGTATTACGACCGTATTTCCCTTTTTCTCTTCCTCCCTCAAATACTCTACGGTTTCATTATACTTCCGGTACCGGTCGGCAAGCGCCCTTTGAAGCCCAGTATACTCAGGATATTTTCTTTTTACGAGAAAATGGAATTTTGACGGTTTTTTTAAATAGCCTTCATTTCTGGTGAGTATGACTACATTCCGTTTATTGCCATCCTTCTGTGATTTCCCTAAAGGAATCGGGTCGCTTATTCCGCCATCAAGCAATATCCTGTTTTTAAAGTGAATTTCCGGAGCAATGAACGGCAATGAGCTGGAGGCCTTGATGGCCTTAAGCATTTCCTCACCATAATCCTCTTTTGTTAAATATACAGGTTCACCAGTAAGGCAATCCGTGGTCCCGATCACAAATTGTGATTTACTTTTGAAAAATTCATCGTAATCAAAAGGTACAAGCTTATTTGGAATTTCATCAAAGATAAAATCCATTCCAAAGAGCTGACGATTTTTAAAATAATTTCTCCATGAAAGATAACGCGGGTCCTTTACTAATTCAATATTTACTCTTTTATTTCTTCCCTTTTGCTTGGAAAGATAAGATGCAGCCATCGCGGCACCCGCTGATACACCGATTACATACGGAAAGGAAATTTCCTTTTCCAGGAAATATTCAAGCACTCCGGCTGTATATACCCCTCTCATTCCGCCCCCTTCAAGAACAAGGCCAGCGTCTACAGACATTGTCATTCTCCCTTTCTCCAATCGACTTTAATAGTTTTGCCTGCTGTTATCTTCGTTTCCAACAGGCACACCAGGCAAAGAGTAGTATACCATTTCCTTTCAAAACCTCGCTTAAAACAGCTTTTACGAGTTTTTAAAGTACCAGTCCCCTCCTTGAAGCAGGTTTATTTTATACATGTTAATTCATTAATTATTTTTTAACGAAGGGTTAAAGATTGTTAACTATTGGAAAAACCTGTTTTCTTTATTTAAAAAGCTTGTATGATGAGATTGTATAAAAAAATTGTTTTACAGAGGAGGCAATTAAAAAATGAAAAACCTGCAAAAATGGCTTTTGACTTTGATGGCTGCTTTTATGCTGACAGGGGTTGCCACAGGCTGTACCAATGCGAATAGCGAAGAAGAAACGGAAGAAAACCAAGAAGTTGAAGATGACACGAATGATGATACAGAAGCGGAAGATACGGAAGAAGATGCCGCCGACGATGAAACCAATACAGATGATACTGAAGAAGAAGGTCAATAATAAATCAAGAGCGGGCTGTGCCGGTAACGGAACCAGCCCGCTTTTTTATTGGATACCGGATGACTATCACTTGTGATTCGTTAGCTCCAAAGTAGAATTTTAGGTTATCAGTCAATCCCAGTACCAAAAAAAGTGCCAGGAGACTCCCTGGCACCTCTCTTGATATTGAACCTCCCCTGTTCCAGATTATGTGAACAAATCAGCCGTCAGAGCTTTATAGAATCCGAAAAATAAATGGAATCCTGTATTGTTCTCCCTCATAGGCCTTGATCGCCCCCATAACAGTGAATATAACTGCCATCACTGCCACAATTGGCAACAAGAACATTCCAATCAATATAACCATTAAAAGTCCACTGATAAACGAATAAACAGCATATGAAATAAGAAAGTTGAAATATTCTCTCCCATGATAATCGATATAGCCCGAATGATCTTTTTTCACCAGCCAAATGACGAGCGGGCCAATGAACACCGTAAAAAAGCTAATCGCATACATTGCTGCAGCAAACAGTCTTTCCTCATGGCTTGGCATGGACCGGTCCCCCTGATTTTTCTATTTAGTTAAAACTCGAGTAAATTTAACCTCTTACCATTTCCACTCCAGGATTACTTGTAAATTGAGCTGTATTTTATTGAATATGTATGATGATCAGTTCTTGTTTAGGACAACTTGAATACATTTGTTATACAAACAACTTCTTCCGAGGTGAATGAAAAGATGATGTCAAAAATAGAGGCATTTATCCTTGGAATCATCCAAGGACTGACTGAATTCCTGCCAATCTCCAGCACCGGGCATCTTTTTCTCGGCCGGCATCTTTTTGGGCTGGATGAAGCCGGTCTGTTCCTCGACACAATGCTTCATACCGGCACATTGCTGGCTGTTCTGGTCATCTATAAAGAAGAACTACTGGGCATCCTGAAAAACCCCTTTGGGAAGACTACATGGCTGCTTGTGATTGGCACCATTCCGGCGGTAGCAGCCGGAGTACTGTTCAGTGATTTTTTTGACTCGATATCGAAGACTGGAAGTACAATTGGGTGGGAATTTATTGTGACCGGTTTTATCCTTTGGGTGGCTGACGGAGTAAAAAAAGGAAAAAAAAATATGAGCCAGGTCACCTATCAGGATGCTTTTATCATCGGGATTTTTCAGTCTGCAGCCATTATGCCGGCTCTCTCCCGATCAGGACTTACCATTGCCGCAGCCCTGTTTCGGAAGCTTGACAGGGAAACAGCAGCTTATTTTTCTTTTTTGCTGTCCATACCTGCCATTGCCGGCGGGATCCTCTACCAGCTGCCAAAACTTTTTGAAGGGACTGCTGAAGGCGTTTCCCTTGGAAGCCTGTTAGTGGCTACAATTGCAGCAGCCCTTTCCGGTTACATAGCAGTGGTATGGATGATCCAGTATCTAAAAAAGAATTCATTAAAAGTTTTTGCTGTCTACGTCTGGGCTTTAGGGCTGCTGGTCCTAATCCTGCAGTATGCAGGAATCTTTTGAAATGGAGGAATCTCCAATGGCACAAAACTGTTACTGTAAAAATCAGGGGTTCGGGAAATGAGAAAAATATTATTAAAAAATGCACGGGTCTATCCAATTGTCTTTAACCCGCTTCACCATTGTGATGTATTGATTGATTCCGGAAAAATCAGCTCAATTGGCCCAAACCTTCCTTCTGAAGCAGGCATGGCTGTCATTGATTGTTCAAACAGTTACCTCTTCCCCGGTTTTATTGATGTCCATACCCATTTGGGCCTGTACGATGAAGGTACAGGCTGGGCAGGAAATGATGCCAATGAAACAATTGAACCGCTTAGTCCGCATATCCGGGCAATTGACGGAGTTTATCCTCTGGACCCCGCTTTTCTGGATGCGGTCAAATCCGGCATCACCACCGTCCATGTCATGCCGGGGAGCTCAAATGTAATAGGAGGAACAACTTCTGTTATAAAAACGTCCGGAAAAAATATAAAACATATGCTGCTCCGGGAAACAGCAGGTTTGAAAATAGCTCTTGGGGAGAATCCCAAGCGGATGCACAGCCAGGGAAACAAAGATTCCATAACCAGAATGGGAATCATGGGGATGTTAAGGGAAGCTTTTTACGAGGCGAAACATGCGGATAACCCGGAGGCACTCCGGATTATCCCTCTTGTCAAAGCACTTAATAGAGAAATACCAGTCAGAGTTCATGCCCATCGAGCGGATGATATCATTTCCGCAGTCCGTTTGGCAGAAGAGTTTGATCTTGATTTAAGGATTGAACATTGTACCGAGGGGCACCTGATTGCGGAAGAATTGTCTAACATAGGACTGAAGGTTTCTGTTGGCCCTACGCTAACCAGACGGTCTAAAATTGAACTGAAAAACAAAAGCTGGAACACGTACCAGGAGCTGACTCGCCACGGCATCGAAGTCTCCATTACCACAGACCATCCTTATACCCCTGTTCAATACTTGAACATGTGCGCATCAATCGCTGTCAGAGAAGGGCTGACAGAACAAAAAGCTCTCGAAGGGATTACCATTCTGCCTGCAAGAAACCTGGGAATCGATGAGAGACTTGGAAGTATTGAGGCCGGAAAGGATGCGGACCTTGTCCTTTGGAACCAGCACCCTTTCCACTATCTGGCCAAACCAATCTGGACGATGATTAATGGCCAGTTTGTTTACCATAATGGCAAAAGCTTCAATTCCATTTTGTAGAAATTTGACTAAAAAAAGGGGCGCATTTCCGACAAAAAAACTATTCCCTTTTTATGATTTTTTTAGTATGATTTCTATGAAATTGTTTAACCGAAAAATTTCATATCGGAAAAGTAATGAGGGAAGGCAAATGGTGCGCCACCAGTATCCTGGTTCTAGTGGGTTCGATTCCCACCCCGAAATTTTTTAGCAATTTTACAAAAAATTTCGTGGGTGGGCCGTGTCTATTTCTTATGGGAATCGGACTGCCCTAAATGGAGGGATACTTATGCTCAAAAAACGTGATCTTCAGGATTGTCATGTCCTGTTTGAGCTTATGACGCATCCGGATGTCTTCCCTTTTGTTCGGCAAAAAGCATCCTCTTACGATGAGTTTGTTTTTATTACGAAGCAAACCATTGAAGCTGAAGAACGCGGGGAATTGATTTCCCGGACCATCCTTGATGACTGGGGAGCACCGATTGGAACCATTAATTTATTTGACATCCAGGACGGCGCCGGCTTTCTTGGCACCTGGATTGGGAAGCCCTATCATGGCAAAGGCTATAACAGTCCTGCCAAGGATGCTTTCTTTGAAGAGCTTTTTTATGAAAAAGAGATTGAAACCATTTTTATGCGGATCAGGAAAGAAAACATCCGGTCCATCAAAGCCGCTGAGAAGCTTCCTTATGCTGTCAAAGCAAATGAAACGAGAAGTTCCATTTATGAACAGTTAAATGCCGGCGGTGAAATCTATGACCTATACGAGATACCTAAGGATCAATATACCCTTTACCTTCGCAGGACACAAGCCCAGAACGAAGACGGCTCCCAGCTCCTCGAAGCTTAGAAATGAAAAATGCTGCACGGCTTGTGCAGCATTTTTTATGTTTTTTAAAGGTAAATCCTGTAGAAGCTCAAACAGATTGCCCAGTGGATTTTGCTTAGCCAGAATTTAGGAACTAACGCATTAATCCGATTCCAGTAATGTTGACGCAAGATATATCCATTCCCCACTAATGAAAGCGCTTAAATAATACGGAAGGATTATGCAATTGGTTGGCCTGGCACTTCCTTGTCCAAGTTGGGAAATTCGGATTAGTGCCTTGTTTTTAGATGATCCTCATATATCTTTTTAATTACGAAGGTCTTATGAAGCTCAAGTTTCTTTTTATCGATAGGATGCTTTGTAATCCCTGCACCTCTCAGCTTCTTGATATACCAGCCTTTTGAACCTGCAAATGCCACACCATCATCTCCTTTCATCCTATATAAATTTATATTCAGGATGCGAGAGGATAAGACCCCGGTTCTGCTTAATTATGCTATAATTCATTCTTGTATATTGTTAAACCCCAGCATATAACAAAAACCAATGAATGAGGAAATAGCATGAATCAAACACACTCTAAAAAAGAAAAGCTAAAGCAATTATTTTTTATTTTGTACCCTATCCTGATCACGCAAATGGCCATGTATGCCATGAATTTCTTCGATACGATGATGTCCGGCCATTACAGTCCTGCAGATCTCGCCGGAGTAGCTATCGGCTCTTCCTTATGGGTTCCTGTATTTACGGGGCTGAGCGGGATTCTCCTGTCAATGACTCCTATTGTTGCCCAGCTTGCAGGTGCGAAAAGGAATAAAGACGTAGCTTTCTCCGTTATTCAAGGCGTGTACCTTTCAATTATCATGGCATTGATCGTCCTGGGAGCAGGAGCACTGGTTTTAAATCCAATACTCACTCAGATGAATCTGGAAACCCATGTCAGAACAATTGCACATGAGTATCTAGTTGCTCTAAGTGCCGGAATCATACCCTTGTTTGTGTATAACGTATTGAGGTGTTTCCTGGATGCTCTCGGTAAAACAAGAGTATCAATGTTCATAACTTTAACGTCCCTGCCGCTCAATGCCCTTTTCAATTATCTACTGATTTACGGAAAGTTTGGGTTCCCCGAGCTTGGAGGGGCGGGCGCCGGATATGCTTCCGCGATCACTTATTGGCTGATAACGGTCATATCGCTGTTTATCATTATAAAAACAGAACCGTTCGCAAGCTATAATATTTTCAGCCGTTTTTACAGCGTCGATTTTTCCAAATGGAAAGAAATATTGAAGATTGGCATCCCAATCGGCTTTGCCATTTTTTTCGAAACAAGCATTTTTTCTGCAGTTACCCTGCTTATGAGCGGTTTTGATACAATTACAATTGCTTCACACCAGGCGGCACTGAATTTCGCCTCGTTCCTTTACATGGTCCCTTTAAGCATATCAATGGCCTTGACCATTGTTGTCGGTTTTGAAGTAGGGGCAAGACGATTCAGGGATGCTGCACAATACACCTGGATCGGTTTAACGATTGCCGTCCTTATGGCTGTATTATGCGGTCTTGTGTTAATTACATTCAGATACAATGTCGCGGGAATTTATACAACCGACCCTAAGGTTCTTGCCCTTACAGCAGAG
This sequence comes from Mesobacillus foraminis, assembly GCF_004340465.1. Classification (GTDB taxonomy): domain Bacteria; phylum Bacillota; class Bacilli; order Bacillales; family Cytobacillaceae; genus Mesobacillus_B; species Mesobacillus_B foraminis. The sequence goes on along the minus strand of NZ_SLVV01000006.1, from coordinate 47,985 downwards.
TTTTTGCTGTACGCCCTGTTCTTTCAGCTCTCGGACGCTCTCCAGGCACCCATACAGGGCGCATTAAGAGGGTATAAAGATGTAAACATTACCTTCTTGATGGCACTTGTTTCGTATTGGATTATCGGCCTTCCCCTTGGCTACTACCTGGCAAACCATACAGGCCTTCATGCCTTTGGCTATTGGATTGGCTTGATTGCAGGACTTGCAGCAGGTGCCCTGTGCCTTCTCGGCAGACTGATCTTTATCCAAAGGAAACAGTCCAATGTCAGCCTTCGCGCACAGCAATAAATAGAAAGGCCAGCTGCACAATTTTGGCGCAGCTGGCTTTTTTATAAGTTAATTTTCTTTCCGGAACGCTTTTCCCAGGACGTCCTTTCCTCCTGTTACCGGTATAATGCCTCCTGTAATATAGCCTGATTCATTCGAAATCAGAAAGGATATGACCCTTGCGATATCCTCACCTGTACCGGGTCTTCCCACCGGAACAGTCTCATCCGCACTCCCGACTGTATCAGCTATATTTTTTTCCTTCCAGTCACCCACAATGTCTCCCGGGCTAACCATATTCGCTGTAATCCCATGCTGAGCTTCTTCAAGTGCGATGGTCTTTGTCAGGGAAGCAAGCCCAGACTTTGCTGCTGCAAAGGCTGATCTGTAAATCCAGCCTGGAGCCGATTCTACACGGTCGAAACCAATGGTGATGATTCTGCCCCAGTTCCGCTGACGCATGACAGGAATGATCAGGCTGGAAAGGTAGAACACACTGTTAAGATTGCCGTTGATAAGGTATTGCCACTCCTGGACAGAGTAGTCAGCCATCCTTTTTCTTTCATGAACATAAGGACCTGCATTGTGAACGAGAATATCAATAGAATTGAATGCAGACAATGAATCCCTGACTATTTGAACGCACTGTTCAAAGTCGGTGATATCCCCTTTGGCCAGCAGCACCTTAATACCAAATTTCTCTGTCAGTTCTCGTCTGAGCGCTTCTGCTTTTACATGATTGGAACGGTAATTGATTATTAGATTGATTCCCTGTAAAGCTAGCTGGCATGCAGTCTTCCTGCCAATTCCGCTGGCTCCGCCTGTAATTAATGCCGTTCTATTTATCACACCATACCCCGCCAATCCATTCGACATTGATACCATTATATTAAATAGAACCGAAATTATATGCAAATGTTAGGAAACTTTGTTACGTATCACATACTAAAGTTTTCTTAACGGCTGGGCACTGGCCTGCATAGAATGTAAGTACTGACAGCTGATTATTGCAGTTTTTATTAGACGTAAGGAGGGAGGTACAATGTTCCCCTGGAACCTGCATGAAGGGATAAAAAAAAGAGTAGAGAATATGAACCCCGAGGAAATAGATAAATATGTTCAGAGCATGGTTGCCAAAATGTTCCCCCAGAATATGGAGGGGGTGATGAATCCACAGGAATGGCTAAAAGGCATTCAGGGCCTGCAGCCTGACCCCGGGCAAGCGGAAGCGAGACTTAATGCATCTGTTTTTGAAACACACGAATTCGTTTTTATTCGTATTCCCATCAAGGATGACGCATGGCTTAAGAACATGAAGATTCTTCATACCTCCAACCAGGCAATCATTAAGAACATTCCTCAATCGGGAGAGCAACATACAATACCGTTGCCAGCAATTGTGAAGAAAAAAGGCGCAATTGCTTCTCACCGGGATGGAATTCTTGAAATTAAGCTGCCAAGAAGCTTTCATACCCAAATTTCCGAGATCAACGTTCCCGACATATAAAAAGTAACAGAAGGAGGAACATGCCATGGAGGTTGAAAAGCTCAAATATTGGCTGGATTTAACCAGGCAATATGCCGCAGAAAGCTTTTGGAAAGAGGCTTTCAGCCAGGAAACTAACCCCTTTCTTTCCAGCGGCCATATTCAGAACCTGTCACTCGCACCCAAGGGAGGTTCAAGCGAGTGTTTTCCACGGTGCGATTTATATAAGTATAAAGATAAACTGTTTGTTGAAGCTGAGCTGCCAGGCATGGCACGGGAACATGCAGCAATCACCCTCAAAGGGAAACAATTAACCATTCGCGGCCATTACTCCACTTTTAAACCCAATCTCACCTATTTCTTAAAAGAGCGATGTGACCAAAGTTTTGAAAAAAACATTAACCTGCCGTTCAGAGTCAATCATCATGAAATTCAGTCAAACCTCGATAAAGGGCTGCTGACAATCATTCTTCCCATTATCAGCGAAGAAGAAGCTGTTCCTATTCATATTGAACATTCTGCTTCCGCAGAGGCATCCCATCAGCTTCAGGAATAAGCTTTCCTTGCCTAAAAATAAAAACTGCACCCCAAATCTGCCAGAGGAGCCTGACAATTGGGGTACAGTCTTACATACTGCATGATAAATTATTTCCCGATAAACATTTGTGTCCAATAATTTCCTTCTGCAACATGGCCTACACCGATATGTGTAAAGTTGGCGTTCAAGATGTTTTTGCGGTGACCTTCACTGTTCATCCACGCCTGAACTACCTCTTCAGGAGTCTTTTGGCCCATCGCGATATTTTCACCTGCAGCTTTATAAGAAATACCGAATTTCTTCATCATATCAAATGGAGAGCCATAGGTTGGACTTGTATGGCTAAAATATCCTTTTGCCTGCATATCCTTTGATTTTTCTCTTGCCACTTTGCTGAGCTCTGTATCAAGAGTTAAAGGCTTCAAACCATTTTTGGCACGCTCCTGGTTGGTCAGGTCGATAACCTTTTTTTCATAAGCGCTTATTTGTGAAGCAGTATTGGCTGCCTCTTGTGTTTGTTCAGCAGCTGGTGCCGGAGCAGTTGCCTGCTTTGCAGTATTTTGAGCTGGCTTAGCCTCAGTTTGAGGTACAGGCTGCTGTACTTGATTTTGATTGGCCGGTGATTTTACTTGATTCCAGAGAGCTGGTGAATTAGCGAATAATTTTTTTAGAAGATTATTAATCTGTTCCTGATTTAAATTCCCATTTTGATAATAGATAACCTTCGCCTCGCCAGTTGGATAAATTGACGCAGCATCGGCTTTGTCCGTGATTGGATTGACTGCTAGAATTGCTGCTGCAGCCGCAATTGAAAGTATAAACTTTTTCTTCATCCTTGTTTCCTCCCCAAATGATTTCTAAGTGTCTCTATCTCTTGCAACATCATCATATCACGGATTTTTTGTAATATTTCTGGGAGAAAACGGGAATTGAAGGTATTTCAAAATAATATTATTCCGTACTTTTTTCAGTTATTCGCAGCAAAGTCAGTATTTATAAGTGATTGCCCGCAGATTAAGGACTGAAGCTTTTTAATTCACTATCAAACAAGATTGATAGATTTATCATGTTTTGGAGAAAATAGACAGTAAATAAGGGTTGACAAGTTATTTAGATGGCCGCCTTTATTACAACTCTTACACATCTATGACAAAATGGCAGAGTTTGAAACAAAATTTTTTCCTGTTAGAATCGAAAGAGGTACAGGCGGACGATTTGCAAGCTACCTTACTAGACAAAAAAAAGCGCTTCTCTGCCCCCCCTCCCAGCTATTGCATTTCGGTGCATAAGCTTGCATGCAGCTGGATAAGTTTAACCTTGTCCTCATCAGTCAAGCTAGATTCAGCTATCCTTCTAGTCGCCATGAAATACTTTTCATGCAAAGGCCGCCTCACTCGAGGATGTGAATTCTCATCCGTCAGGTCCCTCCTTATTGCTTCCCTAAGCGTTTCTTCTTCGTTTATTCCCGGAAGCTGGCGGTTATTCCAAACTTGACGGTATCGATTCAGTAAGTGGACATAATCCATGTTCGTTGGTTTCACTCCTTTGCACTTCAATCATTTATTGGCATTTTTACATAAAGGGTTGTGTTAATGCAAAAAATAGTTCCAATTCTACTTAATGGAGGGAAATTGAATGACAGTACCTTATCGATGCCCAAATTGCAGAACCAATAAAAGCAGGTTTAACCTGATTCATCAGGTTCCCCAGTCTGTTAAATTGAATCCTCAATCGGGTGAGATCATCGAGGAGTACACTGAAGACCAGCTCAACCCTTTCCATTCACCTTATCGGGGGCCGGAGATGAAAGTCCAATGTGCAGTCTGCGGCTTGATTGAAGATGAAAGGACTTTTATAAAGTTTGGTGAGCTGAATTAACAGAAGAAGGCTGAACCTATTCAGGCTCTGCCTTCCCTTATCTTGCAAGCACTTCAACTTCCTCGAGGAATTGTTTTGAGTCAACCTTCCAGGGTCCCCATGGTGAAAACCGGACTATTGTTATGGTTCCAATGTATTTCTCAGGTCCAATTCCCTTCAGCTGGAGCGCTAATTCCACCGGAACAGACAGTGTCAATGCATCCCCAATATTTTCAGCGGGCAAAGCCGGCATCCGCAAGACGGTTACGTTTTCAATTTGATTAATAATTTTCTCCCTGTCCGGCTTTTGAAGGGCTGCATAATGGATAATTTTAAGGTCCTGCTGTTTTAAACCTGCAAAATACGCATCGACTAATTCATATGGGCCTGCACTCTCAAAGTAATTGTCCAGCTCTCCTGCTGCTTTAAAAATCATCAGTTTATGGGAAAGGTCCATAGAGCTTGTCCGATGAGTTTTGCTGCCGTAAAAATGAATACAAAAATGCCCGGGAAAATTATTATTAAGTGCACCTGCTCCGTGCGGCATTCCGTGCATGGAAGCCGCTATCATCTTCCCCTTGACAATAACAATGATCCCCCGGCGTTTCCAGCTCCATTTCCCGTTGTAAATATGTTTCATAATTTTCGTATCTTTGGTGGTTAAAGGCTGTACATCGGCATGACGGCTTCCCGCCCTCCGCTGAACATGAAACTTTTTCCCTGTTTCAAGATCCTGCACCGTAAATTTACTGTAACGGGGAATGAGTTTATCTGCCTGCTCCCAAGAAATCATTTCAACTGTGTTTTTTTCCCCCTGGATCACTGAGGCGTCCGCTGTAAATAAAAGTAAAAGGGCCATTGGAATAACTACGAATTTCAAGCTGTTCACCCCTTCATTAAATTAAAAGTCTGCGAAGAAAGTTTCTCCGTTTTCCCCTGGTCCTATTCGTTCACGGACAGCAGAAAAAAAGCCTGCAGAATTACAGGCTTTCATTCTTCCTTATGGTTGGCGACATATTCCTTTGCTTTATCAATGGCAATGGGAATCGCTTTTCCTTCGTCGTAATGTTCTTCAGTTAGTAAAGCATTGGCTATTTCAATGGCTTTATTTCGTACATCGGGATCCAGGTTTTTCATTGAAACAGGATAATCGTCCTTTGTCCAGGGCATCTTCATCAACCTTTCTTATCGGGGTTAAGATCTATATACCCTTGATGGACAGGAAAAAACGAATTAATTCTCCAGAGCTTCCAGTTTCAGCTGAATCTCCTTCCAGTCAATGTCCTGCCCAATGAAGACAATCGTAAGCGGCAGTTTTATATACTCCATCATAAATAGCGGCGTTCCATAGGAATACTGAAACAAATCAGGATATTGAGAGTCTGAAAATTGAATGTAGCCTTTTATTCGATAGATTTGGTCAGGCAGGCTTCTAAGAAATTCTTCAAAACGCTCCCGGTTTACAGGTTTTTGAAACCGGTGCACAAACGTACCCAGGCGCAGTGCTTTATGGACATGCGCAGTTTTTGACTCCCTTTTAGGAGCAAATGCCATGTCCTTCAGTTCTCGCTGTGATACCCTTGAATAGGTTGTTAATATGCAACGCGCCTCCGGATTTATGGACTGAATTTCCATCGACACTCTGGCCTGCCCGGAATCTGAAAGAAGATCTGATTTATTGATTAATATTAAGTCCGCATGCCTTACCTGCTCCAGTAATAGCTGCTGGAGCTGGGGCTGGAACTGTGACCGTGCAGCCCATAATGTCCCGTCCACCGTGGTGATGATCCCTCTCATCTCAATTTTTCCCGCAAACAACGGTGACAATACAGAATCCAGAACCTCAACAGGATGTGCAGCTCCTGTTGTTTCAATATAAATGGCATCTGGCTGGTGCTCCACCAGCAGACCCTGAAGCTGTCCCTCAAGTTTATCCTGTATGGTGCAGCAGATACATCCTCCAAGCAGTTCCCTTAATGGCACGTCTTCCCCGACTGCGTCCGAATCGATTGAAATTTCTCCCAGCTCATTCATAAGAACGGCAACTTTTCGCTTTTGCTGCTGCTCCAGCTTAAGGATCTGTTTCAAAAGGGTCGTCTTTCCAGTTCCAAGAAAACCTGCCAATATGTATATCTCGGTATTTTTCATTTTGTTCCTCCGTTCCATCCATTCATTTTAACGGATTGAGCTATTTCTTACAAACACAATGGGTGTCTGGTATAATACAACGATAGAAAGAGGTGGGTGCCCTGCTTGAATACACTGGAGAGCGAATGATTCCAGAAAAAATGAAAATTACAAATGGGATGCTGCTGGAGCATCTGGCACGTTATTACTTTGCCATGCATTATGCAAAAGGAAGAATTCTCGACTTTGCCTGCGGGACCGGCTATGGAAGTAAGCTCATTGCCAGGTCATGCAAAGAAACAGCTGAAATTGTTGCCGTTGACATTGATGCATCAGCGATTGAGTATGCACTGAAGAAACACTACCATCCTAAGGTCAAGTATGTAAAAAGTGATGCGACAGACACTGAAATAGCAAACAGGCTTGGGCTATTTGATGTAATTATTTCTTTTGAAACTCTTGAGCATGTAAATAATGAAACGGCCTATCTCCAAAATATATTCCAGATGCTAAAACCTGGGGGAACGCTCATTATTTCCACTCCTTTTGGAGCTGGGCGCGGCAAGCCAACAAAAGAGCCTTTCCATATCCATCAGTTGACGGAGGAAGAATTCCTCACACTTTTCAACCATTATTCAGAAGTCGATTTTTATTATCAAAAGAGTGTCCTGATTGAACCAAAGCGGCCAGGCAAGCATTACCCGTTCGGAATTGCTGTTTGTACGAAGTAAAAAACTCTCCGGCCCACAGGTCCGGAGAGTTTTCTTATTTATCCAATTCTTTTTTTAATACTTCAACTGCTTTTTTCAGCTGAGGATCGTCTTTGGTCATTTTATCGCGGACAGCCGTCATCAACTCGACTGTTGAACTGTCAGTAAGGATTCCTGTTTGCTCCAGCGAATGATCTTTCTGGAATTCCTTGACCGCTTCCTCTGTCTTGTCATCATAGAATCCATCTTCACGCCCAGGCTCAAAGCCAAGAACCTTCAGCATTTTCTGCGCCGATTTCACCTGCTCTGAAGCAGAAGACAGTTTCAACTCGTCCTCAGGGTCAATAAACGGAAGAGACGCGTATTCTGGCATGGCTACTTCATAATCAGGCTTAATTCCTTTTTTGTGAATCCAGTTTCCTTCAGGAGTAAGCCATTTTTCGGTAGTCAGCTTAATATTGGATCCATCCTCAAAGTCTTCAGCACGCTGCACGGTTCCTTTCCCGAACGTTGTTTCGCCGACTAAAGGAACACCCGCAGATTCACTGACAGCACCTGCAAGGATTTCTGAAGCACTTGCACTCCCCTTGTCTACCAGCACCACCAACGGAAAGTCGGTGTTTCCGCTGCCTTCTGAAGGATATTCCTGGACATTTCCTTCCCTGTCTTCCACCTTAAAGAGAATTTTACCATTAGGCACAAACTTGCTTGTAATCTTTACCGCCTGGTCCAGAAGGCCCCCAGGGTTTTGGCGGAGGTCCAGAACAAGACCTTTCATTCCTTTTGATTCAAGGTCTTCAAGAACCTTTACCAGTTCATCAGATGTATGATCGGAGAAATTAGTGATCTGCACTCTGCCAATGCCGTCCTCCATCATGGTTCCGTATACCGTCTCAATTGGAATCGTATCCCTCGTAATGGTAACGTCCATTGGTTCCGCATTGCCGCGGACCACCGACAATTTTACCTTTGTTCCTTTCTCTCCCCTTATTAAAGCCACCGCTTCCGTAGTGCTCATACCCTGGATGCTTTTCCCATCAACAGAAAGGATTTTATCCTCCGGCTTCAAACCAGCTTTTTCCGCAGGTGAGCCCTTAACAGGAGTAACAATCACAATATGGCCATCCCTGGACTGGATTTCTGCTCCAATTCCTTCAAAAGAGGCAGAGATGCTTTCATGGAAGCTTTTCGCATCTTCCTGGGTCATATAATCGGAATAAGGATCATCAAGCGATTCAACCATTCCATCAATCGCTCCATTGATCAGCTTCTCTTCGTCAATTTCAGTATAGTAGCTGTTCCTCAAGGTGTCATAGGCATCATAAAGCTTTGAGAATTCTGCCCTTTCCTTAATGATTTTCACTGCTGGTTCATCATTGCCGAATGCCAGGGCAAAGGTTGTAATCCCTGCCGTAATGAACACAACAAAAAATAACAGCATGGCGAAATGAAATTTTTTGATGCGAAGAAAGTTTTGCTTCGTTTCGGCATCCCCAGAAAGATCAGAACGTGCTTCGTTTTCTGAACCCTCATTATTCACTTTTTCCTGATCCAATCCATTCACCACTTTCAAAAACTCTAAATAAGGTTATTGACCTTAATAATTGTTAGAATAACATTTTTATAAAAAAATTAACAGAAAAATAATGCCGGCAAGTTAAACACTGACCATAATGGCCTGTTTTCCCCTGCAAAAAAGGCAGTTCTGTTTACAACTGCGTCAGACTATAGATAAAACTCAATGAAAATTCGTATTTTGCCTACAGTCTTTTTTTTTGGTTAGTGGACAAAGTGGGCTGTTGAATTCGTCTCCAGCCGCTTCGCTTTCCGCGGGGCTGGCGCTAAGCCTCCTCGTCGCAGGCTCCTGCGGGGTCTTAGCTGTCCAGCTGATCCCGGAGGAGTCTGCGCGCCTTCCACTCCAATCAACAGGTTTTCAAACTGTACAACCAAGCCTATTATGGTGATGAGTCGCTTTCGAAAAACCAATCCAACGGGACCAATCTGAGACAATATTGGAAACTATAGGAAACCATCAAGCGAATATTCGCAAAAATAAAGCATAGAATGCGTTCAACAACCCAAAGGGACTTAAAAAATGGTCAAAGCAGGCGATGCTTACTTTCTCTAGCTTGAACCTGAAAAAAGATAGCCAAAAGGACATGGAAGAGTCTAATAACGGACCAGAGCGCAAAGTGGGAGTTTTCTCTCCTATTGTAAAAACTCAATAATAGCCCAAAAGGGGTTCGGAAAAGAACCATTCCGAACCCCTTTTGGCAACAAACTGAGGCAGTTCTGTCTGAACTGCCTTTTTCATGCCACTTCATACCCCTGGCTTTCAATTGCTTTTTCTAACTCTTCCATGGAGACTTCGGAGGCCTCATACTGCACTTCCGCTGTCCTGTTTTGATAAGAAACCGTTACAGCTGATACACCATCCACCTTCAACAAGGCATTTTTCACGCTCTCTTCGCAATGATCACATGTCATTCCGTAAACATGAATAGTGGCAATTTCCATTGATGTATTCCCCTCCCGTTATTCAATCTTTTTTTGCGTCTGCCTGCCTTTCATTTTCCCTGTCCGTTTGGCCTTTAATCATGCCCGGACTAAAGATACTTTTCTTGTTTTCTGACTGGAATATAAAAACCCGGCATTTTGCCGGGCATCGTGTCTATATTTTCTTGACGATTTCAAAGTATTCTTCAAGGGTCCAATTGTTCTTGTATATTTCAGCTGCCGCTTTTTTGCCAACATACCTGAAATGCCAGGGTTCATACATATAACCCGTAATTTTTTCCTTTCCTTTTGGATACCGGAGGATAAATCCGTACTTATGGGCATTATCTGCCAGCCACTTACCTTCTTCCGTCTGGCCAAACTGTTCATTTAAATTCAGTCCGGCGCTTTGACTTGAAATATCCATTGACAGGCCTGTCTGATGCTCACTGTTACCCGGTACGGCAACTGCCTGGGCAGCCTTCTCTTCCCCAGCATTCTGAACTTCCGCTTCAAACAATTGATTCTGGCGTTTATATGAGCGGTAACCAGAAACGGCAAATAATTCAAATCCATCTTTCCTGGCTCCTTCAAACATATTTTCCAGAGCATCAGCGGCTTCCTTCCTTAACAGCGCCTTTTCAAGCTTCTGGCTGCCAAACGAAAACGACACATCGGGCCTTGTTAAATCATTGGGTATATAGGTTGAAGGCAGCGCATATACCTTGTTGACCAGCGCCATGGTATTGAGAGGATTCTGGATGATTTCTTTGCCATCCACCTCTTTGACTGTATTAAAATAAGCCGCCTCTAACACAGGGCCCTCAGGTACGGTTTCTGTTTCTGGCTCGGGCTCGGAATTTTGCTGATTTGAATTTCCTTCATTTAATTCAGGGTTGTCCACTTTTTCATCCGTGCTTTCCTGATGCCCGCCGTCAAGATTTAGAAACGGAATTTTACCTGGAATAGATTCCAGCTGGGAGCATCCGGAGAGGAGCAGGGCTGAAGTTAATAATACAATTTGTTTTTTCATAAAATCCACCATTCTTACATTGTTTCAAAAGCAATACACCTATTCTATCATGACTTGCCATCCATGCGTTAGCTCAATTTGCACCAGTTTTTAACATTATGGTGAATTGAAGCCCTTAATAAAAAGGCTCTTTCCCGCTGGAAAGAGCACATAAACCTATTCTTTAACAACAGCCTCCAGGGCAACTTCAATCATCTCATTAAAAGTAGTCTGGCGTTCTTCAGACGTTGTTTCTTCACCCGTAAGAATATGGTCACTGACTGTAAGCACGGAAAGGGCTTTCCGGTCAAACTTTGCTGCCAGGGTATAAAGGGCAGCTGTTTCCATCTCAATAGCAAGGATATTATATCTTGCCCATTTCTCCAGATCACTGTTGTCATTGTAGAACATATCAGCAGTAAAAACATTTCCTGCTTTAAGATTCAGTCCTTTTTGCAGACCAGCGTGATAAGCATTCATCAGCAGGTGAAAATCAGCTGTTGGTGCATAGTCTACACCTCCAAAGGTCAGCCGGTTCATTTGCGAGTCTGTGGATGCACTCATAGCCAGAATAACATCCCTAACCTTAACATCCTTCTGGATCGCACCGCATGTCCCGACTCTGACCAGTGTCTGCACATTGTAGCTGTTCATCAATTCGTTAATGTAAATTGAAATCGAAGGAACCCCCATGCCCGTTCCTTGAACAGAAATTCTTTTACCTTTATAAGTTCCTGTGTAACCGAACATATTTCTAACTTCATTATATAACTGGGCATTCTCTAAAAACGTTTCCGCAATGTATTTTGCGCGAAGCGGGTCCCCTGGAAGCAGTACTGTTTCAGCAATTTCATTTTCTTTTGCACCGATATGTACACTCATTTTTATCCTCCAAATATGTCAGACATGTTCGTTTGTAATAATACCATAATCTATTCCAGCTGGAAAATCTTCCGTGAGATTATTTTTAAGGGGAAGGGAAAACTAAAAGAGGCGGAGGTTTCATATAGAACAACCAGAAAGCCTGAAACAGACCTCTGTATTTTCTAAATGAATGGGAAGGGAGTGTTTCTGTTGGGTAAAAAACACCGAAATCGAATCAACTCACCAAAAAAGAATAACCACATCCCTCCGGAAGCGATCATTGCGGAGCATGAGGCACATGCAAAAGATATCATTTCCGCCAAGGAGAGAAAAAGCTAATAAAAAAACGATGAAGCGGCTGCTTCATCGTTTCTTTTAACAGTATCGGCTAATAGCTGCATGGAGCTTCTGTGACAAATTTGGAACATCATTTCTAGTCACAGTCAGAACTACATTGCTCTCATCCATTTCAAAGGCTTCAGCAAGGAACCCGCCAAGACCTCTTGCCTTTCGGTCCACCTGCATAAAAATCTCGACTTCATTCTCGGAAACAGGAAAGAATACCATCTCTAATTCATCAAGCTTCCCTCGGAAAGAACCTGAAATCGGAACAAACTCAAATTCCTGGACGAACGGATAGTTCCTGCGCAAGCCGTGAGGAGCCTGTTCACAATCCGCATTCCTCAGCCTGAAGCCCAAATCCTCTGCTGCACTAAAGATCGAATCCATCAATGAATTAGGAAGAACCTTTAAAGAATCCTTGTCTGAAGGGTCAACAGCATTTTTGATATCCAGTCCCGTTGCAACCCATATTTTCGTCCGCCCAATTGATACAGGAACATCGATTGGGAGAATGAACGAAAACGGAATCTCTTTTGTTTCCGAAGGTTGAATCGTAAACGGATCATTAAGGCGGAATCGATCAATTGTCGCAGTCGCTGTATACTTTTTATCATCAGATTCCTTAATGTAAGTTGTATGTAACGACAGATATATTTCGTCTACCTTTTGTTCTGTCCTGCCTCCCTTTACGTGGACAATCCCTCTGACTTCTTCCCCGGGAACGACTGTGTCACTTTCAAGCCTTGTATCGACCTGGGCCGAACCGATTCCGATACTGGCGAATACCTTATTAAAGATTGACATTTTCATTTCCTCCTCTGCCTGTTTTATGTACTATTTTATTAAAGTCCTCATATATATCTTTCCACCCCTGATAGGGCTTTTCCTCCTGAAGGAGTTTGCGGATTACGAACGTGCTAAAAGGCGGCAGCTTCAATTCTTCCTCCCAGCAGAGTTCCTTTTGATTCTCGCCAGCTTCAAAACCAGAGAACAGCAGGAATAGAATAAGATGCCCCAGGCCATAAAAATCACTCTGATAGGAGGCTTCCTTGAGCAGGTTCGCTGGTTTGCGGCGCCAAGGATTCGTGTTTCTCTCCAAACTCCTTGCAAGCCCGAAGTCAATCAGCTTCAATTCGCTCCCCTGTACCATAACATTCGGTATCCTGATATCTCTATGGACAATCCCCCTGCTGTGGATATAGCCGATAATCCGGATTATTTTCATGCCTATTGTAAACGCCTGGTGTTCGCTGTACGTTTTTCCATCTTCAAAAATTAATTGTTCAAACGTTTTCCCATGGATCTGTTCCATTGTGAAATAGGGAACGCCCTGATGCTCCCCAATACAGTAAAATTTCGGAATGGCTGGATGACAAAAGGATTGTAAAAGCTCCGCTTCCCGCATAAAACTTTCCCTTCCCCGCCGTGTCAGCCGTTTATGGAGGCGGAGTGATTTTAACACAGCCTGCCTTTGTTCGCCGCAATCATAAACAAGATAGCTTCTCCCGTAGCTTCCAGTTCCAAGGAGGCTGTCAATCCGGTGGCGGCCGCCGATGATTTCTCCTTTTTTATAACATTGTTCCATTGCATCAGAAAACCCAAGAATCAGAGATTTAATCATGTGCTGCCTTCCATTCGATCAAAAGTAGATCAGCTGCTGTAAAAACTGCTGAAGCTGCGGCTCTTGTGCTTCCGCTTATAGTAGTGATGCCCCATGCTTGAATGCTTGTGGTGTTTGTGTTTCTTCCAGCTGTCACTTGAGCCGTAGTGTTTTTTCTTGCCCATGGCATTTTTCATCACTGAATTAATGATTTTTTTGAGCACGCTTCGTCCTCCCTCTTTTACCTTATATGGATATATACGAATATTGCCTGCACAAGTTTCATTTTACTATCTATTTTTTACCTTAAAAAGACGGACCAGACCGGCCCGCCTTCTTTACTCATTATCGACTTCTTCGTCGATAATGCTTTTATCAAGCAAATATTCAAAAGTGATATCTGCGATTTCCTCCAGTTCTTCTTCAGTGGGAACGTATCCCCTCTTTACCAGCTCATGAAAGAAAAATTCAGCTATTTCTTCCGTATCGATAATGACTTCGATCTCTTTCACAGAATCGCCCCCCTTTTTACAGAATGTATGAAGCACAGATATTTTTCATTCCTAGTTCTGTACAAAGTAATATTTTCAAAGAAGGCTAATAAAATTGAACTGTAATAAAAATTAATTCTATGGTCTAGCTGGCAATGGACAAGCATAAATTGTTAAAAAATGGACGGGGTGATCATATGGAAAAAATTAAAGCAGCGGTTCAAACATTCGTTGAAGACATTAACAGTGAGGACAGTGCAACTATCGAAGTTTTCGGCCAGACCACAAACTGGCTATTCAGCCTGATCTTATTCCTTGGAGTTCCATTTTTGACCTTTGTGATTTTTCAATTTATCACTCTGATTTAGACATCGTTCTTCCGTCGTTGTTCACAATTATGGCTAGCTTTCGCAGGACCACTTTCATGACATGAGCATATTCATCGTCTCCAAACCAATTATAAAGGATCCGATAGTCATTATAAATGTCCAGCAGGCTATCAATTTGAATCCGTTTCTTGTTCTTTTTTCTGAGTTCGTCTTTTTCAGCGTTTTTTCTCGTATTTGGCGCAGCTGATTTTTTATCATTGGCAGGGGCTGGCAAAGCCTTCTTCTCATTGGAATACAGCAAACCAAGCTTTTGAATAAAAACCTCAGCGCTCTCGGCATCCGCCACGAGAGTCAACTCTTCTTCTCCGGCTTCCAGCCATTCCCCGTCTTTTATACGGGATAGCTCATAGATGACATCCTCCCAGGAATCCTCCTTGTATCGCCAGATTTCCGTCCGGAATCCTACTATTTTAAATAGATCGGAGCCATAGCCTTTCACTTGGACAAGATCTCCGAAAAAAAACTTATATTCTATATCAATATGCTCTTTTTCAAGGAGCTTTCCTTCATATTCAGACAACGGCAGCAGACTTGATTCAAGATATAGCCCCTGGCTTTTATTAATCTCATAGACATACAAGCCATCAAGCCATTTAACATTTGTAACCTTACCCACTGTGCCATAAATTGTGATCACGACCGTATCACCGATTTTATATTTCGGTTCCTTTCTTTTCTCCATTTCCTCCATCCTCTCAATGATGCGTCGTGAATTTTGTTACCACATTATATGCGCTTGATGGAAAATCGCCACGCCAGGAGAAAAGAAAACCATTGACTTTGAAGACTGTTTAGTCCAGGCGCTTTGCTTTCCGCTAGGCCGGCTGTCTGCCTATCGATGGGAATGCCACTGCAAGACCTCTGTCCCGCTGATCCCGCTGGCGCAATCGCACCCACACCTACAATCAACTGTGTTTAAAATTTATGTAAACGTATTACCAAGACTATTTTAAAATTGATAATTATAAGGCTTGGGTGATGTAAGCTTTTGAAAAACAACCTAATCTAACGAAATCAACTAGAGAGGTTGCTATAGATCAAGTTGTTCAGCAAAACCAGTTTATCTGGAGAAATGGAAGCAGCTCATGATTTTCCCTTCATTTATGAAGTGGGGGTAGATGTATTTTGAAGGTGGCCGCCTTAGTAGTGAATCTGACATTATTTATAAAGCTCCCTTTCATTCGTACCTTAAGCATCAAAAATAATACAAAACAAAATGGGTTCGGAATGTGAGGATTCCGAACCCATTTGTCTCCAAACTTAGGCAGAGTAGAGTATAATATCTACCCCTCTGACTGAAGATATAATTCCCACGCCTCATCAAAAATGGCCATGCTTTCCAGATATTGCCCATTAAACTCAAGGTAGGTACTTATCTCATCATAGTCCTCGGAATTTTTTGGGAATCCATGGTCCTCATATGCACTATTGGCAAATGCACTAATGGAGTCTTGGGGCTTTGGATGTCTATATTTCATTAAAAAATGGTAGAAGCTTCTAAACATTTCTCATACGCCCTTCTATCGTAAATATATGTACTATACTATATACGATTGGTTTATATCCGTACAAGGTTTTTCCCCCAATTTTATTGTATCCCCAATGCCAATTTACTCCAGCCTTTTATACCTTTCTTCTTCTCATGCACGGATCTATAAACCTATTTATTAAGTTATAAGATCCTTGTCGCTACAGCCTGCCCGTCACCACGCACTAAAACAAAAAGCCAGATGCAGAGTAAATGCAACTGGCTCCTTTAAACGGGACTCAAGAACAGAACAAACAGGGCTTGGCCCAATAAACATTTAATGTGTTTTGCCTTCTGGAGACCTTCCTATGCAGCTTGCTTTAGTCAGGATCTAGCAATATTACGGAATGCAAACACTTTGTTGAATATTTAGAAAGTTACTTATACATTATGTCGTCCCGTAAAGTAGCAACCTTGGTCAAAGCCTGGTCAATATCATTTTCACTTACACCAAAATGGGCGAGCGCCTTATGTAAATGCCTGACAATGGCATCGAAATGCTCCGGCTGTATATTCATCCCTTGATGTGCTTTAGCCATAGAGTTTCCGGAATATTGATTAGGACCGCCAAGGGCAAAGCTAATAAACTTTGTCTGATGCCGGCGCTGTTTCTCCATATCTGTGTCCTTGAAGAACTGGTTTACAGTTGGATCCTTTAAAACCAGCTCATCATAAAAATAATCCACAACTTTGCCAATCGCTTCCTCCCCGCCAACCTTTTCATATAGTGATTGTTCCATATCAGTAACACCCCCTTTTGTTTTCAATCATATATAAATTACCCTGAATTACAAGCAGTATGCATTTATGCTACCACTTTCTGTAACCGGAGATAGAGCTAGTTAAAGCAGTAGCACCATTTCTCTGTCAGGTGTTTCGTCGTTTTCAAAAATGCATACTCCGGCTTTAGCCATCCCACTTTATATAAAGAAGCAATATGTAAAATAGCCTGTCCTGAATTTTCTTGGATGAAACCTTTCTTGCATTCAACCGTAAATAAACTAATAAGCAACCTTAAAGGGGAGATTTTATGGGTAACATGTTACTATTTTCATTGATTGCGGGGCTGGGTTCTGCGCTGCTGCTCTACCCGTTCTCAAGAAATAAACAACAGGAAAATGAAAACACCAAAAAGGCATTTCCGGCTATAATGGTTACAGCTGTCCTTGTCTGTATGTTAAGCGTCTTTGTCTTTTATTATCTAACCAATCGGGACCTCAATTTCTCATCATTGTGGGTATTCTTCATTTTAATTGCGGCGGCAGGAGCCGTTTTGGCCAAAGGCAAGGAAAGAATCATCAAAGGAATTCTTTTCCTCGGCAGTCTCCTCCTCGGTATTTATCTCCTGTCTGCCTTCTTATTCAATGCAAACGAAAAATATGAGATTGCAAAAATGGCGACAAAAACTGAAATCGAGACATTTGATGAAACTGAAACGCCGGCAAGTGTACCACCGCAATTTGCCAGGAATAAAATGAAAAAAGCTTTTGGCCAGGTGCCAAATACGAGCTATTATGAGCTTGGAAATTTACAGATTCAAAAGGTAAACGGAGAGTATGTTTATATTGCACCAGTTGAGTTTTCCGGTTTCTTTAAATGGGTGAACGGAGATGTAACACCTGGCTATTTTACCATCAGTGCGACCGACTCTTCCGCAAACCCTAAATTTATCAAAAGCGAAATGTCCTATACTCCTTCCTCATACTTTAATAAGAAAATCGAACGTCATATAAGGATGAAGTATCCAAAAGAAATTTTCTACGGAGACGTCCAACTGGAAATTAACGATGATGGAAAACCATATTATATCCGTTCTTTCGGCGAATTTGTTTCTGCACGCAATGGTTTTGATGTAAAAGGAGTTGTTGTTGCAGACCCAGCGAACGGCGAAATAGAATCCTATAATTTAAATGAAGTTCCTGAATTTATTGACGGTGCAGTATCTCCGGAAGCAGTCAGCCTGCAGAATAGTTATTTCGGCAATTATATACATGGATTCTGGAATAGCAAGTTTGGAAAGAAAGATGTAAAACTTCCTTCAGATGAGGGGACGGAAGCGAATGTCAGTCCTATTTTCGATGAGAATGGCGAGATGTTCTATTTCACTGATTTCACGTCGCCCAAGGAAGGGGTAGATTCCATGCTGGGCTACTCTCTTACGAATTCCAGAACCGGGGAAGCGACCTATTATACAGGAAATTTAGAAGAATCGTATATGGATTCGCAGGGAGCCCTTCAGATTATTGAAAAGAAATTCATTGAAAAAAAATGGAATGGAAAGATGCCGATTCTTTACAATTTCTATGGAGAAGCCAGCTGGCTGACACCTGTACTGGATGCAAATGGTTTCCTGCAAAACTACTTTATTGTATCAGCAGCCAATCCGGAAATATCCGTATATGGAACAACTCCAAATGAAGCCTTAAGGTTATATAAAACGGCATTGCAGAGAGGCGGAGGTTCGGTTGATGGAAGCTCAAAGGCAGAAGAAAAACAAATCAGCGGAACTGTGCTTAGAGTCTACAAGGAAAAAACAGGCGATGCCACAGTGGTTACCTTCTTCCTAAATAACAAGAAGAATTACACCATTTCTTCGGAAACCAGTCCATTAGCCATTTATCTCCAAGAAGGCGATAAAGTGAGAGTTAACTACCTGGATACAGGAGAAGTTTTCCTTCCTGCCAAAGAACTAGTTATTGAAGGCCTTGAATAAGGAAGAAGCCTGTTACCGCGGCCAGTTTTGGCCAGGGAACAGGCTTCTTTATTGACGGGGTACCCGCCGCTAATGAAATTGGTACGTGTTCTTCCCTGCCCCTTTTGCCTGGTACATCGCTGTATCGGCGTTTTTGATTAGAATGCTTGTTTCTTTACCATCCTCAGGGTATAAGGAAATCCCTATGCTTGCAGATATGACAATTTCGTTGCCGTTGATAATAAACGGGGTATTTATGGCTCCAGCGATCCTTTCTGCGACCTCCATGGCCAAAGTCCTGTCACCCTTCGATAAAAGAATCAAAAATTCATCTCCGGCATAGCGAGATACCAAATCCTCTTCCCTGGTACAGTTCAAAAGGCGAGTTGCCACCTCTTTTAAAAGCAGATCTCCTGCAAGGTGCCCATACGTATCGTTCGCTTGTTTAAAGCCGTCCAAATCTAAAAATAACAGTGCAAATCTTGCGGTTTCAGTCCCCTTGCCATGAGAAACCTCGAGTAGACGATCCTCAAAAGATTTGCGGTTTGGAAGTCCAGTCAACTGATCATAAAATGCTAATTTTTGCAGAGTTCTTTCCCTGCTTACCCGTTCAGAGATATCCATAATTGAACCAGAAATGACAGGCCTGCCATCCCTTATTAAAATTGTACTGTAAAGCTCTACCTCAATGATTTTATCATCCTTCCTGATTGCCCTGATCTGCAGAACAGAAAATTCTTCATGATTATGAAGCTTGCTCATGATAGATTGAGCTACCAGATCATGGTCCTCGGGTACAATTAGGTCATGGAAATCCCTTCCAATAACATCTTCCCTTTTGTATCCCAAAATTTGCAAGAAGCGACTGTTCACATAAGTAATTCTTGCATCCTCGTAAGAAAAGATCCCAACGAGCGAGTCTTCCGTAAATCCTTTGTATCTTTCCTCAGCTTCCTGCATGGTTTTCTGTTGCCTCATGACAATGATGGTAAATGGACTCATGATCAGCAACAAAACAATGATGTCAATTAATTCTTCCTTATTGTTGACAGGTATATCCTGGTACCAATGAAGAACCCTTTGGAATACGACCATTTCTGCTACTTTAAGCATTAATACCCCTGCTAAAACAATGCCGGGCTTTATCTTCCATTTAAGCTTTTTAACTTTCCGGGATTTCATAAAATATCTCCATTGCCTTAAACGTTTTATAAAAAATTATATTATAAATACCTAATCGTTCAAGAAAATGATCTTCCAAATTGATAGAATCAGCCATATTAAGAAGCATCATAAGTCTAATAACTTAATCGAATCTTTCACAGAAGGGATAACCCGGGAGGAGAGGATACTCCTGCTCCAGCTTATTAAATCCCGCAGAAGGAGGATCGAAGGATGGGGTGTCAGGAAAAGTTAAAACCCTGTTTTATCAGTGCCGGCCCTACTTTTTTAGCATATTCTTCAAAGCCCTGATCATAAAAGGAGGCAATGCTCCCAGACCAGTTGTCACTTCTTTTCCTATCGCTTCTCTCTGCATGATATTTTGCCACCATATCATCATATTCGTTGATAAGTTCACTCTGTCTATCAGAGTTATATTGCTCTTTATGGTAGACTGCATCCAATGGCAGCCGTGGTTTTTGGCCAGGAATCTTCCTTGGTGCACCCACAGCAAGGCCAGTTACCGGGAACACGTAAGGCGGAAGCTTCAATTCATCTATAAAGGTTTCCGGGTTCCTTCGTATTCCGCCAATGGGGACAATGCCAAGTCCCATGGATTCTGCTGCCGCGATTGCATTGCCAAGGGCAATCCCGACATCAGTGGAACCAACGAGTAAAGCTTCTATATTGTCCACAATTTGAAGCTCTTTCCCGTTTTTCTCAGCAGCAATTCCCGCCCGGTAAAAGTCAAGACAGAAAACAAAAAACACAGGTGCCTCTTCAATCCATTTCTGGTTGCCTGCGTGTTTTGAAAGCATCGATTTTTTGGCGGGATCACGAATCTCAATCACACTGACCTGCTGGCCGTTGATCCAATTCGGTGCAGCCATTGCGGCTTCCATAATCACTTGAACCTGACATTCAGATATACCTTTTTCGGTATCAAACTCTCGTATCGAGCGATGGTTTTTTAACAGCTTGATTGTTTCATTCATTCTATCACTCCTCATATTCTCCACCTTACAATAAGTATAACGGTATTATCAAACATTCTGCGGCTTAACTCTTACGGACTGAAGAAATACTTTCGCATAGGACGATAGCCAAATAACATATCATTACAAAGGGAGAAATTATAAAGAGCATGACTAAAAGGTCATGAGCAAAAGGAGGCGGGCTTCCCATGTTAATCCGTCATCAGATGGTAAAGAAACCAGATGTGAAATACTGTAATGAAACTTTCACTCTCAGCCAGGCCCTTGGGTTTTTAAATCGGACTGGATACCGCTGTGTACCAGTCCTTGACAAGACACAAACAAGGTATATAGGCAATATATATAAGGTTGATATTTTAGAATACAAAGAAGGAAATTCCTTGGAAGAGGCTGTGTGTTCACTTGTCACTGACCGGGAAACCGTTCTATACGAAAATGACTGGTTTATGAAAGCCTTCTTTAACCTTAAACGGTATCCTTATTTACCTGTAATTGACGAAAAAGGAAACTTCGCCGGAATACTGACCCATGCCGCTGTCCTAGAGCTTTTAGAAGAGGCCTGGGGACTTCACAAAGGCAGCTACACTGTCACAATCGCCAGCCATGGAACACGGGGAACTTTGGCGAAAATGACTGCGATCATCAGCAAATACAGCGACATTCAGGGAGTCATAACACTCGATTCTTCCAGCTATCATGCGAGCCTGGTTCGCAGGGTTCTCTTTACTCTTCCAAAGGGGACCTCAAAGGATACCCTCGAAATCATAAAAGAAAAACTCGAACAGAATGGCTGCCGTGTCATCGGGATTGAAGAACATTAAAGATAAGGACTACCAGGACAAAACAAACAGTCCTGGTTTTTGACAGCTTTTTGTATGTTATAATATATCTATGCGTTTAATAAAGCATATATTTTTGATAAGGAGTCTTTAATGGATAAAAAACACCTATCGGCTCAAATTGGACAACGGTTGAGGTATTACCGGCTTCAGCGACAGTTTTCATTGGATGAACTTGCAGGAGCGACAGGAGTCAGCAAGCCCATGCTGGGACAGATTGAACGCGGGAACTCCAATCCAACAGTATCAGTCCTCTGGAAAATCGCTGCAGGCTTACAGATTCCCTTTGCTTCGTTTCTCGTCAATAACCCATCCATTAAGATTAAACGAGCAGGAGATCAGCCTGATTTCAGGGAAGATGATGATAAATTTGAGACCTACAATACATTCGCCTCACCAGGAATCCCACTCGAGACATACCGAATTCGATTACTTCCTGGGTGCATCCACCATTCAACCCCAGGCGGGATGGGCGTCTTAAAATTGCTAACCGTACATTCAGGAACTCTTACCATTAAAATTGGTTCGGAAGAAGAAAACGAATTATATACCGGCGACTCTATCTCATTCTCAAATGATGTTTTTCAAGTGTACCAAAATACAGCCGACGATGTTTGTGAGATAAGCATGTCGCTGTTCTATTCCAGCCATCAAATATAAAATTTTGGTTCATTAAAACCAACTGCGAAAGGATGTTCAACTTGGGAATGCATATTGAAAAGGTCTTTTATTTAGAAAACCCTGAAGCTGGAATAAAAAAATTTGCCACGGAGTCGCAAATCAGAGTAGAAAATATTGTAAAAGATGTTTTTGGCGTGGCAACAATTGGTGATTTACCAATGATGATTAAGTATAATAAAAAATTTCAGGGTTCAGTTTGCGATGTTAATCAAATTAAACCAAGTGAAATTACAGTGGACTTAATCTTTCGTGTAGCTACTAAAAACGATTTGCTGCCGCTAAAAATTCATTATCAACAGCTAAAGGAGCATAACAATCAGGATGCAGATACTCCTCCATTCAATACGGTCATCCAGCTGGGAGATGGAATCTTTCAGTGGGACGATAGTACGAATTCCTATATTAAAATGGAATCCAACTAAATCCTCCACTTAGGCATCTGGTAATTTATATAAATTGCACCACCTGGCTCTATTAACCGGAAAATAGCCATGAACATAAAGAACTTATATCCATGGCTATTCCATATGCTTTATTTTTCAGCCAGTTCCTCCAAGATAGGGAAAAGCTCTTCTAAATGTTTGATTTCGTATGTAGGAACTACTTCATTGCGTTCTTTATTATGCCGGTTAATCCATACCGATTTAATTCCTGCCCTGTTTGCCCCCAGAATGTCTGTCATCAGATTATCGCCAACCATGATCGCTTCTTCCTTCTGTAAAGACAAAAGAGACAATGCATGTTCAAATATGCCCGCATCCGGCTTCCCTCTGCCAAAGTCACCAGAAATAACAATCTCGTCAAAATAAGGGCTTAGTTCGGCAGTAATCTCAAGCTTTGTGTTTTGCAGATCAGGTGATCCGTTTGTAAGAAGCAGCAGCCGATAGTTCCCCTTTAACGCATCAAGTGTTTGAAACGTTTCTTCGTAGACAAACGGCACTTTTCTGCGCTCCGCTGGAAAAAGTTCACCTAGTTCGTATCCAAATTCCGGATCATCCACTCCCATTGCTTTAAGGCCCATTGTCCATGCATCCTTCCGGTAGCCGGGAGCCATGTCCTTCATCTTTTTAAAATCTTCCTGGTCATCCAAAAAATTTCCCCATAATCCTTCGAATGGATTAATTCCAATCATTTGAGTGAAAGGATAAATTTCATATGAGGAATATAACTTTCTTGCTGCATCACGAACAGCCTCTTCAAATTTCACCGGATCAAGGCCGTATTTTTCCTCCGCCGCTTTACAAGTTGCCACAAAGGCCTCCTGGATGCTTTTTTGATCCCAAAGAAGGGTATCATCCAAATCGAAAAAAATTGCTTTTATCATGCTGATCCTCTCTTTACCTAATAAATTTTATTATCTAAATAGTTTACCATTTTTAAAATTGAAAAAATACATAAAAAAAGGAACTTTCTCCCCTCACTTTCGCAAATATCTTTGTTCACGTTTACTTTTTTGAGAGGAAGGAACAGTATAGTAGTTATACTTTTATCAGTTAATGATGAAATCAGGAGGAATCAGCATGTTCTTAGAAAGCTTTATTAATCAAAAAATACAAATAAAACTCAAGAATTTTCCGGAACACCTTACCGGGCAAATGACAGGAATCTATGACCCAGATGCCTGGTACCTTGTAAAATTGATGAAAACCGAAAGCCTGGGAATATGGGTGGAAAATCCCTGCCATAAAAGAGTAAAAATACAAGAAGAAGATGGAACCGTTATACCGGAAGATAAACAAAAAGAAGAGGAATGTACAACAAACGTTCTTATTCGGTGGGAATATATAAGCTCTGTCATTACTTTCCCAGCGGAAACAACCATCGGTGTTGATAAAAAAGCGAAGTTAATCGGGTTTCGTCCATAAATCATAAATTAGTCCATTGCTCCGGCTTTGGGCCTTTTTTAACTCTTTATTCGGTGTTATGCTAGAATTATCAAACAATTCTATTCACTTCGGAGGTCGAAATGCCTAAAAGAAAACTGATCATTACTCAAAACCTCGAACAGAAACAGATTAATACAATCGAACAAATTGTACCCTCTTGGGAAATCATCACGGGGAAAGAACCTTCAAATTGGCAGGAACATCTCAACGATGCCGAAATTATTGTCGGTTGGAAAAAAGAAATAGCGAGTTCTCTCGACAGCTGCCCCTGTCTCCGCTGGATTCAATCCTGGAGTGCCGGGGTAAACAGCCTTCCCCTGGAACGACTTGAGTCACGAAATATCCTGGTCACTAGTGCCAATGGGGTCCATGCCTATCCGATTTCGGAAACAATCTTTGCCATGATGCTGGGGTTCACAAGAAAGATCAATACATATGTAAAAAATCAGCTTGAGAAAAAATGGGATCATTCCGGATTGAAGCACGAAATCCACGGTAAAACAATTGGGATTCTTGGAGTAGGCGCCATCGGAAAAGAAACGGCCAGAATTGCCAAGGCATTCAGAATGAACGTATTGGGCGTCAGGCATTCTGGAAAGCCAGAGGAATTTGTTGATAAAATGTATACTCCCTGGCAGCTGAATGAAATCCTCCCTCTATGCGATTACGTGGTGGTCACTCTGCCGCTCACAAAAGAAACACACCATTTATTCGGAAGAGAACAGTTTTCAAGAATGAAGCCTTCAGCCTTCATCATTAATATAGGGCGGGGAGCCGTCATTGATGAATCCGAGATGGTTTTAGCGCTGTCAGAAGGGAAGATCGCAGGGGCTGGGCTTGATGTCTTTGAAGAGGAACCATTAGGCGGAGACAGTCCTTTATGGGATATGGATAACGTCCTCATCACTCCGCATACCGCTGGATCAACCGAATATTATACAAAGAGGGTGATTGAGGACATTTTCATGCCTAATTTAAAAATGTATTTAAAAGGCGAATCTCCTGCGATCAACCTGGTTGATTATCGGAAAGGTTATTAGGCCTTGCTATATACTTATCTATGACGAATGACTCATCTTAAAAATAAAGAGGAAGGGCCGGAAAGCTCCCGCACCCCGGAAATATTTTAATAGGCCTACAATATACAGTATTGTAATTCCTTTTTTTCTGGAATAAGATGTTACTAGGTACATAGCCTTATAACAAGGAGAGGAAAATATGTTTTGTCCTAATTGCGGGGGCCAACTAAACCAAAGAGCAAGAGCTTGTTCTACCTGTGGACAAAGGCTTTATCAAAAATATACTGGAAAATGGCTCGCAAGTCTGTTTATAATTACGCTTGTCTTATGTGTAGGTCTTTTTTCATTTCTTTATGGAAAGTTAACACTTCCCAACCAAACTCAGCAAACTGTCAAATTGGCAACCGAGCCTGAACCTGTAAAACAAACCACTGTAAAACTGGTAGAAACCAGAACAAAGCTTACCGAAATAGAATCCAAGGATGTTTCTGATATTATTCAGGGAGCACAGCCAAAAGTATATACCATTATAAATGATTTTGGGCAAGGTTCAGGTTTCCTTATGAACAATAATGGTGATATCCTGACAAACGCACATGTTGTTGAAGGAAGCATCCATGTTACCATACGGAACCATCAAGGAACTGAATATAAGGGCACTGTCATTGGTTACAGCAACGAAGTGGACATTGCCGTCATCCGTGTTCCGGATTTAGCCGGAAATGAACCATTAATACTTGAGACGGTAAAGGAATCAAACCTTGGGGATGAAATAATCGCGCTCGGTACCCCAAGAGGTTTTGAGAACACTGCTACTCTCGGTAATATTAGCGGGGTAAATAGAAGCTTCGTTATTGAACCGCATACTTATGACGGGATCTATCAGATATCAGCTCCTATTGCCCCAGGAAGCTCTGGAGGCCCTCTTTTAGATAAAAATACAGAAAAAGTCATCGCCATAAATTCAGCCAGGCATACCCAGGAAACAAATATCGGCTTCAGCATCCCAATTTTTAAAGTAATTGAGATTGTAAATAGATGGGTCAGCTCGCCTATGTCAGAAGAGGAAATCTCAAATCTTTTCTATAATCATACAGGTCAATTCTTTTATCAAGACCTATATGATAGCGAGCATTACTTTGATGGTGGAGACTATGCGGAGGAATACGAAGAATACTACTTTTATGAAGAACCATATACCGAAAGTACCGATGACTCAATAGATGGCGATATGTACGAGGAAGAGTATGATGAGGAAGATTTGTATGGCGGCTATGAAGAGGATATTTACGAAGAAGAATACTACGATGAGGACGATGGTCAGGAAGAGTACATAGAGGAATACTATGACGAAGAAGACGAATATACTGATGAATATTTTGAAGATGAAGACGAAGCTGAAACCTCTGAAGAAAACAGCTATGATGACGAACTAAACGAAGATTCCACTGACAATGCGAATGAAGATAATGAGACTGAAAACAGCGGTGAAATAGGAGAAGAGCCTATTGATACCTCTGGAGATGATTCAGAATTGGAAGATTCCGAATCGAGTTTAGAAGACCTTACGGAAGAATAACCTTCACAAATGAGACGGGATCAGCAGCCTCCCGTCTCATTTTTCTGTCCGCTTCCCCATTTTAACATCATTTGTGCACCCCTGGATGCAGGCTTTCTATGCAGCTTCTTTCCTTCTACGAAATAACCTCTCTTTATAACGCTGGAAAACCCAAATGGATACAGCCAGCCAAAAGCTTGCAGCAAGATAGCCTCCGATGATATCGCTAGGATAATGGACGCCAAGATAGATCCGGCTAATCCCAATGGTAAGGATAAAGACTGTGCTGAATATAAGCAAGATGGTACGGCCCCACCTGACTGGAATATGTCTCCAGAGCAAAAAGGTCAGAATTCCGTATAAGGTAAAGGCATTCATGGCATGTCCACTCGGAAAACTGTACCCCCCTATTTCTATCAGCCTGTTTAGATCGGGCCGGGCACGCTGGAAAAAAACTTTAAGCAATTGATTCAGGATCGGTGATCCAATCATTACTGCCGCGAACAAAATCAGCTCTTTCCGATGCCTCAGTAACTTATAAAGAATCAAGAGGACCAGGAGAGACAGAGGCAGAACAACTGGAACAGAACCAATGGTAGTAAATACTTCCATTACAACAGTTAAACCAGGTGACTCCAAACCCTGGATATACGAGATAATGGCACTGTCAAAAAGCAATAATTTTTCCGCTCTGATTAAAAGTGCCAGGTACCCAAACGCCATAAAGGAAAAGAGACTTAGGATGAAAGCAACACCAAGCTGTTTTTTTAAATTCATAAAAAAGGACCTCGTCAGTATGATTTTAGAGACTTGCTGAAAAGAATTTTTTTATGACAATATCATATCATAGAGAATATTTTCCCCCATCCAGTTTTGCCTATCCCTCAGGCAAAATGGAGTATTCATAGTTCTGTTCATAAAAGTGCTGACTACAAGTGCTCGTTCATGCAGGGGAAAGTTTTTTTGTGATAATAGTATCGAAAAATTTTAATTTTGCACGAAAAAAATCCAGACTATTTATAAAAAATACTCTGGATAATCTTGTTTCAAATTCTTTTTATGGTCATTAACCAGCCTCAAGTGATTGATCATTAATTCCTCTGCCTTTTGAGGATTTCGCTGAACAATAGCCGTAAAAATTTGTTTATGCTGAATAACGATATCATTCCAATCTTTATTCGATGCCAGGCCTAAAATCCTTAGTCTGTCGAAATGACTTTTCAATTGATTAATCATTTTCCACGTCCGAATTTTCCCGCATTGCTCAAATAAAATTTTGTGGAATTCTTCATCCAGTTCAAACAACCGCTGGTGCGTGCCTTTCTCAAGGCAAAGTTCCTGCATGGTGACATTGGTTTCAAGGATGAACAGCTGTTCTTCCGTAAAATCCATACAAGCCATTTTAACAATGGACCTCTCAATGTTTTCCCTGACAAACCTAGCTTCTTCTACATGATTTAAATCAATTCTTGATACAATTGTTCCGCTTTGGGGATAAATACCTAAAAGCTCTTCCTGGGCTAGCTTCATGAATGCTTCACGCACAGGTGTCCGGCTTACCTGAAGCCTATGTGCGATTTCCTTTTCTGAAATTCTGGTTCCAGGCTTTATCTCCAAATTAATAATGTCATTTTTAAGAATATTGTAGACATATTCTCGTGTTGAACCCTGACGTACAGTACTGATAGATTCCACCCACCCAACCTAAGTTTGTGTAAATAATACTAGTATGGTAGTTATGGACTATTATATTACTTACAGTTAATATTATCTATAATTTTGCGCTTTATTTTAAATTTAAAAAGTATTACGCACCATACTACAATGATGAAACACATTAAACATTTAAAAAAAGATAGCATTAAATTATGTTTAACCTACTATTTTTATCAAAAAAACATTGCAGGTCGATCACTCTGCAATGTTTTAATTAATTGGAAGCCAGAAGAAGCTAGGCCCTCTCTCTGTTTTCAGAGTATATTAAAGGTTTTCCTTGCCTATACCCCGGAATAGGACATAAACCCGCCATCCACGGGGATTGTAATCCCCGTTACAAAGCCAGACATGTTTTCGTCTGCCAGCCATAGCAGGGTTCCTAGCAGATCCTCAGGTTTGCCGAATCTGCGCATCGGTGTGTGGGATATGATTTTGTTTGATCGATCAGTCAAGGAACCATCTTCATTCATCAGCAATTTCCGGTTTTGCTCAGTCAGGAAAAAGCCGGGGGCAATTGCATTGACTCTTATCCCCGCCTCTGCCATATGCACAGCCAGCCACTGGGTAAAGTTATCAATCCCCGCTTTTGCTGCACTGTAGGCAGGTACCTTTGTCATCGGAGCAGGGGCACTCATGGAAGACATGTTGATGATAACCGCTCCTTTTCTATTTAACATTTTCCTGGAAAATACTTGGGTTGGCAATAGTGTACCAAGTATGTTCAGGTTGAACACGGAACTGAATCCCTCTTGGCTCAAATCGAAGAATGTGGTAACTTCCTCATTTCCAAGGTCCTCCAGACGAAAAGTCTCATTGGTCGTGATTCCTTCAGGATGATTTCCTCCTGCTCCATTAATGAGAATGTCACAGATACCGAACTTTGCAGAAATGATTTCCTCCGCCCTCTGTAAGCTATCGATTTCCATCACGTTGCATTCAACTGCAATGGCTTCTCCTCCTGCAAGAAGAATTTCTTCGGCTACCTTTTCTCCTTTCGCAGCGGTTCGGTTAAGAATAGCGACCTTTACTCCCTGCCTCCCAAGTTCTTTAGCCATGGCACCGCAAAGGACTCCGCCTCCGCCTGTTATGACCGCCACCTTGCCTTTTAAATTGCCGTTAATCGGGAGCATGGTTCACCCTCCTTTCTGGCCTTCTCAAGTGAATCCCAGATTCCCCATAAATACATAATGCCAAGAGCCCTGTCATACAACCCGTATCCCGGTCTGCATTCTTCGTCAAAAATATGCCTTCCATGGTCCGGCCTGGCATATCCTGCATACCCAACCTCGTGGTAAGCCTTAACAATTTCAAGTATATCTATGGAACCATCCTGTGCCCTATGGGATGTTTCAATAAAGTCACCATTTTCTTCAATTCTTACATTGCGGATATGGGCAAACGGAATTCGTTCCGCAAATTCACGCACCATTGCCGCAACATTATTCGAGGGATTTGCCCCCAGTGAACCGCTGCATAACGTAATTCCATTGTAAGGGTTATCCACCAAGCGCAAGAACCTGCGAATATTGTCCTGGCTCGTAATAATACGCGGGAGACCAAAGATAGGCCACGGTGGGTCATCCGGATGAATGGCCATTAAAATGCCATTGCTCTCCGCAACCGGGATAATCTCTTCCAGAAAATACTTTAGATTCATCCACAGGTCTTCCTGGGATACATTTTTATAGGCATCAAAGAGATTGGATAGATGCAGTAATCTTTCAGGCTCCCATCCGGGCATGGTATAATCTGGGTCAGCCGCCATTTTGGCTACTAGCTCCATCGGATCTATATTTTCAATTTTTTCTTTCTCGTAGAAAAGAGCCGTGGATCCGTCTTCAAGTTCCTTATAAAGGTCCGTTCTCACCCAGTCAAATACAGGCATGAAATTATAGCAAATGACCTTTACTCCAACCTTTGCGAGCTTTTCAATTGTTTTTTTATAGTTTTCTATGTATCGATCTCTCGCAGGGAGCCCCAGTTTGATGTCTTCATGTACGTTCACACTCTCAACGACATCGATATTCAAGCCGTGCCTATCAGCCTGTTGTTTAACCTCGAGAATCTTTTCCATCGGCCATTCTTCGCCTGCCGGAATATCATGCAAGGCCCAGACGATTCCCTCTACACCCGGGATTTGTTTAATATGCCTGAGTGGAATTCGATCATTCCCCTCACCATACCACCTAAATACCATTCTCATCATTTTCCCTCCACCCTTATATTTGCTGTAACCGAAGTAACGTGAAGCTTGATTATGTTTAAGCTGGATTCCCTGTCATTGAACCATCCTTTGGAACCAGTTTGTAAATTTTAAAATGCTTGAGAATATGGCTGTCATCTTTGTTTTTAAAAATATATATTGTCCCATTTCCCCTTGAAAACTTCGCTCCACTTAGGGTTAAAACATCATCTCCTTCCTAAATAAAATTTTAGCACACTAACATACTTGTATGGTAGTTTTTTTTCTGAAAATTTTTATTGCCTTTCATATCAGGCTTGCTTTTGGGAATCGTTACCCATTATCTGATAAGCCAATCGGTTGAAGACCAGAAATATTACGTTGATCCCAATCCCTATGAACGTTAGTAAAAAGCATTATCTGCAGCCGCAAAAAAAGAGCATAGATTGAAATCTACACTCTTTTCTACCTTGTACTATTCATTACTATACTGAATCTTATTTTTTCTTCGCAAACTTCGGATAACCTGCCAATATGGCAATGATACCGCAGATTCCAATTAATACAGGGTAATAGGAAAACATCAGTATACTTAACGGGGAAATACCTGCAACCCCAGCTGCAACCAAAATCTGAGCTCCGTAAGGGATTAAGCCTTGAACTGAACAAGAGAATATATCCAGAAGGCTTGCCGATTTCCGAGGATCAATTCCATATTGGTCTGCAATGTTTTTGGCAAGCGGACCGGCAATCAGGATGGCAATCGTATTATTTGCTGTTGATAAATCTGTCAGACCTACGAGTCCGGCAATTCCAAATTCGGCACCTTTCTTTGATTTAATTCTCCTGGTAACCAAGTGGAGCAAAAAGTCGATTCCGCCATTGTATTTGATTACTTCGACCATGCCGGCAATCAATATTGCAAGAAAGGCAATTTCGTACATGCCCGCCATACCCTCTCCAACTTGTTGGATCAATTCCATCAGCTTATAGCTTCCATCAGCTAAACCTGTTAGTCCGGCAAGAATAATCCCTAATGCTAATACGAGGAACACATTTAAACCCATTAGAGCGGTGATGATTACCAGGATATAAGGCAGTATTTTTACCCATTGGTAAGCCTGCTTTGCAATTACAGCATTTTCCCCTAAGGTTAACATCCCCAGAATCACACAGGTGACAATCGCTGCAGGGAGAACAATCCAGAAATTCACCTTAAATTTATCTTTCATCTGTGTGTGTTGTGATCGAACAGCAGTAATTGTCGTATCAGATATAAACGAGAGATTGTCCCCAAACATTGCGCCCCCAATAACGGCTGCCATTGAAAGAGCCATGGAAATATCCGTTTGTTCAC
This sequence comes from Mesobacillus foraminis, assembly GCF_004340465.1. GTDB lineage: Bacteria > Bacillota > Bacilli > Bacillales > Cytobacillaceae > Mesobacillus_B > Mesobacillus_B foraminis. The sequence goes on along the minus strand of NZ_SLVV01000006.1, from coordinate 16,189 downwards.
TAATTCCTGCACCTATGGGCGCCAAAGCGACAATCGTTCCCATTGAAGTTCCCATCGATAATGAAATAAAACAAGCAATGATAAATATACCGACCATGAGCAAATTTTGCGGCACAACTGAGAGGGCAAGGTTGACGGTAGATTCAACAGCACCCATTCCTTTTGCCACTTGAGAAAAGGCTCCGGCTAAAAGGAAAATTACAACCATCAGCATGATGTTCAAATTCCCGGCGCCCTGGCAAAAAATATCCACTTTTTTTTGAAATGATTCCTTTCTATTCATAGCTAATGCTGCTGCACATGATATTGCAATAGCTACAATGACGGGAAACAGGTAAAAGTCTCCCGTGACTGCACCTGTCCCGATAAACAGGATTAAAAAAACGGCAAATGGCAATAAAGCCCAAGGATTTCCTCTCTTCACTTCTCCCATGATGTACCTCCTAGATGTTTTTGATATTGCGGGAATGCGGCCTGTTCTACTTAAGGCACTCTGCTAAATAAAAACCTCTTCTTTTTTACAAGAAGAGGGCTTATAAAGAATATTATAAAACACTCTTCTTATCCTCCAAGCACCTATGCTTGCTGGATTTGGCACAGCAACTCCAAAGAGCTCCGCTGCCGAGATTTCATCGGGCCAGTCCCTCCATCTCTCTTGATAAGAAGATATTAAGATTTTGGTATTCCAGACACATAAATAATAGACTACAATAAATTCATCATATACGCAACCTAAAAAAGCAGGAACAACTACGGATGGATACCATTACGCTTTTTGTTAAGATCTTACATGATTATGACGTATCAATTAGATAAAACGAACCCTCCCGCTATCCCGCAAGATTTTTTTGAACTGCTGAAAGATACGCTTGCTTCTAGTTTTCTGTTTAATTTATGTACAGGAAGGCTGCTATCTCTTATAATGGTTTGAATAATTAAAATTTCAAACTATTAAATTAATATATTCTTACTTTCAACCCCTGGGAGTGTTAAAAATGAGTAGCCCATTGAAACATACAAAAAATTACCTTTTATTAATCGGAATCATTTTTGTAGCTTTTAATCTAAGACCTGCCATCACTTCAGTCGGTCCGTTGGTAAACTCAATCCGCTTTGACACAGGGATATCAAATGGAGTTGCCGGCTTGCTGACAACAATTCCTTTGATTGCATTTGGACTCGTTTCTCCTTTTGCCCCCCGACTGGCAAAAAAAATTGGCAATGAAATGAGTGTGCTCATTGGATTATTAATTTTAGGAATTGGAATTCTCCTGCGGTCGTCGGGATTATTCGTGACTCTCTTTATTGGAACAGCCCTGGCTGGGGTGGGCATTGCCGTGTGCAACGTCCTCATTCCGGGGATTGTAAAGAAAAGTTTTCCAAATCAAGTAGGACTCACAACCGGGATTTATACATTTTCTATGGCTTTCTGGGCAGGAATGGCCCCTGGGCTCAGTATCCCTCTATCGGAATCTCTTCAGCTTGGCTGGCGTATGTCTCTTGGTGTATGGGCTGTCCTCCTGATGGTCGCTATTTTCTTTTGGGTGCCCCAGTTAACTGGGAATAAGAGACAAAACAAAGATAAGGCGATACCCCAGCCCCGACGTTCTGTTTCCATTTGGTCTTCAGGCATAGCCTGGCAGGTTACCTTTTTTATGGGCTTACAATCGTTAGTCTATTTCAGCATGACGGCCTGGCTTCCAGAAATCCTTCAAAGCCGGGGCTTAAGTGTGAGCACTTCAGGCTGGATGGTTACTCTCATGCAGTTTTCAGGCCTTCCTGCCAATTTTATTATCCCTGTACTTGCTGACCGGCTGCCTAACCAGAAAGGAATTGCATGGGGAATTGGTAGTTGCAGTTTAATCGGTATTCTTGGTTTACTTATTGGCGGAAACACGATTGCGTTAATTGTCAGCATCATCCTGCTGGGAATCGCACTCGGTGCCGCTATCAGCCATTCCTTAACCCTGATCAGTCTGCGAGCAGCTGATCCCATCCAGGCATCGGACCTATCTGGGATGGCCCAGTCAGTGGGTTACCTTTTAGCCGCAGTTGGCCCTTTTTCGCTCGGTTTCCTATTTGACCTATTCCATTCATGGACCTTGCCTTTGATTATGCTGGCCTTAGTCTCTGTTTTATTTACTATTGCTGGAATAGGGGCAGGTCGAAACAAGCATGTCTTTGATAGCGGCCATTCACATCATAAAGATGCTTCATCCACCATGGCATAAATTTCTTTTAGGAAATATATGCGTTAAAATAAGGGAAAACTTGATTGTCGAGGTGAAAGGTGATGTGCGGTCGATTTACTTTAACAGCTGACTTTGAGCAGTTAATAGAACGATTTGAAATTGAATCATTTCATCTGGATGACGAATACGTTCCGAGTTATAATATTGCCCCTTCTCAGTCCGTACTGGCTGTCATCAACAATGGACACATCAATAAAATGGGGTACCTAAAATGGGGCCTAATCCCTTCCTGGGCAAAGGAACCGTCGATAGGCTATAAAATGATCAATGCTCGCGGAGAATCGCTAATGGAAAAACCAAGTTTTAAAAATGCATACCGGAAGAAAAGGTGCCTTGTTATCGCTGATAGTTTTTACGAATGGTCTAGGGTTGGAGGAAAGAAAAAAATCCCAATGAGGATCAAGTTAAAAACGGATGAGGTATTTGCCATGGCCGGGCTGTGGGAACAGTGGAAAACACCAATCGGAGATTCAGTTTTTTCCTGTACAGTAATTACTACTGCCCCTAACCAATTAGTGAGAAATATTCATGACAGAATGCCGGTAATCCTAAGACCCGAAGATGAAAAGGTTTGGCTGGACCCTTCAATTCAGGACCCCCATTTACTGGATCCTTTGTTAAGACCCCTTGACCCAGAATTAATGGATGCCTATGAAGTTGGGCCAGCTGTAAACTCACCGAAAAACAACTCTGCAGAGCTGATTCAAAGGATTTGTTAAACATCCGTCTAAGCAAAAAAGTGCATCCATTTGGAATGCACTTTTTTCTTTTCCTCATTTCCCATATGCTGTCTTAGACCTTGCAGCATCTATAAACAATACGATTGCTGTAATAATATGCATGATCATCCCCACGAACGGAATCCACGCTACAATAGAAGTAATAATACCAAGAATGCTGGCATGCTTATTCTGAAATTCTCTCATGGAAAAAATAAGGGTAACAATGTGTAAAATCAGCATAAGGAACAACGGAGTCCATGCGTAACCAAGAACGATGGCACCGCCCAGTACAGGGATTCCAAGGAAAGCTTCCAAACCGCCTGTAACCCATTTTAGTACAGTTGAAACATTCATGTTGACACCTCCAAACATTACTAAGTATATCTACTCCTTGTAACTAAAAAAAGTTTCAATGTTTTGCAATTTATTTTGACTGAATCCCATAGCCATTTGAAAAATACACTAGCATTTCATATTCATCTTCGTTTAATGGCCGTCCCAGTTCTGTTTCATAGGCATCTGCCATACTGCTTATCCCCCCGTGATGGGCCTCCGTCAGATGTGCTGCCTTTTTTAGTATCTTTATCTCTTCGTCAAATTCTTTTTTTGTTTTTACTTCTTCATGGGACAACACATAAAATTCAGCGTCAAATGTTTCAATTATGTCCAATAGTGTCACAACATTTTTGATTGTATAATTTGTTGCCGGCGCAAAGATATCGGCATATACACAATCTGCAAGGAAAAGTATTTTTTCTTCCTTAATATAAATGATTAATGAGTCTGCTGAATGGTCTCCACCTACATGTTTAACCAGGCATGTCACGCCTCCCAGTTCTATTGCCATTTCACCTTCAAATGAAATCGTAGGCAACTGTATTTTAATGTTGCGTTGCTGACCAAATTCTTCCTTGATTGCAGCTGCACAGAACTCAATTTCCAAACCGTTCTTTACCCTATCTTCCAACGCTTGATCACTCCAGGAATAGGGAAGGAGTTTTTGGATTTCCCGTTTGGTCTCAGAGGTGGATATTGATGGCATATCCAGAGCGGACATGCCAAAGATGTGATCCCAATGCCAATGGGTGATGACCAACAGGCTGGGAGCTCGAAGCTTTCTGATTTGAAGTTCAGATAGAAATGATTTTGCGTGAGCTTCTGAATTACCCGCATCAATCATCAGGGTTCTTTCATTACCAACAACCGCAGCGATTATCGGCCGGTCCGTTAATGAAACAGGGGTCTGGTACCAAAAGCGTTCGTTAATTCTTTTTATTTCTTGCATTACACGTCCTCCAGACATTATGTATACGATGTAACAACATTTTACCTTATCCTGATTTATTTGGTATGGGATTGAATCTTAATTTTTACAGTCAAATATCCTTACTTTCTGGAATGGCCAAATAAAAACAGCACTCTGAACTGTTTATTAAGGGAATCAACTGTTTTTTTAGCAATTATATGTATTATTTTTGTTTATACATGAGAATGCGATGTATTAAAAAACGTGATTGCAACTAAAAAGATTACGGGAAAAAGACCAGCTATAACAGCTGATCCTTTGCATGCCTGGCAGCTTCCTCCTGACTGAGGACCCCCAACTGGACGATGCAACTCTTTTCCTTCTCCGCCCTACATTTTCCGTTCGCTGCCCTTTTCTCTAGAGCGCTCGTTAGGGATAGATACGTGCTGGGGCCGTTTGGGAAAGTTCCTCTTATCCTTGTCTGGACCGTGAAAATCATCCCGATGGTCAAAATGATTCGCTTTTTCTGACATAGTAATACGCACCTCCTAACATTATTCTGTTTGAAAAACGGATAAACATACTGAAAACAATTAATGATCATTTTAGTTTTCAATTGCACATTGATTCTCTAGTAATTATTTTTTGTATAACCCGATTAATACTTATGATTAAACGGATTAAAAGGTATCATGTTGTAATCATTGGCTGCATGACATTCCTGTTTGCCTGACTGGATATCCATAAATCAAAAAAAACTGCAGGATTAAATATGCAGTTAACATTGTTTATTTAATTTGGAAAGTAACCTCCTCCCTATTTTGTCCACTCTTCATCTGTTCCAACTCGAGCTTCATTTTTTCTGTTTCAATGAGGTAATTTTCCTGCTTGATTTTTTCAAGTTCTAGCTGGTCCTTTAACATGTCCCTTTTAATTACAGCCTGTTTTTGGAAGTGACTTGTCATAATGGCGACTATAGGAATTGAAAACACCATGATAACTGCAATGCTACCTGTCATCATTTACCCTCCTTTAATGTCCGTTTTCCAAATTATACTATATTTCTAAGTATACTGACAGTTTTGAAGAGAAGTCCAGCCTAAAAAAAGCAGCACTTTTTAAAAGTGCTGCTGACTGACAAAACCGCTTAAAGTTATCCGGCCCGTCTTTCTAGTTTTACTTCAGCTTTCTTTTTCACTCTGTACATCCCGGTTAGGATTACACCGGCAATTACCACAATTTCGAATCCATACTTGACAATTTCGTTTGTGAAAATATCAGCCAGGAACGCTTCTTTTACTATCATTTTAGAAGCTGTCCAGGCAAGGATTGCTGATCCAAGTGTAATGATGATTGGAAAACGCTCAATCCATTTTATGATCATAGTACTTCCCCACATAACAATTGGAACGGAAATAAGCAAACCTATTACAACTAACAGCATATTCCCATGAGATGCCCCAGCAACGGCAAGGACATTATCCAGTCCCATTAAGGCATCTGCAATAATAACGGTTCTAATGGCAGCCCAGAAGCTTTCCCCAGCTTTTACATCGGAATGATCATTATCGTCTACTAAAAGTTTATAGGCAATCATGACTAAAAGAAGTCCGCCGATTAAGTGCAGTCCAGGTATTTCCAATAGCCACACTACAGCAAGAGTAGCTGCTATCCTAATGACTATTGCTCCTAGGGAACCCCATAAAATTACTTTCTTTTGCTGTTCTTTTGGCAGGTTCCTCGCGGCCAGGCCGATCAGGATTGCATTATCCCCTGCAAGAACTAGATCAATTACTATGATTGATAATAAAGCAGATAAAAACCCAAATTCCAATTAATGTACCTCCCAAAATGATCTAAATCTATTATAGGTTTGTTTTTCTGATTTGGCTAGTAGGATAATATGGATACTACTCTTCCATCGCAAGCGATTTATTAATAGAATAATTGATTGTATTTTACTAGTCGGAAGATCGTGGGACTGATTCCAACCAAAAAAACATAAAAAATGCTGCCTGGCTTCCAGGCAGCAATTCAAAAACAATCACTAAATATGGTCTTCAATCTAACTCCTGTTTGATTTATTGATGAACTGAACTAGGCAACACAGAGCTTCCCATTAAAAAAGCATCCACCTCGCGGGCTACTTCACGGCCTTCATTGATGGCCCAAACAATCAGGCTCTGCCCTCTTCTGGCATCACCTGCAGCAAATACTCCGTCGACATTGGTAGTAAATTTGCCATACGCGGCTTTTACTTTATTATTGGCTGAATGAACACCAAATTGTTTTAATAACGGCTGTTCCGTACCCTCAAAACCAATCGCAATAAAAACATATTGTGCTGGCCATACCTTTTCAGTCCCAGGAACTTCCTCGAAATAATAACGGCCATTTCCGTCCTTTAATTTCTTCATTTGAATGGTATGAAGCTCTTTTACATTTCCGCTCTTATCCTTGACAATCTTTTTAGTCTGAATGGAGTATTGGCGAGGATCTTTTCCAAACTGCATTTGAGCCTCTTCGTATGCATAGTCCAATGTAAATATATTTGGATACGCCGGCCACATATTATCCGAAGTACGTGCTGCCGGAAGCTGAGGATGTTTGCCAAACTGAACCACACTGCGGCATTTTTGGCGAAGGGCAGTTGCCACACAGTCCGCACCAGTATCACCGCCGCCAATGACAATTACATCCTTATCTTTTGTATCGATGTAGTTTCCATCCTGGAAGTTGGAATCCAAAAAACTCTTTGTTGATATTGTTAAGTAATCCATCGCAAAGTGAATGCCATTCGCTTCCCGGCCCTCAATCGCAAGATCCCGCTGTTTCTGTGCACCAGTACATAAGATAACCGCATCATACTTGTTTTTCAGTTCGTCGGCGGTAATATCTTTTCCTACGTCTGTATTTGTAACGAAATCGATTCCTTCCTGAGTCAACAATTTTATCCGGCGCTCAACCACATCTTTTCCCAGTTTCATGTTAGGAATCCCGTACATCAGCAATCCGCCCGGACGGTCCGACCGTTCATATACAGTTACTGAATGGCCTGCTTGATTCAGCTGGTCAGCACTGGCTAAACCAGCTGGGCCTGAACCGATAATGGCGATTTTCTTTCCAGTTCTTTTTGCAGGAATTCTTGGTTTGATCCAGCCATTTTCAAACCCTTTGTCAATGATTGTCCGCTCGATATTCTTAATTGAAACTGCCGGGTCTGAGATTGCGAGAGTACATGAGCCCTCACAGGGAGCGGGACAGACCCGCCCTGTGAATTCCGGGAAATTATTGGTTTTTAATAAGCGTTCGAGCGCCTCTTTCCACTGACCCCGATAAACTAAATCGTTCCATTCAGGAATAAGATTGTGAATCGGACATCCTGTTGTGGTCCCTTGGAGCTCCATCCCCATATGGCAGAAAGGTGTACCACAGTCCATGCAGCGCGCTCCCTGTCTTCTTAAGGCATCATCAGCTAAAGGAGCAGAATATTCATTCCAGTCGTTTGTACGTGTAAGAGGGCTGCGTTCTTTTCCCTTTTCCCGAGTAAATTCCATAAATCCTGTTGCTTTTCCCATCGTTCTGTCCCCTTTCCTACTGTGCTAACGATTCTGGTTGTTCGGACGATTTTACCTTCTGTCCAGCATTTGCCTGAAACGCGTGCATTGTGGCTTCCTCGTCTGTCAGGCCAGCAGCTTTTTGCATGTCAATCTGCTCAACCATCCGCTTATAATCATTCGGAATGACTTTTACAAACTTTCCTGCGACATCTTCCCAGTTTTCCGTAACATAAGTTGCTTTTGCGCTATCGGTATATCTCAAATGATTTTCAACCATAGCTTTTACTGCATTTAATTCAGCCTTATCCCTTATCGTTTCAAATCCGACCATCTCTTGATTGCAAAGACCAATAAATTCGTCCAGGTTATCAGCCAGAACGTATGCAATGCCTCCGGACATTCCTGCTGCAAAGTTTTTCCCCACATCGCCAAGGATGACAACACGTCCTCCAGTCATATATTCACAGCCGTGATCTCCAATTCCTTCAACCACTAAATTTGCGCCGCTGTTGCGGACTGCAAAACGCTCCCCGGCACGCCCGCTGATATAGGCTTCACCACTTGTTGCACCATAAAAGGCAACATTTCCGGCGATTACATTGCCAGCCGAGAATAATTTTGCTGGCTCATGGGCTCTTACAACCAATTTTCCGCCAGATAGACCCTTTCCGATATAGTCATTTGCATCCCCTGTCAATAACATGGTCATTCCTTTTGGAGCAAAGGCCCCAAAGCTCTGTCCGGCTGAACCGATAAATCTCAATGTTATCGTATCTTCAGGCAAACCGGCTTCCCCGTACTGCTTGGAGATTTCACTTCCTACAATTGTGCCAGTTACACGGTTGACGTTCGTGATTCGGAAGGAAGCTTCAACCGGTGTTTTTAATTCGATGGCACCCTGAACTACTGGTAAGATTTGCTGTACATCAAGTGACGCTTCGATTTTATGGTTTTGCGGTGTAGAGAAAGTCCGGGCGCCATCGATCGTATACAGCAAGGTGGCAAGATTTAGATGCTTTGCCTTCCAATGCGATTTTGCACGCTCACTTACCTTCAGGACATCCGCACGTCCCACCATTTCCTCTACACTTCTAAACCCAAGTTCTGCCATAAGTTCCCGCACTTCCTGAGCCACAAATTTCATATAATTCACAATGTAATCTGCTTCACCAGTGAATTTTTTACGCAGTTCTGGATTCTGAGTCGCCACTCCAACAGGACAAGTATCCAGATGGCATGCCCTCATCATGACACAGCCAAGAACGATAAGGGGTGCTGTCGCGAAACCAAATTCCTCGGCTCCAAAAAGCGCCGCCATGACAACATCTTTACCAGTCATCAATTTTCCGTCTGTCTCAAGAACAACACGATCACGCAAGCCATTTAGCATCAATGTCTGATGAGCCTCGGCAAGGCCAAGCTCCCAAGGAAGACCCGTATGCTTTATGCTTGTTTTTGGAGAGGCTCCTGTACCGCCATCGTAGCCACTAATAACAATTACATCTGCTACTCCTTTGGCAACACCCGCTGCTATTGTTCCAACACCAGCTTTAGATACCAGCTTTACGCTAATTCTTGCATTGGTGTTTGCATTTTTTAAATCATGGATTAATTGCGCCAAATCTTCAATCGAATATATATCATGATGCGGAGGTGGTGAAATTAAGCCGACACCCGGTGTTGAACCGCGCACTTCCGCAACCCAAGGGTATACCTTATTCCCTGGAAGCTGTCCGCCTTCACCAGGCTTCGCTCCTTGCGCCATCTTGATTTGCAGTTCATCCGCGTTGACCAGATAATGACTTTTAACTCCAAAGCGACCGGAAGCAATTTGTTTGATTGCACTTCTACGGTTATCGCCGTTTTCATCAATAATATAGCGGTTTGGATTCTCTCCGCCTTCTCCGCTGTTGCTTCTTCCCCCTAAACGGTTCATGGCAATAGCGAGCGTTTCATGGGCTTCTTTACTTAAAGAACCAAATGACATGGCACCTGTTTTGAATCGGCGAACGATGGAATCTACAGATTCTACCTCATCAATAGAAATTGATTTGCGTTTTTCATCAAAGCTGAACAAATTCCGTAAAAAGCCGATTCTTTCCTCATTGGCAGCCTCAGAGAACTGTTTAAACAGACCATAGTCGCCTTTTCTCGTTGCCCATTGAAGAGTATGGATGGTTTTTGGGTTAAATGCATGGTGCTCTCCAGTCTTTCTCCACTGGAAATCACTTCCTGGTTCCAAAGTATCGTCAATGGATCCGGCATATGCACCATCATGAATTATTTTAGACTCCTTGGAAATCGTCTCCAGGTCAATTCCGCCTAATTGAGAAGCAGTGCCGCTAAAATAACGGTTAATCACTTCCGACCCAATCCCGACTGCTTCAAAAATTTGGGCGCCCCGATAACTTTGCACAGTGGAAATCCCCATTTTCGACATTACTTTTACGACGCCTTCAGTGATGCCCTTAATGTATTTATTGACTGCCTCTTCATAAGAAAGGCTGATCTTGCCTTGAGAGACAGCTTGCTTAAATGTAGCAAATGTCAAATACGGGTTGATGGCATCTGCCCCATAGCCAATTAATGCTGCAAAATGATGAACCTCTCTAGCCTCACCTGATTCAACAATGATGCTGGCCTTTGTACGGTTTCCGTTTCGGACAAGATGCTGATGCAGAGCACTTGCCGCAAGCAATGTCGGAATAGCCGCCGCTTCCTGGTTCATGTTTCTGTCTGAAAGGATTAATAGACTGATTCCTTCAGAGATTGCTTCTTCAGCCTCTTCACAAATCCGTTCCAGTCCACCTTCAAGATCTTCAATATATAATGTATGGATTACCTTGCTTTTTACCCCTTCCAAAAGGTTTGATTTTAACAAATCCACTTGCCCATTTGTTAAAACCGGGGTATCCAGCTGAATCCTTCTGCAATTTTCTTCAGTTGGGTGAAGAAGATTTCCTTCTTTGCCCAGATAGGAAACTGTTGATGTGACTATTTCTTCACGAATTGCATCTATTGGCGGGTTCGTTACCTGCGCAAACAATTGCTTAAAGTAATTAAACAAGGATTGTGGACGATCAGATAAAACCGCGAGAGGAATATCATTCCCCATTGAACCAAGCGGATCTTTCCCCTCCGTAACGATTGGGATCAGATACTTGTTTACGTCCTCGTATGTGTAACCAAAAGCCTTTTGGCGGGTTACAATATCTCCAAACTCTTCTTCTTTAATATCAACCTTTAAATCTTTCATTCTGACAAGCTTTTCATAAAGCCATTGCTGGTAAGGGAGTTCGTTTGCCATTTCCAATTTGATTTCTTCATCCGAAATGATGCGTCCTTCCTCCAGATCAATCAGCAGCATCTTGCCAGGGCTTAGACGCTCTTTATACAATACATTATCAGGCTCGACATCAATGACTCCCACTTCAGAAGAGAAGATGATGTAATCATCTTTTGTTACATAATAACGGGCTGGACGCAAACCGTTGCGATCAAGAATGGCCCCGATTTGTTTGCCGTCTGTAAAGGAAATGGCGGTTGGGCCATCCCAGGGTTCCATCAGTGTACTGTGATATTCATAAAACGCACGTTTTTCTTCCGTCATATGCGGATTTTTGGACCAAGGCTCCGGTATAAGCATCATTGCGGCATGTGCCGGCTTCCGGCCAGCAAGAACGAAGAATTCAAGAGCATTGTCCAAAATAGAAGAATCACTACCATCAGTATTCAAAACTGGCAGGAGCTTTTCCAGGTCATCACCAAAAGCTTCTGAAACAAATTGCTTTTCACGGGCCTTCATCCAATTAATGTTCCCTCTTAACGTGTTAATTTCACCATTGTGAATGAGGTATCGGTTTGGATGTGCTCTTTCCCAGCTAGGGAAAGTATTTGTACTGAAACGGGAATGCACCAAAGCAAAAGCTGAAATAAAATCCTCATCTTGCAAATCCAGATAAAACGCATCTACTTGTTCAGGAGTAAGCAGTCCTTTATAGACAATCGTCCTGCTTGACAGACTGGCGAAGTAGAATTGCTTTTCAACAGTTCCTGCCCATAGCTCTGCCTGCTTCCTGATGATGTACAATTTTCTCTCGAATGTTAAATCGTCCTGGATGGACTGTTCTGCTCCAATAAACACCTGACGAACAACGGGAGTCGTTTTTTGGGCGATCTTACCGATTTTTCCGGCATCTACCGGAACCGTTCTCCAGCCAAGCAGGATTTGCCCTTCCTGTTCAATCAGATTGTTGATATGTGCTTCAATTTCTATCCTTTCTTCCTCAACATTGGAGAAAAATATCATCCCCACACCGTAGCGTCCGTTTTCAGGAAGATTCATTTCCGGACAGGACTTTTTAAAAAACCGGTCTGGAATCTGAACCATAAGCCCTGCTCCGTCCCCTGTTTCCGGATCGGCCCCCTGGCCGCCTCGATGGTCTAATTGGCAGAGCATTTGTAGTCCTTTTTTAACAATATCATGTGTTGCGTATCCCTTGATATGAGCGTATAATCCGATTCCACATGCATCATGTTCAAATTCAGGACGGTAGAGACCTTGTGCTTTTGGTATTTGATGATAAGTCATAACTATCTCCCCCGTTTTAATAAAATTCCGATTATTTTTCCTGTTTTCTATTTTAGATTTTATATATAATATAAACAATATATAGTTTGGATCAAATCAATCTCGATTTGAAATGAATGATAGGAGGATAAGAAATGGAGCTGCGTCAATTGCAATATTTTGTGGAAGTAGCCGAAAGGGAACATGTTACAGAGGCAGCTACTCACCTTCATGTAGCCCAATCAGCAGTCTCCCTGCAAATTTCCAAACTTGAGTCAGAGCTTGGGATTACATTGTTTGAAAGAGTAGGCAGAAATGTCAAGCTGACGCCAGTTGGCAAAACATTTTTAATTTATACAAAAAAAGCGCTTAGAGCACTTGATCAGGCAAAACAAATCGTAGAAGAACACTTGAATCCTTCTCAAGGAACAATAAAAGTAGGCTACCCAACGAGTCTGGCCAACCACCTGCTCCCCACGGTCATTTCTGCTTTCAGAGAGAAAAACCCCGACATTGCCTTTCATCTCCGGCAGGGATCCTACTCCTACTTAATTGAAGCAGTAAGATCCGGAGACCTAGACATTGCCTTTCTGGGACCCGTGCCTACTAGAGAAAACGATATTGAGGGTCATATCTTGTTTACAGAAAGATTATCTGCGCTTGTTCCTGCAAACCACCCCTTTGCGGAACGAAAATCATTATCTCTCAGTGATTTACGGAACGACCACTTTGTCCTGTTTCCTAAAGGCTATATCCTGCAAAGAATTGTTGTGGAAGCTTGCAAGCACGCAGGTTTCACCCCTCACATTGCCTCTGAAGGAGAGGATATGGATGCTTTAAAAGGACTTGTATCCGCCGGGATCGGGATAACCCTGCTTCCTGATAGTACCTTTTATGATTCTCTGCCACGCTTCACAGTTAAAATTCCAATCGATGAACCAAGTGTGAAAAGGACCGTCGGGTTAATCGTACCTAAGACAAGGGATCTTGCACCTTCAGATAAGGTTTTCTACCAATTTGTTAAAAACTTTTTCTCCGTACTCGAACAATTTCAATAAAATACATCCTTAAAAAGATGGCGCCCAGTGGGTTCCATCTTTTTATGAGGAAATATAATTTTTTAACCAGCATCCGAAGGTTAATATATGCAGTTGTACTGAAAATTTCCTATATAATAATCCACCTTGTTCGTAAATATCAGCCATTGGAATCTTTTTAAAAATTTAAATAATTGGTATAATTCAACTACAACCAGTTTCTCACAAGCCAAAAATTATTTGGAGGAGGGAGTAAAGTGGAGAAATGCGTTCATCTTATTCCGTATAAATTGGAAGAGCAGCTGGAAATGGTTAATGAAATACCTAAGGGTGTTGAAATTATCCAGGCCCCAGAGATTTGGAGCGAAACGAAAGGTCAAGGCATTACTATAGCAATCCTTGATACGGGCTGTGATACTGATCATCCAGATTTAAAGGACCGTATAATTGGCGGACGCAATTTTACACAGGATGACGGCGGAAAAAGCGAGATCTATGAGGATTATAATGGACACGGTACACATGTTGCAGGAACCATCGCAGCAAGCCTTAATAACACAGGTGTGGCCGGAGTAGCTCCCGAAGCCAATTTGTTGATTTTAAAAGTACTTGGGAAAAATGGGTCAGGCCAGTATGATTGGATTATAAAAGCCATAGACTACGCCATTAGCCAGAAGGTCGATATTATTTCAATGTCCCTGGGCGGCCCGGAAGATGTAAAAGAGCTGCATGATATCATAAAAAAAGCGGTGAATCAAAATATATTGGTTGTATGTGCTGCAGGCAATGAAGGTGATGGTGAAGACAGTACGGATGAACTGGGTTATCCGGGCTGCTATAATGAAGTAATAAGCGTTGGGGCAATTGACCTCGAGCGGCAATCATCCGAATTTACCAATTCCAACAACCAGGTGGATTTAGTGGCACCTGGAGAAAAAATAACATCAACCTACCTCAATGGAACTTATGCATCTCTCAGCGGAACATCAATGGCCACTCCACATGTCTCGGGCGCACTGGCATTATTAAAGGTATTGTCCAATTCAGATTTTGAAAGAGATTTGACGGTGCCGGAATTGTACGCGCAGCTGGTAAAAAGAACGGTACCACTAGGAAACTCCCCAAAAATTGAAGGAAACGGAATGGTTTATTTAACTCTTTTAGACCATGTCAAAAAAGTATTCGATCAAAAAGCCGTTAAAGCCTTAATTAATATTTAAAATGAACAAAAGGAAAGAACAGCTATATGCCAGCTGTTCTTTCTGTCGTTGTTACGTTAATTCATTACTAAAAATTATCCTTTAAAAATGGAAATTTTATGAACTTGAGGAGAAATAATATTTTATTTAAAAAAGGTCTATTATTCCTTTTGTATTTTTTGTATAATTTGAATATTCACATTTCTCTGTGTTGCGTTTTTTAAATTGCAGTACCTACATAAGTATTTAGGAAGTTTGCCTTCCTTATAGTTTGTTATTGGATTTGGACTTCCTGTTAGTGGGTATATGACTTATCAGGAAAGAGTTTTTGATCCGGATTCTCCTTCTGGCTCCTCCTGAAACTCCCAAGCCGGCCTCAGTTTTTTCAATTGACAGCACTGTTGCTATATGGAATACTTGAACTATGGTTCATGTTTATTTATTAATTGTATTTTACACCCCTCTAACCTTTAATCAATAAACATGTTCCCTGTAATAATATATTTACGATTGTAAAATTTCCGATGGAAGGCGGTAAATACGGTATGAAAGCAGAAAATGATGATAAAAATATGATCTCTGTCAATTCGTCCATTTCTCTAAAAGGAATTGTAAAGGCTATATTTAACGACACCATCCATGTTCAAATTGGCGGGAAAATTATTACTTTACCCCTTTCAGACAAAGACTCAAAAAACTTGACTGTTTAGTAAGATTAGACAATCCAGCTTATTTACTTTAAACGATTATAATAGGATTCAATACATGGAGCCCGGCATTTATGCCGGGCTGATTTATGTAGTTTTACACATAATAAAAAAAGCTGTCAAACCTGACAGCTTTTTTTATATGACCCGTACGGGATTCGAACCCGTGTTACCGCCGTGAAAGGGCGGTGTCTTAACCGCTTGACCAACGGGCCGGATGGCTCCGCAGGTAGGATTCGAACCTACGACCGTTCGGTTAACAGCCGAATGCTCTACCACTGAGCTACTGCGGAATAATTTGTTTTTTAATGATGGGCCTAAATGGACTCGAACCATCGACCTCACGCTTATCAGGCGTGCGCTCTAACCAGCTGAGCTATAGGCCCATATGTCTAGCTTCTGCTTTTATGCAATTCATTTTTGGAGCGGGTGATGGGAATCGAACCCACTACATCAGCTTGGAAGGCTGAGGTTTTACCAGTAAACTACACCCGCATGAATAATACATGGGGCGATCGATGGGAATCGAACCCACGAGTGTCGGAGCCACAATCCGATGCGTTAACCACTTCGCCACGACCGCCATGAAAGGTATTTGGCAGGGGTAGTAGGAATCGAACCCACACTGGAGGTTTTGGAGACCTCTGTTCTACCTTTAAACTATACCCCTGTAATGGTGGAGGGGGACGGATTCGAACCGCCGAACCCTGAGGGAGCGGATTTACAGTCCGCCGCGTTTAGCCACTTCGCTACCCCTCCAAAAACTGGCAGCTATACCAATTGTACTATTATACTAGTAATATAATGGCGGTCCGGACGGGACTCGAACCCGCGACCTCCTGCGTGACAGGCAGGCATTCTAACCAACTGAACTACCGGACCAGATTGCGGGGGCA
>NZ_SLVV01000005.1:277091-453668 GCF_004340465.1 Mesobacillus foraminis | reverse complement strand
ATTTTATTGTAAAAATAATCAAAGCCGGTGAAATTTACTCGTCGTAAATTTCACCGGCTTTTTCATTATCAGAGCAGGGTTTTGTCCCAGCCTCTTTATTAATGAATCTGTGTATTTAAATCATGTGCCAGTACTTCTGCCATTGGTTGAATGATTTGTTCTTTTGATACGCTGCCATTCACCTTCACAACCACCTCGTCCCTGTAGAACACAAGAATGGCTGGGCATTTCTCAACTTGGAACATTTCATAATATTTATTTGCTTTATCTGCTGATAAAACCATCATATTGTCAATTTCCTCAGGAAAATCCTTCTTTAACTCAATGATTGCATCATAATAAGGGGCTTCATGGTAATAATCTGTTTCATCAGAAAAAAACACCACTTGCTTTACATTATGGTCGAGCTGCAGATCCTCGTAATCGTACGCCATGTTACAGGAAGAAGTTAACAACAGGAAGGAAGCGGCTAAAATAAAAGATAGGCCTTTCATTCTTCTTGCCTCACTTTTTACGGGATTCTTTTTACCTATATAATTTGTCATAGTCATTCTATCATAGGAATTTCCAAAAAACCCCTCTGTCACTTAAATGTTACAAAAATGAAAAATAAGCAGAATATTAATACATATACTAAAAATAAGGAGCTTCAGTGTGTTTTTTTGTTGCTGGATAGGGAACAATTTCATATAGATTGGCGGTGGGATTTTGAAGGTCTACTCGGTTATTATTGTTCAATTGATGATCTGGAGTGGATACACTTTTTTAGAATGGCTGTCAAAGCATGACCATCCTATATACAATGTAATCATGTTTTTAGTTTTTTTTTATTTGGCTGTGATCTTTGGAAATTATATAATGAAGTCTGCTAGAAGAACGCTTTTTACTACCTTTGTTAGCCTGGGGTTGTATGCCTCTTTGCAGCTGGCTTTATCCCTATTTATTCATTGAAGATGAGGAGGATTTTATGAAATATGCAGCAGCCGCGATCTTTGCAGCACTCTTGTTGGTCTCTTGCCAATCTGGGAAGGATTCGCCAGAGACGGATTCAAGAGAAGCAAACCAAGGGAGTGATAGGACAGAGTATGAACAGGCAGCCGTCCTGAAAGAAGAAAGGGTAACTGAGCAGGAATTGGATACTAAACAAATGGAGCAAGGGAAAAGGTACTCAATCAATCTTGAAACATGGGCTGTAGAGCCGACCGGTGATGCTCCTAAAGAGGTGGTGCTGCTTACGATTGACGATGCACCGGCAAATTATTCTGTTGAAATGGCTAAAACATTAAAAAGTTTGGGGGTCAAGGCTATCTTTTTCGTAAATGGCCACCTGCTGGACCGTCCTGGCGGTGAAAATGCATTAAAAAAGATTTACGAATTAGGTTTCCCTATCGGAAACCATACGTACCATCATCAACGGCTCACTGAGCTAACCGAGGCTCAGCAAAGAGAAGAAATCGTCTCCTTGAATAGGAGAGTGCAAGGCATTGTTGGACAAAAGCCGAAATTTTTCAGGGCGCCATTTGGGCAAATGACACCATATAGCCGAAACGTCGCACGGGAAGAAAAGATGACGCTCATGAACTGGTCATATGGGTATGATTGGGAAAAGGAGTATCAGACTCCAGAAGCCCTTGCGGACATCATGGTCAATACTCCTTATTTGAAGAACGGGGCCAACCTGCTTATGCATGACCGGCAATGGACAAGCCAAGCCTTAGAAGGCATTGTGAAAGGAATCCAGGAGAAAGGCTTTACGATTGTAGATCCAGAAGAAATTGAAACCTCTCCTGATCACAGGGCCTCTTAACGATATCCGGGGCCTTTCCCTAGCCTATTTTCTAGGGTAAAAGTACATAATGCGCCCGTTGAATAGATGCAGTTCTCCCTGAAGTTTTTTGCCCATAAATTTGCAGAACTCATTTGCTTTTCCTTTATCACCGGCCGTTGCTGTTTCCGGCAATGTAATCTGTATATAAGTCTGCTCCCAGTCCTCACCGTCCTTATCCCTTGCCAATTCACGATCCACACCGATCAGGATGGCGTTATAACGGTCCTGTTCAGACTGCAGATAAAACCAGACTCCTTTACCTTCATCTTTTTCTTTTATCTCGTATGGAAATGCAGCGTTATCATAATTCCAGTCAAGCTGATTTCCTGTCTTTGCAGTAATCTCTTTATAGTATTGGAACAGCTCTTTTAGTTCTTCGGTCGTTATGGTTTGCTGAGCCGAAGAAGGAACTAGTTTAATATAAGCGTTTTTGGACATTTTCAATCAATCCCCCTTATTTAACACCTCTATTCCATTTTATTCTAGCACTTCGTAAAAAGAGGTGACAACCGCTTACATCAAAAAGAGGCTATGACTTGCAAATACAGCACAGTAAAGTTATAATAATATTCTAAATAGTCAAATAAGGAGGAGATGGTTTATGGAATTGTTCGAAAAGCTTTATGATGAGCACGAAAAGGCGCAAGTAAGGTTTGTCGGTTTTACAACAGATGAAACCCGCTATGATTTTGGAATCGTGTACACCAATATGTTTTTCGGAAAACCGCTTGTCGTCTGTATGCAAACTGGACGGTCAGCCCTCCTTGACCCGAATGACGCAGCTGATATTGAATACTTGCAGACTACTTTTCGTATAAAGGAGCATCAGCAAGCAGCCGATCTTGCCGAGTTCTTCCGATCCGCCCTGCCGACAATGCCTTTTGAACCTCAGTACGAATAAAAAATAAAAGAACAGGCCAAGATGGCCTGTTCTTTTATTTTTTTTTCTTTTATGTCACATCTAAAAAAAAGTATCCAATTCAGAACATAAAGAGCGAAAAAACTCTAATTGTGTTATACGATTTAGGCTTGAAAAATTAATAAAGTTATAATATTATTGATTTATAGATAATTAAGCGTTTACAAAAATCTTAAGCGAAAAGGGGTTTGAATGATGGGCACTATCGTATGTCAAACATGCAATTCTACAATTGAGCATTTCGAATCGGAGAAAGTATCTGTTCTTTATTCAAACAAATGTAAGTGCAAGGATGGAGACCACCATATTAAAAGATAATCATAATACGTGCAAAACATGCGGCATTCCGCATGTTTTTTCTTTTCAAAAAAACAGGTTAAGCCCAAAGATATAGGACTTAACCTGCTTTTATTTATCGTATCGCTTTGTGTTCCTTAATAACGCGGATCATCTTCAGTTGATCATCTTCCGGTCCCTGTACGGGCAGACCAGCTTCGATATTCATCTGGATATAGCGGAGATTTTCTTCGGTTATAATCTCTCCGGGTATAAAAATAGGGATTCCTGGTGGATAGACCATGACAAACTCCGCAATGATTCTTCCTTCTGATTCAGCAAAAGGAACTACTTCTGTATCTGCATAGAAAGCATCTCTTGGGGTAAGAGCGAGCAACGGGATATCTGGAAGAACTACCTGGGCATGGAGCTTTTCTGACTCCGTATGGAACTCGCTTGAAAGGTCCTGAAGGGCTTTTATCAATACATCTCCTTCTTGCTCGGTATCTCCTGGTGTAATAATGCACAGGAGATTATAAAGATCGGATAGCTCGACTTCAATATTGTATGTTTCACGAAGCCATTTTTCAGCCTCGTATCCAGTTATTCCAAGGTCCTTGATTGAGATAATTAATTTTGTAGGGTCGTAATCAAATGTTGCTTTCCTGCCCAGGATTTCAGGCCCAACACAATAAAGATGTTCGATCTTATTAATGCGCTCCCTGATGGATTGAGCGAGCCGGATGGTCTCACCGATCAGTTCTTTTCCTTCCATTACCAGCCGTCTCCTGGCCACATCCAATGAGGCCAGAAGGAGATAGGATGTGGAGGTGGTAGTCAGCATTGAGATAATGGATTGGACCCGCTTGGGAGACACCAGCCCTTCTTTAATATTAAGAATGGAACTTTGAGTCATCGACCCGCCGAGCTTGTGTACACTGGTTGCAGCCATGTCAGCTCCAGCCTGCATTGCCGAAAGCGGAAGTTCCTCGTGAAAGTGGATGTGTACTCCGTGCGCTTCATCGACCAATACCGGTACCTGGAAAGAATGGGCGATTTCAACAATCTTTCTTAAGTCTGCTGATACACCGAAATAGGTGGGATTAATGACAAGAACTCCCTTGGCATCAGGATGCTGTTCAAGTGCTTTTTCTACAGCGTCTGTTGTGATGCCGTGGGAGATGCCTAATTTCTCATCTATCTCAGGATGAATGAAAATTGGAATAGCTCCGGAGAAAACAATTGCTGACATGACGGATTTATGCACATTCCTTGGTACGATGATCTTATCCCCAGGGCCGCATACAGCCATGATCATCGTCATGATTGCCCCGCTGGTCCCCTGAACGGAGAAGAAGGTATGGTCAGCTCCGAATGCCTCGGCGGCCAACTCCTGGGCCTGTTTGATAATCCCTTTTGGTGAATGGAGGTCATCCAGTGGGCCTATATTGATTAAATCAATCGAAAGAGCATTATCACCAATGAATTTTCTAAATTCAGGGTCAATTCCTGACCCTTTTTTATGACCGGGAATATGAAATTGAACAGGGTTCTTTTTGGCATGTTCTACTAAACCGCTGAAAAGCGGGGTTTCTTTTTGAGACAACAATGGTTGCTACACCTCTTTATATGAGTACTAATAAACTTTACAAATAAAACAAATGAATTATAGCACTATTCATTACCTTTGCAAAGAAGTAATCGAGTATTAATGGGCAGTATTTCTTTTCACCCTCCTCTTATTAATACCCTTGTTTTATTAGAATAAAAGGAAATTCATTTTCAGAAGCGAATAGTGAAAACGAAAGGGGTGTAATAGATTGAATTGGAACACGAGAGTAACCAGGCTTTTGGGGATTCAATACCCTATTATTCAGGGAGGGCTGGCTTATCTGGCATATTCCGGGCTGGCAGCGGCTGTTTCAAATGCGGGCGGCCTTGGTCAAATAACAGCCATGTCGCTAGAGAACCCTGAAGCATTAAGGGAAGAAATCCATAAGGTCAGGAAGTTGACGGACAAGCCGTTCGGGGTTAATTTTGCCATAGGACAACAAAGGAGGCCGTTTTCGGTTTTTTTGGATGTAGCGCTGGAAGAAAAGGTCCCGGTTGTCACTATGACAGGAGGCAATCCTGCCCCCATTATTAATCAGCTCAAAGGAACACCTGTAAAAAAGCTCGTACTAGTAGCAGCAAAAAGACAGGCGCAAAAAGCGGAGGAGCTTGGGGCTGATGCGGTAATGGTTGTTGGTCAGGAGGGGGGAGGACACCTTGGGAAAAATGATACAGGGACCATGGTGCTGATTCCAAGTGTGGCTGATGCTGTTGATATTCCTGTTATTGCATCAGGTGGCATCGGGGATGGAAGAGGTCTTATGGCCGCACTAAGCCTCGGTGCAGAGGGCATTGAAATGGGCACCAGGTTCATTGCCACCAGGGAGTGTGTCCATGCAAGCGACCTTTATAAAAACAGTCTGATCATGGGCACTGAAAGCGATACTGTAGTCATCAAAAAGTCCCTCGGTTCACCTGGAAGGGCGATAGCTAATGAATGGACCAGGAAGATCCTGGAGCTCGAGAAGACAAATGGAGATTATGAGTCGCTAAAAGACTTCATCAGCGGAGAAGCAAATAAAAGATATATTTATGAAGGGAAGGCGGAGGAAGGGTTCGCCTGGGCTGGACAGGTTATGGGTTTAATTCAGGATGTTCCGTCTGTCAGCAAGCTTATGGAAACTATTATTTCGGAGGCAGAAGCGATCAGATCAAAGTGGCAGGTATCCAAAGACATGTAATTTGCACCAAATGCCAGCAATGTGTAAAATCAACAGGTAAATCTGTTAAGGCAGGTGCTGAAAGAATATGGAATATCAATATCCCATCGACCATACCTGGTCAACGGATGAAATCATTGATGTGATCCGTTTTTTTGAGGGAATCGAGCAGGCATACGAAAAAGGAATTGACAGGGAAGCATTAATGGCTGCCTACCGCCGCTTTAAGGAAATTGTTCCCGGCAAATCTGAAGAAAAAAAAATCTTTAATGAATTCGAGGAAGAGAGCGGATACTCCTCCTATCGGACCATTAAGGCGGCGAAGGAATTGCCCGCAGGAAAAGTGAAAATGAAATGAAGAAAAAAACGGCCTAGGCCGTTTTTTTTTTCATTCTCCTGCCTTTGCCAGCAAGGTTTATGCCATTTTATATAGGGGTATTAGGGTCTTAAATACACCATCAATCATCTTCGCCAAGTCATCGGGGCTGAGTTTGATGGCCCTTTCCCGGGGAACTTGATATCCACATAAAATTTCAGCCTTCTTAACTGTCTGCAAACGGCTGAACATGGAAAGCAGTTCATCTCTCGATAGCTCGTCATGCTTTATAGTGTCTGGTTTTGTATGATCAGTTGACCAAACAAAATCTGCTGGAATTTGCTTATAAATGAAATCAGCATTTTTTTCCAGTACCTTACCGAAAGCCTCTTTATCGGGTGCCTCGTAAATGAGTGCAAACCAAATGAAAACATGGCTTTCCCAAAGGCCGATTTGGAAGTGGGGCATCATTTTATAGCCGCGGGAATTAGCTGCAAATGCAACCCAGGTATCCTTTGGCGGATTTTTGGTACGGCGGGCATGTTTAGCTACATGGTAGAACATTTCTTCTCCAGTCAATGATGACAGGGTAGGAGTGAACTCCTTGCCCAGCTCTTCAAGCTTTGGCCTGACGTGCTCCTTCAGAGCCTCCATCCGTTCATCAAGACCGTCTATAGTAAAAACATTAAAATCGTTTTTTGTAAAACCGGAAACTGGCATGTCATAACCTCCTGAGTCTTTAAGACCAATTGTACCAAACTCGAATGTTATATTGAAGCAATTGGCTTGGAATCTAGGTAATAGCACAAATTTGTTACATCGTCCAATAGTATTTCATAGAATATAAACAAGAATCTTAATTTAAATGGAATGAAGGAGTGCATAGATGTGAAACAACTGATAAATACCACAAGAAAAAAGAATGGAGAGCTTCAAAGGAAAGCCGTACTTCGACTGGAAATGGATTATGAGCTTGCAACACTTTTTGAGGCCATGGGGGAATCCAATAAACCCAAAATGAAGGAATGTAAGCAAAAGCTGGAAAAAATCCGCCAGGAATTGGTCAGGTTAAAAGCACTATAGATTTCATCTTGTAGAATGAAAAAAGGATCGGGTAAAACAAATGGGTATTGGAAATATAAATAGCAGGGTAAAATGAAACGGACTCCTGGGCGATGCGGGGAGTTCGTTTATTATTTAACTTTCTTATTAGGGTAAAAGGGGAAAAAGCTTGAAGCTGAGAATTTTTTCCTTTAAGCTAAATCATAACATTATTGATCCGCAGGGGGAATAGACAATGCATATCGACTTGCATGAGATTGATACATACGCGAAACGATGGATAAAAGAAGCGGGGCAACGGATTCGTGATTCCTTCCCTAAAACCTTGAATGTCACGACTAAGTCGAATCCTAATGATTTGGTGACAAATATTGACCAGGAAACAGAACAATTTTTTATCAATAAAATTAATGAAACCTTTCCTGATCATCAAATCCTGGGAGAAGAAGGCTATGGTGACACGATATCGAAATTGTCTGGTGTGGTATGGATTATTGACCCAATTGACGGAACAATGAATTTTGTCCACCAGCAGCGTAACTTCGCCATTTCGATAGGAATCTATGTAAATGGTGAAGGGCGAATAGGACTTATATATGATGTTGTGCATGACGAACTTTACCATGTCATTAAGGGCAATGGCGTATTCTTAAATGATGAACAGATTCCCGAACTTGAGGAACGCAGTGTTTCAGAATCGATTATCGCCCTAAATGCAACATGGGTAACGGAAAACAAACGCCTCCCTCCCGAACTGCTTGCCCCTCTCGTAAAAGCAGCCAGAGGAACAAGGTCCTATGGTTCCGCTGCATTAGAAATGGTATATGTTGCCACTGGGAGAATTGACGCTTATATTACTCCAAGACTTGCCCCATGGGATTTCGCTGCGGGAATCATTATGATTGAAGAACTGGGCGGAGTTGCCACTAATCTAAGGGGACAGCAGCTTGACCTTTTAAAGGAGAATTCCGTTTTCGTTTCAAAACCTGGACTACATGCAGATATCATGCAAAATTTCCTGGAAAACGGAAAATGGTAAATCTGAATTGGAGGCCCTTCACCTTTAAAGAGATGGCCTTCTTTGAAAGTGTGGTGGAGGACAGCCCCGCTTGGCAAACAGTTGAACTTAACGGGAAAGCTTTATCAAATTTCATCGGGGAGTGGCAGTCTATAGGTGAGTGGCGAATTTGGGATATAGAGGGCGAATTAGCCGGAATCACCTTCCATTTAGAAACAGCACCTTCCAATGGAAAGCCATGGTTAGGAACGATGCTGGTAAAAAATTCGATGAGGGAAAAAGGCGCCGCCCATTCAATGATTCATTCCTTATCCCAGGAACTGAAAGATAAAGGGTCCTCCGTTCTGTTCACGGGAATCCCGATTGCTCAAAATACTTGGGCAGAATTCCTGTCCCGCTGTGGGTTTGAACAATTCAAAACAGAAACTTCAGAAGAAGGGACATATCTGATCCTCATTCGTCCACTATAAAAGGAGGCCGGAATTCCGGCCTCCTTTTAAATTTCCCCGCGTTCGCGCAATTTTTTCTTTGTTTTAAATCCAAAGCCCATGATGAAAACAAGAGCAGCGATAGAGGCAACAGCCCCGATAAAACTGCGTTCACCAATGGCAATTCCTATGCCAATCATGCATGTTGCAGCGGCAATTGCAAAAAATAACAATACCCATTTTATTTGTTTCATGGAGTTTTCTCCTTTTAAATAGCTTATAATCCTATAATTTCTATTGTACAACAAAATCTTTTTAGGTTTCTACAATAAATGTGATATAATAACTCAGTTGTTGTAAAAGAGAAAAAATAACATTTTATATAAAGGCAGGTAAACATTTTTGAAATTACGAGAAGATATCAGGAATATTGCGATCATCGCCCACGTTGACCATGGTAAAACCACATTAGTTGACCAGCTGTTAAGACAAGCGGGCACATTCCGCGCTAATGAAAATGTTGAAGAAAGAGCCATGGATTCCAACGATCTTGAAAGAGAACGCGGAATTACGATTCTGGCCAAAAATACAGCTATCCAATATAAAGACACAAGGATCAACATCCTGGATACACCGGGACACGCCGATTTTGGCGGGGAAGTAGAACGCATCATGCGCATGGTGGACGGTGTTCTGCTCGTTGTCGATGCGTATGAAGGGTGTATGCCGCAAACACGCTTCGTTCTAAAGAAAGCACTGGAACAGAAGCTGACACCGATTGTTGTAGTCAACAAGATTGACCGTGATTTTGCACGTCCAGAGGAAGTTGTAGATGAAGTACTTGATTTGTTTATTGAATTAGGTGCTGATGAAGATCAGCTGGAATTCCCGGTCATCTATGCTTCAGGTATTAACGGAACAGCCAGTGTGACTCCTGAGAAGCAGGACGAAAACATGCAATCCCTATATGAAGCCATTATCGATCATATTCCGGCTCCAATCGATAATAGCGATGAGCCGCTGCAATTCCAGGTTGCCCTTCTTGACTATAATGACTATGTTGGACGTATCGGAATCGGCCGTGTTTTCCGCGGAACCATGAATGTCGGCCAGCAGGTTGCCTTGATGAAGCTGGACGGCTCGGTAAAACAATTCCGTGTGACAAAGATGTTTGGCTTCTTTGGCCTAAAGCGGGAAGAGATTCAAGAAGCACAAGCGGGTGATTTGATTGCGGTATCCGGCATGGAAGATATCAATGTCGGAGAAACGGTGTGCCCAATTGATGAGCAGGATGCCCTTCCAGTGCTAAGAATTGATGAGCCTACATTGCAAATGACATTCCTGGTAAATAACAGTCCATTTGCCGGAAAAGAAGGGAAATATCTAACCTCCCGAAAAATCGAGGAAAGACTTCGCGCCCAGCTTCAAACCGATGTCAGCCTTCGAGTGGATAACACTGATTCGCCTGATGCATGGATCGTTTCCGGACGTGGTGAGCTTCATCTATCCATTTTAATTGAAAATATGCGCCGGGAAGGATACGAGCTTCAGGTATCAAAACCGGAAGTTATCGTTAAAGAGATTGACGGAGTTCGTTGTGAGCCGGTCGAACGCGTACAGATTGACGTGCCAGAAGAACATACTGGATCTGTTATGGAATCCATCGGTGCGAGAAAAGGTGAAATGCTCGACATGATCAACAATGGCAGCGGCCAGGTCCGTTTGATCTTTAATGTGCCTGCACGTGGATTGATTGGTTATACAACCGAATTCCTTACATTGACACGAGGCTATGGAATTATCAACCATACTTTTGACAGCTATCAGCCAATGGCCTCAGGCCAGGTTGGCGGACGCCGCCAGGGTGTACTCGTCTCAATGGAGTCAGGCAAAGCCTCTACTTACGGAATTATGGGAGTAGAAGACCGCGGAACCATTTTCGTTGAGCCTGGTACTGAGATTTATGAAGGCATGATTGTTGGTGAACATACACGTGAAAACGACATTACGGTTAATATCACGAAAGTTAAACAGGCGACGAATATTCGCTCAGCCAATAAAGATCAGACTTCCGTCATCAAAAAACCGCGCCTTATGACTCTTGAGGAATCACTTGAGTATCTGAATGATGATGAATATTGTGAAGTGACACCAGAAAATATCCGTTTGCGTAAAAAGATTCTTGATAAAAACGAGCGGGAGCGGGTTGCAAAGAAAAAGAAGTACGCAGAGCAATAAGCTATTAACTAGGGGGAAGGGTTATGGATGTAAGCGAGCGTCTGACGTTTTTTGCTGCATTGTACAAAGTGCATGAAAATCCCGATGCAGGCATGTGGATGCTTTACCTGACGATCATTATGCTTTGTGTCATCGTCTACAAGCTGGGCTTTGCCAAAAAATTGCCCTTGGGAAAATCAATCCTGATTTACCTTTTTCTAATACTTGGCTGTACGATTTTGACATTTCTTGGAGTATTCCTTCCAATAGCAGAAGGGCTGGTAGTTGCAGCACTTATCTTAATCATTTATAAGATCAGGCTCCGCCAGCACAAAAAACAAGAAATGGATGCAAGTTGAGGTGTTGAAGCATGATGTCGCTGCAGGATAAGCTCTATAACTGGATTACCATCAAAGTCGTAACAGATGAAAGGCCACACGATACGGCTGCTTCTGACACCAGGAAAATGTTTGAACAGCTTTTGGCCGATGAGCACGGAATTGTTGAGCCCAGTTTTACTACTGATGAGGAGATGTATTATATTTCTGTAGAAGTTGACAAGGAAACAAAGACCTACAGATTTCCTCGAGAGCTGATAGAAGTGATGCTTAAACAGATTTGTGATGAGCCGGAAAAGTATGTAAACTATCCAGACTCATAAAAAAAGCCGCCAGCATTGGCGGCTTTTTTTACCATTCATCATTTTCCACTGGCGATTTATAAAGACGGAAGTTTCCGGTCGCCAGTCTTTTTTCTGTTTTTTCGGTGATTCGATCGTGGCATTCTTTGCATAAGTATGTATGGATAGGGCGGTTTCGGAGCTGTTTCGCCTTAAGGGTTTCGTCATTGATTGATTCAATCTTTTCACAAATTACGCATTTGACTCTCATGTTATTTCACCTCGTTTAAAAGCGTTTAAGTATACATAGCTGAAACACTGCTGGTTTATATTATAGTATAGAATTCCTTTAATTTCGACATGTTTCATTTTTTGAATGAACAGATTATTTGCCCTGAATATGGTTCCGTAGTAAGATGGTGGTAATTTAAGGAGGCTGGACTATGGTAAATCAAGTTGAACCAAAACTGACATCTGTCTTGTTTGAGGATTTGCAAAACGAACGCTTCGTAACCATTGCCACTGTGGACCATGAAACAGGAGGCCCCAACGTCAGTGCTATTTCCTGGGTTTTGGCCAAGGATGACCAGACAATTTTTTTCGCTGTCGACAATCGCTCCCGGATTGTCCAGAATATTAACTCCAACAATAAAGTGGTTCTGAATCTTATTGCCAACGAATCGACGTATTCCATCCAGGGACAGGCGTCTGTTAAAGCGGAAAGGCTGGAAGAAGTGCCTTTAAAGCTCGCCTTGATTGAAATTCAAATCAGTGAAGTAAGAGACGTTATGTTTTATGGTTCAAAGATTGTAACTGAACCAAAGTATGATAAAACCTACGATAAAAATGCCGCTGCCCGTTTGGATAAGCAAGTGATGGACGCCATGAGAAAAGCTTAGTCAGAGTGACTAAGCTTTTTCTATTCCTTGTCCTTATGGTAATTGGACTGTTTGTCCTGTTTTTGTTCAAGATTCCGTTTTTCGTCAGTTTCCAGCTGTTCCTTGTTCTGCTCTGTTGCATTTTTAGGATTAGGTTCGATAATATCTGCCGGCACTTCCGGCATAATTCTTCCTGTAATATCAGCCAGTTCGTTCATGATTCCCTGAAGAGGCCTTCCATTGTTAAAGTCTTCTGCAATCTCGTCGAGGCGCGCTGTAATATCCGGATCGGCAACTACGATTGCCTCAGCTCCATAGGGGTCATCCTTCATGCTTTCTGCGACCGCATATTTAATTGTACCAACCTCCGACCTTTCAAGGTTTGCCTTAATATCAATTCCAACCACCGCGAGATTGCCAATTACCACGGCTGTGGCATTTTCAACCTGAGGGACACGCTCCGCCAGTTCAGCCAGGTGGTTTGAAATATTTTCGCTTTCCTCCCGGTCCACATGCTCAAATGCACTGTTTTTAACTTTTACTAAATCATCCTGCCTGTTCTGGGATGCATCTTCACGAGTACCGCATCCTGAAGCCAGCAGAATTAAAATGAATATCGCTGCTATGCTTTTCACTTTTGACACCCCCGAATTTACTTTTGGTTTAAAAGAAGGATGATAACCATGAACGTTTTTCTTACCTTCAGAAGATAAAAAAGACTTGCCTACATGGTATTGTGCAAAATACATTCTATCTTTATACGGAAAAACATATATTTTACCAAGTCCCAGCTGAAAGTCTTTAGCGGCGCAAGAAAAAACAGGAAGGTGGGAGGCAAGAATTTGGGTAAAATATACGTACTAGATACGAATGTCCTGCTGCAGGACCCGCACGCCATATTCTCGTTTCAGGATAATGAAGTGGTCATTCCTGCTGTAGTGCTCGAGGAAGTTGATTCGAAAAAACGGTATATGGACGAGATTGGGCGAAATGCGAGGCAGGTTTCCAGGCTGATAGACGGAATGAGAGAAACTGGAAAGCTTCATGAAAAAATTCTCCTTGAAAACGGGGGAACTTTAAGAATCGAGCTTAACCACCGTTCTTTTCATCAGCTTCAGGAAATTTTTGTGGAAAAAACGAATGATAATCGAATTCTGGCAGTTGCCAAAAACCTTTCTCTTGAAGAGCAGACGAAAGAGGATGGACGTCCTGTCATTCTTGTCAGCAAAGATGCATTAGTGAGGGTAAAAGCTGATGCTATCGGACTTACTTCGGAGGATTTCCTGAGTGACCGTGTAGTTGCAATCGACGACCTGTATACAGGTTATCTGGAAGTATATGTTGAAGCGGCCAAAATGAATCAATTTTATGAAAAAGGGGAGCTCTCATTAACAGAAATCAAAGGACATACTCTCTATCCCAATCAGTTCCTCCTAATGAAAGACCTGCTGGGAGGTTCTGCTTCAGCACTAGGAATAGTGGACAAGAAAAAAATGAAAGTCAGAAAGCTGATTTTTGACCATGAGGGGAAGCCGGTTTGGGGAATCAGGGCAAGGAATGTCCAGCAAATTATGGCGATGGAGATGCTGTTGCGGAATGATCTTCCGCTGGTAACTTTAAGCGGCAGGGCAGGTACCGGAAAAACGCTGTTGGCCCTCGCAACCGGTTTATATCAAACAGAGGACCTTGGCAGGTATAAAAAGCTGCTGGTGGCTCGTCCAATTGTTCCTGTCGGAAAAGACCTGGGCTTTCTGCCAGGTGAAAAGCAGGAAAAGCTTCGCCCCTGGATGCAGCCAATATTTGACAATCTTGAGTATTTATTTAATGCCAAAAAGCCGGGCGAATTGGATGCCATCCTTGCCGGAATGGGTTCCATAGAGGTGGAAGCATTAACATATATAAGAGGAAGAAGCCTGCCGGACCAGTTCATAATTATCGACGAGGCACAAAACTTGACCAAGCACGAGGTTAAGACCATCCTGACACGGGTAGGGGAAGGAAGTAAAATTGTTTTAATGGGAGACCCGGACCAAATTGACCATCCTTACTTGGACGCCTACAACAACGGGCTTACATACGTGGTCGAAAAGTTCAAGGATCAGCATATTGCCGGTCATGTCAAGCTGGTAAAGGGAGAAAGGTCCGCACTTGCCCAACTGGCAGCAGACCTACTGAATTAGCCGGGCTGAACCAGCCCGGGTTTTTATTTTACAGTGAAGCTTTTTACGCCTTTCAGAGGATCGTTGGAATTGGAGCCATCCCCGTAATAGGCATGAACAGGGCCGTCCTCGGTCAAAGGCCTGCCTGATTTTGAAAAACCGAGGATTAATTTTTGGGCTTCCTCAAGCGGCAATTCTAATTCTCCATCTCGATGTTCGACAAGAACGATTTTTGCATCATCCTTGATTCCTGCATTAAGAAGGAAGGGTTTTAATGGAATGCCGTAAGTGCCCTCCAGTAATTTCTGTTTTTCATACTTGCGCTCACTTTTCAGTGTTGGAGGAAATACTGCACCTTCCATGATCTCCCTGTCCCAATGTTTAGAGACGGATTGGGTGTATTTTTCTGTTTCATCGTGGTTTTCTGCGGTTTGATTAAAGTATGTATCTAAATTAACTTTACGATCATCAAAAATCCAGACACTGGGATCGAGTGTGATCTGATAATTGGTCTTTCCCTTTATTGGAATGATGGATTCCATCATGCGCGCACCTCCGTAACTTATTCAAGACAAGTATATCTCTATTTTATTTAATTGTCATTCGACCCTTCCTCCAGCCTTGATTTAAATTCTGCTGGTGCTTAATAGTCTTGCATTTTCGGCCATCTAACTGTAAAATTTATAGATAGGATTGGGTTATGCTCGGAAACGGGGGGATCAATGTTGGCGTCTGAAATGATTATTAATCATCAGGAGAAAGCCCATGCCATACTAAAGGCTGACGCTGATAAAATTTTAAAGCTGATAAAAGTGCAAATGGATAATCTCACAATGCCTCAATGCCCTCTTTATGAAGAGGTATTGGATACGCAAATGTTTGGGTTATCCAGAGAGATAGATTTTGCAGTCAGACTTGGGCTAATAGAAGAAATTGACGGTAAAAATCTCCTGGGCGAGCTGGAGAGAGAGCTTTCTGCTCTTCATGAAGCTTCAGTGAGAAAATGAGATATTAAGAAACTCAAACAATTCAGGGGAATTGTTTGAGTTTTTTTATGCCAGAAGGGTGTGGAGGCTTTTTGTAAAAATCACTTCCTTTTCAACTTTTCCTTCTCTATGAGCAGGATATCCTTTGTTATGATAGAATAAATAATACAACTTAGAAGATGGGGACGAGACGATGTTAAAAAAAATACTTAAATCCTATGATTACTCTTTAATCATTGTAATTGCCCTCTTGTCTTTGTTTGGACTGGTTATGGTCTACAGTGCCAGCATGGTCACGGCCATTCAGCGGCATGAAGTCCCGGCTGACTTTTTTTATGAAAAGCAAAAACTCAATCTTATCGTGGCAATGGCTGCCTTTATCTTAACCGCGCTGTTCCCTTATAAAGCAATGAAAAGCACACGGATATTGGTTCCGATGGTGACTCTGACCCTTCTTGGATTAGGAGCCTTATTCCTGTTCGGAAAAGTGACCAACAATGCGTTAAGCTGGATTGAATTGGGAGCAAGGAGCATTCAGCCTTCAGAGTTTGCCAAGGTGAGTGTCATTATTTACCTTTCTGCGGTTTATGCAAAGAAACAGTCGTACATCAACGAATTCAATAAGGGTGTTGTCCCGCCGCTCGTCTATCTGGTCCTGGTGTTTTTCCTGGTAGCGGTGCAGCCTGACTTCGGTACAGCGGGCATTATCATGCTGATTGCAATTAGCATCATCCTGTCATCAGGAATGAATCTGAAAAACATCACCAAGCTCGTCCTGATTGCTGTAATTCTTGTCGCTCCACTTGCTTTAATCATGAAGGATGAAGTATTTTCGGCAAAAAGGATGGATCGTCTGACCTCTTACAGTGACCCATTTAAGGATGAGGAAAACTCGGGTTACCATTTAGCCAATTCCTATTATGCAATTGGTTCTGGAGGACTCACTGGGCTAGGACTTGGACAAAGTGTTCAAAAACTCGGGTATTTGCCTGAAGCGCATACGGACTTTATCATTTCCGTTATCTCGGAGGAGCTGGGAATCTTCGGGGTGGGATTTGTACTCCTTTGCTTGGGCTTTATCGTCTTAAGAGGAATTTATATTGCCCTTAAATGCAAAGACCCATTCGGGAGCCTGCTCGCAATCGGGATTTCCAGCATGGTGGGAATCCAGTCATTCATTAACCTGGGCGGAGCTTCAGGAGTCATACCGTTAACCGGTGTGCCTCTACCATTTGTCAGCTACGGGGGCTCATCCCTGCTCCAGCTTGGGATTGCAATGGGGATACTAGTGAATGTATCCATGTTCGTAAATTTTGAGGAAAAGTATAAAAGCCGGGACAAACAAAAAGCAGAAACGGAAGCTGCTAGCGGCTCCGGAAATGTGTACAGATTTCGATCATAAAAAAAGCTGCAGTCCATCAGGACAGCAGCTTTTTTTTGAGTATCAGACATTTGGCGGGGATGGTTTCTGATGAGCCTTTTCAATATTTGCATTTTCCGCCAGCCTGAAGGAATTCTTCCTGTTTCGTGAGACAAGCAGGATAAGATAGCTGAGCACTCCGAACAAACAAGAGATAAAGAAGGCATGGGCTAATGCGATATAGAGGTTAAGCCTCGAGAAGATCACCAGTGCACCTGCGATTACTTGCAGGGAAACCAGGATAAAGGAAGCTATCCATGACCAATAAATAACCTTTTGGCTCTTATAATGCCTAACAGCGATTACAGTAATATAGGCAATCCAGACAAAAATCAGGCCTGCAGCTGTCCTGTGCCCCATTTGCACCCATTCATAAAGATTTTCAGGCAGCTTTGGGTCAGAATTAACGCACATTGGCCAATCCGGACAAACAAGGCTTGAATTGGTATGTCTGACAAGGGCGCCTGTATAAACAACTAAATAGCTGTAGACGGTAATCCCAATGATATGAAACGTCATTCTCCTGTCAATCACTACTTTATCCGCTTCGAATTTTTTATCTACTTCAAAGATTAAAAGGGTCAGCAGAAATACTGCCGCAAAAGAGATGAGCGAGATTCCAAAATGGAGGGCAAGTACAAAATCATTTTGCCCCCATACAACAGCCGCAGCTCCGATGAGACCTTGGAGAACGATGAAGAAGAGGGACAAAAAAGCCAAAAATTTTGTTTCCCGAATATGGCCGATTGTACGCCAGGTCCAGATAGAAAGTGCGAGCACCATTATTCCGAGGGCTCCTGATACAACCCGGTGGGCAAGCTCGATGACAAGTTCAGGAGTTATATCAGATGGGACCAGCTGACCGTTGCACAGAGGCCAGGAGCGGCCACAGCCCATTCCCGACTCTGTTTTTGTAACGAGGGCACCGCCCAGCAGGACAAATAGCATCCCTATTGTCGTCAGGACGGCAAGCCATTTTAATGAACGTTTCAATGAATTCACCTGCTTGTTTAAAAGTTCGATAAGTTGTTATATAATTCAGATGCAATGTATAATGGATGGTGATGTGTTTGTCAGCAGTATGCCCGATTTCTATCATAGCCGAATTCGAGGAAAAAAGACAGATTCCAACATTCCATACTTTATCGATACTACACAATCTAAAGGGATTATACAATACATAAAATACAGGTACTTTTAAACAAAAAGGTTGATTCCCACTCCTAGCTTTGCTAGTAATATAGATAGTGTTTTGTGAAAATACCCACAGAATGCAATCCCTTTTAATATTATCCGGAAATACATATTTTCCTTATGAATCTGCAGGAGCCGGCCAGCATGGCAGAAAAAGCAGCGTTTTATTTATTGAGGAAGATAAGGGATAAGGTCTAAACACTTTTTGTCACAAAACAGTTACAATTTGTTCAAAAAAAGTTCACAAAAATTATTCAAAGTGTGATTTAATATACTTTGGAACCTTTATTTTTCTACACAAATATTTTTTATCTTTTTCACAATGATTATTGTAGAAAAGACGAATGATAAACATACATTCACTAGAACGTTTGGTGTAGCAGTATAGAAGAGAAGGAGGAAGTGAAATGTCTAATCCAAAAGCTTACAGTCAAGCTGTTCTGGATGGCAGCCAACAGGCCCTCGATTCGGGAATGGGAGAAAATTCGACATTGAAGGATTTTCTAGCACTCATTAAAATTGGGATCGTCAACTCGAACGCAATTACCACTTTCACAGGATTATGGCTTGCACTGCACTTTAGCGGCAGCCGCTTCTTGGATAACCTTGATATCGTTTTTTTAACATTGATTGGATCATCTCTCATTATTGCTGGTTCGTGTACTTTGAATAACTATATAGACCGGGATATCGACCATTTGATGGAAAGAACGAAAGGACGACCTACTGTAACAGGAAAAATGCAGGCTTCGAGAGTGGCGCTGCTTGGTTTCTTGTTAATAGGCCTTGGATCGGTCCTTTTATTTATGACAACCATAACGGCTGGAATTATCGGCTTGATTGGAGTTTTCAGCTACGTTGTTCTTTATTCCATGTGGTCCAAACGCCTGCATGTATCGAATACCATTGTTGGAAGCATTTCCGGTGCTGCCCCGCCATTAATCGGCTGGGCTGCTGTGGATGGCAATCTTGATATCATGGCATGGACATTGTTTTTGATCATGTTTGTCTGGCAGCCTCCCCATTTTTATGCTTTAGCCATGAGAAGGGCCGAAGAATACCGGGCCGCAGGCATCCCTATGCTGCCTGTTGTTAAGGGATTCAAGCGAACAAAATTATCCATTTTTCTTTGGGTGACCGCACTGCTGCCGCTCCCTTTTCTGCTACTTGACCTGGGGACGACATTCTTAATCCTTGCGACAGCATTAAATATTGGCTGGCTGGCACTGGGAGTATACGGCAGGAAGTTTAAAGATGATATTAAATGGGCTACAAAGATGTTTATCTATTCGATTCAATATCTGACAGTTTTGTTTGTAGCCATGGTAATTGTTACACTTATTTAATTGGTAGGACTTTTACTCCAGAAATTCTTCTGGAGTGAATTTATCCATATTTTATTTTCAGAATCATTTAATGAATTTTTTACGAAAGAGGGGTTTTATTAAGCTATGAAAAGGCTTGCGAAATGGCGTCTGCTACCATTATTTGCTGTCATGGCACTCTTGGCCGGCTGCGGCGAACCGTTTCTGTCAGCATTGAAGCCGGCAGGAGAGGTTGCACAAATGCAGTATGACCTGATGCTGCTCAGTACTGCAATTATGGTGGGGGTAATTGTAGTTGTAACAATAATCTTTATTATTGTAGTAACTCGTTTTCGTCGTAAGAACGACAACGAAATACCAAAACAGGTTGAGGGCAGCCACAAACTGGAGATGATTTGGACCATCATCCCAATTCTTCTGCTTTTGATACTGGCTGTACCGACAGTAGCTGCAACTTTCAAACTTGCTGATGTATCTCCAATGGAGAAAAAGGGTGAGGATGGAAAAACGGAGGCAGTAGTTGTCAAAGTACGTGCGAATCTTTACTGGTGGGAATTTGAATATCCGAACGAGGAAATCCTTACGAGCCAGGACTTGGTTGTCCCAACGGATGAAAAGGTTTACTTTGAGCTGAAGGCGTCGGATGTCAAGCACTCCTTCTGGATTCCTGCGGTTGGCGGTAAAATGGATACCAATACAGAAAACGTCAATAAGTTCTGGCTAGAATTCGATGGGAAGGCTTCAGATGAAGCTGGCAGTCTGTTCTATGGAAAATGCGCCGAGCTGTGCGGTCCATCCCATGCTCTGATGGATTTTAAAGTAAAAGCACTTCCACGTGATGAATTTGATCAGTGGGTTGCGGCTGCGAAGGCTGTTAAAGAGCCTAAGCAGGCTGAAACTGCCCAAGCACAGGCAGGCCAAGAAGTATTTAACAACAGCTGTATTGGCTGTCATGCTGTAACTCCAGCAAATTCAACCCCTGAGCAAGCTCGGATGGGCCCGAATTTGACCGACTTTGGAAACCGTTCTCGTGTGGCCGGTGTTCTTGAACATAACGAAGAAAACATAAAGAAATGGCTGAAAGATCCTGAGGCTATCAAGCCAGGGAACAAGATGACAGGGAAATACAATCTGTCAGACGAAGAAATTGACGCCGTTACTGAATACTTAATGGGCTTGAAAGTCCAGTAATTACAGGGGACGAATGGAGGTAAAACTGTGAGTACCTATGCTCAGAAAAAAGGGGCAGGCGCTGTGATTTGGGACTTCCTTACAACGGTTGACCATAAAAAAATCGCTATCCTATACTTGATAGCGGGTGGGTTTTTCTTTATCGTTGGTGGACTGGAAGCCATGTTCATCCGAATCCAGCTTGCTATCCCGGATAATAATTTTGTCAGTGCCGGAGTTTACAATGAAATTTTAACCATGCATGGAACAACAATGATCTTCCTTGCTGCCATGCCGCTAGTTTTTGCATTTATGAATGCCGTTATGCCGCTACAGATCGGAGCCCGTGATGTAGCATTCCCGTTTCTAAATTCTTTAGGTTTTTGGCTGTTTTTCTTTGGAGGAGTGTTCTTAAACCTTTCATGGTTTTTAGGCGGTGCGCCTGATGCCGGGTGGACATCTTATGCATCTTTGTCACTGGCTTCCGAAGGGCACGGCATTGACTTCTATGTTCTCGGATTGCAGATTTCCGGAGCAGGGACCTTAATAGGGGGCATTAACTTCCTGGTAACAATCATTAATATGCGTGCGCCAGGTATGACATATATGCGGATGCCGCTGTTTACATGGTCTACATTTGTCGTTTCTGCACTAATTCTATTTGCATTTCCTCCGCTTACAATCGGTTTATTCTTAATGATGTTTGACCGTATGTTTGGAGCGAACTTCTTTGACCATACAATGGGTGGAAATACAGTTATCTGGGAGCACTTCTTCTGGATCTTCGGACACCCGGAAGTATATATTTTGATTTTGCCGGCTTTCGGTATTTTCTCGGAAATATTTGCTACATTCTCAAGGAAACGTCTGTTCGGATACTCATCAATGGTTTTCGCAACCGTACTTATCGGGTTCCTGGGCTTCATGGTTTGGGCCCACCATATGTTTACGACTGGTTTAGGTCCAATTGCAAATGCGATCTTTGCGGTTGCCACAATGGCCATTGCCGTACCGACTGGTATCAAGATTTTCAACTGGCTGTTCACAATGTGGGGAGGATCTATTAAGTTCACAACCCCAATGCTATATGCCATTGCGTTCATTCCATCCTTCGTTGCCGGTGGAGTAACTGGCGTCATGCTTGCATCAGCTGCTGCTGACTATCAGTATCATGATACTTACTTTGTAGTTGCCCACTTCCACTATGTTATCGTGGGGGGAGTTGTGTTTGGTCTTCTAGCAGGAACACATTTCTACTGGCCAAAAATGTTTGGAACCATGCTGAACGAGTTTTTAGGAAAGATTTCCTTCTGGCTTTTCCTGATTGGCTTCCATTTAACATTCTTTATCCAGCATTTCCTTGGCTTAATGGGAATGCCGCGCCGTATCTTTACATTCCTTCCAGATCAGGGGTTTGAGACTGGAAACTTGATTTCTACAATCGGCGCATTCTTTATGGCGATTTCAGTCATTGTTTTACTAATTAACATCATCATGACCTCCGTGAAAAATGAGAAGGTTGGAAACGATCCATGGGGTGACGGACGTACTCTTGAATGGGCACTTCCATCTCCGCCGCCGTTTTATAACTTTAAACAGCTTCCGTTAGTTCGCGGACTTGATGCTTACTGGCTTGAGAAAATGGAAGGCAAGAAAGGGATGACACCAGCTGAACCGCTCGGTGATATCCATATGCCGAATAACTCGTTCATTCCGTTCGTCATATCCCTTGGCCTGTTCATAGCTGCTTTCGGTGCTATGTACCGTGCAGAACATTCTTGGGGTCTTCCTGTACTGATTGCCGGAATGCTGGTTACTCTTCTTTCCATGCTTGTTCGCTCTGTCAAGGATGATCATGGCTATCATATCCATAAGGAAGATCTGATTGATGATAATGATAAGGGGGTAAAGGCATAATGCACGCTGATGAAAAATTTACGTATGAAACATGGCCTGCGGCGCCTGAAAGAGCTACCCTTGAAGCAAAGAATAAATTTTTAGGCTTCTGGTTCTTCCTGGGCGGAGAGACTGTATTGTTTGCGTCTCTCTTTGCCACCTATCTTGCCTTAAAGGATAAAGTTCCTACTGCTGAACATCACCTTGCCAAGGACTTGTTTGAAATGCCGCTTGTATTCTTAATGACCATGCTGCTTTTAACAAGCTCATTGACAAGCGTATATGCAATGTACCACATGAAAAATTTTGACTTTAAGAAAATGCAGCTATGGCTCGGTATAACTGTGCTGCTTGGCCTGGCCTTCCTTTGCCTGGAAGTATATGAATTCAATCATTATGTTCATGAATTCCATCATACATTTACGAGCAGTGCCTTTGGTTCAGCCTTCTATGCATTGGTAGGTTTCCATGGAGGACACGTGGCATTTGGACTTTTATGGATTGTGGCTTTAATGGTCCGCAATTCCAAGCGTGGGCTCAGCTTGTATAATGCACCCAAATTCTATGTGGCAAGCCTTTACTGGCACTTCATTGACGTAGTATGGGTATTTATCTTTACAGTTGTATACTTAATGGGAATGGTGGGATAAACTGATGGCAAATCAACAACCAACTTCAGGTAACCCAAAAGTCGACCTGGAATACAGACGGAGAAAAAATTCAGAGGAAATGAGATACCAGGTCATCACTTTCTCGCTGATGATTTTCCTGACCCTAATTGCTTTTGCGGCAGTTGGATTCTCTGACTTTTCCGGCTGGTTCATTGTACCGTTTATCATTCTTTTAGCAGTCATTCAGGTAATTTTCCAGCTTTACTATTTCATGCATATGAGCCATAAAGGCCATGAAGCGCCTCAGCTGTTCCTGTACTCGGGAGTTCTGGTCGGAGCATTGACACTTCTCGCTTTTATGACAATCGTTTGGTGGTAAAGATACTAAAAATCGGCGTCTAGCACGCCGATTTTTTTGTCTTTGGAAGTATTTCCTAATACATAAAAGGTACCTTGTTTCGTTGCAGTAGGCTCCATCCAAAAGGTATAATAGACTTAAAGCTTCCTTAAAAAATTTGGGGTGATATAGTAGTGTTATCTTTAGATTTATTCGGATTCAGGGCGAACTGGAGTCCTTATTATTTGGTAAGCCTGGTGCTGGCGCTGGGTGCTTATTTATTGCTTGTATATAAATATTATCCGCGTTTTAAAGAAGGGGAAAAAGGGAAAGCCGGCCAGACTGTTTATTTTACAATTGGTATCGTACTTCTCTATGCTGTTAAGGGGTCTCCACTTGATTTGATGGGACACATTACGTTTTATGCTCATATGATTCAAATGGCGGTCCTCTATCTGGTCATCCCGCCTATCCTTATTCTGGGAATACCAGAGTG
This sequence comes from Mesobacillus foraminis, assembly GCF_004340465.1. Lineage (GTDB taxonomy): Bacteria > Bacillota > Bacilli > Bacillales > Cytobacillaceae > Mesobacillus_B > Mesobacillus_B foraminis. The sequence continues at coordinate 429,742 of NZ_SLVV01000005.1, read as the reverse complement.
GTGCTGGAGAAGTTTGCTAAGGAACAAGTTCATCAAGCCCGGGTTTTTGTTTATCTCAAAGCCGCTGATTGCATTGATTCTGTTTAATGGGTTCTTTTCTTTTTATCATATCCCTTTGATTTTCGACGTTGTTAAAACAGATATGTGGCTTCATGCCGTTTATACATCCGTGCTGTTTGTCTTTGCACTTGGAATGTGGTGGCCGCTGATTAACACTCTTCCTGAATATCAAACCTTGTCAGGACTAAAAAAAGTAGGGTATATATTTGCGGATGGGGTTCTTTTAACTCCGGCATGCGCCCTGATTATTTTTGCCGATTCAACCATGTATGCCTCATTTTCAGACCCTAACGCATGGGCTCAGGCCCTAATGCTTTGTGTACCGGCATCAACACTTTCCGGCTTGGATTTAAGCGGTCCTGAAATGTTCAGTTCCCTCTCCCTGCTCGAAGACCAGCAGTTAGGCGGAGTGCTGATGAAAATCATCCAGGAAATCGTATATGGAGTTGTGCTTGCACATATATTCTTCAATTGGTACAGAAGCGAGCAGAAGGTGGACAGTGATGAAACACCAGTATACACTCAGCCAAGGCCCGCTGAATAACATAAGTGCTGGCTGTATTAATAAAATGAGAGAACGATTAGAGAGAGGATAATAAAAATGCAAAACCTTCCCGTCCTGCCTACGATCAGTACGACGTTCATAGTCCTGAGCGCCATATTTGTCGCTATTGGTTGGTGGCAAATTAAACAGAAAAAAATTGAGGCGCACCAGAAGACCATGCTTTTAGCTGGTGTCTTTGCCCTTATTTTTTTCATTATCTATGCATCAAGGACCATTTTTATTGGGAATACCTCATTTGGCGGACCAGACAACATCAAAATTTATTACACGGTGTTTTTGATCTTCCATATTACCCTTGCTACAACCGGTGCTGTATTGGGCATCATATCGCTTTGGTCAGGCTATAAGAACAATCTTTCATTACATCGACGGCTGGGACCGGTCACAAGCATAGTCTGGTTTTTTACCGCGATTACCGGTGTTGCAGTTTATTTGCTGCTTTATGTATTTTACAAAGGTGGGGACACTACTTCCGTCATTAAAGCGATTCTGGGAAGCTAGTACTCAATGTGTTATTTTAAATGCTGCCATTTGGCGGCATTTTTTATATTGGCAAAGGAATTGTGCCTCGGGAGGAGAAATTTAATAGTAGAAGTTTTTGAGGGGGAATCTGAAGATGATGATCAGAAAGTTGGAGGAAAGAGACTTCTTAGAATCCATAAAACTATCCATGTATGCCTTTCAATATACAGTACCTGATGCTGAGATACCGAAACGAAAGGAAATGTTAAAGGAGCATCAGATCTTGGGAATTTGGGAAAAGGAGAAGCTTTCAGCAAAGCTCCATATTTTGAATCTTAAAATTTGGCTGGGAGACACTCAATGGGACATGGGAGGTATAGCTGGAGTGGCTACCTACCCGGAGTACCGGAGGAAGGGATATGTAAAAATATTAATTCAAGAGGCATTAAAGGAAATGAAAAGGTCTGGCCAGCACTTTTCCTTTCTGCATCCTTTTGATATTTCCTTTTATCGGCATTTTGGGTGGGAAATCATATCGGAATATAAAAAAGTCACGATTCCTAAAAACGATCTACAATTCATGGAGGCTTCTTCTGCAGGAAGGGTTGAGAGATTCAGTAAAGCAACGCACACAGAAGATTTGGAAGCCGTGTATAACCGTTTTGCCGCAGGGTTCTCATGCATGCTCGTCCGGGATGCTCAATGGTGGGTGGACCATGTCTATGGTGATTTAACAGCAGCGGTTTTATATAATGGTTCAGGCAAGCCTCAAGGCTATCTTTTATACAAAATAAAAGACAGAGTAATGGATGTTAAGGAATTTGTATCGTTAGATAGAGAAACCAGGATACAGCTTTGGAACTTTATTTGCCAGCATGATTCCATGATCGATCAGGCAAATTTTACATTATCGGTTCATGATTCTTTTCCCTATTACCTTAAACAGCCCAAACAACGAATTGAACATACACCTTATTTCATGGGAAGGATTGTTGACGCCAGGGCCGTATTGAAAAAATATCCGTTTCGGGAAACAGGAAAGCAGGTATTCCTTCATGTTTCCGACGAATATGCGGGATGGAATGCAGGTACATATTTGCTAAAAGATGGTGAGATTACTTATTTTGAAGCAAGAGAGGGAAGCCACTGCACTCATCCACCCAAAAAAGGCCTTCATTTAAACATTAATACCCTTAGCTCCATTTTGTTGGGGAATAAAAGGCCGATGGAAGTTTATGAAATGGGGTATATTGCTGGTTCGAAAGCAGAAGTTTTAGCCTTGGAAGAGAAAATCCCTCAGGCTAAATCATTTTTCTATGACTTTTTCTAGATAAATAGAGTGTGTCCCAAAAGCCCAGCTTTTGGGCATTGTTTTCCCATAAAAAAAGAAAATCGTTCTTGGGTAAAGATTTGTCCCCATAAACGATTTTCTGTGCACATAAATGAAGGGTAGTTCTGGACAATTTTTTCTGCTACTGGATATAGAGGCTCTGAACGGCAGATTCAGCCGCTGAGAACTCAAAGCGATTCCTGGCTATAACTATTCTGTCATGGCGGATAGCCGTCCTACTTCTCCTTCAAAAGTGTTTGAAGGAGAATCCTCTTAAATTTTAAAGTTTGCTTTGATAATTCCTGCTTCCTTTGCTGTGTTGTATCCAATCAATAATAACGGCCCGATGATAAAACCAGCAAGTCCCAGCAGTTTTAAACCCAGATACATGGCAATGAGGGTAGAGAGTGGTGACAGTCCAATATGGGTACCCATCATTTTAGGCTCCACTGTTCGCCGGATAATCAGCAGTACGGCAGCAAGAATAGCCAGTTTGGATCCCAATGCAAGATTGCCGGCAAGCAAATGGAACAAAGCCCAAGGGCCAAGAACCGCTATGGAACCGATGATCGGAATAAAATCAATGATCCAAAGGACAACAGCCATCACTAAAGCCACTTTTGGGGAAATCAGCAGCAGCCCAATCAGAGAGACAGCAAAAATAATCACACTTACGAGAAATTGGGCCTTAATAAAACCCAATAGAACGAATGAAAGCCGGGTAGTCATAAAATGCACCTTCTCAGCCGTTTTCTCTGTAAGTCTGTTATAAAATCCTTTGCGAAGCTGTGGCAAGTCCAAAAGGAACAGAAACAGCGCAATTAAATAAACAAGAAAACTGACAAGAAAGTTTGGTATGTTCGTAAGCAATGCCTTAACATTATTAATATTAATAAATGCTAGCAAATCGTTTTTGACATTAATGAGGAAGTCCTCGCCACGATTGTTTATTTCTTCTACCAACTCTTCAGGAAGTTCCTTAGCAGCTTCAATAAAACGATCCTGTGCATCAAACCAATCCTTCGAAATCTCATTAATATATTTTGGTGCATCCTCGACAAAGCTGATTGCCTCAGTAATCACTTTAGTTGTAATGAAGTATCCTGCTAAACCAATTAAAATTACGAATGTCAAGAATACAATCAGGACGGCAAATTTCCGGCCAAGCCCTGAATGCTTTTGTAAAAAGCGGACAGAGGGCTCAAGAACCATTGCGGTCAGCAAAGCTGCGATCAACGGAATGGAGACGGGAAGGATTATGTAAAGAATAAGTATCGCGATTAATATTCCTATACTAATAAGAATATTTCGCTTTGAAATAAATTTAAGCAATTTAAACTCCTTTCCGCACCTAGATTAGAAAATGGTGAACGAGCTTTTCTTGTTACTAGGTAACCATTTCATTATAGTATGCATTTAATATGGTAAACAACCAAAACAGTCCCGGCTAATACTTTCAAACCATAAGGTGGTTTTGTCATGAAAGAACAGGGGATACAATTTGGGGAAAAAGAATTATTTACAGCCATAAGAGCGATTGTCATCGCCAACAGTAAGGACTCAGAGTGGTTTATCCTATCCGAGGGACATGCTGGAGAAAAGATTGCCTCCATTGCGAGAAGCAGTTTTAAGGGCGACGGAATCACTGTTACATTTTGTAGCCATGAGATATGTATAAAATTGAGGATAAAGGCAAGACCTGGTTTAACAGATCTCATCTCGAAGGCAAAAATTTTTCAGGAAATAATTTATCAGGATATCTATCACTTAACAGGAGTTAAAACGGGGAGAATTGATGTAACGATAACGGGGGTAGACTTCAGATAGAAAAGGCATGTAAAACATATGCCTTTTCTATGGAAGTCAAGATGCACTATAAAGCAATGCTTTCAATTTCAGACTTGAGATTGCTCAAAATCTTTTCGCATTGGCTGATAAGTGACTTTGGAAAATACTCACCGTCACCGTATTCTACACCGTGAGGATAATAATGTTTGCCAAGAAGCGGATCCATTAGTTGAATCACTGCCCGGTGTGCACCAACATCGCCTTCTACGGCATGCCCCATGACTCTTAGGTAGTATCTGCCTTCTTTTAAATCAAAAAGGCGGTCATATGTAACGCGACCGTAGTCCCATTGATCTCCACGGAACAAACCGTAGTCATTCATCAGCTCGTCTAACCGGGTCAAATCAGTTTTTAAATTTTCTAATCCAGTATTTTCAAATTTCATCCTAATCCCTCCTAAAACACATACCTGCAATACAAATAATCCAAGATATCTCAGTTCAATAATAGTAAAAATACCGAAAAGTTGCAATGTATAATGTAAGCATTATTTACACTTTGATGGGCGAGTCCCAACATACAGCCGAAAATGCCGTATGATGGGAAGTTGAATAAAAGGCATAAACAGTATCCAGTGACCTCTAAAGTGAAGCCCATTGCCTTTTCATTATCTTGCCGATTTGTCTATATAGGTATCCGGATAAATCGTAATGAAAATAATTGCTCATAATGTACCCAGCTTTTGAGAAAGGCCGTTTTTCCGAGGCAATAAACGGCGTAAACGCTCTCCCGTCCGTAATCATGCTCGAGTCAATGTTGGGTATAGGTATCGCTCCACAACATGATGACTTCAATTAAACAGCTGCTAAAGTTTAACTGGAATTTCCAGGTGAACAACTACTGCTTCAATAGAATCATTATACATAAACAGGAAATTAAAATTTACGTTAAATGTCTTTAGTGGCCTGTTCCATTCATAAGCCTGATTTAAATGATATAATATTGTAAGATCCACAGATATAATGATAGAAAAGGAGGGAGCCCTCTGCGAACTGTCATTCGAATCTTGCTTTTTGCTTCAATTTTTTTACTGGCAGGTTTTTATGTAAGCTTGAAGCAAGGAGAAGACCAGCATCTTGTTGGTCAGGAACAAAGCAGCCCGAAAATCGATCAGTCACTCGAATTGGAAAACGAGACGGAATCTGAAATAGAAGCTGAAGTTCCAGGGGACAGCCTGGGTGCCTTGATTGGCAAGGATACTAAGGTACTGGTATCAACGCTTGGAGAGCCCGACCGTAAAGACCCTTCGGCTTATGGCTATACATGGCTGATTTATAGTACAGATCAGCAGCAATACATACAAGCAGGTGTCCTTGATGGAAAAGTAGTCACTTTGTATGCAGCAGGAACGGATAGCAATATAGCTCCTTTCAAGATCGACCAGCATGTGGAAAAGATCTTTATTCATTATCCAATTCAGCCGGAAGTTACGTTAAAGCTTGGCAGCAATTCCTACAAATTTGAGTTGTCAGAGAATGATATGAATACCAGGCCGTTGATTAAGGTTGGCGAAAACTATGCCCAGCTTTACATTGACAGGTACACTGGAAGATTGTCGAGTGTACGGTTTTTGGATAAGAAAACTCTTCTTAAGCATCAGCCATATGAAATGGTCTATAACGGAAATTTAATTCAGTCTGAACCCCCGACTGATGAAGAGTCACTCCAAATTGAGGCTGGCATTGAGAAACAAATTCTGGATATTACCAATGCGATCAGGCAAAGACATGGTGTTAATGGTTTGAACTGGCATCAGAAGGCGGCAAGGGCAGCATACAATCACAGTAAGGACATGCAAGAGAATGAGTATTTTTCCCATGAATCCGACAGGCACGGGAGTCTGGAGGACCGTTTGGAAAAAGCGGAAGTCGATTATTCACTGGCCGGGGAAAATATTGCTTTTAATTATATCGACGGTCCTGATGTAGTCGAGGGCTGGCTTAATAGTAAAAATCACCGGGAGGCACTCCTGAATGTGGAATTCACCCATCTTGGTGTGGGGGTTTATCAAAAATATTATACTCAAAACTTTGTAAAGCTCAACAAGGAATAAACGAAAAGGGAAAACCCTTTTCGTCCTTTTTTTATGGCCTGGTATAGAAGTTTATTTTTTTACAATGAAAAAGCTTCCGGTCGCATGAGCAATTTTGGTTCCGTCATCGCGGCGGATGTCAGCTTCCATTACCATTGTCTTTGTTCCCCGATGGACTACACGGGCCGAGCAGTTTAAACACCTTCCGGTTCCGGGTGCTATATAGTGTATATTTAGCTGAGTGGTCACAGCAGCAGTACCTTTAGGCAGCATCTTATTAGCCAGGATCCCCATGGCCGAATCAATGACGGTCGCCGTAATCCCCCCATGCAGGATACCAAGATGATTGTTCACCAGGGAGGTAAGAGGGAGAGTCAGCTCAAAGGTATCCCCTTCCAGATTCCCTTCCATCCCCAGGATATGGCCAAGGTAATTTCCATCATCCCTAAGTTTATTCCTCACTCCGGTCAGCAGATCTTTCAGTATTTCAAGATCCTCCTCCCCGGCAAGTGTCTGGCACTCTTCCAGCAGCTGCTGCAATTCTGTTTCTTTCAATTTAGCTCCCTCTTTTCATAAATATGTCCTGAGTCCATTTTAACGCAGTTCCCAAATGAGTTATATCTAACATTCTCCAGGAATCACCTTTTTTAGAGGAAAACATAAGGTATTAATAGGCAATTGTATTAGTGCGAGGTGAAAATTATGGCAGCCAAAGAACTGCACCCATCCATTACTCAATTTAAAGAATTTGTTAAGCAAAACCCAAAGCTAATACAGGAAGTGAGAGCGGGGAAAGCGACTTGGCAGGAGCTTTATGAGGATTGGTATTTATTGGGCGAAGAAGACTCCAGATGGAATGAGTACAGTGAAGGCGTAACTCCGGGAAAAAAAGAAACGCAACAGGAAAAAACAGGAGACTGGATCTCTAAAATTGTGAATGCTGTTAAACATATGGATGCGGATCAAGTACAGGGACAAATCCATAACATAAGCCAGGCGATTGGTGCCATCCAAGGGGTATTGTCACAATTTCAGGGAGGCCAGGGCTCAATTCAAAAGCCAAAAAGGGAAGCTCCCCATCATCCATTTATTTTTAGAAAAGATTAAAGGAGAACAGGGATGAGAAAAGATGTACTGGATCTTATTCAAAAACGAAAGGATTTACTTGAATTTATCAGGGTACAGCCTCACTGGTACCGGAAGTTGTCCAGAGATCCCGGTGAAATCAATAAATTAGAAATTGCGGCACTCCACTACTATGAAAAAACGATTCCACATCAGGTTCAAAAATTCTCAAACGGAATACAGATGGCCTCTATGATGCTTCACATGTTTTCGACCATGAACTCTTCATCTGATCAATAACTATAAAGGTAAGGATTATTTTGTTTCCAACTTTAGCAATTAGCTTCGTTTCATGTTAAAATATGAGACGGAGGTGGGCAAAGAGTGCTTGCTACAATTGAAAGGATAGAATTATTGGACCAGGCGGATGAACTTGTTCAAATGGTGATTCATTCAGATATCGCCGAATATTATCGGCATTGTTTAAATAGATTAAAGTCCAGCAAGGAAACACAGGCCAAAATCAGGGCTTTTGTTCAGATGAAGGATCGATATGAAGAGGTCCAGAGGTTTGGAAAATATCATCCTGATTATAAAGAAGTAATGGGCCAAATTCGAATTCTGAAACGGGAAGTAGACATCGATGACCATGTTGCAGAATTTAAGCGGGCAGAAAATGACCTGCAAGGACTTCTTGATGAAATCAGTGTCATCATCGGAAAATCTGTCTCTGATAGTGTGAAGGTTCCAACTGGCAATCCATTTTTTGATAGCGGCTCTGCATGCGGCGGAGGCTGCGGCAGCGGGGGCAGCTGCGGTTGTTCATAAAAAGCATGGAGAATCCTTCTCCATGCTTTTTTCTTAAAAAATGCTTTATCTCAAGTATATTGTAAAATGCTGCCTGGATATGCTAGACTGTTGAAAAGCGAACGTTTTCTGAAGGGGAAATAATATGATAGGTCAAAGACAGGGGATTATAATCTGGCTTTATTCATTAAAACAAGCCAAGATGCTTAGAAGATTTGGAAATGTTCATTATGTTTCCAGAAGGCTGAAATACGTGGTACTCTATTGTGACTTAGAGGATACTGATGCATTGATTCAAAAAATTTCCTCGTATTCATTTGTTAAAAAGGCAGAACCTTCCTATAAACCATACTTGAAGATGGAGTATGAAAATGCTGCCCCTGACAAAGCCAAGGAATACGATTATAAAATGGGTATCTAATAGAGGAAGCGCCTTGTCGAGTATCTGGACAAGGCGCTTCTGTTTGGTTATTGCAAGGGCGGGATATAGTGGTTTAGTCGGAGGATGCCAACCAGGTGCTGATAAAAAAGTTCTTTTTCAGGAAACATCGATGAGGGCTTAACATCAAGTTCAATGATGCTTTTTCCAAGCTCCTCCGCACAATCCTTAAAGAGGTCAAAGCGTTTGTTTTCTTTGTAGTGAGGATTAGGTATTCCTTCACGGCAAATATAAAGGGCCTGGAACTTTCCTGTATCCGTCGGTTTTAGAATGACAACAAGCGATGTTGCAGGCTTAACGTCAATGTTTGTATGTAAGGCCATCATATGGGCAAGCCTGTGTCGGTTAGCCCGGGCAAGCTCCAATAATTCATAAATATCTGCATAACCTTCACCAAGCTCTATAAATCGTTGAATCACCTTGGGTCCTCCTTTTTGTTTCCTACTTAATGTAGCATGGAAATAAAAAAAATTAAAGCAGCAACATCAGGGTGAATGGAGAGTTATTGGCTAAAAATTGTGGCTGACGCCTGGCAGCGATTCTGCTAAAGTTAGAGTAATAGTGCAAAAAAAGGAGTGGCAAATGAGCAGGTTTTTTAAGCTCTTTATGATATTACTGCTTGCTGTTTCGGGAGGGATTGCTTTTCGGCATTGGGAAGAGTTCTCCTCCGGAAAGCCAAAGATTGCCGAACCGCAAATGAACCGTCTTTCGGTGGAAGTGACTGTTGAACCAGACGGAAATAAACTTGACGTTATTCAAAAAATAACAGGGTTTGATCATGAAAAAACGTATGAGGCGGTGTACCCAAAGGGGATCAGTGATGTCTTTTGCGGAAGCCGGAATACATGCAGCGAGTATGCGGGCGGAACCATTACCCTTCCGGAAAATGGAGAGATTACATTTACTTATTCCATTAAAGCAGCCACGGAGAATGGCTTTCTCTTTTTGGATGATTGGCTTATTGGTATCCGGGGAGTGGATACTTGGAAAATGAAAATGATGATTACGGACGAAAAAAGAGAAGGGGGGACATGGGCTGCAGGACTCCCCTTAAAAGGTCATGAAAAGCTGGACTACGTTGATTATTATGTATTTGAAGGAGATGGCAGCAGGCCGGCTCTCTATTGGGAAAACAGCAAGCTAGAGGAATTTCACAGCGAAGGACTCTTATCTTTTTTTGCTGCCGGGGAGCTGTCACTTAAATCGGTGGACTTCAGCAGTCTGGTCAAATTGTCCCATACAATTCCTTTTTCTGTTGTGTGCACCTCTCGGGATCATGAACTGGCTGGAGAAGGGCTTTTGATTTCTAGTTGCACGAAATCAATCAGCAAAAATCTGGAAACTAAGATAGCCTGGGAGATGCTGTCACTTAAATACGGAACTTCGGCTGACAAACAGGTGATGCTGGAGGTGCTTGCTTCGCTTTTAACAGGGAAGCAGGCGAAATCGCAAAAGGCCCAATCAATGGTTAGGGAGTTAAAATCAGGACTTTCGAAAAACCAGATACAGGCATTTTTAACTGGTTTTCTTGACGATTCGTCCCGTATCTCTTATAAAAGCATGGACCATTTTCTTGGCGCAGCCGCTGGAATGGAGACTGACTTTTTCTCAGTGAACAATAAAAGACAGCGGGGTCTGGTGCCTCTATTGTTTTATAAGACAAAGTCTTTGTTATTAAATGACCGAAAAGTTGGGAAAGCCCGTGTGTATATCCATGAAGAGAAACGATTGTATCAGCTTCTTGACCTGCTGGGAGCCCTGGGTTATAAGGCAAAGACAAAAAAGCCTGATATTTTTCTATTTAACAAGCGAAATGAAAGCTATGAGTTTCAGGCAGAAAGTAAAATTTATCATTATAACAATGAAGAGTACGGGGTATTTAATTTTCCGATAGTTATCATAAATGGAGAGGCCTACATGAAAGAGAATATTTTTCAATCAATCTTTGGCTTCAGAATCAATGAAACTGAGTCGGAATTGTTTCTTCGGAGGTAAGCAGCCTCAATAAAAAGAAAAAACCCTGCAACATTTGCAGGGTCCTTCTATATCCCGCCATTGGGATAGAAGGCAAAGGGAGAGGAGAAACCGGAGGAAGAACTTATGGGGAAACGTAAGTCTTCTCCGCGGTTGGCAACAACATCCTCAAAATGATGTTGTTATTGTCATTATTTCCACAAACAGACAGCTTATACACATTTTTTGATAATCTTTTTTTAACTGTGGTAGGATAAATAAGATTGTAATGCTAGATGAAGGAGTTCGAAATATGAGGGTTGTATCAGGAGCCTTGAAAGGACGAGGCTTGAAAGCGGTGCCAGGAGTCAGCACAAGACCGACTACTGATAAAGTGAAGGAAGCAATCTTTAATATGATTGGTCCTTATTTTAAAGGAGGAACGGGCCTTGATTTGTTTGCAGGAAGCGGCGGCCTTGGAATTGAAGGCTTAAGCCGGGGATTGGAAAAAGTCATTTTTGTTGATATGGACCGCAAAGCTATACAAACGATTCAGGAGAATATAAAAGCATGCGGGCTGGATGAACAGTCAGAGGTTTATCGAAATGAGGCTTCACGCGCTCTTAAGGCTGTAAAAAAAAGAGATTTGAAGTTCGATTATATTTTCCTTGATCCGCCTTATAAAAAACAGCAGCTCATCAAGCTGATGGAATTTATTACTAAAGAGCACTTACTAAAAGATCAGGGCGTAATTGTGTGTGAGCACGGGTCAGAAATTCAGCTTCCAGAAAAAGTGGACAGGCTGGAGCAGACAAGACATGAGGAATACGGAATAATAGGGATCACCATTTTTACATATTCATCTGAAGAAGAAGGGGTTTTATAATATGACAAGCATTGCGGTTTGCCCGGGCAGTTTTGATCCGGTGACCTATGGACATCTAGATATAATCAGAAGAGGAGCAAAGGTGTTTGATGAAGTTTATGTTGCAGTGCTTAATAATTCATCAAAAAACCCCCTATTCTCTGTTGAAGAGAGGATGGAATTGATCAGGAAAGTGACAAAGGATCTTCCAAATGTAAAAGTTGATACCTTCCAGGGGCTTTTGGTAGAGTATGCTGCAAGCGTCAAGGCCAATGCGATAATCCGCGGCCTGAGGGCAGTTTCGGACTTTGAATATGAAATGCAGCTGACTTCCATGAACAGGGTGCTTAATGATAAAATTGAAACATTTTTCATCATGACGAACAATCAGTATTCATTCTTAAGCTCAAGCATCGTAAAAGAAGTCGCCCGGTATAACGGTAAAATTTCAGAGCTTGTTCCTCCCGAGGTGGAATCAGCATTAATGAAAAAGTTCAGCAACAAGTAAACGAGCCAGCCGGCTCGTTTTTTTATATTAATCTTTCTGCCCAATCCTGGCCATATAGATTGTAATATAGAGCATGAGGGAGACAAGGGTTATGACCGGGCCTGCTCCAGCGAGCATGAAATGATAATCAGCAAGCTTTGTCCCTTCTTCCGCCAGCCTGTTCATGGCTGGCAATGCATTCGATGGCTTTTCAGTATTAAAGAAACGCAAATAGATTGGTTTCCAGAGGAGCATAGCATAAATGCCGGCAGTAAGCCCATGTAAAAGACGGGCCAAAAAAAATGGCTTAAAACGAATATCCGTTGGGGCCAAGATGCTTGCAACCTGGGCCTGAACGCTGAAGCCGCTGAACCCAAGGATAAATGATACAATTACAATCTGGTGCAGAAGGGTAGAGTCCTTCACCTGGCTAGTAAGCTGGCTTCCCATTGTTATTTCAAAAAGACCTGATATGAAAGGCATGCTAAGCATTCCGTTTATTCCTGTCATTCCGAGGATAATTTCAACGAAACCTGCAAAAAAAGCAGTGACCCCCAAAAGGAACAATAGTTTATTGATGACTGAAAATAATATAATAAAACCGCCGATCATTAATAAGGTTTGTATAGAGGACATAACAGCGTCACCGAGCAATTTACCTAATGGGCGATTATCTTTTATCCTTGTTCTGTGCAAGGCGGAAAAGGCATCGCGTATGGAAACCCTCTTTTCCTTGATGTTGGATGTCCGTTCTTCACTCTTGCCGTAAAACCTCATCACCAGACCAACAGTTACATTGCCTAAATAATGGGCTAAAGCTAAAATGATGCCAAGGTGAGAGTTATAAAAGAAACCAACTGAGACTGCTCCAAAAATAAATAGCGGGTTGGATGAATTTGTAAATGAGACAAGTCTTTCTGCTTCTAATTTTGTAAGCTGATTTTCCTGTCTCAATCTCGCAGTCAGCTTGGCTCCGGAAGGGGAACCTGAAGCCATGCTCATTGCCCAGACAAACCCTCCGACACCGGGTACTTTAAACAGTGGCCTCATTAGGGGTTCTAATAGGACACCAATAAACTTTACGACCCCGAATCCAATCAGCATTTCTGATACAATAAAGAAGGGGAGCAGGGAAGGGAAGACGATTTTCCACCACATATTTAGCCCTCTGATTGAGGCGTCCAGTGATTGCTGAGGAAAGGCAATCATTGAGGCTGCAATGACCGAAATGGAAACTGCCAGGAATATGGTTTTTATTTTTGATTTAAGCAATGTATATCCTCCCCCCACAGGTTTACGGCTGTCAAACATGTCAAAACAATGCTAAAATGAAAAATATTATTTTCACCAAAAGTACTCTCAGCCGCCTGTGCTCGAATAAAACTTATATTAATGGAACCGTTATTGGAGATTTTACAGCCTTGTCCTATAAACCAATATACTCGCATGCAATTAAAATAGACCATAAATTAAAACAAGCTAAATTTACAGGTCAGTGAATGTTCCCGTTTTAGAGGTTAAGTTTGATTCAAAGGAGGAAAATTCTTTGAGGCGTCCAAAAATCGGGTTAGCACTTGGATCAGGAGGAGCCCGGGGGTTTGCCCATCTCGGGGTAATTAAGGTGCTTCGGGATGAGGGAATCCCGATTGATATGATTGCAGGCAGCAGCATGGGAGCAATGGTGGGCTGTTTTTATGGAGCAGGTCTTGATGTTGACAGGCTTTATAAACTCTCAAGGGCATTTAAACGAAAGTATTATCTTGATTTCACTGTTCCCAAAATGGGATTTATCGCAGGGAAAAGAGTAAAGGAACTAATCAGGATCTTTACTCATGGTAAAGAGATACAAGAATTGGATATACCTGTAGCCGTAGTGGCGACTGATTTAGTTTCGGGTGAAAAGGTTGTGTTTAAGGACGGCCCGATAGCAAATGCTGTAAGGGCAAGCATTGCTATCCCCGGTATTTTTACACCAGAGAAACTGGGCGGCCGTTTGCTCATCGATGGCGGTGTAATAGACCGGATTCCGGTTTCTGTAGTGAAGGAGATGGGAGCGGATATTGTGATAGCTGTAGATGTTTCCCACGTAAAGACAAATGCTGAAATTACTTCAATCTTTGATGTCATCATGCAAAGCATCGATATTATGCAAATGGAATTAGTTGCCACAAGGGAGATAGCATCCGATATTATGATTAAGCCCAGAGTAGAGATGTACAGCTCAAGGGCTTTTACCAATATTGATGATATTATTGCTAATGGTGAAAAAGAAACGGTTAAACAGATTGGAAAAATCAAACAGGTAATTGAGCAATGGAAGGAGCCTCAAACTGAATGAGCAAAAAAGCATCATTTCGGCTTACTATACTCCTAAGTATACTGCTTTTGGCAAGTGTGTTTATCTACTTGCCGTTCTATGTATCCAAGCCGGGCATGGCTAAGGAGCTTGAGCCGATTATTGACGTTGAAGGCGGATATGACGAAGAGGGCAGCTTCATGCTGACCACTATTAGAATGGGAAGGGCGAATATCTATTCCTATATACTTGCACATCTGAGCAAATATCAGGAAATTTACCCTCTCGAAGCCATCAGGGCAGAAAATGAAACGGATGAAGAGTATACAAGCCGCCAGCTTCATATGATGGATAATTCGAAGGCCAATGCGATTGAAGTAGCTTATAAAAAAGCAGGGCTTCCTGTTGATTATGAATATAAAGGTGTTTATGTCCTTCAGGTTGTACCCGGGATGCCGGCGGATGGAAATCTCGTTCCAGGAGACCACATCCTGAAGATCGATGACAGGTCATTTACATCATCAGCTGAATTCATCGAATACATTGGGAGCAAGAAGTCGGGGGAGAAAGTTACATTAACAGTAACTCATAAAAACAAAGAGAAAAATGTCACCCTTGCCTTAAAGCAGTTTGAAAGCGGCAGCGAGAAAGCAGGGATTGGAATAGTTCCTGTTGATGATAAAGAAATTGAGGTCGACCCGGAAGTCAGCGTAGATACGGCCGAAATCGGCGGCCCTTCTGCCGGGCTTATGTTTTCACTTGAAATATACAATCAGCTGACAGAAGAAGATTTGACTGCGGGACGTGAAATTGCTGGAACAGGGACGATTTCCCCTGATGGGACGGTAGGAAGGATTGGAGGAATAGAGCAAAAGATTATTGCGGCAGATAAAGCCGGAGCTGAAATCTTCCTTGCACCGTCTGAAAACGGGGCAGACGATTCCAATTATGAAGCCGCTGTACGAACCGCAAAAGATATTGGTACAAATATGGAAATTGTTCCAGTCAATAATTTTGATGAAGCGGTGGATTATCTGGAAAAATTGCAGCAAAAAACAAGCTGATGTCAGCTTGTTTTTTTGTTAGCACCTATCATGATCGGTGGCTGTGAGTATTCCATTTTCATGAGCATGCGCTGCTCTCTCCCCTGAAGGCCCAGAGAATAAATACTTGAGGCCCTGATGTCCAGCTCGAGTTCTCTTTGATTGGCAGATGTTTTCGAGACAAGAGGCAAACCAAGGTTCTTTTTTTCTTTTTGTAAATACTCCCGTCCTTTATTTGTCATGCCCAGCAATCTCAGGTAGCTTGATTTTTGTGCATCCTCCATTTCTGCTTTCTTAACATTCATAAGGATGTGCAAACAGGCCCGCTGTAATCTTGTCCAGGTATAGCGCTTCGTTTTAACTCTTTCCATAAAGGCAAGAAAGGTGTCTGATTCTAATGCTGTGCTGACTAGTCTATGCTCGAGCCCTTCTTCAACACCGTGGATATTCCTCATTTCTTCTGGACTGGTTTGAAGCAGTTTATACTTTAACAAAGGCCAGTAATTCTCCCACGAATGAAAACACCCAAACTGTTGTTTATATTTTTCCAGCAGTTCAAAGGAGGATTGGGGCATAAAAGGACGGATGTTCTCAGGTGATCCATGGTTTGAGAACAAGGATTTCCTTATGCTGGTTGCGCTTGCAATCGTTTCTGATGCGAAGTTCTCATCGTGATATTCTGCACTCTTCCTGGCAATGGTGATTGGAGTCATTCCTGACTTTTGTTTTCTGATGGCAGATACATATTGGAGACCCAGTATGTTGTTGGGCTTTGAGAGATCGAGCAAATCGGAGTCCTGTTCCGGGGAGAGCTTTTTGAAGCTTAGGGCCGCGGCCTTCGGGTAGCTTACTCCAAGTGAAATTTGTTCTTTTACCTGTTGCTGGAATTCAGCATCATGCTTCTCAAGAAAATCGAGCGTATTAATAAAAGCTTCTATATCTCCGGACTCACTGCCAAAGCAAATGGAATCGCAGCCTGAAGCTTCAAGCAGAGAAACGGCACCATTTGCAAAAATATCCGCATTTTGTGTAGCAAAACGGTAGGGTAATTCAAATACTAAATCGGCGCCAGCTAAAAGAGCCATCTCTGTACGATTCCATTTTGAAACAAGGGCAGGCTCACCGCGCTGTAAAAAGTTGCCGCTCATGACACAAATAACGATTTCTGATCCTGATATCACTTTTGCCTGCTCCAGATGAAACTTATGACCGTTGTGAAAGGGGTTATATTCAACAATTACTCCAACAGCTTTCATTGCAACTCCTATTCCTTTTTCGCGTGCTGGCCTGTATAGTAATTATGTAAGGCGAAAAAAATGTTTAAAGTCGTGTGTTATCGTATAAAGTATACTGTAAAGAAAAAATATTGACAAATAGATTGGCGAAAGCTATAATTACTTTTGTTGCCTTGGGGTGATTCTATGAAATGGACAATTAGTCAGTTACAAAAATATCGAAACAAGGACTTTCCGCTTGACGAAACGGTCAGGGCAGATGAGATCAAAGAAACGGATCCATCTATTCGTGACGTGTCTCCGATGCATATAACGGGCAGGGTTGACATTAGTGCAACAAAAGTAACTTTCCATATACGTATCGAAGGTTACCTTATCCTTCCTTGTTCTCGTACACTGGTTGATGTCAATTATCCAATAGATGTTGAGACAACTGAAACCTTCCTTCTTTCCCCTCTTGATTATGAAACAGAAGAGGAGGTCCACCAAGTAAAAGGCGAAGTCATTGACCTGATGCCTGTCATTAGGGAAATACTTTTGCTTGAGGTACCGCTGCAGGTTTTCTGTGATGATGATCCAAACCAGAAAGGCGCTCCACAGTCAGGAAAGGACTGGGAAGTGATCCATGAAGAGGACAACCAGAAAAAAGTGGATCCGCGGCTTGCAGAATTAGCGAAGTTTTTTGAGCAGACCGACACTAAGGATGATTAGAATCAACTGAACCAAAAAAAGAATGAAGCACCAGTTCGGACTGGCCTTCATAAACTACCTTTAAAACTCTTTAAGGAGGTGGGAAGAATGGCTGTACCATTTAGAAGAACGTCTAAAACTGCAAAAAGAAAACGCCGTACTCATTTTAAATTACAGGTTCCAGGCATGGTAGCATGCCCTAACTGCGGTGAAATGAAATTAGCTCACCGTGTATGTAAGGAATGTGGAACATACAAAGGAAAAGAAGTCGTTAACGACTAATTTACAAGGATGTTCTTGTAACTTCTTTTCATCTAAAAAGCACAGGATTTGTCCTGTGCTTTTTTGTATGCTTGAATTGCAAGATATAATAGGGATGAACCACAGAGTTAGGAGGGTAAGGATGGAGTATCTAATATCGAAGGGACCACAGGGCCTGCTCATTTTTACGATAAACCGGCAGGAAAAAAGGAATGCCGTTAATTACAAGGTTATGGAGGGACTCGAAAAGGCGGTTCAGGAAGCTGCCAGTCCTGATGTAAAGGCTTTGGTGATCACGGGGAATGGGGATAAAGCCTTTTGTTCTGGCGGTGATCTTTCTGTTTTTCACGAGTTAAAAACCGAGGAAGAGGCATTCGGGATGCTGTCAAAAATGTCCAGGATTATTGGTGATTTACTTATGCTGCCTAAACCAACAGTGGCACTCATAAATGGGGCAGCCGTTGGCGGAGGATGTGAAATTGCTGCAGCCTGTGATTTTCGAATTGGAAAGCAGGGAATTCAGGCTGGCTTTATACAGGGGAATCTAGCCATAACCACTGGCTGGGGCGGAGGAACCATCCTTCTAGAAAAGCTTTCGGCCTCAAAGGCATTAAAAATGCTGACAGATGCCCGTCTCTATTCAGCAGGAGAATTAAAAGAGCTGGGCTTTCTTGATTCAATATACGAAGGCGATCACATGGAAAACTGTTCTGCTTTTTTAGAGCAATTATTGGATAAAGATGGCGCTGTCCTTACTGCCTACAAAGAAATGCTCAGGAAAAAATGGGCAAATGCCTCTGTTCTTGAAAGAATGGAGGAAGAAGTAAAGAATTGTGCGGCTTTATGGGAGAAGGAAGTTCATCACGAAAAGGTTGCGTCCTTTCTAAAAAAGTAAGATTCTTGCAGGGTGATGGCAGACTCATTTCTAAACTCTTTTACATATTGTGAGGCCGTACCATTTAAAATAACAGTCTATCTTTCCTAGCAGATGCATAAGAATGAATAAAAAACACTAGGAGGGATATCCAAAATGCCTATCACCCGACAGGATGCCTGGTCCCAGGATGAAGATTTATTATTGGCAGAAACCGTGCTTCGTCATATACGCGAAGGGGGAACTCAGCTCAAGGCTTTCGATGAGGTTGGAAAGAAGCTGTCTAGAACGGGTGCAGCCTGTGGTTTCCGATGGAACTCATTTGTCCGCAAACAATACGAGTCCGGGATAGAACTGGCGAAGCAGCAGCGGAAAGAATTGAAAAAGCAGTCAAAGAAGGCGGCAGCCGAGATTGACGATGTTGCGGCTATTCCTCAAACAGAAGAAGCATCCCAGCCGGAAGAAGCTGACAAGCTAAGCTTTAATGTGATTATGAGCTATCTCGAAGATTTATATAAAAAGGCTGAAAGAGCACAACATCAGGAATTGAATATAGAGACTTATACGGAAAAAATTAAAGATCTTGAAGGCCAAATCTATTACTTGTCTGATGAAAACAAAAAATTAGTGGCGGAGTTAAGGGCCATTGAAAGCGACCATCGTGCATTGCTTGAAATTATGGAGCGGGCAAGAAAGATGGTTACAATTAAAGAAACATAATGTTCAGGAGTAAGGCAGGATTTGAGCAATAAATGGGAAAAACGCCGATGGCCATCCATGCGGCGTTTTTTTTACATTCGTTCTTCCAATCCCAAACGAAGACTGTTTTCCCTAAATTATTAATTTTCCTGCTCTTTCACTCCGGTTGGATACCAAACGAATGGATTTTCGCCTCGATCCCGCTCCACGTCATAGGTGGCAGGGGTGAAGCCCATGGAATTCCAGAATTCCGAGGAATTGACTCTCCCGTTTGTCTTAATCGGACGTCCAAATGTTTTCGCAAACTCTACTAAAGCTTTTCCATAGCCTCTTCCCTGATAATCCGGGAGAACTTCGAGTTTCCATAGTTCCAGATAATCCTGCCTGGGCTCAAAGTAACGGTCATACTTGGCTTGAATCCGGTAAAGGCTCATTCTGGCAACAAGCTTATCCCCGAAGTAAATGCCATAGAAAGGTGAGTCGCTGTCATTTTCAATCATGTTGGCTTCCAGGTCTTCCAGCATGGATAATTCCTGCTGTCCATACTGTTTAAACTTTTTAAAATCCTCTAAAGTCTTATAGTTGATTCTTAATTTTTCTACTTTGTGTCTCACCGTCAATCCCCCCAATATAACTGCATTACTATCAGATGATTCCTATTTCCGTCCCATTTTAATTATATTATAAATAAACTAAAAGTTCTGCATAAAAATTGGAATCCGCTTTCGTAACTGGGTTGCAGCATATGCTAATAAGCATTGCTCATAAGAACCCAGCATTTCTTGATCACATAACCCATCTTCCATACATTGTATAAATTCTGATAAAATAGGACTAAAGATTGGAATCGGGGTTTTTTTATGAAAATAGGAATTGTTGGAGGGGGCTCAATCGGTCTGCTGTTTTCTTTTTACTTGAGCTCACTTCATAAGGTAACTCTTTATACACGGACTCCTTCACAGGCTGAACGAATAAATGAAACTGGTGTCAATCTTGTGAGAGGGAATTTGAGTGAATGCAGGAAGATCCAAGCGGTGTCCTTCTCTGCATGGAGAGGAACGGACGATATTGTCATTATTGCAGTTAAGCAGTATCAGCTTCCCGGCATCCTTGCTGTCCTTAAAAAGCAGCCTTTAGACTCGATGTGCCTGCTCTTTTTACAAAATGGCATGGGACACCTCAAGCTCCTGCAAGATATAAAGGCAAGAGCCATTTTTGTTGGTACCGTAGAGCATGGTGCTGTGAGGGATGCTCCAAATAAAGTTTCCCATAATGGGGCAGGAGTTACGAAATGTGCGGTTTTTAAAGGGGAAGGGAAACTTCTCTCCGAATTGTCATCCGAAGCTCCGCCGGAGTTTTCTCTTAAGGTGGAACGGGATTATTATTCATTGTTGGTACAAAAACTGGTGGTAAATGCGGTGATCAATCCACTGACTGCTGCTTTCCGAGTCACAAACGGAACACTTCTTGAAAATCCTTTTTATTATCAAATCCTTTGCCGTGTTTTTGACGAGACGGCTGAAGTACTAGAACTGGAAAGAAAAGAAGAATATTTCAGCAATGTGATTTCCATTTGCCATAACACCCAAAAAAACAGATCCTCGATGCTAAAGGATATAGAGGCTGGCCAGCCAACAGAAATAGAGGCAATCCTTGGCTATGTATTAGAAGTGGCCGAGAAAAAGCAAAAGGCTGCTCCGCTAATTCGGAATTATTATACTCTCATTAAAGGAGAGGAGATTCAGGGGGAGGGTTTAAGGAGTGGCTGAGTTTATTTCCATGATTGCCGCTGCATTCGTGACAGTGCCATTAGCAGGGTATCTGATTGTTTTCATTTTCAGCAAACACCTGACTAAAAACCATCGCAGGTCCGTCCACAGGGCAATTGATTTTAGCACTCTGTTATTTATAATCTCCGTCCATTTTTTAATCATGATTATTTGCGAGAAGTCGTTTCTATGGCTGATTATGCTTATTCTGGTGATCCTTGCTTTGACATTTGTGGTGATTCATTGGAAGTACCGTCAGGAAGTTGATTTCCTTCGGGTGTTCAGGGGCTATTGGAGGTTTAACTTTTTGCTGTTTTCCCTTGCCTACCTCGTCCTTATTGTCCTGGGTCTGTTCCAGCGGGTTTTTTGGCAAGTGGCTGGGCTATAAAGAGTCCTGAATCAAAGTCTTTTTATTTTCCATTCTAACAATGCTATACTACAAAGAGCGAAAATGTCTACGAGAAAGGAAGTACAATTGAATGGAGATTTTGAATCTCTCACTCCCGGCTGCAAATCGGTTTGCAACAGGTTATTTGGAAGGAAGCTCGGATATCCAAAACTTCTTTCATTATGATTATAAAAACGATTCGGATTATATTCAGCGTCTGGACGAATTAACCAGGCGGAAGTTTTACAGACAGGAGCTTGCGGACCATATAAAAGGTTTTATGTCAAAGTTCCCTCATTCAGCCGAGATTGAGAAAAATATTGATAAGCTCCGGCTTGATAATAGTGTAGCTGTCATTGGCGGCCAGCAAGCCGGTCTATTGACAGGCCCGCTCTACTCAGTACATAAGGTGATATCGATCATAAAATTGGCTCAGCAAAAGGAACGGGAATTGGGGATACCGGTTGTACCAATCTTCTGGATTGCAGGAGAGGACCATGATTACCAGGAAGTGAATCATGTATATGTGTTGAAGAACAATAAACCCGAGAAATGGATCTACCCAGAGAAAAACCTTGAAAAAAAGATGGTCACTGATATTCCTGTAAATAAGGAAACCTGCCTTGCATGGGTTGAAGAAATTATTGAAACCTTCGGTGAAACAAACCATACCAATCATTTAAGGCAGTTTGCTAAAACAGCTTTAACGTCAGCTAAGGAACTGACATTTGTTGATTTTTTTGCTTCGATGATCATGGAAATGTTTAAAGAGTCGGGTTTGCTGATTGTGGATTCCGGAAATAAAGGAATCCGTAAGCTGGAAAAGGAATTCTTCACGAAAATGATCCGCGATCATGCCGAAATCACCTCAAGTGTGCTTGCCCAGCAGCAGAAGGTTGACCGTGCAGGTTTTAGACCGGCTATTGATATAGGCGAGGACGCCGCCAATCTATTTTATTACGATGAGCTTAATAATGAGCGGCTTTTGCTGCAATTTGATTCTCAAGCCGGGGTCTTTACCGCGCGAAATGGAGATATACAGTTTTCAATGGAAGAACTGCTGGAGATGGCTTCAGAGTACCCGGAGTTCCTGAGCAACAATGTGGTAACAAGACCTCTGATGCAGGAATGGCTGTTTCCGACTCTTGCCTTTATCGGGGGACCGGGAGAAATTGCCTATTGGGCTGAATTGAAACAGGTGTTTGAGCATTTTCAAATCAAGATGCCTCTCCTGGTTCCAAGGCTGAACATTACGATTTTAGACAGGTCCGTAGAAACAGATCTTGCTGAATTGAATCTGGAGCTTCAAGCTGTCCTGGAATCAGGAACAGAAAGGCACCAGCTGGAATTTATTGATTCCCAAAGAGATAAAGAGCTTGATGACATATTTGACCAGGTCAGACAAACTCTCTCAACTCAATATGGCTACATTCATTGTAAAGTCGAACATCTTGATAAAGGGCTGCTTCCCTTGGTGAAAAAAAATGAGGATATTCTTCATAAACAAATCAGTTTCATGGAAAAAAAGATCGATGAAGCTGTTTGCCGGAAACATGATGCCATCCTGAAAAAATTCACCAGGGTTGAAAATGCTCTTAGGCCGGGAGGTTCGCCGCAGGAGAGGGTCTGGAACCCATTCTATTATTTGAATCAGTATGGTACTGACTTTATCTCAGAGTTATTGCAGCTGGAATTTACTTTTGATGGCATGCATAAAGTGATTAAAATGTAGACTTTATCTATGAGATGAGGTCCCAGTTTGTCGGCTAAAGGGGTTTGGAATGGTCTCATTCTGAACCCCTTTTGACTTTTAATAAAACCCTGATGACTGGAGTGGAAAGCGCGAAGACTCCTAAGGGATCAGCGGTACAGGTGTGACCCAGCAGGAGCAGTAGCGACCAGGAGGCTTACCACCTGCCCCGCGGAAAGCGAAACGCCTGGAACGGAAGTCAACAGCCCGGTTTTACAACCAGACAAAATAAAAAAAGACTGTGACAACTCGATTTTAATCGAACTATTTACAGTCTGAGACTTCAGCTATGGGATGAGGTCTTTTTTTATTGTCCTTTTTTGCAGGATTTAAAATTTGAGAAAGAAAATTGCATGCTTCGCAGGTTTTTTTAGGGGAAGGGGAGAATAATTAAAAATATGTGGTAGAAAGTGGAGGGATGTGGTACATTGGATTAAGAAAGTGGGGGTAGTAGGTATGTTCATGGGCGAGTACCATCATAACATTGATAATAAAGGCCGCTTGATTGTTCCCGCTAAATTGCGCGATGGACTGGGAGAAATGTTCATCATAACCAGAGGCCTCGATCAATGTTTGTTTGGATACCCGCTGTCCGAATGGGAAGTGATTGAGGACAAGCTCAAAGGACTGCCTCTTACTAAAAAAGATGCACGTGCATTTACCCGTTTTTTCTTTTCGGGTGCTACAGAGAGTGAAATTGACAAACAGGGGAGAATCAACATACCAGCCCCGCTTCTGCAATACGCAAAGCTGGAAAAAGAATGTGTCATTTTAGGAGTTTCCAATCGGATCGAAATATGGAGCCAAGCCATTTGGGAAGAATATTTTACACAATCTGAAGAATCTTTTGCTGAAATTGCAGAAAATATGATTGGGTTTGATATTTAAGGGTAACATTATTCTGATATAATATTACCTTGTTCGATTGGAAAGGGGTAAGACATGTTTAAACATACAACAGTATTGCTTGAAGAAGCGGTGGAAGGGCTAAATATAGACCCGAATGGTATATATGTGGATTGTACTCTCGGTGGTGCCGGCCACAGCGAGCTCATCTTATCGAAGCTGTCCGAAAATGGAAGGCTCTTTGCCTTTGACCAGGATGAGACAGCGATTGAAAGTGCAAGAGAAAAATTAGCCAGATTTGGCGATAGGCTGGTTATCATCAAAAGCAATTTTCTTCATCTGAAAGATGAGCTGGAAAAGCAGGGAATCCATGAGGTAGACGGAGTTCTCTATGATCTTGGTGTTTCTTCGCCGCAGCTTGATACTCCAGAACGGGGCTTCAGCTATCACCACGATGCTCCGCTGGACATGAGAATGAATCAGGAAGCTGATACATCTGCGTATGATGTCATTAATCGGTGGACTTATGAGCAGCTTGTAAAGATTTTCTTCCGTTATGGAGAAGAGAAGTTTTCAAAACAAATTGCCAGGAAAATTGAGGCTGCACGGGAAGCGAAGCCGATCGAAACCACCGGGGAACTTGTCGAGCTTATAAAAGAAGCAATTCCAGCCCCGGCAAGACGAAAAGGTGGACATCCAGCCAAAAGAATCTTCCAGGCGATTAGAATTGCGGTAAACGACGAACTTGGAGTATTTGAGAAGTCTCTGGACCAGGCAATTGAAATCCTTGGAAAAGGAGGGCGTATAAGCGTTATCACGTTCCATTCTTTAGAGGACAGAATCTGTAAGGTGACCTTTAAAAAGGCCAGCGAAATACCGCCGCTTCCTCCGGGGCTGCCTATTATACCAGAGGAGTTCAAGCCAAAGGTTAAATTAATAACCAGAAAACCCATCCTGCCAACAGACGAAGAGCTGGAAGCGAACAACCGCGCCAGGTCAGCAAAACTCAGGGTCGCAGAAAAATTGTAATTAGCCAGTTTGAATAGAGAGAGATTCGAATCAACAAAAACAGGAGGGAAAAGGATGAGCAATCTTGCAAAAACATTGCAACAGGAGACACAGCAGCAAACGGTAAAATCGCTGAAACCATCCGTCAAGAAGCTAAACGCCTGGCTGTCCCCTGGAGAAAGAGTTCTATTTTTTGCTTTCGGTATTTTAGTCTGTATTGGAGCGGCGTTCATCGTTTCAAAACAGGCGGCTATCTATGAAGCAAACAAGGAAATCCAGCTTGTTGAGAGTTCCATTCAGGAACAGCAGAAGGTGAACGGGGATCTCGAAATGCAAATCAGCGAGCTCAGTACATATGAGCGCATTTGGGAAAAGGCCAAAGAGCTTGGATTAACATTGAACGAGAATAATGTTAAGGTTGTGCAATAACGATGTTAAAGAAACAGCCAAATATGAATGTGGGAGCAGCTGGGTTATTTATATTATTCAGCCTGCTCTTTTTTATCTTAATTTACAGATTTGCGACCATCCAGGCTACTGGCGAGGCACATGGGCAGGCACTTGCTGCCAGAGCCCAGCAAAAGTATTCGAGGGAGAATGTAATTGAGGCATCCAGAGGAACGATCTTTGACCGGAATAAAGAGGTTATTGCCGAAGATACAACCGCCTATACCCTTGTCGCAATCCTGGATAAAAAGATGACAAGCGACCCGGAAAAGCCGCGGCATGTTAAAGACCCGGAAAAGACAGCAGAGGTGCTGGCTAAATATATTGAAATGGACGAATCAGAAATTTATGACCGCTTAACGAAAGAAGGAGTTTTCCAGGTTGAATTCGGCAAGGCAGGCAGGGATATATCACATCAGGTTAAGGCGAAAATAGAAAAGGAGAAAATGCCTGGAATCATCTTCACCCAGGATTCCAAGCGTTTTTATCCAAATGGCGTTTTTTCATCCCATCTCATTGGATATGTGGAAAAAGAAGAGAAGGAAACCGGGAAAACGGAAACTGTCGGACAACTGGGAATCGAAAAAAGCTTCGATAAATACTTAACGGGAAAGAATGGGTCCATTAAGGTGGAAAATGATCTTTGGGGCTTCCTGCTTCCTGATGCAAAGAAAGAGATAAAACCGGCAACAAATGGAAGTGATATTTACCTTACACTGGATAAGAAAATCCAGACTTTCCTTGAAGATGCCATTAATCGGGTGGATAAGGAGTATAGTCCGGAGAAAATTATTGCAGTCGTTGCTAATCCCAAAACGGGTGATATCCTGGCAATGGCCCAGCGTCCAACTTTTCATCCGAAAACAAGAGAAGGGCTGGAACAATCCTGGCATAATGAGGTCATAGAAACCTCCATTGAGCCGGGTTCGACCATGAAGATTTTTACCCTTTCTGCAGCGGTCGAGGAAAAGGTTTTTAATCCTAATGAGCTATTTAAATCAGGAACCTACAAGGTCACTCCGAAATCCGTTGCGATTCGCGATCATAATGGAGGAAAAGGCTGGGGGCCGATCAGTTACCTGGAAGGAATTCAGCGTTCCTCCAACGTGGCAGTTGCAACACTGGTGAATGAGAAGATTGGTGTTGATACTTTCAGGGATTACCTGACAGCTTTTGGTTTCGACAAACCAACCGGAATTGAACTGCCTGATGAAGTATCCGGAAGGGTTCTATATAAATGGCCTATAGAAAAGATTACCACATCGTTTGGGCAGGGGACGACTGTGACCCCGCTTCAGCTGGTGCAGGCAGCTACAGCAGTTGCAAATGATGGGAAAATGATGAAACCAAACATTATTGACAAAATTGTCGATCCAAATACCGGAAAGGTCATAGAAGAGAGTAAACCTCAAGTCGCCGGAACTCCTATATCAGCAGAAACAGCCAAAGAAGTCCGCGAGATTCTCGAAACGACCATAACGGACGAGGATGGTACCGGGGGCAACTATAAAATCAACGGGTATGATGTGGCAGGTAAAACAGGAACAGCGCAGATTCCGGGGGCTGATGGCAGGTATATGACCGGCCACGAAAATTTCTTATTTTCTTTCCTGGGGATGGCTCCAACGGATGATCCTGAACTAGTTGTGTATGTTGCTGTACAGCAGCCAGAAATAGATGAAAGCACAAATGGTTCCGTCCCTGTCTCTGAGATATTTAATACTGTAATGAAAAGCAGTCTTCAATATTTGGATATCCAGCCTTCCAAGCAAGGAAAGGTTACATCCAATGAGGTGCCAGACCTATCAAACATGTCGGTCGAGAAAACTGAAAAACAATTGAAAAATATCGGACTTAAGCCAGTAGTGATTGGCCAAGGGGCGAGGGTTGAAAGGCAGACACCTGCCTCCGGCACCGAAGCGCTGGAGGGGGAAAGAGTGATTATAAAAACCTCCGGGAAGATTACAGCTCCCGATCTCTCTGGATGGTCCCTCCGTGATGTGATGAAGTTTGCCCAGACCGCAGGCTTAAAGCTGAATAAAGCAGGAAGCGGCTATGTTTCAAAGCAGAGCATCAAAGCAGGGGCAACAGTGAAGCAGGGGGACTATTTAATTGTAGAACTGGCAACACCTTTACAGCAGGTTGAAGCAGAGCAGAAAGCCAAAGAGAGTAAAAAGAAGCAGGAAAACAGTGAACAAACAGAGGAAGTCACAGACTGATCCTCTGTTTTTTTTTTTTTTTGGGAGCTAGAGAATACGAATCAAAGTGCTTCCGGATTAAGGGGCTGAAGTTCTATCCTTCAGGGTACAAGCATATAGTTGAACAAGCTATGCCAAATCAATTAGTTGCAGGCATAGACCTTAACGATCAGTGTTCAGCAGTTTTGCTGACAGGGGGCTGGTTGCTGTTTTTATAAGGGAGGTTTGTTCATTTCATGCGAGTTTCTAATGTGACGGTCAGGAAAAGGCTGGCATTTGTACTGGTGGTAGGTATCCTTGTTTTTTTTATCATTGACATCCGCCTCGGATATGTCCAGTTTTTTATGGGGGAGTGGTTAACGGACGGTGCAAAAAGTTCGTGGAGCAGGAATATTCCATTTCAGCCGAAGCGGGGCGAAATTACTGACCGAAACGGGGTGGCCCTTGCAACCAATATCAGTGCCCCGACTGTCTGGACTGTTCCAAGGCAAATAGAGAATCCGGCGGAAACGGCCGAAAAGCTTGGGAAAGTCCTTAACATTTCCAAAGAGAAGGTTTACCAATACATTACAAAGAGTGCTTCCATCGTCAGGATTAACGAAGCAAGAAAAATATCACACGAAAAAGCAAAAGAAGTCCGGGCGCTTGACTTAAAGGGAGTATATATTGGGGAGGATTCAAAACGGCATTATCCATTTGGAAACTACCTGTCTCATGTGCTTGGATTTACTGGAGTCGATAACCAGGGGTTAATGGGGCTTGAACTTTTTTACGATAAGGAGTTAAAAGGTAAAGAAGGTTCTGTTCAGTTTTATGCCAATGCGAAGGGCCAGCGGATGAACGACATGGCGGATGATTATCAGCCTCCGATAGATGGCATGGATCTCCGTCTGACGATTGACAGCAAGATCCAGACGATTGTCGAGAGGGAGCTGGACATTGCCGAAGCCAAGTATAATCCGGATGGAATTATCGCAATTGCCATGGATCCGAACAACGGGGAGATATTTGCTATGTCAAGCCGGCCTGGTTTTGATCCGGCCAATTTTCAAAATGTTCCCCAGGAGGTATACAATCGAAATCTGCCTGTCTGGAGTACATATGAGCCCGGTTCCACCTTTAAAATCATTACTTTGGCTGCAGCCTTGGAGGAAGGGAAGGTTAATCTCGAAAAGGAACATTTCTATGATCCTGGCTTTGCAGAAGTCGGAGGTGCGAAGCTGCGCTGCTGGAAGGCAGGTGGCCATGGATCCCAAACCTTCCTTGAAGTGGTTCAAAATTCCTGCAACCCAGGTTTTGTTGAACTGGGTGAACGTTTAGGGAAGGATACGCTGTTCAAATACATTAAAGACTTTGGCTTTGGTCAAAAAACCGGGATCGACCTTCAGGGTGAGGGAACAGGTATCATGTTTAAGCTGGACAGAGTAGGGCCAGTTGAACAGGCGACTACAGCTTTCGGGCAAGGGGTTTCTGTAACTCCCATACAGCAGGCGGCTGCGGTTTCTGCCGCCATTAACGGAGGGATCCTCTATACGCCATATATTGCCAAAGAGCTGATTGATTCAGAGACTGGAAAATCTGTAATGGAGAAAACCCCTGTTGCAAAAAGAAGGGTTATATCTGAAGAGACCTCAAAAGAGATTAGACATGCTTTGGAAAGTGTGGTGGCAAAGGGGAGCGGTAAAAATGCATTTGTCGAAGCCTACCGCGTAGGCGGGAAGACAGGGACAGCCCAAAAAGCAAAGGATGGGAGATACTTAGAGAACAACCATATTGTGTCTTTCATTGGATTCGCTCCTGCTGATGACCCCGAGCTGCTCGTTTATATAGCTGTTGACAATCCAAAAGGAACCATACAATTTGGCGGGGTGGTAGCAGCGCCCATTGTCGGTAATATTATCGAGGACAGCCTGCACGCAATGAATGTGAAACCAAGGAAAAATCAAATAGAAAAAGAGATGACATGGCTTGATACCCCAATGATCGAAGTGCCAGACCTGGTAGGTTTAACAAAAAGGGAGATCCAGCAAATGATGGTAAACCTGAAGATCGATGTCAGCGGTGAAGGGGATAAGGTGGTTAAACAAGCGCCATCCGCCGGGGTAAAGGTAAAAGAAGGTTCAACCATCAGACTTTATATGACAGAAGACTAAAACGAACGTATATGAATGACAGTATAGCGGGAAGAGGCGGCGATAAAGCAATTTAAATCGCCGCCTTTTTTTATGGGAGAAAAAGATGGGGACTCCCTGGACTTTTCAATGAGAATGATAGCTAAATTTGCCCTAATCATGTAAAATATAAAACGCCATGTTTGTTTGGAGAGGATTGATTATATGAAACTACATCAGCTATTGGGATATTTGCATCCTTTCGTTGACTATAAAGGGGAAAACCCTGAGATTATTTCGATCGAAAATGATAACCGAAAAGTACAGAAGGGAAGCTTATTTATCTGTATCAAAGGCTATACGGTCGATGGGCATGACTTTGCCCAGTCGGCAGTAGCCAATGGAGCTTCAGCCGTTCTGGCTGAAAGGGACTTAAATTTGAATGTCCCTGTCATCGTGGTGAAAAATACGATTAGAGCCATGGCCGTTCTGGCCGATGCTTTTTATGGGCAGCCAAGCCATAAGATCCATATGATTGGCATAACCGGGACGAATGGAAAAACAACCACCAGTCATCTGATTGAAAAAATCTTTGCAGATGCAGGTCAGAAAACCGGACTGATCGGGACAATGTATACAAAAATCGGGGAAAGAACGTTTGAGGTAAAAAATACGACTCCAGAAAGCCTCACGCTGCAAAAAACCTTAAAGCAAATGGCAGATGCAGAGGTTCAGACTACGGTGATGGAGGTTTCTTCGCATGCGCTTGTTCATGGAAGGGTCCATGGCACGGATTATGATGTGGCGGTATTCACAAACCTTACACAGGACCACCTTGACTATCACAAGACTATGGAAGAATACAAAAAAGCAAAGGGCCTTCTATTTGCGCAGCTGGGCAATGCTTATTCTCATAATAAGCCCAAATTTGCTGTTCTTAATGCGGATGACCCGGCAAGTGAAGAATATGCCAGGATTACGTCTGCCCACACTCTGACCTACGGAATAGACAATCACGCTGATCTGAAGGCAACAAATGTGCACATGACAGCGAGCGGCACTTCTTTTGAACTTGTAAGTCCTCTCGGAGTGAATAAGATTAATATTCAGCTTATTGGGAAGTTCAGCGTTTATAATGTATTGGCTGGAATTGCTACTGGTCTGGCATCAGGTTTGCCGCTGGCGGGGATTATTTCTTCCATTGAAAGTGTAAAAGGGGTATCAGGCCGTTTTGAACCTGTAGATGGAGGCCAGGATTTTTCAGTTATTGTTGATTACGCCCATACTCCTGACAGCCTCGAAAACGTGTTGAAAACGGTGGGGCAGTTTGCGGAAAAGAGAGTTTTTGTTGTTGTGGGCTGCGGCGGAGACAGGGACAGGACCAAACGGCCGTTAATGGCTAAAATCGCGTGTGAATATGCAAGCAATCCAATCTTCACCTCGGATAATCCACGAAGTGAAGATCCCGGGCAAATCCTCATTGATATGGAGGAAGGGGTTGAAGGGGAGTCCTACATCAAGATAGTTGACCGTGAAGAAGCGATTCATTATGCTGTTAACAATGCCCAGACTGGGGATGTCATCCTGATTGCGGGGAAAGGTCATGAAACCTACCAGCAGGTTGGAGATCAGATTCTTGATTTTGACGATCGGGAAGTTGCATTGAAAGCTATAAAGCAGAAAGGAAAAATAGAATAAAACGATGGACAACTTAAAAAAGCAAAGCAATCATTTGATAAGCTATTATTTTTGTAACGAAAGACTTCTGTATCTCTCCCAAAAAACATATGATATTCCGGACACCTTTGGTGTAATACCGGAAAAGTCTGTCAAGAAAGGGGAGAGTAAAAATGCTTGAGCAAGTTATCTTTTTCACGATTCTACTGGGTTTTTTAATTTCAGTTCTGCTTTCTCCCCTTTTTATTCCGTTCCTTAGAAGGCTTAAATTCGGGCAAAGCATCCGGGAAGAAGGACCTAAATCCCACCAGAAGAAAACGGGTACTCCAACGATGGGCGGCCTCATGATCCTGCTGTCTATCACGGTCACGACCTTGGTGATGATCGGTAAATTCTCTGAGCCTACAGTTGAAACCTATTTACTATTGTTTGTAACGCTGGGGTTTGGGCTGCTCGGTTTTCTTGATGACTTTATTAAGGTTGTCATGAAGCGGAATCTTGGACTTACTTCAAAACAGAAACTTTTAGGACAGATTGTCATTTCTGTAATTTTTTACATTATATTCAGGCAGAGTGATTTTTCAACGGAAATCAGTGTGCCGCTTACGGACCTATCCTTTGATCTTGGATGGGCATATGTGCTGTTTGTTATTTTTTGGCTGGTCGGTTTTTCAAACGCCGTTAACCTGACAGACGGCCTTGATGGACTTGTTTCAGGGACTGCTGCGATTGCATTCGGTGCATTTGCAGTCCTGGCCTGGAGCCAGGACCAGTATGAACTCGCAATCTTTTCTGTTGCTGTAGTGGGGGCAGTACTGGGGTTTCTTGTATTTAATGCCCACCCTGCAAAGGTATTTATGGGTGATACAGGTTCACTTGCGCTTGGTGGTGCCATCGCAACAGTAGCCATTCTTACTAAGCTCGAGATCCTGCTGATTATTATTGGCGGAATCTTTGTCCTAGAAACATTGTCTGTTATCCTCCAGGTAATTTCCTTTAAGACAACAGGCAAGAGGATTTTCAGAATGAGCCCTCTGCATCACCACTATGAACTGATTGGCTGGTCAGAGTGGCGTGTAGTGGTCACTTTCTGGACTGTCGGTCTTTTATGTGCCATTATTGGAATCTATATTGAGGTGTGGGTATAAGTGAAAGCAGTAACTAATTATCAGCATAAAAAAATACTCGTCCTTGGCCTTGCGAAAAGTGGAGTCAGTGCGGCTTCCCTGCTGCACAAGCTTGGTGCATTCGTCACGGTCAATGATAATAAACCTTTGTCAGAAAACCCCGAGGCACAGGGCCTTCTTGAACAGGGCATCAAAGTGGTTTGCGGGGGCCATCCTGTTGAATTAATGGACGAAGGGTTTGAATTGGTCGTTAAAAATCCGGGAATCCCTTATCATAACCCAATGGTCCAAAAGGCAATGCAAAACAGCATTCCTGTTATTACAGAGGTAGAGCTTGCCTATCAGATTTCTGAGGCTCCTTTTATAGGAATTACCGGGACAAATGGCAAGACCACTACTACCACGCTGGTATTTGATATGCTTAAAGCGGGGAAGAAAAACCCTCTAATTGCAGGCAATATTGGTACGGTTGCCTCAGGAGTGGCACAGGAAGCCGGACCTGAAAACAAGATTGTAATTGAGCTGTCCTCGTTTCAATTGATGGGGATTTCTACTTTTAAGCCAAAAATTGCGATTATAACCAATCTATATGAAGCACATCTTGATTATCATGGAACCTTGGGAGAATACCATCAGGCTAAAGCAAGGATTACCGAAAATCAGGAAAAAGACGATTATTTAATTGTAAATGCAGATCAGGAAAAAGTTATGGGAATTGCAAGAAAATCGCAGGCTCAAGTGATTCCTTTTTCAACCAGGGAAGTATTATCGCACGGAGTATATGTCAGTGACGGATGGATCTGTTTTAACGAAGAAAGAATCATCCGCCGGGAAGAAGTTGCCCTTCCGGGAGAACATAATCTTGAGAATATCCTCTCGGCAGTCGCTGCTGCCAGGCTTGCCGGGGCAGATAAAGAGGCAATTATCAAGGTGCTAAAAACCTTCACCGGGGTTCGGCATCGCCTGCAGTTTGTAGAAGAAATCGGGGGCCGTAAATTTTACAATGATTCCAAGGCCACTAATATATTGGCCACCCAAAAGGCCCTTTCCGCATTCCAGTCACCTGTTGTCCTCCTGGCTGGAGGGCTGGACCGGGGCAACAGCTTTGACGAGCTTGTGCCTTCGCTTGATGGCGTAAAAGCTCTGGTGACTTTTGGGCAGACGGCAGAAAAGATTAAAATGGCGGGAGAAGCGGCAGGGATAAAAACAATCGTTCACGTCGATAATGTTGAAAAAGCTGTTCCTGAAGCTTTCAACCTTTCCGATGCGGGAGACGTTGTTCTCCTTTCCCCTGCCTGTGCAAGCTGGGATCAATATAAAACTTTTGAGGTCAGAGGAGACATGTTCATCGAAGCCGTGCATAAGCTTAAGTAGGGCTTGTCTTCGATCTCACAAATCATTGCTTCGGCTAAATGGATTGGTAAGCATCGTACAGGTTCTAATCTAACCGTCGAGGTGTGTTCCATTGCCAACCAAAAAAACGACTCCTGACTTCATACTTTTAATTGTCACTTTTTCACTTCTGGCCGTTGGACTGACGATGGTATACAGTGCAAGCGCAATTTGGGCAGAATATAAATTTGATGACTCCTTCTTCTTTGCCAAAAGACAAATGTTATTCGCAGGTGTCGGTATCATCGCGATGTTTTTCATAATGAATGTCGATTACTGGACATGGCGGACATGGGCAAAGGTGCTGGTCATTGTTTGTTTCGTTCTTCTGCTGCTTGTCCTCATACCTGGGATTGGAAATGTCAGGAACGGTTCAAGGAGCTGGATCGGGGTGGGGGCTTTTTCCATTCAGCCTTCCGAGTTTATGAAATTGGCGATGATTGCATTTCTTGCTAAGTTCCTTTCGGAAAAGCAGAAATTAATCACTTCGTTTAAATCTGGACTGCTGCCTTCTCTGTCATTGGTTTTTACCGCGTTTGGCATGATTATGCTTCAGCCCGATCTTGGGACAGGTACTGTCATGGTTGGAACATGTGTTGTCATGATTTTTATTGCGGGAGCAAAAATAAGCCATTTTGCGTTTTTGGGCCTGCTGGGCGTAGCAGGATTTGTGGGCTTGATTGCATCTGCACCCTACCGGATGAAAAGGATTACTTCCTTTCTCGATCCCTGGGAGGATCCGCTTGGCAGTGGTTTTCAGATGATCCAGTCTCTTTATGCAATAGGGCCCGGGGGACTATTCGGGCTCGGGCTTGGACAAAGCAGGCAAAAGTTCTTTTATCTGCCCGAGCCTCAAACTGATTTTATTTTCGCCATTATCGCTGAGGAATTAGGGTTCATAGGCGGTTCGTTTGTCCTGATTCTATTTTCCCTGCTGCTTTGGCGGGGAGTCAGAATCGCTTTGGGTGCCCCGGACCTGTATGGAAGCCTGTTAGCCGCTGGGATTATAGCCATGGTCGCTATCCAGGTCATGATCAATATAGGTGTTGTTACCGGGTTAATGCCTGTTACGGGGATTACCTTGCCGTTTCTGAGCTATGGTGGATCTTCCCTGACTTTAATGCTTATGGCAATAGGAGTGCTGCTGAATATAAGCAGATACTCCAGATATTGAATTAACCCTGTGAAGCAGGGTTTCTTTTTATTCTCATTCATGCCTTAATAGTTAATAAAAACACTATTTCTATATTACAGTTCAGTAACAATCATTTTAAAAATCCCTGCTGTGTTTAGAATGTAGTAGAATAGGGTAAAGCCGGGGGGTGCCCGTTTTATTGCAAAGACTCCCTCGGTTTTTAGCTGCAATAGAAATATTGATAATCTCTCCAAGAGGTGGAAAAATGAAAATAGTAGTAAGCGGCGGAGGAACTGGAGGCCACATTTATCCAGCACTAGCCTTGATCAGAGAAATTCAAAAAACAGATAAAAACGCCGAGTTTCTCTATATAGGAACAGAAAAAGGACTTGAAAGCAAAATAGTGCCGAGAGAAAATATCGCTTTTAAATCAATACATATTACAGGATTTAGAAGGAAGCTAAGTTTCGAGAATGTTAAAACTGTTTTAAGATTCCTCAAAGGTGTGAGAAACAGCAGAAAAATCCTGAAGGAGTTCAAAGCCGATGTAGTCATAGGGACAGGGGGCTATGTTTGCGGGCCAGTGGTTTATGCAGCCGCCAAGCTCGGAATTCCTACTGTCATTCATGAGCAAAACAGTGTACCAGGACTGACCAATAAGTTTTTAAGCAGATATGTGGACCGAATTGGAATCTGCTTCGAGGAAGCGCGGCAATTTTTCCCTGAAAATAAAGTGGTCATGACAGGAAATCCACGTGCCTCTGAGGTGCTCGGACAGGATGGTATCAAAGGCCGGCTTTCAGCAGGGTTGAAAATAAACAAACCAGCTGTATTAATCTTTGGCGGAAGCCGGGGGGCAAAGCCTCTTAACGAAGCGGTGCTGAAATCCATCACCGAACTTGGAAGCAAGCCATATCAGGTACTCTATGTTACCGGTGATGTTCACTATGATGAAGTGAAAAAAGAAGTCGAGCTGATCGGAAATCCCGAAAATGTAATTATCAAGCCTTTCATTCATAACATGCCTGAAGTGCTTGCAGGGATTGATTTGACCGTTGCCCGTGCTGGGGCTACTACACTCGCAGAATTAACTTCGCTTGGCATCCCGAGCATCCTGATTCCTAGCCCTTACGTAACGGATAATCATCAAGAAAAAAATGCAAGGGCATTAAGCGACCACGAAGCCGCTGTACTTTTGCTCGAGAAAGATCTTACCGGGCCTAAGCTGGTAGAGCATATTGACAGCATCCTGACAGATGGAGACCGATTGAAGCAAATGAAGGCGGCGTCCAAAGAACTGGGCATTCCCGATGCTGCCGCAAGGATGTACCGTTTGTTACAGGAACTAGTCAAGTAGCCCTGTAAAACCGATCGGCATATCATGAATGTAAGAGCTAGCAGGAAAGGAAGATATAAATGAAGGAACTGGCAAGTAAACTCCTTGAAATGAATATAGGGAGTGTTAGAGTGCAAGAGCCGCTGTCAAGCCATACGACAATTAAAATCGGCGGTCCTGCGGACTTGTTTATCGAACCATCTTCAATTGAAAATCTTGCGAAGGTGATGACAGCAATTAAAGAAGCAGGGGTAAAGTGGACAGCGATTGGCCGTGGTTCCAATCTGCTTGTCTCCGATAAAGGTATTGAAGGCGCAGTTATCAAATTAGGAGCCGGACTTGACCATCTTGAAATCGACGGGACAAAAATTTCGGTTGGCGGCGGGGTTTCTGTTGTAAGCCTGGCAATGGCAATGAGCAGAAAAGGATTGTCTGGTCTAGAATTTGCGGCAGGCATACCGGGGTCCGTAGGCGGGGCTGTTTATATGAACGCCGGAGCCCATGGTTCTGATGTTTCTAAGATCCTGGAAAAAGCACATGTTCTGTTCGAGGACGGAGCAATGGAGTGGCTGTCTGTCGATGAAATGGAGTTTTCCTATAGAACCTCAGTGCTTCAGAAGAAACGTCCGGGAATTGTACTGGAAGCTGTTTTTCAGCTCAAGGAAGCCAATAAGGACGAAATAATTGCTGAAATCAAGAAAAATAAGGATTACCGGAAGGATACCCAGCCATGGAGTTCGCCTTGCGCCGGCTCAATCTTTAGAAATCCCCTACCTGAGTATGCAGGCCAGTTAATTGAAAAGGCTGGGTTGAAAGGACATCAAATCGGAGGGGCAAAGATTTCTGAAATGCATGGGAACTTTATTGTCAATGCTGGAAATGCAAAGGCTGAGGACGTCCTTGCCTTAATCGAACATGTTAAGGCAACCATCCAGGATCTTTATGGTGTAGAGATGGAAACTGAAGTAGAAATAATTGGGCGGATTTAGCTGGAAACTAACACCCTTAATACTAAAAATGTGGTATAATAGTTCATCAGATTATGCAGCGGCAGATGTGGTCCTAAAGAAATAACGGCATGAATTTCGTGCCGTTGTTTTCACTTTAGCCCCTTTGGCAGCTCTTCTTTGATTTTTGATTTCCTTGCAGGAAGGTTTGACCTGCCAAGGTATCGATTTGCTTTGAAAGAGGTGATGGGGAATGGAAAAAGAAAAAATTGTTTCAATTGAGGAGCGAATTCCCAAACTGAAACTCCAAAGGAGAAAAAAAGCAAATAGAAGACTGATCATCATGTTGATTTTATTTTTCACACTCATCCTTTGCATCATTTACTTCCAATCCCCGTTAAGCAAGGTTAAATCGTTCTCCGTTCATGGAAATGATTCCTACACTGCCGATGAAATATTGAAGTTCAGTGAAATTTCAAGCCAGTCAAATATTTGGAAGATAAATAGAAACGAGGCAGAAAGCAAGCTGGAAAAGCTTCCGGAGATTAAAAATGCGGAGGTTACTGTCCGCCTTCCAAATACCGTAAAGATTGAACTTAAAGAATACGAAAAGCTGGCCTATCTTTCCAAAGGGAAGGATTTCTTCCCTGTATTGGGAAACGGTGAAATACTTGGGAATGATTTGTCAGATGATATGCCTGTCAATGCCCCCATCCTGATTGGGTTCAAGGAGGGCAAGGCTCTTGACGAAATGATTTCTTCTCTTGAACGTCTGCCGGATGAAATCCTCAGTTCCATTTCAGAAATTCATTATAAACCTTCAAAAACGGATGCCTACCGAATAAATCTCTTCATGAATGATGGATACGAGGTTAATGCAACATTAAGGAATTTTACAGAAAAGATGACCCATTATCCTTCTATTATCAGTCAGCTGGACCCTGCTCAAAAAGGGGTCATTGACCTGGAGGTAGGCTCGTATTTTAAAGCGTATCAAGCAGAGGAAGCTGAAGAAGTTGAGCTTAAAAAAGAAAGTGAAGACTAACCGTGTTGTATTGTCATTGGTTTGTATTGTGCTCGGATTCATGATTGCCTTTTCATATCGGATTAATCAGAATGAGAGAAGCAAAGGCATGATCACTGACAGGCAATGGGAGCAAAATATCAGCCTCCGAAATCAGCTGATTGAGCAGGAAGAGACAAATCGGGCTTTACAGAAGGAATTGAACGAAAAGCAGGAAATGGTAAGGAATTACGAAGCCGAGCTGGCAAAGGAAGCGGAAATCTATTTTAACCTCGCTGAAGATGCCGAGAAATACAGGATGTTTCTTGGGAAGGTAAAGGTTAAGGGAAATGGTGTAAAAGTTACCCTTTCAGATGGGGAATATAATCCGAATGAAGAAAACATCAATAATTATCTTGTCCATGAGCATCACGTATTTAAAGTGATAAATGAATTATATATATCCGGTGCTACAGCGGTGGCGATAAATGGGCAGAGGCTGACCCACAATTCCTATATTATCTGTGATGGCCCTGTCATTACAGTTGACGGCTATCAGCATCCGGCTCCTTTTGAAATAACCGCAATTGGCGACCCTGAAGTGCTTGCATCTGCCCTGAACATTACCGGCGGGGTCAAGGATCAATTGGTAAACGACGAGATTATATTTTCCCTGCAGGAACAAGATGGGATTGTCATGGACCCAATTGTCGGAAAAAAATAAAGGTGATGGACAAGCGTTGCCATGGCAAGACTTTAATAAGGATAGGTGAGTGTGATGCGCAGCCAAAAGAACTTCTACTTTGCCTTGACGGCCGCAATAATTGGCTTTATGGTTGCCATCCAATTCAGGACAGTAAGCGAACCTGTTGTCAGGGATACCCGGGATACATGGGAGCTGAGGGAAGACCTGATGGCTGAAAAGGAAATTCAGTCCCAATTGCTGCTCGAGATTCGTTCGAATGAAGAAAAACTCACAAAATATAAAAATGAACGCCAGCAAAGCAAAGCAATGGTTCTTAAGGATACATTAAGTGAGTTGAAATCAGAGGCGGGTTTAACGAAGGTTTCTGGCCCGGGAGTGATTCTGACGCTATATCCCATTGGTGAAGAGCTTGGGGCAGAGGTGCCTGTCAGCTATGTTTCCCCCAGCTTGCTAAAAAGGCTGTTAAATGAATTAAATTTGAACGGGGCCATACATGCAGCTGTGGATGGCCAGAGGGTCATTAATACTACGGTCATCCGTGACATTAATAAAGAAACAAAAATTAACGGCCGTTCGTTAAAAAGATTCCCTTTGGAAATAAAGGTCATTGCAGCAAGTGCACAGGATGCGGAGAAGCTATACAACCGGATGCAGGCTTCCCAGGTGATTGAAGATTTCTTCATCGATAATCTGCAGGTCAGCATCAAGAAACCTCAAACAGATATTGAAATTCCAGCCTATGAAGATACAGTGAGGATCCGGTTCATGGAGCCTGTGGAAACAGCAAAAGGAGGCGGGTAATAATGTGGCTTCCTTTTATGGGGCTCGTCATTGGAGTCATCATTGGATTGTTGACGGATATCAGAATTCCCGAGGAATATTCTAATTATCTGTCGATTGCGATACTGGCTGCATTGGATACAATGTTTGGAGGAATAAGGGCCCAGCTTCAAAATATTTATGATGAAAAAGTATTTGTTTCAGGTTTCTTTTTTAATATTCTGCTTGCCGCAAGTTTAGCTTTTCTAGGTGTTCATCTTGGTGTAGACTTGTATTTAGCAGCTGTATTTGCCTTTGGGGTAAGGCTGTTTCAGAATATTGCCGTTATTAGGAGAATCCTTTTGGCTAAATGGTCCTCAAACGGTGAAAAATAGAAAAAAAAATGATATTTTAAAAGGGAATCATTTAATTGTGACGAATAAGGTCTATGTAATAAAGAGGAGAGAATCGGTTGTTGTTCTAAAAGATGTAATTGTTGAAGGAGGTGCCACAGAATGAACAGCAATGATATATATGTCAGTCTTGACATCGGTACATCCAGTGTAAAAGTTATCATTGGGGAAATGGTCAACGACTCTTTAAATATAATTGGTGTTGGCAACGTTAAGTCTGAGGGCTTAAGGAAAGGCTCTATTGTTGATATAGATGAAACCGTTCATTCTATTAAACAGGCAGTGGAACAGGCTGAAAGAATGATAGGCATGGAAATACGCCGGGTGATCGTGGGAGTAACCGGGAACCATGTATCCCTTATGCCCTGCCATGGTGTAGTTGCCGTATCCAGCGAAAACAGGGAAATCACAGATGAAGATGTCGCCAGGGTAATTGACGCTGCCCAAGTGGTTTCGATTCCACCGGAACGGGAAATTATTGATGTCATTCCAAGACAGTTTATTGTCGATGGATTGGATGAAATAAATGATCCTCGAGGCATGATTGGTGTCCGGCTTGAAATGGAAGGGACAATCATAACTGGTTCAAAAACCATCTTACATAATACACTTCGCTGTGTGGAACGTTCGGGTCTTGAAGTGCTGGATATCGTCCTGCAGCCCCTGGCAGCCGGGGCATTTGCCCTTTCCAAGGATGAAAAGAATATGGGTGTCGTGCTTATTGACATGGGAGGCGGCTCCACCACACTTGGGTGGTTCGATAATGGGCAGCTCGCTGGCACTTCAGTCATCCCGGTTGGAGGGGAGCATATCACCAAGGATTTATCAATCGGTCTCCGAACTTCGACAGAAGATGCTGAAAAGATTAAAATAAAACATGGGCATGCGTTTTATGACCATGCTTCCGAAGATGAGGTTTTTAGCGTTGGCATCATTGGCAGTGACCAGCAGCAGCAGTTCAATCAGCTTGAGATTGCCGATATCATTGAGGCCCGTATTGAGGAAATTTTTGAATTGGTTCAAAATGAACTGAGGGCGCTGAAGGTTCGTGATTTGCCAGGAGGATTTGTCCTGACCGGCGGTGTTGCCAATATGCAGGGAGTGCTGGAACTGGCACAGGATATGTTCCAGAGCCGTGTAAGATTAGCGGTTCCGGATTATATTGGCGTACGTGAACCGCAGTTCACAACAGCTGTAGGCCTTATTAAATTTGCTTATAAAAATGCTAAACTGCAAGGCAGAAAAATGGAAGCTACTTTTGGAGAACAGGAATTCAAAGAGAAACGGGTTCAAAAACAGCCGCATCCAAAAGCGAAGCCGGAAAAACAACCGGAAGAAAAGGCATCATCAAGAGTTAAGAAATTTCTTGGCTACTTTTTTGAGTAACCAATGCTATCCGGAATTTCGACGAATTAGGAGGATTTGTCATGTTGGAGTTTGATACAAATTTAGATTCACTAGCAACGATAAAAGTTATCGGCGTTGGCGGCGGTGGGAATAATGCGGTTAACCGAATGATAGAGCATGGGGTGCAGGGTGTTGAATTTATCGCAGTCAATACAGATGCACAGGCATTGAATCTTTCCAAAGCGGAAATTAAAATGCAGATCGGCGGCAAGCTCACAAGGGGACTGGGAGCCGGTGCAAATCCAGAGGTAGGCAAAAAAGCAGCTGAAGAGAGCAAGGAGCAGATTGAAGAAGCTCTAAAAGGGGCTGACATGGTATTTGTAACTGCCGGAATGGGAGGCGGTACAGGTACAGGAGCGGCTCCTGTCATTGCACAAATTGCCAGGGATTTAGGCGCTTTGACTGTCGGCGTAGTAACTCGTCCGTTTACGTTCGAAGGAAGAAAGCGGGCTACTCAAGCGGCTGGCGGAATAGGTGCTATGAAAGAAGCAGTGGACACGCTGATTGTCATTCCTAATGACAGACTTCTTGAAATTGTTGATAAAAGCACTCCGATGCTTGAAGCATTCCGTGAGGCGGACAATGTCCTTCGTCAGGGTGTTCAGGGGATCTCAGATTTGATTGCAGTCCCAGGGCTAATCAATCTTGACTTTGCCGACGTTAAAACAATTATGTCCAATAAAGGTTCTGCTTTGATGGGCATCGGCGTTGCAGGCGGAGAAAACAGGGCTGCAGAAGCTGCGAAAAAGGCGATTTCATCTCCATTGCTTGAAACATCCATCGATGGAGCTCAAGGTGTACTGATGAATATCACCGGAGGAAGCAACCTTAGCCTGTATGAAGTACAGGAAGCAGCTGACATCGTGGCATCGGCTTCGGACCAGGAAGTAAATATGATTTTTGGTTCAGTTATCAATGAAAATTTGAAAGACGAAATCGTTGTAACGGTTATTGCCACCGGCTTTAATGATGTACCGGTTCAGCAAAAGCCTTCGCGTCCCGTATTTGGCGGACAGACTAAACCGTCTGTAGGTGCCGTTAAGAGGGAGCCAAAGCGTGAGGAACCTCAGCATGAAGCTCCAAGATCCAACCCGGCACCACAGCAGCAGGTCGAAGATACATTGGATATTCCAACCTTCCTGCGCAACAGAAATAGAAGAAGATAAACAACAAACACGGCGATCCAGCCGTGTTTTTTTTATGCTTTTTTTAAATACAGCCTATAAAACAGGCGGGGGAAAAGTGACAAAATCCGAATAGAAAAGTTAAAATTTCCAATGTTTTGTATACAGAAAGTGACACACTTCCTAAATGGATGTACGTTATACTTTGTCGTAACAGAGAAAAGCGGAGGCGACTGTTCAGTCCCGACAAGCGGTGCAGGGCCGGCCGATGAAGTCGTTCTTTGACTTCAACGGCAGGACCGAAGCGATCGAGGGACTAGGAGCCGGAGCTGAACAGAGAAAAGCGGAGGCGACTGCCTGGCAGAAGAAAACGGGTGTAAAGGTTTTTAAGGGGGGTAGGAATGGTTGTCTATCTTGATATTATTTGGGCCTTAAATCTGTTTTTTGATGCCTTGCTGCTTTATTTAACATCACTGATTTTAAAACGCGGGGTAAAACCCTGGCGCGTGTTCCTGGGGGGATTGATCGGCTCGCTGCTGATCCTGCTAACCCTGACGCCATTTGAACATACAGGGCATCCTGTGGTAAAACTGATTTTCTCCGTCATGATGGTTCTATCTGTATTTGGCTATAAGCGATTTCCATTCTTTTTCAAGAGCCTGATGACTTTTTATTTGGTTACCTTTTTAATCGGTGGTGCTCTGACAGGTGTTCACTACTTTATCCGATTTGATATGGATTTAACATCATCCGTTGCAGTAGCCAACATCCAAGGCTTTGGCGACCCTGTCAGCTGGCTGTTCGTGCTTTTGGGTTTTCCACTCGCCTGGCATTTTTCCAAACAAGGTATCGAACAGATTGATATGGTAAAAATCCAATACGATCAAATTGTCGAAGTTAAAATTGAAATCGGCGAGCTGAGGCTGGAATTGAAGGGGTTAGTTGACAGCGGAAACCAGTTGTATGATCCCATCTCGAGGATGCCTGTGATGTTTGTGTCTTTGAAATCGATCCAGGATATCATTCCTGATCCCATTAGGCGGATCGCGGAGAACCCTGATTTAATCTTGACCGGAAGTGAAACTATTCCAGAGGATTTTGAAAGCAGGATGAAAATCATTCCCTGCCGGGTTGTGGGACAAGAGCATCAGCTCGTCGTTGCAATGAAGCCCGACTTCCTGTCAATTAACCGCAAGGGAAATATTCATGCAGTAGAAAGGGCTTTGGTAAGCTTTACCGCTCAGCAGCTTTCTGCCGATGAAAGCTTTCACTGCATCGTACATCCCAAAATGCTGGCTGGCATATCCAGTGAAGAAACGGGAGTAAGAGTAAGTTAATATAACTATACTCAGCAAAACATAATTTAGAAGGAGGACAATTCATGAAAAGTTTACGGCTGCGCTTATCCTATTACTGGTATAAATTAATGTTAAAGCTCGGAATCAAAACGGATGAAATATACTATATCGGCGGAAGCGAAGCGCTGCCTCCTCCTTTAAACAAAGAAGAAGAAGAACTCCTGCTAAAAAAACTCCCAAATGGCGATAAAGCAGCACGGTCCATCTTAATTGAAAGAAATCTCAGGCTTGTCGTATACATTGCAAGAAAGTTTGAAAACACTGGAATAAATATAGAAGACCTGATTTCCATTGGA
This sequence comes from Mesobacillus foraminis, assembly GCF_004340465.1. Taxonomy (GTDB): domain Bacteria; phylum Bacillota; class Bacilli; order Bacillales; family Cytobacillaceae; genus Mesobacillus_B; species Mesobacillus_B foraminis. The sequence goes on along the minus strand of NZ_SLVV01000005.1, from coordinate 385,534 downwards.
ACCATCGGCCTTATAAAAGCAGTAAATACATTTAACCCGGAGAAAAAAATTAAGCTTGCTACTTATGCCTCGCGATGTATTGAAAATGAAATTTTAATGTATCTCAGAAGAAATAATAAAATTCGATCCGAAGTTTCATTTGATGAACCATTAAATATCGACTGGGACGGAAATGAATTGCTGTTGTCAGATGTACTGGGAACTGATGACGATATCATTACGAAAGACCTGGAGTCAAACGTCGATAAGAAGCTCCTGATTAAGGCTCTTCAGCAGCTTTCTGACCGCGAAAAACAAATCATGGAGCTTCGCTTTGGTCTTGGAAGCGGGGAAGAAAAGACACAAAAAGATGTCGCAGATATGCTTGGTATTTCACAGTCCTATATTTCCCGGCTTGAAAAAAGAATCATTAAGCGGCTCCGTAAAGAATTTAATAAAATGGTTTAAAAATTTTTTTCAGCTTTAATATCCAATAACGACACCGTTTTGTCGACAATTCATGACTAATTTGGAAATCACGCCCAGTTCCAATGTGCATATTTTTCCTTCCTGCGGAGATACTGAATTTTGTACAGCAGCTCCTGTAAGGAGGGAAAATGATTGACTCGAAACAAAGTGGAAATTTGCGGTGTAGATACTTCAAAATTGCCAGTTTTGAAAAACGAAGAGATGAGAAAACTTTTCAAACAAATGCAAAGCGGTGAGTTATCAGCAAGGGAGAAACTTGTAAATGGAAACCTGAGGCTTGTTTTAAGTGTTATACAGCGCTTTAACAACCGGGGGGAATTTGTTGACGATCTATTCCAGGTTGGCTGTATTGGACTCATGAAATCCATAGATAATTTCGATTTAAGTCAAAATGTAAAGTTTTCAACCTACGCTGTTCCAATGATTATTGGAGAGATTAGAAGGTATCTCAGGGATAACAATCCAATCAGGGTTTCCCGATCGCTAAGAGACATTGCTTATAAAGCATTGCAGGTGAGGGAAAAGCTGATGAGCCAGGTTTCAAGGGAACCGACTGCTGAAGAAATTGCCAAAGTGCTTGAAGTGCCGCACGAAGAAATTGTTTTTGCTCTAGATGCTATCCAGGATCCCGTCTCCCTTTTTGAACCAATTTACAATGATGGCGGAGACCCGATCTATGTAATGGATCAGCTTAGTGACGAACGCAATAAGGATACAAATTGGATTGAAGAAATAGCACTCAAAGAGGGTATGCGCCGCCTGAATGAACGGGAAAAACTGATTTTGAGGAAACGTTTCTTCCAGGGGAAAACGCAAATGGAGGTAGCCGAGGAAATAGGCATATCTCAAGCCCAAGTGTCAAGGCTGGAGAAAGCAGCCATAAAACAGATGAATAAAAATATCCAGAATTAATAAAGGAGCTGCCTGCAGGGCAGCTTTTATTTTTGTGGCCGGAAATAAAGCTATCATGAAAATTCGTCCTGCTTTCATATATTCTAATAAGTGATGGCAGGGAGGAAGATACATGCTGAAAGTCTCTGAGTTTCAAATTAAGGATGTTGTGAATGTTTCGGATGGGAAAAGATTAGGAAATATTGAAGATATCGAAATAAATCTAAATACCGGGAGAATTGAAGCTGTTATCATCGGCGGTGCCGGAAAGGTCCTGGGCCTTTTTGGGAAAGATGAAGAAGTGGTAATTCCCTGGCAGAATATCCTGAAAATAGGAGAGGATGTAATCCTTGTAAGGTTTAGAGATTACGGAGAAATAAAGGAAGTAAAGGACAATGAATAGGGGCTTTTGTTTCCCCCGGAAACGCTTGTTATGCTACACTAAAGAAAATGACTAGGGGTAGGGTATGGAACCATTTAGCTTAACTTCAAAAGAATTCTTTACGATTGAATCATGGATGGAACAATCACCAGGTTTACTCGCAGGATTTTCAACCAAAAACGGCGGAATAAGCAATGGGGATTATTTCGGATTAAACTTTGGGTTTCATGTTGGGGACGCGGAAAAAGCAGTGTGCGGGAATCGCGTCCTTTTCTCGGAAAAGGTCGATTTCCCATTAACCTGCTGGATTGGAGCCGAGCAGACACACGAAGTCTATATCCAAAAAGTGTCAAAAGCCGACAGAGGAAGAGGAGCTAATAATTACCATACTTCATTCAAGGCGACTGACGGATTTTATACAAGGGATAAAGGCACACTGCTGACTCTTTGTTTCGCCGACTGTGTCCCGCTTTATTTTTTTGATGTGAAAGCTGGCATCATTGGACTTGCACATGCCGGCTGGAAAGGGACAGTTGCAGGTATTGGAAAGGAAATGATATCGCTTTTTGTGAAAAATGGAAGTTCACTGGAGAATATTTCTGTGGTCATTGGCCCATCTATATGCAAAAAATGTTATATTGTAGATAGAAAAGTTATCGATTTAGCAGAAAAAATACTAGTAGGTGTCGAAAAAAAACCATATAATCAAATTAGCGAGGGCCAGTATTCTCTTGACCTCAAAGAAACTAATAAACTAATACTTATGAGTGCTGGCATTAAAGAGGATAACATTTTGCCAACGAATTTATGTACTAGCTGCAATAGCAACCATTTTTATTCTCACCGGAAGGATGGGGGAAATACAGGTCGCATGATTGCTTTTATCGGTTGGAAGGAGGATTTTCATCCATAAATGAGCGTGAAGGTAAATTTGGATAGGGTAATGGATTCTATAGCAGCCGCGTGTAAGGCTGCAGACCGTAACCCTGAAGAAGTGAAAATAATTGCTGTGACGAAGTATGTAAGCATTGATCGGGCTGCTGAAGCTGTTGAAGCCGGAATCATTGATCTGGGTGAGAACCGGGATGAAGGGCTGGTTGAAAAATGGGGACACCTTGGAGACAAGGCTGTTTGGCATTACATAGGAACCCTTCAAACCCGCAAGGTCAAAAATGTAATTGATAAAATCAGCTATCTTCATTCTCTGGACAGGCTGTCACTGGCCAAAGAAGTTGACAAACGGGCAGCTTCGCCCGTCAATTGCCTGATTCAGGTTAACGTATCCGGCGAGGAATCCAAGCATGGACTTGAACCTGATTCCGTCCTGGATTTTGTGAGGCAGCTAAGGGAGTTCCAGAATATTCGTGTAGCAGGATTGATGACCATGGCTCCCCATACAGACGATGAAAAAGTATTGAGGAATTGTTTTCGGAAATTAAAAACTTTACAGCAGGAAGTACAGGAGTTAAAGCTTGATTATGCTCCTTGCAGCGAGCTTTCAATGGGAATGTCCAATGATTATCATGTAGCTGTTGAAGAAGGAGCTACAATGGTCCGCATAGGCACTGCTTTGGTTGGTAAATAGGAGGTGCAGGAAAATGAGCCTGAAATCAAAAATTAAGACATTTTTCTTTCTTGAAGATGAATATGACTATAATGATGAGGAAATGATCGAAGAAGAAAGTCAGCCGGTAAAACCATCAAAGCAGCAGCCAGCCCAGAAACAGAATGTTGTAAGCCTGCAAAGTGTGCAGAAATCTTCAAAGGTCATCCTGATGGAACCAAGGGTCTACGCGGAAGCACAGGATATTGCCGATCACTTGAAGAGCAGGCGTGCAGTGGTTGTAAACCTTCAGCGAATTGAAGCGGACCAGGCCAAAAGGATAGTCGACTTTCTTAGCGGGACTGTGTATGCCATTGGGGGAGATATCCAAAAGATTGGTACAAATATCATTTTGTGCACCCCGGACAACGTAGAGGTATCAGGCAATATTTCTGAACTGATGCAGGAACGGGATTTTCAGGAGTCGAGGTGGTAGGAGTTAATGGATTTTTTGCTTTCAATATTGCTTAATTTAATACAGCTTTACCAATGGGCGCTGATTATTTATATTTTCATGTCCTGGTTCCCTAATGCAAGGGAGACCGCAATCGGACAGTTTCTGGCACGAATTTGTGAACCGTATCTCGAGCCGTTCCGAAGGTTTATTCCATCACTTGGCATGATTGATATCTCGCCTATTGTTGCATTTTTAGTGCTGCGCTTTGCCAGCGGTGGATTGATTCAATTGTTTAATTGGATTTAACAAATAAAATAATGGACATTAGGGTCTTGTTCAAGGCCCTTTTTGTTTTATGAACATACTTAAGGAGCAATCATGCATGAATATTTATCAGCATTTTCGCCCGGAGGAACGGGATTTTATCGACCAGGCTATCGGCTGGAAGGAATATGTGGAACATTCGTATGCCCCGAAGCTGACAGATTTCCTCGATCCCAGGGAACAGCAGATTGTTAAAACGATCATTGGCAGCCATTCGGAGGTAAAGTGGAAATTATTCGGCGGGAATAACGGTGCGGAGCGTCAGCGTACCCTTATCTATCCTGAGTATTTGGAACCTGACACGGAAGATTTCCAAATTAGTTTATTCGAACTCGTTTATGCTAAAAAGTTTATCTCCATCGAGCACCGGCAGGTTTTGGGAAGCTTGATGTCTTTAGGTCTGAAACGGGGAAAGTTCGGTGATATCCTGTTAAAAGGGGATCAGGTACAATTTTACGCTGCAGCTGAAATAGCCGACTATGTCAGGATGAATCTCGAGAGTATAGGCAGAGCTGGAATCAGCCTCAAAGAAATTTCGCTTTTAGATGCTATTCAACCTGAAGAGGTTTGGAAAGAGCTTTCAGTAACAGCGTCCTCACTGAGGCTTGATACCATGATTTCTGCTCTGTATAATATCTCCCGGCAAAAATCGCAGCTCTATGTTCAACAGGGTGCAGTTAAAGTGAACTGGACAAAAATTGAAAATCCAGCCTTTGAATGCGGGGAAGGCGATATTATTTCAGTACGCGGCCTAGGGCGTTCGAAAATTGCGACAATCGAAGGAAAAACAAAAAAAGAAAAATGGCGGGTTATTGCCGGAAGACAAAAATAAAGATATAGTAGAAAATAGCAGGATTTTTAGTTTTCTTGTCGAATTATTCTTCTATACATACTAGTTAAACTTAATGGGAGGTGGCGTCATGCCTTTAACGCCGTTAGATATACACAACAAAGAATTTAGTAAAGGATTTCGTGGTTATGATGAGGACGAGGTCAATGAGTTCCTGGACCAGGTGATCAAAGATTATGAAATGCTCATACGTGAAAAAAAAGAGCTTGAAGAGAAGCTTAATGACATGAATTCCCGTCTTGGCCACTTCACCACTATTGAAGAAACTTTGAATAAATCGATCGTAATTGCACAGGAAGCGGGAGAAGAAGTTAAAAGAAACGCCCAGAAAGAAGCGAAGCTGATCATTAAAGAAGCGGAAAAGAATGCAGATCGCATCATCAACGAGTCATTGTCCAAGGCCCGTAAAATCGCACTGGAAATTGAAGAATTGAAAAAACAATCCAAAGTCTTCCGTAATCGGTTTAAAATGCTGGTTGCGGCGCAGCTTGACATGCTTGATAATGATGACTGGGATCACTTGCTTGAATACGAGCTTGATGCAACTGAACTAAAATCGGCTGCAAGAGAAGAAGAAGATTCATTGGCTTGACGCTGCCATGAATATTGGCATATAATTTCTTAAAAGTGCTATACATGATTGAAACGGTGACAGGGACAGTACGATTTTCTTTACACTTATGGAAAAGCGAGCCGGGGATGGTGGGAGCCCGGGATAAGTGGAAAATCCGAAGATCACCCTGTAGTTCCCAACTGAACATTCCGCATGGGATAATTAAGTGCAGGCGAATCATTCACGTTAAGAATGCTAAAGCGGACTATTCCTGCAAGTGCAGAAATGTCCAATTAGGGTGGTACCACGGGAAAAAACCTTCTCGTCCCTTTCTGGGATGAGAAGGTTTTTTTATTTATTTAGGCTCTTGTTAAAAGGTATCGTGTTTAACAGAGGTTTTATGAAATAACACTTCAGATCATGTCTAGTTGCAAGTTAACTGTAGGAGGAAAAAAGAATGGATTTCAAAGATACATTGCTGATGCCGAAAACGGATTTTCCAATGCGCGGGAATCTTCCTAAGCGGGAACCGGATATCCAGGCGAAGTGGGAAGAAACGAATATTTATGAAAAAGTACAGAAGAGGACCGAGGGACGGCCACACTTTATTCTGCACGATGGACCTCCATATGCAAATGGAGACATTCATATCGGGCATGCCTTAAATAAAATCCTCAAGGATTTCATTGTCCGCTATAAATCCATGACAGGCTACTCCTCTCCATACGTTCCTGGATGGGATACTCATGGACTTCCTATTGAACAGGCTTTAACAAATAAAGGCGTTAAGCGGAAAGAAATGACCGTCGCTGAATTCCGCAAGCTGTGTGAAGAATATGCTTACGGCCAGATTGAAAGCCAGAGAACCCAATTTAAGCGTCTTGGAGTACGTGGAGACTGGGAAAACCCATATATCACATTGAAGCCTGCGTATGAAGCGCAGCAAATTAAAGTGTTTGGAGATATGGCCAAGAAGGGCTATATCTATAAAGGGCTAAAGCCGGTTTACTGGTCCCCTTCCAGCGAATCAGCACTGGCTGAAGCTGAAATTGAATATCAAGATAAGCGTTCCGCTTCGATTTATGTAGGCTTCAAGGTGAAGAACGGCCAGGGAGTCCTGTCAGATGATATTGAGATTGTTATCTGGACAACAACTCCTTGGACTATTCCGGCGAACCTTGGTATTTCTGTCCATCCTGAATTAACATATGTCGTTGTTGAAGAAAGCGGAAAGAAATACCTTGTTGCGGAGGCACTGCTAGAGAGTGTTGCGGCTGAAATTGGCTGGGAAGATCCAAAGGCAGTTCAAAAAGTGGAAGGAAAAGAACTTGAAAATATCGTGGCAGAGCACCCGCTTTACGGCCGTGATTCCCTTGTCATGCTAGGTGAACATGTTACAACCGATGCAGGAACAGGCTGTGTCCATACGGCACCAGGCCACGGGGAAGACGACTTTTATGTTGGTCAAAAATACGGCCTCGGAGTGCTGAATCCTGTAGATGATAAAGGGTATATGACGGCAGAAGCTGAAGGTTTCGAAGGCCTGTTCTATGATGAAGCCAACAAACCGATTACAGAGAAGCTCCAGGAAAAAGGCGCCTTATTAAAGCTATCTTTTATCACGCACTCCTATCCGCATGACTGGAGAACAAAGAAGCCTGTTATCTTCAGGGCAACAGCACAATGGTTTGCTTCAATTAAAGATTTCAGGACTGACCTTCTTCAGGCGATTAATGATACAAAATTTGTTCCGGCGTGGGGAGAAACGAGACTTTATAATATGGTCCGCGACCGCGGAGACTGGTGTATTTCAAGACAGCGTGCATGGGGTGTGCCAATCCCGGTGTTTTATGCTGAAAATGGAGATCCGATCATCACAGACGAAACCATTGACCATGTATCAAATCTATTTAGGGAAAATGGGTCTAATATCTGGTTTGAACGGGAAGCCAAGGATTTATTGCCTGAAGGATTTACACATGCAGGCAGTCCAAATGGACAATTTACGAAAGAAACCGATATTATGGATGTTTGGTTTGATTCCGGTTCATCTCATCAGGCTGTTCTTGAAGAGCGGGATGACCTTGAGCGTCCGGCAGACCTTTACCTTGAAGGATCTGACCAGTACCGCGGCTGGTTCAACTCTTCGTTGTCCACTTCTGTGGCCGTTACAGGGAAAGCACCGTATAAAGGAGTACTAAGCCACGGATTCGTCCTCGATGGCGACGGCCGAAAAATGAGTAAATCACTTGGGAATGTAGTAGTTCCTGCAAAAGTGATGAACCAGCTTGGGGCTGATATCCTGCGTCTGTGGGTAGCATCTGTAGACTATCAGGCAGATGTCCGCGTATCGGATGCGATTTTAAAGCAGGTTGCCGAGGTTTACCGTAAAATCCGCAACACCTTCAGGTTCCTGCTTGGAAATCTTTCTGATTTTAATCCTGCAACTGATGCTGTCCCATTTGAGGAACTTCGCGAAGTTGATCAATTTATGCTCGTTAAGCTGAACAAGCTGACTAAGCATGTCCGCGATTCCTATGAAAAATATGAATTCGCAGGTGTCTACCATGCAGTCAATAATTTCTGTACACTGGATCTGAGTGCGTTCTACCTTGATTTTGCGAAGGATATCCTGTATATCGAGGGAGTCAATCATCCTGACCGCCGTGCCATTCAGACTGTTCTGCATGAGAGCCTTCTATCGCTTGTTAAACTGGTTGCTCCAATTCTTTCCCATACGGCTGATGAGGTCTGGTCATTTATCCCGTCTGTGACTGAAGAAAGTGTCCAGCTGACTGATTTGCCGGAAGCGAAGGAAATTCCTAATGAGAAAGAGCTCGAAGATAAGTGGAATGCATTCTTAAACCTGCGCGATGATGTCTTAAAAGCATTGGAAGAAGCACGTAATGAAAAGGTAATTGGAAAGTCCCTGGCTGCGAAAGTTTCTCTTTATGTAAACGGCAGGACAAAGGAACTTCTGGATTCGATTGAAGAAAATCTGGGCCAGCTCTTTATTGTCTCTGGCTTTGAAATTGCCGGATCCTACGAAGAAGCTCCTGAAAATGCGGTTAAGCTTGAACATGCTGCTATCGTGGTAACAAAGGCTGAAGGCGAAACTTGCGAACGCTGCTGGGTTGTCACTCCAGAGGTGGGAAAAGTGGAAGAATTCCCAACTGTTTGCCCGAGATGTGCCAGTGTATTAAAAGAACATTATTCCAATTAAGAGTGATCTTCCAAGTTGCTCCAATTGAATTAAATAAAACGAAGTAATTGTATGACTCCGGCTTGGTGCCGGGGTCATTTTTTTTTAAATATTTCCTTCTCCGACAATTCCTGTACTGCTTGTCAAAAGTTTAAGCGTGTTGAAGGGAAACTACAGGCAATAATAGCTTTAAACAGGAACGGAGGCAGCGATATATGAAGAAATATCACTTTATCTATGAAGAGCTCCGTCGAACCAAAGAAGAACTGTTAAGCTGCATAGAGAATGCGGAGCACAATAGTACCATTCTGTTGTATATTAAAGCGGAGCTGGATGATGTAGAAAGAGCCCTGTCGAAAATTGAATCAGGCCAGTTTGGAAAATGTGAAATGTCCGGAGAATTGATTCCGGATGGCTTGCTCGGGATGGTGCCTACCGCCCGGACGGAAGAGGATTTCAGGCAAATGGGGTTCTTCCTGCGCAAACCGCTCTATTCTTAAACGGAAAATGCAGAATCACTGTCGTTTTCCAAAACATTATGCTAAAATGCAAAAGTAATGATTTCCAGCCGATATGGAGGTTGCTTTTGTGTTTTATTACATAATTGCCTTATTTATTATTCTGCTTGATCAGCTTACTAAATGGCTGATTGTAAAAAACATGGAACTTGGTGAAAGTATCCAGATCATTGAGAACTTCCTGTATATAACTTCCCATCGGAATCGTGGCGCAGCATGGGGAATTTTAGAGGGACAAATGTGGTTTTTTTATATTATTACTTCTATAGTGGTGGTTGCCCTGGTTTATTACATTCAGAAAGAAGCGAAGGGCAAACGGCTATTGGGTACTTCTCTTGCATTTATGCTTGGAGGGGCAATCGGCAATTTTATCGACAGGATTTTTCGAGGCGAAGTTGTTGATTTTATTAACACCTATATTTTTGGTTATGATTTCCCGATTTTTAACATTGCGGACTCTGCACTTGTGATTGGTGTTGGGATATTAATGCTGCAAATGCTAAGGGAAGAGAGAGAGGCGAAAAAGAAGGCATATGGAGAAAATAATACGAAAAATTGACGAAAGTCTGGCCGGCGAGCGGATCGACAAGGCGATTTCTTCCATGAATGGGGAATGGTCCCGAAGCCTTGTCCAGCAATGGTTAAAAGATGGACAGGTCCTTGTTAATGGAAAGGCCGTAAAGGCTAATTATAAATGCAGCTTGAACGATGAGATTGAGATAGAGATTCCAGAACCAGAGGAGCTTGATGTCGTCCCAGAAGATATGGACCTGGAAATTTTTTATGAAGACAGTGATGTTCTGGTGGTCAATAAACCAAAAGGGATGGTTGTACATCCGGCACCTGGCCATATGTCAGGAACGCTAGTCAACGGCTTGATGGCTCACTGCAAAGATCTTTCAGGCATCAATGGTGTTCTTCGTCCGGGGATCGTCCACCGAATCGACAAGGATACTTCGGGGCTTTTAATGGTTGCTAAAAATGATTTAGCCCATGAAAGCCTTGTGAATCAGCTGGTGGCTAAAACTGTAACCCGGAAATATAAGGCGATCGTCCATGGAACCATTCCGCATGATTACGGGACCATTGAAGCGCCGCTTGGTCGTGATCAGAAGGATCGCCAGAGCATGGCTGTAGTGGATAATGGAAAACATGCAGTAACCCATTTTAATGTACTTGAGCGCTTTAAAGATTTTACATTTATTGAATGCCAGCTTGAAACAGGCAGAACCCATCAAATCCGTGTCCATATGAAATACATCGGCTATCCGCTGGCAGGGGATCCAAAGTACGGACCGCGGAAAACGCTTGACATTGGAGGTCAGGCGCTTCACGCAGGCGTGCTTGGATTCGAGCACCCACGGACAGGGCAATACCTTGAGTTTGAAGCTCCTCTGCCTGCATATTTTGAGCAGCTTCTGGAGGACCTTGAAAATAATCATTGACTTTTCCACTTGGATGACATACGATTACTATAGTTAAATAAGACCTTTAAGACAGTCCCGTGAGGCTGGGAAGGTGACGGAAAACGGCAGCAGGCACACTTTAAGCCTGTTTAAATGTAGAATTCCTCTACCCTCTCACCCAAACGGTGAGAGGGTTTTTATTTTAAGGAGAATAACAATGACGGAAAAAGCGACAGTTTTAGATGAACAAGCAATTCGCCGGGCATTGACAAGAATTGCCCACGAAATCATAGAACGAAACAAGGGGATAGAGGATTGTGTCCTTGTTGGCATCAGGACCCGGGGCATCTATATTGCCAACCGCCTGGCAGAACGAATTGAGCAGATTGAAGGAAATGCCATTGAAGTGGGTGAACTTGATATCACCCTTTACCGGGATGATCTTTCTGTTAAAACTTCGAATCAGGAGCCGCAGGTGAATGGATCAGACATTCCCGTAAGGATTGCCAATAAGAAGGTTATCCTGGTTGACGATGTTCTGTATACAGGAAGGACCGTACGTGCGGCAATGGACGCGTTGATAGACATTGGGCGCCCGGCAGCCATACAGCTTGCGGTGCTTGTGGACAGGGGGCACAGGGAGCTTCCCATCCGGGCAGACTTTGTCGGCAAGAACATCCCAACGTCAAGTGCCGAACAGATAGTGGTTGAACTTGCAGAGGTTGACCAGCAAGATCGTGTCTCCATTTATGAAAAATAAATATTGCCCTTTTTAAAACAGTCCAGAGAGGCTGAAAAGGGGGGACGTACAGAAGAATGCTCCTGTGCAGACATTCGTGCCCTCTTTGTGTATAGACAAAGAGGTTTTTTTGTAAAATAAGATAGTTTACCATTTCATTCCTTTACACTTTAATGCAACAGGGGGAGCTAACAACAATGAATAAAATCATATTAGATGTAAAAGACGTCCCATCTCCCGTTCAATGGGTCACACTTAGCCTGCAGCACTTATTTGCCATGTTTGGCTCAACTATTCTAGTCCCTTACCTTGTCGGGCTGAGTCCTGCAATAGCGCTGATATCAAGCGGACTTGGAACCATTGCATTTCTTCTTATCACAAAATGGCAGGTTCCTGCCTATCTCGGTTCATCGTTCGCATTTATCGCTCCAGTCATAGCGGCCAAGGCCAGTGGAGGCCCGGCCGGTGCGATGATAGGCACCTTCCTGGCAGGCCTTGTTTACGGGATAGTAGCACTGGTAATCAAAAAGGCAGGCTACCGCTGGATTATGAAGCTTCTTCCTCCCATTGTAACTGGGCCAGTGATTATAGTAATCGGGCTGGCTCTTGCCGGCACAGCCGTCAGCATGGCAATGAACAACCCGGCAGGGGAATATAGCATCCTTCACTTTTCAGCTGCCCTTGTCACGCTTGCTGCAACCATAATTTGCTCTATATACGCCAGAGGAATGTTAAGCATGGTTCCAATCCTGATCGGGATTGTTGTTGGATACCTTTACTCCCTGGCCGTCGGGATTGTAGATTTCAGTCCTGTAAAAGAAGCAAACTGGTTTGAAATGCCGGACTTTATCATCCCGTTTGTAGATTATGAAATAAATGTAACGCTCGATCTCGCTCTGCTGATGGTTCCTGTGGCAGTCGTCACGCTCTCCGAACATATCGGCCATCAGCTTGTGTTAAGCAAAGTAGTCGGCAGGGATTACATCAAGGAACCTGGTCTCCATCGCTCCATTCTTGGAGATGGAACAGCCACAATCATTTCGGCTCTCATCGGCGGACCTCCCAAAACTACTTACGGGGAAAACATCGGTGTCCTGGCCATCACCCGAGTGTACAGTGTATATGTCCTGTTCGGGGCAGCGGTGGCAGCAACCCTGTTTGGATTTATCGGAAAAATAACAGCCCTTATCGGGACGATTCCTACTCCGGTTATGGGCGGGGTATCCATCCTCCTCTTCGGAATAATTGCATCTTCTGGCTTGAGGATGCTGGTTGATAGCAAAATCGATTTTGGGGATAACCGAAACCTGGTTATTGCTTCTGTAATCCTGGTTCTTGGGATTGGCGGGGCCTATATCCAAGTATCCGATCAATTCCAAATACAGGGAATGGCTCTTGCGGCAATCATCGGAATAATCCTGAATCTCATCCTTCCAGGCAATAAAGAAGGAGCCGAAGAAATGTTTGATAAAGAAGATAAAAATAGCATAGCGTAATCACCTTTTAATACTGGTCCAGAGAGGCTTGAAAGGGTGTAGATGTGTTTTTCGCAACAGTTTTGCACTGTCCGGATTCCACATCGCGGGGGAGCACCCCTGTTAAGCACCCTGATACCCTCAGGGTGCTTTTTTTACGGAAATAAAAGGAGGCGGACACATTGAAAAAAGATTTGCTGACAACAACTGAACTTTCGACAGGCGAAATAGCCAGGATCCTGGATATGGCTCAAAGTTTTGCTGAAGGAAAAGAATGGCGCCCAAAAGGGCTGAGGTTTGTGGCCAATCTGTTCTATGAACCAAGTACCAGAACAAAATCCAGCTTTGAAGTAGCAGAACGTAAACTTGGCCTTGAGGTCATCCCGTTTGAGGTCCAGACATCAAGCGTCCAGAAAGGGGAAACCCTTTACGATACGATCAAAACACTGGAGTCCATTGGAGCTGATGCGGTTGTTATCCGCCACAGCATCGACAACTATTTTGAAGAGCTGAAGGGAAGGCTGAAAATCCCGGTGATCAATGCGGGTGACGGGTGCGGCCACCATCCTACACAATCACTGCTCGACCTGCTGACCATACGTCAGGAATTTGGAGGTTTTCAGGGCTTAAAGGTGGCTATCGTTGGTGATATAGCCCACAGCAGGGTAGCGAGATCCAACGCGGATGCATTAACCCGGCTTGGTGCAGAAGTCGTGTTCTCCGGACCGCCTGAATGGTTCGATCAGGACGCCCACTCAAAAGGATACCGATTCGTAAACATTGATGAGGCGGTTTCGAGTTCAGACGTAGTGATGCTATTGCGCATTCAGCACGAGCGTCACGGGGGGAATGAAAATGTCTATTTGGACAGCTACCACCGGCATTTTGGACTTACTGCCGCCCGGGAAAGAACAATGAAAAAGGGAAGCATCATTATGCATCCGGCACCAGTCAACCGCGGCGTGGAAATCGACGATGCGCTGGTAGAATGCAGCCGTTCACGCATTTTTAAACAAATGCAGAATGGAGTTTTTGTCCGGATGGCAGTTTTACAAAGAGCTTTAGAAAATAAAGAAGGGGGAAATAAATATGTCATTGCTAATCAAAAATGGCCGGTTGCTTACTGAAACAGGGGAAATTAGCCAAATTGAAATTTATATAGAAAATGGAACAGTTTTAGAAATTGGAAATGAACTGAACAGGGCAGCAGCGGAGACCATTGATGCAGCAGGGATGCTGATCGCCCCGGGCCTGGTTGATCTGCACGTCCATCTTCGTGAACCGGGCGGAGAGAAAAAAGAAACAATCGAAACAGGTACGAAGGCAGCAGCCAGGGGCGGTTTTACAACAGTAGCCGCGATGCCAAATACACGACCAGTGCCGGATTCAGCAGAGCAGCTTAATAAACTTCAGGAAAGAATCGCCGAAACGGCTGCAGTGAGGGTTTTGCCATATGCTTCAATAACTGTAAGAGAATTAGGCAAGGATTTGACAGACTTTGAAGCCCTAAAGGAAGCCGGAGCTTTTGCATTTACAGATGACGGTGTCGGGATTCAGGCTGCAGGGATGATGCTTGAAGCAATGAAACAGGCGGCTAAGGTCGACATGGCCATTGTTGCTCATTGTGAGGACAATACTCTTATAAATAAAGGATCGCTTCATGAAGGGAAAAAGTCTGCCGAACTAGGTATCAACGGAATTCCTTCAGTATGTGAAGCTGTACATATTGCGAGGGATGTCCTGCTTGCCGAACAGGCAGGGTGCCACTACCATGTTTGCCATATCAGCACGAAAGAATCTGTCCGTGCCGTACGCGATGCAAAGCGCCATGGAATTAGAGTCACAGCAGAGGTCACTCCGCACCATTTATTATTGAATGAAGATGATATTCCAGGGCATGACACAAATTATAAGATGAACCCGCCATTAAGGGCCAGGGAAGATCAGCAGGCTTTGATTGAAGGACTGCTGGATGGCACTATTGATTTCATTGCCACAGACCATGCTCCTCATACGAGCGAGGAAAAAGCCGAAGGGCTGGAGCTGGCACCATTTGGGATTGTCGGCCTGGAGACAGCTTTTCCGCTGTTGTATACAGGTCTGGTCGAAAAAGGAGTCATCACCCTGAAACAGCTGATTGACTTTTTGACCATCAAGCCGGCAGAAGCCTTCTCCCTTCCATATGGAAGACTGGAGGAAGGTTCACCAGCTGATCTAGTATTGATTGACATAACTCACGAAGAAAAAATTGACCCTTCCAAGTTCTTGTCAAAAGGGAAAAACACGCCATTTGCTGGCTGGAGCTGCAAAGGCTGGCCTGTACTGACAATTGCTGAAGGAAAAATAGTTTGGAGCAAAGGGAGTGTAACAGCATGAAAAGGCTGCTGATTTTAGAAGATGGAACAGTTTTTGCCGGTGAGGCTTTTGGGAGCAATTCAGCCATTATTGGAGAGGTGGTCTTTAACACAGGAATGACTGGATACCAGGAAATCCTTTCGGATCCATCGTATTGCGGACAGATTGTGACATTGACTTATCCATTGGTGGGCAACTACGGAATCAATCGCGATGACTTTGAATCTATTAATCCAGCAATTGCAGCGTTTGTTGTAAAAGAAGCAGCGGATTTCCCTTCCAACTGGAGAAGCGAAATGTCCCTTGATGAATATTTGAAAATGAAAAATATCCCGGGGATTTCAGGAATAGACACTAGAAAATTGACTAAAATAATCCGCCATTACGGAACGCTGAAGGGGGCAATTTGCAGCGCAGAAGAGAAAGTGGAGGAAGTAATCGAAAAGCTTCGTGCTTCCAAGCTACGGAACGACCAGGTCAAACAGGTATCCACAAGAAGGCCGTTTCCAAGCCCAGGGAGAGGGAGCAGGATCGTGCTTGTCGATTTTGGAATGAAGCACGGTATTCTCAGAGAATTGAATGATAGGAACTGTGATGTGATCGTGGTCCCTTATAACTCCACAGCACAGGAAATTTTAAGCCTTAGCCCAGATGGAGTGATGCTCTCAAACGGACCTGGGGACCCAAAGGATGTCCCTGAAGCGATTGAAATGATTAAAGGGATTCTTGGCAAGGTGCCATTGTTCGGAATCTGTCTGGGACACCAGCTGTTTGCACTGGCTTGCGGAGCAGACACAGCCAAGATGAAATTTGGCCACAGAGGATCCAATCATCCGGTTAAGGATTTAAAGACTGGGAAAGTAGCCTTAACATCACAGAATCATGGTTATACGGTAGAAGAAGACTCCATCTCAGGAACAGACCTTGAAATTACCCACATTGCCCTGAATGACGGGACAGTCGAAGGGCTTGCACACAAGAGTGCACCTGCCTTCACGGTGCAGTACCATCCAGAGGCGTCACCAGGACCTGAAGATGCCAATGGTTTGTTCGAACAGTTTTTAAGTTTAGTAGAGACAGAAAAACAGGAGGGTACAGTTTATGCCAAAGCGTAAAGACGTCAAAAGTATTCTAGTCATCGGGTCCGGCCCAATCATCATCGGCCAGGCCGCAGAGTTTGATTATGCAGGAACACAGGCATGCATTGCCCTCCGTGAAGAAGGCTATAAAGTAATCCTAGTCAATTCCAATCCGGCAACCATCATGACGGATACAGAAATCGCCGATGTTGTTTATATAGAACCGATCACGCTTGAGTTCGTCAGCAGGATTATCCGCAAAGAGAGACCGGATGCCATCCTTCCAACCCTGGGAGGCCAAACAGGCCTTAATATGGCAGTAGAGCTTGCCAAGGCAGGGATATTGGAAGAATGCGGTGTTGAAATCCTTGGTACAAAATTAGATGCTATCGAGAAAGCAGAGGACAGGGAGCTTTTTAGAAACCTGATGAATGAATTGGGTCAGCCGGTTCCGGAGAGTGAAATCATCCATAACCTTGCAGAAGCCTATCAATTTGTTGAGCAAGTAGGATACCCTGTCATCGTCCGTCCTGCCTACACCCTTGGAGGAACAGGCGGAGGAATCTGCAGCAATGAACAAGAATTGATTGAGATTGTTACAAGCGGTTTGAAATACAGTCCTGTAACACAATGTCTGCTGGAGAAGAGCATTGCAGGATTTAAAGAGATTGAATATGAAGTAATGCGCGATTCAAATGACAACGCGATCGTTGTATGTAATATGGAAAATTTTGACCCGGTTGGAATCCATACTGGAGATTCGATTGTCGTTGCTCCAAGCCAGACCTTAAGTGACAGGGAATACCAGCTTCTGAGAAATGCCTCGTTAAAAATTATCAGGGCATTAAAAATTGAAGGAGGCTGCAACGTGCAGCTAGCTTTGGACCCGAACAGCTTCAACTATTATGTTATTGAGGTAAATCCAAGGGTCAGCCGGTCATCAGCTCTTGCATCAAAGGCAACAGGCTATCCGATCGCCAAGCTTGCAGCAAAGATTGCGGTCGGGCTGACGCTTGATGAAATGATGAATCCTGTTACCGGACGCACTTATGCTTGTTTTGAACCAGCCCTTGATTATATTGTGACGAAAATCCCGCGCTGGCCGTTTGATAAATTTGAATCAGGTAACAGGACTCTGGGCACACAGATGAAAGCCACAGGAGAGGTAATGGCGATTGGCCGCACCTTTGAGGAATCGCTTTTAAAAGCAGTCCGTTCACTTGAAGCAGGTGTATATCATCTGGAATTAAAAGACAGTGCGGAATTCAACGATGCTTTAATCGAGAAAAGAATTAGAAAAGCAGGGGATGAGAGGCTCTTTTATATCGGGGAAGCTCTTAGAAGAGGGGTCAGCATCCATACCATACATGAATGGAGCAAAATCGATCTGTTCTTCCTTCATAAGCTTGATAAGCTGATCAGGTATGAGGATGACCTTAAAATGAAACCTTTTGATGAAGAAGCAGGAAAGAAAGCCAAGACGCTGGGGATTGCAGATTCCATTCTTGCAGCGCTGTGGAATACAAGCGAAACAGAGGTATACAAATGGCGCCTGGAGGCAGGAATTGTTCCAGTTTATAAAATGGTGGATACCTGCGCAGCGGAATTTGAATCAGAGACACCTTATTTTTACAGCAGCTATGAGGATGAAAACGAATCTGTCCGAACAGACCGGGACAGCGTCGTTGTTCTTGGATCCGGCCCAATCAGGATCGGGCAAGGGGTCGAATTTGATTATGCAACCGTTCATTGCGTCAAGGCAATAAAAGAGGCAGGATA
The DNA here is from genome assembly GCF_004340465.1 of Mesobacillus foraminis. Taxonomy (GTDB): domain Bacteria; phylum Bacillota; class Bacilli; order Bacillales; family Cytobacillaceae; genus Mesobacillus_B; species Mesobacillus_B foraminis. The sequence goes on along the minus strand of NZ_SLVV01000005.1, from coordinate 367,513 downwards.
CGAAGCAATCATCATCAATAATAATCCCGAGACGGTTTCTACAGACTTCAGTATTTCTGACAAACTATATTTTGAGCCTTTGACTGTCGAAGATGTAATGAGCGTGATCAACTTGGAAAAACCTGTTGGTGTTGTAGTCCAGTTTGGAGGGCAAACCGCTATCAATCTTGCAGCAGGGCTTGCTGCAAAAGGCGTGCGCATCCTGGGAACATCGCTTGAGGATGTGGACCGGGCAGAAAACCGCGATAAATTTGAACAGGCTATGACAGAGCTGAATATCCCTCAGCCGACAGGAAGCACAGCAATGTCGGTCTCCGAGGCCTCTGCAATTGCAAAAGAAATTGGTTACCCGGTATTGGTAAGACCGTCTTATGTTCTTGGCGGAAGGGCAATGGAAATTGTTTATAAAGAGGAAGAATTACTCCACTATATGGAAAATGCTGTGAAGGTGAATCCGGAACATCCTGTGCTGATTGATCGTTACTTAACTGGGAAAGAAATCGAGGTAGATGCAATCTGCGACGGTGAAACAGTTGTGATCCCAGGAATTATGGAACACATTGAGCGCGCTGGTGTCCACTCCGGAGATTCCATTGCGGTATATCCTCCTCAAAGCCTGAGTGTGGATATAAAGGAAAAGCTAGTCTCTTATACGGAAAGGCTGGCAAGAGGGTTAAATATTATTGGACTGCTTAATATTCAGTTTGTTGTCTCAAAGGGTGAGGTGTTTGTGCTTGAAGTGAATCCGCGCTCAAGCCGTACAGTGCCTTTCCTGAGCAAGATTACCCATGTGCCGATGGCGAAAATTGCAACAAAGGCGATACTCGGGCAATCAATCGCATCCCAAGGCTACAGTTCCGGCCTTGTTCCTGAACAAGAAGAAGTCTATGTAAAAGTTCCGGTATTCTCTTTTGAAAAACTAAGAAGAGTAGATATCACGCTTGGACCGGAGATGAAGTCAACTGGAGAAGTAATGGGCAAGGACATCACTTTGGAAAAGGCGCTTTATAAAGGCATGGTTGCAGCGGGAATGAAATTTAAGACGTTTGGAACAGTCCTGATGACAGTAGCTGACAAGGATAAAGAGGAAGCCCTTCACCTGGCAAAGCGCTTTGTCGAGATTGGATACCAGCTATTCGCTACAAGTGGTACGGCCAGCTATCTTCAGAATGCCGGGGTTAAAGTAAAAACAGTTGGAAAAATTGGTTCAGAAGGACCTGATTTGATTGATGTCATCCGCGGCGGGCAGGCTCAGCTTGTTGTCAATACGCTGACCAGAGGAAAACAGCCAGAGCGTGACGGCTTCAAAATCCGCCGGGAATCGGTTGAAAATGGAGTGCCATGCCTGACTTCCCTTGATACTGCTGAAGCCATCCTGAGAGTCATTGAATCCATGACATTCTCTGCAGGGTCCATCCAGCCAGCATCAAGCAAAGAGGGTGCCGGGGTATGTTAAAAGAGCATTGTTCAGTGGTCAGCCATACTTGTATTGCCGATTCTGTATATGAACTGGTACTGGAAGGCGAAATGACTAAACAAATGCAACAGCCCGGACAATTTGTCCATGTAAAAGTTTCGGATGGACTCGATCCAGTGCTTAGAAGGCCGATTTCAATTGCTAATATCAACCAGGAAAAGAGCCAGTTTACGCTTATATACAGAAAGCAGGGGAGGGGAACCTCCCTTCTTGCTGAAAAGAAACCCGGGGACCAGGTCGATATCCTTGGTCCGCTTGGCAATGGTTTCCCTGTCGCAGAAGCAGGGAAAGGGAATCTCGCTGTACTGGTTGGCGGCGGCATAGGAGTTCCTCCGCTGTACGAACTGGCAAAGCAGCTGGTCAGCAAGGGAGTAACAGTGATCAATATTCTCGGATTCCAGACACAGGGATCTGTTTTCTATGAAAGCAAGTTTGCGGAGTTAGGCCAGACCTATGTAGCAACTGTCGATGGGACACACGGGACAGAAGGCTTTGTCACGAGCGTACTGAATAACGAAAAGTTTCATGCGGACATTGTCTATTCATGCGGGCCTACTCCCATGTTGAGAGCAGTAGAAGAAGGGGAGTTTGCAAAAAAAGTTTACCTGTCACTGGAAGAGCGGATGGGCTGCGGAATAGGGGCCTGCTTTGCATGCGTCTGCCATTTGAAAGATGATCCTGAAGGCTATTCCTATAAAAAAGTATGCAGCGATGGACCGGTATTCCGCGCTGGGGAGGTGGCAATATGAGTATGTTGAATATAGACCTGCCAGGTTTGTCATTAAAAAATCCCGTCATGCCAGCTTCTGGGTGTTTCGGCTTTGGAAAGGAATTCAGCAATCTGTTTAACCTCGACATTTTAGGTGCAATTATGGTGAAGGCAACAACACCTGAGCCAAGGTTCGGAAATCCGACTCCCAGGGTGGCAGAAACACCAGGAGGGATGCTGAATGCCATCGGACTGCAAAATCCGGGACTGAAAAAGGTCCTTTCCGAAGAGCTGCCCTGGCTTAAACGGTTTGATGTACCCATCATTGCAAATGTAGCGGGATCGACAGAAGAGGACTATGTGCAAGTTGCCAAAGAAATCTCCCATGCTCCCAATGTTCATGCGCTGGAGCTGAATATTTCCTGCCCGAACGTCAAGACCGGCGGCATTGCTTTCGGTACCGATCCTGAGATGGCGAAAAGCCTTACTCAAAAGGTAAAAGCAGTTTCGAGTGTGCCCGTATATGTCAAGCTTTCTCCAAATGTCACGGATATTGTGAGCATAGCGAAAGCAGTGGAGGCCGGCGGGGCCGACGGTCTGACGATGATTAACACTCTTTTAGGGATGAGGCTTGACCTTCAGACTGCCAAACCGATATTGGCCAACCGGACAGGAGGATTGTCAGGTGCAGCTGTAAAGCCTGTTGCCCTAAGGATGATTTATGAGGTAAGCCAGCAGGTTTCCATTCCAATCATCGGGATGGGCGGAATTCAATCGGCGGAGGATGTGATTGAATTTTTCTACGCAGGGGCCAGTGCTGTTGCTGTCGGAACTCAAAACTTTGTGGACCCTTTTGTATGCCCATCGATTATTGAAGAACTCCCGGCACTTTTAGCAAAGCTCGGTTATAGCCATATTTCTGAATGTACAGGAAGGAGCTGGAAGAAAGTTGAACAATTCGCTCATCATCGCGCTTGATTTTCCAGATAAAAGGACGGTTGTTGATTTTCTGAAACCCTTTGAAGAAGAAAAGCTGTTCGTAAAAGTTGGAATGGAATTGTTCTATGCGGAAGGGCCGGGAATTGTCCAGTATCTGAAAGAACAAGGCCATGAAGTCTTTCTTGATTTGAAGCTCCATGATATTCCAAATACCGTTCAAAGCGCCATGAAGAGCCTGGCCAGGCTTGGAGCCGATATGGTGAATGTTCATGCAGCCGGGGGACGGGAAATGATGGAAGCTGCTCTTGAAGGGCTGGAAATCGGTACAGCTGCCGGAAGCAGCCGCCCGCTCTGCATTGCTGTCACTCAATTAACGAGTACATCAAAGGCACAGATGAAAAGTGACCAGCTGATTTCGGTTCCTCTTCAGGAATCCGTCCTGCATTATGCAAAAAGGGCTCAGCAATCAGGACTTGATGGGGTTGTATGTTCAGCCCAGGAAGTGAGCCTGATTCGTTCAGGATTAGGAGCAGGCTTTCTGACTGTAACACCAGGCATTCGCCCGTCCGGGAACCAGGAAGGTGACCAGAAAAGGGTAGCCACTCCGCGATTTGCAAAAGAAGCAGGGGGATCTGCCATTGTAGTCGGGCGCCCGGTAACAAGATCTGCTGCTCCGCTGGAAAGCTATTATACGATAAAAAATGAATGGGAAGGTGTATTGCAGTGAAAAAAGAAATTGCCTCAAGATTACTAGAAATTGAAGCCGTCAGTTTAAGGCCCAATAATCCTTTTACATGGTCTTCCGGTCTTCAATCACCGATTTATTGTGATAACCGCCTTACCCTGTCTTATCCGGAGGTCCGGAGAGAAATTGCCAATGGTTTAAAGGAATTGATTTTAGAGCACTTTCCTGATGCTGAATCTGTTGCCGGGACGGCAACTGCGGGAATCCCGCATGCAGCCTGGGTGAGTGAATTGCTATCTTTGCCAATGTGCTATGTCCGGTCGAAAGCAAAAGGGCATGGGAAAGGGAACCAGATTGAGGGAAAAGTAGCGCCCGGTCAAAAGGTTGTTGTGGTAGAGGATTTGATTTCCACAGGCGGAAGTGTCATCAATGCGGTTGAAGCATTAAGAGAAGCGGGCTGCGAGGTTCTTGGTGCAGTCGCCATTTTTACATATGAGCTTGATAAAGGCAGAGATCTTCTTGACCAAGGGGGAGTAGAGGTGTATTCATTGACTGATTTCACGACGCTTGCTGAAGCAGCGAGCGAAAGAGGGGATATTGCCAATGAAGACCTGGAAACGCTGGCACAGTGGCGCAAAGACCCTGCACAATGGGGAGCGGTAAAAAGGTAACACAGAGAAATCTAATAAAAAAACAGATTAATTTGCTTAAGGCTGCAGCCGGGTAATTGGGCCCCTAGTATAATATAAAATTCTATTAAAAATAGGGGTTCGGAATGTTATCTTTCCGAACCCCTTTTGTCTACAAATTGAAGCAGCAGATTGATGCCTTTTTGATCAGCTTTCTTTTAGAGCGAGGACCATTTCTTCATCTGGGGTCACATATACCGTCTGCTGGTGATCATAGATGACAAAGCCAGGTTTAGCTCCTGCAGGCTTTTTGACATGGCGCACCTTTGTAAAATCGACAGGGACAGAACCAGAGTTCCGTGCCTTGCTGAAATAGGCAGCAAGATTGGCTGCTTCCAGTATTGTGCTTTCAGCAGGCTCCTTGCTGCGGATGACCACATGGGAGCCGGGAATATCTTTTGTATGAAGCCAGATATCATCCCGTGCTGCGGCCTTGTTGGTCAAGTAGTCATTCTGCTTATTATTCTTTCCAACGAGAATTTCTGTTCCGTCTGTCGCATAGTAGCGTTCGAGAGTGACTTTGGAAGCCTGCTGCTTTTTGTTTCCCCTTTTTTGTCTCTGGCGGATGTAGCCCCCTTCGGTTAATTCTTCCCTGATTTCCTCGATATCTCTTGGAGAGGCTGCTTCTAGCTGCTGCTGAAGACCATCAAAGTAGGCTGCTTCCAATTTTGCGTTTTCAATCTGCTCTTCAACGATTTTCAACGCATTTTTTGCTTTTTGGTATCGGGTAAAATATTTTTGGGCGTTCTCTGAAGGAGTTTTTCTTGGGTCAAGAGGAATGGAAATGCTTCCTCCATCTTCATCATAATAGTTTAAAACCGTAATTTCCTTCATCCCTTTTTCAGCTGCATACAGATTTGCGGTCAATAGTTCTCCGAAAAGCTGATATTTGTCTGCATTTTTTGCCTCTGTCAGAGTTGCCTGCAGCTTCTTGATCTTTTTCTCATTTTTTTCCCTCTCGTTCACTATGAATCGTTCAAGGTCATTTGCCTGCTGCTTGACCCGGTCACGTTCGGCTTTTCCAAAATAAAAACGGTCGAGAAGGCTGCCAGTGGACTCAAAGGATTTTACCTCACCTTTCAAGTGTTCCAGGGGCAGTAAATAAAAGTACTCCTTCCCTTTTGAAATCGTTATGGCCGGCTGGTACCGGTGTTCCTTTAAGGTATTAATAACAGACAGAAAAGCCTTTGGAAGAGTGGTCCGATTGGCGAGACCTGCCTTATGCACGATTTCTTTTGCAGCGATTGGAGACAGACCGGCAAAGCTCGCAACAAGCTGCTTATCAAGATTGCCGGCATTGAAGTCAATCCTCTTTAAAATGTCCTCCTCATCAGCCTCAAAAGGATTCATTTTATCCTGGACCGGCGGCATGATGTATTCCTGCCCTGGCTGAATGGCCCTGTGTGTATTAACAGCAAAGGATACATGCTTAATGCTGTCAAGAATCATATTACGTCCTTTTTCAACAAGAACAATATTGCTGTGGCGCCCCATGATTTCAACGATCAGCTGCTTGTAGCTAAGATCACCAATTTCATTTCTTCCTTTTACTTCAAAAATGATCATTCGGTCGAGACCTGCCTGGTGAATATCCTCAATAATATAACCCTCAAGATGTTTGCGCAGCAGCATGCAGAACATTGGCGGTTCACTTGGATTATCATATTGATCGGTCGTCAGCTGCACCCGTCCATAGCTGGGATGGGCTGAAAGCAATACTTTATGGTTGACCCCGCCTGCACGTACAACCATTAGAATTTCATTTTTATAGGGCTGGTGGATTTTATTGATTCGTCCGCCTTTAAGCAGAGTGGAAAGTTCGTTTGTAACGGCTCTTGTAAATAAACCATCAAATGACATGGGCAAAACATCCTTTTCAAAAAATAAAATGGGTAATGAGTTCAAATGCACCTTTCAATCAGATTCCTCTGGCGGATCCATTCTTAAGGGCTTTCCGGAACTTTTTAATGATTTTGCTTCTCTTTAGTTTAGCATTTTTTTGGACAGGGCTGAATAAGCTTTCACTAGAGTAATTATGACTTACTGTTAATCCGCGAAGGGGGAAGTGAGATGGCCCGATGAAGTTCCATGAAATGGATGAAACGAAATTAGCCGAAGTATTAAAAACAGATTTTACAGAAGGATTAAATGAAAGGGAAGTGGAAATCCGTCATAAGCAGCACGGGCACAACGCTTTGGAGGAAGGGGAGAAACAGTCCGCACTCCTCTTGTTCTTCAGTCAGTTCAAAGATTTTATGGTCCTGGTCCTGCTGGCTGCAACCCTGGTATCAGGCCTTCTTGGCGAAATTATTGATGCTGTGGCCATAATAGCCATTGTCATTGTAAATGGTTTCCTTGGTTTTTTCCAGGAAAGGAAAGCGGAGAAATCACTAGAAGCTCTTAAGGAACTTTCCGCGCCGCAGGTCCAGGCGCTAAGGGAAGGAAAATGGGAGAAGGTTCCCTCAAAGGACGTAGTACCCGGAGATATCCTAAAGTTTTCAAGCGGGGACAGAATAGGGGCGGATGTGAGGCTGATTGAATCTAAAAGCCTTGAAATAGAAGAATCAGCATTAACAGGAGAATCTCTGCCGGTCCAGAAATTTACAGGTGCTTTAAGAGTTCCGAATCCAGGAATCGGTGACATGGAAAATATGGCTTTTATGGGGACATTGGTTACGAGAGGAAACGGGATTGGTGTGGTCGTAGCTACAGGAATGAAGACCGCCATGGGTCAAATTGCCGGGTTGCTTCAATCTGCGGAGACAATGGATACTCCTTTGCAGCGCAGGCTGGAACAGCTGGGAAAGATTCTCATTACGGTCGCTTTACTGCTGACTGTGCTGGTCGTTGGAATCGGAGTTCTGCAAGGACATGACCTATATACGATGTTCTTGGCCGGTGTTTCACTTGCGGTGGCTGCCATTCCTGAAGGACTTCCCGCCATCGTGACAGTCGCTCTGTCCCTTGGAGTGCAGCGAATGATCAAACAAAATTCCATTGTCCGAAAGCTTCCAGCTGTCGAAACCCTTGGGTGTGCTTCTGTCATCTGTTCAGATAAAACTGGAACCATGACCCAGAATAAGATGACCGTTACGCATGCATGGAGCGGAGGGAAAACCTGGACGGTTGATGGAGTCGGCTATGAACCAAGAGGAAGATTTTATTCAAACAGCGAGGAGGTTTCTCCCGCTGACGCAAGACCCCTGCAGCAGCTCCTGACGTTTGGGATGCTGTGCAACCATGCCGAGATGATCGATAAAAACAATGAATATATGATTGATGGAGACCCGACAGAAGGAGCCCTGCTTGTAGCAGGCATGAAAGCCGGCCTGACAAGGAGCGGATTGCTGGCTCAGTTTGAAATTGTCAACGAGTTTCCCTTTGATTCTCAGAGGAAAATGATGAGCATCATTGTGAAGGATAAGAGTGGACGCCAGTTTGTTGTAACCAAAGGGGCCCCGGATGTCCTGATTGGTTTAAGCACTTCCATCCTCTGGAATGACAGACAGCAGCACCTCACTAAAGAACTCACCCAGAAGGTGCAGGGAGCCATAGATGGATTAGCAGGCGACGCCTTAAGGACCATTGCCATTGCCTATAAGCCACTTTCGGCATCTACCGTAATTTTAAGTGAAAAGGAAGCAGAAAAGGACTTGACCTTCATTGGCCTGCAGGGGATGATTGACCCGCCGAGGCCGGAGGTCAAGACAGCTGTAAGGGAATGCCGTGATGCCGGAATTAAAACGGTCATGATTACAGGCGATCATGTGATTACCGCAAAGGCGATCGCTGTACAGCTTGGAATCCTGACGGATGGCAGCAAGGTTATTGATGGCAAGGCGCTTTCCGGAATGTCTGTTGAAGAGCTAGAGGATATAGTTGAAGATGTTTCAGTTTTTGCGAGGGTTTCTCCCGAGCATAAATTAAAAATTGTAAAAGCTCTGCAAAATAAGGGTCATATCGTGGCCATGACAGGTGACGGGGTTAATGATGCGCCGGCAATCAAGGCAGCCGATATTGGAGTAGCAATGGGAATAACCGGCACGGATGTAGCAAAGGAAGCTTCTTCGCTGGTTCTTCTTGATGATAACTTTGCGACCATTAAAGCAGCCATTAAGGAAGGCCGGAATATTTATGAAAATATCCGCAAGTTTATCCGCTATCTGCTCGCATCAAACGTCGGGGAAATCCTTGTGATGCTGTTTGCCATGATTCTTGCGCTGCCGCTGCCGCTGGTGCCGATTCAAATTCTCTGGGTAAACCTTGTCACAGATGGGCTTCCGGCCATGGCGCTGGGATTGGACCAGCCAGAAGGGGATGTGATGAAGAGAGCACCTCGGCACCCAAAAGAAGGAGTCTTTTCCCGGGGTCTTGGGTGGAAGGTCGTATCCAGAGGTTTCCTGATTGGTCTTGCTACCCTGATTTCCTTTATGACCATCTATTATCGAAATCCGGCTGATTTGGATTATGCACAAACAATTGCTTTTACAACTTTGGTAGTGGCTCAATTAATCCATGTATTTGACTGCCGAAGTGAAAAATCTATTTTTTCACGTAATCCATTTGAAAATAAATTTCTTGTCTGGGCAGTCATTTCTTCTATGGCATTAGTGCTTGTTGTCATCTATTATCCGCCATTGCAGCCGATCTTCCATACGGTCCCTATTGAGGCAAGGGATTGGCTGTTAATTATCGGAATGTCCGCTTTGCCGACTTTTTTACTTGCAGGAACATTTTTAGCAAGAAAAACCAAGAAGAATATGTTATAATCCGTAAGGTAATAGAGAAGGCTCTATTGCCTTTCTTTTTTATGTGCTTTTTTAGTATATTAATGAAAGTATTAAATTTTCTACTTCTTTAAGAATGGATGTGTCCTGAATGGTCGTAAGCATGACTGGCTTTGGACGGAGCAGGGCGGACTCGGATCGTTATGGGGTAACGGTTGAGATCAAGACGGTTAACCACCGTTTTTGCGAATTTCATATACGCATGCCCCGCCAGCTTATGAATTTGGAAGATAAAATAAAAAAGGGTATAGCGAAATATATACAACGAGGAAGAGTAGAAGTTTATGTAACTCTTGAAGGCCAGGGGACTGCAACCCGCAGCGTTCAGGTCGACTGGGATCTGCTTGATCAATATATCCAATACATATCAGATATAAAAGAAAAGTATGGCTTGACCGGAGAATTGAGCCTTCAGGAATTAGTCAGCAGGGAAGAGCTTATTCAGATAGAAGAAAAAGAAAGTGATAATGAAGAGCTGGAATCACTTGTTCTGGAAGTGATCATGCAGGCGGCTGCCGAGGCCAGGAAGATGAGGGACAGGGAAGGTCTTGCCCTTGAAACAGACCTTAAAGGCAACATTAACGGTTTAAAAGACCGGATAGACCAGGTGAGGCAGCTTGCCCCGCTTGTCGTTGAACAATACAGGGAAAGACTTTCCAAACGAATGGCTGATTTCATCAATGGCGACGTGGACGAAAGTCGAATCCTCACCGAAGTGGCAGTGTTTGCTGATAAGGCCGACATCAATGAAGAACTGACAAGGCTTGAAAGTCATATAGGTCAATTTTACAAAATTCTCCTTCTTCAGGAACCAGTGGGCAGGAAACTCGATTTTCTGGTACAGGAAATGAACAGGGAAGTAAATACAATTGGTTCCAAAGCAAACGACTCAAAAATTGCGATGGAAGTTGTCGAGATGAAGAGCCTGCTGGAAAAAGTAAAAGAGCAGGTTCAAAATATCGAGTAAAGTTTAGAAAGCAGTGCACACGGTCAAAATAAAAAGAATGGGAATTGGGGGACCATCATGGCGATTAAGCTTATTAATATCGGGTTTGGCAATATAGTTTCAGCCAACCGGATTATTTCGATTGTCAGTCCGGAGTCTGCGCCGATTAAACGAATCATCCAGGATGCGCGTGATCGGGGATCCTTAATAGATGCAACCTATGGAAGAAGGACACGTGCGGTCATCGTGATGGACAGCGACCATGTGATCTTGTCTGCTGTTCAGCCGGAGACTGTCGCAGCACGCTTAAATGACCGCGATGATATCATTGATGAAGGGTAGGATTTGATAAATGCAGGAAAAGGGATTGTTGATTGTTCTTTCCGGTCCTTCCGGAGTAGGGAAAGGCACTGTCAGGAAAGAGCTGTTCTCACAGCCGGATACAGCTTTTGAATATTCAGTGTCTGCTACCACCAGACTGCCTCGCGAAGGAGAAAGGAACGGGATTGATTACTTCTTTAAAACAAGGGAAGAATTTGAAGAAATGATCAAACATGATAAGCTGCTCGAATATGCTGAGTTCGTAGGGAATTATTACGGTACACCAGTAGATTATGTCCGTGAGACTCTCGATTCAGGAAAAGACGTTTTCCTGGAAATAGAGGTCCAGGGGGCGAGCCAGGTCCGAAGCAAATTCCCTGAAGGACTGTTTATCTTTTTGGCACCGCCAAGTTTATCCGAACTGGAAAACAGGATTGTGACAAGGGGAACAGAAACGGAAGACTTAATTAGAAGCAGGATGAGAGCTGCCAGGGAAGAAATCGAAATGATGGAACTGTACGATTATGTTGTGGAAAATGATCAGGTGGAACTTGCGAGTGAGCGAATTAAAGCCATTGTTGTAGCTGAGCATTGCCGGCGTGAAAGAGTACAGTACCGCTATAAAAAAATGCTGGAGGTTGATTGAATTGCTATATCCTTCTATTGATTCATTGTTAACGAAAATTGATTCTAAATATTCACTTGTGTCTGTTGCTGCGAAGCGTGCCCGCAAGATGCAGGTCCAACAGGATTTAAGGCTCGAAAAATACGTTTCTCACAAATTTGTCGGAAAAGCGCTTGAAGAAATTCATGCTGACAAACTCCATTACAAGACTTCTGCTGATGAGGACGGCTCATATTCTGACGAATAATAAAAATAACAACCTAAATTTTTAGGTTGTTATTTTTATTTTAACTGTGAAGGAATGATGTATTTCACTCAATTTTTGCTTAAAAAGATGAAAAAATCCGTATGTTGAATCATAATGAAAGAAAGAAATATGCTAGCAATTGGGGGTTCTGCTCTTTTATGAACGGAAAAAGAATATTATTATGTGTAACTGGTGGGATCGCTGTCTATAAAGCTGTGGCTCTTACCAGCAAACTTACTCAGGCAGGCGCAGAAGTAAAAGTCATATTGAGCGATTCTGCAGCAAAATTCGTAACGCCCCTGACATTTCAGTCAATGTCGCGAAATGAAGTATATACAGATACATTTGATGAAAAAGACCCAAAAGGAATCGCCCATATCAATCTTGCCGACTGGGCTGATTTAATTTTAATAGCCCCCGCAACGGCTAACATTATCGGCAAGCTTGCAAATGGAATTGCTGATAATATGATTTCAACGACTCTCCTGGCAGCAACTTCTCCTGTCTGGATTGCCCCGGCCATGAATGTCCATATGTACGACCATCCTGCAGTGAAGAGGAATATAGGCATACTCTCTGGGTTTGGTTGCAAATTCATTGAACCGAGTGAAGGCTATCTGGCCTGTGGCTATGTGGGCAAAGGGCGCCTTGAGGAACCTGAGACCATTGTTGAATTAATGAAAAAGCATTTTGCAGGAACTGAAAAAACAAGCGATCTTGCCGGCAAGAAGGTTATTATTACTGCAGGTCCGACAAGAGAGAAAATTGATCCAGTCAGGTATCTTACGAACCATTCCACCGGAAAAATGGGCTACGCCATCGCCGAGGCCGCCCGGCAGATGGGTGCCAATGTGGTACTGATCACAGGTCCAGTAGCACTTGCTCCTCCACAGGGAGTACAGACAGTTGCAGTCGAAAGTGCCGAGGACATGTATCGGGCTGTACTTGACCGATACGACGAGGCCGATATCGTCATTAAAACAGCTGCGGTTGCGGATTACAAACCTAAAACTGTTTATGATCATAAGCTCAAAAAGCAGATTGGCGGGCAAACACTGGAATTGGAACGGACGAAAGACATACTCCTGGAGCTTGGAAAGCAGAAGAAAAATCAGCTGTTAGTAGGCTTTGCTGCTGAAACAGAGAATGTAGAGGAGTACGCAAGGAGAAAACTGCAGAAAAAAAATGCAGATATGATTGTTGCCAACAATGTTAAACTAGAAGGCGCGGGATTTGGTACGGATACAAATATCGTGACGATCTTCAAACAAGACGGCTCTGCGGTAAAACTCCCGATGATGCCAAAGATAGAGGTTGCCAGATATTTATTGGAAGAGATTGCAAAAGAGATTAAAAGGGACAGAATAATATGAACATTGCTAGTGTTATTGTGGATGTACCGGCAAAACAAACGGACAAACCCTTTGATTACCTGATCCCGGAACAATATAAGGAAGTAATTGTTCCGGGGGTGCGGGTAAATGTCCCTTTTGGCCCGCGAAATATCCAGGGATTTGTCACAGGATTAAAGACGGAATCTAATTTTAAAAAGCTTAAATCCATCGCTGAACCACTTGATTTAACGCCAGTATTAAATCCCGAGCTGCTTGAACTTGGTGACTGGCTTACCGAGCATTCACTTTGTTATAAAATTTCCGCGTTTCAGGCAATGCTCCCAGCTGCTCTTAAGGCAAAATATGAAAAAAAACTGATTTTGGCTCCTAAAGCCGCCTTGAACGATTTGCCCGAAGAAGTTAGACATCTTTTTGCTGGCGGGAAAGAAGCGAAGTGGGAAGAAGCAGTGGAACAAGGATTAATTGACACACTTAAAAAAGTGGCTGCCCGGGGACTGGTGGAGGTCGTCTACCAGGTGAAGGATCGTGTCCGAAAGAAACGGTTGAGGCACATATCGCCAACCGTGGACCAGTCAGTCATGAAAAGCCAATTCGACCAGCTTGCTGCCAATGCAAAGGGACAGAGGGTCCTCATTGAATATTTCCTTCAGCATCCGGAGCCTGTTGAGCTAAGAGCCTTGCTTTCCAGCTTGTCCATCTCGCAGGCTTCTGTTAAAGGCCTTGTGAAAAAAGGAATTCTCGGGGAACAGGACCTTGAAGTTTACAGGGATCCCTATGAGGCGAGGGAGTTCCAGAGGAAAGAGGCTCTGCAGCTTACGTCCGCTCAAAAGGATGCAATTGAGCCGGTTCTTTCTTCCATTAATGAGGACAGGCATGAGGTTTTTTTGCTTTATGGGGTAACCGGAAGCGGAAAAACAGAGATTTATCTTCAATCGATCCAGAAGGTATTAAGCAAAGGACAAGAAGCCATTGTGCTTGTTCCGGAAATCTCCCTGACTCCGCAGATGGTTAAAAGGTTTAAAGAGCGGTTTGGCGATCTTGTTGCAGTCATGCACAGCGGGCTGTCAGCGGGAGAAAAATACGATGAATGGCGGAAAATACAGCGGCGGGAGGTCAAAGTCGTCGTTGGCGCCCGTTCAGCGATTTTTGCGCCTTTTGAAAATCTTGGCATCATCATTATTGATGAAGAGCATGAAACAAGCTATAAACAGGAAGAAAATCCTCGTTATCATGCCCGGGATGTTGCCATTCAGCGTGGTCTGACCCATCGCTGCCCCGTGGTCCTTGGCAGTGCCACACCTTCGCTGGAATCATTTGCGAGAGCGCAAAAAGGCGTATACACTCTGCTCAGTCTGCCTGAAAGAATGAATCAGCAGCCCCTGCCAAAGGTCGAACTCGTCGATATGAGGGAGGAGCTCAGACAAGGGAACAGGTCGATGTTTTCCAGCTTGCTGTTTGAAAAATTGCAGGACAGGCTGGAAAAAGGAGAACAAACCGTGCTGTTCCTGAATAAAAGAGGTCATTCTTCCTTTGTGATGTGCAGGGATTGCGGGTATGTGATCAATTGCCCCAATTGTGATATCACCCTTACCTACCATCGGCACAAGGAACAGATGAAATGCCATTATTGCGGGTTTGAAGACATTGTTCCGGCCGTCTGTCCGGAATGTGCCAGCGAACATATCAGATACTTTGGAACTGGTACCCAGAAGGTTGAAGAGGAGCTGAATAAACTTCTTCCTGAGGCACGGGTCATCAGAATGGACGTGGATACTACGGGAAGAAAAGGATCGCATGAAAAGCTTTTGAATGCTTTTCAGGAAGGGGCAGCGGATATCCTGCTGGGGACCCAGATGATTGCGAAAGGGCTGGACTTTCCAAACATAACTCTCGTAGGTGTTCTTAGTGCAGATACGATGCTCCATTTGCCCGATTTCCGTTCATCGGAAAAAACCTTCCAGCTTTTAACTCAGGTCAGCGGAAGGGCAGGCCGGCATGAGCTCCCAGGTGAGGTCGTCATCCAGACCTATACGCCTGAACATTATAGTATTGAACTTGCAGGAAGCCAGGATTTTGACCGCTTTTATCAACAGGAGATGGTGGCAAGAAAGGTTCATAAATATCCTCCCTTTTATTATTTATCATTAATAACCGTCAGCCATGAAGAATTGATGAAGGCTGTATCCATTACGGAAAAAATAACGAGGTTCATCGCTTCTAGGCTTTCACAGGAGGCGGTAATTCTTGGACCAGTCGCTTCGCCAATTCCCAGGATCAATAATAGATATAGATATCAATGTTTGATAAAATACAAAAAGGAACCAGAGCTGAAATCTGCTCTTAAAGCCATTCTCGATCATTATCAGCAGGAGTCTGCATCAAGCACACTCCAAATATCAATGGATCTGAACCCATATATTTTGATGTAATGGCGTAAAAGTAATTCGTTTTGTGGAAACATTAAGTATTAGAATGAAGTAACTGGATAATGGAGGAAATGAATTGGCAGTACGAAAGATTGTTATGCATCCAGCAGATATTTTGGAGCAGGAATGCGAACAAGTTACTGTGTTTGACAGGAAGCTTGGAAAATTGCTGGATGATATGTATGATACAATGATTAAATTTGATGGTGTGGGATTGGCAGCCCCCCAAATTGGCATAAATAAACAGATTGCCATTGTCGATATTGACGATGAGCACGGAACGATCGAACTGATCAACCCTGAAATCATGGAGGCCTCAGGTGAACAGACAGGACCTGAAGGCTGCCTCAGCTTTCCGGGGCTCTTCGGTGAAGTGACTCGCCCTTATAAGGTAAAGGTCAAGGCCTTAAACCGGAAAGGCAAGGCTTTCCAACTTGAGGCGGATGACTTTCTGGCAAGGGCAATTCAGCATGAAATCGATCATCTGCATGGGATTTTGTTCACTTCTAAAGTCAGCAGATACCTGAATGAAAAAGAGCTAGAGGAGCTGAACGGAGAATGACAAAAATAATCTTCATGGGCACCCCTGATTTTTCGGTGCCAGTTTTGCGGCAGCTAATCACAGACGGCTACGATGTCATTGCTGTCGTAACCCAGCCTGACCGGCCTGTTGGCAGAAAAAAAGTGATGACTCCTCCCCCTGTAAAAGTGGAAGCTGTGAAACAGGGAATTCCTGTTTATCAGCCGGAAAAAATACGCCAGAAGGAAGAACTGGATAAAATTCTTGCTTTAAATCCTGATTTAGTGGTGACGGCTGCTTTCGGCCAGATTTTGCCGGAAGAATTGCTTGAAGCGCCAAGATTTGGCTGTATTAATGTACATGCCTCATTGCTTCCTGAACTTCGCGGGGGTGCCCCGATACACTATGCCATCATAAATGGGAAGGATAAGACAGGAATCACAATCATGTATATGGCAGAGAAGCTGGATGCCGGGGATATTTTAACCCAGGTCGAGATCCCGATTACAGAAACCGATAACGTTGGAACCTTGCATGATAAACTAAGTACAGCGGGAGCCAGACTTTTATCCGAAACAGTTCCAAAATTGTTGAACGGTGAAATCACTCCTGTTAAACAGAACGATGAGGAAGCTACTTTTGCATGGAATATCAAGCGGGAGCAGGAAAAAATTGATTGGACAAAGCCAGGGATTGATATATACAACCATATCCGCGGGATGAATCCATGGCCAGTAGCCTACAGCACATTAGAAGGTAGTGTTGTGAAAATATGGAATTCATCAAAGGTTGGACATACTGAAACAGGCAAGCCGGGTGAAATTCTTTCAATTGAAGAGGATGGCTTTATTGTAGCCAGTGGAGATCAGACGGCTATTAAAATAACTGAACTTCAGCCGGCGGGAAAAAAACGCATGGATGCCGGACAATTCCTCCGCGGTGCGGGGGCACACATTCAAACAGGCATGAAGTTGGGAGAAAGATATGAAGGGTAACAGGAAAAATGTCAGAGAAACTGCCCTCGAGCTTCTGGATTCGGTTGAAAAGAATCAAGCCTACAGCAACCTTCTGCTTAACAATGCCATTGAAAAAAATAAAATCGATAAAAAAGATACTGGACTGCTTACAGAGTTGATTTATGGGACACTTCAACGTAGGATGACTCTTGACTTTTATTTAGACCCGTTTATCAAAAATAACTCCAAGCTTGAAAAATGGGTTCTGCAGCTGCTGAGATTAACTCTGTATCAAATGGTCTATCTCGATAGGATCCCGGACCGTGCGGCAATCTTTGAGGCTGTTGAAATTGCCAAGCGGCGCGGCCATAAAGGTATTGCAGGGGTGGTTAATGGAGTCCTCCGAAGCATTCAGAGACAAGGGCTTCCCAGCCTTGGTGCCATTAGCGATCCAACTGAAAAGCTTGCTATTGAAACCAGCCACCCGGTTTGGCTGGTCAAACGCTGGGTCAGCCAGTTCGGCTACGAAAAAACAAAAGAAATGTGCGAAATGAACCTGACTGCACCTTTACAGACAGCCAGAGTGAATGTAACGCGCATTTCCGTGGAAGACTGCTTACTGCAGCTGGAAAAGGAAGGGTTCCTGGTCGAGCCAAGTCCCATCATTCCCGAAGCCATTAAATGCCTCCGGGGAAATTTGGCGGCATCAAACACGTTTAAGGAAGGACTTTTGACGATCCAGGATGAAAGCTCCATGCTTGCTGCTTATGCGCTTGGGGTAAAAAAGGATGACAGGATCCTTGATGCTTGTGCGGCACCGGGCGGAAAGTCCACCCATATTGCCGAAAAGCTGCAAAACTCGGGGAAAGTCCTTTCCCTCGACCTTCATGAGCATAAAGTAAAATTGATTGCAGAAAATGCCGGCAGGCTGGGTCTCACCAACATTGAAACAAAAAAACTGGACAGCAGGACCATACAGGGACATATTGAAGCTGAAACATTCGATTCCATCCTGCTTGATGCCCCATGCTCGGGCCTTGGGGTCATGAGAAGGAAGCCGGATATGAAATATACTAAGCGAGAAGAAGATCTGTCCCGCCTGCAGCAGATCCAGCTTGATCTGCTTGAAGCGGTTTCACCCCTGGTCAAGAAAGGCGGCACGATCGTATACAGTACATGTACAGTGGACCGCGAGGAGAACCAGGAGACTGTAAGATTATTTTTAGAAAAGAACCCGGGTTTTGAAGGGGATCTTTCCCTTGCAGACAGAATGCCCGAGGCAGTCCGTCCCTTGATCAGAGGATATGACATTCAGATACTGCCGCAGGATTTGGGTTCAGATGGATTTTATATAGCATGTTTACAAAGGAAGGTGGATTAACATGGAACAACCAGCAACTTCACAGAAAAAAACAGCAAATGAACAAGGGAAACCTTCCATTTATTCGCTTCAGCTTGATGAATTAAAGAATTGGCTCACCGAGCACGGGGATAAAGCCTTCAGGGCCGAGCAAATTTATGACTGGCTTTATAAAAAGAGGGTGACATCCTTTGAGGATATGACCAATCTTTCAAAGCAGCTTAGAGATAAGCTGGAGGAAAGTTTTGCACTGACAACACTCAATACAATCATCCAGCAGACTTCCGCGGACGGTACGATTAAATTTCTCTTTGAACTCCATGATGGAAAATCAATCGAGACCGTCTTAATGAGGCATGAGTATGGTAACTCAGTTTGTGTTACTACCCAGGTTGGCTGCCGTATTGGCTGTACTTTTTGTGCATCAACACTTGGCGGGCTGAAAAGGAACCTTGAAGCAGGAGAAATTGTGGCCCAGGTAGTTAAGGTACAGCAGGCTCTTGACGAAAGTGATGAGCGAGTAAGTTCTGTAGTTATCATGGGAATTGGGGAACCGTTCGACAACTATGACCAAATGCTTTCCTTTCTAAAAATCATTAACCATGAAAAAGCCTTAAATATTGGTGCCAGGCATATTACTGTATCGACAAGCGGCATTATTCCGAAGATCTATCAATTTGCCGACGAAAATATGCAAATCAACTTTGCCATCTCACTGCATGCTCCAAACAACGAAATCAGAAGCGGCCTGATGCCCATTAACCGTGCCTATAAGCTGCCGGACCTGATGGAAGCAGTACGCTACTATATCGAGAAAACAGGCCGGCGCATTTCCTTTGAATACGGTTTATTTGGCGGCGTGAATGATCAGGTTGAACATGCGGAAGAACTCGCGAAACTGGTTAAAGGCCTGAAATGCCATATCAATCTGATTCCAGTCAACTATGTGCCAGAACGGGACTATGTCCGAACACCGAAAGCACAAATTTTCAAATTTGAAAAGACGCTGAAAGACCGCGGGGTAAATGTGACCATCCGCCGTGAACAGGGACATGACATTGATGCGGCCTGCGGACAGCTGCGGGCGAAGGAACGCAAAGAAGAAACGAGGTGAAATTTTTGAACGCAGTTTTCATGACTGATAAGGGAAAGGTACGTCTTCATAATGAAGACAACGGAGGGATATTCACCAACCAGTCAGGCCAGCGCCTTGCCATCGTAGCAGATGGCATGGGCGGCCACAGGGCTGGAGATGTTGCGAGTGAAATGACGATTCAGTCTCTAAAGCCGGAATGGGAGAAGGCTGACAAGATTCATACTGCAGAGGAAGCGGAAAAATGGCTTGAAACTGCCATTGACCATGTAAATAAACGATTATTTCAGCATTCGCAGGAAAACATGGATTGCGAAGGAATGGGCACAACCGTAGTAGCTGCAATCTGTACGGATCTGTTTGCGACCATAGCCAATATTGGGGACAGCCGAGGCTATATCCTCAATGAATCGGGGTTTCAGCAGATGACGGAGGATCATTCCCTTGTAAATGAATTAGTTAGATCAGGGCAAATTTCCAGGGAGGATGCTGAGCATCACCCGCGCAAGAATGTCCTGTTAAGGGCTGTGGGAACAGAAGAAAATGTGGAAATGGACGTCAAAACGATTATGTTTGAACATGGCGATTGTCTGTTGCTGTGCTCAGATGGACTGTCAAACAAGGTGAACCAGGAAGAAATCGAATCAATCCTAAA
Organism: Mesobacillus foraminis; assembly: GCF_004340465.1. Taxonomy (GTDB): domain Bacteria; phylum Bacillota; class Bacilli; order Bacillales; family Cytobacillaceae; genus Mesobacillus_B; species Mesobacillus_B foraminis. The sequence continues at coordinate 347,723 of NZ_SLVV01000005.1, read as the reverse complement.
ACAGGATGTAAGCTTGGAAGAAAAGGCGTCGAAGCTTGTCTCTCTTGCCAACCACAATGGCGGCGAGGATAATATTACTCTTGCCATCGTCGAATATTCAGACGTCACAGAGGGCAGGTGAAAACATGATCAGAGGAAAAAGAATTAGCGGGCGCTACAAAATTCTTGATATGATCGGCGGAGGCGGCATGGCAAATGTCTACCTTGCCCATGACATGATCCTTGACCGGGATGTCGCTGTCAAGATGCTTAGACTTGATTTCGCTAATGATGAAGAATTCATCCGGAGATTTCACCGGGAAGCGCAGTCTGCTACAAGCCTTGCCCATCCGAATATCGTCTCTATTTATGATGTCGGAGAAGAGGACGGATTATACTATATTGTTATGGAGTATGTTGATGGCCCAACACTAAAACAATACATACAGCAAAATGCCCCCGTTCCGGTTGAAAAGACTTTGGATATCATGGGACAATTAACATCCGCTATCTCAAATGCTCACCATAACCATATCATCCACCGGGACATCAAGCCCCAAAATATCCTTATTGACCCAGAAGGGAATGTAAAAATAACAGATTTCGGCATAGCGATGGCCTTAAGTGCGACCAGTATAACCCAGACAAACTCGGTGCTGGGGTCTGTCCATTATTTGTCCCCGGAACAGGCAAGAGGGGGGATGGCCACGAATAAATCCGATATTTACTCCCTTGGGATCGTCATGTTTGAACTGCTGACGGGGAGGCTCCCTTTTTCGGGGGAATCTGCTGTTTCCATTGCATTAAAGCATTTACAGTCCGAGACACCTTCACTAAAACGGTGGAACCCGGACATCCCTCAAAGTGTAGAAAATATCGTATTAAAAGCAACGGCCAAGGACCCATTTCACCGTTATGAAAATGTTTATGCCATGGAAGAGGACTTAAGGACATCACTTAATCCTGACAGGCTAAACGAGCCCAAATTTACAATCCCTGAAGATGATGAAGCGACCAAGGCGATTCCCATCATCACGGATGACAGGCCTTACCGGAATCTGGATGAAACAATTGTTCATAAGGAGCAGACGACAGAACCAGGCAAGGCGGACATCAATAAAGAAAAGAAGAAGCCTGAAAAAAAGAGTCGAAAAAAGTGGCCTCTGATTTTATCGCTAATATTTGCTTTCCTTGTCATTGGAATAGCCGGTCTTATGATCTTTGGTCCAGAACTTTTCGGGCCAAAGGAGGTTACAGTCCCTGAAGTGGAGGGAATGGAACTGGAAGAGGCGGTAGCCGACCTGTTGTCGGCGGGCTTTGTGATTGGAAATCAAAAAGAAGTCAGTGACCAACAAATCGAAGAGGGCAGCATAATCAGGAGCAGTCCGAAAGCCGGAAGAGTGGTCAAAGAAGGAACAGCTATCGATCTTTATATCAGTACGGGAAAAGCGAAGGTTGTGCTTTCGGATTATCGGGGCAGGATGTACGAGGAAGCCCTTCGTACATTGCAAGATAAAAATTTCAAAGATGTTGAAGCAATAGAAGAACATGATGACAGTGAGGCAGGAACGATTCTTGCCCAGTATCCTTCTGGCGGCGAAGAAGTCATACCAGATGAAACGGTTGTTGAATTCACTGTGAGCAAGGGGCCCGAATTAATAGAATTGATTGACCTCACAGATTACAACGAAAAAAGCGTCAATGATTATGCAACTACCAATGGACTGGTGATCGAGAAGGCGGAGGAATTTCATGAAAGTGTGGAAAAAGGGCTTGTGATCTCACAGGATCCCGAGCCAGGAACACGGCTGAATCAAGGAAGCAAAGTAAAGATTACGATTTCAAAAGGGAAAGAATTAATTCCTCCAAAATCCGTTACTGAAGAAATTGAAATTCTTTATGATGAAAGTCTGAATGGGGAACCTCAAAAGGTTCAGCTTTATATCGATGACGTGCATTATGATATGAATGAACCGGCAGACGTTTTTGAAATCAAGGAAACAACCACGAAAAAGATAACATTGGACATTCCCTATAAAGGCAAGGCGGGATATAGGATCATCACCAACAACCAGGTTGTTTCGGAAAAAGAAATCCCGTATTCTGAAGACTAGCAATGCTTGGACACAGGATGGGTGACAAAAGAAAAATGGTTTTAAATAAAGGAGGCATGCTATGCCGGAGGGTAAAATCATTAAGGCGCTGAGCGGTTTTTATTATGTGCTCGGGCCGGACGGAATGATTCAGTGCAGAGGGCGGGGTATATTCAGGAAGAATAAAGTTACCCCGCTGGTCGGAGACGAAGTGGTTTATCAGGCAGAAAATGAAAACGAAGGTTATATCATGGAAGTCAAGGAACGAAAAAATGAGCTTGTCCGTCCTCCCATAGCGAATGTGGATCAGGCCATTCTGGTTTTCTCTGCAGTTGAACCAGAGTTCAGCACGATGCTCTTGGATCGATTCCTTGTGTTAATTGAATATAACCATATTCGACCACTTATTTGTATTACAAAATTGGATCTTGCACAATCCGAAACACAGAAGCTAGAAAAGTTTGCTTTAGAATACCGGGACGCAGGCTATGAAGTGCTATTCACATCCTCGGAAACATCTCAAGGCATAGAGGAATTGTCTCCATACCTTGAAGGGAAAATTTCTGTGTTTGCCGGCCAGTCCGGGGTAGGGAAATCTTCCTTGCTAAATGCCCTGCGTCCGGATCTGGATTTAAAAGTAAACGATATTTCCCAGCACCTTGGGAGGGGAAAGCATACAACAAGGCATGTTGAATTGATTAAAATCGGCAGGAATGGCCTTGTGGCAGATACCCCAGGATTTAGTTCGCTGGAATTTACAGAAATAGAACCCACCGAACTTAATTTTTGCTTTCCTGACATCGAGAAGTTGAGCGAAGACTGCAAGTTCAGAGGATGCCTTCATGTCTCGGAACCAAAATGTGCTGTCAAGGCTGCAGTGGAGGCAGGCAGTCTGCCTGGATACCGGTATGAACATTACAAGGTGTTCTTACAAGAAATAAAAGATAGGAAGCCGAGGTATTAACTATGGTAAAAATAGCTCCCTCAATCTTATCCGCTGATTTTTCACGGCTGGGAGAGGAAATTCGGGATGTTGAACAAGGAGGAGCGGACTACATTCATGTTGACGTAATGGATGGCCACTTTGTACCGAATATAACGATTGGTCCTTTAATCGTTGATGCGATTCGCCCGGTAACAAACCTTCCGCTCGATGTCCACTTGATGATTGAAAACCCGGACCAGTATATTGAAGCATTTGCGAGGGCGGGTGCTGACTTTATCACTGTTCACGTGGAGGCATGCCGCCATTTGCACAGGGCAGTACACCTTATAAAATCCCTCGGGAAAAAAGCAGGAGTGGTGCTCAATCCTGCGACTCCGGTTGAAAGTATTCAGCATGTTATCGAGGATATTGACATGGTGCTGCTGATGACTGTAAATCCAGGCTTTGGAGGACAGAAATTCATCCATAGCGTCCTTCCGAAAATCCGCCAGGTGAAAGAAATGGCGGAGTCACGCAGCTTATCCATAGAAATCGAAGTGGATGGCGGTGTAAATGAAGAGACAGCCCGGCTTTGTGTCGAAGCTGGTGCTACAGTCCTTGTGGCAGGATCAGCGATCTATGATAAAGAGGACAGGAAACAAGCGATTGTTTCACTAAGAGGGTAAGTGAAAGCCAGCCGGCGTGGCTGGCTTTTTATATAGGAAGGAAGGGACTGGACTATGATTATCAATATTTTGGCGGGGGGGCCTGAATCTCTGCTGCCGGACTTATCTTCATATGCATCTGTTGAAAGTGTTTGGCTTGGTGTGGATAAAGGGGTGTTTACTCTGTTGGAATCCGGGATTGCCCCTGATTACGCTTTTGGAGATTTTGATTCAGTAACAGAAAAGGAATGGGAGGTCATTGAACAAAGAGTCAGGAATTTAAAGAAATTCAGTCCTGAAAAAGATGAAACGGATATGGAACTGGCAATTAACTGGGCATTGGAGCAATCACCGAAACAAATCAATCTCTTTGGTGCAACAGGAGGAAGGCTGGATCACATGTTTGGGAATGTACAGCTGCTACTAAAGCCTGCGCTGGCAAATTTACCATCTGAAATCCAAATGATCGACAAACAAAACCATGTTTTCGCAAAAGCTCCTGGCACCTATTCATTAAATGAACTGGCCGGAAAGAAATATATTTCGTTTGTTCCAGTTACACCATCTGTTAAAGGTCTTACGCTTGAAGGGTTTAAATACCCTTTGATTAATTGCGATTTGCCGATTGGCTCGACCTTATGCATAAGCAATGAACTGCTTAACGATTATGGTACTTTTTCTTTTTCAGAAGGCATATTATTGGTTGTAAGAAGCGGTGATTGAAAAGTCTTCTGCAATTAGCAATTATTTCATCTTCCCGAATATATATGTAAAGGATGGTAATCCTGAAGCTTGGCTGCGCGAGAGATAGTGAGGAGGGACATTATGAAATTCTATACAATCAAACTGCCTAAGGTTTTGGGCGGGCTTGTTAGAGCGATGTTGGGGGCTTTTAAAAAAGGCTGACAGATAGTGGAAAAATTATATATGTTTGAGGCACCCATGTGCGGGTGCTTTTATTTATCCATTAAAAAAAGACATCCAGGAGGATGTCTTTTTTGGCGCACCCGAAGGGCGCCCCGCTATTTTTTAGCGTCCAGCCTCAGTGCCCGCTATGGTCTTAAAGCTGGCACTTTTGCTATTAATTAAACGCGCTCTACTTTACCTGATCTTAGAGCTCTTGCAGAAACCCAAACACGCTTAGGCTTTCCATCTACAAGAATACGAACTTTTTGAAGGTTTGCACCCCAAGTACGCTTGTTAGCGTTCATAGCATGGGAACGTGCGTTACCTGAACGAGTACCTTTACCAGTTACAACACATTTACGTGGCATGTATATTTCCCTCCTAACATACAAAAGCTAATACTATTTTCGCATGCATTTATCATTGCATTTTTTCGTCAGAACAGCCGAATGAACGATGTTGCTGTATTTCTGACAGTCAAACATACTTTAATAATTTATCACACAACCATTTCAAATGCAATACTAAAGCGAAACGATATCAAGAAAAAAACCTTGACATATAGTGCCAGGACTTGCTCTATAATAAGATGGGGCAGATTGACTTTTAAAATTGCCGAGCTTATAGTAAAATATCTTTAGTCTATAGCTATTTTCCAAAAGGGGGAACGACCATGTCCATCGAGCTAAAAACAAAGTACGGACAAATCGATATATCAAATGATGTCATTGCAACAATTGCAGGCGGTGCCGCTGTTGATTGCTATGGCATTGTCGGAATGGCTTCCAAGCAGCAGTTGAAAGACGGAATCGCCGAAATCCTGCGCAGGGAAAACTTTACGCGCGGGGTAGTCGTTCGCCAGGAAAACGAAGAAGTACATATTGATATGTATATAATTGTCAGTTATGGAACGAAAATTTCCGAAGTAGCCCACATGGTTCAATCAAAAGTAAAGTATACACTTGAAAAAACGGTTGGGCTGGCTGCAGACTCGGTCAATATTTACGTTCAGGGAGTTCGTGTCACGAACCCGTAGTGAGGAGGAAAGTTTTGTGTCAAATACAGTTCTAGACGGAAAACGTTTTGCGGAAATGGTGATACAGGGTGCAAACCATCTGTCAGCCAATGCCAAGATGGTCGATGCTTTAAACGTCTTCCCTGTTCCTGATGGAGATACCGGAACAAATATGAATCTATCCATGACTTCCGGTGCCAAGGAAGTGAAAAATAATGTCCAGGAGCATATTGGGAAAGTAGGCGCTGCACTCTCAAAAGGATTGTTGATGGGAGCAAGAGGCAATTCCGGTGTTATTCTGTCCCAGTTGTTCCGCGGATTTTCCAAAGCCATTGAGCAAAAGCATCAAGTTACTGCCCAGGAATTTGCCGACGCACTTGAATCCGGCGTTGAAACAGCTTACAAGGCGGTTATGAAGCCGGTTGAAGGAACAATTTTGACGGTCGCCAAGGATTCAGCAAAAAAGGCTGTACAGGCGGCAAAGAATCAAAAGGATATTGCACTGCTGATGGAAGATGTATTAAAAGAAGCACGTGCTTCCTTGAATCGCACACCTGACCTGCTTCCAGTCTTAAAGGAGGTTGGGGTGGTCGACAGCGGCGGACAGGGACTTGTCCTTGTTTATGAGGGGTTCCTTGCCGTCCTTAAAGGGGAAGAACTGCCGGAAACACCATCTGCTCTTGCAACCATGAACGATCTGGTTAGTGCTGAGCATCATAAAAGTATCCAGGGCCATATCAACACCGAAGATATTGAATTTGGCTATTGCACAGAATTCATGGTTAAGCTTGAAGGGAAACGGCCATTTTCCGAGGAACAATTCCGTCAAGATCTAAGTCATTACGGGGATTCTCTTTTAGTTATTTCCGACGATACACTTGTCAAGATCCATATTCACTCTGAGCAGCCAGGCGAGGTCCTGACATATGGACAGTCCTATGGAAGCCTCGTTTCAATGAAGATTGAGAATATGCGTCAGCAGCATACGGATATTATTGGAGAACAGGGTGAAGCTGCTGTTCAGGAGAATAAAGCGAAGGCAGAGAAGCAGGAGTATGGTATTGTCGCGGTATCCATGGGCCAAGGAATTGGCAGCCTTTTCAGGAGCATCGGTGCTAATGAAGTTATTGAAGGCGGCCAAACCATGAATCCCAGCACGGAAGATATTGTGAAAGCCATTAAAGAAGTCCATGCCAGCAAGATCATTATCCTTCCTAATAATAAAAATATAATCATGGCTGCCGAACAGGCTGCTGAACTTGCTGAAGAGGATGTGATCGTCATCCCTTCAAAGACGGTTCCACAGGGAATGTCGGCTCTCCTTGCGTTTAACCCGGGAGCTGATTTGCTGGAGAATAAAGAAATTATGTCTGAAGCGATGCAGCATGTTAAAACCGGCCAGCTGACATTTGCTGTGCGCGATACCAGCATTGATGGCCTTGAAATCGAAAAAGGGGACTTCATGGGGATTTCAGAAGGCAAAATTGTCCTCAAAGATAAAGATAAAGTCAGCGCAGCGAAAAACTTATTAGAGAAGATGCTTGATGAAGAAGCAGAAATCCTCACCATTTTAAAAGGAGAAGACGCCACACAGGAAGATGTGGAAAGTCTGAAGGAGTTCCTTGAACAGAATTATGGGGATATCGAAATCGAAGTTCATGATGGCGGGCAGCCTCTTTATGCCTTCATTTTTGCGATAGAATAATTTCTTCAGTATGGCCTTGCCAAACCCAAAATTCATATAACCACACAAAATAGAAGGGAACCCCCCTTCTATTTTTTCTTTTCACTGGGTCATACAGGGAGGAAGGGATTTACAAGAGTGTGTTTGACATTGTGGGTGATGTATTTGACATATGGAAATCGTAAGAAAAGTGAAGCTAGAAGCTAATTGCGGGAAATGATCCAGTCAGTCAGAATTGTCATTAAATGATAAAAAACAGCGTCGTGACTGCTAATATTTTGCTGTAAATATACCTTATTGTTAATATAAGGAGAGATACTTCTTGTTCTAAAATATATCGAAAATGCTGGAACTGGCAAACAGTCCAGACAAACAGATATAGGAAATGATGTTCAGCGGCAAATGGAGGTCATTACCTGTGCAAGGGATGTAATTCTCCCGCAAATAGAATGCAAAAGGCAGTTGGACGGGGATTCGCGGAGTATAATTTCACTCGAGCATAATGGTCGGGAACGCGGTCCTCTTACAGAAATATATTCAAAAAGAAAAATCTTATCAGGACAGAACTGTTTGGACGCTGTCAGCAAAGCGGCAGCGAAAAATATGGTGGATGTAGCAATGTGAAGTGCTGTGTGTGAAGAGAAATGCGGCGGGTGCTGTGACTCGTTTGGAACTGATGATATTCCCTTGACAGACATAACCAGCACCATACCAATAGGCGATAATTAAAATAGCACATACAACCTGAACTAAGAGTAACCGGAGAGGGAGGGCTTGCGGCAATGCCGGCCGGAAGAAAGCTGGCAGCAAAAATATTTGGGCCGCGTCATTAAAGTGAATCCATTACTAAAACAACCTGTAACAGCTGTGAAAGGAATTGGTCCAGAAAAAGCTGAAACATTAGCAGAAATAAATATTTTAACGATTGAAGAATTACTTGAATATTTACCTTACCGATATGAAGATTACAGGCTCCGCGATCTCTCCGAGGTAAACCATGAAGAAAAAGTGACGGTGGAGGGAAAGGTTCATGGGGAGCCGTCACTTGTTTACCATGGCCGGAAAAAATCCAGGCTTACTGTCAGGCTTCTGGTAGACCGGTATCTTGTTAAAGTGGTTTTTTTCAATCAGCCCTATTTAAAACAAAAAATGAGTATTAATGAGATTATTACTGTAACGGGCAAATGGGACCAGCACAGACAAACGATAACGGCTAATGAAATGACATCAGGTCCTTATTCGAAGGAAAAAGAATTTGAGCCTGTTTATGCAGTCAAAGGGACCATCACCGTTAAAATGATTCGAAGGCTGATCAAGCTCGCCTTTTCCCAATATGGAAACCAAGTAGAGGAAATCCTTCCTGACGAACTTCTAAAGCAATACAAACTGATGAGCCGAAAGGATGCCCTCAGGACCATGCATTTTCCCTTAGGTGCGGAGGAAGCCAAACAGGCGAGAAGAAGGTTTGTCTACGAGGAGTTTTTGTTATTTCAGCTAAAAATGCAAGCGCTCAGGAAGATTGAACGAGAACAGACTCCTGGCAAGAAGCAGAATTATGATCTGGAAAGATTAAAGAAATTTATCGACAGTCTTCCCTTTCCATTAACACATGCTCAGAAACGAGTTGTGAACGAAATCCTTGGTGATATGAAACAGCCTTACCGGATGAACAGGCTTTTGCAGGGGGATGTTGGATCGGGAAAAACAGTGGTGGCAGCGATTAGTCTATATGCGGGAATAACGGCAGGATTTCAAGGGGCGCTTATGGTGCCGACTGAAATATTGGCAGAACAGCATGCTGAATCTCTGTCAGGGCTGCTCTCTCCGTTTGGGATAAATGTTCAGCTGCTGACTAGCTCGGTGAAAGGAAAACGGCGGAGGGAGATACTCGAACTCCTGAAAAATGGTGACATCGATGTGCTGATTGGAACACATGCACTAATCCAGGATGAAGTCTATTTCAGTAATCTTGGGTTGGTGATCACAGACGAACAGCACCGTTTTGGGGTTGAACAGCGGCGTATTTTAAGGGAGAAAGGCGAGAATCCCGATGTACTGTTCATGACGGCAACCCCGATTCCCAGGACTTTGGCCATAACAGCTTTTGGTGAAATGGATGTTTCTGTGATCGACGAAATGCCAGCCGGGAGGAAGGCGATTGAGACCTACTGGGCGAAGCAGGAAATGCTGGACAGAGTACTGGGATTCATGGATAAGGAATTGTCCCAGGGAAGGCAGGCATATGTGATCTGCCCGCTGATCGAGGAATCCGATAAACTGGATGTTCAGAATGCAATCGATGTGCACAGTACGCTAAGCATGTATTTTCACGAACGGTACAAAGTGGGTTTAATGCATGGACGCCTAAGCTCTGCTGAAAAAGAAGAGGTTATGAAAGCGTTCAGTGCCAACCAGGTGCAAGTCCTGGTTTCCACGACAGTAGTGGAGGTAGGTGTGAACGTTCCGAATGCTACCTTCATGCTCATCTATGATGCCGAACGATTTGGCCTGTCGCAGCTTCATCAGCTGCGTGGCCGAGTTGGCCGCGGAAGCGAGCAAAGCTATTGTATCCTGCTGGCTGATCCGAAAAGCGAAATCGGAAAAGAACGGATGCGAATTATGACGGAAACAAATGATGGGTTTGTTTTAAGCGAAAAAGACCTGGAGCTCAGAGGACCAGGAGATTTCTTCGGGAAAAAGCAGAGCGGCCTTCCTGAATTCAAAGTGGCTGACATGGTTCACGATTACAGAGCGCTGGAGACAGCAAGGGCTGATGCGGCTTCCCTGGTTCAGTCAAGTGCTTTCTGGACCTCCGAAAAGTACCTGGGTTTAAGGATGTACCTTGAAGGAACAGGTGCATTGGCTGGTGAGAAGCTGGATTAATACAAGTAAAGATTTTTATAACCAAAAGCAGATTCAAGAAGGGGTGCGGCAGGTGCTCCCACTTTTCTTCTTGCAATCTGCTTTTTTTTTTAATATATTACTATTAGTACCTAGTCATAATACTTCGGATGGTGTGATGATCCATGAGACGGAATAAACGAGAAAGGCAGCAAATGCTTGTCGATACAATAGCGGATAATCCGTTTGTTACGGATGAAGAGCTAGCGGAAAAGTTTTCCGTCAGCATCCAGACCATCAGGCTGGACCGCCTGGAGTTATCGATACCGGAATTAAGGGAAAGAATAAAGAATGTCGCGGAGAAACGTTTTGAAGACGAAGTCCGATCATTGCCGCTCGATGAAGTGATCGGTGAAATTATACATATTGAACTAGATAATAATGCCATATCTATTCTGGATGTAAAAAGTGAACATGTATTTGTCCGAAACCGCATTGCGCGGGGGCACCATTTATTTGCCCAGGCCAACTCCCTTGCAGTTGCGGTCATTAATGATGAACTTGCCCTGACCGCAAAAGCGAATATCCAGTTCACCAGGTCAGTTATGGAAAATGAACGTGTCATTGCCAAGGCGAAAGTAACAAAGATTGATAAAATAGCCGGCAGGACTTTTGTTGAAGTTAACAGCTTTGTAAATAATGAATTAGTATTTAAAGGCGATTTTGAGATGTACCGTTCACAAAAAACTTACTAAAGGATGAAACATATGAGATTTGCAATCGATGCGATGGGCGGCGATCATGCCCCGAAAGAAATCGTCCTTGGTGCTGTGAAGGCCGTTCAGGCATTTAATGATATACATATCATCCTTGTCGGGGATGAAAGAAGAATCAGGGAGCATCTCACTGAAGAGGACAGAATTGAAATCCTTCATACCGAAGAAGTGATACTGAGCACTGATGAACCAGTCAGGGCAGTCAGGCGCAAGAAGGATGCCTCAATGGTTCTGGCCGCAAGACAGGTTGCGGAAGGGAAAGCGGACGCGTGTGTATCTGCAGGCAATACAGGGGCCCTGATGGCAGCCGGCCTGTTTGTTGTAGGCAGGATTGAAGGGATTGAGCGTCCAGCGCTGGCTCCTACACTGCCAACTTTGGGCGGAGAAGGCTTTTTGCTTCTTGACGTAGGCGCAAACGCAGATGCCAAAGCAGAGCATCTGCTGCAGTATGCCCTAATGGGATCCATATACAGTGAAAAGGCCAGGGGCATAATCAGGCCGAGGGTCGGATTGCTGAATATAGGCACAGAAGAAAAGAAGGGAAATGAATTAACCAAAGGTGCATTTTCGCTTTTAAAGGATGCGGATATCCACTTTGTTGGGAATGTTGAAGCCAGGGACCTTCTTGATGGAGTCGCGGATGTCGTGGTCACAGATGGCTTTACAGGAAACATGGTGTTGAAGACAGTTGAGGGAACGGCTATGTCTGTTTTTAAAATGATGAAGACCGCCCTGACGTCAAGCCTGAAAAGCAAGCTTGCTGCGGCTGTCCTGAAGCCAGATTTAACCGTTTTAAAAAATAAAATGGATTATACGGAATATGGCGGTGCAGGCCTGTTCGGCTTAAAAGCACCAGTGATCAAGGCGCATGGCTCCTCAGATGCCAATGCGATCTACAATTCAATCCGGCAGGCAAGAGAAATGGTTCAGAATGATGTTGCCGGAACCATTAAAAAGGCCGTTGAACAGCACAATGCACGTCAGGATAGTGAAAATAAAGGAGGATGAACATGGGGAAAATAGCGTTTCTATTTCCGGGTCAGGGTTCGCAGCAGGCAGGAATGGGAAAAGCCCTTGCTGAATCAAATGAGTCTGTCTCCTCGTTCTTTCAAAAGGCAGACGAAGTGTTAAAGGAAAACCTGAGCACCCTTATTTTTGAGGGACCCCAGGACAAGCTTACCCTAACGGTTAATGCCCAGCCGGCTCTGCTGACCACCAGCATTGCCCTGCTCGAATATTTCAGGCAATCAGGAATCCAGCCGGATTATACGGCAGGCCATAGTCTGGGAGAATACTCTGCGCTTGTGGCAGCAGGAGCATTTTCTTTTGAAGACGGAGTGTATGCGGTCCGCAAGCGCGGGGAATTGATGGAGAAGGCCGTGCCGAATGGTGAAGGCACAATGGCTGCAGTACTTGGTCTTGACCGCGAAAAATTGTCCGCTGTTTGTGAGGAAGCAACAGCGGAAGGAACACCGGTTCAGCTCGCAAATTTGAACTGTCCTGGGCAAATTGTGATTTCAGGCTCTAAACAAGGGGTTGAATCAGCAGCTTCAAAAGCGAAAGATGCGGGTGCGAAGCGGGTGATTCCTCTGGATGTAAGCGGCCCGTTCCATTCGCAGCTGATGAAGCCTGCAGCGGATGAATTCAGGAATGTCCTTGACGGTCTCAGCATCAGCAGGGCCAGTATACCGGTGATTGCAAATGTGACTGCAGCTCCGATGCAGGATGCGGGTGAAATTAAGGAGAAGCTAATACAGCAGCTCTATTCTCCTGTTCTATGGGAAGATTCGGTTTCCGCGATGATTGAGCTTGGTGTGGATACGTTTGTAGAAATTGGCCCGGGTAAAGTACTTTCCGGCCTAGTCAAAAAAATTAATCGTTCAGTCAAAACCTTCTCAGTTTATGACCAGGAAAGCTGTGAGGCAGCGATTGCGGCTTTAAAGGAGGATAACCAGGCATGAGGCTCGAAGGAAAAGCAGTCCTTGTTACAGGGGCATCAAGAGGAATAGGACGCGAAGTTGCCCTTGAACTTGCTAGGGAAGGTGCAAATGTCGCGATTAATTATGCCGGCAGTGAGGCAAAGGCAGCTGAGGTTGCAGAAGAAATCAAGACCATGGGCAGAGAAGCGATTGTTATCCAGGCGGATGTTTCCAATCCAGAAGCAGTTGATGCCATGGTAAAAGAAACAATTGAGGTATTTGGCAAGCTAGATATCCTTGTCAATAATGCCGGAATTACAAAAGATAACCTATTAATGCGTATGAAGGAATCTGATTGGGATGATGTTATAAACATTAACTTAAAAGGAGTCTTCCTATGTACCAAGGCTGTAACAAGGCAGATGATGAAGCAGCGCTGCGGAAGGATCATAAACATTTCCTCCATTGTCGGCGTTAGCGGAAACGCCGGCCAGGCAAATTATGTAGCAGCTAAAGCTGGTGTCATCGGCTTGACAAAAACAACGGCAAAGGAGCTGGCAACTAGAGGGATTACCGTAAATGCAGTTGCTCCAGGCTTTATAACGACTGATATGACGGATAAGCTTAATGATGACACAAAAGCTGAAATGCTGAAGCAAATTCCGCTTGGCAAGCTTGGAGAACCAAGTGATGTTGCCAAAACGGTCGCTTTCCTGGCTTCTGAAGACAGCAGGTATATGACCGGACAGACACTGCATGTAGACGGCGGAATGGTCATGTAAACAGTGATGCTTCAGGTATATTGACGAATCCTGCTGCATGTTGTCTGATTTACACTTTATTATTTAATTTAAATCATCTATAATGGCTTGAGGGGAGGTGAGCAGGCATGGCAGAAGTATTAGAACGCGTAACAAAAATTATTGTTGATCGTTTAGGAGTTGACGAAGGCCAGGTAACTCTTGAAGCATCTTTCAAAGATGACCTTGGTGCAGATTCCCTTGATGTAGTTGAACTGGTTATGGAATTAGAGGATGAGTTCAACACAGAAATCTCCGATGATGATGCTGAGAAAATCGCTACAGTTGGTGACGCTGTAAATTACATAAATAGCAAAATGTAACTGTGGATTTGATCTAAAAGCTCCGTTTTTAACGGGGCTTTCTTCTATATAGAGGCAGCAGCTGATTCGAAATATATTTTGAAGGTTTTTTTGCGTTTTACCCGTTTTTTTTTGTAAACTAGATTTAGTGTGTAAATTTTGAGCAAGGTGGAATTGTGATGCGCAATATCGGCAAAGACAAGGATAAAAAATTTTTTCGCGCAAAGGATCAAAAATTTAAGGAATTCCAGGCAAGAATTGGGATTCAATTTCAAAATGAGAAACTCCTGAAACAGGCATTCACCCATTCATCTTATGTGAATGAGCATCGCCGCAAGCCCTATGAAGATAACGAGAGGCTCGAATTCCTTGGGGACGCTGTACTCGAACTGACTGTTTCCCATTTTCTGTATAAAAAATACCCGATGATGTCGGAAGGTGAGTTGACAAAGCTTAGAGCAGCGGTTGTTTGTGAACCATCCCTCGTAGCATTTGCCAACACTTTGAACTTTGGGGAAGTTGTTCTCCTTGGGAAAGGGGAAGAGATGACAGGTGGCAGAACGAGACCTGCACTCCTCGCGGACGTCTTTGAAGCGTTTATTGGGGCTTTATATCTTGATAAGGGAATTGATACAGTTACTTCCTTTCTGGAAAAAGTGGTATTTCCAAAGATTGACGCTGGTGCTTTTTCTCATGTGATGGATTTTAAGAGTCAACTGCAGGAGCTTGTCCAGCGTGATGCCGGCGGAATGCTCGAGTATAAAATTTTAACGGAGACCGGTCCTGCCCATAATCGGGAATTCGAATCCAGGGTCTCCCTTAACGGAGAAGAACTGGGTACGGGCAAAGGAAGGTCCAAAAAGGAAGCGGAACAGCATGCAGCCCAAAAGGCACTCGAAAAACTAAAAACACATATGGAAGCGATCTCGAAGAAAAACGACAGCCAGAATTAAGATAAACTTAAAGGGGAGAGCGCAAGTAGTGTATTTAAAACGTTTAGATGTGGTAGGCTTTAAATCCTTTGCCGAGCGGACTGGCGTTGAATTTGTTCCGGGAGTCACTGCAGTGGTGGGCCCGAATGGGAGCGGTAAGAGCAATATCACGGATGCCATCCGCTGGGTTCTTGGGGAACAATCGGCAAAATCGCTGCGCGGGGCAAAAATGGAAGATATCATTTTTGCAGGCAGTGATACAAGGAAGGCTCTGAATTTTGCTGAAGTCACGCTTACACTTGATAATGAGGATCAGGCTCTGCCGGTCGATTACAATGAGGTAAGTGTAACTAGAAGGGTTTACCGCTCAGGCGAAAGTGAGTTTCTGATCAATAAGCAGAGTTGCAGATTAAAAGATATAATTGAGCTGTTTATGGACTCGGGCTTAGGCAGGGAAGCATTTTCAATTATTTCCCAGGGGAAGGTTGAAGAAATTCTTAATAGCAAACCCGAGGAAAGAAGAACCATTTTTGAAGAAGCCGCCGGGGTTCTAAAATACAAAACCAGGAAGAAAAAAGCAGAGAACAAGCTCTTTGAAACCCAGGAAAATCTCAACAGGGTGGCAGATATAATCCATGAGCTTGAAAGCCAGGTAGAGCCATTAAAAATCCAGGCTTCCATTGCTAAAGATTATCTTGAAAAAAAGGAAGAGCTTGAAAAGATTGAGGTGGCGCTCACTGCTTATGAAATTGAGGAACTCCATGGCAGATGGGAACAGCTTTCAAAACAGGTAGAAGAACATAAGAGACATGAAAACGAACTGTCGTCCTCCCTGCAAAAAAAGGAGGCGGCAATCCAAAAGCTTCGCAATCAATTGACTTACCTGGATGATTCTATCAGCAGTCTTCAAAATGACCTGCTTCTTGCAAGTGAAGAGCTGGAAAAGCTTGAAGGGAAAAAAGAAGTCCTGAAGGAACGGAAAAAAAATGCTTCCCAGCATAAAGAGCAGCTTAAAAAGAATATCGAGGATATCTCTGCACGAATTGAACACCTGAACAGCATTAGAGCGGGGCAGGAAGAAGCCGTTGCAGTTCTGGGAAAAGAATCAGCAAAACTCCAGGAAGACCTTCAAGAGCGCCAACAAAAGCTCAAGCTATACAGCGAGGACATTGAGTGGAGAATTGAATCATTAAAAAGTGACTATATCGAATTATTGAATCAGCAGGCCAGTGCCAGAAACGAGTTGAGCTTCATTGGGCAGCAGCTGGAACAGCAGGCTTCACGAAACAGCCGGCTGGACGGGGAAAATGAACGGTTTCTGGTAATTCGGGATGAGATTGCCAGCAAGAAAATTGAAACGAAAAAATTGCTGGACAGCCTTCATCTGGAGCTTGAAGCCCAAGGTAAGGAATACTATAAAGAGCAGCGAAAGCTTGAATCATTGAGGGGCAATTATGACAAGCATGAAAAAACCCTGTATCAGGCTTATCAGTTCCTTCAGCAGGCTAAGTCCAAGAAAGAAATGCTCGAGGAATTAGAAGAAGAATATTCAGGTTTCTTCCAGGGAGTCAAAGAGATCTTAAAAGCCAGAGGAAGGAAGCTAAAAGGGATTGAGGGGGCCGTTGCTGAATTAATCAAGGTACCGAAGCAATATGATATTGCTCTGGAAACAGCCCTTGGCGGTGCCATGCAGCATATTGTTGTCGGCACTGAGGAGGATGCCCGTGCAGCCATCCGTTATTTAAAGCAGCAAGCTTATGGGCGTGCCACCTTCCTTCCTTTGAGTGTGATAAAAGGCCGGATGCTGGCAAACCATCAGCTTTCTTTACTTTCCCAGCATGCTTCATTTGTTGGGACTGCAGTCAGTCTGGTGGGGTTTGACAAGAAGTATGAGGAGATCATAAGCAGCCTTCTCGGCAATGTAGTCGTGGCGAAGGACTTGAAAGGGGCAAATGAGATTGCCCGCCTTTTGCATTACAAGAGCCGGATTGTCACCCTTGAAGGGGATGTGGTAAATCCGGGAGGCTCAATGTCCGGGGGAACAGCAAAAAAGAATTCCTCATCACTATTAAGCCGAAAAGCCGAACTGGAAGAATTAAAAGTAAAGCTTTTTGATATGGAAGAAAAAACAAAAGTTCTGGAAGTCCGGTTCAGGGCCATGAAATCTGAATTGCAGGAAGCGACAGCTAATTTAGATTCCATGCGGAAAAGAGGCGAAGAGCTTCGGTTAAAGGAGCAATCTCTCAAGGGTGAATTGCGTGAGGTAGAGATTGAGGAAAAAAATATAAATGAGCGTCTGGCTGTTTACGATGCTGAAAAATCCCAGTTCAGCGAAGAGAAACACCGTCTGATGGAAAGGGAAAAGGAACTGGAAGCACTCGTTAAGCAGCATCAGGAAAAGCTGACTGCGCTGGATAGCCAGATTTCTAATCTGACACTGCTAAAAAACACCAATCTTACTTCAAAAGAGACCCTTCTTTCTGAAATAGGTGATTTAAAGGTAGTGTTTGCCGCAAATAAGGAACAGTTGAGCCATGCAAAAGAAAAGCTGGAAAGTGCCATTCAGGAATTGCGTGAACAGGAGGAAAGGCTAATCTCCTTCAAGGAAGACCTAAACCTGCTCTCTTCAGAAATGACTGATAACTCTTCGGGTGAAAACCAGCTTGTAGAGGCGGCAAGAAAAAAACTTGAGGACAAAAATTCCACACTAAGGCTCATCTCTGCCAAAAGGGAAGAGCGTTTGGCTGGACAATCCAAATTGGAGGACGTGGAGCTTGAAGCAAAAGAATTAAAACGTCAATACAAGGGTCTGACAGAGGCCCTGAAAGATGAGGAAGTCAAGCTTACCAGATTGGATGTGGAGCTCGATAACCGAATTGCCCATCTGCGTGAAGAGTATCTCCTGTCTTTTGAAGCAGCCAAAGAGCAATATCCTTTGCCTGTCCCGGCTGATGAAGCCCGAAAAAAAGTGAAGCTGATCAGGCTTGCAATTGAGGAATTGGGCACGGTTAATCTCGGAGCAATTGATGAGTATGAGCGTGTATCAGAACGCTATGAATTTCTTCTCGAACAGAAGAACGACCTTCAGGAAGCAAAAGACACACTTTTCCAGGTTATTGGTGAAATGGATATGGAAATGAAGAAACGGTTTGAGGAAACCTTCGCAGCGGTCCGTTCCTATTTTGAATCGACTTTCCAGGCTTTGTTTGGAGGCGGCAGGGCTGACCTTAGGCTCACACAGCCTGATGACCTGCTGAATACAGGAGTGGAGCTTGTTGCCCAGCCTCCAGGGAAGAAGCTGCAGAATCTTGGGCTGTTATCAGGCGGAGAGCGGGCTTTAACAGCCATTGCTCTGCTATTTTCAATTTTAAAGGTTCGGCCTGTGCCATTCTGTATTTTGGATGAAGTGGAGGCGGCTCTCGATGAGGCAAACGTATTCCGTTTCAGCCAATACCTGAAGCGCTACAGCTCGGACACGCAATTCATAGTGATTACGCATCGGAAAGGTACGATGGAAGAGGCAGATGTACTGTACGGTGTCACGATGCAGGAGTCCGGAGTATCCAAGCTTATATCAGTAAAGCTGGAGGAAACGAAAAACCTGGTGAAATCCTAAAGGAAGGCAGTGAGACAGTGAGTTTCTTTAAAAAGTTAAAAGAAAAAATTACAAAGCAGACAGAAACTGTCAGCGAAAAATTTAAAGATGGCCTAACAAAGACAAGGGATAACTTTTCAGGTAAGGTAAATGACCTTGTTGCCCGTTACCGTAAAGTGGATGAGGACTTTTTCGAAGAACTGGAAGAAATCCTGATTGGTGCGGATGTAGGTTTTGAAACAGTAATGGAGCTGATCGATGAGCTCAAAATGGAAGTGAAGCGGAGAAATATCCAGGATCCAAGGGAAGTCCAGGCAGTTATTTCTGAAAAGCTTGTCGACATTTATGAAGGAGCCGGCGAAGAAAAGAGCAGCCTGAACATTCAAAGTGAAGGGCCGACAGTGATTTTATTTGTCGGGGTGAACGGAGTCGGGAAGACCACAACAATTGGAAAGCTTGCCCATAAATTTAAGGAAGAAGGCAAGAATGTACTTCTTGCTGCTGGAGATACATTCCGTGCAGGAGCGATCGATCAGCTTGAGGTTTGGGGTGACAGAGTAGGAGTGGGTGTCATTAAACAGGCGGAAGGTTCGGATCCAGCTGCCGTGATGTATGATGCTATACGTGCGGCCAAATCCCGCAATGTGGATGTCCTGTTATGCGATACCGCAGGCCGCCTGCAAAATAAGGTGAACTTAATGAAAGAGCTTGAAAAGGTAAAGCGCGTGATTGAGCGGGAAATTCCTGGCGCTCCTCATGAAGTCCTTCTGGTTCTCGATGCCACAACCGGACAAAATGCACTGATCCAAGCGAAAACCTTTAAAGAAGCCACAAATGTAAGCGGGATTGTACTGACCAAGCTTGACGGAACCGCCAAAGGCGGAATCGTCCTCGCTATTCGGAATGAGCTGAACATCCCGGTTAAGTTTGTTGGATTAGGGGAAAAGCTGGATGATCTTCAAGAATTCGATGCAGAAAAGTATGTTTATGGTCTTTTTGCGGATTTGGTGGAGAAAGCTGAGTAGCCAGGGAGAGCCCGGGCTCTTCCTTTTTCGCTATCTTGACAGAATCAACCTTACTGTGTAGACTATTTCTATGTAAAGGCTTTTCACTTAACATTGGGGGTGTGAAGATGCTTGAGAAAACAACCCGCATGAATTATCTTTATGATTTTTATCAGGCACTATTGACTCCCAAGCAGCAAAGCTATATGTCCCTCTATTATTTAGATGATTATTCTCTTGGTGAAATTGCGGAAGAATATGATGTTAGCCGCCAGGCGGTCTATGACAATATAAAAAGAACGGAAGCAATGCTGGAGGAGTATGAAGAGAAGCTGATGCTGTTCCAGAAATTCCAGGAGCGAAAAAATCTGATTGCGAGAATGAAAGAAAACCTGGCTGAGGATGCCGATCTTGAAGCCTTGTCAGGGTTAATCGCTGAGATCGAGAAATTAGATTAGGAGGCGGCGATATAATGGCATTTGAAGGATTGGCCGACCGACTGCAAAATACAATGCAAAAAATCCGCGGGAAAGGGAAAGTATCCGAAGCGGATGTGAAAGAAATGATGCGTGAGGTCCGCCTGGCTCTATTGGAGGCAGACGTAAACTTCAAGGTAGTCAAAGATTTTGTCAAAAAAGTAAGCGAAAGGTCTGTCGGTCAGGAGGTCATGAAGAGCCTTACTCCAGGCCAGCAGGTTATTAAGGTTGTAAAGGAAGAACTTACTGAGCTCATGGGCGGAGAGCAAAGTAAAATTGCCGTTGCGAACCGCCCCCCAACCGTCATTATGATGGTGGGACTGCAGGGGGCCGGTAAGACGACCACTACAGGAAAGCTTGCCAACCTCCTTCGTAAAAAATATAATCGCAAGCCAATGCTGGTGGCGGCCGATATCTATCGCCCCGCAGCTATCAAACAGCTTGAAACGCTGGGCAAACAGCTGAATATGCCAGTATTCTCACTGGGAGATCAGGTCAGCCCGGTTGAAATTGCGAGACAGGCAATTGCCAAGGCAAAAGAAGATCATCATGATTATGTCCTGATTGATACAGCCGGCCGTCTGCATGTAGATGAAAAACTGATGGACGAGCTGAAAGAGATTAAGGAACTCTCAAAACCGGACGAAATATTCCTGGTGGTCGACGCAATGACGGGACAGGATGCTGTCAATGTCGCCCAAAGTTTTAATGAACAAATGGGATTGACGGGAGTAGTCCTGACAAAGCTTGATGGAGATACCCGCGGCGGTGCGGCCCTTTCTATCCGTGCGGTTACCGGCACACCAATTAAATTTGTCGGTCTTGGGGAAAAGCTGGATGCTCTGGAAACCTTCCATCCTGAACGGATGTCGTCCCGTATTCTGGGCATGGGTGATGTGCTTTCCCTTATTGAGAAAGCACAGGCAAATGTCGATGAGGAGAAGGCAAAAGAGCTCGAGCAAAAAATGCGTACAGCTTCTTTTACTCTTGACGACTTCCTTGAGCAGCTGGGACAGGTCCGCAATATGGGACCGCTCGACGAACTGCTGAAAATGATGCCCGGAGCCAATAAAATTAAAGGCTTGAACAATCTGCAAATTGAAGAAAAACAAATTTCCCATGTCGAAGCAATCATTCAGTCGATGACAAAGGAAGAAAAGACTCATCCTGAGATTATCAATGCAAACAGGCGGAAACGGATTGCAAAAGGAAGCGGGAGAACCGTTCCTGAAGTCAATCGCCTGCTTAAGCAGTTTGAAGATATGAAGAAAATGATGAAGCAAATGACGGGAATGCAGCAAAAAGGGAAGAAAAAAGGCGGTTTCAAGCTTCCTTTCAACCCTTTTTAACGGCAAAATTAACCTGTAAAGAAAAAAACCTTTACAACAAAAAAACAATTTGGTATTATTTTATCTTGTGTGAAACTATTCGGAGGTGCTTATTTAAAATGGCAGTAAAAATTCGTTTAAAGCGTATGGGAGCTAAAAAGTCTCCTTTCTATCGTATTGTTGTAGCAGATTCTCGTTCTCCTCGTGACGGACGTTTCATTGAAACAGTGGGAACTTACAACCCAGTTGCCCAGCCGGCAATCGTGGACATCAACGAAGAACTTGCTCTTAAGTGGCTGCAAGATGGTGCAAAGCCATCTGATACAGTTCGCAACTTGTTCTCTAACCAAGGCATCATGGAAAAATTCCATAATGCTAAGCTTAGCAAGTAATTGTGAACAGCATGAAAGAATTAATTGAGACAATCGTAAAGCCCCTTGTTGATTTTCCTGATGATATTCATGTCGATTCCGTCGAAGAGGATCAAAAGATCACTTATAAACTATCCTGTAATAAATCGGATATGGGCAAAGTGATCGGCAAACAGGGGCGAGTTGCAAAGGCCATCAGAACTGTCGTCTATGCAGCAGGATCCTCACAGCAAAAGAAGATCTTTTTAGAGATTGTTGAATAATAACCGGAAGCTAAAAGCGAAGGTTAAAAAAAAATGGAGGGGATCCCCTCCATTTTTTTCATTCCTGGAACTTTTCATATATAATAGGTGTGCGCGCCATGAATGTGTCTTTACATAGTAGAAAAAATAGAATAGATGAACCTGGGGAGGGTTGGCTGTGAAAGTGCTGCAAACTGTTGTGGTAAAACAAGTGTTGACGGAAACCAGCAAGCAAGGGCTCCTCAAAAAATATCAGGAAAGAAAATTTCAATTGCAGAAAGAATGCCATCAGCTAATATTTGAATTAAAAAAACAGGAAAAATCAAAAAAATTCCCTTCCGAAAGTCTAAAAAAACATTTTGGAAATGAAATGAACTCATATAAGGAAAAAATAAAGCTGCTAGACTTTCAGATTGAGCAATTACATATCCTTCCGCTTGGAAGTGAGCTGAAAGAAACAGAACTGCAGTCAATAGTCGACTTAAATGAGGGAGATGCCTGGGACGGATTCCTTTCAGGGAAGGCCGTTATTATAAAAGACGGCATCGTGGTTGAAATACGCGAGAGGTGATGAAGAATGGAAAAATGGTTTAATGTCGGGAAAATCGTCAATACTCATGGCATAAAAGGCGAAGTCAGGGTGATTTCGAGGACGGACTTTCCGGATGAAAGGTATAAAAGAGGGAACATTCTTTTTCTATTTATGAAAGGATTAAAGGAACCGCAGGAGCTGGTCGTAAATAGTCACAGGAGGCATAAAAATTTTGATTTGCTTACGTTTGAAGGGTACGACAATGTGAATCAAGTCGAGCACATGAGGGACGGGATCCTCAAGGTCCCGGAAAGCCAGCGAGGAACTCTTAAGGAAGGAGAATATTATTTCCAGGATATCATCGGCTGCCAGGTCTCGACGATTGATGGAGGAGAAATTGGCAAGGTATCCGAAATCTTGACTCCAGGAGCGAATGATGTTTGGGTGATTAAGAATCCGAAGGGCAAAGAGATATTAATTCCGTACATTGAGGACGTTGTCAAAAAGGTTGATGTAAAAGAAAAGGTTATTATCATTGAACCTATGGAAGGCCTTTTATCATGATGAAAATCGATATATTATCCATTTTCCCGGAAATGTTTGATGGGGTACTCGGACATTCCATCCTCAAGAAGGCAGCTGACAAACAAGCAGTGAACTATCAGATCGTGAATTTTCGTGAATATGCCGACAATCGCCATCAAACGGTGGATGATTACCCTTATGGCGGAGGGGCAGGCATGGTATTGAAGCCGCAGCCCATATTTGATGCTGTCGAGGATTTAATGCAGAAGGCCGTGAGCAAGAAGCCCCGCGTCATTTTAATGTGCCCGCAGGGGGAGCGGTATTCACAAAGGAAAGCAGAGGAACTTTCGAAAGAAGATCATTTGATTTTTATATGCGGCCATTACGAAGGCTATGATGAAAGGATACGGGAGCATCTTATTACGGAAGAAATCTCGATTGGCGATTATGTGTTGACAGGTGGGGAATTGGGAGCCATGGTTGTGATAGACAGCGTTGTCCGTCTGCTTCCGGGTGTTCTGGGAAGTGAGGAATCCCATATTCAGGATTCCTTCAGTACAGGCTTGCTGGAGCATCCCCATTATACAAGGCCTGCTGATTTTCGCGGCATGAAGGTTCCTGATGTCCTGCTTTCCGGAAACCACCGCCTTATTGAGGAATGGAGGGTCAAAGAATCCCTGCGACGTACCCATACTCGCCGTCCGGACTTGTTTGAAGATATTGACCTTCCTGACGAACATCAAAAATGGCTCTCGGAAATAAAAAAACAAGATGAATAGCTATTGCAGTCACATAGTCAATATGGTATGATACTATTTGTGGCTTGGGCCAATAGGCTCGCGTCATTGATAACGATGTTCCGCTGTACAAGAACGTGCAAGAGCATCTGTGGGAGGAGTTGAAAACGATGCAACAGTTAATTCAAGAAATTACAAAAGAACAGCTTCGCAGCGATCTTCCTGCGTTCCGTCCTGGTGACACTGTACGTGTACACGTTAAGGTTGTCGAGGGAACACGTGAACGTATTCAGATCTACGAAGGTGTTGTTATTAAGCGTCGTGGTGGTGGAATCAGCGAAACTTTTACAGTGCGTAAAGTTTCTTATGGTGTAGGCGTAGAGCGTACATTCCCTGTTCATACACCAAAAATTGCGAAGCTTGAAGTAATCCGCCGCGGTAAAGTCCGCCGTGCGAAACTTTACTACCTGCGTAACCTTCGCGGTAAAAAAGCTCGTATCAAAGAAATCCGCTAATATAACGCATGCAGAAAGGAGCTTGTCTGACAAGCTCCTTTTTCATAGGAAAAAACCATTATTTGCACCGTGTTCAGTTGGCCATATGAGTAATTTACATAAAAAAACACTCCCATCGTGTTTAACTTAAACAACTTATGTAAAATAAAGCTATAATGAGGTATTGATTATCTGAGAAATGGTGGGAAAAGAATGGCGAAAAAAAAGAACGAATTCTGGGAATGGACAAAAGCGTTAATTATAGCCGTGGTGCTCGCGGCTGTCATAAGATATTTTTTATTTGCACCCATTGTGGTTGACGGACTGTCAATGATGCCAACTCTTCATGACCAGGACAGGATGATTGTCAATAAGCTGAGCTATAAAATAGGTGAGCCGGAAAGATTCGATATTGTGGTCTTTCATGCGCCGGAGAATAAGGATTACATAAAGCGGGTGATCGGCCTCCCGGGCGACACCATTGAATATCGTGACGATACCTTATATGTGAATGGCAAAGCATATGAAGAACCTTATTTGGAAGAATATAAACAGCAGGTGATTGATGGTCCGCTAACAGATCCATTTACGCTTGAAGAAAAGATTGGCAGGGAAACAGTTCCTGAAGGCCATATTTTCGTAATGGGAGATAACCGCAGGTTCAGCAAGGACAGCCGCCATATTGGGACGGTTCCCCTGGAAGAGGTCCTGGGGAAAACGAGCATTATTTATTGGCCGTTAGAGGACATTAGAACAATCGATTAGTTATTGGCGCCTCGTTTAAGCCTGATCAGTGTAGATTGGTGCTGGACAGGCGCTTTTACATTTTTTTAAAGGAGGGTTTCTTCTTTGACAATTCAATGGTTTCCGGGACATATGGCAAAAGCCCGGAGAGAAGTTACAGAGAAGCTGAAGCTTGTCGATATTATATTTGAACTGGTGGATGCCAGAATTCCTTTTTCATCACGGAATCCCATGATTGATGAAATCATTCAGCACAAGCCAAGGATCGTGCTGTTAAATAAAGCGGACATGGCGGACAAGGAAATTACCGCAGAGTGGATCCGCTATTTTAAAAACCAGGGAATTACCGCCCTGGCCATTAACTCGCAGGCCGGAACGGGATTGAAGCAAATTGTCACCGAGGCTAAAGGGCTGTTAAGTGAGAAGTTTGAGCGTCTTAAATCAAAAGGTGTCAAGCCTCGAGCAATCAGGGCCATGATTGTGGGGATTCCCAATGCTGGAAAGTCGACTCTGATTAATCGGCTCCACGGAAAAAATATTGCGAAGACGGGCAATATGCCAGGAGTGACTAAATCCCAGCAGTGGATTAAGGTGGGGAAGGAGCTTGAACTCCTGGATACACCCGGAATCCTTTGGCCGAAATTTGAGGACCAGCAGGTTGGCTTGAAGCTGGCGGTTACGGGAGCAATTAAAGATGCCATCTTAAATTTGCAGGATGTGGCCGTATATGCTCTCAGGTTCATGGGGAACCATTACCCGCAACGCTTGGAAGAAAGATTCGGGATTAGTGAAATACCTGATGATATCGTGGAATTATTTGATAAAATCGGCAACTCAAGAGGGTTCAAGCTTTCGGGTGGAGACATTGATTATGATAAAGTATCAGAGACTGTAATCAGAGAAATCCGCGGGGAAAAACTGGGATCGTTGTCTTTCGAGAGACCTGCTGATTTAATGGCTCAAGAGGAAGGCCAATGAGTTTAAAAGGAATGAGGTCCCTCGGCGGGGCCTTTATTTTTTTTCGAATATGCCGATAAAAAAGTGATCACTAGTTTAGGGAGTAGAGTATGAAGAATTTGACGATTGAAGAAATTGAAAGGAAGCTTTTCCTGGAAACAAAGGCAGATAAAGAATTTATTGAGCTGCTGAAAAAAGATGGGCGCAAAGGGGTCCATCGGGTACTTGAAAAATGGCTGAAGGAGCAGGAAAAGGAACAAATGCTCCTTGAAAAATTCAAGGAAATGACATCTTTTGAACGTAAACTAAGAGCGCAGGGGTTCCAGCAGATTGCAGGTATCGATGAGGCAGGACGAGGTCCTCTGGCCGGGCCCGTAGTGGCGGCAGCTGTCATTCTCCCGGAAAACTTCAATTTGCCTGGAATTAACGATTCTAAAAAGCTGAGTGTGCAAAAAAGGCAAGAATACTTCCGAGTGATTGAAAAAGAGGCGACAGCAATTGGGATCGGCATTATTGGAGCTGAGGAAATTGACTCCATCAATATTCTTCAGGCTGCCAAAAAGGCAATGCTCAATGCCCTGGCAGAACTGACGGTTAAGCCGGATTATCTGCTGATTGATGCAGTCAGCCTTGAGACTCCTTACCCTGCCGAAGCACTGATTAAAGGGGATGCACGCAGTGTTACTATTGCCGCTGCTTCCATTATTGCGAAAGTAACACGGGACCGGCTGATGAAGGAAATCGGTGAAAGGTATCGTGAATATGGATTTGCATCAAATATGGGATACGGGACTAGCGAGCATCTGGAGGCATTGCACAGGTATGGAGCTAGCCCATGCCATCGAAAAAGCTTTGCCCCTGTAAGGGATTCTCTGGGGAGGATTTAAAGAGAAGGTGGAGGAATGTTAGAAGCAGGAGCTATTCAGGCATTGCTGAATCAGACTCGAAGTCTTGAGGGAAACACGGCTATATTCAGGCCAGGACAGATTATTACAGGCAAGGCAGACAAGCTTTATCCAGATGGGCTGGCCGTGATACAGGTTGGAAGCCAAAAGGTAACAGCGAAGCTGGAAACGGGTCTTTCGGTCGGACAGCGGTACTGGTTCCAGGTCCAGCCTGGCAATGGAAAAGTCCATTTGAAGATGCTCATGCCTGATAACAAAAGGAAACCGGACGAAGAAGGAATTGCTGGATTGCTTTTAAAGCTGTCCATTCCTTCAACCAGGGAGAATATCGAAATGGCTCGCTATTTCATAAAAGAACGTCTTCCGTTAACGAAAGAGGTGCTTGTGAAGGCAGCGGAATTGACAAAGGGTGATAAGGCCGGAGAAGTCCTCGAAATCTTGAAATTTCTTTTATTGAGAGGAATTACTCCCACAAAGGACACTCTTACAGCCCTTCAGATAGCCCGTAATGGCCACCCTCTGCCTAGCCTGATAGAAAGCCTTGATAATGCCCTGGAGGCTTACTCAGAGGACTCTGAGACCATATTAGAGCTAAAGAAGGTACTGAAAGACCTGAAGGAGTCCGGAAGAAGCGGATTTAATGAGGAAAATGGGACCAGTAAACCAGGACATATAAATGAGGGAAGAATAAAGCAATTTTTAACTAAGCTTGGGCTTAACTATGAGTCCAGAGTCTCAGAAGTGTTAAACAGCAGTTCGGGGCCCGCGGAGCCTGTGGAGGCGGTAAAGCCTTTGCTCTTGAAGCTTCTTTCGGAGAATCCGCCGCAGCCTTTAAAGGACGCAGCAGAGCAGCTTGTAGGAAAAATTACCGGACTGCAGCTGCTTTCCCATGAATCCGGGCCCGTACAGCAGCTGATGTTTCAAATTCCTTTTTCCCCGAGTACTAATGGAGAAATAACCATGCAATGGAGCGGAAAGAAGCAGCCTGATGGAAGTATTGATCCCGATTATTGTCGGGTGCTTTTTTACTTGGAACTTAAGGAACTTAATCACACAATTGTCGACCTGCAAATTCAGAATCGGATATTGTCTGTTTATGTCATAAATGAAAACGAGAAACTAAAGCAGCTGGCGTCGCCCTTGATTGGCACATTAAAAGCCAGCCTTGCCAAAATCGAGTATCAGCTGTCGGCTGTGAGCTTTATAAAACCGAAAGAAGCATGTATACAGCATGCCGCAAAACAAATGGGTAATTACGCCCATCAGAACAAATACAGCAGGATGGACTTGAGAATATGAGAGAAGTGAAGCAATATCAGCGAAGGGCAGCAGTAGCGCTGGGATATAATCACGGGCAGGAAGCTGCTCCTAAAGTATTGGCAAAAGGAAAAGGGCACACAGCTGAGAATATTATCCAGAAGGCAAAAGAAAATAACTTGCCGATCCAGGAAGACCCTTCCCTTGTAGAAATGCTGAGCCAGCTGGAATTGAACCAAAGGATTCCTGAAGAGCTTTACGAGGCGGTGGCGGAAGTCTTTACTTTTATCTATAAAATTGAGGAGAAAACGGCCGCAGGCAATAGCAAGGAATAATACCAGGATAATATTTTAAAGCCATTAGGTGGAATCGATATAATTCCAAATCAGGAAACGGGGCGTTCGTTCGTCTCGTTTTATTTGTGTCCCGGCACGCATATGTTAGGTATTTTTGCAATATTTAAAATGACATAATATTTAAACCATAATGGTAGACAAGCAATATATCATTATATACAATGAAAGCGCAGTCTATTTTTTGTAAAATATAAGAGTATAAAAATCTCTATCTAGGCTGGCGATTCAGAAAGAATTGATAGCCATCTTGCACGGAGATTGATAGGAGGATGGGAAATGAATATCCATGAGTATCAAGGGAAAGAGGTCCTCAGACAATACGGAGTTGCGGTTCCGAACGGAAAAGTTGCTTTTAGTGTCGAAGAAGCTGTCGAAGCTGCAAAAGAATTAGGGACCCAGGTATGTGTAGTCAAGGCGCAAATCCATGCTGGCGGACGCGGAAAAGCCGGAGGAGTAAAAGTTGCAAAAAACCTTGATGAGGTACGTACATATGCAAGCGAAATTTTAGGGAAAACGCTCGTCACTCACCAGACAGGCCCTGAAGGCAAGGAAGTTAAACGCCTGCTGATTGAAGAAGGCTGTGACATAAAAAAGGAATACTATGTGGGCCTTGTACTTGACCGTGCAACTTCACGTGTTGTTTTAATGGCATCCGAAGAAGGCGGAACAGAAATTGAGGAAGTAGCAGAACAGACTCCCGAGAAAATCTTCAAGGAAGAAATCGACCCTGTAGTCGGTCTCACACCATTCCAGGCGCGCCGTGTGGCGTTTAATATCAATATTCCCAAGGAGCTTGTCAACCAGGCGGTCAAGTTCATGATGGGTCTTTATAATGCATATATCGACAAGGATTGCTCCATTGCAGAAATCAATCCCCTTGTTATCACCGGAGACGGAAAGGTTATGGCTCTTGACGCCAAGCTTAACTTCGATTCCAATGCACTGTACCGCCACAAGGACATTCTGGAGTTCCGTGATCTTGAAGAAGAGGATCCAAAGGAAATTGAAGCTTCGAAATATGACTTAAGCTATATATCACTTGATGGCAACATCGGATGCATGGTTAACGGTGCCGGTTTGGCAATGGCGACGATGGATATCGTCAAGCATTACGGCGGCGAACCGGCCAACTTCCTTGATGTTGGGGGCGGTGCAACTGCCGAGAAAGTTACCGAAGCATTTAAAATCATCCTTTCTGACCAGAACGTAAAAGGGATTTTTGTCAATATCTTTGGCGGAATCATGAAGTGTGACGTCATCGCTACGGGTGTCGTGGAAGCGGCCAAACAAATTGGTCTCGAAGTGCCTTTGGTTGTACGTCTTGAAGGTACAAATGTTGATCTGGGCAAAAAGATTCTGAATGAATCCGGCCTTAATATCGTTGCAGCAGAATCAATGGCTGACGGCGCACAGAAAATCGTTTCATTAGTAAAGTAGGATAGGAAGGAGAAAGTTGTCATGAGTGTATTCATTAATAAAGATACAAAAGTGATCGTACAGGGAATCACTGGTTCAACAGCCCTTTTTCATACAAAACAGATGCTGGAATACGGGACAAAAATTGTTGGCGGAACAACTCCGGGAAAAGGCGGCCAGGAAGTGGAAGGAGTTCCGGTATTCAACACAGTCAAGGAAGCCGTTGAGGCCACAGGTGCAACTGCATCCGTAATCTATGTACCGGCACCATTTGCTGCTGATGCCATCATGGAAGCTGTTGATGCAGAGCTTGATCTTGCTATTTGTATTACAGAACACATTCCAGTATTGGATATGGTTAAAGTTAAACGTTATATGGAGGGCAAGAAAACCCGTCTCGTGGGTCCAAACTGCCCTGGTGTCATCACTGCGGACGAATGTAAAATTGGCATTATGCCAGGATATATTCATACAAAAGGCCATGTAGGTGTCGTATCCCGGTCAGGAACGCTGACTTATGAAGCCGTTCATCAGCTTACGCAAGCTGGAATTGGCCAGACAACAGCTGTCGGAATTGGCGGAGACCCGGTAAATGGGACAAACTTCATCGATGTATTGAAAGCTTTCAATGAGGATCCCGAGACTTATGCGGTTATCATGATTGGTGAAATCGGCGGTACAGCAGAAGAAGAAGCTGCTGAGTGGGTGAAAGCGAATATGAAGAAACCTGTAGTTGGCTTTATCGGCGGACGTACCGCACCTCCGGGGAAGCGCATGGGCCATGCTGGCGCGATTATTTCCGGAGGAAAAGGAACAGCAGATGAAAAAATCCGCGTCATGAACGAGTGCGGAATAAAAGTTGCTGAAACTCCTTCGGTCATGGGTGAGACGTTAATCGGTGTCCTTAAAGAACAGGGACTATATGACAAATGTAAAACACACTAATGAATAAGGCAAACTGGTCCCTCTGATATTGGAGGGGCTGTTTGCAATTATCTTTTTCCCGATTAAAATCAAAGGAGACCTATGAATGGATGAATTTAAAAAAAGGCTGGTCCATTTGGTTCACTGTAAGCATATAAGCTGGAAAACAATTGCTGCTTTTTTGAAGGAAGACCCTGAACTCTCTTTCGTTTCTTCTTCCCACTCCAATTCCTCTGCTACTAAACACTCTTCGAAAATCCCGCCTTCGATGATGAAAAACATTCCCATTGACAACCTGCTTGAACGGTATCAACATGATGAAGTCAAGATAATCAGTTTTTTTGATTGCGAGTATCCTGCAATTTTAAAGTCAATCTACCAGCCCCCTTGGGTACTGTTTGCAAAAGGCCATACCAGCCTGCTGGAAGCAGATTTCCCGCTGGCTGTAGTAGGGAGCAGGGAGGCTTCGCTATATGGGAAACAAGTAATTGACTTCTTGTTTCCGGAACTAATTAAGCACGGGGCAGTCGTTTTCAGCGGGCTGGCAAAAGGGATCGATACTTTAGCCCATCTTTCGGCGATAAATCATCACGGCAGGACTGTTGCTGTGATTGCAGGAGGGTTTGAACACATTTACCCTAAGCAAAATAAAGAACTGGCGGAGAAGCTGATGAGAGAGCATTTAATTATATCAGAATATCCTCCTGGCACAAGGCCCGAAAAGTGGCATTTCCCGTTCAGAAACAGAATCATTAGCGGTCTTTCGAAAGGCACGCTTGTCATTGAAGCTAAAAGAAGGAGCGGATCATTTATAACCGCCGATTTTGCTCTGAATGAAGGCAGGGAGGTATTTGCTGTGCCAGGAAGCATACTGTCACCCTCCCATACAGGAACAAACGACCTTATTCAGATGGGGGCCAAGCTAGTGAAGGAACCAAAAGATATAATAGAAGAAATTTTTTTGTAGAAGCAGGTATTTTTCAAAGAAATTCCTGTATATTTAGTCATAATTAGAAGAAATATTACAGGCATGAACAATCGTTTTCTGAAAAATAAACTACAAAATGGTTGAAATTATTTTAAATCTGTTATACATTTTGCATCAGGAAACAAAAGTGTAAAGGCATTTTCGCGTTAATTGATAAAAAACGAATGAGAAAACGGTTACTTTACCCAAGTATTGACAATGGGGAGCACCATATTAAATAATAGTGGTAATTTTATTCCCTCTAAGGAGGACTAACTGGATGTCGGAATTTTTAGTCATCGTTGAATCACCCGCAAAGGCGAAAACGATTGAGCGTTATCTTGGAAAGAAATATAAAGTAAAAGCTTCCATGGGCCATGTCATAGATTTGCCAAAGAGCCAGATGGGAGTCGATATAGAGCGGCAATTTGAGCCGAAATATATTACTATTCGCGGGAAAGGCCCAGTTTTAAAAGAATTAAAAACTGCGGCGAAAAAAGCAAAAAAGATTTTTCTCGCGGCCGACCCTGATAGAGAAGGGGAGGCCATTGCATGGCATCTGGCTCACAGCCTTGATGTTGATGTAAACTCAGACTGCCGGGTTGTCTTTAACGAAATTACAAAAGATGCTATAAAAGATTCCTTCAAGCATCCAAGACCAATTAACAAGGATCTTGTAGATGCCCAACAGGCTCGCCGCGTTTTAGACAGGCTGGTTGGATATAACATCAGTCCATTGCTCTGGAAGAAAGTAAAAAAGGGTTTAAGCGCAGGCAGGGTTCAATCCGTTGCACTCCGATTGATTATTGACAGGGAAAAAGAAATACAGAAGTTTGAGCCGGAAGAATATTGGACTATCGGGGCGGAGTTCTTAAAGGGAAAATCAATGTTTGAGGGGTCCTTCTATGGAATAAACGGCAAGAAAGCGGAACTGAAATCAGAAAGTGAAGTTCAAAACATCCTAAAGCAAATCAAAGACAATAAATTTAAGGTGGTATCGGTAACCAAGAAAGAGCGGAAACGCAATCCGGCACCTGCATTTATTACATCCTCCCTTCAGCAGGAAGCAGCCAGAAAATTAAACTTCAGGGCCAAAAAGACCATGATGCTTGCCCAGCAGCTTTACGAAGGGATCGATTTGGGCAAAGAAGGAACTGTCGGTTTAATCACTTATATGAGAACAGATTCCACCAGAATTTCCGAGGTCGCCCAGGGAGAAGCCAGCCGTTATATTGAAACAGAATACGGCAAGGAATATCTTAAAACAGAAGCAAAAAAAGAAAAGAAACAGACAAATGCGCAGGATGCACATGAAGGTATCCGACCAACAAGTGTACTCAGGGAACCAAATACCCTCAAGGAGTTTTTGTCCCGTGACCAGCTTCGCCTGTACAAATTAATTTGGGAGCGGTTCGTAGCCAGCCAGATGTCACCTGCTGTCATGGACACGATGAGTGTGGATCTCGATAATTCAGGGGTCATCTTCAGGGCTACAGGTTCAAAAGTTAAATTTCCAGGCTTTATGAAGGTCTATGTAGAAGGAACGGATGACCAGGTGGAGGAAAAAGACCGTCTGCTTCCTGACCTTAAAGAAGGCGATGAGATCTTGAAAAAAGATATCGAGCCAAAACAGCATTTTACTCAGCCGCCGCCAAGGTACACGGAAGCGAGGCTTGTGCGAACTCTTGAAGAGCTTGGGATCGGAAGGCCGTCCACCTATGCTCCAACACTCGATACCATTCAGAAGAGAGGGTATGTCAGCCTTGATAACAAGCGCTTTGTACCGACTGAACTGGGAGAAATCATTCACGAGTTAATGCTGGAGTTTTTCCCGGACATCATTGATGTAGAATTCACGGCGAAAATGGAACAGGACTTGGACAATGTGGAGGACGGGAAAAAGAATTGGGTAAAAATCATTGATGACTTCTATCAGGAGTTTGAACTGCACCTCAAGAAAGCGGAACAGGAAATGCAGGAAATAGAGATCAAGGATGAGCCTGCAGGCGAAGATTGTGAACTGTGCTCCAGCCCTATGGTATTTAAAATGGGCCGATACGGCAAATTCATGGCATGCAGCAATTTTCCGGACTGCCGCAACACCAAAGCAATTGTTAAGGAGATTGGCGTAAAATGTCCTAATTGCAAGGACGGGAACATCATTGAAAGAAAGAGCAAGAAACGCCGGATTTTCTACGGGTGCGACAATTTCCCTGAATGTGAATTCCTCTCCTGGGATAAGCCGATTGCCCGCAGCTGTCCTAAATGTGACAGCCTGATGGTAGAGAAAAAGCTTAAAAAAGGTATCCAGGTCACATGTACAGAATGTGATTATAAGGAAGCCCAGCAAAGCTAGAGTGAGCAAAAATGCTCACTCTTTTCCTTTTGATTGAATGTATGTTAAAATCAAATTTTCTCAGTTTGAAACTTTTTTCTTTTAATTTCGTACTGTAAAGTGCAAAATGGACTATTGAGGGTAAAATATTATCATTGTATTTTTAATATAAGAAACAACTGGAGGATTTGAAATGACAGAAGCAACAGTTACCGTCATTGGCGCAGGCCTTGCAGGCAGCGAAGCAGCCTGGCAGCTGGCCAAGAGAGGAATCAAGGTCAGGCTTTATGAGATGAGGCCTGTCAGGCAGACACCAGCCCATCATACAGATAAATTTGCAGAATTGGTTTGCAGCAATTCACTGAGAGCCAATACGCTGACAAATGCAGTAGGTGTTTTAAAAGAAGAAATGAGGCTTCTGGACTCCGTCATCATTGGGTCGGCTGATGCCTGTTCCGTCCCTGCCGGCGGAGCCTTGGCAGTGGACCGCCATGAATTCGCTGCCAGGGTGACAGAGCTTGTAAAAAATCATCCCAATGTGTCAGTCGTTAATGAAGAAATGACTGGCATACCCGAAGGTCCTGTCATCATAGCAACGGGCCCGCTGACAAGTGAAGCACTGTCCAAAGGGCTGAAGGAACTTACAGGGGAAGAATATCTGTATTTTTATGATGCTGCTGCTCCAATTCTGGAGAAGGACAGTATTGATATGGACAAGGTTTACTTGAAGTCCAGGTACGATAAAGGAGAAGCGGCATACTTAAACTGCCCGATGACCGAGGAAGAGTTTAACACTTTCTATGAGGCGTTAATAGCAGCTGAAACGGTGCCTCTGAAAGAATTTGAAAAAGAAATTTTCTTTGAGGGCTGTATGCCGATCGAAGTGATGGCAAACCGAGGAAAAAAGACAATGCTATTCGGGCCGATGAAGCCAGTGGGTCTTGAGGATCCTAAAACAGGAAAGCGGCCTTATGCGGTTGTTCAACTTCGCCAGGATGATGCAGCGGGAACTCTTTATAATATTGTGGGCTTTCAGACACATCTTAAATGGGGACCGCAAAAAGAAGTGATTCGCTTAATACCTGGACTTGAAAATGCAGAAATTGTACGGTATGGAGTCATGCACCGAAATACCTTCATTAATTCACCGAAAGTGTTAAAAGCAACCTATCAATTTAAAGACCGCGACGACCTATTCTTTGCCGGTCAAATGACAGGGGTTGAAGGTTACGTGGAATCTGCAGCAAGCGGCCTGATTGCCGGTATAAATGCAGCAAGGCTGGTTAAAGGCGAAGATCCTTTAGAGTTCCCTGCTGAAACAGCCATGGGAAGTATGGCTCACTATATAACAAGCACAAATGCGAAAAACTTCCAGCCGATGAATGCTAACTTTGGGCTTTTTCCAGATCTGCCAATGAAAATTAAGGCCAAACAGGAAAGAAACGAGCAGCATGCCAAACGCGCGTTGGAAACAATTCAGAACTTTGCGAAAAATTTGTAAATAATATTGCACAGGGCTGCTTGAATATGTTACTATTTAGTAGCCCTTGTGAGGTGATTATACTGAGTGAAAATGTGAACATTTCTTTAAAGTTATTTATAGAATATTTACAAATCGAGAAAAATTACTCACAATATACTATTGAGCATTACCATCATGACATTAGTAATTTTTTCATGTTCATGAATGAGCAAGCCATTGACCGACTGCAGGATGTTCAATATTCAGATGTGAGAATTTATCTTACAGGGCTGCATGAGAAACAGCTTGCAAGAAAAACAGTGGCACGAAAAATTTCCTGCCTTCGAACCTTTTTCAAGTTTTTGCTCCGGGAAAAAAAGGTGGAGGAAAATCCTTTCGCACTTGTTTCCATTCCTAAATCCGAAAAACGGCATCCAGGATTTTTTTATGAACAGGAACTGGAGCTGCTTTTTGCTGCATGTGAAACGGAAACAGCCTTGGGCAGGAGGAATAAGGCAATACTTGAATTGCTTTATGCCACCGGTATTCGTGTTAGTGAATGCTGCAAGATCCGTCTTTCCGATCTTGATTTTTATTTGTCTACTGTCCTTGTGCACGGCAAGGGCAGCAAAGAAAGGTATGTCCCTTTTGGGAGCTTCGCCCATGATGAACTGGAGAGGTACATAAAAACAGCCAGGAAGGAATTGCTGAAGGACAAAGAAGATCATGGTTTCCTTTTTGTTAACTTTCGGGGAGGGCCCTTGACAGACAGGGGGCTCCGAGAGGCATTAAACAAAATTTTTGAGAACTCGGCTTTACGCGGGAAAATCCACCCGCATAAATTAAGGCATACATTCGCAACCCATATGCTCAGCAACGGTGCCGACATGAGAACCGTCCAGGAGTTGCTGGGCCATGCTTTCCTTTCGTCAACACAGATCTATACACATGTTACCAATGAACATTTAAGACGGACCTATATGTCCACCCATCCAAGGGCATAGGAATCCAAGGAGGTAAAGGGATGTCTCAATTTCATGCAACCACCATTTTTGCTGTGCAGCATAAAGGAACGTGCGCTATGTCAGGTGACGGACAAGTCACCTTCGGAAATGCAGTCGTAATGAAGCATACGGCACGCAAAGTTAGGAAACTTTTCAACGGAAAAGTAATTGCAGGGTTTGCTGGATCCGTTGCAGATGCATTCACATTGTTTGAAATGTTTGAAGCAAAGCTTGAAGAATATAACGGCAGTCTTCAGCGTGCTGCTGTGGAGCTCGCGAAGCAATGGAGAGGGGACAAAATGCTTAGGCAGCTTGAAGCCATGCTTATTGTTATGAATGCCGATGGAATGCTGCTGGTTTCCGGTACAGGAGAGGTCATTGAACCGGATGACGGCATACTGGCAATCGGTTCGGGCGGTAATTATGCATTGGCAGCAGGCAGGTCTTTGAAACAATATGCCGGAGACCACCTCACAGCCACAGAGATAGCCAAGGCAGCTCTTGAAATTGCTGCCGATATTTGTGTGTACACGAATACCAACATTATTGTGGAAGAATTGTAGGGGAGGGAGCAACATGAAAGTGATGGGCAATTTAACTCCAAGGCAAATCGTTGAGCGTCTTGATCAATATATTATTGGCCAAAAGGAAGCGAAGAAAGCTGTTGCTGTTGCATTAAGGAACCGCTACCGCAGAAGTTTGCTGCCTGAAAACCTCCGAGATGAAATCAGCCCCAAGAATATCTTGATGATTGGGCCTACAGGTGTCGGGAAAACCGAAATCGCCAGGAGAATGGCCAAGTTGGTCCGTGCGCCTTTTATTAAAGTTGAAGCCACTAAATTCACTGAAGTGGGCTACGTGGGCCGCGATGTGGAATCCATGGTAAGGGACCTGGTTGAGACTTCAGTGCGGCTGGTTAAGGAAGAAAAGATGCTTAACGTAAAGGAACGTGCGGAAGTTAATGCTAATCGCCGTCTCGTTGAACTCCTGGTGCCTTCTGCAAAGAAAAACGCAAATTATAAAAATCCTCTCGAAATGCTGTTTGGCGGCAATGCTCAGCCAGAACAGGATTCATCAAGCACAGAGGATTTGAATCTGAGTGAAAAGCGAAAAGCAATTAAACAAAAGCTTGAGCTTGGAGAACTTGAAAACGAATTAGTGACCGTTGAAGTGGAAGAGCAGGCACCATCCATGTTTGATATGCTTCAAGGGTCAGGCATGGAGCAAATGGGCATGAATATGCAGGATGCATTGAGCAACCTGATGCCAAAGAAGCGAAAGAAAAGAAAGCTGGCGGTCCACGAAGCAAGAAAAGTTCTTATCAATGAAGAAGCCCAAAAGCTCATCGACATGGACGAGGTGACTCAGGAAGCGGCAAACCGTGCTGAACAGTCAGGGATTATTTTTATAGATGAGATTGATAAGATTGCCAGCCGCAGTTCGGGCGGCTCATCGGCTGATGTGTCCAGGGAAGGGGTTCAGAGGGATATTCTCCCTGTTGTAGAAGGTTCAACTGTCGTGACTAAATACGGACCGGTCAAAACAGATCATGTCCTGTTTATTGCCGCAGGGGCCTTCCATATTGCGAAACCGTCAGATTTAATTCCAGAGCTGCAAGGGCGCTTCCCAATTCGGGTTGAGCTGACAAAGCTGACGGTAGATGATTTTTATCGTATCCTGGTTGAACCGGATAATGCCTTGATAAAGCAATATCAAGCATTATTGGAAACAGAAGGTATACAAATTGAATTTTCTGACGAAGCTATTCGTAAGGTAGCGGAAGTAGCATTTGAAGTGAACCAGAATACGGACAATATAGGCGCAAGACGCCTCCATACGATACTGGAGAAACTTCTCGAAGACCTTAGCTTCGAAGCTCCAGATATTTCAATGGAGAAGATCGTCATCACCCCTCAGTATGTTGAAGAAAAACTTGGTGCCATTTCACGCAACAAAGACCTAAGCAGGTTTATATTGTAAACAGCTTGGTTTAGGTAATTAGGTTGAGGGTAGAGACATAACGTACCTGCCTGCAATCAAAATGTAGATAAAATTTAAACATATAGAAGATTTGCCAATGCAAATAGGAGGAAGAATTAATGGACTTACTTTCAAAAACTAGGAAAATCAATGCTATGCTTCAAAAAGCGGCTGGGAAGCCTGTTAACTTTAAAGAAATGGCCGAAACCTTATCCGAAGTGATTGAAGCCAATATTTTTGTTGTCAGCCGCCGAGGGAAGCTTCTGGGATTTGCTGTCAACCAGCAAATAGAAAATGACCGTATGAAACAGATGCTTGAGGACCGCCAATTCCCTGAGGAGTATACTAATGGGTTGTTTAATATCCAGGAAACTTCATCAAACCTGGATGTTGATAGCCAATACACGGTATTCCCTGTTGAAAACAAGGATCTGTTCCAAAATGGATTAACAACCATTGTTCCAATTATCGGCGGCGGTGAACGTCTGGGCACCCTGCTGCTGGGCCGGCTTGAAGAGCCTTTCCAGGATGATGATCTAATTCTTGCTGAATACGGTGCCACTGTTGTAGGGATGGAAATTCTTCGAGAAAAAGCAGAGGAAA
Source organism: Mesobacillus foraminis (assembly GCF_004340465.1). Classification (GTDB taxonomy): domain Bacteria; phylum Bacillota; class Bacilli; order Bacillales; family Cytobacillaceae; genus Mesobacillus_B; species Mesobacillus_B foraminis. Next base: position 308,672 of record NZ_SLVV01000005.1, on the reverse strand, counting down.
TCGAGGAAGAAGCCCGCAGCAAGGCAGTCGTACAGATGGCGATCAGTTCCCTGTCATACAGCGAGCTTGAAGCCATTGAACACATCTTTGAAGAGCTTAATGGCAAGGAAGGATTGCTCGTCGCTTCTAAAATAGCTGACCGCGTGGGCATTACTCGTTCTGTAATCGTAAATGCCCTTCGCAAGCTCGAAAGTGCCGGCGTTATCGAGTCCCGATCACTTGGTATGAAAGGAACCTACATAAAGGTTCTGAACGATAAGTTCCTGTTTGAACTTGAAAAACTGAAAGCAAACTAAGGCACTGAAAAAACCCGTCTTTAAATAGGCGGGTTTTAGACTGTAGACAATCTTGACTAAGATCGAGATTGCCTCTGCAGTCTTTTTTGCATCTAAATAGAGGATGTTGATATGCGTTCCACACGCTTTCGAAAAAAACAAACCTCCGAAATCAATAAGATAGGGTTGCCTTAGACTAGCTTGTTTTAGTTTCGCTGTCTTGAACCTGAAACAGATGGGCAACTGGATCTAGTGACACTAATCATGGAAAACTCGATAAAGTTCTATTAACCAACAAAAGGGGTTTGGAATGGGAAGCGTTCCGAACCCTTTTGTCTGCAATCTGAAACCGTCTTTGGATAGACGGTTTTTTTTGTGACAATTTTATTACAAAATTATGATCGATGTATGAGTGGTATAACTTTCCAAAGGCAAAATAGTGGATTTTTTTATGTAGTATAAAAGTAATGCTCGATTCATAGTGTTGGGTAAAAAGTATGATAACAGAGGTGGTTTTCATCAAAAAATGTCGAAATGTAGTAGGGATTTAGTGCTTTTCGGGGCTTGAAAATGTCTGTATTTCAACAATTAGTACTTTAGACCTATACTTGCTGCGCTCGATATACGTGAAGAAAATAATAATAAACTGCATAGACATATTATTTCAGATTCATTACAATTAGGAAGGTAACGACGCGAGTCTGCAAATATCTACAAATTTCTACAATTAATTAAGTTTTTAGATTTATACGAGGAGTAAAGAAAATGAGTTTATTTTCCGGAACAATTTCCACTTTGGAGAGTGCGATGAACTATTCATCCATGAAACAAAAAGTGATTTCACAAAATATCGCCAATGTAGATACTCCAAATTATAAAGCAAAGGACGTCAGCTTCAGGTCATCCTTGCAAATGGCTGTTAACGCACAGTTTGAAGGCAGGCGCACAGACAGCAGGCATTTTAATTTTCAGGGATACGCAGGTTCGGGCGCCCCTGTTAAAATCAGGAATGCTGCTTATAACCATAATGGAAATGGCGTGGACCTGGATAAAGAAATGGCTGATCTTGCCACTAACCAGATTTACTATAATGCATTGACTGAACGAATAAACGGGAAATTCAATACTATCCAGACTGTAATTAAAGGAGGAAAGTAACGAATGACTATATTTCATAGCATGAATACTACGGCTTCGGCGTTAAGTGCCCAGCGATTAAGAATGGACATCATTTCCTCCAACATGGCTAATGTAGACTCAACCAGAGCAGCCAATGGTGAGCCATATCGACGTAAGCTGGCAGTTCTCCAGCCGCAAGAAGGGCAGTTTTCCTCCTTCCTGAATAAGGCTATGGGTCGGTCTGATTCAGAAGGCGCCGGAGAAGGTGTCAAGGTTTCCAGGATCATCGAAGATCGGGAAACCCCTTTAAAAATGGTTTATAACCCCGAACATCCAGACGCAGATGCTGAAGGCTATGTGGCATACCCAAATGTAGATCCTTTAAGGGAAATGGTTGATTTAGTGAGTGCAACGAGATCTTATGAAGCAAATGTAACAGTTTTTAATGCATCGAAGAGCATGATGATGAAGGCTCTGGAAATCGGTAAATAAGGAGAAACCTAAATGAATATTGGTCCATTCAATCCAGTATCACAGTCGATAAAGCCACTATCGGCTGGTGCTCAAAAAATCAACTCTACTACACCATTCGAAGCACAGAAGAGTTTTGCGTCCGTATTAAAAAAATCTCTTGAAAATTTAAATGAAACTCAGGCAAAATCAGATCTTATGACAAATAAGCTGGCCAATGGGGAAAATGTGGACCTCCATCAGGTCATGATTGCTTCACAAAAAGCGAGTGTCACCCTGCAGGCCACACTGGAGGTTCGGAATAAAGTTGTTGAGGCATACCAGGAAATGATGAGAATGCAAGTCTGATAGAAAAGCTAAGAACTAACGAAGCGGTTATTAGCTGTAAAAAAAGATGAGACATAATAACCGGGGGATTATGATGAAAGAAACACTTCAAAGGTATTTAAGTCCAATTCAGGATTTTTGGAAAAGGCGCACAGGGAAGCAGCGAGTCGGGCTGATTGCGTCTCTTTTGTTTGTTTTATTGATTGGGATAAGTGTCGCCTATTTTACCAGCAGGACAACTTTAGTTCCCTTGTACAGCAATCTGTCTCCATCTGAAACAGGGGCAATTAAAGAAAGTCTTGATGGCAGAGGAATTGTTTCCGAGATAGCGGATGGCGGAACAACCATAAAGGTTCCCTCGGAGTCAGTGGATACATTAAAGGTCGAGCTTGCAGCAGAAGGTATCCCAAAATCTGGCAGTATTGATTATTCGTTTTTCAGCCAGAACGCGGGTCTTGGCATGACAGACAATGAATTCAATGTTTTGAAAGTGGAGGCTATGCAAACAGAGCTGGGAGACCTGATAAAAGGCATTGAGGGAGTTAAAGATGCAAAAGTCATGATCAACCTGCCGGAAAAAGGGATCTTTGTAAGGGATGAAACTGAGCAGGCCTCTGCTTCTATCGTCCTGAATACGAGTCCTGGTTACAATTTTAAAGAAGAACAGATACAGGCACTTTACCACCTTGTCGGAAAAAGCGTTCCTAATCTTCCTACTGATAATATCGTCATTATGAATCAATACTTTGAGTATTTTGATTTGAAAAATGAAGAAAATTCCAGCGGCGCTTCTTTTGCTTCACAAAATGAGGTGAAGCTTGAAGTTCAGAGGGATGTGCAGCGCCAGGTACAGAATATGCTTGGAACGCTGATTGGCCATGACAAAGTGATCGTATCAGTTACAGCCGATATTGATTTCACCCAGGAAAACAGGGAAGAAAACCTTGTTCAGCCAGTTGATGAAGAAAATATGGAAGGCATCGCAATCAGTGCGCAGCGGATTACGGAAACTTTCACTGGCAATGGAGAACAGGCTGGAGGAGTTCCGCAGGCAGAAGACCCTGCCGATGCGGGCACTACCTACCTTGAAGGCACCAATGGCAATGGAGATTACGAGAAAGTAGAAGAAACGATCAATAATGAAGTAAATAGAATACGGAAAGAAATAGTAGAAAGCCCTTATAAAGTCAGGGACCTTGGCATCCAGGTCATGGTTGAGCCGCCAAATCCCGAGGATCCAGCCTCACTGCCGCAGGACCGTGTAGACGATATAACAAAGATACTTGGTACGATCGTTAGGACAACAATCGATAAAAGCACAACTGGCGAAGCGCTTACGGATGAGGCCGTACAGGAAAAAATTGTGGTATCGGTACAGCCCTTCAATGGCAAAATCGAATTCAGCGATCAGCCTGAAGCAAGTATCCCTTGGTGGATATATGCGGCAGGCGGGGTTCTCCTGGCAGCACTATTGACTGTACTCTTCCTCTTCATCCATTCGCGGAGAAAGGCTGTGGCAGAAGAAGCCGTAATAGATGAAATACCGGAACCAATACATGTGCCAGATGTCAACCGAGAGAATGATAATGAAGGAACACTTAGGAAAAAGCAGCTAGAAAAAATGGCGAAAGAAAAACCCGAGGATTTTGCAAAATTATTGCGGACTTGGCTAACCGAGGAATAGGAGAAACAAATCATGGCAAAACAGGACCCAAATAAACTAAACGGAAAACAGAAGGCAGCTATTCTTTTAATTTCGATGGGCCCCGACGTAGCTGCTTCCGTTTACAAGCACTTAAGTGAGGAAGAAATTGAAAAGCTGACCCTTGAAATATCAGGGGTCAGGAAAGTGGACTCGCTTGTAAAAGAAGAGATACTTGAGGAATTCCATAGTATCGCTTTGGCTCAGGATTATATTTCCCAAGGGGGAATTGGCTATGCCAAGACCATTCTTGAAAAAGCGCTGGGGACCGATCAGGCTGCCGTCATTATCAACAGGCTTACATCTTCCCTTCAAGTAAGGCCATTTGATTTTGCGAGAAAGGCAGATCCGGGTCAAATCCTGAATTTTATTCAAAATGAACACCCGCAAACAATTGCCTTGATCCTTTCCTATCTTGATTCAGCGCAGGCTGGCCATATTCTGTCTGAACTTCCACAGGAAATGCAGGCGGATATCGCGAAACGTATCGCACTTATGGACAGTACGTCCCCCGAAATCATCAGCGAGGTCGAACAGATTCTCGAACGGAAGCTGTCTGCAAATGTCACGCATGATTACACGCAGGCTGGCGGAATTGAGGCGGTCGTGGAGGTTCTTAATGGAGTCGACAGGTCCACGGAACGGACAATCCTTGACGCTCTTGAAATCCAGGATCCAGGACTAGCCGAGGAAATCAAGAAGCGAATGTTTGTATTTGAAGATATCGTGACGCTTGACAGCCGGGCAATCCAGCGGGTGATCAGAGACTGTGAAAACGAAGATCTTCTGCTGGCATTGAAAGTTTCAAGCGATGAAGTGAAAGAGGTTGTCTTTAAGAATATGTCAACCAGGATGGTTGAAACCTTTAAAGATGAAATGGAATTCATGGGTCCTGTTCGTCTGCGCGATGTAGAGGAAGCTCAATCAAGGATTGTGGCCATCATCCGCAGGCTTGAGGAAGCTGGTGAAATCGTGGTAGCACGAGGCGGAGGAGACGATATTATTGTCTAGGCTGATAAAATCTTCTAACCATGATGGTGCCGTAAAAGAAAAGGTGATAGAAATCCGGATGATAGGAAGTTCCGTCTCGGGAGAACAACAAGTACTGCTCCAGACTGCTTCTGCTGATGCAGAGAAAATGATCCAAAGTGCGTCGCGGAAAGCGGAGGAAATACTTTTTCAGGCTGCCAAACATGAAGAAACCATAAAAGCACAGATCATAGCGGAACAGCAGAACTGGGAAGCGGAGAAATCCAGACTCATAGAGGAAGCCTATGAGGAAGGGATGAAACAAGGGCTGCAGCAAGGCCGTAAAAAAGGCCGGGAAGAGTATAGTGACCAAATTGCTTTTGCCCAGGGAATCATTGCGTCGGCTGAACGGGACTACCACCAAAAATTAGAAGCTGCCGAACCCGTCATACTTGACCTTGGATTGAAGGTTGCCGAGAAAATCATTGGGGAAAGTGTTTCCGGCAAGTCGGAGGAATTCTTGCCGCTGGTCAAAAGAGCTTTGAAAAATGCCAGAGGCAATAAAGAAGTTGAGCTACATGTCCATCCAGTTCATTATGATTTTCTTCTGTCCCATGCGGCGGAATTGGAGGCTGTATTTCCTAGGGATTGCCTGTTATTTATTTATCCAGAAGATGAACTTTCAGAGACAAGCTGCATCATTGAAACCGGGAACGGCCGAATTGATGCCAGCGTGGACAGCCAGCTTGAAGAAATTAAGCAAAGGCTCTACGAAATGCTGGAGAGTGAGCAATAAATGAAAGCTGCAGACCTAATTGAACAGATTGACACGATAGACAGTTATAAACGCTATGGCCGGGTAAAAAGAGTTGTCGGGCTTATGATCGAATCTCAAGGACCGGAAAGCTCGGTTGGGGACGTTTGCTTTATTCACGTTGGTAAAAAGAGGAAGCACATGATTCAAGCAGAAGTCGTGGGATTTAAAGAGGAAATGGTCATCCTGATGCCATATACAGCGATTAATAATATTGCTCCTGGCAGCCTGGTGGAAACAACCATGAAACCACTAGAGGTAAAAGCTGGTGTTGGTTTGATCGGGAAGGTTGTTGATTCTCTTGGGTTCCCGCTGGATCACTCTCTTTTACCCAAGGGGCTGGCATCTATACCCACCGAACAGGAACCTCCAAACCCAATGAGCAGACCCCCGATTTCGGAACCGATTGAAGTGGGAGTGCGCATGATAGACAGTCTTCTGACTGTAGGCAAGGGGCAGCGGGTCGGAATTTTTGCCGGAAGCGGTGTAGGAAAAAGCACACTGATGGGCATGATTGCACGGAACACAACCGCAGACTTGAATGTAATCGGGTTGATTGGCGAACGGGGACGCGAAGTTCGTGAGTTTATAGAAAAAGACCTTGGGCCGGAGGGACTAAAACGTTCGATTGTTGTTGTGGCAACTTCTGACCAGCCAGCATTAATGAGAATAAAAGGTGCGTACACAGCAACTGCTATTGCGGAATACTTCCGCGATAAAGGCTTGAATGTCATGCTGATGATGGATTCGGTGACAAGAGTTGCGATGGCTCAGCGGGAAGTTGGCCTTGCCGTTGGCGAGCCGCCGACAACCAAGGGATATACGCCTTCCGTTTTTGCTGTTCTTTCGAGACTGCTTGAACGGACAGGAACAAACCAGCATGGATCGATTACTGCTTTTTACACAGTCCTTGTTGACGGTGATGATATGAATGAACCGATTGCCGATACTGTACGGGGAATACTGGATGGACATTTCGTATTGGATCGGAATTTGGCGAATAAGGGTCAATACCCCGCGGTCAATGTTCTTAAAAGCATAAGCCGGGTTATGAACAACATTACCGGCACCGGGCATCGAGATGCTGCCGAAATGCTTAGAGAACGTCTAAGTACCTACCTGAATACCGAGGATCTTATCAATATTGGTGCATACAAAAAGGGGACCTCTCAAGAAATAGACGAGGCCATCCGCCTTTACCCCCAAATTATATCATTTTTAAAACAGGGAACAAACGAAAAGGTCTCAATCAGCGAGAGCATTATGAGTTTGCAGGAACTAACAGGTAAAGGGTGAGCCTCATGCAATATCAATATAAGTTTGAAAAAATCATGTCTCTTCGAACTAGAGAAAAGGACGAGGCTCAATCAGTCTATCAGGATGCTGTCCGTAAATTTGAGGAAGCAGCAGACCACCTCTACCAGCTTCTAAAGAAAAAGGAAGTGTTAGAGTCACATCAATCTGAGAAACTTTCAAAAGGGCTGGCAGTTTCGGAAATTCGCCACCATCAACAGTTTATCGGAAATTTGGAAAAGACGATTGACTATTATCAAAAGATGGTTATCAATGCCCGCAACCGCATGAATTATCAGCATTCACAGCTCATGGAGAAAAATATTGAAGTAAAAAAGTATCAAAAGATTAAAGAAAAGGATTATCTGCATTATCTGACAATCGAAAAAGAAGAAGAAAATAAAGTGATGGACGAAATCTCGATTCAGCAATTTATGAGCCGAGGGAATTAGGTGAACAAATGGTGAAGCAAATAGAGGGAGAAGATGTGAAAAAAAGCAGGTTTAAAGGGTTCCTATTTGTTGTAGTGGTACCTTTGGTTTCCGCTGGTGCCCTCGCTTTGGTGGTCCTGTCGTTATTAGGGATTAATATATTTGAATCAGCAAAGGGCCTGGGGTCAAAACTGCCTGTCATTTCTCAATATGTTAACGGGGACGATTCCTCAACTGCCAAGGAAGAGGAACAAAAGGTGATCAGCCTTGAGGCAGAAATAAAGAATAAAGAAGCCAAACTGGAACAGCTTCAGTCGCAGTTGAAAAATAAAGATTCAGAAATTGAACGTCTCAATTTGGAGAAAAAGCAGCTCGAAGAACAAACCGAAGAACTTACAGCCATTCAAACAGAAAATAAACGGGCGTTTAAGGATATCGTAAACACCTATGAGACGATTTCCGGCAAAAAAGCAGCCCCGATTATAACAAAACTTAAAGATGAAGAAGCATTAAAGATCTTAACTAATATAAAAGCGGAAAATCTTGCTGACATACTGGAAAGCATGTCTCCGCAGGATGCAGCAAAGTATACCGAAATGCTGACAAATGAAAGTAATTGAAAGGAGGTGAATAAAATTGCAGGTTGGGAACCTTAGTTCTCTACAGGCAGCACTGGTGCCAAAGCAGTCCGTTACAGCTAGTCCTGATGGAAATTTCAGCGGTTTGCTAGCCGCATTAAATCTTCCAATACCTTCTGCCAGCGGCCAAGAATCACTGAATAGTCCTCAAAGTGTAACGATGGAAGATTTGGAAGGCCTTCTTGAGTTTCTGTTAGAGAAAGATCTGCCGGAACTGGAAGCAGCAGGTCTACCAATTCAAAGACAAGAGGGCACAGAGTTTCTTGTTCCTTCGGAAACAAAAACACAGAATGAAACATTGGGCACAGAACAAGGTATATCTTCTGTTGGATCAGTAAATAATGGTTTGCTTTCATCTGATACGGCAGAGCTTTTTGAACAGGTTCTATCAGTTCTAGGACTTTCTGCCGACGATTTTAATGAAGTTCTGGAAAAGGATGCAGAAGCGGCGCAGGTTTCCATAAACGAAGAATTAAGTAATCTCCTGGCTGCGTATTTATCACAGCAGATGAACAGCAAAACGCCAGATGAATGGATAAACAAGCTTAGCCTGTCTGATGTTCAGTTTGTAAAGGCAGTTAAACTATACAGTCATATTATCCAAGAGCCTGAAAAACTCTACGGAAAGAAAGATTCCAAGCTTGAACAGGTGCTGCTTGATTTCTCGGACAGACTTGCAAAAATCGTGAAGGGGGAAACCCATAACCCGAGACTCGCATATATCCAAAATAGATTTACCCCTTTGGTTGGGGAGATAAACTTGATTTCTAAAAATAATCAACAGATTTCTCAGCAAGAAAAAGAGCAGCCGGCCAAGCCTGATATTTTACCGGGGGCAACGTTTACTGTCGGGCTAGTCCAAAGATCTCTGCCGTTTAGCCTAACATCGGTTAATAAGGGTGCGCCTGTTTCAGCAGAGCAGCTCATAAAACAATTTGAGTCGATCCTTTCCCGTGCAAGCTTCCATACAGTTAATGGCACTCAAAAACTCACTATAAAACTATTTCCTGAACACCTGGGAAGTGTCAGGGTAGAGCTAATTCAAAAAGATGACGCCATGATTGCCAGAATTTTAACCTCCAGCGGTACAACAAAAGAAGTACTGGAATCGCAGGTATCCAGCCTGAGACAGGCTTTTGCCAGTCAGGGGATTGGGATTGAACGAATTGAGATAGCTCAGCAGCAGCCTGCCCAACAAGAGAGATTTACCCGTGATTTCCAGCAGCAGCATGGAAAACAGGAGAAGCATGAAACCGAACGGGATCATGAAAACAACAGCAAGGAAACGGATGCTTCCTTTGAGGAAATTCTTCTTAATACCGAAATGTAGGTGAAAGATATGACGAATACAATTGATCCATCCTATCTGCTGTCAAGTATCCAAAATGACAGAAAGACAACAGGATCTAATGTCCTGGGGAAAGATGATTTTTTAAAAATCCTTATGACACAGCTTCAGAACCAGGATCCGATGAATCCTTTGCAGGACAAGGACTTTATTGCCCAGATGGCAACTTTTTCATCACTTGAACAAATGACGAATATGAATAAATCTCTTGAATCGTTCCTAAAAACCCTGGAAAAAAACAATTTACAGGATGCAAGCATGCTGATAGGGAAAACCATTGCCTATCTGGATGATCAAGGGGGAGAAAAAACAGCAAAGGTCAAGTCCGTTTCTTTAAAGGAAGGGCAGACGCTCTATCAGCTTGATGATGGAAAAACATCGTTAGTGGCTGGTGAAATAATAAAAATTGAATAGAACAAGGATGTGATGTGTTGGATAAACCAATCTTTCGTCCAATCCAAGCTGAACAGGTCAGGCCGAACCCATACCGATCAGTTAAGGCCAACCGTCCTGGTATTACTTCCTTTTCCAAGCATTTACAAAAGGCTCTGAGTCCTTCGGAGGAGCTTACCCTTAGCAAGCATGCAAAGGAACGCCTCAATCAGAGGGGGATACATATCAATCAGGAGCGCTGGTTAAAAATTGGTGCAAAGGTCCAGCAGGCAAAAGATATGGGGATCAATGATTCACTTGTTTTATTAAAGGATGCGGCATTGATTGTAAGTGCCAAAAACAATACGGTTATTACTGCGATGAACCGACAGGAAGCTTCAGAGCAAATATTCACGAATATTAACGGCACAATCGTGCTGGATTCTGACTAACGGCTGGACCTAATAAGGGGGCCTGGGCTGTGGACCGACAGAAGCAGTCCGAAAAATGAGAGGGGAAAATATACATGTTACGTTCAATGTACTCAGGAATCAGCGGAATGAAAAACTTCCAGACAAAGCTAGATGTGATTGGGAACAATATTGCCAACGTCAATACTTTTGGGTTCAAAAAAGGAAGGACAACCTTTAATGATCTTATGAGCCAGACTATTGCCGGTGCGACTGCACCAGGTGCTAATGGAGGTACAAATCCGAAGCAGGTTGGCCTTGGTTCCCAAATTGGCACAATTGATACCGTAAATACCCAAGGGAGCCTTCAAACGACCGGGCGTCCATTGGATCTGGGAATTACCGGGGAAGGTTATTTTACGGTGAGGGATGAGGCTACACAGTCGAATTATTACACAAGGGCCGGGAACTTTTACCTGGATGCCAAAAGGAATATTGTTAACGGTGACGGGCTGAAATTGCAAGGAGCAACTGGTGGGGCCATTACAATCCCAACTACTGCCCAGAGCTTAAGCATTGGACAAGATGGAGTTGTGACCTATGTGAATCAGCAAGGTACAACAACGAATGCAGGCAGGATTCAGCTACGGGTATTTGATAATCCAGAAGGCTTGGAAAAGGTTGGGGGAAATCTATTTCAGTCCACCGGGAATTCCGGGGCTGGTACTTCAGTAAACGTTGGAACCGGCGGATCAGGAACTTTAGTCAGTGGCGCCCTCGAAATGTCCAACGTGGATCTATCTGAAGAATTTACCGAAATGATCGTCGCCCAAAGAGGTTTTCAGGCAAATACAAGGATCATTACAACTTCTGACGAGATTTTACAGGAACTCGTCAATTTAAAACGATAGATTAAGAGAGGAACGGTGCTGACCTAAAGGAGAGAACCATCCAGTATGAATAGCTGGAGTTTGTTAAGGCCGGCCAGTCAAGGTATTTCATGTGATAAATGTTACGAGATTAAATGGGAAAAGCTTTATGATTAATGCGCTTTTTATTGAAACCATAGAGTCTTTCCCTGATACGACCATTACACTGACAAATGGCAAAAAATTTGTAGTGAAAGAGACTGAATTCCAAGTCTGCCAATTAATAATAGAATTCTACCAATCGGTAAACCTCTTTGGCATACAGATTCCGGAGGCAAATAAATATGAAGAATAACAAGCTTGTCATGTCCCTGGTAATCATGCTGGGTATCGTCATACTTGCAGCCGCCGCCGCAGTTTTTTTCCTGATGAGGGGACAGGCTGAAGGCGGCCCTAAGGAACCAGGGATAGACGAGGTGCTTGAATCCTCGGTAGATGTTGAGGAAATCACGGCTAACCTTGCCACTGATGATTATATCCGGGTTTCGTTTAAAATCCAGACCGACAGCAAGAAAGCAAAGGAAGAACTGGAAAAAAGAGATTTCCAGACACGGAACGTTATTATCTACGAACTTTCTGAAAAAAAAGCGGAAGATCTCCAGGGCAAGGATGGAAAGCTTCTGCTTGAGGATACGATAAAAGACAAGTTAAATGGCGTTATGCAGGAAGGCAAGGTCGTAAAAGTCTATATAACCGAAGCTCTCCTCCAATAAGGCAGTTCAGTAGAAAAATACACCAGACGGAGGTGAGAAGATTGTCGGGAGAAGTTCTGTCACAAAGTGAAATTGATGCCCTTTTATCCGCTTTGTCTACCGGGGAAATGGATGCAGAAGAATTAAAGAAAGAACAGAATGAAAGGCGGATCAAATCCTATGATTTTAGGAGGGCCCTCCGTTTTTCGAAAGACCAGATCCGCAGTTTGACAAGAATTCATGAGAATTTCGCCAGGCTGCTGACTACTTACTTTTCTGCGAAGCTTAGAACCTATGTCCATATCAGCGTCGCTTCAGCAGACCAGATACCGTATGAAGAATTCATCAGGTCCATCCCAAAGATGACCATCATGAACGTATATGAAGTTCCGCCGCTGGATGGACGGATTCTTATGGAAGTCAATCCAAATGTTGCTTATGCCATGCTTGACCGTTTGCTTGGCGGAAAAGGTACAAGCCATAACAAAGTAGATACACTAACAGAAATTGAAACAAAAATCATGTCAACCATGTTTGAACGGGCATTTGAAAATTTCAGTGATGCCTGGGATACAGTTGCTGAAATGGATCCGCAGCTTACAGAATTTGAGGTAAATCCCCAGTTTCTTCAAATGGTCTCACCAAATGAAACGGTTGTTGTGATTTCATTGAACACAACGATTGGTGAAACAAGCGGAATGATTAATATTTGTATCCCGCATGTTGTTCTTGAACCAATCCTTCCCAAGCTTTCGGTTCACTACTGGATGCAATCCGAAAAAAAGGAAAATCAGCCTCTGGAAAACGCATTCCTTGAAAAGGAAATTCAGAAAGCGGATGTGCCGATAATAGCCGAGCTTGGAACGTCAGAAATTTCCATAGAGGACTTCTTGATGCTTGATAAGGGGGATGTAATTGAATTAAACCAGCGGATAGACTCTCCGCTTATCCTCAAGGTTGGCGGTATTGCAAAATTTATTGGACAGCCAGGAAAAATGAACAAAAAAATGTCTATCCAGGTATTGGATACATTTAAGGGGGGAGACGAAGATGGTGAGTGACGAAATGCTTTCGCAAGAGGAAATAGATGCCTTATTAAGGGGCACCCAAAATGAAGAAAAGGAAGAGACCATAGAAATTCAGCAATATTTTTCTTTTATGGAACAGGATGCGCTGGGGGAAATAGGAAATATTTCTTTTGGAAGTTCGGCTACCGCACTTTCCACCCTGCTGAATCAGAAGGTGGAAATTACAACTCCATCGGTTTCTGTTGTTGATCGGAAGAAGCTGCCGCAAGAGTTTCCGGATCCCTATGTGGCCGTTCAGGTCCATTATACGGAGGGATTTCTTGGAAGCAATATGCTCGTCATACAGCAAAAAGATGCTGCAATTATCGCGGATCTAATGCTTGGCGGTGATGGGCAAAACCCGAGGGAGCTGCTGGATGAAATCCAGCTAAGTGCTGTTCAGGAAGCAATGAATCAGATGATGGGCTCGGCTGCTACCTCAATGTCTACGATATTCAGCAAACGTGTGGATATCTCGCCGCCGGCGATTGAACTGCTGGATGTTCTTGAAGGAAAAGGGACAGGTGCTATCCCGGATAATGATGTTTTAGTCAAAGTATCATTTTCCTTAAAGATTGGTACCTTAATTGACTCAAACATCATGCAGCTGTTTCCAATCAGCTTTGCCAAAAGCTTGGTGGATGAGCTCCTGAATCCTGGCCAAAGCCAGGAAACGGACCGGAACATAACCAGCCATAATGATGGATATGGAAGCAGTCCAAATAGGGATACAAGCGCTCAAAGCACGGAAAGTTATACTGGCAGCCCGGTTCAGGAGGGGGCTGCTGCACATGGAACCGGAGCGCATCAGCAGTACGCTGGTACAGAGGAGCCTGTCAGCCGGCATCACCAAGTGAACAGCCAGCATTTTGGCCCGCAGCATTACGGAAGTTCAGCTTCCCATATGCAGCAAGCTTCCGTTCAGCCGGCGGTGTTTTCTAATTTTGAAAACTTCCAGCCGAGGGGTACCGAAACAAAGAATCTTGATATGCTGATGGACATTCCATTGCAGGTAACCGTTGAGCTTGGCAGGACAAAACGTTCCGTCAAGGAAATCCTTGAACTGACTGCAGGTTCCATAATCGAATTGGACAAGCTTGCCGGGGAACCGGTAGATATCCTAGTCAATAATCGGCTTGTTGCTCAAGGGGAAGTAGTCGTGATTGATGAGAACTTCGGAGTTCGCCTGACGGACATCATCAGCCAAAGTGACCGCATTAAAAAACTGAGATAAGAATACAGGGGGAAATAAAGATGGCACATAGAATTCTAGTCGTTGATGACGCAGCATTTATGAGAATGATGATTAAGGATATTCTGACGAAGAATGGGTATGAAGTGGTAGCCGAAGCTGCTGATGGGGCGCAGGCAATCGAGAAATATAAAGAGTTCAGTCCAGACCTTGTGACGATGGATATTACAATGCCTGAGATGGATGGTATCAGCTCTCTGAAGGAGATTAAAAAGCTGAATCCGAATGCCAAGGTCATCATGTGCTCTGCGATGGGACAGCAGGCAATGGTTATTGATGCAATCCAGGCAGGGGCAAAGGACTTTATTGTTAAACCGTTTCAGGCAGACCGCGTAATTGAAGCGATTTCCAAGACATTGGCCTAAAATGAAACAAACTAAACAGAGGGTGCGAAATTTGTTCAGCGTAATACGTACTGTCCGGGTATTGCTCTTCATAATGGTTGCTCTGCTAAGCTCACAAAACTGGGTGCAGGCAGAGCAGCTGAATAATAGTGTTAAAGACTACCTGGAACATCCTGATGCATATGAAGATAAAAGTTCAAAGGAAAAGAATGAAAAGGTAGACCAGCAAGATGAAAAAACAGTCGGCGTTACATTCGGGGACTTTGCCCGAATGATTGCCGCGCTTGTATTTGTCGTAGGACTTCTATATTTTTTACTGAAATTTATCAACAAAAGAAGCATGACTTATAAAAGGTCACAGCTTGTTGAAAACCTGGGCGGAACCAGCCTTGGCGGCAACCGTTCCATCCAGGTTGTAAAAGCTGGCAATACATTATTGATTGTCGGTGTAGGAGAAAACATACAGCTTTTAAAAGAGATAGACAACCCTGAAGAATACCAGAATATAATTTCTGATCATAACAATAATATTGAACAGCTTATCCAGCCCGCGGATCTTTTTTCCAGGCTCTTGAGCCTGAAAAAGGATGTAAAGGATGAAAAAAAACAACCAGAAAAGTTCTCCCTGTTGCTTAAGTCGCAATTAGAAGATGTGAAAAACGGGAGGAAAAGGCTATTTGAAGAGATTGAGAAGAAAGGAACAGACTCACAATGAATGAATTTATGGAGTTTTTTAACAGCAGTGCCCCGGAAAATGTAAGCACTTCGGTTAAACTCATGCTCCTGCTGACTGTCCTTTCATTGGCGCCAAGCATTTTAATCCTTATGACAAGCTTTACCCGGATTATCATTGTTCTCTCGTTTGTGAGAACTGCTCTGGCGACTCAGCAAATGCCGCCAAACCAAGTATTAGTCGGGATTGCTTTATTTTTGACCTTCTTTATTATGGCTCCCACCTTCCAGGAGGTTAACGAACAAGCTTTAACCCCGCTATTTAATGAGGAAATTAATTTAGAACAGGCTTACGACCGTGCCTCGATCCCTTTTAAAGAGTTCATGAGTGCGAATACGAGGCAAAAGGACTTGGCTCTGTTCCTTGACTATATGCAGGCGGATGCACCGGAAACAGTGGAAGATATTCCATTGACCGCGCTTGTTCCGGCGTTTGCCATCAGTGAAATTAAGACAGCATTCCAAATTGGATTTATGATTTTTATACCTTTTTTAGTGATAGATATGGTAGTGGCGAGTGTCCTGATGTCCATGGGGATGATGATGCTTCCGCCAGTGATGATTTCCCTGCCTTTTAAAATCCTGCTGTTTGTTTTGGTAGATGGCTGGTATTTGGTAGTGAAATCTTTATTACAAAGTTTTTAAGCAGGTGATGATAAATGACGGCTGAATCGGTTATTTCAATAGCAGAACGAGGGATATATACAGTCATGATGATTTCCGGCCCGCTTTTGCTTCTCGCATTAGTTGTCGGGCTCATTATCAGTATCTTCCAGGCAACAACTCAAATACAGGAGCAAACACTCGCTTTTGTTCCTAAAATAGTGGCTGTATTAATCGGAGTTGTCTTTTTTGGCCCCTGGATGCTCAGCCATATGCTTTCATATGCCAATGAGATATTCTCGGATCTTACAAGGTTTGTAGGATGATATCAATTGAGATTCTTGAGGGATTTCCGGCTTTCCTGCTCGTTTTTGTAAGGGTGACCTCCTTTTTCCTGATGATGCCGCTATTTTCCTATCGCTCCATACCTGCTTCACATAAGATGGGACTGGGCTTTTTCCTTGCAGTCATCATGTTTTCGACCATTGAGGCACCTGTGCTTCAAATCGATAGAAAATATTTTTTATTGATCATCAAGGAAATCCTTGTTGGAGTTTTCATAGGATTTATAGCGTATCTTGTTTTATCTGCCATTCAGATTGCCGGAGGCCTGATAGACTTTCAAATGGGCTTCGCGATTGCAAATGTCATCGATCCCCAAACAGGTGCTCAAAGCCCGCTGACCGGACAATATTTATATACAATCGCTTTGCTGCTCCTGCTGGCAACAAATGGGCATCACCTGCTGCTTGATGGCATCTTTTACAGCTATCGGTTTATCCCAATTGAGCAGCTCTGGCTTCACTTTGGAAACGATAATGCCGCTGAATTTGTGCTCAGGTCTTTTAGCTCGATGTTCTTGATTGCCTTTCAGATGTCTCTGCCTCTGGTAGGGAGCCTTTTCCTCGTTGATGTTGCCTTAGGGATTGTCGCCAGGACTGTGCCTCAATTAAATATCTTTGTCGTCGGCATTCCGGTGAAAATAGGAGTCAGCTTTATCCTGCTCATTGCTGTAATGGGAATTTTAATGATGATGGTGACCGAGTTATTCCAAACAATGGCAATGACCATGAAAGGCCTTATGGAACTATTGGGAGGCAAGTAAATGAAATTACTATCTTTAGATCTTCAGTTCTTTGCCGGAGAAAAAACAGAAAAAGCCTCCCCTAAAAAAAGGCAGGATTCGCGGAAGAAGGGGCAGGTAGCCAAAAGCCAGGACGTTAATACGGCTGTCGGCCTTCTTTCAGTGTTTTTGTTTCTGATGTTTTTTGGACCGTTTATCACACAACACTTGCTAAAGCTTCTCAGGCATACTTTTCAAGAATATATGCTGCTGGATGTTACAGAAAAAAATGTGGAAATGGTCATGATGGAGATCTTTGCAGAAATCGGTTATATCCTTGGTCCGGTCCTCCTGATTGCATTGATTGGTGCTGCGGCTGCAAATTATGCGCAGATAGGAATCCTTTTTTCCTCCGAAGGGCTACAAATGAAACTTGAAAAGCTTAATCCGATTACAGGATTTAAACGCATTTTCTCCATTAGGGCGCTGGTAGAACTTCTGAAATCCATACTTAAAATCGGTTTTGTCGGTTTTGCAGCTTTTGCTGTCCTGTGGGGGAGCATGGATGAAGTTCTCAGCCTTGCAAATAAATCACTTGGCGGAGCGTTGGCAACCGTAGCCGGCCTAACGCTTAAAATGGGGCTTTTTGCTTCGGGTGCCCTGCTCTTTCTAAGTCTGCTGGATTATCTTTATCAAAAGTATGACTTTGAAAAGAGCATCCGAATGTCAAAGCAAGATCTTAAGGATGAATATAAAAATACCGAAGGGGACCCTGTCATCAAATCACGAATCAAGCAACGGCAGCGGGAAATGGCCATGCGAAGGATGATGCAGGAAGTTCCGAATGCCGATGTAATCATTACGAATCCAACCCATTTTGCCGTCGCGTTAAAGTATGATGAGCAAAAATCACATGCACCGATTGTTGTAGCAAAAGGAGTAGATTTGATTGCACAAAAGATCAAGCTGATCGCTAAAGAAAATGAGGTCATGACAGTCGAGAACAGGCCTTTGGCCAGGTCCCTGTACAGCCAGCTTGAAATTGGAGACAGCATTCCGGAAGAATTTTTCAAAGCAGTTGCCGAAATTTTGGCTTACGTCTATAGAACAAAGAATAAAGTGCTTTAATCATCGGCAATTGAATCCTTGCCGTTCAGATATGCTTTAAGGAGAGAAAGATTATGCGTGCAAGAGATTTAATTGTCTTAATAAGTGTGATATTAATCGTAGCAATGTTGATCATTCCGCTGCCATCGTGGCTGCTTAGCATCCTCATTATGATGAATATTACCCTGGCTTTGTTAGTCCTTCTGGTTTCAATGAATATGACAGAGCCGTTGCAGCTATCTGTATTTCCTTCATTGCTGCTTTTAATGACATTATTCAGGCTCGGGCTGAACGTTTCAACAACGAGGTCGATCCTTTCCCATGGCCATGCAGGCGGTGTCGTTGAAGTCTTCGGTTCCTTCGTAGTTGGAGGGAATGTTGTTGTGGGTATAGTCATATTCCTGATTCTAATTATTATTCAGTTTATCGTCATCACGAAAGGGTCCGAGCGTGTATCGGAAGTGGCGGCCCGCTTTACGCTGGACGCGATGCCAGGAAAACAGATGAGCATCGATGCCGATTTGAATGCAGGAATGATATCCGAACATGAAGCACGGGCACGCCGTGAGAAGGTCGGGAGAGAAGCTGATTTTTACGGTGCAATGGATGGGGCGAGCAAATTTGTCAAAGGAGATGCCATCGCCGGCATTATCATCGTTATGATCAACCTGATTGTCGGGATTGTGATTGGAATGATGCAGCAGGGACTGGGGATAGCAGAGGCTGCAAACCGATATTCCCTCCTGACAGTAGGAGACGGAATCGTCAGTCAGATTCCAGCCCTACTCATTACGACAGCAACAGGTATCGTGGTAACTCGCGCTGCTTCTGATGGCAACCTCGGGAGTGATATAACCTCCCAGCTGATGGCCTACCCCAAAATGCTGTATGTTGCAGGGGGGACGATTTTCCTGCTTGGGCTTTTCACGCCCATTCATGACATGCTTACCATCTCCATTGCTGCTCTCCTAGTATTTGGAGGCTATTCTTTCTCCAAGGTACCGGATGGTGAACCTCCTGATTTATCGGAAATGGAGGAGGAAATTCAGGCTGATGATATGAAAAGTCCGGAAAGTGTCGTCAATTTGCTTAATATTGACCCAATTGAATTTGAGTTTGGCTACGGTTTGATTCCTCTTGCTGATGCAAATCAGGGTGGGGACCTTCTGGACAGGATTGTCATGATCAGGCGCCAGCTGGCTATCGAACTTGGCCTGGTCATCCCGGTTGTACGCATCCGTGATAATATTCAGCTGCAGCCGAATGAGTACAGATTGAAAATTAAAGGCAGTGAAATGGCTCGGGGAGAAGTTCTTTTGGACCATTATCTTGCGATGAGCCCAGGGGTGGAAGATGAATCTGTCGAGGGAATTGATACGATTGAGCCTTCTTTCGGTTTGCCGGCTAAATGGATTACCGAGGATATGAAGGCTCAGGCGGAAATTTTTGGTTATACGGTTGTCGACCCTCCATCTGTGGTATCGACCCATATAACAGAAATTATAAAATCGAACGCAGGAGAACTTCTGGGAAGGCAGGAGACGAAACAGCTTATTGAACATCTCAAGGAGAGCTACCCAATTTTAGTTGAAGAGGTCACACCAAATCCTCTAACAATCGGGGAAATTCAAAAGGTGCTGGCAAAGCTTTTAAAAGAAAAAGTATCGGTTCGAAACCTGCCGGTCATTTTTGAGACCCTGGCTGACTTTGGGAAAATCACATCAGATACAGATGTTCTTGCTGAATATGTCCGTCAGGCACTTGCCAGGCAAATTACAAGCCAGTATGCAAACCCGGGTGACTCCCTGAAAGTGGTCACTCTTTCAGGGAGGGCTGAAAAGGTAATGGCGGAAGGTGTCCAGCAGACGGAGCATGGGAATTACTTATCGCTTGATCCAGCTGTTTCACAGCAAATTCTGGAATCCATTGCTTCACAGGTGGAGCAGCTAAGTCTAATGGAACAAACACCAATCATCCTCTGCTCTCCGGCAGTCAGGATGTATGTTCGCCAGCTGACAGAAAGATATTTTCCGCATATCCCAATCCTGTCATATAACGAACTTGAAGCAAATGTCGAAGTACAGAGTGTCGGGGTGGTGACAATCGAATGAAAATAAAAAAATATACTGCATCTTCTATGCCTGCAGCTATGAAACAGGTTCGGGAAGAGCTTGGCGGTGACGCTGTGATCCTGAATTCAAGAATAATCCATTTTGGAGGAGTTTTTGGTCTATTCCGGAAAAAGGGGATTGAAGTCCTAGCTGCTGTCGATCCCATTCAGGAGCATAGCACGGCTTCTGCGAGGGTACCTGATAAAATAACAATTTCAAAATCAGCTGCCAAGATAATGAAGGATCAGCAAATCCCTGAGGAGAAAGAATCCAAAATTCTTCAGGAGATTAGTGAACTCAAAGCGTTGATGAGAACGCAGACAGAAACCGGCCGGCCTGTCTCGATTTTGCCAAATCCTCTCCAAACACTTGCTGCTTTTCTGAAGAAACAGGAAATAGACTATAAGATCAGAGAAGAGCTCCTTGCTTCAGTTCTTGGCACCTGGTATCGGACAGGGGCCAATGCATCTGCGTCCGAAGTTGAAAACTGGGCAAAGGAAGCTATTGAGAAAAGACTATCGGGCATGTCGTATGGCGGGGTGTCATTTAAGAAGAAATACGTAAACGTAATCGGCCCTACCGGGGTTGGCAAGACTACTACACTTGCCAAGATTGCCGCAGAGTGTGTTCTAAACCATCAAAAAAAAGTTGCTTTTATTACGACAGATACCTACCGGATAGGTGCAATTGAACAATTGAAAACCTATGCAAATATACTTGGTGTTCCAATAGAAGTATGCTATAGCAAAGAGGATTTTAAAGCTGCGGCTGACAAATTTCATGAATATGATGTTGTGCTGATTGACACCGCCGGGAGAAATTTCCGAAATCGGAAGTATGTAGATGACCTGAAACAGATCATCGATTTTGACAGGGAAATGGAAACCTTTCTGGTCCTGTCCCTAACTGCCAAACAGCTTGATATGGAGGAAATCTGCAAGCAATTTTCCCTGGTGCCAATCGACAAATTTATTTTTACAAAGACGGATGAAACATCTGTTTATGGAGCTTTGATCAATCTTCCAGAAAAGTTTTCAAGAGGGATTGCCTATTTGTCGAATGGCCAGGATGTTCCAGATGATCTACTGTCAGCTGAACCGGCGCAAATTGCTAAATTATTGTTTGGAGACGGAAAAGATGGATCAAGCTAATCAATTGAGAGAACGACTGAGAGAACAAGCTAGTCTGAGAACAGCCAAGACGATTGCAGTCATTAGCGGTAAAGGCGGGGTTGGAAAATCTAATATCTCTTTAAATTTTTCAATCGGGCTAAAAAGGAAAGGTTATCGTATTCTGCTGTTTGATTTAGATATTGGAATGGGAAATATCGAGATATTAATGGGAAGGTCTTCGCCTCTATCGATTGCAGACTACTTTGCCGGAACGGCGGGAATCAGGGACCTTTTTACGGAAGGCCCTGAAGGAATCCAGTATATTTCAGGAGGGACGGGTCTAAACCAGCTGGTGAAGCTGGATTCTGAGTCTGTATCAACATTTATTGATGATTTAAAGAGCGTTTGGGTGGAATATGATTATGTCATTTTCGACATGGGTGCAGGAATGAACGAAGAAACAATGAATCTATTGCTGGCTGTCAATGAAATGATTGTTGTCACCACTCCTGAACCAACAGCCATTATGGATGCCTATGCTGCTATTAAGTATATTCATATGAATGACAGGGACATCCCCTTTTCAATTATTGTCAATCGGGCCAGGCCGGGAAGAGAGGGAAGAGAGACTCTCGATCGGCTGGAGGATGTTTTAGTGAAGTTTCTTGGGAAAAAACCGGTGAAGCTGGGTGTACTTCCAGAAGATACCCATGTGTTCCAGGCTGTAAGGAAGCAGGTTCCCTTTATCCTCGAGTGTCCCAAAGCGCCGATTACCCAGGAGCTCGAAACTCTCATAGCCCGTTTCGAGAACAGACAATCTTATCAGGCTGCTCCCGAGCACTTTTTTGTGAAATTAAAGCGGCTGTTTGAAAAGAAGTGGCAAGTATGAAAAAGATTGGAGTATTAGTAGTCGACGATTCGGCATTCATGAGAAAGCTCATTACCGATTTCCTGTCTCAGCACCCCGAGATCGTGGTGGTGGGCACAGCGCGAAATGGAGAAGAAGCAGTTAAAAAATTAAAGGACTTGAATCCTGATGTCATGACTCTGGATGTGGAGATGCCTGGTCTAACCGGGCTGGAAGTATTAAAGATCGTCATGGCCGAACAGCCTGTGCCAGTCATTATGTTATCGAGTACAACAAATCAGGGTGCAGAGAATACCTTGCAGGCCATTCAGTATGGAGCAGTGGATTTCATTGCAAAGCCCTCGGGTTCTATTTCAATGGACCTTTATAAAATAAAAGAGGAACTGACAGCTAAGGTCATTTCGGCAAGCAAAGCCAACATGAAAAGAATCGGGTTAACAGTTAACAAGAAGGTATCTCCTCTCAAGCCAGAGGTTAAACCAGTCAAAAAGGAGCTTTCTCCTGCTCATGAAAGTTTGGGCTTAAATTCGAAAAAGTTGATATGTATTGGCACCTCGACAGGAGGACCAAGGGCACTGCAGGAGGTCTTAACTAAATTGCCCGGTAATTTGCCTGTTCCTGTCCTTGTGGTCCAGCACATGCCAGCAGGGTTCACCAAGTCCCTGGCAAGCAGGCTTGATTCCTTGAGCAGCATCCATGTGAAAGAAGCGGAGGATGGGGAAATTCTTCAAAAAGGGACTGCGTACATTGCACCGGGAGGGTTTCATATGCTTGTAAAGCCTATGGGCACGGCCACCACAGTAATGCTGGAAACTAGTGAGCCGAGAAATGGACATCGTCCGTCTGTGGACGTCCTGTTTGAGTCGGTCAGCCAATTCAATCATTTTTCCTGTATTGCTGTTGTCATGACAGGCATGGGGAGCGACGGGGCAAAGGGGCTTGAAAAATTAAAATCTTCAGGAAGAGCGAAGGCCATCGCTGAATCAGAACAGACATCTGTTGTATTCGGCATGCCAAAGGCAGCAATTGCAACCGGAAAAGTGGATGAAATTAAGGAAGTACAACAAATCGCGGAAGCAATTATGGCCTACATATGAGCCCAGGGGGATAAATGGAAATGGAAATCAATCAATACCTAGAAGTTTTTATAGAGGAGAGTAAAGAGCATCTTCAAGCATGCAACATGAATTTGCTTGAGCTGGAGAAAAATCCTTCCGATCTGCTCATCGTGAATGAGATTTTTCGTTCAGCCCATACGCTAAAAGGAATGTCAGCAACTATGGGTTATGAAGACCTGGCAAGCCTTACGCACCAAATGGAAAATGTGCTGGATGAAATCAGGAATGGCAATTTGATTGTGACTCCGGAGATTCTCGATATTGTATTTCTTGCAGTTGACCACTTGGAGGAAATGGTTGAATCAATTGCTTCAGGCGGTGATGGGAAATTGGATGTTACTGCAACAGTAGAAAAATTGCACAGGATTGAAACGGGTAACCAGGATGATGGATCCTTTGAGGAAACTGCTGCTGCCGTAGCTGAAGCGCCTCCCTTTGCAAAAGACGGCTGCCCTTCTTATGAATTTGATGAATTTGAACGAACCGTCATCCGGCAGTCAAAAGAGCAGGGATTCGAAGCTTATAATGTCCAGGTTTCTCTTCGGCAGGATTGTCTGTTAAAAGCGGCTCGGGTTTACATGGTTTTTGAGGTGTTTGAACAATCAGGTGAAGTAATAAAATCTCTTCCTTCTGTTGATAAGCTCGAAGAAGAACAATTTGACAGCGACTTCACTGTCATTCTTCTTTCCACGGAAAATAAAGAGGAAATCAAAAGAAAACTGCTAAACGTGGCAGAGGTAGAAAATGTAGAGATAAACTCCATCCTGCTTCTCGAAGACTTTCCGGAAAAAACAGAGACCAGCGATGAGGAAAAAAAAGCTTCCGAGCTATCTGATTCTTCTGGCTCCGCGGATAAATCTGAAGATAAGAAAGGTATGAAGCCACTAAATTCCAATAAGACCATACGTGTCAACATTGAACGACTTGATATTCTGATGAACCTTTTTGAGGAACTTGTGATTGATCGGGGCAGACTTGAACAAATCTCACGGGACCTCAGTAACAGCGAGCTTAATGAAACGGTCGAACATATGTCGCGAATATCAGGTGATCTGCAAAATATCATTTTAAATATGCGCATGGTTCCGGTGGAAACAGTATTCAACAGATTTCCTCGTATGATCCGCCAGCTTGCACGGGATCTTAATAAGAAAATTAAGCTTGAAATCACCGGTGCTGATACCGAACTGGATCGAACGGTTATCGATGAAATCGGCGATCCCCTCGTCCATTTGCTCCGGAATTCAGTTGATCATGGTATTGAAACTCCCGAAATCAGGGCTGCAAATGGCAAGGAGGAAGAAGGGACTGTAGTTCTTCGTGCCTACCATAGCGGAAACCATGTCTTTATTGAAATTGAAGATGATGGTGCCGGCATTAATAGAGATAGAGTGTTGAAAAAGGCAGTCAGCAAAGGAATCCTGTCAGAGGAAGCAGGTGAGGCACTAACGGATAAACAAGTGTATGAGCTTCTATTTTCATCAGGGTTTTCTACTGCGGAGCAGATTTCGGATATCTCTGGACGAGGTGTTGGTCTGGATGTAGTTAAAAACACGATTGAATCACTTGGCGGTGAAATTTCCATTGAATCAACAGAGCATAAAGGGACCATTTTTTCCGTCCAGCTTCCGTTGACCCTGTCCATTATTTCCGTGATGTTAATTGAAACGGGCAAGGAAAAATTTGCTATCCCGCTGTCGTCCATTATTGAAACGGCGATTATAAAAAAAGCTGAAATTTTGAATGCCCATGATCAAAAGGTGATTGATTTTAGAGGGAAAGTGGTTCCGCTGCTGTTTATGAAGGAGATTTTCCAGGTCCCCGGAAAAGAAGATGAAAATAAAAATGTATGTTCTGTCCTGATTGTCAGAAAAGGTGAAAAAATGGCCGGTCTTGTGGTAGATTCATTCATTGGACAGCAGGAAGTGGTCTTAAAACCGCTGGGGAACTACCTGACAAATGTATTTGCCATTTCCGGTGCAACCATCCTGGGAGACGGCCAGGTTGCACTGATCGTGGACTGCAATGCATTAATAAAATAGATGAAATCACAAGCTATTCGCTTTATAGCTCAGGAGGAGAATGAAATGGCTGATATGCCAATGCTAAAGGTAATTGTTTTTCAATTGACGGATAAAGAATATGCTATACCTGTCAGTGAAGTAAAAGGGATTGAAAAGCTTCACCCGATCACAAGGATTCCGCGTACATCACCTTTCGTTAAAGGGGTCATCAATCTGCGTGGCGTTGTGACGCCTATCATCGACTTAAGGCTTCGCCTGGGGCTTGAAGAAGAAGAGTATGGTGATCATACAAGACTGATCATTGTCATGGCCGAGGATAAAGAGGTCGGACTTATTGTAGATGCAGCCAATGATGTAATGGATATTCCGCTTGAGGCAATCGAGCCGCCTCCAGAAATCATCGGCAGTACGACTGCTGAATACATCAGTGGAGTAGCAAAGCTTGAAAAGAGGCTGCTGATTATGATTAATCTTGAAAGCATTGTTGATACAGAAAAATAAAATCGGATAAAGGATAAGTAAAAATATTATGTTGTCTATCAATGAAATATCCGATCTCAAGCTTGATATATTAAAAGAAATTGGGAATATTGGAGCGGGACACGCAGCAACATCTCTTTCTGCCCTGCTTAATAGAAAAATAGATATGAGGGTGCCGGGTGCACGCATTGTTTCATTTGAAGAAATGATGAATCTTGCCGGAGGGGCAGAAACTGTTGTAGCTTCGATATTTCTGCGTATTGAAGGGGATGCGCCCGGAAGCATGTTCTTTATCCTTTCAATAGCCCAGGCCGAGAGATTTGTCCAGCAGCTGCTTGGGGACAAGAGTTTTACACTGGCGGAACCACCTTATGATGAATTGGGGGTATCTGCATTCAAAGAATTAGGAAATATCCTGTCAGGCTCTTACCTTACTGCCCTTTCTGAATTTACAAAGCTTTCCCTTTATCCTTCTGTTCCCGGAGTGGGGATCGACATGGCTGGGGCTATCATTAGCTATGGGCTGCTTGAGATTTCGCAAACAAGCGATTTTGCCATTGTTATTGACACAATTTTGAAGGAAGAGGATACAGAAAACAATCCTGCAGGGGATGTTAAGGGACATTTTTTCCTGCTGCCTGACCCTGAATCATTTGAAATCATCTTTCAGTCGCTAGGGGTTACTTCGAATGACTAGTGTTCTTAATATTGTAAAAGTCGGGATTGCGGACCTGAACATAGTTAAAGCCCCCGATCTCATTCGTACAACTGGACTCGGTTCGTGTGTGGGGGTTGTCATCTATGATAAAGCACGCAGGATTGCAGGGATGGCCCATGTGATGCTGCCTGATTCAGCCTTGGGGAAACAAGGGCTAATGAATAAAGCAAAATATGGGGACACCGCTGTCAAGGAGCTCACTGAAATATTGGTCGCAAACGGTGCAAGGCTGGCAGCCCTCCAGGCTAAACTGGCAGGAGGAGCGCAGATGTTCCAATTCTCCGGCAGCAGTGATGTCCTCAGGATTGGCCCTAGGAATGTGGAGTCTGTCCTCCTTGCTCTGAAAAAACTGAACATCCCTGTAACCGGACAGGACGTAGGAGGAAATAACGGGAGAACGATCGAGTTCTCACCGGAAACTTGTATTCTATCTATCAGGACAATAAACAAAGGAAACAGTGAACTGTAAGGAGAAGGAGGATTCGCATGGTACATGCATCAACATCCGATGAAAAGGCCATTTGGGATGGCTGGGTCCAAACCCGTAATCCAGAGGCAGGAAATCTGCTAATAAAAAAATATATGCCCCTAGTCTCCTATCATGTTCAAAGGATATCCGTCAGCCTGCCTAAAAGTGTTTCGCGGGATGAACTCAAAAGCCTTGGGATGATTGGGCTGTACGATGCGCTGGAAAGGTTTGAACCCGACCGTGATTTAAAATTCGATACTTATGCGTCTTTCCGCATCCGCGGAGCCATCCTCGACGGTCTTCGCAAAGAGGACTGGCTCCCCCGGAGCACCAGGGAAAAAGCAAAAAAGATTGAATCCGCGATTGAAAGACTTGAACAGAGGTATCAGAGAAATGTGACTTCAGAAGAAATTGCTGCTGAACTGGATATGGAAGAAGGAGACATTCATACTGTGATGAACGAACACTTCTTTGCCAATGTACTGTCTATCGATGAACAGCCAGGTGATGATGAAAGGGAAAACCATTCCTTTGTAGTAAAAGACACGAGCACACCCACTCCGGAAGAGACAGTATTGAAAACAGAAATGCTTAAGGAAATGGCTTCCGTCATCTCCCACCTGAATGAGAAAGAACAGCTTGTACTCAGCTTGTTTTACAGGGAAGAACTCACTTTGACCGAAATAGGACAGGTAATGGGTTTATCTACATCTAGAATATCCCAAATTCATTCTAAATCTCTTTTTAAACTGAGAAGTTTACTCGAAAAGGCTTTATAGGGGCAGCAAAACGATGGAAAAGCCGTTTCAAGCCCGTTTATCAAAGGATGGACTTTCAGCCAGCCTGGTCTGGAGGGCCAAAGAGGCAAAGGATTTCTCGGAGGAAGAAATCAGGCATTTTCTACTAGAAGAGAATGTCGTCTATGGAATAAAACAGGATGCAGTCGAAACTATTTTGAAGAATTCGCTTTCGTTTGGAGAAGCTATTCTGATTGCTGAAGGAAAACGGTCATTGCCAGGTACCGACGCCTATTTGCGAAAGGAATGGTTACAAAGTCAACATGCTGGAACGGATCAATTCGATTTTCGAAATATCCTTACTATACCCTCAATAAAGAAAGGTCAGCTGCTTGCAACAGCAATCCCCCCCGGGCAACGGGACTGAAGGCATGACAGTTTCTGGGAAACCAATCCCTGCCCGGAAAGGGAAACGGCTTAAAATCAAGCCGGGCAATCATGTTTTGGTAAATGGGAGCTCGTTGTATGCGGCCATCGATGGCCTGGTAAGCATCACTCACAATTCTGTTTCAGTGAATCCCATATATGAAGTGGACGGAAATCTCGATCTTAGGACAGGGAATTTGAACTTTCCAGGTTCAATTGTGATCAGGGGGAATGTTCCGGGAGGCTACGTGCTGAAGGCCGGCGGGGATATTATTATTTCCGGAATGGCAGAAGGGTCGACCGTAAAAGCTGGTGGGAACATCCATGTGGCCGGAGGAATAGCAGGCGGAAATAAAGGGAGTTATGCCTCTGGGGGGAATATCCGGGCGGCATACCTGAATCAGGCCGAGGTCATTGCATCTGGTGATGTAATGATTGATTCTTATATCCTGAACAGTAGAGTTATGGCAGGCGGCTCAATCAATTGTCCAGACGGGAAAGCAGTTGGAGGGATCCTTACTTCCGGAAGAAATATATTATGCAAGGACCTGGGAAACCGACTTTATGCAAAGACAGAAGTGGCAATCGGCTGGGATCCTCTGCTTGAAAAACAGCGTAAAGTGCTCTATAAAGAGAGACAGGCGGCAAAAGAAAGTTTGGTGAAAATAGATATCATTGAAGCGAAACTTCTTGAAGCGGTCCACCAGGCAATGAGGATGACAGATGAGAAAGCCAGGCTGCTGTCTAAACAGCGTGCAACCAGACAACAGCTTGAGGGCCACATCAGACTGATTGAGAATCAGCTGGAAGAAATTAATGTGGAGCAAAAGGAAAATATGAAGTCAATCCTTTCTGTAAGGGGCACAATTTACCCTAATACAAAGGTTTATTTTGGCAGATACTCGTATAAGGTGAATCAGTTATTTTCATCTGTCCAATTCCATTTGGATAAAAGTGAGATCATCATCAAGCCGATTCAAATTTTTCCCGGCTAAGGGAATGGAAGGATGGGGTGGAATGACCACAATCCTGTTACTATTAAGCTTTCTGCTTAACATTGTCATTATATTTGCGATTATAGTTTTATACTTAAGGCAGAATCGTCTTTTACAATCAGAGAAAAAACAAGAAAAAATGATCAGTGAATTTGAGGAGCTTTTTTCCGGGTATTTGTTTGAAATGAAAGAAGAGAACGATCAATTCCTCCAAAAAATGAATTCTATTGATTCTAAAGATGGCAAAAAAGAAACAAAGGAACCAGTTCCCAAAAAAGGAAAGGTCAGCTACCGAATGGTGCAGGATGCCTACGCCCCTAAACAACAGCAAGAAGCATTATTTGAAAACGGCGGCGGGGGGGAAGAGCATGTTCCTGAATCAAAGGGAAAAAATGCTGCAGGGGAATCCTCCCTTTTAAACCGAATCCAGGATCTTAAAAGAGAGGGAGACTCTATTGACGAGATTGCCAAGAAACTGGGTAAAGGAAAGACGGAAATCGAGCTGCTTTTAAAATTTCAAAAGAATTAATGGTATTACTTGATTGTCATTTTTACTTATGCTATATTATTAAACGGTGTTAATACACACGGCTATGGATTTGAGCGAATGGTGCTGTTTCGGCAGTTCTCGCTTAAAGATGAAATGGCCGGAGGAAAACAAACCATTAGGAGGAAAAAAACATGTCAGTAATTTCTATGAAGCAATTGCTTGAAGCTGGTGTACACTTCGGTCACCAGACTCGCCGCTGGAACCCTAAGATGAAGAAATATATCTTCACAGAGCGTAACGGCATCTACATCATCGACCTTCAAAAAACAGTTAAGAAAGTGGAAGAAGCTTATAACTGGGTGAAGGAACTTGCTGGTGAAGGCGGAACAGTACTTTTCGTTGGAACTAAGAAACAAGCTCAAGATTCCGTTAAGGAAGAAGCTCAGCGTTCCGGAATGTACTATGTTAACCAACGCTGGTTGGGTGGAACTTTAACAAACTTCGAAACAATCCAAAAGCGTATTGCACGCCTTAAAGATATCGAGAGAATGGCTGAAGATGGTACTTTTGAAGTACTTCCTAAGAAAGAAGTTGTTCAACTAAGAAAAGAGCAAGAACGCTTAGAAAAATTCTTGGGTGGAATTAAAGATATGAAGGGCCTTCCAGATGCTCTTTTCATCATCGACCCACGCAAAGAGCGTATTGCGGTTGCTGAAGCACGCAAATTGAACATTCCTATCGTTGGTATCGTTGATACAAACTGCGATCCGGACGAAATCGATGTTGTTATTCCTGCGAATGACGATGCAATCCGTGCTGTTAAACTTCTAACTGGTAAAATGGCGGATGCTATCCTTGAAGCAAAGCAGGGAGAAGAAACTGCTGAAGCTGTTGTTGAAGCTTAATAGTAGTTTTTTGAGCTAGAATGGGGAAAGGTGATATAGGGATGCCCTTTATCACCTTTTTTTCAAGTTTAAATATGGTTCATTTTAGTAAAAATATGGTATAGGTACATAACCACTCAATTTAAAGGAGGATATAACATTATGGCAATTACTGCACAAATGGTTAAAGAACTTCGTGAAAAAACTGGTGCTGGCATGATGGACTGCAAGAAAGCTCTTCAAGAAGTAGATGGAGATATGGAAAAAGCAATTGACTTCCTTCGTGAAAAAGGAATCGCTAAAGCTGCTAAAAAAGGCGACCGCATCGCGGCAGAAGGTCTTGTATCAATCGTTGCTGAAGGCAACGAAGCAGTTATCTTTGAAGTGAACTCCGAGACAGACTTCGTTGCAAAGAACGAAGGCTTCCAAACTCTTGTTAAAGAATTGGGAGAGCATATTCTTAAGAACAAGCCGGCTTCTGTTGAAGAAGCAACTGCTCAGACGATGGAAAATGGTGCAACAGTAGAAGCTCATATTAATGCTGCTATTGCTAAAATTGGAGAAAAACTTTCTCTTCGCCGTTTTGAAATCAAAACAAAGACAGATACTGATGCATTTGGTGCTTATCTTCATATGGGCGGACGCATTGGTGTTCTGACAGTTATTGAAGGAACTACCGACGAAGCAGCTGCAAAAGATGTTTCTATGCACATTGCAGCCATCAACCCTAAGTATGTATCTCGTGACGAAGTTTCTGCTGAAGAAGTAGAGCGTGAGCGCCAGGTTCTTACACAGCAGGCACTTAACGAAGGCAAGCCTGAAAACATCGTTGCCAAGATGGTTGAAGGCCGCTTAAGCAAGTACTTTGAAGATGTTTGCCTATTAGATCAGACTTTCGTTAAAAACCCTGACCAAAAAGTGCGCCAGTTTGTTGAATCAAAAGGCGGCACTGTTCGTGAATTCGTACGTTACGAAGTTGGCGAAGGAATCGAAAAGCGTGAAGACAATTTCGCTGAAGAAGTAATGAGCCAAGTCAACAAAAAATAATTCATATACGCTGCAAATCTTAAATGATTCCAGGGAACACATTGTGTTCCCTGTTTTTGGAACTGAGCATTTCAGTGACAGGTTCCGGTGCCTCCATGGCACAAGCACTTTTAATCTAGTTCCAGCGCCTAGCCCCTCGGGGTC
>NZ_SLVV01000005.1:4023-276994 GCF_004340465.1 Mesobacillus foraminis | reverse complement strand
GTCATAAGTCAAACACCTTCAGAAGTCAAAGAACGACTTCCTGCGGCGTTCGCCTTATGCCTGTCGGGGCTGAGCAAGGCGCTTCCACTTTTCTTTATGTCTAGTTCCAGCGCCTAGCCCCTCGGGG
This sequence comes from Mesobacillus foraminis, assembly GCF_004340465.1. Lineage (GTDB taxonomy): Bacteria > Bacillota > Bacilli > Bacillales > Cytobacillaceae > Mesobacillus_B > Mesobacillus_B foraminis. Next base: position 276,867 of record NZ_SLVV01000005.1, on the reverse strand, counting down.
TCATAAGTCAAACACCTTCAGAAGTCAAAGAACGACTTCCTGCGGCGTTCGCCTTATGCCTGTCGGGGCTGAGCAAGGCGCTTCCACTTTTCTTTTAATGGAGGTTTTTATGAGCGGCCCAAAATACAAACGCGTTGTCTTAAAATTAAGCGGTGAAGCCTTGGCTGGCGATAATGGCTTTGGCATCAACCCATCCGTGATCAAAAATGTTGCCGGACAGGTAAAAGAGCTTGCCGAGCTTGGTGTCGAAGTTGCTGTAGTAGTTGGCGGCGGAAACATTTGGCGCGGCAAAATCGGCGAAGAAATGGGAATGGATAGAGCGACTGCAGATTACATGGGGATGCTCGCAACAGTAATGAACTCACTGGCCCTTCAGGACAGTCTTGAACAGGAAGGCATTGAAACGAGGGTTCAAACTTCAATCGAAATGCGCCAGGTCGCTGAACCCTATATTCGCAGACGGGCCATTCGCCATCTGGAGAAAACAAGAGTGGTCATTTTTGCAGCAGGTACAGGGAACCCGTACTTCTCTACCGACACGACAGCTGCTCTTAGAGCTGCAGAAATAGAGGCGGAAGTCATTTTAATGGCTAAAAACAATGTTGATGGCGTCTATTCTGCAGACCCGCGAACAAATAAAGATGCTGTGAAATATGATGAGTTATCCTACCTTGATGTGATTAAAGAAGGCCTGGCTGTAATGGATTCAACTGCTTCTTCTCTATGTATGGATAATAATATACCGTTGATCGTATTCTCCATCATGGAGGAAGGAAATATCAAGAGAGCAGTAATGGGTGAAAAAATCGGAACAATTGTGAGGGGGAAATAATTATGGCAAATCAAGTCATCGAAAAGGCTAAAGAAAGAATGACCAAAGCCATTCAGGCATATACACGCGAATTAGCCAGCATCCGCGCTGGCAGGGCAAGTGCTTCGCTGCTTGATCGAATTACAGTCGATTATTATGGAGCACCAACTCCAATTAACCAGCTTGCCGGAATTTCCGTACCCGAAGCAAGATTGCTTGTCATTCAGCCATACGATAAAACCATTTTGGGCGAGATTGAAAAGGCGATCCTTAAATCAGACCTTGGCATCAACCCGACAAATGATGGTTCAATCATCCGTCTGGCCATTCCTCAGTTAACAGAGGAGCGCCGTAAAGAGCTTGCAAAGCAGGTTAGAAAGGAATCTGAAGACGCCAAGATAGCAGTCCGAAATATTCGCCGTGATGCAAATGACGAGCTTAAAAAGCTTGAAAAGGGCGGAGAAATTACTGAAGATGGACTTCGCGGCTTTTCAGATGACATCCAAAAACTGACAGATGATCAAATCAGTAAGATCGACCAGATTACCAAAGATAAGGAAAAGGAATTATTGGAAGTTTAATTCTTACCATCCAACCTGATTATGAAAAGACCCTCTTTTACAGGGGGTTTTTTTATAGAAACATATTCCTCCAACTGTAAGATTCTGTTTAAGAACCAATCTACATACTATTTTATAGAGATATCTTTTTTCATTTTTGGTATGATAGGAGCATATGGAAATAGGGCAAGATTGTTTAACGCTTTCACCTTATTTTTATATTGGAGGTACGTTTATCCTATTTAGGGGAGCTGTCTTATGTTAAATAAAATAAATCCCTGGAAGACCCAAAATAAACCTTCCAGTCTCCATGAAAGAATAGACCAAATAAAATCCCAGGAGGTTCCTTCCCATATTGCCATCATAATGGACGGCAATGGCCGGTGGGCCAAAAAGCGTTCCCTGCCCAGGATTGCAGGTCACCACGAAGGAATGAAAGTGGTTCGCAAAATAACGAAGCTAGCTAATCAGCTTGGTGTAAAGACGCTGACGGTTTATGCTTTTTCGACGGAAAACTGGAAACGGCCGAAACGGGAAGTTGACTTTCTTATGAAGCTTCCGGAAGAATTCCTTGGAACCTTTCTTCCAGAACTTATTGAAGAAAACGTCAGGGTCAAGATGATGGGGTACAAGGATAAATTGCCTGCACATACCCTAAAGGCAGTTGAAAAGGCAATGGATGACACAAAGGATAACACAGGGCTGATTCTAAATTTCGCTTTAAATTATGGAAGCAGGGCTGAAATATTAGAAGCTGTCAATAAGGTCATAACAGACAGTAAAAATGGAATAATAGAAGAAGAAACGATTTCTGAAGAATTATTCTCGTCTTATTTAATGACCTCTGAATTAAAAGATCCCGATCTGCTGATCAGGACCAGCGGAGAAATAAGGCTCAGCAATTTTATGCTCTGGCAGCTCGCTTATACGGAATTCTGGTTTACCGAGGTTTTATGGCCGGACTTCAGTGAAGAGCATTTTGTTGAAGCTATTGAAGTATTTCAAGGACGCCAGCGGCGCTTTGGAGGAGTTTAATAAAGGTGTGGATTAGATGAAGCAAAGAATCATAACAGCAGTCGCAGCAGCAGCAATATTCCTGCCAATCGTGATTTACGGTGGAATCCCATTTGTCTTAATGGTCTTTTTACTGGCGTCGGTTGGTCTGTATGAGGCACTTAAGATGCGCAATTTGAAACTGTGGTCAGTTCCAGGTATCATTTCTCTTATATTATTGTGGATTTTCCTGATTCCAAATGAATATCATGATATACTTGATCGCCTGAATTATTCTAAAATCGAGCTCGCTCTATTTGCGGTATTGCTTTTCCTGACCTACACGGTTGTCACGAAAAACCGATTCTCATTTGAAGACGTGGCCTTTTCCATTATGTCAACACTTTATGTTGGAATTGGTTTTTACTATTTTATCGAAACAAGAGGCGCGGCCAATGGGTTGACCTTTGTATTTTATTCTTTGTTCATTATTTGGGCAACTGATTCAGGTGCTTATTTTATCGGCCGTGCTTTTGGGAAAAGGAAATTGTGGCCGGAAATAAGTCCTAATAAGACAATTGAAGGTTTTTTTGGCGGCGTCTTTTGTGCGTTAATCGTCGCGGTTCTTTTTGCGGTCTTTAGTGAAGTAGATGTTCCGTTTATCCTTCTTCTGCTGGCTACTGCGGTCCTCTCTATTTTTGGCCAGGTTGGAGATCTTGTAGAATCTGCCTTGAAACGGCACTACAATGTTAAGGACTCGGGAAGAATTCTTCCTGGGCATGGGGGAATTTTGGACAGGTTTGACAGTTTATTATTTGTCTGGCCTCTCCTGCATTTTATGCATTTGTTATAATATAAGAATGAGGTGGGATCATCAATACCGACCTCATCTTTTGGCTTTGAAGCCTGCATGGCTTCACGGTAGAAATTGGGAGTGAAGTTAGTGAAGAAAATTAGTTTATTAGGATCGACAGGGTCGATAGGGATTCAGACCCTTGACATCATTAGAGAGCATCCGGATGAATTTAGGCTTGTCGCGATGTCTGCGGGCCGGAACATTGATTTAGTCAGAAAAGCCATCACAGAGTTTAAACCAGAATATGTATCTGTTCAGGAAAAATCTGGAGCAGAAACGTTAAAGACTGAATTTCCGGCAGTGGCCTTTGGCTTCGGGCCAGAGGGATTAGAAGAAGCGGCAACGTTTGCGAAATCTGATATCCTTGTAAATGCGGTCCTTGGAAGTGTCGGGCTGTCACCCACTTTAAAAGCAATCGAGGCGGGGAAAACAATTGCTATTGCAAATAAGGAAACACTTGTAACCGCCGGTCATCTAGTGATGGCGGCTGCAAAGAAATATGGGGTGGCCATCCTCCCGGTTGATAGTGAGCATTCAGCAATTTACCAGGCTTTACAGGGAGAGAAAACGAAAAATATAGAAAGATTGATCCTGACTGCCTCTGGCGGAAGCTTCCGTGACCGAAAACGAGAGGAATTAAGGAACGTAACAGTCGAAGAAGCCCTTAACCACCCAAACTGGTCAATGGGGGCGAAAATCACTATTGATTCAGCTACCATGATGAATAAAGGTCTTGAAGTGATTGAAGCCCATTGGCTATTCTCTATGCCATATGAAAAAATTTCAGTGCTTCTTCATAAGGAAAGCATTATTCATTCGATGGTCGAGTTTCACGACAGCAGCATAGTGGCCCAGCTAGGGACACCGGACATGAGAGTTCCTATCCAATATGCATTGACGTATCCAGATCGTTTGCCGCTGCCGTCAGGAAAAAGGCTGAATCTTGCTGAAATCGGGAAACTTCACTTTACTGAAATGGATTACGACCGTTTCCGCTGTCTGAAATTTGCTTATGATGCCGGCAGGGCTGGAGGGTCAATGCCTGCCGTATTAAATGCTGCCAATGAAGCAGCGGTCGCCGCCTTTTTGGAAAACCAGATTACTTTTCTGGAGATTGAAGATTTGATACAAAAGGTCCTGGATTCCCATGAGACCATCAGCAATCCGGATCTTGAAACCATACAGAAGATTGATGACGAAACAAGACAAATTGTAAACTCACTTCTTTAAAAAAAGGTGGTTATCCATTTGAGCACAGTTATAGCTTTTATTGTGATTTTTGGAGCTCTCGTTTTTTTCCATGAACTTGGGCACCTGATTTTTGCCAAGCGTGCGGGAATTCTGTGCCGGGAATTCGCGATAGGCTTTGGTCCTAAAGTGTTTTCACATAAAAAAAATGAGACAACATACACGATTCGCCTATTGCCGATCGGGGGCTTTGTCAGGATGGCCGGCGAAGACCCGGAAATGATTGAAATCAAGCCGGGCCACCGAGTGGGACTGTTGTTTGATAAAAATGAACATGTAAACAAGATTATCCTTAATAATAAAGACAAGTATCCAAACGCTGTGGTTGTTGAAGTGGAACAGGCTGACATTGAGCACAGCTTATTCATCAAAGGATATGAAGATGGCGACGATGAGCAGCTGAAAAGCTTTGCGATCAGCCCGACCGCGGTCCTTGTTGAAAATGGAGTCGAAACTCAGCTTGCACCATACGACAGACAGTTTGCCTCCAAGACACTGGGGCAGAGAACAATGGCGATCTTTGCCGGACCAATGATGAATTTTATCCTGGCCCTGGTTGTTTTTATGATCATTGCCCTCTTTCAGGGAATCCCTTCCAACGAGCCGATTTTAGGTGAACTTACTCCAGATGGTTCTGCCCGAGAGGCTGGGTTAAAAGAAGGAGATGTGGTCCAGAGTATAGAGGGATCAGAAATCTCAAGCTGGTCGGATGTAGTGGAAATGATCCAGAAAAATCCCGGAGAGACACTTGAATTCCTTGTTGAGCGTGACGGAAATACAGTTGAAATTCCCGTAGTGCCCGATACCAGGGAAGTCGAAAATGAAACAATCGGGATCATCGGGGTGTACAGCCCTATTGAAAAGTCACCGCTAAAATCCATAGCCTATGGGTTTGAAGAAACCTACACATGGACAAAGGTGATCATTACTTCCGTAGGAAAGCTTGTGACGGGACAATTTTCAATTGATGCACTTTCAGGCCCTGTCGGGATTTATGAATCAACCAGCATTGTGGCTGAATCAGGTGTATGGTATTTGATGAGGTGGGCAGCTATTCTTAGCATTAACCTTGGCATCATGAACCTTTTGCCAATTCCAGCCCTTGACGGCGGCAGATTGATGTTCTTTGCAATCGAAGCAGTCAGAGGAAAGCCGATCGACCGACAGAAAGAAGGAATGGTTCATTTCATCGGTTTTGCACTTCTAATGCTTCTGATGCTCGTTGTTACCTGGAATGATATTCAAAGATTCTTTTTATAAACCTCAGGCATATTACGGTTAAAATTCCATCCCAGTATCAGGGCACGTTGTCCTATGGGGTGGTTTGTCCTGGGTATTTAAGTAAGCATAGTATTCTATCATACGAATTAGATGAGGAGTAATAATTACATGAAGCAAAGTATGACCCTAATCCCTACACTTAGAGAAGTTCCAGCAGATGCCGATATTAAAAGCCATCAACTGCTCTTAAGAGCAGGATTTATCCGCCAAAATGCGTCCGGGGTATACTCCTATCTTCCGCTTGCCAGAAAGGCTCTTCAAAAAGTGGAAACAATTATCCGCGAGGAAATGGATAATGCGGGGGCAGTGGAATTGTTAATGCCGGCTCTCCAGCAGGCAGAATTGTGGCAGGAATCGGGAAGATGGTACACTTACGGTCCTGAACTGATGAGATTAAAAGACAGGCATGACCGGGAATTCGCGCTTGGGGCTACTCATGAAGAAGTAATCACCAGCCTTGTGCGCGATGAAGTGAAATCCTATAAGAGGCTGCCGTTGACTCTTTATCAGATTCAGGCGAAATTCCGTGACGAAAAACGCCCGCGTTTTGGCCTGCTTCGCGGACGTGAGTTTATTATGAAGGATGCCTATTCATTTCATTCCTCCCAGGAAAGTCTCGATGAGGTTTATGACAGGATCTTTACTGCCTATTCCAACATCTTTGCGCGCTGCGGCCTGGATTTCCGTGCTGTCATAGCGGATTCGGGAGCCATGGGCGGAAAGGATACCCATGAATTCATGGTCCTTTCCGATGTTGGCGAGGATACCATCGCTTATTCAGATACGTCCGGTTATGCTGCCAACATTGAAATGGCACCTGTTTCTATGGAGTATACGAAAAAGGCAGAGGAAGCCAAAGAGCTGGAGAAGGTCCGGACAGAAAATAAAAAGTCGATTGAAGAAGTTACAGAATTTTTGAAGGTGGAAGCGAAAGACTGCATTAAGTCACTATTATTTAAAGCAGATGATCGTTATGTCCTTGCGTTAGTGCGCGGAGACCATGAGGTAAACGACATCAAGCTGAAAAATCTCCTCGAAGCAGCCAATTGTGAGCTTGCAGATGCGGAAGAAACGAGAAAAGTTCTCGGCTGTCCAGTCGGTTCACTGGGACCAATTGATGTCAGCCAGGTCGAGATTGTAGCAGACCATGCAGTGGCTGCCATCGTAAACGGTGTTTGCGGTGCCAACGAAGAAAACTTCCATTATATTAACGTAAACCCTGAGAGGGATTTTAAAGTCAGTCATTATGCGGACCTTCGTTTTATCCAGGAAGGTGACCCATCTCCTGATGGACAGGGCAATATCCTGTTTGCAAAAGGAATTGAAGTCGGCCATGTGTTTAAACTTGGGACAAGGTACAGTGAAGCGATGAACGCATCCTACCTTGATGAAAATGGAAGGTCTCAGCCAATGATCATGGGCTGCTACGGAATTGGTGTTTCAAGGACGATGGCCGCCGTAGCGGAACAGTTCAATGATGAAAAAGGGCTTGTATGGCCTGCTGCCATTGCACCGTTCCAGATGCACCTAATTGCCATAAACATGAAGGACGAAGCACAAGCGCAGCTTGCAGGTGATTTATATGGAAAGTTCAGAGCTGCCGGGTATGATGTTCTTTTTGATGACCGTCAGGAACGTCCAGGGGTCAAGTTTGCAGATTCAGATCTTATCGGTATGCCAATCCGTATAACAGTCGGCAAAAAGGCCAGCGAGGGAATCGTGGAGGTAAAGGTAAGGAAAACAGGAGATATGCAGGAAATCCATATCGACCAGCTTCAAGAAGCAATTGAAAATAGTTTAAAGACACTTTAACATATTATGGGATCTCTTCGGAAGAAGGGATCTTTTTTTGAACTAACTCATAGACATATGTCACTTTAACTCGAGCAAACTACTAATCATTTCCTCATTTTTCTCATACCTTGCGAATTATCAGTCATAGTTTTTGTGTTATAATTACCTTTGCTAAAAAGAACTTTCTATCAAAGTTGGATAGTAAAAATAGATAGGAGGGAAAAAATGAGCGATCTTTCCTCTAAAAAGAAAGAAAGTTTCCAAGTGCTTCTGCAGCAGCTGCAGCTGACAGAAGATGCGATCGTACAGCATTTTTACAATGCTTTGATCGACAGGGTAATCATAGAAAAGAAATCCAAGAAGTGGCACTTTTTCTTTCAATTCGAGCGGATTATTCCCTGCAGTGTTTTCAGCAGGTTTAAAACCCAGATAGAAAGAACCTTTTCACATATTGCTTCTGTCACTTACAGCATTCATGTCGTTGAACAAAGTTTCAGCGAACAGGATATTCATGATTATTGGAAAAACTGCGTACAGGAAATCGACGGGATTTCTCCGCCATTACTGAAGCTATTGAATGAACAGCTCCCAAGGGTGCAGGGCACAAAGCTCATCTTAAATGTACGGAATGATACCGAAGGCCTGGCGATTAAAAGAAAATATGCCAGCCTGATTTCTGATATTTTTCAGTCGTTTGGTTTTCCGGCACTGGCTATAGATACTGAAACTGCTGCCAGTGATGCAGCTTCAACCGAGTATCAGGATTTTATAAAAGCGAAGGAAAAGGAAGACCAGGAACGGGCTTTAATGGCAATGGTCGAAATGCAGAAGAAAGAGGCAGAGAAGGACCAGGGAGACGCTGGTGCGGCGGAAGGCCCTGTTACGATTGGTCTTACTATCAAAGACGATGCAGACTACCGCCGGCTTGAAGAAATCGTTGATGAAGAGCGCAGAGTTATGGTTGAAGGCTATGTATTCTTTGCAGAAACGAAAGAGCTGCGCAGCGGAAGGACTCTATTAACCTTTAAAATAACGGATTACACAAGTTCCATCATGGTCAAGATGTTTTCCCGGGATAAGGAAGATGCAGCGATTTTCCAGCGTGTCAAGAAAGGCATGTGGTTGAAGGTCCGAGGCAGCATCCAGAACGACACCTTTGTACGGGACCTGGTCATGATCGGGAATGATGTGAACGAGATAAAACCAAAGCTTCGCCAGGATACAGCACCAGAAGGCCAGAAGCGGGTAGAATTGCACCTCCATTCACCAATGAGCCAAATGGATGCTGTCTCAAGTGTAAGCGACCTTGTTTCCCAGGCGAAAAAATGGGGGCATCCGGCAGTCGCGATAACGGACCATGCTGTTGCTCAATCGTTTCCGGAGGCATTTGGCGCCGGGAAGAAAAACGATATAAAAATTTTATATGGTGTTGAAGCCAACCTCGTAGATGATGGAGTACCAATTGCTTATAACTCTGCCCATCGCCTGCTTGCTGATGACACGTTTGTAGTATTTGATGTTGAGACAACTGGATTATCGGCTGTCTATGATACCATCATTGAACTTGCGGCAGTAAAAATACGCGGCGGCGAAATTATTGACCGGTTTGAATCGTTTGCAAATCCTCACCATCGGCTGTCAGCAACGATCATCGAGTTAACAGGAATTACGGATGATATGGTTGCAGATGCTCCAGAAGTGGATGATGTTTTAAGGCGCTTTTATGAGTGGACGGGCGATGCGATCCTGGTCGCACATAATGCTGCCTTTGACATGGGCTTTTTAAATACCGGCTATAAAAAAATCGGCTTAGGTAAATCGCCCAACCCAGTAATCGATACCCTTGAATTAGCTCGATTCCTGTTCCCGGAAATGAAAAACCACCGTCTTAATAACCTGGCCAAAAAGCTGGATGTCGAACTTACGCAGCATCACCGCGCCATTTATGACGCAGAAGCAACAGGATTCATTCTAGTGAAAATGCTCAAGGAAGCCGGAGAAAAGGGAATTGAATACCATGACCAAATGAACGATTATATGGGGCAGGGGAAGGCCTACCAGCGGGCAAGGCCGCACCATTGTACAATATTGGCACAGAATGAAACGGGGCTGAAGAACCTTTTCAAGCTTGTTTCCATTTCCCATATCGATTATTTCTACAGGGTTCCCCGAATTCCAAGATCCATCCTGGAAAAACATCGTGAAGGACTTTTAATCGGTTCCGGCTGTGACAAGGGCGAGGTTTTTGAAACGATGATGCAAAAGTCGATGGAAGAGGCCGAAGAAGCAGCTTCGTTCTACGATTACCTTGAAGTCATGCCTAAGCAAGTATACGCCCATTTAATTGAGCTGGAGCTGGTCCGGGATGAAAGGTCACTTGAACATATCATTACCAATATTGTCAAACTTGGAGAAAAGCTTGATCTGCCTGTAGTGGCTACAGGAAATGTTCACTACCTGAACGAGAATGATAAAATCTATCGCAAAATTCTTGTCAACTCCCAGGGCGGCGCCAATCCGCTGAATCGCCACCGCCTTCCCGATGTCCATTTCAGGACCACGAATGAAATGCTTGAAGCTTTCTCCTTCCTGGGGAAAGAAAAGGCAAAGGAAATTGTGGTGGAGAACACTAACAAAATTGCCGATATGATTGACGTGATCAAGCCGATTAAAGATGATCTCTACACCCCTAAAATCGAGGGGGCAGATGAAGAAATGCGCAATATGAGCTACGCGATGGCGAGAAGCATCTATGGTGAAGAGCTGCCGGAAATCGTGGAAGCAAGGCTTGAAAAAGAATTAAAGAGCATCATCGGCCATGGGTTTGCGGTTATTTACCTGATTTCCCACAAGCTGGTTAAAAAATCGCTTGATGATGGTTATCTGGTAGGTTCACGGGGATCCGTCGGTTCTTCCTTAGTAGCGACGATGACGGAAATAACAGAGGTTAATCCGCTGCCGCCCCATTATGTCTGCCCGTCCTGCAAACATTCAGAGTTCTTCAATGATGGTTCGGTCGGCTCCGGATTCGACCTTCCTGATAAGGACTGTCCAAATTGTGGCTCCAGATATAAAAAGGACGGTCACGATATCCCGTTCGAAACCTTCCTTGGCTTTAAAGGAGACAAGGTTCCAGATATCGATTTGAATTTTTCCGGCGAGTATCAGCCAAGGGCACATAACTACACGAAAGTTCTATTCGGTGAGGATAATGTATATCGCGCAGGAACAATAGGAACCGTTGCCGAAAAGACAGCCTATGGCTATGTTAAGGCCTATCAGCAGGATAATAATCTCCACATGCGCGGGGCGGAGACAGACCGCCTTGTAGCTGGCTGTACAGGGGTTAAAAGGACAACCGGTCAGCACCCTGGCGGTATCATTGTTGTACCAGATTATATGGACATCTATGATTTTTCGCCGATCCAGTTTCCTGCTGACGCCAATACATCAGAATGGAAGACAACGCATTTTGACTTCCACTCGATCCACGATAACCTTCTAAAGCTCGATATTCTTGGGCACGATGATCCGACGGTTATCAGGATGCTTCAAGATTTAAGCGGAATTGATCCAAAGACCATTCCTACGGATGATCCGGAAGTTATGAAAATCTTTTCCAGTACGGAATCCATCGGAGTAACTGAACAGCAAATCATGAGTAAAACCGGCTCACTTGGAATCCCTGAATTCGGGACTAGATTTGTACGCCAGATGCTTGAGGATACAAAGCCAACGACTTTCTCAGAACTAGTCCAGATCTCAGGTCTTTCTCACGGAACGGACGTATGGCTGGGGAATGCACAAGAGCTCATTCATAACAATATCTGCTCACTGAGTGAAGTAATCGGCTGCCGGGATGATATCATGGTGTATTTGATCTATCAGGGACTCGAACCTTCTTTCGCTTTCAAAATCATGGAATCTGTCCGTAAAGGAAAAGGGCTTTCTGACGAAATGGAAGAAGAAATGAGAAAGAACAGCGTCCCGGAATGGTACATTGATTCATGTAAAAAGATAAAATACATGTTCCCTAAGGCGCACGCAGCTGCATATGTATTAATGGCTGTCAGGATCGCTTATTTCAAAGTACATCATCCGCTTTTATATTATGCAGCCTACTTTACTGTCCGGGCGGAAGATTTCGATGTAGAAGCCATGGTTCGCGGGAGCCAGAGCATAAAGGCACGTGTAGATGAAATCAATGGCAAAGGGCTCGATGCATCAACAAAGGAAAAGAACCTTCTGACTGTCCTGGAACTTGCACTCGAAATGTGCGAACGAGGATATTCTTTCAAAAAGGTTGACCTTTATCAGTCCAGTGCAACTGATTTTATCATTGATGGAGATACGCTGATTCCTCCATTCAATTCCATTCCCGGTTTAGGAACAAATGCTGCGATAAACATTGTTAAGGCTCGTGAAAAAGGAGAGTTTCTGTCAAAAGAAGATCTCCAGCAGCGAGGGAAAGTTTCAAAAACAATCATTGAGTTCCTGGATAATCACGGCTGTCTGGAGGCTTTGCCGGACCAGAACCAGCTTTCATTATTCTAGGGTCTTGTCCTTGAGACTGGAGTCATTTCCAGTCTCTATTTTTTATGTATGTTTACGTAAAAGTATTGTATATTACTTTATTTCGGCCTTCGGGATTAACATAGACGGAGACGAGGCAGCGGCACAACGTGATATTTACCGGAAAATTCCTGTATTCTTGCAATTCTGGTGGTTTTTCACTAGATAAAATTGCGGTTGTATTTCTTTTCTTAAAAAGTGCTTCAAAAATAGAGTCAATTGCGTGTAAAAGAGGATAATGGGACGGTTACATTGCGCTTTGATTTCATGTTATTCTTTTATGCATCGATGAAAAGAATTTATGGATAGTTTTTGTTGATTTATGAATCGATTGTTTTAGTTTATGAATCGATCATTCCCGTTTATTGAAAAACCTGTGTCTTGCTGGTGAACCTCTCCTAAGTACAGGCAGTCCGATGCAGTATGGTACCGTTGGGTCTGGTACTGGGTGAAAACAAGATTGATTTACGTCTTCAGAAGACAAAGCTCACCTTCCTGCCTGGAAATACCTTTTGCTGGAATTGCATACTGAGCATTGCCTCTACGCTCACACAAGGCTTGGCGGTTGTTTAGCTGGATGTTTTTTAAAGACCCTCTGCTTTCCTATATTTGCATTAAAATCCCGGATATGTTATATTTTTATTGGAAATACTAAGGATAACTCGGCAGACAAGAGTGGGGAAACCCACTCTTTCGTGTTGTTATGCCCTTTTCGGGATGTATTTAAAAACCTAAAAACCGTAGTAAAGCCCATTCCAAAAGGAGGGATAGAATGAGCAAAGTGATAGAAGTTGTGGAAGAACTGGTGACTCCAATTGTAACGGAGATTGGTTTGGAGTTAGTGGACGTAGAGTATGTGAAAGAAGGAAAGAACTGGTTCCTCCGTGTTTATGTTGATAAAGACAATGGTGTTGATATCGAAGAATGCGGGATTGTCAGCGAACGTTTGAGTGAAAAACTTGATGCAATGGATCCAATTCCTCATAACTATTTCCTTGAAGTATCTTCTCCGGGAGCCGAACGGCCACTAAAGAAAGAAAAGGATTACCAAAAGGCAATTGGAAAAAATGTTTTTATCAAAACATATGAAGCTATTGATGGCGAAAAAGCTTTTGAAGGGGTTTTAACCGCTTATGATGGTGAAACAGTTACTGTTGAAGTAAAAATTAAGACTCGCACAAAAGCAGTCGTCATTCCTTTTGATAAAATTGCCAGCGCCCGGCTTGCGGTTACTTTTTCGTAAATAAACCTATCTAAACAGCCTTATAAACCATAACTTTGAAGGAAATTAAAAGGGGGATTTTTATCTCATGAGCAGTGAATTGTTGGATGCTCTGACAGTGCTTGAAAGAGACAAGGGCATATCCAGGGATGTATTGATTGATGCAATCGAAGCTGCATTGGTCTCGGCATACCGGCGTAATTTCAATCAGGCACAGAACGTGCGCATTGATTTGAACCTTGCAAATGGGTCGATGCGTGTATTTGCAAGAAAAGAAGTGGTTGAAGAGGTATTTGACCCTCGTCTTGAAATATCCCTTGAGGAAGCACAGCGAATCAATCCAAACTATACAGTTGAGGATGTCGTTGAGCTCGAAGTAACCCCTAAGGATTTTGGGCGGATTGCTGCACAGACGGCGAAACAGGTTGTAACTCAGCGTGTCCGCGAAGCTGAAAGAGGAATTATTTATTCTGAATTCATCGATCGCGAAGAAGATATCATGACCGGGATCGTTCAGCGGCTCGATGCAAAGTTTATTTATGTCAGCCTGGGAAAAATTGAAGCCATCCTTCCTGCCAATGAACAAATGCCAAACGAGCGCTATAAGCCGCATGACCGGATCAAGGTCTTTATTACCAAAGTGGAAAAGACAACAAAGGGTCCGCAGATTTTTGTTTCCCGGACTCACCCTGGCCTTCTGAAAAGACTGTTTGAGATTGAGGTACCCGAAATTTATGATGGAACAGTTGAAATTAAATCAGTGGCACGTGAAGCTGGCGACCGCTCAAAGATTTCTGTCCATTCAGATAATGCAGAGGTCGATCCGGTTGGTTCATGTGTTGGTCCTAAAGGGAATCGCGTGCAGGCAGTGGTAAACGAACTGAAAGGCGAAAAGATCGATATTGTCAAGTGGTCTGAGGACCCTGTCGTCTTTGTTGCCAATGCATTAAGCCCTTCAAAGGTCCTTGACGTCATTGTCAATGAAGAAGAGAAGGCAACGACTGTCATCGTTCCGGATTATCAGCTTTCCCTGGCAATCGGAAAGAGAGGCCAGAATGCAAGGCTGGCAGCGAAATTGACAGGATGGAAGATTGACATCAAGTCTGAAACCGATGCACGTGAAGCGGGCATTTTCCCGCGTGAAGCCGACGATCGGCTATTAGGCGATTTCGAAGAAGAATTTACTGACGAAGAACAGGATTAAGGGGTGAGGTGGATGAGCGTGAACAGCCGAAAAAAAGTTCCGATGCGTAAATGTGTCGCAACCGGTGAAATGAGGCCTAAAAAGGAACTCGTCCGCATCGTTCGTTCAAAAGAGGGAGATGTATCTGTCGACCCTACCGGTAAAAAATCGGGCCGGGGTGCCTATCTGTCCAAGGATAAGGAAGCGGTCCTGCTTGCAAAGAAAAGAAACATACTTTCAAAGCATTTGGAAGCAAACATAGATGAAACTTTATACGATGAGCTTCTTGACCTTATCGAAAAGGAGAAACGACAAATCTGATGGTGAATCAGTGGATGTCATTGCTTGGCTTAGCCAATCGAGCACGTAAAATCATTTCGGGTGAAGAGCTGGCCGTTAAAGAAATAAGAGGCGGCAGGGCAAAGTTAGTTTTATTGTCCGAAGATGCATCTGCCAATACTAAAAAAAAGATTACAGACAAATGTAATTCCTATCATGTACCAATTAAAATGGTCGAGGACCGGTACAAGCTCGGCCAGGCAATTGGGAAAGATGCACGTGTTGTCGTTGCCCTATTGGATGATGGGTTTGCTAAGAAACTGTTGACGTTGCTCGATTAATTCTAGCGGGGGTGAAAATATGAGTAAAACACGCGTGTATGAATATGCAAAAAAACATAATGTGTCCAGCAAAGACGTAATTACAAAATTAAAAGAAATGAACATAGAGGTTTCAAATCACATGACTGCGATTGAAACTGATACCGTGAGGAGATTAGACGCCATTTATAATAAAACAAACGACAAACAACCGCAGCAACAGCAACCAAGGCAGGAACAAAATCAAAGGCCACAAGGACAGGGTCAGCAACAATCAGGTCAAGGGCAGCAGAGACCGCAGGGCCAAGGCCAGCAACGATCAGGACAAGGGCAGCAAAGACCGCAGGGCCAAGGCCAGCAACGATCCGGTCAAGGGCAGCAAAGACCGCAGGGTCAAGGCCAGCAAAGATCAGGCCAAGGCGGCCAGCAAAGACCGCAGGGTCAAGGCCAGCAAAGATCAGGCCAAGGCGGCCAGCAAAGACCGCAGGGTCAAGGTCAGCAAAGACCAGGCCAAGGTCAGCAAAGGCCACAGGGTCAAGGTCAGCAAAGACCACAGGGGAATGCAAATGCTGGTCAATCCTCTTCGAATAGAGGAAACTCTGCTCAAGGTAACCGCGATGGAAAGAACTTCCAATCAGGGAATAACCGCAACAATAATAACCGCAATAATAACAACCGAAACAATAACAATAATAAATCGCGGCAGAACAATACTCGCGGTAGGCAAAACCAGGCCCAAGTTACTCAGCCGCCTGTTAAAAAAGAAAGAGAGCTTCCGGAAAAAATCACTTTCGTTGAATCTCTTACAGTTGGGGAACTAGCTAAAAAGCTTTACCGTGAACCATCTGAAATCATAAAAAAATTATTTATGCTAGGGGTCATGGCTACCATTAACCAGGATCTCGATAAAGATGCGATTGAATTAATCTGTTCAGATTATGGAGTGGAAGTCGAGGAGGAAATCCTGGTTGACACAACCGATCTGGAAGTGTATTTCAATGCTGATGAGGAAGAGCCTCAGGCCGAACGTCCGCCTGTTGTCACCATCATGGGGCACGTTGACCATGGAAAGACAACTCTTCTTGACTCAATCCGTCATACTAAGGTGACTGCCGGAGAAGCAGGCGGAATTACCCAGCATATCGGTGCTTACCAAGTCGTTGAAAATGGAAAGAAAATTACATTCCTTGATACACCTGGGCATGCTGCCTTCACAACTATGCGTGCACGCGGAGCAAAAATAACGGATATTACGATCCTAGTTGTTGCTGCTGATGATGGTGTTATGCCACAAACAGTTGAGGCTATCAATCATGCAAAAGCGGCAAATGTTCCTATCATTGTTGCAGTAAACAAAATGGATAAGGAAGCAGCGAATCCAGACCGGGTCATGCAGGAGTTGACAGAGCATGGATTAGTGCCTGAAGCCTGGGGCGGAGAAACCATCTTTGTACCGATTTCAGCGCTTAAAGGGGAAGGAATCGATTCTCTGCTGGAAATGATCTTATTGGTAAGTGAAGTCGAAGAATATAAAGCAAACGCAGACCGTGCTGCAGTTGGAACGGTTATTGAAGCCCAATTGGACAAAGGCCGCGGTTCCGTCGCAACTCTGCTTGTGCAAAACGGAACGCTTAGAGTAGGAGATCCAATTGTTGTCGGCAATACGTTTGGACGTGTCCGTGCAATGGTAAATGACGTAGGCCGCAGAGTGAAAGAAGCAGGTCCATCTACTCCGGTTGAAATCACCGGTTTAAATGATGTTCCGCAGGCAGGGGACCGCTTCGTTGTCTTTGCTGAAGAAAAAACAGCACGTCAAATCGGTGAGTCCCGTTCTACTCAAGCTGTTCAGGCTCAAAGAAGCGAAAAATCCCGCGTAAGTCTCGATAACTTGTTTGAACATATGAAACAAGGGGAAATGAAAGACCTAAACATCATTATTAAAGCTGATGTTCAAGGTTCTGCTGAAGCACTTGCTGCTGCTCTGAATAAACTGGATGTAGAAGGGGTTAACGTCAGAATTATCCATACTGGCGTCGGAGCAATCACCGAATCCGATATTACCCTTGCTGCCGCTTCTAACGCCATTGTTATTGGTTTTAATGTGCGACCTGACAACAATGCGAAGCGCGCTGCTGAATCGGAGGAAGTTGACATCCGTTTACACCGCATCATCTACAAGGTAATCGAGGAAATCGAATCTGCCATGAAGGGAATGCTTGATCCTGTCTATCAGGAGAAAGTCATTGGGCAGGCAGAAGTCCGCCAGACTTTCAAGGTTTCCAAGATTGGTACGATTGCCGGTTCTTATGTCACTGAAGGAAAAATCACAAGGGACAGCGGCATCCGCCTGATTCGTGACGGCATCGTGATCTTTGAGGGTACAATCGATGCATTGAAACGTTTCAAGGACGATGCAAAAGAAGTGAATCAGGGATATGAGTGCGGAATCACCATTAAAAACTTCAATGATGTCAAAGAAGGCGACGTAATTGAAGCATATATCATGGAAGAAGTGGAACGTTAATGATAGTAGGGCTTGCCGCCTGTGATTGCATCATATATGATGCCCATTCCTTAAAAGATAAACGGGCAGTCCTGCAGCGAATTTTAACGAGGCTGAAGCAGAAGTATAATGTATCTGCTGCGGAAGTGGATTACCATGATGTTTGGCAGAGGACTAAAATCGCCATTGTGGCGGTTTCCTCCGCTAAAGTGTCAACGGAGAGGGAATTGCAAAACGCCCTTGGATTAATTGATTCATTTCCGGAGATAGAACGAACCATTACAGACATTGAATGGCTTTAATATTACGAGGTGATCGAACATGGGCCATAGAGTTAATCGTGTAGGGGAACAAATGAAGAAAGAACTCGGGGATATTATCGGCCGAAAGATAAAAGATCCGCGGATTGGCTTTGTAACTGTTACAGATGTTGAGGTGACAGGCGACCTGCAGCAGGCAAAAGTATTTATCTCTGTCCTGGGTGATGATGCCCAAAAGGAGAATACTCTTAAAGCACTGGCAAAGGCGAAAGGGTATATCCGCACCGAAATCGGCCAGCGGATTCGCCTTCGGAAAACGCCTGAAATTACCTTCGAATTTGATCAGTCCATTGACTATGGCAACAGGATTGATACTCTTCTCCATCAGGTTCAAAATCAGGAAAGAGATCAGGAAAATCAGGATAAAGAATAAATGGATAGACTTATGTCTATCCATTTTTTTGGGAAGAAATAGGCAATGATGACTTGAGTTATCAGCCAGGAAGGGGGATCATTTTGGAAGGCATATTGCCATTATTTAAGCCAGCTGGGATGACATCCCATGATTGCGTATTCCGTCTGCGCAAAATATTGAAGATGAAAAGAATTGGACACACGGGTACACTGGACCCGGATGTAACAGGCGTTTTGCCTGTCTGTATCGGGAGAGCTACCAAAGTGGCCGAGTATATTACCGACGCGGGAAAAGCGTATGAAGGAGAAGTAACAATAGGATTTTCAACCACAACCGAGGATGCTTCCGGGGAAAAGGTTACGGAAAAGTTAGTGAATAGGCCGATTACAAGGCATGAAATCCTTCAGGTACTTCACAATCTGACAGGCGAGATTGTCCAGACTCCCCCGATGTACTCCGCGGTGAAAGTCAATGGAAAGAGACTTTATGAATATGCGCGGCAGGGAATTGAGGTTGAACGGCCATCCAGAAGAGTGAACATCTATCAGATAGAATTACTGGACGACAGGAACAGCTTTGAAGGGGCAACTGTGTCTTTCCGCTTCAGGGTTCAATGCAGCAAAGGTACATACATTCGGACACTTGCTGTCATGATTGGAGAGGAACTTGGCTTCCCGGCACATATGTCCTATTTACAGCGGATCCAGTCTGCATCCTTTTCCCTTGATGATTGTCTTACGTTCGAACAGATTGAAGACTTGTCAGAAAATGGAGCAATCGAGCAGATTCTTAGGCCGCTTGAGGAAGGGATTTCTCATTTGCCCAAATATCAAATAAATGATACAGTAGCAGAAAAAGTGAAAAATGGAGCCTTATTGGAGATTCCTCCTGAACTATCTTCTGAGGAGGGACCGATTGCTGTCGGCCCGAAAGACGGGACTGTATTAGCGATATACAGGAAGCACCCTCGAAAGCCCGGTCTCCTCAAGCCGGATAAAGTACTGAGGAATGACAGTTAAGGTTCATTCAGGCTTTGTTAGAAAAGGTGAGCAATAACGTGGAAATGATTAAACTGAATCACCCGCATACTTTTAATAAAAATGACTTTCCTCCACTTGCCATGGCGCTCGGGTATTTCGACGGAGTCCATTTAGGCCATCAAAAAGTGATAAAAGAAGCGAAGCAAATTGCTGAAAGCAAAGGGCTGAAAAGTGCTGTCATGACTTTTGATCCTCATCCTTCTGTAGTCCTGGGAAAAAGAGTTCAGCAAATCGAATACATTACACCTCTTGAAGATAAGATTAGGGTAATTGAAGGGCTTGGGGCAGATTATCTATTCATCGTCCATTTTACACCTGAGTTCGCCAGCTTGCTGCCTCAACAGTTCGTTGATGACTATATAATCGGATTGAATGTTAAACATGCTGTTGCCGGATTTGATTACACCTATGGGAAGATGGGGAAAGGGAATATGGAAACCATTCAATTCCATTCGAGGGGATCGTTTGACTTTAGTGTTGTCCCAAAGCTCTCGGCAGATGGAGAGAAGATCAGTTCAACTTTGATTCGTTCAGTCATTCATGAAGGAAGGGTGGACGCCATTCCCAGTTTGCTTGGCCGGCATTTTTCAACTGCCGGTGTGGTCGCCCATGGAGATAAACGGGGAAGGACAATTGGATTCCCCACTGCCAATATCGAAACACCGGACGAGTATCTGCTTCCTCCAACTGGAGTTTATGCAGTCAGGATTTTCAGCAGGGATCAATGGCACCATGGAGTGTGCAATGTTGGGTATAAGCCGACATTTAAGGAAAAAAAGGCAAAAAAACCAACCGTTGAAGTACATATCTTTGATTTTTCCGAGGATATATACGGAGAAACGGCAACGGTTGAATGGCATTTGAGGCTGCGGCCGGAGCAAAAGTTTTCCGGCATTGATGCACTTGTTGAACAAATCGGAAAAGATAAACAGGCTGCCCTTGACTATTTTTACACTGACTAGACTTGCTTTTTTTAAAGAAAAGGTGTATTCTTATTAACGTATTAAATAGAACCTTTGCTTGGCAAGTCGAGTCACCGACGCTTGCTCGGTAACAGGGGATCACATTAGGAGGTGAACCGGATGGCAATCACAAAAGAACGCAAAAACGAACTTATCGCTGAATTCAAGACTCACGAAAGTGATACTGGATCTCCAGAAGTTCAAATCGCTGTCCTAACAGAAGAAATCAATAGCTTGAACGAGCATTTGCGCGTTCATAAGAAGGACCACCACTCACGTCGCGGTCTATTAAAAATGGTAGGTAAACGTCGTAACCTTTTGACTTACCTGCGTAACAAGGACGTTTCACGTTACCGTGAATTAATCAACAAGCTTGGTTTACGTCGATAATTAACAAAAGCGGGATTTTTTCCCGCTTTTTTATTGTGTAAGAAAGTTAATTCAGTATAAAATTATATACATATTCCTCCCTGCTTATGAGGGATGTTTTTTCTGTACATAATAAATGATAAAGCATTCCAAAGGACAGGCTTTTATATGCCTAAGCTCTTAGGAGAATTTGTTTCATTTCCACCGAAAAAGGTATATTTCGAATAAGACAGCGTTTCATGCTGAAAAGATACATGAGGAATAAAGCGTATTCCGTCATAAAAAGCATGGGTGCTGTTAAAAGGATACAGGTAAGAGAGGGGCTTAATGAATGGAACAAGGAAAACAGATATTTTCAATTGACTGGGCCGGCCGCCAACTAAGCGTTGAAATCGGACAGCTTGCCAAGCAGGCTAATGGCGCAGTATTAGTACGCTATGGTGATACGGCAGTTTTAAGTACAGCTACAGCTTCAAAGGAACCAAAGAATTTGGATTTCTTTCCGCTCACAGTAAATTACGAGGAGCGTCTTTATGCTGTAGGAAAGATTCCGGGAGGATTTATCAAAAGAGAAGGCCGGCCAAGTGAAAAGGCCATATTGGCAAGCCGCCTGATCGACCGTCCAATTCGTCCATTATTTGCTGATGGATTCAGAAATGATGTACAGGTTATTTCAATTGTCATGAGTGTAGACCAGAATTGTCCTTCCGAAATGGCAGCGATGCTGGGATCATCTCTTGCCCTGTCTGTATCAGATATCCCGTTTGAAGGTCCAATTGCCGGAGTTATTGTTGGCCGGGTTGATGGCAAGTTCATTATTAACCCAACTGTAGAAGAAACGGAAAAGAGCGATATGCATTTAACCGTTGCAGGTACAAAGGATGCCATTAACATGGTTGAGGCCGGGGCAGAAGAAGTGCCTGAAGAAGTGATGCTGGAAGCAATTATGTTTGGCCATGATGAAATCAAGCGCCTTATTGCCTTCCAGGAGGAAGTAGTTGCAAAGGTCGGCAAGGAAAAGATGGATATCACCCTGTTTGAACTTGATAAAGAGTTAGAAGCAGAGGTTAGAAACAAATGTGAACAGGATATGATTGCAGCCATCCAGGTAAAGGAAAAGCATGCCAGGGAAGATGCGATCAAGGAAGTCAAGAATCGTGTAATTTCTGAATATGAGGAAGAAGCAATCGAAGAAGCCGACTTGAAAATGATTAAGCAAATCCTTGATAAAATTGTTAAGGGTGAAGTGCGCCGGCTGATCACTGAGGAGAAAGTGCGCCCGGATGGACGCGGACTGGAGGAAATCCGTCCTTTATCATCCGAGGTTGGCCTGCTTCCGCGCACACACGGTTCCGGGTTGTTTACAAGAGGACAAACCCAGGCATTGAGCATCTGTACCCTTGGAGCGATGGGAGATGTGCAAATTCTTGACGGCTTGGGACTGGAAGAGGAAAAACGCTTTATGCATCATTATAACTTCCCTCAATTCTCTGTAGGGGAAACAGGTCCAATCCGCGGTCCAGGCCGCAGGGAAATCGGGCACGGGGCACTTGGTGAGCGCGCGTTGGAAGTCGTCATTCCATCTGAAAAGGATTTTCCTTACACAATCCGCCTTGTCTCAGAGGTACTGGAGTCAAATGGATCCACTTCCCAGGCGAGCATCTGTGCCAGCACGCTGGCAATGATGGACGCCGGAGTGCCGTTAAAGGCACCGGTTGCCGGTATCGCGATGGGATTGATTAAGTCTGGAGAACATTATTCCATCCTGACAGATATTCAAGGTATGGAGGATCACCTTGGAGATATGGACTTTAAGGTTGCTGGAACCGCTAAAGGGGTAACTGCTCTCCAAATGGACATCAAGATCGAGGGACTTTCCCGTGAAATTTTAGAGGAAGCACTTCAGCAGGCGAAAATAGGCCGGATGCAGATTCTAGAATCCATGCTTGCAACCATCTCCGAGCCGCGGGGCCAGCTATCCAAATATGCTCCAAAAATCTTGACTATGACAATCAATCCGGACAAGATCAGGGACGTAATTGGACCAAGCGGCAAGCAGATTAACAAAATCATTGAAGAAACTGGAGTCAAGATTGATATTGAGCAGGATGGTACTGTCTTTATTGCTTCAGTCAATGACGAAATGAACCAAAAGGCTAAGCGGATCATTGAAGACATTATCCGTGAAGTGGAAGTCGGCCAAATGTATCTTGGAAAAGTAAAGCGCATTGAGAAATTTGGTGCTTTCGTGGAAATATTTAATGGCAAAGATGGCCTCGTTCATATTTCCGAGCTTGCTGAAGAGCGTGTAGGCAAGGTTGAAGATGTCGTCAAGATTGGTGACGAGCTCCTGGTAAAAGTCACTGAAATTGACAGGCAAGGCCGTGTAAATCTTAGCCGAAAAGCGGTGCTCAAGGAACAGCGTGAAAAAGCGGAGCAAAATAACAGTTAAAAGCAGTCAGGGGCAACCCCTGGCTTTTTTTATATCTAAAGGCAGGCCGTTCTACCATCTCCTTCCGCCACATAGTCTATAAAGAGATAATGGACAAGGCGATTGTGGCTATTGTAAGGAGGCAAAGGGATGAAAAAATTATTTGGAGCAGCAGTTATGCTGGCCGGTGCGTGGCTGTTGGTAAGTAATCCGTTTTCCCATCAATATATAACATATTTAAAATCTGAATCCGTTCCCGTATCAATGCATAAGGATTCACTTTACAGGGAATTAGAAACTAAAGCCCCAGATTATGAAATTAAGCCAGTAGATGCCAGGATTGATTCAGTGTGGAAAGCGATTCCCGGCTATAATGGCTTGAAAGTGAATATTGGCAAGTCCTATGACAAAATGAAAAGGGAAGGCAGATTTGAAGCGGATTTACTTGTTTTCGAAGAGATAAAACCACAGGTCCACTTAAGCGACCTTCCTGCTTCACCCATTTATAGAGGAAATCCGGAAAAGCCAATGGTCAGCTTTATCATCAATGTGGCCTGGGGGAACGAATATTTGTCTGACATGCTCGCAACCTTAAAGAAACATCATGTTTATGCTACCTTCTTCCTGGAAGGCAGATGGGCTAAAAATAATCCGGAGCTGGTAAAGATGATCGTAGATGCGGGACATGAGGTAGGGAACCACTCATTTTCACATCCGGATATGAGAAGCCTGCAGGCTGCCGCGATTCACGATGAAATAAAAAAAACCAATGATGTAATTGAGGCTACAACAGGCAGGAAAGCGCGTTGGTTTGGTCCGCCGAGCGGGAGTTTTAAAGAGGAAGTAGTCAAAATTGCTGCTGTGCATCAATTAGGTACCGTATTATGGAGCATTGACACCATCGACTGGAAAAAACCGACTCCAGATGAATTGAATCAGCGTGTATTAGGAAAACTCCATAATGGCGCAATGATTTTAATGCATCCGACAGATTCAACCGAAAAAGCACTGGAAACCATGGTTTTAGGTATAAAGGAAAAACACCTGGAAATTGGAACAGTTTCGGAAATGCTGAGTGAAAAGCGAATTTTACACAAAAAAGCAAAATAATAATCTTCATTTTGGAAAAAGTAACAAAAATGAAATATACTTAGGAATTGCAGGAATAGTTTTAGCAACTGGTTCCAGAGGAGGAATTTATTTGATTAAGAAGTATACATGCCAAAACGGAGTACGGATTGTTCTTGAACAAATTCCCACAGTCCGTTCAGTTGCCATCGGTGTATGGATTGGAACAGGTTCCCGTAATGAAGTTCCAGGCAACAATGGGATTTCCCATTTCCTTGAACATATGTTTTTCAAGGGAACAAAAACAAGGTCGGCAAGGGAAATTGCTGAATCCTTTGACAGTATTGGCGGACAGGTGAATGCGTTCACCTCCAAAGAATATACATGCTATTATGCAAAGGTGCTGGATACTCATTCCCAGTATGCACTTGAAATACTTGCAGATATGTTCTTCAATTCCACCTTCGTATCAGAAGAGCTGGATAAAGAAAAAAATGTAGTGTACGAAGAAATCAAAATGTATGAAGACACACCTGATGACATTGTGCATGATCTATTAAGCAAAGCGATCTACAATGATCATTCCCTTGGGTACCCGATTCTTGGTACAGAAGAGACATTAACGACTTTTACAGGGGATACGCTCAATCATTATATGCATGACACGTATACGCCTGAGAACGTTGTTATTTCAATTGCCGGGAACGTGCCAGAAACATTCATTACAAACGTTGAGAAATTGTTTGGCGCCTACGAGGCAGGAAAAGAAGAAATTCAGTACCACAAGCCTTCTTTTCATTCAAACCGTGTTTCCCGAAAGAAGGAAACGGAGCAAGCTCACCTTTGTATTGGATTTGAGGGTCTTCAAATCGGCCATCAGGATATCTACAGCCTCATCGTTCTGAATAATGTGCTTGGAGGCAGCATGAGCAGCCGTTTATTCCAGGAGGTAAGGGAACAGCGAGGATTAGCCTATTCCGTATTTTCCTACCATTCTGCATACAGGGACAGCGGGGTAGTCACCATATATGGCGGAACGGGGGCTAAACAGCTGGATGTTCTGTATGAAACGATTCAGGACACCCTTGCGAAGCTCAAGCAGGAAGGCATTACAGATAAGGAACTTAACAACAGCAAGGAACAATTAAAAGGAAGCTTGATGCTAAGCTTGGAGAGCACTAACAGCCGTATGAGCCGGAACGGAAAAAATGAATTGCTGCTTGGCCGCCATCGTTCATTGGATGAAATTGTCGAGCAGATTGACGATGTAACAAAAGACAGTGTGAACGGGCTTACAAACAGCATTTTCACTGAAAATTACTCTGTCGCTCTCATCAGTCCGGACGGGGAGCTTCCTAATAGCTGATATAGAATAAAAAAACAGTCTGTCATCCGGCAGACTGTTTTTTATGTTCCCGATTCTAAAAGCCGTTGAAGACGATACATATATAGTAAGGATGCAGAAATGGGGGAGAAGCATGAGGCTTAGTGATTTGGGAGGGAAGGAAATTGTTGATGTCAAGAAGGCTGAGAGGCTGGGTGTTCTGGGACAGACCGATCTGGAAATAAATGAGCGGACCGGGCAGGTGGAAGCACTCGTCATTCCATCAGTCAAGTGGTTCGGCCTCAAGAGGCAGGGAGGGGAATTGAGGGTTCCGTGGAGACATATTAAGAAGATTGGCACCGACATGGTGATTATCGATATACCTGAGGACGACTAAAGCTGGCGCATGCCGGCTTTTTTTTATTTGGGGAAGGATTTTTCATGGGGGCTGCCAGAAAAACTCACCATCTATTGCCGGCCGACATATTATGTGGGAGTAGTTAAAAAAAATTCCTGTTCGACTATTAAAAAGAAGGTGATTATTCTCATGCTGACAGGAATGCAGATCGCTGTCATCGGCGGTGATGCCAGGCAGCTGGAGATTATCCGCAAGCTGACAGAGCGCGATGCCAAGCTGTCGCTGATTGGGTTTGAACAACTGGATCACGCTTTTACAGGAGCAACAAAAGAAAAGATTGATGAATTGGATTTTTCAGTGCAGGATGCACTTATATTGCCGGTTCCCGGAACAAATTTAACAGGACAGGTCGAGACTATTTTTTCGAGTGAGAAAGTCATTCTTACTGAAGATATGCTAAAAAAGCTGCCGCCACACGCAGTTATTTATTCAGGAATCAGCAACAAATACCTGGATGAAATCACCAAGAAGGCCAACCGCCGACTCGTCCAGCTTTTTGAACGTGATGATGTAGCCATTTATAATTCAATTCCAACAGTAGAAGGGACCATTATGATGGTGATTCAGCACACGGATTTTACCATTCACGGTTCCAAGATCGCGGTTTTGGGTCTTGGAAGGGTTGGGGTAACTGTTGCGCGGACATTCCATGCTCTTGGTGCGAAAGTAATGGTCGGAGCCAGGAAAAGTGAACACTTGGCAAGGATTACCGAAATGGGGCATACCCCGTTCCATCTTAACGACATTGAAACTGCGGTTAAAGATATTGATATATGCATTAATACCATTCCGCATCCGATTGTAACGGCGGCAGTTATTTCAAAGATGCCGGCCCACACCCTGATT
Source organism: Mesobacillus foraminis (assembly GCF_004340465.1). Classification (GTDB taxonomy): domain Bacteria; phylum Bacillota; class Bacilli; order Bacillales; family Cytobacillaceae; genus Mesobacillus_B; species Mesobacillus_B foraminis. Next base: position 250,112 of record NZ_SLVV01000005.1, on the reverse strand, counting down.
ATTGATTTAGCCTCCAAGCCAGGAGGCACCGATTTTCGTTATGCAGAAAAGCGAGGAATCAAAGCTTTGCTCGCACCCGGCCTCCCAGGGATTGTCGCTCCAAAGACGGCGGGCCAGATTCTCGCAAAAGTTCTGATTAAGCTTCTTAGCGAAGATATGAGGAATAGGAAGGAGAGTTAAAACATGAGCTTAAAAGGAGTTAGAATCGGCTTTGGATTAACGGGATCCCATTGTACCTATGATGCAGTTTTCCCAGAGATTGAGAAACTAGTCAATGAAGGGGCAGAAGTTGTGCCTGTCGTGACAGCCACGGTTAAAGGGACAACGACCCGCTTTGGCAAAGGGGAGGACTGGGTTCAAAGGATAGAAGACTTGACGGGAAATAAAGTTATTGATTCAATTGTAAAGGCGGAGCCTCTGGGTCCCAAAATGCCGCTCGACTGTATGGTCATCTCGCCCATGACTGGAGTTTCGATGAGCAAGTTTGCCAATGCCATGAATGATTCTCCCGTTTTAATGGCGGCAAAAGCCACCTTGAGGAATTCAAAACCAATTGTTCTTGGAATTTCTACGAACGATGCACTGGGTTTAAATGGGGTCAATCTCATGAGGCTGATGGCGACAAAGAACGTATACTTCATTCCATTCGGCCAGGATGACCCTGAGAAAAAACCAAACTCACTTGTTGCCAGAATGGGATTGACAAGAGATACCATTGTGGCAGCACTGAATGGAAGGCAGTTTCAGCCGGTGATTGTGGAAAGATTCAGAGATCCCGAATAGGTTGACTTGCCATTGGAAAGCTGTTTTTATCATTGGTATACTTTATTCAGGCAGAGAATTAATTCTTTCTTTCCTTCGCAGTTTATTATGATAAAATAAATGAAAATATAAAATTGGCAGATTGATTTATTTTAAAGTTGTCTGCCTCTTATTACTTATTACAATCTGGCAACTAGCCAGCTTAAAACTATCTTTGGAAGGGGAAACAGCAAATGCCGCAAGAGAGAGGATTCCATGTAGCAGTGGTCGGAGCAACTGGAGCAGTAGGCCAGCAAATGATTCAAACTTTAGAAAACCGTGATTTTCCTATATCAAAATTATCACTGCTTTCGTCTGCACGTTCAGCTGGCAAGAAAGCAGTATATAAAGGGCAGGAAATAACAGTAGAGGAAGCGACGCCAGAAAGCTTTGAGGGCGTTGATATAGCATTATTCAGTGCAGGCGGAAGTGTATCTAAAGCGCTGGCTCCGGAGGCCGTAAAGCGGGGAGCCATCGTAGTGGATAACACTAGTGCATTCCGTATGGATGAAAATGTACCGCTAGTGGTTCCGGAAGTAAATGCTTCCGATTTGCACAATCATAACGGAATCATTGCAAATCCAAACTGTTCAACAATCCAAATGGTAGTCGCTCTTGAACCATTGAGCCAGAAATTCGGTTTAAAGAAAGTGATCGTGTCAACTTACCAGGCAGTATCAGGTGCCGGTGCAGCAGCAGTGGCAGAGCTTAATGACCAAACACGTGCAATCCTTGATGGCAAGGAAGCCGAACCAAAAATTCTTCCGGTCGGTTCTGGGGAAAAACATTACCAGATTGCTTTTAATGCCATACCGCAAATTGACAAATTTGAAGAGAATGGGTTCACATTCGAAGAAATGAAAATGATCAATGAAACCAAGAAAATCATGCATCTACCAGAACTTCAGGTGGCTGCAACCTGTGTGCGCCTTCCAGTAGGAACGGGACATTCGGAATCTGTATACTTTGAAATTGATGCAGAGGGCATCAGTGCAGAAGAAGTTAAAAGTCTTGTGGGGGACGCCCCTGGTGTCGTCCTTCAGGATAACCCTTCCGAGCAGCTTTATCCAATGCCTGCCTATTGTGTAGGTAAGAATGACGTCTTCGTTGGCCGGATTCGCAAAGATCTTGATAATGAAAACGGCTTCCATATGTGGGTTGTATCAGACAACCTCCTGAAGGGTGCAGCATGGAATTCAGTTCAGATCGCTGAAACCCTCATAGATCTTGGGTTAGTAAAATAATCATCTTCCTGATGGATAGATAGAAACAGAATTAGAGAGTAGTCTCAGAGGTGTAGTAATGAAAATAATCGTCCAAAAATTTGGCGGTACATCAGTCCGTGATGACGAGAGCCGAACACATGCCATTAAACATATTAAACAAGCCATTTCTGAAGGATACAAGGTGGTGGTTGTCGTATCGGCTATGGGAAGGAAAGGGGAGCCATATGCGACCGATACACTTCTTTCCCTTGTCGGCGGAAATGTCAGCGGACTAAAGCCAAGAGAGTATGACCTTCTGCTCTCTTGCGGAGAAATTATTTCAAGTGTGGTTTTTACAAACAAACTTCACGAAAGCGGAATAACAGCGACAGCACTTACAGGTTCGCAGGCAGGATTTTTAACCAATGCCGAGCATACGGGTGCCAAAATTCTTGAAATGAAATGTGACCGGCTCCTTCAGGAACTGGAGGAAGTGGAAGTGGTGGTTGTTGCAGGATTCCAGGGCGCTGCCCCCAATGGCGACATCACTACGATTGGCAGGGGTGGAAGTGACACCTCGGCAGCTGCACTTGGATCAGCCCTAAATGCGGATTACATCGATATCTTCACGGATGTTGAAGGGATTATGACTGCCGATCCAAGAATTGCTGAAAACGCAAGACCGCTTTCGGTGGTCACTTATACGGAAGTCTGCAATTTGGCCTATCAAGGGGCAAAGGTCATCCATCCGCGTGCAGTGGAAATTGCCATGCAGGCAAAAGTGCCAATCCGGATACGATCAACCTATTCCGAAGGACTGGGAACACTCGTAACGTCCGCCAGCAAACAAAATAAAGGCAGCGACATAAAGGAACGGCCTGTAACTGGAATTGCGCATGTATCCAATGTTACACAAGTAAAGGTATTTGCAAAAAAGGATCAATATAACCTTCAATCAGAAGTTTTTAAAGCGATGGCGAATGAAAATATCTCTGTCGATTTTATCAATATCTCGCCAAAGGGTGTCGTCTATACTGTAACGGAAGAAATGACCGATCGGGCCCTTTCCATTTTAAATTCACTTGGTCATGATCCCCAGATTGAACGAAACTGTGCAAAGGTATCGGTTGTTGGGGCAGGGATGGCAGGAGTACCAGGGGTAACCTCTAAAATTGTTACTGCTCTGACGGAAAAAGGTATCCGGATTCTTCAGTCTGCCGACAGTCATACTACCATCTGGGTACTTGTTAAGGAATCGGATCTTGTTGATGCAGTAAATGCCCTGCATGATGCTTTTCAGCTTGAGACGGCACAGCTGGAATATGAACGGGACGAGATTTAAAAAGGAGAGAAACAAATGGTTCAATTTGGACGGATTTCAACCGCGATGGTCACGCCTTTCGACAATAAAGGTCATATTGACTTTGCAAAGACGACCCAACTGGTCAACCATTTAATTGATAACGGAACAGAATCTCTTGTTGTCGCTGGTACAACAGGAGAATCTCCAACCCTCTCTAAGGAGGAAAAAATCGCTCTGTTCAAACATGTGGTAAAGGTTGTGGATAAGCGCATCCCGGTCATTGCAGGGACAGGAAGCAACAACACGTACGCCACGGTTGAACTTACAAAAAAAGCTGAACAGGTGGGCGTCGATGCTATTATGATCGTCGCTCCATACTATAATAAACCTAACCAGGAAGGGCTTTATCAGCACTTTAAGACTGTGGCGGAAGCCACCAGGCTTCCTGTCATGGTTTATAATATTCCGGGAAGGTCTGTAGTCAATATCCATCCTGATACAATCATCAGGCTTTCTGAAGTTCCAAACATTGTTGCCGTAAAGGAAGCAAGCGGTGATCTCAATGCGGTTACCAGGATTATAGCTAACACTCCGGATGATTTTCTTGTATACAGCGGCGACGATGGTATTACACTTCCAGTACTCGCGATTGGAGGAACTGGGGTAGTATCTGTTGCTTCCCATATCATTGGAAATGAAATGCAGGAGATGGTCAAGGCGTTCCTTGGCGGCCAAAACGAGAAGGCAGCCAGGCTTCATCAGCAGCTGCTTCCAGTAATGCAAGGGCTTTTTTCAGCTCCGAGTCCCGGTCCTGTAAAAACAGCTCTTCAATTAAAAGGGATGAACGTTGGAGGAGTCAGGCTCCCGCTGGTACCATTAACGGAACAGGAAAGGGCTGCACTCGTAAACCTGTTGAATAAATAAGAAAAGAGGATGTCCCATGGGCATTCTCTTTTTCCATTAGAAGAATGAAAGTATTTCTTCCCTCGCAGATTGCGGTTTTAAGTTGTAAAGGATTTCAGCTATCAAGTATAATAACAGTAACTGGTCATGGTCGGCCCAATTCAGCATAGGAGGAACTATACAATTGAATGCGAGAAAAAATGAAAGCATCAGGGTAATAGCTTTGGGCGGAGTCGGTGAAATCGGAAAAAATATGTATCTTACAGAAGTGGACGGAGACATTTTTATCGTGGATGCCGGTCTGAAATACCCGGAGGATGAAATGCTGGGAATTGATGTTGTTATCCCCGATATTTCCTATTTAATCGAAAATAAGGATAGAATTCAGGCAATTTTCCTTACTCATGGACATGAAGATCATATTGGCGCATTGTCTTATCTATTAAAAAAGATAAGGGTGCCTGTTTATGGGACAAAGCTTACGATTGCCTTGGCGAGGGAAAAGATGAAAGAACAGGGATTTGAGGGGAAACCGGACTTCAGGGAAATTCACTCTAATTCCAGGCTCCCTTTCAGGTCAGCTGCGGTGACATTTTTCAAAACTACGCACAGTATTCCAGACTCTGTTGCAGTTTGTATTCACACTTCAGAAGGAGCAATTGTCCATACGGGGGATTTTAAATTTGATCAGGCGGCACCAAAGCTGTATCAATCCGAAATCGGCAAAATGGCCCGCATTGGTGAAAAAGGGGTCCTTTGCCTTTTATCCGACAGCACAAAGGCAGAAAAACCCGGCTACACGACTTCAGAGGCAATGATTGCGAAGGAATACTATGATCATTTTTGCCAGGCGAAGGGAAGAATTATTGCTGCTTGTTTTGCTACTGACCTGAACAGGATCCAGCATATCTTTAACTGTGCCAGGGACAGTCAGAGAAAGGTAGCCATTATCGGGAAAAGTTTAAGGCGTACTATAGAGCTTGCAGTTGATCTGGGCTATCTCGCCACGGATGAGGATACGATTTATACCCTTAATGAAATGAAGCAAATTCCGGAAGATGAAAAGGTCATCTTAATTTCCGGAAATCAGGGTGAACCAATAGAAGCCCTTCAAAAGATGGCAAGGCAGTCCCATCCTCAAACCAATATTATGGCTGGGGACACAGTCCTGATTCCGGAATCGCCATTGAAAAACAATGAGGTATTCCATAATAAGACGGTTGATATGCTCTTTAGAGCGGGGGCAAATGTCATTTTTGGAAAAAGGGAACTCCAGATATCCAGCCACGGAAGTCAGGAAGAGCTGAAGTTTATGATCAATTTAATGAATCCTAAATTTTTTATTCCTGTCCATGGGGAATATAAAATGCTGAAAGCGCATAGTTCGGTGGCGAAGGATTGCGGCATTCCCGAAAGCCGGATCCACATCCCTGACCGCGGGGATGTCATTGATTTAATGAATGACAGAATACGATCAACAGACCGGGTGACTGCAGGCAATGTCCTGATTGACGGCATCGGGGTAGGGGATGTAGGGAATATCGTCCTCAGGGACAGAAAGCTGCTTTCCCAAGACGGTGTCTTAATTGTCGTTGTTACCCTGAATAAATCGGAACGCAGGATCGCTGCCGGTCCGGAAATCATCTCCCGCGGCTTCGTCTATGTCCGTGAATCGGAAAAGCTTATGGATGAATCGGGGGATCTCGTAAAAGAGATTGTCGAGAGAGTCCTTGCCAGGGAATCCTTTGATTGGGCAGGATTGAAACAGGATATGAGAGAAGCACTTAGCCATTATTTATATGAAAAAACAAAGCGTCGGCCAATGATCATGCCCATATTAATGGAGGTAAGGTAAAGATTCGCTTGCCGTACCATTCTTAATTAATAAAATTCATGGTTCCTTAAGGCACCCGGTACACGGGTGTCTTTTGCGTTCAAAATTCTCCCTATTCCGCATGAAACGGCTGGGAAAGTCCATACTAAAATCATCATGCATGTAGGGGGTAAAATCAGAATGCAAATGAATGAGGTTAATCCAGAAAAACAAGAGGGGCAGAAAGATGAGAAGTCCTCTTCTTTAATTGAGAAAATTCAGCAGCTCGGTCAGACGAATGTACCTCAATTATCACAGGATTCAAAAATTCACTGTTTGACAATTGTCGGCCAAATCGAAGGCCATGTGCAGCTCCCACCGCACAATAAAACAACCAAGTATGAACATATCATTCCACAGTTGGTGGCAATCGAACAGAACCCAAACATCGAGGGACTGATGGTCATCCTTAATACGGTCGGTGGAGATGTCGAAGCAGGCCTGGCGATTTCGGAAATGATCTCATCGTTGTCCAAACCGACTGTGTCTATTGTTCTTGGAGGAGGCCACTCCATAGGTGTACCGATTGCCGTTTCCTGTAATTATTCGTTTATTGCTGATACGGCGACGATGACCATCCATCCGATCAGGCTGACTGGCCTCGTCATCGGTGTGCCGCAAACCTTTGAGTACCTTGATAAGATGCAGGAGCGGGTAATCCGGTTCGTTACCAAACATTCCAATATAACGGAAGATACCTTCAAAGATTTAATGTTTGCAAAAGGCAACCTGACCAGGGATATTGGAACGAATGTAATCGGACCTGATGCTGTTGACACCGGCCTGATTGACGAGGTGGGCGGACTGGGCCAGGCGATGAAGAAGCTGAATGAGTTAATCGAGCTGAATAAGGAAAGAAAAGAAGGGATCGTTCAATGATCTTGTACACCATGATGCCACAGGAACTTATTTATCCTCATGAGGAGGAAAAGGCTTCTCCGGGGCTAATGGTATCCTACAATGGGATTCCAGTTCTCGCTGAGCAAGAAGACGGTTTTAATTATCGGATTGTTCGAGTCATGAGTACAGATCCCGCCCACTTTTTAGAGCCCAACTGCACGCCAGGAACAAAATTTTCCCTGTCCTAGAACAAATGTTTGACAATAATATGTGGACGTTATGATATAATAGGGTTAAACTTTAACAGCAGCCGACTTCAGGCTGCTTCTTTTCTTATTGGGAGTTTACGGGTACAGGTTTTGTTTATACTTAAAATGAAGACTAGATAATAAGGTGATAGAATGGTTAAAAAGAAAAAACGACAAACACGGAAAAATAATGACCAGCTAAAGACAACGCTGAAGTATGAATTAGGCGGCCTGATTCTTCTTGCCCTGGCTGTCATTGCAATTGCAAAGCTTGGAGCAGCGGGTAACGCAACGGTTATGTTTTTTCGTTTTTTTCTGGGAGAATGGTATATGATTGGCCTCTTGGGGCTGGTGATATTCTGTGTCTACATTATGTGGAAGAGAAAACTTCCGTTTATCTTTCAAATCAAGCTTTTTGGTACATATTTAATCATAGGAGCCATCCTGCTCCTGAGCCATGTAACACTTTTTGAGCTCCTGTCGAATGGAGGGAAGTTTGAAAACCCAAGTGTGATTGCGAATACATGGGATTTATACTTAATGGAAGCCAAGGGGGAAACCAGTACAGTGGACCTTGGCGGAGGAATGATTGGTGCTATTTTATTTGCTCTGTTTTATTATTTGTTCGACGCAGCCGGATCCCAGCTGATCGCCTTTGTTGCGATTGTTATTGGCTTTGTCCTTATCACTGGCAAAACCTTCAGTGAGCCGGCGGGAAAATTCATCTCCGGTATTGGTGCTTTTTTCAAAAGACAGTGGGAAGCTTTTAAGGAAGATGTAAAAGATTGGAAGGAAGCGCAATCGCATAAGAGAGAAGAAAAACTGGAGGCTAAGAAGGCACAGCGAAAATCAGAAGAACCAAAGGCTGCTCCGGTTTCTGCCACTCCTGAACCTGAAGATATTCCTTCAGCTGAACCGCTTATTTCAAGCTTTGCGGAGCGGGCCTATCCGGCCGAGGATGAGCATGAAACTGAAAAGGGAGCTGTCAGACCAAATCAAAAGAATACACAGAACCAGAATGAACCAGAAGATAAAACGGGAGACGACAGCCCCCCGCCAATGACATTTACAGAAGTGGAAAATGCAGCCTATGAGCTGCCTCCGATCAAGCTGCTGAAAACTCCAAACAAAACGGACCAGAGCGGGGAGTACGAATTAATCCATGCAAATGCAGCTAAGCTCGAAAGGACTTTCCAGAGCTTTGGGGTAAAAGCCAGAGTAACCCAGGTACATTTGGGTCCGGCAGTTACCAAATACGAGGTTCACCCTGATGTGGGGGTTAAAGTAAGCCGAATTGTGAGTTTGAGTGATGACCTGGCTCTTGCCCTGGCAGCAAAGGACATCAGGATCGAAGCGCCAATTCCCGGAAAATCAGCGATTGGAATTGAGGTTCCCAATTCAGAGGTTGCCATGGTTTCTTTAAGAGAAGTGCTTGATGCCAAACAGCATAATAAGCCGGGGTCAAAGCTTCAAATTGGTCTGGGCCGTGACATTACCGGCGAAGCTGTGCTTGCCGAGCTTAATAAAATGCCCCATCTTCTTGTGGCAGGGGCAACCGGAAGCGGAAAGAGTGTCTGTATCAACGGGATTATTACCAGCATCCTGATGAAAGCCAAACCCCATGAAGTCAAGCTAATGATGATCGACCCAAAGATGGTCGAGCTGAATGTTTATAACGGAATACCCCATTTACTTGCGCCGGTTGTGACCAACGCCAAAAAGGCCTCCCAGGCATTGCAAAAGGTTGTAAGTGAAATGGAACGCCGCTACGATTTATTTTCTCACACTGGCACAAGAAATATTGAAGGCTATAACGAGTATGTCAAAAGAAATAATGAGGAGGAAGGCGTAAATCAGCCGCTCCTTCCGTATATTGTCGTAATAGTGGACGAGCTTGCCGATTTGATGATGGTCGCCTCATCTGATGTTGAGGATTCTATAACCAGGCTTGCTCAAATGGCCCGTGCTGCAGGAATACACTTGATTATTGCTACACAGCGCCCTTCCGTTGATGTCATTACAGGGGTAATCAAAGCCAATATCCCATCCAGAATAGCATTCGCCGTCTCATCCATGACCGATTCAAGAACCATTCTTGACATGGGAGGGGCAGAGAAGCTTTTGGGAAGGGGAGATATGCTGTTCCTTCCTGTGGGAGCTTCAAAACCAGTACGTGTCCAGGGAGCGTTTTTATCGGACGAAGAGGTTGAGGAAGTTGTTAACTTTGTAATTGGTCAGCAGAAGGCTCAATACCAGGAAGAGATGATACCGGAGGATATACCGGAAAATTCTTCTGAGGTTGATGATGATTTATATGAAGATGCCGTGGACTTGATTGTAGAAATGCAGACCGCTTCCGTTTCCATGCTGCAGCGGAGATTCAGGATTGGCTATTCCAGAGCGGCCAGGCTCATTGATGAAATGGAACAGCGAGGAATTGTTGGTCCCTACGAGGGCAGCAAACCAAGAACCGTTTTAGTGTCAAAGTCAGAAGAAGCGAGCTCCTGAACATATAAAACTCGTATGTGATGACGTATCCCCTTCAGTAAAAACCGCTGAAGGGGATTTTTCGTGCCTGGAAGAAAAAATAGAACCGATAAAATATAGGTAGGCAGCCTAAATATAGCATACTATTGAAAGCGTTACCATTGTAATCACCTTCCAGTTAATGGGGACTTTTGGAGGTTGAATTTTCTTAATTTATTATTTGTTTGGTTTTTTCTACAAAATCGACAAACTCTATTTATTTATAAATAAAAAAGTGTTATAGTATTTTCGATTAGTAGGAATGTAAAACATCAGAGGTCTGATGTCTGGAGAAGAAGGTTGGAGGAAACCCTATGTCAATCAAGTCAGATAATCGTCACCTTTATTTACAAGTTATCGATCACCTTAAAAAGGACATTCAAAAAGGAGTCTATAAAGAGAAAGAAAAGCTCCCGTCTGAATTTGACCTATCAAAACAGCTTGGTGTAAGCAGAGCCACTCTTCGCGAGGCATTGCGGATTCTTGAAGAAGAAAACGTTATTATTCGCAGGCACGGAGTCGGCACATTTGTGAATGCCAAACCGCTGTTTACCTCGGGAATCGAGCAGCTGAACAGTGTGACAGATATGATTGCACAGGCAGGTATGAAACCGGGGACCATCTTTCTTGAAACTTCTACAACTGGACCTACCGAAGAGGATATTAACCGTTTCACATGCTCACCGGAGGACGAATTAGTCGTGTTTGAGAGGGTAAGGACTGCGAACGGGGAGCCAGTTGTCTATTGCATAGACAAGGTTCCTTCAGAGATTTTACCAGAATCCTTTGCATATGAAAGAGAATCGATATTCCAAATGCTTGAGGAAGGATCGAGCAGGAAAATTGCATACGCTGTCGCCCAAATCGAGCCGATTGGCTATCACGAAAAAATATCGCCCATTCTGGAGTGTGACCCTGAAACTGCATTGCTAGTTTTAAAGCAGATGCATTTCGATGAAATGGATGTACCAATTCTTTTTTCAGTCAATTATTTTAAGGCAGATAAGTTTAGTTTTCATGTTCTGAGAAAAAGATTTTGACTTTTTATGGACAAGGAAACCTTAACCTGCTGACCTTCCGTTTCTACTAAATCGACCAAACAATCCTTAGGGGGTACCAAACTTGAAAAAGCGAAAATTTGGTTTAGCTCTGTCGCTTGTACTGGCTGCTGGAACAATCCTTGGCGCTTGTGGCAACAATGACGCAAAAAAAGACGAAACCACTGGTGACAATGGCAAAAACACAGAAGAGACATTCAAAGTAGCCATGGTTACAGATGTCGGAGGAATTGATGATAAATCCTTCAACCAATCCGCCTGGAAAGGAATCCAGGAATTTGGTGAAGAAAATGGTCTCGAAAAAGGCCAGGACGGATACAATTACTTACAATCTCAATCAGATGCTGATTATACAACTAACCTTAATTCCCTGGCTCGCCAAGATTTCAACCTAGTATTTGGTATTGGGTTTATGATGGCAGAGGCTGTAAATGAGATCGCAGGGCAGCAAAAAGATGCTCACTTCGGTATCGTCGATAGTGTAGTAGAACAGCCCAACGTTGCAAGCGTCCTTTTCAAAGAGCAGGAGGCATCTTTCCTGGCTGGAGTTGCAGCGGGACTTGCAACAGAATCCAATAAAATTGGTTTTATCGGCGGAATGAAGAGTGAGGTTATCGAACGCTTTGAAGCTGGTTTCCTTGCCGGAGTCAAAGCTGTAAACGCAGATGCAAACGTAGATGTTCAGTATGCAGAGGCATTTGACAAAGCAGAAATTGGACAATCCATCGCTTCTAGAATGTATTCTTCTGGAACAGACGTCATTTTCCACGCAGCTGGTGCAACTGGTAACGGACTATTCAAAGAAGCTCGCGACTTAAAGATGAAGAATCCTTCTAAAAACTACTGGGCAATCGGGGTTGACTCAGACCAGGAAGCAGAAGGTGTAGTGACAATTGACGGGAAAAAACATAATGTGATCATCACTTCTGCTCTAAAACGTGTAGATGTTGCAGTTAAAGACCTTTCTACAAAAGCTAAGGAAGGAAATTTCCCTGGCGGAGAAACAACTGTATACGGTTTGGCTGAAGATGGCGTAGGCCTGGCTAAAATCAATGATGAAGTGGCTGCGAAAGCTGACATTGAAGCTAAAGTTAAAGAATTTGAAGAAAAAATCAAAAATGGAGATATCACAGTTCCGGGGACTTTAAAGGATCTTAAAAACTTCTCTGTAAAATAAAATAAACCAACTGGCTCATAAGGATCTTCCTTGCATGCAGCTGGATCACTTTACCTGAAAGGAATAAGGTGCACATTGCATCTTATTCCTTTCAGTAAAACTATGAATGGGGACTAAGATGCCAGCAAAACCCTAACTGAAGAGCAGAAAACGTTCTGCTTTTCATTTAAGGTTTTCAGGGGGAAACCCCATTTTTTGCATGTAATTGAGGTAAGACCTCTTACTACTATCTTTTTCTACCTAATGTGGGGAGTGAAGCAAACAAGTGGAATATGTTATTGAAATGCTCAATATTCGTAAAGAATTCTCGGGCTTTGTCGCAAACGACAATATTACACTGCAAGTAAAAAAAGGGGAAATCCATGCGCTTCTTGGCGAAAATGGAGCAGGTAAATCAACTTTGATGAATGTTTTATTCGGCCTTTATCAGCCAGAACAAGGAGAAATAAAAGTCAAAGGAAAACCTGTTAATATTACAAATCCCAATATTGCAAATGATCTTGGAATTGGGATGGTTCATCAGCATTTTATGCTGGTTGACACCTTTAGCGTTACGGAAAATATTATTCTCGGCATGGAAACAACCAAAGGCGGAGTAATCGATATTCGAACTGCCGAAGAGGAAGTCAGGAAAATTTCAGAACGCTATGGTCTTGCAGTTGACCCGCAGGCCAAGATTTCAGACATATCTGTTGGTATGCAGCAGCGTGTTGAAATTTTGAAAACGCTGTATCGCGGTGCGGAAATCCTTATTTTCGATGAACCGACGGCTGTTTTGACCCCTCAGGAGATTAAAGAACTGATTCAGATTTTACGGACTTTGATAAAAGAAGGAAAATCCATCATCCTTATTACCCATAAACTGAAAGAAATTATGGAAGTTTGTGATCGTGTCACTGTTATTCGCAAAGGGAAAGGAATTGGCACTGTAAACGTCAGCGAAACAAATCCAAACGAACTGGCCAGCTTGATGGTCGGCCGGGATGTTGTTTTTACCACTGATAAATCAGAAGCCAATCCTGCCGGCGATGTTCTGAAAATCAAAGGACTGGCTGTGAAGGATTCCAGGGGAGTCCAGGCTGTCAGGGGTCTAGACCTGTCTGTTCGGGCAGGTGAAATCGTAGGGATTGCAGGGGTGGATGGAAACGGACAAACCGAATTGATCGAGGCGATTACAGGGCTGCGCAAAGCGGAAAGCGGCAGCGTAAAAATTAAGGGCAAGGAAATACTGAACCTTACTCCAAGAAAGATTACAGAATCCGGATTGGCTCACATTCCCCAGGATCGGCACAAACATGGCCTCGTTTTGAATTATCCGATTGGGGAAAATATGGTTCTTCAAACCTATTATAAAAGTCCTTTCTCCAAGTCAGGGGTTATGAATTTTAAGAATATCTATGATAAGGCACGGAAGTTAATTAAAGAGTATGATGTCCGCACTCCCAATGAATTTACTCCTGCAAGGGCCCTGTCAGGCGGAAACCAGCAGAAGGCTATCATAGGCAGGGAAGTTGACAGAGACCCGGAAATCCTTATAGCGGCTCAGCCGACGCGAGGACTGGATGTAGGAGCAATTGAATTCATCCATAAACGCCTGATTGAACAGCGGGATAAAGGGAAAGCAGTACTTCTCATTTCGTTTGAATTAGATGAAATTATGAATGTGAGTGACCGGATTGCGGTTATATACGAAGGCGAGATTGTGGCTATTGTGAATCCAAAAGAAACGACGGAGCAGGAGCTGGGGCTTCTGATGGCCGGTTCGAAGCGGAAGGAAGCAGGTGAAGAAACGAATGTCTAACCGGACGAAAAATATACTTGTCCCTGTCATAGCCGTCCTGCTGGGAATCCTGGTAGGGACGATTATCATGGTTGCCAGCGGATACGATGCGGCAGCGGGCTATACCGCACTATGGAATGGTGCATTTGGAGATGTTTACTTTACGGGTGAAGTCATTCGACAGGTTACCCCCTATATCCTTGCTGGTCTTGCTGTAGCTTTTGCATTTAGGACAGGACTATTCAATATCGGGGTAGAGGGACAGCTGATCGTTGGCTGGCTTGCAGCCGTCTGGGTAGGGGTATCCTTCGATCTGCCTAAAGTCATTCACCTGCCGCTCGCCATTCTTGCTGCGGCAGCTGCTGGTGCATTATGGGCCTTTATACCTGGTTATCTAAAGGCTAAGTTCAGGGTCCATGAGGTTATCGTAACCATCATGATGAACTATGTGGCACTTCATGTGACCAATAATGTAATTCGTACAGTTTTATCAGAAGGAAAAGAACGTTCAGAAAATATTGCAGACACTGCTTCCCTCCGATCTCCATTCTTTGAGGGTTTGACAGAGTATTCCCGTCTTCACTGGGGAATATTTATAGCCGTCATCTGTGCCATTCTGATGTGGTTTATCCTTGAAAAAACGACAAAAGGGTTTGAACTTCGAGCAGTAGGATTTAACGAGCACGCTTCACAATATGCAGGTATGAACGTAAAGAATAATATTATTTTATCAATGGTTATTTCCGGGACTTTTGCAGGGCTCGCAGGTGCTATGGAAGGTCTGGGAACATTCGGCTATACAGCAATCAAGAGCGGATTTACAGGAGTCGGCTTCGATGGTATCGCTGTGGCTCTACTGGGAGGAAATACAGCAATCGGTGTAGTTCTTGCGGCATTTCTTTTTGGAAGCCTGAAGGTCGGCGCATTGAACATGCCGCTTGAAGCTGGTATTCCAAACGAATTGGTCGATATCATAATTGCCCTTATAATTTTCTTTGTTGCTTCAAGCTATATTATTCGATGGTTCATTCAAAGAATGAGCAAGAAGGGGGTGAAATAAGTGGGCTTGATGGATATCCTTTTAATTATTATCCCATCTACTTTACTTTGGGCAGCACCACTTATTCTCACTGCATTAGGTGGTATATTCTCCGAAAGATCCGGGGTTGTTAACATCGGGCTCGAAGGCTTGATGGTAATCGGCGCCTTTACAGCCATTGTTTTCAATCTCAGTACTGTTGATACTCTTGGAAATATGACTCCATGGGTTGCCCTTTTGGTTGCGATGGCTGCGGGAGCGGTATTTTCCATGCTGCATGCCGTAGCATCGATCACCTTCCGAGCCGATCATACCGTTTCGGGGGTTGCTATCAATCTCCTTGCAGTAGGGGTAACTTTGTTCCTGGTAAAATTGATCTATGATAAAGGACAAACAGACATTATCCAGGAAGGGTTTAGCAAAATTGACATTCCGGTATTAAGCAGCATTCCAGTGATCGGCGATTTGTTCTTTTCGAATACGTACTGGACATCCTATGTTGCGATTATTATCGCGATAATTGTATGGTTTGTTATCTACAAGACACCGTTTGGCCTGCGCCTCCGTTCGGTCGGGGAGCATCCGATGGCAGCCGATACAATGGGTATCAATGTAACAAAAATGCGATATATCGGAGTCATTCTCTCTGGAGCGTTAGGAGGACTAGGCGGTGCTGTATATGCTCAGTCCATTTCTTCTGACTTCAGTCACGCAACCATCAGCGGACAAGGCTTTATGGCGCTGGCGGCGATGATCTTCGGAAAGTGGCATCCGCTGGGAGCGATGGGTGCAGCGATTTTCTTCGGTTTTGCACAGAGCTTGAGTATCATCGGAAAGAGCCTGCCTTTCCTCGAGAACATTCCAAATGTATACTTGTTAATTGCACCGTATGTATTGACAATCCTGGCGTTGACAGGCTTTATCGGACGCGCAGATGCGCCAAAGGCATCCGGAACGCACTATATAAAGGGTAGCAGGTAAAAGAAAAGCGGATCCGCCTTGTATAAAGGACCGTCAACTAAAACCCGCCACGTCCTGTGGCGAACGTTGACGTCAGCACGTCCTGTGCAAGTCAGACAGGCATAAGACAGTCCCCGCAGGAAGGCGTTCTTTGCCTTCAGAAGGGGAATGGCTTATGACCCGAGGGGCTAGGCGGAGGAGCTGGACAAAAGAAAAGCGGAATCGCCTGTTCAGCCCTGACAGGCATAAGACGATTCCCGCAGGAAGGCGTTCTTTGCCTTCTGAAGGGAAGTGGCTTATGACCCGAGGGGCTAGGCGGAGGAGCTGGACAAGTAGAAAAGCGGAATCGCCCTGTATTAAGGACCGTCAACTAAAACCCGCCACGTCCTGTGGCGAACGTTGACGTCAGCACGTCCTGTGCAAGTCAGACAGGCATAAGACATGCCCCTCAGGAAGGCGTTCTTTGCCTTCTGAAGGGAAGTGTCTTATGACCCGAGGGGCTAGGCGATGGAGCTGGACAAGTAGAAAAGCGGAATCGCCAACTATCCTGAGACGTCCTCTTGCGAACGGTGATCAAGCACATAGTGTGTTTTACAAAAACCCAGGTGGAAAACCTGGGTTTTTTCGTGCTTTTTATAGGAATAATTAAAAATGCAAGGCATGATGATCCAAATCAATTAGGTTTTCTATTTGAGGACAAGCTTTTGTACCAGTCTCAAAGGAAAAACTTTGCCATTAATCATTAAGCGATCTCAATGAAAAAAAGCAATAACTAGCTTCCTTTTCAAGCTTCTTCTATAAAGGAAGCTATTAATTTATCCAGAAATTGGGCGAAAAGAGGCCCATTTACTTGTAATTATGGAAAACAGAAAGGTATAGTGGGAATAGGTTCTTATACAAAGGAAAAGATAAAAATATAACCTTTGAAGGAAATACATAAGATGTATTAATCAAAGCTTTGTAGGTAAAACAGATAAACCATTCATTGCCTGCTTAAGGCACCTGAATAAAAAGGAGGACCCATATGGGAGTGATTTCTGAAGCTATAAAAGATATGAAGGGCTATAAGCTTCATATTGTAAAATCGGATAAATACAAAACAAACACAATGGTATGGAAAATGAAGGCGCCTTTATCAAAAGAGTCAGTAACCAAGCGTGCGCTTCTCCCTTATGTCCTGCAGAGCAGTACGGCAAATTATCCCTCAACTGCAGCCTTAAGATCCTACCTGGATGATTTATACGGGGCCAGTATGTTTGTGGATGTATCCAAAAAAGGAGAATATCAAATTATCTCCATCTCAGTAGAAGTTGCAAATGAAAAGTTCTTAAGCGACCAGACTCCGCTCCTAAAAAAGGGACTGGAACTGCTGGCTGAAATTATTAAGAATCCACTTATTAAGAACAATGCGTTTGACGGTGAAACAGTTGAGAAGGAAAAACGCACGTTAAAGCAGCGGATTCATTCTGTTAACGATGATAAAATGCGGTATTCCAGCTTCCGGCTTGTACAGGAAATGTGTTCAGGGGAGCCATATGCCCTACACGCAAATGGGGAGCTGGATCAGGTTGATGACATTTCTGAAGTATCCCTTTTTGAATATTATCAAAAAGCTTTTGCCGAGGATGAGCTGGATCTTTACGTAATCGGGGATGTCTCTCCTGAAGAAGTGGAAACAACAGCTGCTTCCTTGTTTGAGTTCGCAGATCGTGTTCCTCAGGATTCCAATTCACTTGATGGCGTCCGCCGCGAGGAAAAGGTCGTTAAAGAAGAGCAGGATGTCAAGCAAGGCAAGTTAAACATAGGCTATCGCACTCATATAAAGTATGGAGATCCTGATTACTATGCCCTGCAGGTCTTTAATGGGATTTTCGGAGGGTTTTCCCATTCGAAGCTGTTCCACAATGTGAGGGAGAAAGCCAGCCTTGCCTATTATGTTGCTTCCAGGTTAGAAAGCCACAAAGGATTAATGATGGTCATGTCAGGAATTGAATTCAAGAACTTTGAGCTGGCTGTAAACATCATCAAAGAACAGATGGATGCAATGCGTTCAGGCGATTTTACAGATGAAGAAATTGAACAGACTAAGGCCGTCATTGAGAATCAAATGCTGGAGACCCTTGATACGGCCAGAGGGATGGTTGAAATTTTATACCACAATGTAGTATCCAAGATCAATGTTCCTCTTGACCAATGGATGAAGGGGATGCAGGAATCAACAAAGGATGATATCATCGCAGTGGCAAACAAAGTGAACCTTGATACCATCTACTTCTTAACTGGAATGGAGGCTGGGGAATAATGGAGAAAATTGCTTTCGATCAGCTTCAGGAAGAATTGTATTATGAAAAATTAGCTAACGGACTGGATGTATATATCCTTCCAAAGAAAGGTTTTAATAAGACATACGCTACTTTTACAACGAAATACGGTTCAATTGATAATCATTTCATGCCATTTGGGAAGCAGGAATTTGTAAAGGTTCCCGATGGAATTGCCCATTTTCTTGAGCATAAATTGTTCGAAAAAGCAGATGGGGATGTTTTTCAGCAATTCAGCCGTCAGGGAGCGTCTGCCAACGCATTTACATCATTTACAAGAACAGCCTATCTATTTTCAAGTACCTCAAATGTGGAAAGAAACCTTGAGACCCTGATTGATTTCGTACAGGACCCTTATTTTACGGAAAAAACGGTGGAAAAAGAAAAAGGAATTATTGGCCAGGAAATCACCATGTATGATGATAATCCAGATTGGCGTTTATACTTTGGGGTTATTGAGAATATGTATCAAAACCATCCGGTTAAAATCGATATTGCCGGTACAATTGAATCCATATCACATATCACAAAAGATATGCTTTATGAGTGCTATGAAACTTTTTACCATCCGAGCAATATGCTGCTGTTTGTAGTAG
Source organism: Mesobacillus foraminis (assembly GCF_004340465.1). GTDB lineage: Bacteria > Bacillota > Bacilli > Bacillales > Cytobacillaceae > Mesobacillus_B > Mesobacillus_B foraminis. Next base: position 231,482 of record NZ_SLVV01000005.1, on the reverse strand, counting down.
GGGCAATTGAGCCAGAAGCCATCATGAACCAAATTAAATCCAACCAGGAGAAAAAGGACTATACAGCAAAGCCCGAAATTCAGCGCCGTTTTGGTCAGGAAATAGAAGAGTCGGCTAAAAAGAAGCAAGTCCTCCAAATGAATGTGCAGACACCGAAATGTTTAGTTGGCATTAAGTCGCCTCCTTCCACTTTGACTGGTTCCGAGATGCTGAAGCAGGAGCTTTCGGTTAACATTTTGCTAGATATTCTCTTTGGGAAAAGTTCCGATCATTATACTGAACTGTATAATGAAGGGTTAATTGATGACTCGTTTTCATATGATTACACCCAGGAACAAGGCTTTGGTTTTGCCATCGTTGGAGGAGATACGCCGGATCCTGAAAAGCTTGGTGAAAAACTCACAGCGATGCTTCTGGATGCCAAACAAGGTTCTATAATCAATGAGGATAATCTGGAAAGGGCCAGAAAAAAGAAAATTGGGGGATTTTTAAGATCCATCAATTCTCCAGAATTTATAGCGAATCAGTTTACACGCTATGCTTTTAATGAAATGGATCTATTTGATGTAGTGCCGATGCTGGAAAAGATCACGGTAAAAGATGTCCAGGAATCCGCAGGAAGCATTATTGATGAAAAACGGTTTACCATTTGCCAAGTGGTCCCAAAAAACAAATAAATGAAGCGCCGGCATGCTGCCGGCGCCATTTTAGTTTAAGTTAAAAAGAGGAGAAAAAGCATGAAGAAATTTATTCTGATCACAGGGGCAAGCGGAGCAATAGGACAGGCCATCGCCTTGAAGCTGGCAGCCGAAGGATTTTCCCTATATGTTCATTACAATCAAAACCACAAGGAAATCCTAAGCCTGCTCTCCCGGCTTGATGTATATAAAGGTGATTATATCCCTATTAAAGCGGATCTTTCCTCCCCATCTGGCTATAAAGAGCTGGCATCTCAGGTTTTCTCTCTTGACGGAATTGTCCACAATGCTGGCCATGCATTATATGGACTCCTCCAGGATGTTGAGGAAGCAGAAGTGGCCAGGTTAATACAAGTACATGTGACTTCACCGCTATTGCTGACTAAATTGCTGCTTCCAAAGCTGATCAGCAAAAAAGCCGGATCGATCGTTGCCATCACCTCCATATGGGGTCAAACCGGAGCGGCAAACGAAGTAGTCTATTCCACGGTTAAGGGTGCTCAAATTTCATTTGTAAAGGCTTTAAGCAAGGAGCTGGCACCCTCTGGAATCAGGGTGAACGGGGTGGCTCCAGGGGCGATTGAAACGCCTATGCTCTCCAGTTTTTCTCCGGATGAATTGGACGCCGTGAAGAATGAGATTCCTGTCGCCCGATTAGGGACTCCTGAAGATATTGCCCATGGAGTTGAATTTCTTTTATCTGAAAAGGCGGACTATATAACAGGGCAGATACTTTCCATTAATGGCGGGTGGCATATTTGATCCTTTGGGTGAAAATTTTTCCCCCTCTGCTCATACATGCATATTTTGAGTACAGGCAATGCAAAATAACTTTGAACACTTTAAAAGGAGGTTCAAAACATGTCTGTATTAGATAACTGGGGACAATGGAAAGACTATCTGGGTGACCGTCTGAACAGAGCCCAGGATGACGGTATGAACAGCAATGTTATTACAGATTTAGCTTATCAGGTAGGAGACTACCTAGCCAGGAATGTCGATCCCAAAAATGAACAAGAGCGCGTTCTTGCTGATCTATGGTCAGTTGCGAACAAAGAAGAACAGCATGCGATTGCCAGCATGATGGTGAAGCTTGTTCAAAATAATGGCACAAGATAATAAAAGCTGGACAAAAGAGGGGCTTGGCCTCTCTTTTTGTTTGCTGCCTTTCCTTTTCATGCTTTTTCTTTCATCTTCTACCAAAATCATTTATTATAGAAGCTAGACAAACGATGAGGTCATTGCGGCACAGGAGCCGCCTCCGCTTTATTATTAAGGAGGGTTTTGATGGAGAAGAAAGAGTGGTATTTAGAATATGAAATACAGAAGAACCGGCCCGGCCTTCTGGGGGACATCTCTTCCTTGCTTGGGATGCTTGCCATCAATATCGTCACGATTAACGGGGTCGACCAAGGCAGGCGGGGACTGCTGATTCTTGCGAAAAATGATGAACAAATTGTCAGGCTGGAGTCAATTTTACATACAATGGACACGATAAAAGTAATAAAGCTTCGTGAGCCGAAGCTCAGGGACCGTTTGGCGGTGAGGCATGGCCGGTATATTCAAAGGGATGCCGATGATAAAAAAACTTTCCGGTTCGTACGCAATGAACTTGGACTACTGGTCGATTTTATGGCAGAATTGTTTAAGCAGGAAGGACATAAGCTGATTGGCATCAGGGGCATGCCGAGGGTTGGAAAGACAGAGTCGGTTGTCGCTGCCAGTGTGTGTGCAAACAAAAGATGGCTGTTTGTATCTTCCACCCTGTTAAAGCAAACAATCCGAAACCAGCTGATCGAAGACGAATACAATGCAGACAATCTGTACATCCTTGACGGGATTGTTTCGACAAGAAGGGCCAATGAGCGGCATTGGCAGCTGGTCAGGGAAATTATGAGAATGCCCGCAGTCAAGGTAGTGGAACATCCGGATATATTTGTTCAGAATACTGAATATACAATCAATGATTTTGATTATATTATTGAACTCCGAAATGATCCGGATGAAGAAATCGTTTATGACGTGGTTCAGCAAAACAATATGTTTGCAGATTCGGATTTCGGTGGATTCGATTTTTAATTAATTGGAAGGTGTTATTGTGACAGAGTTAGGAGTGCGCTTAAAAGAGGAGAGGGAAAACAAAGGTCTGAGCCTTGATGAACTGCAGGATATAACAAAAATTCAGAAGCGGTATCTTGTAGGCATTGAGGAAGGCAACTACACAATGATGCCGGGGAAATTCTATGTCCGTGCATTCATTAAACAATATGCGGAAGCGGTCGGTCTTGATCCGGATGAAATCTTCGACCAATACAAAAATGAAATTCCGACTACTTATAATGAAGATTTGCCGGAGCAGCTTTCCCGTGTACAATCCCGGAAAAACCTTTCCCCGGGAGCTTCCAAAGTATTGGATTTGCTACCAAAGCTTTTGATTGGGATTGTGATCCTTGGTGTCATTGTATTAGTCTGGTACCTCATTGTAAAGAGTGCGGATGATGATGCGAAGAGCCCTGTAAATGAAGGCAACAACCCAGTCAACATTGAAGAAACAAAAAAGGTTGAAGAAACAGAGCCAAAGGATAATGCCAATTCGGACGAGCCTGCTCAAGATGAAAAGGAAGAAGCTGCCGAGGAGCCTGAAAAGCCGGAACAGGAACTGGCTGTCGCGGAAAAGAACGGCATTCAGACTGTTTATGAGTTAAAGAATGCAGAGGCTTTCGAACTGAAGGTGGCCTCAACCGGTGCAAGCTGGGTTGGCATAAGCAACGGCTCCGGAAAGTCGCTGTTCCAGGGAACTTTGGAAAAAGGGAAAACGGAAAGCCAAACCTTTGATTTAACGAATGAATCAGAGGCGACCATTATTGTGGGCTTTGCTCCAGATACTGAAATCTATGTAAATGGGGAGAAGCTTGAATTTGAAAATCCGCCTGCAGACAGTACCAGGCAGGATATTACCATACGCTATACTAAAAGCGAATAATAGTCATCTTCATGGTGGCTATTTTTTCGCTTGTCTTACAAGAGTCTGAAGCCCAAGCATATAGATTGGACACAGCGGCTTAAGCTCATATTTTTGTTGTGGAGGCAATTAAATGAATATACCTAATAAAATCACCATATCCCGCATCATTCTCATCCCAGTGTTTCTGGTGGTTATGCTTGCTCCTTTCAAGTGGGGACAGATTTCCCTGCTCGGAGCGGAAATGCCTGTCACTCATCTTATAGGAGCGCTCATTTTTATTTTTGCTTCTACCACAGACTGGGTTGATGGATATTATGCCCGCAAATACAATCTTGTAACAAATCTGGGCAAGTTCCTGGATCCGCTTGCCGATAAACTGCTCGTATCCGCTGCTCTCATTGTCCTGGTGGAATTGGAACTGGCTGCTTCCTGGATTGTGATCATCATCATTTTCAGGGAATTCGCTGTAACCGGCCTTCGGGCAATCCTTGCAGAGGGTGGAGAAGTGGTTGCAGCAAATATGCTGGGTAAAATTAAAACCTGGGCGCAGATCATTGCCATATCTGCCTTGCTGCTCCACAATATCATTTTTGAAATGATCTCCATTCCTTTTGCTGACATTGCCCTTTGGGTAGCGTTAATTTTCACGGTCTGGTCTGGCTGGGATTACTTTAATAAAAATAAGGGAGTCTTCCAAAACTCGAAATAAACAAGCTATAGAAGCGGGGTAGACGTATGAATGCAGAAATCATTGCAGTAGGATCCGAATTGCTGCTAGGGCAAATTAATAACACGAATGCACGGTACCTATCAGCCCAATTGGCCGGAATTGGTGTAAATGTTTACTACCATACAGTGGTGGGGGACAATCCGGATCGAGTCAAAAAAGCGCTGGAAATTGCCGATAAGCGTTCAGAACTGATTATTTTTACAGGAGGTCTTGGTCCAACAAAGGACGACCTCACAAAGGAAACCATTGCAAAGCACCTTGGGGTGGAGCTGGCGATGGACGAAGACGCAATGAGCTCGATTGAGGCTTACTTCAGCCGCAATAACAGGGTGATGACCGATAATAATAAGAAGCAGGCTTTGGTCCTGAAGGGTTCACAGGTCCTCAAGAATGATAATGGAATGGCACCGGGGATGCTTTACTCGAAAGATTCGCACCATTATATGCTCCTGCCGGGGCCGCCTTTTGAAATGGAGCCCATGTTCGCAGCTTACGGCATTCCGGCAATTATGGCCAAAATGGAACAGCAGGCAAAAATTGTTTCCAGAGTTCTCCGCTTCTTTGGAATCGGGGAAGCAGCTTTGGAGACTAGGCTGGAGGATTTGATCGAAAGTCAAAGCAACCCAACCATTGCCCCGCTCGCTTCTGAATCGGAAGTGACCATCAGACTCACAGCAATGCATGAGTCGGAAGCAGCTGCAATCAGCCTGATCGATGAGATGGAAGCAAAAATAATGGAAAGAGTAGGACATCATCTCTACGGATATGACGATACCTCTCTTATGCTGGAGCTTTCAAAGCTTTTGAAGGCAAAAGGCATGGCGGTAGCTGCTGCTGAAAGTTTGACAGGGGGCATGTTCCAGCAGGAAATGACTTCGCTGCCTGGTGCAAGCGGGCTATTTAAAGGCGGTGTGGTCTGCTATACGAATGAAGCGAAGATCAACATGCTCCAAGTAAAAAAAGAAACAATTGACGAATATGGAGCCGTGAGCGAACAGTGTGCGAGGGAGCTTGCCGAAAATGCTGCCAGGCTGCTGGGTGCTGATATTGGCATTAGCTTTACTGGTGTTGCGGGTCCTGATGAACTCGAAGGACATCCGGCTGGAACTGTGTTCATTGGCATTCATATGAATGGGAAGCCGGCGAGGGTTGAAAAACTTCTCCTATCCGGTTCAAGGGGAATCAACCGGACCAGAGCGGTAAAATACGGATGCCACCTGCTTATCAATAGTCTAAAAGGATAAGAGGCGGTCTATACAGGAAGGCTGATACAAAAGGGCAAGTTGCTTTTGATATCAGTCTTTTTCTTATGCAGGGCGTGCAGTTTTCCAGTATTTATGTAGGAAAGCCAGGGATACTTGTAAATCTGAATAGGAAACACTGTTCTAACTATTCATTTGTTCTCAAATGAATCCTTGGCGTTTGGTTAAAAAAGTCAGACTATCGGGTAAAAGCGGAATATAACGGTGGATTCCACTGGACTTTATTCTAAATGCTGTTTTAAAATTGAGCTTTCTGCCATTAACACCCTGTAAAAAAAACGAATGGATGTTCGACTTTTTACTGTACAAATCACTAGAAAAACGGTATAGTAAGGATAGGTTTTAAATAAGAGTTTTCGTGTCCGGCATTCTATATTTCGGGCATTTGTATATAAAAGGAGGAAATTGAGTGAGTGACCGTCAAGCTGCCTTAGATATGGCGTTGAAGCAGATAGAAAAACAATTTGGTAAAGGCTCAATTATGAAACTGGGGGAGCAGACTGACCGCAAAGTATCTACCTCTCCAAGCGGTTCCCTTGCACTGGATGTTGCACTGGGAATAGGCGGTTATCCGCGAGGCCGTGTAATTGAAATCTATGGACCAGAAAGCTCGGGTAAGACTACTGTTGCCCTCCATGCGATCGCAGAGGTTCAGGCAAAAGGCGGCCAGGCTGCGTTCATTGATGCCGAACATGCTCTTGACCCTGTTTACGCTCAAAAGCTGGGAGTCAACATCGACGAACTATTATTATCTCAGCCGGACACAGGTGAACAGGCACTTGAAATCGCAGAAGCCCTTGTCCGCAGCGGCGCGGTTGATATCCTTATTATCGACTCCGTTGCAGCCCTCGTTCCAAAAGCTGAAATTGAAGGAGAAATGGGAGACTCCCACGTTGGTCTTCAAGCCCGTTTGATGTCTCAGGCCCTTCGTAAGCTTTCTGGTGCCATCAACAAGTCAAAGACGATTGCCATTTTTATTAACCAGATCCGTGAAAAGGTTGGCGTTATGTTTGGTAACCCAGAGACAACTCCGGGTGGACGTGCCCTTAAATTCTATTCAAGTGTCCGTCTTGAAGTGCGCCGTGCCGAGACATTAAAGCAAGGGAACGATATGGTGGGGAACAAGACGAAAATCAAAGTCGTCAAGAACAAGGTTGCTCCTCCATTCCGGGTAGCGGAAGTAGACATTATGTATGGAGAAGGGATTTCTAAAGAAGGTGAAATCATCGACATGGGATCCGACCTGGACATCGTCCAAAAAAGCGGCTCCTGGTACTCCTACAATGATGAAAGGCTTGGGCAAGGACGCGAAAATGCCAAGCTGTTCCTGAAAGAGAATCCTTCTATTCGTCTTGAGATTCAACAAAAAATCCGTGATCACTATAATCTCGATGGAGAGAAGACTATTACGGAAGAAGCTGAGGATGATCAGGAAGAGTTCGAGCTTTCTTAATCTACCAAAAGAGCAAAGCCGCTTTCGGCTTTGCTTTCTTTTTTGCCATAATAATATGTTCATTGTCTTATTCGCCTGAACGGCCATAACATCATTCAAGGGATCCATGTTCTTTTGGCAAAACAATGCTTTTTAATGAAAGAGATGGTCTCTAAGGGGACAAACCCTTGACAATAAAAAATGCCACCTATACAATTAAAATGTATATTTTTACTTTTTATAGTAATAAAACGTTTAAAAGCCTTTGTGCTGTATGTTGATAATGAAACAATATACATGCCGACACTTTAAAAAACGTAACACAAAGTTCATAGCAAGAGGAGGTGAAAATGATGGAATTCACAATAATCATCTCCATTTTGCTTGGCCTAATTATCGGTGCAGTTGTTGGCTATTTTTATCGAAAATCCGTTGCAGAAGCAAAAATAGCAGGGGCAAGAAATGCGGCAGAACAGATTCTTGAGGATGCAAAGCGGGATGCGGAAGCATTGAAGAAGGAATCCCTGCTTGAAGCAAAGGATGACATTCACAAACTTCGCACGGAAGCAGAACGTGAAGTGCGCGAGCGAAGAAATGAACTTCAAAAACAAGAAAACCGTTTACTGCAAAAGGAGGAGAATCTTGACCGGAAGGATGAATCGTTGAATAAACGGGAAATTCTTTTGGAGAAGAAAGATGACTCTCTAAACCAAAGACAACAGCATATTGAACAGAAGGAAAGCAAAGTGGACGATATGGTTCGGGCACAGCAAACTGAGCTGGAACGCATCTCGAGCTTAACGCGTGATGAGGCAAAATCCATCATTTTAGAACGTACGGAGAAAGAGCTTGCTCACGACATCGCTGTCATGATCAAGGAAAACGAAAACAGGGCGAAGGAAGAATCCGACAAGAAGGCAAAAGAATTATTATCTCTTGCCATTCAGCGTTGTGCTGCTGACCATGTTGCTGAAACAACAGTTTCTGTTGTCAACCTTCCTAACGATGAAATGAAAGGCCGAATCATTGGACGTGAGGGACGGAATATCCGGACCCTGGAAACACTGACAGGAATCGACTTGATCATCGACGATACTCCAGAAGCCGTCATTCTTTCCGGTTTCGATCCGATTCGCCGCGAAACGGCAAGATTAGCGCTTGATAAGCTAGTCCAGGATGGAAGGATTCACCCGGCAAGAATTGAGGAAATGGTTGAAAAGGCGAGACGGGAAGTGGATGAGCATATTCGCGAGGTCGGTGAACAAACCACATTTGAAGTGGGTGTACACGGACTTCATCCTGACTTGATTAAAATTCTTGGACGCTTGAAATACCGTACAAGTTACGGCCAAAATGTCCTTAAGCACTCTATGGAGGTTGCTCAGCTTTCAGGATTATTAGCAGCTGAACTCGGCGAGGATGAAACACTGGCGCGCCGTGCAGGGCTTTTGCATGATATTGGGAAAGCCATTGACCATGAAGTGGAAGGAAGCCATGTGGAAATCGGTGTAGAGCTTGCTACCAAGTATAAGGAGCATCCAGTTGTTGTCAACAGCATTGCTTCCCATCATGGGGATTCTGAACCGACTTCTGTCATCGCAGTGCTGGTCGCTGCAGCAGATGCTTTATCGGCTGCCAGACCAGGGGCTCGCAGTGAGGCGCTTGAGAACTATATTCGACGCCTTGAAAGACTTGAGGAAATCTCTGAATCCTATGAGGGCGTTGATAAATCCTTTGCCATCCAGGCAGGACGGGAAATCCGGATTATGGTTAAACCTGATCAGATTGATGACCTGCAGGCACATCGCCTTGCCCGCGACATCAGGAAGAAGATTGAAGAGGAACTGGATTATCCAGGCCATATAAAAGTTACTGTCATCCGTGAGACGAGGGCAGTTGAATACGCAAAATAAAGCGGTGCTCATGCACCGCTTTTTATGTTTGGACTTCCTGCGGGTATAGAGAAGATAAAAGTAACAAAAGAATAAGATGAAGATACATATGGTTTTTTGACAGATTTGCCCGACACCAGAGTGGAGGGCCATTATTAATAGACTAAATCATAGAATGGGAATGGAATGACATGAGAATTTTATTTATCGGGGATGTTGTTGGTTCTCCTGGCAGAGATATGGTGAAGGAGTATCTACCAAAGCTGAAGGAGAAATACAGGCCGACGATTACAATCATTAATGGAGAAAATGCCGCCAGCGGAAAAGGGATAAACGAAAAGATTTACCGCAGTTTCCTGGAATGGGGGGCCCAGGCTGTTACACTGGGCAATCATGCGTGGGATAAAAAAGAAATATTTGATTTTATAGACTCAGCCAAATACCTTGTCAGACCGGCGAACCTGCCTCCCGAGGTACCAGGAAAAGGCATAGCTTATCTAAAAGTAAATCAGGATGAAGTAGCCGTGATCAATCTTCAGGGCCGAACGTTCCTTCCGGCCATTGACTGCCCGTTTAAAAAAGCGGATGAACTCATATCTGAGGCAAGGGAACGCACTCCGATTATCTTCGTTGACTTTCACGCGGAGGCAACCAGTGAAAAGCTCGCAATGGGCTGGTATTTGGATGGCCGGGTAACCGCAGTGATTGGCACTCATACTCACGTTCAGACCGCGGACAACCGTATCCTGCCAGAAGGTACTGCCTATTTAACTGACGCAGGAATGACGGGGCCCTATGATGGAATCCTTGGAGTCCAGCGGGAAGCTGTTCTGAAACGTTTCCTGACTTCACTGCCGGTTAGGTTTGAGGTTACCGAAGGCGGCCGCAACCAGCTGTCCGGGGCAATAATTGACCTGGATAACAAAACGGGGAAGGCCAAAAAGATTGAACGAGTGCTGATCAATGACGATCATCCATTTTATGGCTAGATCCTAATCAACTTCTCTTTTTTTTTACTGCCTGGGCATATACGGTACACTGCCTGAATATAGTAGCAGTGGAACCACTTATTCCTGAATGTAATTGTCACATTCGCCCGGGGATAAAATAAGGAGGAGCTAGGTATGGAAATATTAAAAGTTTCAGCAAAATCTAATCCTAATTCTGTAGCTGGTGCGCTTGCAGGGGTTCTGCGTGAAAGAGGCGCGGCAGAAATCCAGGCAATCGGTGCGGGTGCATTGAATCAAGCCGTCAAGGCAGTAGCGATCGCAAGAGGGTTTGTAGCGCCTAGCGGAGTGGATTTGATTTGCATTCCAGCATTTACCGATATTCTAATCGACGGCGAGGAACGGACAGCCATAAAGTTGATTATCGAACCAAGGTAAATAGGTAAAAGAAGACACAACAAGAGAAGCCCAATACCCATCTGCCCTTAGCCTGGCAGATGGGTTTTCCTTTTTCTCCGGGCCCATTTCCGGGGGCAATTTTCTATATAAATATAACAACTTAAGACTGGGAAGTGAATTGTACCTTTGCGGGAACAAGTGGGAGAATACCGTGAAATCATGGTGTACGAACCACTGAATAAGGATCCTCTTTCCCCATAAGTTTTTACAAAATGTAAAATATATAAATATTCATATTTTAGCCACTATTTTGTCTCAAAGGGTTGCATTTTTATGTACATAGGTCTAGAATTGAAAGCGTTTAGTACCCCTAAGTAGTTGATTTTAAGCCGGAAATTTGTTAATTAGATAATTTCCAGTGAATTACTTGGAATTGTGCTAAAATTTACAAAGAATATAATTACATATTTTTTAACGTACCTAAAGGGGTGTAAGAGATGATCAATCAACTTTCGTGGAAAGTTGGAGGACAGCAGGGAGAAGGAATAGAAAGCACTGGAGAAATTTTTTCGATTGCCCTTAACAGACTGGGCTATTATTTGTACGGTTACCGGCACTTTTCATCACGCATTAAAGGCGGGCATACGAATAACAAAATTCGTGTGAGCACAACGCAAGTGCGTTCCATTTCTGATGACCTGGATATCTTAGTTGCGTTCGACCAAGAGACCATTGATGTAAACTATAAAGAGCTTCACAGCAAGGGTGTAATAATGGCCGACTCTAAATTTGATCCGAAGAAACCAGAGGATACACAAGCTGGTTTGTATGCGGTTCCATTTACGGAGATTGCCACTGAGCTCGGCACATCCTTGATGAAGAACATGGTTGCAATCGGGGCAACAAGTGCTGTCCTGGATCTCGACATCCAGGTTTTTGAGGAAGTGGTCCAGGAAATCTTTGGACGGAAAGGCCAGCAGGTTGTTGATAAAAATATGGAAGCCATTAAATCAGGCTATGAATATATGAAAGAAAAGCTGGGCTCTAATGTAGGAGCCATGCAGCTAGAAAAAGCAGATGGCCAGCAGCGCTTATTTATGATTGGAAATGATGCCATTGCTCTGGGGGCACTTGCAGGGGGCTGCCGTTTCATGGCTGCGTATCCTATCACACCTGCTTCCGAGATTATGGAATATTTGATCAAGAAGCTGCCTGCAGTCGGAGGAACAGTCATTCAAACGGAAGATGAAATCGCCGCAGTCACCATGGCGATTGGTGCAAATTATGGCGGAGTCAGAGCATTGACCGCTTCAGCCGGTCCTGGGTTATCCCTTAAAATGGAAGCGATTGGCCTTTCTGGCATCACCGAAACTCCTTTAGTCATTGTCGATACACAGCGTGGAGGTCCTTCAACAGGCCTTCCGACAAAGCAGGAACAATCAGACCTTATGGCCATGATCTATGGTACCCATGGGGAGATTCCAAAGATTGTCATGGCACCAAGTACGGTACAGGAAGCCTTTTATGATACTGCTGAAGCATTCAACCTGGCTGAGGAATATCAATGTCCGGTCATCGTCCTTTCCGATCTTCAGCTTTCATTAGGAAAACAGACAGTTGAACCACTTGAGTTTGACAAGGTTGAAATTCGCAGGGGCAAGCTGCAGTCCGGGGATCTCCCTGAAATCGAAGGCAAAGGCTACTTCAAACGCTATGAAGTAACAGCAGACGGGGTTTCTCCTCGTGTTATCCCGGGAATGAAGAACGGAATACACCACGTTACAGGAGTAGAGCACGAAGAAACTGGGAAACCGTCAGAATCGGCCGCTAACCGGATTGCCCAAATGGATAAGCGTTTCCGCAAAATCAGCAATTTAAAATTCGATACCCCGGTCCATAAGAACGCTCCGCATGAGGAGGCAGATTTGCTGATTGTTGGATTTAACTCAACAAGAGGTGCGATTGAGGAAGCGATGGGACGCCTGGAGCAGGACGGATTGAAAGTGAACCATGCACAAATTCGATTAATCCACCCATTCCCGGCTGACGAGCTTCTGCCTTTAGTAGCATCGGCGAAGAAAGTTGCCGTTATCGAAAACAATGCTACGGGACAGCTGGCAAATATCATGAAGATGAACGTCGGACATCACGGCAAGATCACCAAAATCTTAAAATACGACGGGAATCCATTCTTGCCTCATGAAATTCACTCGAAATGCAAGGAGTTGTTCTAAATGGCCACATTTAAAGACTTTCGAAATAATGTTAAACCCAACTGGTGCCCTGGCTGCGGAGACTTCTCTGTACAGGCAGCCATGCAGAGGGCCGCTGCCAATGTAGGACTTGAGCCTGAACAACTGGCAGTTGTTTCCGGAATTGGCTGTTCTGGGCGTATTTCGGGATACATCAACTCATATGGATTCCACGGGATTCACGGCCGTGCGCTTCCAATTGCGCAAGGAGTAAAAATGGCAAACCGTGACCTCACCGTCATTGCTTCCGGCGGGGATGGGGATGGCTTCGCTATTGGAATGGGGCATACCATTCATGCCATTCGCCGGAATATCGATATTACCTATATTGTAATGGATAACCAAATTTACGGTCTGACAAAAGGACAGACTTCTCCGCGGTCAGCGGCAGGCTTCAAGACGAAATCCACTCCGCAGGGTTCCATCGAGCAAGCAATTTCCCCGATGGAAATGGCACTTACAGCAGGTGCCACTTTTGTCGCACAGAGCTTTTCAACCGATCTGAAAGATTTGACCGCTTTAATAGAAGCAGGCATTAAACATAAAGGATTTTCATTGATAAATGTATTCAGTCCTTGTGTAACTTATAATAAAGTGAACACATACGACTGGTTTAAAGAAAACCTCACAAAATTAAGTGAAGTTGAAGGCTATGATTCTTCCAGCCGTGAACTGGCAATGCAGACGCTTATGAAGCATGATGGTTTAGTAACTGGTCTTATTTACCAGAACACGGAGCGCAAATCGTATCAGGAACTAATCAGTGGCTATTCCGAAACGCCTTTAGCCCATGCGGACCTGTCACTCGACCAGAAATTCTTCGATAAGCTGACAGCAGAATTTGTTTAATTGATCCCCCAGCTCATATTGAACAGCACCCCATTTGTTAGACACTCTCTAACAAATGGAGATGCAGTTCAATGGCTGGGATTTTTTATTTAGACTCTTTATTTTGGTATAATAATAATTTGGGATCAAAAGGCTATTGTTCATGTTATTTGATATTGAAGAGTGAGATATTCCATTGTTTGTAAGGCCTTTAGGGGTTATAATTAGTAATTGTATGTTTACTATTTCTAAAAATTAAAGATATGTGTTTAACGATTGAAAGGAGCAATACGGTATGAATGAAAAACAACGGCTGGAAAGTCAGCAAGTACAGACTGCAAACCCTTCGGACAAAAAATCCGCCAAGGATTACAGCAAGTACTTCGAAACTGTTTTTACACCGCCATCCTTGAAAGATGCGAAAAAGCGCGGCAAAGAAGAGGTCCAGTACCATGATGATTTCGAAATCGATGAAGAATTCCGCGGGATGGGCAATGGCCGGAAGTTCTATATCAGAACATATGGCTGCCAGATGAATGAGCATGATACAGAAGTCATGGCCGGCATTTTTATGGCCTTGGGCTATGAACCGACAGATACGGTTGAGGATGCTAATGTTATCCTGTTAAACACCTGTGCGATTCGTGAAAATGCAGAAAACAAGGTGTTCGGTGAACTTGGCCATCTTAAGCATTTAAAAAAGGACAAACCTGATCTATTGCTGGGTGTTTGCGGTTGTATGTCGCAGGAAGAATCGGTTGTAAATAAAATTCTTAAAACTTATCAGCAAGTAGATATAATCTTTGGAACTCACAATATCCATCGTTTGCCAAATATCCTGAAGGAAGCTTATATGTCCAAGGAGATGGTCATCGAAGTTTGGTCCAAAGAAGGGGATGTCATCGAGAACCTTCCGAAGGTACGCCGCGGAAACATCAAGGGCTGGGTTAACATCATGTATGGCTGCGACAAATTCTGTACGTACTGCATCGTGCCATACACACGCGGTAAGGAACGAAGCCGCCGTCCTGAAGAAATCATCCAGGAGGTTCGCCAGCTGGCTGCCCAGGGATATCAGGAAATTACTCTGCTCGGACAAAACGTAAATGCGTACGGCAAGGATTTTACTGACCAAAAGTACGGACTGGGCGATTTAATGGATGAAATCCGTAAAATTGACATTCCGAGAATCCGTTTTACTACAAGCCATCCTCGTGATTTTGATGATCATTTAATTGAAGTGCTTTCAAAAGGCGGCAATCTGATGGATCATATCCATCTTCCGGTCCAGTCCGGATCTACCGATGTACTGAAAATCATGGCACGGAAATATACACGCGAGCAATACCTTGAGCTAGTCAGAAAAATTAAGGCAGCCATCCCTAACGTGTCTTTCACGACCGATATCATTGTCGGGTATCCAAATGAAACGGAAGAGCAGTTTGAAGAAACTCTTTCTTTATACAGGGAAGTAGGCTTTGAATCAGCGTATACCTTCATTTATTCACCAAGGGAAGGCACTCCTGCAGCGAAGATGGTCGACAACGTGCCAATGGAGGTCAAAAAAGACCGCCTTCAGCGTCTGAATGCGGTTGTAAACGAGCTTTCCGCGCAAGCCTTGAAAAAATACGAAGGACAAATCGTAGAAGTATTGGTTGAGGGTGAAAGCAAGAACAATCCGGATGTTCTTTCAGGCTATACAAGCAAAAGCAAGCTTGTTAATTTCACAGGTCCTAAAACAGCAATTGGCAAAATTGTAAAAGTGAAAGTCAAGGATGCAAAAACATGGTCATTAAACGGGGAAATGATTGAAGAACAACAACCAGCAGAGGTGAAATAGGATGGCAAATTATACTAAAGATGACATTATTGCACGGGCAAAAGATCTTGCACGCATGATCGCTGAAACAGAAGAAGTTGATTTCTTCAAGCGTGCCGAAGCACAGATTCATGGAAATGAAAAGGTCAGCATGCTGATTTCTTCTATTAAAGGGCTGCAAAAACAAGCGGTGAATTTCCAGCATTACGGGAAGTCTGAGGCTCTGAAGAAAACCGAGGATAAAATTGCCAGGCTTGAGCAGGAGCTGGATGAAATTCCGGTCGTTCAGGAATTCAAGCAATCGCAGCTTGAGGTCAATGAATTGCTGCAGATCATTGCATCAACCATTTCCAATACAGTAACAGATGAAGTTATCGAATCTACTGGCGGAGATGTCCTCCGTGGGGAAACAGGTGCATCCCTGGCTAAAGGACATAGCTGCAGCCACTAGGACTGAAAGGGTTCGGAATGATCAATTCCGGACCTTTTTTTGATTGGGCAAAGTTCCCGATTAAAGTTAAGGCCATTTTCCCTGAGTCGCCGTTTTTTTTCGTTAGAAGTGGAGGGACTTGAACTCAGCAACCAGTTTTACAGATGGATAAAAAAACTGATATGCAGCCCCGAAACCATCCAATTGGCTTTATCCCAGAGTGCATGGAATTTTTTTTATAGAAAATATAAACCAAAATGCGCCCTCCGGAACCTTTCATCCTTATGGGCATATCATGTTGTATGCCTTTGAATTACCTAGGGATTGGGCGAAAAAATCATCGCACACTAGTCTACTGTCCCGCATAGGATGAATTGAAAATGATTGAGGAGGGTTCGCTCGCAATGG
This sequence comes from Mesobacillus foraminis, assembly GCF_004340465.1. GTDB lineage: Bacteria > Bacillota > Bacilli > Bacillales > Cytobacillaceae > Mesobacillus_B > Mesobacillus_B foraminis. The sequence continues at coordinate 215,420 of NZ_SLVV01000005.1, read as the reverse complement.
GAGATTACAGAGAGATTATTACGAAAGCCGTCGTAGCGAAAGGACGGAAGTTTACTCAGTCCAATCATACGATCAACCCAGGGCATCAACCGAGCAGTATTCTTGGCTGCTGGGTAATAAACCACAAATATAAAGCTAAAAAGTCAGGAAAAACAGTTGAAGTCACTGGTTCTTATGACATCAACACATGGCACTCCTTTGATGATAATACAAGAACTGAAGTTGTTACCGAGAAAGTAACCTATTCAGATGTCATCAAATTAAAGTATCGCGACCCGGATGCATTGGATGATCAGGAAGTAATGGTCCAGGTTCTTCAGCAGCCTAACTGCATCGAAGCAGTGATTTCTCCGAACGGCAACAAAATTATTGTTCATGTTGAGAGAGAATTCATGACAGAGGTAATTGGCGAAACAAAAGTGTGCGTTGCCGTCAACCCTGATGGATGCGATTGTGATGATGAAGAGTGGGGCTTAGAAGTCGATGACGAAGAGTTCGAGGAACTAAATCCTGACTTCCTGTTTGGAAGCGAAGAGGAATAACAGAGAACTAGGAAGGTAGTGCTTCCTAGTTTTTTTTAATTTAAGGCTTTGCCTCTAAATGCAGTTATTTTAGCACAGACGGAAGACTCCAGAGGGGAAGAGGATTGAAGGGCCCTCCTCTGGCGCATCAAGATTCAAAATAGCTCCGGGCGCTGGTCAAAATGCCTGGAGCAGAGTTTGCCACTAGTATAAAGAGCTTTCTCTAATAAGGCCAGGTATAAGCGTCCTCACCCGGCCTCCTAGCTGAACAACAGCAGCCTGAAGCAAAAAGGAACCAAAGCCATTGAAATGCCAGAAAACAATAAATATCGAATCGCTTTTCTTTTGGCAAGAAGAAAATCATGGTCTTCTCGAAACCTTTTGGTTAAAGGGTGCGAAAAAGTCACCTTTTCCCAAATCATGGACAGCCAGGAATGCAGCATGATGATAAAACCGGCTAAAACAGCTCCTTTTAACCAGTAGGGGGGAACGAACATCAGGGCAGCCGCAGTGACGGACACCAGCTGGAGAAAGCTGGACCAATGCTGGGAATTCCTTAAAAATATTTTAAGAAAAAGCTCTAGAAACCCGTTTTCAGGGGTCCTGTCTTTATAGAGCCGTTTAGACTTTTTGAACAGAAATGGCCGGGACCGGGAAGTAACAGGTATTTTTTCAACCTCCGGAGAAAAGGTGAAAATGAAATGGATGTATTTGTTCCTTTCTCTCTTTTCAAGGAGCTGTTCCTCTTCAAACCTTGCTATCTTTGACAGCAGCGGAATGTGAAGGATAAAAGAAATTCCCGAAAACAGGATTCCCGCCAAAATGATGACTGGGTACATTTTGGCTTCCCATGCGAGGAAAACAAGCTGGATCATCCAGCTGCCAGCAATAAAAGAAAAGAAGCAGGCCAGTCCTCTTGCCAGTTTGCCGTTGATTGAACCCAGCCTGTATTTATTTGCCATGATCAGCCATTTTAGAAGAGAGAACGTGATGAAGAAGGCTAATATTTGATCATAGGCAAGATGATAGGTGTAACGGAAAAAGGGCATCAGCAGGATGGAAAGCAGTCCGATTCCCGAGCTTTGCAGCACAAGGGAGTATATATAGCCTGCCTTTTTTAGTCCAATGAACAAAGCAGGATGCTTAATCAGAAACACCTTGTCAGCTTCCAGTATAAAAGTGCGATAGTTTCCCATCCAGGCTGCGAAATAGCCAGAATAGAAAAGAATGAGTAATGGCAAATCTTCAATCCACCCGGGCTGCTCCAGCCACCATGAACGGTAGATGAAGCTAAAGATGACCAGTCCGGGGAGAAGAAGGTAAACGATGATGGTCCAGTCGAAAATGGAACGCAGCACGCCATATTGGAATTTCACTTCCTGAGACCACCGGTGAAAAAACAAACTACTCATGTTCCAGCCCCTTCCGCTATCATATGAAAACAATCATATAAAGAGCCATTAGGCAGCTTGCATTGCTCGCGAATTTCTTCTAATGTTCCCTGTGCGGCCATTTCCCCTTTATTCACCATCACAAAACGATCACATACTTTTTGTGCTGTATCCAGCACGTGGGTGGACATCAGGATGCCCGCTCCCCTCTCCCGCTCCTTTTCAATGGAGGCTAAAAAGAGCTTCATGGCATTGGGGTCCAGTCCGATAAATGGTTCATCGATTATGTAAATGGAAGGTTTTACAATAAGCGAAAGAATCAGCATCGCATTTTTCTGCATCCCCTTGGAGTATGTGCTTGGGAGCTGGTGGGCGTATTCTGAAAGCTTATAAACTTCTAAAAGCATCCCTGCATGGTTTTTATATTCTTTGTCATTTAAACCTTCAACAGCTGCAACAAAATCTAGATGCTCCCAAAGGGTCAGTTCATCATAGAAAATTGGACGCTCCGGGACATAGGAATAGGTGCTGCCTTTCTTGAACGTGATACTCCCTTCCATGAATGACATCAATCCCAGTATTGATTTGATTGTCGTACTTTTCCCAGCTCCGTTCGGTCCGATCAGTCCAATAAGCTCGCCGGGCTGAATGGAGAAGTCAATATTTCTTATGGCCGGTTTATTTTCTTCATATCCAGCGTTAGAGATAGCAGTTGTCAGCAGTTTCATCTGTTGCCCTCCTTTTGGATATATACGAATATGGAAGACATTGGTTACAAAAATCAGGAATCTATTTTATCAATTTTTGGCAGACTTGTGCTCCTTGTAAATCGATCTTTGTCTCAAAATGAATAAAAAAATTATGTTATAATAGATTTTTAGATGGAAGTCGAAACACATGATTCTGGAGGATTTATATGGCAGCTTATACGCCTATGATAAAACAATACCTGCAAATTAAGGCAGACTACCAAGATGCCTTTTTATTTTTTCGTCTCGGAGATTTTTATGAGATGTTTTTTGAGGATGCGATCAAAGCATCACAAGAGCTGGAAATCACATTGACGGGCAAGGCCGGGGGCGGAGAAGAGCGCATACCGATGTGCGGCGTCCCTTATCATTCAGCCCCGGGCTATATTGAACAATTAATTCAAAAAGGGTACAAGGTAGCCATATGTGAACAGACCGAAGATCCCAAAGCAGCAAAAGGAGTCGTCAAACGGGAAGTCGTCCAGCTGATTACGCCTGGCACTGTAATGGAAGGCCGCGGACTGAATGAAAAAGAAAATAACTTCATTGCAACGATCTCTGTATTTGAAGATGGTACGTATGGATTTGCCTGCAGTGACCTTTCAACCGGGGAAAGCCGGCTGACGATGCTGGCTGGCAGCTTTGACGAGGTTCTGAACGAACTCTCTCTTTCAGGTTCGAAGGAGGTTGTACTGGATTCTTCCACAACAGAAGAGATTCGCAAAAGATTGGCTGAACGATCCGTCATCGCCATCTCCCTTGAAGATCATACGGAAATAAAGGCGGAGCACCAATCACTTATAGCAGGGGTTGCAGGAGAAAAAGAGCGCATTACGGCAGCAAGACTATTTAATTATCTGCACCGGACACAAAAACGCAGTCTAGATCATCTGCAGCCAGTTTCGATTTATGAAACCCAGCAATATATGAAAATTGATTATTTTTCAAAGCGCAATCTGGAGCTGACGGAGACAATTCGGTCTACGGCCAAAAAAGGATCGCTCCTATGGCTCCTCGATGAAACAAAAACCGCAATGGGTGGCCGGCTGCTCAAGCAATGGATCAACCGCCCATTGATTAAAGTGAGAGAAATCGAACGCCGGCAGGCAATCGTTGAGCTGTTTATGGAGCGTTTCTTTGAACGTCATGAAATCAGAGAACAGCTAAAGGAAGTATATGATCTTGAAAGGCTGGCTGGCCGGGTTGCTTTCGGTAACGTCAATGCGCGGGATCTTGTGCAGCTGAAAAGGTCCCTTCTGCAGGTTCCGGTCTTAAGGCAGACGCTGGAATCCCTGGGAAGCAACGAGACCGATGAGCTTGCTGAACGCCTCGACCCGTGTGAGGAAATGACCGGTTTGCTTGAACAGGCACTGGTTGAGAATCCGCCGGTTTCCGTTAAGGAAGGGAATATCATCCGTGATGGGTATGATGAGAAGCTGGACCAATACCGGGACGCAAGCCGGAACGGCAAAACCTGGATTGCGAGCCTTGAACGCCAGGAACGGGAAAAGACAGGAATCAAGTCTTTAAAAATCGGATACAACCGGATTTTTGGCTATTATATCGAAGTGACAAGAGCCAATCTTCATCTTCTGAAGGAAGGCCAGTACGAACGGAAGCAGACGCTGTCAAATGCTGAGAGGTTCATCACTCCGGAATTAAAAGAGAAAGAAGATCTAATTCTTGAGGCCGAGGAAAAGATCGTTGAACTTGAATATGATATTTTTGTAAATATAAGAGAAACGGTAAAAGAATATATTCCGAGACTTCAGGCACTGGCCAAGGCGGTAAGCGAGCTTGACGTTTTGGCAAGCTTTGCGGAATTGAGCGAGCAGCGCCGGTACGTTAAGCCTGTCTTTTCAACTGAACGCAAAATCATCCTGAAGGAAGGCAGGCATCCTGTCGTCGAAAAGGTTATGGCTGCACAGGAGTACGTACCGAACGACTGCTATATGGACCGCGAACGGGAGCTGCTGCTCATAACAGGTCCGAATATGTCGGGTAAAAGCACCTATATGAGGCAAATTGCCCTGACAGCCGTGATGGCTCAGGTGGGCTGCTTTGTTCCAGCTTCGGAAGCCATTCTTCCAATCTTTGATCAGGTATTTACAAGGATTGGTGCAGCTGACGATTTGATTTCCGGACAGAGCACCTTCATGGTTGAAATGCTGGAAGCCAACAATGCAATTGCCAATGCTACGGAAAACAGCTTGATTTTATTCGATGAAATTGGCCGTGGAACGTCCACCTATGATGGCATGGCTCTTGCACAGGCGATTATTGAATATATTCATAATCGGATTGGCGCAAAGACCCTTTTCTCGACCCATTACCATGAGTTGACGTCCCTTGATATGGAATTGGATAAGCTGAAAAATATTCATGTTTCTGCAGTTGAACAAAATGGAAAAGTGGTGTTCCTTCATAAAATCAAGGAGGGAGCAGCCGATAAAAGCTACGGAATTCATGTCGCTCAATTAGCTGATCTCCCTCTTGAATTGATTGAACGGGCGGCCGAAATCCTGCAGACCCTGGAAAAGAAAGAGGATTCTCCTCATACAGCTGAACCTGTCCGGAAGGAAGAGGGGGCAGAGGCAAGCCTGACTATCAGGGAAAAAGCAGCTGAGACTGCCTTGGCGCAGCTGTCTTTCTTTGATGAAGTGCCAGTCGCAAAGCCTGCGGCTGCGAGCAAAAAGGAAAAGCGTGTACTCGATAAACTCAATGAGCTAGATATTCTGGATATGACGCCGCTTCAGGCGATGAATGTCCTATATGAACTGCAACGGAAACTCCGAAGCTAAGAATGTACGAAAACAAGGGGTGAAATAACGGATGGGGAAAATAAAACAGCTTGACGATGCATTGTCCAATAAAATTGCAGCAGGTGAGGTCGTTGAACGTCCGGCATCCGTTGTGAAAGAGCTGGTGGAAAATTCGATTGATGCTGGCAGTACGGTAATCGAAATTGACCTTGAAGAAGCGGGGATGACCAAAATCCGCATCACGGACAATGGAGACGGAATTGAAGAAGAGGATGTTTTAGTAGCTTTTCAGCGCCATGCCACAAGCAAAATAAAAGACGAAAACGACCTGTTCCGGATCCGGACGCTTGGATTCCGCGGAGAGGCCTTGCCGAGTATTGCTTCGGTCTCAAGGCTGGAATTGAAGACCTCCACGGGCATGGACGCAGGGACCAGGGTGAGTATTGAAGGAGGCAAGGTTATCACTGTTGAGAAAGCAGACAGCAGGAAGGGAACAGACATTACTGTAATGGATCTGTTTTTCAATACACCGGCACGCCTGAAATATTTAAAGACCATCCATACTGAGCTTGGAAATATTACGGATGTAGTCAACCGCCTTGCCCTTTCACATCCGGATGTTTCATTCCGCCTTGTTCATAATGGCAGGAGGCTTCTGCAGACAACGGGAAATGGAGACGTCCGCCAGGTTCTTGCCGCTATATACGGCATGAATATGATTAAAAGCATGGTTCCGATCGCGGGGGAGTCACTCGATTATAAAATTAACGGATGGGTCACGCTGCCTGAAATAACCCGTGCCTCGAGGAATTATATCTCAACCATGATTAACGGGCGCTTCATCAAGAATTATCCGCTTGTGAAGGCCATCCAGGAAGGCTACCACACCCTGCTTCCAATCGGAAGATATCCCATTGTGCTTCTCGATATCCAAATGGATCCGCTGCTGGTTGATGTCAATGTTCATCCTTCTAAAATGGAAGTGCGTCTAAGCAAGGAGCAGGAATTGAATCAGCTTGTAAGTGAATCCATTAAAAGTGTTTTCAAAACAAAGGTGTTAATTCCGGCAGGCTTTACGACCGCCAAACCAGCAAAGGCAAAAACAGAACAAACCTTTTTTGAGCTCGATCATTTACCGGAAGCGGCTCCTCAGCCAAAACCCGGATATGAAGAGAACTGGGAGGAAACTAAAAGCGGTGAAACGGGACAAGGCCGGGTATCCGAAAGTGAACCAGTTATTCGAAATGAATATGTTCCTCAAACACCAGCTGATCTTGTCAAAGAGTTATCTGCGTTCGGGGCTCCATCGGGAACTGGCGCAGAACATCTCCAGACAGCGGTAGATGTTCGCAGCGGCGGATATGTAAGATCCGAGGATGATAATGAGATCGATTTTACAGAAGAATATTCACAGGATGGCGATCATAGTCACAGGGAGAGTGAAGCTCAAGGTGAGCGGACGCCTTCCTATATTCCGAAAGCCGACACCTCTTCACGAGTGCCGCCTCTTTATCCGATTGGGCAGATGCACGGGACCTACATCCTTGCACAAAACGATAAAGGCTTGTACATCATTGACCAGCATGCAGCACAGGAGAGAATAAAGTATGAATACTTCCGGGAAAAGGTTGGCCAGGTGGAAAGCGAGCTGCAGGACATGCTAGTCCCGCTGACCTTTGAATATTCAGCGGATGAGTGTATCCGGATCAATGAATACCTTTCCGAGCTTGAAAAAGTGGGTGTTTTCCTGGAGCCATTTGGGCATAACAGCTTTATTGTCCGTTCCCATCCCCAATGGCTGCCGCAGGGTGAGGAAAAAGAAACAATCGAAGAAATGATTGAACAGCTGCTTTCCATGAAGAAGGTGGACATTAAAAAGCTGAGGGAAGAAGCGGCCATCCTGATGAGCTGTAAAGGATCCATCAAGGCGAACCGGCATCTTCGGAATGATGAAATTCAATCCCTGCTGGACGAACTGAGAAGGTCCTCCGATCCATTTACCTGTCCGCACGGCCGTCCCATCATCGTCCATTACTCTACCTATGAGATGGAGAAGATGTTTAAACGGGTCATGTAGTCGAAAACAGGATACGTAATAGACTTCGAATGGCCGAGTCATTCATATAGAAGCACCCTTAATCGGGTGCTTTTATTATTATAGTTTTCAATTAAGTTGATAACAAAGGTGCTTTACATTCCATATCGCACTCTTTAAAATGTTATCCTTTCGGGGGATGTGGATCGTTCCCATAACTGTTAGCCTGTTTTATCTGTCCGTTTTTATTATGAATCCGGTGCTCTGTATGGTCCTTTATTGCCTCCTGTCTGCCTCTCTCAACCGCCTCATCTTTAATACTGTGATGGCTAATGGTTTCTCCGCCTTGCTTGTTGTCCCAGCCTCCATTTTTATTTGGAACGGTATGGACTGGCCGCTCTTTATTTGCAGACATAATTCCCCTCCTTTAACAGCATGCTTTATGTCACTTATCCCCTTTTTAAGAGGATAAAAAACGCACCTTGCAGAGCATGCAGGTGCGTTCTCAGTAATAGCTTATTTTGCGACTGGCTGGAGTTTATGGATATATTTTAAGGCCTGTCCAGTCCCGATTGCCACTGATTCCAGCGGGTTTGGTGCGAGGTGGACTGGTACCACGATTACATTGCTTAGCCAATCCTGCATTCCGTTCAGTAATGCTCCGCCGCCGGAAAGGATGACGCCGCGGTCAACAATATCGCCGCTCAGTTCTGCCGGGCAGTCTTCCAGAGTCTTTCTGATTGTTTCCAAGATTTGAAGCAATGATTCTTTCATGCAATCTCTGACTTCGTATGAATTAAGGGTGATTGTGCTTGGCAGCCCTGTAACCAGGTCTCGTCCGCGAACTTCCATTTCCATTTTTTCATGATCAATCAAAGCATAGCCAATCTCCATCTTGATCTTTTCCGCAGTGCGTTCACCGATCAGGACATTATAGGCTTTCCGGACATATTGAATGATATGTTCATCAAGTCGGTCACCGCCGATGCGGATGGAATGGCAGGCGACAACTCCTCCATAGGAAATGATCGCAACTTCTGTTGTACCTCCGCCGATGTCGACGACGACGTTTGCGACAGGCTCATCGACCGGCATACCGGCACCGATGGCCGCAGCGACAGGCTCCTCGATGATATGGACCTTTTTGGCTCCGGCATTCCTTACTGCTTCATGGATGGCACGGCGTTCTGCACTCGTTGCGCCAGAGGGCGTGCAAACCACTACATTTGGCTTGCGAATGGAAAAGCCGCCTTTTTTGGCTGCCTTCTTCATGACTTGCTTTAGCATATCTGTTGTAATATCGAAGTCGGCAATCACGCCATCCTTCAAAGGCCGAATCGCGATAATTTTCTCGGGAGTTTTTCCGATCATTTCTTTTGCATCTGTTCCTACAGCCACGACATTTTTTGTTTCGGTGTCAATGGCCACGACAGATGGCTCATTCAAAGCAATTCCTTTATTCTTACTGTAGACTAATGTATTAGCAGTACCTAAATCGATTCCAATTTCAGTTTGTGATAACATCGTATTCACCCAATTCTCCTAAAATAAGTAATGACTACATATACTTCTATAAAAATTAACACGTTTAAGGGGGTAAAATGTCGTTTGTTATCGAATCGTTACCCAATTGTAAAAACGGTGGAAAATTATATCAAAATCCGGCAGAAGATTGGAATTTATCTAGGGAATAAGGAATAGACGGAGGGAAAGCAGGGAATAATAATTTGATGTTCAACTGCTTTTAAAGGTATGATACGTTACAAGAGGTATAATTAGATTATAAGGTGGAACAGCCGGTGCCGGTTGATGACAAGCCGGGTGCTGAGCGGACAATGATAAAGGCAGTGTGAAAAGTTTGGAACGAAAAGAGAAATTACTGGTGCTGATTGGTCCGACTGCGGTAGGGAAGACGAAGTTAAGCATTGAGCTTGCCAAACAGTTTAATGGAGAAATTATCAGCGGAGATTCGATGCAGATCTATAAAGGAATGGATATTGGCACGGCAAAAGTGACGCCTGAGGAAATGGAAGGAATTCCTCATCATTTAATTGATATTAAATTTCCAGAGGAGCCTTTTTCTGCCGCTGAATTCCAGGAGCTGGTCCGGATGAAAATCACGGAAATCTCCAAGCGGGGAAAATTGCCTATGATTGTGGGCGGCACGGGATTGTACATTCAATCTGTTATCTATGACTATCAATTTACTGAGGCGGCTTCTGACAGTGAATTTCGGAAAGCGCTGGAAGAAACAGCTGCAGAGGGTGGAAGTGAAAAACTCCATGCCCAGCTTAGGAAGGTTGACCCTGAAAGTGCTGAAAGGATTCATCCCAATAACGTCCGGCGTGTGATTAGGGCGCTTGAAGTCTACCACTGCACCGGGAAAACCATGACAGAATACCAGCTGGAACAGGTGCCTGAGCTATTATATGATACATGCATCATTGGTTTGACAATGGAAAGGGCCCTTTTATATGATCGGATCAATCATCGTGTCGATCTTATGATGGAACAGGGATTGCTGGAGGAAGTGGCGTCATTGCACCAAAAAGGGATCAGAAACTGCCAATCCATCCAAGCTATCGGCTATAAAGAGCTGTATGATTATCTTGACGGCAAGGTGGATCTAGATGTAGCAGTAGAGAACCTGAAACAGAATTCCAGGCGTTATGCGAAAAGGCAGCTGACCTGGTTTAGGAACAAAATGAATGTGGAATGGTTTGAAATGATGCCGGAAAAGAAAGTTTATGAAAAAAAATTCGCTGAAATTTCCAGTTTTATTGAAGGAAAGCTCAACATAAAGGCGAATAGTAATACTTAGAGATAAAAAGGAGGACTTGCAATGAAACAAATTAACATTCAAGATCAATATTTAAATCAGCTGCGTAAAGATGGTACCAATGTGACTGTCTTTTTATTAAATGGCTTCCAGCTCCGCGGCCAAATCAAGGGCTTTGATAATTTTACCGTGCTTTTTGAATCGGAAGGAAAGCAGCAGCTTGTCTATAAACATGCTATTTCTACTTTCGCTCCTCAAAAGAATGTCCAAATTGACCTTGACCCTCAACAATAATATATATGTTATGAGAAGTCCGCTTTAAAAGCGGGCTTTTTGTATGCCCTCATTCGTCTCAAAGCTAAAATCCTTTTAATGAATTTCACGCTGATGGAATACATATAGTTAAAGAAGTTATTTACGGCAAGCTGTATAAGGCTGCCGAAGCAGAAAGACCACTGAAGGTTTAAAAGAATAGGCATTTATCACTATAATAGCTTCTTCGCGTATACTGTTTTCGAGAATAGAGGTGAGAAGTCTTGGACCAGCCAATCAGGATGAAAAATAATGGGCAGATCAGCATTGTGCTAAATGCGCAGAAGCGGAAAGCAGAAACGAAGGAACTGCCCGACTTGCCGATGGGCATCAAAACGGTCCCCGCAGAGCATGCAGCTTTAAAGGACATTGAAGAGGAACTGGGAACACTTGTCGGCATGGAAGAAATGAAACGAATGATAAAAGAAATATATGCCTGGATATATGTCAATAAAAAGCGGGAAGAAATGGGCCTGAAAGCAGGCCGCCAAGCTTTGCACATGATGTTCAAAGGGAATCCCGGGACAGGAAAGACCACGGTTGCAAGACTGATCGGCAAATTATTTCAAAGAATGAATGTTCTATCTAAAGGCCATCTTATTGAAGCGGAAAGAGCCGATTTAGTCGGAGAGTATATTGGTCATACCGCCCAGAAGACCCGGGACCTGATTAAGAAGGCTATGGGGGGCATCCTATTTATTGACGAGGCGTATTCATTAGGAAGAGGCGGGGAAAAGGATTTCGGGAAAGAGGCAATTGATACCCTCGTTAAGCATATGGAGGATAAGCAGCATGAGTTCATTCTCATCCTGGCAGGATATTCCCGTGAAATGGAGTATTTCCTTTCTTTAAACCCCGGCCTTCATTCAAGATTCCCTCTTGTGGTGGATTTTCCCGACTACTCAATAGATCAGCTGATGGATATTGGAAAGCGGATGCTGGATGAAAAAGAGTATCATCTTAGCCATGAGGCAGAAAGGAAGCTTCGGGAGCACCTGGCTGCTGTTAAATCAAGCTCGGGATATACAAGCTTTTCAAATGGACGATATGTCCGGAATATCATTGAAAAATCAATCCGTGCACAAGCGATGAGGCTGCTGATGCAAAACCAGTTTGACAGGCATGAGCTCATGACCCTTCGAAGCAACGACCTGATGCTGAATGAGCAGGTAAAATAGATTCCTGAATGACAGATAAAGTTGAAAACAATAAAGATAAAACAAAGCATGAATTCTGAAAGTGGATTCATGTTTTTTATTCGGGCAGAAGGGGAAATTAGTATAGATTTGGTTAACGTGCTGAAGGAATCCTTATTTAGAATTGGAACCTGATATTATTTTGGTTCATGGATATTATTTGGTATGATGGGGTGAGAACCATCAGAAGGGAGGCATTTGCTTGGAACAGAAAACAGTTTCTGAAAAAGCTATTCTCGTAGGGTGTCAAACCATCTTATATGATGATTTGCGATTCCAGTATTCAATGGAAGAATTGGCTTCGCTGACTGAAACAGCCCAGGGCGAAGTATTGATTTCTGTTGTTCAAAAAAGGGACAGAATCCACCCTTCCACCTATATCGGAAAAGGGAAAGTGGAGGAGCTAAAAGCGCTTGTCGACGAAATGGAAGCCGACATTGTGATTTTTAACGATGAGCTATCCCCAAGCCAGATCAGAAATCTCTCCAGGGACCTGGATGTGAGGGTAATAGACAGGACTCAATTGATCTTAGATATCTTTGCCCGCAGAGCAAGATCTAAGGAAGGGAAGCTGCAGGTTGAGCTGGCCCAGCTCCAATATTTGCTCCCTCGCCTTATGGGGCAGGGGACGGCTTTGTCACGTCTTGGTGCCGGAATTGGAACAAGAGGGCCGGGAGAAACGAAGCTGGAATCGGACCGCCGCCATATTCGCCGCCGCATTGATGACATTAAGGGACAGCTGGACGTTATTGTCCAGCACAGGGACCGCTACCGTGAACGCCGCAAAAAAAACAAGGCTTACCAGATTGCGCTGGTCGGCTATACGAATGCGGGAAAGTCGACTATTTTTAACAGACTGACTGAAGCCGATTCTTATGAAGAAAATCAATTGTTTGCGACCCTTGATCCGATGACCAGAAAAGTCATCCTGCCAAGCGGATTTACAGTGCTTTTGACCGATACAGTCGGATTTATCCAGGACTTGCCGACCGCCCTGATTGCCGCTTTCCGTTCGACACTAGAGGAAGTGAAGGAAGCGGATTTAATCCTGCATGTGGTGGATATGTCCAATCAGGACTATTTCTCCCATGAAAAGACGGTCAACAAATTGCTGGAGGACATGGGTGTTGAGCAAATACCCCAGATCACCGTCTATAATAAACGGGATGCCGCCCACCCGGACTTTGTCCCGACAGCAAAAACCGAAACAGCTTTTATCAGTGCCTTTGAAGAAGAGGACAGGGCTGTCCTGAAGCTCAAGATGGAACAGTCCATCATTGAAATGATGGAGCCTTTCCATGTTCTGGTTCCATCGGGTGAAGGAAAACTGCTTTCCCAGCTGAAAAATGAAACGATCCTGAGGGAGCTTTCCTTTGATGAAGAAAAGCAGGGATATATATGCAGGGGATACGCATTAAACGATCACCAGGTCTCTGGGCAACTTAAGAAATACAGAATTTAGAATGGAGCAATCAGCATGTTTACGCAATTACAGTCCGGCGAGAAATTGGAACCTCTGGTAAAAGTGGCAGAGGAACAAATCGCCGGTATACATAAAATGATCGATCAGCGCATTGATGTGAATCAATTCAGAGTTCTGAAGAGCTTTCAAAAGCACCGGGTAAGTGATTCGCACTTTATACCGACAACAGGATATGGGTACGATGATGCTGGAAGGGATACCCTCGAAAAAATCTACGCGGATGTATTTGGGGGAGAAGCCGGATTAGTGAGACCGCAAATTATTTCAGGGACCCATGCGATTTCTATTGCCCTCTTTGGAGTCCTGAGGCCCGGAGATGAACTTTTATATATGACTGGTAAGCCCTATGATACCCTTGAGGAAATTGTGGGAATCAGGGGGACAGGCAATGGATCCCTTAAGGAATTCGGGATTAGCTATCAATCCGTTTCCTTAACAGCAGAAGGCCATATTGACTGGGAAGCTGTTAGAAACGCAATTAAGCCAAATACAAAAATGATCGGGATTCAGCGATCAAAAGGCTATGCTACAAGGCCATCCTTTACCGTCTCGGAAATCAAGGAAATGGTCGCTTTTGTGAAGGAGATAAAGCCTGATGTTGTTGTCTTTGTGGACAATTGCTATGGAGAGTTTGTAGAAGAGCAGGAGCCGTGCCATGCAGGCGCTGACCTGATGGCTGGTTCCCTGATCAAGAACCCCGGCGGCGGAATAGCGAAAACTGGAGGATATATCGTTGGCAGGGAAGACCTGGTTGAAGCCTGTTCCTATCGGATGACATCACCGGGAATTGGTGCCGAAGCAGGTGCCTCCCTCTATTCGCTTCAAGAAATGTATCAAGGTTTCTTCATGGCCCCTCATATAGTGGGACAGGCTTTGAAAGGTGCTGTGTTTACGGCGGCCATGCTCGAACGGCTGGGAATGAATTCGCAGCCTAAATGGGATGCGGACAGGACAGATCTTATACAGTCTGTTCAATTTGATGACCGGGAGAAGATGGTAGCATTCTGCCAGGCGATCCAATTTGCATCGCCGATCAACTCACATGTCACTCCTTATCCCAGCTATATGCCAGGCTACGAAGATGATGTCATCATGGCAGCGGGCACTTTTATTCAGGGGGCAAGTATGGAGCTTACCGCTGATGGGCCGACAAGGCCTCCGTATGTAGCCTATGTCCAGGGTGGGCTGACATATTCCCATGTGAAAATGGCTGTATGCATCGCAATTGATCATTTAATTCAGAAAGGTTTAATTGAGCTAAATTAGGCAATCAACCTATAAGGATACCAAAAAATAGCCTGTGCAAATTTTAAAAAAGTTTTATGTAAGAAAATCTAACATTTAATTGACATGTAAGATAACATTACATATAATAAAATTATCAACAGGGGAGAGGAGGAGAACTCAATGGCCGGAAGTGAAATACGTCGGAACATGCCGCTTTTTTCAATCGGGATTGTAATGCAGCTGACAGATCTGTCCGCCAGGCAAATCCGTTATTATGAAGAGCATGGCTTGATTTCTCCGGCAAGAACTGAAGGCAAAAAACGTCTCTTTTCCTTAAATGACATTGACAAACTACTTGAAATTAAAGACATGATTGATCAAGGCGTCAATCTCGCGGGCATTAAACAAATCTATAACGTGAAGAAACAACAGGCGGCCATGACCGCGGATGAGAAAAAGCAGGCGGAAAAAATGCAAAATGAGCTGTCAGATGCAGAATTGCGCAAGCTGCTCCGAAAAGAGCTGCTCCGTGCGGGACGGTTCAACAGAAATTCCCAGCAGGGGGATCTGACAAGATTCCATTAAAAAAATACTCATTAATACAGGGGGAAGAAGAGCATGGCAAAGTATACAAGAGAAGACATTATTCGTTTATCAAAAGAAGAAAATGTAAAATTCATTCGTTTGCAGTTCACTGATATTCTTGGAACAATCAAAAACGTTGAAATTCCAATCAGCCAGCTAGAAAAAGCGTTAGACAACAAAATGATGTTCGACGGTTCTTCCATCGAAGGTTTTGTTCGTATCGAGGAATCTGATATGTACCTAATTCCCGATTTAAATACATGGGTGGTCTTCCCGTGGACAGCTGAAAAAGGGAAAGTGGCACGCCTGATCTGCGATATCTCCAATCCAGATGGCACTCCATTCCTTGGAGATCCACGCTCAAACCTTCGCCGCATCCTTAAAGAGATGGAAGACATGGGCTTTACAAACTTCAATGTTGGTCCTGAACCAGAATTCTTCCTGTTCAAGCTGGATCAAAAAGGCGAACCAACTCTTGAGCTGAATGACAATGGCGGATATTTTGACCTGGCTCCAACAGACCTTGGCGAAAACTGCCGTCGTGATATCGTTCTTGAACTTGAAGAAATGGGCTTTGAGATTGAAGCGTCCCACCATGAAGTGGCACCGGGCCAGCATGAAATTGATTTTAAATATGCAGATGCCTTAACAGCTTGCGACCAGATCCAAACCTTCAAGCTGGTTGTTAAAACCATTGCACGCAAGCATGGTCTTCATGCTACATTCATGCCAAAACCATTGTTCGGAGTTAACGGTTCTGGTATGCACTGCAACCTTTCATTATTCAAGAACTCTGAAAATGCATTCTATGATACTTCCAATGGCGAATTGGAATTAAGCGAAACAGCTTATCAGTTCATCGCCGGAATCATTAAAAATGCTTCTGCATTCACAGCAGTTACAAACCCGACAGTAAACTCCTACAAGCGTCTTGTACCTGGGTATGAAGCACCTTGTTATGTTGCTTGGTCTGCTAGAAACCGTTCACCATTGATCCGTATTCCTGCATCCCGCGGATTGAGCACACGTGTAGAAGTCCGCAGTGTAGACCCTGCTGCCAACCCATACCTGGCAATGGCTGTGCTTCTGCAAGCAGGACTTGATGGAATCAAGAACAAGCTTACACCTCCAGCGCCAATCGACAGAAACATCTATGTCATGGACAAAGAAGAGCGCGAAGAAGCAGGAATCACTGATCTGCCTGCAACTCTTGCATCTGCCCTTGACCAATTAAAAGCAAACGAAGTTATTTCCGCTGCACTTGGTGAGCATATTCTGGAGCACTTTGTTGAAGCAAAAGAAATTGAGTGGGATATGTTCCGTACACAAGTACATCCATGGGAAAGAGAACAATACATGAGCATGTATTAATTAGTAGGACCCTTGACACTTTCAGGTGTTAAGGGTCTTTTTATTTCTATCTTTTCAATAGCATAATTGTATTTATAATCGTGTGATCATGCATATGTACGTACAAGATACAATTGTTCTAAAACTAAGGGTTATATATAGGGGAATTTATGTGAAACTTAAATTCTTGACAGTTAAGGCTGCATTCTTTTAATCTGGATGTACGTACAATTAGAAAGTCATACTGGATTTTTGGCCGTTCTTAACAAAAGGGGACCTGGTCTGTGACTTTCTGAGAAAAGAATTACATACTTTATCTGGTACGAAAATCTTTTTTTTATTTGGAGGGGATTGTTTTGGCAAAGGTAGCGTTTTTGCTGGCAGGGGGATTTGAGGATTCCGAAATGGTAAATCCTTATGAAGCCATTAAAGAAGCCGGGCATGAGGCAGTGATTGTCGGTTTGGAAAAAGGAATTGACTGTCCTGGAAAACAGGGAACTGTCTCCTATACTGCTGATATAGGTGCATCGGAAGCCAATGCTTCGGAGTTCGACGGAGTTGTCATTCCAGGCGGTGGAGCTCCAGAAGCATTGCGTGTAAATGAGGACGTTGTCCGTTTTGTAAAAGAATTAAATGATCAAGGCAAACTCATTTCGGGTATATGCCACGGGCCGCAAGTGATGATTAGTGCGGATGTATTAAAAGGGAAGGAAGCGACAAGCTATATCGGAATCCGGGACGATGTAAAATTAGCAGGGGCAATCTACAAAGACGAAGAAGTAGTTGTAGGCGATAATATCGTTACATCACGGACTCCTGTGGATGAGCCTGCTTTTATTCGGGAAATACTAGCAAAGCTTTCCTGATGCCTTGCCATTGAATAGGCAAGTTCCTGGTCATTTAAAAGATTAAAAGTCTTTTATTTTCGCAGCTCATCTATATAGCTGGGATACCCTATAGTCATAAAGAAAACCTCGATACGGATATCGAGGTTTTTTGTTTTGGTGCGGATTCCCGGGAATTTCCTGCAAAATCTTCCTTGATTTTTAATTGCCTTTCGGTCAATTCTTAACGGGAATAAAGAATGGGCGATAGCTGGGATCATAATAAGGGAGAGGGTGCGTAAGGTAGAGGCAAAGAAAAATCAAGCATTGAGAAGCTGTTTGAAATGATGGAAGCAATCTTCTGTTTAGATTAAGGCTGTGTACTTTTATTCGTTTTTTCTTCGGGAAGAGGGTCCTGGCAAGAATTTTTCTGTTCTTCACGGATAAATTCAACACCTCTCAGCAAGGCGTCACCTCCAAATCCGGCAATGATGGAGACAAAAATCACCCTTAGAGTAGAATCTGTCCCTGAAGTAACAACCAGAAGCAGGGAAGCGATAGAACCTGTGATAACCTCTTCAAGGAAGCCCAGGTAAATAAATTTTTTTGTCTTTCGGGGTTTTATAATCTTTCCCCGTTTTCGTACATGTGCTGCCAACCCGACGAACCCACCAATAATGATAGCGAAAAGAATGTCCTTTAACATTTTTCCTCACACTCCTAAAGTCGAAAATTTTTGTAAAGCGACCTTAGGTAGATCATGGTGTAATTCTATTATAATAGGAAAGGAAAGGAATGAAAATGTGCTATTTTACCGAATTTTCAATATATTGTAAATAGTACTAAACTATCATAAAAATAGTGAAATTAGAAAAGCAAGCGCCAAGACGCTTGCTTTTCTAGTCCTTAATGCATATGGCGGTATACTCCAATGACTTTTCCAAGGATGGATACGTTTCGTAGAATAATAGGATCCATGGTTGGATTCTCCGGCTGCAGCCTGATGAAATCCTTCTCTTTAAAGAATCTTTTAACTGTTGCTTCGTCCTCTTCCGTCATGGCTACTACAATTTCACCGTTATTGGCAGTCTGCTGCTGTTTCACGATCACATAATCGCCATCAAGGATGCCAGCTTCAATCATACTGTCTCCCATAACCTCAAGCATAAATACCTGCTCGTCAGAAGGAACGAGCCTGTCCGGCAGCGGGAAGTACTCTTCTACGTTTTCAATGGCAGTAATAGGCTGTCCGGCCGTTACCTTACCGACAACAGGGACATTCACAACGTTATATTTGGGTATATGTGTTTCTGCTTCTAATTCAAGAATTTCAATTGCCCGCGGTTTCGTCGGATCACGCCTGATCAGTCCTTTGCTTTCAAGCCGGGCAAGGTGGCCATGTACCGTGGAGCTCGAAGCCAGGCCAACCGCTTCCCCAATTTCGCGCACGGAAGGCGGATACCCTTTTTTCTTGACTTCGTGTTTTATAAATTCAAGGATGTCTTGCTGCCTTTTCGATAATTTTGCCATATTCACGCACCTCATCTTAGAATCTTACTGATATTATAACACGTATGTTCGCATGGTACAAACATAAGTTCGAATATTTGTTGACACAAAACAAATGTTCGATTTATAATAAAAATCATAAAAGCGAACATACATTCTAAGGGGTGCGTTTGAATGAAAAAAATCTGGAACAATTATTCTTATGCTCTTATACTAATTGCGGTAACATTTATTTTTTCAATTCTCTTTGCTGGACAGCTTAAATCCGTTGAAAAAGAATACATAACAGTAACTGTAAAAGAAGGGGACTCGCTGTGGGTCCTTGCAGAAGAACTGGCAGACACCCATAATCAGCCGGTTAATGAATTTGTGGCCTGGATTGAAAAGGAGAACCGGATATCGGATGGGAGAATTTATGCCGGTGACGAGCTCGTCGTGCCGATTGTTCAAACCGAGGATGGTTCCACGGAACTCGCTGGGCTGGATCTGTATGAATAATAGTTAGTCATAGTAAGGAGAAATTATGAAAGCAATCATCTATTGCCGAGTAAGCACCACAAAAGAGACTCAGGAAACTTCGCTGGCCCGGCAGGAAGAAGAACTGTCTGCGCTGGCAGCGCTTAAAGGCTTCGAGATAGAAAAAATCATTAAGGAACAGGCAAGCGGCTACGATTTGGAAAGGGAAGGAATATTGGACCTGCTTTCTACAATCAAAGAGAAAGACATTAAGGCTGTTCTCATTCAGGATGAAACAAGACTTGGCCGGGGAAACGCCAAAATTGCCCTCCTGCACTGCATTGTCAAGGAAGATGTAAAACTGTACAGCATTTCCCATCATGGAGAGCTCCAGCTTTCTGAATCGGATTCAATGGTGCTGCAAATTGTCTCAATGGTGGAAGAATACCAGAGAAAGATCCACAATATCAAAATTAAACGCGGCATGCACCGGGCAATTGAACAAGGCTACCGTCCGGAAAAAAACCTGAAAAATCATGGAGACCATTCTGGAAGAGAGCGGAAGGAAGCACCGATTATGGAAATTGTCAGGCTTCGCGGAAATGGTTTAACATTTGCAGAAATTGCAGCCACTCTTAGAGGGTTTGGATATCAGGTATCTAAAGCGACGGTTCATCGAAGATACCAGGAGTACATCGAGTCACTGAAAGAATAAGGTTCGTTCCTTCCTTTTAATTACTGTGTTTTGGTAGAGGCCCTTCCCTTGTAAATATAGTAGATATTTAGTAATATGGCTTCTATCCGAACATCTAATAAAGGAGCGTTCAAATATGCTTTCTAAAGATAAAATTGCGAGAATCAACGAGTTAGCCAATAAGGCGAAAACCTCTAAACTGACTGAAGAGGAAGCTAAAGAGCAATCTGCTCTAAGGGCTGAGTATCTTCAAACTTTTCGTTCATCCATGCTTAATACTTTGAAAGGCGTTACCATCATGGATCCCGCCGGGAATGATGTGACACCAAGAAAGATTAAGGCAATGAGAAAAAATAACAAACTGCACTGATCATATTTGTATTGAATTTGAGAAGGACTGATAAATTTCAGTCCTTGTTCCCATTTGTCTACGCTTACATTTTCCCGATACATAGAGTGTGTAAGTTTGTGTCAAAATAAATTGAAGGTTTTGCATTTTTTTGTCCTTAATCGATGCAATTTGTTGGATAAAAATGATATTATGGGTGAAGTAAGTCTCAAATAGAAAGGATGTATTTCATGCTCGACAAAATTGATGCTCTCTCAATTGATTCGATTCGTACTCTATCAATAGATGCGATTGAAAAAGCAAACTCTGGACACCCTGGAATGCCAATGGGTGCTGCTCCAATGGCATATACGCTTTGGACGCGCTTTATGAACCACAACCCAAAGAATCCTGAATGGTTCAACCGTGACCGTTTTGTTCTATCAGCAGGTCATGGCTCTATGTTATTATACAGTCTCCTTCATCTTTCTGGATATGGACTCGATCTGGATGAGATCAAACAATTCAGACAGTGGGGAAGCAAAACACCTGGACATCCAGAGTACGGCCATACTGTTGGTGTAGAAGCAACCACGGGTCCTCTTGGACAGGGTGTTGCTATGGCAGTAGGAATGGCAATGGCAGAACGTCATTTAGCAGCCGTTTACAACAAAGACGATTATGAAATTGTTAACCATTTTACATACAGCATATGTGGAGATGGAGACCTGATGGAGGGTGTATCAGCGGAAGCAGCTTCCCTTGCAGCCCATCTAAAGCTAGGTCGACTGGTTGTACTCTATGATTCAAATGATATCTCTTTGGATGGTGAGCTTAACAAATCATTCTCAGAGAGTGTCGAAGGCCGTTTTAAAGCTTATGGCTGGCAATACGTCCGTGTTGAAGACGGAAACAACCTTGAAGAAATCTCCAAGGCAATTGAAGAAGCGAAAACCGATCTTGACCGCCCTACTATGATTGAGGTAAAAACAATCATTGGCTATGGTTCTCCAAACATGGCAGGCAAATCTTCCGTTCACGGGGCTCCACTGGGCGAAGCTGAAATGAAGCTTACAAAAGAAGCCTACAAGTGGACCTTTGATCAAGATTTCCATGTACCGGAAGAGGTTTATGAAAACTTCCAGAAGCAAATCGTGGAAAAAGGCCAAAGCACCGAAAAAGAATGGAACGACCTTTTTGATAACTATAAAAAAGCTTATCCAGAACTGGCATCCCAGCTAGAGTCAGCAATTAAGGGTGAACTTCCTCAAGGTTGGGAAGAAAACCTTCCTGTTTATGAAGAAGGCAAGAGTCTTGCGAGCAGGGCTTCTTCTGGGGAAGCACTTAACGCAGTTGCCCAAAGCCTTCCATATTTCATTGGCGGTTCTGCAGACCTTGCGGGATCCAATAAAACCATGATCAAAGGCACTGGAGATTTCTTCCCGAACTCTTATGAAGGACGCAATATCTGGTTTGGTGTCCGTGAATTCGCAATGGGTGCGGCAATGAACGGTATGGCGCTTCACGGAGGCCTTAAGGTTTTCGGCGGTACGTTCTTTGTTTTCTCGGATTACCTTCGTCCGGCGATCCGCCTTGCAGCTCTAATGGGGCTTCCGGTAACATATGTATTTACACATGACAGCATTGCTGTTGGGGAGGACGGCCCGACTCATGAACCAGTTGAGCAGCTTGCCGCCCTTCGCGCAATGCCTAACCTATCCATTATCCGTCCTGCAGATGGTAATGAAACATCTGCTGCATGGAGATTGGCAGTTGAGTCTAAAGACAAGCCAACCGCTCTTGTTTTAACTCGCCAAAATCTGCCAACGATCAAGGACACTGATAAAAATGCTTACGATGGTGTTTCTCGCGGAGCATATGTGGTTTCCCCTGCGGGAAGCGAAACACCAGATGCCTTGCTGCTAGCTTCAGGTTCTGAAGTAGGGCTAGCTGTCAAAGCACAGGAAGCACTTGCATCTGAAGGCGTTCAGGTATCTGTTGTCAGCATGCCTTCATGGGATCGCTTTGAAGCACAATCCAAGGAATATAAGGAATCAGTCATTCCTAAATCCGTCAAAAAGCGTCTAGGCATTGAAATGGGTTCTTCTCTTGGCTGGCACCGCTATGTTGGTGATGAAGGCGAAGTACTTGCCATTGACCAATTCGGGGCATCTGCACCGGCTGAGAAAATCCTGGCTGAATATGGCTTCTCTGTAGAGAATGTTGTATCTCGCGTCAAGGCTTTATTGCAAAACTAAATAGATAAAAAGGAACGAAGCTCTTGCTTCGTTCCTTTTTTTTGTCTTGCTGTAATTATTTTGCTTCTGCTTCCCATACTAAGTATAAAGAGGAGGTGGAACGATGTTTGAGTACCGAAGGGATATACCGCTGGACCAAGTTTCATATCAGCCTGACAGTGCTTCTGAAGGTGTGCGCCAGGAGGAGAGCACACAGGCGGAAGTATTTGCTTATGATTACAGGAGGGAAATCCCGTTTGCTGGCATGGTGAATTAAGAAGACCAAATAAAAAGCAGTCTAAATGCCATTAAAATGCATTTAAGACTGCTTTTGTATTAATAAAGCCCATAGGGTGTATTTGGCCAGCATCCTTTTTCAAAGGAGAATGGTGCCGCTAGCTGTCAAATTCTGTTTAGAATTCCTTTGCCTGTTGTTTGGCTTTTTCGATTGCGTTTTGTTTGATTTCACCTGCTTTATCCGGTGTAGCAGCCATTCCTTCAACAGCAATGGTCTCGATGGAAGGGACACCCATAAAGCTAAGGATTGCCCTAAGATAACGGTCCCCAAATTCTAATTCCGCTGCAGGACCCTCTGAATAAAATCCGCCTCTAGCTTGAATATGCAGAGCTTTTTTATCTGTCAGCAGACCTACTGGGCCTTCGGCAGTGTATTTGAAAGTCTTTCCAGCAATGGCAATGTTGTCGATATAGGCCTTAAGCATTGGAGGTGCGCTTAGATTCCACATAGGAGTAACGAAAACATACTTGTCCGCTGCTACAAACTGATCCGTTAACTGGCTGATCAAGCTGACCTTCGTTTTTTCTTCCTCATTTAACTCGTCAAACGCCTTCCCTTGCTGCAATTTCCCCCAGCCATTAAAAACATCAGTATCAATGTGGGGAACGGTCATTTTATAGAGGTCAAGGCGAACTACCTCATCATTTGGATGTTCTTCTCTGTAAGCATTGATGAATTCTTCGCCCACAGACAGGCCGAAGGATTCCTGAATTTCCTTTGGGTTAGCTGTTATATACAATACTGTGGCCATACAATCATATCCTTTCTCTTAATCGAATAAGGTTACTATTCCCTGAATTAACTCCTGACATGTTAAAATTTTGTTGACTTTTTTATCTTTCCAATCTTTTTTCGTGACAATAAATGTTCGGAATATTATAATAAAAGAAAGAGATTGACTATTCGACAAAAATAGTGTATAAATTCTGCAGCTTTAGACAACGGACCGAACAAAATTTTTTTATAATAATAAAAAGCTTGTCTAAAGAGGAGGGGATCGAATGAGATCCTATCAACTTTTTTTGATTGAAGAAGAATTTGCCAGCCACTATTTTGGAAGGGAAAGAATGTTTTACCAGCTTTTTCGGGAACACAGTCACTCTATGGGGGAAATCAAGTCGATTATCTCCAGGCAAATTGATTATATTACAAAACCGATTCCTGTCCTCAGGATCCATCAGTTTCTTCATCAACAGATGTCTAAGCTGAAAGGGTTCCGTGCTGAACAGGGAATATATTATTATGTTATGCCTCATTCTAAAAGTACAGCAACATTGAAAGTTCATGATCGGTGGCTTTTGGTGGAATCTCAAGGGAACCATGATGCTGAGACCGTCTTCTTTGAGGTACTCCGGAAATGTGAAACCTCTTTCCTGGCTATGGATGTAAGCGCTGAACGCTGCGGCTGGCTGAAGCCTATAAAGGAAAGAAAATTTGTCTAAAACAGAGGAAAAACTCCCGCAAATATTGTATAATAGCGAATGGTTTAGTACACTGTATGTTAGACAACATGAAGGAGGAAATTGGTTATGTGGATGTATATTCTAGTTGGTATACTGGCACTTTTGGCCGGTGTAGCGCTAGGATTTTTCATTGCTCGCAAATATATGATGAGCTACTTGCAGAAAAATCCGCCGATTAACGAACAAATGCTAAAAATGATGATGATGCAGATGGGTATGAAGCCATCCCAGAAGAAAATCAATCAAATGATGGCAGCTATGAATAAACAGCAAGGTAAATAAAACCCAGTAGTATCAAGGGTTTGACAACTGTTTTAAAGTAATTTTACCGATGAAATTTTCCTTATTTTCGTTAAAATTGGTGAATCTGTCATCGTTATTTTACTCAGAAATGCTTAATTTTTCTTCTTACCTTTAAAAACCCACTTTTTCTGTTGATAAATTCAGCAGGGAAGGTGGGTTTTTTATTGTTTTTAGACGATGTCATGCAAGAATATATCTACCATTGTCTAGCTAAAGGATTTACCAAAAAGACAATGATAAACAAACGTCAGGAACTAAAACAGCTAAAGTCTTTCTTAGAAGAGAAACGAGCAATTACCGAACTAGAAAATATCACAATCCATGATCTTAAGGCGTATGTGAGAACCAAACAAAGTAGTGGATTAAAACCACAATCGATTGTATCAATGTTTAAAATGATAAAGGCATTTTTTTCATGGTGTGAGAAGGAGGAGTATATAAAAGAGAACATAGCAAAAAAAGTGGAAACTCCTAAGCTGCCAAAAAAGATCTTAAAGGGATTTACAATACAGGAAGTCGACAAAATGATAAATTCGTTTACTTATAAGAATTATTTTGAGGCGAGAAATAAAGCGATTATAGCTATGCTCAGTGACTGTGGACTCCGTGCAATGGAAATTCGAGGTTTAAGAACCGTTAATGTTAAGGAAACAACCATTCTTGTCAATGGGAAAGGTAATAAGGAAAGGTATATTTTCATTAGTCCAGCACTCAAGAAGATTCTTATTAAGTATGAACGAATTAAGAAGGAATATTTCAAAGGGAAAACAGTTAGTACAGATTGCTATTTCTTGTCTTATAAGGGTAGTGAGCTCTCACATGTTGGTCTAGATAATGTAATCAAAGAGGCAGGTAGAAGGGCTGGAATTGAAGATAAAAGAGTATCACCTCATACATTTCGCCACTTCTTTTCAGTTCAATGTATCTTAAACGGAATAGATATTTATACCTTATCTAAACTTCTCGGACATTCCGAGTTACAAACAACCCAGACCTATTTACAGTCGCTAGAAGACTTAGAACTTATAAATAAAGCAATGGCTTCGAGCCCATTAATGAATTTGGCTAAATAGGATTTGAAACAATCAGAACGTTATGAACAACTCGAAAGTGAATTATAAAAGGCTCAGAAGGGCTTTTGAACTGTAAATGTACACAAGTAAACGGAATTGTATACAAAAAAAAGACCAGTGTTCGCTGCACTGATCTCACAATGTACATCCAATAAAGGACATACCGTCTATTCGATAAATAAAGTATATTCCATTTGTAAAAAAATTTCAACACAAATGGTTTATTAAGTATACCCAAAAACGGTAAATGTCCTCATCTTTCAGGGGGCTATTTTTTATGGAATCAGGTAAAGTTGAGCAATTTAAACAACAATCTAAATTCGAATCACTTAAGAATTTTAATTCAAATATGGAACAATGGTGGATTGATATTCATCAGAATAAATTGCTAACCAAATCAGAAATAATTGCCCTTAAAAGGCTAATTCGATTTGCTTGTAAGATACCTGGGATCTGCTACGCCAAGATTCAAACAATCGTTGCAGCTACACATGAATTTGATGGTATAGGCATCTCCAGAAGGACGTTTGAGCGCATGTTAACTAAAGTTAAAGACTTAGGTTTAGTTGAAGTAATCAATACTTACAAGGCAAATGGTAAACAATCACACAATGTCTATGTTTTCTTGCCTTATCAGCCTGTCATACCAACCAATGAGAAAATTGACGTAGCTAATAAATCTATTAATCTTTCTAAATCTAGTATTCATGATAAAGAAATACGTACAGAGGGCAAGCCTGTAATTATTCCAGATTGGGTTAATAAAGAGTTTGCTAATTTTGCTACATACTTTTTTCAACCTAATCAAATCGAGGAATTATGGAAAGTAACTTACATTCACTCTAAACAGTTCGCTATACCTTCTAGCAACCTCTCAGAACTGTCCATTAATTCGTTAAAAGTACTTATAAGCAAGATGAAAGGTAAAAGTATTCTTAACCCTATAGGCTTCTTTAATGGCGTTATGAAGCGTAAATTTAAGGCTTATTACATGCGTGAATTATTCGATTCTGTATTTGATACGTAATAAAAAAACTGCCGAAATCATTCAGCAGCATCTTTTTTAACATGTTCAATTATGTCAGAAATATCACAATTTAAGGTTTCACAAATACTATCTAGAGTATCAACATTGATTGACTTGATTTTTTTATCAATCTCTAACTCCTCATTATTAACCCATTGACTTATCGTGTTTGGCCTTATACCAGACTCCTTTGATAACCAGTACATTGTCTTATTTTCTTGTTCTAGTCTTTCCTTTAGCTTAAATCGGATCAATAAAACTCACTCCCAAAAAACTTATTAATAAATTTATTATAACATTATTAATAACGCTTGACGATAATAACTCATGGTGTTAGTATTAACTCAAGAAGTTATTAGTAACGTTACGAGTTAACAGAAGGGAGGGTGAAAGGTGAAGGATGTAAGATTAAAAATTGATCTAGATGGTGAGCAACAAATTGTCATAGGTTATGGAATTGGTAACAATATCTTGTACATTTGCGAAGATAATTTAGTTTGGTTGGTACCTAGTACAATCAAACAAAATGAATTCTATGAAATTAATAAGCGAGTTATCAATTTAGGGAGGGTACAAAAACGTATTACAAACCCAACCCAGTACCTAAATACCATTTCTAATATGCTTCAGTCAATTACCCTGTTTGATTACCTTGTTGATGAGTCATTTGCGTTTAATGTAGATTTTGATTTCAATCTAACCAAGGAGATATAAAAATGATCTGGTTTCTCTTTTCAGTAATCACCTTTATTGTCGGGCTGTTTGTAGGTATGGATAGGTCAGGAGCGCTCAAATAAGATCCCAAAATGGGGAGAGGGGTTTTACATAATGATGAAACTTATGAACGGTAAATTGGTTGTTGATCTAGCTGCTTTTGTCCCGGAGGAAATGAACACTCAAGAATTTAGGAATCAATTTCAATCATATATCCAAGCCTCATTAAAACTAATAATGCCGGACGGTTCAGAGAGAGAATTAGAAATAGGGGAAATTATCAGCGAAGATGTTCAGGCTTATGACATGGAAACTGGTGTAATTATTCAGGTTGCCGATGCTGATTTAACTATATAAACAGTGGGGCTGAAAAGCCCTGCTGATTAATTCATTCAAAATTCAGGAGGTTACATGTAATGTATTCTAAAACAGATAACAGCCATCAAAGTGGTGGTTTAAAAAATTACAAAAAATTGATGGTTGTTACCCATTTCCTTTTAGCATCGGATTTGGAAGATCAATACGTGGACTTCTTAAAGGATCTGTTGAATGAAAATGATCCAGAATGGGCTGATTTTACTGAAGAAATATTAGAGGATATTCAGCTTTATGAAATTACAGATGAGGACATCAAAAATGCACTAAAGGTACCTTGTATTTGCTAAAAATTTTAATCGGGGGAATAGAGAAAATGAATCCAGTAACAATTACACCTTCACAGGATCTTTTAAATGACTTTGCGGCTCAATGTGTAGACTTAAATAAGCAGGCAATTATTCACGCTTTACAAACTATGCCCGGTGATCCCATTTATATCATTGAATCATTTGTATTCAGTATTATTAAAGCCCTTATGGAGAGGAAGAGTAAGTTGGATATTTTGGATGACATTGGTGGAGGAGTTTTTTATAAACTTGCTTCGTTGTTAATCGAATTATTTCAGAAGGATGAAGATATAATAAGGTGCCGTAATTGAGAATAATTCTTATCCAATTTTTCAAAAATCAAAAATTGGAATGAAAACCGAACATTTCAAGGGTAAATTCATAAAATAACGATGTTTTTACCTGAAAATCACTTATTTAGCTATTGTAATTGTTCGTTACAGGTAATATATTGGAAATAAGAAATTATTAAATTATTTACAAATAAAAAAGACCCACTTAAATAAATAAGTGAGCCTTCTAAATTAAAGGGGAAAACTTAAAAAGCATATACGAAAAAGAGGTGCTATTTTTGGGATGGTAGCATCTCAACTTCAATTTGGTTTTATAGACTCGGGGGAGTCTCGTTAGCTATCACTAGCTTGTTTATAATATAGCATCATTGTTAATTAACGTCAATAAAAATCTATGTAAACACGTACTTATACATAGATTGTAAATAATCAAATAACGAAAGGGGTGATGCTTACACGATAAAACAACTGTTTTAAAGGGAATTCGAAGGGAGGAGGATTAAAAATGGAACTAACGAAAAGGAACTTACTATTTGTTTATGATGTTTTATTACATAAGAAAATCCAAAGAGCAGGACATGAACTTCTATGCTCTGCAATTAGTTTAGCAGACCGCAGATTCTGGTTATACCCAAGAACACCAGAGATTGAACAGATAATGCAGGAACATGTTAAGCATAATTAATCAAATAAACTTAAACAAATAACCAACTATACAAGGAGAATGATGTGATGGCAACTGAAACAGAAAGCAAGAAAAAATTACATGTGCAAGTCCCTACATATATTGTAAGAAATGATGGAATCTTTCTTAGTAACAGTGAGTTTGTAATATACGTTCGCCTATGTTTCTTACATTTTAGGAACGCTAAAGAAGATAAAGCAGTACTTGAAATAGATCACAGAGAATTGATGCGCTTATGTCAAATATCAGATACAAGGACACTTAGAAAACGACTTAAGCAACTGCATAAATTAGATTTGA
Source organism: Mesobacillus foraminis (assembly GCF_004340465.1). Taxonomy (GTDB): domain Bacteria; phylum Bacillota; class Bacilli; order Bacillales; family Cytobacillaceae; genus Mesobacillus_B; species Mesobacillus_B foraminis. Next base: position 186,161 of record NZ_SLVV01000005.1, on the reverse strand, counting down.
TTAAAAACGAAATAGAAAAGTTACCAACAAAAGGTAGATTAAAAATAATATTCAACCCAGATAAACTCGAATCTGATCATTTTACTATGATGTCAACAAGTATATTTACATATTTAGCTAATGGACAAATTGATGAGTATGCATTTAGACAGGTCTTTTATTATAAAAGTCACATTAACACTAAAGAAGATAAAAAGTTCTGCTTTGTTGGCTATGACACATTAGTTGAACGATTAAAAATATCTAAAACTAACATTAAGGCTGCAAACGATAAGTTAAAAAAAGCAAAGTTGGTCAAAATTACAGTACATAAACTTGAGTGGTCAGGTGGATACACTGACGCAAATGAACTTTATTATGAGAAGTTTAACAATCATTATACTGTAGACAATTCCTTGTTTTAATAGCTTTTTTGTCTAAGTACTGAACATGCAGAAGTAGACTTATTTTATGCAGAGGTAAGAGGATGGAAATGCAGAGGTGATGTACTCCTAATGCCGCACACACAGTACAGTATATAAAAGTTAATTAAATATATATATACATAAGATACATTATATACAGTATTTACACTTAGCAAAACGAGTTTGCCAAGTGACATTAAATTTTTATTGTTCAAGTTTAATTTACATAATCAAATTTAATGTATTACATACCATATCAAATTATTAATTTATTAATCAATTAACCATTTAGAGGAGAATGATAATATGGCAAAAGGTCTAGAAAATCAAGTGTATATTTACTCTTTAGGAACATATTCCTTTTTCACGGATGAAGAGAATAAGTTATTTCGCCGTTATCAAACCTTAAAAGGATATAAAAAGTATTTGAGAAATTTAAAAGACAATTTAAAAAATGATGCTTCCCTGAGTAAAAAGGAAATAAGAAGTAAGAAAAAGGATATTAATGCTGAAATTAAACGGGTCATAAATGGCTCAGAAGTTGAAAAAGGGATGGATGAACTAAAGGTTGAATTGTATAAGATGATTGATAATTATAACGGCATTAGAACGCTTAGGGTTGAAGAGCTAAAGAGAAGTAATGTTATCTCTGTTTTTGATTCTGTGTTAACTAGGACGTTAAATTTAGAGATTGATGAAATTTCAGAGGATATTATTGTAATCCAGTCTTACCATGAAAAGGTACTTGAGAACTTGATAAAAGATGGGTTCCTTAATCAAGCAGGACAAAAATACATTTATCTTTCCTCTAGTGCCGGAATGATCCGACAGAAACGTGGAGTATGGATTAAAGAATCATTATGGACTAAGCATCAAGATTCTTTAACCTGTGGACTCTCTGTTGGTGAGATCAACCGTAAAGGTGGGATGAACATCAACAAATTTCTTAGTTATAAATCGCTTATCTTTTCGGCCTCAGAAGAGTTTGAAGGCTTTAATATAAGAAATTGTATAGTTGTTGATGATTTAGAATTAGAAGTTGAGTCTAATGTTGATTACATAAATCGAGATACATACGAGATTGCTGAAAATGTTAAAAAGCCAGTACCAATTACTGCTACAGATGGTTGTGGAATGATTTTACCTTCGGTTTCCGAAAAGAATTTTATGGTACGTCTTCCCTACGTAAAAGGGTTATTAGCAAGCTATGATTTCACTAAGCATGGACGATATATCACGGACATAGATGGAGAAGTAAGGGATGTCATTGCAGAAAACATAAAAATCATCTTTACTAAGTCCCAATGGAAAATGCACGCCTACTTTGACTCATGGAAAGATTATCAATCCCGATTCGAAATGTATAATTGTAAAGCTGCTAAACTTAATGAAGAGGAAGATGAGTTGAATGATGGAAAAATCAGTTATCAGATGCTTCAGAGCTTAACAGATGTCACAGATGATGAATTAAAGGAAATTGCTGTACCTACTTCACATGATATTTTAAGCCTCGGAGAGAGTCAGGAAACGATGTTAAAGGTGCTGGGTGCTACTACCTCAAATAGCCGTAAAGGCAGCCTACAGAAGGCTCTTATGATGTATCCGGAATTATTAAATGACAAGTATTCAAAAGAAACCATTAAAGCTAAGAAAAAGTCATTAGTAAATGAAGCCAGGACAGGAAAACTAAATGTAAATGGTGCTTTTACATTTATTATTCCAGATTTATATAGCTTTTGTGAATATCTCTTTAAAGGGGAAATTAAAGCTTTACTTAGTGAAGATGAAGTATATTGTAAAATGCATGATGAAGGAAGAGTTGCCATTCTAAGGGCTCCTCATTTAAGTCGAGAATGGGGATTGAAAAATAATGTTGATAGAAGCGAACATTTTAAGACTGATGCTTTATACGTTTCAAATGAAAGCTTGCTGTCCAAACTTATTCAATGTGATTGGGATGGTGATCGTGTCTTAGTACTATCTGAACATAAGGATAAAACGCTCTTAGACGTAGCAGAAAGAAATATGCAAAACGATAACATTTTACCTTTGTATTATGAAATGGAAAAAGCAAAAGCTGTTAGTATTGATGACAATAATATTTACTATAGCCTTAAGGCAGCTTTTGATACAAACGGGGCAATCGGAGAAGTTTCAAACAATATAACAAGAGTATGGAATTCTGAAAAAGTTGATCTTGATGTAATCCGTTGGATGTGTATGGAAGTAAACTTTGAGATTGATTTCGCAAAAACTTTATTCCGTTTAACCAGGCCAGAACATATTGATCAAAAGGTTAAAGAGTACGTTAATATGAAGTTACCTTATTTCTTTAAGTACGATAAAAGAAAAAATAAGAAAAAGGGTAAATTGGTAAAAAGAGCATCAACAGAAGAAAAAAACACTAGCACAGTAAACCGACTTGAAGATGTAATACCTACGAAGAATATTTATTTTAGACAAGTGGCAGGTGGCAAGTTTGACTATAAAATGCTTATGCGAAGAAAGAAAGTAAAGTTGGATGATGCCATTATAAATAAGTATGACAGCTTGAATAAAGAGAAAAAGGATTTTATTAAAGTTGAGGATAATAAGAAAAAAGGTAAGCAGTACTTCTATAAACATGTAAAAACAGAATTGCTCAAAATTAACCCGAATCCAACTTACATTACAGATGTATTAATTGAGTATTTATACGGGGTAGAGGATAGCACCTATAAGGATACACTTTGGGGAAGTTTTGGAGAGATTATTGAATATAACTTAGTGAATAATCTCGAAGAAGCATGTGAATGTCAAATTTGTCAAAGTAAATTTAGACAACAAAGAAAAACTCAAGTTACTTGTAGTGAGTCATGTCAAAAAATAAGAGAGAGCAAACAAGCAACAATTAGAAAAAGAAAACAAAGAAATAAGGATATTGCATAAGCGTGACATAATAACAAATAGGCACTGGGAATCTTGATAAATCAAGGTTTCCGGTATTTTTGTATTTTAATAGATAATGGTCTCTTAGGGAAGGAAAAAGAAGCTACTTTATACGAGTAAGGGCAAATTTTTCCCTCTTTCATCATTAAGATGAGTGGTTTGAGGGGATCATTCATCTCTCTTTTTTTAAAAAAGTCTATAAAACCCCTGATTATTAACTTACATGATTATGATATCACCTAAAAAAGATTAATTCAAGTAATAAATGAAAAAAATTTAAAACACCGCATTAGATGCTAATTGAGTGAAGACTGTCTCTCCCCAGTTTTTTATTTGGTTAGCATCTATTGGAGTGTTTTAAGAACGCCATGTCGTGAGACACGCTTCCATAATAATTATTGATGGGAGAGATAAATATTGGGAAGGAAAAGACTTCAACCAAATGTGTTTGTTATCGATACAACAAACCACTTAGTATATATTCATTTATCGGGTAGGCATGGTATGGGGAAAATAGCCTTAACTGATATGAGGAGCTTTAGGAAACATAATATTTCTGCTCATACTTGGAGATGTACAAAGGATTTTTATGTGTATACAGTGATCGAGGGGAAAATGGAGTTTTTACATAGAGTTGTTTCAGGTAATAAAGATCCAGAAATGCACACTGACCATATTAATGGTTCTGAAGGTGAAAAGACATTAGATAATCGTTTTTCAAATTTAAGGATATGTACGAATCAAGAAAATCAAATGAACAGTAAAGTAAGAGCAGATAATAAGACAGGATATAAAAATGTAAATGAACTCAATGGGAAATATCGCTGTATGATTAGGATTGATAAGAAAAAGCAATATTTTGGTTCATTTAACAGTCCCGAAGAGGCTGCTTATTGTTATAACATAGTAATTCCAAGGTTAAGCGATGTTTACCAATTAAATGATATTCCTGAAGATTCCCTAACAGAGGAACAAATGGAGTTAGTACATAATACAGTCGTGCAAAGATTTAATAAGATTAATAGCAAGTATCAATTGATTGTACATAATAAGTTTAATAAGTGGACTGAAAAGGTTAAACGGGAAAGCATTTAATACATACATAAATTTACATTTTGCCTTATAAGTAATATGATTTATTTATGGGGTGAATCATTTGAATGATAAATACATACTGAGTACAAATGAATTAGAGAATGCAATTGATTACTTAGATAAAGCAGCATATTACTTTAACAACAGAGATGATAAGTATTGGTTCAAATGGTTAATGATTTCACTACATGGTGCTTTATACGGGTTTGGTGTATGTGCTGTAAAAGGTATTGTACCTGAGAGAGTACTTGAGATGAGATTAGGAACAAAGAGATTTGAACAAAAGAGAAAAGAAATTATTGATTTCTATAGAAATGATTTGAGGTTTGATCTTGAAGGTAATGAAAAAATTTTAGACAGAACTGTTGAATACAATCTCAGTCAATTATTAAGCATCCACGAAATATTAGAGAAATGCCAAGATGAGTCTATTATGAAGCAAAAATTGAGTAGTAAAACTCTTAAAATTACTGACCTGCAGCAAGAAGCCATAAATCGAATGGTTTCATATAGAAATGATTTTGCACATTTTAAACCAAAAGATATTTCAGTGATTACTGCAAGTGAGGGATGGATTGTTAAAGAAGTTGTTGGTGTAATTAAGTTTCTTGCTCTAGAATCGTGTAATATCCCATACAATAATAATTACTCGCTTCAAAAAGTAGTAAGAATTCTAGAAAAGTTTGATTTGTAAAAAGTCAGAGATAAATAACTGAAACACGCCTGAACCAAGTCTCGTTTGTTTCAGCTACGTCATTTAGTGGTAAAAACATTTCAACAGGATTTGTGAAAAATTAGGAAAGCCTTAAAGGAATATCAGGTTTTTAGTCGAACTGTTACTTTATACCCTTATAATATGACAATTAGTACGGAAAAATCCTACTCAACCTTGATAATTTGCAACTTTTTGGTATAATTTTTTTATATACTCACACGCTAATCCTGTTTAACATTAACTTAAGGGGTGATGTTTGTGGGTGAAAAGGAGAATCGAGATATGGCAACAGCTACTATTTATGACACATTCACATTAAATGAAGATGCAATTAGAAAAATTATTTCATCACCACGGACAAAAATTAAAGAATCTGGAGTTTTTAACGATTTGAAAGTTAGCGAAACAGAAAGATTGGCAAATGCACAACGCATTTTAAATTCTAGAAGAAAATGCAAATAACCAGCTTACAAAGTTTAATTGAAATAAGCAAACAAGATGAGGAAGTAACTGAGTATCTGTCATCTTTTTCAACCAAAAATAATGAAGATGTGGAAAACTTTCTGAAGAATAATGCCATTCCAAATGAAAAAAGGTCGTTAACTAGGACTTTTTTAGTAGTAGATGATGAAAATGATAATGAAATTGTTGGTTATTTTACAATATTAGTTAAGCCTTTTGATATTATCGAAGGCGTTTCTCAAGGATTAAGAAAAAGGTTAACTGAGAATAAAAAAGCCACTGTATTTAATTCAATTCTTATTGCTCAGTTAGGTAGATCTGACAGTTATAAGGGGTTAGTACCTGGAGATATTATTTTACAATTTGCGTTAGAAAACTGTAAATTAATTTATGATTTGTCAGGCTTACGTATAGTCTGTGTAGAGTATGATGATAATCCCTTTTTAAACGATTTCTATTTGAAGAATGATTTTAAGATTCTGCAATTAAATGATAATGGTAAACTACTAGCTTATATAAGATTCTAAAAAGACTTTTACTAATAAATGTGAAAGTCTTTTTACTTTTTGTAGAGGATTTTTAATCCTTTCATTGAATATAATTGTTATTCGTGCTAAGGAGATGAGGAGATGGCTTATTTTGAGGATGAAATCAAGAAAGACTTAGTATTAGGTGAAATATACACTTCAAGAGAAATTAGTAGTTTATTATCATTCTCTAATGTTGTTGTCTTGTGTGAAGATGTGTCATATTTTAACGATACTAGTGATATGAAATTTAAAGTTATAAATAAGACGGAATCATACATACATAGAAATGAGAATCACTCTTATCATTTTTCAAACAATAGATCAAGAGTTTTTACTGTTAAAAGGGTGAAGTAAATCTCGGTTTGAATATTGTATAATCCTTCCAAGGAACGTTTGTTTGTAGTATCATTATTCTTGGGAGGTAAGGTAAATGAAAACAAAAAAATCAACAAGCCTTCAAGAAATTGCAGATCAGTTAGAAGAAAAAAGAAAGCTTGAACAATTGGAAAGTGACAAGAAAAAGGTTTTAGCTTATTTAGAAAAAGTAAAATTGCCTCTAACAGTACTACAAATATCATCTGAAATTAACATTGGGAACATCCAAGTGTTGAAATCCGTTAATTCCCTCATGGACGAACATAAAATAAGGCTTATTGTTCAAAAAGATAAGGATTTAGAAGTAAATCAGCCACATTATTATGTTTCATTTAAATAATTAACTTTTACAGGAATTCCCTTTAAACATGCCGAATGTAATAGGCAGAAGGGAGGGATACATATTATGAAAATGAAATACCACTTTAATAATGGTGAAACCATTACTAATAACAGTTTTAATGGTGTAGATCCAAGACAAACCGCAAACGAAATGTTTGCTGCTTTAGAAGAAATAAAAAGAAGAAATTCTCCAATCGTTTTGACAGAAAACACAACTGGAGAGCAAATTAGAAAAGAAGGTAAGGACTTAGTGTCAATTGAATTTATACTTGAATAAGATTTTACCTTGGGGCACTCATTATTGGGTGTCTTTTTTATTTAACCAATCTACATTGTTGGGAGAGTGTTATTATGACTGATTTACAATTTATCGTTACATTTGTTGCTGCAGAGATTGTTATTTTATAACAGCAACCGATGAATTGAAGAAATGTATGTATTTTTAATAAGTAAATAGTTTAGGGTTTTTTTAAATTCATTTTTAAATTGTGTTTTTGTAATATAAGAAGAAGCCCTAAAAATATGGGCTTCATTCTTTAGATTATTAACCCTTATTTTTTACTCGAATATCATTTACTAAATCATTAATGTAGTTAATAATTATTGCGATTACGGTAAGATCAAGTATCTTACTTAATATAAGTTGAACAACCTCTAATATTCTTAAAGACCTGCTTGTATCAATTTTGTTGAAAATTTCCATTATTTCTCCATTAACAGGTAATGTATAATTTATAACAAAACTCAAATAGGCTGCTTCCCAAAAATTGAGTACAATGTTATATAATGTTGCCAAGATTAATGAATAACATATACCAAAAACAAAAATTGGAATGATAAGTGATAATATAAGACGAGCGAATAATTTTATAAGTGATAAAACTTTCTCGCGAGTATTTTTTGGGTTTTTTAATTCTGACATACTTTTTACTAATCTTAAAAAATAATCGAGCATAAAAAGAATAAATAAAGTAATTACAAAGAATAATAATATAAAAACTATATATTCCTCAATTACTTCGTTGCCAGTAGCTTTGATTAAGTGTTCAACAGCAGATGTTAAACCCCCTGTAAAAACGAGAATAAAGGTAAATACAAATATGATTCTACTTAATAATATTAATGTTAAGGGAGTATCCGGGAACAGGTGGACAAAAAAACTTGGGATTAAAAACAAGCTGCAAATGGCAGTGAAAATAGCGAACCTAGTATAAATGTTATCCGGGATTAGAGGTAGAAGAGCATGTATTATAACGACTACATATCTGTGTTTAATTATTGTCTTAATTATTATTTTAAGTATTTTTTTTATAACCTGCATAAGTGGTTCTAGAAGAAAAGTAATAACAACTACATAAATGAATTGACTCATTATCTTAAGTATTTTTTTTATATGCTTCATAAGTACTCCTTAAAAATCAGCGAAAAGTCACTTTTTTAAGTGGCTTTTTTTATAAACAAATCTTAGGTACCACATAGACGTTTAAAGTTATGTTTATCTTACCAAATATGTAAATAAAATGGTTCGAGAAAAGGGGTGTAAATATTGACTGTATTCCAATTATTTTCCGCATTGATTGTTGCAGAGATTGTTTTATTAATGGCCTATAAATATGGAATAGCTAAGTATAAACAATATAAGAATAAGAAAAATTTAAAGGTAATTGGATCAACTCTTAAAGAAAGGATTACTAAAACTGAGGAAACTCAAAGTTTAGCCAAGGCAATTATAAATGACATGGGAACATTTGAAGTTAAAGATGAAGTTGATATTGAGAAGATTGCTAAAGGAATAAAAGTGGCACTAAAAGCAAGAGGATTAAGGTGAAATTAAACTATTTTAATGTCAGTGTGTAAGGGGTGAAATAGAGGGTGCTTGATGATACTTTGAATAATCAACAACAAGCTGCTGCTCAATTATTAGCACAGGGAACGCTTGAGAAACAAGAGATTGCAAAGAGGGTAGGAATAAGTAGGACAACATTATACCATTATATGAAACAGGCTAAATTTATTGCAGAAGTTGACAGGCTCAAACAAGACTTTAAAACTTTTGGTAAAGGATTAGTTGAGTCAAAATTAACTGATGCTGTGAATGGTTACTGGAAGCTGCTTGAACAGTCTAATAATGACATGGTAAGGGCTAAGGGTTATGAGTTCTTTATTGAGAGATCACTGGGAAAGCTAACGAATAGCCATACAATAAGCACTGAGGTAACTAATATTAAACAGGTTGATGAGGATATTCTAGAAGCTGAGCAGGAACAGTGGGCTAAGGAGTTAGAAGAAGGGGAATAAAACGTTTATTTTATGGTGTATTTTATGCATTATTCCCTGTTCAATCCAGAGAACAAAGGAAAGAACAATGCTGTTAAATCAACGTTTGTTAGATATGTATAAGAATTGTATAACAATACTGAATGTGGGTAGTTGAAGAATGCTGATATATCAACGTTTCTTTAGTTTATATGGTTTACATAATAAATCTTTTCGGTAGTCTAATTTTGTCGAACATGAATTATCTATACACCATTATACATTAGTTGTTTATGGGAAATTCAAGCCGATAACCATTGAAAATTAAGGGTAGGGGTACTTCTAATTTTGGAAAATGGAAAAGTGGGCTAGGGAACCTACATAATTTTTTATAATATTTTTTTAAAGTTTGGAGGTGGTCACTATAAACCAAGCTACTATTGAACTTATCAATACTGAATCGAATCGTAACTTATTACGTAAATATCTCTTCAAAGATTTCGTTAAAAATGGTCTAACTAAAGATAAAGCTATTCAACGTGTTAATCATTTAATGAAACAATATAAGGATGATTTATTTGGTCAAAATAGCCTTGCTTATTCATTAGGTAAACGGTCATTTGAATTCTTCTGCCAATATTACTTACAGGATACTTTTGTTCCTAAAGAAACGAATCAAGCACGTAAACTGGCTCCAATTCATTTTAAAATATGGGATAATCTGCAGTCAATGTTTATAGATGATGCCTTTGACAAACTTGAATTAATCATGCCAAGGGGAGCTGCTAAAACAACTGTATGCGACTTTGCATTATCTGTATGGGCACACTGTTATAAACTATCCATCTATACACTTGTAGCAGGTAAAACTGAACAGGATTCCATTGAATTCATACGTGAAACAAAACGGGCATTTGAAGAAAGTATTTATATTATACATACGTTTGGTGAGTTAATTGATACACGTAAATTTACAGTCAATAAGCTGGAATTGGAATTATCCAATGGTACTAAAATACAGGCCATTTCATCTTCATCTTCTATGCGTGGTAAAAAGTATAATGGTACACGTCCATCATTGATCATTGCAGATGATTACCAGTCTAAAGCAGACGTAATAACCCAAGAGGCAAGGGATAAGAAATACGATACATGGCAGCAAGATAGTGTTTATGCTGGTGATAAGGCGGTTATTCGTCAAGGTAAAAAGGTTAAAATGGCTACAAAATTTATTGTCTTAGGTACAATCTTACATAGGGATTGCTTCATATCACGACTGTTAAAGGATAGCTCATACAAACACATAGTTGAAAAGGCAATCTTAGTTGATGATATAGATGAAATGTTTAATACAGGCTTATGGGCTGAATTTAAAACGATCTATTTCAACTCTAAAGATTCTCATGCTCAAGATAACGGGAAAGAATTTTATTATCAGCATGAACAGGAAATGAAATACCCTGTACTATGGGAAGATAAATATGACTGTCTCGACTTGGCATTAGATTATTACTCCAATCCTACTGCATTTAAGCAGGAAATGATGAATGATGCATCTAAGATTGGTGAAAAAGCATTTCATCAAATTACAACTGTTCCTAGAGCAGATATTGAAGCTGAAAAAGACAATTTTGTTAATACTATCCTTTGTTGTGATCCTGCTGTTGAAACTAAGGCTAATAATGACTTCACTGCATTGTTAGTTGGTTCTAAAAGTGCAAATAACTTTAGATGGATACGTAAGGGTATTGTTAAACGGCTAGATTTTGACCAGTATATTGATAATGTAATTAAGTTACTAAAGGAATTTCCTGATATTAAGGCTATCTGGATTGAGAAAAACACCTTCAACGGTGCTGATGCAAGGGAAATTAGAAACAGAATTTCTGAGGACAGGGAATTATCCAGACGTAATATAGACATCCTTAATGAGCGACAAAATAAGAATAAAGAAGCTAAGATACGTGCCATATCAGGTAAAGTGGATAGTGGCTTTTTTGTGTTTGCTGAAGAAGATAAGGAATTTACTGATCAAATAATGGCTTATGAAGGGGATAAGTATTCATTACATGATGATGCACCCGACGTAACTGCTGAATTTGATAGGTTAATTGATGAAATTGAAGTAATGCAGCCAATGAAGTTATTTGACCGTAACAAGATTGGAGTATAGGGGGTGGGAAATTGGCTACACAAGACTTATTAGAACAATGTCTTAAAGCATTTAGGGAACAACAGGCAAAATATCAAGTCTATAAGAATTATTATGAAGGAAAACATGATATCTTAAAGAACTATAAGTTCTCCGAGAGCAGAGCAAATATGAAAATTGTTGTGAACTGGTTTAAGAAATTCCTACATGATGAATTAGCTTACAGTTTGAATAATCCAGTAAACTACATTGATAAAACTGGTAATGGTAAATACATTGACCGTATTGATACTGATTTCTCTACATGGGAAAAAGTACATAATCACAAGTTAATGCTTAAAGCTAGTACATTTGGTCATGCGTATGAACTAAGGTATTTAAAAGATGGTGTATTTAGTGCAGGGGTATTAACACCACTCAACACCTTTGTTTTAGAAGGTAATGATGTTGATAAAACTGTTCAATTAGCTATGCACTTTTATAAGGAAAATCAATTTTCAGACAAGGAAAAGGTTGATGTTTATTTACCTAATAAAATAGTCCAGCACTATGAGGTTGAAGAAGGAGATAAACTAAAAAATCTTGGTCATAGTGAACATGCTTTCTTAACTGTACCAGTTAAAGTTGTTGAAGCTAATCTGGAACGTATTAGTATGTTGGATGATTTAAAACCACTGATTGATTCCTATAATGAAACACTTAGCAATATGGTCAATGAACTATCTGATTTCCGTATGGCTTTACTTAAACTGGTTGGTACTAAGTTTGAAGGTGAAGATGACGTTGCTTTAATGATTAAACAAGGCGTTATTCAATTAAATACAGGTTCAGATGTAGACTATATAATTAAAAATCTACCTGATCAATTCGCAAATAGCACATTGAAGGAAATTAAGGAAAATATCTATAAACAAGCATCCCAAATAGATACAAATGAAAAAATGCAGAGTAATACAAGTGGTTCAGCCTTACAAGGACGTTTGATTACACTAACTAATAAGTGTGCAACAATACATACCATGCTTGAACAATGTATTAAATCAAGGCTTAAAGATTATTTTTATTTCCTTAATGTAAGTGATGGTATTGTTTATGATTATCGCTTTATTAAGCAGAAATTTACAATGAATGTACCTACTGACATTCTTATGTTGGCAGATGCTTTCTCTAAATTGAAAGATGGTTTTGCTCTGACAACTCTTTATTCATTGTTCCCGTTTGTTGAGAATCCGCAAATGGAATATAAGAAATTCTTAAAGGAACGTGAAGACATGATGGGGAATGAAGAAGACTTAGATGCAATCAAGGTAGATGATCCAGTTGCTTAAATATCTACTGTTAATTAAAACACTACTTGAACAACTGGTAACGGGTAATATTACTGGCCTGTTACAAGTGTTTAAATCCTCTTTAAATACAGTACAAAAGGATATTGCTGCCTTATTAATGCCTTATATGGTTGATGGGAAATTAAACGTTCCTTTGAAACAAAGAGGAAAATTGATTAAGCAACTTGATAAGACATTAAGGGAACAAGCCAATGTAATTGGTAAAAAAGATATTGAGGTAACAAGTAAGATTCTAAATCAGTCTGCAACTGAATCATATTATCGTACTGGTTTCTTGTTAGAAGCAGGATTGGATGAAGCAATTAAACTAAATCCACTAAAAGCAAACGAATTACGTGCAATTGTTAATACTCCAATTCATGAAGATATGTTTTCAGATAGGATATGGAAAAACAAAGCTAAATTAGTTAAACAAGTCAGGTACAGTTTTGAACAAGCAATGATAAATGGGACTGATCCTAGAAAATTGGCTAAAGAGGTTCAACGTACATTCAATGTATCTGCTTATGAGTCCAGGCGATTAATAAACAATGAGGTAGCTAGGGTATCAAGGCAAGCTCAAGATCAAGTGTATGAACAAGCAGGAGTTAAGGAAGTAATGTTCGATGCGACTTTGGACAAGAAAACTAGTCATTTTTGTCGAGAGCATGATGGGCAGTTTTATAAATTTGGTGAGCACCCTAAGATTCCAGAAGAAACACATGTACAATGCAGGTCTGACATTATTCCCATTGTAGATGGATGGAAACCTAGAGTTAAAAGGGAAAACATCAAAAATGAAGATGGGGTTAAACCGATTATTGACTACTCGAACTATAGCCAATGGATGAAAGATAAAGGATTTAACTAAGCACCTATTTTGTAGGTGTTTTTTATTTTAAAAATAATCTTGCACTTCTAGGGCTGATTGGTGTTAGAAGGGCACAGGAGGAAAAACAAAATGGAATTTAAAGAAATTAAAGATTTTATTGAAGCTAACAAAGAAATCAATGATGAGGTGAAAGCATATCTTCAGGGCTTTAAGCAATTTGGCGTTGATGAGGTGTCTAAGTTTGTTGGTGAAAATGAAGAAGGTAAGAAATGGTTTGATTCGCAAAAGGATAAGTTTTTCAGTAAGTCACTTGAGACTTGGAAAACAAATAACCTTGAAAAGATCATTAGTGATGAACTAGCTAAACGTAATCCGTCTGAAACTCCTGAGCAAAAGAGAATCAGGGAACTTGAAGATATGTTCAAACGGATGGAATCAGAGAAAGTTAGGGAGTCATTGAAAAATAAAGCCCTTACCATTGCAAATGAAAAGAAAATTCCTAGTCAAATTCTTGATTTCTTTATTGGTCAAGATGAGGAATCGACTGTTTCTAATTTAGATTTATTTGAAGAAGCTATGCAGGCATTTGTTAAGTTACAAGTCGATGAAAGACTAAAAGGTTCTTATACGCCTCCTGCTGGTGGTCAAGATCCACAAGGTATCACAAAAGAACAGTTTCAAAAAATGGGTTATTTAGAAAGGGTTAAACTTCAACAAGACAACCCTGAATTATATGAAAAACTAACAAAAAACTAACATATTAAAAGGAGATTGAAAAATTATGGCACAAACTAAAGTAGCAAACCTTATTAATCCACAGGTAATGGCAGATATGATTTCTGCAGAACTTCCAAAGAAAATTAAATTCGCACCACTTGCAAGAATTGATACTACTCTTGAAGGACAACCGGGAAATACAATTACTGTTCCTAAATATGCTTACATTGGAGATGCTGAAGATGTGGCAGAAGGTGTAGCAATGGGTACAACTGTACTAACTGCTTCTAGCACTCAAGCTACTGTTAAGAAGGCTGGTAAAGCAGTTGAAATTACTGATGAATCCGTTCTTTCTGGATATGGTGATCCTGTAGGTGAAGCAAATGGTCAACTTCTAAAATCTATTGCGGCTAAAGTGGACAATGATGCTGTTACTGCTCTTGGAAATGCTACACTAACTCATACTGCTGCAAGTGTTATTTCTTACAATAACGTTGTTGATGCTGTTGATAAATTTGCAGAAGAAGACGATGAAGCTAAGATCCTTTTCGTTCACCCACTTCAAAAAGGAACATTGCGTAAAGATCCACAATTCATTGCGAACGTCCCTAATGCTTACATGACTGGTGTTATCGGTGAACTTGCTGGATGCCAGGTTGTTGCTTCAAGTAAAGTTCCTGCAGGTGCTACTACTTACACTAACTTCATTGTTAAAGCTGGTGCATTGGACATTTACCTCAAGCGTGATGTACAAGTTGAAACTGATCGTGACATTCTTGCAAAGACAACTGTTATTTCTGCAGATGAGCATTACACTGCTGTTCTTGCTGATGATAGCAAAGTTGTTAAATTGACTGTAAATAAGTAATTAAAGAATGATTAGAGGGGTTATTATTAACCTCTCTTTTCGTTTTTCTTAGGGGGTATTTTAATGTTATTACGCAGAAGGCATAAGAAAGATGAAGTTAAAACTGAACAGGTAACTAAGAAAGATAAGCCTAAAAAATCTGATAAACCATCCCAGAAGGGGTGATTTAATTGGCTGATGTATTAACTATTTCAGAAGCTAAGGATTTATTAGGAATTACTACAACTAAGCATGATGTTTACCTTGATACAATTATTCCGTTATTTGTTGAGTACATACAAGATTACTGCAATAACAGTTTTATAGACGAGTATGGGCAAGTTGTATTCAAAGGCGGAGCAAAAATTGCTCTAGTCAAAATGATTGAATTTAACATGAATAAATCCGGTATTTCCTCACGTTCATTTGGTGAAGTTTCTTATTCCTATACAACTGACTTTCCACCTTCCATCCTTACTTTGCTTCAACCTTATTCAAGGATTCGATTGTTATGATTGAGTTTCCACATACGATAACATTTGAAAAACAATCTAAAGTTCCTGATGGTGCTGGTGGGAATGTTCTAAATTGGGTAACAGTCAAAACAGTTGATGCTTTTGTTCAACCTATCTCTGGTAATACTCTTTATTTTGCTCAACAAAACCAATCCAAAATTACACATAAAGTCTTCATGGAGTATGATGAAACGATTAATTCAAATCTTAGGATTAAATACGGTAGGAAAGTTTTAACTTTTCATCCTCCTATTGATCAAGGTGGACTTAATGAAATTTTGGTATTGATGTGTGAAAGTGGTGAGTAAATGAAACTTAAAATGAATATTCAAGGTTTGAATGACTTAGTTAAAAACATTCAGGATTATACAACTGAAAAAGAGGATGCGTTAAGCGAAGTTGTCAAAGAAACGGCTTTGAAGATACAGGTATCAGCAAAACAAAGAGCACCAGTGGACAGTGGGCATTTGAAAAGGAATATTGTTGTTCAATTAAATTCTGAAGGAACTAATGCAAAGATTGGTACTTTAGGTAGTGATGTTAAATATGCACCACACGTTGAACATGGTACTAAGAATACACCGGCACAACCTTTCTTATTTCCAAGTTTTGAAGAAGAAAAACCAGAATACTTAAGGAAAATTGCTGACATTTTAGGTGATGTGAAATGAGTAAAAGAAAAACATCCTTATTTCCATTGCAAGATAGCATTTTTGAAAGATTGAATAATGATTCTGCAATTAAAGCTAAAGTTACTGGTGTCTTTGATTCAGTTCCGAAAAATCAGCCATGTCCATACATAGCATTAGGTGAAGATACAGTTAATGACTGGTCAACGAAATTAGAATTTGGTGAGGAAATAACACATACACTTCATGTTTGGTCTGAGTATGACGGTAAAAAAGAAGTTAAGGAAATTATGAGTTTAATATTGGAAGCAATGACTGACCCACTATCTCTTGATGGTGGTTTTTCTGTTGAGATTACTAATCTTGATTTTATGCAAGTCCTAGATGATCCTGATGGAATTTCTAAGCATGGGATTATTCGATTTAGATTTAAAATATTGCAATAGGAGTGATAATGAATGGCTAAAAACGTAAAAATTTTATTGGAAGTAAACACAGGCACTGATGTAGCACCAGTTTGGACTCCAGTAGGAGGTCAAAGGAATGCGAATTTATCAGAAAGTGTTGAGGAATTAGATCTTACTACAGAAGATTCAGAAGGTGCTCAAGAATTTGAAGCAGGTCTTTACAGTGCTGAAATTACATGTGATGGTCTATATGTCCCTACAGCTACTGGTTACACAGCACTGAAAACAGCTTTCCGTAATAAAGAAAAAATTAAAGCCCGTCTTCAAGAGGATGGTCAGCCAACTGAAATGGCAAATTGCATCATTACCTCAATGGAAACTGATGCTCCGTATGATGGTGAATCAACTTACAGCGCAACATTGCGTGTAACAGGAAAAATTGAATCAGTCTAATCCTTAAAAAACAAACCAAAAATGGTTTATTTTACCTTCCTTTGAAGATATAATTTTTTCAGAGGGGGGATAGAATGACAAGGTATATGAGTACTAACA
Organism: Mesobacillus foraminis; assembly: GCF_004340465.1. GTDB lineage: Bacteria > Bacillota > Bacilli > Bacillales > Cytobacillaceae > Mesobacillus_B > Mesobacillus_B foraminis. The sequence continues at coordinate 169,075 of NZ_SLVV01000005.1, read as the reverse complement.
TTTTTGGAAAGGAAGAATATTATTGCAATACGTGTAATAAGGACTTATCCAAAAAGGAAATAGACCAATGGTGTTGTATACATTGTAATGACCAGGTAGAAATAGATGCTGGGTTATCGCATACTATTATGAGGAAATTACCTGAAGATGTTACAAAAGATGATATTTATGTATTTCCTAGCGGCGAATTTCATGAGATTTATGAAGTCGGAAAGAAAAAAGGGGAAATATACTATAATATAAAAGGATATCGCCAACACCCACAATACTCTAATGAATGGGTCAATTGCAAATACCAGTAGAATAATGAAGTTTTATTGTTAAATGGTAAATTAAGAGTCCAATTTTGGGCTCTTTTTATTTGAATTTGGGAGGCTATTAGTATGTCAGATATGGCAACGTATAAAAAAGTGAAGATTAATGGTGAAGATCACATTTTAAAATATGGATTTAACGCAATTTCAGACCTTGAAGCATATTACGACAAGGGAATCTGGACAATTATCAATGAAGAGAGAATGGGTTTTAACCTTATTCGTACTATTCTTTGGGCAGGTATGCTCTGGAATAATCCGCAACTAAAGGTACATCATGTTGGTCAATTGCTTGAAAAAGAAATGGAGGAAAATGAAGAGTTTGATTTTACTACAGTTCAACAAACTACACTTGAAGCTCTAATAGAATCCAAAGCAATGAAACTGTTAAGTAAGAAAGCTAAAGGTGACGACCCAAAAAACTAAATATTGGCTTAGATTGGGATTTCATTAAAGAAATTGGTTTTGGTGCTCTCAATCTAAGTCATAAGGAGTTATGGGAATTAACGCCTTCTGAATTTCTTGATTTATATGACGGCTGGAAGTGGCGAGAAGAAAGAAGGATTAATGAAATTAAAGGTATGCATGAATTAAGAATGAGGGAATGTTCAGTCCTTGCGAGTTGGCTAACTGCACCTCATGTTAAGAAGGCATTGAAACCAACTGATTTCTATAATCCTGACAAGAAAGAAAAGGTTAAAACTACTCCTCTTGAAAGTAAACGTGTCCTAGATGAACTGTCGAAGGAAATGGGGGTGGATTAATTGGCTGCTCAAACAATAGCAGATTTACTTGTAGAAATTGGAATTGATACAAGTGGTTTAGAACAAGGTGCAAAAGAAGCAGAAAAAACAGTGCAAGGCATGGGTTCAACAGTATCAGGAATGGCTAAAGAAATGGGCGATAATGTTCAAGGTTTTTCTGATAAGTGGGGCATGATGTCAAATGAAATGAAAACTGCATATACCAGTGCAAAATCCGTACTTGATCCTTTCAAGAAAGACTTGATAGAGGTTGAGTACGGATATTTTAAAATGGCACAAGGTATGAGTACATACAAGGGTAGCACAGATGATTTTATGAGTGCTATTGGTGAAATGGGTAAACGTCAAAAGAAAATTAATGATGAAATGATCAAAAGTAATGACTTCATGAAGCAGAGTTTTATTGAAGGCATTGGGGCAATGATGGCACGAAGTAGTCAGAGTGATAAAATTGCTGCTAACTTTGACAGGATGAATAATCCTCTATACAGAGTGAATAATGGTCTTTTGAAAATTTCTGCTGGTTTAGATGGAATTGCTAAAAAGGGTACACCAGCTTATTTAGCATTGAAACAACTAGGCACTGGTGCAAACATGAAGGATCTTCAAGAGCATATGAGATTGATTAATGGGGGTTTATTACGTTTTCAGTCTTTAGCTTTAGTTGCGGCAGTTGGGGCAGCAATTTTTTATGGTGCTTTACATGAAGGTGCTAAATCAGTTCCCGGTTACACAGAATCATTTGAAGGCATGTTATCTAGCTTGCGTGAAGCGTTTCAGCCAATGGTTGAGGTGTTCGCTGCAGTAATGTCTAAAGTGTATGATTTCATAACTGCTGTAGCAAACTTAATTATTAAATTTAATGAAGCCCATCCAATGTTAGCAAAACTAATACAAGGTTTCTTAATGTTGATTCCTGCACTAATCCTCATTTTATCTCCTCTTGCAATTGGTATTGGACTGTTCGGAGGACTTGCGGCAGCATGGGCAGCACTAGCACCATTAGTAATGCCTTTGGTAACTGGTTTTATGTCAGTTTTTGGAACTGTTCTTTTAGTGGCAGGGGTAATAGCTTTATTAGCTGCAGGGTTTTACTTGCTTTGGACTAGGTGTGAATGGTTCAGAAATGGGTTAATTACTGCATGGGAAATGATAAAATCAGCTACACAAACAGCATGGAATTTCATTCTGAATAGCGTACTATTACCAATCTGGAATGCCATTGTTGCATTTGCTCAACAAATCTTTGGCAAATTCCAACAATTTTGGGCTGAAAATGGTGCTCAAATTATGGAGATTGTTAACACTTATATGACTGCTGTAAAGCAACAGATTCAACAGGGTATGGAATTTATCAAAGGTATTTTCCAAATTGTGTGGCCTATCATTCAGGGAATTGTAAAAATTGCTTGGAACTTAATAAAGACAATAATCAATACAGGTTTAGATATAATTCTTGGACTTATTGATGCAGCAATGTCACTTCTACAAGGGGATTGGCGTGGTGCTTGGGATGCTATAAAGGGTATTGCTGAGGACATTTGGCACAATATTGAATCTTTCTTTGAAAATATTGACCTACTTCAAATTGGTAAAGACATCATTCAAGGATTGATTAACGGTATCGGTTCAATGGCTGGTGCTGTAGCAGACAGAGTTGCTTCAATAGCAAATCTAATTCCAGATGGATTAAAGAGTTTCTTGGGTATTCATTCACCTTCAAGATTGATTCGTGATCAAGTAGGTAAGTGGATTCCATTAGGCTTGGCAGAAGGTATTGACGATAATTCAGGCTCGGTTGAAAAATCAGCAATGAATTTAGCTAAATCAAGTATTCCTTCTGTTTCTGACATTGAAATGGGTGCTAAGCTTACTACAAGAAGTGTAAGTATTCCTGATGAAAATAGGGTTAGTACAATGAATGGAACAGATCCGAATGGTGGAAATACTTTCAACTTTGAGAGGTTACTTGAAGGAGCTATCTTTAATGTTCGTGAAGAAGCAGACATTAAGAAAATAGCTAAAGAATTTTACAATTACTCTAGAATGGCAGCACGTAGTAAAGGGGTGGTAATGCCATGATAACGTTAGACGGATATAAATTAGATCATTTTGGTTTAAGGTTACTAACTGGTCATGAGCATGCTACTCCTGCAACTCGTGATAAAACCTTAGTTATTCCAGGGAAGGATGGAGCATGGGATTTTGGTTCTGAGTTAGATGTCCGTTCATTTAGCTTCCCATTGGCTTTTGTCGAAGAAAATAAAAGTGCCTTACAGAAACGGATTCGTACATTCGTTTCTTTTTTATTTGATTCAAAAGGGAAAACCAGAACATTTAAATTAACTTTTGATTATGAGCCTGAAATATTTTATTATGTCCGATTTTCAGGGCAAATAAGTCCAGAGAGATTGTTTAGAATAGGTCGATTTGAATTACCATTAACAGCTTACGATCCTTATGCTTATGCAGATTTCACTTATAAGCAAGAAGGGATTGTAACTAATACTAGATATGATTCAGGATACTATTATGCCTATGATCCTAATGAAATTTTCTTAAGTTCCGACATGTATACATTTAGCGACCCGATTTCCTTCTTGGAACCTTTTCATGGAAATTATTACGAAAATCCTTCTTCCTTTAAATGGACATATACTAAGCATTTGAGCGGAATACATAATCACTCATTCTATGATACATCCTTCATTGTTGAAGTTAGTGGAAGTGTAGTTTTCCCAAGAATCATAAATCAAACCACTGGTAAAACTTTGTATCTTCCTACAATTAAGAATCAAAAAATGAAGGTTGATACTGGTAAATTTACAGTGAAAATTAACGATAAAAACAAACTCACAGACGTTGAAGGAATAGAGGATTTCCTACTGCAATCAGGTGACAATTCTTTGTTATTTGAATGCTCTGGAACTCCTTCTTGTACAGTGAGTTACAAATGGAAGCATAAATTTATTTAAGTGAGGTGTGAACATGGCAGATGCACCAAAATTAATTGAAAAGGATAATTTGGTTACAGCTTATCCTAAAATAAACGCATCAATAGACAATGCAAATGAAGCATTAAATAAAGCAAGTACAGCAGAGACAAATGCTACCTCTGCTTTAAGTAAATCAAATACAGCTTTGACTCAATCAGGCGAAGCTAAAACAACTGCCAATGGAGTAAAGGACGAGTTTGATAGAGTGGTTGCTGAAGCTGGTTCAAACAATCCCGAAGTAGTTCAAGCACGTGGAACAGCAGTGAATCTTAATGCAAGATTAAATGGTGTTGATTCGCTTTTGGCGGAAACTGCGAAGAAAGAAACTGTTTCAACCACTACTGGCCAACGATGGACTACAACGAAAGAACAAACAATTGTAACTTTAGACAATGAAGGTTATACCGCATTAGTTGCACCGAAGAGTTACAGGAAGAGAATTGTGTTTTACGGTTCATCTACAACTTCCGGATACGGACCTACGGATATATTAAACTCTTATGTAGAGCGTTTAAAAATAAAGTTAGGCGCTTTAGGATTCGATGTTATAAATCGAGGCAAAGGTTCGGATACCACTCAATTAGGAATAGACCGTTTTTTTAAAGATGTGGTTCCTGCTAAACCTGATTTTATAACATTGGCATTCACTATTGGTAACGAAGGGATAACCTCAGCAAAAACAACTGTAGAGAATCTAGCACTATATAAGCAATTCCGGGATAATTATATAAAACTAATTAATATGGCGAGACAAAACGGGATTGTACCTATCGTTTTTACTCAAGCGTTGACAACTCAATATAATGATTTTGTTTATTCTCTAGCATTGAAATTGACTGAGGAAATAAAGGCTATGGGAGTAATGACAGTTGGATGGACAGGGATTACTGATAATCTTAGTAAAAGAGTCATTTCTGGTATGCTAATTGACTCGGTGCATTATAACGATGCAACTCACCTTGAATTAAGTAATGCAATTCCACCAACGCTATTTGATAAGGTGAGGTATAATCAGGTTACTGACTTGAAATCTCCCAACACCCGTAGGTATGCACGGATAGGGGCCTATTTTGTAGGTACCCCCATTTATTACACACCAATGTCAACTACTGACATCACAACATTTTCAATCTTTCTAAGATTTCGTCGACAAGCTGTTGATAACACTTTAGGAACTATATTATCAGTTAATGCAAATAATCGGGTTTATTTTCAAGCGCATGGAGGATTAGCGATTAATTTTACAGGAAGCAATGAGAGTGGAGTAGAAACATTCCTCGACAGCAATAAAACAAAAGCAGATGGAATATGGCATAGTTTAGGCTTAACTTTCAACAATTTCGATAAAAAACTTAGAGTTTATATTGATGGAGTGTTTCAAGTAGAATTAGCTTCCCCGAATGTCTTTGTTGATAAAATTACAATTGGCGGAAGGGGTACCACTACATATACCTCAAGTAATACTGACATTAAAGATTTTGCTTTATACCGTACACGGTTAACTGATAAAGAAATTAAGAAACTGCATGAAGAGGGAGTTTTCACTCAATCAAGCTTGGAAATTTATTCACCCTTTCATGATGATGAATTATTTCCTGGCGGCAATGTAGTAAATTTGGCGTGTACGAGTGTAAATCTTGTTGTTAATGAGCTACAAACTGATATTAGTATAAATAAGGATGCTTAACTTCGTTCTTGGACAAAAAAGCGTAGTAAGCAGTTCAAATAAGATATGTCTTTCTTGGGAAAATAATAATTGAATAACAAAAGAAGACTACTCCTCTCCCCTTGCCTGAGTTTGGAATAAGGTTATAGAGAGTAAAGAGTATAGGGTTCTTTTATTGACTTTTCTGTATCAAAATATTACCATTCATTTTAAAAGGGTGGTATTATTTTGGATATTTTAGATCAATTATCAAAGTCAACTGTAAAAATTCATTGTGACAATAATTCATCTGGAACAGGTTTCTTTTTTAACTTCCATATTAGCGCTAACACTTATGTACCCACAATAATTACAAATAGACATGTTATGGAAAATGTCCGAAGTATTAAATTAGTATTTTCATTAAACGATTATTTTTCTTCGTCACAAAAAATTGTTGAAAAACATGAAATAAATTATACAAATGTTCAAAATCAAGTAATTTACCATAGTGATCCTGATATAGATCTATGCGCTATAAAGATAACTCCCATTCTCCAGTTCCAATTAGATAATAAAATGGATTTCGAGAAAGCTAGTCTTGATATGAGTCATATTCCTAGTGATGAAGTTCTAGAGAATTTAAGGTTTGTAGAAGACGTTCTAATGGTGGGATATCCTAATGGTTTGTCCGATGTCAGAAATAATTTACCAATATTCCGCAAGGGCTTTACTGCGACACATCCCGGAGTAGATTTCGAAGGAAGACCAGAGTGCGTTATTGATATGGCAGTAACTCCTGGGTCAAGTGGTTCTCCTGTATTTATCCATAACTCTAATGGTTACATGGACAGAAAAGGTAATGTAAACATTGGTTCTGAAAGACTAATATTCCTGGGTATAAATAAAGCTGTTTATACAATGAGTACAGTAGGAGAAATTATTGAAATACCTTCCCCAACTAGATTGGTGACAACATCAAATATCGGTATAAATTTAGGGATTATAGTGAAGTCCAAAGCTATTAAAGACTTAGAGAAACAAATTATTGAATTGATACAGAATGAACAATAAAAACAATATACTGATTCAGTTAAGAGCTCACTTGTTGTGAGCTCTTTTATTTTGGAGGTGGAATTATGTCATTAAAAGCTGTAGGTGGAGAAATTAATTCTCAAGTACTTAATGATAATTTTAGTTATCTTGAGAGTAGTAAAATGAATCACCATGGCCTAAAAGAATTTGACATGGCTAATGCACAACAGGTTTATTTATATGACTTAAATTTAGGAATAGGTACTGTTAACCAAACAATATCTGTTGATGAAAATGTCAATGAAATATACGCAACTCAAGCTTACACATTTAGTGGTGATAAAGAGGAGTCTTTTGTAATATCTCGATTAACACTAAACGGAAATCTTTTGGATAGTATGACTGTTAGATTTGGTGGGCATGGTACAACAATTGGATTAGAGCGTGTTGGGGGCACAATGTACATTTGGTCGAATATGTTAAAGGTTGATTCAAATGGGAATCAGGTGACTCAATATCTAACAAGATACCCTTATCGTGGTGGGACAGAAATAAACATAAACAGCAGTAGCGTTGAAAAGTTTACTGAGTTTCCAAACTCAAAAATTTACATGAGTCCTTTTACGGATTCTAAAAACGGTTTAATTGCTTTCCGTCACACAAATACCACTAGTGGAAGTCCAGTAAGTTATGTTGAAGTACGAAAGTTATCAGATGTAAAGGCAAGGATAGAAAATGTTCTTTATCGGTATGATTACCCTTCTTCAATGAATAACCAAGTAATACAGGGAATGTGTTTAGATGGGAATAATCTATATCTAACATTTGGTCAAGTAGCTAATGATTTTACATTGTATCAAATTGACGTAAGTAAAAAGCAAATAGTTGATGTTTTTCAGAATCCTGTTGGTAAAAGTGGTACTAATTCATATGAAGAGGATTTTGGAGAACCTGAAGGACTATTCCTTTACACTGATCCTTATACAGGATATAAAACCTTGCTTTGTGTTGTTGTAACCGATGCAACAGGACGAAGGAGACAGAAATTATTTGCCTTTTCGTCTAATGTTGGAGTAGACAAATTTATAGGTTATGCTGCTGAAAGAACGCAGAATATTAAGCTTACAAGAGATGATGGGAAGTGTCATAGAATAACATCGACAGGCGTTACTGCACTTAAAGATTTAAGGGTTCCCGGTTTGTATTATGCAGCCACAAATGAAGCAGATGCACTCAGTGACTTTCCATCAAGTCGAAAAGGTTTAGCAGGATGGTGGATTACTGTTTCAGGAAAAGATACTGATTCAGGTGTTTATCAAGAACTCACACGTAATTCAAGGGCAACACCTGAGAGGATTTTCAGGACAGTGGGTTCTGATGGAGCTGTTTCTGATTGGATACTCATTTCAGGAACGGTGATTGTATGATAAAAATTTTAAATCAGGAATTAAAACCCTTAGCTATTTTAGAAAATGCATATGGAGTAAGTTATGAGAGGTCTTTCAATGAATTATGGAAAGCCTCTTTTTCTTTGCCTTTAAATGATGAGAAAAACGCAGAGTGTAAGCCATTGAATTATGTGGAAATCACTGATGATTCAAATGATGAATATATTGGCCTTTTTCGAATTATCCCTAAAACCATAAGCAAGGATGAGAGCAATAATAACATTACATATGAATGTGAACATGTACTAGCAACCTTACTGGATAGTTCCTTATTTAAATACCATCAACTTGATAATTTACCTACTAAGGAATCACTTCAATACTTAATGAACAGACAAAAAGAGCAGCATTGGAAGTTAGGGAAAGTTGAAATTACCCGTTATTTTTCTTACAAATGGGAAAATGACAACCTTTTGTCGGCTATTTTTAGCATACCTCAACCATTTGACGTTCAATACCAATGGACTTGGGATACTAAAAGCTATCCTTGGACATTAAATTTAGAGATAGCTGAAGATATAGTGACATGTGAAATAAGGGAAGGTAAAAATCTTAAGGGATTGCAAATTGTTGAAGATCCTATGGGTATATACAATCGAATTTACCCTTTAGGTTATGGTGAAGGGGATAATCAATTAACAATTGAATCAGTTAATAATGGCATCCCTTATGTCGAGGACAAAGCATCAATTGCTGAGTTTGGTGTTAGGGAATACATATGGGCAGATAAACGGTTTGAAGATGCTGCTACACTCAAAGCAAATGCTGTCGCACTTATGAACAAATGGCGTGAAATTATTGTTTCATGGGATGTTTCAGCAGCAGACCTTTCTTCAATCACTGGTGAGGACATTGATAAATTTAAAATGGGTCGAATTGTACGATTAGTTGTACCGAGTGTTGGTAAAACAGTTGATCTTAGGATTATGAAAGATTCAAAGTCCGATATGATAGGTAATCCCGGTGATATCTCGTTAGAAGTAGGTAATAAAACTGATGATTTAGGGGCTACTCAATCAGACATGCAAAGAAGACAACAAATTAATGATCTTTATGCTCAGGGTGCAACTAATATTGATTCACATGATTATAACGATAATGCTGATAAAAATAATCCGGCTACAATTCGGTTTTATTTACCTGAAGAAATGGTTAGGGTAAATAAACTGCTTTTAAGCTTTGAAACTTCTGAATTTAGAACATATGGTAAAGCAACAGAAGGTGGGGGAGCAACTTCAACTACAACTAAAGGTGTGGAGGAACCACGGCCTCTAGCTCTAGTGGTGGAGGAGTAAGCACTTCTACTGCATCAGGTGGAGGTAGTTCACAAACCTCAAGTAGTGGTGGAGGTACAACAGCAACAAGTACATCTGCAAGTCCTGGATTTTACATGTATACGTCGACTCACTTGCCAAATCATGAGTATGATGAACACACTCACGCACTGGAAATCACTGATGAATTAACACACAATCATAGTGTAACGATTCCGAACCATACGCACAGTGTCTCAATTCCGTCACATACGCACAATTTCAGTACGCCTAATCACTCTCATGATGTCACCATCCCTGATCATACACATGACTTTACCCTGCCAGACCACACCCATGAAATACAGCATGGGATTTACAAATTAAATAGAACATCTTCTGCAGTTACAATTAAAGTTGATGGGAATACAGTACCTCATACATCTACTTCAGGTGACAATATTAATTTAATTCCTTATCTAAAGCAGGATAGTGGTGGGAAAGTTGTTCGTGGATGGCATTCAGTTGAAATAACTCCTAATGATCTAGGAAGAATTACAGCTCAAATTACAACTCAGTTCTTCATTCAAAGTAGAGGAGATGGAAATTATTAATGGAATTAAGAATCATTACACACAGTGGAAATGTCTACAATGCAGAAGTGGAAACCTTTGATGCCATTCAGATTAATGACCTCTTAAATGATAATCAAATTAATACTGTAGCTTTTGGAGAGTTAATTTTATCTCGAATTGATGTTAAAGCCGTCATACCAGTTGTACCTACGTTAGAAGTTTTATCAGAAGTTTAAAAAAATATTGCATTCATTTCCAAAAGGATTATACTATATTTACATAATCAGGAAATGGCGGGATTACTTTGAAAAAGTTAATTATATCTGGTGTAGCTGGAGCAGCAATACTTGGTGGAGTACTTTTTAGTCTAGGTGATAAAGAAGCTAGTGTACAAGAAAAGAAACCAGTTGAAAAAATTGAGAAGGTTGAAACGAAGAAAGAAGAAGTGGAAAGTACTCCTGTAGAAAGTGAACCAAAAGAAGTTGTAAAGGTTAATCATCCAACTGAAAGAACTGTTTCAATTCAAGGTATGCCTTGGGATGTTTATAAAGGAACTGATCTAATTGACAAAGTAAATAAAGCTGAGATTGTTTATTTATTTGATGATTGGGATCAATTAGACATTAAATTAAGACAGTTAGCTAGTGATAAAAATGACAAAGATTGGTGGCACACTCAAGTGATGCTTTATCAGGCAAACTTACAAGAATTCTATCCTGATAAGGTTACATTCTTTGAGAAGTTAAAAGAAATTCAGAATGCTATTACTGCAGAGAATTATGAAGCATTACCTAGCTTGTTAGATGAAACGAAAAAATTGAAGAATGAATAAGTGAAAGCTCTGATAATTCAGGGCTTTTTTATTTTGTCTTAAGAAAGTGGGTGCAAAAATGGAAGATCAAATTTTAAGTATGTTTATAAAAGAAGGCGGTTTTGCAATTCTGTTCGTGTGGCTATTGTTTTCGACTATGAGAAACAACAAAGAACGTGAAGCGCAATATCAAGAAACAATTACAAAAAACCAGCAAGTGATTGAAGAACAAGCTAAGGCATTCTCTTCATTATCTAAAGATGTAACTGAAATTAAACAAATCTTGGTCGATAAATAAAGGGGTGGTAAGTAATGGCTAATTGGAGAGAGGACATTATAAAGGTTAATCCGTATAGTCATCCTAATTTTAAATTGTTGTCTGTAAAAGGAATCATTCTACATTACACTGCTAATCCCGGTGCAACAGCAAAGAATCATCAGAAATATTTTAATAACCTTAAAGATAGGTATGCTTCAGCACATATCTTTGTTGATAAGGATGAAGCAATTTTAATCCTTCCACTGGATAAGGTTGCTTATCATGCTAATGACCGTTCGTGTAAAATTGAGAAATTCAAGGCTACTGCATCGTATTACAAAGGTGGAAATGCTAATTTAACTACAATTGCTGTGGAAATGTGCATTGAGAAAGATGGATCAATTCATCCTGATACATTCAATAGGACAGTTAAAGTAGTTACAGATTTATGTAAAAAGTTCAAATTAGATGAGAATGATTTATACATGCACTATCAAGTCACAGGAAAGCCATGTCCTTTACCTTGGGTTAATAAACCAGCAGAGTTCAACAGGTTCAAATCATGCGTAAATAACGCTCTAAAACCTGCTCAAAAGACTTCTGAAGGGGTAAGTAAGGCGGCTGTAAATACCTACAAAATAAAGCCGGGGGATACATTGTGGAGCATTGCAAATGACAATGGTATTACTGTAAATGAACTGAAAGCATTAAATAAAGGTAAGAATCTTGAACCACTTCAAATTGGAGTGGTTTTAAATTTGAAAGAACAAAAAGCTAAAACTGATGCAGTTGGAACAGTTACAGTATTAGTTGATGAGTTATGGTATTACAATAAACCTGACTGGAATGCAAAAGAAGATACAGTTGATAAAGGTACTGTACTTACAGTGGTTGAAACTTTGACTGTTAATGGAAGTAAGATGTACAAATTAAAATCAGGTACATACATAACCTCAAACACTAAATACGTTAGATTTAAAAGTAGATAAGTACATAAAAAAGCCCTTCTCTACAAGGAAGGGCTTAGTGTTATTTTCCTTTATTTTGGGTTTTGTAGCTAGTTATCTTATAGAAAGAAACTTGTGTTCCGTTTTCTATAAGTTTTTTAACAGAGAAAATTACTCTACCACTTTCATTTAAACTAGCTATATGGGCATTTAGTGTATCAACCAGGGGCTCTCCTAAATGACTGAACTTGTAGACTTCTTTCCACTCATCCTGCAAGAAAACCATAGAAAAAGCATTATCGTAAAGAGCATGGCATAAAACGACTTCGGTTAATTTACTGCCTTGATTAGTTGTTTTGTAGGGTGTGTAGTAATTTCCGTATTCATCAGTTACTAAATCAATTAATCCTTGAATATTGTTAACATCTTGATTTGATTTCCAACGTGCTTCTACTTCTTCCATATCCTCTCACCCCTGTTTAAATATTCAATTTTCATTATAGAACATATTTTCGTACAGGTCTATTTTAAACCTAGAGATTTTACTTTTTCTGTTATGTCTTCTTCATCAACAGTAACTTGAACAAATCCTTCATAATTCACTTCACGTTTTATTTCCTGCAGCCATTCATATGCAACCTGCTCTGGTTTTCTTCTCTTTAGTGGAAATGTACCACCTTGAGTTACGATACCGGCAGGAGAGTTATATCTTATCTTTAATGTCACGTTCATACAGATCATCTACCTTACATTCTAATAAGTCGGCTAACAAAAATGCCTTTTTTAACGGGGGATAATTATTGTCGTGAATCCAATTTGAAAGCTGAGTTGGAGTTATTCCTAATTGCTTGGCAATATGTTTTTTCATAAAACCTTTTTCCTCAATTAATTCGCCTATCCTACTTTTCATACTAACACCTCAAGAATATATTCCACATTATAGTACAAATCCCTTTAAAGTCATACTTTGAAAATTATTCAGAAATTTTATGAGTACAAGATAACTTTTTAGTCATATGCCCATACACTCTACTATACGCAATAACATTACAGGGCAAACGCACTAGAGCGAATAGTAACAAAGCCAGTAAATCCCTTACCAATTCTACCTTTGTCGCATTCGTATTCGTGTTCGTTAAGCAAGGGACTATATCTATAGATATACCTAAAGGAGCGTGGTGGGATGCTGTTTGAGATTGTAACTACTGGAAGTATGTTGGGAGTGCTTGGAGCTAGTTATTACAAAAAGAACAATTTGAACAGTGATCATGACAAAATTATAAAAATTGCAGATAATTGTGGACTTTATACAAAGGAAGAAAAAATAAGGCTTTACAGAAGACGATACAACAAAGAAAAGAAATTTACCGAATACGTGTATAAAATTCCACTTGGATTAGAACTTGAAGATTTTCAAGATAAGTATGGAAAGTTTAAAGATGGCTTGAACAATCGAAGTGTAAGGAAAATCAATTTGAAGGATTTTAAAGAGTTGAAGTTAGACAAAACCATACTGAAACAAATTCAAAATATCATTAATAATCGTGAACCAGTCAACAAGGAAATCGAAATGGAATATGACGGTATGTTAATTTTCAGGGTTTTTGATGAAGGCTTGACTAAAGATTTACCTTACACAAAAGAAATGCTGGATAACTGCAAAGGATGGGAAATTCCATTAGGTGTGACTTATAAAGAGTTCGTAAAGCACAATTTTGAAAAGATGCAGATATTAGTCGTTGCAGGTCAAACAAGATACGGTAAAACTGTTTTTCTAAAGAATGTCATTACCAGCTTAATTAACAATCAGCCTGATAATTTAAAACTAACCTTGATTGATTTGAAGGGTGGTCTTGCCTTTAGTCGATATTTAAACTGCAAACAGGTTAATACAGTTGCTAAAAACAGTAAGGAAACACTTGAAGCATTGGAAGCAATTCATACTGAAATGGTTAAAAGACAGGAACATTTCTTATCTAAAGGTTGGGAAGACATAGGGGAAGCTGGATGGACTGAAAGACACTTCGTGATTGTAGATGAAGGTGCTGAAATCAATGGATTTGAAAAGAAGGATCAAGCGGATAGAGCACTTTACTTACTTGGAGAAATCGCACGAATGGGAGCTGGAATTGGCTATCGACTAATATTTGCAACTCAATATCCAACTGCTGATGTATTTCCAAGACAGGTTAAAGCAAATACAAGTGCTGCTTTATGTTTTAGGTTGAAAAATGCAACTCAAAGTATGGTTGTATTGGATACGAAAGGTGCTGAATCATTACCAGTGGGTTTGAAAGGTAGAGCAATTTACCAAACAGATTGTGATAGGTTGGTTCAAACACCACTGATTAAAAATGGTTTTATTGATGGGATTATTAAACCGCACATTGTCATGAAACCAAGGAGTGAAAGTAGTGAACCACAAAACAGTAAAGAGGATACAAAGGCAGGAGAATATACTACTGAGTTTAAAGAAATTTGATTATTTAACCAGGTGGCAAATACAACAGATACATGATTTAAAAAGTGATGCAATGCTCAACGTGTATTAAAAGCAATGGAAGAATATTTAAACGTTTATAAAGATGGTGAAAACATTTATTACCTAAATTCAAAAGGAAGGGAAGCAGTTAATTGTTTAAAGGTAAGAAAAAAGACTACAACTATAGAGCATTACTTAATGAGAAATTACCTATATATTACTTTGGGTTGTCCTGCAAATTGGAGAAATGAAATTCAGATTATCAATGGAAAAGACAAAGATAAAATCATCTGCAGAACTGATGCCTTAATTGATAATAGTGGAGCTTATACAATTATTGAAGTTGATAATGAACAGAAGATGAATGAGAACATAAAGAAAATTGACCGTTACAGGGAGTTAATAAAACGTAAAGCGTTTGGAAGGTTTGCATCAGTACCTAAGTTTATCTGGATTACTAAAACAGAATATAGAAGGAATGAGTTATTAAAGGCTAGTGAGGGTTTAAACGTAACGGTTTATTTACTATCTGATTTTAAAAATAGGGGGAAATAACATCATGTTTAAACGGAATAAGGAGCAAGTTTATTCAATTAAAGAATTCATGTCAGGTAATAAATCATTAACAGTCGAAGTTGAGAAAAATGGTTTTGAATTTAAAGAAGAAGTTAGAGAATCATTAGGTGTTCTTGGTGCTTTAAGTGTCATTCCTTTAACCACAAAACAATTTTTTTCTAGCACACCTGTATTTGCTGCTGAAAATGCTATACCTGTAGTTGCTCCAACAGATGTAATGTACGATAAAATGCTTCATGCTTTTGATCCTCTAATTACAATGATTCAAGCCTTATCTTATCCAGTTGCAATGGTGGTCTGTTTGGGTGGTGCAATAATGGTCATGATTGGTAGAGATAAAGGTTGGGATATGATGCAAGGTGCTGGATTGGGTTATGTGTTAGTTCAAATTTTGCCACTTGTATTAAACATCTTAGTTGATGCTATGAAAGCAGTGTAAGAGAGAAGTTCACAGTGAACCTCACAAAAGGGTGATCTTATGATAGTACGAATTACGTCTAAGTTTGGTGAAGTAAGCTCTATCCATCCTAAACCCCATACCGGAATAGACATTGGCTTAAGTGAAGGAACACCATTCAGAAGCGTTTATAATGGCGTTATTACAAAAGTTTATGATGGTAATGGGGCAATAGGCAAAGGAGTTAAAATACGTTTTGAGGACTCTACAGAAGGTATATATGGTCACATGAATCAGGTCTATGTAAAAGTAGGGGAAACAGTTAAAAACGGTGAAGTAATTGGCTTGTCGGGTAATACAGGGAATTCAACTGGTGGACATTTACACTTTGCTTTGCAGAAAGATGGAGTGTTTATAAATCCAGAATTAATTGTGGATAAAACAGTTAATCACTCTTGGTTTGAAAACTTCATTAATAATGGAAAGGTTGGTCAGGTTGAATACTTTACCTTTAAAGACTGGATACAAGGCAAACTTACGGAAGTTACCCTTAACAATCTCACTGCTTTTATTGAGGATTTGGCTATGGCGTTCCCTATCATCTCCGTTGTTAGCATTGGTGTGTATTGTTTTCTTAACATGTTCAGTAAGAGCATTGCTAAACTTGGTGCAATAGGAAATGGTTTATATGGCATCTTGATTACACAGGGAGTGGTTTAAATGATCGTTAAAACTAAGTATGACATTGAAACCTTTAAATTAAACTATTGTCTATTTGCTGAATGGGATGGAATGAAGTATTACATTACTGTGCCTGATACAAAGAATGATGGAACAATAACCTTTATCCAGTATGAGTCTGGGGAATTTAATATATATAGAAAGAACACGTCTTATTGGTACATTAGAGAGCAGCCATTAAGTAATTTAGACATATGGCATTGCAGGAAGGTGTTAAATGAGTACTTAAAAGATAAAAAGGAGTTTGTACCTGTATAATCTTACAACAATAAAGCCCACCTTTACGTTTGGTGGGCATTTTTTATAAATATTTCTCAGAATAATGATGAATTAGTTGCGTAAATTCTGATTTGTTAATTTCTCTATTATAGTTATTAGGAATAGAGCCGAACTCTTTATTGTTTTTATAGACATAAATTATAGAGTGCGTACTATCAATTTTAAAGTAATATTCGCCTGTAATATAATCGTATTCTTCAAAGGTCATTTCAAACCCACCTTCTTATTTGTTTTATCTATATATAGCTTTCTTTGCTCCCTTAAACTCAACTTCTGATACATCTTTGAAAACTTCTCTCCAAAGGTTAAATACATTGTGATTCTTCCCTTTACCATCCTTGGATAATTTAACAATATGGAATCCATATTCATCGTTGCACCTAGTCATAAATCTCTGACGCTTAACAGAGAAAATGCGACCTGATTTTGTAATTTCGTATAACCCTTTATACCCTGGAACATCTTTGCTGATTTCTTCCATAACTCATTTTGCCCCTTTAATTTATCTAGTTGTTTTAATTATCTTCGTATATTGAATTTTTAACAAGCTGTTATTAGTTATTATTAAATTATTTACATTTAAATATTTTCATAGATTGATGGTATAAAAAGAAACAATTTGGACATTGCTGTTACCACTAATAAAAAGGTGGTATGAGCTTGGGAATGAAGACATGGAGCAAAAAAGAAGATGAAATACTGATTAATAACTTTTCTACAATTAAATGGGAAGAGTTATTAGAAATGTTGCCTGAAAAAACGGAAAAACAGATTTTGAATAGAGCAGATAAATTGTGTTTAACTAGGGAGGATGAATTAATTGAAATTTACTATGATGAAGATAGAGAGGCATGGGTTGAAACATGGGATATATATGCAGCAAAGTTAAAAGGAACAGTTAGTTCTGTTATTCCAGCTAAAAAGGGTACAACTTTTGAAGAGGCAAGAAAGGCTCTTGGAAAACGGATTTGTAAAGCGTTCTTCAAGTTATTTAAACCGAGATATGATTTGTTTCTAAAGGAAGTTGGCTTGGAACACGATAAAG
Organism: Mesobacillus foraminis; assembly: GCF_004340465.1. Taxonomy (GTDB): domain Bacteria; phylum Bacillota; class Bacilli; order Bacillales; family Cytobacillaceae; genus Mesobacillus_B; species Mesobacillus_B foraminis. The sequence continues at coordinate 151,508 of NZ_SLVV01000005.1, read as the reverse complement.
AGATAGCATCAAAGTTCTTTGATATGGAAATGGAACTATTTGCGACCAGCGATGAAAATAAACAGCATGAAATCAAGAAACAATTCATGGAAGAGATAATGGAGATACTTAAGAAGAAATTCCAACCGAATAAAGGAAAAGAAAAATGAATGAACAATTCGTAAGGTGTTTTGATTTATTCGGGACTCATTCCAAATGGTCTATGAATATGCTTTGAATGTTAAAAATTAGAAGCGTGAGCGTAAATTAATCGATAGATTAACCATAAAATCCATTATTTTGGTAGACAGCAATAGCTAAATAAGGTATATTTTTCTTAACAGAATAAGTGGGCGTTTTTAATGTTAAGAACCTTAATCAATCAACGTTTTTCAATGATGATGATGCAGATGGGTATGAAGCCATCACAGAAGAAAATCAATCAAATGATGGCAGCTATGAATAAACAGCAAGGTAAATAATAAAGGACAAGCACTCATCATAGAGTGCTTTTTCTATTATATATGTTTTTACAAATAGTAATTAGGGTATATATTCATTAATATGGTTATTTTTCTATTTCTTTGTTCATGCAATAACAAAATCCCTGTAAAAGAAGGAGAATAGTCACCAATGGTGAATAAATACATATAACGCATTTTAATAGGATAGGAAAGGAGAGGCAATATGATTAGGCGAAAATTGGATATTTCCAGTACTTTCATTCCGAGTTTTGAACAATTGGCAGAATGGGATGGAACCAAATACTATCTGCTTTTAGAGGATGCTATGAACGAAGGTTCGCTCACGATCATGAAGTATAAGGATGGTCATTTTACCTTGCATCGAAAAAATAACCTTTTTTGGGACCTGGATGAACGTTCGATTACAAATGACGAACTCATTGATATCATATGGAAAAATCGAAAGGCAGTAAATCGATTCCTAAAACAAGATAATAAAGTGCTGGTAGTGAGTGGCTGACATGTCACTCTTTTTTTATTGCTGATTTATGTTCCAATAATGGAAGTTTTGTCGCAAATTGTAACATTAATGTAATTTTAGTGTTATTTGACTGTAACCCTTTCCAATTATACTAGGTTTATCATCTAGCAATCGGGGGTAAACAAACTTGTTAAAGAGAATACTAGCAGTGCTTCTACTATTTGCACTGGTAACAACTATTGTACCGTCTCTGGATAAAGCATCTGCCGCTGGAACAAGTTATTATGTAAAAATAGACTCTGGAAGTTTAAATGTAAGAAAAAGTCCATCTACCAAAGCTGCCATTGTGACAAGACTAGCCAAGGGCAAAACAGTAACAGTTTCTTCCCAGTCAAAAGGATGGGCAAAGGTGACTGCGAACGGCAAGAAAGGCTATGTCAGTTCAAAATATATTGCAAAGAAAACGACAACACCTGCGAAAAAAACAACAAAGAAGGCAACAACAACCAATTATCGTACAAAAGCCATCTCGGTTGGCAAAGGCCAGCTCGGTGTTAAATATCGCTGGGGAGGAACGACTCCAAGCGGATTTGATTGCTCCGGATTTGTAGGATATTCCTTCAAGAAAGCTGGAAAATCACTGCCTCGCACTGCCGCTCAAATGTACAATACAGGCACTCGCGTTTCTAAGCCGGCACCAGGAGACTTAATGTTCTATGCAACCAGCGGCGGGAGAAAAGTGACCCACGTTGCGATTTATATCGGAAATGGACAAATCATGCATGCAACTACTTCAAAGGGCGTTGCGATTGACTCTATCAACAATACTTATTGGAAGCCAAGGTTCATCGGGGCTAAAAGAATATAAAAATAAAGGGCAGCTAAGGCTGCTCTTTTTTTGTCTTACTAATTAAGGAAAAGGTCAGTGACTGGCCTTTTTTTATTTCCTCAAAAAATATCTTCCTTATTTTAGTAATATCTGGTAAACTATTGGAGCATTTTAGATACGGTTTCATGGAGGATGGAGTCATGAAAGTATTTTTAGAGTTAATGTGGTTTTTTAAACAAGAGAAAAAAGCGTATTTAACAGGAATCTTTTTGCTGTCATTTGTGGCCTTAATTCAGCTCATCCCCCCGCGGGTCATAGGCTATGTCGTAGATGGCATTGAAACGGGAACGCTGACTGGCATGGGTCTTCTGAAATGGATCATCCTTGTTATCATTGTGGGGCTGGCGATGTACATTCTCCGTTATTACTGGAGAATCCTTATATTTGGATCTGCCGTTAAATTATCGAGGCTCCTGAGAAACCGGCTTTATTCCCATTTCACACGGATGTCCCAGTCCTTTTATCAAAAGCGCAGGACGGGTGACCTTATGGCCCATGCGACGAACGATTTGCAAGCAATCCAGCAGACGGCAGGGGCCGGGGTCCTGACTCTCGTAGACTCACTGGCAACAGGAGGATTCGTCATCATTGCCATGGCCGCAACCATCAGCTGGAAATTAACGCTCATATGCCTTATTCCCATGCCGATCATGGCTATTCTAACAGGCTGGTATGGAGAATTGCTACATGCACGGTTCCATAAAGCCCAAGAAGCCTTTTCAGCCTTGAATGATAAAACACAGGAAAGCATTACGGGAATTAAAGTAATCAAAACCTTTGGGCAGGAACAAGAAGATATAGAAGATTTTCGCAAACAATCAGAGGATGTGGTTGCTAAAAACATATCGGTTGCCAAAGTTGATGCCCTGTTTGATCCAACCATCTCCATTATTATTGGAATTAGTTTCTTCCTGTCAGTTACGTTCGGCTCCCGCCTGGTCATCAATGGTGAACTGACGATTGGCGAGCTTGTTTCCTTCACCACTTACCTTGGCCTGCTGATCTGGCCGATGCTTGCTTTTGGATGGCTGTTCAATATTGTGGAACGGGGAAGGGCCTCGCTGGAGCGGGTCAATCTGCTATTGGAGGAGAAAGTTGAAATCAAAGATGATGGCAGCGCCCTTAATATTGTCCCTGCTGGGGACATTGCATTTGACTTAACTTCATTTGCTTATCCAGGAGAACAGGAACCTGTACTCAAGGATATTCGGTTTTCTCTTCCGCAGGGGGCCACTCTTGGGATTGTCGGCAAAACGGGTGCGGGCAAAACGACCCTGCTCAAACTGTTGATCCGTGAATTTGAGGGGTATGAAGGACAAATTACCATTAACGGCATTCCATTGCAGGAGTATTCATTGGATAAACTTCGTCAAGCAGTCGGCTACGTCCCGCAGGATCACTTCCTTTTTTCTGCCACTGTAGGTGAAAATATTGCCTTTGCAGAGCCGGCAGCACCAGAAAAGGTTATCCAGGAGGCGGCAAAGGTTGCCCGCATCCATGATGATATCCTCCAGTTTTCAGAAGGCTATGACACAGTTGTCGGTGAAAGGGGAGTTTCTTTATCTGGAGGGCAAAAACAGCGAATCTCCATTGCCAGGGCACTTTTGCTGGACCCGGAAATCCTTATTCTTGATGATTCGCTGTCTGCAGTTGATGCGAAAACGGAGGAAGAAATCCTTGGGGCATTGAAGAACAACAGGAAAGGAAAGACGACCATTATCACTGCCCATCGTTTAAGTGCGATACAGCATGCTGATTTGATCCTTGTGCTCGAGGACGGCAAGATTATTGAGCGCGGAACCCATGGACAATTAATGGAGTTTGCCGGATGGTACAAAAATATGTATGTTCACCAGCAGCTGGAAGAATTAGTGGAGCAGGGAGGGTAAAAGGATGAATAAATTACAGTCATTAACAGGAAAGCAGCAGCGGGCTGTGCTAACAAGGCTCCTTCGCTATGCAAAGCCGCACAGTAAAACAATCCTGCTGGCATTTGCCCTCCTGCTGCTTACTACAATCGGAGATGTAACAGGACCAATCCTGGTAAAAATATTCATCGACGATTACCTGGCGCATGGGTCGTTTCCATTTGAGCCATTGCTTCTGCTCGGTTCCGCCTATATGGGCATCCAGATTGTAAATGTTTTAATATCGTATTTTCAGCTATATAAATTCCAGGAAATTGCACTAAAGATCATTCAGCAGCTGCGGATAGATGTCTTTTCAAAAGTGCAGTCACTTGGTTTGCGCTATTTTGATAAGACACCCGCAGGTTCCATCGTTTCAAGGGTGACAAATGATACGGAAGCGATCAAGGATATGTTTGTCAGCGTGATTGCAACTTTTATCCAAAGCTGTTTCTTGCTGATCGGAATCTTCGCAGCGATGTTTTTGCTCAATGTCAAGCTCGCGCTGTTTTGTCTGCTGGTGCTCCCGCTGATCATGGCGATTATGGTTACGTACCGGAAAGTGAGCTCTAAATTTTATCAGGACATGCGTGAACGGCTTAGCCAGTTGAATGCGAAGCTGAGTGAGTCCCTTCAAGGGATGTCCATTATCCAGGTGTTCCGGCAGGAGGAACGGCTGAGGCAGGAGTTTGGAGAAATAAATGAACAGCACTTTCAGGCAGGCATGAGGAATATAAAAGCAGATGGGCTCCTCTTGCGGCCGGCCATTGATCTTGTCTATATATTTGCGCTTGTTATGGTATTAAGTTATTTTGGAATCAGTTCGTTTGAAAATCCAATTGAAATTGGAGTGCTTTATGCCTTCATCAATTATCTGGACCGGTTCTTTGAGCCAGTAAACAATATGATGATGCGCCTCTCCATGTACCAGCAGGCCATTGTAGCTGCATCGAGAGTATTTGACCTTCTGGATGACAAAGAATTGGCACCGGTACAGCCTCTAGACTCGAAGAATGAGATAAAAGAAGGGGAGATTGAAGTCAGGAATCTGAGCTTTTCGTACGACGGAAAGCGGGATGTTCTGAAAAATATAGAATTTACCGTTGGCCAGGGCCAGACCGTAGCGCTGGTCGGGCATACTGGGAGCGGCAAAAGCTCGATTATCAATCTTTTGATGAGGTTTTATGAATTTGACCGCGGTAACATCCTTATAGACGGCATCTCCATAAGAGAGTATTCTGCAGAGGAAATTCGTAAAAAGCTGGGGCTGGTTCTTCAGGATCCATTTTTATTTTACGGGACAATCAAGGAAAACATCCGGCTGCACAATGAGGAATTGACGGATCAGGATATTGAGGAAGCAGCGAGGTTTGTCCAGGCAGATTCCTTCATCGCGAACCTTGAGGGGTGCTATGAACACCAGGTGGTTGAAAGGGGAGCCACATTGTCGAGCGGTCAGCGACAGTTGATTGCCTTTGCAAGAACCATTGCAGCCAACCCCAAAATATTGATCCTAGACGAAGCCACAGCCAATATTGATACAGAAACAGAGGAGGCAATCCAGTCTGCTTTGGCAAAAATGCGCAAGGGCCGAACGACCATTGCGATTGCGCATCGGCTTTCCACCATACAGGATGCCGACTTGATCCTTGTCCTTCATCAAGGTGAAATTGTGGAGAAGGGAACGCATCAGGAACTGCTCACATTAAAGGGGCTATATTATAAGATGTATTTATTGCAAAACGGCTTGGCGGAAGGGCTTAAAGATGTGGTAAGCTAAAAGCGGGCATAAAAAAACAGCTGGCACATGTTGCTACTAGCTGTTTTTTTTAATAAGTATTCACTTTTTTTAAGTATTGGCTGTTATAGGTATTTAATAAGTGGTCAAGTTCCTGGCTGTATCGGATTGCAATCGACGAGGTGAATCCTTTCGTGGATGCCACCTGAATAAGCTCTGCCCGTTTTTTTTCAATTTGATTCATCAATTCTTGTTTCGACATGGCGGCCCTTTCCAGGATCGAGAAATACATCCTTATTATTTAGTAATCATTCAGTTAAAAGGTTTAGTAAAAAATGCAAGCAGACAAACTCTAGTATAAATGAATTTCCAGTATATTTCAAAAGATAATTATTGGGTTTGATGGTTTCCTGCTGGTTTTTAAATTTATTAAGATTAATATTTTGTTCACAGTTCTATTCGTATATTTTTCCAATAAGATTTGTTAGAATGGAAACGAACTGAAGTTAAACAGGAGTTGTTATCATGACAGATGTAAATGTATTGCTGGCGCTGGCTGCGGGCTTTCTTAGCTTCATCTCTCCATGCTGTCTGCCGCTGTATCCCGCATTCCTTTCTTATATTACCGGAATGTCAGTAGGGGAGATCAAGAGTGAAAATGCGATGCTGCAAAAGCGAAGCATGCTTCATACGCTCTTCTTTTTAATCGGGTTTTCATTAATTTTCATTGCTCTAGGGTTTACCACCTCTTTTATCGGAAAGATTTTCAGTGCCTACGATGATTTAATCCGCCAAATCGGCGCGATTTTTATTGTGATATTCGGTTTAATGGTTGTTGGCCTTCTTCAGCCAAAATGGCTGATGTCAGACCGGAGGATCGAGTTTAAGAACAGGCCGTCCGGTTATTTCGGCTCCATCCTGATTGGTATGGCATTTGCGGCAGGCTGGACTCCCTGTACCGGACCGATTTTAGCTTCTGTCATTCTGCTGGCCGGATCAAACCCAGGTTCAGGGATGGTCTATATGATCGCCTATATCCTTGGATTTGCTGTTCCGTTTTTTATCCTTTCCTTCTTCGTCGGGAAAATGCAATGGATCAAAAAGAACAATGCGAAAATCATGAAGGCCGGCGGTTACTTGATGATCATCATGGGGGTTGTCCTGTATTTTGATTGGATGACGAAAATTATTGCCATCGTTTCTCCTTTATTTGGAGGGTTCGTCGGTTTTTAACCATGATAGAGCATTCGAATCGGCTGGAAGTTATTTGGGGGTTCAATGGTTTTTTTTACTAAAAATTTTTACGAATGACCATTTGCGAAAAACGTCACGGGTATTTTTTTGGAGAACGGCTGACCAGGAGGGTCCATATGGCAAGGATTTTAATCGTAGATGATGCAAAATTCATGAGAGTGACGCTAAGGAATATTCTCAAGCAGGCAAACCATGAGATTGTCGGGGAGGCAGAGAATGGCCGTGAAGCTGTGGCGCTGTATCGCCAGCTGCAGCCAGACCTGGTCACAATGGATATTACCATGCCGGAAATGAACGGGCTGGACGCGGTGAGAGAGATCAAGCGGAATCATCCTCAGGCAAAGATTATCATGTGCTCGGCAATGGGGCAGCAGAAGACGATTATTGAAGCCATTGAGGCAGGGGCGAGAGACTACCTTGTCAAACCCTTTGACGAGTCCAGTGTGGTTGATTCAGTTAAAAGTGTGTTAAGATGAGTTCAGAGCCATTTACGGATAAAAATTCCTAAATGGCTTTTCCTTTGCTTTAATCAAGTTTATTATATAAAAGACAGAAGAAATTTACTTACTTTTAAGGGATGAAAGATATGAACTATGTTTTGCTCTCTACGATAGGGGCCATCGGCATGGGGATGCTTGCAATGGTCATCCGCATGAAAGCGGCCAAACGTCCTGCTTCTGCGAAGAAAATTATCCTTCCGCCGATTTTTATGAGCACAGGGGCGTTGATGTTTATATTTCCGGTCTTTCGGGTTCATCCGATGCAAATTGTGGAAGCTCTTGTGGTCGGAATGCTGTTTTCCATCCTGCTAATCAAGACTTCCAAGTTTGAAATCAAAAACCAGGATGTTTATCTGGTCCGTTCGAAAGCCTTTATTTATATTTTGTTTGGACTGCTTGCAGTCAGAGTGGTTGCCAAGCTTGTGCTAAGCAGTTCAATTGATGTCGGGGAACTAAGCGGAATGTTCTGGATTCTTGCGTTCGGGATGATTGTTCCCTGGCGGATAGCGATGTATCTTCAATACAAAAAGCTTCATGACGAACTTAAAGCCACATCTAATACAAGGCTAATTTAAAAAATCCCCTAAATGGGGATTTTTTCATGCAGCCAGCTTGAGCCCGATGGCCGAACTTAATACAATGGCAATAAAGAGGATTCGTTTCCAATCTTTTGATTCTCCAAAAAACAGCATCCCGATGATCGCTCCGCCAGAAGCACCTATTCCGGTCCAGATTGCATAAGCGGTCCCCATTGATACGGTCTCCATCGCATAGGAAAGTAAAACAAAGCTGGCGCCAAATCCGAGGATAAGGAGCAGGAGGGAGTGCCACTTTCTGTCGTTATTGTATTTATTCATCATGGCGACTCCGCCTACTTCACAAAAGCCTGCAATAATTAAAGAGATCCATTCCATTAGGAATCAGCTCCTTCCTCAGTCTTTTCATCGGTCACTAGCTTTAAGCCGATGACTCCCGCCAATAAAAGGATAATCAGCAGAACTTTTTCCAGTTTAAAGGGCTCACCAAAAAAGAGGAAATCTGCCGCAGTCGTTCCTGCTGTTCCCAATCCGACAAAGACAGCATAAACGGTCCCGACAGGAAGACCACGTCCAGCAGTAATTAATCCGTAAAAACTGATGACGATAGACAAAATAGTTCCGGACCACTCCAGAAAGCTGTCCGCATGTTTTAGTCCTATGACCCAGAAGACTTCAAACAAAGCGGCGATTAAAACTTTAATCCAGTTGCGGTTCATATATGTTCACTCCTTAAGCTGTATTATTCCCTGAAAAACAGAAAAACCCGAAAGACCACTGTTTAACAGGTCTCCCGGGCTTTTATCCCTCCGTGTCACAGACAAAGCTGCGAGTTTTCTCTCGGACCAGCCCAGGCATTGCCTGCGGAACCCTAGAAAACATTTTATATGAAGCAATCAGTTTGTAATTATACTAGGTTATCAAAATTTTTCAACCCCCAGGGTCTGCCAATAAAAAAACCGCCCACTCAGGAGCAGCCTTTAAAATAAATGTTCGTATGGTTCAATGCTGATCTTGTTCTCAGACAATTTTTTACGCAGGAATTTATGATCCCGTTTCGGTGTCGCAAGGATGTAGCCGCGGATCACAAGATCCTGGCCAATCTTCGAAACCTTTTCTTTCAGGGCAAGCTCCCCGATCTTCCCGGCAATTTTATGCCTCGCCACATCGCGGAATAACTCCGGCACAGGACTGACCAGATCCTCCAAAAGCTCTTTCTGCTCCTGGGTCCAGAGATGGCGCGTCTCGTTCACATAATGCTCTTCCCAATCCATGTCGGACCTGCCATCCTGTTTCGGCATCTTCTTCAAGAACTTGCGGAACATAAAAAAACCGCCAATGGCCATCAACCCGGCAAACACAAAAATCCACAGCAAAATAAACCACAAAAACCATCCACTGAGCATCTATTTCACCTTCACTATCTAATTTCTCATACCTCATTATAGTATTAACAGGCAGTTTTAGACAACCCCAGATGGCAAGGCGGGAGGACGAAACAGCAAGGTTGATAAAAACAGGATGTCGAAGTATAATAGAGCATGTTCATTTTACGGGGCTGAATGGGGTACTGGTGTCCCCCACGGTCTTCAAAACCGCTTGTGACCTGCGTGCCAGGTCAGGTGGGTTCGATTCCCACGCAGTCCCGCCAAAACCTTCGATAAATGGATGTTAGTAATGAATAAAGTCAATTTTTTATACATATCGGTTGCTTAGGTATTTCTATAATTAAACGAAACGGTCTCGAATCTAATATGTTCATTAAAGCTCGCTTAATATTATTTAAGTGGGCTATTTATGTGGAAAATCCAGTTAATTTATGTAACGTAAATGCTTGATTGATCTCCGATTTTTAAGTAATAAGATATAGTTAGCTTTCTAAATAAACCAAGTCTGGTAAAATTAACTTATGCAAAATGAAGGCGCTTCCTTTAATAAAAAGAGAATTGCTTCTTGTAGGGAGCACTCGTAAATGAGGTTTCATTCAAAATTGAATATGAACTGAAAATTAATTTGGGGAGGTAAGTTAAAATGAAAGCACTATTTATCGGAGGAACAGGAACGATCAGTACGGCCATTACAAAGCAGCTGCTAGAGCAGGGTTGTGAATTGTATTTGTTAAATCGGGGAAATAGAAACAATCAATTGCCAGAGGGCGCCATTATCCTGGAAGCTGATATTAACGATGAAGCATATATAGCTAGTCTAATAGAATCGCATGATTTTGATGTAGTTGCTGACTTCATCGCTTTTGAGCCATCACACCTTGAACGTGACTTCCGCTTGTTTAATGGAAAAACCAAGCAATTTATCTTTATAAGCTCGGCTTCCGCTTATCAAACACCTTTATCCGATTATCGTATAACAGAAGGAACGCCATTAGCTAATCCTTATTGGAAATATTCAAGAAATAAAATCGCTTGTGAAGATTATTTATTAAAGCAGTACCGGGAATATGGGTTTCCTATTACCATCGTAAGGCCAAGTCACACTTATGATAAACGTTCGGTCCCACTTGGGGTACATGGCAGAAAGGGATCATGGCAGGTAATCAAGCGCATGATGGAGAACAAGCCGGTGATCATTCACGGGGATGGGACTTCTCTCTGGACGATGACTCATAATCGTGATTTTGCTAAGGGATTTATTGGGTTAATGGGAAATATACATGCGATTGGCGAGTCCGTACATATAACGTCAGACGAAACCGTCACATGGAACCAAATATATGGAATTATCGCTGATGCCCTTGGAGTAAAATTGAACGCTGTTCATGTTGCTTCTGAATTTTTGGATGCTTGCAGTTCAGAGGATTTTAGAGGCGGCTTAATAGGAGATAAAGCCAATTCTGTCGTTTTTGATAACTCTAAATTAAAGAGACTGGTCCCAGAATTTGTAGCCACAACAAGGCTCGATCAAGGAATTAAAGAGACCTTACAATTCATCATGGCACATCCTGAGTATCAAGTTGAAGATCTAGAATTTGACCTATGGTGTGACCGGGTGATTGAGGCATTACAGGATACCTTAAATCGTCTTAATGGTTAAAAAGGTAAAAGTTCTAATGGAAAAGGGGAGTTATTTAGTAAAAGACTCCCCTTGTTTTTATCTATACGCTTTTCCCTGAATTTTAAAAAACAGTAAAATAAAGCGGAAGGCCAGTTCTAACACTGTTTATAGACGATCCATTATGAATTCAAAAATCATATCCAATAATTCCTGACTCCAGAATGTGCCTTCGTGCGGTCCATTATTAACTTCAATCATATTGGCGTCCGCTCCAGTGTCACACAATTTATGGAACATATTAAGACTTTGCTCATACGGCACTACCTCATCATTATTCCCCTGCACTAGTAAAAATGGCGGATATGTAACTCCTTCTTTTACTTTATAAATTGGGCTCATATCCATGATAACATCCATATTCTCTCTTGGATTTCCACCTGCCAGAGCAATATCGGCTGGAGACGGATTATCTAGACGAGATTCCCGCTTTAACAAATCTGTGGGACCAAAGCAATCCACAACCAACTTAACCCGATCAGAAAAATCGGGATATTCCTCTGTTCGATACTTTGGATCATCACTGGTAAGCCCTGCAAGCAGCGCCAAATTTCCTCCAGAGGAAGTACCCCAGATACCTATCCTATCAGAGTCTATATGAAATTCTTCACTCTTCGATCTCATGAACCGGATGGCTGTTTTCACATCCTGTAAGCATGCTGGCCACGGATAGCCATCTAAACTATTACGGTGTGTGATGGTCGCAATCACATATCCTTTTGCGGCAAGCTGAGAGAGCTGGGGAATTTGGTAATACATATTTGGAAAAGTCCAGCCACTGCCCTGAACGAATATGATGCAAGGATATTTTTCCTGCGAGTCCTCAGGTATCTGTGGAGAAATTATTGTCATCTTCGTACCGACCCGTTCTGCCAGTGAAAAGACGATGTCTGGATAGATCTCTGCCAAGCCCTTCAAAGTCGGATTATCACTTATTTTCTTAATTGCCGGATATGCCATAGCCATTCACCCTCTATTCATTTTTGGTACATTTTAAATTCCTGTATTTATTTTACATCCTTAAAATTAAGACATCTTTTTAAGAAAGCTTTCAATGATTTTAAGCAGTTTCCCTCCTTGTGAAGCATTTCCACCCAGATAGGTAAATGATACACCGATCTCACCATTTATTGTTATTAGCAGCAAGATTCTATGAATAGATCAAGAGGTATTAAAACCGAAATTTTTTTAGTCATGAGTACTGTGAAGGCGCTCTTTTTTTTACGGGAGGCCTAAATGAATTTTCTCTCAGATCTTTATCACTAGAATCTTAGAATAGATCAATAACATATATGAAAAGGTCAATGCAGAAAAGTGGTGAACGTCATAAAATTTAGTTAAATATTTCGAAAACGCTTTATTTATTTAAATCTACTCTTTAAGTTAATGCCTTGTTGGGCAAATTTTTAAGTAAAAGCACCAATTGTGGTAAAAGTAACCTAATTTAATAACATCCAGGGAGTGTAATTCTATGAAGCTAGGATTCAATCCGTATTTACCGTCATGGGAGTATGTCCCTGATGGGGAACCATATGTTTTTAACGATAGAGTGTATGTTTATGGTTCTCATGATCGTTTTAACGGACATGTTTTTTGCCTAAACGATTATGTGTGCTGGTCGGCGCCTGTGGAAAATTTAGGAGATTGGCGGTATGAAGGCACCATATATAAAAAAACAGATGACCCGCTTAATCCTGATGGCAGGATGTGTCTGTATGCACCTGACATCACCGTAGGCCCGGATGGCCGGTATTATCTCTATTATGTGCTTGACAAAGTTCCTGTTGTATCAGTAGCCGTCTGTGATTCGCCGGCAGGCAAATACGAATTTTACGGTTACGTTCGATACCTGGACGGAACACGGTTGGGGGAAAGAGAAGGCGATCAGCCTCAATTCGACCCGGGAGTTTTGACTGAGGGGGAGAAAACCTATTTGTACACTGGCTTTTGTGCAGCAGGCGACAAATCCAGAAAAGGTGCCATGGTGACGGTACTTGGTCCGGATATGCTTACAGTCTTGGAAGAACCAGTTTTTGTTCTGCCAAGTGAGCCATACAGCAAGGGCAGCGGGTTCGAAGGGCATGAGTTTTTTGAAGCGCCGTCCATAAGGAAAATTGGAGATACCTATTATTTGATCTATTCCTCTGTCGCCATGCATGAGCTTTGCTATGCGACTAGCAAACATCCGACAGAAGGCTTTGTCTATCAGGGGGTGATCGTCAGCAATAGCGACCTTCATATCGATACATACAAACCGGCAGACAAACCCATGTACTATGGACATAATAACCATGGAAGCATTGTTGGAATTAATGGGAAATGGTACATCTTTTATCATCGGCATACCAACGGAACAGTTTACAGTCGGCAGGGCTGTGTTGAACAGATTGAATTTCGGGAGGATGGCACCATTCCCCAAGCAGAGATGACATCCTGCGGGCTAAATGAAGGACCATTAGAAGGTCGCGGAGAATATCCGGCTTATGTGGCATGCAATCTATTCTGCAACGAGGAGGAATTATATTCGGGTTCTTACGGTGCATGGATGGACGGACGGTTTCCGAAGATTACACAGGATGGAAAAGACGGGGATGAAGAACCAGGATATATAGCGAATATGAGGGATTCTGCTACAGCCGGTTTTAAATATTTCCAATGCGACGGTATTCGAAAAGTCAAAATCAAGGTGCGTGGGTATGCGAAAGGGACATTTGAAGTCAAAACATCGTGGAACGGGCCGGCCCTCGGAAGAATACCGGTTGAATTTACGAACATATGGACAGAATATTCCGCAGATATTATCATTCCGGACGGGATACAGGCATTGTACTTTACTTATACAGGAATCGGTAACGCGAGTCTCGCTTCTTTTACTTTGAAATAATGGGCAACAATTTCTTTTTTGGTCTCAAGACGCTATTCCCCTTAATACTAAAATCTTCCCTTGATTAATCTAGCCTTACTTGGATCAATCAAGGGGGACAAGTGAAAAGGAAAATTCTATATATGGCAGGCTAACTTTTAAACCATCTTTATTCGCTGGTCTTTAGCAGTTCATCGTGTCGACTGGCAACACGGTTGCGAAACTTGCCTGGAGTATATCCTGTCTTTTGTTTGAATTGTCGGCAAAAGTGTTCTGCATTATTATACCCACAGCGGAATGATATCTCAGCAATTGTATAGGACCCATGCATCAAATATTCTTTTGCTAACCGGATTCGGCTGATAATTACGTCATCAATGCAGGAGATACCAAAAGTGTTTTTATAGAGTGTTTGCAAATAGCCAGGACTAAGGTGGACAAATTCTGACATTTTAGGAACCGTCCAATTGATACTGGGATTCGTATAAATTTCTGTACGAAGTTTTACAAGATTATAATATTGCGGGGAAATTTCAGTCTGGAAGTAAGATTCCAACAGTTTATTAAATAGAATTCTTAATAAATAGTCTATGGATGATTCTTTAAAGTCTTTATTAAAAGAGTGCTCTGTCACAAGCAAGTGAAATAGATGATGGCAATATTCGGGATCACCCAGTGAAAAAGGGATGCCGCGCGGAAGCATCGTTTCAGTAACATAAGGTTCATCGGAATCGAAACGTATCCAGTTATTTATGTATTGTTCAGCACATGCCCGATAATATATTTTCTGATGAGGCTGGTACAATATGGCACTGTGTGCCGGATACTCCTTAATTTCACCATTGACCCAGAAAAGAGCTGGGGTTTTGGTGATAACGAGAAGCCAGCAGTCATGACCTTTAGGAATATCAAAAATAAAACTTTCTGTGTGAGTAGCATCAGTACCTACATAGTAAATATTTGTCATAGTCTCTCCTAAATTTTTATGATGCTTTATAACAAAGGGGAAGATACACTTTTGCATTCCCTATACAATCAAAATTTCACCTGGCAATCTTAGAATATATCCATTATATATTGAAAAATTGTAAAACTTAAAATTTTTTAAGGAATATTCTTATGAGAACGAAAAGAGTCACTATAAAACCTACTGGGAGGATGTTGAATATGGGCCAAAAGGCAAAAATGGTACTTGAAAAGGATTTTAAAATTTCGGAAATTGACAAACGGATATACGGTTCTTTTCTTGAGCATCTGGGACGTGCTGTATACGGAGGGATCTACGAACCTGGTCACCCGCAAGCAGATGAAAATGGTTTCCGCCAAGATGTGATGGAAATGGTAAAAGAGCTGCAGGTTCCCATCATTCGTTACCCCGGCGGTAACTTTGTTTCAGGTTACAACTGGGAGGATGGCGTAGGACCGGTTGAAAAACGGCCGCGCAGGCTTGATTTAGCGTGGCGGACGACTGAAACCAATGAAATTGGTACAAATGAGTTGATGAGTTGGGCTAAATTGGTAAATGCGGAAGTAAACATGGCCGTTAACTTGGGAACACGCGGAATTGATGCAGCAAGAAACCTGGTAGAGTATTGCAACCATCCAGGCGGCTCTTATTATAGTGACTTACGTATTTCCCACGGTTATAAAGAACCCCATAAAATTAAAACATGGTGTTTGGGAAATGAAATGGATGGTCCTTGGCAAATCGGCCATAAAACGGCTGATGAATACGGAAGGCTTGCTTTGGAAACAGCCAAGGCCATGAAGTGGATTGACCCAACAATTGAACTTGTCGCATGCGGAAGCTCAGGCCGCGGCATGCCGACCTTTGCAGATTGGGAAGCAACAGTTCTGGATCACACCTATGATCATGTTGAATTTATTTCGCTTCACCAATATTACGGCAATCGTGACAATGACATCTCCAACTACTTGGCAATGTCCGTTGAAATGGATGACTTCATCCGTTCCGTCATATCGATTGCTGATTATATAAAAGCGAAAAAACGAGGGAAGAAGAATATCAATCTATCTTTTGATGAATGGAATGTTTGGTACCACAGCAATGAAAGTGACAAGAAAATTGAACCTTGGAGCATTGCACCTTCACAGCTGGAAGATCATTATAATTTTGAGGATGCACTGTTGGTTGGATGTATGCTGATTACGTTATTAAAGCATGCTGACCGCATAAAAATAGCTTGTCTTGCCCAATTGATCAACGTGATTGCACCTATTATGACGGAAGAAAATGGGCCAGCCTGGAAGCAGACCATTTTCTATCCATATATGCATGCCTCCGTATATGGACGCGGCGTTTCTCTGAAACCCATTATTTCAAGTCCAAAATACGACAGCAAGGATTTTACGGATGTACCTTATTTAGAATCTGCAGCTGTATATAATGAAGAAAACGAACAGTTAACGATTTTTGCGGTAAACCGCCATTTACAAGAAGGCTTGGAACTAGAGTGCGATATTCGTAATTTTGATGGATATGAGGTTGTGGAGCATATCGTGCTCGAAAACGATGACTTAAAACAAACCAATTCAGCTAAAGGCACACCGGTAGCTCCACACTCAAATGGTAATGCAGTGATGGAGAATGGATTGGTTTCAGCTGTCTTGCCGAAATTATCCTGGAATGTAATCCGGCTTGCAAAACGTAAATCGTCTTGAATTGGTCTTTACGCTGGTTGGAAAATGAGTTAATGAATCGTGTAAATGAATAATTATAAAAAACTGGAGGGTCCAAATGAATAACAGATTACTTGGAAAAACAGGTTTGAAAGTTTCAGAGATTGGATATGGCGCCTGGGGGATAGGAAATACGGGATGGCGGGGAGCAAATGATGAAGAATCCATAAAGGCACTAAATAAAGCAATTGATCTTGGCCTGAATTTTATTGATACAGCCTTAGGTTATGGAAATGGTCACAGTGAGCGCTTGGTTGGACAAGTATTAAGAGAACGCCCGGAAACGATTTATGTATCAACCAAGATTCCTCCGAAAAATTTAAAATGGCCTGCTCCCGCTGGTATTCAAGCAGAAGAAGCATTCCCGGCAGATCATATTATTTCCTGCACGGAAGAGAGCTTGCACAATCTTGGTGTCGATATAATTGATGTTCAACAGTTTCACGTTTGGTCTGACGAATGGGTAAACCAGGGAGACTGGCTTGAAGCGATTGAAAAGCTGAAAAAGCAAGGGAAAATTAAATTTTTTGGTATTTCCATTAATGATCACCAGCCTGAAAATGCCATTAAGCTGATTGAAACAGGCCTCGTTGATACCGTTCAAGTCATCTATAATATTTTTGAGCAAAGCCCGGAAGATAAGCTTTTCCTTGCTTGTGAAAAACATAAGGTCGGTGTTATTGCCCGTGTACCATTGGATGAAGGGGGCCTTACCGGCAAAATTACCCCTGAAAGCACGTTCGAAGAGGGAGATTTTAGGAACCATTATTTTAGAGGGGAAAGAAAACGTGAAGTCTCCAACCGGGTACAAGAAATCGTAACAGATCTTAACATCTCGGTTGAGGATATGGCAGAAACCTCACTAAGATACGTTTTAAGCTCCCCTGCAGTTTCTACCGTTATACCCGGGATGCGTACCATCAGAAATGTCGAAAGAAACTGTCAAGTTGGGGATGGAAAAGGGCTTTCTCAAGAGTCGGTTAAGAAGCTGAAAACCCATAGGTGGATTCGGAATTTCTATCAGGCATAATCTGTTTACCTATAAAAGCGTCTATTGACAGGGCTCCAGCTCTCAATGTCCCGAGGATAGCAATGAAGACCAAATCTACTTATCAGAAGAATGAAGGAGCGGAGCCCTGCAACAAGGGTATGGCTTGAAAGTGTAGCAGTAGATAACATAATAAAGCAATTTTTCAGGTGTATTGCCCATATTTTAAAAACCAGAAATCACAAGGAATATCAGAAAACAAGAAAGCTTAGAAAGATTACAAATGGATGTATAGGTCGAATAAAAAATCTCATTTCAAGGATTATTGCGTTTCCAAAAAAAGGAGGTATCTGTACATAATGAAAAAAACCGCTTATATAACAGGCGCAGACAGAGGGCTGGGGCTTGCTTTGACAAAAGTTTTCCTTGAATCCAATTTTAAAGTTTTCGCCGGACGTTTTATGTCCGATTGGCCTGAGCTTGATGAATTAAAAAAAGAGTATGATGAAGATTTACACATTCTCTCATTAGATGTAACCGATCAACAATCAGTCAATGCAGCTGCTGATTATATAAAAGAACAGGCAGGACAGTTAGATATTCTTATTAATAATGCAGGGATTCTCAAAGACCGATCCGAGGATCTATTCGGAGAGTTTAATTACGAAGACATGATGAAGCTAATCGATACGAATACATTTGGACCATTGCGTGTTTCCAAGTCTGTCGCTCCATTGCTGATAAAAGGAACTAGCAAAATCCTTGCCAATATCTCATCGGAAGCGGCAAGTTTAACCGATTCCTGGAGAGAGAAGGAATATGGCTATTGCATGTCCAAGACCGCATTAAACATGCAATTAACGATCTTACAGAATCAATTAAAAGAGTATGAAATCAAAGTTTTAGCGTTCCATCCGGGTTATGTGAGATCGTATATCTTTGGCGAATTTAATCAGGATGCAACGATTGATGCCATCGAATCTGCAACGGGAATCAGGAACCAAATATTAAAATCTCCAGCGATTGAAGAGCATATGTTCATCGATTATCAAGGGAATAAAATGGCCTGGTGAAGGGTGATACAGCATGGAAATAAAGTCGCATTTTTAGGAGATTACGATGAAATGGCAGCGGTTTCATTAACGAGTCTAGTATTCAATCAACTTAATTCTTATTAAAGGAGATGTTGGGATGTTCACAGGGAAGGTTTTATCTCAAAATGATATTGAACAATTCATTGAACTAGGATGGGTTAAAGTACCCCAAGCTTTTGAGCGAAAGGCCGCATTAAAGGCCCAGGATTATTTGTGGGAACAACTGGAAAATAGAGGGGTTAAAAGATTGGATGAAACAACCTGGACTGAGCCCATGCTACGATTAAATGAAAATTACGATACGGAGGAATTCCGTGCTTGTGATAACGAAAGACTTTCCAATGCCATCGAGGATTTAGTAGGAACAGGTCGCTGGGTCGGCCGTGGCATACCCAATAATTGGGGATGGTGGCCTGTTAATTTTTCAGAAGGTTCCCATCAGGAATGGGACGTGCCAACTAATGGATGGCATTGGGATGGGATCCATTTTAAACATCGCGTAAATAGTCCTGATCAAGGTCTGCTTTGTTTATGTATTTTTTCGGATATTGGTCCCCAGGGTGGAGGTACATTAGTGGCAGAGGGATCACATAAAGTGGTAGCCCGATACTTGGCTGACCAGCAAAATGGTGTCACTCTCGAGGAAGGAATCCAAGCGGTGAATAAAGCTCATGAATGGTTTGGCATCCTTACAGGTCAAGAAGAGACCTCTTCATCAATCAAGGATACAAACCGAATTGATTATTTTATGAATAAAACCGTTAAGGTGGATGGGGCAAACCTAAGAGTCGTCGAAACGATTGCAGAAGCAGGAGATGTATTCCTTTGTCATCCTTTTCTCTATCACTCATCCTCTCAAAATCATTCAGGTATTCCTCGTTTTATGTGCAATCGGACAACTCCGTTAGCGGAGAACTTGAACTTAAGAAGAATAAATGAGAAAGACTATTCACCTCTGGAAATTAGTATTCGGAAGGCCTTGTAAACTCAGGGAAAAGCCCGACTATGTGGTATTCTATCCATTAAAAATAGGCTATTTTTCTTATTTGAATTATTTCACCCTATTATACTAAAGTGCACCACTCAGCTGTATATCGAATGTATGTTGGTTTCATACATTTTAGACCGATTAAAGAAGTGTATTAATTACCCTGGGAGTAAAGCAAAAAGAAAGTAAGAACATACAATGTAGGTAAGGTATCAAGAAGAAAAATGCGAAATGCTAACCTAAGATACAATGAAGATATTAAATCTGGTGGCAATTTTGTACAGTATTGAAGACCTATTTCGGGAATAGGAAAAACAGGCTAATTCAGCCTGTTTTTCATTTTATAATTCCGAATACCGATTATTTGTTCTGTTCGATTCCTAAGGAAACGGTGGCCAATGGAGCTACACCCTCTCCTTCTTCAAGGATAACAAGGAACGTTCCTGGCTTGTCTCCCCTGAAGCTTTCTTCGCTGATAGTGTTCTTTAGCGTCTCGCTCTTATATTGAATGATCTGCTGGTTGGAATTCAGGTCGTTTGTCGTCCTTTCAACTTCCTTTGCATCCTTCGGGATTACCTTCTCGATAAAGGCCATCATCTCTTCTTGTGATTTAGGCCCATCCGGGTTCGACCCGAAATGAAGCTCCATGTTCACCGCCCGGTGGTTTTCGAAGGTGACGATGAGAAAATCTTCCTGGTAATTGGCGATTTCTTCGTCTCCCTCCGGCTCTCCGTATTCTTCGTTAAAGTTTTCCCGCGTGTCCCCAAGGCCAGCTGTTTCGGTAATTCTCTCCTCATCCGGAGGTGGGGCCTCGGTTTCCGCTTTTTGCTCTTCCAGGGATGGATTGGTGACATCCTCATCCTTCACAATCTTCTCCTTGTCCGAATTGCATGCCGACAGGGTCAAGAGAATGGACGCGAGTAACGGAATCGCTAATCGTTTTGCCAATATTCATCATCCTTTCTGAATCTCCCATTAATGTGAAAATACCCTCCTGCCACGAAGATTAATCAGGTGAATGAAAAGAAAATTACTAAAGGGCTTACGAACCACGGCCGGAGGGTTTAATTATGTTTAAAAAACAAAACCCAAGTATTAGATAATACAGTGTTCTCAGCATTATTTTTATAAACCTTTAAGCAAGATGAACACTCAATAAGTCATCGGTAAATGATTCATTCACACAATGTAATTTGATAACGTAATTCACTTTTCCCTAAAAAAGATGTGAATGCTTAGTTATTGTTTATTTATAAATCCATTATTACATTGGATCATTTCTTAAATAGAGGGGTTCGTCAGGTGGCCAGATCTACGGTTCAGGATAGCTTCCAGTTGTAGAGAAAAACTTCCCGTACTCATATGGTTTTTATTTTTGGGCCATTGTATCATGAAATTGTTTATTAAAAATATATACATATTGTGAATTATGTAATTTGAAAGGCGGTACCTTTCATTCGCTAAAATTCTTTATATTTTATGTTTTTAAAAGTAGGCCCATAGGAATTTGAGACCCGTCGAAAGGAGAGGGAATGTAATGAACAAAGACCTCATTGCGGATATATCACACCACCAGCTATCCCATGATATTGACTGGGCCGAAGCGGCCAAAGAGGTGGCATTGATGATCATTCGCGTACAATATGGCTCGAATACAATTGATCGTGAATATAAGAAACATGTGGCGAATTGTAAAAAATACAAGATTCCGTTTGGTCATTACGCCTATGCCCAGTTTGTCAGTGTGGCTGATGCCAGAGTTGAAGCAAAACATTTCCTGGAACGAATTGATAATGATGCGAAGTTCCTGGTACTTGATGTGGAGGAATGTACTACGGGCAAGGATCAGATCGTTCCAGCAACACAGGCGTTTATTGATGTCTGCAAGAAGGCCGGATGGAAAATCGGCCTGTACACCGGACATCACTTTTATAAACCTTACGGGATGGACAGGGTAGCTGCGGATTTTTTGTGGATTCCACGTTACGGCAAGAATGAAGGAAAACGAGATTTAAAGCCTGACTATGACTGTGATTTATGGCAGTACACTGACAGGGGCAGGGTCAACTGGTACGGAGGTAACCTGGATTTAAATCATATTCATAGCCCGAAAACACTTCAATGGTTTATTGGAAAAGAGGAGAATGTTTCAGGACTTCAACTGGAAAAAGAACAAACTTTCTCAAATTACTCAGGCATGGAATCCGTAAAAATGTATAAGGTGAAGCCTGGGGATACATTGGGTGAACTAGCTGTCCGCTTCCATACGACTGTCAGCAAGCTTCAAAAACTGAATGGCATTGCCAATCCTGACAAGATATATGCTGGGCAAAAGTTAAGAGTAAGGTAACATAACTCCAAACAATAATTTAGGATATTAATAATAGTAGAAGAATCACCAGCTTCTCCTTAAGCTGGGCCGGCCCCCCTCCCTATACTATAAGAACAACATTCTGGAAAAAATAAGGCATGTGCCTTCGAGCGTTACCCTCCGCGAGAACGGAGAGTGGGCGTTCCTCCTCTATGTTGACGAGGCATTGTTCGATACCCTTGTAATGGACATCAGGGAATGAGAAAAACCGCGCTACTTGGGCACGGCTTTTTTGGTGGCTTACTTTCTTTTCAACTATCATAATGAGGAATATGATCCCCATTATGAAGCCTAGCAGGTATGTAACAAAGGACTTTGATAATGTAATGTAGATACTAATGGATTGGATTGATATTCTTGTTGATACTTCTTTAGCTTTTATTTTAAAAAAACATAAAAACTAAATTAATGTCTGAAGGGGAGGTTTGCCCATTCAGGAGTTGTAGCACCATTTTAATTCGAAAATAAGTATTCAATCAGATTATCCGCAGCAAAAAACATTATTCGGCGTGTTTGAACTGCAGCATGAATCTTTGCTTTCTTCTCCTTCTACTTCTACTTCTTTGATTTCCACTCCGCAGCACTCAGAATCAGCCTTTTTTCCTGATATCTTTCTAATGAAGTCGAACATTTGGAATTCACCTCCTTTCAAGGACATTTTTCAATTTCCAAGACTTAAGTGATGCCAGCAGTGATGACAGTCTTGCTTAACTATTTTACATGCTGTTTTTTACTTAAATGAGATAGAAAATGAATCCGGAAACGGTGCTCATGGTAATGACAGAAAGGATAAAGGCTATGACTAGCTGCTTTTTGAAAATTGATTTTAATAGAATCACTTCAGGGAGGCTTGCTCCGGCGGATGAGATCATCATAGCCATCACAGGACCAAGGGCCATTCCTTTTAAAATCAATATTTGGGATATTGGGATCATGCTTGAAAGGCGGATATATAACGGGACCCCAACCACGGCTGCAACCGGGATAAGCCACCAGCTATCGTGCCCCATCCATTTTGCGATGAATTCTGAGGGCACCAGTCCGTGAATGGCAGCGCCAATGGCGGCCCCGATCAATAGATAAGGATAAACGCTTTTCATCAGTGACCATGTTTCATTGAGAGCATAAGACCAGTTGAATTTCTGCTTTGAATCATCGTAACCCGTCATGACTACGTTTTTTACATACTTTTGGAATCCTAATTTATCCAGGGTGAACCCGATTGCGATACTAAAAACAGTTGTGGCAATCGTGTAAATCGCTGTTACTTTCCATCCCATGACAACTCCCATTACCGTCAGGATGGTTGGATCGAGAACAGGTGAGGCAAATAAAAAGACCATCGTTATCGAAAAGGGAATCCTGTTCTTCAGCATATTTACAACCACCGGAATAGTGGAGCAGGAACAAAAAGGTGTAATAAAAGCGAAGAAGATAGCAATCATGCTAGCCAGCAGTTTATTGGACTGTGCCAGCTGGATTTCAATTTTTTCATAGGGGATAAATCCCTGAAGCAAGCTGATGATGAATGAAATCAGAACAAACAAGGCAGTCAGTTCAAGCGCAATTCACAAAAAGCTTTCGATAAATTCAAACATTTTGATTTACACCTCCTTTATTAAGCTTCACAAACGCAGACGCAGCATGGGGGTTTATGGTCAGGCAATGGCTGTGGCGCTTTTTCCACTTGCCTATTTTCATAGAACCGCCAAGCACTTTTTGCCCTGTTTTCGATTTCTTTTGCTTCAAACCAAACATAACCTTCACGAAATAACATTTTCAACACTCCTTTATCAAAATAAGTTGATGTATTAATCAAAAAAAATTGATTAAATGGGTAAAAGTTAAACCTAACATGAGCTAGGTCTAAACAGGCAGCAAAGCTCTGGTGATAGCAAATGATTAATTTCTTGTTCGTTGATTTTGTAATAACTCCAGGTTCCCCGGGTTTCTTTCAGGATGAGGCCAGCATCAAGTAATATTTTTAAGTGGTAGGAAAGCTTGGACTGCGGCATCTCGATCATTTCGCTGAGATCGCACACACAGATTTCTCCCTGGCAAAGAAGGTTTAATATATGCAGCCTTTTTTTATCGGCGAGGGCTTTGAATTTACTTTCGTAAGCAGAAAACGTGCTCTCTAATGAAATGTCTTTTAACGGAATGTTATTTTCCAATTGAATTACTCCTTTAATCAAAATTATTTGATGTACTGTATTATATATCCAACATTTCCAAATATGCAACTTATTTAATCAAAAAAAATTGATTTTATAGAGATCGCTTAAGTGAAAGTCTCCAAAAGAAGAGGGGTAAAGTAACTTAAGCATGGCATTCCGAAGCCATTCACGGAAACTGTATCAAAATCGAAGAAAATGGATTTTGGGTATATGTAAAAGGAATAAAAGCTGATTGTACAGAATTAGTTAATATGCTGGCCAATAAACCCAGGACCAATGGAAAGGGAGGTTAGGGAGCATGTATAAAAAAATCCTATTAGCTGCGGATGGTTCTGAGCATAGCAAAAGGGCTGCAGATAATGCGATCAACCTTGCGAGTTGCAACCCCAATTCCAAACTGGAAATCGTCTATGTTGTTGATCATGACAAAGTAAAATCAGAGGTTTTAAGCAATTGGAATTCGGCGGAATATAAAGACAAGCGGAAAGATCGAATGAAGTATGTGGAAAAGATGGCCCAAAAGGCAGGAATCCACTATGAAATTAAAATGCTGCAAGGGGATCCTGGACCTGTCATTGTTGATTACGTGAATAAAAATCGATTTGACCTCGTTGTTATTGGCAGCAGAGGTCTTAACGGGCTTCAGGAATTCGTATTGGGAAGCGTCAGCCACAAAGTCGCTAAACGGGCGAATTGTCCGGTTTTAATTGTTAAGTAAAGGACAGAATACCCTTTCCAAATCTGTCCTTTTTTCAATTGAATAAGGTTCTTTCATGCTTTCAAGAGAGGCTTTTATGCTTGTAAGATGTATAGCACTTTGTCCTGATCGGGATAGTAATATAATGTTGACGAACGTATATAAGCAATTTATTATATAAGCAGTTGATTATTTGATTATATGGAGGTGGAATCATGGAAAAGGACTCCTTGGAGAGTACTGCCAATATTTTAAAGCTTCTGGGCGATAAAACACGGCTCGCCATGATGGGGCTTCTGATTAAGAATGATTGCTGTGTCTGTGAATTTGTGGAAATCTTCAAGATGACCCAGCCAGCCATCAGCCAGCACCTCCGGAAATTAAAGGATGCCGGTTTAGTGAAAGAACAAAGAAGGGGACAATGGATCTTCTACTCCCTGAACCGGGATCACCGTTCTTTCCCATTGGTTCAGGATGTGATAAGGCATATTCCTGACCAGGAGGAGAAGATCATCCAGCTGGAACAGCAAGGTTTACGAATTACATGTAATTAATGGAGGTTCTTATGTTACAAACAGTTTTAGCATCAGCCATCTTTCTGGCGACCCTTGTCCTGGTCATTTGGCAGCCAAAAAACCTTTCAATAGGCTGGTCAGCATGTGGCGGGGCGATTTTAGCGTTGCTTGTCGGAGTGGTTGATCTGCAGGATGTATGGGATGTAACGGGCATTGTCTGGAACGCAACGCTTGCCTTTATTGCCATTATCATCATTTCACTGATCCTGGACGAAATTGGTTTCTTTGAGTGGGCGGCGCTTCATATGGCCAGGGGAGCTAAAGGAAACGGAATTAAAATGTTCGTCTATGTTTCCATCCTGGGAGCGCTTGTGGCTGCCTTTTTTGCGAACGATGGGGCGGCACTGATCCTGACACCAATTGTCCTTGCGATGGTTCGTGCATTGAAGTTTGACGAAAAGATGGTCTTTCCGTTCATCATCGCAAGTGGATTCATTGCCGACACAACCTCGCTTCCGCTTGTTGTCTCCAACCTGGTGAATATTGTATCAGCAGACTTTTTTGGAATTGGTTTTGCCGAATTTGCATCTAGAATGATTGTACCTAACCTCTTCTCATTGGCAGCAAGCATCCTGGTTTTATATCTTTATTTCCGTAAAAGCATTCCGAAAAAGTATGATCTTTCCAACCTGAAAAAACCGGAGGAGGCCATCAAGGATAAAAAGATGTTCTCCCTCTCCTGGATTGTGCTTGGAATCCTGCTAATTGGTTACTTTGCAAGTGAGTTCCTTAATATTCCTGTTTCCTTTATTGCTGGCATTGTGGCGATCTTCTTTCTGTTCATGGCAAGAAGAAGCCGTGCCGTCAATACAAAAACAGTCATCAAAGGCGCGCCATGGGCCATCGTATTTTTCTCCATCGGAATGTATGTAGTGGTCTATGGACTCCGGAATGTCGGACTGACGAATGTTTTGGGAGACCTGATCCAGGTTGCAGCAAATCAGGGATTGTTTGCAGCGACAATTGGTATGGGCTTCATCGCCGCCATTCTATCATCAATCATGAACAATATGCCGACTGTTATGATTGACGCACTGGCGATAGCGGATACTAATACAACCGGAGTGGTAAGAGAGGCACTTGTTTATGCGAATGTGATTGGTTCTGATCTGGGGCCTAAAATTACTCCGATCGGTTCATTGGCGACCCTATTATGGCTTCACGTACTAAGTTTGAAAGGCGTGAAGATTTCTTGGGGAACTTATTTTAAAACTGGCATCGTCCTGACGATTCCTACCCTGTTTATCACATTAGTGGGTCTCTATGTCTGGCTTTTGATTATTTCATAAAATTTAACTTTCAAAGGAGCAATCAACTATGACTAAGAAAACAATCTACTTCCTGTGCACAGGCAATTCTTGCCGAAGCCAAATGGCGGAAGGCTGGGCGAAACAATATCTTGGTGACGAGTGGAATGTAAAAAGTGCCGGACTTGAAGCGCACGGATTAAACCCTAATGCAGTTAAGGCGATGAACGAGGCAGGAATTGATATCTCGAATCAAACCTCAGATGTAATTGACCCGGAAATCCTGAATAATGCCGACCTGGTTGTCACACTTTGCGGTCATGCAGATGACCATTGCCCAACGACTCCGCCACATGTCAAGCGCGAACATTGGGGATTTGATGACCCGGCAAAGGCGGAAGGGACAGAAGAAGAAAAATGGGCCTTTTTCCAGCGTGTTCGGGATGAAATCGGTGACCGCATCAAGACGTTTGCTGAAACTGGAAAGTAAGACGAAACAGCAGGCAGCGGTCTGGTGTCGACGAAAACACACGATGAACTTATATTCTTAACTGTAATGATATCCGTGGACAATCCTTCACAGGAATGAAACAGTGATGGAGGTATTGCCGCACAGTATTTTTCGCATTAAGTTGAGAATTGAAGGGACCGTAAAAACATAATGTAAATGACAGGAACCGCTGGGCTGTGAGGCTCAGCGGTTTTTCGTCGTGCAGCTAGAGTATCGTTATTAAAAGCTGAATCTCTCTATATATAAATTGACACCTGGGGGGAGTTAAACAATCAAAAGGTAATTTTGCCAAGTTCATTCTAAAAGCTAGTAGCCGGGAAAGCCGACTTTTTCTATTCCCTTACAGGGATAACGGAAAAATAAATTCCTGTAGATGGATCGATTTCTGCCTGAATGGAACCTTCAGGTGTTTCAAGGGTAATACTTTCATCCTTTGTGTACCCTGCGTAAACTAAAAAGTCTCTCCCTGAGTGGGTTTTGGTGTCGTAACTGACTTGCCTGATATTGTGCTGGGGATTTTTATCCGTTATTTTTACATATGAATCTGCCCGATACCAGGCATACTTGCCGTTTTCTTCAGCGATGTTCACTGTGGCAATCGCAATTCCGTCTTCATCAGGTACCGGGTCTTTGTAAACGACAAAATGCTCCCCGCCATTTTCCATCTCGCCTAACACATCGGATTGTTTTGCGTCTTCAAGCTTCAAGCCATATTCTATTGCTTCATTATCAGTATCAAACCATTTCAGTTTTTCACTATCCTGTGAAGCGCATCCAGACAGAGCAATAGTTAGCAATAGGATTAGCACCCGCATAAAACTCCTCCTTTTAACATGATTATATCGTACAGTAGATGGTAAAATATACAAATTATTGCTAAAAACTTCAAATAAATGTCACATGTGATCCCTTAGAAAAAGAAGCCAGGCAATATAAATCAGGCTGGAGAAATTTCAGATAGAATCGTTTTGTAAAGTGTTCATCCCCTGATAAAATTAAACCTAAAGCAATCAAAGGAAAGTACCTTCGAATTATACATAGTAAAATGAATTTAAAGATAATTCAGAGAAACGGGTGATATTATGGCGATTTATAAAAGCGGTGAAGAATTAATGAAAGAGGTGAGGGAGACAAAAGGTTTTGGAGACGCTGTTTCTTTTTGGAGCTTAGGACAAGCGGGGATTCTCTTAAAAGGGAAGGAAGAGGATGGGCTCCTCTGTATCGATCCTTATTTAACTAGCAGTATTGAGGAATCGAATCCTGAGACAGAATTTAAGAGGGCATTTCCACCGGTTCTTAATCCGGCCATGCTCCAGGACTTAGACGGTGTACTGGTTACACACGGGCACGACGATCACCTGGACCTATCAACTATTAAAGAGATTGCAAGAGTTTCAGAATCCCAGTTTGGAATCCCGGCGCCCCTTGTCACGTTTGTTCAAGAACACCTCAAAAACAAGGATATTTATTCGGCCAAAGATGGTGAAGTGTTTAAAATTAAAGGGTTCAAGATTACGCCTATCCCTGCTGCCCATACGGAATATGAGAAAGATTCTTCAGGAAATCATTTATTTCTAGGCTACTTAATCGAAGTGAATGGAATTAGAATCTATCACAGCGGGGATACCATCGTTACGCCTGAACTGATAGAAGTAGTAAAAGCGTTCAAGCCTAATGTTGCTTTCTTGCCAATAAATGGCGCAGACTTTTTCCGCACATCACGGGGCATTATTGGAAACATGAATTCAAGAGAAGCAGCGGATTTTGCTGCAGCGGTAGGGGTGGATCTCCTAGTTCCGATTCATTATGATCTGTTTCCGAATAACCGCGAGAATCCGGCTTATTTTGTCGATTACTTATTTCAACACTATCCATGTCAAAAATTCCACATGATGGTTCCAGGTGAACGATTTATTTATCATAAATAATCAATTTTAAATTTTTGACCGGGATGCTGCTATGGATTTTAAAAGTATTTTGTAATTCTTCAGATAACATGCTTGTGGTTGAAAACAATAGAGGAGGAACCGAACCTGTTAGGGGTTAAGACCAAGGATCGGTTCTTTTCTTTTTCAAACAATCACAGGTCACCCCTGGTGAAAATGCTCGTATCAAAACCATGAGGATGTTAACGAAAAACAGAGTGACTCACTGAAGCATTTTGCAGGAACTCCGTCATTACAGGAAAGGTAGTTATGTAACGAACATGTTTTTAACACCACATTATAAGACCATTATCTTCATTAAGCTAATAAAAAAAGGTTTTATTCTATAAATCCCTCCCCAAAAACATCCCTGACATCATGAACTGAGACAAATGCATTCCTGTCAACGGCTGTGATAATTTTTCGAAGCTGGGTGAATTCTTGTTTGTTAATAATAATATACAAGATATTTTTTTCGGTTTTTGTATAATACCCGTAACCGGTTAAGACGGTAACGCCCCTTTTCATTTTATTATTTACCTCGTTTGCTATCTCATCGTATGACTTGGAAATAATCGTAACAGCCCTTTTAGAATTTAAACCAACAATAATAAAGTCTGTTACTTTTGTTCCAATATAAAGCATGACGAGGGTGAACATAAGTCCTACTATTCCAATGATAAAATAAGAAGAAAAAACAACAATTAAATCAAAGAATAGAAGCCCGTAACTTATATTCCATCCGAGGTATTGATTTGTTACTTTGGCTAGTATGGTTGTGCCGGCACTTGTGCCACCTGCACGAAAAATCAATCCTAGTCCTATTCCCGTAAGAATGCCTGCAAAAATACTATTTAAAATTACTTCATCCGAATTAATCGACCATGACTCGGTTAAGTATAATGATAATGAAATGCATGTAACAGCAATAATCGTGTATATAGTTGTGGTTTTGTTTAAAAATTTATATCCAATAACAATTAGCATTCCATTTAAAATAAAACTTGTTATACTAGGGGCCCATCCGAACAGGTGATAAAGAATAATGGAAATACCCGTCACTCCGCCTTCTCCAAAATGATTGGGAATGACAAAAATGTTAACCGATAATCCAAAAAGAAAAGATCCTAATCCAATAAGGAAAATGTCCATTAATGTTTTTTTCATCCTATATAGGTCCTTTCTTTGCCGAGGTTGTTTACTATTTTATTTATTCCATTAAAGAGTCGTTTTCATGAAAAATAATTGCCTCATAATTAGGGCCATTTGCCTGAAAAAAATAATTAAAAATATGGAGTACTTAAAATCAATTGTTTTGATGGGATCTAAGCGGATAATCGGAAAAGGTTTTTAGAGGAACAAAAAGCCCATTTCACTATAAAAATGCCCATTTGACCAATAGTTTCCATTTGACTGCCTCAATAAAACAGAATGAAAGGGGAAACCTAACAGCGTTATTGGGATGTAAAACTTAGCTTTTCAGGGAGCCAAATCATCCTGATATGAAAAATAATGGAAAAGGGGCAAGGCTTGTGAAAGTAGTAGTAACAGGAGCAGCAGGCAAAATTGGCAGGTGGGCTGTCAGGACAATTATGGAAGCCGGTCATGAGGTTATTGCATCAGATAAAAAATTGAGAGAGGAATCAAGATCAAAAAACTTTATTCAAGCTGATCTGCGTGATTATGGCCAGGTATGCCAGCTTTTAAAGGGAAGTGATGCAGTTGTCCACCTTGGGAATATTCCTACCGATGTAAGGAATACTTCTCAGGCGATATTTGAAAATAATATGATGGTTAATTTTAATATCCTTGAGGCTTGTAAAGATTTTAAAATTCCTAAGCTGGTCTGGGCATCGAGTGAAACGGTATTAGGTTATCCTTTTGTTCCCGAAGAACTCAGCTATCTTCCATTAGATGAGGAACACCCAAACAAATTGAAATCATCCTACGCTATGGTAAAACGGTTGACTGAAAACCTTTCAGAAATGTATCACAGTCTTACAAAAGGACAGATTGTTGCTCTGCGCTTTGCAAATATATATGAGCCAGATGAATATGAAAAAATTCCTATCATGCACTGGCACGATGAGAGACAAAAGGATGTTCAAAAGAAAAATGCCTGGGCTTATTGTGATGTTAGGGACGCAGCAATGGCATGCCTTCTTGCAATAGAAAAGAGTAATTTAGGAAATGATATCTTCCATATTACGGCTCCGGATACCATTATGCCTGAACTTAGCAAGGACTTGGTGGATCGGTATTTTCCAAATGTGACGATAAAAAAATCAATAGAAGGCCACGAGACCCTTATGTCAATTGATAAGGCTAAAAAGATCCTAGGATATGAACCGCGATATACATGGCGTAAGGTACTAGATAAAGAAGGCATCACCAAGCCGCTGCCTGAAGATCAGCTTTCTTTATCAAAAACAAATATATAAATTAGCATACAGGTATGAAGGAAATCCTTTTTTCGAAAGATATAAGAGTTTGTGAGACCTTTCTCCCGAATTATTATGAGGGAAATTTAATTTAGGATAATTCAACAGCATTATTTAGTGACACATTATGACCAGAGGATTTTATTAACTTATAAATACACGCTTTTAGCTGCTCATTAGTTGAGCGGCTTTTTTGTATAATCGGGAAAGCGACTATAAGTGTGTACATGTGCGTACATGAGGATCGTTCTTTTGCTTAAAAGGTAAAAGCAGAACGTAGTGATCTCGGGTTTTTTTGGAGGACTTTAAAAAAATATTAGAAATCTGTTGGAAGATAAGATATTAGACATTATAATAGTTGTAAGTACAAGAGGTAATTGTTAAATACATATTATACGTACAAGTTTTGGTGTGGGTGAAAAAGATAAGGCTTACATTATATTATTCTTGCAAGGGAGAGCATACATGAAACGAACCAGCAGAAACATTTCATTTGAGGACCGCCTCATTGCCCAATATCATTTTGATGATCCTGAAAATATCGGCAGGGACAGCTCGGGGCACGGCTATGATGCCCTACCAGAGGGGATCGCTTTACCAACAGTAGAAACTGTAGGCGGAAGATCAGCTGTTACGCTAGCCGGCGGAAACAGCGGCACTTCTTTTATGAAGCTTCCTTCCGGCTTGCTCAAGGATATCAGCGATCATACTGGTATTACCGTTAGTACGTGGGTTTACCTGAAAAAAGGTACAAATGTATGGGAAAGAATTTTCGATTTCGGTAAAGGTTCTACAGGACCATATTTTTTCTTGACTCGCAATTTGCGCGGCACTTGCTTTTCTGAGGCAGATCTCGTTGCCGATGCCGGAAGAACGTATTCATCGGGAGAATGGTTCCATGTCGCCATGTCAGTAAGGGGAACGGAAGGCGGCACATTAAGCAGCGCCGGACCGGTCATCTATGTGAACGGTGAAATCGTGGCAGATGGCTCCATCAGCCAGACGTCCAGCGGTACATATGCGAAACTTCGCAATTGGTTTGAAACGTTCTCCGATTCAGCGAATTACAGCAATAATTATATCGGCAGATCACAATATGATGTGGATGCAGATTTCAGCGGTTCCTTGTCCGATTTCCGCATTTACAAGGCAGGATTTACGGAAGATGAAGTGATCGAGGTGATGTGCGAATCGCTTACGGAAGCCGACATTGTTCAGCTTGCCAAAGATAAATATTTATCGTTTCCAGTCACAATCGTATCAAAGGATCTTTCGCTGCCTGCTTCTCTCATGGGCGGAAAGGTGAATGTCTCCTGGAAATCCAGCGACACTTCAGCTCTATCGGATGACGGAATGGTGGGGGAAATCCAGTCTCCAAAAGGCGTGACTTTGACAGCAATTTTAAGCAAAGGAACCTCGGTGGCTGAGAAGGAATTTACCGTATCGGTTCTTCCAAACGGTATTCCCTCCCACTTGTTAACGATTGACGGCAGCGAGGAAGTGCTGGATATCAGCGAAACGCTGTACGGTTTATTTTATGAAGACATCAATAATGCAGCGGATGGCGGAATCTACGCGGAGCTTGTTCAAAACCGTTCCTTCGAATCGTTCGTATTTGATACCTACTCCCACACTTCCGGCGAGTGCGGCTGTTCTACAGGCAGAAACCACCAACCGCTCCATGCCTGGTTTGGAGAGGTTGATAAAGTTGCCGTTAAGAATACAGGAGGATTGAATGAATTCTTTGGAGTTTCCGATAAAGACGTCAATTCCCATTATATAACTGCTCCTGGCGGCACCACGATCATCAATAAGGGTTTTACTGATTCCAATCATCATTGTGCCATGTTTATTAAACAAGGCGATCGTTATGATTTTACGATCTGGGCGAAAGCGGAATCACCGTCAAGCATTGCTTTGCAGCTGCAGGATCAGGACGGCGAGCCAATTAGTGATACAGCAATCATTCAGGTGGAAGGCGGAAATACTTGGCGAAAGTACGGAGTGGATTCCAAGATTATGCTGACAGGCTCCAAAGATGTCCTGGGTCAGCTTGCGTTAACCTTTAACGGTGAGGTTTCCATCGACATGGTTTCGCTGATGCCGCAGGATGTCTGGGGCGCTGGCGAAGAAGAGGGATCGAAAACGGCTCACGCTAATTATAAAGGGAATCCTAACTACCGATTGAGAAAAGATTTGGTGAATGCACTGTTCGATTTGCACCCGACATTCCTGCGATTCCCTGGGGGCTGTATTTCCGAAGGCTCCTATATTTGGGAAAACGTCTATGAATGGAAAGACTCTGTAGGCGATATCGAGCTGCGCAAGGAAAACTTCAATGTATGGGGCTACATGATGACCATGGGGCTGGGGTATATGGAATATTTTCAATTAGCTGAAGACCTGAATGCCACCCCACTTCCTGTCATGGCCTGCGGTGTCCTTTGCCAGGCGCGTTCGAATTATGTTCATCCAGCAGGAGGAGAGCTGAGAGATTACTATGTTAAGAGCTTTACCGATTTAATTGATTTCGCAATCTCTACCGATTTTGAACATAACGAGTGGGCTGCCCTCCGCAGACAGATGGGGCATGAAGCGCCATTCGACCTTCACTACCTGGGTGTCGGCAATGAAAACTGGGGCACGGAATTTTTTGCGAACTTCGAATATTTTAAAGCAGCGATTGATGAATACATGGAAAACCACTATCCGGGTTATGTATTGCATATTATTTCAACCGTCGGAGCACAGGCGGATGATGACGCCTATCAGCAGGGATGGAAGTTCCTGAGCGGCAACCTGAAGGAAAGTGCAACCGTGAATTTTACGGATGGCAAGAGCGTTACAGAAGAAACGGTAGCCTGGTATGAAAAACAGCACAACTATATGGATACGATTGCCGATGAGCATTATTACCGTTCCAACGAGTATCTGTTAAACAATGCGGACCGATACAACTATTATTACCGCGCTTACCAGCATGATGGCACCCTGAATGAAAAGGAGACCTCGAAGGTTTTTGTTGGCGAATTTGCCTCCACCGACAAGAATACGTTGGCGGGAGCGATTGCGGAAGCAGCAGTCATGACCGGGTTTGAAAGAAATTCCGATGTCGTGAGACTGGCTGCCTATGCACCGCTATTTAACAAAGTGCTGACAGATGGAACGTATCGATGGACGCCGGATTTAATTTGGTTTGACGATGAAAGTGTCTGGTACACGCCGAATTATTACGTACAGCATTTATTTGGAAAATATCTCGGCACCAAATTGCTGGGTACTTCGTTCTCGACTTACCGCAATGGAAACCTGACAGAGCTCACTCCGCGCGGGGGAATTGAAATTGCTGCCGGCAACGCGGAACTCCATGTGAAGAGTGTAAAAGTAATAGATAACCTCAGCGGTACAGTGCTGCTTGACCAAGACTTTACGAAGGAACTGAATCCTGCATGGGAGATGATTCCGGGATCTGTCGGATATACACTGGATCCGGAAAAAGGTCTTGTATTAGAGGCTCAAAATGGCGGATTGAATGGGTTGTATATCCTGAATGAGAGCTGGGCCAACTATCGAGTCGAGGTGGAAGCGACAAAAGTATCAGGTGCCGACGGTTTTTATGTAGGGGTTGGCTTGACCGATATTTCACCGGAGAAAAAGGATGTCCTCGAATACGCGGTAGGATATAACGGAAATGCAACCGGTGTGAAAGTGTATAAGCAGGGGGTCCAAGGTTATATGCTGGGAGACTATTCCTCCAGTACGGCTGCCGGAAACCTGCGTGCAAGCTGCTACGAAGAGCTTGCGGATCAGACACCCTACACCATTTCAGTCAACTATGGCGGGGAAACAGGAGATCGGCTCGTCTGCTTCTATACGGACGGTACAGTTGTGAGCAAGGTGCTGGATTACAAACTGGAAGCTTATAACTCCGATATTTTCAACTCGGTAACGAAAGACAAACAACACGTCTATGTAAAGCTTGTAAATGCCGATCCGTTTGAAAAAACAACCAGGATCCAGCTGAAAGACCTAAACGTGGCTTCAGAGGGCCGAATGATCACTGTGACCGGGGATGCCTCTCTTGTCCATACACCAAATGTGAATAAAAAGAATGCAGAACAGGTTGTTCCTTCAGAATCGGATATAACACTGGAAGACAATTGTGCAGAGGTCAATTTATCGGCAAATTCTGTGAATGTGATCGTTTTAGATGTAAAATAAAAAATACCAGGGACATGTTTGCGAGAGCAGGCATGTCCTTTTTGTGCCCGGCATGATTTCATGTCTCTGTGCTAAAATATGCCATTGAGGTGACGGTATTTTTCAGGAGGAATACCGACCATTTTCCGGAAGGTGGCCACAAAGTGGCTGGCAGAACGGAATCCTACCGCCATGGCGATTTCACCGATGGTGGTGGAATTGTTTTCTAAAAGCAGTTTTTTAGATTGCTGGATGCGTAAATTCACAAAATAGGCATACGGGGTAACGTGAAAGGTTTTTTGAAACAATGAATTCAAATGGCGTTTTGAAGTATTTATGAAGGTGGCCATTTCATCAAGGCCGACATCCGGGTTAGAAAGCTCGGCCTTCATCCAGTCAATAAGGGAATACAGCGTTACTAGGCTGCTGGTTTCTTTTAAGCTGCTGCCTTTATTGGTTTTCCCGTACTTTTTTAAAAGCAGGAGAAATTCATAGACATTCGAAGAGGCCCTTATGCTAAAGCTGTCAGTCGCCTCGTCACTTTGCTTCAGCACTTCCGTAATGAATGTTGATAAAGGTGCTTCTTGTTCCCAGTGAAAAAAGGCAGATTGATAGAGTCCCAGTGCAATCAGGATATCTTTTGCCATCATTCCGCCAAATGTTATATACAGAGTTTTCCATGGAGCACCTTCGCCTGGTTCGCTTTTATACGAGTGTGCCATTTGCGGAAGGAGGAGCACTCCGTTATTGGGCGGGAGGTTAAACTCTTGATGCTGAAATAGGACCGACCCCGCTCCGCTGACCGTTTGGATCCAATGGTAATATGGGTACCCATTTGGGCGTCCGATATTTTCCTGTACCGGATTGAAACCGATCGTTTCAGCAAACAGAGGAAGTTTGCTTTCATTTAAAGGAATGAGGAAATGTTTTTTCATCGTCATGCCCCTCCGGGAATTCTCATTTGGATTGTTCCTTTTTCTTATATCGCTTTCCATTATATTATATTTAATAGTGTTTTGTAATCGCATACAATGGAATTAAATTGATATAAAGGAAAGGTGATGACCATGATAAACGAAAAGCTTCCTAAAATTTGGTATGGCGGAGATTATAATCCGGAGCAGTGGGAAAAAGAGGACTGGGATGAAGATGTCCGTATTTTTAAACTAGCGGGAATTGATGTGGCAACACTAAATGTTTTTTCATGGGCTTTAAATCAGCCTGATGAAGAAACATATAATTTTGAGTGGCTGGATGAGCAAATTGACCGTTTATACCAAAATGGAATCTATACCTGTCTGGCAACCAGTACAGCAGCACATCCTGCATGGATGGCTAAAAAGTATCCAGATGTACTGAGGGTAGACTACCAGGGAAGAAAGCGGAAGTTTGGCGGCAGACATAATTCCTGTCCGAACAGCCCAACTTACCGGAAGTATGCAGAACGGATCGCTGACAGATTAGGAGAAAGATATAAAGATCATCCAGGTGTGTTAATTTGGCATGTTTCGAATGAATATGGCGGCTACTGTTATTGTGATAACTGTGCTGTGAGCTTTAGAAAATGGCTTCAGGAGAAATATGGAAATCTGGAAGCTTTAAATAAAGCATGGAATACTCGATTCTGGGGCCACACATTTTACGAATGGGATGAAATTGTAGTGCCTAACGCTGTAAGCGAAGAGTGGAATGGGAACTCGACTAATTTTCAGGGGATTTCGCTGGATTACCGCATTTTTCAGTCGGAAAGTCTGCTGGACTGCTTTATTTTAGAGCGGGATGTGTTAAAGAAGCATAATCCTGATATTCCCGTTACCACCAATTTAATGGGTACCTATAATGAACTCGATTATTTTAAATGGGGCAAGGAAATGGATGTTGTTTCCTGGGATAACTATCCTTCCTACAACACACCTGAAAGCTTTACGGCAATGAGGCACGATCTGATGAGAGGCCTGAAAAGCGGCCAGCCTTTTATGCTGATGGAGCAGACGCCGAGCCAGCAAAACTGGCAGCCATATAATTCTTTAAAACGGCCGGGAGTCATGCGCTTATGGAGCTACCAGGCAGTAGCCCGAGGTGCCGATACCGTGATGTTCTTCCAATTGAGAAGGTCGGTAGGAGCCTGTGAAAAATACCATGGAGCGGTGATTGAACATGTTGGACATGAGAATACAAGGGTATTCCGGGAAACAGCCGCGCTTGGCAAGGAGCTCGCGGAGCTGTCCGAGACATTGCTCGATGCACGCGTGCCAGCTAAAGTTGCCATTGTATTTGACTGGGAAAACCGATGGGCAACGGAATTATCAAGCGGACCATCAAAGGCGTTGGATTATGTAAATGAAGTTCATAAATATTACGACGCCCTTTTTGGAGAGAATATATCGGTTGACATGGTAGGCGTTGAAGAGGATTTAAGCAAGTATGAACTTGTCTTTGCGCCAGTGTTATATATGGTGAAATCGGGTTATGCGGATAAGGTGAAGGAGTTTGTTCAAAATGGAGGAACGTTTGTGACGACGTTCTTCAGCGGAATTGTGAATGAACATGATCTTGTCACCGTGGGCGGCTATCCAGGAGAACTGAGGGATCTTCTCGGCATTTGGGTCGAAGAAATTGATGCCCTGCCGCCTGAAGTGAAAAATCAAATTGTCATGAAAAATGACGAAGGCAGCCTGAGCGGAAGCTATGACTGCAGTTTGTTATTTGATATTATCCATTCGGAGGGGGCAGAAGTGCTGGCAGAGTATGGTTCCGATTTTTATGCCGGTACTCCGGTGATTACGTGCAACTCCTACGGAAAAGGGAAAGCTTATTACGTAGGAACATGCCCTGACAAAGCGTTTTTGACCGATTTCGTGAAGACCGTTTGTGAGGAAAAGCAGGTAAAACCGTTGCTTGAGGTTCCTAAAGGCGTGGAAGTGACGGAGAGAAGGAAAGACGGCAGCTCATTCTTTTTTATCTTGAACCACAATGCAGATGAAGTGGTGCTCGGGAATGTAGAAGGTACGGACCTGTTGACAGGGAAGGAAATGAACGGGAACACTTCATTGGAAGCTTATGGAGTGATGATTGTAAAGCAATAGCGGGAGAGGCAGCAGTCAGCCTTAAGTTTTAGATTGATTTATATAATTGAAGACGAACCCAGGGGGATTTAGACCTCTGGGTTTTCTTTTGTCCATGATTACGCAACCGTAGGGTTTTTGTAAGTAGAACGCTAACAATTCAAGATCATTAATCCACTGAACAGCCGGTTTTTGACTTCTATAAATCGATTGACAAATCGTATACATATGTATACATTATAGATATAATCATTGTATACATATGTATACAGAGAGGAGATTTCCAATGAAAAGCGAGGAAAATAAGCGGCATCATGACGGCCATAAACGAAAAGATCATTCTCACCATCGCGGTGCAAAAACGTTTAGAAGAGGAAGAGCCATTGCCTTTTTAGAGATGATGAATCTTAAACGTTCTACGCTGCAGCAGCAGCTGCAATCACCAGAGCTGCAGTCCATTAATCCAATTCTCGTCGGTGAATTAAAAGCAATTGATATGGTGATTAACGAATTTGTTCAACTATTTGAACTTCACGAAATCGAAGAAATGCAAGAAACGAATAAGAAAGAACATGAAAAGGAAGAGGTATCTGAACTTACACAGGATTTAGATCGTGAAGAGGAAGATAATTAACGAGCAGACATAGAAAGGAGAAGATGGGATGAAGCAAACGAATAGTTATATCGATTCAGTTTTTTACCAGAAGGATGAAGTTTTGGAGGAGGTTCTTCACTCGATAAAAGAAAATGGAATGCGCTCGATATCCGTATCACCATCCACTGGAAAACTTCTTACCATGCTTGTCTCTATTTCGGGGGCTAAAAATGTCCTGGAAATAGGGGCTCTTGGAGGGTATAGCGGAATCTGCCTGGCAAGAGGATTCGGCAGCGGAGGAAGCTTGACTTCTCTTGAATTAATTGAGGAGTATGCAAAGCTCGCTAATAGCAACCTTTCTAAAGCTGGATTCGGCAATCAAGTATCCTATCTGACTGGACCAGCACTACAAAGCCTTGAACAATTAATAGGTGAAAGTAAAACCTTTGATTTTTTCTTTATTGATGCCGATAAAGAAAATTATACTAATTACTTGAGCTGCTGCCTTAAACTGGCTGAGCCGGGAGCATTAATTGTTGCTGATAATGTCCTTGCAGGGGGAAGTGTGGCAGATCAGAGTGTGACACCTAAACGCTATACGGATTTAATGAAGAAATTCAATGAGTCGGTGGCCAATCATCCTCAATTAGAGTCGCTGCTTATTCCGCTTGGGGACGGCCTGACCGTTTCGAGAGTAAAGAAGTAAACGTGGCAGCCATGAGCGATTTTCCAAACAATAGATAACCGCACGGTGATTTTCACTCGTGCGGTCTTTTCATTTTCGATATTCGCGGGGAAATATACAAGTTGATTTGAATAAGTATGGATCTAGTCTTCTAAAAAGGTATCAAGAGCAGCTTTGTTTTGTTCCAAGTCCACCTCCAATACTTCACCGACACCATCATAGCGTGCGTTTTGAAAAGTTCCATCTTCTGGGATTCGTACCGTCTCTATATCTCCGCTATCGTTGGCCAAAATGTCTTTTCCAATGGTCAAAAGGGTCGCTGTATCGACGTTTGTATCAATATATGTATGTAATAGGTCCAATAGCTGAGGGAGCTTTACCACGCTTTGCACACTTACGGCTTCTTCCTTCAGTTTTGAGATGACTTCCTGCTGTCTTTGTACGCGTCCAAAGTCGCTCAACCGATCCTGGCGAAAACGTACATATCCCAGGAGCTCCTCGCCATGGAGCTGTTGTGTGCCTTTTTCCAGCGTCATTCCAATCCCATCGGACATTTCATAAGGAATGTCTACTTCAATTCCATTTGGAACGAGGAGGTCAACGGCTTTTTCGAATCCTTTGAAGTCGACAATTGCATAATGATGAATATTCAGCCCCAAATTCGATTTTATCGTTCTTCTCAGTAATTCAGGACCTCCATAAGTATATGCGGCATTTAACTTTTGTTGTCCGTATTCAGGTACAGTGACATACATATCCCTCATCAGGGAAATCAATTTTACCTTATGAGTCTCTGGGTTGTAATGTGCAACCATAATGGTATCTGTTCGAGCCTGCTGTCCCCCTCGGGAGTCACTTCCCAGCAATAGAACATTGATGGCTTCCATTTTATTTTGCTCTCCCTGAAATGGCTGATTTGCCTCGACTTTTTTTAGTGGCTGGCTAAGCCCTTTTACGGTTCCTTCTATGTACTGATATACGTTTACCACACCCACCCAGAAGATTCCGATGATAAGAAGGGCGGCAACGATTCTTCCCCATTTTATTTTTAATCTTTTCTTTCTGGTAACCGCCAACTTCACACCCCCTTGTAAAAATAAATCTATGTAACAATCAAATCCTGATGATTTGGAACGTACTTCGATTGCCGTGTCAGAAAATGTAGGATTTCGACAATTTCCAACAAAACTCTTGAAGTAGTCATTATCGCATAGTTAGTTTTCAGGTAGTGGAAGATTACATTACAATTCATTAAAAATCTGTTTACAATGTTGCTTTTACAGGGGGGTGAGATGGAGGCATGCAGGTTGCTAAAGCTGAAATAATAGAGCTTGAGTGATTTAGAGGATAGGTTTCCAGAGACTGGATCCGCTGGAAGTCCAGTCAGAGAGGAACCGTGCAGGGGAAGGCGTAATAGTGGGTACTCTGGGAATCAGTGAGCTGCTCTATAAATAAAATCCCCTCAGCCATTAAGGGTAAGGGGATTTGGATATTATTACACTGATTTTCGGTCTTCGAATGGAAAATCATCCTCTAGGCTGCGTCTTTTCAGCAGGCCAAAGAAATTTTCGATTTCCCGTTCCGCACTTAAGAGGGAATCAGAACCATGAATGACGTTCTCCTCTTTCGCCGCCGCAAAGTCACCCCGGATGGTCCCCGGCATTGCTTCTGACGGATCTGTTTTTCCAATCATGAGGCGGGAAACCTCGATGACATTTTCTCCTTCCCAGGCCATTGCAAAAACTGGGCCGGAAGTAATAAAGTCGACTAATTCACCGAAAAATGGCTTTTCCTGGTGCTCCATATAATGATATTCGGCTTTAGATCGGTCAATTGTCATAAGCTCGGCATTTAATAAAGTAAAACCTTTCTGCTCAAAGCGTTTGATAATTTCCCCGATTAGTCCTCGTTTGACGCCATCAGGTTTTACCATGATAAACGTGCGCTGTAAAGACATACAATCACCTCTTGATCAAATGAATTTTAATTGAATCAGCTGAAGTCTTTTAAAGGATAATTCAACACAGTATCCATTATGGGAAAATAATACGGATTTCAAACCTTATAAAAACTGCTTACGCTATTGATGGGCTTTAAGGTTCTAATAGTTAATCGTATATTTCGCTCGGGTTAATACATACTAATTTTAGGAAAAAATAATTGGAGGTTATCTAATGCAAAAAATAACACTGGAATTAGATAACAAGCTGTTTGGCATGCTGAATGAATTAAAAAATCAATACGATGAGGAAACGAGCAAGACTGTAACTCATGATGAGCTATTAAAAGAGCTTATTGTTGCCCACTATTATATGGAGGTTAAAAAGGAATAAACTCACTGGTGTATATTTGACGTCAGGAGAATTTGTATGTCTCAGGATGCTAAATGCCTGGCATTTTTTTTGAACAACCATCCTGCATAAAAAAGGCAAAGCAAATGACAAGTGATTAAGCTGTCATTTGCTTTGCCGATTTTTTTATGTGTTGTACCTAAGCATTAATGATGATTTCCTTGCCTTCTTTACGCAGTTTCGCATATTCGGCTGTTGCGGTATAAAGGACGTCGGAGGATGAATTCAGCGCTGTTTCACATGAATCCTGCAACACTCCTATGATAAAACCAACTCCAACCACCTGCATCGCAACATCATCGGGAATACCGAACAGGCTGCACGCAAGAGGAATCAGAAGGAGAGATCCGCCGGCAACTCCTGAAGCTCCTGCTGCCGATACAGCCGATAAGACGCTAAGGATAAGTGCGGTAGCTATATCCACTTGAATGTCAAGGGTGTGGACGGCTGCTAGAGTTAAAACGGAAATTGTGACAGCTGCACCAGCCATATTGATGGTAGCGCCCAATGGAATCGATACGGAATATGTATCCTTATCGAGATCCAATTTTTCACATAAACTCATATTTACTGGGATGTTTGCAGCTGAGCTCCGGGTAAAGAAGGCGGTTAGGCCGCTTTCCTTTAAACATTTAAAGACAAGCGGGTATGGGTTCTTCCGGATATTGATGAATACGATTAATGGATTAATGACAAGCGCAACGAAAAACATGCATCCAACTAGAACAATCAGTAATTTGCCGTAGTCAAGTAAGGCAGATAGTCCATTATTGACAATTGCATCAAATACGAGGCCCATAATTCCAAGGGGTGCCAGGTTGATCACCCATTTCACTAGCTGGGAGACAGCGTCTGAAAGATTGGAAAGCAGGTTTTTTGTCGTGTCGGCAGCATTTCGAAGGGCAATTCCCAGGAGGATCGCCCAGGTCAGGATACCGATA
The DNA here is from genome assembly GCF_004340465.1 of Mesobacillus foraminis. Lineage (GTDB taxonomy): Bacteria > Bacillota > Bacilli > Bacillales > Cytobacillaceae > Mesobacillus_B > Mesobacillus_B foraminis. Next base: position 108,280 of record NZ_SLVV01000005.1, on the reverse strand, counting down.
TAGTTTCCATTCAGCAATGCATTAACAGGATTGTCCACAATATTAAACAATAAGGTCCTGAGTACTTCCACGATTCCTCCTGGAGGAGTCACATCTTCGGCTCCTGCTGTCAGAGATAAGGTGACAGGGAAGATGAAGCTTGCCAGAACAGCTACAAATCCGGCCAGGAAGGTACTTAAACCATATAAAGCAACGATGGATTTCATATTGGTTCTCTGGCCGCTTCTGTGTTTGGAAATGGCATGCATGACCAAAAACAAGACCAGTACGGGTGCAACGGCCTTTAATGCACCAACAAATAAAGATCCGAAAATGGTGACCCATTTTGCAGCATCAGGAATCGTTACAGCCAGGATGATACCGACGATAATACCGACTAGTATTCGTTTGACCAGGCTCACCTGATTCCACTTGAGAATTAGATTTTTCATTTTTACCCCCGAATTATATATATGTTTAATCAATTACAGTACAGCTGCGTTGCTGTGTTTAATATTTGTTAGTTTAACACGAATATTATCAATTGTGAAACAAATTATTATATTGAAATATTTGATAAAACTCATTGCTCAACTGATGCAACATCAGTGGGGAAGAGGCGGTTTTTTTTATTATTTACATTCTTCTTAACTTAGAAACCGCTATGTTTTCCTTTATAAAATCCATCTTGGAAAACTTTGCGATTGAACCATGAAAAATACTCTCTGGATAAAAACAGTATCTACAAACAATACTATACTTAAGAAACCATTAAGGAAATGGGGGAAATATCGTGACTCATTTAACCACAAAAGAATTGGCTTTTGTTGAAGATGAAATTCGTGCGGAGGAAATTACGGCTAAGACGATGAACTGGTGTGCCTCGCAGTGCAAAGATCAGGAGCTCCGAAAAACATTGGAACAGATGGCAGAAAGTCATCAATTAAAAATTGCGAGTCTTTCCCAATACTTTAATCAAACCAACCATATTCAATAAAAAGAGGTGCTACAGATGCCAAATAATATAGAGGGGCGCGGACTGACTGACCGGGAAATGCTTCAGCTATGCCTGGAGCTGGAAAAGGGACGTTGCCGCAGCATCAGCAATACGGTATTAGAGACAACCCACAAAAAACTTCGGGAAATATATGCAAGCTGTCTCGATAATTCCAGCCAAAATCAATTTGAACTATTTGAGATCCTTGCAAACAAAGGCTGGTATAAAACAGATCTTGCCACGGTGGAGCAAATAGGCAGGGTACAGGAGCTCATGCAGAACAACCTGCATCCTGATGATCAGTTTTAGACGGTAACTTCCATGTTACAAAGGTAGAAGCGTACATCGGGTGTACGCTTTTATTTTTGCAGGAGCGTGCGATGATGGCGTTTGTCTGGAGAGCCAATCTGGAATAGACGGAAGGCAATGGATTTTCAGCCTGGAATTAAAGGTTTAAGAGACAGGAACTCCAAGCAAGCATTCAACAATCAATAAAAAGCGCCAGCTAATATATTCCCTTTTTGACCGCCTTTTGATGTAAAACAAACTCTTTTTAGTAGTACTTTGGACGCTGAATGGGATTGTAGAAGCTGGTTTATGTTTGAATGGGTTTTACTATTTTCTATCTTATTACCCATTTTCCCAATCTGCTTTTATAAAAAAAAGGGGTGCCAACGTAATGTCTATTCAGATAAAAATTGCACAAAATTTCCATGAAAACGAATAAAAAACAGATTTATAGATTTAAAATCATTTATAATATAAATGGATAAAGCGCTCTCATTAAATCTTCTTCTTATCAGTCTTAAAAAACGAAGAAGGTAGATGTGTATTGGCTAGAATAATAGCCTTTGCGGGTGACGGGGGAGAAAATGCAGAGAATGATAGCTGCGAAAAAAGTGAATGTCCTGTCGCTGCAAGGGGACTTTTAATGAAGGAGAGGAAATTATGGAATTAACTCACAAACTGCGACCGCTATTAAAAAGCTTTGTCGAAAAGGGCCCTGCTGGATGTGCATGTTCTGTTTTCCATCAAGGCAAGCAGGTTTTTGAAGATTACATAGGATATGCAGACCTTGAAACCGAAAAGCCCATTTCCCAGGATACCATTTACAGAATCTATTCCAACACGAAAGTTGTAACCTGTGTTGCGGCACTGATGCTTTATGAACGGGGGCTCTTTTTGCTCAATGATCCTCTTGAAGAATATTTGCCTGAATTTAAAACTCCCCAAGTTTACCGGACAAGTGAATCAGGGGAAATTTACACTTCGGCTGCTTCCGGTTCTATTAAAATAAGAGATCTTTTCATGATGACCTCTGGATTGACTTATGGCGGGGAAGGAAATGAAACCGAACGTCATGTCTCAAGGGCTATGGAGCGTTTAAACAGGGACGGTCAGGCCGATCAAATGGATAACAGGATGCTGGCGAAATTGCTGAGTGAAATTCCCCTTGCGTTTGATCCAGGCACCAGATGGCAATACGGACTCAGTCATGATGTATTGGGAGCCTTGATCGAGGTATTGTCCGGTAAAACATTCGGACAATTTTTGAAAGATGAAATTTTCGACCCGCTTGAGATGAAAGACACCTTTTTCAAGATTCCCGAGGCCAAAAAAGACCGCCTCTGCACGCTTTATGATCGAAAAGAAAATGGTGACCTGACCCCAAATACCTCTATGGACAGGAGTTATCATCCCGATAACCTGCTTGAAAGCGGCGGAGCGGGACTGCTGTCTACGCTGGGTGATTACAGCCGGTTTGCTCATATGCTGGCAAGCGGGGGTGAACTCGACGGTGTAAGGATATTAGGCAGAAAGACCATTGAACTAATGTCCGCCAACCACTTGCAGCCTGAGCTTTTATCAGACTACAATTGGGAATATCTGAAGGGGTACGGATACGGATTAGGGGTAAGAACGATGATGAACCCCGCCTTAGGCGGAATCAATAGTTCCATCGGAGAATTTGGCTGGTCCGGGCTGGCAGGGACGTGGGTAACCATTGACCCTAAAGAACAGCTTTCGGCCGTCTATATGCAGCAAATGTTCCCGAATTTCGAGGCTTACCATCAGCCAAGGCTTCGGTCGGTTATTTATGGGGCTTTATAGGATTCATTAAAAGTGGGCAGACGATCCCATTTGTCATTATTTACCTATAAAACCGTACAGTGATTTTATCCTGTACGGTTTTTTTTGGGTAATAAAATGCACCGGACGGCTGTTTATAAATAGATTCATTTGTACGTACAATTAAGTCTTGAATTTTCTTCAATTATAGATTATTCGTTCCATATAAGTAAACAATGGTAAAAAAATTTTTCCATAATAATTTATTTTTTTCCTGGGATGTGTTTGAAAAAGTACTAATAAAAATATAATATTCCATAAACATGAGATTAGAGTTTAGTGAAACCTTGATGCTGAGCCGTTTCGGAGGGCTATATGAGTTTTTTATGTTAGGGAAGCAGGACAATAATCGTATTGTAAGCTGAATAAAACATAGACTAATTGTAGTATTCTTTTTGTACGTATGTGTTATTTTACCTATTTACACTTGTCCGTATGACTACTATAATAGGGGGCGTTTACAAAATACATAGATTGTTCGTTATGGAGGTAGTTTTATGGGCAAGACAAATTACGAGTATTTGAATCCGTTAGTTATTCAAAGGGCAGATCCGTGGATTTACAAGCATACAGATGGATACTACTATTTCGTTGCATCTGTACCGGCTTATAATCGAATTGAAATTCGCCGTGCAAAGACCATTCAAGGGTTAAGCTTTGCACCTCCCCGTACGGTTTGGCGCAAACATGATACAGGGGAAATGAGCAAGTTGATCTGGGCTCCGGAATTGCATTTTATCCAAGGGAAATGGTATGTCTACTTCGCAGCAACTCATACCGAGGAAATTATTGATGGATTATTTACACACAGGATGTACGTCATCGAAAATGATTCCGAGAATCCAATGAATTCTAACTGGGTTGAAAAAGGCCAAGTAAAGACGAATATGGAAACGTTCTCGCTGGATGCCACAACTTTTGAACACAGGAATGAACTGTACTATGTGTGGGCACAAAAAGACCCTGCAATTAAAGGCAATTCTAATTTATACATCGCGAAGATGGAGAACCCGTGGACGATCAAAGGAGAGCCTGTTCTGATTTCAAAACCTGAATATGAATGGGAAACCAGGGGTTTCTGGGTAAATGAAGGGCCTGCCATTCTAAAGAAAAATGGGCGAATCTTCCTGACTTTTTCCGCAAGTGCAACAGATGAAAATTATTGTATGGGGCTGCTCACGGCCAGTGAGGATGCAGACTTGTTAGACAGCAAATCGTGGATAAAGTCACCGGAGCCAGTATTTAAAAGCGATCCGGAAAATGATCAATTCGGACCAGGCCATAATTCATTTACAGTCAGCGAAGATGGAAAAGAAGACATTCTCATTTACCATTGCCGCGACTATACGGAAATTATTGGGGACCCGCTTTATGATCCAAACCGTCATACGAAAGCACAGGTTATCCATTGGAATGAGGATGGAACACCTGTCTTTGGAAAGCCTGTTCCTTATTCAAAGCTGTAAAAAAGAAGAAATAAATGGTTGGGAGAGATTCATATGCTAGGAACAAAGAAGAACTTTTGGAACTTTGGAGGCTTGTTCTTCTTCTACTTTTTCATTTGGGCTACTGTGCTGACGTTTTTGCCGATATGGCTGGAAGACCAGGCAGGATTAACCGCTAAAGAATCAGGATTTGTGTTTTCCGCCATGTCTCTGGTTGCCCTTTTATATCAGCCGTTTTTTGGGGTCATTTCGGATAAGCTGGTATTTAAGAAAAATTTATTTGCAAGTGTTGTCATCGTAGCAATGTTTATGGGACCATTTTTCAATTTTCTTTTCATCCCATTACTGGATTTTAATATTTACATAGGTGCTTTGCTTGGAAGTTTATATCTTAGCTACGTCTTCTTCGGCGGTGTAGGCGTTGTTGAATCGTATATCGAAAGGTGCAGCAGGTCGAATGGCTTTGAATATGGCCGTTCGAGATTGTTTGGGTCCATTGCCGGTGCAACAGCAACCTTCGTTGGCGGAGTTCTCTTTGTGAAGGATCCGGGAAGCATCTTCTGGCTGGCATCAGCCTCTGCGGTTGTTCTTGGAATCTTGTTATATACTGCTAAAGTAAACGTTAACACGATGGGAGGAAGTCAAGGAGGTTCAGAAGCTTTAACGAAGGAGACGATTCTATCGATCTTTAAGCTGAAAAATTTCTGGATGCTGGGACTCTTTATTGTCGGTGCGGCTTGTATATATGATGTGTTTGACCAGCAATTCCCTAATTATTACAATCAATTCTTTGATTCACCTTCAGAAGGAACAAATGTATTTAGTAAACTAGTTTCCCTTCAGATTGGACTTGAAGCGATTATTATGGTGTTTATGCCTGCTTTGATTAACAAGATTGGGGCAAAAAACGGATTGCTTTTATTCGGTCTATTGACAGTTGTACGTATATTTGGAAGCGCTATTGCTGTCGGGCCAATTTCGTTAAGCTTAGTCCGTTTGATTGCTGCTGTGGAAATGCCATTGCTGCTCATCTCCATTTTTAAGTACATTACAGGTGTCTTTGATGTACGTTTATCTGCCACCGTATACCTGCTGGCTTTTAATTTCGCCAAGCAGCTGTCCGTCATGGTCTTTTCCAGTGTGGCCGGGGGATTATACTCTATGATTGGGTTTAAAGAGACCTACTATATTTTAAGCGCGATTGTTTTAGTCATCACCATTATTTCTGTGTTCACTCTTGAGAATGATAAGCCAAATAAACTGGCTTTCAAAAATAACTCTCTAAAAAAAGCGATTTAATTACTTTTTAAAAGGAATCAAACATCACCGGATTGAAAACTAGACTAATTACAGGCCCCTGCAGAAAGCAGGGGTCTTTGCCTGCTTTTAGCTTTTAGATGGATTGCCCATTTTTACCCATTCCCTTTAGTCGTGGACTCATATATTATAGTATCAACACAGCATCGTGAAGCACCTTTTGAGGCGGAAAGGGGGAAAAGTATGAACACTGACGAGGCTTTTGAGCTATTAACGGATGCAGGAGTGGCTGAAGATCTTAGTATTCAATTGGTTAGGCGCTGGCTGCGTGAAAGAAAGATTAATTATGAGGGAACTGTACGGCGAAAGCAGGGATACATACTCAAGGATACGGATCAAGCGTTGAACATGCTAATGGAAGCGGGCATACCGGAGAATGCTGGCATTCAAATTGTCCGGCGCTGGCTGAGCCAAGGCAAGATCCACTCCGTTGGAGATGGGAAGCAAAGAAACGACACGGTCCCAAAAGAAACAGCCTCCAAGAAATCTTCACCTCATACCAATGAGCACGATAAAATCATCCGCCAATTAAAAGTAAGAATCAAGACACAGGATGAACATATTAAAGGAATCGAACAGCTCCACAAGTCCTCCATCCAATCTTTAATACAGCAAAGAGAAAAATTAACAAAAGAGATTGTCGAGCTGGAAAAGGAACTCAATCAATTACAAAAGGAAACGAACCATCTATTAAAAGAGAATATTCATTTACGGAATGAACTATTAAGCTTAAAAGATGTGCTGTCAAAAAGCGGGAAGATGGACAAGGCCAGAATGAGGACGACCCTTCCCAAAAGTGGAGATTATCGTGAAAAACTGGGACTTTCAAAAACAGCAGGCCACAAAGAAGTCCTGGCAGGATTTAAGCAGCTTTTAAAAGTCACCCACCCTGATCACGGCGGAAATGCCGCGTTCTTTCATTATATAAAATCGGATTATGATCAATATAGAAACAGCAGAAATGGAGAGTAAGGCTTTCAATCATGATCCCATGGGTCCGCTTTTTTTAGAGGGAAAATATTAGATGATGTCTTTTTGAAATCCCGCACTCCTCCATTAACCCATTCAATAACTCTTGCGACTGTTACTGAATTAGTACCGGTCCATAGATTTGCAGCCTTCAAAACTAAAGTTGAAGGTTTTTTGTTTTGAATAAAATAATTCCAAAGCGCAAGGATCCCTTTTTAAAGGGCAGGGTAACCCGAAGTCTATGACCTTTTACATGATGGACAGAAAGTACAAAAAGTTCATATCAGACACATTACTTTTTTTAATGCCAAAATCTATCAATATGAAAGGAATGATACTAAGATGTAGGTAGAAAAACGCCAGCTGCTGTATTATGTAAACGGTTACTACATGCCCTTTGGCGAGTGGCTTAACTTGGCGTTAAAAAAGCACTCTGTTTGCAGCTAGTTCACGATTAAGAGGTATAAATTATAAAAGGATGGGAGACAGGAGCCAATGTCAACTTTGAAAGAAAAAGCATTAAAAATGCATAAGGAACACCAGGGAAAGCTTGGTGTCCATTCGAAGGTCCAGGTCAATAATGCACAGGATTTAAGCTTGGCGTATTCACCGGGTGTTGCGGAGCCTTGTATGGAAATCCACGAGGATGAAGGCAAGGTCTACGATTACACTGCAAAGGGAAATTTAGTTGCAGTCGTATCGGATGGCAGTGCAGTCCTTGGACTTGGAAACATCGGGCCGAGTGCGGCCATGCCTGTAATGGAAGGGAAGGCAGTTTTATTTAAATCCTTTGCAGATGTGGATGCTTTCCCAATTTGCCTGGCAGCTGCGAACACAGATCAAATTATCGAAACGGTAAAATTGCTGGAACCAACATTTGGGGGAGTAAACCTGGAGGATATTGCCGCTCCGCAATGCTTTGAAATTGAAGACCGTCTCCGCAAGGCATGCGATATTCCTATTTTCCATGATGATCAGCATGGCACGGCGATTGTCACCGCTGCCGGATTAATCAATGCATTAAAACTGGCTGGTAAAAAAATAGAGGAAATCTCCGTTGTCGTCAATGGGGCGGGGGCAGCAGGAGTAGCAATCGTTAAACTGTTATTACATATGGGTGTGAAGGATGTTATTTTATGTGATACGAAAGGCATTATCTACGAAGGGCGCACTGTTGGGATGAATCCTTTCAAAGACGAAATGGCAAGAATCACAAATCGGAAGAAGAAACAAGGAACACTTGCAGATGCCCTTGTTGATTCGGATGTGTTTGTCGGAGTTTCGGCAGCCGGGGCGGTTACCAAGGAAATGGTTCGTTCCATGAACACTGAACCGATTATTTTTGCCATGGCGAACCCTTTGCCCGAAATTATGCCGGAAGAGGCAAAGGAAGCAGGAGCACTTGTGGTCGGTACAGGGCGTTCTGATTTCCCGAACCAGGTCAACAATGTCCTTGCTTTCCCGGGAATTTTCCGAGGTGCCCTGGATGTAAGAGCAAAGGAAATCAATGAAGAAATGAAACTGGCTGCGGTATACGCCATTGCCGATTTGATCTCAGACAAAGAGCTCCATGCCGATTACGTGATTCCAGACCCCTTTGACCCAAGGGTTGCAGCACATGTTGCCTCTGAGGTAGCAAAAGCCGCAATGGAAACGCAGGCTGCCCGTAAAAAAGTGAATGTTGACGAAATTAAACAACGATTATTGCAACTGGGGGAGAAAGAACAGCGGGTTTTTGTATAAACGATTACTGGCTATAGGTCGTGGTAACGCAAGGAGAAAATGCGTGACCTGTACAGAAGGGAAGCAGTGGTGGAGGTAACGCAAGGAGAAAATGCGTGACCTGTACAGAAGGGAAGCAGTGGTGGAGGTAACGCAAGGAGAAAATGCGTGACCTGAAAGAAGGGAAGCAGTGGTGGAGGTAACGCAAGGAGAAAATGCGTGACCTGAGCAGAAGTGAAGCAGTGGTGGAGGTGACGCAAGGAGAAAATGCGTAACCTGAGCAGAAGTGAAGAGGTGGTGGAGGTAACACAAAGAGAAAATGCGTGACCTGAACAGAAGGGAAGCAGTGGTGGAGGTAACGCAAGGAGAAAATGCGTGACCTGAGCAGAAGTGAAGCAGTGGTGGAGGTAACGCAAGGAGAAAATGCGTGACCTGAAAGAAGTGAAGCAGTGGTGGAGGTGACGCAAGGAGAAAATGCGTGACCTGAGCAGAAGTGAAGAGGTGGTGGAGGTAACACAAAGAGAAAAATGTGTGCCCGAAGCAGAAGGAACCTTATAGTGGCGGTAACGCAAAGTGCCTCCAAGGAGAATAGCCATAGAAAGCAGCTGCATCTTTATTAAAACAATCATGAAAAACCCTCTTGATGCAAGAGGGTTTTCCATTTTATAAATAAGGGCTCTCATGCTTTGCGCGCAGCTGCCTCCAGCGGCGTTCGACTTCCTGATCGAACTGCTGAAGCATTTCCTGGCTGCCTTCTTTGAGCAAATGCTTTGTTTTGCCCATTAGCTTTAGCCATTCAGATACATTGATTCGCTTGTTCTTTTCCTCGGGGTCATAGGTGACGGTTGTAATTCCGCGATCTACTTCATAGAGAGGGAAGAAGCAGGAATTGACCGCCGCTTCAACGATTGTCTGGCCGAGTTCATCCTTTGATTTCCAGTTTAAGGGACAGGTGATCAGGATCTTGCCGTAGACCAGACCCTCATTTTTGGCATACCATTGTGCTTTTGCCGCTTTCTTCAGGAGATCACGGTCAAAGGCTTCCGTTCCGGTGAAGACGTAGGGTATATGTGTTGCAGCCATGATTTGGGCGGTATCTTTATGGTGGAATGGCTTTCCGTTTTGGAAGCTCCCGACGCTGGATGTACTTGTCATATGGCCCATCGGTGTGGAATAGGAGAGCTGGCTGCCTGTATTCATATAGCCTTCATTATCGTACTCGAGAATGATCATTTTATGGTTACGCAGAGCGGTTCCTATTGCAGGCCCCATTCCAATATCCATTCCTCCGTCGCCGGTGACCATGACAAACGTATAATCATCACTCAGTCCGAGTTCCGCCAGCTCGCCGCGCCTTTTTCGCTCATGGAACATTTCGACGAGTCCGGACAACGTTGCTGAGCCATTCTGGAACAGGTTATGGATATAGGTTGCCTTGTGGGAGCTATAAGGGTAGCCTGTCGTCACAACCATGGCACAGCCTGTATGGAACAGCGCCACAATATCTCCTTCAATTCCTTTGAAAAAGAGCTCCAGTCCGGAGAAGATTCCGCAGCCCGGACAGGCTCCATGTCCGGAAGCCAGCCGTTTTGGTTTCTTTGTCAAGCTTCGCAGCGGCGGGATTTTTACTTTCAATTCGCCTGTTTTCTCATCCGGGGTGACCGTGATCAAACCAGTGTTCAAGTCTTCCTTTTTCATCGGATTGAGGACCCTTTGCGGCGCATTTTCTGTTTTTCCCGGTGCATGGCCAAAGTAGTCGAAAGGCTTTTCAACAATGCCTTTCATCGCAGCTTCCTGTGCCAGCAGGAAAAACTGCTCCGCTTCATCGGCATAAAAATCCTTTCCGCCCAGCCCATATATCCGGTTGATGACTTTTGTGCTCACATTTCCGTGAGTCTGCAGAGCCGCACGCAGTTCAATCGCCATATTGCCGCCGTAGCCGCCGTAGGAGTCTGCCCGGTCTCCAACCGTTACCGCTTTAACGTTCTTTAACACTTCAGCCAGCTTCTGCTGCGGGAAGGGGCGAATCATATTTGGAGAGATGACTCCGGCTTTAATCCCTTTTAAGCGGAGCCTGTCTGCAACATCTTTACAGACCTCTGCTGCTGAATTCAGCATGAACACGGCCACCTCGGCGTCCTCCATCCGGTAGAGGTCGAGAACTGGATATTCGCGTCCTGTCAGCTGAGCATATTCAGCGGAAATGCGTTCAAATACTTTCTCGGCATTGTACATGGCAACAGACTGCTGGTAGCAGTTGTTAATATAATCAGGTTCATTCATGTACGGACCGATTGTGACTGGATTTTCCCGGTCAAGGGCATGAGGGAAGCTTGTTGGCGGATCGCCAATAAACTTCTGGACGTCCTCTTTATTTTTAAGGACCTGCACCCTCCGCTTTTGGTGGGAAGTAAAATAACCATCAAAAGAAACGATAACAGGAAGCCGGACTTCTGGATCCTCTGCCAGCTTGATTGCAATCAGGTTCATATCATAGACAATCTGTGGGTCACGGGCCATCAGTATGGGCCAGCCTGTGTTTAAGGCAAAGTAAAGGTCGGAATGATCACCATGTATATTCAATGGGCCTGAGACGGAGCGGTTCACCAGATTCAATACCATGGGAAATCGGGTTCCGGATTGTACAGGGAGCTGTTCGAGCATATAAAGGAAGCCGTTGGCGCTCGTCGCATTGAAAACACGGCCGCCGCCGGTTGCTGCCCCGTAGCAAATGCCAGCTGATCCATGTTCTCCGTCAGCAGGGATCAGTACGATGTCATGTTCACCCTTGGCCTTCATTCCGTCCAGAAATTGTGCAACTTCCGTTGAAGGGGAGATTGGATAATAGCCCATGATATGATAATTGATCTGGTGTGCGGCGTAAGCGGCCATTTCATTTCCCGATTCAAAAACAATGTTTTGTTCAACTGCTCCGCCAGGTTTGAGGAGCTCTTCCTGGTTTACATCAATACTCATTCCATTTCCCGCCCTTCTCTAATTTTGTGCAGCCAGGTCAAACAGGTGTGGCACCCGGTTCCGGTCGGCATAGCCGTCGTTATATTCACGAGCCTCTGTCAGCGCTTCCACCGGGCACGCCTGCACGCACTTTAAGCAGCCTTTGCAGTACTGGTAGTCAATTCCTTTAAGGAACATCTGAGGGCGGCCGCGTTTGTCCGCTTTTTCTTCCCAAACAAAGCAAAAGTCGGGGCAGGCAGTATCGCAGGCAGCGCAGTTGATGCACTTATCATCATGGAAATGCGGCAGCATCCCGGCGCGAGAAATGCTTAAGTCCTTGAGGATGCTGTTTCCAGGATTGATGACAGTCCCGCCAATTGGCTGGGTTTCGTAGCCTAGTACTGGTTCATGCCTTTTAAAAGGTCGAGGCATAGAGCCTTCATCAGGTGTAAATGTCATAAACTCTACTTCATGGAATCCTCTGTCAAATGTCCGGATATTAGGCTCCACAAAATGTGGGTATTTCTTTTCGAACGTCCGGCGAATGGTATCCTTCATGGAATCTGGATCAAGGAAATTGAGGATGCGGTAGAGTGCACCAAGCATCGCTGTATTGACCTTTGTTTGCTCTTCCAACGCAATCTCGGTGGCGTTGACAACGGCAATCGTACCGCCATTAATCTTCATTAATTCTCTTAGTTCATCAGGGGGTCTTTGTGAGTTGACAAGGATGGTGCTGTCAGGGTAAACGCCGCTGGCGCAATCGATGGTTTTTAGCAGGGCATCATGGAAAATTCCTACAACATGGGGGCGTTCTATTGGTGTGGTATCGCGAATGTTTGTTTCTGGATCGCAGAAACGGATGTATGCTTTGACTGGGGAGCCTTTTTTCTCGGAACCATAGGATGAAAAGCCTACTCCATTCAATCCATTTCCAACGACTCCATCCTCCGAGAGCATCTTGCCAGCCAGGTTTGCTCCCAGGCCGCCAATCGACTCAAGCCGAATCTCAAAAAAACCTAACTCATTAACTTTTGGCAATCTGGACAAATAGATTCCTCCAATCATATTAAATGAGTTCGCTTTTGGTTAGAATATTATAAATTTTCTAAAAACGTGTTTCTTGAATTTATTGTAACAAGTTAAGAAAGGGATTACAACACGTAATTTAAATGGGGACTAATAAAGACCACGTATAGTTCTTTTATGTTGGTATTCAAGGAATTATGCCAGTTTGTCGTGGAATTGCTGGTTCGTCCCATTGATATATAACAGTTATATTTTGTATTATAACAGGGTGAGCGGGGGCAGAAGTTGGTTAACAGAGTTACCATTGAATCTATTTACGGATCGCATAAGAATCAAAAAAAGATTTGTAGATAAAGATATAAGGTTCTATAGTAGGAAGAAAAAGCTTTGGAGGATTTATGAAGAATGTAAAAGGCTTTTTCTTTATTTTATTTGTTTTAGCTGGAAGTTTAAGTGCCTGTGGCCACGATCATGCTGAAGTAAACGAGTCTTCTGGAAAAACGGAGGGCAACAGAAGCGAAAAGCTGGAGAGTGTAAAAGCATTTAAATACTATCTTGATGCTGGAAGCGAGTCGGTCCTGTCAAAAATGAAGCAGCAGGATTTAGTTATTGTTGAACCGGTCGTAATGGAAAGGAAATACATCACAGAAGCACAAGAAAGCGGGACACTTGTGTACGGATACATCAATTCCATGGAAGCAGATAAATGGAATAGTGAACTGATTGCCCGGTTCAAGGAGGAAGCCTTTTTTCACAATAAGAATGGAGACCGTCATTATATCCCTAAATGGGATGCTTATTTAATGAATATTTCAAATCGGCACTATCAAGATGTGTTGCTCGACGAGATCCAAAGAAGAGTGGTTAATACAGGATTAGACGGTGTCTTCCTTGATACAGTTGGAAGTATTGAAGATTATCACCATGGTGACGATAAGGTCTTAAAGCAGCAACAAAAAGGGATGGAACTATTCATGAAAAGAATAAAAGAAAGATTCCCAGATTTATCAATTGCTCAAAATTGGGGCTTTGAAACTCTTAGCGATTACACCGCTCCCTATGTAGACTTTGTTATGTGGGAACAATTTGATTATAGCAAGATCTCAGTAGATTCATGGTGTTAAAAAAGATAAGGAAACAATACGGAATTCAAGTAATGACGATCTCTTTCAAGGAAGAAAAAGACAGCAGAGCACTGGCAGAAACACATGGATTTAAGAATCTGTATCATCCAGCTGGTTCTTACTACAACGAGTGGGAATAAATAGAGGGAAATCATTTTGGCTGGTCTCGTTTCGGGTGAACCCATCTTTATGGATTGATCGTCAGGGTAATGGAATAAGAGGAATGGCGGATTGAAAAGCTCTATAATTCCCTTATTCGAGGACCGGAGAACAAAAGAGTCGTTATAAAAATACCCATGATGCCCGAATAAGCGTATGACAATCCAAAAGAGTCATTTTAAGAGCTTCATAGTACACGTTCTGGCAGGATGAAAAAGAGGAGTGTCTAATACGCACAAGAAGAAAGAATGGAAAAGCTCATAGAAGAAGTTTTGTGGTCATTGGTGAAGTGTTTATTTTCAGATAGCATAAGGACTATGTATCATAAAAAAACAGACCAAATTTTTTTATCGGTCTGTCATTTTATAAGTTAATTTTGACTCATTTTTATATGTCATAATGGCAATCAAGGCAGCCAAATGAATTAATTTAATTTGTTGACATCAGTCAGGATTGATTGGAGGATATCAAGGTATTGGCCTAGCTGCATTCGCTGGTGGTCAGATGCATAGGAAATGGCAGTCTGGATTTGCTGAATGGCTTCGTTCACTTCCTGCATTAGATTGCTTAATTGGGATCCATACTCCGGACTTGACGGATCCATCCCGGTGTAAACATCCGTTGCCTGCTTCATCCCTTGCTGAGCCGCCTGAAATAGCCCCTGTTTGTCTGGATGTTCATAGTAGGACAATTGAATTCCTCCTTATTTTACTTATTAAGGCTAGTTTTTCCAAAAGGCAAGGAAATTATGTACTGTGCAGGAAAGAAATTTACTTCAGCATACTTAAATTTGTTTATTATACTGTAAAAACTTTTGCCAGTTAGAAACGTACATGTTTACTTAGGATCCTCGGACACTCCTTTTTAGGACATTGCTACGGTAAAATAGAATCTAGTCTTAAGCAAAAAGAACCACCGTGAATAATAGTGAATAGATAATTCAAAACAATAAAAACATATGATATTATCTGAATAGATATAAAGTCGCACAAAAGGGGAGGGGGCAAATAATGATAAAAAAACTATTTTCCTTTAATGTCCTTTTGTTTTTATTTGTAAGCGGTTGCAGTTTGGGCGCGGCAAACACCGATGAATATAAAGTGGTTTTTAATAATAGGCCATCACAGCAAGGGGATGAAGAACAGCACTTAACCGAATACACGGTTGCGATAATTCCAAAGGTGATTAATATTCCTTATTTTAATGCTGTGGAAGAGGGCGCCATAGAAGCAGGAAGAGAACTCGGAGTCAAGGTCATTTACAAAGGACCTACTGTGGCCGATTCGAAACAGCAAATAAAAATCATTGATGAACTGATTGAAAATGAAGAGATTGACGTGATTGCAGTTTCAGCCAATGACCCCGAAAAGCTGATTCCCGTCTTAAAAAAGGCACAGAACCATCAAATTAAGGTCATCACCTGGGATGCTGATACGCTCCAGGAAGGCAGGGACTTTTTTATCAACATGGTAAATCCGGAAACCTTAGGCCGGCACTTAATGGACACTCTGGCGTGGAATGTAGGCGAACAAGGGGAATTTGCCATTATGACAGGGGCAAATTCAGCCTCAAATTTAAATGAATGGCTGAAATGGATTCAGCAGCACCAAAAGGAATATTACCCTAATATGAAATTAGTCACAATTGCAGCCACAGATGACAATCCGAATAAAGCCTATTTAATTGCCCAGAAGCTCATCAAGGACCATCCACAGCTGAAAGGTATTATCGGCAATTCGTCCGTTGGGCCGCCAGCTGCTGCACAAGCGGTCAAGGAAGCGGGGAAGGCGGGGAAAATAGCTGTTGTTGGACTATCTCCGCCAAACCCGATGAATGAATATCTAAAAGATGGGTCAGCTCAGATCATTACGCTGTGGAGTCCTAAAAAACTTGGCTATCTCACTGTTGCCCTAAGCAAGAATATGGCAACTGGAGTCCACCCTTATGACAATCAGGAAATTCCGGGAGTAGGGAAGATCCGGATGCTGGATGATGTGGTGACAATGGGAGAACCGATCGATTTTACTAAGGATAATGTGGACCAATATGATTTTTAGACATGTAAGGCTGAGAAATTATAAATTAATGACCAAGCTGATGATTACCTATCTCCTTCTGACTGTCATCCCGATTTCTGTGCTGGGCTATGTAGCGTATAGCCAGTATACGAACTCGGTTGAAGAACAGGTAGGAGAATACATTCCCAAGCTTTTGGAGCAGGCTAATGGAAATATTGATCATCATTTAGATGAAATGAAACGGCTGCCCGATTCTTTGTATAATTCACCCCAGGTGATCGAAATCCTCAGAAAGGATTCCTACCAAAGCAAATCCAATTTATTAAGAGATGAATTTTTGGTGAACAGCTTTCTGTCAAGAACCTATATTAATGGAGGAAATTCTGATATTCTGGGCGTCTTCCTGCTCTCAAAAAACAGGCTGTATAAGAGTACAAAGGTCACGTATAGCGGATTGGGATTAGAGTCTTCATTCCTGCCTTATGGACAGGATCTCGATTTGGAAGGGAAAGAAGAGGTTCTCCTTCCTTACGAAACAAACCTCAAATTCAAGGGGAACCCGCCCTTTATTTTATTGATGAAGCAATTAAGGGACTTTGAGAACCAGGAAAACCTGGGAACCATGCTTATCGCTGTTGAACTGACATTTTTTGAAAAAGCCTTAAGTAACTTAAAAGAAGAAGGACAGTCAAGTATATGGATGACGGATTCCGCGGGAAGGATTTTCTTTCATACCGATCCTGAATTCATTGGCAAGTTTGATGACAAGTATTCCGAATATCCGAGGATCAATGGCAGCTTTCGGACAACTGGACTGGCGGATAACGACTTGATTAGCACGGCGGATTTTCAAGGCAACGACTGGAAAATATTCCATAGCATTCCCTTAAGTGATTTAACCCAGGAAGCCGATGCTGTACGAAATGGGACAATCATTGTTTTTATTCTCGTCGTGCTCCTCAGCATTGGGATTTCGATCCTGCTGGCATGGAATGTATCCAATCCTTTAAACAAGCTTGCGAAACTGATGAAACAAGTAGAAAAAGGGAATTTTAATGTCGACCTTCTGATTGATTCAAGGGATGAAGTCGGTACCCTTGCCAAGAGCTTTAATTCAATGATGCAGGAAATTAACCAATTAATAAAAAAGAATTATCAGATTGAATTGCGGCAAAAGGATGCGGAGCTTTATGCGCTGCAATCTCAAATTAATCCCCATTTTATGTACAACACACTTGAAACCATAGGATATGCAGTTGAGGAAGAAGAGACAGAAGTTGTCGTCAAAATGGTGACGCTATTGGGTCGGATGTTAAGATACTCACTTAATAATAAGGACCGTGTCGTCCCGATTTCCTTTGAAGTCCTACATACGAATAATTACTTGACCATTCAAAAATTTCGATTTGAAGATCGGATTCATTTCGAGATTTACGAAGAAATTGATACAAATCGCTATTATACGCCGAAGTTCATTCTGCAGCCGATTATTGAAAACGCGATTAAATATGGACTTGAAGAATATCAAACCTGTGTAATCCAAATTTTTATCCGTAAAACAGCCAATAATGAGCTGATGATCAAGGTAAAGGATAACGGCCCTGGAATCGACGAGACAGTGCTGTCGAAATTAAATGGATTACTAGGGAAAGATCCAATGGCCGGACGGAATTCAGGTTTTGGATTAAGAAATGTCCATGCAAGAATTGCCATGATCTTTGGCGATCCCTATGGTCTGGAAATAAAGAGCAAGATCCATGAAGGTACAGAGGTTATCATTAAGATTCCCATGCTGACAGGTGAGCAAGCTGCAAATATAAGTGGGGGTGTGGAAAGTGCCTAGGAAAATAAGAGCCATCATTGTCGATGACGAAGCAAGGCTGAGGCGCGGAGTGGAACGACTGGTCCTTTCGAATGAGGAAGAATGGGAAGTGGCTGGAAGCTTCAGCAGCGGAGATGAATGTTTAACAGCGATTCAAGAAGAGGAGATTCCCTTTGACCTGCTGATTACTGACGTCAAGATGCCTGGCATGGATGGACTGACGCTCATTAAAAGATTAAAAGAATTATCGGCCTTTCACGCGATGGTGATAAGTGGATTTGATGACTTCCAGTTCCTGCAGACCGCGATTCGTGAAGGTGCCAGTGATTACATGATTAAACCGATTGACCGCGATGACTTCAAGTCACAGCTGAGGAAGATCAAAGAAAAAATTCACGCTGAGTGGAATGACTCCCTGCGGCTGGAAGAAATTGAGTCAAAAGCCTCACAATTCACCCATGTTAAACAAACGCAGATGTTAAGTGAAGTCACCTGGAAACAGGATATAGACCTTTCCCTTCTAGAATGGACAAAGGATTTTCCCAACGGCGAGTATGTGCTCATGTATGTCGGTCTGGATAACCTGTTGAGCAAGTCAAAAGCCTTTGAAAAAGACGACTGGAATGCCTGGACATTTGCCATTGAAAATATGTATGAAGAAATGAGGGGAAACCTTGTGCGTTCCTCCATTCATACGTGGAGATGGAAGGGAGAAGATTTATCATTCTGGCTGCTCCTTCATGCACAGGAAGGGAAGGGGGACTTATCAATTGATGAGGGCGGACTTCAGTTCGCAGATGAGCTGCGATTGAATATTAAAAGGTACACGCCTTTTACTTGTTCGATTGCTGTGAGCCGGAAGATCAATGACCTTGCCTTACTGCCTAGTTTAAAGGATGAACTTCTTACTTATATCCAGTTCCGCCTGCTCTATGGCGGCAATCGGATCTTTTCTTCTGAAGCCATCAATCAATTGAAGATGAACAAAAAAGGAATGGACAGCAAAGAGGCAGAACATCAGATTAATCGAATCATCTATTCGCTGGACAGCAGGAATCCGGAGAAAACGAAGAATGAAATAATGGGATTCCTTAATAGGATACAATCCCTGAGTTCACCGGAGGAAATCGAGCATTCTTTGCACTTGCTGGGCATTCAGATCATTAATTACATGATTAAAAATAACCAGGGCAGAGCCGAATTCCCACTTATGAAAGAGGTATTTGGTTTAACCAAAAAAATGGTTAATTTAATTGAACTGCGGAACGAAGTATATGAGTGGGTTAAAAAGGTACTCGCCATAATGGAGCAAAAATCTGAAACACAGAGTGCAGATCCAATTGAAGTTGCGAAAAGATGGATCCGGGATCATCTTGACCAAAACATAACGATTCAAAAAATCGCCAGCGAGGTTTATTTGAATCCGACTTATTTTTGCGAGTATTTTAAAAGCCAGACTGGGGAAACCGTTCTGGACTATGTAACCAGGATCAGGATGGAAAAAGCACGGATGCTTTTAGTCAGTTCAAACTTTAAAATATATGCGATTTCTGAAATGGTTGGGTATACCGACACGAAATATTTCACAAAATTATTTAAAAAGCAATATGGAGAAACACCGTCAAAGTATAAAGAGAGTATTTTATTTGAGCAACATTAACTTCCTTTTTTAGGAAGTTTTTTTATATCTCTTTCTCTTCCGCTTTTATTCCTCGCTGTTGCCATTCGCGGCCAGTAATTTTCAAAACAGCAGAAAATCATCCCCCTAAACCGAAAAACGTCTCCTACTACAATAGCTAAAGGTTTATTAAGATGTATGTAAGCGCTTTTAGTCGGAAGGACTACTAATTGTTCTTTAATAGATTGAAAGGACGGGAGTAAGCAATCTCAAACATGTAGGAGTGATAGCATGTCAGAATATGTTCTCGAGCTGAGAGGGATTACAAAGAAATTTCCCGGTGTAAAAGCTCTTGATAATGTGCATTTTAAGCTGAAGGCTGGAGAAATCCATGCTTTGATGGGGGAGAACGGGGCCGGCAAGTCTACCTTTATTAAGGTGATCACCGGGGTCCATGCCCCAAATGAGGGTGAAATGTTCCTGTACGGGGAGAAGGTGCAATTTGCGAATCCAAAGGATGCCCAGAACAAAGGGATAGCTGCTATTTATCAGCATGTGACCAATTATCCGGACTTAAGCGTAACAGAAAATATCTTCATGGGTCATGAAAAGGTTCATAAAACAACCAAGCGGCTGCGATGGAAGGAAATGCATGCTGAAGCAAAAGCAATTTTGCAGGATTTAGGGTCTTCCATTGATCCAAAGACCGAAATGGGTTCCCTCAGTGTCGCCCAGCAGCAGATTGTTGAGATTGCCAAGGCGATTTCAACAAAAGCAAAAATTATCATCATGGACGAACCAACAGCTGCTTTAACAGCCAGGGAAAGTGAAGAGTTATATAAAATTACCGAGCGCCTGAGAGATCAGGGAGCATCCATCATTTTTATTTCCCACCGCTTCGAAGACATGTACCGGCTGGCCAGCCAGGTGACGGTATTCAGAGATTCCAGGTACATTGGATCATGGGGAGTGAATGAAATCACCAATGACCAGCTGATTGTGGCTATGGTCGGCCGTGAAATCACCCAGGTATATCCACACAAGAAGAATAAAGCTGGCGAAAAACTGCTGGAGGTAAAAAACCTGGGGAAAATGGGCTATTACGCAGACATTTCCTTTACCCTCAACAAGGGAGAGATTCTTGGATTAACCGGACTGGTAGGTGCAGGTCGAACGGAAGTATGCCAGTCACTTTTTGGAATCACCACTTATGACAATGGAGAAGTTTATCTAAAGGGACAAAAAATTAGAGTGAGGAACCCAAAGGAAGCCATGAACCTTGGGATCGGGTATTTGCCTGAAGACCGGCAGCTGCAGGGGCTGGTGCTGGACTGGGGGATTGGGCGGAACATTACCCTTCCAGCTTTAAAAGACCTGTCGAGCAAAGGCTGGTTAAACGAAAAAAAAGAGGCCTCCCTTGCGAAAAAATTAGCTGAAAAAGTAAATGTGAAGGCGAACAGCATTTTCGATCTGGTAAGCTCGCTTTCTGGAGGGAACCAGCAAAAGGTAGCCGTAGCAAAGCTGCTGACTGCGGATCTCGAGATTATCATCCTTGATGAGCCCACAAAAGGAGTGGATGTCGGGGCAAAATCCGCAATCTATGAAATTATCAATAATCTGGCAGCGCAAGGCTATGGAATTATCATGATTTCTTCAGAAATGCCAGAAATATTAGGAATGAGTGACCGAATCGTTGTCATGAGGGAAGGAAGAATCACGAAGGTAATAGATAAAAAAGAGGCCACACAAGAAGTGATTCTTGAGGCGGCTATGAGTGAAATCAAAGAGCAGGTTGTCTAATGAAGAATTATTGAAAGGGTATTAAAAGCCCTTTCTTATCACAAAAGAGGTGAAGCATATGCCCGAGAATGTCATACAAAACTCTGCACAGCTCCAGTCACCAGTGAAAAAGACATCTAAGCTGGCCAATATTTATAAGTTCAGGGAGCTGGGATTACTAGCGTTCATTGTCATTCTTTCTCTTGCAGTCCAGCTGCGCAACCCCAGCTTTTTAAGCGGGGAAAATATCAATGACATGATTACAAACACAGCGATCTTGAGTATTTTGGCACTGGGAATGATGCTGGTGCTTGTAACAAGAGGAATTGATTTATCGATAGGTTCCACCATCGCTTTTTCAGGAATGATTGCGGCGCAGGCTGTCAGTGCCAATCAAAACTTAAATCCGTTTGTCGTCATTCTAATGGGGATTGTCATCGGGATGGCTTGCGGCGCTGTTAATGGAATTTTAATTGCCAAGGTCGGCCTGCTTCCGATCATCGCGACATTGGCCATGATGAACATATACCGAGGAGTCACATTTAAAATCAGCGGCGGGGAATGGATTTCATCCTATCAAATGCCGGAAAGCTTTGTCTCAATTGCAACCGGAAAAACCTTTGGCCTTAATAATTTAATTGTTATTGCAATCGTTATCTACCTGTTATTCTACTACCTTATTAATCATACAAGAACGGGACGGCAGATTTATGCAGTGGGCAGCAACCCTGATTCGGCAAAAGTCAGCGGAATCAAGGAAGGCCGGATCCTTCTGCTCGTTTATACGATTATGGGAGGGTTTGCAGGTCTTTCAGGCGTTCTTTGGGTTTCAAAGTTTGCCTCTGCTCAGGGGGATACGGCATCTGGCTACGAATTGACTGTTATCGCTGCCTGTATACTAGGCGGGGTGAGCATCGCTGGGGGATCCGGCAAGATTTCAGGAATCATCCTCGGGTCGGTTCTGCTTGGAATCTTGAACAATGCCTTGCCATTATTGAATGTATCACCGTTCTGGCAAACAGGGATCCAGGGTCTGATCATCCTCGTTGCTGTTATCATTAACACGCTCGTCAAAAGAGGTGTTGACCGCAATAATCTCATGAGGAGGAAAATATAAGTCATGGAACAGAGAACAGCACTTGATAAGCAAGGATATATTCAGCGAAATCTCCTCGATAAGAAAGATTTCAGTCTTAAAGGATTTTTCCTTCAATGGGAATGGATGCTTGTCATTATCTTAATCGCCGTCATGATGATCAACGCCAGTCTTTCTCCGTATTTCCTCAATTATGCGAGTTTGCGTGACGGCACGATGATATTCATGGATAAGGCCTATATCGTGTTCCCGATGGCCATGATCATGATTCTTCGTGACATTGATATTTCTGTTGGTTCAACCGTCGCCTTATCATCAGTTGTGATGGCGACGATGTATAACAGCCTGGGTGTTCCAATGGAGCTTGCTGTTGTGATTTGCCTGGCAGTTGGTGCGCTTTGTGGGTTTATCAATGGCCTGCTGATTGTAAAGTTCAAGGAACTGTCCGCCGTTATTGTCACTTTGGGAACGATGATTCTCTATCGAGGAATCGCGTACGTCATCCTTGAAGACCAGGCATCAGGCAATTTCCCTGAATGGTTTGGATTCTTTGGCTGGGGTTATGTATTCGGAATCCCCTTCATTCTTATCTTATTTATCATTATGGCAATCCTTTTCGGATTCCTCCTTCATAAAACGACCTTTGGGCGCGAAGTCTTTGCGATGGGCAAAAACCCAACTGCCAGCCGCTTTTCGGGGGTCAAGGTGGATAAAATTAAAATCATTGTATTCACCCTTGCAGGTCTTATGGCTGGCCTGACCGCACTGTTCCTTGCTTCCAGGATGGGAAGCACAAGGCCAAATGTAGCAACCATGTATGAGCTGGATGTAATTGCCATGGCCGCATTAGGCGGAGTCAGCACGGCAGGAGGAAAAGGCAGAATCATCGGGACCGTGATTGCAGTATTCATCATTGGCTACCTTCAATACGGTTTGGGGCTGATCAATATTCCGGCGCAAACACTTCTGATCATTGTGGGTATCCTCCTGATCCTTGCAGTTGCAGTTCCAAAGATCAAGCTGCCAGCTTTTGTAAAACGAAAATAGGTCAAGGTTATACAGCAGCCTCAGCTGCTTTGTATCAATAAAAACAGTCAAAAAAAGGGGAGAAAAGGCTTGAAGAAATTTTTATCGATCATTTTATCAGTTGTTTTACTCTCATCCATTCTTGTGGCCTGCAGCCAGGGAACACCTCAAAGCGGAGGAGCCGCAAGTGAGGGGGAAAAGGAGAGCAGCGGTCCAAAGAAATATGCCTTTGTTTTTAAAAATACTGGAAATCCGTATGGGGAAAAAATGATGGATGGATTTCAGGCAGCTGTTGAGGAGCTTGGCGGCGAAGTGATCCTTCGTTCACCAGACCAGCCAACCGCCGAAGGCCAGATCCAGATCATTGAACAGCTTATCACCCAGAAAGTCGCTGCGATTGCCATTGCAGGAAATGACCAGGATGCACTGGAGCCGGTGTTGAAAAAAGCAATGAATCAAGGAATTAAAGTCCTGTCTGTTGATTCAGCGGTTAACGCTAACAGCCGCCATATTCACGTCAATCAGGCAAACCCGGAAAGAATCGGCCGTGTGCAAATTGAAGCAGTAAACGAAATGATTGGCGGCGAAGGGCAAATAGCTGTCTTAAGTGCCACATCACAGGCAACAAACCAGAACCTTTGGATTGAGTGGATGAAAAAAGAGCTTGAAAAGCCAGAATACAAAAATATTGAACTTGTAAAAGTAGCCTATGGCGATGACTTGAGAGACAAGAGCGTTTCCGAAACAGAAGCATTGTTAAAGTCTTATCCAGACCTAAAAGCGATCATTGCGCCAACAACCGTTGGCATAGCAGCTGCAGGGAAAGTGTTAACTGATAAGGGATTAAAGGATAAAGTAAAGCTTACTGGCCTGGGTTTGCCTAGTGAAATGGCCAGCTATATTGAAAGTGGTGTCTCTCCGTGGATGTATCTGTGGAATCCGATTGAGGTCGGAGAAGCAGCTGGTTTTACAGCCCATGCCCTTGTGGAAGGGAAGATCAAAGGTGAAGTTGGCGATACATTTGAAGCTGGTGACCTTGGAAATCAGGAAGTCGTTGAAGATGGCGATGGAACACAAATCATGCTAGGAGATCCATTCAAGTTCGATGCTGAGAACATCGCTGAGTGGAAGGATGTTTATTAATAACTAAATACTCTTAAGAGAATCTTAGAAAAGCCTGTGGAGTTAGTTTTTTACATCTGCAGGCTTTTGCCTTTCTTTAGGAATAAGAAGCTGTGGAGGGTTTCTAGATTGAACTTTTTCTTATTCTCTATTGTCGTTGTATCTTTTAAAATACCCGAAAACTATCCCCCTTACCTGAAGTTTATCTACTTTTTTGAATAGTTAAAATAAATTAAGATTTTAATAGGGCAACAGTTATTGCCAATGAAAACCCGAACAAAAATTGAAAGCGTTAACAACTATTTGCGGAAACTCTTATACAACCAGTACATACAAAGTGCTGATCTGTATAGAACGATTCTGCAGAAAGGAGGGCGGTCTGCTGCTTCATCCTAACATTACATATCTGCAAAAAAGGAGGTTTATATTTTTATCAGAAAGAAGCAAAATTTTAAAGGAGGCTATTATGAACAATTCATTTTCACTAGGTTCAAAGCGGATAATAAGTATTTTCTTATTAACCCTGCTGATTATAAGCACGGCTGTGAGCAGTTTTAGTCCAGTGGCATTGGCCAAAGGCAGTAAATTTAAAGTCACAAATCTAATGGTGGATCATACGTCAACACCATTGGGGATTGATGTTGAAAAACCGAGTTTTAGCTGGCAGATGGATTCTGATAGGCGCGGGGCTTCTCAGACAGCCTACCAGGTAGTAGTCAAGGACTCTAAAAACAAAGTCGTATGGGATACAAAAAAAGTCCAAAGTGATGTTTCTGTTGGCATTCGGTATGCCGGAAAGGATCTGAAAGCGACAACAAGATACAATTGGACGGTAACGGTATGGGATGAAAGCAACAAAAAAGCATCATCCACTTCCTGGTTTGAAACTGGCCTCATGAATCCTGATCCAAATTTATCAGGCTGGGATGGAGCTTCCTGGATTGGAGGAGATGATGAGGACCTTGTTTTATATTCACAATATTTAAGTGTGTTTAAGGTTAATTATTCCCTTCAATTAGATCAAGCGACAAGAGCAACTAAAGCGAGTTTTATCCTGGGGGCAAACGATGCTAGACTGATGGATAAAAATAAGAACATCTACAATATCGAGAAGAAAAAGAATGAAAGCTACATTGACATTGAACTGGATATTTCAAAAGTAGACGGAAGTGAGAATGGTTTAGCTAAGTTAAATGTCTACCGAGCTGGCTACAAGCAAGGAGACTCTCCAGAGGTGCCTTTATTTAGCTATCATGTTCCTTTGAGTTTGATTAACGTCGACAATAAATACAAGGAACACAAATTTTATATCTGGGGCAACTCAGGGATATTCAATATTTACATCGATGGAACGGCAGCAGCCAATAAAATTTCCGAAGGCAACGGCATTAATCTAAATCCGGTTGGTTCAGGAGGGAACTATATCAGCTTCCCTATGCTTGCAGATATTGGTTTCTTTGTGGATGCAGGGCAAAAAGCCTCGTATAAAAACCTGGAAGTTACCAACTATCGAACTCCGGAAAATGCTTTATTTCTAGAAGATCTGGAAGGAAAGGCTTATAACGGCATCTACTCTGAAGCTTTGAAGAAAAATACAGGTTTTACGATCAAAAATGGTTCCTACATTTTAGAAGGTAAAAAGGATGGTTCCTTTGTTGTGGCTGATCCTAGCAGTAACTCCATGCCAATGTTAAGAAAAGAGTTTACAGCCGATAAAAAACAAATTGAAAGTGCGAAGGTTTATGCCACTGCACGCGGAATTTACGAATTGTATATCAATGGTGAACGGGTTGGGGAAGACTATTTTAATCCAGGTCTGACTCAATACAATGTAACACATATGTACCAGACCTATGATGTTACCAACATGATTAAACCAGGGAAGGCTAATGCAATTGGTGCGATGCTGGGAGAAGGCTGGTGGAGCGGGGCTACCACATTTACTACGGCCAACTGGAACTTCTTCGGAGACCGATCATCCTTGCTTGCCAAGCTTGTGATTACCTATAAGGATGGCAGCAAAAGAGTGATTTCTACCAATCCAGACTGGAAATACAGTAATGAAGGTCCGGTTGTTTACGGAAGCTTCTTCCAGGGAGAAGTGTATGATGCAACCAAAGAAAATGAGTTAAAGGGATGGAGCAAAGCCGATTTTGATGACAGCAGCTGGAAAAAAGCTGTTGAAGTACCGCTTGACAGTAACACAACCGCACCTGGCCTTAGCTATGACAACATGCAGCTGATCGGGCAAATTGGAGAAAATGCCTCTGTGGTTAAGACACTCACCGCCCAAAAGGTAACGGAGGTCCGCCCAGGTGTCTATGTTTATGACATGGGTCAAAATATGGTCGGAGTACCTAAAATCAAGCTGGAAAACGAGACTGCCGGAAATAAAATAACCATGAGATATGCGGAAGTATTGTATCCAGATCTTCCTGAATCCAAGGATAATGTCGGCATGATCATGCAGGAAAACCTTCGTGCGGCCTTAAACCAGGATACGTATATTGCGAAAGACGGAGATCAAGTAATTCAGCCGCGTTTTACTTTCCATGGTTACCGTTATATTGAAATCACGGGTATTGATGAGGCTCTGCCTTTGGACGCTGTCCAGGGAGAGGTGATTAGTTCAGTAAAAGACATCGATTCAAGCTACAAGACTTCGAATCAGCTGGTAAACAAACTTTGGGAAAATATTACCTGGTCCATGAGGGGCAATTTCCTATCCATCCCGACCGATACTCCGGCACGGAATGAACGGATGGGCTGGAATGGCGATATTTCCGTCTTCTCCCGCACAGCAACTTACCTCGATAATGTAAACCAGTTCTTTAGGAGGCATAATCTTGCAAACCGAGACATGCAAAGTGCTGCAGGACGATATGCAGACGTTGCTCCTGTAGGACCTGGCTTTGGCGGCATTCTTTGGGGAAGTGCAGGCTTGACCGTCCCATGGGAAGCTTACCAGCAGTATGGAGATATTACGATATTAGAAGAGCACTATGATTCAATGAAGAAATACATGGCTTATTTAGACACCAGGGTTAATCCGGCAACGGGCTTGATCAATGAAGGCCCATTAGGGGATTGGCTAAGCCCGGAAAGCAGCAAGACGGAAAATGTGATTCTCTGGTCTGCCTACCATGCATATGATTTATGGATTATGTCCAAGGCGGCAGAAGCCCTTGGCCATGAAGGTGACGCTGAGGGTTATTGGAATAAGTATATGGAACGGAAAGAGTTTTTCAATAATAAGTTTGTGGATGCCAAAACAAAGAAAACCCTTAAATCGAATGGTACACTTGCTGACAGCCAGGCTTCCTATGCAGTGCCATTGGCACTTGGCATTTTTAATGAAGAGAATACTCCACATGCGGCGGACCATCTTGCAGCAGCAGTCATGCGTGAAAACACCGATGACAGCGGAGTGACCCGTCCTTCGTATTCATTGATGACCGGGTTCATTGGCACAGCTTCGATTAGCCAGGCACTGTCCGATAACGGATACGATGATATTGCCTACCGATTGCTGCAGCAAACTTCCTACCCGTCATGGCTGTATTCAGTGAAGAATGGGGCAACAACCATTTGGGAAAGGCTGAATTCGTACACGGTGGAGGACGGCTTCGGCGGCAATAACAGCATGAACTCGTTCAACCACTATTCCTTTGGTGCTGTAGGCGCATGGATGTACAATGAATCACTGGGAATCGAACGTGATCCCGAGAATCCTGGTTTTAAGCATTTCATCCTAAAGCCAACCCCGGATCCGGATGGAGTCATGACGTGGGCAGAGGGCCACTATGATTCCGTATATGGCCGAATAAAGAGCAAATGGGAAGTTAAAAATGGCACATTAAACTACAGTGCTGCGGTCCCTGCGAACACAACGGCAACCGTTTATATTCCTGCGAGCAGCGTCAAAACCATCAAAGAAAGCGGCAAGCCGATTTCCAAATCTGAGGGAGTAAAGTTTATCGAGTTCAAGGACGGAAAAGCAGTCTATGAGCTTGAAGCTGGTTCTTATGATTTCAGTTCAGCTATTGCTGGACAGTAGGATTATAGATTAAGCGATAGAATGGGGGAAGCCTGCAGTCTATAGGACCTGTTTTTCATAATGGCCCCTATCTTTTCTACTCTCTCAGTGAATCCACTAGAAAACGTGTTTCAAGGTAGGTAGTAACAAGTGACTTCCAGTAGGAAGAATGATACCCGTCTGGAAAACCATATTAAAAAAACGTCATTATAAAGCCAATGAACGAACCTCAATAAGGAAGGAATGGAAACAGGTCAACTAAGTTAAGAGAAGGTGAAAAACATCAAGGGTGGTTTGGAAAAAGGGCATCATAAGACCAGGTAAAGACGTAAATCAAAATAGTTTTCACAGACTAGACACAGCTTTTTCATTAACTGAAAAGAATCAATGCATAAACAAAAATAATCTATGCATAAACCTGAAAAATCAACCGATAAACCTCAGGAATCAATGCATAAAGGATCAGGAACCCTGTTTGTTAAAGACTTACTAATGAAATTGAGTGCCAAAATAAACTATTAAAGTAATATCTGCTGCATTTTATCTATTTTTGTTCTATTCCAAGCTCGATTAAGGGCGTTTCAGCCGTTTTTTACCTTTATAGAAGAAATAATTCGAGTACAGGAGGAAGAAGAATGAGCAAATTCAATACTTTTCTGGAAACGAAAGTGATGCCTGTTGCCGGCAACCTTGCTGGCCACCGTCATCTGTAATCGTGGGGATGATATTATGCTATTGATTATCAATGGTCTGTTTCTTATTTATCGCCAATTTTCCCATTATGGCATGAAAGATTGTCCCGGTTTCTAAAAGTGATCAAGGTGTAAATATTAAAGACGAATCTAGTGTACTCTTACTAATTCGTCCTAATACAAAAATGGAATCAGGAACCATTAAAACTGAAACCCGCCGACCGGCGGGTTTTTTAGTTGAATTCCCGATAGGTTGTGTGATTGATTACCGTTATTCGATATGGATTGAGAGCTGAAAAAAAGTCCTGCTCCTTTAGCGCTTCATTCTTGCAGATATTAGCCGATACTAAATGGAGAGTATTAACTATAAGCACAGTAATAAACTGGAAAGAGAGTGTGTTCCATTGATGTACAAGATTGAATCACTAGAATCATTAGTTAGAATGATCCCCCTATTGAAGTCTTCCGTGCCAGCGGACTTATCAATCGCAATCTGTGACATGGAAAAGTTTATTGCCTATTTTCCTGGAGAAACGATTAATCTGGCTATAAGGGTCAACCAGCCATTAAACCCGCAGGAACCCCTTTCGGTCGCTTTAAAAGAGAATCGTTCCCTACGCTCGGAGGTTCCTGCCGATTTTTATGGTTATGAGTTTACAGGGACCGCTACCCCTCTGCATGATCACAGCGGGAAGGTTATCGGCGGGATTGCGGTCCAGCTGCGAAGGCAAACCGAACTTAGAATGATATCCGACCAGATCTCTGCTTCGCTCCTGCAGGCAAATGATCAAATAAGCACCATTTCTGATGGATCAAATGCACTTGCAAATTTTTCCAGGGATCTTTTAAACCAGTCTCACCGCGCTGTTTAGGACGTAGAGAAATCAGCCAATGTTCTTTCCTCATTAAAAGAGTGGCGGATCAAACCAATTTGCTGGGATTGAATGCTGCAATCGAAGCGGCCAGAGCAGGCGAAGCGGGGAGAGGGTTTGAAGTTGTAGCAAAAGAGATCAGGAAATTATCAAATGAAACACTGGGATCAACAAAGGAAATCAATAGTACAATGAAAGGGATCCGAACTGCGATGGAGAATATCGATAAATCGCTTGATAAAATTGCATCCATCGGAGAAGTGCAAGCGAAGTCTGTTGAACAGACGATCATGTTTATAAAGGAGATCCAGGGATTGGCTGAAAGACTTAACCAGTTTGCACAGAAGCTGTAACCTACTCTGCAGCAACCTTTTATTCATTAAAAAAATCAGAGAAGTTCGGCTGATGGGGGAGTATCGCAAATGATATCGCATTGTCTAGCAACTGACTAACTCGGTTGCTATTTTTATGATGTTTAGCAAGCCCTGACAGTACTGGTCCTATACGGCATGATGGTGAAAAAGTCGGCAGGCCTTTGTATGAAGAAAATCACAAATTTGCGGGAACCCCTTTTAGAATCTACCTTTTTTCTTAAAAAAATGGTCATAAAAAATTCATATCTTTTCGTTTTAATAAGATAGGTAAGGATGATTTTCCTATTGCTAAGAAAATACCAATTCACACTACCGGGGGAGCTTGCCAGCTTCCTTTTTGAATTTACGGGAAAGGAGATTCCAGAAATGAGGGAAAAGAGAAGGATCCTTTATTCCCGCTTCAATATCCTTTTTATGATTGTCTTTCTCCTGTTTTCCATTCTTATTTTACGGCTGGGCAAGATTCAGATCGTAAAAGGAGAAGAGTATCGGGAGGAAAGCGAAAAAACCAATCAAACGGTGTACTCCTGGAATACTCCCCGAGGGAAGATTTATGACCGGAATGGCACGGTTCTGGTCGAAAATGAACCTATTTATACGTTAACCTATGCTGATCCAGCAGGGAGTACACAGCAGGAGAAACTGGAATTGGCGAAAAAGCTGGCTGGAATGATTTCTGTGGATACCAAGAACATGACAGAACGAGACAAAAAGGATTATTGGATACTGACCAGAAAAGATAAGGCTTACGCGAAACTTAGTTCAACCGAACAGGCAAATCTGGATGACAATGAGGAATACGATCTGATTTTAGAGCGGATTACAGACAAAGAACTAAAGGAGATAACGGGAGAGGAAATGGAGGTTCTCGCCATTAAGAAGGAAATGGACACAGATTCTTCTTCTGCCAAAAGACTTAAGTCTGGACTGACAACTGAAGAAAGAGCGGTATTGAACGAAAACCTTGGCAAACTTCCCGGTGTGGAAGTGAAGGTTGATTCCCAAAGAGATTATATCTATGGCGACACGCTTCGCCAGCTTTTCGGCAAGGTAGGGAGAATTCCGGAAGAGGAAGCTGATACCTATGAGGAGAACGGCTATGATTTAAACGATTTGGTTGGAACCAGCTTTCTGGAACAGTATTATGAGAAATGGCTTCAAGGGGAGAAAGAGAAGACGACCTATATAAAGGACGGAACAGGGGAAATCTCTGAAGTAAAGGTGGATCCAGGGGAAAGCGGGAAGGATTTGATTTTAACCATTGATTTAAACCTGCAGCAGGAGGCTGAAAAAATCATTGTGGAAGAGCTGAAAAAGGACAATGGTGCAAAGAGTGCCTATGTCGTGGTGACGAATCCTAAGACGGGCGAAATCCTGGCCATCGCCGGGAAGAAAGAAATGGAAAAAGACATCCAGGATGAAGCATATGGCGCCCTTTACAATTCCTATGCAATGGGGTCGACCGTAAAAGGAGCCACCGTGTTAACGGGGTATGAGACAGGAGTTATTTCTCCGGGCGATACTTTTCTTGATGCCCCAATCAAACTGAGTGGAACACCTTTGAAAAAATCATATGTCAATATGGGAAGAATCAACGAATTAACCGCTTTGGAACGATCATCAAATGTTTATATGTTCCATATTGCCATGAAAATTGGAGACTATGATTACGGAGCGAGATCTGGATTTGAGGATCCAGAGGAATCCTATGATACATTCAGAAAGTATTTCGCCCAATTTGGGCTTGGAGTGGAGACCGGGATTGATCTCCCAACTGAAGCAACTGGCTATGATGGAGGGGTCCAAAAATTGGGGAATTTAATGGATTTCGCCATTGGCCAGTTTGATACCTATACACCGCTGCAGCTTGTTCAGTATGTATCAACGATTGCCAATGACGGGAACCGGGTACAGCCTCATTTGATGAAGGAGATTCGGGAACCTAACCATGAAAGCGGGCAGTCTGGAGAGGTCCTGGAACAATTCAAGACAAATGTATTGAACACAGTGGACATGGATTTATCCTATATCAAGCGAGTGCAGGAAGGATTCAGGCTTGTCATGAACGGAAGCCATGGAACAGCAGCGTCACACTTCAAAGGGGCTGCCTATCATCCCGCCGGTAAAACAGGAACTGCACAGGTCCTGGATGAAGATGGGGGTTACAATTATAATCTGACCCTCGTCGGGTATGCTCCATATGAAGATCCTGAAGTGGCCATTTCAGTAGTGGTTCCTGATGTGGAAAACGATACCAGTACAATCAATAAAGCAATAGGGAAAAGGATCCTTGATGCTTACTTTGACAAGGATTAACAAGACTTCTCTTTAAAAATGGTTTAGTGAAATTTCGCAACAAGTAATGGTTACGAGGGTTTATCTCTCAAACGGTTAAATGGCAAATGAATAGAGAGAAAACTAAAAGGTGTCATTGGACACCTTTTTTTTAATTTGCATTTATTATTTGATATTCCTTCACCCGGTTAACAGGAAGTTTCCCGAGAAGAAATTCGTTCTGATAGCAAAAAAACTTTGAATCTTGGGGGAGGCGGCTTAGTGCCCTCCTGATCCCTTCTTTGGTCAAGTAAGGCCACTCAGACATTCTTCTATTTTCTTTACTGATATAAACATTTGTAATCGATGTCCCATCAACTAATGTAAGATTCACCCTCATTTGATTTCACCTCCTTTTACATGTTTATATAATTTTATCAAGAGGTATTCCCCCCATCTTTCTTACTACTATTTATTCCACTTTTTTTTATTTTCCAACAATTATTTTGAAATTGGTTAAAATTCCTATTTTTATAGGAGGAATTGTCATCCGGGAGCTGGGGAATTACCCCTGTAATACATTTCACTATTAATTTTCTATATCAGAATACCCAGGGATATGCTAAATTAGTTGTACTAATAAGTTGTTGAGTGTAAGGGCTTACTGCCTTGTGGAGGAGGTGGATGATGTTTTTTTCATTGCGAAATCGTTTATTTCTGATTTTTACCTGTTTGCTTACCATCCCATTTATCGTTTTCTCTTTCCTAATTCCAAAATGGTTTGCTTCGGTTATTGAGGAACAGACCCAGGAACTGACAGTGGAAATGATGGATCAATACTCCTTGTATATCAATTCAATTGCTACTCAGGCAACGGATCTTGGCAAACAGATCCTAGTAAATCAGACTGCCCTGCAGTGGATGAAAACAGATGAGGCCTCATCAAGCGCCCCTCAGGAACAAAAGCTGCTGATGAGGAACCAGGTGAAAAACCACCTCTCTTCCATGACTGTCAATAATTCGAATGGAATGTCGGTTTCAGTGATGCTCCATGATGGCACCGGAGCATGGGGAAATAATCCGCTTTTAAAGGAAGAAGAATGGTACAAGGAGTATTCGGAAGAAGGAAACTCATTTGTAACTGCCCATGCAGATCCCTATCAGCCTACTCCCGGAGCAATTAATAGTTATATACTGCCGTTAATTGATATGAATACACTCGTTTCCTATGGAATCATTAAGGTTAACTTTCCAACTGCCTTGCTTGAAGCCGCTTTGAAGAAAAACAAAATTGGGCAAAAAGGTCATGCCTATTTGATCAACCAGCACGGAGACAATGTTTTAACGGGGAAAATCAGTGGGACCCCGAAACAGGTTTTGGCAAGAAGTCTCGCAACTATTCGTAAAAGCGAATCGGGAACCGGCTTATTGGAATCTGCGTTTAAAGGGGAAACATACTTTGTGTTTTACCAAAAGCTTTCAGTTGGAGACTGGATTTTACTGAGTGAAGTAGCACAGTCAGATTTGTTTTCAGAAGTCAATAATCTGCGGCGAAGCATGCTTATCATGAGCGGCATCGTGTTCTTGCTGACGATTTTGGCTTCCTACATGCTTTCATCGAATATTGTAAGTCCATTGGGGAAGCTGGCAAAGGCGATGGGATTCATTGAAAGAGGTGATTTCGCCGGTGCGAAACGGTTCATGCCGACCATAAAATCCTCTAATAACGAAGTGGGCTATCTGATAAATGTAGTAGGACATACCGTTGATCAGTTGAAGGATAGAATCGAAACTGAATATGAGGCGAACATTCGCAGGCGAGATGCGGAATATAAAGCCCTGCTGCTGCAAATCAATCCTCACTTCCTGAATAATACCCTGGAAATCATTGGCGGTCTGGCGGCCCAGGGTAAAAATAGAGAAGTGATGAATGTCAGTGCGTATCTGGGCAAGATGATGAGGTACTCTTTAAACACGAAAAGTGATGTCGTGACACTTGCAGAAGAAATGATGTACATCCGGAGTTATGCGAATATTTTAAAAGCAAGGTATGTAGATTCCATCTCGGTTGAGATCGAGGAGGAAACGGAGACAAAACATCTGCCTATCATAAAATTTATCCTGCAGCCCCTTGTGGAAAATGCTGTAAAATATAGTTTCAGCGAAAAAAATAAGGCTGAAATCTATATTTCTGCAAAAATAGTAAATGATCAAGTGGTCATCTGCGTTCAAGATAAAGGCGCTGGCATGGCAAATGATGTGCTGATGGAACTTGTACATCAGGAAAATCGCCAGGAAGCTGTCAGTGTGCTGCAAAGCAAAGGCACAAGCATTGGACTCAGGAATGTCCTTGGAAGACTAAAGCTCTACTATGGAAGCGACTTTTCTTACAGGATTCAATCGGAAAAGGGCATGGGCACGAAAATTGAATTATGTATCAAGTATCCTGGAGGTGAACTCGATGCTGAAAGTCCTGATCACAGATGATGAGATGCAAATCCGCCAGGGGCTGCGGATGAAAGTGGACTGGGAAGAAGAGGGTTTTGAAATAGTCGGGGAAGCTTCAAATGGCCTTGAAGCACTGGAGTTTCTTAGGTCCGTAAAAGTTGAAGTGGTGATCACAGACATGAGGATGCCCATCATGGATGGCCTTGAATTGGCAAGACAATGCCAGCAAGAATTTCCACATATAAAAGTTGTTGTGTTATCAGGCTACTCAGACTTTGACTATGTTAGAGGTTCTATGAAGGAAGGGGTCAAGGACTATTTGTTAAAGCCGGTTGCCCCGGATGAATTGGAAGAAACATTGAAGAAGATCCGCAAAGAAACAGAAGAAGAGAAGAAAAAACAGGCGGAGGCTGCACAAATGCGGAGGCTTGCCCTAACTCAGCTTCAGGAAGTACAGGAACAATATTTGCTCTATTTAGTAAAAGAAGAATGGCTGGAGCCGGCGATGGTGCGGGAAAGGCTAAGGCAGCTGCAGCTGGAAGAACTGATAAATGAAAGAGTAGAGTTTCAATTCATCACGGTGGAAATAAGGGGAAGCAGGGAAGATACCAATCGCTTAAAAGAATTACGGCTCCCTTTTCAGATGGTGTGCAGGGAAATGGCAAATGCGCAGGATGGAATCTATTCCTTTTATGATCCAAGCTACGCCAATATGATCCATTTTATAAGACTGTTGGGCAAGGGGAAAGAAACTGCTTTGGGTCTTGCCAATATGATTCAGAATCAGATAAAAAGACTCCTTGGTTTAGAGATTGTTATAGGCATAGGGAATGCGGTGGCCGGAGTGGCAAACCTAAAAACGGGCTATATTTCCAGCCTGATGGCCTGGAGCAAGAGCCAGTTAGGTTCCTGGTCACAAGTCGTTGATGTATCAAATCTGAAAGAAGAAGACTTTGAGTTTTCTCCTGATATGGAAAGAAAATTAACTAATTCTGTTGAAAATGCCAACTTCGGGGTATTTAAGGAAAATCTCCTTACTCTTCTGGGCAGTAATGAAAATCAGTCCATCATGGCCTTTTCTTTTATATCAAATCGTGTGCTGTTTTTACTGGGAGCGATTGCACGTAAATACGATACTGAAACGAAGGATATTCAAAAACTGATGTGGAGCTGCCAGCAGAGCATCTGGGAGCTGAATTCCTATGATAAAGTAATGGATCAGCTTGCTGAATTGGCCCAGATGATTATTGAAAAGGTAAGAACAGCGCGTTTTTCAAATGGAAGATTAATTGTTGAGGGGGTACGCCAGTATCTGGATCAGCATTATGCGAACGAAATATCCCTTTCGCTCTTGTCAGAAATGTTTCATATTAACAGCGCGCATTTGTCCGAAACCTTTAAAAATTATGCGGGGCAGAATTTTAGCGATTATCTGGTTAATGTAAGAATGGAAAAAGCAAAAGAATTCCTGAAGGACAAGCAGCTTAAGATTATTGATGTAGCCAACCTGGTTGGCTATTCGAACTCTGGTTATTTCAGTACGGTCTTTAAAAAACATTATCGCCAAACACCCGTGGATTATCGAAATTCACTCGAAAATCTAACCAGTTGAGGAAGGGAACAATCAGATGAAAAAAAAGCTGGCACTTATTCTATCTTTCAGCATTCTACTAGGCATTTGTGCTGCTGTTCTCTATCTCTATAAACCTGGCGGCTATGAGAAAACAGAAATCCGGGAAAAACCACTCAAACAAGTTCAGCTGACTTTTTGGAGAAATAAAGGGAATGACTCCGAGAATAAGGCCTATGAAGAATTAGTGAAGGCGTTCGAAAAGGCCAACCCCGACATTAAGATCAAGATGAAGCTGATTCATTACAGCGATTACGAAATAAAGCTCCGTACAGAGATTGCGACAGGTACTCCGCCAGATATTATGGCCATAGACAGCCCTACACTCGCCCTTTATGCTCATGCAGGTGCCCTCTTATCAATTGATAATGTAATGAAAAAGGAAGGGAATATCGAGGACTTTCCAGCATCTACTTTAGAAGGGTTAAAATTCAACAATCAAATCTATCTGGCGCCAATTGCCGAATCAAGCATTGCCCTTTTTTATAATAAGCACGTTCTTAAAAGGGCTGGAGTGCCATTTCCATCTCCTGATCCCAAGATGCCCATGTCCTGGGATGAAGTGGTTGAGGCAGCAAAAAAAATAAGTGATCCAGAAAAAGGGATCATCGGCATAGACCCTGCCCAGGGATTTGGGGACGGTGAAGCTCCGGCTTATTTTAAAATGCCATTCCTCTGGCACTTTGGGGCAGATGTTTTAAGCCCGGACGCAGCTACGGCAAGCGGATATTTGGATTCAAAGGAGGCATTGAAGGCATTGAAATTCTTCCAGGACCTTTATCATAAGCATGGGGTGGCCTCGGTGGAAATGCCGCCAGATGCGTTTGAGAAAGGAAAACTGGGAATGACTGTTTTAGGCTCCTGGAGGGTAAAAGACTTTGAGCGGAATGGCGACTTCATTCTTGGAAGGGATTTCGGTGTGGCTCCATTGCCAAAAGGAAGGTACCAGGCGGCTCCAAACGGAGGGTGGGCACTGGGGATTTCAGCAAAGACAGACCATCCGGAAGAAGCATGGAAGTTTATTAAATATGTGACAGGCTACGAGGGCATGAAGAAATATGTCACGATCACAGGAGACCTGCCTGCAAGATCCTCGGTAGCAAAGGATATTCCCGAATTGAATCAGTATCCACTCAATATTTTTATCAACCAGACACTCAGTCACTCTAAAAACCGCCCGGTTACACCAGCATACCCGGTAGTAAGCAATACAATCAGGACTCTTTTTGAAGATGTAGGCCTTGGCGGCAAGGACGTCAGGTCCTCAGCTAAGGAGGCAGTCGAAAAGATTAATGGTGGAATAAAGGAGTTTCAGGAGCAATAAAAAACGTTAAATCCTCTGGCTTAATAAAGCTTGAGGTTTTTTTATGTTTATTTTGAAAACGATTCCATATACCGAAAATTTTAAACATCAGAACCCGAAAATGTCAAAATACTGTCCTTCAGCATCTTGCTATAGTTAATACAAGAAACCGAGGAAAGACGAAGGGTATGACACGCCGGAAATGTAATCGGTTGCTTGGTAGTTATAAGTGAAATTTCTTTTGCATTTTAAGAAAAATTAGATAGGAGGTTACTAGAGTGCAGGAATTAATGAAAGCTGATAAAAATACAGCAATCCCGATGCAATCGAAAAAGGGGTATTCAAAGTTAAAAACCAATCTCAAGTATATTCGGGAAAATTATTTTCTCTATTTGTTGATTGCTCCGGCTCTTATTCTGACGATTGTTTTCAAATATGTTCCTATGTATGGGGCGATTATTGCTTTTAAGGATTTTAGCACGATCAAGGGAATCCTCGGAAGTGAGTGGGTGGGATTTGCAAATTTCACCAAGTTCCTCTCATCGCCGAACTTTGGAACTATTTTTATGAGCACTCTTAAGCTCAGCTTTTACGGGCTGATCCTGGGGTTCCCGGTCCCGATCATCCTCGCACTTATGCTGAATCAGGTTCGCAGGGCAGCCATTAAAAAGAATATCCAGCTTGTCCTGTATGCACCCAATTTTATCTCGGTTGTTGTCATTGTTGGTATGCTGTTTATTTTCTTGTCTCCAACAGGGCCCATCAACCAGATCGTTACCTTGCTGACTGGAGAACCTGTCTCCTTTTTATCGGATCCGGATTACTTTCGAACGATTTATATCCTCTCGGGAATCTGGCAGGCAGCTGGCTGGTCGTCCATTATCTATGTGGCGGCACTGGCAAATGTAGATCCGGAACTTCACAATGCTGCAACGATTGACGGCGCCAATATTCTGCAAAGAATTATCCATATTGACTTGCCAACGCTGAAGCCACTTATGGCCGTGACATTCATTTTAGCTGCAGGCGGAATAATGGCCATCGGT
This sequence comes from Mesobacillus foraminis, assembly GCF_004340465.1. Taxonomy (GTDB): domain Bacteria; phylum Bacillota; class Bacilli; order Bacillales; family Cytobacillaceae; genus Mesobacillus_B; species Mesobacillus_B foraminis. The sequence goes on along the minus strand of NZ_SLVV01000005.1, from coordinate 69,298 downwards.
TTTGAAAAAGCCTATCTCATGCAAACGGCTATGAATCTGCCAACCTCGGAAATCATTCCGACCTATGTGTACAAGGTTGGTTTACAGGCGGGTGATTATGCCTACTCCGCAGCTGTCGGATTGTTTAACTCGGTCATTAATGTGGTGATGCTCATCGTTGTAAATTATATCGTCAAGAAACTCAATGAAGGCGAAGGTTTGTATTAACAGGAAAGGAGTTCTGACAAATGAACATAAAGTATACCCGCATGGACCGGATGATCTTGAGTTTAAACAGTATCTTCCTCTTCCTTGCCATTTTAATCGTCCTGGTTCCTTTAGTGTATGTGGTGCTTGCCTCCTTTATGGATCCCACCGTCCTATTGAACAAAGGACTCTCGTTCAAGCTGAAAGATTGGAGCCTGGAAGGATATAAGCTGATCCTTGGAAATGATGCGATGATCAGAGGCTTCATCAATTCGATTCTTTATTCCGTAGGTTTTGCAATTGTAACTGTTGTGGTGTCCCTTTTTGCCGCCTACCCGCTGTCGGTCAATGGGTTTGTAGGAAAAAACCTTTTCATGACCCTTTTTATCATCACGATGTTCTTTAGCGGCGGGTTGATCCCTACCTACCTTGTTGTCAAAGATTTGGGCATGCTGAACACGGCTTGGGCGATCATCCTGCCTGGGGCCTTGAATGTGTGGAACATCATACTGGCCAGGACCTATTTCAAGGGGATCCCTTTTGAACTGCATGAAGCGGCGAAGGTTGACGGAGCTTCAGATCTCCTTATTTTCTTTAAAATCGTTTTGCCATTATCCAAACCAATTATTTTCGTTTTAGCCATGTATGCGTTCGTAGGTCAATGGAATTCCTATTTTGATGCCATGATTTACCTTGAGGATCCCAGCCTTCACCCGCTTCAGCTCGTATTAAGGTCCATCCTGATCCAAAACTCGACGGATCCGGGAATGATCAGTGACCAATTGGCAATGGCCGAGCTTAAAAAGCTTTCGGAAATGATTAAATACTCTTCGATTGTGATTTCAAGCCTGCCGCTGATTGTGATGTATCCATTCTTCCAGAAGTACTTTGAAAAAGGGGTTATGGTTGGTTCATTAAAATAATGGACGGCCAGCTATAAATTGAAAATGCTTACAGATGAAAATTAGGAGGGGCAATTCTATGAAAAAGGCAAAAAAGGCCGCTGCTGTCACATTGGCAGCACTATTACTCGCTTCTGGCTGCAGCAACAACAGCAAAAGTGAAACAGCATCAAAAGAGTATAACTTAAAGGATATCAGCTTCCCGCTGGAAGAGAAAGTGACGTTAAACTTCATGACACAAAGCTCTCCGCTTGCACCAAAGGATCCAAATGAAAAATTGATCTATCAGCGTCTGGAAGAAGAAACCGGTGTCAATATCAAGTGGAAGAACTACACTTCAGATGTTTTTATTGAAAAGCGAAATCTTGCAATGGCCAGCGGAGATTTGCCAGATGCTGTCCTGGATGCGGCCTACAGTGACTATGACCTGTTAAAGCTGGCAAAAGACGGTGCCATTGTACCTGTAGAAGATTTAATTGAAGAGTATATGCCGAATCTAAAAAAGGTTCTCGAAGCAGCGCCTGAGTACAAAGCAATGATGACCGCTCCAGATGGCCACATCTATTCATTCCCTTGGATTGAGGAGCTCGGCTCTGGAAAAGAAAGTATTCACTCCGTTGATGACTTCCCATGGATAAACGTCGAGTGGCTAAATAAATTAGGTCTTGAAATGCCTAAAACAACAGAAGAATTGAAGAAGGTATTAATTGCTTTTAAAACGCAGGACCCTAACGGCAACGGAAAAGCAGATGAAATTCCAATGTCATTTATCAACAAGTCTGGCGGTGAGGACCTGGCCTTCCTGCTGGGGTCTTTCGGACTCGGTGAGAACTGGGATCATACAGTCGTAACGAACGACGGCAAGGTTACCTTCACTGCCGCGGACGAAGGGTACAGGGAAGGGATCAAATTCCTCAATGAGCTGCATAAAGAAGGTTTAATCGATGTAGAAGCGTTTGAACAGGACTGGAATACGTATATTGCAAAAGGAAAAGACAATCGCTATGGCCTCTATTTCACCTGGGACAAGGCAAACATCACTGGCATGAATGATAAATATGACCTGATGCCGCCACTCGCAGGGCCGGATGGACATGTAAATGTAACCAGAACAAATGGAATGGGCTTTGACCGTGGAAGAATGGTCATCACCTCTGCGAACAAAAACCTTGAATTAACGGCTAAGTGGATTGATGAACTCTATGATCCGGTCCAATCCGTTCAAAATAACTGGGGAACATATGGGGATGAAAAACAGCAAAACATCTTTGAATATGACGAAGAAGCCAATATGCTGAAGCATTTGCCTCTGGAAGGCACTGCGCCGGTTGAATTGAGACAGAAGACAAACATTGGCGGACCATTGGCCATCCTCGATGAGTATTACGGCAAAGTGACGACCAAACCGGACGATGCAGCATGGAGACTGGGCTTGATGAAAGAAGTCATGGTTCCTCATATGAAGGCAGAGAATATTTATCCTAAGGTATTTTTCTCCATTGAAGAGCTTGATCGCCTGTCTGCAATTGAAACCGATCTCTTCGCCTATGTAATGAGGAAACGGGCGGAGTGGATCCAGAATGGCAAGGTTGAACAAGAATGGCGCGGCTACTTGAAAGAACTGGATCGCTTAGGCTTGAAAGAATGGCTAAAAATTAAGCAAACAGGGTATGACAGAAACCAGAAATAATGAGAGGTTCATAGAAAAGGCTGTAGCACCTTGCAGCCTTCTTCTTTTTAAACACGACTATGGAGTGAAGGAGAGGCTTGAAGCATGCTGAATCTGTATAACCAGAAACACCGTCCGCAATTTCATTTTTCCCCGGAAGAGAAGTGGATGAACGACCCGAATGGAATGGTCTTTTTTAATGGGGAATATCATCTTTTCTATCAGCATCATCCGTTTGGCACAACCTGGGGACCGATGCACTGGGGGCATGCGGTCAGTAAAGATTTGATTCATTGGGAGCACTTGCCAATTGCATTGCATCCAGATGAGCATGGGGCGATTTTTTCTGGAAGTGCAGTTGTAGACTGGAATGACACAACTGGCTTTTTTGATGGAGAGGCAGGGTTAGTGGCTATTTATACAAGCGCTGATCATTATCCCGATTCTGACAGGCCGCGCCAGCGACAAAGCCTGGCTTACAGCAAAGACGATGGAAGAACGTGGATGAAATACGAAGGAAATCCGGTGCTATCAGAAGAGAAGATCACTGATTATCGCGACCCTAAAGTATTTTGGCACAATCAGAGTAATAAATGGGTGATGATTCTCGCAACCGGCCAAAGTGTTACTCTCTATACATCGGCTAATCTGAAAGAGTGGGAGTTTGCCAGTGAATTCGGCCGTACCGCAGGTTCCCATGACGGAGTCTGGGAATGTCCCGACCTGTTTGAACTGCCGGTGGACGGTGAGGCAAATGACAACAGGTGGGTGATGCTAGTTTCCATTGGCGATAACCCAGACTTTCCGGAAGGTTCCAGAACCCAGTATTTTGTTGGCCAATTCGACGGCAGGAATTTTAAGAACGAGAATAGTGATGACACCATTCTGTGGCTTGACTTTGGACGGGATAACTATGCTGGAGTTAGCTGGTCGGATCTTCCCAAAGAAGATGGGAGGCGAATTTATCTCGGTTGGATGAGCAACTGGCGTTATGCCAACCAGGTTCCGACGGAGGAATGGCGCAGTGCCATGACCTTGCCAAGAGAGCTCTCCCTTGCACGCACGGAGTCAGGGGTTCGTTTGGTTCAAAAAATGGTGTCCGAAATCAATTCTATACGGGAACATACGGAAGTCATTCAGGACCTGACGGTTAAATCTGACTCTCCCGTAACGATTGACATGCTGAGTCCGTTAATGGAAGTGAATGTCCGTCTTGAAAAGAAAGACTCCACTGCCTTTGGGATTATTTTTAAAAATGCTGTTCAAGAATGGACTGTGATTCAGTATGATGCGGAAAGTGAAAAAATCATGCTTGATCGAAGACAGGCAGGAATCAGCTTTTTCTCAGAATCCTTCCCTGCGATGCAGGAAACCATGTTGAAAATGGAAGAGGGCAAAATACACCTTCAGATTTTTATAGATACTTCTTCAATTGAAGCAGTGGCCAATGGTGGGAAAGCTGTTTGCACAAGCCTGGTCTTTCCGAATCAGCCTTACGATAAAATCGTTTTGTTTTCGAACAATGGGGAAACACATGTCTCGTCTTTGAAGCTTACCAGCCTGAACTCAATCTGGGGGTAGGGATATGAGCAAAGTTTCATCCTGGACTTCAGGGTGAAACTTTCTTGAGGAATATTATTTTTTTTAAAAAGGAAGGTTGATTGTAAATGGCAGCAAATTCTTCATCCATCCTCTGCATAGGAGAATTGCTCATCGATTTCTTCTGCAAGGATGCAGGCGTACACTTGGCAGATGGCCATATCTTTGAAAAACAGGCTGGAGGAGCACCCGCCAACGTTTGCGCCGCTATTGTAAAGTTGGGGGGCAAAGCCGTGTTTGCAGGGAAGGTTGGCAATGATCCCTTCGGACACTTTTTAAAGAAAACCTTAAATGATATACAGGTCGATACCTCGCTGCTTATTATGGACAATGACCATCCGACCACGATGGCATTTGTCTCATTAAAAGCCGATGGAGAAAGAGATTTCGTTTTCAATCGAGGCGCGGATGCATTTCTGACAGAGGACGAACTTGATTACAGTCACATGATGGAGAGCGGGATTCTTCACTTCGGTTCTGCAACGGCGCTGCTGGACAACCCATTCCAGTCTTCGTATTTGCACTTAATGAAGCTGGCAAAGGAGAAAGGCAAGTTCGTTTCTTTTGATCCGAATTTCAGGGCCGACCTTTGGAAGGGAAGAATCCCCCATTTCATACAATTAGCCAAACAGGGGATCTCTATGGCTGATTTTATAAAAGTGAGTGATGAGGAACTTAGAATCATTTCAGGCAGAGATGACCTGGAAGAAGGAATTGAGGCCTTTCATCAGTTGGGAGCCCAATCAGTTGCCGTAACGCTAGGGAAGGAAGGGACCATGATCTCAAATGGTCAGGAAGCTGAGACGGTTCCAAGTGTGAGGATTCGTTCCATTGACTCTACCGGAGCAGGAGATGCCTTTGTTGGAGCCACCCTGTATCAGCTGGCCAAAGCTCAAAACCCCAGCCAAGTATTAGCGGATTTTCAGGAACTAAAGAGAGTGATCTCTTTCAGCAATAAAGTGGGGGCATGTGTTTGTACAAAGATAGGGGCACTTTCAGCATTGCCTAATATGGAAGAAGTGTACAGCATGTGCTAAAGGGTCGGCGAAGTCCTGCGGCAGTGCATCCAGATGCAGCAATTGATCGCTGGAATACTTTTATTTCCTGTGACATTCCCCAGACAGATTGCCATGTACCTGTCCCGTGAGCTGACAGACTTTTCCTTTTCGAAAATCGGGTCTTTTTTAGTAAGGCCGGCTGGAAATACAAGCAGATTTTAGGACATGCCTTCCACCAGGGCTATAAATGTCCTTAAGATGTGTTCTTTAGGGAAGACCCGGGTCAGCCTGGTCTTCCTCACTAAGTCATTATTGTTGCTGCTGCCTATTGTTAATCTTTTTTAGAAGAGAGGGCTAAGGATGAAGCCGTATATCATAAAATGGACTTCTGCATTATTGTCTATTTTTCTAGTTGCCTCTACGGGGTTGACTATTATGCCTCCCACAGGCGGGGCAACTTCGTCGGATGAATCAAGGGAAGATTTGAGGAGGAATGAATCTATTTTTGAAAGCGCAGCCAAATCAGCTACTAATCTGACAGACTGGCAAATGAAAGGGGGCGGCACACTGGAAGATACAGAACAGGGATTATTGCTAACTTCTCAATCCGGAGAAAATGCGATGGCGATTTCAGGTGTCAGCTCAGAGAATTTCATTTATGAAGCAGATGTAAAAATCATCGATAAAAAGGCAGACGCTGCTTTAGTCTTCCGTTCCGGTGAAGATGGATGGGACTCATACATGCTCCAGATTGTTCCTAATGCGGGAATCATTCGCCTTCGTGATGCTCGGGACGAAAACAATTGGAAAGAGGAATATCAGGTTACTCTCCAAGAAGGAGGAATCTATCATCTGAAGGTGAAGGTCGTAGAAGATCATATTCAGGTTTATTGGGAAAATAAGTACGCTCCTGTCATTGATGTCCATAACAAGACCTACGGGAATGGTTTCCTTGGGCTTCATGTATGGGACGGTGCAGCCTTGTTTCAAAACGTGAAGGTGAGCGAACTATCAACAAATTTAGGGACGCCCATTTATAAGGAAGGAAGCTGGGCACCGGACATCCTGGGGATGAAAGGAATGTCTGCAGACGGGGAAAAGGCCAAGTTCATTTACAATAACTCTGCAGATGACTTTGTCTATGAAGGAAATGTATCTTTTGACCAGAATTCAGCAGAAGCATCCCTGGTATTTCGTTCGAATGAACAAGGAACAACGGGCTACCAGGCTGCATTGATTAAGGATGGAAGCACAGTGAAAGCCCAATTGAGGAAGGGAGACGGTACGGTTCTAAAGACATCGGACCGAAACTACCAATCTCAAGAGGGATCCAAACACCATCTGGAGATTATCGCCAACGGCAATCAAATCGAACTCTTTGTGGATGGATATTCCGAACCAGCTTTAAAAGTAACCGACAGCAGTTATGAGACAGGTTTCGCAGGCTTTGCCGTGACCTCAGGTTCTGCTTATTTCCAGGATGTTTATCTGGTTCCGGATTCCAGCTACTATAAAGAAAAATATCGGCCAGATTATCATTACACCCCGGCCCGCGGCTCGGTCAGCGATCCAAATGGGTTGGTTTACTATGAAGGCGAGTATCATTTGTTCCATCAAGACGGAGGAACCTGGGCTCATGCAGTAAGTACCGATCTCGTAAAATGGAAGCGCTTGCCTATCGCCTTGCCGTGGAATGACCACGGGCATGTTTGGTCAGGCTCTGCAATAGCGGATCTGAATAACGCTTCTGGTTTGTTTACTGATTCTGGAGGAAAAGGACTTATTGCCTATTACACTTCCTTTAATCCAGATGGTCCAAACGGCAATCAGCGTATTGGGCTTGCCTACAGTACAGATAAGGGTCGCACGTGGAAATATTCTGCGGAACACCCCATTGTCATTGAAAATCCAGGTAAAAATGGCGAGGATCCCGGAGGATGGGATTTCCGTGATCCCAAAGTAGTCAGAGACGAAGCCAACAATCGATGGGTAATGGTCGTGTCTGGAGGAGATCATATCCGCTTTTTTACATCGACTAATCTCATAGATTGGGGGCTTACGGATCGTTTTGGCTACGGAAATTATGTCCGGGGCGGTGTTTGGGAATGCCCGGATCTTTTTGAGCTTCCGGTGGGGGATACAGGTGAGAAAAAGTGGGTTCTGATGATTTCTACAGGGGCAAATCCGAAGACCCAGGGCTCCGATGCAGAGTATTTTATCGGAAATTTGACACCTGAGGGTAAATTCGTCAACGATAATCCACCCGGCAAAGTACTGAAAACAGATTTTGGAAAGGAGTTCTACGCCTCCATGTCCTTCTCCAATATGCCGGATAACCGCCGGGTGATGATGGCATGGATGACGAACTGGGATTATCCATTCGCATTCCCGACTGCTGGCTGGAAAGGTGAACTGACCATTCCGAGAGAAGTAAGACTGGTGAAGACGGAGGAAGGGATAAGGCTGGCTCAAGCTCCGATTCAGGAACTGCAGGACCTTCGCAGCACCATTTTCCAGACACAGAACAAGCTGGTTAATCCAGCAAATGCCCCTAACCTGTTAAAGGGAATTTCGTCAGGAGCATTTGAAATAGAAGCAGAAATTGAAATACCTGCGTCAAGCCAAAACGCCGAATTTGGTTTTAGAGTTCGTGAAGGTGCCGGCCAGAAAACAGTCATTGGATATAAAAGTGGAGATCATCAACTATTTGTAGATCGTACCGAGTCGGGTGAGACAGATTTCTCCAGCCGTTTTTCTACCTTGCATGAAGCCCCTTTAAAACCAGCTGAAAACCGAGTCAAACTAAATATATTCGTTGACGATTCTTCTCTTGAGGTATTTGTGAATGCTGGAGAGGCCGTTATCTCTGATGTCATTTTCCCTGATCCGGCAAGCCGCGGTATGAGCTTTTACACCGAGGGGGGCGAGGTGAAGGTTGTCTCATTAAAAATCCATTCTCTTGCAAATACCTGGTACAACGTCCAGGATGAAGCAGCAAGTATTGTCATGGATAAAAATCCAAGAGAAATGAGTATGGGCGATGAACTGACATTGTATGCATCCATCGGGAATCAATCAGGGAAGGCAGTCCAGCCTATTACATGGAAATCCAGTAATTCAAAGGTTGCAAAGGTAGTCTCCTCCGCAAACTCTAAAGCAGTATTGAAAGCAGGCGGCAGGGGAGAAGCGGTGATTACGGCCACTACACCTAATGGAAAGGTTTCTGAAAGTGTCGTTGTTAAAGTGTTTGATGGGGAGTTCCATACCAATCTGACGGGATGGAAATCGGATATTTCTGCCTCCAGATGGGTCGTAACCGAAGATGGAATCCGCGGTACGCATCCAGCAAGTGATGCAAATTATATGGCCAGGGAAACAGCAGGAGACTTCACTTATGAAGCACATATGATGCTTGGGCAAACTGGGGGAGCCGGATCCATTCTTTTCCGGGCAAGTGAGGATGGAAGAAACGGGTATTACTTCAACCTTGATCCCAATATGAAGGCTTTTCGCCTGTTTTATAAAATGGACGGTGGCTTTCAGGAGCGTATGGTCATCGGAAAAGTCCCTGCCTTTATTATCCCGGGTAAGGAGTATAAAGTGAAGATTGAAGCGAAAGGCCCTCACATCCAGATTTATGTGGATGGCCAGGAAATCATCGATGTAATGGATGGGACCTTTGCAGAAGGCCATTTTGGGCTGAATGTTTTCGGGGGGCAGGCTTCCTATCAGAATGTTCATGTCACCAATAGTTCAGAAGCAAATTTAACGAGAACCAGCTTTACAAATACTGCAACAGGCAAAGCGATCTATACTGCCAGGTCTCAGAACGGTGAGCCCGTGATGGCCGCTGAAGCAGATCAAGCGACACATTGGACATTGATTCCTACAGGGGATGAATACGGATCATATTCCATACGAACAGAGGGGGGCAAAGCGCTGGACCTGGATACGGGACAAAATAAAATTCAGCTGTACAATTATCTTGGCTATAATAATCAACGGTGGCTGATAGCCAAAAATGATAATGGAACAGTCAGAATTACTTCTGTCCATAATGGCAAGGCACTCGAAATATCGGAAGATGGATTGCTGACACTCAAAGATCTGGATTTGCATCAAGAGCGTCAGGAATGGACGCTCTCATCTGATTGATAGATGCAGTTACAAGGCTGATATACAGAAATGGAGCCGCAGAGGATTTTATCGCCTCTGCGGTGTTTTCATTTATAGGTGGACGTTCGTAAGGTTTGATCATTTTGACTAAAAAAACAAGCTCGGGAGCCAATTAACGATTTACTGTCACCGCTTTGTTGATTTCTCCTTAATAGAGATAAGGGACCTTCAATCCATTTTATTGAGGGAAGGATGTTTCAACAACCTTACATTGTTACAAGAATTAATCTTATTTACCTACTTTTTGTCATAATTCCTATTTTACTAGTGCCTAAGGTTCATCTTTCCCTATGGATACAGCGGTTTCTTGTATTTGCTGGAATCGTTGTCAAAGCCGTCTTTGCAGGTGTAGAGAGCATGTCTCAGCCTGCTCATATGCCAAGTGGTGCAATATTGACGGGACGTTTAAATAGAATTAGATTTATAGACAGAGTAACAGAGAGGATGGCTGGACCTAGCTCAGTCATTTTTTTGCTATTAGCAAATAGGTTTCCATTTTATAAGGAGAACCACCATATGAAAAGCATCCAAAGCCGCTTATTTCTTATGCTCCTGATTTTTATTATCCTTCCTTATTTTTTATCGGTTCTGTTCATTTACGGATACACCAAAAAATTGGTGGAAGATCATGAGCTTGAAGTCAGCCATAATCAAATGGAGGAAGCGTCAAAAGAACTGGAGCAATATTTTAATGATATGATCAACCTTTCCTATATTTCATACCGAAATCCCGATCTGTACCGTATTTTTAATGAAGGATTCGAAGATTCAATCTACTTCAATCCGATTGCAGTGGAAAATAGCATCGAAACGTTTTATCTCATGCGTAACGAAATACGGCAGGTCCGTTTTTATATTGATAAAACTAAAGAATCATTCACTGTTTACAACGCAATGGTCAGCACCCGCAAATACCAGCCTGATTTACTAAAACAAGATTCAATAAAACAGCTGATCCATTCTGATGAAAAGTATCTCATTGAGCCTCCCCATCCTCTTGAGAACTATAATGATGCTGCCATTGTTCCCCAGTCAGATAACACGATGGTTACTACCATTCACCATAAAATAGGAGACGTATTGTCCAAGGAATTTCTTGGAGTCATTACGATCGATATTGATTTGCATGCGTTTGCCCGCTTATGCAGCAGCCTAGTTCAAAATGAAGAAGAAGCTGTCATGCTGATTAACTCTGATGATATGATCATGTATTCGAGTGATGCAGACCTTGTTGGGGAACCGGTTCCTTCCGATCTGTTAAATTCGATTGATTCTGAAGGGATGGAAACAGACGAAGACATTATCCTGTCCAAAACACTGGCAGGGCCGCTAAACCAATGGAAGCTAATAAAAGTGACACCAGAACAGGTTTTATTTCACGATGTCAGGCAGACAGCCTATACCAATATACTGGTTGGGATTGGGGTCGGACTGCTCGGCTTAGCAATGATTGGAATTATCTCTTACAAGATTACACGGCCAATTAAACTTCTAAGCAAGAAAGTGCAGACCATTGAAGGCGGAAATATGGCCGTTCCATTTCAAGCTGGCACCAGGGAAGACGAAATAGGCCATCTTGAAAAACATATGAAGGACATGATGGATCGGATTAATCTTCATATCGACCGCGAATATAAACTGGAGATTGAAAACAGGAAGAATCAGCTTAGGGCCTTAAAATCCCAGGTGAATCCGCATTTCTTATTTAATGCACTGCAAACCATTGGGGCAGTAGCCCTCCGATCGAATTCTCCGAAGGTTTACCAGCTGGTCGCCTCATTGTCGAAAATGATGCGATATTCCATGCGGGCGGATCAGTGGATTAAGGTCCGGAATGAAGTCGACTATATTAAAACCTACTTGTCCCTTCAAATGGAGCGGTTTGGAAATAAGCTGAATTGTTCCATTGATTTTAACGACAGGATTCTTGATATGACCATCCCAAGCATGATTCTTCAGCCGCTCGTCGAAAATTTCTTTAAGCACTGTTATGAAGAAGGTTTCTATGATGCGAAATTATCGATTTATGGAGAAGTCGATGGGACAGCCTTGAATCTCTTTGTGGAGAACAATGGTCCCAGCATGACGGCCGAAGATTTGAAAAAGCTGAAGGAAAACATCTATACAAAACCATATGAAGGCTCCTATGCGCAGGAGCATATTGGCCTTAAAAATATCCACGACCGGCTGGTCCTCAACTATGGGCAGGACGCGGGATTAGAAATCGATACAAAGCAGGGAGAAGGGTTCCTTGTCAGGCTTTTCATTCCGCTGGGTTCAAAAGAAAACGGTCCGCCAGAATGATGGCAGGAGGATATCTTACTCATATAAGAAGGGAGTAAAGAGGGTTATGAAGGCTCTAATTATAGATGATGAATTCAATGTACGCTATGTGATACGTGAACTGGGTCAGTGGAAGAAGTATGGCATCACTGATCTGTTCGAAGCAAGCAATGGAGAAGAAGCAAAGAGAATCATAGATAAGGAGCAGCCGGAAATCATTTTTACAGATGTGAAAATGCCTGGCATGACGGGGCTTGACCTTATTGAGTGGCTTGACAGCCTATCCTATCCGGGGAAAGTGATCTTCATAACCGGATATGACGATTATTCCTTTATGCGGAAGGCAATCAAGTGCAACAGCTTCGATTATTTATTAAAACCCATTGAGGCTGACTCCTTTAATCGCACTTTGGAGGAAGCCGTTAAATCCTGGACAAATGACGAAGAAGACCGCCAGCTGAAAGAGACAGGTGTTTATGAAGAGATAAAAAGGCTCCGCACCAATCAAATCGTGACGGAGGCATGCAGCGGAGAGCTTTTTGATCCAGCGGAAATTGCTGCCTGTCTTCCGGCAACAGACGAGTATGAGGCTGCCCTGATCTCTTTTTATCATATGCACCATTCGGACCCTTATATTCAAAGGCTGGCTGATGAGCTGGCCTATCAGGGATGGGGAAATGCCTTTGCCCTCCAGAATGACCATTGTCTTTGTCTTGTTATAACTGTTAACGGAGTGTGGCTTTCCGTCGAAGAGTGGATCAGCACTCAGTTTGATATCCCTGTCCGGCTTGTTAATGGAGAATCCTTGAAGTCACTTGAGGAGCTTCCACATTCCTTCAAGGAATTGCAACAGGCATTGGAAGATCAGAATTTCAGGACGATCCACCGTTTGAACGATTTAGATCATGCCTGCCGCATGCGTAACATTGTGTACTATGTAAATGCCTATTACATGGAAGATTTAACTCTTGAAAAACTGTCGGGCAAATTTTTCCTGAGCCGGGAGCATATTTCGCGAAAGTTCAAACAAGAAACTGGGCTGACCCTGTCGAAGTACATCGCGAAACTTAGAATTGATCGGGCTCAATATTGGTTAAGAGAAACAGACGAAAGCATTCTGTCTATTTCCTTTATGCTAGGATATCAAGATGAGAAGTACTTTTCGAAACTATTCAAAAAAGTCGTTGGACAGACGCCTTTTGAGTATCGAAATAATCAGAAAAAACAGCTGACGGGTAGTTTTTGATTCCCTGCCGCTGATCTACCAAACGGGGTGCAGGAATGAAAAAGTTACCGATAAGAATGTTTTTAGCAGGGCTCCTGAGTCTTTCTCTATGTGCCTGCCAGCAGGCTTCCCCGGAAGATACAGCCATGCCGGATACGGCTGCATCTAACCCAAAGATTACGCTGGACATCCGGAATCCAAAAGTGGAAATCTCTACACAGTTCGAACACATGGCGGCTTTTTATGAAAAGGAAAACCCACATGTGAACATTAAGATTCACACTGTAGGCGGAGCGGCAGATGACTTAACAGACCTGAAAGCACAGATTGCTGCTGGGGAAGGACCGGATATTTTCACAAACACCGGATATGAAAATGCCAGGCTGTGGAGGGACTATCTGGAAGATCTCTCTGATCAGCCATGGGTTGGCAATGCCTATGAAGATGCTTTAAGACCGATTGAAATGGATGGCAGTATTTATGGCATGCCCCTTAATCTTGAAGGGTATGGATTCATTTATAATAAGGATTTATTTCAGAAGGCGGGGATTGACACCCGGCCTAAAACGCTGACTGGGTTAACGGCAGCAGCGGAACAATTGCAGAATGCAGGAATTACACCTTTTGCTACGGGGTACTACGAAGAATGGAAATTAGGCGTCCACCTATTAAATATTGCTTTTGCCCAGCAGGAGGATCCTTCAGCTTTCATAAAAAAGCTAAATGACGGGTCGGAAAAGATTGAAGACAATCAAAAATTCAATGATGTGATCAACCTGCTCGATTTAACATTAAAATATGGAAACAGCAACCCGCTTTCCACGGATTATAATATGGAAGTGAATTTGTTTGCTGCCGGGAAGGCAGCGATGATTCAGCAAGGCAACTGGGTACAGCCGATGATTGACCAGCTTTCGCCTCAAATGAATATGGGCTTCCTGCCGCTGTCAATCAATGATCTCCCTGATAATGATGCATTAGTCGTTAATGTCCCGAATTATTGGGTGGTCAACAAACAATCCTCACAAGAAAAGAAAAAAGAAGCGAAGAAATTTTTAAACTGGATGGTATCTTCCCGGCAAGGGAAACAGTTTATGACGGAGGAATTCAAATTTATTCCTGCTTTTAAGAACATAAAAGCGGACCATTTAGGATCCCTCGCTCATGAAACAATTGCTTATTATAAAGCGGGAAAAACCCTTGATTCCAACTGGACTGAATTCCCGGTAGGGGTGAGAGAGGAGTTTGGTCTTGCGATGCAATTGTATGCCGGTAAACAGCTTACCCGCAAACAGCTGCTGCATGAGTTTCAGAAATCCTGGGACAAGGCCAGGGCAAATCCGCAATAACCCTCTGGCTGTTTGCTCAGTCTTTGCAGCCTCCTTTAACGGGGCTGTTTTTTATTGCCCCACGATTCCTGACATATCAATTTACGACTAAAAACCAATCAATCTATGACATATTCAGCCATTGAGGTCTCCTCTATACTTTTAATTAATAATAGGAATGCTCAGTACCGTACTGGTAAATAGTGATCACTATGCTTTTCCTATTAGATTAATTACATAGTATCCAAGGAGGAAGACGATGAATTTTAAAAGACTGACCAAACAAGCAGCCGCTGTTGCATTCAGTACAGCTGTAATGGTAGGGGCTGGCGCGCCGCAAATATTTGCGCAGCAAAAAGATACGATGGACCACAAGGAATCTTACGGAATTTCCCATATCACTCGTTCTGACATGAAGGAAATGATCAAGCAGCATGGGGATGAAAGGTATACCGTTCCCCAATTCGATCCTTCGACTATTAAAAACATCCCATCAGCGAAAAAATACGATGAGTCAGGAAACCTGATCGATATGGATGTTTGGGATACTTGGCCATTGCAAAATGCAGATGGCACGGTTGCAGAATATAAAGGTTATCATATCGTTTTTGGATTGGCTGGAGACCCGAAGAACGGCAGTGACACTTTTATCTATATGTTCTATAAAAAAACAGGCGACAACTCCATTAACGCTTGGGAAAATGCCGGAAGAGTATTTGATGACAATGATAAGTACGTTCCGAACGATCCTTATCTAAAACATCAATCCGAAGAGTGGTCCGGTTCTGCAACCTTTACCTCTGATGGGGAAGTCCGGTTATTCTATACAAACAGGGAAGCCTGGAATCCAGATCAAGGTCGTTTTGGCAAGCAAACCCTGACTACTGCCCAAGTCAACCTTTCCCAGCCAGATGGTGATACCTTAAAGGTAGAGGGCGTTGAGGATTTCAAATCTATTTATGAAGGCGGAGACAGCAAAGTTTATCAGAGTGTCGATAAAGCCTTTGGCCAAGGAAACTATGCCGATAACCATACATTGAGGGACCCTCATTATATAGAAGAAAATGGCCGCAAGTACCTCGTTTTTGAAGCAAATACTGGAACCGAATACGGATATCAGGGAGAAGAGTCTTTATATAACAGAGCGTATTATGGCGGAAACACTCCATTCTTCCAGGCTGAAAAGACTGCCCTTTTACAAAGCCCGAAGAAAGATTTAGCGGCAATCTCAAACGGTGCCCTTGGAATCATTGAAATTAACGATGATTTTACCTTTAAAAAAGAAATGAAGCCATTGATTGCTTCTAATACAGTAACAGATGAAATCGAACGTCCAAATATCTTTAAAAAGGACGGCAAATGGTATCTCTTCACAAGCTCAAGAGGATCAAAAATGACGATTGACGGAATTGACAATGAGGACATTTATCTATTAGGCTATGTTTCTGATTCATTGACTGGGCCGTACAAGCCATTGAACAAAACAGGAATTGTCCTTCACCAGGACCTTGATCCACGCGACATCACCTGGACGTATGCCCACTTTGCTATTCCTCAGAAGGATAGTGACAATGTCGTCGTGACAAGCTATATGACAAACAGAGGATTCTTTGAAGATCATAAATCCACTTTTGCGCCAAGCTTCCTGCTTAACATCAAGGGGCCAAAAACTTCTGTTGTGGAAGATGGCATTCTTGAGCAAGGGCAGATTACCATCGACGAAAATAAGTAATCAGCTTTCGAACATCCAGACCAAAAAGAAAATGCCGCTTCTTAGCCGGCATTTTCTTTTTTATCTGACCTGAAATGATGAAATGAGGGGTGATTTCAATGAACAAAGAAAGATGGAAGCCAAAAGGGAAGGGGCTGTTGATAACAATGATTGCCCTGTTCCTTTTGCTTTTAACCGGGTTCTTATTCTATCAGGGGTACAAACTGCCCAGAATAAGCAAACCAGAAACAGTCCACCCTTCAGATCCAGACGCTAAAGAAGGTTCTTACAGGGCCCTGTATCACTTTACTGTTCCGGATAAATGGAAAAACGATCCGCAGAGGCCGGTTTATTATAATGGAAAATATCATTACTACTATCTCTATAACGGGGATTATCCGGACGGGAATGGCACGGAATGGCGGCGTGCAACTTCAGAGGGTTTAGTGAACTGGAAGGACGAAGGTATTGCCATTCCAAAGTATACGAACAAAAATGGAGATCCATGGTCGGGATCTGTCGTTATCGATTGGGAAAATACAGCTGGATTTGGCAAAGGCGCCATGATAGCGATTGTAACCCAGCCGTCTGCGAATGGGAAACAGCAGGAACAATTTCTATGGTACAGCAAGGATCATGGAAAGACGTTTACCTCGTACAGCGAAACCCCCGTGATGCCAAATCCGGGAACAAAGGATTTCAGAGACCCAAAAATAATCTGGGACAGCACACATGATAAGTGGGTAATGGTCATGGCGGAGGGAGCCAAGATAGGATTTTATGAATCTCCTGACTTGAAAAACTGGCATTATATCAGCGGATTCTATACAGAAGATATCGGAATTCTAGAGTGCCCGGATCTTTACATGATGGAGGGAAGTGACGGAGCCTTAAAATGGGTGCTTGGTGCCAGTGCAAATGGAAAAGCAATTGGAAAGCCCAATACTTATGCCTATTGGACTGGAGATTTCGACGGAAAGCAATTCATCCCTGATCACCCAGATCCTGGCTGGCTCGATTACGGCTTTGACTGGTATGGCGGTGTAACGTTTGAGGATGGGGAAGCAGCGGACCAGCATAAGGTGCGGTATGCTCTCGCCTGGATGAATAACTGGGACTATGCTGATAACACTCCAACCATGAAAGAGGGCTTTAACGGTACAGATTCCATTGTTCGCCAGATTGAATTAATGCATGAGGGCGGCAATCGTTATTATCTGGCTTCAAAGCCAATTGACGGACTTCAGAATTTGGTTCAATCCACAGATTATATTGACCAAGTGAATGTTAATGGCTTTAAAACCTTGCCAATTACAGGTGAGGCATTTCAGCTGGACGCTGATATCACCTGGACCGATCTTTCCAATACAGGCATCAGGCTCAGGGAATCAGCAGACAAAGAAAGTTATATAGATGTAGGAGTGTTTTTAGAGGAGAATTATTCCTATGTGAATCGAGCCTTTACAGGACATCCAATAGAGGGGCTAAACGTGGAGAGCAAAGCACCATTCAATCACAGTAAAAAGAACGTGCATTTAAAGATTCTGATTGATGCATCAACGATTGAAGTTTTCGTGGATGATGGTAAAACTGTGCATTCCAATTTAGTATTCCCTGATCACGATGACAAGGGGATCACCCTCTATTCCGAAGGAGGAACCGCTGTGTTTCGGAATATCGAAATCAAGCATTTTGGGCGTATTGACACAGAAGGAAAAGACTAACTGAGCTGGTACATCCAAACAGGATTAAGTGAAGAAGTTTTTTATATAAAAAAGAGCCAGGGAAGATTCTATAAATCTTTCCTGGCTCTTTTTAAAGGCTTATTTTTTTACGGCTTCCTTCAAGTCCTTACCAGGTTTAAAAGCGGGTACTTTGGAGCCTGTAATATATATTTCTTCCCCAGTTTGCGGGTTACGGCCGATTCTGTCAGCACGCTCACGCACTTCAAATGTTCCAAATCCAACGATCTGGATTTTCTCCCCGTTAGCAAGAACATTTGAGATGGTCTCCAGCATAGTATCTACAGCTATTCCTGCAGCTTTCTTTGACAACTCAGTCTGAGCTGCAACGGAGCTGATTAGTTCTGATTTTTTCAATGTCAAGCACCTCAATCTCATGTTGTTATAAAGTATGTAGAGAAATTAGGATAACATATTTATTCGAATCTTTTCTAGTATGTACAGGAATTCGGATTTATCAGAAAAATAGAGTTGGAAGGTTTTATGCAAGGGAGGTTTTGAAATTCGGTGTGAACTTGCCGGTGGAGTCTCTCGTAAAGGTAACCGTAGAATTAGGATAAGTGATGCTGCCGGAAAAGTGAATAGGAATAGAAGGATGATAAATCTTATTAAAATAGATTGTGAGAAATTCTCACATTAAATGGGACATAGGTTCTTCATTTTCGTATGATGAGTGTAAGAATTAAAGTGATGGTGAATGAAGATGAGTACTTCTTTTAAAAAGCGGCTTTCACAGCTTTATAACGAGGTTAATCAGGAAATTTACAGCATCGGGGTCAGCAAGCAAAAAATTGACATGGTTGATAACCGGATCGTCATTTTTGCCCAGACGAAGCGTTCGCCTTTACTAACGGTGCTGAGCGGAAGATTTACAGAGCTTACTGCTTCCGTTGATGCGGCATTAGCCGTCGAATATAAACATCGTTTAAAGGAGAAGTTCGAGAAACAGTTTGGGATAAAGGTGATCACCATATTCAAGGATTACGATCCTGCCAGCCAGCATGCCTGTACAGTCATTTATCTGGAACAGCCCATTGAAATGCAGTCTTAATTTCTTGGAGGAAATTTGATTTATCAAGTTTTCTTCACACGATTTTTGGTTAGGGAGCTTAAATTTCGTTTTACGTCATTTAGGAGCCGCAGACATAGGAGGGAAACCCTTCTATTTCTGCGGCTCTTTTTATTAAAAAATTGCACAGCAAAGGGGTTTTGGGGATGAATTCAAAAGTAGTTTCGTTAGGGTTTCAGCACGTCATGGCCATGTATGCCGGGGCAATACTCGTCCCGCTGCTTGTGGGGAGAGCCCTGAATCTTACGGGGGAGCAATTGGCTTACTTAGTAGCAATCGACTTATTAACCTGCGGGATTGCCACTTTATTGCAGTCATGGAAAAACAAGTACTTTGGCATTGGTCTTCCCGTTATGCTCGGTGCTTCGTTTGTGGCTCTGTCACCGATGATTGCAATCGGATCGCAGTATGGAATATCGGCGATTTACGGATCCATTATTACAGCGGGACTGTTCATCCTTTTGTTTGCTCCCTTCCTGGGGAAGCTCGTCAAATTCTTCCCGCCGGTTGTCACAGGATCAGTTGTTGTAATCATTGGATTATCACTGATTCCATCGGGCATTCGGAATATGGCAGGCGGGGCCGGGACACCGGATTTCGGCAGCCTGGATAACCTCATGTTGTCCATGGGTGTCATTCTTTTCATTCTCCTAATGAACCGCTTCTTTCAGGGGTTTGTTCGGTCCCTCTCTGTCCTCCTTGGAATTATTGCCGGTACAGGAGCCGCGGCTATTATGGGGAAAGTGAATTTTCAGGAGGTCGTGGAGGCATCGTGGTTCAACCTTCCCCAGCCTTTCTATTTTGGTGCTCCTTCCTTTGAGGTTGGGCCAATATTGACGATGCTAATCGTTGGCTTGGTCATTGTTGTGGAATCAACAGGTGTGTTCTTTGCCCTCGGGAAAATTTGTGATCGTCCGGTGACTCAGCAGGATCTCACCCGCGGTTATCGGGCAGAAGGCCTGGCCATTGTCTTAGGGGGAATCTTTAACGCCTTCCCTTACAACACTTTTGCCCAAAATGTAGGACTTGTACAGATGTCGCAAAACAAATCATCAAGAGTCATTGTCGCAGCTGGAACGATCCTCGTTTTTCTCGGGCTCGTTCCCAAGATTGCGGCGCTTGCAACCATCATTCCTGCGGCTGTGCTGGGCGGCGCCACGGTTGTCATGTTCGGAATGGTTGTCTTTTCAGGCATTAAAATGTTGAGTGAGGTAAATTTCGGGAATCAGCATAACGCTTTAATCGTGGCCTGCTCCATTTCGCTAGGGCTCGGCACCACCGTTGTGCCGGAATTATTCAGTTCACTGCCTTCCGCATTAAGAATCATCGTCAGTGACGGAGTGATTACCGGAAGTCTGGCCGCAATTCTGCTGAACCTGTTTTTTAACTTTCGCAGTGTTCTCTCCCCGTCTGTTGTCCCGGGCAATGAAAGTGGGGCAGTGCCTGCTTATAAGAATAGAATATGAGGGATTAAACAGAGGAAATTTAAAGGGACATCAAGATTATTAAAAAGGACTGAGGAGTTAAATCGAAGGCTATGGGGCCAGGCTCCCACAGCCTTTGTGTTTATTAGTTTCTTACTAATCTGGTAACGATGATTTCTCTGTGAGATGCGGATAACGGGAACCTGTAAAAGGATCCCGTTATTTTATAATGTAATATAGACCAGGTGTGGTGCCTGCATGATGAAGCAGGGAGGGAAATACAGGTTAAAGGCTGTTCGGCTGTCTTTCCTGCTGACTCCTCTTCAACGCTTCTTCCCCAGCCTTTAACACTTCAATAATCCGATCGACGTCATAGATGCTTCCGCGCCAAGTGCCGCCACTCACCGATTGGAGGGCTGCCCAGAGACGAGTATCATCTGGAAGCTGCGGTGACGGTTTTACCTCCGCGTTTCTAGGACGCCGAGAAAGGATGATGCTTCCTTCTTCGGGTGTGGCTTCATTGTCGAGGGTTCCAAGAAAATGAAGATGACCCTCCAGAGCCTGTGTATCGATTGAGACCTCGATCAGGTCTCCCGTTCTTAATTTTCCAATTGGCCCGCCCGCAAGACCTTCTGGCCCGACATGACCGATACATGCCCCGGTAGACACTCCCGAGAAACGAGCATCCGTCAACAGAGTCACGTGTTTTCCGTAAGAAAGATGCTTCAAGGCAGAAGTGAGCTGATAGGTTTCCTCCATACCGGTGCCAAGAGGGCCGCAGCCAACCACAACCATGATATCGCCAGCATGGATTTCCCCATTTTTGATTGCCGAGATTGCTTCCCGCTCACTCGTAAAAACTTTAGCAGTGCTTTTATGATAGAAAACTCCATTTTCATCCAGTTTTTCAGGGTCAATGGATGTTGATTTGATGATGGATCCTTCAGGTGCAATATTGCCGGTCGGAAACGTCAAGGTAGAATGAAGGCCTCTTTTCTTTGCCTCACTTGGGGACATGATCACCTCGCCAGCAGGAACATAATCTTCGAGTTCAAGAATTTCCTTCATTTTTTTCCGTCTTTCAGATTTCTCCCACCAATCCAGGTTCTCTCGCAAAGTCTTCCCAGTTACTGTCATAACGCTTTCGTCCAGTAAACCTAAAGAGCGCAAATGCAGCATGACTTCGGGCACTCCTCCCGCTAAAAAGGCCCGGATGGTTGGGTGGTGAACGGGTCCGTTTGGAAGAACACTGACCAGCCTTGGAGTCGCTTTGTTCACTTCAATCCAGTCCTCGACGGCAGGGATGTCACATCCGGCGGCATGGGCAATGGCAGGAATATGTAAAAGCAGGTTTGTTGATCCGCCAAATGCAGCATGCACCACCATTGCATTTCGAATAGCGGCATTGGTTACAATTTCTTTTGTTGTAATGCCTTGTTCTTCAAGGTGAATAACAGCACGGGCTGATTGCCTGGCCATTTCCTTCCATACCTCCTGGCCAGAGGGAGCCAATGCGGAATGCGGCACTGAAAGCCCCAATGCCTCGGAGACTACCTGTGCAGTGGCAGCTGTGCCAAGAAATTGGCATCCGCCCCCCGGTGTGGCGCAAGCCCGGCAGCCTAGTTCAGCTGCTTCTTCAAGGCTTAATTCATCATTGGAATATCGCGCCCCAATCGTTTGTATCTTGGCTGCATCCTCACCGTAAACAGGGGGAAGTGTGACGCCGCCGGGAATGACAACCGTAGGCAAGTCATGCATGGAGGCCATGGCAATCATCATGGCCGGAAGCCCTTTATCACAGGTAGCTATTCCAATAGCGGCTTTCCGGGTCGGCAAAGAGCGAACTAAACGCCTGAATACGATCGCTGCGTCATTTCGAAAGGGGAGGGAATCGAACATGCCAGTCGTTCCTTGTGATCTTCCATCACACGGGTCACTGACGTATGCCGCAAAAGGGATGCCGCCAGCTCCACTGATTTCATGTGCAGCTTCCTTCATTAAAAGATCCAGTTCCCAATGGCCGGTGTGATAACCGAGTGCAATAGGATTCCCATTTGTGTCCTTCATTCCGCCTTGCGTGCTTAAAAGAAGAACCTGCTTGCCGTTTAATTTGGAAGGTTTCCATCCCATTCCGACATTTTGTGTCAAGCCAAATAAATTCCCGCTTGGTTCGTTTCGAAGCATATGGTCAGTAAGGGGAAGTTTTCCTTGAGGCCCCAAAGCTTTTGTCCGAATCGAAAAGATATCTGAATTTGAATCTCGCATTAAATCTTTGACTGAATAACTCAATAATATGGTCTCCCTTCTTTAAAAGCGCTTTCAATAAAGCTTGTTGAAACATACAACACTATGGTTTAAATACCAAACCTTGGTGTCGATCAGTCTGATCTTCGTTCCTCAATAGCTGTATTCAAAAAAGTAAAGCCAAACTTAATAAAAGGTAGTGAATGCGTGATCTTTTATCATGGCCTCTACTTAGTTTGTTTGTTGTACAAACAAAATATCGGATGATATAATTTTATCGGAAAATATAGAAAATTTAAAGGGGAAAAGTCATGGTTTCTCTAAAATGAATGTTCGAATATGCATGGGTCAAACTTTTAGCAAGAATTGAATAGTCAAAAGAGGGGGTGAGGCTGAGAGATTTCTTGTGATATTTAGGAGGAAGCTTATGACGAATAAAGGAGGAGAAACGTTGAAGAGGAATGGAATAGGGTTTATTTTAATGACAGTCTTAATCGTGGGACTGATTTGCAGCCCGCTTGATTCAGCGAAAAGCGCAGCAGCTAAGACGCCTGAGAAAACAGGTGAGTGGATCGGTGCGTGGTCCGCCAGTCAGACAGCGGCCTGGGAGACTGTTGATTGGGACGGAGGAACTTCTCGTAAGGGTTTTGTGAACCAAACGATCCGGATGGTCATCCACCCACATGCGTCTGGCTCAGCTGTCCGGATTCGCCTGTCCAATCAATTTGGAACGAAGCCGATCACTTTTGGAAAGGTTACCGTTGGACTTACAAAACAAGGAGCCGAGGCGGTTCCGGGTTCTGTCAAACCATTAACCTTTGCTGGCAAACAGTCGGTAACGATTCCACAGGGGGAAGAAGTCTTTAGCGATCCTGTTCCATTTGAAGTGCAGGACGGATCTGACTTGACGGTCAGCCTCTACATACATGGTGAAAGCGGTCCGGCTACCTGGCATAATACATCAAACTCAACCACTTATATTTCCAACCAGGGTGACTTTGCCGCTGACAGTAATGACAGCGGATTCACAGAAAGCTTTGATGCATGGTTCTGGCTTTCGGGAGTTGACGTGAAAAAAAATAATAAAAAGAAATCCAGGGTCATCGTCGCATTAGGGGACTCCATTACAGATGGATATCTCTCTTCTCTTAACGAAAATCGTCGCTGGACCGATGTCTTAAACGACCGTCTTGATTCAGAAATTAAGAACCAGACCTTTTCTGTTTTGAATCAGGGGATTTCGGGCAATCGAATCCTTTCTGATTCGCCTATATTCGGTGAAAAAGCATTGGCCAGGCTCGATAGGGATGTTTTTTCACAAACAGGAGTAACGGATCTTATCCTTTTGGAAGGAATCAATGATATTGGCCACGAACCCCATGTGCATGATTCAAGCAGGATCATTGAAGGGATAAAAGAAATTGCCGCCAAGGCACATGAGCGTGGAATCAAAATTTATGCAGGGACTCTGACTCCATTTAAGGGCTATGACGAAGGTGTTTACTATACGGAGAAGGGTGAACAAACTCGCCAGGAAGTGAATGCCTGGATCCGAAGCAGCATTATGCTGGATGGCTTTATTGATTTTGACAGGGCATTGGCTGATCCCAATGATCATGAAAAACTCCGCAAGGAATACGACAGCGGCGATGCTTTGCATCCAAACGACCTGGGCTTAAAAGTGATGGCTGAGTCGATCGATCTGACCATTTTTGAGAAGCCGTTGAACGGAAAGCCTTCTACGGGCCATTAATCATCTTTTGAAGGAAAACTTTAGGTCTTATACAAAGCATTCAAATTAAATTTATATGGAAAGGTACTTGAAGGCGAAAACACCTCCACACAGAGTGAAGGTGTTTTGTTTTTTTATGCTTTTATTTTATCCACCTCTTTAAAAATCTTCTTGTTTAGCTTAGGGGCAATCTGGAACAGGATGGTGCCAATCAGGGCGATGGCCAATATATAGATTCCGGCAAAAATCTTCAATTGACCTGCAGCCATCGCCGCAATGATTACGGAAAATTCCCCGCGCTGTGTCAAAGACAAGCCAGCCTTCAGGGAATGGAATTTGGACAATCCGTACCATTGTCCCCCAAAGTAACCTAAAGCAATTTTATGGATAATCGACCAGGCGACCAATGTCACAAGGAGACCAATATAAGGAATATCCTTCGTCAGCGTAATGTGCATGCCGAAGTTTAAAAAGAAAAACGGCAGGAACACGTTCCGGACGGGTAGGACTGCTTTTTCGATCCGTTCTTTCAAACTGACTTCAGAAAGCATCATCCCTGCTAAAAAGGCACCGATGACTTCGGAAAGACCAAAAAATACGGCGACCCCCGCATAGGTCAGGGCAATGGCGGCAATCAGCACGACAAAGGAGTCATCCTTGCCAAACTCTTTTAAAATCGCTTCTGATTTCTTGAATACAATTTTTGCAAAGAAAATGGCAATGCCCACAAGCAAGATTATTTTTAAAAAGGTAAAAAGGAAATCCATCGGTGTAAAGCCTTCACCAGTCAGCCCAATGAGGATGGTAACCAAAATGGGCGCCAATAGATCCTCGAAGATCAGGACAAGCAGCATAAATTCTGACTCTTTGTTTTCAGTCCGATTTTTATCATTTAACAGTTTTGCGGTTATGGACGAACTAGTTGCGTAGACGATTCCCCCCACGAGCAATGCGGAGACCCAGTCCAGTCCGAACAGATAACAGATAACAGAAGTAACACCGAGGCCGAGGAAGACATCCAAAAGCCCTCCTTTCCAGACCTTGCTCCCATTTTCTGCAAGACGCTTTACGGAAAACTCTAATCCCAGCAGGAAAAACAGAAGGACCAGCCCAATTTCACCCGCCATTTCCACCACTTTTGTTTCATGGAAGAAGCCTGCAAGCCCCAGTCCGAGCAATATATAGAGGAGGATGTCAGGTATTTTAAGGATTCTCTCCCCGATGATTCCGGCGATAAATAATATTAGTAAAAACAAGCCAATGGCTAAAGTTAGATTCAAATGCTCCACACCTTCTATTCATTTTTTAAACAAGTGATATCCTTTACCCATTTTGTGCATCAGACATGCAAGTTTCCAAGCAAGCAATGTAAATGATAGATATGGTGAGCTATGATTTTCCAAGGGGGAGGGATGCCGGAGTTTTATATTAGAATTCTTTTTTGATACTGATAGATTAGTTGAATTAATATTTTGACATCTTAGTGGGGAATTAAAAATGGGAAAATGGAGTGGAATGTTTTAAACGTAAAACGGCAGAAGATTAACGAGATTGAATGAAATCACAGTATAAGACCAGGAAGATTGTCTGGAAAAGAGAAAAGTTACGTAGAGATCCTGTACGTGACGGAGGTGAAGGTCTTGCGTAAAGAAAGGCCACGTATAAACCCTATACGTGACCAAGGAGGTGGTTCTGTAAAAAGAAGGTCACGTAGGAACCTTTTACATGACCGAGGTGAAGGTTTTGAGGAAAGAAAGGTCACGTAGAAACCCTTTACGTGACCGAGGTGAAGGCTCTGAGCAAAGAAAGGTCACATAGGGAGCCTGTACGTGACCGAGGTGAAGATTTTGAGGAAAGGAAGGTCACATAGGGAGCCTGTACGTGACCGGGTCGAAGATTTTGAGGAGAGAAAGGTAACGTAGGGAGCCTCTACGTAACCGAGGTGAAGATTTTGAGGAAAGAAAGGTCACGTAGGAACCTTGTATGTGACCTGGGTGAAGGTGTTGAGGAAAGGAAGGTCACGTAGGAAGCCTGTACGTGATCGGGGTGAGGATTTTTAGTAAAGAAAGGTCACGTAGAAATCATGTACAAGATTAAGGAGATGGTTTAGAAAGAGAAAGGTCAAATACAGTTAGGAATCATAAAAAAGAAGCAGGATGCCTTCCTGCCTTACTTCAATAAATTTCTCACTCGCTCTGTTCTGTGAGCTTCTGCATTTTACGAGCGGTCTCCTCGAGTATGTAGACAACGGGTATCTGGGTTGTGATGTTGGATTTTTTATACCATTCTTCTGTCACGTAATAGGAGATATTGATATCGGCCATATTGGCAATGGTGCAATGCTTATTATTGGTAATAGAGATAATGTTGCTGCCTTTTTGTTTTAGCTCGTTAAGATGGGAAACAGTAAATCTGTTTTCACCTGATACCGACAAGGCAATGGTCGTGCTATTTTGGAGATAGTTCGCATGGATGGGAATATAGGGATCTTTTACATACATGGAGAATTTTCCAAGACTTGAGAAATACCGCGCTCCATACTCAGCGAGAATTCCCGAGCTGCCGGAACCAATAAAAATCAGGTTATCGGATTGAACAATTAAGGAAGCAGCATCAAGAAGGGCTGCTTCGAAGTGTCCGTTTTTGGTCCGTTCCACAAATTCAGACATGACGTACTGACTGCTCTTGATATTTACTTCTTCGTTTTCATCCAGATACATTTTCAGTTTCACTTTAAATTCCGAGAAGCCTTCGCATTTCAGTTTTCGGCAAAATCTAAGAATCGTCGAGGTAGAGACATGTGTCTCATCGGCTAAGTCTCGAATCCGCATATACACGACTTTTTCGCTGTTCTTTGATATATAATTGTACAAAGACGTTTCTAGTTCATTAAAGGAAGCAATCACATCACCCGTAAACATTCTTCTCACTCCTGTCCCTTATGTGCTTTTATCATACCATAGAAAAAACAAGGTGTTACTCAATTGTAACAAGTTCCTTTCGATGGAATAAAACCCTAAATGCCCCAATCATATTTACGGTCGCGGTCGAATTTCATACAATTTACTTGAGATCAGAAAAATATATTTCTGGAGGTTTTCGCAGATGTCAAAAGGCGTTAAAATCGTTACAATTGGCGGAGGATCAAGCTATACTCCTGAATTAGTTGAAGGGTTCATAAAGCGGTACGATGAGCTTCCTGTGAGAGAGCTTTGGCTGGTGGATATTGAAGCGGGAAGAGAAAAACTCGAGATCGTCGGAAACCTGGCAAAACGCATGGTTGAAAAAGCGGGGCTTCCAATTGAAGTTCATTTAACATTAGATCGAAGAGAAGCTTTGAAAGATGCAGATTTCGTTACAACTCAATTTCGTGTCGGACTTTTAGAAGCACGTGCAAAGGATGAAAGAATTCCTTTGAAATACAATGTAATTGGCCAGGAGACAAATGGACCAGGAGGATTATTTAAAGGTCTTCGCACCATTCCTGTTATCCTTGAGATCTGCAAGGATATTGAAGAGCTTTGCCCGGAAGCATGGCTGGTCAACTTTACAAATCCTGCCGGCATGGTAACGGAAGCGGTGCTGCGCTACAGCAATATCAAAAAAGTAGTCGGCCTGTGCAACGTTCCAATCGGCATGAGGATGGGAATTGCAAAATCACTGGAAGTTGAGCCAGAACGCGTGCAAGTCAACTTTGCCGGCCTGAACCATATGGTATTTGGTCTTGATACATTCCTTGACGGAAAAAGTGTCCAGGAGCAAGTCATTGAAGCAATGGCGAATCCGGAAAATGAAATGACGATGAAGAACATCTCCGGCCTTTCCTGGGAGCCTGACTTTATTCGTGGATTGGGCGTCATTCCGTGCGGCTACCACCGTTATTACTACAAGACGGATGAAATGCTGAAAGAGGAATTGGAAAAAGCAGAAACAGAAGGGACTCGTGCAGAAGTTGTGCAAAGGCTTGAAACCGAGCTCTTTGAACTGTACAAAGACCCTGCTCTTGACATTAAGCCGCCGCAGCTGGAAAAACGCGGAGGTGCTTACTACAGCGATGCCGCCTGCAGCTTGATTAACTCGATTTACAATGACAAAAGGGATATTCAGCCGGTCAACACTCGCAACAATGGTGCGATTGCCAGCATTCCGAATGATTCAGCTGTCGAAGTAAACTCTGTGATTACAAAGGATGGCCCGAAGCCGATTGCTGTTGGCGATCTTCCGGTTGCGGTCAGAGGATTGGTACAGCAAATTAAATCGTTTGAACGTGTTGCTGCTGAAGCTGCGGTCACCGGTGACTATAACACCGCTCTGCTTGCCATGACGATTAATCCGCTTGTTCCATCCGATAAGGTTGGAAAGCAGATTTTAGATGAAATGCTGGAAGCCCATAAAGAGCATCTGCCGCAATTCTTTCAAAAAATCGAAGCGTAAGTCATAGGAAAAGAGGATGGCCGCTATGCCATTCTCTTTTTTTCGTTGCTGCTCTTTGCTCCGTAATAAAGATTTTGGAATGCAAACTTCTTAACCTCTCACTTATAAGAAGCAGCGATTGGGGCTTGAATGATAAAATTCAGGGTAAACTGTATATGACTTTTGGTCAAGGACACATTTCGTGTTTATTTAGTAAGTCTTAGTTTAAAAGATTTGAATCAGGAGGACAGATTGACATGATGATGAAGGATTTTTATGCGACATTGAAGGAAAGGCGTTCTTACTACGGAATCAATAAAGAGGTAAACGTTTCTGATGAAAGAATCAGGGAAATCGTGGAGTTTGCAGTAAAATATACTCCTTCTGCGTTCAACTCTCAAAGTGCCCGGCTTGTGGTTCTGACAGGAGACGCCCATGATAAATTATGGGATATTACCACAGAAACTCTGCGAAAAGTGGTCGGGGATGGAGATTTTGAAGGAACACAGCAAAAAATGGATTCCTTTAAAGCAGGGTATGGAACGGTTCTATTTTTTGAAGATCAGACAGTGGTCCAGTCCCTTCAGGAGCAGTTCCCGACTTACGCCGATAACTTCCCGGTCTGGTCCAACCAGTCTTCCGGAATGCACCAATTAGTCGTCTGGTCTGGATTGGAAGCGGAAGGATTGGGGGCATCTTTACAGCATTATAACCCGCTTATAGATGACGAAGTGAAAAAAGAATGGGGAATTCCGGGAGAATGGAAGCTGATTGCTCAAATGCCTTTTGGAAGTCCGACCTCCCAGCCTGGCGAGAAAGAATTCAAGCCGCTTGAAGACCGCGTGAAGTTTTATAAGTAACTGGCTGCCTGTCTCAAGATTGCCAAAGGCAGGGCCAAGAGAGGCGCGAAGGTGACAGGATTCAACGCAGAGATTCAAGGACTCAAGCGAACAGTTAAGGAACTTAAAAAGTCTGATGAGGGTAAGCAGCTCATCAGACTTTTTTATTGGAACTGAATTATTTTGCAAACGATCATGAGCAAAAATATTTATTCGCAAGCTTCTCGGCTGTGCGTGTTGCTAAAGCCTGGGTGGTCAGGGTAGGATTTGGGCCGCCAATGCCATTGTAATGGACACTATTGTCGGCGATAAACAGCCGTTTGACTTGATAGGCTTCACAATTGGTATCGACAACGAACCCCATCCGCATCGTGGATTCGATATGGGCAAAAAGGTGGGACGGCCAGTCAGTCCGGATGATTCTCTTTGCTCCTGCTTTTCTTAATATTTCCGCAGAGATTTTGGCCAGCTGATTCCTTTTCTGCTTATCTTCCTTGCTGGCTGTATATTGAACCATCGGGATTGGCCCGTGTTCATCTTTTAAGGCAGGATGAAGACTGACACCATTCCGTTTATGAGGCTGGTCGTCCGTAAGAATCATGATGCTTAATGTATTCTTGTAGTTATACATCCAGTCTTTTAATTCACTGCCTGTTACTCTTCCTTGCAGATCCCAGGGTTCAGGGGAAGAAGCTTTCCGGGCAAAATGGTAGCCGCTGTCACTGAATCCGAAAGTTAGGGAAGCGAACAGCCCGGGACTTACTCCTGACGGCTGGATGCACCCTAAACCAGGATAATCCAGCCGTCCTCCTGATGTTGGGCCCATAAAAGGATTGACATTAGGCTGACCTAATATCGCCATCAGGTCTTTTTCCTCAAATTCCCCGGTAACCCAATCCCAATAATGGTGGGTCAAGCCCCGGCCAACCCACGAATTTTGGGGAAGTTCTGAATTGAGCCAGAGTCTGGGGCTCTCTATGCATCCGGCTGCCATTACAATGACTTTGGCGTATAATTCTCCCGTCTCGCCTGTCCACGTATCCCTGAACTGAACACCACTCGCACGCAGGCCTTCTTTGGGGTCTGACTCAGTGAGGATCCTGATGGTATAGGTATTTGGCCGTATTTCTACTTTGTTCGTTTTTAAGGCAAGAGGAACATAGCTTACGTTGGTCGGCCGCTTAGCCGTTTTATCGACGGAAGGACCATGCGGGCAGCCATTGACACAATGCCCGCATAGAGTACACCCCTCCAGTTTGGATATTTCCTCCAGGCTTTTGCTTGGATCCATCAGCTTTTCATTCGGATGAAGGATGGCATTAGGCTGTGGACGATATCCGGGTGAAGTGGGGTTCAGGGTGTCAATCATGGAATAGCCTGCTTTTTTTGCACCGAAATAAAATAATTCCTCTTTTGGAGTAGTTGGTGCAGGGCGAACAGGCAATATATCTTCGGCTTTCTCATAAAAGGGAATGAGCTCTCGGTAGGATATAGGCCATACATCATCAATTGCCATGGAATAGGCTCTTGGGGAGTTTGCCCAGTAATGCTGGGTTGTTCCGCCCACGCCCGTCGATTGCCAGATTAACCCATTTTTTGGGACGTTCCGGTGCCATGGGGAGCGTCGGCGATCGGCCGGACCCCAGCGAAAGCGCCCAAATTCAAAAGAATTCATCGTATGTTCATTCTTTGTATATTGCTCTCGCAGGAGATCGATATCTAAATCCTCGACACTGCTGCTGCTGAGGGAGCCGCGTTCCTGGTTGGGCTTTGTCCATTTTTTATTCCCGTACCATGGACCAGCTTCAAGAACCAAAACGCTGATTCCCAGTTCGCCGAGTTCCTTGGCCGCTACTGCCCCTCCGCCGCCAGCTCCGATTATAATGACATCTGCATCCAGACTCATGGACATTTCCCCTATTCTGAAAATTCTTCAACTAAAAATCCCCGGTGGGCGCGATAGCCAAATGAGATTCCCGGATAATCCAGCCTGTCCCATATAAATCGCTGTCGTTCATTGCGCTGGTTTTCTGGATAGGCTAAGCGGGTCGGTCCAAAAGAAAACCATTCCGAATAATAGCCAAACATGACTAACTGGTGAAGAGAGGTAACCACATTTTGTACAAGGCCAGCATTGTTTCGAAAGGGGAGGGGCAGGGATTCAAGATCCACCTGCAGATTCTCCAGTAATCTTAATGCCTGAAAACGACCTTCATAACATAGAGCTGCAAAGGAGCCGCCTTCTGGATAAGTGGAAAAATCCAGGGGTTCTGAAGTTTCTCCTGAAAGGATATATTGACCGGCTGCGACATCAAGCATGATGGCAGTTTGAGCAGATATAGGAATGATTTTAGTCCCCCATTCTCCCTGCAGAGAAATAAAACGATCCAAAGTCCATTTAACATAATCATCAATTCGCAAATCCAGAGCACCCAAAGTCGATGGAATGATGGCGTCAGCCAAAGCCATTAAGGTTGCCTGAATATGGGCATCCGTTCCAGTTCCACTCTTGTTTAACGAAATTACAGAGTGTTCCAGAGGGGGTGAAGATTCTTTGGAAGAAACCAGATTTGTTACATTTTTGGTGATTTTATCATAAAAGTGTCCCTGACCATGCTGTTTGGAAGATGAATGTGGTTCTTTATCCAAATCCAGTCCCTCCCTCTCTCTTTCCGACTAAGCTGTCTTTTTTCCGCTATTTGAATTATTAGGACCTATGTGTATTTTTATACACATTAAGGTTAAATTAGATTAGTGAGGAACGGTTGCTAGTTTGTTCAGAAAGTGAAATGGAAATTTTAATCTCGAAGGAGTAAAAGCGTTCATTTCAATCCTCAGGAATAAAGGAAGGTTGAACCTATGAAGGATAAAACTATTTTACGAATTATTACGGTATTGGGAATAAGCGGTGGGATATTTTTGCTTCGTAAAGGCTCAATAAAAGATTTCTTTCTCATTTTTTTGTTTAAGTCGGTCGTTTCCAGCTTGATTGATGCATCTATTTCAAAGAAGAAATTGGTTCAATATCCATACAGGTATTTTAAAGATTCATTTAAAATTAACATAGTATTTGATTTTTTGATTTTTCCGCTGGTATGTGTCATTTACAGCAAATTAACCAATAAGGCTGATACTTTAAAAACAGTACTGACAGTTTTTCTATTAAGTGTGCCGATGACCATAATAGAAGAAATTCTTCGAAGGAAGACCAGGCTTGTTAAGTACAGCAAGAAATGGAGCTGGTTCCATACCCTTGCCTATCTTACTGTAACCTTCTGGTCATCAAGGCTTTTTGTAGCTGCCCTAAGGTTTCTTGAGCAAAAGCGGGATTCGGAAGAGGAATCCGATAACCATGCTGACCCTGCCCCTTTAAAGGGAGTCGATTTGAAAGGGATAGAAGAAACAGAAGCGATCTTACGAAATATCAACTATTAGCGAAGATCATTGATGATGCTAATCTCTAAAAAAGGGAGGGGAACCGCAGAAACCTCCGTGCAGTATTTATAACGGACAAGGTATGGCTTCTTCAGGACAGACTAAGAGCTAAACGGGAGTAAATTCCTTTTCCGGAAGTATTTAATGTTCAGCATTTATGATAGGTTCGGCGGCCGTCTCAATGGCTGCTTTTTTTGTGGAGTCAAACGGAGATTTTTGCAAGCAGCCCTTCGGTTTTGGCTAAGGTTGCAAGCTTTCCAGACATAATTAAAAACATCCATTGCCGGGTCATTTTCCTTCAGGTTATAATTAACCATTATTTTATGTTAAAAGGGAATTTAGGGGGAATCACCGTTGAATTACCAGCAGCTAGATGAATATTTGCGTAAGCTTGATTCAATTGAGGAAATCCAGATCAAGACCCGCGAGAACATCAATGATTTCGACGGACATGAATTGATCCTTGAAAGCGGCAGCGAGATCCCCAGAATGCGGGAAGAGTACTTTTTTGACAAGGGGCCGATTTTTATCTCCAAGCATCATCGGTTTGCAGACATGCCTCTTCATTTGCACTCTTTTATTGAAATTAACTACGTCTATTCTGGCACCTGCAAACAAAATATAAATGGAAAGGAAGTCACGCTGACACGCGGACAGGTCTGTCTGCTGGATAAGGATGTCCCGCACGGTATACCGGCATTGGGTGAAGATGATATTTTGATTAATATCATTATGAAAAAAGAGACTTTCTCCCATTCGTTCATCGGCCACCTCGGCAATACGGGCATTGTATCCAACTTTTTAGCGAATGCTGTGTCTGAAAACCAGCGGCATGATCATTACATTTTATTTCACTCACAGGACAATGAGCACTTGCAGTCCATCATCGAAAACATGATGTGTGAGTTTTTCGGGGATCGAGATTACTCCTATGAAATGGTGAAGTTTTATTTGCCAGTTATGTTTACCGAGCTGATGCGGGTTTACCAGCTTGATAAAAATTTCGAAATGACAAGATTATCCGGCAGAGCTACAATTATCGAGCTCCTTCACTATATCGAGGAACATTACAAGGACTGCAGCCTTACCTCCCTTGCTGAAAAGTTCAGCTTCAACCCTAATTATCTGGGCAATATGCTCAAAGAACGGACCGGTATGACGTTCCTGGAGCTTGTACAAATGCAAAGGATGATCCGGGCATCTGCCCTATTAAAAAATACGAACAGGGGAATTGATGATATTGCCTTTGAGGTTGGCTATGAGAGCAGCAGTTTTTTTCACCGCAAGTTTAAGTCGCATTTTGGGTGTACGCCCAACCAGTTCCGCAAAAAAGGGAAATAGCTGTCAGGCTGATGGTTTTTTAACCTGTAAAATGAGCAGTTTTTACTGTAATGTGTTTATTGTATGCGGATTCAGAAACCGTTTTAATAGAGATAGGAACTAGTTCACATCAAGCAATTTTCAGGGGGAAAATCATTATGAACACAACAGCAGGTGTTTGGCGCCAGCGAATTGGATACGGCGCCGCAGATCTTTCATGTAATTTAGTGTGGCAGATGATCGGTCTTTATCTCATGTTTTATTATACAGATGTCGTTGGCCTGGCAGCTGTTCAGGTCAGTTTACTCTTCCTGCTCACCAGGGTTTTGGATGGCGTAACCGATATTGTCATGGGAATTATTATTGATAAAACAAATACAAAATGGGGAAAATCAAGGCCCTATTTTCTGTGGGGTGCCGTACCTTTTGCCCTTTTAGGAATTCTTGCCTTTTACGTTCCTGATGTTGGACCGGCGGCGAAAGTATTATATGCCTACATGACTTATATGGGACTCTCCATGGCCTATACCATGGTAAATATTCCACTGGCATCCATCCTGCCGAGCCTGACCAGCGACCCGCAGGAGAGGACGGTATTAGCGACGGTACGGATCATCTTTTCTTTTGTAGGAGCAACCGCAGTCAGTGTGCTTACGATGCCAATGGTTAATGCACTTGGCCGTGGTTCTCAGGCAGATGGATTTTTCTGGACCATGGTTATTTTCAGTGTGATTGCCTGTTTGTTCTTCTTCTTCACTTTTAAGAATGTGGAAGAGAAGGTGCAGGTTCAAGTCGAGAATGTAACTGTAAAACAAGCATTTTCCACTTTGAAGGGGAATAAGCCGTATTATATTTTTGCTTTGAATATTTTGTTTATGTGGGGCTCGTACTTTTTTCAGCAGGGTGCACTCATTTATTATTTCACCTACAATCTTGACCGTCCGGATCTAGTCGGTCTGATTGCGGGAATTGGCTCCTTTGTTCCAATTGCCGGCACATTTTTGACACCTATCATTGCGAAAAGAATGTACAAGCGAACTTTATTCATGATTGCAAGCGTTGTCAACCTTGCCGGTATTTTAACCATGCTGTTCGCTGGCGGAGTGATCCCGGCGATTATTGTGGGAGCCGTTATTGCCGCACTCGGATTCGGCACTCGTCAAAGCATCTACTTTTCCATGCAGGCGGACCCTGTCGATTATGGAGAATGGAAAACAGGCATAAACGCTGCCGGCATCTTGTCTGCATTAAACGGATTTCTTGGAAAAGTAACGATGGCTGTTGCAGGGGCCTTGTTTGGCCTGATGCTGGAGTGGGGACATTATGTTCCAAACGAGACTCAGACCACTGAAGCATTATTTGCCATTAAGCTGGGCTATCTGATCATTCCAGCCGTCCTGGTTGTTATTTCAATGATGATTATGAGCTTTTATAACTTAGATAAAATTTATCCTAAAATTCGTGCGGAAATTAATGCACGGAATGCTGCAAGGGAGAAACAGGAGATGGTGGTATGAGCATTCAGCAGCTGGAAAACCAAGTGATTATCCGTAATGAATCCTTTATTGGACAGGCAGAAAAATTGAAGCCACAGCTCCATGAAACCCTTGTGAAGCCAAAGGCATTGGTTGAAGTGGTCAGAGATGACGAAGCGATTCATGGCTGGCGGACGGAGCAGGCTGCTCCGGCTGCAGATCTTTTAAACAGGGAATATGGGAAAAATGATTCTTTTATTCTCGATTTTGGCGATCACCAGGTGGGCTATTTGACAATCGATGTCCGGCCGGCTGGGAGCCCTCCGGATGCACCGCTAAAACTCAAGCTGACGATCGGCGAAATGCCAGTTGAAATGGCTGAGCCTTTTGAAAACTATCAAGGGTGGCTAAGCAGCTCGTGGCTTCAGGAAGAAACGATTTTCGTTGACGTATTGC
Organism: Mesobacillus foraminis; assembly: GCF_004340465.1. GTDB lineage: Bacteria > Bacillota > Bacilli > Bacillales > Cytobacillaceae > Mesobacillus_B > Mesobacillus_B foraminis. Next base: position 33,072 of record NZ_SLVV01000005.1, on the reverse strand, counting down.
CTGGAACGATTGCCCTGCCCCGGAGATACAGTTTTAGGTACGTAAAATTTGAAGTGCTGGATACCTCTCCAAAATACCGGGTTGTTTTCGACCGAATTGAATGCAGGGCCGTTACTTCCGTCAATTTTAATGACATCCAGAGCATTTCCCATCATGATCCGGAGCTGGAAAAAATGGATCAGATCAGCATCAAAACACTGGCTGACTGCATGCAGGATGTCTTTGAAGACGGGCCAAAGCGGGACCGCCGGCTGTGGCTTGGGGACCTGCGATTACAAGCACTCGCAAACTATGAAACCTTTAAAACGAATGATCTTGTCAAACGCTGCCTCTACCTTTTTGCCGGAGTACCGGATGATAAAGGGAAGGTTCCGGCCAATGTATTTGTGTCGCCAAAGCTGATTGCAGATGATACCTATCTTTTCGATTATTCGCTGTTCTTTGCGTCAACTTTGCATGACTACTATTTCGCTACGAACGATATTGATACCCTAAAGGAATTATGGCCAACAGCGCACCGCCAGATTGAACTTGCCCTTGAGAGGCTGGATGAAAATCATATTGTCCGTGACTCCTCGGACTGGTGGTCGTTCATTGACTGGCAGGAGGGATTAAATAAGCAGGCACCATCACAGGGCGTTTTGATTTATACCATGAAACAGGCTGTTCGCCTCGCGGAGGAATTGGATTTACCGGAATCTGGTAATGAGCTGAAGCGAAGACTGGAAGAAATTGTGGAGGCAACTCGATCTCTATTATGGGATGAAAACCAGCAATTTTTTATCAGCGGAACGGATCGGCAAGTATCCTGGGCAAGCCAAATCTGGATGGTGCTGGCAGGAGTTCTGAGCAACGAGGAATCTAAAAAGCTGATGAAGCGTCTGTTGGAAGAAAAACCTGAAGTGGGAATAGCCACGCCATATATGTATCATCATCTCGTGGAAGCATTGCTGGTTTCAGGGGATAAGGATCAGGCAATCTCGGAAATGAAAGCCTATTGGGGCGGCATGATTAAAGACGGAGCCGACACCTTCTGGGAATTATATGATCCTAACAATAAAGAATACTCCCCGTATGGCAGCCATTTAATCAACAGCTATTGCCATGCCTGGAGCTGCACACCAACGTACTTGATCAGGAAGTATGATTTATAAAAGAAGGTTGGATAAAGGACAATCAAGCAATCTTGATTGTCCTTTTAGTATCAAACCAATCTAGTTTCCAATCCTTCGCAAATTGATTTGTGATTTAAAAGATATTTTTCTACCATTATATATGGCGCCTGTCCAGTTCAATTCATCTCCCTGTTGAATATTCTACTAGAAGGAGGTGAATGAAATGTTAAAACTTTATTTAGATCCTGGACATGGCGGAAGTGATCCAGGTGCTATAGGAAATGGATTGCAGGAAAAGAATCTTAACTTGGATATTGCCTTAAGAATCAGGGACCTGCTGGTGAACAATTACAATGATGTTTCGGTCAGAATGAGCAGAACCACTGATGTTACCCGTTCCCTGAATGAACGGACGAACGATGCGAATGCCTGGGGTGCCAGCTTCTATCTGTCCATTCATATTAATTCTTTTAATGGGGCAGCGTCCGGTTACGAGGATTTTGTTCATGCTAGCGTCTCTGATACGTCACAGACTGCCCGTTACCAGGATATCCTGCATGAAGAGATAGTAAAGCTGAATAATCTATCGGATCGAGGAAAAAAGAAGGCAGATTTTCATGTGCTGCGCGAATCGAACATGCCAGCAATGTTAAGTGAGAACGGTTTTATTGACAATGGCAGCGATGCGGCCAAAATGAAAGATTCTAATTGGCGCCAGCGTGTCGCACAGGGCCACGTCAATGGACTGGTTCGTGCCTTTGGCCTAACCACTAAAAGTGATACCCATAGAGTCATTGTCGATGGAACCCAAATAGGAGCCTTCCAGGATGACCAGAATGTTTTAGATGCAGTAAAGAAACACCTAAATAGTGCAAATCGGATTATAATCGAAAAGGTTGATTAAATATCGCTGGCACCTCTACAGGTGCTTTTTTTATTGTACTTCAAAATTCATAAAAGAAAATGAAGAAAATATCGAAGAAAAGGAAGGATTTTGGTTCAAATGGCGAATGTTTAATAGGTAGGAAGATTGAAAGCACTGGTTAAAGAAAGGGTGTACCTTCATGAAGAAAACTGCTGAAATAGGTACGAGCAAAATAACGGTCACAGATCAATTCTGGGGCCATTATCTGGAGGTAGTTCGGGATCATGTCATTCCTTACCAATGGAAAGCGTTAAATGACCGCCTCCCTGACACGGAACCCAGCCATGCAATCGAAAATTTCCGCATTGCTGCAGGCGAAGCGGAAGGAGAATTCTTTGGTATGGTATTCCAGGACAGTGATGTGGCCAAGTGGATTGAGGCAGTTGCGTTTAGCCTGGAAAATAAACGGAATGCCGAGCTTGAGCAGACGGCTGATGATGTGATTGCCTTGTTAGGCAGGGCACAAGATGAAAGCGGATACTTAAACACGTATTATACCGTCAAGGAACCTGATCAACGCTGGACCAATCTTCGGGATAACCATGAATTATACTGTGCCGGCCATTTAATAGAGGCTGCCGTTGCCTACTATAAAGCAACCGGAAAAAGACATTTCCTTGAGATTATGTGCAGGTATGCCGATTATATTGACAGCGTTTTCGGAAGGGAGGAGCATAAGCTAAAAGGATATCCAGGACATCAGGAAATCGAGCTGGCTCTTGTGAAGCTGTACGATGTAACTGGTAATGAGAGATACTTGAACTTAAGCAAGTATTTTATTGATGAACGCGGCAAACAGCCCCATTATTTTGACCTGGAGAAAAGGGAACGGGAAGATACAAAACCATTTTGGTTCAATGATGATTATGCCTATCATCAGGCGCACAAACCGGTCCGTGATCAAAAGGAGGCTGTTGGCCACGCAGTAAGAGCGACCTATATGTATACGGCGATGGCAGACCTTGCGTCGAGAACAAACGATGAGTCCCTGAAGAAAGCCTGTGAAACGTTATGGGAAAATGTGACCCAAAAGCAAATGTATGTGACTGGCGGGATTGGATCAATGGTATTTGGGGAGGCATTTTCGTTTGATTATGACTTGCCGAATGATATGAGCTATACCGAAACCTGTGCGTCTATTGCCCTTGTATTTTGGGCAAACCGGATGCTGAATCTGGAGGCAAATAGCAAGTACGCAGATGTAATGGAACTCGCTCTTTACAATGGAACAATCAGCGGCATGGATTTGGACGGAAAGAAATTCTTTTATGTCAATCCCTTGGAAGTCCTGCCAAAAGCGTGTGAAACCAGAAATGATAAAAAACATGTGAAACCGGTACGCCAAACATGGTTCGGCTGTGCATGCTGCCCGCCGAATTTGGCGAGATTGATTGCCTCCATCGGCCATTACATCTATTCACAGAAAGAAAAGGAACTGTTTGTTCACCTCTACATGGGAAATGAAACCAGGTTTGAGGTAGCCGGAAAAGAAGTGGAGCTTGTCCAGCAAACCAATTATCCATGGGATGGACAAGTGTCCATAACCGTCAATCCTGCTACAGAACACACTTTTACCTTAGCCTTGAGGATTCCGGGCTGGGCAAGGAGTGCGGTCGTAAAGGTGAACGGCGAGGCAGTGGATCACGAATCATTCATGAAGAATGGTTATGTCTATCTGAACCGGAGCTGGACGCAAGGTGACCAGGTAGAATTATCCCTGCCGATGACTGTTGAGCGTATCCAGTCCAATCCGCTGATCCGCCATAATGTCGGAAAAGTTGCTCTGAAGCGCGGTCCTGTTGTCTACTGTCTCGAGGAAGCAGACAACGGTGAGAATCTGCATGGCATCCTTCTTCCGAGGAACGCTGAACTAAAAGCAGAATATGTTGCAGAGCTGCTTGATGGGGTAGTGGTCATTACAGGGGAAGCAGAACGGATTGTTCAAGACACTTGGAGCAGTCTCTACCGTCCTGGCGAGGAACAGACCCGGCAAGTCCAGATCAAAGCCGTGCCATATTACGCGTGGTGCAACCGGGAACCTGGTGAAATGATTGTGTGGGTTAGTGAAAAAAGGTAGATCCATTTAGTTAATGGGAGGCTGGGAGCAAGGCTTCCTCTTCCTTATTTTAAAAAGAATAATAGAAAAGAGGATGCGGGATGAAAAATATTCCAATAGCGGTACAAATGTTTACGTTGCGCGAGGAATGCGCGCAGGATTTTGCAGGTACATTGAAAAAAGTGGCGGAGCTCGGGTTTGATGGAGTTGAGCTGGCCGGTTATGGCGGGCTGACTGCGAGAGAGCTGAAAAGCATATTGGACGACCTGGGCCTTCAGGCGGCATCAAGCCATGTTCCATTGGAAGAGCTGAAAAATAACCTGGCCCAAGTCATGGAAGATCAGAAGATTTTAGGCAGCGAGTATGTGGTTTGCCCGTATCTCACACCAGAACAACGCAATGAAGCAGACTATAAAGCTCTAATTTCATTCCTGAACTCGGCAGGTGAAGAGTGCCAGCGTGCAGGTCTCACTCTCTGCTATCATAATCACGATTTTGAATTGGAGACTCTGTCGGACGGCAGGACCGCACTTGAAATGATCTTTGATGATACCGATGCAGACCTAGTGAAAACAGAGCTGGATGTATACTGGCTGACGAAGGCCGGTGAGCAGCCTGTTACCTGGATCAAGCGATACGAAAACAGATCCCCCCTTCTCCATTTGAAGGACATGACAACCGATGAGGAACAATTTTTTGCGGAGCTGGGGACCGGCGGAGTGGATATCGAAGCCGTTCTGCATGCAGGAAGAGAAGCAGGCGTACAATGGTGGGTGATCGAGCAGGACATGTGCCGCCGGGAACCACTTGAGAGTATCGAAATCAGCCTGAGCTACTTGAAGTCTAAATTGCTGCAATTAGCCGGGGAATAGTAGAGCAGGAAAATGAAGTTGTAAATTTTCGAAAGTCGGCGGTTTAGGAATCATAGTGGAAATTAATGATTTCAAGTCGGTAGTGATGTTGGAGTAAGTTCCGTAACAAGCGTAACAGAGGAAGTATGTTGAAGAGGCTGCGCTTAACTGGTCAGAAATTAATGGCCGTTGAGAGGCCTCTTTTTTTTGAGTGGCGGGGAATATCTGGAGGAATGGCATTTGGACTTTGTTTTATTTAAGCTTGTGAAAAGGGGTTCTTGGGGGGATTTTAACTAGTATGTTTAATTCGATGAATTTGAATAAGCACGATAATCTGCTTGAGCGCTGGTTTTTATTGAAAAAGTGGTGTCGGGCACATGACCACGGGCTTTTTTCGGTGATTTTTACTTGGTTTATCTTATCTGGGTGGCATGTGAATCATAATGAAAGGCTGGTTGAGCCCTTTTAGCGGTTTTTTTGTCTGTTTAGAGGAACATCAGCAGCCGGTTATAAGAGGGAACGAAGCTTGAAAATGATTTATGCATCAATTCTTTTGAGTTATGCATCGATTAATTCCGTTTATAGATTGATAATTTTAGTTTATGCATTGATTATTTGGTTTTATTGAAAAACCCGTGTCCGGATTGTGACAGCGGGCTTATCTGGAGTTAATTTTACTAGTTAAGTCGGTATTGAATTTGATAAAAGGCAGCTTAAAATTATGTTTATTGAAAAACCTGTGTCGGGCACGTGACCATGGGCTTTTTTCGGTGATTTTTACTTGGTTTATCTTATCTGGGTGGCATGTGAATCATAATGGAAGGCTGGTTGAGCCCTTTTAGCGGGTTTTTTGTCTGTTTAGAGGAACCCCAGCAGCCGGTTTTAAGAGGGAACGAAGCTTGGAAATGATTTATGCATTGATTCTTTTGAGTTATGCATCGATTAATTCCGTTTATAGATTGATAATTTTAGTTTATGCATCGATTATTTGGTTTTATTGAAAAACCTGTGTCGGGCGTGTGAAAGGGGACTTTTTTGAAGGGATTTTACCGAGTTAGTTTATCCAGCCGGTATTATAAAAGGTAACTAGAAGTTTGGTATTGTTGAAAAAGCTCGTCAGGCTTGTGTATGTGCCTTTTTGTGAGATTAATTCTAGTTGGCATATTTTAAGTAGAATAAAAGGTAACGTGTATTTTAGTTATATTAAAAAAACATGTGTCTGGCATTTAAATTTCGAGTTAACTTTTCTACGTGCTAGTTAAATAAAAGTCACAGGTATACCACGATACTTAAAAGTTGGCCCGTTACAAAGAAAACTGCTCGAGGACTCTCTTTCCTGGCAAACTTTTAAACTGCAAGCACCTGAGAAGTCTAAACCTAGTATAAGGGGCGGAATTATTCCATTAAAAGCTGGATTCATAGACTTGGATAAGAAAATAAACTAAAATTGATAAATGGATTAATATTCATTATTTAGAAGAGTGAATTAATTTTGTCAGGGAAGGGTTCTGGATGATAGATTTGCTGTTAATTGTATTGCCTGCTTTTCTCATTTTTGGCACAGGGTATATTGGGCAGAGGGTGCTCAAGCTACATATTAAATCGATTTCGACGATGTCCCTGTATCTGATGCTGCCATTTTTAACATTTGATACGTTTTATACGAATGAATTAAACATGAATTATTTATACATGTTTGTTTTCACTGCGGGGCTGGCACTTATTTTAATAGGTTTTACTCTTCTTGTTGGGAAAGCTGCTGGTGCTGACCGGCCGAAAATGGCTGCGATGCTGCTGGGAAGTTTATTTCCAAACAGTGGAAATTATGGTGCCCCTGTAGTCTTGTTTGCCTTTGGAGCAACGGCCTTTAACTATGCCGTTATCATTATGGTGATTCATTCCTTGCTGGTAAGCTCTATTGGCATCTTTATCGCTTCATATGGCGGCGGCAAATCAGCATCGCCTAAGCACGCCTTGTTAAATATTTTAAAAATGCCTGTACTATACGGCGTTTTCTTTGGGGTACTGCTGCAGCTGATCCATCTGGAATTGCCAGCAACCATCGTAGATGGAATAAGTCTTGTTGGATCGGCATCCATACCTACTGTAATGTTAATACTTGGAATGCAGCTGGCTGAAATTAAACCGCAGAAGTTTGAATGGAAGTATGTAAATACCATTTTGCTTACTCGTATGGCAGCCTCTCCGCTTATAGCAGCTGCACTGGTCACTTTTATGCCGGTTGATGAACTGATCAAGAGCGTGTTTGTGATACTGGCGGCGATGCCGGTTGCAGCAAACACCACAATGCTGGCACTTCAATTCGATGTGGAGCCAGACTTGATCTCATTTACAACGCTGATTACGACATTGGTCAGTTTGGTGACCATTCCTTTGACTCTATATCTTTTATAGATACTCTCAAAGGTGAACTGTATGAAAAAGACCTTATCGTTTATAGAGATAAGGTTTTTTCATGTGAAAACCACGCACCTGCCTAATCGTTTTGGGATTTACTGTCTACAAAAAAGTTAAGAAAAACGTATTAACAAAGGGCCTTTTATAGACAGTTGTCCTTTAATCAAATTTTTCATTTCTATGTTATTAATTCCACATTATTTCTCTGATAAATCCTCCAGCACATACCGTCCAGACTCTTTGTCTACAAACAATTTTTCAATTGCTTAAACGAATTCAACACATTCTCTTCTATTCTATAATCTGTGCATTTCCTGGGGAATTGGACGATTGTTTTTGTGTGAAGTGTGTAGCTATAATGACTGTGAAAATAGTGAAATTAAAGGAGGTTAGACAAAAGTCACCGTATCAAACATAATTTAGTAAGCGTTTTCACTGCTGTTATGTAGATGGAATAGTATAACAATTTTATTTCATCCGACCTCTCTCTGCTTCTCAGAAAATAAAGGAGGTGAAATGAGACAGCGATGGAATCGGCAATTATTAAAACCGATCAGAGGTTTTTGATAATCCAATGGAATGAATAGTGAGAGCCGCATTTTCTAGTCACAGGAGAAAGTATAAAAACGCAGTCCATCCGAATTTTTAAAGCCTGAAGTAGTCACTCTCACTAAATAATTCATAGTAAAAAAACCTCACGAATGCCATTCAGTAGCATAAAAAAATATGTTGGCGGAGGTACAAAATGAAGCGGTTTTTGGCAGTATTTTTATGTTTTGTTTTATGTGTTTCACTCTTTCCATTGGCGGCTCCTTCAGTAAAAGCAGATTATTCTTCTTTGCCTGCATTTCCAGGAGCAGAGGGCTTTGGTTATGCTGCAGTTGGCGGACGAGGCGGTGAGGTTTATCATGTGACAAGCTATGAACTTACAGGACCCGGTACGTTTCATGATGCACTTACAACTGCTGGAGAAACCCCCCGGACAATTGTATTTGATATTTCCGGTGAAATTACAATTCCAAAGATTGTAGTGAAAGGAAAATCAAATATAACCATAGCGGGTCAGACAGCGTCAGGCGACGGTGTGACGATTAGAGGCAACAATATTCGTTTCATAGATTGTAACGATATTGTGATCAGATATGTGCGCTTTCGTATGGGGAAACTGAGCTTTAATGATGATTCCATGTATTTTGAAGATTGTCAGAATGTCATTATCGACCATTCTTCCTTCTCATGGGGAACAGATGAAGTGTTGTCGATTAAAAGTAAGGACTATGACAATCCAAAATCAAAAAATATTACGGTTCAATGGTCGATGATCTCTGAAGGTCTGCTTACCCACTCGATGGGCGGCCTGATTGAGATGAATACGATCAGCATGCACCATAATCTTTATGCCCATAACAATGACCGAAACCCTAAAACGAAAGGGCAAATCGATTTTGTTAACAATATTGTATATAACTGGGGTGGTTTTCCTTATGTTGCCGGGGGCGAATCCGGAACCAAAGGGTATGGCAATGTAGTAGGGAACTATTTTGTGGCAGGAAAAAACTCTGCTGATCCAGAGTATGCGATCGTCCGAGGAAATGAGAATTATAGCGTATATATCGATAACAACCGTATTGACAGCAATAAAAACGGCATTCTGGATGGGAATGACACGGGAACAGGTTTAATAGAAGCCGAAAAGCCTAGTGTTGTAGTCGAAGAACGTTTTGAATACCCGCCTGTTCACACACAAGATCCGGAAGTTGCCTATAAGCATGTATTGAATCATGTTGGTGCGTCTTTGGTACGGGATGCTGTGGACAAGCGTGTAATTCATGATGTCAGAAATCAAACAGGGGTAATTATTGGAGATGAAAATGATGTTGGCGGTTTTCCTCTATTGAAGAAAGGAAAAGCCCCTTTGGATTCCGACCGGGACGGAATGCCGGATCATTGGGAACTGGCAAAAGGCTTTAATCCTGCCGATCCAGAAGATCGAAACGGTGATGCCAATAATAATGGCTATACGAATCTCGAAGAATATTTAAATGAATTGGCGGCACCTGGCTTTCCAGCGGACTACCCTGCCACACCGCCTTCATGGTCCGGACAGCCATTCGAACCACCTGTGGAGCCAAAACCGGAACCAACCCCAGAGCCCGTGGAAAGTATGGATGGAGAGTGGGTAAGAAATGTAGTGATCAATGATAATAGCAGCAATGGAACGAAAAATGCTTCATTATGGTCAGTTGAAAAGGATTTGCAGATTGGTGATTATGTGGCAGGGGACCGATTAACAGGGAGCAAGGTGTATCGATTCGCCTCTATTCCGGATGAAATAAAAGGCATGGAATGGATTAGGTCAGCGACAGTATCAAGGAGCTCAACTAGTCCGGATTTGATTTCCTTCTACTTGGCAGCTGATGCAGATGTTTATGTTGCACATGATGCAAGGATTGCCGATAAGCCTGAATGGTTAGCTTCATCCTACGAGGATACAGGTAAACTGATTACAGATGATCAGCCGGTAGAGTATAACCTTTATAAAAAACATTATGCTGCAGGCTCCTTTGTGGTAATGGGAGCGAATAATAGTACATCAAAAATGAACTATTTCGCTATTGTGAAACCAACTGGGACAGAAAAAGTTCCGCTGGAGAATTCCCCTTCTGAATTGACAGGCAAGGTGATCGAGGACGGCGCTATTTCATTAAAATGGACACCTGAAACTGGGGCAGATAGGTATCTTATTTACCGATCTTCATCTGTGGATCCTGTTTTTAAAGCGATAGCTAGTTCTAAGACAGCAGAATTTAAGGATACAGAAGTAGAAAAAGGAGCCGCTTATAAGTATCGAGTTTCGGCACTTAATGCTGGGGGTGAATCGCCTAAGTCCGATGTTGTTGAAGTGTTTACCTTTGATTCAACACAGCCCAGACCGAATGTCCCATCAGGATTAAGTGTGCCGGCGACAAAGAGTTTGTCCGTTACCTTAGAATGGGCACCGGCAGAAAATGCGATAAGCTACACTGTCTACAGGGCAGCTGAACAAAATGGCAACTATACGAAAATTGGCAGCACCTCAACTGCTGAATATGTTGATAGGAACGTTACTCCTTCCACTACCTATTATTACAAAGTAACAGCTACCGGGATTGGCGGGGAATCAGGAAAATCAGAAAGTATCAAAACGACAACCAATCATCCTGTGATTTTACCAGAGATGCCTGCAGGTCTGTCTGCAGGTAAAATAAGCACTTCTGCTTTTGAAATTAAATGGGATTCAGCAGACAATGCTGAAAGTTATACGATTTACAGAAAAGCAGACGGGGATAGTGATTTTACAAGGATTGATCGTACGACAGCTCCACACTATATTGATGACAGCATTAGTGTAAGTAAAACGGGCTACACCTACAGAGTTTCTGCAGAGAATGAAATGGGTGAGACAGAGCAATCAAAGGAACTGCGTATTAAAATGCCTGTGCCTCAAGCACCATCCGACTTGAAGGTGGGCCTAGTGGGAGAATCGTTTGTCGGCTTGATATGGAAATCCAACGGAGGGGAAAACCAGGTAAATATTTATAGAGAAGCAAATGGGAAAGTAGAAAACGTTGGGTATGCAAAAGTAAATACGTTTTACGACCGAACAGCAGAACCTGGTGTTGAGTACACCTATTATATCAAGGCTATGAATGCAAGTGGAGAATCCGAAATGTCCAATAGCGTAATAGTGACACCTGGATTCGTAACGGTATTAGAGAATTATATGGAACAATTCCAGAAAACTGGTGAATTGTCAGGTCCAGCTTTTGCCCAATTATCAGCTACTCTTAACCAAGTGAAACATCACATGAACAAGGGTTCAAAAAAGCAGGCGATCACATTTATGGAAAAATATGCAGATCAACTTCATTCCAAAACAGATCAGCATCCAATCCAATCTGAAGCTAAATGGATCCTTTCACATTATGCCCAACTATTTATTCAAAAAATGAAAAGTTGATTAGTTGAAAATCGTCCGAAAGAATTAAGATCACTTTCGGACGAGGATTTTTCATTCATTACAACCAGTTAACCAGCCTGATAAGCTGGAACTTAGAGATATACATATCTTACATACAACAAACAATTTGAATAAAAGGCTTCAATATCAATGTTTTTAACGCTTATAAAATTGATGAGTTACTATTTTTTTAAAGCTTGCTAGAGTAGGGAATCTTCTGTCCAAAGAGTGCCTTTATCTACAATTTGTGTATCAGGTGCAAAAATGGATGATTGTTTGAGAGGCATCATGATAGATACAATAAAAATTAAGAATATTAAAAAAATAAAAAAGGGGGCAGATTATGGATCATTCACCTGTTAAACAGCAAAGTGTTTCAGAATTACCACTGAATGCAGAATTACTTATTCAGAAGAAAAGTCTCATCAGAATCTACCTGGAAAATATGAAGAAACACTGGATGCTCTATGTCATGATCATTCCAGGAATTTTATATTACATCATCTTTAAGTACGTACCATTGTTAGGAAGCGTTATTGCATTTCAGGATTATCAGATTTTTAAAGGGATATTCGAAAGTCCATGGGTTTGGTTCGAAAACTTCAAATATATCTTTTCCTATCAAGATTTTTATCAAGTATTGCGGAATACAATCATGATTGCTTTTTATCAGCTTATATTTGGATTCCCTGCCCCGATTATTTTGGCCCTGTTGTTTAATGAAGTACGATTAATGTTCTTTAAAAGAACTGTTCAAAGCTTGTTTTACCTCCCCCATTTTTTATCGTGGGTAGTTGTTGGAGGGATTGTGTTTGAATTGTTGGCAGCAGAAGGGGTTATTAATGCGATTCGAGGGTTGTTTGGAGCAGCGCCTATCCTGTTCATGCAGGAAGAGAGTTATTTTCGTACCATTGTTGTCGTCTCAGGTATATGGAAAAGTGTTGGCTGGGGGACAATTATCTACTTGGCTGCAATAACGGCCATTAACCCAAGCTTATATGAAGCGGCTGTCATTGATGGTGCAAATCGTTGGAAACAGATAAGATATATCACCCTGCCATTATTATTCCCTACAATCTTAGTTCTGTTTTTGCTGAATATCGGAAATTTCTTAGAGCTGGGATTTGACCAAATCTTTAACTTGTTAACTCCGATGACTTATTCAGTAGGCGACATTATCGAAACATATGTTTATCGAGCAGGAGTGCTTCAAGGTCAATTTAGTGTCACAACGGCAATCGGTTTATTCCAATCCGTTGTAGGCTTTATCTTGCTTTGGATTTTTAATAGACTTGCAAGAAAATCAGGACAGGGGTTATGGTAATGAAAAAATCATGGGGAGAAAAAAGCTTTCAGATCTTTAACTATACGTTTCTTAGTATTTTTGCAGCTACGATGATTCTGCCATTAATTCAACTGTTAGCTGTTTCATTTAGTTCTCCAATTGCTGCTGAATCAAAAAAGGTATTTCTGTTTCCAGTAGAATTTACATTAGGCACTTGGAAGCATATCCTTCAGAATGAAGTGCTATGGAGATCATTTGGAGTCACTATTTTTATTACCGTTGTTGGTACATTCTTAAGTATGCTATTTACCGTTCTAACAGCATTTCCGTTGTCCAGAAGGGAATTTCTCCTGAAAAAACCCATAATGATTGCCATTGTGATAACGATGATTTTTAATGCACCAATGATTCCGTATTTTTTAACCGTTAGAGAGCTTGGGCTGATGGATTCCATTTGGGCACTTATTATTCCTGGTTTAATAAGCACCTTTAATATGATTATCGTAAGGACATTCTTTATGGGGATACCAAACGATTTAGATGATGCAGCAAAAATAGACGGCTGTAATGATCTTCGGCTATTGTTTCAAATCTATTTGCCGCTTTCAAAGCCTGTACTCGCGACCATCGGGTTGTTTTATGCAGTTGGTTACTGGAACAGCTTTCAAGCAGCAGTGCTATTCTTGCGTGATCAGACTTTATGGCCATTACAAATGAGATTGCGTGGTTTTTTCTTATCTCCAGAAGCTCTTGCTGAAGTGAATTTAGTTACTGGGGACTACGATTTTAATACGATAACTTTGAAAGCGGCTACAATTATTTTTGCGACAGTGCCAATCGTATTGGTATATCCATATTTACAAAAGTATTTTGTAAAAGGTGCTGTCCTAGGATCACTTAAGGAATAAGAAGATATGGCCGGCTATCGGTTTTATCGAATAAATCTTTTAAAAAACAAAGGGGGATCTTGAATGGGAAAGAGTAAGAGGAAGTCATTAATCGTCATGCTATTTGCATTGATGCTTGTGATTGGTACGCTTGCCGGTTGTTCTGGCAAGAAGGAAGTTGATGGCTCATCTTCTGGCGATTCTTCATCAGAAGACATTAGTAAAGTGAAAGTTTTTAAGAGTCATATGGGAATAGGAAAACTTCCTGGTCCTGATGATCCTCATGTTAAAAAGGTACTGGAAGCAACGGGTGTTCAATATGAATTGATGGCAACTCCTGCCGGGGCCGATCCTGCTGAATACTTAAACTTGATGTTTGCGTCAGAAGATTATCCTGATATTTTCCGCCCGATTGGCGGGTTTGACCAAACCTTGATCAGCCAGGGTGCTGTACTGCCTTTGGATGATCTGCTGCCGAAATATGCACCGCATGTTTGGGAAAGTATTCCGAAAGAAGCATGGGATGTCGTTCGTTCGGCTACGCCTGATGGAAAAATATATTATGTGCCAAAGGTTTACCTCGTTCCAGAAAGAGCAGCCTTAATTCGTCAAGATTGGATTGAAGCAGTCGGGATGGATATGCCGAAAACAGTAGAAGAATACAAAGAGCTATTAATAGCGTTTCGTGATAAAGATCCAAATGGGAATGGAAAGCAAGATGAACTTCCGACATCAGGAAGGGAATTTGGAAAATGGATGGACCACTTATTCGCAATATATGGTGTAGCAATGTGGGAAGGTGTCCCAGAGTGGGATATTTATGAAGGTAAAATTCAATATGCCGGCGTCTCTAAAAATATGAAAGCAGCCATTTCATTTATTCGTGAATTATATAAAGAAAAACTGTTAGATAATGAAACATTTTTGAATAAAGGCGAGGTATGGACAGCGAAGATCAATACGAACTTGGTAGGAAGCTGGTACCATTTGCCTGGAAACTTGCGTGATCGTCACAATGCAATGCTTGAAGGAGCACCAGATGCCTATGTGGCTGGAATGCCGCTTCCGAAGGCTGAAGGGTTTGAAGGGTATATTACTCAAAAAAGCATGGGTGAACCAGAGTGGATGATTCCTGCGGCATCTGAAGAAAATGCTGAAGCTGCTTTGAAATTATTAGACTTCTTCTACGACCCAGCCAATAACGAATTAATCACTTATGGAATTGAGGGGGCTCAACATAAAGTAGAGAATGGTAAAAAGGTATTGCTTCCTCCTACGGATGAAACACCGATTGCATTAGGAATGAAAAATTTAGTTACGAAAGAAGACATGGATATTCGTATTGACCAAACGATGGAAGACTATCAAAAACAAATGGTGAAAGATATCTTTAAAGTCAGTACTTCAGATGCCAGAAGAATTGCAGGAGACGGCTTGCCATCTACCGTTTACCAAGGATTTCCGGATATTCAGTCACATAAATTATTCCAGGAATATTTAACAAAAATCGTGATTGGTGAATGGCCGATTGAAAAGTTCGATGAATTTGTAGATAGATGGAACAAAGCTGGCGGAGAGGAAGTTACTGAAAGAGTTCAAGAGTGGTATGAGAGAGTAAACGAGTAGTTACGAGTTCCAACTTTGACAAAAGCTGTTGCTCAAAAATAGTGATTTTTGAGCAACACTTATTTTAAATAAGATTGAAAATGAGAACCACTTGAAAGGAATGACATGAATGAAGAAAAGATATGCCATTTGCGGTGTAAGCGGGAGAGCCCTAGGCATGTTTGCAAAGCCGATTGCTACTACCTATTCTCAAACATGCGAAGTTGTCGGGTTATTAGACCGTGACCCGAAACGGTTTGAGTTATATCAAACGAGATTTCCAGAAGATTCTTCTGTAAAAACGTATGGCGAATTAGAGTTTGATCGTATGGTTGCTGAAACCAGGCCGGATGTCATTATCGTTGCCGGACGTGATGACAGCCATGCGAAGTATATCATTGCCGCCCTGGAACGTGATTTAGATGTTATAACAGAAAAGCCAATGGTTACAACAGGTGAAGATTGCAGAAAAGTGCTGGATGCCGAGCAATCCAGCAAGGGGAGGGTTACGGTTACCTTCAATTACAGATATTCACCCATACATACAAAAATCAAAGAAATGATTAAGGAAGGAAAGATAGGAAGAGTCACTTCGGTCGATTTGAATTGGTATCTTGATACACACCATGGATCAAGTTATTTCAAAAGGTGGAACAGGTTGAGAGAATTATCTGGCGGACTATCGATTCATAAGAGCACACATCATTTTGATTTGGTGAATTGGTGGATTGATCAAAAACCTGTTGAAGTGTTTGCATATGGGGCGCTTAATTATTATGGGCCGGATGGAGAGTTAAATCCTAAAAAAGAGGATGGCAGACATTGCGAAACATGTTCCTATACAGAGGACTGTTCCTATTACTCCAGGTGGAATTCGAGAAGGGAACAGATTCAGGTACCGGATGATCATCTCGGTTCACTGTCAGGGGAGGGGAATAAATACCCTTACACCGGTTATCGTCCAGATCAATGTATATTTGATTCAGAAATCAATATAGAGGATACCTATGCTGCAACTGTTAAGTACAATGAAGGCGCCTTGCTTAGCTACTCTGTTAATTTCTCTCTCCCATATGAAGGTTACCGCCTGGCAATCAACGGAACAAGGGGGAGGCTGGAAACGATTGAGTATCATGCTAAGGGCCGGATTCCCTTCCCTACCCCAATCCAGACAATTGATTATTTTCCTTTATTCGGTTCTAAGGAAACCATTCATGTTGTCCATCGGGAAGGAGGCCATGGGGGAGGAGATCCACTGCTTTTGGAAGATCTCTTTTTAGGGGAAGATCAACGGAGACCTTATAAAATATTGTCTGGTGCCTTAGATGGTGCCTTTTCGGTTGCGACAGGCGAAGCTGTATGGAAATCAGTCAAAGAACACCGTCCCATTACTATTGACGAAGTTCTCAAACAAAAAAAGTACCTATCAAGTGGAGAGGTGAGTTGACTTGGAACAGCTGCCGTTTTTCTCTAAAGAGGTTAGCATGTCCCATTCGCACAGGATAGAAGATGTTCTTATGACAATCGCACAACGCTATATTGGAACAAATCCTGCCAGGCCTCCTGAGTACCGGATAACAAGAGAGAATGCAATTAAGAAGGATCCACATCACCGTTATGTTTTTCCTATATTAGCGATGTTTCCAGAAATGAAGGAGGGACAAAAAATCAATGCCTGGGCGAAGCTGTGGGCTGAAGAAGATCATTCCTTTGCTTTTCTGCTTACATGTCTAGGACCTGTCCGCTTGTACCATAATGGGGTCAAAAGATTTGGGTCAACTCATGAAGAGGAAGCAGGCGATATTAGACTTTCTTTACATTTAGTTAAAGGCTGGAACCATTTTGTTCTTGAAATTGAGAAGGGAGTACAGGGGAGCGGAGCAGTTTTTGGAACAGGTAACCGTAAAAATTTCCCCTATCATTTTTTAGCTCCTTCGCTTGATCGGGATGGAGAAGAAGGCTGGATCTATACCGAACCGATGTTGGGGAATCTTGATTCAATCCCCTCCATGTCATGCAGAGAATATTCAACGGGCTGTAATTGGTTTCCAAGAATCACACGTTTTCCTCAAAATGAAAGCCCTCTTGCAGCTATCTATGGAATGAAAAAAGGATATTCCGCTTATGCATGGACGAAGATAAAATGCGGATCCTTAGATTCTCTTATCCTCAAAGGGAAAACATACGGCCCAATAAAGCTCTTCGTTAATGGAGAGGAGTTATTTCAGCAAGAAGATCAAGGTGATATAGATGTAGAGCTAAAAGTGCCAGTTGGCTTACATGACTTAGTGGTGAAGAGTGATTGCGGAAACGATCATTGGGGGTTTACCTTGGAACTTCTCTCAAGTCATGGTGAATTCGGCATTCCGCATGAAGTAAAAGGGGCCTTTGGTACTTGGCTTTATTTAGGACCATTTTCAATAGATGAAAAGATTATGATTTCTGCCTATATGTCAATGGACAGTGTACCTATTAACAAAGATGGCGAGTCTTTTTTTTGGTGCTCGGGCAAGGGGGAGAATGTTAGAGCTTTTCTTGAAAATCAACTATTTGGAAAGTGGAATTATCCATTAGGTGTTACGCTAAATGGGTTAATGGAAGCTGCGAAAGAGTTGTCCAGACCTGATGTGATTGATTATGTCCTAAATCATGTTGAATTTGCCACATCGAGATATGAATATTCCAAATGGGATCAAAAACAATATGGGGCAGCTGGTATAAACAATCAACTTTCAGATATTGACAGTCTTGATGATTGCGGGTCCTTTGGTGCCTTGATGCTCTTGGCAAATAAACACCGCCTTTTGAAAGGTGCCGGGAAAATTGCAGACATTATTGCTGAGTATATCATGAATCAGCAAAGCCGATTAGATGATGGTGCACTATATCGTGAAGTTGGTGTCTCCCGGAAGATGGACAATACGATGTGGTGTGACGATATGTATATGAGTGTTCCGTTTTTATGCCGCTACGCAGAATATACAAAAGATAGCAGTTATATAAATGAGGCTGCCAGACAGCTTTTGCTCTACAAGAAATATCTATACATGAATGAAAGCCAGCTAATGTCACATGTTTATCATGTTAAAGAGAAGAGGCCAACTCTAACAACATGGGGCAGAGGCAATGGCTGGGTATTGTTTTCATTAACGGAATTATTGAAAGTCCTTCCTGATAACCATGAGCATTACCAGGCAATATTGGGGTACTATCGCCAGCTTGCTGAAGGAGTTTTGAACGTACAAGGAAGCCATGGACTTTGGCATCAGGTTTTAACCGATCATGAATCTTACGAAGAATCCTCCTGTACATCCATGTTTATCTACGCTTTTGCGCATGGTGTTCGTTTCGGTTGGCTAGAAGACAAAGAACCCTATATACAAGCTATTTTGTCAGGGTGGAAGGGATTAACACAGCGGGCAATTGATAAACAGGGGAATGTATATGGAGTATGTCAAGGATCCAGTTATTCGTTTTCCCATTTCTATTATAAACACGAGCTTCCATGGAAATTAAATGATACCCATGGAATTGGCATTGTTTTACTAGCCGGAATTGAAACGATGAGGATGCTTAATAGCCAAGGGAAACTCTTTGAAAATGTAAATACAGGAAAAACCTCGTCCATCTGTAAATGAATATGTAGTATAATGCCAAAAAAGGAGGTTGAAGCGAATGGTCCAATCTTTCCAAAAATGGCTGAAATATTCATTTCGTAAAACCGAGACAAGGTTGATTTTGTTTTTATCGATTGCAGTTTTCTTTATCATTCTCATCGTGAGCATAACATCCTATGAAACGTCAAAGTCAGTGCTTCAGAAGGAGTTAAACGAGCCGCAGCAGCAAATGCTGCAAGTTGGTATGGATTTTATTGATAAGCACATTAGTGAAAGCGATAAAGTAGCGATTAAGGTTGCACTGGACACAAATGTTTATAGGTTTTTGAATAGCGATAAACAGAACTCCTATAGTAATATAACTGAAATTTATCAGCTATTATCCACTCTTATCAATAGTTCATCCTACATCAATAGTATTTATATTTACGACCTGAAACATGATAGTTTTGTGTCTGTGCCGCAAGGTTTTAGTTCACGTAAATCAACTTTTTTCGATTCAAAATGGGTGGATGTAGCCGATGAGTTCGGTGATGAAAAGATGATTGTCAAAAAGAGAAGTGTTAATGATGGCAAAAAATACGATCGCTCAGAAGTAACGTTATTCAGAAAAATTATGATTCAAGGTGAGTTCAAAGGGATTGTTGCGTTAAATCTTGGATATCACGACCTGTTTGAACCATTTAATTCTCCCGACATGGCCAATTTAAGCACCGCACGATTTATCATCGATCAAAATAATGAAATGATCTATTCTACTTCTTCTCCTTCTAGTCCTAAGCTTAATACGAAAGCGGTTGTAAGCGCTATATCCGAATTGAACGAAGAACATTTGGGCGATATTGCTTATAAAGATCAACAATTACTTGTCAGCCAGAATATTTCTCCATTAACAGGCTGGAAGTATGTTTCCCTCGTCCCCCAAGATAGTTTACTAGCCAAATCAAAGAAAGTCGGACATGTTGTTCTTTCAGTTTCAATCATGGCATTGTTATTAGGTGGAGTTGCGATTTTTTACATTAATTCTATTGCCTTTAGACCGATACGGAGAATGAAAGAGCTGTTTAATATCGGAAACAAAGACATCGACCACCACGATTTGCTGCACTTGGAAACTCTGGCCGGAGAACTTCTAAATAATCATGCCCAATTATCACATATGATTCATAAGGTTCGTTCCGAAGCTTCAGCCAAGTTTTTTAGTGATATTTATCATAATAATCTAACTAATTCGAGAGAGATTGAAGAAAAATGTCTTGGGTATTTTCAAGAAACATCTAATAAACCATTAAAGGTCGCCATTATTTCTATCGATCATTTTTCTCATTGGTCCGATCAATACCCAAGCTCTGATCATTCTCTATTAAAATTTGCCTTAGCTAATATACTGACAGAAACCTTAGAATCCTATTCCCATAGCGAATGCGTTGATCTAGGGAAGGATAAGCTTTTAATTGTCCTTCATCCAAGTTCAGATGAGAAGCTGTTAGACAGCAAATTAAAGGAAGCGCTTTCTATTGTTCCCAGCTTATTGGAGTTCAGTATCTCGATCGGAATCAGCAGCCAGAAATCTGATATTGGAAGTTTAGCAGAGGCGATCCTAGAAGCAGATACAGCTCTTGGCAACAGGTTATATTCAGGATATGGAAGTTTGTTAAAAAGCGAGGAATTAACGCAATGGGACAGCCGGAAGTTATCAATGGTCAGTAAAGTTCTAGATCATTTGAGAGAAGCCATAGATACAGGTGACAGTGAACGTACCAGCAGCCTGATTGGTCAAATCATTGAGGATATAAGAGGAAGTCGATTGAATCCGGAAAGAGCATTTTCCATCATAAAAATGATAAATGATCGATCCCTTCGTATTGGTCAGGATGAGGATAAGGGAAGAAGGAAAGAAAAAGATTTCTTTCAGTATCTGCACACGTTCCACATTGATGATGTTGCAGAGTTTCTAACTGAACAAGCGAATGACATCATTCAGGGAAATCTGTCGATTAGAACAAGTAAAGAATCCCTCTTAATTGAGAAAATGATTGAGTATATGAAGGACCATTTAGATGAGCCAATCGGCATAACCGAAATTGTTGATTCAATTGGCATAAGTGTTAGTCTGGCAAGTTCAATTTTCAAAAAAGAGATGAATGAAACGATTTATGGTTATTTTACGGGCTTAAGAATGAAGCGTGCTGCAGACCTATTGGTGAATACAGATGAAAAAATTTCAGATATCGCCATAAAGGTTGGGTACCAGCATGAAAATAGTTTTATTCGTGCTTTTCGAAAATGCAACAATATTACTCCGGGGAAATACAGGGAGGTCTTTAAATCGAAAAGGGAAGTTATTTAATTGTTCATGATGAATGCTGATAAAAAATTTTAGGGGAGAGATCATGTTAAATAGAAAGCAAATTATTGACCGCCATCACCCGATTATTAAAAGGATCGAACCGCTTTCACCGTTATCAATAGGAAACAAAGAGTTTGGATTCAGCTGTGATTTTACAGGGTTACAGACCTATCCGGAGATGTATGAGACCCCTCTTGGTACGCAATCAAACTGGGGATGGCATTATACTGGCGGTCCGAATCTTTTTTCGGAAAAGGATATTGTTTTTCAACAGTATGATACCTATGGACGGCAAGTGGATTATCCGATGAAACCGGAAGGAAAGGATGAAGCTTACCACTGGTTAAGGCAAAATCCTCATAGATTGCAATTAGGGAGAGTATCCTTCCGTTTTTTAACCAGCAATCATCAAGTGATACAGCCTGATGAGATTACAGATATTCATCAAAGGCTTAACCTATGGACTGGGACGGTTGAAAGTAAATTTATTGTAGATGGAGAACCAGTCCAGGTTAAGACGGCCTGTCATTCAGATGATGGTGTTATAGCAGTTCAAGTGTTGTCTCCATTGCTCAAAGACAAGCGAATTCAGGTTTTTACTCTATTTCCTTCGCCGGATATCACTCATAATAGTTGGTCGAAAGCGATACACCCGGATTGGGAAAATGATGACAGACACCTAACAGCCTATCAATCTCTTTCAGACAGAGCAGGTTTAATCACCCGAAAGATGGATCAGGATCAATATTGCGTAAGATGGGACTGGAACAATGGGTCAATTGAACAAACAGGTGTGCATGAATACACCTTAGCAAGTGATGGGAGTGCCGACTGCTTAGAATTTTCCGTTTCCTTCGCCCGTGAAGAACCTTCTGCTGTAAAGCCAAAGGAAGTTTTTGAATCGAGCGGGTCCTTCTGGGAAAACTTTTGGCAAACGGGAGCTGCTCTTGATTTTTCTGAAAGCACTGACTCGCGTGCAATAGAATTGGAACGAAGAGTTGTTCTATCACAATATTTAACTGCGATTCATAGTGGCGGGTCATTGCCTCCGCAAGAGACAGGCTTCATGTATAATAGCTGGTTTGGAAAATTCCATTTGGAGATGCACTGGTGGCACGCTGCACATTTTCCGATATGGGGACGAAAGGAATTCCTGGAAAATAGTCTTGAATGGTACCATTCCATCCTGCCGCAGGCAAAAGAACTTGCCAAATCACAGGGATACACTGGAGCCAGGTGGCCAAAAATGGTAGGAATTGATGGAAGGCAAAGTCCTTCTCCAGTAGCGCCAGGTTTGATTTGGCAGCAGCCGCATCCAATGGCGTTAGCTGAAATGTGTTATCAGGTGAATCCTTCTTTTGATTTTCTTAAGCGTTTTCAATCGGTCGTCTTTGAGGCTGCAGACTTTATGGTATCTTACGCACATTATGATGAAAAAAAGGAAGCGTATGTACTTGGGCCGCCGCTCATACCTGCTCAGGAATGCCATTATATTCATGAAAGTATAAACCCTCCATACGAGCTTGAATATTGGAAGTATGGATTGGAGATCGCCATTAAATGGGCGGAACGGCTGCAAGTCCCAGTGAACCCAATGTGGTTAAGGGTAGCAGGTTCAATGGCAAAGCCACGCCATGAACAAGGAGTATATCTTGCACACGAGAAGTGCTTTAATACATTCACAGAGAAAAACCACGATCATCCTTCCATGCTTGGAGCTCTAGGTATTTTGCCGGGCACTCTAGTTGATTGGGAGATTATGAGAAATACATTATATAAAGTAAAAGAAGTTTGGGATTGGGAATCGGCATGGGGCTGGGATTTCCCGATGTGTGCAATGACAGCTGCCAGGTTGGGTGAAAGGGAGCTTGCTATAGACTTTCTTATGATGGAAGCTACTAAAAATACCTATTTAGTAAACGGCCACAATTATCAAAGGCCTGGTTTGACCGCCTACTTGCCAGGCAATGGCGGGCTGTTAACAGCTGTTGCGATGATGGCTTGCGGTTGGAATGGCAGTTCTGACCATCAATGCCCAGGTTTCCCTCATGATGGCAATTGGTCGGTGAAATGGGAAGGATTACATTCTTTGTTGTAATAGTTATAGAGTAAAGGAGAGTAAAGCATGAGTTCAAATCAATGGTCAACAAAAATTGCAGAAACCGTTCTGAATCAATGTGAAAATGGCTACCATCCGAAAATAGCTAATAAGTGGGGATATGTAGCCGGCATGGCTTTAAAGGCATTTGACTGGCTCTCTGAATGGGGCGGAAATGAAAAATATCATCAAATTGTGAAGAAACATATGGACTTATTCATCCAGGAAAATGGAACAATCAGGGATTATTCCATTGAGGAATATAACTTGGATCATATTAATAAAGGAAAAAACTTATTTACACTATGGGAGAATACTAGAGAAGAAAAGTATGAGAAAGCGATTCAACAGGTAGTTATGCAGCTTGAAGGACAGCCAAGAACAAGTGAAGGCGGTTTTTGGCATAAAAAGATCTATCCTTTTCAAATGTGGCTTGATGGGGTATACATGTCATCCCCATTTTTAGCACAATATGCAAAAACGTTTCATGCCCCAGAAGGGTTTGATGAAGTAGCGCGACAGATCTTGTTAATTGAGGAGAAAACGCGTAACCCGCAAACAGGGCTTTTGCATCATGCATGGGATGAAAGCAGGGAGCAGCGTTGGTGTGATAGAGGAACGGGACGATCCTTACACATTTGGGGACGTGCAATGGGATGGTATTCGATGGCGATTGTTGATTCGCTTGAACACTTTCCGGTCAATCATCCAAAGCGTGGGCAGATCATGGGAATTTTTGAGCGAATGGCTCATGCTATTAAAAACGTCCAGGATCAAGAGAGCGGCCTTTGGTATCAGTTAATGGACCAAAACGGCCGTGATCAGAATTACCTTGAAGCTTCTGGTTCTTGTATGCTCACATATGCCTTGGCGAAGGGGATCCGGTTAGGTTATCTATCAGGGATTGACAGTGAAGTGGTTTTCCGTTCGTACGAAGGAATCCATAAGCATTTTGTGACTGAAGATGAGAAAGGTGTTCACCTTCATCAAATATGTAAAGGCGCCGGTCTTGGCGGGTCCAAGTATCGAGATGGCTCTTACGACTATTATATGAGTGAAGAAATTGTAAGCGATGATCTGATGGGAGTAGCACCGTTTTTACTGGCAAGCATAGAAATGGAGAAACTGGCAAAAGCCAGGCAGGCTGAATCATTAGAAATGTTTTAATGAATCGAGTAAATGCGAATATCACTTGCTCTTTGGGCAAGTGATATTTCTTATATTGACAGTTATCGGAGGTTCAGTTGCAGATGAATAAAAAAAATCCTAGTAATCGGATTGCTTTAAAATATCCTGCTGCATGGTGGAAGAATATGTGGAGAGAAGGTCTTCCATCCGGCAACGGCAAAATAGGTGCTTCTGTTACAGGTGGTATAGGCTTGGAAAAGATTTTGATCAACCATGAAGGGCTATGGCATCTGGGAAAGAAAGATACACTCCCTGATCTTAGTCGTACGTTGAATGAAACCCGTGAGATGATGAATCAGGAAAAGTACCTTGAAGCCAGCTGGCACTTAACCAATTCATTAAAGGAGACCGGATATCAAACTCGCTTGGCCTCGTTTTTACCTCTCGTGGAATTAACACTTAGGATGCAGCAAACAGATGGGTTTAAGCACTATCGAAGAGAAGTTGATATGGAAACTGGAGAGGTAACAGTAAGGTGGGAAGAAGGAAAAGAGAAATTTGAACGGAAATTATTTGTTTCGCGGATGGATGATATGGTTGTGTATGAAATAAACTCAACCGGGAATTCTCTCACTGCGGAGTTTCAGCTTGACTTAAAAAAGACTGACAGTATCAGCATGGTACAGCGGGTAAAAGAATTAGAAAATACAATAAAGCTTAAAGTTGAGGATCAATTTATCTTCTTTGCTGCTAAAAATGACGATAACACGGAGTATGGGGCAGTATTGCGAATGATTCCCACTGGTGGAAAAATCAGTATCGAAAATGGCTGCCTGCGTTGTGCAGATGCAAGATCAATACAAGTGTTGATGAAAGTCTTTATAAAAGGAGACCATGTACAAGAGTGGTCACGGCTTCAAGATGAGCTCTTGGAGATCAGAGGTAATTATCAGGATTTGCTAAGTGCTCATAGTCCCCTGCATCAATCTTTATTTCACTCAGCCTCTTTACAATTACATGAATCTACTGACGAACAATCAAACGAAGAACTCCTGCTCGACGCATATGAAGGTGAAGCTTCTCTCTCATTAATAGAAAAACTCTGGAAGTATGGCAGATATCTTTTTATCTCGGGCACCAGGCGTCAGGGACAGCCGTTTGGGATGTATGGCTTATGGGGCGGAGATTATCAACTCATGTGGTGCCATCGGATGGCAAATGAGAATATTCAAATGATGTACTGGCATGCAGCAGTGGGCGGATTATCTGAATTAGTACCGGCATTATTTACCTATTATGAGGAAATGATGGCGGATTTTCGTGAAAACGCTAAAAAACTCTATGGATGTCGAGGTATTTATATCCCAGCAGGTACAACTCCTGGTATTGGTGTACCCAATCAAATAGTCCCTGTCATTATGAATTGGACAGGTGCCGCTGGGTGGCTGGCACAGCATTATTATGATTATTTCCTCTACACAGGAGACAAAGAACTTTTAGTCGGGAAAGTGCTCCCATTTTTAAAAGAAGTGGCCCTTTTCTATGAGGATTTTCTCGTCTTGAATGAGGATGGCCTTTATCAATTTTACCCATCTGTCTCACCTGAAAATACCCCGGAGAATTTTATGCCGAAGGACGGAAAACCACTTGCCCATCCTATGCCAACTACCATAAATGCAACGATGGATTTTGCGATTTTGAAAGAAGTGTTACTTCACTTAATTGAGGGGGCGAACGAGGCGTCAGTTTATTTAGATGAAATTGATAAATGGCAGGAGATGCTTACGCGAATCCCTCAATATGAAGTCAATCAGGATGGTGCCATAAAAGAGTGGATGCACCCAAACTTTGATGATCGTTATCACCATCGTCACGTTTCCCATATTTACCCTGTCTTTCCTGGCCGGGAAATTAATACTGAGGAGGATCGTAAACGGTTTGAAGCTTTCAAAGCAGCCGTCTCTAAAAGAGAATTAGGAGCTCAAACGGGGTGGTCACTGGCTCATATGTCGTGTATATATGCTAGATTACATGACGGTGATAAAGCATTGGAATGTCTTGATATTCTTTCACGTTCCTGTCTATTGCCCAACCTTTTTACACTTCATAACGATTGGAGAAACATGGGGGTGAGCATGGAAATTGAGACAGCACCGGTGCAGCTCGATGCGAGTATGGGGATTATTAATGCTGTCCAGGAAATGCTTCTATATGTTTCTCCAGCCTTAATCAAATTATTACCTGCCTTACCATCAAGGTGGAAAAAGGGGAACATAAAGGAATTTCGTTTTATGACCGGAAGGATTTCTGTCTCATGGGATATGGAAGCACAAACATTAAGGGGAGAGATCGTTGCTGACCGGGCTACGGAAATAACCTTAAAACTACCTCCTTTTGCGAAAATGTGTTTATTAAAGGGGAAAGGGGTTATTACAGCACAGTCATCTTTAGGGGAAGCTTATTATGACATCGTGATGGACAAAGGTATGACTCTTTTAATCGAACCAAAGTCGTAATTGAGTTTTGCAGCGGTATTAGATGGATTAATAATCAAACTGTGGAAATAGGAAGGGGCAATGCCATACCTAATACTAACAATAGAAATGAGGCTAAAATTTAAACGTGTATTAAATAATAACAGAGATTGAACAGAGATCTGGGTTCTCCTTGATCAAAAAAAGGCACGAGATATGAAGCAGAACGATTAAGGTAAATGAGTTAGTATCCCTGTTACAAGTAGTAAAGATCCAGCCCATATTTACTTGATGAACCCATTCGGATGGGTTTCTTTTTAGTGGAGATATAAAAAATGGTAAAAAAGGAGCAAAATAACTTTGCTCCTTTTGTGCATTTATTTATTGATTTTCCGATTTAGGAACTGAAAAGGACTCTCCTGCTTCAGCGACCTTCGAGACAGCATCCTTCGCTTTTTCCTTCGCTTCTTTAACGACGTTCACCATATTCGCCGCACTGCTAAGGTTGTCAGTGAGCGATCCATTTTTCATGGATGTTAACTGGTCATTGACCAGCTGGTAAATGTCCAATGCTTCATTCATCGCTTCCTGCAAGGACGAGGAGGCTGTTTTGAACTGGTCCATAATCTCATTAATCGTTTCTTTTGGGTTGTCCTTCAGCTGCGAGAACATATCCACCGAAGTATCCTTTAGGTTAACGGCTCCGTCAACGACTTTTTCTCGAGTATTGGAATCCCGCAGAGCGATGACTCCGCCAATCACTGCACCTAAAAGAATGCCTGGTACAATCAGGTTTCGGGAAGATTGTTCATTTGTTGTTTCCTCGTAGCCTACCACGGTTTCAGGACTGGCAATGTCCTGAGTTGGAACGGCATCCTGTTCCGCAGAAACTGTTTCCGGGTTAATAATGTTCTCGTCGGACAATGCCTCCTGACCCATTGGTACAGTTTCAGGGGTCACTGTCACCTCTGCATCAGACAGTGCTTCCTGGTTGGGAAATAAATTTTCTGGGTTGGACGATGTATTACGGTTAGTCGATGAATTTTGCTCCATGAATGTTACCTCCTTGGGTTCTTATGAAGACTTATTTCCCCGTTTCTAAAATAGGTAAACTAGATTGGGAACCAGAAAGTGGTGCATCAAGGCATTGCTGGAAAGAATCTGTCCGTTAAAAGCTTAACCTCTTGTGCGATTTTATTATGGGAAAAGGGAGGAAGCAGCAGCTCTGTACTAAGAGGATGGGTAAAAATCAAATCGTTAATTGGAGGTAAATTAAAAGAAATATGTGTTAAAATTTGTTGATACAATAGCAGTTATTAAAGAAATTGGCGTAATTTAAATTGATTTAATGATGTCGACTTGCGTTAATATGGAATATATGTTATTCTAAGGAAGAATTATTTTTGTTTGTTCGGTCGCAAAAGTTAATAAAGCTTTTAGACTTGAAATTGTAAGCAAGGATAGTAACAAAATGTGTGCCAAGCACACGAGGAGGAAACACAAATGGAAAAAGGTAGAGTAAAATGGTTTAACGCAGAAAAAGGATTCGGTTTCATCGAGCGCGAAGGCGGAGACGATGTATTCGTTCACTTCTCAGCTATCCAAAGCGAAGGCTTCAAGTCTTTAGACGAAGGTCAAGAAGTAACTTTTGAAGTTGAGCAAGGTCAACGCGGACCTCAAGCTTCTAACGTTCAAAAAGCATAATTAAACCAAGCAGAACCAAAGGCTGTCGACTAACCTCGACAGCCTTTATTTTTTATGTCTGACTTTAATGATTGGGGACCACAAGGTGCTGATAAGATAAGCTAAACCTTTTGGAAAATAAAAGGGCAGGGTGCCAGACAAGTCAGTTTGAAAAATAAGCTAGCTCATATGGAAAATAAAAATGATCTTTTGAAAAATAAAAAAGTCATTTTGGAGAATAAATCAGGATAATGACAAATAAGAGCGGTAGTTTGAAAAATAAAAGTGGGTCAGGGTGCCTGGCGAGTCTGTTTGAAAAATAAGCTAGCTCATATGGAAAATAAAAGTGATCTTTTGAAAAATAAAAAGGTTATTTTGGAGAATAAATCAGGATGATGAAAAATAAGAGCGGTAATTTGAAAAATAAAAGTGGGTCAGGGTGCCTGGCGAGTCTGTTTGATAAATAAGCTAGCTCATATGGAAAATAAAAGTGATCTTTTGAAAAATAAAAAGGTTATTTTGGAGAATAAATCAGGATGATGAAAAATAAGAGCGGT
>NZ_SLVV01000005.1:0-3925 GCF_004340465.1 Mesobacillus foraminis | reverse complement strand
GTAATTTGAAAAATAAAAGTGGGGCAGGGTGCCTAGCAAGTTTGAAAAATAAGCCAGCTCATTTGGAAGTTGTATGAAATTAAAAAACCTCGCTCAAGATGAGCGAGGAATGGCAACGCATAATGTAAATGGTAGACCTAGTATAACATACCATCTCTGGTATCCCTAATTATTTTTTTAAAAATAATAGGGGAGTGTGCTCATTTGTCCTTTAGGACCAATGATTGTGTTCCTAACGTGCTCATTTGTCCACCTGTTTGTTTTGTTCGTCTGTTGTCTTTTCTTCCTTATTGCACAACTTGATCATAGGTAAAATATTTTGGGAAGAGCTTCAATTGTGGAACGGATCAGTCGATATTATTATTAAAGGTTGAGCGCAATTGTATATAAGGTATTTTTTAAAGGAAGGGGACATGGGCTTGCGGGAAAATGTGAAATCACTGGATGAGCTAAAAAGGAATATCTATTCATGGATCCTTCCGTTTATTGTCTTTACGCTATTCCTCAATACCATTCTGCAGAACAGCTGCATGACAACCCTAAGTGGGATTGTCAATATTAGTTTAATCGTTTGGTTTTCAATCAGCTGGGTGCTGGTACGGGCAAAACAGAGCTTTCGATTTACGGAAATCTCCAATTTAATCCTTATTAGTATCTACCACATTATTAAATTCAGTGAAGTCCTTTTTGTGGGGGTGCTTGTTAGAGGTCAGGAGTCTTTAGGTGATTTCATTATTTGGATGCCCCTTTACATCCTTTATATATTTTTAACTTTAAAGAGAAGGCAGGGACTGTTTTTATCATTAATGGTACTGCTTGTCACCTTTATTGTCGGCATGACTTTATTTCGTGAAATTACTACAGACGTTAAAGATTCGTTAATTCAATTTTATGCAGCACATTTTGTGTATACACTGGTTTTATTTTACATTCATTATCTGTTTACTATACATACAGAGTTGAACCTGGTGAGGAAACAATCGCAAATTGATTCCCTAACCGGCATTTTTAACCGCCAGCATATGGATGAACTGCTTGCGGAAAAGCTCATGCAGCGCCCGAAAGAAAATAAACCGTTATCCGTAATATTTTTGGATATTGACCATTTTAAATGCATTAATGATCGTTTTGGCCATGATATGGGTGATTGGGTATTAAAAGAGTTTACAAGGGTGATAAGTGCTCGACTGACCGATACCGAATTTTTTGGTCGATGGGGCGGGGAGGAATTTGTCATTATTACCGATTCGGGGCTTGCTGAAGCCGGAGTATTAGCTGAGAGACTGAGAGTTATAATCGAACAGCACACATTCCAGTCTGCAGGGAAAGTGACCTGCAGTTTTGGAGTTTCCAGCTATCAGAATGGTGATGATGCATTATCACTCATTAAGCGAGCAGATGAAGGGCTTTATCTATCTAAAACAAGGGGCAGAAACCAGGTACTAATAAATTGACTCCGAAAGAGTGGCATATCGCGGCTCTTTTTTTGTGCGTCGGAATTAATGAAATCTAAAAATGAAGGTGGATTCTTCCTTGCCTATAAAAAATAAAAAACCTCGCCCGTGAAGAGCGAGGAATTGGCAACACATAATGTAAATGGTATGACTAGTATATCATACCAAGCACGGTATCCCTAATCTTTTTTGACTCTATCAAAAAAATGGGACATCCATTAATCTATTTATTTCTTCGCTGCCTTATAAAGTTTATTTATTTCTGCGATATAATCATCACCTCCGCTTTTGTGCCAGAGTTCAACGGCATCCTGGAAACCTTTCTCGTCAATCTGTCCTACAATGTATTTAATCCGTGCGTCTTTGATGATGTTATCCAGCTGCGGTCCTTTTTGAGCGTACACTCCCGAGATTAGCGATTCGGCTGGGTTGCTGACGACGAGTTCTTCATTGGCCTTCATGAGGTCATTTTCCTTCTTTCTTAAAGGAGTTGGTTCGACCTTTAAGCTTCTTTCCTCCGGGATAAACATCTGGAATTGGTTGAGGTCCTGATATTCACTTGTCAGGCCGGCATTTGTTGGATCGATAATCGTAAATTTCCCATCAACAAATTCATAGTGTTTTCCTTCAATTCCGTTGTACCCTAAAATCTGTCCGTCTTCATCATTTAGTTTGTCAAGAAAAGTCAAAACCTTTTTCAATTCTTTTTCCGTCTTGACATTGGTTTTGGAAATCGCCAGCATTCCTGAATATCCTGAGGTTGGCAGGGTATGTATTCCTTCTGGTCCTTCAATTTGGCTAAAAACATCAATGGAATCCGTATTTTTAGGGTCGATTGCAACAATTTTCTCCGCAATCCGATGCCCTTCATCCGCTACACCAAAGTAAACACCGCCGACACCGTTCACGATTTCCGGACTTGCTTCATCCACGACGGCAAAGTCTTCATCGATTAACCCTTCACTATACAGCTCTCTGAAGAATTTCAAGGCTTCCATGTATTCTTTTGTTTTAAAATCAGGGACAAGCTCGCCATTTGCATCCACGCCCCACTTGTTCGGCGCTCCAAACCAGATCTGCATCATATCCCAGGCCACTCCCGCCTTGTCTGAGACGATCCCTGTTGTGTCATTCTTGCCATTTCCGTCTGGATCTTCGTTTTTAAACGCCTTTAACACGGCGCGCAGTTCATCGATTGTTTTTGGGGTCTCCATCCCTACAGCCTCAAGCCAATCCTTCCGTATGGAAACCGCAAACCTTCCCAGCGGTCTTCCGCGATAGATACCATAGGTTTTGCCGTTAATGGAGGAGTTCTCAAGGATAATTGGATTAGCCTGGCTCAAATTTTTGTAATCCTTCAAGTATGGGCCCAGCTCCCAAAAGGCTCCGTCCTTTACTGCTTTAACAAAACTGGGAGTCTTGCCTGGCGCAAGAATGATGTCCGGAAGGTTAGTTGAAGCTAAGGTGACATTAAATTTCTCCTCATAGGAAGTAGAAGGCACCCACTTGATATCAATGTCGGTATCGGTGTACTCCTCCAGGGCTTTTAAAGCGGGACTGCTGTCGTTCAAGGTTGGAGTCGTATAGGAAGTCGTCATGATGGTGATTGCCTGTTTACTGGCTTGGGAGGAATTACCCTCGTTTTTAGCTACTGAAGTATTGCAGGCAGCCATGGTAGTTAGCAGAGCTGTACAAACGATTGGCACGGCCACTTTTTGGCGAATAGTTTTCCTTGATTTCTTCATCCATATAACCCCCTGATTTGGTTTGAAGGGACTGAAGGATCCTTCCTTTTATAAACACACCTCCATTCCGAAGGCTTGTCCCTCCTTTAAAAAATAAAGCGCTTTCATTTTTCCTGCAATAACACATTTTTAATACTTGGAATATACTCTATCTATTAATCCTTTTAAAATTGTACTTTTTTGTTTATTTAGTTAAAAGTGGGTGTTTGTATAAACAATTTTATTACAAGTTCCTGAAATAGAAGAATAAGAATTATCTTATTAAAATTTTAGTAGGTTGATGGAATAGTTTTTATTATAAGTAGGATTGGGGTGAGGTCTGCAGGTGATGAACATTTATTCCTTAGGAAATAATATAAAGCGCTTTTATAGGTACACGATGATATGGAAAAGCTTGATAATTAGCCATTTTTACCAGGAGGGTGATTCTTTGGAGTCTGTAATGATCTATAAGCGAAGTTATTTTATTTTTAAAACATCGTGAGGAAATATTTATAAAATCTTTTGTTGTATAAAGTTTTTGATATACCCGAATATTATTATCTTTTATTTTTATGAATATTGTACTAATGCCACCCCTGATACTTTTAGTGAATCTGAAGGAAAGGGCCTGGGAACGTTTTAGTCACCCGCTGGTGGTCTGGGCTGTTTCCCTTTTGACTACGGATCTTATCACTCGCAGTCTGACTCCCACGGATAAGTCATTGGCATTCGGAGTTTGTCTGA
>NZ_SLVV01000004.1 GCF_004340465.1 Mesobacillus foraminis | reverse complement strand
TTCACGGCCAACAGCTAAGAATATAGTAGAAAGACAAGCAAAAACAGAGAAAGGTGAAATTGAGTACGCTCAATTTCACCTTTCTCACTATTTGAAGCTAGTTATGGCCCAACCTCTTTTTTTTGAGTGCAACATAACGGCCATCTGGCACAACCAGTCGTAAAGCTCCAGCTATCCTGTAACTTAAGTGGGGCTTCCGTTGAATGACTTTAACGCTTTTATTCCTAGTTAAGATAGAAGAAATCTAATTAATACCAATAATTTGTGATAATATAACTAATGGCAATATAATCTATTTATTAGTTTCTGGGTTTTTATTGAGTAAAGGAGCAGGTATGAAGGAATTTTACAGTCATATCGATAAAAAAATCTATTACAGTATTGTATTTATTATTATCGCTATCATGATGATCGGTCTATTTGTGGAAAATCCCTATTTTGGTGCCATTAGTACTGGATATATTTTTCAAATTGCACAAGTTATACTTCTGTCTGCATGCTTATTGCTGTATCCAAAGTATGAGACTCGTCTTTTTAGAATGATGATCATGATGGTCTTGGCCTTTTATTTTTATACGCTATTTTTTCTGTACCCTGGGACATGGTCCACCTTTATTTTTCTATGTCTAATGCCGGCATTTTCAATTTTGTATTTTGATCCAAAGCTCTTTTATTTTTCGCTGCTTTTGAACAACCTATCAATCCTGTTCATATTTGGGTTTATCACATTTAGTGACTTTGGAAATTTCTATCCTTATATCAAGCTGGATCCCGCAGGCAATGTCATTAATTTTATTGGCAGTCAGATCATTATCTATTTTATCTTTTACATATCGTATCGAAGAATCAAGAAACAGCAAGTATATTTTGAACAAATCCAGCACGCTGAGCGCATGAAGACAACCGGCCAGCTGGCGGCTGCCGTGGCACATGAAATCAGAAATCCATTGACCGTCGTAAAAGGCTTTCTGCAATTATATGAAGAAGACCCTTCCTTCAGTAAGGAGAAAAAGAGGCATTTTACGTTGATGGTAGATGAGTTGAATACAGCCGAACAGGTCATATCTCAATTTCTATCAATTGCGAAGCCTAATATGGAGCCAGAGACAGAATCAGTAGATGTAAAGGCTGTTCTTCAAAGTGTGACAGACTTACTTCATTCATATGGATTATTGCATGATAACCAGATTGAATTAAAGGTGGAGGAGGACTGCTATATCGCCGCCAACACCATAGAGTTTAAACAATTATTAATCAACATTATCAAGAACGCAATTGAGGCTTCTGAATTTGGCGGCTCTGTCCTTTTAACTGCTGACAGGAACAAAGATGTTGCAACAATTAAAGTGACTGACTTTGGACACGGCATGTCAGAGGAGGAAGTGAAGGCCCTTGGCACTCCGTTTTATTCTTTGAAAAGTAAAGGGACAGGACTGGGAATGATGATTTGCTACAACATTGCCGAGAAATATAATGGAACCATCAGCATTCAAAGTACGAAAGGGAAAGGAACGACCGTCATCATCCAATTTCCCCTTGCCAAAAATCAGGGATAAGGGAACATTTCCTGTTGCCTACCCCTGTTCAAATATCCTTTACACTAGCCGCGCTTTCACACTAAGGGATAAAATAAGAATGAAATTTTGATAGAATGGTCATGTTTTTTACATAAATGATGGGTGAGAAGATTGAAACGAACACGTGATCAATTGTGATAAGATCGTTTGAAAGAAGACCAGCAAAAAGGAAGGGGAAAATAATATGACGAAGGAAACGAAAACTTTATCTGGACTTAACTTTAACATGTGGAAACAAGACGAAAACACCATTCATCTTTCCATTAAAAATCCTCACGAAGGGAAAGAGTCTTGGCTGACAAGCATTGAGCATACTGATAAGCACAATGGAGAACAAAGAGCAAGAACTCATAACAATCTGTTTAGGGATTTAAAATCAATCTTAGAGCAAAATGGGAAGTGGTAATAACCGGACTTCTCTACTCTCAGTAACCTTCAATAACAAGGACCGCTTGGTGTTGCGAACATCAACGGTCTATAGGTTATTTGATTTTTACCATTGAATTTGTTTTGGAGTAAACTGGCATTGGATTATATGATCTGGAACTCTAAAAAATATCGATCAAAAATCTACTTATAATCCTCGTTTTCCTCTATTAACATAATTGGATATAGGCAATAAGAACTATCATTCACATACTTTTCTGCTCCCTAATTAAGAATTTAGCAGGATTTTTCAATTGGTCTCCTTTGGTAAAATTTACTATATACCTAGTGAACGAAGCTGGAGGAGACTGGATGGATTTAAGTAAGGTGGACGATGCAGCTGTACGGCTGGCTAAGCTGGCAAAGATAAGATATAAGATTTTAGCCCTGGAAGGATACAGGGGAAATGTGAGGCAGGCCCTGCAGAGTCTGGAGGATGCCAAACGTACATACAAGGTCGCACATGGAAGTTATACAGGTTCCTGGCAGGGAGATACCAGGAGAGCCTATGAAGAGATGGCATTGGAATTGAACCATACGGGAAACAGGGCTTATCATACAGGGGAAGAGCTGCTGCGAGCACTGAACCGCGAAATCTCCAGGCTCCACAGCGAGGAGCGGGCATTAAAATGAGCCGGATTCAAATCAACGCGGATCAGCTGGAGGCCTTTGCAGACCAAATCGGCAGGGCGGAGCAGGAATGCGACCATGCGCTTAACGCTATCAATTGGCATCTGGGATCTCTCGCAGCCAATTTCCCGGGAACCATGCCAGCTTCCATTGAAAACCTGGAAGCCGATTTTAACTATCAAATCAAAAAGTACAAACACAAACTCGACGATGTACAGCGTCTCGTAAAATTGACCGCTTCTAGCACAAGGCAGTCCGAACAAAGCCTCGCCGGAAAGGTCGGCGGATTCCTGCTCGAAATGGTCGGATGGTATGACATCCAGCGGCTGGCTGGCGAGTATGACCCGGTTACCGGCGAAAAGCTGTCCGCCGGGGACAAAGCCCTGGCAGGACTCATGCTGGCACTGACCATCTTCCCGCCTGCAAAAGCAGTCGGGGTCGGTGGTAAAGCCGTTTCGATGGGAGTAAAAGCCGGCAAAGGGGCAGCCGCAAAGACCGGATTTGCCGCCATCGCCAAAACCCCCGAAGTGTTCAAGGGCATCCGAAACGTCGTCAGCACACAAAAGGTCCAAAAAGCCTTCAAAGATGTGTACAATGATGTAGTCGTGGCCCCTTTCTCCGCCACCAGGCAATGGATCGCCAACACAGCAAAAGCAATGGGGGATGTACGGATTCCGTCCTTGGGGAAAGCTACTGCCACAGCAGGAGGCCCTTCTTTCAATGATATTACTGTAAGGGAAGCTTTTAGCGAAGCCAAGGAAAATATTGTGAAGATGGCGGCTGAGACGGAGGAACGGTGGAAGGGGTTTGTTGATAAGGGTATAGATAATGCTTCTGTAACCAACAAAAGTAATTTATATAGAGGTGATAGTTTACTTCACTCTCCAACTAGACCAAATGGAATTGGTAAACCTCATATATCGAGTTCAGGTAATTTAGTTCCAGCCAGTAAGGATGGTTTATATAAAGGGCGACAAGTAACTGTTACAGAGCATATACTTGGAGGTTATAGAAAAGGAGCTAAATCTAATAGTCCTTATACTAGTTTTACAAATAACAAAAATGTGATTGGAAATTATGGAGAAAATGCAATTGAACTAGATTTATCAGCCTTAAGGAAAGATATACAGTCTGGAAAGGTAAAAGATGTTGTTATACTTTCCCCAAAACAGATTCAAAAGTTAATTGAAAGAGATGTTGTTTCTTCGCATTTTTGGAAGAATAGAGCAATTAACTGGACTAAAAGGGATAATGAGTATTTGATTAAAGGGGAAGTTCCTAGCCACTATATTAAGGTTTCGCCTAAGGAGTGAGAATTTTGAAACTATACTTTTTAAACGAGTTTTTAGGAGATATACGCAACATTAGTGTTGAAGGGATGTGGATTAATGCTGAAATTACCCCTTCGAAAAATATAGATAAATTCAGCGATTTTTTTGCAAAGATTGTAGATGAGGAAGCTGATTTTGAAGAAACTAATTATAACGAAGAATGGTTAGATGATAGCAATTGGTATATTATTGATAATGAAAATAGGAAAAAGGGTATATACATACCTGCAGTTTATCCTGACAGGGAAATTAACTGGAGGTGGAGATAATTTACAGATAGAAAGTATTGATTATAATTAGAGATTATTAAAAAACCTTGATTGGCTAAAGCCTTTCAAGGTTTTTTGTGCGGGGATACCCAGTCCCGAAGGTTTTACTTTTTGTTGTGGGGCTCCCAAGTAACGAATAATTTATTTTTTAGACAGAGAATATGATTAAGCCTTGTATGCCCTAGTATAATGTTTTAACAAATTATATAGTACGTACATCAACCTATTTAATGTTTACCTAATGAAATTAATCATAAAAACATCAGTTACCACCATTTTCATTGTCAACTCCTTACCTTTAATTTTTTTCGCAGCTTTTTACGTACAAAGAACGATTACTAGAACAGAGGACTGCACAGTTCTAAGTAATCCAAAGAATAGTGAAAATAAAAAAGTGGCTTTCTGACCTTAATAGTGGTCTTACATTACCAATTAGGTATTAGGGAGATAGAGAGGTAATTTGTAGAAATGTAATAAGAAACTCAGCAGAAGTTGAAAATGTAACGAACGCAAAAATTGTTCTTAAAAAGGACAATAATGGTGATTTTATACTAATAGGATATCCAGTCAAATAGAAAGAGAGGAATTCCAATGGATGAACAATATGATTTCATTGTAGAGGTAGAAGATTTTTTAGGAGGAACATTTCACCAAGATATCAGCTCTCCAGAACAAGCATTGGATGACTTCATAAATGAAGCTAATAAAGAATGTCTATTGTTTACAATAAAATATTGTGAAGAGTTTTTACATAGTGAATTAACAAAACAAGAAAAGGAACGGATTATTCAAGATAATGCAGAAATTTATTTTCCAGCAACTGAATTTACCCCTCTTCAGTGGATAAATAAATTAGTAGAAGTAATAAAAAAAGCTGTCAAAACAAAATGAATAATTTTAAATAGAGAACCTTGAATTGCTAAAGCCTATTCAAGGTTTATTTTTTGAGGTCTACACTGTGCTGAAATTTGCGGACACCACAAAAATGTAAAAAATTTTAAGGGGTCCGAAATGTCATCAAAACACTAAAGGTCCAAAAAGCTTTCAAAGAAGTCTATTAGGATGAGTCGGGACTCCTTTTTTCACAACTAGGCAGTGGAACGCTAATATGCCAAAGCATTCGGGCTACTGAAGTTTAGATCTTTGGGTCAGTTCGCAATCAATATATCCATAAAAAATAATCCACCCTTGAGCTTGCCGGCCTCTGGTGGATTATTCCCATTATAGCTGTCCCCCTTGAAGGGAACTCTCTATTGACTGAACGTTTGGAGGTATTTTTACCAGTGGCTTTTTTAATATATTTGAGTTCTTATTTATATTATACCCAAGAGGTTTTAGAGTGAACAAGTGAGAGCCGTACAGTCAGACCTAAAGAGTTTTAGCCGTAAAACATCAGTTTCTTATTAGTCTCCTATATGGAGGAGCCGCCAAAGGCTACGTATTTTCATACTTCTTTAGTTCAAGTTTTTATGTAACAGGATTATTCTGGATTCTGACTGTGTTCTCCTTTGGGATAGAAGAGTGAATAATAAAAAGACAGACCAAATAACAGTTTTGTTGGGTCTTTTTATTACAAAATCAAGGTTTCTTTGCAGATGTACCAAAGCCAGCAAAAACGGAAAATACCTATTGTCCTTTCTGATTAATATTCTGTTTCTATGGGATATTACCTGAGATAGTTAAAGATTTAGCTGGGAAATGTTGTATAATTTAATAAGGAATTATTTTATAGGAGTTGGTTTTTTGTCAAAAAAAACGAATGTCTCCCTTATCATGTGCCTTATTTTCGCCATGTTTTTAGTGGGCTGTATCAATAAATCTTCGAATGAGTTTGATTTAAGTCAACTTTCCAGGGTAGATATTGAAGTGGTTCAGGAAGATGGAAGCTATGGAGAAGCTGAAATGATTACGGATGAAGAAACGGTAGATGCATTAAGAAAAGCATTTAAACAAATTAAGTGGGAGCCAAATGTAGAACCTAAAATGGGTAGAAAAGAAGATATAAAGGCAACCCTATTCTTCAAATATGATGAGAATATGCCTGAAAGATTATTTGAATACCAGATTTGGTTCATTCAAAGTAATGATACCGCAACAATTATTAGTAACAATGAAAAAGAACGGTATGGAACTTTAGAAAAAGACAATGCACAGATATTAGAAAAAATATTACTCAAAAACTAAAAGAGCAGAAACTCCTGCTCTTTTAGTTATGATCGATACTGTTTATATATTTAATTTAAATGCAATTTGACCAAATAAAAGAGTTTTCCCTAAAAGAGAACCCGTTTTCAATTATTGGCCTTCCTTTTTGCATTTTGTATAACCAGCTTAGTGAGCTCAGGGCATTACTATTATAACTAAAACAGAATTTATTCATCACTAACACCATTCCTAAAGTATTTTACAAATGCCGCCCGATCAATAAACGCCCCTATGAAAATACCAACCGTATAACGAATAAGATCCACAAAGATAAATCCATGCCCCAATACCAAAGCTCCAGGCAAGGTTCCCCGGATCTGATTGATCCAGTCCCCTTGATACAATTGGCTGAATTCAATAGCAAAACTAAATAACAAACTTGCCACAATGGCAGTTACAATTCCTTTCCGGATCAGAAGAAATCGGAAACCAAAATAGACCATCATCGCCCAAAACGCATCCCCGGCATTCTCCGCCAGAAAAGGGTACAGGTTATTACTATATGTTCTCGAGGCTAGTCCCAATAAAATAAGGATCAGCACCAACACGGTATAAACGATCCTTAATGTTCAGTTAGCGGTATTCAATAAAATCACCTTTGTAATGAGGAAATTAAAGAAGCGTTTGTTAAACATTCTAAATGATAATAAAGAAGAAGTGGAACATTAAGTGAAGTAATTGGAAACTTTTTAGTGCTGTTTACCAGCTGCTTTTATAAAAAAAGGGTTACTGATACGCAATAAAACATACGGGTTCGACCGCATTTTAGAAGGGTATAGTAGAGGGAGAATTGAAATCTTATATATATGAAAGGCGAATGTAACTGCTGCACTTATAACTAAAGGTCAAGGAAGATAGGAGGAGGAAAGGCCAAATGACTCAACAAGATGAGATAAAAAAAGATCAACTGAATGACTTAATAAAATCCATTTATGAAGGTTTGGTAGATTCAAAGCTGCCTTCAGCGATCAAAGACAAAATAAAACTGGAACTGGAACAATTGAAGGAATTTACCTTGAATGCGCGGCCGGCGCGGATTGCCATTGTCGGGCGAAGGGGCGCAGGAAAATCCAGCTTGATCAATGCCATTTTTAGTGAACAGAGAGCGGAAATTGGCGATGTGA
This sequence comes from Mesobacillus foraminis, assembly GCF_004340465.1. Taxonomy (GTDB): domain Bacteria; phylum Bacillota; class Bacilli; order Bacillales; family Cytobacillaceae; genus Mesobacillus_B; species Mesobacillus_B foraminis. The sequence goes on along the minus strand of NZ_SLVV01000004.1, from coordinate 447,667 downwards.
AGGCCAGAACCGGGATTGGGAAGTGGCATACCTACACATCGGCTTCAGGCAATCTTGAAATACTCGATACAAGGGGGCTTGGGGAGGCTGAACGACCGGAAGAGGAAATTTCACAGGCCACAGCCATGGAAGAGATTCAGGTTTCCATTAAAGAAAAGTGCCCGGATGCCATCTTATTTTTATGTAAAGCCAAGGAAGTAAGCTCCCGGATTGATGAAGACTTGATGCAGCTGTCAGAGCTGAAACGAACGATTGAGAGTGAGCACCAATTTGATATCCCAATCGTGGGAATCGTCACCCAGGTGGATGAATTAAGTCCTAAATCCGTCGATCAGCCGCCGTTTGAACATGAAGTCAAACAAAAGAATATAGCGGATGCGGTGGAAGTTTTATCAACAAAACTAAGGGATTCCGTCTCCAACCCTGTTCAGGTGATCCCTGTGAGCAGCTATATGGAATTTGAAAACGGGGAGATTGTCTACGATACTAGATGGAATATCGATCTATTACTCGATTTTTTAATCGAACAGCTGCCCAACCAGGCCCAATTAAAGCTCGCTCAGCTCTCGCAGTTAAAGTCCGTTCAAAAAAAACTGGCTAGAAGGATTGGCAAAAGTATCTCGGGAGTAACGGGGGCTATTGGAGCAAGTCCCATTCCAATAGCGGATATCCCCATCATCACGGGACTGCAGATGTTTCTGGTCACAACCATTGGCTTAATTGGCGGAAAGAAACTAGATAAAAAAGGGATAGCGGAGTTCTTAAGTGCATTAGGTCTAAATGTAGCCGCTGGCTTTGCCTTTAGACAAGTGGCCCGCCAGCTACTTAAAGTTATCCCCGTAGGGGGAAACATCATTTCTGGAGCCGTCGCGACCGCAGGGACATATGCCTTATCGGAAGCGGCCATCGCCTATTTTATCGATGAAGTGTCAATCGAAAGCACGAAGCAGCAATTTAACAAGGTATTTAAGGAAAGAAAAGAAAATAATTCGTAGAGAATGTAGTTAGTCCGCTTAATTAGCGGGCTCTTTTTTTCTATACAAACTCTTTCAGTGGTAATCCCACCGGATCGTTACGTATTTTTACAGGTCGCTTATAAACTTTGGTTTTCAGAATACTTAAAAAGAAAATGACTTTAATGATATGGGAATAAGAGGTATATGAAAATTTAAAAATAGGTACAGCTTTTAGTGACCCTTCTGCTATAATCACTCGTTGGGGGGAGATAGATACATGTTCATGTTTATAGGGATTATCGCTTTTTTAGCCTTTGTGTTTTTTGTTTTCAAGGGCATTGTTTCTTTATTTAAAAGGAAGAACTGGAAAGGTGATTTTATAATTGCGGTTGGCTCTTTTGTTTTATTCGCAGCTATGGCAATCATTGATGGTACAGTCAATCCGCCTGCTGAAGAGACAAGCAAGCAGGAAGAGCGGCAGGCCAATGAAGAGAAGAAGGAAGAAGCGGAACCGACTAAGAAGGAAGAAGAACAAAAAGAAGAGTCTGCTTCAAAGGAAGAGTCAAAGGACAAAGCCAAAACGGAAGAGCAGAAGCAAGCTCAGCCAAAACCTGCTCAGCCAAAACCGGCTACTCCAGCGGCTAAAGGGGTTCGGGCAAAAGTCGTCCGCGTGATTGATGGGGATACGATTGAAGTACTGATGGATGGAGAGCAAAAAGAGATTCGCATGTTATTGATCGATACACCGGAAACGAAGCATCCACAAAAGCCAGTTGAGCCTTTTGGACCGGAAGCATCACAGTTTGCTACGGAAACTCTTAAAAACAAAACCGTTGGCATTCAGGTGGGCAAGGAGAAAGCAGACAGGTATGGCCGAATCTTGGCTTACGTCTGGGTCGGAAATAAAACCTACCAGGAAATGGTCCTGGAAAAAGGGTTGGCTGCAACGGCTTATTTGTATAATGATTTAACAATGCTAGATGAATTTCATGAAGCACAAGATATTGCGAGAAATAAGAAGATTGGTGTCTGGTCCATTCCAGGCTATGCCCATGTAGATCACGATCACGGCTTCCACTATGAGGAAGAGCCAAAAGCTGACCCTGCTCCGGCACCTAAGCCAAAACCAGCACCAAAATCAGTTCCAGCGCCAGAACCAACTCCAGCTCCAGAGTATTTCCAAAACTGTACAGAGCTGAGAAAGATTTATCCTGATGGAGTACCAGCCGGGCACCCGGCCTATGATTCCAAACATGACAGGGACAAAGACAATTATGCTTGTGAGCGATAAGAAAGAGGCAGTGGAAATCCCGCTGCTTCTTTTTTAATGCCTAAAAAAAGTATTAAACCGTGGCTAAAGCAGAAGAGTTAAGTGAATTAATATCCCCCTTGGTAAAAGAACAACCTTAGTTAGTGCTTACTTGGAACTATGAGTCTATCCATCTATGAATAGGTGGATAGACTGGGAGATGACGAACAAAGTAAAGTTCGTACCATTTAAAAAAAGCAAAACCCAGTTTTCTACCAATTTCAGGAGGATTGAAAAGGATTGAGGGAGAATTCTAAGAGAAATGATTGATCAGGATGGCCTCGTCGTTGGATTGCATAGGATGAAGATTTTAAAAAAATTTAAAGTCCATTTGCCTATAGAAATTAGAAGCTGCCAGAAGACATTAAAATAAAAGGGGTCAATAACATGAAAAAGAGAAATATCTTATTTTCTTCGGTCCTGGGTGTTGTACTGGCAGGGGGACTTGGGTATGGCGGAGTGTATGCGATTAATTCGGCGCAGCCTGTAAAAGAATTTCGAAGTCAAGGCAAAAGTGAACCCTTTGAGAGCTTTGAAGATATGGAGAGGAAATCCACATTGATCGTCATTGGGAAAAAATTAGACAAGGAAGTGCCAACGTTTCATGAAGATGGGGACGGAGGCATCCTGGGTGGATTTACTATTTCGGATGTTGAGGTCAAAGAGGTAATCAAAAATACCACTGGTGACGAAATGGGGAATAAGACAGTCATCAAAGTGCTGGAAAACGCTGCATCAGGGACGATTAGACACGGCCAAAAGGTTACATATTCGGTTAATGGATATAAACTCATGAAAGAGAGTAAGCATTATATTCTCATCATGAATGAGAGCTCAAGTGATGAAGGGGTCTATATCCCAATGGGAGCAGTGATTGGGAAAGCTCCTCTGGATGGAAAAGATGGGGAATTAGAAATAGATATCAATGACAGTGAAAATCCCAAGAGAATGGATAGCTAGTGCTGTTAAAAAATTCAAAGCAAAAGCTGGCGCTGCAATCGATTAGAAAGGAAAGAAGCCTGGCGCTAAGTCCGGCTTTTTTTCGTTTGGAGGTAGCGGGAATGGAAAAGGCTTGTTTGTATATGGAAGCCGAAGAGCAGAGCGGTATGCATTCTAAAAGACGGTAAACCTCCGTTTCCTGGACTCGACCAATTAAGATAAAAAAATGAAGGCAATCTATGTTATAATGAACTGTTCTTACGTCTTACCGAAGATGGCACTGAGAGTGGATGTGATATACAAATGCTCCATCAAGGTGCTGACGGTCTATGAGACAATTGTCCGTTCAAGGAGGGAAAACGGTGAACATCATTTATGAAGGAACCCTGCAACAGGGCGGGGAGTCATTTACAGTTAGTGAGTTATCCTTAGAAAATATAAATGAAATAATCGCTTTGCAGAATACTGTGATCAATTCTCTGGAAAAGAAGGAAACACTCCAGCCGCTTACGAAAAAGGAGTTTCTAAATATATTATCAGGAAATGGTTTAATGCTTGGAGTATTTCTAGAAGAGCGGCTTATAGGTTTTCGTGCTCTCCTGGTTCCTGAAATTGATGAGGATCATTTAGGCCGGGATATCGGGTTGAGCGAAGAAGAGCTTCCAGGAGTCATTTACCAGGAAGTCTCCATTGTCCATCAGAAATACCGAGGCAACCGACTGCAGCAAACCTTAGCAATCCTCATCATGCAAGAACTGATGAAGACAGACAACAGCTTTACCCATATCTGCTGCACGGTAGCACCGTTTAACATTCCAAGTCTAAAAGATAAATTTGCACAGGGCATGGAAATCGCTGCTTTAAAAGAGAAATACGGCGGAATGCTGCGTTATGTTTTTGTAAAGGAATTATCAGAGGGACGCGATAAAGACTGGTCGGAAATCACCAGACTTAAGATGGGCGATACAAAAGCGCAACAGGAAATGCTGGCAGCGGGCTGGCGCGGAATCCAGCTGGAATTGGAAGATGGGGAATACTGGGTGAGTTTTGGGAGGAACCAGGAGAATTAAAAGAACAGCACCATTGGATGATAACTTAGTTCTTTATAGCTTACAGTACCAATCGGATACCGTCAGCAAAACCAGATGATTCTTACACCGGGTTAAGCTAAGTTGGCAGAATGGAACTGTGCCCTGTATACTCATTTCTATAGAATAGAATAAAATAGGTAGGCAAGAGGTTCTAAATATATTAATATTTCCTTTCATTCATAGTTAATACAGTCTTCATTTGCAATAATAATAGTTTGTTAAAAAGCCTTATCGTCATTGTGCTGATGAAGATCTTTTTCTATCCAACTGTCGCTGCTTTTGGTCTTCATCGCCATGATGAAGGCCTTTTTTTTATCCGACTATCACTGCGTTTGGTCTTCATCGGCTTGATGAAGACCTTTTTCTATCTAACTGTCGCTGCAGTTGGTCTTCATCGGCTTGATGAAGACCTTTTTCTATTCAACTGACGCTGCGTTTGGTCTTCATCGTCCTGATGAAGACCTTTCTTTATTCAACTGACGCTGCGTCGGGTTTTCATCGCCGTGATGAAGCCCTTTTTTTATCCAACTATCACTGCGTTTGGTCTTCATCGCCATGATGAAGGTCTTTTTTATCCAACTATCACTGCGCTTGGTCTTCATCGGCTTGATGAATCCCTTTTTTTAACCAACTATCGCAGCAGTTGGTCTTCATCGCCATGATGAAGGACTTTTTTTATCAAACTGTCGCTGCGCTTGGTCTTCATCGGCTTGATGAAGACCTTTTTCTATCCAACAATCGCAGCGGGTTACTGATAAGGCTTTTTCATAAATCAACTGTGAATTGTTTATGAGCAAACAAGCTAAAAAGGAAGCAGAAACAAAATAGGCGTCTTAATCAGTGGCAACTCCCTGTTTATGACATATTTTGGTTGTGAGTACATGAAATGCCTAAGGTTGTTTACCAATTGACGGTTCTTTCATGCATTGCTCGTCCCGTTCCATTTTTGTTCACGGGTCTTATAAATATGACGGAGGGTATGCACATGAATGATTTTCAAAATGAATTACAAATGCTGAATCTTGGAGATTTTAATGTAAATCAGGCTGTTCCTTGGGATCAAAATCAGTACTATGCTGATGATTCCAGGCAATTTGGCGTTATTGGCGTTGGATTTGGCCGTTGCTTCAGCTGTTTCTCCTGTTACAGCTGCTTTAACTGCTTCCGCTGCCATAATTGCTTCAACTGTTTCCGCTGTCACAACTGCTTCCATGGAGGAGGCCGCTGCGGCGGTCGGTGCGGAGGCCGTTGCGGCGGTTATTAACACAAGTTTTTCCCAGTGAAATTCTCGCACTTAAGGACAAGAGACTGGCCCCTGCTTAGCTTCTGCAGGGGTCTTTCTCTTTACGTCCATACATATGAGACAAATCGTACCTCATAGGATGATAGTATACGTGACGATTTTGTCTGGTAATAGATCACGTGTAAGGAGGAGCAGGATGGCCAATTTGACCCCCTCTATGCGTTTAAAAGTAAAAAGGGACACCTTATATCTCCCTGATCCCAACCATGGTGTGTATTTCCGGAACAATGTAAGTTCGTTCCGCATGGAAGGCAGCCATGTTCATCAGTGGATTGAAAAGCTCATGCCAATGTTCAACGGGGAGAACACAATGGCGAAGCTGACAGAAGGATTGCCCGGTCCATACCGGAATCGAGTGTATGAAATTGCAGAAGTGCTTTTACAAAATGGATTTGTCCGGGATGTCAGCCAGGACCTTCCACATCTTCTGGAAGAACGGACTCTGAAAACATATGCCGCTCAAATTGAATTTTTGGACAGTTTTCGGGGTTCCGGAGCATTCCATTTTGAAAGGTATCGACAGGCAAAAGTGCTTGCGATTGGATCTGGTTCTATTCTTACATCGCTTGTTTCTTCCTTGTTTGAATCAGGGCTGCCTTCATTGAACGTAGTGATAACAGACTCGTCACCTACGAATCGAGAACGGTTGACGGAACTCGTGAATCATTTTCAGACAACTGACCACGAGGTGGCTTTAGAGGAAATCACTGTGGAGAACGGGGAGTCTGGTTCCTGGCAGGAGATTGTGCGGAGGTATGATGCGATTTTATATGTTTCAGAGGAGGAGAATATAGAGGAGCTGAGGGCACTCCATTCCATTTGCAAAGAAGAACAGAAGCTATTCCTTCCTTCGCTGTGCCTCGAGGATTATGGAATGGCAGGTCCGCTGGTGCATAAGGACTCAGCAGGAGGCTGGGAGTCTGCATGGCGCAGACTGCACCTGCCTGAACAAGAGGAAGGCGTGCAGTCCTCCGGCTTCTCACCAGTAGCAGGGGCCGTGCTCGCTAATGTTATTGCATTTGAACTATTTAAAAAAATCACAGAAGTAACGGAGCCGGAACAACTGGACCGATTTTACCTGCTTAATTTAACTACCCTCGAAGGAAGCTGGCATTCATTTTTGCCCCATCCATTTGTAACAGGCGATCTATCTGCCCGCTGGGTGGAAGATGTGGATGTGCTGTGCAAACAAAGAGACCGCAACCTTGAACCCGGTCAATTGCTACTTTTCTTTAATAAGCTGACTTCTCCGGAGTCAGGCATTTTCCATATTTGGGAGGAGGAAGAATTAAAGCAGCTGCCTCTGGCTCAATGCAAAGTCCAGGCAGTCAACGTGCTGTCTGAGGGGCCGGTGTCGCTTCTGCCGGAAAAAGTCTGTTCTGGCCTCACTCATGAGGAGGCAAGAAGGGAAGCGGGGCTTACAGGCATTGAAGAGTATTTCCTGCAAACGGTCCATCTGCTTCTTCCTTCTCACCCTAAAAAAAAGAATAGGGCAGTACAGAATTTGACTGTTGGCATCGGCGCAGGGGAAAGTGCCGCGGAAGCACTGTGCCGGGGACTGCAGCGATACCTGGAGCAGGAGCTGTCCGATCGGGAGCACAATCGGGAGTATTATGTAACTCCGGTTTCCCTTGGTAAAGTGGAAGATGAACGATGCCAGTTTTATTTACAGTCACTAAAAAGAATGCAGGGGGAGCCAATCATTGGGGTAGGAGAAGAAGTATCGGGGTTCCCGGTCGTGTGGGTCGGTACGAGTGAAGGATGGTTCCGCAGTACAGGGCTGAATTTGACCCTGGCGCTGCAGCAAGCATTAAAACAGGCTCTGATGAAGGCACAAAATCAAGAGGATTTTCTCGCAGCCCAATCAGTAGAATCTGTGTTTCATTCGGGGGAATCGGCGGAAAACCTTGAGATCCGTTCCTCCCAGGAAACATCACAATCCGAGCTGTTGGAGTCAGCCCTGCAGCTCCTGGAACAAAATCATAGGCAGCTAATGGTGTTTGAAATCAAAGCAGAACCAGTGCTGACAGAGGGGCTGGCTGGTGTGTTTGGAGTGCTGATTAGAGAGGAGGAATCCTCGTGAAATCGGTAGTGATTGTCGGTGAAGGAATGCTGGCTGGCTATATGTTCGACAAACTGTCCGCCACAAGCCATGTCGTTCGCCTGGCGGATTTCGAGGGTGGGATGCCGAAAAAGTCCGATTTGATTCTTGTGCTCCATGATCACTGGAATTCTTCCATCCATAAAAAGGCGGAAGAAGTCTGTTTGCGCTCCGGCGTTCCCTGGCTGCGAGGGTTCATCCTCTTTGGGGAGGGTGTTATTGGGCCGCTGGTCCGCCCGGGTACGCCAGGATGCAGCCAATGTGCAGACCGAAGATACGTAATGGCAGGACGCGACCGAAAAGAAATGTGGGAAATAAAACAAAAAGCGGGAATGCAAGGAAGTTCCCGGAGCGATGTGTGGGCATCGCATCAAGGACTTTTACACATGGTCAGCCTGCTTGAGGCAGAGGTGCAGGAGATTCTGCAAGGGAGGCAGGAAGAGCAGGGAAAGATCTTTTTAATCAACCTGAAAACATTGAACAGTTCTCGGCATACCTTTCTTCCTGATGCGTTATGTCCGGTCTGCGGGAAAGTGCCGGATGATTCCGAGAGCCGCGCCGTCATCTCCCTGAAACCATGCCATAAAATCAGCTCTGACAGCTACCGTTGTCTTTCGATGGATGATCTAAGCAACGTGCTGGCAAAAGACTATCTGGATAATCGCACCGGCTTTTTAAATGGCAAAATGTATGACCTTGTCCCGCCATTTGCGGATGTCAGTGTAAATCTGCCCTTGTTTATGGGGGATGAAGGTGTAGCAGGACGGACTCACTCCTATAAAATAAGTGAGTCCACCGCCATACTGGAGGGGCTCGAAAGGTACTGCGGCCTTGGCCCCCGTGGAAAAAGAACCGTTGTTCATGACAGTTACCGAAATCTAGAGGATCAGGCGCTCAATCCCGTGAAGGTCGGTGTACATGCAAAGGAACAGTATACCAGCCGAGGTTTTCCTTTTAGGGAGTTCAATCCGGACCAGCCGATGAACTGGGTATGGGGGTATTCATTTTTACAGGAGCGTTCGATTCTCGTTCCAGAGCTCCTTGCCTATTACAGTTTGGGCTGCGGTGATGGATTTGTATACGAAACAAGCAACGGGTGCGCCCTGGGAGGAAGCTTGGAGGAGGCCATTTTCCACGGGATCATGGAAGTGGTGGAGCGAGATTCATTTCTCCTGACCTGGTATGCCAAGCTAAGCCTGCCTCGTCTGGACCCTGAGTCCGCAGGTGATGAAGAATTGCAGCTGATGATTGACCGTGTGCGAACAGTGGCTGGATATGAGCTTCATTTCTTCAACTCGACAATGGAAAACGGCATCCCAAGTATTTTGGCTATCGCTAAAAACACGAAAGAAAAAGGGCTGAATTTAATCTGTGCGGCTGGCGCCCATCTGGATCCGCTGAGAGCCGTGAAGAGTGCCTTTCACGAACTTGCGGCCATGATGCTTACGCTAGACGATAAATTGGAGGCCGGACGGGAGACATTCCTCGGTATGCTGCAGGATTCCTCCCTGGTAAGAAAAATGGATGACCACGGCATGATTTACGGTTTGCCCGAGGCGGAAAAACGTCTGCAGTTTTTGCTGGAGGATAACCGGCCATTGCGGACCTTCTCCGAGGAATTCAAGTGGGAGGGCAAGCATGCAGACCTGACAGAAGATTTAAAGGACATTCTTCAGGCGTTTCGCCAATTGAACCTGGATGTGATTGTGGTGGATCAAACGACACCTGAAACCCTTCGAAACAGTCTGCATTGCGTGAAGGTACTGATTCCGGGGATGTTGCCGATGACATTCGGATATCACCTGACCCGCATTACCGGGCTGGAAAGGGTATTGAAGGTCCCTAAGCTACTGGGATATACGAAGCAGCCATTATCACTGGAACAGCTTAATCCATATCCGCATCCGTTTCCATAAGGGGGAGTAGGGGGCCTGAAATGAAACAGGAGGAATTTCTGCATAACCTGCATTTTGACATTGATAAAACAAACTCGCCGGACTGGGAAGTGGATTGGGAAGATGCCCCGCTTGCGTATAAGCTCTACCAGGGACTTCCAACTGTTCCATTGTCTTTGGAAGTGCCACTCACACTGGAAGGATACGAAGTGCCCACAAAGCCTGACCTTCGCAGAATGAGTCACTTTCTCTGGTATGTGAATGGCCTTGCGCAATATTGTGAAACGGCCCTTTCCCCGGAGTCTCCTGATCCTGCAGCTCAAGTGATGCATACCTATAAACGGTTTGCTCCATCCGGCGGAGCCTTATATCCAAACGAACTGTACTTATATCTCAAGCTGGATGATTTGCCTCACGGTGTCTATCATTATGATGCTGCACACCATCGCCTGGCATTATTGAGAGAAGGCAACTTTGACTCCTATATTAAAATGGCCATTGGCAGTCGCTGTGATCTATCTGCATGTTTTGGCACTGTTTTTGTATCGACAATGTTTTGGAAGAACTTTTATAAATACAATAACTTTGCCTACCGTCTGCAAGGCCTGGATGCAGGTGCCATGATAGGGCAGCTGCTTGAAGCAGCAAAAAGGTTTGGCTTTGAAACAGGGGTATACTTTCAATTTCTTGACCGGTCCATCAACCATCTTCTTGGTCTCCCGGAACAGGAAGAAAGTGTGTATGGTGTGATTCCTTTAACCGTGGAGCCTACCATCTGGATGAATAACTCAAGGGACACAGATGGTATTGTGTTTGCGAGTGAACTCTGTGATGAGCTGCCGGCCATCAAGAACTCCCATTATGTTCGTTCCAAGAGGGTAAAAGAATATCCACTGTTAACCACCATAAATGAGGCATCTTTTAACGAATCAACCCATTTCTTTGAACCAATTAAGGAGAAGGAGCGAAGCGATACTGGAGGGAAACGTGTTCCTCTGCCAGAGATTCAAAAAGGATCGTATGATTTTGCGTCTGTCTGCCAGCAGCGCTTTTCACCCGATATGGATTTTGTTTTAGGAAAAATCAGTGCGGAACAGCTGGCATTCCTGCTTCAAGAGGCCACAAGCTCTTTTCATTACCGAAATGATCTGGATGGAGTGCAGGAAAATCCTGAGCCCCGCGTCACGCTATATGGGTGTTTTTATAATGTGGAGGGCATTCCGAATGGTGCCTATCATTATGATGGAGCGGCCCATGAACTAATAGAGGTCCAGCCAGGAGACCATCGGCTTCAATTGCAGTCAGGAATGTCCCTGCACAATGTCAACTTGCTTCAAGTACCACTCTGTCTGCATGTTGCAGGGGATAAGGATTTCGATAAAACTTCATTAGGGTATAGAGGGTATCGAATCCAGCAAATGGAAGCAGGCATGCTCGTACAGCGATTGCTTTTAGCTGCTTCAGCAATCGGGATGGGAGGGCACCCTCTCCTTGGCTATGATGCAAACCTGTGTGATGAAATTTATAAAATGAAGCATACAGAAAAAACCAGCCTGATCCAGGTTCCCATCGGACCTTACCGCCAACGCCCATGGTTAAAAGGGAGTCTGCGAGGCTAGTAAAGGTTCCCGGGTTTGAAAGGATCGGCAATGAGCATTAGAAAGCATAAAAAAGCTGTCTCTCGCTGAAGGGACAGCTTTTTTCCCGGATGGTTATAGAGGATTTCCATTGCTCAAAGGAATTGGGACAGCTTATTTTGAGCTAATGAGTCACGTGTTCCTATATGGAGATTCATCCTTCAACCGCTTTTTTTGCTTCATAAATAGATAAAAAACATACAAGAAGCTACCCTTGGGCGGATAGCTTATGTGTAGGTAACCCATATCGGATGCGAAATTACTCTATATGTTATGAAACGAATGTGTAAGTGTTACACAGTAAAAGTACTGTCTCACTGGAAAAGCAAAAAGGTGATTTTTCTGGTCTAGGGTCAAATCAGTATGAAAATCGTGAACTCGACTACCTGGATCTATGAATGAAAAGAATTTAGGGCATCCTTACTGTTAGTTGGGTGTGAAATGATCAGTCAAATATTCTTACAAGGTGATGAAACAAATGCCTGAATCACCAGCCCTTTAAGGTATAATGAATAAGGAATCTTTTGCGAAAGTTCATAACATGAAGGAGAATGAATAGGTTTGAGAAAAAATGAAACCAGAAAGAACGAAGCAAGAACAACTGAAGGAAGAACCAAAGAAGCTAGAAAAGACTTACCGGAGAATTTTAATGAGTTAAAAAAATCGGTTAATCGTACATCTAGCTGGAGAGACCGTTTAGATGCCATTGAAGAGCTAGGTCGCTTCAAAAGTAAAGAAACAATCCATTTATTAAACCAAAGGCTGGAAAATGATCCGGTTTATAAAATACAGGAAGCTGCTTACCGCAGACTTCGTGCATGGGGCGAACACGTGACAATGCCCGAAAGAAAGAATAGAGAGCTAATTAAAGATACAAATAAGGTCCTGGTTAGAATAAAGAAGAGCCTGCCTGAAGATCATTCATACGAAGACTTCAAAGAAAAAGTGAAAAAGACAAGAATGGATTTATATGATACCTATGAGGGAGAAAAGGGCCCTGACTTTGATAAGTGGCTGGAAGAGCAGTGGTCTGCCATTCCTGTCAGATAGAATAAAAAGCAATTTGCCATCCTATTTTTTTGGCGCCTGTGAATATTGTTTACAGGTGCCTTTTTATGTCTAAAAAACCATTGAATGTTGGAAAAATTACAATGGCATACTCTTGGTGTTAGAATGGGAAACTTTTTTTGAAATTTAATACTGACCCTGTCTTTTAAAACTCTTTTTATGTATATAGAGGGTGAAAAGGATAAAAGGTGAGGTGCGAATATGTGTGCTTTGGTTAAATGGGTTCAGGAGGTCCTACGAATAGAGCTATGGAGGGGAGCAGGTACGGTTCGTCTGTTTGTTTGGCAATTAATCCATTCTTCAAGGGAGGAGGGTATAACGGTGAATGGCATTAAGTTTAAAAGAGGGCAGTCTACCAGGTCTAATACGAATCTGCCGAAGGATATTGGTTACCGCGAGTTCAGAGGAGAAAAGCGTTATCTCAAAAGCACAATAAACCGTTGGGGTGAAAAACTGATGAAGGGTGTCGGAACCCTGTCTTCTCTATTAAATATGACTAAATACAAGCAAAAGGATTCGTTAATTTTTTTTCTCTTTTCATCGCGGAACGGTGGCAGAACGAAAGGAAAACGAGAGTGAAACGAATGCAGTACAAAAACAAGAAAGAGAGAAGAATTAGAGAAAGAAAAGAAGGATGATCACGTTCCTCGTGTTCGAGAAAGGGACCGCTCCTACATCTGAAATTTATTCAGCTTTACTTTCGAGGGACAACTTGATCGAGCGAGATGCAAATATGGGGATGATCCATTGATCAGCTTTCTATCGTCCGTTAGTGCCTGACAAATCAGTTCCCCACATATCATATTAATTTATATATAACTTTTAATTTTACATATCTGAATCAATCCCCAGAACACCTTTAGGTATCTATTATTAAAATTTAATGTAAAATAAAGATACCTTAGTTTGGATGTATTTTAGGGGGAAACAGATTGAACAGCTTCATTGTGATGCAAGGTGAAACGTATAACGAAGAACGAAAACTGGGAATCCTTTGGTCACCCCAGCGGGATAAAGGCGGCTTGGTGCCACATTCGTGGAAACGAATGACAGAGGTAGAAGAAGGAGACCGGGTCTTTCACTATGTAAAAGGGAATATCATAGCGATCAGCATTGCGAAGGAAGGATGCAAAGAGGCGAAAAAGCCTTCAACCATTCAAAATCCTGATAAGTGGAATGACGATGGGTATCTGGTCCATCTGGAATATCATGAATTAGATAAACCACTTCATGTGCGGGATCATTTTAAGGAAATATCACCGCTTTTGCCGATAAAATATTCGCCGTTCCAGCACGATGGGGATGGGAATTCAGGATATCTATATCCTTGTAACGAGGAACTGGTGCTTAAATTACTGGAATTCATCAGCGAATTAAACATCTATCAAGTAAGAGAAGAGCAGCTGGAATTTGGGATTGATGTGGTAAGGCATACGGAACATAATACCTTAATCCCGGTTTTAGCAGAAACAGAATCAGAAACGATAACAAAAATGCGCCGTGGGCAGCAAAGATTTAAAAAGGAACTGCTGCCATTATGGGAAGGCAAATGTGCACTATGCGGAATTGATCAACCTCAATTAGTGAAAGCAAGCTATTCAAAACCATGGAGAGACAGCACGGATGAAGAGCGGCTGGATCCATATAACGGTCTCCTCCTTTGCTTGAATCATGACGCCCTTTATACCAATGGATTCATCACCTTTGATGGGCAAGGACGATTACATATCTCTTCCGTTATCAATGAGGTGGACTACTTAAATTATTGGTTGGATCCAAAGACCAAAATAAAGGTGCATGCTGACAATAAACCTTATTTCAAGTGGCATAGAAAGAATATATTTAGAATGGATGAATGAAAAAGGTGCCTGACCCCCTTTAGTTTACTAAAGCGGGTCAGGCACCTTTCTTTGTTAGGTTGATTCATTTTAAAGTTAGGATTTTATACATGGTTCATGGGAAGAGGTTAGGATTGTTTATTGTTTAGTTATGTTTACTACCGATATAATGTAGGCAACATACAAGGTTCAGATTTTTCTAATAACTAAACAAAAAGAGGGGAGGCAGCTTTCTGGCGAGTTTCCGATGGTGGTTAGAAAAAGGGGAAGTTTAACCTGGATTCGAAGTTCTCTATTTTTTGTTCTTCTTCTATTATTTTAGGTTAGCATTAAAAAACTATGATGTTAGGATTCTCCCTTTTGTAAGCGTTTTACCACTGGGCCCGCCGTTCTACTGAGATTCAACAGAAAGTTTCCACAAACGCTAAAAGATTTAAAGCTGAAAACGAAAAGGGGGAAGTAACAATGAAAAGATTTGTCTCTAAATGGTTCGGCCTGTTCATGGCCATCATGCTTGTAGGATCCATTCTGGCTGCCTGCGGTTCAAATTCGACAGGTGGTGCATCAAAGGACGGCAAGGTCACGTTAAAGGTCCTCGACTGGAATAATACGAACACAAAGGAAACGGAGAAGCTGATCCAGGATACCGTGGAAAAAGAGCTGCCTAATGTGAAACTGGAGTTCGAGTACATAAACTGGGATACGGATTTCAGTTCCACCATGCAGACAAGAATTGCGGGCAGACAGCTGCCGGACATCGTGATGATTAAAGGAGGAGACCACCCAAAATATACGGAGCATTTAATGGATCTTTCCAATGAAGAGTTCATGAATGAATTCCCGGAGGATATCCGAAAAGCCCTCCAGATTAACGGCAAGGACTATGCGGTCCCATACACCTCCAACTTCCAGGGAGTTTTCTACAATAAGAGAATTTTCGATGAAAACAACATAGAAATTCCGAAAACCTGGGATGAGCTGATGGCCGTGGCCGAGAAGCTAGAGAGCAACGGAATCACACCTTTCACAGCTCACTTCAAAGACTATCAAATCGGAAACTCCTTTAACCAGTTTGCCACCGTTGAAGTGTTCTCCAAAAATCCTGCATGGGGAGATGATCTGCAGGAAGGAAAAGAAGCTTTCGCAAAATCTCCTGAATTTAAAACCGTCTTTGAACATTTCGAAGACGTCTACAAATACTCAAACAAGGATCCGTTTGGCGTTGACTTTACAGGAGCAGCCGAAAAGTTTGCCAAGGAAGAAACAGCCATGTGGATCATCGGAACCTGGTCGACGGCTCAAGTGTTAAAGAACAATCCTGATTTGGAAATTGGCTTCTTCCCGACACCGGCAACTGAAGAACAGAACACAAAAATCATTATGCAGCCGGACCATACCTTCTCAGGAAGCAAAATAACCAAGCATCCGGAGGAAGTAAAGAAAGTGCTGGAAATCTTCGCAACCAACAAAGACATGGCGAAACAATATATCGATAATGTTCAAACGGATAGCTTGATTCCTGATGTCGTTTCAAATGTGGACGCTCCGTTTGTTGAAGACATCAACAATTATAAGAGCATTGGAGCAGCGAATGCCAACGTAGGAAATGTGCAGATTCCTTGGCCATACCAGGAGCAGGCAGGCAGCTATATAGCGGAATGGCTCCTGGGCAAAAAATCTCTGGATGAAGCGTTAAAGGCGACCGATGATTACAAATCTAAAGTAAAATTCTCAACGAAATAAAAGCACTAGTTTCATAGGGGAGACTCCCTGACTCCCCTTCATTCCTTTTTAATGAGGTGTTTTTATGAACCTGGACAGAAAGAATACACCATCCATCTCCGTGAACCTTCCAGCCAAGCCGGCGGCCAGCGTACAAAAAAAGAAAAGGATGAAAGCAGGCACTTTCCAGTACTTGATCTTATTGCTTCCGCCTTTATTGTTTTTTGTCGTCGGAATGGTGATCCCCTTAATAATGGGAATTTACAATTCCTTCACCGACTGGGATGGCCTCTCGCTGGAGAAAAATTGGATTGGCCTCACGAACTACATGGAAATATTCAAAGATGAAATGTTTCTGAATTCCTTCAAATTTACCGCGATGTTCATGGTCTTTAATACGCTGATCCAGAATGTGGCCGCCTTTCTCTTTGCAGTTATGCTGGACAGCAATATTAAGGGAAAGAACTTCTACCGGACGATTATTTTCGCTCCAGTGCTGTTAAGTCCGATTTTGGTTGGGCAAATCTGGACGAAGATGTATGGAACCATCCTGCCAAGCATTAATGACATGCTGGGCTTGAGCATCAATTTTAATTTCTTTTCCAGCCCCGATACCGTTATGACCGGATTGCTCATAGCAAACAACTGGCAGTGGATCGGGTATTGGATGCTGATTTATCTCGCCGGTCTCCAGGCCGTTCCGAAGGATATTTATGAGGCCTGTACCGTGGATGGCGGCAGCTGGTGGCAAAAGTTCATCCACATCACCATCCCTATGCTAGGCCCTTCCATCACCATCTGTACGATTGGAATCGCGACCGGAAGCTTAAAGGTGTACGAATTGATCGTCGCGTCTACAGGCGGAGGCCCTGGAGATTCGTCCAAATCAACGATTATGTACATCTATGACAGTGCCTTTATGTCACAGCAGTCCAGCTACGCATCCGCGATGAGCGTCATATTTTTGCTTGTGCTGCTCGTATTTGCCTTCATACAGCTAAAAGTCCTGCGCAAGAGGGAGGTAGAATTATAGATGAAAAAGTACGGCAAAGGAACGTTGGTTTTGCAAGTGATTGGAACGATCATTGCCTTGGTCTACCTGCTCCCATTTTTAGTTGTGTTCCTCTATGCGTTCAAGTCACCGGAAGAACTCATTAGCTCTTCGCCTTTCTCGCTGCCGAAGAAGCTGGAATGGGATAATTTTTCCCAGGCCTTTGAGGCATTAAACTTCTGGCAAAGCTTCGGCAACACATTTTTGCTGACAGCAAGTGCCGTTCTGCTTCTGATTCTCCTGAGCGGTATGGCCGCTTATTCGATTGTGAGAGGCGGGAGCAAGTTTTTTAACGGAAGCTATATGTTCTTTATTGCCGGGATTTTAATTCCGTACCAGGTTATTTTCGTTCCCATGTTTGTGCTTGGAAGCAGCCTGGGCTTCATTAATAATCTCTTTGGAGTGATCTTCCTCTATGTAGGGACCAGTCTTCCTTTCGCCATCTTTGTTATGGCAGGCTTTGTTAAAACCATTCCGAAAGAAATTGAGGAAGCGGCGTTTATCGATGGATGCTCGATCATGCGGACCTTCTGGGTAATCATTCTGCCGATGCTGAAGCCGGTTGCGGCCGCACTGACGATTATTTTATCGCTGCAAATCTGGAACGATTATCTCCTTCCGCAGCTGTTTTTAACTGACAACAATATGAAGACCCTAACGGTGATGCAGTCGACCTTGTTCAGTGCATTCGAGACGAATTTTAACGTCGGCTTTGCAGGGATCATTCTATCATCGCTTCCTATCCTCATTCTGTTTTTGTTGATGCAAAAACATTTTGTCAAAGGAATTACGATGGGAGCAGGGAAGTAAACAGGGAAGCAACTGACTGTAAAATACAATTGATCGGAGGCTGTTATGAACCAGATCAGTTTGTACCACAGGGAATTACTGAATGATCATTATCATCCCAAGGTGGCCGCTTACTACTTCAAGCAATGGGACAGCTACCACATGCCGTTTCATACTCATGAGGAAGTTGAAATCATGTATGTGATTGACGGGAAATGTACCGTTGAGACAGAGGAAGAGGCTATTTCCATGAAGAAGGGGGACTTTATCCTGCTGGATTCAAATGTCCCTCACAGGCTGATTATTGAAAAACACAGCCCATGCCGGATGCTGAACGTGGAGTTTTCCTTTTGTAAAAAAGAAGGCAGTTTTCCTTCGATTAAAGAGCTGGCCGCTGAAAATAAGGATTTGACACAATTCCTGCTGCATAAACAAAGCTATGCCGTTTTAAAAGATTCCAATGATATCTACCATACACTAAAAAATCTTGTACTCGAATTAGACAAAAAGGAATCAGGAAGAAACATGATGGTTCAGCTCTATTTAGGACAGCTGCTGAACCAGGTTGCCAGAATGGTGATGGAGGAAAGGAAAAAGAACTCCGACCATCAGCAAGCCAATGTGTATGTTAAAAAGACCATCGAATACCTGCATCACCATTATGATTGCGATATTCAGGTAAAAGATGTCAGCCAGGCGGTCTGTCTGCACCCTGGCTACCTGCACCGGATTTTTAAAAGGCAGACTGGATATACAATTATGGAATATTTGACCTCGCTGAGAATGGAAAAGGCAAAAATGCTCTTGGCCGATACGGATATCCCTGTGATTGAAATATCCTATTATATCGGAATCAACAGCCGCCAATACTTCAGTCTTCTGTTTAAAAGGCATACCAGCATGACGCCCGGCGAATACCGGAAATCGGTGGACCAGGACATAGTGAAGTTCAGCAGGTGACCAGCTAAAAGTGAGGATTTTATACACTGCATCTGCCAATAAAGTCATTAAGTTGTAAACGCTTTCTAAAATTCAATGTTACTATTAGAGTAGATTCATAAATTAGTAAAGGGGAGCTGAAAATGTCATTTAAAATTGCATTCATTGGTGCAGGAAGTATTGGATTTACAAGGGGGCTTTTAAGGGATCTTCTGGCGGTGCCGGAGTTTAAAAACATTGAAGTAGCATTTACGGATATTAACTCCCAGAATCTAGATATGGTCACAAGGCTCTGCCAGCGTGATATTGACGAAAATGGGCTGGATATCAAGATTCAGGCGACTTTAAACCGCAGAGAAGCATTACGAAATGCAAGATACATATTTTCAGTGGTACGGATTGGCGGCCTGGAAGCCTTCCAGCATGATGTGGATATTCCGTTGAAGTACGGCATTGACCAGTGTGTAGGCGATACGCTTTGCGCCGGAGGCATCATGTACGGGCAGCGCGGAATTCCGGAAATGCTCAATATCTGTAGAGATATCCGGGAAATGGCAGAAAAAGATGCCTTGCTGTTAAACTACGCCAATCCAATGGCCATGCTGACATGGGCCTGCAATACATATGGCGGTGTCCGGACCATCGGCCTCTGCCATGGAGTGCAGGGCGGACACAGGCAAATTGCTGAAGCCTTTGGACTGAAAAAGGAAGAAGTCGACATCATTTGTGCCGGAATCAATCACCAAACCTGGTATATCTCCATCAAGCATGAGGGCGAAGATCTGACAGGCAAGCTGCTTGAAGCATTCGAAAACCATCCGGAATTCTCCAAAACTGAAAAGGTACGAATCGATATGCTACGCCGCTTCGGCTACTACAGCACCGAATCGAACGGTCATTTAAGCGAGTATGTTCCCTGGTACCGCAAGCGGCCAGAAGAAATCAATGAATGGATTGACCTTGGCACCTGGATCAATGGCGAAACGGGCGGATATTTACGCGTATGTACCGAGGGAAGGAATTGGTTTGAAACGGATTTTCCAAACTGGCTGAAGGAGCCGGCGATTGAATGTAAACAGGAAAACCGCGGCGAGGAACATGGCTCGTATATCATTGAAGGGCTGGAAACAGGGCGTGTGTACAGAGGCCATTTTAACGTCATGAACAATGGAGTCATCTCTAATCTGCCGGATGACGCGGTCATTGAAGCGCCAGGCTATGTTGACCGGAATGGGATCTCCATGCCGCATGTCGGTAATTTGCCGCTTGGACCTGCGGCTGTGTGCAATGTCAGTATTACCGTCCAAAGGCTTGCCGTCGAAGCGGCCATCAAAGGAGATGACTTCCTGCTTCGGCAGGCGATGATGATGGATCCGCTGGTTGGTGCCGTCTGCAACCCGAAAGAAATCTGGCAGCTGGTCGACGAAATGCTCGTCGCCCAGGAACAGTGGCTTCCGCAATATACAGAAGCGATCGCTGGGGCGAAAGAAAGACTGGCAAGCGGAAACCTCATCCCGACAAAGGATTACAAAGGGGCTGCCCGCCTGAAAGTAAAATCAGTGGAAGAAATGGCGCAAAACAAGGAAGCATCCAGGAAAAATGCCGGAGAATCGGATAAGGCGATTGAGCGGCCGTCAGCGGTGCATTAATCAAGAACAATGGAACTGCCCGGTTTTCCGGGCAGTTCTTTTATTTAATGAAGGAAGATGGAATCTATCAGTATTACTTAGGATATCTATCGGTGCTGATCGACGAGAATAGGATTGCCATCAGGATCTTCAATGGTAAAATGAGCTGGTCCTTCACCTGACTCATCTGCTTCCGACAGAATTTTTATCCCTTGCTCCTTTAGCTGTTTTTGAAGTTCGCGCACGTCTGTAAAAGAATCAAGATTTTCGGCATTTTCATTCCATCCAGGATTAAAAGTCAGGATGTTCTTTTCAAACATTCCCTGAAATAATCCAATGATGCTGTTTTCGTTCTTCATGATCAGCCAATTTTGGGCAATGTCGCCTCCCAGGACTTTATATCCCAGCTTTTCGTAAAATGCTTTTGATACATGAATGTCCTTCACACTTAAACTGACAGAAAACGCACCTAATTTCATTTGGTTACCCTCCAAAGAGATCGTTGATACATTCAGTATAAGGGAGTAAATGGAAATGGACAACCTGATGAACGTATATCAATGTTTATCATGATGTGTTTATAAAGAGGGATTCTTAACAGAACTGTAATAAAGTTCGCGAACGAAGGAGGATTAAAGGTCTTCTCTGTTGAATATACTAAATTAGAACAAACGTTTGGTTCTTTGGCAACAACAAGTTGAAAGGAGGTGATCAATTTGGGAATTGTGTTTGAGGTGAAAAAAGACTTTGACGCGACACAAGAAGAAACATATAGAGGCTTGCTTGACCTTGATTCTGCCCGGAACTGGATGCAAGGACTTGTGCGAATGGAGCGCTTGGATCAAGGACCGATGCGAACGGGAAGTGAGTGGAGAGAAACTAGAAAAATGTTTGGAAAAGAGGCGACTGAACATTTCGAAGTGGTGCAGCTGCATGAACCTGATCTCGTCGTGCTTCGCTGTGATGGCACGAAAGGCACAACCGGCAAAGGGGGATTTCTGTTCACTTACAAGATTGGAACGGCTGGTGACGTAACAGAAGTTACACTGCATGGGGAGATCAATGGACTTACTGGTCTGGCTAAAGTGTTCGGGAAAATGATGGCAGGAACCTTTAAGAAAGCCTGTGAAAAAGATTTAGATGCGTTGAAAGCCCATTTAGAGAAGTGATTGAAAAGGACAAATTTGAATATCTGTGCTGGTCAATTGAATAAATCGCGATGGTTCTTTCAATAATGGAAAAGGAAACCGCACCAGGGAAGGAATACATACTGATAGAGTTATAAATTCAAAATCATACAAAATGCAGGAGGTTATCATGGGAAGATTAATTCATTTTGAAATTCATGTAGATGATATGGAGCGGGCTAAGAAGTTTTATGGAGAGGTGTTCGGTTGGACTTTTGAAGATTGGAGCGGCTATGCCGGGATGCCTTATTTCGGGGCAGTGACTGGCGAGGAGAGTGAGATGGGCATTAACGGAGCATTGATGCAGCGCCAAGGTCCTCCTCCCGGACCCAATCAGGCTTTAAATGGCTATGCATGCACAATGGGAGTGGAAGATTACGATGCTAGTGAAGCCAAGATTCTAAGTCTTGGCGGAAAAGTCGCTTTGCCGAAGTACGCTCTCCCAGGTATGGCATGGCAAGGCTATTATATTGATACGGAAGGCAATACCTTTGGCATCCATCAGCCCGATGAGAATGCAAAATAGTGAATAGCAACTTTGGCACACAAGAAACTGGAGGCATGCTTGAGATTCTGCGGAAGATCTGTCTGGCACTGCCGGAAGCTGTTGAAATTGTCGATGGTTTCGGTCACAACACGTTTAAAGTCAATGGAAAATCCTTTGTGATATCAGGAGAAAAACGCCTGTCATTCAAGTCTGATAGAGAAACACAGGAGATCTTGCTGGAAAAAGAGTATTTTTATAAAACTCCCTATATAGGACATCACGGTTGGGTTTCGATTGACCAGCCAACGGAGGAACATTGGGATGAATTAACCAGCCTCATTCAGGAAGCCTATTTACGTGCGGCACCGAAGCGCTTGGTGAAGAAATGGCTGGATATGCATTAGAAGTGAAGAAAGGCGGTTGTCTGCCTTTCTTTTTTTACGCATTTTTATTCTATGAAGCTAGCACTTTCCGCTAGGCAGTTCTTATGGAGATGGAAAATTGCTAACAACGCCAATATTCCTATTTGAAAAGGACCTGCATTTTTTTCAGGAGTTAGGCTATCCATTGTTTAAAATGTTATAAGCCAAAAGAAAGGTTGCGCAGCTAATAGGTCTAAAGTAAATCGCAAATCAAGGCTGCTTAAATTAAGTCAAGAATCACAATGAGTCTTAAGGGTGGGAATAAGTTATCAAAACAAGGAAAAGGAACGGTCTTTTCCAGGTCTAAACGAGGAAAGGTTGTTCTGGTTTCATAAAAGTTACTGATATTTAAAAATGAATTTACGCAAAATTACTTTTTTGCTTCCTTACAAGCTTTGTCAAAGCCATTTTTTGTTGTTAAATAATCATTTAGACCTATGAAGCTTCAACTGAAACTAACTTCGGTAGATTCATATACCTATAAATTCGACAAAAATTCACAATTATCATCAAAAAGCTATTCTATAAGAAAAATACCTCAAGATATAATAAAGCAGTGTTGTTAAGTACAAGTATTTGGAAGCGTTTGACTGTATTATTTGATTTTAAGGATAACGAAAATGTAATAAGGGAGGTAAGATTTTAGGCAGCAACAAAAATAAAAACCCACAGGGATGAAGTCCGGGAAGACCTGCCCAATGGGTTTTTAGAGGTTGGAGTATACCAACTCTATGTTAGTATACTCCTAATTATTCAAATTGAAAATAGCAGATAAATGAATTAGGAGTGAAGAACTGATGTTAACACATTATATTATTAAACAGAAGACCGAATTGGTTACAGGAGAGTTTGATGAATATGGAAAACTATGTACTAGAGTTATAGAGGGAAATATGCCATTGCTTGTTGAT
The DNA here is from genome assembly GCF_004340465.1 of Mesobacillus foraminis. Lineage (GTDB taxonomy): Bacteria > Bacillota > Bacilli > Bacillales > Cytobacillaceae > Mesobacillus_B > Mesobacillus_B foraminis. The sequence goes on along the minus strand of NZ_SLVV01000004.1, from coordinate 424,394 downwards.
CTGCCGCCCATTAAAGTTCTAATTGAAAGTACCAATTATTATGGGAATAATTTGAAGGGGGCGATAGAAGGGGCTAAGTCAATCCTCGGGAATATCCATTTGTGTCCTTTTATGGTCTGCCAGGACTTGGACATTTGCCTGTTTCCCCACAAGTCTTCTGTACACCATGATTGTATCTGGTTCAATCATGAACACGTCCTAAATACCCGTTCTCAAGGACGTTATACGATTGTTGAGCTTAGAAATGGCAACTCGTTAAAGCTAAAAACAAGGCAATCTTCTTTTAACAGCAAAAAACAAAAAGCGGGAGATTTACGGAGGATCCTAACTGAAAGAGTCCTATCAGGAGGGAACCTAAAATATGTCGCCAGTGAACAATATGGGATTTGTAAAGAAACAGGGAAACTTATCTTCGATAAAAAGAATTAAACATAATGATTAATACAAATTTTAGTAGAACCTATAAGGAAGATGTATTAAGCATGTAAGTCTAACAAAACTAAAGACAATTAATAACATTCTAGAGGTTAGCCCCCTTTTTAATATATTATTTTAACTTTCATAGATTTTTGATCATAGGCGCATTTTATTCGACGAAAAGATCCGATCCTGACCACCGGTATCAAATATTTACGTCTATAGTTGTTTATGAAGTTCTTCATTAATTCAAATTAAAAATCTGTAGACGCCTAAAGGGAGGATCTGCAGATATCGTCGGTAACAATATGAATGTTTCAAAATAAATAAATTGTTGTGTCGTCATATTATGGTTTCCCTCTAACTTCAAAACCGCTTGAGTTTTATGTGCCTTTTAATCTGCTTCACCTTTGAATTACTAATAGGCCAAAAGTCTATTGATAAGGAATAAGAATGATTTACATATTAAAGAACTCAATAACTATTGTAAAAAGGAGAGCATTTGCTCTCCTTTTATATTTGTAATATATAGAGCCCAGTTGTTTTGTTATTATAATGTATAGGAATATATTGTAAAGGCGTTGAGATTAATGTTAGAAAGGATTGTACTGGAACTTTCTAAAAGATTAAAACAGGTTAAAACACTAAGTAATAAAAAAGAAAATAAAATAACTAGACGTGATGAACAAGGGATTTATGTAGAAACCGAATCGTCAAGAACTAAATATTTACGGGGAGAGAAAGACAACTCATTCGAATTTATCTCTCATAAATTTATCATTGAAGGTTGGTATGACTTCATTAATGCAAGTAAAGCGGAAGCAAATGATTTTAAAAAGACAAGAGGACGATCGTCTTTCTTGATGGCTTTGTTTTCAAGTTTGCCTTTCGTAGAGGTTTCTAACACTGGTAGAACAAATAAAATTTATCTAAAGGAATTTAAGACAGATGAATTACCTAATGACCAATACCAAAATGTAAAATTGTTCTTGGATGAAGTAATAAAAGGGACTTATGATCCTAAACACTTAAAGGAGCATTTTAATGGCAATGAATATCGAGTTAAGTCGAGGAGTCGTCAAGATGCTCGCTTGCTTGGTTTTATTGATGAATTCAATGAAATTAACACTCCTTTGTTAGATACATATACACAAGCGGCAAATAAAGATCAATTGATTAAGGGAATACTTTTAAATCTAGGATATTTTAGAGTTTCTCTTATTTGTTTAGATTTACTGCGAGACTATCCAAAAAAAGAGAAGAAGTTGGCTGTAGAGGAATTAGGGATGCTAATTGTTCGTAATTCTAGAGGTGATAATCTCATGGTTGAATCTGTTGCGAAGGAGAGAACACACAATCTCTTCATGTGGTTGGAAAGTACGGGATTGATTGATGCTGAAGGGAATCCTACAGAATCATTCTTCGAGACCTTGGATAAAAAGGAGCAGCTCATGACAAGTAATATAAGAAATAGTTTATTAAAAGTAATGGAGGAGTATCTTGGGGCTAAAAGAGAAAGCCTTGGTGGTCATCTCCTAGGCTCATTTGTTCGAAATGATATTCCACAGCGATTTTACCAACTCTCATTTATTGATTCAGCAGAATATGTTGTCACTGGCTCTGTTGGGCAAGGAAACTGGGCATCGGTTCCTTGGATTGCCATCATGAATCGTAAAATTACCATTTCTACTCAGAGAGGGTATTATATTGTTTATCTTTTTAGTGAAGATATGGAAAGTGTTTATCTCACTCTTGCACAAGGTGTTACTGAGACATCAAAGGAAGATATGCTCCGTATAAAAGAGGAAATACGGGATTCGATTTTAGAATCGAGTAAAGTTAGAATAGACCATGACATCCATCTTGGGACCAGTACAAAGGCCAGACAATATGCTATGTCGACGGCTGCTTATATTTCCTATGCTGCTGATAATATGCCTTCTGAGGATGTTTTGGTGGCAGACTTAAAAGAGATGATTAACATATACGAAAACTTTATTTCCTTGAAAAATGGATATGAGATGATAACACCAACTCCCCCAGTAGTTAAGGACAAGGAAACTGTATATCTTACTTATAAAGATCTAATCGACCACATCTATGCCTACATAGAGAGCAAAGGCTTTTATTACGAGAAGGAAGAAGTCATCAACTTATTCCTCTCTCTCAAAACAAAACCATTTGTGATCCTTTCAGGTATTTCTGGAACAGGTAAAACGAAGATGGTTCAGTGGTTTGCGGAGAGTGTTGGGGCCAATGAGGAGAATGGTCAGTTTGCTTTAATTCCAATTCGTCCTGATTGGAATGATGGTTCTGATTTACTTGGTTATGTGGATATTAAAGGGGAATTCAAGAAAGGGCCGCTAACGAAGGTCATTGAGAGAGCGAAAGAGAATCCTACTTTGCCTTATTTTGTTCTGTTAGATGAAATGAACCTTGCACGGGTAGAGTATTATTTTAGCGATATTTTAAGTGTAATGGAGAGCCGCAAATGGAAAGACGGTGAGATGGTTTCATCGAATTTGTTATCAAGAGAAACAGCTGGAATCGATCTTAAGCTGCCGAATAACCTTTATATAATAGGAACGGTGAACATGGATGAAACGACCCATCCTTTTAGTAAAAAGGTACTGGACAGGGCGAATACCATTGAGTTTAACCGAGTTGATTTGGGGAATCTTGATTTTTTAAAGGAGCAGGAAGAAGTTGAATCGATCTCGATTGGGCATGAGCGGCTATCTTCTAAATACCTACATTTAAAGGATGTTTATCAGAGCCATCAAGCTTTAGTGGAACGGACTACGGAAGAGTTGGTGAAAATCAACAAATCACTTGAGTTGATCAACGCCCAGGTAGGCTATCGTGTTCGTGATGAGATTTGCTTTTACCTAGCCTATAACGAAGAGGGAAGTTTACTGGACGATGATGAGGCAATGGACCATTGCATCTTACAAAAGATATTACCACGGATCGCTGGAAGTGACTCTCGAGTGGATCAATTATTAAGACAACTCTATCAGCAATTCACTGGTAAACTATACGAGGAAGATCAGGATTCATATGAAGCTGATCTCAAGACAGCAAGATACCGTAATAGCGCGACAAAAGTATTGGAAATGCTCAGGAGGTTACGAGACGATGGCTTTACTTCCTTCTGGATCTCGTAAGGATGTTGAACTCGTACAGATTGAAACCGAAGAGCTATCTTTAATCATTAAAGGAAAGCCTTATCATGAGCGCTATGAAGGATTAAAGCAATATCGTACGATGGATTACCATGATGTAATGGAGTTTGATGTCCAAGGGGAAAACATCCATGAAGTTCTCGTTTATGATGTGAACCAGCAGCAACTCGTTTTTGATGAAAAGGTTCGGCCGGTTTTCTTTGAGAACGGAGTCTATCAATTGATTGTTCTCCCTAAGGAGGAAAGAGAGCTTTCCTTTTACCATGAACACCCTATACTTAGACAAGCTGTATCTACCGCTAAAATTGGCAGGCAATCCATGCTGATGGGGAATTTGGTTTTTCAAAATGAAGTTGGGTTTACAACCTTTGAAATACAATCGGAGAATAAAACTCTGTTATCAGTCTCCCTAGAGATCTATCCATCTAAGCTTGATTATAAAAAGGATTATCAAAAACTCCTTGAAGAGGTGAATGATGAGATTTATAATCTTGCGTTTCACTTTATTCGAAAGACGTTTTTAGGGGCGAGGCTGAAGTTAGAAGGAAACCCCTCAAGGGCGGAATTTTACCGTTTGATCAGTAAGCATTTTCAACAGTTTTTACAGGCAATCGAGCGGATTGAGCGTCAACCTCATCATAAGCTGGAAACGATCCATGAAAAGGCTAGGGGAGATCAGCTGCGGAAAATTGACTCTAAGAGCCGAAGTTATTTAAGGAAACGTTCGGGCTCATTTGTAGAAGTAGACAAGGGGATAGAGGTTAAAGGGCGAAGTGTTATGCCAACCGAGGGGCTAAGGATAAAAAAGGAGCTCACTTACGATACAGTTGAGAACCGGTATGTAAAGTGGATGATGGAGAGGCTAATACACAGGCTAGAGGATTTGTTGAAAGCCATCGTCAACCAGAGTAGAAGGTTTCGGGATGAACCGGATTATGAATTGATTAATAAAATTGAAGACATGATCAAGAAAATCCAAAACAGATTGAAAAGTTCTTTTTGGAAGTCGATCGGCAAATTAGATCGATCTGTCATGAGTCTGGTGCTGCAAATGGCTCCAGGCTACCGGGACGATTTTCAAATCTACTTAACTGTTTTTAAGGGGCTAATGCTTCAGGGGAAGCTTTATCAAATGTCGGTGAAAGATGTTGCAACTCTGTATGAATACTGGACCTTCCTTAAGCTTGGGCAGATTTTAAATCGAAAGTATAAGCTGGTGAGCCAGGATATCGTCCAAGTTAATCGAGATGGTCTTTATGTGAATCTGGAAGCGAACAAAATGGCCACGAGGAAGTTTCGGCATCCAGTCACGAATGAGGAGATTATTCTTACCTATCAAAAGTACGAAGGGAATCTTCCCACTCTCCCGCAGAAGCCAGATACGATGCTTAGTATTGAGAAAAAAGGCACGGACTATCACTTCAATTATATTTTTGATGCTAAATATCGAATCGACTATGCGCAACATGGCAGTTTTTATGGGAATCGGTACAAGCAACCTGGTCCGATGGAAGATGACATTAACACCATGCACCGTTATCGAGATTCAATTGTCGTCGAGCACAACGGTCCCTATGAGCGGACCGCTTTTGGAGCGTATGTTTTGTTTCCTTGGAATGATGAAATACTTTATCAGGAGCATCCTTTTTACAAGAGCATCAATAAAGTTAATATTGGCGGACTACCGTTTCTTCCTAATGCTACAACCCTAGTGGAACGCTTTGTGGAAAGGCTTATAGATAAAAGCCCTGAGGAAATTCAGCGGGAAGGCATCTTACCACGTGGGGCGATGGAAGAGTGGCAATCCAGTCTGGATGACAAGGTTCTTGTTGGGCTAGTTTCCAGTCAGGAGGATTATGTTTCTTTTATACAGGAAGGGTTTTACCATATTCCAGTTGAGGTCCTCAAAAAAGGGTGGCAGGAAGCTGGTTATGTAGCTCTGTATGTGAAGAGCGGAGTCGCTGAAGAAAATGGTGTATTGATGTATGGTGAAATTTGTGAAGTATGGCCCGTCAATAATAACGGAGTTGACTTTATGAGGTTTCAGGTAGATGGTTGGAGAAACACTCCGAATGTCATTAAGCCTGTACATTACGGGATTGCTAATTATATGATGACTACACTCAACACTTTGAGAGAAGCAACCGAACTTCCTGAATTGTATATGAAATCTAATGAAGAAATGACTATTTGGAGGATGCTTCGCAGGGTGTCAGATCGAATTAAGATGGAGTTAGACAATGTGAAACTTGATGATGTCTCTTTTGTTAAAGAATATAAAATTAAGGACATTACTATTCAGTTTAACAAAACTGAACGCCAAATTTTATTTGTAAAACGCAGGGAAACGAACGTCTTTTCTATCGACGATTTAGAAAAAAATCCCGCTGGTGTTTTTCGTGTGTTAATGAAGATGATGTAGGCAGAAGGTAGAACAGAATCTATTCTGGGATGCCTTCTTTTTTGCGCTTTTATTCATACATTAATTATTTATTTATTCACTAAGAAGGCTTGTCTTTTATAGAACTTTTTTCCTTATATAACATATTGAAGTAATCTGGAAATGGTATAATAGTTCTGAAAAAAAGGAAATGACTGAGAATAATGCCTTGAATATCCCTCTATATACAAATGATCTGGCATACAATATTTAATTTAAGGTGTGAGGAAAAATGATAGCTGATATACATAACAAAATCTCTCGCTCTGGCAGTAATCTGTCGGATCGGTACGAAGATCATTTAACTGGGAGTTTCTTTGGAACGATTCGATATTTACCATTTGAGGTTGGTTTAAAGAATGTTTTGTCCGCTGTTCAATTTCGTGACGCTTCAATCAGTCTTAAATGGGAACTTCTTTTATCAAAACAAAGAAAGAATGATATTCAAATTGAATTCTGGCCAAGGTACGAAGAAGGGGAGATTGACTTAATTCTTTATGTCGATCATGCTGCTATTGGGATAGAGGTCAAATATTTAAGTGGACTATCTTCTGACGACGATAAAGAAACCTTGGATGATATTGACCCCGAAGAAAGTATTAATCAATTGGTACGCTACTCAAGATTAATAGATAGGTTGAATCATGGAGATTTAAAGTGCTTGATATTTCTTGCTCCATTTAAAACCGTTTATCAGATCGAGGACGTGATGAAAAACCGACCAATTACTTCAAATGTCTCTTTAGGATATTTATCTTGGGAAAACATATTGGAGGAATTGAAATCCATCGATTTTAGCTTATTACCAGAGTGGCAAGTGATGATCATTACAGATTTAAAACAGTTTTTGGAGAATAAAGGACTCATTAGGTTCAATGGTTTTCGGTCAATAAAAAATCTTGTAAAACCTAACGAAAGTTATCGTTTTGAAGAAAGTCCTAAAACCAAATGGAACTGGGCAATGGAAGATGTTGACGGGAGGAAAACTTATGTCTTTAAAAATTGAAAAAGGACAAAATATTTCAACGGCAGTACATGTATTAGTAGAAACCTATAAAAATTTAAACAGTCTTTTCACTGAGATGGATGCCCTTTCTATTGAGGATGGGTTTATACCATTAACCCCAAGATTCCTTAGATGGAAGTCGGATTCTTCCTACGATGGATGGCTGACTAGTAACTTTATTAAACTCTACCAAATCCAAAATCATACCAGTGTTCCACACTTACCTGACTTAAGTGATAGTGAAATATTTTGCGTGGAAGTCGATTTAACTGGAGAAGATAACTATCCTGAAGTTACACTTGCCAAGCTTACATATGATTTTACCCAGTGGACCAGAATGCCTGCCGTTTCTGATCACTGGATCTTTGGGGATATTTTTAGAATGGATAATCATTTTTGTATTAAAGAGGATAATGGAAAGTGGACAAGCGAACCTTTTGAAAAGTCATCCAAGAAATATTGGGGGTTAAAAAAGGCAGTAGCAATTACAGTTCCATTAATTGAAATATCGTCGCCAGAAACCATAAAAAGTAAGATTTTTAAGGAATTCAGGGAATTAGAATAAACGTAACTGCTAGGTTGATTATTTAGTTATAGACTAGGCAAAGTTCATTAAATAGATTCATCAAGAATGGTACCTTGGAAAACGTGGAGGTAAATGATGTACACCAAACCGAAATTATTATTATCCCTAATATTGATCCTTTTCTTATCCGCTTGTCAGAATAACCCAGTTGGTAGAGAAAGTATTGAAAAAGAAAAACAAGTGGCAAATGAAACAGTTGAATCAGAAGATAAAGGTAAAGAGGAGGAGAATAAGTCAGAAGCGATCGAGAAGAAAAGTCAAGCAGATAGTGAAGTTGTTGAAGTAGACCAAAATGAACAACAGCAATCCGATGGTGAGGAAATAGATTTAAATAAAGTTGCTAAAGAAAATAACGATAACCCAAAGCTCTTCGAAGATATTGAACAGAAATTTTATATACAGGGAGTCACCCTGGGAGACCCAAAGTCTTTAGTTATTGAAAAGTTGGGTAATCCGGATGAAGAAAAGGAGGATTCCTCCGAGTTGGATCCCTCTGATACTGTTCTATCTTATAATAACCTCAATATATACATTACGAACAATAAAGTGACTCATATGAATCTACAAACCAATGAAGGGTTTTTCAAAAAGGAGTTCTATAATCTTTATCCAGATCGTCAGTATATTTCTGAAGATAGCAGTATGTTTTATCTGTATGAAGAACCTACCGGACATTTAATCTACGCTAAGTATGATAATGAAAATTTTATGGTATATTTTGATTATGCAGATGGAAACTTTAAGTTAAATTTGGATGAACAATGGATTATAAAAACTAGTGACCAAAACCGTTCGGTCATGAACAACCAGTACTTTATAATACCTATACAAACGAGCGGTTTGGTTTTACCTTTGAATATCCGAGTGATTTTGTTATGGATGAACCTCCGACAAATGGAGATGGAATCACAGTTCATAACAATGAATTAAATGTTACGGCTTATGGTGGGCACACAAATGTTGTGAATGAAGGGGAAACAATTGAAACCTATTACGAAGAAGATCTCTCTTCAATCAATGCGGAAATTAGCTACCAACAAATAAAGGATAATTGGTATGTTCTTTCGTATAAAGAAGGCAATGAGATTGTTTATAAAAAGTTCTTTTTTGGAGATAGTGCCTTCAATACCTTTATTATCACTTATCCAGTTGAAAAACAGGAAATGTACGAGCCAATCGTAACTCATATTTCCGATTCCTTTGTTCCTAGCTTAAATGAATGATTCTTTTAACAATAGTAATGCTTCACGTGGCAGCTTCCCTTTTTTAAGGGAACCTGCTCTTTTTATTTTCATAACAAGCTTTCCTTTAGTAAAAGAGCCTTCATATAAAAATATCAAACAAACCCCTAAAGATTTTTACCTAAATTTGAAAACGTTTTCAACTATAATAAAACCATCTAGAAAGCAATGGACCATCTTTTTGCATAACAAATAGCAATAAACCGTTTCCTTAGGCTGCTTTTTTTGCTTGGGAAAAGGTTTATATAAAGTCTGTGGTAAAGGAGGGTAGTGTCACGAGTCATCAATAATAAAAGTGAAAGGTGGTAACAAACTTGCAGAGATCCAAGCTTAATCTCTCTGTCTTTCTAGTAATCTTGCTTATTTTTAGTCAATTCGGCTCCTCAACACTTGCGAAGAAAAGCTCTTCTACTAATCAGCCAGCAGCACCAGTAAACCTGCAGATTCCGAAGCTTGCCTATGACGAGGACAGCATTACCCTTGTTTGGGAAAAGCCTGAGGATTACAGTGATATTGTTGATTTTAATGTCTACATGAATGGGAAGAAAGTGGGCTCTGCTTTAAAAGATAACGGCGGGCCGACTAAGGCTTATATCGATAATTTCTATGAAAATATTGATAAAGATGATTTTCATACGGACATTCTAATTCACAATTTTATGGTTGAAAATTTGAAGCCGAATAAGTCCTATGAATTCTACGTGACTTCCGTTAATGAAGCTGGAGTGGAGTCAGCTCCTTCCAATAAAATCGAGGGGAAAACAACGGCTGTGCCTGAGGTTTTCAATATTGTCGATTATGGTGCCATCCCGGATGATGAAACAAAGGATACAAAGGCAATTCAGGCTGCGATTGATGCAGCGACACCTGGTTCAAAGGTTTTGATTCCTGAAGGGCAGTTCGTCTCTGGAGAATTATGGCTGAAATCGGATATGACCCTGCAGGTGGATGGGTATTTGCTTGGTTCACCGGATGCGGAGGACTACAGCATGAATTTCTGGCTGTATGATTATTCGACTGATGAGCGTTCCTACTCCCTGATCAATGCCCATACATATGATTACGGCAGTCTGAAGAATATTCGAATTGTCGGGAATGGGATCATTGACGGGAACGGGTGGAAGAAGGATAAAAGCCATCCGACGATTGATGAGCTGGGCAATGAGCTTCCACGATTGGCGGCAGGAAATAACTCCAAAGTAACCGGCAATGTTCAAGTGGAAAATGGCAAGATGAGTCCTCTTGATCTTGAATCAGACAGCACACTTGGAATCCTGGCGGCCAGCCAGTCCTATGCTGCCCAGGAGCTGGGGATGGATGAGAAATCGGCCTATTCCACACGTTCCAGCCTGATTACGGTACGCGGAGTAGACGGGATGTACTATGAAGGAATTACCCAGCTGAATCCGGCTTTTCACGGGATCGTTAACCTTCATAGTAAAAACATCGTCGTAAACGGAACGATTTCCAAAACCTATGATGCCAATAATGCGGATGGCTATGAGTTCGGTGATTCGCAAAACATCATGGTCTTCAATAACTTTGTTGACACCGGTGATGATGCGATTAACTTTGCGGCCGGCATGGGGCAGGCTGCTGCCGAAAAAGAACCTACCGGTGAAGCCTGGATCTTCAATAACTATATTCGTGAAGGCCATGGCGGTGTGGTGACAGGCAGCCATACAGGCAGCTGGATCCAGGATTTTGTCGTGGAAGACAACATTATGTATAAAACCGATGTTGGCCTGCGAAGTAAAACGAATACCCCGATGGGCGGCGGAGCAAGGAATATCCTTTTCCGAGACAATGCGTTAGAAGGCATTGACGGGGATGGTCCGTTTGTCTTCACTTCTGCTTATACGGATGCCAATGCGGCCATTCTATATGAGCCAGCACAGGAAATTTCTCAATTTAAGGATATGACCATTGAGAATACGACGGTCCGCAATCAGGGCGGCAGTAAGAAACAATCCATTTTGGTTTCGGGGAATAACGACGTCGGCGAAGTGTATCACGAAAATATTACCTTCAAGGATGTCAAATTTGATAACGTTTATTCCGCCAATCTGGATTACGCCAAGGACTTCAAGTTTATCAATGTTTCTTTTACCAACGTGAAAGATAATGGCGGTAATCCGTGGAGAATTAAAAACTCGACTGGACTTGTATTTGAGAATACAACCGGTGCTCCAGAAGATGCGGCAGTTAAACCGGAGTGGCCAGCTAACTCCGCTCTTCAGGCAACTTCCTCGGCTGACGGAAAGAGTGTGACGTTAACCTGGAATGCGGCAACCGACAATAAGGGCGTTTCTGGTTACACGGTGTACAAAGATGGAAAGAAAGTGGGAACAAACTACACCACAACCAATAAAACCAGCTATACCGTTACCGGCTTGTCTCCAGCTAAAACATATAATTTTAAAGTAGAAGCTGTGGATGCAACAGGGAACCGGACGGTGAATGGTCCGGAAATCACCGTAAAGACGAATGGGCAAGAAGATGTAACGCCTCCAGTTCTTCCGGAAAATACAGATATCACAGAGTCGACAACGAAAATCTCTGCCAGTGATACCTTTAGCGGGAAAGAGGCGGAAGTAGTCTACCCTGGATTCACTTGGGCATCGGTATCCTGGAAAGCCGCTAGTGATGATGTCGGGATCGCAGGATATAATGTCTATGCAAATGGAGAGCTGCATGGTTTCGCCACTTCAAATAAATACACGCTTGGAAACCTAAAGCCTGGCACCAACTATGAAGTGAAAGTAGAGGCAGTTGATTGGGCCGGCAATAAAACACCGTACAACGGTTCTCTGGAAGTTACAACAGCTGTTCCGTATCCAGTCGGGGCTCCAGCCTTTGCTGGGGATTTGCAGGCGGAAATCGGAAATAAGGGGACAAGTGTTCACCTTTCCTGGAACAAGGCCCATGCAACCAACCAGGAAGTAATCGGATACCGTGTGTATGTCAATGGGCAGCCGATTAATCCGGAGGGAGCTGAATTCACACCGATCAATGCAGAAATGACAACTGCAGACACGAACTATACCGTAACAGGCCTAAAACAAGGCAAGAAATATACCTTTAAAGTAGAGGCTGTAGGGAAGGGGACCAAATATTCAAAAAGAGAAAGACTTTCCGATGTCCTCCCGAATGGACTTGCAGAAGTTTCAGGCTATCGCTGGAGCGGGTTTGGGCCAAGTTCGACGGTTCATCTCATTCCAGGAAAAGCGGAAAAGTAGGACAATATTTGGAGAATAGCTGTAACAGGCTATTCTTTTTTTAGGCTTTGTACATAATAGTGTGACTGTTTTATAAAAGAAAAAGGACATATCCAGTCCTTTTTGTGGTTTTCCTATTAAGCTAACGCATCAGTCAGCTGAAAAACTGATTGACTTTACTTTCATCTTCTAATTGTTCTTGTATGAAACTCTCTAATTCCTCTTCAGTAGTGAGTTCACTTAAATCTGTTCCATACCAAGACTGTAAATTTTCTTTCGTTACTTTATATTCTTGGTTTCCAAACTGAAACGTGATCCAGTCCGCATTCTGCACCAATGCTAATATGTATGTAGCATTGTAAATCGCTGTATCTTTGTACTCTTGTTGAGATTTTTCCATATCATAGTTCAGGGTGATTCCGTAGGGTTTCTCTTTTGTTTTTAGTTCAATTTCGTCTAAATGTTCACTGCTGTGGAGCTGATTCGTGATATTTACGACTGCACTGTTATCCCCAACAAAAGAATTTTTAAATTGGAAAAGATCTTCATTTGCCGAATTTGAATTACAACCATTTAGTAAAAGCATGACCGTTATCGAAAAGAACATTAATTTTATTATCTTTCTCACTTGCATTCCTCCTTTTCTGGAATAATCTACAAAATAGCAATAAACGATGGTAGGGAACAGCAGTATCATATAAGTACGTTCTAATGGGATGAGAAGTTTCAAACAAAGGTCATAAACATCTTTCTCTGCAGAATCATCCCTGCTATCCTTTTTAACCAGGAAAAGAACCAGATCTTCAAATGGCGGAGTTTGTTTACGCCATTCCTTTACACCCAGCATAAACATACAGAGATTTCATTAACGCGATTGTTTTAGAGGGGATTCGAGATAACGCATATAATCGAATGGACCATAAATGGAGGATAATTATTGGCTTTCGGTTTTAATCATGCTGCTGGCTCAAATAAAAAAATAAGGAGAAAAAGTGTTGACAGACCAAATGAAACATGATAAATTTATCTCAAGTTAAAGATATTCGAATTCAAGATAATTTACGGAGTTCGATATTTTTTTAAATCAATATCTCGAATTCGAGATAAAAACAAAACAAACTGGGGGAATTTTTAAAATGACTAAGTGGGCAGTAGATCAATCACATTCAACAATTGGATTTGAAGTAAAACACATGATGGTATCAAAAGTAAAAGGTTCATTTGAATCTTACACAGCAGACGTTGTGGCAGAGGATCTAACCGATCTGACAACGGCTAGCATCGCTTTTAAAATTGACGTAGCAAGCATTCACACACGCAATGAAGATCGTGACAATCACTTAAAATCAGCGGACTTCTTTGATGCAGAAAACCAGCCATCCATTGATTTTACATCCACAAGCATTACAAAAGACGGGGATGACTACAAGGTAACCGGCGATTTAACAATCAAGGGTGTAACAAAACCAGTAACCTTTGATGTGGAATTCGGCGGCAAAGGGACCAACCCATGGGGTGTAGAAGTTTACGGGTTTGAAGCGGAAGCTAAAATCAACCGTGAAGAATTTGGTCTTACCTGGAATGCAGCACTGGAAACAGGCGGCGTTCTAGTAGGGAAAGACATCAAGATTAAAGTGGAATTGGAAGTCAATCCAGCTGCATAAGTTCATTTTAGAAATGATGCTGAATCGAATGAACAGCTCTGTTCAGCATCATTAGCCTATGAACAAGGGGACATAAGAATGGAACCAGCAAAAGATGAGCTAAAAGCATTGACCGTCATCATTCGCGCCTCACAGGCTATTCAGGAAGTGATTCGAAAAGATATCGCCAGTCATGGGTTGAACCCAACGGAATTTGCTGTTTTAGAGCTGTTGTACCATAAGGGGGATCAGCCTATCCAAAGCATTGGGAAGAAGGTTCTTCTCTCAAGCGGCAGCATCACCTATGTAGTTGATAAGCTCGAACAAAAACACTATGTAAAACGCCGGGGGTGCCCGGAGGACCGCCGGGTCACCTATGCCGTGCTGACAAGCGAAGGAAAAGCATTAATGGATGAGATTTTCCCGCAGCATGAACAGAAAATTGGAGAAATCTTTGATGAGTTAGATGCCGATGAGGTCCGTGACACCATTTCTTTATTAAAACGAATTGGATACAGGGCGAAAAGCCTTTAATTTTTTATCAGATATCTTGAATTCGAGATAGTTGGGTGGTGTGGCACATATGACAAAAATTTAGAAATAGGCGGCCATGGAAACTGTACCGAAGACAATGAGAATGTAAAAAAAATAGTTGGCAGGTGAACGAAAAAATGGGTTTTTTAACTAAATTTTTTGGAACAAAGCAGGAGGAGGAGAAAACAATGGCAAAATTAAACATTGGGATTATTTTAGGTTCAACACGTGAGGGGCGCGTAAGTCCACAGGTTGGCGCGTGGGTTAAAGAATTGGCCGACAAGCGCGGGGATGCAAACTACACAGTGATCGACATCGCTGATTACAAGCTGCCGATCCTTGGGGAGGCAGGCGGAGACACTTCAGGAGCAGCTCAATGGTCTGAAATCATCGCAGCTCAAGACGGATTTGTTTTTATTGTTCAGGAATACAATCACTCGATAACAGCTGCCCTTAAAAATGCATTGGACTATCTCCGTGAAGAGTGGAACAACAAAGCAGCCGGAATCGTCTCTTATGGTTCAGTAGGCGGTGCCCGTGCGGCGGAACATTTACGGGGTATTTTAGGGGAATTGTCAGTGGCGGATGTTCGTGTTCATCCAGCATTATCACTTTTCACTGATTTCGAAAACGGCACGGAGTTCAAGCCAAAATCCGTACAAGAGGATTCAGTGAATCAAATGCTGGATCAAGTGATTCTTTGGTCAAAAGGATTGTTCACGATTCGGTAATGGCTAAAATTAAATGCCAGCATGTCCATTTGTCATGCTGGCCCTCTAAACCAATATGAAGGTTGAGCGAATCGTTATCAAATGGATTGAAGGATGCGCTCAGAAGTTATATGAGCAGAATGATCTTGCATGGGCAAAGATAAGACAGGATGAGTCATCGCCAGTATTTTTAGTTAAACCAATGGATTTGACTTAGGGTATAGATAAAGGAATAAAAGAAAAGGAGCAGAAAAATGAAAAAAACAATGGGAATTCACCATATTACCGCGATTGTGGGGCATCCGCAGGAAAATGTTGATTTTTATGCAGGGGTACTGGGACTACGTCTGGTGAAAAAAACAGTTAACTTTGACGATCCGGGGACATATCACCTATATTTTGGGAATGAAGGAGGGAAACCGGGAACCATCATTACGTTCTTTCCATGGGCAGGTGCCCCTCAAGGAGGGATTGGCGATGGCCAGGTTGGTGTCACCTCTTTTGTGGTTCCAAAGGGGGCATTTTCTTTCTGGGAAAAACGACTGGAAACGTTCAAGATTCCTTTCACGAAAATGGAACGGTTTGGCGAGCAGTATCTGGAATTTGATGATCCACATGGCCTTCATCTTGAAATCGTTGAAAGAGAAGAAGGAGAAGCCAATGCATGGACCTTCGGCGAAATTACGCCTGAAGTAGCCATCAAGGGGTTTGGCGGAGCGACTCTTTTATCAACACAGCCCACTAAAACAGCTGAACTGCTGGAAAACGTTATGGGGCTTGAACAAATAGGCACAGAAGGGGACTTTACCCGGTTTCGTTCTTCTGCTGATATTGGCAATATCATCGACCTCAAATTGACGTCCATTGGGCGAGGGGAGATGGGGGTAGGAACGGTCCATCATATTGCATGGCGGGCTGTGGATGACCAGGATCAGCTGGAATGGCAGCGGCACATAGGAAAGAATGGCTATGGCGTCACACCTGTCCGGGACCGAAACTATTTCAATGCGATATACTTTAGGGAACATGGCGAAATCCTGTTCGAAATTGCCACCGATCCTCCTGGATTTGCGCATGATGAAACCCATGATACGATGGGAGAGAATTTAATGCTGCCTGCCCAGTATGAACCTCACAGAGAACAGCTTGAGCGCAGCCTACTGCCTTTTGAGGTAAGGGAATTGGACTAAGCGAACGGAAGGAATGATATCTTTGCAAACAATCGATCCATCTCAGCTTACAGAAAGAGAAAACTATAAATTTTTAATCGGAAGCATTATCCCGAGGCCAATTGCTTTCGTCACCTCTCTTTCTGAAGAGGGTGTCCTGAACGGGGCTCCATTCAGTTATTTTAATATCGTGTCTTCCAATCCGCCGATGATTTCCCTGTCCATTCAACGGGCGAAGGGAAAACAGAAGGATACGGCGAGAAACATTATAAGAGGCAAGGAGTTTGTCGTCCATATTGTAGATGAAGACAATGTCGAACAGATCAATGAAACAGCTGCATCTCTTCCTCCTGACCAAAGTGAAATCGAGTTAGCGAAATTAACTCCAGTAAAAAGCGTTAAGGTTTCTGTGCCCGGAGTTGCGGAAGCAAAAATCCGACTGGAATGTGTGTTAGAGCAGGCCCTTGAACTAGGCGGCCAAGAGGCTCCCGGCTGTGATTTTATTATAGGAAAAGTGGTTCAATTTCATATTAAAAGTGACATTTATGAAAATGGAAGAATCGATCCAAGGGGCCTTGGAGCTGTAAGCAGGCTCGCTGGCATTAACTATGCCAAGGTCGGCGAGATTTTTGCGGTGGAAAGGCCGGAGTAGGGATAAAGTTGCACTGTGAACACAAAAAACACCTGCTTCCTTCATAAAATGACATTCGACAGCGATCCTCGAGTGATGAAGTTATTTTCACCTTATTGCTTTATTAATTGGGGCGAAACTTCTCAGGTTCATATCCTAAAGGACATGGCTAACGATGAAGTATTTAGGACAATCAAAGTTTTATTGATTGTAGGAAATGATCCTTATGATCCAGGATATGACTCACTAAACCTCCTAAGAGATGGATTATCAAGTTCAATACAACCATTAAAAATAGAAAGAGCCAAATCGCTCGTTTTTTTTCTATTTCTGGATTGCAGTAATTTTAATTCTCAATGTCATATCAAGAGAGAAATAAAATTGGCTGTCTAATGTCTGTATTACGACGTCATCATATGACCGATGAAGACAAAAATCATTAAGGACGCAGAATGAAAGCGCCATCATAAGGCAGGTGAAGAAGGAAATCATCGAGGATAGGAATGAAAAATGTCATCATAAGCCGGTATCGATGAACATCAACAAGGGTATCAATGATATTTCTAGAGAATATTTCCTGGGTAACCGCAAAATAACCGCAATTTTGACAAATGCATGAGCCTATTTCACTAAAAAAGTCGAATGGTGAGATATAATTCATATCTATTTATAGGATAAAAGTCCCTTTCATACAAAAAATTACAGGTTAACAAAGTGTATAGGCCATGGTATATTAATAAAGCACGAGACGTGATACACATTTCACACACTCGATGCTTAACTATTCTTTATTATGCGATCGTGGCGGAATCGGCAGACGCGCTAGGTTGAGGGCCTAGTGGTGGCAACACCGTGGAGGTTCAAGTCCTCTCGATCGCATCATCAGTCCTGCATTGTTCGTTAGCCCTATATGTTTTTAACCGTACTTTTTTATCGGGATTCCTACATTTATTGATGGATGCCATGCCTGCTTGCTCAGGACGGCAGAAATCGGTATGCGGAAACCCACCTGCTTATGGCGGGTTCATAAAACATCCTGGGAAAACGGCATAGGTGGGATTGATCAATACGCTGGAGTTGTACCCAAGCGGCTGAAGGGGCTGCATTGGAAATGCAGTAGACGTGCAAGCGTGCGAGGGTTCAAATCCCTCCAACTCCGCCATACATAAAAAAATAATAATTCCTTGTATAATATTTTCCCTGACTTGATAAACTATGACTACATTGGGCTATAGCCAAGCGGTAAGGCAACGGACTTTGACTCCGTCATTCGTTGGTTCGAATCCAGCTAGCCCAGTCTATCATCAAAAACGCTGAACTCATTTGGGTTCGGCGTTTTTTTATGGAAAATCTTCATGGAGTTTAAAGGAATTCTCTATGAATATTTACATTTATTTCCGGCATAATAACCCCTGTACAAATTTTGGAAAGGGGTTTTATCTCGATGAAATGGCTGGCAGCAATCTTTACTTTTGTCCTTATTTCTTCGTACTCAATGGGGGCTTTCGCACAGGAAGATGTGAACTGTGATGATTTCGCCACCAAACAGGAAGTGATGGAATTTTGGTTTGATAACGGCTATAGTGCAACAAATGATCCTCATAACCTTGACGGAGACCGTGACGGCTACCCTTGCGAAGTCACGAAAGGGGATTATGACGAGTTCATCTCTGGAGGAACTCCTGAAGAAACGGAAGAACCTGGTGATGAAGGAAATGTCGGCAATACTGATCATACCGGAAATACCGGTAATTCGGGCAAGGCAGGAAATACGGGTGAGGTGATGCCAGATACTGCTTCTGATCATCTGTCTGCCATTTTAGCAAGCGCCGGGCTGGCTGCAACTGGTGCGATGTTGTTCTTCCGTCGTAAAAAAGCACAGGAGTAAAAAAAAACGGCAGGGGAAATCCTGTCGTTTTTCTTAGTGAGGGGTCATGGTTTTGAATCGATTGATTGGAATAGGAATGATGGTGATTGGAGTTTTCATAACCTCGTATCATTTTATGGCTTGGCAAATGGCAAGATCGGCCGCAGAGGAAATGACGGAGGCTGAAGTACAGCAATATACACAAGAAGTGAAACCAGTACAAAAGAACAGCGAGGATGCAGACAACGCCGCAAAGGTTCGTACAGAAGGCAAGCCCGAACCCCAGCAGGCCTCCACGGAGGTCCAGCATGAGTTAGGGGAAAAAGTCGCCTGGCTGATTGTTCCAGGCATTGCCCAAAAGTATTCGGTCTATTGGGGAGCACAGCCAGACATCCTGAAAAAAGGAGTCGGAATGTATGTCAGCCCCTTCACAACTGCACCAAATGGGGGAGGGCACACAGTACTAAGCGGTCATCGGGATACCGTTTTTTACCGGCTTAAGGAGTTAGAGGAAGGCGACGTGCTAAAAGTGGAATACCATGATGACATCTATACCTATAAAATCAATAAAATCTGGATTACCCACGCCGAAGACCGGTCGGTGGTTGTCAGGAAATCAATTCCCACTCTTACATTAACGACGTGCTATCCTTTTTCTTACATCGGGAATGCTCCAAAAAGATATATTGTCCAGGCGGAGCTGGTGAAATAGATTACGCATGACGAATACGGGGTAATTGGATGAAAAATCTGTAACATGTGTTTTTTTATAAAACGAAATTAAAGAATTTGTGAAAAATGATACAAACCAATGGATTGGCGTCCATTTTGCATTATAATAAACACTATTGTTACTAGCTTCCCGAGATGGATAAGCTAAGGATATTACTTTTTCGTTCGCAATAGGAGGACCATATAGATATGACAACACAAGGGACCTTTCATGGTACCGATGGAGCGGAGCTGTATTACCGGATAAACGAACCTGAATCAAGGCCAAAGGCGGCAGTTATATTGATTCATGGCTTTGGCGACCACAGTGGAGGGCTGCAGAATCTGAGCAAAAGCCTTGTTCAAAACCGGTATTGCGTCTATGCCCTCGACCTGCGCGGTCACGGCAAAAGCTCGGGCAAGCGGGGATTTATCTCCAGCTGGGATGAGTTCAGAGGAGATTTGCAGGAGCTTCAAAGGCTTGTGGCGCTTGAGAGGCCGACCCTTCCTTTGTTTATCGTCGGTCACAGTATGGGTGGCGTGATTACACTCGATTATGCGCTGGATCACCAAACCGGGATTTCAGGTGCAGCAGTGATTTCTCCTGCCATCTCCTACAAAGCGACACCGCTTGAAAAGTTCGGCATCACCATAATGGGGAAACTAAAGCCCGATTTTTCTTTTACGAAAAAGGGGAACTTTCATTTGCACGTTAAAGATCCTGAGCTGCAGGCAAAGCTGAATCCAGAAGGTTTGCGTCATAATACGGTGACACCTGGTTTGGGCCGCGGGCTGCTTCACGCCATCGATCGGGTGGAGGAAGAAGCCGGGAACATTCAGCTTCCTTTTCTGCTGCAATACGGTCTTGATGATAGAATCACTCCTCCTGAGAAACTCAGAGAATTTTTCAGCCACGTTGGTTCCCCGGACAAACGCGTCTACGAGTACGCGCTCGCAAAGCACCGTCCGTTTGATGAAAATGGCAGGGAAGTTGTTCTGGAAGATTTGACGTGCTGGCTGGATCAACAGGTGGAAAAGGCTCAGAGGGTGTCCATTAAATTTGCTGGACGGACTTGAATCCGTTTGTCCTTTGGTGTGTTTTTTAGCGATAAGAATGGTAAAATAGAAGTTGCCGGGACAAGTGCCTGGCTTTTATTTATGAAATTGGAAGTTTTGATAAAAAAGTTCCTGCAGGTTAGCCCTGCTGTGCCAAGGTTATAGTAAAATAAGAGAAGTACATAATGGCAGGAAGTCAAAATGGTGTGGAGGATCGAAAGTGACATATCAATTAAAAAAAGATTTTAAAATGTTTACCCTGAATTCCAATCGAAAACTGGCAACGGAGATGGCTGAGCTCTTGGGCTGCGAGCTGGGCAAATGTTCAGTAGCCAAGTTCAGTGATGGCGAAATCCAAATTCATATAGAAGAAAGTGTCCGGGGCAGCGAGGTGTTTATCGTCCAATCCACTTCGGACCCAGTCAATGAGAGTATTCTGGAGCTCCTCATCATCATTGACGCCCTGAAAAGAGCTTCTGCAGGTAAAATCAATGTGGTCATCCCTTATTACGGGTATGCGCGACAGGACCGTAAAGCACGTTCAAGGGAGCCTATTACGGCAAAATTGATCGCCAATCTGCTGCAAAACGCAGGAGCGACAAGGGTTGTTACATTGGACCTTCATACAGCTGCCATTCAGGGATTTTTCGATATACCTGTAGAGCATCTCCTCGGGGTTCCGCTCCTTACCCAATATTTTATGGATAAGGAATTGGATGATCTCGTTGTGGTTGCGCCGCATAATGGCAGCATTGGCCGTGCAAGGAAAATGGCCAACCTGTTAAATGCTCCATTCGCTTTGATCGATAAGCGAAAGCTGGAGGAAGGCGGAGCCGAATCGATCAGCGTCGTCGGCAGTGTAGAAGGCAAAAATGCAATCTTGATTGATGATTTAATTGATACGGGCACCACGATTACATTAGCCGCCAAAGCCCTGGCTGAAAACGGGGCAAAAACCATCTATGCAGGAGCCACGCACGCTGTGTTAACCGGAGAAGCCGTGGCCAGAATTGAATCGTGTCCGATTGAAGAGTTAGTGGTGACCAACACCATTGAGCTACCTGAAGAAAAAGAAATCCCGAAAATCAAAAGTATTTCCGTTGCTCATTTGCTTGTTGAGGCCATTGACCGCATTCACAATGAAAAAGCAGTCAGTCCGTTGTTTGAATAGAAAATATAAACATATAGTAAGACGGAGGCAAACTCGTGGGACCATGAGTTTGCCTTTTTAGTTATCTAAATTCTTACTGAACTTCAGATAGAGAAGTGACCCGGTTCAGCGCGGGTGTTTCTATGACTTGTTTTTCCTTTAAGTAATTTAGGAATGCCCAATAATCGACCTCGGCCCGTTCAGGTTGGCGATACTGTGTAAAGGTCGGGTATCCATCGGCGCCAATAATCAGGTATGCCAGCGCCGCCACGCGGTAGGAGCGATCAAGGTCAAGGGATTCCCCATTGATCATGACATCCTTCGGATTGATTCTATCATTTAATGGTTTGCTTTTATCAAAACGATAGTTCACATTGTGTGATACAGCCAGAGGGTGAAAGCTCTCAGATCCATCGGCTTTCTTTCTCCACTGTTCTTCGAGGATTAGCTTAATCTGCTGACCCGTCAATGTTACGACGGCTACGGGATTTTGATAGCCATGGGCATGCCACATTTCTCCAAACAGGATTTGTCCGTCCCTGTCAGCCGGGTTGCTTCCTTTTTTGAACAGGAGGTCACCACGCAGCGAACTAGCCGCTGTCAAAGCGAATTCAGCTGGTTTCTCCACTTTTTTTCCTGCATGATAGTGTGCATCTGCCGCCACATTTGCCAGTGTACTTTCTCCATTTTCATTACGGGTTCTTGTCAGGTCACCTGTCAATTCTGCAACTGGTTGGGCATACCGTTCCTTCCCGCGTTCAGCCCAGTAAGACACCATTTTCTCGATCTCTGGATCGGCTGGAATATCCCGTGTAACCGGATGGTTCGTTGATGTCGTAAGATCACGCACAACATCCTTGGTCTTAGGATCAATTGATAGGTTCATTTCGTTGAGAAGACGGCCATGATTCGCCGCTTCGACCACTGGGCGCGGGTTCCCGGCAGGATCATCAATCATGGCATTGAATTTGGCATGCCAGTGTCCTGACACGATGGCATCAATGGCAGGGGAAGCTTCTTTGGCAAACTCAAATATTGGGCCAAAAGGGCTGTCCGAACCGTTAATGTCAGTTCCATCACTTTTTGTTGATCCTCCCTCGTGAACAACAGCGATGATCGTTTCAACGCCTTTCTTCTGTAATTCTTTAGCATAGCGGTTTGCTGTGTCCACCATAGGATCAGCCGTTAGAATTCCATCCTGAAAGGAAGTGGACCCTTGGATTGTCGCAGGAGTAGTAATGGCAATGAAACCAACAGGGATTGTACCACCTTTCCCGTCGTGGATCCTTTCAATGGTATAGGGTTTTAATACGAGCTTCCCGGTATCTGCCTCACGTATATTGGCTGAAAGGTAGTCATAGTCCGCTCCTTTGAATTTCTTTCCGGAGGAATCTGTGAATGAACTGTCAACTCCTACTTCTCCAAAGCTTTTCCCCTTCATAATATGCTCTGTCAGGAACTCCTTGGTAGCATCGAATTCATGGTTGCCAGCTACGGAAAAATCAAGACCGATTGCATTAAGGAATTCGACCGTCGGCTCATTATGATGAGAGGCGACTTCAAACGGCCATCCACTTAGGTCATCACCTGCCGAAAACAGGATGGAGTTCTCGTGACCGTTTTTTAGTTTTTTTATATGTGCGGCCATGTATGCAGCGCCACCAACTGTCAGCTGCCCATCTTTTGTCATAATTTGACTATTAGACTTGTCATTAAGTGCTTGAAGGTAGCCGTGGAAGTCTGTCAAACTCAACAGTTGGAGATCGACAAGGTCCGAATTGCCTTTCCCTTGTTTAGAACCAGTCTGTCCATCACTTTCGGCTGCAAAAGCATAAGAAGACCCCATAACGATACTGCTTCCAAGGATAGCGGCAGTAGAAGCTAAACTGAGCCGTTTCAATACGTTCTTCAACATTTATTCCTCCTAAATGGTTGTTATGCAAAATTTTAGCAAACAAATGTAAAGGCAAGGTTTTGGCAATGTAAACATTGACAGAATATACAACATATTGTCTTACCGTCTGTAATAAACATGGCTCTTTTCGGAGTATATGAAGAGTTCAGGATGGAAGACGCTGTTTTAGAAGTAGTTGGTATATGTGAAGAGGCGTTAAATATTCATTAGGCTTCCCGTACTTATGGTTTCCCTTTGCTTTTGTAGTATAACGGTATTATTACCGGTACGATGCTTATATGGACATATTTGTTTAGAGTCAGGGAAAGCGCTTCCTTGTTGTCAACCTTTTACCGGTGTTTTTTTTTTGCTAGTACGGAAAATAAATAAGGATATAAAAAGCAAACAAATGGAAGAAATAAGAAATAGCAGTTCAAGCCTATCTATTTTACTAATACATACACCTGAACTAAAATAACCCTATTAATAAACCCGTAGCCTGTTAACAATAACCAGGATAAACGTTATTTCCTAAAGGCATTCAAGGGAATCCACCATTAAGGAAGACAGGATAAATGATCGATAGGAGAGGAAACCTGTGACAGTAAAAATAAAAGTCTACTCAGATTATGTATGCCCATTTTGTTTCCTGGCCGAAAAGCCTCTGGAAGAAGCGGTAAAAGGAAAAGATGTCGAAATTGAATGGATGCCTTTTGAGCTGCGTCCATATCCTAATGAAACGCTGAAGCCTGAAGGAGATTATTTGCAAACTATATGGAAGCAATCCGTTTACCCAATGGCCGAACAAATGGGGATTGATATTGTCCTCCCGAAGGTTTCCCCGCAGCCTTATACGCATTTAGCATTCGAAGGCTACCAATATGCAAAAGAAAAAGGAAAGGGCAATGAGTACAACGACCGCATGCTGCGCGCCTTCTTTCAGGAAGAACAGGATATTGGCGATATTGACGTACTCACAAAATTGGCCGTTGAAATAGGACTGGATGAAGGTGAATATCGCGAGGCTTTGGAAACAAGGAAATATAAAGAAGCCCACGAGAAAGCACTGGAGGAAGCCTACAGCCAAGCCAACATAACCGCAGTCCCTACCTTTATGATTGGTGACACGAAAGTTTCAGGTATCCGTTCAAAGGAAACGCTTAAACAAATGATCAATGACGAGATCAATAGGAAGAGGTTTGATTTCCCTGAAGGAATGACTTGTGGAATAGATGGATGTTAAGGGGAGTTTAGGACTTACGTCAGTTTATAAAGAGTAAAGGTTTTTCACAATTGTTATTCCACAAAACTACTGGCAAGTCATATAAGTAGCGGTGAACAGGTCATTAGTTTGAATGGTTATAAACGGAAGAAAAGCAAGATAGCTATGTGATATTAATTTTTCAGCTGCCTAAGGTGCAGCTTTTTTTATTGTCCAAAAATTATCAGTAAAGATAATTGGTTTGGAAAGCGGTTTTATTAAGAAGTGTTATATGGGCCTTTATGCGCATTTCCTCGATATTGTGTCAAGGTTTCTGACAAACTTGTTGTTGGCTATTCGAAAAATTGTGAGAATACGAGCAAGGAGGTGAAAGAGTTTAATAGATTTCTAATCTATTATATTTTTAAGCAATCTTTTTAAACATCGAAGGGCAGGCCCTGCATCTAGAGTGAAAGAAATACTCTGAAGTCCTCGAAATCATTTATTAGAATGGAAGGAGTTTTTTTATTGAAGAATAAGATAATTCTTAAAAGTGCATGGGTAATGTCAGTTATTATTGTCTTATTAACAGCGGGATTTATCCCTCAAAGTTCACAGGCCGGAACAGATGAATTTCCATTGATGGAAATAACCGTTGATGAGTTGATCGCCGAATATGAAAAAGGAACGTATACGGCAGTGGAAGTGGTCGAATCATATCTGGATCGAATTGAAACATACGAGGAGACCTATAACGCTTTTACTTATATCAATAAAGATGCTTTAAAGGAAGCGAAAAAAATTGATAAAATGCGCAAGAAAGGGGAGAAGCTTGGTCCATTGGCAGGTGTGCCAATTGTCATAAAAGAGGCCGTTGATGTAAAAGGATTCCCCACGACATTTGGATGGGCGCCTCTTAGTAAAGAAGCGGATGGAATTAAGCTTATGCCGAGCAAGGATGCATCGGTTGTGACCAGACTGAAGGAAGCTGGTGCCATTATTCTGGGCAAAACGAATATTCCTGCATTTAGTGCTTCGGGAACGGATGCTAATACAAGCTGGGCTGGACCTACATATAATGCAGTAAATCCTTCCTTGGCTCCAGGTGGAAGCAGCAGCGGAACAGCCACCTCTATATCTGGGAACTTTGCAGTACTCGGGATTGCTGAAGAGACCGGCGGATCCATTCAAAACCCGGCAGCTGCCCAGTCAATCGTCGGGATAAAACCGACATTTGGTCTTGTGCCTACAATGGGAGTAACGCCATTATCCTCTAGTACTCGAGATGTATTGGGGCCACATGCCCGTACAGTAGAAGATGCTGCCCGTATGCTGGACGTAATTGCGGGTTATAGCGAAGATGATCCGTTAACAGAGCAGTCTGTCGGCCATGTTCCTGATAAAGGCTACGCTTCCTTACTTGATGATACTTCTCTTAAAGGAAAACGTATTGGACTCTATGGTCCAGGCTGGCGTACAGAAGAACTGTCAGCCGAAACAAAAGAGCTTTATGCTCGTGCCATTAAGGAGCTCGAAAGCCAGGGCGCAGAGGTGGTCACCGATCCATTTGCAGGAACAGGGTTTGCCGAGTATGTTAAAAATGCACCAAGTCAAGGAAGAGAATCTTTTTTCTACGACCTTGAAAATTATTTTGAAAATATAAATCCGAATCTTACGACTGAAAAAGTATTTGAGAAGGCTGGAGCGATTCCGTGGGAAGATGGTGGTCCTCTTAGCTCAAGAGCGAATCTTCCGGGCAAAGATAATCCCGATGTACTCCCAGATTTAACGGAATTTAAAAAAGTACGAAGCGAATATAGAAAGATGATGAAGGAAGTGATGGAGGAACACGACTTGGATGGATTTGTCTATCCGCAAATGTCCAAGGCTATTCCAAAACTAGGTGAAGGAAGCATTGCGGCAACAACTGTATCTGAAATTAATGTTGGAGGCTGGCCGCTTATCACGGTTCCTGCCGGTTATTATAAGAATGGATCCCCATTTGCATTAGCCTTCTTAGGTCAAGAGTGGAGTGAGCCAGAATTAATCGGGATGGCCTATGATTTTGAGCAGGCAACGGGACACAGGGAAGCTCCGCAGTTAATTGATAAATAGATTGATTTTTGCACATGGAGCACCATGTTAAAGTAATCAAATCTCTAGCAAACTTGATTGTTTAAAAGGTTTTTAGGGTCAAAAGGAGGACGAGCATCCATCAGATGCTCTCCTCCTTTTTATGTTATTACATATATTTATATTTAGTTAAAGCTTGAGTGGAGTTTGTAAAGACCGCTTAACAAGAATATATTCATTTACTAAACATGTTTAATGGTTTATTTGCATTTCATCTCTGAAGGACCTTTTATATTTCATAGGTGTAACACCTACTGCTTTCTTAAATACCTTGCTGAAGTATCTTCCGTCCTGATATCCCACTGCAGTTGCAACATCCGATACCGGTAAATGATGATTTGTTAATAAAATTTTGGCATGGTCAATCCTGGTTTTTTCGATATAGTCTGAAGCATTAATCCCAAACTCTTGTTTAAATTTGCGGGAAACATATTCTCTGCTTAAAAAAAACTGATCGGCTATAGATTGAAGCTGTAAATTTTCATGGTAATGGTTATCGATATAAGCTTTAATATCAAAAATAATATTTTGTGTTTTTTGGAGTTCTTCTGTCAACTGACTGGCGAACATTTTACAATATTCCGTTAACTGTTGCTGGAATAAATCCAGCGACAGCCGGCCATCTGTTTCTAATGGAAAGTAAACATGCTTATATCTCAATTCAACCTTTTCTTCGAAGAAAATTTCCTTAAAAAGATAGGACTTCATCAAATAAAACTCATGTCTCCAATATTCAAGCTGATCAAGAGTAACTGTGTCCAATTGTTTAACAGCTTGAATGAATTTTCCGACCGCCTTTTCAATTTGTTCTGTTCCATTGCTTTTAATAGCAATGACGATTCCTTCACTATAGTCCGAATAAAACAAGGTATTGCTTTTAGTCACATCTTTTCCTTGATAGAAATGGATGAATTGGTCCCCTGTCAGGTAATTACTCTGCCTTAACGCCAGCTTTGCCTCTTTATAACCAGTTTGAAATCCTTGTGGCAACGGATGAATACAACTGATTCCAAAATGAAAAGGAGTCTGCAGAATTTTTGTAAAAACCCCATTGATCTCCTGCAATTTACCGGTTAAATGTTCGAAGTTTTTCCAGATTAGGATCACAATCTCATTTTCTTTATTTAAATGTTTGAAGGCATACCCTTCACTAGATGGACCCAGAATCTCATTACAGACATTCAATAGGCTGGAGTCCAATAAATCGAAATGATTGGAAAATTTGTTGATAACTTTTTCCTGAAGCATATCGGTACTTAAAAGGGCAATTTGAAACTGTTTATAGTTTTTTAGATTAAATTCCTTATTAAGCTCTTCATAGGAAGCTATGCTCGAAAGGGGCTGTAACATTAAATTGGAGAACATTTTATCCAGGAAAACAGGCTTGCTTCGCGTAATGACCTGGCTTCGCTGTACCTCATTTAACCGTTTTTCCTCTTCCGCCTTCCAGTTATTCAGGGCATTTTCAAAGGATTTAATAATTTCGTTTCTATCAATCGGTTTTAATATATAGTCCAAACCGCCATTTTTTAATGTGTGCTGGACATATTGGAAGTCATCATGTCCGCTGATGACGATTGTTTTGCTGTTATAGTGGTTGCTTTGCAGCCAGGTTAGCAGTTCCGTCCCATTTTTCCCGGGCATCATCATGTCCGTAAAGATGACTTCTGGTTTTTCGGCCTCTATGATTTCAACAGCATCGTTCCCATCCTGAGCTTCCAAAACCGTCTCTATTCCATATTCACTCCAGGGGATCAGTAATCGGATGGATTGTCTTACATCCTCTTCGTCATCTACAATTAATACTTTCATGCTGATATCTCCTTTCTTAATGGAATCCGTAAGGTGATTTTTAGACCATGGGGGTCACGGTTGGCGATTTCAATTTGAGCCTGTTCATGAAAATACAATTTTATTCTGGAGATGACATTGCTTAAACCAATACTTTGATCCGGAGTCGTTCCGTACGTTTCTGAATCCTTTAATTTTTGCTGAACGAATCGGAGTCGTTCAGTATCTATCCCTTTACCGTTGTCTTCTACCATAATAAGCAGGAGATCCGGATTTGGTCTTGTAATTGAAATCCACATCTCCCCGGGCCTCTCATTCTGTTCAAAACCATGCTTAAAATAGTTCTCTACTAGGGGCTGTAGAATCATTTTTGGAATGGAAAGGGTTTCGGCTTTCTCATCAATCTCAATCTTGTAGACTAGTTTCTGCTTAAATCTTTGTTGCTGCAGCTCCAAGTAAGCCCTAATTTGGTCTACCTCCTTTGATAATTCGACTATGGACTGGCTTGTGTTCATATTGTACCTCATCATTTTTCCGAGGGAGGAAGTCAGGTCATAGATTTTAGGAACGTTATTTTGTAATGCAATGGCCCCTATGGATTGCAAGGTATTGTAAATAAAATGAGGATTAATTTGTGCCTGAAGCGCTTTTAGCTGATTATCCTTGTTGGCAAGTTCCAATCGATATTCTTTCATGATTAAATTATCAATCGTGCCCACCATGTTTTTAATGGTTTGGGCTAGTATTCCTATTTCATCGGTGCTTTTGGTATTAATGTCCAACTTCAAATCTTTGAGCTTGATATTTTTAATCGAGTTTATTAACTCCTTGATGGGGGAGGTTAATTTCAAGGAAATATATAAAGTTGCGATAATGACAATAAATAAGGAAACCAGAATCACCAAAGAGTTAATCAAAACAAGCTGATTTACATTTTTGTATAACACATTATTAGGGATCCGTTTGGCTAGAACCCATTTTTGACCCTGATAATTAACAGTATCGTATATCGTTAACCCCTTAAATTGCTGAGTGTCAGATTCAAAAGAACCGGTACTTTTCTTTTTACTTCTGAGTCTGTCCACCCAGTCACCATTAAACTTTGAACCAATCATTCCCTCCTGGGAGGAGTACATCACTTTATTTTGTTGATCAATCAAATAGATATCTTCCGAATTTTTTGAATATAAAAGACGACTCATGGCCTTTATAGAATCCAGCTTGATATCAATTGACAAGTAGCCAAGGTATTCTTTTAATGGCACTTTATAAATGGGTCTATGTATTGTAATCACTTTGTCTTTAGGAGCATATGGAAAGTCAACCATACCGTAGTTTTGCGCAGTGTGAGTGGATTCTATGAAAGGAGCCACTTTGTTATCAGGAAAGTCTTTTAGCTGCATTTCTGGGTTTGGTTCTTGATTCCGTTTTGGGAACCCGTCGATTGTTAGATAGCTTTGTTGACTTCGATGGCTGTGAAGGTAGACTTGTAAAATATCTTTGCTCTCTTTCGATATCGAATCAAGGTTCTTGAATATTTCTTTTTCCATTAAATAGGTCCGGCTCTTGGCTGATATGAGCTGATAAAGACTGTCAGGCTCTTGAATATCCCGGTAGATGCTCAATGAAATATGGTTGATTTGTTCCAGATAATCCTGAATGCTGCTCTTTCCCTGGTGTACGGTGTGTAAATTCTCTCTAATAAAATCCTTTTTGAGAGACTCCCTTGTATACATGTAGGAAATAAAAATGGAGATCACCATGGGCAGAATAATGGCTATCAGCAAAAAAACAATAAGCTTATTACTAATACTTCCTTGGATAAATTTCACTTTTAGCACTGCCTCTCCAATTTTGAATTTTTAGTTAGCTTTATTATATCAGCGAAGAACATAATCTACATCAAAATAATATAGTATTCCGGCAGGGGCTGTCAGTGTATACGTTCATTTGCCTTCCTATAGTAGAAGAATGGAATAACATTTGGGGTTATAAACAGGACAATCACAAAAGTGCACATTTTTGGTCACCAAAACGTGTATTTTTTATGTTACTAACTAGTTATAATTACGACAAAGGTGATTCCTACAGGGGTGTAAATGAATGAAAATGCTTACAAATAGATTGTTGCTTGCTATTCTGATTCTATCTCTTATGGGTTGCTCAAATGGCAGTAAAAGTGACACAAACGGCGGTAATAATCAATCAGATGTAAAGGAAGCAACTTTAAATGTATTTAACTTTAAGGTGGAGATGTCGGAACAGCTGGACCAATTGGTAAAAAGGTATGAATCGGAACATCCTGAAGTCAATATCGTCATTGAAACCTGCGGAGGAGGATGTGATTATAGTACGGCATTAAAAACGAAATTCAGCTCTGGTGATAAACCTGATATTTTCTTTGTTGCCGGATTTAATGATTTAAACGTTTGGTTCGACCACTTGGAAGACCTTAGCAACCAGCCATGGGTTAAAGATATAGCAGACATTGCAAAAGAGCCGATGACAAAAGAAGGAAAGGTTTACGGTATGCCGCTCAATATTGAAGGGTGGGGTTATATTTACAACAAAGAGCTTTTCCAACAAGCTGGAATTACTAAATTGCCAAAAACTTTATCAGAGTTGAGATCTGCAGCAAAACAACTCGACGAATCTGGCATAACTCCTTTTATCAATGGATATGGAGAGTGGTTAATTCTTGGAAATCATTTACTCAACATTGCATTTGCACAACAGGACAATCCTGAAGAATACATTGATTCATTGAAGAAAGGGAATGAAAGCATCCCAAATAATAAAACGTTTAATGATTGGGTTCATTTACTTGATTTAACCCTCGAATACGGTCAGCCGAATCCTTTACAAACCGACTATAATACGCAAGTTACTTCATTTGCTGCTGGTCAGGCTGCCATGATTCAGCAAGGTAACTGGATCCAGCTCCAGCTGCTTAAACTTCATCCTGATATGGAATACGGGTTCCTGCCAATGCCGATCAATGATGATAAAGAAGCGATGGACCGCTTGCCAATTGGCGTTCCTAATTACTGGGTTGTACATAAAAAATCAAAAGTAAAAGAGGAAGCAAAGGAATTTTTAAACTGGATGGTTACCTCTGAAATTGGAAAACGATACATTGTCGAAGAATTTAAATTTATCCCGGCACTGAAAACAATTGCTCCGGACAAGGACAAGCTGGGTCCCTTGGCTGCGGACCTGCTGGAGTATATTGAAAACGATAAAACCATTCCCTGGTTATGGCAAAGATATCCTGGTTATGAGGTGAATACCTCTCAAATGGCTAGCGTAATGCAGGCATATATCTCTCATGAGATAACGAAGGAAGAAATGTTAACCCAGTTTCAAAGGATATGGGATGAACGATCAGAAGAGGAGAGCTAAACACCGAGCGGAAACGGGTGCGTCTATTTTATATAAACAAATTGGGATGTTGAAATAAAAAAGGGGGAGCAGTGACATGCTTATTGGAGGAATCGAGGCAGGGGGAACAAAGTTTATTTGTGGGATAGGAAATGAAAAGGGAGAAATCCTGGAATCAATTAGCTTTCCTACTGAAGCTCCGGATCTGACTTTGGAGAAATGTATCGCCTTTTTTAAAGATAAAGCGGTGGAGGCTATTGGAGTCGGTACTTTTGGACCAATCAACTTGGAGAGAGACTCTTCCCATTATGGTTTTATCACTACAACTCCAAAGGAAGGATGGGCAAACTTTGATTTCCTAGGCACGTTAAAAAAAGAGTTTCAAATACCGATGGGGTGGGATACCGATGTAAATGCTGCTGCCTTGGGTGAATCCCGCTGGGGGGCTGCCAAAGGACTCAGCAGCTGTATCTACTTTACCATTGGTACAGGCATCGGCATGGGGGCACTGATTGAGGGAAACTTGATCCATGGGTTGGTTCATCCTGAGGCCGGCCACCTCTCTGTAAGAAGTCATGAAAAAGATGATTTTAGAGGGATCTGTCCTTTTCACGGTGACTGTCTAGAAGGAATGGCATCGGGACCGGCGATTGAAAAACGGTGGAATTTAAAAGGATATGATATTCCGAAAAATCATCCGGCTTGGGATCTGGAGGCCTACTATATTAGCCGGGCGGTGACAGGAGCGATCCTGATGCTGTCACCCAAAAAAATCATTTTGGGCGGAGGTGTTATGAACCAGCATCATTTGTTTCCTATGATTCGAAAACAGGTGCAGCAAGAACTAAATCAATATATAAATGCGGAAGACATCATTTTCGGTATTGATGATTATATTGTTCCGCCCGGATTGGGTTCAAGGGCTGGGCTGTGCGGGGCATTGGCACTTGGTATGGATGCAATTAAGAACCATATGACATTTACAGAATAGATAAATTCCTTGTTACAACTATAAAAAGGGGCAGCCACAAAAAAATATTCCTAATATTCAGATTGATAGTTGCCTATATTAAGGGTTTTAAGCAAGTCTAAAAATAGAAAACCCATCTTTAAAGGAGGTGAGGTCTCATTTGATTTGAGAGCTATACCTTATTGTATTCATCAGTTTATAAATAATAATAGGGGGAGATTTTTGATGAAAAAACGGTTGTTATCATTTTTGACCATTATTGCAGCATTTACGTTCATTGTAGCCGGGTGCTCAAGCTCCAGTACGGGTTCATCAACAAAGGATTCAGAAGGAGGATCTAAGAATGAGATTACCCTTTATACTATTCAATCCACTCAGCCAGGTTTTAAGGAATGGCTGAAAAAAGCGGAGGAAAAGAGTGGAGTAAAGATTAACTGGGTTGCAGCGCCAACAGATTCTGACACCCGCCAGCAAAAAATCTCTACTATTCTTTCATCGGGAGATTCTTCCGTAGATGTCCTTGAAATCAACGATGAAATGGCTACTTCTTTCAAAAATGCAGGCTGGCTCGATCCTCTTCAAGATACCGTGTTAACGGATGATATCTTAAGCCAGTTCCCACAAGGCTATATGAAAGATATGCTGACTTCTGCAAAAGGCGATATCATTGGTGTTCCAGGTTATTCAGGTTATCTGGGTTTGTGGGTAGACCAAAAGAAACTCGATGAAGCTGGAATGAAAACAATTGAAAATAAGGACGATTTCGTGAAATTTATGAAAGCGGCAACGAAAGACGGTCAATATGGATATGGCGGCTCTTGGGAAAAGACCTACGTATTCAATGAAATCGCAACTTTCGTCAACCTATTTGGCGGCGACTACTATGATTGGACAAATGAAGGAAGCCGTGAAGCAGTTAAGTTCATGTACGATATGGCCAATACCTGGAAGGTTACACCTGTTGACCAGCTTGCTGATAAATATGAGCAAATGAACCAGAAGTTTATTGATGGTAAGTATGGAATGGTCTTTATGTGGGGAACTGGTACGGATTATCGTGAAGCAAACCGATATGGTGCAGACCAAATCCATATGATCAATATGCCAAAGTTTGAAAAGCGGGCGATTTTTACGGACTCCTGGAGCTATGTATTAAACTCTTCTTCAAAAAATAAGGAAGCAGCCCAAAAGTTCCTTAAATATGCAGCCAGTGAAGAAGGCGGGCTAAATGGCTGGGAAAACTTTAGCCGCTATCCTGCAAGAGCGGATGTCGCAAGCAATGAAGCAGTACAAAGTGACATCAAAGAGGTCTATACTCAAATCCAGGAAACGAATGAAATTAATGGACGCCCAATGCTTCCTCAAACCATGGAGTTTATTAACGAGATGGGAACACTTTTCCATAACTACATCCAGGATAAAATCACTCTAGATGAATTCTGTACAAAGGCACAAGAAGCGGTTGATAAGTATAAATAAGTGAGTATATGCTCATATATTCATGAATATATCAAAACGTTTTTAACTCCCATTAGAAAGGTGCGTTAAAATGTATGCCAGCAAAAGATACCTAATCATCGCATGGTTATTTGTTCTACCAGCGCTTTTAATAAGGTTTTTCACGACCGTGTATCCCATTTTCGAAACCTTTCGGGTTAGTTTCTTCAACGTAAACCTATTAAGAGGAATTAACGAGTTTGTCGGATTCCAAAACTATATCAATATTTTTCAAGATCCGAAAATGATCACTTCTATTAAATTCACGGTTATTTTTGTAGTCGGTTCCATGATTGGTCATATTGTTTTGGGGGTTGGTCTTGCTGTAATTCTCAATGTGAAAATGGCCGGGCAGAAAGTTTTGCGAACCATCGTGTTGCTTCCCTGGGCCATGCCTATGGTTGTCATCGCAATTGCTTCAAAGTGGGCTTTCAACAATGATTACGGGATTGTAAATGATTTTATTCGCTGGTTCAATCCTGGATTTAATCTCGATTGGCTTGTCCATACCGAAACAGCCTGGCTTGCTGTAATTGCTGTGGATTTATGGAAGGATGTGCCGTTCTTTGCAATATTGGTTCTTGCTGGTCTTCAATTTATATCTACAGATATGTATGAAGCAGCAAAGATTGATGGAGCCGGACCAATACAAACCTTTTTTAAAATTACACTCCCGCTGATTTCTAAGAACATTTTGATATTAAGTATATTCTTTACGATGTGGAGACTCACTTCATTTGATATTGTCTACGCCATGACAAGCGGCGGCCCGGGAGAAGACACAGCTTTGATTGCCTATCGGATTACAACGGAGGCGTTTACCAACCTGAATACTGGTTATGCTGCATCAATTGCCATTGTGCTGTTTATTGTAATGGCAATCTTGAGTGGCCTTAGCATGTATGGTGCCAAAAAAGTAAATTACTAATGTGCTAGAAAGGTGCTTCCACAACTGCGAGTTAGGAAGCACCAATTTCTAACACAGATGCAAATCCAGCCCTGTGGCGATTTTTATATGAGTAGCTGATAGTCCTCAAAGATATCAATAAATTTGATTATAAGTAGGTGAATCGGTATGTATCCCAAAACAGTGAAGGAAAAAAATTATGACATTCCTGTAGCGGAACCGCGAAGAGTTCCCTTATGGGCAAAAAAAGCGCTGATGCAATTTTTCAAGTGGACGCCTGCGCTTGCGGTTGGGTTTTTGATCATGTTTCCGTTATGGTGGATTTTCGTCTCTTCCATTACTCCGTCCGGAGAGCTATTTTCCAAACCCATTAAATATTGGCCAGAAAATCCTACGCTTGAAAGCTATCGATATTTAATTGAAAATGCTGATCTATTAAAAAAAGTCTGGGATACTCTTTTGATTGTAGGATTATCCATTTTAATCGGGATGGTTGTTTCGGTTTTGGCAGCCTTTAGTTTTGCAAGATTCAAAAGCAGGGGATTATCATTGGCTGTTGCTTTTCTCCTGGGTTCCATGCTCATCCCCGATGTGGTGACAGCCCGTCCATTGTATGATTTCTTAAGACAAGTTGGGCTGTATGATACCTACACTGGGTTAATCATCCTTTATATTAGTTCAATTATCCCTTTTTCCATTCTCATCCTTCAGAACTTTCTCAATGATATACCGGCATCGATAGAGGAAGCAGCTTTAATTGATGGATGTGGATTTTTTCAGTCCCTTTTTTATGTAACTTTGCCAATTTTAAAACCGGCCATTGCAACGGTTTGTATCGTGAATTTTATTCTTTGTTTAAATAACTTTTTTACACCGCTGTTTTATTCAAATGGAATATCGGTCCTGTCAACGGCAATTACCCAATTGCCTTTAAGAGACAATATGTACGCAGTTCCTTGGGATCTTGTCTCTGCGATGGGATTCATCATAATCTTGCCAATCATTATTTTCGTTAGTATTTTTCAGCGGCAAATCATGGAAGGCATTATGTCAGGTGGCGTAAAAGGATAACATTGTAAAACAAATAAAAGAACGAACTTGAGAGGAGAAATAACGATGAACCTTAATCCATTTATGAACAGCCTTTCGACCCTCCCTTTGATGAACAATGGAAGAACTCGAGCTATTACGGCAGAAAACCCTCATGGAGAAAAAGGAAAAGGCGGGATGGCAGCCAGTCATTTAGGACCTTCCAGAAAAGGATCACCATGCCTTCGTGACGTAAAATCCGGGGATACGGCTCTTCTTTGTGATATAGATGGACCGGGAGTTATCCAGCATATCTGGATAACAGTTACGGATCAAACAGATAAAGATGTCTTTGTACTAAGGGATCTGGTCCTCCGCATGTACTGGGATGATGAAACCGTTCCCTCTGTTGAAAGTCCGCTTGGTGACTTCTTCTGCAATGGATTTGCAAGAGGATGCACTGTGAATTCATTGCCAATCGTTGTGAATCCCACGAGAGGATTTAATTGTTATTTTCCAATGCCTTTTAATAAAAAAGCTAAAATTACGATCGAAAACCAGCACGAAGAAAGTATTCCAGCATTATTCTTTCAAATTGATTATTGCCTGTACGATGAGCTCCCTGAAAACACTGGTTATTTTCATGCAAAATGGAATCGCCAAAAAATCACCAACATGGGCGAAGATTATGTCATTGTTGAAGGGATTAAAGGGAAAGGGCAATATGTTGGGACCTATCTAGCACTTGCCACATTGGAGAGATACTGGTGGGGAGAAGGGGAAGTAAAGTTTTTCATCGATGGAGATAAAGAATATCCGACCATCTGCGGCACCGGAACAGAAGACTATTTCGGCGGTGCATGGAGCTTTGCTACTCAGCAGGACGGCAAGACAGTTGAAAACACTTATTGCACGCCTTATATGGGGTATCCTTATTATTCTAAAAATGATGAAGCCGTTCATAATCTCTATCATAATGATGATGTTCCGCCAATGAGAGGATTTTACCGATGGCATTTACCAGATCCAATCCGATTCAATGAAGATTTAAAAGTAACGGTTCAGCAAATTGGCGTGTGCAAGAAAGGCTTGTTCGAAAGACAGGATGATGTGTCCACTGTCGCTTATTGGTACCAAAGCGAACCGCATATAACCTTTAAACCATTGATGAAGAAAGAAGATAGGTGGCCAAGGTAATAATATAGAACTCATTTAATACAATTGAAATTGCTTGAATCCCTCCTGATAGACTGTTCTTCAGGAGGGATTTTTTGCTTATATTATAAGGTTATAGTTGTTTTTTAGGCACGAGGAGAGCAAAAGAGTACTTCATTCATATTAACCATTAATAATGTGAAAGCATATACCCATGTTCAATGCTTGCTAATTCCTACTAGCCTCTCTTTCAAACCGTAAAAAGATATTCGTCACCTATTTCGATAAGATTCCTCCAAGAAAATACCATAGAAAGACATGAAAATAGTTGTTCCCTTCGGACAATTGAAATAGATGTAATGCAGACAGGATTGGTTTGAATATGAAGGCAAAAAAGGCCGCCAGGATGGTTGTTGCAACATAATATTTCTTCTTATGGTGGATGGTCCACTGATAAACCAACATGTAAGCAACATGGATTAGTGAGGTATCCAGTCCAATGCTTAATGGAAGCACAGGAATTACCTGATAAGGATACTCCCAGTGGCCAAATCTCGTGGAATAGCTGTCAACGTAAGTCGATAGCACATGGCCGCTGAATCCAAAAAAACCAAGTTGTAAGGCTCTGCTTTTATCTAATTTAAAATAAAGAATTATTAAAGGGAGAACGAGGAAAACAAGATTCAGCCAAAACTGCCAGGTATCGATATAGGAATACGTCTGCCAATAATCGACCCACTTGTCTCCAAGCTGATGTGATTGTTCCCTTAACGATTCTAACAGTCTGGATTGTTCTTCATTCATAATTAAACCCCTCGGGATATGATTAATTTTTACCCATTCAGTTAATAGTGTGCGGATACAGATTAGAAATTATGCTGTTTTTTCATCCCTTTGTTGGTTGTGCCGGGGAAAACATGTAACATGATTGTTGTTGGGAGTAATCATCTTCATAGGACGGGAAGTGATTTTTCGGTAAAGAATGTTCAAAGCGATGAAGAACAAACTAAAGATGAAAATTAGTAACAATGCCAGCCAGTAAATGTGTGTGGGTGTTTTTTCTGGATTTGTGTGACGGATGCTTCCATTAATGAACGCGGAGGATGTTTGCCTTTCTATATTATAAAAGAGGCTTTGAAAACAAAGACATAAAAAGGTTAAAGAAGACAGCTGGCATTGAAATGAAAAACTTGTTTTATACATAAAAATACTGAACAATCCGAGGGTTTTTTCTATACAAGTGAAAGGTTCAATGCAACAATAGGATTAAAATTCCATAATGCAGAGAAGAGGGACATAGTGATGATAGTTATTGAAAACAAATGGCTTAAGGTTGGAATTGAGACCAGCGGTGCTGAAGTACGTACGGTGCAGCATAAAATAAATAGGCTGGATTATATGTGGACAGGGGATAGTGCCTACTGGGGACGAGTTTCTCCGATTTTATTCCCGATTGTTGGACGGTTGAAGGATGATCAATATCAGCTTGAGGGCAAGACCTACCAAATGTCGCAGCATGGCTTTTTGCGTGATGTTCAATTTGAGGTGGAAAAGCAGGGAGACACAAATGTTTCGTTTGTCTTTGAATCTCTTGGACGCTTTAAAGAGGTGTATCCTTACGAATTCAAAGCTTTTATTCATTATGCACTTGAAGAGGATTCACTTCTTGTTCATTGGGAAATCGTCAATGAAAACCAGGAGAACATGTATTTTTCCATTGGTGCGCATCCTGCCTTCAAGGTTCCGCTTTTAGAAAATGAAACCATCGAGGACTACAGCCTTCATTTGACTCCAGCATCTAACAAATCGGCAATAGAATATGAACTGAAAAATTCTTTGATACATGAAAAAGGAAGTGCAGAGAATGTGAGTGTCATTCAACTTTCAGCCTCATTATTTGAACACGACGCTCTCGTTTACAGCCATATTGATGAAATCGCACTAAAATCTAATACATCTCCACATGGTGTCCAAGTAACATTCAAAGATTTCCCGTTCGTTGGGATTTGGTCAAAGTATACGGAGAAAAGCGGTACGATGGCACCGTTTGTCTGCATTGAGCCATGGTACGGGATTGCAGATACCGTTCATACAACAGGTGATCTGAAGGAGAAATTCGGGATCA
Source organism: Mesobacillus foraminis (assembly GCF_004340465.1). Taxonomy (GTDB): domain Bacteria; phylum Bacillota; class Bacilli; order Bacillales; family Cytobacillaceae; genus Mesobacillus_B; species Mesobacillus_B foraminis. Next base: position 384,747 of record NZ_SLVV01000004.1, on the reverse strand, counting down.
ACAAGCTCGAAAAGGGAGAAACATTCCAGGCGGAATATAAAATAAGGTTTAATTAAGCAGGATATTTCTATAATGTTTTAATTTTGTAAAACTCCCCAACTAGAGAAGGAATTATATGGAAAAGTGCGAATCTCCATATTATCGACAATTTTGGGGTGGTTCTATGCTAAATATAATCTGGGGAATTTTATTGTGGGGGGCAGCTACATTTATCTTCCGTTTCTTTGGTCACCTTTTTTTGCTCCCTGGTGAGCCGCTTTTGCTGCTCTTGACGTTTCTGCTTGCGGTCCCTGTCATTGCAGGAGCTGTCTATCCATACTATCATGCAAGAAAAATACCAGAAACGGAGCGGTTATCAGCAGCTGTCCAAATTGCACTTCCGGGGATGCTCCTGGATATCTTCAGTGTTGTGTTCTTTCGAAACGTATTTCCGAATCTGCAGGCAGATACAGGGCCTCTTTTTGCTGCCTGGCTGCTTTGGGCTTACAGCCTACTTTTACTCTCTGGGTTTTCGTTTAAAAAATGAAGAGGCTTGGCTCCCCAGATTATAATGATTAAGTAAAAGTGCGTTCATCAAAAATGAACGTACTTTTTTATTGCAGTGGAAGCTGTGCTATTAGCCAAATGGAAGCATATCGCCACCTGAGTTAAGACGTTTATTCTCCCGACACATAAAATCTGGTTATTCTTCAAAGAATAAATGTGACAGATGAAATAGAGGTGAACGCCAATGGCATTTTCCATCCTGTTTTTTATCGGGTTGGTTTGTATCACGACATTCAATGCGATGAACAGGCAGTTAACTAAAATGGAGAATTCAGCACTGATTCTGAGTGTTTTTATCCTGAATGTGAACTGGAGCTGGATCATCAATTTTGAACTGCAGTATATTACTTATTCACAATCACCCTTAAATTTCACAGCATATGTGATTCACCGAACGATTATTATACCGCTTCTAGTGGTTATTGGTTTAAATAGTATTCCTCAAGCCGCCTCAATGGGAAGGAAATTGATCGCTGTCCTCATTTCTTCCTTTGTTTTATTGCTTGTAATAATGGTTTTACAAAAGTTTGAGGTAATGAAATATGAAAATTGGAATGCGTTTTATTCCTATTTATATTATGTTCTGTTGCACGGGTTCGGTTATTTGGTTCTTTATTGCTATCATTCTTGGGTTTTAAAAGGGGGGAAAAGTTAAATGACCGGGATTGGAAATTTCAGTACAAATGAGATATCCCTTATCCTTATGAATTTTGGTGGTTACTTATTGATGTTTCTCTTCCCCAAAAGACTAAGCAGGGAAGTGGCTTGTTTAAGCATTTTAAGCGGGCTGGCCACAGGAATGCTTTTTGACTTTACAATAGGCGGAGGGGTCCTCGACTTTTACCGGCAAAATGATACAAACCATTACGAATTTTTCGATGTGGTTTACTATGCCCTGTTTGGACCAGCTGGATATTTTTTTATGTATTTTTATCACATGCTCCACATCAACAAAAAGTCGTTTATCTTTTATATCACTGCATGGGCGCTTCTCGCTCTTGCCTTGCAATGGGTCTTTACCCTTCTGGACATCCTTGCCTATCAAAATAATTATAAGTTGATCTACTCTTTCCCCATCTTTTTAACCACTCAAGCCATAACCGGAATCTTTTATGAGTTTATAACGGATGGGAATCAGAAAGAACCTGCGTGATTTACACAGCTTGCCTCTCATTTTAAAAACATAACCAATCAGGATATTGAAAAGAAGGATTCAGAATTCATTAAAAACGAGCCGCCAAACAATTGGCGGCTCGTTCTATCATGGGCAATATTGTGTTTATATCTGTCCTGCCATCTTCTTTAAGCGTCCAGCAATGGGCACTACCAGAATGCCGGCAATGGCGACCTGCAAAATGTTGCCTGGCACGGAGCCAAATGGCTGGATCCAGTTTCCGTAGAGAAGAACTTCGGTAAAATAGTAACCCACAACTTTAATGATGAGCGCTGTGGCAATGGCCAGTGCGTATACCATGAATCTGTTGCCGGGAACCTTTTCCGCAATGAAACCAACTACGAAGCCCATTGCACCGACAATGACAAACGTGAACGGCGCCCAGGCGGCCCAGCCAGAGATAAGATCAAAAAAGGCCATTCCAAAGGCACCTGCAATCGCGCCTGTCTTCTTGCCGTAGACTATGGCAGCGATAAAAAGAGGCACGTTCCCCAGGTGGATCAGCCCGCCATTTCCCATGATCGGCAGCTTAATGTTAATGAACATGGTGGCAACAAGAGTTAAGGCAATGAAAAGTGCATTGATGACCAGAGTTCTGGTCTTCGTCGACTGCAGAGATGAGTAGGTAGAATTCATATGATAACACCTTTCTTTTTTGAAATAATAAATAATATCATACACCTAAATAAGACGTTAATAAATACTAAATATTTAATATTATTTATTTTCCAGGAATTTACGGGGATCCCCCTGGAAGACTGGCAACTAAATATTTTGTCTGTAGTGACTTTACGATAATAGCTGTCTATTCCTGAAAATATAATCAAGCCAGACAGTACCGGAAATGTTATTAGAATAATAGCGTTTTCATATAACCTGACAACATTTTAAGAGAAGTGCTGGATAAAAAAAGGGGATCTTAATAGGATGATCGAATTAAAAGAGTATGAACCAGAAGGCAGGGAGAATCAAATGAGTGAGATCATCCGTTATTACAATCAATTTGATGAGTGGGGAAGGCTTGAACGGGAACCGATTGAATTCCAGGTAAACTGGCATTATATTAAAAAGTACATGCCGCAAACAGGAAGGGTCCTTGATAATGGTGCAGGACCGGGGAAATACTCAGTGGAACTGGCCAAAGAGGGTTATAATGTCACTCTGGCTGATTTGACGCCAAGATTGGTTGAAATGGCGAAGGAAAAAGCAAGAGATCTTAATTTACAAAATCAATTTGATGGTTTTTATACAGCAGATGCCAGAAAACTTACCATGATGGAAGACGACCATTTTGATGCTTCTTTGATGCTTGGGCCCATGTACCATCTACAAAAAGAACAGGAACGCAGTGGGGCAATAAATGAATTAAAAAGAGTCACAAAACTGGGCGGATTGGTTTTTGTCGCTTTTATGCCGAGAATCAGACACATATTGACGTCACTCCTATTTCCAGAGAATTGGAGACCAAATAATAACATGGATACCATCCTTCAATTCTCTCAAACGGGATGTTTTAATCACGCAGATGAGGGACGTTTTACCGGTGCGTATTATTTTAATATTGAGGACATTGCCCCGTTTATGGAATCAAGAGGGTTTGAAACAATAAACTTGATAGGGTCCAACCCTGGTTCTGTTTTGACCAATGACAGCTGGGATTACTGGAAAGGTAAAGGGGAAGAGGAAGTAACCAGGGTCGTCAACTTCCTTATAGAACGTGCAGCTGACCCTTATATTCTGGGTATATCTAGCCACTTGCTTTACATTGGCAGGAAGACAGGATGATTGTTCGTTCAACTAAAAAAAGGGTCCCTTAAAGCCGCTGAATCGAATGTTATCTAAAATAAACTCAATAAAGGCGGAAGATAAAGTCTGAAATGGTCTTTCATTACTAGGGAGCTGTAAATTTTTTTTCTGGGTTAGATACCTATACTCCCGAAATTGTAAGGGGATTTTTAAGAAAAGCATACAGTCTTGCTAAAAAAAAGCAATAAATCAAAACCTTTTCACCGATATTACCGTAGTAGTTAGCAGGGGGGATGTGTATGAAGAAACGGAACAATTTCAACAAGACCAGCTATGTGATTCCTGCTTTCGTAGGAGCCGGGCTAGGTGCTGTTTTGGGCTTGGTTGCCTATGTGAAAGATTGGATATGATTGTTTTAACTTGAGCTGGACTAGTATGGTTGTGACCTAGTTCAATAGATACATAAGAAATAATCCTAAAAATGGTGGTTGCGAATTATTTTTAATTGGATATAATAATATTCAATATATTTTAAAATCGGTGATAAAGAGAGTAATTATTTGTGGAAACGAAGCGAGTCAAGGATGGTGGAAGCTTGGCATGAAGCAGGTAATGAACCTCACTTTTGAGATGCTTTCCTGAACGGCAGTAGGGAAGGACGGGGGAGCTCCCCGTTACAAATTTGAGTGGTTTTTAAGTTGTTTAAAAACAATTAGAGTGGTACCACGGGACCGTTTATCAGACTCCCGTCTCTTTTTTTATTAAAAGAGACGGGAGTTTTTTATATTTTAGGAGGCGTGAACAATGGACTTTAAAAAAGATTTTGCCAGCATTCTGTACGAAGTTTTAGATGGGAAACTCGATCAGGACAAATTAACTCTTATGATTGAAAAACCTCGCTTTGAGGAGATGGGAGATCTGGCCTTTCCCTGCTTTGAACTGGCTAAACTGCTTCGTAAATCTCCCCACAGCATTGCTGCTGATATAGCAGCCGAGATAAAATCCCCGCTGTTTGAAAAAGTCGAAGCTGTCAGTGGCTATGTGAATGTGTTTCTAAACAAACACAAAGTTTCATTTCTCGTCCTAAAAGAGGTCCTGACCCTGAAAGAGCATTATGGAGATTTAGATCTGGGAAAAAATCAGGTGATTACTGTGGACTTCTCTTCTCCCAATATCGCCAAGCCATTTTCCATGGGACACCTACGCTCGACCGTTATTGGAAACGCCCTGGCATTAATAGCAGAAAAATACGGATACCCTTCCGTCCGGATTAACCATTTAGGTGACTGGGGAACCCAATTTGGAAAGTTAATCGTGGCCTACAAAAAATGGGGGAAGGAAGAAACCGTCAAACAGCAGCCAATTAAAGAGCTGCTTAAATTGTATGTGAAGTTTCATGATGAAGCCGAGAAAGACCCAAGCTTAAATGATGAGGGGCGGGGATGGTTCAAAAAGCTGGAGGAAAATGATGATGAGGCCATGAAGCTTTGGGAGTGGTTCCGGGAAGAATCACTGAAGGAGTTTTCAAGAATCTATAAATTAATGGGAATTGAGTTTGATTCCTTTCAGCCTTCTACAATGACAAGATGGATCAAGTGGTCCACTTACTTGAAAACATGAACCTCCTGCAGGAATCTGAAGGGGCTCAAGTCGTTCCATTGGAAGGTCTTCCTCCATGCCTAATCAAGAAAAGCGACGGCACCACCCTTTATGCAACACGCGACCTGGCCGCGGCTCTTTACCGCCAGGATACTTATCAATTTGCTCAATCCCTATATATCGTGGGAAATGAACAATCTCTTCATTTTAAACAATTGTTTGCTGTATTGGAGAAGATGGGTTATCAATGGGTGAAAGGAATGGCCCATGTTCCTTTTGGAATGATGCTGAAAGACGGCAAGAAAATGTCGACACGCAAGGGAAAGGTTGTGTTGCTGGAGGAAGTTTTGCAGGATGCCATATCCCTGGCACTGGAAGATATCAAGCAGAAAAATCCGGATCTTCCTTCAAAAGAGGAAGTTGCCCGTCAGGTTGGAACTGGGGCGATTATGTTTCATGACCTCAAAAACTTCCGCCAAAACGACATCGAGTTCTCTCTTGAAGACATGTTAAAGTTTGAGGGGGAAACAGGACCTTACGTTCAATACACCCATGCCCGGGCCTCTTCGCTTTTAAGGAAAGGGGAGTATCAGGAAAATCAAGCTGAGGTTAGTATATCGAATGCTGAAGCATGGCCCATTATCATGAATCTGACCATTTTTCCTCAGGCGATCAAACGTGCCTTTGAAGAGAATGACCCTTCCCAAATTGCCAAATATGTAATTGAACTTGCAAGGGCATTTAACAAGTATTATGCTTCCGTACGGATCCTGGAGGACGACGGCCAAAAACAGGAAAGGCTGTCACTGGTTTATTCCGTTAAAGTGGTCCTGAAAGAAGGATTGCGGTTATTAGGTTTGGAAGCTCCTGAGGAAATGTAGATTTTTAGAATCCGTTGGTTTCAAAGGATAGGATTGTTTTTCGAAAACATCCTTATTCCCTCAAGCGTAATAGGTGTTTATTTTAAAATAGATTCCGATACAGTTCCACATTCAGTTTAGAAGCCCTGTTGATTGGAGTGGAAGGCGCGCAGACTCCTGCGGGATCAGCTGGACAGCTGAGAACCCACAGGAGCCTGCGACGAGGAGGCTCAGTTTCAGCCCCGCGGAAAGCGAAGCGCCTGTACCGGAAATCAGCAGCCCCAGTGTACTCCTACAAAAATGACTGTAGACACAAGCCCACTTTTCTTCGAGTTTGTCTATATTCTGGTACGATTCCTTCTTATAAAAGGATCTTTTTTTAGTCAGATGGATTGAAAAAAATGGTAAAATGGTAAAAGCAAAATGAGGTGAAACGATGCTGGCAAATGATTATTTGGGGAGAATGTTCCCAAGTCTGCTCTTAAGCCCAGGCTTGTTTTATCGCTGGGAAATTGGCATCCGCTTTGAATTGGGCATAAATTACACGCCTGACCTGGCCTATGTGAATAGTCCTTACTTACAGGGCGTATATAAGAGAGCCATTACTTTATTTGAAGAGCTGCATTCTCCCAATGATTCCATTTTTATCGTCATAGATATCTATGATGATGGCCATGGCTACAGGAACAGGAAGTTTCTAAGACGATTTATAAAAGAAAAATCCCTGCTGTACCAGTTAAGGCATGAAACTCTTCCTGATGTTTATTCGGAAGAGAGTGAAGAGGATTCATCAAAAATCTTTCGGTTTACTCTAAGATGCCGGCCGTCTGATCTTAAGTACACTTCGATGTTAAAAGCAATCTGTAATCAGGATATGGGGATAAAACCCAGTCTCTCTCACACCGTGTATTTCATGAACCTCAGCCGCAACACCATCTTTCACGTCTATGACGACCGAGGCTGTGATGTACTGGGTGCTTCGCCAGACTCATTAAAGGGTGTGTATGAAAGGTTTAGTGACTGGATTTTAGAATATGACAGGGATGAAATCGATAAGGTTTTTATCAAAGGTGGCCAATAATAGTCGGTCAGAAATTCATCGTCCGACATTAAGAGAGAACTTATATGGATCATTATTTCATGGGTTAACCTGACTTTTAAAGCTCAACCCTGGAGATCAAAATGGGAGATGAACAGGATATGGAATTCCACATTACCAAGGACATGAAAAAGGAAGACATAGATTATATTCATCATCAGCTGAATAACTATAATTCAAGCCATTTTCCAGAGGATTTGAAAGGGAGATTCGAGGAGATCAGTTTGTTCCTCAGAGAGGAGGATGGCAAGGTCCGTGGTGGTTTATTAGGAGAAATTGTTTGGAATTGGCTTGAAATCCATACTTTGATGGTAGATGAAGACATTAGGAAATCTGGATATGGCACTAAATTACTAGCAGAAGCCGAGAAAATCGCAATCGATAAAAAGTGTGACTTCATAAAGTTGGATACTTTAAGTTTTCAAGCTTTAGAGTTTTACGAGAAAAATGGTTACCAAGTGTATGGAACTCTTGATCATGTTGGCAGACATTTTAAGCATTACTACTTGAAAAAGGACTTATAGGGATGACAATATCTATTCAAATCTCTTTTATGGCCCGAAGTTAGTATCTTGATTAGAACTTCCTGCTAATGAGCAGCATTTAAAAAGTATATCATTAAGGGGAAATTAAATGAGAATCAAAAGAGGCGGAGTGGCTGTTGCAATCTTGATTGCCGTATTGCTTGGTCTGCATTCAACGCCTAAACTGGCTCTTAGGACTTATGTCTTTTTTACTGGTCACCCAATTGCTGCGGTGACGACAGGGATCATCGATGACGAGTATCATAATCAAGTTGATAAGGAGGCTTTTCGCGAGAATAAACGCGAAGGCCTATACCTTAACAAAGCCTCCGGTTGAAAGAGCAACTCAAGGAGAATTAAGAAACAATCTTGTAAGGAAAATAGGTTTCTTGTATGTAGTTGAATATTATGGTGATTTATAATGGTTTTGATGGTTATGCATTGTATAGAACTGGAATTATTCGAAACCTGACATGGCTAATGATTCAACTGGAATTAATATACAGAGAGGGTAGGAGAAATGGGGTATATTTCTGATTTGCGGAAGATGATTGGCAATCAGCCAATCCTGAGTGTGGGGGCCACTATACTTGTGGTTAACGAGAGAAAGGAGGTTCTTTTTCAACATCGATCGGATACGTTGGATTGGGGATTGCCAGGCGGCTCAATGGAGCTTGGCGAGACACTTGAGGAAACGGCTTCTCGTGAGTTAATAGAGGAGACAGGTTTAATTTCTAGCCGTTTTGAGTTAATAGATGTTTTCTCAGGTCCACTTTATTATTTCCGTTACCCGAATGGGGATGAAACCTACAGCGTTATTCATCTGTATAGAGCAAACGGTGTAAAAGGAACGCTGGAAATAAATGATGGAGAGAGTATTAATCTTCAATATTTTAGCAAAGAGACTCTTCCAAAGGATATTGAAAAAAGAGCGCTGGCACTGATCAATCACCTCGGTGATCAGTTTTGGGATTTGCAGTCTTCGTTTTAGGATTAATTCCTCTAATGATTATTTATTACAAAAGATACAGCTGCCGAACCATAACGGGTTTGGTTATTGGGGAGAAAACAGTAAAAATTAGCCTTATTGGAGAAACAATTCCCATATGAATTGGTGTCTCCTTTTTTGTTGTTTTACTATGTTTTGATGGATTTAACATACTAATTAGCACGCCAATTCGCAGTCTAATTGGAAACACCGCATAAATTTATGCGGTGTTGTTAAAACCTGTGCTAAAACTTTTGTTAATTGGCTATACTAGAAGGCTATCCATTTTAGAAAGACCTTTTACAACTGCTCGTGGAGATAAAAAAATTGGATATCTGTTACAATTCAAATCCGAAGTATGCTAAATGACATAAACCCTACTTTGCACCTATTACAATTTTTATTTCGTCTATAAATCCATCGGAACAAAGAAAACACCTGCACAACGATTAGGGTTACCACATAAAGTATTTGATTTGAAAAATATACATTATCTAAGGTAGTTCGCTTAATATCAAGGAATTACTTTTTTAAAAGAAAAATGAAATTTATGCTAAATAAACTTTATGATTGTGAACTGAAGTCCTAAATTAACAGTGAGGTTAGAGGAGGAAAGGAAACTTTTTCTTTTCTATGTCGTATAAAGGGTAAAAAATAATTATTGAGACGTAAAGATGGATTACGGACTACTGGTTATTGGTATCTCACTTTTACTTGTGTCGTACTTAATAAAATCGAAGGGAGATATACCTTCATGCAACGGATAAAATTTATGATTAAAATGTTCCTGAATGAACCTTTGTGGTTCAAAATACTTATTTCTATAACTTTTCTTGCTTCCATTATTTTAAGCAGTTCATTTTTTTCAAATCATTCTTATTTACGAAGTTGTTCCAAATTAGCTGCGGCTATCTTCTTTTGTGCTTACGCTATTAAATTTAGGAGGAATTTTAAAACGGCTATACTCTTCTATGCTTGTTCTGTAATATGTATTTTCCTATCTATTAGGTGATTATTTTAGTTTTATAATAGATTGCAATTAACAATAAAAAAGATAAAAATAATAGACCTTTTTTAACTAAAAATGCCCTAATGCAATTAAGTCAATAAAATATTGCATCAAAAAAACGCTCAGATTTCAGAGCGTTTTTATTTGATATTTATATGACCAATTTACTGTTGAAATATATGCTAATTAGGTTGTTATGTACATTGTTTTTAGCATTTCTTTCCCAATCAGCCGAACCAGGCAGCTTTTTCTATTGAACTGGACTATGTAAGGTCTCTGATATTCAATTCCTGTATGGACTGCAGGGAAGGCTGGTACAAGATACAGGACATCCTTAGTCTTAAAATATAACGCACATATTTTCATACAAGCTTCAGGTGTTTGGTCCTCGCTGCGGGTCACTTTCAATGTTTTTTCCTGTATTTCTTTTACCTTTTAAATTATAATTGTTAAGAAAATTCTATTGCTTTAAAGTTTTACAGCAAAAAACATCTTAAGGAGAAGAGACATGTTAAGTTCAGACCTGGATACGCGCCTTGAGCCGCGCATTAAAGAATTATATCGATTACATAAGGAACGTTCTGCCAATATTGACTGGAGCTATCACGAATTTATTCCGTGGGACAAGGCCATGTCTTTTAAACGAGTTCCCTGGGATGAGAGTCAAGTGACTCTTCCGGAAGGTGTCATTGTTGCAATTGAGACGGCACTGCTCACAGAAGTGAATTTACCTTGGTATACTTCGCATCTGGATTATACGTTTAAAAATTCAATGGAAGTCATCAATGATTTCGTACACACCTGGACGGCTGAGGAAGACCAGCACTCCAGCTTGCTTGAAACGTATTTATTGGTGACACGGAACGTTAATCCAACCAGATTGCATGAATTAAGAAGACGAGTGGTTGAAAACGGCTGGTTCCCTGACTTCACGAATCCTTTGGCAACTATGGCCTATACTTCATTGCAGGAACTGGCTACGCTGGTATTTTATAATAACGTTGCTAAAATCGCAGGCCCGCACGACAAGGATTTGGCCACATTGCTCCGTCGTCTAGCGAAGGACGAAGCACTTCATTATGCTTTCTATCGCGATACGGTGAAAGCGCATCTTGAACTTGATCCGAATTTCATTGTCTTTTTTGAGGACGTCATTATCAATTTCTCAATGCCAGGGGCCGTTATGCCAGACTTTAATGAAAGAATGAAAACCATTGCAATTGATGCCAATTATGGACCGCTTCAATACTTCGACCAGGTATTGGATGTCGTTGTAACGTATTGGGATATTGCGAACCTGCAGCCTACCAGCGACGAGGCGAAACAATCCCAAATCAATATATTAAACTATCATGGGCGTTTAAAAAGAATCAGAGACCGCCAGCTGGCAAAAAAATAAAGACAATGCAGGAAAGGGTTTTTTTAATGAATACGTGCGAACTATGCCAAAAAGAAACAAAGAATGTAGTCAGTTATTTAGAACTTGAAACATGGGAATTTGATTTCTTAAAGGAAGAAAAGGACTTTTATTCTATTTGTTTCGAGTGTTTTGATCATCATACCAATAACTTTATTGACAAAGAAGTCGATCTGGAATTGAGAAAAAAACGTGCTTCAATGGTGAACCGCGAGATCCAGGAAGAAATTGAGGCAATACTTGAAGTCGAAAGTTAAAACAATCTAACATTGGTATGGTATAAACCTATACAAACTGAAGTTCAACAGTTTGTATGAGAGGGATTGCCATAAGGAATTAAAAAAGGCCCAGATACAGGGGACTCCTAAAGCGAATGATTATGATTGTTTAATTAGAAAAGGACTTTATTTATTATCAGTTCATGCATAAATGTCCAAATTTTGGTTATTCTATCATGGACGTTGAGAAAACAACAATCCCTTAGCAAAAAGCCGCCTCACTTCCCCAAACCAGGTGGCTTTTTGCTTCCATGATGAGTGATTGAAGAAACTTTCTCCCAAGCCATCCTGGCGAGCACAGGGTGGCAATCACTTTTTAAACTGTTAACATTATTATAACGAACTTTAGTTATGCCAAAGGATGGCCCTCGCTGCCATCCTTTTTGTATTTGGTTCTAACAGGTTGAACATGAAAATTGGCAGGAAAAAGATATCGACTACAAAGTTGAGAACTTAGAACTTATATTCCCTCTGACAAGAAGTTGCTGCCTCCATTTTACTATTCCTTATCCTGCAAATTTTTCAAAACGATGAGTTGAACCCAATGTTAAAACACTTCACCTCGAGTATAGTTTTTATTTTTTGTTCCTCTTCGGTGGTATTTGCCCGGAAGTTCAACTTTACTAGAAGAAACTGAACTGGTGGACATCAAAAAAATTATTTTTTTTCTAAGAAGCTGCCCTAAATATCGGCAGCTTTTTTAATTCAATTTTACGGATAACAAAAACCGAAAAGGAACAACTGGAGAAATTTATTCATAATCAAGAAGGTTATGGGGAAAATTGTAAAAAAGACAGGAAAGGTTTTGTCCGCAATGCCTCCATTTTTTAAGAAAAAGAAACCTATAAAAATTAAATCCAAAAAACAAATTGAAAAACCCGATGAAGGAGCAAATGTAGCTCGTCCCATCGGTGATTCTTTATCGCACAATCTGGAACTTATAAAACAAAAAACTGGAAAAAGTACGGATGTTATCATCAGTGAGTTTATTTTGCAAACACTACCCGAACACAAAGCAGCGGTCATATTTGTTGAGGGTATTGCAGACAGCAAGAACATCAACGATTTCTTGCTGGAATCCATGTTAAATAACCAAGCAGTACTAGAAAAAGCCACCCAAAGCGATACCATTGAATTCCTCTCAGAAAAGGTGTTAGCCATTGCTGGTGTTAAGAAAATTACAGACTGGAATGATCTTTTTCTCGCTTTGATGGCGGGAGATACCATTATTCTTGTTGATGGATCATCGACAGGATTGGTTGCCAGTACACGAGGGGGGGGAGAGCAGCGTTCCGTTGAAGAGCCGGGAAGCCAGGTAACGGTCCGCGGTCCAAGGGATGGCTTTACGGAGTCAATTAGAACGAATACCGCTTTAGTCCGAAGACGAATTCAAAACCCGGATTTATGGGTGGAGACCATGAAAATCGGAACGGTGACTAAAACCGATGTCTCGATCATGTACATAAAAGGGATTGCAAAAGAGGAAATTGTTGGGGAAGTTCGAAAGCGTTTAAAGAGCATTAAGATAGACAGCATCCTTGAATCTGGTTATATTGAGCAGCTTATTGAAGACCAGGCCCTAACCACATTTCCTACCTTGTACCATACCGAAAGGCCTGACATCGTAGCGGGGAATATCCTGGAAGGCAGGATTGCCATCTTTGTGAATGGTACCCCATTTGTCCTCATTGCACCGGCTATTTTCATCCAGTTTTTTCAGTCGGTGGAAGATTATTATGGCCGTGCCGATATTGGAACAGCGCTTCGGTTTTTAAGGATCCTGATCTTTTTTATCTCGATTATAGCACCGGCTACTTATATTGCAGGTACCACTTTCCATCAAGAGATGATTCCTACCCAGCTGCTGATTGCGATTGCCGCACAGAGGGAAACGGTCCCATTCCCTGCCTATTTCGAAGCACTGATTATGGAGATTGCTTTTGAAATTTTGCGGGAAGCAGGTGTAAGGATGCCAAGGGCAGTGGGTTCAGCGATTTCAATCGTTGGCGCACTAGTTATCGGCCAGGCAGCTGTGCAGGCAGGGATCGTCTCGCCTGCGATGGTTATTGTTGTTGCCATCACAGCGATAGCGAATTTTGCGACTCCTTCTTTTCCCATTGCGATCTCTGCCAGATTAATTCGTTTTATTTTCATGATAGCGGCTGCCACATTCGGGTTTTACGGCATTATTCTTGGAATCCTAATATTAGTCGTTCATTTATGCAGCTTAAGGTCGTTTGGGATTCCATATTTGACACCACTTGCACCTGTTATCCCTGCCAACCTCGGCGATACTGTTGTACGTTTACCTTTGTGGGCCCAGAAAAAGAGGCCTGAACTTACAACACAGGGACATGATTTAAGAGTGGGTGAAAAACAAAAACCAGAACCTCCTAAAAACCGTGACATGGTGAATAAGAAAGCAAAAAAGGGGGACTAGGATGAAGCGCCTATTATTAGTTTTCATCACTTTTACCTTTTCGCTGATATTAACGGGTTGCTGGAGCCAAAAGGAACTGACGGATCTTGCCATCATTTCCGTGCTGGGAATTGATTTAGCCGAGGACGGACGGCTTATCGGCACTCTTCAAATCATCAATCCAGGGAATGTGGCAGGAGGCATGCAAGGAGGAGGGGGTACGGAGGGTCCCCCTGTTACGATTTATACATCAACAGGAGACAGCGTAACCGAATTAAGCAGAAGTGCGTCCAGAAAAATATCGAGAAGTTTATATTATGCCCATACCAATTTACTAGTGATCAGTGAAGACCTTGCAAAGAATCAGGATATCAGCACTATTTTAGATGCAATTGAACGGGATGCGGAATTTCGGATTACAGCAGACGTCGTGATCGCAAGAGGCGTAAAAGCTTCAGAACTCGTTAAAGTGTTGACTCCGATCGATAAAATCCCGGCCAACAAGGTTATTAAAACCTTAAAATTCTCTGAGCAGCAATGGGGTGAGTTTATGTCTACAAGTGTTCAGGATACGATAAAAGACTTGGCTTCCCCTGGTAAAGAACCCGTTATTACAGGGTTCAACCTGTATGGAGATGCTGAAGAAGGAAAAAAGCTAGAGGGCACACAGGCGACCGAGCCAGTGACATCCTTGGGGGCAACCGGGCTGGCCACCATCAAGAATGGAAAACTGTTGGGCTGGCTGGAAGGGGAAAAAGCCAGAGGGACTGTTTGGGTACTTGATAAAATCAAACAAACGGCTATAGGCATCGATTATAAGGGGCAGAAAGAATCGATCATTTACCAGGTAATTCGCCAAAAAACCAAGGTTAGCGGGACCGTCCAGAAAGGCAAGCCTAAAATCACCATAAATGTAGCCGCTGAAGGGGACATCGGAGAAACAAAGGTACCTATAGACTTAACTGACCCAAATGTACTTCTTTCCCTGGAAAAAAAATTAGATAAAGAGATTAAAAAAGAGATCACGATGGCTATTAACGAGGCCCAAAAAAATAAAGCCGATATCTTTGGGTTTGGGCAATCGATCCATCGTTCATACCCGAAGGAATGGAAGAAGCTGCAAAAGGAATGGGACAGTGTCCATTTTGCCGATTTGGAAGTAGAAGTGAATGTGGAAGCCTATATCCGTCGCACAGGCTTAAGAAACAATCCTCACTTTAAGTGATTGAGGGAAGTTGGATAGCGGAAAGAAGGGGAGAAAGTGAAAAAAGTGCATCCGCTATTTTTGTTTATCATGTTAGTTGAAGTTGCACAGGCACCCTTGGCCCGCTTATGATTGCGCCAAACAGGATGCTGGCTCGCCAACCTTGTCCAGGGGCTGGTATTGTTTCCTTGATTTACTTGGCAGCTGGGGCATCGAGGCAATTTTCAGGTTTGAACATAAATTAAATAATATAAACCTGCAAAGCATTTCTCTGAGAATGAGAAATGCTTTTTTTGCGTGCATAAGGGGATTTAATTTATCAATAATTAATTAGTAAAAATCAATAATATTTTATTGAAATTCAATAAATAATAAATTAAAATCAAATTGACTAAGATCAAATGAGGTGCTGTTTGATGAAACATATACAAGGTTCAACCCTTTTCTTAAAGCTTGTCGCTTTTATGATTGGGATTACGGTACTTGTTTTTTGTATTTTATGGGTGCCCGGGGCCGCCATCAGGGATGCAGAAGCGCATCCTGAAACTGCCTATTTGCAGTATCCCTTTTTAGTATGTACTTATGTATTGACTATTCCGTTGCTGGCTGCGCTTTATCAAACATTTATCCTTTTAACTTTCATAGATAAAAACAAGGCATTCTCGAAAAGATCTGTGAAGGCGTTGAAGTCTATAAAGTACTGTGCACTTGCACTCTCTATTGGCATTGGGGCGGGATTCATGTTTGCAGCTATATTTGTTGGCGGTGATCTTGCAGGTATTTTCATGCTTGCACTTATTTGCACATTTGCTTCCATAGTCATCGCAGCCTTTGCAGCTGTCCTTCAAAAGCTTTTAAATCAAGCAATTGAAATGAAAACGGAGAACAATTTTACTGTCTAAGATGGAAGCGATGGCTTGTGAGTCATGTCTACTAAAAGGAAATCAGTTTACCGAACGTGCAAACGGGATGGAACGGCGATCATGATTTTCCTTGATGAAAAGGGTGCAAAAGGTATACGAATATCTTCTTTATATGTACATTATGCGAAATCCCATTGACCCCTTGGAGATTTTTTTAGAAATAAGTAGTGAAAGAGACGCAATTAAATTTCGTCGCTCAAAGTAAAAAAGGAGGCTCAGAACTATGAGAGCTCTAAGACAACTTGTTCGTTTTGGCTGGGAACAGGCCTTGGCGTGTTTGTTTCCGGTCGTCATTTTTGCCTCACTGGCTATAACCCAAATTATTTCACTGCCATTCCTTCCGCGGTATGACTGGCTGCTTCTCATCTGCCTGCTGATGCAGTGGGGGATGGTGCGTTCCGGGCTTGAAACCAGGGATGAACTGAAGGTGATTACTTTGTTTCACCTTATTGGCCTGGCCCTTGAACTTTTCAAAGTGCATATGGGTTCCTGGTCTTATCCCGAAGAGGGGTATTTCAAAATTTTAGGAGTGCCTTTATATAGCGGTTTTATGTATGCGAGTGTAGCCAGTTACCTTTGCCAGGCTTGGCGCAGGCTTAAAGTGAACCTAGTGAAGTGGCCGCCGTTTATGATCGTTGTCCCTTTGGCAGCTGCCATTTATTTAAATTTTTTCACTCACCATTATTGGATAGACATTCGCTGGTGGCTATCGGCGCTTGTGATGATCGTTTTTTGGAAATCATGGGTGGAATACGAGGATGGCGGAACACGTTACACCATGCCAATCGCACTGTCTTTTGTGCTGATCGGATTTTTTATCTGGATAGCGGAAAATATCGCCACATTCTTTGGTGCCTGGGAATACCCAAACCAAACCGAAGCATGGAGTCTCGTTCATCTTGGGAAGGTAAGTTCATGGCTGTTATTGGTTATCGTCAGCTTTCTGATCGTAGCGACATTGAAACAGGTTAAGGGGAAACCTTCCACTAGGGTTGATGGAAGTCAATTCGGAAAAATGAAATCCCAGATGGGAGTGAAGGAAGGGGAGAAGGTCACGTAGAGTAGAGGAGTTCTACGTGACCGGTCTTGGCCGCAGGAAAGGGGAGAAGGTCACGTAGAGGAGTTCTATGAGCCCGATTTTGGCGGAAGGAAGGGGAAAAGGTCACGTAGAGAAGTTCTACGTGACCGGTCTTGGCGGAAGGAAAGGGAGAAGGTCACGTAATAAAGTCATATAAGATGTATAAAAAAAGAAACAGGTGCTAGCTGATCAAGCACCTGTTCCTCTTTTAAATATTTTCCTGAATTAATCCGTCAATGATATTTTCCTTCTTGATTTTCTGAATGGAGTACAGCATCGCGGAGCCGACAATGATGAAAATGGCTGCAATCACGAAGAGGATATTCATCCATGGAAGGAGGAAGCCATATTCAAATGTTGGCTGCAGAGCCATATAAATCAGGACCATGACGATGCCGCTGATTGGGAGGCCGTACAATAGGGCCTTCATTCCATAAAAGATGCTTTCATAATACATCATTTTATTGAAGCCTTTTGGCGTCAGTCCCACCGATTTTAACATTGCAAATTCACGTTTTCGTAACGAAATGCTGGTTGAAATCGTATTAAAGATGTTCGCTATCGAGATGAGCGAAATCAGGGCAATAAAGCCATTTGTAAAGATAGAGACGAACATAAGGAGCTGCTGCGCATTTTCTTTCTGCTGATAAACGTTGAAGATAGACACATTGGAAGGAATGGCACGTTCAATTTCCCTCTGGGTTGCCATTGGATCCGAACTGTTCAGAAATAGATGGTAGTTAATTTCCTTTTTGACCAGTGGATGGACACTCTTCACCTCATCCATCGTCTTTTGCGGTATGATGATATCGACTCCTCCAAGGGTGGACGTCGTGACCCCCATTGGAACCTGATCAGTCAGGGCGGCTATTTCCAGTTCAGGCAGTGATATTGGTTTTGCATTTTCATCCTTTTTGAATATGATCTGAATTTTTTCCCCGGGCTTCGCTTCAATTGATTTTGTCTCAATGAATTTGCCTGTTGAGTAGTCCTGATACGAAATTCGATCGATAACGATTGCAGCCGGTTTCCCAGTGGCAGTAAAGTCTTGAACATCCGCCCCGATTTTTTCAGCATATTGCTGAAAGCTTTTTTCTTCTAGTCCAACTAGGTTTACGCTATACTCATATTTTCCATCTTTGATTTGATCCACTAACAGATCCGGCAGGGCTTTTTCATTTATTTCCGCAGCTCCCCACATGCTTGTCTGCAGGCTTGTGTTGGATACCTTATCGAGAAGAGTGAAAGGCTCCAAATCCTTGATGCTTAGGTCACTGCCGATCACGTGAATATCGTAATCAATATCTTCCTGGGACAAGTCCGCTGATTTGCCGAGGCTTGTGGTAAAAAAGGAAACGGACAAATACAGGACAATCGAGATGATCAGCGAGAACACGGTTACCCGGTATCTTTTCTTATTTCTTTTTACGTTTTTCAGCCCAATCTCCGCTTCCATTCCAAATAGTTTGCGGACGAATCTCGATGTTTTAATGCTTTTACCAGATATCTTGATGTCCTGCGTCTGGCGGATGGCATCGATGGCCGAGATCTTGGAAGCCTTTCGAGCCGGCAGATAGGTGGAGAAAAAGATGGTAATAATTGATATAAGACAAGCTGCAAGGAAAGACAGCGGAGTAATCACGATTTCCAGCTTCTCGGAACTATCACCCAGTGCCGCCGCAAGATTGGTGTTCACATACCAAAAGGTAACGGCAATCCCTCCAAGTCCAGCCAGAATGCCAACCGGGATACTAAAAGCACCGATCAGGACTCCTTCGAAAAAGACTGAATTCCGCTTTTGCTTTTTCGTAGCCCCTACGCTGGCAAGCATGCCCAGGTGCCTTGTCCGTTCCGAAACACTGATGGCGAAAGCGTTATAAATCAACGCCACAGAGCCGACGATAATGACCACCATGATGATTGCCGCAAGGGAGAATAAGGTGACACGAAGATTATCATTATCAGTGAGCCCATCTAAACGCAATAAATCATCATTGTAAGAAGCTGTTTCAATCTGATTTTTCTTCATAAGTGTCTTAACATCGCTATAGAAGGAGCCGCTCAATTGATCCATCACGACAAACGCATCGAAGGAATCCTTCTCTGTTACTAATTCAGGATCGATATAGTTGATCACCGTGTATCCTGGTGACCAGGTCGGTTCCCATACAGGGCGCTTGATCATGCCGACAATGGTGAAGGAGGCCGTCTCTTCGGCGTCCAGAGTTTCCAAGGTCCCGTCTTCTTGCATCTGCAACGAGACGTTTTGGTCTAAGGGAGATAGTACCTCGGGAAGGACCCTTTTACCTAATTCAAGGGTTATTTCATCGCCAATCTTATAGTCCACTTTTGCATCTTTTATGATTTCTTCTGAAATGACGACTTCATTTGCTGCTTTCGGCAGTCGTCCCTTTGCCAATTCAACATGAAACTGGTCAAAGCCTTGTTCACTGTATTCGCGAAGGAACAAATAAGGCTTGTTTCGATTCTTTGAGCCTTCTAGTTTGGCATAGCCTCGGTCGTTTTTAAGCGCCAGTTTGCTTGTTGCTTCATCATCCTGGATTGCATCGGCCTGGTCTCTGTTCAGATTTTTATAGTGAACATGCCATTCACCGGTTGAGGCGATGGTTTGTCTTTTCATTAAATCGAGGAATGAAACGCCCAGGGTGGCAACGGCCATGATCATGGCGACGGAAATGATGACGCCAATAATCGTGATCATGGTCCGCCTCTTATTCTTTTTTAAATGCCTGGCGGTGAGTTTATTGACGATGTTCATGAACGAATCACCTCATCCTTGGCCACTCGACCATCTTCAATCGAAATGACACGGTCGGCTTGCAGGGCAATCCGTTCATCATGTGTGATAACAATGAGGGTTTGGTTAAATGTTTTATTAAACATCTTTAAAAGTTCCATAATCTCCTCGCCATTTTTGCTGTCCAAATTACCTGTAGGTTCATCCGCAAGCATGATGGCAGGATTGCTGATCAGCGCCCGGCCGATGGAAACCCGCTGCTGCTGGCCGCCAGACAGCTGATTAGGCAAATGTCCGAGGCGATGTGTTAACCCAAGTTTGTCAACAATCTCATTAAATTGCTTTCGATCCACCTTATGTTCATCCAACAGCAAAGGCAGTGTGATGTTTTCTTCAACAGTCAGAATGGGGATCAGGTTATAGAACTGATAAATTAATCCAATCTGCCTCCTCCTGAAGATGGCGAGCTGCGTTTCATTCAGCTTGTATAAATCGGTATCATCAATTAAAACTCTTCCGCTCGTTGGCCTGTCCACTCCTCCAAGTAAATGGAGCAGCGTCGATTTACCTGAACCCGACGGGCCGATGATGACGACAAATTCTCCTTTTTTCACAGAAAACGAAACATCATCCAGGGCCTTAACAGCCGCTTCTCCCTTGCCATACACTTTAGACAGATTTTCTATTCTTAAAATACTCATTAAGTTCCCTCCGTTTCTTTATATTTACAGTATATCTGTCTAAAATGACGGTGAAGTGACTCTTAAGTGACGATTTAGTCACCTGCAGATTTGTTGGAAAAGGAGACGGTAAACTTCAAACCTACCTGAAATATATCTATTTGCAGGTTTTAAAAGTCTCTGTTAAAACCAGTATGTCGTTTAGAGGAAGAACAGGTGGTAAAGATTATAATTTTACCTCCGCAATTGGAGGCTGCGGTTAGGATTCCGTAGATATAGTGGTTGTCGCGCCTTATTTTTGTTTCATTTTACTATTAAATATAAAGGGAAGCCATCATTCAGTATTTGAGAGAGTGTGTGAGGATGAGAATAAAAATAGGGAGTTAGCTTGCATGATCTAGGCAATTTAAATAGGGGACCCTCAGTAATGGGTTCCCCTAAACATATAACAGTCTAAAAAAGAATATAGGTGGAGAAAGGAGATTCCATCCGCTGCCTTCGGACACGCTTGGAACTGATGAATGTTCCTGGGATTTGAAAGAAACACACTGTCACAATGGGAGCCCAAAACTTATTCGATGGATTTGCCGGGGAGTTAAATTACCTGTTTATAAAACTTGATCAGGAAGGTTGTACCTCTCCCAATCTCACTTTTTACCTCAATATCACCGAGTTGATTTTTAATAATGCTATAAGAAAGGGCAAGTCCGATGCCGACGCTTTCCTCTCCTGCATTTTTTCCTTTATAGAATCGTTTGAAAATATAAGGGAGGTCTTCTTTTGAAATTCCTTTCCCTGTATCTTGAATTTTAATTTCCGTGTATAAAGCATTTTCTAAAAAAGAGATGATAATGGATCCACCATCGTCCGTATGCTCAATACAGTTTTTTAAGATATTAATAAGGGCTTCTGCGGTCCAATTCAAATCACCATGATAAGTGGCCTCTTCATCACCAATGACCTTTAACGAGAGCTGTTTGATATCCATGGGAATCAAAACAGACTGTACCGCTTTTTGCACAAGCTTCTTCACGGGAACTGCCTCTTTTTTAAATTGGACGATTTCAGCATCAATTTTGGCCAGCTTTAGCAGGGAAGAGACCAGCCATTCGATTCTTTCTAATTGCACCTGTATATTATGGGTGAATTCTTTTCGCTTTCCCGCATCAAGATTAGGATCGCTTAGCAAATCAGCCATGACGACCATAGAAGTTATGGGAGTTTTTAGCTGATGGGAAATGTCCGAAATGGCATTTGTTAACCGGACTTTATCCTGTTGAAGATAGGAGCTTTGCTCGGAAAGCATGAGAGTCACTTTAAAAATATCATTTTTTAAAATGCTTAATTCGCCCTCCGTATTATCACGGATATCAAGGCTATAATCACCATTGGTAATTTGGCGCAAGTAACCCGACAGCTTCTCAATTTCACGGTACCGCCACTTCGTAAAATAAATGGAGACCATCAATAGTACTGCGGCAGTAATAAATAAGAATAGTGCAGCTTCTAAAGAGAAAAAGAAAGCCGCTAATAGTGTTGCAGCAAAGGAAATGATGGATTGGACGAACATAAATAAGCGGATTTCACGGTTACGCAGCATAATCAATCACCAACTTTGTAACCCATGCCGCGGACGGTTTTGATAATCGTTGGGTGGCGGTGGTCATCCTCAAGCTTTTCCCGGAGCCGCTTAATATAAACGGTAAGCGTATTGTCATTCACAAACTCTCCAGCGACATCCCATATCCGCTCTAAAAGCTGGTTTCTTGTCAGGACTTGGCCGACATGATTGGCAAAAATGAGAAGGAGCCGGTACTCCAAGGCGGTAAGCAGTATTTCTTCACCTTTTTTATAGACTTTACCTTCCAGCGTATTAATTTGGACATTGTCGATTTCGATGATCGTCCTGGTATGAGTCTGTACTTGTTTGTTATATCTTCTGAGAACAGACTTAATCCGTGAGATCAGTTCACGAATCCGGAATGGCTTCGTAATATAATCATCTGCTCCCATATCAAGTCCCATCACTACATTTACTTCGTCATCCAGTGCTGTCAGGAATATAACAGGTTTGTCGCCGCGCTGTTTAACTAGCTGACACAGCTCATATCCACTGCCGTCGGGCAGCGATAGATCAAACAAACATAAATTGATATCCGCTAATCTTTCATTGATAACTGATTTGGCTAATGAGGCATTATGACAGAGGATGGTCTCGTACCCATCCGCCTGTAAGGAATACTCCAGTCCTGATGCAATGGTTTTATCATCTTCAACTAATAAAATTTTCACTGTGAACACCCTGTCAATTGTATAGTATTTAGGTTCATCCTAGTTGATAAGCATGCATGTGTCAAAAATTATGTGGAAGATGATTTTATGACGAATACAAGGATTTTTTTTGCAAGATTGGAACCCGATAGAAGAGGGAGTGGAGTTTAATTTACTGTATTGCAGGTAACGGAAAGCAGACCTGATATTTTTAAATACAGGGCCAGCCAAGGAAAGGTGACAGGAGATTTTTGAAGACACGGAGGACAGGGAAAAGGAGTATAGCATGGGGAAAGCTGAAACAATGCAGTCGAAAAACAGTGTGAAGGCGAGTTTTGCAGGTGATTCCGTCAGCAAAGCGTAGGGGAGAGAGCTGTTCCCAAAGATTTCAAACAGATACCACACTCAATATGGAATCCGTCGTAATTAACTGTATTTATAAATAAAAGAGGTTAATGTTGACGCTCCAACCAGATAAAAACACCCACAAATCAGTGAACCATTTGTGAGTGTTTCTGTTTGAATATGATTAAGCCTTTACCTTAGCCACTCTCTCAAAACCGTTTTTAACGGCTTCGATATATTCATTGGTTGCTCGAACCGAAATTGCTGCACCAGGATTGATTCCTTCAAACCCGTGATAGGCTCCAGGATACAGGTGGAATTCGACATCAACACCCGCTTGAGCTAGTTTGGTTACATAGGAGATCGTTTCATCGCGGAACGGATCTAATTGACCAACACATGTGTAGGTGTATGGCAAATTACTGTAATCGTCGGCTCGCGCAGGGGCTGCATATGCAGGGATTCGGTCGGTGCCATATAATTCTCCTAAATACATTTTCCAGCCAGCTTCATTTGTCTGCTGATTCCAAACAAATCCTGCTTTAATCTCGTTTGTTGATGGTGTATTATTCCGGTCATCGATCATTGGATAAAGCGGCATTTGGAAACAAAGGGAAGGATATTGGCGGTCACGGGCCAATAATGTCAATGCAGCTGTGAGTCCGCCGCCGGCACTCGCTCCTGCAACCCCAATTGAATGCGGATCGATGTTTAATTCCGCTGCATGATCAGCAATCCATTTTAATGCCGAATAACAATCCTCTATGGGAGCTGGATAGGGATGTTCCGGGGCTAAACGGTAGTCCACCGAAACCACCACACAGTTCGCTTCCTGTACAAACCTCATGCAAAGATCATCATTATCATCTACTGATCCCAGGATATAGCCGCCCCCATGAATCCATAACAGGGCAGGCAAGGCTTCATTTTGGGATTTTGGCCGATAAATTCTTAGCCGTAAAGGATTAGCATCCGGCCCAGGGATGATTTCATCATTTAATGAAAGAGATTCATCAGCCATGGCAAGCTGATTCATTTGAGCAGCGCCTTCTCTGATTGCCTGTAAAAACTCCGGCTGCAGATCAAGTTCAGGAAACATTTCCAAGCCCGGCAATAACTCTGGATTCACTCGATTCTTCATTTTAACACTCCTTATTTTGTAATCGTTTTCAAAAATGAAGTGTATCTATGTAGTATTTTAGAAGATTTGTCACAAGTAAATTATAGGGGGGAATTGTGATAGGCGTCAATAAAACTTTAGGAAAATTAAAATACCTGGGGACGTTATTAGCTAGTTCTTTGTCAGCGATGAATAATAATGATATTAAATCATTGAAATGACGTATCAATAAGCAATAGAGAGAATTCCACAAGCAGGGAAAAGTAGGGGATGATCCTTATTTTAGAACGAAGAAAAGGCAAGCATCAGCTGAGCTTGCCTTTATCTGGTTCATAAAATTTAACTTTACCTATATACGTCAGATGAATGGTTCGCATATGAGCTATGACTTTTTTATTATGCCTGCCCGATCCTCCATTTGTGGCGGCTCTTCAAACCAGCCATGCTTAATCTTGATTTCAATGGCTTCTTGTCCGTATAAGAAGATCTCACTTGCCATTAACGCTGATTTTGTATTTATGTCATTTCTCAAGGTGAAAAACGTTCCGAAAGTATTGCCGACAAGACTGAACCCATTCAAAAGGTAGATACAGTGCATCATGAGTTTGTCAGAAAACGGAGCGACGGTTGAAGTGGTTACTGTGCTTCCGGATGTCGCAGAAAAATGGATATTGCTCTCCAAAAGAAGATCCTCAAATACTTTGATCTGTTTTTTGGCTAGTTTCATGCCCTTGACAAAATATTGTTTAACATCCTTGTGCTCTGCACATTGGGCAAAACCAGTGATCAGCTGAAGCCCGACATTATTGGACTCGATTGCGTGATGAAGCGTGCCGACCTCAAGGGTATTCAAGACTCTTTTGTCACCAAACGGTTTGAATCCCTTCATGTAGCTTTTGTTCTTGATGAAGTCAACTTTTTTAGGCATGGTCACTTTCGGCGGAAGAGCAAGAATGCCTTTTTCTAGTAAATAAAGGGTAGATAACTTATAGATTTTTTGTGTAATGGTGGTAAGACCCTCATATATGGTCATGACCCGATCATTATAAGCCATATTCATATTCACTGTATACATTCCCATGCTGACTTCTTTTAAAATCCGAAGAAACATAATGTCAAAACCATTATCGTATAATTTAGGTGCTTCAAGGTTGACATCATTTTTCGTAAATCCTGCAGGTTTTGCCATCCCCTGCTCTTCAAACAGGATTTCCATCTGTTGAATATAAAAATTCAGTTCTTGCCATAGCCCTCCTATAAGGTTTCTTGCTTGCTGTTCCTCTGATTTTTCAATAAAGTATTCCAAGACCCTCATGATCAGGGTTTTCTCTTCGTAGGTGAGCCAAAGCGAACCTACTTCCGATGCACTTAATGGGTTTGTTAAAACCAAAATTCCCTTCCTCCATTTTCCTTTTTTACTAATTATCCCACTACGAACGTTTCTTATTCTAATATGACAAATAAGCGAAAAAAGGGAGAGAATTCTGCGTCAGGAGGCAAGCCGAAAAGTGCAAATTATTAGTGAAAAAAAGGATTCATTTAACAGGTGATACAGAGACATTTAATAGGTTGGTACAATTTCGTGCTGGCTAATACTAATCTATTATCAGGGTAATAACCTGGGATTGGAGCTCATTTGTTCAATTTACGTTTTTTATAAGATGATTTTTAATGAGAGTTTTCCGATTGTTTAGTATGATGAATAGAAGGACACATCGATTGGTATATATTTGAGGACCGTCTCAAATCTTGCGTACAGTTGGAGAAGGGAGAGTCTGTTATTTTAAAGAGAAAAATTGTATCTGCTGTTCTCAGCAGTTTATGATTTGCATTCTTTTTTTCTCTTTCTTTTGGTGTTGAATGGGGTGCATTCATCAATTTATATTATTTAAACTTCATGTTTGTAGCCACCTATGGGGTCATCATATCTCTCATCCAGTGACTGGGTCTGCAAGAAGGTATTTACATCCGTATATGCCTGTGAAATTACCTCCTTCCTGATGCATTGTTTTTCGGATCTCCGCTGAAAATCTTTAGTCTGGAATCCGCTATCTTGTTTTTTATCACCGACCGATTATTACAAAGAGTGAAAATAACGTGGTGGACCGTTTTCATTCTATTATTTAAAGCAGCGACAATCTTTATCATATTGATTGTTTAAAGAATATATGGCACTTTATAAGTGCTGTCATGATCCATCAGGTAAACGCCGGAAGTGATTGGAAAAGCGCGAAGACAGGAGCACGTCCGCATTTCTTGCCATGAACACTTACATGGCAAATTCAATTAAGTATTATGGGAGCAGCTAGAAGAAATCATGAAGAAATATAAGCTGAAAAATAATTTTAAAGGCATAAAAAGGGGGACGCAATTCTTTTTGATTGCAGAATCTGAATTTATAGGAATCAAAGAATTTGTCCTGCGATCAAAAGATTTATCGATCAGGCTATCCATTACAGAAAACGAGCTGCATAAGAACTTTAGCCTGGTGTTTGAATAATCGACCTTGCTAATCCTTATCTTTTCTAAAAGTTCCATGAACGGGAGTGGGTAAGTCTAATGGTTAATCACAATCCCTATATAAATGCACTAATAAGGTCCTTTCCACAGTTTGACATTCAATCTTTTCATATACTTGGGGAAGGCATGATGAGTATCGTCTTTGAAGTCAACAATGAATGGGCTTTCCGTTTTGCAAAAAATCACCAGGGCTCATTAGATTTAGAGAAAGAAATAAAGGTATTGCCTTATATAGAATCTACTGTATCTTTGTCCGTTCCTCATTTTGATTTTGTTGGCAAACAGGAAAATGGTTTGTACCTTGTTGGGTATAAGAAGCTCGGGGGAATGTTATTAGAGGAACATTCTATAACAACGTTCAGCAAAGCAGAAGTGCAAAGTCTGGTTCAATCACTATCTCTTTTTATAAAGCAAATGCAATCCATCCCTGTTGAGGTTGCTAGAGAGAGGGGAGTTCCTGCAATTTCTCTGAAAACTAAGATCCTGGAGTTAGATCAGGAGGTAAAAGAGAAAGTATTTCCCCGCCTTGACGAAAAGACAAGGTCCTATGTTTCCTCCCGTTTTCAAGCCTATTTAAATTCAAAAGACTATCATGATTATCAGCCAACATTCATTCACGGTGATCTTTCTCCAAACCACTTTCTGGTGGATCACGAAACAAAGAAACTTACGGGAATCATCGATTTTGGAGACATGTGTATAAGCGATCCCGATTATGAATTGATCTATATTTTGGAAGACTGCGGAAAAGAAATCACCAGAGATTTATTATCATCTCTGGAGGAGTCCAAGGTTGAAGATCGCTTAAAAAAAATTTCTTGTTTTGTTACATTTGATCAGCTGAGATACATCATTGAGGGATTGAACAGGAGTGACCGTACCTGGATTCAAGAAGGTTTAACTGAACTAAAGCGAGAAATGCAAGAAAATAGGGACGAATGTTAGATCTTTTCAATCCCTTACGAGAGTATGGCTAGGGAAGGTCCAAATAGATTGGAGGTTCGCAATGGATACGAGTCTGATGAACACCATCGCCGAGGCTCAGAAGAAGAATGATTTTTCTGGGGCAATTCTTGTTAAAGATAAAAATACCATTTTTGCAGAGAAAAGTTATGGTTATGCCAATCGTGCTGAACTTATTGAGAATAAAATCGATACGGCGTTTGGCATAGCGTCAGGGTGCAAATTGTTTACATCCATAGCCATATGCCAGCTTGCAGAGAAAGGAAAGCTTTCATTAAAGACTCTATTGGCGGATTGCCTGACTGCTCCCTTTCCTCATTTTGATAAAGACATAACGATTCATCATCTGTTAACTCATACAGCTGGTATACCTGATTATTTTGATGAGGAAGTGATGGATGACTTTGAAGAGCTTTGGATTCAGAACCCGATGTACCGCTTAAGAAGTTTAGAATCTTTCCTGCCACTATTTCAGAACCAGCCAATGAAATTTAGGGCAGGTGAGAGATTTCATTATAACAATGCTGGTTATATTTTACTGGGACTCATTGTCGAACAGGCAAGTCAGCTTTCATTCACTGATTATGTGGAAGAGAATATCTTTAAACGGGCAGGGATGGTTCACTCCGGTTACTTTGAATTTGATTCACTTCCCAAAAATACCGCTCTCGGATATATTGATTTTCCTGATGGTACCTGGAAAACGAATATCTATTCGCTCCCTGTAAAAGGCGGTTCAGACGGTGGTGCTTTTGTAACCGTCCATGATATGGCAAAGCTGTGGGATGCGCTTATACAAAATCAGTTAATATGTGAAGAATACACACTCAAGCTGTTTACGCCGCAAATTGCAACAAATAGTGAAAATAGCTTCTATGGGTACGGGGTATGGATTCAGAACAATGAGGAAGGTGTTCTGAAATACCATCTTATGGGTTACGACCCTGGAGTTAGTTTCCATTCTGCTTTCTATCCCGGGACCTCAACGAGTACGGTTATATGTTCCAACAAATCCGAAGGGGCATATGACATGATGAAGGAAATTGAAAAAGTGATCCTGCAGCCAACAGAATCATCATTTTGAGTTGTGAGATTAAAAATTTTAGGGGCGGGTGCGTTGATCCAGGGAGATCCAATGCACCTTTTTTATGTTCAAATCCATTTTTTCAAAACTTTAATCCAGGCTTCATCCTGTCTTTACATTCTCGTTTTACAATTTACTGGAGTCGTTGTCTTTTATAGACATATTTGAATGGAGGAAACAGGATGATGAAAACGAGAAAGAATGCATGGATGGGGTGCTTTTCACTGGCAATGGCCGCCGCTTTTTTCACCATGCCCGTAACGGCGGATGCCCAAAAGCTAAAGGAAGGGGAGACCTTTGAACTTACCATTCTCCAGACAAATGATCTTCATGGTCACTTGGATGACATGGTTACACTCGAGGATGGAACTCTCCACCACAATTCCATTGCGAAATATGCGACTATCATTGAAGATGTGCGGGAAGAAGAGGAGAATGTACTTCTCGTTGACGGCGGGGATGTATTCCTTCGAGGTGAGTTTCAGGAAGGTCAGGGAGAACTGGAAACGTCTATTTTAAAAGCCCTTGACTATGATGCTATGGTTCTCGGAAACAATGATTTTCGTGTTTACCCTGCGGGGGAAGGCACGCCGGTAAGCCTTTATGAACAGTTAAAGGACTACCACCGGAATGTAAATTTTCAAATTCTGACCGGGAATGTCGTTGAAAAGGAAACAGGAAAGTACATACAGAATGTTAAACCATGGAAGGGGTTTACCTTCGATGGCATCCATGTCGGCATGATTGGCCTTACTTCAATGAAGCCGGAAATGCGCGGTTGGAATGACGTTTCCCATCTTGATTTTATCGAACCGGTTGAAGCGTTGAAAGGGTTGCTTCCTCAGGTGAAGTCTGATATTAATATCGTTCTTTCGCATGCCGGAAATCCTGAAGACCACAACCTGGCTGAAGTTCCCGGAATCTCGGCGGTAATTGGCGCAGATACACATAAAGTCATTAGAACGCCGGAATACGAGTTTAACGGAGAAGTGATGGTGCCCATTACTCAAGCTGGCGGAGAACAAGAGCATTATTTAGGACGTCTGGATCTGAGCTTTAAAGTATTAGACGGAAAAATGCAGCTTGCAGAGTCCACTGGATTCCTTTACGACATGACGAATGTACCGGCAGATGCGGAGATCCAGGCGATGATAGACGATTATCGTGCAGAGATGAATGTGCAATAATCCCGAAGATATATAGGTTGAGGTACGACAAAGCGGAATTTTGAGCTTTGTCTTTTTTTATCTCAAAAAAATTCATATAGAAATATAGAAAGGAATACATACCCTATTCTTAAAGAATCAAGCTTTAATGGTAGAGTAAGGGATGAAAATACTATACCAAACAAGGATAGAACTGATATCCGAAGAAATGCAGCTACTTTTCAATCTAACATTTAATTCATAGGAAACGCTTGCAAGTCGATCAGTTAGGTCAAAAATAATTGAAGGTTATGGTCAATTGGACTTAAAGTATCCGGACAAATTAGTGATAAAAAATATGTTTTAATATTTATAATCCCTTCTTGAAGCAGGGAATTACGAGTTAATACTGAATATAAATTTACATATATATATATGATTAGAATTAATATAAAAGTTAAAAGGAGAGCATAAATGGAGAAAAATTTTGATGAGTATATTCATAATGCAATTGAGTGGGCTAAAGGGCATTTAAATTCTAAAGATTATTGTTTTATATGTTTGGCGTTTGTAGAGGATGCATTAGAGAGAAGCAATAACATCGAAATTTTTGGTGGGGATACAGCAAAAGAGTCTGCGGATTTATATGAAGCTTATAAGCATACAGGTATGCCCCCAAAAGGAACCTTCGTTTTTTATGATTGTATAGGAGAAATTAACGGTGTGCGTAAAAATTGGGGGCATGTCGGCTTTTCAATTGGTAATGGAGAGGTTATTCATGCTTGGGATAAGGTAAGGATTGACCATTACCTTGAAGTAGAAAAGTTAACGGCGGCTCCAGGTTGGGAAAAACCTAAATTAATTGGTTGGGTACCACTAGAACGTATTATGCTTGGTTTTCAAAAGAAAAATTATTAAATTAAACTTGAGCATAAAAAAGGACCTTTCGTGGATGAAGCTGCGTAATGATTCAGAGGGCATGTCCGCCTTTTAAGGCAGGAATTGATTATGTAGCAAGAGTGTTTGGAGACAAAGAAACAAAGGCAGGCAGTTTCAGCAGGTTGTCTTATATTTTTCCCGGGAGTATACCTGCCCTTGGTCTACTTGCTTTCGGGGAAGGAGCAAGGATTCAGGGCTGTCCAATGCTTCCTGAGAGCAAGGCGATTAACCGGCTGATTCCTTACTGCCTTTAAATGAAAGTACCAATTACAAGGGCCTGAATGGTTTGAATTATTATGTTAAGAGGTAAATTTTTAACATCTTACATTGTGATAAAAGTGATGCGACAGCCAACTGAATGTTACATGACGATTTATGTTTCTTTTTTATCAGGTTTAATAGCGATAAACGTTGCCAATGCAGCAGCAACACATAATCCGGTAAGAGTAAAAAACATTATTTTCTCCGAATTGTTCATTAGTATTGCTATGATCGGAGGACCTGCAGCAACCCCAATAAATCGCATTGAGCTGTAAATGGAAGTGATTGTTCCTCTTTCTTCCTTTTCGATTCCTTGGGTAATTAAGGAATCCAGTGGCGGCAGGCTGGCGCCAATGCCCACTCCTCCTACTAGGAACATGGTTAAGAGAAACCATAAGTCTTTAGAAAAGCCCAACATGGAAGTTGAAACACCAAGCACCAAAGCACCGGAAAAAGCAATCCATTTCATCAGTACTTTGTTTTTCTTTATGATTTTCCCTGTGAAGTAAGAAGAAAGGCAAAGCGCACCCAATGGTAAGGCAAGGAACAATCCTTTTTTTAGATCTGTTACTCCATATTTCATTTCAAGAACGTCCGAAAGGTAAAACAAGATGCCGAAAAGCACAAACATCATGACAATGCCTATAAAAAAAATGGCATATAACCAACGGCCGTTTTCTGTGAAAATGAGACGAATTTTTTTAATAAAATCTTTAAACGGAAGCTTTTTTTCTTTTTCCCTCGGACTTTTAACAAGGAAAATCATTAACAAAACAGATATGGCACAAAGAACCGGTATAGAAAAAAACGGTGTGTACCATGTCAAGCCCGCCAGAGCCGAGCCTATAATAGGGCTAAACACTTTCCCAAGTGTATTGGAGGTTTCTATTTTCCCCAGAGCACTGCTTACTTCATCATCATTTTTGAACATATCCCCGACAAGAGGCATAACGATGGGAAAGCAGCCAGCAGCGCCCGCACCTTGAAGGGCCCTGCCTGCAAGGATGATCCAATACCCGTCACCTCCACTTAAGGATGCCCATCCTGAAATTAATCCGCCGATCCCTGTAATGATTAAGCTGGGTATGATGACGGATTTTCTCCCCAGATGATCAGAAAGATATCCAGCTATAGGGATTAGAAAGATTGCCACTACAGAATAAACGGTAATAATCAGACTGGATTGAAACGCCGAGATGCCTAATTTATTTTCCATTATAGGTAAAATCGGAATCAAGGAGGAGTTTCCCAATGTCATGACGAGCGGGATGGACGATATGGAAAAAATCGCCCACTTCTGATTGACTGAACCCTTTCCTGAACTTCCTTCTAAGATTTCCTTACTAACTTTGGTAAATAACGATCCAGAATCTTTCATAAGAATTCCTGCCTTTGTTATGGTTTGTAATTAGACTGAGTAATCAGGTAAGAATAATCGATATTAAGTTGTCCTGATTTTTAATTTTTATGTAGGTTAATTCAAGCTATCAAGGTTTTTAGAAGACAAATCAACCATAAAAAAGAAGCAGTTAAAACCTCCGGGAGTATAAATCTGCTAGTACCGGTTATTTGAAAAGAACGTGTGAAGCAAATCCTCTACTTATAAGAGTGATAAGTAAAAGAGACTCTGCTTCATTAAACAGAGTCTCTTGCAGATTGTTACCCGGCAAATCATTCTATGAAAGAAGGAAGTATGCAGAACTCGAATTTTTACCTTATCATCTCTGACCTCTTTCTACAGGTTCTTTTAGACGATTGATTTCTTTGTCTCCTTTTCCTGGTTAGCGGCTTCAACCATGATAAAAATCGCCGATAGGATATGTAAAATCATTCCTGCAAATGGGATCCATGCGAGACAGGAAGTAATAATTCCAAGAATGTTTCCTGCCGTTTTGAGATTTTCTTTTTTAGCTAATACAACAGTGACAATATGCAGGATTAACATAAACATTAAAGGTGTCCAGGCAAGGCTTAAGACAATGCTTCCTCCTATAACAGGAATGCCTAAAATTGCTTCCAGGCTGCCTGATACCCATTTCAATATTCTTACGGCATTTTTCAATGAAATCCCTCCTTTTCAACATTTATATGAGCGATTCTTATCAATCTATACCTGATTTTCAGTGTAAATTGCTCGGTTCCTTCAACCCTATTACACCATCCTTTTGCCGTTGACTAATTCGTATTCCCTATTCTTCAGTACAAAATAGTTGGAAGATAGGAACCCTACAGAAAAATGAATATGAGGTTTTATCAAGAAGGAAAAAGATTGAGTCTATCGAAAAGAATATAGAAAGACTTTTTTAAAGCAGAGAAAGGAAGAAAAAGATGCAGGCATACTTATTTGTACATTTTCGCGAAAAGACGACTCCGGACGGAGAGCAGGTGTATTTCGGGCTGAGCAAAGACGGCTACCATTGGGAAGAAGTGAATAATGGCCGCCCTCTTTTATGGGCTTACTATGGAGACAAAGGAGTAAGGGATTTTACCATCATCCGTTCCAATCAGAATGAAAAATTTTATATATTCGCAACGGACTTAAGTCTCTCTTATGGAATGCGTAATCAATATAATCGTTCCTGGGAGGAGATATCTAGGAATGGAAGCCACTATTTCTCTGTCTGGGAATCTGAAAATCTGGTGGATTGGACCGAGCAACGGCTTGTTAAAATCGGCAATGATGATTTCGGCTGCATGTGGGCACCTGATATTATTTACGACAAGGAGCATGGGGACTATGTCCTGCATTGGTCATCTTCCCATAAGGAGAATGATTTTGGGCCAAAAGGAATCTATTACAGCAGGACCCGGGATTTTGAACATTTTACTCATCCGGAGCTTTTGTATAGGAAAGAAGACAGCGGTGTCATTGATTCAGCGATCTATGAAGAAGACGGAAACTATTATATGTTCCTAAAAAGCGAACACAACCCGGAAAAGCTCATTCTTCTTAAGGCGGACCATGTCACAGGGCCTTACAGCCGGATTGAAGAATTTGACAAAAGCATGGAGGAACTGGAGGCTGGCTACTATGAAGCTCCCACGGCAGTGCGTCTCGTAGACGGAAAATGGTGCTTGTTCCTTGACTATTACGGTGTGCCCGGGTCAGGACAGGGGTATGTTCCTTTTGTCGCAGACAGTCTTGCAGAAGGAAGGTTTGTCCGTTCTGACAAAGCCTTCCAATTTCCATATGGATTCAAACATGGAACCATCTTGCCTATTACGATGGAGGAGTACGAGCGAATTAAAGATCATAATTGGGATAATCCTGAAGATAAAAGAAAAATCGACTAGAGGATTTCACGATAGAGCTGGTGAAAGATACCGGCTCTTTTTTTGTTTCTGCCAAAAGGGAAGTTCCTATATTTAACAGTAATTTGTATAGATAGGAAAATTTTTTTAACAGAAATTTTACTTTATCTTGGTTGTTTTATACCGTAGGAAGGTATAGTATTAAAGAACAGCAAATGATTGAGGAGATGATAAAGATGAAAAGGCAACTGTTATTTCTTGGCATGTCAGCAATAATCAGTTTAAGTGGCTGTGGGAATGATTCAAATGAACAGACACACGAAGGGCATCTGCAGGAACCAAAACAACAGGAGATGGACCATTCCGATCACTCACAGATGGACCATTCAAGTTCAGGTGAAGTTCCTGAAGGATTAAAGGATGCCGAAAAACCAACATATAAGGTTGGCAGCCAGGCTATGATGAATGCCGATCATATGGACGGAATGGACGGTGCAGAGGCCACAATTGTCGGTGCGTACGATACCACCGTTTATACGGTTTCGTATACTCCAACAACCGGAGGAGAAAAAGTCACGAATCATAAATGGGTGATTCACGAAGAAATCGAAAATGCCGGTGATGAAGCTTTTAAACCAGGAGCAGAAGTAACCCTAAAGGCGGACCATATGAAGGGCATGGACGGAGCAGAGGCCGTCATTGATTCAGCTCAACAAACAACCGTCTATATGGTTGACTACACATCTAAGGCTGATGGAGAAAAAGTGACCAATCATAAATGGGTAACAGAGAGTGAACTCACCCCAAAATAAGAGAAGGAACTTGGTAAAAATAAATCAGAGTGAGCGTTAGTCCATAGGATTGACGCTCTTTTTGTTTGGATTCATGTTCATAAATTCTGCCGACTATTCAATGAAAGTCCGAGAGAGGGAATCTCCTGCTGGAATGGAACATGATCTCTGTTAAATATTTATGCCTGTTTTTAATAGGTAAAATATTCATTGGATGGCAGCATGTTAAAATCTTCATCACTAAGAATTTAGGAAGATGAGCGGCTCATTTAAGACTTTAGTTACGTCTTCTGAATTAATTCAACAGTAACATCCAACGCAAGATCCCGATGCGTTTGTCCAAGTTTGTCTGAATTTGTCGTTTAATAATTCAGAAAACTCTGTTGACGATTTAGAAGATTCATAGTACATTATGTATAACGATATATAACATTATACAAGGTTATATGTTGTACTAAAGAATTATAGGGAGGAAATTTAAATGGCAACTGAACTAGTAATCGATGTTAAAAATCAGGTAAAGCAGGCTCTTGTGGAAGTGGAGAAAAGGAATATTGAGAATGTGTTTTTCGTAGCGTGCGGGGGTTCATCAGCACTCATGTATCCTAGCAAATATGTCATTGACCGAGAAGCCCAAAAGGTGGATGCTCATCTTTACAGTTCCAATGAATTTATTCACCGTAATCACAATAAGCTGGGCAGTTCATCTTTGGTCATCCTTTGCTCCCATTCTGGTACAACCCCTGAAACAGTGGAGGCAGCCAAGTTTGCCAGACAACACGGAGCTTTGGCTATTGCGCTTACTAATGAACCAGGATCTCCTCTCGCACAAGCAGCAGATGTCGTCTTAAAGTATGAGTGGGGCCAGGAAGCAAATGCTTTCACCATCAATTATTCCATCCTCTATCAGTTAGTATTTGGAGTCCTAAAGGTTGTTGAGAACAACAGCAAGTTTGAAGCAATCGAGACCAGCCTAGAAAACCTCCAAAATGTATTTGAAAAGGCTGTTTCCAAGTATCAGGAAAAAGCAGAACAATTTGGCCAGCTCTATAAAGATGAAAAGATCATCTATACAATGGCAAGCGGTGCCAACTACGGAGTTGCTTACTCCTTCGCCATTTGCATCCTGATGGAAATGCAGTGGATCCACTCCCATGCGATTCACGCAGGAGAGTATTTTCATGGACCATTTGAAATTATTGATGAGGAAACTCCATTTATCATTCTTCTTGGCCTGGATGAAACAAGGCCTATGGAAGAAAGAGCTTTGGAATTCTCCAAGCGCTATGGAAAGAAACTGGTTGTGCTTGATGCAAAGGATTTTGATTATGAAGGAGTCCAGGATGAAGTAAAAGGCTACATAGCTCCGCTAGTATTGAATTATGTTTTAAGAAAATATGCAGACCAGCTGGCAGAAGCCCGCAACCACCCACTGTCTACCAGAAGATATATGTGGAAAGTGGAATATTAAAAAATATGGTGGAAAAGTGATTCTTCACTTTTCCACCTTTACTAGAATCACAGGATGATTGCGGAGGGGGAAGGTTTATGAAAAAGCTTTTGATACTTGCGATTGTTTCCATACTCAGTCTATCGATCATTGCAGGATGTTCCAGTTCAAAAAGCAGCACTGCTTCGGAAAAGGATGTAGTTGAGCTCCGTTTCTTCCACCGCTGGCCGAATCAGCCTAAAAAACAATATTTTGAAAAAGCCGTCAAAGAGTTTGAAGAACAGCACCCAACTATTAAAATCAAAACGGAAGCCGTTTTAAATGATTCTTATAAAGAAAAAATCCGGGTTGTCCTTGGATCCAGCAATCCGCCGGATGTTTTCTTTTCCTGGAGCGGGGAGTTTGCCTACAATTTTGCTCGTTCAGGCCAATCCCTTAATTTGACCGATTATGTAAAAGAAGACGCAGAATGGTCCAACGAGTTCATTCAATCACAATTCAAGCCATTCACGCTGGATGGCAAGATTTATGGGATTCCGTGGTCCACGGATGGCAAGGCATTCTTTTATAATAAGAAAATTTTCGACGAACTTGGCCTTGAGGTTCCAAAAACCTGGAGCGACCTATTAGCGGCGTCTGATAAAATCAAGAAAGCCGGCTACACTCCAATCGGGTTCGGAAGCAAAGCACCATGGACGATTTCTCATTACATCGGTTCATTGAATCAGTTAATGGTTCCGCAGGATGTGATCAATGAAGATTATGACCGCAAGAATGCAGAAGGCGATTTCTCACATCCGGGCTATGTAAAAGCACTTGAAAAATTCATGGAGCTGGAGCCGTATTTCAACAAGGGAGTCAACTCAGTGGACCATGAGTATTCCCGTGAACTCTTTAAGAGCGGAAAGGCTGCGATCGGTTTCTTCCAGCTTGCAGAAATTGGCCTGATCGAGCCAACTCTAAAAGAAAACCTCGGCGTATTTAACATCCCTGGGATTGAAGGCGGGGAGGGCAATCCAAATTCTATCACTGGGGCGCCAGAAGGCATTATGATTTCCTCAAAAACAAAACATCCTAAAGAGGCAATGGAATTTGTTAAATTCCTGACATCCAAGGAAAAAGGCATCGAGCAATTAGCAGAAGTAAGTGAGTACAGTGCAGTCAAAGGAACCACCAATGAGGAGAATGCATCAAAGCTTCAGCAGGAAGCCATTGACTTGATTGCAAATGCTGAAGAGACCTACCTATGGTTTGATACAGCTGTTGACATAAAAATTGTGGATGCCTATTTAAATGGCACTCAGCAAATGCTGGATGGGAAGAAAACTCCTGAGCAAGTCATGAAGGATGTCCAAAAGGCAGTGAAAGATGTTAAATCAGCTCAGTAAAGAGGAGAATCAAAGGTGGTTGTCCATTCGCCACCTTTTTCCTAAAAAGGGGGGAACTTACGTTGCTGCATACAAAAAAATGGCTGCCCTATCTCTATATTGCACCGTGTATCTTGTTTATGCTGCTCTTTGTCTATTATCCTATTGTGGAAAATTTAAGGTTCAGTTTCTATGAATTTTCAGCTTTTTCACCAGAAAAAACGTACATTGGATTCGAAAATTTCCTTAATCTTTTTAAAGATGAAGTTTTCTATATAGCCTTAAAAAATAATATCTGGTATGCGGTCATCTCGATTTTATGCCAGGTAATGGGCGGGCTGATCCTTGCTGCCATTCTGGAAGATCCGATCACCAGGCTGGTCAGCTCGATGTTCCGAACGATCTTTTTTATTCCCGTTGTGATTTCGATTACCGTCATAGCCTTGCTGTTTACCTTTATTTATAACCCGGATATCGGAATCTTGAACGGTTTCTTAAGTTTAATTGGTATGGAGGAGCATGCGAGGGCATGGCTGGGAGAGTCAGAAACGGCGATATTTGCCGTCATTGCGGTCTCACAATGGCAAAGCATTGGCTATATCATGATGCTTTTCATCGTTTCCATTCAAAATATTCCAAGAGAATTGTATGAAGCGGCTGAAATGGATGGGGCAGGGCGTATCCGCAAGTTCTTGTCCGTTACTGTCACGCAGGTAAGAGAAATGTTTTTTGTCGCCTCCCTGATCACTTTGACCGGCGCCTTTACCGTCTTCAATGAACCGTATATACTGACGGGCGGCGGACCGGGGAATGCCAGTGAAGTGCTGGGAACGCTTTTATACAACTCGGCCTTCTTTAAGGATCAAATGGGATATGCATCAGCTGTCGCGACTGTCATTCTGGTGCTTAGCCTGATCTTTTCACTGATCCAGCTAAGATTATTCAAATCTGGAGAGGATGGATAATATGGAAACCAGCAAAGCAGCCGTTCCCTTTCAGGCGCTGCCTGTTTCGAAAAAAAGGACGAGCCGGAGAAATCTTATTGGCGGCACTCCCATTTATACGATATTATTGATCTATTTTATCGCCATCGCTTATCCTCTGTTCTGGATGGTGGTCAGTTCTTTCAAATCTACAGAGGAAATTTTCACTAATAGCTGGGCGCTTCCAAAGGAATGGATGTGGTCCAATTATGTGGAAGCATGGAATACAGGAATTTCCGGCTATTTTGTTAATAGTCTGCTGGTTACATCCATCACCTGTTTCCTTACAGTCCTGATCAGTGCACTGGGTGCCTATGGCTTGGCCCGGTTTGATTTTAAAGCCAAGAAATTTCTGCTTGTGTTCTGCATGGGAGGGATGATGCTTTCCCCGCAGGTCAGCCTCGTACCTTTATACAAACTAATTCAGTCGATGGGAATCCATGATACCTATTGGGCGATGATCCTGCCGTATGTGGCCTACCGGATCCCAATCACGATTTTACTCATAAGGGCTTCTTTCCTTGAGGTATCAAAAGAACTTGAGGAAGCAGCCTACCTGGATGGATGCAATTCCTGGACCATTTTCACCAAAATCTTTGTTCCGATGAACATACCCATTATGATGACATCAGTGGTGCTGACCGCTTATTTTACCTGGAATGAATTTATGTTCGCACTGATCTTTGTCGACTCGGATGCCTTGAAAACAATTCCAGCGGGCCTTATGCAATTTAGGGATGCTTTGGCTACCAACTGGGGAGTCCTGATGGCCGGATTGATGATTTCGGCGTTGCCGATCATCATGCTGTTCCTGTGCATGCAAAAATATTTTGTTCGCGGCCTTGCTTCCGGCAGCGTCAAAGGATAAAAAAAGGATGTGTTTACGATGAAGCTTATAGCAATTGGAGATAATGTTGTTGATATTTATAAAGACCGGAACGAAATGTTCCCAGGTGGAAATGCTTTGAATGTAGCGGTCCTATCCAAACAATCAGGGGCAGAGAAAACGGCGTTCATTGGAATTGTAGGAAATGACACGGAGGGAGACCACATTGTTGATACGCTGAAGGCAATGGAGATTGACATCAGCAAAATCAGAAGGGCAGTAGGCGAAAGTGGGAAAGCCTATGTGGATCTGAATGATGATGGAGACCGTGTTTTTATCTCATCCAATAAAGGCGGGATCCAATCTCGTTTAAAATTAAAGCTTACGGAAGATGATTATCATTATATAGGAGGATTTGATATCCTTCATACCAGCATTTACAGCTCCCTGGATGATGAATTGCCAACACTCAAAAAAATGATTCCGCTTTCATACGACTTTTCAAACCACTTTACGGATGAAATCCTGGGGAAGGTATGCCCCCATCTAACGTTTGCTTTTTTATCTGGAAGTCATTTATCTCCTGAGGAAATTGATGAATTGTTTCTGAGGATACACTCCCTCGGAACACCATTCGTTCTTGTCACCAGAGGGGGGGAAGGTGTGAGTGCCTCGATTAAAAGCGAGGTGTTTACACAGGGTATTGTGGAAGCCAATGTCGTTGATACTCTGGGGGCAGGGGATTCCTTTATTGCGGCATTCCTTACGAATTATCTTCAACAATTTCCCGTTAAAGAATCATTGAGAATGGCTGCCGACCGCGCAGCAAGAACCTGTGAGGTTCATGGGGCATTTGGTTATGGAAAGCAATTAATACCTTAAAAAAAGAATGGTTTACGTCCAGTTTCTGGATCGTAACCATTCTTTTTTTATGTCGTTATGGTAAAAGCCACAAGAGAAGCCGGAACCTTGAAATTCGAAGTGTGAATGGGAACCTGATCTTTATCATACACGGTTTTATATATATTAAAGAGGGTTTCGCCTATTTCGCAATCCAGGTGTTCGGAATCTTCATGGTTAGCCTGGATCGCAGTTATCACTTTTTTGCTTGTACTGTTCTTAATGTCGATGTTGTAGATGTTCTCAAGCACCTGATAGGAGGAAGAGTGCTCATGAATTCTCTCAAGCAGATTTGGAAAGCGTTCAAGCGAATAATGGGCCAAATCAATTAAAAAAGGCTCCTGATCAATGTACATGACCCTGCAAAGTTTTAATACGGGTGAACCGGCCGGTATTTGAAGAGACTCGGCAATCTCCTTGTCTGCTTTCGCTTCTTCACAGACAATGGTTTTCTTTGAAGGGTTTTTGCCAAGCTGTTTGCTGAAATCTGTAAATCCATTGACATTAATTAACTCACGGGCCATTTTGCTTCTTTTGACAAACGTTCCTTTCCCTTGTTTCCGCTCCAGGAAGCCCTCATCCGCCAGCTCAGAGATCGCTCTTCTTACCGTTATTCTGCTGATCCCATAAATTTCGCAAAGGTCCGATTCATTTGGCAATTTACTGCCGGGGAGGTATTGTCCGTTTTGGATTCCATCTTTGATATTCTGCTTAAGCTGCAAATAAAGAGGCAAAGAACTTTCTGTGTTAAGTTTCATATTATATTCCCCACTTCATGTAATAATACGTTATATAATATTATATAAAATTTTGAGAGAAATTGGAACTTATACGAATTGTTTGCCGCATTTTTATTTCTGTTTAACTTCCTTTTTTAGTACCCATTCTTTGGGTGCAAAAGCAAGTGAGCTCTATACCCGGGTGCTAAATAAGATACGATGCTAGGCCTTTAATGGATTGTTATAAAAGGGATTAATAGTAAGAAATATGATATGTCGCAAATCAGCACTTATATTTCGGATTGATCAATGGCAATGGATATATATTTTAAAGTTGCGATTTAAAGCAAAAACTCATTCAGGAGTTTTTTACTTAATCCCCATGGCTAAAAAGGATTTCTTATTTGTTAGTAGAATAATTGATGTTTAAGATTCTCTAAAACAAGGAGCTGGTCAATAGTGTGCGGGATTCGTAAGTAAATACATGGAAAGAGATCAATCTTTACCAAAACATCGTGATCGTCTTTTAGAAAAGGCTCTGCAAGATTTAACCGCAGACCCTGATGTTCTGGCCATTTATCTGGCAGGTTCACTGGCGAGAGGGAATGCTGATGTATACTCTGATATTGATCTGCATACTGTCGTAAACCCCGAAAAGATAGAAGGCTTTATCTAAGATGAAAGCAATCGGGCAAAGAAATGGGGAAAAGTGCTCTTCGAAGAATCCCAGCTGTATACTCCCTGGATAGTGACCCATTATGATTGCTTTGTTAAGGTTGACAGCTGGTATCACTCACCTGAAGAAGTTACACCCTCCATCTGGTTAAAAGGAAACAAGGTTCTGTATGATCCCCATCATATCCTCAGCAAGGTGTTGAAGGAATCCTCCCATCTGGTTTACAGTCCTTCGCCGGAGGAAGTCGAGGCATGGAGAAATAAAGTACTGGCTTTTATACACGAAACATACCGGGCCGTTATGAGGGATGAAATGTATTATGCCTTATCGAATATGGATCGAGTGCGGTGGCTGGTCGTTTATGGATGGTATATGGAAATGGAACAGCATTTGGACAGCCCATATGGAGGTTGGTCCAAAATCGAGGGCAAACGAAGCAAGCTGAAGGCCGGGCAATTAACACTTTTAGAAAGCTGGGAATCCAGTCGGAATTCTCATGAAATTATGGAGACCATGGCAAGGGTGGCGGCGGAGTTCCTGCGGCTGAATCAATCTCTAAGTCGAAAAGTCAATATAAGAGAAAACGAGGAGTATATCAATAAAATAATAGAAATGGTTATTTAGAACCGGTATCTTACAGAAAGGTTGTACTGCATTTTTGTGGTACACCTTTTTTTCTGCAAATAAGACAGGCTCCCATAACTGTGAACCTGCCCCTGGCTGCTACTGTTTCAATAAAAACTCATTTCCATCTTCATCTTTAAACTGCACAAAGGTGCCCCACGGCATTTCTTGAGGCTCACCTGCAAACTCAACACCATTCGCTTTAAGCTGTTCATATGTACTTCTAATGTCATCACACTGAAATACGATGGATGCCTTCAGATTTTCCGAACCCTTCATCATCGATTTAGGGTAAATGACTAAACAGCTGTCTGCACCTTTGGGAGCTACTTCAAGCCAGAAGGCATTTGGTCCCATGGGGTGATTGGCAACTACGTCAAACCCGACTTTTTCTGACCAAAACGTTTTTGCCTTTTGTTGGTCTTCTACATACACTGCGACCGTAGCAATTTTTTTAATCATTCTAAAACAAACCTCCGCAATTTGATCATTTCTATAATACCAGGGATTTTCTTATTATGCTTTTGGGTGCTTTTTGTGGGAACAGTCCCATGGATAGGGGGGAATTAAAGGGGGGATACAGATTAGGGACGCTCTGCGCATTGGGTCAAATTATTGAAAAGATCAAGGGAAGTAAAATCTCTTTACTTCCCTCCAATTTACTTGATCAACTTCAGTTTATAGCCTAATAAAAACACGAGTGACACAACAACAAATCCCAAAATGAATTCGTAAAGGAAGGGAGTAAAAATGTCTCCCCCTATGGCTACCTCACTGCTAAGAACGGAAACATCTTCTCCCTCAAATTCTTCAATAGGTCCGTATAGAAAAATTGCCGTTATAATCACTGCCTATAGTAGTTTTGCAACAATGAATACTATATTAGTAAGAAAAGAGAAAATAAACGATCGCGTTAATAGTTTCAATATCATCACCCATTAAATAATAACAGAATTGTATAGTATTGTATATTAATGCAGTCCATTTTGCGCTACAATGAAAGACAGTAACGGGAACTACCCAGAAGGAAAAAAGAGAATATCAATATGGAGATAAACCTTTAAACTTAAACAAAGAGAACTTAATTAAAATCATTTCGAAAGAAGCTCAGGTTCTTTTGGGAATGAGATGATTTAGTGACCTTACTTATTCTTAGTCAAGTAAGCCCACCAGCGGGAAAGGATTATATATGAAAAACTACATCAAAGACTATTTTATTCGATTATTTTTTGGTTTGCTTTCGATTGGTGTCATTTTTGGACTGGGACATGCTTTTAATATCCATTTTCTTAAAGAAGGAGATATTAGCCGAAATCTCTGGTTAGTGCCGATTGCCATAATAAGTGGATGGGGAGGATGGTATCTATATCGAACAGACAAATGATCGAGTTTATCAAGCAGAC
Source organism: Mesobacillus foraminis (assembly GCF_004340465.1). Lineage (GTDB taxonomy): Bacteria > Bacillota > Bacilli > Bacillales > Cytobacillaceae > Mesobacillus_B > Mesobacillus_B foraminis. The sequence goes on along the minus strand of NZ_SLVV01000004.1, from coordinate 340,806 downwards.
AGCCGAAGTAAAGTGCCTTCGAAAATAATTAGGACAAAAAATTACATAAAAAACCTGGGGGACACCATGATTATTGGAGACATTAAATACTCTGCTTTACACAGCTTAAGAGGCAAATGGGGACAAGCATTCTGGGTAAGTATCATTCTGGCCTTCTTTTTTTACCTTATTCCTACTGGAATCGAAATTTATATAAGCGGGGGCTTCTGGAAATGGCTTGAACAGGATCATGTTCCGGTAAAGGCTGATATGATAAATTCCGTCATTACCCTTTTCCTCTTTCCAATTACGGCCGCTTCCTATTGGTATTATCTTTCTCTTGCAAGGAATGAGCATTGGAAGACAAGTCAACTTTTCTCTGTCTATACAACCAGCATGGCCTGGAAACTGATATGGACTAGTGTCCTTACTGTTGTCTTTTCTCTGCTGTGGGGTCTTCTATTGATTATTCCTGGAATCGTGAAAGGAACTGGGTACTCCCAAGCTTATCTCCTTCTGAAAGACCACCCGGAATTTACTGCACTGCAAGCAATCCGGGAAAGTCAAGAAAGAATGAAAGAGTTTAAAATGGACTTTTTCCTTCTGAACTTGAGCTTCTTAGGCTGGGGTTTACTGTGCATTCTCTCTTTTGGAATAGGATTTCTCTGGCTGGTTCCATATATGGGTGTGGCTAATGCCCACTTCTACCAAAAACATATTCACAGCCCGGAACATGAAGCCAACTAACTAGTGTATCAACCTTGATGTGATATACGGGGAATCAGCTGCCATTGGCAGCTTTTTATATTTATATAGCTAAATTTTGTATATGATAGATTTAGAAAAAGGAATTCATTGGTAAACGCACCTAAAACCGCAGCAAGGGAAGGGGCAGGATTATGGGAAAGAAGACAATATATAAAAGTAGCGAAGGAAAAAGGCTGATTACACAGCACTACGAGAATTATTTAAAATCATTGGAATTTGATATTGAAAGATTCTATGTTGAAACAAGCTTTGGCAAAACCCACGTGCTTGCAGCAGGCCCAAAGGCCGGGAAGCCTATTTTTATCCTTCAGGGTGGCAATTGTATTAATCCAATGACTTTGTCGTGGTTTTTGCCGATTATCGAACATTACAGAATTTATGCGCCAGATACCATCGGCCATCCTGGATTCAGCGACGATAATAGAATATCAGCGAAGGATAAGAGCTTTGCTCAATGGATCAATGAACTGATGGATCATTTTAATATTGAACATTGTTCATTTATAGGTCCGTCCTATGGCGGAGGTATTATTTTAAGGCTGGCATCATTTATGCCGGAAAAAATTGATTGTGCCGTATTAGTATCGCCCGCAGGAATCACACTGGGTTCCAAAATGAGAATGATGAAAGAGATCCTGCTTCCTTTGCTCCTATTTAATAGAACCTCATCACAGAAATATCTAGATAAAATCACTGGCAATATGTCGAATAATACCATGAAAGAAATAGATAAAAGGATAATCGGCGATGTATTTAAATACATCCGACTCGAACAAGATATGCCTAAATTAACCAAGAGAGAAGAATTGGCACACTACACCGCGCCCACGATGGTGATAGCGGGGGAAAAGGATCTCTTTTTTCCTGAAAATAGAGTAAGGAACGTCGCTAAAGAAGTCATTCCGAACTTAGCAGCGTTTAAAGCTTATGATATGGGACACTTTCCTTCTGAAACACATTTAGTAGAAATAAACCGTGAAATCATCAATTTTCTTAAAGGTTCTTACTAAAAATAAACAAAAGGGTGCATTTTAAAAGTTTAGTATGATTTTTAGAAAATGATGGTAAATGGTCTGTGAGTCTTTTCGCCCCCCTGTTTCCAGGCCTACAAAAGTGCTAGAGGGTGTTGATCTGATACCTTTAAAAAAAGCTTTTGTAATTTAGGGAAAAAGGCAACACTAAGGAGGCACATAAAAGATAACACTACTATCTAATGTTTTTCGGCTATTCAACAATGATAGTGCAAACTTAGTAATAGAAGCAATTTTTAGTTAAAGTCGGGAAAACTTCATTTTTTGCCCGCTCAATCAGGAATAGAAGGGCGTGACAGGGTCTCGTGGAAAAAGCAAAAATTAGCGCATATCAACTGTTTGTTCTCATGCTGTTATTTGAGCTGGGAAGCGCGATCCTGGTTCCGCTCGCCATTGACGCCAAGCAGGATGCATGGCTTGCTATTCTTTTCGGCTGGGCTGGCGGGATTGTAGTTTTCTGGATGCAATATCGGCTGTTCCATTCCTACCCGGACTTGGTCCCCACAGAGTACATGCAGAAAATTTTAGGGAAATTTTTAGGACGTACCTTAGGCTTCATGTATATTCTGTTTTTTGTCTACCTGTCCTCAAGGGATCTGCGCGACTTTGGGGAAATGCTCCTGACCTTTGCTTATATTGAGACTCCGCTGTTTATTGTAAACGGGCTATTCGTACTTGTTATCGTATATGCCCTACGAAAAGGAATTGAAGTCCTGGCGAGAACGGGTGAAATTTTTTTTATAATGATGTACATTCTCGCTTTTATGGGGTTTGTCCTTATCATTTTTTCCGGGCTGATCGACATCAATAACCTGAAACCAGTTTTGGAAGCGGGAATCCTGCCGGTGCTGAAAGTGGGTTTTACAGAAACCATCTTCTTCCCTTTCGGTGAAGCAATTGTGTTTTCTATGCTTCTCCCATATCTGGCGAATCCAAGGAAAGCCAAACTGACCAGTTTTTTTGCACTGACATTAAGTGGAATCAACATTGCCATTGTCATGATCATGAACATTAGTGTGCTTGGAGTCGATCTGACGTCCCGATCACAGTTTCCGCTTTTATCAACGGTACAGACTATTCAAGTCGCCGAGTTTTTGGAACGCCTGGATGTTTTTTTTATGATGGCGATGGTAATCGGAATCTTTTTCAAAGCCAGTATCTATTTATATGGGGCAATTGCGGGGGCCGCCGTTCTTTTTAAAGTGAAAAAGCCCTCAAATCTGGTGTATCCAATGGGACTCATTGCATTATTTATGTCGGTTACAATTGCCAGCAGCTATTCAGAGCATTTATATGAAGGACGTTATGCGGGTCTTTTTTTCATATTCCCAGCATTTATGATCATCATTCCATTCCTTCTTTTAGTGATTAGCCAAATCAAAAATAGAAAAAGGAGATCTTCCACCGAGGAGCCAAAATAATGACTGAAATTACTTTTCCACCATTTATGGTTTGTACAAATTGAACCCGAGGAGATGGGTTGAAGAACTTAGTCACCGGATTTATCTTTCACACCGTGGAATTACAACTTTTGTGAAGTATTAAATTGTGTGAAGAAGTAAATCCAGAATGAACCAAAGTTATTGTTACAAATTAAACATAGGCATATAAAAAAAGAAATCGATCGAGGTAATATTGTAAAATCTTTTGATATATTGCGTTTTAAAACAATGAATTGCAAGCTAAACAGAAAGAGGATCATGGACTGTTAGGAGTCCTGATCCTTTTCTTTGTGGAAAATGAAATTATATATTTGGCGCCTAAACGTATTAGCTAGACATGGAAAGTCGTTTCATGACAGAAAGGAGTTCATCGATAGTGGCATGATCCTCTGGGGACGAATCTATATGGTTCCAGATGATTTTCCCGTTATCATCAAATAACCATGCACCGCCTTGAATGAAAATATCATGTGTTTTCATTGCTTCTTGAACGAGCTGCTTCTGTTCTATGTCATCGGGAAGAAATTTACCTGGGCCCTGGGTGATGAAGGTCTTCCCGGCTTTGTAGAGGAGCTTCCATTTGCTCATCGTGTTATGGCCCAACTGCTGATATAGTTCTCGTTTTGGGTCTCCATAGATCGGGAATGGGAAAGGGCCAAAGGCAAGCACGAACTTTTCTAAAAATAAACCTATCGACGGCGTGATGACGACCACCTGAAACCCTGTGTCCATTAATACCTGATATCTCTCACGCAACTGCGTAAGCATTTCCCGGCAAACCGGTCAGCCAGGATGCCGGACGAATACAACCAGGGTTTTCTTATTCTCAATTACTTCTCTGAAAGTCTGGCCCTCCTGGAAGGGTCTTTGAAGCAAGACATCCATTTAATTCACCTCTTAGGTTAATCTTGTCACTTGTTGAAGATTCTCAATCAACTGCTGCATGCTGGCTAGTAATTCTTTATATTGATGTTCTGAAAGCCCAAAATGAGGAATGCATTTCTCTGGAAGCTGAATAGCTTTCTTTTTTAGATGGATCCCTTTATTCGTCAGTTCAATATACACTTTCCGCTCATCTTCACTGGCCCTTTTGCGCTCTAAAACACCCATGGCCTCCATCCTCTTGAGCATCGGCGTCAGGGTGCCGCTGTCCAACTGCAAATGTTGGCTAATTTCCTTAACCGTGAGTCGCTGATGCTCCCATAAAACAGCCAGAGTTAAAAACTGCGGATATGTAAGCTCAAGATCATCCAATATTGGACGGTACAATCGCGTAATTTCTCTTGAACACGCATATATAGCAAAACATAACTGATTTTCGAGCTTTAAAAATTCTTCTGCGTTCAATTAGCAAACCCCTTCATGTAAAATTAAATTGTGCACAACCTAATTTTATAAAAAATTAGCCCTTCTTGTCAATCAAGTGTCCATTCTTTAAAGGAAGAAAGGGCGTTCCCAATTTGAATAGTGACAAAATAGAGACGCATTCATACCTTAAAATCAGAAGTTGGAATTTGAGGTGGTTATATGGTTTCTGTCAGTTTATGCATGATTGTAAGAAATGAGGAAGAGGTTTTGGAGCGATGCCTGCAATCTGTTTGTGAACTAGTTGATGAAATCGTTATTGTGGATACAGGGTCAGAGGACGAAACGGTGAACATTGCACGAAACTATACCGATAAGGTGTATTTTTTTGAGTGGTGCGATGATTTTTCCAAGGCAAGGAATTACGCGTTTTCAAAGGCAACGAAAGAATATATATTTTTCATGGATGCAGATGATCTTCTTCCTGAATCAGAACAGTTAAAATTTAAGCATTTGAAAGAAACTTTGGATCCATCCGTGGATATCGTCTCCATGTACACTACTATGGCTTTTGATCCCCAGGGGAATCCTGCTTTTCAATATCGAAGGAACAGATTTGTCAAACGGAGCAGGGGATATAAATGGATTGGGCCTGTTCATGAATATTTGGAGGTTTACGGAAAAACAGTTTACTCCGATATTGGTGTCAGTCATATAGGATCAGTTAAAAGTGAATTTGCCGTCAAATCTACGCGGAATCTTGATATTTATCAGAAAAGGCTGGAACGGGGTGAAATTTTCACACCCAGGGATCTTTTTTATTATGCGAATGAGCTGCGGGAGCATCAGAAGTATGAAGAATCAATTTCTCAATATGAATCATTCCTGGTTTGCGAGGATGGCTGGATTGAGGACCAAATTAAAGCCTACGAGTACATGAGCTTTTGTTATGGGCAGCTTGGAAAACAGGAGGAAAGGTTGCGTTCCTTGTTATCATGCCTGGAAATTACGGAGCCACGGCCCAAAACTGCGTGTATGATCGGTGATTGCCTGCTGGAGAAAGGGAAACTCCAAGCAGCTGCATTTTGGTTTAAGACTGCGACCGAGTTTAAAAGATATATAGAGGATCCTTCCTTTTATGAACCAGCTTATCATACCTGGTATCCCCATTTGCAGCTGGTTGTTTGCCAATGGGGGCTCGGAAACATTGAAGAATCAGTTCGTCACAATGACTTGGCAGCGCAGTCTTTACCAAATGATCCAAAAGTACTGTACAACAAGGAATTCTTTAATACCCTTAAGGAAAAGAGCGAGTAAATTGACAACCAATTTGCTCACTCTTTTTTTGTGTACTGAATAGCTTGTTTATAAGGTTACTTTTAAGGGGGGTGACACCTTACTTGAGATGTTTAGGTTTATTTTTATCGTAATTGAAGACATATTGGAGAATGTCTTTGAACTTGTGGGAGAGGTGACTCATCTAAGAGGTCCTACAGGGCCGCCTGGACCACGCGGACCTACTGGGGCAACAGGACCAATTGGGCCAGCAGGATCAATCGGGCCGAGCGGACCAACTGGAACGACAGGACCAACCGGAGCAACGGGACCAAACGGGGCAACGGGAGAAACAGGAGAAACAGGAGCAACGGGAGAAACAGGATCAACCGGAGCGACCGGGGCAACAGGAGAAACAGGAGCAACCGGGCCAACAGGAGCCACGGGAGAAACTGGGGTAACAGGAGAAACAGGATCAACGGGACCAACTGGAGAAACAGGAGAAACAGGAGCAACCGGGCCAACAGGAGCCACGGGAGAAACTGGAGTAACAGGAGAAACAGGAGCAACGGGACCAACAGGAGCAACCGGAGCAACCGGGGCAACCGGAGCGACAGGACCAACCGGACCAACCGGGGCAACCGGAGCAACCGGGCCAACCGGGGTAACGGGAGAAACAGGAGCGACGGGAGCAACCGGGGCAACGGGAGCAACCGGGGCAACGGGAGAAACTGGAGCAACAGGACCAACCGGAGAAACCGGAGCAACCGGGCCAACCGGTGCAACGGGAGAAACTGGAGCAACAGGAGCGACCGGGCCAACAGGTGCAATAGGAGAAACTGGAGCAACCGGACTAACCGGAGCAACGGGTCCAACCGGGGCAACGGGAGAAACTGGAGCAACTGGGGCAACCGGAGCAACAGGAGAAACCGGAGTAACAGGTCCAACAGGAGCAACGGGAGCAACCGGGGCAACGGGAGAAACCGGGGCAACGGGAGAAACCGGGGCAACCGGAGCAACCGGACCAACAGGTGCAAGAGGAGCAACGGGAGCAACCGGACCAACCGGGCCAACAGGAGCAACAGGAGCAACCGGAGCAACCGGAGCAACTGGAGCAACTGGAGCCACGGGAGAAACTGGAGCAACTGGACCAACCGGACCAACCGGGCCAACAGGACCTACCGGAGAAACTGGAGCAACCGGGGCAACGGGAGCAACAGGACTAACCGGACCAACCGGGGCAACTGGAGAAACCGGAGCAACCGGACCAACAGGTGTCACTGGAGAAACTGGAGGAACCGGACCAACCGGACCAACCGGGCCAACAGGAGCAACAGGGGCACCGGGAGAAACTGGAGCGACTGGGCCAACAGGAGCAACAGGAGCAACAGGAGCTACAGGAGAAACTGGAGTAACGGGACCAACCGGGGCACCGGGAGAAATAGGAGCAACGGGACCAACCGGGGCACCGGGAGAAATAGGAGCAACTGGTCCAACGGGAGAAACTGGAGCAACGGGAGCAACAGGAGCAACCGGGGCAACCGGAGCGACAGGTCCAACAGGTGCAAGAGGAGCAACGGGAGCCACGGGACCAACAGGAGCAACCGGAGCAACCGGACCAACCGGGGCAACGGGAGAAACTGGAGCAACGGGAGAAACAGGAGCAACCGGGCCAACCGGTGCAACAGGAGAAACTGGAGCAACTGGAGCGACCGGGTCAACCGGAGCAACAGGTCCAACAGGAGCAACGGGAGAAACAGGAGCAACGGGAGAAACTGGAGCAACGGGAGAAACAGGACCAACCGGGGCACCGGGAGAAACAGGAGCAACCGGGCCAACGGAGCAAGCGGACCAACCGGAGCGACAGGACCAACGGGAACAACTGGGCCAACCGGAGCAACGGGTCCAACCGGGCCAACGGGAGAAACTGGAGCAACCGGAGCAACCGGGCCAACCGGGGTAACGGGAGAAACTGGAGCGACCGGGGCAACGGGAGAAACAGGAGTAACCGGGCCAACTGGAGCCACGGGAGAAACTGGAGCAACCGGAGCAACCGGGCCAACCGGGGTAACGGGAGAAACTGGAGCGACGGGAGCAACCGGGGCAACGGGAGAAACTGGAGCAACAGGACCAACCGGAGCAACCGGGCCAACAGGATCTACCGGAGAAACTGGAGCAACCGGGGCAACGGGAGCAACAGGACCAACCGGAGCGACCGGGCCAATAGGAGCAACGGGAGAAACTGGAGCAACAGGGCCAACCGGGCCAACCGGTGCAACAGGAGAAACAGGAGCAACGGGACCAACCGGAGCGACCGGGGCAACTGGAGAAACAGGAGCAACCGGGCCAACTGGAGCCACGGGAGAAACTGGAGCAACAGGAGAAACTGGAGCCACGGGACCAACGGGGGCAACGGGAGAAACAGGAGCAACAGGAGAAACAGGAGCCACGGGACCAACCGGGGCAACGGGAGCAACAGGACCAACAGGAGCAACCGGGGCAACGGGAGAAACGGGAGAAACTGGAGCAACAGGAGCAACGGGACCAACCGGGCCAACTGGACCAACCGGAGCAACTGGGCCAACAGGAGCAACTGGGCCAACAGGAGCAACCGGGGCAACCGGAGCAACCGGGGCAACTGGAGAAACCGGGGCAACGGGACCAACCGGGCCAACAGGAGAAACAGCAGCCACGGGACCAACCGGGCTAACTGGAGCCACGGGACCAACCGGGCTAACTGGAGCAACGGGAGAAACAGGACCAACCGGGCCAACTGGAGCAACTGGAGCAACCGGAGGAGCAACAGGAGTCACGGGACCAACCGGTACAACGGGAGAAACAGGAGCGACCGGGCCAACCGGTGCAACAGGAGAAACTGGAGCCACGGGACCAACGGGGGCAACGGGAGAAACAGGAGCAACAGGAGAAACAGGAGCCACGGGACCAACCGGGGCAACGGGAGCAACAGGACCAACAGGAGCAACCGGGGCAACGGGAGAAACGGGAGAAACTGGAGCAACAGGAGCAACCGGGGCAACGGGAGAAACTGGAGCAACAGGTCCAACCGGGCCAACCGGTGCAACAGGAGCAACGGGAGCAACCGGGGCAACGGGAGAAACTGGAGCAACGGGAGCAACCGGGCCAACGGGAGCAACTGGAGCAACAGGACCAACCGGAGCAACCGGAGCAACCGGAGAAACTGGAGCAACGGGAGCCACGGGACCAACCGGAGCCACGGGAGAAACTGGAGCGACGGGACCAACAGGAGCGACGGGACCAACAGGGGCAACAGGAGCGACAGGAGAAACAGGACCAACCGGAGCAACCGGAGCTACGGGAGTAACGGGAGAAACTGGAGCAACGGGAGCGACAGGAGAAACAGGACCAACCGGAGCCACCGGAGCCACGGGAGAAACTGGAGCGACGGGACCAACAGGAGCGACGGGACCAACAGGGGCAACAGGAGCGACAGGAGAAACAGGATCAACCGGGGCAACGGGAGAAACTGGTCCAACGGGAGAAACTGGAGCCACGGGGCCAACAGGAGCAACAGGACCAACCGGAGCGACCGGGCCAACAGGAGCAACGGGAGCAACAGGACCAACTGGAGCCACGGGAGAAACTGGAGCAACAGGTCCAACCGGGCCAACCGGTGCAACAGGAGAAACAGGAGCAACGGGGCCAACCGGGGCAACGGGAGCAACAGGACCAACCGGAGCGACCGGGGCAACTGGAGAAACAGGAGCAACCGGGCCAACTGGAGCCACGGGAGAAACTGGAGCAACAGGAGAAACAGGAGCCACGGGACCAACAGGGGCAACAGGAGCAACCGGAGCAACCGGAGCAACCGGAGCAACAGGACCAACCGGGGCAACAGGTGCCACAGGAGAAACAGGAGCAACCGGGCCAACCGGAGCAACAGGACCAACAGGAGCAACGGGTCCAACAGGGCCAACCGGAGAAACTGGTCCAACGGGAGAAACTGGAGCCACGGGACCAACCGGGGCAACGGGAGAAATAGGACCAACCGGAGAAACAGGAGCAACCGGGCCAACTGGAGCAACAGGAGTAACAGGACCAACCGGAGCCACGGGAGAAACTGGACCAACCGGAGCAACCGGACCAACCGGAGAAACTGGAGCGACCGGGCCAACCGGAGCAACAGGTCCAACCGGGCCAACCGGGGCAACTGGAGTAACAGGAGCAACCGGAGCAACGGGGCCCTCAGGAGCAACAGGTGCGACAGGAGAAACTGGACCAACCGGAGCAACAGGTCCAACCGGTGCAACCGGAGCAACGGGAGAAACAGGAGCGACCGGGCCAACCGGAGCAACAGGTCCAACCGGGCCAACCGGGCCAACCGGTGCAACTGGAGTAACAGGAGCAACCGGGCCAACCGGTGCAACGGGACCAACAGCAAATATATTTAATACACAGACGAACACTGCAACTCCTGTTCCACTGACTGGAGAAACAACTTTATTGACACTACCTGTTACTACTACAGCCCCTACCACAGTAAAATTGGATTCTATGATACAAACTGCGGTGACTACCACCCCTGGAAATTTTAGCTTGGACCTTAGAATCAGGCTCAGAAGAGATGGAGTGTTATTAAATGAATATACTTTAACCAGAGCTACCCAGGTAGGCACTGGAACCCAGAGGTACCTCCCATCGATAAGTTACGTCACCCAGACAGTAGCTGGCCAGAATACCTTTACTGTTAGTATTTTTGTTGCAGCGACCTCTTCGGTAACTGCCATTAATGCAGAAAACCGGATCCTGACAGCAATGGTTGTTAATCAGACTTAGAAGGATTAAGATGAGGTTTTTTCTATAGATGTGAATTGGCTACTATGTCACACATGTTCTGTTATTGGTTGCTAAGGATTAAATATTCAAAGTCAAAAAGCAGAGTTTCCACCGGCAACTCTGCTTTATTATCTTGATTTAAAAGTTTAAAAGAAAAAAGGGTTCCGTGTTTCATGTTCTCTACTCATATATATTTAATAATAGAAGCTGATAGCAAGCTGTGAACTGATCTTTCTTATCTAAAGAACGAACAGGCTGAAGGTATAAAATCTCCTTACACGGCTGGAAGATTGCTGATCTTCTGGAGAGCGTTTTTATCTATACAACTAAGAGTGGGTATAAAAGACGATAGCAATTAATGCCAAAAGTATTTGATGAATCCAGTCTGATTGGGTATAGTTGTTATTGGCTAATTGTCACTCTACAGGATTAATTTGTATTTGGAGGGCCCTGCTAGTATGATTCGAGTGCAAGGTTTTCTAAACAATGTAGGGGAACTAAGTGAAATTTATATATACATACGCTGGTAAACCTCGCTGTACAGAGTGGTAAAAATAGAATAAAAAAGAGGTAAAAGATGAGTAAAAACAGTAAGAAAAAGAACAACAGTAAACTAAAACTAGTATTACGCGCGATTCCTATTATGATCGGGGCATTTATAACTGCATACGGTCTAGAAGCGGTTTTAATACCGAACAATGTATCGGATGGCGGCGTGACCGGTTTAAGCATCGCCGGGTCCCAGCTTATGGGATTGCCGCTTGGACTGCTCATTGCCATTCTGAATATTCCATTCGTCTTTCTGGGATATAAACAAATAGGAAAAAGTTTTGCCATCTACTCCGTCATCGGCATCGCATTTCTGGCGCTAGGCACGATTGTCATGCACCATATTCCCACTATCATTCAGGGAGATACATTGCTGGTAACCGTTGTTGGCGGAATCATCATTGGATTCGGGATGGGACTCGCCTTAAGGAACGGCGGTGCGTTGGATGGAATCGATATGCTGGCGGTCCTGCTTTCTCGTAAATTGCCTTTTGGCACAAGTGATCTGATTCTTTTCTTAAACCTTTTTGTATTCATTATTGTTTCAACCGTATTCGGATTACAAGGTGCATTCCTATCTGGAATTGCCTACTTTATAGCTTCCAAGGTCATTCATATTGTGGAAGAGGGTCTTAGCGGATCGAAGACCTTTAAAATCATCACAAGTCAACCCGAAGAAATGGTTAAAACTATTCGGGACCGTTTAGGAAGAAGTGCAACCTATAATATTGTTCGCGGCGCATATTCAAATGAGGAATTCAAAGAAATTACCTGTGTCATCAACAGGTTAGAAGAAACGAAAATGAAAGAAATCATTAATGAAATTGATGACAATGCTTTCGTTGCTGTTTATGATGTGGCAGAGGTTAAAGGCGGCAACTTTAAAAAGAATGATATCCATTAATTAAAATGAAATCTTCATAATTAATGATTAACTTTAATGAAATTTAATTAAAATTTGCAAACGGGTACGTTCATCCAGGGAGGGTGGACGGACCCGTTTTTATTTTTCGCGAAGACAATATAGGAACCGAAAAGAGTATGAAAAGGTAACATTACTTTGATTTATAAATGGTGGAATTGTTTCTAAAAAATTCACGGAATCATGTTTCTTTTGGTAAAAGCCCTTAAAAGGAGACCCATCATATGAATTTTATAGTAGGTGAAAAATTATTATTTGAAGAGACTGAGGTTAAAGTTGTCCAGATTAAAGAACATTCCATTGTGTTTGAGGTTTGTCTTCAGGTCATGAAGAAGATGAAGGACAGATGGGAGGACCATTTTGGTATATTCAATCACATAAAGACCAATTAAAAAGGTAGTATGAATATGGATTAAACAGTGCAGTTTATGGTCTAACTTTAAAACCCCTTGTGATAGCAAGCGGCACAAACAAACAGGACACCAGAAGGCATCCTGTTTTAATGAAAGGAATGTAAAGTGTGAAATAAAGGTTTGCAATAGTAGAATAGGCCGAACCCGAAAATAATAGCTCTCTGATGGATTCGTACGTTTACATCTTACGGAAGGCCAGTTATAGAGGTCAAGCTAAAGCTTTGAAGATGAGATGATAAAAAGTAATTAATGAAAATTATTTATTTCTGTATCTTAGAGATTATGTTTTGACCATATTTATTTACAGAATAGTAATAAGTGTATGTTGTTCCAGGTTTGAGGTTTTTTTCGTACCAGTCATTTGATGATCTAAACACCATATACTTTCCGGAACTTAATCTAACTTCAAAAGAATTTGTATCTGCCCAACCAATAAAGGTTCCTTTTTCGTAAAGTGATTGCTCAACATTTGACCAGGCTGCCTCCGCCGGCATCGCCATTCCCAGCACCCCAGTAAATAAAGCTCCCATGATGCCAAGTGCCATTAATCCTTTTTTCAATTTGTTAACCATTTTCCATCTCCTCCAATACAATTTATTTTATATGTACTATATATATACCCAAAACTCCTGCAAGAAGATTATTCCTGCCAACTAATCGAAATGATTTGGGTTTTATATCCTCATATATTAATACGGTTGAATACATCAATTAGTTTCTTTTTTCAACGTTTAAATAGTTAAAAATGGTTTTAGTCTCCAGGAAAGAACATGGTTGTGATTACCTGATAATGCCATAAAGTGGCACATCCATGTCAGAATTACAAAAGGGTATATGGTAAAATATGTAGGAGCTTTTATGAATATGGCAATAAAGCAGTTATTGGTTTTATGGTACTTCGAATGACTAAAATCAGGAACTATAAGTGCATAAATAATTGGCGGAAATGTACCTAAAGTTGAATGGAACACCAACAGAAATGTGGGAATTACGTATTCCGTTCAAAAGGTTTTTTAGCTGCCAGCAGGTTCTTATGCCAAGGAATATGAAAGAATAATATTCCATAACGTTCGGGGAGAGCTTTTCTGAAACAAACCGAGAAGAAAAAAATGTATTCTTGTCTATCATTATGCATTCTTCTTATTGGTATTGTGTCCTGGGTTCCTTATTTAGCTTTTAACCTGCAGGAAAACTTCGCAGCACTGACAATGATCCTCAACCCAATAGGATTTTTCTTGGGTGCATTGTCTGAGAGTAAATTTCTTGCACTTGGCAATTTATTAATGGTGTTTAGTATCGTCCCAGTTTTAGTGTTTGTTTATCTGTCAAAAGGATATATCCGCAGGTAGGGGTGTAAACAAACTATAACAGGGTAGCTCTCATAAAGACGAAGAGGGGAATGGGGAATTGAAAATTTTTAAAAATAAATATAAAACATTTTTATTATTTACCATCATTGTTGTCGTAATCAGCTATCTATTGGTCTATAAAGCAGTATTTTTGCCGAACGGATATGATATCATTTCACAGCAAAATAATTCTCTATCCATTAAGGAATTCAATCTATTTGGAGTCAACAAAGGAACAACGAATCTAACTTTCTCGCATAGTGATGACTGGAAAATCGATGAACTGGAACACGAAGTGAGCAGATATAAAGAGTTTTTATGGATTCTTTTAACAGGGATTAGCATCTTTGCATTTTTGCTTTTATATACAAGGAAAAAGGATATTGAATGGAGAAAAGCAACCATGGTAAGTTTAATCATTTTCACGATCTTGCTGCCATCATATTATATAGTTACCTCATTGAATAGGATTCACCAATTAATTTCCTGAAAGGTATGAGACATAGCAGCCTGTCAGCAGTATTTTGTTTATGTGTAAAAGCGTGGCAGCTATTTTATCATCGCTGCGTTTATTCCTGATGTTGCGGAATATAATCCCGATGTCGAGCCATATATTCCTGATAAGGAACAATATATTCCTGATTATTAAAAAAACGACGAATTCTTAATTAAATTCCTTGTAGCCGACTGGTTGTACCAGCCGGTTTTTATTTTGCCCTCATAGGGTTTGCAAGAAATTACAAGTGAGATTCTGATTGCTTATTTCCGAAAATGCGGTTATCGGAAACGGATGCTAGGAAGTAAAGCGCGAAAAGACTTTTTATAGTGACAATCTATTGAAGTCCTTTCCTGAATACTTTCTGTAAACAGTTTCTAGTAAAGAGGTTAGTTGTGGATATTCTGGGGTATAAAGGAAGGTAGTGACGTTATATCCTGGATTCAATTTCGCAAAGGAATACATTGAATAGGCTGTGCCAGGTCTGGCAACTCCAAATACATAATGAATAACCGTTGAAACGATAGGGAGATTCATAGCCTATGCAGGGATCGGAGGATCCTAGTTCCCGAAACACGTTGTCGTAATCAGGCAAAAAATTTAATGTTCATCAAGAAAACACAAATAAAATGTTTACAAACCTTTATTTTGCATAAATTTTCCAATCTTAAGTAAAATAAAGGTGAATAATTTTAGGAGGTTTTCCTTTTGGCAGATAACAAAGATAAGAATGCTTCAAACGAAGAAAACGTGAAACGTGAAACCTTAACTAACCGCCAGGGCCATCCTGTAAGGGACAACCAGAATATACGTACGATTGGTGATCGTGGGCCAGCGACACTTGAGAATTATCATTTCATCGAGAAAATTTCCCATTTCGACCGGGAAGAAATACCAGAGCGTGTCGTGCATGCACGAGGTACTGGAGCCTTTGGATATTTTGAAACGTATGGGAAAGTTGGGGACGAGCCGGTAGAGAAGTATACTCGCGCGAAAGTATTTTCTGGGGCCGGGAAGAAGACTCCTCTTATGGTCCGCTTCTCGACTGTCGCAGGAGCAAAGGACTCTCCTGAAACGGCACGGGATCCGCGTGGCTTTGCAGTAAAAATGTATACCGAAGATGGAAACTGGGATCTAGTAGGAAACAACCTTAAAATTTTCTTTATTCGCGATGCGATGAAATTCCCTGACATGATCCATGCATTTAAAGCGGATCCCGCTTCAAACGTACCGAACCCTGAACGGATGTTTGATTTCGTTTCCCGCACGCCTGAGGCAACTCATATGATTACTTTCCTTTTCTCTCCATGGGGTATCCCTGCAACGTACAGGCACATGCAGGGATCAGGTGTTAACACTTATAAATGGGTAAATGACAAAGGTGAGGCTGTACTGGTGAAGTACCACTGGGAGCCAAAGCAAGGAATCCGAAATCTGACACAGGAAGAAGCAGATTCTATACAGGCCAAGAATGTAGGCCATGCCACACAGGACTTATACGAAGCGATTGAGCGCGGAGAGTATCCGGAATGGGAGCTCTACGTCCAAATTATGGAGGATGATTATCATCCGGAACTGGATTTTGATCCGCTGGATGACACAAAGCTGTGGCCTGAAGATAAGTTCCCATGGCTTCCTGTAGGACGAATGGTGCTGGACCGCAACCCTGTGGACTTCCATGCGGAAATTGAGCAGGCAGCTTTTGGTACAGGTGTTCTTGTCGACGGAATGGATTTCTCAGATGACAAAATGCTGCAAGGCCGTACCTTCTCCTACTCTGATACACAGCGCTACCGCGTAGGTGCGAATTACCTGAAACTGCCGGTGAACGCACCGAAAGCACCTGTTCGAACGAATCAGCAGCGAGGCCAAATGGACATCCGTGATCCGAAAGAGTCCGGAGACAATCCGCATATCAATTATGAACCTTCCATGCTGGGAGGTTTTGAGGAAGCCAGCAAAGAAAATCATCCGCCGCACCAGCCAATGTATAATGGAGCAGCGATAAGTGCGCCAATTGACCGCCCTAACAACTATGGACAGGCAGGCCATACTTACCGCAGCCTGGAAGACTGGGAGCGCGATGAATTAATCAAAAACCTTTCCGAAGCACTTGCTGCATGCAATAAGCGAATCCAGGATGCCATGATTGAGCATTTCACTCAAGCCGATGAAGAATATGGACGTCGCGTTAAGGAAGGCATTGAAAAGAAAATGAAGGAAAAGCAGGAAATGAAGGCGGAAAATATCGTTCCAGGGCGTGAAGCAGGCAAGTCGAAGTATCAAGGAGGCCAAGGTTCTCTATCAGCAAATGAAGCAACAAAAGATGCTGTGAAGAAAAGCCACGAAGCCGATCCTTATTAATCGTTCAAGAAAGTATGATGAGGCTGAACAGAAAGTCAGTGAATATGACTTTCTGGCAGCCTTTTTATATTTTCCTTTTATTCTATATCCTTCGGAACGAGCAGGCTGCATCCAGCTTTTATTAAACCTTATCCATCTCCATAAAAGTCACTCCTAGTGTTCCAATGTATTGTTATTAGCTGAAAATAAATCACTATGATAAAATAAAATAAGCATTTTGAGACGAAAGAGGCATAGAAGGATGGACAATATCTATCAATATTTAATCGCAAACTCCGCTAACATAAGCAAAAAGTGGTTTCAAATGAGAGAGACTAGCAAAACTAACTCGATTTATTCGGCGCAGAGCGATCCAAAAATTGAAAATATGCTGAAAGAGCAGCATGCTTTTACCATTGAAACGATAGCCAGCGCTTTTCTGGATGATCAGAAACCATTTGAGGAGAAATTAGCGATTTGGGCCGATACGGTTGCCAGGAGCAGGGTCGACACCACTACTCCAATTCATGAAGTTTTGGCAGCTTTGGGAAGAACAAGATCTATAATTTGGAACTTTATCAACGACTTTTGTTCAGAGAATAAAGCAAATATCTCTGTAGAGGACGTCCTGAAATGGAGCAGCATCCTCCAGGAAACCTTCGAAAGGCTGTATCAGGAGTTTTCAAAATTGTATTTTGAACTGCTGCTTCAAACGATTGAATCCAGGAAAAATTTGCTGATCGAACTTGGTTCTCCGGTTATACCGATTACCAAATCTGTAGGTGTGCTGCCATTGGTGGGCGATATGGACGTTGACCGGGCTGAACATATTTTGAATACCGTACCGCAAAAGTGCAATCAGGAACACATCTCGCATTTGTTTGTCGACTTTTCCGGAGTATCTGTTTTAAATGAAGTGGTCGTGCACTACATTTATAATCTGGTGGATGTTTTAAGGCTTCTTGGCATTAAGACAAGCTTTTCGGGCATTGGTCCAAAAAGCGCCATGTTCAGTGTGCAGCTGGGGATTGATTTGCGTCGGTCCGACAGCTATAATACGCTGCAGCAAGCCCTTATTAAAAATAAAATTCAAATCGGGACCGATGAACTTTAGAAGCGCCTTGTATGGGCGCTTTTCCATTATCAGATAGTAGGCAAGCAAGCATTTATCTGTAAGGAGGAGTGCTTTTCAACTTTACTAAATAGCTCTGGACTGAACGTTTACCCGTTTTATAAATCTGTAAAAGTGCTCAATGTTGTAACAATACTCCTAAAAGCACGACAGGAAATGATTACACTTACTTCTCTTTCCATTACCTCGTATATTCCATTCTGCATTGTACAGAATAATTATCATCTAAATGCTCAAACTAACGGTAAATAAGGGTAAGGGGTTTAATATGGATAAAATCAAACCAATAAAAATAAGTCCCGGGAAGCTTAGCCCCGATTCTAAAATGACTGCAGTAGAAATGGGGAAGCTTTGGGCCACCTACATGGGAAACTCGATGTCAAGAGGGATTCTGGAATACTATCTTCAGCATATCGGCGACGAGGATATTAAAGTATTGTTGGAAAACGGGTTAACTTTAAGTACTGAGATTTTAAACAGAATCGAAGGTTTCTTCAAAAAGGAAAAATTTCCGATACCAAAAGGCTTTACGGAAGAGGATTATAACTTAAATGCCCCACGGCTGTTCCAGGATGAATTTTACGCGCATTATTTAAAATATGCTGCGAAAGCCGGGCTAAGCATTTACGCTATTGCGCTTCCACTGGTCATGAGGGAGGACATAAGGGAATTTTTTGTTTTTTGCCATGACAAAACAACGATGTTCTTGGGACAAATCAATAATGTCTTGATGGGAAAGGGATTAATTATTAGGCCGCCGGAAATCCCAATCCCCGAGCAAGTAGAATTTGTTTCTAAACAGAACTTTTTGAATGGATTTTTTGGAGAAATTCGTCCGCTTCACGCCCTGGAAATTATCCATTTATATGATAACATTGAGAATAATGCAACCAGTAAAGCCTTGCTGCTTGGGTTTTCACAGACGGCAAAAAGAGAAAGAGTAAAGGACTTTTTGGTGAGAGGGAAGGATATAACTGACAGAACCCTTGAAAAAATGCAATTGACTCTTCAGCATGATAATTTGCCTTCACCATCTCTGCTGGATCACCTGGTAACAGATTCTTCAATTGCACCCTTTTCTGATAAAGTTTACGTTTTTCATAAAGTGGACATGTTCTGCATGAAGATACGGTCCTTTGGCAACGCAATAGCGGTGAATGGAAGAAGGGATATTGGGTTAATGTATTCAAGATTCCTTATGAGTATTGGCATTTATGTTGAGGACGGTGCAAACATTTTAATTGATAACGGATGGATGGAAAAAATCCCTCAATCCATCGATCGGGATCACTTGTCGAAAAACTGATACGACAGACCTAACACCTGCTCCATAACAAGCTGCCACTTTAGGCGGCTTTTATTTTTGAATGAACTATATAAAAATTTTTAATTTTCTTATTATGTTGAAACCATCTCCCTTTTCATAGCGTCTAACGTTTGAATTCGTGATTTTAAGGGGGAATATAATTTGAAGGTATTTATCAAAGCCATTGTTTTATTCACTTTATTGCTGGGTTTATTCGCTTTTCCTATGGATATGGCAAAGGCCTCCGCCGCTCCGTATTCGGGGAAGGTTACAGCCAACGGTTTAAATGTTCGTGCAAATGCCTCCACATCTTCGAAGGTGGTAGGCTGGTTCCAAAAGGGAGACGTGATTCAGATTTACTCAACGAGCAAGGGGTGGGGAGAAACAAGGTTTAAAAACAAAAAAGCTTTTGTATCTCTAAAATATATAAAAAAGATTCCAGTTGTAAAATATACAGGAACGGTCACTTCAAACGGATTAAATGTCCGTGAAAAGGCCTCCGCTTCCTCGAAGGTGGTAGGCTGGCTGCGAAAGGGAAGCGCCATTCAGATTTATTCTACCGGAAAAGGCTGGGGTGAAATAAGGCTGAATAATAAAAAAGCTTACGTGTCCCTGAAATACATCAAGCTTTCTCCAGTAATGTCCTTCAAAAGAGATAAGGCCAAGACATATACTTATACAGTCTATGGTGAAAAAAGAGTATACAAGTATCTATCCTCTTCCACATTCGGAACTCCATATCAATGGAACAAATGGATTGTAGATACGGAGGGGCCTGCCGTTTTTTATGAAAGGGAAACAACGGGTCAATTACAAACGACATCTGAAAATCACGAAGGAAAGTTGGGTAGTCCAACCATTCTATTAAAATATCCAATCTATTTAGGTCAGACCTGGAAGCCTAACCCTAAAAATCACTCATTTACAGTCACTTCCACTACAAAAACCGTAAAAACACCTGCAGGAACTTTTAAAAATGTAATTGAAGTGAAATCATCGGGCCCGGACAGTATTTATTATTATGCCAAGAATATCGGTTTGATAAAGAGCATCGAAAAAGGAAAAACAACGCAGGAACTGCAAAGGATCAGCAAGCGTTAAAAATATCAATATCACATGGGGAAGAACCCGTTAATGGCCGTTTAAGCCAGATAGCGGGTTTTTTGTAACGTTTTTTTCGGACTCAAATTAAAATGTCTACCCCGTTGATGAAGATTGATGGAGAGAATCAAAGAAAAGCACGTCATCAAGCCGATGAAGGCCAAAATGAAACTTGAGTAAGAGAGAAAAGGTCTTCATAAGCCGATGAAGGCCAAAACTGAACTAGAGTCAGAGAGAAAAGGTCTTCATGAAGCCGATGAAGGCCAAAAAGAAACTAGAGTCAAAGAAAAAAGGTCTTCATGAAGCCGATGAAGGCCAAAACTGAACTAGAGTCAGAGAGAAAAGGTTTTCATAAAGCCGATGAAGGCCAAAATAAAACTAGAGTCAGAGAGAAAAGGTCTTCATGAACCTGATGAAGCCCAAAATGAAACTAGAGAAAGAGAAAAAGGTCTTCATCATCCCGTGAAGAATGAAAACAGCTATAGAGAAACTAAAGAGACAAGAAGAACGTCCACAACCCATAGCTTTCTTAAAGAGAATTTATACCAACCTAAGCAGATGCGGAGACAGAAGAAGGATTGTTGGTATGTGGGATAGAACTTATTATTTATCGTAAAATTGGTGATGGACATCACGCCTTAAAAAGTTTGGGATTCAAGTATTTAGGAAATTCCACTCAAAATGACTTCCCTGGAACGTCAATCTAGCAGATATCCCAGCTGGCCACTGCTTATGTATTTTTTTGTCACCGTTATAAATAAGACTATAGGAACACATTAGTGTTTCATAATAATATTATGTTAACAAAATACCCAAAACCCTTAGTATAAAAGTAAACCAGGCATTTGTCTCGAGGCAACCAGGGAACTTATGTCTTTAAGAGACATCTCGATAAGAGGGAGAATGATGATTGATACCAACTAAAAAGTTAAAATTCATGAAAGTAAAAACCTTATTAAGAGAAATATGGTTTCTGCTTGTTCTATCTCAAATGCCGACCTATTGACGATCTTCGGTGTACAGCAGATTTGGAAAAAGGCGTTGAGTATAGCACTCTTTAGTGTGGCAGCGTTGTGGATCATTGACCGATACGTTTCCAATGACCGAAGGATTCTTTTATATAATGGGATTGCTATTCTTCTATTATTCCTTGTTATGGCTATAGCCGCCAGTGAGTGGCTATGGGATCCTTATATAATGGACTTGCGATTGAAGGAAATCAATTCATAACAATATCATGTTTAAACGGAGATAACGAAATGTTTATAGGACTTGGCATTCTAGTACCAGGTTTCTCTTACTGTTGATTGTCCGAAATTTCTTAAGTAGAAAATGGAAACTCATATACTCTGCTTACGGTACCAAGTAATACTATGAAGAAAGTAATTGGAAAATTACAAACAGAAGGAGTGAAGTTTAAAGTTGAAACGCCCAACAGAGGTTTTAATCATCGAATGACCGGTTTTTAGATGACACTCAACATGATATATATGTAAAAAAAGAGGTGGAACACCTTGCTTTTAAAGCAATACAAAAAAAGAAATTAATCCTGCCGCTGATCCGATGTATTTGAGTTTTCGAAATTCAGCCTTAAACACGATAACAAAAGTAAAAGAATGTAAGTTGCGAGACTTCTATTAAAACAAGAAGGTATATAACTAAAAAGATAGAATATCTCCTCTTGTATTAGTAAACCAAAATGGAGGAGATATGGATGCAAATGCTTCAAGTTCAAATACTGGAAAAAGAAGAAATAAGATTGGTCGGTTTTTCAGTAAAGGATAGTCTAAACAATATTGTGAAGAGTAATATAGTGGGAATTTTACGCGAAGAGCTGGTAAACAGAAAAAATGAAATCCCGGGCAAAAAAGGGGCTGATCTTTACTTAATCCAGCTTTATCCCGAATGTATGTGGACTCCTGATGTACCTTACACTCATATCGTTGGAATCGAAGTGAGCGAGCACAGCGATATTCCCAGCGGGATGATCAAACATTGTGTGCCTTCTGGCAGTTACGCGGAATTCATACATAAAGGACCAGAATCAAGCATTGGAAGCACCTACGATTTAATCAATGAATGGCTGGAGAAAAACGGACATGGCGGCTTAAGACCTTTTGATATTGAATTATGGAGAAATATAGATACCCTCGAAAATGACGATAGTACAATAGATATGTATGTACCAATTAAAGCTTCTATTTAAAGATATCCTGTTAATGATCAAGCGCAGAGCTCAGGAACAGGCAATCCGGCAACAATCATTTAGATTTTTTTTTGGTTTGCAAAAAATAGTCGCCAGGAATGATGATGAAACCCTCTCAGCTAACTCGCCATGGATGTAACCCCACTAAGAACGTATCTCCTTTCAGTTTTTGCACGGATAATAATAAAACATGCCCATCCAACTCCAAAAAAGACATAGAATCAATTTGTTCTTTTTATCTGCATCATTCGTAAGATAGATATGAAGCTAATGAATTGGAGGACCATGCATGAGAGCAATAGTGTACAAAAGATACGGCCCACCCGGCGTTCTTCATATGAAAGAGGTAGAAAAGCCTGCTCCCAAGGATCATGAAATACTGATAAAAGTAAAAGCTACAACAGTATCAGCTGCAGACATTCGATCACGGAGTTTCACCGTTCCCGCCGTTTTTTGGCTTCCGGCCCGAATTTCCCTTGGTTTCAGGCAGCCAAAAAAAGAGATATTGGGGGTGGAATTAGCCGGAGAAGTAGAATCTGTCGGAAAAGAGGTTAAGCGGTTTAAGGAAGGGGACCAGGTTTTTGCTGCCTCCCTGGAGGGATTTGGCACATATGCAGAATATAAGTGTCTCTCTGAAAATGGACCGGTTACCCTAAAACCAGCCAATATCTCCTTTGAAGAAGCGGCAGCTATTCCAATTGGAGCCCGTACAGCCCTATATTTCCTGAGAAAAGCCAATATTCGGAGGGGCCAAAAGATTCTCATCTATGGGGCCTCTGGAAGTGTCGGGAGCTATGCGGTCCAGATTGCCAACTATTTCGGAGCAGAAGTGACAGGGGTTTGCAGTACCTCTAATCTTGAATGGGTAAAATCTCTGGGAGCCGACAAGGTCATTGATTACACGGCGGAAGATTTTTCGAGGAGTGGTGAAGTATATGATATGATCTTTGAGGCTGTAAACAAAAGTTCGTTTCAAGCTTGTATGAAAGTTTTAAAAAGAGGCGGTACCTATATAAATGTTACTGAACCGCTTCCAAGCGCTGAAATGCTCTGGTACCAATTGACCAGCGGCAGGAAACTGCTTTTGAGCCGAAATTCACCCGAGACTTCCGAAGCACTTAACTTTCTAAAAGAACTTGTGGAGGCGGGCCAACTAAAAGCGGTCATTGATCGAATCTATAGACTTGAAGAAGTGGAAGAAGCTCATAGCTACGTAGAGAAAGGTCACAAGAAAGGCAATGTGGTCATACGTGTTGAAAACAATACCGAAGCGATATAGTCATAAATCTAATAATAGAAAAGGTATTTACACATTTAAATAAGGTGTAAATACCTTTATTGTTCCTAGAGACTGCTCATATTTGAGTCAGGATACTTTACTTTTTTAAGTTCCAGTTTCCGATAAACAAGAGCAAAAATCATTGAAGGGATGGTACAAATAATCATCCCGATAAAAGCATACCTTGGTTCAATTTCATACAGATATCCGCCGAAGATGGTGAATACCGCCGTGCTCCAGCTCAGTGCCAAAGCCGAATACATTCCTTGTGCCTTTGGAATATCCGCGTTTGGAATATTGTTGATTAAGTATTTCATAAAGGCGTAATGTCCCATTGCAAAGGAGCACGCATGCAGCGTTTGCGCAATACTGAAAACCACAACATTCGGGAAGGCAAATACCAGAATCCATCTGATGGAGGATCCAAGTGCGGCCAACGCAAGCAAGGTCCCTGCTGAAAATTTATGAAAGTACTTATCGGCGACAGTAAAGAAGATAATTTCTGCTATTACCGCAATATTAAGGATGACGCCAATCAGATATTTCGGTGCATGAATTTCCTGTAAAAAAATATAGCCATAATTGTAATAAGAAGCGTGTGCCGCCTGAAGCAGAATGACAATGATCAGCACCAGCCCAAAGTGCCTGATGCGAAATAATTTCAGCATGCCGCCTTTTTTTGCGGGATCAATTTTTGGTTTCTCTGATAAAACCACTGGCGCACGCATAAACCCGAGACATATAAAGACAAGAATGCCGAGTAAGAGCGCCCATAAAATCACTTCATCCCCTAGAGCTCCCGTAAAAAAAGTTAAAATCATGCCGGCGACTACAAACCCGATCGATCCCCACGATCGGCTCTTCCCATAATGTTTTAATTGTTTAGTTTGTACAAGGAACCCGGCTGTACTGTCCAAAGCAGGCATAAGGGTTGGGTAGAAAAAATGTACAAATAAGGTGACCACAAGCAGGCTTGCAAAAGAATTTGCCGGGATATAACTGAGAATTCCGATTAGCGTACCGACGCCCATACCATTTAATAACGTTTTGCTGCTGAATTTTCCCGATAAATAAGGAAACACAAATAAGGTGGAAAGGCCCCTTACAACCAAACCAAGGCTCATAATCAGACTAGCTTGTGAAACCGTAATCCCTTTTGTGTGAATCATCCACCCTGTCCAATAGGGCAGAAACACACCCCATGTTAAATAAAAACTGAAAAACTGTCTGCCCATCCAGCGCTGTGTGTTCATTATGTATCGCCTCCAATAGTTGCATGATATCATGGAGACACAAACTTTAATATGAGATATCTCCTATTTTTGAGGTGGTTCAATGAAAATCTGTACAAACGAGGAAAGACAATCTTACCTGGATGCGTATCCCATTGCGCATTTATTTGCATTTCCAATTGAAGAGTTCATCGAAGTGCATGAATATAAACGGGATGAATGGATGATCAGGGAGGGGATGCGGCCCGATTATTTGTTTTACGTCATTGAAGGAAAAGCAAAAATCTATGTTACGCACCAAAATGGGAAAGTATCCTTGATCAATTTTATCAATGCATATGATTATATTGGCGAAATGGAATTATTGAACGAAGTGTATTATACAAAAGGGATTCGAACTTCCACCAAGACCGTTTGCTATGCATTTCCTTTTCATCTCTGCCGTGAGAAAATGCTGGAAGATGTAAATTTCCTGCGTGAATTGACCAAGTTCTTAAGTGCAAAAGCAACAAAAATGGCCGCAAAGTATTCACAGAGTCTTGCCTTTCCTCTTGAAAACAGGCTGGCGGATTTCATCTTGCAAACAGCTGATGAAGAAGTCTATAAAGAAAAACACGTAACAGTTTGTGATTTTTTAGGTGTCTCTTATCGTCATTTGTTGCATGTGCTCGGACAATTTTGCGAAAAAGGCTATCTGAAGAAGGATGGACGGCGCTATTGCATCCAGCAGTATGACTCGCTGAAGGAACTGGCTGGCAAGCTAAGGAACCAATAAATATGTTTACGTCAGCCAGCTAAGAATATTGGCTTTTCCAACGCAGCACAAGAACTATCAGCTTTTACAGCACCCTTAATGTCTAAGCTATGAAAAACGTTAAAACATCAAGTCTTACTTATTTTTTTTCTTAAAAGTATAATCAGCATTGGGAGATGAGAACTTTGAATAAAAAAGACATTGCCAATATTAGAAAGCAATTTAAATTGGACAACCATCTACTGAAGATATCCGAAATCTTCAATGTTTATGTAAAGAAAGAATCCGGTGAAATTTATCATCAGGCAAGCCAGCCGTTTCAATTGCTGGAACAGGAACATCAGGAAATGTTCCTGGCCAACTTCAAAAAGGTTTTGACTGGCCATCTTGATGCTAAACTCTTTGAACTGAAATTTCAGCGTGACGCGGAAGACAGCACCCAAATGATTCTTTATGATGGACTACAGGCGGATACAACCGAGGATTGGAAAGAGTACATGCTGAACATCGTCGAGAAAATGTTTGCTCATGCTGTGTATGACTTTGATACAGTGGTGACCTTCATCCGGGGAGAATATAAGAAGGCCACAAAAAAACGCGATTCGGAATCAGAACAAGGCGGAGATGACGAGGTATATTCTCATGAATTTATCCTTTGCAGTCTCAATAAAACCGACCAGCCGAAAAAGGCTCTGCTGTTTGACTATATTGAAAAAGAGTTCAAATCCAGCAGTGAAGTGGATCCGATCATTAATTTGGCTTCTCCGTTAACAGGTTTTCTGTTTCCAGCCTTCAATGATTATAGTGCAGATGTGAACCACATTCTCTATTATGGCGGAAAAACAAACCAGCCTGATGAAACGTTTATCGTTGATGTGCTGAACTGTGAAGAAGTAATGACCGCGATTGAAGATAAAGATACCTTCCAGCTGGTCTTGCAGACGGTGATGGGGGAAGAAGTGGATTCCAGGGTCATATCGAATGTGTACGAAGAAATTGACAAAATCGTTCAAGAAAACGAAGAAAACGAAGAGGAAGATGAAGCTCCCAGACTGGATTCCCGTGATATAGAACGGATTTTGACCGTGAGCGGAGTGGAGGATGTCGATACCGCCAAGGTAGAGGGTGCCTTCAAAACCATTATCGATGACGAAAAACATGAATTCAAAGCTAGCAGCTTAGTTCCAAAAGCGGTAAAAATCTCAACGAAGGTGGCCGAAATCGCCATCAATCCAAAGGACCTGAAATATGTAAAATATATAACCTACGAAGGAAAGCGGTGCCTCCTGGTGGAAGTCGATGAAGAGGTCGTAGTGGAAGGGTTCAGGCTCGAAACAAATACTCTGTAGCTGAAGTCTTAGAGAGTGATATTGGCAGCTGGCTCCTAATAAAGAGCTGGCTCAGTTTGTTGACAAAAGGGTTCCGGATTGTTCTCATTCCGAACCACTTTTGGAATTTTATCAGCTTTCTCATGAGAAAAAGACTTCGATATAGTTCCACTTAAAGTTTAGAAACCCTGTTGATTGGAGTGGAAGGCGAGCAGACTCCTGCGGGATCAGCTGGACAGTTGAGACACCGCAGGAGCTTTCGACGAGGAAGGCTCAGCGCGAGCCACGCGGAAAGCAAGTGTCTGGAAGGGAAATCAACAGCCCCATGCGTACTCCAACCAAAAATTGAGCCAGCTCTTAACCAGAGCCGGCTTTTTTGGTTAGTGAAATCCTTTTTTTATAAAAGGATTTTACGAATTAACAAGGAACATAATAATTGGAACTTAAATCGGTGATGGTAAAAGGAGCTGGACAGATGGAAATTAAAATTGTAGAGAGAAATTCAACTCGTATAATTGGAATGAAGATTGAAACATTGCTTCGGGATACACGTGAACAAAGGATTATCCCCAAACTCCAGCAATCATTCAATGAGAGATTAGCAGAGGTTCACGGAACTGTGGGCCTTCCAGCAACTTATGGCATTTTCATAGACCCTCCAAACTACAATCCAGACCTGGATCCTTTTACCTGGATTGCGGGAGTGGAAGTCGAAGCAGATGCTAAGCCGCCAGCTGGGATGGTGTCATATCAACTGCCAAGAGGGACTTATGCCTCGTTGGCATACCATGGCAACATTGACCAGGCTGGAGTTGCCTATGACCAATTGTTCCATTGGATCAATGAGTCAGAGTATGTACAGGCGGGAACTTTTGGATTTGAACTGTATACTGAGGTACATACACCTTGCGAAAGAGAATGTTCAGAGTTTTTGCTTCATTTTCCTGTCCGGCCGAGATCGTAATTTTTTACATAAGGTTAGCACGTGAATAATTGTTCGAGGTACTTAAGTACTCAAGCCCCTGACGGTAGACAAACTTAATGAAAATTAAGAGTCTGCCTGCAGTCAACAAGATAATCAAAGGTACCATTTCAAGTTGGCCGAGTTTGATTGTTTTTCGAAAGAAAGCATCTGCATCAATTCAAACTAGGTATGTATCTAGCTGATAAAGGCTTGGCTGCACAACTAGATTAACTTTTAAAAACCAGTTGATTGGAATGGAAATGGAATGCGCACAGCCTCCTGTGGGCAGCTAGACAGCTGAAGCTGGCAGACCTTCCAACGCAGCACGGAATCAGGCCCCGCGGAGCCTGAGACGAGGGGCTTAGCGTCAAGCCCCGCGGAAATCATAGCGGCTGGAGCGGAAATAAACAGCCTGCTTGTCCACCAACTAAAAGTAAAAGGGTTACGTATTAGATTTCAGTGACAGAAGGCTACTAATCCCTGAATAATTTTTGCAAGCAACATGCTGGTTCTGTTTCATTTTAAAGCTAATTGGTTTTGTTTAGGATGTAACAGAACAGAAGAAATTTGGAGAAACATGGTGAGGATGAGGTTTTAAGCTTCTTGTAAAAGGGATTAGTAGAGTAGGCGATATCAGGTATCCGGAGGAAACCTATACAGTCAGTTATTGGATTTATTGTTAAAATTATCACATATCTAGTGCTTCCCAGTAGCTGATTAACGAATTAATATTGTATACTTAGGATTACCTGTGGCTGATATGGAAAATCTAATTGTTAGCCAACCTCTAAAGAAACATATTAGATATAGAAAGGAGAGAGGTGGATGGATTCAATATGGCTTGAATACGCTTGGGCATTGTTAATTTTAATTGGATTAGAAGGTTTGCTATCTGCGGATAATGCCCTTGTATTAGCTGTAATTGCCAAGCATTTGCCTGAAGATCAGAAAAAAAGGGCGATAAACTACGGGATCCTTATGGCCTTTGTTTTTCGGTTTGGTGCACTTTTTGCGATTTCTTTTATTGCAAATGTCTGGCAAATACAGGCAATTGGGGCAGCTTATCTGCTTTACCTGGGTTTAAAGCATGTGATTCAGGCACGTTTTGGGAAAGAAAATAAGAATATCCATAAAGATGACGAGAAGGAGGCTGCGGGGAAAGGCTTCTGGCCGACAGTCGGGAAGATTGCGTTAGCTGACCTCGCGTTTGCGATCGACTCGATCCTTGCAGCGGTCGCCCTGGCACTGGGTCTTCCAGATTCCCCGCTTGGTCATTTCGGCGGCATGGATGGAGGACAATTTCTAGTTATCCTTCTTGGAGGAATTGCCGGCCTGATTTTAATTAAATATGCGGCTACCTGGTTTGTACAGTTGCTCGATAAACGTCCTGCACTTGAAACAACCGCCTACGCGATTGTCGCTTGGGTCGGTGTTAAACTGGTTGTCATCACTCTTGCCCATGAAGATATTGGGATCTTGGACCATCATTTCCCACACAGTACTGGCTGGACCGTGGTCTTCTATGGAGTGTTAGTTGCAATCGCCCTGCTTGGCTGGTTTGCACCTAGCAATAATAAGGCTGCGGAAAAAGGGAAAGGTTGATTTCCGTCACCTGCAGATGTAAAAAGTGCGTTAATCCGTTTAATCTGGATTAACGCACTTTTTTTAATTTTTAGGCTAGATTTTATTGGTTACCGCTGTTCTTCGGTTAAAAGGAGTGCCTTTAGCTTCCTTGATTGTAGGGCTTTTCGCCCAATGCGACGAATGTATAAATTATCCATTAAAGGATGTCTAACCACGTTCATGAAGGTAATTGAATGAACAAAGAATGGGCCGATACACATGTCATTAGGTTCAGTATAAAAAGTCTTTGTGTTCCTGCTGCATGATGAGGAAAATCATGCAGGGACACAATGAGAGGCTAACGTTTTTAAGGTGGTATGAAAACTAAGTGAATAAGACGGGTGTCGCATGATTATGTATGTAAGAAGAGGAGAAAATCTCCAAGGCACGGGAATAAATGTGAAATTAATGACCATAAAAGAGTGTATGCGGGTAATTTATGGGGATTTATACTATTGGAAAGGTTATAGAGAGGAGACACATAATGCTGAGGAGAGAAGATTTCACCATTGCATATGCATCTGCAATGACGGCCCCATCCAATCATGAAATCGATTACATCAAAATGAATGTACACGAGTTTACTTCTGGATTGCCAGATTCTGTTTTTGAGCATAATGGCTGTATTGAATGTCATTGTATTGATGAAAAAATTGATGACTATATAAATTACGCAATGTATTGCTGGGAAGTTCAGATTCCCGAGGAAATCGCAGTGGATCCCGAAAATTATGAAGGAGACGAGAGAAGGCTCTCAATCTTGCAATGCGGGAATTGTGGCAAATGGGGATTGTGTGATTAATCGGGCTCTTTGCCAGTAGAGGATAAACTAATGGCCGCTCAATATGGGCGGTTGTTTTTTTATTTGGATCCTTAATGAAAATCCTGAAGTGAAGCTGCTGATGTTGTCAAGAATAACAAGGAGGCACTTGGCATTCAACATTTTCATCAGGAGGAACCTGGCTATCCTTTGGATTTAGAAAAAGCAATATGAAACGTAATCCTATAGAATGAGTTTTTATTATCTTTTTGAGATTATCAAGCATTTGTTGGGAAAGAACAGGTGAAGTGTCATGATAAGAAAAAATTCTTCTTTAGGGGGAACCTTCCTTATTAGAATATGCCTCTGTCCATGTAGCTGCTCAAATTTTTGGTTGGGAACTTAGCCCCTCTATTTATTAGAAGGATACAGCACAGATCTTGCTATTTTACCCTTCTTGACAAACCAGCCGTAATATTATCTAATAGTGTTAGATACTTTTTTGGAAGGAGTTTGGTATGGAATATAAGGAGCTGGCCAATGAATTTTTCCGCTGCATGACAAATGCACCTAAAATGCAGTTCCAGAAGAAGGTAGATGATCTTTCTCATGGTGAAAGAAGAATATTAGGATATTTAACTTTTGAAAGAGACGGTGTAACATCAGGTGAACTTAGTGACAAGCTGTACCTTAGCACTCCTCGTGTAGCTTCAGCCCTGAACAGTCTGTCCAAAAAGGGGTTCATCGAACGGAGCAGGGATACTAGCGATAAACGTATTGTGATTGTTACGATTACCGAGGATGGCAAAAACTTTATGATGGAAGAACATGAAGAAGCAATGGCCATGATTGAGCAGACATTGAGGAACCTAGGAGAACATGATGCACAGGAATTCGTGCGGATTATCAAACGGATTACAGAATTCTCCAAGGAAGAAGAATAATCTATTAGCAGGCTTGACAGTGGTATAGATCGATTTACTCAATTATCTAACACTGTTAGATAGAGGGGAAGGTATTTGGAGGGGGAGGAGTTTATACATGCTGAGAATTTTTAAATATTTTGAGAAAAAGGAATGGCTGCTGGTTCTTTGCAGTCTGGTGTTCATCGTGACACAGGTGTGGCTTGACTTAAAGCTTCCTGATTATATGCATGAAATTACGATGCTTGTCCAGACAGAAGGAAGCAGGATGAGCGATGTTCTCCTGCAGGGCATCTATATGATTTTATGTGCCATTGGAAGCATGGCGGCTGCCATGCTGGTTGGCTTTTTTGCTGCGAAAGTTGCTGCGGGGTTTTCAGTACGCCTGCGTGGAATGGTGTTTGACAAGACGATGAGTTTTTCGATGGAGGAAATCAATGGTTTCTCCACTTCCAGTTTGATTACACGCTCGACGAATGATATTACGCAAATCCAGCTGCTTATTGCAATGGGTCTTCAGGCGATTGTAAAAGCTCCGATTCTCGCAATCTGGGCGATTTTTAAAATTATGGGGAAAAGCTGGCAATGGACTGCAGCAACGGGTTTTGCCGTAGGCTTCCTGATCCTCATGCTCTCGATCATTATTTTTGTGGCGCTGCCGAAATTCAAGATGATTCAAAGCCTGACGGATAACCTGAATATCGTGACAAGGGAAAACCTTACAGGCATTCGAGTGGTCCATGCCTACAATGCGGAAAGGTATCAAGAAGAAAAATTTGAAAAGGCGAACAACGACCTTACAAAGACCAATCTATTTACCAACCGGACAATGGCGATCATGATGCCGACCATGGGCCTTATTATGTCGGGAATCAGTCTCGCAATCTACTGGATTGGGGCCTTCCTGATTAATGATGCGGCTGCACCCGATAAACTTACCTTGTTCTCGGATATGGTTGTATTCTCCTCCTATGCAATGCAGGTCATTATGGCCTTTATGATGCTGTCCATTGTATTTATCATGCTCCCGCGGGCTTCCGTTTCCGCTAAACGGATTAACGAGGTGCTGGATACCAAAACAAAGATAGACGATGGCGGTTTGGCCGAAGGAGAAATAGGGCTTGCCGGGGAAGTAGAATTCCGTAATGTCAGCTTTAAATATCCAGATGCAAGTGAATACATCCTTCATAATATCAGCTTTACTGCGCATAAGGGGGAGACGGTGGCCTTTATCGGCTCAACCGGAAGCGGGAAAAGCACTCTGATCAACCTGATTCCACGATTCTATGATGCAACAGAAGGGGAAGTTCTCGTTGACGGGGTCAACGTGAAAAATTACACCCAGGAGGCACTCCACAACAAGCTTGGGTATGTATCGCAAAAAGCAATATTGTTCAGCGGTACCGTTTCTTCAAATGTGGCCTATGGGGATATTGGGGAGAACTCAAAAAATGAAACGGCCATCAGGAAGGCGGTAGAAATAGCACAGGGCACTGAATTTATTGAAAAGATGGAAGGTCAGTATGAGGGAAGCATAGCCCAGGGCGGCACCAATTTATCCGGCGGACAGAAGCAAAGGCTGTCTATCGCACGTGCTATCTATAAAAATCCAGAAATTTATCTGTTTGATGATTCATTTTCTGCGCTTGATTATAGGACAGATCGAGTACTGCGGTCCCTGATTAAAAAAGAAATAAAAGAAGCGACGAAACTGATTGTTGCCCAGCGGATTGGCACCATTAAGGATGCGGACCGCATTATTGTGCTTGACGAAGGCAAAATCGCCGGAATAGGTACGCATGACGAGCTCATGCTGAACTGTGGCGTTTACCAGGAAATCGCCTACTCTCAGTTGTCAAAGGAGGAACTCGAAATTGGCTAAGAAAGCAGATCAGAACCGAAAAACCCCTCCAATAGAACAAGGAGGACATCCCAAAGGCCCAATGGGTGTTCCTGGCGCAAAAGCTAAAGACTTCAAGAAAACCGCAAAGCAGCTGATCTCCTATTGTAAAACCTATTTGCCACTAATTGTGATCGCTCTGATTCTTGCAATGGCTGGGTCTGTCTTCAATATCGCTGGTCCAGAACTGCTCAGCCAGATTACAGATTTAATTACAGAAGGATTGATGACGAGCATTGATCTTGACGCTGTTGTCAATGTCACAGGCTTTTTGGCATTTCTTTACGGGCTGGGTTTCTTTTTTAACTATATACAAGGATTCATTATGGCGACAGTCACCCAGCGGGTCTCCAAGAATTTACGCAGCGACATTTCAACGAAAATTAATCGTCTGCCGCTAAAATATTTTGACTCAACAAGCACCGGGGATGTTCTTAGCCGTGTGACCAATGATGTGGATATGATTGGACAGACGATGAACCAGAGTTTAAGTACCCTGGTATCAGCAATTACCATGTTTGTGGGCACACTCATCATGATGTTTTATACCAACTGGATCATGGCCATCTCGGCAATTCTATCGACGATTGTGGGTTTTGCCTTGATGACGTTCATTATCTCCAAGTCACAGAAATATTTTGCCCAGCAGCAAACAGAGCTCGGGAAGCTTAATGGGCATATTGAAGAGATCTATTCAGGCCATAATGTGGTGAAGGTGTACAACGGAGAGAAGAAAGCGAAGGAAACTTTCCATGAAATCAATACGAGGCTTTATAACAGCGCCTGGAAGTCCCAGTTCTTGTCGGGGCTTATGATGCCGTTGATGATGTTCGTAGGAAACTTTGGCTATGTAGTGGTCTGTATCGTAGGTGCCTTGCTTGCTGTTAATGATGCCATTTCATTTGGTGTGATTGTTGCCTTTATGATTTATATCCGACTGTTCACTCAGCCGCTTACCCAGCTTGCACAGGCAGCAACGAACCTCCAGTCAACGGCTGCTGCAAGTGAACGTGTATTTGAGTTTCTTGCCGAGGAAGAACTTGCAGAGGAACAAGAAAAGACCATGAGACTGAAGGATGCAAAGGGGCATGTTGAATTTAAGAATGTCCGTTTTGGATACAGTGAAGATAAAATCATTATCAACAACTTTTCGGCTTGTGCAAAAGCTGGACAAAAAGTGGCCATTGTTGGTCCTACTGGAGCAGGCAAGACTACTTTGATCAATCTTCTTATGCGCTTTTATGAAGTCAGCGGTGGAGAGATTTTGATTGATGGCGTGCCAACCAGGCAGCTTACAAGGGAAAACATCCATGAGCTGTTCTGCATGGTTCTTCAGGACACCTGGCTGTTTGAAGGTACCATTCGTGAAAATATCGTCTATTCCAGGAAAGGGGTCACTCATGAGGAGGTCGAAGCAGCCTGTAAAGCAGTCGGACTGCATCATTTTATCCAGACTCTCCCTATGGGTTATGACACCGTACTGGATGATAAAGCCAATCTGTCCGCTGGCCAGAAACAGCTGATTACCATTGCTCGTGCCATGGTAGAGGACGCGCCATTGCTCATTTTGGATGAAGCAACAAGCTCCGTTGATACCCGCACCGAAGTCCTGATTCAGGAGGCGATGGATAAGCTGACAGTCGGCAAAACGTCCTTCGTTATTGCCCACAGGCTTTCAACAATCAAAAATGCAGACCTAATCCTCGTCATGAAGGATGGAGACATTATCGAAAGCGGCAATCACCGGGAATTGCTTGCCAAAAACGGTTTCTATGCCGATCTATACAATAGCCAGTTTGAGGATGCATCATAACAAGTTTCTGTGCTTTGAGTCCTGCATAATGAGACTCCTGTAAAAGCAGCGCATTTCCCTTTAAGGAATTGCGCTGCTTTTATCATATTTACTTATAAGGGGATGTGGATCATGCAAAAACTCCGGCAGAAGGACCGTCTCATCATTGTTTTACATGAGATTTACGGAATTAATCAGCATATACAAGACTATTGTATACGTTTGAAAGAGTGCGGTTTTGAGGTTCTCTGTCCCAATTTACTGGATAGGGACGAGCCCTTTGAATATGCTGAAGAAGAAAGAGCTTATCAGTATTTTATGGAGCAGGTCGGATTTGCAAGAGCTTTGGAAAAACTAAAAGCTTTACTATCAAAAGTTAAAAATGAGTATACTAAAATCTATCTGATCGGATTCAGTGTTGGAGCAACGACCGCCTGGTTATGCAATGAGCAAGAATGTCTGGATGGAATCGTGGGATACTATGGTTCAAGGATAAGGAACTACAGAGACAAAAAACAGTTAGCACCTGTCATGCTGTTTCTTCCACAAGAAGAGCCGGCGTTTGACGTAAATGAATTTATTTCCTCTCTGGATAAAAGAAATATCATGATACATAAGTTTTCCGGAAGACACGGATTTGGTGATCCATACCATTCTCATCATCATAGTGAATCCGCTCGTGAAGCCTTCGAAAAAGTGCTTGAATTTATACGTGGAATTGAATCACATTTAAAATACTCATAGAAGAATCCAGGAGAACTCTTATGCAGACGAAACCTTATGAACTAATACCTGCCAAAACCTTTATGCTGGAAAAAATTAACGATATCTACTTAGCAAGCCGAGAACAGTTATTTAAAAGTGGAATTTACCAATGGGACGACCAATACCCCAATAAAGAATATTTTCAGGAATGTATTGATGATAAAACCTTATATGTATTAACAAAGGAAAAGGAAATACTTGGGCACGTGGTGCTAAATGAATGGGAAGCAGAAGAATGGAGTACAATCTCATGGAATGGGAAGAATCCTTACATTATTCACTCCTTAATGATTGACCCCAGCGTTCAAGGGAGGGGGCTCGGGACAGAATTTTTAAAGCTTTGCGAGAAAAAGGGAGCCGAGAAAGGATATGACAGTATCCGTCTTGATGCCTACTCAGGCAATAGCAGGGCTATAAAGCTATATAAAAAACTTGGCTATGAGGAAAAGGGGAGCATTTATTTTCGTTCCAAGCCAGAAGGCCATCAGGAATATATCTGTTTTGAAAAGATTTTTTAGGCTGCTAAGGCAGCTTTTTTAATGCTTTCAAAGTTGCAAAAGCATTGAATGGTGTGAGAAACGCCATTTATGGCAGGTTTAATGAAAGAACGATTTATATAAATAAAAAACAGGGAATAATATGTCCTATCACACCTTTGTTTCTTAAGACCATAGTCCAAATCGATAGTAGTTTTAAAGTAACCTATGGTCCTTTCGTGTTTGTAAAAAAAGGTCAAAAAGGATCTGTATTGTTTGGGAGGAAGAGCAGGAAGCTTTACCTCCAGTGTGATTCATTCTCGTTTTTCGAAAATGAACTGCCAATTTAAAACGAGTGCTTATTTTATTCGTATGGTCTTGCTTCCGTAGTTTCTTTCTTCTTGTGATATAATGAT
Source organism: Mesobacillus foraminis (assembly GCF_004340465.1). Taxonomy (GTDB): domain Bacteria; phylum Bacillota; class Bacilli; order Bacillales; family Cytobacillaceae; genus Mesobacillus_B; species Mesobacillus_B foraminis. The sequence goes on along the minus strand of NZ_SLVV01000004.1, from coordinate 304,162 downwards.
TGGGTCTTTCAGGTTAAAAAATGACTTTCAAGTAACCATATATTATAGATGCAAATAAAAGTAGCAGGTGTACTCACATGATGCAATTCGAAGAACAGGTCCGAAAGTTTGAATATAAGCTAAGTGATACCGAGGATCAAATAGTTGAATATATCATCAATCATAAAGCCGAGGCAGTTACTTTATCTATACAGCACTTAGCCTCGATTCTCTATACAGTGCCAAATACGATTACCCGTTTGTCAAAAAAATTAGGGTACGATGGATTTTCCCACATGAAAAATAGTCTGAAAGAGGAACTTAATGAAATAAATGCTATTCCTGCGGAAGACAGCCTTGTTTTTAATATACATAAAACCATCTCTTTGATTGATGAAGAAAAGCTGGCTAATGTGACAAAAACAATTCAAGAAGCACGCCGCCTTCTCTTTTTTGCCGTAGGGGATACCGCACCTTACTGTGAAGTTATGATTAAAAGCCTAAAGGTCGCCGGAAAGCATGGGGAATTTTACTTTCATCGCCACGAAATGATCTACGAGATCAATCACCTGGAGAAGATAGATGTTCTCTTTCTTATTTCTCTGTCCGGTGAGACCCGGCAAGTGCTGGAAATGGCTGAACTGGCCAAGCAAAGAGGAGTTACATTGATCTCACTGACCCACTTTACCAAAAATGCTTTGCAAAGCCTCACAGATTTAAACTTATATTGCTATTCCCCTGAAAAGAGACTGAACGAATACAATGTTACAGACAAGACTCCGGTCATGCTGGTTCTTAGGGCATTAGCTGAATACTATTGGGAGGCATCCAATTCATGTGTATAAATACACATATAAAACGTAAATTTGAGGAACCATGTGTAAAAGTAAGAAGAACCCGGCTTCTTCTTTTTTTTTTGCTAAGATGTAACCATAACCTATTGAAAGGGGTTACAACCATGTTGTTAAAAAATTTAACATCAGAATCCTTAATTACTGTAAAACAGTCATTCTCTTCTAAAGAAGCTGTTATAAAGTATTTAATTCAGCAATTAGCAACAGAAGGCAAAGTACAGTCTGAAAAGGATTTTTACCAGGCTGTCATGGAGCGAGAGGCCATGTCACCGACAGGTTTTGAGGGAGGCCTCGCGATTCCTCACGGCAAATCAGACAGTGTGAAGGAAGCTGCCTTTGCTGTCGCGACACTTGAAAAGCCATTGAAGGATTGGGAAAGCATCGATCCTGGCAACCAGGTAGAGCTTGTGTTTTTGTTAGCGATTCCTAAAGAGGAGGAAGGATCTACACACCTTGCCCTTTTATCCGAATTAGTGACCAGGCTGTCGAACGAAGAATATAAAAATAGTTTACTGAATGCTGAAACGAACCAGGAGCTATTCGAACGTCTGGATGCAGCACAACAAAAAGTGAAGTCCGCAACGGTTCCTTCCTTTGATAAAACGGTACTGGCCATTACAGCCTGCCCCGCAGGCATTGCCCATACCTATATGGCTGCCGAGGCGCTTGTACAGGCTGGAAGAGAACTGGGAGTCAATGTATTTGTGGAAAAGCAGGGCGCAAATGGGGTTGAGGACCGACATTCAAAAGAGCTTTTAAAGAAAGCAGATGCGGCCATATTCGCAGTTGACGTGGCCGTTAAAGGAGAAGATCGGTTTGCTCACCTTCCCAGAGTAAAAACTTCAGTTGCCGATCCATTACGAAATGCGAAAGGCATCCTGCAGCAGGCTTTAAAGAAAGCAGAGACGGGATCCAAATTGGAGTATGTTGAAACGAACAGCACAGACGATTCCAATGAAGGGAAAAATGTTAAAAACGAAATCAAGGATTCACTGTTAACTGGTATTTCCCATATTATCCCTGTTATTGTAGCAGGAGGAATGACCTTAGCTGCAGCTGTCTTTATCTCACAGGCTTTTGGTTTGCAGGAGCTATATAATCAGGAAGGTTCATGGCTATGGCTGTTAAGACAGCTGGGAGGAACGCTTCTTGGCCAGCTCATGATTCCAATTCTCGCCGCCTACATGGCATACTCCATTGCTGACAAACCGGCATTAGGGCCTGGTTTCGCAGCAGGGGTAGCAGCCAACCTGATTGGAAGCGGATTCCTCGGCGGTATGCTGGGCGGTCTCTTGGCAGGTTATTTCCTGAAGTACTTGAAGCAGACTGTAAAACCAAAGGGTACTTTTGCTGGTTTTATAAGCTTCTGGGTTTATCCAGTTGTTGGGACATTAGTGGTAGGTTCCATTATGCTGTTTGTCATCGGAAAGCCTCTGGCCGCTTTGAACAACGGATTGATTGAATGGCTAAACGGCATGAGCGGTGCGAATGCCATCATTTTAGGAGCGATTTTAGGAGCAATGGTGTCATTTGACCTCGGCGGACCGGTAAATAAAGCTGCCTACACTTTCTGTATCGGTGCAATGGCCAGCGGGAATATAGTTCCTTATGCGGCATTTGCATCTGTAAAAATGGTTTCTGCGTTCTCTGTAACTGGAGCAACGATCATTGGCAAGAAGTATTTTACAAAGCAAGAACAAGAAATTGGAAAGCAAACATGGCTGCTGGGACTTGCAGGTATTACAGAAGGAGCGATTCCATTCATGATTAATGATCCGCTTCGTGTGATTCCATCCCTAATCGCTGGTTCTGCTGTTACCGGTGCCATTGTCGCCTACTTCAACATCGGCCTGGATGTGCCGGGTGCAGGGATTTTCTCGCTGGCCTTGCTAAAAGGACAGCCTTTATTGGCAGCAGCAGGTATATGGTTCGGAGCTGCCTTGATTGGGGCGTTCATTTCAATGGTTCTATTAATTGCTACACGCAAAAACAAAATAAATAAAAATAAATCTGGACAAAAAGCTGCATAAGATGGGAGAGATCGCAATGAAAAAGGTTCATATCGTACCGCATATGCACTGGGACAGAGAATGGTATTTCTCTACAGAAGAATCAAGAATTCTATTAGTGAACAATATGGAAGAAATCATGGAAATGCTTGAAACGAATCCTGATTACCCTTACTATGTCCTTGATGGACAAACATCGATATTAGAAGACTATTTTGCCGTAAAACCTGAAAATAAAGAACGGGTGAGAAAGCTTGTCCAAGAGGGCCGATTGATTATTGGCCCCTGGTATACCCAGACAGATGAAATGGTTGTCGGCGGGGAGTCCATTGTCCGCAACCTTTTATACGGAATAAAAGACAGTAAAGAATTCGGGGAATTTATGAAGATCGGCTATCTTCCAGATTCCTTCGGCCAGTCAGCCCAGATGCCAATGATTCTCAATGGGTTTGATATCACGTATTCAATCTTTTGGCGAGGCACTTCTGAGCGCCATGGCACGGACAAAACCGAGTTTTACTGGAAAACGGACGATGGATCAAAAGTACTTGTACAATTGTTCCCGCTGGGCTATGCAATCGGAAAATACCTGCCTGAGGACGAAGAAGCCCTTAAAAAACGGATAGATAAATATTTTACGGTGCTTGACCGAGGGGCGACAACGGAGAATATCCTGCTTCCAAACGGCCATGATCAAATGCCGATTCAAAAGAATATTTTTACCGTTATGGAAAAGCTTCGCAAGCTCTATCCAGACAGGGAATTTTTCCTGAGCAAGTATGAAAATGTCTTTGCTGAGCTTGAAAAACAGAAGGACCTTCCAACCCTTGAAGGGGAGTTTTTAGATGGAAAGTATATGCGGGTCCATCGCAGCATCTATTCTACTCGAATGGATATCAAAGCGGCGAATGCTAGAATTGAAAACAAAATCACTAATATTCTTGAACCGCTTGCTTCCCTTGCATACAGCCTCGGCTTTGAGTATCATCATGGTTTAATTGAGTTAATATGGAAAGAAATCATGAAGAATCACGCCCATGACAGCATTGGCTGCTGCTGTTCCGATAAAGTCCATCGGGAAATTGCCAATCGTTTCTTCCTTGCAGAAGAAAAAGTGGATCAGCTGATCAATTTTTACAAGCGTAAAATTGTTGACAGTATGGACACGGCCAAACAGGAGGATCGCTTAACAGCATTCAACTTGCTTCCATATGAACGGACAGATATTATAAATACAAGCGTGATGACAAAGCTTAAATCATTTAAGCTGGTCGACCAGAGCGGAAAAGAACAGGATTTTGAGATTATCAGCAGCGAAATTACAGACCCGGGCTTGATTGACAGGCAGATTGTCCATTATGGAAATTATGATCCATTTATAAAATACACCATCCAGCTGAAGGATACTCTTCCAGCAATGGGCTATAAAACCTATTTTGTTGAAGGAAACGATAAAGAGATGGCTCCTTCGCTTACAATTGCTGATAAGGTGGAAACAGACTTCTACAGCATTACCGTGAATCGTAATGGAACACTTAACATCTTTGATAAAAAACTAAATCAAAGCTTTGAAAATGTACTCCTCCTGGAAAATGGCGGTGATGATGGAGATGAATATGATTTTTCTCCACTGCCAAATGAAGAATTAATCTACTCCAATCATGTTGACGCAAAAACGGAAATCCGCCAAAACACTTACGGGGCGACCATTGATATCCGCTATAAGCTTGTTGTTCCGGGCGACCTTGAGCAGAGAAAAGCAAAAGTGTTGGATAGCAGTGTGGATGTCCATATTGTCGCAAAAGTTGCCAATGACAAACAGCTCATCCACGTAGAGCTGGAAGCGGACAACAGTGCTAAGGATCACCGCCTCAGAGCCTTGATTCCAACTGGCATTGCCTCATCGTTCTCCATTTCAGATCATCAGTTTGGGTCCATTAAACGAAATGTCATTGATTCTGCTATTGAGGTGTGGGAGGAAGAAGACTGGGATGAGCGTCCTGATCCTATTTATCCAATGTTAAGCTATGCAGGACTGTCTAATGAAAAATTCGGTGTAAGTGTATTAACCAATAGTACGAGAGAGTATGAGATCATTGGAGAGAACTATGATACTATTGCGATTACCTTGTTTAGAAGCATCGGTTTCCTAGGGAAAGAGGAAATGCTTCGCAGGCCGGGCCGCCCATCTGGGATCAAGCTCCCAACTCCTGATTCGCAGATGATTGGAAAAATAACCTTGGAATTTGCAATATCAACAAGTGACCAGCCGGAGAAAGTGGCTAGAACAGCCAAAGAATATCTAACACCTGTTGTGACCTATAATAAAATTCCGCACGATGCGATGAAGCTTAACAAAGCAGATGTCAAGACACCTTTAGAATTCAGTTTCTTAAAAGAGGTTGAACCCAATGTTGTATTAAGTACATTGAAGAAAGCGGAAAAAGACGAACAATTTGTCTTGCGTTTTTATAACCCAACAGAAACGGAAGCAACAGCGGCCTTTGAATTTAACCGGGAAATAGAGCATGTGTCTGCTGCAAATCTGAACGAAAAATCAATCGGAAAACTGGAGCTTGCCAACAGTCAGGTTCAAGTAAAGGTCAAAACCAATCAAGTTCAATCAATTTTGTTCTAAACATTAAGAAAAAGGCACTGTTCAGGTGTCTTTTTCTCTTATGGAGGGATAGGAAAATGAAAGTACTTATCGCCATTGATTCTTTTAAAGGGAGTCTTTCCTCTTTAGATGCTGGTTTGGCTATAAAGGAAGGAATTAAGGACGTTTTTCATGATGCTGAAATCATTACCCTTCCATTGGCTGATGGGGGAGAGGGAACAGTGGAGGCCATCGTCCGTGCTAAACAGGGGGAAATCATTGAAAAAGAAGTGACCGGTCCCCTGGGAGAGAAAATTCAGGCCACTTACGGAAGGATCGGGAAAGACAGCGCTGTAATTGAAGTAGCTTCAGCCTGTGGTTTGCCGCTTGTATATGAAGAAAAAAAGAATCCTGCCTCCACGACAACGTTTGGAGTAGGAGAGCTAATTTTAGATGGCATTGATAGAGGATGCCGTGAGTTTACCATTGGACTTGGCGGCAGTTCCACCAACGATGCAGGTTTAGGCATGCTTCAGGCATTAGGGTTTTCTTTCCTTGATGAAAGGAACAAAGAGGTCGGTCTTGGAGGAATCGAGCTGCATAAAATCAGAACAATCGACGTTTCCCGAGTTAATCCACGCCTAAAGGAGTGTACTTTCAAGGTAGCCTGTGATGTCCATAATCCTTTATATGGAGAAAATGGGGCATCTTATGTTTTCGGCCCGCAAAAAGGGGCAACACCGGAAATGGTGATGGAGCTGGATGCAGGTCTAAAGCATTTCGCGGAACTAACATATGATCAATTAAACAAGGATATTCAACGTATTCCTGGTGCTGGAGCAGCCGGCGGATTAGGAGCAGCCTTTGCGGGGTTCCTGAATGGGAAGTTGCTCTCCGGTGCCGAATTATTGCTCGAAACCATGGGTATGGAAACGAAGCTGGAAAACACAGATTTTGTCATAACCGGGGAAGGCAGGCTTGATGGGCAAACCTCAATGGGGAAGACTCCTTTAGGGGTTGCAAAAATGGCAGCAAAGCATAATATTCCAGTCATCGCATTAGCTGGAGGAGTAACCCGGCAGGCCTCGGTGCTGAATGATCTCGGCATCACATCTTATTTTTCCATCATCAATGAACCTATGACTCTTGATAGAGCAATGGAAACAGAGATTACCTTTACTAATTTGAAACTTGCAGCTGAACAGTTATTTAGATTGATCTATGCTATTAAACAATGAATCTCACGAAGCAATGCCTCCTGCCGTAAAATTAGGTGATTGAACCTTTAGAAAGGGATTGGAAATTTTATTATTTCTTTTAGGAATAGGGAAGCATTTATTTGCGTTCCTAGCCTGTGGGCCACCAGGAATATATGTCTGTTTTGAGAATTATCTTCAAGAGAGCAAATAAAGCAGCGGTTCCAATCTGTACCGCTGCTTTTTTAATGCTCACTACTTTGGTTCCATTTTAAAGATCCGCTCACTGATTAGATGAAGGAACTCCTCCCATTTTTTCTGAAACTCGGGATCTTCAGCTTCCAGACCTGTGATCATCCTGGTTACATTGCTATAGAGCAGGGGGTAAATGGTCAGGCTCGAAATCATTAAAGTGATGAGGGAAGGATCTAATTCCTCAGGGACCAATCCCATCTCCTGCTTGGAGGCCATGTCTTTTACATAAGATTGAAGGATTTTCTTTCTGCTTTCTTCCCCATTTGTATTTTTAGGGACTTGGTCAATCGCTTCCCAGGCGGTAAATTTTAAAAAGTCCATTAAATGTTCCTTATTCACATTGTACCGAAACTCTGCTATGTTCACTGGATTTGCAGGGAGGATGAGGTTTTCAGTTGGTATAGAGCTCGTAAAATCGGCAATCGTTTCATTGATGAGCTCATCTTTCCCTTTAAAATAATGGTAAATCAATTGTTTATTAAGACCAGCTCTCTTCGCGATTGATTCAATTCTGGCCCCCGTATTCCCATTTGCGAAGAATTCCTCTTTGGCGGCATCTAAAATTTTTCTGCGGGTTCTTTCTGCATCTCGAATTTTTCCCACTGTCTTCACCTTCTTATCATGTATGTCACCTTTATCCTATAAATGAACTTAAAAAAAGTCAAATAATACTGACTTTTCAGTAAGTATAACTTGATAAAAGGAAAGTTATAATTTATTATAAATATTGTGATAATTCCCATTTCGTTAAGTTAGGGATGGAGCATGAGAATATCATCATATGAACCAGCTAATGATCCTTATAAAGGATGGGAAAAATTAAGCCAGGAAAGGAAGATGAGTATAATGGGATTTCAAAACATTTTTGTTAACTTGCCCGTTAAAGATTTACAATCATCCATGAAATTTTTCACTGAACTAGGCTTTCAATTTAATCCTCAGTTCACCAATGAAATGGCTGCTTGTATGGTGATCAATGAGCATATTTATGCCATGCTGCTGACGGAAGAACATTTTAAAACGTTTACCACGAAAGGGATTGCAGATTCTGCAAAAACAACAGAAGCGATCGTAGCCTTGTCAGCCGAAAGCAGGGAGAAAGTGGATGAAGTTGTAAACAAGGCATTAGAAGCTGGAGGCAAACCTTCAAAAGAGCCGCAGGATTATGGATTTATGTACAGCCGCAGTTTTCAGGATCCCGATGGGCATCTATGGGAAGTGCTATATATGGAGGAAAGTGCGATCCATCAGGAAAATTCCGAGAGTGCTGTTTAATTCCTGTTGGTCTAGGGCAGTGGGCAAAACAGGAGAGTATGAATCATCGTTCACCGTAACTGGGTGAAAAGGGGAAAGACTGGGTTTAAAAGTAGAGTGTTCGCCTTAAAGGTTAACACTCTTTTTTATGGAGAAGACTTATAAAAGCTCGTTTCTCTGTACCTTTTCAAATGAGGAAAATCTACTGTCTTTGCTTTTTCGGCAAAAAAAATTCCTGATCATTGCAAATGAACCTTCAATAAATGGTTACCGCATTATCAGGAATTAGTTAAAACAGAGGTACTCTCATTGTATAAACTAGCTGGCCCTCTGATTTTATGAATTCTTATGTGAGAAGTGAAGGGCCAAACCAGGTCAGCAGGCCCTCCAGAAAATGCATTCAAAGTCTGAATGGAATACTAATTCGTCAGTTTCCTTGCAATTTATTGAAGGTTCTCGCAGGGAGGCACCATCCATACTGATTGGATATAATCCGAAGCAGCAGAATGATGGAAAAAAGGGTGTAAAGCTGATAGGATTCTTCAGCCCAGCCCATTCCTATAATAAAACCGGCAATCATAGCCCATAGAAGATAAACTTCCTGGCGGAACACAATCGGTTTTTCCTGCGCCAATACATCGCGGATAATACCGCCGCCAGCCCCTGTAATGGCTGCTGAAAACATGACCGCAAGGAGCGGCAGCTCGATTGAATAGGCGTACATGGCTCCCTGGATTGCAAAGGCAGATAAGCCAATTGCATCAAAAATACTCCAAAGCTTTAAGTTGTAGATGGCTTTGTTCGGCAAAAGGAATACAATTGTAATCGTAATGAGGGCGATGATGAAAAGCGATGTTTGCTGCCATAATTCAACGATTGGAATACCAGTCAATAAATTTCGGACAGCTCCTCCGCCAAATGCGGTAATCAATCCTAAAATATAAACCCCCATGATATCGTACTTAGCTTCAATGGCGATCACTGCACCACTCATCGCAAACGCAATGGTACCTATAACATTCAATACATCCCAAACCATATAGATCCTCCCCAATGATAAAAACTGACAACTGCACTGAAACTCATCCTCTGTCCTTGTACCTTAGAGTTTTCCTGACAAAAGGGGTCCCCTTGGGTGGTTTGGAGCAATTTCCATAAAGCATCCTTTCATCTTAGTAAAAGATTAAGAGCTTCTGGTGACATAAAGTTCAAGTCTCTTTGGCAGTCTTCCTCAAAAAATATAATTATCTTTATACAGTAGGGGAGGAGCGGTCATCTGTCAATGAAAAATTCAATATTTTGTGAACCCTTTATCATATTTAAAAATGCCTGGAAGACATGAACCTTTTTGCCTCGCAGAAACACTGCAGCAAGCCATGAATTATTCCCAGGATCATCAATTGTAATTGGAGCCTGGAAGGAATGCTTGGTTTATATCTGCCTTTAAGGGGATAAAGGTACTACTAGATTTGTGTGAAGGAGAGGATCCTGTGAATATTTATGACCGACAAAAAGAAGGGCAGCCTGCACAGACACAAATACACCAGCCAGGAATAGAATCTGAGATGAATCCTAGGCCAGTCCAGCCGACAGAGTATAAAGGAAGCGGGAAGCTAAATGGGCGTGTTGCCCTGATTACTGGCGGAGACAGTGGAATAGGACGTGCCGTTGCCATCGCCTATGCGAAGGAAGGGGCGCATGTAGCTATCAATTATGTAACCGAGGACAGTGACGCGGAAGAAACGAAGAATATGATCGAATCTGAAGGAGTTAACTGCCTCCTCCTGCGAGGAGATGTTTCGAAAGAAGATGTATGTAAATCCCTTATAGATAGAACTGTCAAGGAGTTTGGCAAACTGAACATTCTAGTTAATAATTCTGCTGTACAGTACCCAACAGAAAACATCGAGGATATTACACATGAGCAATGGGATAAAACCTTTCGGACAAATATCTATTCTGTTTTTTATATGAGTAAGCATAGTGCACCTCTTTTAAGCCAGGGAGATGCCATCATTAATACGACTTCCATCAACCCGTATATAGGGCATCCTTCTTTAATGGACTATACGGCCACAAAAGGTGCCATTGTCGGGTTCACTCGCAGCCTGGCACAAAATCTGGCTTCGAAAGGTATACGTGTAAATATGGTAGCTCCTGGTCCGATCTGGACCCCGCTTATTCCTGCAACATTTGATAAAGAAAAAGTTGAAAGCTTTGGCACACAAACACCGCTGGGCCGTCCAGGTCAGCCAGCCGACCATGCAGGTGCTTATGTGCTGCTGGCTTCGGATGAAGGAGCATATATCACCGGACAGTGCATCCACATAAACGGAGGGATGGCAATGTCCTCCTAATAAAAAAACAGCAGAAGGCATAAGTCTTTCTTCTCAGACTGTGACAAACTAGATAAAAATCAAGTTTGTCACAGTCTGTTTTATTTTGTCTAGTTGTTAAAATGGGCTGTTAATTTCCGTTCCAGCCGCTTCGCTTTCCGCGGGACGGGCGCTGAGCCCGCAGGAGTCTGCGCGCCTTCCACTCCAATCAACAGGTTTTCAATAGTTCATTTTGCTGTGCAAACAAACCTATTTTAAAATACATATCTAGTTTGAGGTAACTTTACCAGTGACCTCATTCCCATTCTTGGTAATCTGATAATTCAAAACCTCGCCGCTCCAGAAATGGAACTTCAGGTTCACAATGCCGTCATTCACTTCATTAAAGAAATTTTCCAATAGTTTGATTTCATTTGATTGATACGATGGAGTGAAGGCATATCCAAATTCTTTGTAGGATGTCCAGTTTTGCGGACCGGCATTGGTACCGTCACTGTAAACAGCTTCCATGGTCGCCAGACGGTCGCCATTAAAGGCTGCTGGAATGGCGAATGAATCTGCTGAACCTTCGGAACTCTGCAACTTTGGAGTATCATGCAAGATGACATCGAAAGTCCAGTCCGCCCCTTTGTTGAAGGAGGCCGTCAATTCTGCGTTATCACCATACTGCCCTGATGCCGTCAACTTTTCCAGGGTGTTTGCTTTTAAGGTTAATGTGTTTCCGCTTAATGTATAGTCTTTTCCTTTATGAAGCTTGTCCCCCTTGTTCCGGTTCATAAAGAATCCCGTAAGCTTATTCCCGTTTAACTCAAGCTTGATGGAAGTATCCTGTACTTTTTCCCCCTTTTTAATAAAGATTAAGTCACTTTCAGCGGTTGCTGAACGGGTTTTCCAGCTCGCCCTCATTAATTCATAAAAGTCTTGGTCATTCCATTTTAAGTTGGTACGGTTAAAATGCTGCCCATTATCCCAAAGCATATGGGTTATGTTCTTTTCCTGAACGTAATGGGTCAAAAATTCAAAGAATTTCAGCTTTTCACCTTGCTCAATTGTGCCAGTATTCTTATCAAAGCCCAGCAGTCCGTACTCCCCGAGTATAACCGGGATGCCTTTAGAGACCAGGGTATCATAGGCACGGTCAAATGTATCGGTGATATCCTTTTTGGTTTGTTCTTCGAAGGTAGTAAATCCGGCGATATTCACGCTGAAGGGCCAAAACCCATAATAATGAATCGTTGCAATTAAATTGGGATCATCAAGCTTTACAATCGTCTGATAAAGTTCATCCAGTCTCTCTTGTCCTGCATTCGTTTCCAGTGTAGGGAGCACTAGTGGACGATCAGTGTTCTTGCCGCCAGATTCTCTGACGATTTTGTGGAAGGATGTATTCAGCTCATCTAAGTGAACATAATGGGTTTGATCTTCACTGCCCCAGCCGCTGTTGAAGCGTGGCTCGTTGATGCTTTCGAACATTAGCTTGTGAGAATGGTCTTTGAAGGTATGTGCAATTTGGGTCCAGGCAGCCTGATATCGAGGGAACACTTCATCTCTGTTTTCACCCATTTGATGAACCCAAATCCAGGAATCATGGTGGAGGTTAATCATGACATAAAGTCCTGCATCCAATGACCAATTTACAACTTCTTCAACACGGTCCATAAAAGCTGGATCAATCTTGTAATCGGGACCTTCTCCCATTCTCTGGTCCCATGTAATTGGAATTCGGATGCTTTTGTATCCCTGCTTGGCAATTTGCTGGATCAATTCTTTCGTTACGCGTGGATTTCCCCATGATGTTTCGTCTTCACCCATTGCATCAAATGTATTTCCTAAGTTCCAGCCAGGCTGCATATCACTGACATACGATTGAATTTCGCTCTCCTTTAACTTAGTTCCTTCACTTGGATTCTTAGCAGAAGCTCCAAGTATCGAAGCAGGGGAGAGAAGGGAAATCAATAATACTGTTGCAATAAAGACAATGCTCTTAGCGTTATGCGAAAATCTCAATCTAGTAATCCTCCTTTAGTATCATACTTTTCTATAGCCGTTAAGGGTCCTCCTCTCTCAATATTTGGAATCGCTTACATATTTAAAATTATCATAGGAGGGAAAGGGGGAATACAGCATGAATTAGAGCACTTTTCATACAGAAATTATTGTTTTTGCCGAACCTTGGGCAGTTGGCAAAGTTTCAAGACAGTTTCACAACTAATGGGATATAATGGTAGGATGAAAGACGGCAGGAAACGAATTAATATTTAGGTACTATCTACTATTTTTATAATAAAAAAATGAAACTGGGTGAACCTTATGATGCATTTGTTAAGCCTTAAGGATTTGACGAGGCCTCAAATAATGAAAATATTTAGGCTGGCGGATAAACTGACACTTCAAAACGGCAGCAAGATCCTAAAAGGAAAAAGCTTCATTCTCTTTTTCCCTCAAACTAGCATCAGGACCAGATTGACCTTTGAAAAAGGGATAAAAGACTTAGGAGGAGAGAGCATTTTGTTCCCTTCCGAGACGCTTGATAAAGAGGAAAAGCTCGAAGATGTCATTCAATATATTCAAAACTGGGCTGACGGGGTCATTGTCAGACATTCGGATTCCTCTAAAATCCAGGGATTAACAGAGCACAGTTCAATCCCCATCCTCAACGCAATGTCCTCTGGAAATCACCCATGTGAGATTTTATCCGACTACTATTCGATCAGTAAAATTAGAAAGAATGAGCGGGACCATGTCTATACATTTGTTGGCCCAGCTACGAATATCTGCAGAACGTGGGCCGACCTTTCAAAGATTCTGGATCTAAAGTTCTACCATGTTTGCCAAGCAGGGTATGAGATAGGTGTGAATGAGCCTAATTATATCTTCTCAACAAATCTCGAACAGATCTTGAAACTGAGCGATATCATTTTGACTGATTCTCTCCCAGAGGCGTTGCGTACAAACGAATATATCAAACAATATCAAATCACCCTGGAGCGAATGAATTTAGCCAAGAAACAAGCCCTCTTAAACCCCTGTCCGCCTTTTTTCCGAAATGAAGAAGTCAGCGAGGAGGTTATTTCTTCTCCATACTTTGTAGGGCATGCTTTTAAGAGGAATTTATTATATGTACAACAGGCCATTCTATTAAACTGCCTTGGAATAGAGCTTAAGCTCAAAGAAATCCTTGGGATATAGTTGATTAAAAGGAGATGGAATTTCATGCAATATATGATAACTGCCTATGACGGCACAGATGAAAAGGCACCGGAGAGGAGATTAACCGCAAGGGAGGAACATTTAAAGTCGGTAGAAAGACGATTTAAACAAGGAGAACACTTGTATGGATCGGCTCTCCTTGATGAACATGATCGGCTCCATGATGGTGGTGGATTATCCATCTAGGGAAGAACTTGACAAATGGCTAAAGGAAGAACCATATGTTGTGGGAAATGTGTGGCAGAACATTGAGATTAAACCCTGCAGAGTGGCACCAATTTTTATGGAGCTTTATAAATGAGAATGAAGACTGTCAGCCAAAAGTTGAGATGAAAAAATGGTTGCTGAGCAGGAAGGATTTTTTGAAGAAAGATCAAATGGATATAGATGGATATGATTGACTATTTTACACGAGGAGGAAAAGATGATGGGATTGAAAACGCAAAAACTTGATCTGCAGATGGCTGACATTTCTGGTTCTAAATGGAATGAGGTCAATGCGGAGGGGCTGGAAATTGACAATGTGTGTTTAGCTCATACGAAATTCAATAACGTGAATATGAGCAATCTTGATCTAAATGATGTAAATATGCAAGGCAGCAGCATAAAAAATGCAAATCTGTCAGGATTAAAAGTCCAACATGCAAACTTCAGCCATGCAGTGATTGACCACGTTCATTTATATGGCACTGAATTTCATAATGTTGTTTTGCCTGTAGAAGGTGACGGGAATTTTGATCCTGAGGGAACATATAAACCTGTTCGTTTTCAGGATTGCGACCTGACAAATACACAATTACAAAACTGTAATTTGACCAATGTAGAGATTAATCATTGTGATATTTCCGGTCTAAAAATTAATGGAGTTTTAATAGAAGAACTGATTCAACAAAAAATAAAATAAATTATTATTTATCTTTTAATATTGCACAAATGCGTTTCAACAGAGACGCTTTTTTTATGCTCTTGAAAAGGAGATTTACAATTATAGAAGCTATAGAATTTTTTGATGCACCTTAAGCCGAAAGGAGGGAGCCCTATTGCTGGGGGCCGAAGATTATCATCCTAAACCATATAGTGAGTCAAGTGAAATGATGGAAGATCATCAGAGTAACCTTGAAACCATCATTGGGAAAAGAATGAAAGGATTTTGGGTTGCCTGGGATACGAACATACACGATTGGTTTAATGATGCACCTGTCATTATAGCGTTTGAGGGGGGCCAAATAGAGCTGTGTGCTTTTAAGTCGGATCAGTTTATCATCACTTCCAATGAAATGTACCTTTCAAAGCCTATCGATTGGTACGGGACCGACCTTGAGTTAAGCTGGAAAAAGAACGGGTTGGAATTGCTGTTCGTAATTGGGAAACAAGTGGAGCAACTTGAAATCCTGCAATCAAGTGAGGACAATGGAAGTCATGCTCCTGCTTTGTACGGAATTGGTTTTCAGCTTGAGGATCGCTATTTTGCCATCTGCAATGGATTCGATCAAAATGAAATCGTTACAAATAAAGAGGAGTTGTCAGTAAATAAAACAGTGATAAAGGAGAATCCTGCTAAACGGTCATCGTGAGTGTAACTAACGGTGCCGGGAAAATGCAGTCAAACAAATCCCCCTACTTAAACGCTGACAGTGGATAAAGTACGTTCTCCTCATCTGGGCATATGATGGTATATGGGCACCATAAAACCCGGGGAAGGAATGAACAGTCCTATGTATAATCTACCAATCGCATATATCAATCCTTATTGCGAGACAGTCAATACTCCGATGTATTTTCCTGACTATGCAGCAAGAACTCTGCATGAACATCATCACAAAATCATCGAATCTGTGCTTAGAGGAATAAAAACAGAGGCTTCAGCCATTGAGCTTTACCGTCAATTAGCTGAGGAAGCTCCCAATCAGGAGCATAAAATGAACCTTGTGCATGCTTTAGATAGAAAAAAAGCCAATTTGGCTCATTTCAATACCCTGTATACCAGACTGACCGGGACAAATCCTGTGTACCAGATTGACAGAGTTCATTTTGATAATTATGAAGATGGCATACAAAAAGCTTATGAAACAGTAGTAAGAGGGTATGATGAGTATCAAAGGAGCTATTCACTCATTCAACATCCAGAGATTCGCCATCTCTTTTTGAGCGTATTAGCTCGCGAACAAGAAAGTGCTGGGAAATTTCGATCGCTCCAGGAGGAAGTTTTCCATCGAAGGAGTGATTACGGCCCTAATCCATTTGTTGTAAATATTGAAGAGGCCGCTAAAAATAACAACAATTTCAGGACAGCTCTATGGACCGGAAGCCATCTCCAGGTAACTTTGATGAGCATCAACCCGGGAGAGGACATTGGTTTAGAAAATCATCCGAATCTTGACCAATTCCTGCGGATTGAAGAAGGAGAGGGACTTGTGCAAATGGGGGACAGGAAGGAAAACCTTGATTTTGTACGGAAAGTCCATGATGACTATGCGATTGTGATCCCTGCTGGAACATGGCACAATCTAACCAATACAGGCAATAAACCAATCAAACTATATTCAATCTATGCACCTCCGCAGCATCCATTTGGAACCGTCCATGAAACAAAAGCCATTGCAATGGCTGCTGAAGAAGAAGAACACCACCAATGATTCTGAAGATGAAAATAAAGCGGCTTTGCTGTAATCCGCTTTATTTTCATTTTTATACGCGGTGAGAAAATGAATGGGATGTAAGCAAAAAATTTCCGAGGGGATATTCATGGGAAAATCAAGGATCCATTTGGAGAATGATCATCTTAAGTGGCAAAAGAATTATGAATACGAGAAAGATCAAATTCTTCAAGCAATAGGCTTAAAAACGTTGGGTATTGAACACATAGGGAGTACCTCGATTAAAGGCATGGCTGCTAAGCCAATCATTGATATTATGGTTACAAGAGAAGCCAGGGTGGTTAATATTCCCTGGCCTTTCTTCATTAGCAGAAGCAATTATATCAATGTCCCATTTGTTTAAATACGGTGCGCATTCAGAAATTTATCAATTGTAAAGCCTTTATATTAGATAAACAGGAGTTATAAAAAACTTTACATCATATGTATAATTTCTGTTTGACATGAAACCCGTTTCATCCTTTACACTCATTAGAGGGGTAGAGGTAAATCTTGCATGGGAACGAAGGTGATTGATCAAATAGTATCCTTTAAAAAAGAAATTTTGACATATCGACAGAATTCTTCATTAGCTTATTCATTTGATCTTTGTTAGGATGGCTTTATCAGTATTTTCCCTGATCTTGCTAGCGTATTAAGGATCACCTAAATCCCTTTGCTGACTTTTGCTCCTTATAGAATCGTTTTTGAAAAGGTGAGCGCATGACAAATATTAAAGATCTGGCAAGGATGGCCGGAGTGTCCGTCACAACCGTATCACGAGTGTTAAATAATCACCCATATGTGAGGGAAGATAAAAAGAAAGCTGTTTTAGATGCTGTCCGGACCAGTAATTATCATAAAAATATTAATGCAGTCCACTTGAGTAAAGGGAAAACCTTTCTGATGGGTGTTGTTCTGCCCTTTTCAGATCATCCTTACTTTGCCCAGCTGCTGAAGGGAATCGCTAAGCAGGCACTTGAGAATAACTACAAGCTGGTACTATTTCAAACCTCTTATATAGAAAGCAGAGAATTAGAAGCTCTTGAAATGCTAAAACTTAAACAAATTGATTCATTGATTATTTGTTCAAGAACCTGTGATTTTGCAATGATAGAAGAACATTTAACCTTTGGGCCAATTGTATTGTGTGAAGATCTCCATGGTAAAAACCTATCCGCCACTTATGTTGATCACTATCGCATTTTCTACGAGGCCCTTAAATATTTACATTCCAAAGGCCATAGTAGAATTGGTTATTGCATTGCCAGAAAGTCAGGGACGAACAGCCAGAAACGGATGTCAGCCTACCGTGATTTTCTTCATCACTCTCAGCTGCCTTACAACCCTGAATATCTTATGGATGATTGCCTTTATTTTCAGGACGGGGAAAAAGTTATCAGGCAAATAAAAGAGATGATTACACCGCCAACAGCCTTGCTGGTCACAAGTGATCAGGTAGCAGCGGGCATCTTCACCTGTTGTCAAAGGGAGCAAATCTCTATCCCGGACGATCTAGCCATCATTGGTTTTGATAATGAACCAATTGCTAAAATGATGAATATTACCACAGTTGAAATTCCACTTGTAGAGATGGGTAAAAACCTTTTCCTCCAGGCTATCAGCGAACAGGTATCAAATAAAGAAATGAGCGCTAAGCTGATCGAAAGGGGAACAGCCTGATGCCTAAGGAAAAAATCATATAAAAGTTAAAATACATAGAAAGCAGGATTGGATATGACGAAACATAGCGTAATTTTCTTTGATATTGACGGAACATTGCTTAATCACAAGAAAGAACTGCCCCAGTCAACAAAAGAAGCGATATTTAAGCTGAAGGAACAGGGACACATTGTCGCTATTGCGACTGGCCGGGCGCCTTTTATGTTTGCGGATTTACGAAAAGAGCTGGGCATTGATACGTTTGTGAGCTATAACGGCCAATACGTGGTATTGAACGGGGAAGTGCTTTATACCAACCCTCTAAATACCTCATCTCTCTTAAAATTAACCGAGGCAGCCCTTCTGAATAATCACCCTGTGGTTTATATGGATCATGAAGACATGAGAGCCAATGTTCCGGAGCATGCCTACATTAAGGAAAGTATTGATACATTAAAAATTGGCATGTTTCCTACGCATGACCCAAGTTATCATGAAGGCCGGGATTTGTATCAGACTCTGCTATTCTGTCCAGAAGGAGAGGAGCAGCAATATGAGCAGGAATTCAGCGATTTTGATTTTGTCAGATGGCATCCTGTATCAGTCGACATCCTTCCAAGGGGAGGTTCGAAAGCCCATGGAATTGAACAGATCCTGAAAAAACTTGGTGTTTCCAACGAAGATATTTATGCCTTTGGAGATGGACTTAACGATATTGAAATGCTTACAGCGGTTCATAATAGCGTTGCCATGGGAAATGCTGAAGACAGTGTAAAAAAAGTCGCGAAATATGTGACCAAATCAGTAGAAGACAATGGGATTACCCATGGACTTAAGATGGTAGGGCTGTTAAGTTAAGAGCAGGGAAACTGAAACTTATTTATGCTACACATTGTTGTACTGTTTTTGTAAAAAAAGCCATGGGTTGTAAAAAGAATTGTCCTATG
This sequence comes from Mesobacillus foraminis, assembly GCF_004340465.1. Taxonomy (GTDB): domain Bacteria; phylum Bacillota; class Bacilli; order Bacillales; family Cytobacillaceae; genus Mesobacillus_B; species Mesobacillus_B foraminis. The sequence continues at coordinate 285,228 of NZ_SLVV01000004.1, read as the reverse complement.
CTTGAATATAAGGGTATTGCTTAAACTTGTGCTATTCCATGCATGTTATCAAATTGGCTTTTGGGAAAGGAGCAGAAAATGAAAATCAATCTAATGCTTTTCCTTTCATCATCAAAAGACAACAGAGAATCTGCCAGACAGGAAACAATGATGAAAACCTTTGAATCAACTATTCGCCCTGTTAAAGGAGACATTATCGATGATCCTGGTTTTGATCCGGGATTTCATAATGGCTATGAAGTTGTAAAAGTCACAATCAATTATGCTCAAAATGAATGCTTTGTTTCACTTCTGCCTTTGGTTTTAGAATTGGAAAAGATAAAGCTCGAAACCTATATAGAGAAATTAGAAGCAAATGGCTGGCGCGCTGTCACAAAAGAAGAGTTAGTAAGCAGGTAAGACTTATCGTTCTAATGAGTGAACAAAAGGATGAGCGGGAATTCAGTAGACCCACGTAAACGCACAAGTGATTTCCTTTATCTTTGAGAACAGCTTTATTACGGATTTTTACGGTCATGCATCAACAAACGCACAAGGACTCCATCATGGGAATCCTTGTGCGATTTTTTATGGGCTTAGTATTCTTCATTAAGAACGAGCATATATTCCAATATTATAGGATGGAAAATTTTTATAAGGGAGTTTTATCATGAAAACGATTTTGATTACGGGTTCTTCATCCGGAATTGGAAAAGCTGCAGCTTTCTACTTTGCTCAAAGAAACTGGAATGTGGTCGCAACCATGCGGTCCCCCGAGAAGGAAAGTGATTTAACAGTGCTAGGGAATGTGTTGGTTACTCGACTTGATGTAGAAGATAAAGAGTCCATTCAAGAGTCAGTAGATCAAGGTATCAACCATTTTGGAAAAATTGATGCAGTTCTTAATAATGCCGCACTCGGAGCCCGAGGGATTTTTGAAGCTGCTGACGATGAGAGAATACGCAGCGTTTTCGAGGTCAATGTATTTGGAGTAATGAATGTAGCTAAAGCAATCCTTCCTCACTTTAGAAGAAATAATGGCGGCATAATGATTAATATGTCCTCTATGGGGGGACGGATCACATTACCTAATTTATCTCTATATCATGCCTCAAAATTCGCGATCGAAGGGTTTACTGAGGCCCTTTATTATGAGTTAAACTCGCAGAATATTAAAGTAAAGCTGATTGAGCCGGGTGCCGTGGACTCTGATTTTGGAAGAAGGCCTTCAGAATATCATTATGATGAAACACTTGCTGATTATAAGGAATATACTGACCGAGTGAACCAGGCTTCTTTAAAAATGCTGGGAACTTCACAGATGATACCTCCGGAAAAGGTGGCGGAAGTCGTTTTTCAAGCAGCATCTGATCAATCCTCCCAGCTAAGGTACATTGTCGGGGAAGATGCAAAAGCCTTGATTCATTTGAGAGAAACGGGAGGAGACCGTGCATTGATCACCCAAATAAGTCAAATGTTGTGCTGAGGTGAGATTTCTCTTTTTAATAATCGAACATTTATGGCAGTCCCTTAAGAAATAAATTTAAATCAATTAATGATTGGCAGATTGGCGGCATGTTTGGCGTTTAATTTAGCTGTACATCAAAATTCAACTAAGGCAGTAACTTACTATCTCTCATAATTTGCATTTGTACATATATCGGCAGATGCAATTAAAAAAGGCTGCTTCCCCAATAGAAGCAGCCCACTGTTTATTTAAGAAGAGATTCTGCGCCATCAATATAAATTTCTGTCCCTGTTATATGAGAAGAAAGGTCAGAAGCTAAAAAAGCAACTAAATTGGCAACCTGCTCCGGTTTCCCGGGACCATGTTCAAGAGGCTGATCTCCTTCAGGATATAATTTAGGGATTTCAACTTCTTCTACATCGGTGGATTTATGAATTGATTTTTGTATGTTGGTTTCTATGGCGCCTGGACAAATCGCATTTACTCGAATTTTATATTGAGCAAGTTCCAATGCAGCCATTTTCATAAAGGCAAGCTGTCCTGCTTTTGATGTACTGTAGGCGGTAAACCCAGCCTGTGAAAAAGTACGGCTGCCACTTACAGAGCTTGTGATTATGATGCTGCCCCCATGTTCTTTCAGGAAGGGAACGGAATGTTTAACAGTTAAAAAGGTCCCTTTTAGATTGGTATTTATCGTGCTGTCCCAATCCTTCTCTTTCATCGTTTCAATCGGAGCCATTTCTCCGGCGATGCCGGCATTGGCAAATAGAATATCAATTCTGCCCCAGCGGGCTATTGCAGCTTCAATCCCTTGCTTTATTTCTTGTGCGGACTTTATATCGCACTTTCTTGCCAGGGCACTGCCTTCGGTTTCCTCGATTTGGTCTTTGACCTTATTTGCTTGATCCAAACTGATATCTAGCAGGCAGACCATTGCCCCTTCACTTGCTAAACGGAGCGCAGCTGCCCGGCCCATGCCCGAACCGGCACCTGTGATTACAGCAACTTTGCCTTTAAGGCTATGATTGTTTAACATGATCTGATCCCTTCCAAATTTGATTTTACTAGTATATTTAACAAGTATCCTTTCACCTAAACCATCAATAGAACGGGAACGGGACTAAAAGCTATTCCATTCTGATTCAATAAAAGTCTGTTGCAAAGAAAAGTTCCAATTAGAGCTGAACAGGATCCTTACTTGAGGGCAATTTGGACAGGATTAATCATCTGAGGAATAATCTCCTGAAAATCAATGTTTTTGGTTGGTGATGGACAAAACGAATACTGAAAATCCACCAGTTGGTAGAGGAATTGAATGAGAAAACCTTAAAGTATAAAAAATGTTATATCAACAATCTATAAGGGGGATTGAAGGGACTGCGAATGGAGCGCTGTCCCTATTGTTTGATTGTACATTTACTCTAGTAAAACAGCGGGATGAACAGGAGCTGCGAAGAAATATGACTTATCATATGGGAGATCATACTGTACTCCAGTCCTTTCTTCCAGTACAGATAGCCAAAGAAGATTCCTGCAATTCCATTGAGCAAGAAACAGCGAAAAAGGAGGACGGAAGTTATTTCTCCGAATAACTGCTCTGTGGCTGGAAGGTGTCCCACCGCAAATACACCCGCTGCAAGAATAATTCCAGACCAGTAAACCCAGGTAGGGAGAGGGGTTCCATTCGGGTAGCGTAACACCTTCATGATCACCCAGACAAGAAGGCTCATGACAAACAGCCTCATCATTACTTCTTCCAGGATGCCTCCATAAAAAATGCCGGCTAGCAAACCAATGACATTAAATTCCGGAGAGGACTCCTGAAGCTTTGGGATATGCTTCATGAAAAAAAATCGGTCGCTTCCCTGAATGATAAGTCCTGATAAGATTCCTAGTCCTGCAGCGAGGAGGACAGAATTGGCATTAAGCACAGCTTTCTTCCCTCTGGTGACGAGGTTTTCAAAGAAGACTAGACGAAAGCCGGCACTTTTGGCCAAATAATAGCCAGTAAATCCAAGAATCAAGGAAACAACAAACACTTGGGGACTGGTGAGAAGAATGAGCAAAGGAAAGGGCATCTGAAGGGAATCCATCACCTTTTCGTATTCCTCAACGCCAAAAAAGGTTTTTATTGATTCCATTTGATAAGGGACCACAAAAAATCCCGCTAGAAGGCAGATAGTGGCCAGAAAAAGGGAAATCCTGAACCCTAGCTGAGAGGTTTTCATAAACAACACTCCTTTAAAAAGGTATCTGTACGTATGACGAGGATCATCAGTATATCGTTCATTCGTCACAGGCAAGAAAAAGCGGAAAATGGAAGCAGGAGTTTGGACGTACCTTTCGAGGTCCATTCGCATTCAGAAGAAAAAGGATTGAATCATCGGGGGCGGTCCTTCATAATATGAGAAGTTCCAATATTTATTTTTTTCAGTTTCCTGATTATTTGGCAGTTCTAGGACCCAGTTAAACAATTAAGCTCATTTATTCAGACTACTTATTTTCTTTCGCGGGGAGATGTGGAAAATTGTTGATTCGTAAAATGCAAGAAAATGAGATTGATTTTGTTAGAAAGCAACGATTGGATTGTTATAAAAGCTATGAAAACCTGGTGTCAAAAGCACACTGGGAAGCATTAAGAGGAACCTTGTCTTCCGATAATGATGTGAAACTTGGTGTGGACATTTTCGTTATGGAGGCAAAGGGGCAAATTGTCGGAAGCGTTGTGCTGTTTCCTGCGAAACTAGAAGCATACGAATGGACCACAGGACAACAAAATTATCCTGAAATTCGTATGTTGGCTGTTGAGCCTTCCATGCAAAGAAGTGGAATTGGAAAGTTATTGATCACACATTGCATTCAAGCTGCGAAAGAAAAGGGATATACTCATGTGGGTCTGCATACAGCGGATTTTATGAACAGTGCGATTTCCCTGTACAAAAAGATCGGGTTTGAGAGAGTGCGGGAACTGGATTTCGAACCAGCGAATGATGGTGTGATGGTGAAAGGGTTTAAAATATCTACTGCGAAGACTGGTAACGAAATTGGAATATAGAATTCAAGTCTAGAAGACAGCATGACTTGCTTTTTTTATAAAACACTTGCTAAGAACTTGGAGTAAAAGTAGGGGTTCCTTACCGTGTCTCTCCAACAGCGTAGGTCACTTTAGGCAGCCCCTTTCTCCAATTAAACCTATTTCTGGTTATTCAAAACTTTGGAAACAAAAGAACATTTGTAAAGGAGAGAGAGAAATGTGTAAAGCACTGATTTTTGATATGGACGGTACACTATTTCAGACCGATAAAATCCTGGAACATGCACTTGATGATACGTTTAATCATTTGCGTTCACAAAACTTATATCCTTCGGCGACACCAATTAATAAATACCGGGAGATTATGGGGGTCCCTCTGCCAACAGTCTGGAAAATATTATTGCCTAATCACACAGATGTGGTTAGAGAACAAACAGATGCTTACTTTCTAACAAGGTTAATTGAAAATATTAGAAGAGGGAGAGGTGCTTTGTACCCTCACGTAAAGGAAATTTTTAGTTTTTTAAAAGAGAAGTACTATTCCATTTTCATTGCAAGCAATGGCTTAACACACTACTTAAATGAAATTGTTGATTATTATCAGCTGGATGAATGGGTCACAGAAACATTCAGCATACAACAAGTAAGCACTCTGGATAAGGCAGATTTAGTGAAGGCAATTATAGAAAAGCATGGTATTAAAACAGCAGCTGTAGTGGGCGACCGCTTATCAGATATTCATGCAGCGAAACAAAATGGTTTGGCTGCAATTGGGTGTAATTTTGATTTTGCCAGGGAAGATGAATTGGCTCAGGCTGATTACGTTATTGATGACATGATTCAGTTGAAGGACATCCTGCACCAGTTGAATAAAAACAACGAAGATTGCATGGAGGCAACTTAAATATATATTCTTGTGCTCATGCCGCTACTTTCTTTAGAAATCGGCTTATTACTCAAATTGAAGGGATAACAATTGAAGCAGGAAGAACGAGGGAGTACTAAATGATAATAACCTGCAGAGCGGTATACATAGAAGTCTGGTTTTAGGCTGACCATTAAAGAAATTAAATGCGCGTTGTACATGAAATGGAGTTTTGCTTAAGAACGTTTATGAACGATAAAGCTCATGCTGCGTTTAGCCAGTTTTTTGGCCCAATAGTGGTGGAAGGAATCCAATACTTCCTTCGCAAAAAAATCTCCCTCTCCTTTCTTCCTTAGTACGCCATAATCCAAAGTGGTTTGACGAGTTTTTTCGCTCAGGCAAACATCATTTTCTAAATCTAATTCAATGAAGAACTCCACTTCAATTCCATCTTGATTAGTAATGGATGCAAGGTGATTTCCGAACTCTTCAATAAGTATTTCAACCATCCATCCTTTCGCTCTCCCTTCATTTAAAAACTCTTGATATATGGTGATAAAAGTATTTAAATCCATTTGCTTCAACACACCCTTACATTATGTTGTTGATGATCCAGGTCAGAGAAATCAGCACTAAATAGATTCGCATTTTGAACATAATATTCCTACATTAAATATATGCAGGGGCTTATACAAAAAAGAAGATATCCAAAAAGGTTTTAATGGCATTTACATATGGAAAGAACATGCTACGGAGAGTCAGACAAACCTAATGCAAATTCCATAGCTTATGTTACCAGAAAAGCTATAAGTGATTTACCTTTAAATTTCTGGGGTTTTAATGTATTATAATTCATAAAAATAGATATTTATACATTAAAAAAGGGAGATGATTCTCGATGATTTGCGAGTCGGAAAGACTGGATGACTATTTGCTTGAATTAGAAGAGGTTAATTATTCAAACCCGGTTATAAAAGCAAGGACGGAAGAGCTGTTTCATCCAGGGCAGGATGAGTTGGAAAAAGTTAAAACAGCTTTTGTGTTTGTTCGTGATAAAATTGCTCATTCCTGGGATATTCAGGGCAGAACTGTTACTTGTAATGCATCGGATGTTTTATTGCATAAAGAAGGAATATGCTATGCAAAATCTCACCTTCTGGCCGCTTTATTGCGTTCTCAAGGAATACCTGCAGGATTCTGTTACCAAAGATTGATGTTATTTGATACTCCCGAGCAAGGGTACTGTATACATGCATTAAATGCTGTCTATATTAATACTTTGGACAAATGGGTTCGATTAGATGCAAGAGGAAATAAAAAAGGGATTCATGCAGAATTTTCAATTGGAGAGGAAAGGCTGGCATTTCCGGTTGATGAAAAGATTGGGGAAATCGACTATCCGATGGTTTATACAAAGCCGCATCCCAAAACGGTGTCTGCTTTAATCAAACATAGAGATATTCTTGATATCTATAAACATTATTTGCCTGAGAGTTTGTAGTCATTTTACTAAGACTTGCCAATCCCATGAATAGTCAAGAAACGCTATGTTGCCGAATCCGAGCAATAGAATACATAGAGAAAAACATTCTTGAAGAAGTAGGGTACAGCATTTAATCCCCTTTATGGATTAAATGACCTCTCGAAGGGTAATATCTTTATAAAACGAAGAGGTGATTTTATGGCAAATATAGCGGGATATAATTTAGAGGAAGTCGCTAAATTACGTGAGTTAATAAAAGATATTGATACAGCGATGCTGACGACCAATTCAGAAGAAGGTCTGGTGTCTCGTCCAATGAAGACACAGGAGATAGAGTTCGACGGAGACCTTTGGTTCTTTACAAAGAGAGATACAGATAAATATGATGAGCTCCTTCATGATTCAGAAGTTAATGTCGCCTATGCTGGCAAATCCTATGTCTCAGTCAGAGGCAAGGCACAAATTATTGACAACATCGAGAAAAAAAGGGAATTATGGAATGCTGCTTATGAAAAGATCATGCAGACTTCCTATGATGATCCTAATGTCATCCTAATTAAAATCACGGCAGAAGCTGCTGAATATTGGGAGACCGGTAATTTTGCTAAAAATGTCATCAATATGGTCAACAGAATGGCAGGAAACGGGTATGACACAACGAACATTAACGAAACAATTGAATTTGATAAATAAAGATCAAGGCGTGAATTCAAAAGGAATTCACGCCTTACTTTTATGACGGATACCACTTCATAAGGTAAAGAAAAGGGCCAGTTTCACTTTATTATTAGTTTTGAAGTGGCTGAAGAACCATCGGGAAAAAATCTTCATAGCTGTCGAGATAAAAATCGGCTTCAATATCCCTGTTTTGAAAAGCGACAGTTTTGATCTTTAATTTCCTTGCCGGAATAAGATCCAGGTCACGGTCGCCCACAACCAGATCAATTTGATGGTTGGTAAGTACATATTCATAAGAGGCGCTATCAGGCTTTCTGGGAAATCCCTGTTCCTCAACCGAGACTATTTCTTTAAAATATTTTCTCAGATCATATTTCTCAAGAAGGGAAATAGTGGAATCCTTTTCCCGATGAGTCACAATGATGTTATCGCCACCCCTGGATAAAACAGCTTCGAGATGCTCAAAAGGGACACTTGTCGTGTTTGCATAATGATTATATAACCGCTTGTATTCTTCTCTTTGACCTTCATCAATTCCGAAATGGCGAAAAGCGGTCTTTGAATCTTTTTTCAGCCATTTCAATACCTCAGCGCGGTCCAGATCCTTTTTACTAAGATGTACGAAGCCTTCAACTAAAGAAGGATATGTATCAAAAAGAGTTCCATCAAAATCCCACAATATATTCATAAAAATCCTCTTTCTTAATTAGTTTCACTTCCTCTAAAAACATTACTATTAAAGAAACCATAATGCAATCAATTGTCTCGTTCATCATGAGTTGCAAGAGGTCAGGGAAGAAGAATACTGCAAAAAGAAGGAGTTCTTCTCCCTTGTAAATCGGCCAGTTATGGAATGCTGATTCATTCTTGATTTTGAAATACGAAGATAAAAATGTCGGTGTAAAACAGAATAATCCAGATCCATTTTTTCAAAAAGTCACTTCTTATTGGAAAACAACAGGTCTCCCTGCCGCTTTTAGCTTAATCAAGTTATTGGCAAAAATAAGAACTTTTGTCTGAAACGATTGTCCTTTTGCTGCCGATGCAGTCTATTCATTACTAAAGACTCCTTTTCACCAGGTTTTTTTGCTTTAAAAAAGAGGTAAGTAACTAGAAGAAAAGAATTTCTAATCATGCTTTCAGAGGGGATTTTACCTCATTAATTAGAAGTGGATTTTTATGTTTAAGGAATAAACACATATATCCCCACGAATACTGTAAGCATCCTTTTATTTAAATTAAATTATAGAGAGAAAGAGATGAGATGATGAAGGATTTATTTTCACTATTAAAACGAGGAAACAGATCGGCTCTTGCAGCAGCTACAGTTAACGCAGTCATTTCTATTATAAAAGGTATAGCCTTTTTCTTTACCGGAAATGTCGCAATGTTTGCAGAAACCATGCACAGCCTGGGAGATACGGCTAATCAGTTTTTTGTATTCATTGGTTCTGCGCTTAGTAAAAAAGCCCCTACCAAACGCTTTCCAAATGGATTTGGCCGCCTGGTCAATCTTGTATTGCTGGGTGCCGTACTGATTGTTGGAATAATGGCATATGAAACCATTGTCGAAGGATACCATCATATCCTCCATCCGGCAGAATCAACCGGGTTTTTAATCAGTGTAGGTGTACTCGCCATTTCCGTTATCCTTGAATCTTTTGTATTATTTAAAGCCATGAAAGAAACACTGCATGACGTAGGAGTGGAAGCAAAAGGCCTGGGAATCATCCATCAAAGCATCCGGCATGTCGGTAAGGCCAAACCTGCAACAAAGCTGGTTTTCCTTGAGGATTCTGTGGCTACCGGTGGCGGATTGCTGGCTTTAATGGCGGTTATCATTTCTCATTACACTCCATACCACCATGCAGAGGGGCTGGCTTCGATCATCATCGGAATTCTGATGTTCTTTGTTGTCGGGAAGACCTTCCTGGATAATGCAGCAGGAGTCCTGGGAGAAGCCGATGAATTCATGCAAAATAAAATTGGCGCTCTTGTTTTAGAAGACCCTGAAGTCAAAGATTTGCCAGAAATCACGGTCCTGAAAGAGGGAGACGAATTTCATGTGGAGTTAATGGTGGAGGTCGACCCTTCAATTTCTGTAGCACAGGCAGATGACATTAAAGATCGCCTGGAAGAAAAAATCCTGAAGGAAAAAGGAGTGGCTGATGTTATCGTCGAGTTCGACGAAGACGATCACGTGAATTCCTGGGATAATCGCCTTAAAAATTAATACTGCTGTATGTATCAAAAAGCCGGGGTCTGTAAGCGACCCCGGCTTTGTTCATCATTATAAGATTGTATGGAACACCGTGCACCTGCTATCGATAAAAACAAACAAGCGTTACTTGCTAAAGCCAGCTCAAATTAGGCTCCCCTTCGGCACATGGAAGAAACTCCTTATGGCTGCTTCCTTCCGGACCTGACCAGGTTCACAGCTTTCCATTGCGAAGGACCCAATTTTCAACGCCTCTTTAAACAAGGCAGACCTCACATGTTGATACCTCAAGCAGGAATTCAACCCCGCTATGGCGGATTGCGGGTTACAGGGCACCGCCATCTCCCCGTCTAGCACGGTATGTATAGGCTAGACAAATTTCTATGTTATTTTTCAATTCATATAGGGATGAATCCGGCACATGAAATGGCTGTAAGCCAGGTTCTGTTCCTGCGTGCTAAACGATGCCAATCTCGCACAACAGGTGTAATCATATGACTATCGATTGTGTGTTCAATCGATCCATCCTTTTGGTTCTATATTCCCTCGGGATGGTGCCCCTACCAAAGTTTGGGTTGCTCGCTCGCGGGGTTTACCTCGTTCCATTTCTTCCGTTTCCAGAAGAACTCGTCACTGTGGCACTTTAAGGTTAATTTCAGCATATCCCAAGGGACTTAGCTAATTTCACCGCCGTCAGCAGAATCATGGCCTGCTGCCCATCTTTGCAGATGGCACGAACACTCCGGGCATCTCAGCACCGGGCGAGCCTGGACTTTCCTCAACTCATGTTTCCATGAGCCGCGATTACCCACCATTTCATGTTTTTGTTCTGTTCATCACTACAGTAGTTAGTTTACCATAGCTTCACAGCCGACATCACTAGGAGGTCAATTCCAGTATAGGGAGATTAAGGTTCAAATAGTATGAGCAGGGAGGGGAATCATACAATAGCATCTAGTCATTTGCCACCTCCTTCTCAAAGATCAGTTCCATTGAAACGGCTTGACCGCCAGCACCAAATGGAGGAGTAAATATTTGATGCAGCTTCCAGCCCTGTCTTGCATGCTCGTGGATTATTCCCTGATAATCATCTTTAGGGCTTCCTGAAAAAGCACCGACTGAAATCTTAACAAATTTGTATTCGTACATAAAAATTCCTCCTGTTAGTTGTTCTTTTTTTTACGATTATTCAGACAAAAGGTTTCAAAAATCATAAGTCCTGGATGGAGAATTAAGTCCTCATAGCCAGGATAAAACCAAACTTGAAGTAAACATTGATAAGACAAAGATGAAGGAGTTACATATTTCGATTAACTTCCCGTTAATATGCAAATATCCTGAACCCAGTGCATAAAATGAATTTTTGCGACTGGGTTAATTCTTAAACGGTCACAGATTTTCCAGCTAAAAAGGGAAATTCGAAAGGGATTTCATAAAAAAAAAGGATCAACCCTCCATGAATTTTGGGTTATTATGGAATAAGGAAAGAGGAGCACCGTTCGTATGTTGACAGTAGGAAATATAAATTGGCTGGTGACGTTCCCAATCAATTACTTCTTTATAAGTACGTTCTGAGGTGGAATGAGATAATGCCCATACATAGAAAAGAATAGAAATTTGGGGAGAGGGTGACTTGTGGTGTTTGATTTTGAAGATTTAGCGATGTTGCTCGATAGTGGCGCACAGGAAAAAAGCTATATGGTTCATAACTTACTGCTCAACTATCAATATCAGAGAGAAACAGTAACGATTTTACGAGGAAGGTACAACCGAAGGAAAAAACATTTTGACACAGCTGAAGAAATCCATGGACGCTTTTTTCACTCTTCAAGTTCAATTGGTACATCTCCAAGCCTTACACTATATTGGGTCCAGTCTGCTAATGAAGTTACAGGCATTTTCTTAACGGAAAAAGAGTTAGTAAAAATAAGCAAGAAACCATTTCCATATCGAGATAAATTAGCTTTTTGGATTCAGGGAAAGGATACTGACTATCTGATTTTGCGAGAGAAAGTCTCAATGATAAAAAAACAGTCGTATTGGGAGGCTGGCAAGGAACTGCTGGGGATATTGCTGGGAACAGAGGAAAAAAGAAGCCCGTGTGCGGCTATTTATTATGATCTAAGAAGACACCAGCTAAATATCGGACGTGCCGCCGTTGAAGCGGAGTCACAGGAAGGGGCTATGCTGTGGAATGATGCCGCACTTGGGTTGGATACGGCCTATTACAAAGGAACCTTGCTCATTACATGGGTGAATGAACAGAATGAGCAAGTAAGTGGCATCTTTCTTAACGATAAAGAAATTAGACTTCTTAAAAGGCAGCAGACTGAAGGGAATGTCTATCAAATTTTCACTTATAGTGTAACGTATTGCCTCTGCAAAATGGGAAAACAAAAGTAGCTAGACGCAATTATACTTATATGAATAGCCTGAACATTATGCTTTTAGCAGGAATAAGAATTTCATTAACTAAATTACAAAATTACATAAGTATTTAAAACAGGAAGCCATGGAGAAAAAATGTAATTCCCCGTTTCTAAAAGCTTTTGGGGCAGTCCCTTGTTAGCATGTCAAAAATATAACAACGTCCGATTTAATATTGGTTACGTATAAGCTTCCCTATTTCCTCCTCGGAAAACCAGTCATGACAAAGCATGTAATAAATGCAACTAGACCGACAACAATGGCGAATAGCAGTCCAACAGCTCTCATAAAGGTATCTTCTCCAGGATATTCCGGTTCTATTGTGAAAAACCAATATGAAAACACAATAGTTAGTAAAAAATAAAAACTGCTGCCCGCACCACTCATTTTTATCCGGCCGCTTTTTGCTCCCTGCCATGCCCCGCCTAGGAGTAACCATAAAAGAATACTCAAAATAACAGCGGCCAGCATGACAAGCAGATGGACAAAAGGAATCGTGAAATACATTAGTGCGAAGAGCATAAGACATGTCAAGGTAAACAAAACTGCATTCATGGAGAACAAAAAGAGCCCAGCGTACCAATGATTGTGAAACCACTTATAACCTTGTAACCTTTGAATGGCCTTGCTTTTACCCGGATCAATATTCAATCTTGGCATGAAGACTAAAACCAAAGCAACCCCAATCAGTCCTAAAATTAACAGTAAAGACATAATTTTTCCCCCTTAAAAATATAAAAGCTGGACGTTTGTTCTATCGGCCCTCGCAGTTCTTCTTAGCTCGGAAAAAACATTTCCATTTACGAAAAAAATCCTCGGTGAGGAAACAACATCAGCCTCGAGATAAATGGATACTAACAACAATGTTGTGTTGTAACTTAATAATAACTTATTGATAATCGATAAATCAAGGAGTGATATAAGTTTTTGGGAAAAGAAAAAGGGCGCTGATAATATTCCTTTGGATATTGAAAGGGAGCTTTGGCAGAGAAACTATTACTCAACGTAAACGAAAAACCTTGTTTGGATTTTTATCCTTTATAAGTCCTTCTGTTTATAAACAAGGCAAACCCCTCAATAGTTATAAAGACGGAACGACGGATCAATTTGCTTAAGAGCCTAAAATTATCCTTTTTTCTGGCGGAAAGTATATAAAACGATATTTTCATATAAAATAAAAAAGTTTTTCCTAGTTTGTATACTTTTTGAATCATAGAACGTCAAGTAACCGGGAGGATGATATGGAAGTTAAAAATCAGGGGATGATTCTAAACACCGAACTGAATATTGTTTACAGGTACTTGAGGGAAATGGGGATACCTAAAGAGGACGCCGAAGATATTGTCCAGGAAACGGCTTATAAATTTCTGCGATACAATGATTCTATTCAGCCATCAAAAACCCGCAGCTGGCTGATCAGGGTGGCATTAAATTTTCATTATGATCAATGCCGCAAGCTCAGTCGCATTCGTCTGGATTTGAATGATGAAATTTTGGTAGCAACTCAAAAGGAACAGCCTGAAACCATGATGCTGACAAAAGAACAACGTGAGGAATTAAGCTTTGCCCTTGCTAAAATAAAGCCTAAATTTCAGGAACTGCTATTATTAAAATATCAAACGGGACTCAGCTATCAGGAAATTTCCAGTATAGTCAGCATGAATCTCAGCTCGGTAAAAACCAATTTATACAGGGCAAGAAACCAACTAGCAAAGGTTCTAAAGGAGGCTGCAAATGGTGAAAAAAAATGAAAACAGCTTAAATACAGAAGAGGAACTAGATTTTATAAGCAGCCCATCCTTACAGATGGCTGTAAAAAAATCCAGGAGAAAGCAGACAATTAAATATGTTATTATTGCACTCCTTACGTCGGCTTTTCTTTTGACTGCACTATTCCTTGGGAGTCAATACTTCTTGAACAAGCGGCTGCAGGCAGACCAGGAAAAGGGCTATATGAGAACTATGATTCAGGGAGCAAATGTCACGGGGGAAGGTACATATTTTATTCATAATCTTTTTAGTGTTCTGGCTGTAACGAGAGAATATAAACAAATTGGTGACAGGCAAATAGTCTGGGATCAAACGACAAAAAAAGTTCCTCTGTTTGGCCGGGTGAGCATCATTGAACAGGGGAGCGGATTGGTGTCAACACAGAGTATGAATGCCGAAGCCAACCGGGTTGTCCGTTATAATGAATACACAAATGAGAGAAGAATCGATTTTTACTACCCTGGTTTGCCCTATGACTTTCTGCCTAAGGAAATAGAAATTGCAGCAAGCATGGATGACAACAAATTAATCGAGGTTGCTCTTTCATTTGAGAAACCTATGACTCTGACTGAGTTAAGCAGCCGTCTTGGGCATGAGAATATTAACTGGTTGTGGGTGGATACGACAACAAGTGCACAAAGAAGCAGAATGTCTGAGGAACTGCCAGATGACAGCCTGAGAGTTAAAGGAGGAGGAAGAGCTTATGGATTTTCAGTAAACAAGGAAAATCCATATACAGCAGAAAGCGGCAAAGGATACCTAAAAACAATGGAGCAATTAAGCAAATCAAGAACCTCTGTCAAAGCTGCCTTAAAAGGGATAAAGGAAAATGCAGTAACAAAGAATGGTGAACTTCTTGTTAGCGGTGCTGTAGTAACAGGGGCAGCTGAAGAGCTCAAGCGGTTTAAAGACCTTCAATTTATTCGTGCTTCTGTTCTGGGAGCAACAATCGATAAATATTAGTTTAACGCAATTACAGCTGCATCAATAGGCATCTTTTTGGTGCGTTTCCTTGATAATGGAGACGCACCTTTTACTTAGAAGTATGCTGCAGAAAGCAAAAGTCTTGCCTGCAATTTCCCTGAACAAGATATAAAGTTATTTTCCTGGGTGTCTTTACAAATGGGCAGTCGGCGCAATAGGGAATTTAGATGGTGGTACTTTCACGAATTTGGACAAATAGCAGTTCATACATTTAAAAGGAGGGAGTGATCAAGGAGGGGTTTTATGACGGATCCTATTGTTGCCAGGTCCTTGGATGAAATAAAATTCTGGTCAAGAATCATGAAGGAACATGCCTTATTCTTAAGCCTGGGGTTCACTCATGATCAAGATCAACTGATTAGTGAAGCACAACAGTTTATAGCTATATTTGAGAGGATAGAAGAAAGGCTGGCGAGATTTTCTATACACTCGGATTTGCAGCAAATTCGCATGTTTAACAGCGAAGTGTACCAAGCAGCTGCTGGTATTTGGAATTACAAGAGAAAAGTGTTAGGGCTGACATTGCGCTGTGAAATACGTTCAAATAACTACCCTTTATTAGTCGACCACATCAGCCGGGAGGCGGCTTATTTTGCGAACCGGCTGCAGGAGCTTAACAGGGGCGAACTGGCGCCGAAGCCAGAAGCCATTATTGAGGAAAATGTGTTTTTTCTTAGAATTATGGCAGACCATGCCAAGTTTATCGGCCATCTATTAGACCCTTCGGAAAGAAAATTAGTGGAACAGGCCAGAGAATTCAGCCATGATTTTGACCAATTGCTTTTTCAGGCAGTCGATTTGGAATCTATGAGGCCTCAATCAGAAACAAGACCTATCCTGAGTCAATTTTTAAATCAAAATAAGGTTTCGGTAGCATCACTAAGAGATTTTAAGAAGACAGCTAGAGAGTTGATTGAAGAATGCCGGATCAAGAGCAATATTCATCCGCTGTTAGCTGATCACACGTTCAGGGAAGCGGAAAGATTTCTGGATATCATTGAATTATTCGAGAATAGCTTAACTGGGAATACCAATTAAAATACTAATAATAGCATGGAATTTCCGATCATATCATACTAATGCACTTCTAAAGCTGCCCTTACATGGCAGCTTTTTCTGTTGGTTCAATCTAGCTTTATCAGGTAATTTACCGGAAAGTCATCTCTAAAAGTCTACATCGAAGGTATGCTTATCAACTCATTTATTTCACTCGTAATCAATTAGTTTTATAATCCTGTCTTGTTCATAAACTAAAAATAGACTGCGAAAGGGGAGGATGCGTACGAAAGCCATGGTATGTACGAAATATGGTTCACCTGATGTTTTGGAACTTCACGAGGTTCAAAAACCTGTTCCAAAGGAAAATGAGTTACTAGTCAAAATCCATGCCACAACAGTGGCGTCAGGAGACTTAAGGGTAAGGAGCTTTAACAGTCCCATTTTATTATGGCTCCCGATGCGAATTTTCCTGGGGTTGAGGAAGCCTCGAAAATCGATATTGGGTGTGGAATTGGCTGGAGAGGTTGAGGAAATAGGGAAGAATGTTAAAGGATTCAAGAGAGGGGATCAGGTTTTCGCTATGACAGGCATGAATTTTGGAGCCTACGCCGAATATACTTGTATCCCTGAAACCGGTCAGGTAGCGATTAAACCGGACAATATGCCCCTCAAGGAAGCTGCCGCTGTTTTATTTGGCGGAACTTCTGCTCTCTACTTTCTGAGAAAAGGTCAGATTGAAGAGAGGAAAAAAGTCCTGATTTATGGAGCGTCAGGGTCGGTAGGCACCTCAGCCGTACAGCTCGCAAAGTATTACGGGGCAGAAGTTACCGCAGTATGCTCATCAGCAAATTTTGAGTTGGTACAGTCCCTTGGGGCAGATCATGCGATTGATTATACGGAAGAGGATTTTACATCTAGTGACGAGCGATATGATCTGATCTTCGATGCAGTTGGAAAAAGCTCCAAGGCCCAATGCAAAAAGGCACTCCTGCCTGATGGATCCTACGTGTCCGTTGAAGGCCAGGGAATCGCGAAAGTTCATACCAAAGACTTGCTATTCCTAAAAAGTCTCATTGAAGAGGAAAAACTGAAGGCGGTCATCGATCGGCACTATTTGCTTGAACAAATTCCCGAGGCACACAGATATGTAGAAACCGGACACAAAAAAGGGAATGTCGTCGTTACTATAGGTCCATCCAGTTAACGGTCCAGTAAAATCACCATGCTAAATATTTAGTTGACTTCCATTATCCCATATTGCCCTCACAAAGCTGGCAGATACCAATTGATAAAACATTAAGAACTGAAATATATCATTAAGGAGGATATTAGGGAATAAATGTCACCTTTCCTTCACAGTACACTCTAAGAACTTTTTCCACATAAGATATAATAAAAGTATCTAGATTAGGAGGTGCTTAAGGTGTTTATTCTACAAATCTGCAACACCTTCTCTCAAGAAATTTTACACCAGCAGGTATATGAACATCCCTATACCATTGAAGGCTTGCTTGAGACCGTAATTGATTGGCAGGATTGGTATATTTATGATGACAAAAAAAGAACTTTCAAGGGAGACTATGTCAGGCATTCGATTGTCAAACAGGGAGATAAGACCTTCTATAAATTATACTTTAATGTAAAGCCGGCAAAATTAAAGGAAAATGCTTAAGAGCCGGAAAATCGTTTGACATCAAAGGTTGAACTTGTGTTCATTTCACTACCAAGTCTTCATTTCGTCATAAAACAAGCCCTTCCATCGAATCGGAAGCTTACATTTACATTTAATTTACAAAATATTCATAAAGAATTAATATTCTTGTCTTACTATGGAATAGGAACTTTAATAACCCCTAAAGTTTCACTCTCAGCTGGCCGGCCTGCCTTGCAGGCTGGCCTTATTTTTTTCATGCTGCCTTTTTATAAAGCATTTTAAATTACTGACTGTAAGGTTAGTTTTACGGATGAATTGGGTAAATTTAAATAGCCAGTAACCGTTACAGTCTGAAGAAGCTACTACAGGACTTACATAATAAAGTAATATCATAGCTCAATGGCTCTTTATCTTGGGAACTAAAAGATAAAAGAATAGATAAAGGAATGATGACATGGAGAAATCAGTAAAAGTGGAAAAAGTGCAGGGAGGCCAGCTGCTGGAAGGACCGTTTTGGGACCAGGATCATAAGCGGCTGCTATGTGTTGACATTTTAGGGAAAAAGCTCATTTCTTACCATCCAGAAGCTGAAATAGTAAAGGAATATGTGTTTGCCGATCATGTTACAAGTGCAGTTGTTGATCACAGCGGCTCAATCTTTTTATCGCTGAGGAATCAATGGGTTTTATACGATGAGGACAAAGGTATCACCGAAACAGTTGTTTCACTTAATGATTTAGGACCTTCAATGCGTTTCAACGATGGAAAAGTCGATCCACATGGCCGCTTTTGGATTGGAACGATGAGTGAAGATGGTGAACAAGGTGCAGCCAGTCTATATATGATTAATAAATACGGTACCTTGACAGAAAGTAAAAAAGGTCTAACCATTTCGAACGGACTGGCTTGGAATAAGGATGGAACTACAATGTATCTGATTGACACACCAACGGAAAAAATATGGTCTTTTGGCTTTTCTAAAGAGACGGATTCATTGGAGGATGGCCAAGTTGTCTTCGATTTTGAAGGGATGGACGGTTCACCGGATGGAATGACTATTGATGAGAACGATCGTCTATGGGTCGCACTTTGGGGAGGAAGCAGTGTGGTTTGCATTGATCCAGAGGAAGGAATGCTTGTTGACAGAATTCCAATGCCTGTATCTAATGTTACCAGCTGTGCATTTGGCGGAGGAGATAGGAAAACACTCTATATTACGACAGCCAAGGAAGGGCTGACATCTGAACAACTGACACAGGAGCCTCTGGCAGGATCTCTATTTTCGTGTGAAATGGAAATGGCAGGTGCACCTTCTAGAGTTTATGAATCTGTAAAATTTATAGGATCTGAACGGTAGGACATTCCTGCCGTTCTTTTTTTGTATCGTAAACTGGTAATAGTAGTGCTATCTTCCTTGTCATCACCATCTTTTTCCCTATTTGAAAAGCTGAATTTTCGTTTACCATAGCTGTAACGGTACAAAAAAAATCCAGCAATCGATTAAATATGAAAAAATTTGCCAAAATCCACTGAAAAACGATTAAAAATATGTTATGGTTGGTTCGATGACAAAAAGTAAAGGCATAAATGTGAAGCGAAGACCATGACAATATTCATAAAGAACCTGAATTCAGTAACAGAAACAATGAGGCTTATAGTTTAGAGGAATTGTGTACTTTTCCTTTCCAATAGTCTGGATTCAAACTTTTCTTCATTAACAGTTGATCCCAGTTAGTCCCCTAAGATGTTTCTGTACCTGCTGCTTCCATTTTACCAAACTTCAGTCTTGGCTGTTTGTCATTGCCATTCGAGAGGATATATTTTATTTAATGAAGGGCATGGATGATCACCTGGAGCCATAGATATGAGTAGGACTATGTATCGGGACATAAACTGGAAATGGTCCAAGAATATTTACAGGAAGAGCATTTATTTGGGAACCTAAATCTTTGTGCTTCGTCTTATAGAATAAGATATTAATTGAAAGAGAGAGTTTGCAATGAAGAAAAATAAAAGTGGGCGATTTAGATTAAATCTTATCTTCTTTTTGGTATTTATTTTATTTTCAGCATTGGTGGTCAGACTGGGGACCATCCAGATTGTCTACGGAGAGGATTATAAGCGGGAGATTGATCAAAAGGTGGTAGTGCCAATTAATTCTTCTGTGCCAAGAGGGAAAATATATGATACTACCGGCAAGCTGATTGTAGGAAATAAACCATTAAAAGCCATTACGTACACACGGCCATCCTCTGTCACACAGGAAGAAATGCTGGAAACGGCTGAGAAATTGGCAACTTTAATTAAGAAGGACACTGAGGAAGATTTCAAATCCATTACCGAGAGGGACCGTCAAGATTTTTGGATTCTAATGCACCCTGATGAGGCAAAGGAAAAAGTGACGAAAAAGGATCAGGCGGAGATTAAGAAAAAAGACCTGGATAATGATGACTTTAATTCGGCGGTATATGATTTGACAAGAGAGCGAATTACTGAAAAAGAATTAAATTCGTTTACCAAAAGAGAATTGGAAGTTTTGGCTATTTTCCGGGAGATGGCCAGCTCAAGATCCTTAACACCTCACATTATTAAGAATAAAGATGTTAGTGAAAAGGAATATGCTGTTGTCAGCGAAAACCTTAATTTGCTTCCTGGCGTTAACACCACCACCGACTGGGACCGCTTTAATACCTATAAGGATGAAGATGGTAATACAACCTTAAGTTCGGTATTAGGAAAAGTGACCAGTTCTAAAGAAGGACTGCCAAAGGATATGCTTAGCTACTATGAGGCCCGGGGTTATAACCGAAACGACCGTGTTGGGAAAAGTTATTTAGAGCTGCAGTATGAAGATGTTCTGCAGGGTCAAAAGAAAATTGTGAAGAAGGTAACTGATAATTCGGGGACCGTCATTGATTCCCAAGTGGTCAGAGAAGGTAAAAGCGGGAAAGATCTGGTTTTAGCGATTGACATGGAATTTCAGCAGGAAGTGGAAAAGATCATCCAGGAAAAACTGGGAACTGCCAGGTATGGCCAGCCATATTTGGACCGGGCGATGGTTTCGGTCATGAATCCCCAGACCGGGGATGTCCTCGCATTGGCTGGAAAGCAATATGTCAGGGACAGTTCAACAGGAATAACCGAAATCAATGATTTCGCTTTGGGGAATATGACAACCTCCTATTCTCCCGGTTCTGTCGTAAAAGGTGCAACTGTTTTATCAGGCTATCAGACGGGGGTCATTTCTCCATGGTCCTACCTGAATGACCGTCCATTGCATTTTAAGGGTACCCAAGTGAAGAAATCATGGAATACGGTCGGATTTGGAGTCATTAATGATCTGTATGCTTTAAAAAGGTCGTCAAACGTTTATATGTTTTTGATTGCCATGAAAATTGGAGGACAGCAAACCTACGTTCCAAATGGCCCATTAAGTATTGACAAAGTGAAAGGAATCAACACTTTAAGGAAGAACTTCAACCAATTCGGATTAGGCGTCAGGACAGGAATTGATTTGCCTGGGGAGCAAACCGGCTATGGCGCTGGACAAATCCCTCCACAGGGTGGTAATGTGCTAGATTTCGCCATCGGACAATATGATACCTACACTCCATTACAGCTAGTTCAGTATATTTCAACGATTGCAAACGGCGGTTATCGCGTTCAGCCTAAAGTCGTGAAAGAAATCCGCGAGCCAAGTAATGAAGGTGATGGACTGGGGCCAGTCTTTAAGGAGTATAAGCCAAACATCCTGAACAAGGTAAATATGGAGGATGAATGGATCGCTCATGTAAAAGAAGGATTAAGGCTTGTTGTCAACGACCCCCAGGGTACCGGATACGGTTCCATTGACAATAAGAAGTACAAGATTGCTGGAAAAACAGGAACAGCCCAGGCTTTATATGATGGTCCGCTGCCTGTGAAGCCCATGACCTGGAACTTAACATTTGCCGGGTATGCGCCTTATGACAATCCTGAAATTGCACTTTCAGTTGTAGTGCCATGGTTAACGACGGATAAATCCCATATCAATCTCGATATTGCGGATGATGTTTTTAAAGCGTATTTTGAGCTAAAAGAAAAGCGTGCTAAAGGAGAATAACTGTAAGTGAACTACACCAAATGAACGGCAGGGTATCCTGTCGTTCATTTTTTCAAGCATAAATAGAAATTACCCTTATCAATTTGTGTCTAAACCTTTTTTTGAAAATATTTATAAAAAGGGTGGAGCTTGCCGGAATAGACGTACGAAGAGAGTGGGGCCTGCTGTTTTTCTAAATTTAAGAAGCGCAAAATAAGAAAGAAAGTATTTCAAGGAAACCTGAATGAGCCAATCAGTTCTCGCCTATTGGCTTAACAAATGTTTCCTACGTCTGTAAGCCTGTTTCAAGGGGCTTAAGGGCTGTCTCCACATAATTAAAGGGAGAGGTGATATCATTAGTACATGTATAGCTATTCAGGCAGGTCCCATTTAAATATTTCAATTTTATTCTCATGGTGGACTAAACCCTCCTAAAGTTATATGTTAAAAGGATTTTTGGTTGTGGATATAGAAAAAAATAGTGATTTTATTCTGACAATAGAGGTTACCTTCTTTTAAGAAACATCCAAGCTGTTTTTTTTAGAAACAATGGGGCGCAGTGGGGAGTTTATAAGGTATTAAACAAAATATGATCTAAAGATTAAAGGCTTAGTATGGATGTTAAGCAGGGTTAAAGGAGAGCGTATTAGAAATATATGAATGAGGTGAGATCTTGTCCCATGTTAGAATAAGATGTACAGGATTAATAATTAAAGACAATGCAATCTTAGTCATTCGGTATAATGACAATGGTATTCATTACAATTTACCTGGCGGAGGACTTGAACAGGGAGAAACAATTTTAGAGGGTGTTGCCAGGGAAGTGTATGAGGAAACAAATGCAGAGGTAGAGGTTGGACAGCTGGCACTGGTTTACGAGTTTGCCCCTCAAAAACAGTCTGGTGATTACTTGCCAACCGAAAAACATAGCTTGCATTTAATTTTTGAATGTACGCTTAAAGATCATTCAATCCCAAGGCTTCCGCCGCAGCCAGATCCCTTTCAAACAGCGGTAGAATGGGTGCCGCTTGAGGAGCTCAACTCCATTTTACTTATACCAAATCTTTCAGAGCAAATTCTCGATTATGTGAAGACCAAAAGAAATATTGATCTGATTGAAGATTTCCGGTTGGACAGACTCCGTTTGGATCTTACATGACTTGGCAAAATAGCAAGAGATAAGAAATTCACCGGATAAATGTTATAGTAATATAAGCAGGGACTATGGAATTAAGTACACCTGCTTATTAAGGAAATTGTTTTACTATTACGATGCTGAAGTCGCATACTCTTTTCCTTTAAAGGTTTCATACATTTGGGTTAATTCCTGATCGTCAAGATTGTATACTTCATCTCTGCTGATTGCACTACTATTCGATAAAATCACTTCTTCCATTTCAAATCTTTCTTTATCACTCAAGATATAATGTTTAATTGTTAACAAATTAGTTCCCCCTTCAGTGCTTTTTACACAGGACTTATGGTTTATATATCGTCATTATAGTAAAAAAGTTAATATCCTGCCATAAAAATTTCCGGATTTTAGGTCATTAAGTAGCATTTTGATAAGAATGGCCATATTTAACCATGTTAAGAATTGTTATTATTTTTTTCGTATGATATAGTTAATCCCTATTAATATTGTAAAAGGAGATTTAAACGATGAATAAAACAGAATTAATTAATGCTGTAGCAGAAGCTGGAGAACTGTCAAAGAAAGATGCGACCAAAGCGGTTGAATCTGTATTTGAGACAATTACATACGCTTTATCGAATGGTGAAAAAGTACAACTGATTGGGTTTGGAAATTTTGAGGTCCGCGAAAGAGCAGCCAGAAAAGGAAGAAATCCACAAACTGGTGAAGAAATTGAAATCGCGGCATCTAAAGTACCTGCATTCTCTGCTGGAAAAGCGTTAAAGGATGCTGTAAAAGGCGAATAATCTTTAAAACCAGTCCTCCGACAAGGAGTGACTGGTTTTTTAGTTTAACCGAGTAGAGAAAAGATCCTCCACGTTGCTTGAATAGGCTGTAGAAGGGAAAAGTAAGGATGTCTTCAAGGCTTTTTGGTGATATTTGCTTGAAAAATAACAGATAAAAAAGAATTTTGTGTTTATTTATGTCGGAAAAAGGATAATTAACTACTATAAGCACTGAAGCAGCTCAGGACCAATCATCTATGCACTCTAGTACTTGCTTCTATGCTTATTCGACTGTCGTGTTCTGCGGCAGTTTTTATTTGCACCAATAGCCCAGAATGACAAAAATTCACCAGAAGAGGAGCATATGAAGAGATTAAGGAAGCCAAGGAAAAGATTTGTTGTTGTCGTCCGAAGGGAAGAACAAAGTTTGCAAATCGTCATCATTGCCCCTGATTTAAAAGGAATGTACCGGCAGCTGTTTAAGCTTTACTCTCATTTGTTTAAGGAGAATGAGGGAAGGAAGACTTTGTCGATTTCATTCCGGGAAACCCATTTATCTGAATCGTCTATAGGCCAGCGTGAATGTTAGATACATATTAAGAAAGTTCATTTAAAGTCCAAAGAAATAAGGGCTTTTTTTGTTTTGCCTCTCCTCATTACCAGCCTGTCCTCCCGTTAGTTTATTCAAGATGGTTTGCATAAGGATCGTATAAACCAGTAAGCAATAGCATGCACCCCGATAAAACGATAATACCAGTTAGTACCAATCCTTTCCCAAAACCTTTATCATTATTTTTAATCAAGTGGCCTCCTAACCCGATAAAAATAATTGCAAGGGGCAAAAAAAGCAAACCCATCCCAATGTTCATGTCTGTCACCACCTTGTCCCAACATTTTAATAGGTATATTTTAACAGAAAAACAATTAAAAGATATTAGGGGGGGCCCTGCGGAAGAAACTTTTGCCAAATCGTTGCGTCTAATGAGCAAAGGGGGGAGTGTAATGAATAAATTGTTTCTGTTATGTTGCTTGCTTCTATTTGGAGCAGGATGCAGCCATGATGAAATGCCAGGAAAGACACCACCGGTTGGCTATATGGTAATAGGTGATGAAAAGCATGAAGGGGTACAGGGAAGCTATTGCTGGAATACCACCTGTGCTGATACCGCTGGTCCGCCGGAACTTATGAAAGGTCACAAACCCGTTGTGGTTAAACCGGTTGAAAGCATAAGATTCACGTTAGATTTTGAACCAAAACCGAATGAATTCCATTTGGCGCAGTTTCAGGGAGATAAGGAGACAGATGTTTCCTTTGATGGAGGAGAAGTGACAGCGCCGCTGGAGGAAGGAATCTACCATTATGCGTATTCTGTTTGGTGGATGGATGAAGAAGAGGAGCACCTTTCTCACGGAGATTCATCCTATGCGTTTAGCATAAAAGTCGTAGAATAAGGAAGTCTCAATGAGAATAAGAATGACAAACTCGCCGCCGGGCAAGTTTGTCAGTATTTTAATAAAAATGGAAACACCCAACTTGGATCTATGATAAAATAAATGGGTGGAAATGGTAATTTTAACAGCATCAAGGACACATGTGCGGTTGGTGTTAAATTATAATCCTTCCTGAAGGACGAGAGGGGCTTATCTACATGGTCGACGGAATATTCAGTATCCTATTTTTAATAGGCCTGGTAGTTTTGGCCGTGATCAACATATTCAGCACTAAATATTAAATGAAATCCTCTAAAAAGAAATTACATCTATTAAGCCTAATTTCTACCATTCTATTCGCTTTTATCCCCGGGATTGGCTATAGAATTACCAATGGAACTCACTATATCGGCTACCCGGCGGAAATCGTCGATTATCATGGCGAATGGATTGTTGGAGTTAATATGTTTGGCATATTTTTTAATTACTTCTTCTATTATTTGCTCTTTGCAGGTATCCGTAAGATTTTGAAGGGATTTAAAGTCCCCCAGAAGAGATAGAGGTTGTTTTTATTAGCCTTCACGCATGGAACCCAGCACAATCGCATAGCCATCTGGATCCTTTATACATGCGTTTTTAAACTCCCATTTTCCATGTGTGCCCGTGAATGGCTCGGCCGCAATGTATCCGCCTTTTTCACTGATTTCTTCAACAATATGGTCCAAGTCGTCCCAGCCAACATGAATATACGTATCCCAGCCAAAATCTGGTCCTTCCCATTCTGTAGGATAATCATTGCGCTTTCTGGAAATGGCGTTGGGCCGGACATCGTCAAGGGAGTTAGCCTGCTGCAGGATAACCAGCATTCCATCGCGCTTTGCGTGGCCCCAGTCATCAACCTCGCAATCGAGAATTTTCCGGTAGTATTCCTGGGACTTTTTAAGATCGGAAACCAAGCGGACTTGAATCGTTTGTCCCAATTGACCTCTTTTCACTGCCGTCTCATTAGTGTTATTCATCAGCGTTTCTCCTTTCAGAATCTCGATAAGGTTGTAATCATTAACAACTATTAGGTTCTATCATTAAGAAAGTTTTCCTGCTCATTTTAGATAAAAAGACACAAAGCGGACTATTAAAATCAATATATATTTAATAAAACGCGAATAGCGATTAGTTGATTTTCACAGTGACAAGGGTCATACTTTTAAATACCAATTCAATAATTTAGTGAGAGGATGAAGCAAATGGCAAAAGGAAAAAATGAATTCTGGGAATGGACAAAAGCATTCCTCATCGCAATTGGTCTGGCCTTTGTAATCCGGACCTTTCTCCTGGCACCCATCGTTGTAGAAGGGTCATCGATGATGCCTACTTTACAGGACCACGACCGCATGGTTGTAACAAAAGTCGGAGAACCTAAACGGTTCGATATCGTCGTATTCCATGCCAACAGTAAAGATGATTACATAAAACGTGTCATCGGTTTGCCCGGTGACGAAATAGAATATAAAAATGATACGCTATATGTTAACGGCAAAGCCTATGGAGAAGCCTATCTCGATCAATATAAAAAGGAATACAGCAGTCAATACGAAGGAGCTTTAACACCAGATTTTACTACGGTCGTCCCCGATGGAACCTTCTTCGTAATGGGGGATAACAGAAGAAACAGTACAGACAGCCGGCATATAGGCCCTGTGCCGATTGAACAGGTAGTGGGAACCACCAAACTGGTCTACTGGCCTTTTAACGAGATAAAAATCGTAGATAAATAGACTTATACAAACTTTGAGCAGTGCTTCATTTCCATGGCAGGAGAAGCACTGCTCTTTGTTGTTCTTTGAGGTCGATTTAAACATGAACTTAGTATGGTATTTACCCATCTGATAGAATTCCCCCACATCTTCCGGCCTCTTCTAAAATAAATAAAGAAGGGAATAAAAAGGTTGTGCAGAATGTTTAATTCGTTAGATACATTTTTCGACAAAAGGAGATGGAGAGATGAATATTAAAATTATAGAAAAGGACGCTTTTAAAATTGTAGGTAAAGGAATCAAGGTATCAATGGAAAATGATGAACATCAGCGTGCCATCACTGAGTTTTGGATAGAATCTAATAGTAATGGTTTTAGCGAAGAGCTTTCAAGGCATTCTGGGCCAATGGGGCTGCTTGGTGTATGTATGCCATATCAACCTGAATACAACGGGTTTATTTATTACATTGGGACCGAAAAGAACAAGGAAGAACTGCCGGAGGGATGGGAAGAGGAAGAAATTCCTGAGGCCAAATGGGCAGTTTTTGAATGTGTCGGCCCCATGCCGGGCGCAATTCAAAACGTGTGGTCCCGGATCTACTCTGAATGGTTTCCCTCATCCGACTATAAGCATGATAAAGCTCCAGAAATCGAAGTATACCCGGCCGGCGATCCCAATAGTGAAAACTACAGAAGTGAAATTTGGATACCAGTCATAGAAGCATAATAAATTAATAATGGCAGTATAAAGAAAATACGAGTGAGTAAACACCTTCATGTTTACTCACTTTTTTATTGACTGTACAGAGTGACTCAGAATGCCCCGTTGAAAATATACAGGCCCTTTTGAGAAATAAAATGTTAATTCTGAGAAATAAAATCAGGACTTTGGCTAATAAATCCTAAATTTGAAAAATAAAGATGCTGTTTTGAAAAATAAAACTGGACGGAGATCGCCAGGATGCCCCGTTGAAAAATAAACAGGGCATTTTGAGAAATACAATGTTAATTTTGAGAAATAAAATCAGGACTTTGGCTAATAAATCCTAAATTTGAAAAATAAAGGTGCTGTTTTGAAAAATAAAACTGGACGAAGATCGCCAGGATGCCCCTTTTAAAAAAAACAGGCCATTCTGAAAAATAATCTACCGCATAGGGGAAATAAAATTCCTTTCTTAGACAATAAAACTTCAATTTTGAAGAAAAGTACTCCTCCTTCTGTGTATACCCATTAAATTACTTTTTTCTCCGATACCGCGTAAGGATCCCTATGCTCTAAAGGTCCTGCTGAATAGCAGAGAAAGCCAGTCCACGCATTTTGCAAATGTAAATTTACTCCACTAGGAAGTTTGCAAATAATTTACATTTTTTATAAACAGCATTAAGAATTGGAAGTTATCTTTAAACATGTAAGGAATATTCAAACAAAAACATTTTATGGGGGACGTAGAAATGAAGAGTTTAAAAAGACTAGGTGTGTTTACAATGCTTGCTTCCGTTGTGGTTCTGGGGACAGCTTGCGGTGAGGAAGAGAGCAGCGCAGTGGCTAAAAGTGACAACAAGGACAAGCAAGCTGAACTCGAAGGCGGTGTAATCATTGACGGTTCCGGTACTGTTTATCCATTCATGGCTAAAATGGCGGAAAATTATATGACAAATGAACAGGAAAATGTTTCTGTCGAAGTAAGCCGCGCTGGAACTTCAGCAGGATTTGAAAAATTCCTGGCCGAAAACGGGACCGACTATAATGATGCTTCCCGCAAAATTAAAGATGAAGAGATAGCAAAAGCCGAGAAATTGGGCATTGAAGTCCAAGAAATGAAGGTGGCGCTGGATGGTCTTACCATTGTCATCAACAAAGATAATGACTGGGCAAAGGAGCTCACGAAAGAGGAAGTGATGGACATCTTCCTGGCAAGCGGTGAAAAGAAAAAATGGTCCGATGTTCGCCCGGAATTCCCAGATGAAGAAATAAAGACTTACGGTCCTAACGAAAATCATGGTACATATGAATTTATGTTCGAAAATATCCTGGAAGAAAAACCTTTGGTTGAGAACATTAACCTTCAGCAGGATTATTCAACTTTGGTGGATTTAGTGGCAAAAGACAAAAACGGAATCGGCTTTTTTGGCTATGGATATTACGAATCTAACAAGGACAAGCTGTCTGCTGTGAAAGTGGACTTTGGAAAAGGACCTGTTGAACCGTCCGTTGATACCATTAAAGAAGATGGAGAATACGGCCCATTTACTCGCCCTGTGTTCACTTATCTCAATGTAAACCATGCAAAAGAAAAGCCTGAAGTATTGGACTATGCCATCTATACAATGGAAAATGCCCAGGAAACAGCTGAAGAGACTGGATTTGCCCCTTTGGCGGATGAAGATGTTCAGGCGACACTTGATGTTTTGAACGAGCTGGAAAAATAAGAAGTGTAATAGATGAGGAGATTATTCTTCTCGTCTTCTTTTTTTGAAAAATTAAAAGGATCGAGAGGGTAGCAACAGATTTTCTTTTCGGGTTCAACAATTGATTAAAGTTTACACTCCTTTAATGCTGGCTAAAACTTCTTTTTATAAAATAAGGTTAGCATTGAATTACATAATGGAGGCGAATGATGGTGAAATGGCTGCTTGTTTTTTATCAGCTCGACTGTCGCTTATTTCAGGGGGTAAACCGTCATTTTGATATAAGAGGTCTTAATTTGTTTTTTTCTGCAATCACTCATTTTGGGGGAGCACTGTTTACAGTTGGAGCCAGTATCCTAGCCATGGGATTGACAACAGGCGAGCTTCGGTTAACTGCAATAGCAAGCGCGCTTTCATTAACAATAAGTCATTTACCTGTGCACTTAATCAAAAAATGGTATCCACGAAAGAGACCTTATCTGAGTTTGGGAAGTACTAAAATTCCAAGGAATCCATTAAAAGACCATTCTTTTCCTTCCGGCCATACGACCGCCATTTTTTCCATTGTCATTCCTTTTATTCTATTAATGCCAGTTTTTCTGTACAGTTTGTTACCTATGGCTTTCGGAGTAGGACTTTCCCGTGTTTATCTTGGACTCCACTATCCTACAGATGTCCTTGCCGGCGGTCTTTTAGGAACGGTATGCGGGTTTTTTTGTTTCTATTTAATGGCCGTATAAGATGTATGAGAAGCCTGTCAGGGAGGAGTGTAAAAATGAAAATTGCCTTTTTCACAGATACCTTTTATCCGGATATTAATGGAGTAGCCCGGACTTTGAAACGGTTTACCGACTATCTGGAAAACAGAAACCTTGACGTAAAAGTCTTTGCTCCTGGCGGTGATTCTAATGAATATGTTTCAAATCATATTCACTATTTCAAGAGTCTCCCATTTTTTTTATATCCAGAATGCCGAATGGCGTTCCCAAGCCCTGCATCCATCAGGGAAGAGCTGCTAAGTTTTGCCCCTGACCTGATCCATGTAGCAACCCCGTTTAACCTCGGTCTGTATGGTGTTTATTATGCTAATAAATTCAATATCCCTTTAGTTGGCTCCTATCATACCAATTTCGACCATTATCTTCAATTCTATGACCTTCAAGTTTTAACTAAGTATTTATGGAAATATATGAATTGGTTTCACAGACCATTTAAAAAGCTTTTTGTTCCTTCTCTTGATACTCTGGACAAATTAAAGCGCCATGGGTTTACGAACATGGAAATTTGGCCTAGAGGTGTGGATGCCGATTTATTTCACCCACATTATGATAAATCTGCGGTCCGTAAAAAATATCAAATTACAAAGAAGTATGTTTTGCTTTATGTGGGTAGGCTGGCACCCGAGAAGGATATAAAAACCCTGCTGGATATAGCTGAATCAATGCCCGCATATCTAGCTGATAATATCCAGTGGATCATCGCTGGAGATGGCCCTTTACGTCAGCAGCTCCAAAATGAAGCACCAGAAAACATGACATTCACAGGCTACCTAAAAGGGGAACAACTCGCGGAGGTATACTCTGCGGCTGATTTGTTTATTTTCCCGTCACCTACAGAGACCTTTGGGAATGTTGTCCTTGAATCCTTAGCCAGTGGAACACCTGTAATCTGTGCAAACGCGGGAGGGGTTAAGCACATTGTTCAGGATAATAGAACCGGATATTTATGTGAAGCAGGAAATGGTCAGGACTTTACCTCTTCTATCGTAAACCTAATAAGAAACAAAAATCTGCGAAGGCAAATGGGGACGGAAGGGCGGAATTATGCCTTATCACAAAAGTGGGATGCCATATTCGAATCTTTGCTGTGGCACTATTCCCTGGCAATCCAAGAAGCCCGGGAAAAAAGGTACCAGGTGCCTTAAGGAAGCTGGCGAAGAAGGACATGAGGGTTTTGCATGTGACTGGGTCTTGCTTGTAATCTGACCCATTGGGGGCAAAGGCAGTAAAGTTTTTCTATGTGTCCGGTAGTTTGTATTAAGTTTGCTGCAGGGGTCGTAGAAGGGTTCTAGTTGACCTTGGCTTTTATGATTTCATGGGGCAAGGCACGTGGAAGCATTTATATTTTTGTAACCAGGGAATTCCATTGAGGCAGGGGGAAGGGCTTGTAGAAACCATCTATATGGCAAAGTTTTATCTTATGATAAGTGGGATGGGCTTGCGGAGTCTTTCTGTAAGCCATTCACTTATTTCAGGTTTGTCGCAGGGTTCTTAGAATGGTTTAGGTGACCCGGGCTTATCTACAACAGAGGGGAAAGGTGTGTAGAGGAATGATAGATAAACAAGGTTATGATAATACAGGGTTCGTCTAATAGAACGGTTTTAGATACCCTGACTTTCCTCAATATAGGACTCAAAGCTAATTGAACTGTTTGAAGAACCAATGCTAAAATATTGGGGATCGGGTTTGCTTTTTAGTGTAACTGGGAGTAAAAATAATAAACAGATTGACGGCTTTTCAATTAATTGCACTTTAGTCTCGCATCTTCATCTTGCATTCCAAACCCGATCCATCGGTCGTGATGCATCCTCATCGCGGGTTCCCATTCACTGTTTTTAATCATCATCGGTCACGCATCTTCGCCTAGCGTACCCCAGGATTGCTTGGTTTTTGCAGCTCTGGCCACGCTTAAAACCATTAGTCCTCATTTAAAGTCACCATGAATTTATGACGCTGTTTTGATTTACTAAACAGCTGCTCTATTTTTTTTAGCATTATATTTCTCTCGGTTAAACTATCTGCATTTAAAAGAACAGTCTTCAGCTCTTGTAATTTTCTAATCTCATCTTCGGTAAGGATTCTGCGATCACACATTGTGTATTCCCCCTGTCCGGTTCATAGAATTGGAATGCTGATTACTAGAGAAACACTTAAGTCCATTCCAGTCTAACCGTATTTTATTAATGCCGATGGGGATGTTTATTAAAAGTTTATAAAAAGAGGGAAGGTAAAAATGAAATGAATTCAATAAAAAAAACCTAGATGTTTCATCATAGGTCAGTAAGAAAAGGCAGATAAGGCTAGTAAATTTGTCGTATCCCAGATAATTGAATAACGAATGTTTTTTGTTTTTCATCTTTCAATTGAAGAATTTGTTCCAGCA
Source organism: Mesobacillus foraminis (assembly GCF_004340465.1). Classification (GTDB taxonomy): domain Bacteria; phylum Bacillota; class Bacilli; order Bacillales; family Cytobacillaceae; genus Mesobacillus_B; species Mesobacillus_B foraminis. The sequence goes on along the minus strand of NZ_SLVV01000004.1, from coordinate 252,911 downwards.
GATTGAGCCGGTGAACACGTCCTTTAATAGTTTGCAAGGTACCGTTGGAATAGTAATCAATTGAAATCATCTTCTTTTCAGTCAGCTGCTTTAAAAACATTTTCATCCTCCTCAAATGAGCATTTGCTTGATACCCTCTTATTATATGAATTACATATTAAGAGGAAGCCCTAATTGTGTTAAAGAACTATTAATATAAAAAAAGGGCTTTCGTTTCTGGGTCATGAAACAGGGCTGTTAAACAGATTCCACTATTTTGGAGAAAACAAACCCCAATTTCCAAATGTTTTCTTTTCCCCGAATGCAACTCGAGGTGGTTTCTGTTTAAGAAATGATGGAACGCTACAGTTGTAACTGTATCTCCTCAATAGTGCATAGAGAAGTTCTCCAGGGAAACAACTTAACAGGAAGCTGATAGGAGTTCTGGATAATACCAAAAACCCCGCATAAACACCAAATCTCGTAAAAGAAATGTAAATAAATATGACTTTTTTAATTTATTAAAGTGGGTATTAAATATAAGAAGAGATAAAACATTCAAACAAATTGGAGGGATACAGGATGAAAAAATCAGCATTGAATTTTGTTTTAGGAGCCACTGTAGTAGGATTGGCGGTATATAGAATGAGCCAAAAAGAAGCTGTTAAAATCATTGAAGATACAGATATGAGGAACAGTGAAAAAATTGACAAGCAGGAAAGTGTGGATGCAGAAAAGGTTCCCGAAGAAAAAGGCTTAACCCAATATGATTCCGCTTTAAGAGCTGAATGGGTCGCAAATGGTTTTCCACAAACTCATATGGAAATGGAAGGATACGGAGAACAAAGAAATTAGCTGGATAAAAGGCAGATCCCCCAGGAAGAAAATTCGTCAGCAAACTCCTGCCGCTCTTGTATAAATAGAGTGCTTTATTATTAGACGGGCTTCAACCCGTCAGTTTTTCTTATAGCCCCCAGGTAAAACAAGGTCCTCCTTGTTCACCAGGATTGTTCCTGAAGGAAGTTAGACACAGTGCATGTTAATTTCACTGACCAAATCCAGCTAGCCAGCCGCATAACGGTCATAAAAAGCAGCAAAAAACTTGGGGTAGAGGATTCAAATTGGCGGGACGAAAAAGACAGTGCCAATCAAAACGGCATTGTCTTTTTCGTCCTGCTTTAGCGTGGCATCATTTATATATGTTTGCCTGGATGAGCGTCTTTAAAATAAATCATAACAATCTATTGACTCTCCCCCTGGAGGAGACCTTATATTTTAAAAAGTAGAATCGAAACAGGGGGAAGCACCATGCAAATTAAAAAATATACGTTAGCTATTTTATTGTTAAATCTGTTCATAGCTTTTCTTGGTATCGGGCTAGTGATTCCAGTCACACCTGCAATCATGAACGAGTTAAATCTTTCTGGTACCGTTGTAGGATACATGGTCGCATCCTTTGCTGTCACTCAGCTGATTGTTTCACCGGTTGCAGGCCGCTGGGCAGATATGTTCGGACGGAAAATCATGATTATAATTGGCCTGCTATTCTTTAGCATCTCAGAATTTTTATTCGGCATTGGCCAAACTGTTGAAGTTTTGTTTTTATCACGTGTACTAGGCGGTGTCAGTGCGGCCTTTATCATGCCGGCTGTGACAGCGTTCATTGCTGATATTACGACAGTCCAAACTCGACCTAAGGCGCTTGGATACATGTCCGCTGCCATTTCAACGGGTTTTATTATTGGACCGGGCATTGGAGGTTTCTTAGCTGAAATCCATTCCCGTCTGCCATTTTTCTTTGCTGCAGGATTTGCCCTGTTCGCCGCACTGCTGTCGCTGATCACTCTTCGCGAGCCGGAGCGAAATCCAGAAAATGGTGAACAAGAAGGGGCACAGAAAGGGGTCAAACGAATCTTTGCTCCCATGTACTTCATTGCCTTTATGATTATTCTAATCTCAGCCTTCGGTTTAGCTGCCTTCGAATCACTTTTTGCGCTGTTTGTTGATCATAAATTTGGTTTCACAGCGAAAGACATTGCTATCATGATAACGGGAGGCGCCATCGTTGGAGCGATTGTGCAGGTCGGCTTCTTTGACCGTTTAACAAATTGGCTTGGAGAAATCCGCTTAATTCGACACAGCCTTATTTTCTCTACCATACTGGTATATTTACTTACCCTGGTCAGCAGCTATGCTGCTATTTTAGCGGTAACGATCCTGGTATTTGTAGGCTTTGACTTGATGAGGCCAGCAGTTACCACGTATCTATCGAAAATGGCGGGGAACGAACAAGGGTTTGTTGGGGGAATGAATTCCATGTTCACCAGTATTGGCAATGTATTTGGCCCAGTCATTGGTGGGATGCTATTTGATATTGATCTAAATTACCCTTTCTACTTTGCAACAATTGTCCTTGCTGCAGGCATTGGACTGACACTTTCCTGGAAAGCCCCGGGAAAGATGAAAGCCAGCGTCAACTAAATACTCAAAAAGCGTATTCATTGTTTACTGCATGAAGTACGCTTTTTTATAATAATGAACAACATAAGGAAGTGGTGTCTTGAAGGAAAAGCTCTACTCCATTGGAGAAATATCCAGACTGGCGAATGTCTCAATAAAGGCCCTTCGCTATTATGACAAAATTGACCTGTTTAAGCCGGCATATATTGATCCTGATACAAATTACCGTTATTATCGGGACTCCCAGCTTTATCACCTCGACCTGATAAAATCGCTTAAATATATTGGAACACCGCTGGAGGAAATAAGATTGGCGCAGGAGCTGGACAGTGAGGAATTGCTGACGTTTCTGGAGAAGCAAGAAAAACAGGTCAGAGAAAAAATAGATTTCTTATTGAATATTGAACAATCAATTACAAATGTGAAAAAAGGGATGCAGCGTCAATTAGAATATCCTTCTTTAGGTGAAGTGTATGTTGTGGAAGAGGAAGAAGTCCGCATTATCCGAATGGAAGCTGAGGGCATGGAACCCGAAAGCCTGTTTAATGCGTCATACAGCAAACTGAAAATGCTGATTGAATCGACTGATGGCTTCACAAATACGAGCTATGGGGCCATGTTTCATTTTGAGCACTACGCAAATTTAAAAGACATTTCCTATATGTATCTGTTTTCTCCTGTCCTTAGCAAGAACCAAATATCTGCCGTGACTCCTGACTTTGAACTGACAACTATACCGAAAGGAAAATATATATGCATTGCCTTTCATTTCTCCCCTGAAAATTATCTCCGGAACCTTCAAAAATTGACTAAGTACGTGGGGGATCATCAGTTCCAGCCTATAAGCGATATTTTTGAGTTCTTTATACCCATACACTATTCACCTAAAAAACAAGAAGAATTCAGGGTGGAAATGAGAGTTCGTGTAGCTGAAACAGGAGAAGAGCCGAAGAAAAATTAAAAGGATCTCAAGATAAAGCCGCCACCATTGAAGGCGGCTTTTATTAAAGACGCAACCTAATGACTCCATATTCACTGTAGGAGCAAAATTCTTTACTGATATAAGTTGAATTTATGTAATTTAATGGTTTTTTTAAGAAAACAATGAATCTTTAGACGCAGAAAAACCGTAATATTTATTGAGAAAAACGAGCGGACAACTTTTTATAGGTTTTGTTCTAGTGGATGGCTGCAGATTAATTGACTGCTTTTTTACTTTTCTTGTAGTGTAAATGTATTTTCTCAATTGCTGGTGGAATCGTTTGCGTAAAATCTCTTTTTTCCATTAAAGGCTACGGGAAAGGCAAATATGCTGAGACATATATTATGGGGGTGTAAACGATATCGAAAACCTTTATCACTTTACTTTACCTAGGAATGGTCATAGCGTTATGTTTTTCATTCACAAGATCATCGGCAGCGCTAGAGGAAAGAGTATGCACGGTGATCTCCAAACAGCACGGTGAATGCCGCAATGTTCACTATGTGGATCGTGATGCACATCTCGTATTCTATGAGGGAGAATTGGGTTTAATGACTGTGCTTACCAATAATAAATTTTCTAAAATCAAATCGGTGATGAGCACATTGGATTTTACGCAGCTTAAGGAGTTCCGGGAGCCCATCCTTTGGAAAGCCCATTATGAGCCCCAGGAGAAATTTTCGATGATTATTGGGGTATCGACCAGCGAGGTCAAAACCATCTCGATTGCCAGTGAACATGACATTCAACCAAAACGAATAAAAATCCATGATCATCTATGGGTATGGTACTCCATTTTTGAAAACTACGAGTTAAATAAGCCTATTAAAATCAATGCATATGACGAGAATGGCAAGCTAATTTAAGAAACACTGTGGTCAGCCACGAATAGCCGGGACCACAAGGCCATAAAACATACATATAGAAAGTTTTTCAACGGTAAATGCTGCGGGTTTTTATTTTCGAGCCATTCTCCACCAAAGACGGTCATAGGGAAGGTTAACGGATATCCCATTCAAAACGAGACTACAGTCAACTTCCTGACCGCTGAAGGAACGGTTTCCAATAATACAACTAATGGAACACCAAGCCCTCAAGGGTTCTTGGAGATTGGAGAGAAGAAGCTATATGGGAGATCCGAGGACAGCCAGGGCTTGCGGATTTATACCACATCGGAGCTAGCGAAACATAAATTGTATACCTTAATGAATGACCGCGTAAACCGCTTGGGCATTCTGACAGAACGTAGAATACAATCAGCCGCCGCATACCAGTTTTTATTTGGGCCGGGGGATGGAGAAACTTCCGGTCCCTGAGTTGTATGCAGCGATTCATGCATAATTAACTATCATTCCTGATACTTTGAACCTGAATAGGAAGGCACCTTCCTTAATGGTTCATGTCGGGCTTTTCAGTCTGGATCATCTAGAATTGGAATCAATTAAAACCGTCCAGCGGGTATTCAATAACACAGCTTTAGAGGGAGTTGAATAAAATCAAAGTGAAAAGAGACTATATCTAAAGTTCGACAGAAAACAGGTTATTGAGACATAAAACGGCCAGGATGGAAAAACACAGGAAGAAATGGTCGTGATTTTTGATAACGGAAATAAACTTTATGGGGAAATACTCTTACAATAGTAAAATAGAAGATCGGCTGATTAAAAGCTAAGCTCTTATATTAAAAACACGTTGAGTGCATAATCCATTCGTGGATTATGCACTTTCTGATTCTTTTTTGAAAATATTATTTGAAAGAATTCGCCTTAGCAACGAGTCAATTAAGGATAACCATTTAAGCTAATAATCTTCCAGCTTTAATAAAGAAGGGTATCTAACCTTCAATTCTTATAAATTTGTTAAAATTTGCAACTTTTTTGGTAACTGAAACGTGGTTTAGATGGAAGGGGGATGAAAGTGCAGCTTGAAGATATTTATAAGATGTATATAAATGACTTATACCGCTATTTGTATTCCCTTTCCAAGGACCATTATATGGCTGAAGATCTCGTTCAAGAGGCTTATTACCGGGCATTTATAGCTCTGGAGGAAGATGAGATCGTGAATATAAAAGCATGGCTGTTTAAAGTGGCGTATCATGCTTTTATTGACTATCAGAGGAAAAGCAAACGAGTACACATCGAAAGTCAAATGGAGAAGCATATCGTCCCCAATCAAAGAACTCCAGAGAAAAGTGTTTTGGAAAAAGAGTCCCTTAGACTTTTATTTGAAGACCTTGGAGTGTTAAAGGAGATGGAAAAGCACGCGGTGGTTTTATGTGATCTGCACGGGCTTCCATACCAGGAAGCAGCCAAGATACTAGGTTTAAACTTAAACACTTTTAAAAGTCATTTATTCAGGGGAAGGAAGAAACTTCTGGCCTTGGTTAAAGAGAGGATGAGCAGGGATGAAGGACAATGATTCTATAGAGAACCGTAATAATGACGACAAACTCTATAAAGCTTACATAACAAATACCAAAGAGGAAATGGACAGCAGTTTTTCAATTTCCGTGGAGGAACAAAGACAAATTGTTGCTAGAGGAAGAACTGCAGCGCGTATCACCAATGTTATGATCAGTGTAGCAATACTGCTTCTTATCCTGCCGGTGATGACATTGCTTTCATACTTGTATTATGCAATAGGGGGAAGAGCTGACCATCTGATCGAGGTTACTTCCAAAACCATTTATGTAACAGAGCCCAATATCAGTATTGAGGAAATGGAAATAGAAGATGATATTGGTTTCTTTTCAATGAATATCTTTTTTGATGTTTATAAACGAATTGGGAAACAGGATTATAAGGCCGGTGACTATGATATTTATTTTGCCCTTGATCAGCCAGCTTTTCCTAAGAAGAATATGGTCCTCGAACGTCCGTTGCCGGAAAATCCCACTGGTGAAACGGAAAATATGCTTCATCCGAAAGCTAATATCCCATTTAGCGTTAGTGGTGAATGGAATATGCTTAAAGGGCTTCCTAATGGAACGGTGGCTGAAGTATACCTATCATTTTCGAACTTAATGGACCCTGAAGAAATAGAAGAGTTCCTGCCAACAGAAACGGAGGTCCAATGGCTGGCAGTTCATACAGGGTTGGAAGCAAAACAAACAGATGGCGAAGGGATTCCGATTGCGCCGATTGGTTACCCAGCTCAGATCGATACCACCACTTGGTCCCCTTTTAATGGCAGGGATCAAACCAATCAAGAAGTATTTATGGATATACTGGCCCTGCTGGAAGAAAATGAAATTGTTTCTGAAAAAGTTGCAAGAGCAAAATCATTGGACATGACCAAAAGGCTGGCGTTTTTAAAAGCAAACGGGATTGAAGTGTATGGCGCTGTTGTCACTGGTCCAACACCTGAATTGAGAAAGCTTGAACAAATCGAGGAAATTCGAGCAATGAAAGTAGGGGAAGTAAAGCTATGGAATTGGAAATAACAAGGGTTAAAAGAAAATTACAGACAGCAACCGGGTTTGTGTCTTTTTTAGGTGGGATAATGGCCCTCGCAGGACTGAATGCATCAATGCTCATTGAAACTGACGTCTTTCCTGATACTATGTTAGTTAAGCTGCCGCTGCTGGGATTGTTCCTCGGAGTTTTTGGCCTGGTTACCAGAAATCGGTCACGCATGTATGCATGGTGGGGAATTGGTCTTAATCTGTTTATCCTGGTATTTACTTTCATGATGTTTGGCCTGTCGTGGACCATTAATGCGAAGCCATAGTGGTTAAGGAGGTTTTATAGTTATGATGAAAGAGCGAGATTTTAACCATAAATGATTTTCGGCTCCCGGATGTATCCTAACCTTTAAAAATTTCTATAAATTTACCAGTGTTAGCTTTTATTTATAGGTGATAATTACTATAAATGTAAAGTAATCACCTTTTCTTGACTTCTAGACATAGCCAGACAGGTTGTAGTTTTATATGGATAAAGGAAAAGGTTGCTGTTGCAGCCTTTTTTTTCAGACATCGACTAAAAAGTTTGTTTCAATTCCTGTTAAAACATTTATAATAATATCAAAAATATTTAGTTAAAAAAGAGATACATAGATAAGGTGATAATAGATGTCTCCCAAACCAGATTTAATTTTAGACCTTGCCGGTGTAGTTGCGACCAATTTCTCACCTTTTTTCTGGGAGGCGCTCGCCTCAAAATATAACCTTCCTGAAAAGAAACTGCAAAAATTTAAAAACGACGTACGTTACGATTTATGGACTGGACAGCTTGAGGAAAGAGAATTCTGGTACAAAATGGGGGAGAGTTCTATATTCCACTAAAGGATACAAAGCAATTGCTGCTCTCTTTTATCCATCCACTGCCGACATCAATAGAGATTCGAAATTGGAGCGAATACGCAAATATTCATATATTAAGCAATCACCGCGTTGAATGGGTAGAACCTATCCTGCAGCCCATTCAAGGATACTTGAAAAGCATCACGATTTCGAGTGAGGCAGGCTGTTGTAAGCCACAACCCGAAATCTATGCAAAAGTTAAGATGGAATTAAAATCCAAGAATATCTTATATGTTGACGATCAAGAAAAAAACTTCAATGAGGCAAGGATTTTGGGGTGGAATACGTTGCTCGCGGATGAAAAAGGGGCCTGGATTGACGAGGTATATCATTATTTAGCTTCGACATGAACATTTAGTATGATTGCCTCCTATGAAAGATCAGGCAATGATCCTACATTGGAAATCTGAAGTTTGTTCTTTTTAATGACAATAGATAAAAAGTAAAGGAGTAATTGATTGACTACCTACTATATCCATCCCAATGACGAGACGTTGCACGGATACTTTTCGAAAAGTCTGCAGCCAGTTTTAACGATTAAATCGGGTGATTTTGTTTGCTTTTCCACTTTGGATGCTCTCTGGGGGTAAAATATCCGGGAATTAATTAATCCGTGCTGGGCACCATCCTATTGTGTTTATTTAGTAAAGCAAATATTCATGGATCATCATTTCAGCGAAGCTGCAAGCGGGAAACTGTTGATGATTCAGCAATAACGGGAGGAAAGGGGAGGTTAGTCATAATCAACTAAAAAAGCTGACTCATTCTATCGTCTTCCAACGATATAGAGTCAGCTTTTATAGCATCTTTATTCAAGGATTGACTGGTCTGATCCTAGTGTACAGGGAATCAAATGTTAAAAGATTCCTTGCTCAACCATACCATCTGCTACCTTTAAGAATCCTGCAATGTTGGATCCTACAACAAGGTTGCCTGGAGCATTGTATTCTTCAGATGCTTCCTTGCTCATGCGGTAAATGTTTTTCATAATATCATGTAGCTTCGAATCTACTTCTTCTTTCGTCCAGGAAAGTCTTGCACTGTTTTGAGCCATCTCTAATGCAGAAACAGCTACCCCTCCAGCATTCGCTGCTTTTGCTGGAGCAAATAAAACTTGGTTATCGAGGAAAATATCAATAGCTTCCAGGGTAGAAGGCATGTTTGCTCCTTCTCCAACAGCTTTGACTCCGTTAGAAACCAAAATTTCCGCAGATTCTTTATTGATCTCGTTTTGTGTTGCGCAAGGTAAAGCAATATCACATGGCACAGCCCAAATTCCAGTGCATCCTTCTACATATTCAGCTTCAGGGTGTACAGTGACATATTCGCGGATTCTTTTATTTTCTACTTCTTTCAGTCGTTTTACAGTGTCAAGGTCGATACCGTTTTTATCATATACATAGCCGTTGGAATCACTGCAGGCAACTACTTTGGCACCCAGTTCCATTGCTTTTTCAATGGCATAAATGGATACATTTCCAGAACCAGATACTACAACTGTACTGTCTTTGAAGCTTAAACCGGCATCCTTCAGCATTTCATCAACAAAATAAACAGTCCCGTATCCTGTTGCTTCCTTGCGGGCAAGGCTTCCGCCGTATCCAAGGCCTTTGCCTGTAAGAACTCCAGCTTCAAATGCACCGCGCATTTTCTTGTATTGACCAAACATATAACCAATTTCGCGAGCGCCTACTCCAATATCACCTGCAGGAACATCGATATCCGGTCCGATATATTTTCCAAGCTCGGACATGAAGCTTTGGCAGAAACGCATGATTTCTCCATCCGACTTTCCTTTAGGGTTAAAATCAGATCCGCCTTTTCCGCCGCCAATCGGCTGTCCAGTCAATGAATTTTTAAAGATCTGTTCAAATCCGAGGAATTTGATGATGCTGGCATTCACCGATGGATGGAAACGCAAACCGCCTTTATAAGGGCCGATCGTGTTGTTGAACTGTACACGGAACCCGCGATTTACTTGAACGTTTCCGTTATCATCCGCCCAGGAAACTTTAAAAGAAATCAATCGGTCAGGTTCTGAAATTCTTTCCAGGATGGCTTGTTTCATATAATGGGGGTGTTTAGCAAAAACCGGTACTAAAGAGTTAAAAACTTCTTTAACCGCCTGGTGGAATTCATTCTCGTTTGGATTCCGGTCCTTTACTTGCTCGAATACCTTGTTTACATATTCATGTGCCTTTTCAATCTGTGTTTTCTCTACTTCGCTAATTGTTGTGTTCATGAATATCAATCTCCGCTTCATTATTAGACTTTTCAGATAGAAAAAAAGACTTCATATCTTCATGATTACATCTTATACTTTTATAAGTAATCGCTTCAATATGAATATTCGATATAATCAATGCATTTTACGCATGAAAAAGAAAGGGAAGAAAAAGTGGAGCTTAGACAAATACGATACTTTATTGAAGTAGCAAAGAGAGAACATGTTACGGAAGCCGCTGATGCCCTCCATGTTGCCCAGTCTTCGGTCAGCAGGCAGATCTTTAATCTGGAAAGTGAATTGGGTGTAGATCTTTTTATCCGGGAGGGAAGGAATGTAAAATTAACTCCCATCGGAAAAATCTTTCTGGAACGCATGAAGCATGGATTAAATGTAATTGATGAAGCTGAAAGGGAGGTAAGGGAATACCTGGCACCGGAAAAAGGGACGATTCGTATAGCCTTCCCGATCAGCCTGGCTGCTCATACATTGCCTACTGCAATCTATGCATTCCGCAAACAATATCCAGATGCGAAGTTTATTTTAAAGCAGGCCCGGTATCAAGAGCTCATAGAAGGGGTTGTCAAAGGAGATTTTAACCTGGCAATGATTGCTCCTTTGCCGCCAAGCGAAGAGCGAAAAGTCCATCGGAAAATATTATTCACTGATAACATAGTGGCACTTTTGCCTCTGCACCACCCACTTGCAAAAAAAGATAGTATCAATTTGAGAGAACTGAAGGATGATCCTTTTGTTGTATTGCCAGAAGGATATGTATTCCGTGATATGGTGATAAATGCCTGCCATGATTATGGTTTTTCACCTACTATTTCCTTTGAGGGTGACGATATCGACGCGCTGAAGGGATTGGTCTCGGCCGGATTGGGAATTGCTCTTATGCCGGAAGTGACATTAGTTGATAACATCCCCAATTCAACCGTAAAAGTCCGATTAAACGAGCACAGTGTAAAAAGGACAGTGGGCATCATATGGCCGACACAGCGAGCATTGCTTCCCACAGAAAAGTTATTTTTCGATTTTCTGAACGAGTTTTATACCAGGTTAGTCCATTTCAATCAGTAATCATGCACGTGAATCCTCTCTGGAATTGCGGGAAATTAAATATTTGGATAGGGAGACCCATACTTGAATAAACTTCGCTATTACATTCTGGATGTCTTTTCTCAAGGCAAATATTCAGGCAATCAGCTGGCAGTCTTTCGGGATGCTGAGGAAATTACTGATCAACAAATGCAGCAAATTGCCAGGGAAGTCAATTTTTCTGAAACAACTTTTATCTTATCGGATAGGAATCAAAACAGCCGTTACGATGTCCGGATATTTACTCCCCAAGAAGAAGTCCCTTTTGCCGGGCATCCTGTATTGGGTACCGCTTATGTGATTCAAAGAGAAATAATCCAGAATCCCCAGGATGAATTGATGGTAAAGCTTAAAGCCGGCGAGGTGCCTGTATCCTTCGATCATCAGGAGGAGGTCATCTGGATGAAACAAGGCATACCTGTTTTTGGACAAACCATAAACGCCGATAAAATGTCAGAGGTTTTAAATTTGGACAGAAAAGATTTCAATTTGGATTATCCTGTCCAGGAGGTTTCTACTGGACTTCCTGTGATCATCGTCCCGTTAAAGTCATTGGAAGCTGTCAAAAATGTGATGATCAATAAGGAAAACTATTATAAGCTGATTGAACACACGGAAGCGAAAGGCATTATCGTTTTCTCTCCTGAAACCTATCACCCTGAAAATGATGTGAACGTCCGTGACTTTGCGGATTATTACGGTATTCCTGAAGATCCCGCCACTGGGAGTTCTAACGGCTGTTTGGGATCCTATTTAGTAAAGTACCGATTTTTCGGCAAGAGCCAAATCCATATCAGGGTGGAACAGGGATATGAAATAAACAGAAACTCCTTGTTGTTTGTAAAGGCAAAGGAACATGGAGAAAAAATAGATGTGCGGGTTGGCGGAAGAGTTGAAAAACTCGCACAAGGCGAGTGGTTATTATGAAGGTGGGCGCAATTAAAGTCCTCAATTCTTTGGCTGTTACAAAGAAATGGGGCTTTTTGCATTTAATATCAACGCAGTGATGTCCAGCTTTATGGGAAACGCTACAGCTACGTACAGCCAAGTGATAAAAACCTTGTACTAGAAATGGAGGCAGCGGAATGAAGATTAGAGAGATAAAAAAGGGAGAAGCAGCAGCCTTGGTGGAACTAATTAAGGAGGTTGAAAAGCAATCAAAGTATATGCTTCTTGAGCCTGGTGAGAGAACGAGTGGGGATCGGGAACTGGAAAGTAGAATAATAGAGATGAAGAAGGTAGGCAATTCTACCGTTTTTGTTGCAGAAGAAGGCAATGAATTAATAGGGTATTTAATGGCTATTGGCGGAACTGCCAAAAGAAACAAACACTCCGTATATCTTGTTACTGGGATTCTGGATGAATATCGTGGCAGGGGAATTGGAACAGAACTATTTAAACATTTAGAAGAATGGAGAAGGGGAGCCGAAATCGAACGCCTTGAGTTAACTGTCGTGACTCTTAATGAAGCAGGGATTAGACTTTACAAGAAAATGGGTTTTGTCGTTGAGGGAACGAAAAGAAAATCGCTGTGCATAAATGGAGAATTTGTCGATGAGTACTATATGTCGAAAATTTTTTAACAGTTTATGAGTGTACATAGAATTAACTTAGGATTTTTAATTAAAACAATAATATGGTGTTATAGAAGTTTATATGTATTGCTTTATTTGAAAAAGGCATTTTCAGTCTCTCTGAAAATGCCTTTTTTCCTTATTTCACTCTTGGTAAACGCCCTTTTTTGTTAATATTGCACGCTTGTCCTATTCAGGCTGTTTCTAGCTGAATACAATATAGTATTCCTTGTAAAAAGGACCATTTATATAGAAAGGGAGGTGAAAAAATGAAAAAACGAGTCAGGCATTCTCATATAGAGGCCCTTCTAAAAAATATGCCTCCAGGCTATCCTGTGGCACAGATTCTAGTTAATGGAGCAGTTGCTGAAGGTGGAATTTACTCTCATTCAAGCAATGGGAGAGCCTATTTTCAGTCAGGTGGCCAAGTCGCTGTGTATGATATTTGCACCATTGACGGGATCCTTTTTGGTGTTGCAGACGCAGCTGGTGAAGAAGAAGAGGAAGGCGGAGGCATTATAGAGCCTTGCAACTGCAAGTATCATTATTAACCTAACAAACAGTCTGCCTGGTTCATAAAATCAGTCAGACTGAATTCTGAAAAAGTTAATCATCATTAGCCCTTTTTATCAAACCTAAACCCTTGTCCCATACAAAAAGGCAGTTTGAAAATAAAATATAGTAACCCTGTCAAAGCAGAGGGAATTATAAAAAGGAGGTGACTAGTATGGGAAAACGCAAAAATTGTGAAATGGCACAAGCTGAGAATACTGCTGCAGAAGCAATGCCTAAACGAAAAAAGGTGAAAAAGGTTAAAGACCTTATCAAAAAATTGCCTCCTGGCTATCCAGTATCCCGCATCATGGTTAAGGGAGCTACTGAAGATGTTACAATGTTCTTAAACGAAAAGGACGGTTTGGCTTATTTCAATGTTGATGGCCAAGTTGGGGCCTACGAAGCTAGAAATATCAATGGAATCCTTTTTGGAGCGGCTGAGGCGGCAGAAGAAGAGGAAGAAGCATAAGGAATACATTTGAAGAGATAGCTTTCATGCTGTCTCTTTTCTTGTGATGGATGCTAATCCTTCCCTTTTCCAGTTTTACATAAAAGCAGCGTAAAATAAAGTTTCCCAAGTAAGGACTCTGGTCCATACAGGGTATAAAAATCAGAATATAATATAGAACCTGTATAAATGAAAGACGGATATAAGATTGATAGACAGAAAGAAAGGAAGTGGACGATAATGCCAAAACGAAAAAAGGCCCAAATGTCCAATCCAATTACAGATTTGCCTGCCGGGAAGGAGCCAAAAAAAGTCGGGGACCTCATAAAGAGATTGCCTTCTGGTTTTCCGGTATCCCACATCCTGGTGAATGGGGTCAAAGAAGAAGTAACAAGATTTATCAATGAAAAGGACGGAGTAGCTTATTTTTTGGTTAATAATCAATTAATTGCTTATGAGACCAAGGATATTAATGGCATTCTATTCGGGACAGGTAAGCCTAGGGAATAAAAAATGTAAAAAAGGCAGAGAAAGCAATCCGGCTCTCTCTTTTTTTAGGTCAACCCAAGTTTTGCACTCAAGCCACAAGGATTTGCCAGTTTGAGGCTGATGATTCAGAAGATTAATGTGGATAAATCAACGTTAAAAAAGATAATAGAACATTAGCCTTTTTTAAAAAATTGAACGCTTGTCCCATTCAAAAATGGCTGGTTGTAAATACACTATACTAACCCTGATAAATCAGAGGGAAAATTAAAGCAGAAAGGAGGTGGATTTTATGGCAAAAGCAAAAAAAATTAAGGACTTGATGAAAAAGTTACCTCCTGGTTACGCAGTTGGCCGTATCCTGATAAATGGAGCAACGGCAGATGTAACTCAATTCATTAACGACAAAGAGGGATTGGCGTACTTCGATGTAAATGGACAAATTGGTGCATACGAAGCTAAAAACATCAATGGCATCCTGTTTGGTGCAGCTGAGGCAGCTGAGGAAGAAGAGGAAGCTGTAGCAGAAGAAGAAGAGTAATGTTAGAGAGATAGCTGACAGCAGCTATCTCTTTATTAATCTATAGCGGTAATAAACACGATTCCTCCCGCATCGTGCCAGGGATCCTTTTAGATAACCAAGATTGCGATTGATATTTCCCCGAGCCAAAAATGTATAAGTACATTCTCGCAGGAACTATAGCTATACGCTTTTTAACTTAGAACTAATTAATACTATCATAACAATTCATTCAGCAAAATTTACTATTTCCAATAAAAAACACCAGACATATGTAAGCGCTACCTGTAATATAGATAGTAGAAATAGTAGATTTAAGAGAGGGGAGACAAGCAATGGAACTTTTAATTGAACAATGTACACATAACCAGTCTGAAGAACCATGTGAAGAATGTACCCCAAAAACAGATGGGGATGAGGTTTTCGACATCCCTGAATATGACTATCATAAAAGATTATGGTTTTAACACAAGTCTATCTATATATATAATTTCAATGAGGCAGTGATTTTCCACCAGGGAATTCGCTGCCTTTTTATTTTCCTATTATTGCCAAAACCTCCTTAAGCGGGATAATTGAATAATCATAATTCATATTATTGAGAAGGGTTTCTGCATTCCCAAGTACTTGGTGAAATCTATGAAAAATATACCTACGGTTCGATTATGGTCCATTTTTGCCAGGAAGCTTTGTAGTATTTAACGGGTATTGATTTGATGATGTGTCATGGGTTCTTATATGCTTTATTTCAATTCAACGCAAAAATTAGGTTTAATGAACAACCATATCAAAGAATGAAGGGAAGCTAAAAGGCTGTCAAAAGGGAAGCTTGCTGAAAAGTGTATGGGCTCGGGGCAAACGATGAGTAGAACTGAAGATAATAAAATGAACTAAATTGGAACTAGCATTTTGCCAGGCAAAAATTCCACGAGTGAATAGGGGGGATTTATTCATTTTTTATGCAGTAGATGTATAAATAGGGGGAGCTTCATTAATTAAATAGAGAACAGGGTATTTGCCCTCACAGCTTGTCTTCTCCCAGAATAAAATAAAGTAAGTTCTTATATAAAGGGGGGAAGAAGGAATGTGTTCAGATTGCCATCAATTTAACAGATTTGATCCATGCAAGCAATTCAACCGCTTTGACCACTGTAACCAATTCAACCGCTTTAACCAATGCGGTCAATTTAATCGCTTTAATCAATGCAACCAGTTTAACCGCTTTAATCAATGCAACCAATGTCACCGATTTAATCCGTGCCAGCAGTGCAATAAATGCATCTGCAACTGCTGCTGCAAAGACAATTGCAAAAAGAAGCGTAAAAAATTATTTGCAGCAGAAGAACTAGAAGCGAACCTTCAATTGAATCAAAATCTTCTGCGGAAGCTTGGAAGGTTAACAGCTGAAGAAAAACGATTACTTCAAGAAATGATGCTTGAAGAAGAAGAATAAATTTTCTTCTTGTTTGTTTCAAAGGAATGAATCTTATCAAAACACACTAAAAGAGGGCAGCTGCCCTCTTTTCAATTGCAGCCAATCACGACTAAAGACTGAGATTGAAATTTCCTGCAGTCTTTTTTTTGCGCATCTACATAGAGTTTGAATCCCTATACAATTGTGTATTCGACGTAAACCCCCAAAAACAGACATCATTCTACGTATATTATCCAGTATAAAATAGAATTCCTCTAGATAAATTTGGAATAAGGTGTTGAAATATGAAAAAATACAGAGTTTGCTATATTCTTGAGGACCGTGTGGAAACTGAAAATATTATTCTGGATATAAATATAAACGCGAGTGAAGTCTTTGAAAGTTTGATGAGGAGGGCGGCTACTTCAAAGTTTTTAAAGATCCGTACTGAGAAAGGATCGGACCGGCTTGATACATCCCTCATTCGTTATATCCGTGTTTCACCTTTGAAATAACGGGAATAAAGATTAAATTAATGGTTACACCTTTATCAAGTTTCAAAAGAATCATCATTGTGTTGGGAAAAGGCAGGATATGATCATCATGACATTAACTTATCAAACAAGAGAAGAACGGAGATTGGCCGGAAAACAAAATAGGAAGAACAAAAGGAACAAAAAGCACTTCACTTTTTTCATCAAGCTGATGATTGGTTTTGTGTTATTTGGCTTATTCTGCCTTGGAGCAATTGGAGGCACGGTTTATGCTTTTATTCAAGATGTGCCTGAATTGAGCAAGTCAAAATTGGAGGATCCGCTGTCTTCCAAGTTTTATGACATGGACGGCAACTTCATTCATGAATATGGGACAGAACACCGTACAAAAATAAGTTACGAACAAATTCCGAGACAGCTTGAGGAAGCGATTATCGCTACGGAGGACAGCCGCTTTTATGAGCACCAGGGAGTGGACATTAAAAGAACGGCCAAAGCCATAATGGAGAACATTACAGGAGAATTCGGCAGCCAGGGCGGAAGCACGATCACCCAGCAAGTGATCAAGAACTCTTTCCTGTCCCCTGAAAAAACCATAAAGCGAAAAGTTCAGGAATGGTACCTGGCATACAAGCTTGAACAGCAATACAGCAAAAAAGAAATACTGGCCATGTATGTGAATAAAATCAACCTTGGGAACCGTTCCTACGGTGTGGCATCAGCTGCTGAAAACTATTATGGGCTTGAACTGAAGGATCTTAATAAGCTGACACTTCCACAGGCTGCCATGCTGGCGGGCCTCACTCAAAGCCCTAACAACTATGATCCCACTAAAAAGGAAAATCTTAAAGCAGCAACAGACCGGCGGAATATGGTTCTAACCTTAATGAACAGACACGGATATCTTTCGAAAACTGAAATGGAAAGCGCCAGTAAGGTTCCTGTTACGGAGGGAATCGTGAAGAATGAAGCGAACAAGGGAATGCCATATGAAGCATTTTTAGATGGTGCTGTCAGAGAAGTAGAGGCAAAGCTCAAGAATGTCGACATCAGTAAAGATGGACTGCAGATTTACCTGACGATCGACCCTAAAGCTCAGGAGCTCGCAGATTCGATACTCTCCGGCGGCCTGGTTTCTTATCCCGACAAGGAATTTCAGGCGGCATTTACCTTCATGGATTCCAAAACGGGTGAAATAAGAGCGATTGGCAGCGGACGGAATGACTACAGAACGACGTTCCGCGGACACAACCTTGTTACTTCATTAAGGCGCCAGCCTGGTTCTACTTTTAAACCAATTTTCGATTACGGACCGGCCATTGAGTATTTAAAATGGTCCACTTATCACCAGGTCGTCGATGAACCATATGAATACTCAACAGGAGATCCAATTCGAAACGCCTATAAAAATTACGCCGGCAAGATGTCGATTAGGAATGCACTGATTGAATCCAGGAATGTACCTGCGTTAAAAACACTGGAAAGCGTAGGCTTGGACAAGGCTAAGAAATTTTCAGAAGCTCTCGGAATCCCTTATCCGGACGGAAAGGTTTACGAATCTTATTCCATTGGCAGCAATACGGTATCTCCGATTCAATTGGCAGGGGCCTATGGGGCATTTGCCAATCAAGGAGTTTATACAAAACCGCATTTTGTCTCGAAAGTTGTCATGCCTGACGGAACAGTAATTGATTTCAAGCCCGATAGCAAACGTGTCATGCAGGATTATACTTCCTTTATGGTTACGGATATGCTTCGCGGTGTATTAAATGCGCCAAATGGAACAGGTAAATTAGCAGCTGTCCCTGGAGCGGATATAGCTGGAAAAACAGGTACCACTAACTTCGATAAGAAGGTCATCAGCAAATTTGGTTATCCCGAGGATGCAACGAATGACAGCTGGTTTGCTGGTTATACATCCAATTATACGATGACCGTCTGGACAGGATATGCAAAAAACGGCGCAGGCCATTTTATGAATAAAGAGGAATCGAAAATATCCCACACAATCTTCAAAACGATGATGCAAAAATACTCCAGCGGCAGCAGCCATTTTAAACAGCCAGCCTCCGTGGAAAAAATAAGGAACGAACTTTATATCAAAGGAGTAAAACGGGACATGGTGCCGCCTGCACCAAAACCGAAAAAAGAAGCTAAAAAAGAAAAAGAGAAACCCAATAAAAAAACTGCTGCGAAAAACAAAGAAAAAGGAAAAAAGCCTAAGACCAAAAAAAAGGATTAAACTGAGCAGAGAACCATTTATCTACAGTCTGAACCACTAATCATAAGATTGGTGGTTTTTATATTTATAGGAGCATTTTTTTAAAATACCGAATTCCAAGGAAGCATAGAAGCAGGTGAAGGATTATTCATGAAAGCAACTAGATGGAGATTTTTTAAAGCATAAGGCCTGACAAAATAGAATATATAAAAAGGGTTGTATCGTAACATAGTACTTCTTCTAAGGTACTAATAAAGGTAGATGGAGGGAAGGTAAAATGACCATGCATGCGTTAAAAATGTACGATTATCATATTTGGGCAAATGGGGTTATTTTTGATGTATTAAAAAAACTGCCGGAGAACATTTATCACCAAGAAATTAATAGTGGTTTTTCCTCGATATCAAAGGTGTTGTCTCATATTTATCTAACGGATCATATGTGGTTTAGTATAATTTCAGGAACAAGCATGAAGGATGCTATGGCGGCTGCGAGCCAACTAAGTGAGCAGGTAGAAAGAAAAAGCCTTAAGGAAATACAAGAACTATTTGGAGATTTATCACAAGAAAACAAAGCCCTACTTAACATTCACATCAATCCGGAAAGCACCATTTTGGTCGATAATCCATATGCGGGTTTACTTGACATCTCCATTTCTGAAATAGTGATCCATACAGTTACCCATGGAGGCTATCATCGCGGAAATATAGCAACCATGCTGCGGCAATTGGGTCACACTTCGGATATGCAGGATTATATACTATACCTGTATAAATAACAGGACACTGCTAGCCTTGAAAATAAAATGGTTGAGAATGGATACTTTATTTGAACAAACAGTGAGATCTAACTGTATAACGAGGTATATAAAACCTCATTACAGACAAAAAGACATTTCCATTATTAGAAATGTCCTTCTGGATGATAAAGATGAATGGAGTTTTTCCCTGTTCTTTTTGAAGTGTACAATGCTTGGTCTGCTTCTTCAATTAAAGTATCAAGGCTTTTTTCATGGGATACACTGCTTAAGCCGATGGAGATGGTAAGTGAACCATTTGGCTGTTTTTCTTCTTCAGCAAAAGGATAGGTCTCTACAAGGTTCCGAAATCGCTCTGCAATGCCCGCTGCCGTCTGGGGGCTCGTGACGTTTGTAAAGCAAATAATAAACTCTTCACCTCCATATCTCGCAAACACATCTTCAGTCCGCATGCTGTCAGTGAGAAGCTGTCCGATGGTCCTTAGAACAGTATCGCCTGCAGGATGGCCATTTGTATCATTGTAATGTTTAAAGTGATCGACATCACACATTGCAATCACAAACGATTTTTTATTCGAAATCAGTGAATGCACCTTGTTTTTGAAATAGCGGAGATTGTACAAGTTCGTCATATTATCATATCTCGATTGGAATTCCAAATCTTTCTTAGTCAGCAAATTGCGATTGGTGTCATTGTTGATCAAAGCGATCGATAATAGGGCAATTGCCTCAAACATAATCATTAATCCAATCGAAAGGGGAGTTGCCGGTGTAGTTAGAAGCATGAGTCCGGATTTTATGATTTCTTGAATAAAAAATCCGGCCATCATAGGTTTCAGGCTAAGCAGAGTATAGGGGGGATTATACACCGACTTTTTGTGAAAAAGCGCTCCAGACAGGTAAGGGATGAGAATTCCCTGCAAAATTCCCTGAATGAGAGTAGGGCCGCCGAGCTCAATTCGATACCAGACTGGCAAAAGAAGTCCGAGAAATCCAAGTTTCCACCCGCCTAAATACGATAGAAAAAATAGCGGCACCCCCCTTAAATCAATACGCATTCCTTCATACACAAGCGGGTGATGCATCACCCAGATGCTTAATATGCTGATCAGCAATGGTACCAACCAAATATATTTGTTGATGTTTTTTATTTTTATAATTAAGAATTCCTTAAATTTAAGAATAATGTACATGAAAGAAATGATCAGCGTCATGTTAGCTAAAAATAGATCAGCAATTTCGTGCAAAATAAATTTTCTCCTTTAAGATGAATCTTTCATATTGTACCAAATGTACATAAAATAGCATAGGCAGTCGAAGCCCTCAATCAAATTTATTCCGGTTTTAATTAAGAATGTTTTAAAAATTGACAAAAAGATTCCTGAAAATGAAAATGTGGGTTGACCAATAGTAAAATAAGTTATAAAATGAAAAAAATTTAAATTATTTCAAACACAATGAATGGGAGTATTAAGGGAACCTTTATTGTCCAGAGAACTGTCGGATGGTGAAAGACAGTCAATAAATCCCCCAACTCGCCCTGGAGTGGTAAGGCTGACCATGTAGGCCTTAACGGTTGACGACCGTAATGAAGTCATTAAGCGGGTTTGTTTCCAGATGGAGGCAAACCAAAAAGAGTGGTACCACGCAGGCAAAGCCTGTCGTCTCTTATGAGATGACAGGCTTTTTTTATTCTAAAAACAATGGGGATGTCTGAAGAAAGGCGGTTTTGTGAATGAGAAATGTTGAAAAATATTCGAGAAGTTATTTTATGCCACCAGTTACAAGCATGAAGTGGATGGAAAAAGAATTTATATCAGAGGCACCGACATGGTGCAGCGTTGACTTAAGGGACGGGAATCAGGCCCTGGTTGTTCCTTTGACTCTTGAGGAAAAACTGGAGTATTTTCAGATGCTGGTGGATATCGGTTTTAAAGAAATTGAAGTTGGTTTTCCAGCAGCATCAGAAACGGAATACACTTTTCTGAGGACATTGATTGAAGAAAATTTGATTCCGGACGATGTGACCATCCAGGTTTTGACCCAATCAAGGGACCATATCATCAAAAAAACCTTTGAATCCCTAAAAGGAGCGAATAAAGCGGTTGTGCACCTGTATAATTCCACGTCACTGGCACAGCGAGAACAAGTATTTAGGAAATCCAAAGAGGAAATTGTCGATATCGCAGTATCTGGCGCAAAATTGCTACAAAAATATGCAGCGAGCACTGAAGGGAATTTCACATTTCAATATTCCCCTGAGAGCTTTACAGGTACAGAAATGGAATTTGCCCTGGATATTTGCAATCGAGTCCTGGATGTATGGCAGCCTACTGCAGAAAATAAAGTAATCATCAATCTGCCAGCCACCGTTTCTCATTCCATGCCTCACGTCTATGCAAGCCAAATTGAATTTGTGAGCGATCACTTAAACTATCGGGAAAATGTTATTTTATCCATCCACCCTCATAATGACAGAGGAAGCGGGATTGCAGATGCGGAGCTTGCCATGCTGGCTGGCGGCCAAAGAATCGAAGGAACGCTGTTTGGAAATGGAGAAAGGACAGGAAACGTCGATATTGTTACTCTTGCTCTAAACCTCTTTTCACACGGTGTAGATCCGCAGCTCAAGTTTGGAAATATTCCCGAGATTAAGGAAACCTATGAACGCTTAACGAAAATGAAAGTGCACGAGAGACACCCATATGCCGGCAAGCTTGTCTTTACAGCTTTCTCGGGCTCCCATCAGGATGCCATTACAAAAGGCTTTAAATGGAGGGAAGAAAACGAAAATGAACCATGGAAAGTCCCTTACTTAGTGATCGATCCAAAAGACATCGGCAGAGAGTATGAAGGTGACATTATCCGGATTAACAGCCAGTCGGGAAAAGGCGGAATTGGTTATCTGCTTGAACAGCAGTATGGCTACGATCTCCCTCCAAAAATGCGTGAAAACTTTGGCTACAAAGTAAAGAATGTATCGGACCATCAGAATAAAGAGTTGATGCCGGATGAGATTTATAACATTTTCATCGAAGGCTATGTAAACATCCAGACACCTGTTGAATTCATCAGCTATGAAAATACCAAAGAGGACCAATTCCGGACCATCCTGACTATCCAGGTTAATAATGAGATCATGGATATTACAGGTGTCGGAAACGGAAGATTGGACGCCATTAGCAATGCACTTCAAACAAAATTGGGTATTCATTTTTCAGATCTGGTATATAAGGAGCATGCCCAGGAAATTGGATCAAGATCACAGGCTGTCTCTTATATCGGTATAAAAGACGAAAACGGTGTTCAGCACTGGGGCTGCGGAATTGACCCAGATATTATGAATTCCTCAATCAGAGCATTATTTAGTGCCATAAATAATATGGTGAAAAGCAGCAAGTCATCCAGACAAATAGGCTCTTCCTATTCAATGAAGTGATTAATTGCTGGGTGCGATTTAAGCGTTTCTGTATCAAGCAGGAACGCTTATTTTAATAAGATAGCTATAGTTATAAAAGGTCTTTTGCAGGAAGGGACTTTTAACTTAGTGCTGCCCATTTTTATTATTAATCTAACACAGTTCAATAGGATGGCTGCGGTCATTTTATTTATAAATAACAGAGAAAAATAAGCCGTGGGGTGAACATTTAGACATGATAACAGGTGTTCTTTTCGATTTAGATGGAACCTTGCTGAACAGAGACGAATCTGTCAGAAGATTTATTGATAATCAGTACGACAGGCTTGGTTCTGTTTTCAGCCATATTCCAAAAGAAGAATATGTTAAGAGCTTTCTGAAATTGGAAAACCACGGATATGTGTGGAAAGATAAGGTCTATAAGCAATTAATAGAATACTTTAAGATTACAGAAATATCTTCGTGCGAACTGCTTCAGGATTATATTGTTGAATTTCGGAATTTTTGTGTGCCATTCCCTCATCTCCTTTGGATGCTTCAAGAACTGAATGGAAGAAACCTTCGAATCGGAATGATTACCAATGGGAAAAGCGAGTTTCAGATGGAGAACATCAGGGCACTGGGGATTGAACGTTATTTTCATACCATTCTTATATCCGAACGGGAAGGGATCAAAAAGCCAGATCCGAGAATTTTTAACAGGGCTTTAGAGCGTCTCGGTGTTTCAGCGAGTCAGAGTGTCTTTATTGGCGACCATCCAGAAAATGATGTATGGGCTGCCAAGCACGTGGGGATGAAAGCGATCTGGAAACGGCATTTTCAATGGGACATAGTGGAGGCGGATTCCATTATAGATGATTTGGCAGAGATACCAGTAAAATTGGATGAATGGTAAAAGATACTTAAGTACTTAGGCTGGCTGTCTCCCATCTATATGCATGGCTAAGTCATACCTAAATGCTTGTTTAAATAGGTATCTGAGCCCTCACAGAGTGTCTGTTTATTGAATAAAAATAAATAAACATGTCGAAAAGGGTGATAGAGTATGTATGGAGATAGCTGCCGGCAATGCGATCCATTCAATTGTTGTTGTCAAAATAATTGCAGTGTAGGTGAATTGGTAAGAATTTTTTCCGGGAGAGAATTAACGATCAATACACAAGTAAACGAAATCGTTTTTCGTCTTACCAGAAGATTGCCAACCGTTTCTGAAAAGAGATTCTTAGAAGGGGTATTGGGGTGCGGAAATAATCAGCATTGTGAATGCTGTAATGATCAGTCAGTATGTTTTTAGCTTTTCTATCAGCTGCCGCGCGTCAGAGGCGGCTGATTTTATTGACAAGATTTGAAAAACAGGAACGAATATCTTTCTTCAAAGGATGAAATCAAGGAGAGACTGTAAACGAGCTGCAGAGTAAAGGAGTTGATATAGGTGAAAAAAATACATTCTGATTTACAGAAAAAGATCGAAAGGGTAATCGGTAATATCTCGGAAATTTCGCTTTTGGAGGAACAGGGCTGTACATCAATTGTCCGTAAAATCAAAAGTTCAAAAGGGAATTATTTGCTTAAGAGCGCATCTAGTGAGAAATATCAAACTTGGTTAAAGGCGGAGGCTCTTATCTTAGAGAAACAGAATCAGGAGAATCTCTTAAGAGTTCCTCGATATTATGGATTTATTGAAGAACAGGATGGCTGTCATTTGATTATGTCTTTTGAAGAGGGAGTCACGTTGACCACTGCATTAAAGAATGCGGCTAGCAAAAGTGAAGAAATGGAACTAATAATGAGCTTTGGGCAGTTGCTTGATCAGCTGCATCGAACAAATACAGACGTCCATCAAGATAAAAATGCATGGCTGGATGTACAGCTCAAAAGAGCGGAAGGATATGTTAAACTAGGACAATGCGATGGCAGTATGGAGCTTTTGGAGCTGCTAAAGTCTAAAAAGCCTTTGCCAGTAAAACAAACCCTAATTCATGGAGATTGTACAACTGACAATGTATTGGTGTCGGGAAGAAAAGTGAAGCTATTCATTGATGTTTCAGGGACAGCCTACGGCGATCCCCGTTATGATGAAGCATTGGCAATCAGAAGTTTTTTCAGGAATGAAGAATATAAAAATTTCTTTTATGAAGGATATAAATACTACCGGATGTCTCCAGAAGAGTTTATCTATTTTAATGATGGGTTATACGAGTTTTTTTGAATTCTAATTTACATATTTTAAACTAGTTCAAGTGATTGCCATATTACTCAGACCGCTCATTTAACGAGCGGTCTGTTTTTATAGAAAGCGAAAGGAACTCATTACCAGGGCAATAGATCAGGTTAATATCCTTTTTGTAACAAATGCCTCAAATAAAGGATATACAAGACATTTGTCCAACCCTAAATGATACTCGAGAATACAATGAGTATTGAGTGAGAAGGGGGGGAATCTTCAATGAGCAATAACAACGAGGCTAATAACAATGTTCGCAATGATTTTGACCTGGATGCTGAACTTGATCTTAGAGCTAATAATGAAGCGGAAGCTACTAACGAAACCGATGTCCAGCTAAAGGATCAAAACAAAAACTTTGCAAAGGCTCGTGTAGCAAACAGTGGAAACTCGGATATCGAATTGGACATCTGCGTTGACAGTGAGTCGCTTGCAAGAGTACGGACCAGGGCAAATGCGGACCAGAATCAAGATCAGGATCAGGATCAAAACCAAGAAGCAGATGCGGACGCGGTTCAAAACCAAAACCGCAACCAGAACAGAAACCGAAACAGGAATCAAAATAAAAACCAAAACAAAAAGCATGACAGGAAAAAGAACCAGAATCACGGCAGGAACAAGAAGTATTAAGATTATCTAAGGGGAATCTGAGATCTTTAGGGTCCAGTTCCCCTTATATTATCGGCGATTTACATGAACTTTATAAAAGAAAGCTTACATATTTATATTGACTATAATTTTTTACAAAGGTTGAATCCCTTTTTATCAGGCTGATAATGAACCATGAAAGTAACTTCCGGAAAATGAAACATATATGACCGACTTTTATGCTGCTAACAAATGATTAAATTGGTTAAATTAATCTTTATACAGACTACAGCATTGTATGACCTCGGAGGTATGCATTATGAATGGAAAAATAAGCAGAACTTTATTAATTGAGACACCGGCACTCCCAGGCAATCTTGGGAAGGTTGCAACCGCTATCGGTATGGCGGGCGGAGATATCGGCGAAATCGAAACAGTTCAAGTTGGCCCCACCTACACAATGCGCCATATTACGGTTCAGGTTGATAACCAGGAGCAGCTTGGAGAACTCCTGGAGGTAGTTCGAAAGCTTGATGGAGGCATTCATCTTCATGCAGTCTCAGATGACGTCCTCCGTGCACATGAAGGCGGAAAAATTCAGATGGTCAGCAAAAATCCAATCAGATCCCTCGCTGACCTCAGGCGAGTTTATACACCAGGGGTAGCGAGTGTATGCCAGGCAATTAAGGAAGAGCCTGAAAAAGCAAGGATTTATACCAGTATTGGCAATACAGTAGCCATTGTTACGGATGGAACAGCTATACTTGGGCTGGGGGATATCGGTCCAGTGGCTGGAATGCCGGTTATGGAAGGAAAAGCAGCATTGTTCGATCAATTTGCCGGCATTAGCGGGGTGCCCATACTTTTAAATTCAAAGGATCCCGATGAAATTGTCAGGACGGTAAAAAATATCTCTCCAGGGTTCAGCGGAATATTACTAGAGGATATTGGATCCCCACATTGCTTTGAGGTCGAGGAACGTCTAAAAAAAGAATTGGATATCCCAGTCATGCATGACGACCAGCATGGTACGGCAGTCGTTACACTGGCCGCTGTCATTTCAGCGTCCAAAAGTGCGGAAATTGATTTAAGGGAGGCTCACGTTGGCCAAATTGGACTAGGGGCTGCCGGATTGGCTATCTGCCGGATGTTCATGGCTTATGGTGTGAAAAAGGTTTTTGGAGCAGACAAGTCAGAAGACGCAAAAGAGCGGCTTAAGCAATATGGCGGACATGTTATGGGTACTCTTGAAGAACTGATGGAGCAATGCGATATTGTCATTGCTACTACTGGAGTGCCGGGACTTATCCAGGAAAAATGGGTGAAACCGGGACAAGTTATTCTTGCCTTATCCAATCCAAAGCCGGAGATTGAGCCTGAGGCTGCATTGAAAGCAGGCGCAGCGTATGCAGCAGATGGCCGGTCAGTTAATAATATACTGGGATTTCCAGGGATATTCCGGGGAGCATTGAACTCCAGGTCACAGGAAATTACCCATCCTATGTTAGTAGCCGCAGCAGAAGCAATAGCTGGATGTACAAAGCTGGGGGACCTAGTGCCCCATCCATTAGACCCAAGGGTTCATTCTGTGGTCGCCGAGGAAGTTGCAAAAGTATCATTGGCTACTAATAAAAATCGGTACGACTATGTGTAATAAAGAAAAGCGCCATATTTAATAAAAATGTTATTACTTAGGTAAGGGGATACAATTACCATCTCTTGAATGGGGATATCGTATTCGGAATAGGTGATGAAGAACCTATTCCCTTTAAAGTAAATAGGAGAAGATTTTACGGTTCTGAAGGTGTAAAAAGGCATTGCCATGGGAGCAATGTCTTTTTTCATTCCCAAAATTATACTATGTCATTTTGCACAAATAATAGGGGGTATTTTCCAACTAAAAGTAAAATTTTCCTTGAGGGAAGTGAACGGCTTTTCAGTGAGCTTTAGTTCAAATAAACTATCAGTAATAAAAAAATGGGAAAAATTACTTGTTTTTTAATATTATTATTGACAATGATAATCATTATCATTTAATCTGTTACTTGTAATTGATACTGATAATCATTATCACTAATGTAACCTAAAAAAAGGAGTGAAAATAATGGAAATGACTGCTCAAATTTCTTCAAGGAATGATGCTTTCCTGAAAATGCAGGAGCATCGGGAATCCAATGCAAGATCATACCCCAGAAGGCTGCCCCTTGCCGTTAAAAGAGCGGAAGGTATTCACATTACCGATATGGATGGAAAACAATATATTGACTGTCTGGCAGGGGCTGGAACCCTGGCGTTGGGGCATAATCACAGTGTTGTCCGTGAAGCCATTGAGGGGATCCTGAAGTCCTATTTACCTTTACATACACTGGATTTAACTACCCCTGTAAAAGAAGCGTTTGTCGATGAATTATTTGCTTCTTTGCCATCTGCTTTTGCGCAAAAAGCCAAAATACAGTTTTGTGGCCCGACCGGGGGTGATGCGATCGAGGCCGCCTTGAAGCTGGTGAAAACAGCAACTGGCAATAGGGCAATCCTTGCATTCCAGGGAGGCTATCATGGCTCCACACATGGAACGCTCAGCATCAGCGGCACACTTGGACCAAAAATGAATATTGGCTCTCTTGTACCGGACACGCATTTTCTCCCGTATCCGTATCAGTATCGCTGTCCATTTGGAATTGGAAAAGATGGACACCAGATCAGCAGCACCTATATTGAAAATCTCCTGGATGATCCGGAAAGCGGAATTGTCACCCCGGCAGGAGTCATTGTGGAGGTGGTCCAAGGGGAAGGAGGATCTGTACCCGCCCCACTTAAATGGCTAAAAGAGCTGCGCCGAATGACAAAAGAACGGAATATACCTTTAATTATTGATGAAGTTCAGACCGGTATCGCCAGAACCGGCAAAATGTTTGCCTTTGAGCACGCAGGAATTGAACCAGATGTTCTTGTCCTTTCAAAAGCGATTGGAGGAAGCCTTCCGTTGTCAGTCGTGCTTTACGACCGCAAATTGGATAAATGGGAACCAGGGGCTCACATCGGAACCTTCAGAGGAAATCAAATGGCAATGGCAGCAGGCCAGGCAACACTGAATTTCATTAAGAAAAATCAATTAGCTGAGCATGTACATCAAATGGGTGTTTATTTTATGGATCAGCTCAGGTCTATCCAAAAGGAAGTTGTGTCCATAGGGGATGTCAGAGGCAGAGGGCTGATGCTTGGCATTGAAATGATTAATCCTTCCAAACAGCCAAACGGGCATGGCAGCTACCCCGCCTATCCAGAGCTTGCCAGGAAAATTCAGCAGGAATGCTTTCAAAGGGGATTGATCCTGGAAATAGGAGGCCGCTATAGTACAGTAATTCGTCTGCTGCCACCGCTGATTATTACAAAATCACAAATTGACGATGTTCTCCATCGGTTAAATGAAGGAATTAAATCAGCTGAAATTCATTTTGGATTACGCTAGGGAGGATTTAGATTGAGACAGGATTTTGCTAAATGGTTTCTTCATCCAGGAGATGTTAGCCAAACCACGTACCGTGCCCTTATGGAAAAAGCAATGGTTCTTGTATCGGACCAGTCAAAGAAGAGGGTTCAGCCATTTTCAGGTACCAGCAGGGAAAAGATCCATTCAAATGTAAAAGAGATCCTTTCCATTTCAGAGGGGGTACAGGATATCGACAAGGTGATGGATGAAATCGATAAAGGCATTGTCAATGATTCTTTGTGGATCTCCCATCCTTCGTCGATGGCTCATCTCCATTGCCCGCCTTTGCTTCCATCCCTTGCCGCTGAAGTCCTGCTTAATGCACTCAATCAATCAATGGATTCGTGGGATCAGAGTCCAGCTGCTACTTATGTGGAGGCTGAATTAATAAAATTCTTTACGAAGAAGATAGGTTATACAAGTGATGGAGACGGTACTTTTACGGCGGGCGGGACTCAGTCGAATTATATGGGGATGCTCCTGGCCCGAAACAAAGCGTGCAATACTTATTTCTCAGTCTTGGTCCAAAAGGAGGGATTGCCGGCTGAAGCAAGGAAGCTTCGGATTCTTTGTTCGGAACACGCTCATTTCACAGTTCAGAAATCGGCATCCCAGCTTGGACTAGGAAGCGATGCTGTCGTAAAAGTAGAGACAAATAATAAGCGGCAGCTATGTATAGAAAATGCAAAAAAGAAAATCCGGCAGCTGCGGGAACAGGGGCTTATTCCCTTTATGGTAGTAGCGACAGCTGGAACAACAGACTTCGGGAGCATTGATCCATTAAAGGAACTGGCCAAGCTTTCGAACGAAGAACAATTATGGTTACATGTCGATGCCGCTTACGGAGGAGCTTTGTTATTTTCACATCAATACAGCCATTTGGTCAGTGGTTTATGTCTAGCAGATTCCATTACGATTGATTTCCATAAGCTTTATTATCAGACAATCAGTTGCGGTGCCTTTTTTGTGAAGAACAAGGAAGATTTTCTCCAAATTGCTTATCATGCAGATTATTTAAATCCTGAACAGGACCAGGAGAAAGGCATTATCAATCTTGTAGAAAAGAGTGTCCAAACAACCAAAAGATTTGACGCTTTAAAACTATTAATGACGTTCAAGTTAGTAGGAACTGAGCTGTTTGGGGAAATGGTGGATTACACCATCGATCTGGCAAAAAAAACTGCAGATATGCTGAAGGAGGATCCATTCTTCGAAGTGCATAATGACCCAGAATTAAATGCCGTTATATTCCGATACCGCCCATTGATTTGCCAGAACCAGAAAAATGCAGATGAAATTAACCAAGAGATTCAACGATATTTTTATCAAAGCGGTGAGCTCATCATGGCAAAAACGAAGGAAAACGGGAAAGTGTTCCTTAAATTTACGATGCTTAATCCTCTAAACACAATCGAGAATATGAGGATGCATATAGAGAGAATCAGGCAGGCTGGAGAAAAATTCGAGAAAACGCAAGGGGAGATCCAGAATGAATGTTCCGTTTATAACGAATCATCTTACCGTACAGAATCTAATTAATTGCTATGTAAAGGAAACAGGGAACGGGGAATGGAAAGATGCATCTGAAGTACCTATTCCATTTAAGGCTGAGGAGCCAAAACAAATACTGGTTATATCTTTTAAACACCAGAACGTTACACTTTATATACCGGTTCGATATAAATCGGTGACAGAACGGCATTTATTTTCACCTTTCACGTACTATCAGTATAAATATGAAGAAGTGAAGCCGCTTGACTATATTACTTTGATAGGTTTCATCCAAAAAGAATTTTCCTATAATTCAGGGAATTCAATTCAAACTGATGAGCTTATGCTTAGGACGATATTAAGCTTTCAAAATATAAAAAGGATAATAGCAGAAAGATACACAGACATAGCAGAGTGCTATCAAAATGATAAAACGTTCCTTCAATCCGAACAGTCTCTGTTAATCGGCCACCAGCTGCACCCAACACCAAAAAGCCGCCAGGGCATTGATGAAGACGAAGAGGCAATCTTTGCTCCAGAACATAAAGGAGCTTTTCAGCTTCATTACTTCCGTGCCGCCAACAAAATAGTCGAAGAAGGATCTGCTTTACACCAGGACACTTCCATGCTTATCAAGGAAGAAATAAAAAAGGACTTAATAGTTCCTGAGACTTTTAAAGAGAAATATTGTCAAGAAGATGGATTTTCGTTAATCCCTGTTCATCCTTTGCAGGCGAGAAAACTTCTGGGACGGGAAGATGTCTGCCAACAAATCCAATTGGGGAACCTTTCTTATCTGGGGCCACAAGGAAGAAAGTTTTTCCCGACATCTTCCGTCCGTACCGTTTATCATCCGGAAGCAACGTTTATGTATAAGTTTTCCATTCCAGTTAAGATTACAAATTCGCTGCGCGTTAATAAAAGGAAAGAGCTGGAACGGGGTGTTGAAGTAAGCCGTCTGCTTCACAGAGGGCTTAGTGACAAGCTGGCTGCCCTTTATCCAAATTTCAGGATGATCCAGGATCCAGCTTACATTACCGTAAACCTGGGGGCAGAAGAATCCGGTTTCGAAACCGTAGTTAGGGAAAATCCCTTTCAGGAAGGGACCGATACACGGACAACTCTGCTTGCGGCCCTTTGCCAGGATCCTGTTGGAGGAGAGTATTCTCAATTAAGAAATGTCCTTTCAAAAATCGCAGGCCAGGAAGGTATTTCTCTTGCGGAGGCGAGTGAGCGTTGGTTTGCCGCCTATTTAAAAGTAAGCCTTCACCCTATGTACTGGATTTATGCAACGTATGGGATTGCCCTGGAAGCCCATCAGCAAAATTCTATCATTAGTCTAAATCAGCAGGGATATCCGAATATCTTTTATTATCGAGATAATCAAGGCTACTATTTCATGGAATCAAAGGCTGCTGCCCTGAGAGAGCTTGTTCCCGATATCAATGAAAAGAGCGATACCATATGTACCGATTCAATCGCGGAGGAGCGTTTCCGTTATTATGTCTTTTTCAATCACTTATTTGGTCTAATAAATGCTTTTGGGGCGAACTCATTAATTGATGAACAAACCTTGCTGGCAAGGCTGAAAAAGGAATTGAAATTCTTAAAAAAGGAATTTGGGGATCCTACGAACCTGCTAAATTCTTTGTTGCATGAAAAGGTGCTGCCTTGTAAAGCCAATTTACTGACTAGAGTGCATGATATGGATGAACTTGCAGGTTCTCTAGAAACACAATCTGTCTATGTACCTGTCAAAAATCCTCTTGTGGCTATGTCCGGTGTGTTTCATGAAGTCTAAAGCTATCATTCAACCGGACTATCCATTTAAAGTTTTTGATCCTGTTATCCAAAAAAGTATTTCATTTCGTCAAGTCAGCTTTGAAAAGGACTTAGGAATGCTCCACTCCTGGATGCACCAGAAACATGTAATCCCATTTTGGAAGCTTAATATTTCTTTAAAAGACTATAAGGTACATTTAATGAATTTTTTAAATGACGATCATCAAACACTGCTAGTGGGGGAACTTGATGGGATTCCCATGAGTTACTGGGAGTCCTATTGGGTGAAAGATGATTTGATTGGCAACTATTATGAGTTCAATGAGTATGACCAGGGCATCCATTTGCTAATCGGCCATGAAGGGTTTTTAGGAAAAGGTTATATCTACCCATTATTAATGACCATTCTCCATAAAAAATTTCAAGTGGCCGAAACACGAAAAATTGTGGCAGAACCTGATATTAGGAATGAAAAAATGATCCATATATTCAAGAAATGTGGATTTCACCCTGTCAAAGAAGTTGTATTGCCTGATAAAACCGGTCTATTGATGATGTGTTACCGGAATGTGTTTGAAAGAAGGTGGACAGATTGGCAAAACAAATTATGGATGTGATTGGAGTAGGAATTGGTCCATTCAACCTCGGGCTGGCGGCATTACTTACTAAAACAGATTGCAGGTACCTGTTTTTTGATAAGAAGTCCCGTTTCGAGTGGCATCCAGGAATGCTTTTGGAAGGAACCACCCTGCAGGTCCCTTTTATGGCGGATGCTGTTACGATGGTAGATCCAACCAGCCCTTTTAGCTTTTTAAATTATTTGCACGAACATAAAAGATTATATCCATTCTACTTTTTCGAAAAATTTAATATCCCCCGTACTGAATACAATCATTACTGTCAATGGATCGCTGGGCAGCTTACACAGCTTCAATTTGGCTGCGAAGTGGAGAACATCGAACAAACAGAGGACGGGGATTTCTGTGTAACTGTTTTGCATCATGCAGAACAGGAGCGAAAAACCTATTACAGTAAACATATTGTCATGGGAATTGGAACGAGGCCTCATGTCCCGGAAAGATTTTATACAGCCCTTGGGGACAGGATCTTTCATTCATCACAATACAAAAACAAGAGGGAGTTCTCTCTGGAAGCGGGCTCAATTACCGTCATCGGTTCTGGGCAGAGTGCAGGTGAAATTTTTTACGACCTTTTGTTAAAACAGCCTGACCATGGCTATAAGCTGAACTGGTTCACAAGGTCAAAAGGTTTTTACCCGATGGAATATTCAAAACTTGGTTTGGAACATTTCTCACCTGACTATACTCGTTACTTTTATAGTCTGCCGAAGGAAAAAAAGAAAACAGTGCTGAAAAACCAGAGTCTTTTATATAAGGGGATCAGCTTCCAAACAATAGCTGATATATATGAGTTATTGTATGAGCGATCGGTTGGGAACATGGAGCCCAAAATCCATCTTCAAGCATTGACCGAACTGCTATCGATTGAGGACTGGAATGATCATTGCTTTTTATCCTTGTACCAGCATGAGGAAGAGGCAAGCATGTTATTGGAAAGTGATATCGTGATTCTTGCCACAGGCTATCATCCTTATTTCCCGGATTGTTTAAAAGGAATCAGGCATTTGATTTCCTTTGATGAGGAAGGTGAGCTAGACATAACAGAAGACTATCGAGTGAAGCTTAACAATGACAGCCCCAATCATCTTTTTGTCCAAAATGGCGAGCTCCATACACATGGTGTCGGTGCACCCGATCTTGGGTTAGGGGCGTATCGGAATGCAATCATTGTGAATCGGCTGGCAGGCAAAGAAGTCTATAAAACCTATAAACATAATACCTTCCAACGATTTGGAATCTAAGGCCCGCATTTTCATTTAGGATGAAAAAAGTTCAAAGAATTAGTAAAAAGGGAGTGACGCATAATGGGAATTTGTGAAACACCTCTACATATGCTGACGGGGGAAGCATGGAAGGCTGCGGACCTGCAGCTTGCAACAAAAATGATACAGGAGTTTATGTATGAAGGAATCTTTACACCAAAGCTTCTTAGTGAGACGGATGCAGTACAGAGTTATGAGTGGAAAGATCAAACAGGAACCATTTATCGTTTTAAAGCTGAGAAGCGGTTGTTTGATAGCTTCTATGTATTACCCGGCAGCATTGAAGTACAAACCATAGAACAGCTTGATAGACCGTTATCTCTTTCTTTTTTGCAAAGCATCCAGCAGGAGGGGAAGATGACAGGCTCAACAGCGGGCCATTTGGTAAAAGAGTACTATAATACAATTCTCGCAGACATTCATTTAAATAAAAGCTCCAAACGATCCGGCGAACTGATTGACATGGACTATGCCGAGCTTGAAGGAGAAATGAAAGGACATCCGTGGATTACCTATAATAAAGGGAGAATTGGGTTTGGATACGATGACTATGTAAACTACGCTCCCGAACAAAAGAATCGGCTGCAGTTATCCTGGATTGCCGTCCATAAAAAAATTGGAACCTTTCATTCAGTAAAGGAGTTGAAGTATGACACCCTCATTCAACAGGAGCTTGATGAAAGAAGTCTCCAATCCTTCGCAGAGAAATTGAAAGTCATGGGATTAAATAAGAAGGACTACTATTTCATGCCTATTCATGCCTGGCAATGGCAAAATGTCATTGTCACCATGTACTCTATGGAAATTGCCAATAAAGAGATTGTTCCTCTAGGTGAAGGGCAGGACAGCTATTTACCACAACAGTCCATTCGTACATTTGTAAATGTGTCGCATAAGGAAAAGTATCATGTTAAGCTGCCGATGAGCATTTTAAATACACTTGTCTACAGAGGATTGCCAAGCGAGAGAACGGTGATTGCACCTGAAGTAACAGCCTTTATGAAAGATATACTGGAAAAGGATTTATTCTTGAAAGAAGAGTGCCGCCTTGGACTTTTGGGAGAAGTTGCAGCCATGAATGTCAGCCACCGAACATTCATGAATCTAGAAGGTGCTCCATATCAATATCTTGAGATGCTTGGAGTGGTATGGAGAGAGAGTATTTATCAGCAGCTTGAAGCCGGTGAACAAGCTATTACCCTGGCCGCACTCCTGCATTTGGACCATGAAGGGATGCCGTATGTAACAAAATTAATTGAAAAATCGGGTCTTTCTACCGAAATGTGGGTAAAGACATTAGCACATTCCATTCTGCCTCCGCTGCTTCATTATCTCTATCAATATGGTACTGTCTTTTCCCCGCACGGCCAAAATACTGTGCTTGTATTGAAAGAATATCAGCCAGCACGAATCATCATGAAGGATTTTGTCGATGATGTCAATATTAGTGACCAGCCACTGGATGAACTGGAAGATCTTTCTCCAGAGTTGAAGAAAGTATTGCGCAGTGAGGCACCTGAAGGATTGACTCAATTCATTTTGACAGGCTTATTTATTTGCCATTTCCGGTATCTGAGCAACATTCTGCAGACACACCAGCAATTTTCAGAATATGAATTTTGGAATATTATCCGAGAAGAAATCCTTGCGTACCAGCACAGATTTTCCCACTTGGAGGACCGTTTCAGATTATTTGATTTATTGAAGCCGACATTTAAAAAGCTGGCACTCAACCGTAACCGAATGTTTGATTATGGGTATGAAGATGGAGAGGACCGTCCGCATGCAAGTGAGTATGGAATTGTCAGAAACGCTCTTAATAAAGTAGCTGTTCAAAAAATATAAAACAACTAAAGCTAAAATATTGTGTATTCCAGGCTGCTTAAACTTGAAGTCCTTTGAATCTCGGGGAAGGTTCAGTTTCTTTAGAAAGATAAAAATAACAGTTTAATGGTTGCAGTCCAAACATTTGACCCTAGAGCTGTACAGTTTAATAAAAAATGAAACTTAAATCGAAGGGAGAGCAATCTCCCTTTTTTATGTGTCTCAGTATATCCTACCTGGAAACTCAGATTAATACTTAAAACTTATAAATTTGTATTTAATTTTCAGAAGGTTTCAGCTACAATAGGTTTTATGTTAGAAATACTGACACATTCCTTGCAAAAAAATCAGAAAGACTGAGGGTAACTTTGTAATGGCAATCGAAAAAAGTTTTGGAAGCACTTTGAATCATCAATTTGTAATGAGCGTAACTGCCTATCTGAAGAAAATGAGGGGGCAGCCTAAGAGGGAAACAAGCATTGATTTTATTGATTCACTTGTATCGGCAACAGGTGGACTTATTGCGATCAGCATTCTAAGCATCCTGGCCGTTTACTTGGGTTATCCAATGGCACTCGCTCCGATAGGGGCAAGCTGTGTTCTCGTTTTTGGAGCACATAAAGGTCCCTTGTCGCAGCCTCGTCACGTCATTGGAGGACATTTTATTTCAGCGGCTTCAGCCTTGATTATTTGGGAATTTATTGGCAAAAGTTTATTTACCATTGCCATAGCCCTCGCAGTGGTTCTTATCTTAATGGCTTTTACACACACCGTACATCCTCCTGCAGCTGCCAGTGCCCTAGTAGCGATAAACTCCGAACCGGGCTGGGGATTCCTGTTACCCATCGTAATTTGTCCGGTCCTCTTAGTAATCATTTCTACGTTTTATAATAACCTGTTTCACTCGAGACAGTATCCAAAATATTGGATGTGAAATTTAATGTACCCACAGCAAAAAAGAGAAGCCGGCCTTTATAAGCCGGCTTTAAACAGGTGGAGAGAAATATTTTGATAGCTCTATTAATGCAATTAAGTTGAAATCTTCTTACAATAAAAGTAAAATAATAGTTGAATATGAAAGCGTTTTCAAATATAATAATATTTGAAAGAAGGTTGATTTAGTTTCTATTGTTAAAATTTTGTTAATCTATTTAAATCGACAAACAATGCAAGATGGCTTGTTTATAATGGGGAAGTAAGCACAAGCTAACCTCATGGTGCTTTCTAAAAAGATTTATAACAGGGAGGGGTTCATAATGGATTTTTACGAAAAATTACCCACTGATATGTTGATTGCTTTTTATCAGGAAATACTGGACAACATCGAAAGAGGGATTTTATCAAAAAATATGTATTATGAACTGGGGTTGATTATTTCTGTAGCCAGTGTAAGGGGGATAACATTAGGAAAGCCATGTGACTTTAAACCTGTTGTCAATCAGACTCTATTAGATGAGTATATTCAACATGGCCAGGATTACCATGAATTGAAGGATTCCTCTCTGGCTTCATGTGGTTTATGATACTGCACCCAGTAACACCAGTAAGTGAAGACCTGGCTTTGCAGCAATAAATTAAGTGCTTATCAGAACCAGACAAAGATTAAAACTATTCTCTTGTATTCAATAACGTCATTGGCAGATTCCTGCGTCTTTAGTACTGGAGAAGAGACTTGTATTTCACCATTCCCTGGTCTATAGCCTAACTGCTTTGTCATCTCCCCGTGTGGATCGTTCATTTAATGATTTTACCTTCATGAAACATTCTTTAACAAGGTTCTCATCAATTTTGCCTCCTGTCAAGAAACATACGCCTTCCTCCATAAAGCAAGTTGTTCAAATTTTCTCTAAAAGAAAATAGCAGCCCCTATTATTAAAAGCTTGTTTCTTTACTGATAAATGACTGGATGGCTTGCTTTACCGAGGTTTGCGAATTGCATGCCGATTAGGTCTGACTAAACGGTGTTTTATTATCAGGACATTGTATACTTATGAGTATTTTTCCTGAAACAACATGAGATGGTTATATGGGCGGTATTTATTATTTTTTTTGCCACTTCCTCTAAAACTGCAAGATTTCTCAAAACCATAAATAGTAAATAAGAAGCTGCTGGATATCCTGACTGTTCCGCTTTTCTTTCAGTGATCCCCCATAATTGTAATAACAAAAGAAACGAAGAGAGATACTAAAGAAAAATATCGGAGGGATGTTAGTAGATATGTTTAGTCTGTTTGGCAATCAAAGAGAAAGACGGCGCGAAAAAAAGGCAAAGCGGGGTATTTGCCCTGATTGTTCTGGCAGAGGATTTTTCTCCTCAGGGTTTGAATCTCTGCATGTTCTGGATTGTTCGAACTGTAAAGGTTCAGGAAAGATTTAATTAAGAAAAAAGAAATTGCATTTAAAATCATTTTAGCATCCATTTGGATGCTCTATTTTTTGTCAGTCTCGGTCCTTAACGATTTTTAACACGCCGATAATTGCTTCTTCCATTGCCTGTTCCTTCGTATCCCCAAACCCATTGTGACAATACCACTCGGAATTTTCCGCAATTGCAACAGCATGCCAATGGGCTCCTTTCTGGAAAACATCAACCAAGACACCGCAGCTAGGTTCATCATAATGAAAACGTTGAGTTTCACTGAGCAAAACCGGATTAATTTTCATTTGTATCACTCCTTTTTAGAAAGTATTCTTCTCAAACAAGGAAAATCTATTCAATAATAAAACCATCTTAATTTTCCGCTAAAGTAACCTCATCACCAACCGGACAATGTCTTAATCAAAGCCTAGTAATAATAGCCCATCATTCGGGCTAACACAGCATGTATAAGTGATAAGTCACAATATGAGAAAGGAAAGTAATGTTTTACTTGTGTACAATTTTATGCCGATCTTTTAAATGTTTTTGTTTTAGACGAAAAGATTGCAGATTTGCCCAAATATTTGCATAATTATTTTAGTCCCTAATACCGTATATTTTATTCTGCGGGAATTACAAAACGGGGTTGACCGGCAGAAGGGTCAATGTAGCGCGTAAATCTTGGCAGCAGTAAAATTAATCCAGGTTAAACCTTCTGTTACAATCATACTGAATAAAAATTACCTTACTGGCGGAGTGGAAAATTACATATTTCTGAACAACAAAGTGTACTCCACTTTGTTTGGGCAACGGTTGCGGGGCAGAATAGGGGCGAATTCAATAAGGAGCTGAAAACCAATGTCTATTATATCTAATAAAGTCGGTGCGATTTTTATACCAGTAAGCGATATTCGAAAGGCAAGAGACTGGTATTGCTCGATTCTGGAACTAGAACCAACTTATGATATTATCTCAGAACATCTTTGCTGTTTGCCGCTTGATAATAACGGCTTATATATTGTTCTAGACAGCAAGGTTTACACGGAAGACTCTTATTCGAGATTCCCGATGTTCCATTTTAATACTGATGATATTCAGGCAGCCTATGAATTTATGAAAGAAAAAGAGGTCGAATTGATTACAGGCATTGAACATGGTCACTGGTTCAATATCAAGGATCCAGATGGGAATATGCTAATGGTTTGCCAAATCAAATAATTATATACTTTTTGGGGTTTCAACTGGCTTATGGACTTGTATTTTATGTCTGAACTCTGCATAAGTAAATTTTCGGTAATGGGGCAGCTCCAACACTAGTGGGGCTGCTCTTTTTATATTGCGCCAATTGCCGTCTGTAAACATTCCTGTTGTCAGATGGTTTTTCCCTTCCCTAAACAGGGGATAGTTTGAAAGGGAAAATGTAGTTTTACGAACGATTGAAGTTCTTAAGAGTTAACTAGAAAGGCGGGTTATGGATGCTTCAGAATCCAACAGGAAAACAGCGGCTGGGGCTGGCTATTCTCCTCAGCATGCTGGGAACGCTAGGTCCTTTTAATATTGATATGTATTTACCAAGCTTCCCTGAAATTAGCGAGGATTTAGGTGCCCGTGCTTCACTTGTCCAGCTAAGCTTGACTGCTTGTTTAATAGGGCTCTCTATTGGCCAGATTATCGTTGGCCCTATAAGTGATGCGAACGGCAGGAGAAAGCCACTGTTGATTTCTCTTTTTTTATTTTCTGTATCTTCTCTTTTTTGTGCACTTGCTCCGAATATCACTGCTTTTATCGCAGCAAGGTTTTTTCAGGGGCTGACTGCCTCAGCGGGTATTGTGCTATCGAGGGCTATTGTCAGAGACGTATTCAGCGGAAGAGAGCTGACTAAATTTTTCGCACTATTAATGGTGATAAATTCAACAGCTCCACTGATAGCTCCAGTTGCTGGCGGAGCCATC
The DNA here is from genome assembly GCF_004340465.1 of Mesobacillus foraminis. Classification (GTDB taxonomy): domain Bacteria; phylum Bacillota; class Bacilli; order Bacillales; family Cytobacillaceae; genus Mesobacillus_B; species Mesobacillus_B foraminis. The sequence continues at coordinate 212,359 of NZ_SLVV01000004.1, read as the reverse complement.
CTGCTCTTGCCATTTTCCGAATGGAACTGGATTTTCTATTTTTTAAGTGTGCTTGGACTTATCATTGTCCTTACGGTTTTCCTTCGTTTAAAGGAAACATTGCCCCTAGAAAGCCGCATGCCGGGCTCAGTTGGACATTCCGTTCGAACCATGGCAAGCCTTTTTAAAGACCGGTCATTTATTGGCTATGCCCTTACAGTAGGATTCATTCACGGAGGAACATTTGCCTATGTTTCTGGCACACCTTTTGTCTACCAGGGAATCTACGGAGTGTCTCCGCAAGTCTTCAGTATACTATTTGGCATTAACGGCTTGGCCATTATTACAGGAAGTTTTATTATTGGGCGTTTTAGTGCAATAATAAATGAAAGAAAACTGCTCCGATTCGCCATAATTATTGCTCTTTGTGCCAATACAGTCCTGTTTACTATGACGCTGGTAGAGGGACCGCTGGCTGGCTTGGTTATCCCAATTTTTATTTATATGATGACGATTGGAATGATTCTCACAAGCTCTTTCACACTGGCAATGGAAAACCAGAGCCATCGTGCAGGAAGCGCGAGCGCCTTGTTAGGAGTCCTTCCATTACTCTTGGGATCCATAGTTTCTCCTTTGGTAGGACTAAACGAGACGACCGCCGTACCAATGGGGGCCATATTGTTTACGACCTCGTTAATAGGCTCAATTTCCTTTTTTAAATTGACAAAACAGCATAAGAAACAAGAAAAACGAGCTGTGAGGCTGAATACGGGAGGATAGAATATTTATGTCTTTGATTAAAGATATATATTTTTCACTCCTTTTTTATAAACTCTGGTATAATAAATGATTTTGGGGGTCTGAAACATTTTATTTTCATCCTTTTTATCCTAAAGGAAAATGATAAGACTAACACTTAATATAGGTAACATAAATTCATGGATGCAGGAGCTGGTGTAATGAGTAAAGCAAAAGGAAAGAGCGGGACTGGTAGAGGGACTGGAAAAAAAGGGTGGAATCGGTGGCAGGCTGGTGCCAATAAAGCGAAGAGTGCTAAACCATATAAAAGCAAGGGTGTTAAACAAACAGACTAAAAGGCGATTACTGGTCCGGTAGCATAGTGACTATGATAACATCGATCAACCATAGGAAGGCTGCTGTCATTGGCGGCCTTTTTTGCTTTGAATGGAAAATTAGAAAGCAAGGGTCTCCAATGCTGCTTTATAGTTTACTCCGCCAATCAAAAAGAGTATGCGATTTAAACCTCGTAGACTTGCCCTCAAAAGATTTTCCTCTCATTTCCCACTAACATGAAAAATTTATAACTTTATGTGAAAATTATTTTATTTTTGTGAATATTTATAAAATTTATTGACGAGCCAAAAAGAAAACGCTATCATGATTTTAAATTAAGATACATTAACTAATTAATATATATATTAATGTCTATCATGCACGTTTATGTGTTCGCGAAGTTCATAGTTAACTTAATTTAAGCCTGTCCTTAGAGTAGCGCTGGCCTTTAGGTTGAAGCAGGGTTAAAAACTATACTAATCCTGATTTACTCCATACTTATATGGTATTTCGTGAACGTGCACTATTTTTCGTGAACGTACACATTACATAATTAATACTAGGGGGAAATGAAATGAAAAAGGTAGTAAATGGTATTTTAGCCCTTTCATTATCCGCGGGTGTTTTAGCTGGGTGTTCTGATGATGAAGCAGGCACGGAAGAAAAAGGAGAGGTAACAAAGGATGGAAAGGCGAAACTCACAGCCCTCATTACCAAGCATCCATTAACACAGGATGTCAATAAAATGGAATGGCTTCAAGAAGTGGAAGAGCGTGCAGGAGTAGAAATTAAATGGGAAGAGGTGACAGCTGACTGGGATCAGAAAAAAGGGGCATTGCTTACAAGCGGAGATGTCCCGGATTTAATCATCGGGCCTAACGCTATCACAGATGCAGATCATGTCCAATTTCCTGGTCTGTTTGAAGACTTGTCGGATGATCTGGACAAAAGCTTGCCCAATGTAAAAGTTATGTTCGATGAGAAGCCTGAAACAAAGGAAATTGCCACTCAGCTGGACGGAAACATTTATGGTCTTCCTAAATATCAAAGATTTTGGCCGGCTACTGCAACAAGACAATTTATCAACCAACAGTGGCTGGAAAACCTGGGATTAAAAGCACCGACCAACTGGGATGAATTATATACTGTCCTGAAAGCGTTTAAAGAAGAGGATGCAAACGGCAACGGAGATAAAAGTGATGAAATTCCAATGGACTTTTCACCAACCGGAACTGTCGGCTTTGGATTCTTCCAGCCAACCGTTCTTCTTGGGAGCACTGGGATTACATTGACAGACGCAAGCGGAGCTGGCTATTTTGCTGAAGATGGGAAAGTCAAAAATTTCCTGACAGATGAACGGTATAAAGAAATGGTTGCATTCCTGCACAAATGCTATAAGGAGGGATTGATCAGCAAGGAGGTCTTTACCCAGGACTATACAAAATACCAGTCAGTGGCCCGTGGCAAGGACGATGTTGCAAAGGTTGGATATACGTACGGCTGGGAAGTGACCGACCGATTCGGAAACACACTGGCTCCGCAATATATGTCATTGGCACCATTAAAGGTTTCTGCAAATTCAACAGAGCAAGTTTCCTGGAGCTATGACTTTAACGGTCTTAACTACGGAGCGAATATGGTTACGCTCTCCTCGCAATCGAAAAATAAAGAAGCCGCTTTGAAGTTTATCAACGAATTATATGATCCTGAAGTCAGCATGCAGGTTTTATTCGGTTCATTAGGAACGAATATTGAGGATAAAGGGGACGGAAGCTACAAGGTCCTGCCTCCTGCAGATGAAAAAATGGACCCTGGTACATGGAAATGGACGTCTACATTCGCCGATAATGGACCCATGTACATTTCAGACGACCTAAAGCTTGAACTTGGTACGGATATGCAGTCTGTTGGAAAGCAGACAGAACCGTTTATGCCGGCACTAGATGCGGTCGACAAAGAAAACGATGTACTGCCTAGCATGTTCATCAAATACAGCAAAGAAGATAACTCCAAATTAAGTCTGAACAATACCAACCTGATGACTCTTGCCCTTTCAAAGTACTCACAATGGATAACCAAAGGCGGCATTGAGAAAGAATGGGATGCTTATGTTAAGCAGGCAGAAAAGACCGGGCTGCCTGAGAACCTTGAAATTATGCAAAAGTATTATGATGAATACAAGCAAAAATAAAAAATGATATAGAAGATGCTATATCGAGAAAACGGTATAGCATCTTCCTATCAATAGGAGGTATAAATTTGTGGCGTTTTTAAATCCTCAAACAACAAAACCAATTGACGGCAGCATCCCCAGTGCTATTGTACCAAAGAAAAAAGCAACTGTTTTCAACACCTTTAAACGGGATTATCAATTATGGCTGATGATCCTGCCGGCAATAATCGTTATTATCATCTTTAACTACATACCAATGTACGGAATCCAACTGGCATTTCGGGAGTACGATTTTACCAAAGGACTTACCGGGGGAGAATGGGTCGGCCTGAAATACTTTAAGCAATTCATTGACAGTTTTATGTTTGCAGATTTAATGACCAATACGGTGGTCATCAGTTTGGCTACCATTATCCTGGGTTTCCCGGCCCCCATAATCTTAGCGTTAATCATTAATCAGGTTGTTTGGAAAAAATGGAAGAAAACGATTCAAACAACCGTGTACCTGCCCCATTTCATTTCGATGGTCGTAATGGTAGGACTTCTTAACGTTCTGTTGTCGCCAAATTCAGGGGTAGTAGGGCATATTGCCAGTTCCCTGGGTTTTGATGTCAACCTCCTTGCTTCCGAGAAAGCTTTTGTTCCCGTATACGTACTGTCGGATATCTGGCAGCACGCCGGCTGGAACAGCATCATTTATTTGGCGGCCTTGGCTAGTGTAGACCCTGAGTTATATGATTCTGCTAAGATCGACGGAGCAAGCAGATGGCAGACGATCAGATATGTCGATTTGCCAGCGATTGTCCCAACCATGATCATCCTCTTCATCTTAAGTATGGGAAATATTTTGAATACTGGGTTCGAAAAAATATTCCTGATGCAAAATCCATTGAACCTGCCTGTCTCAGAAGTAATCGCCACCTATGTATACAAAATCGGGATTATATCCAACCAATTCAGCTATTCTGCCGCTATTGGATTATTCAATACACTTATCAATTTTGCTTTCTTGTTGGCGATGAATTATATTGCCAAGAGATTTTCTAACATTAGTTTATGGTAATGGCCTACAGCTATTTGAAATTCTGTTTGAACTGCAAAGCAAGGAGGGAAGGCCATGAGCCTTTTAAGTAAAAAAGGGAAATCGACGTCGGATTTAATCTTTGACATTATTATTTTTGTTCTATGTGCATTCGTCTTTTTAATTGTCGCCTATCCATTGTATTTCGTCATCATTGCATCCGTCAGCGATTCCACGCTGGTATCTACCGGGCAGGTTACCTTATATCCTAAAGGCTTCAGTCTGTTTGGCTACAAGGAAATTTTTAACGACTCGAGAATTTGGGTTGGATATAAGAATACGATTATCTATACCGTCTTAGGTACTGCCGTGAACCTATTGTTTACGTTGCCTGCTGCATATGTGCTTTCAAGACCGGAGTTTAAAGCAAGGCGTGCATTGATGTTCATATTCGTATTTACGATGTTTTTTAACGGTGGATTAATTCCAACCTACCTTCTAATCAAAGAACTAGGCTTGACAAACTCAATGTGGGTGTTCATTCTTCCGTTTTCTGTCAACGTCTTCAACCTGATCATCACCAGAACATTTTTTGAAACATCGCTGCCGAAGGAATTATTTGAAGCCGCACAAATGGATGGTTGTTCACACTTTCAATTTTTTGGAAAGATCGCACTGCCATTATCCAAGGCTGTCATTTCTGTTGTCGGACTTTATTACCTAGTCGGGCACTGGAACGATTTCTTTACAGGCTTGATCTACATCCGGGATTACAGTTTGCAGCCTCTGCAAATCGTTCTAAGGGACATTCTGTTAGCGAATCAGGTGTTTGCTGAGGGAGCGGGCTCTGGGGGAGCAGCCGGCGGATATGCACAGAAATATGCTGACCAGATAAAATATGGAGTGATTATTGTTTCGACGCTGCCGATTTTACTTGTGTATCCATTCATCCAAAAATACTTTGAAAAAGGTGTAATGATTGGTTCAGTAAAAGGATGATAAAAAGGACATATGGCCTTCAACAATATAACCAGACGGAATGCATGGTGTAAGGGTTCATCTTAGGGAACCTCCCGTTTTCTTTCTATTAAAAAAGTTCTTATAATAGTATAGTGGTAATTGAGATTCACTATATTTCGTGAGTAAAAGGAGAATAGCAGCTATGAAAGATGTAAACATGCTGGATGGAATTTTTAAAGAATCACAAGTAACCTTACTGGATGGGATTTTTAGAGAATCACAGAATAAAGGGAAGGAATACCTCATTTACCTTGATGTGGACAGGCTTATTGCCCCATGTTATGAAGGGGCAGGACATGCAGCCAAAAAACCCAGGTATGGGGGATGGGAATCGACCGGCATTGCAGGACATTCTATTGGCCATTGGCTTTCTGCAGCTGCTTCGATGTATGCTGTTACCAAAGATAAGATTCTCCTCAAAAAACTGGAATATGCGGTTGATGAACTGTCCTATGTACAAAGCCTTGATCGTGCAGGATATGTAAGCGGATTCTCCAGGGAATGTTTTGATAAAACATTTACAGGTGACTTTGAAGTAGATAATTTCAGTCTTGCTGGCGGTTGGGTTCCATGGTACAGCATCCATAAGATCTATGCAGGTCTTATTGATGTATATACACTCACTGGAAACCAAAAAGCCCTTGATGCAGTCATCCTTCTGGCTGATTGGGCAAAGAAGGGGACCGATAATCTGACTGATGAACAGTTTCAAAGAATGCTAATCTGTGAGCATGGTGGAATGAATGAAGCTATGGCTGATCTTTATATGATTACTGGCAATGAAGATTATCTTGATCTTGCCAAAAGATTCTGCCATCAAGCGATACTTGAGCCTTTATCCAAAGGCATCGACATTCTTGAAGGAAAACATGCGAACACCCAAATACCTAAAGTCATAGGGGCAGCTAAGCTTTATGAATTGACAGGGAACGAAGATTACAAGAATGCGGCACTTTACTTTTGGAAGGTAGTAACCGAAAACCGATCCTACATTATCGGCGGCAATAGCATTGGAGAACATTTCGGGCCGGCGGACAAGGAAACACTCGGAATCGAAACGCTGGAAACCTGCAATACCTACAATATGCTAAAGCTTACGGAGCACTTATTCAAGTGGTCCAGGAAAGCAGAATATATGGATTACTATGAAAGAGCCCTTTATAACCATATACTTGCTTCGCAGGATCCTGATTCCGGAATGAAGACCTATTTTGTAGCCACACAGCCTGGACATTTTAAAGTTTATTGTTCCCCGGACAATTCCTTTTGGTGCTGTACCGGAACCGGTATGGAAAATCCTGCCCGATATACACGATGCATCTTTTATCAAGAACAAGAAAACCTGTTTCTAAATCTGTTTATAGCTTCGGAGCTTGAGTCAGAAGATCGAAAGCTGAAGATCAGGCAAGAGACAGATTTCCCAAGATCAAATAAAGTTCGGCTATTATTTGAACAGGCAAACGGTGATAAATTGAAATTACATATCCGGGTGCCATATTGGGTGACTGAATCATTTTCAGTCCTGGTTAATGGGGAAATTGCCGATTCCTCTTCTGCAGAAGGCTATGTAACAATTGATGCAGAATGGGAAACAGGTGACACTATAGAATTTGTACTGCCAATGGGACTTCATGCTTATACGGCTAAGGATAACCCGCTTAAAACGGGATTCATGTACGGCCCTGTCGTTCTTGCTGGTGCATTGGGCAACGAGAATTTCCCTGAAAGCGATATCCTTGGTGACCATCTGAAACTCAATAATCATCCATTGATTGAGGTGCCAAGCCTTGTAGCGGACAAAAATAACCTGGAAGAATGGATCAAGCCTGTTGAGGGTTCACCGTTGAAGTTTGAAACTGAAGCGATTGGACAGCCAGGGAACATAAAGGTTATCCTTATTCCGTTTTATGAACTACATCATCAGCGTTACACACTGTACTGGAACTTGATGGATGAAACAACTTACGAAACGTTTGTGGATAAGGAAAAAGAAGAGCTGGAAAGACTGAGATCCATCACAGTTGATGCCGTTCAGCCTGGTGAACAGCAGCCAGAGATCGAGCACGGGATTCAATCACAAAACTCGCAGTCTGATTATTTCAATGTGGTTCAAAAATCATGGCGGGATGTTCGCGGGGAAGGATTTTTTAGCTATGAGATGGCTGTAGAACCAGAGAAGCAAATGTACCTACAGGTCACCTATTATGGCCGTGACAATACCCTTTATACGGATGGAAAAGTATTTGAACGCTATTTTCAGATTTTAGTTAATGGAGAAGTGATTGCCGAGCAGCAGCTGACAGGAAAGCTCTCCGACGGCCTTATCGATATGAATTACGAGATACCACTTCACCTGACACAGGAGAAACAAAAGGTCGAAGTCAAGTTTCAGTCAGAGCAAGGGAAAGCTGCCGGCGGTGTCTATGGAGTAAGAATTGTGAACTCGATTTCTTCATGATATCAGTGGAGGCTCTATGAGAATTACGATTAAAGACCTTGCAGAGTACTGCGGTGTTTCCTCCGGGACGGTGGATCGAGCTTTAAATAACCGTCCCGGTATCAAGCTTAAAACAAAACAGAAGGTTCTCGAAGCAGCCGCAAAATTAAATTACCGTCCCGATTTTACCGCCAGAAGCCTGGTAAAAGGGAAGACAATGACTCTTGGCATTGTCCTGTTTGATCTTTACAATCGTACCTTTGCACAGCTTTTGAATGCAGTCGAGCTGAAAGCAAAGGAGTATGGATACTTTATCTACGTAGCATTGACAAATAAAGATCCTGATAATGAAAAACAGTGTATTGAATATCTTGCCAATCACAAAGTGGATGGAATGATCCTATTTACAGTCCATCAAGGAGAAGAGTTTGAACACTATTTGGAAAGTTTCTCCTTTCCGATTATAACGATTTTCAACTTTTTGTCGGAAAGGTGGCAATACATTGGAATTCATGAACGGGGAGCTATGAAGGACGTCGCTTTATTTATTGCAGATAAAGGCTATACCAAAATTACTTACATTTGTCCCCCGCTGTCATTTCAGGGGAAAAGAAATATTTTTACCCAGGAGGAAAGACTGAAGGGGTTAGAGGAAGGACTTTCTGAAAGGGGCATCAATCATGTGAAGGTCATTAAACAGAATGATTACCTGGATGTACTCGATGGCCTAGTGTTTAAAGATGGTGATATGGCAATTGTCTGCTCCTGTGACCTGTATGCTCTTGAGGTCATGAATCATTTCAAGGAAAAAAAGATCAAGATCCCCGAGGATGTCGGGTTGATGGGCTTTGATAATATCGATGTGCTTAAATATATCTCCCCCAAATTAACGACGGTTGAGTATCCAGTTGAAGAAATTGGAAAGATGGCGGTTGAAAGCTTGATTTATAAAATTGAAGATGGAAAATTCAACACATACTCTCCAATGTCTCTGGATTTTAAGATCATTGAAGGTGAATCGATTTAGCTCCATTTAAAAAATGAAGGAGGTTGAGTAATGAATCATAAAATTGTTGTTGCAGGCTGCGGAGGTATGGCCAATAACTGGGTTGATTATGCCATCCAGCGAGAAAATGCCGAGATTGTTGGATTAGTTGATGTGAATATTTCCGCTGCAAGATCAATGGCAAACCGGAAGGATTTAAATGTCCCGGTTTTTACGGATTTACAAGAAGCTCTGGCTGAGACAGGGGCGAATTTGGTGTTCGATGTGACAATCCCTGCTGTGCATAAAGAAATAGTTACTGTGTCCATGAAAGCTGGCTGTCATGTTTTTGGTGAAAAACCAATGGCAGAATCGATGGAAGATGCGAAAGAGGTCCTAAGAACCGTTCAACTTTATGGGAAAAGGTATACCGTTATGCAAAACCGGCGGTATTTAAAGCAAATACGCGCATTCCGTGATCTAGTGTCAAGCCAGGCTGTTGGCACAATAGGGTCCATACATGCTGACTTCTTTCTCGGCCCCCATTTTGGAGGGTTCCGGGATATGATGGATCACCCGCTGATCCTGGACATGGCCATCCATACATTTGACCAGGCGCGTTTCATTTCCGGGAGTGACCCGGTTTCTGTTTACTGCCATGAATATAATCCCCCAGGCTCCTGGTATAAAGGAAATGCCTCGGCCATCTGCATTTTTGAAATGACCGGCGGTATAGTATTTACCTATCGTGGTTCCTGGTGTGCTGAAGGCTTCAATACCTCCTGGGAATCTGACTGGAGGGTGACCGGAAGCAAAGGCAGTATCCTTTGGGATGGCCATAATCTCCCGGTCTGCGAAGTGGTTGATGAAAAAATGCCCAAAGAATTCTTGCGCGGAGTACAGTCAATCGAGACGGAGAGTGCCTGGGATGGACGAGAAGGTCATTGGGGCTGCCTGGATGAAATGTTTTCAGCGCTGGAGGAAAATCGGAAGGCCGAAACGGATTGCCATGACAATATTAAAAGCATGGCAATGGTTTTTGGAGCCATCGAAAGTGCAAAAAAAATGGAGAAGGTTTTTTTATGACTCCTTCTCCCCAAAAGGGGTTGCAGTATGAATATCCTGGATAGCAGATTTTATGGGGGCGTTGACAGATTATCCAACCTTTTTATCCTGAACATATTTTGGATTGTTTCCTGTCTTCCGATTATAACGATTGCACCTGCGACAACAGCGATGTTCAGTGTGGTCAGACAATGGAAATTAAAGCAGGATACTAGTGTTGTGAGAAATTATTTTCGTTATTTTAAAGAAAACTTTCAGCAAAGCTTTTTAGTAGGTTTGCTTTGGATTTTTTTTGCAGCCATACTATTTTTTAATTTTTTCTACTTGAATCAAGATCAAACGCCTGTGAAATTTGTCATTATTGTGCCTTTATTTATCATCTCATTCCTGTTTATTTGTTTAACAGTGTTTTTGTTTCCACTGATTACCCATTATAAGGTCACGTTGAAGGATGGAATAAAGAATTCATTTTTCCTGGCGATCGCCCATTTTCCGACAACTCTTTTGCTAATAGGCGCTCTTGCATTGTTAACTCTCATCCTATACTATTTTCCAGCATCTTCATTAATCATTTTTAGTGTGGGTGCCTATATCAATTATTCCATTGTCAATTCCGTTTTTCTGAAGTTGGAGCAAACAGCCGGTAACCATCCTTTTTAAAAGCAAAGCATTCTTCCTGTTTTTTTCAGGGTTGGATGCTTTCTTTTTTTTAAAGAGGCTGTACATCCTGACATAGAAAGAAGACTATTAAAATATGATAAAAATGGTATTAAATTTTAAGGGGGTTAGAGAAATTTCGAAGACAAGCGGAAACTATGGACTCCTTGATTTCTATACCGAAACCAACTTTCAATCACTAGTTGACCCGATCATTTCTCCTAATTCCAGCTATGCTGCTGGAAAGGATGGAATTCTAACCGCAGGGGCTCTGGAATTAAAGGTTCATGAATATGTCATTTGGATTTTGGACCATTCCATCGCCAATCCAGTAAAAAAACACCTTGATTTAATTTATACATCCTGTCCATTCGGGCCGATGTAGGTTTAATTTTCACAAAAATAATTATAAATAATTAGAAGTTTTTATTAGAAATATGGAAATATACATGGAGGATCTTCTTATTACTTGGCCATGAAGTTCTCGGTCCCCCAAAATGTGATGGCATATCAGGAATGAACAGAGTGTAAGCGGGTATAGATGTATAAAAACATAAGGAGGGCCTTATGCAAATCGATCTAAGCCAGACATTATTGTCATTTTTGCCAATCTTCGTAATATTAGCGTTGGTAGTAGGGTATATTTTCTACCGGAAAAGTAAAAGTAAAGGAAATGGATAATAACCATCCGATAATCAAGAAGGATTCAATTTTGAATCCTTTTTTAGTTGGTGAAAAATAAAACGGCAGGTATTCCAAAACGAGTAATCATTTATGAGGCTAAAAAGGCTATTGAAAAATTGAGCGAAGGGTGAATAGACAAAGACAATGAGATAATATTTGTTATCTGTATATACAATATCGGACCCTATTTTTCTATAAATTTACCAGGTTAACATACCTTTAGGATTGCGGAGCAGCTCAGAACATTTTCCGTGTACTTCTCAATATGTATAAAGGAAGGGAAATTATGCTTTCCGATGGTACCTGGTTTCTAAAAATGATTTCCTAGAGAATACACCTACATAATGTCAGGCTGTTAACTGTTTTGTATCCCTTAAAAAGCGAGATAAGGAAAGATAAGGACATTTCTCACCAGGTTCATAGGTCTTTAGCGGGAATAGAAGACTTATATACAATGTCACAAGCTTTCAAATGAAATTAAAGGAATTATTGGAATTACTTGTACAGGAAGTAACGTATATGATTGGTGTCTTTTCTTTTAGCTCCTTACCGGAGAGATGCTTTCCTTTTGTACATTTTAAGGAACATACCGCACAAAGTATTGAGCACATAAAAAAAATCTATCAGGAAAAACTATTCTAGCTTACGGCTAAACTTTGACTAGGTGGGTGTAAGGATTGAAGGGAATCATTATTCCAGCATTCATTTTAGGATTCGCGTTCCTTCCAATTGAAGCAAAAGCAGAATTTCAGGTTCCAGCTTTAAAAGAATCAGACATATGGAAGGTAGAGTTAAAAGCCCCATCCAGGGAAAAGAATCTGTCTCAGGGGCAAAAAGATAAATACGAGGTATACAGCCTTTTCGTAACGAACAAAGGAAAAAAAGTTTATAATGTGCATGTTCATTCATTCAGAAGTCAACCGGGCACAAGTAAAATGTTTGGTTTAGCTCCGGAGATGGAAAGGAATCTAATGGTGAAAGGTGACGATTTTAAGTTTCTAAACTTTCCAGTAAAGGCACAAAGTGAAGAGTTAGAATTTGTTATTACTTGGGAAGATAAACCTGTTATCCTGCAAGAAGGAACCAAGGCACCGGGGAGAACATATAAGGAATCCTTCATTTTTACTTCGCCAGGTTAAGGGCTGATAATACATACGGTCGAAATAAGAAACACAGAGAATGAGGGTCGGTCACCGGTTTTAATCCTGAATGCAATCAGCAATTTCTCCAATAATCCTTAATTCTCATCTATATATGAGGAAGGGTGTTTGCTTATTTAAAACGGCAGAAGCCTTTACTTTGAATATAGCTTTTTTCTTTATTTAAAACCGGTACATGCCCCCCCAAAGCCGGGATACTGGACTTTTTTAGAGGTAATTGAAAGATTTACTCCAAGCTTCATGTAAAAAATGGACTCCTGCATTGATCTCTTCCATAGACAAATTGCTAAAACCAAGCTGTAATATCGTTTTTTGTGATTCTTTTCCAAGGTAGTACTGGGATATAGGATAGACCTTGACTCCATGCTTCGCTGCTTGACTAATTAGATTCTCTTCGCCAATCGAACTTTGGAACTGAATTAGTATATACAGACCTGATTGAAAACCGATGATTTTTACGGTCTCACCGAATGAACCCTCCAGAGCGGAAACAAGCCTCTGCATTTTTCGCTTGTAGTTTGCCCGCATCTTCCGAATATGGGAGTCCCAGTAACCGCGTTCCATAAAAAGAGCCATTGTCCGCTGATGAAGACTCGAAGCTGTCTGTTCAACCGATGAAAACAGCTGCTGATATCGAACGAGCAGAGATGGAGGCAGAATCATGTAGCTCAATCGGATTGATGGCAGAAACGCTTTTGAAAAGGTGCTTAGGTAAATAACACGTTCAGGATTCCCTATGGAAGACAAGGCTGGAATAGGCTGTTGTTTATAGCGGAATTCACTATCATAATCGTCTTCAATGATGTAGCCATTATTTTGGCGGGCCCATTTTAGCAGCTGCTGGCGTTCAGCAACCGGCATCGTAACCCCCGTTGGAAACTGATGCGAAGGGGTGATGTATACAACCCTTGAATCCGTTTGTTCAAGCTGTTTAATCGAAATACCTTTTGCTGTTACGTCTATTGGCTGGAGGGTAAATCCCTGCAGGCTAAATATAGTACGTGCGCCGTCATAACCTGGATTTTCTACTGCGATGGCTGAAAAATCCTTTTTTAATAAAATCGTTAAGTGCATCAATAGCTGCTGGGTAGAACTGCCAATCATGATAGCATCCGGGCTGGTCTGGATCCCTCTTGATTGCAATAAATAATGAGCAAGGTTAGCCCTTAAATGAGGATCACCCTGTACATTTCCATAGGTGTATGCAATCTCCTCCCTCAATACTTCATTGCTGCATTGCCGCCATGCTTTTATAGGAAATACTGTCATGTCAACAGCTCCAGCGCGGAAATCGACGAAGGCGGGAAGTTCTGTTCCCTGGTATTTTACTGGCATTGCTTTTGGGCATTGAAGATGCATCGGCTCATACTCTTCTACGAAATAGCCCCGCTTCGGTTCACTCCTGATATAGCCTTCCGCCAGTAATTGTTCATATGCAGTAAGCGTTGTATTCCGGCTAACCTGCAGCAGATCAGCCAGCTGGCGAATGGAGGGCAGCTTTGTATTAGCTTTTAGTTCAGCTTTTTCAATTAATGATCGAATCGATTGATAAATTTGTTTGTATTTTGGATTCATTTCATCCAATTGAAACAACAGCTCTTTCAAATCCCACACCCTATCTGACATGTAAAAAAGATGAGAATTGTACCTTTTTAATGTGTCACTTTATATAAATAATATAGGTAAGGAAAAAACAAATTGCAAGATTTCGAGAAAAATAGAAAGGGGTTCTTAGTTTGAACATTATCAGAGCAACTATACATTCTTTGGAGGATCTTGTGCCTTTGTTTAATGCTTACCGGGTTTTTTATCAGCAGCCAAGTGATGAAGAAGGAGTAGCAGCATTCCTTAGGGACAGAATTTCGCATAGCGAATCGGTAATTTTAATCGCTTATGAGGGGGAGAAGGCAGCAGGTTTTGTTCAATTGTATCCAACCTTCACCTCAATAGGCATGCAGAAAGCCTATATTTTAAACGACTTATTTGTTAAGAAAGAATTTAGAAGAAGAGGCACAGGCAAAGCTCTCCTTGATGAAGCCTTTCAGTTTGGAGTCAATGAAAGCATCAGGTTCATCATTTTAGAAACGGCCCCGGAAAACCATGCAGCCAAGGCCTTATATGAAAGTATGGGGATGCAGACATACAATGAGTATAATCGCTATATTAAAATTTTTAAATAAGGGTGTGCCATTATGGGCAGGGAATCTCCTGCTACCTTCAAACCTTTGGTTAGACTTTTTAGTTTTATCTATAACGGTATCTCAGTAAAAGGAACAGGCTATAGAGTTATCCATTCATAAAATAATTGACGTAGTACACTTGATTAAATTTAAGGCTGAAATTGTCAGTGCAGTTCTTGTCATATTCTCAATTTGTCTATATAAAAGCGAGGTATATGGTGAGTGTATGCAGACTAAAAGGTAAAGCAATTGCACCTCAAACGCACAGCTGATCATTTAACCCTTTCACGTATCCCTAAAAATGGTAAAATAAAGCTGGAGCTTTACGTTGAAATCATTCTGGAGGTGGTAAAATGGCACAATTAAGCAACCTGCCTAAGCCTAGGACAACTCATGCAAAGCCTAGTATTGGAAAGGCGATACTTTGCATGGGGCAGATCTTTACAATCGCCCATTAGGTAGCTTTTCTGATCGTCAGGCTTTGCACCTTATTTTAAAGTTAAACTCAAAATAAGGAGCTGGAATTATGGCCTACGTAAAAGCAACGGCAATTCTGCCAGAAGAGCTGATATCAGAAATTCAAAAATACGTACACGGTAAAACGATCTATATCCCCAAACTGGATGTTGGACACCAAAAATGGGGGGAGCGTTCTGGCGCCCGAAAATTTATAGATGACCGGAATGCGTCCATTAAATTCGAATATAAAAATGGAAGCAGTATTGATCAACTTGCCGAACAATACTATCTTTCGACTGAAACAATAAAAAAAATAATTTACAAGAAAACTTAACTTTTAAGCATTGGTGGACTCCATCAATGCTTTTTAGTATGGCGACTTCTTTTCATAAATAAAGTTTGCATTTCCAACACATCATGAACTATTTAAAATAATGAAGTGCAAAGAACTATTTAGGAGTGGAAGTAATGGAACCTTTTATTCGGAATGATCAATATAACTTTATCAGAGACCAAATTCAAGTTCTTGTTAACGGGCATACTTCTGTCAATGATCGGGAGGTCCTGAGTGCTTTGAAATCACTGGTGCTTGAAAAGTCAATAAATTTGTTTTCTGATATCAAATCGGAGCAGTTAATCATGCTAAATCGTCTCGGGGATATTCACAGAAAAGAACAGGCCGGCGAATACTTAACACAGTTAAAGCAGTTTGTTATCCCATTTAAGGAAATATCTCTGAATTCACTAAAAAAGTTATGGCCTAAAGTAAAAAAGCTGAAAATGCCACCTTTGGATGACCTTTGTTTAAAAGAGACTTCCTACCTGGGATGGGACGATGCCGGATCCCAGAAAAAATATATCCTGGTCTATCAAGACAGCAAGCCAATCGGACTGCAAGGTCATTTTACACCTAGTCATAAAAAAGGGATCTGTGCGATCTGCAATAAGTTGGAAGTAGTTGGCATGTTCCTGACAGAGAAAAAGGGAGTAGCAGAGGGCACCTTCACAAAGAGAGGAAATTATATATGCCATGATAGCGCTAAGTGCAATCAAAATCTGACCTCTTTGAAGAAATTAACTGAGTTTGTCACGTTATGTAAATAAAATATCAGGACAGCCTTTAATCGGACAAGGATAGAAAACTGTGTGGATAAAACCGGTCCAGTACAATTTATCGTATTTGGCTCCTTATTGTTGTTGTTGTTGTTGTTGTTGTTGTTTGGGGTCATGGTCAGTGCTGCTGCTATTTCGGAAGGAGTCTTTCCTCTTGGATGTGACCTGATTTTACTGAGTGTCAGTGTCATGGCCTTTTGCAATGCATATCTTTACCCTCACTTTAAAGAAAATGATAAACGTTCAAAAAGAATCCGGGAGAGAGGCATGTTCATCAGTTATTTTTTTATACTGGGCTTTATGTCGCTCCTTATGCTAGGGTTTTAGTTTCATATTATTGCGTTGACAGGATACCAGACAGTAAGCGTGTTGGCTGCCTTAACAATCATGACTGTTTTCATTACTTTTGTTGTACTTGCCAAACGGTATTAAGTAAGCTTTCCAGGCTCTCTTCACAGGTTTATGTACTCATCTCTTAGTGTATATAAAGAAGGTATTAACATTAACCTTAAGGAGGCCAATATGAGTTTATTGCAAAGAATTGCCCTGACTCTGGTAATAATTGGCGCGATAAATTGGGGGCTAATTGGATTTTTTCAATTTGACCTGGTTGCAGCGATTTTCGGCGGGCAGGATTCTGCTTTATCGAGAATTATTTACGGATTAGTTGGAATCTCTGGGTTAATTAATCTAGGATTATTGTTCAAACCAAGACCAGAATTTGAAGAGAGCCATAGTGCACATACTAATCATTAAAGATGGAGGGCTGGTTATACCAGCTCTCTATTACTGTAAGATTCTGTTTCCCGTTACTGATCGTGAAATAAATCGATGTACAAATTCCCCTTTGTTCCAACCACAGCATAGGAGATATCTTTAATTGCAAGGTTTCTTTTTTTCAGCTCACATTCTAACCATTCTCGGTCGTAAGTATGGTTGAGAACATTATTTTGCAGCATCTTGCCGTCATAGATCAATTCAACTGGCACACTTTCAGGTGAGGATTTTATATTTAAATCTTGCTTGGTAACACTTCGGTAGGATGGCTTTTTGAGTACTGAAAGAGAGCCGTTGATTTCCAAAATCGCGCATTCTACTTCTTCCAGGTTGAATATGTCTTTGGCCCGTAAAGCCTGTTTTAGGGAATCCAGCGAATAGCCCATTCGCTTCATTGATTCTTCGAGAATTTTTCCTTCCTTTATCAGTGTAGCAGGCTCTCCAGCAATCCATCTTCGCAGGCGATTTGACCTGACAGACAGCATATTCAGTACAAAAACGATGGAGCCCATCAAGAAAATAGAAATAATAAAATACAGAAATTTAATTTTAATATTAAATGCCAGATTCCCTCCAATTGTCCCCATTGTAATCGAAGCAATATAGAGGTGGTACGTCCTCTGGGCAATAGTCTGTTTCCCGAGCAGGTGGACAAAAACCCACAGGATGCTAAAAGCGATGATTGTACGTATTATAATTTCTACATATCCCGGCATTGCAAAATCCCCCGTTAATTTTGCCGTCCATTTCGTAAATGATAGTATGTTCACGTGGTTTTCTTTTTATTCTTTAAAAAAACTTGTAGGTATAGATGTAATTACACAGAAAGAATATAAATAGTTTAACCTCGATAAAAAGCAATAATGAGTTTGCTGATTTATGCAGAACAATCAAATTCTCTGGGATTGGACAAGACTTGCAAAATCAAACTCTCATTCAGCTTTTTTACGTAGGATAGTCATTCTTTTTCAACTAAAAGACTGTTCCACGAAACTGTTAAATTAGTAAAATAGCATTATTATGAATGGAATATAAAATAAAGAACCTTACTATTTTTTGAATTAATCTTTGTTGCTATGGTATTTTTGAATATGGGGGCTCAGCTCTTGCAATTCTACCATAATACAATCACATCAATGGAGCGGGGGCAAGACAATGGATGAACGGGACTGGCTCATCTTGAAGGTTTTATATGAAAAAAACAACATTACAAAAAGTGCTGAAATTTTATATATGTCACAGCCTTCCTTGACAAAAAGAATTCAGCAAATAGAAAAGGAATTCAATCTGACCATTGTCAGCCGGGGAACACGCGGCGTACAGTTTACACCCCAGGGAGAATATTTAGCCAAATGTGCAGATGAAATGCTCGAACGGCATCGAAGGATTAAAGAAACGGTCCGGAATATGGATCAGGAAGTTAGCGGTACCTTGCGCATCGCAGTTTCCAATTTCATAACAAGGCATAAGCTTCCTCAGCTTTTAAAACTTTTTCGTGAACAGTTCCCTAAAGTCAGCTATAAAGTCACAACCGGATGGAGCAGGGAGGTGTTTCAGCTTGCCTATAACCGGGATGTGCAAATTGGGATTGTTCGAGGTGACTATCAATGGCCGGAATCCCGGCAGCTTCTATTTGAAGAAAACATCTGTATCGTTTCAACTGAACACATTGAAATTCAGGATTTGCCTGTACTTCCAAGAATTGATTATGAAACGGATGCTTTACTGAAGTCGATGATTGATAACTGGTGGAGCGGCAATTTTTCAGAGCCGCCTGTTATTGGGATGGAAGTGGACAAAGCTGATACATGCAAGGAAATGGTCACAAGTGGATTAGGATATGGGATACTTCCAAGTGTGTTAGTGGAAAATCGGAATGACCTCTATAAAATCAACTTAAAAGACGATGCGGGCAACCCTCTTGTCAGGAAAACCTGGATGCTGTATCGCGAAGAATCAATGGACCTGAAGGTTGTCAAGGAGTTTGTACACTTTATAAGTAAATTGGATTTTGAACAGTTATAAGGAAAGTGTGGGAGAGTTCCCACGCTTTTTTAATATTCCATTTTTGAATGAATGCACATAATTTATTTGTATTTTAACTATAGAGTGGTGATTTTTATAATGAAAAGGAAGCATGGGGGATGGATTACCGATTTTCTTATTTATAAAAATAAAGGCACCACTAGCGATTTAATCAGAATCTTTGAAGATTCGCTGTTTTATCGGTGTTACCGTCTGGGGATGATTGTTGATGGATGTTTTGTTTCTAATTTTATTGAATGTCATTTTGCCTGTGTTCACCCTTATCGGGGCAGGAGCTTTCCTTCACCGAAAATTCACATTGGATTTGAATACGTTATCAAAACTTACAACCTATTTGCTGATGCCTGCCGTCAGTTTTGCCAATGTGTACCAGAGCAAAATGGGAAGTGCTACACTGCTTTATATCTTGACATTTTTGGCTGTTCAGAGTCTAAGCTTAATTATTCTAACCTCTTGTATCGCTAAACTAGCCAAGTTTGAGGGAGGTCTGTCCTCCACCTTTAAAAATAGTGTCGTCCTTGTCAATTCAGGGAACTTTGGTTTGCCTGTCAGCCAGCTCGTTTTCCAGCATCACCCGCTGGGTCAGTCCATACAGGTTGTGGTGATGATTTTTCAAAACCTACTTACGTATACATATGGTTTATACAATTCAGTATCTGTTGATCAGAAAGGGTTGCAGGCGATAAAGGTCTTTTTTAAAAACCCTGTCATTTATGCATTTTTGATTGGTCTGTTCCTTCATACCTTCTCTATAAAACTGCCAGGATTCCTTTGGGCTCCAATTGAAAATGCATCCTATGCTTTTGTGGCTGTCGCTCTTGTCACACTTGGAGCACAGAGCGCCTTCTTAAAAATAAACCGATTCTCTTTTCCACTGGTTTTAAGTATTATTGGGCGCCTGATCCTGTCACCGTGTCTGGCATTTTTAATTATTACGTTTTTACATCTGGAAGGGACAATCGCTCAAGCGTTATTTATTGCTAGTTCGTTTCCAACATCAAGAAACAGCTCCTTATTTGCTTTGGAATATGGAAACCATCCAGAATACGCTGCTCAAGCCGTCTTGATGTCTACCATTTTTAGTATGGTGACCGTAACTATAGTCGTCTCACTATCTAAAATATTATTCCCCTAGGGATAAAAAAAGGTCCCAATTGTAAATGGGATAACTACTGAATTGTTATTTCGATGAATTTTGGAGAAATGATAAACTGCCATCCGGGACTGTTAATTTTCTGTATTGAATTAACAGAAATTAGAAAGGATTTTACATCATGGTTGGTGAATTAAATAGTAACGTGACCAGTTATGAGAGGATGAACTCATATGAATTTTCAACACAGGATGAATGATATGAAAGCCATTCTTCATGAAAAGTCAAATAAGAATTACAGGGTGAGTTTATGAAAGAAACAGGTGCGATGCTAGGGATAAACTTTCAGGAATTGATTGAAAATTGCCCTGAAGCTGTGGCCATTTATATAGAGGACCAGTTTGTTTATCTTAATCCTGCCGGTGTGACGTTATTTCGAGCCCCTTCCCGCCAGGACAGTATTCTGGGTAAATCCGTTTTTGAAGTCATCCACCCTGATTACCATGAAACAGTATTACAAAGAATGAAAAAACTGTTAAGCGGAGAGCGGTCTGTGAATAAAACGATCGAGGAAAAAGTTATTTGTTGGGATGGATCAGTCCTTGAAGTAGAAGTTTCTGCTTCGCGAGTAACTTATTTTGGAAAGCCGGCTATTCAGGTTGTGTTTAAGGATGATACGGATCGGAGAAAGACGGCAGATGCACTTCGAATAGCTGAACAGGAATTGAACGAGTTATCTGCCCCCCTTGTTCCAATCATGAACCAAACCGCCATTCTGCCTTTAATTGGCATCTTTAATCAAGACAGACTTGACGGGATTATTCAATCTGTACCTACAAGAGTGGCGGACATGAAGATTCATCATTTAATCATTGATTGTTCGGGAATTGGTACATTTAATAAAATGGTCGCTACACAGATTTTACAATTACAGAAAATCCTTATGCTTCTAGGCGTTGGTACTGCTTTTACCGGCATAAGGCCCAGGCTTGCCCAGGCGGCTGTTCACGTAGGCTTTGATTTCTCGGGAATCATGACTTTTCAGAGTGTGCAGCAGGCACTTAGTGCCATGGAGCCATTTTAAGCAGCTTTATTTATCGTTCTATAAAATAGAGAACATATGCGTTTCTGCATTTAGTAGAAGTGCTTTTTTCTTTTAAATATTTTAGAGGTATTTGGAATGTCTAACAAAATATGAATTGGGGCAGCATAGCCGTTTCATAATAGATCCTGTCTTCCAAATAATCTTCCAGGTATTTATTTTTTATCCTGGTCTCTTTTAATGTGGCTCCTTCTACCTTCTGGCTTTCAGAAAATTACAAGCTAAACGATATCCCAGATGATCTACCATCTCAAAAAGAGGTCCGTTGAAGAAGTATTGTTTGAGAATGCACGTTATGATAGCTAAAAAAATAACCCCTTGATCCGGGTTATTTTTTTATGCCTATTTGTCTGCGGAACATCTCCTGAACATTGTGGTTGTTTGCCACAATATCACCGGCCCATAATAAGAAAGAAGGGGCCTGACTGCATCGCTTTAAAGCGTTGCGGGTCAGGCACTCTTTATTTTGATAAAGTGGCATACACAAAGTAGGCGGCTATACACTAAAATAGGTTTCAATGCGTTGAAGCTATTTTGTACAAAGAGTTGATGTGTTTGCACTCTTTCATTTTTGTGCTTAAGATAGTATGTGGATATTATTTCCTATTATTTATCCTATGAAGAGCTTCTTATCCTATTGTAGTGGCACTTGCAGGTGTCTGCCGGGAGAATCGAACAAAATAAAGAAAGTGAGGGGGAAATAGTGAATCCCTTTTTTACACCTAAATGGGTAACTATTTATGTTATCGTTTTAATAACCATCGGAACGTTCGTAGACCGTACTTATGAAGGAACCATGCTTTTAGCCAGCCTGATGATTTGTACATGGCTAGCGATTTCACTGCATGAGCTTGGCCATTTTCTGTTTGGGAAATGGTGTGGATATGACTTTATCTTTTTAGCATTCGGACCTGTTTTAATAGAAAAAGAGAGTGCTGGCGTAAGGGTAAAGGAAAACAGAAATTGGTTATTTTTTGGCGGCGTTGCCATGATGACACCTCCCCAAGAGAAAAGAGAAAGCCTAATGAAAAAAATGGCTTTATACACTGCGGGCGGCCCTTTCATATCTCTTCTTTTAGCACTCTTCGGGTTAGGTCTATATGAGCTATTTTCTTATCAAATGTTATTCTACTTTGCTTTAATGAATGGGACTATATTAATGGCAACGATGCTGCCCTTAAAAGGAAGCATGAAAACAGATGGATATGTGCTCTTTACACTGATGAAAAATAATGACCAGTCAAGATTACTGATGGAGGATCTCCTTGTATCAAAAGAGCTTCTCAGCAGCAAACATCCATCACAATATAGTTGTGAATATATCCAATTGGCAAAGGAAAAGCCTCCTACGGTTGATAATTTACAATACGCAATGCTGATTTATTATCATGAAATAGAGAAGAATGGCTTACTGGCTGCTGTAAATGCATTGAAAGAGTATTCTGCGATTCCAGTAACATCTAAAAATAAAGTGCAGATAGGGTTCCTGATTCA
Source organism: Mesobacillus foraminis (assembly GCF_004340465.1). Classification (GTDB taxonomy): domain Bacteria; phylum Bacillota; class Bacilli; order Bacillales; family Cytobacillaceae; genus Mesobacillus_B; species Mesobacillus_B foraminis. The sequence continues at coordinate 189,840 of NZ_SLVV01000004.1, read as the reverse complement.
TATGAAGCAGCTTGCACATTTTTTAACAGGTGATGCAGAAATAGAAAAGATGGAAAAATATCAACAATTGTTAGGGAAAATGGAGCCTGTTTCCTATTATCGAGGAAAAGCCATCATTGCTCATATGGAGGGTGACAAACAAACTTCCAAGGAAAACATAAAGAAAGTCAGTAAAATCATTAGTCAAAATGAAAAAATGTATGGGTTTCTAACAGCTGAAAAGACATTAACGCGTCTTGTAAAGAATAAGATTGGAGACTAAACGTTAGAAAGATCGGCATTTTGTCCAATCTCTTTTTTAACGAAAAAAAATAATAATAGAATAGTAATAAATATAAAATATGGTATAATCTTCAAGATGTAAAGGTCATAAAAAGGGGGGTATATGTTTGGGAAACGATTTTATTAAGATGAATCAGGGAATCAATAATTGGAAAAGGTATCTATTTTCATTCATTCTGTTTCTATTATTTTTGTTCCTGGGTTCTGTAGGGTACCTTTTTGCTTTAGCCGCGTTTGCCGCCGCAGATGGAAATCCCGATTCATATTTTGACCTAGAGGGTATGGTTGGTGTTAATGTGGACCCAGTCTACGATTTTGTATTTTCCAATCTTACCTACGTCTTTTGGTTTTTGGGATTGTTTTTATTCATGAGGCTTATTCATAAGCGTAAATTTAAAACGCTTGTTACGCCTAAGGAAAAAATTGACTGGAAGCGGGTCCTTTGGGGGTTTGGCATATTCTTTGCCCTTGTGGCTGGAACCTCACTGATTGATTTCCTGTTAAATCCCAGTGATTATTCTCTTAATCAAATAAAAGCACAGGATTTTATTAAACTATTTCTATTTGTTCTCATTCTCACTCCAATTCAAACAACGGCAGAGGAAGTCTTTTTCCGAGGCTACCTGATGCAGTGGTTCGGAAGGAAGATTAATAATAAGATACTGTTATCAGTAATTGTTGGCTTAATCTTCGCTTCGCTTCACTTTGGAAATCCTGAAATGAATTATTCCGCCTTTTTTGTTGGAAGTGACTATATTCTTTCAGGGGTCTTATGGTGTTATATCACAGCAAGAACAAACAGTGCAGAATTAACCATCGGTGCACATGCTGCCAATAATATGTTCATCGGCTGGTTTTTAACCATGGACCATTCCGCTTTTGGAAAGCTTCCCTCTCTGTTTGTCATTAATGATATCGACCCTAAAACTTCGCTGTTGTGGAGTTTTGTGTCCTTATCACTGTTTTCATATTTTGCCATAAAAAAATTTGGGAAAAACGATCATTTTAGTACGCCAGGAAGGACTGCCATAAAGTAGTTGATGCATTTGTAAAGTCCCAGAATTCATGCGTCTTTGATCAGTTGCATAGAAATCAATGCCTTCTTGAATAGGGAAGGTGATGAAAATTAAGTACCTCACAATTAATTAATTACTCTCCAAAACCGCGTACATAATGCGGTTTTTCTTTATAAGGTTTGCTATTCAGGATGAACGTTTTTTCATAAAAACCTTGATAAAAGAATACAACAGACATTGCATCACCATTTACTGCCCAACAGATTACTGCGGCTGTAAATATAATCCAAATGACATATTACCAATTTCCCTTTTACCTACTGTCTCTTTCTCTTGATAGGAAAGAAGTATTATAGACATCTATACCAGTTATCACTTACACTTCTCCTATAGATGTGTAAGCGCTAACAATTCTGTGAAATCCCACGATGCGCCTGCAAATTCACTGAAAAAGGAGGCTATATGAAAAAGAACCTTTTATTGATTCCTGCCGTGGCCGCTCTTCTTTTGAGTGTTCCTGCTGCTTTTTCAGGAGGGGGCTGGAACGATGTTCAGTCTATTGAACACAAGGATAAGCACATCTCTAATCCTGTCCGTCCTCAGCCAGGTTTTGTATGGGACACAGCTGTTCAGCCAAGATATAAGGTCCTTCACCCATCATCTCCTAAAGGAGCTGGCATGAGGGCGGCCTCGCTAAACGAAATCGATCAGATCATGGACAAAGCGATTTCGGATCAAATCATGCCGGGGGCTGTGGTGTTGGTAGCGAGAGGCGGAAAAGTTGTAAAACATTCTGCATATGGCTTTTCTGCAAGGTATGCAGACGACTCATTTTCAGAATTAGAAAACCTCATTCCCATGAACACGTATACCATTTTCGACTTAGCTTCCATCTCAAAGATTTTTACATCTGTCGCAGTGATGATTCTGCATGAGAAAGGATTGATTGAACTCGACCAGCATGCAGCAGTTTATATTCCTGAATTTGCACAGGCAGGAAAGGAATCTGTCACGGTCCGTCAGCTGTTAACCCATACTTCCGGATTAGAGGCCTGGATTCCCTTATATTCGAAAGGACATTCAAGAGAAGAGCGCCTGCAGCTTGTTTTTAAACAACCGTTAAAAAACGAGCCAGGGACAGTCTACACCTATAGCGACTTAAATATGATTACATTGGGAGCAATAGTGGAAAAACTAACAGCTCAGCCCCTTGATGAGTTTGTCAAGGAGTATATTACCGGCCCATTAGGGATGAAGGACACCATGTATAATCCACCATTAGCGTTACAGAAGCGCATTGCTGCGACAGAGTATCAGCCTTTGCTTAAAAGGGGGCTGGTCTGGGGCCAGGTACATGATGAAAATGCCTGGTCATTGGACGGAGTTGCTGGGCATGCCGGTGTGTTCTCAACAGCTAGTGATTTGGCAAAGTTTGCTTCTATTTTTCTCAATGAAGGGAAATATGCAGGCAAAAGAATACTTTCGCCTGAATCCGTTCACGCGCTGCTGGAGAATCAAAACACCACCTTTCCAGGTGATGATCATGGATTGGGCTGGGAGCTGAACCAAGGCTGGTATATGGATGCCATGTCAGATGGGGATTCTTTTGGGCATACAGGTTATACAGGGACCTCCATTGTCGTAAACCCCTCCAACAAGACGATTGCCATCCTGCTTACCAACCGGGTGCACCCATCAAGATCAACCGTTTCTGTCAACCAGACACGGCGTTTATTTGCAAGACGGGTGGCGGATTCTATTCCAGTCACCATTCCCGGGAAAGGGAACACATGGTTTTCCGGTTATGGAGACAATCAAAACAAGGTACTGGAAACTGACCTTTCATTAAGAGAAACAGGAATATTTTCTTTTAAACAGTGGCACCGCATGGAAGGAAATGCCGATTTTGGTTTTGTAGAAGTTTATCGGGATGGAGCGTGGCAGCAGCTTGCGAAGTTTACGGCAAACAGCCAGGACTGGGAAAAGACAGAGCTAATATTGCCAAAAGAGGCTTCCAAACTGCGTTTCCGTTATCAAACAGATGGATCAGTCAATGGCCGCGGCTGGTATATTTATAATCCTGAGGTTAAAACAGAAGGGAAGACCAGTGAACTGCCTCTGACCAGCAGCGACTGGCTGCAAAGAAATTACTAAATCAGCAATTAAAAGGGAGAGAGACGATGGGGCGCTATGTAAAAAAATCAATGATAACAATGATTGCCTTAGTACTGCTGATCATGCAAATCCCTGTTCAAGGGGAGGCTGCACCAAACATCAAAGACCTGGTCATTGACCTGAACATACCTCAGGTCAATAGGAAAGTGAAGAATCAGTCTATTCAATTAAAAGCACTTCAAGTTCTAAAAGACGGTCATTTCCAGCTGGCTGCTGAAAACCTGACCTGGAGTTCCTCTAATAAAAATGTTGCCACTGTCAATGAGAAGGGAGAAGTTACACTTACAGGGCATAAAGGAAAGACGTATATCAAAGTGAGAGATGGCCACTTCAGCGACCGAATCGCCATCCAGTGCAAAGGCCGTGATGGGGAAATCCACATAAATAAGAGCAAACAGGAACGGTATAATCTGATTGGCCACGCAATCAGCTCTATGTCTCTAGAAGAAAAGGTGGGCCAAATGCTGATGCCTGATTTCAGGACATGGAAAGGGAAAAATGTAACGGAAATGCAGCCTGAGATTGAGGAGCTCGTCAAGGAGTACCATCTGGGAGGTGTCATCCTTTTCCGTGAAAACGTGGTGACAACTGAACAAACAACTGAGCTGGTTTCTGCCTATCAGGATGCTGCTGAAAAATATGGGCTGCTAATGACCATTGATCAGGAAGGCGGAATTGTCACCAGGCTGCAGTCTGGTACAGATATGCCTGGCAATATGGCTCTGGGGGCTGCCAGGTCAGAAACACTTTCACAGCAGGTGGGGAAGGCTATTGGCGAAGAACTGAGTGCTCTTGGAATCAATATGAACCTTGCTCCCGTACTTGACGTCAACAATAATCCTGATAATCCTGTCATAGGAGTAAGATCCTTTGGAGAAAGTCCAGAGCTTGTGGCCCAAATGGGGAATGCCTATATCGGCGGGCTTCAAGAGAGCGGCATTGCTGCGACCGCCAAGCATTTTCCAGGGCATGGGGACACAGCGGTCGACTCCCACCTGGGACTTCCTGAAGTTCCCCATGATCTCGATAGGCTTAAGCAGGTAGAACTCTATCCATTCCAGCAGGCCATGAATGCTGGTATTGATGCTATCATGACTGCACATGTCACTTTTCCTAAGATTGACAGCACAAAAGCCAGTTCACAAAAAGACGGAACAGAAATTTCCATTCCTGCCACCCTGTCCAGTAAAGTACTGACAGGACTCATGCGTGAAGAAATGGACTTTGAAGGGGTTATCATTACGGATGCCATGAATATGCAGGCCATCAGTGACCATTTCGGACCAGTCGATGCTGCCATCCGTGCTGTTAAAGCAGGTACTGATATTGTACTGATGCCAGTAGGGATTAAAGAAGTAGCCAATGGATTATATGAAGCGATCCGCTCTGGAGAAATTACTGAAGATAGAATCGAGCAGTCGGTTGAACGCATTTTGGCCCTTAAAATCAACAGGGGGATTCTAAAATCAGAAAGTGAGGCCAGTCTTGAAGAAAAAGTTAGCAATGCATTGATGACAGTGGGATCACCCGAACATAAACAGGTGGAAAAGGAAGTTGCGAACAAGTCCATTACGCTGATTAAAAACGAGGAGGTTCTTCCGCTACGACCAGCACCAAGCGACAAAATCGCCGTTATTGGAAACTCCTATCTTGCTGATTTGGCTTCCCAGGTGGCACATCATCATGACAACGTCATGGTAATCAATGCAACAAAGCCCCTCACTGAAGCGGAGCTTTCTAAAATCAAACAGGCGAATTATATTATTTTGGGAACATCAACGTCCAGTGTTGCCGGAAGATCGGCGAACAGCGATCAAATGAAGCTCGCCAATCAGCTCATTGACCAAACAAATGCACCAGTAATAGCTGTCGGAATCAGGAACCCGTACGATATAATGGCTTACCCAGGTGTTGACGCGTACCTCGTTCAATACGGGTTCAGGCCGTCCAGCTTTAAGGCGATGGCGGACACCATTTTTGGAGAGAACCAGCCGTCAGGCAAGCTGCCAGTCACCATTTTTTCTCAAACAGGTGACAAATTGTTCAGTTTTGGCCATGGATTAAGCTATTAATCTACCTAAAGAAAGAGGAGATAAACATGAAGAAGTGGCTTTCAGGCATCCTTGCCATGGTATTGATCCTTTCAAGCATCACTGCAGCCCTCGCTGGGGGAGAAAAGCAAAAAAAGCGCAAACAATTCCGGCTGGGTATAGAAGTTCTGCTTGAGGACCGCCTCGACCTCATCAAGGGGAAGCGAGTGGGTTTGATTACAAACCCCACTGGTGTTGACCAGAAGATGAATAGTATTGTCGACAGGCTTTTCAAACAGCCAGACGTCGAGCTTACCGCTTTATTTGGGCCGGAACACGGTGTGCGCGGCAGTGCCCAGGCAGGTCAATATGTGGAAAAATATACGGATGAAATAACCGGGCTTCCAGTCTACAGCCTTTATGGAAGCACTAAAAAACCTACACCGGAGATGCTAGAAAATGTGGATATACTGTTGTTTGATATCCAGGATGTTGGGAGCCGTTTCTACACCTATATTTATACTATGGCACTTGCCATGGAAGCCGCGAAAGAAAACGGGATCCCGATCGTAGTTCTTGACAGGCCAAACCCCATTTCAGGTACAAAGGTTGAAGGCCCTGTGCTGGAAGATCCATACTCATCCTTCATTGGAGAATATCCTATACCTGTCCGGCACGGGATGACAGCAGGGGAATTAGCGAAGCTTTTCAACACGGAATTCGGTATCGGGGCGGACCTCACTGTTGTTGAAATGGAAGGATGGAAACGGAATATGTATTATGATGAGACGGGTTTGCCTTTTGTCCTTCCATCACCAAACATACCGACTCTTGAAACTGCGCTGGTCTATCCTGGTGCTGCCTTGATTGAAGGAACCAATGTATCCGAGGGCCGTGGCACTACCAAACCTTTCGAACTGATTGGAGCGCCTTTCATCAACAGTACCGATCTTGCCCAAAAGCTGAATGCCCTTAACCTGCCTGGGGTCACGTTCAGGGCTGCATCTTTTGTGCCGACTTTCTCCAAACATGCAAATGTCCTGTCACACGGGGTACAGATTCATGTGACCGACCGGAAGTCCTTTAGGCCTTTTGAAACCGGGCTGCATCTCGTAAAAATGATCCATGATCTGTATCCGGATAAATTTCAATTCAGGCAGCCAAACAGCAGCGGGATCTCCTTCTTTGACAATCTGACCGGAAATGGTTCAATCAGAGCCGGCATAGAAAGTGGAAAATCCATTGAAGAAATGAAGAAGGAATGGGAACCTGAACAGGAAAAATTCATGGAGGTACGTGAAAAGTATCTCTTATATTAAAGATTCATCATCGTACACGGATACTAAATCTAAAATAATGCTTTATGGGCCTCTTTACGCAGGAGGTCCTATTTTTATTTATAAAATTTTTACTTGTAAGACAATCTGCCAAAAGAATCATAATTGTTTTTAAAACTGATATAATATTTTATAAAGTAAGAGAATAAAATAAAAATATATTTTACAAAAGGGGTTATTCATGAGATTTCCATTATTAGCGATAGACCTGGACGGAACGCTTTTTAATGATCACAAAGAAATAGACCCAGTAAATATCCATGCGATTCATCGTTACAGGGAGCTCGGCGGAAAGGTTGTCATTTGCAGCGGCCGTTCGCCGTTGTCCACAAAGTGGGTTGCCGAAACCATAGGATTGTGCGAACCTATCATCGCCTATAATGGTTCCATAATTTTAGATGAAAACGGTGAAATAATCGAGACCTCCAATTTTCAGCAGGGAACACTTATTTCTTTCTTGGACAGCTGTCAGACAAGAGGAATTTATGCTCATTTTTACGAGGGTGATACATTGTTGATTCCAGAGGAAAACGAATGGAATGACAAGTGGATTGAAAATAATATCCCCTTGCTTGCACACTCTGGCGGCACATTGGAAGGCTGCAATAGATATCGCAGCCAGTGCCAGGTGAAACTCATTGATGATTTATTTCAGTATATTTCTGAGAACATGCCCAAAATATCTAAGATTGCTGTCTTTGATAAAGCGCATGATTTAAGGGAGTTTTCACATCAGCTAGCTTCGAAACACGAGATGGAAATCAGCTCTTCCTTCAATTATGCGAATCTTGAAATTTCACCAGCAGGCGTTTCAAAGGGCACTTCTTTATTGAGGCTCGCCGACCTATTAAAGATTCCCTTGTCTAGAGTGGCTGCTATAGGTGACAACTATAATGATGTACAGATGTTAAAAACAGCTGGACTGGGGATTGCAATGGGAAATGCTCCTTCTGAAGTAAAGGCACAAGCTGATACAGTGACAAACGATAATAATGCGGGTGGAATTGCAGCAGCCATTAATGAGTATTTGTTTTAAGCACTGAAAAATATTTTCAAAGAATTAGAGTAATTATTGAAACAAAATTTTTACCAATATATAATGGTTAATAGTAACCGCTTTCAAAAAATGGAGGATTAATATATGGACCAGGATCTTACTGCTCTGACGACAGAAACAAGGAACAGGAATTCCATGCAAATCGATACAGCAGAACCACTATCCATTCTGGAAACTATGAACAGCGAGGACCAGAAAATAGCCTTAGCTGTCAATAAGGTGCTGCCTGATGTGGAAGCCGCTGTTCAGTTTGCCTTTCAGTCCTTCCAAAATGGCGGACGGCTGATCTATATGGGTGCAGGGACGAGCGGAAGGCTCGGCATACTTGATGCCGTCGAATGCCCGCCGACATTCAGCACTTCTCCAGAAATGGTTCAAGGATTGATGGCAGGCGGAGAGGGTGCTTTCGTAAAAGCAGTTGAGGGTGCAGAGGATAAACCGGAATGGGGAGAAGCTGACTTAAAAAGAATCAACTTAAGTGAACATGATACAGTAATTGGAATAGCGGCGAGCGGCCGTACCCCTTATGTGATCGGCGGCCTGAAATATGCCCTGAGCGTAGGTGCTAAAACCGTGCCCTGTCCTGCAATAAAGGTGCAGAAATCAGCAAAGAAGCACACCAAAAAATTGAGGTGATCGTCGGACCTGAAGTACTGGCTGGGTCCACAAGACTAAAAGCAGCCACTGCCCATAAAATGATCCTGAATATGATTTCTACAGCCTCCATGATCCTGCTGGGGAAGGCTTACGAGAATTTAATGGTTGATGTCCACGTCAGCAACCATAAGCTAAAGGTACGTGCCATTAACATAATCTGCCAGATCACAGGGGTGTCATCCAATGCTGCTGAGGAAGCTCTGGAATCTGCCGGCCTCCAGGTTAAACCAGCAATTGTAATGTTAAAAGCCGATATTAACGCCAAGCGTGCAGCCGAGCTGCTTAAACAGGCAAACGGGTATGTTCGCAATGCGATTCTTCTGGCTAATAAAGACAGAGATTAAAGGTGGGTTTCATCATGGCAACAGGCGGTCTAAAAATGATCGAAAATATGCTCGGGCAGCTGCCTGCTTCAGAGCAGAAGATAGCAGAGTACATTCTTCAAAACCCGCATGCAGTTGTGAACAGGACTGTCAATGAATTGGGGGTTAAAGCCGGTGCAAGCGGGGCTGCCGTTGTCCGGCTGTGCAAATCATTGGGAGTAAACGGATTTCAAGATTTAAAGTTCAGGATTGCCGGGGATTTGGCAAAACCGGTGGAACGGGGCTATCGTGATATTGAACCGGGGGAAAGCTTTTTATCCATCGTTCAAAAGACAACCAGCAACAGTATACAAAGCCTGAAGGATACAGAAGAACTCATTAATCTTGAAGAACTTGAAAAGGCGGTAAAAGCCTTGAAACAGGCATCCAATGTCCATTTATATGGAATAGGGGCTTCCCATATCATCGCATTGGATGCCCAGCAAAAGCTGATTCGAATCAACAAGGGGGCAACAGCCTTTTCAGATTCCCACCTTGTTGCTACTTTGATCGCTAATGCAAAAAAAGAGGATGTGTTCTTCGGAATTTCCTTTTCAGGTGAAACTCCTGAAGTGGTAAAAGTCATGACTCTCGCTAAAGAACAGGGCATAAAGACGATTTCTCTGACCATATATGGCAATACTACCTTATCTGCCCTTTCAGATATTAAGCTTTACACAGCCTATTCAGCTGAGGCTCCTTTCCGGAGTGGTGCCACATCTTCAAGGCTTGCCCAGCTTTATGTGATCGATATTTTGTTTTTATCGATGGCAACCGCCCAATATGCGGAGACCATAGATTCTATTGACAAAACAAGAGATGCAATCCGGTTCCTGAAAGAGAGGAACTAAGGGGAGTGGTGAATTATTTTTGAAAGGCTAAAGGCGGCAGGCACCATTAATTTATTATGTGATGGGAGGAATCATCATGTCCGAAGCAGATAAGGTATTGGCAGAGAAGATCCTGGAACAGCTGGGCGGCGCGGCCAACGTCATTTCTTATACGAACTGCATGACGAGGCTGCGGGTTACACCTGCAGATAGTACGAAGGTGAACCAGGATGGCATTAAAAAGATTGATGGGGTCCTTGGGCTTGTGGAAGAAGAGACATTGCAGATTATTATTGGTCCTGGAAAAGTAACAAGAGTAACAGAAGAGTTTGGGAGACTGCTAGATGCTTCAGGAGAAATTAGCCTAGATAAAAAGGCAGCAAGTAAAAAAGCAGAATTGAATCAAAAAAACGCGACTCCTTTTAAGCTGTTTTTACGAAAAATATCCAGCATTTTCATTCCCCTCATTCCCGCGCTGGTTGCTTCAGGTCTTATCACGGGCATCACCAAGGCTATCATACAGGCTGGCTGGCTGGCTGGCAGGGGACTCTCAAATTGCAACCATTCTCTCGGTCATCGGAGGGGGGCTATTTGGATATCTTGGTATTCTAGTAGGCTTAAATGCAGCCAAGGAATTCGGCGGCTCTCCAGCCCTAGGAGCCCTGGCCGGAATTCTCATCCTCAACCCTGCATCTGCTACCATTACTCTTTTTGGGGAAGAATTGCTTCCAGGGCGAGGAGGCTTAATTGGTGTTTTGCTTGCCGCCATTTTCATTGCTTTGGTCGAAAGGCGGGTACGCCGATTTGTCCCTCAATCGCTTGATATTATTGTAACTCCTACCATTGCCTTATTGATCACCGGAATTATTACGTACCTGGTCTTTATGCCGCTTGGCGGATTTATTTCAGATGTGATTACAAAAGGTCTTACCTCGATTTTGGATTTTGGCGGCGTGGTTGCAGGTTTCATCCTTGGCGCAACTTTTCTTCCGCTGGTTGTCACTGGTCTCCATCAGGGTTTGACACCTATTCATCTTGAACTGATTAATTCCATTGGCGACGATCCGCTGCTTCCAATCCTGGCGATGGGCGGAGCCGGCCAGGTAGGGGCTGCATTTGCCATTTATTTTAAAACAAAGAAAAAACGTTTGAAAAGGGCCATAGGCGGGGCGCTCCCTTCCGGAATGCTGGGGATTGGAGAACCATTGATTTTTGGTGTCACCCTGCCTCTTGGCCGCCCCTTCATTACTGCCTGTCTGGGAGCAGGCGTCGGCGGAGCGTTCCAGGCTGCTTTTAACATCGCAACCGTAGCCATTGGTGTTTCCGGCCTGCCGCTCGCCTTTATTGTCAATGCCGGTGAAGTCCTGCTGTACCTAGCTGGACTGTTGATCGCCTATGCTGCAGGCTTTATCTTTACTTATCTCTTCGGCTTCAAGGATGAAATGGCCGGTGAATTTGAATGATTGGCATTTCGTTTTACCTGAATGATCCTCTTGCCGAAGAAAGAATTGTATTTGCTGGGAAAAAAGGTGTGAAGCGAGCGTTCACCTCGCTTCACATCCCTGAAGAATCAGGAAATTTAGCTTCCCGTGCCATAGAGCTGGTAAAGGTGGCAAAGGAGTGCGGGGTGGATGTCTATGCCGATGTATCGCATCAAACGCCTGCCCACATGGGTCTTCAAAAGTTACAGGACATGAAAGAACTCGGAGTAACAGGGCTACGGCTGGACGACTTTTTTGAACCCAATACGATTCTAGCCCTTTCTATGGAATTTAAGCTTGCTCTTAACGCAAGTATTGTCATGAAAGAGGAAGTGGTCCAATTGCTGGATGCAGGACTGCTCCCCGAACAATTAATTGCCTGGCATAATTTTTATCCACGGAAGGAAACGGGACTGGACGAAGAGTTCTTTTTTCGCCAGAACCAGATGTTCCAACAATTCGATATTCCTGTAAGTGCCTACATTCCGGGAGATGGGGAGAAGCGAGGGCCGCTTTTTGAGGGGTTGCCGACTTTGGAAAAACATAGAGAAACACATCCCTATGCGGCGGCCCTAGAGCTGTTTCGGAGTGGTGTAGAGGACGTATATATTGGCGATCCTGGTGCTGGCCGACAATTATTGGAACAGCTAGTGGAATTTGATGAAAAGAATCTAGTCCGTCTTCACCTTTCTGACTCCTGTTTAAAGGAAGGAGAGTACCGTTTGCGGCCGGATTTTGCCCGGGATGTGCTGAGGTTAATGAATACAAGAACAACGGCTTCAGTTCCACCGGCCAATACGGAAGCACGTCCGAAAGGGAGCATAACAATGGACAATGACCGGTATGGGCGTTACCGGGGAGAGGTTCAGATAACACTGCATGATTTGCCTGCCGATGATCGAGTCAATGTCATTGGACACGTACTGGATCAGGATTTGCCATTACTACCTTGTATTAGGCCTGGTGACTCTATTTCCATAGTGGTACGGGGCGAATAAAAAATCCAGATGAACCATGAGTAAGGGAACCGGATTTGATCAATCCTGGTTCCTATAGCATCTAGAGTGTTTCTGGATATCACCAGAAGAGAAGAAAAACTCAATGCTGATTGGCAGGCCCTGGATAAAAACTCTGTTCAAATTACGATCATTCATGTAACTTTATTATCATAGTGAAAGGAGGGGGTCTAAAATAATCGCCTGGTTATTACTTTTAATTATTTTGGCAGTGCCTATTTTTCTGGTGAAAAAATTTAAGGACAGACTGATAAAGAAGCAAAATACATTTATACTCGCATTGGCTGCTACCGTAGCTCAATTTTTTACGATTTGTCTATATACCGCCATCCTGAGCATAGCCACCGGAGAAGCAGGAGTTGGATTCTTGCTTATTATGTTTATATTTATCAGTCCATTATTATTAGGAATTAATGCTCTTTTAATGAGAACGAAACACAATAAGAACTATACATACTGACAGCGGGGCCTTACTGGCACCGCTTTTTATTATGGAACTATACTCAGCAATGCAATCGAAATACCATTGCGTCTGCTTCAAAACACCTGAGTTAGCCGGTTTTGAGATACTGGAATTACGGGTATTAAACAAAACTATACTTACGGCGTGAACCGCTGACACTATGAGGTGAAACCATTATGCCGCACGCTAACATCGATAACTCGCTCTCGCTTTTCTACCAAATAAAAGGGGAAGGGATGCCAATCGTATTTATACACCCTTTTGTAATGGGCCATAATGTGTTCAAACACCAGGAGCGCCTGGCGGAAAAGTATCAAACGATCTTTTATGATCTTGCAGGACATGGACGCAGCACGAAAGGAAACCAGCCATTATCCATCGAGCTTCTTGCAGAACATTTAAAGGAATTGCTCAATCACATCAATGTGAAAAAAGTGGCGCTGTGCGGCTATTCATACGGCGGGCTAGTTGCCCAGCAGTTTGCGTTGAAGTACCCAGAGCGGACGACAGCTTTAATTCTTTCGGGAGGTTTTTCGGAAATTAATACTCTTATCCCTAAAATTTTCATTAAGTCGGTTATGGCGATGGCCAAACACCGCAAAATGACTTTGGCGGCAAAACTTCTGGCTAAATTTAATTCTGCCACTTCTCAAGATGAGAAAGAAATTTTTCAGTATGCCAGATTGTCAGACGCTCAGCGTTCTTACGAATACTGTATAGCAGGCCTTCATTACAAAGCTACGGATGCTATGCATCAACTCAATATGCCAATCCTGCTTGTATACGGATCACTGGAAAAACCCATGCACCGTTATAGAATACCTTTTCTGCAGGCTGCGCCTCAAACACAAGTAGTGATGATAAACAATGGCACCCATCAGCTGCCCCCACGGTCTTTTTTGGAATTCAATTGTGTTATTGACCAGTTTTTGCGGACTGGAGGTGAACATTAGTATGAAAGGCATGGAGTCAATATTGAGTGAAACCTCGGGGGAGAGCTGAATGAAAAATACATTAGGTTTGATTGGACCGACCCTGATGGTATTCATCGGTCTTCAATTATTGGGGAGTGTTACGATTACATTTATGTTATTTTACGGCTGGCTGCTTTGGGCACCGATAATAGAAAAAGCTTTTCCAAAAGAAAGCTTCAAGATAACAAGGCATGAACTTATTGTGGCAATTGGTTGCGGTTTGGCCTTTTTCTTGTTTGTTTTCGGTGGCGTAACCTTGCTGCAGAGCTATCTTCTGGATATTAAACAGCTAAGAATCATTCTGTGGGAATGGGGATTTTCTGGTTCATCTGAGATTTGGCTTATTTTAATCCTGCTAATTGTGAATCCAATCCTTGAGGAGGTCTATTGGAGAGGCTACATGTACAAGAAGGTGAGATCGCAGGGGAAGGCACTCACGGCCATTTTGATAACTGCTGTATTCTATACACTCTATCATTTACTATCAGTTTTTCATATTTTCCAAGGCTGGTTTGGCGTGGTTGCTGTTCTTCCTGTATTAATTGCCGGGGTTTTATGGGGGGGTATTCGAGAGAAAACGGGTTCGATTACGGGTTCTATCATCAGTCATGCATTAAGTGATCTGGGAATAGTTTGTGTATATTGGTTTATTGTAAGGTAAATAAATTGGGGGGTTGCCAATCAATTTTTCAGGTTACAAACACTTAAGATCTAATTTAAATATCTATTCATTCTAGGAATATCTAAAAAATTTATATATTTATCTAAAAATTTTTTATTTACAGCGATAATGTAAGCCCTTTATAATTCGATTAATACCCACCGAGGTAGAGGTTTACCCTACCTATGAAACTCAAATCATGATGCTTAAAAAGGGTTATTTAACAGTTTATGCCGCTGAGAGTGCGGACGAATTCAGGCTGGATATATTAATTTGAAAAGAAACAAGGGGGAGCACTTTTATGCGAATCAAGTCGATTGCAGCTGAAGAAAGTGAATTGATGATAACCATTGAAACCCTGCGCAGGAAAATGGTCCAGACTGGAATGCAAGAAGGACTTGGCAGTAAAAATACGTTAACACTGAGCCGACAGCTTGATGATTTTATCACTAAATACCAAGAACATGGATTTATTGAAAATATATAAAAGCATGTCTTCTTATTTTATTTTCATACATATACCTATAGCAGATCCTCAAATCCACAAGTCCTCAATGGCAAATCCCCTAAAGAAAAGGTAACATGTCTATCCGGTCAAGCTAGGGAAAAATCAAAGCAATAGCTTTCAATTTTCCTTAGCCCGCTTTGAACTGCTCCAATGCTTTTGTCCTGGTTTCCGCCGCTTCAATAAGCAAAGGGTTGTTTAATGAATGGGCCATTTTCGAAAGCAAAAACAGTACCTTTCTAATCCCTGAAACATAACCATGAAAGATTGCGTTTTGGTCACAAAAAATTTCTGCCTGGTGGTTGATTTCTTTTTCAGCAACTGGATGCGTAATGTGGCCTAATTCATGATAGATAATGGCTTCCTTAACCTCATTATCTGAACAAAAATACTCATAATCATACACGACAATAAAGCGAAGAAAATCACCATCCAATGATTCATAGCATACCGTCATTAGCCGGCTGTCAATATTGAACATATTCAGCCATTTGTCATTCAACCCAAAAAGCTTCTGGATGATCTGTTTATCCTCTAAAATAGCCACAGGCTTGTCAATGGAATATTTCTTGCAGTCTAAAACTTCACACAAACAATGCAAATCGATTTCTCCTTTGCTAAGAGTTAGACCTGAAGTGTATTTAACCTGGAAAACAATCAAAAGGAACATTAAAGTATATGGCTTTAATTGAACATTCATACTTCATCGGAGAGTAAACTGTATAATTTTCATAAAGCTTGCTTTGGAAGGGAAAAGAACCCGGTCCGGTATGGTCGAAATAGCCACGAGAGTGTTAGAAGGAGTGGGCAAATGGGGCTGGCCGAGGAATATATTAGGGGAAGCAGCTAAACTAGGTTATGACCATATCTTGATAAAAAAAATAACGAGGGAGTAGTTTCCCTCGTTTCAGATTATTAAACTGCCCTATTAAATAGATACATGATTCGATCCACTACTTTAGGTTTGTAAACTGGCCTGCTGTTGATCAGTATAATCAGCTGGAGAAGCGTAGCAAGAACAATCATTAAGAAAAAGCCCTTTTGTTTATGAACGAAAGGGCTTTAAAATCCTATTTTTTAAATATCCCAAAAGGTTTACCGACAGGAAGGACAACTTGTCCAAAATGAGTATTCAAAACAGCAGCGGCTGAACCGTAAAAAGAGAACAAAGCAATTAACAGTTCGGATACAGCTGCCAGCATATGTGTAAATTCATGCATAAAGCCGAATGTACTTAAAGAAAGCCCTATAAATAAGAAATCAATTAACACGAAAATAATAAATAAGACCTTATGTGTTTCCATTGCCCCAATGGTCATAAAAAAACTGAAAATGAAGTAGCCGACAAAAGCAAATCCAAGCTGTTTCGGATCTGCAGCTGATGCTAATTCTTCCCCAAAAGCTCCCATTTGGATTAACCACGACATTCCTACTCCAAACCAAAACAAACCAAAAGCGCCAAAGGCCGTTGCTCCAAAGGTATTGTTATGTTTCGAGTCTTGGATTGAGGCAATTAATTGCGCTAATCCTCCTAAAAATATTGCCCAGGGCAATACCAAGGATACTCCATCCGTAATCCCGAGTTTTTGAAAAGATGCTACTAAAGTGACCATTGCCAGGCCAAATAAACCTAAAGCTGACGGATCTGCCGTCACTATTTTTACATGATGTGTACTCCCGTTGCTCATGATGAACCTCCCTAATATTAAACACACCTTGAAAAAGATACAGAATAGAATGGGTAATGTCAATGAATTTTCAAGGTCTTCATCACTTTATCCTAATTTTTCAGTTTGAAGTACGCTTTCATTCACCATTGTATTTAAATTTAAAAACATAATGGTATAGTAAAGCTAACGGAAATCGAAAAAATGAAAAACTGGCACTGCCCCTCTTTCATTTATTACTTTTTCAGTTTGAAGGTTATATTCTTTAAAAATGGGTATATAAAACTAGTTGATATCTTAAAGGATTGGCGAGGGTATTATGGACAGAAACAACACAAATGAATATGAGACCATGCATGAGACGATTAATCAATTGACTAAGAGAGTGACTGAACTGGAGCAGCTTGTTGAGCAAGCGGCTGTCCCCATCATTCCTTCAATCATACCAAATACCATTTTAATTCCCGTTTATGGGGAGCTGTCTCCGGAACGCTTTCAAATCATCATGCCTAAAATTTTAAATCAGGCAAACAATATGAATACAGACACTGCCATCATTGACTTTACAGCCATTTCCCACCAAGAAATTGATGACTTGGCTGTTTTAGGCAAGCATCTAGAAAACCTGACAGGAGCCTTAAACCTGATGGGTGTTCAAGTCCTTTTTGTAGGCTTTTCTCCGCAGTTTGCTCAAGAGCTTGTCAAGTCTGGTTTAGGTTTCGTAAAGGAATTGAAGGCTTTTTCCACATTTAGAACAGCATTACAATTTCTAATGAAAGAGAAGGGACTAGCCCTAACCCATATATAGTAAAAAACTTCTTCAATAAAAAAATAACCTCCTGAGAATTCAGAAGGTTATTTTAGTCCAATCCGTTTTAACTGATTCACTTTGCCATTATTATTAAAAGGGAAATTGTCTAATTCTAATTTGATTGGAATGAAAATCAGCAGCAATAAGGCTATTCCGGCAGAAGAATGTTCTACGTTATTAAAAAGGAAGTAGCTAAATTCCACGTATAATAATATCAAGAATGTTTAGAATGTCGGAATAACAAGCGCAGAACATGCTTTCTCATAGAATTCAAGAGGGCCAGCTTCACTTATTATAGCATATTCATAGCCGGTTTCTTTCATTGCATGTAAGCAATGATGAAGCAATTGTGTTCCTATACCTTTCGCACGTTCAGTCTTGGCGGTACCCATTGGACCAAACACCCCTTTTTTGTTTTGGACACTATCAAAACAAGCGAACCCCACGATTTTGCCGTTTATATACGCTATATATATTTGATTCTTTTCATTACGGAGTCCGTTGTTAATAGAATCCAGCCAAGCTTGGCCAAAGTTACTTCTAACAAAGTCTATTAACGATGGTGCTAGATCATTGTCTGCTTTTCTAACGTCCGCCTTGCTATTTTTCATATAAGGAAAGGAATAGTTTTTTAAAGGGACGATCATATCTCTTGGAACGGACATAATGCCAAGGATCCCCTCCATGTCCAATACGTCTTTTACCGAAGTTGTCAGTGCTTCAGGTAATTTTATGATTGCATTAATTATCAATCCTTCATTTATGTAAACCTGATTGTACCGTTCCATCGCTTGGAATGCATGATCCAGAACTTGTTTGGTTGAGATAGAGAGAGGGCAGGAAAAGGGAGGACATCCTGGGATTTGTTCAGATGAAGGCTGTTTTTTTAGGCTATGTTCAGTTAATACATCCAGCAGATCAGGATATTTCGAATGTAGTTCTCTGCATACCCCTGTTCGTTCAATCAATGTGCCGATTAACAGATGTATTGGATAGATAACACTGTTTGTCTTTTTTGCTTCCGTTTCAGCGTAAGTAAAAATCCTCAACGTTCTCTCTGTATGTTTGAACTTATTTTCCATACCCGAATGATCATTCACTTTTTTTACCTCCTTACAGTACAGGTAAATTCTGTCCTTTAATAAACATCTTGTTTGATGCAATAGCCTCTGCCTGCTTTTATGTTTTTGGACTGGATAATGACGAGGACGATTCTTGGCTGGCCAACTTTTTTAAAAAAACCCTGAGGAAACCAGGGCTAAATCCGTTTTTTCATCCCGCATTGGCGGCACTCTCTTAGGTATACATAATCTTTAACAGAGCTATTGAACAAAGCATTTCCGCAATTGTCGCACCTGCCACTGACCTTATCCGGATATTCATTATAGTCATAAACTTTCTCTAAATCATATTCTATTTTTTCATTCTCCATGCAGATTGCTCCTTAAATAAAATTCTAGTTATAATCTTACCACAAGCTATTAAAAAAGAAGATACGAGCCAGCTTTTTAATACATGAAAAACGTATGTTAATTTATTTGTTTAAATTGAATGGGAAGTGAAAGCGTGTAAAGGATTCCTAGACAAGAATTTAGAAAAAATCCCGAAAAATATGCCACCGAATTTTTTAAAAGATTCAAGAACAAGCACCGACATTGGCGGAAAAAAGAAGGATACATGAAGAACAGTTGAAGAGCGGCAGGGCTTTGAACCTCCATTCTATGCCGCGTTTTGAAGTAGTTTGCTCTACTGTCTATTACTCATTTATCAAGGCAATGACAAATTGAGCAAAATCGGTTAATATCCTAGATTCTATCGTAATAAATGTTCACAAATTCGCATTTAATAATTTAATAATTCAGAAGTCTTGTCTTTTCTTTTATTTTCCCGGTTTTGTTATGATAAAGAGAGGAAAAGAAAGGAGTCGGTTATAAATGGTGAACAAAACCCAAATTGGGAAGACAGATCTCTACGTTAATCCCATTGGCCTGGGTACCAATGCAGTTGGCGGACATAATCTTTTTCCCAACCTGGATGAACAGGCAGGGGGAAAATTAGTTCAGTCAGGATTGGACAATGGAATCAATTTCTTGGACACTGCCTTTATATACGGTCCGAAACGCTCCGAGGAAATTATTGGTGAAGTCTTGAAAGACAGAGGAAACCGGTCGGAAATTGTGATTGCTACAAAAGCCTCCCATAAATTTGTTGGGCAAGAAATCGTGCAGGACAACTCGCCGGCATTTTTAAAACAATCAGTGGAGGAAAGCTTAAAGCGTCTTCAGACGGATTATATCGATTTATTCTACATACATTTTCCCGATCAGGACACGCCAAAGGATGAAGCTGTCGGGGCTCTGAAGCAACTGAAGGATGAAGGGAAAATTCGGGCCATCGGTGTATCCAATTTTTCGATTGATCAACTGAAGGAAGCGAATAAGGATGGATATGTTGATGTCTATCAGGGGGAGTACAATTTATTGAACAGAGGAGCCGAGAATGAATTCTTTCCTTATTCAGTAGATCAACAAATCTCATTTATTCCTTATTTCCCGCTGGCATCAGGGTTATTGACAGGAAAGTATAACAAGAATACAAACTTGGCGGAAAAACGCGGTAAGTTTTTTGAAAGAGAACTCTTCGAAGAGACACTTGGGAAAGTTGGAAAATTGCGGGGAATTGCTGAAGCAAAGGGGGCAGAAGTTTCCCACGTTGTTCTTGCCTGGTACTTAACATGTGAAGCCATTGATGTGATCATTCCCGGTGCCAAGAGAGCTGATCAGGTCCTTCATAATTTAAAAACCCTCGAAGTACAGCTAACAATAGAAGAAATTCAACAAATTGATGAAATTTTCAAGTAAGGAAAATAGGGCAAAAGTACAATATAGAAAATATTCGCTTAAGCAACAATAAGACTCAACCAACCAAATCATGCAAAAAATATATCCGGAAGAGGGTGGACAGGCAATGGACTATGTAAAATTGGGCAATACAGGCATGGAGGTATCACGCCTTTGTCTTGGTTGTATGAGCTTCGGTGTTCCTGAACGAGGAAATCACAAGTGGGTGCTTGACGAAGAAGAAAGCCGCCCAATGATAAAAAAGGCTCTTGATCGTGGAATTAATTTCTTTGATACAGCCAATGTGTATTCCGAAGGTACAAGTGAAGTAATTGTCGGCCGTGCTCTAAAAGAAATGGCCAATCGGAATGAAATTGTGCTTGCAACAAAAGTTCATGGCAGGATGCACAATGGACCAAACGGTGCTGGTCTTTCCCGCAAAGCGATCATGACTGAAATAGACAACAGCCTTAGAAGGCTGGGAACTGATTATGTCGATCTTTATCAGATCCACCGCTGGGATTACAATACTCCCATTGAAGAAACGATGGAAGCATTACATGATGTAGTAAAAGCTGGGAAGGCGAGATACATCGGTGCCTCGTCGATGTTTGCATGGCAGTTCCTTAAGGCGCAGCATATTGCCGAAAAAAATGGCTGGACACGTTTTATCTCCATGCAAAACCACTTAAACCTTCTTTATCGTGAAGAGGAAAGGGAAATGCTTCCGCTTTGCAGGGAAGAAAATGTTGGGGTGATCCCTTGGAGTCCATTGGCAAGAGGAAAGCTGACAAGGGATTGGGAAGCAACCACAGCTCGATCCGAATTGGACGAATTTGGCAAACAACTCTATTCAGCCACAGCAGAAGCAGATCAGGCTGTCGTTGAGAGGGTAGCACAATTGGCCAAGGAACGAAGTGTTCCTCGAGCACAAATTGCGCTTGCCTGGGTACTCCAAAAAAAACCGGTTACGGCACCGATCATTGGAGCGACCAAAATCTCTCATTTGGAGGATGCAGTAGCTGCTTTAGGAATTACATTGTCATTGGAAGAGGTTTCTTTCCTGGAAGAACCTTATGTACCGCATCCAGTCCTAGGCTTTGCTTAGTTTGAAAATATGTGATCAGCTTTTTATTATCATTAATATGAACTTCCCTTTGCAGGTAAAAGAACACCGTTCCTACCAAGAGATCAGCTTTTCAGGCTGATCTTTTTTTGCTTTTATATCCGGCCGAAAAGTACTTCCAAGGTTTAGAAACTTTTAAAACAGGTAAAACACTAGGTACAACATTGATAGGGGAGCGCTTATGACAACAAGAATATTCACTATACTAAGTCTAATTATTTTATGTACGACAGGAATGCAAGAAAAGGGGGTCCTTGCAGAAGACAAGGAGCAAGTCATCCTCATTTCGTTTGATGGGATGAGAAACGATTTGACAAGGAAGTATGTAAAAGAAGGAAAACTGCCTAACATAAAAAAAATGACGGATGAGGGTTCGATGGCAAAATATGCAAAAACGATTAGTCCATCTCTTACAGCCCCATCACATGCTGCTATAGCTACAGGGGCGACTCCCTTGAAAACATCCATCGTAAGCAATGCTTGGAAAGAACCGAACGCAGCACTGACTAATAAAGAAAATGCATTTTCAAGTGAACTCGAAGTGGACCCCTTATGGGTGGAAGCTAGAAAACAAGGTAAAACGACCGCTACCGTTGCCTTTGCAGGAGCCAATCCAACCACGGGCAAACAGGGGGACTATACGATTTATTACGGAGATACTTGGTCTCCAAGCAGTGGAGAAACACTTAAATTCAGAAAGGCATCTGAATGGAAAAACGCCCCAAGGACCTACAGTCCTTTAAAGGAGTCGTATTTCGATATTCAAATAAAAAATCAAAAACATCATACCTTTTATGTTCTGGCTGTGGATTCAACAGACGATGAAAAGGTGAATTATGATCAATTTATTGTGTCTGAAAGGAAAGAGATACATAAAGTGAGCAAAAAAACAAAAAAAGGGAAATGGGGTTCTCTCACTTTTACGATAAAAGGGAACCAGGCCGCTGGAACATGGTTCAGATTTGCTCCAAAAGACCCTCGATTAGAAGAGAAAGTGAACATGTACCGATCCGGGGTTACCTCAGGTCAAATTGATGGTCCCGAGGGCTTCCGGGAAAATATTAGGGAGAGATTTGGAGTTTTTCCCCCTCAGGATGATGATAGAGCTCTGGAAAAAGGGTGGATTTCCAGAAAGGAATATGAAGAGATTTCTGAACGATTTGTACACTGGGTAACAGATGTATCCCTGTTTATTAAGGAGGAATATCAGCCTGACCTATTGATGTTTTATGCTCCGCAAATCGATCATCAGGAACACCTGTATTTATTATCAGATCCAAGACAGCCTGGATACACCGCGGAAAAGTCTAAAAAGTATCAAAAATATATTGAATGGGCCTATCAAGCGGCAGATGATGTTGTAGGCAAAACGATCCATGCCATGGATAAGAACGATACTTTGTTTATTGTTTCCGATCATGGAATGGAGCCTGCACATTCAACGCTAGAACCTAATAAAATTTTAAAAGATCATGGTTTGCTTGTAACAGATGAAAAAGGCAAAGTGCTGTTAAATAAGACCAAGGCGATTGCCATTCCCAGTGGTTCAGCGGCTCATATTTACATTAACCTTGAGTCAAGGGAAAAGGGCGGAATTGTTCCTAAAGGGGACTACCAGCAGGTTCGGGATGAAATTATGAATGTTTTCAAAGATATAGAAGTCACCAGGAATGTCAATGGGCCGTTAATCTCTCATCATCTAGGTGAACTATGGAGCAGCATTCGGAATGAGGGATTATCACTAAATGCATTCAAAGAGAGCGCAACGGATCTTTACAGCCATATCCTGAATTTGCGAGTACATCCTTATGAAATGGTAAAGCCCATCCCGAAAGAAGGAACAGCTATCAGGAAGGATCACAATATAGGTGACATTTTGTTAATGGCTGCTCCCGGATATATCATGGGAAATGGGATGTCTGAGACTGTCAAACCTGCAGTAGAACTGGGAACTCACGGAGGAAACCCGGACCGTGAAAAATTAAAAGCTGTTTTTATCGCAATGGGACCGGAATTTCCAGAGGGGGAACAGATCCAGCCGATCTCCAATCTAGATATTGCACCAACCATTTATGATATTCTTGGCCTGGAAACACCCGATTTTGTAGAAGGCGAAAAGATCAAGGAATTAACAGAAAAGAGATAACCGATAATAAACTGATTTCAGAAAGAGGATCCTTTGGAAGGGTCCTCTTGCCTTTGTGCTTTAGTTCCATACTCTACTTTTTCTTTCCAGTGTTTTCAAGGTGCGAGTCCGTTGTTGCCTCAAACACAAAGGGATATGAATATGCCCTCGAGATATAAAAGAGGTACGATTAACCTTACATCTTAACGCAAATAAAAGAAGGAGCCCCAAACACAGCCTGAGAACTCCTTCTGACAATAGTTAAACGTTAATTTTAAGGGAGACCAGCATGTCCCTTAACCTGGAATATTAATTTTCTGTAAGTTTGCATGATTTAAATTAAACATATAAGATTGCGGTTTTTCTGCATTCCGGTTATTCAGTTCTGAATAAAGCTTTTTGTATTCAACAATGGACAGTTCGCGTTGAATATAGCTTTTTTGAATAAAATCCAAGAGTTCATTTGCATGGCTTGGCGGCTGGTTTTTCTCTAGCTGAAAACGATGAATTAATTCTTCAAATAACATATAATTCCTCCATTTCAAGGTTAATCAACTATGGAAACGCTTACAGTTATCAGTATACCATGTGATTTCTGATACCCTTATTATAAGAAAATTCAAATTTCCGACACATTTCTACATAAACCTATATCATCACTAAAAGAAAAAAAGTAAGTCATGCTGTAAGAGCCCGCAATTTTTCTAGCGAGCAAGTTTTGTTCCTTATTTATATTCAAAAAATGCAGTCATATGCAACCTATTTACGTGATAAAGAAGGCAGCTGCAAAATAAAGGATGAGGGATATAGAAGCACCGATAACGGAGATTTTCAATTTATATCGTGCGTAATCCACAATATGCAAATCAAGGATGGATGCAGTTGTAATGGTTGTGTCCCCCAATGGGGAAGTCAATGCTCCAAAGGCCCCGGCTGCAAAAACTGCACCAACTGTTAAAGGAATCGATGCACCGGTGGAAACAGCCAAAGTCATTCCTAATGGCATAAATAATCCCCAAGTCCCCCACGATGAACCTATAAAGTAACCGACGACCGAACCAAGCAGGAATATGGTTGCGGGGGTTAGTACAGCGGGCAGGAAAGATCCCAGTGTCGAACTGATAAATGTAGAGAACCCCAGATCTTCTGCAGAAAGTGTTAATGCCCAAATCAAGATAAGAAGGCTTATTGCCTCCATCATCTGGTTTCCGCCATCGTAGAAATGATATAGAATTTCATTCATATGCTGCCGCCTGAATATGTAAAGAACAAAAGATAATACAATGGTGATGAATACAGCTAACAGCATGACGAAGGTGGCGTCCGCTTCAGAAAAAGCTTCAAAGATTGTCTGCGCACCTTTGTCTATTCCATCTTTCCATAACAAGAATAGGGAGGACCCTAATAACAAGATAACAGGGACAATAAGATTCCAGGGCTGGGCTTTCACTAAGGATAACTCTTTTTTAATTCCAGCCCGATGAAATTCATGTTCCTGATCCTCTGAATGATCTTGTGCCTGATTGCTGTCCTTAGTTTTGCTGGCAGAATGCCAAAACGTTTGAATGATCCCTATCACCAGCATGACAATGGCAAAAAAATTAAACAAAATGCTAAGCAAGAATACCTGATAGGGAGATATGTCCAGCTGTAACTCCCGAATGCCTCCCTCTACCAAGGAAACCATAAACCCCACAAATGCTGTGGCAACTGGCAATAGAACAATAACGGATTCTGTGGAAATATCCATTGTCAGTCCGACCTTTTGTTTTGGCAATTGTAATTTTTTTATGAGGGTCTTGACCACAGGCCCAATCATCATAATTCGGAACATTGGCATCATAAAGGTAAAAGGGAGAGTCAGCCAGATAAGAATCAGCAATCCCCGTTCTGTCTTGATCTTTGTACCAACCCATTCAGAAAATCCCTTGATTCCTCCTGAGATATTCATCATCCCAACCAGGCCGCCAAAAATATAAAGAAAAGCGATAATTTTTATATTGGTTTCATCTGATAATGTTGCAACGATATAGGATACTGATTGGAATGGGCCGTCCATTAGATCAGGCTTTACAATAAAGGAGCCAACCAACAGTCCTACAACAAGTCCGGGCAAAATATTCTTCAGCCAGATTGACATTGAAATAACGATGATAAAAGGCATTAAAGATAGCCATGCATGTTCCAAAGAAATTCACTCCTGCCTTTACAGCTATTACGTAAGATTAATTATTTTATTATTGTCTTAACAGGTGAATTCTATTAATAACTACTGCAGAAACTCTGGTTCCTGATTGAAATATGGTCCGTATAAATCCTCCGCTTAAGCGATTTTTTCGTTGTGCACATTTTTTATAGATGGGCATGATAAATGGTTCCCTTAACCAATTATCAAGTAAGATCTTAATTGTAAAGTCATTATCCTTCAGCTAATATAGGAGCTAATAGTTTAAGAGAGTACAAAGGTCATTCATATTGAAGGGAGAAATGAGATGCAACGGAGGCTTGTAATTGCCGGAACAGGCAGTGGAGTCGGGAAGACAACACTGACCATCGGCCTGATGGCAGCTTTAAAAAGGAAAGGTTTTTGTGTCCAGGGGTTTAAATGCGGCCCTGATTATATTGATCCTACGTACCATACAGCCGTAACAGGACGTGTTTCCAGAAGTCTTGACAGCTGGATGTTACCTCGTGAAATGGTTAGTGATATTGCGGCGAAAAACAGCGAAGGGGCAGACATTTCAATCATCGAAGGCGTTATGGGATTATTTGATGGAAAGGACCCTGCCACAAATGAAGGGACTACTGCGGAAATTAGTGTGCTTACCAAGTCTCCGGTGGTGCTAGTGGTAGACTGTTCCAGCATGGCAAGAAGCGCAGCGGCAATTGTCAAAGGTTTTCAAACTTTTTGGGAGGAAACAAATATCGTCGGCGTGATTGCGAACCAGGTTGGCAGTGAAGGCCATTTTACCTTAATAAAAAAGGCAGTTGAACAGGAGTGCGGAATACCTGTTGTTGGGTATCTTTCCAGGAATGATAACATTTCAATACCGGAAAGACATTTGGGCCTTATTCCTTCTGTGGAACGTGGGGAGCTGGATTCATTTTTTGATGAACTTGGAAAAATGGTGCTTAATTCAATAGACGTAGACCGTCTGTATCAATTGGCGGAGGCTCCTGATTTGGATGCCAGCCTTGAACCGCCTCTTCTGCCGGTTCCTGAGGAATCGAATGTCTGTATTGCAGTGGCCAGAGATGCTGCTTTTAATTTCTATTATGAAGAAAACCTTGAAATGCTTAAAGAGTACGGTGCCGAAATTGTGGAGTTTTCTCCGTTGAAAGGGGAGGTTTTGCCAGATTATGCAGATGGGCTCTATATAGGCGGCGGCTTTCCTGAGGAGTTTGCAAGAGAACTGTCTGCACAGGAAGGTGTAAAGAATTCAATTCGAACGGGTATTAACCGCGGTCTTCCCACACTTGCGGAATGCGGGGGATTTATGTTTTTAAATGATGCAATTGAAACAACCAGTAAAGAAAGCTTTAGTATGGTAGGGATCATTCCGGGAGTGGTTAAAATGCAAACGAAGCTGGCAGCTTTAGGTTACCGGGAAGTAACCGGTGAAAGCGGAAATTTTCTTTTTTCGGGAAACCTGAAAGCGAGAGGTCATGAATTTCATTATTCTACGTTCCATCCCAATGGATCGTTTCATCCAGCATACGAATCAAAAGGAATGCGCGGCATCCAGAAAGAAGGGTATCTGAAGGGCAATTTGGTGGCTGGATACACTCATTTTCATTTTGGTTCTTGCCCCGGGATGGTCAAAAACTGGATAAAAGAGTGTCGGACTTATAAAAAGAGTTTAAATGAAAGTCTGCAAAATAAAATCTCCAAAAAATAAAGGGGCGTTACGATACGCCCCTTTACTTTCATTCACCTTTGCATATCAACTTAAGCTCAGTGGTGATGTTCGTGCATGGAATTTTGCCTGTTCTGTCCTTCTTGCAGGATCTTCAAATCCTGTTCTGTTAGATCTCCCACAACAATCCGATATTGTGGCATGATGATTGAATCATTGCTGCCGGCATGAACTTTTATATAATAAAGTCCGTCTGTGTCAAATTGTTTTGAAATACTGTATCTTCCCATTCCTTCATTTATGGCCTCTTCCATCCCATAATTTACAGAATCATCTGATTTCCAAATTTGAAAGTGCACGAACTTTTCAATGGTTGTTTGATCCTGTGTCAGCACCGCTGTTATTTTTATCTGTTTCCTTTTTGAAATGGAGTCAGGTAGTTCAATCCTGATTTCTATAGGGTTTTCTTTTTCATATAGGGTTGCAGCTGTATCCTTTAACTGGACGCAGGCACTGAGTAACAAGAGTATAAATGGCAAATAGATTAGTTTCTTCATGGCAATTAACTTCCTAAGCATTCATAAATTTTTTGACTGCAGGTATTTTTTGAATAATCATCAAATCCAGGAGCCAAACCCCAATGAGGGATAAGCCCACTAGCGGAAATAAGATTCCCAATATAATGATCAGTAGTAAAAAGAATTTCTTTTTTAGAATTCTTGGAGCCCGGGGCGCACCAAGTTCACCCTTCGGTTTTCGTCTAATCCATAAATAGAAACCGCTCAACGAAACAAATACAATGCCAATGCAAATGACCAGGCTGATGATTTGGTTAGGGAACCCAAATTGTGTTCCTTTATGAAGTGTAATCCCCCAGGCAACTATTTTCCCTAGAGTTCCATAGTTGTCATACCGGTAATCCGCCAGAACAGCGCCAGTGTATTGGTCAATGTGAATGGTCGCTTCATCCTGCGCTCTTGGAGGGAAGGCAGATAATGTATAGACACCTTTCTCATCCTGAGGAATTATAACTGTATAGGAAGGATGAATGTCTTCCCGATTCGCTACTTCAACCACATGATCAATGGGAAGTGTGATAAATCCTTCAATTTTCGATTCCGGTACATCCAAATTCTCTGCTGCCCAGGGTACATCACCAATTTCTTTTGTTTTTAAGCCGGAAACCGGGGCATCCCCAACCCAGACAGAGGGGGGATAACCGGACCCTGAATTGGTTGCCAGCGTTTGAAATTGGGTTCCCCAAAGGCCGGACCATGGCAAGCCTGTCATGATCAGGAAGAACATACCCGCAGCAATCCAGAAGGCCGGTACCGCATGAAGATCTCTATAGAAAGTCCTTTTGCCTTTATTAAACCTGGGTACGAGCAAACCAGAAAGCGACTGGGCCTTCTTTGGAAACCAAAGATAAAGTCCGGTGATAATCAGGACAACCGCCCAGCAAGCCACTAATTCAACAATTCTGTCTCCCGGAGTGCCTGCCATGAGTTCCCCGTGAAATTCTTCAATTTTATCCATGATCCTATCATCATTATTTAGCTCGCCTATGAACTTTGCTGTATACGGATCAATAAAGATAGTTAGAGACTTTCCATTTAGGCTTATCCCTACCTCACTGGAACGATCAGCCTTTTCACCTGGACGGTAGGTTGTTAGGACCCCTTCTGGATAGAGCTTCTTTACTTCCTCAAACTGCCGGGAAGCCAACGTTTTTTCCCCGTCGGGATGCACTTGGTAAAAGTCCTTGTAAAGTACCTGTTCAATCTGGGGCTTGAATAAATACACTCCTCCAGTAACCGACAGGATCACCAGGAATGGAGCTATGATAATCCCTGCATAAAAATGCCACCTCCATATCGTTCGAAAAAGAGAGGGGGTGGTTTTAGCCGATGATTGGCTTTTATCTGTTTCCATAATAGATCTCCTTAATATAAACATAGCTTTAAAGATTTACTTATAGAATTGTAGAGCATGTTGGCATTTTTGTAAATGAGTTTCGTAATCATTACGATTTAATTTGAATTACCAGTCTACTGAGCATAATTGTACCCCTGATGTTTGATTCCATTTTTCCATGAGAATAAAAGGGTTTGCCCCGAGTGTGTATGGTTCGCTATATGTTCATTGAAGACAGATTCATATAAAAAGGATAGAGCACCATTCAACCCATAAATCATACTATGCAGGTAAGAATAATCAAATTAAACGAGGTGAACAGGTTGGGCAGAGAATTTCTTAATGTTTTCGATGAATGGGCCTCCTCCTATGACAGTACAGTTGGCGGAAATACGATAGAGTACCAGGAAGTTTTTAGAGGGTACCAGTCCATTCTTGAAACAGTGGCGGAGCGTTCATTTGGGCATGTATTAGAGTTTGGGGCGGGAACAGGCAATTTGACGGACCTGCTGCTAAGAAACGGCAATAAAGTTACAGGGATTGAACCATCACCTGCAATGAGGAAAATTGCGGAGGGAAAATTAAAGGGGAAAATGAACTTACTTGACGGAGACTTCCTAAATTATCCAGACTCCTTGTCATTCGATACGATCGTAAGCACATATGCTTTTCACCACTTGACTGATTTTGAGAAGAACAAGGCAATCGCCCAATACAAAGTAATCTTAAAAGCAGGTGGAAGGATTGTATTTGCAGATACAATGTTTCAGACAAAGGACGACTATAATCAAGCTATAAAAGATGCCAAATTGGCGGGTTTTCCTAACTTGGCAAAGGATTTGGAGACCGAGTATTATACGACCATTCCGGTTTTACGGGAACTGTTTGAAAAGAATGATTACAAAGTGACCTTCAGCCGACGGAATCGCTATGTATGGATTCTTGAAGCTGTCAGCCTATAAACATCTCAACTAAATAATTCTGAACATCACTACCTTTATAAACAGATTTCGGAGGGGAGCCAGATGAAGGTTGTTCAAAGTATACACGAGTTAATCGGAAAGACCCCTGTTCTGGAAATAAAGCATTTTCCCATATCCAGGGGTGTACGCATCTATGCAAAGCTGGAATTCCTCAACCCCGGAGGAAGCATCAAGGACCGCCTTGGTCTCGAACTGCTTCAGCAAGCCCTTGTGAATGGAGAATTAGCAAAAGGCGGGACTTTAATTGAGCCGACGGCTGGCAATACAGGTATCGGAATTGCACTTGCAGCGATAAACAAGGGGCTTAATGTGATCTTCTGTGTCCCTGAAAAATTCAGTTTGGAGAAGCAGGAACTCATGAAAGCTCTAGGAGCAAAGGTGATCAATACACCGACTGAACTCGGTATGGCTGGCGCAATCGAAAAAGCGAAAGAATTAACAACCCAAATACCAAATTCATACTCCCCTCAGCAATTTCATAATCCTGCAAACCCTGCAGCTTACTATAAAACATTGGGACCAGAGTTATGGAGCCAGCTTCGGGGAAAAGTGGATATATTCATAGCAGGTGCCGGTACAGGCGGGACATTCATGGGAAGTGCAAAGTTTTTAAAAGAAAAGAATCCAGAGATAAAGACGGTAATTGTGGAACCTGAAGGCTCCATATTGAACCTTGGACCGCTGGGCCCTCACAAGATAGAAGGAATTGGAATGGAGTTTCTTCCTCCATACATGGATGACACTTACTTTGACTCCATCCACACGATTTCCGATGAGGAAGCTTTCTCGATGGTGAAAGCACTGGCCATGAAAGAAGGTCTGCTGGTCGGTAGTTCCTCCGGAGCGGCATTCAGGGCTGCTTTAATAGAAGCGGAACAGGCAAAGCCTGAAACAAATATTGCGGTGATTTTTCCTGATTCAAGTGAAAGGTATTTAAGCAAGAATATTTATCAAGGGGGAATCTAAATATGAAGAAGAAGACAAAGCTGATACATGGAGGGATATTTGGGGATGAGCATACTGGTGCAGTGTCAGTGCCTATTTACCAGGTCAGCACGTATAAGCAGGATGGCCCCGGCAGACCCAAAGGGTATGAATATTCCAGAACTGGGAATCCTACTCGCCATGCATTGGAGGAATTGATTAAGGATGTTGAAGAGGGGGACCGCGGTTTCGCCTTTAGTTCAGGTATGGCCGCGATGTCCGCAATCATGATGCTGTTTAGCCAGGGAGATCATATTTTGCTGACAGACGACGTTTACGGAGGATCTTTTCGTTTAATGACCAAGGTTTTAAACAGGTTTGGGCTAGAGGCCACTTTTATTGATACAAGCAATTTAGGGAATATCGAAAAGGAGATAAAGGGGAATACAAAAGCTCTTTTCCTTGAAACGCCTACGAATCCTTTATTAAAGGTTACAGATATAGCGGGGGCTGCATCTGTCGCAAAGCAGTTTGGACTCTTAACCATTGTAGATAATACCTTTAGTACACCTTACTG
Organism: Mesobacillus foraminis; assembly: GCF_004340465.1. Taxonomy (GTDB): domain Bacteria; phylum Bacillota; class Bacilli; order Bacillales; family Cytobacillaceae; genus Mesobacillus_B; species Mesobacillus_B foraminis. Next base: position 158,170 of record NZ_SLVV01000004.1, on the reverse strand, counting down.
GCAGAATCCATTAACATTAGGGGCAGATATCGTTCTGCACAGCGCAACCAAGTTCTTAGGCGGACACAGTGATGTCGTTGCCGGATTAGCTGCGGTTAACGATAAAATAATTGGTGATAAACTTCATTTTATACAAAATTCTACGGGAGGTGTCCTTGGACCTCAAGATTCATGGCTTCTGCTGAGGGGCATGAAAACACTCGGAATCCGAATGGAAGAGCACGAACAGAACACGAAAGAAATCGTGAAGTTTTTAGAGCGGCATAAACACGTATTAAAAGTCTATTATCCAGGACTGAAACATCATCCTAACCATGAGATCGCCAAGAGACAGGCTCGGGGTTTTGGGAGCATGGTATCATTCGATGTAGGCAGTGAGGAAAAGGCAGAAGAAGTGTTGAGGAGACTAAACTACTTTACCCTGGCTGAAAGTCTGGGTGCTGTTGAAAGTCTGATTTCCATTCCCGCATTAATGACCCATGCTTCCATCCCGGCGGCCAGGAGAAAGGAACTTGGAATCACGGACGGGCTAATTCGCCTATCTGTAGGAATTGAAGACATAGAGGATTTAATCGGTGATTTAGAACAGGCATTGAAGCTTTAATTCTCTAAAATTTGCTCTCCATACTCTAAGTTAAAGGGTGCTGTTTTTTTTTACAAGGACAGTATTTTTTTAAGACACCCTTTGTTTCAATCTCTCATAAAATAGGTTCATAACCCGGGTATCAAGAGATTAAAGAGTAAAAGCGTAAAGAGAGAGGAAGATCATAAAATATAAATCTATAAAATTTTAATTCCTAGTTGACTGGTGCGGATAGTCTGGATTATAATCTGATTAATCAACAAAAACAAAATATTATGACCGATCGGAACACCGAAGGCATAACCTTTTTTCGTTAATTGGGTTATGTCTTTTTTTATAACCCAAATCAAATTGTTTACGAGGTGTGTTTTATGAAAAAGTTAATCATCTTCGCATTTATTGGCTTGCTTGCCCAGTTGATCGATGGGGCATTAGGCATGGCTTATGGAGTTACATCATCTTCGCTTTTACTGGCATTTAGCATCGCGCCGGCAGTGGCCTCTGCTTCGGTCCATCTTGCCGAAGTCGTTACAACTGCTGCTTCGGGAGTTTCGCATATCAAGTTTGGGAATGTGGATAAACAGACCGTTTATCGCCTGGTAATTCCCGGTTCCATTGGTGCCTTTTTAGGAGCGACCTTCTTAAGCAATATACCAGGCAACCTGGCAAAGCCATATGTATCCTTATTTCTACTATTATTAGGTGTTTATGTTCTAATCCGATTTTTGTTCAAGTTCCGTCCCTCAGAAGAAAAGAAAGGCATCTCACTTAGCAGGAAGCAATCGATTCCTTTAGGATTAATTGCAGGCTTTGCGGATGCAACTGGCGGAGGGGGATGGGGTCCAATTGCAACCCCGGTTTTATTATCCAAGAAAGGCATGAGTCCCCGCAAAGTAGTTGGGACCGTTGATACTAGTGAATTTGCCATCGCTGTCTCTGCTACTCTTGGGTTCCTGATTTCCCTGGGATGGGAGCAAGTGAACTGGCTCTGGGTTGCAGCCTTGATGATCGGGGGCATTATTGCGGCTCCAATTGCGGCATGGCTGGTTCAAAAAATTCATGCGCAATTGATGGGAGTGCTGGTTGGAGGCTTTATTATCCTTGTGAATGCCAGAACTCTGGTTACCACCTGGATTGATAACGCTGCACTTTACCCCTATGTTTATATTGGAATTGCTTTCATCTGGATTGTTGCCATCGTTTATACGGTTTCAAAAATCACGAATTATAAAGCTGTCAATCAATTGGATATTAATCCATAAATTCATATGCCGACTGGAAGGCCAGAGGCTCTGGAATTAAGTGTTCTATTAGACACTTAAACCCAGAGCCTTTTTATATTGCTTCTTCCTTACCCGCGCCAACCTGATGTACCGGAATATTCAGTCCTGCTATGCATGTATGGCGCAGTCAGTGCTGATCGGATCACCGAAAGCAGTTTTATCAAATTCCCGAACTAAAAATTGGAGGTTGATGGAATGAAGTTACGCTCTTTCATGTTCCTTATTATGAGCACATTATTAGCTTTCATGATTTGTGGATGCAGTTCAACGCCGTCGGGGAAAGCAAACAGCGAACCGGATAAGGAGAATAACAAAGTCATTCATATAGGATATCAAAAGTTTGGAACCTTAAATATTTTAAAAGCGGATAAAAGTCTTGATGATACCTTGAAGAAAAAAGGGTTTTCCATTCAATGGACAGAATTTCCCGCGGGTCCTCAATTATTGGAAGCTTTAAATGTAGGAAGTATTAATTTTGGCCATACCGGGGAAGCACCGCCCATCTTTGCTCAAGCTGCGGAAGCACCGTTCGTCTACTTTGCAAATGAACCACCGAATCCAAATGGGGAAGCCATTATCGTTCCTGAGAATTCATCGATCGAAAGCCTGAAGGATTTAAAAGGAAAAAAAATTGGGTTAAATAAGGGTTCCAATGTTCACTTCTTACTTGTGAAGGCGCTTGAAGAAGCAGGAATCCAATACCATGAAATCGAGACTGCCTTTCTTCCGCCAGCAGATGCAAGGGCTGCATTTGAAAAAGGGGATATCGATGCGTGGGTCATATGGGATCCATTTTTAGCTGATGCAGAGCTCACAGCAAATGCAAGGATAATCGCCAATGCGAAAGAATTAGCCGCCAACAGGGAGTTTTTCCTATCATCAAAGTCATTTGCGGATAAAAATCCTGATGTTCTAGAAATCATTTACGAAGAGGTAAAGAAAACAGAAAAGTGGGTTTCCGAAAACCCAAGAGAAGCAGCTGAGTTCCTGGCGCCACAAATTGGCATGGACGTTGAAACACTAGAAAGGACACTTAACAGGAGAAGTTTTGGCTTAGAAAAGGTAACAGAAGAAGTCCTGAATGATCAGCAAAAGATTGCTGACCAGTTTTATGACCTTAAATTAATTCCTAAAAAGATAAATGTAAAAGATGCAAGCATTAAATAAAGAGAGAAAGGATGAATGAGATGAAGGTTTTTTGGTTTATTCCTACTCATGGAGATTCGAGGTATTTAGGCGTTTCAACTGGAGGGCGGGAAGTGAATCTTCCTTATTTAAAACAAGTCGCACAGGCAGTCGATTCAATGGGATATACAGGGGCTTTGCTTCCAACAGGAAGATCCTGCGAAGATGCCTGGGTGGTAGCATCTTCCCTTATCTCGGTTACTTCCCAAATGAAGTTTTTGGTTGCTGTACGTCCAGGACTTACTTCACCATCACAAGCTGCGCGAATGGCTTCCACGTTTGACCGTCTTTCAAATGGCCGCCTTCTGATCAATGTCGTTACAGGGGGCGATCCCGTTGAACTTGCAGGTGACGGGCTTCAGCTGAACCATACCGAACGTTATGAACTGACAGATGAATTTTTAACCATATGGAGAGATTTATTGTCAACTGGGAAAGCGGATTTTGATGGCCGCTATTTAAAGGCAGATGGCGGTAAATTATTATATCCTCCAGTCCAGGACCCATATCCACCGCTATATTTTGGAGGTTCATCTCAAATAGGCCAGGAAATTGCGGCCAAGCATGTAGATGTTTACTTGACATGGGGAGAACCGCCTGCAAAAGTCGAGGAAAAAATCAACCACGTAAAAAAGCTTGCCGAACAACAGGGGAGAACGCTACGTTTTGGTATTCGCCTTCATGTCATCGTAAGGGAAACCGAAATGGAGGCCTGGCAGGCAGCAGAAGATTTAATTAAATATGTGGATGATGAATTAATTTCTTCCTCACAAAAAGTATTTTCCAGATTTGATTCTGTAGGTCAAAAGAGAATGTCCCAATTGCATTCTGGAAGCAAGGAACAATTAGAGATAAGTCCCAATTTATGGGCAGGAGTAGGTTTAGTCAGAGGAGGAGCTGGTACAGCATTAGTTGGAGACCCGGCGACAGTAGCAAAAAGAATGAAAGAGTATGAGGAAATAGGAATCGAAACATTTATTCTATCTGGCTATCCTCACTTAGAAGAATCCTATCGTGTAGCAGAATTATTATTCCCTCATCTAGATTTGGAAAAGTCCGGCACTTCAGGCAAGACTCCTGGAATTGTGAGTCCATTTGGAGAAATCGTCGCGAACGATCTTTATCCTAAAAGTCTAAAGGCAAACAGGTGAGTATAATGAAAAAAAGACTAATACAGCTGGTGCCATGGATCGTCCCAATCCTCTTAATGGCTGCCTGGCAGGTTTTATCAGTTTTAGGTTACATTTCATCCCGGATTTTGCCGAATCCTGTGGATATATTTAAAGCAGGGGTGGAGCTGGGGCAGTCTGGACAGCTGTGGCATGACATCGGTGTAAGCTCCAAACGGGCATTCTGGGGGTTTATCATCGGTGGAGGGATTGGATTTATACTCGGCCTATGGAACGGATTATCGAAGGTGGCGGAAACGATCCTTGATACAACCATTCAAATGATTCGGAACATTCCCCATCTTGCCTTAATTCCAATCGTCATTTTGTGGTTTGGAATTGAGGAAGAGGCAAAGCTGTTCTTGGTGGCATTGGGTACTTTTTTCCCAATTTACTTGAATACCTTTCACGGGATTCGTTCGGTTGACCCTTCTTTAATCGAAATGGGCAAAGTTTATGGTTTAAAAGGCTTCAGTTTATTCCTGCATGTAATTTTCCCAGGAGCTCTATCCTCGATTTTAGTGGGAGTGCGCTTTGCACTGGGGATTACATGGGTGACCTTAATTGTTGCCGAAACAATTGCAGCGAACTCGGGAATTGGATATATGGCGATGAATGCAAGAGAGTTTATGCAATTAGATGTAGTGGTCCTAAGTATCATGCTGTATGCCATACTTGGAAAGCTCTCTGATGTCGCCGCTAAATTGGCTGAAAAACGGTTCCTGAAGTGGAATAGCAATTACCAAAAGTAGGAGGAGTGAAAGTGAACATAGGGAAAGAGACAATACTGGAGCTGTCGGGTGTCCACAAAACTTTTGGGCAGCAACAGGTTTTAAACAATATAAATCTAAAGGTGAATAAAGGGGATTTTGTGGCGATTGTAGGCAAGAGCGGATGCGGCAAAAGCACTCTCCTTCGGCTGATTGCCGGATTGGAGCAACCCAGCTCAGGCAGTTTAATGCAAAAAGGTAAACCAATAAGAGATAAATCCGTAGCGAAAATCATGTTTCAAGATGGGCGCCTGCTCCCATGGAAAACAGTTGAACAAAATGTCGGCCTTGGATTAAAAAAAGGTTCACATAATAAAATTCATACTATTTTGGATCAAGTAGGGCTTTTGGACCGTTCGAAAGATTGGCCTGGGGTTTTATCAGGTGGACAAAGACAAAGAGTAGCCCTTGCAAGAGCCCTTATTCACCAGCCTGAACTCCTGTTATTAGATGAACCATTGGGAGCACTGGATGCATTAACCCGCATAGAGATGCATCAGTTAATCGAGGATTTATGGAAGGAGAAGAAGTTTACGGCCATCCTAGTTACCCATGATGTAGAGGAGGCTGTTGCCCTGGCAAACCGGGTCATTGTCATACAAAATGGGGAGATTTCATGGCTTCAGACAATTAACCTTCCATACCCGAGGCAAAGAGAAAACCCGTTATTCATGAAATATGTCAGCAGGATTTTAAACTTTATCCTGGAGAAAGAAAACAATGATTCTATGGATAATCAACTCTATTCTACTTCCATGTAACTCCAGATCCCTGTAAATAACTTCGGAATAATCCCGAGTTAACCGGGATGAATAATCGAAAAACCATTTTAAAAGTCTCAGACCTAACCTCCATTCGTTAGGTCTGCCCTTAAAAAAATTCCCAAAAAAATCAGAGACATTAAAAAGGAGAGGAACCTATGCCAAAAGTAGCCATTATTACCGGGGCACCCAATGACCATTCACGCCTTAATGGAATCCTGAATTATGCTTTAACAGTATTTAGGGAAGAAGGCGTATCCAGTGAAGTCATTAAGGTTCACGAGTTGCCGGCTGAAGACCTGATCACGGCTAATTTTGATAGCCTGGCCATAAATGAAGCGAATAAAATGATCAAGAATTCCGACGGGCTGGTTGTGTTAACACCAGTATACAAAGCATCCTACTCCGGGATATTGAAAACCTACCTCGATCTTATGCCGCAGAAGATCCTAGAGGATAAAATCATCCTCCCTCTGGTAATTGGCGGCTCTTTCGGACATCTGCTGACAATTGAGTATGCCTTAAATCCGGTTCTATCCGCATTAGGAGCTAGTCACGTTGTAAATGGGGTCTTTACGATTGACCACCATATTGAACGGAAAGGGAAAAATCAATTTACGATACAAAAGGAAGCACAACATCGGCTTAAGAAAGGCCTCGACCAGTTCGTCAAGGAAATAAAGATCAGTACACCATTAATTCAGTAACAGACAGAGAGAAGGATCAACATTGGGGATAGCAAAAATCTGGAGATTGGGGGAATGAGGATGGGCCAGCTCAGCAGAGCAGTCACCAGAAGAAAAGAAAAGCTGATCCAAAAGCTACTAGCGCTAGGAGTGTATAAAAAAGACGAACATCATCTATATGAATTAACGCTTTCCGAAATTGAAACGGAATATCAAAATGAGCGAAACAGGATGAAAGCAATGAGGTAATTCAAAGAGGAACGCCGAAGGGCTTTTTGGAAGAAAACAGAAGCGAGAAAGGAGTGAATGTTATTGGCAGATTCTTCAATGATCCAGACCAAACAGCCCATTGTTGGCACAGTCGTACCTGGACAGAAACTTGGAAGGCATATAGGCTTTCCTACAGCCAATCTCGATTTGACTGAATTCTCGCTGGATAATGGAGTATACGGAGTGATGGTTAATCTCCATGAATCGAATTACCTGGGTGTGATGAATATTGGAGTAAAGCCAACACTTGGAACGAATAGCAGGAAATCCATGGAGATTCATCTGCTGGGTTTTAATGGGGTTCTATATGGTGAAACTTTGACGTGCACACCGCTGTTTAAAATTAGAGAGGAAAGAAAATTCCAATCACTTGATCAATTAGCCCAGCAAATTAGGAAGGATGTTTCAAGTGCCGAAAGAAGTTTTAAACATATTGGATATAACGGAGCCTGACAATGGTGAGTTAAATCTGCCAGATTTAAAGTTTTATAGCAGATGTTATGAACTTTATCACATTAACAGAGGGGTGTTTAACACAATCGATAATTGGTTTTTTGAAAACGGAGTGGAAGATGTCCTTAATAGAAGGTTTTATATTTTAACCTTTCTTAAATTCATATCTACGAATATACCTGCTGCAGGAACACAGAAATTTATTAGATTCGGTCATGGTGGATTGGCGATTAAACTGAATGAGTTTATTAAAAATATTAACCTGTAAACGAATGATTGGATCACTTTGAAAAGCCTAAATTTTGATTGTCTTGGTAGTACGGTTTGTAAATCGAATAGAATTTTAGCAAACAGGAGTCGATAAGATGCAAATTGGAAAGCAACAAATGAAATTAGGGGCATTTTTTATGGTTCCGGGCCATCATGTAGCTTCATGGAGACACCCTGAGAGCCAGACTGACGGAATTCTGTCCTTTGATATTTATCGCAAATTGGCAGAGACTGCAGAGCGGGGTAAATTTGACATGATTTTTTTTGCAGACGGTTATGCAGTTCATGACCGTGATGGAGCAGGTATTGAGCAAAGCGTCAACATAAGGCCAGATCCGGTGACCCTTCTTTCTGCTCTTGCAGTCGTTACGAAGCGGATAGGATTAGCAGCTACTGCATCCACTACTTATAACGAGCCCTATCATCTCGCAAGAAAATTTGCGACCATTGACCATCTTAGCTCCGGTCGTGCGGGATGGAATGTTGTAACCTCATCAAGTGAAGCGGAAGCTCTGAATTTTAGCAAGGAACGGCACCTCGAACATGGTGCCAGGTATAACAGGGCCGAGGAGTTTGTAGAGGTAGTAAAAAAACTGTGGGACAGCTGGGAGGATGATGCTCTTTTAATTAATAAAGAAACAGGGATATTTGCAGATCCCACGAAAGTTCATCAAGTAGATCACAAAGATCATTGGTTTTCCGTGAAAGGACCTTTAAATATTGCCAGGCCTGTACAAGGCCATCCTGTCATTATTCAGGCGGGGTCATCAGAATCCGGAAAAGACCTTGCAGCTAAAACCGCGGAAGTAATCTTTACTGCCTGGCAGACCATTTCAGAGGCTCAGGCATTTTACCAGGATGTTAAAGGGCGTTTGAAGAAATATGGCCGTGAGGAACATTCATTGAAAATAATGCCCGGTGTATTCCCTGTAATAGGAAGGACAGAAAAAGAAGCATCTGAAAAGAAACAGCAGCTGATGGAATTGATTCCAGAAAAAGTAGGTGTCGGCCTGCTTTCAGCCCTCATAAGCTATGATTTATCGGAGTATCCAATTGATAAACCACTACCTGAACTTCCCGATATCAAGGACATTAACGGAGCAAAGACCAGGTTTCAGCTTGTAAAAAGTTTAGGAGACCGGGAAAAACTCACGATACGGCAATTATACCAGCGTGTAGCCGGGGCAAGAGGACACAGGGAGATAAAGGGGACACCCATCCAGATTGCCGATCAGCTGCAGGAATGGTTTGAACATGGTGCGGCAGACGGGTTTAATATTATGCCCCCGTACATGCCTGGCGGATTGGATGAATTCGTTGACCTAGTAGTCCCCGAATTACAAAACCGGGGCATTTTCAGAGAAGACTATACAGGAACCACTTTACGAGAGCACCTTGGTCTCTTAAGACCAGCTAATATTTTTCAGAAAATAAATGTTTAAAAAGGGATCGAAAGGAGCTAAAAATGACACTGCTTGAACTAAATCATTTAACCAAAACCTTTAGTAAAGGAAGGGAAAAAGTCCACGTATTGAAGGACATCAGCTTAAATGTAAAAAGAGGCGAATTTCTAACCATAATAGGTCCCAGCGGGTGCGGGAAAAGCACACTGCTTAAAGCAATCGCGGGACTTGATACAGACTATGAGGGCGACATTCGACTGGATGGTGAAATCATTACAAGTGCCAGTGTCCATCAAGGATTTATTTTTCAAGAGCCCCGATTATTTCCCTGGCTTACAGTAGAAAAGAACATCGCAGCCAATTTATCTCTTAAAGATGAAAAGGTCCAGGCGGAAGTCAAAAAGCTGATCAAACTTGTAAGGCTGGAAGGTTTTGAACGGGCATATCCAAAAGAGCTGTCAGGCGGAATGGCACAAAGAGTAGCGATTGCCAGAGCTTTGCTTAGAAAGCCTAAAATCCTTTTGTTAGATGAACCTTTTGGAGCATTGGATGCATTTACCCGTTCGCACATGCAAGAAGCTCTTCTGGATATTTGGAAAGAAGAGAAAACAACAATGGTTTTTGTCACTCATGATATTGATGAGGCTGTCTATTTAGGAAATAAGGTCATGATTATGAGTTCCAGGCCAGGGACAATCCAAAAAGCTGTTACGATCGATTTACCATTTCCAAGAAAAAAAACAACAAAGCTTTTTCAGGATTATCGGCAAAAAGTGATGGGGGAATTTGAAAAGGTAGAAGAGCTGGAGCTAGTCAATAGTGCTGGAATATAAGGGGGATGAAAAGTGCATAACCATACAACCGTTTCATTGAACAAACTCAAGTCTGGAAAGGAAGAGGCTGCTGGAAGAAGAAGAGAATTGACAAACATCGGCCTTCTGTTAAAGGGATTCATCCTACCTGTAATGATCTTAGTCCTTTGGGAACTCACAGGAGTATTGGGCATCATTTCCGAGACACTTCTGCCAAGGCCAAGCATCATTTTCTTCACTTTTATCGATTTGCTAACAACCGGAAATCTGGCTGATCATTTTCAAATCAGCTTATTAAGGGCATTAGGAGGCTTCCTGTTAGGCGGAACTCTAGGCTTGCTTGCAGGGCTGGCAGTGGGCTTTAACAAGAATGTTGAAGACACCCTGGATCCTACCTTGCAAATGTTAAGAACCATTCCAACTTTGGCAGTGATTCCTTTATTTATCTTGTGGTTTGGGTTTGGTGAGCTTTCAAAAATATTGTTAATTGCCAAGGGTGCTTTTTTCCCCTTATATGTAAATACCTTTCTTGGAATAAGGGGAGTCGATTCAAGATTGTTTTCAGTTGCTAAGGTTTTAGAGTTCAACAGGTGGAAGCAAATTACTTTATTAATACTACCTGCAGCTCTCCCTAACATCCTTCTGGGTTTGAGATTATCATTAGGAGTAGCATGGCTGGCATTGGTAGCCGCTGAATTAATGGGTTCAAGTCAGGGTGTAGGGTATCTTATCATGGATGCAAGGCAATTCTCTCAAACATCCGTTGTTTTTGTCGGGATCATTATCTTTGCCGTATTTGGAAAACTGTCCGATTCTTTCGTAAGAGTATTTGAACGTAAACTTTTAAAGTGGCAGGATAATTTCCAGGGATAGTTGGAGGAAAAAGAAAGAATTCTTTTCTTGCCATTCAATTCCGACTATAAAGATGAGAAAAATAAAGAATAGAAGGGAAGAGAAAATAGATGGGTAAGAGGATGAAACCACTTCAAATGTTTTCACTAATTTTATCTTTATTCCTGCTCAGTGCCTGCGCCGGGACCGGCGCTTCATCAGAAGCCACCACCTCGAATAAAGACCAGAATCTTGTTGTAAACATTGGTGTTCAAGGGAAGGTAGGAATTTTGCCATATGCAAGGCAACATAAATATTTTGAGAAAGCATTTGAAAAAGCTGGGGTTAAGGTAACATGGAATGAGTTTGCCAGTGGGCCGCCTCATTTTGAAGCATTGGCATCTGGGCGAATTGATTTTGGAGCAGTAGGAGGCACACCGGTCATTGCAGGTCAGTCTGGAAATGTCGATTTTAAAGCCATAGCAGTTACCAGTGATGGCAAGAAGGGAAATTCAATCGTGATTCCAAAAGGCAGCTCCATAAAGGAACTAAAAGATCTAAAAGGAAAGAAGATCGGGGTAGCAAAAGGGAGCAGCGCTTACAATTTTTTATACCTGGCATTAGACCGCGCAGGTTTATCGGATAAGGACATAGAGGTCATCCAGCTTCAGCCTGACGAAGCACGTCCTGCATTGGATAATGGTTCAATTGATGCATGGTCGATATGGGAGCCTTATACTACCACTGCCGTATATCAAACCGGAGCAAAAGTCCTGGTCACTGGAGAAGATCTCAATATTAATGCGCCAAGCTTTCTCATTGCCAGAACAGATTTCATTGAAGAGCATAAGGATTTAACGGTCCTGTTTTTAAAGACATATGAAGAAGTCCGACAGCATTTTACAGAGAATATTGACGAGGTTTCTAAGGATATAGCCAAGACAGAAAAGATAGATGTGGAGATTATAGAATCCGTATTGGAAAAGTCTGATTCCATTTTATCGCCGACAACAGAGGAATTTGCGAACGCCCATCAGGAACAGGCAGACTTTTTATATTCCGTTGGCGGAATTGACAAGGAGCTTGAGACCAAAAAAGTGATTGAAAACAAATTTGTAGAACAGGCTCTTAAAGAGATACAGGGAATAAAATAAAATATACCATTTATTAAAATAACCTTTTATAGTGACTATCTATATAAACATCAGATTGAGAAAAATAAATTTGTAAAAAATTTCTTGGCAGGTGGTTGCTTTAACATAAGTCCCATAATATGATAAATTAAAATATTAATAACCAATAGAATTACTTGGAATTGTTAGCATGGTGAAACGCATACACATTAAAAACTGCCCAAAAGTCGACTAAATGACTCGACTTTTAAAATAAGCTGAAAGTCGACTGGTTTACTCGACTTTCGTAGGAGGCCAACATGAAGGTATCCAGTAAGGGAGAATACGCATTGCGTTCACTTTTGGTACTGGGACAACATCAGGGTACTGTAATGACTATTCAAGAAATTTCGGAGAAAACTCTGGTTTCCATTCAGTATCTAGAAAAAATCCTTCTTCAACTAAAAAAGCTGGATTATGTACAAAGCAAACGTGGTGCAAAGGGTGGGTACCTTCTTCATAAAAGTCCAGAGAATATCATTATCGGCGAAGTGATTCGAAATCTTGAAGGACCGTTGTCACCGATGGGCTGTGCCTCAATCACCCAGTACGAACCCTGCCCGTTAGAGCAAGGATGCCAGTTAAAACCGCTATGGTCCCTGGTCAGGGATACGATTGCCTATGTGCTGGAACGTACAACTCTTGAAGATTTACTGTTAAATCGGATTAGATTAATGAAAGGAGAAGATTTCGTTGTCTTCAAAGAATAAAATCGATCAGGAAGTCATTGATAAGATCCTCAGCTTTTTAGAGAACCTGGAATATGGAACGATCCAGATCACCGTCCACGATTCACAGGTAACTCAAATCGAGAAAGGGGAGAAGTACCGATTTGCGCTGAAAAAAGTAAAGGAAAACCTTGGAAGAGCCAAGGGCGAGTAATCCTTTAAAGGTCCGTTTGCTGATTACCTAAAGACAGGGAATTTTCCCCTGTCTTTTATCTTGATATGAGTGATTATTGACTCAATGGCATCCTTCTTCTGATAGAATGAAAGGTAATAAGGCAGTTGATACACTGTTATCTTTTAAACAATCGATTTTCACAGGAGGGACTATGAAAACAAATCTGATAGGTGGCAAGAGCCTTGAACAGTGGCTGGTGGATTATCCTTTATTAAAGGATTTAATTGAACCCATTGAGATTTTCTGGGGCAATCCCCAATATGACAAGTCCTCATGCGGCATCCCAATTTCTGAAAAGGAAGATATCCAGGATGCCTCCCGGAGATTGGAGCGATTTGCACCTTATCTAGCTGAGGTATTTCCAGAAACGGCAGAGTCAAATGGAATCATTGAATCACCACTATTATCCATTCAGGCTATGCAGAAGCGAATGGAAGAACTTGAAAGTATAGAACTTAAAGGAAAACTCCTGATTAAATGTGACAGTCACCTGCCAATATCAGGATCAATAAAAGCAAGGGGCGGTATATACGAAGTATTAAAACACGCAGAAGACATTGCCATTAAGCATGGTTTAATCGATTTGACCGACAATTATAAAGCATTCGACGGGTCTGATTTTAAAGATTTGTTCAGCCAATACTCAATTGCGGTAGGCTCAACAGGAAATTTAGGATTAAGCATCGGAATTGTCGGCGCACAGATGGGATTCAAGGTAACTGTCCACATGTCTTCTGATGCAAAACAATGGAAAAAGAATTTGCTCCGTAACAAGGGTGTTAATGTGAAGGAATATGCATCCGATTACAGCAAAGCTGTTGAAGAAGGCCGCAGCCAGGCGGCAGCCGATCCAACGTGTTATTTTATCGATGATGAAAATTCGAAGGACCTTTTTTTAGGTTACGCCGTAGCCGCTTCCAGGTTAAGGAAGCAGCTTGAAGGACTGAAGATTACCGTGGATGAAAACCATCCTCTGTTTGTCTATCTGCCATGCGGAGTTGGCGGGGGTCCGGGGGGAGTCGCCTATGGGCTTAAAGCGGAATTTGGAGATCATGTTCACTGCTTTTTTGCGGAGCCCACCCAATCACCCTGCTTCCTAATCGGGCAGATGACCGGCCTTTACGATTCGGTGTCAGTCCAGGATTTTGGACTGGATAACAAAACAGAGGCAGATGGGTTGGCAGTAGGACGTCCTTCCCGATTTGTCGGAAGGAAAATGGGACATCTGCTGAGCGGATGCTACACAATTGAAGATCAGCGGTTATATTCCTTCTTGCATCATCTGGCTGTTACAGAAAATCTGTATCTTGAGCCGTCCGCTCTTGCCGGTTTCTATGGTCCCATCCTACTGGAGAATCACCCAGTTGGGTTAAACTATCTTAAAGAACATAATTTAGAAGGTATACTTCGAAATGGGCATCATCTCATTTGGGGCACAGGCGGAAACATGGTGCCACATGAAATCATGGAAGAGTATTTCAACAAAGGCACAAGAATCTAGGCTGGGTACGTTGCGATCATATTGTACATAAACAAGCGAGTTTGATAGGCATTAAGAGATTAAAAGCGATAGAACTGGCTTTTTATCATTTATCTAAGAGAAATCTTACAAGAATGTTAAAATCTTATAGATAATATTTGTAAAAAAATGATTATTCAAATAGTAGGTTTATAATTTGTTTGTAGTCTTTTGTAATTCACCTTGAGGATAATAATAGACACTGGTCACGTGTTAACGTGTATTAGTCTGCAGGAGTGAAACCATGAAGCCTAAAATGAAACGAAGTGATCTGCTGGATCGTGACGATATATGGAACGCTGTAGTTAATGTAGTTTGTGACCAGGATTATCCAAGCGAAGATAAATTATTGAATGAAACTTTCATTGTATTTCAATGCTATTCCGAACTGGAGAGCGGGGGTCACGAAAGTTTAATCACTTGGTTTTCAGAACACATACAGAACATTGGTATCAATTGTTTCGCAAACGAGTTAGTTGGCATTCTGAAAAAAATCGGTGCTCATGAATATGCAGAGATTGAAAACAAGTATATCCAAGGCATATGGGAAAAATATTCAGCGCTTGAAAATGGTGAAATTGGGGAAGAAGAATTTTATTCCCTAGTTGAAAGAGGAGACAGTGAATACCACCAGCTTGACAGCAAGCTCCAAGCATCACTGGAAGCCTATTTTATCAGAATTCATAGAGATCTCATTGATGTCGACGAGGGTTAATTTCCATTGGGTAACATTAAAATAAATCAGTTTTTAACGAAGCGGGAACTTTATTAGTTCCCTATTTTTATTTTATAGGCAAAACATGAGAAAGGCAGCACAAAGGTAAGTGTTTCTTATACCTAGCAGCTGGGTTTTCATAAAGGTCTTTGGTGTTTTAGGGATGAAGAAAAAAGAATATCAGGCAGCATCACTATGTTTCCTGGATGCCGCATGTTCCTAATGAATCAACTCTGAATCTTTCCACTCCCAATCCTTCCGACATTACGAAGCTTTTTGAGAAGGTACTTAAATAATATAAGACAGACCAGCGGATAATAATCCCAAAAGACTTGGGAGGATATCCATGCTAGAACACAGCGAAGGAACAGCTAATTGTGATTTTTCGCCTATAAAGCGACAATTAGCGGAGGGAATTCATGAAATTACGGACGAACTAAAAGAAAGCCTGGAAGTTCTTGATGATGCAAATGATTGCTTATTGGGCAAATTAGAAGATATTAAAGAAAAATTCAACATAATTGAAGCTAAAGCAGCATCATTTTATCTAAACTGTTACTTGTCTTCTTTTACGGATAAATACTCGGACCTTGCTGTTGCTGTTCAACGACTATCGCATCACAGGCATGGTGCGTTGATTGTAGTCGAAAGATTGGAGCCAGTGGAGCTTCTGATTCAGAAAGGAATGCCAGTGGGGGCAGCACTTACACCCGCACTTCTGGAGGCGATCTTTTATCCAGGGAATCCTTTGCACGACGGGGCTGTACTGATTCGTGGAAATCAAATTGTCTCAGCAGCAAACGTACTTCCTCTGACATCAGGTGTAATTATCGGAAAGAAAGTAGGAACCAGGCACCGGGCAGCTCTAGGATTAACCGAAAGGAGCGATGCTCTCGTGCTGGTGGTGTCAGAGGAGACAGGCAAAGTTTCATTTGCACTAAAGGGGAAACTTCACCCTATCCTTACAGCACCGGTTGTCCATTAATATTTAGAAAGGGCAAAATGGATCGTTTGAAATGCATGTTCAGGATGTACCATGAATGAAAATGAAAAGAGAACTGGAGGGAAAAGTCCTTCAAAAATTGTTTTTATATAGAAAGAAAAAGAGCAAAATGCTCTTTTCAGACTGTAGACAAAACTCGATGAAAATTCGTATTTTGCCTACAATCTTTTTAGTTTGGTTGGTGGACAAACTAAAGTTGGTCCCGTTGGATTGAGTGGTTTTTCGAAAGCATCTTCATAAAACTAGTTAGTTATCTATTTTAAAATGGGCTTGGTTGCACAGCTAGATAAACTTTTGAAAACCTGTTGATTGGAGTGGAATGCCCGCAGGAGGCTGCGACGAGGAGGCTCAGCGCCAGCCCCGCGGAAAGCGAAGACTGGAACGGAAATAAACAGCCCAGCTTAGACATGAAGTAATAGATATATATGCGAAACTGAAGGAAACCATCGAGCAGATATTCGCAGATAAAAAAAACATGGCATGCATTGGACAATCCTAAGGGGACTTAAAAAACTGGTCGATGCAGGCTATACATACATTCGCCGTCTTGAACCTGAAAAAGATAGCCAATTGCATATGTAAAGGTCCTATATTGGACTGGAGCCCGAAGCGGGAGTCGTCTATCCTTTTGTAAAAACTCAATAATAGCCAAAAGGGGTTCGGAATGGAACCATTCCGAACCCCTTTTGGCTATAGACTGAAAAGAGCAAAATGCTCTTTTTTTATAGAGAAGAACCTATATTGACATTTTTTTCTTCCAGCTTTTCCTGCTCACGAAGCTTCTTAAAGGATCTTGTTTCCGCAACAACTACACCTGAGAGGAATAGAAGACCAACTAAGTTTGGGATCGCCATTAGAGCATTGAAGATATCGGCAATTGTCCAAACCAGGCCCAAATTCATACCGGCACCGACTAATACAGTGGCTACATACACGATTCGGTAAATCATAATGGATTTGTTTCCAAATAAATATTCAAAACATTTTTCACCGTAATAGGCCCAGCCAAGAACGGTTGAATAAGCAAATAAAATAATACCAATCGTTACAATCCAGCCGCCGCCAGGCAGCAACGAATTGAATGTCTCTGTCGTTAATGCGGCACCGGTTAAATCAGTGTCAAGATACATTCCTCCCATGACCAGAGTGATGCCCGTGATGGAACAAACGATGATGGTATCTAAAAAGGTTCCTGTCATGGAAATCAATGCCTGCCGTCCCGGATGATCTGTTTTTGCTGCAGCAGCTGCAATTGGTGCAGATCCCATTCCAGCTTCGTTTGAGAAGACACCGCGAGCCACCCCATACCGGATAACGGCACCAATGGCTCCGCCTGCCACTGCCTGTCCAGTAAAAGCATCTGAGAAAATTTTTCCTAATGCTGTTGGCAGAAGATCAAGGTTCATTAAAATAATGGCCAAACCTCCAACTACGTAAAAGATAGCCATAACGGGAACGAATAATGAGGTTACTTTCCCGATACTCTTAATGCCGCCTAGGATAACAAGGGCCGTAAAGACAGTTAAGATCAATCCTGTAATCCATGGATTAATGCCGAAGCTGTTCTCCACAGCTGCAGCGACAGAGTTGGATTGAACGGAACTACCTATTCCGAAGGCGGCTATCGAACCAAACAAAGCGAACAGTACTGCAAGCCATTTCCATCCTAACCCTTTTTCAATGTAATACATCGGTCCACCAGCCATTTGTCCATTACCGCCGACTGTTCGGTACTTAACTGCTAAAATGGCTTCTGCATATTTTGTGGCCATTCCAACCAAGGCTGTAACCCACATCCAAAAGATCGCACCTGGTCCTCCTAATACTACAGCCGTAGCAACGCCCGCAATATTTCCTGTTCCAATAGTTGCAGCAAGGGCTGTCATCAATGATTGAAAGTGGGAGATGTCTCCTTCAGAACTTTTATCCTGATTTTTGGAGAATGCCAGCTTGAGTGCGTAAGGCAAGCTTGAAAATTGATAAAAACCTAAACGTATAGTAAGTAATAGTCCTGTTCCCACGATGAGGAGAAGAGTTGGCGGGCCCCAAACGACACCGCTTAACCAATTGAGAAAATCTGTCATTATTCCACCGTCCTTATAAAGAATATTTAAAGCTATGAGTCTGCCAATTGGCAGGAGTCAATTATATGTATTCAAACAGAAATGCTGCTTACCGTGAATGATCTTGGATAAAAGCAAAGTAACATATTAGATTTATAGCAGCTGTGCTCTATAACATATAATATTTGGTATTGTAAAACAGATCATCCATTACTGTCAAACTCTTTGTTAGAATATTTTGCCATCTATGGAATTGTGTATTACCTTACTATTTATAGAGCGCAAGGAAAATAACAATAGTATTAATTTTAACAAATCATATAATCGAATAGCTGCGTACCCTTATTATAAAAAAAAGAGCAATTCCCCATGAGTCAAAATAGTCATTAATTTACATGCTGCTCTTCCTTAGCGGCTTCCATCCAGACCAGAATAGATCATCACTCATGGGATCAAATATTTCATTCACGCACTGGTTAAATATGCCTCCTTAATCATTAAATCCAGCAGGCTTTGTATAGGGGTGTAAGCCTATCGTATACTAATAAAACCCGAAATCACATCAAAGGTCAATTTACACTTCATTGCTTGTGCTCAAGCGGCTTCATATTGCCGGGAGACATCACACCTTTAGAGGGACCAGACAATTTCCAAGCATTTAAGTTTTTTTCACTCTGTTCAATTGATACTATATTATTGAATCCTCATCAAGAAAGGACAAATTTTATATGGCAACTACAATTCCCGTATCCGTTTTAAATTTAGCCCCCATTCGTAAAGGACAGGAGGCAAGGCAAGCAATCAATTCAATGGTGGATCTTGCGCAGGCAACGGAAAAAATGGGCTATCAACGTTATTGGATAGCTGAGCACCATAATACTCCCACATTAGTAAGTTCAGCCACATCCATTCTCATTAAGCATACATTGGAGCATACAAACTCCATTCGAGTGGGTTCTGGCGGAGTCATGCTGCCGAATCATTCTCCTTTGGTCGTAGCTGAACAGTTCGGTACAATGGCGACTATATATCCTGACCGTCTTGACCTGGGACTGGGGCGTGCACCTGGCACAGATATGAAGACGGCAAATGCACTAAGACGTTCTCAATATGATTCCGTCTATACGTTTCCAGAGGATGTAAACGCCCTCCTGAATTACTTCGGACCCGAGGAAACGCAAGGCTTCGTAAAAGCTTATCCAGGTGTTGGAACAAATATACCGATCTATATCCTGGGTTCCTCCACAGATTCTGCTTATTTAGCAGCGAGTCTGGGTTTGCCTTATGTATTTGCATCACACTTTGCTCCACGATACATGGAGGAAGCGATCTCCATCTATCGGGAACGTTTCCAGCCATCTCAATACCTGGACAAACCATACATGATCGTATGCCTGAATGTAATTGCAGCTGAAACCGATGAAGAGGCAAGCTTATTGTCTACCACAATGCATCAATTTTTCCTAAACGTGGTTCGCGGCACCCAGAGTCCAATGCAGCCTCCGGTTGAGGATCTAGAGAGCTTGTGGAATCCGATGGAAAGAGAAATGGCCACTTCCATGGGCAGCGTTACACTTATGGGAAGCAAAGGCACCATCCGGGAACAGCTCGCGTCTTTTCAGGATAACTACCACGTTGATGAAATTATGGCCGTATCTTATATTTATGACGAAGACAAGCAAAAACGTTCGTATGAAATCCTGAAGGAAGTTGCGGACGGAAAGTGAGAAACCAGGCAACAAAAATCATCCCGCGCTAAAGGCATCCGGGATGATTTTTTATTTACCCTAAGCCCCTCCAACCCAATATTGCTTTTTATTGTCCCATTGAAGCAGATAGAGGCGGAAGTGAGCTGGACAAGCCATATACAAGAACACTGCTTTTATTGGCAAGTAGATTGAAATGGGTGAGCATAAACAAAACCTTTTTCATTTTTTAGTGTATCTTGGTTAATCCACCATCTCAAAAAAAGAATGCAAAAGTATTGCCAGCCACGGCAACAGATTTCTTGAATTCTTGTATATAGTCAATTGGTTTAATCTTACAGGCTGAAGGAGAACCATTACTCTTGTAGAATCATTAATGGAGAACAATACGGCGAGGTGGTTTAGACTGGGTAAAAGAATTCTGTTCAGTGGAGTAATTGTTTTTGGTATCTATCTAATGATCATGGTGACAGGATTTATTCTTAATAAAGGAATAGATTATAATTTTATTGGAAATTATGGTCTGCTTGCGGGTTTGATAATATTGATTGCTGTCTTGCCCATTCACAAAATCATCTACTTTGGTGGTAGAGGAATACAGGGTACACATAATCTTGAACTATTTTCAGACGAATCTCTTCAAAAGAAGGTTCATGATCTGCATGAAAATGAATATAAAACCATTATCGATAAGTGGCGGACAGAATTAACGATTTCAGGCCTAGCCACTATTTTAATAGCTTTAGGTTTGTTTTAATTAGTAAGTGTTATTTACAGCAAATTAAAAATAATTCAGATATTTCCTTGTTAGCATAAGGGTAGGAAGTTGCTAGCGTCTGCTATGATTCGGAAAGAGCCCCAGTCATTTAAAATCTGCATTCAAAGCAAAAGCATATGAAAATGAAACTGAAGCTTTATTTATGTTACTTAAGCCATTATTTCTAGTTATTAAGTTCAGAGAATAAAATAAAAATAGCGATCCATTTTTCAGGATGCTACAAGAAATTTTTTAATGGTATGCCTGCCGCTGATATCTTTGATGCATAAATTAACATATGTTATTATGGTATCATCTTGTGAATGAAAGGGTAGAGCTATGGGGACAGTTGGAAAAATACCAGAGAATATATCCTTGCTGCATGCCCTGGACAGTATAGGAGAAACGATTATTATCGCGGATAGGGACTATAATGTGCAATGGATGAATTCCAGTGCTGCCAATCTGCTATCGGACGTAGTACCTTTATTTGGAATCTCGGATGTAAATGAATTAATCGGAATGAATATGGGGCGGTTCCACCAAAGGCCAGAGCACCAGAAGATTATTATGGACCAGCTCGAGGGCAGCCACCGTGCGAGGATTACCATTAAGGACCGTTTCGTTGCCGATATTGTCATTACATCAATTAAAGATAATGAGGATAAAATTCAGGGCTATGTCGTCATGCTGATGGATGTTACGACAAAAGCAGAGGAAGATAACGAAAAAGAAAAATTATTAAATGCTTTATCGGTTCCCATTATAAAAATATGGGAGAAAACGATTGCCTTAACACTCATTGGCATTTTCAATAAGGACCGTGCTGACAGGGTGATTGCCTCTGTTCTGGAGGAATGCGTAAAAAATAAGATTCAATATGTTTTGGTTGATTTGAGTGGACTCTATGAGTTTGAATATGAAACAAAACATGAACTGCAAAAACTAAATGATTCACTTAATTTAATTGGTTCAAAATGTATCCTTGTGGGGATCACTCCGGAACTTGCGATGGCTGCAGGGGACATGTCCAGAAATATATTAACCTTCAAAAATGCGTATTCCGGTCTCAAGCATATTATTCATCTCTCCAACATCAAATAATGAAAGAACGCCCTCCGTTTTCAACTCCCCGATTGGTTAAATACCATTTACGATCGGGGCAGTTCATAAACTGGGGCGTTTTATTATTAAATGAATATAAATCGTAGAGCCATTAAGGATAGAATTCCAACAACTACTGTTGCCAATAAGCTTTTAGTTTTGATTGCGACAAGGAATGTTGGCAGGGCGGCCAATATTTCTACTGTATTAGTAGTGAGAGCCACCTCTCCATCATTCATCAGAAGTTCCTGCCCCACTAAAGCTGCCATAACGGAGATGGGAACAAAGCTCAGCCACCTTGTGGCCCATTCCGGCAATTCAAAACGTGTCAGGATCATAAGAGGAAGGACTCTTGGTATAAATGTCACGATTGCAGTTCCTAAAATGATTAATAAAATTCCCGCTCTTACTTCCATTTTTCAATCACCATCCCAATGGTTGAAGCAATGATGGTTGCAACAATGACTCCTATACTTGCAGAAAACATCACACTTGCACCAACTCCAATTATAATCGCCATGATTCCAACTATAATATCCAGCTTTACCTTCCCGCGGGAGGCTATCGTTAAAACAAGAAGTCCAATAAACATTGCGGGCAGAGCAAAATCCAACCCGAATTTTTCGGGATTGGAAATCCACTGACCAAAATAGGCACCGGCAACATTGGCAGCAACCCAGTTCAGGTAAGCCGTTATATTTAAACCGTGCATCCATTTTTCACTGATTTGTTTTCTTTTGGCTGCTTTATTAATGGCTACACCGAAAGTCTCGTCTGTTAACAGGGCCCCCACAAGCATGTTTTTAATAGGAGTGAGATGCCGGAAATAAGGGGACAGGGCTGCACTCAACAGTATATGCCGGAGATTGACAAAGAAAATGGTAATAATAATTGCGGTCGCCGAACTCCCAGCACCAATCATGCCTGCTGCAATAAATTGTCCGGAACCGGCATATAAAATAAAACTTAATAGTGCAATTTCAAGTATACTGAGACCTGCCGTTTTTTCCACGACACCCGCAGCAAATCCTATGCTTAAATATCCCAAAAGTGTAGGAAGACATTCCTTAACCCCTTGTAAAAATGTATCCTCCACTTTTGGGAGAGTCGTTGTGTTGATCTGGGCATTTGAGAGACCCATCATACTCCCCCTCATTCTGTGCTGTAATTTTTTTTAGGCTTACTTAAAGCGTTGTCCTGTAACAACCCGAAAAAGGTCCTGGTGACTCATCCATAATGATTCTGCCTTTTCAGGACCAAACTCCTTAATGATCTGTGCCACCATGATATCATGCCTTATGTATTCAACAGCCACTAAAACTAGTGCCGGATCCTGCGTTTTAATCGCCCAGGCCGAAGTGGAAGGAGCAAAATTAGCGATTAAAACTTCTTTATGATCCTTTGCGACGATTGTCAGCCTGCCCTTCATACGGTTCTCTGCTATTTCCGTAGACATATAATCATGATGTGTGGTTACTCCTATTTCTGCCTCAGGGGCACCGAACAGGATGGAAAAAACAGCAATTTCGTCTTTCATCCTTTTCTGGGTCTCTTGCTTGACGAAAGGAACTTGAGGTGCCCAGATGGACAGCCACAGTTCTTCTTGAGCGTTGCTGATCATTTCTGCCATTTCCTCCCGGACCCGCTCCTCGCTGTTGATCCGCCGAACGACATCGACTTTTTGTTCCCCCTCCAGGACAGACAGATTCTTTTCGAGAAAGCTAAAGGAATGATCGAAAGACTTCCGTAATCTTCCGACTAATTCCTTCGCCGGCAAAGGAGCGTAAGTTAGAGGTTCAGAAGGGACGGTATAAACGGCCCCTTTTTCTAACAACTTGCCTAAAACCTCATAAATCATCGACCTTGGAACACCCGATCTTTTGCTTATTTCATACCCGGTGATTGGAGAATTTTTTAATAATCCAATATAGGCCTTACACTCGTATTGGGAAAAACCCAGCTTTTGTAGTTCCTTAAGAAGCTCTTCCATTTTTAACACCCTTACCTGAGTCGTTTATAGTCGTTAGAAGAATACTTACTAATTTATAGTAGTTATTATACTGGCGACTAAACAGACTAATCAAGAATTTTCGGAAAGTGAATAAAAAATTACTGAAATAAACAGGAACGACATATCGACATGACTTTCGGGGAAACTAAACTTATTTGAATCTATAGCCTGGAGGGAATGATATGAGTCATTTTTGCCCATCGATTTTACCAGAAGATCCAACACCCAAAGACCATCAATCCTGTCAAGAATGCGGCCTGTACACACACAGATCCCGAATGGTTTGGGGGGAAGGAAATCCTTCAGCCTCCATTATGGTTGTTCTGGATAATCCAGGGGCAAGGGAAGACCGGGAAGAAAATCCGTTTTTATGCGGCACCAGACAGACACTTCAACTGGCTGCAAACGAAGTGAACTTAAAGGCCGACGAGTTATATATAACATATGTGCTAAAAAGGAAGCCGACCCGTGCTTATGAGAAAGAGAAGACTCGCCATATCTGCATAAGGCATCTCCAGGACCAGCTTGCGGAAAAAAAGCCTGATATCATTCTGTGTCTGGGTAATGTGGCCGTACAATCTTTTTTTAAGAAGCCTGAGGCAGAGGTTAAAACTCTCCGTGGAAGCTGGCATGAGATTCAAGGCTTCAAAGCTGCAGTTGCTTACCATCCCTTAGCTGTGAGGCGCAGGCCTAATCTGTGGCCTTCTTTTATTGAGGACTGGAAGCTGGTGGCGGACCGTTTCCATCGTCTCGAAAAATAACAGCATAAACAGATTGATATTAATTCAAACTAAAGGGAAGTGAGGTGCATGGACATGCGTGAAAAAGAAGGGCATGCTCAATACGAGATTCCGTATAGTATTTGGGATACGAATACCGATGAAAAACACGATCAATTGATCTCTAGGGCCAGGAAGGAATTCGGGCATCGAAATAACAAGATCCCGGCTGATTCATTAGAGAAGGAACAATTATAGAAAGGAAGAGGCTCAATGAAGGATATGACCATATTTGTAAAAGAGGCAACACATGAAAAGCCCATCTCAGACCTTGAAACCATTCTTGTACAGATGGAAGGGATTGAAAGAGCATTGGTGGATATAGAGGATGGGGAGGTCAAAATCGTCTATAATGAAGAGCAGGTTTCGCCTGAGTCAATAAAAACCAGGATAAAACAGCATGGAATGCACCTGCAATAAGTAGCAAATTCCAGGATTAGGACCTTAAAAAAGAAAAGCAGAACAATTTAAGAATTGTTCTGCTGTCTTATTAAGTCTGGTTTTAAAATTCAAAGTCCACCACAAGAAGGTTGGCCATTTTCTTTGGAAGCCTCTCCGTTTTCCTTCGAAACCGATTCTAATCCATAACCGGTAGAGCTGATTTCCAAAATCTCTTCATTTGAGTGTTTTAGACTCACCAGATTCTCTTTATTTTCTAAGTTGTCCTTTTTCATGACAGTTGTCCTCCTAAAGCGAGATTCCTCTTATTATTTCTTTAACGGTTAAAGATTAAAAAGGGAAATTTTACTACTACAAAACCACGAATCCCAATAGTTGTTCAAAAGGAAAATTTAGCGACAATCCCGAATCAGCTATTCAAGCAACGGCGGCAACCTTTAATATCAGTTAGCACGTAAAAGGAATATACCAATCAATTGATCCCTGACTTCATTGAAAGGTCATCATCAGTTTGCTTAGCAGGTTCATTGTTACTGGTGATTTTTTCTCGGGTGAGCTCGCTCACTCTCTCTTCAAGTTTTGCGTTTTCTTTTGTTAGCTGCTTTATTTTACGGTGAAGCATCATCGTTCGAACAAGGCCAATAGATGCAATTATGACTCCGCCTAAGAGGGCCGATGCAAGTATGACGATGATGAGAGGCAATTCTGTTGTTCCAAATACATAATCCATTCGTGCTGGTTCAACATTCACTACTGCAAATGCAGCAACTATAAGGGCAAAGATTAGGGCCAGGATTAAATTCCATTGAATCTTCATGTAGTTTTCCTCCTATCATTGTAAGTTCCCCGCATTGTAGAGGTATTTAACGGGGCAAAAAGTCTATTCTATATATTATCTCTTTTCCTGAACGAATAAACCTCCTCAATAGTGGGGCATTTGGACCTGGAAAATGTATAATTATACTGATTATGTGTTTATTTTCCGGCGGATGCACCATATCATTTATGGAAAAGAAGATTGATGCCGTCATCTGGGACATAGAAAGTTTTATTTCGGTGAAACGAACTAAAAGGGGGAATACGCGCTTATTTGTTTTTATGCGAGTGAGCCTGTTGGAGCGCAATGATGATAAAAATGAAAGAAAACGAGATTAACTTTGACAGGGTTCTGTTATTCTTAATTGTGTGGAAGAGGAATTTAGAAAGGATTGTTACATTTAAAATGTCTGGTCAAGTCTGTCGTCAAATGTCTTCACATTAGCCCAATTAACACTTTTTTACATGGCGAGTCTTTGACCTAAATTGAGGTGAAGGAAAATGATCCTTATTAGTTCTTGCTTAGCTGGGCTGGAGGTACGGTACAATGAAACTCATTCTTTAAACTTGCAGCTTCAAAAGCTAGTAAAGGAGAACAAAGCTCTTCCTGTCTGCCCCGAACTCCTGGCAGGTTTTTCAACTCCAAGGGAACCTGCTGAAATCATCGGCGGGACCGGAGACGATGTTCTGGATGGAAAGGCGAGAGTGATTGAAAAATCAGGTCGCGATGTAACCGAAATGTACATAAGAGGAGCCCGCCTGACACTTCAAAAAGCAACAGAACTTAACGCAACGGCAGTAGTACTTAAGGAGTATAGCCCTTCATGTGGGAGTGCGGCCATCTATAATGGTGAATTCTCGGGGAAAATCATTGCCGGGGATGGAGTAACATCCGCCCTGCTAAAAAGGAACAATATATGTGTAATGTCCGAGAAAGATTATGAGGACAATAACAAAAAATAAAACTTTTACGCAATAAAGCACTGCAGCGTGCCTGACCCGCTGCGCTTTAAAGCAGTAAAGGGGACCAGGCACGCTGCATCGTTTGATTATTAGATATGGTTATTAGAAATTCATATCTTTGGTTCCCGGACTATGTTCATTAGGCATTTCTGGCATTAATGGAACAGGGAATCCTTGCGGCGGTTCTACGACAGCAAGATCTCCACCATTCCGGCTTGGTGTTTGCCCGGAGAATATTTCACCAATCCTTGTTTGATCAAGCCTAAAGTTAAATTGAACATTGTGGTAACCCAGTTCCACATATTTTCTGCATTCAGGATATTTATTAATGTCATAGTTAGGGACCGGAAAAAGCTTGCCCCAATTTACGCCCAATGTCTCCAAAGCTTTGGCGTAAGCATTTTGATGGGCATTATCCCTAACGATTAAGAATGCAAGTGTTTCACGGAACGTTTTATTGGAGCTCATTTCATAAATTCGGCTTTTTTGCAGGACCCCGGTAGATTCTAGAATAAGGTTATCAAGCAAGTCACCGATTAAGTTGCCATGGCTGTAGACCCATGAGCCGTTCCACGGGTTTCCGGCTGCATCGACGGGAAGGGAAGCCTGTGCACCGATAATATAATGATGAGGGTTTGCATGTAAAACTGTCTCGTCAAGTGGCGCATGATCTGCTCCTGAATCTCCAGGTGCATTGGATTCTCCTGAGCCGTTTAATAATTGATTTATCGTGTTTTGAACTAGCTCGACATGTGCAATCTCTTCCAAAAAAATCCCTCTGATTAAATCACGAAATTGAGTGTCCTTGCCTCTGAAATTAGAGCTTTGGAAGAAAAACTGCATCATTGTACGCATTTCACCATAATGGCCGCCAAGTATTTCCTGTAAAACCCTTGCTGCAGCTGGATCCGGCTGATCTGGGACAATCGGGTTAATGAGCTCTTCTTTATAATAAAACACGGCGTATCCCTCTTTTCCATTTAAATTGTTCCTCTTTTAGGATTATTAAAATGGTTTTTTTTATACATTAAACTGGGAACTCAAAACAGTTACGAAAATGATGTAAATATAGAATAGGAAGACTGGGGGAAAACGTATGGAAAGAACAAAACTCATTTTAGTAGAAGGGCTGCCAGGATCAGGTAAATCAACGACAGCTCAGCTAATCCACGACATTCTTCTTGAAAATGATATCGAAACCCAGTTATTTCTGGAGGGAAATTTGAATCACCCTGCAGACTATGATGGAGTATCCTATTTTTCAAAAGAGGAATATACGGATTTGTTAAGAGGAAACGGTGATTTTAAAACCGCCTTAGCGGGCACGGGGGAAGAAAGAAAAAATGGTTATATCATCTCTCGATTCAAGCTTAGTAGTGAACTGCCTGACTCTCTGAAGAAAGTACTTTATGACCATGATATTTACGAATTGCCTTTGGACATTCATATAGAATTGATAACCGAAAAATGGCAGGAATTTTGCCGTAAAGCACTTCACGAAGAAAAAATTTACATTTTTGAATGCTGTTTTATTCAGAATCCTGTAACCATAGGCATGGTCAAATATGGTGTCAAGGATGACCCTATGATTAGGTACATTGAACGGTTAGCGAAAATTATAGAACCCTTGGAACCGTTGCTTTTTTACGTAGACCAAAAGGATGTTAGCAAGTCTTTTACAAAAGCGGCAGGGGAAAGACCGGAAGATTGGTTTAATGGATTTGTTCAATACTACACACAGCAGGGTTTTGGTCGAGAGATCGGTGCTGATGGTTTGGAAGGAACATTAAAGGTACTTCAGGCCAGGAAAAGTCTTGAATCAGTCATATACAGCAAATTACAGATGAAAAAAACCCGATTGGATAATTCTCAGTTTGAAATGGCTTCTTACAGACAAGATATCCTGAACCAACTGGAGATTATTATTAAGAATGGTTAAACAAGGTTTTTTATTAATTAAGACCTAATGAAAACACGTGAAGATTGAGCGTCTATCCGTTTTAATAGAAAAAGGCACGTAATGAAATTCATAATATTCAACGGAATCGGATATCATAGTAAGCAAAACTAAATGGGGTTAGCGAATTGGATCAACTGAATGAGTGGCTTCATAGGGCGGGAAGTAATTACATATTAATAGCAATCGCAGCGGTGGTCTTCTTTTTAGCCAAGGCTATTACCGGCTATATGACTTATCGTAAATTTGATAAGAAGTTAAAGCGCATTGAACGCAAAATTGACAAATTGCTAAAGGAATAAAGATTGTCCTTTAATTGCTGAAACTGTATGGTAATCACTCCAGGCCAATGCCATATTTTTTTCTGCACCTTAAAAACTTTAAGAAAGTTTATCCTATATTACTGGATGTTTGCCTGAACTTGCCGCAGGGTATTTTTTAAATTCCTGACAGTGAAAAATGCCGCGGTGTTAACAATACCCCAGCACGGGTATTCAATAAATACAAAGGATTGACCATTAGGGCTATCTGCTAGTTCAAATCGAGGTCGCATGATAGGCAACATAGACATCATCTAGCTATAATCCCCTAAGCTACCTTAACTCTCCTTGTTACAGACGTTTCTATTTCTATATTTTTTTTATCGAACCTTAGTTTTATCTATATACCCCAAAATAAAAGATTTAGGGGGATTTCCCCCTGTTCCCACCGAAGTCTTAAGACAACATGTCTGTGCACTTTCGGAAAAAAAATTAAAAAATGGGGGATTTAATATGCGTTCATATGAAAGGATGATGGAACTAATTTTACAAGTGGCAATGGAGGATGAGAGAGTGCGGGCGGTTGGGATGAACGGCTCACGGGCCAACCCTAATACGAACCAAGACATCTTTATGGATTATGATATCGTTTACCTGGTCACCGATCTGGAATCCTTTATCATCGATCCTGACTGGATTAATGTTTTCGGGGAACGGATCATCATGCAAAAACCGGATGAATCGGTTTTATATCCGTCTCAACCAAGGAACCGGTTTGCCTATTTAATGCTGTTTACTGACGGAAATCGAATTGATTTAACCTTAATTCCGGCTGAGGACAAATTGAGGTATTGCAGGGAAGACAGCCTAACCGTTATTTTACTAGATAAGGATGATGCAATGCCAGGTCTTGCGGCTCCATCCGATCGTCACTATTGGGTAAAACAACCGTCGGCCGAGATGTATGATGATTGCTGCAATGAATTCTGGTGGGTAACGACATATGTAGCAAAAGGATTGTGGAGAAACGAAATGATTTATGCTCAGGACCATATGGATATATGCAGGAAAATGCTTCTAAAAATGCTTGAATGGGAAGTTGGTATGAAGCATGGTTATTCCATTAGCCTTGGGAAATGCGGAAAGCATCTACAGCGGTACGCCGGGGAAGATATATATCAAAAGCTGCTCCACACATATTCAGATGGAAATGTACCAAGCGTATGGGAGGCATTATCTTTAATGATTGACTTGTTTCGCTCAACCTCCAGGAAGGTTGCAGCAGGGCATAAATTCAGTTACCCAAATGAAGAAGACAGGCGAGTCACACAATATTTAATGCATGTCCGATTGCTTCCTTCCGATACAAGGTAATATTCGCATGAATCACTCTAACTTAAAGAGGATAGCTAGGAACTACTGAATTCTGCCGGGAAAAGGAAAGACTGCAGACAAGTTAACTTTTCAACTAGTCTGCAGTCTTTGAATTTTACTTCCTTAGTTAATAGAGATATTCAATTTTTCTAAAGCATATAATAATCCTTTGTGAAGAGAATTAAACGTGCGGATTTCGCTCAGGTCAATACCAAGGTTGACAATTGTCTGGGCGATTTCGGGTCTGGTGCCCACCAGGATGCATTCAGCACCCAAGAGCCTGGTCGCTCTTGCAGTGTCAATCAGGTTTTGGGCAACAAAGGTATCCACAACAGGGACACCGCTGATATCGATAAAGACGATTGAAGCCTGATTCTTTGCTATACCGATTAAAAGATTGTCCTTTATGTTTTTGGCCCGATCATCATTTATATTTCCTACCAGGGGCATAACCGCTATCTGATCAAACAATTCGATGACAGGAGCGGAGAGCTCCTTTAATGCTTGCTTCTGTTCTGTAAAGGTATTTTCTAGTGTCTGGGAGCAATTATTCACGACTTGTGAAATGACGGGATCAAACCAGCGGTCAATATAATTATAGATCGTCAGGATTTCTTCCCTTGTCAATTCTTCATGAATGAGCACTTTCAATGCGACTCGCCGAAATGACTGAAATCCAAGAGTGATGAAATTTATCGACCCATTGTATTCTAGAATTTTTGAATAAAAGAACTGCAAATCTGATGTAATTTGAGTATCTACTTTCTTTATGCTTTCAAAAATAATTGTAAATAATTCAAGGGTTAATGGTTCATTAAAGGCGGAGGCACTTTTCTCTTTTTTAATAGCCTCTTCCATTTCAGTTTTCCAGTAATTCTCGATTTGCTTGGAGTTGTTTTCAAATAATTTATTTATGAATTTTTCCACTACCATTCACCCTTTGACTGCTGAATTGCACAATAAAATTTATATGTATTGAGAAATATTGTTTACTTTCTGCCTTTAGTGCAGCAGGGCTTGTTCCTTCGAAAGCTCATAATGCTTATGTGAGATTACCGTCTTGTTATTTGGAAACTCAAGGTCGCTGTTATTTTCCAGAATGTCGATAATAACGGAATTTTCGTTTATTTTTGTTACAATCCCTTTAATTTTATTTTGGGAAATAATCTGATCCCCAATTTTTGCTCTCGCAGTTTTCATTGTCCTCATTCCTCCTCGGTATAAAAGTTTATACCCATTAAAAATCAATTTAAACTAATCTCATACGAATTCATAAGGAATAATGTTGAAGAATAAATTCTTGCGAAAGAAGTATACTAACAAAACAAAAATGCAGGCAGCTCACTGTGAAAAAATAGGGTAGTGATGGAGGAAGCATGATGGAAGAGAACAATCTTGATCGTTTAACTTCTCAAGAAATTTCCCAGCTATGGGGAACTTATATGGGGGATAGTGCACAGGCATGTATACTAAGTTATTTTTTACATATAACAAAAGATGAAAGTATAAAAATTATTGTTCAGGATGCCTACCAGGGCGCTTTGGAGCATTTAGAAATTATTTCTGCTTTATTTAAAGAAGAGAGTTATCCTATTCCGTTTGGCTTTTCGTTAGATAATGACGTAACTTCCTCCAGCAATTCAGAATTGTTTTCAGACAGTTTTATCCTTGAATTTTTGCACCAGTTTGGAAGGGTGGGCATGAGGAGCCATGCTGTGAATCTTTCACTCGCAGTACGGAAGGATACGACAGATCTATTTGAAAAGTGCCTTTCAGATTCCATACGTCTCTATAATCTTGCAAAAAATGCTTTGATCGTAAATGGACTTTACATTCATTCTCCATTCCTGGAGCCAGCTGAGAGCGCAGATTTTATCGAGGAACAAGGTTTTCTTACAGGAATTTTTGGAGATCGAAGACCATTGCTGTCTACAGAAGTGACAAATCTGTATGCCAATTTTCAAAGAAATTCTCTGGGAGCATCAGTGATGCTGGGCTTCAGCCAAGTGGCAAAATCAAAGGAAATATCCAAGCATTTTATAAGAGGAAAAGAGATTGCGGAGAAGCATTGTGAAATATTCAGCACATTCTTAAAAGAGGATCATCTTCCGGCAGGCTTGTATTGGGATTCTCAGGTAACCGATACAACGGAATATGTCTTTTCAGACAAGCTGATGATGTACGTTGCTGGTAGTTTAACTGCCATGGGTATCGGCTTTTACGGACTTGGTTTAGGAGCCAGCATGAGAAGGGATATCGCCGCTGCATACAATAGATTATTAATGGAGATTCAGCTGTATGCGGAGGACGGTATGAACATCATGATCAAGCATAAGTGGCTCGAATCTCCTCCGAAAGCTGTCCGCCATAAAAAATAGTTAAGCAAAGCCTCCGGCAGGCGCGAGAGGCTTTCGTGCGAATAACGTTCATAATTTTTTTAAAAAGACATAGCTTACCTTATCATATTCCATTTTCTCCTGATAAAAACGATGTGCTTCCTCCCGCTGTAATCCCGATGAAAGGGAAACCAGTTTGTAATCGTGTTCCTGCGCCCAGTTTTCTGCAAACTGAAGCAATGCTTTCCCATATCCCTTTGAACGTCTTTCTTCATGTGTAACCAGGTCACAGACCCAGATGAATCTCCCATTATATAAGGTGATCATGGGCATAAAGCCGATCACCGCAGCGATTTTAGAACCTTCAAATAAAGCAGCCATTTTATAGCCCTCTTTTTCAGCAGCTTCCTCTATTAATTGAAGATATGCAGCCTCATCAAGATGAGTGCGCAATTGTTTCATAACCGGTAAGGCCTCCAGCCACTCCTCCTTATTCGACAGTTCTTTAATGAAGATCTTTTTGTTCATTTCTTATTGCCCCTTTCCTCTCTGTTTACCATTAATTGAATCATAATCTGGTATAATTTAAAGAACCAAATTACATCATTTTAATGGTATCAGTTAAATAGGAGAGGAATTATGATCGAACTGACCCCAATTTTAGATAAGGAAAGTAAAACACCTCTGTACATTCAATTGGCAGACTTCATTAGGAGAGAAATTTTAGCGGGTAGAATAAAACCAAAAGAAAAATTGCCCTCTAAACGCAATTTAGCCAAGCACCTAGGATTAAGCCTAAATACAGTCCAGGGCGCATATGAACAGATTTGCGCCGAAGGTTATGCTGAGAGCAGGCCTCGAAGCGGCTTATTTGTTAAGAATCTGGATCATGATCTCTTCCAAGATCGCGTTTCCGACCAGGAACCTGTTCAGCATTCGACCGACGTAAAAGAAGATGTGCTGATTGATTTCAATTCAGGGAAGATTGATACCGAACACTTTCCGTACAAGGCATGGCGCAAGCTGGCTGTACAGTCTCTTTATGAGGACAGCGGGGAACTGTTTCATATGGGACATCCGCAAGGAGAGCCTGAGTTTCGCCGGCAAATTGTCAAGCATATTTATGCATCAAGGGGCGTAAGATGCTCGGCGGACCAGATTGTCATAGGAGCGGGAACGCAGGTCCTTATTGGGCTTTTATGCCTGTTAATAGGCCGGGAACAAATATATGCTATAGAAGATCCCGGATTCCACCGCACTCGAACGGTCCTAGAAGATTTAGGAGTACAGGTTGCTCCTATCCCCCTAGAAGGAGACGGAATCAACCTAAAAGTGTTAAACCAAACCCATGCCAATGCAGTATATGTTACACCGTCACACCAATTTCCCCTTGGCATGGTCATGCCGATATCACTAAGGATGGGCCTGTTAAAATGGGCTGAAGAAAAGGGTGCCTATATTATTGAAGACGATTATGACGGTGAATATCGCTATAAAGGAAAACCAATACCATCCTTGCAAGGGCTCGATCGCAATGGAAACGTGATTTACCTGGGGACATTCTCCAAGGCGCTGATTCCTTCTATTCGGATCAGCTATCTGGTGTTGCCTTTAAGTCTCATAAAAAAGTACGGGGAACACTTTACCATCTATAAGCAGACAGTTTCCCGTCTCCATCAGGATACTCTGTATCATTTTATGAAAGGAGGTCTGTGGCAAAGACATTTAAATAAAATGAGAACCCTTTACCGTAAAAAACAGCGTACATTACTTGCAGCTATTCAAAGCAATTTTGGAAATAAAGTCAGGGTAATTGGTGAACATTCAGGCCTTCATATTGTGTTAGAAGTAATATGTCGAATGGAGGAACCTGAATTAATTCAAAAAGCAATGAATGCAGGCGTAAAGGTCTACCCTTTATCGATATACTTTAACGAACCACTGGAAAGGCAACCGCCTAAAATCTTATTAGGGTTTGGAGCTCTTTCTGAACAAGAAATCGAAAAAGGGATTATGCTGCTAAAGGAGGCCTGGGGGCTTTAAATTTTGGTATCCTCTAAAATCTTAAAAGGTACGTAACAATTGTAATGATAAATAAATATATAAAACTCTTGAATGTGATCCTCCAAAGCACTACAATCAGTAGTGGAAGGGTGAGAGGATTGAATATTAAGAAATTCAAGTATAATGAAGAAGGACTTTCCAGGTTCTTTGGACCACTTGAAGCGAAGATCATGGAATTCCTTTGGCTAGGTGAGGAATGCAGCATTAAAGAAGTTCAGCAGAAGCTTGAATCTGAAAAGCCAGTCAATTTCAATACGGTCATGACAGTAATGAACAGGCTGGTAGAAAAAGGTGCTCTTAAGAAGAGGACAAGCGGGCGTATATCTTTGTTCAGTCCAGTCCTGTCAAAAGATGACTTCCTTGAACAACAATCCAAAAAGCTTACCGAGAATTTACTAGATGAATTTGGCGGAGTAGTCATCAGTCATATGATCGATTCTCTAACTGATGTCGATGAAACCCTGCTTTACAAATTGGAACAAAAAATCCAGCAGCTGAAAAAGGATAAAACATGATGTGGTGGAGAAGAAAATCCTGGTATCTTTTATTATTGAGCCTGGTTCTGGCTTCGATGGTCTGGATTCAAATGGGTATGTTTCTTACACATTTGATATTTGGGGTGAATTTAAAGCTGAACTTCTTTAAATTCTGTATAAGTTTGTTCAGGGAAAATTCCTTTTACTACTTTTTGGTCATCTTCCTCCTGAACACGATGATCGCTTATATCCTGCTGGTCACAATTGGTAAAGTAATTGCTCAAATCTTTCTATCCTTTCGGTTTCGAAAAAGATTGTTAAACTTAAAGGACCACGAAATGACGAGGTTATATGGCACTAGACTGAATCGGCATGAAGATCTGATGATTATTAAGAGTGATAGAATTCTTGCTTTTACAACCGGCATCAAAAATCCGGTTATCGTCCTGTCCACTTCATTGGTCCAGATGCTTGAAACGGAGGAACTGGAGGCGGTGGTTGAACATGAAACCTTCCATAAAAATAATCGGGACCCTTTAAAAATATTTATACTTCAGGTAATCGCTCATTCGCTTTGGTTTATTCCGCTCACAAAATGGTGTTATGAAAATTTTAAAATCATGAGTGAATTAATGGCAGATGAGTATGCTGTAACGAAAATGGGTTCAGAAATGAGTTTGGGAAGCGCCCTGCTTAAACTAATAAAAAATTCCTTTAAAACTCCTTCCACGTTAGTGGTGCAATTTTCCGGAGAGTCAGTGAATTTCAGGCTTCAGCAGCTTGTTGAACCGCAGAAGGCTATACCAGTCAAATTAAAACTGTTTCATATCGTTATATCCATCCATGTAATGCTGTTATTAATGGGCATGGTTCTTTTTACTCTTGCCTAATTTTTTTATCTATTAACACTACGCAATGTAGTGCAATATGCTTGAAAGGAGAATGAAAATGAAACATAATGTAGAAATTGGATCCTTAATTTTAAGAGTGGTTTTAGGCATTACCTTCTTACTTCATGGATTATCAAAATTCCAGGGGGGAATTGAGAACACAGCAGGATGGTTTTCCAGTATTGGCTTACCGGGGTTCCTCGCTTACCTGGTTGCTGTGATAGAATTAGCCGGAGGTATCGCGTTAATCGTCGGCCTGGGAACAAGGATCATATCAGCTTTACTGGCGATGATTATGCTCGGGGCAATCCTGAAGGTCAAGCTGGGAGCTGGATTTCTCGGGAATGGACAGGGATCAGGTTATGAGCTAGATATCGTCTTAATGGCAATAGCCGTTTTTCTAGCTTTGAATGGAAGTTTCCTGTTAAGCATTGACGCTAAGCTGCCTCGTTCAACCGATACTCAAAGGAAAAGGGCAGAAAGAACTGTCTAATAGAAAGGAAGAGAACATGAAAGCAAGAATATTACTTTTAATGCTGATTACCATCCTTGTGGTATCTGCATGCGGCCAAGAAATGATGCAAGGCTCCATGACTTTGCGGAATCAGAACAATGAGGAAGTCACATTTCCGCAAAAGAAACCTGTATTATTCTTTTTTATTACCACGTATACCTGAAGCCATTGCCAGCAGCAACTGGTTCAGTTGCATGAAAATCTTGACAAATTGGACAGCCTGGATGCGAGCATCTACATCGTAAGCGGTGATTCACCCGAACAGCAGCTTGAGCTTCATGGCCTGCTGGAAAGTCAATTTGGGAAGAGCCTTCCATTTGTTTCAGATTCTGGTCTGGAATTAATTGATTTATTTGAAATGAAAAATGGGGATTCTGCTTACAGAGGATATGGCATGCTGGATGAAGACGGCAGGGTTGTTTTCCATACCATCAATGACCACTGGGGCGAGCAATTTGATCAAACACTGAAAGAAATTAAAAAAGAATATACGAAACTTAATAAAGAATAAAACCGCAGAATTCCTGCGGTTTTATTTTCGTAAAAAATCATAAAAAGAAAGAATATACGTATCTTTTTTTCAATTAATAGCTATAGCCGCTCAATAACGGTTAACCCATAATGAAAAGGCAAGAAAAATACCCTATTCTTGATGGAAGTAAGAAGGTGAGACTAGTTTTTATTTCAGAGATTAGTTTGAACGATATTTCAGACCTTTAGACCTATTATACAAGTTTGGTCATTAAATTTGACATGGTACATTATCACTAAAGGGAAGGAAAGGAAGGAAATAGCTAAAGAAATGAAACAATATTCTAAATATTTTATATTGTTTTAACTCAAGACTTTTATATAATAACCCTTAGATTTACAGAAAAGGGAGGAAGCCTGATGACAAAATTTAAGAAAAACGGCAAGAAACTATTAATCTCTTCCGTATCAGCATTTGCTGTGTTGAGCGGCAGCCATGCAATGTCGAACAGCGTAATAGCAAGTGAACTAGGGGGTAATACAAATGACGAAAAAATTGAAAGCGTTTACCAAGATGGGGGATTACAGATTGTACAGCTTGAGGAGATAACGAGCGGCCTTCATTTAAAAAAGCTGAAGGTGATGGGGATTCTTTCAAAGGGTGAAAATTCAACTGTTCAGCCAACGGAATTTCCTCCCGGAAACAAAGTAAAGATGAAACAAGTTGAATGGATCGGCAACAGTCTGATTGCAGTTACTTTGGATAGAAAGCTGGAATCGGTACATGCGAATGACATTGCCTTCTTGCAAAATGGTGAGCTTCTTCCGGTCAAAAGAGCCTCAATTGGCACGAGTCCCGAAGGAAATACGGTGATTCTTTATCAATTAACCGGCTCCCTTAACCCAGATTTGTTTTCGGGTGAGCAAAAAGTAGAGGCAAAAATTGTCCAGACCACTTCTGCTGACAAAAATGACAACAGAATGCAAAGCGGTGACCATCGCAAAATGAGAGATGTAACGGCAGAGCTGGCCGGGATTCCGAACTTGCTCACCGTATCAAAGGACGGACCGGCTGATTATAGTACTGTCCAGGCTGCAATTGACGCTGTTCCAGAAAACAACAAGGAAAAAGTAGAAATTACCATAGAAGCCGGGATTTATAAGGAACTTGTTACCATTTCTAAAAATAAGCCTTTTGTTCACCTGCGGGGAGAGGATGCCTCCAACACGGTCATTACATACGATAATTATTCCGGAAAGCCCAAGCCTGGCGGCGGAACCTACGGCACAACCGGAAGTGCAAGTGTGTACGTTTATGGGGATGATTTCATAGCGGAAAACCTTACATTCGAAAATTCCTTTGATGAGCAAAGTGTTGATGTAAAGGACAAACAGGCAGTGGCCGTCTATACAAGAGGAGAACGCCAGGCCTTCATCAATTCCAGATTCATTGGAAATCAGGATACTCTCTATGTAAGAGAAGGTACTCAATATTTTTATCAGTCGTATATTGAAGGGGATGTAGACTTTATCTTTGGCGGAGGACGTGCTGTTTTTGAAGACTGTGATATTTTTTCACTTAACCGTGGTTCAACGACCAATAATGGATATGTGACAGCGGCCAGTACTTTGATCAGCGAGCCTTATGGGTACCTCTTCCTGAATTCCAGACTATTAAGTGATGCCCCTGATCAAACGGTTTATTTAGGACGGCCATGGCATCCAAGCGGGGACCCAAATGCCATCGGAAGCGTGGTGTTTATGAACAGCTATCTTGGTCCTCATATTATCCCGCAAGGCTGGACCGATATGTCCGGTTTCTCATACAAGGATGCAAGATTCTATGAATATCAGAATTATGGCCCCGGTGCCGTCATTAATGAAGACCGGAGACAGCTGTCTGATGAGGAAGCAGAGCAGTTTACCATTGAAAATGTATTAAGAGGCTGGAATCCTAAAGAACTGCATGAAAAGGATAACGAGTCGATATAGCAGGGCCATTATGCTGTGTGACGTCTTTTCACTATAATTAAGGAGGATTAACATGCTAAACAGGATAAAAGAAAAGTCTCTTATCGCTTCTATGCTCCTTGTCCTTTCAAGCCTTTTATTTGGAAACCTTACTGCTTCTGCTGCTAATGCAAATAGTAATAGAAATACCATTACTGTTTATCTCGCAGGTGATTCAACTGTATCAAACTACGATCAGTCGCTCGCACCAAGAATGGGGTGGGGGCAAGTCTTAGACCGTTATTTTGATGATAAAATTGTGGTTAAAAATGAAGCTTCTTCTGGCAGGAGCTCGAAAAGCTTCATTGATGAAGGAAGACTGGATGCGATCCTGGATGAAATTGAAAAAGGGGATTATCTATTCATTCAATTTGGCCATAATGACCAGAAAATTGAGGATCCAAGCCGTTATACTGAACCGTATTCAACATATAAAAGTTATCTGAAACAGTACATTGACGGGGCTCGTGCTAAAAATGCTCTTCCTGTCCTTGTAACCCCTGTGGAGCGCAGACGTTTTACAGCAGAAGGTCTGGCACGTGATTCGCATGGAGAATACCCAGCTGCCATGAAGGAGCTTGCGAAGGAAGAAAATGTCCCGGTTATTGATCTTACAGCTAAAAGCAAGTCCTTGTTTCAGGAGCTAGGACCTGAAGCTACAAAAGAAGTATTCTTATGGCTTGAACCCGGTGAACACATGAACTACCCGGAAGGTGTTCAGGATAATACTCATTTTCAGGAGGCAGGGGCAGAGAAAATTGCGGTTCTGGTGACAGAAGGTTTGAAGGAGCTTAAGCTAGTCCCATTAAGAAACCATCTATATAAATAGGTAAAAGCCTAGGGATGCAAGATTTTTAAGAGCTAAAGTTAAAGACGGAGAGCTTCAGGCAGTTGAGAATAGGAAGTCCGCCATCTTCCCTTCCTATAATGGATTGAGTGCAACCCTACGTATTTCATGTGAACCATATGCCACCAGAAATCCTGAAAAAACAATAATACAATGATATAGGCAGCGAGAATATGCTGCCTTTTTTTCGTTGTGCAAAACGATGATCCAGCACTTTATTTCATAAAGGATCAGGATGAACGGCCCATTTTAGCGCTGCAATTTTAGAGTCCGTTTGATTGCTGCAAAAGTTCATTAAGCACTTTTTCAAAAAACAGGATAATGGTCTAATTATGTAAAAACAAGGCTAAAATGGCTAAAGAGTAACTTAAATAAAGGAGGGATAAAGTGGAAGATTCATTGACCATTGGCGAACTGGCCCCAGACTTTTCATTAGCTGCTACCACTGCAGAAAAGCTGTCTTTAACCGACTATCGGAACAGCAAAAATATACTTATAGCTTTTTATGGAATGGATTTTACTCCTGGCTGAATAAAGGAAATTGCCTCTTGGAAAGAGGATTACAATCGCCTTGAGCAAATGGATACGGAGGTGCTTGCGATTTCGGTTGACCATATCCATTCTCATCGTGTATTTGCCGCCAGCATGGGGACACTGCCATATCCATTGCTGTCTGATTGGCATAAGGAGACTGCCAAAGCATACAAGGTGTTTAATAAGAAAGGAGAAACAGCTGTCCGATCCGTTTTCATCGTTGATAAAAAAGGGATCATTACCTATATGAATACTTCCTTTAAGGCAGATAAGAAGAGTGACTATGAAGCTGTGTTTGAAGAACTTAAAAAACTAGGGACCAATCCTTAAAGGAAATTTGCACGTAATGTGGAAGTTTTATAAAAGGGAGAGCTTTTAATAGAGGAGGAACGACAGGTGGCCGCATGTTTAACAAAAGATAAAACAGGCTTCACGGCAAGATTTGAACGTTACATCAACCATCCGATAGAAAAGGTATGGTCCATGCTTACTGAAAATGCCCAGCTGAAAAAATGGTTTCCTGAACTAAGTATCGAAGACCTTCGTAAAGATGGCGTTATTAAATTCGATATGCAGGATGGAACCTTCGAAGAAATGAAAATACTAGATCTTGAAGCACCTTTTATCCTTGAATATACATGGGGTGAGGACAAGGTGAGATTTGAGCTAGAACAACACCTGGAAGGCTGCAAGCTCGTCATGAATGAAAAGCTCAATGGAATCACAAGCCATACACCCAGGGACCTGGCGGGTTGGCATGTCTGTCTTGATGTCATTGAGACTTTGCTTGACGGGAAAGAATTCAGTCACCCACAGGAAATCTGGGAAAAACACTTCAAAGAATATAATCAAATTATAGAAGATTATCTGAAAAAAACTCAGATTTAACTCGAAATGACGGGCTTTCTTCACTTCAAGAAGGATTTCCAGGCCTTTTTATCGAATAATATAATCAAATACATATTAAATAAAATTGAAGAATGGGTGGGAGATCAGATGAAGTTCAAAATCACAATGGCCAGTGGGAAAGAGTATATTGTTCATTCACAAAGCTTTGCTGCGCTAGAGGAAGAGCTTATAAATCCTGATCAGGATTTAAAAAACAGCCTAGTCTATTTAGACCGTGAGCAGACACTAAAAGTAAATCCTTCTCATATATCCTGCGTGGAAAAATTAGTTGAACAAACAAATGGAAAATAGTATGGAAGAGAGAGAGCCGCCAAATCTGGCGGCTTTTTCAGTATGTTGGCAAGAGAGGTATGGGTGATTTTATTCTAACCTCTTCTTTTTTATGAGGGGAGCTTCGTCCCAACAAGTCAATCTCGAGGACTCTAGCAGAAAAAAATATCTATAATTCGAGTCTGCTGTTTATGCCGACTGGAAGGCTTCGCATGGTTGCAAAAACACCAGGATTAAGACCTATCAGAGCCAAAAAAAAGAGAATCCGGCCTAAAGCCGGATCTGTACAATCTATATAAAAAAAGGGGGGCGATATGAAAAGGGATGGGTGTCCTTTTCATGTCTTAATCATAACGAGAAAATATGAAAAAATTATGACCAAAGTTTTAAAACTTTTTAAACATATGCTTGCAAAAATAGAAATAAAATGGTGATTTATGAAGGAAATCAGGAAATTCGGCCGAATCCTGTTAATAAAAGGAGTTGAGTAGAATGGAGCAGGTTACTGTTCAGTATTGGATTTGCTCTGAATGCCAGAAGGAAATTACCGAAGAGGCTGAATATATCGATAATCATGGGGTTTGCGACGATTGTTACAGCCTGCCAATTAAACATAGAATGGCAAAGCTAAAATAGAAGCCTAGAGTTCTGAAACTAAAAGGTATAAGAAAATAATTAAGCATTCAGGAGCTTACGGTGCCGCCAGCGGACCTGACCAGGGTCAACAAACTGAGCTAAACAAGTTTAAAAGCAAACACTTCTATGTAGTTTGTCTGCAGTATGACCATTGTCATTGGACAATGGTTTTTTTATGGATGAAAACAATAAATTGGGGCACGATAATTCTTAATACTTATCGTTTATTTTTATACGGAACTTTCACCGAACGCAAGAGGGAGGAAGAAATGAAAAAAAGAAGCTGGGTTTGGCTGAGCTTTTTATTGCTGATATTTATAGGTTTCGGTACATTTTACCTTCTTGACGTTGATTATGCTTACATACCCCCAGAAGAAAAATTGATGGATTATCAGCCCAATAAACGGAGCAGCTACGATTTTTGGGGAGAATATATTACGGACAAACAGGCAAAGGTTTTGTCAAAAACCCAAGAAGGAAGGGAAAAGCTATCTCCTGAAAATGGAGCCGTGAAAATTGATAAGGAGCTATTGGAGCTTGGCAGGAAAACCTTCTATGAAGAAACATTTGGAAATGAGGTATTTTTGACTGACATTCTTGGTATGGTAGATGGGCCATTTACGCTCGGAAATGTAATGAAAGCCATTTTTGCCCTCAAAGGTAAAGGAACAAACAACTTGCGTGTGGAACTGGCCGAGGATGTTACTTTAGGAGATAAAACCTTTAAGAAAGGCGAAAAAGTGGATACAGGGATTGATGTAGCAAAGGGAGCCTATGTTCCGATAGGATTACCTGTTTCAGTTCACGACGGACGAGTCCGTGTGGGAATCAGCTGTGCCGCCTGCCACGCTTCCTTTGATCCCGAGACAGATAAGGTGGTGGAGGGCGCCCCAAATTCCGATCTAAATGGGGGTCTTCTGCTAGCTCTTTCAACGAATTCCGCCTCTTATTTTTCCCACGCTGAGATCAGCAATATAAAAAAATACATGCAGAAAAACTCTCGGGCCATCATCGATTCCAAGGGTGAACCTGCTTCATTGCCGGACCCAGGGAAACTGGAGAATGCAGTGGACTCCATCCTGGTGAAATGGCCAAGGGGAAATTTTGATACGACCATTGATTTGATCAGTAATCCTATACAAATACCTGATTCGTTCACGTTAAGAGACCACCCGTACAGCTGGAGCGGAATGGCAATGGCAGGCCCCTTTAATGGACTTAGCACGTTCAGCAATAATGTCCATGCACAAAATGCAGATGCCACGACAGTGTCTCAGGCTAGCAGTGAATTATTCGGCATTGACAAAGAGGTTTACCTGGGAACGATTTTGCAGAATGCTGCCAATTCAGATTTTCGGTATAAGCCCTCAAAGGGTTTGAAACCGTCCGCGTTTTTTAAAAAAATCGACCCAACTCCCAATACAGCTGGTGTACTTCAGGCTGTGGAACTTCCTTCCTATCCGAAGGTTTCAATTATCGCCCCCAGCGGAGTGATTGCAAACAGCCCAAATTATAAATTTTATCAACAGAACAATGGGGTATCTGCCTGGCAGAATACTCTCCAGCCCCCTAAACCAAAGGTTAGAGTGGAGAAGGAGACGATCGCGTCCGGAAGAAAGGTCTTTGAAAGGGCAAAATGTATTTCTTGCCATGCTGGCGAAGCGTTGACCAACAATAAAATTGTCCCTGCTGAAACCATTAAAACGGAGCCTTCAAGGGCTAAATCTTTTTCTGTGGTTGAAAACCTTTTAACGGACCCTATTATATACACATATGATACTGCTGTACCTTTGCCTAAAAATCCAAAACGTATAAAGGTGCCCACCAATAACTTGGATCCTGAGCAGATCCGCCTTGCCTTTGGGCTTAAAGGCTCTTCGGGGGGATATAAGGTTCCAAGTCTGATCGGCTTATATTGGACAGCGCCTTATTTGCATGATGGGGGCGTTGCAGTCGGGGCAAATCCACGGACTGACATTGGAGTCCCCGGAACGATTTCTACAGGAATGTTTCCTGACCCAAAGAACAGTTTAAGAGCTTTAATTGACAGTCAGCTTAGAGAAAAAGTGATAAAGGCTAATAGGAAGTCCGCTGATTTGCAGCTCATGCATGTGACAGGAGAAGGGCATGAATACTGGGTTGACCAAACAACAGGTTTTTCCCAAGAGGAACAAGATCAATTGATTTCTTATTTATTATCTCTATACAAAATAAAATGAACAAGGAGAGTTGAATTTCTTGTTCATTTTATTTTTTCTTTATTCTCCTAAAAACTTAATGGAAATTATTAAGGCGGATTTGATCAACTAAAACGTGGGAAATTGTAGATTTAGGCTTTAACATTGATAATGGTGAAATTAGCTCTAAACAGGAATGTATATGTATAACTTGAATGGACTTGCCAGATTTGGCAGGGTTTATTCTTTCTATTTTTAAAAAAAGTGCGTATAATTACTTATTATATGATATTAATACCTAGTAATAAATTGGGGTTCTTGGGGGAGGAAGCATTATGAAGAAACGAGTTGTGGTTACAGGCATAGGGGCAGTTACTCCATCAGGAAATGATGCGTTAACTACATGGGAAAATATTAAAAATGGCGTATCAGGCATTGGAGCTTTAACGAAGTTCGATACGGAAAGATATAATGTTCGATTGGCGGGTGAAGTAAAAGACTTTGCCCCTGAAAAATATATGGATGCAAAAGAAGCCAAAAGAATGGGCCGTTTTACACAATTTGCTGTTGCGGCAAGCAGAATGGCTATCAGTGATGCTGAAGTGAAAGTAGGTGAAACTGTTTCTCCTGAAAGTATCGGCGTTTGGATCGGATCCGGGATTGGCGGCTTAGGAGAGTTTGAAGACCAGCATAAACGGTTTATGGATAAAGGTCCTCGCCGTGTTAATCCTTTCACAATTCCAATGTTCATTCCGGATATGGCATCTGGCCGTGTATCCAT
The DNA here is from genome assembly GCF_004340465.1 of Mesobacillus foraminis. Lineage (GTDB taxonomy): Bacteria > Bacillota > Bacilli > Bacillales > Cytobacillaceae > Mesobacillus_B > Mesobacillus_B foraminis. The sequence goes on along the minus strand of NZ_SLVV01000004.1, from coordinate 113,278 downwards.
CGAACTGGGAGCGAAAGGGATCAATAACTGTTCAGTGACTGCCTGTGCGTCCGGAGCTAATTCCATTGGGGATGCTTTTCGGGTCATCCAGAACGGAGATGCTGATATTATGATTTCTGGAGGGACGGAAGCTGCTATTACGGAAATGACGGTAGCTGGATTTACAAATATGACAGCTTTATCTACCAACCCTGATCCTGCCACAGCCAGCCGGCCGTTCGATCAGAACCGGGATGGCTTTGTGATAGCAGAAGGTGCAGGAATCCTGATTCTTGAAGAATTGGAACACGCACTTAAACGTGGAGCAAAGATATACGGAGAAATGGTTGGTTACGGTGCAACAGGAGATGCCCACCACATCACTGCTCCAGCTCCGCAGGGCGAGGGCGCTCAGCGGGCAATGAGCCTGGCACTGAATGATGCAGGCCTGGAGCCATCAACCGTGGATTATATCAACGCCCACGGAACAAGCACACCATATAATGATCTATATGAAACGCAGGCAATCAAAGAAATTTTTGGAGAGCATGCGTACAAACTTTCCATTAGTTCAACAAAGTCGATGACGGGCCATATGCTGGGTGCAGCTGGAGCAGTTGAAGCGATGCTTTCACTTTTAGCTATAAAGGAAGGGATCATGCCCCCTACTATTAATTATGAAACACCTGACCCGGAATTGGACCTGGATTATATTCCAAATACTTCAAAAGAGGGACAGGTTGACGTGGTTCTGTCCAATTCTTTAGGTTTTGGCGGCCATAATGTTTCACTCATTTTTAAAAAATATACGAACTAATATTATACAAAGAACACACTTTAAACATTGGTGTGTTCTTTTTTTCATCCTATAAATATCCATGTGCATATGCCTCCTTGGTCGTAATCGTAATGATTCTTCCGCATAAATCATAAATTGATGAGAAGGGAGATAAAACTCAACAGATTTGGGTTGCATGCAAAATAAAATGGGATATAGACAAGGGGGAAGAGTGGATGAGTAAAAATGAAAGGGTTGATAAATTTAAAAGAATCATGGGGAAATATCCGACAGGAGTTACCATTGTGACCACCCTGGATGCGAATGGCACTCCAACAGGATTAACAGTTAATTCCTTTACCTCTGTATCTCTGGAGCCTCTCTTGATCCTTTGGTGTCTTGATAAACGGTTTTCCTCTTTCGCTGCCTTTTTGAAGGCAGAAAAGTTTGCGGTCCACATACTTTCTGCTGAACAGGCAGATGCATGCTGGGCATTTGCCGGCAAGGAGCCTGACCGGTTCTCAAAGGTGAAATGGGAGCTTTCTGTTAATGGTTTGCCAATCATTTCTGATTCATTAGGAACACTTGAATGTAAAACTGACCAGCAAATCGATGCAGGTGATCATGTAATTCTTTTGGGTGAGGTAATCGGCCTTAAGGCAGAAGACAAAGAACCATTATTGTATTATAGCCGGAATATAGGTACCATCCCGGATCATTGGCCTGCTTATCCTCGGCAATCTTAAATCCAAAACTTTTAACATTCTTATCTTTACCAAATTAAAAGATTCCTCTATCATGAATTGAATCGGAATTGTTTTGACGTTAGTTGCCTTATGTAGGAGCTAGTTACTGGTTAAATTTAACATAGTAGGTATGAGTAGAGGTAAGAGGTATGTGTATTTGGCACAATGTGCTAAATACACATACATCTTATTTTTGCACTCGCCCAATAATCAAAGTTTAAAAAATAAATCTACCGACGTAAATGGCAATTAAGCTGCCTGCGAAATGGTATATACTGGTGTGTAATCTGCACATTGTGTTATAATTAGTTAGAAATTAGTTAGAATATTCCGTGTTTTAAAAACGAGTTCTATCATATCTTTCACTATTTGATATCTAATAACCTGGTATGTAATGTTTTTCTTTTCTAAAATCTGGAGGTGAATGATGTGGGTGAAAAAAGAGAAAGTACAGGATTTCTTATTAAACAGCGTGCGTTTTTAAAATTATATCTGTTGACCAGTATCGAAAAAGAACGCTGGTACGGCATGCAGCTATTGGACGAGCTCCGAGAATCATTCAAGCCATTCGGTTTTGAGCCCCAGCATTCAGAGGTTTACCGCGCATTGCATGATTTACTTGAGGATGGCATTTTAAGCAGGCGAAAGATAAAAGAAGATGGTTCAAAATATAAAGAAGTTGCCGTCTACTCCATTGCAAACAAAGAAGAAGCCAAAGCCTATAAAAAGCTTGTCAAAGCAGATTTGGACCGGTGTGAACAGCTGCTTAGAAAAGCTCTGAAAGATAACTTTTCTTAATATAATCGCTAATTAGCCCGAACACTGAATTACGTTTTTTCCAGCTTCAATTCGGCATTAGTCCAGCTATTATAAAATTCTCTGTTTTTATGTTATTTTAAATGAAATATGAAGGGAAGGTGAAAAGGCATGGATTTTACAAATAAGACCGTGATCGTAACAGGTGCTGCCAATGGTATTGGAAAAGGAGTCGCCCGGCTTTATGCAGAGAAGGGGGCTACTGTCATTTTAGCGGACCTGGAAGAGGAAAGCGGGAACAAGGCGGCTTCGGCCATTGAAGAGGAGGGCGGAAAAGCAGCTTTTGTTCTTACGGACGTAAGAAAGGAGCCCGATATCGTCCTTTTAATGAAGACAGCATATGACAAATATGGCCATATTGATATTTTAATTAATAACGCAGGCAAAGGGCTATTTAAATCTCCGTATGAAGTCACAATTGAGGAATGGGACGATGTTATCCATACCAATCTAAGAAGTGTCTTTCTTGGCTCACGGGAAGCTGCCAAATATATGCGAAAGAACAAGGAAGGCGGTTCAATTGTGAACATCGCTTCAACAAGAGCCATAATGTCTGAACCGAATTCAGAGGGCTATGCAGCTACTAAAGGAGGCATTGTAGCAGTGACTCATGCCTTGGCAGCTTCATTAAGCGAAGACAGGATAACTGTGAATGCGATATCACCGGGATGGATCGAGACCGGTGATTATTCAAACCTTCGTGGGGCAGACCATGAACAGCATCTATCCAAACGCGTAGGGAAACCAGAAGACATCGCACGGGCATGCTTGTATTTGACCTCTAAAGAGAATGATTTTGTAACAGGAGTTAATCTTATCATCGATGGTGGAATGACCAGAAAAATGATCTATGAAGAATAACTGGTGTACATATTCAAAACCAGGAGAGGTTCAAAAAAAGCCGTACCTGGACCACAGACGGAAGGTTGTCAGTGATCCTGTATTATTTATTGACACTTATCTAAAAATATGATATTAAATTATTGGTTGGCACTCCCCGAAAGAGAGTGCTAATAAAGAGGATTTAAGGTTTATATATGGGAAGGAGAACAGTCAATGGAAAAAATGCAATTTAAGGCAGAATCAAAAAGACTACTTGAAATGATGATCAATTCCATTTACTCACAACGGGAGGTCTTTCTGCGGGAGTTAATTTCCAACGCAAGTGATGCCATAGACAAAATTTATTACAGAGCACTATCCGACGATTCCTTGCATTTTAATAAAGAGGATTATTACATAAAAGTCGCTGCCGACAAGGAAACAAGAACATTGACAATTTCCGATACCGGAATCGGGATGACAAAAGATGAGCTGGAAAACAATCTTGGCATCATTGCCAAAAGTGGTTCTTTAGCTTTTAAAAACGAAAATGAATTGAAAGATGGTCACGATATTATTGGCCAGTTCGGGGTAGGATTCTATGCTGCATTTATGGTAGCTGATGTTGTAACAGTCATAAGCAGAGCTTTAGGCAGTGACGAAGCATACAAATGGCAATCAGAAGGTGCCGATGGCTATACGATTGAACCATGTGATAAGTCAGATGTCGGGACTGAAATATACTTAAAAATCAAGGAAAACACTGAAGATGAAAAGTATGATGAATACTTGGACGAATATCGTCTAAAATCAATCATAAAAAAATATTCGGACTTCATTCGCTATCCGATAAAAATGGATATTTCCGGTAAAAGGCCAAAAGAAGGCAGTGAGGAATTAGAAGATTATAAGGAAGAACAAATCATCAATTCAATGGTGCCTATCTGGCGAAAAAATAAAAATGAGCTTTCAGCCGAAGACTATGAAAAGTTCTATCAGGAAAAACATTATGGCTTCGACAAGCCCATTAAGCATATTCATATCAGTGTAGATGGTTCCATAAGGTATAATGCAATCCTGTTCATACCTGAAAAAATTCCATTTGACTATTATTCCAAGGAATACGAAAAAGGTTTGGAGCTATATTCAAACGGCGTCTTGATCATGAACAAATGCGGTGATCTGCTCCCTGATTACTTCAGCTTTGTAAAAGGGATGGTCGATTCAGAGGACCTCTCATTGAACATTTCAAGAGAAATGCTTCAGCATGACCGGCAATTAAAGCTGATTGCCAAAAACATCAGCAAAAAAATAAAAAGCGAATTACAGGCATTACTGAAAAATGAACGAGACAAATACACCGGGTTTTATCAATCCTTTGGAAGACAATTGAAATATGGCGTCTACAGTGATTTTGGAAGCAATAAAGAATTGCTGCAGGATCTGCTTATGTTCTACTCTTCCAAAGAAAAGAAACTGGTCACGCTGGATGAATATGTTTCTAGAATGCCGGAGGATCAAAAATATATCTATTATGCTGCCGGGGAATCAAATGAGAGAATAGAAAAACTTCCTCAGACTGAAGTTGTTGCAGATAAAGGCTTTGAAATTTTGTATTTCACCGACGAAATTGATGAATTTGCCATTAAAATGTTAATGAACTATAAAGAAAAAGAATTCAGGTCCGTTTCAAGCAGCGATTTAGGTTTAGAGGAAGAAGACAAAGAGCAAGACTTGCAAGATGAAAATGAGAATAAAGAGCTCTTCTCTTATATGAAGGAAGTATTAGGGGACAAAGTGAAGGATGTCCGAATCTCTAAAAGATTAAAATCCCACCCAGTGTGTCTTTCTGCCGACGGGGAGGTAACCATTGAAATGGAAAAAATCCTCAAGGCAATGCCTGACAATCAAAATATCAAAGCTGACAAGGTGCTGGAAATCAACATTCATCATGATGTATACAGCTCTCTCCAAGCAGCTTTTGAAAATGATAAAGACAAATTAAATCTATATACCAACCTTCTTTACAATCAAGCCTTACTGATTGAAGGCCTTCCGATTCAGGATCCAGTTGAGTTCACAAATAATATTTGCAAGGTCATGGTATAAAACAGCAGCCCCTATCTTTGAAAAGATAGGGGTTTTTCCATCCATTTTTTCAGTCCTAAACTAGTTTTTTTATTTTTATTTGTTCGAACATTTAAATTTCTTTTTTTATGTGTTAGAATTTTCATAGAATAATAGTACTATATTATTAAATAACAGAGGGAAATTGGAGGTCTTACATCATATGTCCGAGACAAATATGAGAAGTGACATGATTAAAAAAGGTTATGACCGCGCTCCACACCGCAGTTTGCTGCGTGCAGCCGGCGTTAAAGAGGAGGATTTCGGCAAACCGTTTATTGCCGTTTGTAACTCTTATATAGATATTGTTCCCGGCCATGTACACTTGCAGGAGTTTGGAAAAATTGTTAAAGAAGCTATTCGCGAAGCAGGCGGTGTTCCATTCGAATTTAATACCATTGGGGTCGATGACGGAATTGCAATGGGCCACATCGGCATGCGCTATTCACTTCCCAGCCGTGAAATTATTGCAGATTCCATTGAAACAGTCGTTTCCGCACACTGGTTTGACGGAATGGTCTGTATTCCAAACTGCGACAAAATCACTCCTGGCATGATGATGGCCGCACTTCGAGTCAACATTCCAACCCTTTTTGTCAGTGGAGGACCAATGAAAGCCGGGGTGGATAAAAACGGCAAACCGCTTTCTTTATCTTCTGTTTTCGAAGGAGTGGGGGCGTACCAGGCAGGGAAAATTGACGATGAAGGCTTGCAGGAGCTTGAACAATTTGCTTGCCCGACATGTGGTTCATGTTCAGGAATGTTTACTGCTAACTCCATGAACTGCCTTGCAGAAGGACTTGGACTTGCACTGCCTGGCAATGGTACCATCCTGGCAGTTTCAGAAAAAAGAAAAGAATTTGTCAGAACTTCTGCAACACAATTAATGGAGCTGATCAAACAGGATATCAAGCCGCGCGACATCGTTACGATCGATGCCATTGATAATGCATTTGCCCTTGATATGGCGATGGGCGGATCTACAAATACGGTACTTCACACATTAGCGCTTGCTCATGAAGCAGGTTTTGAATATCCTGTGGAAAGAATCAATGAAATTGCCAATCGCGTACCGCATTTAGCCAAAATTGCACCGGCTTCTGACTATCACATTGAGGATGTACATAATGCGGGCGGCGTCAGTGCTATTATCAACGAACTTCTTAAAAAGCCAGGAGCCCTTAATGGGGAATGCATCACGGTGTCAGGGAAGACGCTTCGTGAAAATGTTGCCGGAAGCGACATCCTTAATAAGGATGTCATCCGTCCTTTGGAAAACCCTCATTCCGAACGTGGGGGACTCGCGGTTTTATTTGGAAACTTAGCACCTGAAGGCTCAATCATCAAAGTAGGAGCTGTTGACCCGGCTGTTGGCGGATACCACAGAGGTCCTGCCATCTGTTTTGATTCCCAGGAAGAAGCTTTGTCTGGCATTATCAATAAAAAAGTAAAAGAAGGCCATGTTGTTGTCATTCGTTATGAAGGTCCTAAAGGTGGGCCTGGAATGCCTGAAATGCTTGCTCCAACTTCCCAGATTGTCGGAATGGGTCTTGGCGCAAAGGTTGGGTTAATAACCGACGGCCGTTTCTCGGGGGCTTCCCGAGGAATCAGCATTGGGCATATTTCTCCAGAAGCAGCTGAAGGAGGCCCAATTGCTTTTGTTGAAGACGGCGATATCATCGAGTTGGACTTGAACAATCGAACGATTAATTTGGAAATCTCTGATGAAGAATTCGAAAAACGGAAAGCGAATTGGAAAGGTTTCGAATCAAAAGTGAAAAGAGGATACTTGGCACGCTATTCCAAGCTTGTTACAAATGCCAGCAATGGCGGTGTCATGAAGTTCTGATAGTAAGCAAAACAGCAGGAGGTTCTCCTGCTGTTTTTTATTTTTTACGAAATCCTTCCTGCTTTAGTGAACAGGATACAATTTTTGTCATTTCCAAATTATCAAAATTATCGAAAATGAAGTCTTGCATTTCATGAATGAAACAGGTAATATTATTCACATGCTGTGTAAAAAGCTTTATTAGAAAAATAAATTATCAAGCTTTTATTGTTTGTTTTATTATGTAGGGGGAAAGATACATGCAAAAAAAATTGCCTTTTTCATCTTATTTTGTCATTGGAGTTATGCTGTTTGCCCTATTTTTCGGGGCGGGCAACTTAATATTTCCGGCATCACTTGGGCAGAATGCCGGGTCAAACGTCTGGATGGCGGTGACTGGATTTTTAATTACCGGGATAGGATTGCCGTTCCTTGGAATATTGGCTATGGGTGTATCTGGAAGTCGCAACCTTCAGGAGCTTTCTGGCCGTATCCATCCGCTATACGGGATTATTTTCACCTCCCTTCTTTATTTAACTATTGGTCCTTTTTTTGCCGCTCCCAGAACTGGAGCAGTCGCATATGATATCGGGGTGGCACCGTTTGTAGGCTCGGAATTTAATCAGGCTGGATTATTGATTTTCACTGTTTTATTTTTTAGTGTCACGCTATGGTTCTCCTTGAATCCGGACAAGCTTGTTGACCGTGTCGGAAAAATATTATCACCTGGAATTATTATACTCCTATTAATCCTTCTGGCTATGTCGATTATAAATCCTGTTGGCTCCGTACAAGCTCCCCAGGATGCCTATGCTTCCGGAGCCTTCATGAAAGGTTTTACGGAAGGATACAATACCATGGATGCTCTTGCTTCTCTGGTCTTTGGGATCATTGTTATTAATGCCGTCCGTTCAATGGGTGTTACTACTAAGAAAGGGATCCTTCTCGCGACAGCCAAATCAGGAATGGTCGCAACCATATTTTTAGGCATTATCTATGTCGGCATTGCCTACTTAGGTGCAACCAGTACGGGTACCTTCGGACTTCAGGAAACGGGAGGGCCGGTGCTCAGTGAAGCATCTTCCTATTATTTTGGCCGTTTCGGCACCATGATGCTGACCATAATCATTACGCTGGCATGTTTGACTACAAGCATCGGTCTGATGTCAGCCTGCGGGGAATATTTCCACATGTTAGTACCGAAAATCAGCTATAAAAAGTTCGTGCTTTTCTTTTCTGCATTATCCTTTATCGTCGCAAATTTTGGTCTTGCAAATATTATTAACTTTTCAATTCCAGTACTGATGCTTTTATATCCTTTAGCCATCGTTCTGATGCTGCTGACATTCTTGTCGCCTTTGTTTAATGACTCGAGACTTGTTTATGCTTCTGCTACGGCTGTTACCTTCATGATCAGCCTGATAGATGGGCTAAAAACGTTCTGTCAGCTGTTTGAAATCGAGTATTTTGGCTGGATGAAACCAATCGTCACTTTCTATGAGTCTCACTTGCCTCTCTATAACGAAGGATTAGGCTGGCTTCTCCCTATCTTAATCATCATTCTTTTGACTGGTATTTATGCGCGTATTGCAGGTAGGGTTATCAGCAGGTACGAAGAACAAAACTAAGCAGTGAATTGATCGTTTAATAATCATTTTTAAAGCCGGTCTCTTAAAAGAGCCGGCTTTTTCATTTTGTGGCTTAGATTTTCGGGAAAAAGGGTTCATAGCGTGGATTCCAGTAAAAAGGGGGTCTTGGTCCAATTTTAGGCAAAAGATAGGGGTGAGAATTCTGATCATATAAAACCCTCTCTTTCTCGGTTGAATGGGAAATCAATAAAAATTGTACCTGTGGATGATATAGCATTCGTCCATTCCTCCTTCTTTTCTTTATAACACAGTCTATTCATTCTACTAAGCCTGAGTCATTGCATTATATGGTCTTTTCGGGTATAGAAACATGCACAATAATAGCCCAAAAACATAATGTATTTCTGAAATGGTTTCTTCAAGGAGGATGGCCATGCCGAAAGATGATGAAAGAAAACGAAGAGATATAGCTTCAGGTCAGGAATATCCCTTGTACCCTCACTATGGAAAGATCACGCGTATTGAAGATATTCCTCTTACCGTTCCGGAGCAAAGGCAGCTCCGGCAGCCTGGCGTTGAACAAAAGATGGTTCCGCGCCCCATTATTGAAAACCCGCACTATTCCGGAAGCGGAAAATTAAAAGGGAAGACCGCCCTCATTACAGGTGGTGACAGTGGAATCGGGGCAGCAGCAGCTATTGCCTTTGCAAAAGAAGGTGCCGATGTTGCCATTTCCTATTTAGATGAGCACGAGGATGCCGAGCGAACTAAGAGGAGAATAGAGGAACTTGGACAGCGCTGTATATTGCTTCCAGGGGATTTAAGAATTAAGGAACAGTGTATACACATCGTGGAAGAAACGATTAGGAATTTCGGAAAGTTGGATGTCTTGTGCAATCATGTTGGCATACAGTTCCAGCAGCTAAGCTTGCTGGATATCAGCGATGAACAATTTGATGATACATTCAAGGTAAACGTTTACTCCCATTTTTACACAACACGGGCCGCTCTCCGTCACCTTAAAACTGGCAGTTCGATCATCAATACAGCCTCCGTGGTCGCCTACTATGGAAATGAACAATTGATTGATTATTCGACAACAAAAGCAGCGAATGTTGGTTTTACCCGGGCACTGGCAAATAACCTTGCAAAGAAGGGAATCCGTGTAAACGCAGTTGCCCCAGGAAGAGTATGGACCCCTCTTATTCCTTCCAGCTTTTCTGCAGACCAGGTGCCGCTGGTGGATAACCCGATGCAGCGCCAGGCACAGCCATTTGAACTGGCACCAGCTTATGTATTTCTTGCTTCTGACGACTCCCGATTTGTTACCGGACAAACTCTGCATGTGAACGGCGGAGAAATGACTTCATCGTAAAATAACACACCTGCTTCATATTATGGCGGGTCGGTTTTCCCGCCTATCTATTTATTTTCTTAAAAATAGTTAGTTTGTTTTGTTTTATCGTCAGGACAAAGACTGGGATCATGGGAACCTGCCCGAAACAAAGCTATCGATAATTGTCCAGCCTTTATACCTAAAGGATTCTAGAAGAAAAAATCTTCGGGGTATGCACCTTCGTTCCACTGGAGGCATTTAGTCGCAGAGGATTCAAAAGTATTTGTATTGAACTTAAAGGCAAGGATCGAAACAGCATAAAAAAAATATATCGATCAAATTTACATATTGTTCAATGTGTAATACTATTAAAAGATTCAAATTCATTAAAAGGAAGAAAAAATGACATCCACGAAAATATATATCCGCGAATGGCAGCAGGCGCTCCAAAAGGAAATTAATTACTTGAAAAAATATGGAGGAAACAGGTATACCATAATGAATGGGCGTTTGGTATCAAACGATGTCCATTATACCTACTACTTTGACACCACCTCTTTTTTAAGGGTTCCCATTGGCGCAACAATCAGACTCGAATGGGGCAGCATGAAGAGCAGCGGACGGGTTCTGTCATCCGAGGGGAAAGGACTCATCCTCGAACTTGAAAAAAGCTTTGGGGATTTAGTTCCTGAAGCGGTGTTGCTGCACGACCCCTGGGAGCTCCTCGAGCACCTCATCCAGCGACTGGATGAAATTAAGAAAAGCAAAAGGAAAAGGCTCAGGATAAAAAATGTAATGGAACCATCCATGGATGCCAGGCATCCGGCGGACAAAATAAAGAGCAATGTCCACGAACTGATTTTACGGTCAAAATACAACCCAGTGACCTTTGTTTGGGGGCCGCCGGGCACAGGGAAAACCTATACACTTGCAAGAACTGCGGCAAATAAGTATTTTCAGGATAAACGGGTGCTGATTTTGGCTCATAGCAATCAGGCAGTGGATGTTCTGATAGGGGAAGCAGCAGCCTTTATTGAACAAAAGAATCGTTTTCGCGAGGGGGATGTTCTACGCTACGGAGGACAGGCCGCAGAGGGAATTTTGTTTCAAAACTCAATTACGTCCAAGCAGCTCCTCGAGAAACAGGATCCACTGCTTGCAGCAGACAAAGAAAGACTGTGGGAAGAAAGACGAATGATAAAAAATGATCTCTCCACATCCTTCAGCAAAAGAGACTCCGATGAGCTATTGGAGATTGAAACGAAACTCGCCAGGATCCTCGAAAAAATCAGGCAAAAAGAAACCGAATTCCTGAACGAAGCCTACATTGTAGGAACCACTTTGGCTAAAGCTGCAATGGACAGTTCCGTCTATGAAAAGGAATTTGACCTGGTTATTGTGGATGAAGCGAGCATGGCTTATGTTCCGCAGGCTGCCTTTGCTGCGAGCCTTGGCAAGCGTGTCATCATCTGCGGTGATTTTAAACAGCTTCCTCCGATTGCGTCAGGCAGGGATTCCCTTATTACGAAGTGGCTTAAAGAAGATATTTTTCACAGAGCCGGAGTGGTCGACTGGGTAAAAGATGGGGAACTGCACCCACATCTCTTCCTGCTTAAAGAACAGCGACGGATGCACCCTGATATTTCAGCCTTCACAAACAAGTATATCTACCATTCTCTTGTAGGCGACCATGAAAGTGTCAAAACCAGCAGGAATCAAATCGTAAATCAAAAACCTTTTCCAGGCAGGGCCTCATTACTTTTAGATACGAGTTTTTCAGGCAAGCACTGCATGAGCGAGAAAACATCTCAATCAAGGTATAATCTCTGGCAGCTGCTTCTGTCTTTCCAGTTAATTCATGAATCCTATCTTGGCGGAGCAACATCAATCGGATATATGAGTCCGTACCGGGCACAGGCCAGTTTAATGGAGCTTCTTTTGAATGATTTATACGAAGACGAACAAAGCCAGGCAGATATCACGGCTGCAACCGTCCATAAATTCCAGGGAAGTGAACGTGACATCATGATCTTTGATAGCGTCGATGATGCCCCGCAAAGCAGGGCAGGGATGCTTCTCACAGGGAAAGACAGCGAACGATTGATCAATGTAGCGATCACGAGAACAAGAGGGAAGTTTGTCCATGTTGCGAGCCATCATTTTATCCAGAATCATGTTTACCGAGGAAAAACTCTTCGCCAGCTCGCCGATTATCAGGCAAATAATCAACAAAGAGTAACAACAAGTGACATCGGAACCTGGATTCAAAATCAGCATTCCAGACTCAACTGGGTTCATGCCAAAAAGCTGGAGAGGATCTTTATCGATATTGAAAACGCAAGGTCCTCACTTATTATTTCACTTCCCCAAAAAACAGGACTAACCAGGGAATGGAAGGAAAAACTACTCAATAGAAATAAAAGAGTGGATTTGACCATTCTTTCCTCAGGAACGTGGGAGGAGCTCCAGCCCAGTCGAAATGAGGAGGGTTCATTTCCATTCCCTTTCGTCATGATTGACAACAGTATTCTCTGGCTTGGACTTCCACTGGAAGGAGCCGATCAAGTGCTTCCTCCATATGTCGCGGCCAGATTGAATTCCAGGGCCATTAGCGAGTATTTTTTAGGGCAGATTTCTCTTTTGGAAAAATAAAACTGTGGAGGAAAAGGATCTGAATAATGACCGAAAAGTGAGGAAAAACATGGAGGGGTTAGAGGTTATACCACCAGCCATTAAAGAAAAAATTGACCATGAAGTGGACGACCTAAAATTCACCAAAAATTTCCGTTCAGCGACTGCTGAAGAATGGTATCTATTTCTTCCAAGTTATCGCGATCCTCAATCAGGCGGTGCGGCAGGGAAAGCGATCATCCATTACGATTTATATGGCAATCGAGATATTTACATCAATACCACGATAATTTTCGACGATCCGGAGTTGTATATATCGACACTGCATTCGCTTGTCTACGCCATTGCCGACGAAATCGTCAATCGCCTTGTAGGTTACGCGGACACCCTTTTATCGGTCCATGCGGGAGAAAATTCCTATCAGGCTGTTTATCGCTCATCGGAAAAGTGATTTTACAGACCGAACGGTGTACATACTGTCGGTCTTTTTTGTTTTTTAAAGGAAATAGAAAACCGATTTCAAATTACTCTAGCCATGAGCAGTCTGAAATCGGTTTGCCTATTTTTTAAACGATCATTGATAAGGGAACTGGGAGGAATAGTTGCTAAATTGTTTGTGAGCTTGATCAATTTTTTGCTGTTCTTCAGCTTCTAGTTTGTACCAGCCATGCTGGAACATCATATTATACATTTCACGGCAGCTGTCATGTGTTTCTTTGAGGATTTGAACCATATCGTTGTAAAGCTGTTCATGACTTGCTTCCCGAACGGCAATATTCAAGCTGTCGGTTAAGTATTTACAAGTGCTGAGCCCATCATTCAAAAAATCCCTATCGTTCATTTCGGGGCTTTTCACTTTTGGCAATTCACCCGTCTGTGGATTGGCAATCTTGCTAGTGTTTTGGGATTGCTGATTTTGCATGAAATGACCTCTCTTCTGAATTAATTTGGCTTATTTGTATTAGGCAGGCTGGACATGGCAGCGTTGTTATCAACCTGAAAGTGGATGAGCAGCCGTTCAAAGTGATCCTGATGCAATTTCCCGGCTTTATCAAGGGCTGCCTTGATTTCTGGATTTTCTGCATGTTCGGCCAGAAAATGAAACTTTTTAAAAGCCAGGAGCTCCCAGGATAGAGCATCCTTTAAATAAAGAATATCCTTTGTCGTAATAGCCCTTGGAGGATAAGGAATCTGTGCTTGGGTTTGGTCCATATTTTACCTCTCCTTACTTTTATGATTTCACACATTCTAGGTTTAGCAAAGAGGGTAAAAGTTATGCTAATTATGCCAGTAACAGCCGTCAGTGGCAGCGTATGTTTGGATAGCAGACTAAGCTGGTTTGTCCAGAGGTTTTACTTGAACCATCATTTCGAAAACCCTGCTCTTAGGTCATGCAATTTATTTTTCCCTCTGCTAGGACACCAACAGTGTATTTTAGACATAGGATTGACACGAGATTGAAGTCGGCCTGTACGAGGAGACCTTTGTTCTTGAGGTATGTAATCCTAAGGGAGTTGAAAGGGTTCTAATGGAAGTCATGCTGGCAGGATGTATTCTCCCATCCAAAATACAATTTTTTAAATCCGGGAACGAGCGAAAATGGAGAATGCCGAAAACCAACATCCCACTTCAGTATGCCGGAAGACAAAGAGGTCAAGACGATGGCTGAGGATATTAAAAATCGATTAATGGAATGATGCATAAAAAAAGCTTTATGATACTAAAAAAACACCAAACTAAATTCTTTTCAGCCTGGTGTTTTTTTAGTATGATAAAGTATGAAAAATAATCGAAAAAATTAGATTTTTAATTGGGATGAGAACAATCAACCTATTTACAATATACCTGTCATGGTATATTATTAACTTCGGAAAACAGATAAAGACTCGGGGGTAATGATGATTACTGCGATTGCTTTGCTAATTGTTTTGCTTGTTGTTATTTTGTATACACGCTATTTTCCTGTTTTCGGTGTTCCTTGTAAGGATCTTGCCAATGGACAGAATAAACATACAAATACGATCGTCGATATAAGGGATTATAATGTCTCCACCAAAAATCCAGTGAATGGAGCAATCGTTATCCCGACTGCTTACCTTAAAAGGTTTTCTGATGAGATTCCGTCTAAGGAAGTCCATATCGTTGCCGCCAACCAGCTGGAAAAGAACGTTGGAGTACGTTACTTAAGGAAAAAGGGGTTTAAAGTGAATGGATATACCCTGACTGACTGTCAGTGCCAGTAAGTAATCCAACCTAAAGAGAAAAATTATAGAATTATTCCATTGGAGTGGCATTCTTAAAGGGTGCCACTTTTTATTCGGCTAATAGGACTTCATTGAAAATTTTTAATAATTAGAACCAAAATGGCAAATACCCATTGTACGGACCGGATATTTTTGGTAATATAGATTTCCATTTCACCGCTGTTAACGATCGTCACGGCATAATTTCGAAAATAAGGGGAGAAGTTCATGACATCGAAGCAGCACCCGGATTTACATATCGAGGAGGAAAGACTCGATTTTACCAAACGTTATATTGAGGTCATTGTAAAAACGGCAGAGACAAGCAAGGATCAGTTCAGGAGGATCATGCAGGAGATGTTCGGCGATGAAGACTGGCAGGAATCAGGAAGGTATACAGAATTACTGACAACGGCCAACTTTTTTGATATGTCGAAGGCTGAGCTGGAAAATTTAAAAAAAGCACGAGGCAAGCCTTATTTTGCCCGAGTAGATTTTACCAGGGATGAAAATCAACAAGAAGAGGTCCTCTACTTCGGGAAAACTTCCCTGTATCAGCGAGAAAGCCAGGAACAAATCATCGTTGACTGGCGTTCACCCATTGCCAACCTATACTATGAAGGCCGCATTGGTCCCGTAGCATACGAGGCTGAAGGCGAACACTTCTCAGGAAACATCTCTTTGAAGCGCCAGTTGATGATTGAAGAGGGTGAGCTGACTGAGATCCGTGACATTGATTTAACCACCACGGATGAGCTGCTTCAGGACTCCCTGGCTAAAAGCTCCAGCAATCGGTTGACTGAAATTGTCTCAACCATACAGGAGGAACAGAATAAAATCATCCGCGCTGACCTAAACAAGCCGATCATTGTCCAAGGGGCAGCAGGAAGCGGAAAAACAACCATTGCCCTGCACAGGATTTCCTATTTTATTTATCAATACAAGGAGACCTTTGATCCCAGGGATTTAATGATCTTAGCCCCAAGCCGTCTGTTTATCGATTATATTTCTGAGGCTTTGCCCGAGCTAGGTGTGGAAAAAGCAAAGCAGTTCACTTTTAGTGAGTATGTTCAATTCGCCATTAAAAAGAAATTAACCATTGTTCCCGATAAAAAACTCATCCAACTGCTTGAAAATAAAAGCGAGGAGACCCAAACTGCAGCATGGGCCTCAGGCATTAAAGGCTCGTCTACCTTCAAAAAGGTATTGGACTACTTTGTCGGAGAAATTATCACTCGTTTTTTTCCAAGTGAGGACTTCTACTGCGACAAATACCGGCTGTACTCTTCGAAGAAATTTAAGAAGCTGCTGGTTGATGAGTACTGGTATTTACCGGTCTATGCCCGAGTCGATAAACTGAAGAAAATCCTTCAAAGCCAGGTGAGATCCAAGAAGAAAATCATGCTTGCCCGGATAACGGATACCTATGATCAAAAAATACAGTCAGCATTGGATAAGAAAGGCAATCCGGCTGTGCGGAAAGAATATGTGTCAAAATGCCTGGATAAAAAAGCAGAACGGACAGCAGATATCCAAAAAGCAATTTCAACCTGCGTAAAACAATACTTTAAACACTTTGAAAAGAAAACAGTCCTGGAGTATTATCAGGAGTTATTTTCCAATCCCGAAAATCTGGTGACTTTTAGCGAGGGCGGTATCAATATAGAGGAAGCTCACAAACTTTGCAGGTATCAAAGCGGCCTTTTCATCAAAAAGAACTATGAACTGGAAGACCTGGGCCCGCTGCTTTATTTGTATGCTTTATTGTTTGGAGTGGAGAAGGATAAACGCGCCCGCAACATCGTGATTGATGAGGCGCAGGATTATAGCTTCATGCAGCTTCAGGCACTCAAAACCGCTTCCGATACAGATATGTTTACTCTTGTGGGCGATTTGGCTCAAGGAATTTATTCTTACCGGGGATTGGAGGACTGGGAAGAGGTCCATCACAGCATCTTTCCCCGGGCCACCTATACGGAGCTAAAGAAAAGCTATCGAACAACAGTCGAGATTATGAATGAAGCCAATAAGCTGCTTGAGCTTTTGCCTTATCGGTTTCCCCAGGTAGAACCGGTGGTCCGCCATGGGGATCGACCAAAATTCATTCAAAGAATAAATTCGGAATGGGGCGAAAGGTTACTGAACGAAATGAAAACCATGAAGGAACAAGGGCTTCGGACATTTGCTGTGATTGGTAAAACGGCAGGAGATTGCCGGGAAGCTTATCGGGTTCTGCAGGAAATGGATGAAAAAGTTACCCTTCTGGAAGAAGAAGCTTCCATTCCGAAAGACCAGCTCGTCATCCTGCCTTCGTATCTTGCTAAAGGGCTGGAATTTGACGGGGTGTTTGCAATTTCTCTTAATGAAACCTATTCCAAACAAAACGATCTGGATATTAAACTTCTCTATGTTGTCATGACAAGACCTCTCCATCGTTTATATTTTATTGGGGAAAAAGCAAGTGATTTTTTATTTGAAGAGTAATAATAGCCTTAAGCGGTCCTGTTCTAAGGACCGCTTTTTTCGCTCGTATAATTTCAATTTGTTCGGGAAAAGTGTAAGCATGAAAGGAGTTGGCTAAGGTGAAGAATAATAGCGGAAAACAAAATCAACAGCCGAGTATCGCTCCAGGAATGGATGACTCCGAAGAACTGGGACAAAAAGCATCACAATCTGATCGGCAAAAAGGCGAATACACCGAGGTGACAAATCTTTCCTTCGATGAAGTAGATCCGAGCTGAAAAGAATAAGGATTTTTCCTTTAAAATCAGGGAAACGTAAACATTCAGGTATATGCAAAAATGGGGGTGAGGCAATGGAACAGGATTCAATCCGAGACCTTGTTACCGTTGAAGATGATCAGGGCAACCTCTTATCTTATGAGGTTGAGGCACTCTTTGAAATGCAAGGAGAGTCATATGCCCTACTAAGATCCAATGAAGAGACAGTGCTGATGCGTGTGGAAGAGGATGGCAAGGAACAATATTTAGTGGGACTTTCGGACAAGGATGATAAGGATGCAATTCTTGATGCTTATCAGGTAGCAGTCGATGCAGCTCCTGCTGAATAAAAGTAGAGGTGAATACCTTTGAAGAATCACCGTAAGAGCAATCAAAAACACTCGGAAACAAATGCCATTAAAAATACCGATAAAGGGCTCCGAATTATTGGAAAGGGAGATGCTAACCTTTCCCCGGATGCAGGAAAACCTTTAATCTAATAAAAGAAGAGCTGATGAGAATGAAAGTCAGCTCTTTCCTATTTGGAGGATGCCTATGGACCGTACCAATCAGATGGCCAGGGAGCTGGAGAATATGCTTTCGGCCGGCGAAATTGATACAGATATTAAGGATGAAATCAAATCCGTGGTTGATGATTTGAAAACGGGAAGTAAAACACTCAATGATTTCTATTCAGCGAGTACTCCCCATAAGCTTTTAACCATATTTGATATCGTGAATCAAAGAGTTAAAAGATAAAATGTTTCTAACGCCCGGCCTGCCGGGATGTACTATCCTTTATAGGCAACACTCATACTGGTCCGCGGCCGGGCCGACTTATACCATTGTAAACAAAGGATAAAAATAATCATTAGTTCAATGGCATCCCCGCCATAGTACATAAGCATGCCTCCAAGCTCCGCCTGGGCTCGCGGCACTCCTGTTGGAGGGTTGGCATAAATCCATTTTGACAGAATTCCATGGCCAGCAAGGGATAAGATTAAAACAGCTGCACGGTGCCCAAAGCTGAAACGATTAGAAACAGGATCTATATAAATCATTGCCGCTGTATATAGGTAGCCGGCCAAGAAGATATGAACATGTACGAGGAGGTATAGAGAAACACTTTGGTGCATAGAACCATACAGGCTTGTTGTGTAGAGCACCCACAGGCCGCCAATATTGAGAATGGATGCTGCAAGGGGGCTGCTGACCAAATGAGTCAGCCTCCTTCTGAGAAAGCAGGACAATTGCCGTGCCATCCTGACAGGAAGCGTATGTAGCACTAATGTCACCGGGGCACTTAGAACTAGTAAAAAGGGAGCCAGCATTCCGAGCAATAAATGGCCGCCCATATGCCATGTAAATTCCGTATGTGCTTTTTCTCCCACAGGCCCCATGATGGAAGCACCGATGCAAGTAACCCCCAGGCACCAGAAAAGCGTACGGTGAATGGGCCATTTTTTATACTTCCGGCTCGAACGGTTAGCAGCAAGTAGATAAAAAAAGATGACCAGGATCAGAAAAAGGCCCAGAACCAAATGAACAAAAGGAATTAGACCGCCATGAATATGGTGCTCATGATGATTCATTAGTCTTGTTTCCTTTATTTTGCTGAGATTTGCTTCGGGAACGAGAAAGAAGACGGAAGCCGATAATGACGCTGGCCAATGCAACAGCGTTCCATATCATGTCATATGGAAGGATATCAACATTGTACCGGATTTGGTGGATCCGCATCACCTTATGCTGGACCGTGCCATCATATAGCTGGAAAAGGCCGTAACCAAGGAAGACTCCCCCTAGCCACCGCAGAAAGTTCAGTGCACTTTTCCTCCTAAGGTCCGCGAACATAAATAAAGAAGCAATCGTTGCAAACCAGCTAAAAGCATGGAAAACCCCATCTGAGACGAGTCCTAATGCGGTAGTGGACTTATCATAAAAATGATGCCAGTGCAGGAGCTGATGGAAAACCGTTTCATCGATAAATGCAGCCAATCCAATCCCAAACAGGACACCCGAAAATAGATTCCGTTTCAAAAGGTTTGCTTGATTATGAACAGACATAAAACCCTCTCCTAATCACAAAGATTCCATTCTTACCTTCTCCATTTTACCCTCCATTTCTCATTGACAATCAAGAAACGTTAAGATCCTGTGCTGATGAACGGATAAACTGCATATTCCAGAGAGTTTAAACGGATATTAAAGAAAAAAAGGAGCTGCTAGAATATGAGTGATTGGAATAAACAAGGCGTTCCAAACAATAATCTTCAGGCTGAAACCATAAAGACTTCCAAAATAATAGGCAAAAAGGGGTTAAACACACACGAATTCTCCGAGGAACTTTCTGACGGCGGGGAAAGGGACGAAGTGATCGAGAAACAATTGAGGGAGCATCAGCCCGGAATGGGATAAGTCGGCGAACCCGGCTTTTCTCGCGACCTCCTTGAAACTAAGTGAAAGGGCAAAGGACTAATTTTTGAGAATAGGGAGAGTAAAGAAGGACAATGCTGAAGTATTGTTCTTTTTGCTTGGAAAAATCCGCACAAGCATCTTCTGATAATGGTGACGTTTCATTGTGATAGAATATTGAAATGCCTGACCGAAAAAAGGAGTGCTATCACATGTCACAACACGATTTTACTGCCGGTTCGATTGCCAAACATATGTTTTATTTCTCTACCCCTATCATGCTGACCAACCTTTTGCAGGTATCATATCAATTCATTGACAGCCTTTGGATTGGAAACCTGCTGGGTGGGAATGCACTTGGAGCCGTTACCATATCGAGCACCGTTATTGTCACAATGCTTTCGTTCATCATCGGAATCAATCATGCAACACTGACGATACTCTCCCAGCAGCGCGGGAGGAAAAATGACGAAGGATTAAGATCATATCTTAATGCGCTTGTAGTCGTATTATCCACCCTATCTGTTTTGGCAGGAACAATTGGCTATTTTTTCTCTGAATGGATATTAATGATGCTGGATACTCCTGCGGAAATGATGGCAGGCGCAGCTGCTTATCTCCGGATAAATCTAATCGGAATCCTTTTCCTGTTAGGCTACAATTTTATCAGCACTGTGTTGAGGGCAATGGGCGACAGCAAAACACCGCTGAAATTCGTCATGGTGGCTGTTCTGCTGAACACTGTGCTGGATCCCGTATTCATCTCCCTGTTTGATATGGGAATTGAAGGAGCAGCGCTGGCGACGATTCTCTCACAGGGTTTATCATTCTTGCTGGGTGTTGTTTATACGATTCGCCGGAAACTTGTTCTTTTTACTCTTCCGTCAATTCCGAATAAAGAAGAGGTGTTCCTTATTCTAAAATTAGGGATTCCTTCGGGTTTACAGATGATGGTGATCCATGCCGGTGTATTGGCCATCATGAGCGTGGTAAACAGTTTTGGAAAAGATGTAGTGGCTGGTTTTGGTGCATCCCAGCGAATTGACAGTCTCATCACTTTGCCAGCCATGGCACTTGGGACTGCTGTCAATAGCATGGCAGGGCAGAATATCGGCGCGGGCCGCTGGGACAGGGTTCGGCAAATTGCCATCTATGGGGCCATTTATAATTTTACCATCATGCTGCTCATCGCCATCCTTGTATTCTCTTTGGCAGAATTTTTAACTGCACTTTTTATCCAGCAGAAGGAGGCCGTGTTATTTGGAAAGGATTATTTAAAAATCATCGCTTTCTTCTATCCATTCATCGGTCTGAACTTTATCTTGAATGGGATAGTCAGAGGGGCTGGAGCCATGTATCAAATATTGGTTCTTAACCTTATCTCTTTTTGGATCCTTCGTTATCCGTTAACCCTTATCGGTTCTGAATGGCTGGGCCAAAACGGTATTTCGCTCGGAATGGGCATCAGTTTTGTTCTAAGCAGTGTTATCTCGTTTGTTTATTTCAAATTTGGAAAATGGAAACAGAAAAGCCTGTTTACCAAGAAAGCAGCAGAATAACATTCACACAGGTTTGGAATGAAAATCCTGCCTCCTGCAAACATTATGATAAATAGTAGAAACGGACGGGGAATCTGCATGATCGTTGGAAGCCATGTAAGTATCAGAAATGGATATTTAGGGAGTGCACAGCGAGCGGTTGCCAACCATGCATCCGCTTTTCAATACTTTCCAAAGAACCCGAGAAGCCTATCCATAAAGAACTATGATAAGGAGGATGCTGCCAGCTGCAAAAAATTCTGTAAAAAGCATCAGATTCAATCGGTTGCACACACGCCATACTCAACAAGCCTAACACCCCCTGAGGAGAAGGCTGAGATGACCATTCGTTCACTGCTGAATGATTTGGAAATCGCCAATGACTGCGGATCGATTGGGGTGGTTGTCCATTATGGTAGCCAGATCAGCAAGACAGATCCGCTGGCCAGCTATCACTTAATGCTGAAAATGTTAAATGCCGTCCTGAGCCAATGGAACGGAGAGTGCTTGATTTTATTGGAAAATAATGCAGGAACAAAAGGGGCTTTAGGCACAACTTTTGAAGAATTGATACAAATACGGAGTCTGTGTGACGATCCGGGAAAAATCGGATTTTGTTTTGATACCTGCCACGCTTTTGCAAGCGGACTGTGGGACGGCACCAATACGGATGCATTAATAGCGAAGGGCGAGGAGCTAGGCTATTGGGAACATTTAAAGGTGGTTCATCTTAATAACTCAAAATATCCAACTGGTTCTAAAAAGGATCGGCATGCAAACATCTTTTCTAATGGTTTCATTCAACATAAGGAGCTCGATTCACTGGTCACATCGCCATTATTTAAAGATGTTCCTTTCATTCTGGAAACTCCAGATGATGAAGGCATCTCCCATAAGGAGGAAATTGACAAGATCCTTGAAACATGGGGAAGGTAATATTAATTTTTAAAAGAGCGAAAAAGGCAGGATAGTCTGCCTTTTTCGCTTTATTTACGGCTTTTATCTTTTTTTCCATTTTGCCCATATCGCAGGTGACCCGAGTCTGTTTCTCCTTTTTGTTTATTTATCTTACCGCCCAGGCTTACATTCGGGAAACTTTCTTCTTTTTCATTCATGCTTTTCACCTCCGGGTGATTAGTATGTTCCTTGTCCCAAAAATTTATGATGAAAGAACAGATAGGGACAAACTTTCAGACAATAGAGTTTATTCCCATATTTTGCCCTGAGCCCTGCTATTTCTTCTTGAGAGAGCTTCAGTTGCATTCACCGCCAAATGTCAACGCTTACACTTACTTTATGGCCCTTATGCTTATGACTTTCCCAGATCCCCTTGATTCTATTTATGAGCATGTTAGTATAAAAACGGTAAAAACAGAACAAAAATACGAACAGTTACGGGAGTGTTGAGATGTTAAAGACGAAAAAAATTGCTTTTCTAGGTGCCGGATCGATGGCCGAAGCCATGATCGCAGGCATTGTCGACAGTGGATTAATTTCGCCCAGTCAGGTAATTGTAACCAACAAAAGCAACAGTCAGCGACTGGATGAGCTTAAACGCAAATATGGAATAAAAGGACTCCACAGAAATGACATCCCTTTTGATGAAATGGACTTAATCATTCTTGCAATGAAGCCTAAGGATGCTGAGAATGTATTAACATCACTGAAACATGAGTTAAATCAAGATCACCTTATTCTATCCGTTTTAGCCGGAATCTCTACCTCATTTATGGAAAACCATCTGCCCTCAGGACAGCAAGTGATCCGTGTCATGCCTAACACATCCAGCATGATAGGAGAATCCGCAACAGCGATGTCCCCTGGAACTCACACCACACAAAATAACACCAAACTTGCAAAAGAGCTGCTTGAGTGTATTGGTAAAGTCTTTATGATCACAGAGGATCAAATGGATATTTTCACTGGCCTGGCAGGTAGCGGACCAGCCTATTTCTATTATTTAATGGAGCATATGGAGCAGGCAGGGGTGGAAGGCAGCCTTGATATGGAAACAACCAGGGAAATTATTGCGCAGACAGTCCTGGGAGCGGCACGAATGATTATGGAGCAATATGAAGATCCTGGAGTCTTAAGAGAGAATGTCACTTCTCCCAATGGGACGACAGCTGCAGGGTTAGATGCTTTAAGCCGCAATGGCGGGGGAAAGGCTATTGCGGCGGCCGTTCTGAGTGCAGCCAAAAGATCGAGAGAGATCAGTTCCGACCTTGAAAAAGGGCAAAGCAGCAAACTGCAAACTGTGTAAAAGAAACGGACAGATAAACTAAATCAGGAGTGATAGAATGGCCCCAGACACCAGGCTACAGAGAATCGTCATTAAGATCGGCAGCAGCTCGATCACAAGCAGACATGGAGAAATAAGCAGACGAAAGCTTGAAAAGCTTACAGATGAAATTGTTATGTTAAAGGATGCCGGCCATGAAGTCGTCCTTGTTTCTTCGGGTGCTGTGGCGGCAGGCTACCGGAAACTCGGATGTCTTGATCGCCCGGATACTTTACCAGAAAAACAAGCAGCTGCCTCAATTGGCCAGGGATTATTAATGGAAGCCTACTCAGAGCTATTTTTATCCCATGGCTATGTCGCATCCCAAATTTTAATCACAAGAAGTGATTTTTCAAACGAGGTTCGGTATAAAAATGTCCGGAATACACTGAATGTTTTACTCGAACGGGGAATCATTCCAATCGTCAATGAAAATGATACAGTGACGGTAGACCGGTTGAAATTCGGCGATAACGATACCTTATCAGCAAAAGTAGCAGGACTGGTGGATTCTGATCAGCTACTGATCCTCTCTGATATAGATGGATTATATAATGCCGATCCTAACAAGCACCAGGATGCCCGGCTGCTTGAGAATGTGACTGAAATTACACCAGAAATTGAAGCAGCTGCTGGTGGTTCCGGGAGTACGGTTGGAACGGGCGGAATGAAATCAAAAATAGAGGCCGTCAAAATTGCAATGGCCTCTGGGATTTCCACTTTTTTAGGAAAAGCAGGTGTACCAAATATATTAGCTGATGCCGTTAATAAACAGGCCAGAGGCACTTACTTCAATGGGGGAACGAATGGAACCAGCCTCGACCAGAAAAAAAAGTGGATTGCTTTTAATTCTGGCCCTGAGGGTGAAATTACGGTTGATCAGGATGCAAAAGCAATGATCTTGGAAAAGCAGCAGAGTCTGCTTCCTTCAGGGATTATCAGTGTTAATGGTCAATTTGAGAAGGGGGCAGTCATCAGGATTGTTGATACAATCGGGAATGAGATTGGTCTTGGTGTTGTTAATTTTTCCACAGAGGAATTAGTTGATCTGGACTTTAGTAAATCGGTTAAACAAAAACCCGTTGTCTGTAAGGAAGACTTGGTATGTAATCTTGATTATTCTTTATCTCTAACCATTTAAATTATATCGGAGGGATTGGATGGCAATAGCAAAGGTACACGTAAATGTAGAGGAACAGGCGAAAAAGGCAAAAAAAGCAGCCCGCCAATTAAGCCTGCTAACGTCGGAAGAGAAAGATGAAGCGTTAATGGACATGGCGGAAGCTCTCGAAAATGAATACCAAAGCATTTTGAATGCCAATGAATCAGACCTTCAGGCAGGGATCGCTAAAGGGTATGAAGCTGCCTTTATGGACCGCCTAAAGCTGACGAAAGAACGAATTCAGGATTTCGCAGAAGGTCTTAGAGACGTTGCCAAACTGAATGACCCAACTGGAAGGATTGTCTCCAGCTGGGCACTCGACAATGGTCTGCAGGTAGAAAAGGTGACAGTTCCACTTGGTGTCATTGGCATGATTTACGAAGCACGCCCTAATGTGACAGTGGATGCAACCGGACTGGCATTAAAATCTGGCAACTCCATAATTTTAAAAGGGGGTTCTTCGGCCATTCATTCGAACAAGGCCATTGTTGAAGTGATCCATGCTGCACTTAGTTCCACCAAGATACCTGAGGATGCGGTTCAGTTCATTTCCACCACGGACCGGGAAGCCACGCAACAGCTATTTACGATGAAAGAACATATTGACGTACTGATACCCCGGGGAGGAGCTTCGTTAATTAATTCAGTCGTTCAAAATGCAACAGTGCCAGTTCTTGAAACAGGAGTTGGCAATTGCCATATATATATTGACAAAGATGCAGACCCTGTTAAAGCGATGAAGATCCTTGTAAATGCAAAAACAGACAGACCTGCTGTCTGTAACGCAGCAGAAACAGTGATTGTTCACAAGGAATGGCTAAACAGCCATTTATCCTTACTCATCGATACATTGAACGAACATCAGATTGCCGTCCATGGCGACAGGACAGCTGTTGCTCTCATCCCAAACGCGTTGCCGGCTGGAGAAGAGGACTGGAGCAGCGAGTACTTAAGTCTGGATCTCGCTGTTAAAACTGTCGGGAACATGGAGGAAGCGATTGATCATATTGATCAGTATGGCACTAAACATTCTGAAGCCATCATCACTGAAAATAAAGAGAACGCTGAAACGTTCATGAACCTTGTGGATGCTTCCGCTCTTTACCATAACGCATCAACAAGGTTTACAGATGGCGGTGCCCTTGGCTTCGGGGCAGAGATCGGCATATCCACCCAAAAGCTGCATGCCCGCGGGCCTATGGGTCTGCCAGCACTGACAACCGTGAAATTTAAAATGCGGGGCAATGGGCAAGTAAGATAAATGAAAAGAGACAGCACTCCATGAACAGGGTGCTGTAATTTATTTTACAGGGCATCTCGAAATACAGCGACAGAACTAGATACCGGGCGGTTTTTAGGCATCGATTAGTGAGGTTTTCACCCAGACGGGAATATGCGTTCGCTTTATAATTATAAATAAGAAGTCCCTAAGCATGGTAGGAGAACCGTGCTCAGGGACTTCTTTAGTGATGTATTTTGCTAATCTGGCATGGTAGAAATTAATCTTTAAGTTTGCCGATTCCTTCTTGTACCTCGCCCTTTAATTTATCCAATTTTCCTTCAGCCTGAAGGTTAGGGTCATTTTTAGCGTTACCGACCTGATCTTTCGTCTCGCCTTTTACTTTATTCACTGTACTTTTCACTTTGTCAGATAGATTGCTCATGTTTTATTCCTCCTTGCCTGAAGTGTACTATACATGTACCCGATGACGGATAGGACAAAACATTCATGCTAAAGTTACAGGTTTTTGCTTGTGGGAAAATCAATAGTAGGTACTTTTTATGCAATCACCCTCATATAAGAAAAATGATACATTCTAGAAGGGGGGGATTTAATGCGGACATTTTATAGAAAATGGTCTGAGCATCCCTATGAGAATGGAGAAATCCCGCCTCCTGGACATTGGCAGGCTGGTTATTGGCCGATGATTTTTATAAAAAGGGGGGCCACCCGTTTTCTTGATCCGTGGGGCAGGCCTATCGACTGGCTCATAAAACATCCTTATGGGATTAATTGGGGAAGAGAGCTTCAAATCGTTCAGCGCACACTGACGACTTTGACACCAGAGCAAATAAGGATTGCAAAGTATTGGGGAACAGGTGAATTAATTACCAAGATATCATCAATCATTCTTCGTTTTGCAGATATATACCGCATAGGGTCACCGCAATTAGCCAGAATCCTTGGTTATTTCCATGCAGCGATGAATGATGTTTTTGTAGTAACTTGGTATATGAAATATATGTGGGATGTGGCACGGCCAAATCAGTATGGCTTAATTCTTCCTGCCGTTTTGGCCACACCTTTGTTTCCTTCTTATCCGTCAGCACATGCGAGTGTCTCAGGCTGTGCTGAAGTGGTCCTAAGTTACTTTTTCCCGCAGGAATCCCCCAGGATCCGGTCTTTACTTGCTCAAAGCACGATGTCCCGGTTGTACGCTGGCGTTCATTTTAATGCAGACAATGAAGAAGGGGTGGTGCTGGGGAGACAGATAGGGGAGATCGTCGTTCGAGTGCTAAGATCCCGGGGATGATTAGATACAATTCCCGGTGTTTTTATCTGTATTAAAGTCATTGCATAAAATAAATAATGTTCCGAACATATATTCCCGTAACGCAACAAGATAACACGTGTCGCATTCAAGCACAGGCTGATAAAATAGCGACAAAGAAAAAATATGCTAACGTAACTGAATCTATTGCTTTTAAAGGTATAATTTTTCTAAGTATCGGATTTCAGCAAATCAGAACAAACATTCTCACCGCTGTAAACATACAGGTTCCAGGTATTATAAGAACATTAAGGCTCCTGGATGGGGCTTTTTTTATCATTGCTAAAACTAATGTAAACACAATTACAAGGATCACAGAAACAATAACCAAATTAGCCAACAAGATTTTCGTTTGAATTGAAATTGCTGTTAGAGTTACATTAAAACAGTTACGATTAAACTAGATCATGCTAATCAGCTGGTGTTAGTAATTTTAAATAGAATGTCATCGGCAAAAATAAATTCTAGCAAGCATCAGTATTTTGGCTCCAGTAAAAGCGCCAATCATACTGAATTATAACGTATGATGATGAAGAAACAGATAATCATAGAGCGATGTTTGGCGGTAGGGTTAAAAGTGTTTCCAGAAGCCTGGGGAGGATAAAGCTGGTTCTTTAGAATTTAAAATTTTTCTAGGTTTACATAATATATATTCTCGGAAGTCATAGAAACCTTTATTTATGTGGTCTCATATCCTAAGTATTCTCATGTTAGTGAGACGAAATAAAAATTTTGCGTCTCTGATATAATCTTTGCTTAGAGTTTCTATAATAGCTAAGATTCTCAAACATTTGATTTAGTTTGAATCATAAATAAATTTACTGCTACAGTTATCGTTACTAATATCTGCTCTTATATTAAACACAGTTTTTTATAATCTTAAAAGTCCGCTACTGAACATCTTATTTTTTTGAACATTTCATTGTTTACATAATGTTATTATCAATATCTACTATTTTGCCGAATTTACGCTACCCTTACTCTGGAATCGATTTTTCTCCATTCATATAGCCTGCTCCGTATACATTTGGATTTTCGTCCGCCCATTTCCTGTCGTGTTGCATCTGGTCTGCGCTGCTTGATTATGGCTGCAATTCCCACACAAATTGGTACAAATATTGACGTACCTGACATAATAAAATAATCACTTGCAATGTATCTATATATAAATTGGGTGACTTCAGCGAGATGATTTTCACCCCAGGTGCATGATTATCCTGCTCTTCTTTCCCATAGATAGTTTGCCCCCCAGCTTGAAAAGCTTGCTGTTTCATCACCCATCCTGGTTTCTTGTTTATCTTTATCATCAAGGGCTCCCACAATAATTTGTAATGAATGAAAGATTTATATGAATACAAAAAACACAAGCTATGCCTGTGTTTTAGTTAGTTTCTTGATTGCAGCGTCTGAAAGGTACTGTCTGGGTGTACCATAATATAAAACGTCATTATATTCTGGATAGACGGATTCAAAATGAATAATGATGGGACTGTCTAGAAGCCAAGGATAGTGGATAAAAAAATCCTTGTCCCCATAAATGATTCCAGTCAGGGCAAGCGGCAATTCCTTTTTAAAAATCAAATAACGGATTCTCGAAAAGTTTTTATCATAATCGCCATTGCTGACATGGACTTTTCCCAATAGAATGTATTCTCCATCGCGTGTTTTCCATTCCGCCAGGACTTCATCCCTCAGTTTTTCATTTACAGCTTCTAAATCATATCTTGTTCCGATTGTCAGGAAAAGTTCAGCTGAGTAATCGGAATGGGTTAACGTATATCTTCTCTTTTCCAGAGGTCCGAACATATTGGCGGGAGGTAAATATTTTTTTGATAATTTGTCCGGATTAAATTCACTCATGGTAAGCATACTCCTTTCAGGATGTTTCCTTAACTTACCATAGCCTATGATTAAAAAGGCAAATCCGTTCCCATTGCCTACTTTTTCTTCTCCAGGGTTTTTTGTACGGATGTATTTATCAGCTTCCACTTTCCATCTTCCAAATACCAGGAAGATTCCACAAAACCAATTGTGTCTCCATTTGAAACTCCACTGAACCTTTGAACACCTTTAACCCCTGCCTTGTTTCCCTTTACCTTTACGGCTTTTAAAGTACTAAAGGGAAAAACCATAAGCTCGGCCGGTTCATTTAACTTTCCATTGTGATAAAGACCTAATCGGTCATATTCCTTCTTTCGGTTAGAAAGATTAAATTGATAGCTCTCGCCAACGTCATCTAGTTTAATTGTTGCTTTATAATTGTTTTCAAACGTACTGCTTATTGTCAAGGGGTCAGGTACTGTCAAGTCAGACAAATTGGAACCTTTTAATGAGTATAAGTAATAATTTGAAAGACCTCCACTTCCCCCGGTGGCTACACCGACAAATAAATCTTTCACTCCATCATGGTCAAGATCTTTGATTTGAAGGCTGGGTTCATATCCCCCTTCGAAATCTATTTTTATATTTTTACCTTCTGATGTTTTTGCCGTTACATAGATTTCTTTTAAAAACAGTGTGCCTTTTTCAAATGGCACTCCAATCATTTCGATGAGATCCTTTTTACCATCACCCGTTATATCTATTTCCTTTTTGTAAATGGTCTCCAGCGGCTCAGCTTGTGCAAGTACGTAGACACCAGAGATGGCAGGCAGCAATAAGGCAATCAATACAGTTAGCGGCAAAATTATTCCTTTTCTCATCGGTATCCTCCTCAATAATCCATATGCTACTAACATGCCCAATGGTGGGAAATATATGCAGTAAAAAGCCTTCCATTTATTTGGAAGGCTAATGACTTTTTATGAATTTGGCTTTTGTGACTTACGCGTCTCCCAGGATTCGATTCCTGTCAGACCTGGAATACTGTCTGCGTAAAAAACAGGGTCCTTCCCTTCCTTACGCTGGTTCCGATAATCTTTTAGAGCAGCCAATGCAATTTTGGCAAGCAATGTGATCGCGATTATATTGATGATGGCCATTATTCCCATAAACAAATCGGCAAGATTCCAGACAACCGCTAAATCTACTACAGAACCGAAAAGGACCATTCCTATTACCGCTATCCTGTAAATAAATAAAGCAGGGCGGCTTTTCTTGATAAATTCAATATTGGTTTCACCATAGTAGTAATTTCCAACAATTGATGAGAAAGCAAAAAGGAAAATCGCCACAGAGATGAAGGATGGCGCCCATGCTCCCACATGGCTTGAAAGAGCAGCTTGAGTCAGCTGGATTCCGTCGAGATCCGAGCTCGCATAAGTGCCGGAGAGAATGATGATAAATGCTGTTGCCGAACAGATTAAGATCGTATCGACAAATACACCAAGAGTCTGGATCAATCCCTGTTTAACAGGATGGGAAACCGCAGCAGTAGCAGCTGCATTCGGTGCACTACCCATGCCGGCCTCATTGGAGAATAATCCTCGTTTGATCCCCATCATCATGGCTGCACCCAAAGTTCCGCCGGCTGCTTCACGAATGCCAAAAGCATTTTCTAATATAAGGCCAATCATTGCGGGCACTTCACTTATATTCATAATTAAAATGTAGAAGGCCAGAATTAGATAAAGTACAGCCATAATTGGAACAATGACAGATGAAACGTTGGCTATGCGCTTTACACCGCCAAAAATGACAGCAGCAGTCAACACAGAAAGAACGATTCCGATCCAGAAGCGATCCATTCCGTATGCACCATTAAGAGCAAGAGATATCGTATTGGACTGGACAGAATTAAAAACAAGGCCGAAGCAAAACGTAATGATGATTGCGAAGAGAATCCCCATCCACCGCTTATTTAATCCCTTTTCCATATAGTAGGCAGGACCGCCGCGAAACTCATCTTTATCTTTTACCTTATAAATCTGAGCGAGAGTGCTCTCAATAAAGCTGGATCCCGCCCCGATAAAAGCGATCAGCCACATCCAGAAAACAGCGCCGGGGCCACCTGCGGCAATGGCTGTCGCAACACCCGCAAGGTTTCCTGTTCCTACGCGGGAAGCTGCGGAAATACAGAATGCCTGGAAAGAAGAGAGACCTCTTTTGCCATCAGCCGAGACTGTTGCTTTATCGCTGATAACCCTAAACATTTCACCAAAGTAACGCAACTGTACAAATTTAGTAATAGATGAAAAATACAAACCTGCGATTATCAATAATGCGATAAGGACATAAGTCCACATGATGTTATTTAAATAACTAACACCTTCATTCAATAACTCCAAAAAATTCCCCATTAAAAGACTCCTTTATAAATATTTTCTTTAAAATTATTTTGGTATAATTTTAATTTATCAGATTATAGCCTGTTGCACAATCCAAACTTTAATATTCCGCCTATCACCTATGTTAAATCGGTATCTTAAACTTTCCAATCTATGTATTATGTTCTTCAATTGAAGCCAATTTTACCTTTACCCATAATATTTAAAAATAAACCCCTGTTACCCACGCAACAGGGGTTTATTTTTCAGCGACTAGTTCTTTTTAGTTTCTGTGCTTAAAACTGTTCCACTAGGGTTATCTGCCTTCCAAACCTCTGTGATTCTCCCGCTATCACTTTCATCCAGCAAAAACGAGCCATTTGAATAACGGTCGGCAAAACGGAGCGCCTCAGGCTTCACAGAAATGCTTTGATGCTTCTCTGTCTGGAGTATGACTTCCTCCCCACTTCTGGCAACTGCGATGCCTGCCACTCTGTGAGGGTTTGCTTTTAATTCTCGCAGCATCACAAGTCCTCGCTTGGCGCGGGAGCTTAATTCAAACTCGGCTAACTTCATTTTTTTAACCGCTCCCCGATGTGTTGCAAGAATGATCGCCTGCTCAGCTGGATTTTCAACTATTTTTCCGCCAATCACCATATCCTCTTCTTTTAAATTGATCCCTTTTACTCCAGCCGCCCTGATCCCTATTGGACTGACTTCCTCTTCATTGAACCAGAGTGCGTATCCTTGCTCGGTTGCCAGAAACAGCGTATTGGAACCATTGGTCAGGTGAATATCGACGACTTCGTCTTCACCTTTGACATTGATGGCTGTCAGCGTTTTAGAGTATCTCTGTGCCTTGTATTGCTTTAGTTCAGTCTTTTTCACCATGCCATTTTTCGTAACGAAAAGAAGGTATACGGGCTGTTCGAAATCTTTGACAGGGATGGCTTTGATAATATGTTCAGCCCGGTCAATGGGAACAATATTGGCAATATGCTGGCCAAGGTCTTTCCAGCGGA
The DNA here is from genome assembly GCF_004340465.1 of Mesobacillus foraminis. Taxonomy (GTDB): domain Bacteria; phylum Bacillota; class Bacilli; order Bacillales; family Cytobacillaceae; genus Mesobacillus_B; species Mesobacillus_B foraminis. Next base: position 80,488 of record NZ_SLVV01000004.1, on the reverse strand, counting down.
TGTCGGGAAGTTCGTGAACAGGAAGATAAAGGTAGCTGCCTTTATTCGTGAACAACAAGAGGACATCTTTCGTGTTCAAGTCCATTTGCGCCAGCAGTCTGTCCGTGTCCTTCATGGCAAAGTCAAGGCCGTTGGAAGCCGCATAGGAACGCTGACTGGTCCGTTTGATATATCCATCTTTCGTTACCGTTACGATCACATCTTCACTGGCAATCAGGACTTCAAGATTAATTTTGATTTCTTCGATTTCTGCTTCAATCTTAGTCCTCCGTCCATCAGCAAAGCGCTTTTTAACATCTTTAAGTTCTTTCTTGATGACCGAATTGAGTTTCTTTTCGCTCTCCAATATGGAAACTAGCTCGGCAATTTTTTTCGAAAGCTCTTCATCCTCCGCTCTCAGGGCAGTAACATCCGTGTTGGTCAGCCTGTATAGCTGCAAGGAAACGATGGCTTCCGACTGAGGCTCTGTAAAATCAAACTCCTTAATCAAATTCTGTTTGGCATCACGCTTGTCCTTGGAAGCCCGGATAGTGGCAATTACCTCATCCAAAATGGAGAGGGCTTTAATTAAACCGGCAACAATATGCTGTCTTTCGCGTGCCTTTTGCAGATCATATTCCGACCGCTTCGTTACAACTTCCTTCTGATGTCCAATATAGGCATCGAGAAGCTCGATCAGCCCCATCAATTTTGGCCGTTTATTATGGATGGCCACCATGTTGAAATTGTAGGGAACCTGCAGGTCTGTGTTTTTGAATAAAAAGTTCAGGACACCATTGGCATCAGCCTCTTTTTTCAGTTCTATCACGATTCGCAGCCCGGTGCGGTCGGTGTCATCCCTTACTTCCGATATTCCTTCCACTTTTCGGTCAAGGCGAAGTTCATCGATTCTTTTTACGAGATTGGCTTTATTCATTTCGAACGGGATTTCAGTAATGACAATTTGCTGTCTTCCGCCCCTGAGCGATTCTATTTCTGTCTTCCCTCGGACGATGACCTTTCCCTTTCCCGTTTTATAGGCTTTTAAGATGCCGTCAACACCCTGTATGATGCCTCCGGTAGGAAAATCCGGCCCTTTGACAACCGTCATCAGGTCTTCAACCGTACAATTAGGATTATCCATTCTCATAAAGACACCCTCTATGACTTCTTCAAGAGAGTGTGGAGGAATATCTGTAGCATATCCGGCAGAAATTCCCGTTGAACCATTAACTAGGAGGTTGGGAAAACGGGATGGGAGAACGGTGGGTTCTTTAGACGTGTCATCAAAGTTAGGAATAAACTCTACTGTCTTTTTATCAATATCCCTTAACAATTCGGAAGCGATCGCCGAGATTCTCGCTTCCGTATAACGCATGGCTGCCGGGGGATCTCCATCAATGCTCCCGTTATTCCCATGCATTTCGATAAGCAGGTTTCGAACCTTCCACTCCTGGCTCATCCTTACCATGGCTTCATAAACCGATGAGTCACCATGCGGATGGTAATTGCCTATTACATTACCAACTGTTTTGGCAGACTTTCTGAAGCCTTTATCATGAGTGTTTCCCTCGACATGCATGGCATATAGAATTCTTCTCTGAACCGGCTTTAAACCGTCGCGGGCATCAGGAAGGGCCCGTTCCTGAATGATATATTTACTGTAGCGCCCGAATCGGTCTCCCAGTACTTCCTCGAGGGGCAGGTCACGGAATTTTTCAACAAAACTCATCCTTCTGCAACCTCCTCTGCAACAGATATATTTTCATTTTCCAAAATTGTATCGCCTTCTTCTAATGTGAATGCCACATTGGATTCAATCCATTTGCGTCGGGGCTCGACTTTATCCCCCATAAGGGTCGTTACCCTTCGTTCAGCGCGGGCTGCGTCATCAATCTTAACGCGAATCAGTGTCCTTGTCTCAGGATTCATCGTCGTTTCCCAAAGCTGGTCCGCATTCATTTCCCCGAGACCTTTGTAGCGCTGGATTATATAGCCCCTTCCAACCTTCTGGATTGCCCCCTTGAGCTCGTCGTCATTCCAGGCATATTCAATTACTTCTTTTTTGCCAGTGCCGCGGGATACCTTGTAAAGGGGTGGCAGGGCGATGAAAACCTTGCCTGCTTCCACAAGCGGCCTCATATAACGATAAAAGAAGGTCAGGAGCAGGACCTGAATATGAGCTCCATCGGTATCTGCATCGGTCATGATCACAATCTTGTCGTAATTTACATCATCGAGACTGAAGTCTGTCCCAACACCAGCACCGATGGCATGGATGATCGTATTAATTTCCTCGTTCTTAAAAATATCCTGCAATTTGGCTTTTTCCGTATTGATAACCTTTCCCCGCAAAGGGAGGACTGCCTGGAACTTGCGGTCACGTCCCTGCTTTGCTGAACCTCCAGCAGAGTCCCCTTCGACAAGATACAACTCGTTTTTTGCTGCGTTCTTACTTTGTGCAGGAGTCAGTTTTCCGGACAGCATCGTTTCCGAGCGTTTGCGCTTTTTCCCGCTCCGGGCGTCTTCCCTTGCCTTCCTTGCCGCTTCTCTTGCCTGGTAGGCTTTGATTGCTTTTTTTATAAGCAGAGAGCTGGAATCCGGATTCTCTTCAAGAAAATAGGCAAGATGCTCGGATATAACTGAATCGACAGCCGAGCGAGCTTCACTGGTTCCGAGTTTCCCTTTGGTCTGGCCTTCAAACTGAAGCAGCTCCTCCGGGATGCGGACCGAAATAATGGCAGCAAGGCCTTCCCGTATATCGGCGCCATCGAGATTTTTATCTTTCTCCTTCAGGAGTCCGACCTTACGTGCATATTCGTTAAAGGCCCTGGTCATCGCCGTTTTGGATCCTGCCTCATGGGTTCCTCCATCCTTTGTCCGGACATTATTGACAAAGCTGAGGACGTTCTCTGAATACCCGTCGTTAAACTGAAACGCAAATTCCACTTCAATGCCGCTGTTTGCCCCTTCAAAGCTGACAACAGGATGAAGGGTGTCTTTCTCTTCGTTTAAATATTCAACAAATGCCTCGATGCCGGTTTCATAATGGAAAACCTCTCTGGCATCATGCCGTTCATCAATTATTTCAATTTTTAGGCCTTTAAGCAGGAAGGCGGATTCACGGAGCCTTTCACATAAAGTATCGTAATTGTAGGTCAAAGTGGAGAAAATGGCAGGATCCGGCTTAAAATGGATGGTTGTGCCAGTCTGATTGGTTTTCCCGATTTTTTCAAGTGTTGTTACAGGCTTCCCGCCGTTTTCAAATCTCTGTTCGTATACAAAGCCGTCACGCTTGATGGTAACTACCAGTTTCTCTGATAGGGCATTAACGACAGAGGCGCCAACACCATGCAGGCCTCCGCTTGTTTTATAGCCGCCCTGGCCGAACTTTCCACCGGCGTGGAGAACAGTAAGGATGATTTCGGGTGTCGGTTTCCCCATCCTGTGCATTCCAGTCGGCATACCGCGGCCTTTATCCTGAACAGTAATTGAATTATCCTTGTGTATTTTTACAATGATATGGTCCCCATAGCCTGCCAGAACTTCATCGACTGAGTTGTCGACGATTTCATAGACAAGATGATGGAGTCCTCTGCTGTCTGTGCTCCCGATGTACATGCCAGGTCTTTTCCGTACAGCCTCAAGGCCCTCCAATACCTGGATGGCATCATCATTGTAATCAAAAGCTTGCTGGTTTCTAGCCACAAAACTACCCCTTTCATTACGAGCAAAGCAAACATCGACATTTGTTTCTCTACCGTCAATGTTTTTGGTTAGTATTTGTCCGCCCTTTTTAGAAATCCTTTCAAATTAAGGAAATCGGACAATACAGAACGAATGTTCTTCACTATATTTTAACATATCTCCAATAGACGTATAAGCTATATTGTATCGATTTCTGCACATTTGGCAAATTGAATTCCGATATTCAATTAAAAATTGTCATAAATCCGGGCACTTTTGGGTACTGAAAATGAATATTGTTCCAATGATTCCCTCGGTATTTTTTACAGATGTACACCAAGATAAAGATACAGGTATTAAATTCGGAGGTGCACGATTCATGAAGAAAAGGTATCGAATAATTTTACTCACTGCAGTGTCCCTTTTATTATTGACACTTGCCTCCGGGCTATTATTTCAAAATGAGACGAATGTACGTGATGATTCCTCAGCACGTGTCCGGAATATTGAACAGCAGCCACGTATACTAGAAGGCAACAGAGAAAAACGACCGCACATGGTGGAAATAAACAATGTCGAGCAAGGATACAAGCTTAAAAACAGGCTTGATAATCAGGCGGAAGTCACTCACTTTCACCACACCGAACATGAGACAAGCCACTATTATGACCATGAAGCTGCAGTAGATTTCACCAAAGAGCCAACCAGGCAGGAGATAAAGCAAATCACCGCCGATATTAATGGCAAAGTACTCAAACAAAGAGATTCAACCTATATTTTCAAATCATCTTCTCTAGAAACAAGAGAGATGCTTGATTATTTTAATCGGCGCCCAAACGTATCCTTTGCTGAGCCTCACTATATTTTAATGCAGAACGATATTTCGATGCCCAATGACCAGCTGTACCAGGAAAGGTACCAGTGGAACCTCCCTGCTATAGGTACGGAGCAGGGGTGGGAGATCTCCCGTGGAACCGAGGATATTAAAATTGCGATAGTGGATACAGGAGTGGATTTAGACCACCCGGATCTCGAGAACAGACTTGTGGATGGCTATAATGTCATTGAAGACAGCGACAACCCTGATGATGACAACGGACATGGAACCCACGTAGCAGGAATCATAGCTTCTGAAACAAATAATCGGGAGGGAACTGCAGGAGTAACATGGTATAACCAGATTATGCCTGTCAAAGCAATGGGGGCAAAAGGGTATGGAACCACATTTGATATAGCAAAAGGAATCGTCTGGGCCGTTGACCACGGGGCAGATGTCATTAATTTAAGCTTGGGGAATTATCAGGAATCCAATGTTCTAAAACAAGCAATTCGGTACGCATTTAAAAAGGATGTCGTCATGATCGCTGCGGCCGGAAATGACAGTTCTAATCAGCCTTCTTTTCCATCAGCCTACCCTGAAGTTCTAAGTGTATCAGCCATTGATTATGACGGCAAGAGAGCCTCGTTCTCAAACTATGGCGACTATGTGGATATTGCCGCACCTGGCGTGTATATTCCAAGCACTTATTACCAAAAGCAATATGCCGCGCTGTCGGGAACTTCCATGGCCGCTCCGCATGTATCCGGTCTGGCCGGTTTAATAAAGTCAGCTAATCCGGACCTCTCCAATAAAGAGGTGATGTCCATCATTCAAAAATCGGCAATTGATCTTGGCAGAAAAGGCAAAGACATTGAATTTGGCAATGGCCTCATCGATGTAAACCAGGCTTTGGAGGACGCTCAAGAAAGCAAGTCTGTCAGAGGGAGAATCCGGGAGGGCCTGGGCATACTAAAATAAATTGATAACGCATAAAACAGGCTGGCCCTTTAGCTAGGACCAGCCTGTTTTATGTTATTCACGGTTAAGGATATAAGTGCTATTATCTGCCCCTTCAAGCAAGGGGACAGGTGATTGACTGGCAAACAGATACAGTTCATGCATGGCTCTTGTACACGCAGTATAAAAAAGCTTGCGTTCGCCTTCATCTCCATAGGCTGAAGCGTCGTAGATAATGACGGCATCAAATTCAATTCCCTTCGCCAAATAAGCGGGGATAATGCTGATTCCTTTTTCGTAGGCGATTGTCCCCTTTTGAATCAGTCGTGCATCCAAACCGGGTTCAATGGATTCAAATGCCTGCCGGCTTTCAGCCTCCGTGCGGCAGATGACTGCGATTGTTTTATGTCCTGCCAGTTTTAATTCCTTCACAGCTTTATTGATTGCAATTGACAGGGAGTCCTGGTTCCCCAGAATGCTGACAACGGGTCTATCTCCATTGCGGTTGAAAGGCTCAATCCTGTCCCCTCCTTGTATTAACTGCCTGGTAAACTCAACAATTTGTCTTGTAGAACGATACGTCCGTGAAAGCAGGATGGTTTCTTTATCCTGAAATCCCAGCGCATCTTCCGCAAGGACTGTTTCAGAGCCAGTAGGTCCGGAATAGACCGCCTGGTTCAGGTCTCCCAAAAGTGTCATCCTGCTGTAGGGGAAAAGCTGGCGAATAAAGGCAAATTGAAAGGGCGTATAATCCTGTGCTTCATCAATAAAGACATGGCGTATGCCTGTGCTGGATTTGCGACCCTCGATCAAATCCTGAAGGTAAAGGAAAGGGGTGGCATCCTCATAGAAAAGTTTGCGCTCCTGAATCACCCGGACTGTTAATTGGCTGATATCAGTCCAGGTATCATGAAGCTGTGGTTCCTGTGGCGGAACTAAAAACAGCTGCATGTAAATAGCATTCAAATCAATGAATTTCAATCCCTTAACTGCATTAAAAACCGGTTTGAACCGTTTGGTGACCAGCATTCTTGACAGCACTTTTTTCTCCCGGTCAAAGTCATCGAAGCTGTTTTCAGTGAACTCCTTCTTATCCTGAAGCTCTTTAAATGCATCAAGATACTCATCCTTATCAAGGAACTGGATTTCCTCTTCCACCCATTCAGCCTTCTGTTCCTGTTTTACTTTCCGCTTTAGCTCTTTCCGAAGCCAATCCTTCATAATCTGGATGCGATTTGGAATGGAATAAGAGCGATCGAGAGAGTAAAAATAATCATGGAGCACTTCCTTGCTGAAAAGTATTCTTTTCCGGAACTTGATATCCTTGAAAATAAGTCCTTCCACAGAGAGCCTTTTCGCATAGGAATCAATCAGTTCTTTGAAGTCCAGCCCTGATTTATAGCGAATGCTTTTTATACGAGCAGGATAGTCCGGATCCTCCCTTTTGGCAAGTAAATACTCCATCTGGCTAAAAATATCTTCCAGATCAAACCTTTTTCCTATACGGGAGTGAAGATATTCCTGAAAAGTTGCCTGCTGCATATTCTCTTCCCCAAGCTCAGGCAGGACTGTTGCTACATAGCTATTGAACATTGGATTAGGTGAAAACAGCATGATATTTTCGGACTTAATAATATTTCGGTACCGGTAGAGCAGATAAGCGATTCGTTGCATGGCCGCAGAAGTCTTTCCGCTCCCGGCAACACCCTTAACGATTAAAAGTTTGCTTTGTTCATTCCGGATGATTTGGTTCTGCTCCTTTTGGATAGTGGCAACAATGCTTTTCATCTGGGTATCCGCATTATTGCCCAGAACCTCCTGCAGCATTTCATCCCCAATTGTAACTCCTGTATCAAACATGGATTTAATCGTGGCTTCCCTGATGACGAACTGCCTCTTTAAATCCATTACCCCGGTGACCTTCTCAAGGCTGGTTTCGTATTGTGCTGGACCAGGCGCAAAATCGTAATATAGACTGGAAATGGGTGCTCTCCAATCATAAATGAGAAATTCTTCGTCCTTCTCATCCATAAATGAAGCAATTCCAATGTAGATCGTTTCGGATGCCGCTTCCCCTTCCTCTGTGAAATCAATCCGGCCAAAATAAGGAGAATTCTTCAGTCTTCCGAGCGTTTTCAGCTGCTTGTCAATTTGGGAATGACTTCTTTCCCTTTCGGATAAAAGCTCTGCCTGCTGCTTAATGCTCGTATAAGTCTCTGCAAGATCATCAGGCTCATCAAAGTTCACCGTCACATCTTCCCAGAAGGTTTTGCGGATATCAAGAGCCTCAGTACCAATTTTCCCTGCATGCTTCTCTAGATGCTGAGCCTTCTTGCTAATTTCCGAAGTAATCCAATCCACTCGATTTTGTTCCATTTGCAGCTCTTTTTCATTGCTCATCAAATCACTCCTTAAAAAATCAACAGATTACTTGACATCCCGCCAATATTTGTGTTAATGTTATTATAGGTTATTAATATTAAAATCGCTTTTATGTATAAAAAACAATATAAATCACTTTATCACACCTCCCCATTCTGTTCAAGGTGTTTTTTTTATGCCTAAATATCCAATAGACAATCAAAATTATGCGGTATTCCTCAAACAATGGATTAATATTACATAAAGAATCATGCAGAACACAAACGGTCCTGCATGATTGATGTTTCACCTAGTTAGAGCATGCTCGACTTTAATGCAGCGGTCCATAATGACAGTATAGCCTTTTTCTTTAAGAAAATCGTAAGCCTCCTGATTTTCAAGCCCCAGCTGAGCCCAGAAAACATCAGCATCAATTTCGGCGAACTCTTTTGCAACTTCAGGAAGATATTCTGATCGGCGGAAAACATTGACGATGTCCACATGGCCGTCGATTTCCTTCAAAGAATTAACCGCTTTAACACCTAAGATTTCATCGGCCCCCGGATTAACAGGGATAATTTCATACCCGGCATTCTGCATAGCTTTGGAAACCATGTGGGAAGTCCGCTCTGGATTTTCACTCAGTCCAACTACTGCAATTCGCTTAGATTTTTTTAGAATTTTGCCGATCTCATCACGGCTTGGATAGGTCATTGACATCTTCATCACACTCCCTAAGAGTATTTACTTCTTAATATTAACGTACAAGACGCGAGAAATGTACTGAAGAGCTTTACGCCATTTACTTTATTAAGGAGTTACTCTAGTAGGTAGTAAACCGAAGCATTTTTTGCAGCCAGTAAATGATATATTTTGCAGGTGTCAAGGCATCTTCATTTTCTTCATACTCAAGTGTATAATTTCCGCCTTGGTTTTCCCAGATTCGCTTAAAATAGGAATTGACCTCCTGGATGCCTTTTGTGTCAGAAGGCCCCCAATACTTCAGGTCTGTTTCCGGATTGTAGTCATCGAGATTCCTCCTGGTATAGTTTGCAGAGCCACCAATAACCAATCCTTCCTGTTTTCTGTCAAAGTAAATCATTTTGGGATGATATTGCTCCTCGCTAACATTATACCATTTGATCTCGATATTCTTGTTCCCCAGCCTTTGAAGTTCAGCTGCCACCGGGACATTGGGAAGACCTGCCTTTTGATTGCCAAACGCATTCTTGTTGGGATCGAGAATGATACGGACTTTTACGCCTCGGTCTGCTGCAGAATCAATATGATCAATGATTTTCCGGTCTGCCAGATAAAACATTCCAATCCAGACGGTATCTCCTTTTTTTGATGAGTCCAGCTCCATCGCAATATGTTTGCGGATTTTACCCTCTGTCAGGACCTGGGCTTTCATGGCACCCCTTTCCTTCCGCTCTGATATTTCGGGAAGCTTGACGCCGCCTGAAAAATCAGCTACTGCCTGTTCTGTCTTTAGGAGGTCTCCAATCACATTGCCTCCTGCTTCAATAGCAATGTTCGAATTGAGTCCGCTCGCATCATGTGGATTTGCAGATGCCACAATCGCAGTTTTATCTGTTATAAACACTTTCCGGTGGTTGGCCTTTAAATTCAATAACTCCAAATAGGAACGGAGGGTAACGTCCGGTGCCTTCTTTGCCATGGGATTTGGCAGCCATCCATTCCCCGTTTCACCGAACCACTGAAAAAACGTGCGCCATATTCCTGAATACAGCGGATTAGAATCCCGAAGCGGCTTTAGATCTGTAAAGATTACTTTAACTCCATGATCTCTTAATTTTTGCATATGGTGAGACGGATGGGCTCCATACGTCAGGTTGATTTCGTCTGTTATAAGGTAAATATCAAGATTCTTCTCTTGTTTTAATTCCAGCAATTTGTTTGTCAGCTTTTCACTGATATTTGGCAAATTCCCTTTCCCCATGTCATACCCATTAAACAAGAACATATCCAGCACAATAAATTCTTCTGCTTCTCCAGCTGCTTCCAGCATTCTTTTAAATATTTGCTGTTCTGTTTTTTTCTTGCCTTCCAGATCTTTGTAAGTTAAATCATATAGAAAAGATATATTACCCAGCTGATGGATCTCACCCTCGTATGAAAGTCCCGCAGGAAGGGGTTTAAACGAGTGATAGGCAATTATACTTCCAATGATAAAAACAAGCAGCAGCGGGAGCCAGAATCTCTTTCTCTTTAATTGTAGTCTCCTCAGTTTCAAGTCCATGACCTCTCTATCTGTTTCTTACTCTTTAGACACTGAGCAGTTTACCTAAACATATCGGATATAATAAATCAGGAATATGCCCTGTTTTGAACTATTAGGATTTCATCTATTCACGAATTTCAACATGGAGTTTTGTTGATAACGTGGTACAATATCGTTACGGTAATTTATATAAAGGAGAATTTTGATGGCAGTAAACGTTCTTATACTTTTATTAGCTTATTTACTGGGTTCCATTCCCTCCGGCCTGATTGTGGGCAAGCTATTTTACAAGACCGACATCCGGGAACATGGGAGCGGCAACCTTGGCGGGACGAACACCTTCCGGACTCTTGGAGTTAAGGCAGGTGTGGCTGTGACACTCGCGGACATTTTAAAAGGAACGCTGGCCGCAAGCCTTCCATTGCTTCTGGGTTCTGAATTGCATATGCTGCTGGCAGGCATCTTCGCGGTAATTGGACATATGTATCCTGTATTTGCCGGGTTCAGGGGCGGCAAGGCGGTGGCAACTTCGGGAGGTATCCTGCTCGCCTATGCGCCTTTATTGTTCTTATTCATCCTTGTTTTCTTTTTAGTGAGCCTCTACATAACAAAGATGGTATCTTTGTCTTCCATGCTCACATCGGCAGCAACTTTTATCTTGTCTCTCTTCACCAGAGATGTACCACTGATTATTGTTGTTACCTTGCTGGCCGCTTTTGTCATATATCGTCACCGGGCCAATATCCGGAGAATACGTAATAAAACAGAGCCAAAAGTAAAATGGTTCGATAAGAAAAAATAACTTCAAATTCCCATCGGATTAGCGATCCGGTGGGTTTTTCCAGTTTAAATCTCGGGAATATTATCAAAACCACCCCTCTTCATTCGACAAAAGTCATATTTCCTTTAAGTTTGCATATTTATTTACAAGTATCAGCATGGACTGACAGAAATAACATATCCAAAAAAGAAGGATGACTACTATGATAAACCGATTTTCATCATCTGGCTGCTCCCTTACTCCCTGCTATGACAACCCCTCTGCAATAACGCATTATACTTTCGAGGCTGTTTGCGGAAAGTACCGTGATAATACCAGCTATGTAAAAGCAGCGGGGCTAGCGCATGAATTGAAAAATCCGCTTACAACTGTAAAGGGCTTCATCCAGTTGTTAGAACCTGAACTGATCAAAATGGGAAAACAGCAGCAGGCAGAAATATTGATTGAAGAGATCGACCGTGCCACCCAGCTAATCAATACATTTTTAGATGTTCATAAGCCCAATGCCTCCAAGAAACCTTTCCCGCTTCACAAAATCGTAAAAAACATCCCTGCGATTTTTGAGGGGGAGGCAAAGATCCGGGGCATTGCCCTGACCGAAACTTGTGAACAGGAAGACATTATGGTTGCAGGGCATTCAGATCAGATCAAACAGGTACTGATCAACTTGATAAAAAACGCACTGGATGCCATTGAAGCTTCCGGCCCACGGAATAACGGACTTGTACACTTGAGGATGTATCGAAATCAGGCAGAAGCGTTCATTTCCGTTGAGGACAATGGTCCCGGGATCCACGTGCAACAACTCAATGCATTATTCCTCCCCTTTTATACAACGAAACAGTCTGGAACGGGTATAGGGCTCACAATCTGCAAAAACATTATTGAGGATCATGGCGGAAGGATTGGAGTGGAAAGCACTCCCGGCAAAGGGACAACATTCACTTTGTCCCTGCCATTACACACAAAAGAAAGTTAACAAAAAAGAAGAGGCATTAGGTCCTCTTCTTCTTCATACCCTCAGCAATTGGAATCTTCCCGAGCCGAGGACATCCTGTACATAATCCAGTTTTGTCCGGTCAAAATAAACAAAATCCTGTTCATGGATCAAGATGGAGATTTCATCAAACTCAAATTGACGGTCATCTGTTATTGGCTGCTCTTCCAGAGACAGCTGAAGCTTTGGACCCCCTCAGCCAATTCCCATAGAAAGACGGACCAACAGCTTTTCCTTGTCTCCCTGCTCCCGGTCTACTGCCTCTTTTAATTTTTGATAAGCACTCCCAGTAATATTGAACATGTGAATCACCTCCGCGTTTTATTCCCCTCTCCTGCCACAAATACACCTTTTTTGGTGAAAATATGACAAATAACGGAACTTTTTCGCTAAAATATCACACAACTCATCATCCATATTATATTATCCTTATAACAGGCAAAATAAATATGCTCAAGTTTTAGCTAAGGGAGATCATAATGAATAAAAAACATGGTATGCTGGCCGCTTTTGGGGCAGCTGTATTCGTATCTGCGACAACCTTCTGGGGCTTTCCGCACCAGGAAGACAAAAAGGCACAGCCCTATACTGTAGAGGCTGCCCACACCCAGCGAAATATTTCTGTTGAAGGAAAAATCATTAAAGAAAAAGTGACAATCGCAGCAATCGGCGATATTTTAATCCATGACCGAGTGTACGAAGATGCAAAAACAAAAACAGGCTATGATTTCAAGCCAATGCTTGCTTCCGTCAAAGACAAGCTTGTGGAGCCCGACCTCCTGCTGGCGAACCAGGAAACGGTGCTGGGCGGCACAGAAATTGGTCTTTCAAGCTACCCGTCGTTCAACAGCCCCATTGAAGTGGGAGATGCTATTATTGATGCCGGTGTCGACATTGTTTCCACTGCAAATAATCATACACTGGACCGCGGCGAAAAAGCCATCCAGAGTGCTATAGGCTATATGACGAAAGCCGGCCTTCCCTATGTAGGCTCTTTTAAGAACCCCGATGACAAGGACAGGCTTCGGATTTTAAATAAAAACGGTGTAGATATTGCCTATTTATCTTATACCTACGGAACGAATGGAATCCCGGTTCCTGAAGGGAAGGATTACCTGGTAAACTTAATTGACAAAGAAGCGATGAAAGAGGAAATTCACCGTGCCAATAAACAGGCAGATGTCGTAGTGATGAGCATCCATTGGGGAAATGAATATCAGCGTTTTCCTGATGATATCCAGAAAGAGCTCGCCCGCTTCCTCGTAAATGAAGGGGTAGACGTCGTTTTCGGCCACCACCCCCATGTCCTCCAGCCAATGGAATGGATAACCGCCGGGGACGGCCGTCAAGGGTTGGTCGTCTATTCATTAGGGAACTTTCTGTCTGGCCAGATATGGGATTACAAGGATATTGGCGGCATGGTATCAGTGGATGTAATCAAGAAGGTTGGGCCGGCTGGGACCACTGTGCAGCTGGAAGACCCTCAATTTTTCCCTACCTATGTCTCAAGCAGCAAGGAGCGAAATTACCGGGTCGTTCCCCTTGAGGAAGCAGGAAGCCACGGACTTGATAATGCTGAGAAAAAATATCAGGAAATCATGTCGCATATGACTGGCAACCTAAACTAGGAAACGATAAATGGTACAAACAAATTCACCTCCAGCAGAATATTCGACAGTCCTTTAAATCAATCTTATAATAAAGTGGTAATGCAACATGAAGGGAGTTCGGCTATGCAATTAAAAATTAGCGACGAGGCTGCAGCATGGTATCAATCAGAAATGGAGCTCACTGAGGGAAGTTCCATCCGATTTTTTGTCCGATACGGTGGCTGCAGTACAGTACAAAAAGGCTTTTCGTTAGGGGTTTCAAGAGAAGAAGCCGAAGCCGAAATTGGCGTACAGACCAATAAAAAAGGAATTACTTTCTACATCCTCGAAAAAGATCTTTGGTATTTTGATGGCCATGATTTGGTAGTTGAATACAATGACACCTTTGGAGAACCTGAATTCAGCTATAACTGATTAAAAAGGCAGGCGCCAAGTAATAGGCGCCCGCCTTTTTGGCAACTCTTTTTTTTTATGGTATTTTCCCCCCGATTATATGGAATAGTAAAATAAAAAGGGAATTTTATGATTGGACTTATCCTGGCCATAATCCTGTTTAATTTTATTGCTTTTAAAACAAATAGGCGGCATACGCAAAACTCCATACTCCACATATGGCTGTTCACCATTGCCTTCCAGCTGATTTTCGATACCATGATTGAATTTAAATATCATGGTTACTGGTATTTTGACAAAGAGGTAGACTGGCTCGGCCTTCTCGCCCACACCCTTCTGATACCGCCCGTCAATATGATATTTTTAAACTGGTATCCACTCCAGGGCAGACTGAGAAGCCGAATCCTCTATACACTAATTTGGGTGGCCGCCATCATGGGCTATGAATTATTGACCCTGCTCCCTGAGCCATGGGGATACTTCCATTATGGCTGGTGGAATCTATGGTACGCTGCCATCCTGGACCCTTTTCTATTCTACATTCTGATCAAGTTTTACCGTTGGATTCGCTCCCTTGAAGAAAGGATTTAAAAAAATGATAACAAAAAAGCAGACAACAACGGTCTGCTTTCTTATCTTTATCGTAGATAGGTCACCAGATTAAATGGTCCATTCCTTCTTCTTTTAAAATTTTATCCCGTCTTTCACCAAACAGGTCGAAATGCGGCAGCGCCTTCTTTCGTCTGTCTATCCATTCCGGCTGCAGTCCATATTTTCCTCCCCACTCAATCAGTTTAGGGAGGTCACTGCAGCCTACCTTTGTAACAGTCTTGCAGCCCGGGAAACGGTCATCAAGCCAATAATGCGTAATAAAGGCGATTTCCCCACGGGCCACAGCCTCCTTCCAGCTGACCAGCTCTCGCCTGTTTATCCCGAATGCCACTGTAACATCAACCCTTTGCGCTTTGTGGCTGTGCTTTGGCGCTCATGTAGGCAGCATGCCAATCCGGATAAGACCTTTTAATGGATATCGGCCGGAAAGAGTCTTTTTTAACACAAACATGGCGGGAGCTCCCTGTGAGGGCAAGCTCTCCTGAACCATTGAATATTTCATATCCATAGACAACCCGCAAGCCGTCATATTCGTCTATCCAGGTTTTAACTACCGCTTTTTCCCCGTAACGGACAGGATGTTTATAGGAGGCCTGGATATCAATTACCGGAGATATCACTCCCTCCTTTTCCATCGATGCATAATTAAATCCTAGATCCTCGATTAACTGTGTGCGCCCAAGCTCCATCCAAACAAGATAGTTGGAATGATAGACGACTCCCATCTGGTCCGTTTCTGCGTATCGAACTTCAATCTCTTTGATGGATATATGCATTATGATTCCCCTTTTTTTATTTTCTCCAGTGCTCTTTCAAAATCTGAATCCTCCAGGCTTACAGCTTCATCAGTAAAATCAGTAAGAGGAGCTTCATCCATCAGCCTGAATGCTTGAGCCTGAATGGCTTCATCAATCAGATTTGCGGCAAGCCTGCCGTTCCCGCCGATTACATCAACTTTTAAAGCCTTGTGGATAAACGACTTTCCGGCATCCGTAAGCCTATACTCATATTTAGAAGCGTAGCCTTCCATAATTTCCAGCAATTCTTCCACAGTGTAGTCAGGGAAGTGAAAGAACTTTTTAAATCTAGAGCGCAGGCCGGGATTACTTTCAAGAAGCTCATTCATTTCCTGGGGGTAACCTGCCAGAATGACCACCAGATTCTCATTGTGCCGGGTCATTTCATCCACAAGTGTATCAATTACTTCTTTGCCAAAGTCTCCATTTCCCTGGCTCAACAGAGAGTAGGCTTCATCAATAAACAGGACGCCGCCGAGAGCTTCCCTTATCTTCTTTTTAGTTTTAATGGCAGTCTGGCCAACATACCCTGCAACAAAGTCCGCACGGCTTCCGATGATTAAATGCCCTCGTTTTAGGATCCCGCATTCCTTAAGGAGCTCAGCATAGATTTGAGCGACAGTTGTTTTCCCGGTTCCAGGGTTCCCTGTGAATACGGAATGAAGCTGGATTGGCACAGCAGGCAGCCCTTTATGCACTCTGAACTGCTGCATCTGGACGAATGAAATGAGTGACTTCACTTCATTTTTTACATTCTCCAATCCGATTAGCTGTTCCAGTTTATCCTTCGCATTCTTTTCCTTCCGCTCCTCGTCGAGCTCAAAATCCTCTTTGTCCAGCAGCGAATACTGGAAAATATCAGATTCTCCTCCAGTTTGGGCTCCTTTTTTAAAAATAGCATCAAGGATGATATTCCGGACGGTACGGGCATTCCCAAACGTATCGTCCACTCGTTCACGTTCGATGCGGCGAAGCAGCTCCATCCTGGCGTCCTTGGAAAGGAGATAATCGTTATCGCTGGCAGCCTGTTCCCCTATCTTCAGGAGCTCCTCATCGGAGTAGTCTGGAAGCTGGATGAGATTTGATTGAGGAAAACGGCTTCGCAGGCCTGGATTCGCATCAAGGAACTGCCTCATTTCCTCTGGATATCCTGCAAGGATTACTGCAAACCGATCACCATATTCATGTCCCGTCATCAGGGACACCAATGTATCGATTGCTGTCTGTCCATAATCATTCCCTGTTTGTCCCTCTCTTTTTAGACTGTAGGCTTCATCAATGAACAGCACTCCGCCAATCGCCTTCTCAACAACCTTCCGGACATTTTCTTCCGTCTGACCTACATAAGCACCGACAAGCTGTGACCGGTCTGCTTCTATTACTTCTGCCCTGGGCAGCACGCCAAGGCGGTAATAAATTTTGGCCAGAAGCCTTGCAAGTGTTGTTTTGCCTGTACCGGGGTTCCCGGTTAAGATCATGTTCAGGCTAAGTTCATCCCTGGTCTGAAAACCAAGCTCCTTCCGTTTCTTCTGATACTTTAGGAACCTGTAAAAGTCATTGACACGGTCCTTCACCGTTTCCAGTCCCACCATTCCTTTTAAGTCTTCAAGGGGATCGGTTTCTTCCGAAGTGCGGGACTTTTCATCAATAAACTGTTTTTCCCAATCCTTCTTCAATTCTTCCAGTTTTTTGATTTTAGCCTTCATTTCCTCATAGTGCACGGAGGTATGGAAAACGCCGATAATGGACTGCTCATACCCTTCCGAGGCTTTAAGCAGGGCGGACGTTTCCTCGATGGCTTCTGAAAGGATGACACTTAGCGACTGATACCGCTCTTTGAAGCCATTTTCTTTATGTAATTGAGTTCTAAGCTGTTCAAGGCCAGCTTCTGCATGGTCGAGAAATTGACGGCAGATGAGTACGAATTGTTCCGCTGTGTTCTTTTTTGCTGCGCGATTATCTGTTTCCCGCAGGGGCGGAAAGGTCAGCTCATCAAAAAGATCACTCATTCCCTTCCATTTATGAGCGGATAAATAGTGTTTTGCCTTCTCGTTTCGGGGATCTAATTCAAGCGATTTTTCCATCCAATTAAGGACGAGTGCATCATGTCCGATTGTCCGGGACCTTGAAATGGCTGCCATAGCAAGCAAATCCGCTTTTATTTGCCATTCCTCACCTGCCAGAGTTTTTATAAAAGATAAAAGGGCCCCTTCATCCTGTATGCGCCCATTGTTGTCCAGTTCCTGCTCCCAGTTTCTAATTTGTTCCCGTGGATTTGGTATTTTTCGTTGCTGTTCCATTCATTATCACTCTTTTTTTTATAAGTTATCCTTCGTATCTTACCATATTTCCTTAAAAACAGGAAAAAGACCCGCCTATAAGGCAGGTCTACAATGAATCCTTATTGATTTTTACGTGAAAAGGCAGCTTCATCCTTGATTTCCGCGCGGTATCCCTCGATGCTTTCACGGCGGCGCTCATTTTTGGCTTCTATATTTGCGCGTTCCTCTGGAGTCGAGAATTCCATTGTAGCTTCAGCTTCTTCCATATTCTCAATGGTATTCTGGATCATGGATTGCAGTTTTTCAACATTATCGCTTCTGTCATCCGGTTTTGGCTTATTGTAGGCCATTTCTTCTACCCCCTTTAATATGATCGTTTATTAGTTTGTGTCTGCTGTCAGTAAAATATCTTAGGAAATCAGTGTAAATTCCGAAATAGTTTTTTGAATGACCGAAAAAAATAAAACCCGCCTGAATGGCGGGCGGTATCTTTACTCCCCTTTAGTCTGAATGACCTGGGCATGTTTACCTGAAGTGTCCTGCATTTTTTTTCCATTATTGCCGCCAAATCCTCTTGGCTGCGTTCCAATATGATCAGGAACAAAGTATTTACTTTTGCGATTCGGATTTCCCATGATGATCCCCTCCTCTATTCAAAGTCTTTCCTGTTCAGAGAAGATTCATTAATGGTAAAGAATGCTTTTTATTCAGCCTTGCCCAGCCGCTTAAGCTCAAGTTTCGCTTCAAGCTTTTCCATCGCATCACGATCATTTAAGATTTGCAATTTATTTTCTAGAACCAGTTCTTCAAAAGAACGTTTTCTTGGTTTTCTCATATTGTTCACCATCCCTTAGCATTATTCTAACAATAATTATGCCCAATATGCGTTTTAATTATTACAACTTTTTGAAAATTTAATTCATTTTTATCTTTTTATAAGTACGTTATTTCTTTTCGATAGGTGTCTTTACCTAAAAGTAAAAAAAAGACAATCGTATGGATTGTCTTAGGGTGTGTTAATAAATTCCTGCATTTGTTCTGCATTCATGGCACCAATTTGTTTTTTAATGATATTCCCGTTTTCGTCCACTAAGAATGTGGTGGGGATTGAAATAATTCCATACTGTTCGTTGATAGTGCCAGACTTGTCCAGAAGGATCGGAAATGTTAGCTCCATCTTCTTCACGTAGCTCTTAACATTATTTTCAGGATCAATGTTAATGGCCAGGAATTCAATTTTGTCCATGTTCCGTTCGTAAAGATCCTGCATGACTGGCATCTCCGCTTTGCAGGGCGGACACCAGGTTGCCCAAAAATTAATCAGAACTTTTTTTCCTTTATACTGAGATAGCTGAATAGTTTCATTCTGGAGATTTTTCAATGAAAATTCCGGAGCCTGGATACCTGCAGCTTTCGCACTTGGGAAAGCTCCCATGTTCCATTTTTGTGTCATCCCGGGTGTTGCTGCAAATATTAAGGCCGTAAAGACTATGATTAGCAATAAACCTCTTTTCACCTTATATACTTCCTCCGTTATCTTTGTTAGGTATAACTTACCCTAAACGACAAGAAAAAATAAGGTTTGAAGAAACCAATAGGCAGTAATGTAGGTGACTGCTGCATACAGAATGGCTCTGCCTGCATCTTTTTGCAGCCATCTCTTCTTCTTGTATTGGTAAAAAAAGTACATCCCCCCTGCAGCCAGTCCTGCAAGCCCTTCCTTTACACCCCCATTCAGAGACAGAGCTCCAAGGAGATGAACCTGCAGCAGATCAGGGTGAAATACTAATATACTTCCTTTATAAAAAATAATGAAAAGCAGGACACTATTGATTAAAACATCAAAAAACTGCTTTTGAAAAACCTGATCTTTGGCGGTTACCCTTTTTAAGATAGCATAAACAGCAATCCCGGCCCCTAACGCAAATAGTACATTGTACTTTATGATCAGGGGGCCCAATTTCAAGGCATCCATCTAAACAACTCCCCCAAAAAATTACTTCCATGCTAATGCCTTATTTTCATTTTTTCTCTTACTAGCTTGAGGAAATTTTTCGCCGGACCTGAAATAAAATGATGCTCCAGCCAAATCATTCCGAGTGAGGAAACAAGCGTTGATTCAGAAACTTTGCAAGAATAAAGGCTTTTATTGCCATGAACATCCATCACCGACTGAGGGACAATTGTGGCCCCCATTCCTGCTGTAACCATTTCCATTAGGATCTTCATATCCGAGCATTCACCAATCCTGGTAGGCTGAACCTGTTCTTTTGAAAAAGCATCTAATATGAGGTTATAGATGCCCAAGCCTTCGGTACTCGGCATAATGAGAGGGACATTAGTCAAATCCTTTAGGGAAATATTATGAACAGGCTCTGTGCTGATAAATACAAAAGACTCGCTGAAAAGATGGTGGTAGGCCAAACCTTGATGCTCCAGAGGCAATCGAACGAAAGCCAGCTCCACAACCCTGTTTTTTACCAGTTCAGTCAAATGAAAAGAATCATTTTGAACAATTTTTAATGCGACCTTTGGATATTTTTGATGAAAAGCCTCCAGGATTTCCGTGAAACCTGGGACAGACAGGGTATTAATCCCAACTGAGAGTGTTCCTTTTGTTCCCTCCTCCGTCTCCTTTAGTTCGTTTTTGATTTCTTCCATTTCATTAATTAAGGTCAAAGCGTGCTTATAGAGAACCAGCCCCTTGTCCGTTAAGTCAAACCTTTTGCCGTTCCTTTCGATAAGACGCACACCGAGCTCTTCTTCCAGCTGCTTTAATTGGATACTGAGCGGCGGCTGTGACATATGCAGCCTATTGGCAGCGGCAGTGATATTTTTTTCCTCGGCTATAGCAACGAAATACGATAATTGTTTGATATCCATAATAATCTCCTGGTATTTAAAAAATATATAGTTTTAATATAAATTATATATTTTTCATATAGAACTGTCCATGCTATGATGAAAAAGTTCGTTTTGAATCGTATTAGTTTATTGAAAGGTGATTATATTATGGAACGGTTTTTTAAGCTTACTCATCATGAAACAACATTAGGGAAAGAAGTTTCTGCAGGCCTTATTTCGTATATTACGGTCGTGTATATCATTATTGTTAATGCTACTATTCTTGCAGTAGCAGGGATTCCAATGGAAGCAGGCATTATCGCTACAATCCTGACCAGCTTTTTCGGGTGCCTGATCACCGGACTTTGGAGCAATACCCCCATCCTTTTAATTCCGGGAATGGGACTGAATGCAATGTTTACCTACACGATTGTCCAGTCTGGCGGATTTTCCTGGCAGGAGGCACTCGCAATGGTTTTCCTAGCTGGAGTATTTTTCATTCTGATTGCCTTTACCCCATTGGCAAAAACAATTACATCATCCATCCCTGATTCTTTAAAAGAAGCCATAACAGTCGGTATTGGAATTCTGTTGATATTAATAGGATTTGATAACAGCGGAATTATTACCAATTCAGACCATACTCTTCTTGCCATAGGCAATTTGGGGAGCCCAGAAGCCATCATTACGTTGGCCGGATTAGTCATAACGTTTGTTCTGTTTATGAAAAATGTGCCTGGGAATCTCCTTTTAAGCATCATGATAACTTCTATTCTGTCCTTCCTGTTTGGAAGCTCCGAATTTACTTCCTTGTCTTTCAAGGCTCCATCCTTTGATGAATACATCGGTGTATTTGGACAGCTTTCCTGGGCTCAGGCTGGAAATATTGTTTTCTGGCTCACTTCCGTATCTTTGGCGATGGTACTTGTGTTTGAAAACATTGGCCTGATCCATGGCCATACTAAATTGATCAATCGGCCAGAAAGCAGCAAAACGGCACTACAGGCGACAGCTGTTTCTGTCTTAAGTTCAGGAGTATTTGGAACCAGCCCGACTGTAGCTTCTGTGGAAAGCGCAGCAGGTATAACAGCGGGTGGAAGGACAGGTTTAACCAGTATAGTGACAGGCTTCTTGTTTTTAGCTTCATTGTTGCTGATCCCGCTCATAAAAATCGTGCCGGCGAGCGCTGTTTCTCCAGTATTAATTTTAATTGGAGTCCTCATGCTTCAAAATATCGTTAACATACCGATTGATGATTTGACGGAGAGCGCCCCTGCCCTCCTGATCATTGTCCTGATCCCGCTCACATACAGTATTGCCGACGGGATGGCGATAGGCTTTATTCTTTACCCCTTGATCAAACTGCTTATGGGGAAAGGAAAAGAAATACATCCTGCACTCTACATGATTGCATTTCTATTTATTAGTAACTTTGTCCTGCAATATGCCTTTTAATAAAATGACCTCCAATGCAATGGCATTGGAGGTCATTTTATATTAATTTTTCAAGTAAGGCTGTTAGGTGATAACTAAGATCTGATACTAAGGAAGACACAGACATTAAAAAGAAGACTCCCATCAAAATGACGGGAGTCTTTTCCTATTAAAATTAAGCTTTCAATTTTTCACGCAGAACCATCTGAAGGATTCCGCCATGACGGTAATAGTCAATTTCGACTTCGGAGTCAAAACGAACAACAGCTTCAAACGTGAGTTTGTTTCCGGCTTCGTCAGTTGCAGTAACAGTTACGATATCACGCGGTCTGACCGTTTCATCAACCTGGACATCGAATGTTTCTTTTCCTGTTAATCCAAGGGATTCAGCGCTTTCCCCAGCCTTGAACTGCAGAGGAAGAACACCCATCAGTACAAGATTTGAACGGTGGATACGCTCGAAGCTTTCTGCAATAACCGTCTTGATGCCAAGGAGGTTCGTACCTTTTGCCGCCCAGTCACGGGAAGATCCCATTCCATAATCCTTGCCGGCAATAACCATTAGGCCAGTTCCATCTTCTTTATACTTCATGCATGCATCATAAATGGAAGTAACTTCGCCTGTTGGCCAGTAAGTTGTATAACCGCCTTCTGTTCCTGGAGCGATCTGGTTCTTAATGCGGATGTTTGCGAATGTACCGCGCATCATGACCTCATGGTTACCGCGGCGTGAACCGTATGAGTTGAAATCGCGAGGCTCAACGCCTTTTTCACGAAGGTATCTTCCAGCAGGTGTATCTTTGCCAATTGCCCCTGCAGGAGAAATGTGGTCTGTTGTAACAGAATCGCCGAACTTACCAACGACACGAAGGCCTGCTAATGGCTCTACAGTGCCTGCTTCCGGGCTGAGACCCTCAAAGAATGGCGGGTTTGCAATGTAAGTGGAATCTTCATCCCAAGTATAAAGCGGATCGTTGCTAGTCTGGATTTCATTCCAGCGCTCATTATCGCTGAATACAGTTTCATATTCACTGCGGAACAATTCAGGTGTAACAACCTTGTTGACAACCTCGTTGACTTCAGCAGTGGATGGCCAGATATCTTTGAAGAAAACGTCATTCCCGTCTTTATCTTTTCCAATTGGATCGTTCTGCAGATCAATGTTGACAGTACCAGCCAAAGCATAAGCAACTACAAGCGGTGGAGATGCAAGATAGTTCGCTTTTACAAGCGGATGGATACGGCCTTCAAAGTTACGGTTGCCCGAAAGTACAGAGGTTACCAGCAAGTCGCTGTCAGCAATGGACTTTTCGATTTCAGGAAGCAATGGGCCAGAGTTTCCGATACATGTGGTACAGCCGTAGCCTACAAGGTTGAAACCGATGGACTCCAAATATGGAAGCAGGCCGGAATCACGGAGATAGCCGGTAACTACCTTGGATCCAGGAGCCAAAGAAGTTTTAACAAATTTAGGAACTTCCATGCCAAGCTCGACTGCTTTTTTCGCTACTAATCCAGCACCCACTAGAACATATGGGTTGGAAGTATTGGTACAGCTGGTGATGGAGGCAATGGCAATGGCACCCGTTTTCATTGTTGACTTGTCGCCGTTATGGAACTCAACAACCGCTTCTTTTTCAATTTCTTTCTTATCAAGACCGAAGCCCTGGTTTCCAGCTGGAGCTGTTAAAGCGTCCTGGAAGCTCTTTTGCATTTGTGATAAAGGAATCAAATCCTGAGGACGCTTAGGTCCTGAAAGATTTGCTTCAATGCCGGAAAGATCGATTTCAATCACATCAGTGTAGACAGGTTCAAGATCAGGGTTGAAGAACAAGCCATTCTCCTTGCAGTAAGCCTCAACAAGCTGAACTTGCTCTTCTGTACGGCCAGTCAGGCGCATATAATCCAGAGATTCACCATCAACCGGGAAGAATCCGCAAGTTGCACCATATTCAGGAGCCATGTTGGCTACGGTCGCACGGTCGGCGAGCGGAAGGCTTGTTACCCCAGGGCCGAAGAACTCGACAAATTTCCCAACCACACCATGGCTGCGGAGAACCTGAGTTACCTTCAATGCTAGGTCCGTAGCTGTTGAACCGTTAGGCATATCTCCGACTAATTTTACCCCTACCACTTCTGGTACCGGGAAGTATGAAGGCTGGCCAAGCATGCCTGCCTCTGCTTCAATACCGCCAACTCCCCATCCGAGAACGCCAATACCATTGATCATTGTTGTATGGGAATCTGTTCCTACTAGAGAATCAGGGAAGGATTCAAATTCGCCGTCCTCATTCTCAATAGAGTGGACAACGTTTGCAAGAAACTCCAGGTTGACCTGGTGAACGATACCAGTTGCCGGCGGAACAGCACGGTAGTTGTCAAATGCCTTTTGAGCCCAGCTCAGGAATTGATAACGCTCTGCGTTCCGCTCGAATTCAAGCTCCATATTCGCATTTAAAGCATCCGGAGTGCCATATTTATCAACTTGGACTGAGTGGTCAATGACAAGATCAACCGGCTTTTCCGGATTGATTTTGTCTGGATTTCCGCCCAGGTCCGCCATTGCCTTCCTTAAAGAAGCAAGGTCGACGACAGCAGGAACACCTGTGAAGTCCTGCAGAATAACACGTGAAGGCTTGAATGGGACATCGATTTCCTGCACTCCGGCAGTTCCCCATTTTGCCAGGTTTTCAACATGTTCTTTTGTGATCACACGCCCATCAAGCTGGCGAAGAACGGATTCGAGCAAAACCTTGATGGAATAAGGCAGTTTGGATACATTTCCAATCCCTGCTTCCTCAAGCGCAGCCAAACGGTAGTAGTGATAGCGTTTCCCGCTGATTTCAAATGAGCTGCGGGCTTTAAATACGTCATTGTTAGTGAGTTGTTTCGTCATGCGTTTACCCCCTTTAATCATACCAACGTGAACCATATAAATGTAAATGTCGAAAAGTCAGAATAATATTGCGTATGTTAACTTTTCTCACAATTCTAATCTTAATATAATCTGCTAGATAAGTAAATAAAAAGAAAGTTATTGTTAATGATAAGTAAAACTTATAGTTATATTCATTAACAGCATAAAAACAGGATTGATATGGATTTTCCGGGAGCCAAAATAGTGGCTGTAATATTCTAAAAAGCGACTATCATTATTCCAAGAAAGTATAGATTCTTTTGTATGAGGGTGGCAATGTAGGAAAAACTAGGTGCCATGGAGGTGAGAAAATTGGCGAAACGGAAAGCTAATCATGTCATTCCCGGAATGAATGCCGCTAGTGCTCAGGGAAAAGGGGCTGGCTTTAATGAAGAACTATCAAATGAACCATTGACAGAGCTTCAAAAACAAAACAATAAAAAACGGAAGAAGAACCAGTAAACGGATTAAAATAACCACTTTTACGAAAAAAAGCGGAAGGATGCTTCCCTTCCGCATATATTTTAATCGAGGTTTACTTCTTCGACAATTCTTTTAAGGTCCTGCTGAAAGCGTTCAAGCTGCAGACGCTGTGTTTCTGATGCGACTTCGAGAGCATTTTCAATCTGCTGATAGGCCTCGTTTACTTCATTTTTTATATGCTTAAGCTGATGGCCATAGCTTGCACTGTCCTGTATAATTTCCCTATACAGATCCTGTACATCCTCATATCCCTGCTGGGCAGCCTGGTAGGCCTGCTGTTTGTTTTTATGATAAGGCATTTGATTTACCTCCTGAGTGTATTTCATGGTGTTATAGCCTTAAACTGTGCAGCTTTTGCCCAAACTATACGGTATAAAACTGTGCAGGCGATAACAACCTATAATCAGGAGGAGGGATGCAAATGAACAAGAATGATGGCAGAGATATGAGGAAAAATGCACCAAAGGGCAATCAGGGCGGACAGCCCGAGCCATTAAGCGGTTCTAAGAAAGTAAAGAACCGCAACCATACAAGAGCAAATCATGCAGGGAGAATCTAACCGGACTTTTCTCCCTGCCCGATTACGAAGTCCCTGCATTTTGCTGCGGGGACTTTTCGTTATTGGGAGCAAAAAGTTTTTAGCGCCTCAACCACTAATTTCTCCTCTTCTTCTTTTACTGTACGAAGATCAATCTGAACCTCTTCCTGCTGGATCCTAACAATAACAGCAGGACTTGCTTCCAGCCTCAGTTTTCGCGCAAGGGCGGATGCATTCCATTTCGGATGTGACAGGCCAATCAAAAATGTCGGCAGCTCAACATCCGGCATTGTTCCTCCGCCAACCTGGCTAGTCCCTTCAAGGATTCTGACTCTGTAAGGGCTCCAGCTGCCTTCCAAATACTCAATAAACTTTTCAGCTCTTCGCTTGATGTATTCAGGAGTTGCCAGCAAATCACGGATAGAGGGAATGTTTCTAATCCCAGTCTCTCCCCTGGCATAATCCGCCAATGTTCCTTCAATGGCTGCCAGCGTCATTTTATCTACACGCAGGACGCGGGCCAGCTGATGTTTCTTCAAGATCTCGATCAGATCCTTTCTTCCGGCAATTAACCCCGCCTGCGGCCCTCCAAGGAGTTTATCGCCACTAAAAGAAACAATGTCCGCTCCCTTCTTCAGAACTTCACTGATAACAGGCTCGTCACTTATTCCGTGCTTTTGAAAGTCATACAGCGCTCCGCTGCCCAAGTCCTCGTAAAAAACAACACCTTCATGCCTTTGAGCAATCTCAGCAAGCTCTTCTGTTTCAACTGTTTCGGTAAAGCCCATTATTTTAAAATTACTTGTGTGAACCTTTAGGATCATTGCTGTATTTTCATTAATATTTTGTTCATAGTCACTTTTATGGGTTTTATTCGTTGTCCCAACTTCCACAAGTTCAGCACCGCTCTCCTCCATAATGGAGGAAATTCTGAAAGATCCCCCGATCTCCACTAGCTGCCCGCGCGACACGATCACTTCCTTTTTTTCAGCAAGGGCCTTTAGGATCAGAAATACAGCTGCCGCATTATTATTAACAACCATGGCAGCTTCTGCCCCAGTGATTTCCTTTAAAAGTTCCTCTGCATGAGTGTGCCTTGACCCCCGTTCTCCTCGCTCAAGGTTATATTCAAGGTTGGAATAATGCTGGGCTGTCTGAACTACATGCTGAACCGCCCGATCACTAAGGCGTGCTCGTCCAAGGTTTGTATGTAAGATCGTTCCGGTGCCATTAATGACTCTTTTCAGTGTATAGCCCTGCTGTTTTTCAAGTAGCTCGGATGCCTTCTTAAACAGATTTCGGGTAAATGATGAATCACCCGGCGCAGGGCCATCCCACTCCCCATTCAAGATCGTTTGACGAATACCGCCGAGAACCTTTTGAATGGTTTGAGTCACGATGCCTGCGTCCACCCCGTATTCCATTATAAGCTGCTCAAAACGTTCATCTCGTTGAATCTCGTGTACTGGGGGCATCTGCCTTAAAATGTCTTTCACTTTCCTTACCTCCGGGAATTCTTTGTCCTCCATTATACCATCTCAGTCATTTAAATGCTTTTAATGGCTAATTAGAGCTTCAATACGGAATCTTGTCCTCATTAAGCATGTCTCCGCATATACTGTGAAGAATAAATGTCTTCAGGAGGGAACTATGTTCAATTTAATTGAGAAAGCGGTGCTTGGGATGGCCTCATTGCGAATTTTATCCGGAAGCATTGAAATTTTTGCTGCGCTACTTATGTTAAAGTTCAATGATGTTGGGAAAGCATTGGTTGTCAATAGCTCTCTTGCATTGGTCGGGCCGGTTATTCTCATTTTAACGACAACGATTGGGCTGCTGGGCCTTGCTGATAAAATTTCCTTCATGAAGATGTTTTGGGTCCTGCTAGGGGTCGGATGTATTTTGTACGGAGTGAAAAGCAGCTGACCCATAGGTGTCCTATCCGCTCATTTTCCCGGTTAATGACATAAGCTTTCCAAGGCCTGCCCGATACGGAGATTAGGCATAATTCCCATCATAATTGGGTCTGTTATATCAAAAACTATAGCAGAGCTAAATTCAGGAGGGATTATGATGGGGATTTTGAGCGGCAACCCTAAGGATGAACCGCTTCATGCCGGTGAAGTGTATAATTTGTGGACACATTTATTTGAATTGAAAGGGCTGCTTGTTACCATGCAGGTACTCAACAGCCATGCAGGGGACCATGATTTAAAAGCGTTCCTCGATCAATTCTCAGAAAGCTGCATTAAGGAAGAAGCAGAAAAGGTAGAAACCATTTTAAAAGAGAATGGCATTCGGCTTCCGCCCGCACCCCCGGACCGTCCAATGGTAAACGTCGATGACATTCCTGCAGGCGCCCGATTCCATGATCCGGAAATCAGTGTCCTGGTTGGTCAAATGCTTATGGCAGGGAAACTATTCTGCAGCTATGTAATGAGTATTGCAATCCGTGAAGATATCGGAGAAATGTATGACCAGTTCCACTCTAAAAGGACTGAATATCACGGTAAGCTCTTGAAGATGAACAAAGATAAAGGATGGCTTGTCCCGCCTCCTCTGAACACTCGATGAGCGGTTTAAAATAGTTACCATGAATAAAGGAAAGCCCTAAATAAAAACGCCTGGCGCTGCCTGGCGTTTTTAAGCTTCCATTTTCTTAATGATTTCCCCAGCGGATGGGAAAATACCGGTTTCATTCTTTGAATAGACTTTTTGCCCATTGACCGTCACTTCAAAGACTCCGCCCGAAGCTGGAATAAGCTCCAAACTTTCAATTTTGCTTCGAAAGTGGGTGAACAATTCTTCTGCGAGACCCGCAGCTTTTGGCGCGTAGTTTCATTGCATGCAGAACTCAATTGTTAACTGGAAGGTTTTCAATATTCTTACCCCCTGTACATTAGTTGTCTTATCGCCATTTTAATAAAAGCTGGACATAAATTCAAATAGAGATATTCGAAAGGTGCTTTTGAAAACAAGCTCCTGTATACTAGTTCTGGAGGTGATTACTTTGACTGAACATGAAAAAATCCGTCTTACATCCCTGTCAACGAAAGCTGGCTGAGGATGCAAGATCAGTCCTGAGGACTTGGCGCAGGTCCTGCGTCTTTTACCAAAACAAGAACCAGTGCCAGAACTTCTGGTTGGAAACGAGACTTCCGACGATGCCGGCGTATACCGCCTGACCGATTCAATCGCACTCATTCAGACCGTTGATTATTTCACACCGGTTGTGGATGATCCATACATGTTTGGCCAGATTGCTGCTGCAAATGCACTTAGCGACGTATATGCAATGGGTGGAGAACCCAAAACAGTCCTTAATATTGTTGGTTATCCAGTGAAAAAGCTGGGGCCTGATATTCTTTCAGAGATTATGAGAGGGGCTGCTGACAAAGTAAAGGAAGCTGGGGCAGTAACGGTTGGCGGGCATTCTGTTGACGATCAGGAGCCTAAATTCGGGCTGTCTGTAACCGGAATCGCTCATCCTGATGCAATTTGGAAAAACGTCGGTGCAAGACCAAGAGATGTTCTGGTACTGACAAAACCGATTGGGGTCGGGATCTTAACGACGGGCATTAAACGGGGAGCAGTTACACCAGAGCAGGAAAAAGCCGTAACTGAAACAATGGCCCTGCTGAATAAATCTGGTGCAGAAGCTTTAATGCCGCTTCACCCCCATGCAGTCACTGATGTAACTGGTTTTGGCCTTTTAGGTCACGGCAGCGAAATGGCACGCGGCAGCGAAGTAAGCTTAGAAATCTCTCTATCCAAAGTACCTGTTCTTGATGGTACCTTTAATCTTGCTGCCAAAGGCATCGTTCCCGGCGGGTCCAAGTCCAACCATAAGTGGCTCGAAAACGACGTATCCTATGAGGATATTTCTCCTGAAGAACAGCTTGTCCTTTGTGATGCGATCACATCAGGAGGTCTGCTGGTCTCCCTCCCTGAAAGTGAAGCAGCCCATTATGTCGATGAGTGCCGAAAACGCGGCCTTACCCAGGCGGCTGTGATTGGGAAAGTTACTGTGCAGCAGGACAAATTAATAAAGGTAATCCGTTAAATTGACGGAATAACAAAATAAGCAGTATGCCCATTGGCATGCTGCTTATTTTTTCATTGTGTTGTCTTATGAAATAACCCTATTACTTCAACGGTCTCTGTAATATTTACGAAGGCAGCAGGATCAACCTCTGTAATCAAGTTTTTGACTTCACCAAGCTGGTACCTGGTGATCACCGTCATTAACACATTGCGCTTCTGATTGGAATAGCCTCCAATACCATCCAGAACAGTCAGCCCGCGATAAACATTATCAAGTAAATGCTGGCGCATTTCCTCCCCTTTTTCCGTTATTATCATCAGAGTAAGCTTTACGTGGTGGGTATAAATGGCATCTACCACTTTGCCGGTCACGAAGATTGACACCATCGTATACAGGGCAGAATCCCAGTCAAACAAGAAGCCGCTGATTAAAATCACTATGGCATTCATGGCTGAAAGCATGGTTCCAATCGGGAAATCCATTTTTCTGGCTAAAAGCATGCTGATGATATCGAAGCCTCCTGAAGATCCGGAGCACCGTAAAATCACTCCGATTCCGAAACCGGTTATTGCCCCTCCGAAGATGGAAGAAAGGATGATGTCATGAGCTATTTCGATAACAGGAATAAAATAAAGGCCAAGGGAAACAACCAATACAGAAAGGATGGTATTACAGATAAATCTCCGTCCTAATTTTAGGTATCCGATCACTAAAAGCGGAAGATTCAGCAGAAAGTTTGCAATCCCTGTATTCAATGGGGTCAATATCCCGATGATCATCGAAACCCCGCTTAAGCCGCTGCTCATTGTTTCATGCGGGATCAGAAAAAGATTAAACGCGACAGCAACAATAAACGATCCAAAAATGATTCCAAGGAATTGCATATTTGTATCCTCCTGTCTCCTCTCACTATCTCTCTACTTAGAAGAATACAAACTGCATTGCCCAATGTAAACTTAACAGTTTTTTACAATAATTTTAATAAGTCAGTCATTTTTAAAAGGATAAACTCTATCACTTTAACGCTAGCTTTTGAAGCATATCCCGAGTCATTTCCTCCAGCCTGAACTTGGGATCGAAACCCCATTCCTGCTTTGCTGCTGTGGAATCGATACAATTTGGCCAGCTTTCGGCAATCCTTTGCCGAATTGGATCCACCTTATAGGAGAGTGTAAAATGTGGCATTACCTTTCTGATGGATGCTGCAATTTCTTCCGGATCCACACTCATGGCACTGACATTATAGGCATTCCGGTGGTTCAGCATGCTTCCGTCTGCCTCCATCAGCTGAATGATCGCATCAAGTGCATCTGGCATATACATCATATCCATATAGGTGTCCTTGGCAATATAGGAGATATAAGAACCACTTCTGACCGCTTCATAGAAAATTTCGACAGCGTAGTCCGTTGTCCCACCCCCTGGCGGTGTGACATAGGAGATTAGACCAGGAAACCTCAGTCCTCTTGTATCGACTCCAAACCGCGTAAAATAATACTGGGAGAGGAGCTCACCGGCAACCTTGTTCACGCCATACATAGTGTTCGGCCTTTGTATCGTGATTTGCGGGGTCTGTACTTTTGGTGTATCCGGTCCAAAAGCACCAATAGAACTGGCCGAGAAGAATTGACAATTCAGTTCCCTTGCTGTTTCGAGGGCATTTAGCAGGCCTCCCATATTCAGGTTCCAGGCAAAGACGGGGTTGCTTTCTCCGGTGGCCGAAAGCAGTGCGGCCAGATGAATAATGGTATCAATATGATAGCTGGTGGCGACCTCGCCCAGTCTTTTCCCTTCCAGCACGTCTACACGCTCAAATGGACCGCCTTTAGCTGCTTCACTGTCATTCATTCTGACATCAGTAGCAAGGACATGATTGGCACCATAAAGGTCCCTTAGTCTCAAGGTCAGTTCTGAACCTATTTGTCCAAGAGCCCCAGTGATCATGATTCTTTTCATCTTACGGTTCCTCCATCTCTTTCCGATCAAAAGGAATTATTTTACCTCTATTTCTATGCTGATTCTTCCGTAGATGGAATTAGTGAATCACTCTCAGATTCCTGCCGACTTTGGCATAAACGGCAATTGCTGTATCTAGCATCTGGTAGGTGTGTGAGGCTGATGGCATGTTTCGGATACGTCCTGTGCCTCTGGGGACAGTCGGGAAAACAATGGCTTTAGCGTAGACTCCTTCAGCGTTAAGCTGCCTGCTGAACTCCTGGGTAATGATTTCATCTCCAAGAATGCAGGGTGTAATCGGTGTTTGACTATTCCCAATGTCAAAACCAAGCTTCTTTAATCCTGCTTTTAAGTAATCGGCATTTTCCCACAGCTGCCTGATCTGTTCAGTACTATTGGATAAAAGATCAATCGCTTTGATGGAGGCTGCGACATCGGCTGGTGATAAAGAGGTAGAGAACAGAAAAGGCCGGCTGCGGGCCTTGAGCCAGTCAATCAACTCCTGCTTACCAGCTACATATCCGCCTACGACACCAATTGCTTTTGACAAGGTGCCGATTTGAAAATCAACTTTTCCGGAAAGACCAAAATGTTTCACAGTACCGGCACCCTCACCAAGGACTCCTGAGCCATGTGCGTCATCCACATAAGTAATCAAGTCGAATTCTTCAGCAATGTCCACGATTTCCGGAAGACTTGCTATATCCCCGTCCATTGAGAAAACTCCATCCGTTATCACCATAATTTTGTTATATGCACCAAGGTTCCTTGCCTGCTCTGCTTTCATCCTTAAATCGTCCATGTCTGAATGCTTATAAGCTATGATTTTGGCCTTTGACAATCGGCACCCGTCAATAATGGAAGCATGGTTCAGTTCATCAGATAAAATAGCATCATTTTTATCCATGACAGCCGAGATGGCAGCCATATTACAATTAAACCCGGACTGATAGGCGACCGCTGCCTCGGTCCTTTTGAACTTAGCCAGCTTTTCTTCAAGCTCTAGATGGAGTTCGAAGGTGCCGTTTATCGTCCGTACTGCTCCAGCTCCAACCCCATACTTCTGAATGGCCTCCACTGCAGATTGCTTTAAACGGGAATCCGTAGCCAAGCCCAGGTAATTATTTGATGAAAGATTGATTAATTCTCTGCCCTTTATAATAATGGTCGGCCCATTTGCACTTTGAAGCGGGTCAATGACATTATAGAGACCCTTGGTTTTTAAATCTCCAAGATTCTCAGATAAAAATTGGGACAATTGCCTGCAGGACATTACCCTCTCCCCTTTATTTTATTTTTCGACCATTGTTCTCTTGGCTTGAAAGGAATGCGTCTCTCAAATAATTTTCCTAAAAAAAGAAGGAGACTAACCAAAGTCCCCTATTTACCTACATTGAAACATCAATCTTTAGTTTTTCGCAATTTCCATTTAAATCGTTTCGGCAGCGTCCTTCTCCTGATTGGAATCCGTGTTTCCTTTTCTTTAAAGAATCGGACAACCACGTATAGGATATACACTCCTAAAGCCACATAAAAATAGATGGGAACTTGCTCAAATCTGGACCTCGCAAATAAATACAGCATGTAAAATAAGAAAAGAGTGATTAGAAATCCGTATCTTGGCAAGCCCACTTTCTTGAAGCTCGGAATTTTAATCGTGCTGACCATTAAAATGGCCAGTAAATAAAATATGATCAGGAACACCCATACAGGAATCCTGCCGGCAAACAATACCAGAAAAGTAACAATCCCTCCAGCGAGGGTAATCGGGATCCCTTTAAAATGCTTTAAAGAATCTGTCTGGGATGTAACATTAAATCTTGCCAGCCGATACGCTCCAAACAAAGGAAACAGGCCAGACATGACGACTCCGTACATTCCAAAGTCATGGAAATACGTATTCGCTGCCAGGAAAGCGGGAACAACGCCAAACGAAACAATATCGGCAAGGGAGTCGAGTTCCATCCCCAATTCATTGGAAACACCAAGGATCCGGGCAACCCTGCCATCGACCGCATCAAGCATGATGGCAATAAAAATCAGTATGGAAGCATTTCTTATATCGCCGTTGATGATATAGTTGATGGCTAAAAAGCCGCAGAATAAATTCCCGAAGGTGAGTAGGTTAGGTATGTGTTTTTTCATGTCGCACGCCTTTCGTAAACATTTCAGTATTGTAGCCTTTATTCCCTAATTCTCAGGGAAAATGTTAGTTGCCTTCCAAAAGAGGCAATAAAAAAAATTTTTTCCATCCTTACATTCTTATTCTAGTTGGATACGAAATTTCCTACAAATAAAAAAAATTTCGAAAAAAACAGCGGCGCATTTTTACGCCGCTCTCCATTTATATGAATGAATCAGGTTGAAACCTTTGGGAATAATGCTTCTATTTCCTTGACAAGCTGTTTTGCCCCATCCGGGCTCAAAATGATTTTTCCCTCTGCAAATTCAAGATTGCTTTGGCTGATTATGCCGGTTACAAGACAAGTTCTGTCTGGCTGGTATTTTTGGAGGATGATCTTGTCTTCATCCACGAAAATCTCAAGCGGATCATTTTCCTGTATGCCCATGCTTTTCCGCAATTCCATTGGGATGACAATCCGGCCAAGCTGGTCCGTTTTTCTAACTATGCCAGTCGCTTTCATCTCTATTCCTCCTTCGCTAACACAATTATAGCAAATGGAGGGAGATTTTAACATTACAATTCCTTGACTTTTTAGGGGCTTTCTCCGGCTCCTCCATTTACTCCATGAAAGAAATTATTTCTCTCTTCCTTCTTGTCCTAGCTTCTTTGGCATTAACCCCCAAAAACAAAACTGGAATGAATTTCATCTTCTTGTTTATGACCTTTTCCCCTTTGCGATGATGTGGTTTACTTCGAGTCCCCTGTCTCATGAAGTCATCATTCAGGAATACACAAATCATTCCCGATTGCTTCCGCTGCAGAAATCTCCTTTTCCAAAATTCAGGTTTTTTAGTGTCATTCTTTGTCTGGGTACAAATTTATCTCAAAACTTCTCCTGCAGATTTCAATATTTCCATTGATTTAGACTGGTCGGAACCTGGAGAATTTAGTATCATCGAATAATGAGTGTATTGAATTATTACAGTAAAAGCGAGGAATTAGTATATGAGTCTATTGACTGTTGATAAATTAAGCCATACTTTTGGAGATCGAACGCTATTTAAAGATGTTTCCTTCAGACTCCTTGCAGAGGACCATGCAGGCCTTGTGGGCGCAAATGGCGTCGGCAAATCCACACTGATGAACATCATTACCAACCAGCTGATCCATGATTCAGGGAAAGTGGAATGGACACCTGGAACACATTATGGATATTTGGATCAGCATACTGTTCTGTCTCGAGGCAGGACAATTCGCGATGTTCTGAACGATGCCTTTTTGCCTCTTTTTAAAAAAGAAGAGGAACTAAACGAAGTGACCTCCAAAATGGGGGATGCGACACCGGAAGAACTGGAAGAGCTTCTTGAGCAAATGGCATCAATTCAGGATGAATTGGATGCCGGAGGTTTTTATACTCTTGATATGAAAGTGGAAGAAGCAGCGCGAGGACTTGGTCTTGACGCTATCGGACTTGACCGGGATGTATCCGCATTGAGCGGCGGTCAACGGACCAAGGTTTTGCTTGCCAAGCTCCTGCTTGAGCAGCCGAAGGTCCTCTTGCTAGATGAACCGACGAACTATCTGGATGTCGAGCATATCCGCTGGCTGTCCGGTTATCTCAAGGAGTACCCATATGCGTTTCTGCTGATTTCTCACGATACCGAATTTATGAACTCTGTCTCCAATGTGATTTTCCACCTGGAATTCTCCAAGCTGTCACGATACACAGCTACTTATGAAAAATTCCTTGAACTTGCAGAGATAAATAAGAACCAGCATCTAAATGCATACGAAAAACAGCAGGAATTTATAAAAAAACAAGAGGATTTTATTGCCAAAAATAAGGCGCGCTATTCAACTACAGGGCGTGCAAAAAGCCGTCAAAAGCAGCTGGACCGGATGGAGCGGATCGACCGTCCTGAAACAGCAGCAAAACCAACCTTTGAATTCAAAGAGTCCCGGAGCAGCTCCCGCTATGTTTTTGAAGGAACGGACTTTGAAATCGGCTATACCCACCCTCTGCTGCCTAAGCTGACAATGACTATTGAACGGGGGGAAAAGATTGCCATTGTTGGAATGAATGGTGTCGGGAAATCGACCCTTTTAAAAACCATTCTGGGAAAAATCCCTGCCTTGAGCGGCAAGATCGAGCGCGGCGACTTCCTCTTCCCTTCCTATTTTGAACAGGAAGTAAAAGCAGGAAGCTTAACGCCGATTGATGATGTGTGGAATTCCTATCCAAGCCTTGACCAGCACCAGGTACGTGCAGCCCTGGCCCGCTGCGGACTGAAAAACGAGCATATTTCACGCCCGTTAAACCAGCTGAGCGGCGGAGAGCAGGCGAAGGTCCGACTCTGTAAATTAATGATGGAAGAAAGCAACTGGCTTCTCTTTGACGAGCCGACCAACCACCTTGATGTTACGGCTAAAGAAGAGCTGAAAAAGGCCATGAAGGATTACAAAGGCACAATCGTACTCGTCAGCCACGAGCCCGATTTTTATGAAGACTGGGTAACAAAAGTCTGGAATGTTGAAGAATGGGCAGAAAAAGCTTAAATAGATGATTTAACCTGGATGAAAGGACCTGTCTTTAGACAGGCCCTTTCTTTCATCGTTTCTATCTATCGGAATTCATCTATTATATCGATTAAATGAATTGTTTGTCTCCTGTGCATAAGTGTAATATTTGTTAGGTACTTTACTGATGAGGAGACTGCACATGAAAAAATCTTGCGCTCTATTATTGAGCCTTATGTTCATTTTAATCCTGGCCGCCTGTTCGGGGAATTCCAATGACGAAACAGAAAAAGATAATTCTAGTGAAAAGAAAGAAACCACAACGATTAAAATAGGAATGATTCCCGATCAAAATACAGCGGATTTAAATCGGAGCATGGATGATTTTGCAAAGGATCTCGCTGATAAGACCGGATTCAAAGTGGAATTTGTTCCATCTGTTGACTACTCCGCCCTGGTGACTGCTTTTGATCGCGGAGAAATACAGCTCGCTTGGTTTGGAGGCCTTACTGGAGTACAGGCAAGAAGTCTTGTTCCGGAAGCAGAAGCCATTGCTCAAAGGCCTATTGACAAAGAATTCAAGTCTGTATTCATTGCTCAGAGCAATCTGGAAATTGATTCCCTGGAACAGATTAAAGGCAAAACCTTTACCTTTGGAAGCGAAAGCTCCACTTCAGGACATTTGATGCCACGCTATTTTATGATGGAATCTGGCATCAATGCGGACACTGACCTTGATGGAAACCCTAATTACTCCGGTTCCCATGACAAAACCTATAAGCTTGTCGAATCCGGCGCCTACCAGACAGGGGCACTTAATATTTCCGTATGGGAAGCTGCTGTGGAAGAAGGCAAAGTTGACACAAATAAAGTGAAAGTATTCTATACAACTCCCGAATACTATGATTACAATTGGACCGTCAATAAAATGGATGAAGAGACAAAGAAGAAATTGAAGGAAGCCATCCTGTCCATGAAAGCTGAGGATAACGAAGTAATGAACCTCCTCTCCACTGATCAATTCATTGAGACAAACAACGAGAACTACGAAGCAATTGAAAAAGTGGCAAAAGAATTAAAGATTATCAAGTAGGTGACACGGCGTGTCTAAAAATAACATAATAGAAGTCAACCAAATATCGAAACATTATGAGCGGAAGATAGCATTATCTTCCCTTTCTTTTGTGGTGGAAAAAGGAGAGATGGTCGCCCTGATTGGGCCAAGCGGCGCTGGAAAGACAACACTGCTCAATACACTGGCTGCCATCATAGAGCCAGACAGCGGAGAAATTTTAATTGATGGCCTTGATTTACGTAAAATCACCAACCAAAAAACCCGGGCCAGAAAGATTGGAATCATTCGCCAGCAATTTGATTTGGTCGGACAGCTGGCTGTCATTCATAATGTTCTTGCCGGCCGTTTGTCAGAATGGGGATTCGTTAAATCCTTCATCTCTCTTTTATTTCCACAGGATAAACAAACAGCTATTTCAGCCCTTGAAAGGGTGGGATTGCCAGATAAGACTTATGAACGGACCTCTAAGCTATCTGGCGGTGAGCAGCAACGGGTTGCTCTCGCCCGCCTGCTTGTCCAGAGACCGGAAATTATTCTCGCAGATGAACCAGTCGCTTCGCTTGACCCAGCACGTGCGGAAGACATTCTTGAAACACTCACAAGGCTGGCACGTGAAGAAGGTCAGACCGTTATCGCGAGCCTGCACTCAGTCGAGTATGCCAAACGGTATTTTACCAGGCTGATTGCACTGAAAAATGGTGAAATTCTCTTTGACCTCCCGGTTGAAAAAGTAACAGACGAACTGCTTAAAGAGCTTTACCAGCTAAAGGAGCTTGATCAAAATGCTCTCGTTTGACCTTCATAAACGCAAGCTGTTAACTGTTTTTCTGCTACTTATTTTTATCTGGAGCCTTCTTGGGATTCATTGGGGTCCCGAGCTTTTTCATACTGGCGGTATGGCGACCGCAGGACAAGTTTTCGCCGCCATGCTGCAGCCTGATTTCTCAGCGGAAATTGTAGCGCTCGGAATAGAATCATCCTGGATCACCCTTGCCTATGCAACTGCTGGTATGAGCCTTGCCTTAATACTCGCTTTACTATTCGGTATACTCGGATCTGGCGTGCTGGCTTCGGGGAAACGTTCACGAACGTTCATGAAAGGAACGTTTCGGGGGATCCTCGGTTTCATGCGGGCCATACATGAACTGGTTTGGGCTTTGTTCTTTGTTGCCTCCTTCGGCCTTTCTCCTTTTGCGGCTGTATTTGCATTAGCCATCCCCTATGGCGGGATTTTGGGCAGGATTTTTGCAGATATGCTCAATGACGTTCCAGATGAGCCAATTGAGGCACTGCGGGCTTCTGGCGCATCAAGGCTGCAATGCCTTCTCTACGGCTACCTTCCCGCTGTAAAGGCCAGCATGATCAGCTATTCCATGTACCGTTTTGAATGCGCCGTCCGATCTTCCGCCATTATGAGCTTCGTCGGCCTAGGTGGGCTTGGTTATCAGATACAGCTCTCCTTGAATGACTTAAATTATCATGAGGTCTGGTCTTTTATGTATTTTCTGATCGTGCTTGTCGTTCTGATTGATGGCTGGAGCACTATGCTAAGAAAGAGGATTTCAATATGAGAAAACCAAAATTCACGTTCCTGACCTTTTCAGTCTATGTCTTTCTCTTTTTAATAGCGGCTTCCTGGTACTTTGTTGTTGGAGTAGAAAAAGCGAGCCTTATCGAGTTATTCTCTAGAGAAAATTTACAGTATGCCGGGAAATTTTTTAAGGGACTAGTTGGTGTGGGTGAGGAAAAAATAGCCTTTTTAAGCAAGGACAGCTGGTCAGAGGCTATAAAACTAACGGTCGAAACCCTTCAAATGAGCATTATGGCGATTGGATTTTCTACGGTTGTCATGTTTTTGACCGTCCTGCCTGCGGCCCGGAATGTCGCCGACGGAACCTTGACACTGTCGAAAAAATGGTACAGCTTCCTATTGTTCGGCCTAATCAGGATCTCCTACATCTTTAGCCGTGCTATTCCCGAGCTAGTTTGGGCGATGATCGTCATATTCATTTTTAAGCCCGGCATCCTCCCAGGAGCCATCGCCCTTGCCCTTCATAACTTTGGCATTTTAGGGAAGCTGTGTGCCGAAGTGATTGAAGATACTGACAGCCGTCCGATCCGCAATCTTGCTTCTGCCGGAGCAGGGCGGATGCAAATACTCCTCTACGGCGTCCTGCCTTCTGTTCTGCCTCAATTTTTGACCTATATCCTGTACAGGTGGGAAGTCATTATGAGGACGACAATCGTCGTCGGGTTTGTGGGAGCCGGTGGTCTTGGACAGCAATTCAAGCTCAGCATGAGTTTTTTCCATTATACTGAGATCACTTTGCTGCTGGTTTGTTATATAGTCCTTGTACTAATTGCTGACTTCCTCTCGGAAAGGTCCAGATACTTTGTAAAATAGCCATCACGGTGTCGTCCGTGGTGGTCTTTTTAATTTATTTGAGTATGATTTGTTTAGATTGGGCCAAAAGAAGGAAATGAATAGAATCATGATCATTTGCAGGAGGCTCCAATGTGGATTCATAAATCATTTTTCAAATACGCAACAGCAGCGATTCTGGTCCTGCTGATTATTTTCCTTTTTGGAAAGATTGACTATTTAAGCAGCTTGCTTCTGGATTTCATTACAGTTATTTTTTTTCCGGTTCTCATTTCAGGACTCTTTTACTATATTTTAAGGACACCTGTAAGATGGCTAGCCCATTATCTCCCTAAGCCTGTCAGCATCCTCATTGTGTTTGCCCTTGTCGCAGGTCTGTTTTCTGCGTTTTCATACTATGGAGGTTCTATGCTTAAGGAGCAGCTGTCGGGTTTATCTGATGAATTTCCGAATAAAGTGGAAGAAATGACGGAGGAATCAAAGAAGGCCATTGAGGAACAAAAATTCGGAGTAAATATGACTGGCATGGAGGATCGTATTTTTTCCTACTTGCGTTCGTTTACGGAAAACCTGACAAAAAATATTGGCAGGCTAGTTTCAACTCTCACCAGTATCGCTACTGTCCTGATCGTGGTGCCTTTCCTTCTGTTTTATTTTTTAAAGGACGATGACAAGCTAAGGCCTTATATTATCAAGCTCATCCCGGAGGAACATGAAGACGAAGGGAATAAAATACTAAAGGACATTGATAAGACACTGTTTACCTATGTTACCGGTCAATTCATCATTGCCATTGCAGACGGTACATTAATGTATATAGGATATAAAATAATCGGTCTCGAATTTGCCTTAATCCTGGCGGTTTTTGCTATGTTCATGACAATCGTTCCCTTTTTTGGACCAATGATTGGGATTCTTCCAGCCCTTTTCATCGCCCTGATGGCTTCCCCCATACAGGCGCTAAAGGTCCTGGCCGTCCTTGTTATTGTTCAGCAGCTAGAAGGAAATCTAATCACTCCTTTTGTAATGGGGAAAAGGCTTAACCTCCATCC
The DNA here is from genome assembly GCF_004340465.1 of Mesobacillus foraminis. GTDB lineage: Bacteria > Bacillota > Bacilli > Bacillales > Cytobacillaceae > Mesobacillus_B > Mesobacillus_B foraminis. Next base: position 39,598 of record NZ_SLVV01000004.1, on the reverse strand, counting down.
TATTACAGTTATCCTACTGCTTTTGGCCGCAGGTTCCCTGTATGGATTTATCGGCATCCTGATTGCCATTCCGCTTTATTCCGTCCTTAAAATAATCGTGAAGGACATCCGGAAATTTTATAGACTTAGAAGGAAAAAGAAGTTCATCGAAGCGAATTAAGAAAGCCTACCAAGGTGCTTTTCAGGGGACCCGTAATTATTCGAGGATTTCCCGGCATCTAAAAATATGGAAAGTCGCAGGAAAACCCGGAAGCGCCGCTTCCGGGTTTTATTATGAGAGCTGTTTATTTTGTTCCAGTCCTAGTTCTTCGTCAATCATTCGATCCAGCCGGATGATACTTTCTCTTGCGCGCTCTTTTTTAATGGTCCGGTAATGATGGGCGCCTCCCTCTTCTTCATCTCTTTCATCCGCCCATTTAACGATTTGCTGCAAGGTAGTCCTGGTAATATCGTTAGTGGGCAGGAATGAGTCAGTATGAAACAAAATGGCAAGGGCAGTAGCTTTGGCCCTGACTGGATTTTCGCCAAGCCGAATCAACAATTTATGGGCACGCTCAGCCCCTTTAATAGCATGAATGTCATTTTGCCGGTACAAATCATAATCCCACTTTCCGTTCCGATACCAAGTGAAGTGTCCTATATCATGGAGAAATCCAGCCTTAGCCGCCATGTCGACATCTTCATTATGCTCCTTTGCTAAATGAAAGGCATGGTAAGCAACAGCGATTGCATGGGCAAATCCTGACCGCTTCACGTATTTCTGGGTGATATGGTGTTCAAAAATATCTAACAAGGTCACATCCCTCATCTAGATTCCTCCCTTTTATATTTTTTATCATTCGTCATCATTCGTTCATATTACAAGGGCAGTCTGCCCACTTTTCTCACTTAAGCAGTAAAAAAATAATTGGTAATAAATTTTTTATATCTCATAACAATGGCATTGATGAGTGAATGATAGCAGATATTCAGTCTGTACCCTTAAAATCCTTAATGGTAACTAGTTTTTTGTGGTGCATTTATATACAGTGGTGAAGCTGGTCCAATAGATGTCAGATTGCATAACATACCTTGTAAAGGTATTTTCAGGAGGATAACATAAAATAGCAATCAAGGCAATAGGCAGTCTAAAAATTCTGAATAGATGCTCCGTAAATGGGAATCCCGCCTAATTCCTTCGCAGAAAGCGCCAATATTCCACAAAAATCTAAAGGGTAACTTTACACCTGTCAACCATTTAATTTAACCCCTACTCTCTAGGAATTATTTCGATAGATGATTAAATCTTATCGGTCATAGTATCAGGTACTAACACTAAGAGTGCAATGTATTTTCCTCATGGACACCCGGGTCTTTGGGACTGAATTTATCTTTAGATGTTTTTGCTTGTCTCAAAGTGGTATACAGAGAGTGCAAGGCCAATAAAAAACAGGAGGGACTGGTTAAATTGGAAGATTTAACAGCGACTTCAAGGTTAGTATTTGGCATTGCAAAACCAGAGGCAGCATTTGCTGATAGGGCGACTGGGACACTGGTCTTGAATCGATATATTTAAGATCGCCTCAACCCCACCTAGCCATTGCCTCACTCGTCCTGTTCAAATGGACGAAAAAAAAGGTGCAAACCGATTGGTTTGCACCTTTTTTCCTTTTAATTATGCATTAAGTTTACATAATTTTATTATTTTAAACATATTAACCGTTGTAAGAGTCCCTCTTCATCTATAATCTTTATGGATTTGTCGACCATAATCCCGCTGATTTTACAAACACACGAGGATGCAGCTTTAGCTGGGCAACCATCATTTCAGCTAAATCTTCGGCCTGCATGACTCTCTCTGTATTTTCACCAACAAGATTATTCTCAACTGCAAGGTCTGTCGCAACAGTGCTAGGGGTCATTGCCGTGACTCTGATATTGTGCTTCCTTACTTCCATCATCAGGGACTCAGTCAATCCCAGAACTCCGAATTTAGAGGCACTGTATGCACTTGTAACGGGTGCACCTTTTTGGCCGGCAGTTGAGGAAATATTGATAATATCTCCTGTCTTCCTCTCGATCATACCAGGCAGTACCGCTCTGGTTACATAGTATGTACCCATCAGATTGACCTGAATGATCTTTTCCCATTCCTCTGGCTCCAGTTCAAGAAAACCGCCAAACTTCGCGGTTCCAGCATTATTGATCAAAATATCGATAGGTCCAAGTTCTGAAATAATATGATCCACTGCATGATGAACAGAATTCATATCTGCTACATCTGCAGCTGCACCTGAAACATTGACTCCATACTGTTCAAGCTCGTCGGTTACTTTTTCCAGGTTCTCCAAGGTTCTTCCCAGAAGGCCGATGTTTACTCCTTCCTGTGCGAGTGCAATGGCTGCCGCACGCCCGATGCCTCTGCCCGCTCCCGTAATCAAGGCCGTTTTTCCTTTAAGATCTTGCATGTTTTCGACTCCTTTCAAATGCTCACTTCAAAAAACTATTATAGGAAAACAAGAGAGGGAACACAAATTATTGTGCTCACCTTCTGCTAATAACAACAAAAAAAAGACCAACACGGTTGGCCCGCATTGCTCTTTGTTCATTTTTAAGAAAGAACTGCTTCCTATTGTTTGTTCAGAAATCACCCCTGAGTTACTGAGATGTGAACCATGAAAACAGTCCCTCTTCTCTTTTAGTATTGTTTCATTTGTTCCCAGTCGGGATACAAATCTGTACGGCGGTCGCGCCACGTGGTTACGGAGCCTCTCTCCCGCACTTCGTACAATAAGGAAAGATCTAAATCAGCTGTTACGATCATATCGTTATTAAGCTCTCCCTCTGCCAGAAGCCCTTTCGGAGGGAATGGAATATCATTTGGTGTAATCACGGCTGCCTGGCCAAAGTTTGCACGCATAAAATCAACTGTCGGCAAAGCTCCAACAGTCCCTGTCAATACGACATAAACCTGATTTTCAATAGCACGTGCGTGGCTGGTATAGCGGACTCGGTGAAAACCATGCCGGTCGTCTGTACAGGATGGGCAGAAAATCACATCTGCACCTTTAGCCTTCGCCATCCTGACGATTTCCGGGAACTCGATGTCATAGCAGGTCAACAGTGCAATCCGTCCTTTTTCGGTATCAAATACCCTGAAGTGATCTCCTGCATTCATATTCCATTCATGAACTTCTGTAGGAGTAATATGAAGCTTTGCCTGCTCTTCAATCCGGCCATTTGGATAAAATAAATGGGCAACATTGTATAGCTTGCCTTCTCTGGCAATTACATGGGTTCCCCCAATAATATGCATGCCTGTCTCAATGGCAAATGCCTGGAACAGATTTAAATAAGCTTCAGTAAATCCGGGCAATTCATTTATAGTTAATCTTGTTCCCTGCTCACTTCCAATTGACAGAAGCTGTGTTGTAAAGAATTCAGGAAACAATACAAATTCTGAACCATATTCCTGGGCTGTTTTTATATAATGTTCGCATTGTGCCGCAAAATCTTCAAACGAAGCAATCGTGTGAAGATGATATTGAACGGCGGAAACTCTTATTTTCATCTCCATTCCCCCTTGTGGCTTTACTTATAAAGATTCGATCCAAAAAAAAAGAATCGAAAATTATTATAAAACATTTTATTGCGATTGAATATGATTTTCTATTCTTTTTATAAAAAAGGGTTTTTTCTATACGTAAATGGGCAGAAATCACGGGATTGGCGCAAAAGAAAAGCCTGGCCAGCCATGCCAGGCAAAACATCCTCAATTTGCTTTTGTATCTTCTAGTAAATGCTTGGCTGTAAATAGATCAAGCCCTTTTGTTTCAGCAAGGATGGCGACTGTATTTTCAACATCCTCTTGAGTAAACCGCTCACGTTTAATTACCTCAACAGCTTTTGAGATTTCCATAATTCTCCTCCTTCCCTTTGTTTTTTTCTTTTTATATTGACAATTCCAGCTCCAAATAAACCCGTACGAGCGAGAAAAAATATGGAAATATACTTTACGTCTTTAGTAGTTTACTGGAATAGAAAGCAGCCTTTTACTACTGTTGTTCCACATATAACCAATTGTTAAAGAACTTCTTGGATAGTAAAACATTTGAGATGGATAGTTTATCTTATTACTATCAACCGCTATTTATTTGATAGCAAGTACTATCACCTTCTCTGGATACGAATCAAACGTTTGATTAATACTCCAATAACAAACAATTTAAATTAATGTTATCTAATGGATGGCTCCCATTTTTACGAGTCCCTTACACCATATATACTAGTTATTAAAATTACTCGCTGTCACCTATTTGTTGTTATAGTAATACCCGCAGCCATAAACTCCGCCAAGTTTGATGAGTAGTGTTCACTTGCGGGACAGGACGGTTCCAGCAGATCTCTTGTGATCAAATTTGGCTTTTTGATTTAAAGTAGAATGAAATAATACTCTAAGATATAATGAATGATTTCTTTTGACCGAGGTTGCCTTGCCAGTTACTCTTTCGCATTGTCCGTCACTCCCCGCACTCACAGTGTTAAGGAAAATATCGTCGAAAAACTTTTTTAATTTTCAGTTAATTGTCAGTTTATGCGCTTCCCCGAGAAATAATTACTCTTTTTCCCTTCTAGTGTGAGGCTTAACATCTTGATTTTCTTGTGTCTATGAAAACATTAAATTTATTTTCCTGCTAATTCATTGTCGTGCCGCTTTCGACAAACACTACTTTTCTGCTTGTATCCATGAATGCCTTCGAACCAAGTGGAATAGCTATGTTCGGAGTACAATGACCAATTTTCAAACCTTTTATAGCCGGTTTACCGGCCAAATGCAAATAATGGGAAACCACTTCTTCAACACTAAATGACGGTTCGGAATCCGGGATACAATTATGAAAATCTCCGACAATGATTGCAGAGGCTTTCTCTAACTTTCCGGCCATGTATAATTGGTTCAGCATCCGGTCAACTGCACGGGGTTCTTCATTTATTTCTTCTATAAATAAAATTCGTCCATCCGTCTCTATCTCAAATTTTGTGCCCAGCGTGCTGGTGATCAGTGTTAAATTTCCACCTGTTAAGCTGCCAGCTGCACTGCCTTCCACAATCGATTCTAATAACAGCTGTTCCTTTGTATAGATAGCGGGGGCTGCCCCAAAAACTTGCAGGAAGGTGTCCTCTGTTTCTGAATGGACTTTTTCCCTTCCGAAGTCGGATGCAATCATGGGACCGTGAAAAGTGACCATCTCGCATTGCTTCATAATGGCCAAATGGAGGAATGTAATATCACTATAGCCCCAAAAAATCTTTGGATTTGATCTAAGAAGCTCGTAATCTATCATTGAAGCAATTCTGGCAGTGCCGTATCCGCCACGGGCACAAAAAATCGCTTTGATCTCTTTATCCCTGAACATTGAATGAAGATCCTCAAGCCGCTCCTCGTCAGTCCCGGCAAGGTACCCATGTTCAGAATGGACATAGCGGCCAAGCTTAATGTTAAGACCCCGGCCCTCAAGGAAATTCACCCCCCTGGCAAGAGCGTCCCGGCGGGGAGATCCCGCTGGAGCAATAATGCCAACGGTGTCCCCTTTTTTCAAGCAAACTGGTTTAATACTCATATTGCTTCCCCCCTCATTAGAGGTTATCTATATGATTCATTTCTGTATATATGCAGCCCTTCTAAAGTATCTGCTCTATAAAGTAATTAATTGTCCTAATAGGAGGGTACAAGCATATATTTATTACAGGAAGCTCAGAGGGAGGAGAAAAGCGTTGGTCCAAACCATTTTGAAATTTGCCCTGTTCTGCCTATTGCTTTTAGGGGTCATAGAACTTACTATAAATGAATTTTTTAAAAATGACGACGCTGTTACTGTCACCTCTTTTAAAAGTGAGGATGAAATGAATCAAGAGAATATTCCTTCTTTAGAGATGCACCTTGTTGACCAGGATGAGGTAAGCGGCTATATTGTTGAAACTTACAGGGAATATGAGGTATACAAAAATGACAGCGGAGAAGTCGTAAAAGAAGTACCAACAGCCAATTTTGACTATATCCGATATAAAATTGAATAATGCATAAAAAGCACTGCCGAATGCTGATGGCAGTGCTTTTCGAATAAGTTATAGACAAATTAGACGGTTACGCCGGCAAAGAATTCTTCATAAAGGGCATTGACGGCTTTCTTTTCATCCGTCTCATTAACGCCGAACATCATGCTGACCTCTGAGGAGCCCTGATTGATCATTTCAATATTAACACCGATTTGGGCGAGAGCTTCTGCAGCACGTGCCATTGTTCCAACATTGCAGCGCATACCTTCTCCTACCACCATGATCAGGCTGAGATTATGCTGGATTTTAACTTCGTCAGCTTTAAGTTCCTCTTTAATCCGCTGCAGTATATCTTTTTCAGATCCAAAGCCAAGCTGATTCTGTCTAAGGATGATTGAAATATCATCAATACCGGATGGCAAGTGTTCATAGGACAAGCCAAACTCCTCAAGGATTTGCAGGAGGTGACGCCCGAAGCCTATTTCGCGGTTCATCAAATATTTGCTTACATAAATGCTGCAGAAGCCGCCATCACTTGCGATTCCAATAACTGGTCCATTCTGGTTCTGTCTTTCATTGACGATCCTCGTGCCCGCAGCATCCGGATTGTTGGTATTCTTTACATGGACCGGAATTTCTGCGCGGAATGCAGGCATAAGGGCTTCATCGTGGAAAACCGAGAACCCGGCATAGGAAAGTTCACGCATTTCCCTGTATGTTAGCTCCTTTATTTCCTTTGGATTTTTAACGATATTCGGATTGACTGAGTAAACAGCGTCCACGTCGGTAAAATTCTCATAGACCGACGCTTTCACACCGTTCGCCACAATTGAACCTGTAATATCAGACCCGCTCCGTGAAAATGTAACAATATCCCCACTTCTTGTATATCCGAAGAACCCTGGAAAAATGAGAATGCCCGACTTTTCACGAAGCTTGTACAAGTGGTCATAGGTTTCAGGGAGAACCTGTGCATTTCCTGGTTCGTCGCTCACGATTAACCCTGCATCTTTAGGATTGATGTAATGGGCTTCAACCCCCTTAGACTGAAAGTAAGCGGCAACCAGCTTGGCATTATTATCTTCCCCGCTCGCTTTTACTGCCTCCAGGAAGCGGTCACGCTTAATGGACTGATCCGATAGCAGCTGAAGCAAATCGTCCGTAATCCTTTCAATGATGTCTTGAGACAGGTTCAATTCACTTGCAATGGACGAATAGCGTTGAATGACGTCATCCACATATTCGCCTGCTTCGCCTTTTTCCAAAACCTGTTCAGCACAGGCAATCAGCATGTCCGTTACTTTTATATCCTCAGGGTAGCGTTTCCCTGGTGCGGATACGACAACTATTTTACGCTCTGGGTCCGAAACAACAATATTAAAGACCTTTTCAAGCTGCTCGCCGGAAGCCAAGGAAGAACCTCCGAATTTAACGACTTTCATTCTGCCATCCTCCGTAAAAGTTTTATTTTTTATTATCGCTCTAAAGTTTAAAAGATGCAAGAATTTTCTTCCTTATATGAACAATTGTATTTTTACGAAAGACAGAATCCTCATATGATTTTGAATAGTTTTAAAAAAACCTGGAACGAAAGAATATAAAATCTAAATACAGACTATTTGTTCTTTATTAAATCAATAAAGTGAAGCAAAACTCGAGCGGTTAATCCCCAAATCACTTTTCCATCATAATGATAAAAGTACTCATCCATCTGCCTTGTCTGCCATTTGTAATTTTCTCCGCCAACAATTAAATCGAACGGAAAACCATCTTCCGGTTTCACGTGGTAATGAATTGTATGTATGTCCGGTTTGGTGTTCAGAAAAAAGGACAAAGGTACAGTAAAAATCTCACCTACTTCATCCTCGTTAGGTCTCATGTCTTCTGTATTGGCAATGATCCCCACAAAAGGATAAATAATCGTTCCATATGCTGAAACCATGTAATCAAGAGGGATGACCTTTTGAATATCATTCTCGAAAATTCCCAGTTCCTCGGTAGTCTCTCTTATGGCACAATGCTTTTCGTCAGGATCGCCTTTATCCATTTTCCCACCTGGAAAACAGACTTCACCAGGCTGTCTCCGCAAGTGGCTTGCCCTGACTTCAAAAAGGACATGAATTTCCCCATCCATATCGACTAAAGGCAGCAGTACGGCAAAACGAAGAAATCCATTTTCCCCCAGTATCCCGGGTTTCCGTCCGCTTATCTCATCAAGCAGTTTATCAGCGTTCATTTTCCGATCACCTCGATTCACTTCTTTGCTTATTAATTATACATTATTTGTGAAACTCCGTTTAAAAAGGGTATGATGGTGTAGAAATTAATCAAACTATTCTTAAAAGGAGAAACCATAATGAACCATTTCAAAATGTTATTTCTTGATATCGACGGTACCATTATTACCCCTGACAACACCATTCAGGATTCTACAAAGAAGGCTGTTGCCAAGACGAAAGAAATTGGAATTGAGACTGTTCTTGCGACGGGAAGGCCAATTCATGAAATTGCAGAAATTGGTGAGGCATTGAATGTCCATTCCTATATAGGATATAACGGGGCTCTTGCCATATACAGGGGCGAGACGATATATTCTGAACCTATGGATCCTGGCAGTGTGCAATACATACTGGATACTGCAGCAAAATACGGGCATGAACTTGTTCTCTATACGGACAATAAAAATTATTTTACTGCCATGAGTTCCCCGAAAGTCAACCTATTTATCGAAGTGTTCCACTTAAGGCAGAATGCAGAATATACCTCTGAGGTAATCGGAAACATCCTCGGAATTACCATTATTTCTGCGAGTGATCAGGACGGAAAGTACTATCAATTCGACGATGAAATCCACCTCTCTCAGGTCAACATCCCGGGAATGGGCCATTGCTTTGATGTTATCCGCAAGCAGGTTAACAAAGGCGTTGGAATCAAGTTTTTGCTTGACAGACTGGGAATATCACCGAAGGATGCGATTGCTTTTGGCGATGGAATGAATGATAAAGAAATGCTCTCCTATGTTGGCGAAGGGTTCGCAATGGCCAATGCCCATGAAAATCTTTTTGCCTACGCAAAGCATCGAACGACATCCGTAACAGACTCAGGGATTTACAATGGATTGAAGTCCCTAGGATTATGGGATTAAAAAGCAAAAGGCAGCATGGGTCCTTCCATGCCTGCCTTTTTTTCTCGGAACGAAGCGTCAGTCTTTGTTGAGCAGCTCTTCCCCTGCAATTCCCGGTTTGGTCATCTCAAAGGGATTAAGGATCAGGTCAAGTTCAGCTTCCGTTAATACATCATGGGCCAGGCACAGTTCACGTACAGGCTTTCCTGTCAGAATGGCTTCCCTTGCAATTCTTGAAACTACTTCGTAACCGAGATGAGGATTGACTGCTGTGATAATTCCGACACTGTGATCAACATCATGCTGAAGCTTATCCTTATTTGCTTCAATACCGGAGACGCAATGTTCGGTAAATACGCGAAAGGCATTATTCATAATTGAAATGGATTGGATCAAATTAAAAATAAGTACAGGTTCCATTACATTTAGCTCAAGCTGGCCTGCCTCCGAAGCATGGCAGATAGTATGGTCGTTCCCGATGACCTGGAAGGCAACCTGGTTTATAAGCTCTGGCATCACTGGATTAACCTTCCCTGGCATTATCGAAGAACCCGGCTGGCGCGGCGGCAGGAATATTTCATTAAAACCAACTCGAGGACCTGAGGCCATTAGACGAAGATCATTGGCAATCTTGGACATATTCATCATGCATACTTTTAAAGCTGCAGATACTTCTGTATAGGCATCGGTATTCTGGGTGGCATCTACAAGATGTTCGGCATTTATCACTGGAAAACCGCTGATTTCAGCAAGATGCTTGACCACAGAGACAATATACTTTGGGTTGGCATTTAACCCGGTTCCGACTGCAGTGGCGCCCATATTGACTTCGTGAAGATGGGTTCTAGTATGTTCTATCCGTTTGATATCTCTTGCTATCACCCTGCTATAAGCCTTAAATTCCTGGCCCAAACGAATAGGCACGGCATCCTGAAGGTGAGTGCGTCCCATTTTTATGATTGAATCAAACTCATTCGCTTTTTGCTCAAATTCTTCATACATGCTGTTCATGGTACCCAGCAATTTGTCGAGAAGTGATAAAACCGAAAGATGCATAGCAGTGGGAAATGCATCATTTGTCGATTGGGCCATATTAACATGAGTATTGGGACTTAAAGTAAAGTAGTCGCCTTTTTCTTTACCAAGCAGCTCCAGCCCCCGGTTTGCAATCACTTCATTTGTATTCATATTAATGGAGGTTCCTGCACCTCCCTGGATAGGGTCGACAATAAACTGATCATGCCATTCCCCTCCGATAATTTCATCAGCAGCTTTTACAATTACTTCTCCGAGACCTTTGTATAGCCTTCCGATCTCCATATTGGCAAGTGCTGCTGCTTTTTTTACCATTGCCATTGCTGTAATTAAGTCTCCGTGAATCCTGTAGCCGGTGATAGGAAAATTTTCCACGGCCCTAATAGTCTGGATTCCATAGTAGGCCTCTGCAGGCACTTCCTTTTCTCCTAAAAAGTCTCTTTCTATTCTTACCGAATTCCCTGCCACACCAAGCCCTCCTGGTTTGTGTTTCGTTATTGGCTGATAGCTGTCCAGCCGAAAATGCATTTTATGTCATTTTGCATGATTGCTCCTGCTTTTATTCAACTATCTCGTGGAATGAAGGGTGAGTGAAGTGCTACTTACAGGCAAAAGGCAGTTTAAATGATTATTAAAATGGGAAAAGTGCAATAACACCAAAGACAGGAGCGGATACATATGATCGTAACATTTATGACTGTAGGACTAGCCTTCTTGACAGCGGCGGGATTAAATTATTTTGCCGTAAAAGAAGAAGGTTTCATCGATAGCGAATGATCGAGTGAGGCGCCGCAATGGCGTCTTTTTTTATGTATTTTGTCAAATGAAACAACTGAGTGTTGGTTTATAAGGGGTTCTGGTGAAAACACACTTCTTTTGATAGGTTTTGTCACTAGGCAGGAAAATGGGTGCCATCATGCTGAAATGAATTATAAACCTATGGTTCTATTTTTGGTCATAATTTATCTTAAATGCAGAAAGGGCTGGCGAATATGAAGGAATCTCAATTCGTAAAAGCGTACACGATCAAGGAAGTTTCCAGGAGCATCAATGTTCCATCCGGGACCATACGCCAATGGGAAAAGGATCTGGACGGACTTCTTTCCATCCCGAGAACTAGACAGGGTGCAAGGTTTTACACTGATCAGGAAATTGAAATGCTAAAGAAAATTAAACAAATGCGGGATAAGAACTTAAGCAAAGATATGATTCGGGAGCTCCTTCGCAAGCATATGGACACCTCGGAAGTAAGTTCCGAAGAATCCGGAATCACCCTTCCTGCTGTTCACGAACACCAGCAGCCAGCTCCTCAGCAGCAGCCGGAACTCGATATCCAGGGATTCTTTGATGCACTGGAAGATTATAAGCAAGGACTGCTTAAGGACATGAAAACAGAAATTCAGAATGGGCTGCGAACGGAAATTGTAGAGGAAGTTAAAAAGGATATCGCCTCTGGTTCACTGCAGACGATCAAGGCCATTTCCCTGTCAATCAGCCGTTCTAAAGAGAAAATGAAGGCTGACCTTGATGAGCTTTCCCAGCAGGTTGTGAAAACCTCGGAACAGACCTCTGAATCGCTCGAAACTCTGCATCGGCGAGTGGCAAAATCCAACAAGGGAACAACAGAGAAAATCACAAACCTGTCGGAAAACGTTACGAAACTTTCGAAAGGAACAAATAAAACTTTGTCTTCCCTATCAGAAAATGTTTCGAAACTATCAAAAGGCACTGTAAAAGAGCTTTCCACCTTGTCGAGTTCCTTTGCGAACCTTTCGAAAGGGACTTCCGAAGAAATACATGCTTTGTCCTCAAAGTTAGACGAATCGGCCGAGGAATTTAAAATTTTTACTGACTATATATCCGAAAGCAAGGAAATGACTCATTCTGAACTTCATACGATGAATGAGCAGCTTGCTATGGACAGGGAATATTTTCTTGAATCCATAAAACTGGAACGAGAGCATTTTAGAAGTGAAATCAGGGAGCGGGATGAAATCTTCAAGGATCTGGTCGGGAGCTTCCGTCAGGCGGCAGCTGATAAAGAAGATTCAAAAAAGTGGTGGCAGCTTTGGAAATAAAAATAAAAGCAGTGGTCGGAAATTAGACCACTGCTTCTTCCATTGACGGCTACGTTCATGACTCCTCACTTGTTACACGCGATGTGCCCACCCCTTCTTTGTGTTCCTTAACTTTGTTCCTTCTTAATACCTTAAGTATCTGCTTCTTACCTCATACCTTATTTTTGCGCTGCGCGGCAGTTATAAATGCTTCCGGCTGATGAAAGGGAATTAAACAACTGTCTTGATTGTTATTAATACAAATACCAGGGGCGTAGATATTCTCGTTCCAGGTTGCTTACTGTTTCCTGGAAGAAGGACGATGATCAAGGAAATTTTGACAGGCAAATCCTCTGACCTCTTCTGCAGAAAAATGCTTAAGAAGTTCATTAATCAGGTTCTGGTACCTCCCTGCATGCTCCAGCCCCTCAACATGTGTGGCAATCCCGTCAAAATCAGACCCAAGCCCGATATTTTTCACACCACCAAGTGTACAGAAATAATCAATATGCCTTACTACATCGGAAATATTGGCACTTCCATCCTCTTTTACGAATGGCGGGCAAAAAACAATATGGATCATTCCATCCTTTTGAAAAAGTGCCCTAGCTTGATTACCGGTCAAATTGCGTGGATGATTGCATAAATGTCTTGAATTGGAGTGACTTGCAATAGGGTACCTCGCAATCTCCATCACATCCCAGAAGGCGTTCTCGGATAAATGAGAAACATCAGTGAGAATTTGATAGTCATTATTAAATTTTACGATATCTTTCCCAAAGAGGGTTAGGCCTGCCCCTCTTGGTTCACCAGCTCCGTCCGCAGCCAGATTTGCATGATTCCAGGTAAGACCAACGGAACGGACACCAAGCTGATACAGGATTCCAAGTTTCCCAATGTCGTTCCCAATAGCATCGACTCCTTCAAGAGTGAGCATCGCGCCAATTTCACCTTCTTGAAGGCGATCAAAGTCCTCCCACTCCTTAATTTGTTTGATGTCAGGATGCTTACCTAACACTTCCGTGTAAAAAAGGTCTATCTGTCCGAGTGCAGCATCGAACTTTTGATCCTGCTTAATATCAGGATCAATAAAAACCGCAAAACATTGGGCGCTGACTCCCCCTTTTTTCAGCCTGAGTTTATTAGAATCCAATTCAGGCGCATCCATAAACCTTAATATTCCTTTTGATTCCTGCAGCTTTAACAAAACATCACAGTGCAGATCAATTATTTTCATTTGGTAATTTCCTCTCATAACAGTTTTCTCCTAAATTTACCGTGGTCATTTTTTTAGGTACCGGCCCTCTAACAAAACACTTAAGTTGTTTCGTTTGCTTTAATAATTATGCAAAAGACCTACTTTTTTATGGCTATAGGGGTTGAAAGCTCCAATGCCTTATACGCGGAAAACTTCGACAACGTATTACACTTACGCGGCAAAGTATCATCAGTTATTCTTTGGTTCTAAAAAAACCTGCGGCCTTACATTAATTATCTATAGAAACAGACCAGGTTTTAAGACCGGTCGAAAAATTGTATTGCTTGTTCTTTATGTTTTTCTGGACTTTTGCCCATTTATAAGCATGTATCCTTTTTAGGGTGGCAATTGTAGCGAACGAAAAAGAAGCCTTTACCCTTTCCGATAAAAACCCCCTTTCGTCACCCTATTGCTCGTTTTTAGAGTACTGTTCATATTCCTTTCTCAAGTCGGTAACAGATAGTTCAAATAACTGGCTGTTCCCGCTTTTAAAAATACCCATTGAAATTAATTGCTCAATTAATATGTCTTTCTCAAGTTGTTCTAAATTATTATGTGCTGCCTTCTTTTGTTCGGCCAATTTTTCCACCTCCGTAAACATAAAAACCTCTTCTTATCATGTGCTTCATACAATAAGAAGAGGCCTGGTGTGGTTATATGCCCTTCTTATCTTTCAAGCCACTAGTGCTTGCTGGAATTGGCACAGTTCCCATATGCTGAGTCTGCTGCCGAGGCTTCAAAGGGCCAAGTCCCTCCACCTCTCTTGATAAGAAGAATTATGTAATTGTTATTTTATAGTATTGAACTTTAGCTAAAGTGTCAAATATATTTGACGATTATTTATGAATAAGAGACTGGCTGTCAATTCTGCTTTTCACTGCAGAATTTTTAAAAAGCAACGTCAATATTGCAAAGCCAATCATTGCACCCGTAATGGAGCTTAAGAAAAAGGCAGGTACAAACCCAAATAGAGCTGCTTCCTTTCCCATGAAAAGAGTTGCTATGGGATAAGTCGCAAGAGCACCGAGCAAGCCCGTACCGATTACCTCCCCGCTAAAAGCAGCCCAAAGCCGGCGTGTTTTTTTATATAGAAAGGCCGCTAATAAAGCACCAAAAACGCTTCCTGGAAAGGCAAAAATGGAGCCAGTCCCCATGAAATTTCGCAACAGAGAAACAGAAAATGCCTGTATCACCGCATAATAGGGTCCTAGTAGAACAGCTGAAAAAACGTTAATCAGGTGCTGGGTCGGAAATACCTTTGCCATACCGATTGGAATGTAGAATAAATGACTTGTCAGGGTTCCAATTGCCACAAGCATGGCTGTTAATGTTAAGCTCTTTGTTGAATTCAAAAAAGTCTCCTCCTAAGTGAACATGCACTGAGGAGAGAAGTGACTCATACTATAGATTCAGCAACTCACGCATAAGGTTTATGGGTTCCCATAAAACACAGCAAAAATACTTCCCTACGCTGGCATTAACCAGATCAGGTAAAAAGGGTCGAAGACAGGTTGGGTCTTCCTCTCAGCCGGCCATTTCCCGGCACCCCCAGTGCACATATTTTTAATTTCAATATAACATAAGCTGTCTTTTTGAAAAAGAAAAAACAGGTTTGAATTTCTCCTAGTGTCTATCAAATAATTAGTAAATGATTCCGGAATTTATAAAAAGTTATTTTCATATATTTTTATTACAATTTTAAATAAAGATTTTTTTTATTCCTCGCAACACACTGTGATCACGTATTTTCTTAATTTAACAACGCTTCTTCTTAGACACGCATTAATTATCGGAAAATTAAAGAATTTTAGCATGAATTATATAAATATATTGAAGTGCTCGAGGTAATACAGTATAATAAAGGAAATTTATGGTTACACCCTTTTTGTAAGCGTTTTACGTAGTTGGCTTTCATCTGTTTTAGTGATATTAGCTTTGCAGCTTACTTGCACAGCAATCAAATTTAGGGGTGGATGAGAATGTTAGTAATGAAATCTTATTTCTTAAGTGAAAAAGACCGTCTTAAAATGGAAGCAACCGTATTTGATACAATAGAAGGCCTGTCGCATGACGATATCCTGTCCTTGGACGATCGAGAGTTAATGGAGCTGCTGAACACCGCTCGCGGAAAGCTTATCGTTTGATAGGCTTTTTTTTGGGTATTTCGTAAATCGTACTATTTTCCCAGGCCTCTTCTCCTGTTGAGCTAAATAGGTAGCAGTTTAAGCCAAAAAATATGTAAAAAGGCCTCCGGTAAATTTAGAATAATCAGTCTTTTTATCTATATACTGAAATTCTCTAAACAGCTATGATTTTAGTAGGAATCTTTATTTATTTCCTGCAACCTATCAGACTATGGAGGGATTCTATGAAAAAGAAAGTATTGGCATTATCTTTAACTGGGCTGATGTCCCTGGGAGCTGTTACCTCTGTTTCATTGCCAGCTTATGCAGTCGGGGAAGGCCCGAACTATGGAGGAAACGAATCCATCCAGACTTCAATATTACATACATATGAGGAAATGGTTGACTATCTCAAAACCCAGGAAGCCAAACAATCTGCCATGGAGCTTGAAGTGATTGGCAAGACGGTCAAAGGCCGTGATATCCATCTAGTAAAATATATTTCAAACCCTTCTAATCCGACAATTCTCTTCTTGACGCAGCAGCATGGAAATGAACAGCTCACGACAGAAGGTGCCTTGGAGTTTATTAAGCACCTTGGAACGAATAAGACAAAAGGAGTTCTTGAAAACGTAAACATTCTTATTCTTCCGATGCTGAATGCTGATGGTGCGATGGGAGATGTGAACTTTTCACTGGAAGACTATGTAGCGGATGGGGGACGTCATCTTACCCGCTATAATGCAGTTGAGGTAGATTTAAACCGTGACCATGTTGAAAAAGCTCAGCCTGAAACTCAGGCACTTCATGAAAATGTCTTCAAAAAGTATAAGATTGATTACATGATCGATCTCCATCATCAAGGTACTCAAAGCGAACGCGATGGAAAACTGGTTTCGGGTTCCATTCTCTATCCAACAAATCCAAATGTCGCTCCTGAAGTGTTGGAGAATTCAAAGAAGCTCGGTGCGGTAGTATTTAATGCTGTGGATTCAACTGGCTGGGGCCATCTGGGCAAATATGTCGGGGGAACAGGTGAAAATATCGGCCGCAATGGCGCCGCTGTTCAATATGGCATCTCTACCCTCCTATTTGAAATGCGAGGGATGTCTGACCACTACTATGAGTCATATGCCCTTGGACAAAAAAGCAATGGTTATTTGATTAAGCAAACCATCACCACACTCGATGCAGCTGTTCGTGCCATTGCCGACGGATCCATCGAAAATCAGGACATCTCATTCTGGGATAGCCTGGCAGAGCAAACAACCCGCCCATCGTCCGAAGAAGAATCTGAATAAGGAATAAGGGGTCAGGCATCGTTCACTCTGCTAAAGCATTGAACGGTGCCTGACCCCCTTTATTGGTTTAAAACAGCAAGCGGTGCCTGACCCACTTTATCTCGTTGATGCGCGAAAGCCGGCTGCTTTTGCCTCTTCTTCTGTGCAGAACCAGATGATATTGTTTGCGTGTACGGTATCATAATAGTCTCCGTCAGGCAGATGATAGATATAAGAGTTTTCATTGCCTTTAATTTTCCCTTTGCATGCAGCTTCTTCTGCTGACTCACTGTCCTTTCGGTCCGATGGTACAGTTGTATTATAGCCGTCCTCCTGGGCATAATTTTCAAGGCTCCATATTCCTATTTCTGCGGCTTGTGCTTTTTTCTGAATGCTTCGGAAGCGGTCCACGTATTTTATGTTCGGCGGGTATTCCGCCACCCTGGCCAGCCCTCTTTCAATCAGGATTTCATTAAATAACTGGTCTCCTGTCCATACATAAGCAAGGATTCGCCCGTATCGGTCCCTTTCCTGTACATCCATTTCAAGGAGGATATTTTTCCCGTTTAACTGAGCTGTGGTAAATTTGGAGGCTTCCTTTCCAAATGGCTGAACTCCCACCTTCGGATGTTTCGTCTCAGGTGTATCAATAAGGGTCAGCCGGACTCTTTCCTCTCTCCCGTTTTCTAGCCTTACTTTTAAGGTATCCCCATCTATTACAGACAGTACTTCTGCCTTAAGCCCTTTAAGATCTTGATTGTATGGTGATTTCTCGTCCCCGGTCCAGGCTTGTTCCTGTTGAGTTTCCTCCACTCCCGTATTTTCAACATCCTGGCTATTGCCGGACTGCTCCTCTGCCGGCGCACAACCGGCAAAAACAACGGAAATCAACAGGGCAATCATAGCCAAACAGGCTTTCATATAAGCACCCCTATTTGATGTAATTCAGTATTTTACCCGTTGGCTATTGTACCATACAAACCTCTTCACAGAACAAAAAAAACTTCACCCACTAAAGGGGGTCAGCACGCTTTAGTTATTTAGCGCACTAGTAAGCCACTATGGTGTTTCCCAAAAGAAAGCGACTTAGTCGACCAGGCTGTTTCGAACGGCAAATAATGCTGCCTGGGTCCGATCGGCTAGCTCTAATTTCGCCAGCAGATTGGACACATGGGTTTTGACTGTTTTTTCGGTGATGAACAAATCTCCAGCGATTTCTTTATTGCTTTTCCCTTTGGCAATTTCTCTTAGAACCTCTAATTCTCTTTTTGTAAGACTGTCAAGCGGATTTGGTCCCTGGCGGCTTTTGTTTGACAAACTAGCAAGCAAATGGGAGGTTGCCTTAGGATGCAGCTGATTTTCTCCCTTTATAATATTTTTAATGCATTGGACAAGGTCATCTGGCTGGATATCTTTAAGCTGGTATCCTGATGCACCTGCTTCCAGTGCCGGAATTACATGGTCCTGATCCGAAAAACTGGTCAGCATCAAGATTTTGATCTCTGGCAGTTCTTGCTTGATAAGCTTTGTTGCCTCAATTCCGTCCATTACAGGCATTACCAGGTCCATTAAAATGATGTCCGGCTTGAGGGACTTTGCCAGCTCAACCGCTTCCTTCCCGTTTGCCGCTTCTCCAATGACCTTAATATCTTTTTGCGTATGAAGGAAAAAGACCAACCCCCTTCTGACAACATGATGGTCATCTGCTATGACTATGGAAATCTCCAATGTCCTCTCCCCCTAGACTGGTATGTAAACTTTAATCTCTGTTCCGGTGCCCGGGGCACTGGTTAATTGGAACTTTCCATCAAGAGCCTCAGTACGTGCCTTCATATTTTTTAAACCATAGGAAGGAATATCGTTGCATTGGCTATAATGGAACCCGCAGCCATGGTCTTTGATGACCATCGTTACGGATTTGGAGTTTCTGTCCAAACTTAGGTAAACATGTGAGGATTGGGAATGTTTTTTACAATTAGCAAGAGCTTCCTGCCCAATCCGCCATAAGGTTTCTTCCACTTTGCCCGGAAAGCTAGCAACTCCAGCAACTTTTATCTCAATTAAAAGGCCAAGCATTTCAGCATAGCCCTTTAAAGCACATAGAATCCCATTCTCCAGTCCCTGAGGTTTTAACTGCCAAATCAAGGCCCGCATCTCGCCAAGTGCCTCCTGGGCAAGGTCTTGAATATAATGAAAAGTTTGCCCGATTTCAGCACCTTCTGCCATCTCAGTCCCTGCTCTTGCCGTCAGGCTAAGGGAAAATAGCAGCTGATTGACAGAATCATGAAGATCTCTTGCAAGCCGATTTCGCTCAGCAACGAGGGCGGTTTCCTGCTCTCTCTTGTTCAGCATGATTCTTTTAACTGCTGTACCGATTTGGAATGCTACTGATTCCAGCAGGGCTAGCTCCTCCTGTTGAAAATAGGTTTTGTTTGGCGATCCTACATTTAAAAGACCAAACCGCTCATTTCCTGCACGCAATGGCACCGTTGCGTGGTGAGTCAGCCCTAACGTGTCGCCCGCTTTAGCTGCGATTGCCTCTTCAATCCGCTTGCACTCAATGATATTAGTAGCATTTGTCAGCTTCTTATTACGATACCGATTTACACACCAGCATTCTCCCTTGCACATTCTATGATTGCTGTCATAAGTTAAAGCTGGCGGCAGTGCTTCGAAAGCCGCCAGCTGATGAACTCCTTCTTCATCAATCAAAAAGATCCAGCCAGTTTTAAGGCCGGTAAGTTGAAGCAGTTTTTTTAAAACCTCGGCCAATACAGCATTCATCTCGGTCCCTTCGTTTAGAAGCTCCGCTATTTCCTTCAAAATGCTGATTTCTTCCAATCGTACTTTCCTAGGCATGCCTTCTCCCCCGTTTTTATTTCATCCCTTCATTATAGCTTCTAAAAGTCAAATGGGTCTCGAAAAAAATGCTGATTTTGACTAAGACTTTAGGTGTAATTTTTTTAACAAAATATTGAATAGAAAGTTTGAAAAAAAATCAAACCAAGGATCAATGAGGCTGGCTTCCATATAAAATATACTTTACTTATACAAGGAGGGATTGATCGATGAATTTAAATATATACACTTTGGAGAAGTTAGCAAGAAGCAGACAGGAAGAACAGGAACGGGAAATGCGTTTTGTCGAAACATATAAACTCTATCAAACAAATCCAAAGAAATACTCATTGACAATTTTAGGCTATAGTTTAAGTATTGAACGGATGGAGTAAATGCTGAAAAATCATTCCCTTTGCATTAGGGGAATTTTCGATTTATAATCTAATTAATGATTCCATATAGTAAAAAAGAGCTCCGGCTGCAACCGGGAGCTCTCCTGCACAGCAAGCTGCAAGCAGTGCAGCGGCCCATATTTGAATAGAAATAGCCTACTCTAACAATGGCGTGCAGGGTAGGTTATTTCTTTTTATTCACAGAAATACCTATCGCAATTACGGCAACAATCAATGTTGCGAAGCTAATCATTAAATTCATCGCTTCATACGTCACGACCAGCGGCACCACCCCCTTCCTTAGAAAATGGAGGCGGCCGCTGCCCTACCCTGCACTTGCTGTACCAGTCCATTATATCACAGGCTAATCCTGCACTCCTATGAGAAAAAAGAGGGATTCTGGTACTCTCACTTACCGGTAGCGTTCTTCCTTGAAAGGATTTGCTGTAATGGAATAACCCATTTCTTCCCAAAATCCGGCTTCATCCTCTTTCATAAAACGTATGCCAGATACCCATTTGGTTCCTTTCCACAAATAAAATGTTTCCGGCGGAATAAAACGCAACGGATATCCATGCTTAGGATCAAGTTCCTGCCACTCATGCTTTTCATCCTTCCATCTAAAGACAAATAAGGCATTATCCCCTAAGAGAGAAGCCAGCGGCAAATTGGCACAGTAGCCAAACCTGTCACCTTCGTAATAGCCGTAGATCTGGACGTAATTCACATCTTCCTCAAGCTGGACAAGCTTTAGCAGCTCCCTAAAGGCAATTCCTTCAAAGCTGGTTCCAAACTTGGACCAGGTTGTCACACAATGCATATCAATCGTAGAAATTGTACGTGGCAGTTTTATAATCTCGTCATAACTAAGTGTTACGTTTTCTTTCACTTCTCCAAAAAGCTGGAAATCCCATGTCTCCTCATGGAATTCATAAACATCACCTACATGAAGAATCGGCCATTTATCTGTTTCGAACTGGCCAGGCGGCAGCTGCTTTGCCGTCATCTCATCCTTTCTCTTGTTACTAGCACTTCTACTATCATACACCATAGTAGTTTTATAAAAGAAATTTCAAATAATCCAATCTTTATTTCCAGTTAAACTGCTGTACCGGAGTCAGAAAAATCCTGACAGCACAAAATGTAAAGGACTATTATTTCCCTATCTTTAAGAAAAACCTAATCCCCTCTTTTACGGGCAGAAAATAATTTATCTCATCCCATAAATGCTAGGTGCAAATACTCTTTCAAGGCCGCTTGCACTACTAGTAAACATGCCATTTGATGATTTTTACCTCGCGTCTCGCCTTGTGTGTAGTTTTTATCCACGGTATTCCCTTTCAGATTTGTATTCAGCTTCTCTTTGAATTAAGGGAGCTATATCCACAGATTTGGACAGACTATTCTTTTAGATAAAGGTTTGAAAGCGCTTAAATTGGTGTATTAATAGATTAGTAAATCATTATAAAAAAAGATTAACAGAGCCAGTTTTAATGCAGGGTGTTTGCCGGAAGTTTCAGGCACCCTGATTGTGTTGTTTTATTAGATGACAAACACCAGGAGGAATGACAAATGGAAGAATTGGCTTTTTTAAAAGAACAGCTGAGCATCCCTATTCGCCCTTCACAAAGCATTCAAGAAATCTATGGAGAAAATTTCATTTACAATCCAAAGCTTTATTCTCGTGATTACAGCCATTTCTCTAATGACATGCTCAGCCTTGAGGCTTTAACAGGCAGGGAATTATGCATTGCAGGAGAGGCACCGGTTATCTGCCATGCCGGGGCAGCTACGGAGCCTGCTTTACGGCTTCTCCGTGAGGCAGGGCTTAATTTACCTGAAGTGCTGTACACTTACAGAACAGAAGCGGAATATCTGCAGCTGCTAGAAACCCTTCACCAGCGGAATAAAAAGCTGATTTTTCAATATCCTCACCCTCCCGAAGATGTTCCTCCTCAATTGTCATGGGTGGAGCCGGAGATACAGGCCTATTTATGCGATAAACGGAGTATCCCCGATCTAGTGCCTCCGCAAAACGTTCCACTACGAAGAACAATGAGCCTAAAAGAACTATTACTTGAAAAACCTGAACTGCCGGTTGTGTTAAAATCTGGGGACGGCCAGCCAACTTCCGGAGGCTGTGGAGTAATGTTCATTGAAAATGAAAAACAGCTCCATGAATTGGACGAAACGTTCTGTGATTTATCACAGCTCATTGTCGAAGAGTTTATTCCTTACGACCAAAACATTTCGGTTCATTATTCTGTAAATAAACAAGGGGAAATCAAGTTCCTGGGAAAATCAGAACAAATCGTCAACAAAGATGGCTGCTTCCGCGGAAGCTGGATTTCTGTGGACGTTGATGAACAACTAGCTAAAATAGTCGAAACAGGCTACTGGGTTATGAAAAAAATCGCCGATAAAGGATACGTGGGAGTCGCCGGTTTTGATGTACTCATCCGTGGCAGCAGGTATTATTTTATTGACTTAAATGTTCGATTCAACGCATCAACGTGCGGCCTCCTATTATATCCTGATGTGCGCAATAAATATGGAAAAGCTGTCATGAGGCTTTGCAACCTCGAATGGACCGGGAATTTTAATTCCCTTATCCCTCTTGTTGAAAAATACCTGGCCAAGGGACAATTTATCCCGCTCAGCTTGCTGGATGCTGCCTATGTGCCTAACCAAGAATCCATATCCAAAGCAGTCGGCCTTGTAATAGGCCACACTGTTGCAGAAGCAGAACACATCCTTAAGCAAATGACTGCGGATGGCCTGTGCCTCCGTGAATAATCGTGCCTGACCCCCTTTATCAAACTAAAGGGGGTCAGGCACCTTTCCGTGGTTCGTATTCTTCCATCCACGAAGCAATGCAGTTCTCGGTGCCTGCCCTGGATGAAAACTCTGCCAGTTCAATAAAAGCCGGTGGATAAGGACTCCGTTTCATGTGCCTCTTTAAATTTGCTATCACCTTTACAAAGTCCAGTTGCCTGCAATGGTCAAACCAGTGTGAAACGGTCTCGCTTTTAGGTACACAATAGGGATATACCATTTCAATTAATACAAAAAGGTGTACTACCTCTTCTTTCGTCATTGATGAACCCCCTGGCCCGATTTTTGTTACCTGGTAAATCAAATATGCTCTAAGCTGTTCTTCTGCCCTTGGGTTTTAAAATCATCTTAAAACTAAACACGCTGGTTCAACTTTAATTTGGCGATTTTCAAACCATGTCATACCAAGTTTTAAAATAAGCCTTTCATTTCGGTCGACTCATCTGCAAACAGCGATTAAAATAAAAGAAACAATACGGACAGGGAGTCAATGATGGATAAAAAAATAGCAATCGTAACAGGGTCTTCCAGCGGTTTTGGCCTTTTATGTGTACTGGAGCTGGCAAAGGCCGGATTTGAGGTTATTGCTACAATGAGAAATACCGGCAAGGCTAAGTCTGTTCTTGATGAGGCAGCCAGGCATGATATCGAAAATTCCGTACATATTCAACCACTTGATGTCACTTCTAAGGAATCAATTGACCAATTCAAGAATTATTTAAATACGCTTGAATCAGTCGATCTCCTTGTCAACAATGCCGGATTTGCGATGGGAGGATTCTCCGAGGAGGTTTCCGTTGAGGAATACAGAAGGCAATTTGAAACAAATTTTTTTGGTGTCATCGGGGTGACACAGGCGGTCCTTCCCTTCATGCGTAAAAAAGGGAGCGGCAAAATTATAAATATGAGCAGCATCAGCGGCAGAATCGGGTTTCCCGGTTTGTCACCTTATGCTTCTTCCAAACACGCTCTTGAAGGTTATAGCGAAAGCCTTCGACTCGAACTGAAGCCAATGGGCATTGATGTAGTTCTGGTCGAGCCCGGTTCCTACCAAACAAGTATATGGTCAGGTATGGAAGAAATCATTATACGGGCAGATTCCCCTTACAGGTCTTTTATGGAATCATTAAAAACGGAAGTAGAAAAAGGGAAAGCGGACCATGGCAACCCTGAGGATGTAGCCAAACTGGTCACCAGGATTGCCCTGCAGCCTAACAGCCCAGATCTTAGGTACCCAATTGGCAAGGGAGTCAAACGGAACCTGTTGATAAAAAGCCTGGCTCCATGGAAGGTTATTGAAGCAGCAATACTTGGCAAACTCATTAAAACTAAATAATTGGCTTTTTTACAGACCAAAGGGGACACGCCTGTTGCCATGATTCGTTATCATAGCACCGGGCGCATCCCCCTTTTTTTATTTGAACCAGCCTTTTTCCTTAGATTGACGGATAGCTTCGATTCGATTCGTGACTTCCAGCTTATCGAGGATGGTCGAGATATAATTGCGGACAGTCCCGGCGGAAAGTGTCAGTTCGCTGGCGATATCCTTGGTATTTTTGCCGTCAGCAACCAGGCCGAGCACCTCCATTTCCCTGTCTGTCAAGGGATTTTCTTCACTGTAGATATCGTCCATAAGTTCCGGAGCATAAACCCGCCTTCCTGCCATGACGCTGCGAATGGAGCTTGCGAGTTCTTCACTTGGGCTGTCTTTAAGTAAATATCCTTTTACGCCCGCTTTGAGGGCCCGCTGAAAGTAGCCGGACCTTGCAAAGGTGGTAAGGATGATTACTTTGCAATCGCACTGCTTAAGCTCTTCTGCTGCCTCCAGACCTGTTTTGCCTGGCATTTCAATATCCATAATACAAATATCGGGCTGATGCTTCTTGACAAGTTCAATCGCTTCTTCTCCGTTACCTGCTTTTCCTATCACTTCCATATCTTCTTCCAGGCTGAGCAGTGAACCCAAGGCCCCGAGCAGCATTCGCTGGTCTTCTGCAAGAACGATCCTGATCATGCCAGTCCCTCCTTTTCAGGCTGCCTTCTAATATTTGGCACTCTAATAACTATCATAGTTCCATCCTTGTTGATCACTTCAAGGCTGCCATTAACAAATTCCAGCCGTTCCCTCATTCCGTTCAGGCCGCTCCCTTTCGAGAAGTCCTCTTCGGTTACATTGCCAATTCCATCATCCTTAACTTTGAGTATCACTTCATTTGGCTTTTGCTCTACTTTTACGGTGCAGGAAAAGGCATCACTGTGCTTAACGACATTGTTCACCGCTTCCTTAAGGCACATACTCAATATGTTTTCAGTCAATAAAGATACATTTTTCAAGGTTATATTTTGATCATAGATAAAGTTAATTTCCGCTGCATCCAGTATCTGTTTAACACGTTCGAACTCCTCCTTTAAACGGATTCCCCGCATTTGGGCAACCATTTTCCGGACTTCGTTCAAAGCGGTTCTGGCTGTTTGCTGGACATCCTTGAGTTCAGACCTGGCCTGTTCCGGATCCTTATAAACTAATCTACTCGCAAGATCACTTTTCAGACCTATGAGAGACAGCTTTTGTCCAAGGGTGTCATGCAGATCCCTCGCAATTCTCTGCCGTTCTTCGATCTTGACTAGCTCCTCGATTCTCTTGTTTGCGTCCTCAAGCTTCTCTTCCAGCACCCCATACACCTTTTTATTCCGCATACTTAACGGCAGCAGGATCACACTGATCCAGACAATGATGACAAAGGGCAGCTGCCGTATCAACTCTTCGGTCTTCAAAATCAATCCAAAGTTTATGATAAGAGAGGTACTGAACAGCGTGATAAAATACAATACGAAAAAAGCGATTTTATCCTTAATGTTGCCAATGAGGTACGCCAAAAAAAAGGCAAAGTACACATAACTGAACATAGTGGTCAGAGTAATAGAGATCCCAACTAGAATGATGGTCCACAAATACAGGGGCCAGCCTGTTGAGATAAAAGCAAAACGATAAAATAAAAAAAATAAGAGCGTCAGGACAATTCCTGCAATGATTAAGACGGTGGAGGTCTCCTGGAAAATAAAGTAAAACGGCAAAATTGCAAGAATGGTCCAAATATAAGGCGAAATCCCAGTGCTCTTTAATGTACTCCAATGTTTTTTAATCATATAAGAATCCTTCTGAATTAAATTAGTAACTCTATTTTAACATATTTTAAGGAAAAATCAGGATTCCTGCCTGAACAATCAAACAGCTCCCCTTACTGCTTCGTAAGGGGAGCTGTTTTCGATATTTATACCTCAGGCTTTGCATGGGAAGAGACATTTTTTCGGGCAGCCTTTTTAAGATAATTAAAGCCGACAAACCGCTTGTTTTCCTCATCATAAAGGCGGAATTTAAGTGAACTTAAGCTTGTAGCCAAAGTAATCGTTGGAACATTTTGCAATGGTTCTGTATTATTGTGCACTTCCTCCAGCTTATAGTTTGGAACTCTTGGGCTTAGATGGTGGACATGGTGGTATCCGATATTTCCTGTCAGCCATTGAAGAAGTTTCGGAAGCTTATAATAAGAACTTCCTTCTACTGCTGCTTTAACATATTCCCAATGTTCGTCTTCTTCAAAGTAAGAGTCCTCGAAAGTATGCTGAATGTAAAACAGCCAGACTCCAAGGGAACCAGATATCATAAAAATCGGGACCTGAACCAGCAGGAACGCCTGCCAGCCAATGGCCCAGCATAACAGTGCGATAATTACGACAATCATGACATTGGTAAAATAAGTGTTCATTCTCTCTTTCTTTTTGGCACCTTTTCGATTAAAACGATTTGTAATCCCAAAGACGTAGATTGGTCCAATAATGAACATTACAAATGGGTTTCGATAGAGTCGATAAGCTACTTTGGTCCAGAATGGGGCTTCCAGATACTCATCAATTGTCATCATCCAAAGGTCTCCTGTTCCCCGCTTGTCGAGATTGCTCGATGTTGCATGGTGTACCGCATGCTCATGTCCCCATTGGTCATATGGGAAAAACGTCAAAATACCAGTAATGGTTCCAAGAACCCGATTTGCTTTCCGATTCTTAAAGAAAGAATGGTGGGTACAATCATGAAATATAATGAAAATTCGTACCAGAAAGCCTGCAGCTACCACTGAAATGCCTAAAGTTAACAAGTAGGAAACAGACAAACTTTGGTATGCCAGGAACCAGAGTACAAAGAATGGCAATATTGTATTAAAGATTTGCATGACGCTGTGCTGCAAATCTGATTTCTCATATGGTGCGACCTGCTTCCTTAATGCTCTAGGGTTACGTTCATTCATAATATTACAATTTCCCCTTCCGTAATGTTGTTAATTTGATTATAGAGGAGTCACATGAGGCTTTGAAGTCTCAGGTGTCATGTGACATATATGACAAATGTCATGTTTGTCCGTTTTATTTTAAAATTTTTTATCTGCCCCTATTAACAATAAACAGAAATACCTCTACATAATGGTTTCCTGGATATGATTCCTAATCCTAATGGCGCTTCCCTTTATTTTCCCACTCTTACTCATCTTTTTCATGTCGCTTCCTTTCTTTAACATATTAAACCAACGCCGCGTGCCTGACCCGCTTTCGTGCTGTGGTCTATTGGAGTGCTGGATATTCTAATGTTTGCTTACCCCGTTTTTCTGTTTTTCATTCCTTAAAATAGCAAAAAAGCAGGCAGCTAATGCTGCCCGCTTTGACTGGCTGTGTTAAATTTTTTTCTATTGCTCATTAATATGAGTATAAATTCAGTACCCTATCCTTCCACATAATCACGCAGCTTTTCCAACAGGTTCGCCCAGCCTCTCGCCATATTTTCCCGGACTGCAGGATGAGGAGCATTGAACTCTGTCAATTTACTGGAATCCCACCCACTATGAGTAAGTGCAAGTTCCGTTTTCCCATTTAAGCCCTTCAGGTCGAAAGAAAGAACCCAATCCTTTCCCCAGCTAAAAGAAAGGTGTTTGGGAGGATTTAGAGCTTTTACGATACAGGGAGACATACCAAATTGACCTGAATTCAGGTCAAATCTAGACCCTTCGACAGGTTGAAAATCATTTGGCATAAACCACCCAGCCAGGCCTTCTGATGTGGCAACAGCTTTCCATACCTCCTCTATGGGAGCATCGTAGCTCCTATTCAACTCGATGGGAGCTAATGCTTTTGATTTCTCCATGTTCATTCCCCCTATAGCGTTCTGAACTTTATAGAAGCAAACATAACAAGTAAGCCGTATACATCAAATGTATTGAGGCTGAAAATACCAATCTATGGATAGCGTGATGAACGGCAATTAAGTAGGTTTCAATCGGAGTGAGCTTTGTTCAATCTCTACTGGCTGCTCACATTATTCATTCATATGAAAAGGGCTGTCAAACTAGACAGCCCTTTTTAGTGATATTACAGAATTCCGAGTGAACGCAGAAACACAAATAAAATTCCAACAGGAACAATATAACGAATTGAAAAGTACCAAACATTGAACAGGACACCGATTCCATTGGCACCCTTAGAGAGCTCTTCCTTGACCAGCTGGCGCGGAAGCCTGTAGGCAACAAACAATGAAATAAAGAGCGCTCCCATAGGCAAAGCAATATTGCTTGTCAAGAAATCAGCGAAGTCAAATATGGATTTACCTGCAATTTTGATATTGGACCAGACGCCAAAAGAAAGGGCGCTTGGAACTCCGGCAAGGAAAATCAGCAGACCGCTGATCCATGCTGTAACGCCACGTTTCCCTGCATTTCCCTTCACTAAAACGGCAACAACGATTTCAAGAATCGAGAAGGCCGATGTCAGGGTAGCAAATAAAAGAAGGACCATGAAAATGGCAAGGAAAAAACCACCAAAAGCCATTTCGTTAAATACTGCTGGCAACACAACGAATACTAGTCCAGGACCCTCCCCTGGTTCGTATCCAAGTGCAAATACCGCGGGGAAAATAACAAGTCCCGCAAGCAAGGAAATAAAAATATTGAGACCCACGACTGAAAAGGCCGATTTCATTATATTTTCCGTTTTTGACAAATAGGAGGCATACGTAACCATGACGGAAATACCAACACTCAAGGCAAAGAAGGATTGTCCGAGTGCCAACAGGATCGTCTCCCCAGTTATCGCGGAAAAGTCAGGTTTTAATAAAAACTCAACTCCTTCAGATGCTCCATCCAGAGTTAATGCCCTAACGGCCAATACAATAAATAAAATAAATAAAGCGGGCATCATATATTTGCTGGCACGCTCGATGCCTTTCTGTACCCCGCCCTGAACTACCCAGATGGTCATAAGCATAAAAACAAATTGGCTAATGACTACCTCGATGGGGTCAGTAATAATCTCTTCAAACAGAGTGGCATAGTCGGCATTAGCCAAAGATCCTGTAAAACTTCTGGCCAGATAGGAAAGAATCCATCCTCCTACCACCCCGTAAAAAGAGAGCAGGATAAAGCTTGCGATTACCCCGCCAATGCCAAGCCAATGCCACTTTGACCCTGGCGCCAGTGTCTGATAGGCTCTGACAGCATCCTTCTGGGTTTTCCGGCCAATGATAAATTCGGCAATCAAGATGGGGGCACCTACAATGAGGGTTAATAGCAGAAAAATAACGAAAAAGATGCCGCCCCCATTTGTTCCGGCCATATAGGGAAACTTCCATATTGCTCCCAGCCCAATGGCAGATCCGGCTGCCGCCAGTATGAAACCGAGCTTGGAAGTCCATTGTTCTTGTTTCTTCATTTACATAGCTCCTTAACATATTTCGCGATGACGGTTTTCCATTTTTCCATGTTACTATGAATTTTGGGAAAATAGTAGTATTTTCTGCGGAGATTGTCAATGTATGTCGAGTTCGGCCAGAAGTAAATTTTTTATCACAAGTACATTACTTTTTCACCTCACTTAAACTGGAACCTCAATTCACTTTTGCTCCTGGGATCAGCTGTTTGTGCAAACCCCTTTTGCCAATCTGAGGTCATCAAAGGAAAGAAGTAAACATCTGCTGGGAAAAACAATATGATAAAGGGAAATCGGAGGTGAGTCTATGGCAGTTGTAAAGCATACAGAAGCCGATATTAATCTTCTGGCCAGGTTGCTTAGGGCAGAAGGTGAAAGCGAAGGACAGCTTGGCATGATGCATATTGGAGCAGTGGGCATAAATCGGATTCGGGGAAATTGTTCAGATTTTAGAGGCCTGCGAACCATCCCTCAAATGGTGTATCAGGAGCATGCATTTGAGGCAGTCCAAAAGGGATATTTTTATCAGAGGGCAAGAGAATCAGAAAAAAGGTTAGCACGCAAAGCCGTTCGCGGGCACAGGCAATGGCCGGCGAAATACAGTCTATGGTACTTCAGACCTTCGGGCGACTGTCCGCCTACATGGTACAATCAGCCATTAGTCGGACGATACAAACTTCACTGCTTCTATCAGCCAACAGGCGAGGAATGTGAAGAAATTTATAAAACTTATTAAACAATCTGCCTGACCCTTTTATTAATGAAGAAGTCAGGCAAATTGTCTGTTCTCAACGGAAATAAGTTATGATAGGCTTAGATTACCGCTTTATCCCTTCAATACATGCAGTAGGAGAACAGATATGGAATGAACCAGGAATTTCTCTACATTATTATATTAATTGGAATCGGCTACCTTTTTAAGCGCTTTGATATTTTAAAAGAGAGGGATGGAGAAGTCATATCCAGGGTTATCTTCAATATTACCCTGCCGGCATTGATCATCGTTTCTCTCAACTCCGTGCAGATTGAACCTTCTTTATTCCTGCTGCCGGCCATAGTCATGGTCTTTGGATTTGTCTCTGTTACTCTAGCATTCTTCGTTTTTAGAAAAGAAGAAAAAGATATTAGAGGAACACTCATGATGCTGGCAACCGGCTACAATGTCGGGTTATTTGCATACCCGCTCGTTGAGGCTATCTGGGGATCAAAAGGGCTCCTTTATTTCGGGATGTTTGACATCGGAAACTCCTTCCTTGTTTTTGGGCTATCCTATCTCGTGGGCAGCTATTATTCAGAGGAGGGGTTAGCCCTGAAGCCAATAGGCATTTTAAAAAAATTTGGCAGGTCCATACCTTTTATGACATATATCGTGATGAGCCTCCTAAACATCCTGAATATTCATTTGCCAGCCGGTGTCATCGATGTCACTTCCATACTCTCTAAGGCCAACATGCCGTTATCCCTAATCCTTTTGGGACTTTATCTCAGTTTCTCGTTTGATAAGAATTCCATCAGGCCAATCAATAAATATTTACTGTTCCGCTATGGCTTCGGATTGCTTTTTGGGCTTGCTTTATTTTTTATCCTTCCTTATGATGAAATGTTCAGGTTTACCATACTAATTGGATTTCTGCTTCCAATCGGGCTATCTGTCATTCCTTATTCCTATGAGTTCAATTTTAAAACAACTTCTTTAATCGGAACCATCTCGAATCTCTGTATCATGATCAGCATGCTCATATTGTATCTATTTGCCAGCCTGGTGGTCTGACCCCAATATCCTTTAGCCGTTTATTAGCCCTAAAAAGCCTGCTGGCGTTACACCAGCAGGCTAATTGCAATCTCGCTTTTTTTTATTATATCCCTGCGTCCGTCGAACAGGACCAAAAAGAACAGCCTGCCGCTCTGGGTTTAACAGGAGGAAACGGATACCGCCGTTACCTGTTCGACGAAATGAACGAACTTTTCCACAATCATCTCTTTATCATTGTCCATCGAGGCAACGTGATATGAGTTTGGAAGGGTGACGATTTCCTTTCTCTCCGATTTTACACTGCTGTAAATCCACTCGGTGTTCGCTGGAGGCACTACATGATCCTCGACAGATTTTATGCATAGGATGGGAACCGTGATGCCCGAAAATAAAGAAGGAGTTCCTTCCATCAAAGCCTGCAGCTGCCGAACCGCATGCAATGGAGTTTTCTGGTATGTGATTTCATGTACACCCCTGGCTTTAATATCCGGTTCACCTTCTTTTATATATCTCGGCTGGTTATCACCTTTCAGATTTTCAAAGCAAGGGATGGTCAAGGCTGCATTTACAGTAGCAATCCCGCGGATTTGAGGATATTTATGAGCCAGCCTTAAGGTCAGTGTTCCACCCATGGATTGCCCAATCACAAAAACCTTTTTGCATTGTCCCGCCAACAGAATATAGTTCTTTTCCAGCTCTTCAAACCAATCTTTATAAGTCACCGACTCCAAATCAGAGTAATGGGTTCCATGCCCGGGCAGACGCGGCGCAAGCACTGTATACCCGTACCCAGCCAGGCTTTCCCCAATAAATCGCACACTTTGCGGCGTCCCGACAAATCCATGGGAAATCAGGATCCCCACTTCGTTTCCTTTATAAAAAAATGCTTCTGCGCCTTCAATGACAGGGTAATTTTCCACCACTATTAAGTCCTCCTCAAAACCTATCTTTCACTTAAGTTCCACGCTACGAAATTTATTACTTTCATATTAATCTTAGTATTCCGAGTTGTCAAGTGTGAATTAAAGCACTTCCATGCACAATCAAAATAAGGATTCCACCTTTTTACTTAATACCCTGTTTGGAGCGAAAAGTATCCGGATACTTGCTGGCCAATAAATATGTTTTGATAAGGTTTTTACAGAATCTTTGCTTACCCTCCTAGCAGCAAGACAAACAAGTTTTTATGTTTAATAAAATAGGGATCTGTCATGTACCTACTGACAAGTTTGAAGCTCGAAGAAAAGGGCTTTTTTCCCTAGTCCCCAATTATGGACTATTATCTGTCTTGCAAAAAAAACGTGTAAAGTTTCCTTCCAAGTATTGAGGATTTTTCCTTAAAGGAAATTATACTAACTTTAAGATTAAGGTCAAAATTAGTTTTAGGGTTGGATGTGCAATATTTGAATATATTTTTAGGAAGGAACATTGACAAAAAAAACTCTCTTATTTCTATTTTATATAAAAATGGACTGGAGTGAAAAGAATGGAAAATTTTATCGATATGGCAATTCAGCTCGCTCTTGCTAATGTAACAGGAAGTACTGGAGGGCCTTTCGGGGCAGTAGTTGTTAAAGATGGGAAGATTGTTGGGACGGGACAAAACCAAGTCACCCGTTTAAAGGATCCGACCGCCCATGCAGAAATCCAGGCCATCCGGGATGCATGTAGACTCTTGAATACTTTCCAGCTTGATGGCTGTGAGATATATTCCAGCTGTGAACCTTGTCCGATGTGCCTTGGGGCCATTTTTTGGGCTCGGCCAAAAGCCGTTTATTTTGCATGTACCAAAGAGGATGCTGCGAAGATTGGGTTTGACGATCAATTTATATACGAACAGCTTGAGGTCCCGCATAAAGAACGTAAAATTCCGATGATCCGGCTCTATCCCAAAGAAGCTGGCACTCCATTTAATGAGTGGGCTGCTTCCGAGAGTAAAATTAACTACTAATCTTATAAAGAAGGTGTGAATCTTATGGAGATTGATCTAGGGAAAAGAATCGAAGTGGCTGCTGGCCGTAAGAAAGCCGACCTTGTAATCAAAAATGGAAAGATTATTGATGTCTTTAACGCTGATATCATTAATGGCGATGTTGCCATTGTTGACGGCTTTATCGCCGGGGTTGGCAAATATTCGGGAGAAAGAGAAATCGATGCTGATGGCTGTTATATTTCACCAGGTCTGATTGATGGCCACGTCCATATTGAATCCTCCATGGTTACGCCGCAGGAATTTGCCAAAGTCCTTCTCATTCACGGCGTTACATCAGTGATTTCGGACCCTCATGAAATTGCTAATGTTGCCGGAAAGAAAGGAATTCAATATATGCTCGAATCCTCTAAAGATTTGCCCGTGGATATCTTTATCATGCTCCCCTCCAGTGTGCCTGCGGCTGATTTTGAGCACGCAGGTGCATCCCTTGAATCCGAAGACTTAAAGCCATTTTACCAGGAGCCGAGGGTGCTGGGTCTGGCAGAGGTCATGAACTTTCCAGGTGTTAAAACCGCTGATAAAAAAATGCTCGCCAAAATTAAAGAGGCTAAAAAGGCAGGTAAACGAATCGATGGTCATGCAGCCGGCCTGTCAGCTGATGACCTCAATGTTTATATGGCCTCCGGAATACGTACTGACCATGAATGCACAACAGTGATGGAAGCCAGGGAACGTCTCCAAAAAGGGATGTATTTAATGATCCGCGAAGGAACAGTGGCTAAGGATTTGAAAAACGTGATTGGAGTAGTAAATCAGCAGAATTCCCGGCGCTGCCTTTTTGTCACAGATGATAAACATCTTGATGACATCATGGATGAAGGCAGCATAGATTTTAATGTCAAGCTTGCCATTCAATCGGGAATCAGCCCAATCACAGCCATTCAGATGGCCACTTTCAATGCTGCCGAATGTTATGGATTAACAAACAAGGGAGCGGTTGCACCAGGCTACGAAGCTGATTTGCTTCTGATAGAGAACCTGACGGAGATGTCGATTTCAACTGTTTTTAAAAGTGGAAGAGAGGTGGTGGCAAACAGAAGGCTATTACCCAATCACCTTGCTGATTCCACAACAGACTTTGCAAATTTGAGCGAAACAGTTTCGTTTCCTGAACTGGAACCTACGCTTTTGAACCTTCCTCTAAAAGGCAGAAAGTCCAATTTAATTGGAATTATCCCAAACAGCCTGGTCACCCATCATATCGTAGAAGAAGTGGAGGTTGATGAGGACGGAATGTTCGAGCCGTCCATTGAAAACGACCAGCTGAAGGTTGCTCTTATTGAAAGGCATAAAATGACTGGGCATATTGGTTTGGGTATTGTTAAAGGCTTAGGGCTCAAGTCAGGTGCGATTGCATCAACTGTTGCCCATGACTCCCATAATTTGGTCCTCTGCGGTACAAATGACCAGGATATGATTTTGGCTGCAAATGAAATCAAGAAGATGCAGGGCGGCTTGATAGTGGTTAAAAATGGATACGTGCTTGCGAGGCTAGAACTTCCCATTGCAGGCTTAATGTCTCCTCTTTCATACCAAGAAGTGTACAGCAAACTAAAAGTCATCGACAAAGCATTGGAACAACTTGGTGCAAACAAAGACTTTAATCCATTTTTAACACTATCGTTCCTTGCCCTGCCGGTTATCCCAGAAGTAAAACTGACAGTGCAAGGATTATTCCATGCAGGGACATTTCTTGCATATAGGTACAGATGCAGAAGATGCCTCATAATGTGCTTCCTTAAAAGGCGGCACCTTCTGCTCTTTTCTTTGCAAATCGGTTTGATAAGGAAAAAATCGCATCTTTTCGGTCACAACCGGGCTTACTGGTTATTATGCGGGAATACCGCTCTTAATAGCATTTTTAGATTGAGCCAGTCTTTAAGGGCATCCCCGGTAATGATAATAGGCATTTATAAAGATCTTCCAAGATTGCCTTTCACCTGCTACCTGTCATAAAAATCCCATCACTGACTAGAGAAAAGCCATCGGACCCCTTTCCGATGGCTGATCAATTATAGTGTCTTTAAAGCGTCGGCAATAGGACTTTCGCCGCTTATTACATCAAAAGAGGTATTAAAAGTGCGTTCCTCTGTAAGTGATTTGTAAACAATCCGTGCAACATCTTCCCTTGGTATGGTTCCCCTCTCCAGGTTTTCCGCGGCAGTGATTTTGCCAGTACCCGGCTCATTTATAAGCCCTCCGGGACGAACAATGGTATAAGTTAGACCACTTTGAAGCAAGGCACGGTCAGCATAATGCTTAGCCACATAATAAGGCCTGATTTTTTCATTCCAGTTTTCCCGGCGGTGGGCCTGCAGAGCGCTGACCATTACAAACCTTTTGATACCAGCCATCTCTGCAGCCTCTACGGTCTTAACTGCACCATCAAGGTCGATCAGCAGAGTTTTATCCAGACCCGTATGGCCGCCGGAACCAGCAGTAAAGACGATGGCATCGCATCCTTTGGCTGCTTCGGCAATCTCTTCGACAGTTCCTTCAAGACTTGCTAAAACAGCCTCTATTCCCAGGCTTTTGAAGTAATCCTGCTGCTCTTCTTTCCTTATCATGGCTCTGACGGTATGCTCCTCGCTATCTTGCAATAGATTCACGAGGTGACGCCCAATCTGCCCATTGGCACCTACTACTAAAACCTTCATCCTTCACCAACCCCTTTCAGAATGTCTGGTTCCATTCTAATATAAGTTCCAAAACAATCTCAAACAAAGCGGGCTATCACAAAGATGGTGCCTGACCCCCTTTAGCGCAATGAAGGGGGTCAGGCACGCAATCATGCTCTTTCATCCAGTTGTTTCATGGTGCTCCCTATAGGTTCTTGAATGACATAGGTATTAGGAGCATGATCGTATGGAGTATCTCCTTTGTTAATTATGATTAATGGTGTCCCTTCAGTTCGGTAGCCTGGAAAAGCAGAAAACGGGGTAACCTGAAGGCTTGTTCCAAGGACAAGCACGCAATCTGCCTTTTGTATCGTCCGGATTATAGAAGTAAAGCCCTCTTGTGTAAACCAATCGCCCGCATCGCCAAACAGGACGACGTCTGGCTTTATATAGTTAGCTTTCTCCATTTCCGGTGTACATCTGCTGCATATATAAAAATCCTTCAAATCCTGCATTCGCTGAACCATTTGATCT
Source organism: Mesobacillus foraminis (assembly GCF_004340465.1). Lineage (GTDB taxonomy): Bacteria > Bacillota > Bacilli > Bacillales > Cytobacillaceae > Mesobacillus_B > Mesobacillus_B foraminis. The sequence goes on along the minus strand of NZ_SLVV01000004.1, from coordinate 2,972 downwards.
GCGGTATATTGCTCCCTGCAATTCTGGCAGGTTGCTGTTTTCATGGTCCCATGAAACTCAATGACTTTATTGCTTCCGGCTTTGCCATGGAGGCCATCTATATTCTGTGTGATAATCTGCTGAATTCGGCCTTCCTTCTCCCACTTAGCCAAAATGTTATGCCCCGTATTGGGCATTGCTTCAGGATGGTATAGATTCTCAATGGCAAATTCATAAAACTTCATCGGATTTCGATAAAAATAATCCAGCGACAGAATGGTTTCCGGAGCCATTTGATATATTCCGGTTCGTGACCGGAAATCTTTAATTCCCGATTCTGTACTTATTCCCGCCCCTGTTAAGACCACGATGTTTTCTGCGGCTTTCAAGATACTCCCGCAGGTTGTTTTTAGTTGATTTTCCATTCAGGGACACTCCTCTCACCACATAAAATTATGCCCATGCATACTATTTAAAACCCCGTATATTAAATAACATACTCTAATGCTTATAGCCAATACAAAGAAACCCTTATAAGCCAAACAGGCCGATAAGGATTTTATATTATTTTGCCAGATAATAGTCAATGATGACATGATCCGGAAGCTTCCCTCTAAAAATAGCCGCTAATCATATTCCCGGGATACGATCTCTTTTCGCAGCACCCTCCGGAATCCAGCATGAAAATCCCCAAACTGACGACACCTTTCACGGCGCCGGAAGCTATAACAGAAATTAAACTTATTTAATATCAAAGTCAACAATCAAATGGTCCTCTGCACCAATTTTCTATAAATAGCTGACGATTTCCTGGTGTCTCGGATGACGCCCGTAGTTTGCAAGTGCATCCCGGTCTTCAAATCGCACTGTAAGCCCTACCTCGTATCCCTTGCTCCGTTCAGAAAAGTTTATGCCCTGCAGCAGGTCAACAATCCCAGGGATCACCTCTTTTAAGGCATACGTCTTTCAAATGATTTCCTGCTTCTCATCCTCTGTTGTGCCAGGAGCGAATATTATCAGAACAATATGCTCAACCACCTACACCACACCTGCTTTGGCATATAGACGATTGCGGTCAAAACCGGCAATTTGTTTGTAGGAATTGGCAATGTCCTCGAGCTCCTGCTGTGTGATGATATCACGGATTGTGGTAAAACCACCGGGAGCGCGCTCCTCCACAATTTGCATAACACGTTCAGGACCATTCTGGCGATTGCTGTATATAATCTCTGCAGTAGGGTCCAAACGGATCTCTTCATATGCCTGCAGAGCAAGTTCCACACTGTGCTGATTCCTGATTGACTCTCCAATAGCATCTGCGTCCAATATTGCCTGGGAAGCTCCATTCGAGCCAATCGGGTACATTGGATGAGCCGCATCCCCCAGCAATGTCACTCTGCCAAACGTCCATTGCGGAAGCGGGTCACGATCAACCATGGGAAATTCGTAGACTGAATCCGTTTCTTCAATAAGCTTCGGAACATTCAGCCAGCCGAAATCCCATGAAGCAAACTTAGATGCAAATTTCTGCTTGTCGATTTTTTGATTCCAATCAGCACGTGAAGACATTTCATCGCTGACAGTGAGCTCTGCAATCCAGTTAACGAGAGAGACGCCTCTCTTTTCTGCTTCAGGGCAAACCGGATAGGCAACAAACTTTTGATCCTGAAAGCCGGCCATGATCATGGAGCGACCAGTCAAAAAACGGTCCGTTTCCGTAATCCCCCTCCACAGCATCCGACCGCTGAATTTCGGCAAGCCTTCATCTGGATAATAGAATTTGCGGACAGCCGAATGGATACCATCCGCCCCTATCATCATATCTGCATGATAGGTACCTAAACGCATCCCTGTTTTTCTGTTTTCAAAATGGGCAATGACCACGTCCCCAAACATTTGAAAGGATGACAGATGATGACCGGTAAAGACTGCGTTCTCCCCAAGTTCCTTTTTAACTGCCTTTAACAGCAGCATCTGGAGTCTGCCACGGTGTATCGAATACTGCGGCCAGTAATAGCCTGCTTTACGTCCTCTGGGCTCATGCCATATCTTCTGGCCGAATTTGTTGAAATAACAAAGTTCTTCAGTGAGAATTCCTTCTTTTTCAAGCTCATCCGCCAGCCCCAATTCAGTTAGGACTTTTACGGCATGTGGCAGCAGATTGATTCCCACTCCCAGAGCCTGAATATTATCTGCTGTTTCAAACACACGCACTGACACACCAACGCGGTGAAGTTTAAGAGCGGTCACTAACCCGCCAATGCCTCCACCGATGACTATTGCCCTCTTGATGTTAGACAAAACATATTCCCCCCTGTTTAAATCAAATCAATTCTAATATGTATTCAGATAATTCGACATTTTTAATTATTACACAAAAGTAAAATTTAGCAATACATTTCATTATTATGACGGCAATTTATAACTTCCCCTCTATTTATCTTTCTGCAATACACTTAAAATTTCGCGTAAGATCCCCTTACGAATTAAATGACAGCACTGTGATTGTACTCTAAGCTTGATACATATAAAGGCCAAGGGAGGGAAAATTTGTGAACTTTGTCTGGCTGCGGCAGTTTTTCATTCTAACAGCCTTCCTCCTTTTAGGATACGGTATCGTGAACATTTTTCAGATCCCGCTTCCTGCAAGCGTAGCTGGCATGATCCTTTTGCTATTGACGCTGGTTACCGGGGTGATCAAACTCGAGTGGATAGAGATGGTTTCCTCCTTTCAAGTAAAACATCTTACCTTATTGCTTATTCCGCCCATAGTTGGCCTGTTTATCTCTAGAAACTTCCTTGGTATAGTTCAATGGCCTGTCCTGGTCATAATCATTGTGAGCAGCATCAGCAGCTTGCTTGGCACAGCCTTCACGGTTGAATTCTATGAAAAAATGAAAAGGAGCATTCCTGTTAGAAGGATTTTCGGGGACTTGAAATAAAAAGAGCCCTCTTGGTATGATGCGGGGTGTCAAATCGTGTGGCGAAATGAC
>NZ_SLVV01000003.1:48981-495042 GCF_004340465.1 Mesobacillus foraminis | reverse complement strand
TTTATTGTAAAAATAATCAAAGCCGGTGAAATTTACTCGTCGTAAATTTCACCGGCTTTTTCATTATCAGAGCAGGGTTTTGTCCCAGCCTCTTTTTTCTTATACTTCCCACTCATCAAGAGTATCTACTGAATAAGTAGGTTTTATATCATAACCTTCCAGAAGCTCCCTCGTCGTTACCCCTGTATGGACTAGAAGTGTATCCATGCCGGCATTGATGCCGGCCAGAATGTCGGTATCATAGTAGTCTCCCACCATTAAGGTCTCTTCTTTATTTGTTCCAAGAACCTTCAAAGCCTGATCCATAATTATGGACTCAGGTTTCCCAATGAAGATGGGCTTTGTCTGGGTTGAGACACTGACGACAGATGTCAGTGAACCATTGCCCGGCATAAGTCCCCGCTCTGTCGGGATGGCTATATCTCCATTTGTAGAAATAAAAGTCGCTCCATTACGGACCGCCAGGCAGGCGACGGACAATTTTTCATACGAAATGTCCCGGTCAATTCCCATGGCAACAAATTCCGCATTTTCCCCGGATTCTTTCAGACCTTTTTCCAAAATCGCAGACTTCAATCCTTCCTCTCCAATAACGTAAACGGTGGCATCCTGCTTTTTTTCAAAGATATAATTCGCGGTAGCCTGGCTAGTGGTAAAAACCTGCTCCTCCGCGGCCGGAATATCAAAGGCGCGCAATTTTGCGGCCACCTGGGAAGGTGTGCGGGAAGAATTATTTGTGACAAATAAATATGAAATCTGTTTATCCGCCAGCCTTTTTACGAAGTCGGAGGCCGCTTCAATCCTTTCGGTTCCCCGATACATGGTTCCATCCAGATCAATTAAATAGCCCTTATACTTCCTCATTTTATTCATTCCTCCTTCTTCTATGTAAACCGAAAACCTTTTTAATCAGCAGTAAAGAGACCTCACAATGAAGGTCTCTATTTGATTTCTAATCATTTTCTAAAAGCCGAAACTGCGCCCAGCTCATTGGTTAAATAATCCCGAATGTTGCCTGAATACTTCTGTAGTTGCGGGAGTTCCTTTTTAAATTCGTCATTAAGGCGTTCGTGGTCCACCTGGGTGTATTGCTGAACGGTCATTTTACGATATGGTATGATTCTCGCCAGGCTCTCCTGCATATCGCCGGCAATCACTTTTTCATCAGCCAGGATATCGATTATATCCTCATAGCTCCCGGGATCACGCATGATGAATCCGTCTATCATCATGTTTCCAACATCCAGGATTGCTTCAATCATTGTATGTGTCAGCCGCTCCAATGCAGATTTTTCTATTAACGTTTCCCAATGGCCATGATTTTTAAAAAGAGTTAATTGCCTGTCCAGAAAATCCAATGTTTCTTCAATCTTTTCCCTGTCAACAAAATACATTTCCATACCTCCATTGTACCAACTGGTTTCATTCCCCAGGGAGTTTCCTTCTCATTTACATTCTACCACAAAGCAGGAAATCAAAGTTTTTTTGATTTGCCTCCTTAGAGCGATACAGACAGCGAAGATTTTCTGATAAGATTGGAATTAGAAAACAGTTTTCACTGTGCTTTGAACTTAGGGGAGGAATTGTGAATGACGGACCGATTTTACTTATATGATGATCTAGTGCCAACGAAAACACGCTTTGTGAGCTTTATGGGGGAAAACCAGCGCTTCGATCTCGCTATCATTCAATCTGACCGTTATTATGGCAAACAGCTTGTCCTGGATATTCAGGGAAATCGCTTTGCCATTATTGGACATGATGATCTGGACGAAGAAGGCTACCTGGAATATGCCTTTAAATTATCCGAAGAGGATGCGGAAGAATTGAGAAGTTTTCTGAGAGAAGCAGTCTAAAATAAAATGGAATGAGCTGACCGGCTAATTTCCTTTCAATCCCTTTTTGGTATTACGGGGAATCACCCATACTAAGACAAACAGGGTAAAAGGAAGGATGAAAGAACATGCCAAATAAAGACTCCAAAATCTACTCTGATTTATCCAATGTTGAAAAAAGCCGGAACTACCTGACTGCCGAGGAGTTTCCTGACGGTCCCTATGGTTCACCAATCAGGGCCGACCAGCCTGTTGAAAATAAGAGTACTGAATGGAAAAAAGGACAGAGGTATTACAGCAATTTCAATTTTGAAAATAAATCCCTGCACCAGGATATTCCCAGGCAGATGGAAGGGGCCCATCCACCACATGATGATCCCAAAAAAGGCGTGCAGGAACCTTATATCCCCAGCTAAAAAGGCCGGAATCTTCCCGGCCTTTTTCTGTTATTTCTTCACTTTCCGGACAACAAAATAGGCACAGCCAAAATTACAGTACTCATATAAATACTCACTGACCGTACTAATTTTTGTATCGAATGTCGCCTTCTGGCTCTGATCCTCAAAGAAACCCTTCAGCCTCAGCTGTCCGTAGCCCCAATCCCCTACAATATAATCGTACTTGGTCAATATATCACTGTACCTGGCACGGAATGCTTCTTCATTAAAGCCCTCCCTATGCTCATCGACTACCTCATAGCACATATTATTAATGCAAATCATGCTTTCACCTCTTTTAGCTGCCGTTTCTGCTCGTCTAATGAACGGCCAAGATCATTAAGCTGCTTCCTTGTTTAAATTATAACTGATTCTCCATCTATTACTAAGAAAAAAAAGTAAAACTAAGGTCATTCTATGGATAGGAGGTGTTTTGGATGCAAAAGGGTTTTGCGATTTTAGGCATTTGCGGATTTGTCCTTGCAGGCTGTGCCGGAAATATGGCGGGCGAAAATGAAGGCAGAAGCAATCAGCTTCATGTGAATAACCATGAACCGGAGCTGTATAATTCTGAAGCGGGAAATGATGATAAACGCTTCGGATATGTACGCCATAAGCGGGCTGGAGTATTTGGGGCAGAGCAGCGGGAACAGAGAAATTATACGATCAACAGGGAACAGGTTGCCGATATGATTTCCAAGCTTTCCGCCCAGGTTCCAAATGTCGATGATGTCTCTACCTTGGTGACTGACGAAGAAGTACTGGTTATTTACCATACAGATTCTGATAACCGGGATGAAACGGCAGACCAGGTCAAGAAAACAGCTATTTCTGTAGTTCCCCGCTGGTTTCATGTTTATGTTTCGGATAACACCCAATTAAGACAGAACGTTGAAAATTTTTCCACTTTGAGCACACAAAGCAGGGATATTGACACGCTTGTTGACGACGTAATTGATGAAATGCGCAAATCGCCACAAGGCCGTTACACGTCCGAAGACGAAAATGAGAATGGCGAATCCGAAGGTGACATCATGGAACGAATGAACACGCAACAGTAAAAAAATCAGAGTCCAGCATCATTTGCTGAACTCTTTTTTTGGGCATTATTTTCAGGCTTGCTGTGCTTCCTGCTCACCCAGCAGCTGCTTATGCTTCGCTGCCTCGTTTACCTGCTCATCTGCATGATAGGAAGAACGGACAAGCGGACCGGCTTCACAGTGGCTAAAGCCTTTTTGCAGAGCGATTTCTTTAAGCTCGCTGAATTCATCAGGATGATAATACTTTACAACCTTCAAATGTTTCTTGGTCGGCTGCAGATATTGGCCGATTGTGAGGATATCTACCTGGTTTGCACGAAGATCGTCCATAGCCTCGATAATTTCTTCTTTCGTTTCCCCAAGCCCTATCATGATGCTTGACTTCGTAGGGACATCCGGCTGTACTTCCTTCGACCTGCGCAAAAACTCAAGGGAACGTTCATACGTTGCCCGGGCCCTGATCCGGGGGGTAAGACGCTTGACTGTTTCAATATTGTGGTTTAGGATATCCGGCTTTGCTTCCATTAGCGTCTGAAGATTTTCATAAACTCCTCCCATATCGGAAGGCAGAACTTCAATCGTCGTAAATGGATTCTTCCTGCGGATGGCCCTGACTGTTTCAGCAAAAACAGCAGCACCCCCATCTTTTAAATCATCGCGCGCTACCGCTGTGACAACCACATGCTTTAAATTCATTGTCACCACCGAATCGGCAACCCGTTCTGGCTCTTTCAGGTCAAGTTCTGTTGGCAGGCCTGTCTTGACTGCGCAGAAACGGCAAGCCCTGGTACAAACGTCTCCAAGTATCATGAAAGTGGCTGTTCGTCTGACAGCCCAGCATTCATGGATATTTGGACAGCGGGCTTCTTCACATACGGTATGAAGGTTTTGCTCTCTCATCATTTTTTTTAGGCCAGTATAGTTTTCATTCGTATTTAATTTTATTTTTAGCCAATCCGGCTTTCTAAGGACTTCATCTTTATTGCTCATACTGTCACTCCATTCGATTCCTTGCATGCCCAATATAAGGCGCAGATACCTTCTGTTGTCACTTTAACATAATGAAATTGGATGGACAAGCCGAAGATATTTCATTTTCCATTATTTGCTCATTATGATATTCTTCCTTTCCCATAAACTAACGGAGAACAAAAAGCGGAAGGGAGGATTCCTGTGAGGTATCTTCTGGCCATCATGATTTTTTCCCTTTTACTCCCTGTTTGCCTGGATAACAATGTCCATGCGGAGGAGCAGGAGGATGTGTACGGAAAGAGAATGATGCTCTATCAAAAAGTTGAAGCAGTGACCAATTTGCCCTGGTATTATTTAGCGGCTATTGACCAATATGAACGGAGTGTCCGTCTTGCAAGGAAGGATCTTCCTAAAGCTGAAGGTCTGTCAGGCATCTATTATAAGCCTGAGGAGTGGGCCGGTCTGCTGAATCCGAATATTCATGACACCAATCCTGTTTCGATTCAGTTTTTTAACGGAATGGGCTTTGATGGAAATGGGGACGGCAAAGCGAACATAACTGACGATGAAGATGTCCTGCATGCATTTGCCCAATATCTGTTATCATATGGGACTGACCACGATAATATTAAAATTGGGCTATGGAATTATTATAAAAGGGACAAAACGGTGGGAATCATCATTGGGAAAGCCACAATATATAAGCAATTTGGAAAACTGGACCTTGACCAGCACGCTTTTCCCGTCCCGTTAAGAAGCAACCACAGCTACAAGAACACATGGGGTGATGCACGCGGCTGGGGAGGAAGACGGATTCACGAGGGAACCGATATTTTTGCAAATTATGGGGTCCCTGTCCGTGCCACGGGCTACGGGATTGTGGAGATGAAGGGGTGGAATCGCTACGGCGGCTGGAGAGTCGGTGTCCGCGATATCAATAATACCTACCATTATTTTGCCCATTTAAGCGGGTTTGCAAAGGATTTAAAGGTTGGCCAGGTAGTGGAGCCAGGCCAAATCATTGGCGGTGTAGGAAGCTCCGGCTATGGTCCTCCGGGCACCTCCGGGAAATTCCCCCCGCATCTGCATTATGGCATGTACAAGGACAATGGCTACACGGAGTGGTCATTTGATCCATATCCACATTTAAGAATGTGGGCAAGGCAGGAGCGAGCAAGCTTAAAGAAAAAATAAGATAAAGGGCCGCCCTTTAAAAGAGCGGCCCTGCCTCATTTTTAGGATTTTGCCTTTTTCACCGCATGCAGCACACTCGCTGCCAGACCGCCCCAAATGACCACAATCCCTATAACCATCATCGTTAACGCACTAGCCTCCATTATTTAGATACCCCCTTGTCTTTTGGAGCTTCGTATAAGCCTGGGTCCCATTTCCTCACTTTTGCGAATAGGATGCCGACTACGATTGCGCCAATGGCCACCAGCCAGCCAAAATAGAAGTTAAAGCTTTCAGGATATCCGCCGTAGCTTGTAGTCAAGTCTGTGCGGATATTCATGAACATCATGACCCCCAGAACAACAGGAGTAATGTACTTCAGACAGATATTCCACCAGCTGCCAAGCTGAATATCGGAGATCGCATTTGCATGGTTTCGCAGATTGCCTAACTCTTTCGCAATCCAGGCAACAATTACGATTTCTACAAGACCTGCAACGGCCACTCCATAATTATTAATAAAGGCATCGACAGTATCAAGGAAGTTAAGTCCGCCCTGAGTGGCAAACAGGATGGAGATTAAGGCTGATACACCACCGCCGATTGCAACTGCTTTATTGCGGGAAACCTTGAATTTATCCTGAAAACCTGCGACATAGGTTTCAACGATTGACATTAATGAAGTCAAGCCCGCAAGTGTCAGGCAGACGAAGAACAGTACTCCAAATGCCCCATTGAAAGCAGGCAGTTCGTTAATAATTTGAGGGAAGACTGCAAATGCCAGGATAACCCCTTTACTTACCACTTCATCGATTGGCACTCCTTGCTGGTTCGCCATAAAGCCCAGTGCGGCAAAGACACCGATACCTGCCAGCAATTCAAATGAAGAGTTCGCAAAGCCTGTAATGAATGCATTATTGGTAATATCTGATTTCTTTGGCAGGTAGCTGGAATACGTGACCATGATTGCAAATGCAATTGAAAGGCTGAAGAAAATCTGGCCGTATGCCGCTACCCAGACCTTTCCATTTAAAATCTGGCTCCAATCAGGGTTAAAGAAAGCATTGATTCCCTCTGCAGCACCTTCTAGGGTTAAAGCACGAACAACAATCACTAAAAATAGAACGACAAGTGCAGGAATAAAAATTTTGTTCGCTGCTTCGATTCCTTTCTTGACCCCTTTGAACAAGATGCCCAGTGTGATGACCCAGACAATGATTAACGGAATGAATACACCTGGTACCAGGCTTCCCACCTGCCCGGCATCTGTAACTTTCAAATAATCGCCTACAAGGAAGTTAAGAGGATCCTTTCCCCACTTCTGGCTGAAAGAAAAATATGCGTAAGACATGGCCCATGCAATAATAACCGCGTAATAAGTGGAGATGACAAATGAAATGGCAAGCTGCCACCAGCCCAGCCATTCTGCGCCTTTCTTTAATCGGAAAAAGCTGAGCGGGGCGGAACCGCGATATTTATGTCCAATGGTAAATTCCATAATTAGAAGCGGAATACCTGCAGTTAATAGTGCAAATAGATAAGGCAGGAAAAAGGCTCCTCCTCCATTTTCATAGGCAACTCCCGGGAAGCGCCAAATATTTCCTAATCCGATTGCAGAGCCGACGGCAGCAAGGATAAACCCTGCCCTTGTGCCCCATTGCGGACGATTTTCCATAATCATATACCCCCTGTTTTTTCTGAGTCTGATTGAACAATTTAAACTTTTTATATTTTCAGACTTCTTTATCTGTGAATAGTATAGCTTGGTTTTTTTCTTTTGTCAAAATAATATTTCAACAATAGTGGATATTTTTTAAAAATTTTATAAAATCGTTAATAACAGCGGTAAGCATGCGTTTATGCATAGAAATTCTCATTATGGCTAAAGCTGTCCGGAAATTCGGACAGCCATTTTTTATTATTCTACATTGCTTTCTGCAGCTAGTATTTTATTGTCCTTTGGAGGCCGGTACTTCGATGGACGGAGCTGAACCTCCCCCATTATTGAAAAACTGCGGGACTTCCCCTTCATGCAGGAAGTTGCCGATTGGGATATCTTCCTGAATCGTAGCAATTTCCGTTGCAAACGGTATAACAATCTGGACATTCACAATAATTCTTATAGAAGCCTCAATCCAAGTATTATTGATTCCAAGTGGTTTTTGATCCCAGACTACATCTGAAACTACATCCCCAATTGCCGTAAATTTGACAGGAATCTTAGGCCCCAGGTTTCCAAGCAATGCATTGTTGGTCGCCTGCCCAAGCGGGACGTAATACACCATTCCATCCCCGCTTTCGGCCTGCTCGGTGTCAAATTCCACATCTGCCAATGACTCCAGCGCAGACAGGTTACCCTTTTCAGCTTCATTGATATTCATCTGTACAAGACTGACGGTTTCAGCTTTTATTTTATTTAGCACTTCAGTATTATATTGAATGACTGTCCTTGAACCACCACCTATTGGGACATGTTCAATCAGGTCCGTTGTATCCATGCCGCTGACAACTTTTTCATTGATTGCTTTGTTAATGACAAGCGTTGCGATTTTCCTCGTCTGCGACTCTGCGTAGCTCATCAAAGTCGGCTCTATTCCTTTGTCGATGATCCAAAGTCCGCCTGCAGTTGACAGAGAAAAGAAAAGTATTGTCAGCAAAAGCACATGCCTGAATGGCAGGGGCCCTTTTCGTCGTAATCTGAGGCCCGGTTTTGCCAAAATAAATCCCCCCTTTACAAGCTATTTGTATGCTCGTAAAAGGGGAAGTAGCCTAAAAAACATTTACTGCCTGTATTCTTTTTAAAAGGAAGCTTGTCTTTATTTGTTCAAAATGAAAGCAGCCCCTTATCGGACTGCTCCCGTTAAACCATTTTAAGCAATGCGTCCTTCCCGGACATTCCTGCCATTATTCCAAGATTTTCTGCCTCATGCGTGACAGACTCCAGCGGGGCATGGAGCAAATCGTCAATCGTTCGGACTCCAACTGCTCTTCCCGCTATCACCTTGCGATCCTTCAGCTTTTCATTCAGTAATGCGACATCAAGTGCTCCGCACATAATATATCCTTTATCGCTTGTCACGACAAGCAGGTTTGTTTTAGGGAGTTTGACCGTAATGCTTAAAAAGGTATGGCCGTTAAGTTCAAGCGGCAGCATTTCTATCATTTAGCAGCTCTCCTTTCCTTGTACTACATGTTATGTAGACAAACGGAAAAGGTGATATTTTGCCACTATTTGTAAAGCTGCATGAGCTTTTGTTTTAGCAGGTCGCGCAAAAATTCAGGCACAAAGAAACGTTTCGTTTCGGAACGGAAGATGGCAGGAAAGAACCTGCCAAACGTATACATATCCGGTATTCCCAATGTATAGGTTCTTTTCATGTCCAATGGTTCATTTCCAATATGAATCTCCGCACCGGATGATCCTAATGGGGAGAACCTTATTCCCTGGTAGGTAAAAATCCCCATCACTGTCCCTCTGAATCCGAGCCCTTTTATCTGCATGTGTGGCCACTTCTCATCCAAGGATTGAAGAAGAACTTCCTTTAGTTCCGCCCCATTCAATTCTACGGTACATGGATTAATGGGATGCGGACATATGGACAGCAGATCAAAGTCCGTTACTTCTCCTTTTTGCAGTCCATCAAGCAGCAAGCCGGCATTTAAAAAAGCGCAGTCTGCCCCTGTCCATTCCAATAACGTTTCACATAGCAGAGTGACAAGGGGAGAATCCTCAAAGTGTTTCGCTGCCAGGGGTTCTTTTAGATAAGCAACGGGGCGCTGGAGCAGCTCTTTGCCGGACCGATAGAGAGTTTCTGTTTCTACCTGCTCGTTTTCAGCTGGATCCCATTTGTTCATATCGTACAGCAGAGCCTTTTTTGAAATAATTTGCTTTGTAGAAGGATCCACTTCCAGGATGGCATGTCCTGTGTATAAGCCATGCTTGCCTGCTGCCCCCAGCAGGCAGTTATTCACAAGTTTTCCTTCGTGAAGGATATGATGTGTATGACCTCCCAGAATCAAGTCGATTTCAGGAAAGCTGGCTGCTATGCGTTCGTCCTCATTGATGCCCAAATGGGAAAGAAGGATGATGATATCTGTCTGGTCTTTTAACATTCTAAGGCAATGCTTTAATTCTTCAAACGGATCGGTTGCTTTCCAGCCAAGCAAATCATAAAAGTGGACATAATTGATCGTTAGTCCGATTACACCAATCCTTGTCCCGCTTTTGGTTATGTAGGTTTCATACGGTACTGCCCAATCTGGCCTAGAGCCGTCCTCCCGGTAGAGGTTGGCGACCAGCACCTTGAACTGCCTGCTGTCATACAGGCTGTCCAATTCGTCATAGGAAAGCGTAATTCCTTCATTGTTCCCGATGGTGACTGCATCATAGCCTGATTCATTTAAAAGCCTGCAGTTGCCTTTTCCCCTGGTTCCATCGGAAAAGGGGTGCCAGCGGTCCATATGATCGCCAATATCAAACAGGAAGAATTCATCTCCCTCCTGTTCATGCCACTTCCTTCGTTCGGTTACAAGCTGATGGATCCTTGGCCAGTGCTCGAAATGACTGTGAACGTCATTTGTATGGTAAATATGCAGAACTTCCACTCGTCTCATTCCTTTATTAAAACAGATCAAGCTGCCTCGGATTCAGGCCGCTGTATTCAATATCAAGCATTTTCATCATTTGCAATGCATTATCAGCTGCGTCCCCTCCGGAATTATTGTTGAACACAGCGATGACGTTATCTGTCTGTTTTTCTAGTTCTTTTAGATTATTTGCCCAGTCCGCCAGTTCCTTCTCATTATAACGGTACAGGTAGCGCACGTCCCGCCAGTTCTGTCCCGATTTATAATTCCAGCCATGCACATTCCTGCCATGAAAACGAACCAGTATCTTGTCAGGAGTCGTAGCTTCCAGGATGGTCGGAACCGAACCTTCTCCGGCTTGAGGTTCATCACAGACGCTATGGATCCAATTTTCATTTCTCATGAAATCCAGTGTCTTTGTCTTCATGTCATCCTTAAACCATGACTGATGGCGAAATTCCAGGGCACAAGGGATATCCCCCATTTTATCACGGCACCATCTCAACAGCTCTACGTTTTCCCTTTGACAATCAAACCACGGAGGAAACTGGAATAAAACCATTGATAGTTTGGAAGCTTCTTTGTATGGCTGCAGGGAATCCAGAAAGGCCTGAAACATTTCACTTTTGCTTGTAAAAGGAATTTCTCCCCGCTGATGCCCGGTCATTCCCTGATATGCCTTTACAATGAACTGAAACGTATCAGGAGTTTCCCGAACCCATCTCTCCGCATTTTTAGCAGGCTGAACAGCATAAAAGGATGCATCCACTTCCACAACAGGAAAATAAGCCGAATACTCTTTTAATTTGTCACGCGGGGCAACCTTTCCATTGTACAAGCTGTCATGATCCCCCCAGCCAGTCAATCCGATGGTAATCAATGAACGCACCTCCATCTATATGATAGCATACACCCTCCGGGAGCTGTTTCCAATACTCTTAGATACCCTTTTGCCTATGTTTAAAAACGATGCTGGTATCCTCTGCAGGACTGATGTTTATTTAGCTTCCCGGCTGCCTATAGGCATCTTTGACTCAGCCTTAAGGGAGTAGATTACTGTTTTTTATTGCTTTAATCATACCTTTTGCCAATCCGATTGGACTAAAAGCTATAAAATTTGTTGAAATCACTTTTATGTATAACATATTGATAAAAAAGGGCCAAATTACTTCAGATTCATCCTCCATAAATTTACCCTTTACCATTTTATTCATCAATTAAATCAAGTTATTGTTCATTCCTTGCCATTTATGCATTGATCGTTTGAGTTTATGCATCGATTATTTTCATTTATTGAAAAAGCGGTGTCCAATTAGTGACATTCCCCTAAAAAGACCAGCGCAAGAGGCCTTTTAGACACTTTCCAATTTTCAACAATCAACTCCGCCAGAAGAAATGCTGCGGCAATAAATTTAACATGTCCATTCCAGCGTCGTTCTCTTAATAGGAGGATTTTAGCTAAAATAAAAAAGCCGCTTACTTTTCAGCAAGCGGCTTTTTACTTATAAAACACAAGTTGCATAAAGGTGGCGCCAGCTTAAACGCCTAAGCGATCGAAACCCGTCACCCTCAGAACCGTCTTATATTCCTCAGCCTCTTCAAGGCGTTTCTGCTGCTTGATTAACCGATGGAACCTTCCATTTCGAACTTGATCAGGCGGTTCATCTCAACGGCATATTCCATTGGCAACTCTTTTGTGAATGGCTCAATGAAGCCCATAACAATCATTTCAGTCGCTTCTTCTTCAGAAATCCCGCGGCTCATAAGATAGAAGAGCTGCTCTTCTGAAACCTTAGATACCTTCGCTTCATGTTCAAGCGAGATGTTATCATTAAGGATTTCATTGTAAGGGATTGTATCGGATGTTGAGCTGTTATCCATAATCAGCGTATCACACTCAATATTGGCACGGGCACCATCTGCTTTGCGTCCAAAATGGACGATTCCGCGGTAGGTAACCTTTCCGCCTTGTTTGGAAATTGACTTGGATACGATCGTAGAAGAAGTATTTGGTGCAAGGTGAATCATTTTCGCCCCTGCATCCTGATGCTGACCTTTACCGGCTAGCGCAATGGATAATGTCATCCCTCTTGCACCTTCGCCTTTTAAAATGACGGCAGGATACTTCATTGTAAGCTTTGAGCCGATGTTTCCGTCAATCCACTCCATTGTAGCATTGGCTTCACAGACAGCACGCTTGGTTACAAGGTTATACACATTGTTTGCCCAGTTCTGGATAGTCGTATAACGGCAGTAAGCGTCCTTCTTAATGATGATTTCAACCACCGCACTGTGAAGGGAGTTGGTTGTATAAACAGGGGCTGTACAGCCTTCAACATAGTGTACATGCGCACCCTCATCCACAATGATCAGCGTACGTTCAAATTGTCCCATGTTTTCCGAATTGATACGGAAGTATGCCTGGAGAGGAGTCTCCACTTTTATACCCTTTGGCACATAGATGAAAGATCCGCCGGACCATACGGCCGAGTTAAGGGCAGCAAACTTATTGTCAGTTGGCGGAATGACCTTCGCCCAGTGTTCACGGAAAATATCTTCATTTTCCTTAAGGGCAGAATCAGTGTCCTTAAAGACAATTCCTAATTCTTCAAGATCTTCCTTCATATTGTGGTAAACCACTTCAGACTCGTATTGGGCAGAAACACCTGCAAGGTATTTTTGCTCCGCTTCCGGAATACCAAGCTTGTCAAACGTGCGCTTGATTTCTTCAGGGACTTCATCCCATGATTTCTCGGATTTTTCGGAAGGCTTGACATAATAAGTAATCTCATCAAAATTAAGGCTCATTAAGTCTCCGCCCCATTGAGGCATTGGCATATTGTAGAAATGCTCAAGTGATTTCAGGCGGAAGTCAAGCATCCATTGCGGTTCTTCCTTCATCCTGGAAATCTCTTCAACGATTTCACGTGTCAAGCCGCGTTTAGACCGGAAAATCGAAACGTCCTTATCGGAAAATCCATATTTATAATCACCGATCTCTGGCATCTTTTTAGCCATCGTCGAGTTCCTCCATTTCTATTGGAGAGACAGCACGCTGCCTCTCCATGTATTTACCGTGGATATTGCCGCGGCTTAAGTTTCAATCACTGGTTATTCTCGTTCAAGCCTTTTTCCATGGCTTTCCAGGCCAGTGTGGCGCACTTGATCCTGGCAGGGAATTGGGAAACTCCCTGGAGGGCTTCAATATCGCCTAAATCTATATTATCATCATATTCTTTGCCTAGCATCATGTCTGAGAAAATCTTGGACAATTTTAAGGCGTCATCAATATTCTTCCCTTTGATGGCCTGTGTCATCATGGAGGCAGAAGACATGGAAATCGAGCAGCCTTCTCCTTCAAACTTGGAATCGGTCACCTTGCCGTCTTCAACTTTCATTGTCAGCTGAATCCTGTCACCGCATGTCGGGTTGTTCATATTGATGGTCAGACTGCCGTCTTCAAGAATTCCCTTATTGCGAGGATTCTTATAATGATCCATAATGACCTGGCGGTAAAGGGTATCTAAGTTTTTAGAAGACATCGCTGAAATACTCCTTTGTTTTAACAAGCCCCTGAACAAGCTTGTCAATCTCGTCTTCGGTGTTGTACAGATAAAAGCTTGCCCGTGCTGTTGCCGATACCTTCAGCCATTTCATTAGCGGCTGGGCACAATGATGGCCCGCCCTGACTGCAATTCCTTCAGCATCAAGCACTGTAGCAACATCATGAGGATGGACGTCACTCAAATTGAAAGTAACTACTCCAGCCCGTTTTGCCGAATCCATTGGGCCGTAAATGGTCATACCCTCAATAGCAGACATCTTTTCCAGGGCATAAGCTGCCAGCTTATGTTCATGGGCTTCAATATTCTCAAGCCCGATTTCCTGTAAAAAGTCGATCGCTGCTCCAAGGCCGATTGCGCCTGCAATGATTGGTGTTCCGCCTTCAAATTTCCACGGAAGCTCCTTCCATGTAGACTCATACAAGCCGACAAAGTCAATCATTTCGCCGCCAAACTCAATTGGCTCCATGTTTTCAAGCAGCTGTTTCTTCCCATATAAAACACCGATCCCTGTCGGCCCGCACATTTTATGTCCCGAAAAAGCGAAGAAATCACAATCGAGATCCTGCACGTCAACTTTTACATGGGGAGCGCTCTGGGCGCCGTCGACTACCATGATTGCACCATGTTGGTGGGCAATCTGGGCAATCTCCTTAATAGGATTGATGACACCCAGCACGTTGGAAACCTGCATGATGGATACAATCTTCGTATTGGATGTTATCGTCTGTCTGGCATCTTCAATTGAGATGGTGCCATCTTCCTGAAGCGGCAAATACTTCAAGGTCGCACCGGTCGCTTTGGCGACCTGCTGCCATGGAATGATATTGCTGTGATGCTCCATATAGGAGATCACAATTTCATCCCCTTCACTTAAATTTGCCCGGCCATAGCTGGCCGCAACCGTATTTAGTGAAGTCGTAGTCCCTCTGGTGAAAATAACCTCTTCAATCGATTTGGCATTGATAAACTTCCTGACCTTTTCCCGAGCACCTTCATATCCATCCGTAGCCCTTGTCCCGAGGGTATGGACGCCGCGATGAACATTTGAATTGTATTCTCGGTAGTAGCGGTCCAATGCTTCGATTACCTGAACTGGTTTCTGTGAAGTTGCTGCGCTGTCCAGATAGACAAGCGGATTTCCGTTGACTTCCTGGTTCAAGATCGGGAACAACTCACGAATTTCCCGCGAATTCATTACTTGACTTTCCTTTCAATCACTTCAACCAGCTGCTTTTTCACGCCTTCAATTGGAAGCTCGTTTACAACCGGAGCAAGGAATCCATGGATAACCAGCCTTTCCGCTTCTGTCTGCGGAATTCCCCGGCTCATTAGATAGTAAAGCTGGATCGGATCTACACGGCCGACTGATGCAGCATGTCCGGCAGTTACATCATCTTCATCAATCAGGAGGATTGGATTGGCATCTCCGCGCGCCTTCTCGCTGAGCATAAGCACACGTGATTCCTGCTCCGCATTTGCTTTGGTCGCACCGTGTTCAATCTTGCCGATTCCGTTGAAAATGGAAGTTGCGCTATCTTTCACAACACCATGCTTTAAGATATACCCTTCGGAATTTTTCCCGAAATGGATTGTATTAGTTGTAAAGTTTTGAATCTGATCACCGCGTCCAACAACAACGGTCTTTGTATCGCCGTAGGAACCATCCCCAACCAGGTTGGTAACCGTTTCGGAAATTGTATTCCCGTCATTCATTAGGCCAAGTGCCCACTCAATTTTTGCATCCCTGTCAGCAACACCCCGGCGGTTTACGTAGGTCGTAACTCCCTTTGCAAGAGTATCCACTGCACCAAACTGGATGCGTGAGTTTGCATTTGCAACCACTTCAGTCACAATATTGAAAAGGCTGTTAGCGGACTCAACCGTAGAGATGTAGTTTTCAACATAAACCACACTGCTGTTGTCTTCAGCCACAACCAGTACATGATTGAAGACATTTGCATCGGCATTGTCATGAACAAAGATGGAATGGATTGGTTCGCTGATTTGGACATTCTTTGGTACATACAAAAATGCCCCGCCATTCATAAACGCTGCATGGAGTGCAGTCAGACGGTGTTCATCCGCTTTTACAGCACTCATGAAATATTTTTTAAGCAGGTCGCTGTATTCGCGTGCCGCTGTGAAGATATCCGTGAAAACCACGCCTTTTTCCTGAAGTCCTTTGGAGACCGACAGATAGGCAGGTTTATTGTTACGCTGAATATAAAGGTTCTTGTCCGAACCATCGACGTCTACCAGAGCTTTAACTTCTTCAGGAAGCTCATTCAAGCTTGCAAATGCATCACTTTTTACGAGCAGGTTTTCGAATTGTGAAAAATTCCATTTGTCGATTTTTGTTTTATCCGGTCTTGGCATTGGAAGCGAGTCAGCAGAAGCAAGTGCCTGGACACGATGTGCTGTCAGCCATTCCGGTTCATTCATTTCTTTTGAAAAGGAAGTAATATATTCCTGATCAAATGGCAGCTTTGTTTCCGTAGTCATATTGATCCTCCCCTAGTGCTTACGCTTCTTGCCCAACTGTTTCGTCTTCGATTCCCAATTCTTGCTTAATCCAGTCATACCCTTCTGCTTCCAGTCGCTGGGCTAGCTCAGGTCCGCCTGATTTAACAATCCGGCCTTGCATCATAACATGGACAAAGTCAGGAGTGATATAATTCAGCAGGCGCTGATAGTGGGTAATGATCAGGCAGCCAAATTCTGAACTGCGCATTTCATTGATGCCTTTAGAAACAACCTTCAGTGCATCAATATCAAGACCAGAATCTATTTCATCAAGGATGGCAATCTTAGGCTCGATCATCATCATTTGAAGGATTTCATTGCGCTTCTTTTCGCCGCCGGAGAAACCTTCATTTAAATAACGCTGTGCCATGTTAGGATCCATCTCAAGGAATTCCATTTTGGAATCCATTGTACGGATAAACTTCATTAAAGAGATTTCCTGGCCTTCTTCACGGCGTGCATTGATGGAAGAACGCAAAAAGTCTGCATTTGTTACACCGCTGATTTCACTTGGATACTGCATGGCAAGGAACAATCCTGCACGAGCTCGTTCATCCACTTCCATTTCAAGAACATCTTCATTATCCAATGTAACGCTTCCGCCTGTCACCTGATACTTGGGATGACCCATGATTGCTGATGATAAGGTTGACTTACCAGTACCGTTTGGACCCATGATGGCATGGATTTCGCCGCCCTTAATTTCAAGGTTTACACCTTTTAAGATTTCTTTGCCTTCGATTTCAACGTGAAGGTCTTTAATTGTTAATACAGATCCACCCATAATTGCTACCTCCGTTAATAAAAAAAGATTCATCCGATTAAGACGGATGCCCTTGTTATTCTCACTTTATTCTCATTACAATCTTATAACAAATTAAATCTATTCGCAACTGTTTAAGACTGCGGCTGCCCAAAGCGAATAAGGCATTTTATCTGTTTATTTTTATCCTAAGGTTACTATTTCATGTATGATAACACAACCGGAGCATACGGACGATGAATTTTCATTAAACGTGTATCCTACCCTTCTCTCCGCATCCCGCATAAGCAGAAGAAACCAGTGCTATTCACACTGGTCTCTGTCTAAGATCTATTCATGCTAGGAATGTGCTTTTCGTTCAATATCAGAAAGGATTCTCTGGCTTTTCAAGTAATCCTTCTCCCGCTCTCTTTCAACTGCCATTCTTACATCATGGTTGGAACAGTACTCCTCATAACAAACTCCGTGGGCTGCATGCATCGCCTTTTCCATTTCATTCGTATAGTTTAGCTGAAGAAAACTAATAACGAATCATCCCTTCGTTTTATACGCGTTTTGCGCGAATTTTTTTAACATCTTTATGCTAACACTTTTTTATTACCCTCCTCAAAGGCAGTAAAAACACGAATTTTGCGGTCAGCCATGGTTTCAGGCCTTCAGGGTCCCTCAGCCCTCCCATTCTTAAAATTCAGCCAAATTAAAGCCAGTATGTATATTTTATAAAGCAGTCTGTTTCCCTTTCTGATCATTTCCGGTCATGCGCCCGCTTTTCCAGACGGTCCATGAGCTTTTACCGTAGTAGCTATCCGCTGCCCCCCGATTTACTTGGCTGAAGCCCGCGCGTACGTTCCGCGATACATTCCAGATCAAAACTCTGCATAAAAAAAGCAGGCCCGAGAGCCTGCTTTTTTCTATGATATTACTCTGCCAAAAGAACGGCACCTTGATATTTGTCTTCGATAAATTGCTTGATTTCGTCAGATTTAAGAACTTCTACAAGAGTTTTGATTTCTTCTCGGTCTTTATCCTCGGAACGGACAACAATCAGGTTTGCCGGCACAACATCGCTGCCTTCAAAAGCAATTCCATCCTCTTTGATGTTCAGGTTGCCTTCAAGGGCATAGTTCGTATTAATGGCAACAGCATCTCCTTCTCCGCTTTCAAAAGAAGAAGCCAGTAGCTTTGCTTCAATTAACGTAGAGAAATCAAGATTTTTTGGATTTTCAACAATATCCTCAACGCGGGCGTTTGCCCCAACGCCTTCTTTAAGTTTAATGACCCCTTCTTTTTCAAAGATCGGCAAAATACGGCCGTGGTCGCTCAAAGAATCACTCATGATGATTTTAGCTCCCTCCGGAAGATCCTTCAGGCTGTCATATTTCTTTGAATAAATACCAATTGGCTCCTGGTGGATTTCACCAACACTTACAAAATCGAAATCCTTATTTTCCTCCATTTGAAGTTCAAGGTATCCCGGAGTCTGGAAATAGTTTGCGTCAAGCTCTTTATCTCTTAAAGCAACATTCGGCAGGATATAATCCTGGAAAACCTGCACTTTAAGGTCAATTCCCTTTTCTTTCATTAAAGGAACAGCTTCGTCCAGCACTTCAGCATGAGGAACAGCCGAGGCACCAACAACCAGTTCCTTATTTTTTTCTTTCCCTTCATTCTGTGCATTTTCGTTTTCCCCGCCTCCACATGCAGCAAGTGCAAGTGTTAAAATGGCGATAAAGACCAGGCTTAATACTTTTTTCAATGTGTTTCCCTCCTGTTAACGCTTGTCAGTTTTATTTGTAAAATAGTCTCCAATTAATTGGATAATAAATACCAGGATCAAAATGGCTACAGTTGCAACCAGGGTTACAAACGGCCGGTTTCTCTGAAAGCCTTCAAGATAAGCAAAATGCCCCAGGCCTCCTGCTCCAATAACGCCCGCCATCGCTGTAAAGCTGACCAATGAGATGGCGGTGACGGTTAGCCCTGAAATCAATGCCGGCAGGGACTCCGGAATCAATACTTTAAAGATAATTTGCCCGTGGCTGGCACCCATGGACTGGGCCGCCTCAATGACTCCCTTGTCAATTTCCCTTAGAGCGATTTCTACCATTCTCGCGTAAAAAGGCGCTGCCCCAATAATAAGGGCTGGCAATGCCGCATTGGCCCCAAGCATAGAACCTACCAACAGCTTGGTGAATGGAATCAATAATACAATCAGGATAATAAAGGGGATGGATCTGAAAATATTAACAAAGGCAGCGATTACTACATTAACTGCTTTGTTTTCCCATAGGCTCCCTTTTCCCGTCAAAAATAACAGCAAACCAAGGATGACACCAAGAATAAAGGTAACAAGAACAGAAATCGCAGTCATATAAAGGGTCTCCTGTGATGCTAGCCAGAGCTTGTCCCATTTAACTGTTTCCATTAATTCAGCCATTGCTGATCACCTCCACTCCAACTTCCTGGGAGGAAATGAACTGCACTGCCCTTTCAACTTCCGCTTCCTCCCCGTCAAGGTGGACGAACAAGGTCCCATATGAACCGTTTTGAGTCTGGGAAATCTTTCCTTGAAGAATGTTGACCGTTAATGAAAACTGCCGGATTAAGTCCGTAATTAAAGGCTGTTCTGCTCCTTCACCGACAAACGTCAGCTGAATGACTTTTCCGCGAGGATAGCGGGATAGAAGGTGCTCAATGGTTTCCTTTGTTTCTTCGGGCTCAGTTACCTGCTGGACGAATCTCCTCGTAATCTGCTCCTGAGGATTTTTAAAGACATGAAGGACCGGTCCAGTCTCTACTATCCTTCCGCTTTCCATGACCGCAACTCGGTGGCAAATTTTCCTGATTACGTGCATTTCATGCGTAATCAGGACGATCGTAAGACCGAGACGCTTATTGATATCGACCAAAAGCTCAAGAATTGAATCTGTGGTTTGCGGGTCCAATGCGGAGGTAGCCTCATCACACAAAAGTACCTTCGGATTATTTGCAAGAGCCCTTGCAATTCCGACCCTTTGTTTCTGTCCGCCGCTCAGCTGGGAAGGGTATGCATCTTCCCGGCCCGAAAGGCCTACGAGCGCAATCAGTTCTTTCACTCGTTTCTCCCGTTCCTGACGCGGCACTCCGGCAATTTCAAGGGGGAAGGCTATATTATCGACTACTGTCCTTGACCATAGCAGGTTGAAGTGCTGGAAGATCATTGAAATCTCCTGCCGGGCTTTGCGGAGTTCGCGTCCTTTTATCCTGGACACCTCTCTTCCTGCTACGACGATCGAGCCATTTGTCGGGATTTCAAGGCCATTAAGCATCCGGATCAGTGTGCTTTTTCCGGCTCCGCTATATCCGATGACACCGAAGATTTCTCCCTCTTTTATCTCAAGGTTAACATCGTTAACCGCATTTACTTCGCCTTTTCTCGAAGCATAGGTTTTTATGACATTCTTTACAGAGATCAATTGATTCTTCACCCTCTCCATTCCAACTCGCACTCTTAAAAATGAATGATTATTCTAGGTTTTCTTTACCCTGATAAAAAAATTCAAAAATGATATTTGAAAATAATAAAAGCCTTTCCGCACGAGCAGAAAGGCACATCAATCTATAACCTTTCTCTCATCTTCCAAAGCAGCCGCTTTGTGTGAATTGGCACCATTTCAATAAGCATGCTTACTGACGGTTGCCGGGCTTCATCGGGCACTTCCCTCCACCTCTCTTGATAAGAGCAACAGATATTCACTTGAAATCAAAGCATTTTTAAACTACGAGTGTGATTCTATCATGGAATAAAAAAGAGTGTCAATAAAAAAATCTTTCTCTATTTTAAGTATTTTTTTACAATATTTATCGTTTTAAACCCTTGCCCCTTCAGGGATTCCTGTCGCTTTTTGAATAGCCTGTTCCAGGTCTTCAAGGAGATCCTCGACATTCTCGATTCCCACGGACAGACGGATCAGGTCTTCCGGTACACCTGCGGCCTTAAGACCGTCTGCATCGAGCTGCTGGTGGGTTGTGCTGGCTGGGTGGATAATCAGGCTTTTTGCATCACCGACATTGGCAAGGTGCGACCAGAGCCGGATGGAATTGATCAGCTTCGCACCTGCTTCTCTTCCACCTTCAATCCCAAAGATTACGATGGATCCTGCCCCTTTTGGAAGGTACTTTTCTGCCAGCTTTTTATCTGGATGACGGTCATGTCCAGGATAGGAAACCCAGGTTACGGCTGGATGAGCCTCTAAATAGTCTACTACCTTCCTTGTGTTGGCAATATGCTCTTTCATACGAACATGGAGCGTTTCAAGGCCCAGCGTGAACTGGAAAGCATGCTGAGGGCTTAAAGCAGGGCCAATATCCCGAAGCAGCTGGACTCTAGCCTTAACGATGAAGGCCGCCGCTCCAATTGCCTCACTGTATACGAGGTCATGGTAGCTCGGGTCAGGTGTTGTAAATCCAGGGAACTTTGGTGAATTCCAGTCAAATTTCCCTCCATCAACAATAATGCCGCCCAGTGTTGTTCCATTGCCAAGCAGCCATTTGGTAGCCGAGTGGATCACAATGTCGGCTCCATGTTCAATCGGACGGCAAAGGTAAGGTGTGGCAAACGTATTGTCGATAATCAATGGAATTCCTGCTGCATGGGCAATTTCCGCTGTCTTTTCTATATCAAGGACTCTCAGACTTGGGTTTCCGATTGTCTCGGCGAATATTGCTTTTGTACGTTCATTAATGGCCTCCCGGAAATGATCAGGGTCGGTCGAATCCACAAATTTCACTTTAATCCCGTATTTAGGCAGCGTAACGGCAAATAGATTATAAGTCCCGCCATAAAGGTTTGAAGCAGCAACAATTTCATCCCCGGCATGGGCGATGTTCAGGATTGCCATCGTAATCGCGGCCATCCCGCTGGCTACTGCAAGTGCTCCCACCCCGCCCTCAAGAAGTGCAACCCTTTCCTCAAAGACCGTTACAGTAGGGTTATGTATGCGCGAATAGATGTACCCAGGTTCCTTTAAAGCAAATAAATCGGCTGCATGTTCCGTATTTTTAAACTGATAGGCGTTGCTGAAATAAATGGGCAATGCCCTGGCACCTGTTACCGGATCCGGTGATAATCCCCCATGGACACCTAAGGTTTCTAAACGGTAATTCTGTTTCTCTGCCACTGTTCATCTCTCCTTTTCCTTATCCAGTTTTTTTCGCTTTTCTGCTGGCTCTTCCCCAAAGGGACCGACTCCTGGAACCTCCCCCTGCCGCTAAGCCTTTTGCGTGTCCCTTAACCGCTCCCCCCTGAGGAATCTCACTCATTGTCAAAATAACAACATCCTGCTAAAAGAGTCTCTAACTAAAAAACCTCTCCAAAAGAAGAGGTTTTCCCCGACCCTTCTTATCTTTCAGAGCATACACCCTGCAGGACTTGGCACCGTGTTGATTAACCGGTTGCCGGGCTTCATCGGGCCATTCCCTCCGCCTCTCTTGATAAGATCTGCTATGAATTTATCCAAATAATAGCACGCAGCAACCAGGACCGTCAAACATTTGAAAGAAATTTCCGAATTCTCTTTATATGCATGAACGGGTGTAACCTTCTCCCCATTACATCTAAACTATTGTGAGGGTTGGTCCCTTCAAACTAGATAATGTGGCATTAAATCCAGCTAATCCCTGCTTGTTCTTTTATGGATAGACGATTGACTGGGAACCTTCGACAAGCAGGCCCTGTTACGTTACCCGCAGTCAACAATTATTGCTCGGGATGTTTCCGTCAGACAGCTGTTTTACGATGACTGTTTCCAGTTTCCAGGAGGCATTCAATTTCTGTCCGGTATGAGACTGGTGAAGGATTTTTATCGGGCGTTCCCAACCAATTCACTATCTGAAAGCTTCCTGCTGCCGCCTCACTGGATAGATCTGAATTGAAGATACTATGGAACGAAGAGTGATGTGTTTCCCCATGTTCAGCCATTTTGTTCTTCCATACCTGTTTCTGACTAAGATTGACCTTCTCCTATGTCTCATCATTCAATCTCAATTTTGGGACAAAAAAAGACAATACCAGCCAATCTTCGGTATTGTCTCTTTCATTTCCCGAGAAATATGTCAAAATCCATAAAACCTCCACATATTTTCACTGAAGTGTCTGTTTGATCGTTTCATGCAAATATGGCACGGAATGAAAGGCATAGAGCTTATCCTTAACTGTTCCATCCTTGACCAACAGGAGGCACGGGACACTCTCCACTTTAAATTCGTCTGCTGTCTCCGGCAAAAAATTCAGATTTACCTTCCCCATGCTTAAATCAGGGTGCAGCTGCTCGACTACGTTCAGCATCTTCCCGGCCATCTGGCAGGTTCCACAGAGAGGTGTATAAAAATAGACAAGCCCTGTCCCGCTTTCGTTAAAGAATTTCTCCATTTTTTCTCGCGGCCAATCAATCATTGCTTACATTCATCCTTTTTCTAGATATTCTGCGTGTACGTCAATATTTGCCCCTAAAAGTACGGTTGCAAGGTGCTTTTCAGGCGCTGTTGCAACCTCGCGATACATTTTATCAATGTACAGGTGACTTGCTTCCGGAAATTCCCGCTTAAATTGTTTTCTGAGCTTTTCTCCGGAATCATCTGCATCTACGAGAATATAAACGTCCTTATGAAATAAACTTTCAATTATTTCATCAAGACGGGACAAGCTGATGGTACCATTTGTACATATAATCTCAACCGGTTCATTCAGGATGCTTTGGACCTTTCGTTTATCTGATGAACCTTCCACAATAATTACTTTGCTAAACTCATCCATCCAATAACCACCGCCAGAATTGACATTACTTTACAGTATTATAATCGATGCAAAAAAGTTTGTGCTGTAACCCAGCTTGTATATCTATTGTTACTTTTTTATGCCGATTATGCAAAAATATTGCCTTTTTTTTCACTTGCCTTTCTATGGTGAGCCGTTGTATAAAAAAACAGCGGAACGGGTCCGCTGTTTTTTAGCACCAGCCGCCCTCATCACAATCTGTATACCTGGGTTCTTCGTCCCCAGGCACATAGACGTGCTGATAGATTTTTTGCTGGTCGCTTTCAAAATGATGTTCTAATTGGAACTGACTTCCCTCAGGCAAAGTGATCGTCCCAACTTGTTCTTTATCTAAAAACAGCTGTATCTGCCCATTATTAAGTTTTCCGACAATCCTGTCGGTCACATCCAGTTTTTTTGGCTCCAAAGTCATAAGCTCACCTCATCTCTAACGCTTTAAATGATATTCTTCCCGATTTGTTCTTTGTGACTAATGGTAATTACCGGAGTCTGTTCCTACAAAGCAAAACAGCACCCTGATCAGGATGCTGTCGGTAATATCTATTCATTAATCATTTCTTCATATTGATCAGCAGTCATCAGGCTGTCCATTTCACCAGCATCAGATGGCTCAATCACAATCATCCAGGCTTTTTCGTATGGAGATTCATTAACGAATTCGGGATTATCGTTTAATTCTTCATTTACCTCAACGACCTTGCCGCTCAATGGCGCATAAAGTTCTGAAACGGTTTTTACAGACTCAACGCTGCCAAACGGCTCGTCCGCTGTAACAGTATCGCCAACCTCGGGAAGTTCAACGAAAACAATATCACCAAGCTCGGACTGTGCAAAATGCGTAATTCCGACCCTAATTTTTTCTCCCTCTGTCTTTACCCATTCATGCTCTTCTGAATAACGCAATTCTTTTGGTATGCTCATTACAATCCCTCCATTTTATATGTATCGATTCTAAATCGATTATACCCTATAAAATTAAAGCCACATATTTTTATACTCGTCTTCTTTAAACCCGACGGTCACCTTATCCCCATCTGTCAGCAAAGGACGTTTAATGAGCATTCCATCGGATGCGAGCAGCTCCAGAAGTTCGTCTTCCCCTGCTGTTTTGATTTTATCCTTCAGACCAAGTTCCCTGTATTTCTGGCCGGAGGTATTAAAGAACTTTTTAAGCTCCAGGCGGCTTTTCTTATACAGGGATTCAAGCTCCTCCTTTGAGGGAGGATTTTCAACAATATGTATTTCCTTGTATTCAAGTCCGTTTGCATCCAGCCACTTTTTTGCATTGCGGCATGTCCCGCATTTCGGATACCAATAAAAAGTTAAAGCCATTTTTCCACCACCTTTTTTATCATATCCTCTTTAGAACCCTCTAAACGAGATATTAACATAACCCGGCATACAAATTCTAATAATGAGGGCACTCTTTTTCATATTTTGTTTTAATGCCCCAGTATGCCAGTCAAACCGGCATAGTAACAAGAAGGACCTTTCACTCCAGCCTAAATAAAAAAGCGGGCTCCCTGTGCTGGCGGGAGCCCAACATTTTTAGACGATAAAACGTTCTGCCTCAATCAGTTTATCAGCTGCTTCACGTTTCTTCGGAATCACATTGACTGGTGTATACCTGGTGACCTTTCGGAATGCTGACAGCAGCATGCGAAGGGTATCTCCCTCTTCGGCAGCTACAAGCGTTTCCTTTGCATCCTGCTCAACTTTAATAAATGCTTCCTGGCAGAAAATCTGGGTATACAGAAGCTTTTGCCTGCATTTATCCAGCCCCTGTTTTTGAATGGCCTTTTCTGTCCTTAATACTACCGATTCCATGGCGTAGGTATTTGAAATGATATCAGCGATATTCACCAGGACTTCCTGTTCTTTCTCAAGTCCCTTGCCGAATTTCTGTGCGGCCAGCCCCAGAGCTAAAAGACCGATTTTTTTCGCATTGCGAACCAAATGCTTTTCTTGTGCAAGCGGCTCGTCTCCTGGCTCTTCCGGCATCATCATCATAAGCTCTTCCTGAAGTGCCTGGGCTTTCTGGAATAATGGAAGCTCGCCTTTTAGGGCTTTCCGCATGTATGTTCCTGGAACCAGCAGCCGATTAATTTCATTTGTCCCTTCGAAAATCCGGTTGATGCGTGAATCACGGTAGGCTCTTTCAATTTCATATTCCTGCATGAATCCATATCCTCCGTGAATCTGAACCCCTTCATCCACAACATGGTCAAGTGTCTCGGAGGCAAATACCTTATTCAGTGAACATTCAATTGCGTACTCAGCGACGGCCTTTGCAACAGCCTTGCCATCGTTCAGCTCTTCTTCCGTCATCTTGCCCATGCTGTCCTCATACAGCCCCACAGTGCGGTAGACGGAGCTTTCTGTCGCATAGATTTCCGACGCAAGAGTTGCAAGTTTTTCTTTTGTAAGATTGAACTGGGAAATTGGCGTTTTAAACTGCTGGCGCTGATTTGCATACTTAACCGTCAGTTCAAAGGCTTTCTTGGAACCGCCGATACCGCCGACGCCTAATTTATAGCGGCCAATATTAAGAATATTAAAAGCAATCAAATGGCCTTTTCCTGGTTCAAACAGCAGATTTTCGACCGGCACTGGAACATCCTCTAGGATAAGGGTTCTGGTAGAAGAACTCTTGATTCCCATTTTCTTTTCCTCTGCGCCAGTGGAGACCCCGGGATATTCACGTTCGACAATGAATGCAGAGAAGTGCTCCCCATCGATTTTTGCATACACAACAAATACATCCGCAAAGCCTGCATTGGTAATCCACTGTTTTTCACCGTTAAGAATGTAATGCGTTCCTTCTGCATTAAGTTTGGCTGTCGCCCTTGCCCCAAGAGCATCAGATCCGGACCCGGGCTCCGTCAGTGCATAGGCAGCCAGTTTCTCCCCGGTTGCAAGTGCAGGCAAATACTTTTCCTTCTGGTCTTTATTGCCGAACAGGACAATCGGAAGGGATCCGATTCCAACATGGGCCCCATGTGACAGGGAAAACCCTCCTGCACCTGACATTTTCTCGGTAATTAAGGCCGAACTGATTTTATCAAGGTTTAGGCCGCCGTATTCTTCCGGGATGTCAGCTCCAAGCAGTCCGAGTTCGCCTGCTTCTTTTAAAAGCTTGACGGTACGGTCAAACTCATGGTTTTCTAAATGCTCGATTTGAGGACGAACCTCGTTATTTACAAAATCTTCCGTTGTCTTCGCAATCATAATTTGTTCATCCGTAAAGTCTTCTGGAGTGAAAATTTGTTCTGGGGCTGCATCCTCGATCAGAAAACTTCCACCTTTAAAGAGCTTATCTGTCTGATTGGCCATTCTTAATTCCTCCATTCTATACTTTCAGGCTTTTAAAGCAGTTCGAAAACGCCAGCTGCTCCCATGCCGCCGCCGATGCACATAGTGACTACACCAAATTGCTGATTGCGCCGCTTCATTTCATGAATAAGGGATAAAGTAAGTTTGGCCCCTGTGCATCCCAGCGGGTGCCCCAGCGCGATGGCACCTCCATTTACGTTTACAATATCTTCATTGAGCCCGAGTTCACGAATAACCTGGATCGATTGGGAAGCAAAGGCCTCGTTCAGTTCAAATAATCCAATATCAGAAAGCTCCAGCCCCGCTAATCTCAGTGCTTTAGGTATGGCAACGATTGGCCCGATTCCCATGACTTCCGGAGGCACCCCGCCTAACGCAAACGAGCGGAATTTTGCCATTGGTTTTAGGCCCTGTGCGTCGGCTTTCTCTTTATCCATCAGCATGACAGCAGCTGCCCCATCACTTGTTTGCGAGGAGTTCCCCGCAGTAACAGATCCGGTCACGGAAAAGGCGGGGCGCAGCTTTCCCAAAACCTCAAGTGATGTATCCGGCCGCACACCTTCATCCCTTTCAAACTGGTAGCTTCTTTCGGTAAGTTTGTGATCTTTGCCGACAGAACGGAGAGTTACATCAACAGGAACTGTTTCATCTGCAAACTTCCCTTCGGCCAAAGCCCTGGCAGCCCGCTGATGGCTTCTTACTGCAAATGCATCCTGCTCTTCCCGTGAAATCCCATATTTGTTTGCTACTGCCTCTGCTGTATGCCCCATTCCCATGTAATATTCCGGAGCGGACTCCGCAAGCTTTGCATTTGGCCTCATGACGTGTCCGGTCATTGGCACCATGCTCATTGACTCAGCCCCTCCGGCAATAATCGTATCCGCAGCCCCAAGCATGATTTTCTCTGCCCCATAGGCGATACTTTGCAGGCCGGAAGAACAAAACCGGTTGATCGTGATGGCCGGAACCTCATAGCTAAGTCCCGCCAGAGCGCCTATATTCCGGGCCATATTCAATCCCTGCTCGGCTTCCGGCATTGCACAGCCAATAATTAAATCATCAATATTCCCTTCATAATTGCCAGCCCGCTTTAAGGTTTCTTTTACTGCAATCGCCCCAAGATCGTCTGGACGGATATTTGCCAGCGAACCTTTCTTCGCTCTTCCGACGGGGGTTCTGGCTCCGGCAACAATTACCGCTTCTCTCATTCCATTCCCTCTCTTTCACAAAATGTCAGCTTCTGTACAGGCCATGGGCCAAGGAGATGAAGCTGGAACTCGAATCTATCAAACTGGTATTTATGAACAGATCATTCTAATTGCGGAGCGGTTTTCCTTTCACAAGCATATGCTGCATCCGCGCTTGCGTTTTCAGTTCAGCTACAAGGCTCAGGAATGCCTCCCGTTCAAGGTCCAGCAAGTATTGTTCATCAACTTTCGTTCCATACGGAACTTTGCCGCCCGATATTACATAGGCAATCTTTTTCGCTATTTTTAAATCGTGTTCGGAAATGTACCCCGATAAAAGCATGTTCTGGGCACCAAGGAGAAGTGTGGCATACCCTGGCTCTCCAACTACCGGCACTGGTTTACGGACAGGTGCTCTGTACCCTTTTTCAGATAATGCCAGTACAGTCTGCTTGGCATCATATAAGAGATGGTCACCGTTTACGCTTACGCCGTCGGAGAGATTGAGAAAATTATTTTCGCGCGCCTCGTCACCCGAAGTAGACACCTTAGCCATGGCAATCGTTTCAAATACTTTGTTGGCTACTTTTTGCAAATCAAAGTCTACTCCATTTGGCAGTCCTTCAAGGTGCCTGATATACAATTCCTTGTTTCCACCGCCCCCAGGAAGCAGGCCAACTCCAACTTCAACCAAACCCATATAGGTCTCCATTGATGCCTGGATATGCACCGCTGGGAGGCATACCTCTGCACCTCCGCCAAGGGTCATTCCAAATGGTGCTGCCACAACTGGTTTAGGACTGTATTTAATCTTCATCATTGCCTGCTGGAAGTGGCGGATTACGAGATCAAGCTCAAAGTAATTGTCATCCTGGGCCTCCATCAGCATCAAAGCCAGATTCGCCCCCACACAGAAGTTCTTTCCCTGGTTGCCGATCACAAGGCCTTTATAATTTCTCCCCACCTCATCAATGGAATAATTAATCATCTGGATGATGTCCATTCCAATCGCATTGTTCGGCGAATGGAATTCCAGTAAAGCTACACCGTCTCCAATATCAATAAGGCTGGCACCGGAATTCCTCTTTATAACTCCGTTTTGCTTTTTCAGCTGCTTAAGATTGATGATTTTAGGATTTGCCTTAAGAGGTTTGTATTCACCTTTAGCATAGAAGGATCTCTGTCCATCCTCATCCTTATAAAATGAGGTGAAGCCTTTTTCCAGCATTTCATTGATCCAGCCGGGGATATTTGTCCCGTCCTCTTGCATCCTCCTAACCGACTTTTCAAGACCAACAGCATCCCATGCTTCAAACGGCCCCATCTCCCAGCCAAATCCCCATTTCATTGCATTATCGATTGCGACAATATCATCTGCAATCGTACCTAATAGCTCAGCGGAATAAATGAAAACCGGGCTGAATATATTCCATAAAAGCGCACCGGCGCGGTCTTCTGCATAGATAAGCGCTTTCAATTTATTGGCACTTCCCTTTTCCTGCTTGCTCAGCTCGATTGAAGGAGTTTTCAGTTTTTTTCTGGGGCCATATTCAAGTGTGCTCGGATCAAGTTCAAGAATGTCCTTGCCTTGCTTCAGGAAGAATCCCTGCCCCGACTTGCTGCCGAGCCAGCCATTCTCACGCATTTTCACCATAAAGTCCGGAACTTTGAAGACATCCTTTTCGGTCTCTTCCACCTGATCATAAACGTTGTTGGCAACATGGATGAAGGTATCCAGGCCGACCACATCGAGTGTACGGAATGTTGCGCTTTTCGGCCTGCCGATGAGTGGACCGGTAATCGAATCAACTTCCCCGATACTGTAGCTGCCTTTTAGCATTTCGCGCACTGTGATCAAAAGCCCATACGTTCCAATTCTGTTCCCGATAAAGTTTGGGGTATCCTTTGCCTCTACAACCCCTTTGCCTAGGCGATTTTCGCCAAATTCCATCATGAAGGAGAGAACCTCTTGATCTGTGTCCTTTGTCGGGATAATCTCAAGCAGCTTCAGATAGCGTGGAGGATTAAAAAAGTGGGTGCCCAGGAAATGCTTGCGAAAGTCTTCCGATCTTCCTTCAGACATGGCTTCTACCGAAATCCCTGAGGTATTGGAGCTGACAATGCTTCCCTGCTTCCGGTGCTTGTCAACGCTTTCAAAAAGCTGTTTCTTGACAGCCAGATTTTCAACGACTACCTCAATGATCCAATCAGCTTCTTTTAAACGTGAAAGATCATCCTCTAGATTGCCCGGCTCTATAAGCGAGAGATTGTTTTTTGACGTAAGTGGTGCAGGCTTTTGTTTTAGAAGCTTCTGAAGAGCTTCCTCCGAGATCCGGTTACGGACTTTTTTGTCCTCCAGGGTTAATCCTTTGTCCTTTTCTTCCTGTATCAGCTCACGAGGAACAATATCGAGCAGCAATGTAGGTATCCCGATATTTGCCAGGTGTGCCGCAATTCCTGAACCCATGACACCAGAACCTAAAACGGCTGCTTTCTGAATCTGACGCATCAAACTTTTCCCCCTTTTGCCCTTTGAATGAATGCTCATTCATTTTTTCACCAAAAAAAATGGCTTGTGAATAAGCGTTGTTACGTTAACTATAAAAGAATTTGGAAATTTTCGCAATAACTATTGGTGGAAAAATTAAAATTTTTAGAAATTTACTTTTAAAGCGTTAAACACTGTCCACTGGAACAAGCTATTAACGGAGGTGAGCAAGATGTCAAGGATGAAGAAAAACCCATCAAAGCGTGGTGTAAGTGCCGCCAGCGTTAAAGGAAATGCAGGACCAACCGTCGAAAATGATGGCGGAGGAAAAGTGAACAGCCAAAACAATCAATATAAGAAATAAGTTACTTGATTCCTGTCTGTCGGCCCGGCCATTTTGCCGGGCGGCGATATACCTTCCTCATTTCTACTCATTCCCAGTCACGCAGGACCTCTCTACCTTACCTCTTTCCCCTTTTCCACCCAGGCCCGGTCACGTAGAACCCCTCTACGTACCCTCTTCCTCAGTTTCTACCCAGGTTTGGTCACGTAGAACTCCTCTACGTACCCTCTTTCTCAGTTTCCACCCTGGTCCGGTCACGTAGGACCTTTCTACCTTACCTCTTTCTCCTTTTACACCCAGGCCCGGTCACGTAGAACCCCTCTACGTACCCTCTTTCTCAGTTTCCACCCTGGTCCGGTCACGTAGGACCTTTCTACCTTACCTCTTTCTCCTTTTACACCCAGGCCCGGTCACGTAGAACCCCTCTACGTACCCTCTTTCCCCTTTTCCACCAATTACGGTCACTTTCCCCTGCCTTACACCGCTCCCTTGTCTCCAACAGGACTAGTGTACGCCGCCATCCTTTGATACTGGTATTCGCTTCACACAAGTCCGGGGATCCCTTTTAAAACTCCTTACTTAAGAACCATTGCTGCTACTTTTTAAAGATTCCTTTTAAAATAAAGGCTGCGTTAGCCGGGCGCTCGGCGATCCTTCGCATGAAATACCCATACCAGTCGGTACCGTATGGGACATAGACACGAATGGTGTAGCCTTCCTCAGCAAGCTCGATCTGGCGTTCCGGTCTTATCCCGTACAGCATTTGAAACTCAAATTGGCTGTTAGGGATATTGTTTTCTTTTACATACTTCTTTGTATGCTCAATGATGGCATCATCATGGGAGGCGATTGCTGTATAATTTCCATTTTGCAAATGCATTTCAATTATTTTTTTCAGATTTTTATCCACATCTGCCTTATTGGGGAAGGCGACCTCCGAGGATTCCTTGTAAGCCCCTTTTACCAGACGGAGGCTGGCTGAATAATTGTTCAGATCCAAGATATCCTGCTCGGACCGATAAAGGTAGGATTGGATGACGGTGCCTATGTTTTCCGATTCGATACGCAGCTTTTTAAAAATATCCAGGGTTTTTTGGCAGCGGGAATAGTTCTCCATATCAATCGTGACAAATACCTGGTTTTCTTCTGCTTCCTTGAGGATTCGACGCATGTTCTCCCTGACCAGATTCTCCGAGATGTCAAGGCCCATAGAGGTCAGTTTGAGGCTGAGCTGCGAATTAAGCTTTTCTCTGCCAATGGCGTTGATCGCTTCAATGGTTTGATCTGCCATTTCATTGGCTTCTTTTTCATTATCAACAAATTCACCAAGATAATCGATTGTCACAGCCAGGCCTTTCCCATTGAGTTCCTTGATCACCTTGACAGCATCGTCTATCGTCTCCCCTGCTACAAAGCGGGAGGCTCCGAAGCTGGAACCATACTTTTTTGCGAATCTGGTCATCATGCGATTCGTGGACAAAAACAGAAAGAAATCCCTCATGAGTTTCTCCATCTTATTTATCTCTCCTTATTCGAAAAGATCGATGCCGAACCAAATTTTAAAACGCTTGCCCGAACTTTGAAAAAATCCCTTCTCTTTATAGTATTGTAATGAAATCGTAATGGTCATTGTTCGTTCGATTAATACTTTTATATAACTATATTTAGTGCGACGATTCCCTGCGGCAAAAAAAATAAACCACTTTGCACAAAATGGTTTATCAGGCATCTTTCCTTATTTCTTTTTTAGACGGTTCTGTTCGTTTAATTCTTTAATTTCTTTAATGACCTGCAAGATATTTTCTTTTCCATCAGGATAACTGCTGTTCCAGTGTTTCGCAAGGGGAGGCATGGATTTTGCGATATGATTATAAATGACCCACGATTTTACTTTTTCTATATGTTCGTCGGTCGCCTCGCCGACCAGCAATTCTGTATATTTTTCGAGCAAACCTTCTATTTGTTCTGTTAAAGTATTTTTCAATGCTTGTTCCTCTTTCCCGTATTAAATTGCCTGCAATATAACGGGCAGTTTTTGCAGTATGTCCTCTTCTCCCCCAGCTGGTAGGTAAAGCAGCATGTTTTCCTGATTCGGACGGATTCATCCAATTCTTCCAAATAGGTTGGCTCTACATTATACCTTTCCAGGGGATTGCGATTATATGGACCAAAGACGGACCCAGGGGCGGCTTTTACAAGATAGTGAAAATCTTCCTGGTACTTTCCTTCGAGGATGTTTCCATAGAGCCAGTATATGTATACGGCGATATTTTCCCAAAGGATGAATTTTGTCAGCTTTCCCTCCGTGGCAAGTGCATCAAGTACAGGATAGACAATTTCCTTAAATAAATGCCGCAACGCCTCTTCTCTCCATTGTTCTCTGCTTCCGCCTGCAAACTCCTCCGCTGAAAGGTTTTCCATGGAGTAATCAGGCAGCCAGTTCCCATCCTTGCTGTTGCTTTGCAGGAGCAGGGAATCCAAAGTAAAACAAAGTCTCTTGTTCCACGCTGATAAAGCATACAAATAAATCACTGCGACAAATGCAAATCGTTTTGTAAAAACAGAAGCGGCCACCTTAAAGTCCGGAGCTTTGATTTCTTTTTTGACATCTTCCAAAAAGGCAGCCATTTTATCGGAACTTAGCAGGTCTCCAATTTTAATGGCCGAACCCTCTTCCTCAAGCTGTGAAGAGTACCTGAACCTTGAGAGCTCGGATGCCTCTCTGGGAGTTAGCTTAACGGGCATTGGCCATGTCGCCCTTCGTAAGGATACAGCGCCCTTTCCCGTAAGGAATGCAGAGCGGTGTTCCAAACAGGGGATCAATCGTTACTTCACAGTCCATCTCAAAAACATTTTTTACCAGGCCGCAATTGATGACATGTTCCGGCTTTCCTTGTGCATAAACCTTTTGATCTTTAATCGCGACAATATTATGGGCATACCGGCATGCAAGGTTCAGGTCATGAAGGACCATAAGAATCGTCCGACCTTCCTGCTCGTTTAATTCAAACAGAAGATCAAGAATTTCGATTTGATGAGTCATGTCCAGATAGGTTGTCGGTTCATCGAGAAGAATAATATCCGTATCCTGGGCCAGTGTCATGGCAATCCATGCCCGCTGGCGCTGTCCGCCTGAAAGGGAATCAACGGGTCGGTCCTTTAAATCTTCAATTCCGGTAGCTTTTAAAGCATTTTGGACTTTTGCTTCGTCCTCGGCCGACCACTGCTTCAGCCATGTCTGATAAGGGTAACGGCCCTGTTTGACAAGCTGAAGAACCGTCAGTCCTTCTGGTGCAGTTGGCGACTGAGGCAATATCGCCATTTTTTTAGCCACTTCTTTCGTTGAAAGGCTGGATATGGCTGATCCTTCAAGGAGAACTGCACCGGACTTTGGCTTAAGGAGCCTTGCAATCGAACGAAGGAGCGTCGACTTCCCGCACCCATTTCCCCCGATAAAAACAGTGATTTCTCCTTTTGGGATCTCAATGTCAAGTTCATTAATGATAATTGAATCTCCATAAGAAAGCGTCAGTTTCTTCGCTTCTACTGCCTGGCCCATTTTGACCGCCCCTTTTTTAAATGATTTCTATCTATTAAGCATTCCGTGTCTTAAATAGCAAATAGATAAAGTATGGTGCCCCAATACTGGCTGTAAAGACTCCTGCAGGTATTTCAAGTGGTGAAAATAAGGTTCGTCCGATCAAATCGGCTACCATTACCAATATCCCGCCGAGCAGTGCCGAAACAGGCAGCAAAGCACCGAAGTCCGAGCCGACCAGCCTTCTTGCCATATGCGGAGCCATCAGCCCGACAAACCCGATTCCACCGGCAAAGGCTACGGACCCTCCGATCAAGGCTGTACTGATCATCAATAAAATAAACCGCTGCCTCTGGACATATCCTCCAAGCCCTGTTGCAATTTCGTCCCCGAGCTCCTGGATATTTACCGCCCGGGAATAAATAAAGGCGATAACCAGAAACAGCATTATCCATGGAACGAGCACCTTTACATTGTTCCAGTTTGAACCGTAAACGGTCCCTGTAATCCAGATGTTTGCCTGGCTTGTTTGATAGATTGGACCAAGA
This sequence comes from Mesobacillus foraminis, assembly GCF_004340465.1. Lineage (GTDB taxonomy): Bacteria > Bacillota > Bacilli > Bacillales > Cytobacillaceae > Mesobacillus_B > Mesobacillus_B foraminis. The sequence goes on along the minus strand of NZ_SLVV01000003.1, from coordinate 459,895 downwards.
ACCATCATCATCGTGGTCAGGGCCTTCATCAATGTCATCAAGCCTATCCCAATCAGTACAAGCCTGATGGGGGAAACTCCATTTTTCCACGCGAGCAGGTAAACGAGGAGAGCGACAACAGCGGCCCCGATAAAAGCAGCTACGGGAAGCCACTGGATGCTGACGGTCAATGAATGGTTTTTATCGCTGAAAATGGCTAAAAACCCGACAACCGCTACCGCTGCCCCTCCTGTTATCCCCAGAATATCGGGTGAGGCCAAGGGATTCCGGATCATTCCCTGGAGGATTCCGCCTGCTACAGCCAGCCCCATCCCTACCATAAGTGCCACAATGATTCTCGGCAGTCGAAATGTATGAATTACAAGGCGGTCCATTTCAGTCCCGCCCCCGAAAAATACCTGTAAAACGGAAAATGGAGAGATGTTCATTTCTCCCAGCCCTGTACTTAACACAAACACCAGGACTGTGAGCAGCAGCAGCCCCAAAAACGTCAACAGTGCCTTGTAATCAATAAGAAAAGAGATTCTCTCTTGATTTAAACGTAAACTTTTGTATCTTTTCATCGCCCATTGAACCCCTTTCTGGCAATGTAAATGAAAAATGGGGTTCCAATGATGGCGGTCATGACTCCGACTGGAACCTCCTGAGGCATCAGGATATACCTGGAGGCAATATCTGCCGCAACCAGCAGGATCCCGCCCAGGACTCCAGCAAAAGGTATGACCCAGCGATGGTCAATGCCAACAATTGACCGGGTAAGATGCGGGATCACGATGCCAATAAACCCGATTGGCCCCGAAACTGCTACTGCCCCTCCGGATAATAAAATGACAATCAGGCCGATGCCTATTTTTAAGAGGCCAGTATTCAAGCCAAGCCCCTTCGCCACATCCTCCCCCATCGACAGAACATTTAGCTTAGCGGATATCAATAGAGCTCCAATCCAGCCGGCAGCCAGATAAGGAAAGACGACCGTCAGATTTTCAAGCTTTCTTCCGGCTACAGAACCAGCAAGCCAAAAGAGTGCCTGTTCAAGGGCTGCTTCATTTATCACTAATAGTCCCTGGGTGAAGGAAGCAAACATCGCAGTCATTGCAGCTCCAGCCAGGGTCAGCTTCATTGGTGTCAGTCCTTCGCGCCCCAGAGATCCCACTCCATATACACTAATGGCGGCTACCGCAGCGCCGGCGAACGAAAGCCATGTAAATAGCTCAAGATTCCCTGCACCGAAGATGGTCATGGCAATGACCACAGCCACCCCCGCCCCGGCATTCACTCCAAATATATCCGGAGAAGCCAGCGGATTTTTCGTCAGCGTTTGCATCAGAACTCCAGCGATGGCAAGGCTTCCGCCGACAGCGGCAGCAATCAGCGAGCGCGGGAGCCTCACCGATTCAATCACAATATGTTCATTAGAGCCATTAAAGCTCGTAAAAGCGTCAATGGCCATTTTCCAAGTCGTATCTGTATATCCGTAAACAATGCTTGCACACATTAAGAAAATTAACAGGAGAATGGCGATAAAAAGGCCCACCCACTTATGGACCGGATTTAACAGCTGCATAGGAATAACCTTTCCGAACAATCTATTATTGTCTATAACATTTACGTTTTTTCAAGTTTTAGTCTATTGGTCCAGTGGGATTATGTCAATGACTTTGAAAATCATTTTCATTTAGCTATTTATGGAATGTTTTAAATAATTGAAAATGATTTTCAATTAAGTGTTGACTGCCTGCCTGTTTCATTTTAAAATTAGTCTGTAATTGATAATCATTATCATTGATATTATGGGAGGTTACATATTTATGAAAGGCTTTAAATCTTTACTCACACTCCTTTCCCTTCTTTCCCTCCTGCTTCTGGCAGCCTGCGGGAATAACGAAAAGGACGAAGCCGCAAATGAAAAAGATGCCGGCGACAGCGGGGAAAAAACAGGTTATACAATTGAGCATGCAATGGGAACGGCCACACTGGAGAAAACTCCTGAAAAGGTGGTCATCCTTACAAATGAAGGAACAGAAGCCTTGCTGGCACTTGGAGTTAAACCTGTCGGTGCTGTCCAATCCTGGCTTGGCGACCCCTGGTATGACCATATCAAAGGAGATATGGAAGGTGTTGAAGTTGTAGGACTTGAAAGTGAAGTGAACCTGGAAAAAATCGCTTCTTTAAAACCAGATTTAATTATTGGAAACAAGCTTCGCCATGAAGCGGTCTACAGCCAGTTAAATGCCATTGCTCCTACTGTCTTCTCGGAGACGCTCAGGGGAGACTGGAAAGAAAACTTTAAGCTTTATGCAAAAGCGTTAAACCTTGAAGACAAAGGAAATGATGTCCTGAATGATTTCGACAGCCATGTTGCAGAAATAAAAGAAAAGCTTGGAGATAAGGTCAATCAGGAAGTATCAGTTGTTCGTTTTATGGCTGGAAAGTCCAGGATCTATTATACGGATTCGTTTTCCGGAGTCATTTTTGACCAATTAGGATTTAAGCGGGCAGAGCATCAGGCTGAACTGTTCACCGAAGAGAATCAGCTTGGGAACCTGGCAATCGAGGTCGGAAAAGAAGTCATTCCGAAAATGGATGGAGATATCCTTTTCTATTTCACTTATGCTCCCAATGGAGACAAAGAAGCTTTAAATACCGCTGAAGAATGGACAAATGATCCACTTTGGAAGAATCTGAGTGCAGTGAAAAACAATAATGCCCACGAGGTCAGCGATGCGATCTGGAATACTGCCGGAGGCGTTATGGCGGCCAATGCGATGCTTGATGACCTTGAAAAGATCATGGCTGAAAAATAATCCTCTTTAATAAACATCCGTAAAACCCGCATTTATTTGCGGGTTTTTTCTTTTTTTTCATAAACCTGCCTTTTTTGGCAAAAGCTAAACGCAAACTTCTGAAGTGGTGAGGCACATGGGACATTTTTTTAAGAGAAAGCGGCGGATGCAGAACGAACGTTCAAGCAGTCCTGAAAAGAATCAGCAACATACTCAGAATAAAAACGAAGAAAAAAAGAATTCAGAGGACTGGGAAAAAACATTCCTCAAATCCAAGGACTTTACAAAAACGAATTATATCAATCAAAAAACAGGCAAACCTTTCACCTTTGTTTTTATGTCCACCCTTGTGGATGAAAAGATACTGAGCAACAGTGTCCTCCCGGCTTTACTTGAAGAAGAGCTTTATCAGCTTTCGGATATCAAAAAGCTGCTCCCTATTCCTGATGTCCAGCTTTCCACGGAAAAATCAGAGATTGAGAAAAAGCTGTTCAATGGGTATGTCATGCTGTTTTTAGATAATGACAAAAGCCTATTTGCCTTCATTGCGGCACAAAAGGAAGTTAGCCGGTCGGTTTCAGCGCCTGAAATTGAGTTTAGCGTTGTGGGGCCGAAGGAAGCCTTTGTAGAATCCCTCCGGCAGAACATCAATATGGTCCGAAAGCGGATGCCGATCAAGGAACTGGTAAGTGAGGAGTTTACCCTCGGGAGTCTATCGAAAACAAAGATATCCATTTTACACGTTGAAGGGATCACCAACGATGAAATCATTCAGACAGTCCGCCAGCGGATTAAGAATATTGAATTTGATGAAATCGTCGACAGCTCCTATATTGTCCAGCTTATTTCTGACAACGAGAGCTCGCCTTTCCCTCAGCTGCTTGATACAGAACGTCCTGACCGGGTTGCGGCCATCCTGGCTGAGGGGAAAATTGCGATTTTGGTAGACGGTTCTCCTCATGCATTAATCGGGCCAACGACACTGATTGAGTTTTTCAGCTCATTTGAGGATTATTTTCTGAACTGGGTCCTGTCCTCTTTCTTTAGATTGATTCGTGTCTTTGGAGTAGCCTTTTCGATTTTGATTACACCCATATATGTTGCTGCTCTTACCTATCATTACGAGCTGATCCCTAAGGATCTCCTCGGGACATTGATCAATTCCCGCAGGGTTGTTCCCTTCCCGCCTATCCTGGAAGCTTTATTTCTGGAAATCACCATTGAACTCCTTAGGGAGGCAGGCGCTAGATTGCCTACCAAGGTCGGCCAGACGATTGGTATCGTGGGCGGTATCGTACTTGGGACTGCATCGGTTGAAGCCGGGCTGACTTCCAACGTCCTTTTGATTTTCATCGCACTCGCAGCTCTTGCTGCTTTTACCACACCGGTTTATAAAATGAGCAACACCATCAGGCTTTTGCGCTTTCCTTTTCTCCTGATGGCGGAATTATGGGGGCTCCTTGGAATCACCATTGCTTTTTGCTTTCTTATGACCCACCTAATCCGGCTGACCTCTCTTGGACATCCTTTCCTTGAGCCCTTGTATCCGCCACGGGTGCAGGATTTGAAAGATGCTTTTATCCGAGGTTCTTTTAAAGATTTAAACCGCCGTCCGAGCTATTTGCGGACGAAGGATCCGATTCGTTTCAGCGGTGAAAAAAGCCATAAGAAAAAGGATATTGATGAATGATCATTGGAAGGCAGGTAGGAATCATGCACAAACCCATTCAGGATAGGTTTAAAATATCGCCCTTCCTCCCTCTATATGTGATTATGGCAATGCAGATTGGAATAGGTGTTCTCGGCTTTCAGCGGGTTGTAGCCAAAGATGCAGGGAATGATGCCTGGATTTCAGTATTAGGGGCCGGTCTGATTATCCATGTCATAGTATGGGTGATGTACAAAATATGCGAAACGGTCCAAGGAGATGTCCTTACTGCCAATGTATACGTATTTGGGAAAATCGCAGGAAACGCTCTGAACAGTTTTTTTATTTTCTATTACATTTTAACCTGTGCGGGAGTTCTCGGCGGCCTGATTGAAATCATTAAAGTATGGATGTTTCCAGAATTAAACACCTTTGTGTTTGCTTCCGTTTATCTCTTATTGGCTGTATACATCATTAATGGCGGACTCAGGACGGTTGCCGGCATGGCTTTTTTCTCTCTCGTTCTTCCAGCCTATTTGCTGCTGGTTTTTGGCCTTGCAGTCAAGCATGCTGATTTCACGAATTTATTGCCTGTTTTCGACCATACATTAATCGATATGATAAAAAGCGGGTACAGGATGTCACTCACTTACCTGGGGTATGATGTGCTTCTGTTTATTTACCCATTCATCAAAGAACCGCAGAAATCAAAAAAATGGGCGCATCTTGGGGTTTTTTTTACAACGATTCTTTACACGGTTTTAGCGATCCTCACCTTTGCCTATTTTTCAGGCGGCCTGCTGGAAAAATCCATCTGGCCGACACTGGAAATGTGGAAAATCGTTCAGCTTCCTTTTATTGAACGGTTTGAGTATATCGGGATCGCTAACTGGGCCATCATTATTATCCCGAACGTGGCGATATCACTATGGGTGGCAAGCCGGGTCACAAAGCAGGTATTTCATCTAAAGCAGCGTAAAGGGGTAATAGTCGCAGCATTGCTATGCCTTGGAATATTGATGTTTCTAAACAGTCGCGAGAGGATCAATATGGTTCTGGATCTGACGGCCTTACTGAGCTTTGCCGTTTCCTATTTGTTTATTCCTTTCCTCTATTTGTCCGTTTTAATTGCAAAGAAGGTGAAAAAGAAGTGAGGGGTCAAAAACTTTTCTTATTGTTGCTAAGCTTGATGCTTCTTTCAGGCTGTGTTCAAAAGGAAGTCGTGGATGATGTCAATATTGCGGTAGGCATCGGCCTTGATAAAAAAGATGACCAGATTCTCGGAAGCGTGATGATCCCTGTCTATAAGACGGACCGGTCCATTGAAAATTTTACCTTTACTTCAAAGGGAACCGTTACCAGGGATATCATTTTCCAGATGTCCCATAAATCCTCCCAGCCCATCGTAACTGGAAGCCTAGAGGTTGGACTGTTTGGGGAAGAGGTTGCAAGAGAGGGAATTATTGAATTTCTCGATGCCTTTCAGCGTGACCCCAGCGTTGGTGCAAGGGTATACCTGGCAGTCGTTGATGGAACAGCAAGCGAAATTTTCAAAGGAAATTATGGAGACCGGGGCAATGCCATTTATCTTTCCGGTTTGATCCAGCAGAATACGGAGCGGGGCAATATGCCCCTCACGAATGTTCACCAATTTTTATTTGATTTCTATCAGAAAGGGAAAGACCCTTTTCTTCCCCTGCTAAAGAAGACTCAGCCTGATCTGGTAAATATAGCAGGCGTAGCACTTTTTAAAGATGAAAAAGTCATTGATTCCATCCCCACATCCAAGATGTTTTACTTTAAGCTGCTGGTTGATGAATATAGCGAGGGGACGATAAAGATAAAAGCGGACAATAAAGAATCAGTGATTAAAAGCCTTAAGTCAAAATATAAATTTCGGCTAAAAAAGAGGAGCCCTTATGAATTTGACATCCATATCAATATCGATGCGCTCGTTAGCGAGTATACCGGCCGAACGGTATCGAAAAAGGTTGTTAAAAAAATTGAAAAGCAGCTAGAAAGACAAGTTGCTTCAGAATGCACCAAATTAATCAAGAAATTTCAGGAAAAGAATATCGATCCCATTGGTTTGGGCCATTTTGCAAAAACACAGACAAGGGGGTTTGATTTTACCAAATGGACTGAAGAATACCCAAATGCCGAGGTTAAAGTAAGTGTTGATGTGTCAATCGCTGAAGTAGGAGTGGTTGAATGAAGAAGAGCAAAGGCTCCGGCCTTTGCTCTTTTATGCACTCGTGGAAAACATATATTTTTTATAATGATAACGAATCGAAAAAATCAGGGAGATGGCGAGCATATTGCCCATCAGTGAGCTCCCCCCATAGCTGACAAAGGGAAGGGGAATTCCGGTTATGGGCAGCAAACCAATCGTCATGCCGATATTCTGGAACACGTGGAAGGTGATCATGCTAATCACACCGACACATAAATAGGTGTAAAAGTCATTTTTCGTTTCCATGCCAATCTTGGTGATTTGATAGACCAGAAGGAAGAATAAACTGATCAGGACACTTGCCCCCACAAAGCCAAATTCCTCACCGACAATACTGAAGATAAAATCGGTATGGCTCTCCGGCAAATAGACCTCGCGTGTTCCGTACCCTTTGCCTGTTGTTTCACCAGATCCAATTGCCAGAAGCGATCTTGTCAGCTGAAAGCCTGTCGTGCTCTGATAGTTATATGGATCAAGCCACGAATAGATCCGTCCAAACTGATACTCCTTAACACCTAAATACTTTTCAAGAATCTGAGGTTTCCAGATGACAAAATAAAAGATCACGGAAATCAGCGTAATACCTGTCCCAAATATAGGGACAAGGATTTTCCATGAGATACCGGAGATAAAGATCATCCCCAGCATAATCGCCAGAAAGACGAGCGATGTCCCAAGGTCAGGCTGCTGCATGACGAGCATCAAGGGAACAAAAGTAACCAGGCCGATTTTAATCAGCAGCCATATATCGGAGGAAATAGTCTTTATTGTATTTTTTTGATGATGATCGTGAATGACCCGGGCCAGCGCCAGGATAATGAATACTTTGACGAACTCCGAGGGCTGGAGTGAGCTTAACCCCGGTACTCTGTACCAGCTCTTTGCCCCATTGATGGTTGGAGCAATGCTGCTGGGGGCAACAATCAGCCCTGCCAGCAATATAATCCCGAAGCCATAGGCAAACCAGGTCAGCTTTCGCAGCTGCTCGGAATCCAGTGTAATGACACCGGCAATAATGCCGATCCCTACTGCATACCAGATTACTTGTTTTAATAGAAAATTCTCTCCGTATTGCCCGGTTGTCTGGGCACTGTAAATGGAAATGCAGCTTGCTAAAAACAATAAAAACAATATCATGACCAGCCCATAATCAAGCCGGGTGTTATTTTTTTGATTGGAAGTCATCATTTTTTCCCCTTTAGTGAAGAACTGTACAATAGTTTATTATATTTTTTTCGACAGGAAATAACAACTTCTCACTTAACATTGGGTATTTTTACAAAGGAAATAGTTCTATTTTCTTAGCTACACACTTAAAAAATGCACACCACAGTCCTGGCATGCATTTCCTTTATGAACAGCTGCCCCCGCCAAGAACGACTAGCCCATCATTCCACTCGTCATACTCCAGAACAATGTCTTCCGCTGCCTCCTGAAGCCTGGGATCAAGCGCTACAACAATTTCATTCTCAATTATAACTCCATCTTTTTCTTCCGGCTCATCCAGAGCCAGTCCTATCTCAGGCCCGCCTCAGCCATAGCCGGCAAAATACAGCCTGATTCCTTCAGCATTGCGTTCCTCAAGAACCTCTTTAAGGAAATCCCTTGCTTTATCAGAAATTCGCATTTTCACGTTCCTTTCCATGGTCAAATCACCACTGTACAGAAGTTTACCATGGGAAGCCGGGGAAAATACAGCATCATGCTTGTGGCATTGTGCAATGGCCGAGTAACAAGTTTTCGCAGAGAGATGCTGAAGCAGCCGCTTTTAAATAGCAGTGGCCATCGCTCTGTATCTGTATGGAGGAATCCCTCTATACTTCAGTATGTCCTCTCTATACTGAAGTATGTCTCTATACGCGAGTATGGCCTCTATGAAGGAGTAAGCTGCTCTTATGCGAGAGTCAGGAAACTGCTCTTAAACCTGAGTACTCATTCTTTTATAAAGAAAACCATTCTAGCCGGTGTTAACCTGCCCTGCCTCCTTCTATTAGGCTATCATCTTTGCCCTCTGTTATAAGCGGCAAAAATTTGTCTAAATTGTGAACAGAATTTTACAAAACTCAACAAAACTTAACGATTTTATCCATTTTTAACGTTTTTTGAAGGAATTTTGTTTGTTTTAGAGTAATTACAATAAGGAGGTGAGCAGTTGGTGAACCATACATATACTCCGGATGAAATTGCATCCATGTTCAAGATTTCTAAATATACAGTTTATGAACTGATTAAGAGAGGCGAATTAACCGCGTTTAAGGTTGGCAATAAAATGCGGATCGAGCATAAGGAGGTGGAGCGGTTTAAAGGGAACAGGACACCCGCTCCCAACTCCCTGCCCAGAGGCCCCGGGAACGCTCCCTTCTCAACCGGTCGTGCATTACATCTTGCCGGGAGCCATGATTTCCTTGTTGAACACCTTGTAAAATATACAGGGGCTGAATCTGCGGGAATAAGTATACAGCCTTCCTTTATAGGCAGCCTTGAAGGTCTGATGATGCTTCACCGCGGCAGTGCTGATATTGCAGCCATGCACCTGCTCGATCCTGTGTCCCATGAATACAATCTTCCTTTTATCCGGCAGCTGTTTGTCCATGAGCATATAACCGTTGTACGGCTGGCCTCCCGCAAGCAAGGTTTCATTGTTGCCAAAGGAAACCCAAAAAAGATCACTGGCTTTCAGGATTTGGCACGCCCGGATGTAACAATGGTGAATCGCCAGAAAGGTGCTGGCACCCGATTTCTGCTCGACTCCTCCCTCGCAGATCAATCAATAAGTCCTGCCACCATCAATGGATATCAGACAGAAGAATGGACTCATCTTGGGGCTGCCGCGCATATCAGCCGGGGATCTGCCGATGTCGCTTTTGGGATTCAATACGCTGCCTGTCAGCTTGGGCTGGACTTCATTCCTGTAACCGTGGAGAACTTTGATCTGGTTTTCCGCTGGACTCCAGAAAACAGGACAGCCCTTCAGCATCTGCTCGATCTAATCCATTTCACCACTTTCAGGGACAGTGTTCAGGAGCTGGATGGCTATGATGCTGCCGAGCTTGGAAGCATCATTTATGAACAACATTAATCGGAGGGTTTTTCATGAAAAAAAGGAGCTTTATCACCATCATCCTCATCTTGGTTCTCGCATTGATGACGGCCTGTTCCAATTCAAAAACAAGTAACGCAAAGGAAGAAGATTCAGCCAATTCAATCGGCAGCGGGAAAAAGGCCGATTTGATTCTGGCCACTACAACCAGCACCCAGGACAGCGGATTGCTGGATGTCCTGATTCCTGTATTTGAAAAAGAAACGGACTATAATGTTAAAACCGTTGCTGTAGGAACCGGACAGGCTCTTGAAATGGGGTCACGGGGAGAGGCAGATGTCCTGCTAGTCCATGCACCGGAAGCTGAAGAGAAAATAGTTGAGAGCGGCGATGCCATAAACCGTCAAAAGGTCATGTTTAATGATTTTATCATTGCCGGACCGGCCGAGGACCCTGCCGGCATCAAAGGAAGCACAGCAGGTGAGGCGCTCACTAGCATACTGGATTCGGGGGCTGTATTTGTTTCACGAGGCGATAACTCCGGCACTCATAAGAAAGAACTTGAGCTTTGGAAAGGCGAGAACCTTGATCCCAAGCAACACAAAGCCTATATTGAAACAGGCCAGGGGATGGGCAGTAGCCTCCAAATCGCTGCCGAGAAAAAAGGCTATATCCTGACAGACCGTGCTACCTACCTTGCCCAACGAGATTCTCTTGCTGGCTATGAAATTTTAGTGGAAGACGATGAAAGCCTTCTCAATATTTATCATGTGATGCAGGTCAATCCCGGGAAGCATGAAAGAGTTAATAAAGAAGGCGCGAAGGCGTTTGTTGACTTTATGTTGAAGAAAGAAACGAAGGAAACAATCTCACAATTCGGCAAAGACGAATATGGGGAACCGCTTTTCTTCTTGTTCGAATAGATGCCCTGTGCTGCTAGGCCCTAATTAAAAGAGAAAGTCTGCTGATAGATGATGGAATTATTATTTGAAGGGTTAATCAAGGCGTTTGAAATGATTATCTCCGGCGACCCGGAAATTGTTGAAATCACATTAAGGACATTAAGGGTGTCAATGACGGCCATCCTCGTCAGCACCCTTTTGGGCCTTCCCGCCGGCATGCTGCTAGGCCTGGCGAGATTCCCCGGCCGAAAGCTGATTCTTGTCCTTATTAATATTGGAATGGGTCTTCCCCCCGTTGTTGCGGGCTTATGGATTACAATTTTTTTATGGCGCTCAGGTCCTCTTGGCGATCTTTCTCTCCTGTACACACCGGCTGCCATCGTTATCGCCCAGACACTGGTGTCACTGCCGATTGTTACCGGCTTGACCGCTACAGCCTTCCAGCAGATCGATGAAAAAATGATTCTGCAGATTAAAGCACTTGGCGCCACACGCTGGCAGCTGGTGTGGATTTTAATGAAGGAGGCCCGTCTTGCCATTCTTGCAGCTATTATTGCCGGGTTTGGCCGTGTGGTTGCGGAGGTCGGCGCGGCCATGATGGTAGGCGGCAATATCAGCGGGGAAACAAGAATCCTGACAACCTCGATTGTCATGGAGGTTTCGAAAGGGAACTTTGATATTGCCCTGGCCTTATCCTTCATTATTATGGCCATCGCCTTTTTGATTACGTTCTGCCTTACTTTTTTACAGCAAAGGAAGCGACCTGAATGAAAGAGCCTTTAATTGTTTTGGAGAATATTAATATCAGGACACGGGACAGAAGCATATTATCCATCCCCCGTTTTGAGCTGTTTCCTGGAGAGGCTCTTGGTGTCATGGGACCTAATGGCGCTGGTAAAAGCACATTGCTTAAGACCATGGCCTTGCTGGATCTCCCGGGGGAAGGGACCGTTTTCTATCGCGGAAAAAAGGTTACAGACCATTCCGTGCTTGATGTGCGGCGAAGATTTGCAGTGGCTCTTCAACAATCGCTCCTCCTGGACATGACGGTGCACCAAAACATCGCGATTGGCCTAAAGCTGCGCCATCGAAGCCGTCGGGAAATTAATATGAAGGTGGAGCATTGGATGGAGGTGTTTAAAATAAGTCATCTTGCAAGAAAACAGGCTCTCCATCTTTCTGGAGGAGAAGCGCAGCGTGTCAATCTGGCAAGGGCAATGATTCTGGAGCCCGAAGTACTGTTTCTGGACGAACCGTTTTCCGCTCTGGACTTTCCCACGAAGGTTCAGCTCCTGAAGGACATCAAACAGGTTGTCAGCAAGACAAACACAACCACCGTTTTCATTTCCCATGACTTAACGGAAATAAAATACTTTACTCAGCGAATGGCCATTATAATGGGCGGCGAAATCAAACAGGCCGGAAGCACAGCGGAAGTGCTTTCAGAACCGAATGCCTACGCTGCTTCCTTCATAGGCGAGTGGAGCCGCCTCCTGACTTAGTCCGACTTTATCATCTTAAAATTTTTTTTAATATTGGCTTGTTGTTTAATAGAGGAAACCATATCGGAGGGATGCTGAATGAAGTACGCAATTATTACAGGCGCCTCAAAAGGGCTTGGTGAGGGGATTGCCCACAAAATGCTGGAAGAAAATATCAACGTGATTGCCATATCGAGGACAGAAAACGAGGAGCTTAGAACAGCTGCTTCAAATGGAACTGCTGAATACAGCTATTACCCTTGTGACCTCACCTCCGCTAATGAAATAAGGGATGTATTTTCAAAGGTTTCCGAGGCGGTTTTCCATGATCAGTCGCAAGCTGTCTATTTGATTAATAATGCAGGAGTCGTTGATCCGATTGAAACAGTCGGAGAGCTGGAAGAAGCGGCTGTTTTGCGCAATATACAGGTGAATTTAACAGCCCCTATTCTCATCACCAACTTATTTGTAAAAGCCGCAGAAGAGAGAGGAAAACGCCTGGTGATCGCGAATGTCACTTCCGGTGCAGCTGAGCGTCCAAGCCATGGCTGGAGCATTTATTGCAGCACCAAAGCGGCGATTAATATGTTTACAGAAACCGCTGCTCTTGAATTCACCAATAAACTAAGCCAGACGGTCATTTTTGGCTACAGTCCCGGAATCATGGACACAGGTATGCAGGAGACAATCCGTTCCTCCTCCAAGGAAGCCTTCTCCGAAATTGAACGTTTTAAGGAATTCAAGGAGAAAGGCATGCTGCGGCCGCCTTCTGTTGTCGCCAATGCGCTGGTTAAGCTGATACTGGAGAAGTCCATTGAAATCGGCAAAGTCTATCATGTAAACGATCTGCTCTAAAAGAAAAGGCCGGGATCCAAAATTGCAAATAAGTACATTGAAGCCTTTTACCTATGAGTCCTTCACCTCAGACGTGAAGGACTCAGACTGCAGACAAACTCAATGAAAACTTCGAGTTTACCTCCAGCTTTTTAGTTTGGTTGGTGGACGAAGTAGGCTGTTGATTTCCGTTCCAGTCGCTTCGCTTTCCGCAGAGCTGGCGCTGAGCCTCCCTGTAGCAAGCTCCTGCAGGATCTCACCTGACCAGCTGATCCCCAGGAGTCTGCACGCCTTCCACCCAAAAACAGGCTTTAAAATGCTGGTTATAACATGCATAGACCCCTATAAAAGAACGGCTCATCGCCACTCCGTTAAAACTCGAATCTTTTCCCTTTTATTTACAGTAATTAAAAAAACAGGAACTATTCTACAGGATTTTTTTTCACAATTCAATTCTATCTTTCTATCAGATTTTGTCATATATTAGGATTTGATGGAAAATACTATTATTGGGGGAAAACAATGAACAAAATCCTTTCGGCTACACTGGCAGCAGTATTGGTCCTTGGACTGTTCCCTTTGTCATCTTTTGCACTTGCACCGAATGAAGCTGCTCCAGTTTTAAATGAGACAGGCTGGACCGCAGATGAACTGGATGAGTATCTGGATTACTATTTCTATATTCCGCTGGAGGAAGTAGAATCAATTGAAGACCTAAAAGAAATGCTCGGCGTTCCGCTGACAGAAGAAAACCTGCAGCAAATTGCAGCAGAATACGAGTTTGCAGACAAGGAAGAGTTAACAGACTTTCTTGTGGAATATGGAGAACTTGAAGAAGGACAGGATATTATTGAAACCTTCTTTTATACGAATGCCCTTCGTACATTGATCGAAGACTACCAGGATATGGAGGAACCAACACCTCTCACCGAAGAAAGTCTTGCAGAATTTCTTGCCGATCTTGAGATCACCCGCGAAGAACTGAACGAGGTACTGGCCGCTCAAGGACGGAAGGTAGAGGATTTTGAAACCATTGAGGAGCTTGAAGAGGCTTACTTTGAAGCAATTGTGGGCGAAGATCTCCTTGATGGGATGGATGAGGTATTGGCCCAGTTCGGCATTACTGAAACGGAAGTTGAGGCACTGTTTAACCACTTTGACAGCATCAACATCAGTGATCCAAAAAATGAAGCTCCATTAATGGCAATCTTGGAACGAACTGAAGCGATTGGGGATTTTGAGAGTGCAGACGACCTGACGGATGCCGAGCTGCAGGAATTGGCCAGTATTATGAGGGACATGCTGACCATCCTTCAGCTGGATGCAAAATTCTACCTGACTAAGGATGGAAATAAGACTCCCCTTTCTGACAGGGAACTGATTGAGCTTGAAAGCACTGATGGCGCTGACCTGCTGATTGAGCTGTATAATCTGCAAGGTGTGTTCCTCGCCGACATGATTATTACAGCGGAGATGTTTGGTTCGGAAATCATTGAGGAAGTGAAGGACGAAGCCGAAAAAGTGATATCGCAGCCTGTTCTTCCTAAAAAGCCGGCCAAACCTGTTCATCAAAAAACACCAAAGACGGTAAAAGGCGCCAAGATGCCGAATACAGCAGGGAACTTTGCTGAAGGCGCTCTGCTTGGATTAGGATTCATTCTTGGCGGACTTATTCTGGTCAGACGACGGTATGTGAAGCATTCATGATAAAAAAGCATCGACTTGTTGTTTTCGCAGGAATGGTCCTCCTTGCTGCCGGGGTTTATCTGCTGGCAGCGAACCTGCTTCCCCTGATGAAAGGAAATACAGCAGAAAGAACAACGTCTGCCCAGGCCGAGAAGCAGGAAGAACCAAAGGAAGCTGAGGTACCGGTTAAAACAGCGGCAACCACCGAGAAAGCACTCTATTCTGAACGCCCCGAAAAAGGGGAAGAATTCGGAACACTTTCCATTCCTAAGATTTCTGCTTCCCTTCCTATCTTTCATGGTGCCGACGAAGAAGAACTGGAGAAAGGGGTCGGCCATTTTGCCGGCAGTGTCTTGCCTGGAGAAGACGACAACTCCGTGCTATCCGGACATCGGGACACAGTGTTCAGGCAGCTTGGCCAGGTAGGAAAAGGCGACCTGCTTATTGTATCGACACCAGCCGGGGAATTTACGTATAAAGTAAAAAAGGTGCGGATCGTTGATGCAGACAACCGGACGGTCATCGTGCCCAGACCCCGGGCTACACTGACAGTAACCACCTGCTATCCTTTTAACTACATTGGGGATGCCCCCGAAAGGTACGTTCTGGTGGCAGACCTTTATGAAACAAAGCTCGCTGACAGCTAATCATACAGGGAGATCAGAAAGTGCCGGCTGTGATAACAGCTGGCACTTTTTGCATTCTCCATAAGCCGGCAGTGCCGCCTCCCTCTTTACCGGATAATTTTACTCCTCCTAGGAAAACTAAAGGTGAAATTCTTGCAGGGAGGGCTTAACATGACAAAGAAGTTTAACAAAGGAAGCAAAAACCAGAACTCGCCAAAAATGGGGAACCAGCTGGCTGAGTTCTCTGGGGAACTCTCAACCGGTGACAACAGTAAAGGTAATAAAAGAAACAAAGATCAAAACGATAAAACAGATAAACATTAGTAAAAATAGAACCGGCTGGATTAGCCGGTTCTATCTTTTTGGATTAATATTAATCGCTGGAGTGCCGCTTTGACCGTTATAAGTTGGTACTATGCCATCCCGTTTGCTGCTGTCGCCATAAAATGTATCCTGCAGTTCTAGGTTCGCTTCCGTTGTTCCTTCTTCCTCGCTTGCAATTCGTTCTTCCAGCCCCTTATCAGCAGTTTGGCGCCTTGCCTGAATATGGACATTTGCCTTATCTTTTTCCGCCATTTTGATTCCTCCTTCTTGAGTTTAATATCATCACTTTCCTTTTTTTAAATACTATTTTCCCTGTTTTCTTTTATAAAAAACAGCCCGATCAAAAGACAGGGCCTCGGTGCGTTAAACATTTATCTTGTGAATTGTGTGAATAATATGTTAATAACTCGAATAACCTCTGTTCATAACCACAGATATTTGTGAATAAGTCATCTGAAATTGTTGAAAAGTCCGAAATTTATGCCGAATCGTACATTTTTTTTGCAGTGATTCCGTTATTGCCCTGTGTATAAGTCCCCGGGACCGGTCAACTGCCCACATACCGAGAATAATACATCCTGGCTTTGGTTATATCGTCCACCCCATGAACCAGGACACGCCCATCCTTGAAAAATACCATTGAAACATGTTTGTCAGGAGAAAACCTCAGGAGGAACGGGTTTACGATTACTTTTCCGCTTCCCTTTAATTTCCCAGCCAGCTCCTCCAGCGAATACGCGTTAATCTTTCTTGGATTAATTTGGACTGTGTCCCTCCCGCAAAGAACAGCATAGGATATTTGCTGCTCAGAAGACCGGTCAAGAAATTCAAACTGGCGGTGCACGCAGGCCGGGCACTCAGGATTCTGTCCGCCCGATATATCCAATTGGAGGAAAGACTGATGCCAGATGTCAATCTGTTCAAGGTTTGGGCTGTGCTGTGCTCCCACCAGCAGCTTTAACACCTCCACAGCCTCAAAGGATCCGATGATATCGGTAATTGGCGATAAAACGCCAATGGTGTCGCACGTCTCCCCTAATCCTGTTTGCACCTTTGGAAACAGGCAGCGATAGCAGGGGGTCTTCCCCGGGACAATCACAGCGAACATTCCCCTTGAAGAAACCGCACCGCCATATACCCATGGAATCCCAAATTTGACTGAAATATCATTAATCAAATAGCGGGCTGCAAAATTATCTGTCCCATCAACAATGACATCAAAACCGGACAGGAGCTCGTCGGCATTATCCAAATTCAGATCTGCGATAACGGGATCTACCTTTACGGTGGAGTTAATTTTCCTCAGCTTTTTCTCGGCGGCCACCACTTTTGGAAGATGATTGGACGCATCCTCTTCATCGTATAGTGACTGGCGCTGAAGATTGGACAGCTCCACCAGATCCCTGTCGATTATCCTCACATGGCCGACACCTGACCGAACAAGATGATTGGCAATCACGGTTCCAAGCGCCCCCATCCCTACAATCGCGGCCGAGCTTTCCAAAAGCTTCCGCTGTCCCTTTTCCCCTATCGGTTTAAACAGTATCTGGCGCGAATATCGATCTAAGTTATTCATCCTATCCCCTCTTTTCTATCTTCCATTATAAAAAAAGAAAAAAATTATTTCGAGCATTGAAAAATTAAAAGGAATTTTCGGCCTAAATAGCTAATTTAATAGGAATGAAGGCGTTTTTATTTTATAAGAAAGAGGTGGCGAAAAAGGATGAATCTTGGCGGTTTTAAGAACAAGGAAATCCTGGTGGATTTGACTGAAAGATCGGTAGGCTACAGAGAGATCAATGAAGAGGACGCCAAAAAGTACATTGGCGGACGCGGTCTCGGTGTCAAGTATGTATTGGATAACGGCCCCGAAGTGGAACCTTTATCCGAGGACAATCTGTTATGCTTCATGACTGGTCCTGTCACAGGATCACGGTCTTCCATGAGCGGCCGGCTTGCAGTTGTCACAAAATCTCCTCTGACTGGAACGGTAACAGATTCCCATATTGGCGGCTGGACAGCGGCCCGATTAAAATGGGCAGGCGTGGACAACGTGATTTTTAAAGGTAAGAGTGATAAACCTGTCTACCTGTTTATTGAGGACGGAAAGGCCGAGCTCCGTGATGCCTCTGCACTTTGGGGCAAAAGCACCCGTCAGACCGTCAAGGCCATGAAGGATGAGCATGGCGAAGAAAACCTGAGTGTCATGACCATCGGACAGGCTGGAGAAAACCAGGTGCGGTTCTCTGCTTTTATTAATGAACATGACCGTGCTGCAGGACGCGGAGGGACAGCAGCGGTAGCTGGATACAAGAAACTGAAAGCAATTGTGATAAAAGCTGCACAGAAAGGAAATATGCCTGAGCCTAAGCAGAAGGACGACTACGCAAAGGCCAACCGCAAGGCGGTGAAAGCCATCCTGGAAGGGGGCCTGACAGCTCCCAATAAAGGCGGGTTATCCGTTTATGGAACAAATGTCCTTACCAATCTGATCAATGAGGTTGGCGCGCTTCCGACAAAGAACTCCCAGTATACTCATTGGGAGCATGCAGAAAAGCACAGCGGCGAATATGTAAACAAAAACCTGCTTGTGGCGAACAATACATGCCATGCCTGTCCGGTGGGCTGTAAAATCGAAGTGGAAGTGAAAGACGGCAAATACAAGACTAGAGTGGAGAGCATCGAGTTTGAATCCGCCTGGTCCCTTGGTTCCAACTGCCTGTTAAGTGATGCGGAAGCCATTTCCTTTATGATCGACCAGTGCAATGAATACGGGATTGACACAATTGAGCTTGGCCATGCGTTTTCCGTTACCATGGAAGCCAGTGAAAAAGGGCTGATCAATGAAACCCTTAAATGGGGCGATGCCGATGGAATGATTGACCTGACAAGGAAGATTGCCCATCGTGAAGGACTTGGAGGAATTCTTGCGGAAGGCCCGGCGCGTGCGGCGGCAGAGTGGGGAGCTCCCGAGCTGTCCATGTCTGTAAAAGGGCAGTCCATCCCGGCATACGATCCCCGTGGAATCCAGGGAATCGGCCTTGGCTATGCAACGAGCAACCGCGGCGCCTGCCATTTACGCGGCTACACAGTTGCCAGTGAAATTGCCGGAATACCCGAACCAACCGACCGCTTGAAGGCTGAAGGAAAAGGCGAATTGCTGAAGGTATTCCAGGATCTTCTGGCCTTCTCCGACTCTATGAATATCTGTAAATTCTCTTCCTTCTCTGAAAACGCCGAGCATTATGCCGAGCAGTACAGCACAATGACCGGAATACCGATGACAGCTGAAGATGTCATGGTTGCAGGTGAACGGATTTACAATCTAGAACGCTATTATAATAATCTTGCAGGCTTTGACAAGCGTGAGGATGATTTCCTTCCAAAACGGTTCACAGAAGAGCCGGCTTCCGGCAACAGCGCGGGTTCTGTCAGCAGAATGGACATCATGCTGGAGGAATACTACCAGGTTCGCGGGTGGAGAGATGGAGTGGTTCCTGCCGAAAAGCTGCGCGAACTTGGAATACTTTCTGAAGAAAGCTCTGCTCCAACTCAGCAGCTTTAACGCTTGCCTCCTGTTAAACAAACAACGGCCGGGCGCCTGCCTGGCCGTTGTTCTGTGCATATGACTTCTCATCCGCCAATCCGTGTCGTCTTATAGCGGTACCTTTTGATCAGCTCATCCAGGTCTGTTCCATCCTGCGCTGTAAAACGGACCAAAACAGCATTTACTTTAAATACTGAAGTAAAGGAAATTTCCTCTTCACCAAGTATTTCCCCGCTCCAGTTTTCTCCCTGATATACGATTGGAAACCCCTCGGTAATCTGCTTTCCTCCGAGCTCCTCAAAGTACATGCCCAGGTGGCCGACGGAGATCCCGCGGAACTCGAGCTGTTCGCTTGCCACCTTAACCACCTGCCACCGGCGGGAAAAGAGCGAACTGGTCATTTTCCGCCACCCTCGTCTCAAGCTCCTCCAGGTGAACGATATTTTTCCCGTTTATATATACGTGTACAAAAGGTTTCAGCTCTTTTTGGGGAGTTAAAATTTCTTCTTCCATTTCTGGAAACTTTTCAATCATTTTATCCAAAATATCAATAACCCGGTTTCCTTCTGGAATCACCTCGACCTGGACACCGCCGCAAATATCGCGGAGATTTGCGAATACTTTCACCTGCATCCTTGATTTCCCCTTCCCTTTTATTTTTATCTTAAAAGGAAAATCAAGGTTTGTCACGGCTGTCTTTGTTTTATTTAGAAAAATCAAAATGAAGGTTGACATAACCTTATCCTTGCCCTAAAGTCTTCATGGGAGGATTTACTGCATGATTAATTTTAGTAGAAAAGATTTATATATGATTGGACTAATGCTTTTTGCATTGTTCTTTGGGGCTGGAAATTTAATTTTCCCGCCGTTTTTAGGTTTTCAGGCGGGGGAAAGCTTTTGGCCGGCCATTCTTGGTTTTGTTGTAACCGGTGTTGGCCTTCCGCTTGTAACGGTACTGGCCATCGCAATGACCAGGGACGGAGTGGCCGAGATGGGCAAGCGGGTGAGTCCCTTGTTTTCCATAGTATTTTCCGTTACCGCCTATCTGTCAATTGGACCGTTTTTTGGCATTCCGCGAGGGGCAAATGTCGCCTATGAAATGTCCATCAAGCCCTTTTTAGGGAATTCGCCTGCAAACTCATGGATTCTATTCTTGTTTAGTGTCGTATTCTTTTCTCTCGTATACTGGGTCTGTTTAAACCCTTCAAAGTTAGTGGAGCGGATCGGAAGCATTCTTACACCGCTTTTGCTCGCAGCCATCGCTCTTTTAGTCCTGGGGAGCCTTTACAACCTGGACGGGAAATCTGCAGGGACAACCGGAAAGTTCACTTCGGCCCCATTTGCGGCCGGATTCCTTGAGGGATATCTGACAATGGATACGATCGCAGCCCTTGCTTTTGGCATCATAGTGATCAACAGCATCCGGGAAAAGGGAGTTACCGACAAGGCCACAATTGCCAGGCTGACCCTAAAGGCAGGACTGATTGCGGGCGGCGGTCTTGCCCTTGTCTATATGGGACTTGGGCTCCTTGGCACAAAGATGCCTGGAGCGAATTCATATGAAAATGGCGTCGAAATCCTTACAGAATCAGCAAATCTAATGTTTGGACCCTTTGGCATGGTACTGCTGGGCCTGATCGTTACTCTAGCCTGCTTCACCACCTGCGTTGGCCTTGTTGCCGCCTGTGGGCAGTTTTTTTCCAGGCAGTTTCCGAAGGTAAGTTATCTAAAATTTGCCACAGTCATAACAATTGTCAGCTTTTGTATCGCTAATCTTGGACTGAACCAAATCATTACTATTTCCGTTCCTGTCCTGACCGTCATTTATCCTATAACGATTGTACTTGTGCTCCTGTCCCTGACGGATAAATATTTCGGGGGCAAAAAAGGTGTTTATATAGGTGCTGTTTCTGCAGCCCTTATCATCAGTGTACTTGATGTGGCCATGTCCTTTGGAATGAATCTGCCGTGGCTCCATGCGTTTCTCCATTCTCTTCCCTTATACTCCGAGGGACTTGGATGGCTTGTTCCAACAATCATTGGAGGAACCGGCGGATATTTGTTAAACAAATTGACTAAAACAAACATGTAATTGCTAAAAGAGAACGCACAAGCAGATTTAACTGTTAGTTACAGTATGTTTCACATTGAACTATCAAACCCCTGTTGATTGGAGTGGAAGGCGCGCAGACTCCTGCGGGATCAGCTGGACAGGTAAACCCCCGCAGGAGCTTGCGACAAGGAGGCTCAGCGCCAGCCCGCGGAAAGCGAAGCGCCTGGAACGGAAATCAACAGCCCCATGTGTACTCCAACCAAAAAAAGACAAGCAGATTTAACCGCTTGTCTTTTTTCATGAACATAAAATCAAATGACAGAGTAATTTTCCCATTCCGTCACAACATAAATAAGAGAATTCAGGGTATAGATTTTATATTCAGTATATTAAGGAGGGTTTACATGAAGGCTGTTACTTTTCAAGGCGCGAAAGATATTCAAGTAAAACAGGTTGAGGATCCGAAGATTCAAAAGAATGATGACATTATTGTCCGGATTACTTCCACGGCCATTTGCGGGTCGGACCTCCATATTTATCTTGGAGCCATGCCCACAAGGCCCGGTTATGTGATTGGTCATGAACCGATGGGAATTGTTGAGGAAGTAGGCCCTGAAGTAACAAAAGTAAAAAAGGGCGACCGAGTCGTCCTTCCATTCAACATATCGTGCGGCCACTGTTTCTATTGCCAGCATGATATGGAAAGTCAATGTGACAACTCCAATCCCAATAAGGAATTGGCTGATACTGGGGGATATTTTGGATTCACCGAACGATATGGCAACTATCCAGGGGGACAGGCTGAATTATTAAGAGTTCCATATGGCAATTTCATGCCCTTTGTCATACCTGAATCATGCGAACTTGAGGATGAAGCATTATTATTTATGTCCGATGTTCTTCCGACAGCCTACTGGAGTGTGGAAAACTCGGGTTTAAAGCCAGGCGACACCGCAGTGGTACTTGGCTGCGGACCGGTTGGCCTAATGGCGCAAAAATTTGCCAGGATGAAGGGGGCCAAGCGTGTAATCGCAGTCGATAATCTCCCATACCGCCTGAATCATGCAAAAAGAATGAACGACTCCGAAGTATATAACTTCGATGAATATGAAGACATGGGAAAATATATAAAAGAAATAACCAGCGGAGGGGCCGATGTTGTCATTGATTGTGTCGGCATGGATGGGAAAAAGTCAGTAATCGAAAAAGTGGAGCAAAAGCTGAAATTGCAGGGCGGAACTCTAAGCGCCATCCAAATCGCCATTGATGCGGTTAAGAAATTTGGCACCATCCAACTGACTGGTGTGTATGGCTCGGTGTACAATATGTTCCCGCTCGGCAATATTTTCGAACGCAATATTACCCTTAAAACAGGACAGGCACCTGTTATTCATTATATGCCCAAGCTATTTGAAATGATTTCTCAGCGGGATTTTGATCCGACTGAAATTATTACACACAAAGTCCCGATGGAACAGGCAAGCGGTGCTTACAAAATGTTTCACGAACATGAAGACGAAGTGATAAAAGTTATTTTAAAACCGTAAAAAGAACTCCCCTCTGTAACCGGAGGGGAGTTTCTTTGAATCTTATTCGTTCTTATCGGCAGGAAAAACGACACCCATTTGCCGGCGGTATTCCTCCATGATTTCCATGACAGTCAACGAGGTTTTAAGCGAATTGATGCTAGATTCAGTTTTTCCATTGTTGATTAATTCAATAAACTCCGCCGCTTCATAATACATCGGCTTTCTGGACTGTTCCTGGCTGAGATCCTCTTTCTCGCCATTGCGGTAAAGGATTTCCACCTTCTCAGGCACATTGATTTTATCGAGGACGATTCTCCCGTCTTCACCCTGAATTTCTGAAGGAAGGGATGAATCTGTAATTTTCGAAAACATTACAACCGCATCCATATCCTTGTACTTCAATACCATACTGCCTTCCCCGTCCACGCCGGTCTCGAGCATAACACCAGAGGCTTTGACTTCCTCAGGCTTCCCAAACAAGGCAACAAGAGGGTAGAGACAATAGATCCCGATATCCATCATCGCCCCATTAGAGAATTCGGGCTTGAAGGCATTCAGGACATTTCCATCTTTATAGGCATCATATCGGGACGAGTACTGGCAGTAGCTTGCAAAATAGCGGCGTACTGGACCGATTTTATGAAGATTTTCACTGATGATCCTGAAATTCGGGACAAGGGTAGTCTTGAGGGCTTCCATGAGAAGAACTTCTTTCTCCCTGGCCATTTCAATCAGTCCCTTTACCTCTCCGGCATTGGAAGCAATCGCCTTTTCACAAAGAACATGCTTTCCATTTTCCAGAAAAATCAGTGCCTGGCTGGCATGAAGCGAATTCGGGCTTGCGATATAGACAGCGTCAATTTCATTGCTTTCCGCCATGTTTTGCAGGTCAGTAAAAATGGTTTCCACCCCAAATTGACCTGCAAACTCCCGGGCCTTTTCCCCGGTCCGGGAATAGACGGCTGACAGCTTAAACTCGGGGTGTTCAGCAGCAGCCTCGATAAATTCTTTTGTTATCCAGTTGGTTCCAATTATTCCAAAGCGAATCAAAATCTTTCCTCCTAATACGAACTTTTTTCAAGCGTTAAATTATATCGATAAACCTCTTCAGCTGAAGAGAGCTTGTACCCCATATTAGGATTAAAATCCAGCGTGACTTTCTCATGAAGATTCTTCTGGCTTTCTTTCGAAACGATGACCGGAATTCCTTCAATCTCGAATAAATCATCCAACGAGTACTTTTTGTCAATTTTAAGACTGTGTTCATCTGCTATTGTACAGCTGCCGACAAATACGGCTTCAATCCGGATTCCTTCATCTTCCTTAAAAGAAATCTTTTTCAATTCATCAACTGCAGCTGGTGTGAGATTGATTTGCATCCTGTTCCCCCCTCTCCTCAGATATGTCCACTTTATCCATTTTTGCCAAAATTGACAACTGATTCTGTTTAAAAAAGGTGCCCCCGCTGTGAAGGCACCCATTTCATTCTTATTCTACTACTTCCAGTTCAACCTCTATATTGCCTCTTGTTGCCTTTGAATATGGACAAAATTCATGTGCTTTATGAACCAGTTCTTCCAATTTGTCTTTTTCAATGCCTGTCCCTTTTACCTGCAAAAGCACTCCAAGCTTGAAGCCGTCATCTGTTTCATCTTTTAACAGGCTCACATTGGCCGTTACTTCTGATTCAAACTTGACCCGTTCTTTTCTTGCCATTAACTGCAAGGCGCCATCAAAGCAGGCAGAATAGCCTGCGGCAAATAGCTGTTCAGGATTGGTCGCTTCCGGCTTTTCCTTTGCCCGGGGCGTGTTTGGCATCGCAAGCTCCATATTGATTACTCCATTGGAGGATTCCACTCGTCCTTCCCTTCCTCCAACAGCTGTAACAGAGGCTGTAAATACTTTTTCACTCATGTCTAATGCTCCTCTCTCAAATTGATTCATCATTTACTTATTCCCTCCTGCTGCCTACATATTCCAAAATCTATAAAAAAACACAGCCTCTCTTCTTTAGGCTGTGCCAAAAAATCCTGATTTCCTTAATCTTGGTCGTCATCCGTATCCTTTTCGAGGATTTTCCCGGTATTGGCGTCAATTTCGTAATCTACTTCACTTTTATCTGTTTTCACTTCCAATTCGTAGACAAGATCATCCCTATCGAATTCAAACTCTACTACTTTTCCTGGTGTTTCTTTTACAGCGATGGCGATCACATCGTCTTTAGACAGCTTAATCTCTGTATTTTGAACATTGCTTTTATTATCGTCATTGTCATCGTCGTCATCCCTGTCAATTGAAATCACTTCACCAGTCACAGCGTCGATTTTGACATCCGTATCATCATTTCCGTCTTCACTGCGCAATTCGACTTCATAATTTTCACGGCTATCGTCTTTATCATATTCCACTTTCTCGACAGTGCCTCCGGCTTCCTTGACCGCTATTTCTTCAGCCTTTTCCATTGAAATCGTGTTTTCCGTTTTCTTGGCAGCTGGAGCCGTATTTTCCGCACGATCATCGAAAGCACCTGCTCCTACAGCTCCCCCTAATAACACAATTCCTGCAACTCCAGCAATCAAAATATTTCGTTTCATTTTATTGGCCTCCTTATTTGGTGATATCTATACTATAGACAACCAAGATGAGGAAACTCAGAAAGAAAAATGAGAAATTGATGAGAAATTGATGAGCTTTTATCCGTTTTTAATCATCATAAAATACTCCCGTCACTTCTCCCGTAATTGCGTTAATCCGGACGGTTCCATCCTCGGCCTCTTCCCTTTCCACATCCACCAGATAATACGTGACTCCCCCTAACTCTTCCGTTTCAATATCTTCCATATCATCTACTTCGCCATTAATCGTTTTGATGGCAATTTGGGCCGCTTCTTCTTTCGTAATGAATGTTACAGTTTGGGCCGGGGTTTCTTCCTGAGGCTTGGGTTCCTGTTTGGCTGGTTTCTTTCCTGGACTATCTTTTGTATTCTCAGAGGGCTGTTGAGGGGTCTCTTGTTCTTCCTCCTTGGCTGCTTTCTCCTTTATCCTGGATACTCTCCCGATTTCACCGGTATCCCGATCCATTTCAACAATATATGTCCCTGACTCCAGTTCCATCGTAACCTCATATGCCCGGGACTTATTTTTCACGTTGACCACCTTGCCTTTATACAGCTCCTCCGCTTTGCTGGTGGCTTCAGCTTCAGACAAGGGTTCTGCAGATGTGAATGTTTTCGTCAGCTGCCAGGCTCCGATTACGAGAATAACAATGATTGCAGCTCCAAATACAAATTTCTTTATCCTGGTCCGTCCCATTTTTCTCACCTCGTTGTTTTTCTGTTAGACTCTGTAAAACCTTAATGTGTCATCTTCCGCTACAAAAGTTCGGCTTTTCGTTGGCGGTTCGGGAGCCTACCCTTGGATTGACGACCAAATGGTTGCCATTTTACCGCCTCTTTTCTGAAAAGACCCTTTGCTTCTGCAGCTAAAAACAATATCGATCTTAACAGAGCCTGCTTTGATATAAGGATACTGCACAAAAATGAGAAACAAATGAGAACGGCGAACTCTGCCGGAAAATGGGCAGATCGATGCAGCCAATTATGTTTATGTTGCCTTGGAGCTAATCCCTTCTCTATCCTTCTGATTACTCAAAGGCAGCAGAATCTTCGCTTTTGTCCCATATCCTTCTATGCTTTCCATCTGGATTTTGGCAGCCATTGCATCTGCAATCTCTTTCGCCAGTGAAAGACCCAGTCCAAAACCGCCTGTTTTTCTCGTTCTCGCTTTGTCCACCCTGTAAAAGCGGTCAAAAATCTTATCGAGGTCGGCAGCGGGTATTCCAATTCCCCGGTCAAGCACCTCCACTACACCGTATTGAGGTGTTTTCGTTACTTTCACTTCAATTGTATCCTCACTGTATTTCCGTGCATTATCCATTAAGATGTAAAATAGCTGCCGGAATTTTTGCGCATCGGTCCTGATCCTGACTTCTTCCTCAGTCTCCAAGTTAATGTCACGATGGTAAGCTTTCCTAAAAGAGCGGACCAGTTCATCCACAACACCGGCCAGGTTCAGCTCCTCCCATTCAACCTTCCATTGCTCGTCATGCCTGGCAAGCAGGAGCAGCTGTTCCGTCAGTTCCTTCATCCGAATGGCTTCGGAATGAATGGCCTGCACGCTTTCCTCAAACAGCTCTGGCTGCTCCCTGCCCCTCCTTTTTAAAAGGGAGGCATAGGATTCAATGACGGTAAGCGGTGTTTTTAGCTCATGGGAAGCATTGGAGATAAATTGTCCTTGTTTTTCGTAGTTGATCTCCAGCAATTCCATCATTTTGTTAAAGGTATCCCCCATCTGGTAAAGCTCATCCTTGGATTCCCTGGGGAGCGGAATCCTCTTGAAATGTCCGCTTCCCTGAATGTCCCGCATCGTTGCAATCATGGACGTAATCGGCCTCGTAATGAGATTTCCCAGAAGCCTGGAGGAAATAACGACAGGAATCATGGCAATCACTGTGACTGCTACCAGGACCGCCCGCAGGGTTCTGAGGACTTTCTCCGTCTGCTCCAGACTTTCCGTCACCTGAAGCGAGGCAACCTCTCCATCGTTCAATACCACGGGAATGGAAACAAAGGCGTGGGGAACGCCATTATACTCAACGATCCTTTGCTGTTCATTCTGGTAGAACTCAGCCTGAAGATCATAGAGACCTTGCTGCCCCGGGGCAACTGCTGCAGGCCCCTTGCTCCCGTCTGCCTTGACTATTAGAAGCATACCGTTGACCGGGACATAGGCTTTAAGCAACTCCTTGGAGGGGCCTGAAGCACCTGAATCATTAATGCCCGAAATGGCCTGCCTTGCCTCCGCAGCCGTCCTTTCCAGCTCGCTGTCCAGCATCATCCTGCTGAACGAGAGATAAATGGCTGAGGTAATAAGAATCAGGAGGCAAATGAACATCACAGTTGTATAGAGGTTGATTTTATTTCGCAGCTTCATTTTGAATCCTTTATGACATAGCCAACTCCG
Source organism: Mesobacillus foraminis (assembly GCF_004340465.1). GTDB lineage: Bacteria > Bacillota > Bacilli > Bacillales > Cytobacillaceae > Mesobacillus_B > Mesobacillus_B foraminis. The sequence continues at coordinate 432,187 of NZ_SLVV01000003.1, read as the reverse complement.
CGGACAGTATGAATCAGTGCTGCCCCGTAAGGCTTGTCGATTTTATTCCGTAAATAGCGTATGTATACATCTACCACATTTGTATCGCCATAGTAATCATAGCCCCATACCCCGTTAAGCAGCTGCTCCCGATTTAAAACCTGCCGCGGGTGTTTCATCAGATAGGCGAGCAAGTCAAACTCACGGGGAGTCAGTTCGATTTCATCTTCCCCTCTCTTGACCTCGCGCGTCATCTCATTAAGTGTCAGCTCCCCAACGGCCAGCCAATCCTCGTTTTCCGGAAACTGAGCATGAGCATTGGCCTGGTTTTGAAGCTGAAGCTGAAGCTGGCTCATCCTCAGGCTCGCACGGATGCGTGCAAGCAGCTCTTCAATTTGAAAAGGCTTAGTGATATAATCGTTGGCGCCTAGATCAAGGCCGGATACCTTGTCCTCGACAGAATCCTTTGCTGTCAGCATAATCACAGCCACCCCGGTATTAACAGTCCGTATTCTCCTCAGCAGCTCAATTCCGCTGATGCCGGGAAGCATGACATCCAGAAGAATCAGGTCCCAGGTTTTTTCCTGAAACAGCCTGAATCCTTCCAGGCCATCATGCGCCTTTCCTGTCTCATAGCCTTCATACGTAAGCTCCAGCTCCAGAACGCGAGCTATTTTTTCTTCATCTTCAACGATTAAGATCTTTGGCTTATCCATTTTTTCTCCTCTATGTTTATCAGAATTTACTGCCTCTTTATCTTACTATTATAACCTTACGCTTTAAAATTACGTTAGAAAACACGTTTTGGGAGTAGCCGCGTTTCCTGCCTATGAACCCTCTTAGGATAATCTTCATCGGCGGCCTGAAGTCCTTTCTTCTATGAATCTTCGCCTGGTTTGGTCATCATCGGCGAAATGACGTCCTTTCTTCAACGAATCTTCGCACGGTTTGGTCTTCATTCACGGCATGAAGTCCTTTCTTCTATGAATCTTCCCACTGTTCGTTCTTCATCCGCGGCATGAAGTCCTTTCTTCTACAAATCTTCGCCTGGTTTGGTCTTCATCAGCGGCATGAAGCCCTTTCTTCTATGAATTTTCGCACGGTTCGGTCTTCATCGGCGAAATGAAGTCCTTTCTTCTATGAATCTTCGCACGGTTTGGCCTTCATCGGCGAAATGACGTCCTTTCTTCTACGAATCTTCGCAGGGTTTGGTCTTCATCCGCGGCATGAAGCCCTTTTTTCTATGAATTTTCGCCCGGTTCGGTCTTCATCGGCTGGATGAAGTCCTTTCTTCTATGAATCTTCGCACGGTTTGGCCTTCATCGGCTGGATGAAGTCCTTTCTTCTATGAATCTTCGCACGGTTTGATCTTCATCCGCGGCATGAAGTCCTTTCTTCTATGAATCTTCGCACGGTTTGGTCTTCATCGGCGGCATGAAGTCCTTTCTTCTACGAATCTTCGCAGGGCTTGGTCTTCATCCGAGGCATGAAGCCCTTTCTTCTATGTATCTTCGCACGGCTCGGTCTTCATCCGCGGCATGAAGTCCCTTTCTTCTATGAATCTTCGCACGGTTTGGTCTTCATTCGCTGCATGAAGTCCTTTCTTCTACGAATCTTCGCACGGTTTGGTTTTCTTCTGCGAAATAAAGCCCTTTCTTCTATGAACCTTCCCCCGTTTCGGTCTTCATCACCGGGCTGGAAGGCCATCAACTAAAAAAAAGAAATCTCCCGGCATCCTGCAGGAGATTCTTCGTTAAAACTCAATTTTTATTTTTTGGGACTCGGCTATTTTTTTCTCATTCTTGTCAAATACATCGCTTGTGGTGATCTCAATCCACTTAATATCTTTTTCGCCGTCCTCATGATACTTCTCCTGCACCACAGCTCCTTCGTGGTCATGCCCGCCAGCTGCATTCACAATGAAACCCAGATTCCCTGCTTTTGTTTCTTTGCCGGCAATCTGCCCATTCAAGTCTTCAAGGTAAATATCTTTTTCCCAGTCAAAGGTTTCGCCAGTGTTTGTTTTTAAAAGTGCAACAGGGGCAAAACTCACTTGCTCTGAAGAAGTATTTTTTATCTCCACGGCCAGCTTAACAAAATCAAATTCCTCTTCATGCGTCAAAACATGAAAATAATCAATCATGCCGTAGCTCGGTCTCAGATGAATCTCTTTCATTTCCTTTACAGTTAATTCGATTGGCCCAGCCTTGTAGGTTTGATTGACGTCTTTAATCGCTTTTAAAGTGGCCTTCCCCTTATCATCTTCGTGCGTCTGGCCCACTTTTATCAAAGACCTGTCGTCGGTCACCTGCGGGTTGGGCTGATATTCGCCAGGGGTGATTCCGGATTGCGGATCCTGATTTTGCTCTTTCTGAGCCGTTTCTCTTTGATTGTCAGCTGCTTTCGCCTCATTCCCAGTTTCCGCCTTTTTTTCGTCTGCTGCAGGAGCGGCAGTGGCAGAACAGCCGGTGAGAAATAGCATCAAGGATAGCATGGACAACAATTGTTTCATGATGAACTCCTCCAGTAGATGACCAATTTTCTAAAAAAGTTCCCGCTGCTCCTGCATGAAGCAACGGGACCGGTTCAGTTTTTATTTATCATTGATCCGAATTTTATAATTTATAGCATCAAAAACATTCTTTGCAATATCCGTATTGTCGATTTTACCGGCAAATTCAGAGCTTGATGGTCCGAAGGCATAAACATTAACATCTTCGCCTGTATGTCCTCCAGTGGTCCATCCAGTGTTGGAACGCTTGTTAAAAATATTTTCAATGGCATTGTCAATCTCCAGGGTTTCCTTTGTCTTTGCCGCTGTCTCAACAGATTGAATTTCTTCTGGAGTCAGAGCCAGGATGTTCTGGTCGATATACTTTTTAAGGGTTTCCTCCACTCCTGCCCCTGCAGCAATTTGTTCCGCCATAAAATCCGGTGTGCGTTTCGCTGCCTTGATTGGCTCACCAAACCAATTGTAAATTCCATTCGCTCCAATGGAATATCCGCCAGTAGAATGGTCGGCAGTGGCGACAACAAGGGTATGCTTGTCCTTTTTCGCAAAGTCGATCGCCGCTTCAAAAGCATTCTCGAAATCTTCCATTTCACTCATGGCACCGACGATGTCATTGTCATGTCCAGCCCAGTCGACCTGGCTTCCTTCTACCATCAGGAAGAAGCCGTCCTTATCCTTGCTTAATTTCTCAAGTGCAACTTCAGTCATATCCTGAAGAGATGGCGTTGCTTCATCACGGTCAATCATCTTTGGCAAACCGCCTTCAGCAAATAAACCAAGAAGCTGGTCATCTTTGGTACTTAACAAGTCTTCTTTGTTTTCAACATAGGAATAACCGGCCTTTTTGAACTCTTCAGCGACATTGCGGTCATTGCGAACGAAGTTGCTTTTTCCGCCGCCAAGCATGACATCAATTTTATGTTTGCCATTTACAAGCTCATCATAGTAATCATCAGCAATGGCATTCATATTTTTGCGGCTTTCATCATGGGATCCAAAAGAAGCTGGTGTTGCGTGAGTTATTTCGGATGTCGCAACAAGCCCTGTGGCTTTCCCTTTTTCTTTCGCCGCTTCAAGGACGGTCTTCACTTCGGATCCGTCATTATCGACCGCGATGGCATTGTTGTATGTCTTAATTCCTGCCGACATTGCAGTTGCAGCAGAGGCAGAATCCGTTACATTTTGGGATGGATCCTCCGGATAAGTAGATTGCTGGCCAACAAGGTATTTGTCCAAAGTTGTTGGTTCCACGTTTTTTGTGGACGGGTCATCCTTCAGATAACGATGGGCGGAAGTGTAGGAGACTCCCATTCCATCACCAATCAGGACAATAACATTCTTGATTTCTTGATTCTTGTCCTTATCTTTTGAATGCTTGGCTTCGACAGGAGAAAAACCTCCCATCAGGCCTCCAAAAGCAACTGTTGAAAGCACAGCCACTGGCAGTATTTTTTTTGACCATTTCTGTTTAAACATTCATGACGCCCCCAGTTGATAGATTATTTAGCTACACTAAGGATTATATGGAGAAATTATTAATCTACTTTTAAGCAAATGTAAAGTTAATCAATAGATTCGTTAACAAATATTACAGGCAGTTACTTCTATGTAAATAGAAAAGGCCCCGCAGGCAAGCGGGACCTCTGGATTTCATTTAACAGATTGAATCGTTGGCCTTCGGATTTTTCAGACCGAACAGCGGCCGGATAAACAAGGCTAGATAGGTGCCAAGCATCGCCATGACAGCCCATACCCAGCCGTGGAGACTAAAGGAAGCAATCCCCCCGAAGTAGGCTCCAATATTGCAGCCAAATGCCAGCCGGGCACCATAGCCCATCAACAGTCCGCCAATGATCGCTGCACCGGCAACACCTGGCTTCATTCTTTTAGGCTTGAAAGTACCCTGCAGTGCTGCAGATATGAAGGCCCCCAGCATGATGCCAAAGTTCATGACACTTGTGGAATCCGCAAGCACTGTATTTGTTAATGCTGCTCCATTTGTCCCTGAGAAGTAACCCCAGGCGGAAACGTCGACACCCGCAGCCATTAATGCTTTTCCGCCCCACAGAGCGAAAGCTGAAGTGATTCCCCATGGATTCCCACGGATCGTCAAAGTCAGAGCATTCAGGAGGGCAAGAACAATGGCGGCAGCAAATAGCGGCCACGCTCCGCGGAACAGCTTCTTCCACCCTGATATCGTAGGGAGGGGCTTCATCATCGGCGGGTTTTTCCTTTTGGCAACTTTGACGGTAATCCAGTAAATGAGGCCAAAAAGAACGAGCTGTACGGCCCATGCCCCAAAGTAGCCCAATCCCGTTGATTCGGCAAGAGAGATTGGCGGAAGTGCTGGAGTATCCTCCATCCAGAACGTAAAATGGTAGGCACCAAGCACTGAGCCGGCAATAAAGGAAAGCAACGTAAGAATCATGGATGAAGATCCGCCGCCCAGGGAGTATAGAGTCCCTGATGCACATCCGTTGCCAAGCTGCATCCCGATTCCAAAAAGGAATGCACCAAAAATGACACTTACTCCAACAGGAGAAACGTATCCCTCGGGCTCCACCCCAGTAAAACTAAAATCATTTGACAAAATAACAGCAAATAAAGTGGAGGCGACTGCGAGCATCAGCATGTGGGCCTGAAGTCCCTGAACATTTCCGACGGATACAAGCCGCCTGAATGCAGATGTAAAGCCGAAGCGTGCATGCAGCAAAGTCATTCCCAGCCCTATGCCAATCAGAAACAATGTGCCTTGAGTCCAATTGGTCTTAACAACAATTGCGATATATAAAATGATGGCAGCAAGTGCTCCCAACACAACTAGAGGTTTTTGGACAGGATTTAATTCTGTTACCACTGTGGTTGATTTTCGATCCCAGCTATTCTGGGCAGCCATTGCAGGTTGAGCCAATCTATTCACCTTCTATTCATATAATATTAGTAGGAATTGAACGTTACTATACTACCTTACTCCCAACCCTTTGTAAACGAATGTGCACATGGCAATATATCCCTTGCCCTTTTACAAAATATTTATACATTTTTATACTCCCTTAATAAAACAACATTATTAAATTAATAATCTTTATTTAAGATGGACATGTTAATACATATTCTTACATGGGGGAGAACAAATTGAATACAGTGAGTAAAAGAATAGCAGGAATAACGCTGGCCGGCGCGGTAGCGATCTCTTCGCTAGGTTTTGCGGCGAATGGCGAAAAAGCGGAGGCAAAGAGGAAAAAAGAAGAACCGACGAATGTCATCATGATGGTCATGGATGGAACAAGTGCGGGCGCTACAACTCTTTCAAGATGGTATAAAGGCGACAATCTTGCTCTTGATGAAATGGTAGCCGGCGGTGTCAAAACCCATTCTGCAGAATCAGCCATCACGGATTCCGCCCCTGCAGCGACTGCCCTTGCTACTGGAAATAAATCGAATGACAAATTTGTAGGCATTTTGCCGGCTGTTGTTAATACGCCAGGTTTAAAATCTGTTTCTGCTAAAGATGCCCTGCGTCCCGTTGCGAATGTGCTCGAAGGGGCGAAGCAAAAGGGCAAGGCGACAGGAATTATTTCCACATCTGAAATCCAGCATGCCACACCGGCCGGTTTCTCGGCTCATGCTACACACCGGAGCAATTACGGCGATATCGCCGAGCAGCAGGTCTATCAAAATATGGATGTTGTCTTAGGCGGCGGCAAGGAATCACTGTCCCCAGGGACTTCAAAAAATGCCAGGAAAGATGGAGAAAACTTGATTGAGGTTCTGGAAGACAATCGTTATGACATTGTCGAGAGCCGCAATGAACTTCTACGGACAAAATCCAATAAAATCTGGGGATCATTTGCACCAAGCGCATTGGCTTATGATTTCGACAGGAAGGCAACCAAGCCAGAGCAGCCTACGCTGGCCGAAATGACGAAAAAGGCAATAACTACTTTGAATAAGGATAAGGATGGATTCTTCCTGTTCGTAGAAGGAAGCAAAGTGGACTGGGCTGCCCATGCCAATGACCCTGTCGGAATGATCAGCGATGTATTGAGTTTTGATGATGCCGTCAAGGAAGCCCTTGATTTTGCCAAGAAGGATGGAAACACCATGGTGATTGCCGTAAGTGACCATGGAAACAGCGGGATTACAATGGGGAATCTGAACACGAACTCCAACTACCCTGAAATTCCGGTTTCCACTTATATCGATCCACTGAAAAAAGCCCAGCTGACCATTGAAGGAGCGCTTAGCCACCTGAAGGCGGACAGATCGAATCTTGATGAGGTGGCCAAGCTTTATGGTCTGGATGATCTGACAGCAGAAGAGCGCCAAAAGCTTCTTGCTTCCAGGAATGTTGGCTCCGATATGTCCAAGATGCTGGCTGAGCGTGCCAATCTCGGCTTCACAACAGGCGGCCATACGGGTGAAGATGTGTTCCTTTATTCGTACGGGCCACAAAGACCTACAGGCCTGGTAGAAAATACAGACCTTGCTAAAAAAATGGCCCAATTCATGGACTTTGATTTAAACAGGCTCACAAAAGAGCTGTATACGAACGGCCAGCAGGCATTGAAGAATAAAGGCTACAAAGCCACTATCGACTTAAGCGATGCCCAAAACCCAGTACTTGTTGCAGAAAAAGGCAACAGGACAATCGAATTCCCGGTAAACAAAAATATTGTCATTCAAAACGGCAAGGAAAAGAAAGTCAATACCATTCACGTTTACAATGGGAAAGACTTCTATATCTCCGAGGATGCTTTAAGGCTTGCAAAATAAACGTTCAAAGAAGGTGCCCCGTTAAAGGGCACCTTCTTCCTTTAATCTTAAACCCAAAGCCCCATTCCAGTCCATCGCCAATACGTAAAATAAAACAGGATCATGACAAACAGGTAAATGGGCATTAAAATCAAGCTTAGCCTCAATAAATCGCCGGCTTGATAATTGATTTCCTCTTCTTCAAAATAAACCAGCAAAGCTTTCGAGCTGACAGGAAAAGTCATACAATAGTTCATCCCCACCAGGCTTAAAAATACAACTGTGCCGGCATCCATTCCAAGTGTTTCACTCAAGAGCAATAAACTTGGGATCATGACCACCGCCCTCGTTGTATGTGAGGTGATGTACAGATGGGAGGTAACTCCCACCAGCAAGATGACCATCAGGACCAGCCATTCCGGAAAATTCCCAATCAGTTCCAATGACTGAAACAGTTTCCCGCTTCCCCAGTCGACTGCCCCGGTTCTTACCAGATTGGTTCCAAGGGCACTCGCGGCGGCGACAAACAAAATTAAACTCCAGGAAACGGATTTCACCCCATCTTTCCAGCTTACTATTTCCACTCCAGGAGCCATTAAAGCAGCTGCTCCCAGGATGGTTATGAAGGCAATGTCAAAACCATGGATACTTTCACTCATCCAAAGGATGACTAAACCGCCTATAATGTACAGGGCTTTTTTTTCATTCTTCGAATAGGGAGCGGGGGAATCGGCCTGTACGCTTGCCGGTTCTTTAAAAGCCTTCCAGCTTTGTGATTTTCCTTTTGTAAAATATCCCTTTATCACTGCGAACGCAATCATGCTCATGGCCAGCGCAAAGGGTGCCCCCCATAAAACCCACTTCAAGTAGGATATTCCCTCTCCTGTAGCTTCCTTTAATAGCTGAAGGCCAATTAAATGAGAGCCCGCCCCGATAAGCGACGCTGAAGTCGTCATTAATATCACTGAAGGGACAAGGACGGCAAGAGCCTGTTTCTGATTTTTCTCTTTCAGTCTCACCGACAGATTTTTTACAATCGGAAGCGTAAGCGCGGCCCTCCCGGAAGTCGACGGAATGAAGAAGGCAAGTGGCTGCAGCGCAAGCATGGTCCAGAAAAAAAGTTTATCTGGATTCTGTGCCCGGCGCAAAACCCCGGCAGACATTCTCCCAGCCAATCCAGACTGTTTCACACCTTCTCCCAGAACATAGGAACCGATCATCAGCCAAACCACTTCAGCTGATAGTGATTGATATAAAAGTTCCGGTTCCGCCCCCTTTAAAAGAATGGTGGCTGCCAGTGCACATATTGCCACATACCCTGCCGGCAATGTTGTCCCGATCCACATCGCCATCGAAAGAAGGAAAACAAGAAGAGCGATTTTCCCCTCATAAGCGAGACCCTCCGGAAGGAAAAAGATGGCACATGCGGCTAACGCACATCCAGCAGCAAAAAGCTGACGGCGGGAAACAGTCATTGTATGCTCCTGTTTTTTAGTCTGGACCTGCGAGTGGTACCGATCAACACGGCTGTATGGCATCATGCCAATTCCCTCTTGTAGATCCGCTCCGCGATTTGATAGCCGATCTTCATTTGCCGCAATGTTGTTTCCGCACAATCCGCTATCCATACTGCCGCCTTTTCCATTGCCACTTCCAGGGTTGCCGGTTTTTGAATGATGCTCATATACGCATCAATTCCGTTGGTATAATTAATATCTGCCCCTTTTCCAATCGTACCTGTCATAGCCACCACCGGGACACCCGACAGCTTTGCAATCCTGGCAACCTCAGCAGGGATTTTGCCATACGGGGTCTGATAGTCGAGACAGCCTTCTGCAGTCAGAACTACATCCGCATTCCGGATATGTTCTTCGATATTGATATATTTCATGATGATGTCATAGCGGGGATTCAGATGCGCTCCCGCAAATGCCGCCAACCCGGCGCCCAATCCGCCCGAGGCTCCGCTTCCCGGCATATCCCTCACATCCATGCCCGCTGCTTCCTGTATGAGATGCGCATATCGTTCGAAACTTGTTGCCAGCAGTTCCACATCCTCAGGACACGCGCCTTTTTGAGGACCGAATATATAGGCCGCCCCTTTAGTCCCGCACAAGGGTGTATGCCAGTTGCAGGCGGCATCAATCCTTACATGCTGGAGCCGCTGATCAAGGCGGGATAAATCCACCGAAGCAACTCGGCATAAATCTCCTCCTCCATTTACTTCAAGGGTTTGATGGTTTTGATCAAGAAACCGGACACCAAGTGCCTGAGCCATTCCCGCCCCGCCGTCGGATGTACCCGAATCGCCGCAGCCGATCAGGATTCGGTCTACATTCAAGTCCAATGCCGCTTTTATTAATTCGCCAATCCCATACGTTGTCGTCACAAGCGGGTTTCTGAGGTGGCGGGGAACCAGTTTCAAGCCTGCCACGGCAGCCATTTCAATTACAGCGGTTACAATTCCGTCCTCCTCATAGACACCAAAATGACTCATAATCTTCTTCCCGACTGGACCTGTAGCTATTGTTTGGACAAGCCTGCCCTTTTTTATCTCTACAATCGTTTTAGCAAACCCCTCTCCACCGTCAATCATTGGAATGATGACAGTATCTGCATTCGGGTCAACCCGCCTGATGCCTTTATCCATTGCCAGGGCTACATCCTCCGCACCAAGACATTCTTTAAAACCTGATGGAATCAACACAATCTTCATTATTTTTCCTCCTTTGGAATTTTGGTTTTTTACTAAGTTAATAGGATCATACCGCCCGAAAAAGAAAATCTTCTTATAGCCAAATGATAAATTGATGAGAAAAGGGAGAGAGTTTAAGGTGGGGGGGCAATCAGGAGGTGACAGGTGGAACTGAGGTACTTGAAAAGAGAAAGGTTAAGCCGTAGAGGTCTGCGCTCCTGGCCGAAAAAAAGAAGTGGTCATATATAAAGGGGCTGCGTGACAATACACGGCTAAACCTTACCTCTAGCGAAGGAAAACATAAAAATAGCTGCCGGGATTCCCGGCAGCCTCATAGATTCATAGTTTATTAGTTTTCTGCCCTTTTAAAAGGCCACCAGTTAGCCTGGCCAAAGTTTTTCACCATGACCGGCACAAACAATGGAAGCATGATCATCGCGTACAAAAACAGTCCGACAAGAACAATTGAAGCGATTTGCAGCAGTGACAGCATTCCGGAAGGCATCATGGCAGCAAACGTTCCTCCAAGGATAACGGCTGCAGAGATGATGACTGTACCCATTTTTTTCATTGCCAGCAGCATGGCATCGCTGACTGATAGATTTTTATATTCATTGAAACGGTCCATCAGGAATATGCTGTAGTCGACGCCGAGGGCGACAAGAATGACAAATGCAAAGAATGGGACCGCCCAGCTGATGCCGGTATAGCCGAGAATATTCACGAACAATGCCTCATTTATCGCCATTGAAGTATAGTAGGTTAAAATCAGGGATCCAATGAGGTAGACAGGCATGATGATGGACCGGAATAAAAACACCAGGATAATCGAGATACCTGCAAGCATCAGCACGACCGTACGTGAATAATCATTGGATGACATCGTATTTAAGTCCGCATTGGTGCTAGTAATCCCGCCAATGGCAACATCGGCGTTTTCAAGCTTTGTTCCTTTGACAGCCCTGTCGACGGCAGCCTCGATTTCATCCACTTGAGCCATGGCTTCATTTGAGTATGGATTGGCTTCAAGGATGATGTCCAGGGTCATCACTTTGCGGTCTTCGGACATATAAGCATCAAGCGCCTGCTCGAAATCCTTGCTTTCCAGTACTTCCTGCGGAAGATAGAAGCTATCGTCTGCGGCAGACTCTGACAAACCAGACAGATATTCCTGCGCTGAACCAAGACCTTCTGAAACCTGGTCCAGCCCATCTGCACTTTCCGTTAGTCCGTCGGTCAATTGTGTCAGCTGGCCGCCGAGCTGGCCGAAGCCGTCAAGAAGCTGCTGCTGGCCGCTGCTGATTCCGCTTAGCCCGTCTGTAAGCTTCGGCAGATTGCTGATAATTTGTCCCTGACCATCAGCCAGCTGGTTCAATCCTTTTTGCTGCTCTTCAATTCCATCAATCAACTGCTGCAATCCTGAAGCCAGATCTCCCTGGCCTCCAACAGCTTTCTCGAAACCTGTATTGGCCGTGGCCATTCCGCCGTTAATTTGCGAAAGACCTGCATTTAACTCATTTAACGCTGCTGAAACCTTAGGAAGCTCCTGCTGCAGCGTTTGAACGCCGCCCTTAATTCCCTGATAGGCTTCTTCCTCTGCCAGACCAGCATACTTGCCTTCTAAATAGAGGAAGTGTTCATTCTGGATTTGGGCGATGCCAGCGGACATCTGCTCAAGGCCCGCGCCAGTCTGCTGATAGCCTGTATTGAGCTGTGACAGAGTGCCCTGCATGGTTTTATAGCCGGCAAGAAGTTCCTTATGCCCCGCCAGCAATTCCTCAGCACCAGCTTTTGATTGTGCCAGACCTGCTTTGATTTGATCCGAGCCCGCAGAGCCCTGGCGAATTCCTGATTCTATTTTAGCAAGGTTGGTTTGAATTTCGGACAAACCAGATTTGATTCCGTCTGTTCCGGTAATCAATTCATTGATTCCATCTACTGCCCCGTTCAATTCAGGCTCTGATTTGGCCAGCTCGCTGCCAGCCTCATGTAGCCCGTCACTGATTTGATTGAGTCCGTCCTTCCCTTCACCAAGACCTGATTCAAGCGTCTCTGCCTGTTTGGAGACGTAAAGATCCTCCACTGGCTCGCCTGTTGGCCTTGTGACAGATCTGACTTTGTCAACCAGATCAACCTTTTCAAGTTCCTGGCTGATTTTTTCCGCCAGACTGATGTATTCCGCGGTATCCATTTTATCATCGTTCTTGAGGACGACCTGCGTTGGCATGGATTCACCAGGGCCAAAGCTGCCGGCAATGGCATTGAAGGCCTTGATGGAGGAGACATCCCCCGAAATTTCTTCCAGAGAATTATACGACAGCTCCCCGTCGTAGGTGACCAAAAACGGGACACACACAGCGGCCACAATCAGCAGGGAAAGGAGCGGGCGTGCAAGGGAAAATCTCCCCACAGCCCCCCACAGCTTGCTTTCCCCATGTTCTGCAGTGCTTTTGGATGGCCAGAACAACTTTGGCCCCAACACAGCCATGAAGAAAGGCACAAGGGTAAACAAAGCGATAATCAGCAAGGCAACCCCAATGGCTACAGCCGCTGCCGACTGATAGAGAATGAATTGGGAGAAACCAATTGCAGCAAAGCCGATCATTACGGCCAAACCGCTGAAAAATACAGTGCGTCCTGCATTCTTGTACGTTGAGACAATCGCTTCAGGCACACTTTCTGTATGTGCCAGTTCCTCTTTAAAACGGCTTAACAGAAGGATACAGTAGTCTGTTCCAATCCCGAATAACACCGCAACGAGGAAGATTTGCGTGTAATTGGAAAGCGGGAAATCAAACTTGTCGACGAGCATGGCGACAATGGACTGTGAAACCAGATAGCTGAATCCAACTGTTACCAATGGGATGATTGGTGCAATGACAGACCGGAAAACCAGCAGGAGTACACCCAGGATGAAAACAACCGTGATTCCTTCTGTTTTCTTTAGCCCTTCCTCGGAGCTCTTCATCAAATCGTCATTGATCATCCAGTTGCTTGTATAGTAGTGGTCTACTTTGGCATCATCAATGGTTTTATATAATGCATCGCTCAGTTCCTCTGCTTCCTGGCCTTCCTTCCAATTGATCGAAATAGAAGCTAGAATGGCCTTTCCGTCTTCAGATACCAGCTGATCTTTAAGATTCTCCTCATTAAAATGAGTCAGAATTTCAGTGATTCCCAGTTCATCTTTATTTTTCTCCAGAGAACGGATCGCTTTTTCCGCTTCTTTTATCTCTGTTTGGGTGAGCTTTTTTTCATTATGGAAAACAAGTGCGACCGAGGTTCCATCTCCACCGCCTTCCTGATTCTGCACCTCTTCCATGATTTTAGAAGCCATCGTTGAGGAGTATTCATCCGGAACGGAAACCTGACCTTTTTCACGAACAAGGTCAGCCATGTTTGGAGCAGCAAAGAACAGCCCTGCTGCGACCACAATCCAGGCAACGAGCACAAACCATTTACTTTTAATTATTCCTTGCAAAGTTTATTCCCCCTGTTAATTTTTGCTCTTTATGAGAATCTCGTTTAGTTTTTCGTAGGTCTTGATAAATTGTTCGATTTCTTCCTGATCAAAGCTCGTGATAAACGACTTCACAAGCCTGGTGATCCGTTCTTCTGTTTTTAAATAGAGCTCCTTGCCCTTGTCTGTCAGCGTCAGATAAACGACACGGCGGTCATTCTCGTCGCGGGTGCGCTGAATGAGACCCTTTTCCCACATTCGATTAATGATGGCTGTAATGGCGCTTTTTTTCACCTCGAATACCTCGGCAAGTTCGGAAGAGGTACAGGAGCCGGCACGGTGCATGTACCTTAATGTATAGTGCTGGTCATTGGTCAGATCCCCATCATTGCCAATTTGTTCTTTTATCAATGCCTCCGCTTTCTTCGTCACTGAGAAGGACACACTGATATAACGGTCCACCAATTCAGCAATATGTTTTTCACGCATATGTAAAATCACCTCACTTACGATGGTTTTATTTATAAACTGTTCAACTGTTTAACTATTAACGAATATAACTATAGTCCCCTTCATCTCTGTTGTCAAGAATCGTTTTATATATAAAAAATGGACTCACCTTTAAAGGCAAGTCCTTTGTCATTCCACTAAAAGAAGGTCTTGATAACATCACTTTGCTCGTTGCACTCTGTACATAAAAACTCTATTTCCAGTGCATCTTCCCTTACAACATGAAGGGTTTCTTTATTGCAATGCTCACAAAACTTCATTTCCTCCACTTTCTTTGCCATATGACCACTCCTAATGCTGTTTATGTTTGGTTTAACCAACATCCGCTGAATTAAAACATCATCGAGGAGGAATCAAGCAATAAGCAATAATTGGAACTTGCCTTTTCACCTGCAAGCATGGTATATTTATTGAGCGATGAGCTGAATTGGATAAGTCGACCGACACTCCTTTTGGAAATGCACGATGTGGCGTGCAGTCAGTCGCCCCAATACGCAAGGACGCCTTTCGGGGCGTCCTTTTTATTTTACCGCGATACATAGAGATTTCATCATTCAAGGTATGAATCAGGGGGTTTCTGTTCAAGCTTCTAAGGTGCACGACAGGGACATATAAAAGGAGTGTTATCGATGAAGCATCAGGCAACACCTTATCTTACCTTCGATGGACAGGCAAAAGAAGCGCTGGACTATTATAAAAATGTGTTTGGAGCAGAAATTGTCAATGTCCAGACCTACGGCGAGGCGGATTACCCAACTCCTCCCGGTGCGGATGAGCTTGTTATGTATGCTCAATTCAAAAAAGGGGATTTTACCGTCATGCTCTCTGATGGATTTCCTGGCCAGCCAGTGACCATTGGAAGCAATATTTCCCTGGCGCTGGAATTGGAAAACGATGATGAAATTGACAGTTTATACAAAAAGCTGACCGAAAAAGGCACACCGGTCATGGAGCTTCAGGATACCTTCTGGGGAGCCAGATTTGCAAAGGTCAAGGATCCTTACGGAGTAATCTGGGATCTTAATTATCAAAAAGATTAACATTCACCCTGCAGGTTATTGCCTGCAGTTTTTTTAGGGAGAAGACGCCTGTTTATTTGGCGTCTTTTCTTGTCTCTTTTTTTACAAGAGGCGGCATCTCTAAATAGGTCAGCCCCCGCCAGATCCATTCGAACGGCCCAAACTGAAAATAACGCAGCCATAGGGAACTGAACGCGAGCTGAATACCATAAATGACTGCACATACATAGAGGGTCTCCATATAAGTAATCTGTCCAAATACATCAAGCATTGCCCCAATGATCAAAATCAGTGCCGTCTGCAGCAGATAATTCGTCAAGGCCATTCTCCCATAGGCTTTTAAAGGAGTTAAAATCCTTTGAATAACCGGGATATTTAAAAGTAGAATCAGCATCCCAACATAAAAAGCCGAAACTGCGGGGCCAATCATGATTCCAATATGATAAAAAGTGTAATTCTCAAAAGAAGCCTGCTGATATTGATAGACAAGTCCAATGACCGACAAAACACCCATCATTCCGGTAAAAAAAGCAACCTGCTTCTTTTTACTGGCTAAATCTTCAAACAGCTGATACTGCCCTGCTGTCAAACCCAGTAAAATCAAGGGAATCGGCAGCAGCGGTTTGATCGCAAGGACACTTAGCCCTATTAACAAGGTTAAGCCGACCATCAGGTTCGTTTCTTTTTTCACCTTGTAAAAAGGAAGTACCAGCAAACCGCAAACCGCATAGACTGTCAGCGCCTCTCCAGGCTGAAAGCTGAAATGAATGAGACCCATAAGAAACATGACAAGAATTCTTCGTAAAAATAACACGGTGCTATTTTTTCTCCGTGAATTTGCTCTTGTGATAAAAAGATAAAAGCTTACTCCAAACAAAAAAGAAAAGATTGTATAAAAGCGCCCCTCTACAAATAGATAAAGAAATTTCCAGTAAGAGGCATCTGCGGTCAGCGAGACGGTAATCTGAACTGAAAGCAGAGGAAGGATGTTCACCAGGAGGATCCCAAGGAGGGCAAATCCCCTCAAATAGTCCAGTGTATGTATCCTGTTGGCGGTCTTAATGGAGTTCAACGGAATCCCCCCCTGTTATATGAATAAAATGATGGACATTTACGGAAAATAGAACAAAATGGCTAACTTGAATGGTTAGGGGGCAAAATCATGAGTGAAAAGCAGCTGTACGGCGAAATCTATCATTATAAAGAGCAATTGTCCGAGGCGACCACTCGTTTTTGGAATCAGTATTCCGGACCTGATACATGGTATTTTTGGTTTAACCTTGCTGCCATCCTGCTGCCGCTCCTGTACCTGTACTTTAAAGTCGATAAACGCAGGCTGTTCGAGATCTCCTTTTATGGCTACACAGCCCATGTTTTATGGTCCAATGCCGACTATATTCTATCTTCCTGTAATTTCCTTGCCCACCCGCACAGCCTCCTGCAGGCTGTTCCAGGCGGGATTTCCGTGACAGCGGTGATTTTCCCGGTCACCTTTATGCTGCTTTATCAGTATTGTACCAATAAAAGCAAGAATTTCTATCTTTATGGAATTGGCGCCTCCATTATCTTTGCCTACGGATTCGGCTATGTCTCAAAGGAGCTGGGACTGTTAAAAATGCATAATGGCATGAATCTCACTTTTTTATTCCTGATTGATATTGCAGTTGCCTTTATTTCATTGTGGGCGACCAGGCTGTTTCTTAAAATCAAATCAAAAAAGCAGGGAGAATAAAAGGAACCCGGTATATGTACTGCAGGTGGCGTTTTAACGGCCAGCGAGAGGTTAATGCGAAAATATCCGCATGCTGACCATCTAGCATCTTAAATTTGGGTACTTCTTTATAAAAGCGACGCTTAGACGCCTTTTTCATTAACCATAAATCGGTCCCTCCGCTTTAACATCGATCATCCGACTTTATCGATCGATTATTGAAATTTATCGATACATTTTTCCGCTTTATGCATCGATTATATGGGTTTATTGAAAAGTCGGTGTCCAATCGGTGACAAACACCTACTCCATTCCTTAAACAACAGTATTAGCAAAGAAAAAAAACACATTGCACTCATGACGAGTAATGTGTTTTAAATTATTATGAAAGTGCCTCATTCGCTGCTTTCTTTTCACCGAAAACAATGTTTCCATTGCTTATGGTAAGCAGCACCTTTCCACGGAATGTCCTGCCCACATACGGGCTATATTTATGCCTGTATCGGAGGTCGCTTTCCTTTAAGGTAAAGGACTGCTTTAAGTCAATGATTGCAAGATCAGCATCTTTTCCGATGGATATGCTCCCTTTTGTTTTGTCGAGGCCAAATCTCTTCGCAGGATTCACACAGGCTGTCTTTATAATTTTCTCAAGGGGTACGCCTCTTTTCCAGTAGCCTTCCTCAAGAAGCACATTTAAAGTTGACTGTGCCCCTGAAATTCCTCCCCAGGCTTCAAAGATGCCTTTTCCTTTTTTAAAATGGAGCGGCGATGGGGAATGGTCGGAGCCGATAATATCAACCTCTCCTAATTTCACCAAATTCCAGAGGGATTCTACATGCTCCTGATCCCTTAGGGGCGGGGCACATTTTGCAATCGGACCCAATTCTTCAAAGTCGCTCACCGTAAGGGAAAGGTAATGCGGACAGGTCTCTACAGTCACATCAATGCCCCGCTTCTTTGCATCGGAAATCAAGGAGACAACCTCGCAGGAGCTCGCGTGAACGATATGCAGCCTGCACTTTGCTGCATCGGCATAGGCAAGGATTCTGCTGACTGCTTCCATTTCAGATAGAACTGGCCTTGAATCGCAGTAGTCCCGGACATTAAGCCGGCCATTCTGTTTCATGTGGTCGGACAGCTGCTGGGTAATCAAATTACTTTCAGCATGGACCGCTAAAATGGATCCCATCCGGGCTATTTGCTGCATGCCCTGAAAAAGCGTCACATCTTCTGAATAACCAAAATCCTCAATCCCGCTGTTAGACATAAAAGCTTTAAAACCAATTACCCCTCTTTTATGCAACTCTTCAAGTTCATCCAGATTTTCCGGCACCATGCCTCCCCAAAGCCTGTAATCAATGATCGACTTCCTGTCAGCGGCATTTTTTTTCAGATCAAAGGCAGCAGGCGTCGTGGTCGGCGGCGTACTGTTTAAAGGCATGTCAAAAAAAGTCGTAACCCCGCCCGCTGCCAGGCTTTGGCTGCCGGTTTCAAGACCTTCCCATTCCCCTCTTCCCGGCTCATTAAAATGAACGTGCGTATCAATTAATCCGGGCAGGATGTGGAGCCCCTCGGCGTTGATTTCTTCAGCTGCAGTTCCTACAATCCCATCGGCAATTTCAGCAATCGTTCTATCTCTTATGCCGATATCACTCTTTCTAATTCCATCTTCACTTACAATCAAGCCATTCCTTATGATCTTATCGTAACCGCTCATACTCCCCACCCTTTAAATGATTTATGTACATAGCCTTAAGATTAGAATTATTCTAATTTCAGAATAACACTAAGGTGTGGAGATAATCAACAGTACTATCTTAATTTTCTGAATAAAACTAACAACAAAAAAGCATTGCTCACCGTTTAAAAGTAGGCAATGCTTGATTAGTATGAATGCTCATATCCCCTGCTGTTCACAATACTCATCCACAAGCCGCTCAATTTGATCCAGCTCAGGGAATTTTCCAGAGAAAGAAAAGGTTATTTCTTCAATAAAATCTCCATTCTTATAAACATGAATGGCACCATTTTGGTTAATGACACTGTATTCAGGCTCAAACCGGAACCCATTCCTTTCGACAGCACCCACAAGATCACTCCCACGAAAAATTTAACCACTGAATTATTATCTCTCAATTACCCCTCAAATATTTGCCATCGGATATAGTAATGCTTTTCATGCAGGAAGAGCAAGTTCTAGTTCCTAAAAAGCTCCTTGTTTTTAATATACAGAGATTTAAATAGTTCATATCGCTCCTTGTAGATTTTTCCGTTATTTTCATTAGGCTCTATTTCCCTGTCACTAGGCTTTACCATTACCTTTACTGCCTCTTCTATAGATTTAAAAGCATTTGTACCGACTGCTGCCATAATGGCCGCTCCCATACAGGCATGTTCTTTCGTCAAAGTAGTTGAAATCCTTTTTTGAAAAACGTCTGCTACAATTTGCATCCATAAATCACTCTGGATAAAACCGCCAGAAGCGATGACCCGTTCGACAGGTACATTTAAATGGTTAAAAATCTCCAACGAATCACGCAGTGAGAAAGCAACACCTTCCATCACGGCTCTTACCATGTGGTAGCGGTTATGTTTCAATTGAAGGCCAAAAAACATCCCTTTAGCGTCAGGGTCCAAATGGGGTGTTCGATCTCCATTTAAATATGGCAGGTACACTAGCCTGTCACTCCCCACCGGAATTTTTCCGGCCTCTGCGTTTAGCTCTGCCATATTTTCTTCAAATAAGATATTTTCCATCAGCCATTTTAGAGAAAGGCCTGCACTTAAATTTGCTCCAAGGATATACCAGTTATTAACATGGCAAAAGGTGTTTGTACGAAATAGCCTGTCATATACAGGTTCATTGACAGGGGTAAAGAGCTGCCCGCCGGTACCAATCGTACAGGAAATGGTCCCCGGGGAAAGGATGCCATTCCCGATTGCCTGCATGGGCTGGTCTCCTCCGCCGTACACGACAGGAACCCCAGGAGTTAATCCAGTTTCATCAGCTGCAGATTGTGTTACGTATCCCGCGACCTCATATGGCTCATGACATTCGGGAAAAATAGCTGTATCAATGCCTAATCTCTTTGATAATTCCTCAGCCCATTTCTTTTTTTCGGTGTCAAATACTAATGTTGCGCAAGCATCTGTGGAGTCTGTACCAATCACACCCGTTAATCTGTATCGTATATAGTCTTTAGGCAGAACCACTTTATCTATTTTTTCATAATGAAAAGGTTCATTTACTTTTATCCACATTAATGATGGAAGCAAAAAACCGGGAGAGAGGGTATTGAGTGTTTGCCTGCCCAGTTCATCCTTATGGACTATATTATATATGGAAGAAATTTGCTCCTGGCTTCTTTGGTCACACCAAATAATGGCTGGTCTTATTACTTGATGATCTTTATCTAGTGCCACTAAGCCATGCATTTGGCCGGAGAATCCAATACCAGTGATTTCTCCCCTACTTCCTTCTAGTTTTTGAAGGCAATACCGGATGGTCTTTTTGGCGGCTAACCACCATTCTTCGGGATTTTGTTCTGCCATATTTTTCGCTGGACTGTTTATTCTATATGGTTCACTCCTTGAAGCCCACACCGTTCCAGCTTGGTCAATCAGGCATGTTTTTACGCTAGAAGTTCCTAAATCTATTCCAAGCAAATAATTCAATAGAGTGCATCCTTTCCGGATTTAAATTTCTCAACATATTTCCTTCTTTTTAAAAGAAAAAGGAGGCTGCCGGCCATCCGGCAGCTCCATCTTAACATTCTGTGTTTCATGCTATAATCTCCTGCATGAGAGAAAAAGAATTCTCCATTCATCCCTTACTTTTTTGCTTTTATTTCCTTATACTTTACATGATTCATGACTGCTGTGGAGTCCCAGACATTCAAGCCCATAAACCCTTGTGTAAATGATGGGTCCCTTGCATCGATAACCAGCCTGCCATCCAAATAGGCTCTGATGCTTTCACCTGCTGCTGTGACTTTGAGGTGATAGCTTGTGTTCGGTATCAGGTTCAAATTCCCCTCATTATTATAGGACTTTACAACATACCCCTTCCCATCCACAAATTTGATGAGCTTAACAACGTCATTTTTTACATCAATATTTACAGCATAGGCATTCTTAGCAGAAGCATCTGAGCGGAAAACCAAGGCACCTGCACCAATTGGATTCTGTACGGTATCCCGCTCAGGATCGTTTGGATGTGAATCACTGTCCAAGACTTTAATATCAGCTTCATACTTAAAATCTTTCCCGATCTGATTGGTCAGGATGAAGGCATCCCCATCACTTTGCCCCTGTTTTCCATTGATCGTATTTGCCCATTTGCCATTAATAGGAGTCCAGTTGGATAAATTTGATTTAAAGGGGCTTTTATCCCTCCATATGCTCTTCAAAGGGTATATTTCCAGCGACTTTAGTGTAACTTCCCCACCCTTGCTGTAAATGTTTAATCCATTACTTGAAGGATCGGGGAAGATTTGATCGGTAATAACAGTTTCACCGTTGTTTCCAAAAACCTCTACCGCAGAGCGGTCTACGAAAATATGCATTTTCACGGTTCCATTTGAACTATTTAATGGCCCCTGGTGTTTATCTATTACATTGCTTCCATAATCAAAACTGTCGGAATGGCTCCGGTCGACAAACAATTTCTTATTGCCTACATCATAACCGATGGTTGTAGATTCTCTGTCCCCTTTGCGCACCTCAAAGCCAAACTCAGTTGCTTTTGTGCCATTGGCATCAAACTCGGCGATCATTTCAAATGTATCACCTGACAGTTGAGAAAGAAGGGAGCTGTCTCCGGATATGATTTCATTTGTGTATGACGTTTTTTTATTCATCTCCCGGATGCTATTTAAAGGTACAGGAGTTTGTTTTAACCTCAAGCCTTCATCGGTCTGTGTCAGCTCCATCTTCCTTGGCAGAGTATTAGAGCTTCTCCAGGTTGACGTCGGAGTATGATTGGCATATTGCCAATTGCTCATCCAGCCAAGCCAGTATTTTTCTCCGTTTTCTCCTTCAATACCATTCCAATCAACTGCAGCATAAAAATCAGCTCCATAGTCTGTCCATAATACTTGATCTGAAGGGTTATCGTTCTTAAACGTTTTTCCGTCAAAGTTCCCTACAAAATACTGCATCCCGGACCCGCCGGCAGGAGCTCCATCATTGATGCTTACCTGGAGCACCCATTTGGTTTTGGAAGGGTTGCCGTCAATGGGCAATTCAACTAGAGCGGGGCATTCCCAGATTCCGCCGATGCTGCCATTCGTAGAAGGGATCCACTCCCCGGAAACAGCATTCCAGTCTGTCAGGATGCCGTTTTGTTTTGCTTCACCTTTATCAGGCTCTTTTGCGACCTGGTCCACCTCGCTTGGCATTGGCCCTTGATTATAAACATTCACATCGTCAATATTTATATGGCCCCATCCGCCTGCAGCCTGATCCACAACTTTGATATATAACACTTCTCCAATAAATTCAGAAGCGTCCCAAACATATTTTTTATATTTTTCATCTGCAAATTTAGTGTTGGTTTGGCGGATCAATTCCTGGTCATCAGATGCTCTCACTAAAGAGACGTAGCGATTGCTCCCATTGCCGCCTCCAATCAGAAGGTTTATTTCCCCATTGCCATCAAGCTTAAAATAGGAGGAGCGCAGTTCACCTGTTGCATCGTCTCCCTGGTGGAGATCCGAAAACCCCCATAAATGCCGGCTTCCTTGATGTTCAAACGAACCACCCCAATATGAGGCTGTGTCTGTTACATGATCATCTGTAAAAGCATTCCCCTGAATGACTTTCCATCCAGTTAAATCGCCTGCTTCGAAGTCGTGGTTGATGATTTCTTTGTCGTCCGTGATGATGACATTTTTAGATTGTACGTTTTGAAAAGTTGTGGAGGAGTTCCAAACATTCAATCCTAATTGGCCTTTGCTATAGCTGCCATCAACAATGTCATGTATTAGCTGATCATTAAGATACACTTTTATATTTTCGTCAATCGCACTTACTTTTAGGTTGTAAGCCTGTTCCGCCTCTATATTCATTTCCTTTTCGGCTAAAACAGAGATTTTTCCATTTTCCAGCTTCATCATTTTCATTGTGTTGTTTAAAGCATCTATATTCGCCATATAACCGTTTGCAGCCATGGGATCGGCTCGAAATACAAGGGCACCTGCACCGTTGCCACCTTTTGTTCCAGACACCTTAATACTTGCTTCATATATAAAATTATCTTTTATTTGCCCGCTGATGATAAACGCATCCTCTAAAGAAGACCCTGATTTTCCTTCCATACTGTCCGTCCAGGAACCGCTTACAACTTTCCATTTAGATAAATTGGTTTGGAAGCTGGTTGTATTCTGAAATTTCACATTCCGAAAGGCAGCGGTTGAATTCCAAGCAGTTAATCCATAAAAACCAGAATCGAATTCTGAATCTAGTTTTTCGATGATGGACTGGCCATTAACAAATACTTGAATATGTTCTCCTTTCGTTTCCACCTTTACATGATAGGCAGCTGAAGTATGAAGGGGGAAAGATTTCCTCGCCAACTCCTCATTTGTTCCATCTACATTTTTGCTTAACATAATCCTGTCATTTTTTGCATCCAGGCTTACAACATATCCATTTTTTGCGCTCTTGTCTGCCCGGAATACTAGGCCTCCCGAACCTTCACGTCCGTTCTTTTCATTAAGAGTGATTTCACCCTCATAGCTAAAGGAGCCTCCCGACTGCGAAGAAATGGCATAAGATGTCTGATCAAGACTGTTTGCCTGTATTCCTCCATCCTGGCCAAACTCACTTGCAAACTTCCATTCTTTTAAATTTGGCGAAGTGTAGAACATAATTTTATCCTTTGCCGCCAGGGACATGACCCACTGATTTGAATCTTCATGCCAAAAGACTTTAGGATCACGCCAGTCTGGGATAGGTGGATCAGGCATCACTGGGTTTCCCTTATATGTTTCCCATGTTCTCCCTTTATCAAGACTATACGCAATACTTTGAACCTGGTCTTTCTCTCCCGCATGGGTAAAGATGGCAATCATTGCTTCTTTTCCGAAACCAGCTGTATTGTCCCAGTCAATGACCGCACTTCCTGAAAAAATCTGGCCATTTTCATCAGGTGACAGCGCAATCGGCAAGTGTTCCCAGTGTATAAGATCTTCACTTACTGCATGGCCCCAGTGCATCGGTCCCCATGTTGTCCCATATGGGTGATACTGATAAAACAAATGGTATTCACCCTGATAGTAAACCATACCATTTGGATCGTTCATCCAATTAGCCTCTGGGGAGAAGTGGAACTGGTTGCGAAATGGCTCATTATAATAATCTTCGTTTGAAGCAAGAATCCCCTTTGACGGCAGCATAGCCATTAGAAAACAGATGACCAAAAAGCCCAGCTTTCGTTTTCGTTGCACAAACTCCACACCTTTCAATAAATTGTTTTTATCTTGGTGTGCTTGTCTTAGATGAAATTAAGCTGCACTATTTCCACGTAAGCGGTCCAATAAAACAGCTGCAACTATTACCGCGCCTTTAACGACCAGCTGCCAGTAAAAGTTCACGTCCATTAACGTTAGACCATTGCCAATAACTCCCATAATTAAAACCCCGATAATGGTTCCCTGTATTTTCCCTTTTCCGCCCGTTAAACTCGTTCCGCCCAGGATAACAGCAGCAATGGCATCCAGCTCATACATTTGTCCTGCAGTTGGCTGTCCGGAATACAGTCTTCCTGCTAAAACAACACCACCTAAGCCTGCCAATAATCCGCTGATCGAATACACATTGATCAGTGACCTTTCCACTTTAATCCCTGTTAAACGAGCCGCTTCTTCATTTCCTCCAATTGCATAAATGTGCCGGCCAAACATCGTATATTTCAGGATAAAAAACATAACAACATACACGAAAAGCATGATATAAATAGGTGTTGGTATTCCAAAAATCGCTCCGCCGCCGACAAATTTAAACGTTTCATTTTGAAGAACGATCGGATAGCCTCCGCTAATGACATAAGCAAGGCCGCGGACATAGGTGAAGCTGCCAAGCGTAACAATAAACGCAGGAAGTTTTGTCTTAGCAGTGAAAAAACCATTAATCAGTCCGACGGCATACCCGACAGCCACACCGGATAACATGGCAACAAATGGATTCACGCCTGCCGAAGAGGCCATGACGGAAATAACGCCCGATAATGCTACGGTGGACCCTACTGATAAATCAATTCCGCCAGTTAAAATAACAATCGTCATTCCAGCTGCAAGTACAGCAATAATGGAAACCTGTTTTAAAACATTTAACATATTCGCCGTGTCTAAAAAATTGGGTGCTGTAAAAGACAGGACAACACATAATAGAATAAGAATCATGATCATCCCTAAACGATTCCATAATCCGTTAAGAGCATTCCCTATATGAAAGCCTGGCTTTTGCGAGATGGTTTGCGTATTTCCCCTCATCTTGTTTACTCCCCTCTTGTGGCTAAGTACATAATCTTTTCCTGTGTGGCTTCTTCTCTCGAAAGTTCCCCTGTTATCCTGCCTTCACTCATGACAAGAATTCGGTCACTTACTCCCAAAATTTCCGGGAGTTCGGATGAAATCATCAAAACCGCCATTCCTTTTTCGGCAAGGCCCGAAACAATTTTGTGTATTTCTGTTTTTGCTCCAATATCAACGCCTCTGGTCGGTTCATCGAGCAGCAATACTTTAGGTGCAATGGACAGCCATCTTGCAATTACAACCTTTTGCTGATTACCGCCGCTCAGGTTTGATACCTGCTGTTCCGGAGAGGCGATTTTAATGTTAAGCTCCTTGATATAACTGTCAGCGGCAGCGTTGACTTCTTTCCAGCTGACAATTCCTGACTTTGAATGCTTTTTCAGTTCAGCCATTAAAATATTCTCTTTTACTGACATGGATAAAAATAATCCCTGCTCTTTCCTGCTTTCAGGCACATGCGCAATTCCATTCGCGATGGCATCGATTGGAGATTGGATTTTAACAGATGCTCCACCTACCAATATTTCTCCGCTTTTCAAGTTTGATACACCGAATAAAGCCCTGACTAACTCTGTTCTTCCTGCACCCACAAGTCCTGCTAAACCCACAATCTCACCTGGGAACAGTTTTAAGGAAACATTCTTGACGATCGTGTTGTCCGAGATATTTCTCAGTTCCAAAACAGGGGCAGCCTTTTGGCCATTAGCTTGAGGATGAGACGGCTTCTCTCGGTTAAACAGGTCTTTCAAATCCCTGCCTACCATTAGCTTTACGAGGTGATCCGGGTTTGTCTCCTCAATAGGGCCGCTTGCAATCCACTCACCGTCACGCAAGACCGTAAACCTATTCGAAATCTTAAATATTTCTTCCATTCTGTGAGATATATAGACAATGGAAACACCCTGTTTCTTTAAGTCTCCAATAATGTCAAAAAGCTTCTTGATCTCCTTATCTGTTAAAGAGGCGGTCGGTTCATCCATTATGAGAACCTCGGCTTTAAAGGATAACGCCCGTGCAATCTCCACCATTTGCTGCTGGGCAACACTCAGGGTCGATACCAGCTGGCGAGGGTTAAGATTAGACCCCATTTGATCGAGTACCTTTTGTGCCAGATTATGGACCTCCTCCCACTTCACCAATCCAAGCCGATTTTTCGGGAAGACCGACCCCATTAAAATATTTTCACTAATCGTCAGGTTAGGAGATAGATTTAACTCCTGATGGATCACGCTGATCCCTTTATTCCTTGCTTCCACCGGATCCTTCCATAAAATCGGTTTGCCTTTCAAATAAATTTGCCCGCCATTATCATCTGGCGTATGGATACCGGCCAATATTTTCATGAAAGTTGACTTTCCTGCACCGTTCTCTCCCATTAAGGCATGTACTTCACCAGGGTAAAGCTCAATCTTCACATTGTTTAATACGGTTACACTGGAGAACGTTTTGCTTATCCCTTCCATATGCAGCACCGGATCTTTTAGCTCATGGAGAACATTCCGCAGCATTTCTTTGACAGCCATGCTTTTTCCTCACCCCTTTTTTAATTGAAAAGAGGCTGAGTATGGGTTTTATCCCCTTATCAGCCTTATGGTCGAAGGAGTTACCACCCTTTGTAGGAATCTAATTCTTCCTGAGTAACAAGTGTAACTGGAACCTTTATTAGTTCTTCAACCTTTTCGCCATTTTTCACTTTCATGCCGATCTCTACAGCCTTTTTGACCATTTCCGCCGGTGATTGAGCGGAGGTTGCTTTAATTGAACTCCCTTCTTTTGCCATTGCCTCAGCAGCTTCAGGAGCGCCATCTACACCTACAATAAAAAACTCGTCTTTTCGGCCAGCTTGCTCCTGGGCAATTTCAACCCCGATGGCTTCCGGATCATTAATGGCAAACACCGCGTCGATTGTTCCTGACGGGTTTGCTTGCAAAATACTTTCCATAACTGTGAGTGCCTTTTCACGGTTGCCTTCCCCGTTTTGCTTTGCTATGACCTTAATATCAGAATCCTTAATGGCATCTTCAAACCCCTTGATTCGGTCTGTCACCGCAGATACTGGAGGTCCATCAATAATGGCAATATTTCCTTTTCCTCCTAATTGTTCAATGACATATTCCCCGGCCAGCTTACCAGCCTGATAGTTGTCAGAAGTGACCGTGGCGTCCACTCCTCCTTCAGCATTTGTATCGACCGCAATCACGGGGATCCCTGCGTCTTTAGCCATTTGTACGGCTGCCGCAATGCCTTTCGTATCAACAGCATTTAATAAAATAACATCCACTTTTTTCGTAATGAAGTTTTCAATTTGGGAGGTTTGTTTAGCAAGATCATATTCAGCACTTTCTACTAAAACATCTGCTCCTAATTCTTTGCCTGCCTCTTCAACACCTTTTCCCATCGCAACAAAGAAAGGATTTGCAAGAGTACCCACACTTAAACCAATCGTTAATTTTCCATCATCTTTTTCTCCATTGCTCTCATTAGCAGATTCACTTGAGGACTTGGGAGCTGCTGTACACGCAGTCATAATACCCATTGCAAGCATCAAAGCAAGTACCAGGAATGTTTTTACATTTTTTCTCATTTTAATCCCCCTGTTAGTTCGCGATTTAAATGTTCCATTTGAATTCCATCTGTTTGTTAGCGTTTACATTTCTTGACTTCATCACCTCCTTAAAAGGTTGCTGGGTGCCCACCAAACTTGTTCCTGCCTTTTTTTATATAATTTTGCCTTGGCTTAAGAGGCGGTGCTTTCAAAAACACTGACCATTTATCCAAAAAGTTCTTTAGCTGTTTAGATGATTGCGTGTTTTTGGTTTTTTATGACCGTTTTCGATTAATTCAGATTATAGTATGATTGTTTTTAGTTGTCAATAATTTCATAATCTTCAAAATACTATATCCAAATAACTGAGAACCTTATTTCTTAGATTGCATTCTAGACGATCTTTATTGGCAGTCGTTGGTTTCTAAAATAAATCCCTAATTTAAAACCGACAAATTATTATAGAGAAAAAAAGTTGTTAAAATACTCTCGAAAGAAAATTTGAGTTTTTATTTAAATTACTTCCTTATTCGGTTCTGCTGGCTAGATTGTTCATTTTCGCTCCGGCAGGGCTCCTCAAAGCCTGACGCGCCTTTGGTGTTCCTCCTTCTCCCGCATAATTTTCGAACCTTCTGCTCAATCAACAGAGTTTCTAAATTAAACAGTGAACTTTAAAAGGGTAAACTATTAAGTATGTGGACAACAAAAAAAGCTGGTAGTCCGGTCTAAAATAGACAGGATTCCAGCTTTGGTTGTTTTATTGAGGTTAATAAGGAGCTTTTGCCAGAGATTTTATGCTGATAATCTCCGTTTTCTCCATATATTTCTCCATATTTATGGATTCATCTGCATTGGTAATAATTTTTACCTGCTCTAATTTTGCGAATTTGGAGAAAGAAACCTCACCAAATTTTGTATGGTCTGCCAAAATAAAAGCTTCCCGTGACAAGCTAATGGCTTTTTCTTTAATTTGTGCTTCTTCCGGGTCTGGAGTCGTTAATTCCAAGTCATAATGAATAGCATTTGTCCCCATAAAACATTTGTCAAACCTGTAATTCTTAATCCCTTCGATTGCATTGCGGCCGACTGTTGCTTTTGTCGTCTTTTTTACAAACCCGCCTATAACATATGTGCAAACATCATTTTCAAGCAGCGCTTCTAAATGATCAATTCCATTCGTCACAACGAGAATTTCTTTCCCTTTTAGATGCTTAATCATTTGAAAAGTGGTTGTCCCGGCGTCGATATAAATGCAGTCGCCATCCTGGACGAGACCTGCCGCATGTCTGGCTATACCAGCCTTTTCTTCATGATTTTGAGTGACTTTTTCACCAACACTTGGTTCTTCCCGTTTTCTGTGCAATAGGGAGGCTCCGCCATGAACCCGTTTCAGATAATTCTGCTTCTCTAGCTGATCTAAATCACGACGAAGAGTGGATTCAGAGGAATTAGTCAATTCTACTAACTCCTGCACCGTCACATTTTCTTTTTCTTTTAATAGATTTAAAATTAATTGATGCCGTTCAGATATAAGCAAAACTCTTCCTCCTCAATCTATAAAGCGCTGTCATTTTCAGGTTAATAAAGTACCCTGGAATTTGTAAGACTTACCGTTTCGTCTCAGGATTCTCCTGTGCACTTAGTTAATTTAATCTATACACGATTTAATAACTATAAATTAATTATTACAGATTCTCTATTCGCTTTTCAATTTTAAATTATGAACCTGGAAGACATAAAAATAGACCAAGAGCTGACTGCTCTTGGTCTAAGGATTTATATGTGATTAATAAAAATAAAAAACCACCAAATATGTATTTGGTGGAGACGGAGGGAGTCGAACCCTCGTCCAGAAATATCGTCACTTAAGCTTCTACGAGTGTAGTCGACATATTCGCGCTTCACTGATCCTTTTGCCTGCCGACAGGCGGCCGGTCAGCTAGCCTGGTTGTTCTCTTCCTTCATCCTCAGGCGGTGGAATCCGGCGTAGCCCACTAAGAGTGAGTCCCTTACCCTACCACATGGGCGATGGAGGGAGGAACCGCTAAAGGCCTATTAGGCTGCTAAAGCGAGGTTGTTGTTAGTTTTGCCAGTTATAGGCTTTGACGTTTTTACGAGGCCGATCCCCTCGACTCGCAACCTAAGCTCGAACTACCCCTGTCGAATCCGTAGCGTCCCCATATAGAATATAAACAGACGTTAGGAAACTCGGCTACCCGAGCAAAAGCTGTTTGCCACCAATCGTGGTGACAAGACTTATTATAGCATATTGATCAAAGTTTTCAACTGGAAACTATTATCCAGTTTTGGCAGTGGCTACATCTTCTGGCGTTCGCGGAATGCCCGCTCGATTTCGCGGCTTGCCTCTTTCTTCTTCAGGTCTTCCCGCTTATCGTATTTCTTTTTACCCTTTGCAAGTCCAAGCAAAACCTTTGCATAGCCATTTTTCAGATAAACCTTCAACGGTACAAGGGCGTAGCCTGTTTCTTTTGTCTCCCCGATCAGCTTGTTGATTTCACGGCGATGAAGCAGCAGCTTTCTCGGACGGAGCGGATCATGGTTGTAGCGGTTCCCCTGTTCATAGGGGCTGACATGCATGCTGTAGAGAAAAACTTCCCCATTCTGAACACGCGCATACGAATCTTTAAGATTGACTTTTCCCGCCCTGATGGATTTGATTTCCGTTCCCTGGAGAACAATCCCGGTTTCAAATGTCTCTTCGATAAAATAATCATGATAGGCCTTTTTATTCTGTGCGACCGTCTTGCCAATCCCTTTAGGCATAATGTTTCCCCCTTTATCTCTCTCCCAATTTTACCACATTCGCTGGTGCCTGACCCCCTTTAGCATAGCAAAGGGGGTCAGGCACGGTTTAGCGATGTATCAGGTTAATGCGTCAGCGCTTTTTAGGCTTTCGCTTGGCCTTTGGTGCGTTTTCGAAAAACTTTTTGTTTCGTCGCTTCTTTCTGGAGCCGGCATCCTTTCCACCTTCGCCACTTCCCCGGCGGTTGCCTTCCTCGGCCTTCCCTCTGCGGGGCTTCCGTTCACTGCTCCCGGTTTTAAATACCTTTGGAACTTCGCTTCGTTCACGGCGGGTTCCTTTCATGCCAACGATCTCAAAATCAATGGAGCGTTCATCCTTATTGACTTTGACAACCCGTACAGTAATTTCATCCCCGATTCGGAAGACATTTCCAGTGCGTTCCCCGATCATTGCAAAATGACGCTCATCGAAGCGGTAATAGTCGTCTGTCATGTAGCTGACATGAACTAACCCTTCAATCGTGTTTGGCAGCTCGACGAACATCCCGAAATTGGTGACAGAGGAAATGATGCCATCATACTCCACGCCAATTTTATCTTCCATATACTCTGCTTTCTTCAATTCATCCGTTTCACGTTCTGCCTCTACTGCACGGCGCTCCATATCAGAAGAGTGCTTGGCGATTTCCGGAAGCTGCGCATTCCATTTTTCTCGTGTGGCATCATCCAGCTTTCCTTCAATCAAGTACGTCCGAATCAGCCTGTGAACGATTGTATCCGGATAGCGGCGGATAGGCGATGTGAAATGAGTATAAAATTCTGTTGAAAGCCCATAGTGTCCAAGACTCTCTTCAAAATACTTTGCCTTCTGCATCGAACGGAGCATGACCGTTGATACGACCATTTCCTCAGGCTTGCCCTGCACCTCTTCGATAATTTCCTGGAGGGCCCTTGGATGGACTGAATTGGCTGTTCCTTTTACGATATAGCCAAAATTGGTAATGAACTCAAAGAACCTTCTCAGCTTGTCTTCTTTTGGATCTTCATGGATCCGGTAAATGAACGGTACGTCCAGCCAATGGAAGTGCTCAGCAACGGTTTCATTCGCAGCCAGCATGAATTCCTCGATCAGCCGTTCCGCAACAGAGCGCTCGCGAAGAACAACATCTGACGGATGGCCATTTTCATCGACAAGGACTTTTGATTCTTTAAAATCAAAATCAATGGCCCCGCGGTCCATCCTCTTTTTACGAAGGACTGCTGCAAGTTCTTCCATCAGTTCAAACATCGGGACAAGTGGTTCGTATCTTTTGCGAACATCCTCATCTTTATCTACGAGAATCAGATTGACATCATGATAAGTCATCCGTTCGGTGGTTTTGATCACACTCTGGAAAATCTCATGGTCTACGACTTCGCCATCAGGAGAGATTTCCATTGTACAGCTTAACGTAAGGCGGTTGACCTTTGGATTCAAAGAACAAATCCCATTGGACAAACGGTGGGGAATCATCGGTATGACACGGTCCACCAGATAAACAGAAGTAGCCCGTTCTTCAGCTTCACGATCGATTGGCGAACCTTCTTTTACATAATAGCTTACATCAGCAATATGGACGCCCAGTTTATAGTTCCCATTTTCAAGCATGGTAACGGTGACGGCATCGTCCAGGTCTTTCGCATCTGCTCCGTCAATCGTGACAATGACTTCATCTCTTAAATCACGGCGGTTGGCCATTTCGCTTTCATCAATTTCATCGGGAGTCTCATTTGCTTGTTGCAGGACCTCCGGTGGAAATTCCATTGGAAGGCCGTGCTTATGGATGACCGATAAAATATCGACTCCAGGATCGTTTTTATGACCGAGGATCTGAATGACCTCCCCCTCGGCTGCTTTCCGGCCTTCGGGATAGCTTGTCAGCTTAACAACCACTTTATGCCCTTCGACCGCACCCCTGGTAGCTTCCTTAGGGATAAATATATCACTGGCAAATTTTTTGTCGTCCGGTATCACAAATCCAAAGTGCTTGCTTTCCGTAAAGGTACCCACAATCTGCTGGGTCCCCCGTTCCACAATCCGGACAATGGTTCCTTCCCGGCGTTGTCCCGAGGTGGCAGTGGATACACGGGCAAGGACGATATCCCCATGCATCGCATTATTCGTCTCATTTGGCGGAATAAAAATGTCATCCATTCCAGGCTCCTCAGGAATCACAAAGGCAAATCCTTTGGCATGGCCTGTCAGCTTGCCGCGAACCAGGTTCATTTTTT
The DNA here is from genome assembly GCF_004340465.1 of Mesobacillus foraminis. GTDB lineage: Bacteria > Bacillota > Bacilli > Bacillales > Cytobacillaceae > Mesobacillus_B > Mesobacillus_B foraminis. Next base: position 399,433 of record NZ_SLVV01000003.1, on the reverse strand, counting down.
CGGGAAGCCCATAGCGATTGCTGCGTGTTCTTACCACAAGCCCCCGCTCTTCCATTACGACAAGAGCTTTGACAAAGTCCTTGAATGCCGCGGAGTCCTCAATTCCAAAAGCCTGCTCCAGCTCCTGGACCGTGAGAGGCTTATAGGCTTCATCCTTCATATAGTGAAGAAGCCGATCCATATGGTTCTGTATATTATCCTCCAAAATAATCCCTCCTTTTAAATAATACTTGATTTCACATTGTCTAGCTCGATCGCCCACCGGTCGGGGTCATAAGCCATCACTCCGGTATACGGATTTAAACCATGATTTGCTTTCGTCTTCCGGACTCATACAGAGGTATTGGGGTCGGCATTGCCACAAGAAGTAGCGAAACTAGCCGACAATTAAACAAAGCGATTAGCTTTTCCTTTTTATTCTTTCCAATTTAGCTTCTCAAGAAACGCATAAACATCTTCATGCAGCTGATCCCGTTCCTTATCAAAAGTAATGACATGTCCGGATTCTTCATACCATTTGATTTCTTTCTCGGGGGACTCCACTTCGTTATAAATGATGTTGGCGCTGTCCGTATTAATCATATGGTCGTGGCGGGCCTGCACAACAAAGGTAGGCGCATAAATCATGTCCACATTCTTACGGACATCAGCTATCAGCTCCTGGATCGCTCTCAGGGTGTTCATCGGAGTTTTCTGAAACTCTATCATTTCTGATTCGATTTCTTCCTCTGCTTTTCCTTCCAGCCTTTTGTATTCCCGGGCATATTCAAGCACTCCCTGATACATGACTTCTTCACTTTTTATGTACATAGGTGCACACATGGGTACGATACCCTTAACTGGTACAGTATAACCGAGCTTCAGCGAAAATACTCCGCCAATTGATAGTCCGACTGCAGCTATTTCTTCATACCCTTCACTACGCAGGAATTCATACGCATTGGTAACATCCTTCCACCAGTCCTCTGGGCCTGTGTGAACCAGCTCTTCCGGCGGGACACCATGTCCTTTGTAAATTGGAGCATGGCACGTATAACCTCTGTCCTGAAGGAAGCGGCCCATCATCCGGACATCGGCAGAATTTCCGGTAAAGCCATGCAGCATCAAAACAGCCCGTTTTCCTCCTTTAAATGTAAATGGCTTTGGAACTAATTTTCTCATATATTTAACTCCCTCTGCTTACTGCTCAATGGTTTGATTCATTTTTCCTTTCTTAGTTTTAACAAACCTTCCTCTAACATTCCAGAGAAACGCTTTTTATTCAAGTTCTCGCAATATATGCTGTTACAAGCGTATGGAAACAGATCAGTATTGCATGAATTTTTTCCATCCAGTACAAAGTAGGCGTGGTTTTTCGCAGATTGCGACTGGGTTGGTTTTACGCCCAGTCTGCTTCTCATAAGAAAAATGTTCTACGCGAAATAGGGTCACCATAAGGATCTCTGCCATACTGGTTTGTATTGATGACTGCTTATGTCGTTCGCGTTCCAGGATTTAACCTGCCTTTGCCCATGACCCGTTTCCCCCGCCGGAGCAGCCTTAAGCGTCCAATAGGGGCTATAATAACCACTACGTCTTTTAATCGATCAAAGTATGTAAAAAAACCCAGCTTCTGAAGCTGGGTTTTGTTCGTGGCTCATTTTATTTTTACAGTTTAAAATACGTAACTGCAATTGTCAGGATAAAAAATAAGACGGACAATACAATCGTGATCCGGTGAAGCACCAGATCAATTCCTCTTGCCTTCTGCTTTCCGAACAATGTTTCGGCACCACCGGAAATCGCACCAGAAAGTCCGGCACTTTTACTGGATTGAAGCAGGACAACAGCTATTAGACTAATACAATCGATGATCAATAAAACGACTAAAAACGTGTGCAAAGAGACACCCCCCGAAAGCTGCATGTAACAGTATTTTAAATTTATCATATTTTCAGCCTTGAAACAATACTTGTCTTAAGCTGGAAAAGAAAAAAACGCCAGCAAGCTTGCCGGCGTTTCATTAAACAGATTACTTTTTAAGGTTGTAGAAAGATTTGATTCCATTGTACTGGGCAGTTTCAGCAAGCTGGTCTTCAATGCGAAGAAGCTGGTTGTATTTAGCCACACGGTCAGTACGGGATGGAGCACCAGTTTTGATCTGGCCAGCGTTTGTTGCAACAGCGATGTCAGCGATTGTTGAATCTTCTGTTTCACCAGAGCGGTGGGAGATAACAGCTGTGTAGCCTGCACGCTTCGCCATTTCAATTGCATCAAAAGTTTCAGTTAGTGTACCGATTTGGTTCACTTTGATCAGGATGGAGTTGCCAACACCCTGCTCGATTCCTTGAGCCAATTTCTTAGTGTTTGTAACGAACAGGTCATCACCAACAAGCTGTACTTTTCCGCCAAGGCGTTCAGTCAAAAGCTTATGGCCTTCCCAGTCGTTCTCATCAAGACCATCTTCGATTGAGATGATTGGATATTTTGAAGACATTTCTTCGTACCAGTCAACCATTTCAGCAGAAGTTTTAACAACGCCTTCTCCTGCAAGATGGTATTTGCCGTCTTCTTTGTTGTAGAACTCGGAAGATGCAGCATCCATTGCCAGCATAACTTGCTCGCCTGGTTTGTAGCCTGCTTTTTCAATCGCAGTTACGATTGTTTGAAGAGCCTCTTCGTTTGAACCTAGGTTTGGAGCGAAGCCGCCTTCGTCACCAACTGCTGTGTTCAAGCCTTTTTCTTTTAATACAGACTTCAGGCTATGGAAGATTTCTGCACCCATGCGAAGTGCTTCACGGAAATTCTCGGCACCTACAGGCATAACCATGAATTCTTGAATATCAACGTTGTTGTCGGCATGCTCGCCGCCGTTAACGATATTCATCATTGGAACTGGAAGCTGTTTGGAGTTGAATCCGCCAAGGTATTGGTAAAGCGGAAGATCAAGGTAATCAGCAGCTGCACGAGCGCAAGCCATAGATACTCCAAGGATCGCATTCGCACCCAATTTCCCTTTGTTTTCAGTGCCATCAAGTTCGATCAACGCCTGGTCGATAGCTACTTGATCAAGAACATTGAATTCTTCGCCCACTAAAGCTGGAGCAATGATTTCATTTACGTTTTCAACTGCTTTTAGAACACCTTTTCCTAGGTAGCGGCTCTTGTCGCCGTCACGAAGTTCAACTGCTTCGTATTCACCAGTAGAAGCTCCACTTGGAACTAAAGCGCGTCCAAACGCACCAGATTCAGTATAAACTTCAACCTCAACAGTAGGATTTCCGCGGGAATCAAGTACTTCACGTGCATATACATCAGTAATAAATGGCATCAGAATCTCTCCTTATTTTTTAATAATGGATTTACCAGTCATTTCAGCTGGCTGTTCAAGGTTTAACAGTTCAAGCATTGTTGGTGCAAGGTCGCCAAGAATTCCGTCTTCACGAAGTTCAACGCCTTCCTTTGTAACAATGACCGGAACCGGGTTTGTTGTATGTGCTGTCATTGGGTTTCCTTCAAGTGTCACAACTTCATCAGCATTGCCATGGTCGGCAGTAATGATCGCTGTTCCGCCTTTGGAAACTATGAGGTCAACAATTTTGCCAAGACATTCATCGACTGTTTCAATCGCTTTGATTGTTGGTTCAAGCATTCCGGAATGCCCTACCATATCAGGATTTGCAAAGTTGAGAAGGATGGCATCGAAATTGTCTGCTTCAATTTCTTTTAAAAGTGCATCCGTTACTTCGTAGGCACTCATTTCAGGCTGAAGGTCATAAGTAGCTACCTTCGGTGAATTGATCAGAATTCTCTTTTCACCAGGAAACTCATCTTCGCGCCCGCCGCTCATAAAGAAGGTCACGTGCGGATACTTCTCCGTCTCGGCAATGCGAAGCTGCGTCATGCCATTTTGTGATATTACTTCACCGATTGTATTATCAAGGTTCATTGGCTTGAAGGCTACATAGCCGTCGACCGTTTCACTGAAGTGAGTCAGGCAGACGAAATGCAGGTTCTCAGGGTGCTTAGGCCCGCGGTCGAATGAGCGGAAATCCTTGTTCGTAAACGTGTTCGAAATCTGGATGGCCCGGTCAGGACGGAAGTTATAGAAAATAACGGCATCGTCATCCTGAACTGTAGCAACAGGGGATCCATCAGGCCTTGTCAGCACAGACGGAATGACGAACTCATCAAAGATCCCGTTGTTATAGTTGTCCTCGATAAGCTCCATTGGATTGGAGTAGGTTGGGCCTTCCCCGTACACCATGGAACGGTAGGATTTCTCCACACGTTCCCAGCGCTTGTCGCGGTCCATTGAATAGTATCGCCCAGAAATTGTTGCAAATTCACCGACTCCGATTTCCTGCATTTTCTCAAGTGTCTGCTTAATATATCCCGGAGCCGATTTAGGAGCAACATCGCGTCCGTCCAGGAAAGCATGGATATATACTTTTTCCAGCCCTTCACTTGCTGCAAGCTTCAATAAAGCAAACATATGATTGATATGACTGTGTACACCGCCGTCAGACAAAAGGCCAAACAAATGAAGGCTTGTTCCTTTTGACTTGGCATGATTAATTGCATTCAGGAAGGTTTCATTCTTTTCAAATTCACCTTCGCGAATGGAAATATTCACGCGTGTCAAGCTCTGGTAGACAATACGGCCAGCGCCAATATTCAAGTGGCCTACCTCGGAGTTTCCCATCTGGCCTTCAGGAAGGCCTACCGCTTCACCGCTTGCTGTTAATTGAGCATGCGGGTATTTGTTCCAGAAGCGGTCAAAATTTGGCTTGTTTGCCTGGGCTACGGCATTTCCCATCCGTTCGCCCCTTAGCGCAAAGCCATCAAGAATAATTAAAGCGGTTGGTGACTGCTTACTCATTACTACCTGCCTCCAATAATTGCAAGAAGGAATCAGTCTCTAGGCTCGCTCCGCCAACAAGCGCACCATCGATGTCAGGCTGAGCCATGTATTCCTTGATGTTTCCTGGCTTTACACTGCCGCCGTACTGAATGCGGACAGCTTCTGCCACTTCCTGTGAAAACTCTTCGCCAACAACCTGGCGGATATAGGCACAAACTTCATTTGCATCTTCAGCAGTTGAAGATTTGCCTGTACCGATTGCCCAGATAGGCTCATAAGCAATGACCGTCTGTTTTGCTTGTTCAGCAGTCAGGCCTGCAAGGGCTTTTTTCACTTGGGAGCCTACAAGTTCATTCGTCTCGCCATTTTCGCGCTGTTCAAGTGTTTCCCCGCAGCAGACGATTGGTACAAGGTTGTAGTTGAATGCAGCAAGTGTCTTCTTGTTGACAGACTCATCAGTTTCATTGAACATTTCGCGGCGTTCTGAATGTCCGATGATGACATAGGTTACTCCGATGTCCTGTAATGCTTTCGGGCTGATTTCACCTGTAAAAGCACCACTCTCTTCAAAATGCATGTTTTGAGCGCCAATTTTAACAGCGGAATTTCCAGCTGCTTCAACAAGCTGTCCTAAAAATAAGGCAGGTGCACAGACTACTGACTCAACTTTATCAGCTGAAGGAACAAGTCCGTTGACATCTTCTAGAAATTTTTTGGCTTCTGGCAATGTTTTATGCATTTTCCAGTTGCCGGCAATAATAGGCTTTCTCATGGCTAACTTCCTTTCCATGGTCAATGATTTTTATTCTGCTTTCGAATGGTTCAAAACCCTTCCCGGGTGTTCGGAACATCTCTGCGAAAGATTCGAACCCCTTTGAGCGGTTCGGAACCTTCATCCGAATACTGATTATTTATCGTTCAGAGCAACTACGCCAGGAAGAGCTTTTCCTTCCATAAATTCAAGGGAAGCACCGCCTCCAGTTGAAATATGGCTCATCTTGTCAGCAAGGTCGAATTTTTCAACCGCTGCAGCAGAGTCGCCGCCGCCGATGACGGAATATGTATCCGAAGCATCTGCAAGCGCCTGGGCAACCGCTTTTGTTCCCTGAGCGAATTTATCAAGCTCGAATACACCCATAGGTCCGTTCCAGATTACAAGCTTGGAATTTTGGATGACATCTTTGTAGATTTCGCGAGTCTTTGGTCCGATATCCAATGCTTCCCAGTCTGCAGGAATTTCTTCAATTGCTACTACCTTTGTATTTGCTTGCTCACCGAAATCATCGGCAACTACAACATCAACAGGCATATAGAAATTAACGCCTTTTTCCTTGGCTTTTTCGATATAGGATTTAGCAAGGTCAATCTTATCCTCTTCTAGAAGGGATTTCCCGATTTCGTGGCCTTGTGACTTAACAAATGTATAAGCCAGGCCTCCGCCGATGATCAAGTTGTCAACCTTCTCAAGAAGATTCTCTATTACACCGATTTTATCCTTAACTTTTGCTCCGCCAATGATCGCGGTGAATGGGCGCTCTGGATCGGAAAGAGCTTTCCCTAATACATCAAGCTCCTTTTCCATCAGCAAGCCCGAAACCGCTGGCAGATGATGCGCGATTCCTTCTGTTGACGCGTGAGCGCGATGAGCAGCACCAAATGCGTCATTGACATAAAGATCAGCCAGTTCAGCAAATGATTTAGCAAGCTCCGGATCATTCTTTTCTTCGCCTGCATAGAAGCGAACATTCTCAAGAAGGAGGACATCTCCCTCATTCATGGTTTCGATTTCGGCTTTTACAGCTTCGCCATACGCTTCGTCCGTTTTCTTGACATCTTTTCCGAGCAGCTCGGAAAGTCTCTTGGCTACCGGAGTCAGACGGAGTTCTTCTACAGCCTGGCCTTTTGGACGTCCAAGGTGGCTTGCAAGGATAACCTTGGCGCCTTGTTCAGTTAAATACTGGATGGTCGGCAATGCAGCACGGATTCTCGTTTCATCCGTAACCTGACCGTCCTTCATTGGCACGTTGAAATCAACGCGGCAAAACACTCGTTTCCCTTTTACATCGACATCTTTGACAGATTGTTTGTTCAAGACAAAAACCTCCTTATTTTACGGTCCTATCGAACGCGGAAGCGCCTTTTGTACATGCCAGCCGGAAACAATTCCATATAACAGGCAAAGGGAGAGGGGACTGGTCCCCACTCCCCTTTTTTAATAGCATGGAATTGTATGCTTGCCTGTACATCCTCCATTGTAATGGAGAACATTCATTTTTTGAAATTAAAGGCCTTTTTGAGCGATGTAATCAACAAGGTCAACTACACGGTTTGAGTATCCAGTTTCGTTATCATACCAAGAAATTACTTTTACCATGTTGCCTTCCATAACCATAGTGGAAAGAGCATCGATAGTAGAAGAGTTTGTGTTGCCATTGTAGTCGCCAGATACAAGCGGCTCTTCGCTGTAGCCAAGGATTCCTTTAAGGTCGCCTTCAGCAGCTTCTTTAAGAGCGTTGTTGATTTCTTCAACAGTTACTTCTTTGTCAAGCTCAGCTACAAGGTCAACAAGGGAAACGTTTGGAGTTGGAACACGCATTGCTCCACCGTTCAGCTTGCCTTTAAGTTCAGGCAATACAAGAGAAACTGCTTTTGCAGCACCTGTAGTTGTCGGGATGATGTTTTCTGCAGCTGCACGTGCACGACGGTAGTCTTTGTGCGGCAAGTCAAGAATTTGCTGGTCATTTGTATAAGAGTGAACAGTTGTCATCATACCGCGGCGGATTCCAAATTTGTCGTTAAGAACTTTTGCAAATGGAGCCAGGCAGTTAGTAGTACAAGATGCATTAGAGATAACATGGTGGTTAGCTGCATCGTACTTGTCATTGTTTACACCCATAACGATTGTGATGTCTTCGTCGTTAGCTGGAGCAGAGATGATAACTTTCTTCGCACCTGCTTCAAGGTGTTTCGCAGCGTCTGCACGCTTTGTGAAACGTCCAGTAGATTCAACAACTACTTCTACACCAAGGTCTCCCCAGCCAAGCTGTGCAGGATCTCTTTCAGCGATAACTTTTACACGTTGTCCAGCAACAACAAGGTATTCGCCGTCAACTGTTACTTCCTCATTAAGAGTTCCGTGAACAGAATCATATTTTAAAAGATGAGCAAGCATTTGTGCATCTGTAAGGTCGTTTACTGCCACTACTTCAACGTTAGGGTTGTTTAGTGCTGCGCGGAAAACTACGCGTCCAATTCGTCCAAATCCGTTAATACCAACTTTTACTGCCATGATTTTTCCTCCTTTTAATCCTGAAACTGTGGTTTTTATATAAAGGGTAACCTAGAACCAGCGTTAGTTCTGACTGGGGAAGGCTTTAAAACCCTTGTACCAAATTTTTTGCTGCTCCTTCATCCGTGATCAGGATGGTCGAGCGCGGGGCCTGTTTCATATATGCCCGGATTGCCTTTGCCTTGGATGCTCCCCCGGCTACTGCAATGATTGTGTCAACCTCGGTAAGATCATCGAGCTGAAGCCCTATCGTAAGTACCTTATGGACAATCTCTCCAGCTTCATTGAAATAGTAGCCAAAAGCTTCGCCAACTGCATTCCTGCGGATGATTTTTTCCATATCCTCCGGAGAGGTGCTTCGGCGTTCCGCCATTGTAATAGCATCTCCAATTCCATGTAAAACCATGCTTGCCGATTTAATAAGACCAAGCACTTCATAGATGAGGGGCTCTTTTATAAATGATTCATAAATCTCGCTGCTGACTTGATCGGGTACATAGAATACGCGATGCCTGGAATTGGTTTTGTCCGCCATGATCGCACAGACCGTATTTGCCTGATTGTTGACATCCTCACCCAAGCCGCCTCTCGCCGGAACAAACAGCAGGTTTTTCTCGCCAAATTCAGGGGTAAGTGTTTCAGCAACAGCTGCCATTGTCGTCCCGCCGGTCACTGCAATGATATTGTCACTGCTCAGGCGATGTTTCATGCTTGTGGCACAGGCGTTCCCGAGCTCATTTTTTACCCATGGCGACACATCGCTGTCCCCTGGGACCACTACCACCCGGGCAATGCCCATTTCGGACTTTAACCGGGATTCTAATGTGCTTATACCCGTTAAATCACGCATTACTCTCTCAAGTCTTTCCAGTATATCTTTTCCTTCTTTGGTCATGCTCATTCCTTGAGCAGACATTTGAATCAGATTCTGGCTTTTTAAAAATTCGACCTCGCTTCGCAAAACGCGTTCCGTCAGTCCAAGGCTCATGCTGAGGTTCCTGCGTCCTACCGGCTGCATAGCATTTATGTATTGTAAAATCTGATATCGCTTCTGCATAACCTCAACGAGATCGGGCAATATTCTTTTTTGAATATCAAGCAAATCATCCATGATGATATTCCCCTTCAGTCAAAATGGTCATTTTATGTCCCGGCGTGACATATTATGTCCCACTTGTTCCAAAAAAAATCACCCCTGATACAATTTTTATTCTAACAGGAGTGATAACCTAATTCAACCAATAAAGTCGACGTTTTTCACTGAAAACGCTTCAATAATGAAATTTATGTTAATAATCCCCGCCTGGATTTCTTCTCCATCCAGGACAACCACCGGAATGGTGATGCCGTACCGTTCTGTCAGGTCATCATCCTTGTCTATATCCACTTCCAATAAATCAAACTGCCAGTTCCTCTGAAGCTCTTCAAGAAGCTCTTTTGCCTCCTCACAAAGGTGGCAGCGCTGCCTCATATATAATGTAACAGTCTTTTTCAATTGTTATCACCCTTTTAATTCCTTGCTGAGCACATGCAATAACTCAATCAAATCGTTTTCGTTTAGATGATGAAGGGATTCCCAGCTGTTCCCTGTATTTAGCCACTGTCCTCCTGGAGATTACGATTCCGGACTTAGCGGCGAGGACCTGAACAATATTCTGATCGGACATTGGCTTCTTCTTATCTTCCATTTTGATTAACTGCCCAATGGCGACCTTCACATGGCTGGATGAAGTCTGATCTTGTTCAGTAGTTGACAGGGAGCTCGTAAAGAATGATTTTAGTTCGTATGTACCAACAGGAGTTTGTATATACTTCTCCCGAACCGCCCGGCTAACTGTTGATTCATGGATCCCAAGCTCTTCAGCAATTTCCTTCATCGTCATGGGGTGCTGCAAAGAAGGTCCTTGCTCAAAAAAGTGCGGCTGCTTCTCCACGATTTTCAAGGCGACCCTCATTAAAGTTTCCCGCCGCTGTTCAAGGCTTTTGATGATCCATTGATAATCACTCTGTTTTTCCTGAAGAAAACGGGCTACCTCAGAATCCTGGTAGGATGCCAGCCGGCTGTAATAACCTTCATTAAAAGTAATCCTCGGCATTGTATCGTCAAACAGTCCGACAGTCAAGGTCCCGTGCTCCCGTCTTACCACTACATCCGGTACGACATATAGCGCCCTGTCCTTCTGGAACGCAGCTCCCGGCCTTGGATCGAGACACTGAACAAAATCAAATGCTTTCTGGATCTCTTTTATATCCGTTTTCATAAGCTTTGCCAGTGACTTCCACCGTTTTTCGGCAAATAAAATAAAATGTTCCGTAAGAATCGAAGCTGCCAGGTCCATTATGCCCTGAGGGTATTCCCTTATAATTGACCCGTTCCTTCGCTCCGAACTTCTTTGCCGATGCTGGTGGTATTCACGCCTTTCGAGCTGGAGGAGAAGGCACTCCTGCAGGCTGCGGGCACCGACACCCGCTGGCTCCATTCCCTGAAGAATGTTCAGGCTGTTTTCCACCTCATCTAAACCAAGACCAAGTTTTTGAGCAGTTTCCTCAATGCCGGCACCTAAGTAACCGTTTTCATCAATATGTTTAATTAATAAAACGATAACCCTTCGCTGATTGGCGGTAATTTTTAGCGTATTAAGCTGGAACAGCAGGTGGTCATGCAAGGTATCCGATGTCTCGCCTATTTGCTCGATCCAGTTTTTCTGGTCCCGCTCCCTCACCGTACTAGCTTTGTTCCTGATCCCCACGCAAGGGTCGATCGAGCGGATATTTTTAAAGTCTACCTGGATCAGCGGATTTTCAATCGCTTTCTCTTCTAGAAAAGCAGCAAGCTCATGAGCAGAGTACTGCAGTAAGGCTATTGCCTGGGTAAGCTCCTGTGTCATTGCGAGCTTAAGCGTCTGCTTTTGGAATAACCCGGCATTAAACTCCATCACGATTCCCTCCCCCTATTCGATTTTACACGATAAGCTGGCGTTGCGAAATGACTTAAAAATTGGATGGTCACAACTGAACCTAAAAATATCTGAAATGTTCCAAAAAACTTTATTACTACAGTATAAGGTCGGGGCTTTTCCGATATAACTGTTTTTTCACTCTAATGAACGTTTTTTCACCATGATAAAGCCCGGCTGCCCCAGCAAATCTCTTGAAAAGTCTCACCGCTCTCCGAACAAGCTCCATTCTTCACGCTTGGCCGCTTTTTCGTCCCGTATAACTTCTTTTCTTTTCGATAGAAATAAAAAAACTCCCGATCTAATTGATCAGGAGTTTCTTGGCAGCGCCCTCGGCAGGAATCGAACCCACATCTCAAGAACCGGAATCTTACGTGCTATCCGTTGCACCACGAGGGCCTATTTACTGATTATTATTCTGCAAAAGCAGATGTGCGGTACGAATATTAATTATAGGGCATGTTCCCACAGATTGCAAGCGTAAATTTGTTTAAATTTAGAATGAATGGGTAAGATGGAAAGTAGGCTTGCCAGAGTGCCTTTTTTTATAAGCCTTCCTGCTATAATACATACGGATTTGCTTTTGCAAGGACAGATTTAAAAGTTGAGGCTTCGGTCCGCTGGAGATGCCGAACCAATAAAATTGTCGAACACTTCATTCAATTTCGCTGAGTGATTTGTTTGACCTTTATTGACCATCAGTGTATCATAAAATTACATAGTCTTTAGCTGGTAAAGGGGCCGTAATCTTACGGACACCTCCTTCCAGAATACTTATGTAAAAAGGAGGAAACATTATATGAACTTGATTCCTACAGTTATTGAACAAACCAACCGCGGGGAACGCGCCTATGATATTTACTCCCGCCTTTTAAAAGACCGCATTATCATGCTTGGCAGCGGAATTGATGATAATGTCGCCAACTCGATTGTTGCCCAGCTTCTATTCCTTGAAGCAGAAAATCCTGAAAAAGATATTTCCATCTACATTAACAGCCCGGGCGGAAGCATCACTGCAGGCATGGCGATTTACGATACCATGCAATTCATCAAGCCTGATGTTCAGACCATCTGTATCGGAATGGCTGCATCCATGGGTGCATTCCTTCTTGCAGCTGGGACAAAAGGCAAGCGTTATGCCCTTCCAAATGCAGAAGTCATGATTCACCAGCCACTTGGCGGTGCACAAGGACAGGCAACCGAAATTGAAATTGCCGCTAAACGTATTTTGTTCTTGCGCGATAAGCTGAATAATATTCTTGCTGAGCGTACAGGACAGCCGCTTGATATCATTGAGCGCGACACAGAACGTGATAACTTCATGACTGCAGATCGTGCAAAGGAATACGGTCTTGTCGACCATATTGTGAACCGCAATCCAAATGAACCAAGCAAGAAATAATAAAAAAACTCGCTCTTTTTTTGAAAAGGGGCGAGTTTTTTTATTGATGTTCTTTTAACCTTCCTGCTGGATATAATCTCCCAGTGCAGTAAGCGCTTCTTTTTCATCTGTTCCATCAGCAATCAGTGTGAGCTTCGTTCCAACACCAACCGCAAGGCTCATAAGGCCCATGATGCTTTTAGCATTGACTTTTTTCCCATCTTTCTCAAGGAAAATATCAGAAGAAAACCGGTTGGCTTCCTGAACAAACATTGCTGCCGGCCGGGCTTGCAAACCCGTTTTAAGCTTTACTTCTACTTCTTTCTCCACCATTTCTGTTCCTCCTCTATTCTTTTTTATTTTTGTTCCACCATGTCCCCTGAACGGAGCTTTTCTGCAATTTCATCTATTTTTCTTAAACGGTGATTGATTCCTGATTTGCTGATCGCCCCACCAGAAACCATTTCACCGAGCTCCTTTAACGTTACATCCTGGTAAGCTACCCGCAGTTCTGCGATTTCCCGAAGCTTCCCCGGAAGAATGTGAAGGCCGACTGTTTCTTCAATATACCGGATATTCTCGACTTGCCTTAAGGCTGCACCAATGGTCTTGTTCAAATTGGCGGTCTCACAGTTGACAAGCCTGTTTACGGAATTCCTCATATCACGGACAATCCGAATATCTTCAAAGCGAAGCAGCGCATTGTGTGCCCCGATTACATTCAGGTATTCGGTAATTTTTTCGGCTTCCTTTAGGTAAGTAATAAACCCTTTTTTTCTCTCAAGTGTCTTGCTGTTTAAATCAAACTTATTCATTAGTTCACATAGAGATTCATTATGTTCCTGGTACAAAGAAAATATTTCAAGATGGTAGGACGAAGTTTCGGGATTATTGACTGACCCGCCTGCAAGAAAAGCCCCCCTTAGATAAGAGCGCTTACAGCATTTCTTTTTAATAAGGTCCTCCGAAATATCGTGGATCAGCGAAAAGTCTTCACCCAGAATTCTTAAATCTTCCAGTATTTTTCTGGCAGAGTCCTTTAAACGGACAATATACACATTGTTCTTCTTAAGACGCATTTTTTTCCTGACAAGAAGTTCCACCTGACTATCGTAATTCTTTTTGATCAGGGTATAAATCCGCCTGGCGATTGCCGCGTTCTCAGTCTGAATGTCTACAACCAGCTCGCGGTTCGAGAAAGACAGTGAACCATTCATGCGGATAAGGGCAGATAATTCCGCTTTGCTGCAGCAGCCCTTGACTTCAAGATTGGTTAATTCTTTCTTCGTTTCCGAAGCGAAAGACATCCCCCTCACCTCCTATATCACAAAAAGCGGTCAGTGAAACAATTCCTGCGGATCTATTTTTTGCCCGCAAAAATAACTGGCCACTTTACTACGCGTTATACCTGTTTTTAGTTTCATTTATTATGAGTGAATATAAAATTTCCGCCACTTTTTTTGTATCATGGCGAATGACGTTATTCTCAAGAGTCGCTATTTCCTCCTGAAGGACTTCTACTCCCAGCTCTTTTAGGCGATCAAGATCGAACTGGACGGGCCTTGCAAGCTCTTCTTTATAGCGAAGCTCCACCTCTGGCGGAATGCTTTCGTTGTTTACCAGAATCGTATCCAGAAAGCCGCACCCCATATGTGCATAAATGGCCTTAACGTGGTCGCTCGCCGTAAAATTATGCGTTTCCCCCGCTTGCGTCATCAAATTACATATATAGACCTTTCTGGCTTTCGCCTTGCATACCTCTCTCCCCAGCTTTTTAACGAGAAGGTTTGGGAGGATGCTGGTATACAGGCTCCCTGGACCAATGACAATCAGGTCGGCCTCTTGAATTTCATGGATGGTCTCGGGAAGCGGGCGTACGTCTTCCGGATCGAGGAAGACTTTTTTTATGCGTTTCCCGGAGTATGGAATTTTGGATTCCCCGCTGACAATCGTTCCGTCCTCCATTTCGGCATTTAAAACAACACTGCGGTTGGCCGCCGGAAGTACTTTTCCCCGGACATTCAATACCCTGCTCATCTCCTGGATCGCATGTGAAAAGTTCCCAGTAATGGAGGTCATGGCTGCAAGGATCAGGTTGCCCAGAGAATGGCCGGAAAGCTCATTTGTGGTTTTAAACCGATGCTGGAACATTTCCTCAATCAGCGGTTCAACATCCGACAAAGCCGCGAGTACATTCCGGATGTCCCCTGGCGGAGGGATCTGCATTTCATCCCTCAGCCGCCCTGAGCTTCCGCCGTCATCAGCGACCGTTACGATCGCTGTAATATCCACATCGTATTTTTTCATCCCCCTGAGCAAAACAGGGAGCCCCGTACCGCCGCCGATAATTACAATACGCGGCTTTGCCTCCACAGTCATGATTGGTTCCCTTTCCGCTTCTCGATATCACGATGGGTCACACGTGTGTCATATTCGTCCTGAAAATGCCTGGCGATATGCTCGGCAAGTGCAACCGACCGGTGCTGGCCGCCGGTACAGCCAATGGCAATAATCAGCTGGGCTTTCCCTTCACGTTTATAATGAGGAAGCATAAAGCTTAACAGATCAGTGACCTTTTCAAGAAACTTATGCGTTTCATTCCACTTTAGAACATAAGTGGAGACCTCTTCATCCAGCCCCGTTTTTGGACGCATATGGTCAATATAGTGCGGATTGGGCAGGAATCTTACATCAAAAACCAGGTCCGCATCGATCGGCAGGCCATGCTTGAACCCAAAGGACATCACATTTACCGTAAACGTTGATTTCTTGTTGACGGAAAACTCTTCAAGAATCTTCTCGCGCAGTTCCTTCGGTTTAATTCCCGATGTATTATAAATGATTTGCGCTCTTCCTTTCAGCTCCTCCAGCAATTCCCGCTCAAGCTTAATTCCTTCCAGCGGCAGCCCGGATGGAGCAAGCGGATGGAAACGCCTTGTTTCTTTGTAGCGCCGTACGAGAGTCGAGTCGTCTGCATTTAGATACAGGATTTGAGGAGTGACCCAGGAAGTCTCAGCCAGGTCATCTAGCGCCTTGAAGAGGGAATCAAAAAATTCCCGTCCACGCAAATCCATGACTAAAGCCACTTTATTCATCTTATTTCCAGATTCCTTCATCAGCTCAAGGAATTTGGGAAGCAGAGTTGGAGGCAGGTTGTCTACACAAAAGAATCCCAGATCCTCAAAGCTTTGGATTGCGACTGTCTTCCCAGCTCCTGACATACCTGTGATAATTACCATCTGGGTATCGTTTGTTGAACCAATACTCATTTCTATTCCCCCTGAAATGATCTATTTTTAAAAGACCCAAGAGCATGGGTCCCCGGAGATCGCGGTTTTTAATTTGGATCGAGCCTGTAATTGATCAATTCAAAATCCGGTGTATAGGTAAACGTTCCATAAATGATGCCTTGGCCATGAACCATATAATCAAGGATATGGTAATCGCCTGCAGCCATTGGAAGGTTTTTAATATCGTCTACATCGTGCCAGGCAAGTTCCCCTTCTTCTGAACGTTCAAGATGCACACCGGTTGATTCAGTTGCATTAAAAGTAAACATCATCCACTCGGAAGTAACCTGGTCCCCCTCCTTGATGACGAACGTGAAGATTCCTTTTATTTTAGGATTCAGCAGATAAATGCCTGTTTCTTCACGGTATTCCCTTATGCAAGAATCCTTGGCCGTTTCACCAGGCTCCATTTTGCCGCCCGGCGCTACCCACCACCCGCGGCGGGGCTTTTGTAGCAATAATACTTTATTCCCTTTTACCAACAGACAGTTTGTGACCCGCTGCATTGAATTTCACCTGCTTTTTCCGTTGAATGTTCGATATATATGGAGATAAGCCCACTTGACATGCGAACTTTGATTATTTTTTATTATACTATTTTTAGAAACCCGCCACAATGAATCCAAATTTTAATCTTTTGCAAACAAATATCCAGCTGCCATTTAGGTCAAAAATACTAGTGTTATAGTCCATTTGGAGTGGCTGTACTATATGTGCTGCGATAAAAAAAAGAGCACAGGCAAGCCTGTGCTGTCAAAGGATTATATTTTTAAAAGGGGGTCAATTTCTATTTCTATAATACCCGATTTTTATTTCACTACTGTTACAGAAGGGTTAATAAATAATTACGTTTGAAATTTCTTCCTCCCAAACTGTATTTTCCCAATTATTCTACCGGGGAGGAAAAAATTCTTGCTTACGCTTTCGCTTTGAGCTCTTCTTTGAGCTCTTCCACATAATGCTGGGCCTGCTGGGCAGCAATGCTTCCATCACCCGTTGCCGTAACAATCTGGCGAAGGGATTTCTCCCTGATGTCGCCTGCTGCAAAGATGCCGGCCACTTTTGTCTCCATTTTTTCATTCGTTTCAATATAGCCGTTGCTGTTCGTAATTCCCAGTGACTCAAACGGCTTGGTCAGCGGCACCATTCCGATGTAAATGAAGACACCGTCCGCCTTGAACTCAGTTTCCTCGCCATTTTTTGTGGAAACAAGTGTCACACTGCCGACTTTTCCGTCTTTTTCGTTGATTTCTTTGACCGTATGGCTCCAAATAAAATCAATTTTGTCATTGGCAAACGCCCGGTCCTGCAGGATTGGCTGCGCACGCAGCTCGTCACGGCGGTGAACGATTGTCACTTTGGAGGCAAAGCGTGTTAAATAGACACCCTCTTCAACCGCTGAGTCCCCTCCTCCGACAACGACCAGCTCTTTCCCTTTAAAGAAAGCTCCATCACATACTGCACAGTACGACACTCCGCGGCCGCCAAGCTCCTGCTCTCCAGGGACACCAATTTTTTTGTACTCTGCCCCTGCGGAAATGATAATCGCACGGCCTTTGTACTGTTTTGATCCGGCAACAACTGTTTTATAGTCTTTGCCGTCAATGATTTCCTTTACATCCCCATACGCATATTCAGCACCAAACTTTTTCGCGTGGTCAAACATTTTTGTTGAAAGATCCGGTCCAAGAATGTGGTCAAAGCCAGGGTAATTTTCCACTTCTTCCGTATTTGCCATCTGTCCGCCTGGAACACCACGCTCAAGCATCAGCGTGGATAAGTTTGCCCTTGAAGTATAAACAGCTGCGGTCATCCCCGCTGGTCCAGCACCGATGATGATGACATCATACACTTTCTCTTCTGACATGGTTTCACTCCTCATTTATTGGAAATCTGCAGTGATCACTCTTTTATAATATTAGTATTTCCTGCCTACCCCTATCCTATAAAACAAAGGCCTTTCCGTCCAAAAATTTGCCTCATCCAATGTCTGTATTGTAATTTATGTAGGAAAACAAAAATGGCCAGCAGGAGTTCCCGCTGACCAAGTATATTCGTTTTCTAATCCAGACAGCTATGCACCATTTTGACATATTTGCTGAGGGTTGAAACGGACAATCCGTATTTCTTGGCAATCGACTGCTTGGTTATTTTGCCTTCACGAAGCTTTTCCCAAACAAACTCCACAGCTGCCGCCCAGGCACGGTTATTTCTAAAGTCGAGCCCTTCCTTGACTGCTTCTTCGAAAACAGCAAACCATACAAGGTAGATGCCTTCACGGTCCATATCGATCGGCTTATGGAAATCATACAGGACAAGAGCTGTCTCATGAGCACCAAGAATGGTTTCCATCCCGGGCTTTCCGACGCCTGATTTCACATAGTGCAGATAATTCTTCTCCAGCCCTGACATTTTGTCCGTAATTTTGCTCGCAGACAGAATTTCTTCCTTCTTATTTGATACCGATGCAAGAAACAAAGCAAATAGCCGCTCTTCCGGGTACTCACTTTGGAACTTTTTGATGATAGAAGAGACCTGGTCACTCAGGGAAGGCGAGGAAGCCCACGGCTCGGTGCCCTCTTTTTCCGGATTAAATTCGAGCACTCGTTTCCAATAGCTCTTTGCCGCCTGCTCACGGCCGGTGTGAAAGGCGGAATACGAGAGCCAATAGTAAAACGGGCCGTCGCCTTCATGGCCATTTTTATATAGCCGCTTAAGCCATCTGTATCCAAGCTCATATTCCCCAACAAGCGAAAGTGTTGCTCCGAGCTTAAACTGCTGTTCCCAAAGCAGGGGCTGGATTTTTGCCAGCGTCTCTGTTAATTCCTTCACTTCTCCGGCATGATTCTGGTAATAGGCGAACACAAGCCTGTTGCAAAGTGCATGAAGATTGCCCGGGTTTTGAACCAGCACCTTCTCGAGGATGTCATTCGCAACCTTTGTTTCCCCGAGATAGAAATAAGCCAGCGCCAGGTTATTGTAGGCTGACCAGTATTCAGGATACTCCTTGACGAGCTCCTCGAATATCTCGATTGCTTGCGGGAAGTCCCCCTGTTCAAGCAAGGTCCTTGCTTCCTCCTGCTTGATGATCAGGTCATCTTCCTCATAAATGTCTTCGTCGTTCTCCTCTGCCTCAAGCATAATGAGATCCAAAAGCTCTTCGGCATCGTCTGCAAATTCTCCGTCACGATTCTGTTCCAGATAGAGATTGGCATGGTGGTATGCATCTTTAAACAAGCCCAAATGGGCATAATTATTCGCTAAGAAATATTGGCACTCTGCCATTTCTTCATCCATTTCTTCGAGGATCATGTGCAAAAGACGGATCGACTGCTGGTAATCTCCCATCTCCGTAAGGACAATGGCCAGCTGGCAGACAATCATTGGTTCCCCCGGCTCCAGCTGCATGGCACGGCTAAAATACTTGTGCGCCCGCTGCAGATCGCGCCTGTGATATGCTTTAATCCCCTTGGTGAAATAATATTCACCCGTTGGGACAAATGACAGTAGTTGCCCTTTTTGTTTGATTGCTTTAGAGTCTTCTCCCATTTTGTCCTCCACTTAAGGTTTTTTCCCAATAGGTTTTTAACCCATGTATTATATCATAGGGGGGCTCTAAAGGAGAAGGAGAAAGTAGCCGTTTAAGCCGGAGATCTACAGAGATATTGTGGTATTTTCTGTAAACGAAGAGTGAAACATCCATTGTAAAGAGCGGGAGGTTGTTTTTTCGAAGAAGAAAGGAATTGACAAATCCTATTTTTGGAGATTAATTTCCACAGACAATTAGCGCGGTGGGCTCTCAGTAAAGAAGCAGCCAAGGGCAATTCCCGGCTGCTTCTGACTATGCTTTCTTTCCCTCATGGCGCTGTTCTAGAACGCCCAATACGTCTTTCAACGGCAACTCCTGCTCACGCAAGAGCACAAGCAGGTGGTAAAGCAGGTCGGCCGCTTCCCATTTGAGCTCTTCATGGTCACGGTTTTTGGCCGCAATGATGACCTCGGAGGCTTCCTCACCAACCTTTTTAAGGATTTTATCCACGCCTTTTTCGAAGAGGTAGGTTGTATAGGCCCCTTCAGGACGTTCTTTTTCCCGGTCGCGAATTACTTCTTCCAGCCTCTGGAGGATTTTCAGATCATTGACTCCTGCTCCATCTAAAAATGCTTGTGCATCAGCTTGCTTTTTCTCCAGGAGGCTTTCAGTAAAGCAGCTTACCGTCCCATTATGGCACGCTGGACCAGCCGGTTTTACCAGTACAACGAGGGAATCTGCATCACAGTCATACTTGATGTCAGCAACCTTTTGGTTATTCCCGCTGGTTTCCCCTTTATGCCACAGCTCCTGGCGAGAACGGCTGTAGAACCAGGTTTCTCCTGTCTGAATGGTTTTGCCGAGGGATTCACGATTCATATAGGCCACTGTCAACACTTCAAAGCTGTCAGCATCCTGCACTACAGCAGGAATCAGCCCTCTATCATCAAACTTCAGATCTTCAATATTCATCGAACTTCCACTCCTTTTTCCCGGAGGTAGGCTTTCACTTCTGCCACCGATGTTTCCTTATAATGAAAAATAGACGCTGCAAGGGCTGCATCCGCCTTTGCGTCCATAAATGCTTCTGCAAAATGCCCGGCGTTGCCTGCGCCGCCTGATGCAATGACAGGAACCGGCACAGCCTCGCTTACAGCCTTTGTCAGGTTTACGTCAAAGCCTTTCTTTTCACCGTCACTGTCCATGCTGGTCAGCAGCAGCTCCCCTGCACCAAGGCGGACTGCCTGCCTTGCCCATTCAATTACTTCAAGGTCGGTTGCATTTCGGCCGCCATGTGTATACACCCGCCAGGATCCCAGCTCGTGATCAAACTTGGCATCAATGGCTAAAACTATGCACTGGGTACCGAAGAAATCTGCGCCTTCTGTAATCAATCCCGGGTTCAGGACAGCTGCCGTGTTCAGGCTTACTTTATCTGCACCAGAGCGCAGAATTCGTTTCATATCTTCAAGGGAATTGATTCCCCCGCCGACCGTAAAGGGAATCGCCAGTTCCGAAGCAACGGCTTTTACGACTTCCACCATGGTTTTGCGCCCCTCACTGGAAGCTGAAATATCCAGAAAGACAAGTTCATCCGCCCCTTGCTCATCATAAAAGCGGGCGAGCTCCACCGGGTCGCCAGCATCTCTAAGCTGGACGAACTGGATTCCCTTCACCACACGCCCATCCTTGACATCCAGGCACGGAATGATCCGTTTTGTCAGCATTACTCGCTCACCGCCTTCAATGCCTCAGAAACTGTAAAGCGACCTTCGTACAGAGCCTTCCCGACAATCGCACCGCTGACGCCCGAAGACAAGAGTTTTTGAAGAGCTGACAGGTCTTCAAGCCTGCTCACACCGCCGGATGCTATTACACTCTTGCCTGTTTCCTCCGCCATTTGCTGGATCGCCTCCACGTTTGGCCCGGAAAGCATTCCATCCGTTGCAATATCTGTAAAAATAAAGATTTCGGCCCCTGCATCGGCAAAGCGTTTTCCAAGCTCGACAGCCCGCACTTCAGAGGTGGACAGCCAGCCATGCGTAGCAACATAGCCATTTTTCGCATCGATACCGATGGCAATCTGCCCTGGATATTTCCGGACCATTTTCTCCGCAAATTCCGGATTGGACACAGCAATGGAGCCAATAATGACACGGGAAATCCCATTTTCGAGGTAATGGGCAATATCCTCCTCACTTCGGATGCCGCCTCCTATTTGCACCTTCGCCTTTAGATCGCTTGCCGCCTGGATTACATATGTATCATTGACACGCCTGCCGTCACGTGCACCGTCAAGATCCACCATATGGATCCAGTCGGCACCTGCCTCCGCAAACGTTTTGGCCATTTCAAATGGAGAGTCCCCATAGACAGTTTCCTTATCGTAATCTCCCTGAAGAAGACGGACACATTTGCCGCCTCTCATATCAATTGCCGGGTAAATGGTAAAACTCATCTCTCTGCACCTCTTTTCATTTTGAGCAGGGAAGCGTTCTAGAATGAACGGCCAGCTCCTGCGAGTTTCGTAAAATTGCTCAGCAGCTGAATGCCAGGGGTGCTGCTTTTCTCGGGATGAAATTGCATTCCTAGTACATTCCCCTTGCCGACAACAGCGGGAACTTCGACATCATATTCACTCACTGCAATCAGCACATCTCTGTCATTGCTTTTAACATAATAGGAGTGAACAAAATAAACGTGCCCTTCGTCCACATCTTCCGTCAGCGGGGATGGGTTAATGAACCTCAGTTTGTTCCAGCCCATATGCGGGACCTTGTAGGATTCACCGCTTTCAGTAACTCCCGGGAAGCGTTCCACCCTTCCTTCCAGAAGGCCAAGCCCCTTCGTTACCCCGTTTTCCATGCTTTCTTCAAACAGCAGCTGCATCCCAAGACAAATGCCTAAAACAGGCTTTCCAGTCTGTGCAAACTCCCTGATCATTTCCGTCAGGCCGGAGGAATTCAGGAGCTCCATCGCATCACGGAAGGAACCAACCCCCGGAACCAGCAACGCATCGGCATTTCGCAGCTCCTCTTTGTTTTCGGAAATAAAATAAGGGGCCTCCAGTCTTTCGAGTGCCTTGCTGACACTGAATAAATTCCCCATGCCATAATCGACAATCCCAATCATTTACAGCATTCCTTTCGAGGATGGAATCCCTTTTACACGCGGGTCGATCGTCGTTGCTTCATCAAGGGCACGCGCCATTGCTTTAAAAATCGCTTCAATGATATGGTGCGTGTTTTTTCCATAGTGAACGACCACATGGAGGTTCATCCTTGCCTCAAGGGCAAATTTCCAAAGAAATTCATGTACGAGCTCCGTATCAAAGGTCCCTACCTTCTGGGAAGGAAATTCACCGCGAAGTTCAAGATGGGGGCGGTTGCTGAGATCGACAACAACTTGCGCCAAAGCCTCATCCATTGGCACAAAAGCATTTCCGTAGCGCTTGATTCCTCTTTTGTCCCCGAGCGCCTCACGCAGTGCCTGTCCGAGGCAGATGCCGATATCTTCGGTTGTATGGTGGTCATCCACCTCGATATCTCCTTTTGCATCGACTTTTAAATCAAATTGGCCATGTTTGGCAAATAAATCGAGCATATGGGTTAAAAACGGGACACCTGTTTCGAGTTCTGAAAACCCTTCTCCGTCAATGCCCAGACTCAGCTGAATATTTGTTTCGTTTGTTTTACGGTCAATTGTTGCAATTCTCTCCATCATCATTCCTCCATCCTATCTTCCTGCCGCAGTGGTTATCATCGTTATATGGTACCTGGTTTCACTGTTTCTTCAATCTTGACTCAACAGCCCTCGCATGAGCCTCAAGTCCTTCGAGCCGGGCAAACTCGGCAATTTTGCTTCCATTGTCCCGGAGAGCCTGCTCGCTGTAGGAAATGATGCTCGACTTCTTTTGGAAATCATCGACGCTTAGCGGGCTTGAAAAACGAGCGGTTCCGTTTGTCGGCAGCACATGATTGGGCCCTGCAAAATAATCACCGACAGGTTCCGAACTGTACCTTCCGATAAAAATGGCCCCTGCATGGCGGATTTTTCCAAGCAGTTCCATCCCATTCGCGGTCATGATTTCAAGATGCTCGGGTGCAAGCTGATTAACGGTCTCAACCACTTCCTCCATGTTTGCGGCAACATAAATGGCCCCAAAATCTCTAATGGACTGTTCTGCGATTTCCCTGCGAGGCAATGCGGCACACTGAACTTCCACTTCCCGTTGAACAGCCTCAGCAAGTGCCATTGACGGCGTCACCAGAACAGAGCTGGCACGAACATCATGTTCCGCCTGGGAAAGGAGGTCCGCAGCCACTTCGTCAGCTTTGGCGGTGTCATCGGCCAGTACCGCAATTTCACTTGGCCCTGCAATCATGTCGATATCAACGTCGCCAAACACTTCCCGCTTTGCCAGAGCAACGTATATATTTCCCGGACCGGTGATTTTATCAACCGGAGCAATGGTCTTCGTTCCATAGGCCAGTGCAGCGATTGCCTGCGCACCGCCAACTTTATAGATTTCCTTGACTCCCGCAAGATCGGCAGCCACCAATACTCCTGCAGGAATGCTTCCGTCCTCACCAGGAGGAGATACCATGACGATTCGTTTTACACCCGCCACTTTTGCAGGGATAACGTTCATCAGGACAGAAGAGGGATATGCCGCCGTTCCTCCAGGTACGTAGACCCCGACCGAATCAAGAGGCGTCACTTTCTGCCCGAGGATAGTTCCATTTTCTTCTGTAGTAAGCCAGGATGGCCTTAGCTGTTTCTCATGGTAGCTGCGAATATTCGCCGCGGCCTCCTTGATGATTTCAACCAGTTTGGAATCAACATGCTGATAGGCTTCCTTGATTTCTTCCTGCTCGACCTGCAATGCCTCTAGCATTACAGAATCGAACTTTTCTGTATAGGCTTTTAGAGCGTCATCACCATTGCTCCTTACATTTGCGATGATTTCCTTGACAGTTTCACGCTGGGCCTCTGTCCCTCCGTCCACTGTCCGCTTTATGGTTACGTCACCGCTGACCTTGACAATCTTCAACTTTATCATCCTCTCAATATCGGTACCGCACTTTTAACTAAAGCACCTGAACAGCCAATTTAGGTTGATCCCGAATCTTTAAATGACCTTGCTCAATGCATTGACAATCTCGCTGATGCGTTCATCCTTAATACGGTAGCTTACCGGATTGACAATCAATCTTGAGGTGATGGCTGTAATGGTTTCATATTCAACCAGCCCGTTTTCCTTCAGGGTCCTTCCTGTTGAAACAATATCGACAATCCGGTCCGACAGGCCGATTAATGGCGCAAGCTCAATGGACCCGTTCAATTTTATGATTTCTACCTGTTCCCCCTGCTCACGGAAATAAGCAGCAGCTACATTGGGGTATTTTGTTGCGACTTTAGGTGCCACATCGTTCATTTTCGTGCCCGGCAGCCCTGCGACCGCCAAATAGCACCCGCTGATTTTTAAGTCGAGGACTTCGTAGACATCCCGCTCCTCTTCAAGGAGAACATCTTTGCCGGCAATCCCCAGATCGGCAACTCCGTGCTCAACGTAAGTCGCCACATCCATCGGCTTTGAGAGGATGAACCGGAAATTTTCTTCTTCTACATCTATAATCAGTTTTCGGGAATCATCAAATTCAGGCGGCAGCCGATACCCCGCTTTTCGCAGAAGCTCGGCTGCTTCCTGAAAAATCCGTCCCTTTGGCATGGCAATAGTTAATTGTTCTGTCATTGTGCCGGCTCCTTTCCTGCTTTCCCGATCAAAAAGGCCACGTCGGAGAATTTATTCGTGCAAGCGTCAAGGTTTTTGACCCCGCTGATATCCTGAAGGACTACCCGCTCCCCCGATGCCCGGCGTTCTGAAGCAAGCTGGTAGGCTTCCTTGCGACGCTCGGGACTGAACAGGATGCAGGCTGCCGGAATATTTCCGTCCAATTGTCCCAATGCCTCAAGCAGCCGGTCCAGGTTCAGGGCAAATCCAGTAGCACCTATTGATTTCCCGAATTTCTCAAGCAGGCCGTCATAGCGCCCGCCATTGCCGATCGGGAACCCGACCTTCCCTGCATATACTTCAAATAAAATGCCGGTATAGTAGCTCATATGGCTGACGAGGGTGAGGTCAAATTTTATGAAGCTTCCTTCTTCGAAATCCTGGACAACATCCCACAGCTCCTGCAGCTCAAGAACAGCTTCCTTCCCTTTTCCGTTTTCAATCAGCTCAAGGGCCATTCCAATCACCTCTGAACCTCCGCGCAGCTCAAGGAATGAGAGAAGGCGCTGAGTATCAATGGAGGACAGCGGCAATCCTTTTACATGCTCGCGGTAGCCTACATAGTTTTTTTCATATAAAAATCTTGTCAGCTCCCGGGCCCGTTCTTCATTTCCAAGAATCTCGATAAACAGCTCCTGAACAAATTTGGCATGGCCGACGGAAAGCTGGAAATTTTTTAATCCTGCTTTTTTCAGGGAGGAGATCGCCAGTGCAATCATTTCCCCATCCGCACTGACGGTTTCATCGCCGATGCATTCAACCCCTACCTGTTCGAATTCCGCAGGCCGTCCCCCTTCGCGCTGCTGCGCGCGGAAGACATTGGCGGAATAAGCCAGCCTGTTTGGCAGTTTTTCTTTCAGGAGCTTCGACGCCGCCACCCTGGCAATTGGCGCGGTCATGTCAGGCCGCAGCACAAGAGTGTGCCCTTCCTGGTCAAGAAGCTTGAAAAGCTGCTGGTCCAGGATGGCTGAAGCCGTCCCAACCGTCTCATAATATTCAAGCGTCGGAGTTTCAATAAATTGAAAGCCCCATCGCTTCATCTCGTCTTCAAGCACGGACCGGACATGGTGCTTGGTTTCATATAAATCAGGGAGAGTGTCTCTCATCCCGAGAGGTTTTTCAAACATAAATAATCGGCTCATCTTATTCATCCTTTTTTAGCAAGTTTCACTGGTGCTTGATCTTAATTACACAGTCCAGGATATCACCTTACACTTTAGTTCGCTAATATGCTAATGAAATGAAGTTATTAGTAGTTTAACCCTCCCCATTATTTTCGTCAATAAAAAAGTCTGTATTTTCAAATTTGCCTTTCACTAGCAAAATCCCTCCAAATTTCGTCATTTTTCTGTTGAAAAGGTTAAATATCGAAATATTATGACAGGTCCCAGCTTCATCTAAGGCCTTTCAGTGGTAAAAGCATCCAATGATTGTTATCCTATTTAAAGAAGGAGGGTCAGAGAGCTGGACGGAACGAGTCCAGACCTGCCCAGGGCAAAAGTGCGCGAACTATTTTTCCTAATTTCACAAAAGGTTTACCCCTCATGATAACGGGCCTGATGAACTGAGGCTCAGAAGCAGGGGGTTATTTTAGCTGCCGATGAAGCGGCAGGGCTGGTAAACTCCGGGCCATTTATAAGGATATGGTGAAAGGTGAAAGGTGAAAGATGAATGATGCCTGCCTCTCTACTCTTTCATGAGCATGACATGGAAGCCAAGAAGACTTGGGCCGTTTCCGGCATGAGAATGATGTCTCCACAGTGCTCTCACCTGTTGTTATAGTCTTTCCGGAGCGGCTGTCCCCAATCAAAAAGTGGACCACTAATCAAAGTTGTGAGGATACGAAAACTATTTCCTTTTGCCAAATTTCAGCTGGGTTCTACCTGTTTAATCTTAAAATCGCGTTGCTGTAAGCGGTCATACAGTTAAAACTGAATAAAATAATCCTTCAGGAAGATACTTTAGATGTGGATTATGACAACGGAGGGATTTGATGAAAAAACTGACGCCCGTTTTCACGGTTTCAGTTATCTTAACTGCATTGTTTATTATCTGGGGATTGATCCCAAAAGACATCCTGCCTAATGGCAACCTTGACGCCGTTACCGCCGCCATCCAAGGATTTATCCTTGAAAAATTCGGGTGGTTCTATCTGCTCGCGGCTTCCATATTCCTGATTTTTGCCGTCATTTTAATTTTTACGAAGTATGGAAATATCCGTCTTGGAAAAGACGACGACCGGCCGGATTTCGGCTATATTACGTGGTTCGCCATGCTATTCAGCGCCGGCATGGGCATTGGCCTGGTGTTCTGGGGGGTGGCAGAACCAATGTCCCATTATTACTCCCCTCCATTTGAGGAGGGCCAGACACCTAATGCAGCCCGGGCGGCCATGCGCTACTCCTTTTTCCATTGGGGTCTGCATCCTTGGGCCATTTATGCGGTAATCGGATTATCTTTGGCTTATTTTCAGTTCCGCAAAGGACATGCCGGGGTAGTTTCCTCCCTGCTGCGCCCATTGCTTGGTGACAGAGTGGACGGCCCGGTCGGAACCCTGGTGGACTGTATTGCTGTATTCGCCACTGTATTCGGCGTTGCGACTTCCCTCGGACTAGGGGCCATCCAGATCAGCGGAGGTCTCTCCCATTCGTTTAATGGAGTACAGAATAATTTCACGACTCAAATGATCATTATTATTGTTGTCACTGTCCTGTTTATGCTGTCAGCGCAAACAGGGCTCAACAAAGGGATAAAATATTTGAGCAACCTGAACATCATCCTGGCTGTTGCCCTTCTGCTGTTCTTGCTATTTGTAGGACCGACCAATTTTATCATGGACCTGTTCACCACAACATTAGGCTCCTACCTGCAAAATCTGCCATCGATGAGCTTCCGGCTTAGCCCCTTTGACCAGGAGATTACGTGGTTCCAGGACTGGACGATTTTCTATTGGGCCTGGTGGATTGCCTGGGCACCGTTTGTAGGAACCTTCATTGCCCGGATTTCAAAAGGGCGGACTATCCGTGAGTTTGTCATCGGCGTCCTCCTTGTTCCAACGATCTTTGGGGCGCTCTGGTTCTCAGTGTTCGGCGGTACAGGAATATACCTAGAATTCTTCGAACAGAGGAATATTATGGAGGTCATTCAGACCAGCGGAAGCGAAGTAGCCCTATTTACTGTGTTCAGCTATTTCCCGCTCTCAACCGTGCTTTCGCTGCTGGCCATATTCCTAATCAGCACCTTTTTTATCACATCAGCCGACTCAGCTACCTTCGTTCTGGGGATGCAAACAACCAATGGCAACCTGAATCCTCCCAACAGGATTAAGTTCATCTGGGGAATTATCCAGTCTGCTTCTGCTGCCATCCTTCTATGGAGCGGCGGGCTGGAAGCACTGCAAAGAGCCTCTATTATTGCGGCCCTGCCGTTTACGATTGTCATGCTGATGATTGTCTTTTCATTAATCAAGGCATTAAAAAAAGAAAATATTGTCACCGTAAAAACAGGAAAGGCAGCCAAGTAGGCTGCCTCGGACTGCAGACAAACTTGATAAAAACCAGGCTTGTCTGCAGTCTTTTTTTATTTGCACTATTAGTCAGTCTGTTTATTTTCGTCCGGAAGCTCAGCTTTAATCAGGGTGTGTAGAGCCACCGTGGCCATTGTATGGTTATGGTCTCCATGAAATGGCTCGCCCAACAGGGTTCGCACCTCCACTCCCATCAGCCTGGCGTTCAACTATACCTAAGCCGCAAAGAATAAACTTATGAAGACTGTTAAAAAAGATTCCATCCTATAGATTCCTTTAGAATAGGACGTTCTTGTTCGTCTCGTTCAATAACGCCTACTTCGGCTTAAGGTATGCGGGCCGGCTGATGATTTATCAGGCATCAGGTTTCTTTAGTGCTGCCTGGAAGAAGTCCATCCCTGCCAGCTCTACGTCATGAACCTTAAAGCACTTCGAAATGGC
Source organism: Mesobacillus foraminis (assembly GCF_004340465.1). GTDB lineage: Bacteria > Bacillota > Bacilli > Bacillales > Cytobacillaceae > Mesobacillus_B > Mesobacillus_B foraminis. The sequence continues at coordinate 370,383 of NZ_SLVV01000003.1, read as the reverse complement.
ATGACGCAGCCTGCTTTCCACCAACTCTTTGATTTCAAAGTTTTTAACAGGAATTTCTATCAGGAACACCATTGCCCTGTTCCTAAAATCAATGAACCGGATATCAGGGGCAGGCTGCTCTAAAATCCCGTTTTCCCTTTCCTTCACGATTGAAACGGCTTCATGCAGCCAATGCTCCACCATCTCAGAATCCGTCCTATATGTGACGCTTACTTCTACTTGGGCCATCATCTCGGCACCCGTCCGATTTTTAACAATCTGTTCGATAAAATATTGATTGGGGACAATCAGGGTTCCTTCCTTCGCTGTCCGTACGACCGTTGACCTTAGGCGGATCTTTTCGACTCTCCCCACTTTATCCTGGACCTGGATGACTTCTCCTATTTTAACTGGCCTTTCAAATAAAACAATGATCCCTGAGACAAAATTCCCCGCGATATTTCTCAGACCGAAACCAAGGCCAATCCCAAGGGCTCCAAAAATGGCGCCAAGAGCAGTCAAATCAAGGCCAAAGTTTGTTAAACTGACGGCCAGCGCAGCAATCATCACTGTGTAATAAATGATTTGATTAAAAGTATATCCCAGGCTTTTATCAACATCGTAATATTCATAAAGATTTGTCAGCACGTATTTGGCAAATAGCTTCACAAGCCTGTGGGCAAGCGTCACAATCATGATGGCCACTATAATCAAAAACAGGGTGACTTGCTGCCCATCGACTGAATAAATAGGATAAAACAGCCATTGTGTTTTTGAAAAATAAAAGAGGAACAAAAGAAGGGCTCCATAAAAGCTCATCCAGTTAACCAGAGCCTGTATGGTTGGAACAAACCTTCTGGGGAGCTTTGCCGCTTTTCCGGAGAGGAAAGCGATAATCCCGCGGACCACGCCATTTGCAGCCAGAATCAGGAATAGATAGAAAGTGAACCAAAGGACATCTGCAAGCGTAATATTCTTGAACATCGAGTCAAACATTTTATCACCTTATCCTTGTTATACAAGCACTATTCCTGAAAACCCCTTTTACTAAACAGTTTCTTGCCATAAAAAATATTTTGGTTGGTGGACAAAAATTGGGCTGTTGATTTCCGTTCCAGTCGCTTCGCTTTCCGCGGGACTGGCGCAGTGCCTCCCTCGTCGCAAGCTCCTGCGGGATCTCACCTGTCCACCTGATCCCGCAGGAGTCTGCGCGCCTTCCACTCCAATCAACAGGTTTTCAAAAGTTCATCCAGCTGTGCAACCAAGCCTATTTTTAAATGGATACATATCTGGTTTGAGGTGATGAAGATGCTTCCATAACAATCCCATCCAGTGGGAGCAATTGAGATGAAACATAGAGGGATATTGCAAATATCAATCACTGAAGCATGTTTGCGGCACCTGCCCATTGTTAGCCGAAATTGTACAGAAAACTGGAATCATCAGAAGGTTGTCACCCGTCATTTATGGCAAGGGTTTGTGGAAGAAGCGGAACACTTGAGGCATAACCGAAGAAAAGACATATATATTTATACGTAAAGAAACCATCGAGTAGGTATTCTCTGATACAAAAATAAGGCATGCAGACATTGGACAACCCCAGGAGACTAAAAAATTGTCCATGCAGGCGATATTTAATTTGCTGCCCTGAGCCCGAAAAAGATGGCCGACTGGACATGGAGGAGTCCGGAAACGGCCTAAATGTAGTATGAAGACCTTTTTCACAGAGTTTCTTCCTCGGTTTGGCCTTCATCCCCTATATGAAGACCTTTTCCATAGAGTTTCTTCCTCGGTTTGATCTTCATCCCCTGTAAGAAGACCTTTTCCATAGAGTTTCTTCATCGGTTTGACCTTCATCCCCTGTATGAAGCCTTTTTCACAGAGTTTCTTCATCGGCTTGGCCTTCATCCACTGTGAAGACCTTTTCCATAGAGTTTCTTCCTCGGTTTGGCCTTCATCCCCTATATGAAGACCTTTTTCACAGAGTTTCCCCGGTTTGGCCTTCATCCCCTGCATGAAGACCTTTTCCATAGAGTTTCTTCCCCGGTTTGGCCTTCATCCCCTGCATGAAAGTATAGTTGAACGAGCCTGATTTCCCATGAAAATCCCATACTAACTAAAAAGGGGTTCGGAATGAGAACATTCCGAACCCCTTTTGTCGACAGCCTGAAACCCTGCTGCTGCAAGGTTTATTTTTCACCATAGATCGGGTCATCGGCCCAGCGGTTGTCCATTTCTTCTTTTGTATAAATTACTTTCATTGGGTTTCCTCCAACAAAAGCACCAGCAGGAACGTCTTTATGAACAAGGGTGCCCGCAGACACAAAGGCCCCGCTTCCAATCGTCACTCCGGGGAGAATGGTCGTGTTGGCGCCAATCATGACTTCATCACCGATGACCACATCTCCCAGGCGGTATTCCCTGATCAGGTATTCATGGGCAAGAATGGTTGTATTATAGCCAATTACTGTATTGCGGCCCACGCTGATCTTCTCCGGAAACATGACATCCAGCATCACCATTAAAGCGAAGGAAGTCTGTTCGCCGACCTTCATTCGCAGAAATGTCCTGTACAGCCAGTTTTTAACGCCTAAAAAAGGAGTATAGCGGGCCAGCTGGATGACGATAAAGTTTTTTACGACCTTCCAAAAAGGAACGGTTTTATACACGTGCCAAAGGGAATTGGCCCCCTTCACTGGATACCTTTCTGTCTTCCTCATTTTCACACTCCAAGGATTGGCAGTATATCAGGCATTTTTTCAAGGATGTAATCTGGATGCGTGGCAGCAAGATGCTCCCTGCCCTTAATGGACCAGGATACACCGACTGTTACAGTTCCGGCGTTTTTCCCGGCCAGAATGTCATGGTGATTATCTCCGACCATCATGGCTGTATCGGCTGTAGAGTCCAGCAGGCCCAGAGCTTTATTGATTGGCTCAGGATCCGGCTTGGCATTCTGTACGTGATCCAGTGCTACAATAACCTCGAAGAACTCGTCAAGCCCTGTAAGCTTCAATCCCATCGCCACGACATCGGAAAGCTTTGTGGTGACGATTCCAAGCTTGAAATTTTCCTCTTTAAGTTTTCGGACTGTCTCTTTGACACCTTCAAACTCCCTGACAAGAAGGTCGTGGTTGGAAAGATTGTATTCACGGTATGTTTTGATCATTTCTTCATAGCCTTGCGGATTCAGGGCTTCAAAGGTTTCTTTTAAAGACGGCCCCAAAAATGGCAGGACATCGGCCCGCTGGTAGCGTCCTGGATAGTAATGTCCAAGTGTATGGAGAAATGAAGAAATAATTAATTCGTTTGTATCAATTAATGTGCCATCCAGATCAAATAGAACGGTGTCGATTTTGCGGTTCATATACAGCTCCCTTTCTTTGTGCAAGCTCGGTGCGATTCCAGATAAATGCTACTGCCACTGTCAGGAGTACAGCGACACAGATACGGATCAGGAGCAGCGGTACTACCGGTATTCCGAGGGGGATGAAGATTAGTGTATCTTCAATGACAGCATGGCAGGCAACCAGGAAAATAAAAGCAAGAGTAGCATCCTTTTTACTGACACCATCTTCCTTCACGGCCTGGATCATTACTCCTGCCCCCATCGCAAGTCCGATCAGCAAACCGGTGGCTACCGTCAATGAGGCATTCTCTTTCATTCCCAAAGCCCTGACGGCAGGGGAAATCAAGCGGGAAATCACATCAAGCCATTTTAAATCCTTTAAGATCTGGATCCCAATCATCAGGGGAATGACGATCATGGCGAGCTGAAGGACTCCCATCCCGGCTTTTTCCAGTCCCTCGAGGATCATCGCAGTCCAGCCGGCAACCTGCTCTTCCTTCGCAGGAATAAAACCATATTGAGCAAGCTCTGATCCTCCATGCCAGACGAGATTGATAACGGCAGCCGACAGGAAAGCAAGTCCCAGGCGGACGACCAGGACCACCCAGAGTTTGACTCCCACCTTCAGCGCGACACCTGTTTCAATGAAAAGGTTATGGGAAAAGGAGAGCATGACGGCAATAATAAAGACTTCTTTTACAGTCAAATCCAGAGATAAAATCGCGCCGATTGCGGCATAGAGATTAAGGAAGTTTCCCAGAACTATCGGGATTGCCGCGTCCCCTGACAAGCCCAGCAATGCCATCAGCGGGGTAATCGCCTTGATGACCCATGGCAGGACAGGGGTGTGCTGCAGGATGGAGACAAGGAGGGTCACTGGAAAAATGATCTTTCCCAGTGTCCAGGTTGTCTGCAATCCAACTAAACTTCCCTTCTTAAGTGAGCTAATCATTGTTGCATCTCTCCCGAATCGTATTTCAAGCAGCTAATTGGTTCATTCACTAGTTTCCAAGTATCTGATGTTTGCATAGCCTTTCACTCGCCTGTAGATCCAAAGGACAATGGCGAGAACAATCAATGCAATCGAAATGGTCTGGGCCATCCTTAAAGATTCAGTCAGCATCAGGCTGTCGGTCCTTAAGCCTTCAACAAAGTAACGACCAACGGAGTACCAGATAATATAGCTTAGGAAAATCTCTCCCCGGCCAAGATTCACCCTACGCAGCAAAATCAGTAGCACGAACCCAAGAATATTCCATATGGATTCATAGAGGAAAGTTGGGTGGTAATAGGCTCCGTTAATATACATTTGGTTGATGATAAACTCAGGCAGATGAAGGTTTTCCAGGTATGCCCGGGTAACTTCTCCTCCATGTGCCTCCTGGTTGATGAAATTGCCCCAGCGGCCAATGGCCTGCCCAAGGATGATGCTTGGTGCAGCAATGTCTGCCAGCTTCCAGAAAGAAATGTTTTTCTTTTTAGCAAACACATAAGCAGTTGCGACCGATCCAATCAATGCACCATGGATGGCAATTCCGCCATTCCAGATGCTCAGGATCTCGGACGGATTCTGGGAATAATATTCCCATTGGAAAATCACATAATAAATCCGGGCAGATAAAATGGCGATGGGAATTGCCCATAGCATTAAGTCGGCAAACAAATCTTTATCAAGTCCGCGCCTGTCTGCTTCGCGCATTGCCAGCCAGAGGGCAAGAGCAATTCCGGCCCCGATGATAACTCCATACCAATGCACCTGGATGGGTCCCAGCGAGAAGGCAATCGGATCGATCGGCTGAATAGTTTCTTCCATTTATTTTCTCCTTTTACTCGACTCTCTCTTATTTATTAAAAAAATTTACCGGCCATTCTTAAAGCATCCATTTACAGTCCTGGATGAAGAATTCTCTTTTTAACGATCGTCCACATCTCCATCCTCAATCACATCGGCAAGCCTGTTTGTGAATTGCTCGGCCGCGTTCATGCCCATCCGCTTCAGACGGAAATTCATGGCCGCTACCTCAATAATGACGGCCAGGTTTCGGCCCGGACGGACTGGCACTGTTAGCTTGGTAATATCGGTATCGATGATTTTCATTTTCTCCTCATCAAGTCCCAGGCGGTCATAGGTCTTATTTTTATCCCAGATTTCAAGATCAATATTCAGGGAGATCCGTTTATGGGTGCGGACAGCCCCTGCCCCGAACAAGGTCATCACATTGATGATTCCCAGGCCGCGGATTTCGAGAAGATGCTCAATCAGTTCGGGTGATGTACCCACAAGTGTATCCTGGTCCTCCTGGCGAATTTCAACGCAGTCGTCCGCAACAAGGCGATGGCCCCGCTTAACAAGCTCTAGTGCCGTTTCACTTTTACCGACGCCGCTTTTCCCTGTAATCAGGACACCAATTCCATAGATATCGACAAGAACACCATGGACCGCCGTTGTCGGCGCAAGCTTGCTCTCAAGGTAATTGGTCAAGTGGCTGGAAAATCTGGTAGTCTTCTGCCTTGACCGCATGACTGGAACCGACTCCCGCTCCGCTGCTTCCAGCAGCTCTGCCGGGACTTCAAGGTCCCTGGTCACAATGATTGCAGGAGTCAGGTCGGTACAAAGCTGCTCCAGCCGCATTTGCCTGTCCCTTTCAGTAAGCTTTTCAATGAACGTAAGCTCCGTTTTTCCCAAAAGCTGAACCCGTTCAGCTGGATAATACTCAAAGTAACCCGCCATTTCCAGCGCCGGACGTGATATATCACTTGTCGTAATCGGGCGGTTCACCCCTTCTTCTCCGGCCAGGAGCTCCAGATTAAATTTATTAATAATATCGATAGTTCGGACTTTAGCCAATGAGGTGTCCTCCTTCTTTCTCATAGAGTTCAGTGACGCTTATACAATACCTCCTATTTTAGCACTATTTAGAACGAAACAAAAAGGACGTTTTGCTTAAATTTTCTTCCATCCGCGAGTCACCTTAATTTTCCCGGCAGACTTCGGTTCCCCTCAGTTTGGCATTATAATAAAAAGATAGACGAAAGGAGATTGATTTAAAATGAATACACAAGAATTTAACCTGAACAAAGAACAAAAGGATGAAATGTGTGCCCAAATCAGGCAGTTTTTTCTGGAGGAACGCGGAGAAGAAATTGGCGACCTTGCAGCGCTCATGGTTTTGGAATTCTTTACAGCTAAGCTCGGTGCCCATTTTTATAATCTGGGCGTGCAGGATTCTTACCGGTATATCTCGCTAAAACTGGAAGATCTATTTGAAATTGAAAAAAAGTAGCCCTTTTGTTGAAATGCAGGTTCGATGACCATGTCCTTTTTCCTTATAGGTTCATATTATACAAGTGAGCATAAACTTTAAGGAAGGAGTGACAGTATGAAAATCATGCTTGATGCAGGCCACGGTTACTCAACTCCCGGAAAACGCAGTCCCGATGGAATGAGAGAATACGAATTTACCCGCTCTGTTGCGAACCATGCCAGGAGCCTGCTGAATAACTATAGAGATGTAACAGTCTACTTCGCCCATTCCGACCAGGAGGATGTTCCGCTTCAAGAGCGTACCAATAAAGCAAATTCCCTCAAGGTTGACGCCTACGTCTCCATTCACGCCAATGCTTTTGGCAGCGGAGGATGGACCAGCGCCAGAGGCATCGAAACCTTTGTTTACCTCACCAGGCCTACAGGCAGTAATCAGCTTGCCCAAAAAATCCAACGGAACCTGATTGTCTCAACCGGTCTTGAGGACCGCGGTGTAAAGACAGCTGATTTCCATGTCCTTCGCGAAACAAACATGGATGCCGTCTTGATTGAAGCAGGCTTTATGACCAACCGGGAGGAAATCAAGCTCCTCCGTTCAGATGCCTATCGAAAAGCCATAGCAGAAGCCATTGTCAAGGCACTGGCGGACCAGTACAATCTCAATAGAAAACCGTCAAAGCCTTCACAGCCTGTCAAACCTGCTCCCTCTCCCACTAGAACAAGTCCCATGGGCTTTTATAAAGTCCAGGCTGGTGCTTTTAAAAATAGAAAAAACGCTGATGAACTAGCAGAGAGTCTGCAAAAGGATGATTACTCTCCATATGTATACAAGCAGGACGGATTTTATAAAGTCCAGGCTGGTGCTTTCAAAGACAAGGAAAATGCCGAAGAACTGGCGGAAAAGCTTCGCAGAGACAAGCTCAACCCATTTATTTACTTTGAATGATGGTAATGGGACCAAGCCCACAAGAAAAGCCGGACATCCTTATGATGCCGGCTTTATTCATCTCGGAACCCAGTTTTTGCTCCATTCCTCTATTTCCTGAGCAGAGTATTTTGGATGATGAGGCTGGCAATGGACATGATGACCGCAGTCAGGAGCGCCATCCCAAAGCCCTCAATTTTAAACGAACTGCCCATAAGGCTGTCTGTCACCATGAGGGTGAAAGCATTAATGACAAACAAGAAAAGTCCGAGGGAAAGAACCGTCACTGGCAATGTCAGAATAATCAGGACCGGCCGGACCAGGATATTCAGGACAGACAGGATGAAGCTTGCCCCCAGCGCCGCCCCGAAGCCTGATACATAAAACGCTTCATCAAAGTAGCCCGAGATGGCTATGAACAGCACTCCATTGATGAGGATTCCCAGCAGCCATTTCATAATGTCTTTTTAAGCGCGACAGAGCCCGTTTTGCTGTCCGCATAAATCCGGGCTAGTTTCTGGCTTTCAGTCCTGGATGTAAACCGGAGAGATTTTTGTACCATCTCGCTTTTTTCCTCCATTACTTCAACGTCCTCCAATTCCATCTTAAAGCCGCCAAGATTGGATCGAAGCTCTCCCTTAACAGGCAATTCTTCCGGGACATACAGCTCTATGCTGCCCGTAGCCCCTTTCGCTTCAATGCTTTCACAATCCTGATTGGAAATCGTGCAGGAAATATGGCCGCTGAACGATTGAAGGTCTGCATAACGGAAAGCCCCGTCCGCATTGATTGCCCCATTGATCGTTTCTGCCTCCAGCTCATCGATATGGCTCCTTGAGATTTGAATCTGTCCGTTTGCCGTTTCTGTTTCTGCCTTCCTGCATTCAAGGCTGTCCAGAGTAATCTTCCCGCTTGCCGTTTTTGCTTTTAAATCTTTCACCGTTAATCCTTCACTTTTGATGGAACCGTTGAAAAGTCTAATTCTTGTATGTTCGTAATCAGCTGCCGGAATGTAAATGGATGCATTGACCTTCATCCATTTCTGCTGGTTGGATAAACGCAGCTTCTGCCCTTCAACGGCAAACGTTGTTTCTTCGAGCAGTTTTCGCCGTGCCTGATCCTGGGAATCGACCCGATAGACTTTCGCCTCGCATTCCACCCGGACTTCATCCTTATCCCAGGGGAGCAATTGAACAGAACCATTTGCCAGGTCAATGTCCACCTGGTTCAGGTACACACCGCTTTGCTGGAAGATATGGTTAATGTCTATCGAGGGGCCAAAGTTCAAATCAAGGTCAACATCCTTAATTTTTTTAAAAGCAGTGTCCATAAAATCAACCACTTTGTCCATCGCAAACTGAAATTTATGGCCTGCCGACTCGTCTTTTTTTGGTTCCTTGTTCCATTCCCCTCTATGGACAGTGGTTGAAAGCTCCGTTATAAGCTCCGCTTTCTTCTCATCCACTTCCTTTTCCCTCTTATCCAGCTCCTCGATGAGAAATAATGCCTCATTGACACCAAGTTTCCCTTCTTCGACCATCTTAAGGATTTTCATTCTCTCTTCCTTCATTCCAAACTCCTCCTCATCTCTATATGTTTAACATTTAACACGGGCATAAAACCTTGAAAGACAATAAAAAGCTTGAATGGTGATGCAGATACAGCTGTGGAGAATAACACAGCCGAAGAACTCACGTTTTTTTGGAGCACAGCAGAACTGAATGCGGGAACAGCGGATTCTCTGCTCCCCATTTCCTTCTTCCCCGCTGGGAGAAAAGGTCACAGGTCTTTTTTACATGATCCAGCTCTATTTCCCCTCAGGAATAATTACGCAGAAAAACCAAAGAAGTTTCATGAGGAATCCCAATCTCTGTAAAATTATCTTTTTCTATTACTCTTTCACACTCTGAAATTGATTAAAACAGGAGAAAGATAATCGACAAATTTTGTAAAAAATAATCTAGCTAAATTCAAATATATGAATTAAAATGAATCTCGGCTAAGTGATTCGTTACATATCTGTAACAGGACTGTCATTAAGATGAAACAGCATGTATCGTTATGCTGATCGGAACGGAAGCCCGGGCACGGTGATGCACGGAGCTAACTGGACCCAGACATTAAACGGTTTTCCGCCTTCGTTTGAGGGCTTGAGAGAAATGATAATAACCATAGGAGGCAGGATTGTGAAGAAAAAAGGGGAAAAATTAAAATGTAAAATCATGGGCTACTTGCCTTTTCTTCTTGTCTTGTTCATCTCCACCTCCGTTGTTTCGATTGACGCAGCCCAGATGAAAAACACTTCGCACCAAGAGTCTCCATCCTCCCAATCCTACCATTCCATTATGCCGGGAGTATTTTCTGACATTCAGTTAAAAACCACTAGCCATTTAGAGCGGTTCCGGAAAGCTCCTTCCCTGCCTGAAAAAACAGTCTACTTAACGTTCGATGACGGCCCCCATCAGGCATCAGAAGAAATCCTGGCTGTTTTAGCCCGGTACGATGCAAAAGCCACCTTCTTCATGCTTGATGGCAATATAAAAAACATCCCAATGCCGTAAGAAAAATGGCAAAGGAAGGGCATGCGCTGGGAATGCATGGTGTAACACATGATAAGAAAAAAATCTACCAATCTCCGAAAACAGTGATTAACGAAATGGATCAGGCCCGGAAAACGATTAAAGCGGTAACTGGCGTGGATACCCTCCTGATACGCACGCCCTATGGAAGTGTTCCTTATATGAAGGCTGACTACAAAAAGGCCGTCAAAGATCATGGCTATATCCTGTGGGACTGGAACATCGACAGCATGGACTGGCATTACCGGGACCAGCGCTTCATTGACAATGTCCTTGCTCAACTGGCAGCCCAGTCCTCAAGCTCCCAGCCGCCCGTCATTCTCTTGCATGAACGGGAGGAAACAGCCGCAGAGCTGCCAAAACTGCTGGAGTACTTAAGCAGGAACCGGTACGAAATGAAATCACTCGATCCCTCCATGACGCCAATTCATTTAAAATAAATGTTCTTCCCGAAAATGTAAAAAGGGCTGAATCGAAAAGTGGTATACTTTTCGGTTCAGCCCTTTTTTAGTTTTCTGCAGTGCTTCCCTCTTCACAGAAGCACTGGTGAAGCGGCCGCAATTTACTTGTTTCCATAACACCCATTCAGAATTGATCTTTTGCAGATTAGGCATTGCTGGTGCTTTTCTCTCGTTCCTCGACTTGCTGCTTCATCCTCATTCGGTCCCGCTCAAGAACCGGTTTAAGGTATTTCCCCGTATAGGACTCCGTTACCTCGGCAATTTGTTCCGGTGTTCCGGAAGCCACAATAGTACCGCCGCGGTCTCCTCCTTCCGGGCCAAGGTCGGTAATATAGTCGGCAGCCTTGATGACGTCAAGGTTATGCTCGATTACAAGCACTGTATCACCATTCTCGACAAGACGTTGAAGGACCACAAGCAGCCGGGAAATATCATCGACATGAAGCCCGGTTGTCGGCTCATCCAGAATATACAGGGAACGTCCTGTCGAGCGGCGGTGCAGCTCGGAAGCAAGCTTGACACGCTGGGCTTCTCCTCCTGAAAGCGTGGTCGCCGGCTGTCCAAGCGTGATATAGCCTAATCCGACATCGGCAATCGTTTGAAGCTTACGCTGGATTTTCGGGATATTGCTGAAAAATTCGTTCGCATTCTCAACGGTCATATCAAGGATGTCCGAGATATTCTTCCCTTTGTATTTAACTTCCAGTGTTTCTCGGTTGTAGCGTTTCCCGTGGCACACCTCGCAAGGGACATACACATCCGGAAGGAAATGCATTTCAATCTTGATGATTCCGTCCCCGCGGCACGCTTCACAGCGGCCGCCTTTTATATTAAAGCTGAAGCGCCCTTTTTTATAGCCTCTGACTTTTGCTTCATTGGTAGACGCAAACACATCCCGGATATCGTCGAACACACCTGTATAAGTTGCCGGGTTGGACCTCGGCGTCCGGCCGATTGGCGACTGGTCGATATCGATGACCTTGTCGAGATGTTCGACCCCTTTTATCTCCCGGAACTCGCCCGGCCTGCTTTTGGCTCTATGAAGCTTCATGGCCAGGGATTTATGCAGGATCTCGTTTATGAGCGTACTTTTGCCCGACCCTGAAACTCCTGTCACGGCGATGAACGAACCTAATGGGAACTTGACGTTCACATTTTTAAGGTTGTTTTCCTTTGCCCCTTTAATTTCGATAAAGCGTCCATCGGCTTTGCGGCGTTCCAATGGGAGCGGTATGAACTTTTTACCGGAGAGATACTGGCCTGTGAGCGACGCAGGATCATTCATGACTTCTTCAGGAGTTCCCTGTGAAATAATTTCCCCGCCGTGGACTCCAGCACCCGGGCCGACATCGATCAAGTAATCGGCAGCCACCATCGTATCTTCATCATGCTCGACAACTATCAGGGTATTTCCGATATCGCGCATATTCTTTAGCGTTTCAATCAGCCTGTCATTATCGCGCTGGTGGAGACCGATGGAAGGCTCATCCAGAATATAGAGAACTCCTGTCAGCCTTGAGCCAATTTGCGTAGCCAGCCTGATCCGCTGGGCTTCCCCGCCCGACAAAGTGCCTGCCGAACGGCTCAGCGTAAGGTAATCAAGGCCGACATTGATCAAGAATCCAAGGCGCTCTTTTATTTCCCTGAAGATCAAATTGGCAATCTGCATTTCTTTTTCAGTAAGCTGAAGGCTGTCAAAGAATTGGTGTGCCTCCTCTACTGACAGCTCCGTCACTTGGCCGATATGGCGTCCGGAGACAAGGACCGCGAGAGTTTCCCGTTTCAGCCTGTAGCCTTTGCAGGTTGGGCAGGGATTCTCGGCCATATATTTCTCCATCTGCTCGCGGATATAATCCGAGCTAGTCTCTTTGAAGCGGCGTTCGACATTTTTCAGGACACCCTCGAACAGGATATAGTTCTCCCTGATTTGGCCAAAATCATTTTCATACCTGAAATAAATTCGGTCATTGCCTGAACCGTAGAGAATTTTGTCCATTTGGTCCTTCGGCAGGTTTTTTACCGGAACATCCTGGTCGATTCCATAATGGCTGCAGACCGCATCGAGCAGCTGCGGGTAATACTGGGAGCTGGTCGGCTCCCATGGTGCAATGGCATGCTGTTTCAATGTCAGCTCCTTGTTAGGGACAACAAGGTCCGGATCGATATTTAGCTTGACCCCGAGTCCATCACAATCCGGACAGGCGCCGAAAGGACTGTTGAAAGAGAACATCCGCGGCTCCAATTCTCCAATCGAGAATCCGCAGACAGGACAGGCATGGTTCTCACTGAACATCAGCTCTTCCTCGCCGATCACATCAATGATGACCTTACCTTCCCCCAGCCTCAAGGCTGATTCAAGTGAATCGGCGACCCTTGCAGAGATTCCATCCTTGACCACAATCCGGTCAATGACGACTTCGATGGAATGTTTCTTATTTTTCTCCAGGGAAATTTCTTCACCTAAATCATTCATTTCACCGTTAATCCGGACACGGACAAACCCTTGCTTTTTAATGTCCTCGAGCGTTTTGGCATGCGTCCCTTTTCTTCCGGAAACAATAGGCGCCAGGATCTGCATTTTTGTCCGCTCGGGAAATTCGAGAATCCGGTCCACCATTTGTTCTATCGTCTGCGAAGAAATTTCAATATGATGGATTGGACAGACAGGACGGCCGACCCTTGCGAACAACAGGCGTAAATAATCATAGATCTCAGTCACGGTCCCCACAGTGGAGCGGGGATTCCGGCTTGTTGTTTTCTGGTCGATTGAAATCGCCGGGGACAGCCCCTCGATTGCATCGACATCAGGTTTGTCCATCTGGCCCAGGAACTGGCGGGCATAGGCAGACAGTGATTCCACATAGCGCCGCTGTCCTTCCGCGTAAATCGTGTCAAAAGCAAGCGAAGACTTTCCTGAACCGGAAAGCCCTGTTAAAACAACTAGCTTATCACGCGGAATGGTGACATCGATATTTTTTAAATTATGGGCTCTGGCGCCTTTTACAATCAGTTTATCCATCGCCATGTTTTTGTCATCCTTCCGCTTTTATCTCTAGAATAAGATCACGCAGCTCGGCAGCCCGTTCGAAATTGAGGGCTTTGGCTGCTTCCTTCATTTCTTGTTCCATATTGGCAATTACGTGGTCCCGGTCTTTCTTTGACAGCTTCTTCAAGCCTTCAGAGGGGTTGTATTCTTCCTGCTCTTCCGCTGCAAAAGTTGCACGGATTGCATCCCGGATTTCCTTTTGGATTGTCTGCGGTGTAACGCCGTGCTGCTCATTGTACTCTTCCTGGATAGACCGGCGGCGTTTCGTTTCAGAAATTGCCAGCTCCATCGAATTGGTAATCCGGTCGGCGTACATGATGACATGGCCGTTGGCATTTCTCGCTGCACGGCCAATTGTCTGGATCAGCGAGCGTTCCGAACGGAGGAACCCTTCTTTGTCCGCATCCAGGATTGCAACGAGGGAGACCTCCGGAATATCAAGCCCTTCCCTCAGAAGGTTGATTCCAATGAGCACGTCATATTTTCCCAGCCGAAGCTCACGAATGATTTCAATCCGCTCGAGCGTCTTGACCTCCGAGTGAAGGTACTGGACCTTTATTCCGATTTCCTTCAGATAATCGGTCAGATCCTCCGACATCTTTTTAGTCAGGGTGGTAACCAGCACACGTTCATTGCGCTTGATCCGGTCATGGATTTCTCCTATCAGGTCATCAATCTGCCCTTCAATCGGACGAACATCGATGGTTGGATCCAGCAGGCCGGTCGGACGGATGATCTGCTCAATCATTTGCGGTGTGTGTTCGATCTCAAAAGGACCAGGAGTAGCAGAAACATAGATTGCCTGGCTGACGTGCTTTCCAAATTCATCGAATGTCAACGGGCGGTTGTCAAGGGCTGAAGGCAGCCGGAAACCGTGCTCAACAAGGACATTCTTCCTGGCCTGGTCACCATTATACATTCCCCTGATTTGAGGCAGCGTAACATGCGACTCGTCGATTACGAGCAAAAAATCTTCCGGGAAGTAATCAAGCAGGGTATAAGGTGTTGATCCCGGCGGCCTTAACGTCAGATGGCGGGAGTAGTTCTCAATCCCTGAGCAGAAGCCCATCTCCCTCATCATCTCGAGGTCGTAGCGGGTCCGCTGTTCAAGGCGCTGCGCTTCAAGCAGTTTATCCTCCGCCCTCAGCACTTCAAGCCGCTCTTCCAGTTCTTTTTCAATGTTCTGGACCGCAATCCGCATTTTTTCTTCGCGGGTTACGAAGTGGGAAGCCGGGAAGATGGCGACATGGTCCCGTTCACCGATAATTTCCCCGGTCAGTGCATCGACTTCGCGGATCCGATCGATTTCATCCCCGAAAAACTCCACCCGCATGCAGTGCTCATCTTTTGAAACCGGGAAGATTTCGACGACATCTCCGCGCACGCGGAAGGTCCCGCGCTTAAAATCAATATCATTCCGTTCATACTGGATATCCACAAGGCGGTGCAGAAGCTGATTCCGTTCGATTTCCATCCCGGTCCTCAGCGAGACAACCATTTCCCTGTACTCTTCCGGCGAACCGAGGCCGTAGATGCAGGAGACGCTGGCAATGATAATGACATCTCGCCGTTCAAACAGGGAAGATGTTGCGGAGTGACGAAGCTTGTCAATTTCATCATTGATGCTCGCGTCCTTTTCAATGAATGTATCTGTCTGCGGCACATAGGCCTCGGGCTGGTAGTAATCGTAATAACTGACAAAATACTCAACTGCGTTGTTCGGAAAGAATTCCTTGAACTCGCTGTAGAGCTGTCCAGCCAATGTTTTATTATGGGCGATGACCAGCGTTGGCTTGTTTATTTCTTTGATTACATTGGAAACAGTGAAGGTTTTTCCCGTTCCTGTCGCACCAAGCAGGGTTTGATGCTGCTTCTTTTCCTTTATCCCCTGCACAAGCTGGGCGATTGCCGCTGGCTGATCCCCTTGAGGGGAATATTTTGAGACTAATTCAAACTGGTTGTTCACCACATCAAAGCCTCCTAGCTTATAATCTTCCATTTATATTTAAGGATGCGCTGCAGGGTATCGGCCCGCTGATCCCATTATAGACAAAATTTCCGTACCATCATTTTACCATAAAGAAGGGGCAATAAACCAACAAAACGCAAACGAATGTTCCTGTATTTTTCAGTCAGACCTCTCATCAGTATCGCCAATCTTAACGAAATAATGATCCAGCTCTTTCAAAAATTTTAATAGCAATTAATAATAGAAGGCATTGTTTAAAACTGTGGACCGCTTGTTTACAGAATGCAGCAAAAGGGAGGGCAGGCTTTAACAGGGGTTGCCAAGGGGAGGAAGCGGCTTAAAGAAACAAAGCCGCGCCAATTTTTCATTGTGCGCGGCTCTATTGGTTCCTGGTTTTTTGAACCATTCGATTGGCAAAATAAAAGCCCAGTGTTAAGGAAAAAGCATCAATCACAATTAACAGCAGCGAATCGGTATATCCCTTGTAAACCGATGCTGCAATTAAAGCCACCGTCAATACAAGCCCAAGGACATGGTTATAAGCTACTCTTGTGAAAAATACAACTAATATGCCGGGCAGCAAAAGGGCAAAAAAGTATTTCATTACCAACGCATACACCTCTCTGGATCAGGCTTGACGGATGCGGACGCAAGCCTGTGATTCGTTACCTTTTAGCATAGCTGTTTTCCCATGTCCAGACAAGTGATAATATTTGCCTCCCTGATTCGCAGAGGAGCCTTTTTGAACAACCGCCTTTACAGTTTTTCATAAAAAATGGAGGCTACCGATCCCCCTATGAAAATGGTCAGCACCGAAAAAAGAAGGCTTTCTGCCCCCAGGGCTTTAAAGCCGATTAAGACGACCAAACCATCAATCAGGAAAATAGCTGTTCCCAGATTCATAGAGGATGCTTTTTGAATCATATAAGCCAGCAGGTCTGTCCCGCCCGTGCTTGTCTCAAAACGCAGCATCAGGCCAACACCGGTTCCAATCAATACTCCGCCAATAATCGAACTCAGCCATATTGGAAGGAGAAATTCACTCTTTAATGGAGACAGCCAATCAATAAAAAAGGAAGTGGCAATCAAGCCCTGGAAGCTGCTATAAAAGTAATTTCTTTCCTTGAACCAGGCATACACGCTGAGCGGGAGGCTCAATACAGCCATCCACAATCCTGTTTTTACATCAAGGTAATAATGAAGAATAAGGGCGATCCCAATAATCCCTCCGTCGAGCAAGTGATGCGGGACCAAAAATCCATTTATGCCAGTGCCGACTAGGAAGCCTCCTATTAAAGCAGCGGCCAGTTTTGTAACGAACCCGCTCACCTTCAGCCCCCTTTCTAAATTCCCCATCCATAAGGACATTACCTTCTAAACTATGGTGGATAAGCCCATATTATGCGAAAAAAAAGGGGTCAGGCACCCGTCGATGCGTTAATGCATCAACGGGTGCCTGACCCTCTATTGGTAGTACTTTTCTAACGCGACAATGGCGGCGCCCATCCGCTCTTCTTCCGGGACGACGATTCGTTCAACCCCTGCGTCCTTCAAAGCAGCCCCTGTCACCTTGCCGACCGCTACGACCACGACAGGGCCCGCAAATGCAGCTAGCACGTCATCAAGAAGTCCCTTTTCCTCCGCGTAGCCAAACAGGAACCTTACTTGAGGTGTGGATGTAAAATTAACCGCATCTACTTTTCCCTTAAGGATTTCGTTCACCAGCTGATCCAAAACCTCCGGATTAGGCGGAATATGCTGATACGGCAAAATCTCCTTGGACTCTGCCCCTTGTTCTTCTAAGAATTCCATTAACTTTGGTGCCGGATCGCCATGCAGCTGAAGCGCCACTTTGGCATTGGCAAAGGAATGCGAAGATAGTGACCTAAGCAATCCGGCCATGCTTCCATCGTCATCCCTGACAGCCGGAGTTATGCCAAGGCGCTTTAACCCATTCACTGTTTTGTACCCCCGGGCCGCAACTCTTGCCTGCTGGATGGCCTGGACAAACCCTTGTGCCTGGCCCAATTTCTCAGCCGTTTTATACAATGTTTCAAGGCCAATTCCTGTTGTAAAAATAAACCAGTCATACTTGCCTGCCACAAGCTCGCGGATATCGTCCTCAATAGAGGAGTCATCTAAAAAGACCGTTCCCTGCGCCGGACGGACAACGGGAACTCCGCCCATATTTGTAATGATTTTGCTGATTTCCTCGAGTTTGCGGGATCCAGCCAGCGCTATTACCTTTCCCTCTAAACGCTTCATCCTTATAACCCCCATTCCAATCTTCTCTTTGAAGCTACTATATCATTTTTTGGCAGGAGTTAGGGCTATTTAATAATCTTCTATTATAAGAGCCCACTTCCGTATCTTAAACAACCATAAATTTAATATAGTTTACTTTTTTTAATTACTTAAAGGTTAATTAAATTAATTAATCTATATTAAATGTTCACAAAATTTTAACATATTAATAATTCACTTTATTGAAATCGTTTCCAAAATACTAGTTTCAGGAGGGATAGAATGAGAATAAACTTTAAAAGCCTGACAACTCAAGTCATTTTAGGTATTTTTCTAGGGATTCTGACAGGATTTGCATTTCCGGAAATAGGGTCACAGTTAAAAGTAATAGCCGATATTTTTATCAAACTCGTAAAAATGGTGATTGCCCCCATCATTTTCCTGACAATCGTCATCGGGATCGCTGGCATGGGGGACTTGAAAAAGGTAGGCAAGATTGGCGGAAAAGCTCTCCTTTATTTCGAGATTGTCTCTACCGTTGCTTTGGCTATCGGAATCATTGTCTCTAATTTTTTCAAGCCTGGAAAAGGCATTGATGCCGAAGCAGGGCAAGGGGATATCTCACAATACACAAAAGCAGCGGAAGAAACCAGCCATGGATTCATGGATTTTCTTTTATCCATCATTCCTGACAGCTTTATCGGAGCTTTTGCGAGCGGCGAACTTCTGCCGGTGCTCCTGCTCGCGATTTTATTTGGAATCTCCCTTGCACACTTAGGTTCCAAAGGCAAACCAATCATCGACTTTTTTGAAAAGGTTACAGAGGTGTTCTTCGGCATCGTAAACATCATTATGAAGGTCTCCCCTTTCGCAGCTTTCGGCGCCATGGCCTACACGATCGGAGAATTCGCCCTGGAGTCACTCGTTTATCTCGGGAAATTGATGGGCTCTGTTTACCTGACAATGGCTCTGTTCATCGTCTTCGTTCTCGGAGGCATTGCAAAGTTCTACGGATTCAGCATTTTTAAATTCATTAAGTATATTAAAGAAGAAATTTTACTTGTTATCGGTACGTCATCTTCAGAAGCCGCACTGCCAAAGATGATGGAAAAGCTTGAAAAATACGGCTGCTCCAAGCCGGTCGTAGGGCTGGTTCTTCCAACCGGATATTCTTTCAACCTAGATGGAACGTCCATTTACCTCTCAATGGCCGCCCTGTTCATTGCGCAGGCCTATGGTGTAGATTTAACCATCTTGCAGCAACTTACGCTCCTTGGAGTATTGATGCTGACTTCCAAAGGTGCAGCCGGGGTTACAGGTTCAGGCTTTGTTACGCTTGCTGCAACACTGGCTGTCTTTCCTTCCATCCCAGTTGAAGGAATGGCGCTTATCCTTGGTGTGGACCGATTCATGTCGGAAGCCCGGGCCATCACCAATCTGATTGGAAATGGCGTTGCTACCGTCGTGATCTCCAAAACGGAAGGCGAATTTAATCCTGTCCAGGAAGCGGGTACAGAAAAAGGCAAAAAGATTACAGCATAACAAGAAGAAAGCGAACCAAACCGGTTCGCTTTTTCTTGTTTATTTTTCGCCCTTCCACTTGTACAAGTAGACTGGCCTTCCAATTCCATAAGTCAACGACTCCTCAAGGATGTTCTCTTCCGTAAGGAATTTCAGATATTTACGGACGGATACTTTGGAAATTCCGGTATCCTCAGCCAGTTCATCGGTTGAAAAGGGAGTGCCGCCCCGCTTCTGAATCACTTGGATGACCGATTGAAGAGTACTTTTTGTCAGGCCCTTTGGCAGGACCTCCGATCGATCACCTTGCTCTCTTTGTTCAGGTCCCAGAATCTTTTCATCGAGCTCTTTTTGCATCACACTTGTATTTTGCTGAAAAAAATCACGCTTTTCTTTATACTTGCTGAGTGCTTGCTGGAACCGTTCAAACTCAAAAGGCTTTATCAGGTAATCTGCGGCTCCGTACCTTAGGGCCGTCTGTATTTTCTCAGCATCGGACGCTGCAGTTATCATAATCACATCGACCTGAAGCTTCCTTTCCCTCACATAGGTGAGGAATTCAAGACCATTTCCGCCAGGCATATAGACATCCAGCAGGACTAAATCAATGCTTTCTCTGTTGATAAACTCAATGGCTGCCTCTGCCGTCTCAACGCTTCCGCCATGAAGAAACCCCTCTACTTCCATAAGATAGCGTTTATTGAGCTCTGCAACCATTGGATCATCTTCAACAATCAGGACCTTGATCATTTCACTCCCCCCTTTGGAATATATGGGATAACAACAGTGAAGAGGGTTCCACCGCTGGCTGTTGATTCAATTTGAGAAGTGCCATCCAGCGTCTCTATACTCTTTGAAACTAAATACAGCCCATAACCCCGGTTTTGTCCTTTTGTCGAGAACCCCTTTTCGAAGATTTTTCCCATAGGCCCCCCCAGAATCCCCTGGCCTGAATCTTTAACAGAGACCGAGAGCCTTCCGGCAGCATAATTCAGGTGGACTTTCAGTTTTCTCTCTTTTACTACATACATTGCTTCGATTGCATTATCAATCAGATTGCCCATGATGGTAATCAATTCATGGGTGATCAGCGGGTCTTCAGGCTCGGGAATGACCGTTTCACTGACCACTGACATGTCCACGTTTTCTTCCCGGGCAAAGCTTAATTTCCCCATCATAAAACCTGCGAGGGCAGGATCCTTTATACTGGAGGTAATTTCGGTCATTTCCCGTTTCCGGTGATCGACGATTCCATGGATAAATTGAGAGAGTTCCTCGTACATTTCCATCTTGACCATCCCTAATATGACATGAAGCCGGTTCATGAATTCATGGGACTGGGCCCGGAGCGCTTCCGCGTAGGCTTTAACTCCTGTTAGCTGCTCTGCCAGCAGATTAACCTCCGTTTTATCCCGAAAGGTTGAAATCACCCCGACAACCTGTCCTTTGACGACAAGGGGAACATGATTGACCAGGATGGACAATCCATTGATTCTTTGCTCTTCATCAAGCCTCATCTCCCCCGTTGTCAGCACTTTCTCCAAGCCTGCCGAGGGCATGTAATCATGAAGGTTTTTTCCGATAGGGGACATGGAAAGACCTGCTTTTCGAAATAATTGAATCGCCGATTTATTTACAAGGGTGATTTTTAAATCAAGATCGACCGCGACAATTCCTTCATGAACAGACTGCAGCATGATGCTGCGCTCTTCAAAGATCCGTGCAATGGCAATAGGCTCAAGCCCGAGCAAAGTCCTTTTTAAGTATCTGGCCAGCAAAACAGCCCCAAGGCCGCCGACAATCAGCCCAATGAAGGTCCCGGTGAGGAAATTGCGCTGGCTATGGGCGAGTGCCCTGTCCACTTCCTTCAACGAGATTCCCACAGCAACAGCGCCCACTTGTTCTCCCTGGCTAGTAAATACTGGGGTAAAAGCCCGGAGTGATTCGCCTAACGTTCCTTTAGAACTCGAGATATATTCTTTCCCTGAAGGACACCCTCTTCATCCCCGCCGACAAAAGGCTTGCCGATCTGGTTTGGGGTTGGATGGGATCTTCGAATACCTTCCATATCCATGACAACAACAAACAGGACATTTGTTGCAGCTTGAATTTCCTTCGTAAAGGTCTGGATCCCCTGTGACCCATTCTCACTGTTTTCCAGACCATCGATTACCACATCGGAGCTCGCTACCGTTCGCGAGACCATCTGTGCTTTTTCCCCCTGGGTCTTTCGAATATCCTCCGTTACATTTTGACTGATCAGCAAATCCGTAATTGTTAGCGACAGCAGGACCACCAGGGATACAAAACAGAAAATAATCGTACTCAGCTTAAACCTTTCCTGTTTCAGTCCCCTCACCCCAAAACCTAAATGTTTATATAAAAATACTATAACACAACAAAGGGGTCAGGCACGCCGCAGCACTTTAAAGTGCTGCAGGGTGCCTGACCCCCGAATGGTTGGTTAATAGATTAAATAAACGTCGTCTCCCTCAATAGCCGTCTGAAAGGTTTTGACACAGCCATGGTCCGGCTCTTGCACTTTGCCGTCATCGAGGCAGATTTTCCAGTCATGCATCGGGCAGAAAACGAATTCGCCGCTGACCATTCCTTCACTCAGGACCCCGCCTTTATGTGGGCAGCGGTTCTCGACCGCCCTGACGCCTCCGTTTGATAATTTAAAAACGGCAATTTCCGTTGTGCCAATCCTCACCGTTTTCCCAAGCCGTTCTGGCAGTTCATCCATTTTCCCAACAAAAATCTTCGTCTCCAGCTGATTCAGCATTTCCTCGACTCCTCCCTCACACTTATGACTTTACCAGGGTACCGAATAGGTCATTATTTACTTTATTGTCCTCCAGAATTTCCTTCCACGGATCTTTATAAGTGGAGAGAGCTTCCTCCATTCGGCCACAAAGGTCTTTCCGTGTTTCCAGATCATCGAGGACCTCTTTTACATGCTGTAAACCAACCCGCTCGATCCAGGCAGATGTCCGCTCCAGATAATTGGCCGTCTCACGGTAGTACTGCAGATAAGCGCTTGTGATTTCGATTACTTCTTCATCTGTCTTCACCTTATACAGAAGATCTGCCGCACGGAGATGCGTCCCGCCATTGCCGCCTACATATATCTCCCAGCCGCCGTCGATGCCAACGACACCTAGGTCCTTGATTCCGGACTCGGCACAGTTCCGCGGGCAGGCAGAGACGGCCATTTTTACTTTATGCGGAGTCGCAAGGCCTTCATATTTTTTCTCGAGCGCAATCCCCAATGAGATCGAATCCTGGGTCCCGAAGCGGCAGAATTGTTCTCCCACACAGGTTTTTACCGTACGGAGCGATTTTCCGTAGGCAAATCCGGATGGCATATTAAGGTCTTCCCATACCTTTGGCACATCCTCTTTCTTCACACCAAGCAAGTCGATGCGCTGGCCCCCGGTCATTTTTACAAGCGGAATGTCATATTTGTCAACAACGTCTGCAATCTTGCGCAGATCCTTCGAGTTTGTCACGCCTCCGTACATCCTCGGCACAACCGAGTAGGTCCCATCCTTCTGAATATTGGCATGCATCCTTTCATTGACAAACCGCGATTCGCGTTCGTCCTGATATTGGATTGGATTGACCATCCCTAGGTAATAATTCAGGGCAGGCCGGCATTTCGAGCAGCCTTCCTCTGTTTCCCAGCCAAGGACATTCATGACTTCCTTCACATGGGTGAGGCCTTTCTCCCTGATTTCCGCCACTATCTCATCCCGTGATAATGTTGTACAGCTGCAAACAGCTTCTGTTTTGGCCTGGCCGTCGAATTCGGCGCCAAGTGTATGCTGCAGAAGATCAGCCACAAGCGGTTTGCATCCGCCACATGAGCGCGAAGCACTTGTACAGGCTTTGATGGCATCAACAGAGGTACAGCCCTTTTCCTGGATGGCCTGGACGATGGTCCCTTTTGAAACACCGTTGCATCCGCAAATAATATCATCGGCTGACATGGCTGCCACAAGGCTTTCTTCTGCCTCGCCGCCGACAGGCTGGAGAATCGCGACCTTGGAGGTATCGGAAATATCCGATTGCTTCTGAATCATCGAGAACAGCCTGTTTCCATCCTTGCTGTCCCCGAACAGCACTGCCCCGACAATCTGGTTGCCGCGCAGCACGATCTTTTTATAGACGCCTTCCTGCTCATCGAATACCTTAATTGATTTTTTCGTTTCATCTTCCATAAAATCGCCCGCCGAGAACACCTCGACTCCGGACACCTTTAATTGCGTAGATAAAACAGAGCCTTCATATGGCTTGGCAGCCTTCCCGCAAATATCAGCGGCCAACGCTTTCCCTTGCTCATACAGCGGAGCAACCAGCCCATAAACGATTCCGCGATGCTCTGCGCATTCGCCAACGGCATAGACGTTCGAAATCCCAGTCCGCATGTAGTCATCCACCACAATCCCCCGGTTGACCGGAATGCCGCTTATCTTTGCCAGCTCCACATTCGGCTTGATTCCCACCGCCATGACGACAAGGTCGGCTTCCAGGAAGGAACCGTCTTTAAATTTCAGCCCTTCCACCCGGTCTTTTCCCACGATTTCCTCCGTGTTCTTTTCGAGCAGGAAATTCATGCCCTGTTTCTCCAATTCCGTCTGAAGCAGTTTTGCAGCTGTCGGATCCAGCTGTCGCTCCATCAAATACGGTGCGATATGGATGACGGATACTTCCATCCCGAGGTTCAGCAGCCCCCGCGCTGCTTCCAGTCCGAGGAGCCCGCCGCCGATAACCGCTGCTTTTTTAAATTTTTTGGAAGCATCCAGCATAATATCGGTATCCCTGATATCCCGGAAGGCCGTGACTCCTTCTTTATCCGCTCCGGGAAGCGGGAGCATAAATGGAAGAGAGCCCGTTGCCAAGATTAATTCATCATAAGGCTGAGTTCTACCGGAATCGGTAGTGACAACCTTATTTTCGGAATCAATGCCGGTGACCGTTTCTCCGGTATACAATTCAATATTGTTCTCCCGGTACCAATCCCAGTCATTCAGCGTAATATCGGTAACTTTTGTATCCCCTTGTAACACTTTGGATAAAAGAATCCTGTTATAGTTAGGGTGCGGTTCACTTCCGAAAATCGTGATTTCGAATTCTTCTGCCGACACCTTTATAATTTCCTCGATTGTTCGAACTCCGGCCATTCCATTCCCAACAAGAACAAGCTTTTTCTTTTGCACTTGACTTCCTCCTTAAGAAGTTTCCTAAAGATTATCACAGGATTTAAGTTTGTATAATAATCACGTGAGGTTTCCTGACATGATTTTCGTATTTCAGGTATTAAGCCCTAGTTCCCTCAGCAGACAGCGGGGACACTTTCACGGCACTGACTTTAAATCCAGGCATCCGGCAGGACGGATCCAGGTCCCCGGCAACCAGCAGGTTCACATTTTGGGATTCTGCCCAGTGAAAAGGAACGAAGACTGTATCCTCGCGAATCTCTTTGGACACTTTGCTTCTTACGATAATGCTCCCCCTTCTCGATTCAACCTTTACCAGCTCATGGTCCTCGACCCCAAATTTCCTGGCCGTTTTAGGGTGAATTTCCAGGTAGGACTCGAAATTCCTTGCCGCAAGGGAGGGGCTCTTTCTCGTCTGCACCCCCGTCAAGTAATGCGACACTACACGCCCTGTCGTCAGCAGAAGCGGGTATTCCTGATCAGGGTTCTCCTTTGGAACAACGGGATGATTGGACACAACAGCCATCTTTGCCCGGCCGTCCTCATGGGCAAAGGCTGTTTCGAACACTCGCGCAGTACCTTCATGACCCGGCTCGGGGCACGGCCACAATATCCCGCCCTCTTTCCGAAGCCGTTCATAGGTGATGCCATAATAATCGGCCAGGCCGCCTTTGCTGGCCACTCTCAGCTCATTAAAAATGTCCTCTGGCATCGTGTAGGAGAAATAGTCTCCGTGACCCAGCACTCTTGCAATCTCGCAAATAATTTCCCAATCATGCTTTGATTCCCCAGGGCACGGCCTGCTCGCTTCTCTTAACGTCACGCGCCCTTCCAGATTGGTCATCGTGCCTTCATCCTCCAAAAAGGACGAGGCCGGCAGGATCAGGTCGGCCAGTTCCGCTGTTTCCGAAACGAACAAATCCACAGCAACGAGGAACTTTAATTTCTTTAAGGCTCTTTTTACTAGATTTGCATTCGGATTGGAGACAATCGGATTGGAACAAAGCAGCAGCAGGCCAGTGATTTCACTCTGGTCCATTTTCTCGATCATTTCATAGGCTGACACGCCTTTCCCGGGCAGCTCCTCATGGTTCACTCCCCAGACATCCGCGATATATTTCCGGTGTTCCGGGTTTTCGATGGAACGGTATCCTGGCAGCTGGTCGGCCTTTTGACCGTGCTCCCTGGCTCCCTGCCCATTGCCCTGGCCGGTAATGGCCCCGTAGCCGGAAAAAGACTTTCCGATTTTCCCGGTTGCAAGCAGAATATTCAAGAGGTTGCGGACTGCTGCCGAGCCGTCTGTCTGCTGCTCGACACCTCTCGCGGTAAAAATCATTCCGGATTCCTCGGCACCAAACTTCCTTGCCGCCCTCCTTATCTGCTCAGCCGGCACCCCGGTAAGATTCTCGATTTCTTGTATATCCAGGGAGGTTACATATTCCTTCACTTCTTCAAATCCGGAAGCCCTCTCCCTGATAAAGGCTTCATCGGCATAGCCTTCCTCGATCAGGACTTTTAACAGGCCATTGGCTAAGGCAGCGTCCCTCCCCGGCCTTACTTTTAAATGCAAGTCTGCGAGTTTGGCAGTGTCCGTTTCCCGTGGGTCTATGACAATGATATAGGCACCATTTTCCTTAGCCCGTTCAAAGTAAGGAACGATGGTCGGCTGGCATTCTGCAATATTCGTCCCGGCCAGAATGATGACTCTTGTATGAGGGATTTCCCCAAGAGTATTGGTAAACCCCCGGTCCATCCCGAAGGTCTGGCTTGCGGCGCTTGCAGCAGCCGACATACAGAGGCGCCCATTATAATCAATATGCCTTGTTTTTAGTGCGACACGGGCGAACTTCCCCAGCAGATAGGCTTCCTCATTCGTAATCGAAGCACTTCCATAGACGGCAACAGCGTCCCGCCCATCTTCTCTCTGAATCTCTTCAAAACTGCTTTTAATCTTTTGAAGAGCGTCTTCCCAGGAAATCCGCTGAAACTGGCCATTAACCTTCAGCAGCGGGTAAAGAACACGGTCCTTATGGATGGCATGCTGGTAAGCATTTTGCCCCTTGACGCAAAAGCGGCCTTCAGATGCCGGATTATCAACCCCCATCATGTAGTATTGCTTTCGCGACAAGTTTGATTGTTCAACAAGCTTTAGCTTGCATTGAACGCTGCAGAATGGACATTGTGTCTGATACACCTTCTGAGGCTGAACCTTTTGCTGTTTTTCACGGAAATATTTTAAAAATAATTCAGTCAATTTGTCCTCATCCTCTTTTTTGTTTCATCACTACTTTTACTGAACCAGGCTTTCGGCACTGTTTGCCCCGCTTTGCTGTTCTCTTTCGGATTCCAGCCGCTTGAGCAGCAGCATGCGGATATCCTGGTCAAAAAGGATCTCCCGGATATGGATCAGACCTAGCCGTTCCACCCATTTCCAGGTTGGTTCAAGGTAATTAGCTGTTTCCCGGTAATATTGAATCAGACCCAGAGTAATCTCAAAGATTTCCTCCGGCGACCCTGTTACATAAAATAAAGCCCCGCCGCTGACATTCCTGTATGTCTGCCCGCCAACATACACCTCCCAGCGGCCCTGCGCATGGATTAAGCCAATATCCATCGCTGTCGCCGCGGCATCACAATGCTGGCAGGGGGAAATTCCAATTTTCAAGCTGGCAGGCATGTTGAGAGATTCGGTTTTCCGTTCCAATTCGGCCGCCAGCTGAACAGATTCATTCCTGCTGCAGCCGCAGGTCTGGTCGGCAACAAAGGTTTTCAGGCTTGCGTTCCCCCATGGAACAGAGCTAATGGACCTCTTTGGGTTTTCAGCCGGTACCAGGATGTCAGTCAATTCCCTCAGGACCTCGTCTAGAATCTCCTCCTTGATTCCTGCCAATTGAATCCGCTGCCCGCTCGTAAGCCGAACCTCTGGAATGTTATATTTTTCAATCACTTGAGCAATCCCCTTTAGCTGATTGGCATCTGTAACTCCGCCGTACATCCGGGGAACAACCGAATACGTGCCATCGTCTTGAAGGACTGCGTTGATGCCAGGGCTACTGGCAGCCTTGCATGCAGATGCCTTGTACGCCGGATGAACCATGCCCAGGTAATACCTCAGGGCAGGCACACAAATACCACAGCCCCTTGGGTTGTTCCACCCAAGCTTTGCCATCGCCTGCTCTGTACTCTGAAGATTGTCTTCCTGTATTTGCCGGACAATTTCATCCTCGGTTAAATTTGTACAGGAACAAAGGGAGCCGACAACAGCCGGTTCATCAAATTCATCGCTGTGGACGTAGTCAAGAAGATCAGCGACGAGCGGACGGCAGCCTCCGCAGGAGCCGGACGCTTTTGTACATTCCTTTACCTGTTCTACGGTGGCAAGGTTCTTTGAAAGGCAGGCTTCCACAATCGTTCCTTTGGACACTCCATTGCAATTGCAAATCACATCAGTAGGGGGCATCCCTGCAGTTGTATACCCTTCATGCTGCGCCGAAGACAGGAGAAGCCCTTTCTCCAGGTCCTCGACATCCTTTCTCTTGACGATCAGCTCAAGCAAGCGGCCGCTTTCGGTTGTATCGCCATACAGCACAACGCCAACCAGCTTATTTTCCTGGAAGACCATTTTTTTATAAACTCCATCCACCGAGTTGAAAATGGTGACAGCCTTCCCCTCTTCCCCGCCATCCAGCTGTCCGATGGAGAAAACATCAACACCGGAAATCTTTAATTGGGTGGAAAGGACAGAGCCCTTGTATCCATCAGAGGCGATTCCGCATAGGTGCTTTGCCAGAACCTTCCCCTGTTCATACAGAGGTTTGACGATTCCATACACGATCCCGTTGCTTTCGGCGCATTCGCCTACTGCGTAAATGGCCGGATCGCTGCTCTGCATGTATTCGTTAACGATAATTCCTCGATTGACGGCAATTCCATGGTCCCTGGCAAGCCCCACATTGGGCCTGACTCCCACAGCCATCACCACCAGTTCGGCATCGATTCCGGTGCCATCGGAAAATTGAATCCTTTCCACACGGTCCTTGCCGGCAAATTCCTGGGTATGTTTTTCAAAAATAAAGCTCATTCCCTGACGTTCCAGCTCAGCCTGCAGCATCTTTGAGGCCGTTTCGTCAAGCTGCCTTTCCATCAGAAACGGAGCCTTGTGGATTACCTGAACCTTCAGCCCCAGATTCAATAATCCTTTAGCAGCCTCCAGCCCCAGCAGCCCTCCTCCAATCACGGCTGCGGCTTTGCAGCTCCTGGATTCAGAAAGTATTCTTTCACAATCCTCAATGGTCCGGAAACTCCGGACACCTTTTTTGTCCACTCCCTTAATCGGCAGGATGAAAGGAGACGACCCTGTAGCCAGGATCAGCTTGTCATAGGACACCTCCCTGCCCTGGTCGCTCCTGACCGTTTGCGACGGGGGATCAATGGAAACGACCGTCTCCCCTTTAAAAAGCCGAATTCCCCTCTCTTGATACCAGGCTTCCTGCTGCAGGATGATTTCGTCGATTTCCGCATTTCCCTGCAGAACTGAAGACAACATAATCCGGTTATAATTCCCATGATTCTCGCTTCCAAAAATCGTAATTTCAAATGCATCGGCATCATGCTTGAGGATTTCCTCGATGCATCGGACACCCGCCATTCCGTTCCCGACTAAAACCAACCTCTGCTTACGCACGTATAACCCCCCGAAAATTGTGTAGTATCGTTTGAGTTCATGTACTGTATTATTTCATAGATAGAGATTTAGATATTCAGTTATGTAAAGAAACCTTACATAGTTTTTAATAAGAATGGCTTCGTACCGGCTTTTCCGTCTATTTTTTGAAAGCGGTTTTTTAGATTTAACATTTTTTTGCATTTGCATAAAATCCCCCTACAGTCACGCTTTTGTAATCCAATTTCTGTGTAAGGTTTCCTAACAGAAATCTTCCGTCCTTCCAATCCTGCTTATATAATGACACTGATTTTGAAAAAGCAGATTTCAAGAATTCTTGCCTTTTTCTCAATACTAATTTTGTAAATGGAAGGGGAATATCATAGTGAAAATTGCAGAACTACGAACCAGCGGCCATCCCAAAACTTTGTTGTCGTCTTTTTTGTATTTTGATGTCAGTTTTATGATCTGGGTGATGCTGGGGGCCTTAGGGGTTTATATCTCGCAGGATTTTGGACTTTCTCCATCTGAACAGGGACTTGTCGTTGCAATCCCGATTCTTGCCGGCTCCTTTTTCCGGATTGTCCTCGGAATTTTGACTGACCGGATCGGTCCAAAGAAAACAGCGACAATCGGAATGTCCGTTACCATGCTGCCTCTATTATGGGGAATGTTTGCAGGTGAAACTTTGACAGAAATCTATGCAATCGGAATTCTGTTGGGGGTGGCTGGTGCCAGCTTTGCTGTAGCCTTGCCAATGGCAAGCAGATGGTATCCACCCCATTTACAGGGAACAGCCAACGGAATTGCCGGCGCAGGCAACAGCGGTACACTGTTTGCTACCTTATTTGGCCCACGGCTGGCGGAGGCTTACGGCTGGCATGCCGTCATGGGAATCGCCATTATTCCGCTGGCGATTGTATTTGTCTTTTTCCTTCTAATGGCAAAGGATGCTCCAAGCCAGCCTGCCCCTCAGCCGCTGGTTAACTATTTAAAAGTGTTCAGCCACCGGGATACCTGGCTGTTCTGTCTGTTATACAGTGTGACGTTCGGCGGATTCGTCGGATTGACCAGCTTTTTAAGTATTTTCTTTGTTGACCAGTACGGGCTGAGCAAAGTCCAGGCAGGCGATTTTGTCACTTTGTGCGTCGCTGCCGGAAGCTTCTTCCGTCCCGTAGGCGGAATGCTGGCCGATAAAATAGGCGGCGTCCGGGTGCTGTCGTTTTTATTCATCGGTGTTTGCCTCTGCATGATAGGGGTGAGCCAGCTGCCAACGATCTTCCTGGTGACAGCCCTTCTGTTTACAGGGATGATGTGCCTCGGAATGGGAAATGGAGCAGTCTTCCAGCTGGTTCCGCAAAGGTTCCAAAAGGAAATGGGCATGGTGACGGGGATTGTCGGGGCTGCGGGCGGAATCGGGGGTTTCTTCCTTCCAACCCTGCTGGGAGTCCTGAAAGAAACCACCGGAACCTATGCCTCCGGATTTCTGACATTTGCGGTAATTGCGATTGCAGCCTTTGGGATTTTGTCGCTCGCGGGTCTTGCATGGAAGAAGAAATGGAATGTCGGCAGGGAAGCAGCGAAAATTTAAGCCACGACCAAAAGGACCTTTCATTGATCAGAAAGGTCCTATACTTATGGGATAGGGGAGTTTAGCGCTTTAAAGCATCCGGGGTCTGACCCCCTTTAGTGGGTTGAAGGGTTGCGTTGCAGATAGGCGATTAGATTCTTTCTTTGTCTTTTTGCTGGACCAGGGATTCGAATATGGCTAGCGGCAAGTTCAGCCTGGGATTTTCCTCATTATGTACAAGGACTTCATCCTCTTTGTTTTTTTCTTTTACAATGTTGATTTCATTATTGAGCCGCTCCATTTTTAGGTCGAGCTCGGTTGCAGAGGTGGCTGCATCCTTTAGCTCCTGAAGCAGGCTCAGGGGAACATCTTTATTATATTTGTAAAATATTTTATGCTCCAGGCTGGCCCAAAAATCCATGGCGATTGTCCTGATCTGGATTTCTACGGGAATTCTCTCTTCCCGGTCGGACATGAAAATCGGGATTTCAACAATCAGGTGCAGGCTGCGGTATCCATTTGGCTTTGGATTCTTAATATAGTCCTTGCACTCCACAACTGTGACGTCCTTTTGACTTTGCAGCATTTCACTGACTTTGTAAATATCCGAAATAAAGGAACAGGTGATTCTTATCCCGGCGATATCCCGGAGGTTTTCCTTGATCGAATTCAAATTCAGCTCCATGTTTTTCCGGGAAACCTTTTTAGCGATACTTTCGGGCGACTTCAGCCGGGATTTTACATGTTCAATCGGATTATAGTCATGAATATATTGGAACTCTTCCTTGAGTATGTTGATTTTAGTGTTCATTTCATCCACAGCGAATTTATAGGCCATCATGAATCTGGTCAATTCTTTTTTTATACTTTTAAGGTCATTTAGGTTAAAGTTTTCGAACATTTCTCTTCCTCTTCTCTAGTGCGGGTGAGTTTTTTATCATTCCTTATTTTATTATATACCTTCTTAAAAACATAAAAAAATGTAAAAAGGACGACAAAGATTGCCCCAATGACAAACTGATCTCCTTCCAGGGATAATAAACCAGCGGGGATGAGCGAGAGGACGAAAAAGTAGAGGAAGTTTCCATAGATGGTCCCAAGCAAAAAGTGCCTGAATGTAATCGTGCTTAATCCTGCTAAAATATTCACCAGACTGGTTGGAATAAACGGAAAAATCCTCCCCCGAAAGACGTAGGCAAACCCTTCTCGTTCTACCCTTTCCACCAATTCCGGATGAAACCTTTGAGTTAATTTGCTTTGAAACAGGTATTTCACAGAGATAAAAATAAATACGGCTGCGACCACGGAGGTCATCCAGCTCCATAAAAAGCCATTCCAAAATCCAAATAAACCTATATTCAGCGAAATAACAAGGAGCAGAGGAATGATCGTAAACGAATTTTGAACCACCATCACGATGAACATGACCAAATAGGCATATGCTAAATTCTCTTCCAGTAAAACTAAAAGCTGCTCAATATCTCCATGTACCATCAAATCAAACAAATTTTGATTAGAGTTCCACAGGACCATTGCACCGAACAGGAAGATGGAAATCAGCATCACTTTTATAGACCTATCTTTAAACCATACGAAACCTGGATTGGCCCAGTACTTTTTCATAGTCACCATCCACTCAGTCAAGACTGCCGGTGAACGGCGGTCTTATTAAAAGTTTTTTACCAAAGGAAGCCAAAGGGCCTTTCCTATTATACGAAATGGAAGTGTTAAAGTTCCGGGCCTTTTTCCCACGGCTGTGAAGTTTTACTCGCTGCCAAAATAAAAGGAGAGGCCCCTCACGGCCTCTCCCAATCGATTTACTGACGCAACGTTTTTAATGCCTTGCTCCAGTCGTTTACTTCGTCCAGCATTGCATTGACATTTGTCAGATGCAATTCAGCCGGCTTGAACTCTGTCATGTTTTCAAAGTCTGTAAACAAGGAAAGCGTTGGATGTGTGCGAACATCCGCCACCTTCACTTCGCCGAGGATTCCACGCAGATGCTCAGCCGCACGCGCTCCTCCTGTTGAACCGTAGCTGACGATTCCGGCTGCCTTGTTGTACCATGCTTCACGCGCAAAATCGATGGCATTTTTCAATGCACCGGTAATGCTGTGGTTGTATTCCTGAACAATGAAGACGAAGCCATCGAGGCTAGCCAGCTTTTCATTCCAGGCTGCGATTCCTGGTTCTGTTCCATCCGTTGTGCCAAGGAACGGTAATTGATAATCTGCAATATCGACGATTTCATAATCTGCATCTCCGCGCTGATCGGCAATGCCTTTCACCCATTCCCCAACTTTCGGGCTTACACGTCCCTGTCTAGTGCTTCCCAGGATAATACCAATTTTTAAGTTTGCCATTGTTTCTTCCTCCTCCGTTTTTTTCTTGCCAAATAATCTCTCTATCAATCCCATTGCTGCACCTCTATGCTGTATTTTTTCTGTTTGTCCGCAGCAACCTCTTTTTAAATGGAATCAGGTTCCATGAGGTCTCACACTATTTAACCATCCTATTTCTTTCAGCTGTTTTTATGCTAAAAGTTTTCCTTATACCACTTAGCAGCAGCATCGACTTCCCCGTAGGTCAGCTGATGGCCATGATTCTCCCAGTGCAGCTCCACGTTGGCGTTCGCCTTTTGCAGCAGGATTTGAAGTTCTTCTGACTCCGCTGCCGGGCAGATTGGATCATTCGTGCCAGCCCCAATAAAAGCGTATCTGCCAGTGAGATCAGGTAATTCAATTCCTCTGCGCGGAACCATCGGATGATGGAGAATCGCTCCCTTTAATGCTTCCTGAAAATGGAACATCAGGCTCGCGGCGATATTGGCACCGTTGGAATAGCCAACAGCAACAATATTCTCACGGTCAAATCCGTATTCCTGAGCCGCCTCATCAAGGAACTGATTCAACTCCCTGGTACGAAACACAAGGTCCTCTTCATCAAAAACACCTTCTGCCAGCCTCCTGAAGAAACGGGGCATGCCATTTTCCAGAACATTCCCTCTGACACTCAGGACAGAAGCTTCTTCATCAATCCGTTCTGCCAGCGGGATCAAATCCTGCTCCGTCCCGCCCGTACCATGCAATAACAGCAGCGTAGGCCTTGCCGGATTGCTTCCTTTGCGAAAAATATGCTTCATCATCATTCTCCTTTCACACTTTCTTGGAATCTGTCCCCCTAAAGTTTTGCCCTCTTTGCCACACTAAAGGGGGTCTGGCACCCTTTGTCTTGCTAAAGCAAAAGGGAGTGCTCGTTCACTATAAATGACGCGGGCAGAGCTTTACCTCATTCAAAAACGCGGAGTCCCACTTTACCTTAAATGGGGTCTGACCCCCTTTTATGCTTTAAAGCATGTAGGGGGGCTGACCCGGTTTATCACTTTAAAGCATGCGGGGAGTGTTGCTCTTTATTTTTTTAAACTAACTGCAAGGAGGACCCACCTTACTTCTTTGAAACAATGAGGGGGAGTGACCCGCCTTGCTTTTTGGAATAGTGGGCCCACTCGCCGGTACTTCAATTGTTAGTTTAGCCTTTATGTCTGGACGCAAACATGATGGAGTTTTTCCTGTTTTGACGAAAGTTAATTCCTGATGTATTTAAGAATCCCTTGATCGTTATCTTTAATTAAAATATCTTGAATATGAGATAATCTTAAACCAGTTACTTTTTTCTGTCAACTAAAAGGATTTTCCCTCTGGCTGAAAACTAGAAAGGAAATTGTACTTGCTTTGTCACGTTCGGGTTCTTGCTTCCCAATTTTAAACATTGCGTGCGGAGGATTATTGAACTATAATTCTGATAGCTAATTGAATATTCCCATTCACCGATGGGATAGAGGCTGCGGCTTGTATGATTAGGACGGACGAGATTCAATGAAATTGATGACTCTTTCTGAAAGGACAAGCTGCCGAAGCCGGGATGATTCATTGATTATTCCAGCTGGTGATGTTTTCGAAGAGAGGCATCACTGTCACGTTCTATAAACGTGGAGAGCTATCTTCGGAAGGATTAAACGGATGATGAAACAGCCGTCGATCTTTTTCGACGGCTGTTTTTTTATTTGTTTTTAATTCTTCCAGTATAAAAGGAGTGTACAGCATTGGCGAATACATCAGCACCATCCAATCCAACTCAATTAAAAAGAACGCTTAAAGCCCGCCACTTAATGATGATCTCTCTGGGTGGTTCGATCGGGACAGGAATCTTCCTGGCAAGCGGCGGTGCGATTCATAATGCAGGACCCGGCGGCGCCTTGCTTGCCTATTCAGCCGTAGGGATCATGGTCTATTTTTTAATGACCAGCCTGGCAGAAATGGCCGCCTTCATGCCTGTCGCCGGTTCATTTAAGGAATACGCAAACAGATTTGTTGACCCTGCATTCGGCTTTGCGATCGGCTGGAACTATTGGTACAACTGGGCCATCACCATTGCCGCAGAGCTTGCGGCGGTTGTCCTCATCATGAAGTTCTGGTTCCCGGACAGCCCTTCGTTCATTTGGAGTGCCATTGCACTAGTGATCATGTTTGGCTTCAACTATATGTCGGTTAAAGGTTTCGGTGAAGCTGAGTTCTGGTTTGCCCTGATTAAAGTGATAACGGTCATTCTTTTCATTGTGACCGGATTCTTAATGATTCTCGGCATTATGGGTGGCGAAGCAGTAGGCTTTACCAACTTCACGATGGAGGATGCCCCGTTCAATGGCGGATTCTTCGCCATCCTGGGTGTGTTTATGGCAGCCGGTTTTTCCTTCCAGGGGACGGAATTGCTCGGAGTAGCGGCCGGTGAGAGTGAAGAACCTGAAAAAAACATCCCTAAAGCAATCAGTACTGTATTCTGGAGAATTTTACTGTTCTACATTCTCGCCATCTTTGTCATTGGAATGATTCTTCCATACACAGATGAACGATTGCTCAGTGACGCCGTTACTGTCAGCCCGTTCACACTCGTATTTGAGCGAGCTGGATTCGCTTTTGCGGCATCCGTGATGAATGCCATCATCTTAACTTCAGTTTTATCAGCAGGAAATTCCGGAATGTACGCATCCACCCGTATGCTTTGGGACTTGGCACGCGACGGCAAAGCACCAAAATTCCTGGGCAAGCTGGATAGGAGAGGGGTACCAGTCAATGCCCTGATTGCCACTGCATTAGTTGGCTCCCTGGCATTCCTGACCACCTTCTTCGGCGATGGTGCAGTTTATATCTGGCTGCTCAATGCTTCAGGAATGGCCGGGTTCGTTACCTGGGTCGGAATTGCGATCAGTCATTATCGCTTCCGGAGAGCCTATATCGCACAAGGGCGTGACCTGAACCAACTGCCGTACCGTGCAAGTTGGTTCCCGATTGGCCCACTTCTGGCATTAATTCTATGTATTTTCATTATTTTGGGCCAAAACTTCCAGGCCTTCACCGGCGAAGGCATCGACTGGAACGGTGTCCTCGTTTCCTATATTGGCCTGCCGCTTTTCCTCATAGTCTGGCTGGTTTATAAGGTAAAGCACAAAACAAAGCTGATTCCTTTAAAAGAGTGCGATTTTAAACAAAGTTAACCAACAGCAAAGAAACGCCCCTTAAACAGGAGCGTTTCTTTTTATTTCATTATTCTTTTACAAATTCCTTATCACTTCGGACCGTATCAATCGGACGGACATAGCTTTCAATTTCATCACGCTTCGGTTCAAGGAATGGCGGCAATGACAGCTTCTCCCCGAGAGTCTCGTATGGTTCGTCCCCCATGAACCCAGGGCCATCTGTAGCAAATTCAAATAATATGGACGGAGCAACCCTGGTATAAAGCGAACCGAAGAAGAATCGGTCCACGAACCCGGAGGTCTGGAACCCAAAGCCGCGCATATGGCGATCCCATTCGTCCAGGACAGATTTGTCATCAACTCGGAAGGCCGCATGGTGAACAACACCGTAACCCTGTCTTGCTGCAGGAAGAACCGAGTTATACTCTACGACTACCTGCGCACCATTTCCTCCTTCTCCCACTTCGAATAAATGGAGATCGCCGTCACTCGCAATTTCCTTAAAGTGAAGGACCCTTTCCATCATTTCCTTAAAGTAATCAAAATTCGCTACCCGGACGAAGATCGGCCCAAGACCAGTGATAGCATGCTCTAGGGGAACCGGGCCCTTTTGCCACGGAGTTCCTGCGGGAACTCCTTCATTGTTCTCATCTGAAATCAGCTGATATTGCTGGTCGTCAATATCCACGAATGAAATCGTCTTTTTGCCAAACAGCTCCTGAATTCCTCCATGTTTTACACCAAGGCGGTCAAACCGTTTGACCCAGTAGTCCATCGCGGCATCATTCGGTACACGAAAAGAGGTTTTATAAATTTCATTTGTCCCATGTGAGCCTTTCGGTATGCCAGGGAAGTCAAAGAATGTCATATCTGTTCCCGGGCTGCCCGTATCATCAGCAAAGAATAAGTGGTAGGTCTGAATATCATCCTGGTTAACCGTCTTCTTCACAAGTCGCATTCCCAGTATATACGTAAAGAATTCATAATTCTTTTCAGCAGAGCTTGTGATGGCTGTTACGTGATGGATTCCTTTTAATCCGTTCATTTTTGTATTCCTCCAATTGAATCACAGGCATAGCCCACAATTTTTTCTAGTACTATATTTTCCCTTTACGAAGACAGAGTTAATCGTTTTTCGTGCAAGAATTTATCTTTAAATAAAGTGTTTTTAATTCGAGATAAATATAGCATGGTTCCCATACCTTGTCAAACAAATCAAAAGCCAACATTCTTGAACTGCCCCTTATCAAAGCTTGGAGGGCAAGTCCCATAGATTGTTGGCTTCTTTCATTACTTAATGCTATTTATAAATTCCCTGACAGCATCCTGGGTCTTTGCGTTGGCACTATGTAAATGGGCTAGCTTTTCGCCATTTTTAAACACCAACAGAGACGGAATCCCCATTACATTTTGCTCCTCGGAAATTTCGGGAAACTCATCACGGTCCACCTTGATCCAGTGCTTGTCCTGGTTCTCTTCAATCACTTCATCAATAAACATATCGAGCCGCTTGCAGTCCGGACACCATGTTGTCGTAAATATCCCGACTGTCAGCTCGTCCTTTGCAATTTGATCCCGATATTCCTGCTCTGTCTGCACTTGTTTCATGAAAGATCCCCCCAGATAGTTTGTACCCTTTTATTATACTCAAACTTTTCCTCCAGTTCACAAAGAATGCCTCTTTTTATTCCACCTGACAGCGGAATTTTTATAGGAAGATTTTCTTACATAAGAAAGGCTTTTTAACACAATCTGTTTTAAGCTTTGATTAAAAACGATTTGTGAGGGGTGAACTCAGGTGAACATTCATGACAAAGTTCTATATAGCGGGAATGTGTACAGAATCATTTATGACTATAAAAATGGATTGTATGAAATTCGGAGAGAATGCAATTTTTATGAGGTCGAACTGGTCAGTGAAACGCAAATTTGCAAACTGTAAGGTGAATCCCCTATCTGCAAGCCTGTGTCCCTTTCCCCGCTCTGCTAAAATAAAATTCTTCTGCGCAGCCGGCATTCACAACTTCATAAAAAAAAATGAGAAACGGCAGCCGCCGTTTCCCACTTTCTCAACTATCTAATTACACCGCCGCACTGTCCCACTTCTTCTCGTCCTGGACAAACAGAATGCCCAGCTCATGATGATCGCCTTCATACAAAGCACGCTGGACAAAACGGATTTGTCCGTTTGTATCAAGGACCTCGAGCTTGCAGTGGGCCCCGTTGCGCTGGAGGGCCTCGTAAAGGCTTTGTTCATCATTGACGGCACTGCCATTTACTTTTGTGATCAATTCCCCAACCTGAAGCTCCATCCGTTCCGCCGGCGAACCTGGAATGATTCCAAGGATCATGACTCCGTGATTTTGCTTGGCAAAATAAAATGGCCGATTGTCGTCGCGCATTCGCTGGACAAGGGCAATCCCTTCACGTCCAATGATCGCGGCAGCAGCTGCCGCAATCGAAGCAATGGGGTACCAGTAGCCTGCGACTGCAATGACGAACACCAGCAAGCCAACACCAAGAACCTGGCCTCCGTAACGTCTCACAGCTTCCTTGGGAAGCATCCCCTGAATCTGCTGCTGGAAGCCAATTCCGAACGGAACGAGCATCAAGGAATATAGGTTGTCCCCCATTTCAAAAACAGGCCACCAGGCAAATGGCGGTTCCAATATTTCTCCAGGTATCAGCAGAAAGACCGGCAGCATCCATAGCCTCTTGGCCTCATGAACCCCTACCGTCTGCCCGCGCTTGCTTTTCGCCAGCTTTGGTGAAGTCCCTTTACTGCCGTTCCTGCTGATTAAAATCCCTTCACCAATCATCAGCAGGGCAAGAAGGATGGCCACAGATGGATAAACTTTGTCCTCGAGAGATTCAAAATAGGTACCGATAAGCGGAATATCCCAGCTTTTCCCCGCAACGTAAGTCAGCACGAAAAACGCCGCCCCGACGGCATAGGCAGGGGAAAGAACCCTTACACGTGAAACCAGGCTAAAAAGGAGCATAAACACTCCGGTTAACAGCACCGCTGCGAAAGGGATCACCAGACCCGTCGCCACCGTAATAATCGACAATATTAGACCAATCAACAGCCCAAGCGGAAACAGCTGCCGCAGTTCATATAAGGCATCCTTGGCCCGGACATGGAAATTCTTCCGTTCCCGCTTCACCCGGGAAATACCAAGAAGACCCGCCAGAAAAACGAAGTAATAGATCAAAGGGTGAAGAAACAGCTTACCCGCACCCTTAAGCAATTCTAATAACCATATCTGCATCACCCAATGTCACCAGCCTTTATCTTAAAGTTAAAATTTTTGGTCAGTTAAATCTATTTTAACAAAATCATTGAATAAAACATATCGCTAGTTTGGTATTTTCTCAAAGATAATTGAAAAGGTGTTCATCCGCGATATAAGGTGCTCATGGGGTGGTAGTCTGCCGCCAGGCGATTATTAGTCTAAAAGAAGACACAGAAATCACTAACTTGCTCTAGATTTTCATTTACATTATCAAGCACTTAAACAACTCATTTTTCTCGATAAGTTTTATCTTGACCTGCCTTTCCCGTAATGTGCATCCCGTTCACCAAAAGAATTTAGGAGAAGTGTTAACATCACTTTCAATCTGGATTCTCCCCACAAAAAATGCTGCCAAAATGGCAGCATTTCCTTTATTTGGCCAGAAGCTTGATGGCCGTCTGCAGCTGTGCATCGTTTTCTTCTTTTTTCATTTCTTCTCTTGCGGCTTCTTCGAGGGCGGCCGCGGTCTTGCTGTCAATAATGCCAGTAACAGCCATTCCTCTTTTTCGCTGGAAGGCCCTTACTGCCATTTCTGTCTGTGTGCTGAAATAGCCATCGGTCCGCCCTGGGGCATAGCCTATTCCCTCAAGGATTTCCTGCGCATTCTTCACTTGTTCGCTGTTCATGTCCTGCTTCAAGGACTGTTCCATTTGGATCGGGTGGGTATGATAGAGCTTTGGCTGTTCTACCGCCACAGTCGGCTTGATTCCATTTTTGTGGATCCAGTTTCCATCCGGCGTCAGCCATTTGAACAAGGTTAGCTTGATATTGCTGCCGTCACCCATTGGAACTGCCTGCTGGACGGTACCTTTTCCAAACGTCTTTTCTCCTACAATAGGATAACTTCCGGCTTCTTTCATCGCTCCTGCTAGGATTTCTGATGCAGAGGCGCTGCCCTTGTCGGTCAAAACGACAATCGGGTATGGCTTCCTCTCTTTTAACGATGAAAAGAACCTGGTTTTTTCACCGCTTCGTTCTTCTATCTGATAAATGGGCTTCATTTCGGTGATCATTTCTTTTAACACTTCTTCTACACTAGACAGGAGCCCTCCCGGGTTGCCACGTACATCAATAATCAGAGAGTTCATTCCCTGGTCTTCCAGTACAGCCAATTCCTTTTTAAATTCCTTGGCTGTATGTTCAGAGAAAGTGGTGATTTCCAAGTATCCGATTTTATCACCAGCATGCTGCTTCATATCTGCATGTACGGTGATTTGTGGAATTTCATCACGCTTCACTTCCACTTTCAGGGGCTCCTTCAACCCTTGCCTTCCTATCTCCAGCTCAACG
The DNA here is from genome assembly GCF_004340465.1 of Mesobacillus foraminis. Taxonomy (GTDB): domain Bacteria; phylum Bacillota; class Bacilli; order Bacillales; family Cytobacillaceae; genus Mesobacillus_B; species Mesobacillus_B foraminis. The sequence continues at coordinate 329,471 of NZ_SLVV01000003.1, read as the reverse complement.
GTTGTCCCCTTCTTCCCCCTGATTTTCAAAGTGGCTTCGTACAGATCCAACCCCTCAACACTCTCGCCATCTACCTTAAGAATTTGGTCATTTGGCTTGAGCCCGGCTTTTTCAGCTGGAGAATCCTTGAATGGGGAGACAATGATGACTTTGTTATCAATCATGCTAACCTCTGCACCGATTCCTTCAAAAGAAGATTCCAGCGTCTCACTAAACTGTTTGGCTGTTTTTTTATCCATATAGACAGAGTATGGGTCCTCAAGCTTAGTGAGCATCCCCTGAATCGCACCTTCGACCAGTTTGTCCTCTTCTACTTTTTCGACATAGCTGGTTAAAATCAAGCTGTACGCCTGTTCTACTTTCTTCAGCCCTTCCGCTGATATGATTTGTGCGTTTTCTGTTTCCTTAGACCCTAAACTGAATGTTTCCCCTTTCGCAACAGCCCACTGCATGCCGACATAGGTGCTGCCAGCTCCTATCAACAGGGACCCTGTCATCAACAGGGCAATCCATTTTCGGTTCATCTCCGCCCTCCCGCTCTGCCTTGCTTGTTTTATAGTAAACTTGCTTTTCATTATATGAATGGTTCGGACGAGTTATGAGAATTATTTGTACATGCATTCCTCCAAAGTTTAGCTTGAGACGGCTACGGTATGAGGATGTTTTGCTACAGAGTAAAACGGGTATGCAAGAAGACGAACCCACTCGCATAGTTTAATAAAAGTACACGAATGAAGGAGGTCTTAAGCTATGGAAACGATTGAAACATTTGCATGGATCTTGTCCTCCATTTTAGGGTTAGGCTTTGTTGGTATGATCATTGCATTGGCAAAAAAACCGAAGCACCTCTTAAATAATCAACGCAGAAAATCAAGATCTCTTGAGTAGCCCTACTTCATTCCCATATAGTTCAACAATAAAAAAACAGCCTGGAGCGTACTCCAAGCTGTTTTTCTGTTTATTCAAGTCGATTTCCCGGGTATACAATATACTGAGACCTCTTAAATTACAATACCGACAATGGATTAATTGCATTTGATTTGGATGCATTCCAAGGCCCTTTATGAACTTCAAAATGCAAATGTTGTCCGTAGGATTGGCCTGTGTTCCCCATCGTACCAATTCTTTGACCTTTTTTCACAACTGCTCCATTTCCTGCCATTCTCGCACTCATGTGAGCGTAGACTGTTGTATAAACTTGTCCATTAATAGAGTGGGAGACAAAAATCGCATTTCCATAGCTGGAAGAGAAATAAGAACGGATGACAACACCGTCAGCTGCAGCTACGATTGGAACGTTGCCGCCACGGCGCGCAATATCAATACCGGCATGGAAGCTTCCCCAACGCTGCCCCATGCCAGAAGTAACACTTCCGCTGGCTGGCCAAGTGAAGGCGCCACTGGAAACCTTTGGTGCTGGTGCTGGTGCCGGGGCAGGAGCTGGTGCCGGGGCAGCTGAGCTAGCACTGGAGCTGGAGCTGGACGAAGAAGAACCGCTGCTCTTTTTCGACTGTGCTGCCGCAGCCGCAGCTGCTGCCGCTTCCGCTGCTCTTTGCCTTTCAAGCTCTGCCTGTCTAGCGAGTTCTGCCTGACGAGCAACCTCTGCAATTCTATTCTTTTCAAGCTGGATTGCTTTTTCCATTGCTGATGCCTGTGCAGACAGTACAGCAGCCTCTTCCTGCTTGCTAATCATTTCTGCATGCTGATGTTTCTCTTCTTTTTTCAGTGATTCCATCAGTTTATTCTTTTCAGCAATCTGCGCTTTAAGATTTGCTTTTAACGTTTCAAGCTCCTTCTTCATTTCCTGAAGATCTGCAAGCTTCGTTTCAACTTCGTTTTTCTTCTTCTCAAGTTCGTCCTTATCCCTTTGATGCTCTTCAAGAAGCTCCTTGTCGGCCTGTGCGAGTGTAGCAACAGCACCTACACGGTCAACAAAATCGCTGAAGCTTTGAGCTCCCATAAGCACATCAAGGTAGCTCACATTGCCGCCGCTTTCCTGATAAGAACGTGCTCTTTCTTTCAGAAGTTCATTTCTCTTCTCGATGCGTTCCTCAAGAATCTTGATTTCTTCTCTCAGCTTCTTGATCTGCTCCTCAGTTTCTTTAATCTGAGCATTTTTTTCATCGAGCTTTTTAGTTGTATCTTCTACTTTAAGATCAAGTGTCTTGATTTGACTTTCGACGCTTGCCTGCTGATTCTGCAGCTCGCCGATTTTGGATTCTTTTTCTTGCACTTCAGCATTTTTCTTTGCCTGTTCCTGAAGCAGGTTCGCTTTCTTCTGCTCCATTTCTGAAAGATTGTCTGCACTTGCATGGTTTAACGTATATGGGCTGAGCAAGGAACCCAGGCTTAAAGTACTGACTACTGCTAGTGAGAGTATATGCTTTTTCACTAGATTATTTCCCCTCTCCGACTTTTGATAGTTTCGTAACTTTATCTCTCTCTGTATCGTCTATTATTAGAAAGTGTTTATGTAAGGGAGAACTGCCTCCCCTGTTCAGACTACACTTTTAAGAACTTACGGACGGACATAAGACTTCCCCAGATTCCAATTGCTGCTCCCATGATCAGGAGGATAGCGGATAATTGGTATACAAACGGGTTAAACTCAATTAATTTGATAAAATTGTTGGCCAGCTTTTGCTGGAGGATATCAAACAAATAATAGTAAGCAGTTGAAACAGCTGCAATCGGAATAATGGCACCAAAAATCCCCAGCCAGAGTCCTTCAAGGAAAAATGGCCATCTGATGAAGGAGTTGGTCGCCCCGACCAGCCTCATGATTTCAATTTCATTCCGCCGTGCCAGTATCGTAATTTTGATCGTATTCGAGATCAGGAACATCGCCGTAAACAACAGGCCCACAATCAGGATCAGCCCGACATTCCTGCTGACCTTGATAAATTTAAACAGCGGCTCGACTGTGCCTTGTCCATATTTGACGGAGGCAACATGCTTTAACTCTTCAATTTCCCCGGCCACGTTTACAGTATCGGTGGGATTTTTGGTCTTTACGACGAACACATCATTTAAAGGGTTCTCTTGTTCAACTAGCTTAAAGGCTTCTCCTTCTTCCCCAAAGCTGTCAATCAGACTTTTCAGCTCTTGTTCTTTGGAAGAGTAGACGATGCTTTCTATTTTTGGAATCTGCTCCAGTTGCTGTTTTAAAACCTCTTTATCTTTATCATTGGCAGCGATATCGATATGGACGCGAATTTCGACATCCTTCTCAATGGACGTTGCCACGCTATTCAGGTTCATCATAATGACGAAAAAGACACCGACCAACAACAGCGTCACTGTTACGGAACTTATGGATGCGAAGGTCATCCAGCCGTTTCGTCCCAGGCTCTTAAAGCTTTCTCTGAAATGCCTGCGGAAGGTTCTAGCTTTCATAGCCGTAATCACCCTTCTGTACATCACGCACAATCTTTCCGCCTTCGATCGCAATAACACGGTGCGTGATTGTATTAACAACTTCCTTGTTATGGGTGGCCATAACAATGGTTGTTCCTCTTAAATTAATCTCTGCAAGAATATTCATGATTTCCCATGAAGTATCCGGGTCCAGGTTTCCGGTGGGCTCATCGGCAATGACAACTTTCGGCGAATTCACGATGGAACGGGCAATCGCCACTCGCTGCTGTTCTCCTCCGGAAAGTTCTGTCGGAAGCATTCTCGCTTTATGCTTCAAGCCGACAAGATCAAGAGTTTCCATAACCTTTTTCTTTATGGCTGCAGGCTGTTCCTCGATTACCTCCAGGGCAAAAGCCACATTCTCATAAACCGTTATGTTCGGCAGGAGCTTAAAATCCTGGAAAACCACCCCGATGTTCCGGCGCAGCAATGGAACCTTGCTGTTTTTTAATGTAGAGAGGTTAATTCCATTTACCGTAATCATCCCTTTAGTGGCTTTTTCTTCCCGGTACATCAATTTAATGAAGGTTGATTTCCCGGCACCGCTGGGTCCGACAACATAAACAAATTCACCTTGATCTATTTTAACTGTCAATCCGCTGGCTGCAGTTACGCCATTGGAATAAGTTTTATATACATCCTGCATTTCTATCATTCTATAATCACCTTAGATACTAGTTTATCCCATGGCTAACATTCGACATATTTTTCTACCAGAATCATTATATCATCAAGTTCTTCCAAAAAAACCACTTAATATATTACAATTTGTTTTCAAAATGAGCGCTTTCTCCCATTTTTAGCCTATGACAGAGGATAGCGGCAAGGGTATTGGAAAATTCAGGAGAAGGAAAACCGCCAACCCTATGTAATTACTAGGGTTTTAACTTTTGTGCCAAGGAAGCGAATCTTCAGAAGTATTTCATTCATGTTACAAAGGGGTTAAAAATATTGTTGGATAAATTGTGAAAAACGTTTGATTTGAGGTTTATTTTTATGAAAAGGGGGATGTATTAGGGAAAAAAGAAAAAGCCTGTGGCTTTTCAGCTCACAAGCTTCCTGTCTTGGCTTATTTTTTGCCTGCCAGCCATTCTGCGACTGCGGAGGCATCTTCACCTGTCAATAAGCCTTTAGGCATTGCACCCTGACCGTTCTTAATGATTCCCTCGATATCTTCCTGGGTATACTTGGATCCGATATGCGCCAGTTCCGGCCCCGCACCGCCCTGAAGCTCACCGCCATGGCAGCCAGAGCACTTCTGGTTGTACAGCTTTTCTGGATCTCCTGCTCCGGCTGTATCGTTCCCGGCCTCATCTCCTCCGCCGCCGCCACAGGCAGCAAGGGCAAGGGATGCTCCCATCAACAGAGCAAAAAACTTCTTTTTCAATGTTACTCCCCCTCAGCAAATTTTACATACAGTTCTATCATATACTAATGTTATGCCCGTTTAAAACCTTCACCCAATACCTCAGAAGCATCAGTCACAATTACAAATGCTGATGGGTCAATTGTCTGGACAATTTGTTTCAATCTTGTGAACTCCGTCTGATCGACAACGCACATCAGGACAGGGCGTTCTTGATCGGTATAGCCACCATATGCTGATAGTTTTGTCACACCGCGGTCGATTTTATGCAGGATGGCTTCCCGGACCTCATCCTGATGAGCCGTGATGACCATCGCCATTTTGGATCTGCCAATCCCAATCTGGACCATATCAATCGTCTTCGAAGTCACATACAGGGAAATCAAGGCATATAAGCCGCGTTCAATGTCAAAGACGACCGTGGCTGTCAGGACAATCAATCCATCAATCAGAGCAACACAGGTCCCCAGGGATAAACCCGTGAACTTATGAATGATTTGTGCAGCCAGGTCGGTACCTCCAGTTGAAGCCTTTCCGCGAAACGCCAGGCCAAGCCCGAGACCCACACCAATTCCTCCAAACAAGGAACCCAGAAGCGGATCCAGCGTCCAGGGCTCCCAGCCCTTTGTCAAAAACACAACAAACGGCAGAAAAATGGTTCCGACAAGCGTCTTGATCCCGTACCGCCCGCCAAGAAAAATAACACCCGCTATAAATAACGGGATATTAAAAGCCCATTGAACATAAGCTGGCTCCCAGCCCAAAAGACTATTAAGAATCGTGCTGATTCCGCTGACCCCGCCAGAAGCAACCTGGTTCGGGAGCAGGAACTGGTTAAAAGCAATTGCAACAACAGCCGAACCCGCAAGAATGTACACATATTCAAACAGCTTTTCCAATCCCGGATTTTGCACAGTATTTCGTTTTTTCTTCACCTAGTTAGTCTCCTTCAGTCAATTTCCAGCAGTGAGTATAGCATTGGAGACAAAAGTTGTAAATGCCAGCCATCTACCGTGGTAAAGGGCTAAATCTTCTATTTGAATTAGTTTGATTTTATCTGGAGGAATTATGCAGGGGGAGTTGGGCTGTTTGGGGATATGGTATTTTGAGGGAAGGTGGTTGAGTTTTGCGGGCTTCATGGGGAGGAGAATGAGATTCCTTGGAAACCTTGTTTATATTCTTATTGTGATGCTTATTGCTAAATTAGTCCCTTTTTCCATCGTGATGAGTACATAGAACTCCTCTATGTGACCTTCTTCTCCAATTTCCACCAGGGTTGGTTGCATAGAACTCCTCTACGTGACCTCCTCCGCCCTTTTCTACAGGGATTGGTTACATAGAACTCCTCTACGTGACCTTCTCTTCCTTTTTTCACCGGGATTGGTTACATAGAACTCCTCTACGTGACCTCCTTCACCCTTTTCTACAGGGATTGGTTACATAGAGCTCCTCTACGTGACCTTCTTCTCCAATTTCCACCAGGGTTGGTTACATAGAACTCCTCTACGTGACCTTCTCTCCCTTTTTCCACCAAGATTGGTTCCATAGAATTTTTTTCATATGTAACCTCCTCCCTTTATTCGCCGGCACCTTTATGTACATAAACTACACTGTTTTCCTTCATATAAAATAACCGTCGATAAAGCTCGCAAAAAAAGCCCCTTGCCAGGCATCCAGACCAGGCAAGGGGCTTCCTTGTTTCTATATTATACTAACTTCGAGCGCAGGTAGGCATCGATGAATTGATTGATGTCCCCGTCCATGACGCCTTGCACGTTTCCTGATTCGGTATTGGTGCGGTGATCTTTTACCATTGAGTAGGGGTGGAAGACGTAGGAACGGATTTGGCTTCCCCAGCCGATTTCTTTTTGTTCTCCGCGGATTTCGGCGAGCTGCTGCTCCTGCTCTTCGATTTTACGCTGATAGAGCTTTGCCTTCAGCATCGTCATCGCACGTTCACGGTTTTTGATCTGGGAACGCTCGGTCTGGCAGGTCACGACTACTCCGGTCGGAACGTGCGTGATCCGGACAGCCGAGTCGGTCGTATTGATATGCTGACCGCCGGCACCGCTCGCACGGTACGTATCAATCTTTAAATCTTCAGTACGAATGTCAATTTGGATGTCGTCGTTCAATTCCGGCATAACCTCACAGGATACGAAGGAGGTATGGCGGCGGCCCGACGAATCAAATGGCGAAATCCGCACCAGACGGTGAACTCCTTTTTCAGCTTTCAGGTAGCCATAAGCATTGTGTCCTTTAATGGAAAGAGTCACACTCTTGATACCTGCTTCATCTCCAGGCAGGTAATCCAGAGTCTCGACTTTGAAGCCTCTTTTTTCTGCCCATCTTGTGTACATGCGCAGCAGCATGGAGCCCCAGTCCTGTGACTCGGTTCCGCCTGCTCCCGGGTGAAGCTCAAGGATGGCATTGCTTTTATCATAAGGCTCGCTCAACAGAAGCTCGAGCTCAAAATCGCTCAGGCGCTTCGTCAATTGCACAAGCTCGTTCTCCAGCTCTTCCTGAAGCTCTGCGTCGCTTTCCTCTTTTACAAGCTCATAGGTCAGTTCAAGGTTTTCAAAGGTTTCATTCAGATCGTGAAACACATGGACCTGATCCTTCAGAGCATTCGATTCATTAATCACAGTCTGTGCGTTCTGCTGGTCATCCCAGAAATCAGGGGCAAGCATGACCTCATCCAGCTCAGCTATTCTGGCTTCTTTGTTTTCGAGGTCAAAGAGACCCCCTGAAGCCCGCTAATTTCTTAGCTGTTTTTTCTAGTTCATTCCGAATATCTGCTAATTCCATTTTGGTCACCTCATAAAATAATTACTTTCATTATAGCCGATTTTACACTTCAAGGGAAAAGAGGGCTGCAGAACATCCGCCAGCCCTCCCTTCTATTATATTCCAGATTACAATTTATGACATTGTTCCGTGGCAGTTCTTGAACTTCTTGCCGCTGCCGCAGTAGCATGGGTCGTTGCGGCCAATTTCAATTTGTTTAACCACTGGTTTTTTCTTTACTTTTTCGCCATCTTCCTTGGGGTTGACAGCCTGTCCTTTCGCGACTTCCTCACGCTGCAGGTTGTTGCGGATTTCAGCCTTCATGATATAGCGGGCAACATCGCCTTCAATGGACTCGATCATGCTTTCGAACATCGCAAATCCTTCCTGCTGATATTCACGCAATGGATCGATCTGGCCATAGGCACGAAGATGGATTCCCTGGCGGAGGTGGTCCATCTGGTCAATGTGGTCCATCCACTTGGAGTCTACACTGCGAAGAACGATGACTTTTTCGAACTCGCGCATCTGTTCGGCGCTCAGCTGTTCTTCTTTTTCATTATAACGCTGCTTCACCTTATCCATGATGATATCGACAATCATCTCGCGGTCCTTGCCTCGAAGGTCATCCTGTGCAAGATCGCCTTCATTAAGAAGGTTCCCGTTCACATAATCAATCAGGCCTTCAAGATTCCAGGAATCCATGTCTTCGCCTACCGGTGTAAAAGCAGACACATTACGTTCGACAGAAGAAAGAATCATACGTTCCACAATGTCACGGAGGTTCTCGGCTTCAAGCACCTCATCACGCTGTTTGTAGATGATTTCACGCTGCTGGCGGAGAACATCATCATACTGGAGCAATTGCTTACGGGCATCAAAGTTGTTGCCTTCCACACGCTTCTGGGCAGATTCTACGGCCCTGGAAACCATCTTGCTCTGGATTGGCTGTGAATCATCCATTCCGAGTCGGGCCATCATGGTCTTCATATTGTCGGAACCGAAGCGGCGCATTAGTTCATCTTCCATTGAGAGGTAGAACTGGGTGATACCCGGATCTCCCTGACGTCCGGAACGACCGCGGAGCTGGTTATCAATCCGGCGGCTTTCGTGACGCTCTGTTCCAATGACGGCAAGACCGCCCAGCTCCCGGACCCCTTCTCCAAGCTTGATGTCCGTACCGCGTCCGGCCATATTGGTGGCAATCGTAACGGCCCCGCGATGTCCGGCTTCAGCAATGATTTCTGCTTCACGGCCGTGGTTCTTTGCGTTCAGGACATTGTGCCTGATACCTTTTTTCGTCAAATACCTCGAAATCAGTTCAGAAGTCTCAATTGCCACTGTACCTAAAAGGACTGGCTGTCCCAGGGCATTTCGCTGGGCAATGTCCTCCACCACCGCACGGAATTTCCCGTCCATGGTCGCATAAATCAAATCGGCACGGTCATCACGGACAATTGGACGATTCGTTGGAATAACGACAACACTCATATTATAAATGTTGCGGAATTCCTCTTCTTCCGTTTTCGCTGTTCCTGTCATCCCGGAAAGCTTTTCATACATCCGGAAGTAGTTCTGGAACGTAATCGTTGCAAGCGTCATGCTTTCATTCTGGATTTCAAGGCCTTCCTTCGCCTCGATTGCCTGGTGAAGGCCTTCGCTGTAGCGGCGGCCCTTCATCAGACGGCCTGTGAACTGGTCAACAATGACAATCTCGCCGTCCTGGACGACATAATCCACATCCAGGTGCATGCTGACATTGGCTTTCAGCGCCTGGTTAATATGGTGATTCAGGGTTACATGGGAAATATCGAAAAGATTTTCGATTCCAAAAGCCCGTTCCGCTTTGGTAATTCCCTCTTCCGTCAACAGTACACCCTTTGTTTTTTCATCATAGGTGTAGTCTTCGTCTTTTTTTAGCATATTGACAAAAGCATTGGCCTGGATATAGAGACCCGCACTTTTTTGAGCTGTGCCGGAAATGATCAGCGGCGTCCGCGCCTCGTCAATCAGGATGGAGTCCACTTCATCGATAACCGCATAATGAAGCGGGCGCTGAACCTTCTGGTGGCTGTACAGCACCATATTGTCACGAAGATAGTCAAAGCCATATTCGTTGTTTGTGCCATACGTAATATCCGCCTGATAGGCAGCCTGCTTTTCTTCCTTATCCATGCCTGTTAAGTTCAGGCCGACTGTCAGGCCAAGGAACTCATAAAGCTGGCCCATTTCGTTTGCGTCACGGCTTGCCAGGTATTCGTTGACAGTGACAACGTGAACACCCTTGCCAGTGATGGCATTCAGGTAAACCGGCATGGTCGCTGTGAGGGTTTTACCTTCCCCTGTTTTCATTTCGGAAATATTTCCTTCGTGAAGAGCGACGCCACCCATCAGCTGCACCTTATATGGATAGAGCCCCAGCACGCGGCGGGCACCTTCGCGGACAACCGCAAACGCTTCAACAAGGAGGTCATCTGTGGATTCTCCATTCTGGTAGCGTGCCTTGAACTCTTCTGTTTTTCCTCTTAATTCATCATCGGATAGCTTTTCAGTTGCTGCAGCCAGCTTGTCAATTTCATCTGCCAGCCTGGTAAGCTTTTTCACATCGCGTTTGTTCTGGTCGAAAATTTTATTTAAAATCCCCATTCTGATGCTCCTTTTATCTATTGGGTCTAAGAAGACATATTGAAAAACCTTATACTAGAAAAAGATTCGCTTAAAATGCTCTGAATCCTGTTAAAAATTTGGATTTATTCCTAATTTAATCTTACCACTTAGACTATGGAGTGACAACAGATGCACAGCCAACGGGAAACATTGACAAGTTTCTCCATAAAATTTGTCTATTAAACTACATATTTCAGCAATAGGGATGCTTGCGCCCTCGCAGAGGTTTTATCCCTCCATATTAGTGAAAATAGTAAATAGGAATCAATAGGAGGGATACAACCATGAACCTTAACTACAAAACAAAGCTTCTCCCTGTTGGAATCGCATTTAGCCTGGCTTTCGGGGTGAGTGCATGCTCCAGTGACCAGAGCCCTCCGCCGGATGAAGAACGAGATACAGGCAATCAGGTGGAAGAGCTTGAAGAGGAAGAAAAGGAGCTTCAGAAGGAACACGGAGATACAGACACTGAGCATCCGGAAGTTCCAGAAGAACCTGGTACCTCGGAACAGGAGAAAATGGACCAGCACGATGATAATCATGCCGGGTAGACGGGAAAAAAGGAACGCATTTGACGGGCGTTCCTTTTCCCATTTACCGCTGTTTTTTCATAAACTCCAAAACTTCCAGATCGATCTTCCCTCGCTCCTGCTCGCGCTCCTCGAAGTTTTCAGTGTGAATATAGGCTGTCAGTGCCTTAAACAAGTCTTCCTCATCTTCCTTTTCCCCTTTTAAATAATCCAGGCGCCTTAAGTTCGCAATCAGCTCTTCCTTCACCTTTCCCTCAATGGCCGCCACATTGTCCGGCTTTGATTTCGCAAAATAGAGCTGCTGGAGGCCATAGATGCGGATCAGCTCTTTAATGGGCTCCGGATGGTCATCGACACGCAGGTCAATATAACGGTCATTATATCCGCCGTAGCCTCCTGCTTCTTTTACGACAAGAAGCGCTGCGGATTGCTGCCCCCGGCTGTCCCCTCCCGCCAGCTGTCCGGCATACAGGGTGGAAACGAGCCGGTGGGCAAGGCTCCCTTCCGTTTCTGTAAAGGTTTTGGCCATTGCCCGGACGGTTTCCTCGCTAACCAGGATGTTTCCCTGTGCTGCAAAATGCTCTCCGGTCACACCACCGGCCCAGTCATAGCAATAGGTACCTGTAAAAGTAGCGGCATTGCCATGGGCATCAATCAGCCCGACCTGGCGCATCTCCTTATCCTTGTCCTCCCTGGTGATGAGTTCCAGTGCTTCCTGTGCGGACTTGCCTTCTGCCATCAGTTCAAGCGCCTGTGGCCCGTACGCCGTATTCGCGTACGATTGGGTGGCAACTGCTCCCACTCCGGCCTTTGCGAAGGGGACGACTGCCCCCACGCCCAGAAACTTCGATTGAACGGCAATGCCCCACTCTTTTTCCTTTGGATCATACCCGACGATTGAAAAGGTCATAATGTCCTTCCTCCTTGTTGTAAAATGATGCTAAAACCCGCAGCCATTTGTCAGGCTGCGGGTCTCTTTTACACATTTAATTTAAACTTAAAGGGCTCTGGGCTTACTGCGCTTCAATCAAGCCGTAGCGGCCGTCTTTCCGCTTGTAAACGACGTTCGTATTATTGGTTTCAGCATTCTGGAAAACGTAGAAATTGTGGCCCAGCAGGTTCATCTGCAGGATGGCTTCCTCGCTGTCCATCGGCTTCAGGTCGAAGCGTTTGGTACGGACAAGCTCGAGATCCTCTTCTTCCCCATAAGGAGTGTCATCGGAGAAGATTGGCCCAACATCCTTGATGCTGTCCTGGCCGCGGAATTTACGGTTCACTTTTGTTTTATGCTTGCGGATTTGGCGCTCTAATTTATCAGTAATCAGGTCGATTGCCGCATACATGTCTTCGTGCAGCTCTTCAGCTCGGAGGACCAGATTTTTCATTGGAATGGTAATTTCCACTTTGGCTTTTTTATCTTGATAAACCCTCAGGTTCACGCTTACGCTTGCATTTGGTGTTTCTGTAAAATAACGGTCCAGCTTGGAGACCTTCTTCTCCACATACTCTCTGATTGCTGGAGTTACCTCAATGTTTTCACCACGAATGTTATAGTTCATAAGCGATACTCCTCCTTTGAAAAGACTATGTATCTATACTTCTATATTACCCTAAAGAACTCCTTCCTTAACACAGAAAAGATTTGACGAATTAGTGAATTTTCCATGTCGTAAAAAGAGAGAGTCTGTAAGATTCTGTTGAATAAAAAAGAAAACCGCCGGCAATTGGCGGTTCATCACAGTTTTAATTGCGTTTATCATAGAACATCCCGTCCACAGCCAGGCTCTGATACGGATTCACATATTTGTTGCTTGACTCTTTTTTGACATTGAGTTCTTTTAGATCCTTCTGGATGTCATTCTTCTCTGATGCCAGCAGCCTGTCCAGAAGCGAGTTCAGTTCAATCAGCTTTTTCCCGAGCTGCTTTTCCTCATCTGTATAAGGGGCGACCATTCCCTTCATGGCCTCTTCCCGCTTTTGCAAAAGTTCCTCGACCAAGGTGATTTTTTGGTCACGGTTAAAATCCTTTTGAAGCACTTCGATCAGCTGCAACGTTAGCTGATAAACCTGCCGGACGGCACTCACAGGGCACTGCCGCCATGACCGTACTGCTTCTGGCGGTTAATCTGGATAACCTGCTTCCACGTATCACGGAACTCGGTTACCAACCCTTCCACTTCCTCCAAAATGCCGGCATCACTCTTGATGTTCGCTTCAATCAGACGACGGTTCATATAGTCATACAGAGACAGCATATCTTTTGAAACCTCGAGGTCCTGATTCAGGGTCACCATCAGCTCCTGGATAATTTTCTGCGCCTTTTGGATATTAGTGTTTTTCACCTGGATATCTTTTGTCTGGATCGCATTTTTCGCAATGTGAATGAACTTCAGGCAGCCGTTGTACAGCATAAGCGTCAGCTCGCCTGGCGATGCTGTATTGACGGAATTTTGCTGGTAGGATTGATATGGATTGTTAATTGCCATGTTTTTTCTCCTTATTACACAGAATTTCTATTATCGTTTCGATCACCCAAACTGCTGCATTAAATAGGTAGCCTGCTCGTTAGAACGCTGGATTGCTTTCTCCATTGCGGTAAACTGGCGCCAGTAGCGATCCTCCACTTTGGTCAGGCGATTTTCAAATGTGCTGATCTGGGACGTAACATTCGTCAGCTGGCGGCCAAGCAAGAACTGCGAGTTCGTGGAGAACGTATTTCCTGCCTTCGCTTTTAATTTATCCATTGCAGCATTGATCGTGTCTGTTAAGCGGTGGGCAATCCCTTGCTCCGCGCTGGTCGTTCCACTTCCCCGGAACAGATTCTCAACCGACTGAGGATCCTCCTCGATGGCTTTTTTCAGTTTAGCTTCATCGATTTGCAGCTTCCCGCCTTCAAGATAGTTCGAGGTGGTGCTAATGCCTATGCTCGCCAGCTGACTAAATAGCGGTGACACCTCGGAATTTTTCACCGGCGTGCTAAAATTGCTGCGCATTCCGTTCAGCACCTGGGCAAGAATCGGATCCCGGCGAAGCAAGCCGCTTTTCGCCTTCTCTTCCCATTGCTCCTGCTGCTTGTCGGACAGCTGCTCCTTCTGTTCATCCGTCAGCGGCTTGTAGTCCCGGTAATATTCCTCTGACGATTTCTTCGAGATTTTATCAATCAGCTCATTGTACTTATCGATGAAAGATTTAATATTGTCATAGACTTTCGTGGTGTCATTGTTGACTGATAGCGACACTGGAGGAGCTTCTGTTTCTGTAAAGGTCTGCTTCAGCGTGAAGGTGACTCCGTTCATTTCAAAGGTGTTGGAGTTACGCTCTGTTCTTAAACCGTTTATTGTAAAAACTGCATTTTCTCCACCGGATTCAGCGGAATCCGCAAATTTCAATAGGGATTCTGCAAAAAGGCCCGTTGCGGAGATTTCGTTTCCAGTACCGGCTAAAAAGTCTCCCGTTTCTTTTCTTGTCAGGGAAATTTTATCCGAAAAACTGTCATAGAACATCGAAACACCAGCATTGGAACTGTTGACGCGGTTGACTACCTGGTTAAGAGACTCGGAGGCTTCTACCAGGAAGTTTTCGCTCACTTCGCCTTTTGATGTTTGGGTGGTGATATTGAAGCTGGAGTATTTTTGTTTATAAGTTGCTGTCAGCTCGGTGTCGGCGGCTTGCTCAGCATCAAATTTAACTTTTCCTGTCTCAAGATTGATAGAACCAATATACTGACCATTATTTACAAGCCGGTGACCATTTTCATCCTGTGTTCCATCTATGGTATAAGCAACGTCTCCAACCTTTAAAGAAAAATCCATGGTTAGGCCGCCTTTTCCTAGCTGCCACTCAATTGTTGCGGCTGTCAGCTTGTTGGTCTCAACCTTCTGATCAGCGATATAGCTGACCTTAATGGAAGAATCTTTTGCAATTGGACCGCTAAAGGTTAGAGTACCGTCCTCCGCCAATTGCACTTCGTTTTTCCCTGCCGCAGGAGTGCCGGAGACAATTTTATAGGAGGTGCCGTTAACTTTAACCGACATTTGGTCTAGTTTAGTTGTAGCAATCTTTTCATTAGCATTTAAGGTTATCTTTGGTCCAGAGGTGCCATCAGACACAAGGGTGGCATTTCCCACAACTCCATCTTCGGACCAGGTAAACCCAGGAGAAGCTCCAACAGCTGTGGTGTTTAATTTATCCTGCTGGCTGATCAATGATTTTGATGCATCGATTTTACTATTAGGGTCTCCTGACAAAGATGTGTTTGTAATCCTCGTCGCCGCACTCGCCAGCTTTTCAACCGACTTGATGCTATACGATGAAGCTGATGCAGCACTGCTTGCGGTAGCTGAAATTCTGCTTTCGTTTGTTGACGTTACGGAGCGTGCCCGGTATTGGGTGGTCAGCTTCATGTTCGTCAGCTCGGTCCGGAAGTTTAACAGCAGTGTGTTCATTGAGCGGTAGTCATCCCGCTGCCATTCGAGGGCCTGCTTTTTCTGTTTTAGTTTATCGAGCGGCATTCGCTCTGCTTTCATCAGGTCGCTGACAAGCGTGTCGATATCCATTCCGCTGGCCAGTCCGCCTATACGTATCCCTGCCATGTTTCCATCACCTTTATATCTTTTTGTCGACCATCAGCCCGAGGAATTCCGTCATTGCTGCATAGATATCCAGCATCTTTTTTGGCGGTATCTCACGGACCACTTCATTGGTGGTATTATCTACTATACTTACATAGTACTCATGCAGTTTTTCATGATATTGAAATTTGATTGAAGTATCGGAAGCTTGGACAAATTCGTTTAGGGTGTCCACCATTTCTTTCACTTTAGCTTTTGATAGATTAAGATTCTTTTCGGTTTCTTCCTGTGACCTTGAAACACTTTCTATTTCCTTAGTGTTAATGTTGGTAACTCCCGTTTTTGAAGTACTTTGTTGCGAAGGTATATGAATAGATGAAAGTTTATCAATCACCCTAAGTTCCTCCTGCTGTAGCTTTGGTCTTTTGTTTTTATATCGGATGGTTGTATTTAATGTTTAGAAAGATGGCGGAATCCCGTTAAAAAATATAAAATCAGGTGTAAATGGGTGCATAGTGTCCTGGCAGAAATATTATATACTGTTTAAGGTAAGACCTTTTTACTTCTAGAAAGGATTTTTCTAATGACGCCTTTTACCGAAAATGTAATCAGGATTATTCGCAGCATCCCCCCTGGCAAAGTGATGACCTATGGCCAAATCTCAAGTCTTGCAGGAAGTCCCCGAGGAGCCCGGCAAGTCGTCCGCATCCTGCACTCAATGAGCAGAAAGCATCAGCTCCCCTGGCACCGAGTCATCAACAGCAAGGGACAGATCGCCCTCAAGGATGAAGAGTCCTATCAAGAGCAGCTATACATGCTTGAAGGTGAAGGCGTAGAAATTGGACTGCATGGGGTTATCGACCTGGATAAATATCGGTATCATCCTGAGGAATAGGAATTTATTTGATGCGTGAATTCAGCATGAAGTACACTAGAGACGCCATTCCAGCACCACTTTTGCAAAAAAGGGACATCTTCCCAAAAAAGTCCAATCGGAAATGAAGCCTTGAGAACCAAGGCTTTTTTATGTGCAAAAAAGTCTAATAGACGGGTATTTAAAACCGGTGTTAAGATAAATAACCATATTGATGAATTGTTTTATTTGATAAGGCACAAGAATATGCAATTTTGTAACCGCTTGCATATTTCTCCCTTTCAAAGAAACAAAAAAGATCAATAAGGAAGGGGTGAAGGAAAGCGGAACAAATAAAAGGGTGCATTACGCACTTGCAAGGGAGAACTTGTTAAAAAAACAGAGGAGTGAAAACGTAAATTGGGGATGAACAAAAGCAAGATTAAACTATTTTCCGTACTGATGGCGATTGCCCTTATTTTCTCAAACCTTCAATTTGTGGGTGCCGCCAACGAAACTAGCGATTATAACCTGCTCACCAGCACCGATTTTGAAAATAATGATACATGGGGCTTTACAACAGCTGCCAGTACTCTTTCCATCCATAATGAGGATCTTGGGGGCAACACTTCTTCCAAGCTTCAATACAGCATGGTGAACCAATCGGGCGGCCGTGTGGCAACGAAGAAATTTGATACAGCTGCCAAAGGACAAAACATTCTTGTAAAATTCGACTGGTACCCCGGCAAGGTAAATGATAAAGGGGACAAGCTCGAGGAAAACGGCGGCGAGTTTAGAATCATCGACACTTCCGGCAATACGATTTTTACACTAAACAATACCAATAATGCACCACTGAAGTATTTCGCACGCGGCCAGGCTCCAGCCGAAACAAAGATTACAAACAAGGAAGCCTGGTACAGCTTTGAGGTTAATTTTAATATTTCTACCAATGAAGTAGTTTTAAAGATTACGGATCAGACAGGTGCCACCGAAGAATATACTTCTTCACTTGAAGGTGCATCCTTTGATGGTTCTGTCGCATCCGTAAAGCTTGTGGGACTCAGGACCTCCGGAAATAATATCACCTGGACGACTTATCTTGATAATTTTGGAGTCTATCATATTCCAGTTGCGGACAACACGCTTTACCTGGTAGATAAGCTTCCATACCATCGTGTTTATGTTAATGAAACAACAAAAGATATCGCCTCTATCGGTCTGCCTAAAACCGTTAAGGTGACGCTTGCTGATAATAGTAAAAAAGATGTTGCAGTAACTAAGTGGACAAGTGTAGGAAAAGAGTGGAATCCTGATGAGCAGGGAGTTTACGAGTTTAAAGGCACCCTTGCTGAAACAGAGGGGATTGTGAACTCTTTTAACAAGGATGTCAAAATCTATGTGTATAACCGCCTTGCTCCTCCTGAAAATGAGCGGCAGACGGAGTGGCTTGACAGAGGAGTCATTGCTCTTAAATCAGATGATGGCATCTTCGTGAGCTGGCGTTTGCTTGCCGATGAATATGCGAAAGATGTGAAATTCAATATTTACCGCAATGGTGAAAAATTGAATACCGAAGCACTGGATATTACCAACTATCTTGATGCGAACGGTGCTCCAGAAGATACTTACACGGTAGAAACATTGGTAAATGGAAAATCAACCGAGAAAAATGATGTGAAAGCCGCAGGCAAAGATTATCTTTCCATCCCAATGCAGAAGCCTGAGGGCGGAAAAACCGCCACTGGTGAATACACCTACACCGTGAACGATTCCAGTGTAGGAGATCTGGATGGAGATGGCGAGTATGAGGTCATTGTAAAATGGTATCCAACAAATGCGATTGACAGCTCGCAGACAGGGATGACTGGCCCAACGATTTTTGATGCTTATAAGCTGGATGGCACGCTTTTATGGCGAATCAACATGGGACTCAACCTTACTTCCGGCGCCCATTATAACCAGTTTATCGTCGCTGACTTTGACGGCAATGGAAAAAGCGAATTCCTCATTAAAACGGCGGATGCAACCACGTCATACGGTGCAACCGATGGGAAGTTCGACAGCAGCAAAGTCCTGAGTGTAATTGGAAATGCCGAGGACAATGGAAAGTGGGTCGGTGATAATGGCCATGTTATTGGCGGTCCGGAGTACATGTCCGTTTTCAATGGCGAAACAGGAAAAGTGATTAATACGATTGATTACGCCTTCCCGCTTGGTGAAGACGGCGGAGCTTCATGGGGCGATACGTGGCAAAACCGTTCCGACCGTTTCCTTGCTGGTTTAGCCTACCTGGATGGCAAAAAGCCAAGTGCGGTCTATGGCAGAGGATACTATGAAAGAACAAGCTTCGTAGCTTATAGTTTAGTAGATGGAAAGCTGAAAGAAGAATGGACCTTTGATTCCGATGAAGCCGGCAGAGGGAAAAGCCTAGGTTATCACAGCCTCGCCACTGGAGATGTGGATAATGACGGCTTTGATGAAATCGTCGCAGGTTCCTTAACCCTAGATCACGACGGAAGCATCCTTTATGCAATGGACGGCGAAATGGGACGCGAAACAGGTTCCCATGGCGATGCCTTGCATGTCGGCGCCTTTGACCCTGACCGTGAAGGCCTTCATGTCTTTGGTGTCCATGAAGTGCCAGCTGTTGCATCTTTAGAGCTGCATGATGGCGCAACTGGAGAAACCTTGATGTCCTACTACGCTTCCCTGGACGCTGGCCGAGGACTGGCGGCAAACATCACCTCCTCCCCTGGCTATGAATTCTGGGGAACGGGCGGTTCAACCGTAGAGACGGGCGGAGGCATTTACAATGTCCAAGGCAAAGTCGAAGCCAACATCTACCGTTCCGCAGGACTCTCCGTCAACTTTGCCCTTTACTGGGATGGAGACCTTCTGCATGAACTACTCGATAACACATCTATTACCAAGTACAACGAAGCCACTGGAAAAGCTTCATTGTTGAAAGGCTTTGAAGGCGTGGTAAGCAATAACGGCACAAAAGCAACACCAACCCTTCAGGCAGATATCCTTGGAGACTGGCGTGAAGAAGTCCTTTTGCCGACAACCGACAGTTCCGAGCTGAGAGTATACAGCACCACGATCCCTACGGATTACAGACTGTATACACTGATGCATGATGCCACATACCGAAACGCTATCGCATGGCAAAACACTGCCTACAACCAGCCGCCGCATATTGGGTTCTACCTTGGCGAAGATATCAAAGAGGCAGTTCTGGCTGGGGAGTTAAAAGCACCTGGGGTTGACTATACGGCAAGTTTGGATGCTTTGAAGCATGTCGTTGACCTTGAATTGGATGCTCCGGAGTATTTCGTTTTGAAGAATCTCTTGAGGCAGGCTGAGCGGAAGCTGGAGAGCGGGAAGTATGAGCAGGCCGCGAAGCATTTGGGGGATTTTGTGAGGCATGTTAATCGGGAGAATAAAATTAATGAAGATTTAAGGACAAAATTGGTTTCAGATGGTAAAAGATTAATAGAGATTTGGAATGAGTAGATAGCAAGATGTAATTGCTTTAAGCTACAAAAAAGGATGAACGCCTTGAGCGTCCATCCTTTTTGAGTATTAACGAAGAAGTTGAAGAACACCTTGTGGCTGTTGGTTAGCTTGTGCAAGCATTGCTTGAGCTGCTTGACCAAGAATCGAGTTCTTAGTTTGGTTCATCATTTCTTTTGCCATGTCTACGTCACGTACACGAGACTCAGCAGCTGTTAAGTTTTCAGAAGATGTATTTAAGTTGTTAATTGTATGCTCTAATCGGTTTTGATTAGCACCAAGTTTAGAACGTTCAGCAGAGACTTTATCAATTGCAGATTGAATTTTTGTCACTGTTTCTGCAGCTTCCTCATGAGATAATACACTCAAAGCTGTTTCTGAAGCTGTACTATCAGTACCATTAGTAACTGCTAATTTACTATCAGTATTATTTGCAGCTGAAAGACCTAAAGCTTGAGCTCTCATGTCACTGATATTAAGAGTAAGACTTTGGCTCTCATTTGCACCAATTTGGAAATTTAATGGAGCTTTATCAGCAGCACCAGCTGTTGTTGTTACAGGTGCACCTGTTGCACCTGTTGCACCGGAAAGGTCTGCAGTTAAAGCTTTATCTTCTCCATTAGTTTTTGCTTCAATTGCTACTCCAGTAGTGCTTGAAATTGTAACAGTGTATTTATCCTTTAAATCAGCATCGTTATCAATGGCTGATTTAATAGCAGTAGCGGTGCCTCCCGCACTAGTTGAAAAGTTGACTGTTTTACCAAGAACTTCCACAGACCCTGCTGTCATATTAGCAACGTCAAATGTGATTTTTGCTTTACTGCCAGCTTCAGTAGTTGCTTTATCACCATTTAGTAATTTTTGAGTGTTAAATTCGGTTGTATTACCTATACGGTTGATTTCTGAAGTCATTTGGTTGATTTCTTTTTGGATTTCTTCACGGTCAGATGTTGTGTTTGTATCGTTACCGGCTTGAACAGCTAATTCCCGCATACGTTGAAGAATATCGTGAGTTTCGTTTAATGCACCTTCAGCCGTTTGAATTAAAGAAATCCCATCTTGAGCATTCTTTGAGGCTTGATCTAGTCCTCGTACCTGTGCACGCATTTTTTCAGAGATTGCAAGACCAGCCGCGTCGTCGCCAGCCCGATTTATACGTTGACCAGAAGATAATTTCTCCATTGACTTAGCTTGTGCGTTGGAAGCACTATTTAACTTATTGTAAGTGTTAAGCGCCGCAATATTATGATTGATTTTCATTGTTTTTTTCCTCCCTGAATTTAGTTGTCCACTTCCTTGTGAACAATGGGTGATTTGCTTGAGTGATTGGGTCGGCCGCCCCTTCATCTCTTACACTATTATTATCGTCACCATGGAGGAATGTTTAATAGGTTTAATCTTTTTTTATTTAGTTTTTTTCGTTTTTTGACATGAATTTTAGGAGGCCTGAGATGTCCTTTGATGCCTGCTGGTTTTCGCTGGTGATCATGTCGTAGATTTCTTTACGGTAGATTTCGACGTTTTTTGGTGCCTTGATGCCGATTTTGACCTGGTCGTTTTTAGACGCAACGATGGTGATTTCGATATCGTCACCGATTTTGATGGTTTCGCCGTTTTTTCTTGTAAGTACAAGCATATCTGGTCACCCCTTTACCTTTTCAAAGATTGGGTGTTTCGTTTTATAATCAAATGTATGCAGAATCACTTGCTTGGCCTTTGAATTTTTAATGTTAATAATGACTGGTGCCTGCAGGTTGGCGGTTGTTTTTTCAAATGGATCCTGAACCGTTAAGATGGAATAAACCACTACATCCTTTTCTGACTGCAGATTTAGTTCTTCTACCACCGAATCCTCCAGCTGAAAATCATATTCTTTAAAAAAGTTAAATGGAGAGCTCAGGATAAATGCCAGCTGCGGTGTTTCCACCGATTGCAAGACCATAAAAACCTGGTCATCCGACAGCGGGATCAAGGTGAATTTCTTTTCATCCGGGAAACCGGGAATTCCTTTCTCAAATTGCAGGAGCTCCGTTACCTCTACTTCCCCGTGATATTTTGTTTGGATCTTCATTTTGTTCTCCTTCCTCAAATGGACTGCTCGTAATTCGTTCCGATATATTTCAGGTTGTCAAAGTCGATTTTTAATGAAGCATGGTTCTTTAATGAGACTTCTGCCTTGCCTGGCTTGTAGCTGATTTCCGGCTTGTTCATTTTGCTTTCAATCACCGGTTTGTTTACTTTCCAATTTATCTCCACTTTTCCAGGGCTGTAATCAACCTTTACACTGCCGGGAGAAGGAATCCAGCCAATATTGAATGGCTTTGTATCATCCAAATTCCGTTTGGCCTGTGAAGCAATTGGGTTTCCGCCGTTTTCAATCATCATCATTTCATTGCCTTCCTGAATCCGGCGGGAGATGCCAGCAAGCAGGTCACTTCGTCCTTGCTGGGCATCCATCTCGGTTTTCCGGGCAACGGAAATCATTCCGACATCCTCGCGTGCTTTTGTCTGGTCAATCGTCAGCCTTGAGGGTGTCCGTTCGATTGACAAATCCGCTTTAGGCTGTTCGATGGTGAGGTCAGCGGGACGCTGCTGGATTTCCAGCTTGGCGGGTGTGGTGCGGATTTCGGTCTGCGCAAAGGTAGACTGCAATCTGATCTGCGGCAGCTGCATACTTTATTCCCCCTAGAGAAAAAGCTATTCCCCTAGAGAATAGCTTTTTAAAAGATTCTGTTTATCGTAAAAAGTCCATCAATGTGGGCTGGATGATTTTTGCACCGGCACTGAGGGCGGCACGATGGACGCTTTCCTGGGTGGTCAAATCAATGATGACTCTTTCCAGGTCAACATCTTCATTATCAGAGAGCACCCTTGAGGCCATGATTTCCTGCTGGCCGATCCGGGACTCGACCATTTCGAGGCGGTTGTAGCGGGCTCCAAGCTCGGAACGCTCGGCCAGCAAGCCGCTCATCTGTTTATCTAGGTCTTTTAGGAGTGAGTCTAAATTAAGTTGTGCTGGATCAAAGGTGGAAGCTGATTCACTGCTTGGATCCAGCACCGCCTCAATTTTACCCAAAACATCGAAGAGCTCCTGGCTAAACACGTTTTCCGGATTAATGTTCGCTGTCAGGAATACGCCGCGAGAAACTTCCACACGGTAATCCTTGATTGCCGGGCTGCCTACATTGTCTGCAACTGTAGGAGGGCTATCCTGCACAACCACCGGATTCCCAGTGTCGGAGCCGTGAAAAATGTATCGTCCTGCCACCTGAGTGTTAGCAACATTGACAAGGTCTGCCTTGATTTGACCGATTTCCTTGGCCACCGCCTGCTTGTCCTCGGGACTGAGCGTTCCGTTGCTTCCCTGAATAACGAGCTCCCTGACCCGCTGGAGGCCATCGTTGGCATGTTCGAGGCCTGCTTCCGAGTTTTCCATCCAGAGATACAGCTCGGAAAGGTTTCGCTTGTATTGTTCTACCTCTGAAAGGTTTGAACGGTAGTACATTCCCTTCATCGCGACAACCGGGTCGTCCGAGGCTCTTGTAATCTTTTTGCCGGTGGACAGCTGATCCTGAAGCTGCCCCATTTTCCGGTAGCTGTCACTGATATTTTTAAGCGAATTAGAAGAAATCATCGATTGAGTTATTCGCATTTACTTCACCTATCTTCCGCCAGTTCCCATGCCGTTGATGACTTTGTCAAGCAGCTCGTCCACCAGGGTGATCATCCTGGCCGAGGCATTGTAGGCATGCTGGAACTGGATCATGTTGGACATTTCTTCATCGAGTGAAACGGCACTGACGGATTGGCGGCGCGTTTCAACTGCTTCTTTTAAGGAACTGGAGTTTAGCGAGAGCCGCTCTGCTTCCTGAGAAGAAACAGCCATTCCGCCGATCACACCTTCATAAAAGTTCCGGAAGCTGGCCTTCTCATTATTGCCGCTGTAATCATAGGCTTCATTAATGATGTTGGCAAGCTTCAGTACATTGCTGGCATCTCCCAAAGTCGGGTTTGCCGCGTTTGCGGTCGCAATATTATCTAGGCTGTTCTCAATGTTTTGAGCCAGCTTGATTTGACCTGCAAATCCTTTGCGGTCCGCCCCCTCTTCAAAGAATGGATTGGAAGCATTGGTGCCGGAAGCAATCTCGTTCGGGCTCATGCCTTCTTGATGAACCTTATTGAATTCTTTTGCAAAGGTAAAAGCCAAATCATCCAGCTTCGCGAGCATGTCTGGATAGACTCCTTTAACACCGTCTGCTGTATCGTACCCGAAAGAGTCAATGAGAGCTTTCAGCTTTCCATTGGCAGAGGCAAAATCAAAGCTCTTCCCTCCGACAGTTGTCGTTCTCACTGAACCATCACTTCCGTCGAAGTTGATCTTCATTTCATTGTAGCTGCCGCCATTCACCAGTGTGGCATCACTGCCGCCTGCGAGCTTAATGACCGCCTGTCCCTGCGCCATCTTGCTGGCATTTCCGCCTGATGGAGTATATTCCACTTTAATGTTGGCGAGGGTAGAGAGCTGGTCAATCAGCCTGTCCCGCTCGTCGTAAAGATCATTCGGCAAATAGCCGTGGGGCTCAATGCCTCCGATTTGCTTATTGATCTCGCTGATTTGGTAAGCGATCGAGTTGATCTCTTTCTCCGTCACGGAGATTTCATTTTTCAAATCAGTTTGAATGGATGTCAGCGAGCTATGAAGATAGTTGAACGTTTCGGCAACGGCCACACCGCGCTGGCGGACAACCGAGCGAGCACCTGCATTCTGCGGGTTGACGGCCAGGTCCTGCAGCGACTGCCAGAACTGGTTCATTGTTTCGGCAAGACCTGAGTCCGACGGCTCGTTCATGACTTCTTCAAGCTTTTGATAGGCTTCCGCACGAGATTCCCAGTATCCAAGTTTATTATTTTCATTGCGGTATTGAACATCCAAAAAGTCTTCCCTGACACGTCCAATTGAGCCAGCCTGCACCCCCGTACCGACCTGGCCGGGAATTTGCGGCCTGTTCATCGAAGCAGCCGGATAGGGTTCAGTCTGTTCAAAGTTCACGCGCTGCCTCGTGTATCCTGGTGTATTCGCATTGGCGATATTATGGCCTGTTGTATTAAGTGCGCTCTGCTGCGTAAACATTCCGCGGCGCGCCGTTTCTAAACCCATAAAGGTAGAACGCATCTGTTGTTCCTCCGATTACTATGCTTTTGAGTTGAAGAGTCCTGATGTGGGGCCGGCTGCTTTTGGCTTTCCAGCCGGTGGTCCGTACGTATAGGTTTCCTTCTGGGGCATGACCAGGCTCCGGGAAAAGTTAATGAACTGAAGGGACTGGTGAATCAGCTCCTGGTTCAGGGAGTTCACTTGCTTGATTTCTGAAACAGCCTCCAAGAGTTCGTCCCTAAGTTTTAACAGGACAGGCTTCTCTTGAGTGTTTGCTTGTTCAGCGATCTCTCCCACCGCTGGATTCGGAGTTCCAGGAAGGAGGTCGCTGCAAAGACTGAGCCGCTCCTGTTCAAGCCTTCCAATGGCGGCTATGTGAGTCTGCTCATCTTTTATTAGCTGCTGAAGGGCTGCCATGTCCCCCTGTTTCACAATCTCTGTCTTTTTTACCGAAAGCTCCAGCAGGCTTTTATGGAGCACAAGCAGCTTATTCATGTTGGAAATCAGTGATTCAGTGGACATTGGCTACCTCCAAAAGAAAGACTCGCCTCATAGACGAGTTTTATTTCTTATAAAAATCTAGTAAGCTTTTAGCTGTTTCTTTCGCATCCATCTTGTAGGTTCCGTTTTGAACCTGAAGCTTCAGTTCCTCCACCTTCGCTTTGCGCTCGGCGGAAATCTGGGACAGCTGCTGCATTTCCTTTGCTGCGGATGAGATTTCGACCTTATCCGTTTTTTTATCTGTTCGAGCGGCAGCACCGTCCAGCTTGTTCATCTGCTTTTTATATGGATTGATTCCTGATGGACCAAAATTGTTAATTTTCATTTTCCAAAGACCTCGCTTTCAGACCGACTAGTATCTTACTAGTATTATCGGTCATTTGAGCATTATTTTAACTACAAAAACCATTTTGAAACTTTGTGCCTATTTTCTTTGTGTGAAAAAAGTCGGATTGCTTCGTTCCCGTTTCCGCTCTTCCTCGTGCTCATGCTGAATCAGGTCATTTCTCAGTTCCGTTGAGCAGGATGCACACAAACGGCCTTCTCTTATGATTGTCCCGCATTTGTCACAGGGATAGCCCAGGTTCGGGAACTGTGCTGTCTTTAGCCGTCCGGCTTTGACAAATTTTAAAATCAGTTCTTCCGGAACCCCGGTTGCTTCTACAATCTGAAGCGTTGTTGCCGCCCAGTTCTCGCGTTTTCTCATATATCTGTATACCAGGTCGAAGGCTTCTTCTTCCTTCTTCCAGCATTTCTCGCATACAGCGCGGAATTTATTTTTTAAGTAGATTTCTCCACAGACAGGGCAATTCGTTACATCCACTGCCTTTCCCCCTAACATGTTCATTATAGCCCTCATAGAATTGGTACTCAACGGGCCAAGGTGAGGGAATAGATGCTTCCTGCGCCATTCTCCTTTAAAATCTTGGCTGCATGGCGCAGCGTGGAGCCCGTAGTATATATATCGTCAAAGAGCAGAATAGTTTTACCGTTAATATCAGGGATTTTTTCAGGAATCATCTGGAATACCTGGGAAAGGTGGATACGGTCGGTCCGCGACTTCTTTGACTGCTTTTCTGTGTGAATTCTGGAAAGCAGAGGTGTAGGCTGGAGGCCGCTTTCCAGAATCAGCGCTTCCGTTTGGTTAAAGCCTCTTTCGTACTGCCTTTCTGGACTTAAAGGAATGGGGACAAGGCAGTCGAATAGCATGGATTTCACGGCCGAGGCGATGTCCGGCTTAAACCCTCTGGCCAGCACGTAATCTCCGCGGTATTTGAATCTGGCAATGATTTCTTTTAAAAAGTCATTGTAGTGATAAAGGGAAATGTTTTGCGTGAGCAAGCCGGACCAATGGGGATTCTCCTCCCATCTGATGCAATCATAGCAAAGGTTTCCTTTCCGGAACTCCGCTTCCAAGACCTTGCTGCAAATCCTGCAAGTATCCCCTTTAAGTGGCTCGAGCCTGTTTTTACACCCACCGCAAATGTATTCTCTTTCTGTTTTGAGGAATACGCTTCGCCAACTGGCCGCCGTCTTCAGCTCTCCATGGCAAAACAGGCAATGTTCGAAGGCGAACCAGTTCATCCGTCAATCAGCCCTCTCGTTTCCGCTTCTTTATTCATCGCGACAATCTGCTTCTTCGCCTGCAGCATTTCCTCGGTTTTTCCATAGTGAAAAAAAGTGATATCACCAGTTGGGAACTGGGCACTCCTTCCGACACGGCCGGAAATCTGAACCAGGGCACTTTCCGTAAAGATTCGGTCCTCCGCTCCGAGAACAGCCACATCGATATTCGGGAAGGTGACACCCCGCTCCAGGATGGTCGTGGTTAAAAGCAACGGAACTTCTTTGCTGCGCATTTTCATGACTTTTTCTTTGCGTTCCGGGTCTTCGGCATGAACGGCTTCAATATCTGGATGGAGTTTGCGGAACAGCGGGAGCATTTTGTCCATTGAGGCAATCTTCGGGGTGAAAATTAAGGCTTGCTTACCTTCATTCAGTCTTTGTCTCGCCCAGCGGAGAATATTTTCGGGCAGTCGGCCCTTAGAGAGCTGTTTCTCCCAATTGCCGCACCAAACAAATTTAGGGACAGGAAGAGGACGGCGGTGGTACCTGGCCGGAATGGTGACATAATCCCGTTTCCCAAGGCGGCAGTCCCTTTGCCATTTCCGGCTTGGGGTTGCAGTCAGGTAAATGAGCGAGGAGTCCGGTTTCCTGGCCTGCTGTACGGCATATTTAAGGGTTTCATCAACAGAGTACGGAAAGGCATCCACTTCATCGACAATCACTGTATCAAAAGCCCGGTAGAAGCGAAGCAGCTGGTGAGTGGTAGAGATGGTAAGCGGAGCATATTTATGGCGGTCTTCGCTTCCTCCGTAAAGAGAGGCGACTTCGATGTGCGGGAAGACAGCTTTTAAGCGGGGTGTCAGTTCAAGGACGACATCCGTTCTCGGGGTTGCAATGCAGACTCTCCCTCCCTGTGCCAGGGAATGCTCAATCCCTTTAAAAAGGACCTCCGTTTTTCCTGCGCCGCAGACGGCCCAAAGAAGCAGCTCCTTTTTTTCGTCAATCGCATGAACCACCCGCCGGGATGCTTCGCTTTGCCCTTCTGACAAGCTGCCTTCCCACTGTAAGAGGTTTTTGGAGTGTTCGTGAGCTGGTACAGGGCCTGTCCAGCTAATTAGCGGGGTGCAGGAGCTGACCCTGCCCATCATCAGGCACTGGCGGCAATACACACAGGGCTCCCCGCAACGTGAACATGGAAAGCTTGCAAACCAGTTGGGATCCTTCGTGCCGCAGCGCAGGCATTCATGTGTGCTTCCGTTGGTCTCAATTCCCTTTCGATAGGAAAGCATGCCATTTTCATAGTGGTTTTGAATTTCTTCCAGCGGAAATGGAAGATCGTCCAGAAGTAGCTGTTTTCCGGAGAGAAGTTTTTGAAGCTCGGGATTGCAGACGAAGGAAGAATTGCCTGGAATAACAGGTAGATGGGTGATCTTTGAAATAGAAAGAGTATCTTGAGAGGTTAACAGAAGAGGTGCAGGGACTAGTTTGTTCGTTTGGAGGGCAAATCTCATAAAAGCGTCCTCCAATTTTGCGTGATATTCATGAGTACCTCCTTAAAAGTTGATTTACGTTTCTATTATAAATGAATTTCAATCTATTTTTATAAAGCAGTTCTGACAATTTTGGTTCATTTGCAACGCTGGGTAATTCTATGATTGAAGCCTTTGATTTTATCCGATGTTGTACCATTTATTCCTGATCGGACTTGCTTATATTCCCGATGTTGAACGATATATTCCCGATGTGAATCGCTTTATTCCCGATGTTGAACGATATATTCCCGATGCGAGCTTATTTATAACAGCATTATATTCCTAACAGGAGTAAATTATTGTAAATTATCAATGCAGTTCACTCGCAACCATAACAAAACGCCACTCCCCAAAGGAGAGTGGCGCCAAAACTCACTTCTTATACCAGCCCATGCCCATTGAGCCTTCCCCTAAATGGGTTCCGATAACAGGACCGAAATAGCTGATCATGAATTCGACATTTGGGTACTTGGCCTGCAGCTCGCTTCTCCACTGCTTTGCCTCGTCTTCCCGGTTGGCATGGATGATGACGGCACGGTATTCTTCGCCGCTGCCTGCATCTTCTCCTAAAAGGTCGACCACCCGGTTCAAGGCCCGCTTGCGTGTCCGGACTTTTTCAAATGGCTCAATCTTTTTATCAACAAAGTGTAGTAACGGCTTGACCTGAAGCAGGCTTCCGATAAAGGCCTGTGCGCTCGACAGCCTGCCGCCGCGCTGCAGATGGCTTAAATCGTCGACCATGAAATAGGCCCGGGCCGATTCCTTGACTTCAAACAGCCGGGCAACAATTTCTTCTGCCGTGTGGCCTTTTGCTGAAAGCTCTGCGGCTTCCAGCGCGTAGAAGCCCTGGACCATGCAGCTGATTTCGGTGTCAAACGGGAACACCTTGATTCCTTCGACCATGCCGGCTGCGGTGACGGCCCCCTGGTAGGTGCCGGAAATGCCGCTTGATAAGTGTATCGAGATGACGGCATCGTACTCCTTGGCCAGCTCCTCGAACAATTCAACGAAATGCCCGATTGGCGGCTGGGACGTGGTAGGCAGATCGCGGGTTTTAACTTCTTCATAAAATTCTTCTGCGGTAATATCTATTTCTTCACGATAGGTTTCAGTTCCAAAGATGACACTTAACGGAATCATGGAGATTTTGTGCTTCTCCCTCAATTCCTTTGGGATGTACGCTGTACTATCCGTTACAACTGCCGTTTTCATATATTCTGTTTACCTGCCTTTTTTATATACAATATGTACAAACCCCATTTTATATGAAATTGTTTCAAATTGCATTCATTAGTGTGAAAAGACAGGGTAAGCTGCTGGAATACGGCAAATTACCATCAGGATTAGGTCTAGCCGGCAAATGAGATGCGGGACACTAATCCTCTCCTATTCAGTTCTTCTTCAATCAGCTGGATAAAGTGATTTTCAAGCTTCAGCTTGAGTGCCTGGTTGTAAACGTCCAGCAATTTCTCATCAGCCAGAGAGTCAAAAGTAGAAGTCACTAACTATCACTCCTTGTAAATTCTACTATTATTATATCGAAATTTCCCTCTCGGCTGTAAAAAACTGTTAGACAACTCTCTCGGTTTTGCGACAAAAACCGCGAATTGACATAAAAAAGACACATTCGCCTCGGCAAATGTGTCTAATCTCCTATTGAGGTTTCTCGCATTGCTTATCTTACTTCTACCCAGCCATTCTTGATTGCAACGACTACAGCCTGGGTACGGTCATTTACACTCATTTTTTGAAGAATGTTGCTGACATGGTTTTTGACGGTTTTCTCACTGATGAACAGCGCTTCCCCAATACCGCGGTTGCTTTTCCCGTCAGCCAGCAGCTGAAGGACTTCGCATTCCCTGCGTGTCAGCAGATGCAGCGGCCTGCGGATTTCAACCGGGGAAATGTACTGATCCCCTGACAGCCCCTGGTCCGCCGAAAGACGCCGGTACTCTTTTACAAGATTATGGGTAACCTTTGGATGGAGGTACGAACCGCCGTCCGCCACAACCTTAACCGCATCGATCAAGGCATCGGCATCCATTTCTTTTAAAAGGTATCCTGTTGCCCCAGTTTTCAATGCGTGGGTCACATAGTTCTCATCGTCATGGATGGAGAGAATGATCACCTTTGCATCGGGGTATTTTTCAATTAAGTGGCGAGTCGCATCGACCCCGTTTGTGTTTGGCATGTTGATGTCCATAATGATCACATCGGGCTCATGGGCCTCATAAAGTCCAATTACTTCACAGCCATCATCCCCCTCGGCCACAACCTCGAAAGAATCTTCAAAATCGAGAATCCGCTTTACCCCTTCTCTGAATAGCTGATGATCGTCAATAATGACTATTTTGGTTGCCATACGTACGCCTCCCTATGCCGTCTGTCTCTATTTTTATATATCACCGGAACAGGAAGCGGCAGGCTCCTGTTCCTATTATTCCCGATTTGCAACCGGCACCTGGATCATGACCAGCGTCCCGCTTCCAACCTTTGAATCAATGGAAATTTCCCCATCGAGCAGCTCGACCCGCTCTTTCATTCCCAGGATCCCAAAGGACTCAGGCTTCGTTTTCTCCTGATCAAACCCATTGCCGTCATCCTTAATAATAACGGAAATAACGCAGTTCTTAATTTCCAGCTTTACCTGAATCAGATTCGCATTCGCATGCTTGAACGCATTCTGAACGGACTCCTGAATCAGTCTGAACAATGCGACCTCGTATTTTGCCGGAAGCCGCCGGTCTTCCCCGATATTGACAAACTGGATTTTTGTCGTCTTATGATACTCTTCGATCGTCTGCAAATACTTTTTGAGGGTTGGAACCAGTCCCAGGTCATCCAGGGCCATTGGGCGCAGGTCATAAATAATCCTCCTGACCTCATACAAAGCAGACCGGACCATCTTTTTTAAGCTGCGGATTTCAGCAATTGCCTCTTCTCCGCTTCTTTCCTTATAGATCTTTTCTATTAAATCGGAACGCATCATCACATTGGCCAGCATTTGAGCCGGCCCATCATGGATTTCCCTAGATAAGCGCTTCCGTTCTTCCTCTTGGGCTTCAATGATCTTCAAGCCGAAATCCTGCTTTTGCTTGGCATTCTCGAGGGCTTGTCCCATTTGACGGATATCGCTCATCATGTAGTTCATGACAACGCTAATCTGGGATACAAGGGATCCGGCTCTCTCAATTGTTTCGCTCAGGCCAATCAACCGGCGCTCAAGATCATCGCGGCGCTCCCTCAGCTGCTTTTCCTGCTGGCGGTTCATCGTCAGCTCCATCTGCAGCTTATGAGCCACCTCATATGCCTGCCGGACCTCTGCTTCGGTATAATCCTTAAAATGCTTGCTTACTTCAGACAGCCGTTTCCGGGCAAACCGGACCTTCGTCTCAAGCTTGTCCCCGTCATGGATGATCAGCGCGACCATCCTCTTGACTTCTTTTAACTCATCCGTGATTGTTTCATAGTCATGGCGGCATTGCTCCCCGATCCGGAAGATTTCATCTTTGCTGCTCCCGACCGTTTCAATCATACTTTCCAGAATATGATCGAGCGTATTGGCGTCTAGTTTTCTCAATCCCATTATCATTCCCCCACGGGCAGCACTTAATAGTATTTTAGCCTGAAAAATACATAGTTACTAATGATGACTATGGAAAATATGCCAATTTATCACAAATTCGGTAAAAAGGCATAGAATCAGCTTTCCATGCTATGTAATATATCCTATAATTTTAACAGTTACATCCATCATAATCGGAAACCCCTGTTGACATCCACTAAAAAAATATACCAAATTATGCGCCTGGGATACCCCTATTATATCATTGTCTCTATTTACGAATATTAAAGTTTAGTTACATTGCCTAGAGAAATGTAACTAGGAAAGGGACTGAAAGTATAATGATGGGAGGGGGCCTGTACGACGAATGGCTTAGATTCTACAAAAAATTGTAACTTTTTCGCCATTCATCCGTCTTATGGGGTATGGGCTTTTTTAAAAATAAAAGGAAGAAAAACAGCAAATATTGTAGAATAGAGCCAGGACGTTTTTAGAAAGGAGCCATTTACATGCTTCCCCGTTATCTTACGGTAAAAGGCTATGGCGAAAATGAAATCATCATTCAAAAATCAAGATTTATCGCCTACATAGACCGGGCTGAAACAGAAGAGGAAGCCCA
The DNA here is from genome assembly GCF_004340465.1 of Mesobacillus foraminis. Lineage (GTDB taxonomy): Bacteria > Bacillota > Bacilli > Bacillales > Cytobacillaceae > Mesobacillus_B > Mesobacillus_B foraminis. The sequence goes on along the minus strand of NZ_SLVV01000003.1, from coordinate 296,826 downwards.
GGAATTCATTCAAAAAATTAAAAAGCAAAACTGGGACGCTACCCACAATTGCTCCGCCTATCTCATTGGCGAGCAGGATCATATCCAAAAAGCGAATGATGACGGTGAACCGAGCGGCACAGCGGGGGTTCCCATCCTTGAGGTTCTTAAAAAGAAGAAGCTGAAAGACACCGTTGTCGTAATCACCCGATACTTCGGGGGCATTAAGCTTGGGGCAGGCGGCCTGATCCGTGCTTACGGCAAAGCAACTTCAGAAGGGCTTGCCGCCACTGGAATCGTCGAACGCAAGCTGATGGCCATCATGCATACCACGATTGATTATACCCTTCTTGGAAAAGTCGAAAACGAATTAAGATCCTCAATTTATACCATCAAAGACATTCATTATCAGGATAAAGTGGAAATCGAAGCTTATGTTGAGGAAAATCAGACGGAAAGCTTTACTGCCTGGATGGTTGAGCTGACAAATGGCCAGGGTGAAACCCGCCAAGGTGAAACACTATATCAAGAGGAAGCTTACGAAGGATAAAGAACTGGCAAAAAATACGATTTACGAACAGGTGAAAAGATTGTAAAATGGAGGATAGGTTTCATTTTAAAATCAAGGGTCAATGGACCTTATTATAATAGTAGAAAAGGAGATTCATATGTCAGAAAATAGACGAGCCAATCTTCATCATCCTAAGAAGAAGAAACGAAAGAGAATTGTACGCTGGATCTTAATGCCTCTCCTGCTCATTACTGTGACAGTTGGAGCCTATGGAGCTCACCTGTACAGCAAAGCTGAATCGGTCATTAACAAGTCCTATCAGCCAATCGACCGCGAAGGCAAACGGGCGAACGTAAACCCCTTTGAAGAAAACATTTCCGTTCTGTTCATCGGTGTTGATGACAGTCAAAAGCGCAAGCTTGAAGGAAATACCCGGACTGACGCAATGATGCTTGCTACTTTTAACAAGGATGACAAATCGGTCAAATTGCTGAGCATCCCTCGTGACTCTTACGTATACATTCCAGGCCAGGACGTTTATACAAAAATCAACCATGCCCACGCCTATGGCGGAGTGGAAATGACGCTTGATACGGTTGAGAACCTTCTTGATGTTCCAGTCGATTATTATGTGAAAATGAACTTCAATGCCTTCATGGATGTCATTGATGCCCTTAACGGAATTGAAGTCGACGTGCCGGTTACCTTTACGGAACAGGATTCAAAGGATAAAGCAGGCGCCATCACCCTCGAAAAAGGCCTTCAGACGCTGAACGGCGAGGAAGCCCTAGCTTTGGCAAGAACACGTAAAATTGACAACGACATTGAACGCGGAAAACGTCAGCAGTTAATCATTAAAGCCATCATTTCAAAAGCTGCTTCCGCTAAATCGGTTGCCAACTATACCGATGTCATGGAAGCAATTGGCGAAAACATGAGTACAGACTTAAGATTCAATGAAATGGTCTCCTTCATCGACTATGCGACAGCAGGCAATAAATTAAGTACCGAAACATTGAACCTGGCTGGAGCAGACTCCAGGATCAACGGCATTTACTACTACCAGCTGGACGAAGCCGCACTGGCACAAACCAAGCTTGAGCTGCAAACCCATCTGGGACTTGCCGAGACAACGACAGAAGCAGATTCAGTCACAACTCCTGAAACTGGAACAACGACAGACACAGGAATAACAACCGATCCCGCGACAACAGAAACAACCCCTTCTTACTAAGAAGGGGCTTTTTTTTGTGATGATTCTGGCTGGGAGTGATGGGCGCTTTAGTTCTGCACTGCAACAACGGGGGTCTGGCACCCTTTAGTGCTTCACCTAATCAGCGGGGGTCTGGCACGCTTTAGCACTTCACTTAATCAGCGGGGGTCTGGCACGCTTTAGCACTTCACTTAATCAGCGGGGGTCTGGCACTTTTTTTAATGAGAAACCGGTGACAAATGTGTAAAATTGACCTTTTTTCAGGGTTTCTAGGTTCGAACCGGCGTTTTTCTGTTTCGATGTGAGGGCGATTGGGTAATTTTAGGAGTGAAAACCAGCTCCATCTAGGCTATATGACCAGTCGGTTCCCTGGTCTTAACGGGGAAAGACAAGTTATGCATCAAATAATTTAGTTTATGCATCGTTCCCGGCGTGTTATGCATCGATTATTTCAGGTTATGCATCGATTATTTCAGGTTATGCATCGATTCCCCGTTTTTATTGAAAAACCGGTGACAAATGTGTGAAAGTGACCTTTTTTCAGGGGTTCTAGGTTCGAACCGGCGTTTTTCTGTTTCGATGTGAGGGCGGTTGGGTAATTTTAGGGGTGAAAACCAGCTCCATTTCGGCTATATGGCCGGTCGGTTCCCTGGTCTTAACGGGCAAAGACAAGTTATGCATCAAATAATTTAATTTATGCATTGTTCCCGGCGTGTTATGCATCGATTATTTCAGGTTATGCATCGATTCCCCGTTTTTATTGAAAAACCAGTGATAAAGGAGTGACAATGACCTTTTTTGGATTCAAAACCAAGCTTACTCGTAACCTTTGGATATGCCGTTATTACAGAAAATTCTGCGCCCTTCTTATTAGTATACTGCTTTGAATCAACCCATCCTTTTTACGAGGGTCAGGCACGCTTTAGTTCTGCGCTGCAACAACGAGGGCCAGGCACGCTTTAGGGGAATAAAGTTTCAGGCAGTAAAAAACCCGGCTTCGGTTAGCCGGGTTTTGTTTTGCTCTATCGGTTCTTTGCGTATTTGTTTGCCCTCATCATGTTGAGAAGCGGCCTGTAATTTTTATCGACGAGGCCGACGCTTTCGACAATCAGCTCGATCGCCAGCAGGATGATGGTTAGAATCAGCAGAGAGCCCCACATCGTTGTCAGCGAGAAGATGAAGGCGGTCAGGCCAAACATCGCGGAGATTGCATAAATGAGCAATACGGTTTGTTTATGGGTATATCCAAGGTCCAGGAAGCAATGATGAAGATGAGATTTATCCGGCGCCGACAATGGCGCCTTTTTCACCAAACGGCGAACGATGGCAAAAATCGTATCGGTCATTGGTACTCCAAGGATAATGACTGGAATGATAAACGAGATGAACGCTACGTTCTTGAATCCCAGCAGTGATAGAACAGCGATCATGTAACCCAGGAACAGCGCCCCTGTATCCCCCATAAAAATCTTGGCAGGATAGAAATTGTAAAACAGGAACCCCAGCGTACTGACGAGCAGGATAAACCCGATGGTCATGACATACACATCACCCATGACAATCGCCATTCCGGAGATTGAAATCAAGGCAATGGATGAGACACCAGCAGCCAGACCGTCAAGGCCGTCAATCAGATTGATCGCGTTCGTTACCCCAACAATCCAGATAATCGTGATCGGGACAGCTAGGACTCCAAATTCGAGCACTCCACCAAAAGGAAGGTTAATGAAGTTAACCTGGACGCCTCCCCAGAGGACAACAACGAGGGCTGCTGCAATCTGGTTGAACAGCTTCACCTTTGCTGAAAGCTCGAAGATATCGTCTAATATTCCCGTTGCGACAATGATGACACTGCCCAAAATGATGGCGAGGTGATACTGGCTGTCGGGATTCATGATCAGAATCCCCAGCATAAAGCTTATATAAATAACAAGTCCACCCATGCGCGGCATGATTTTTTCGTGGACCTTCCGATTATTCGGTTTGTCAGTAGCTCCAAGACGAAACGCCAATTTCTTGATCATTGGTGTGATAAGGATGGAGCACACAAAACATAATATTAAGGTCATGTAAAACATATTGCCCCTCCTGGTAGATAGGATGCCCCAAAGTACGGTGTTAAATCAGGCGTTTTTTTAAAACCTTCATTCAAACGTTTTTAATTATACCATATAGCCATACTTTCAACTACGATTTCCAAAATGATAATTTAATAGTTTTTTTACAGAAACTTTACCCTGATTTATCATTTCTAACCCATTTTTTTGTTACCATCTTATTAGACGGTAGAATTTTAAAAAAGTTTCATTCTTTTGTGCGTTAAATTACTTTAAGCTGCGCTTATATTTAGCGACCTCGAAAACGAAAGCAGGCAGCGCCAGCATCCTTCTCCATCTGGAAGGCTGCTTCACCAGCCGGTAGAGCCATTCAATATTAAGCTTCTGCCAGATTTCAGGTGCTCTTTTTGCTGTGCCTGCAAGGACATCGATGCTTCCGCCGACCCCAATAAAAATCCCGTGTGCAAAAGTATCGATATGATCAGCAATCCATCGTTCCTGGCGCGGGAATCCAAGGGCCACAAGAACGATATCAGGCTTTAGCTCTGCGATTTCTTCCTGGATTTCTGTATCCTTTTCGTCAAAAAAGCCATGATGCCTTCCGGCTAAAACGGCTTTAGGATACTTTTCTTTAATACTTTCGGCCGCTGCCTTATTAACTTCTTCTCTTCCCCCAAGCAGGTACAGGCTCCAGCCGTTTCGATTGGACAGCTCCAGCAAACGGACTGTCAAATCAAAGCCGGTAACACGCTCGGAAATCGGCTCCTGCATCATACGGGACCCAACCAGGATACCTACCCCGTCTGGCACCACAAAATCAGCCCTCAGCACAGCCTGTTTATACTCCTCACTTTGAAGAGTATGCATGACGATCTCAGGATTTGCCGTAACGAGAAAAGTTTTTTCCTTGCTTTCAATTCGATCTACAATAATATCGGCCATTTCTTTAAATGTTTTATTTATAAAGGGGATGCCGAGAATGTTTACATGTCTTTTTTTCATTGTTTAACTCTCTTCTCTAAAAAATTCACTATTAACAATAAGGTACCATCTATGACCGTTAAAATAAAGCCTGTTCCACCGTTAAATGAAACAGGCTTTGGTATTATCGATTACTTGCTTTCCGTTAAACCATTATCGGTCAACGCGCTTTTCATCGCAGGAATTTTACCGTCAGCGGAAGTCGTGTCATCCTTTTTGAACAGCCAGTTGAGCGAAGGCTCAACAAGCGGCTTGAACACCGCCCGGACAATTGGAAGTGAAACAGCCCAGCAGAGCACCAGTGCAAACAGCAGCCCCACTGAAATCACAAGTGCCGGATTTTTTGCAGCTTCTTCCGGCATCATCGGACGGAAAACGCGAATAATATTGGTGTGAATGAGGTAAACAAAGACTGAGTAGATCCCAATATGATTAAAGAACGGAATTTTCTTATTCATCGGAACCAGGAAGAACAGCGAGATCGACAGAAGAACTACGAGTCCATACAAAGCAACATGAAAAGCCGCCCCCTTGATGAAGGACCACTCAAAGTAGCTGTAGGATTCTCTCATGAATAAAAACTCGGTTCCCTTGGGAATTTGGGTATAGTACAGCATGCCTCCAAGGTAAACCAGCAGGACAGCAAGCGCAGTCCAGCGTACAGGCGACTTCAGCCCTTTTGCCTTTTCACTTAAAGTATGCAATATTTGTTTTTCGGATAGAAGATAGCCAATTAAAAAGTACGGATAAAAGTTAACAAGCTTCCGAAGCGAGAACCAGCCTGTCACATTTTCAGCATAGCTGATCAACAAGGCAAGTCCAATGCTGATCAGAACCGGATGCTTTAGTTTTAAAAAGTATGGTGTAACAACTGACCAGACCACAATGCCAAGCAGATACCACATTGTCCAATACGGTTCAAATATGGAGAATATCCGTCCTTCAGGTGTGAGTGTCAAGATTGCCTGTTCCTTTATTAGCTTTGACAGGATTCCATGGACCAGCTGCCAAATAAAGAAGACTGATAATAGCTTTACCACCCGATCAAATTTATTGGGACGGTAGAAATATCCGCTAATAATAATGAACAGCGGCATGTGGAAAAAGTAGATGACATCATAAAGATATTTGACAGATTCATTGCCTGCTGTATGACGATAAACCTCGATAGCATGCCCAAAGACGACCAGGAAAATAAGGAGGCCTTTGATGTTGTCAAACCATGGAATCCTTTTCAACTTCATAACCCCCTCGAAATGTTTATGAATCTAGTATAATTTCAGCTAAATGAATTGGTGCCCCAAAAATTTCTATACCCAGCATTGCTGGTGCTTAAACAAAAAAATCTAAAATAACGTTTTTTTTCAAAAGTCATTTTAGATTTTAATTTTTATTTACCAAGTGTTGCGGCTGGACCGCTTTGCTTGCGCATGACTTCTTCACGGAACTTGCGCTGTTCCTCCTTCGTCATGGCTTTGTATTTTTTAAGAAATTTTTCATACTCGGGAATGACCTCTTTGACAGGCCCATAGTCCTTAATTTCCCCATACTCAAGCCAAAGTGCACTATCACAGAACTCCTTGATCTGTCCCATGGAATGGCTCACAAAAAAGATTGTTTTTCCCTTTTCCTTGAATTCAAACATTTTGTTCTTTGACTTTTGTGCAAAAGCCTGGTCTCCTACCGAAAGAGCTTCGTCGACAACCAGGATATCGGGATTGACGGTAACAGAAATGGCAAATCCGAGCCTGGATTTCATCCCGCTGGAATACTTTTTAACAGGCTGGTCGATAAATTTGCCAATATCGGCAAACTCAATGATTTCCGGTTCCATTTCTTTAATCTCTTTTTTCGTAAAGCCAAGCATCAAACACTTTAATTCAATATTATCCCGTCCTGATAATTGATTGTTCAGTCCGGAAGCAATGGCGATCAGGGAGGTTTGTCCAATTGTCTCCACTGTGCCGGATGTCGGAGGAACGACGCCGGCGATAATATTGGAAAGCGTCGATTTCCCGGAACCGTTCACTCCCACAAGCCCGATGACGTCGCCCTTTTTGGCAGTAAAGGAGATGTCCTGCAGGGCATAAAAATCCTCTCCATATCCTCCTGGCAAAATAACATCAAGGAGCTTTTCGGACGGCTTGCTGTGCATTTTATATTTTTTATAGACATTTTTCACAATGACTGTTTCACTCAAGAAATGGTACCTCCATTTTACATATAGTCAACAAAATGGTTTCTGAATTTTACATGCAGAGCTGAACCGATGAGCAGCATCACAATCACCACTCCCCAAAAATAAAGTGTCAGCTGCGTATTTTCAACCAGATACCAGGATGTCCCAAGCAAGGATGCCCTGTAGCCCTCTACAATATAATACAGAGGATTGATCATGATGACCTGCTTGATCCAGCCGCTCGGCTCCCATAAAAGCGGAGTCAAGTAAAGGAGCATTCTTACAATGGATGTGACAACCATGTGCACGTCCCGGACAATGGTTGATAAAGTTGACGTAATTAGTGATAACGAAATCAATAGCATCAGCGTACAAAATATGAAATAAGGGAGCTGGACAAAATATGGTGAAATCGTATAATCCGTAAACTGCAGAATAATGGTCACCAGAGCAACCAGCATAAGATGAGAATAGAGCTTTGAGACAATGACATAGGTAGGAATAACACTCATTGGAAAGCTCATTTTCGAAATAAAATTAATCCTTGTATAAATCGATTTCGAAGCTTCGATAATGGATTGGTTAACAAAGAACCAGACGACCATTCCGGAGAGCAGCCAAAAGACAAAAGGCACTCCATCCACTGGATCGCCGCCGCGGATTCCAAAGCCGAAAACAAACCAGTAGATGGCAAGCTGGATGGCTGGATTGATCAATTCCCATAGCATGCCAAGATAGTTGTTATTATTAGCACTTTTCAACTCAAATAAAGATAATCTTCTAATCAGATAAAAGCTGCTTATCTGCTCCTTGATGACCGTAAACATTGACTTCATGCTCAAAAACCTTCCTAAACAATTTAATCTGTTCCTCATAATCGAAAATCATCAAATAAAAACTTCGAAGTAACCCCCCGAAGCACCATTACAGTTTATCATATTGTGGTTCATTATACTAATACCCAAATGTTACAGGTTTATAACGCTGTGCGCCTCTGGCCCTCCGAAATAACAGCTTCCTTTTCGAAGAGGTAGCCCACAAGGTTTTCACTTGAATGCCCTGCAGAATATCGGTTCCATTTAGCGGCATATTCCTTAATCTCTTCCAGATTAAAATTGTCCTCCTTGATGAGGGCAATTATATCCTTTGTATGATTCACTACTGGACCGGGAACGGTATGTTCATAATTGTCCATTAGTCCTCTTTCCTTTTTATACTGCTCTAAATCATAAGCAAAGAAAATCATGGGCTTATTCAATAAAGAGAATTCATATGGGATTGAGGAATAGTCCGTAATTAGATAATTAGCAATTAATAACAGCTCATTAATATCGTATTTGGAGGAAGAATAATTATAGACAAATCCAGGATACAGCTCTGAGTAATCAACAGTCCCTTTGATGGCGGGGTGAAGTCTCAAAAGAACCACATAGTCCTCCCCAAGTTCACGGGACATTTCATCCAGCTCAAGCTCCATTTTAAATTCGTCGAGCTGATTGTCACGGTAAGTTGGAGCATACAGCACTTTTTTCTTGTATTTTAACACCGGGTTTTCTTTTATCAGCGTGTCAATAATCTGGTTTTGCGTTCTTTCATCATAAAAAAAGTCGGTACGAGGGATCCCCGTTCTTAAAATACGTTCCTGGGGAAGATTAAAAGCATTCATAAAAATATTGGCCATCACATCGGAACCGACGATGACTTTGTCAAATTTGTCGTAAACACGCAAAAAGCGCTCCTGCGCTCTTTTGCTGCGGTATTTAACAGACTGGTCTTCGAGCCCGAACTTTTTCAATGCACCAGACGCATGCCACAGCTGGATGCACTCTGTACCTTCTTTAAAATCTGTCACGGCTAAAAAGCCAAAATAGTTATCAATAATGATATATTTAGAGGTTGCTAAATGGTAAATGGACTTCAAGAAAGAAGCTAGATTCCCAGATTCAAAGGGAATTAAATCAATGTCTCTGCATTCCTGGAAATGGGAACCCGCAGCCCCTTTGTAAAGGACAGCGACCTCTACATCGATGTCTTTCCTGCGAATTTCGTCATAAACATATTTACTGTTATCACCGAAGCTGACTGTAAATGTGACTTTGTTTTTCAGAGGGAACATTTTAAAAATGTTAAAAAGAACCTTAAACACCGTTAAATACAATGTGATAAGTATTTCTCTCATCATTTTTCCACCCCCTGTAAATCTGTTTTGATTTTAGTTGTGGAAACCCCCGTTGTCCTGGGCAGATAAATGACATCGCAGTGTTCTTTCAGGAAGTCAAAATGGCCTTCCCAATCGCTGCCCATCACGAAGATATCAACCTTGTTATCAAGAACATCCTTTACCTTTTGGTCCCAGGAGTTCTCCGGAATGACCCGATCAACATAGCGAATCGCTTCAAGGATTAATTTCCTGTCTTCATAGGAATGGTAGGACTCTTTATGCTTTTGAAGATTGAACTCGTCGGAAGAAAGCCCTACAATCAGGAAATCTCCAAGCTCTTTCGCCCGGCGCAATATATTGATATGCCCCGCATGAAGCAGGTCAAATGTTCCATATGTTAATACTGTTTTCAAATTAATTTCATCTCCTTACCAAGTTTACAGGTGAAACCAGGTAATGACATTATATCTATTTTTGTCGAAAATGGATCGCTTAAGGGTGCTAATTCTAAAAAAATTTATTTTAAATCAGGCTACTCCTCATTATATTACTCGATAAATGTTATTTCAAACCCAATATAAGGATTTCATGCCACGTTAAAAAAGCAGCGGCTTTCTGCCGTATACGACAGAAGGGTCCGCTGCCTTCCAACTTATCCGCTGGCCGCCAGATATTATATAGATATTATTGTTGAATATTCCTTTGGAATCTTTGCAAAGCATCTTCCCAGGACGGTATATCGAATCCCGTTTCTTTTACTTTATCAAGTGACATCACGGAATGCTTCGGCCTGCTGGCTTTTTGAGGAAACTCGCTGGAGTCGACCGGCAATACCACAACATCTTCACCCTTGAGGATTTCCCTGGCGAATTGATACCATGTAGCCTCATTGTCATTGGAGAAATGATATATTCCTCCTTCAATGTTCCGTTCCATGATGTAGATCATAAAATTGGCAAGATCCCTTGCGTAGGTTGGACGCCCATATTGATCATCCACCACTTTTAAGGTATCCATTTTCTTTGCCAGCTTCAACATGGTATAGACAAAATTGTGCCCATGCTCTCCAAACACCCATGAGGTCCTGATGATGCGGGCATCTGGACTGTATTCCAAAACGGCTTTTTCACCCGCAAGCTTGGCCGCCCCGTACTCATTGATGGGATTTGTTGGATCATCGGGCTGATAAGGCTCCTGCCTGGTTCCGTCGAATACATAATCGGTGCTGATGAAGATGAGCTGTGCATCGACCGAAGCGGCCGCTTTGCTGATGATTGCCGAACCATCTCTGTTTACTTTCCAGTTCAGATCCTTCCCTTCGTCCTCTGCCGCTTCCACATTGGTATAAGCTGCACAGTGAAGGATCCAGTCCGGGCTGATCTCTTCGACCTTTGACTGGACGACAGCCTCATCCAGTATATTCAGTTCAGCCTTACTGAAGGGATATACCTTATACCCCTTATTCCGTAAAAGTTCCGTGACGTCCTGACCCAGTTGTCCTTTTGCGCCTGTTACTATTACCTTCATCTTATTTCTCCAGCCTGGCGCGCTCTTTTAAAGGACGCCACCAATCTTCGTTATTGAGGTACCAGTCAATGGTCTCGACAATGCCCGTATCAAAGGTATATTTTGGTTTCCAGCCAAGTTCTGTTTCCAGCTTGTGCGGGTCGATGGCATAGCGCCGGTCATGGCCAAGGCGGTCCTGGACATATTTAATCCTGTCTCTGGACAAATTAAGCTTATCCACAATAATATCGACAATTTCATTGTTCGTTCTTTCATTATGGCCGCCAACATTATAGACTTCCCCCGATTTTCCTTTATGCAGGACAAGGTCAATGGCTGCACAATGGTCTGTTACATGGAGCCAATCACGGATATTCTTCCCGTCGCCGTAAATTGGCAGGATTTCTCCATCAATTCCATTGGTAATCATTAACGGGATCAATTTCTCGGGGAAATGATAGGGTCCGTAATTATTGGAACAGCGAGTAATATTCACATTCATGCCATACGTTTCATGATAGGCACGAACCAGCATGTCTGCTCCCGCCTTGCTGGCTGAATACGGACTGTTTGGAGCAAGCGGTGTTTCTTCAGTAAAATAGCCCGTCTCTCCAAGGGAACCGTATACCTCGTCTGTTGAAACCTGAAGGAATTTATCAATATTGCATTCCTTGGCGGCATTCAGGAGGGAAAGCGTTCCCTGTACATTTGTTTCAATAAAAATCCCTGGATCGATTATACTTCTGTCCACATGGGATTCCGCCGCAAAATTGATGATGGCATTGATTTTATGTTCTTTTATTAAATCCACTACGAGTGCATGGTCGGTAATGTTCCCTTTCACAAACACATGCTTGGGGTTATCCTTTAAATCATCAAGATTATGGATATTCCCGGCATATGTAAGCAGGTCCAAATTGACTACCTTGTATTCTGGATAGTTGGTTAGCATGTGGCGCACAAAATTGCTTCCAATAAAGCCGGCGCCTCCTGTTACAATGATATTCATCCTAATCCTCCCAAACAAAATTATTTTCAGCATCCTTCAGCTGCGGATGCTTCCCGTCCTTTTCAGAAAGAATCGGGTTCGATACAGGCCAGTCAATTCCCAGTTCCTCATCATCCCAGGCGATTCCGCGGTCATGCTCTGGCGAGTACAGCTCATCCACCTTATAAAGCACATTAACGTTTTCAGTAATGGTGCAAAATCCATGGGCAAATCCCTTTGGTACAAGGAGCTGCCGCTTATTGTGTTCGCTTAAAATATACCCTTCCCACTCTCCGTAGGTAGGGGAGCCTTTCCGCATATCAACTACTACATCATAAATTGCTCCCGTTGCGACTCGGATCAGCTTTGTCTGCCCTTTGGGCGCCAACTGGTAATGCATCCCTCGCAGGACACCGGCTTCTTTTGAAAGGGAGTGATTGTCCTGGACGAAGTTTTCAGTAATTCCATTTTCCTTGAAGACCTTCTCATTGTAGCTTTCCATGAAGAATCCCCGGTGATCTCCAAAGGCCTTTGGCTCGATCAGTTTAACACCTTTTAATTTGCTCTCAATGACTCGCATTGCTTTTCTCCTTCCTATTGGCATGGGTATCCAGCATCCGGAGCAGGTACTGCCCGTATTCATTTTTCTTTAAAGGTTCAGCCAGCACCCTGACCTGTTCAGCATCAATGTATCCCATCCGAAAAGCGACCTCTTCAAGACAGGCAATTTTAAGGCGCTGTCTTTTTTCAACCGTTTCGATAAAAGTGGAAGCTTCCAGCAGGCTTTCGTGAGTTCCAGTATCCAGCCAGGCAAACCCGCGGCCCATTACTTCCACTTCCAGCTGGCCTGCTTCAAGGTACAGGCTGTTCAAATCTGTAATTTCCAGCTCCCCGCGCGGTGATGGTTCTATCAGCTTGGCATAATCCACCACTTTGTTATCATAGAAGTACAAACCAGTCACAGCATAATGGCTTTTAGGGTGCTCAGGCTTTTCCTCGATTGAAATAGCCTTCATATTTTCATCGAACTCCACGACCCCAAATCGCTCGGGATCATGAACGTGGTACCCAAACACCGTTGCCCCTCTTTTCTTGGAAGCAGCGCGCTGAAGGATTTTTGAAAAGCCCTGGCCATAGTAAATATTATCACCGAGGATCAGAGCAACAGAGTCGTTCCCAATGAACTCTTCTCCAATAATGAACGCCTGCGCCAGCCCCTCGGGCTTGCGCTGGACGGCATAGGAAAGGGAGATGCCCAAATCAGATCCATTCCCCAATAACTGCTCAAATCTTGGTGTGTCCTCTGGCGTTGAAATTATTAAGATTTCTTTGATTCCGGCAAGCATCAGGACGGACAATGGATAATAAATCATTGGCTTGTCATAGATCGGCAGCATTTGCTTTGAAATAGCGCGAGTCAATGGATACAGGCGAGTTCCACTTCCTCCGGCCAGGATAATCCCTTTCATGGTTTACCTCCCTTTTATTACATTTTTTACAAGAGCTGTAATTTTTCCAAGGTCTGAGGTTTCTGAGTCAAGAGGGCTATTCGCCACCTTTTTCTGTTCTTTCCCTACTATTTTAATGTCACTTTTCTGCACAAATTCAGTATTAAGGACCCCATCGATATCTACCGGACGAAGCTCATACCAGCCTTCAATACTCGGATAAACAGTCAGCTCCTTGCCGGCTAATGGATGATCATTGACGATAATGGCATTAATGGAAGGCCTTGCGTACGTTTTTACATGATCTTTTACTGTGATTACCTTTATCATTTTGCTCTCCTGTATTTAGGTATTAGATTTAGCAACCATATAAATCTTTTAATCTTCCAATCTGATATCCAGTGAAATATTATCATGTGGTTTTGTAAAATAAGACCGTATTGAGTACTTGCGTCCAAAGGAGGATATACCTGAAATCGTCCTTTCTTCTTTAAGCCATGGAGACCTGGATGCTCCTATTCTTCTTCTTTTTACGTAACTGCCGGTAGAGGCCTGAACAAATAAATCCCATGGCCCAGTGAGCGCCTCATTAAATAGAACTTCTTTATAATCCACTTCAAATTCATACTTCCCGGAAGATGTAGCCATTGGGGATCTATGAACCTTTTCGATTCCTGTTGAACGATGGACCAGGATCAATTCATACGATATATCAAAATTAACGAGTAAACTCTGGGTAAAATCTCCTTTTACAATAAACCTTGTATCCTCAAGCTGCAGTTCCGAAACAAAAACATTCGAGGTATTCTTGTGATTAACAACGAGTTCCTCGTTATAGGAACATTCTTTTGATAGTCTTTGAATCTTTGCATAAATAAAACCATTCTGAACTCTTGTCACATGATTAGAGGTAATGTTTTCTATCTGATTATGCACGGACAGGAGCTTTTCGATATCATTATCTTTAGCAACTGTAACCAGATATTGAAAACGGGATGCCAGGGAAGGGATAATTTTGTCCTCAACATGGTTATCAAGAAACCGTTTTGTTTCGTTAAGCCAGTCGATTTTCTGTTCCCTGCTCAGCAAGCCGGATAAAAGGTGGCCCCTAAGCCGGCTCGCATGTAAAAATCGATTTAGGAATGCAATTTTTACCGAACGTTTATAAAGTTCGTTTAAGCTGCTGGCTTCGAGAAATTCCATAATTCTGTTAAAGGAAAAGAAAAATTGCTCAGCCGGAAAGTATTTTAAGCTGAGGTTTTCATTCCCTCTCGAGACAACGAAGTAATAATCATAATCAGCCATTACAGTAATGACTTTGGCGTTTATATAGCACTGCATCACAAATAGCTGATCCTCGCCTACTACAGCTTTGGGGTGGAACTCAAACCCGTTTTCCCTCACAAATGAAAGCTTGAACATTTTATGGGGAGCCAGTGAATACAAAAGATTGTCTTCAATCATATCAGCATTTAAACGATCGCCTTTCTTGAACATGGACTCAGGTACATGACGTCCATTAACCCCGACATACTTGCCATATATTACATCGGAGTTATTTTCTTCAGCGGACCGGTAAAGACGCTCTAATGTTTCTTCACCCAGGAAATCATCATTATCCAAAAATAAGATATATTCGCCGCGCGCAGCTTCAATGGCATTGTTTCTGGGAATCATTGGGCCGCCCGAATTAACTTCTCGATCGATAAGCACTAAATTATCCATCGTCTTCATATAACCTTCGATAACGGCTTTACTGTTATCTGTGGAACGATCGTTCACACAAATCACTTCAAAATCAGAAGATGGCATTGTCTGCTTAATTAACGAATCCAAGGTGACGTTCAAATGCCTTGCCGCGTTGTATATGGGAATTGCTACGGAAATTTTCAACTCATTACCTCCCCGGCTACATATCATCTATATTTTCATGAGTAAAAAATAAAAGTGTCATTGTTTATTAATCTTGTTCTCGAGCTCATTGAATAGAGATTCCCATTTCCTGCAAACGTGTACTTTAGAAAAATTTCTTATTACAAACTCATGGGCTTCAATTCCCATCTTGGTGATTTTTTTCGGATTGGTCAGCATCTCCACAATCCGTTCCGCCAAGGCATCCCGGTCGCCGTAAGAAACCAGGTAACCTGTCTTGCCATTCTGGATAATGTCTCTCATTCCATAGTTGACGTCATAGCTTACCACTGGGACTTTACAGAACATGGATTCCAGGCTTACAACATTGAGCCCTTCAAATTGGGAAGTAAGCAGGGTCATGCTGCTTCTACCAAGGACCTCGCCAACCTTGGTTGTATAACCTTTAAGAAAGACATTTTTCCCCAGCTTCTTTTCCTTTATCATGCTTCGGAGCCTGTCCTCGTCTTCCCCATGGCCGTAGATTTCGAGCTTCGCATCTGGCAGTTTTTTTACAACCTTGCCAAAAGCTATAATTGCTTCATCAATCCCTTTTTCAGGATGGTATCTGGCAATCATTGTTACTAGTTTCGGGTCCCGTTCTAGCTTATAATCTTTGATAGGTGTGATAAAATTAGGGACTACATATACATTTTTGTGATCACCATATTGTTTGACAATGTCTTTTTTCTGCGACTCTGTCAAAACAACCAATGCTTCTTCCTTTTCAAGGTTGTCCAAGAGGGTCACATGATCCTCTTTGATTGGACTGCCATATTGATACGGCGCCTCAAAATGATTGGTATGGATGGCATAGATTCGATAGGCTGCATCAGGGTCCATGCTCAATACCTTTGAAGCGGATCCAACTCCATCACAAATCAGAAATGGTTTTTCCTTTTGCTCGCGGCAAAGCTCGTTCAGCCAGTACACATGAAATTCTTTATTGCTTTTAAATTCACGTGCCTGGTTTGTAAACCTGTCGAATAAAAAAATCTTTTGAAGCTTACCATTGTTGGGATTATACCACTTGTTCAAATAGCAAAACCCGTCTTCGGTAAAATGGAGTTCCTGTTTCGGCTCATTGCATATCAAATCATACCATATTTCCCTGTAAATATATCCCTTTTTATGAAATTCTTCTCTATATAGTCGATTTCGATTCTTACTAAAATGGTCGATATGTGATAATCGACCATCCTGTGACCATTTCTTGTATTTTACGTATTCTCCATTGCCGAAATATCTGGCATAATTTTTTTGTGTATCTTCCTGGACGAACAAACCCTCTTCATGGAGTTTGGAAGCATCCTCATAATGCTTGAGCTGCTCCCTTTTTATTTTTCCGGAGCTGTATTTATCCCTGTAATAGGTATGTACATTCAAAATGTTTACTTTTGGAAATAATCGACCGTCCTGGATCAGCTTCTCCTGGATTTCATCATAATTGTTCTTATAGTCCAGGCTGATTAAATCAACATCATATCCAAACCTGCGGCTTAACTCACGGGACCTGCTCAGCATAACAGAGGTAATCCCGCCTTTATTCACATCAATATCATAAAGTAACATAAAAACCTTTTTACTCAAATAAGAACCTCCCTTGGAATTTCCGCGATCCTTTCTATTTCAAAGCATAAAAATGATACGTCTCCCTCAAGCCCTCTTTTAAGGTGTATCTGGGTTCCCATCCTAATTCTTTTTGTGTTGCCTCGTTGCTTAAAACACTGGCCGGTATGTCTCCTGGCCGTTCGTTCGCATACTGGACTTCAATAGGACCGCCTGATATCTCCCTGACCATTTCGTAAACCTGGTTCAGGCTTATTTCCCGGCCGGTTGAGACGTTCAGTATTTTCCTGCTGCCCATCTCAAGCGCTCTAAAATTGGCCCTGGCCACATCTCCGACATAGATAAAATCCCTCGTTTGCTCGCCATCACCATAAATGGTAAGTGTTTCACCCCTGCAAATTTGGTCCATGAATATCGAAATGACCCCGCCTTCTCCAGTTGCATCCTGGCGTGGGCCATATACATTGGCATACCTTAAAATCGTGTAATCCAAATCATAAAGGCTCGAGTATACATCTAAATATCTTTCCACGCTGAATTTTGAAATTCCATAAGGAGATAGTGGGGCAACAGGGTGCTGCGTATCAATCGGGAGGTACTCGGGCTTCCCGTAAACGGCCGCACTTGATGCGTATATGATTTTCTTTGTATGGGCTTTGAGCGCTGCCTCAATGACATTGATGGAACCGCGGATATTCACTTCTTCGTCATAAAGAACATTTTCAATCGAACCCGCAACACTGACTTGAGCAGCCTGATGGATGATATAATCAGGCTGCTCCTTTAAGACAATTCCTTCAAACTCTTTATCCAGGATACTGCATTTATAGAAACAGATATCCGGTGATGCAAGATTCGATTTTCTTCCTGTCGCTAAATTATCCACAACAACGACCTCATAGCCATTGCTGACAAGCTTATCTGCAATATGTGACCCAATAAAGCCGCAGCCTCCTGTCACCAAAACCTTTTGCGGCATGCAGCAACCCTCCCTTTCCATTGCTCTTTGGAGGATTCTTTAGCATTAATGATCTTCATTTTCTTCCGTTTGGCCTAAAATCAGCCGATCTACTACCCGCTTGCTTGATTTTCCATCATGATGATCAAAGAAGTACTCAATAAACGGCTGAATCTTTTCCATCTCAAACGCCCCGCGGTCGATAGTTTCGATAATATCATCGGTAGAACGAGCGAGCGGTCCAGGAATAAAGGATGTATATTCATAGTAAAAATCACGCTTTTGTACATATTCCTCAACATCATAGGCAAAAAATATCATTGGTTTGTTCAGAAGTGCATATTCAAAGCACACAGAGGAATAGTCGGTAATCAGGATATCTGTGACAAACAGCAAATCGTTTATTTCCCGATAAGATGAGAAATCATAGAAGAAATCCTTGTATTGATATGGAATATTGAAGTCATTCTTTACAAAAGGATGGATTTTGAATAAGAATACATACTCATCCTTCAGTTCGCTGTAAAGCTTATCCAAATCGAGTACTTCCATTGGATAATGGGCCGATTGCTGCCCATTGCCGCGGAACGTTGGAGCAAAAGTTATAACCTTCTTCCCGCGAAGAAATGGAAATTCTTGATAAAGACGCTCCTGAACTTCTCTCTTATAATCTTCATCGAAGAAAATATCAGTCCGGGGAATGCCCGTCGGCACTACTTTTTCTTCATCAATTCCAAAGCCTTCAGCGTAATATTTTGCAACATGTTTGGAGCTGACAATCGCCTTTGTATAATTCCGATGGTTCTTGGACGTCGGCGACGGGCCTCCTGGCCGCCCTATACGGCTGAAGCCAAAGGTTTTAAACGCACCTACCGCATGCCACAGCTGAATCAGCTCCGCATTTTGACGGATTTTCAATGGGTAGACCATCGGATAGAAATCATCAAGGACGATAAACTTGGATGTAGCCAGGTGATAGGCAAGTTCCCTGATTTCTTTTAAAGTCTTCTTTTCTCCCACACCGCTTTTCAGCATAAAGTGATAATCAAGATCCAGTTCACGATTGAGCATTTCTTCGTAGACAAACTGGAAGTTCCCGTTCATCTCGGTTCTGCTGTCTGAAGCAAACAGGATTTTATTTTCCTTTATTGGCAGCAGGCAGTACATTTTGTATAAAAGCCTGAAGCCGGTTGAATTAAAGAAACGGTAAAACAGGCCTCTCCTATGGTCATCAGCGTCAAGAGCCATCTCTCTCGGGTCAAAATCCTTTAATTTTGAAGAAACGATTTTCAGGGTTTTTACAGGCTGGTCATAGGTTGCAAGCAGGTTGAACTTCATTTCCCTTTTCGCAGTGAAGTACTCCATTTTTGCAGTATGGAAGCCTTTATTCAAGAAAGGCGTAATATTTCCCAGTGTGAAGATTTTTTTGTATCTTTTATCACCTGGCACCTGTACTTCCGCTTCAATATAGACTTTGTATTCAGAATCCGGAAGAGGTCGATTATTTGTATCGATTGTGGCAAAATTTATGGTGCCTTCAAACCCGGACCATTGGTAAAATGAATCGACTTCCTCTTTTAGGTTCAGGTCTGAAACAGGAATATCCTGCAAGGTAATGATTAATTTTTTGCCTGCTTTATCGATAAGAACAAGTCTTTTCTTTACGAGATCCTCATCCCGCATCGGGATATCTTCCAAATAGTAATATCCCTTTATTTTCATGATCGGGCCGTTCCAGTCGAGCATCGTGACCCTTCGCTTAGGAATTAAGTTCTCATCCTGGCCTGCCAGTTCATTAATGACAGGCAAGGACTCCCCCAAGTTTTCCTTATTAATAATGATACGATGATCATCAATGACGATCGGGCGATCTGCCCCTAGCTCACTTCCATAATTATTGGCTATCGCTGCCGGGGGTGGTGTTTTTATTAAAACTTTTTTAATTTTCCTTTTCAGTCGAGAAACCATTACTTTACTCCTATCTCCAAAGATATCTATTTTAAGGTGGCAGTTAATCACAAATAGGGGATTATCTTAATCCCCTGAAGCTGTTTATCAATGTTGTTTAGGCTCTTTATTTAGTAAATGGGTGACGATTCTTTCACTTGCCCTGCCATCTTGGTAGTCAAAAAAGAAATTTCTAAAATCCGAGACTTTCTTCATATCATAATTCCCCTTTACTAGCCATCTTGCCAGTGAATGAGTTTCCGTCATCAAAGGACCAGGTATAAAGCTTTTATAATCAAAATAAAAATCCCGTTCTTTAATATAATCTTCCAAATCAGCGGCAAAAAATACGATGGGCCTGCCTAATAAACTGTAATCAAAAATAATGGATGAATAATCAGTTATCAGTACATCTGTTACTGTAAGCAATTCTTCAATCGTAAATTGCCCTTCTATATGACAAGCAAACTCACGGTCTTCATTGTCTATCTTCAGCCCTGACCTCATATAAGGGTGAAGATGGATGAGGAGAGCAAACTCTTCGCCAGCCATCTTTTTTAGCAGCGGGATGTCGATTGGAGATGTGAATTTCCCCTGAGAATGGCTGCTTCCTCTAAAAGTAGGGGCATAGAGGACTAATTTTTTATTTTTAAATTCAGGAAATTTTATATTGAATTCCCTGCGAATCGATTCTTTTGCTTCCTCTTTAAAAAAGAAATCAGTCCGGGGCAGCCCAAGTGGGTAGATGTTCTCCTCCGGCATATCAAAAGCCTCTGCATAATGCGGGATAATATTCCCGGAGCTAACATACACCCTTGTATAGTTCGAGTGGACCTTAATATGTTTTAAGTACTCTCTGCTCGGACCAAAGGATTTCCCAATGGTGCTGTATCCAAACTTTTTAAACGCTCCAGCAGCATGCCAGAGCTGGACAATATCAGTGCCTTTCCGGGGCTTTATCGCATAAACAGGAAAATAAAAATCATCAATGATAAAATACCGGGACGTTGCGACAGCATGGCTTGCCTGAAGCATGTGCATCACATAATTCAATTTCCCCATCAGAGAACCTTGATATTTCTTAAAAAGAAAATGATACTGGTGGCCCTCATCCCTGCGGCGGAATTCTTCATGGATATACAGCAGGTTCCCTTCAAGCTTTCCGGACCGGTAGGAAGCAAAGGTCACCTTTTTTTGATTGACAGGAAATAAAAGACAAGACATGAAAAAGACTGTTCGGATTAAATACTTCACCATTAATGTAGGAATTAATTTTACATTCACCGGTAGAATCCTGCCTTTCCCATGCCCGTCCTTGCCTGGATTATATTTTCCACTCCATCACAGTCTTGCCCCATGATGAGGTTAGATCCTTTTCAAATGCTTCAACGATGTCCTGGATTGTCCTTACTTCCTGCATCTCGCCTACAAGAAGCCCCATATATTCAACAAAATCAGGATGCTCTTTCATAAACTCCACAGTGTTGACAAAATCGGAACGGCCGCTGCGGCTGCTGCCGATTAAGGTAATTCCTTTTTCCAGAATCATTCTTGTGTTCACTTCAACTGGATATTCAGAGACACCCATGAGAGAAATGGAGCCTTCAGGATGCAGGTGGTCAATCATCTGGTCAATTGCATACTGGCTCCCTTTTCCTCCTACCGCTTCAAATGCATGGTCGATCAAAAGGTCATCCGGAATTTCGTCAATCGTATAAGCTTCATCAACAAAAGAAAAATGATCAAGCTTGTACTGGTTTTTACCGAAGATGATCACCTTGCTGTCCTTATACCGTCTCTTCAATATCAGGGTAGTGATGTAGCCAAGATTGCCGTCCCCCCAAACACCGAAAACTCTGCGACGTCTGTGGGCCCTGTCCTCAAAACGGACAATGGAATGCATGGCAATGGTGATAAGCTCCGTAAAAGCCAATACGGATGGATTTAGTTCTTCCGGCAGCTCTACAATCCGGTCGCGGTTCAAAAAGACATAATCCTGCATAAAACCATCATATCCGCTGGAACGGAATTTACTGGTCCTTAAATAGTTTTCGGCAATAATCTCATCCGTTTCAGTGGGTGTATTCGGAACCATGACAACACGTGTTCCAACCTTAACTTCGCCCTTGGGATCATAAACGACCTTTCCAATCCCTTCATGAATCAACGCCATGGGAAGCTTCTTAGCCATCGCCTCTTTTCCGCGCGTTCCGGTATAATAGCGCTGGTCAGCCGCACAGATTGAGAGATGCGTTGGACGTACAACAATATAATCGGATTGAAGAGAACGGTCCTTATATGTTACTTCAAATTGCCGGGGAGAAACTAACCGATATACTTGATTGATCATCTTGAGATCCGCTCCTGTATGATAGCATTAGCTACTTTCAAATCGTATGGAGTTGTTACTTTGATATTGAATACTTCGCCTTTAACTAATTTGACCTTGTCGCCATGAAGTGCACAAATCTTTGCCGCATCTGTCAAAACGACTTTTTGGTCATCCGTTAAGGAATTGTAGTAGTTCACCAATTTCTTTATATTGAAACTTTGAGGCGTCTGGCCCTGGAACATGGTATCACGGACAGGAATATCGGAGATGACGTCGCCGTCCTCCGACTGAATGATTGTATCAATCGCTTCTATTACAGTATCAACGGCGCCGTACTCAATTGCAGCATCAATATTCTCTTCGATAATCCGATGTGTCAAGAATGGACGAACGGAATCATGGGTTATGATAACATCATCATCATTTAGCCCAAAATTCTTCTCAATATATTTAATGCCGCTCATAATGGACTCGTTGCGGTCCTTTCCGCCTTCGACAACCACAATGCGGTCGATTCCCCCGATATGTTTTTTAATGATATCCTTTGTATGGTTGATCCAATCGCGCGGAGAAACGATGATGATTTTATCAAAACGGTCATTTAAGAGGAACTTTTCAATTGTATGAATAATGATTGGCCGATTGTTCAGCGTCAGGAACTGTTTAGGCATATTTATATTACCCATCCTCGTCCCTTTCCCTCCGGCAAGTATCTCAGCGTAAATCACCAATACCACTCCTTTTCTGCTATCCTCAATATGCATTTCTTCTATTATTTATAACACTTGTAAAATTATGATGTAAATTGTCAAAGATTGAGAGCAAAATACATAATTCAATATACACGTTTTCATTTTCATTATCAAGTTACGGCATGGTTACAATCCCAGCTCTGTTGTCACAAATAATATTCAAAAAAAATAGGCTTCCTTGGCGGGAAAGCCTACTGTTCTATGAAGAAAGTCGAGTTAGTTATAGAAATTCATAATCCCTTTATAAATCGCATCGGCTGTTTTCTGTCTGTACGTATTGCTCGCAAGCTTGCTGGCATCAGAGGAATTGCTGATAAAGGCGATTTCGACCAGCACACTTGGCATCGTGGTATTTTTAATCACATAGAATCCGCCTTCTTTCACTCCCCTGTCGTTTGTTCCAAGGGCTTTGACCAATTCTTTCTGAATTTCTTCTGCAAGCTCCTTGCTCTCTGAAGAAGCATATCTTGCGCTGTACCAGGTTTCTGTTCCGTTAGCTGCACTTGAAGCAAATGAGTTCACATGAATGCTCACAAAAGTATCTGCATCGGCCTTTTCAGCCTCTTTAACCCGCTGGTCCAGCGAAATGTATTTGTCGGTAGATCTGGTCATCACGACCTTCGCCAGGGAACTATTAAGCTTTGAATTCACCCTTTTGGCAATATCCATTACGATTTCTTTTTCTACCAGCCCGTTCCCGGAAGCGCCCGGATCTGTTCCACCGTGACCAGGGTCAAGCATAATCGTTGCCCCGACAATCTCGTTGTCCAGTTTGTTTTTAATGCTGTCGGTAACGGAAATCGGTCCGCCCAAGATCATGAATCGGTCAAAACCAATATTGATAATGGTGTTTTTAATCGAAGCAGGCAAGCTATTTGGCTCTATCAATAACATTGGGGCGTTCTTCTTTGCCGCAAGCACAGTTCCTGTCAGAGCATCGGCGAAAATAGAACCTTTTGTAACAAATGCTGTTGAGGCAGACGAATAATAAGCTTTTGCAATATTCGCTGATACCTCGTATCGGCTGTTGCCCCCGAATCTCCTTGGATTAGGAACATTTTTATAGACGGTATTGGAAACACTTAATGGTCCTCCCGATATAATGGTCTGACTGATGGCCCAGCTATTTATCAGGCTTTGAGTTGAATTCTCCAGTAAATGTTTGTTGTTGGTAAGCAGGATAGGATACCCGTTTCTGGCTGCGTATGGAGCAATGGATAATGCATCAGGAAAATTGAAGCCGTCCGCTATTACCACTTTGCTTTTTTTACCCATTGCCTTAGCGATATTATTTGCCACTTCCATACGGCTGTTACCCGAAATCCTTTTGACCGAAATCCCCATGTTTTTCAGTTCTTTTACGATGTTTTCAGAAACACTGATCGGGCCACCGACAATAATGACATTTTTGGCACGCAGCCGCTTGATTTCCTCTTTCGTCCTGGGAGTTATAGAGGCTGGCTTTGTCAAAAGAATAGGCGCATTATATTTGTAAGCTAAAGGTGTTGCGGCCAAGGTATCTCCATAAGCATCCCAGTTAGCCAGAACCACTGTCGTTGAGCTTGACCACCCGTTTTTCGAAACATTAACAGCAACATCAAACCGATCCTGTCCACCCAGCCTTGTTGTACTAGCTGCGGAAACCTGAAAAGAGACGAGAGCAGATAAAAAGAGAACAAAGGCACAGGCAACAAGGTTTTTTTTCATTATAAAAGCCTCCCATGATGACTTGCTAAGCAGATTTAGTAGCTTTGATAACGAACGGTTTAGATTTGAAAATCCGTATTTCGTTCATCCAGCTATTACCCATGGCAAATTTACAAAAGTTTTTTTCAAATAGAGGTTTAATCGTCTGGCAAAAAGGGAATAAAAAAGGATGACTCCTCTCCACCATAATCGGTGTCATCCTTTTTAGTTTACTAATTTGATAGAGATGTTCCTGGATAGTAGAAACTCAAAATGTCTTTATAGTTCTTTCCGTCTTTCGCCATTTGGCTTGCACCGTACTGACTCATGCCAACACCATGGCCGTATCCGGCGCCTGAAAGCTTAACAGAAAGATTAGGCAGACTTAACGCAATTTTTTCGCTAACAGAGATTGGCCCCCCTAAAATGGTAAACTGATCAAATCCGTTTGCTTCAATTGAGTCTTCGATTGGCCACGTAAGCTTTTCAGGTTCAATCAATAGAATTGGAGCGTTTTTCTTAGCTGCTAAGACTGATCCTGTCAAGGCATCAGCAAAAATCGATCCTCTGGTTAGAAAAGCATTGGTGCTGTTTGAAAAATAAGCATTCGCTATATTCGCCGAAACCTCATAGCGGCTGTTTCCGCCAAATCGTCTTGGACCAGGAACACTATTATACACCTTGTCCGATACACTTAATGGTCCGCCAGATATAATGGTTTCCTGGACATTTCTGCTCTTAATGAGGTTCTGTGTTGACGATTCCAGTAAATGCTTATTGTTCGTCAATAAGATGGGGTACCCGTTCCTTGCTGCATATGGAGCAATGGACAATGCATCCGGGAAGTTAAAGCCGTCTGCAATGACAACCTTGCTGCTAGTCCCCAATTCCTCAGCGATATTATTCGCCACTTCCATACGGCTGTTCCCTGTTATACGCTCCACCGAAATCCCCATGTTCTTTAATTCACTTACAATATTCTCTGAAACAGAGATTGGTCCCCCAACAATAATGACATTTTTAGCGTTTAGCCTCTTAATTTCCTCTTTTGTCCGGGGAGTTAAGCTTGCAGGCTTTGTTAGAAGCATAGGCGCGTTGTATTTATAAGCCAAAGGTGTAGCTGCGAGTGCATCCCCAAAAGCTTCCCAGTTTGCCAAAACAACTGTTGATGCAGTTGACCAGCCTTCTTTAGAGACATTTATCGCAACATCAAACCGGTCATTCCCACCCAGCCGCGGATGCTCGATGATTTCATTGCCAGTGACAAGCGTACTTTTCATATTGCTCGTGCCCAGGAGAGTCCTCATGGCATTGGCTGTGATTTTCCCAGTAACAGAAAAGGTTTTAATCTTTCCGTTTTCCATTCGGAAAGTATTGGTCGCCTTGTCCTTCACAAAGAATTCAACGGTAAAAGTGGCATTTTGGCTTCTACCGCTGCTATTTTTATCTGTAAAGGCAATATCAGCGATACGGGTAATCTTGATTTCTGTATTTTCGTAGCCAGTCTGTTTATAAAGGCAGGTTTTAATTCCATTAGTCACGGATGGTGTGCTCTCTGCTGTAGTTGCCCACCAGCTCGACGGCTTGGCTAAATCCAGCTTTCTAGTATTGATTTGGTCCTTGTTATAGGAGACCGTCCAAGTATGGACAGGATCACTTGTATCTCTTTTTGCAGGCAGGTAGGCAACCGCGTTGCCCCACAGGTTCGACGCTGCTTCTGTATATCCGCCGTTGCTGGAAGAGTAGACAGCATTCAACCCGATACTGTATCCGTTATACTTCAGGATCTGGCCCTTTGTTTCCTCTAACGCTTTGGTCGAATTCGGGTGCCAGTCATAGCCGCCGTATACCTGGAAGGCCTGCGTATCATCTACTGTTTTTCCCTGTTTATGAATGGAATAGGTCCTTGCTGTTACAGCCTGTGCCTTT
This sequence comes from Mesobacillus foraminis, assembly GCF_004340465.1. Taxonomy (GTDB): domain Bacteria; phylum Bacillota; class Bacilli; order Bacillales; family Cytobacillaceae; genus Mesobacillus_B; species Mesobacillus_B foraminis. The sequence continues at coordinate 270,719 of NZ_SLVV01000003.1, read as the reverse complement.
AGGGCTTCCAGATCCCAGGATGCAGGCATCTCGTGAGGGACCACGCTTTTTAGATAATCCTCGAAAGGGATATTCCTGTTGGTTGGACGCACATATTTGGCATCCTCCACTGCATAGCTTACGTCTCCAAGATATTTTCTCGTTTCGTTTCCATAGATTGTATGAATACTAGCGGTAGAATACACCTTTGCTTCTACGGTGATGGATGTGTCAAACTCCTTTAGTTTAGTGCCGTCTGACCGGTAAAGAGTGAGTTTGCCATTTACAGCTTTTATCTTATATTTCTTATTATCCTCGAGGGTCACTTCATTTTTTAAATCTTCCTTAATACTATGTTCGCCAACTATCGAAAAACTTAGTTCCGTTTTCTTCCCAATGTAGTTGCTCAACTTTACGGAAATGGTTTCAGTACTTGCCTCTGCTGTATGAATTCCGGTCATGGAGACAAATAAAAGCACTGAAACAATCACCGCTAGTATTCTTTTAAAATACAATTTTCTAATTCCTCCCTTTTTTTCCTTTTACAATTTACGAGTATATCACAAATCTGTTACGAATTGAGGGGAATTATTGTAAAAATTGAGGGAATTTGTACCATTTTGTCGGATGCTGTAATTAATGTTTTTCAAAGAATAGTACTTTCTTCACTCTACTTAAGCCTGTCCACAAAACAAATGCATGTTTCCTACAGAATCTGAATAGATTGAATTAAAATCTACTTATGAATGGGGAAAGACGATGAAAAATCATAACTTCCATATTGATGAACTCATTGAGCACTTCGCCAATTCTCTTCCGGCACTTCCCAATCAACCCGTAAAAGAGACCGGGACCAAAATACTGGAACTTATCAATCAATTGAGACAGGAAAATTTATTCCTTAAGGAAAAGCTGCGAAAAGCTGATAATGATTTAAAGTGGATGGAAATGAGGGCAGACGAGTGGATGCTTAAAGCAATGGAAAAGTCGCAAAATAAATCCTCTTTATAGTAAGTTGCTCTATTCTGCATTTTCCTCTCAAAACAAAGCTTGTTTAGCCAAAGAACCGGCTCAGTGGTACTGAACCGGTTTCTTTTCTGTCCTTTTAGAGGGTGAATCGGGTGTTCTCCCTTGCTTTATCAAACGTTACAATTCTGGCAAGCTCACCGGTAAGGCTCCGGTAATAGGCGGATTCATAGTGATGCGGGCCGAAGGGGCTTGGGTGATGAACATCACCGATATACCCGTACTTTTTCATATCAATGACCTTGGCCCTAGGCGCTCTCGCCAAAAAATAGTGATTCATCCGGTCCCAGGTACTATTATAGTAGATTAGCTCTTTCTGCGAGATAATCTTCTCATCAATAAAGCTTTTAACCTCTCGATTTTTATCGTAATAACGATTGATAAGCCCGCCTGTATTTAAAACCATTCTTTCTTGCGGTAGGAATTGCTGAATCCTGGCGATAAATTCATCGCATGCTTTCATCCAGATACTGAAAAATTCAGGGCTTCTTGAATCAATCTGCCTAGTTGTCTTTAAGACCTCATTCCGGTAGAAACTTGTGGAGCGAACCGATGGATTCACTCCTATGGCGGCTCCGTTTTCATACATGCGGACGCCGTGAATGGCGTCTACATAAAAATCGATCAATAAATAGTCCACAGCCGCTTCTTTTAAATCTGGAATAATGGACTTATTCAGTTCACTCTTAATTTCCGCAGCCTTCCTTTCGCTTGCATCCTCAAGCATGCGCTTGTCGAACGGGACAGGCTCACTCACCATGGAAATCACGGAGGGCCAGAAATGGCTGTAGCCTACTTTGAAAATCATCTTATAATCTTTATTATTATAGAATTTACTTACGCTGTTAAAATGGCTGCGGGAGTAGCAGGAGCCAAGGACACCAACTTTCATATGGCTGCTCTGTTTGTTCCTGACAAAAAGATTAAGGACTTTTTCCCCTTCCAGCCAGACCTCATTCCGATTCAGGGGATGGCACACCTCTAGCTTATCTTCTAGTCCAGCCTTATAAAAGGTTCCATCCCATGTCTGAATCAATATGCGATACCTTTGTTCATAGTTGGTGTCAATTTCACCAAAGAGGGTTTTTAAATCAAGCAAAAGGTAGCTGTTATCTTCCCCATTATGGAAGAGTTCGAGGTTTTTAAATTCTGTATAGCCATCCTGGCTGCTGACATATTTCAATTTATGATATCGATAAAGACCCGCTTTCCCGGCCAGCTTGGAAGGCAGAATGACTTTATAGACATCTGGGCGGATTTCTTCTATCCTTTTGATTTTAATCTTATTATATTTCCTTGTTACTTTAAGCGCCAGATTCCCTTTTTTAGTCTGATACAGTTCTCCGGTGTAGCTTTTATTCTGAAAATGAAAAGTATGAGTTCGAAACACATCGCCGCCTTGTACCTTTGCAAATGACTCAATAGAAACACCATCCACTTTACTTTCCACACAAAAGTCGAAGATTGTGACTTCCTCTTTGAAATAATCCGGATTCAGCAGACTTTGTTCAAATCTGTAGCCTTCAGGCATATGAGGCATTCTGTAAGATTCTGAATGAATCCCGGCATCCTTATTCACCCGCTTCCGGAGGAACAGCCTTTTCTCAAGGATTTCAGGAGTGCTTAACTGGAAGGTCGCACCGGCGGGTCCAGGATTCACCTTAATGGTTACAGCTGGATTGCGCACACACAGTTTGAAGTTCATTTCATTCTTTTTATTTGTCGATGAGGCCACTTCCAGACTGTTCGAAAGGGGCATATTGAAATGGCTGACTTCTTCGCTTCCATTGATGGGATAATCCTTCCCATCACTCACAACCGCAAGCCAGATGAGCTGGTCTGATTTTAGCACGATACCGCTTTCTTGAAGCAGCTGTTTTATTGGGATATTTGCATAAAAGAGTCCTTCCCGTTGCATAACTTTAATGGTTTGATGATAAAAGTAAGCCTGTCCTCCAATAAATCGTTCCATGTCCTTATATCTCAATTCAAGCTGAAGGTACTTCTGCTGCCCGCCGGAGTCAAATTCCAGGGTGATGCTTTCATTCTGTGGCACTAGCCTTGTTATGGTAAACAACTGAATCACTTCCCTGATGTTAGTTAAGGCCAATCGAAAGGCATGATAATAGCAGGCCGCTAATAATTGCTTTGCAGCCTGCCTGCTTTATAAATAGTTGTCAATCTGCCAGCTTTTTGAGCAGCTGATTGACGACCCGTTCACTCGCTTTTCCATCCTGATAGTCGAAAAAGTAATCTCTGAACGGCTTTACTTTTTGCTGGGCAAAATCCTTGTTTTGGATTTTTTCGATAAGCTGATTGGAATCCTTTACAAGATGGCCAGGAATGAAGCTCTGATATTCATAGTAAAATCCGCGTTTGCTAATGTATTCTTCGACATCGTAGGCAAAAAACAGCATCGGTTTATCCAGCAAAGAGTATTCAAAACAGATCGATGAATAATCGGTGATCAAAAGGTCAGTGATCAATAATAAATCATTTACTTCACGGTAATCGGTAAAATCATAGAAGAAACCCGCATATTTATGAGGGATGATCACTTTGTTCAATACAATAAAATGGAGCTTGAACAAAAATACGTATTCATCCTTGAACGTTTCGTACAGTTTTTCAAAATCCAGGTTTTCAATCGGATAATGAGCTTCTTTCCTTCCTCTGCCTCTAAATGTCGGGGCAAACAGAATCACTTTTTTCCCCTTTAAAAATGGGTATTGATCGTACAGCTCTTTTCTTTTCTCATTTTTATAAGCTTCATCGAAAAAAATGTCCGTGCGGGGGATACCCAGAGGAAGAATACTTTCTTCAAGAATATCGAAGCCTTCCGCATATTGAGGGACAACATTTTTGGAGCTAACGACCGCTTTTGTATAATTCCGGTGGTCTTTGGAGTTGATTTTCGGGCCCCCTGGCTGGCCAAGCCGGCTGTATCCAAACTTTTTAAACGCTCCTGCCCCATGCCACAGCTGGATTAAATCCGTGTTTTTCCTAATTTTTAAAGGCGAGACCATTGGGTAATTCTCTTCCAGAAGAGTTGCCTTTGAGGTCGCGGCATAATAAGCCAGCCTGATAATCTCGAAAAAAGACTTCTTCACGAAGCTGTTTTCCTTAAACATGAACTTATAATCATATGGGAGCTGCTGTCTCTCCATTTCTTCATAGACATACTTCAAGTTTCCGCCTATTTCATCCCTGCTGTCCGAAGCAAATAAAATTCGATTTTCCCTGACCGGAAATAGGTGGAAAAGATAATAAAGGATCATGAACATTTTTGTTCTCATGAACCGGTAGATAGCTCCAGGTTTTTCTGTTTTATTTTTTATGTCGCCGTAAAGAGCGCTTGGATTAAAATCTTTTAGCTTGGTGGATTTAAGCAGCATACTTTTTGAGTTTTTATCATATGTCACCATCAAATTATGCACGGACTGGGACTTGGCAGAGTAATACTCCATTTTCGAGCTGTAAAAGTCATCCTGCAAGTAACGACGGATGTCCCCAAGCGGAATTTTCCTAATAATTTTCTTTTTGTTGCCCAGAGTCGCTTCTATTTCGAGAAATGTTCGATAGGTCCCTGGCGGCAGCGGCTTTGTATGATTGGCGACAACCGCCGAAAAATTTATGGTGCTTTTAAAACCTGCCCACATGTACTCATCCTGTATATAGTCGTCTGTACTCAGGTTGTAGATTGGAATATCCTCCAGGACGAATTTCTTCGTCTTGTCTTTATCATTCATTAAAACAAACCACTTTTTAACATTAAGATACCTTTCGAGCGGAATCCCTTTGATATAGCAATAACCCTCTATATCCAGTATGGCTCCTTTCCATTTCATATCGGTTACCTTATGCTCAACCTCGTAATAATCAATAAGCAGATTCTCAACATCTTCGTGCATGACCGTTTCATAGGTCTCATCCGCATCAAATTCCGCAGCTGTACTGCTTTCCATCTCGTTAGCCTTCATGGTCGTCTTCCCCTTAAGTATTGATCTCTATCCTGTTCCTTTATTTTTCATTCTAAGCAGAGCTACCTATTTTTATTTTAATATAGCAATCTCCAAATTTTTGGCTTTGCCCGTTTTCTTCCCGCACTGTCCATAATCGCTTCCATTTCACTCCCCCATTAGAACCAGAATAATATCCCAACATTGCCTAAATATACCCCTATTGTAATACAATGGCTGTATGTTGTCATTATCTGTAATAAATGAGTTAAATTTGTCCTATCTTGTCGTCATTGGTTATTATACCTATATACCTATATAATAAGAGACGGCATTTAGACAAATTTTGTGGATGATATGACGATTTTGTATCCATCCATACTATTAGTAAGTTAATGCGCATATATTAAAAAATATGCAAAAATTATAAAATAGGGACTTGCTGACTATATTTTCTATATCCAAAACATTAATTTTCTGCTATTCTATTATTCGAATGCAAAATTTTGTCAATCTATGGAGGGGGAGCTAGATGAGAGCTGACCGAACAAAGCAAAAGAATAAGTGGCTCCGTATTACCGGAATTATTGTGTTATTGTTGGCTGTATCCCTGGGAGCTTATCTTTTTACTGTATATAAATCTTTGACCAGTGCTGTTGAAACAATGCAGGAACCGATTGAGCGTGAAACCCGCCCAATCAAGTTTGATAACAGGGAACCATTCACGGTTTTAATGCTTGGAGTTGACGAACGTGAGGGCGACCGCGGCCGTTCGGATACGATCATTGCGTTAACGGTGAATCCCGAGAAAAACTCAATTAAAATGCTGAGCATCCCGCGTGATACCCGTACCGAAATTGTCGGACGCGGAACAGAGGACAAAATCAACCATGCCTATGCTTTTGGCGGTGTTGAAATGTCTATGGACACCGTAGAAAACTTTTTGGACATTCCAATTGATTATTATTTAAAAATGAATATGGAAGGCTTCCAGGAAATTGTTGACGCGGTCGGAGGCATCACCGTGAATAACGACCTTGAGTTTACGGAAGGCAGCTTCCACTTCGCCAAAGGAAATATTGAGCTGAACGGCCGAGAAGCCCTTGCCTATGTAAGGATGAGAAAGCAGGACCCAGAGGGAGATTTCGGCCGCCAGAAACGCCAGCGCCAAATTATCCAGGGCATCATCAAAAAAGGGGCCAGCGTCGGATCCCTTACGAAGTTTGATGATATCTTCGCTGCCCTCGGCAACAATGTAAAAACCAACATATCCTTTGAGGATATGGTCGATATCCAAAGCAACTATAAGAGTGCTGCAGGAAATATCGAACAAATGAGAATTGAAAGTGCCGGGACAACAATCGGCGGAATTTATTACGGAGTTGTGTCTTCCGAAGAACAACAGCGTGTACAGAATGAATTGAAGACTCATTTGGGTATTTAGTGATTACCATTTTATAAAAGTGCAAGGCGGCTCCCAGAAGGGAGCCGCCTTTTTTGTATCGTTTTCCCTCTGGCCTCAAAAAAATCACAATATTTATTTGGATATATTTACAAATCCTTTTTTTAACCGATAAACCCTACATAGGATAAAACTCCTGCTTTTAAGGATCAATATTCAGCAAAGGAGGCACAAGATTAAACAGCAGCAGGAATGAAGGGATTTACGGAGGAACAATGAAAGCAATCAAACAGATAAGGTATGCAGTTCTCATCATTATTTTACTGACAGGGGTATTGGCCCCATATGGAGCTGGAGGATTCCTCACAGCCCAGGCAGCCAGCACCTCCATCAGCAAGACCATTTTCACGACAAGCCAGAACCTGAATATGCGCACTGGCCCGAGTACAAAATACAAAACCATCATAACTGTCCCAAAGGGCAAGAACATAACCGCCATTGCCAGGAACGGGAATTGGTACAAGTCGTCCTATACCTACAAGTCGAAGGGGAAAAACATCACAAAAACCGGCTGGTTAAGCGGACAATACCTTAAGAAGGTCAGTTCAGCGCCGAGCAACACCGTACATTTTGCCAAAACAATCTACCAAGTGAAGGATAACCTGAGACTTCGCACAGGAAGTTCTGCAAAGGACAAGGCTATTTTAACCATTCCAAAAGGACGGACCCTTACATCGACGTCCAAAAAAGGCAATTGGTACAAAGCATCCTATACATACAGTAAAAGCGGCAGGAAATATACAGCGACTGGCTGGGTTGATGGAAGATACCTGAAGGAATACACCCAATATTCCAAAACAGCCGGAACCTATTATTTTACAAAAAAAACGGCCGGTCTTTACTCCGCGCCGGATACGAAAAAGAAGGCGGCCTATACCCTTGGCTCCCATAATGGCTTCTACTCCACGCAAAAGGCAATAAACAGCCTTGGCCAGACCTGGTACCAGGTATCATATAAGGGGAAATCACTATATGTAAAAGCGGCGGATGTGGTAAAACACACTCCAAAATCTATTAAAAAGACAAACTATAAAGCTGCGAAAAACACCTATTTATACCAGTCCTACGGAGAAGGCTATACAAAATTAATAATGATTCCAAAGGGGAAAATCATTTCCGTTTCGTCCAGCATCGAGAATTGGTATAAAACCAGCTACGGCGGAAAAACAGGCTATGTATACATAAGCAATTTTACAAAATCAAGCTCTCCCGCGGAAAAAAAGCCTTTCGTATTTACAGAAACAGCAAGCGCCGGAAAAAAGTACCTGACCAAAGAAGATGCAAGGATCAGGAGGACGCCCGAAAGCACTTCAGCAACACTGGCTTTTATCCCGAAATCAAAACTGATTGTACCGACCCATAAAACATCAAATGGCTGGTATAAGATAAAATACAGCGGGAAAACCGGGTATGTCTCTGCGGGTGCCATTCAGGAAGTGATTACAGGAAGCCCTGCAAACCGTGATAACTATCAATATATCGATCTCAGGACAAAAGCCCCTGTTACGGCGGCCCAGATCAATGCTTATATCTCAAGCTATGTTAAACAGACAGGGAAATCCAGTATACTGACAGGGAGCGGCCAGACTTTCATCCAGGCTGGAAACAAATATGGGGTGAACGCTCTTTATTTGGCTGCTCATGCCATCCATGAAAGCGGGTATGGCACTTCCCTGATCTCTTTAGGCAAATACAATCTGTTTGGCTTTGGCGCCTATGATGCCACCCCCTATATCGGGGCCTACCGCTTCGCTTCCGTTCAGCAATCGATTGAGTATATCGCCCGCGAAATGAAGGCAACCTATCTTAATCCTGGCAGCTGGAAGTATAAGGGATCCTACCTGGGATTCAGTACAAAGACCACGACAGGCACCAGGATTGATTCATACAGTACAGGCATGAATTTCTATTATGCGAGTGACCCCAACTGGGGAAAAGGGATTGCTGCGCACATGCAAAGGATCCTTCCCTACAGCAAGGCTTATTACAGCAATGCAAAGCCTAATACAACTGTTTTCAGCGCACCTGCCAGGCCGGATGGGAAGGACGTGTTCCCTGCAGGCATCCAGGCGACGGCCAGCCAAACTCTTGCTCTTACCCTAAAAAAAGGAGGAACAGTGGCGAAAACCTTGCCAAAAGGGGATGCTTTTACCCTTCTTGAAAAAGGAAATGATTTCTGGCTCAGAGTGAAAGTCGGTTCGAAGACCTATTATGCCGGTGTGAAAAGAGGAAATGATGTTTCGATCATCAGCTTTGACCGATATAAGGAATTTTTGACTGTCAAAAACCTGGGCAGAGTGACGACATCAGGATTAAACGTCCGGACACTGCCTTTGCTGACCGCAAGTAAAGCAGGCGGTCCGCTCAGACTGAACCAATATATCCAACTGAAGCTGGACAAACTAGGTAAACCGAAAATGGACAAAAGCAAAAAGTGGTATCTAATCAAATTGTCCAATGGAAAGGAAGGCTGGGTGAGTTCGCAATTTGTCGCCCGGGAGCTGAAGTAATGTGATGACACTGTCCCTATACGGTCCGGCCGTTTCATGGACAGTGTTTTTCTGTGCAAAAAAAGCGGCTGCCATTAACGGCAGCCGCTTTCCTATCCTAGAATAGATGAAAATTAGTTCTACTTGCTTGAAAAGTATTGAATCAATCCATCATAGATTCCCCTGGCTGCCTTCTTTTGATAAGCAGAAGTGCCAACGATTTTTTCTTCAATCGGATTTGATATAAACCCTAGCTCCACCAGGACTCCCGGACGATTATTTTCTCGAATGACATGGTAATCGCCGAAATGTGCCCCCCTGTTTTTCAGGCCGGTCTGGACAACCAGGTTATTCTGAATGTAACGGGCCAGTTCCCCTTCCTGAGCATAGCTGTAATAAAATGTATCGATGCCAGAACAGGTCCCTGTACAAGCATTATAATGAAAGGAGACGAAAGCATCAGCTTTTGCCTGGTGGCTGATGGTGACCCTTTGGCCAAGAGACAGGTAGACATCTTTATTTCGTGTGTAGACGACCTTAGCGCCGGCATTCTGTAATAGCGATCCTGCCTCAAATGCAGAATTAAGGTTCAGTACTTTTTCACGGTAAAGCCTTCCAACGGCACCACTATCAAATCCGCCATGCCCTGGATCCAGTACAATGATCTTTCCTTCTAATGGAGAATTGCCAACAGGGCTAGGAACAGGACTGGGACTGGGATTGGGACTTGAGCTAGAGCCAGAAGCTTGAATGAGCCAGCCAGCAACCCAGCCTGTTGTACCTTTCGCGTTCTTCACTTGAACCCAGCCGTTTTTTTCCCCAATTTTACTAAGGACTGCCCCTGCCTTCTCAACTATGATGACAGGATAGCTGGTTCCGGGGCCTTTTCGAAGGTTACTGTTTTCTTTTAACACAACCTTTGGTGCATTTGATACAGATGCTCCTGGTGCAGTAACTGGTTTCTTAGAACTCAGGTAGGCTGATGAAACCCAGCCCTGCAGGTTTGAGGCTTCGATTTGGGACCAGCTCCCGCTTTTTTTATAGACTGTAACCGCAGTCCCTTTTTTCAGCGTGCCGACAACACCTGCAGTTCCGGATGCTGTTTTGCGAACATTCAAGGAAGTTGCCATTACATAATAGGTGCCCAGGCTTTTAGGTACTGCTGCTACAGTTGCCGGCTTTTTGATGGATAGATAGGAAGACAATACCCACCCCTTTACATTTGACGCCTCTATTTGAAACCAGTTTCCGCTTTTTTTATAGACTTTAACCGCGGTCCCTTTTTTCAGCGTCCCGACAACACCAGCAGTTCCTGATGCTGTTTTACGAACATTCAAGGAAGTTGCCGTTACATAATAAGTACCGAGGCTTTTAGGTACTGCTGCTACAGTTGCCGGCTTTTTGGTGGATAGATAGGAAGACGATACCCAACCCTTTACGTTTGAAGCTTCAATTTGGGACCAGTTCCCGATTTTCTTATAGACTTTAACCGCGGTCCCTTTTTTCAGCGTCCCGACAACACCTGCAGTTCCTGATGCTGTTTTGCGAACATTCAAGGAAGTTGCCGTTACATAATAGGTGCCCAGGCTTTTAGGTGCTGCTGCAACAGTTGGCGGCTTTTTTGTAGAAATATAAGAAGCCGAAACCCAGCCTGTCCTCTTGCTTGATGGTACTGTTATTTTAAGCCAGCTGCCATCCTTTCCTTGAACGGTGACAGTTGTTCCTGATTTAAGAGTTTCCAGAATTTTTCCTTTGCTGGTTGGAGTACTTCGTAAATATAAGCTTGTTGCATTTACATATCCTTTCCAAGTCACACTAGTGAGAAACTTGGCCGATACCCAGCCAGTTTTCTTTCCAAAGATAATCTTTGACCACCCGCTTTGTTGCCCTGTAACCGTGACAACCTGGCTTTTCTTTAACTTTCCCACAATGGAAGAAGTTGTCCCCGGCTTGGACCGTACATTAAGAACATTCGCATTCACCTTACCTTGATAAGTATAGGCAGCCTCCGCAATATTTCCGCTAAATGGATGTATTAGCGAAAAAAGGACCAAAAAACATAGAACCAGTGCCTTCACTAAAGAAGCAGCTTTCACTCATTTCCCACCTTTTGTCTAATTTTGTCTAATCTTGAAAAGCCTATCCACTATAACCCGAAAATAGGAGAAGAAAGAGGGCAGAAATACCCAATTAAATGGAAGTACCCATTCAAATTTTTGGATTACTATATTCTTTTTAGTTGTAAATATAGATCCAATCTAAACGAGCTAAATTTCCTACAAGGTTTTTTTAATAATTTAACGATTTTAATAGAAAAAAAGGTCTATATGGTCATTTCATGACTGACTATGGCGGAACCTTGACAAACGTCAGCATATTTTGCATCTCCTTAAAAAGTTTGTAGAAACTTTTATTGTTTAAATCTAGTGAAACCGCGGTATTTAAATAACACAGCTAGAAGAATTTCCTAATTATTACAAATCCTTTACGAGGAGTGGTAAGAATGAAAATCCGGGCTGGCAGTTGGGCATTGTTATCTTCCCAGGAGAAGTTATTTATTCTAAAAGCGGTAAGCTTTCGATCAAAGAGATTAAAAAAGGGTGCATAATTCTATGAAACTGATGTCGTCCCCAGGAAAAAGGCGGTGATGGAACCTGTGCTATTAATAGGATCCGTCGCTGCCTTTTGTATATATCGGATGTAATGATTAAAAGTTAATTCAAATATTTACATATTTTTAAAAAGGAAATAACTCCCTGCTTCAGCTTTTCAAAAACCCACCGATAATACCTGTATCGGAGATTCCTATTATTAGAGATAGACTTCGAACCAATTAAAATGAAAAGGGGTTTAATTGTGGGGGTTTTTAGGAAAGGTTTGTTACTCGGTCTTGTGTTAATGTTGATTTTGCCGTTTATCCCTTCTCTTCCTGCAAAAGCAGCAGGAGAGCCGGTTTTACAAGTGAAACTCAGAAACTATCTAGGAAATACGAAGGAAATCAAACTGTATCCAGAGGCAGAATACTCGACTAGTTTGGCTGGTGTTAAATTACAGGCTAACCAATCGTACACACTGAAAATCAGCGGTACGAACATTGTAATCATGAAAGGGACAAGCGAAGTCGGCAAAGCTGCCGAACTGGAAGTCAAGCCAGCAGCAAGCGATGGCCCTCTCTCCATCAACAGCCGTCCTTATCTAGGAAGCTTTAAGTTTGTAATTGACGACGGTTATTTAAGGCCAATCAACTCTATTGGTCTGGAAGATTATCTTAAGGGTGTCGTTCCTGCGGAAATGCCTGCCCTTTGGCACTCTGAGGCATTAAAAGCGCAAACGATTACAGCCCGGACCTATGCAATGGGCTATTTAAATAAAATCATCGATGATACGCAAAGCTATCAGGTTTACGGTGGATATACCTGGCATACCCGCACAACGGAAGCCGTTCAAGCGACAGAAGGAAAAGTAATTACGTACGGCGGAAAAGCAATCGGAAGCGGTGCATTGTTCTCCTCCAGCAATGGCGGAAAAACGGAATCAAACAGCAATGCGTGGGGAACAACGGCATTGCCATATCTGACAATAAAAAGTGATCCTTACGATCCTAAAACGCCTTGGAGCTTTCAAGTCAAAAAGCAGCAAATTGATGCGGCCAAGCTTGATTTTGCACATGCAGACAGCTGGTGGGCTTCCGTTAAGGAAGTGGAACAAACCACTGTTATTTCCAACATCAAAGCGTGGCTGAAAGCAAACGGCTATGCCGGAAAAGATTTGAAGATTGCGGCGGTACCGGACCTTTCCCTTCATGGCGTGACCTCCGGCGGCAGGGTAAGCAAGGGAAGCATGACGATTGAATTTTTAGTGAAGGAAGCCGACAAAGCAGTATTAAAGCGCCTTGAAATCAAGGATGCGGCCGCTTCGAAAATTCGATCGATTATTGGTTTAAACTTAATGAAGAGCTATTTAGTCAATGAGGTAAATACACAAGGGGATTCTATCAGCGTTTCCGGAGCCGGCTATGGGCACGGGATTGGCCTTAGCCAGTACGGAGCTAAGAAGGCTGCCGAACAAGGTGTAGGGTATCAGGATATTCTTGGTTTTTATTTCGATAAAACCAGCATTACGACGGCCTATCAGGTCCCAGCAGTGGATGCAGAAACGAAGCCGGATCCAGCACCGGTAGCTCCGGCTCCAACTCCGGTAGAACCGATTGCAGCAAAGCCAGCTCCGGAAGCTTCTAATCCTGCGCCAGTGGTGGTGACGCCTGCTCCGGAAACCGAAAAGCCAGCACCAGAAACAGCGAAACCAGCGCCAGTTCCGGCGAAACCTGCTCCGGCTCTAAAGAAGCCAGCAGTTGTGAAGGACACTAAGGCACCGATCATTAAATCGATTAAAACAACTTTAGATGCACAGAAGAAACAGGTGAAGCTGAGTTTTTCCACTAATGAAAAGGCTAAAATAACTGTTTATGTAAAAGACTCAAAAGGAAAAATCATCTCTTATCCGTTAAAGGATGCTCAAAAATCAGCTGGTACACAGACAGCGATTTGGTATGTATCCAAGATAAATAATGGAAAATACAGCTTTGGCATCATTGCGGTAGATGGAAGCAATAACCGCGGGTCCGCAGTTTTCAACTACACATTGTCGAAGCCGGCTGCAAAGAAGGCTGCTCCAAAGCCAGCAGTAAAGAAAAAGACTGGAAACGTTACTGCGACAACATTAAATATCCGGTCAACGGCGTCCACCAAAGGAAAGGTCGTCGGAACGGTGAAGAAAAACAAGACCGTGACCGTTTTATCAAAAACAGGCTCATGGTATAAGATCCAGTATGGAACAAAGACTGGATATGTGTCTGCAAAGTATGTTTCTAATGTGAAGTAAATAAAAGCACGAAAGGCCCGTTGAAATGTGGTTGGCCTTCGTGCTTTTTTAATGGGGTTTTATGGAGGCTTCAGTCAGGTGTTGCTTGCCGGCTGGTGGCTGCAGATATTCGTCAGTCTAATTTCTTTCTTGAACACATATGCTCGTTTTATAACTTACTTTTTTAATAGGTGATAAACATGCGAAGAAGACGGGTTCCCCCCATATTGCTTCCAGGAATTTTGATTTTAATTATTGGGATTGTCCTACTGTCAGGAACAAAGCTGCTTCTGTTTTCTCCCGACCGGCAGGCTGAAGCTGCTGTTGAGGAGTTTTATACATTTGAAGCGGATGGTGATTTTTCCGACTCATGGGAGCTTCTTCATCCTTTTATGAAGGAAAAGTTTTCAAAAACGGCCTATATCCAGGATCGAACCCATGTCTTTATCGGCCACTTTGGTGCCGAGACTTTTACCTATGATCTATCCGAAGGCGAAGAAATTGATAACTGGAAAATGGAGGAGGGCCGTCCCCCCTTCAAAACAGCCTATAAATTCCTTGTTACCCAAAGCTATGAAGGCAAGTACGGCAAATTCAACTTTCAGCAGGAAGTTTATGTCGTCCGCCATCAAGAACAGTGGTCTATCCTTTGGGACTACAACCAATGACGCTCGCAAGCTTTGCACCCCGTAGCCAGCTTTTTTTATGTGGTCCCTTCATCAAGGAAAGTGCGGCTTCATCATCAAGCACCTTCCCCATTTACTAAAAGTGCCTGACCCCCTTTAGCATACTAAAGGGGGTCAGGCACTTATTTGGGCATTACAGTACTAAAGTGTAGATTGTGTTTTTAAATTTAATCATTTAAACATCACGGGTAGCTTCGCAGCTCCCTTTGTAGTTTTGCATTAAATTTTATAATAATTGCAGAACGCTTTTATTTTTAACTCTCAAATGGTACTCTTTTCTAATGTAAATAACTTATTTAGGAGCAGAAGAATGCTTTCACAACTTCGTTTTAAAGGGAAGCAGCTAGTTTTGGCCATTTGCTACCTTGGATTTGCCCTTTATATCGCAATGGCAGCCATTCTGCTATTTTTTAGTCCCTACCGGCAGGCAAATCGCACCAATGCTGATGGAGCTGTAGTAACCGATGTTAATTTAGTTCCTTTTCAGACCATTTCCAACTACATTAAAGCATCCGGGCACATCAATTCGAGCGTTTGGGTTACAAACCTGTTTGGCAATGTCCTAGCCTTTATGCCGCTAGGCTTTTTCCTCCCCCTATTATTCAGGAGATTTATGAAATTCTGGCCAACTGTCATTCTGGTTTTCGTTTCCACCCTGGCCGTCGAGTGTCTCCAACTCTTTTTCCATGTAGGCAGCTTTGACATCGATGACATCATCCTTAACACACTGGGCGGGGCCATCGGCTACCTATTCTATAAAGCTGTAGCCAACATCAGCTCCATTGTCCTCAAAGGGAAACAATAAAAGCGTGCCAGATACGGCACGCTTTTCCTATGGCCCTTAAGGGGTCAGGCACGCTTTACCGCTTTATTGCACAGCGGGTCAGGCACGCTTTAGCGTATTGCTTTATCAAAGTGGGTCGGCCCCGCCCCGTTTGTGGTTAATGGCCGTTTTGTTGTGCTCGGTTTTTACCCATGTATGCTGCTGCCTCCATTTGAGCAGACCCATGACCTGCGCGTAAACAAAGGTATAGGCATAATAGAACACCGAGATGCTCATCCGGAACAGCTTGAATTCCTGGTTTGTGTCCACCTTGATGGCGTAATACATGCAAATCAAGAATTGATAGGCAAACAGGATTAGAGAGAGAATGCTTCCTCCAAGGATTAAATAGATAATCCTTTCCCCGCCTGCAGTGAGGAGATCATAGTTTTGGGTCACTAATCCATAACCTGCTGCTCCAAGGATTCCAATAATGACGATGGACAGTTGCACCGCGCGAGCCATTCCAAACAGGTAAACGAGCTGATCAACGATTTTTAGCTTGCCTTTTTCCGTGAACAATTTTTTCAGCATCGGCTTCAGGTTGGTAAAGGCTACATACCAATGCCCTTGTGACCATCGAGTTCGTTGTTTAATGCTGATTTTAAAATTATCGGGCTTTTCATCATAAACCCGCACAAAGTGATTCCAGAGCACCCGCCCATTGTCTTTCACGATTTCCATTTCCAGCTCAAGGTCTTCGGTTAATGAGTGGAATCGGAAACCGCCGTGTTTCATGAGATAATCAAGCCTGACTATGAATCCTGTTCCGCCAATTGCGTTTGGCAGTCCCAGCCGGTATTTGGCCAGCTGGAAAAAGCGGTTGGTAATATAGTAGCTCATCGCATAGCCTAAAGACAGGCTGGTTGAAGAATTCTTGGAATCCAGATAGGTTTGTATGGCCTCGGGCTTCCCTTTTCCGATGTACTGGGAGTTTAGTTCACTTAAAATATCAGGATCTACATGGTTGTCTGCATCAAGAATCATGAGGCAGTCATATTGGTCTGTCAGTTTCTCGAAGCCTAAAAAACGCAGGGCATACTGGAGTCCAGCTGGTTTCCCCACCCCTTCCCTTGGGAACAGCTTCTCCCCCGTATTAATATATTTCATTCCTTTTTCCTCACAAATTTCTCCCGTTCGATCCGTGCTGTTATCATTCACGACATAAATATCATAAAGATCTGGCGAGTACCGGATATTTCTGAGGTTCTCAATTGTGGAACCAATGACCTTTTCTTCATTATGAGCGGCTACTAAAATCAAAAATCTTGTCTGATCTTTCACCAGTTCATAATCCCTTTTCGCTTTTCCAAAGCCAAAGAAGGTTAAAAACACATAATAAATAAAATTAAGATTGATGTACAAAGTCAGCAGAAAAAACAAGCCCAGCAAGACTGTCACTGCTTGTTCAGCAATAAATGGCATTCCTTATCCTCCTGTTTTAGAGACCTGGCTATCATCTGGCGGAAAAAACCCTTCATGAAAAGAATCCTAAACATAGACATAAGCTGCAACCTTAGCCCTGTCTTAGCTATTTTCATTCATTTCCATTTTTAACTAAGCCACAGGAAAATATTCATTTCGGGGTCAGGCACGCTGTTACACTTTACCGCTTCACAGAACAGCGGGTCAGGCACTCTTTAGTGAAGTGAAGTGAAGTACAGTTTTAGCGAGGCACAGGCTGGAGAACTACGGTTTGAAAAACATAGTTAGTGAGGGACCGTTTATTGTGAACCATTATTAAGTAAACGTCGAATTATGCATTGCAGCAGTGAAAATCAAACCTGCAGTAAGGCAAAGCGTGGGATGCTGTTCTTGTTTGTTATCTCGGCACCCAGATTATTTCTTCGCTTGTCTGGCTTTCTGCAAAAATCCGGTATTGCTCGTGCACCGGGTCTTTGAAATAGGAATAGGTACGGGCAGGGTCGACATGGGAATTTTTCGTGTTATGGATGTAAGAGGAATAGCTGCTCCATGGATATTCAGACAGATCCTTTACCATGTTGGCCTCCAGGGGATTTCGATGGATATAGCGGCTGACGCCCAAAAAATAATCAATGGATTCAATCACCTTTGAGCCATAACGACCTTGGAAGACATGGCCATCCTGGTCAAAACGGCGATTAAAATAAACAGCATATCGGGAGTGCATTTCTTTGATGATTGTCTGAATAGGGCTTGTGGCGGTTTCAACTAAAAGATGGAGATGGTTGTTTAAAATACAGTAGGAATGCAATGTGAATGGATGGTTTGAGCGGACACTTTCGAGGATCTTTAAATACTGAAGGTAATCTCGGTCATCTGTAAAGATGGCTCCACGCCGATTTCCCCTGGCATAGATATGGTACGTTGCACCCGGATACCAAATCCGGAATGGTCGAGGCATAATACCCCTCCTAATAATTATTTTGTTGTACATGTACATTTTAGTTGCCTGCAAACAGCCGGTCAACCAAAAAAGTGCCTGACCCCCTTTAGTGTAGCAAAGGGGGTCAGGCACGCTTTAGTGAAGTAAAGATTCAGCTTTTACAGAAAAGGAAATAACGCTTCAGTGCAACTCTAACTTGCAACTGCAGTGGATTTATTCCCCTTTGATTTCAAGCAGCTTCAAGCGCAGGTCGTTTTCCATGTTGGCGAGTTCGTGTTCAGCCTGGCGGCGCTTGTGGCGGCCATCCTCCTGGATTCGCATGGTTTCTTCCAGAGTAGTAATGAGGTTTTCCTGCGTCTTCTTAAGGGTTTCGATATCTACCAAACCGCGCTCATTTTCTTTGGCGGTTTCAATTGTATTGGTTTTAAGCATTTCGGCATTTTTCAGGAGCAGCTCATTAGTCGTTTTGGAAACCTGTTTCTGTGCTTCGACCGCGTGGCGCTGCCGGATCAGTGTTAGGGCAATCGCGACCTGGTTTTTCCAAAGCGGAATCGCCGTCATGATGGAAGACTGGATTTTCTCCACCAATGCCTGATTTGTATTTTGAATCAGCCTGATTTGCGGAGCGCTTTGAATCGTAATTTCACGGCTCAGCTTTAAGTCATGCAGCCGCTTGTCGAGCCGGTCGGCAAATTGGATCATGTCGTTCACTTCCTGGAACTTCATTTGATCCTGTGTTTGCTGGGCAGCCCGCTTTAATTCAGGAATCGTTTTTTCGTTCAGCTCCTCAAGCTTCAGTTCACCGGCCGCAATATAGATGTTCAATGCGTTGAAATATTCCTTGTTATTTTCATAGAGTTTTTCAAGCATGCCAATATCGGATAAAAGAACATTCTTGCTTCGATCAAGTTTTACAGAGATGCGGTCGATCTGTGCACCGGTTTTTTGGTACTTGGATAACACCTCTTGTATCGAGCCGGAAAGCTTTCCGAACATTCTGCCGAAAAAGGATGGCTTTTCTGGTTTGAGCTCATCCGGGCTCACTTCATTCAGCCGCTTCATCAAATCGCTGATGATCTCGCCGACTTCCCCGACATCTTTCTTTTGAACATGCTCCAGCATCGTGTGGGAAAACGCCAATAATTTCCCCTGGGCCTGTGTCCCATAAGAAATCATCGCCTGGTGATTCTTCGGATCAATTTGCTGGGCAAGCTGCAGCGCCTTTGCCTTATTCTCCTCCGGAATCACATCAATCAATTTTACCGGCTTGGCCTCCTGTGAAGGCTGGACCGGCTGCATCGCCAATTCCGGGCTATCTCCAAACGGATTGGCGAGAATGTCATCCATGATGCTGTCTGTATTTTTTAAAAGGTCTGGGTTTTTTTCACTCATCTGTTGGACCTCCTGTTTTCTGCTTTATATCTTTCTTCACGAGTGGTATAGATCGGTATCTCTACTTTTTCTTTAGTATGCGTATTGATCGAATATCTTGGCCCAGTCTGCTGTTGGCTTTCGGTCTTTTCCTCTTCTTCAGCACGCTTGTTAGCATTAGTTTCTGTATGAACGAAGTGGCTAGGAGCAGCAGGGACTTCAGGTTTTGCCGTGTTTTTAGGCAAAGGAACGGACTGCCTGGCTTCATTTTTAATATCATTGGCGGTTTTGATTGAATGCTTGGCAACATCAATCTCAAAGCTCAGGTGCTCCAGGTCGTTTGAAAGAACCTGGTACAGATCCTTTTCAACTGCCTTTGAAAGCTCCGACAATGTCTCCCGGGTCTGGTACAATGCTTCGTCAAGCTCCCGGTTTTTCTTAGGCTGTGAGGAGATGAATGCATATTTTTCCGTCAGTTCAAGTATTGAATCCAAATGGGAAAAATAAAACCGCTCCGCCTGATAAAAACGTTTAGGCTCCTTTTTCGTCATGGAATAGATCTTCCGGATCACACGAAAAAGTTCGATTCTTTGTTTTATAGATGGAAAGTGGCGAATGGAAAACAATGTTTTATTTAAACGAGAGATTTTTTTCTTTGCTTCATCTAAGTTCTTTCTTATATAGCGGTATTCCTTTCGCGTCAGCCCATGTTTTTTAAGGAAACGGGCGTCGGAAAAAATGCCAGCCAGCCAGTAAATCAAAGCTCCCCCGGCCAATGCGGCGGCTGATGAAAGCAGAAATGGAAATTCCAGTCCGAAAAAGCTGATGAGCCAAATGACCACTGCTGCCGGGATTGCCGCTGCCGACCTTATAAGAAACGAAAGAAACGGGTTCATTGTATCGACTCCTTACTAAAATCCTATCTATACTTACGAATGAAAGGGAAACAATGTTTCACTCCACGGAAATTTTCCATAAAAAGACTTCTTCCTATTAAATTCAACAATACACGATTTATTTCCTTTTTTCCACAGTCTGCAACTGTAGTAAATCTAGGACCTGAGACGTAGTTGAGAACTTTTTTACTCCAGGCTTTGACAAAAAAACAGCTTTTCTGCCCTTTTTCCCTGAATCCACACGTTGATAAGAATTCTTTCCTTCCGAAAAAATGGTACTATATAAAATAGACAACAATTTAGTGAACTTTTAATAAGGTGAATGAGGTGAATGATTTGGCCTGGAAAATAAACAGATCGGCTGCCCAAAAGGTGGACCGCTTTGAAGTGATTGTGGATGAGGTCACTCTTCCAAATGGAGATGAAAAAAACTTCTCTTATTTAAGCTTTGCCAAAGGTGTTTGCATCCTTCCGATTACGGAGGATCATCAGGTACTTTGTTTAAAGCAGTATCGACATGCGTTTAAAAGCTGGGAGTGGGAGCTGCCGGCAGGGATGATTGATGATGAGAACGCGCCGCCGCTCGAGACAGCCAAGCGGGAGCTCGAGGAAGAAACGGGCTATGTGGCGGAGCATTGGCTGGAACTTGGAAGCTTCTACCCTTCCCCTGGTTCAACCAGCGAGGAAATTTTTCTGTTTGCCGCGGCGGGTTTAAAACCGGCAGAACAGAAGTTAGAGAACAGCGAGCAAATCGATGTACATAAAATAACCATGGGCGAACTGAAGGAACTTGTGCTCGATGGGGAATTCCGTCACGGAGCAGGACTGGCCGCCATCCTGAGGTATAAATTCAAGACTGATTAATATCGATCTGCATTCAAAGCCCCTTGCCGGGAATTCGCAAGGGGCCTTTTTGCTATCGTGACATTTTAAGCAGAACCTTCCACATTGGGGTGGTGGACTTTAGATCCCGTTCCTCTTTGAACTTGAAGATAGAAGCAGCACGGCACTTTTATAATCGTTCTCTCTTAATGCCCGTGCTCTTTTAGCGCCATGTTCCTTTAGTTCGGCACTCTCTTAAAGGGGGTCAGACCCGCTTTCGCAGGCTAAAGGGTGCCTGACCCGCTTTGCCTGGGTGTAGTGGTAGTGGGCTTTGGTTCGAAGTTTGGTTTTGAGCTGTTCGCATCGGGCGTCTTTTATTAATGCTTGATTGTGGTTGTGCAAGAATAGATGGAAATGGTATTTCAGTTTCGAAATCGCTTTCACATTTTATTCCTCCTTTTCAATAGAAACCTCATGATTTCGTCTTGTGAGCAGGCTGAATGGAAGCAGCTATGAATTTTGCCTGAATGGTTACTACAGTATTCGATCTATATAACATATTTATGTCCTTAAGCTATCAAATGATCACTGGCCGTTTCAAGAGGTAAAATCCTTATTCTCACAAGAGCCTTATCTGGGTATTTCGTCTCCTTCTTTACCCTATTAAATCACCGGGGAAACTCCCCCAAGCTCAACCTCGGTTCCCTTGAAACCATGCGCACAAATGTACAAATAAAAAAAATGCTGCGAGAACCTCAAGCCTCCCGCAGCATTTTCTTCAAATTTTATTTAAAACGGTACTTTGTTACAGAACGGTAAACCTCATCCTTCTCGAGGACACACGGCTTAAAGTGCGGCTGATGTATGGAATCCGGCAGGCCCTGTGTTTCTAGACATAATCCCAGATAAGGGCGTGCCTGTGCACCGCGAATGGAGAAGTCCCCGGAAAGCTGGCTGCTCGTGTAAAGGACAACCCCAGGCTGATCGGTTTCCACAATCAGCTTGCGTCCGCTCTGTTCATCCTCCAGAACGATTTCTTCGTTATTATTCTCCGCCAGAATGAAAGGATGGTCATACCCTTTCCCTGCCAGGATATTCTGTGGATGGTCCGACTTTGCTCCATCCTTGATTTTCCTTCCCTGTGTAAAATCAAAAGGCGTATTCTCAACAGAAAGAATTTCCCCTGTCGGAATCAAGTCATCTCTCAGTTCAAGGAACTCATTGCTCTTTAATGTTAACACGTGTTCCAGGATGTCCCTTTTGAGATCTCCTGACAGGTTAAAATAAGTATGGTTAGTGACATTCAGCAGCGTCCTTTGATCAGATACACCTTCATAAGTGATCTGCAGCTCATTGTCATTGTTCAATGTATAGATGACCTTCATGCTCAGATTTCCTGGATAGCCTTCTTCGCCATCCCTGCTGAAGTAGGTGAACACTAAAGAGACGGCATTCTCGCCTTCTTCGATCTCGCCATTCCAGATCACCTTGTCAAACCCTTTCAGGCCGCCGTGCAGATGGTTGCCATTATCGTTTTTAGCCAGCTGGTAAACCCGGTTGCGGAGTTCGAATTCCGCACCGGAAATCCTACCGGCGACGCGGCCGACAACCGCTCCAAAAAAAGGAGAGTTCTCAAGGTATTCGTCCAAAGAGTCAAATCCCAAGACGACATTTTCCAAAACCCCATTTTGATCTGGCGCATTGATTTTCGTAATGATGCAGCCAAAATCGAGGGAGGTCACTTCCATCCCATGGTCATTCACCATGGTAAAAGCCGTGACATCCTGGCCATCCAGCTCTCCAAATTTCTCCTTAAATACCTTCATTCTACCGACTCCATTCTTTATAGTACTTGAGTAAAGCGGCGGAATGCGTCTTGCCCCGCTTGATTGCGCTTATATACTCCTGCATCTTCTAATACCCTCAAGAATTTGGCGCCAACCTCTTTTTTGACGATTTCTGCCACTGTATCTTCTGCAAGCTGTTCCTGATATTTCTGCTTCATCTCCTCTGCCCATGGCAAGTGATAAGCAGCGAGGTCACTAGGCTCCCCCAGTAAAAACTTTTCCACTTCAGCAAGCTCGGTCTTCAGCCGGGCAGGGAGGACAGCAAGGCCCATGACCTCAATCAGGCCGATGTTTTCCTTTTTAATATGGTGAACATCTCCGTGTGGATGGAAAATCCCCATTGGGTGTTCCTCGGTTGTCCGGTTGTTGCGGAGAACCAGGTCCAGCTCATACTGGCCGTTCCGCATCCGCGCAATTGGCGTGATGGTGTTATGCCGGGTATCCCCGCTGTACGCTTCGATTTGTACGGAGCTGTCGCTATGATTCTTCCATTTTTCTAAAATATGCTGAGAGGCATCAACGAGGCTGGCTTTATCCTTGGCCCTCAGACGGATGACCGACATTGGCCATTTCACGGTTGCAGCGTGAACCTCCGGATGGCTTTCAATGGTAAAAACATATTCCTCTTCCGCCTTTGCCATCGCGAATTCATAGTTTCCGCCCTGGTAATGGTCATGGGTGAGAATCGAGCCGCCAACAATCGGCAGGTCTGCATTCGAGCCGATAAAATAATGCGGAAACTGATCAACAAAATCAAGAAGCCTTGTAAACGAGTCCCGGTCAATCTTCATGTCCCGATGCTCGCCCGACAGCAGGATGCAGTGCTCATTGTAGTAGACATACGGAGAGTACTGGAAATACCAGGCTTCCCCCGACAGCCCCACCCGAATCATACGGTGGTTGGAGCGTGCAGGGTGGCCCAGGCGTCCGGCATAGCCTTCATTTTCAATGCACAGCAGGCACTTCGGATAATTTGCGGCGTGCTGCTTCCGTTCCCGTTCCATCGCAATTTCCTTCGGGTCCTTTTCCGGCTTGGAAAGGTTTATGGTAATATCCAGGTCTCCATAATCCGTTTCTGCCTTATAGCTGATATTTTTGGCAATCCGCTTTGTCTGGATATAATTGCTGTTTTGGCTCAGCTGGTAAAAATAGTCGGTCGCCTCCTCCGGATTGCTTTCATACCTTTCATAAAAGAACCGGTTGACATCCGATGGCCTCGGCATGAACACGTTCATGATTTTGCTTCCCAGGATTTCTTTTTCATCAAAAAGGTCTTCAATCAGGCCCTTTTCAACGGCATAGTTTACCAGGGCGTCCACAAGCTCAGGCAGGTCCTTGCCGCTGTTTTCGCCTCCCTGTTCAGGGAAGTCCTCCAGTGACAAGAGGGCCATAATCTGGTTGCGGGCATAAATTCCGTCCTCTTCGGGAATCAGTTCGCTGATCACACCCTGCTTAACGATTTCGTCTATAGCTGCATAAATTTCCATGAAAGCTCCCTCCTAGTCGTTATAGCCGTTCGGATTTGCCTGATGCCAATTCCAGGCATCCTGGATGATCTGGTGAATCCTCGTCCGGCTTGGCATCCATCCCAATACTTCTACCGCTTTTGCTGAAGAGGCAATCAGGCTGCTTGGATCCCCGGCCCTGCGTTCAACAATTTTAGCCGGAATTTCGTGCTTTGTTACTTCCCTGGCTGCCTCGATGATTTCTTTTACCGAGAATCCCTGGCTCGAACCGAGATTGAAGATATTGCTCTCGCCGCCATTCTGCAGGTAGCGCAGCGCGAGGATATGGGCATCAATTAGATCCTCAACGTGAATATAGTCGCGGATGCAGGTTCCATCCTCTGTATCATAGTCATCCCCGAAGATGGAAATATATTCGCGCTGACCAAGTGCGACCTGGAGGACAACCGGAATCAAATGGGTTTCGGGATCATGATCCTCGCCAATCTCTCCAGTCGATCTTGCACCGGCAACATTAAAATAACGCAGCGAGACGAACTTGATTCCATGTGCGCTGTCGCACCACTTCATCATTTTTTCCATCGTCAGCTTGGTTTCACCGTAGGCGTTGGTCGGAGCGGTTGTCATTTCCTCCGTAATCGGCATTACTTCTTGTTCGCCATAGGTCGCGGCCGTTGAGGAGAAGACAATGTTTTTAACGCCAAATTCAATCATGACGTCAAGCAGGACCTGTGTTCCATAAACATTGTTATCAAAATATTTGATCGGGTTTGTCATCGATTCCCCAACCAGGGAGCTGGCTGCAAAGTGGATGACTCCCTCAATCTTTTCGTTTTGGAAAACACTTCTCAGAAATTCTTTGTCCCGGATGTCCCCATTGTAAAATTTCGCGTCAGGATGGACGGCGGCCTTGTGGCCAGTCAGCAGATTATCCACCACCACGACGTCCATTTTCTGGTCAATAAGCTGGTAAACGGCGTGGGAGCCGATATACCCGGCACCGCCTAAAACGAGAATACTCATTTATAGAACCTCCTTCGTGATTTCCTTTGTTCCGTCCCCAATGCTAGCAACATAGAAGGTTGCCTCATAGCCGATGGTTTCCTCATATTTCTTACCCACAGCTTCGATAAACTCTTCCACCTGGTCCTTTACAACGATGGCAATCGCACATCCACCGAAGCCAGCGCCTGTCATGCGGGCCCCAAGGGTACCTTTTTGCTCCCAG
This sequence comes from Mesobacillus foraminis, assembly GCF_004340465.1. Taxonomy (GTDB): domain Bacteria; phylum Bacillota; class Bacilli; order Bacillales; family Cytobacillaceae; genus Mesobacillus_B; species Mesobacillus_B foraminis. The sequence goes on along the minus strand of NZ_SLVV01000003.1, from coordinate 245,437 downwards.
GCAGCTTCCGCCAGTGTATCCAGCTCAATTCCCGTCACCTCATAATCTTCTTTTAAGGAACGGTGTGAAGCATTGATCAGCCCTCCAAAAGTCTGAAGTTCCCCTGCTCTAAGGGCCGCCAGTGCTTTTAGTGTACGCTGGTTCTCATAAACGGCATGCTTTGCCCTTCTTTCAAGGACTTCATCATTAATCAGGTGCCTGTTGGCCTCGAACTCCTCTTCAGAAAGCTCGCCAAGGGTCTCAATCTTCAGCTCCTTCTGCAGGCGCTCAAGCGCGGTTTCGCATTGGCTGCGGCGTTCATTGTATTTGGAATCCGCCAGCTCCCGCCTTTTATTGGTGTTCATGATGATAATCTGGTAGTCTGCGAGATTTAATGGCGCATATTCGTATTTCAGTGTATTGCAGTCCAGAAGGATCGCACAGTCTGTTTTTCCCATCCCAACGGCAAACTGATCCATGATCCCGCTGTTGACGCCGATAAATTTGTTTTCGACCTTCTTTCCAAGCTTTACAAGGTCCAGCCGTTCAATCCCGAAGCCGAACATTTCATTTACCATGACGCCAATCAGCAGCTCAAGGGATGCCGATGAAGACAGACCTGCTCCATTTGGAATATTCCCATTAACCAGGATATCCAGTCCGCATGGAAGTTCTGAGCCTGCTTCCTGAAGGTAGCGGATCATCCCTTTCGGATAGTTGGCCCAGTTATGTTCTTTTCGGTAGTCCAGCTCATCAAGGCTAAACTCAATGATGCCTTTGTCTACAAAATTCATGGAGTATAAACGGATCTGCCTGCCTTCTCTTTTCCTTGCCACTCCATAGGTTCCAAACGTGATTGCACCAGGAAACACATGTCCCCCATTGTAATCGGTATGCTCCCCTATTAGATTAATCCTCCCCGGTGAAAAAAACACTCGGGTTTCATTGCTGTTTTCCTTATATAGTTCATTAAATGTGTTTAATAGAATTTCAGTTTTCATAGCCAAGCCCCTCTCATCTCCATAAAATTTGTTCGAAAGCGCTTTACATTCATTTTAAACAAAAGGTAAAAAATAATCAATCGTTTTTACTAAAAATTTAACTTTATTTTTAACTATGGTGAATTACACTTTTGACATGAGACAGGAGCCTCTTCTTCGCGGCCTCCCATGAGCCGCTTTCCCACTGCCCTTGCCCGCACAAACCTCACAATACATAAAAAAAGAGCAGCCAGAAAATTTCTAGCTGCTGCTTCCGCGGATTTCCAGTTTTGTCGAGACAGTTACGGTTTTCGCTATTTGGCGGTCGCCCATTCTTTCAAGGAGCAAATCAACCGCTGTCTCTCCCATTACTTCTGTATAAACCTTTACCGTGCTTAACGGAGGGTGGACATATTTCGAAACGGAGATATCGTTGACCCCAATAAGGCTCACCGCATCCGGCACGGCAATCCCGGCCTCATGGACAGCCTTCAGGGCGCCGATGGCAAGTGAGTCGTTTCCAACAAAAAAGGCGGTCGGCAGACTTTCCGCATGATCGGCAATTGCCTGTTTCATCAGCTTGTACCCGTCATCGACGGAAAAACGGCCCATATAGACAAGTTCCGGGTCAAAAAGCCCCTTTTCCTTAAGGAACTTCTCATAGCTGACCCTCCGCGGATCCTCAATGATGGCGGTCTGGTCTTTATAGGCTTCCCGGCCGCCAATGTAGCCAATTTTGGTGTGGCCGCGGGACATAAAGTAAGTAAGGGCATTTTCAGTAGCCCGATAGAAATTGCTCACGACAGCATCAAATTGATCCTCGTCGGGTGAACAGTCGACAAACACGAGATTTTCTGTCTGCTTTCTCAGTTCCTCTGCCTGCTTCCTGCTGAACTTGCCAATCGCAATGATTCCGTTCACCTCTTCGCTGGCCCTGGGATTGTCCAGTGACAGCCTGGTGATCTGAATCCCCTGGGCTTCACAGCGTTTTTCAACGCCCAGCCTGATTGACATATAGTACATGTCTTCCAGTTCTTCCGTTTCCGTATACCAATTCACGATCGCTATTTTATAAGTGTTCGGCCGCCGACCCGCTTTTTTCCGGTACCTCAGCTGTTCAGCGACTTCAAACACCTTTTGCTTTGTCTCTTCACTGACGGAGAGGGTGGTATCATAGTTAAGCACCCTGGAGACGGTCGCAATTGAAACCCCCACTGCTTCAGCTATATCTTTAATCGTTGCCATAATCTTCTCCTTGTACTGTCATTCCTTGGGACGAACCTTCTGTCATTTTTTACATAAATCAACAGAAATAAAGCCTTTACAATATCATAACATACTTTTAACTAAAATTTTTACCATAAATAATTGGGTTTTATGGCGGTAAATAAATCCTGTTTTTTACATATTTCACCTTTTGGTAACGCTTTCGTAATGAAACTAGTAAATTACTGAAATAATCTTGTAATATATGTATGTTATTGTAGATTCATCGGAAAATAAAGGAGATTAAACCATGAAAAAACTCTTATTCACGATGATCCCAGTATTTTTTATCTTGTTTGGAATGTCGAGCTTAGCATCAGCAGCGTCTAATACATACACTGTCAAAAAGGGAGACTCCCTGTATGGCATCGCCATCAAACATAAAACGACGGTAAACAGCATCAAGTCCTGGAACAAGCTTAAGTCCAATACGATTTATCCAAAGCAAAAGCTGAAGGTTTCCGGAACAAAAGTAACAGCAAGCAAGCCTAAAACAAAAGCAAAAACAAGCACTTCTTCTAAAACGACAAACAAAGTAGTAAAAACATTAACTGTCAACGCTTCTGCTTTTACAGCCAACTGCAAAGGCTGCTCCGGAATTACGTATACCGGAGTCAACCTTAAGAAAAATCCAAATGCGAAAGTTATTTCAGTAGATCCTAAAGTCATTCCATTGGGTTCCAAGGTTTATGTTGAAGGATATGGATATGCGGTGGCCGCTGACAAAGGCAGCGCCATTAAAGGAAAACGAATCGATGTATTCATGAATTCTTATAATAAAGCCATCCAATGGGGAAGAAGAACTGTTAAAGTCCAGATTTTAAAATAAGTGTTTTATAGAGAGCCCTTCTCAGTCGAGAAGGGCTCTTTTTATATGACTGGTAAGTATAATATTGTTTAACATTGCTATCTAACCGCAAGCTTGTCCGATTAAAGCTGTTTCTCCCAGCCTTCTCCTGTCAGTGCCATAAATCGGTTTTTATCTCGAGCATCAAGCGCTTTGTCAATCTCCTCTTGGCGCCAGTTTTCTAAAAACTGCTGCTGAACCTTCTCGATGATCTCATTCGCTCCTTTAGTGTAACGCGTCTTTTTCTTTGCCAAAATCTCCTGAGTCTCGTCCATATCATGAAATACACCTGACATTGAAGAAATATATTCATCTTGATTAAAGAAATTAGGCTTTTCACTATTCATCACGATCGATCACCTTCCTGTGTATTTAATCTTTTTTATGTTGTTAATTCTTATGTACCCGGAAATCAGGGAAGCTAACCTAAAAAATGGGATACTGCTGCTTTAACAATCGAAAGGGTGCGTACCCCCCTTCTGCGCTTTATCGCAATGGGGGTACGCACCCTTTTTTGCCCTGTCCTTCTTTATACCTAATTTTATTCTCTATAAAGAACATTGTTGTTGAACGCGTTCTCTATATAGGTTAAAATAAATTCAAACACCTAATGGAGGAATCAGCATGCCACTCATTTACATGAAAGAAATCTTCACTCCTTTACGAATGGTAGGGATCAAGATCTTTAAATCTACAGAGGGCCAGCTCTATATTAAATTAGGAAGCAGGCATAGAAGACATATTTTCTAAGGCACTGTCCTGCCCTTTCGCGGGTTCCGCCCTTAGCCAAGCCTAGAGGGCTTAACTTCGTTCCTATCTAGAAAACAAAAAATCTATGGAGTCAAAATTTTAAAAAGACGGTGAAAGAAAATGTATAAGGGGATTATCAACCGATTTGAAGAGGAGAATGCATTTGTCGAGATGGAAGGGCTGACAAAGCAATTTTCTAAATCAATATTCCCTGCATATGCAGCAGTTGGCGATGTGGTCAAAATTGAAGGAGAAAGGCAATAGTTCTGGCTGAAGAGACTGAAAAGCTGAGGCTGGAGGCAGATGAGGGTTGGGAGGAGTAATCATCCTCCTTCTGCCAGCTTCCATCCACTGCAGGCAGCACAAAAAACCCCGGTCTCATGGAAACCGGGGTTGTTTTTTTACTTTATCTTTAATCCATCAGCAGTTTCTTCTATTGGCAGAAACAATGGCCTCTCGCTTCCATGCGGCGTATCTGGATAATGAGTTGCCAGGAAGGTTTGTCCATCAAGGCCAGTGAAAAGGCTGGAATGGCCTGCGTTTCGGTCCATCAGCAGCTGATCCTCGTGGATCCAGGGACCTTCAATGCTCCCTGACCGCGAGCGGGCGATCGCCACTGTATAGCCGCCATATCCTTTGTCGCCATAATTTGGAACAGAATAGCTGGACCAGAGCATCAGCAGGTCGCCATTTTGTGCATGATACAGGAATGGTGCGTCCGTGAGATATCCCTGCTTCTCAATTCGCGGGTCTCCGAACAGCCGGATCCATCTCATTTCCGCCGCATTTAAAATGTCGACCGGCTCCCCGAAGGACTGCTTCAGATCACGGGTCAGCCTGATAGCCTTAATTTTGCCCTCGTATTCCTGGGTCCATTCATGGCAAAAGATCATCCAGCGCTGCCCTTCTTGGTCTTCATAGAAGGTTCCGTCCAAGCATTCCCAATCCTTTGGCGTAACAGCACCATCACTGTGCGGAGAATATGGGCCGCCAGGGTGATCCGCAGCCAAAATGCCTGTACCGCGATGTTCGCCAATACCGCCCTTAAAGGTGGCAAACATATAAAATCTGCCTTCAATTTTAAAAACTTCAGGAGCCCAGTAGTGGCGCACTCCCCAAAAACCCTGCGGCGGATCGAAGGCGATATAGGGGCCTTCCCAGGTCTCAAGATCTTTGCCGACATACACTTCAAACACCGGATCCTTGTCTCCGCAGCCATCCGCGAAGGTCGTCCCAAATAAATAGTATTGATTTTCCTCAGGATAAGGGAATACAAAGGGATCCCTCATATGAATGTCCTCTCTGTTCACCATTTGGACGGTACGAAATCCTTTTTTCACGGATTATCCCTCCACAATTCCTGAATGCCACATATCATTAATCTTCCTGATTTCCTTCAGCTCGCATTTCGGCTTACGGTCATAGGTCAAAAGCCCGTTGATTTCCTGTTCAACATCTGTCAGCTGGGTATAGCAGTAGCCATGCAGGGCTTTTGAAGCATAAATTGCTTCCATGATCCTCCGGTAGTCAGCGACAAATTCATCAGCACCGGTAACGGACGTATATCCCCAGCCGGCATCTTCACCGACTTTAAAGCCAATTCCGCCAAACTCTGTCAGAAGGATCGGCTCTCCCTGATGCTCGAATCCGTTGGCATAAATCTTTCGTTTAGCTGGCTGTGACTGGAGCAGCTGTTCCTTTGTCGAGATGGATTGTTTGTAATGGTCATATTTTGCTGTTTCGTCCGCATTGCCATGATTATAATTATGAATGGCGCAAATATCGGACCGCGTGAGCTCCCAGCCGTCATTTGAAATCACGAGGCGTGTTGCATCAAGGGATTTCACCAAATGGTACATCGCAAGTGAATGGTTTTGCTGCAGCCTGTCTGCACGCACATTCGGGATTCCCCAGCTTTCATTCAGCGGTACCCATGCCACGATGGACGGGTGGTTGTAGTCACGTTCAATGATCTCAATCCATTCCCTGGTCAGGCGCGCAGCCGCTTTGTCATTAAAGGATGGAGAGGCGGCACATTCTCCCCAGACAAGGAAGCCAAGCTGGTCTGCCCAGTAAAGGAATCGCGGATCTTCGACTTTTTGATGCTTGCGGCAGCCATTGAAGCCCATTTCCTTGGCAAGCTCGATATCAAGCTTGAGCGCCTCATCACTTGGTGCTGTCAGCAAGCCTTCAGGCCAGTAGCCCTGGTCCAGTACAAGCTTCTGGTAATATGGCTTATTATTCAGGTACACCATTCCGTCTTCTGTGTGAACCTTTCTCATCCCGAAATAGGCGTCAATTTCATCTAAAATTTCTCCCTGTTCTTTTACCGCCAGCTTCACGTCGAATAAATTGGGATTTTCAGGTGTCCAGCACCAGCCATCATGGTGAAAATGAGTGCGGAAGATTTTATTCTGGAACAGGTTGATGGAGCGATGATTGTTTTTTTCAAACAGCTGGATGACGTCCTTGGCCACCGGCTCTCCTTTAAAGGAAATTTCTACTTCCACCTGCTTGCCGGCAATGTTACCTTCCACCTCTACCTCAAGGTGTACATCCCCTCTATCGACATCCGGGGTGAATTTTACACTTGAGAAATGAACAGGATTGACTGCTTCCATCCAGACCGTCTGCCAAATACCAGTTGTTCTGGTATACCAGATGGAATCCGACTTTTCGATCCAGTACTGCTTTCCTCTGGGGATGGTTTCATCCGTTGACGGATCCTCTACTCTTACAACCACACTTTCTGTTCCCCAGTTTAAATAATGAGTGACATCGAAGGAGAAGGAGACATTCCCTCCTTCGTGGAAACCGACCAGCTGCTCGTTGACATACACCCACGCACGGTAATCGACAGCTCCAAAATGGAGGATGACCTGCTGCCCTTTCCAGTCGGCGGGAACTGTCAGCTCGCGGCGGTACCATACATGATCATGGAACCCAGGATCTTCAATCCCGCTCAGTTTCGTCTGATAGGCAAATGGGACATTGATTTCTTTTGTAAAAGCAGCACCGTTTCTCTGCCAGGCCTCTTTTACCCCGACATTTTCATCATCGAAGGCAAACTGCCAGGTGCCGTTCAGGTTTAACCAATTCTTTCGTTTAAGCTGAGGTCTTGGATATTCTTGGCGCATCATAACTGTTATCTCCTTTATTGACTGCTATTGATTCATGGCGAAGCACATAGCTTTTATTTAATTCCTGAGTTCGTAACACTTTTAACAAAATATTTATTGGCTACGAGGAAAACCACGATTGCCGGAATGGTTGCCACCATGGTCGCCGCCATCATCCCTGCAGGATTGACGAAATTGGATCCTTGAATCAAGGTGGCAATTCCAAGGGTAAGTGTTTTCATTTCATTTGAGTTAATGACCAGCGACGGCCACAGGTAATCATTGTAAATTCCCATAAAGGTAATGACGCCGAGCGTTACGGCAACTGGCTTGATAGCCGGAAAAATCACATGGCGCAAAATCTGCATCTGGGACGCACCATCAAGATAGGCCGCTTCCTCAAGGTCCTTCGGAAAGCTTACGAGGAAGTTGTAGATAAGGAAGACACCCATCGTGCTCGCCGTATATGGCAGAATCAGCGGAATGAAGGTATCGAGCAGATTAAAGCTTTTAAAAATATAGAATGCAGGGAACAGCGTCACAATTCCCGGAATGGTCAACGCCATAATAATGATTCCAATGATGATGTTTTTACCTGGCACATTTAAACGAGCCAGGGAGTAGGCCGCCAAAATATCAATGACTACGACAAGAATCGTGCCAACGGCAGTTATTACCGCGGTGTTAAACACCCATAGCAGGATTGGCGCATCACTTGTCGGCGAGAAAATATCCACATAGTTCTGCAGTGTCCATACCTTTGGAAGGATGGCCGAGCTTGACATGGATTCACTTAGGGTTTTAAAGGAAGTGAATACCATCCAGACCAGCGGTAAAAGGAATAATATGGCGATCAAGACAGCCAAAGTGACAATGATGATGTTTTTTTGCTTTCGTCTCATGTTAATTCACTTCCTTTTTGCGGTAGGACATAAAGTATTGCGCCGCTGTAACGAGCAGCATGATGATTCCCATCAGAATCGCCATCGATGAACCGATGCCAAGCTGGTTCATTCCGAAAACTGTATTTTGGATGCCCATCGTCAAGGTGGTTGTGGATTGCTCCGGACCTCCTGCCGTAATCAGGCGTGACTGACCGTACAGGTTAAATGAAGCAATCACCGTCATAATAATGATGAAAAAGGCCACGTTTTTGATTTGAGGCAAGGTAATGTAAATAAATTTCCTGAATGCATTGGCCCCATCCAGATCGGCTGCTTCATAAAGGCTTGGATCGACCTCATCAAGGGCATTGATGAACAGCATCATATTGAACCCGATTGTCCACCAGACAGTCGCTATCAGGATGGACAGCCATGCATACGGCTGTTCACTGAGCCAGTTAATCGGCTGATCCAGAATGCCGATGCTGACGAGCAAATTGTTGATAAAACCGCCGTTTTCATTAAAAAGCCACAGGAAGATGGCGGATACTGCCGTAACAGAAATAGAGTAGGATACAAAGTAGATGGTCCTGAAAACAGGCTTCAGCCTGGTTGGCAGGTTATCGAGAACCAAGGCCAGTCCCAGAGCGATTATGACAAGCGGAGGAACACTGATCACTACAAATACAAGCGTATTTTTCAGAGCCAGCATAAAAGCTTCATTATATAGAGACCCGGGAGTTAAAATATCCACGTAATTTTGCAGCCCTACGAAACCGTTATTGCCTGATGACAGGTTCCAATTGTGAAGGCTGACCCAGAGGCCGAGCAGCATCGGCGCCAGCCAGAATAAAATAAAGCAAAGTACGAACGGGGAAACCATGAGGATTGCCCATGTTTTTGTCGATGTTCCTTTATGCATTTTACACACCCTCCATTAAATAGGAGAACTAATGCTCACCTTTTGCTGATTTCATGCATTTTTAGTGAGAATGGCGCAGGGATTCCCGCGCCACTCTGCTTTTTTTAGTTATTATTTCGGTTGTGTTTCAGCGATTTGCTGAGCTTTCTTTGTTGCGCTTTCCAGTTCCTTCATTAATTGATCTGCTGTCAGGTTTTCCGTGCCCACAAGTTTGGAGAACACTTTCTCATTCATGTAGCGGATTTGCTCGCCATACTGATAGACTTGCGGCGGAGCAACATAAGAGTCGAACTGCAGCGAGTTCTGGTAGGCAATCTGATATTTATCCTTCTCGGCCGTCACCTTTTCGATTGTCTTTAAGTGAACAGGTGCCTGTCCCCCATCTGCCCAGTTAATCAGGTTTTCAGGAGTGAACATGTATTTCGCGAACTCAGCAATCCCTTCTTTGACCTCTTCGTCTTCAACACTTGCAGATACTGCAAGCATATGGGCATTTCCGTAAGCCGCTTGCTGCTTGCCGATTTGCGGGATTGGAGCAACTCCAAGGCTGTCACCGAATTTTTCTTTCGCCGCCGCATAATACCAAGGGCCAGTCAAGGCAATCGCGGACTGTACTGCTTTTCCGGAATCTGCTTCCTTCATGAACGTTTTGAATTCACCATCAAGGCCAAGGCCAGCTGGAGAAACCTTATCTTTCCATACCATATCGTGGAACGTCATTAATGCATCTGCATACTCAGGCTGAGCAAAGTTCAGGGCATTTCCATCCTGAAGGTCGACGCCGTTTTGGGCAGCGATCATCAGCATATAAAACTCGACCAGGCCTGAAGATGGAACACCGAGTGCATAGAGATCTTTGTTTTTAGCCTGCAGATCAGCATTGAGTTTCTTCAGATCTTCGTAGGTTTTTGGGGCTTCCTGAGTAAATTCTTTATTATAGAACATGGTTAACGGATGGATATCAATCGGGAATCCGTAGAGCTTGCCATCTAGTTTCGCAAGGTCCATTCCAGCCTGGTGGAAGTCTGACTCTTTCAGGCCTGCTTTTTCATATAACGGGCCAACCTCCTGAATCATTCCGTCCAGACGATACGTTTCAAGGTTGTTTCCGTGAATGACAACCATGTCATAGTCGCCAGATTTATATTTTGTATAGTGATCTTTTTCTTGGCTTTCGACGATTTCATACTTATCCTGGGATGCATTGAACCCGTCGGTAATTTTTTTCATATAGGCCCCGTCACCACCGGTAAAACCGTTGATAAAGGAGATTTGAATCTTTCCGTCTTTTGACTTTGAAGCATTATTGCCGCCGGAGCATGCGCCTAAAACTAGGACACTTGCAATCAATAAAACTAGCCATTTAAAAGATTTCATCCTGTTTCCTCCTAGGAAAATAATATCTTTTGGAGCTGAAAGTTTTTTATTGGGCAAACCCTTTCATAAAACGCTTTCAACTTTATGGGGTTATTATTACATAATTTATTATTATAAATCAAGTGTTTTTATAATAATTTTTTATATCATAAAAAAGACCGACTGGAACGATCTCCAGTCAGCCTTTTTTTGAGTGCATGTCAATCTGCCGCAGCATATTGAATTTTCATTAGCAAACCTTGCTCATAGTTACCAAACTTAGAACCAAATAGATTGATGCCGCCTTGGTTCTTGGCGTCTTTTTTCACCCCGAGCTTCAGTGAGATGAAAGGCTTTTCCTGCAATTTTAAATCATCGATCGTAACGGAGGAGATCTTCATTCCATCAATAAAACTGCCTTCATGGTTGATTTTCCAGTATTTCAACACACCGTATTGAGTATTGTGGGTTTCCCACCATCCAGGGGTCAAAAAACCTCGCTCGCCCCCAAAGTCCCCAGGGCTTGTCCAGTAGCCAATCTCTTTCCCATTAATCCAGCAGGTAATATCTGAAGGCCAGTCAAAATTATGGTACGGAGCCTCCGAGCATAATTCCACCGAAAAATTCAGTTCCTCCACTTTTGCTCCATAAGGGACCCTGTTTGGAAAATGATATTCGATATACCCTGTCCGGAACCAGATAAGCTGGGCATTCTTCCGCTCAGGCTCGTAAAAAGAACGCGGGTCATCAAGAATGTGAATGATTCCTTTATCACTCAGCAGCCCGCAGGTCGGTTCAATCTCACATTGAACATATTCACCAATGCCGAGCTCGAAGGTCAATACATCCTCCTTGGCGGCTTCCTTTTCCTCCAGGTCTATGATAATCCGGTCGTAGCGCTTCGAACTGACCTTCTGGCTCCCTCGCCCGGGCACGATTTCCGTTGTGATCAATCCAGCCTCCTCAAGCTTCCTGACATTTACCGCAGCCGAGGAAAAAGGAATATTCAGAAGCTCGGACAGTTCATTGACATTCTTGGGGCCTCCGGTCAGGGAGCGGATCATTTCCATTCGGTGTTCATTTGCGAGCGCTTTACAAATTTCGATCGCTTCTTGTAATGTTAGCTGTAATGTCCTCACTTAAATCTCCTTTTTATTACATGATTAGTTATAATAAAAATACATCATATTCGTTTTCACTGCAACTTTTCTTATAAAGAAAACTTTTGTTTCTCCTTCAATTTTACAATACTTTTATATGAGACTATATGTTTATTTTGAGAAAAATGCCTTATGCGACAGACGCTGACGTGCCATCCTCAAGCCCGATTGCTTGGCTGTGGTCCCGGGGTTTTTTGTTTCTATTTAGCCAAAAGGCCGGCAGGAATTCCTATTTTCAGGGGGGAATATATAGGTTGGGTTGGTGATCCGATTTTATGATTGGAGGAATGTACGATGGCAAGTCCAGAAAGTTCGGCAATCCGAAAATTCCTGAAAGGAAATATGACTGCTCAAAAGCCTGGACAAACAATTGAAGAAGTCCGTCAGGCTTTTGAAGAATTCTCAAGCATGATTCCGGTTGCGCCCGATATAAAGGTCGAGAAGGTTTCAGTTGAGGGAATTCCAGCTGAGTGGGTGTCCGCTCCGAATGCCGATTCGGACATGGTTTTGCTGTACCTGCATGGCGGAGCATACATTATGGGCAGCTGCAGCACGCATCGTGATCTGGCTGCTAAACTGTCATGCGCGAGTGTTGCCAAAGTACTGGTCATCGATTACCGGCTGGCTCCCGAGCACCCATATCCAGCTGCCTTGGAGGATGCGGTCACAGCCTATCGCTGGCTGGTTTCTTCGGGGCATTCTCCTGAGCAGATTGCGGTAGGCGGCGACTCTGCCGGCGGAGGATTAACCCTGTCCCTGCTGTTGTCCTTAAGAGAGGCCGGTGACGCCCTGCCTTCAGCTGCCGTCCTGCTGTCTCCATGGACAGATCTGGAAGGAACGGGGGATTCAATGGAAACCCGGGCGGATGCGGATCCACGAATAAGGCCAATGGAAGCCCGCAATACTCCGGCTCTTTACCTCGGGGATTTGGACCGTCGCGATCCTGTCGTTTCCCCTATCTATGCAGATTTAACCGGACTGCCGCCAATGCTGGTCCATGTTGGAGACGATGAAATCCTACTGGACGATTCCGTCCGGCTGGTCGAGCGTGCCCGGGAAGCCGGGGTCGAGGTCAGCTTCAAGATCTATGATGAAATGTGGCATGTGTTCCATCAGTTCGATATGCCTGAAGCAGCGGAGGCGATTGCGGAAATTGGGGGTTTTGTGCAGAAGAGGATTGGGGCGAGGGCCAAAAGATAAGACAGGCAAAAAGGGTAGCACGCAGCAGGTGCTACCCTTTTTTTGATGGTTATGTATGTTTCTTAGCCCGCGATTTAATGCTGATGCTCGCCTTCCGCCGGCTGCAAGCCGCCGTATACAATGTCTCCATTCATCAAAATAAACGCCGCAACCATCTTGGTTCCATTTTGATTGTTAAAATAGGCGCCTGCCAAAGTCATAGAAGGACCCGGCTGTACTACCTCAATGGCATGAGCCCCATCCCACTGATAATTTGCCCCTTTTAATTCAGCCTTCACTTTCTTGAACTCATCGCTTTTTAATAGAGTTGAGACAATTTTGTTCCTTTCTGACCCAGTAAGCGGCTGGAGCTCATGGCAGCCACACTCTTCACCCAGTACCTCCGCCGCCTGGACAGGACTGCCTTGGGAACCTAACACTAAAAATATCATCAAACACGCCGATAATAACGCCAAAACCCTTTTCATTCCAACTCCTCCTTGAATTCAACTCCCCCTAATCTTCTACCCTAAATGGCAAAATCCTTCAATAACAGAAAAAGTTCGATAAATTGCAACAAAATCTACAACTAAAAAAAGAGGAAGACCGCCACGCATGGCAAATCTTCCTCAGGTGGTTGGGGAACAAAAACACCCTTTAACGCACCGTGGGTCTGGCACACTTTAATGCTTTACCAAACAGCGGGTCTGACCCCCTTTTGTGCTTTAACGAACAGCGGGTCTGACCCTCTTTAGTGCCTTAGCGAACTGCGGGTCTGACCCCCTTTTTTATAGGCTTATTTTCTGTTTTCTGTTTGCTGTGGAATTATGCGTTTGGATTTTATTTTGAAATTGGTGGAAATCGGCTGGCATGAGAGGGATAAGAAAGAGGAGCTTCAATATTTTTGCCTTTTATTGGGGTTTGCTTTTATAAAGGAGTAATAAAAAATGATGATAAAAGCAGCAGCAACACTAAATAGGTAAAGAAAATTCAGTAAATGATACATATGGCTTGCCTCCCCATCTGAGTGAAGTAGAAGGAATTCCTATACTTATATCTTATCCTGCTATTACTAAGCAGGGGTTAAGGTGAGATTAACATTATGTAAAGGATAGGAAGGAAGTTCAGCTGCCAGGCAGCCGCTCCCTTCAGCTGCCTTTTACCGGATTTTATGGGCACTCAAGGCCTCTTCCATAAATTGAATTAATTCTGATCTCAATTCTTCCTTTTGAAGGGCAAATTCAATGGTGGTCTGGATAAAGCCGAGCTTTTCCCCAACATCAAAACGCTTCCCGTCAAACTCGTACCCAAAGACTGGCTGGAAATCGTTCAGCTGCTGAATGGCGTCTGTCAGCTGAATTTCACCGCCAGCACCCTTTTCCTGTCCTTCTAGGATGGAGAATATCTCCGGAGTCAATATATACCTTCCCATAATCGCTAAATTGGATGGAGCCTTGCCGAACGGCGGCTTTTCTACTAAACTTCTGATATTATAAAGCCTGCCTTCCTGGGTGGATGGGTCAATAATTCCATAACGATGTGTTTCCATCTTGGAAACCGCCTGTACACCAATGACAGAGCTTCGCGTTTCTAAATGAACGTCCATCATTTGCCTCAGGCACGGAGTTTCTCCCTGGACAATATCATCGCCAAGCAGGACCGCAAACGGTTCATCACCAATGAACTTTCGTGCGCACCAGACTGCATGACCCAGCCCCTTTGGTTCCTTTTGGCGGATATAATGGATGTCAACGTTCGAGGAGGCCTGCACCTTTTCGAGCAGTTCGAATTTCCCTTTCGTCATCAGGTTTTCTTCCAGCTCAAAAGCGTTGTCAAAGTGATCCTCGATTGCCCGCTTCCCTTTTCCCGTTACGATGATAATATCCTCAATTCCGGACGCAACTGCTTCTTCCACGATGTACTGAATAGTTGGCTTATCGACAATCGGGAGCATTTCCTTTGGCATCGCTTTGGTTGCCGGCAGAAATCGGGTTCCCAGTCCCGCCGCCGGGATAATTGCTTTGCGAATTTGCTTCATTTTGTTTTCCTCCTTAAAAATGCTTCCATCTCTGTTGCAGTTCCTGGTAATCAGAATCGTAGGCATGACCCTGGTGACCGCTGGCTGGCCAGCCCGCCAGGCTGCAGTGCTGGCTCGCAAGCATGCGCCCATTCCCTAAACCAGCGCCACCATCCCGGCAAACACGTCCTGCCAGTCCCTTGTTTTCGCTACCTGCTTCCGCCTTGCGATAGCCTCTGCATCATGCTTGCAGGCTTCAAGCTTTTCGCAGGCGAGGATAAAATCAAGAGGCTCGCTGCTGTCCAGGTGTTCATACACTTTTTCTTCCTGATAGTGTTTCGTGGACGGCAGCGAAACCCCTGCCACCGGCTTCCCTGCTGCTAAAAATTCAAACAGCTTCAGCGGAAACACCGCACAATTATAGGGAGATGGTTTATAGGGCATAAAGCCGATATCAATCAGATTCATGTAATGAGGGACCTCCGACGGCGGGACACTTCCTGTCCATTTGACATTGGGTTCTGCTAAAAGCTGCTGAAAATCCTGGTCTCCGTTCGTTCCATCGGGTCCTACGAAGATAAACAGCCATTCGGGCTTCCGCCGGGCCGCTTCCCGGATCAGCCTGAAATCCAGCTTTGGCTTGATGCCGCCAATAAACCCGAATACGGTCCCCCCGAACTCCTCCGGCAGTATGTTCGCAGCTGAGGCTTGTTCCCCTGCAAACAAGTCAAATTCCACACCATTCTCAAACGTATAGACATGATCATTCTGCTCCAGCTTCTCTGCTACCTGTTCCCTTAAATACTGCGAGGTGCAAAAAATTTTATCGGCAGAGTTCAGGATCCGATTTTCCGCCCCCGCCACGATTGTCTGCCTGACCGTTGAAAGAACCGATCTCTTGCCGCTCATTGGAAAGGACCATAAATCGCTGCAATCATAAATCACCTTATCCCAGGAAAACAGTTCGGTGAGCAGCGGGAATCCGGGAAAGGTATACCACAAATGAATTTTGTACTGGCCCTGCCGCTCTTTTAAATAGCTCAGCAGATTTCGCAGCTTACTTTTATAAAATTGATCAAGATAACGCCCAAACCGAAAGATTTTATGAGGAAACAGATCGGTGATTTTCCATTGCTTAATTCCGTTTTGCAAGGTTGTACAGGATTCCTCCGAAGGATTCGGAGAAGGACATACCCAGATGACTTCACTGCTGTCGGCTTGCTGCTGGAGGAACTCCGCCAGACGATGGCGACGGTAACGCAATCCGTCCAGCGACCACTCTCCTGTTGCCACGATGACATGAATGTTTTTCATAAAAGTCCCATCCTTTTTAAAGTCGTTTCGCTACCGCATTGAAAGCATAGTGGGAGAAGCACCAGCACGCCTTCATCACGTTCAGCTTTTCCACCTTGCGATAGACAAACCAGTTCATCTTTAACGCCTTCCATTTATTTTTCGAAATGGAAGGGTTGCCGGTCCGGTATTCCGCCAGAACCTCGTTCAGCCCGTAGGCCACATGCCCTTTTTTTAAAATCGAAAGCCAGGTTGCAAGGTCTTGCCGGGTGCGGATATTGGGCATCTGAAACCGCCCGGTCTGATTTCGGTCAATCATGACGGTTAAACAGCCAATAATCGTATTCTTCAAAAGTCCCGTATATGAGATTTCCGCCGGTGCGGCTACCTGCTTGTTTAACGGCTCGCCATTCGGCGATACGAGCTCGTAGCCCGTAAATGTGAACGCATAGCCGTTTTCCTGCATAAAACGGAGCTGCCTTTCCAGCTTTTCGGGCTTCCAGCAGTCATCGCTGTCCAGAAAGGCGACATATCTTCCTTCAGCCGCTCTCAACGCTGTGTTCCGCGCAACGGCCGCCCCGCCATTTTCTTCGAGGCAAATCAGCCGGATCCTGGAATCCTCGGCTGCATACTGCCCTACCATTTCCCTGGTATCGTCACTCGAACAGTCATCCACAATCAGCATTTCCCATTCTTGAAAGGATTGCTTCTGTACGGACTCAATGGTCTTTCCAATAAATTCACCGGCATTATAGGAAGGGGTAATGATTGAAATCAACGGCTGTTTTTCCATAACTATGACCTCCTATTGTTTCCGGACCAGTTCCGGAACGATCATCCATGAAAAGGCTAGCGTCACTCCCAGCAGGACGCCGAGAACCGCTCGATCACGTGACGACAATGCTTTGTTGCTGGTTTCTGCTTCCTCCGCATGTGCAGGTTTCACATATGACGCAGCCTTCATGTTCAGTTCGGCCGATTCCAGCTCAAATATAAACCGCTCCTGATCAATCTTTGCTTCATCACCGACCGTTTCTCCTCTCAATGAAGCAATTTTCCCGTTGATGAAGGCCTTCTTTTCCTCGTAATGCTGCTGATCCATTTTCAGAAAGGCATCCGCAATGGCGTTTACGACTTCAGCGGCATTCTCCCCGGAAGTGCCGGTATACGTTAGCTGAAGCACCTTATCCGAGACGTTCACAACGGAAAGATTCTCGGTAATCTGTTCTTCTGTTTCCTTCCAGAGGCCCTCCAGATTATCCTCGTAAAATGAGGGTTTCGAGAGCAGGACCATGACGTTTTTAGGATTATTCATGTCTGGATTATCGTAGTTCCCGAGAGAGATCGTTGCCCCCGCAGTCAGTAACGACGGCTCCCTGCCGACCGGCAGAAACCAGCCCAGCAGGCCGAAGAGCACCGGTAAGGCTAAAAGTATAAAAAGGTATTTCCTGCTTCTTGAAGTGACTCTTTGCAACATGAGTTCCATCCAACCTTGCTCCTTAGTAAAAAAATTCATTTTGATACTGGGGCGGACCAATGTCCCTCTTCTTCCACCCTGCTGACTTTTGCCCATCATGGTCCTCCTCCCTGCTCTTCAGCACTGAAAGCGTTGAAATCACAAAGCCAAGGAAGACCCAGTGGAAATAAAGATTGCTGACGGAGCTTGGGGAGATGCTCGAAATCAGGAAGGCGGCAAGCCCGATCATGCCTGCTTCAAGCAAAGCTTTGTGTTCTTTGGTTTGCTGATAGATTTTATAAAGGCCGATAAAAAGGAAGGCATACATCGTGACATAGCCTAAAAAGACAGGAAGCCCGAAGTTTCCGATAATTTCTGCCAGCCAATTATGTACCTCAACCACCGAATCCGTTTCATAGATGGGGTCATGTTTTAAATAGAATGGGAGATTGCCTGCACCCACACCGAACCCAAATGTATCTAGCAGATAATGGAACGTATTTTTCAGCAGGTTCAGCCTCACAAGGTTGGAGGCCTGCGGATCGGCATTAGCTGACATTTCGTCCAGCTTGGTCAGGACAAACGCCCCGCCTAAAATCACTCCGGCAACCCCCGCGGCCCCGGCGAGTTTTTTTAACATCGGCGGAAGCAGAATGAAAAGGTAAAGCGCCGCTCCGCCCCCAACTGCGAGAAGGCTTGCCCGGGACTCCGTCAGAACAATCGTGTACACACACATCAGGGCCAAGAGGATGCTGGCCGTTTTTAAAAGGACGTTCTTGCTGTTCTTTGCAGCTCCCAGGTAAAAGAAGACGGAAATCGTCAAGAATGTAGCGAAATCATTCTGGTTAAAAAACACGGCTGTCGGGTAGCCAAGCTTGTATTCGGATGCCCCATAAAGAGTAGAGGTCGGAAGCTGGATCTGCAGGAAGTGGTTCATAAACCCTAGCATCAGCAGCCCCGCGGTCATGATCATCCAGATCGCATAAAACAGATACAGTCTGGTCACCTTGGTAAAAGTGAAAACAGCCAGAAACACAAAGGCGACTCCAAGTCCCAGCAGGAACAAATACTTGATTCCCTCAATGAACGACCTGGCCCAAAGCAGCGATACCGCTCCATAAGCCAGCCAGAAAAGGAGGAACCCGAGAACACCTTTTACTCTTACTTCGCTCCAGTATCCCGGCAGGCTTCTTTCTTTTACAATCCGGAGAAGAAACAGTCCGGCCGCGGCAATCAGCAGCAGCCTGTAGAGGAACATGCTGAAGAAGCCAATGTTGAGGCTGAGCACCGACTGGTTCAGGAACGTCGCGATGACCAGGATATACATGGAGCCTCGGAACAGGCTTTCACCTCGAATGTAAAACTTGATTAAAACTGCGAACCCCAATGCCATCCAGACGGCCGCAATCATCACGGCCAGCTTCGGCATTTCAGCAAGTGAATAAAAGGCGGCAAGCCCAGTTATAAGGAAAATGGAGATTCCTGCTGCCTGCATCATTCTTGAACTGCTTGCCATCATTTCTTCTACTCCCTTTTCCTAGCCAATTTTTAGCTTCTTTCCGGCGCTGCTGTGGGCAATCGTATCCTTCAATCCGCGGAAAAGGCCATAAGCAGGCTCCCACCCCAGCAGCGAGCAGGTTTCTTCATTTGAAAGGACGCTGTCCCGGATATCTCCCGGACGCTCTTCTTTATAAACCGGTGTCAGATTGGACCAGGCAATCTCCTTCATCGCCTGAAACAGCTGATTGACGGAAATCTGTGTACCCGAAGACACGTTGACGCATAGATTCTCCTCTGCCAGCATGGCTTTTACATTCGCAGCGGCCACATCTTTTACATAAATAAAATCTCTGGTTTGCTCTCCGTCTCCGTAAATGACAGGAGCCGCATGGTTGGTGATCCGGTCCGAAAAGATCGCTACAACTCCGCCTTCTCCCTTTGCATCCTGCCTTGGGCCATACACATTGCTGTAGCGCAGGATGCTGTATGGAACCTGGTTCAGCTTGCTGGAAAGCTTTAAATAATGCTCGACCGTCAGCTTCGTGAGTCCATAAGGCGACTCGGGCCTTGTCGGATGCGCTGTTGTTACAGGCAGCTCGACAGGATTTCCGTACACGGCTGCCGAAGAGGCAAACACCAGCTTTTGCACTTTTGCTTTGGCTGCTGCCTCGATAATATGAAGAGAGCCTTTAACATTGATTTTTTCGTCCAACAGCGGGTTCTGGACGGATTCCGCCACACTCACCTGAGCTGCCTGGTGGATGATATAATCCGGGCAGAGCGAAACGACCAGGTTGATCACGCTTGGATCAGTAATATCACAGGTATACAGGTCGACATGGAGGTGCTCGATATTTTCCATTTTTCCGGTTGAAAAGTTATCGATGATGGAGACATGAAACTTATTCTGCAGCAATTCTTCAACGATATGGGAGCCGATGAACCCGGCTCCGCCTGTTACGACCACTCTCTTCATTGAAACATCCTCCTACATCGCTCTTGATATCGTATTTTCTTTATGGACAGCCGGCCTTCCAACGGATAAATACGTGAAGCCCAGCCTTTGCATCGTTTCGATTTGGTAAAGATTGCGGCCATCAATGATCAGCGGCTGCTTGAGCAGACTTTTCACCTTGTGCAAGTCGAGTTGTTTGACTTCCATCCAGTCCGTTAAAATCAGGCAAGCGTCTGCCTGTTTCATGGTTTCGTACGGATCCTCGGAATAGGAACACTGATACCCGAGCTTCTTTTTTGCTTCGTCAATGGCAATCGGGTCATAGGCACGGACCGTTGCGCCAAAATCGGTAAGCAGCGGGATAATGTCAATTGCCGGCGAGGAACGAACATCATCTGTATCTGGTTTAAACGCCAGGCCTAGGACGCTTATCGTCTTGCCTTTCAGCGAACCCAATGCAGAAATCAGCTTTTTCACCAGGAGCATCCGCTGTGACTCGTTGGTCTCCATGACTGCTTGAATCAATTTAAAGTCGTAGCCGCAGTCCTTGGAAATATGGAGCAGCGCTGCAGTATCCTTTGGAAAGCACGAACCGCCGAACCCGACTCCCGCTTGTAAAAATTTCGGGCCAATCCGGCTGTCGAGCCCAATTCCTTCCGATACCTTGCTGACATCGGCATCCACTCGCTCGCAGATATTGGCAATGTCATTGATGAACGAAATCTTTGTGGCCAAAAACGCGTTCGCCGCGTACTTGATCAGTTCTGCCGTTTCCACATTGGCCTTCACGATGTTCGAGGTAAATGGTTTGTGGAGCTCGGCAATGATTTCATAGGCCTTGTCGCTGCTGGCGCCAATTACAGCCCGCTCCATGTTCATGGAGTCTTTGATGGCAGCCCCTTCCCGCAAAAATTCCGGATTGGACACAATGTCAAAAGGGGCGCTGGAATACTGTGAAATAATGGTTTGAATCACTTTCCCAGTCCCGACTGGCACAGTGCTTTTCGTGACAACGACTTTATAGGAGTTCAAGTTCTCCGCAATCGTTTGTGCGACTTGTTTTACATAGGTCAGATCCGCTTCACCCGTCACCGACATCGGCGTACCAACCGCAATATAAACGATTTCTGCGTCGCGAATGGCCTGGCTGATTTCGCTGGTAAACTGGAGGGTGCCTCTCCCGGCATTCTTATCAACAAGCTCCTTGAGACCCGGTTCATAGATGGGCATGATGCCTTGTGCAAGCTTGTCAATCTTGCTTTGATCAATGTCACAGCAGGTCACGTGGTTGCCTGCCTCCGCAAAGCAAGTTCCTGAAACCAGGCCAACATAGCCCGTTCCAATAACAGCGATTTTCTTCATATCAATTCTTCCTTTCGTTTGTAGAATGGTTGGTGCCTTCTTGCGGTGGCGGGTGATCCTCGGCTATTGCCCGGGTTTGGGTTCGTAGAGAAGTTCTACGCGACCTTTGGCTCCGCTTTTAGCCGGGTTTGGGCTTGTAGAGAACCTCTACGCGACCTTTGGTTTCGCTTTTTACCGGGTTTGGGCTTGTAGAGAACCTCTATGTGACCTTTGGCTTCGCTTTTAGCCGGGTTTGGGCTTTTAGAGAACCTCTACGGGACCTTGGGCTCCGCTTTTAGCCGGGGTTGGGCTTGTAGAAAACCTCTATGCGACCTTTGGCTCCGCTTTTAGCCGGGGTTGGGCTTTTAGTAGTTCCGCTTGACCTTGCTCACGAACCTGGGTTATAGATAACGTCTATGAGGCCTTATTTAAAATTAACGGTCACTATGAAGCTCTCATGATCACCTTTTTCCATCTTCCCAAAGGAATCCGGGCGTTATGATTTTTCTCATAACTCCCTATTTTTCACCATCTTGGCGGGTTCGGTAGTTATGAACGTTTCATAACTACCTTTTTCTTGTTTTCCGATTCCTTTCGGTCACTATGAAGCTCTCATAATCACCTTTTTCCATCTTCCCAAAGGAATCCGGGCGTTATGGGTTCACTCATACTTCCCCCATTTTCACTAATTCTGCGATTTCGGACGTTATGAACGTTTCGGAACTCCCCTTTGATTTGGCCCTAAACCGGCACCCTGGCTGATTTGACGACTTTCAAGTATGCTTCCTTCAGCTGGCCTGCATTCCGCTGTGCATTGTAGTTTTCCTGCACCCGCTCATACAGCTCCTGCTGGATATCCGGATTAGAAAGGTTTTGTTCCAATACGCCCTTTATGCGCTCTGCCAGGCTGGATACTGATTTAGGCTCGATCAGGAGGTTCCTGTGCTTCCCGAACAAATCTGGGACACCGCCAACATGGGTGCAAATGACGGGGACTTTCAAAGCCAGGGCTTCGATGACAACGGTTGGCATCCCTTCTGTATAAGAAGGAAGGGCAAAGGCATCGCTCGCAAATAAGTAATCTTTGACTCTTTCATTCTCGACCTGCCCGGCAAGGAACAGCCTGGAGTTATACTCGGGATGCTGCTTCAGTTTATTTTTAGCAGGGCCATCCCCGACAAAGACGATTGCCGAATCTTCCGAAAGACTTTCGAGCGCTGCCGCCAGTTCAAAGACGCCCTTGGCCTTTGTCAGCCTTCCAACGAACACAACCAGCTTTTTGTCCAAAGGGAGCTTCAGGGTTTCTCTTACGCCCTGTTGAGTCCCCAAAGGAGCGGCAAACCTGGTGAGGTCCACTCCAATCGGGAGCACTGAACTGCTTCTCCCTGTCATTTCTTCTGTTTTATCCGCGAGATTCTCGCCCACTGCCAGCACCTGATCGGCTGCCAGCACCGATTGCTTAAAGGCCCTCATCGCATTGCCGCTGTAGTGTGGGTACACATTCACGTCGCTGCCATGCAGAGTCAGCAGCCACGGCAGGCCCATCTTTTCGGCAATGATCCTCGCAGCCCCGCCGGACGGCATCGCAAAATGGGCATGAATAACATCGGGCTCCAATTGCTCTGCCTCCACCACCTGCAAAACTGCGTCGGCAATCCGCTTATCAGGCTGTGCCCATCTTAGCTGGCCAGGAAGCGCGGTATAAGCAGGACGATGCACGGCAACCCTATTGCGACGGTAAAAGGCTGGAATCTCCTGATTGGCGCGATATTGTTTTTTCAGCACTCCGAGCACCGAAGGGTTCTTCGGCACCGGACAGATAACCGTCACATCAACGCCCTCTTTCCTCAGAGCCTGCACCTGTGTCTCGTGAAAAACGCCGGAGCCAGGGTGGATGTCGCTCGGATAGGCACTGGTAATCCATAAAACCTTCATAGCTGCTGTCCCCTAGTTCGTTTTTTGATAAAGTTTGGATACGCGAAACCCAAAAGCATGATGTACAGGCCGGCACCCGAAGTCACTGAAATGAGCAAAGGCCAGATGGCTGCCTGCGGGAAATACCCCGAGCTGGTTTCTTTTATAAAATAGGCCGTAACTGTCATGATCAGTGATAAGCCGAATGGGACGGCAATGGTTTTGATGTACGCTTTCCACCTCAGCTGGATCAGCCATGCCAATAACCACCTTCCAACAATAAAATTCACAAAGCTTACTCCCGCATAGGTCCATGCCACCGTCTCAAGACTGCCGGTCAGGACAGCTCCCCATAAGGTCAATCCATATAAAATCAGCACTCCGGCATCCCAGTAAAAAGTGATATTCGCCTTACCTTTGGCAAGGATTACAGAACCATTCGGATTCATCAGCACCCGGAGGATACCGACAATCGCCATGATCTGTAAAATCGGCACCGCCTCCATCCACTTCTCTCCAAAGACGCTTTGGATGAACACATTGGCCACGGCGGTCAGCCCCATCAGCATCGGGAATGTAACCAGTCCCAGAAGCTTTGTCATATGAAGGAAGCCGTCATTCAAAGCCGTGGTATTTCCCTGATGCTTTGAAAACACCGGAAACGCGACCCTTGTCAGGATCGGGTTTATTTTTAGAACGGGAATGGTCACAATTTGGTAGACCAGATTGTAGATCCCCAGGGCTTCCGCACCTAGAAATCTTCCAATTAAAATCACATCAATATTTGAGCCTATCCGGTTGACCAGCCTTGATGACAGCTGGAACGCTCCGAATGGCAGGACTTCTCTGCATTCCGAAAGATCAAATACGAAGGAGGGCCTCCATGTCTTTCGATAGCAAAAGAAATAGAGAATCCCTTTCAGCGCATACAGGACTACTTGCGAAATCACATAGGCATAGATTGGACTAATGGTAAAAATCAGCACCATCAGAATGATGAATGACAGGATGGCTGCCCCCATTTCAATGATAGCCAGGTCATTAAATCGCAGATCACGCTGCAGCAAATACTGTGATTGCTGCCCAACCGGCGCGATTAAAAACATCAGGGCCAGCAAGCGGATCAGCTGAGTTAATTCTTCGCGGTGGAAGAAAGCGGCAATTAATGGGCTGGCCCCCATCAGCAGGGCAAACAGTCCTGCCCCTACAAAAAGATTCAGCCAGTGCAGGGTCGACAGCATTCGTTCCCGGAGCTCTTCTCTTTGGATAATCGCTGAACCTAACCCAAGGTCCAGCAGGATTTGGGAAAAAATCACGATGGTTGTGATCATCCCCACCAGCCCAAACTGGGCCACGCTCATTTGGTTGGCCAGCAGCGCGAACTGCAGGATTTGAATAATCGTAATGAGAAGGGTGGAAATTCCGGTCCACCTCACTCCTTTGAGCATTTGGTTTTTGATGACTGACATTGATTCCCCTGCCTTAACGTGCTCCTTCTCCGGTCAAAACCACTTTGAATGTTTTTATCAGAATTTTTAATTCAAGAGCAAAATTTAAATTTTTAATATACTCAAGATCATAATGAAGCTTTTCCTGGGGAGAGATATCATATCCCCCGCTCACCTGCGCCAGTCCGGTGAGACCTGGTTTTACAAGCAGGCGATGTTCAAAGCCTTTAATTTCTTTATTAAATTGAGCCGTAAACATTGGCCTTTCCGGTCTCGGCCCGATCAACGACATATCCCCTTTCAGGACTGAAAGGAGCTGCGGAAGCTCATCGATCCGGGTCTTCCGGATGAACGCACCCACTTTTGTCACTCGGGTGTCATTGACTTCTGCCCATTTTGCACCGTCTTTTTCTGCATCGGCCCTCATTGACCGAAGCTTGATGATGTTAAAGTGCTTGCCGTTCTTGCCCACCCGCTCCTGGATATAAAACGGAGATCCCGGAGTTTCAAGCATGACGAGAACCGCAAAAAACAGAATCAAGGGGAGAGCCAGAATCATCCCTACAGTTGCCAGTACAAGGTCCATCGCTCTTTTACAATAGAGATATTGCTCCGCCTGCTTTGAAAGCAATGGATCAGAGGCTTGGACAAGAGAATAGTCTTGGTAGATATTGAAGCTTTTTTCAGCACTCAGAACAAAAACACCTCCTACGCCGTAGTATAGGAGGTGAGTTTAAAGGCCATATTGAGCCCTTTTAAAGAGTCTGTAAAATTCATGAAGATTCAGTAAATATGTTAGGGTATTGTAAAGAGTTTTACAAAAAGTGAGAAAATGGTCTTATAAAAGGGAGGAGTCTGAAACAGGGAGGAAATATATTCCTGCGGTGATTTGAATTTTTTACGGGGATATAGCCAGAGTTCCCAGTATATCCTTTTCCCCTGGAGGCTGTTGTGGGATGGAAGGCGATTGTCGGTCAGCGTGAGCCTTGATTTCCCTCAGAGGCAGCTGGAAGAGCGTGGTTTTAAATCTTTGAAAGAATGCAGCGGACTGTGTTTCGAGGATTACTGATTTTAAAATAGGGATTGGATTGCCTCCAAAAAAGATGATTGAGAAAAACGATAACCGTATACTCGCCACAAGATAATATAGGAAGAAACAAGGCTATTTTATTTTAATCAAACGTTTGATTAACGCGTTTTTACATATAAAAAAGCCCCCTTGCGAATCGCTCGGAGGCTGCTTCCGAATGTCACTTGGCATCCAGCAGCTTTACATAGATGGCCTGGGAAGAACTGACCGTCCTGCAGTCCTGAAGATCTTCTTCCTTGATCAGCCCCAGGTCGATGGCGGACTTTATTTTCCCCTCGTCCGGCCGCTTTTGAATCAGCTCGGTCAGGTTTAATTCCTCCAGCTTCTGGACGGTTTTTTCCTGCTGAAACTTCTCCGTTTTCCTGATCTGTCTTTGCAGTTTATATTCCCTCATCACCATTTCTCCCTTGGTATTTTTACCGACGGATTGGTCAAAGTACTCATTAAAAGCGGTTTTTAATTGCTCAATTTCCGATTCAACTTCTTTCTTCTTCCGGTTGAGTTCAAGATAATGAGCCAGCATCTCCCGGGTGATGGGTGTTTCGTTCCTCATCTTATCGCCTCATTTCACTGATGATAATTCATCATATTGTAAAATGGGGCCGGATATTCTTTTTACGAACGAATGTTCCAATCTATTTTTGACTTTAAAAAGGCCTCCACCTCGTTTGCAGTCGGCATCCCTGTTTGCGCCCCCAGCCTGGTAGTGGAAAGAGCTGCAACGGCATTTCCATACTGGCAGGCTTCTTTCAAGGAAAGACCCTTGCTTAAACCAACCGCAAATCCTCCATTGAAGGAATCCCCCGCTCCCGTGGTATCGATGGCGCTGACATTGAATGCCGGAATATTTACGAGCTGGTTCCCTTCATAGTAGGAGACTCCTTCCCTCCCCTTGGTCAGGATGACTTTTTTATGAAGCTCCTCGTTATGACTAGGTAATAGCCTGTATTCGTGCTCATTAGGGGTCAGATACTCAATGTTTTCAAGGAGTTCTCCCGGGAGGTCCCGGATGGGTGCAGGATTGAGGATCACTTTGACGCCATTTTCCTTTGCAATTTGTGCGGCTTTTCGGACGGCTTCCAGAGGGATTTCGAGCTGAAGCAGGAGAAGGTCACTTTGAGCAATGATGTCCCGCCTGGTTTCTACGAAGTCTCCGGTCACATGGTCGTTGGCTCCAGGGACGACGATGATGCTGTTATCCTGGCCAGATACGATGATGGTGGCAATGCCGGTCCGATCTTCCACCTGTTCTACGTGTGCCGTATCAATTCCCTGGTTTTGGAGATGGTGAAGAAGCTCGGTTCCGAACTGATCTTTACCGACACAGCCGATCATTTTGACATGCACTCCAAGCCTGGCTGCCGCAACAGCCTGATTGGCCCCTTTTCCTCCGGGGTTGGTCTGGAATTTTGTCCCCATAAGCGTTTCGCCCATTTGGGGAACCTTGTCCGTCAGGGTGACTAAATCCATATTGATGCTGCCGACTACAGTGATGACCGGGTTTTTATCCATTATTAATAAGCCCTCCCTTTTATGTAAAAAAGCGACAGGACAGGCCCATCGCTTTTTCTTTAAGGATATTACTTTTTCATGCCGGTGTAAATGAGGATGGCATCGCGGAGAAACTCGGCGGTTCCGGGCTGCTCTTTGTCATAATAGGCTGTGAAACGTTCGTCATCGACGTACATCTGCCCGAGTCCTGCATGCGCTTCTTTGCTGTATTCCTTCCAGTAAAACGTGAGCCACTGCTTGTGCAGGTCAGCCGCTTTCTGGGCGAGTTCCCCGGCTGGATCTCCGGTTTTGAAAGCTTCCGCCAAAGTTTCGTTTACTTGGTTGGCCAGTTTGGTGACCTTCTCATAATCTTCCTGGCTCATATTCATCATCTTGGCGTTGGACTGGTCTACTTGATCGTCCCCGTACTTTTGGCGGATTTCTTCCCCGTATTTATGTTCATTATCCTCAACCAGCTTTTTCTTGAAGCCTTCGAATTTTTCCTGATCCGACATAGTTATTCTCCCTTCCTTTGTGGCAATGGTTTTCTCGACATTCGCAATCAATGCATCGAGCTGCTGCCGTTTTTCAAGGAGTTTTTCACGATGTTCCTTCAGTGCCTGGGCCCCGTCAAAGTAAGGTGCCGTGACCATCTTTTTGATGCTGTCGAGATCAAGTCCCAGCTCCCGGTAAAAAAGGATTTGCTGCAGCCTGTCGACCTCGTCCTGCCCGTAGATGCGGTATCCGGACGAATTGATTCTTGCCGGCTTAAGAATCCCGATTTCATCATAATACCTAAGGGTCCTGGAGCTTACCCCCGCCAGCGTCGCCAGCTTTTGCACTGTATATTCCATATCGCTCACCTCCTTATAAGAAAGCACAGGCCCGTAAATCCCCGCGGCCGGATTATCTTCATGGCCTGCTGCTTCCCTACATAACAACCATACACCTTAACGCAGCGTCAAGGTCAACAGCAAAATCAGCCTAATTTTTCGAGGAAGGGAAGATTTAGCTTTACCACTTTAAAGCGCCGCGGGTCAGGCACGCTTTAATACGTTAGCGTATCCGGGGTCTGACCCACTTTAGTGCGTTAGCGTGTCCAGGAATGACCCCGCTTTTGGGGAACGCAGCGTTTTTGCTTTTTACATTATTTTTACAATGGGCTATTATTTTCCGGGACTTTTGATTTAGTTCCGGTCTTTTAATCTATTTGAATGAGACGAGTATTGCTTGTTATCTGTTACCTTCGATTCATGAAATATCCTAATTCTCTTACAGCGCGATTCCCTTTATCATGCCTTCTGATCTAGTTTTCTGAATGTTAAGGGAATCCTTACAGAACTTTAACAGGGGGTTAAGAATAGTTTGTTACTTTTTATATAGAGTGCTTCTTCTTAGAGAATATCATCCTTAAAAACAAGCTGGAGGTAGTGGGAATGAAATCTGGTAATGCAGGATTGAACAGACGTGACTTTTTAAAGGCTGGCGGAATGAGTACGCTGGCGTTGGCTTTAGGTGCTACAGGTGTTTATTCACTGGGCGGAACTGCAAAGGGCTTTGCTGCTGAACAGCTTAACCCTACGAGCGGATTTGGCGGATATGGCCCTTTGGTAAAGGATCCGGACGGGATTCTTGACCTTCCCCAGGGTTTTCAATATCAAATTATTTCTAAAACTGGCGATACCATGACAAACGGTGATAAGGTTCCTGGCGCACTCGATGGAATGGCTGCTTTTAAAGGCGAGAAAAATACCACCATTCTTGTCCGGAACCATGAGCTTGGGACCAACGCCGATTACCCAGTCAACGGGAAAAACCCTTGGAGCATTGGAGCTGCAGGCGGTACAACCGCTCTTGTAGTTGGCCCAAATCGCAAGGTAATCAAGGAGTATGTAACCAATTCAGGGACCATCCGCAACTGCGCAGGCGGGGCTTCCACATGGGGAACCTGGCTGACCTGCGAAGAGACACGCGAACTTGGCCACGGCTTTGTCTTTGAAGTAAACCCTCTTGATCCAGAAAATGAAATGTCCAAAACACCTATTCGTGACATGGGCTACTTTTCACATGAAGCCTGTGCTGTCGATCCGGCAACGGGCATCTGGTACCTGACAGAAGATGCAAGCCCTAGCTTCCTGTACCGTTTTACACCGCATGACCGCAGCCAAAAGCTTGGTTCGCTTCAAAAGGGCGGGATACTTGAAGCCCTCGCAATTGAAGAGCTTCCGGCTGGAGCTGCCAGCCAGTTCACCAGCGGCCAAAAGTTTGGCGTTGTGTGGAAAAAAGTAAATCCTGAGCGGGCGCAGCAGGATGCAAAGGATTTGGGTTGCATTCAGTTCAGCCGCCTGGAGGGCGCTTTCTTTACTGCCGGCACGTTCTGGTTCGATGATACAAGTGCAGGAAATGGAAAGCATGGCCGTGTATACCGCTATTTCCCGGCAACCAATACGCTGGAGCTATTTTATGAATCTACTGCTTCCGAGTTCCTGGAAATGCCTGATAATATCGCAATGGCCCCTTGGGGTGACCTGTGGATCGCCGAGGATGGCGGCGGGAATGACCGGATTATCGGACTGACCCCAGAAGGCAATGTCTACAAATTTGCCGAAAACCGCCTGAATGGCTCTGAATTTGCAGGTCCAACCTTCTCGCCTGATGGCAAAACGTTCTTTGTTAACATGCAGACACCTGGGCTGACGTTTGCGATTTGGGGTCCTTTCGCCCGTCAAAATGCTGCACGACAGCGGGCAATGGGACATGCAGCACCACCTGCAGGCCTGGGTCCAGTCGTATCGGACAAGCTCGCAGCCTTTGCTGAAGACCAGGGAATGTCTATTTTAGAAGCAGCGGCATTGGAACGCCACGGCATGCCAATCCTGTAAGAACCGAACTACATAACCATGGAGGTAAAATAAATGCTGCAAAACATTGGAATACCAGGTCTGATTTTGATTTTGGTCATCGCATTGATCATATTTGGCCCTTCCAAGCTGCCCGAGATCGGCCGCGCCTTTGGAAATACGCTGAAGGAATTCAAAAAAGCCACCCATGACTTGGTCAATGGCGATAGCGAAACAGATTCAAAGTCCTCAGAAGGTACGAAAAAGCTTCAGGCCGTTGAAGTTTCTAAAAGCAAAGCTGGAAGCTAAGAGAAGAAAGATGCAGGCTGGGAGAGTTGGAAACCTGCTTGCATCTTTCCTTTTTAAAAGGAGTCAATCAGAATGGACAAGACTCAGATGAATTATATCGAACATTTAGGTGAATTGCGGAAAAGACTGATCATAACCCTCGCTGCCTTTCTCCTTTCCTTTATTGCCGCTTTTGTTTTCGTAGGTGATATCTACAAGCTGCTGGTAAAGGATCTGGATGGTAAGCTGGCGGTCCTTGGCCCGACTGACATTCTCTGGATTTATATGGCGATCTCAGGGGTGGCGGCCATCGCGGTCACGATACCAGTTGCCGCTTTTCAACTGTGGCAGTTTGTCAGGCCTGCGCTGACAAAAGATGAAAGAAAGGTTAGTTTGGCCTTTATCCCGGGATTATTTTTCTTGTTCCTTTTTGGAATCGCCTTTGGTTACTTCATTTTATTCCCGATCGTCCTTGGGTTTTTGACCAACCTGGCAGGAGACCAGTTTGAGGCTTTTTTTACAGCTGAAAAATACTTCCGGTTCATGCTGAACCTGACGTTGCCATTTGGCTGTCTTTTTGAAATGCCAGCAGTAGTCATGTTCCTGACAAGATTGGGGATCATCAATCCTCTTAAGCTTGTCAAAGCGCGGAAGGTTGCTTACTTTCTTTTAATTGTTGTATCCATTTTAATCACACCGCCGGACTTTATATCCGACGTGCTCGTCATTATTCCGCTGCTGCTTTTATACGAATTAAGCATTACACTCAGTAAAGTCGTTTACCGTAAAAGACTGGCTGCAGAAGCTTCGCTGGCCGCCAGCTAGAAAGGGGAAATGAAATGAGTTCCGCCACTGCTGTTTTAAAAGAGAGAAAAACACCCGCAAGCCTAAAATGCCAGGAATGCAAGCTGTGCCTATGTGGCAAGCAGGCAGTTCAAGCAGAAAGACTGCTTGCCTTAAAAGCAGGAAAACAATAAAAAAGGATGGTGCCGGCGCACCATCCTTTTTGCTTAATTTACACGATAAAGATAGAAATCATCCAGACTTCCCCATGCACCAGCACCAGCTTTGATTCTCGCCCCAATGGTGATGGTTCCGTCGGTTACAGGAATGGCGGCAATTTCAGGGTTGCTCCAATTGACCCAGCCATTGACTCCTGTATTCGCCTTGTATTCCTGTCCGCCCGTCTTTGCATAGAGGTACATATCTGAATTGCCCGCATCTCCGCCCTGCAGGAACATGGAAAGGTTATAAGTTCCTGGCTCCAGGCCTGTTATCGTCTGTTCGACGTTAAAATCCACACCAGTTCCGGAGTAAAAGTGAAGGGAATAGTTCCCTGTTTTCGCATCAGAAGCCTTTTCCTGGAAGTCGGTGTGCGGAGCTGCCCCGTTTCCATACGTAATGCTCCACATGCTTCTGTCGCTGTTTTCAAAGCCCGGGTTCGCCACAAAATTCTTTGGCTGAATTTGCAGGTGGGCCTTGACTGTACTTCCGCCTTCAACAACACCCTCAATCACATAGGCTCCAGCTCCTGTGGAAACAGCCTGCTTTAATGCCTCCTGATCCCATGTAACACCAACTGACCCTTTGCTTCCATCATTGTAGGTAACCGTCACTGTTTCAGGCAGTGCAACTGGTTCACCCGCATTAGCATGTACCGAAACATCGTTTATTTCATCAATTTTTAACGGCGCAACGGCACCGGTGTCAACCAGCTTGAATACATTCAGGGATGGAAGTGGATGTCCATAAAAATCGAACATCGCCTGGTTGTCGACCGCGCTACCGCCGTACCAGTGGCCAGCATCTTCTGGATCATATTCTGTTGCGAAGCTAGAAGCCCAGCCAGATCCATATTTTTCCCAAAGCCTTTGGTTTTTCTCAAGCTTTTTACCCGGAGCAGCCGGAATCCATGCCGGTTCCCAATAGAATACTCCAATACCTGCATCCCCGACATTCGCTACTGCTTCCATGACATCCCGGATGGCTGTCGCCTGCCCCTGGACGGTAATCGGATAATTCAGCGTTTGGCCGGTGGATTTTGGCGCAGTGTTCCCGTGTCCGTCCCCATCTTCCGCCGTATACGTATAGGACGTTTCTGCAACCATCACTTTTTTCCCGTAGGTATTGGCTACATTTTTAAGAACAGAGGTTAAATTCGCCAATGTTCCATGCCAGAAAGGGTAATAGGAGCTGGCGAATACATCGTAATCAACCCCATTCTTTTTAAGGGTTTCTGCAATAGACGCATACCTTCCTGAGGTTTCTGGATTGGTGAAGTGCAAAGCAACCAGGATATCAGAATCAACTGCTCTTACCGCTTTACTTCCCTCATTGAACAGCTCGCTCATTTTGCCCCAGTCTTTTTCACCAGCCAAGCCGCCATTGGTTTCATTCCCGATCTGGACCATGCCAATATCGATGCCAGCTTTCTTCATGTCCAGCAGGCTTTCTTTCGTATATTGGTAGAGTGCCGCTTTTTTAGCTTCGAAGCTCAAGTTCTTCCACGCCTTTGGAGCCTGCTGCTTGGCAGGATCTGCCCAGAAGTCGGAATAATGGAAGTCGACGAGCAGCTTCATTCCGTTTGCAGTTGCCCTTTTCCCGATTTCGATGGCCTTTTGGATGTCATTATTGCCGCCGCCATAGCCATTCCCCTTGGCATTATAAGGGTCATTCCATACGCGGACGCGGACATAATTGACACCCGCTTCTTTCAGGGTTTTAAAAATATCCTGTTTTTTCCCAGATTCACTGTATAATTTCACTCCGCTGTCTTCCAGGGAGATGATGCTCGAAACGTCTACCCCTTTAATGAAATCTTCATCCATTCCTGCCACTCTTTTAACAAAGATGTCCGAGGCAACTGGTTCAGGCACCTCTGCGTCTCCCCCTTCATTAGGTGCTGATTTCAAGATAAAGCTGTCGAGGTAGCCCCACGATTTTGGCGCCCCGGTGACAACTGCTCCCACTTTAAAATTGGTCACGGCTTCTGCCAGTTCAAATTTCAGGACAGGGCTGCCCCACGTGTTGTAGCCTGTGGTTACTGTGGCCTCTGCTGATTTGTCTCCGGCAAACAGCTGGACACTCCCGGCCTCTGCGGCCGAACCTCCCATTGATTTCGCTGAAAGCTCATAGCTTCCGGCCGGCAGCGTCGGGATGGTCTGGCTGACGGTAAATGACTCGTTTCCGACTGCCGTGTCCTTGATCCAGTATTTCAGGGCATGCTCGCCTTCAGCAGGCGTCATCCATGCATCAGTGGAATAGGAAAAATGCTGTACATCCACGGCATCCCAGTTCAAATCTTCAATACTCCAAGAGCCCTCTGCATAAAAATCAGTTTCGAAACCGCTGTTTTTCAAATACTCATTCTGCGCATCGGCAGCAAGTCCAACCCCGCTATGTAAACCAAGTGAGCTGAATACCACCATAAAAGCAAATAACCCTTTAAAGAACGACTTCATTCTACTATTCCTCAAATCTTCCACACCTTTCCATTTTCATGACGAGTCAGCTGAACCTATTAGACTATATTGTCAGTTAAGCGTTTCCATTTAATTGGACAAACCACCTCCCAAGATCGAAATAGAAAGACATCCACCCCATTTTTTGGAGCACTATGGAGTGGATGAATCTTAAACTATTAAGCTAATGTGGGCCTGGCTGCTTAAGTACTTTAGAAGGCCTCCGTAGCCCGTGCATGCTTTAGGTCTTTTCCAGACCTTCGCAGCCTTCTACACACTTTAGTTCATTACCAAACCACCGCGTGCCTGACCCCCATTAGTACTGCACAGTACCAAACAGTGGCTTACCCCCCGTTAGCGCTTTAAAGTACCAAACGGTGCCTGACCCCCTTCAGTGCTTTAGCGAACGAAACGGTGCCTGACCCTCTTTAGCGCTGTAGAACGATTCTTGCTTCGTATTTTTCGAGGGTGAGGTCCCCTGATAGTTCTTCTCCGGTGATCAGGTCGGTCACACTGGATTCCAGGGTGACGTTCTGTTGTTCTTCGGTGAAGTTCATGATGAAGATATAGTCGTTTTCCTGATCCTGGCGAACCTGGACGGATACGCCCTTGCCGTGCTTAACACGGAATGCCGGTTCAAGCCCAAGCTCCTGAATCAGTTCCTGATAGAAATCGCGGTGGAACTGGTCCTCCAGGCGGCCTCCGATGTAATAAGCTTTGCCTTGTTCATAGACGTGGCTTGTTACGGCCGGTGTATTGGCATAAAAATCCTCAACATATACGCCTTCGGTTATTGCTGTATGAACATCAATCACAGTCGCATAATCCTTCAGCTCATAGGATTGATTTTTATAAGTTACATAGTTTTTATCGTTAGGATAGTAGGTATCTGTTTCAACAGGATTGATTCCGAACACTTCCTGCAGATCCTTGTGCCATCCGCCTAAATAGGTCAGATCATGCTCATTGACGATCCCGCTGATATACGTTGTTACCAGTCTTCCGCCGTTTGCCACGAAATCTTTCAGCCTGGCGATCGTTTCTTCACTCATCAAGTACAGCATTGGGACAATCAGCAGCTTATAGGATGAGAAGTCCTGTTCCTTTGTGATGACATCAACAGGAATATCCTGTTCCCAGAAGGTACGGTAATGCTGCTGCAGCGTTTGCGGATAGCGCTTGGTCTTCAATCCGTAGCCCTGTGCATCATTGATTGCCCAGTTGCTGTCCCAATCATACAGGATTCCAACATTTGAAGTGCGATTGGTTCCAACTACATCTGACAGCTTTTCAAGGGTTTCCCCAACCTTCGCTACTTCCTTGAAGACGCGGTTTTCAGGGCTGTTATCATGATCCACGACTGCGCCATGGAATTTCTCCGAAGATCCGCGGGATTTCCGCCATTGGAAGTACAGCACGCTGTCGGATCCGTGGGCCAGCATCTGCATAGAGGACAGCAGGTGCATCCCCGGGCGCTTAGTCTTATTCACCTCATGCCAGTTAACAGCACTTGGAGTCGACTCCATCAGCAGGAACGGCTGCTGCTTCAGGGAGCGGTACAGGTCATTGATAAAACCAACCTTCATCGCCAGATCAGCCGTGCTCTCCCAATCATTGTGCCATGCAGGGTAGGCATCCCAGCTGATGACATCCAGATGCTTGGCAAACTTGCTGTAGTCAAGTCCCTGGAAAGGAATCAAATCAAACGTATCGGCCATAAAATTAGTCGTAATCGGGATATCCGGTGTAATCTCTTTAATCGGAACAATTTCATTTTCAAAGAAAGAGATGGTCTGGTCCGTTACAAACCGGCGCCAGTCCAGATTCAATCCGTGCACAGCGTTCTCGCCGATTGGCGATGGGGATTCAATTTGTGACCAGTCATTGAAGGTATGGCTCCAGAAAGGACCCCACCAGGCATCATTCAGAGCTTTCAAATCATGGTTGTACTTTTCTTTTAACCAGCCTCTAAAAGCATTCTGGCAATGATCGCAGTGGCATTCCCCGCCGTATTCATTGGAAATGTGCCACATCAGCAGCGCCGGGTGATCGCCGTATCTTTCAGCCAGCAAACGATTGATGATCTGAGTTTTTTCACGATAGACAGGCGAAGTAAAACAATGATTGTGCCTTGCCCCGTGAAGCTGCTTGACCCTCGAGCCATTCACACGCAGAACTTCCGGGTATTTCTGGGACATCCAGGCAGGGCGTGCCCCGCTCGGTGTCGCCAAAATCACCTTTCCGCCGATGCTGTGAATATTGCTGAAAATTTCATCCAGCCATTCAAAGGTGAATTTGCCTTCCTCTGGCTCCAGTGCGCTCCAGGCAAAAATACCGACCGAGAACGTATTGGAATGGGAAAGCTTCATCAGTTCGATATCGTCAATTAAAATATCGGGCCGGTCCAGCCATTGATCCGGATTGTAGTCTCCTCCATGAAGCATGAACTTTGCATTCGTCGTATAAGATTTACCACGTTTCAGCATAATACTCTCCTTTTAACAACATAGTCTCTTTGTTATTTCTATTAACCTTTCGTTCCTCCTGCCGTTAAACCAGAAACAAAGTTCTTTTGCAGCATGATAAAAATGATGGCAATCGGGATCGAGATCAGGATGGCCCCGGCTGCAAACGTCGTATAGCTTGCACCCATTACCTCATTCACAAGATTGTACAAACCGATAGGCAATGTATAGGATTCAGGCGTTCTCAGGATGGTAGAGGACAAAACGAAATCCCCTAGCGGACCTGTAAAACCATTCATAGCTACAACTGCAAGCATCGGCCGGGAAAGCGGCATGATAATCTGCAAAAAGATCCTTGTATTGCTTGCTCCGTCAATCTTCGCACTTTCATCCAGGTCAATCGGAATCGAGTCCATATACCCCTTCATCAAATAGGTATTCATCGGAATCTGCCCGCCGATATACAGCAGGATGAGCAGCCAGTGGCTATTCATCATCCCAAGGATCTGCGCTAAAACAAACAATGCAATCAGGGCAGAGAACTGCGGGATCATTTGCAGCAACAAGAACAGAGTTAACGCATTCTTCCTGCCTTTAAAACGAAAGCGTGAAAACGCATAAGCCGTAAAGGATACAGAGATGATCGTTCCTATCATCGTAAAAATGGAGATTTTAAGAGAATTCAAATACCATTTTCCATATTGGAGACTCTCTTTCCCTGCAAACAATTCCTTGTAATGGTCCAGAGTTGGATTTTCAGGAATAATGGACGTACTGACCAAACTGTTGCCAGGGTTGAAGCTTGCCCCCACTGTCCAAAGCAGGGGATAAATGATGACGACCGTCATAAAGGTTAATAGTCCGTAAGAGAGAAGGAGTCGAAAGAATTTTTGTTTTTTCATATCTGACACCATCTTTTAAGCCCCCTCTTTGAAAGAATTCGTCCGTCTGAACTGCCACAATGCAATGGCAATGACAAATACGGACAGCAGAATCGTCAATGCGGCTGCCAGTGAGTATTGACTGGACTGCATGGTCAATTTGTATATCCAGGAAACCAGGATATCGGTACCGCCAGCCGTTGATCCAGGAACTGCCGGACCGCCGCCGTTGAAAAGATAAATAATATTGAAGTTATTGAAGTTAAACGTAAACTGGGTAATGATGATCGGTGCCATGGCAATTAAAATCATTGGCATCGTGATATGTCTGAATTTCGCAAAGACAGAAGCTCCATCAATCGTCGCTGCTTCATACAGGTCGTCCGGAATGGATTGCAGAACACCTGTTGTTACAAGGAAGATATACGGGAAGCCAAGCCATCCCTGCATCAGGATCAGTGCCAGTCTTGACCAGTTGGCATCCGTCAGCCAGGGAATAGGATCAATTCCGAAAGCTGCCAGAATATCGTTGTTAATCGCACCGAAACTGTCATTAAAAAGACCGGCAAAGATGAGGATCGTTACGAACCCTGGCACTGCCCAAGGGAGAACCAGAACGGTCCGGTAAAATCGTTTAAAACGAATATCCTTTTGGTTTACAACAATCGCCATCAATATTCCCAGGCTCACCTGAAGCGAGGAAGCGACAAGCGTCCAGACCACTGTCCAGGCTAGAACATCAAAGAAGGTGGAACGCCAAATATCGACTGTGAAAATTTCGGAGAATGTTTGGAAGCCAACCCAATCCACGAGATTCGCAGGCGGGGAATGGTATAAATCGTAGTTCGTAAAAGCCAGTGCAAAACTAAATAAAATCGGAAAGATGACCGCAAAAATCAAGATAAAGAGCGATGGTCCGCTAATTACATAGGGATAGCCCTGTGAAATGATATTTTGATACTGTTCCTTCAGGGAGCTCAGCTGCCTGTTTTCATCACGCAGCTTTCCATTTAGATAGGCGTCCCTTAAATTGGCATAATAAATCCCCAATCCAAAAACCAGTACAATAACAGCAATAATCCCTTCTGCCAATAGGAAGATTGAATTATCCCGCGGCACTTCGGTTCCAAGTGTAACAATCCCCCAGAGACCCATGTTCAGAAGATCCCCGAAAGCTGCAAAGAACGCTGCACCAACCAGCAGGAATAAAAGGCCTTTGACCACCTGCTTATTATAAAACTGGCCAAGGCCAGGAATGATCGAGAGAAGTAAAGCTATTTTACGATGCTGCATCTTTTTCACCTCTTTATATAGAAGAAAAGTTTTATTCCTTCGTGGTTAAAATAAATGGTGCCAAACTATTAGGCCCGTTTGACACCATTAGTAGTCTTAATTATTTTCCGCCATGCTTGGCTTCAATTTGTCCTTTGACTGTTTCAACTGCCTGGTCTAAGGCTTCTTTTGGCTCTGCTTTGCCTGTTGCAATTGTTTGCAGGGCTGCATCAGCAGGTGTCCAGACTTCATTCATCTCAGGAATATTCGGTG
This sequence comes from Mesobacillus foraminis, assembly GCF_004340465.1. Taxonomy (GTDB): domain Bacteria; phylum Bacillota; class Bacilli; order Bacillales; family Cytobacillaceae; genus Mesobacillus_B; species Mesobacillus_B foraminis. Next base: position 207,010 of record NZ_SLVV01000003.1, on the reverse strand, counting down.
TCAATTCTGAGAATTGGGACTGCTCGGCAATTGCCTGTGCGGCTTCGCTTTCTTTTACAACTGGATCATCAGCCAATGCTTTTACAGCTGGAACTTCTTTTGTCAGTTCATATCTCTTTTTAGAATTCTCTTCGTTCGCAAGGAACTCAACCAATTCTTCTGCCAGTTCTGCATTCTTGGAGTAGGCGCTGACATTGTAGCTCTTTACACCCATGAATGAGCTCATGTTTTCACCATTGGAAAGCTCAGGCAGTTTGGCTACACCATAATCGATTCCCGCTTTCGCAAATGGATCAAGGTTCCATGGACCTGAGATGATGGCTGCGGCTTTCCCTTCAGTGAACAGGGATTCCAGAACGTTAATCCCCTGCTCCCCGATGATACCAGCCGGGAATAGGCCTTCTTTATAGAACTTTTGAATATACTTTGCGCCTTCGACTGCACCTTTGTTATTCAAACCGATATCTGTTGCATCATAGCTGCCGTTTTCACCGCCGAAAATGTATCCGCCGTAGCCGCTCATAACGCTTTGTGCATAATAGATTTGGTCAAACAAGGCGAGGAACCCGAACTTCTTGCCATCCGTAACTTCTTTGGAGTACTCGTACCATTCATCAAGTGTTTTTGGCAGATCTTCCTCTGAGATTAAAGCTTTATTGTAGTAAAGCATGGTGGTTTCCACTGCTTTTGGCAATCCATAAACCTTGCTGTCAACCATTTGGGACTGCATGGCAGCTTCTGTATAAATGGATTGAACGTCACCCGCTACATCCAGTTCCTTGATCAAGCCCTCTGTTACCGCAGTTCCAATCTGATCCCCAGGCATGGTCAGGACATCAGGACCTGTTCCGGCAGGACCGTCCATGCGCAAATCTTCAATTTGCTGTGCGTAAGGTTTTTCAACCACTTTAACGTTTACGTCATGGTCTTTTTCAAATTGTGCAATAGCATCTTCAATGCCGGCACCTTTCTCTATATCTTCCCAAACCACCAATTCTTGATTTTTAGGTGTTTCTTTTGAACCTGTATCTTCTTTTCCGCTTTCCTGCGGCCCGCAGGCAACCAAGGATAAACTTAAAGCGACACCACTCATAAGGCCAAGATATTTTTTATACATCTTTGTATTCATAGATTGTTGTCTTCCCTTCAATTAATGTGAAAGCGTTTTACACTCATAATATAGCATGCCCAAGAAAAACTGTAAACAACTTTTTTACTAGAATAGGTAAAACTTTTTACGAAAATAACAAAACGGCCTTTATCAAGGCCGCCGCTTCAAGTTTGATAGAGTTAATTGGTACTCTTCCTGATGACTAACTCTGATCCAATATATAAGGTTTTAACAATCTTCCTCTTCTCCAGCACTTGCTCCAGCAGGAGTTCGACTGCATTTTTACAGATTTCTTTTAAGTCGATATGAAAAGTTGTCAGGGGAGGCGAGACATATTTCGCAATCGAAATATTGTTGATTCCGATAACGCTTACACGTCCCGGGATGGCAATCCCCTTCTCATTCAAAGCCTGAAGGCAGCCAACAGCAATTGGATCTGCCGCTGTGTAAAAAGCTGTAGGCAAGCTGTCCCCCAATTTTTCAATTGCATTTATCATTAAATGATAGCCATTGTCCACGGAAAACCCTCTGTGGCAGAAAACGAACTCATCCTTAAGCAAGCCCTTTTCCTCCATATAGGCACGGAAGGTTTTTTCCCGGATATCCATTTCATCCTCATCTGTGTTGGGATTATGGTAAGTCCCCCCGATAAATCCGATCTCGCTGTGCCCCTTTTCTATCAGGAAGTCGACTGTCTTTCTGGTCATTTGCGCCAGGTCGGGGCGGACGGAATCATAATGATCGGGATCTGGTGTTGTATCAATAAAAACACCATTGGATGTCCTGCTTCTTAAGTACTCCAGTTCTTTGTTGGAAAAGGAACCTACAGCAATGAATCCTTCAATATTATCCGGAATGGAAGCAATTCCATCGGAGATTTTATAAGTTGTGAGTTCCACATTGCACTTTTTCGCCCATTTCTCCAATTCCAGCCGCATCGTTTTAAAATAAACATCTTCAAGTTCTTCTCGATCGGTCAGCCAGTATAAAAAGGCAATGTTTTTAACCAGAAGTCTTACTGTTTTCTTGCGATAATTAAGCTTTTCAGCCACCTCGTAAATTTTCTCCCGTGTTTCATCGGGAACGGAAAGACTTAAATCATTATTCAATACACGGGAAACCGTCGAAATCGAATACCCCGCCTCTTCAGCAATATCTTTAATTGTAGCCATTTCCTCCACCTCCAAATTGCGGTCCAGCACCGCAGTTTCCCTCTTTAAATGTATCATTCTTTCAGGATTATGTGATTTATACAAGAATAAGTAAAATATTTTACTTTAATTTTACTTATTTTACTAAGAAAGTCAAGGTCCATTCTATCAATATAATTTTTTGCCATGTAATAAAGTCTGATTTGATAAAAAAAGAGGCCGCCCATTTTGAAATGGACAGCCTTTTACTGATGATGCTGCTTGAGCAGCTGCATGCGCTGATTAAACAGGGTTGGATAGGACAGGAAACCGAGCATCACGCTTGTCACCGCAGCAGTGGTCAGCAGCAAGAACAGAATCAGGAGCTGGAACTGCACTGCCTGGATCGGGTCGGCGCCGCCGATGATCTGCCCGCTCATCATCCCGGGCAGCTGGACAAGGCCAACGGTTTTCTGGCTTTCTATCGTTGGAATCATGCTCGCTTTGATGGATTGCATCAATTGGGTATGGATTGCCTGCTTTGGCGTTCCGCCCAGCGACAGGATCAGCTCGGTTTCATCCTGGCGGGATTCTACCTCTGACGTAAAACGGTTAAGGAAAAGGATTGCGAGCACCATGGAATTCCCAATCACCATTCCGCTGATGGAAATAATAAATTGGGCGGTCGGCGGGGTGATATGGAATCTCAGCAGGATGCTTTGCGTCAAAACTTCTACAAACAGCAGCGTTGCACCGACCTTCCAGGTGATGCCCTTGATCGAGGAACCTTTTTTCCTGGCATTGAGCGTGGCCGTCACAAGCATCAGGGTCACCATCAGGAAAATATAGAGCAGATTTTCCGAATCAAAGATAAATTGCAGGACGTACCCAATGGCCAGCAATTGGACGATGGATCGGACAGTCGCAATAATCGTATCCTTTTCGAGGCCAAGTTTAAGCGTCCTGGACAGGATCAGCGGAATAAGGACAAAAATCAGCGTGATTGAAAGAGTGAGATAACTCATTGCGCCTCCCCTTTCACAAAACGCTTTACCTTTTCATTGACAGGGGACTTCAGCAAATCGCTTTCCCCTGTTTCGATAACCTCTCCTTCCATCATGACCCACGTGTAATGGCCGATGGTAAGGGCCTGTTCCAGGTTATGGGTGATCCAGATCATGGTGGTCCCATGTTTACGGTTTATTTTTAAAATCAGTTCTTCGATTTCCTGCTGCGACGTGCGGTCGAGGGCCGAAGTAATTTCGTCAAGCAATAGAATTTGAGGCCGGTTGACGAGAGTGCGCGCGATGGAGACCTTTTGGCGCTGGCCGCCCGATAAATCCCTGATGTTGCGATGGACGTAATCTGCTTCCAGGCCGACATGGTCCAGGAGGTCCGCTGCTTCTTTCTCTGGCAGCTGTTTCCCCTGCAGTGCCAGCGGCAAAGCCAGATTGGTCAGCACGGTTCCGCTGACCATTGGAGCACTTTGAAGCGCCATCCCTACATTTCGGCGCAGCTCCACCGGCTGATAGCTGGAAATCTCTTTATCCTTGATATAAATCTCCCCGGAGTCAGGAGAAATCAGGCCATTGCACAGCTTCAGCAAAGTTGACTTCCCCGCCCCCGATGGGCCTACCAGGGTCGTAATTCGCCCCTCAGGGAACGACCCCGTAATATTCTTCAAAATAGGTAACTCATCCACAGAATAATCCACATGCTGAAAATGCACAGCAGGTTTATACCTTTTCGTCATCCAAACTCCAATCCTTCCGCAAATCTAATAAATTCTTCTCTATCTAATAAACTACCATACCCATCCAATAAAAAACCACCTTAAGCAGAGCGGCCTCTAGCCTCCGTGTTTTTTCGCCAGGGAGGCAAATTGTGGGACTTACGGTCCGCAGGCAGCCCCCTTTTTGCGCGGTGAAAGACTGCTGCGAGTCTGCCCCCCTGTTTTGCGGTGGAGCACTGACGAGGGTCTGTCCCTCTTCTTTGCGGTGGAGCACTGATGCGTGTCTGACCCTCTTCTTCGCGGTGAAGCATCGACGCGTGCCTGACCCCCTTCTTTTCACTAAAGTATCGACGCGTGCCTGACCCTCTGCTTTGGGGTGTTAATGCTGGCCTGGTTTGTTGTAAAATATAGCCAGGTGATGTTTATGAGAAAAAGGATTTTGTATGTTGAGGATGATGTTGAGATCGGTTCGTGGGTGAAGGAGGATTTGGAGCAGCGGGGCTACGAGGTCACTTGGCTTAAGTCCGGCGATGGGGCCGGAACGAAGGTTCAGGAACATGACCTAGTTATTTTGGATGTCATGCTTCCCGGCCTTGACGGGTTTACGGTTGGGCAGCGACTTAAAAAGGATGCTCCCGGGCTGCCTGTTTTGATGCTGTCAGCACGGACTTCCGTTGAAGATAAGCTGCAGGGCCTGAAGTTTGCGGATGATTATTTGGTCAAGCCTTTCCACCCTGATGAGCTGTCGGCCCGAATCGAAGTGCTGCTGCGGAGATCTGGCCAAACAGCGGCAGCGATTATAAGGCTGGGGCATATCTTGGTCAATCTGACGGAAAACAGGATTACCAATGAACAAACCGGGGAGGAAATCCTCCTCACCGGAAAGCAGTACCAGATTTTCATGCATTTTTTACGCCATCCCAATCAGATTCTGACAAAAGAACAAATCTATGAAGCGGTCTGGGGTGAGCCCTACATGGAAGGAGACAAAACCCTGATGGTCCATATCCGCCATCTAAGGGAAAAAATCGAGCTCAATCCCGGCTCGCCTGAGATTATTGAAACAATTCGAGGGATTGGCTACCGGGTGAAACAATGAAACTTAAAAACTCGCTATTAAATCAATACCTGCTGATTATTCTTCTGGCGATCATGATTATGCCGATCAGCTTCCCCCTAATTTCAATGGTTTTTTATGTTCCCTTTAGCAACACCGAAGAGTTGAACCATTTAAACTCGACGGACGTGGAGTCGATATGGCACAAAGAGGCAAAATCCCTTGAAGGAGCTTCCGACCAGCAGATAAAGGAAAAACTTGAGAAGGTAAAAGGAAAATACCCGGAGGCGAACATGTTCTGGGTGGACGAAAGCGGCAAAGCCCGCGACAGGCTCCCAAAGGATTTATCGGTGCAGCAGAACTGGAGTCCGGAATATACGATTGATTTTATGAAAGAAAATCGGGGCGATCAGGTGGACCCATTTACAGTAGTCGCCCTAATCGGGAAGGGCCGCGATGAGGGGTTCATGGTTCTTCAGCTTCCCCGCTCCGAGCTAAGAAGCAACGGAGAAAGAATGCAGGATAAATATTCCTATCTGATGACCCTCTTAATGTTCATCATTCTAGGCACCTTCCTTTTTGTTTCATGGATTTTCTTTTACCGGATCAGAAAACGTCTGCTGAGGCTGCGAACAGCGATGGCAGAGCCCGCAGACCATGGAATACCCGAACCAATCGCCATTGGGAAAAAAGATGAAATCGGACAGCTTGAGATATCATTTAATAATATGATTCAGAAGCTCGAACACAGCCGAGAACGGGAACAAGAAGAAGAGGTGTTGAGGCGTCAGCTGATTGCTAACCTTTCCCATGATTTACGGACGCCTCTCACGACGATCCGAGGGCACGCATTCTCGTTAAAAAAAGAGCCATTGTCCGAAAAAGGGCTGGAGTCCCTCCAATTAATCGACAGCAAAGTCAATTATCTTGGCCAGCTGATTGAAAACCTGCTCTCCTATACCCTCCTCACCGCGGGAAAATATCCTTTTCATCCCGTTAAGACCGATATGGTCCGCCTGGTGAGGACCTCGTTTGCGGGCTGGTACCCCGTTTTCGAAAATGCTGGTTTTCATATTGAGCTGGATTTGCCCGACCAAACCTTTTATTGGGAAATCGACTCTCAATGGATGGAACGGATCCTGGATAACTTTTACCAGAATGTTCACAGGCATGCCAGGGAAGGTCAGTACATCTCCGTTAAAATAAACCCTGATCTTCAGCAAATTACTATTGCAGACCGCGGTCCCGGGATGAACGGGGAATCAACCGGCAAAGGTGCTGGAATTGGGCTTACGATTGTTTCCCTGATGCTTAAGGAAATGAAGCTCGACTGGGAAACAAGGACTGGCACAAACGGAACAGCCATTATCATAAAAAAAAGATAGAGGAAAACAGCTCCTCTATCTTTTTAATTTACATTTCACCGCTGCCGTGGCTGAACTGCCAGTTGATTCCAAACTTGTCGGTCAGCATGCCGTAGCTCTTGCTCCAGAACGTTTCCTGAAGCTCCATCGTAACCCTGCCTCCCTCTTTCAGCTTATCAAAATAGGATTGCAGCTCTTCAACTTGATCAAGGATAATTGTGACACTGAAATTATTCCCGGCAATGAAAGGTGTGCCGGGAAAGGTATCCGAGAACATCACATTGCTTCCGGCTATGTTCAGACGAGCATGCATGACACGATCTTTCGCTTCTTCAGGCAAGGTGTAATTCGGATCCTGCGGCGAATCGCCAAAAGACATGATTTGGGGCTCTTCCGTTCCAAAAACCTTGGCATAAAACTCTACTGCTTCACGGCAGTTTCCGTCAAAAATGAGATATGTTTCAACAGCCAACCTCTTCACTCCCCAATCTGATAAATGGTACAAGTTCATTTTAACCATTAACCACCCGTAAATAAATAGTTTCTGAATATTTTAATAATTTTTATATAATTCCCCCTTTAAATTTAAACCAAAATTAAACTTTGTTATCCCTTGATTTTAACCACACAGAACTAACATGGATAACGAGGTGATAACATGAAGGAAACCATTATTAAAACCAGCGGACTGTCAAAAAAATTCGGTACGAGATATGCTGTTGCAAATGTGGATTTACACATTCCCAGAGGTGAAATCTACGGCTTCCTGGGTCCAAACGGTGCTGGAAAAACAACGACGATCCGGATGCTGCTTGGACTGGCCAAGCCAACAAATGGAACCATCCAAATTTTCGGCAAAGATTTAAAAAAGGAAAAGCTTGAAGTGCTGAAGCGGGTCGGCTCCCTCGTTGAGTACCCCTCCTATTACGGCCATCTGACGGCCCGTGAAAACCTTGAGGCCATCCGGATTCTGCTGGATGCTCCGAAAACAAGGATTGATGAAGTGCTCTCAATTGTCCGCCTGACTCGGGAAGCGAAACGCCCGGTCAAGGGGTTCTCACTTGGAATGAAGCAGCGGCTGGGCATCGCGGCAGCCCTTCTCGGCAACCCCGAGCTGCTGATTCTGGATGAACCTACAAACGGACTCGACCCTTCAGGAATCCTGGAGATCAGGGAGCTCATTAAAAGCATGCCTAAGGAGCACGGCATCACGATCCTTGTTTCAAGCCACCTGCTCTCTGAAATCGACCTGATGGCCACTCAGGTTGGCATTATTTCCAAAGGGCGGATGATTTTTCAGGATTCGATTGAAACGCTAAGACGAAGATCAAGCAGCAACATTGTGATTAAAACCGATGAAGCAGAGGAAGCATGGAAGCTGCTCCTTTCCAAAGGCCATAACGCTGAATTGGAGCAAGGCAGGCTGCAGCTCAGCAATATCTCGGATCATGAAATTTCCAAAGTGATTGCTGAACTGGTAGAATCCCGGTTCCCCGTTTACAGGGTTCAGGAAGAGAAGAAATCGCTGGAAGACATTTTCCTTGAACTGACAGGCGGGGAGGGCGGCCTGTAATGCTAAAAATCCTCGCATCTGATTTGATTAAAATGAAACGGAAGATCATCTGGCTGCTCATTTTCCTGGGTCCTTTTGGGGTTGCGGCACTCGAAGCCGTCAATTTCGGCCTGAGATACGAATATTTAACAAAGGAATATGAAAAAGACTTATGGGGCGGCCTTATAAATGAAGCAGGATTCTTGGCTACTCCCGCTCTAATGCTTGGGCTCACCCTGATTGCCTCCATGATTGCCAGCATCGAACACCAGACAAATGCCTGGAAGCAGCTGCTTGCACTGCCTGTGTCAAAGCTGCGAATATTTACGGGCAAGATGCTCCTGGCCTCCCTACTGCTGCTGATATCAAGTACTTTATTGCTTATCTTTGTGTTGATCTTAGGCCTGGTGCTGAAGTTTGGCTCTGATTTCCCGCTTTTAGGCCTGGCAAAAATGGCGTACTATCCTTATCTGGCAAGCATGACTTTCATCGCCGTTCAGATTTGGCTATCGATATCGATGAAAAACCAGGCCATTCCGCTGACCGTTGGAATTTTAGGAACAATTTTATCGCTTATATCTTTCCGGTTTCCGGACTGGCTTCCATGGAAGTGGCCATTGCTGGAAAACAGCTGGGGCGACCCGGCATACTCTGCCCTGGCCGGCCTTGCTTTCGGGATTGTGATCTACTTTCTCGGAGCGGTTGATTTTACGAGAAAGGATGTGAATTAGCATGGGGAAAATCTTGCGTTCGGAGCTGTTAAAATTAAGGAAATCCTCGATTTGGCTATTGATCTTTGTGAGCCCTGCCTTATCAACGGTCATCGGTTTTGCAGAAAGTGCAGAAGCGCCGCATGAGTGGATGCTGACGCTAACCTACATGGTATTTACCCACGGACTGTTATTCCTGCCTTTGCTCACCGGTGTTTTTTCAGCTTTTGTCTGCCGCTATGAGCACACTGGAGGAGGATGGAAGCAGCTTCTAGCCATGCCGGTTTCGCGTGGAAAAGTGTACCTGGCCAAACTTATGCTGGTGATTGGCTTGCTGTTGGCTACTCAGCTTCTCTTTGCAGGAGGCTGTATCCTGGCCGGACTGGCAAAAGGGTATGAACCTTCCATCCCATGGAAGATGATTGGGACCTCTATATTTGGAGGCCTTGTCGCCTGCCTGCCGCTGGCCGCCTTGCAGCTATTTGTCTCAACCGCATGGTCCAGCTTTGCGGCTCCATTAGCGATCAATGTCATTTTCACCCTTCCGAATATCCTTGTGGTCAACTCGGAGAAATACGGATCCTACTACCCATGGGCACAGCCTTTCCTGGCTATGCTGCCCAGCGCCGAGAGCGACTTTGGGGCCATGAACGTATCCCTGGAAACCCTGCTGTTCGTCATCGCCGGGAGCTTCCTTCTCTTCTTCGCATCGGGCTTCACCTATTTCCTGCGTAAAGAAGTCTAATCCAAACTGCGCCCGCCAAGGACTGAAAGTAGTTTAATCAAACGATTGAATGATTCCGTTTTCCTAATCACCGCGGGGTTGGGGGGCCGTTGTGCCGGGTTTTATCGGGCGATGCTGTTCCTGCTGCAGTGCTTTAACATAACAACGAGGGTCTGACCCCCGGCGGTGCTTTAATGTACCAACGCGTGCCTGACCCCCGGCGGTGCTTTAATGCACAAACGTGTGCCTTACCCCATGACACTCCTTTGGTACGAAATATCGAGGCTGTCCTTGGCTAAAAAAACTCCGGCATCAGGCTTCCAGAGTTTTCTAGTTTAGTTTATTTTATTGCACTGGGCGGTCTTCAAATTCATATGGAACTGGGCCTGGCGCGACTCTGGCGTGCTCCATTGCCGGGGTGTCAGGCCGGGCAATTTGATAGACGGAGGCCCCGACGATTTCTGCTGTTTGCTGCAGTTTGTTTTTATCGATTTTATCGATAGTGTCGGCCGGCGTATGGTACCAAGGCTCAACCGGCGAGTGGATGAACAGTGCTGCCGGGATTCCAAGCTCATGGAATGGCTGGTGGTCGCTGCGCCCCAGCTGACCATACGGAATGACTTCGGAGGTTCTGGCACCGGCCGCTGCGGCAAGGTCGGTCACCAGGTTCTTTTGGCCGTCGATCGTGTACATGATCAGGCCGCCTGCCGGGTTGTCAGCACCCGCGTCCTTGCTGCCGATCATGTCCATTTGGAAATGGGCGACAATGTTATCGGCTTCTTCTTCACTTAATGTTCCTGCATAATGATAAGATCCAAGCAAGCCTTTTTCTTCAGCTCCAAATGTCACAAATCGAAGCTCCGTATCCGTCGGCACCTTGGCCATCACCCTGGCAAGCTCCAATACAGCTGAGACACCGGATGCATCATCGTTTGCCCCTGGTCCGCCGGAGACCGAATCATGATGTGCTCCCACCAGGACGACCTGGCCATTGTCCCTATTTTTATTCGGCTTCATGGAGGCAATGACATTATAGGAGGTTTTTTCGACAAAGCCTGAACCTGTCACTTTTAGATGGGCCTCTACAGGACCCTTTTGTAACTGCTCCACCAACGCCAGCCCCTGAGCCCTCGTAATGCTCACGGCAGGGATGTTTTGGCCAGGATCCGCTACGCCGACATTGTTTCCAGTTCCCGCGTTATTATATAAAATAACACCAACTGCACCCTTGTCGATGACATTTTGCAGCTTCTCTACAAATGTGATGCCGCCCCGCTCAATCAGGGCAATCTTCCCTTTCACATTATCGGGAACTTGTCCATCAAGGGCCAGTCCCACATGAACGATTTCAGCCGTCACCTCTCCGCTGTATGATCCGGAGAAAACGTATGGATTTAGAGATTGACCATTAATTTCAAGCGTCCCGGATACATTGTTCCGGATGGCCTCATAAATCGGAAAAGGCTGCAGCTCTGTTTCATAGCCGTACTCTTCGAACTTGCCTTTTATGTACTTTGCCCCAATCAGCTCACCCTCTGTTCCGGCTTCACGCGGCTGGGCGGACAGTGTTGCAATTGTGTTGTACATATTGTCTGCACTGATTTTCTTGATGATTTTGTTGTCAAAAGCAGTTGATGAGGCTGGTGCGCTTTGCGCCTGGGCAGGAATGTAGGTTGAAACTCCATTCACACTGATGGCCAGGCCTGCAGCCAGAACGGCCGCCATTGTTTTCCGATACATGTTATTCCCCCTTAATCCATAAATTAGTGGTTCCTATCAAATTATTAAACAATTCTGATAGATAGTAAATCATGATAGTTTTACAAATATCGACCATTTCCGACAATAACAAGGACTTTTCCCCTATAAAAGAAGCATTTGAGTGTAAAACAATGTAGCTATTACCAGATATTTTGCTAATAAAGCGGCCTTTTTATCTAAAAGAAACAAGAAACTTTAGCTGAAATTCCTTTATGCATGGTTCCGAGAGCTTTATGGATTCCCGGCCTGTTATACATGTATTATTCTCAGTTATGAATCGATTTTTTTTAATTATTGAAAAACCAGTGTCTAATTTTTAACAGCATCAAAAAAGAGGAGGATTTCTCCTCCCCCTCGATATCAGCTTTCCATTACATCAATAAACCTCTTCGTAATCATTTGCGGCCTCGTGATGGCTCCGCCAACCACCACAGCGTGGACGCCGATTTCTAGGCAGGTTTTCGCCATTTCTGGAGACAAAATATTTCCCTCGGCAATCACCGGCACAGAAATCGTCTGGATAAAATCTTTCAGGATTGCAAAATCATTTTGATAGAGCTTTTGCCCATTCGTATATGGGGTGTATCCTACCATCGTAGTTGAAACGCAATCAAAGCCGAGCTCCTCAGCCTTCCTCGCTTCCTCGATGGTCGAGACATCAGCCATCAGCAGCTGAGCAGGATAGGTCCTTTTCACCTCAGAAAAAAAATCTTCAAGTGTAACTCCTCCCGGCCGCACACGGTCTGTGGCATCTACGGCAATCATTTCGGCCCCTGCGTCTACCAGTTCGTCCACCTCTTTTAAAGTGGGGGTTATGTATACCTCAGAATCAGGGTAATCCCGTTTCACAATGCCAATGACCGGCAATTCTACATTCTCTTTGATTTCCCTGATATCCTGTGCGGAATTGGCCCTTATTCCCGCAGCTCCTCCCTGGGCGGCGGCTTTTGCCATCCTTCCCATAATAAAAGAGCTGTGAAGCGGTTCATCCTCAAGCGCCTGGCATGAAACCACCAGGCCTTTTTTTATTCGATCGAGCATCCTGGCACCTCCTATATCTAATACCCCTATTTTGCCGTAAGCTTCCGGAAAGTCAACCTGTACATGGCAGAATCCTTGGTTTTCTTTTTCTAAAAGCAGGATATCTTGTGCTTGACCATAGGCCATTTGCAAGCTAACGTAGGATATATCTGGAATTCTTTAAATCATCCTGGAGGGCACACACTTTGGAAAAAAGACAGACTAAATTTAATTACTACGTTTTATTATTCGTTGTATTCGGAGGGTTCCTGCTTTTCGGGCTCTCGGAGAATGTAAAGGGGCCAGCCATTCCAAGCATGCAGTCTGATTTCAGCCTCACGGAATCACAGCTTGGCTTCCTGCTGGCATTGAATTCACTCGGCTATCTGCTGGCATGCTCCTTCACCTCCGCCTTGGCTGATAAAATCGGCATCAAGTGGACGGGAATCATCTCATTTGTTTCGATGCCGATAGCAGGGCTTTGCATGTACCTGTCGACGGGCTTTGGATCTTTGGCAGCCTCTTATTTTCTTTTATACATCGGAAATGGAATCCTCGAAATTGGCCTTGGAATTATGGCCGCCCGGATATTTGTGAAAAATACAGGTACCATGATGAATCTGTCCCACTTTTTTTATGGCCTGAGCTCTATCGGCGCCCCAATGCTGGGTGCATCAATGATGGGCTGGAATCTCATGGGCGATGGCGAGCTGGGCTGGCGCGGAATGTACCTGGTGGTTCTTTTGCTGTCACTGCTGCCCATCATTCCGTCATTACTGGGCAAATTCCCTGATGAAGATGAACATGGAGACGGGGAACGCACCTCCTACAAGGCACTCCTCCGTGATAAAATTGCCTGGCTTATCGTCGCAATTCTTTCCTTCGGAGTGATTTCCGAAATGGCTGTCGGCAGCTGGCTTGTCTATTATCTGGAAAACGCCTATGAATGGAGCACCAAAGAAGCTTCCTCTATGCTTTCCTTGTTTTTCCTTTTCTTCACTTTGTCCAGGCTTTTCGTAGGGCCGGTGACCGACAGGCTTGGATATACACTTTCCATCATGATTTTTTCTGCTTTTTCAGGAATTTGCAGCCTGGCTGCTGTTCTGATCGGAAGGGAAGGCGCCATTTTGTTTGCCATTGCCGGGATTGGAATTGCCCCCATCTACCCAACGGTCATGGCTCTGCTCTCCAAAAAGTATGCAAAGGGAATCGGGACGGCGCTTACCTTTGTGGTCACGCTTATGGGCATCGCCTCGGTCCTCGGCAATCTGGCCATTGGACTGATCATCGACGGAGTCAGCAGGGCCTTTAGTCCGGGAGGCAATGAAATCATCGGGCTGCAGGCAGGCTATATATTTATTGCGGCCATGGCTCTGGTTTGCTCGGGCTGCACCCTGGCTTTATATAGAATGCTTCGCAGGCGAAACGAACTTGCCTGATAAAAATGCGAGAATACTAGAATGATGGAGGATGGATATGGAGAGAATATCATTGACGATGGTGCACCATTTAAAGGAAATTCCGGATTACCCTTTTCCCGCTTCATATAAAATGAGGAGCTTTACCGGCAAGGATGAGGCGAAATGGGCTTCCATTTTAACGGCCGCCGGGGAGTTTCCAGATCAAGAGGCTGCGCTAAGACGATTTCAGGAGGAGTTTGAACCCCATCTGACCGATGTAAAAGAGCGGATGTACTTTATCGAAAACGAAGAAGGCAAAGCGATCGGGACAGCTACTGCCTGGTACGGGAAGCAGGCCGGTGAGGAAATGGGCCGGATCCACTGGGTCGGAATCGTTCCTGAACACCAGGGAAAGAAACTGGCCAAGCCGCTGCTGTGCTTTCTATTAGAAAAGCTCGCAGGCTGGCATGAAAAAGCCTATCTAAAAACACAAACCACAAACGTTAAAGCCGTCAATGCCTACCTTGGCCTGGGATTTGTCCCATTCATTCAGGACGAAACCCAAAAGGCTGGCTGGGAGCTGCTGGAGAAGGAACTGGGGAAAAAAATTCTATAAATTCGTGGATTTACGGGAATTTTAGAATGTTGCATAGTAATAGTTTTTAGGGTGAGAGGATCAATACTCCTTTCACCCTTTTTCTGTACTTTTTGGAGAATAACTAGGTTCCGTAGCCAGCATGGCTATAATGATAAAAACCTAGGATTGGCAGTTGTATGCTTTATCACTTTAAACCACTGCGGGTCAGGCACGCTTTAATTAATTGAAGGACAGCGCTGTGTACACGCTAAAAGGAACAGCCGCATAACACCGCTGTTCCTTTTTTCTTAGATTGTGTTGTTTTAATGCGTTTTAGCCTAGTCTTGTTGATATGGGGAGGTCCTTTCCTGCGCTCCGGGGGCGGGTGCCTGCCAATGCGGCAGCCTCGAGTTCGACATCCAGCTCTGCTGTGTGCTTGGCTATGTCTCCTTTAGACCAGTTGAATTTATGGGCCATATAGCTGCAGACGGTGGTTTTCCATTTCTGCACCGACTCGACATCAAACAGCAGATCCCCGGTTCTGCGGAAATAAAAATCGACTGGCGTGGCAATCATCTCATGTTCCAATCCGTAAATCAGCTTGGCGAAGATGACATCCGGAATGCCGAACCTTTCCGCCTCTTTTTTATGGTGCTGGAACAATTCAAAGACACGATGAGCATTGGAGCCGTAGAAGGCAGCCAGATGTACGGCTTCTTCCTGGGACAGTCCGGCTTTCCTTCCCTGCTGTGCAGCGGCAGTGACAAACTGGTCGAAAAGGGCCGATCCTCCAAAGTCTCCTCCCGAAATAGGCAGATGCTTTGTCTGGCAGGGCGGGAAGGTCCGGTTTTCTTCTGACTGCAGTTCCCTGGCAACCAGGTCAACAATGGTTTCGGCCATTTTGCGGTAGCCGGTCAGTTTGCCGCCTGCAATCGTGATCAGTCCGGTCGGCGACTTCCAGATTTCATCCTTTCTGGAAATCTCCGAAGCGTCCTTCCCTTCCTCCCTGATGAGAGGGCGGACCCCGGCCCAGCTTGATTCCACATCCGCCGCGGTTGCTTTTACCTCGGGGAACATAAGGTTGATGGCATTGATTAAATAATCCATATCCTCATTTGTCATCCTTGGAGCAATGGGGTCAGAATCATAAAAGGTATCGGTGGTGCCTACATAGGTCTTTCCGTTCCGCGGAATTGCGAACACCATCCTCTTATCCGGCGTATCAAAGTACACCGCCTGCTTTAACGGGAAGCGGGACTGGTCGATGACAATATGAACGCCTTTTGTCAGAGTAAGGGTCTTCCCTGTTTTGGAGCCGTCCTTTTCCCTGATGGAATCCACCCAGGGACCCGTTGCATTGATGACTTTCTTCGCCCTCACATCAAAGGATTGCCCCGTCAGCAGGTCGATTGCCTTCACTCCAACTACCTGGCCGTTTTCCACCAGCAGTTCTTCAGCCTTGGCGTAATTCAAGGCCTTCGTTCCTTTATCGACCGCCGCCTTAAGGACTTCAATGGTCAGCCTGGCATCATCGGTCCGGTACTCTACGTAGTAACCGCCGCCCTTCAGGCCATCCTGTTTGATCAAAGGCTCCTTGTTGAGTGTTTCCTGCTTGTTCAGCATCACTCGTCGTTCACTTTTTTTAACGCCGGCGAGGAAATCATAGACGCGAAGCCCGATGGATGTCGTAAAACTGCCAAAGGTACCTCCCAGATGGAAAGGCAGGAGCATCCATTCCGGCTTGGTGACATGGGCACCGTTTTCGTAAACAATCGCCCGTTCTTTCCCCACTTCGGCGACCACTTTCACATCAAGCTGTTTTAAATACCGCAGGCCGCCATGCACCAGCTTGGTCGAGCGGCTTGAGGTCCCGGCCGCAAAGTCCTGCATTTCAAGGAGCGCCGTGCTCATGCCCCTGGTTGTGGCATCGAGCGCAATCCCGGACCCTGTAATCCCGCCGCCAATCACCAATACATCAAAGGCCTCGTCAGTCAGTTTATTTCGAATTTCATCCCGTTTCATATTTGAAAACATCCTATTTTCCTCCTTAAAACAGGAAAAGAGACCGCAAACAGCATTACCATTCAGACGGTAATGCTTTCGCGGTCTCTCCGTGTCTCCTGCCGATTTATTAACTTACTTTTAGTATAGCAAAATTCAAACTATTTGTGTAGTTTAACGTTTTATTTAAATGCCTGCGCTGCTCGAACGGCCTTATTCCAGCCGCCGTACAGCTCGCCCCGGGTTTCTTCCGCCATCTCAGGTTCAAAGGATTTGCTGATTGCCCATTGGGAGGCAATTTCCTCCTGGCTTTCCCAGTATCCGACGGCAAGCCCCGCAAGATAGGCAGCTCCAAGCGCAGTGGTTTCACTGACTACCGGCCGTTCAACCGGGACGTTTAACATATCGCTCTGGAAGCCCATCAGGAAATTATTCATCGAAGCTCCGCCGTCCACACGAAGTGTTTTGACTTCAATCCCCGAGTCCATCTCCATTGCGGACAGAACATCCTTCGTCTGGTAGGCAAGCGATTCGAGCGTCGCACGGATAAATTGCTCCTTGCTTGTTCCACGCGTCAGGCCAAACACGGCCCCTCTTACATCGCTGTCCCAGTAAGGCGTGCCCAGCCCGACAAACGCCGGCACAACATAAACGCCATCGGTCGATTCAACTCTTGAAGCATACTCCTCACTGTCTTTGGCGTTTTTAATCATGCGGATTCCGTCCCGCAGCCACTGAATTGCCGAACCTGCCACAAAAATGCTTCCTTCAAGGGCGTACTCCACTTTCCCGTTCAGCCCCCAGGCAAGCGTGGTCAACAGACCATGGTCGGACTTGACCGCTTTTTCTCCGGTATTCATCAGCATAAAGCAGCCTGTGCCATAAGTGTTCTTCGCCATGCCTTCCTCAAAACATGCCTGGCCGAACATGGCTGCCTGCTGGTCTCCGGCAGCTCCAGCAATTGGCACTTCTTTTCCAAAGAAATGATAATTGACCGTATGCGCATATACCTCTGAAGAAGGCTTGACTTCAGGGAGCATCGAATGAGGGATGCCAAGGATTTCAAGCAGCTCATCGTCCCATTTCAGCTCATGGATGTTGTACATCAAGGTTCTGGAGGCATTGCTGTAATCCGTCACATGGGCACGCCCGCCGGAAAGCTTCCAGATGAGCCATGTATCGATCGTGCCGAACAGCAGCCTGCCCTCATCCGCCTTTTGCCTTGCCCCTTCTACATTGTCAAGGATCCATTTCACCTTTGTGCCCGAGAAGTAAGCATCGATCAACAAGCCTGTTTTTTCACGGAACAGATCATTGAGGCCTCTTTGCTTCAGTTCCTCGCAGATTCCGCTTGTCTGCCTGGATTGCCAGACAATGGCATTATAGACAGGCGCTCCTGTTTCTTTGTCCCAAACCACGGCTGTTTCCCGCTGGTTTGTAATTCCTATTCCCGCTATTTGTTCCGGCTTAACATTGGATTCCGATAATACCCCTGCAATGACCGCAAGGATGGAGCCCCAGATTTCGTTGGCGCTATGCTCCACCCAGCCCGGCTTCGGAAAATGCTGGGTAAACTCCTTTTGGGCGGTGTGGACAATCTCCCCTTTTTTATTAAAAAGAATTGCTCTTGAGCTTGTAGTTCCTTGATCCAGTGATAAAATGTACCTTTCCATTTTCTCTCTCCCCTTTGACATGTTTAAGCTGCTGAATTAGATGAAACCATTTCTCCACCTTTTTTACCGATTAGATAGGATAAAACAAGTATAACAGCTGCAGCGCCAGAAATTCCCCAAAATGCTGCAGTGAATTCCCCCTGAAAAATTGCCTGATAAAAGACCGCTCCCAGCGCACCGCCCATCAACGGGCCGACAACTGGGATCCAGGCATAGCCCCAGTTGGATGTTCCTTTCCCCGGAATCGGAAGAAGGAAATGAGCCAGCCTCGGTCCGAGATCACGAGCCGGGTTAATGGCATAGCCGGTTGTGCCTCCAAGGGACATTCCGATCGCCACAATCAAGAGACCGACTGCAATCGGATTCAAGCCTTCTGTAAAAGTATTTGCCCCTATAAATAATAGTCCTAATACGAGAATAAATGTACCAAACATTTCACTAAAAAGATTGGCGAAGGTATGCTCAACCGCAGGAGCCGTTGCGAATACCCCGAGTTTAGCAGCCGGGTCGGCAGTTTCCTTCCAGTGCGGAAGATAGTGCAGGAAAACAAGTGCCGCCCCAATCATTGCCCCAATCAGCTGTGCGGCCATATAGCCGGGCACCTCGGCCCAGGGTATCGACCCATTGATGGCCATTCCCAGTGTAACTGCCGGGTTCAAATGGGCTCCCGAAATCGAGCCGACTGCGAATACTCCCATGGTTACCGCCAGTCCCCAGGCAATCGTGGTGACAATCCAGCCTGCATTGTTTGAGTATGAATGCTTGAGCGTAGAGCCTGCCCCAATACCTGCACCAAACACAATTAAAATTATGGTTCCAATAACTTCCCCCATAAAGGCTGACATAAAAATTCCCCTTTCTGGTTTTTTAGCAACAAAAAAAGGGAGCCACGACAGAAAACACCTTAATCAATCAAGGTCTTATCTCCGTGAATCTCCCAATCTCCGTCACTAGTATTAACTTGTACTGTAGTATACAGCAAGGTTGAAAACGCTGTCAACCGTTTTGTTGATTTTTTACTGTTGAAACGGTTTTAAATCTATTAAGATTAGTGATTAAGTGTCTTGTCGCTGGTATCTTTTGATAACTACTGTTTGGCGCATATTTACTGTGTGAAAAAGTGGAGGGCAGCACCAATCTCAGCGACATCCCTTTTTTAAAAGAAAGAGGCTGTTGAAAATCATAAAGGCGGACGGCTTCCACTTATATATTATAAAAAGTGCTGCCAAAGCTGCCTCTTCGAAGTGGTGACAGCATCAGCTCCGGCATCAAGCGCATTTTGAACTTCCTGCGGTGTCCGGATAAAGCCTCCGGCAAACAAAGGGATATTTACCTTTTGTTTGACTTCATGGATTAAGCCGGGCATTGCTCCAGGGAGAACCTCAATATAGTCAGGCTTCGTTTTTTCCAAAAGCTTAAAACTTTTTTCAAGGGCATGCGAATCAATTAAAAACACTCGCTGAACGGCCAGCACACCCTTTTGCTTGGCTTTTAAAATCACGCTGGATTTAGTTGAAATCAGGCCATGCGGCTTGTACTCCTGGCAAATGAATTCGGTCGCATAGTCATCACTTTTGATTCCATGGATGAGATCAACATGGTAAAGCATCTTTTTCCCGTGTGCCTCTGCCATCAGATGGACGTTTTTCAGCTGGGCAATATGCATTTCCAGGAAAACGCCAATCTTATAGGGACTTTTCAGGAAAGCTTCAAACTCTTTCATGCTTGAGGAGGCCGGGAGAATCTTTTGGTCCATTATTTATGCTCCTTTGAAGTTGTCGGTTTGTGTTCTATCATAGGGGGAGTGGGGGAGAATTACAACCGGCTGGGCGCGGAATTCTAGTTTCTTTGCAAGCTCCAAATCTCTAAAGCAAAAAAACTGATACCATAGGGATATCAGTCTTTGAGGTTATGCACGTGCACTTTTAACGGCCTTCACTTCGTATAAACCGCCTTCAGAGCTTACAATATAATCCGGCTTTGGCTGGCCGAGTTTTGCTTTGTGGCCGGCAATATGGGCATCGCTCTTTTCCCATTGCTTCCAGTGGTCCTCTGACTCCCAGCGGATCTGGACAACAACTTCTTCGTCGCCGCGGCGTACTTTTTTCACCATGACAGTCAAGTCAATGAAGCCTTCCTGCTTTTCAATAATGCCTTCCCCGCTGAACCGGTTGACCACCTGATCAGCATTCCCTTCGGTTACAACTGTTTTTCTCATTTGAACAAACATTCCATTCACTCCTTCATACTGTTCATATAAAATATTTTAACTGAAAATGATTATCATTACCATCAAAAATATCAAATTTATAAACTGGCAATCCATGTTAATATACAATTAATACCAGTCAATAAGGAGGCTTCTCTTATGAAAACCATCACTCAAATGCTCCACCATTCATTCTGGGCCAACGAACGCATTCTCCTATCGCTGCAGCAGATCGACAACCCCAAGGTCAGAAATATATTCTCCCACATCTTGTATGCCGAGCAGGTCTGGGCAACAAGATTACAAGGACAGGATTCTTCCCATTTGCCAATCTGGCAAGAAACAGACCTCGATACCTGTGCACGCCTTGTAAAGAATAATAGAGAAACCTTCATCAGATACCTGAACCACTTAAGCGAGGATGACCTCGATAAAAGCATTTCCTACCAAAACAGCACAGGAAAAGAGTTTACCAATAGCAGACGCGAGATTTTAACGCACCTATCCCTGCACGGACAGCACCACCGAGGGCAAATCAACACCCTCCTCCGCGAAGCAGGTACAGAACCGCCAGCCATCGATTTTATCATTTTCGCACGTTAGTCCACCAAAGGCGTGCCTGACCCCCGCCTGTACTTTAATGCAACAAAGCGTGCCTGACCCGCTGTGCGTTAATGCGTAAAAGCGTGCCTGACCCTCTTTAGTGTAAAAAAAGCCTGCAGGAAGGAGCTTCCTTCTCTGCAGGCTTTTTGTTAATTCAGGGCTTTGCGTTCCTTTTTGAGAATGTTTTTGTTCATGAATGGAACGACCCAGCGGTCAAGTCCATAGCAGCCAGCGTTGTAGCCTGCGAACAGGATGATGGCGCCGAGGAAGATGTCTGTTGGGTTGTGGGAGACGGTTCCTGCCATGAAGAAGCTGAAGTTCATCACAAGTCCAAAGAACATGGCGGCTGTTGTCATGCAGCCAAGGATGAGGCCCAGGCCGACCAGAAACTCCCCAAGCGGAACGATGATATTGAAGAGCTCGACGTTTGGCAGGGCAAAGCTTTCAAGGAAATTCACGTACCAGCCGTAAACTGCACTTCCATCCGGGCCTGTGACGGGATTCGCCACCGCTCCTTTCAGGAATCCGGATGCATCGAAGCCGCCAGTTAATTTATGAAATCCTGCGGTCATCCAGTTGTATCCAAGGTACAGGCGCAAAACTGTTAAGATACCGGCAGCAATCTTATTTTCTCTTAAAAATGTTACGAACATGATCATTCGCTTCCTTTCAGAAATGGATAAGTTATTTAGTACACTTAAAATATAGCAGATTACACCTTAAAAATAATGAATATGTGAAGATGTTCACAAATTAGTAAAAACATCTTGGCAAACCTGTGACAAGAAGTAATTTACTATCAAGTTAGCAGGAATACTCGCTGGATATTCCGCCCCTCACAAGTAACTTTATAACGAAAGAGGCGCTCTAACATCCCCAGGTCCGTAACGAGGAGCGGATCCTCTTTGAGATCTTCGGTCCAATAACTACCCGGAAAAAGTTGATTTTCAAATTAAATTGCCCATATTTATAGCTGATCAGCACCAAATTTTCGGTCTAATCCCCTATCTTACAGCCATTTTCCATGTTGAATGACGTCCCCTAAAGTTTTATGAATCAATAAATTTCATTTATAGATTGATTATCCGATCTTATGAATAGATTATTTTTACTTATGCATCGATTATTGTGATTTATTGAAAAACCGGTGTCTAAATCGTGACGAAGAGGCCCATCACGGTAACATTGCTACAGTGCCCAAATCGTTGCTCCTTTCATCCCCGTCTAACGCTGATAAAAGTCGTGTGCGATTCCTGCTATTTCGTGTATGACTACTTCTAAACACAGATGAAAAATTCTTTTTGCGGAGTCTCGCTCGCTGAACCCTACGACAGCAACAAAAAAACTTGCAGAGAATGCGGCTCCCTGCAAGCTTTTTGTCCTTTTAATCCTTTGCGAGCGGCAGCCTCACCTGGATGAGGGTTCCTTCGTTGAGTTTGCTTTGATAGGTGATACTTCCGTGATGCTGTTTGATGATTTTATGGCAGATCATCAAACCGAGCCCTGTTCCCTTTTCCTTCAAGCTGTAAAAAGGCTCGCCCAGACGAGGCAGCAGATCCTCCGGGATTCCGCATCCATGGTCGCGGATTGAAATCATGCACATTCCTTCTTCGGCCGTTTCAAGCGACAGATGAATTTCGCCGCCATCAGCCATGGATTCAATCGCGTTTTTTAACAGATTGAGGAACACCTGCTTTATTTGATTCACTTCACAGGTAATAAAGAGATCCTTCTCCTCATTGTGGTTGAAAATGAATTCTATATCATACATATGGGCCTGCGGCGACAGCAGCTCGGCGGCATACTCGATCAGTTCCCTGACATTGGCCCTGGACAGCTTGACGGCCTGCGGCTTGCCCAGTGAAAGCAGCTCGCTGGTTATCGTCTCGATCCGGCCCAATTCGCTCAGGAGCAGCTCGTTGTATTCATCCGATCCTGTTTCCCATTTATAAAGCTGGACAAAGCCTTTAATGGTTGTGAGCGGGTTTCGGATTTCATGGGCCACACCGGCCGCCAGCTCGCCGACAATGGAAAGCTTTTCGGATTGCAGAAGGATCTCTTCAGCTTTTTTACGCTCGGAGATATCCCGGCTGATGATGACGATATGTCCGATCCCCCCATCATCAGCCAGCACTGGCATGAACCGCGATTCAAATTCAATCCAGGAACCATTGCTGTGCCTGATGCGGAGTTCAATTGACTGCCATTCCTTCTGCTCGAGTATGGCATTGATCGCTTGTTTCGCCCCCGGAATATCCTCTGGATGAATGAATTTGCACAGTTCTTTTTCATTCACCTCAGTTTCCCGGTAGCCCAGTAATTGCTCATGCGAAGGAGATACATAGATGACTGTGGATTCCCTGTTCATCAGCATGATTAAATCGGAGGTGTTTTCCGCAATAAGCCTGTACTTGGCTTCACTTGCTTCCATCTGTTTATAGGTTTCCGATAACCTGCTGTTCAATCTGTACAGCTTCACATAAGATTCAATCAGCAATCCGCCAATACCCACACCTATCGCGATAAACAGCAGATACTGAAGGTGGAACCAAGGGTGATCCTGCAAGATATTAAAGATAAAAACATTAGCAACATAGATGAGACTGTATGCGCCAAAAAGTGCAGCGCTTTTCTTCAGCGGACTAAACCTCTTCAACAAAGGAAGCAACAGGGATAAACCAGCCATCACCTGCAGCCAGCCGAAGATCGCAGGGATCCAGTGGCCGCTGGCAAACAGCCTCGCAGCGAGGGAAAAAGCACCGGCAATCACTCCGGGAACCGGTCCCAGATAGGCAAACAAAAGAATGGTTGGTGCATATCGAATATCAAAGGAATATCCTTGCTGCTGAAACGACATGAGCACAAGGATCACCGAAACCAATCCCCCATACAGCCCGGCCAGCAGCTTTACACGCGGAAAGGGTTTATGATTGAAGAACGATCGAACCACCAGTGGCGTGGAAACCAGCAGGGAGAAAATAGAGAGATTGATGATATAGTCTAAAAGAAACAAAAGAGTCCCACCCGTAAAATTCTTATTATTTCTCCTTATCATAAACCAGGGATGTAAGCATGGCTATATGTAAAAAATACTTTTTTGTGGCAATTATTGCCCGCAAAAAAGGAGGATCAAAGACATAGTCTCCAATCCTCCTTTTCGACGAACCTAGAGCTTGCTTACTTCTGTGCTTTGCAGATAAAAGACCTGTGACTGGAAATCGCCGCCGCGCTCTGCCTTTTGTCTGTTCACCCCATTAAACTCCGTTGGCAGCGGTAGTCCGACCGCCATCAATTCATCACCATAAAAGGATTGCGCAAGGCCTGGAACCTGATAAACCTTTGAAGGATCCAATCCGTCAAGACGAAGCGTCTGCTGCTTCGGAGGGTTGGCTGTTGCCAGCACTTTGTACCAGCCGATCAAGGCTTCCGACTGATCCCGGCTCACAATCATCCAGGCGGTTTCGTTGCCGGCAAACGGATTTAACAGCCGGTAAAATTGACCGTCGCGGACCAGCTTGCGGTGTTTTTTATAAAAAGCTGCCTGCTCTTTAATTTCTGTCCGCTCTTCTTCGGTGAGCTTAAGAGGATCAAGTTCATACCCAAAGGTTCCGAAGTAGGCAACATTGGCCCGGGTCGACAGCGGTGTCGTTCTTAGTGTCTGATGGTTGGGAACAGCCGAGACGTGGGAGCCCATGCTGTATAAAGGATAGGCGTACGAAGTTCCGTACTGGATCTTCAGTCTTTCAACGGCATCGGTGTCATCGGAAGCCCAGGCTTGCGGTGCATAATACATCATTCCTGGATCAAACCGGCCCCCGCCGCCCGCACAGGACTCAAACAGCACATCCGGGAACTCTTTTGTCAGCTTCTCATACAAATCGTAGACTCCGAGGATGTAACGGTGGAAAAATTCCCCCTGCTGATTCGGAGCCAACCGGGAGGAATATGCTTCCGTGATGTTCCGGTTCATGTCCCACTTGATATAGGACAGCCCGGTCTCCCGGATGATGGCCGCCATTTTTTCATAAAGGTACTCCACAATCTCCGGTCTTGAGAAATCAAGCACACGCTGATTACGTCCCAGCGTATGGGGACGGTCTGCAAATCCAACCGCCCAATCGGGATGCTCTCGGTATAATTCGCTGTTCGGCGAAATCATTTCCGGCTCGAACCAAAGGCCGAATTGCATACCCGTTTCCTTGATTTTCCTCGCCAGGCTTTCAATCCCATTCGGAAGCTTATCGTAATCCACATGCCAGTCCCCGAGGGAAGATGTGTCATCATTCCTTTTCCCAAACCAGCCATCGTCGAGAACGAAGAGCTCAATCCCCAATTCCCGCGCCGACTTCGCAATGTTCACCAGCTTGTCCTCATTAAAATCAAAATACGTTGCTTCCCAGTTATTGATTAAAATCGGGCGTTCTCCCTTTCTCCATTGAGCAGGGATCAGATGTTCACGGTAAAGGTCATGAAACGCCTGGCTCATTCCGTTTAGGCCCTCCCCAGAATGAACCATCACCACTTCAGGCGTCTGGAAGGTTTGTTCCGGACCCAGATTCCACTGAAAGTCGAAAGGATGGATGCCAGCCGTCAGCCTTGCCACATCATAATGGTCCACTTCCACCTGCATGATAAAATTGCTGCTGTACACGAATTGGAAGCCGAAAACCTCCCCGCTGCGCTCAGTGGCATCAGGCCGCTTCAAGGCTAAAAATGGATTATGGTGGTGCGAGCTGGCACCCCGGAGACTCGAGATTGACTGGATTCCAGTCTCAAGCGCCCTTTCTTTCACATGCCGTTCCCGTGACCACGTACCCGCCAAATGAATAAAACGGAAATCTTTATCAGGAAAATCGAGGGAAGCACCCATTAACCTGTCAATCACCAGCTGGTCTTCCCCGGCATTTTTAAGAGAGGCGCTTCTTGCAATGACAGGATGGTCCCGGAAAATCGTGTAGTTCAGTGTGAGCTCAGCCTGAAGATAATGGTCTTTGAGGGTCACCTGAAGTGTCCCGGCCTGTCCTTCCTCCTCCGTATACGTGGCAGGAAGTCCTTCAAGCCCTGGCTTCCCATCTAAGATCCTGAAGCTTTCATATGTAAAATTCGGCACATGGGCCTCACCTGCCTTGCTGACGGAAATCGCAGGCTCGCGAAAATCGGAGTTTCCATAAGCCGGGTATTCCTGACGAAGGGTTTCGAGGGAAAAGGCCGGATCGTCCTCATAGACATGGCAGCTTGCTGCTGTCGGGACATCATAGGCCTGCAAATGGGAAAAATCACTGCGGTGCCGCAGCGCTTTTCCATAGTAGAGGTGGCCAAGCTGTCCATTTTTCATCACATGAAAAATATAGCTCACCTTGCCGTTTGTTAAATGGAACTGCTGGTTGTCCTGATTAACTTGAATCAACATAAGGTTCTTCCTTTCTATATCGTTTTAACTCATAAAAGGAAAGAGTCTGTAAACTTCAGACTCTTTTCCTCTAGTATTCATTCTGGTGAACCCGATTTTTACTGATTAATTCTCAGGGTATGAGATTGGTATCAGCCGTGATCAGGTTAACGAGTTTCAGCTAATGATGTCCCGGGTTTCTACTAGTTTCGGCCAGTTATTCCCCAGCATTTTCATCTGTTTTCATCTGTTTCATTCAGTTATTTCCCAGGGTTTTCTGTTTTGGCAGATGTTCCCTGGGGATTAACCGGTTTCAGCATAATCACCGTAGTTTTCACCGGTTTCACCAGTTTTTCCCCTGTTTTTTTAAAAAAATTAAATCCGGTTAATCATAAATTCAAACTCTAGATCCTGGTCAGCACGCAGGAGATACTCCTGGTGCACGGGCGCTCCCCAGCTGTCGTCGCCGCCGACGCCCATTTGCTTTCCTGCCACTGTGACAACGGTATAGTGGACATTCGGGAGCTCATAGTGGTGCTGGGCATTTTCAAGCTCAAATGCAGTATATGGTGAAAAATTGCATTCCAGGTGTTCGCCAACGGCCGAAATCCTGATACCCTGACCGATCTTGTTGGTTAGGTTGACCCAACGGACACCGGTGCGGTTGCCGGATTCCTGCGGCATGAGATAGTCTGAAAGATTTTCAGATACAGTGTTTTTGAAGATTCCGAGCCTTGCCCCTTTGGAGCGGTCGGAATAGTTCTCCTCCGGTCCCATCGCATACCATTCCAGCTGGTCATAGTCCGCCGGTGTCTTGAATGACAGAGCGAAAATTGGGAGCTGCGGAAGGTTCTCGGCACCATGGTAATGGGTTTTCACCTTGACGCTTCCATCGGCCAGCACCGTATAGAACACCTTCACCGCTACTTCTGAATGGATGGAAAGCTGGTAGGTAAACGCAACGGTCACCTCTCCTGCCTCTTCATTGAGATCAACGGCAGCGCATCTGCGCGCCAGGCTTGCTGCATACCAAAGCCCTGATTGGTATCCTTGCGAGAAGCCCCGGTCATTGTCAGTGGTCGCTCTCCAAAATAATGGCGCAGGCGGGAGGGAAATCATTTCTTTCCCCGCATAGCTCAATGAAATCAAGCTTCCGGCCTGCTTTGAGAAGATAGCAGTGAAATCGCGGCCATGGACCCCAATATTGACATCGCCATCCACCACCCTTAGTTCACCTATGCCGGCAGGCTGTTTCTCTGCTGCCTTTACCTGGAACACATGCTGGCCAAAGGCGATCTCATGTCCGGCTTCAGCCCAGACCTGGTTCTCCTTCAGGTTTAATGAAACATGGAAGCAGTACTCGCCGTTTTGATTCGTGATTCCTTCAGGCAGGCTGAATTCGGCACGACCCTCGCTTTGCGGCTTTACAGCGAGACTCAGCTTGTCACGATACAGCTCCCTGCCTTCACGTAACAGGATGTATTCCAGGCTGTAATCTCCTGTATTAGTGAACAGGCTTTCATTGACGACCGTAACCCCTGCGGCATCCGGCAGCAGTTTGATGTCCTGATACAGATATTTGACTTCCTGCATTTTCGGCGACAGCTCCCGGTTGGCATAGACGATTCCGTTCGTGCAGAAGCCATAGTCTGTCGGGCGGTCCTCAAAATCGCCGCCATAGGCAAAAAATTCTTTTCCATAGCGGTCCTTCTTGATCAGGGACTGGTCAATATAATCCCAGATGAATCCGCCCTGGTACATTGGATATTTCTTCTCCAGATCGGTGTATTTATGCATGCCGCCAAGCGAATTCCCCATCGCGTGCATGTACTCGCACGAGAGATACGGCTTTTCCGGATTGTTCTTCAGGTATTCCTCAATATCAGCTGGCTTCGCATACATGCGGCTTTCCATGTCGCTCGTCTCGTTATACTCGCGATCATAGAATACGCCTTCATAATGGACAAGCCGGCTTGGGTCAGCCTTTTTAAAATAGCGGGAAACATTCAAGATGACTTCCCCGGCATAGGATTCATTTCCGCAGGACCAGATCAGGATGGAAGGGTGGTTTTTATCCCGTTCCAGCATTGAAATGGCTCTGTCCATGACGATGTCCTGCCACTCCGGCCGATTTCCGGGGATGTTCCAGGACGGCTCTACAGCGCCCATCTTTTGCCAGGAACCGTGAGTCTCAAGGTTCATTTCATCGATTACATAGACACCGTACTCGTCACACAGCTCGTACCAGTAGCTCTGGTTCGGATAATGCGAGGTGCGGACGGCGTTGATGTTATGGCGTTTCAGCGTCTTGATGTCCCACAGCATGTCTTCCTTTGTGATTGCACGGCCGCTGCGGCAGTTGAATTCGTGGCGGTTAACGCCTTTAAAGACGATTCTTTCGCCATTCAGGCACATCACTTTATTTTTCAGTTCAAATCTTCTGAAGCCAACCTTTTGCGGAACAACCTCTACTAAACTGCCATCCTCGTTATAGACCTTGATGTAAAGTCTATAAAGATACGGGCTTTCGGCACTCCACTTTTCAGGTTCATCCACTTGAAGTGAAAATGTCCACTTCTCTCCACTGTCCTGCACGGCGTTTTGAGAGGCAGCCAATTTACCATCCGCATGATAGAGCTCAACTTCTATTTTGGAAGGGGCAGCTGTTTCCTGTAAAAGCTTGAGGTCAGCCTGTAGCGTTCCATTTGTATAGGTGTCATCAAGGCTGGCACGAATATGCGTGTCATACACATGAATTTCAGGAACCGTATAAAGATAGACATCGCGGAAAATTCCGGAAAAGCGCCAGAAATCCTGGTCCTCCAGCCAGCTGCCGGTGCTCCGCTGGTACACTTCGACTGCCAGTTTGTTTTCACCGTCCAAAAGGAAAGGGGTCAGGTCGAATTCAGCCGGGGTGAAGGAATCCTCGCTGTAGCCGACAAACGCTCCATTCAGCCATACATAAAATGCAGACTCTACCCCTTGGAAGGATATGTACACAGGTTTGTTTTCCATGATCTCAGGCACTTCGAACACCTTGACATAGCTTCCGACAGCATTGCGATCCTGCGGGATTTCCGGAGGGCGGATATCAGCGAGCCCGTCCCATGGATACATCGTATTTACGTATTGAGGCTTTCCGTGGCCCTGCAGCTGGATATGCCCGGGAACCGTGATATCTCCCCAGCCATTGCTGTCAAATTCCGGCTGGTAAAATGCTTCAGGCCGGCTGGCCGGATTTACGGAATAGTGGAATTTCCAGCTTCCGTTCAGGCTGTGCCTCAGATTCATGGAAGATGCCTGCTTTGCTTCCTCCATGCTTTCGTAATAATAATGGTCGGAGTGGGCTGGAAGGCGGTTCACGGCAAACACCTTTACATCACTGAGCCAATCAAGTGTTGGAGCTGCTTCCCTTCTTGCTAACGTTTTCATTTTTCCCAATCATCCCTTTCTATTGTGCTTGTCTCTATTATTTTACAGAACCCATCATGCCTGCAACAAAATGCTTCTGCATAATGAAGAAAATCAGCGCGGATGGAAGAGTGGCTATGACAATTGCGGTCATGATAACTCCAAAGTCCGGGGAATAGCTTGATCCAAGGTTCGAAATGAGCAATGGAATCGTCTGGTTTTCCGGGGACTGAAGCACAACTAGCGGCCACAGGTAGCTGTTCCAGCTTGCCATGAAAGTAATGATTGCTCCTGCCGCGTAGGTGGTTTTCATCGTTGGAACATAAATCCGGAAAAAGATTCCCAGCTCATTCAAGCCATCAATGCGCCCTGCCTCCAGAATATCCTTAGGAAACATCTTGGTGCTTTGCCGGAAAAAGAAGATCAGGAACGCCGTTGTCACGGTTGGCAGGACGACTGCTGTAAGCGTATCGATGCCTAGGAAAGGAGCAACTGGGGAAATTTTCCCGAACATCCGGAACAACGGAACCATTAGGGCCGCGAACGGAATCATCATCGAAAGCAGGAGGATATTGAAGACAATGTCCTTCGCCTTGCTTTGGAAAATTTCGAAACCGTACCCCGCAAGCGATGCGATCAGCAAGGCCAGCACGGTGGTGAAGATGGAAATTTTAGCTGAATTCATTAAAGCGGGCACAAGGTCCACTGTATCCAGAAGGTTTCTTAAGTTGTCAAAGAAATGACTCCCCGGAAGCAGCCTTCCCTGGGTGACATCGGCCGAGCGGTTTGTCGAACTGACAATCATCCATAAAAACGGGAAGATGGAAACAATCGATGCGATCACCAGGACGGTATAGCTGATTATAGAATTTACCTTACTCATTTCTTATCACCTGCTACTCTAAACTGAATGATGGAGAAAATGACGATCATAATCACAATCGCATAGGAGACAGTCGCTGCATACCCGAAGTCCGGTGTATATTTGAATGACAGATTATAGATATACTGGGAAATCGTCATCGTCGCATTGGCCGGTCCGCCTGCTGTAATGTTCATGACTTCGTCAAACAGCTGCAGGGTTCCGATTGTCGACGTGATGGATGTGAATAGAATGATCGGCTTCAGCATGGGAATCGTAATTTTAAAGAATTGCTGGAAAGCATTGGCTCCATCAATTTTTGCTGCTTCATAGATGGAATTATCGATATTCTGAAGGGCAGACAGGTAGAAAATCATGTTATAGCCGGTCCAGCGCCAGGTAATAGCGATGATAATCGTGATCTTTGCCCAAAACGGGTCGGTCAGCCATGAAATCGGCTCGGATATCAGCGATAATTTCATGAGCATGATGTTCATGATTCCATCCTGGCCAAACAGGTATTTAAAAATAACGGAATAGGCCACGAGAGAGGTGACACACGGCAGGAAAATCGCCGTCCGGAAGAATCCCTTGAACTTTAACGCTTTATTATTCAGTAGCACGGAAAGGAACAAGGCAAGAATAATCATCACCGGCACCTGGACAATGAGATAGACTACGGTGTTCTTTACGGTTGTAAGAAAGGTTGGGTCCTTCAGCAGCCGGGCGTAGTTATCGAGCCCTACGTAGCTGAGATTGGCCCCTGTTCCTGATTGAAAGGATAATAGAAGCGCCTGGATCATTGGGTAAAAATAAAACAAAACGATCATGAGTGCTGCAACGGTAATAAATGACCATCCGACCACCGCGTTTCGCGCGCGAAGCTTTCGTCCGGATGCTGCTGTTTGCCTCCCTTTGCCCTGTTTTTCTGCGGGAAGGCCAGGGGTAGCTTTTGCTGGTATCACATTCATTCAACTCCTCGCCTGATTCTTAAAAGAAAAGCCCCGGAGCGCTTCGCCTGACACATCAGATAGCTCCGTTAAACCCAATAGGAGAGCCGGCGAATTCCGGGGCTTTAGTTTTATCATTTTGCTAATGGTGATGCGGTCAACACTATTGCTTTATTTGATTTGTGCTTCCGCTTGTGCCTGAGCGTCTTCCAGCACCTTGTCAATGTCTTTCCCTTTAAGGTAATTTTGCATTTCAACCGCCAGGATGTCTTCGATGGCATACGTATGGAGGCCATAGTTCACCTGTGGGATTTTTTCTGTCATAGCCGCGAAATCAGTGATCACCTTCTGGCCGCCGAAGAATTCATCAGCCGCTTTGTAGGCTTCCCCTTCAGCTGCCGGCTTGTAGGTGCCGATTGCGCCGATTTCTGTGTTCAATTCCTGGTAAAAATCAACATTGGAACCGAATGTTTTACCAAGGAATTCAGCTGCCTTCTCTTTTCCAGGAACGTTCAGGACATACCATGAGCTTCCGCCCAGGTTGGATGCGTTCACGGAATCAGGGTTGTTGGAAAGCCTTGGCTGCGCCGCTACCGTCCACTTGCCTGATTGGGATTCTTCCGCCTTGATGGATGCTGTAATCCAGTTTCCTGATGGAACAGTCGCTACATCGCCGCTGTTGAAGCCTGCTACAAACTGGCTCCAGTCCGAAACCGGCTTGACCAGGTCTGCGTCCAGAATCGCCTTGTACGTTTCAAACGCTTCTTTTAAAGCTTCGTTTCCTGCAAGATTAGGTGTGACTCCATCTTCTTTCAGGTACCACGATCCTGCTGACTGGATCATTGTACGAATAAGGCCAAGGTCTTTTGGATCTAGTGTAAGCATGTGCTTGCCTGTTGTTTCTTTCACTTTTTTCCCGATTTCAATGTACTTGTTCCAGTCCATATCCTTGAGATCTTCGACTTTATAGCCCGCTTCTTCCAGGTAGTCTGTTCTGAAATACAAACCAGTTACGCCTGTGTCGAACGGCAGTCCGTAGTTTTTGCCGTCAAGGCTTGTTGGAGCGATTTTGTAATCGGCAAATTCTTCTGCCTTGAAAGAGTCCGTCAGCTCATAGAACATATCAGGATACGCCTGCAGGAAGCTTTGTGCACGGTAATCCTCGATCAGGACGATATTGGGAAGTCCCTTTGTAGTACCGGAGCTCAGGCTTGTGTTCAGCTTTTGAATGATGTCCGCCTGGGCATTCTCGACAATTTTCACGTTCAGCTCTGAATCTTCAGCTTTATACGCTTCTTTTGCCATTTCCAAAGCTTTGATATTAAAATTAGGGTCCCATGCCCACACGGTAATTTCATTTGTATCTTTTGAATCTCCAGAAGCTTCTTCTGTCTTCGATCCAGAAGAACATGCTGCTAATAATAGGATGCTGACTAAAAACAGCGCCAAGTACTTTTTCATCTTTCTACCCCCGAATATTCATGTTTTTGTAAGCGTTGTCTCACTTACATGTCTTATGGTAACACCTTCTTTTAGACATTCGTTAGGACGATTTTGTTCTGTTTTTGTACTATTTTTATAAATTGAAGCGTTTACAAAAGGAGTAAATTTGTACTTTTTTTAGGTTTTATGATTTTTTTTAGCGAGCTGGCATGGTCACCCGCACCTTTGTCCCCTCGCCAGGCTGGGACGTGATTTGTACTCCGTAGGACTCTCCGTAAATAAGCTGGATTCGCTCATGCACATTCCTGACCCCGATTCCGGAAAAGAGATGCTTCTTGCGTTTAGTCGCCGGCAGCTTTGTATCATCGGAAACCTCCATCCCATCTCCATTATCCTCGACCTCGCAGATGAGGCTGTCCCCTTCCTTCCAGACAAGGACATTGATGTAGCCATCGGTTTTATGATTAAACCCATGAAAGAAGGCATTCTCGATAAAAGGCTGGAGAATCAGCTTCGGGATGCTGCAGCCGATACAGTCAGGCGAAATGAAGTAATTCACCCTGATCCTGCTGCCATAGCGTTTTTGATTGATAAATACATAGTTTTTCAGATTCTCGATTTCTTCCTGGACAGTGATGGTCTCACTGACAGTGCCGAGGGTGTTCTGAAGCAGGGAGATGAGTGCCCTTATGGTTTCATCCGCCTCTTCCTTTCCGCCCTGCTGGACCATGAACCGGATTGAGGCCAGCGTATTGTAGAGGAAATGCGGATTGATCTGCTGCTGGAGTGCGGCCAGCTCGGCATTGCGCTTTTCCTTTTGCGATTGCATCAGCTGTTCCACATACTCGTGAAGCTCGTCCAGCATCGAATTGAAGGCCTGGCCAATCTGCTTGGTTTCTTCTGTTCCTTTTACATCAACATACTGGTGGAAATTATATTGGGACGCACTCGATATCTGTCTGGAAAGACTTGAAAGGGAATTCGTCAGCCTCCTTGAAGCGAAAAAAACGACACAAAGGGCTATGAGGACAATGATGGCCGAAATTCGGATGATTTCCCTTTTGTCAATCAGGTCGCCAAGTGCGGTCTGCTTGTCGATCACATTGAAGAAATACATATCGTAGGAAGGAAGATAATCCATCATGATGATATGTTCTTTCCCCATAAAATCACCATTGATTGTCCTGTTGGGTGTCTTTTCAAGCTCATCTGTATAACTTAGGAGATCATCGGCGTTCTGCCCGATCCGCTTTGATTGGCTGCTTGAAACGATGACCCCTTCCCTGTTCAGGATGAATACATCATTTCCATTGCTTGTATAATTTGAATAGAATTTTTTAAAATCCTTTTCCTGAATGGAAAAATACATGGAGCCATAAATAAATCCGGAAATTGGCACACTCAGTGCCCGTGAAGCAACAATGAAGCGCTCGTCTCCAGTTTCACCGGTAATGTCCTGACGGTAATCATACTGAAATAAGAGCCTTTTAGGATACAACAGGGTGTTCTTCGTAATGGGGCTCTTTTTTAATTCATCATCTGTAATCGGCCAGTAGGCGCGGTCCGTCGCGTAGCTGACTCCATTCATTCCGGTTACAATGATGCCGACCTCGTAAGCGTCAAGGTTGGACTTGATCCGGTTCATCTGCTGGCCGAGATGGAAGAGGGAACCCATTCGGTCGAAATCGGATTCCTCCGCCGTCAAGGTCCGCTTGATCGTCCCGTTCTGCAGAAGGTTGTTTGATGCAAGAACGATTGAATAATTAAACGACTCGAGATTTTCTTTTATCTGGTTCATGACCTTGGAATTGGTGATGGAGAACCTCTCAATAAAAAACTGCTCGGACATGCGGATGGCGGCCCAGGTTGTCACCGCTGAAACGGTAATAATAATCAGAACAGTAAACAGGAACATTTTCATAAATAAGCCGTTGTATTTAAGGGAATTGGGAAGGATTCTCTTCATGCTGCACCATCTCTTATCATGTGTAATGTTTTCGTTTGTACTGGCTTGGGGACAGTCCCGTTATTTTCTTGAACACCTTGCAGAAATAGCTGTGGTCGGAATAGCCGACCATCGAGGAGATTTCCGATATGGCTGCGGCTTCCTGAAGCAGCAACCTGGAGGCCTCTTCGATACGAAGTCGGTTGATATACTCTACAAAGCTCTCCTTGTTATGGCTGGAAAAGTAGCTGGAGAGATAGGACGGATTAAAATGAAAATGCCTGGCCACATCCGTCAGGGTAAGCGGCTCCCGATAATGCTCTTTTAAATAATCCATCAGCCTTTTCATATTTAAATTCGGCTGCTCTTCCGATGTAAACAAGCACTTTTTAACGTCATCGAGAAACTTGTTCAGGTGACTCACTGCATCTCCGGCCGATGCAGCACCCTCGATCGATTTGAAATAGGTGTATTTGTGATTTTGCAGCTCTTTTACATCGTAATCCATATTTCCAAGCAGGATCGTGATATTGAAAATCATGTTGCCAAGGACCGACTTAAACTCAAAAACATCCGTTGTATAGCACCTGGATAGAACCTGAATATGGTCTTCAAGGTAGGTGAAAGCTTCCTCGAAATTCTTGCGTTTGAACTCCCCATTGAACCAGTCGAGATTGAACTCCCCCGCTCCATCGGCTGGCAGCCCGGGAAGGGTATCTTTTACAATCAGCGCTGTATCCGGCAAGTAAAAGCGGCAGGATAACAGCGGGATCAGCTCCGTTTTACAGATGGTGCCAATTTGGGAAAACTCGCTAAACTCCACACTCATTGCAAATGCTGTATCCCGCATCGACTCTGCCATCCGGTCGGCTGCACTCTTTAAAATGGAAAGATTTTCGCTGGTCGTGTTAAAAACAAAGACAAGTGTATCGTGCTCATAGGAAACGGTGCAGGACGCAGCCTCTGCCACTGTGTCCAGGCAGGCGTTTTCCACCTTTTTGATAAAAGCTGCCTGGTCAATCTTAGAAGAGTGATTTTTGACATCGGCCGCCAACAGCAGATAATCGCTGTAAGGAAAATATTGCATGACCGAAGACTGGTCATAATCGGCTACGTACCCGGACATCAGCTTTTCAATGATGTGCCCGATGGACATCGCCCCATTCTGCTGGATGCCAGCTGGCTGCAAAGATGGAATTCTGGCGGCAGCGGTCCTCAAAGCTTTTAAAAGGCCTTCTCCATCCAGCTTTGGCTTCAGAATATAATCAACCACCCCACTCTGGAAGGCAGAGCGTACATAATCAAATTCGCCAAAGCTGCTCAGAACGATAATTTCAATGTCCGGATACCGTTCCTTGACCACCCTTGTCAGCTCTTCCCCATCCATAATGGGCATGACAATATCCATCAGAATAATGTCAGGCTTCGCGGTCTCAATCATATGCAGTGCTTCCCTGCCATTCGAAGCCTCGCCCGCAATCAAGAAGCCTTCCTGCTCCCAATTGAGATAATGCTTAATTCCCTGCCTGATCAAAATCTCATCGTCTACAATCAGCACCTTGCATAAATCACCAGTTGCCAACACAATTCCCCCCTCACATACATCTCTACTTAATCTAATAATCTTCTAAACCTATATTACTATAGAAACCCGGCAAAAAAAGCGCCAATATATGGCCATTTCCGGGGAGGGGCTGGGAGGATAAAGGGGTTGCGGGCACTTTAATTCACTGAAGAGGGTCAGGCCCCGGTTGCTTTACAGTGTTAAAGGGGGTCTGGCACCCTTTAGCCTGCTGAAGTGTGCCAGACCCCCTTTCGTATGCTAAAGCAAATGATTCTCTAACCTCCTAAAGGGGGTTAATGGATTCAAAAAAAAGCGTACGGAGCATTGGTTGCTCTGTACGCCTTTTTGTGTTTGTATCTGGTTACGCTGCTTTCCCTGCTGTCGCGCCAGCTTTTTTAAGGATTGTTTTGTTCAGGAATGGTACTACCCAGCGGTCAAGGCCATAGTGGCCAGCGTTATAGCCTGCGAACAAGATGATCGCCCCGAGGAAGATATCAGTTGGGTTATGAGATACCGTTCCGGCTAGGACGAAGCTGAAGTTCATCACAAGCCCGAAGAACATGGCGGCTGTTGTAAGACATCCAAGGATCAAGCCCAGCCCGACCAGGAATTCTCCCAGCGGAATAAGAAAGTTAAACAGGTCTGCGTTTGGGATCGCGAAGCTTTCAAGGAAATTCACATACCAGCCATATACCGGACCTCCATCCGGACCAGTTACCGGATTGGCTACCGCTCCTTTCAGGAATCCTGTGGCATCGAAGCCTCCTGTCAATTTATGAAATCCCGCTGTCATCCAGCTGTATCCAAGGAACAGACGCAATGCTGTCAAAATACCTGCGGCCAATTTGTTTTCTCTTAAGAATGATACGAACATGATCATTCGCTCCTTTTCAAAAATAAGTAAGTTATTTAGTACACTTAAAATATAGCAGATTCCAAGGTAAAAATACTGATTATGTGAATTAGTTCACAATTTGTTAAAAACATAATGACAAAGCTGTGAACTTCAGAAAGCCTGTGGGACTTTAACCCACTAAAGGGGGCCAGACCCCCTTTAGTGGGTTAAAGTATATATTACATGCATTTGTTTATTGAAGCGTACAGGCAACTATACTTTTTAGTCTAAAACAAACAAAAAGCCTGCAGAGGAACGTTTACTCTGCAGGCTTTTGGGTTATATGATGTTACACTGTTTTTCCGGCTGGAGCGTTCCCTTTTTTAGCGAAAGTCCTGTTCAGGAACGGCACCACCCAGCGGTCAAGGCCATAGTGGCCAGCGTTATATCCAGCGAACAGGATGATCGCTCCTAGGAAGATGTCGGTTGGGTTATGAGATACAGTTCCTGCAAGAATAAAGCTGAAGTTCATGACAAGTCCGAAGAACATGGCGGCTGTTGTCAGGCACCCAAGGATTAAGCCAAGCCCGACCAGGAATTCTCCCAGCGGAATAATGAAGTTAAACAGGTCTGCATTGGGAATGGCGAAGCTTTCAAGGAAGTTGACGTACCAGCCATAGACAGGACCACCATCCGGGCCGGTTACTGGTTTCGCAACC
Source organism: Mesobacillus foraminis (assembly GCF_004340465.1). Taxonomy (GTDB): domain Bacteria; phylum Bacillota; class Bacilli; order Bacillales; family Cytobacillaceae; genus Mesobacillus_B; species Mesobacillus_B foraminis. The sequence continues at coordinate 169,268 of NZ_SLVV01000003.1, read as the reverse complement.
GCACCTTGAAGGAATCCAGAGGCATCGAAGCCTCCTGTCAATTTATGAAATCCTGCTGTCATCCAGCTGTAGCCAAGATACAGGCGTATAAGTGTTAAAATACCGGCAGCAATTTTGTTTTCCCTTAAGAATTTTACGAACATGGTGATTCGCATCCTTTCGAAATAAGTAATTTGTTTGATTACACTATCAATATATCAAATTCCACTGTTTGAATGATGCTTATATTAGTTAGTTCACAAATCGTTAAAAACATATTGTCAAAGTTGTGAAATCCAGAGGAACTTGTACACTTTGGCATACTAAAAGGGGTCAGGCACGCTTCGCTTGACTAAAGCGTGCCTGACCCCTTTTAGAGCATGAAAGTTTTGTTATACCGGGAATCACAGTATGATGATGGTAAGCAGTAATAATAGTTTAGGAGTGATTGGATGAAAGCTTTAGTTCATGTGGAAAAATCGGGAATGGAAGGTTTGTCCTATCGTGAAATTGTTGAAAGGAAGCCGGGGGCCGGCGAGGTGAGCGTCAAACTGAAGACGGCCGGTTTGAACCATCGCGATCTTTTTGTCCTCCAGCGGCATCAGCCGGGAGAGCCTCCATTAATCATTGGCTCTGATGGCGCCGGGGTCATCGATTTTGTCGGCGATAAAGTGGTGGGCGTCGAAGTGGGCGATGAAGTGATCATCAACCCTGGGCTTGGCTGGGATGAAAAAAGCGATGCTCCACCTGCCGAATTTGACATCATTGGCCATCCCGGGCACGGGACCTTTGCCGAGAAAATCATTGTTCCGATTGAAAATGTGGAGATTAAGCCCGAACATCTTTCCTGGGAGGAAGCGGGTGTGCTGTCACTGGCGGCGCTGACTGCTTACCGGGCCTTGTTTACAAGAGGACAAGTCCAGCCAGGCATGAAGGTATTTATCCCTGGAATCGGAAGTGGAGTGGCCACCTTTTTATTGCAGTTTGCCAAGGCGGCGGGGGCGATTGTTTATGTTACTTCCAGGTCAAAAGAAAAATGTGTACGGGCCATGGAACTCGGTGCCTATAAGGCAATCGACAGCAATGAGGATTGGGAGCAGGCGCTTGACGGTGAGAAAATGGACCTTGTCATTGAGTCTGTCGGCGCGGCGACCTTTAACCAATCAATCAAACAGCTGCGCAAGGGCGGTACGATCGTTACATTCGGAGCCTCAGCAGGCGATGTCGTACAGTTCAACCTTCGCGATTTCTTTTACGGCCAGTACAACTTATTGGGGTCCACGATGGGAAGCCGCGAGGAGTATAAAGAAATGCTGAAGTTCATCAGCGATCATAAAATTCACCCTGTAATGGACCAAATGTTCCCGCTGGAACAATATCCTGAAGCCTTTAAAAGGCTGGAAGAAGCCAGGCAGCTAGGGAAAATTGGATTTACCATCAGCGAATAAGCATACCCATACATGCCAAAGGACGGTCCGATTAATGATGGACCGTCCCTTTTTAAATGTCCGGATGGAATTACTTTTTCTTATACTTCTGCTTGGCTGCATCGATATAATCGACATATTTTAAAAGCAGCACAAATGGCCATAATAGCACTGTCAAGAGATCCATTCCCACAGCTTTCACTGAATCTGCTTTCTTGATCATTAAGCCAGCGAATCCAATAAGAAGATAAAGGGTCAATTCAAGCAGCAACAGGACCACTCCTTTAACACCTTTATTACAGTGTATACAAATATCCCTGTCCTGGTGACCAATCCGGAACAGAGATGGAGCAATAGTCCGTACCTTTGCCGCTAAGATTTTATGAAGTTCAGGAGGTCGGAGTAGTACGCCTCTTTGTTGCTTTTTTGATCACCACTTAATCTCCTCCGCCGCCCCCTGAATCTCCGCCAGAGGAATCTCCCCCATCGTATGCAGATTCATTGCTGTCATGGGCTTTGTCATTATGCCCATTGAGATCATTGCCAAGTTTATGACCATCTCCTTCTTCGCGATGGTGATTATGGTGAAAATCACCGTGATAATAATGGGCACTCCTTTTAGCCTTGGAAGGCTTTCTGGCCCTTTTCCTTCCTGGAAAGAAAACCATTGCCGCCCCTGCCAGCAAAATGCCTATGATCTCACTCCCCATATAAAAAAGAAACAGCCCAATCAAAAGAATGAATGCACAAACGACTCTCGCAGCTATTCTTCCGGCACTCAGACAGATTCCCCCTTTGTGTCAAACAGAAGTCTGTTAAGAAATGGTTATTCGGGCCTATGTTTTTTTAGTACGCTCCCGCCTTCTAAACAGCTTTACCTATAGCAATTCGTTTCCGTGCGTTAGACATCCCATATTCCCAATGTTAAAATTTTTACAATTCATACTTTTAAGGAGAGTGATATCTTTGAAAATCGCTTTTATATCGGATATCCATGGCAATGCCATTGCACTGGATGCAGTTCTGGAGAATTTAAAAAGAAACCTGGTGGATAAAGTCTGTGTCCTCGGGGACCTTTGCTACCGCGGGCCGGAACCAAAACGATCCCTGGACCTTATTCGCTCATTGGACACGGATGTTATCAAGGGGAATGCAGATGAATGGGTTGTACGGGGAGTCCGTGAGGGAGAAGTGCCCGGAAAAGCATTAGAGCTGATGAATGAAGAGCGGAATTGGACTGTGACCAGGCTGGACCAGGAAGATCTTGACTATCTCCAAAGCCTCCCAACTGAATTGAAATTCGAACACGGAGGTATTTCAATCTACGCTTATCATGCAACTCCTGAAAGTCTATTTGAAGTTGTGCTCCCTGATGCTGCAGACAGTGATTTGGAGGCAAAGCTGATGCAAAAGGAAAGCTCCCAGCTGTATGTATACGCTCATATACATAAACCCTATATCCGTTATATCAACGGGAAAATCATCATGAACATTGGCAGTGTCGGACTGCCGTTTGATGGAGTGGCAAAAGCCTCCTATGGATTGGTGGAGATTGAGGACGGAAACATCCGGACTTCCATTCAGCGGGTAAGCTTCAACCAGGAAAAAGTAGTGGAATTGTACCATCATGAAAACTACCCAAATGCAGAAATGATGAGCGGAGTGATCAGAAACGGAAAATTGTGAGGGGCTTGGCACTTTACCACTTTAAAGCACAGCGGGTCTGACCCGCTTTAGTGCTTTAGCACATGATGACGTGCTTTAGTTGGCTGTGTAGCTGGCCCCGAGTTTATCTTTGTAGGCTTTTGTTGATTGGTGGACAATGGTATTGAAGAAGGCCTCATTGATTTCGGGCGTCAGTTTTCTGGCGTATGCCCAGGCGTTTTCTTCGATTTCCAGTGCGATACGAAATTTGTCCATGTCGGACTCACTCTGATCCAACTGTGCGGAAAGTTCTTCAAGCCGAGTATCTTCTGCGTGGCCAATTTCGTGGGCAAAGACGGCTTTGAAATAGTCCGTGAAATGGTCCATTGTGGCAAACAGCTGAAGGCATTGAATTTCAATTTCTTCTATATACATGGTGATGGAATGTGAACTAACACTATATTTGCCGCCAACAATTCGGTCTCCCGGGAAGGAAGCTTCCAGTTTGACTGCGGCCTGGGTCCCTGATCTGAGCACTAAATCATTTACCAGCTTCTCTATTTTTTTAACATTCAATTGTACCATACTCCTAAATGATTAGTTCAGAATATTATAAGGGAAAGGAAGGAAAAAGGAAACAGTGCTTTTTTCCTACATCCATTCAGCCCGTCTCACTAAAAGAGAGACCTCTTCCGATTTAAGAGGTCTCTCTCTGCTATCTTTTTTGCATTTGTTCCTGGGCCATTTTAATCATTTCACGAACCATGCTCCCGCCAAGCCTTCCGCCGACTTTCCCCGCCTGCTCTGAAGTCAGCCGGCCATTGTACCCTTTCGACAATGGGACACCAGCTTCAGCGGCCGCTTCAAATTTGGCGTCATTTGGATCCTGTGTATTCACCACTTTTGCTTTTAACTCATCCAGCGCCTCTCTGGCCTCTGGCACTAAAATCTTGTTTCTTCTCGCCATGTGGAACCCTCCTTGTTATAATCTTCTCCCTGTTTCCTAAGCCCATGTTAATGAAAAATGGGCGGTACTCCCGAAATCCCCCTGCCCTTTAGGGTGAGATTCAATTCGCCTTTTGAATTGACTCCCGCATAAAATATTTCAGATTCCCCGCGAATTTGCTGTTTTTCAAGTTCCTCTCGAAGCCAGTCTTTGTCCTTTTTCAGCCTTTTCAATATGACAGTCTGAATTTCACCGTCCAAAATAATGGGGATTTCATAATCCATTTGCCTTGCTGACAGGTTCAGGTCAGAAACTTTCACAGTCTGTTTTTCAGGGGTCAAACTTACCGAAAGTTTTCCATTTGCTTCGACAATTGCAATGCCGACATCCTTAACGTGAAAAACATCCTTCTCACGCAGCATTTGCAGAATGCTGTCAATGGAGTAATTAATCCGTCTTAGGTTTTCAGGTAAAAACTCTCCTTTATATACAACTGCTGTTGGCTCAAAGGTCATCATCTTTCCTAACCTGCGATTGCGAAGCTTGGCAGTAACTAGCAATTTCTGTAGTAACCCGATGGCAATCATTGCGACTACGGTATGTATATGGTCGATTTGAGGGTCGGCGATATCGGCTCCCACCACCGAACCAAGAACCAGCACCACCATAAAATCAAAGACCGGAAGCTCTCCGATTGACCGCTTCCCCATATATAATCCCAGGAACAGCAAAAACGGCAGAATAGTTATGATTCTTCCAATCACCTTCAGGCTGTCCATTAGAATATCCATACTCACCCCTCCTTGCTTCCGGGTTTAAATAACCAGTCATGCTCCCTACGGAATTTCAACCTGTCTTAACCTATCCCTTTTTCGATTTATTTCCCGGAAAATGTCGGAGGCCGGCCATTATATACGATAACCTTCGGGAAATGACTACAGCCACGCATTAAAGGTCGAAAATAAGAAGCTGTTCATGCTGTAACTATGGCTTCTGCAGTCTTCTGCTTTGCATTCCCTATTTAATGCATTTTATCAAGTGGGTTTCACATAAAAAAATGTGATGTCACTGATCTACATTGGTTCTGATTAATCCCCTCTTCCTCCCTATTATTTGTAGAGGGTAAATAGGAATAAGCGGTAGTTTTATCCATACAAAAAGGATGGTTTAAGCCACCCTTTTTTAAAATAGTTTTAATTTTTAGTAATCTCCGCCTTGCCGCTCATCTTCCTTCAGTGAGGCTTGTGCGCCATGGTGCCCCTCGGCTTTTTTAAACCCTTTGTCAAGCCTGCCAGCATTTTCAATATCCCCTGACATTTCATAGCCGCCGACTTCCATGTTGGAAGTGGTGCCATAAAGTCTCATGCCGCCTAGTTCAACGTTGATTCTCTCATTCGCATCAGGCTTTCGATTTGCCATCCTCCCACCTCCTGTCTTTAATATAGCCATTTTCAGGCCTCCTATCCCTCCATGCTCCCTATCTGCGGACGCTGGTAATAAACGGAATCTGATTAAGGCATGCATCGTTTCCTTTTCAGAAAAGCAAATTAATAACGGAATCTGTATTTAAAGCATGCAAGGGACAGTTTCGCATGATTGGAGGATGCAAAGTGAAGCACTTTTGGGCATTGCTGATAAAATTTACATCTGTTGCAATTGTTCTCTTCTCGATACTAAGCATATTCAATATCGGGGTGGGAACCATTTTATTCATATCCATCGTTACTACTCTCGTTGCCTATGTATTGGGTGACCTCTATATCCTTCCCAAAATGGGGACGATTGCTGCAATCGTTGGGGATTTCGGGCTAACTTTTGGCCTGGTTTGGATCCTATGTGAGCTATTTGTTACAACACCCATGAATACGCTGTCTGCCTCGCTGTTTTGTGCCCTGGCGATCACAGCTGTGGAGGTGTTCTTTCACCTTTATGTCAGAAATCATATTTTGAGCAATAACGCCGACAGCTTTATTCCAACCGTAACCAAATACGATTCCCTGACGACAGAATTTTCAAAGGAAATCAGCCCAGTAAACAATAAAACCAATTCGCGGGACGGTAATAAAAACATGCAAAATCAAAGATCTGCCATGGAGGATAAAAAATGAGAATCTCAGATCCGACTTCTTCTCAGGATAAAAAGAAAAAATATAATCAGACCAACAGCCAGATAAAAGGGGAACTGATGCCTGAAGCCAATCAGCTCTCCATGGCTGTTTCAAAGGCCGTGGGGAATATTGGGGAAGATAACGATAACAGCCAAGGCAAGGCCAAGCGGTAAAACATGAAAATGAAAGAGGTGCGATATGCCTAGAGGAAAAGAACTTGAGCAGCTTCCGATGGCAAACACTCTCCCTGGAATGGGTGAGGACAGGAGCAAATATAATCGGGAAATCCTTGGAGGCATCACCACCGGGGAACGTCCTCAGCCAGCAAAGGTAAAGAAGAAGTAGTTGGAACCCAGTAACCGCCCCGGCGGTTACTATTTGTTTTTAGTTCCTTTTAGGTTAATCCAGGGAATGAAAGCAGAGTGAGTGTATGTTACAAAAAAAACCACTTCGCATCCTCTATACTTATTCTTTAAAAAGCTGAAATAGCCTGAATCGGCTTACGGTCCTCCTGCTGCCCTTCATGCTTCACATATTCAAACGATGTAAAAGCCAGGAAAAAACAATAGCCGATTCTCAAAAGAGAATCAGCTACCGAAGCTGGTTTATTTTTTATTTTGTGCCAAAATGCTTTCAGCTTGCTGTCTGAACTGTTTTGCCGCTTCTTTCGGCGTCAGTTTTTCAAAGGCAATCTGATCGGCCAGGTTCTTTAATAGATTGATGACTTCGCCTGCCCCGATTGGATCCGGGCCATTATATACTGTACTGTTCTCCCCGGCCCAGGCTACATAATTGAATACTTGTTTTTGTTCTGGGGTCAACAAAGGCAGTAATGCTTCCTGGACTTTTGGAGACCCAGGAACACCGCGGTCGCCCAGCATTAGTTTATTGGCTTCAATATCGTTTGTCATGAAGTCGATGAATTTAGCGGCCTCTGCTTTATTCTTGGAACTCTCGGCTACCGACCATAACATGCTCGGTTTCAGGAAGAGTCCTTTCTCAGCGTCCGGACCTGGCAAGCCAACCATTTCAAGGGGACGATTTGCTGCCTGCTGGATGCCGATAAACTGGTTGGACCATTGGATAAGGCCGATGGATTGTTGTTTTACAACAGGGTCATCTTCAAGACCTTTTACTTGAGCACTTGCGTCAGGAGACTGAATCTCTTTTCCTTTTACCATGTCCGCATACCTTTTAAAGAAGTCTATAAACAGTTTGTCATCCTCATAGCCCAGGGTTGTTCCATCTTCGCTATAAAGTCTTTTCCCAAGTGTTCTTAAATAATAGTTGAAGGATACATCCGGAGCCGTGCCCGGTCCATTTTCAATGAACAGGCCAGCCTTAGCTGCCTTGTTGCCCATTTCTTCATAATCTTCCCATGTCCACGTTTCCGGGACTTTGTCCATGCCAATCTTTTTAAGCAATTCAGGGTCATATTGGTAAGCAAGGGCATTTACCCCGGCGTTAAGCCCGTAATATTTATCACCGACTTTGCCGCCGTCAAGAATGTCCTGGCTGAGGTCTTTGGTGTCTATTTCCTTGCCTAGGAAGGGTTCTAGATCGGCAAGTGTATTGTTATTTCCGTATTGGGTGATGTAGGAAAGGTCCATTTGAATGATATCCGGAAGTTCATTTGATGCTGCCTGAGGAGCCAGTTTTGTCCAGTAATCGTCCCAGCTGGCATATTCGGGTTCTATTTTTACGTTTGGATTCTTTTCCTCATACATTTCAATGATTTCCAGTGTGTAATCGTGTCTTGGCTGCGATCCCCACCATGCCATCCGGAGCGTCACCTTTTCATCTTTTGATGCTTTCCCTTCGGATGGTTCGCTGCTTGTTTCACTGTTTCCGCTGCACGCCGCTAGCGAAGAGACAAGCATCATGGAAGCGAGCATATACTTCATTTTCCTCATCAATTGTTTCCCCCTTCTCTTTCTGTAAGTGCTTTCATCAATCATTATACAGTTTTAGTTAGAATTGTCAGAATTTAAAAAACAGTGTTGTTCTATTAAAAAACAGAGGTATTTGTCCAAAAAACAGAGATATTATGAACAATGGTCTAAAAATCCATCTTAGACAATCCTAAAACGACGGAGCATCGTACCTATAAAATTCCCTTTTTTTTACAAAAAGGGAATCACTCTTCCCAGGTCGAACTCTACCCAACAGGCCTGTTCAAGGACACACACGAGTATGTTTCGTAACAGGCAGGCAAAAAGAAAGAGGCTGGCGCCAAGTAATGTCACACTTTTGGCGCCGCCTCCAGCTCTTTTTTTAAATGCTCTCTAAATCCGATAACATCCTATCTTAGTATGATATTAAAGGAATAGAAAGTACGGTTTCCAACATCCACCCTTATTGTATATTCACCAGCAGACATTGACTTTGTGCTGAGGTTGAAGATATATTGATTCGCATCAGAATCATAGCGGAACACATTATCTTTAGATGCTGAACCTGCTGAAACTCCTTTAGAATCTTCCACATAAATCTTTGCCGTTGCTTCAGTAAGGAAGTTGCCGTCGTTATCACTTAACTGGAACTTAACGGGCAGGGTCCTGCCTGCCTTGTAGGCAGTCGTTTCGTCACTTTTTACAGGATCTAAAATTCCACTGGCATTAATCGTTTCACTCGCAGCCACGATCGGCAAGTTCGATTCCCCTTCAGAGTTTACCGCCGTCACCTTATAATAAGAGGTCCCTGTCGGTGCGGTGCGATCGGTGAATTCCGGAATCCCGGATGTGCCAATCTTCTTATACTCTCCATTTGGATTGTCAGAGCGGTAAATATTGTATTTCTCTATTCCCAATATAGGAATCCAGCTGACGTCAACATCTGCACTGTTATTGACAGCTGCCTCAATCCCCGCCGGGACAAGGTTTTCAATGGTTAAATCATATCTTCGGGAATCATATCGGCTGAAATTGTAGTTCCGGAAGTCCGACATCCGGGTTACCCCTGTAATATGTTCCTTTAAGTTGCTTGTGCCATTGGAATAAATCGATACCGAAAGATCACCTGTAAGATTATAGACGAGCAGCTCATCTCTGGAATCCCCGCTCACATCTGCCACCATGACTTGCTCTTTTGCATCCGTATGCTGGTTAAAAGTCACAATCGGATTAAAGTAGCCATCGTAAAGCTTTGGTACGATTCCATTTGGATTGTCGGCATCTTTCCCTCTTCTATAGGTCGTAATAAGCGGGGTATAGCTGCCAGTCCAGTTATCGAGAGGGCGTACAATGCTTCCCCAGTCGCCCTTGGCACGCTGTTCATGGTATAAGGTTTGGCCTTTAGATGTAAAAAGGAACATCCCATCCTGGCCAGGATTTCCCCTGTTCACCCGATCCAGTCCTGCAAGCTCCAAGCCCGGGGAATCAATCCGGTAATTTCCTACCAGAATCTGCTGGGGCTCTACTGTATCGCCGTTTCTAAAAATTTGGTTTCCGTCAACATCGAAGGCAAACGTATCAGAACCGCCCAGAATGATTTCCGACTCTCCATCACCGTTTAAATCTGCTACCCAGTGGGTATCCACGTGATCCGGTAAATTCTTTCTCCATATCTCCTTGCCATCGTGGGAAATTAAGGAATAGTTGTTCACCAATTCATCTCTTCCGTCCCCGTCAAAATCATATGGCAGCAAGCTGTGCCCGGTGTTTCCAGGATAATGCCATAACTGGTTGAAATCCTTGTCCATCGCCCAGATCTTTGAATATCGATCCTTCAATAAGATATCCTGAGGGGTTTTGTTGCCGGAGAAATTAGCGATAAAAATAGCATCATGGGCTCTTTGGTCCGGAAGTTGATGTTTTTTCTCGATCTCACCGGTTTTCCCGTTAAAAATGTAAAAATACTTCTCTGTATCGTCTCCCAGCTGCATGACGGCAAGTACTTCATTTTCACCATCAGCATCAATATCATATATCTGAGCAGGTTCATCCGCCCCGCTGGTTGTCACTCTCGGATCAACGGTTCCCTGCTTCCATAATAAGTTTCCTTCAATATCATAGGCGGCCAGGTGACCTACAAAGCGCGGATTGCGGGCATCATCTCTTACATTGGCCGGCTGTACCATTAAAATATCATGGCGGCCGTCTCCGCTCATATCACCGATGCGCATTCGGTTCCCTGTCCCAGCTTCACTGATATCAATCTTGCTGACCAGATTCGGGAAGGACCATTGAGTTATGCCCAGCACCTCTGCAGACTGTTCCCCTTCTCCCGAGGCATTCAATGCGGAAACCTTATACAAATAATTGGAATCGCTTTCAACTTTATCGTCTTTAAAGTCTGTGGTTTGCGAGCTGCCAACTAATTTATAATCGTTGTATCCCAGTCTGGCTCTATAAATACGATAGCTCTCTGCACCCTCGACCGCCTTCCATTTCAGGGAAATAGAGTTCTGAGTGACAGAAGGGATTTCAATTCCGCTTGGGACTGCCGGTGTTGTATTGACGGCTGTATTTGCAGATACAGGATCCGCCTTGCTTAATGGGACAAATTCTGACGCCATTGTCAGTGATAGCATAACTGCAAGTAAACCTTTGGATTTTTTGAACATGTTTTCCCTCCGACGAAAAATAGTTTTTACCGATACATGCATTTGTTAAATAGATTTACGAATCTCCTAACCTAATTTTTTACTGATTTTAATTAATAGATTTGTTCCCTTAGCATATTTCTGGCTCTTGCTGATTACACAAAACTCTTTGTGTACCAGCTCTCTGGAATAACATCCTTCTCAAGTTCCAGAAGTTCTTTAATCATTTCATCAGCATCCGCAATCGAGTGAACGAGAGGGTCCGTCAACATGGCTCTTCGCAGTTTCTCCATGCTGCCCTCAACTACGGCTTCAGCCGTCAATTCATGGGTATCGAGCACGAGTTCCTGCATCCCGCGGATCCCCCTGGGCATCTCTCCAACGGGCAATGGCTTGACTCCATCCATTGTGACCTCGCATAACAGTTCCAGGAAGGCATCATGATTCATATTCGACACTGCCCCTTGGTTTAAGGTGTTGATGTAGAACGGTTTGCCCAATCCCGCCACCATATTTTCAATAATATCTGTGGCATGGTCCGGGCCAAAGGAAGTCGTAAACTCCTCAATTGGCGTTGCACCGCTGAGGAAGCTGTCCACCTGCTTCCACATAACCTCATGGCGTTTATATCGATCTTCTGTTTCCCATATCGAAAGGGGCGGTATGGTGTCCTTCCGTTTGCCAAGTCCCTGCCAATAAGGGACATACTCCTTGGTATGAGCGGTACATGTCGGGAGATAACCAAAGATGTCGTACAATTGTCCGCTTATCGCATCATTGAAGAGAGCCTTTGCTCCTTTATCCCCTCCTGTCGTTTCAGTCTCCGCCGATCGCTTCAACGACTCTGCAATTGCAGGAACGACATCGATTCCTTCGTATTCTGCCTTTAACAGCCACGTGAAATGGTTCACTCCGGCAATTCGCAAATCGAATTTGCGGTCTGTCTCCTCGGTATACTCGCTTTTATCACGAATAATCCCTGCCCGTTTTGCATAGATGATTTTCTTATGAGGCATATGGTGTGAATCACACAGGGCAAAGCTCTTTAGGTTCGGAGCATATCTTGCCAAGGCAATTCCATTTACTGTGGAAGGGTTAATATAATTGATCACCCATGCCTCAGGACAGATTTCTTCAATATCCCTGGCACATTCCATAATGACTGGAAGCTCCCGCATGGCCCGGAAAATTCCACCCGGTCCGATTGTGTCTCCGGAACACATCCTTATTCCATACTTTTCGGAGATAGCGCAATCGATCCCCCTGTACTTGACGGTATCCTCGGCAAAACTGAGAACAACAAAGTCAGCATCCTTTAGAACCTGCTTCCGGTCAACACACCCCTCAATCTTCAAATCTGCCTTGTTTGCTTCAACCACCATTCTGGCCAGCTTTACCAGCTTGTTCAAACGCTCTTCATTGGTATCTACCAGGGCTAACGTTCCTTTGTTCAGATACTCGGAATGAACCATCTGCCAGATCGCCTGACGACCAAAAAACAAACTCCCCGCTCCTAAAACCACAACCTTTGGGCTAAAACTGGACATGTCATCCCCCTCTAAATGTTCGTACATCTCAATCATAGTAAAATATCTAAAAAACCAAAATGTAATAGAGTAAGCCATTCATGTCTTTTGGTAAGGTTTTTACTAGAATGTCATTGTCTTATCGGGGAGGGGATTGCGATAAAATAAAGATGAAATAGATTGACAGTTATCGGTTTCTATTATTATCGGGACTTGTTTTGGCGAAAGAAGAAGTGATCTATAGGGAAGGATTTAGCGAGAAACCATCCTTTTAAATAGAAGAGGGGCACTTTGACTGTGCCCCGGACAGAATATTTCATAGAGAGGAACATCAAAAACAGAGAGCATATTCCTTCGTGCAATACGAAGGCAAAACGACTAAAAAAACTGTGAAGGCGGAACTTTATAGTAGTTCTTAAACGCTTTCGAAAAGCTGTATGGATCCCGATATCCAAGCATGTCTGCGATATGTTGAATGGAATAGGTGTTTTTGTACAAAAGCTCGCGTGCCCGATTCATTTTTAATTGATAGATGTACCTGCCTGGTGTAACACCAAGGGCTTGTTTGAAATAATAGATGAAATACTTTTCCGACATGCCCGCCAGTGCGGCGAGGTCTCCAATGCGAAGCGGCTCATGAAGGTGATCGTGGATAAAATCAAAGACTGGCTGGAGTGTATGGACATTCATGGTCTGCTTCCGGTTGGGAGCATGATTAAATCTCCCTCGATATTTCCCCAATCCGTAAAGTTCGATAATCTTGGCAATTAGAATGGACAGGCACCCCTTCAGCCGGATGCCCGACATCGTGGTATGGCTTTTAAATTGGTCATAAGCATCCAAAAACAGATTGATTTCCTCCTGGACCAGCGTGCCAGGAATAATGCCCGAAAGCTCGTAATTATCCAGAATCCCATAGTGGTTCCCCAGCCCAAAGTCAAAATGTGTAAACGTAAACCTGCAGCCTGTGCCCAAGCCTGCCGCCGTATAGGCCACCTTTGGACTGAAAAGGACCAAGTCTCCTTTCGAGGCGAAGTGCACTTCTTCATTAATACGGATTTCCATCTGCCCTTCGTGAATGTACCATAAGTCGTAATCCTTATGGTGTTTGCTCTCTACCCAGCTGGCGGGATGGGCCTTTTCCCCGCAGCTGTTTATGCGAAGCATGATGTATTCAGAAAGCTCGTTGAAAATCGTCAGATCATGTATGGCAATCAACTCCGTACCTTAAGTGAGTCCACTCTCAGCCTGACGAATGGGATGGATCAAGGTACTTCACCCGCCGTCAGCCCTGATAAAATTGAAATTATCACCGCATAATTTTCAATAACCTGTTATAGCTGAAAAGGGCTCCAGTTTGTGTTCTTTCATGCCTTCCGCCACCAGTTTCGCAATCTCCAATGCTCCGGACTCCTGAAAATGTGTGTTGTCCTGAATTCCCTCAGGGTACTTGGCGTAATCTCCAGGGTCTGCCCACATAAATAGCTTTTTGGTTCCTTCTTCTCCCAGCTTTTCGTAAAGTGTTTTGCTTTTCCCTGCCAGGTCGATATAAGGGACTTTCTCTTTTAGGCTTAATTCCTCCATAGCTGCAAGATAGTCACCATGGGTATTGATGATGTTCCCCTGCTCATCGAAGAGGCGTCGATGCATCGGACTAATGAGGACAGGGAAAGCGCCCCGTTTTCTTGCTCCCTCTATATAGATTCTTAAATAATCCTGGTAGGTCGACAAAGGCCTGGTGCCGCCTTCATTGTCTTTTTCGTCGTTATGCCCGAATTGTATGAAGAGAAAATCGTTTTCGCGAATTCTGTTCCAGATCCGCTCCAGACGGCCTTCCTCGATGAAGCTTTTCGAGCTTCTTCCAGACATCGCATGATTGGACACTGCAACATCTTCCGGCAAATAGAAAGGAAGCATCTGGCCCCACCCGCAAAAAGGAAGCTGGCTTGATGACTGGTCCGTCACGGTAGAGTCGCCGGCCAGGAACAGTATCGGCACCTCAGGGGCGCTGGTAATTTCCAGGGAACCCGAAAAAGGCTGATTTCCTATAAACGCAATCTTTAATTTACCATCACATACATGAACGGCAAAGCATTCCTCTCTCTCAGCCTGTACGATCCTTCTGTTTAAATGGCCGGGTCCTGTCCGAATGGCCAAATCCCTTTTGTCTCCGGTCATGCTGGCCTTAATGCATACTTTGTAATTGCCGTCCGGTACATCCACATTAAAGGATGGAACAGGGGGAACACTGTACTCCCCGGGCAAAGAATCCCTTTTCTCCTCATTCCTGACAGTCCCATCCGGGAAAACAAACCCATATCCTTCTTCAGGATCATATAAAAGCTTTTCAGGAATCATGCTGTCGAGGATCAATCTTTTATGAACCATTCCTTATTCCCCTTTCCATCCAACATAAATTTTGCCTCTATTATGCGTATTGATCGGAATGAACGAGTTCCTTGCTTACACGGTGATACTTAGAAAAGAGCCTTATCCTTGATGTGTCTCTGTACCAGCATGGCCACCTTTTTGGCCCCGAACTGTGAAAAATGGGTATTGTCCTGAACCCCATCAGGATAGTTTGGATGCTCACCCGGGTTAAGCCAGACAAATAATTGTTTGGATGATTCCGGGCCAAACGATTCATAAAGAACTTTCGTTTCACTCCATAAATCAATCAGAGGAACGTCCAGTTTTCCTGCCAGATCGGTCATAGAGGCTGGATAATCCCCCAATGTATTCACAATCCTGCACCCTTCATCGAAGTTTCGGCGCTGGACGGATGTCAGCAATACGGGAAATGCTCCTTTTTCACGTGCCCCGTTAATATATTGTTCAAGATAAAATGGGTAGGTCGTAAAGGGCTTTGTCCCGAAATCCTTCTGATCATTATGTCCAAACTGGATAAACAGGAAATCTCCAGGCAATATGGCATGAAGGATTTCTTCTAACCGTCCTTCCTCAATAAAACTGTTCGAACTTCTTCCGCACATGGCTTTATTGATCACATAGACATCAGAAAAGAACGACCCGAGAAACTGTCCCAAGCCTGCCATGGGGGCTGCTTCTTCGGAGTATGTTGCAGCTGTGGAATCACCGGCAATAAAAATCCTGATGGGCCTTTCAGATTCTCTTTCTACCTTTTCCATCTTTTTCTCCAATCTTATTTAAAATTTAGGCTGTCGCAGCAGAATCCGCCATTGGATCATACATAATTTAAAATTTGTCCTGCCCAAAACAGCTGGCGTTTCCCGACTGACAGCCCTGGTAATATCCGAAACAGTTCTCTGTACCCCTCTCCGTTCTCATCGAGATGCCGGTGACGTTTCAGCCTTCTTTTTATTAATAGATTGGGGGTTGGTTCCGTCGGAATAAGTCTGTTCCATGCTCTTTTCCAGCTTCTCTGCCAATTGATCATCCATCAGCTGTTTCGTCTTATTGGTAAGCAGCATCACGGCTCTTTCCCCGGCGCTTGTCAGGTACTGTTTTTCCCATTGATAAAATGCGGGTCCATCCCCTAACATTCTCAGATTTCTTCGGACTGTTTCCAACACATACTCTGTTAGGGAAACATTGGTGAGGCAATCATTCTCATAAAAGCCCTCCCATTTCGCATCTGTCGGCTCCTGCATCATGATTAATGACTCCCTGATTTCATTTAGGGCATCATTTACAAGCAAGTAGGCACCGAGATGGTCTTCTGCCCGGAATCTTTCAAATGCCTGTGTAAAACGATACAGGGCCTTGCAGCCATTTTTATGGATATGGACCTGAATGTGCAGCTGATTCCTTATTCTTTTCTGTTCCTCATCCTGGGAGTCTCCCGCCAACGCTTGAAGTTCAGACGCCAACTCTTCCCACTGCGGCAGTTTATCTGCCGCTTTGGTTTGGAACCAGTCAAATTGTTCCTTCAGCCCTGCTTCCCCCGTTGCCCAAAATAGGTTTTTAGCCGGTTGGCTGCCCTGAGAAACGATCCATTGTTTTGCCAGATTGCGGATTGTGAAATGATAGAATTGTTCACCCGCCCGTTCGTCTTCAAAGTTTCCGTATGGAATCACGGCATCGAAAAAGGCTTTTGTATAGTTGCTCATATCTGTCGTATAGGATGGATAGTACCGGGAAACGAAGCCGCTTAGAAATTCTTCTTCATCAACATCGCCTTTCGTCCATAATTCACTGACAAAGTCCAGAAAATAGATGTGCGGCCTGATATTCCCGCAGTTGACAATGAGGAACTCGCTCATTTCATGGTCAAAGGCCCGGGTAAGTTCATCCTTGACAAATTCCGGGGTGTTCGGGAGCATGGTCAAATGGTTCGACGCCTGGAGATCATAAAACGTCACATGATAGTAAATGCCATGCGGACCTTGATCCTGCGGGGAAGCGATCGAAGGGACTCTTGGGTTGTGGCTCCCCTGCCTTCTCGATACCATTTTCCCATACCCGCTGTCAGCCCAGACTTTAATGACTCCCTCAGGGAATTCCAGCAGCCCTTGTTTGTACAGTTCTGTGATTTCGCCGTACAGATTCACACAGCAAATCGGATTCTTCTGGATTTCATCAATCATGTCGTACTGGTCCCTTATGATTTCGGAAATAAGGGCACCTCTCTTTTCATCCGTGTCAAAGGCCGGATCATCCACCCAAAACGGACGGTCTCCCTGTCCCCTGAACCCAATATTCCAGATCACCTTATTATCCTTCTGTTCGCGGATTGCCTCTCTCCATAACTGTTGGAACAGTTCCTTGTTTTCTGTATACGACGCCTTTTTATCAGGAAAAACCCTGGAAAACATGCGGGCCCCAAGCGGTTCGGCATGATGATGCGTAATCCAGAGTCCCATCTCGCTGGCCATCTTTTTATAGACAGGGTTTTCGATATCCGTCCCAGGAATCACCATGTTCCCATTGCACCTCAACAAGGCTTCGAAGACCATTTCCCATACTTCCCCGTTCGAACCGTTGGATCTCCAGGTTGAAATTAACACTTCGTCGTTGATGAACCAGCCTCTGAACTTCGTTTTCGATACATGGGAAAAATAGTCCACAGGCTCGACTGGCACCATGGATTGTGCAGGAGGCTCACAGTCATTCCAGAACCAGAACTTGTCGACGCCAAGGAAGTTTTCACTGATATGAAGGATTCCGTAAATCAGTCCCAGATCATCCCCGGCCATGACTGTCATCTGGCTGAGATCATGAGAGAACTCAATTTTAAACTGCTCGGGTTCCAGGTTTTCGGGATTGCTTTCATCCAGAAGGAACAGGATCGTCGTTTTTCCCCCTTCGTACTTTTCTAAAAAAACTTTTTCCATATCCCTGGCCAGCACCTTCAGAAAATGCCGGATACTAGTTCGTTCTGTTCCCTGATATTCCAGGATGGTTTCCTTGTTAAAAATAAACACTCCGCTCATTCTTCTACTCCTTTATTGTTCCTGCAGGAACATTTGTGACTTCGCATGGACTTTGTCAAACGATTTAGATGAAAACTTCATGACAATCAAGGCAATCAGGTTCCCGCTGAAAAGTATGGCGATCGGCGGGGCGTAGGATAAGGCAAAACAAATTCCGAAAGTCCCAACGACCATGGAAAACGTGGAGACAGGATTCAGAATCATGACGAAGAAGGAATTCTTGATCACCTGGCCAATTTTCATGTCATAATGAACGAACATCGGGATTACATAGAAGGCCATGGAAACAAAGAGGAACACAAGAATCAGCAGAGGAGCATAAAGCAGTGACAGAGATTCATCCGCCACATTCTGAATAAACAGGAAGTCGGCACATAACACAATCCCGGCTGCAAGAATGATGCCACCCAAAAGGTTGCTCTTGATAAACTCCCTCTTATAAGAGGTCCAGAACGTCCTGATAACCGGGATATCGTCTTCCCCGTAGATCCATTTTCTCATGACGGCAAACATCGCAGCCGTTGCAGGGAAAAAACCAAACAGACCGAGCCCAAGAACAGAGAAAAAGATCCATAATAGATTTAACAAAGCCATTTTAGAAATCCAGTCAAACAATCGATACAAACCACCCATAAATCCGGAAGTATCCATTTTGTCCTCCTTGTGTGCTGTATTGATAAAAACAATCAGCCCCTTTTGATGGATTCCTTCAAGGAACAAGGCAATCAATCATGAAGGGGCAGATTGAGGTCATACGTAGATTATCCTTTCAATCCGCTGGTGCTCATCCCTTCCACGATATAACGCTGGAACAGGAAGAAGATGACGAATACAGGTACGAGTGTGACGACCGACATCGCAAACATCGCGCCCCAGTTCGAAACGGTCTCATTGCTGAGGAACATGTTCAGTGCCATGGAAACGGTGTATTTCGCCGGACTGTTCAAATATAGAACTGGTCCAAGCAAAGCGTCCCACGTCCAGTAGAAAGAGAAAATAGCTGCTGTTGCTAATGCCGGTTTGATCAGCGGCAGAATGATTTTATAGAAAATGTTAAAGGTGTTGCATCCATCAATGATCGCCGCTTCATCCAGTTCCCTTGGAATGGTCCTTATAAATTGGACGATAAGGAAAATGAAGAACGGTGTTCCGAAGTAGGCCGGAATCACAAGCGGCTTTAAGGAATTAAGCCATTCGAGTTTGGCAAAAATGATGTACTGAGGGATCATGACCACTTCCCCCGGCAGCATAAGGGTCACCATCATGATGGCAAACCAGAAGGCTTTCCCCCTGAACTGAAGCCGGGCAAACCCATAGGCCACCAGTGTGGAGGAAACAACCTGCCCAACCAATGTTAAGGCCACCAGGATTACGGTATTTTTAATGAACACGCCAAACGAATTTCCGCCGATCCCTTTCCAGCCTTCCACGAAGTTAGTCCAAATCCATGGATCCGGGATCAGCGATTTGGCTGTGACAAAAATCGTGCTGCTTTCTTTAAACGAACTCATGAGAAGCCAGATAAACGGATAAAGCATTAAAATCGCAAACCCGCCGACCAATACATGGTAGGTCCACCATTTCACTGATTTTTTCTTCATAAGTTATTTCCCTCCATCCGCTTCGTAGTGAACCCATAATTTTGATGATGCAAATATGATGGCGGTCAGGATTCCGACGATGATAAGCATGATCCACGCCATGGCGTTGGCATAGCCCATATTGAAGAACTCGAACCCTTGCAGGTATAAATACAAGGAGTATAGAAGCGTTCCGTCCATAGGTCCTCCTGTCCCTTTGGAGATAATAAAGGCTGGAACGAACGTCATGAAAGCAGCGATTGTCTGCATGACGGTATTGAATAAAATGACCGGACTTAACATAGGAAGCGTGATTTTGATGAATTTTTGCCATGCATTGGCGCCGTCTACACTTGCTGCTTCATAATAGCTCTTTGGAATGCTCTTTAAGCCGGCAAGGAAGATCAGCATGGAAGAACCGAATTGCCAAACAGACAAGAAGATCAGCATCCAGATTGCCGCTGTCGGGTCCCCGAACCAGCGAACGCCTGGTATGCCAAGGAAACTCAGTGCGATGTTCACAATCCCTTCATCGCCAAAAATATTTCTCCACATGATGGCGACGGCTACACTTCCGCCGATCAAAGAAGGAAGGTAAAAGAGCGAACGATAGAACCCAACCGCTCTTGAAGCCGTATTCAGCATCATGGCAATTAAAAGGGCGAACCCGAGTCTCAGTGGAACACCGGCAAATACATAGATAAGTGTGACTTTTAATGATTGCCAATACCTTGGATCTGCGGTAAACATTTTTTTGTAGTTTTCCAGGCCGATCCATTTTGGCGGGGCAAACAGGTTATAATTCGTGAACGACAGATATAGGGACATAATGATCGGAATCAACGTAAAGGCAAAGAAGCCAATCACAAATGGGCTGATAAAAGCATAGCCTGTTAAATCTTGTTTCAGTGCCCGTTTACGTGCTTTTGCAGACGGGACATACACCTCGCCTTGCACATTTTCCCTTACAACCGGTGAACTCATTTTGCCATCTCCTTTGCTCCGGGCCATCATCCTTTAGATGAAAGGGCAATAGCTGATCCGAAAAAGGATCAGCTATCGGATTTTGTTATTATTTATTTTGCGACAGGATACTTTCAGCCTGCTGCCTGAACTGTTTAGCCGCATCCTTCACTTTCAGGTTTCCATAACTCATTTGTTCACTTAAGCTGTCCATCAATTCGATGACTTCTCCTGCACCGATTGGGTCCGGACCATCGAATGCAGAGCTGTTTTTCTCTGCCCATTCCACATAATCGAATACCTGCTGCTGTTCAGGTGCCAACAACGGCTTCAACTCATCTTTAACTGTTGAAGATCCCGGTACACCGCGGTCACCAAGCGTCAATTTATTGACTTCTATATCATTGATAAGAAAGTCGACGAATTTTGCTGCTTCTTCTTTATGCTTTGAATTATTGGAAACGGACCAGAACATACTTGGTTTCAGATACAAGCCTTTATCGCTGTCAGGACCCGGCATGCCGTGGATTTCCATTGGTCGTTTGGCCACTTGCTGGATGCCGACAAACTGGTTCGACCATTGCCAGATTCCAATTGCTTTTTGTGTGACGACAGGGTCATCTTCAATTCCTTTCAATTGCGCCAGATAGTCCGGAGTCGGTACCGCCTTATCTTTCACCAAACCGGAAGTCATGCTAAAGAAGTCTTCAAACAGTTTGTCATCCTCGTATCCCAAAGAAGTTCCGTCTTTGCTATACAGCGATTTTCCAAGAGTTCTTAAGTAGTAGTTGAAGAATACATCTGACTTCATTCCGGTATCCACAAAAATACCGGCATCTGCTGCTTTCTTGGCAAGGTCCCGATAATCATCCCATGTCCAATCTTCACTCAGAGAATCGACGCCTGCTTTTTTAAGGGTTTCAGGATCATAATTGAATCCAAGAACGTTTACACCAGCGTTTATTCCGTATAATTTATCACCGAGTTTACCACCGTCAATGACATTTTCATTGATATCCTTGGTGTTAATCTGCTTGTCCACATATGGAGTTAAATCGGCAAGCTGTTTGTTTTCAGCATATTGAGAGAAATAAGAAAGGTCCATTTGAATGATATCCGGAAGTTCATTTGCAGCAGCCTGAGGTGCCATCTTTTTCCAGTAGTCATCCCAGCTTGCATATTCCGCCTCAATATTAACGTTCGGATTTTTCTCCTCATACATTTCGATGATTTCCAATGTGTAATCATGCCGTGGCTGAGATCCCCACCATGCCATCCGGAGAGTGATTTTTTCATCCTTGTCCGCTTTTTCGGATCCGGATGATCCGCTGCTTGTTTCATTTCCTCCGCTGCACGCTGCCAGTGAAGAGACCAGCATGGCTGAGGCCAGTATGCCTTTCCATTTCTTCATCTATGTTTCCCCCTCATTTGTAAGTGCTTTCATCGTTATTATACAACCCTTATCCGAATTGTCTGAACTCAAAAAACAGTGAGAATTGTTTAAAAATCAGACAGGAGTTAAAAAAAGGACGATTCCTTTAGCGCTATGGCCGAAAAACAGGATTCTTTCTATAAAGAACGAACCCTCTAAAATTTCATAAACTCATCTACATGCGAAATTGTACATTAGGACTTCTCATCTTTGGATGGTGTCCTTTTGCCGGAATAATCGCTAACGGTTTCTCTTACGTATAATGGACATTGCAATAGCGAGCTCCTACGAAGAAGACTGGATCTCCCATGAAGGAACTCGCACTTTCCTGCTGCTTTCTTTTAGACGGACTCTGCAGACAGCTTTTCCTCATGCTGGACGTTTTGATTCCGCTTCAGCAGCAAGGATAGAAAGGCTAGCACCAGCCCCTGTCCCCATCCCTGAACGCGTTTGCGCGGAACGCCCCTGTACCCGTCTTCGTCATCCATGACGGCTGTTCCTGCAGACACATTCATGACGGATCCATCCTCCTTGATTTCGTTCAGGATTCCATCGATTGATCTCTGGAGATATTTATTGTACAGCTTGCCTTTTGAAAGCAGGGCTGCGGCAATCCCTGCGGATCCTGAAGTCTCAAGGTAGGAATCCGGGTCGGTTACGATCGTATGCCAGAGCCCTGTCTGGGATTGCAGGCGGACCAGTGTGCTGAGCTGGTCGCGCAGGGAATCCGCAATGATCATGAAGGAAGGATGCTGGACTTTTACCAGTTCCAGCGCCCTTGCCATGGTATAGGCTGCCCAGCTGTTCCCTCTTGCCCAGAAGACGCCGGACATATGGTTCCCAGCGATATTGTCCCAGCCGTGATAATACAGATTTGTTTCCTCATCCTGCAGGAATTCCTCATGTCCATGGTATTGCTTCAATCCAAACTCAAAGTAATCCTTCCGGTCCAGGAGGTGGCCGATCCTCAAAAGGAAATACCCGGCCATGAACATCGTATCCACCCATGCCTGCTGCGGAAAGACGGTCTTGCCCCCGTTCACCGTATGCTGGAGAACCCCGTCCCCGAACCTTTCTGCATCGTTCAGCAAGAAGTCAGCCATCTGAACCGCATAGTCCAGATATTTTTGCTCTTCTGTTGACTTGTATAAGGTAAGGAGCGTATGACCGATGGAGGAAGCATTGACCGTCAATGGGGGCAGTCCGTCTTCCAGTTCCTCATCCACCCAATCCCTGAGATAGTGAAGATATTTCTCCTCCCCGGTCGCTTCATAGGCTTCGGCAATGCCAAAAAAGGCCACCCCTCCAGGCCAGTCCCAGCCATAATCCATCTTCATCGTTCTCTCAACAACAGTATCAATCTTCTCTTTAACTACCTTTTCATCAAACCTTAGGTAAGGCATGTCACACTCTCCTTCTTCTTAATTTTTTCACCGCACTTTTACGAGCTATGGCTGATTTCTTTCAGTAGGTCCTTAATCCGGTAAGGCCTGTTATCACGGCTGGAACGCCATACTCCCTCCCCAACCGCAATAGAGTAAGCCCCTGCCTCGGCTCCGGCCAGTATAGGATAAGGCCTGGTTGGGTCGATTCCTAAAAACAGGTCCTCCTGCAGAACGGGATCGCCGCCTCCATGACCTCCCGCATTTTGAACCACATGAATGGTTTCCTTGGAGCCAAACAATGGATAATAATCGATTGTTTGCTCTGGATACGGAAATGGAATCCGGCTTGGCTCATGATATTCCGTCGTTTCTATCCTTCCTTTCGTCCCATTGATGGCTAAGCGGTATCCCTCGTATGGGAGAGAGAAATTGACAGAATAACTCAGGAAGGCGCCTTTGTCATAACGGACGGTGACGGCATACGTATCTTCGATGTCGATTTCGTGGTCAAAGATACAGGAATCCGGCCGGTAACCGGTATAGTTCTGAGATGACTTTTCGATGCTGTCCCCTTTGATGTGATCGTCTTTTACAGAGATGGAGTTTCTCCGGTTGGACCAGCGGCTGTAATATCCGCAATTGAGTTTTTCCTCACATGTGCTGCAATACCGCCCGTCTGCCGGACTGGGATTCAGCTCGCCGTCTTTTCCGTAATAATTCAGGGCTCCGTAGGCAAATACCTCTTCCGGCACCTGGTCGATCCACCAATTGACAAGGTCGAAATGGTGGGTGGATTTGTGGATGGACAGCCCGCCTGAAAATTTGCGGTTTCGGTTCCATCTTTTGAAGTAACTTGCGCCATGATAGGTGTCAATGTACCAATTCAAATCCACGGAAGTGACCCTGCCTATTTTCCCTTCCAGGATCAGCTCCTTGATTTTCCGGTGGAAAGGGTTGTACCGGTAATTGAAGGCGACAATGACTTTCCCTTTGCTCTGTGCTTCTGCCTCCATCACTCTTCTGGCATCATTCGCATTTGTCACCATGGGCTTTTCTGTAATGACGGTGAGATCATTCTCCAGGCCCTTCAGAATGTAATCGATATGGGTATCGTCCCTGCTTGTGACAATGACGGTGTCAGGATTGGTTTCGTTGATCATTTGCTGAACATGCTGCGGTTCATAAAATGGAATGGAGCTCAGCTCAGGAAAACTCTCCCCCGCCAGTTCCATTCTTCGATAGTCTGAATCCAGCAAACCCACAATCTTATTTTCATGGGCATACTGTGTAAGAACCGGTGTGATGAACATGCCTAAAGCCCGGTTGCTTAAACCGCAGACAACAATTCTATTCAAGATTGTCCCTCCTTATGTAAACGCTTTTACAAGTATCTTAGCTTCTATAAACTCCCGTTGAATAGTGAAAAATCAGTCTATTGTGTTAAAAAAACAGTCAGGATGTTTGAGGCATTAAGAATTATGGGGATTAATAGCGAAACACTAATTTTTGAGAAATTAACTTCGAAATGTCAGTTTGCAGGTGCTTTACACCTTTCGTTAAAGAGGGATGACTTCTGGATTATTTTCTGAGTATATCGGCGGACTGCCATTTTACTTATTTTTCTAAAAATTCTTTTTTCACTTTGACAAGGATACCGCTCTGTGATAAATTGATATCAACTTAATAAGAAGTCCACTAGGGGTGCCGTTTTGGCTGAGATAAGAGTTACTCTTGATCCCTTTGAACCTGATCTGGTTAGTACCAGCGTAGGAAAGTGGAGTCGGCTTTCTTTTATTCTGATATTAAGTACATTCTTATGCTTATTTTACGGTGTAAGTATGTATTTTCTTAAAAGCTGCTCCATTTGGGGCGGCTTTTTTTATTGGATAAAACCTGAACGGGCTTCTTTTAAGAACAAAAAGGAGGATTCGGACATGAGTTTTTCACAGGAATTGCGTAAAGAGGCAGATTACATTTTTGAGGCGATCTATCAGCACCCCTTTGTAAAAGGGATTGCGGAAGGACATCTGGAGAAGGAGCAGCTTGTCCATTATGTAAAGCAGGACTTCGAATATTTGAATGCGATGATCCGGACTTATGCCCTCGGGATTGTCAAATGCAGCAGGCGGGAAGACATGGAGCTGTTCAGCACAAGCATTGATTTTATCTTGAACAGTGAAATCCATCCTCATCATAATTTCTGCCGGGTGGCTGGCGTGAAATACGAGGATCTGCAGGGATATGCCCTGGCTCCGACCGCAAGGAATTATACGAGGCATATGCTGAATACGGCACATGAAGGGTCCCTTGGGGAAATCATCGCTGTGGTCCTCCCCTGCCCATGGGTATACCTCGATATTGCGGCCCGCATGCTGAGGGAATGCCAGCCGGAAGATAGCCATCCATTCTATGAGTGGATTTCCTTTTACGGATCACAGACCGAGCCAAGAATGAACCTGTACCTTAAGAAGCTTGACGAGATTGCCGAGAGTGCGTCCGAGGAAGAGAAAGCGAGAATGAAGGAGCATTTCATCTACAGCTGCCAGCTTGAGTATATGTTTTTCGATATGGCCTATAAAATCGAAGAGTGGCCCGTTCAGCAGGCGCTGGCGGCCAAGTAAGGGGGAGCAGCGATGAAAAGTCCAACCAAGTTAAATCTGCGTGAAATTGTTGTGATGGCCTCCATTTCAGTTGTCTTTGGCGTTCTTTATCTCGGCTGGATCTTCCTGGGCCAGATTGTCCAGGGAGTTACAGGGCCAGTCGGCCACGGGCTGATGACGGGATTCTGGATCATGGCCAGCATTGTCTGCGCCTATATCATCCGCAAGCCGGGCGTGGCCCTGATCGCCGAAATGATCGCAGCGGGGACAGAAATTTTAGTTGGTTCCGTGAGTGCGGGTTCGGTGCTGATTCTCGGCTTTACGCAGGGACTCGGCGCGGAGCTTGCATTGGCCCTGTTTTTATACAGAAGCTACCGGCTTCCGGTTCTGATGCTGTCGGGAATGTTTGGCACACTCGCCAATTTTATCACCATTTATTTTATGTACGGATACAGCCAGTACTCCTCGGTCATTACTGGTGCAATGCTTGGTGCCATGCTATTGAGCGGGGCCTTCCTGGCGGGCTGGGGCAGCAAGGCGATTGCCGACTCCTTAAGCCGGACCGGAGTGCTGGACAATTTTACGCTCGGGAAAGTCCGCCGGCAGCAAAGGATGGAGAAAAATGCCCTTTCTCAAGATTGAGGAATTGTCCATTCGGTATCCCTTTCAGTCCGAAGATGTGCTGAAAGGGATCTCCCTTGACCTGGAACAAGGCGAGAGGGTCCTGATCCTGGGGCCAAGCGGAGGCGGCAAAAGCACGCTGGCTCTCGCGCTGAACGGAATCATTCCCCGTGCAGTCGAAGCCGACATGAAAGGAACTCTTTTAGTGGACGGCAGCTCCCCGGCAGAGCTGTCCCCAAGTGCGGTTAGCAGGAAAATTGGCATTCTGTTTCAGGACCCGGAAACGCAGTTCTGTATGGTGACGGTTGAGGAGGAAATCCTGTTCGGGCTGGAAAACCTGGGCCTCACAAGGACAGAAATGGAGGAAAGGCTGGAAACCAGTCTCGAGCTGGTCGGCCTTTCCCATGTAAGAAAAGCCCAGCTGCAGGAGCTTTCCGGCGGTATGAAGCAAAAGCTTGGAATCGCCTGCCTGCTGGCCATGGACCCTGACGTTCTCATTCTGGATGAGCCAACCGCCAACCTGGACCCTGCCTCTACACAGGAAATTTTTCAGCTACTGCTGAGCATTTCTGGCAGACTGGGGAAAACGCTGATTTTTATCGAGCATAAGCTGGACTCCCTCCTCCCTCAAATGGAAAGAGTCATCGTCCTTGACCAGCTTGGAAACATCATGGCGGACGACGGGCCGCGGCTTGTGTTTGAACAGTATTATGACGCCATAAAAGAAAACGGCATCTGGGTCCCTCACCTTCTCCAATTCGCCAGGCTCCTTGAGGAGAAAGGCATGCAGTGGTCCCGGCTCCCTCTTACTATCGAAGAATGGCAGGAGGAGCTGGCGATGCATGGGAAGGAGGATATGCAGGAATGGCGGGGTGCTGCGGCTGAGGCTGATGGGCTGAACGGGGGCGAAGGGCAGACTGAGACTGTGGCTGGACATGAATTACCTTGGCAGGTTACAGCGGAATCGTCTTTTGTTTCCCGGGAAGGTACACCAATTTTAAAAATAAGGGACCTTTCCTTTTCATACGGAGGCCGCGATATTTTAAAATCGATTTCTCTCGATGTTCGTCCCGGGGAATTCATGGCATTGGTCGGACCGAACGGAACAGGCAAGACGACATTGTCCCAGCTCTTGATCGGCCTGCTGAAGCCTGCTGCCGGAGACATTCAGTTAAACGGCGTTCGCTACCAGGACTTAAAGCAGAATGAGCTAATGAAACAGGCAGGCTATGTATTCCAGAACCCTGAGCATCAGTTTGTTTGTGACAGCGTCGAGCAGGAGCTGGCTTTTGGGTATAAAATCTCGGGATGGAAGCCGGAGGAATGGCAGCCCATGGTCGAGGAGCAGCTCGAGAAATTCCGCTTAAGGGCAGTGCGGGAGCATAATCCGTTTTCGCTGAGCCAGGGGCAAAAACGCCGCCTGTCGGTTGCAACGATGCTCACCAATGACCAGCAGCTGCTGATCCTTGATGAACCAACCTTCGGCCAGGACCAGGTCAATACGGAGGCTTTGATGAATCTGCTGCAGGAGCTGAATTCAATGGGCAAAAGTATTATTATGATTACCCACGATATGGAACTGGTTTATCAGTATGCCAGCAAGGTGGTGCTCTTGCAGGAAGGCACAGTTGCTTATCAGGGAGAGCCCGGGCATTTTTTTGAAAATCACGCACTCTTGAAAAATGCAGCCATCACAGTACCGCTTTCCTATAGGCTGAAGCCATGGCTGCAAGCTTTTAAGGAGGACAAAGTATTATGCTAGACAGATATCAGCGAAACAGCCATTTTCTGCAGCAGGTCAACCCAACCCTGAAGCTGGCCAGTCTGCTGATGGTGATTTTCTTTATGGTGATGGTGTTTGATCCCTTGACGCCGTTGATCCTGCTAATGATCACCATCGCCGGGGTCTCCATTCTGGGAGGAATTTCGCTCCGGTTTTTACTGATGATTCTTCTTCCCTTCAGCGTGTTTGCATTCAGCTTCATATGGATCAACGTCGTTTTCCCGGACGAACGGGGAGAAACCATCCTGTTTACGATTGGCGGTCTGGCAGTGGCGAAGGAAAACTTGATGGTTGGGCTCTCGCTCGGTCTTCGGTCGCTCGTGTTTGCTTCCTGGTCGCTGTTGTTCGTGCTGACGACGGAGCCAACCAAGCTGATGCTGAGCCTCATCCAGCACTGCAAGCTGCCGCCCCGCTTTGGATATGGAATGATGGCGGCTTACCGCTTCCTCCCCCTATTCCGGCAGGAGCTAAAACAAGTGCGGGCCGCCCACCGCATCCGCGGCCTTGGTGAAGCCTGGGGCCTGGGTGCCCGTCTGACGGAAACGAAGCGCTACATGATTCCATTGATGGCCAGTGCTATCCGCAAAGCCGAGCGGGTCGCCATTGCCATGGAATCCAAAGGGTTTGACGGCAGCCGGGACCGCAGCTTTTACTATGTAGTCCCATGGACCCGGAATGATGCTGCCTATGCGGTCGGGCTTGGCGTACTGTATGGAGGACTGGTACTGCTGCGGGCACAGTCAGGAGGATAGATACACTGGCGTGCCCGTGTGCGGTTGGTTGTACTGAGTTGTGTGTGCGCTTTGTGCGATTGAATCGTTTTGTGCCCGTTTGAATCATTTAGCGTGTTGCCAAAGCGCGGGTCTGACCCTCCTTCGTACGTTACCATACTGAAGGGGGTCTGACCCCCTTTCGTACTTTACTAAACCAATGCGGGCCTGACCCCCTTTCGTGCGTTACCAAACCAATGGGGGTCTGACCCCCTTTCGTGCTTTACCAAACCAATGGGGGCCTGACCCCCTTTCGTGCGTTACCAAACCAACGCGTGCCTGACCCCCTTTCGTGCGTTACCAAACCAACGCGTGCCTGACCCCCTTTCGTGCTTTACCAAACCAATGCGTGCCTGACCCCCTTTCGTGCTTTACCAAACTGGTGCGTGCCTGACCCTCTTTCTTGCGTTACCAAACCAACGCGTGCCTGACCCCCTTTCGTGCATTACTATATCGGTGCGTGATGGATCCCAAATAAAGAAACTCGGCTGAGTTATTCAGCCGAGTTTCTTTATTTGAGGTTGAGCCCTTCTGCCAGGAGTGCCTGGAATTCCTCTGCGGGACTTGGCTTGGCAAACAGGTAGCCCTGAACGTGATGGCAGTTGTGTTCTTTAAGGAAGTTGAGTTCTTCCACGGTCTCGACTCCTTCGGCAATGACGTCCATTTTTAGATGCTTCGCCAGATTGATCATGGCCGAAGTGATGCTGGCATTTTCCGATTCACTGGAAATATCCTTGATGAAGGAGCGGTCTATTTTTATTCCATCGAGCTTAAAGGATTTTAGGTAGGCAAAGGATGAATAGCCTGTCCCGAAATCATCAATATAAATCTTGACGCCGAGCTCCTTCAGCTCTTCAATGGTCTGCTCCACATATTCCTCCGTCCTCATCAGCGAGTTTTCGGTAATTTCGATTTCGAGCAAGCTTCCGTTCAGATCGTACTTCTCCAGGATTTGTCTGACACAGGTTGCAAAATCAGATTGCAGGAACCTCTGCGGACTGACATTAATGGAAATGGGCACCAGGGGAATTCCTTCCTCCCGCCACTTCACCAGCAGCTCGCAGACCCTTTTCTTCATCCATTCACCAATCGGAATGATCAGGCCGGTCTCCTCTGCAAGGGGAATAAATTCGGATGGCGGCACTAGCCCATATTTCGGATGTTTCCAGCGAATCAACGCCTCGGCGCTAATGATCTTATTGGTCCTGGCATCCACCCGCGGCTGGAAATAAGCCGTAAACTCATCGTGAATCAACGCTTTCCTCAAATCCCTTTCCATAAAAAAGGACTGGTAGCTGGTTGCATCCATGGAGGAAGAATAAATCTGGCAATTGTTCCTCCCCAGGTCCTTCGCCCGGTAAAGCGCGACATCGGCACGCCTCATCAAATCCCCAACATTAAGCCCATCCGAAGGGAACGTGCTGATTCCAATACTGGCCGTCACATAAAGTTCGTGCCCTTTTATAAAAAATGGTTCCTTCAGACGGTTCAAGTACTCATTGGCAAATTGGATGGTCTCCTCGTTACTTTTTATTTCGGGACAAAGAACCATGAACTCATCCCCGCCCATCCGGGCAATATAGGTTCCCTCCCGGATGCTTCCGCTTAAACGAACGGCAATCTGCTCCAGTAAGCAATCCCCGATAAAATGGCCCAGGGTATCATTAATGTTTTTAAAACGGTCCAGATCAATATACATAACCGCCAGGCATTTCTGATTCTTCTCAGCATGAACCAGGGAATTTTTCAGCACAGCCTCAAATCCCCTTCGATTCAGGAGCTTGGTCAGCTCATCATGGTGAGCCAAGTACTCATTCAACTCCTGAACCTTTATCCGCTCACTGATGTCCTTTCCAATTGAATAGATTCCTGCAACCTGCTGATCCACGATAATAGGCAGAAAGGTGAAATTAAAATAAACTCGATCTCCGTTCAAGTGACGGACTTCAGCATCAAAATTCTGCAGTTCGCCCCGCAGGGTCTTTTTAAAACACCCATGTCCGAGAGCCTGGTCCTTGGGAGCAATCATATCCAGAAGGGACTTGGTTTGCGTTTTTTCAAAGAGAAGGCCCAATTTCATCTCTGCGGCAGGATTCATTTGCTGGATCACCCCTTTTGCATCGAGGCTAAAGACAACATCCTGGCTGTGTTTAAAAAGAGATTGGTAGAGGGACTTGTTTTCCTGAAGCTGTTTTTGGGTGGATCTTAGCTCCGTGACATCGTGGACAGAACCAACAAGCTCGGCGACTGTCTCTCCTTGCCGGATCGGCGAAACGTCCACATATAAAAGCCGGCCTGAAAGCTGCACCTCATAGCTAATATGATTTCCTTGAAAAGCTTTTTTATATTTTTTATTTTTATAGGATGCAATATGCTCTGGAAAAGCATCAAAAGGGGTTCTTCCTTCGAGTTTCCCCGTGCCGATCCCAAGCTCCTCCATCAGCTTCCCTTCCGCCATCACATAGACACAATTTCCACGTTCATCCTGAATCATTTTAAAAATTCCATTCTCCAGGTTCTTCACTGTCTGGTTAAAATCTTTGCGAAGGGAATCTCGCAAGGCGGTTTCCATTTGCTTTCGTTCCGTAATGTCCACCCTGAAGGAAATATAACGGTAAGGCTTTCCTTTTTCATTTAATATAGGAACAATCGTTGTATGCACCCAGTATAAGGTTCCAATCTTGGTCTTGTTCAAAATTTCGCCTCGCCATACTTGACCGGATCCAATCGTTTTCCACATATCCCTGAAAAAGGACTTGGGGTGATACCCTGAATTCAGGATTTTGTGGTCCTTGCCAAGCAGCTCTTCTTCCTTATATTTGGAAAGCTCACAAAATTTCTTATTGACTGCCTGGATGATCCCGCTCTGATCGGTTATCGCAATGATCGAGGATTCATCCAGTGCCCATTTTAAATCCGCCAGCTCTTTATTTACGCTCACTAGTTCCTGAATCGTGTCGTTACCTTTTTCCTCGACGCACTTGATGCGAAGGACATCATACCATTTGCTTCCCACCTGCAGCGGATTCGCCATCACCTGGATCGGGAATTCCCCTTTTCCGTTCACACCTGTAAAACGGCTCATAGTTGAATGAGGGATATTCTCCTGGTCAAAACCCGGAATGAGCTTCTGAATCGGCCTGCCCTCCATTTTAATGGACATCACCTTAAAGAAACGCTCAGCACTGGTATTCAGATAGATAATCGTCCCCTCCTCATCAATGACTATTAAACAGTCAGATGAGTGGGCAAAGATGGTCTGAATTTGATCAAAATACTCGCACTCTTTTACACTATTGTTTTCCATACTTGGATATCTCCTAAAAATCAGCTGATACTGACGCGTTCTCTGCTTAATAGAATATTAACTCTATTTTAACCTGAAACTGGCATACGCGGTCATGCTATCTATTGTAAATTATTAGCATATCCGGCTTTTCCTATTAAAAAAAACGCCAGATTCCCCACTACGGGAATGCCTGGCGTTTTTAACCATTCATTTCTGCTTACGCAGCAGGATCGTTCTTTTTCTTAATATCTTTTAGATAATATTGCTCTGAAGTGAAAAACTCGTTCGTCAATCGCTTGACCTCTTTGCTTAACAGCAGAACCGCGATAATGTTTGGAATCAGGATACCTGCCAGTGCAAGGTCAAGGAACTGCCAGATGGTCTTGGCGGCCCCAACCGAACCAAGGACAATTGCGATCAAGTAGACAACCTTGATCACCGCACCAGCCTTCATCCCGAATAAAAATTCAGCCTGCTTTGCGCCATAGTGCATAACCACAAGGATGGTCGATAGAACGAAGAAAATGATACAGATAGTAACAAGCATTCCGCCTGCATTCCCAAAGTAGTTTGTAAATGCAATGGTAGTCAGCGCGGATGGATCCTTCATCGCACCCTCCTCGGTCCAAACCCCGGATGACAGGACGACAAAGGCTGTCGCTGTACAAACAATCAACGTGTCGACAAGGACGCCGATGACCGACCACAGCCCCTGGCGAACGGGATGATCAGTCTGGGCAGCCGCATGAGCAATTGGGGCAGTCCCAAGTCCTGCTTCATTCGAATATAACCCCCGGGCAAATCCCCAGCGGATGACTTCAGCCACAGCTGCTCCGGCAAAGCCGCCAAGCGCTGCCATTGGCTGGAACGCATACGAGAAGATCATGCCAAACACTTCCGGAAGCTGGTTCAGGTTCATGAAGATGATGATGAGGGCAGCTCCTACGTAAAAAATGGCCATGAACGGAACCAGTATTTCCGTGACTTTCCCGATTCGCTTAATCCCGCCGAACACAATCAGGCCGACCAGAAGGGCCATAAAAATGCCGGTATAAAGCGGATTAATGCTAAATGAAGAGGAAACTGCAGAGGATACTGCATTTCCCTGTACCATAATACTTGGAATCAGCTCAATCATCAGACCGAAGGCAAACCAGACGCCGAGCCACTTCATATTCAGGCCCTTGGTCATATAATACATCGGGCCTCCCACATACTCTCCGGCCTCGTTCTTTTCGCGGTAGCGGACCGCCAGAACACTCTCAGAGAATTTGATTGCCATGCCAACCAGGGCAATGACCCACATCCAGAAGATGGCGCCAGGCCCCCCGAACATAATGGCAGCCGGGACACCGACAATATTGGATGCGCCGATTGTTGACGACAGTGCAGAAGTCAATGCCTGGAAAGGAGTAACGGTCCCTTCCCCTTTCGGCTTTTTAAAAATACTGCCAAACGTTTGCTGAAAAATATAAATAGGATACCGAAATTGAAAGAATTTAAGCAGGATGGTTAAATAGATGCCGGTTCCCGCCAGCAGGATAATCAGCGGCGGCCCCCACAGCCAGGTTGAGATGGATGTTACAATGGATAAAATTTTTTCCAAAAATGATCCCCCTTAATTCATAGCTATCTAAATAACTCATTCCCTATTCAAAACGGCGTAAACGTGAATCTTCTAATGAATTCATAGTTTTGAGAATCATCTCAGAAAGGTGACATTCCAGAGACAATCCTGTGAGAGGCGTTTAAAGCCCGGGCTTCGGAGTTATAGTACGACTAGAGTCTATTCTCCGCTTTTTGCTGTAGTCAAGGAGGTTTTTTTAATGTTTGGGTTAGCTGATTTCTGGCGATTTTTATGGTCACTTCTATTAATCTATCCATTAGTTATTTTTATACACGAACTGGGTCATGCCTTTTTCGTGAAGCTTCTTGGAGGAAACTTCCGCTTAATGATCGGCCGCGGCCGACAGCTTTTTAAGAAAGGGCCCTTCTCCCTGCATGTTATGTATTTTTTAGATTCCTATTGTGAATATGCGAAGCTTCAATGGAACAACAGGCTCACTCATTTCCTGGTTCACGCGGGCGGTATCCTTTTTAATTTGGCCTCTGTCCTGATTCTTAATCTGTTAATCTCAAATGGCTATCTGGAGGAACGCAAGGTGTTTGAGCAATTCTCGTATTTTTCCGTCTGGCTGTCCGTGTTTTCTCTTGTGCCAGTTGATTACGGGGACGAGAACTACAGCGACGGGCTGGCGATTTACTACGTGCTGCTGTATCGGAAGTGGCCAAAGCTTACGGGGTGACTGGTTTGCTGGCGAGCAAAAGACGGAGGTAGGGAGCCCAAAACCGGTCTCTAACATGTCCTTTTGGGTTAAAACGGATAAAAAAGTTCCCTTCGTACCCTCTTTCCTTTTTACGGGCGTTATGAATGAATTCATAATGCCCCTTTTTGCTTCATGGTTATCGTTACGGGCGTTATAAAGCTTTTATGGTTTCACGTCTAAACAGACTTAAACGCCCTAAAACATTATCAGACAAACAGAGCCAATCGAAAATCACCACAAAAAAACCAGCCCTCCAACCGGAGAACTGGTGATCATCAGCTTATGTACAGCCGCATTGCCGTAATTTAATATAAGAAAGTTTTAAACCACCACTCCTCAAAGTGGGTGTTCGCAGAAACGTTCCTGCATGTCCTCCTTGTCATATAGACAGAGGCTTGTCATTCCGGTTTCAATTAAAACTCCCTTTTACAGCTTAAAGGTTAAAACTTTATTATGATTACGCACAACGCAGCTTCTGTTACTATAATACCTAATTTCAGAGCGCAAATCAATGTAAAAAAATGGAGTTTAAAAAATCACTGGGTTCCGGCACTGCCGCCAGCATGCCTGTCCATCCTTCAGTGAGGCACTTCACTGACGCGTGCCTGACCCACTTTAGCACTGCACATCATTGGCGCGTGCCTGACCCTCTTTAGCACTGCAATTCATAGGCGCGTGCCTGACCCTCTTTACTACAGCACTGCACTGACGCGTGCCTGACCCTCTTTAGTGCGGCAGAGGGATGTGGGTTTTCCACTGGGTCCAGTCTGTTATGCGTGGGATGTTGAGGTGCTGGTTATAGGTCTGGTCTTTTACGAAGAGTTTGACGGGCTCTTCTGACAGGGTGTTGAGCACGGCCGGCTTGTCGTCGAAGTAATAATTGAGCTTGAGCTGCCGGATGGTCTGGATTTTTTCTTCGTCCTTCATGCCGCAGAAAAAGCGGTCGTCGCGGACGGGAAATCCGTTATCCTTGAGCCATTGCTTCGTGCGCTCTCCGTGCTCCCGGTCCCTTGCGGTGATATAAAAGATCTCATGGCCCTGCTCTTCCAGCTCTTGCAGCATTTCAACGGCTCCGGGATAAGGAGGGCAGGTGGTGTAGTAGATTTCTTCCCGCGAGCTGTTCCACATCTGCTTGCCCTCCTGCGACGTCATCCCAAAGGGCTCGTGGATCTCAACTGTTTTTAATGCATGGAAAAGCTCCAGTCCCAACTGTTTCCCAAGCTTCCTGTTATAAATATTGAACGCATGCTCTCTAAGGTTGATCAACGTATCATCAATATCAAAGCCAAATCTCATTTTAAAACCTCTTTCCAAAACCTTCTGTAAAAACGGATTAGCAGGCTGGGGCGGCTCTCCCTCGGTGATGATTAAAATAGGGGTCCTTTTTCCCCCTGATAAAAACCAACCATAAATGCTGGCACCCAACCTACCAAACCTAAGTCAGTAAACCCTAAAAGCCGGCAGCCTTGCAAGCCAGCCTCCGCATCCAATCCTAGTAAACTGGATAGCCGACAAATTTAAAATCCCTGCCGACCGGAGTGACCGTGACATCAGACAGCTCCACTGCATCGCTCATGTTCTCGATGCCTGTTCCTTCAAGGAAGGTTGGCGCCTGCTGTCCGCCGACCAGCTTCGGAGCGATATATAAAACAGCCTTATCAATCAGTTTATTTTCCAGGAAGGCAGCATTGATGCTTCCGCCGCCCTCAATTAATACGGAGGAAACCAGCTTTTCTCCGAGGATTTGCACAACCTGTTTTGGATCCACGGTCTTTGATCCGCCCGTTTTGAACACAGAAATTCCCATGGCCTCCAACGTCTTGCGCTTTTCCCTGTCATGGCTCTCACTTGTAAAAATCCATGTTTCCGCCTGCTTATCCTGAATCACCCTGGATTCCAGCGGAATTTTTAGCGTCGAGTCCAAAACAATCCGGATTGGATTCCGGCCATTTGGTATTCTTGATGTCAGTTCGGGATCATCATGGATGACTGTATTCACCCCAACCAGGATCCCCATGTTCTCGCTTCTCAGCTGATGAACATCCTCCCTGGCCTCAGCCGAAGTAATCCACTTGCTGCTGTTCTTATGGGTGGCAATTTTCCCGTCAAGCGTAATGCCGGATTTGAGTGTAATGAAAGGTTTTTTCTCAACGATGAATTTGTTGAATACTTCATTCATTTTCCGCGATTCTTCCTCGCAGATTCCAATCACCACTTCAATTCCGGCTTCCTCGAGGATTTTCACGCCGTTTCCGGCCACAACCGGATTTGGGTCCAGGGTGGCGATCACCACTTTTTTAATCCCCGCCTCAACAATAGCGACGGCACAGGGGCCGGTCCTGCCTTGGTGGGAACATGGTTCAAGCGTGACATAAATCGTTCCGCCCTCCGCCTCTTCCCCCGCCATTCGAAGGGCATGGATCTCGGCGTGGGGTTCCCCAGCCTTCAGGTGTGCTCCAACCCCGACGATCCGGTTATGGTTGACAATCACGGAGCCCACGATGGGGTTCGGATCCGTCTGCCCTTTCATGGCCTGGGCATTTTTCAATGCTAATTGCATGTAAAACTCATAATCCATTGTTACAAAGTCCCTTCCCTTTGTTTTTAGCTTTATTTAGATTTCCGCTTTGATGACAATAACAAATCCCTGCCTTAAAAACAGCTTCCTACGCCATATGTCCCGACTTCTTCACCTTTGTGTTGAGATACTTTTCATTAAACTCCGAAACATCGCCCCATAAAGGGGTTCTTCCGGAAACTGGCAAGCCGGATTCCTTCAAAGCCTTAAGCTTTTTCGGATTGTTGGTAATGAGCGTGACCGGCTTCGACCTCAGCGCTTTAAGAACCTGGATGGCATCGTCGTAATTCCTTGTGTCGTCCGCAAAGCCAAGGCTTTCATTCGCCTCAACCGTATCCAGCCCGTTTTCCTGAAGAATATAGGCCATCGCCTTAGAAAACAGGCCGATTCCTCGCCCTTCATGGTTCGCCAGGTAAAATAAAGCACCTGTGCCATGCTCGGCGATCATCTTCATCGACTGCTTGAGCTGAAAGCCGCAGTCGCACCTCTTGCTGCCAAAAATATCGCCGGTATGGCAAATGGAATGCATACGGATCAAGGCGTCCTCTCCATACTCAAAGTCCCCATAAACAAGGACACTCGACTGCTGCAATTCCGCCAGATTGGCTGAAGATAAATGGGCCACCACCTGAGTAAAGTCATCCATTTCCTTATCGCTCTTCATCCAGCTGTACCATTTAAACTCGACCGTTTCCCCGTACAGATTCACCGGCAGCCTGATTGGACCCACCAAGTAAATGGCTCCATCGCCAGTCTGAATTCTTTTTATTTTATCCTCTAAAAGTGACAGAACGTCAAATTTTTGCTGTACTGTTTCCACCTAGAATTCCCCCAATTCCCTATTTTAATGGGCCATCGCGAAAACTTCAAAATGGTCCCTGAATGCCGCTTCTTTCTCTAATTGCTGCCGCTGCAGCTTTTCTATGTCGGCCCTGCGCTTGTTCTCAAACTTCCTTAGCTGGCTTTCGCTCACATCGTGGAAGTGAAGTGCCTCTATAATGACCTCTGATAACACACTCGCATCCGCCAGGGCGCAATTGATGCCAAATGCACCGGTCGGGCTCATGGTATGGGCAGCATCCCCCATGATGGCCAGCCCATCCTTCACCCATGCCGGGCAATGGCAGCTGTGAACTTTTAATAAAATAAAATCGTCCCACGATTGAATATGCTCAAGAAGTGCCTCCTCTATTTCCGGAAAAGCCTCTATCGCCTTTTCAATAAATGGAGCAAAGGACTGCTTTTTCAGATGGGGGTAGGAATCTTCTTCAATATTCCAGCCAATTTGTATCCATCCTCCGGCCTGAGTAAACAAAGCGAGCTGCCTTCCGCCCACCAATGCATTTTTTATGGTTGGCTCCCAGCCTGGGGGGCTTGGTATTTTGGCCCAAAGAAGATCGTAGCCGTGCCGGATCGTTTCATATGGGAGCTCCGCCAATTTTCTCACGGTCGAGAAACGCCCATCCGCCCCAACAACGACCGAGCTTTTGATGGTGATTTCCTTCGTTCCATCATGGGCATGAACACCCGAAACCCTGCCATTTTCATCTAAAATTAATCCTGTCACCTTTGTGCCCATCATCAGCCTATAGTTCTCATAAGCCTGGGACTCTTTCATCAGCACACTTAACAGGTTGCGCTGCGGTACATGAATTCCTACATGTTCCTCCCCGTCTGAAGGAAAAATACTTTTTATGACATGGCCGCGATCGCAATACTCAACCCGGTCCATTAACAGGAGGCCTGCTTTTTCCACTTTTTCATACAGGCCGTATTTTTTCAAGAGGGATTCGCCCTCTTTATTTAAATGTTCACCCCGAAATTCCTTGTCAATTCCCTTATGGCGTTCGAGGACAATCGTTGATACCCCGCTTTTAGCAAGCAAATAGCCTAACAGAGCGCCGCCTGGTCCGGCTCCGACAATGCAAACTTCCGCTTCAAGATTCATTCCAAACCACCTCTGTTAAAAGCAGCGGCACTTCCAAGAAAGCTGCCGCTCGCAAACTTTATTTTAAAATTCTTGCTAGATACTCAGTTCGATCGCCGTACCTGAAGGGTCCTTGGTCATATAGACCCCGTTCTCCCCGGTAACCGCAGCACCCAGGGTTTTCAATCGTTCAACCGCTTGTTCCCTGGCATTGGAATTCGGGAAAACAACCGTAAAGAATCTCAGTCCTGCACTATTTTCCGAAGGCGCAGGAGCTCCCACGCCATTCCAGGTATTCAGCCCGATATGGTGATGATACCCCCCTGTTGAAATGAACAGTGCCTGGCCGCCGTACCGGCAGACAATTTCAAAGCCAAGACCCTTGCAATAGAATTCTTCCGTCTTTTCAAATTCGGAGACATGCAGGTGGATATGACCCATGACCGTCCCCTCAGGAAGTCCTTCCCAGCGCTCCCCTTTTGCTTCAGCAAGAACACTCTCCGCATCCATCGCTTCTGTTGTCATCACAACTTCATCACCGTTCCATTTCCACGTGGAAGCAGGGCGGTCAGCGTAAATTTCAATGCCATTGCCATCCGGATCGGCAAGGTAAAGCGCCTCGCTCACGAGGTGATCGGACGCTCCCTGAAGAGGATAGCGCGTTTCAATCAGGTGGCGGATCACTTTCCCCAAATCAGCCCGGGTCGGCAAAAGCAGCGCATAGTGATACAAACCGGCACGGCGAGGTTCCTTTTCAACCACATGGTCGGGCTGCTCAATTGTCACCAGCGGCGTCCTGCCATCAGCCGTAAGAACCGCTTTTTTTCCGGTCTGCTCCAGCACTTTAAATCCAATTACTTTTTGATAAAAAGCGAGCGAAAGCTCAAAATCCTTCACCTTTAAATGAACCTGGCTTACAAACGTGTTTGGTTTCTCGTGAAATTTCAATTGGATAACCTCCATCTGTTTTTGGTTAGTATTTATTTAAAACGTTAAATTTAGTTAGTTACTTTATGTAAGTAATTATATTTTTAAAACTTACTTGTGTCAAATAAATTTATTGTGTAAAGTAAATGATAGGATGAAAGCGAATATGGTAAGATAGAACGTACAGGGGTGATAACGATGGATCAGTCTCTCATTTGTCCAAGATTTGAAAAAGCGATGAGTCTGATGAGCCAGCGCTGGACTGGACTTGTAATCTACCAGCTGCTGACTGGACCGAAGCGATTCTGCACCTTGGAATCTTCGATGGGAATCAGCGGGAGAGTTCTTTCCGAGCGGCTCAAGGACCTGGAAACCCAAGGAATTGTTAAACGAGAGGTCTACCCGGAAACGCCGGTGCGAATCGAGTATTCCTTAACAGATAAAGGCTTGGCACTGGAGCCGATCATGAAAGAAATTGAAAAGTGGTCGCAAACCTGGCTGCCAGTTGAATAAAAGCGGATTGTCTTTATCGACAATCCGCTTTTTATTTTTATAGGAAATGGAAGGCGTTCGTACAGGTACCACCACTGGGCACCCTGCATATATATAGTAGAAATATGGAGACAGAGGTGAGCCACTATGCCGAAAAAACCTGACGAGCACAGGCATCCGGACAAATTGGAACCATTCGGGGATTTGCTTAAATCGGTTCATCAATTTTTTCAGGAGCGGCCTGTTAAAGGAGTTCTTCAAAGTATTGATGATTTCTTCAAGCAGCCTTTTCCGCATGCCTCCTTTCCTGTCGACATCAGGGACGCAGGTGACAATCAAATCATTACCGCGGCGCTGCCAGGAGTCAAAAAAGAACAGATTTCGCTTAACATCCTGGGCAATTCCCTGACCATCTCGCTTCAAAATCAGGATATCCTGACCGAAGAAGATGATCAAAAGAAAACCTTTCGGCGCTTTGGCTCCTACCAGTCCGCCAGCAGGATGGTCACCCTGCCGCATCCAATTGATGAAAAAAAGGTGAAGGCTTCGTACCGGGACGGGCTGCTGGAGATTACCATTCCTAAAATTCAGGGCAAGAAAATCGATTTGGTTGATTAATAACCTAAAAAGCAAAAGAGGCTGTCCGTTTTTAGAACGGGCAGCCTCTGATTCTTTGTCTAAGGCAAAATCTATTGTGCGTTAGGAACCTTCGATACTCCCTGCTGGCGAGCTTCCTGCTTTCTCCACACCATTTCCATTTGTTCGAGTGTTTTCCCTTTTGTTTCAGGCACCCATTTCCACACAAACACAGCAGAAAGGACACTCATGAGTCCATAAAATCCGTAAGTTAACCCGCCGCTGTATTCCATCATCATTGGGTAGGTTGAGGAAATGAAGTAGTTGGCGGCCCATTGAGCAGCGACCGCAATGGCGACCGCCTGCCCGCGTATTTTATTCGGGAAAATCTCCGAAATCAGTACCCAGCAAATCGGTCCCCATGACATCATGAAAGCCGCTGTATAGATGATGATAAACACTAATGTGCTGATTCCAATGATGTTGGCAAAGGCTAGACCTGCCACACCAAACATCCCAACGGCCATCCCGATGGAGCCGGTGATCAGCAGCGGTTTGCGTCCCCATCTGTCGACTGTATAAATGGCCACTACGGTAAAGACAACGTTTACAAGACCCATCACAATGGTCTGGACCATGGAGGCGTCCTTTGCAGCGCCCATGCTTTCAAAAATACGAGGGGCATAATATAAGGCCACATTGATTCCAACAAATTGCTGGAAGATTGAAAGCAGGATGCCAACAACGATGACCAGCTTTCCGTAAGCGAATAATTTTTCCGATGATAGATGAGAAGATTGGGCAATCGTCCTCTTAATATCATGTAAAACTGTTTTGGCCTCTGCCGGCCCATTGATTTTGGTCAATACACCAAGAGCCTTATCATCCTGCTGCTTCATCGCCAAATAACGCGGTGTCTCAGGCACGAAAAACAAGAGTGCCCCAAACAGCAAAGCTGGAATTGCTTCAGAGGCGAACATGTATCTCCAGCCGATTTCATTGATCCATTCCACCGACTGGCCGTTGGCAATTCCCCAGTTGACAAAATAAACAACGAGCATGCCAAAAATAATCATAAATTGATTGAAAGAAACCATTTTTCCGCGTATGTCTGCCGGTGCAATCTCTCCAATATACATCGGGGTGATCGCGGATGCCAGACCAACGCCAATCCCGCCAATGATGCGGTAAAAATTAAACGTCCAAAGTAAAGAAAGACTTGGTTCCCCCTGGGTAAAAAATAAAAATTCGGGAAAACCGGAACCCAGGGCTGAAACGAAAAACAGGACAGCCGCAATAATAAGCGATTTTTTCCGGCCAAAATTCGAAGCAAAATAGCCGGATATCAGCCCTCCGATAATACAGCCAATCAGTGCGCTCGAGGTTGTTGCACCATGGGCAAGCGCCCCCAGACCCAGACTATCGATCAAATAAACTTGCAGTGAACCTTCTGCACCTGAAATAACCGCAGTATCATAGCCAAAAAGCAATCCTCCTATGGCAGCTACTAATGTAAGTGAAAAGATATAGAGTGAATTTCGATTTTTTTTCATTATATGGATTCCCCTCTCAGATGAATGCACAATGGACGATGGGCTCAGTATAGCTGCTGGTGACCGCGCTATTGCCGGCGATGGATCGAAATGGACAATTTCCGTGTCTTGTAATTTAATGCATATAATTGATAGATTCCATCATAATTTTTTACATGTAGTCAAATGACAGGGCAGCCAGTCAGGCAACCGCTTTCTTTTTATCCGTCAGGACGGCATAACTACGATTCCTATTCATATGTATTTCGTTTCTTTCAAGCAAAAGTTGGTTTTATCCACATATGGCACTTCACATGGGCAGCCATTGCCTCTTTTAGAACTAGCAAACCCAATATGGGCAGGCTGGCAGAAATCCCTGCCAGCCTGGTCCATTTTAAGCCTTTACTGTTGCATATGCATCAAGGATATATTGATTCACTGTAGCTTTCAACTGCTCCGTCCTGCCGGATTTGTTTTCAATTTTATCCAGGCCGAGCGCATACTGGGAAAGCTTGTGGAAATCGGCTTTTCCTTCCACAATGTCGAGACCGATGCCTTCTGTATAGCTCTTGTAGCGATCATCAATAAACTGGTCAAGTACACGATCTTCAATTAAACGGCTTGCCACCTTTGCTCCTACAGCAAATGCGTCCATGCCGGCAATATGGGCAAAGAACAAATCTTCAGGGTCAAATGAAGTTCTTCTCACTTTGGCATCAAAGTTTAATCCGCCTGAACCAAGGCCGCCGTTCTTCAGAATCTCGACCATTGCAAGTGTAGTTGCATAGAGGTCAGTCGGGAATTCATCTGTGTCCCAGCCAAGAAGCGGATTGCCCTGGTTCGCATCCACGGAACCAAGCATTCCATTAATCCTTGCGGTATGCAGTTCATGCTCAAACGTGTGGCCGGCCAATGTCGCATGGTTAGCTTCAATGTTAAATTTGAAGTCATCCTGCAAGCCGTATGCCTGAAGGAAGGACAGGCTTGTCGCCACATCGAAATCATACTGATGGGTAGTTGGCTCCTTCGGCTTCGGTTCAATTAAGAATTGAGCGTCAAAGCCGATTTCCTTAGCATAGTCCTTTGCCATATGGAAGAAGCGTGCCAAGTTGTCTAGTTCAAGCTTCATATTTGTATTTAGCAGGGTTTCGTAGCCTTCACGTCCGCCCCAGAACACATAGTTCTCTGCCCCTAATTCTTTTCCGACTTCAAGGCCTTTCTTTACCTTTGCAGCCGCATAGGCATATACATCGGCATTTGGCGCTGTCGCAGCACCGTGCAGCCAACGCGGGTTCGAGAACATATTGGCTGTATTCCACAGCAGCTTGGTTTTGCTGGTTTTCATATACTCTTTAATCATGGAAACGATTTCGTCAAGATTTTTAAAGGTTTCGCTTAAATTGGCTCCTTCTGGTGCAACATCGACATCATGAAAACAGAAGTAAGGCACATTCAGCTTTTCATAAAATTCAAACGAAGCTTCCACACGGGCTTTTGCAAGGTCCAGTCCGGAAAACCCGTTGTAAGGGCGCAGCATGGTCCCTTCCCCAAACGGATCATTTCCGTCCATTGTAAACGTATGCCAGTAAGAAACAGCAAATCGGAGAAGGTCTTCCATTCTTTTGCCGTTAATTTGTTCTTCTGGGTTGTAAAATTTATAGGCGAGTGGATTATTGGAGTTGGATCCTTCATATTTTACAAGATTTACATTTTTAAAATAGCTCATCATTCATACCTCCAACTGAATTTTAATAGTTTATTGCCGGATTTTATACCGCTTTCACCCACAGAATGAAAACGTTTTTTTAAGTACAAATAAATCTTACCACCATTTACTTAGTTTGTCCATTTAATAAACAAAGTTTTTTTATTTTTATTGTTTTTTTTACTTACTTTTAGATGTTTTTAACTTAGTTTATCTACTAAATAAACTAAG
Organism: Mesobacillus foraminis; assembly: GCF_004340465.1. Taxonomy (GTDB): domain Bacteria; phylum Bacillota; class Bacilli; order Bacillales; family Cytobacillaceae; genus Mesobacillus_B; species Mesobacillus_B foraminis. Next base: position 124,963 of record NZ_SLVV01000003.1, on the reverse strand, counting down.
TGTGATATAGTATTTTTATAAAAATCTTAAAGGATGAGAATCGTGTCAAAACACCCTACGACCTGGAATAATCAAATGATTAAAAGAATGAATAAAGAAATGGTCCTTAATCAAGTAATGGAATCTGCGCCCTTATCCCGAGCCGATATTGTTCAGCAACTGGGCCTTAATAAAGGAACGGTTTCTTCCCTTGTGAATGAACTTATAGAAGAGGACCTGATTCATGAATCAGGCACCGGTGAATCCAGCGGGGGTCGCAGGCCGGTCATGCTGCTTTTTAACGAACACGCCGGATATGCAATTGGAATTGACATCGGGGTCAATTATATTTTAGGCGTGGTGACAAACCTGGCGGGCGGCATCGTTCATGAAAAGCTTAAGAAAACCAGGGATCTGTCTGTTCATCAGCTTACATCTCTTGTGTCGGCGACGATTCGTTATCTAATGGAACAGGTTCCGCCCAGCAAGTACGGTGTCATCGGAATTGGGATCGGTGTGCCCGGCATCGTTGATACAGCGGGCAAAGTCCTCATCGCTCCTAACTTGAAATGGCAAGATGTCGATTTAAAGAGAATCCTTGAAAAAGAGTTTCAGTGTCCGATTTTCATTGAGAATGAAGCAAATGCAGGAGCATACGGAGAAAAAAGGTTTGGCGCAGGCAGAAACAGCCACTCCATGATTTATGTCAGTATTGGAATTGGCATTGGGTCCGGAGTCATCTTGAACGATGAGCTGTACCGCGGAAGCAATGGATATTCGGGGGAAAACGGCCATACGACGATCATTGTTGATGGAAAGGAATGTACCTGCGGCAGCCGTGGATGCTGGGAGGCATACTCTTCCGAATTTGCTTTGCTCCAGTCGGCCGAACAGCATGAACACCTGGCGGGCGCTTCCCTGGAGGATTTAATCACGCTCGCTGATGCAGGAAACCCGGCCGCACTGGAGCTTTTTCAAACCCTTGGAACTTATATTGGCATCGGCATCGCAAATTTAATTAAAACGTATAACCCTGAGCAAGTCATTATCGGCAACAGGATCAGACAGGCAGAGCACCTAATCAGGAACCCAGTAATGGAAGCGGTTCATTCATCCTCGCTGCCATTCCAGCGGGCAGGGCTCCAAATCAACTTCTCCGAGCTGTCCACCTATTCAGCAGCCGCTGGTGTTTCTGCCTTTGCCATTGAAGGATTCCTAAAATTCAGCCAGAGACCCTTGGCTGGCCCCGGGTTTCCGGTTTAGAGGTCAGGTTCCCGTTTTTTTGTTTAAGAGCAGACTCTCGATTTTCGGTTTAGGAGCAGGCCCTTGGTTTTCAGTTTAGGGCAGGCTCGCGGTGGCTGATCCTCCCCGCGGCTCATCAGGACAGAAGCTGGGCCAAGCCTTCAACGGCCTGCTTCTGGCCGTAAATAGTATAGGAACCGGCTATCGCTTTTACTCCACCGGCCTCGGCAATAAGCAATTGGCCAGCCGCAACATCGTAAAATTCAGGATTCATGTAAAGCGCTGCATCCAGCCTGCCTCCTGCAATGTAAGCGAGCGTTACGGCCGCCGTGCCAATCATTCGCACCCGGTATACATCATTGACGATTTTCCCGAGGAGCTCAAGGCGCAGGGCATTCATCTCCTTGTCACCATTTTTCGCAAAATCGCCATGGGAAACGAAGGACTCCTGAAGACTCACATCACGCACGGTGATGCGTTCGCCGTCTTTAAAACATCCCCCATCCTTCGATGCCCAGTACACCTCGTTTAAACCAGGCAGGGAAATCACCCCGACAACCGGCTCCTTTTTATAGGTCAGGGCAATGGAAACCCCATATAAAGGTACGCCCATGCTGTAATTAATCGTTCCGTCGATGGGATCAATCACCCATTCAAAATCACTTTCTCCCTCAATCGTCCCGGCTTCCTCACTAAAAATCCGGTGCTCCGGATACCGTGACTGAATCCGGTCAATGATCAGTCTCTCCACCTTCACATCCATTTCCGTGACAAAATCCTTCGCTGCCTTTAGCGTCTGCCCGCCTGCCTTGCCGGCAAATGGCTTAATGAACTCCCCTGCTTCCCTTCCGACCTCAATCGCAAATTCAAGATAGTCTTTGTACATCGTTTTGTTCTCCTTGTTATGTATTTTTATCCTATTTCTATCATCTATGGTTTTGGCGGTCATTACAAATAAGTTGGCTTTTATTCTATAGAACTTCTTGATATAGGTTGTTTAGGACAAGTGCGGGTTTTCGCAAAAGAAGACTTTTTTTGTGTGCAGCAGCCGGGCGCCGCGGGTTATTTTTCGTAGGCGGTCTATTATTTTTCAAGAATTCTAATTTATATTTCAATCTCTCCAATTTATCTTTCATAATTTCCTTTTTATTTTTTAATTGGGGCTCTTTATTTTTCAAAGACATCGGCCAGGGGTTCACTCAAGTTTTATTTTTCAAAAGAATTCTAATTTATATTTCAATCTCCCCAATTTATCTTTCATAATTTCCTTTTTATTTTTCAATTGGAGCTCTTTATTTTTCAAAGGCATCAGCCAGAAGGTGCCATCAAGTTTTATTCTTCAAAAGCGGTCTCTTATTTTTCAAGAATTCTAATTTTTGTTTCTATCTTCCCAATTTATCTTTCAAAATGCCCTTTTTAATTTTTCAATTGGAGCTCTTTATTTTTCAAAGGCATCGGCCAGGGGGTCCACTCAAGTTTTATTTTTCAAAAGTGGTCTCTTATTTTTCAAGAATTCTAATTTATATTTCAATCTCCCCAATTTATCTTTCATAATTTCCTTTTTATTTTTCAATTGGAGCTCTTTATTTTTCAAAGGCATCGGCCAGGGGGGCCACTTAAGTTTTATTTTTCAAAAGCGGTCTCTTATTCTTCGAAAGTTCTAATTTATATTTCAATCTTTCCAATTTATCTTTCATAATTTCCTTTTTATTTTTTAATTGGAGGTCTTTATTTTTCAAGGGCATTGGCCAGGGGTCCACTCAAGTTTTATTTTTCAAAAGCGGTCTCATATTTTTCAAGAGTTGTAATTTATGTTTCAATCTCCCTTAATTATCTTTCATAATTTCCTTTTTATTTTTTTAATTGAGGTCACCTATCTCCCGAACGCCTCCGGCAGTTGCTCACTGTGGCATTTTCTCTATAGTCCCTGATCACTGGGAACCCAGAACCCACTTCCTCCATATACTGTTGGGAAACTGCTTTTAAAGAAAACTTCCAGGCTTGTTAAAGGTTTATTCATATTTGCCTTGTAACCTGATTTCATAGACAAAGTGAGAAAGAAAACGAGGGCCAGACTATGAATCAACTAGTTAAGTTAGGGGTAACAGCCCTTTTTATAAGCGGGGTTCCGCTAGGAAGTTCAGAAGCGATTAGCACAGAAGAGGTTGTCACGCCGGAAAAATCCGTGCTGGAATCTACCCAAACTTCAGACACGGATGCAGAGTTTCTGGATTTTTATAAAACTGCTGCCGTCAATGGCTACAATTCAGCATCGTCCCAGCCGACAGAGGTACTGCTCGATGTCCCGATTCTCAATCAAATGGACAGCCCGCGCCTTTACAACGGGTGTGAGGTCACAAGTCTGGCGATGATGCTTTTATATAAAGGTTTTGAGGTAACCAAGAATGAGCTGGCCGATGCAGTAGCCCGGGTGCCGCTGACATACTCCAATGGCGACAAGGGAAACCCCAATTCTGGCTTCGTGGGAAATATGGAGGACGGACCGGGCTTAGGGGTGTACCATGGCCCGATTTTCGAGCTTGCCCGGAAATATGCCGAAGATAAAGCGGCCGACTTCACCGGCCAGCCATTCAAAGCTTTGCTGGAACAGGTTGCGGAAGGAAATCCGGTCTGGGTCATCACGACCTCCACGTTTGCCCCTGTTTCCAGTCTGGAAACCTGGCAAACGCATGACGGAGCCGTGGGCATTACCTATAGCATGCACAGTGTGGTGATAACCGGTTATGATTCTGACCATATTTATATCAACAATCCCTATGGAATGAAAAATCAGGCTGTGGACCGGGAGAATTTTATAAAAGCTTGGGAGCAGATGGGAGAACAGGCTGTGGTCATCAATTAAGCTGTTCCGGAGCATTCCCCTAAAACTATCAAAAAGCCCGTATCGTGAAGATACGGGCTTTGCCTGTTAAAGACTGACTTTTTGCGGGCTCTTAATCTCCTTTTGATCAGGAACAGGCTTGCCAAAGTCGGGCGTGCCATCCTCTTTCCAAGTGAAGACCTGTGCACGGGTATGCCGGTTAGGATCGTAAAGCGGATCCCCTACAATTTCGGTGTAAGTCCTGGCATGGTAAACAATAATGTCCTCGCTGCCATCCTCGGAGACTGTAAAACTATTATGGCCAGGGCCATATTGGCGCTCTTCAAAGTTCGTCTGGAAAACAGGCCCCTCAGACTTCTTCCAGGACTCCGGGTTCAGCAGATCGGCATTCTCATCCGCTGTTAATATTCCCATGCAGTAATTTTCATCCGTGGCGCTTGCAGAGTAGGTAATGAAAATTTTGCCATTGCGCTTAAGTACGGCCGGACCTTCATTAACCCAGAAACCTTTTATTTCCCATGGGTACTCCGGCTTGGAGATCATCACCTGCGGCCCTTCAATTGTCCAAGGGTTTTTAAGTGGAGCGATGTACAGATTGGAGTTGCCGGTAATTTCGGGATCCTTTTGAGGCCAGACAAGATATTGGGTTCCATTATGTTCAAACGTTGTGGCATCAAGGGAAAAGGTATCCAGGTCCGTCTTGATTTGTCCCTTTTCCACCCATTCTCCTTCGAGAGGATTCGGGGAGTCATTTTCAATGACGAACATACGGTGATCAAAAAGACCGTTAATAATTTCACTTGTCCATGCCGCCGCGTAATACACATACCATTTCCCATCAATATAATGGAGCTCTGGCGCCCAAATCAGGTTGCTCATCGGCCCCTCGTCCGGCTTGGTCCACACCGTAATAGGTTCAGCATCCTCAAGCCCCTGGATTGTCTTCGCTCTCCTCAGCTCAATCCGGTCATATTCAGGAACCGACGCAGTGAAATAATAATATCCATCGGTATGCTTATAGATCCACGGATCCGCGCGCTGTTCAATAATCGGGTTTTTCAATTCCTCTTTCCTAGCCATGTCATCCACTCTCCTAAAATGAAATCAATCTCATGATGCATTCACACATTACCGTAATGCAGCGGGTCAGACCCCGGCTGCATTAACGCGTTAAAGGTTTTGACGGGTGCCGGCTCTATAACACGGTACTGTCTTGTCGCTTGCTTGACCCTCTTTAATACGGTAAATCCTTAGCGCGTGCCTGACCCTCTTTAGTACGGTAAATCCTCCGCGCGTGCCTGACCCTCTTTAATACGGTAAATCCTCAACGCGTGCCTGACCCTCTTTTAAAGTGCTTTATTTTGCGTCTGGTACGGGGATGCCGAAGTTTGGCGTTCCGTCCGGGTTCCAGGTGAAGACTTGCGCACGGGCATGACGATTTGGGTCCCACAGGGGGTCGCCCTCGATTTCGAGGTAGTTGCGTGCATGGTAGACCAGGATGTCTTCGCCTTCCGGTGAGGTTGTAAAGCTATTGTGCCCCGGACCGTATTGAGAGTTCTCCACGCTTGTTTCAAATACGGGCTTTTCTGATTTTGTCCATGACTCCGGGTTCAGCAGGTCGGCATTTTCATCCGCTGTCAGCAAGCCCATGCAGTAGTTATGGTCGGTTGCACTTCCAGAGAACGTGATGAAGATCTTGCCGTTTCTCTTCAGGACGGCTGCTCCTTCGTTCACTAAGAATCCAATCTTTTCCCAGTCATATTCCGGTGTAGTGATCATCACCTGAGGGCTTTTGATGGTCCAAGGATTTTCCATGGCCGCAATATAAAGATTTGAGTTCCCCTCAATTTTCGGATCCTTCTGGGCCCAGACAAGATAAAGCTCGCCATTGTGTTCAAAAGTAGTGGCATCAAGCGAGAAGGACTCCCAATCGGTTTTGATTTGCCCTTTCTCGACCCATTCACCTTCCAGCGGATTTGCGGACTCATTTTCAATGACATACATACGGTGGTCAAAGATGGCATCCGCCCTTGCTGCTGCATAATGGATGTACCATTTTCCATTTATGAAATGAATTTCCGGTGCCCAGATATTGGCACTCATTACGCCCATCTCACGCTTTCTCCAGACGTCAACAGGTTTGGCGGTCGCCAATTCCTGGATCGTTTTTGCCCTTCTGACCTCAATTCGGTCATACTGAGGAACTGAACCAGTGAAATAATAGTATCCATCCGTATGTTTATAAACCCATGGATCTGCTCTTTGCTCCACTATCGGATTTTTCAGGGTTTCTACTTTTGTCATGATGCATCACCTTTCTTTTAGTTAATGACTTTATGCTCTGTTCTAACCACTACATTCAGGAATTTCAGCATCGTGAACCGGTCCCTGAGGGAATGTGCCTCATTGAGGCTCTGGACCACCAGCTCATTGCTGATGCCAAGCTGTTCCGGTCTGGTTGCACCGCCAACTTTTTCAATGAGGCTCCTTAAATAGTCAGAGGAAGGGATCCCTTCAAGGATGGAGTTTATTTCGCATTCGAATTCCTTGATCCTTTCAATATAGCTGAAGTCCTCGACGGAGTGGATATAGTCGTCCAGCTCCTCCCAGTTGCACAGCAGCCTTCCAAGCTCTCTTTTATATAATTCTGCTAAAATTGGCATCGATACCGCTACCTTGGCCCCGTGCAAAACCTGCGGCCGCCCTTCACGCAGGAACTCCATTTCCCAGAAATGGGACAAATGATGTTCCCCTCCGGAGGCTGGGTGGGACTGGCCAAATAAAAGCATGGCCAGCCCTGACAGGATAAGGCCGTTAATTAAAATTTCAATGCCCTTTTCATCACCCTTGGCAATTTCATCAGCATGCTGGATGCAGGAATCCAGGGCTTCCCTTGTCATTTGTGCTACCAGAGGACAATAAGGCTCCCCGGCAATCAGATGGCTGAACTTCCAATCCGCCAATGAGGTCACTTTGGCAAGCATGTCCCCAAAACCGGCGGCCGTCATTTTCATCGGGGCGTTTTTTAAAACCTCAAGGTCCGCAAACACGGCAATTGGCGAAACGGTCTGGAAGGTTTTCTTTGTTCCTCGCACGATGATAGGCGCGCCCATGGAAGTAAACCCATCCACCGATGCCGCTGTGGGAATCGAGATAAATGGCTTTCCCGTTTTATCACTGCAAAAGCGCGTGATATCATGCAGGGTTCCGGATCCAGCAGCAATCAGCACTTCAGCATCCCTTGGCGTTTCATTCAAAGCCTGTACAAGAGAAGCTTCGTCCGCCACCACATCGCCGTTTTTATCTCCCTCGATCAAACAAACTGAAACCTCAAGCCCTGCTTCCTCCATCATTGCCTTAAGTCTTTCTCCAACTGCTGTGAAGGTTAGTTCGTCTGCAATGATGACCGCTTTATGAAATGATTTTTCCTTTAAAAACGAGATACACTTCGGCAGTGCTTCTGCCCCAACAATGATTTCCTCAATTGGAATGTCAAAGTGTTTGTTTCCACAACTGCAGCTTTCAGCTTGAGCAATAATCTCTTCAATATACGTTTTCATGTGCAACGCCCCTTCTCATTCAGATTGGAAAATGACTTATCTTTTCGTTCACCAAAGGCTAGCCGACAGAGACACCAAACCGATATTTCGTACGAGTGCAATATTCCTGATCCTTGTCAAGAACGATAGTTGGAAACTTCGGATGATGGATGGCATCGGGCACTCCCTGCGTCTCCAGGCAGATTCCCATATACTTTTCCGACTGTACATCTGGTCCAAGCTGTGTCCCGGAGTAAACTACAACCGCTGGTTCGTCCGTTTCAATCGTAAGAGTCCTTCCGCTTTTTGGATCCTTTAAAACAATTTCTTCCTTATGGTTGGAATTCAGCAAGAACGGATGGTCGTATCCATTTCCCGCCAGAACATTCTGCGGGTGATCGGAGTTTGCGCCTGTTTGAATGAACCGGCCTTGCCGGAAATCAAAATCTGTCCCTTCGACATCGAGAATGGTTCCGGTCGGCAGCAGTTCCTCGTCCAGTTCCAGGAAAGCATCACTCTTCAATGTGAGAGAGTGGTTTAAAATATTCTCTTTGCCATTGCCGCTTAAGTTAAAGTAGGAATGATTCGTCATCGTAAGCAGAGTTTTCTTCGTTGTGGCCCCGTTGTAGGAAATGACAAGTTCATTCTCATTGCTCAATGTATAGGTAACAGCAAGGCTGACTTCCCCGGGATATCCCGCTTCCCCGTCGGTACTTGTATAGGTAAAGTTCACTCCGGCTTCATTCTCGTTCTCGAAAGGGGTGCAATCCCAAATCACCTTGTCATAGCCATTGAATCCGCCGTGCAGGGAGTTGCCATTATCATTCTTTGGAAGATGATACGTTTCTCCATCCAGTTCAAAGGACGCTCCCTTTATTCGGCCAGCTACCCGGCCAATGATGGCACCGAAGTAGGCGGTTCCTTTTTCATAATCCTCAAGGGTATCGTAGCCGAGCACGATATTTTCCATTTTACCGGCTGCGTCGGGTGCAAGAATTTTTGTAATAATGCACCCATAATTGATACATGAGACTTCAAGGCCATTATTGTTGACGATGGTAAAAGAATGGATCTTCCGTCCATCTTTTTCGGCAAATTCTTCCTGTATCACTTTCATTGTCTTTCCTCCTTCCAGCCTTTCGTTCAGTTCTGTTATGTATTCATATTTAATCTATGCCTTTACCCGTCCGAAGCAGGGCAAAGGCATGGCCTTTTAATCTTACTTTTTCGCGAGACGAATTACGTTCCAGCTTAGCTTTGGAAGCATCGCTGTCACCAGGCCGCCGTCAATGGCCGCATTGCCGTTTGTATGAGGCTCTACAGGCGTTCCCTGGGCAGAATTAGTCTTCTTCAAGTCATCATTCTCAAGTACGATATGTTCGATCACCTGGTAGCCTTCGAAGTTGCGAATATCACACTCTAGGTGCAGGCCTTCTTCAAGGTCGCGGTTAACGGCAAAAATGGTAAGCTCTTCCTTTTCTTCATTATAGACCGCAGTAGACTCAAGCACAGGGACATCCGTAAAGTCTTTGCTGTCATATTTAGGGCTTGAGATAATCGGGTTCAGCGCTACACCGCGGCCGAATACCGATGTGTGCATGAACGGATAGAAGATGGTCTGTTTCCAGGCCGTTCCGTTCTCTTCTGTCATGATTGGAGCAATGACGTTGACCAATTGAGCAAGACAAGCGATCTTCAGGCGGTCCGCATGCTTAAGCATGGTGATCAGCATGCAGCCAACCAGCAAGGCATCTTCAAAATTGTAGATATCCTCAAGCTGCGGCGGCGCAATGCTCCATGGCTCAATCTTTTTATCCTGTTCATTTGAGTGGTACCAGACGTTCCATTCATCAAAGGCCAAATTGATTTTCTTTTTGCTTCGTTTCTTGGCCTTGATATAATCGGCAATGGAAATGACTGATTTGATGAAGTCATCCATTTCAAGGGAAAGGGCCAGATAATTGGCTACGTCGTTGTCACGATTTCCATAGTATTGGTGCAGGGAAATGAACTCGACATGATCATAGGTATGATCAAGCACAGTTGCTTCCCACTCCGCGAATGTCGGCATATTGCGGTTTGAGCTTCCGCAGGCAACAAGCTCGATGGTTGGGTCGACCCACTTCATGACTTTTGCAGCCTCTGCGGCAATCCTTCCGTATTCAGCAGCAGTCTTATGCCCGATTTGCCATGGGCCATCCATTTCATTTCCAAGGCACCAGGTCTTGATTTTATATGGATCCTTCACGCCGTGGGAGATGCGCAGGTCACTGTAATAGGAACCTGAAGGATGGTTGCAGTACTCAACAAGGTTCCGCGCGGCATCAATGCCTCTCGTACCAAGGTTTACAGCCATGTTCACTTCCGCATTGGCAAGTTCGGCCCATTTCATGAATTCGTTTGTACCGATTTCGTTTGTTTCAGTGGTTCTCCAGGCAAGGTCCAGACGGCGCGGCCTTTCCGCTACCGGACCAACTCCATCTTCCCAGTTGTAGCCGGATACGAAATTTCCTCCCGGGTAACGGACAAGCGGAACCTGAAGCTCCTTCACCATTTCAATTACATCCTGCCGGAAGCCGTTCTCGTCAGCCTGCGGATGGCCTGGCTCATAAATTCCTCCATAGACAGCACGGCCAAGATGCTCGATAAAAGAACCATAAACCCGCTTATCAATTTCTGCTATTTTAAAATCCTTTTCCAGGATCATCTTTGCTTTATTGCTAGCCATTCCTGCTCACCCTTTCTATTTAGCGATCGATCGCACAACACTTTTTAAATCACTTTAAGCCGGGGCTTTGTCGCTGTGCCATTTAGGACTGGACGGCGACGGACATTTCTTGTCTTTAAACATGGCCCGGTAGCGGACGATGCATCCGCTGTGGGCACAGGTGGTACCATACTGAAGGGACTGGCAGGCTTCACAGGCAGCCAGGCGGCTTGAGTAAACCTCCTCGGAAACGATCTTCGAAGGGTTTTCCCTTGCCTCCTCGACAAGCTCCTGGATCACCTCTTCCGTGACGATCACACTTTCCGCACATCCCTTGCACAAGCTTGGTTTATTCATGGCGGCAGCTCCTATTCAATTGCTAAAACAACAACAGACATTGGAGGCAGAGTGATGGACAGTTTGTTTTCATTTACGGAAACCTGCTCAAAAGCAACTGGCTTTACATTTTCAGGCTCCTCGAAGGTGTTATGGGCGTTCATGCTGCCGGCTGTAAGGATCCTTCCGGAAACATTTGCTGCCGTTACGCCAAGGCCGCGAACATCCAGTTCAAGCTGGGCTTCATTTTTATGGTCGATATTGCAAAGGCTGATATGGACTTTGCCTTCATCATTTTTGGATGCAGATACACTGACCTGAGGAAGCTTTTCATCTTTGTATTCGTATTCATTTACAAGTGAGTCAACAGCCAGAAGCTTTGCATCCTGATGGACCTTGAACATTTCAAACACATGATAGGTTGGTGTCAGGATCATCTTTTCGCCTTCTGTTAAAATCATCGCCTGAAGAACGTTAACGGTCTGGGCAATGTTGGTCATTTGGACACGGTCGCTGTGCTTATGGAAAATATTAAAGTGGAGACCGGCAACCAATGCGTCACGGATGGAATTTTGCTGATAAAGGAATCCTGGGTTGGTGCCAGGCTCCACATCAAACCATGTTCCCCACTCGTCGATGATCATGCCAATTCGTTTTTCAGGATCGTACTTATCCATGATCGTACCGTGTTTTTTGATCAGTTCTTCCATATGAAGGGACTTTTTCATGGTGATGAACCATTCGTCTTCTTCAAAATCAAGGGCGGATCCCTTTCCTAGCCAGAAATCACCTGGAATGGTGTAGTAGTGAAGGCTCAGTCCATCCATCAGCCAATGGGCATTCTTCATCAGCACTTCTGTCCAGTTGTAGTCATCAACATTGGCGCCGCCGGCAATCTTGTAAACCTTGTTGTCGCCATAGTTCCGGACGTAGGTCTGGTAACGGCGGTACAAGTCGGCATAGTACTCAGGGCGCATGTTCCCGCCACATCCCCAGTTTTCGTTGCCAACGCCAAAATATTTTAATTTCCAAGGCTCGTCCCTGCCATTTTCACGGCGCCAGTTGGCCATTGGGGATTCACCTTCAAAGGTCATGTATTCTACCCATTCGGACATTTCCTGGACGGTCCCGCTGCCAACATTTCCGCAGATATATGGTTCAGTACCAAGCAGCTCGCACAGCATCATGAATTCATGCGTTCCAAAGTGGTTGTTCTCAACCACGCCGCCCCAGTGGGTGTTGACCATCCGCTTGCGGTTCTCCCTTGGCCCGACGCCATCCTTCCAGTGGTACTCGTCTGCAAAGCAGCCGCCCGGCCAGCGAAGTACGGGGATTTGAATATTTTTCAACGCTTCCAGCACATCATTGCGGATTCCATTTGTGTTTGGAATTTCGGAATCTTCTCCAACCCAAATTCCTTCATAGATACATCTGCCAAGATGCTCAGCAAAATGGCCATAAATATTCTTATTTATCTTCCCTTTTTCAATATCGGCGTTAATGACGATTGAATTTTTCATCAGGATTCTCCTCTTTTAAGATTTATGTGCCGCTTCTTTCTCTCTCGACCTCCTCTAACTCTATTGAAAAGAAGGCCGCCCCGCTTCTTCCAGTCTGAAAATCTTCCGCTAAAAAGAGGGCGGGGGCTTCTTTATAACCGTTCTTTGATTTTGCTTACAATGGACTCTGCAGTAAATCCGTATTCCCTGGCAATGCGGCCTCCTGGTGCAGAAGCGCCAAAACCGGAGATTCCGATCATCAAGCCTTCTCTGCCGATGATTTGCGCCCAGCCTTGCGGCGATGCCATTTCAATGGCCACGTTCAGCTTGATTTCCGGGCTTAACAGTTCTTCCTGATAGGAAACAGGCTGCTGTTCAAAGAGTTCCCATGACGGCATGCTGACCACTCTTGAAAGGATTCCTTCTTTTTGCAGCTCCGCTTTGACCTCAAGGGCTAAGGCAACTTCAGAACCGGTAGCAATCAGCTGAACAGCTGGAACTCCCTCTAAATCTTCCAGAATATAGGCGCCTTTTACAACATTTGAGTGAGCTGTTGGTGAATCTACAACGACCTCAAGGTTCTGGCGGCTCAATACCAGTGCCACCGGGCCGTTTTGGTTTTCGACGGCATATTTCCAGGCAGCTGCGGTTTCGTTAGCGTCTGCAGGTCTCAGGACAGTCACATTCGGGATGCCTCTCAAAGCTGAAAGCTGTTCGATCGGCTCATGTGTCGGGCCATCTTCGCCGACGAAGATACTGTCATGTGTGAACACATAGGTAACCGGCAAGTTCATGATCGCTGCAAGGCGGATCGCCGGACGGAGGTAATCGGAAAAGACGAAGAAAGTTGAGCCGAACGGGATGGTTCCTCCGTGAAGGGCCATTCCATTTACGACTGCTCCCATCGCAAACTCCCGTACCCCGTAATAAAGATTGCGTTCGGCATATTGGCCAGGCGCAAATCGTCCGGTGCCATTGATGTGTGTCATGGTGGAGGACTCAAGATCTGCAGATCCTCCAAGGAAATTAGGGACACCCTTCGCAATCGCATTCAGTACCTGTCCTGAAGCCACACGTGTGGATAAGGAGGCACCTTTTTCATAAACTGGCAGTTCTGCATCCCAATTTTCAGGAAGACCCTTGCTGATTTCCCTCTGAAGGCGGGCTGCCAGTTCAGGATAAGCCTGCTGGTACTGGCTGAACAGTTGATCCCACTCCTGGTTCTTTTCAATCCCCTGCTCCTTGACTTCCTGGTAGAAAGCCTTAACATCCTCAGGAACAAAGAACTCCTCCTGGGAAACCTGATAAAACTCTTTTGTCAATTTGACTTCTTCTGCACCGAGTGGGGATCCGTGCGTGCCCTGATGGCCGCCTTTTCCGCCTTTGTTCGGGCTTCCGTAGCCAAGTGTGGTTTTAACCTCAATCAGGGTAGGCCTTTGGAGGTCGTTTTTCGCTTCCAGGAGCGCCGCTTCAAGCGCACCAAGATTATTTTCTTCCTCGACGCGAAGCACCTGCCAGCCGTAGGCTTCAAACCTCTTGCCGACATTCTCGGAAAATGAGAGTCCCGCTTCCCCGTCCAGGGTAATATCGTTTGAATCATAGATCATGACAAGCTTGCCAAGTTTTAAATGGCCGGCAAGCGAAGCAGCCTCGGAGGATACTCCTTCCATCAGGTCGCCATCTCCGCAGATGACATATGTAAAGTGGTCAACCACCGGGAAGTTTTCCTTATTGTAGACAGCGCCCATATGCGCTTCCGCCATTGCCATTCCGACACCCATTCCGACCCCTTGTCCAAGCGGGCCCGTGGTGGCGTCGACTCCAGGTGTGTGGCCATATTCGGGATGGCCAGGCGTACGGCTTCCCCATTGCCTGAACTCCTTCAAATCATCAAGTGATAAATCATAGCCGAAAAGGTGAAGCAGGCTGTACAGCAGCATGGAACCATGCCCGGCGGAAAGGACAAACCGGTCCCTGTTGAACCATTCCGGGTTGGAAGGATTGTGGTTCATCACCTTGGACCAAAGGACATGCCCTGCCGGCGCCATTCCCATCGGCATGCCTGGATGCCCCGATTTTGCCTTTTCAATTGCATCAATTGCCAGTGTGCGGATTGTATTGACCGCAAGTTCTTCGATATGTACTTTATTTGCTGTTTCGACCATCTTTTCCCCCTGCTTTACATTTATTTTACAAATACGAACCTATAAAAACTTCAGGGCTATTGGTAAAACAGCCCTGAAGTTTGATATTCCATCAGCCCGCAAACGGGATAAATGGTTATTAACGGTAATAGATTTCGTTCCAGCGAAGCTCGTTTTTAAATGCCTGGACTTTCGTATCGTTGTCAATGACAACACATTCGATGCCGGACAGCTCAGCGAAGTCGATCAGCTGTTCAGTTGTAACCACATAGGAGAAGCAAGTATGGTGCGCTCCGCCGGCAAGAATCCAGCTTTCTGCCGATACGCTCAACGATGGCTGTGGTTTCCAAAGCACTCTTGCTACTGGAAGCTTCGGCATGTCGATTTCAGGCTGGACAGCGTCAATTTCATTGATCAGCATGCGGAAGCGGTTCCCCATGTCAACGATTGAAGCGTTGACTGCTGCACCAGTTGCTCCGTCAAACACGATGCGGGCAGGATCTTCCTTGCCGCCAATGCCAAGCGGATGAACTTCAATGCGCGGCTTTGTTGCAGCGATTGTCGGGCAAACCTCAAGCATGTGAGCTCCAAGGATCATTTCATTCCCCGGCTCGAAATGGTTGGTGTAGTCCTCCATGAAGGAAGTCCCTTCATTGCCGGCAATAATTTTCATCAGGCGGACAAGTGCAGCCGTTTTCCAGTCACCTTCTCCGGCGAAGCCGTAGCCATCTTCCATCAGGCGCTGAACAGCAAGTCCCGGAAGCTGGCGGATGCCATGGAGGTCCTCAAATGTAGTAGTGAATGCTGTATAGTTTCCTTCTTCAAGAAACGCTCTCATTCCAAGCTCAATTCTTGCCTGTTCGCGGATGGATTCTTTTACAGCGCCTTCTTGCAATCCTTCAGGGACAATATCGTACAATGTCTTGTACTCTTCATATAGAGCGTCAACCTGCTGTTCGGAAATGTCATTGATGCGCTGTACAAGGTCGCCTACACCGTAACCGTTTACCGTCCAGCCGAATTTGATTTGTGCTTCGATCTTGTCGCCTTCTGTTACGGCTACTTGACGCATATTGTCGCCAAAACGTGCGATCTTCAGATTTTTCGATTCTGCAAAAGCGGCAGCTGTCCTCATCCAGCTTCCGATGCGACCCTTTGTCTGCTCATCTTCCCAGTGGCCGACAACGACTTTCCGTTTTACATTCATGCGGGCTCCGATGAAACCATGTTCACGGTCACCGTGCGCGGACTGATTTGTGTTCATGAAGTCCATGTCAATGGAATCCCATGGAATATCACGGTTGAATTGAGTATGTAGATGAAGCAAAGGCTTTTGAAGAACACTCAAACCGGCAATCCACATTTTTGAAGGGGAGAAAGTATGCATCCATGTGATTACGCCTGCGCAATTTTCATCATTGTTGGCTTCAAGGAAAAGCTTGCGGATGGCATCCGACTCCTTAACAACGGTTTTAAAAACAAGCTTGTATGGAAGGGAAGAATCCTGATCCATGGCTTCCACCATTTGCCTTGAGTTCGCTTCAACCTCTCTCAGTGTTTCTTCTCCGTATAGTAATTGGCTTCCTGTAACAAACCAGTATTCATAAGCTTTTGTTTGCAGCATGGTTCATTCCTCCTAGGTTTTTTATATAAAAGTTGAGGAGTCAGCAGATCTGCTTATAATTTCGCTGAAAATCCGGTAACTAACTCCTCAATTCAGGTAATCTCTTAGTCTCTAAACCTTTATTTCTGCCCGTAATAGGCATTGGCACCATGCTTGCGCAGGTAATGTTTATCCAGCAGGAACTGGTCAATGTCTTCCACCTGCGGATTGAGCTGGAAGCTGTGAAGCGCCATTTTTGCGACTTCCTCAAGGACCACTGCGTTATGGACTGCCTGATGGGCATCCTTTCCCCAAGCGAACGGGGCGTGGCTGGCAACCAGGACACCTGGCATGGCAACAGGGTCAAGCCCTTCACTGCGGAACTTCTCAATGATGACATTTCCCGTTTCAAGCTCATATGCCTGATTGATTTCCATTTGAGTCAATGGCCTTGTACAAGGAATTTTCCCGTAAAAATAATCAGCATGAGTGGTCCCAAGCGGCGGGATGGCCCTGCCGGCCTGTGCCCAGCTTGTCGCCCACGGGGAATGTGTGTGAACGATTCCGCCGATGGTTTCAAATGCTTTATAGAGCGCCAGGTGTGTCGGAGTATCAGAGGAAGGCCTCAGGTTTCCTTCGACAATATTTCCTTCCAGATCCACAACCACAAGATGCTCTGCCTTCAATTCATCATAAGGAATGCCGCTTGGCTTAATGACGACAAGCCCTTCTTCACGGTCAATACCGCTTACGTTTCCCCATGTAAAAGTGACAAGTCCATATTTAGGAAGATCGAGGTTTGCTTCAAGCACTTCCTGTTTCAGCTTTTCTAGCATACTGTCTCCCCCTTTTTCTCCTGGACGCTTTCTCTCTTAATCTTCTTAAGACGCTTCATCACATCGTTTTCTCCGCGGCCAAAGTAATCATAGAGATTTGCATATTCCGCATAAAGCTTGTCATATACAGCGGCATTATCGGAAACAGGCTGATAGAATTCATCTTTTACCCGGCCCATTACCTTGGCTGCATCGGTTATGCTGTCATAGCCTCCGCGTTCTTTTCCGGCTGCTACCGCTCCAAACATGGCAGAACCTAGTGCCGGAGTCTGGGAAGAAGCAGAAATCTTGATATCCATGTTAAGAACATCGGAATAGATTTGCATCATCAGAGCATTCTTTTCAGCAATCCCGCCGCAGGCATAAACCTCATTGATCGGAACACCGGCCTTGCGGAAGGTTTCCACGATCATCCTTGTTCCATAGGCAGTAGCTTCAATCAGAGCTCGGTAAATCTCTTCCGGCTTTGTTAACAGCGTTGCTCCCAGCAATACCCCAGTCAGGTCAGCATCAACAAGTGTCGAACGGTTTCCGTTCCACCAGTCAAGAGCGATGAGACCGCTTTCACCAACCCTCAAAGAATTCGCCTTGTCGGTTAGCAGCTGGTGAATATTGACGCCCTTTTGCTCTGCTTCTTCATAATAGCTTGCAGGAACGCAATTTTCGATAAACCATTCAAAGTGGTCGCCCACACAGGATTGGCCTGCTTCATAACCCATTAATCCAGGAATGACACCATCTTCAACCACACCGCACATGCCAGGTACGACCTTTTCTTCTTCGCCAAGTAAAATATGGCACGTAGAGGTTCCCATGATCATCAATAGCTTGCCTGGCTCTGTTATGCCTACTGCAGGAACGGCAACATGGGCATCAACATTGGCGATTGCAATGGATGTGCCTGGTTTTAATCCTGTGAGCTTTGCAGCCTTTTCAGTGAGTTCCCCGGCTTTAGAACCTATGGAGTAGATGTCATTGGACAGCTTGTCTTCAACGACATTTTCCAGGCGAGGGTCAAGCGCCTTAAAGAATTCCTTAGAAGGATATCCTTCCTGTTTGTTCCAGATTGCTTTATAGCCAGCTGTACAGCTGTTTCGCTTCAGGTCTCCCGTCAGCTGCGAGGTTACCCAGTCTGTTGCCTCGACGATCTGATCCGCTGCCTCATAAATTTCCGGAGCTTCATTCAGGATCTGCCATACTTTCGGGATCATCCACTCAGAGGAAATCTTGCCGCCGTAGCGCTGCAAAAAGGCTTCTCCGCGTTCTTCTGCAATTTTATTTAATTGGTTCGCTTCATCCTGTGCAGCATGATGCTTCCAAAGTTTAACATAGCTGTGAGGATTCTTTTCGAATTCCTCTGTCAAGCATAAAGGAGTTCCTTGTTTATTGATCGGAAGAACCGTACAAGCTGTAAAATCGATTCCCAATCCAACTACATCCTCTGCGGAAACACCCGATGTCTTCAAAACTTCCGGAATGGTAACCTGCAAGACTTCCAAATAATCATTCGGATGCTGCAAAGCCCAGTCATTTTCAAGTCTTGTTGTACCGTCAGGCAGGAACTCGTCCATTACCCCATGGGTGTACGGTTTCACTGCAGTGGCGATTTCTTTTCCTGTTGCTACTTCAACCAGTACGGCCCTTCCAGATTGTGTTCCGTAATCAACACCAATCGAATACTTTGCCATTTGAACCACCCTATCTCTTAATTTAAAGGATATAATATACAACCAGCAAAAGCCGCTTGTATGGCGAACCAAGTATCTCATTCTTTATACGTACAAGTAAAAGCAAATAGCTTGAAAGTTTTAATAGTAACAGATTAGTTGGATATGTACTCCAACTTGTACGTATAACCTTAATTAGATTGTATCATCTTCCCTGTATATTTCAATCATTTTTTTTCATTTTACGCAATTTCCAATGAAAAAAAAGACAAATTTCAGTCACAGTGCAAAGAATTGGTACGTACTACTATATTTGTATAGCGATTAAACAATCTTTTTAATACCATCAATAGGAAATATAGACCGCAGGGAAGTGGCTTTGCTCCCTCAATCTCGCTTGTTATTCCCTCCTTTTGAACGGTATAGTAATAGGTAGAGTAAGTCTTTAGGAGGATATTATGGAAATTGATCTTTCGAAACATTCTTTGCCCATCTTTGAGGCGCTGGCGAGCAAGGTGCGGATTAACATCGTCCACCTCCTGGCTGACAAAACAATGAATATTAAAGAGCTTGCTGAAGCACTGGGGTTAAGCAGCGCCATTATGACCATGCATGTCAAAAAGTTAGAAAAGGCTGGAATCATCCGCACGGAAATGATTCCCGGCAAAGGCGGAGTCCAGAAGAGGTGTGTCCTGTATGTTGATAAAATCGAAATCCTTTTCCCGTCCATTACGAAAAAAGTAATGGATTACCATGAAATGGAGGTTTCCGTCGGACACTTTACCGACTATCAGGCTGAACCCACCTGCGGACTTGCTACACAGGAGGCCATTATCGGCGAGTTCGATGATCCAAGATATTTCCTTTCTCCTGAGCGCATCAATGCCAAAATTCTCTGGCTGGGCAAAGGGTATCTGGAATATCGAATCCCTAACTTCCTAAATGCAAACCAGGAACCAAAGACACTGGAAATATCCCTGGAGATCTCCTCCGAAGCCCCATTCACCAACAGCAACTGGCCCTCCGACATAAGCTTTTACTTAAACAATCATCATCTGGGGGTATGGACGAGCCCCGGTGACTTCGGCGACAGCCGGGGCAAATTTACACCAGCATGGTGGCCAGGCGTGATCAACCAGTACGGACTGCTAAAACACATCCGGATTACGGAGAATGGGACCTATATTGACGGCAGAAAACTGTCGGACACCTCGATCGACCAGATCGGCATCCGCGAAAGTCTTTTTTCATTTCGCATTGCTGCCGAGGGCGAAAGTGAAAACGTAGGAGGACTGACGATATTCGGCAGCGGATTTGGAAATTATAATCAGGATATTGTTTTCCGGCTTTACTATGAATAAAAAGCAGGCCTCAAGCGAACCATGCTTGAGGCCTGTCTTATTTTAATTACTTATAAAAGTTTCTGATCCAGCGGTGTTTGGCCAATGTGTCAAGCTGAGCTTGAGTTAGACCTTCCCCCGACCCGACAGTGCAGTTGGCTTCCGCATGGCGAACCGATCGCATTCCAGGAATAACTGTGGATACGAGGGGATTGCTCAGAATGAAACGCAGCGCCGTTTCCGGCATTTGCTCGATGGCAATTTCTAGATCCGAGGCAATATTCTGCACCCTTTGGTACACTTCCTGCTTCCTGTCTTCCCTGAAATAGTGATTGCGGAAATCTCCTTCCGGGAATGTCGACTCAGGCGTGATTTTGCCGGTCAGCCCGCCTTCATCAAGCGGCACCCTGACAATGATTCCTGTATTGTACTTCTCGCATGCCGGGAAAAGCCTGTCCTCCGGAAGCTGCTCAAAGATATTGTAAATCACTTGTACGGTATCGACGACTCCCGTTTCAATCAGCTTAATCACATTTTCCGGTTCATTATCGTTGACCGAAATGCCGAAGTGCTGAATTTTACCGTCTTTTTTCAGCTGCTCCACTGCCTCCAGCCAGTCTCCCTGCCCTGTCCACTCATCTGTCCAGACGTGGAACTGCTGGACATCAATGGTTTCAAGCCCAAGGTTCCTTAGGCTTTCCTCCGTCTTTTCAATGACATATTGAGCCGGATAGGCATCATTCACGGATACATCCCTGCTCGCAGGCCATTTCATATTTTTGGGCGGCACCTTTGTCGCAACGTGAATCTTGCCAGATCGTTTCCTGACCGCCTCGCCAACCAGGCGTTCACTGTGGCCATTGCCATATGCCAGCGCAGTGTCAATAAAATTAAGTCCAAGGTCGATGGCTTTGTTAAGGGCTTTCAGGGACTCCTCATCGCTTGCCCCCACCCAGCTTGTCTGGCCGATACCCCAGGCTCCATAGCCAATCTCTGATACTTTTAATCCTGTCCTGCCCAATGTACGGTAATTCATAAAGCTTTCTCCCTCTCTGGTTATGAATCTGGCAAATCTCTTTATTAACACCGAGGGATTCGGGGGATCCCCCGGCTTGTACGTTATTCCAGCAGATTGCTTGATGCTGCCTTATTCTTCTGTCACCGGTACCACTTTCTTCCCGATGATGACTTCCCCATGCTCATCTTTTCCTGCGAACACAAGGGTTGGCACCCAGTTTTCCCAGTCCCATGCAGGCAGGACAATGATTTCCTCTTTTCGTTCTCTGCCGTTTTCACTTAAAAACAATTCAAACTGATTGCCTTTTATATACCTGCAGGATCCCTTGCCCCTGCCTGCTTTTGTATCGGTTCCGAGTTCAATGGACCTGGAATGAAGCTGTTCATTCTGATCCTTGTCCATTTGAATATATTCCCATGTGCCTTCCATTAGAGCAGGATCAATTTCTGTTTCTTCTTCTCCTGCGTAGCGTTCAGGGGACACTAATGGCCAGCCGTCCACACTCCAGAAAATTTTCCTGACGTGCAAATAATGCCAGTGGGGGTCCTTTTCGCCCCTTGCATGATGGACGATGAAATAGGAGTCGCCGTCCTTCAGAACCGAATTATGGCCTGGGGCAATCCAGCCTTCGGAATCGCCAAATTTATAGCCTCCCAGGATTTTCATGCCCACATCATTGGGCGGCAGGGAAAGATCGGTCATTTCATTTCCGTTAAAATCTACATACGGGCCCTCAATATGGTCTGCCCGGCCAACGCGGATATTATAGTTTTTAAATAGGGAGTCATAGGAGACAAAGAGATAGTACTTTTTAAATTCTGGATGATAGACAATATAAGGCCCTTCGATTGCTGCCTCCACACTCTCATGCCTCTTCGCAATCAGCTTCTCTTCGCTGCCTGCCAGTTTCTTCCCCGTAGCCGGGTCAATGCGGAACACAAACATGCCTCCGAAAAATGAGCCATACACCATCCATGGGTTTCCATCTTCATCAAAGGTGATATTGGGATCGATCGCATTGGGAAGGTCGCCCTGCTTTGACTTCACGACCTCACCCTGGTCCTCCCACGGTCCCTCGATATGGCTTGAGGTCGCCACCCCGATAAAGGACTGGTTTTTTCCAAACTGTGACGCCGCATAGTACATATAGTATGTATCTCCAAATTTTACGACTTCCGGCGCCCATAAGCCTTTGGCCCCCGTCCATTCGTGAGCTTCTGCCGGAATCTGATCAAAGGCATGGCCGACAAACTCCCAGTGAATCAAGTCCCTGGATTTTCTAATCTGGATTCCTCCTATTGGAGGACCGCCATATTTCGCATCCGTTGAGAAAACATAGTATGTATCGCCATCTTTAAAACTCGCTGGGTCATGGGCGTTGTTAATCGTCCACAGACTTTCTTCATGAATGATCGACTCATCGTACAGCTTGTATTTCATGGGCGCTTTAGGAAACTTCATGTAAAATCTCTCCTTTATGTCACTTTATTTGAAACAAAAAGCACTTATCAGAGGTTCATAAATGATAAGTGCCTTTTTATGGGTTTATTCTATTTCGAAAACGTAAATTGGATTTGGCCAACTTACCCTTTTACCCCGGAGATCGCAATCGATTCGATGATTTGTTTTTGGAAGACCATAAACACAATCAACATAGGAAGCAAAGCAACAACCGACGCAGCCATAATCAGCGGATAATCAGACTGGATTGCATACGAAGCATTGAAGTTGGCAATAACCAGCTGCAAGGTCTGCTTCTCTGGTGAATTCAAGTAAAGGATCGGGCCAAGATAATCGTTCC
The DNA here is from genome assembly GCF_004340465.1 of Mesobacillus foraminis. Taxonomy (GTDB): domain Bacteria; phylum Bacillota; class Bacilli; order Bacillales; family Cytobacillaceae; genus Mesobacillus_B; species Mesobacillus_B foraminis. The sequence continues at coordinate 102,410 of NZ_SLVV01000003.1, read as the reverse complement.
AGATTCCCATGAACCACAGGATTAACTGTGCTGCCACCGCTGGTTTGATCAAAGGGAAAATGATCTTGTAAAAAATCTGGAAGTAAGAGCAGCCATCAATCTTAGCCGCTTCAATGATAGAATTTGGAACACTGCTTAAATATTGTCTCAGGAAGAAGATCATGAACAGGTTGCCAAATAATCCCGGAACAATCAGCGGCAGAAGGCTGTCTACCCAGCCGATGCTTGAAAACATCATGAATTGGGGAATCATCAGCGCTGGATACGGAATCATGACCGAAGCGAACAACAGGATAAACAAATTATTCCTGCCACGGAACTTAAGCTTTGAAAAGGCAAAGGCAGCCAGGCTTGAAGTAATCGTCCCGATCACCGTAACGGTTACTGCTACGATTAAACTATTCGAAATACCAGATAAAAGAGGGCCCATCGACCAGATTTCCGCATATTTGCTAAACGAAATATCGGTAGGAATCCACACGGGCGGCAAAGCAAAAACATCCTCTTTCGTTTTAACCGATGTTGACACCATCCAGAGCAGAGGTGCCACCATGAAAATGGCTCCTATGCTCAGGAAGGCAAATACAAATATATTAGTGATTCTATTTCTTTTTTTCTCAGATACTGGTTCAGCTTTAATGGATTTCTTATCTGCAATGGCTACTTCCATTTTCATAAACCCCTTTCTTCTTATTCTTCATCTTTATTAATCCATGTCAAAAGAATTCTTTTCATTGATCTTAAATTGAATCAGGGTAATGATAAAGATGAAAAGTCCAAGTACTAAGGCCATTGCTGATGCATAACCTAGCTGGAAATTACCGAAAGCTTTTTGCCAGATATAAAATACGACGGAAGCAGAGCTGTATTCCGGTCCGCCCGTAGGTGTCATGACGTTGATTTCCGTAAAGATCTGGGCACCGCCAATAATGTTTGTGACGATGATGAAGAAGGTTACAGGCTTCACCATTGGCAGGGTAATATGCCAGAATGCCTGGAGAGCGTTAGCCCCATCAAGCTTCGCGGCTTCATAGTAGGACTTCGGCACACTTTGAAGCGCTGCTAAGTAAAGAAGCATCGTATAGCCAAGACCCTTCCACACTGCCATGATGATCAAGGCAGGCTTTACGGTAGAAGTATTTTGCAGCCAGTTTGGACCTTCAATGCCAATCAGGGCAAGGAACTGGTTGACCAATCCATAGTCTCCGTTATAGGCCCACTGCCATAGAATGGAAATAGCGGCGATGGAAGAGATGACCGGAATGTAGTAAATCACGCGGAAGGTACTTGTTCCAGGGATCCCCCTGTTCAGACCCATTGCAAGCAGTAAAGCCAGGACAATTCCGATTGGAATACCAAGCATCATAAAAAGGGTATTGTACATGGCTTTGTAAAAATACTCATCCTGGAATACATTCTTGAAGTTTTCCAGACCTATAAAATTCATTTGCCCCAAACCGTTCCAGTCGGTAAAGGATCCATATATGGCATAAACTAAAGGAACGAGTGCAAAAATGAGAAAACCTAGGAAGGGCGCTGCAATAAATAAGTATGCGTATCTCTCTTCTGTTCGATACAGTTTTGACGTTGCTTTCACTTTCCCCCCACCCTTTCATTAAAGAATTACTTATAGAAATTCCCTTTCTCTAAATTTCTTGGTGAGAAAAAATTTAGATAAAAGGAATAAATGGCGCCAGCGATGTTCCCTATTAAACTGGCGCCATTTACTCTTGGTCACACTAATTATTTTTTAGAAGACTGTTTTTCCTGCTCGATCGCTGCATCTAATAGCTTCTGCATTTTAGGCTGTTCTTCTTTTACGTATTGCTCAGCCGTTTTCTTGCCGTCAAGGACTGGCTGGATGTTTTTGAAGAATTCGTCGTACCATTCACCAGTATAAGTAGATTCAGCAGGGAAACCACGGCCATAATCATTGATGATGTCAAGGAATTCCTTCTTGTTGGCTGGCTTGATGGAGTCATCGGCCACCCACTGTTCAGCAACCTTTACGTTGTTTGGAAGCTGTACCTGTGCATTAACCAGGTCTTCTTGACCTTCCTGGTTAGCAGATAGGAACAATGCAAGCTCAGATGCTTCTTTCGCATGCTTCGTAGTTGCTCCTACACCAATTCCAAGTGAACCAATCCATGTTGCTGTTTCGCCAGTGGAACCAGCAGGCCAAGGCATTAAGTCATAATCAAATTTCAATTGTTCTGCATAAGTTGCCATATCCCATGGACCTACAGGGAAGAACGCCAATTCGCCTTTCATCCATCTTTGGTACGTATCAAGTGTCTGAGCTTCAGAGATGGAAGGAGTAATTTTGTGCTTGTTTTGCATGTCAGCAAAGAATTGCAATGCTTCGATAAACTTTGGATCATCAACTGTTACCTTTGTCTTTGTTTCATCAATCCAGTCTGCACCGTTGCTCCAGACAAATGCCTGCAATGCCCATGAAACGTTGAAACCTGTTGCATATTGGTCACTCTTGCCATCGCCATTTGTATCCTGGGTCAGCTTCTTGGAAACTTCGATGAATTGATCCCATGTATATGGCTTGTCCTTGTCAGGAAGAGGAATTCCTGCTTTTTCAAACATTGTCTTGTTGTAGCCAAGAGCAAATGGCCCCAAGTCTTTTGGAAGACCGTAGATTGCACCTTGCCCTAAAGTTTCTCCATCATAACGGTACTTGGCAACACCCTTCTCCCAGATGTTTTCCAATTTCACATCTTCAGCGCTTTCAACGTGCTCAGTGATGTCAAGAAGAACGCCGGAGTTTACATAAGCTTTTACTTGAGCCGGGTTATAGAAGAATACATCCGGAATTTTGCGTCCGGCAATTGCGGCCTTCAGTTTTGTATCATATTGGTCAGGCGCTACAGTTACCACGTTAACCTTAACGTTCGGGTTTGTTTCATTGTATTTTTTAATAACTTTCTGATAAGCCTCTTGTTCTTTAGGCTGGCCTCTGAACATAAAAGTAAGTTCGACTTTTCCGTCCTTGCTTTTGCCTTCGCTTCCGCTGCTCTTGCTGGAGCATCCGCCAAGCACCGCACCGATCATCATCAGTACAGCCATCATCAATACAACTAACTTACGGGACTTAAACATATAAAATTCCCCCATTTTTTAAATAAGATGGTAGTTTTCTGCCTATTTCTACAAACTTTTTATCCAAACCTGAAGACGTACTATATGTACGTACATGTCATGATGTCCACACACCAACTCCTCCTGGCTCTCTCTTAAGTTCCAAATCTACTGAAATCAACCACTTCTAATCTACTTTTTTCGAAGCCGCCCTCTCGTTGAAAGCGCCTTCTATATGTTTCATATTAAGGCACCTGTTCGTACATGTCAATCCGTTTTTTTTTGAAATTATATAAAAATTGTGAAACCACCCATATATGTCCGGACAATGTGTCCGAAATTTGTCGAAATACTAGGAAATGACCGCATTTTTGCACAATTAAAATTTAACCTGTACTTTTCTCTTTGTGTACTGTATTCTTCCTGACATTCGTGTATAATGGAATTAGTTGTACGTATGAGTGACGTTAATTTTAGACAAGTTGAAAGCGGTGATATAATTGCGGCAACCCACTAAATATATAATGGTAAAAGATAAAATCAAGGAATGGATTGAAAACGGGGATGTACAGCCCGGGGAAAAAATCTATTCTGAAAATGAACTCGTCAAGATGTTCGGGGTCAGCCGTCATACGGTTCGCCAGGCTGTGGGTGACCTGGTCCATGAGGGGTGGCTTTACAGGGAGCAGGGAGCAGGAACTTTTGTATCCAGCCTCGCGCGGGAACCACATCCCGCTCCTCAGGAACCCGCCGCGGAACCAGCTGGCGGAAAAAATATCGGAGTCATTACAACCTATATATCGGACTATATCTTCCCTTCAATCATTAAAGGAATCGAGTCCTATTTGACCTCCAAAGGGTACTCCCTTGTTTTTGCCTGTACGGATAATGATATTGAGAAGGAAAAGCAGTGTCTTGAAACCATGCTTAGCAGGAATATTGACGGTCTGATTGTCGAGCCGACAAAAAGTAGCGGCTACAACCCCAACGTCAATTACTACCTGCAAATGGAGCAGAAAAACATTCCTTACTTAATGATTAACCAGTTTTACTCGCAGCTTAATCCACCCCATATGCTGCTGAATGATGAGAAGGGCGGATTCATTGCAACAGACCATTTAATCCATCAGGGCCATGAAAGAATTATCGGCCTGTTTAAAACGGATGACCTTCAGGGTGTCTACCGGATGAAAGGATTTGTCAGTGCGTTTAGAAAAAATAATATCACTTTTTTCCCTGAAATGATCATTACTTATTCAACCGAGGACGAAAAATCGGGCATCCTTGATAAGCTGAATGGATTATTGGATTCACCGGAAACCATGCCAACAGGGATTGTCTGCTACAACGACCAAATGGCCCTCGCAGTGATCGACATGCTGAGAGAGCATGGGTTGAACGTTCCGGACGATATTTCAATTGTCGGTTATGATGATTCCTACCTGGCGACCGCCTCTGATGTGAAGATTACTTCCGTTACCCATCCAAAAATGCAGATGGGCATTGACGCAGCGAAGTGGATTGTTTCCGCTGTCGAGAACAAGCATGAAGACGGCAATGAGCAAGATTCCATCATCTATGATCCCGAGCTTGTCATCCGGAATTCTACTAAACCAATCACCAGTGACCTGCAGCAGCCGATTACGGTTTCCCAGGAATAAAAAAAGAGACGAACTCAAAGTGCCGCAATGGAACGGCACTGCTTGAGTCGTCTCTTTTTTTGTGGACCAGGAATCACCCTGCTGCGAGTGAGTGGGACTGTGACCGGTACAGCTTATAGTATGGTCCTTTCCTCGCCAGCAGCTCGGTATGGGTACCTTCCTCAATGATTTTCCCATTATCGATGAACAGGATTTTATCTGCATTCTGGATGGTGGAAAGCCTGTGCGCAATAATAAACGAAGTCCTTCCTTCCAGAAGGTGCTCCATTCCCTTCTGCATTGCAAGCTCCGTTTCGGTGTCGATGCTGGAAGTAGCTTCATCAAGGACAAGGATTTTCGGATCGGCAAGCAGCGCCCTTGCAAACGAAATCAGCTGCCTTTGGCCGGAGGAAAGTCTTGTTCCTCTTTCATTCACTTCGGTTTCATATCCATCCTTCAGGGAACTGATAAAGTCATGGGCCTGAACCGTTTTGGCGGCTTCAATCACTTCCTCATCGGTGGCATCAAGCCGGCCGTAGCGGATATTGTCCATGATGGTTCCTGAAAAAATGAACGGGTCCTGGAGCATGATTCCCATCTGTTTCCTCAGCGACGGAATGGTCACGGTGCTGATATCCACTCCATCTATTTTAATCTGCCCGTCTGTGACGTTATAAAAGCGGCTCAGCAACGAGACAATAGTAGTTTTGCCAGAGCCTGTCGCACCCACCAGGGCGACGGTTTCCCCAGGCTTCACATCGATGGAGACATTTTTCAAGATCGGAGACCCTTCTTCATAGGCAAAAGTCACATCATCAAAAGTGACTTTTCCTTTAATTGGCTTCAACTCGGCAGCATTCGGGTCACTCACCACTTCAGGCTTTTCATCGATGGTTTCGAAAATCCTCTCGAGATAGGCCATCGCATTAATTATGGCATTATAGAAGTTCCCGATATTGGCGAGCGGAGCCCAGAACATCCAGATATAGCCGATAAAGGCAACCAGGGAACCAACAGTGACTCCTCCATTGGCGATGCTCGAGATTCCCACGATATAAACCAGGGAAACAGTGAGCACCGAGATGTTCTCGATGGACGGCCAAAGCAGGAATTGAATTCTTACTGCTTTCATCCATGAGCCCCGGTAGCTGTCGGAAACCTCTTCAAAGATCTGCTTGTTTTCTTCTTCCCGGACAAAAGCCTGGGTAATTTTAATCCCGTTGATGCTTTCATGGATGTAGGCATTCAAGTTGGACTGTTTGTTGCTCAACTTCTGCCATGCTCTTCGCTGCGCATTTTTGATGATAAAAATAATGCCCGCCAGCACCGGGAATCCGGCCATCGCATAAAGGGTCAGCTTTACATCGATTGCGAGCATGAATCCGACAATAACGGCGATTGAAAATAGGTCTGTTATGAGATTGATAATTCCATTTGACAGCAGATCGCTTAATGAGTTGACATAGTTGACGACCCGGACAAGAATCTTTCCGTGAGGCCTGCTGTCATAAAAGGAAAACGATAGCTTCTGCAGGTTCTCGAACAAATCCTTCCGGATGGCTTTAATGATGCTCTGCCCGATTTCGGACATGATGCGGATCCTGAATTTCATACAGATTCCGGTGACAATCAGTGCAGCCAGATAAATGCCCGCCAAGAGGGTCAGCCCTGAAACGTCTCCATCAGGAATTTCTGTATCAATCGCCTGCTTAATCAGAAAAGGGCCGATCAAATTTGCCCCGCTGGCAACCAGCATGAGGATAACCGTGATGATAATCCTGTTCCGGTATGGAGCGATATAAGTCAGCATCCGCTTAAAATGCTGGGGGTTAAAAGGTGATTCGAGTTCTTCATCCACATCGAATTTATTCCGTGCCACTTAGCTCACTCCCTCCTGTGAGTGCTGGTTTTCAAAGTTGCCAAATTGATTTTGGTAGACATGATGGTAATAGCCTTTTTTCGCCAGCAGTTCACTATGGGTTCCTTGTTCAATGATTTTTCCGTCCTCCATTACGAGGATCAGGTCCGCTTCTTTTACGGAAGAGATGCGGTGGGCAATGATAAAACAGGTTTTCTCCATTAAAATGGATTTCAGGGTTTTCTGGATTTTCAGCTCGGTTTCCATATCCACACTTGAAGTGGTATCGTCAAGAATAAGGATGGACGGATCCTTGAGCAGTGCCCTTGCCAGCGCAATTCTTTGCCGCTGCCCTCCTGACAGGCCTACGCCTCTCTCCCCGACGATGGTATCGTATTGCTCGGGCATTTCCAGGATAAATTCATGGGCCTCCGCTTTCTTGGCTGCATCTATGACTTCTTCAACGGTAGCATCCGGCACCCCATAGGCGATATTGCCCTCGATGGTATCCGAAAACAGGAAGATGTCTTGCATGACGGTCGCCATATTGCTCCTCAGCTTTTGAATCTCCCACTGTTTGACATTGATGCCATCCACGCGTACTTCCCCTGTATCAGTGTCATAAAAGCGGCTCAGCAAGTTGATCAGCGTAGACTTCCCGGCACCTGTTGGCCCGATGATTCCTACCGTTTCACCCGGCTTTGCCCTGAAAGAGATATTCTTGAGCACTTTTTCGTCCCCATAGCTGAACCCAACCGAGTTAAATTCCACGACCCCTTTTAACTCGTCAATCTTTTTGGAGTTCGGGAGATTTTTTATACAAGGCTCCACTCTCAGGAGATCCTCAATTTTTTCGGCCGACGCGATGAACCGCTGAACATCATTGATGAGCCAGCCGGCCATGCGCATCGGGTTATTCAGCGCCCAGATGAGGGAGTTGAAGGTAACCAGTTCCCCGAAAGTCAGCGAGCCATTAATGACCATGATTCCGCCCGCAAAAATCATCACGACGGTCAGCGTGCCGGCAAGGGAATCCAGGACAGGCAAAAATCTTTCCCATACCCTTGCAGAATCAAGGCTCCTTTGTTTAAAGGCTTCATTTTGCACCGAGAATTTTTCCATTTCATAATCTTCCCTGGCGAATGCCTTTACCACGCGGTTTCCGCTGATGTTTTCCTGAACAACCGAATTCAGTCTTGAAAACTGCTCCCGAATCGCGGAAAAGGTCGGCCTTACGGTATTGGCCAGTCTGTAGGCGAAAAAGCCGATGGCCGGCGCGACTGCAAGCATGCACAGGGCAAGCGGAGGATGAATATAAAACATGAATCCAACCGCCAGCAACAGAATTGTCGCATTCTCAAAAATCATATAGATGGTCCAGGCGGTAAAATGGCGGACAGCCTCCATATCACCTGTCATCCTGGCCATGATGTCCCCCGTCTTGGTTTTATCATAAAAACTAAAATCCAAATGCTGGAGGCGGTCATAAAGATTTTCCCTGATTTTAAAAATAGAGTTCTGGGACACGGTTTCAAATACAAGCTGATAGCTGTAACGGACCACTGTCCTAATCAATGTGATTCCGATCATGACACCCAGGAATGGAAGAAGCAGGTTCTCCTGTTTGCCATAGATGACCTCATCAATGATCCTCCCCGACAGCCAGGGATTGACCATGTTCAGCCCTGCCACCACCAGAGCCATGAAAAGGCCGAGGAAAAACCTCCGTTTATAATTCCTTATATAGCCCCAAATCCAGCGAATACTTCCCATAAAAGAGCCTCCTTTCCAGTAGAATATCAGTGCAGCTCTTAACGCAGGCGCAAGAGACAGGCTCCATGGGCTGGAAGTTCCATGCTAATTTCATTTTCTGCCGGGCCGATCTCCTTTTTGTTCCAAAGGTCCTTTACGTTTACATCCCTCTTTTTAATACCCAGCTGGTCAAGAGTTACACCAATTTCTGTAAAATCATTTCCAGTATTAAACAAAGCTGCATAGGTTTCGCCATCGAGTCCATCCGCAGCCCAGACGATTTTCCCGCCTTCCCGGTAAACCAGGCGGCTGTTGGTGCTGCTTTGATTGACCTTGATGACCTCTTCATTCGTCAGGAGGGACAGAGTCCAGTCATCATTATCGCGAAGCTCTCCTCCGAACATCAGCGGCGAACGGAATATGGACCAAAGCGTCATCATCGTAATCTGCTCCTCTTTGGTGAACCGGGTATAGCGGTCCCCGCCGCCGCCATCGACACTCCGGATGCCAATATGGCCAAGCGGCAGCATATCGCAGTCCGGCCAATTTCCAGGGCCTGTGTGAGGCGCCCATTTCTCGCAGCGTTCAAACATCGCATACAGCAGGTTCCAGTGATCCCAGAAATCGTCGGTCATCCTCCACATATTCGCGCTCTTTTTCAGCTCTTCCGCATGCTCAACCGGCGCAGGTCCAGGTGACAGGCTCAGCACCATGTCCCGGCCGCACTGGTCAATTGCCTTCCGGATCAGTTCAATTTCGGCAAGATGCATCCCATAGAGGCGCGATGCCGCGATATCGTCCACTTTGACAAAGTCCACATCCCACGAGGCGTACAGGTCAAACAGGGAGTTATAGTATTCCTGCGCTCCTTCCTTTGAAGCATCCACTCCGTACATATCCGTATTCCATGGACAAATGGAATTAGGGTGGGCAATATCCCGTGCCCTTGCGTCCGTTCCTTTTATCGGCGTATTGTCATGAACCGCCTGTCTCGGTATGCCGCGCATGATATGAATGCCAAATTTCAGCCCAAGGCTATGTACATAATCAGCCAGCGGCTTGAAACCCTTTCCATCCGCGGCTGAAGGAAAACGGTTCACAGCCGGTACAAGCCGGGAAAACGCATCCATTTCCAGCGGCACAAAAGGCCGGTACTGCGACGAGTTGGCACCTGGTTCAGACCACTGGATATCAACTACAATATATTCCCACCCATATTGCTTTAATTCCCGTGCCATATATTCTGCATTTCCTTTTACTTCCTCTTCCCTCACCGCTGCGCCGTAACAGTCCCAGCTGTTCCAGCCCATCGGCGGGGTTTCCGCGAATCGAAGATGCTTCATCCTTTTGGCTCCTTATCTTTGATTTATCATTAATATCATAAAAAAACATGGAAGCGGCATCTATAATAAAGATTTGCTTCCATGTGTAAAATATTGCTGCCTTCTAGTCAAAGGTCATCTGGCTGAACGAGACCATTTCCTCTCCGTGACGGAATTCCCCAGGCGAGAATCCCGTCCATTGCCTGAACACTTTTATAAAATAGCTGCCGTTGGAATATCCAATTTCCCTGGCCACTTCTTCGACGGTCAAAGCCGTTGAGCGAAGAAGCGAAACCGCCTTCTCCATGCGGACCTTTGTTAAAAATTCAATCGGCGTCAGGCCTGTGGTATTTTTAAATGACCGGGTAAAATGGTACTTCGACAAGCCGACACTCTCGGCAATCTCCTCCAGGCTCTGCAGAGTCACGTACTGGTTTTCCATATGGGCAGCGGCCTGCCGGATTTTTTCGGGCCAAGCTGCCTTTTCCTTTTTATTGGCGGTCCCGAGCCGGTACAGCTCCATGATGAATTGATAGACAATGGAGGAAGCGCGGTACCCATCGGTAATCTGTTTCCTGGCCGCCGAATGGAAGATTTGCTGAAGGAACAGGACGGGAGGGCTTTCCTTTGACAATTCCACAACCGGACCGAAACTCCTCGTGATTTCCCTCCACTCCCTCTGGATGAAATCGGGCCTGAATTGAACAAAGTAGAATTCCCAGCTCTTGCTGGATTTCGGCAGAAAATAGCGGTGCGCCCCCGGAATTTCAACCATAAAAGCCTTGCCTGGCCCCAGTTTATGCGTCTTTCCATTGATTTCAATATGGCCATAGCCGGACAGGGTGTATTGAAACAGCAAGAGCGGGCCATCCACCCGTTTCAGTCCATCCCAATTGTATGAATGCTCCGTCACCTTCTGGCAGCCCAGAGCGTAAAGCTTATAAAAAGGCTTATCCAATGTATCCAAAAATCGAAAGCCATAAACGCCGTATTGATTGGACATAACTAATTGCTCCTCGCCGTTCCATTCTTGTTTTAAGAGTTGGTGTTTACTATAGTTAAAATCGAGCTTAATTGATTGATTTCCGCCAAAGGCTGAACGCTGGTTTCAGACTTCCTCATGCGGTGGTTGAACCATATCGCCTGCCACCCCGCCTTGATCGGTGCATCAATATCGTTTGCCCAGGTATCGCCAATATATAAAAGATCCTCAGGAGGAAGCGAGGCCTTTTCCGAAACATAATGAAAGATTTGCGGATCTGGTTTCGCAGAGCCCACAGCATCCGAAATGAAAATCATTTCCTCATCCACGTACTCCAGCAAGCCAAGCGTTCTGATTTTATTGTATTGATGGCCGACCGGACCATTTGTAATGATGCCCAGTTTAAAGCCCGCTGCTTTTAGCCGGGGAAGCAGGGTTGGCACCTCGGGGAACAGCGTTAAGGAAGACAGCTCCTTTTCATATTGCTCCTGGAACTGGAGGGCTTCTATAAATGAAAGGCGAACCCCAAAGCTTTCCAGTGCAAACATGATTCTTTGCGCCCGGAGCTCTTCCAGTCCAAGCTTCTCGCTGCTGTACTCCTCCCAAAGGAGATCGCTCATCCGGCGGAATTCCTTGTATAACGTTAAATCAGATGCTGACTCAGGCAAGTTGAGAACGCATTCATGAAGCGCATTAGCGAAGGGCTTCAAATGGTCATGCAGAGTGTCATCCAAATCAAAAAAAATGGCAGAGAACGCCATAGTTGCTTCCTCCTTTAATGGTATGAAAACCATGAAAATACTATTCTTATTTATTTTAATGGTAGAGATCGATCAAGGGTTTGGTGAACTTTTGGAAATTGAATCTGCTGCTTTCCTGTTACTATTGATTATAGCTGTTTTTAAGCTGATAATCCTCTTTCCTAACATGGCAAGTTCATATTTTGGAAAAGGCTGTGGGCAGAGGGGCTCTTTTCTTTCATTTTTATAGAAGGAAGTAGCGGAATCCGGGCGATTGTGACTTTTATTGGTTGCTGACAAATGGTTATGCATTGATTGTTCGAGGTTATGCATCGATTATTTGGAGTTATGCGTCGATTAGTTTCATTTATGCATCGATTCTATTAGTTTATTGAAGAACCTGTGTCCTGCTGGTGACATCGGGGCAGTTTGACCAAGGGTTATGCATCGATTCTATTAGTTTATTGAAAAACCTGTGTCCAGCTTGTGACAACGGGGGTTTTTTAGTAAAAAACGGTAGTTTGCCTTTCGTTTTTAAAAACGAGTTGGTTGGATCCTCACAATTAAGGGCGGCTGTGACTTTTATCGGTTGCTGGCAAAGGGTTATGCATCGATTTTTCCGGGTTATGCATCGATAATTTTCGTTTATGCATCGATTCTATTAGTTTATTGAAAAATCTGTGTCCGGCTGGTGACAGCGGGGCAGTTTTATAGTAAAAAACGGTAGTTTGCTTTCGTTTTCAAAAGCGAGTGGGTTGGATATCTGCGCTTTTCCCGGCGGCTGTGACTTTTATCGGTTGCTGGCAAAGGGGTATGCATCGATTGTTCCGGGTTATGCATTGTTTATTTTGAGTTATGCATCGATAATTTTCGTTTATGCATCGATTCTATTAGTTTATTGAAGTACCTGTGTCCGGCTGGTGACAGCGGCGGGCGGAGTTTTATAGTGAAAAGCGGTAGTTTGCTCTGCTCTTTATAAATGTAATTTGTCTTTATTTTAAGCTTTCCCATACAGGAAGTAACAGAAAGGGGCCACGCATAACCTGTATGCGCGGCCTCTCCTTTCCTATATAAGTTTAGCGGTTTGCCTGCGCCAGGTTCGCTACTTCTCCTGGTGACAGGGCGCCTTCATAGATGCGCAATTCGTCCATTGCTCCCTTGTACGGGGTATCCCACCAGTTGACGCCCAGGCTGAAGCTGCCATTTGACGTGGTGAAGATATCAGGGAAGTTCGTTCCTGTGAACTTTTTATCCCCGTTAACATACAGGTTAATGGTCCCTTTATCAACGGTGAACGCAAGATGGGTCCACTCGCCTTTGTTGATCGTCAGGCCGGCCGGAGCGTCATACCATCTTCCGCTTCCTGACCAGACCATGGTGTTTCCGCCAATTGGGCCGTTCGGAAGAAGGCTGACCCAGTTATTGGAGTCTCTCGCACCGAAAAACGTTGTTGTGTAATTCGTCAATTGCTCTGGCTTCAGCCATACTGAAACGGAATAGGTATTGCTGGAAATCAGTCCGTTCGGCAAGCGTACACCTGATTCTCCATTAAAGACAGCAGCCTGGCCGCTTTTACCTTCCGTATAAGTGATCGTCCCGCCAGTATTATCAATTCGATTGCCTGTGATGGTACCATCACTGAATTTTCCATCGTTGTCTTTCAAACTGCTTTCGAAGCTGTAAGCTGCTGTCAATCCGGTTGCTTTGTAAGGAAGCACAGTAATGTCAAAGCTCTTCGTTGCAGTGACTTCCCCTTTGGTGACGGTTGCTGTCAAGGTAGCCTTCACGCTTTCTTTCCCAGCTTCAGGGCGAGTGATGACTCCTGTATTTGTTACAACAGCAGAGTCGGAAGTCTCCCAGGAAATCGTCGCGTGGTTTGTTCCTTCAACAGGAAGGTTCAGGTTGGAAATCACCTTGTCGGTATCGCCAAGGCTCAAGTCGCTGATGACCGCACCAACCACTTCTTTGTCGGTTTTGCTTTCAATTTTGCTTCCCCAGATCGATACGCCTTCCTTCGATAGAGCTGTAAACGCCATTACATAACGTTCTGATGTCGGATCCCACTGGCGAACGAATACTCCAGTGTAGGTTGCCCCATCGATTGTGATAATCGCTGTATTATGGCTGTCCTTCTCCCATGTTCCTTCTACATCGCCGGAAATGGTGCCATCCTTATTCAACGAGATAAATACTGATTTTTTAATTTCAGCAGAATAGTCTTTTCCTTGATTGATAAACTTATAGTCTCCAATTAGATCCTGACGGTTGACCTTGGCGATTTCCTCCCCTGCATAGCGGTATGGCGCCACTACTGGCCAGCCTTCTTTATTCATGAACATCTGGTGGATCCGGACTTCATGCATTTCACCTGTCTCAGGGAAACGGGAATGGAAGACCAGGAATTGCTTGCCGGTTTCAGGGTCCAGGTAGACGGAGTTATGCCCAGGGGACATGTATCCTACACCGATTCCTGTACCTGGGTCACCGACTTTTCGTTCAAACAGGAAATTACCCATAATTTTATTGCCATAAGGAGTATGATCCACATTGCCTGGCAGGACCGCATCCTGTCCACTTGCATCCAGGTAAGGACCATCAGGACTTTTCGACCTGAACTGCCTCATGTTATAGCCGCCGTCTACTCCCAGCCAGCCGTAGGTAACATACAGATAAAAATAGTCGGTATTCTTGTCATAGACAATGTACGGGCCTTCGCCTGATTTGGTATAGCCGCCCGCAATCTTCGTTCCGAAATAACGGTCAATCATGCGTCCATCTTCAGTTTTGCCGTCTTTTCCTGGATAAATGGCTTTGCCTGTCTCTTCGTCAATTTCTAAAACGAAGATTCCGCCTGACCAGGAACCGTACGTCATCCACAGCTTGCCTTCTTTGTCACGGAACAAGTTGGCATCAATGGCGTTAGGGAAATTGCCGTTAGCGAAAGAGCCGTTGCTGTTGAACCAGCCAGTTCTCGGTCCTGTTAATGTCCCTTCATTGATCAGGTCCTGAATGTTGGTGTTGGTCCATTTTTTATTGACCTTGCTGTTGGCATCATATGCTTCTTCCTTCGTGAAACCAGAATATACAATGGTATCAACATACTTGTAAGGCCCTTCGATTTTGTCAGAAACGGCATATCCGATAGCTGAACGGATATAAGTGGAGGAAGCACTGTAATAGATCATGTACGCACCCTTTGATCCATCCTCGTTCACATAGTTTTCATTCCAATACACATCCGGAGCCCAGACAGCGAATCCTCCTTTGCTGTCTGAATCATTTTCTCCTGCCCATTCAAAAGACCCTGCCAGATTTTTGGACAAGTCCCCATAAATGGCATTGTCCGGTGTCGTATAGCCATTGGTAAAGGTTTCCCAGCTTTTCAGATCTTTTGACTTGGCTGCCTCAATATGGGAGCCGAATACATAATAGGTATCTCCATCTTTTACAATGGAAGGGTCATGCACGGAAACATCATTAAACACCGGTGCCGGGCCTTGGATATCCTGGCCTGGCTTATTGCTGTTCTCGTTCGGCTTTGCCGACTTGGCCAGCCCTTTCCCAAAGGTTGTGCTGGAAATCACCAGAACAAGCAACAACATATAAATCGTAAAACGCCCTAGGTTTTTACGCATCTAAAAATTCCCCCTCTTTTCTATTAGATTGAAAGCGCATCCATTTTTTGGTTACGTGAAGCTGCCTATCTACTATATGGTATGGCCTGTCCCCTCCTTAACAGAGATTAATAAAAACATTAACATATTAATGTTAATATAAATTCAGATAAATCTCAATATTATCTTTAAATTGACACAATTAAAACAAATTCTCCTATGGCAGCAATATCCCTCTGTGAACAACGGCTCTAACTAAAGTGCCCACATCAAATTGTCCATAGAGATCTTAGTATTCTATTGCTTTTATCAGATATCAATCAATTTTTCAATATTGGAGCGGATATTTTAACAAGTTGTAATTCTATTGTCATATTCCAGTTTCATAGTTGAGGTAAACTATTTAAAATGATGAATATCTCACGCTAAAAATAGGTCAGAGCCAGAAAGGTTAGTGAACTTTTAAAATGCTTTATATTTGGGACATCGAGAAAATAATCAAAAATGCGTTACACGAACTCAAGATAGATCTTGACTATGCACATGACGATAAACTAGCTGCACCAATGAGTTACAATGTATCCATCAAGACCATTAAATTTAATTACCTCGAAATTAACGGTTATATAGGAAAAATCAAATTTAAGGAAACCCAGGAGAATCTAGTTAAAATCATCCTCTATCATGTAATCGGTTACTACCTGGATTTTAAGAAAAACAAGCATGATACACGGATTTTGATGTATGGAGAGGATGAGGAAAAGGAACAGTTGAAGTCTATAATAGAAACAAATGCCTGGGAATACGGGAGGAAAGTGGTACCTGAAAATCTGTTAGATTCATATGATAAAGTGCGTGAATTCGATAAACAATTAATAAAGAGTTTGTAATACCATTCTAAGTTGAGGATTTATAGTTTGGCTTTTATTAAAAAAAGGTAACTTTGCTCTGAAACTGGGCCTTGTCACCGCCCGGACACAGGTTTTTCAATAAATCATGATGATCGATGCATAAAATTCCGTAATCAATCGATAAATCCCGGGAATCGATCCATAAACGTCGGTGAACGATGCATAACTCGAATTTACTCTTGTCATACGTCTTTTGAATCGAGCTCTAGACTCTCGTTTTTCCAGGTTTTAGTGGGAATATTGGGTTTTCTGGCTTTTTTAATTACTATTTTTATAGGCTTTTATTAAAAAAAGGTAACTTCCTCTGGAACTGGGCTTTGTCACCTCCAGGAAACAGGACTTTCATCAAAAAGCACCGGGCATAATGCCCGGTGCTTCTGATTTCTTATTTACGGATCCAGACGGCACCAGCAGAGTTGTCTTTCGCTTCGCCGATGACCTGGAACTTGATTGGATACTGGGAAGGTACCTTCACGCCGGCATCCGGAATCATGCTATTAATGTAGGTATTGGCAGAATCGAATGTAGATATACCCTTAAGTCCTCCGTATTCATAGAGGCCTCTAGTAGGAGAATCTACTGTCCATGCCGGAGCTTTGTCCAGGGAGAACGCTGCATCCGCTACCTGGTATCTTACACTTTGGTTGATGCTTGGCTTACCGTTCAGTGTACCTACAATTGCTTCTGGATGTGCGTCAACTACACTTAGGAAGCCTTCGCCAGGGTGAACGCCAGTCCAGTTGTCAGTATAGGTGTCATCGCCATACCAAACGACTAGACCAGTATTATATTTTACTCCGCGGGAGAATTGAAGAGCTGTATCGGAACCAGCGTAGTTTCTCCACTCAAGATAGTAATAATGAGGCTTTGTGATAAAGCCGTCGGATACTTCAAAACCATCCAGAGTGACTTTCGCTTCGCCTTCAGCGTCGTCAGAGAAAACAACTGTCCCATCGACTGTCAATTTAAGATCATCCATCGCGAAACCGTTCGGAGCCAGTCCGCCGTCCGTCACGTATTCAAAGACAAGCTTCACTTTCTTTCCGGCAAATTGAGTTAAGTCAAGAGACTTGTCTTCCCATTTGCCAAGGGAAGTTTCCATCCCATCTTTCGTATTAACATCACCGATTGTATCAAGCGTTACGGAGGTACCATCTTCGGTAACAGCTTTTACATACAGATAGTCATAATCAGTTTCGACTTCGTACCACTGCTTGTAATCAAACTGGGCAACTGAAGCAGCAGTTAAATCAAACTGTGGTGTTTCCAGTACAGTGTGAAGGTCATCGCCTTTTGTGCTGTAGTAGTATTTTTCACCAGAAGCAACCGGAATTCCAGGAACCTTTTTATCTGGAAGATTCACTTTTACAATTCCAGGATTCTTGGACTTCGTGACACTCTGGTCAATGACAGTTGCAAGACCGTTTTTATCGATATCTTCATAGTCTACTTCTGTAATGTTTGCCCAGTTGCCGCCCATTGTTTTCTGGAAGAATTCTTTGTTTTGCGGAGAGAAGCTTGGTGCTTCTGTTCCGGCAATCTCACCGTTCCAAGAGCCGCCGCTCATGATGGACCAGGAAGCAACTGTGTCGCCGTGTCCAGTGTACTGGGTATCATATTCATCCGGAAGGCCAAGGTCATGTCCAAATTCGTGTGCGAATACACCAACGGCGCCATCTTCAGGCTCGATTGTGTAATCAAAGGCTGCCATCTTGCCGCCCCAATATCCTACAGATGCTTTCGTGTTATCAACACGATAAACGCCATCCAAAGTCCAGCGGTGGGACCAGATTGCATCATCGCCCAGCGCTCCGCCGCCAGCTTCCTGGCCAACCCCTGCATGAAGGACCATCAAGTGGTCAACAAGGCCGTCCGGCTCGTTTTGGTTTCCGTCGCCATCAAGGTCATATAAGTCAAATTCATCATACTCAGCCAGATCGATTCCCGATGCCACAGCTGCATTCAAAGCATCTTTTACAAGCCCGCGTGGACCTTTTGTTCCTGGGTTATTATCGTTTCCGCCTTCAGGATTGTCACTTCCGTAGTCTTTATAGTTCCCTGGCACAGTCAGCCAGTCGGAAACCATCCCGTCAACCGTGTAGCTGCCGCCGGACTGCTCTTCATAGTATTGTTTGAAGGTTTTTACTTTATCTCCGTTGAAAAGTTCGAAATCTTCATCGCCAAACAGCATTTTTTCATAATGCTCTTTGTTGAAATCGTCTGCATACATATAGCCTGGTGCTTGCTTGATATTGTTGTGCTTGAAATCAGCGTATTCTACCAGCAGCACAAGCACCTTGTCCTCACGAACGTCCCCATCATAGCTTGCCTGTTTAGCAGAGTCGACTTTCACTGCGCCGTTTGGCTTGCCCTTTTTAAAATTCTCATGGCCTTTGTCAAGCTGCTTGGACAGCTTGTCCTTTTGTTTGGTTACGAAATCCTTTGCTTTCTGGTCAAAAGCCTGCTGTTCTTTCGTAAGGGCCTTGTCTGATTTACCAGGCTTTTCCCCCTGCTTTTTCTTTATGTAGGCTTTTACCGCTTTGTTCACTTCCGCCTCGGAAGCACCTTTCTTAATGACGCCTCTTTCCTGCAAGGCTTTTGCCAGCCTGTCCTGATCCACGATGTTTAAATCGATCGGCGCTGATTCCGCAGCTGATACCGGTGCAGCTGAAACTGGCGCTGCACTTGGACCAGCGAAGGTTGCCGAAAATAATGCTGTGGCTGCGATCGTCGTAGCCGCGATGCTGGACAGCACCTTTAACCCACTGTTCTTTTTCACCCTTGTAACCCCCATTACTTTTTTAATAGATTGTGATATGGATTGTAGCACCGAGTTAAAATATTGTAAATATTTTAATATATTGTTATATTTTAATCATTCAATCTATTTTAAGGACTATCTTCCTAAAAATAGGAGGGAAACTCCCTGTCAAAATGGGGAATTTGGTAAAATAAAGCAAAAAACGGCGAGTTTACCGCCCATTTTACTAAAACTATACTTATTTCGCGTCCCGAAATTTGATTCTTTTTACCTATGAAAAACAGGCGGAAAAATTAGTTTGTTTTACCCACTACATTACTTTACTATAGTAAAACCGTACAGAATTAACTTGGAAAAGGAATCCTTTTTGATAGTCCGTGGTACTTCCACTAACCACAGGCTCCGTACCCTTATATGTAAAATATTATTGCTCCTATCTACTGCTGATCTAAATAGCGGAAGGCTTCGCCGAAATATTTATTAATCAAACGTTTGATTAAAAACCCCTTGGCAAATCAAGGCTCATCGGTCCTGTGCCCGAAGTAAAATGAAATTTGCAGCAAAAAACAGCCCGAAACCGGTTCGTTTCGGGCTGTTTTTTATGAAGAATAGGAAACTAGCAAAATGATCAGCAGCGGGCCGAAAATGAGGAAGTACCCTTTTGGATTGGCAAAATTGATGGTCCATCCAACCCCAAACCGCTTCTCCACAAAGATGGAGGGATCATTTTTATTAAAATAAAAGAGTCCGACCTTCCAGTGGTCATCTTCATCATAGTCTCGGATTCCCTGGGCAGCCGGCCCTTCGCCTGCCTGGTGGCCGGCAGTTCCCACCTTGACCGCAAAGACGATGGACCCGATCAGGACAACAAGCATGAAAACGACCGGCAAAATCATCATCACCGCATCATCAGCCAGGCCCTCATGGATAGTGGTGAGCTGCAGGAAGGCCAACAGCATGGTCATCAATACACATACAAGAAACATAAACCAGCTCGAGTATTTTCTAAGTGTCAGCTGCCGGATGGTGGAAGCTTGCGGCCTTGATGCGCTTATTTTAATCCCGGAGCGCTTTGTGGCCTCGTTGATTCCCAGGAACATCCCCTGCATGCAAAAAAGGACGATCAGCGGGGTAATGACAGAGAGCGGGCTTTTAGCCGTAAAGGCATCCGGCTTTCCATTTGCTCCCCAATGGGTCGGAATCTGTTCGGGAAGAGCGCCATATTGTGTGGCCGTGTAGCCCATCACCCCCAGCGTCACAGCAATCGGAAGCAAATAGACGTACCATGGGAGCATTTCATCCTTTGAGCGGGCCGACATATCCGTTATTTTCACCTGCTTCAGGTCCTCGCCCCACTTTTCGGTCCTTTTCCGCTTTGCCGTCTTGCCGTGAAAGTAAAAATAAAGGGCCATGCTTAAGAAAATGATTCCAAACTGGATCGCTGTTCCTGTCAGGACCAATTGACCCTCGGCCGGATTACCGGATACGGTCCATATCCAGAAAACAACTATAGCCAGCGCGGATAGACTGAAAACCAGCAGTGAGTATGTTCTCTTATAGGCTGCAAGCTTGTCATCCTTCGCCTCTCCCTCCGGAATGGACACCCCGAAAACGACTGTCTGCTTGACTAAATAAGGAATGGCTGTTTGAGTCATTGCCAGGAATGCCAGCGTGATCAATAAAATGGTTAAAGCCATGAGTACTCCTCCTTCTTCATGATTTTATTTCTTTTAGATCGTGAATGATGGAAATGAGCTGCTTCTCAATTTGCTGCTGATCCAGCCCGACAACCAGCGCCTCTGCAATCACAGGCCTAAGGGCGGCAAAAATTCGTTCGGCATGGCCGGCCTCCTGGCTGATTTCCTTCCGCGGCCGGACCACCGCGCCTGATTTTGGAATGATGGAGATGATCCCTTTCTTCTCGAGTTCATGATAGCTTTTATTGACGGTATGCATATTGACGCCAAGATCGGCTGCCAGCGCCCGGACCGAAGGCAGAGAATGACCAGGCTGTAAAAATCCGGTGGCAATTCCTTCGATGATTTGGTTCGTCAGCTGCGTATAAATCGGAATATCAGACTGAGGTTCTAACTGTATGATCATTCCTGTCCCTCCATTCTGTTCTACTTACATTATAACAGAACTGTTCTATATTTTATAGAACAAACATAAAAAAACGCCGGAGAATTTCCGGCGCCTTAACGAAAACAACTACAGGTAATAATAACCATCGAAATTGTACACCCAAATGCTGTAAAATGGGAGATGGCTGTTCCAATGGGCAGCACTTTTAAACGCAGCATTCCATCAGAATAGGATGTGTTGAATAATGACGGCAAAAGTCTTTATAAATTTCCTCTTTATCATGACATACTTCTATTTAGTCTAATATGCCCCATCTGCGGGCATTTTTTATTTGGCGATTTTTAATTGGCTTCCCTGTTGCTGCCCTTTTTTCTGCTGTCAGGGAACAGGATGTAACTCAATGAAATCAGAAAGTCGATGCCCAAAATAATGGACCACTTATTCCATACCCCCATTAAGGTTTTCGCATTGGATGATCCCTTTCCCGACAAGTAAATCATCCCTCCCAAGAAGGCTCCGCCAATGATAAATGCCAGCAGATGTCTGAAAAAGTCCCGCATTTCTTTTTTTCCTCTTTCCAGACCGTACAGCTTCTTCGGGCGATTGTCTATTTTTAGAAAGTAATACTGAAATTGCCGGTCTGCCCACTGAATCATTTGTTTGCCGTAAGCAATGGAGACTCCAATATAGATTGCCTCTAATCCATGGGCAAAGGTCGCTTCCGCCCCATTTTTCAAGTCAAACGCGGTGAACATCAGCAGCATGAGGTCGATGAGCGGCGTCATGCCGAACAGCCACAAGCTCAATTTTTCCTTTTTTAACCTATACCTCGTTACAAGTCCTGCCAGGATAAAAATCCAAAATCCGATTTCAGCCAGTATGATTAGGATTGTAATCATTTCGCTCTCCCTTTAATCCATTTTCATTCAGTTACCTATCAATATACTTGTTCCGTGTTTAAAAGTTTCAAAAATTAAAGGTTTGCCTTAGTAAAAATAAAGTGAAGGATATGGGGGATTGCCATTTCCAAATGGGAGCTTGTTTCATATTTTATAGGTAATAACAGTGTAAGGAAGTGTTCTAAATGGCAAGAAACCGAAACGAAAGGTCCCGGTCATTTTGTATCTTCCCCGGATACAACTGGTGCGGACCTGGCTGCAGCGGGCCAGGGGCTCCGATAAATGAGGTCGATTCGTGCTGCATGAAGCATGACGTGTGTTTAAGCCGGGGAAGGTCGCGCTGCGAGTGTGATTACCTGTTCATGGACTGTCTTCGGTCAAAGCGCAATCCCCGCACCAGGCAAGGGCGGCATGCTGCGTTGATGTATGGGTTTATGAATTTTAAAACGGGTTTTACTTGCAGGAGATGGTAGGGATGGGCAAAGGCTGCAGCGGGATGGAGCTTGTTTGTTGACTTATCGATTGATTTTTTAGGGGATGGACCGGTTGTTATACGTTCTAAATAGGTTATATAGGGAGATGAAATGACTAAATCAGTTTATAGGTTGACTATTTCGGGTTATGCACCGTGTTTTTCGTAGAAGTTAGCTTCTTTTCGTTTTATTTGAGTTTATTGAAAAACAGGTGTCTTCCTTGTGACAACGGGACTTTTCAGGGGGTACTCTTCATTTATTTCATAATAAACCTTTGCCGGACCTTTTTATCAGTCTTTTGAATTGGATTTGCAACAGTCATGGACACCAGCTGGAGCGGTTAAATTAGTTGAAAACGACTTATGCATGGATTGTCTGGAGTTATGCATCGATTATTTCGGTTTATAGATAGATTATTTCGGTTTATGCATCGATTATTTCGGTTTATTGAAAAACCCGGTGGCCGCCTTGTGACATCGGGACTTTTCAGGGGGTACTCTTCATTTATTTCATCATAAATCATTGCCGGAAACCTTTTATCTGTCTTTTGTATTGGATTTGCAGCTGCCATGGATGCCAATTGGAGCTGAAAACGACTTATGCATAGATTGTCTGGAGTTATGCACCGATTCTTTGAGTTTATTGAAAAACCGGTGTCTTCCTTGTGACAACGGGACTTTTCAGGGGGTACTCCGCTCATTCAATTATCCCGGGGTTTATCAAAAGTCTCGCTTATTTTCATCAAAATTAAAAAAGGAGTGAACATTCCTGTTCTCTCCCTGCCTGGTTTATATGCTTTTATAATAAAAAATCGTGGCATCGAGCTCTCCATTCGCCGACCTGGCATAATGGGGAATGCGCCCCGCCTGCACGTAGCCCATGGAAGTGTACAGCTGATTGGATGGGTCACCTTCCCTTGTGTCGAGTACCAATAATGACCTTCCCTCTTGCTTTGCCCGTTCCTCCGCCTGTTCCATGAGCAGTCGGCCAATTCCGTTTCTCCGGTGTTCCGGGTGCGTCATCAGCTTGGCGATTTCCGCCCGGTGGCTGCCGTTCTGCTTCTGGCTTAAATGCAGCTGGACACTTCCAACGCTAGTTTTGTTGATCTTGGCCACCAACAGAACCACATCGGGTGAGATCACGTCCTCCCAGTATGCTGCTGCCTCCAAATATTTTAATGGGGGTAAAAAACCAATTGAAGCCCCGTCTCCAACCACCTGAATGAGCAGCTCCGAAAGTTCATGGATATGCTCGCCAATCTCTGTCAACTCGACAATTTCTAGATCACTAGCCAATACAATCCCTCCTCTTTACATTAAACAGGAAACGATCGTTTCTTACACCTTCAATGTGAGATGTACTGACACATATCTTTTCCTGCCGTTCTGCTGCTGTCCTTATTCTGTTTGTACCTGGGCCACAATGGGTATATTAACTTTAAATACAGAAATGGAAGGAGAATTTTTCATGCTCTGGACAATCATTAGTATCCTGCTCGGCTTATGGGTGCTTGGCCTCATTTTTGATATAGCTGGAGGAATCATTCACATCCTCCTTGTCATTGCAGCCATTGTGTTTATTGTTAACTTTTTCAAGGGGCGATCTTCAAGCAGAGGATAGCCTGATTTCCTAAAAAAAACTCTTAAGCTGCAGCCCTCGCCTTTTCCCTGGCGGGGGCTGCATGCTTTTTTACCTGTTGTCACTCACTGCTCCATCAACAGTCTCTCGGTCACACGCAAAAATTCTTCGCAAATTTCGAGACTTTCGATAATTTCCTCCCATGTCATATCCATTCCCAGCTCATTGGAATGGGCAATCCGATCCCTGAGATCCCTGACTTGATTGGCCATTCGTTTCCCCTGGCTTTTTGAACTTACGGGAAATTGACCCTTCAGGTGCGGATCGTTCAAGACAATATGCAGCTTATCGCTGATCTGCAGGCACTCAATCAGATGAAGGTCTTCATCCTTGGCCAGCCGCTCCTGGTACAAGGCTTCCGCTTTGCTAAGGCGCCCCTCACTCAGCAGGCTTCTCCAGCTGCTTTCAGGCAATTTTTCATAAATCAGCTCGCCCAGGTTCATTTCCAAAAGGGTAATATACCCAAATATCAGCATCCGGACGGGGGGCTTTTGCAGGTCGGCCCCTGTAATCAGCTGTGTAACTTCATTGTTTTCGAGGACAAAGATTCTTTTCCGTTCTTTAAAAATATGTAAAAACTGCATCAGCGGAGTGGAGTTGGAGACAATTTCCCTCGTCTGAAAAGGCCTGACAAAATCGCGGATGGTTCCTTCTTCCAGCCTCTCTCTTTCCACATACCCTATCACCTCATCGCCTTCCTTCACACCCAGAACATCGTAATTCCTTTGCGCCAACTCCATCTTCATCGATAATGCGTCCTCTTGGATATCACAAACCAACAGGTACTCCGCAATGCTTTCCACTGTAATATTGGTTTCATAGAGTGTCTTGAGAGCCTGGTACTTGCTCTTTCTCCTTACATGGCGGTCCATTTTCATTTTTCTGCTCCTTATCCGTACAAAACTTTCCGCCGCCATTTTAGTTATCCTCCTCAATTAAATGGGACGGATGATCCTCTTCCTTTTAAAATAACACAAGTTTCACAGCTGCCAATTATAAATTCTCAGCTTAAATAAAAAAACTGTGAACCTGCCTAAGGAAAGGTTCTTACTCACGACAGGTCAAAAGCGAGAGTAGATAGCGAGGGAGTCCTTAGGGTAACTCTAAAGCTTTGTGGTCGCTCAAGCAGAAGATAATCCTGAGGAAAGACTGAATCAGCTTTAATTTATTTAAAGCTTTGTATCCCGCAAAACAGGAGAGGGAGGAATCAAGCACAAGTCAATAAAGGTACTTAGAAATGGAATGAAACGCCCCCCCTCTTACAGGGAGGGGTTATTTATACGGAAATTTACCTTCACTTGGCCTTTTCTCTGTCTTCCCTGTCTTTTAGCATCAAAAATTTCTTCACTCCATCATTCCAGGAAAAGGCAATTAACTTCTGCCTTCTCTTCCCTGGTGCGTCTGTCACGATAACAGTAAAAAGGGTCTTCAGCTTTGTTTCAGGGTCGGTGTAGAGATAGAGGCCTTCTGGCTCGCCGAAGTTGGCCTCATATCGTCCCTTGCGATTTAGTCCGACCGGCCTTTTTAGTTCTTTGACGATTTTCCCTGATGGAAGATCGATATGATATAAATGAAAGTCACTCGCTCTTTGTCCAAAGGTAAGATAAAGGTTTGGACCATCCAGGGTCATACCTTGAAGGATGAGTTTATTCATCGACATCGGGAATTCGTAGGAGTATAACACCTTATTTATGCCTTTTTTGACATCCTCAATGTTCCGCACCTCAACCCTGCTGGCCTTCTTGCCTTTTTTTAACGAGGTGTGCCGGTAGGCAATAGATTCATTCTTAGCATCGGTAAAGGGTGACATATAGGCAGCTGGATCAGGAAATTCCGCAAGCTTTTCAACATTGGGGGAATTCACGGTGAGCTGGCTTCCCGCTGCGTATGGATAACGAGTTAAGAACTGGGTTTTAACCCGCCCATTCGAATCCACACTAAGCATATTGGACCAAATATAAACAGAGTTGCCATTTCGTTCAATTCCAATCGACGTCCCATGGCCCCCGTAACGTACGGTCATGCTGTCCAGCAAGCGTCCATTAAGGGTTAACCTGGAGATCACGAAGCTTTCAGCGGTGTCTCCTTTAAAGGTCCTGGCTTGCGTGGCGTATATGCGCTGGCCGGCTTCATCGATCACAATCGTTTGATTGACGGTGGATGCTGCCAGATCAAGATCATACAGATAAACTTCAGACCATTCTCCGTCAGGTGCTGCATGGAGTAGCGGTGTTCTTTCTGCTTTCGCAGAGTATTCTTCGCCTAAAAATAAAAAAGAGCCTGTTAAGGTCAAAATGGCGGCTGCTCTTACCCATGTTTGCCAAAACATTCGTCCACCCCTCATTTTGTTTAGAGGTAGTATTTGTTGAGTCAGGCCAATTCTTCCCCCGTTAAAGTTGGATAGTCTGTAAAATTTTCCCCAACCCCAGGTTACAGGGAAATAACAATTATATGACAAGCCCCCTCTCCTTCCATAAATATGGTAGAATGGCGTACATGCGCTAGTGAAAGGAGCAAATAACTATGTTTAAACGAATTTCTGCCTGGTTCATCATCCTGAGTCTTGCAGCCATTTTAGGGGCCTGCAGCAGCAATGAGGCTTCAGACAAAAGCAAGGAAGACAAAAGCAAGGAAGCTAAAAACGAAGAAGCCGTTGCCACGGTTAATGGCAAAGAGATTTTGAAGTCGGATTATGAAAACTCACTGAAAAGTGCGAAGGCAACCTATGAACAGCAAGGCATTAAGCTCGACAGCAAAACGGAAAAAGAAATGGAAACCGGTGTGCTTGATCAATTAATCAACACGGAGCTTGTCCGTCAATCGGCAGAAGCTGAGGATATATCGATTAAACAAAGCCAGGTGGATTCCGAGTTAGCCAATATAAAATCACAATTTGAAGATGATGCGAAATATAAAGAAGCTCTGAAGCAGAATAAAGTAACCGAGGAAGAACTCAAGAAGCAGGTTAAGCAGCAGATGGTGATTACCGAGTATCTCGACGGCGCCATTGGCAAGGTAACGGTAACCGAAGATGAAGTGAAGGTAATCTATGACCAATACAAGGCCCAAACCGAAAGCCAGGATCAAAAGGCTGAGAAGTTTGAAACCGTAAAAGCTCAATTGGAGCAGCAGGCCATCGCCCAAAAGAAAAACGAAAAGGTCAATCAATTAGTCGAGGATTTACGGAAGAAAAACGAAGAAAATATCAAGATTCTATAGTTTTCGTGCCCCTTGCCTCCCTGGCAAGGGCTTTTTAATTTACATGGTAAAAAGGCTACCTAAAACCGTTTAGGGAAATTAGGATAATATCCTCCTATATAAAGAAAAAAGGTTCGATGACCTATTCCCCCGTCATCGAACCTTTTTCTATTAAACAGATACAGGCTTGGTTGAAGCACTGCCTTCGTTTTCCAGCTTGCTTACGGCTTCAGCACTTGTATCCACACGTTTAACAAATATCGCCATGATGAGCACAATGATGTTGATGGCAAATGTTACGTAGAAGGAATACTGAATTCCGGACAGCAATGCCTGCTGGGTTAAAGCGGCTGTGGAGGCCTCTGTCATGGTGGTTGGATCCACACCTGACATTAAGCTCTCTGCCTCTGATTTTGTTACGGAGTTCATGATGGTAACCAAAATCGCTGTACCGATTGAACCCGAAACCTGCTGTGCAGTATTGTTGATTGCTGTGCCGTGCGGGTTTAGACGAGTTGGCAATTGGTTTAAGCCATTTGTCATGATCGGCATCATGACCATGGACATCCCGAACATGCGCAAAGTATAAACCAGGATAATATAGGCGTAGCTTGAATCCAGCTGCAGGTGAGCCAGCATGTAGGTTGAGATCGCGGTAATCGCAAGACCAACTACTCCCAAGATTCGAGGGCCCATCTTATCGAACAGCTTTCCTGTTATTGGAGACATAATCCCCATGATAACTGCCCCCGGCAGCATCATTAAGCCTGAGTCCAAAGGTGAAATGCCCCTTACACTTTGAACATACGCAGGCGTTAAAATCATTCCAGAGAACATGGCCACTGCATTGACAATGGCAATGATTGATCCTAGTGCAAACATCGGATACTTATAAACGGTTAAATCCAGCAGTGGTTTTTCCATTTTTAACTGACGAATGATGAAGGCAATCAGGGCGATGCCCCCAACAATGAGTGACGTCAGCACAAAACCGTCAGTCCAGCCGTCCGAGCTTGCGGAACTGCATCCGTACAGCAAGCCGCCAAATCCCAGGCAGGATAAAATCACAGACAAATAATCAAGGGTGGCATTTTTGTTTTGCTCCATTACATTGTCAAGCTTCCAGACCGCCAGGATCACACTGATCACGGCAAGCGGCAGGATCATTTCGAAAAGGACACGCCAGTCGTGGTACTGGACAATGTAGCCGGACAACGTCGGACCGATGGCCGGCGCCGTAATCATGACGAGGCCAAAGATGCCCATGGCAGCACCGCGTTTTTCACGCGGAAAACTGACCAGCATGACGTTCATCAGCAAAGGTCCCATGACTGCTGAACCTGCCGCCTGGACCATGCGTCCAGTGAGCAGTACACCGAAGTTTGGTGCAAAAGCTGCCAGGGCGGTACCTAAAGTAAAGATGACCATCGAGGTAATGAATAACCCCCGATTGGAAAAGCGTGTCAGCAAAAAGGCTGAGGCCGGAACCAGTACCCCGCTGACCAGCATGTAGCCGGTTGAGAGCCACTGGACAGTGGAATAATCCTTTATTTCTAAATCGACCATAATCGATGGCAATGCTACGTTTAGCAGCGAGTTATTTAAAAATGACACAAACGCTCCGACGAATAAAATCGCAATCATAAGATACGGAGTTTTTTTAGCTTGTAAACTGGAATCCATGTTTCCTCATCCCTTTTTCTGTTATTAAGTTTTCATTACTGATATATTTTATACCCACCGTTCAATTAAATCAATAATTTTATACCAAAGGTACAAACCATTGTATTTCCAGTGCAAGAAAATTATACTAATCCTATAAAAAGATCAGGAGGACGGCATGAATAATCGAAAAAGGAAAGTAGCCGACATTGCGCTAAAGCTGTTTACCGAAAAAGGAATCCAGCAAACCTCCATTCAGGAAATCATTGAAAAGGCGAACATCTCCAAAGGAACCTTTTACAATTATTTCTCATCTAAAAATGACTGTGTTGCCGATATATTGGAAATCCTCCGCTATGACGCCAGTCAGCAGCGGATCGCCCTGCAAATTGGAAAGGACACGCAGGACCGGGAAGTTTTCATCGACCAGATCACCATTTTAATGAGGCTGAACGAGGAACGAAATCTGCATGCCCTGTTTGAGGCGATTTTATTTTCAAATGAAACGGACCTGAAAAAACTGGTCCTCCAGCACCGGGTCTATGAATTGGACTGGCTGACCAACCGGCTGATTGAGATTATGGGAGAAGACATACGGGAATTTGCCTTTGAAGGAGCCATCCTGTTTTATGGCATGCTCCAGCACATCCTGTTCACGCTGCGAATTACAAACAGCACCTATTCCCTGAAGCATTTAGTGTCTGTGATCCTGTCCTATTTAGAATTAATCATCCCGCAGATGAAACAGAATGGCGGCTTGATGCTCAATTACACTGCGGTCGATTTATTGCGGTCAAACGTCGATAAAAATATCAAAACCCTTCCTGAGATCATGGAATTCGCAGATAAACTCCAGCAGAATTACTCATTCAATGAGGAGCAGCAGGACCTGTTTGACGCCATTAAAAGTGAATTGCAGCGAGTGCGCATCCGAAAAATAGTCCTGCAGCCATTGCTAAAACCATTGCAGCAATCCTTTACTGACACTTCTGCAGAGTCACAGGTTCACACCTTTACCAATATGATTTGGTATTATTTGAAGACCACATAAAAAGCTGCCTGAATGGCAGCTTTTTTTTGGTGGGGCCAACTATTTGGCGTGTTTCATTAGGGTTTTTTTAGCGTAGCTTTTTAGGATTTGAAGACAGGATTCAGGTCTTATTTGAGGCTATGGTATTTAGACTGGAAGATACCCATTCTTTGGCATCGAGTCCGAATGGCACCTAAGTTTTACACGGTTCCCTGTTTCCTGGTATCCACCCTGAAGGACGCCCAATTCAGACAGGATTATTCCTTCTCACTAGCGTCGGGACCGAATGGGAACTCCGCACTTACTATTGCCATGGAGGTATTCAACTCACAATACGGAAAGGAGATCCGTGCTTACTTTCCCGTATTGCTCCATCCACTCCTCTTTGAATTTCTGGACATCAGATGCAACGGAGGGATGCTCAATCAGTCCCTGTATCAATTCAGGTGCAGCCGTAATGCCATGCGCCCCGGACAAACACACCTGGTGCAATTGCTGTACGTTTTTGAAGCTTGCTGCCAATACCTTGCAGGGAAGTCTGTGGGCAGTAAAAATCCTGGTGATATCCTCTACGACCTGAACCCCATTGCCTGTGAGATTATCAATCCGGTTTACATAGGGTGCCACATACTCAGCTCCGGCCTTCGCCGCCACAAAGGCACTCATCGGGGTATACACAGTGGTCGCCAACGTGCGGACCCCTTTCTCTTTCAAAAGCTTAATCGCTTTTATTCCTTCTGCTGTTACAGGAACTTTTATTAAAACTGGCCCGGCCAATGCCTTGGTGATCCCGCAAGCCTCTTCGACGATTTCTTCTGCTTCGTCGGCCACCGCCTGGACAAACAGTTCCTTTTCGTCCCCAATCACACCCCTGATTTCCTGCAGCAGTGGGAGGAACGGCTTTTTTTCTTTTACAATTATGCTGGGGTTGGTAGTGACTCCATCAATCGGAAAATACTTATTCAACTGTCTTATTTTTTCTGCGTTTGCTGAATCAATGACAATCTTCATCTCTCACACCTCTTTTAAAATAAAAAGCTTAACTCCTGTGGCTTCTTTTATAGAAGACAATCGTTAAGCTTTTTTTAATTTTTATTTAGTTAAAACCTGAATCTTATCCCCTGTCTGAACTTCCCCAATTTCAGCATCCTCCAGATAAAGCGAACCTGGAAGCTCAGGTGTCTGCGATCCGTCAAATTTCAGCGTGATATGTCCGAGGGAGGTTAAATTTTTCTTTACCGCATCCCCTACCGCCGTGATTTTATAGGCTTTTTCACCGATTTGAAGTATATCACCAGGCTGGATTTCTCCATTAACATCGTTAACATCAATCAACAGGCAAAATTCTGCTAACTCGGCTGGAGCGTTTTCACCAAAAAGGATCAGCATTTTTTCACCAAGGAAATCGGACACAGACGGTCCAATGGTATTAATTTTTGTTTCATATTTTAACATCGTGAAATCCCCTTTATTTCTAGATTTAAAATCATGCTGGATGAG
The DNA here is from genome assembly GCF_004340465.1 of Mesobacillus foraminis. GTDB lineage: Bacteria > Bacillota > Bacilli > Bacillales > Cytobacillaceae > Mesobacillus_B > Mesobacillus_B foraminis. The sequence goes on along the minus strand of NZ_SLVV01000003.1, from coordinate 71,255 downwards.
AAATTAATCGTATAGTCCAAAGCTTGCCAGCCATGCGATAAAGACGGTCGGCGCACCTGTCAGGAACCTCGAATACAGGACGGATGGAACCCCTACTTCTACGGTTTCAACCTCTGCCTCCGCAAGGCCCAATCCTACCGGGACAAAATCGGCTGAAGCCTGGGCATTGATGGCAAACAAGGCCGGCAATGCAAGGTGTGCAGGAATGTTCCCCTTGCCGATTTCCACCCCGATCAGCGTTCCAACCACCTGGGCAATAACGGCGCCAGGTCCCAGGAATGGGGACAGGAGCGGGAACGAACATACAAGGGCAATGACCATTAGTCCCCAAATGTTGCCTGCAAACGGGGACAGGATTTTCGCAAAGACATCCCCAATGCCAGACTCAAGGATAATCCCGATCAGCATGGCAACAAACGCCATAAATGGGAGAATCGTTTTGATGACCGTATCAATTGCGTCACGGCCAGCCTGGTAAAAGACACTTGTGACAGAACCCATAGCCATTCCGACTCTTGCCATGAATCCCTTCGGCTGTGTTTGTTCACTGATTTTCTTTTTTGTGCTGTACTTCCCTTCCGGCTTGCTTTCCTGCTTGTTTTCCGGCTGGATTGCTTTTGCAGCAGCCGGCTGAGGAGCAGCAGCGCCTTCTGCCAATTGAATATTGTCCACTTTGACGCCAGAGACGTAGATGTCTTCCGTAATATGTTTTGCCAGTGGGCCGCTTTGTCCTGTAGGCATGATGTTGATCGTAGGAATCCGCTTCTGGGGATACAGGCCACAGCGAAGGGTTCCGCCACAGTCGATGATGACACAAGCCATCTCTTTTTCAGGAACGGTTGTTTTAAAGCCATCAACCAGCTCGCAGCCAGTCAGTTCAGCGATCTTCTCTGCAATGTCGGGCCGTTGGCCGCCTGTTATATAAACGACTTTATTCTTCTCCTCTGTTGGAGAGATGACTAAAGGACCGCCAAACCCGCCGGGACCTTTTGAAATTTTAATTGATTGGAATTTTGTCATGGTTGTCATAGCTTTCACCACCTATAATTGGACTGTGTCTTTCAATTTTACATTTTGCTGTTTAGCGACATATGCTGTTGTTAAATCCGTCACCCAGCCTCTTAGGAAGTTGGTCACAACCCCGACCAGGAAGTAGCGGAGAGCCAGCTCTGTTACATCATGTCCCAGCGTCGTGATCCCGGCGGATATTCCGAGGAACACGAACAGCTCGCCAGGGTTTACATGCGGGAACAATCCATTGTGTGTATGGCAGGAATAGGAGGCCGCTGCATAGTAGCTTGGTTTGTATTTCTCCGGCAAAAACCGGCCAAGCGACAGTGTCATTGGGTTTGCCAGGACGAATGTTCCGATGACGGGCAAGACAAAATATCTGGTGAAGGCATTCTTCCCGGATTTTCTTGCAAGCCTTTCAACCCTTTGTTCCCCTACCAGGCGGACAAGAGCGTTCATCGCTACCAATAACATTATCAGGAGCGGTACAATATCGGTGACCAGGTTAACGAATACCTCGCCGCCATGCCTAAATAAATCCATAAATTTTTCAGCAAATTTAATAACGATATTCATGATTTCACCCTTTTCTTATTTCTTACTAGGAATTAAATAATCAATCCAGCCTTTTTTGACCTGGAGCTCCCCGCCTTTTGAAATGATGTCATAGCTTCTTAGGGCGTCTGTAATGGCCAGCCTTGTCAGCTTGTCCACACCTTTAAAGTCCTCTTCAGAAATTTTCAATAGATATTTCCCTTCAAAGCCTTTTAGCTCCCTCACACGGGAGAAAACGGTGACGCCCTGCATTTTTGCTGCTTTTAAAATTTTATTCCTTTTATCGATGCAAAACATGACGACCGTGCCTGCACGGAACATCCCAGTCCGTTTTCCGATTGCCACCCGTCCAAGCGCCCTCATTTCGGCATATTTTTTATTAAAATGCCTGATTTGAACGAAACCAAGTATACTCTGCACAAGCCAGGCTGCACCGATTAAGATAATTAAATAGACAATCATCTCTTCATCCCTTTTCATTCTGTTTGTGATGGTGTGTAAAATAAGGACCAGTTTCAGCAGTGTTAAACATCTGCCTGGCATAGCTGGCAAATAGTTAGATCAGGCCATCCGTGCTCAATTGCACCGCAAACGCTGTCAAAAAAATCCATTAAAGATAGTCAGCCTCGTATGGATCCTTATACCCTGCTGCGTTTCGAAACGGCCTGTTCAAGGAGCTGTTTGGCCTCCTCATGGCTGCTGGCACGGGCCAATTGGTCCGTCAGCTGCTGGTCATTGGCGATTTGCAAAATTTCATCATACACTTTTACGATCAGATGCTCATTGTTGTCCGTTTGCTGCTCTGGCAATCCAAGCAGGAAAACGAGCTTGACTTCCTTTCCGTCCGCTAGTACTTTTTGAGGAAAGACCCCCAATGCCAGCTCGATTGAAGGAGACTGATGGTTAAAAGTGTGAGGCAAAGCCACATAGTTATCGAAGACCATGGAGCCTTTCATTTCTCTTTCCTTAAGGCGTTCTTTAAAGCCTTCATCCAGGAAGCCCTGTTCCACCAGGCTCTCCACCATGATTCTCACATTTTCGTGATAATCCTTCGAGCTGTCTAAAAGAAAGAATTTCTCTTTAGGAATCAAATGATTGATAATGGACTGATGAACCTTGGTGTCTTTAATGTTTAGCTTTTGCAAATAGGATACTTTTTCAATTTCTCTTGTCACATTCTGTTCATCAAAAATTTCACTGATTGTGATGAATGGTACGCTTGTTTCAAACGGCAGTGTAACCGTCGAAAAGACAATATCATATCGGGACAGGACCTCTTCAGTGATCTCCTTTTCTGAAAAAAGGTCAATCTGAGTATTCTGGTTGAGAACACGCTCCAATTGAATCGCGACCAATTTTGCCGTTCCTCTTCCCGTTCCGCACACGACCGCGGCCTTTTGAAACCTTTTCACCTTGACATTGCTTTGGGCAATAAAGACTCCAAAATAGAAGGCCAGGTATCCAAGCTCATCCTCCGAAGCTTTCAGCTCATATCGATTTTCAATCACTTGCCCGGCGATCTCGGCCATTTTATAGGCGACTGGGTATTTCTCTTTTACATCAGCGAGCAGCGGGTTTTTCAGCCGTAAACCAAACATCAGGCGGTTAAGCATAAAAGTCAGGTGATATTGAAGATCCTTAAAAAACGATTCATGCTCCTGGATAATTTCCTTATTGAATCCCACCTGTTCAACAATGAGCTCCAGCAGCTGCTTTACATCATTGGTAATGGTGATTTCCGCCATGGTCCGATTATTGGTAGGTGTACGCCGCCCTGCAATTGGGATGGTCATGAACAAAATCTCAGGCTGAGGTATTTTGATGGGCAGCAGTTTCTCTATAGCGTTTACAATTTCCAGTGCAATTTGATAATCGTTGCTGTTCAATAATTTTTGATGCTTTTCATCCATCTCGTTTAAGGGATGGTCTTTTAAAAGGCGGTCCAGCATCACAGTGATAAACTCCATCAATCGGGCTTGAGTGGAGGAATCAAAATCATGCCTGCCTGAGATGTTCGCAATCTCTTCAACAATATCGATATCGACCGGATAATCGCCATACAATAGGTCATAGATATTGTCGAGAATAAAGAATCGAAGATCAAGCTCCCTTCCGGACAGCTCCATGCCCTTGTTCGGCTTCCCCTGAATGAGAAGATTGTAGGTTCCCAGGGGGACCGATGCTTTTTTCAATTCATTCACAAGAGTGGTTCTCCCAATATGCATCTCAAAAGCCAGGTCATCCAGGGTATAGGTTTTATCACTATTGATCATTTTGTCGATAATGAATGCAATCCTGTGTTTGGAGGAACTGACTGAATCATTCCTGGCGCTGCTTTTGTCAAGTAAAGAGAGGAATAACTCGTCATCGCTGACTTCCAGGTGATATCCCTTCCCTTTTTCATTCACTAACGATGCAATTCCGTCCAGATCATGGTTCAGCTGTTTAATATCATTACGTACCGTCCTCGTGCTCACACCGAGTGATTCGGCCAGAAAATCCAGAGAACAATAGCTTTTCTTGTGTGTTAACTCCAGGATGCGAGCCATTCTTTCATCTAGTATTAATTCAGACATTTCATCACCTCTGCGTAAAAAACGAATGCCATAGAAATTGAAGTTTACAGGGAAAAAGTCCAGATAGATGTACAACATGATTTCTCTAGTTTTCCCTGCCGAGCTGACATCCATTAAGGTCTGACCTGTCTCAAATGCTGTCCTGTTTTTTAACCGCGGGACTTTCCGCCTGAGATATTTAAAGTCGTACCAGTAATATAGCCAGCTCGATCTGAAGCCAGGTAGGCAACAAGATCGCCGATTTCCGTCAGCTTGCCTTCTCTTCCAAGCGGAATGGATTTACTGTAATCTGTGTTCAGGCCATCTACCGTCACGCCGCGTGTGTAGGCCAAAGCCTCATTGTAGGAATCCGTCCTCAATCCTGTTGTTTCAATGATTCCTGGTGCGATGGCAACAACGCGGATATTGTGTTTTCCCAATTCCTTCGCCCAAGCTCGCGTAAAAGCAATCACTGCCCCTTTTGTCGCGGAATAACAGCTTTGTCCAGCAGAACCTTCCTGCCCTGCTTCGGAAGAGACATTTATAATAACACCCTTATTTTGTTTGATCATTTCTTTGGCGGAAGCCTGCGCAAAAAGGTATGGGCCTTTTTGATTCACTGCCACCATAAAGTCGAAATCTCTTTCGCTTAACTCGTATTCCGGCCTTTCCCCTTTGTCATCAACCAAAAGCCTTGGAAGATTGACACCTGCATTGTTGACCAGAATGTCTACTGAACCAAATACCTCAACCGCTGTTGCAACTGCCTGGTCCACACTTTCCTTTTTGGTCACATCACATCTAACAAAGTAGGAGCCATCCGCTTGCTGTCCGTCCTCCCCATACAGGTCAGCGACTACCACCTTCGCCCCATTTCTAAGTAATTCATTTACAATATTTAATCCGATGCCAGAAGCCCCACCGGTCACAATTGCTACTTTACCTTCCAAACCAAGCCAAGAGCTGCTCATAAAAACAATTCCTCCTAATCCCCTTCATTTTGAAAGCATTATCATTTGCTTGTGTTAAATATAGAGGATTACAAAAAACAAATTAATACAGACTTTTTCACCTTGAAGTGAAAAAGTTTGTATTAATAGATTTTTATAAGAGCAGATTCTTTTTGAATGAGATGGATTCAGACGTGCGTTCCTTCATGAGGAGAAAATCCCCGGCCTCAGGCACACAAAAGAGAAATGCGTTCCCGAGCCAGGGAAATATCCATGGAACTAGTCACGCAAAAACAATATGCGTGACCCACCAATGAAAGAATCTCTGACCTCAGGTACCCAAAGGGGAAATGCGTTTCCGAAAAAGCAGAGAATTACTGGTCTCCGTCACGTAAAGAGAAACTAGTCTTTGAGAGAAGAGCTGAATCTCGCATTTAAAAACTCCAAACAAGATGTATATGAGCACCCAAACGAGTACCTAAGCAAAATCAGGCGTGAATTCCTGTGAGGATTCACGCCTGATTTTTACTATAATTTATTTCTTCAACGATTCATAATGCCCGATGATTTCTTTGGCAAGCTCGCTTGATTCATCCAAACCGGACACTTCCTGGAGGGCATACGCCACTCCGTGTTCCTGGATCATGGCCTGCAGCTTGACGGCATCTTCGTCTTCCTTATAGTCAAACAGGAGCGCTGCCGCTATGGCCTTTGCCAGGTTGGTATAGGATAGGCCTGCTTTTTGCGCCTGTAATGCCGGGCGCACGAGACGGTCCTCTGGTCCAAGCTTCCTGATTGGGGAACGGCCGACCCTTGTGACTCCATCGTTCAGGTGGGCGTTCTGGAAACGGCTGATGATTTTATCAATATATTTCTGGTGCTCTACCGGATCCAGATTATACTGGTTGATCAGGTAGGCACCCGTCTCACCAAGCGTTGCCTTTACCTGATTGTAGATTTCCTCATCGGCCAGTGTCTGGTCAATGGTTTCCTTGTTGGCAAGATAGCCGAAATATGCAATCACGGCATGGCCAGTGTTGACGGTGAACAGCTTTCGTTCAATAAATGGAGCTAGCTCGGGAACAATCTTCATCCCTTCAATGTGAGGGATTTCTTCCGTTGTTTCCACAACCCATTCATGGTAAGGCTCAACGAGGACATCCAGTGAGCCCTGGTTGTTTTGAATGGGAACAATTCGGTCAACCGCGGAGTTCAGGAACGCCACATTGGCCAGGACTTTCTCTTTTGCTCCCTCATCAAGGTGCTCCAGGATATAGCCTTTCAACAGATCGGTTGCTGAAATCTGGTTTTCACAGGCAATTACATACAGCTTATCGCTGGATGCCTCTGCTCTTGCCATCAGGCCTTTGGCAATTAACGGCGCAATCCTCGGAAGGATGTTAGGCCCAATCGCCGTGGTTAAAAATGTGGCCTCCTTGATGGCCTCGACCACTTCGTTTTCCTGCTTCAAATTATTCAGGCCGGAAACATTCGTAATCATCACGGTTTCCTGCTGATCTGTCGCAAGCTTGACGTTGTACTGCTTCTCTTCATTTAATTGATTAATAATCTGATCGGCAATATCCACAAAAGTCACATGGTAACCAGACTGGGAAAACAGCGCCCCGATAAATCCTCTGCCAATGTTCCCTGCACCAAAATGCACTGCTTGTTTCATCGAATCATTCCTTTATCGGTTTATTTTAAAATTTGATTGAAGATACTCTGCAAAAATAGATTCCAGCTTCTTATAAATCATTTCCTCATTTCCGGAAGAAAAAACCAGGATCGCTTCATCACTGTCAATGATGTTGGTGCTGATCAAACTTAAGATTTCCTGCTGCCTTTGGGTCAGTTCCGCCGGAGCCAGCATGAGCAGAAGGTTCTTCATCAGCACTTCGTTTCCGTCCATCCCTTTTACCAGGCATGGATCCGGCAAATGGGCAATCTGGAAGATCAGGTCGCGCACATGCTCGTTCCTGGCATGGAAAAGGGCGATATTTGTCTCCGGAATCCCGAGTCCGCCCTTCTTTTCCCGCTCCCTGAGAGAATTAAGCACATGAGGCGGATTTGTCAGCAGGTTCTCCGCTTCCGCCTTCAGGAGCATGTTTTCCAGGATTTCTTCCTGAGCTCCCCACTGCTCCATCCGGTAAAAACGGAAATTATCGATAATCGCCTCGATGCTGTGCTGCACGTCCCTAAGATCTCCAAGCAAATCCGCCAATGCTGCGTTTTGCTTGACTGAAGAAGCCGGTTCCTCGTTCTGCGAATTTTTTTGATAATGCTTGCCTTGAGTAAGGCGTTCGATATTATTCTGTAAAAAAGTTTTAATCGTCGTGATGTTTTCTTCACTCAGGAGCGGATTCACCAGGATATACTCTGCATTCATAAATGGAAGGCGGACGGTGGACAGAATCAGGTCGTAAGCTTTGAGGTCCACCTGCCCGGTGATCTCCTTGATGGATTTAATCTCAATTGCATCGATTTCCGATATTTCTTTTTTAATCCTGCTGGCCAGCATCTTTGAGGTCCCGATTCCCGTTGGACAGATGACCAGTGCTTTTATGGGCAAATTCTCTTCGCGCATCACCAGGGCGGATCCAAAATGAAGAACCATAAAAGCAATTTCATCATCAGGAAAATGGTCGATTTCCTTAAACTCCTCTTCCACACTGTTTTTCACTGCCATGAACAGGACCGGATACTTCCGTTTGATTTCCTCTTTAAGGGGATTAAACGAATCCATTTTCTGCTTGATCCGGAACAAGGATGGTTCCATATGGGCAAGCAGCCCTTGAAATAAAGAAAAATCGCTTGTTAAATCGACATGCAGCTGGGCGGAAACGGACTGGATGACGTTTTTGATCATTTGTGCGAGGACAATGCTGTCATACGGAACACCCTCTGCTCCCCGAAGCTTTGTTCCTTTAAGGATCCGCGCTAGAAACAGGATGTCCATGTCTGAAAAGGCTGCGTCGAATTTCCGCTCAAGCTCCTTGCCTATCCTCTGCATCACTGCATACTCACTGGCAATTTCCCCCTCCGGAAGGCTTGCATCTCCCTCCAGATAAAATTGTGCCTCTGCTCTCTGCAGCGTGATATACGTATGTAAAACCATTTCTAAATAACCTGTGTCGGCAAGACGGGCATTCGCACCGCTAAAAGCACTGTTAACCAGGGCATTCACTTCCTGCAGTTCGTCCGGAACAAAGTAATGAAGGATTCTTTCTTCAGACAGCTTTCCTCTTTCCAGTAAAAACAGCTTTTCAATCAGGTCCTCATGAAAATATTGCAGGAAAAAGTGTGCAAGCGCCCTTCGCTTGTTTGCCTCGGTGCCATGAAGTTCGACTCCGACGCCTCTTTTTCTCGTCAGCTGCAGCTGAAAATGCTTTAGCCAATGGGCAAGCTCATCCAGGTAAGCCGTTAATGTAGCGGCTGAGATGCCAAGATAGTTTGCCAGTACCTGGGCTTTATATAATTCCTCCTCAAGGATGGCCAATAAAAGCCGCAGCCGTTTTTCCTGAGGCGGCTGGTCAATCGGTTCGCTCGAGGTGATATGCTGGATCAGCCGGAAGATTTGTTCGTTCCTTCCCTCAATGGCAAGACCCTGATTGCTGGTGCGCGTAAGCTCAAGATCAAATTCCTTGATGATCTTTTCGACTGCCTTTAAATCCCTTTGGACGGTCCTGGCACTAACATTTAAAGAAGATGCGATCGACAGGGCTGTATGCTTTCCTGATGTTTTTATGATCAGTTCAATAATCGCTTTTTCCCGCGAGGTAATATACATGGGATCCTCTCATTCCTGGGTGAAATGACTAGAAAATAATGAATAGAAAAGCGCAGTTACCACGCTTTTCTATTCTTAAAGGTAATGTAATTACTTCTTGCCGATGATATCGATGATTTCCTGGGCTGTTTTAGCTCCAGCCATTTTCTCGATATTTTCCATCTCCGAGCAGGTTACGGCAATTCCGGACAGAATTTCAAGGTGAGTGCCGTCTTTTCCGGCGATACCGAAAATCAGGCGCACTTTCTGGCCATCGAAATCAACACCATTTGGAACCTGAAGCACGGTGAATCCGGACTTGATGACAGCCTTCTTGGCTTCCTCGGTGCCATGCGGGATGGCAACATCATTCCCCATATAGGTGGACGTCATATTGTCCCGTTCAATCATTGCTTCAATATAGCTTTCTTCCACATAGCCTGCATCGACAAGGGCTCTGCCGGCGAAGCGGATTGCTTCATCCTTATTGGTAAATTCCTTGTTCAGGAAGACATTTTCCGGACGGAGCAAGTCATCCTCATGGGCTGTTTCTTTATCCTGTTCGTGATTCTCCGTACCATTATCATCCGCATCCTCCACTATCTCGTGAAGCTGTGAATTGGCCGGGAACTTCAGCTCGCTGATCAGCTTATCGTACTCAGGGCTGGACAGGAAGTTATCGACCGAAATGTGGTACGCATTTGGCACTTTATTCTTCGCTCTCGGAGTCAGTTCCTCCTGGGTGATAACGATTTGTGCATCACCAGGCAGATTTGAAATGGCCATATTGGTAACAGAAATATCCATGCCGGCTTCTTTTACTTTTTTACGAAGAAGGGAGGCACCCATTGCACTTGATCCCATGCCCGCGTCGCAGGCAAAGATGATTTTAGAGACATTGTCTGGCATTGCTCCCTGGTCAGCCGTGATGGCACCAGCCACAGAGCTCTTCTTGCCTTTCATCTCCTGCATTTTTTTAGTTGCTGCTTCAATATCTTCTTCGCCCTGCTTTCCTGTTTTTAAAATGAAGGCAGAGACAATGAAGGAGACAGCCGCAGCCACGATCACACCTGCAAAGTTAGCAATATAGGCACCAGCATGGTGTGGTGTGACAGCCGTGATGGCAAGGATACTTCCCGGTGAAGAAGGAGCGAATAATCCGCCGCCTAAAAGAACCAATGTGAATACGCCGCTCATTCCGCCAAGGATCACGGCAAGGAAAAGCATTGGACGCATCAGGATATACGGGAAGTAAATTTCATGAATACCGCCGAAGAAGTGAATGATTCCCGCACCAGGTGCAGACTTCTTAGCAGCGCCTTTTCCAAAGAACATGTAGGCAAGCAGGACACCGATACCTGGTCCAGGGTTAGCTTCAAGCAGGAACAGGATGGATTGGCCTGTTTCTTTTACCTGCTCGACACCAATCGGCGAAAGCACGCCGTGGTTGATGGCATTGTTCAGGAACAGAACTTTTGCCGGTTCAATCAGGATGCTTGTCAATGGAAGCAACCCTGTTCCAACCAGCCAGTCAACACCGGCTACAAGCCAGCCAGTGAAAGCGTCGATGACCGGGCCGACACCAAGGAAAGCAAGGATTGCGAGGATCGCACCAAGAATCCCTGCAGAGAAATTGTTGACAAGCATTTCAAAACCAGCGCGAACTTTTCCTTCGATCATCTGGTCGAATTTCTTGATCACCCATCCGCCAAGCGGACCAATGACCATCGCGCCAAGGAACATCGGGATATCTGCACCCGCGATGACCCCCATGGTCGCAATCGCACCAACAACAGCTCCGCGCTGATCGTGCACAAGCTTACCGCCGGAATATCCAATCAGGATCGGCAGCAAGTACGTCACCATTGGCGAGACCATTTTGGCAAGGCTTTCATTTGGAATGAAACCAGTAGGTATAAATAAAGCCGTAATCAAACCCCAGGCGATAAATGCTGAAATATTCGGCATCACCATGGAGCTAAGGAAGTTACCAAACTTCTGAACAGCTACTTTTATGTTAGACTGAGCCATTTGCACTCATCCTTTCAAATGTATAGTACTTTTCTAATCCTAAAGTACTCTGCCGCAGGACTCAACAAAGTCGAAACCTAACTTTGTCTTCGGCGGTGCGACAAAATTAGTGTTTCTCAAAAAATAAAGGATTATCCTGCTCGGTAACGATGCATGAACATTGGGCTTATCTGGGTTGCATGGTGCTGGTGAGGGTAAAAATGATGTAGAACTCTATGGTGTGAACGAGGCGCATTATTTGACAAGCGTTGGTACGTTGTCTGGTCTGGATGTGGTCTGCTAAGCTTCGGGCTCTGCTGCGTTGTTTCATTCATTTCAGGAAACACTTGTTGATAATTATCCTCCCTGGCTCTGGCTATTTCACCGCGATGCGGCGGGGTCCTCCTTTATAGGGTTGTTTACCCTGAGCGGAATAGGACGTAACCAGATTTTCAGCATAGGTTTGGGAAGGGGTTAGTCTTGCTCAGGTGGGTTGAGTGGGCGATCGCTGGGCTGGCTGCTGGATCTCGACGCTACATAAAACCAAATAGCGGACCTGGACCACTTGAGATCCTGTCCAAATCAAGACCCTCTTCACAGCTTAGACACAGGTTTTTCAATAAACGCCAGGAATCTATGCATAAACTCGGATGATCTATGCATAACACTAAACATGGACCCGATCAACTTCTGATCCTGTCCAAATCGGGACCCTTGTCACACCCTGGACACGGGTTTTTCAATAAACCGAAAGAATCGATGCATAAATTCAAATGATCAATGCATAAATCGGGAGAATCAATCTATAAATCCAAATAATCGATGCATAACAGTAATCGGCAGGGGCGCCCTATCTGGCTTCTGCCTAAACTAGTCCATTTTGCTACCGCCTGGACACATTTTTTTCAATAAACTCCATTAACCAACGCAGAAAACCTTCGGAAACATGCATCATACTTTAGCACAGACCCGGTCACCTTCTCATCTTGTCAAAATCAGGACCCTTGTCACCTCTTGGACCCCGGTTTTTTAATAAACTCCAGGAATCTATGCTTAAACTCGGATGATCTATGCATAACTTCTGAGAATCAATCTATAAATCCAAATAATCGATGCATAAAACTCTTGGCAGGGTACTGCCTACTTGAAACCCACCTAAATTAGGCCATGTGTCACAGCTTGGACACAGGTTTTTCAATAAACCGTAAGTATCGAGGCGGAATTCTTCGTAAATCATCCATAATACTAAATATGGACCTGACCAACTTCTCATCTTGTCAAAATCGGGACCCTTGTCACACCCTTGACACAGGTTTTTCAATAAACCCAACGCTTCGCTGCATTAAATCAAATATCTCAATTCACAAGTCACAAAACTGTAAAAAGTAATCACATCCAAGCGCAGGTTTTGAAAGTGTAATCGGCGAATATCCCTTTGATATCTGAAAGGAGGATACCTTTGATTATAAAACCACTCCAAATACCAATGATTCTGGAATCGTTGGAAGCTTTAAAAAACCGGCTGATGACTGACCACCCCAAAACAACTGTTGTTCAGGCTGAATGGGCCAAAAGGAACGCTGGATACATCGGCGAAAAGAATGTTTATTACTTTCTATCTACTCTTGAAGAAACTTCTTATTTGATCTTCCATGATTTGCGCCTCGCGAACGGGGAACACTTCTTCCAAATTGACTTCCTGATCCTCACTTCCCGATTTGCCCTCATTATTGAAACGAAAAACATCTCTGGAACCTTGTTATTTGATGATCAAGGTCAGCTTATCCGAACCATGAACAACAAGGAAGAGGGTTTCCCGGACCCAATCGCTCAGGCACAATATCATAAAAGAAGTCTTCAAAAATGGCTGGATGCCCACCATTTCCCACCTCTGCCCATTGACTATGTTGTCGTCATCAGCCAGCCTTCTTCTATTATCAAAGTGGAAAGAAATCAACCCGAAATTCGGAGAAGGATCCAGCCCGTCTCAAGCCTCCCTGAATTTATCCAGCGCCTGGAGAATTTATGCAAACAGGACCAATTGGACGCAAAGACCCTTAAGAAACTCAGCAAGCTTTTTTTAAAACTTCATTGTCCCATTCAAATTGATATTCTCAATGAATTTGCCTTGACCGAGAAGGACATCGCGACAGGGGTCCAGTGCCCTCACTGCCGCGCCATCCCCATGATTCCTCTTAAAGCATTTTGGAAATGTTCATCGTATGGGACTCATTCCAGAGACGCCCACACCCAGGCCGTACAAGACTATTTTCTCCTCATCAGCCCCAATCTCACCAATTCCAGGCTCCGCCAATTCCTTCACATCACATCCATCCAGAAAGCGCGAAGATTGCTCACCTCCATGAATCTTCCTTATGAAGGTGATAAAAAAGCAAGAGTCTACTTTCAAAAATAGCTCAGAAGCATCAGGGTTACCCAGTAAGTAGACCGCTAGGACGAGCTTAGACCCGCAGCCGGTGATACCACCACCGCATTTTTGTCAATTCCAAACCTCTTTACCACTTTAAAGCACTGCGGGCCAGGCACCGTTTAGTGGATTAAAGCAGCCCTGTGCTTATTTCTTCCCTTCCACCCCAAAAATTTGCTTAGATATGGTAAAATAATACATATTATAGAAATTGTTATGTTTTTGGGGGAGATTGTTTGTTTATTCGATTGATGAAACTGCTTCTTTTTTGCTTGGCTGCTTCTGCTTTTACTTTTACATCGGCGGCTGAGGCGAAATCGTATTCGGTTGATGAGGTAAAGATCAGGGCCTGGATCCAGCCTGATGGGGATTTGCTGGTGAATGAGATCTTTACTTATAGCTTTGACGGGGAGTATGACAGTGTGAGGCGTTCGATTCACAAAGCGAACCATAACGGTGTCAGCCAGTTTGAAGCCTATGAATTGCTGAATCCCGATGCGAAGCTGGGCTTTATTGACATGCAGGATTTGCGCCCGCTTTCGGTTACTCAGGAAGGCAACACCTACCGGGCATCCTTTCCGGTTGAAGACGGAACCAAATCCATCTTTTACTTTTATGAATTAAAAAACGCAGTGAAGTCCTACCAGTCCTACAGTGACCTGACTGTGCCTTTCTTTGGGACCGGGGACAACCACGACCAAGACCTCCTGAAGGTCACCATTGATTTTGTGTTCCCTGAGGAACTGGAGCCCAACAGCTATTTTGCTTATTTTCACGACCGCGAGGGAAAAGTGCAGAGGAAAGAAGCAAGTGTTGTCCGGTTTTATACGCCAGGCTCCTTGATGTATTCCCTAACGGAAACCCGGCTGCTGTTCCCGTCAGGCATCATGACTGCCCAGGAAAAATCAAAGGAACCGCTGCCGCTGAAAGAAGTGCTTGCGGCGGAGGATGAACGCGCGGAAAAGGCTGCGGCAAAGAAAGAACAATTAAAGAATTTCAGAAATGTTCTCCTCTGGTTTTCCGGTCTCCTTGCCCTGGGATGCCTTTGGATGCTGATCAGGCAATTTCTTGGAAGGCTGAAAGGCGCCAGCCGCCCTGAAGATCTGCTTCAGGCAGACCCGCTCCAGCTGTATCTTGTTGACCGGCTCGGCAGGCAGGACCATTATGGATTCATCGCCGGCCTGTATTCTCTGGTCGAAAAGGGACTTGCCACCGTCCGAACCGAGCGAACCACAAGCAGGTTCGAGAAAGACCCCGATTCCCCGGATGAGACGCTTTATTTTACCTTAAGTGTCCCGGAAAGCAGCTTGAACGACTGTGAACAGCGCCTTGCCTCCTGGCTTTTTACACGAAAGGGCAAGAATGGAAGGAACTCCTTCTTCATGAGTGATGCTGCCGGCGCCACAAAACTGGAGCGGAACAATACCCAGCATTTAAATAAATACCATTCCAAATATAAGCTGTTCAAGAAAAAAGAGAAAGAATGGTTCTCCTGTGTACTCAGAGAGATTAAGGAAACAGGAATGATGAGGAGCACCCTGTTTGTCTGGCTGGGGAGAATTCTGATGCTTACCCTGTACCTAGGCACCCTTTATGCTTATGTGATTGATTCCAGAACCACAGCCGCCCTTGTAGTCTATACCTTTTTAGCAGGATTCTTCCTCACCTGGGGCTGGACGAATCCCTCCAATCGGCTTCCTGCTGTCCTGTTCTTCATCGTATCTTTCGTCGCCGGCCTCATGCTCTATGACGAAGAAGTGCTTGTGCTTCTGATCTTCTCAAGCTTCCTGGCTGCATTGCTATACGCTCTGACCCCAAGAATGAGCCTGTCAGAAGAAGCCCAGCAGGTAAAAGCCGACATCCGGGCGTTTAAAAAACGGCTGAAAACAGAAGGAATTCCAGCCGGCATTCCAAGCGAAGATCAGGATAAGTGGATGATCCGCGCCCTCTTGCTGTTCAGAAACAAGGCAAGGAAATCGGCGAGCGAGAAGATATTCCCTAACCGTGATGAGGCTGCAGCTGCGCCCCTTACCTACCTGATGGCATCCGGCCAGGAACCGGGACAGTTCCTAACCAACTCATGGAAGTGGAGTGTCCCGCCAGGCAGCTCTTCGTCCTCTTCCAGTGACGGCGGTTATTCAGGCGGAGACAGTGGCGGCGGGGGTGACAGCGGCGGCGGGGGCGGCGCTGATTAGCCTGAACCGGAAGCATGCTATAAAATAGTGATCGTTGTCCGGTTTGAGAGTATGATGAGCTAACCGTCCCTCCATGCGAAGAAAACGGCTTATGTTCCTTTAAAACTTGCACCTGCTGCTGGTTCTAGTTTTAAAAGGATGATGTTGTTGAAGCGGAAGAAGGAGTACTCCTGCGTATTCCCGTGACCCAAAGCCTGTACCAATATATTGGCTGGAATAGCGGGCCTCCCTTTTTCCCAGAAACTTGTTCTCAAGCAGGATGTGTGAAATAGAGGCAATCCGCTGTTGAAAAAGATTAATGAACACATGTTGTTCACCAGAACGCGGTTCAGAGGGCCGTCACCTTTCTTTACCCAAAATTTGGCTGCCTGCCGTCACGCTTCCTCTGTCCCCTGCATGTTTGATACAAATAAAAACCGGGAACTATAGGACTAGCCACACCCAGGGAGGGATCATCATGTCAAAACTGATTAGAACGCTCATTAGGCTGGCTCCCATTATCTACCCTATTGTCCGAAAGATGATGGCAAAGCGTGGTACAAAAGCAACCTATCCGCAAAGATAAAGCACACACAAAAAACAGCTGGGATTCCCAGCTGTTTTTGTTTTCTGCTTATCCCCGGCAGAGAAATTCCTTACTTTTCGTTTGCCTCATCATACGCGATCAATACAATATTTTCATTCGTCTCCTGCCGAAGCTCCCTCTCCAGCATGTCAATTTTCTCAAGCTGGTCATCACTCAAATGAGCGACGGGAAAATTCTTATAAGGTTCCATGCCCATCCCCCTTTCCGTAAAAAAATAAACAGCGCTATACCATAGTTTGAGACCTCATCCAACTTCCTATTCAACACCATTCCGAAACCCAAATTCACCCCAATAAAAAAAGCCTGACCCTGCGGCGCTTTAAAGCGCTGCGGGTCAGGCACCCTTTGTTGTGTTAAAGTAACTGTCAGGCCAGGCCGCTGTTTTTACTAACAGCCCTTACTTTTTTGGAGCGAGTTCGACGGCCTGCCTCATGGCCTCCATCAGGCTTTTTTCGTCGGCAATTCCTTTTCCGGCGATGTCGAAGGCGGTTCCGTGGTCAACGCTTGTGCGGATGATCGGAAGTCCGACGGTGATGTTTACACCAGCATCGAGTCCCAGGACTTTGACTGGCCCGTGTCCCTGATCGTGGTACATCGCGACAACGATATCAAAGTCACCGCGGACTGCTCGGAAGAACAGAGTATCAGCCGGCAGCGGGCCAACCGCGTTGATTCCCTCTGCCTGTGCTTTTTCCACACCAGGAATGACTTTTTCTTCCTCTTCGCCGTAGCCAAACAGGCCGCTCTCGCCTGCATGGGGATTGATGCCGCAAACCGCAATTTTCGGAGAAGAAATCCCTGCTTTTTCGAGCGTTTCGTGGGCCAGCTTGATCACATGGTACACCCGTTCAGGATTAATCATCTTCACGGCATCAATAATTCCCACGTGAGTTGTCACATGGATAACTTTAAGATTTGGAGCCGAAAGCATCATGGAGAAATCCTCGGTATCCGTCAAGTCAGCAAGGATTTCGGTGTGGCCGGGATATTTATGGCCGCCTTTTTGAAGAGCTTCCTTGTTCAATGGAGCCGTACAGATCGCATCAATTTTTTGCTCCTTCGCAAGCTCGATGGCTGTACGTAAGTATTCGAATGCCGCATGCCCGGCATCCGGGGATACCTGTCCCACCGGAAGATCGGATGGCAGCAGATTCAGGTCAAGGCAATGAACGGTTCCAAACTGGTAGGAAACCTGATCCAGTTCCTCCGCCGAAACGGACTTGATCACCAATTCGCTGTTCACAAAGCTTTTTGCACGTTCCAGGATTTTGCTGTCGCCGATCACAAGCGGTGCGCTGATCTGGTACATTTCCTCGTACGCCAGGCTTTTTAAAATAATCTCAGGCCCAACCCCTGCTGCATCTCCCATGGTAATCCCGACTACTGGCTTATTTTGATTCATATTGCTCAACCTTTCCTGTCATATATTTCACTGCATGTACCAGTGAGTTTTCCGTTCCGAATCCGCCGGCTTTGGTCACAGCCCAATACGCCCTGTTTCCGGAGGCAATCTGGCCAAAAGGCAGCCCTGGCTCCACCTCGGAATGCAGCGACATTTCGCAGACACCAAGCTCAGAGCACACAGCCTTGGCAGTATCTCCGCCGGTTAAAATCAATCCGTTGATTTCTGTCTCTTCTTTTAAAATAGCTGTTGCTGCTCTGCCCAGCCCGGAAGCAATCGCCTCGCTTACCTCGTTTGCGTCCATCCCAAGCGTTTTTCCGGCAGCACTTGCCGCTATCCGATTTTCATCAGAGCTTTCAACATAGACGACCAGCTGTTTTGCGGATTTATTCTCTTTCCCCTGTACAATCAATGAGGCGTAATCGAGAGTATTATTCACCAGATCCACTGGATTGATTTCAATGAACTGGACTTCCCTGAAATCTTTTAACCTATCAAGCTGATTTTTCGTTACCTGTGACAAGCTTCCTGACACAATCAGCGTTTTATCAATAACAATTTTATCATCTTCTCTTTTATCATCAGGCTGGATGTCCAGCGCTTCCGGCAAGTATTCCACTAAGCCGCCGGAGCCTGCCCAGACAACCGATTTTCCGGTTCCCGCAAACGCAGAGGCAATTCGCTCCAGATCCGACTCCGTCTCAGCATCACAGACAAACCATTTCTGCCCCGCCGCCACTTTTTCCTCAATAAAAGCAATGACATCTTCCAAAGAACCTCGTAAGACCGCTGCGTCCAAAAGTACGATCTCCTCCTGGACAGCTTCCTTTAAAAGCGCCGGAATAAAGCTTTCCGTCACAGGCGTTTTCGGGTCCCGGCCAAACTCTGTCTCAGTAATCAATTTGCCGTTTACATAGTGATGTCCGTTCAAAGTTGTCCTGTTGAGCTTCGGAAACGCCGGAGCCACTGCAACCGCATCCGGACGGTATACCTCAACCAGTGCGGCAAGCTCCGATGCTATATTTCCTCTAAGTGTTGAGTCCACTTTTTTATATACATGGGGATACCCCTGGTTAAAAAGAAGGGAAGCAGCTTTGGAAACTGCCTCATATGCCTGCTCCCCGGGAACAGCACGGCTGTCGGTATCAATGACCAGGACATCCGCTTCCCCGCTGGCACTCTTCTTTTGAACATCCATCACAACTGTGGAGGCAAACCCTTTTTTCGCTAACTGAACACCTGAATCATTAGAGCCTGTTAAATCGTCTGCAATGATTCCGATTTTCTCTGACATTGATTTCCCCACCTTTAACCGCTTACTTTTGTAATGTTCCCCTGTTTAAATTGATACCCTTTTTTCTCCAGCCGCTTTACCAGGAAGGCAACATAAAGCGGCAAAAGAATCGCCGTTGTCACGGTAGACGCCGCTACCTGAACCGTTGCCAGCTCGGCATAAGCCGCAAAGCTCGCATTCGCTGCTGCAATGGCTGCTGGTGTTGCGACTGCATTTCCTGCTGTTGATCCTTCAGCCGCCCCAACAATCGGGTTCCAGCCAAGGGCTTTGAATAGGAAGTACCCTGCTGTACCAGTTACAAACACAGTCAAGACCCCTAAAAGAATACCTGTCAGGCCGCCTTCTACGATGGCTCCAAAGTCAATTCCCATACCAAGGGCAAAAGCGAAGAACGGAATCAGCATAGCGCTTCCATTATCAAGGAATGTGCGCATGTCTTCATCAAGATTACCAAGAACCATACCTACTAAAATCGGAAGAAGAACTGCGATAAAAGACTGTACTGAGAACATTCCGTTTACGAAGCCCATTGCACCAAAGATTGATAGGGCCACCATTGTCAGGAATGGTCCATCGTTAAGAGCAAGCAGTGAGTATGCCGCACGGTCTTCTTTGCTTCCGTACTGGCCGACAAGGGCAACGAACAATCCGCCGTTGCTGTTTGTCATGGCGGCAATCACGGCAATTGGAGCAAGCCCAAGCCATAAACCATCGCTGCCGGCAAACATATAGGCAATCAGACCAACTGCTGCACCAACAATCCACTTGGTCGCAAGCAATGTCGCACCTTTTCCTAAAGAAACACCGAACGATTTTAAATTAATCTGTGCACCTGTACATAAAAGGAACAAAGCAATCAGCGTGCTGGCACCGTTTACAAACAAGGCCTCGGTAAAATTGCCGATTCGAAGCAAGTTTGGTGCAAATGTATTAAGCGTTGCTGCAAGAAGCAACGGAACAACCATCATTCCTCCTGGAATTCTTTCTAAACCTGCCTTGATTTTCATATTTTAGCATCTCCTTTGATGTTGTTTCAAATTTAAACGATTTTGTTATCGCTTACAGGTTTTATATTAATAAAAACGGTTTCAATTTGCAATACTTTTTTCAAAAAAGTTCTCAACCAGTTTTTTCTAACGACGTTGTGTTGCATTTTTAAACAATAAAAAAGCAAGCTGAAATTAGTCTTTCAGCTTGCGCCATAAAGTGGAACGGTTCATTCCCAACCGCTTCGCCACTCTCGTCTGGTTTCCGTCTTCCTGTTCCAACACGGCAAGGATGATCCGCTTTTCAATTTCTTCAAGGGAGCCTTGTAAAAATACACCCGGTGCCGTTCCGGAAGCTGGCGTCTTATCCTTTAGAAGTGTTTCTATTTTTTCTTTCCCTAATACATATCCCTTTTCCAAGGCTGCCGCATCCTGGACGAGTGCCTTTAGCTCCGCTACATTCCCCGGCCAGGAGTAGGCTTCCAGCAGTGCGACCGCCTCCTCTTTGATCTTGATCGGCGAGGTGCCGCGCTGCTGGTGAGAATCCGCAATAAAATATGCAGCAAGCGTCCGAATATCCTGAACCCTGTTCCGAAGCGGCGGAAGATAAATTCTCGCAGTGTCTTCAGCATAGAAGAGGGAATGCAGAGTGCTCTCTTCCTTCTCCAGCGAGATGATCAGGTCAATTCCCCTCAACGCCTCAGCCTTTTCCAGCAGCTTCACAGTCCCGCCAGAATTCAGTTCCTCAGTTCCATGGATGTAGAGGGTCTGAATTTCCTCCTCCACGCCTGGGCTGCCGTCAATAAAGTCCCCAGCTGCCATTTCGGCAAACAAGCCCTTCCCCTGCTGCTTTGCATAATGAATATAACGCGCCAGCTGTCTTTTGCCCGTTCCTTTCTCGCCGATCAGCATCCACCTGGATTTAGGCAAATTAGCCTCGACACTGCTAATACACTCTTTCATCGCCGTGCTTTCACGAATCAGCATCGGAAGCTGCCGGACGGCCTCCAGCTTGGCTGCTGCTCTTTCCAGCCCGCCCTCAAGCTTCATGAAAGAAAGAAGATGATACTCTTCATTCCTGACGGTGATTTTTTTAGGATCAGCTTTCAACCGGTCACCATTGGCTGATTCCAGCATTATTGGCGCCAAAGGTCCCGTGCCAATGCCTTCAGCAAGCTTCCATGTCTCTATCCCCTCCGGAGAAACAGCCTTCCATTGCTCAAACACAATTTCCCCGCCGGAATTAAAGACGATAAAATCTGGCGAGGTCTCAGCCAGCACAGCTTTCAGCAGTTCAATTTCACTCCGGGTCTTTTGATTGAACGCATAGGTAGTCCGAACCCGGTCAAACGCATCAAAAATCGCTTCCCGTCCCGACTGGATCAAAATCCCCTCGAGCCCGTGCCGGTCGGCTGCATTTACGGTGACAACATCTCCCATGATTACGTGGAAACCTTCCTCTTTTAGACGGCGGACCAAGGGTTCTACTTCTTCCGCCACCTCAACGGTAAACACCTCGGTCGGAAAATCCAGGATGTCGGTAATCGTTTTTGCCCCAAGCGTTATGTTCGAAAAGCCCACGATCGCTTTTTTCCCCGGAAAGTCGTTCGCCAACGTCAGCACCCGCAGCATATCATAGCCCGATACATGAACGTCGATGATCGGCAGGCTGGTTTCCTCCTCCATAAGCCTTGCCGTTCCGCCGCGGCTGATAATGACGTCATAGCCATCTTGTTCGGCGCTTTGCGCAATGGGGATCGCTGCTTCGAGGTTCGCAACCTTCACATCAATCTCCATATCCTCGACTTCCCGCCCGCACTCTTCCGCCAAAACTGTCAATGCCGGGTACGGCGCAATAAATAAAACCTTAATCTTCATCTCTGATCACCCGTTCTTTCTTCTCCCTACATACATAGCACACCAGTGTAAAAATCGCAATTTTGGATTCCCAGGCAAACCCTTTTATCCTGTTCGTTAATCGGTGATCCCGTTCTATCATCATGACATCAGCAAAGGATGGGTATACCTAATTTTTGTCATTATTCATTTTCTTTGGAGGGCCAGGTTTGCTTATTTACCCATGGCCGCGGCCCAGCAAAATCTATTAAACACAAGGGCTAATTAGCAGAGCCTTTATGGATCTTGATCAAACGTTTGATTAAACTCTCCTTGATGCAGCAGCGTTTATCGAATGACGGATTCACTTTTAAAACGACCGTTGTCACCGGCTTGTCACCGGTTTTTCAATAAAATCAAATGATCGATTTATAAACCAAAATGATCGATGCATAACTTCGAAAAATCGATGCATAAATCCTTTTCATTGAACAATAAACTGATTCAGATCTTTATCTGGACAGTTTTAAAATGGTATCCTGGTTACTTTTAATGTACTTTCTAGTAAGAAGTCATCTTTTAGGTAGAAATCAACCCCTTTTCACCGGCCTGTCACCGGTTTTTTAATAAAATCAAATGATCGATGCATAAATCAAAATGATTGATGCATAACTTCGAGGAATCGATGCATACATCC
>NZ_SLVV01000003.1:0-48884 GCF_004340465.1 Mesobacillus foraminis | reverse complement strand
TTTCACCGGCCTGTCACCGGTTTTTTAATAAAATCAAATGATCGATGCATAAATCAAAATGATTGATGCATAACTTCGAGGAATCGATGCATACATCCTTTTCATTGAACAATAAACTGATTCAGATTTATATCAGGACAGTTTTAAAATCGTATCCAGTTCACTTTCAATGTTCTTTCTAGTAAGAAGTCATCTTTTAGGTAGAAATCCGCCAGTTGTCACCGGCCTGTCACCGGTTTTTTAATAAAAACAAACCGCAGATGATCACTTTGCCCCATCAATCGATAATTGCTTCCAATCACACCTATATCATAAACTGCCATTTCAAAATGATCTCTTAAATATTCCTCTTAATAATTTAAAATCTTTTTCCCCAACCGTTCCCCTTGTTCTGCCAGCATACCTCCTATTTCGATGACGGAATTTCGCCTTTTGCCTCAGTTAAGCTTGATACCACGCGGATTACAGAGGAAAATGGCGATGAAAACAGGGCATTTTTTTAAAGGAATCGGCGGTCTTGAGGGGGAATTACTACCTACAGGGAAAGCACCCTGCATCTTTTCGGAAAGGTAGTGAGATGAAGTATGATATTTCTTAACCTACATCGAAAGGTTCCTGAACAAAATGCCAATGCCAATGAGACTGCCAAAGAAGAAGAAGCGAAGGAGCCCGTCCGAAAGATCCTGAACCGGGTAAAAGTGATGACGATGGTGAAAGCAACACCAGAAGTGGAGCGTGAGTCCAGAAGACTGTCATTACTAGGCAGCCAGAATGCCAAGCAGGGAAGCCGCGTTTCCAGTCTAATCCGATTACAGCTGGAGGAAGTGAAGAGAAAAGTCGGGGCATCCTCCCCTGCGGCTTTGCAATTCATAGGCCCGGGTGATCGTGAAATAACTCCAACTTTGAGAGGAGGGATAACCATATAGGCCGCAGCACCCACAATTAAATAATCTATATATAATATAAATATGAATTTATCTATCTTTACTATTAATCTGCAGCCGCCTTCTGCAGAAAAGAGCGCTTCCGGCAGCGGGAAGCGCTCTTTGTGTTATTGTTCCTATCACAGTTTTGACACCATCTTAATATAATGCCGACAACCCCAATGCGACTGTCCCTTCCACTTGTCACAGCCTGGACATCGTTTTTTCAATAAACCCAAATCATTTATACCATTAATTTTACTTAAATAGTGCCCCGCTCCCCTTTGTCACAGCCTGGACACCGGTTTTTCAATAAATTCAAATAATCGATGCATAACTTCCCAGAATCAATCGATAAATGGTCGCCATCGATGCATAAACCCAAACCGACTCCTTCCCTCCACGAAAAATAGTGCCCCTCTTACCACTAAACACATTATTTTAAGTGAAAACAGTACCTCAGTTCCCCTTTGTCACAGCCTGGACACCAGTTTTTCAATAACCTCCAACCATCGATGCATAAACCAAAATAATCGATGCATAACTTCACAGAATCAATCGATAAATGGTCGCCATCGATCGATAAATCCAAATTTGCTGCTTTCCTCCACGAAAAATAGTGCCCCTCTTACCACTGAACCCTTTATTTCAGTAAAAATAGGGCCGCGGTTCACCTTTTGTCACAGCCTGGACACCGTTTTTTCAAGAAATAGTGCACAAAAAAGCCTGAGAGGTAGGTGAAATCTCTCAGACTTTACTCCTTCCAGTTACAGGCCAGACTGCATCATTGTTAAGAGGGGTTTTTTAACAATGATCCTTGACTGGCCCTGGATAGCCTACGTCCCCGGCACTAAAGCCTGGGGCGCTCTTCAATTGGAAGGAGGGAACTTAAGTTAACTAAAGTATAAACTCGAATCTTCATTCTCACTATCACCTTGTCATGATATCTCACACGGTTTTTATTTTAAAAAAGACAAAAATATGAAAAAAGTGGGCAAGTGGATGTAACTTTCTTCTTCCTGGCTCTGCTATAGTTGGAAACGAATAATAAGTGTGAGAGAGGAGGATTACGAAAAGCCGCACAGCACTTCCTATAGAACAACCATATAAAAGGAGAGATCACATGGGTAAACAACTTAATATCTTGCTGCTGGCCATATTGGTTTTATCTTCGGCATTCTCAAATGTAAGCGCTGCATCAGCCGCCGACACCGAGAAAGGCTTTCAATTTTTATTCGGTGAAAATCTTAAAGAGGGCTACATAACAATCAATTCTTCTTCCCTCTACAGCAAAGAAACAGGCTACGGACTGAAAAACCCGTCTAGCATCCAAAGCGGTCAGACGACCATCTCTGGTTCGGAAATTCAATTGTCTGCCGATTTGCCAGTAAATGATTACAATGTTTCCCTTTCTGTCCCTGGAACAGTTGATACCACTAAAGCAAAGGTTTTTATCAATAATGTCGAAATTAAAAAGTCCTGGGTGGAGCAGGACGGGGGAAAGGTTTTGGCCTTCCGATTTGCTTTAATTGATGATTCTATGAATTTTAAAATTACCGGGGAGCCTGCAGCCCTTTCCCAGCTTTCCATTACTCCGCTCCCAAAACGGACAGCCGGGGACAAGCCGTCCATCTTTTTGATCAGTGATTCAACGGTGCGGGCCTATGAAATTGCACGGGCTCCAATGACTGGCTGGGGACAAGTGATAGACCGTCTTTTCGAACCGGAAATCAAAATCGAGAATCGGGCCATGGGAGGAAGAAGCACCAGAACGGCCTACGCTGAAGGGCGATTGAATGACTTGCTTGTCGACGTCAAACCTGGCGATTATGTCTTTATTCAATTTGCACACAACGATGAAGCCGTTAATTATCCTGACCGATACGTGACCGTTGACGAATACAAGTCCTACCTAAACAATTACTACATTAAAGGGGCCATTCAGCGCGGCGCCATCCCGGTTGCCCTGACTTCCATGAACAGACGTACATTTAAACAGGACCTCGGCGCCTTTGTGGATAGCTTCCCAGCCTATACCCAAGCGATGAAAGAAGTCGCTGCCGAGAACAAGCTTACCCTGCTCGACTTGAATGCCAAAAGCCTGGAGTACTACAACCAGCTTGGCTACGAAGGGACGGCGTCCATCTTCATGCAGTTAAAGCCTGGCGAAGCTCCAAATTATCCGGCAGGGCTCAATGATAATACCCATTTTAAAGAAGCAGGTGCAAAACAAATGGCAAGAATGATTGTCGAGGAGATCAATGACAAGCTTCCTGCCTTGTCGCAATACACTCTTCCTTATCACAAAGTGATGAAAGAGGTATTTAAAGATACCGAAACCCTTTGGGAACGAGAGCAAATTGAAAAGATGGCACTTTTAGGAGTCATGTCCGGAGCAGGCAATAACTTCAAACCTGAGCGGGAGGTTACCCTTCAGGAGTACTTAGGAATGCTGGAAAGACTGACAGGCGTAAAGCCAACCGAGCTGGGCCTTGAGAACCTGGAGCCGAAGCCTGAGCTGTTAACTCGCGAAGCAGCCGTCAGCCTGGCACTGGATGCTTACTCTCAAAAGAAGAAGATTGCCCCTCCGGCAGGGAATGCCGACCTTTATGCTGATAAAAATGATATCTCGCCAGAACTCGTAAATAAAGTGGTATCAGCAGCTCAATTAAACCTCATCATCCCTGATGAAAACAAGAGGCTTCAGCCAAAGGGTGTGATGACGAAAAAAGAGACTGCTGTCCTGCTGTACAAGGTTTACATCATGATGAATATTTAATTTAAAATCAAAAGCAGGGCAAATCGTTTGAATTTGCTCTGCTTTTTTATCGCTATTGAAAGGTTTTGCTTGAGTCTGAAACCCTATCTAAAGCTTCCATTTAAATGGGACACATCTATCAACCCTCTTACTTCCTTTCACCATCTTCGGGAGGCATAAAGTGACGATGGGTCATGCAGTATTCCATCGCCTGATTAAGCCATGCCTCTTCTTCTGGTGTAAAAGGTGATGGATAGTGCTCCACAAGCTGTTCGGAATCCTGGACATCCATTTGTTGAAAAGCCTTGATCGCCTCTTCTCCAACAAACTCCATCGTGGCTTTCATGTAATCCAGGATCAGCTTTTGGACTTCAGGATCATCAAATGGTTTTCCAAATAGTCGCTTTACCTCCTTCGAAAGCTGGACATAGGCCTTATCCAGCCCGAGCTTTTCTTCCTCCGATTTATTTAAAAGCTGATCAACCACTTCTTTTGGTGCGCGTTCTTCCAGCCATTGCTTCAGGTCCTTTTCTGTTTGGATACTGGAGATCAAGCTCATTAAAACAGCGCTGTCCACCTCCCCTTCTTCTTCCAGGATTGTGATCACTCGATTGATCGAGGTGATGGCGGCCTCTATTTGTTCCTTTTTTTCTTCAAATGCTTTCTTTTGCAGGTACAAGGATTCATTCAGGCCCACATCAAACGTCGGCTTGCAAATCATGTCTGCAATTTGTTCAAGCGGATAACCCAGGACCTTCAGGCTCACAATTTTTTGAAGGGTCAAAACGTCACGGTCACTGTACAGCCTGTGACCTGAAACTGGATGTTTTTCAGGTGTCAGCAGTCCAATTTCATCATAATAATGCAGTGTTCTAACCGACGTTCCGGTTCGCTCCGAAAATTCACCAATCAAGTATTTTTTCTGCTCTCCCAACTTGTTCCCTCCCCGCTAAAACTAGAGGCAAGGATAATGTCACCTCCCCGCCTCCTTTGATACTTTGATTCTACCTCCTGACGTAACTGGAGGTGCAAGCGGAAATTTCAAAAAAAGTTTCCAAGGAGAATCAAGCCGTTATTTTCTAAACAGCTCCATTGGAAAAGAAACCGCCTCACTCAGCAGGGACAAAAACCCTTCACCCTTCCGAACGAAAGAGGCTGCCTTGATGGCAGCCCCGGCAAACTTTTCAATGGTTATTTTGAAACAGTAACAGTTCTAGCAGCACTTACTTGTCCTTTTGCATCCTTGGCCGTTACAGATAGCTTTTTCCCTGCCTTCTGTTTTGGAATGGAAACCTTGTAATTCCCGTAAGCATTCGCTTTGGCAGTATAGGTTTTTGTTCCTATTTTAACGGTCACTTTTGCATTTTTCTCCGTTTTCCCGGATACTGCGGCAGAGGTGGATTTTACTTTATTGACAGTAGGCATATTCGGCGCAACTCGGGAAATCTTCAATGTCCTCGCCGCACTTGTATTGCCCTTGCTGTCTTTTGCGGTTACAGATAGAGATGTTCCTGCATTTTGCACCGGAATTGTCACTTTGTAGTTTCCATACTTGTCCGCCTTTTTGCTGTAGCTTTTCCCTGCGATCGATACTTTCAGGGTTGCATAGGCTTCCGTTTTCCCTGTCACAGATGTCGTTTTATTGCTCACCTTACTGACACCAGGCATATTCGGCGCAGCTCTTACAATAGCCACTTTCCTTGCAATACTTACTTTTCCCTTGCTGTCCTTTGCTGTGACAGACAGAGATGTTCCGGTATTTTGCACCGGGATGGATACTTTGTAATTACCGTACTTATCCGCTTTTTTACTATAATTCTTCCCCGCAACTGATACCGTCACGGTCGCATTTGCTTCTGTTTTTCCCGTCACTGCGGCCGCTTTATTGCTCACCTTGTTCACAACCGGGATATTGGGTGCCACCCTTACGACTTTCACTTTCTTTACGGCACTCGAATTTTTGGCAGTGTCTTTTACGGTTAAGGATAGAACAGTCCCCGTGTTTTGTACCGGGATGGCAATTTTGTAAGTTCCGTATTTATCCGCTACTTTGATGTAGCTCTTCCCCGCGATGGACAGTGTGACCGTTGCATTTGCCTCTGTCTTACCGATAACCTCCTTGGACTTATTTGTTACAGTATTTATATTTAAAATGGATGGAGGAGTTTTATCGATGACCTTTATGGCAGCAGCAGGACTTTCAGCATTCAGCTTGTCCTTATAGGTGATGGTCAGCTGCGTCCCGGCTTTTTGAACAGGAATATCCACTGTGAAGGTTCCATTATTGCCAGCTACCGTGCTCCCGACTAGTTTTGAACCGTTCATCACTTGAACTGTTGCATTTGCAGGTGCTTTTCCGGTAATCACCCGATCTTTATCATCCACCGTGCTGACTGATGGCAGATCCAGCTGTTTAGCCAGATAAGCCGAGGAAACATAGCCTGTCAGCTTTTGATCAGCCGTTTTGACCGGATACCAGACGAATTGATTTTGCCTGTCAACTGATTCGTCATATACGAAATCTCCTGTTATGACCAATGGTGTATTTTCCGCTAATTGGTTAGATGATGAACCACTCGTCGGATGAGATCTTAAGTTTGTTGCTAGAGTCGTGACAACCCTATCCCCTGTTTTAAAAAGAGAAGTGCTGGTATGCATCTGGCCGCTAATGGTGTACTCCAGCTTTTTAAAGACTATATTTTGAGTACTGTCAGTGAGATATTGAAAGTCTGCCCTGTTGAAAGGGAATTCCGCCAATTCCGTATCATCCAGGAAGGAGTTCTTTTCAATCAAGGCAAAGACCTGCTCCTGATAGGCATCCGTATTCTTACTCCCATCTGCCTGTTTAAGCGGGCTGTTTACAGGCTTTGTCCCATTATAGGCCATGACAGGAAAATACCAGTTTTCAATCACGTGCCGGCCTGCCCCTTTTATTTTCGGAAGATCTTTGCGGAGGTACATGCTGTTAAGAACCTCGACCCCGGCCTGAATATTGTAGGAAATGTCCGTTTTTAATTTCTCTTGATCGTATTTTGATTGATTCGTAATCTGCATGAGCCCGATTCCGCCATCAGGTGCGATGACGGGCTGCCCATCCGCATCAAATTGCCTCCAGCCGCTGCTTTCCTTCTCAGCTACTGCCTTGACAACCTCCGGCGGAATATCCGCTTCTAAGGCTGCATTCGTTAATAAGCAGTTCACGTGCTGCGGTGATGGGTTCTGATTTGGTTTCATTTCACCAAACGAGGCACATTTGGCCGGCCAGGTTGTCTCTGCGGAAGCTTCCCCATTTGAGACGCCCAGGAACATGAAGCACGTCAACACTCCAGCTTTCAGTAAGGATAATCTCATTCTCCCAATCTCCTAACATTTAATTTCCAATTTTCAATCTACTATATAGTAACATGATAGAAGAAGTGTTTATATAAAAATACCAATCATTTCTCCTCTCCCAAAAAATCCTTTATAATAAAATAGATTGAATTTTCAATAAAATCCTACTAAAAAGGAGGCAAGACCATATGGAGGATGCCATTGACAATCGATTTAGCATCGAGGATTCCTTTTCCATACAGCACTTGTATATGAAAGGCCAGCACAATATGGGGCAAAGCCATCAGCACTCTTACTATGAATTATTTTATTTAATCGACGGTGAACGGGTCTATTATATTAACAACAAGGCGTATACAGTTAAAAAAGGCGATCTTGTCATTATCCACCCGAAGGATTTGCACCATACTAAAAGTGCAAATGTGCCCCTATACGAAAGAATCCTGATCTATTTCAAGCCTGATTTTATTTCATCCCTGACAGCCACTGATGCGTTTCCGTTCCACCACAGCTCGATGCTGCTGAGATTGCCGCTAAAGGAGCACGGCCCAATCAATAAAGCGATTGGAGATATCTATACAGAATGCCGGGAACAAAAAACAGGATTTGAGACCTGTGTAAAATTAAACCTGACCCTCCTGCTCATCAACCTTCAGCGGCATCTGCTTTTAAATAACCAAAATCCATGCGAGCAATCTCATCCAATGTACGAAAAAATGACTGAGATCACTTCCTATATGAGTAAAAACTTCCATAAAGAAATAAGCCTGGAGTCGATTTCCAAGAAATTTTTCATCAGTCCCTCTTATTTAAGCAGGACATTTAAAAAGATTACAGGGCACCATTTCAGTGAGTATCTGCAGCAAGTTCGCATAAAAGAAGCGAAAAAATACTTAAGCGAGACGCAGGAAAAAATGGCGATCGTCGCTGATAAAGTGGGATTCCGGCACCTGTCGCACTTCAATACGACTTTTAAAAAGATGGAGGGGATGACTCCCCGGCAGTATCGGAAGGCCCACCTGGACACGGACACGTATAACTAAAAAAAAGAGAAGTGTGTCTCCACACTTCTCTCTGGAATTCTATTAAACTCTTACTTCACATCCACCTCACGTGCACCATACTTTGTCACCCAATCCTTCACCTGGTCAAAGTCATCGGAGAAAGACAGGGAAAGCATCAGCAAAATGCGGGCATGCTGCGCGTTCAAACTATCGGCCGGGATGATTCCGGCCCCGCCCCCATAGACACTTCCGGAACCTGTCCTCGTTGCGCTCATGAAGACGACGCCTTTTTCAATGGCTGCTCTTCTCTCGGCGCTTTGAGCGGAGGAAATGCCGCCTGCCCCTGTACCTGCGGTTACGATTCCCTTGGCACCACTATCAGCAAAAGCTTTGATTGCTTCGCCGCCGGCACCCTGGTAGGAGTAGGCGATTTCAACCTTTGCCAGATCGGCTTTGTTTAATTTCTTCAGATTAAAAGGCGTTCGCCAATTCCCTCCCTTTTCAAACGCACGGGCTGGAGCTTCATAAACCTGAATGTTGTTTTCATCAATATGTCCCAATGGGCCCGTACGCGACTCAAAGGTATCGACCCGGTAGCTGTTCGTCTTCGTCACATCGCGGGCCGGGAACATCGTATCGTTCAGCATAATGACCGTTCCGAAGCCGGAGGTCTCACCGCTCCCGGCGAGCTTGATGGCGTTGAACAGGTTTGCCTGCGCGTCACTGCCAATCACCGTCCATGGACGCATGGAGCCCGTCACAACCACCGGTTTGTTGCTCTGCACCGTCAAATCAAGGAAATAAGCGATTTCCTCCATCGTATCCGTTCCCGTGGTCACGACAACGCCGTCATTCTTCTTTAATTGCTCATCCACTAAAAGGGAAAGATCATATAAATCCTGCATGCTGTAGGCGGAGGACCCTTTATTCCCGAATTGGGTGGTGCTCACATCCGCCATTTTCTCTACATTCGGCAGCTCATCCACCATATCCTTGATTGCCAGGCTTCCGGATCGATAGGAAATGAAGCTTGTCTCATCGGTGGACTTTCCCGAGATGGTCCCGCCTGTTCCAATCACCTGAACCTTAGGAAGGGCGGCCGCCTGTTTCGCACTCGCCTCTTTCGCCGCTGCGTATGTAATCTTCTTTGGATTCACCTCATTCACGACTGCCGTTGTCCCTACCAGCAGTAAAGTCGACGCCGTCATGACCGATAATGTCTGTTTTACTTTTCTTCCAATCATTTCTTTTCCCCCTTAGATTCTGTTAACTCCTTCACACTCCAACTATAAAATAGAAATCTAGCAATATCATTGAGTATGTAAGGAAACCTAACGTGTTTTCTGGCAGAAAAGAATTATCGTAAAAAAGATAGGGAGAAACACTGACATAAAGGAAAATCGATTGAGTAATTCGCAATAATTCTTTAGAAGAAGGCCAATAAAAGAGAACAGGGTCATCTTATGTGCATTCCTTTTGGACTGCCTGCAGGCAATTGACGCTTAACCAGCTGGCTAATGGGATTGTAGAAAAACAAGAAAAAGGACTGCAGCAGCAACCCTTTTTATTTCCTATCGGTTTTCTAAATGACAAACCCATTTATAATAGATGATGACAATCCATAATAGGATGGGGTCAACCATCACTGAATGCCATATTTTCCACCAGCCATAATTGAAGTACCCCCAAGGTTCTGGAAGCAAAGAGATCCATTCATAAATCACCATGAATGCTACCCAATAAAGATAATAAAGCATTCGTTTTTTTAAAGGGGAATCAAACGGATACCAATTGATAAACATCATATTCACAGGCGGTACAACCATTGTAATGGTAGGAAGCGACTCCCATTCAATGTCTTTGGAAAAATACCAATAACCGTGGTATTTTTGGTCAATATATAAATCAGCAAGTCCCTGCAGGGCAATCGTAAAGGCCCATATATGAACAATTTGGTTTTTAGAAAGACGTTTATTCGTGATAAAAGCAACAGCATTAAAAATGATGATGGCTATAATAAGTCCAACCATAAAAAATTCCTTTTTTGAATCATTTTCCCCTGTTTTCCCTTCCTTCATTCAGTCCCGCTATGAAATAAGAAAAGCTGCCTTTATTGAAGACGCATCATTCATTAAAAGGCTCCGCTGCAGCATCTTAATCCTTTGCTCTTTCCCTTACTTAAGGGTGCTTCCGCAGCAACCATATTGTTCGCCGAAACCCCTCTCTAAACTACTTCTCTCAAACCCTCGGGATATGCCAAGAGCTTTTTTGTCATAATAAGATGGTTCAATCATAAATGAAGGAGGGATTGCATGCAGCAGAATCAGCAATCAAATAAGAATTTGGGCTCGATTATGAAACCAGGATTTGCAGGAACGGATCCACAAAAAGTAAGACAAGAAATAAAAAAAGACGTAAGCGAAGGACAAGGTTCAATGACTTCCCGGGAAGCTGGGGCAATGAATGATTAAAAAAACCACTCACAGTGGTTTTTATTTTCAGGTTCAAAACTCCTCACCAATCCAGGAATTACGCTGCCTCAGTCCCCCATTTCCCTTAAAAAATTCAGCAGCCTTTCCATCCAAACAATATTCTGTTCGCTTTGGCTAAAGGCATGCTCACTGATAAACTCTGCCGCCTTGAGCTGTTTTTCGTCGAGGGATTCGTATATTTTTTTCACTTCTTCTGTATTTTTAACCTCTCGATAATGGGCCCAGCGCTTTTTTTCCTCTGAGATGGCATCTTCCAGGAAGATGGCGGCTTTGAATGGGTCAATGTATTTCAACAGATAAATGGAGATATAAAGATCTTCCATCCTGGAGACATGTTTAAAACTGCTGTAAATCTCCTGTTCAAGGTATTGCCGTCCACTCTGAGTGATTTTATACAAGGTTTTGTTTGGCCGGTTTTCTTTCTGGACGGTTCCGGCAGGTTCTATGAGCCCCTTTTTCTGAAGTGCCTCGAAGTTATAGTAGAACTTTCCCTCACTGATTTTTTCGATCGGAAGGACATCAAGCAGCTTTTTCTTTATTTTATATGGATGGCTGTTGTCCTCGGCTAAACTCCCCAGAATATATAACGAAAGAGACAAGAGGAATTCTCCTTTCTGATGTTCCATTCTTTAAACTCTTAAATTTTACCACACAAAGCATTCCCTGACTTGAGTCCCCGAACCTTGACTCTCCCCCGCATCCCTAAGTACCCTTACTCCCATTGAAAATAAATGTAGTCTCCATGTCCTATTACATATTACTCTTTATAAACTACTCTGATTAGAGTAATTTATAAGGGAACAAGAGCATGAAATTTTTACCTTTTCGGAAACCTGTGGAGTCTATTTTTAAAGGAGGAAGTAGAACGATGCTAAAAGAAGTCATTCCGATGAATGAAATTACTAATTTCCAATCGCGGGCAGAAGAATTCTTTCCTATTGACTGGTACAAAGGGATGCTGGAGAATCATCCTGTTTATTTCCATGAAGGTACGAACACCTGGAATGTATTTAAATTTGAGCATTGCAAACAGGTGCTGAGCAATTATGAATACTTTTCGAGTCAGGGTCCCAGAACCACCATTTTTGTCGGAGCGAATGACAAACAGGAAAACACTTCGCCCATCATGAACCTTACGCTACTGGATCCGCCCGACCACCGAAAGGGCCGTTCCTTGCTGGCAGCCGCTTTCACTCCCCGCAGCCTAAAGAACTGGGAGCCCCGGATTCAGCAAATTGCCGCCCAGCTTGTGGACGAAATCGAGGAAAACTCCGTCGTCAATATCGTTGAAACGCTGGCTGCCCCGCTGCCTGGTTTAGTCATCGCTGATTTATTTGGCGTACCAGTACAGGATCAGCATCAGTTTAAAAAATGGGTGGACATTCTCTTCCAGCCTTATGATAAGGAACGGCTGGAAGACATTGAGCTGGCAAAACAAAATGCCGCTAGAGAATACTTCCACTATCTCTACCCGATTGTTGTGCAAAAACGATCCAACCTCGAAGATGATATCATCTCTGACTTAATCAGGGCTGAAGTAGACGGGGAACGATTTAGTGATGAAGAAATCGTCCAGACCACCATGCTGCTTTTAGGGGCAGGGGTTGAAACCACCAGTCACGCCATCGCCAATACCTTCTATTCCTTGCTCTATGATGATGAGTCGTTATTCGGAGAACTAAAAAGGAATGTAGAATTGGTGCCGAACGCAGTCGAGGAAATGCTCCGTTATCGGTTTCATATGTCCAGAAGAGATCGGACAGTCAAACAGGACAATGATTTATTGGGAGTTCCCTTAAAAAAGGGAGACGTTGTCATTGCATGGATGAGTGCCTGCAATATGGACGAGGCGATGTTTGACGATCCGTTCTCGCTCAACATCCACCGTCCAACAAATAAAAAGCACCTAACCTTCGGAAATGGCCCTCACTTCTGTTTAGGCGCCCCGCTTGCACGCCTGGAAATGAAAATTGCCCTTGAGGCCTTCCTGCAGAAGTTTTCCCGCATTGAACCAGTTGAAGGGTTTGATTTGGAAAACAGCCTGACTGCTTCAGCAACAGGGCAGTCCCTGACCAATCTGCCGATGAAAGTTTATCGGTAAAAGGGCAAAATAGCAATTCAAAAGGAGAACACACAGCTTGCCCCTGTTGTTCTCCTTTCTTTTCTTTACTAGTTGATTCAGCTCTGAAACAGCATCCTCTTTAAGGATAAAAAAAACCTTCAATCCAAGTCAGATCAAAGGTTCTGTCCTATTTAATGAATTTCATCCAAAAATTAATGATAGGCTAGCTCTTTTTCAGTTTTAAGCGCGAGCGCCTTTGCTGTTGAAGCATGGATATCGCGCAGGAGCTCAGGATTTTCCATCAGAGACGCGCCGTAGGAAGGAATCATTTCCCTGATTTTTGGTTCCCACTCATCCACATGCTGCGGGAAGCATTTTTTCATGACTTCGAGCATGACTTGAACGGCAGTGGAAGCACCAGGAGAAGCACCCAGCAATGCAGCAATCGAGCCGTCTGCGGCGGTAATCACTTCTGTGCCGAACTGCAGCGTTCCTTTACCGCCAGCTTCCGTATCCTTGATCACCTGCACGCGCTGGCCGGCGACAACCAGATCCCAGTCCTCGCTGTTGGCCCCCGGAATAAACTCACGAAGCTCTTCCATGCGCTGTTCTTTGGATAACAGCACTTGCTGGATCAGGTACTTTGTCAATGCCATCTCTTTGGCACCTGCCGAAAGCATCGTTAACAGATTGTGCGATTTTACCGAAGTGACCAAATCGAGCATGGAGCCTGTTTTCAGGAACTTTGGCGAAAAGCCGGCAAATGGTCCAAACAGCAGCGACTTTTTGTTGTCGATATATCTGGTGTCGAGATGAGGTACCGACATTGGCGGCGCCCCCACCTTCGCCTTGCCGTATACTTTCGCATTGTGCAATTCCACCACATCCGGATTATTGCACACCATGAAGATTCCGCTTACCGGGAATCCGCCAATATGCTTTCCTTCAGGAATGCCGGATTTTTGCAGCAGATGCAGGCTTCCTCCCCCGCCTCCGACAAAGACGAATTTGGCCGTATGGCGTTCAACTGTACCGTTGCCATTCTGCACCTTCAATTCCCACTGGCCATCGTTTGTCCGCTTCAAGTCCTTAACACTGTGATTATAATTAATCTCTACATTCTTGCTCTCTAAGTGTTCAAACAGCATGCGCGTCAATGCACCGAAATTGACATCCGTCCCGGAGTCGATTTTGGTGGCCGCGATCGGTTCGTTCCATGAACGGTCCTGCATAACAAGCGGAATCCATTCCATCAGTTTTGCAGGGTTTTCAGAGAATTCCATTCCCTCAAACAGTGGGTTGTCTGACAGCGCTTTAAATCGTTTCTTTAAAAAAGTGACATTTTCTTCCCCTTGCACTAAACTCATATGGGGCAGCGACCTGATAAAATCCTTTGGATCCTTGATCAGCTTGCTGTTAACAAGATAAGACCAAAACTGCATGGAAACCTGAAACTGTTCATTAATTTGAATCGCTTTGCTGATATCGACAGAACCATCCGGTTTTTCGACTGTGTAGTTAAGCTCGCACAATGCGGCATGCCCCGTTCCCGCATTATTCCATTCGTTGGAGCTTTCCTCTCCTGCTTTTCCGAGCTTCTCAAAAACTGTAATGTTCCAATCCGGTACTAATTCTTTCAAGAGTGTCCCCAAAGTCGCACTCATGACTCCGGCGCCAATCAGAATGACGTCTGTTTTAGTTTCTCTGTTGCTCATATTTATCAACCTTTTCTTCTAAAATTTGCAGAAAAGATGCAGGCTCCACAACAAGCCAAGGCCCTACCTTAGTCAAACACCTCTCCTGTCTCAATTATTAAAATTATTGATAGATTCAACTATCTACTATTATATGATAATTATAAATTATTTAAAAGTTGGTAAAAAGTGAGAAGTCTTACCATATGGCCTAAAATACACAAATACTTTCCCTGATCCCAGCATTTAAGAGATGATCGGTTCGCATTACCAGGGAATCGCCAGCTCCTTTTCCTTCCATATAAAAAAGGCGATTACCCTTGTCAGTAACCACCCGTGTACCTATTCCATATAGTCTATTTGATTTTCCTTACACCAACTAATCGCAATTTGTCTAAAACACCGTTCACGGAAGGAATACCACTGTTCTTCTAATTGAAAATTAATGATATTATCGTTAAACCTTCTAAAGGCCCCCTTTCCCCTAATGGCCCGCAATAAAGATTCCTTCTTCCGCCGATCGTTAATTCATACTCATTTACTTCATATCCAGAAGGCAGCTCCAGATAATTATCTTGGTCCTCAATAACGTCATTTGCACTGATCCTATCTTCTATTTCCCAATCAGCTAAATGGTCGAATGGTTCTTCGTCTTCTGCAGCTCTCAGGTTGTCCGATGTTACAGACAAGATTTCACCCGTTTTAAGATTCAGGAATGAATGCGACTCCTCCAGCTGCATTTCCATTTCCTCAATGATGTCTTTTAAATTGACTTTTATATTCATAAGAATCACCTTTTATATTTATAGCCAGTCCCATTGCGGACTATTCCAGTCTATTCATAGCAGCAACTTTTATTAAGCAATAAAGTATTTTCACTTTCCTTCGGCACACACAACTTGGAGTTGGGCACCCCCTATTCTTGTTGAACTAAACTTTAGTAAAGGGATTTTTGACAGTAAACTTTTGGACAAAAAGATCCCCTTATTAAAGATAAGCCGAGTCAGACATTTAGAAAGTTATAACGTCGAACCTTTTTCGGGCAGATACTTGTTTAAGTACCCATTCAGTGATGCAGCCTTTATGGATTGCTATTTTAAAAGGAGGACATAAAAATTCCCCTTCAGGCGAAAGATATAATGTAGCGGAACAATGTTTTAGGAGGTAAGCATGAAAAAAGTCATTTGCACTAATAACGAAGGTTTTGAGCTGGAATTCAACGTAGGAGAGGAATACGAGGTAGAGAGAGAATTGGATACAACCTACATTGTGATAAATAAACTAGGAAATAAGCATACAGTTTTTAAAATTAATTTTGAACCAGCGGAGGAAAGTGAATGATAAGTTTGACTAAACTTATATGGAACAGAAGAAAATTCACATTTCTTCTTTGACTATATTGCCCTTTTGCTGAAGATGAAAAAGACCGCCTGGAACAGCAGCGGTTCTTGTACTCTTGTACCCGTTGGTTTAATAAGAATCAGAAGAAATGCCTTTCCCTCCCCTAGCTATTAGGGTATTGATTCTCTCCATTCCAGTAATAATTGGTTTTGCGCGCTGTATTAATGTTTGAGTAACTTCAAGTGTTAGAGACGCCTGATGGGCATCTTCATTACTCCACACTTCATAAACATATACAGTATTTGGTTCGCCCTCAGAAGTACTTACAAGATAGATTTCGCATTCATCCAAATTCTCCATGGATTCAGCTGCTTCCAGCAAAATATCTACAAGTGTGCCTCGTTCCCCTTCTTTTACGGTAAACTTGCCAAACAATCCGAATTTCCCCATACTTCTCCCCCTAAATGGTACAGTCCTTATTTCTTAATTAAACATTTCAACATTACGGTTCACTTTTCCTATTATTACCACAAAAACATTGTATAATCTTCTTTCACTATCCTCTTAGTTGTAGAATATTCTTGGGCTACAAGGGTTTCCAATCAGGATCCTTGATATCTGACTTATTTGGAGGCCTTCCATATTTCAGACTTCTCTCACCTTTAGCCCCAAATTTTATAAAGTTTTGCTGCGCTTCTCTAAAGGAAACATAATTGGCGCCAGTTTCATCTGGATATATATATTGTTTCATCTGGATATATATATTGATAGCCATCATCTTCCCAAAAACAGATCTCACATATTTCATAGGTGTCTGGAGGTTCTTCATCTAAAGTTTTAAAACCACAGCAAGGACAAGTATATTTCATTGGTTTCACCTCGTTCATGATCATTATCTGAAACTTTTGTATTCGTTAATTCGGTTAATCGTAATTACATTTTCCAGTGATCTTTTATTACAGTTGCTAGTATTGAAATTTATAATCCGATAACTCTATTTAGTATTAATAGTATCCAGGTTGCATGTCATAAAATATGGCAAATCTTTATTGTTCCTAAAGGAGAAAAGCTATCATCACATCAACTATAAACTTGCAACATTATCAAACGGTACAGATTTCCCATTAATAATGACATTAATAACTTCGTGTTCTGGATTTAATGTTAATTTGTAGACATGATTCTTAAGCACATCTGCTTTTTTATTCTTCTCTTCTAACTTTACTTTT
Organism: Mesobacillus foraminis; assembly: GCF_004340465.1. Lineage (GTDB taxonomy): Bacteria > Bacillota > Bacilli > Bacillales > Cytobacillaceae > Mesobacillus_B > Mesobacillus_B foraminis. Next base: position 32,048 of record NZ_SLVV01000003.1, on the reverse strand, counting down.
AATGTATCACCTTCTGTTAGAAGATCAGTGGAAACTGTCCCATTTGATTGGTAGACAATATACGCAGCATCTTCCCCATCAGTTATCAGTTGAAGCTTATAATCGGGGTCAACCTTATTATGGACATCGCTTGGGACCGTATCCATTTCACTTATACTTAAAATAGATGTATTGCAAGCTACTAAAAGAGTTGTGGTAAATAGTAATAATGATATTATTTTTCTCAATGAATTTTCTCCTTTCATTTTTTGTATAATACTAAAATCACAGGATTGTAATAAACAAACTTGCATAATATTTTAATGATAATTTGTTTTTTAATATCCCTCCTTGCTGGATTTAATTTATGAATTTCTACACGAATTGTCTAATTCCTTTTTGTTCCACCAACCCTCTTAGTAGAAAAGGTTCCCAACGGTAATCTTTACCAAGTTTTTATGATAAGATACCGCGTTTTTATCATACAATAACGTGGTATATAAAGAAGGCAAGACCAATAAACAACAGGAGGGACTGGTTAAATTGCAAGATTTAACAGCGACTTCAAGGTTATTATTGGACTCTGCAAAAACTGAGGCAACATTTGCCGAAAGGGCGACTGGCACACTGGTCTTGAATCAATATATTTAAGATCGCCACTGCCCCAACTGTCCTGTAGGCAGGACAAAAAAGGTGTAAACCAAATTTGGTTTGCACCTTTTTTATTGAACAAAATACCGTATCCGATTAATCTTCTGCAGTTTTGTCAGATTTCCTCTTTTTAAAGAGAAACAAACCCCAATAAAAAATGAGGTAGAGATAACCTATTAATGCATACATGGCCCAAGCTGAGCCTTGCTGTAAATGATGAACCAAATGTTCAAATTCATTGACACTTTCACCCCTCCCGATGGTGTTCATTACAGAGATGATCGGGACCGTAATGGTTACGACTATCACAGTCACGGAGGAGACAGCCAGTTTTTTTCTGAATATATTTAAAATAGCCAGCCCTAATGTTGCCAAAATAAAAATGTAATAAAACACCCAAACATAAGCAGGAAGTGTTTGCCAGTACACTTCAAACATACCATCACCTCTTGCCACTTAATCCTTTTTCCTTAAAATCCAGTTTCGGTGTACTTTCCATCTGCTCCTTCCCTTGAAAAAGCCAGACCTGTTAACTCAATAAAAATCCCTGGATCGATACGAATAATGAAAATAAAAAAACAGCGACAAAAAGCCAGCCATTCGCCTTTTTTCCTCTTTGAAACTCTTCTAATCCCATAATCAACATTAATAAACTCAATAAAAAGAACATTATATCGTTCAGATTAAAATTTTGAGTTATTAGTCCATAAGCTCCAAATAAAAAAACCACTACCGATAAAGCATAACGCGAGATTTTTAACATTGAAAAATCCTCTCTTATCTTCTTACACTTCTTAGTTAGTTACTTCTCTGGTACAATATTTAAGATAATTAAGTATGTTTTTTCATTTTTCTTCATCTCACCTACATAGACCATTTGATGAATCTGGATGGCTTCCCCTTCTTTGAGGTGTTCTTTTTGAGCTTTTATTACATGCTCAAGTCTCTCGGCAAATGAAACATCGTTATAATGTTTTCGAATTGTCCATTCAATAATCACCTGACTTTGTAAACTCATTTTACCAATCCCACCTCATAAAATTACTTCAACAATTCTTGAAGTCACCTGCCCCAAAGTCAGATAAGAAAAGGGTCGACTGGAAGATAGCCGGTTCTAAAGGAGATTCAAAAAAATTAGATTTTTGACAATGTATCTTCTTTCCATAATCGTGCCAAATTGACACCAGTCGGAGTAAAAGTTAATTGAAAAACATCTGGATTGCTGAGATTTCTCCAGCACTCAAAATTAAAATCTCGAACATACTTCTTTAGCAGAAGGGATATGATATTCCCGTGACTGACGATTACCGTGTTTTCAGTCCCGCTTGCCAATACTTCTTCTACAACATTTACAATTCGATTCATCGCTTCCTGGCTTGACTCCCCTCCCTCAAATTTTAATTTCAGATCCTTAAATGTCTCCTGGAGTTTTTCGTACCAGTCCGGTAAATCCTTTGTGCTCAGTATGCGTTCTGACAGCCGCTCATCCTTCTCTATTTCTATATTTCTTTTCTTACTTAATGGTTCTATTGATTGAGTTGCACGCAAAAAGGGACTGGATATGATCCGGTCAATTTCAGTATTATTGAAGAACTGAACTAAGACATTCGCTTGGTTTAATCCTTTTTCTGTCAACGGAGACTCAAAAGGCTGTCCCTGTGCCTCACAATGCCGGACAACATAAATCTTTTTCGGCATACCATTTTCCTCCTATCCCAGACCTGTTAAACCAGCCCTTTAAGAAAAAGGAGACTGCTGGAACAGTCCCTATTTTAAAACTGTTACCCATTTAGGCTGTTCAACCGCTGAATCAGACCAAAACTAGCTGGAACAGCACGGATTCTTATACTCTTGTTCATTCAGCGGGGATGGTTGATTCATTTAAAAGTAACCACCTAACTGCCTTGTTTATGTCCTCAGCAATAAAGTGAGGCTGTACCTCACCCCAGCTTCCAAAAAAATGATTATTCATGTACTTTTCAAATGTTTCTTTGCCACTGCCCGTTTTCACTAAAATTTTCTTGCATCCAACTTCTTCGGCAGCTAATAAATCGGTCCATCTATCCCCGATGACTGCACAGTTACCTAAATCCAAATTATGATCATTGGCGGCCCTTTTAAGCATTCCTGGAGAAGGCTTCCTGCACTGACACCCTTCATCAGGTGAATGAGGACACATATAGATTTCATCAAACCCAAAATCTTTGAGTTCCTTCTCGAATCGATAACAGGTTGACTCACCCTTAGAGATTCCTGGTTGATTGGTAAAAGAGCAAACTAAAATACCAGAACTCTTTAACTGCAGGATTGTCTTTGAAACATTAGGAAACAGGGTAAACTCCCCGGGATAAATAACTTGATCATTCCCGCCAATTGTTCCATCCCTATCAATAAAAACTGCTTGTATATGTGTCATTTTAGCCCCCCGAATCGGCAAACTTCATACTAAACTATTATGTGGCAACCCTGGGTATACCTGTTGCTCTATATTTTACCACATATATCCATATTTCTACTATCACCCGACATGTGCATTGTATCCAGTCTGCGAACCTATTTTTCTATTTTCCCCTCTAATTCTTTCAGTCTTTTCTCTGGTTTTTTTCTTGTCTCCATCTCATAAACAACAAACATTTTTTAAAGTAATGCCCTAACTTTCAGTAGCATCCTTCATTTGCCCAAGAGATTCTACAAGAAAAAACGCCGATCCTTTATTCGGGATCGACGTATATTAATCTATTAGTTATTTGATAATGACCCCTGTTTGTTTGGTTTGACAAACTTTACAAATAGGAAACGCACAAGCGGCCCCATAATAATGATTTGCAGCGGTAGCGCCATCAGAAGGTTTTTACCAAACACCGATAGATAATCACCAACAATCGAATTGGAATGATATTCACTGTGTGCTATGGTTGTAACCAGCCCAAAAATAGACATGAAAAACGCCATTCCTATTACCATGAAGGTTGAAATCATCAGGATCGTATAAACCTTATTGTTCGCTTTTGCCGTTAATTTCAAAGCAAACTTTTTTGCATTGGGACCGACAATAATCAGATCAAGTATAAGTGCAATAATAAACGCAATGAAAAAATCTGCGATTCCTTCATAGAAGGTCATTTCCCCAATCATTCCATTAAGGTAAAAGTTATATACCGTCATAACCAATACCATTCCAAAGCACATCATGATACCAAAACATAAGCTTTCTTTCTTTGTAGCTGGAATTTCCATCATCCCCTTTTTTTAGATACTTTGCTAGTATAGCCATGGTGATAACCTTCTCGTAAGTGAACATTTTGTGAACGTTTTGTGAACAAACCCCACTTCATTCTCCACCTTAGCGATCCAGTTCAATACCAACCCTTTCCACCTGTAATTTTCGTTTTTACTTTGATTGTGCTTTCAACCAGATTGCCCTTTTATCAAAAAGAAAAAGCTGCCTATATTAGCAGCTAGATCTTAAAGTAAGTATACGGAGGCCATCGATGAAGCTCGAATTCAGCACCCAAGTTCTAACAGAGTCTTTTGTTCGTATCGTAGAATGGAAAAACTCATGATTCACACCCGACTATTTGCCTGCGTAATATGCCCATAAGTAAATGCATAGAAAAAGAGGTGAAGAAAATTTATGGCTCCATCTATGGATTATACATCTCCATTGGCTCAATTTTCTTTTGACTTAAATAACAGCCCGTTGTTCAAGTTAGATGATAAAAACCTTATCAACGTATTAGGAATCCAACAATTGAATACGCTTGAAAATGTGTCTCTGCTGGATATTTTCCTAAGCAGGGATCATGTGGTGGAACCGCACTATCACCAAAATGCAGCGGAACTGGTCTATTGTATTTCTGGTTCTGCGGTGGTGTCGATCCTCCATCCTTATACAAAGCAAATACTAAACTACACCATCACACCTGGCCAGGTGGCAAATGTTCCACATGGATGGTGGCATTATGAAATGGCTTTAGTTGATGGTACCCACCTTTTGGCGATTTTCAATGCACCAACTCCACAAGTGATTCTAGGATCTGATATTTTAAAATTCACTCCCCCACAGGTCATGGCGCACACCTACTGCCTTGACGAAAATCAGTGGAAACAAGCCATTGCACCGGTTAAACCCTCCACTTATATTGGTCCATATAAGGGCTGCAACAGAGGACAGGAAACGATGTCTTATCAAAATACTAATCCCTGCCAACACCCCGAGTCCATTCAAGACTACCGATTTCAGCCATACATTCGGCCTTATCGGCCATATTGAGGCAGACAGGATGGCCAAAAAACAATCGACATGGAATCTCCGTGTTTTTTTCGTTAAGGTCTGATTAATGTTACTATTTTTAAAAAATGAAAGGAAACCCTGTAGCCTAAGGGTTTCCCATTTTTATCGAAATAACGAACCTGTTATTTAAGATGTTAGAACCAGTTGTTATCGAATATTAATGACTTCTATAATCTTACTTCTTAGCTTATCGGTCCTTTTCTCACTGCTTAACGCCTTCTCTGCATTTGCCCAGCCAATGATGTAACGAATTGTCCTGTGAGCTTCAGAAAGCTGTCTTCCTTTCAGCAGGATGCTTGATCTTGAATATAAGCACTCTGCTAGTTCGATAAGGAAGTTTTTTTCTTATAAATCTTGAGATAATCGAACCATATCCCTACAAGGTATTCCATTTTCAAAAATTGCTTCTGAATAGTGCCTTATGAAAAAGTCTTTATCTACACCTATAATTCTAAAACCACACTTTTGATAGAGAGAAAGCTGTCCTATACTAGAATTTCCTGTACCAACTTCAATTGTTTTGTATCCTTTTAACTTTGCTGTATGTATAGCATTTTTTACTAACTGTTTTCCTAGCCCTTTCCCCTGTTGGTGATCCACCACTGCAATATTCACCAATTCCACAGTTTCTGGTCTTGTAGGGAGTAGCACATAAACCCCGACAATTTGATGTCCAGTTTCAGCTACATAACATTCACCACGAATAACATATTCCTCAACAATGGCTTCCGAAGGGTCAGCCAATAACAACAACTCCATTGGAGGTTTTTCTGCTTTGGTAAGTTTCCTAATATTCATCTTAAACCCCTGCCAATAATCTGACTTCTCTTTAATTTTACCATTCCTTCGTCATCTAAACTGCTCCTTTATTTCAATAACAAAAAGGGATCGCAGCAACCATCCCTTTTAACAAAACAACCCTTTGAGTTGAACAAGCAGTTATTCCTCGCAGGCATCTCCTGAAGGTGTGTAATTACCAGGGAATAAACTGGACCCACTTGTTACATAAAAAAAGCTGCCTAAGAATAGCAGCCACTGGTGGGAGTCTCAGCTTTAGTTGTTCTGATCATACTTATGATTTTTTCTTCGTTTTTATATTATAAAAACCCAGGGCTACAGCGACAGCATTTCCGGTTGCAACTCATCCACTAAATTTCACAAACCTGCGCTACCGGAAGAAAAAAACACCTCAAAAAGCAGCCTTGATACGAACTAATGCAATCATGAAGGATCTCTATGCAAGAAGGCGCACTTTTTTTGTAACAAAACAAGTAAATATATGCATTGCCTAATAGGCTTGATATTCTTGAAATAAGAAAGGAGGACAGTATGAAATTAAACTTTATTTGGGATAAAGGGCGAGCAATGGACGAAATCGAGATCATAGCAAATCCAGTCAATAAAGAAAAATTAGTTTCACTTAAAGACGGATTATGTTCAAACATAACCTTAAATGTTCTGAATCCTAAGAACAACAGAAAACTTCGCATCAATATTCAGCAAGTTGAAGTGATTGAATCTTTAGGCCATCTATCTAAAGTAATTTTAGTGAATAACGAAGAGTATCTATTGCAGAAGCGACTAAAAGAGTTACAAGTATTGGAAGCGAATGGACTATATAGAATAAACAATTCCACAATCTTGAATCTATCTCAAGTTGCATCTTTTAGGTCGGGTGAATATGCAAGATTAGAAGTATTTACAAAAAATAATAAAAAATACTTAGTTAGTAGACATTATGCAAAATTGATAAGGGAGGAATTATCATGATCACTCATTTAAGACAAAGTTTTACCCAAGCAGCATTCGGAAGTATTCTTTGGATTTTTTTATTAAGTTCTTTTGTTTATCATGGACTGAATATTCCATTTAATTATGTTTGGAATTTAATTGGGATTGGCGTCATTTTTGGAATCATATTCGGTGTTATTTATCCTTATTTATGGGGGTATTCAACATTTAAGGCATCAGTTAATATCGTGTTAAGTACACTAATAAACTCACTTGGCGGTTTCTTAGTCGTGTATCTATTTTCAGGTGACATGTTTAACCTAATAAAAGAATATGCATTATTCATTATTCTATTGACCCTGGCAGGACATATCATTGCGTTTTACTTTTACTCAAAATACGAAAACAAAAAATTAGCAGATTCCCTTAATAAATTAAAAAAATAAGAACTCGTTGTTCCTTTGACATTCAATGTTCCTAACAACAAATTACAGAATTCATCAGTATATGGTGAACTCTTTTCGATCCGCCCTTTTATAACAGTTACACTATATCAGAAGGTAATTCCTTTTAATATAGAGAACTCTTTCGCGCTAACCCTGCTCGTTAGTCGATTGAGAAAAAGGCTGCTTTTTTGCAGCGTTTTCTTTAAGGTGAACACCCGTGGTTCAATAATCATCACATTATATTTAAGTATCCTCCCCTGTTCATTGAAGAAGCAAAATCAACATCCTCTTTAACGGAGCGTTTAAAATAAGCAGGTTTATGTTATAGTTACTTTAAGTCTGAACGACTTGGGGAGGAAGTGAACTGGTATGAACGATCAACAATCCGAAGAAATGGTGAAGCATTTGCGAAGGATTGCGGATGCTTTAGAACGTTTATCACCACCACCGCCTAAAGAACCTGCTTTAAAAGATGTGCAGAAATAAAATAAGATGGAATTAGAAGCCGCTTCTTAAAGCGGCTTTATTTTTTAGTTCTGTTAACCAATGATGTTGATATTTCCCCAAAAGAAGAAGAACTCATATTCGAGCTTAGAGAATATTTTCTTCAACATAAATAAACTCCTATTCCTACTATGTAACAAGAAAAAGACCTTCCACGAGACCCTTTTTTATATAGAGTTATTCCATCAGGAAACTAAAGTAAAAAAAACCACCATTTCCCTATCCTAATAATTATAAATTATTTTTAATTATTGATTATATTCATATTTTAGTTACCCCGGACTGTTTGTTGGATAAGGAACGCGCATAAACCGATGGATCAATCTATCCGCGGAAGAAAGAAGCTAGACCTCAATTTTGAGGGAAAGAAAAAACATTGTTAAATCAGGATGCGGAAATGGTGCTGACACGAGAATGGGAACCATTGGTTTTATACGACTCTTTAGAGGAGCTCTGGCACCCCCGTTAGTAAAACAAGGTTAATTTAGCAAAATCCATTTTCAATCCATTAAGAAATCATACTCTCTATGGAAATTGGAAATAATATTTTGGAGGTGAAGATATGGATATGGATAAATTAAAACTTACTTCTTCTGAAATAGGTTCCTTGTGGGGTGAGTATATTAACGGAACAGCGACCGATGTAGTAAATAGATATATGTACTCCATTGTTGAAGATGAAGCGATAAAAGCTGTTTTTAATGATGCTATCGAGACATTCGAAAAACAAAAGAATCAAATTAAAGCATTTTTTGAAAATGAGGGATTTCCTGTTCCGATCGGATTTAATGAAACAGACCTGTATTTAGGAAAACAGAGGCTGTTTTCGGATGCTTTCTGCCTGAACTATTTACATATAATGACACTACATGGATTATTAGGGCACATTGCATCGTTAGGGATCTCTGTAAGAAAAGACTTAAGAGAATTTTACGACTCCTGCGATAACGACGCGAAAAAGATGTATCATCAAACTGTTGATTTATTGCTTGAAAAAGGGCTTTTCCAGAGAGACCCGTTATATTATGCATATGAGCATCCTGAATTTGTCTCAAGTAAAGATTTCAAAGATGGTTTTTTTGGAAAGGGCAGAACCCTTGCAGCTACAGAAATAATTAGCATTTCTCTAAACCTCAAAAAAAGTATTATGGCAAAAACCCTCTCAATTGCATTCAGCCAGGTGGCAGAATCAAAAGAGGTTAGAAAATTTTTAACTAAATCTGAGAGAACCGCTGATGGACAAATAAAAGCTTTTGCAAAAATATTACAGGGCGATAACTTGCCAGTTCCAAAATCTCTGGAAACGGAAGTGACCATTTCAACTGACTCTCCATTTTCTGATAAGTTGTTACTGTATCATATCGGATTTTTGTTTCAAGCTGCACAGAATTATCATGGAGCAGGTCTTGCATCATCAATGCGAACCGACCTCATAGCCACTTATGAATCAACTATTATACAGAACCTTTCAGTTACCAAAGACTGGTTTGATCTAATGGTGAAAAACAAATGGTTAGAACAGCCTCCAATAGCACCTAACAGAACTGAAATTGCAAAACAGAAATAACACATAATACCCTTCCCAAATGGAGGGGTATTTTATTTTTAGACAATCATTCTTTCACTTTCCTGCCTCATAAAAACTAAACAAAAAAAGACCGGAGCAACGGCCCTTCCTCGGTTCAAGCATTTGTTATTTAAAAAAAGTGACAGGTTAAAGATTTATTACTTTCTCGTCACTCATTAATACACCGTGGCAATTGTGTAAAACCTTTTTGAGTGAATCAGATGTTCTGCTGGCATCATAAGCACATACCGAAACGATCCCTTTTTCATTTACGATCTTATGTATTTGCTCTTCGTACTCCGCTATATTTTTGTGGATTTCTTTGTCTTCTCTCCACTCTACAAGTCCCCAGGTACAAATTGAAGCCCCTTTTTGCAGGTGTGGTTCAATGTTTTCTACAAAATGATTAACAATCGTATGCGGATGAAAATTACCGTAGGAATAATAAAAGTCAAAGTTATTTATGAACAGCAAGTAAGTTAACTCCTTCTCGCTCAATTCATTTTGTAACATTTCTTTTATTTGAAGTATATTTCGATCATTTTCAAGGAGAAGAATATAATCTCCATTCCTAATTCCCGTGACAATAAATGAAACAACATTGGTCATATAATTGCTTTCATTGTTATAAAGATAGCAAATATGTCCTCCATCATTTACTTTAAAATCCTTATATAATTCTACAATCATTCTGTCCATTCAAATCCCCTCAGATTTATAGTTATACACATTATAGCCAAACAAATGCAGTTTCTCCATACTAAGGAAATGACGTTATTCAATCAGCCCTTTTGTTCAAGAAAGAATTTCAAACATAAAGGACACTCATATAACGGTCAACCCGCTCCTAGTTGCTTTGTAATTCACCCCCAGCCAATAGAATAATCCCGCTCCTTTTACAAATAATATCAATAATGATTTCACTCCAAAAATTATCTTGGAGGTTAGAAAATTGAATAGAACCTTTTCGAATGATCTCCGCCGTCCAAAAGCACATCTTTCACCATATATAATAAATTATCTTTATGAACGTAATCCCTGGAAAGTAGTCTGGTGGTCCGCTGCATTCCCAGGAGCAGGGTATCTTCTTTTATGCAAATATTTTACTGGGGCCATGCTAATAATCTGGGAACTCTTTATCAATTTCCAGGCACATATTAACGAGGCAATCCTTTATTCTTTGATAGGTGAATTTGAGATGGCTAAGGCGGTAATTGATACTCGCTGGTTTCTTATCTATATAACCGTATATATTTTTCAATTAAGAAACTGCTATAAACTGACAAAGGATCTGAACAAATTTTCAAGGGTTGCGGATAAATTGGAATCGCCCATATTACCTTTTAACATGAGTCCGCTGGAAATCAGTTATCTTGCTTATCGCAGACCTTGGGAAGGGGCTTTTTGGGGCTTTATGAATCCAGGTTTAGAATCTATTTATGCCAACCGGCTTCCGATGGGTTTGATTGCGTTAGTATGCTTCATCATTAGCGTCTATCAGTCAAATGTTTTACCCGCCATCCATCTGACCTTTGCAGGAAAAACTGAAATGGCCGCTGCGGTTATTAATCCTCAATGGTATTTAAATATGCCATCGCTTATGCTGTTTGCTGTTAGTGCTGGTTACAATGATATACAGTATACAAATCATCTATTTAAGGTTGAGCAATCCAGATATTTAGCTGACCATTTTCAGCCCGCTCCCTTTAATATGCCACATAAAAAGAAGGAAAACTTTATGCATTTCATTTCATCGTTTGACTACCGTTCCTTTTTGGAAGTAACGATCAGTGATTTGGAGCAAATCGGAATTTCAAAAGAGAATATTTTTGTCGCTCCGCTAAATAAAAAATCGCCATTTAAATCAAATGTTGATCCGTTCCAAGGAAGTACGAGTGAATATGAACCATCCTTTATTTTAGGAATGATTTTTATGCTGCTTGGCGGAATTTACGGGTTTATTTTAGAATGGGGACCTATCATTTGGTCACTCATTGGTCTTGTTTTCGGCTTTATCCTTGGCCTCCTACTATCCTTTATCTTTATGAAGTACAGATGGCGCCAAAAAAACACTCAAACGCCAACAGAGGTCATATTAATTGTTGAGTGTGAAAAACAACAGTCCGAAATCGTTGAACAGCTGCTTTGGAGACACAAGGCATTGGGAGTTACAAAAACTTCGTGATTACTCAATAATTAACATATTGGATTCATCAAACTCCCAATCTTCTCCAAAAGCGACTTCCCAATAGTAACCATCCAGGTCGGTGAAATATCCCCCATATCCACCCCAATCTGTCTTTTTGGGCTCCTTTTGGATTGTAGCTCCAGCCGATTCCGCCTTTCTTATAACCTTATCAACTTCTTCCTTTGACTTTGCATTATAAGCTAACGTAATTCCTGAAAACCCATTTGAAGTGGCAGGAGGGTTGTCTTGATTTACATCTTTGGCAAGTTCTTTTAAAGGATACAACGCTATTCTGGTCCCTTCGTTTCTAAAGAAAATAATAGCAGGATTGGATTCTGGCCCCCTGATAGAAGTGTCAAAACCAAGTTCCTTATAAAACTGATGAGATTTTACAATGTCCTTTGTACCAAGTGTTATTATGTTTAATCGATTCATGCTTTACCTCCAGAGAGTTCTTTCCTATCTTTATTCAACAATTTTATGCAATACCCTTCATGCATTCTAATAATAAAAACAGAATAGGAAATAACTAGAGTTTCTATCTTTCAGTCCTACAATCCAAAAAAATTAAAAAACCGCCGCACCCAATATTTAAAATCATGTTTTAACAGTGAATATAGGTGGTATATAAAGAAGGCAAGACCAATAAACAGCCGAAGGGACTGGTTAAATTGCAAGATTTAACAGCGACTTCAATGTTACTATTGGACTCTGCGATTGAGGCAGCATTTGCCGAAAGGGCGACTGGAACACTGGTCTTGAATCGATATACTTAAGACCGACATTGCCCAATAGTCCTGTACGCAGGACAAAAAAGGTGCAAACCAACTATGGTTTGCACCTTTTTTCATTCAGTAATAAGACCGCTGACCGTCCTGATCTCATTAATCCCTATTCAAATGATAGATCAACTGAACAACACCAGAGGAGAATGATCTTGATTGAATCAATTTCAAGTTTTGCCTCTTGTGTATATCCATAAACAACGGTTTTCCTTCTCCCAAAATCACAGGATGAACCGATAATCGAAACTCATCAACAAGCCCTAAATGAATAAAACTTGTAATCAGACTGGATCCACCATATAACCAGATGTCTTTTCCAGGCCTACTTTTTAATTTATTGACTTCTTCAAATACCTGGTCATTTATAAATATAGCTTTATCATCCGTCCACTTTTTCGATTTGGAAAACACATATTTTTGTTTGCTATGAACGGCTTCCCATAATTCTTTTTCCGTTTCACCAGCTTCTGGACCTGGAGTAAATTGCCCCCATAGCTCATAGCTCTTTCTCCCATATAAAATGGTGTCAACTTGATCTAAGAAATTCATAAACTCCATTTCCGAGTCCATGATGCACCAGTCGACTTCTCCATTTTTTCCTTCAATAAAACCATCCAGCGTTACGGCTAAATCTAACATTATTTTTCTTTGCTTCGTCTCTTTGGACATGGTTCTGCCTCCTTCAGGTATTAACGGTGAGTTTTGCTCAAATTCCCTATACCTATTCATTACCTAGTATTCATTTTACTAATGTTATTAACCTTTTGTTGAAACAGTGAATTCTGTTCCGGTAAATAAGTGCCTTCGAGTAGAGGGTAGTTGAAAAGAACAAAAGGGGTTCCTCTCTCCTCTACGCTGTTTAATTTACACAAAATACCTCTTTTGTGTTTTTTTTAAAGTTGAGGGGAATTTTAATCTATAGCATATAACTTGAGGAGGAAAATGGGATGATCCGAATTAGAAGGCGTCCTTCAAAGAAAAGAACAAAAAGCACCAGGTAGAGGTCAAAATTAGTGTGAATGCTCAAATCAGGAGGCCTGGTTACATTGGCCCGCCAGCAGCACTCCCAAGAGATGAGGTTGAGGAATAATGGAATGGAGTACAGTATTTGCAGTGCAGGTCTTTATTTGGCTCATTGTTTATTCGAGTGGAAGCAACTAAAAAAAGCCTCAAAGGCTGACAGAATCACATTTTCTTCTATCCTGATTCTGTCAGCCCTAATGTCCTTTTTTAATCTGGAAAATATACCTGGCCCCATCTCTTTTCTTCATTATCTTTTTGGCCCTTTAGGAAGAATCCTGGGATAGAAGCTATAGTTGCTGTGAAGCTTAGATTATAGGCTCCTGGAGACAGCTATGTCTGCATCCTCATTTAATTTTGGGGACATGATAAATTGAACTCTAATTAGAATGCAGATGATCTATATTGAACCAAGCTTTACACATTAAGATACCTCTCCCTAACTGGAATTGTGACTCTAGGCGGCACACTAACGAAAACATTTATGGGAAGAGAGGATTGTGATTTGTTGGTAGGACACTAGGGATTAAATCTAGTTTCGGCAGAAGTTGCCTTCTCATCAATAAGATCGTTTAACGCCTATTTTTAATCCAGCCACTATACTCTAACTAAATTTGCCTTTCTAAACCCAGCGTTTCTGAACTCCATTCCCATAATTCTTAAGCACACAATTACTGCGGAATGTTTAGCTCCTGCACCCTTGCTTTGGACAGATTTTTACATAAAAATCACTTAAAAAATTCAATTGTATTATGAAATCTTATCTATTTTGGGCTTGCATAAGTTCATATATCTTACGAGCAGTGTTGACATTCCTTACCGTTACTTGTTTGTAGATCTTTGAGCCAATGATCTTTGACCTTCCACTTTTGGTTACATTTATCTTGTCAACACACCATAGGATCGCACCTGGGACATATTTTACCGTATCAATATCTGGCTTAATGACTAAATGCTCAAGTACGGACTCGTCATCAATTTCATCCCATAAAAACATGACATCACTGGTCATTTCTTTGTCATTTTTCCATGTGTCAGGGATTGCGTTAATGATCCCTCTGACATCATCGACCGTACGAATGACTACTTTAATGTATAATCCAAAATCATTATGGATCGCTTCTTCCAACATACGGGCTAATTCAGTTTTTGATTTGTCTTTATATGCAAAAATAATATTGCCTGTATTAATGTAAGTCACCACATCACACATCCCGGCTTGTTTAAACGTATGCTTAAGCAGCTTCATGTCTATTTTATTATTTCCACCCACATTAATCCCCCGAAGAAGAGCAATATAAATCATAACCATCCTCCTTCCATTTCTATACATATAAGTCCATCTATTATTTCTTTAATGACTAAATTTGTGACAGCAACCGGTTCCGTTAGCACATCAAGCAATAGCTCTTATTCATCAATTGCACCCGTTAGTTTAAGTACGTTTCTTCACAAACTGTATTTTATTAACAAAAAGCAAAAACTATAACATTTTAAACGTGTTAAAAACACTATCTGCTATTTTCTTTAAACCAGTCCATTACTTTATTAACTTCTTCACGATGTTTAGCCAGTTCCTCTTTGTTAATTAAGCCTGTTTTAAGATTTCTGTTAAAAAACAACCTTACTATGGTCAATACATCATCCAAAGTTAAAACACCACCCACAAAATCGTGATCTGCACCTTTGATTTCGAGATATGATGAATTTGGCAATGCTGTATGTAAAAGTTGACTTTGTTGAACAGGACAGATTTCATCATAATCCCCCTGAATTATTAGTACAGGTGGGCTATCCTCATTTATATAATGGATGGGATTTGCTAGTTCTGCCTTTACGCTTTGCTCTTGAACACTCCCACCAAGAAATTTGGATTCGGGAGAATTTGGATTATTGTGCCACCCTCCCATTTCAAGTAAATCTACTGGACCCGCCAAGGTAGCAACTGCATTAACCTTTGTCGAGATGAACTGACCCTTCGAAGAAAATTCAGGATGATCGGCACTTAATGCTGCTAGAGTGGCTAAATGTCCTCCTGATGAATGTCCCCAGATGCCCACTTTATTTTCGTCTATATTGTAGTTTTTTGCATTTAATTTAACCCAACGAATTGCTTGTTTTACATCTAATAATGGTGCTGGAAAAATTGCCTCACCACTCAACCGAAAATTAATATTAATACATACAAATCCATATTTTGCGAAAGAGGCATTCCATTCCCCACCTACTTTACTTTTATCACCTGACATCCATCCTCCGCCGTGGACATAAATAATAGCAGGGAAAAATTCTTCCGACGCTACTGGTTGAATTATATCGAGTTTTAGCTCACGTTCAGCCGTTTGCCCATAAACAATATCTACTAATTCCTCAGTTTGATAAATTTCCATAATTCCCCTCCTTTTATCAAGTTCAATATTAATTGAACTATAAACAAAAGTCAATGTATGTTAAACTAAAACAAAAACTGTAAGGAGAAGTTTTATGAATATTAAAGTTCTTGACTCAATAGTTTATGAAGTGCTTCTTAGCCTGTCACTTTACAAGAGACAAACTCATCTAAAATACTTAGCTATTTCAAAAGATTGGTATGAAGAGACTAAACATAAAATATCCAATGAATTACATAAGGAGATAACAGAGCTTGCGGATCTTCAATTTGAAGATTTATCAGTACATTTAATTCAACATTGTCCGTATAACAATTTTAAAGGATATCACTTATGGCTTTCTGAACTACCATTAGGGGAAATGTACGAATTATTGGCACCTTATGTGAGTGAAAAAAGGGGAATGCCCAGTGACCTAGATAAGAGGAGGAAAAATCATCTATTGATTTTATTAAAATGGTATCGGGAATATTTTATTGATATTGAGGAAATGGTATCTCCAATATTAACCCATAATATTAAGAATGTTGATGTATCAGCACTAAAAGAACATCCCTTTAGTGAAATTGAAGTTATAACAAAAGGGTTCAATATTGAAAATTTACAAGTCTCAGAAGTTGTTCTTGCCCCTACTTGGCATTTTCGACCTTTATCTTTAGTTGATATTTTCAATGAAAAAGTAGTTCTTACCTATCCTTGTTCAATGGGTGTCAGAGATGAGACATTGCTTATTACCAAAGCATTGGCGGAAGATAAACGATTACAAATACTTAGTGGTATGAAAGAGGAAAGTAAAACTTTCACTGAACTTGTTCAATTGATTGGGATGTCAAAAGGGAATATCCATCATCATTTGCTACTGCTTCGTTCCGCAGGTCTATTAAGAATAACACCAACTAGGCAGGAGTATTTTCTTTATAATTTTAGACATTGCAGAATTAAAGAGTTATCTGACTTATTATTATCATTTTAATGAAAATTTTTATATTAAAACTCACCCTAGATTGAGCTGCAGCCCCTTATATACACGCACCTTTCAAATGTTGCAGCTTCATTTAATTTATAAACTTTGATTATCCTTGTTCAACTAAACTCCCCCTTTTATGGAATAAGAAAAGCTGCCTGGTTTGGCAGCTGATCTTAAACACAAGCATCCTTTAGTTAAATAAGAAAAGGAACGATTATTCAACTAAAACTTTCGTTACTTTAAGTACATATTTCCAATCTCTAACAGTTAAGTTCAATTCGCTTATTTTGCCTACCTATTAATCATAATGATAAATACTAGTACTACGATTAAAAAAGCTATGATTACTGACAGCCATCCAATCTTCACCCTACCTAATAAACGATCAATAAGAAAGAATAGGATAGCAGAACCAAGACCAAAAACTTGCAATACTGCTCCGCAGCAACAATGAATTAAGAAGGAGGTAATTTCGCGAGTATAAGCTCTTTTAGAAATCTTCCTACTAAGCCAGTCACTAAAGAAGGAAGCAATAACTCCGTAAGTAATTACAAGCATAAAGTTTAAATAATATAAATTTAAATATAAATTAAAAAATCGGTTCGCTTCAAAGCCACCAAGCACTGAAAAGATAAGTGCAAATAACAAACTGCTAAGAATTGCCGTTAATATTTTTCTCTTTAAAATAATAAATTTCCCCCCTCTTATTTTGTTGATAATAAGCTTGTAACTTACAATATTCGTAGAAGCACATACTCGAAACTCTTTTAGGTTACAGTTAATTTTGAATCAAATTTGATTAAACTGACCCTTTAGTACCATAAGAAAAAGCGGGCTGTCTTCACGACAGCCAGGATCTTTTACTCATTAGTTTGAGAAGACTGTTGGTTATCTTTCTTGCTTCTTACAACAAAAATAGCCCCTAAATTAAATCCAATCCCTATTAAATGCATAATAAAGTTACCTGTCTTGCCAAAGCTATTTACTGTTAATCCAATTAAAAAACTCCCAAACAAAATAAGTAAAACAGCAAAAAATAACTTCAAATTTTCCCTCAATCCTTTTAGCCGTTTTAAATAGATTGGGAACCTGCAGTGGACCTCAATGACAGCTTTTTTTGAGGTAGTTTTTACAGTTAGAGTTAGGTGTTACCCCCTGATTTTACCACATATTTACAAAATAATGTTTAACCTTCTCAGCTAATCTCCCTATAGTTAAACAATAAAAAAGGCCGGCTGAATTACGCCCGGCTCTTAAACTCTTGCAACCGTTAGCTGAAGAAGGAAATTTAGGTTTGATCCTTTTTTGGTGTTTATTAGTTTCAGGAACTGTATCCCTTTTACCTTAAAAATAATTGTTAGGCAGTTGAATTCCGTACCAGCCGCTTACATCGCATTGTCCATATTCATTATCCCCCACAGCAACCATCGTGCCGTCAGATTTAAGACCCACGGTATGAGCACAACCAGCCGCGATTGCCACAATATCGTGCCAATTACTTACATTACATTGACCATACTCATTCCAACCCACAGCCGCCACAGTACCGTTCGATTTAAGGCCAATGGTATGATTACTACCCGCCGCTATCGCCACAATACCACGCCAGTCGCTTACATCGCATTGGCCATTTTTATCCGAACCTATAGCAACCACCTTGCCGTCCGATTTAAGACCGATGGTATGAAGATAACCAGCCGCTACCGCCACAATATTGCGCCAGCCGCCTACATTGCATTGGCGATACCGATTATTTCCCACAGCCATCAGTGTTCCGTCCAATTTAAGACCGATTGTATGCCAGTCACCCGCCGCGACGGCCAAAATATCATGCCAGCCGCTTACATTGCATTCACCATCATTATTTCGGCCCACTGCTACCACTGCGCCATCCGATTTAAGCCCAATGGTACGACGCCAACCCGCTGCAACCGCTACAATATCGCGCCAGTCGTTGACATCGCATTGGTCATGTTTATTCCAACCCACAGCAGTCACAGCACTGTCAGATTTAAGACCGATTGTATGAGCATTACCCGTGTTCGTCGCCATATGAACATTTCCAGCCGCTACCGCCACAATATTGCGCCAGCCGCCTACATCACATTGTCCATATATATTATCACCCGCAGCCATCACCGTGCCGTCAGATTTTAGGCCAACGGTATGACGACGCCCCGCCGCTATGGTATCCTTAGGCCACCGTTGTACCTTTAACACTGCTTCTTCCGGTGAAATGTAATCCATGATTCACCTCCTTGAAACAATACCTTTGTGGAAGAAGAAAAAAGACCGCCATAGCGCTCTCCCTTCGACTCCTTCTGCTTTTCATTTATATACTTAAGGAATATTATTATTTGTATTTTTTAACTCTACTATTAATATAATTGCTTAATTTATAAAAGGAACCTATAAACGATAGAAGGTTATAAGGTTAATTTGCCGCCATGATAGCAATAGTAGGTTTTTACATTGAGATTTAAGATTTTGCTAAGGGACTCTTTTGCTTTCTCAATATTTAAACAAAAATGAGGATTAGCAATCACCAACCTATTATTTTCATTAACAGCTGCATCACCCGTAATTACACTATTCAAACTAGGTATATATAAAGATATATGACCTGATGTATGTCCCGGGGTTGCAATTATGGTACATTTTCCATCAAGGATCTTTGCCCCATCTTCAACTTTTTCATCCACTGAAATATGTTTCAAACTCTTTAATTCTTGTATAAACCATTTACCAAATTCTATTTCTTCACTTGGTAATCCAGCTAACATTTCTTCCGCTTGAACTAATCTCTCCGACTTTTCTTCTCCGCTTATGTATCTTGATTCACGCTCACTGGCTATTATTTTGATCCAAGGGTATTTTGCTTTGAAAGCATATAACGAGCCAATATGGTCATTATCATAGTGAGTGATAATGATGTTCTTTAAATTAATCATTTTATATCCAATTTTTATAATTTCAGATTCGATTATAGGTAAAAAATTCGCATATCCTGTATCCACTAAAGTTAAATCATTATTGGAGATAATTAAGCTAGGATAAATTATATTCTTCTGTTCTTTATACTTAAACTCAATTGGTAGTTCTAAAATCTCCATTTTAAATCCCCTATCCTTTAATTTGGTTGCTTTCACCTGTTTCGTACCTACAATATGAAATTTCAACATAAAGAGGCCTCAACCCCTTGGTTTAATGCACCCGTTAGGTTTTAGTAGATTAGTTCACACTCATAGTAAGTTCCACAGAAAAAGGCATTAATCCTTTCTGCTGAATCAATACCTTCACTTTTTGAAATTAACTTTACTATTATTTTTTTTAGTTAACATATAGCTTTGTTTTATCATTTCGTAAATGTCTTCCTTAGGAACAGTGCCATCAAGAATTATCGAATTCCAATGATCCTTATTAAGATGAAATGCTGGAACTACCGAATTGTAAATCTGACGCCAATAATTCAAAAAACCGGGTTCACATTTCACATTAATCCAAATATGGCCATCTTTTTCAAATATCCACGCAAACACTTTCTTGTTATCTATATGTCGCATTAACGTCCAATTCTTATCACGAAATGGATAATCTTCATATGTATTGCCCATCCCCAAACAGTATCTGATAGCTTCCTCTCTATTTTTCATTGTTAACCTCTTCTCTAAGACAACTTGCTAGTTATTTAATAAAGCTGCATCCTTAATTATAACCCCTGGACGCTTTATTGCTCTAACCTCCCTTTTGTACAATAAGGAAAAAGAATGCTACCTATTATACATAGGACCGCAGTTGTTTAAAGAAGTTTATTATTTGAATAACTTCTTCCCATTGACGAAGGCGAAAACTTTATTTTATATCTGCCGTCGAGCTCTAACTTAACTTTTTCTGTTAAATAAGCACCTTGTCGGTTATGTTCTTCCTCTATTTCAGCACCATTTTCAATTATTTGGTCTAAATCCCAATCAATCCATTCACCATACTTTGTTGCCCACTCGCTCAATTCTCTTTTTAATTCTTTTGAGAATGGAATATCATCTAAATCAAAATTACAGCCGCATTGATTACACCAGATAGGGTCAGCTCCAACATCACCTTCGACCTTTAACTCGTATGTTTCTTGTTGTTCGCAAAAACACTTCATTTTCTGCTCCTCTAATAAATAAATATTGTTTTTAGTATATATTCAAGTCGATTAGTTACATATTCTTTTTCAGCAAACCTCCCCTTTACTACCATAAGTCGCTAAACACAAAAGGTCATTCATCCATATACAATCAATGCCCCTCTTTAGTCCAATAAAAATTAAAAATCTTGTATTATAAATCCCTGTTTACCAGCATAGTCATTAATGATTCTAAGTACTTTATTTTTGGATATAGAAAATGAATTATGAATTTCCCTCTTTTTATTAATCTCATATTCTTCATAAACGATAAAGTTCAATAAATCCAATTTTTAACTACAAATTGATTACATTCATATTCTCCACATCTAATATTGCCAGAATAAATAAAACGAATGATTCCTTCATAATAATCTTGATCAGAAATTTCAGTTTCTAAAAATGATTGCACTATTTCTTCCATTTAAACACACCTTCAATTTTATAACTCTTATATATCTTAATTCCCTCAAAGTAATACATTTCCTTCTTCAACAAGCCCGCCACCATTAAAAAAGACTGTCTTCACGACAGCCGGGATCCTTTATCTCTTGCACCCTGTAATTTTAATAAAATATTTCACAAAAAAAGACGGTGACTTACTTAAGTCATCGCCCGATTTTACTAATTATTCAATGCAATAATAGAATTCCGTCCGATTCCTAACTGAGTTACTGTAACTGATTATTCTTCCCCGACCGGAAGTTCAACAGTAAATGGTTGTAAATCCTCAGATGGGACAAACCTTGAAAAATCGAACTGCAGGATTGTATTTTCCAGCTTAAAGTTCTTAATTTTTTCTTCTCCATTCAAATCGAATGTGGATTGGAAGTGTAACGTTGCCTCATCAATCATTTTTACTTTATTAAAGGGAATACCGTGGTTTTTAGGAGGCCACGGATTTTCCGGGTCTATCTTGTTTAAATATTCCTTATCCACCAACCAGAAAAGGTAAGCCAAATTATGGTTAATTGTTTCAAGTTTACCTTTACTCAAATTCCTCGGAAGCCCTGTAAGCTGATAATCTATTACCAATTCCCCACTTTTTTGAGTAACATCATTTACCTGCAAGCCTAAATTGAACCGTGTGCTTTTTAAGGTGAAAGATTTTATATTCAAAAGTTGTTGTCCTTTTGGATCTGCCGCTGATAACGAAGTATAAAATGTAAGTGATGTAATATCTGAATTCAGCTTGGTCATTTCTCTTCTGACGATACTATGATATCCATCTTCCTGTTCCGATTCCTCAAGAATTGTTGGGTTTCCGAACGTATATACTTTTCCTTTATTATCAACTACTTGTATATCAATATTATCGCCCTCGTATTTCTCCACGGTCTCATAAATAAGTGAAGAGGTGGTTTTTGCGGTAAGAATCTCCTTTATACGGATTTTGACCTCATCTTCTGGATATCCTTTTTCCTGATTAATAACAAGTGTACTGTTTTTTTCTTGCTGAATTGGAA
Organism: Mesobacillus foraminis; assembly: GCF_004340465.1. GTDB lineage: Bacteria > Bacillota > Bacilli > Bacillales > Cytobacillaceae > Mesobacillus_B > Mesobacillus_B foraminis. The sequence continues at coordinate 9,892 of NZ_SLVV01000003.1, read as the reverse complement.
CATTAAAATTCCAATCACCTTTTATTCCATTAATACTATGAATCGTTATAGGGAGAGTGAAGTTCTCTTTAATCGACTTATATGGATATTCCATTTTCCATTGGAATTTATATCCGCCTTTAACCTTCCTGAGATCTTTCGACCCATTTAGCCATGGGTCATTGTCTCCTTTATTATGTTCAAAGTTCACATCAAAGCTTACTTCTCCTTTTTCGTTATGCCCTTTTTCAACACCATCATCTACAAATCCCGTAATGGAAACCACATTACCATCAAAGTAAGCGCTTGTTAGTTTTACAGTTACCCCATGTTTTGTTAAAGATTGATTTAATTGTGTTACTGCATCCTGATTTGCTAGTTCTACACCCATTGGATCATCAAACTCTTGAAAAATCCCACCGATTAAGGGTGCCTTGGCTAATACTTTGTTCATAGCAGGATTAAAAAATCCGGAGGCCATTGTGATTCCAAGAATAGCAGCCGCAATCGCTATACCAGCAAGAGCCTTCTTTTTCTTTCCATGTCCTCGATCCACATCTTTGTTTATCCCTTTGGAAATGGCGTTAAAAACTTTTTCTTTTGGCACAGGTATTTGTTCAATTGCATCATTGAGTTCTTTGTTATCCATGGCATTTGTCCTCCTCACTTTTATAAACCTTTTTTAACTCTGCTTTTCCTCTGCTTAAATATGTTTTGACGGTATTCTCTGGGATTTCCATCACACTACTAATCGTTTTGATTGAGTAATCGTAATAGTAGAATAAAATAATGGCTGTACGATAATTCAATCTTAGCTGCTGAACGGCATGTAGAAGCTGTGAAGACTCTTCAATGTTTGAATTCAATTCATCCGGTAAGCTGGCTAATAATTCATCGCTCATTGGAATGACATTGTCCCTTTTCTTTATCACATGTCCCGAACATCGAATTACAATCCTGGTGAGCCAGGTCGTAAAATACTCCGGATTTCTTAACGTTTTGATGGATGTATAGGCCTGATAGGTTGCCTCCTGGACGACGTCCAATGCATCTGCTTCGTTATGTACATAAAGATAAGCTGTCCGGTAGATTCTTTCATAGTAATGTTGAACCAACTTTTCAAACGCGTTTTTGTTCCCTTTGATTGCTTTTTTTACTAATCGGTGGATTTCCGCTTCCATCAATTCTCCCCCCTTCACCTATTAGTGGACACTATCATCAATAAAAGTTTCAAGAAGTTAAGATTCTTTTCAAAATCATGTAAATACAAAAGCACTTCTTATTGAACCGTCCCTGTTATTCCATAAAAAAAAGGATTACAGCAGTAACCCTTTTGAATCTAAAAGCATTCATAAAGTTGAAGAAGACTACTGTAATCGTCTTACCATACTTGAGATTGTTATTATTAGAAGTAAAACACTGATACCCCATAATATACCAGCCATTGCTATTCTCAACGAAGCTTCTTCTGAACCTACACCTGATTTATATTCAAAATTATTAATTGAGTTAACAAGCTATATCCTGTAAATGAAAATAAGACTATGTTAACTAAAAAACAAATAAGAGCAGCCTTATCTACTTAAAATAACCGTTTCATTAGAGGAAGTGGCTATGTTTTTAGAAGAGGAAGTATATGGGATGTTGAATGGGGATTCGGCATTGTAATGTCTTCCCAAATCCATTTTTTATTAGAATATGTATATGAAAGAGGTTCTTTTCACAGGGACTCCATTAAAAAGAATCTCAGCTGCACGCTATTCAACTTAATCACTTAGAGTTTATACAATAAACAAGATGGTCAGTCCACTCTTCGTTTTCATATATAAATCCTTTGCGAATACATTCAAACTCCATTCCTATACTCCTTGCTGTATTAATAGAAGGTATATTATCAAGGTTTATATGAGCTTCAATTCGATGAAAATCCAGTTCTTTAAATGCTAGGTTTACAGCCTCTTTTACTGCTTCTTTGCAGTATCCATTTTCCCAAAACTGATTATGAATACTGTAACCAATTCTAGCCCATTGAAAGACTTCCCTAGCTAAGGTGGAGAAGTCTACCATCCCCAAGTGAATCCCATCTTCTTTACGGAAAATACCGAATACGTGTGCTACATCACTCAATGCTAATTCTTGATGTTTTTCCACCAAATTATGAAACCACTCCTCAGTGCAAACACTCATATCCATTCTTCCTTTGTCGTGTTTATACTGCGAGGGAAACCTGTTATTAAACTCATTAAACCAATTTTGATAATCATCACTTTTTAATGGTCTTACTATTAATCTTTCCGTTTCTGCAATTACATCAAATATTTTTTTCTTGTCGGGCAATGCGATATCTCTCCTTCATAAAGTCTATTCTGAAGTACTTTAATATTCTAAATTTATCAAACATATTACATCACACCTTTTATAGCATACAGGAATATTATACCATTAATGTTATATTAAACTGTCCTGCCCCCGGCCCGGGTACTCATCCGGGTCCTCTAGCTTGCAGAACCTTCTGATCCATCTGCAAATCTCAACAATTTACATATTACAATTCTCGAAATTTGTTACATTGTGTTACAGGGCTGTTATGTTCGTCACCCAATTTATATCTCTTTGTTCTTTTATTGTAAGACTGCTATGTTACTATAATCACCATAGTAAAAGAAAGCCGATTGGAGGCAAGGAGAAAATGAAACGAAAATTTTTATCTTTAATTGCAGCAGCGGCGTTCTTTATCGCAGCTGCGGGAAGTGCGCAAGCAGAACAAGTCGTCGTCAAGCAGGGAGACACTCTGTATGGTCTATCCAAACAATATGGAGTATCTGTCGAATCCATCAAAAAATGGAACAAACTCACAAGTGATGTGATTCATCCAAATGACACTCTAGAAGTATCACCAGTCAAAACAGTACTAGTAAGAAGCGGGGACACCCTTTGGAATATATCTCAAGTCTACGGAGTTACAGTAGACAACCTGATGAAGTGGAACTCTCTATCATCTGACCTGATCCATCCTGGTTTGGAACTAACTATTTATACGGACGTACATAATGCAGCAACCGTAAAAACAGAAAGAGCTCAAAATGTTTCAGCACCAGCGAAAACAGCACCAGCCAAATCAACAGCCCCGGTTGCGAAAACAGCAGCCGCTCAAACGTCTGCACCAGCAGGCAAGGAAATCATGGTCGAAGCAACAGCTTATACAGCTGACTGCGAAGGCTGCATCGGAATCACCAAAACAGGTGTTGACCTGAAAGCCAATCCGAATGCAAAAGTCATTGCCGTGGATCCATCCGTTATTCCGCTCGGATCAAAAGTATACGTTCAGGGGTACGGGTATGCTACCGCTGAAGACATCGGCGGAGCCATCAAAGGCAATAGAATCGACGTATTCATCCCTGAGCAAAGCGACGCACTTGCGTTTGGAAGAAAGCAAGTGAAAGTAACAATCGTAGAATAAGAGGAAAGCCCCCAGCTCTTGGGGGCTTATTCCCTTTATAAAAGAATAACAGAACGGTATTGATGACAATTAAGATCATGAATACCATGATTCAGCTCAGAAGCAGGCCGGCACATGGGATTCTTTTCATAATGGCTCCATGATTCAACCTTCAACTTACTTAAATCTACCCGTTAAAGTGGCGGCATGAACGTTTGCTTTTATCTATTTTAAAAGGCCTGATCGCAAATGATCAGGCCTTTTTGTTCGTTGGTTTACCGCCTTCTGCTTCGCTTCCGCAAGAACGATGGAATATCAAGCGAGTCATCTTGCTGCTGGGTACCCCGTTCGTAATTCGCGGGCTCTTCGTAGGCAGGCGGCTGGCTGTGATGGCCGGATTGACCGTAGCCGCCGGACTGGCTGTAGTTTCGGGCTTGGCCATAATTCCCCGATTCTGCATGGGCAACAGGCTCTCGCTGTCTCGACTGAGCCTGGTATTGCTCACGGGAATTGGCAATCATGTCTCCGGAACGGCGTGATGTGTTCGACGGCGGAGCTTCCTCCTCATCATGATCGAAGCCGGTCGCAATCACGGTCACCATGATTTCTTTATTCAGGTTTTCATTGATGACCGATCCAAAAATCATGTTAAGCTGGTCATCTGTTGCAGCCGCCACAATATCGGCCGCTTCCTGGACTTCATACAAACTGAGGTTCATGCCGCCGGTGATGTTCATCAGCACCCCTTTCGCCCCATTGATGCTTGTTTCAAGCAACGGCGAGGAGATGGCCTTTTTGGCAGCTTCGGCAGCGCGGTCTTCGCCTGAAGCGACTCCGATGCCCATAAGCGCCGTTCCTTTATTGGACATGATCGTTTTCACGTCAGCAAAGTCCAGGTTAATCAAGCCTGGCACGGCGATCAAGTCGGAAATGCCCTGGACACCCTGCCTGAGAACATTGTCCGCCTCACGGAAGGCTTCAATCATCGGCGTTTTCTTGTCGACGATTTCCAGCAATCGCTCGTTTGGAATAATGATTAAGGTATTAACGGCTTTCTTCATCTCTTCAATTCCGGCTGCCGCATTTTGTGCCCGCTTGCGGCCTTCAAAAGGGAACGGACGAGTCACCACTCCAATTGTAAGTGCCCCAAGCTCGCGCGCGATATGGGCAATCTCCGGCGCAGCTCCGGTCCCGGTTCCGCCGCCCATTCCGGCCGTTACGAACACCATGTCCGCACCTTGCAGAGCTTCCCTTATCTGCTGCCTGCTTTCCTCGACAGCCTTTCTGCCGATTTCAGGATTGGCACCGGCCCCCAGGCCCCTGGTCAGCGAACCGCCGATTTGCATCGTGACCTCCGCTTTTGACATGTGGAGAGCCTGCGCATCTGTATTCACGGAAATGAACTCTACTCCCTGCACGCCGTCCTCAATCATCCGGTTTACGGCATTATTTCCGCCGCCGCCAACCCCAATTACTTTTATAGTGGCAAATTGATCGATATTGGTTTCAAATTCCAGCATTTATAGTCCTCCCAATTAGCTTCAGATATGGCCCCCTATTTTTCTCTATACCTATAAGATTCATAAGCGTTTTGGAAATTGTGTCCTTTCCTGCGATTTGTCAAAGAACTGTAATTTGACCGTAATAAAGTGTCATTCTTCGTGTGGGTAATGCACAAGCACTGCGCAGGAAATTCAGTAGAGAAGTTAAAGTGGTTTAGTTTTACAGGGATTATGCTACCCTACAACCCTAGAAGATTTCTAATTAGGAACGAACCTGACACTATTAGCACTACAACCCATAAAATATAAGCCTTGTAATTTTCCTTTCCGTCTTTTTGCTGATTAAGTTCCATATTGGTTACATAGATATTGTGAATCGCTAAAAAAATTATCCCAGCTTGGAAAAATGTATTACCGTATACAAAAGCTATTAAAAAAAATAGTAAAGCTATAAATAGAGTGATTCTTTTGATGAAAATATCTATTTTAATCCCAACCTTCCCCTAAATTCTTTTTAAATTATAAAATTTTAGAATTCTTCTTACACAAAACTCCCCTTTTATTGAAGAAGAAAAGAACCGGCTGGAACAGCAGCTGGTTCTTAAACTCTTGCACCCTTTACTTTAAGTACAAAACTTCACAATCTATCTCATATTTTTATTTATTTTTTTCTGTATCGAGTCCAACCTTTCTTCATTACGTTTAATTGTTCTTTTTTCTTTTTTGAAGAACGCCAAAATAAAAGTAAGATTGCTATAAAAAATATTGGAACTCCTAAGGAAAATACTTGAAAAATAATATCTCCCATATTTACTCCTGCATTCATAATTTTTCTCCTCTTCTGTCATTTCATCTGCATTTTACCTTTTTTTATAAAACAAAACTGCCCCTTTTGTACAATAAGAAAACCGCATCATATGTAGCCAGATACTAAGGAATGCCCCCGCGTATACATTAACTCCCTATACGAAAAAGACGCGTTGTGAAATAAACGCATCCGAGTGGTCTGTGCTGTTCCCCTTGTTAGATGGTAAAGCATAGAGTCCATAAACATCTTTCAATATTTTCCCTTACTTATATCTACTTAATATTTCTTCTGGAATATGACAATAATCATTTGGACATCTAGCTAATCTATCTTGATGTTCTTCTGCACTTCTCACATAGTTTGTAAGAAGCAATACTTCTACGACTATAAGGTCATAATCATTTCTCTCACTAATAAATGCCTTCGCCTCTATTAAGTGTTCAGGCTTTTCACTATATACTCCTGTTCTGTATTTCTTACCAACATCCTGTCCTTGTTTATTCAAACTGTAGGGATCAATAATTTCAAAAAAATAGCCCATTAATTCCATGATCGTTACAACCTTTGGATCAAATCCTGTTTTTACACATTCGGCGTAGCCATCATAAGCACCATCAAGTGTTTGACTTGTTCCATTAGCTCTTCCCGCTTCTGTAAACCTAACTCCAGGTAAAGTTTTTATAAAAGCTTGTACTCCCCATAAACATCCACCTGCAAAATAGACTATTTCCATATTGACTCTCCTCTTTTTTTAAACGCCCAAAATTTTTATTCTAAGAAAAGACTCCAGTTACTATGATCCGGCTCATTCAAGCTACTATTTAAACACCATCGGATTACTAGTGGTATTCAATAAAAAGAGCATTCATCCCTTCTAAGATCTATGAAGAAGAAAAGGACCGCCTGGAAAAGAAGCCGGTTGTTAAACTCTTGCCCTCTTTACTTTAATAAGCTAAAAAGGCAGTCACTAACGACCGCCTGTTACTCATACATTTACAGCATATGGTATAATCTACTAAAACAAAGGAGATTTCTCAATGATTAATCTTTTTACTATAGCTCCAATGTAACATTATTGTTTAATATAGCCGTTATAGTTTTTGTTATCTGGTATCTTATGCGATTTATAAGGATACAACAGGAAAGGAATAATATTCTTAAATCTATATTGGACAAGCTTGATAAGTAAAAAATTAGACGGTAAAACTCGTCTTTTTCATTTATCTTTCTCATTCAATTACAATCTTCTTCGACTAACCTGTCCCTTGAGCACAATAAAACTGCTGCATCAGCAGCAGTTAAAAGAATTTCTTATATAACTCACGTTTCAAATGACCACTTAGATAAGCTTATATTCTGGTGGTTTCGCTCTTTTCGTGTCCCATTAAATTCTGTATGACCTCTAAAGGTGCTCAACTGTTAATAAGTGTGGTTGCATAGCTATGTCTAAGGTGATGTTGATGGCCGATTTATCATTCTGCTCTTCATTTTTTGATAAGGAGAAATAAGTTATGAACTGGGGAGTTATATTGTTCTTTGCTAGTTTAGCAATTTGTGTTTTGCTAATAATTATTACCCTCGTGACATTACCTCAATTGGGGAATGAAAGGAAAAATTTCATCAAAATGAAAGCCCAGTCATACGCATTTACAGTTGTAATTGGTATGCTGTTAATTGAAATGATTGAAAATGTTTATTTAACTTTTTGGACAGACCGTTCTTACGAGGGTATAAATCCATTTATCTTTCTTTTAACTATTTCGATTATTTATTTAATCACTTTACTATACACTAAGAGAAAATATGGTGGTTAAATGATGTTATAATAATAGATCCATCAATGAGATGCTTGTTATAGATAAGCTTCTTTTGGATCTGCAGAAAGCTCTTCTATGGTAAGAAAATCAAAACGCACAGATTGGTCCTTTCCTTGAGGACTGCATGCAAATAATCCAGCTGAGATTGTTGAATCACCAGGAATATCCAAGTGAGCTATGCGTATTTGCATCCATTCTTCCCCATCCCAGGAAAAATCAACATAGCAATTTTGAGCAATCCTGGAGATTCGTAAGTATGTGTCAGTCTCTTTAGACTCCATATATTGTGTGGACCAGTCAGAGTACCCTCCATTTGTAACTACTGCCCCCATTTTACTCAAAGTATTTGTTATATATTCTAAAGAAGTTTTAACCCATACATTCTTTGAATAGCGAACCATCAACCCTGCCTGGTCATACTTTGACTTTGGAAAAGCTTTGACCTTTGTGGTTATCCTAAAATTCTTATCTGTATTCATATAAAGAAAATGACCATTGTCTGCTTCAAAGCCGTAATGTGTTTTTTGCCAGTAATCTGTTTCCTGATCGGTTTCTAAAACCAGCTGAGAACTCGTTGTGTCAACACTCCACTTCTTAGGTTCACAACGCCATTCTAGTAAGCTATTTAATTGTTGATTTTCAAATTTCTCCTCAAGAATCAACTGTTTATCCAACCTTATCCCTCCAGCTTTAATAATCGCACCCTAACAAAAGAATTATGCCTGTCTTCTCCAAATAAGGCCGAATTATCTGTGATTATAAAATTTACAATGGCTCACTTTTCATGCGATGTAAACAGTTTCTAAACATATATAATATTGTAAGTAGTTTTAATGACTCCGTTAGAATACTGTTTTATATCCATTAACTCTAATTTTAAATGCGCTTTAATGCTCCCGAATAGAGGTATACCTTTCCCGACTATAATTGGATTAACCTTTAGCACTAATTGATCAATAAGTTTATTTTTGAGCAAGGACCCTGCTAATTCCCCACCCCCACACAGCCAAATCCTGCCCACTTCTTTTTGTTTAAGATTTTCAATAAACCCTAAAGCATCTTCCTTGATAAGTTCCACTTCTTCGTTTGAATCGAACTGCATAGAGTTAGAAAATATGTAATGTTTTATACCTTTGTAGCCAGGTTCGCCCGGTTTAGCACCGAATTGAAATCCAAACTCATATGTTTTCCCACCCATCAGCACTGCATCATATTGTTGGATATCTGATAAAAAGTCCGGGACATGTTCGCCATCAAATAAAAAGGAAGAATTGTTAATTTCCCCCTCTATCATTCCTTGGTCGGCAATAAAGTTATCTAGTGAAACTGCAACATGATAAATTATTTTAGACATCCTGTTATACTTCCACCCTTCCCTGAAAACAAAATTTCCAAATCACTCATAACACCCCTTCTAATTCTTTTAATTGTTATTCTGAATATTAGGTTTTATTCTTCTTTCAATAACCTGCCCATTGAAGTAATTAAGAATGATCAATATTATGGCGGGACGCCTCAGCGCCCCTTCTTATTTCAATCAATAAAAATTAGTTATAAGACAAATAATCCAATAACCATTGCCGTACTTTTTCATTGATATTTTTAAGCAATATTGCTTTCTTAAGGAAAATATAAATAAGTCATTTAGTATATGAATTTCACTAATCTGATTTCAATTGTTCTGCTCCAATACTTAAGAAAAAAGCGATTCTCCATTTCTGAAGCATCGCACTCTTTAATTTAAATACAATTTTTTCACATCCTAGCCTCGGAAAGGAGCACATGATGTTTTCCTTATCTAAGCAACGTAACACTATATTCAAAAATTTTTATTTGCCGCCACCAAAAACCATTACATAACCGTCTAAGTCTTTAACAGCGAATTCTTTCCATTGACTATTTCCCATAGTTTCAGTTTTTGGTTCATACGCGAAAATTGCGCCTTTGGATTTAAATTCTTTGTATAATTGCCCAACACCCTCAAAGTTGGAATAGAAATAGGAATCCCAGCCAATGTTTTGCCCTTCCCACTGTACCTTGCCTGGTTTAGCATTGGGTCTTATATCTTGAAGATTGTCAGCTTGTTGAAGTATGAAACCGAAGTTATTCCCAAGTTCTGCGTGTCCCCATTCATCTACTTTGAACCCAAGAGTATTTTGGTAATAAATTTTTGATTTGTTAAGATCTGAAACAAGCCTAACTTGAAGAAAATTTTTTAGGTAAACATCCTGTTTGGTTTTTTCCATAGGTGACCTCCCTCTATAAATATTGATATATCAACGGTTTGACCCGTTGGTGGGATGTCAAAAAATATTTTTTTGACATACGCCCTAACAGATATTAATAA
>NZ_SLVV01000002.1 GCF_004340465.1 Mesobacillus foraminis | reverse complement strand
TATAGTAGAAAGACAAGCAAAAACAGAGAAAGGTGAAATTGAGTACGCTCAATTTCACCTTTCTCACTATTTGAGCTAGTTATGGCCCAGCCTCTATTTTTTTCTTTTTCACGTTACAAACCTAACATTTGCCAAATTAGGATGAACACGGGCCGCATACTAGTATGGGATATCTGGGTAAGTAATTAGAACTTTGTTGAACCCAGTCTTCTTCACCAAGATTGCTCGCCCTAAACCTTTGGTCAGGGGCCCACACATGACACTCTAGACATTGGGCTTCGGAACCTTTTTTCTATCACAACAATGAATAAAGATATTTCTTAGTTGATATCCCTGCTGGACCAACGTATAGTTGTGCATCTTGGCCCATTTTTTAGCGGAATTTGCAGTTGCTGGTATAAATACTTTACTTATTCGTCTATCGTAACAACTTTGCCATAACTTTGTTTCCGTTATGTGAAATCATTCGCAAGCACCTGTTTATCTTTAAAAATAATCATATAATTACAGTGTAAAGATAAATAAAACAAAACACAAAACAAGGGGAGAACAGATCATGTTCAAATTTTTAAGGGAAAACAAGATAGCAGCCATTATTCTTACAGTCTTACGTGTATATTTCGGATATGCCTGGCTTACAGCAGGCTACCATAAATTAACAGGAGGATTTGATGCAGCCGGCTTCCTGAAAGGCGCAGTGGCCAATCCTGTTGCTGGTCCAGATGGAGTCGTGTATGGATGGTATGTAGAGTTCTTGAAAAACATCGCCATCCCTAACGTGGATATTTTCAACGTATTAGTTCCTTGGGGAGAGTTCTTGATCGGTCTTGGATTGATACTTGGATGCCTGACAACAGCAGCTGCATTCTTCGCAATGTTCATGAACTTCAGCTTCTTGCTTGCAGGAACAGTATCTCATAACCCAACCGACATCATCCTGGCAGGCATCATCCTGGCAGCTGGATACAATGCAGCACAATTCGGATTGGATCGTTATGTGCAGCCACTTCTAAAAAAAGTAACAAAGAAAGAGCAGACAACAGAGGGCTAATACCCTCTGTTTTTTTATTCAGCCACGGGGAAGGGGAGTCATTACTAAAATATGAAAATTACAGATAACCGGTGTTCTATATAATTTAAATTACTCCTTTTGAAACAAGGTTGATTCCTTTGACCATGTATTCTGGTATATAAATAGGGTCATCTAAATGTCACCGGATTCGGGCACAACCTGCACAGAATTATGCAAGGAAGAAATACCAGGTTACAAAAGATCCAGGGTTATTATTTATCTGCTTTCTCGTGCAGTCGATGCAAGTGATGATAATAATTAACAAAAATGACTATTTTGTATATTCCATTTTATCCGATAATTTGGTTAAATAGAATTATCGGAACGTAGCTCAGCTTGGTAGAGCACTAGCATGGGGTGCTAGGGGTCGCAGGTTCGAATCCTGTCGTTCCGACCACTGTAATAAACGATTGTTTTCGATTGTGAGAAAATTGTCATTTACCATGGATTTTTTTAAAATCGCTGAAAGCACAGACACATGAGAGAGAATGATTCAGAGCTGTGAACCGTTGATATGGAAAAACCTGAGGGCTTCCTGGAAAGGAGGCCCTCTTTTTCTATGAAAAAATATTGGCTTATTACAATAATAGGACTTTCATCGAACCTCATGATCAAGTACTTCACCGTACCAGCAATCTCCCTCATTCCCACTCCCATCATCATTCATATTAATGGAAAAACCATAGAGAACATGTAAAAACTAAATCACATTTTGTAAGTCATTGACGGGGCAAACTGCGGAGAATAAGATGTGAGAAAAAGAGCCTTTTCCAAATAAATGACAGATAAAAATCACAGAATCCAATTTTGGTAGCGCTATCATTGATTAGTCCGATCCAGAAAACCGGGAAGCATGCTAACCAGCTTCAAATACAAAAATCGATCAAAGGGAGAGGAGAAACAATGAAAAATGTTAAAAAGGGTTATCGATGGCTGATCTTCTTATGCGGTATCTTTTTGGTGTCGTTATTGCCCAACACAAGTTATGCCAAACAACCAGAATCATCTTATTGGTATCCCGAACAATTATTGAATTGGACACCAGAGAACGATCCGGATGCTGTCTTTAACCGCAGCCAAATTCCATTGAGGAAACAGGAAGTGTTATACAAAGTAAATGACAATGCCCAGTCAGAAGCAAGGTTGGTTGCTTTGTCTGCACTCAACCCTACAACAAGCGGTGTACCTTCCCAAGGAGGGAAAGCATTCTTGGCGAATACATTCAGTTATTGGCAATACGTTGACCTTATGGTGTATTGGGCAGGTTCTGCAGGTGAAGGGATCATCGTGCCGCCAAGTGCGGATGTCATTGACGCGGCCCATAAAAACGGCGTGCCAATTTTGGGGAACGTTTTCTTTCCGCCAATTGTGTATGGGGGAAAGGTGGAGTGGCTGAACGAAATGTTAATACAACACGAGGACGGGTCCTTCCCAGCTGCGGACAAGTTGCTTGAAGTTGCTCGCTATTATGGATTTGACGGCTGGTTTATAAACCAGGAAACCGAAGGCGGAGATGCCAATACCGCTCAAAAAATGAAGGATTTCCTTACTTATCTTCAGCAGAATAAGCCAGAAGGCATGCAAATCATGTGGTATGACTCGATGACAAAAGACGGGGGGATTCGCTGGCAAAATGCATTGACAGATCAAAACAGCAGTTTCCTCCAGGACGGGAAAACCCGTGTTTCCGACAGTATGTTTCTAAACTTCTGGTGGCGTGACCAGCAGTCTTCTAATAATAAAGCCCAGGAACTTGGCAGAAGCCCGTATGATTTATTTGCCGGGATTGATGTTGAAGCAAATGGGACAAGCACAAAGATTGCCTGGGATGGAATTTTTCCAGAGGGGAAAGCACCCCTGACATCCTTAGGAATCTATCGACCGGACTGGGCGTTTAAAACGGCGGCCACCATGGAGGATTTTTACCAAAAGGAAAATGAATTCTGGGTTGGAAAGTCCCAAAACCCTGCAATAACTAACGACAACGGTGCATGGAAAGGGATGGCACACTATTTTACCGCTAAAACAGCAATCCAGGAACTTCCTTTTATCACTCATTTTAATACAGGCAGCGGCAAGTTTTTCGCGGCAGATGGAAAAGTGGTAAGCACTCAGTCCTGGAATAACCGCAGTCTGCAGGATATCCTTCCGACATGGCGTTGGCTGAAAGAAGGCTCGCAAACTGTGGACGTGGACTTCGATTGGGATACGGCCTTTTACGGTGGAAGTTCATTAAAGCTGTCAGGAACGATTGAAGCGGACAACCCAACTCATATCAAGCTTTATAAAACCAATTTGCCGATCCAAAAGGATACGGAAATTTCAATGACTTACAAAACAGATTTGAAAAAAACAAATATAAAATTGGGAGTCAGCTTTACAGATCATCCCGAGAAGTTCTCTTTTCTTGAAGTGAAAAAGCAAAGTCATAACCAATGGACTACCGACACATTTAAACTGAAAAAATACAGTGATAAGAAGATAGCAGCCATCTCACTTTGGATTGAAAGTGATAAGGAAGTAAAGGATTTTACGACGAATATTGGAGAAATCAAGATTTATAACAAACACGCAGAACACAATTCCATCCATTCGCCGAACGAAGGAAAGGTAAATAAAATTGAGTTCAACAAAGGAATCTATGCGGACATCCCCCTTTCCTGGAAGCCGTCTGATTCCGATGTGAGCCACTATGAAATTTACCGCAAGCTACCTAACAATGAAAAAGAGTTTGTTGGCGCTACCCCTAACCAGGCATATTACATTTCAAATCTGAAACGGAATGGTAAGGAAAGCAGCACAACATTAGAAATTGTTGCTGTAAGTAAAGAGTATAAACGCAGCAAACCTGAAGAAATTTCGTTTGAATGGCCGGCATATCCGAAGCCGGAAGCAGACTTTGGTGCAGATAAAACTGTTGCGGCTCCAGGGCAGGAAATTCAATTTCTAAATCAGTCAACAGAAGTAACGGAAGAAGTGGAATGGCAGTTTGAAGGTGGAACTCCTGCTGTGAGCCATGAACAAAATCCGATCGTCACCTATGACAAAGAAGGTGTTTACTCGGTTACCCTGATTGCGAAAAACAGCGAGGGTGAAAGTGTCCTGACAAAAAAAGAGATGATTACGATATCTGAAGCAGTTAAGGACATTAAAAATATAGCAATGAATAAGACAGCCAGCGCAAGCGGACAATGTGCTCCGGCTGAAGCGGCAGCTTACGCATTAGATGGCAAAGTAACAGATAACAGTAAGTGGTGCGCATTAGGAAATGCTCCTCACTGGTTAAAGGTAGATCTAGGCGCTCAGTATGCGATTTCAAAGTTTGTTGTTCACCATGCACAAGCGGGAGGGGAACCGCAAGCCTTTAATACACAGGCATTAAGAATTGAAGTAAGCACAGACGGAGAAAACTGGACAGAAGCTGTTAAGGTCACCGACAATACAGTGGCGGTTTCGGAACACAGCATATCTTTAACAAATGGACGCTATGTACGTTTGTGGATTGATAAGCCAACTCAAGGCAGCGACCAGGCCGCAAGAATCTTTGAATTTGAGGTTCATGGATTCCTAGCCCCATAAGAAGCACTGGAAGGGTGTTCGACCTAACGTTGGCAGACAAGCATATTGTGAATGATTGCAAAGTGGCCTGCAACAAGCTACATCCGACATTAAGGAAACAGGTTACAAACTATGACCTCCTAATTCAAGCCATGGACCGTATGAAGCATTTGAAGAAACAATCATAGGAGACCTTCTCATTTGTATTCCTGATAAGGGGGTTAGCACTCCGCAGATTTTGCGCAGCGGAGGGCTAGCCCTTTTGTATGATTTGCATTTTGCTTGTGAAAGAAAGTGTCTTTAAAAAGCCTTCTCAAACCGTCCTCTCCCCTTGAGCTTCCTCTGCAATCAATGGATTAATTTAATATCCACTGTAATAACTTTATGACTTGCCTCCAGTCTATTGCTAGTTTAGGCAGGTTTTTTTATTGTAGGTACGAGGGAATTAAAAATTTTAAAAAATGACAGCGTTTTCTCGCTCTACATACCTTATTTCGAAGGAGGGGATGTCCTATGAAAAAGACTGCCCATATTATCTCCCATTCTCACTGGGACAGAGAATGGTATTTACCTTTTGAGAAACATCGCTATTACTTTATCAAGCTCATGAATAATTTAATCGACCAATTTAAGAAGGAAGGAAATGCATTTGAGTCCTTTCATCTCGACGGCCAAACCGTGCTTTTAGAGGATTACTTCGCCGTTCATCCGGAAAATCGCGAAATCATTAAACAACTGATTGAAGAGAAAAAACTCCATATTGGTCCTTGGTATGTACTGCAAGATGCCTTTTTAACCAGCTCCGAAGCTAATATACGAAACCTGCAGATCGGCTTGAACGATACGAAAGCCTATGGCCATGCGGCAAAAATCGGCTATTTCCCTGATACATTCGGCATTTACGGGCAGGCGCCGCAGATTTTAAGACAAGCAGGGATTGATACAGCTGCCTTTGGACGGGGGGTTAAACCAACAGGATTCAATAACACGGTGTCCGACTCGCCAAACTTTGAATCACCGTATTCCGAGATGATTTGGCAATCGCCTGATGGTTCCAGCGTTTTAGGCATTCTTTTTGCCAACTGGTATTCTAACGGAAATGAAATCCCGGCAGATAAAAAAGAAGCCAACGTGTTCTGGGATAAGAAGCTCCAAGATGCCGAAAAATATGCATCAACAAATCAATTGCTGTTCATGAATGGCTGCGACCACCAGCCACTTCAAAAAACGATACCTCAGGCTATTGAAACAGCAGCCGCCCTGTATCCGGATTATACCTTCAAGCATTCCAGCTTCGATCAATATACAGAGGCATTAAAGGAGTCGCTTCCCGAGAAACTGCAAGTCATTGAAGGCGAGCTTCGCAATCAGCGAACAGACGGCTGGTCTACGCTTGTCAACACCGCATCCAGCCGTATTTACCTAAAACAATGGAACAACTATTGTCAAACACTGCTGGAAAAGGTTGCAGAACCGCTCGCAACCATCAACTTTTTAGCTGGCGGTACCTATCCTCGTGAATATCTCCGCTTTATGTGGAAATCACTGATGAAGAATCACCCCCATGACAGTATTTGCGGATGCAGTGTGGATGAAGTCCATCGTGAAATGGTCACTCGTTTTGAAACGGTTTCGCAAATGGGAGAAGTATTTGTAAGGGAAAATGCGGCTGAGCTTGCTGAAAGAATTGATACATCGGAAACACCGGAAGGCGGAATTCCGCTTGTTGTTATCAATCAAACAGGATGGAAAAAAAATGATGTCATTACCAAGGTAGTCGATCTTGAAAAAGTGTATTTTTCACAGATGCATTTCGAAGATATACCATTCTACCTGCAGGACAAAGAAACACCAGGTTACAAGCTTATCAATGATCAAGGCGAGACCATCGAATGCCAGCTGGGCGACCCTGTAGTTGAGTTTGGTTATGAATTACCAGATGATAAATTCCGCCAGCCGTTTTTTGCCAAGCGGGCCAAACTTTCATTCTTTGCGGATGGGATTCCATCCTTTGGGTATAAAACATTTTACCTAGTGCCGGCAGAGACTCCGGAACAGTTCACAGGGCCAGACAAAATGGAAGAGAAATCTATTGAAATGGAAAATGAATATGTCCATTTACATTTCCATGAAGATGGCAGCTTTGATTTAATACATAAGGAAACCGGGGAGTCATTCCAGCGTCTTGGCATTTACGAGGACACTGGTGATGTCGGAAACGAATATATGTACAAGGAAGCAAAAGGACATGGTGCCATCACCACAAATGGAAAAACAGCTGAATTTAAATTTCTTGAAACAACCAATCTTAGAACCGTACTTGAAGTTACTCAAACGTTATCAATTCCGGCTTCCGCAGATGACCGGTTAGCCACCGAACGCAATCAATTAATCTGGCATAAAGATCGAGTGGCAGGCAGATCAAGTGAAAAGACAACCATCACGCTTCGTACCGTGGTGACACTCGCAAAAGGAATGAAAGGTCCGGCCTTTAGGCTCACCATCGATAACCAAGCAAGGGACCACCGTCTTCGCGTGCTGTTCCCAACAGGACTTAAAGCAGATACACATAGAGCCGACAGTATTTTTGAAATCGTGACCCGCCCTAATATGCCGGAGGAAGAATGGGAGAATCCGAGTTTTTGCCATCACCAACAGCGGTTTTGCAGTTTAGCAGATGACCATATAGGTTTAACAGTGGCAACTGATGGTCTGCAAGAATACGAAATTCTTGCGGATGGGACGATTGCCGTGACCGTGCTTCGTTCGACAGCCGAGCTTGGGGATTGGGGCAACTTCCCGACACCTGAAGCACAATGCCTGGGAATTCAGACAGCAGAGTGGCAAGTACTGCCGCATGAAAAGGATGTGATCCAGTCACAGGCTTATGTAGATGCCTACGAATACAAAGTGCCGATCGTTGCTGTTCAACCAAGCATCCATAAAGGTTTATGGCCGACAACACACCAATTCGTTGAATCAGAAGCAAACGGACTTGCATGGTCATCCATGAAAGTGGCGGAAGAACAAGATGATGTGATGATCCGATGGTTTAATCCAACCCCAGAAAAGATGAGTCTAAAGGTATCCATTAAGGATTACCAATCTTATAAAAGTACGATTCTCGAAGAAAGAACAAATCAGACAGAGGAACAATATAAGGCAGGAAAATCCGAAATTATTACATTAGGTTTTTATCAAAAAGGATAGGAGTGGAATAAATGACTGTTATCATTCCCGAATCAATGCAAAAGCTCATCAATCATGTGAAGGAATTCTTCCCGGAGGATGAAAAATTACAACGGATGTTCGAACAATGCTTTGTTAATACGTTTACAACCACATTGAAAAAAAAGGAAGATGGGAAGACTTTTGTCATTACCGGTGATATTCCCGCAATGTGGCTGCGCGATTCAGCTGCCCAGGTCCGGCCTTATTTGTTGGCGGCAGAAGAGGATGAGGAAATGGCCGATTTACTTGAAGGGGTGATCCGGCAGCAGTTTGCTTTCATTCTGCACGATCCGTATGCGAATGCCTTTAATGAAAGTGCAAATGGAAAAGGGCACCAAACCGATTTGACAGAGATGACGCCACATATCTGGGAACGGAAATATGAAATTGACTCATTATGCTATCCAATCCAGCTTGCGTACCTGTTTTGGAAGTCCACAGGACGAACAAAATTTATTGAGGAAACGTTCCAGGAGGTCATTGAAACGATTCTTCGGGTGTGGCGAATCGAGCAGGACCACGAAAATCTTTCTCCGTATCAGTTTGAACGTGCCGAGGTCCGCCAGTCTGATACGCTAATCCGAGATGGGAAAGGAGGGCTTGTCCAACCAACAGGAATGACCTGGAGCGCCTTCCGCCCAAGTGATGACGCCTGCACATATGGATACCTTGTACCTGCTAATATGTTCGCGGTGGTCGTGTTGGGATATGCATCCGAAATCAGTGATCAGGTACTAAGCCAGCCATCATTGAAGGAGGAATGTTTGACGCTTCGCGACGAAATTCATAAAGGGATCGAGCAATATGCCAAGCTTGATCACCCGATTCACGGTGATCTGTATGTCTATGAAACTGACGGAGATGGCCGTGTGAATTTAATGGATGATGCCAATGTTCCCAGCCTTCTGGCTGCCCCCTATTTAGGCTATCTGCCATATGAGGATGCCGTATATGCCAATACACGTCAATTTCTGTTAAGCCGGGATAATCCTTATTATTACGAAGGCAAATATGCAAATGGAATCGGAAGCCCGCATACCCCCGATCATTACATTTGGCATATTGCACTGGCCATTCAGGGAATGACGACAACTGATGAAAAAGAAAAACAGCAAATTTTGGCTTATTTCAAGAACACTGACGGTGGGACAGAGTATATGCACGAAGGCTTTAATGCCGACAGCCCGGAAGAGTTCACAAGGGATTGGTTTGCCTGGGCGAACACCATGTTCAGTGAATTTGTCTTAAGTTTAACCGGCATAGCGGTGAAAGGCAGTCCTCTTTATCACCATTTGTCGAAGAACAGCAGCGTCGAAGCATAAGAAAACTGGGTTTGAGGGGATGACGGAATGAAAAAAGTACCATGGATGATTGTTGTTTGTGAATGGATATGGAGAGGAATACTGGCCAATTGGTGCTGGTTTGTCTTTACGGTCCTAGGGATGGGGGTTTTGGGCTTTTTCCCTGCGTCTGTTGCCCTGTTTGCGATTGTACGGAAATGGATGAGGAAAGATCGGGATGTCCCTGTCTTGAAGACATTTAAGGAGATTTATTTTAAAGAATGGAAGAGAAGTAATGGAATAGGCCTTGTTTTCTACGGCATTGGCCTTTTCCTTTTCATAGACATCCGGATTGTAGATCAAGCCATGACAGGCTTTTTGGCTAATATTCTTTCATTCTTCTTATACTTTCTGGTATTGGTCCTTTTATTGGCGGTGGGCTACTTCTTTGCCATTTATGTCCATTACGAACTGTCCATCAAGGGGTACATCAAACAGTCATTTCTCTTTGCGCTCACCAGCCTCCCATCCACGATTCTGATTGTCATTGGCCTGACGCTCATTGGCTATCTTATTAATCAATATCCAGGCCTTATCGCGTTTATATCCGCGGTTGCTCCCGCTTTTTGGATGATGAGAGTCTGTCTCACCCGCTTTAAGGCATTGGAAAGACGAGTATTGCAGCATAATTGAATTTAGGAATAACAGGGGGTGTTTTTTTGAAACTGTATTTAAAGGGAGACCTTTCTTCGGTCGAAAAGGGTCTTAAGATTTTATCCAGACATTTAAATATTGAGCTTTCAATGGATGGTCATCCTATTCAAGTAAAGAATGAAAAAGGACGATTAAGGGCAGCCAATCAAAACGGCCAAGGTGAAATTACGTTCGATCAACCGATACACTTCTTCCGGGCTTTAGGTTTATGGGTGGAGAATTATCAGAAAAACAAAGAATTCGATGTATCAGAGATTCCGCAGTTTACAATGAGCGGCGTGATGCTCGATGCGTCAAGAAATGCCGTCCCAACTGTTCCGGAAGTGGAAAATTTGCTGCAAAAAATGGCTGTCATGGGTCTCAGCACACTGATGCTTTATACGGAGGATACGTACGAGGTGAAGGAGCATCCTTACTTTGGATATATGCGGGGACGATATACAGCTGAGGAGTTAAGGGCATGTGATCAGTATGCCAGTCAATTAGGAATTGAAATGATTCCGTGTATTCAAACGTTGGGCCATTTACGGGAAGCGCTCAAGTGGAACTACGCGTCCGACTTTAAAGATACGGACGATATTCTTCTGGTGGATGAGCCTAAGACCTATGAATTCCTTGAAAATTGTATCAGAGCCGTTTCCGACGCCTTTAAGACCAAGCGTATCCATATCGGAATGGATGAAACGTTCCAGCTGGGATTGGGGAGGTATTTGGAAAAGCACGGATTCGAGAATCATATCGCGATCATGAACCGCCATTTGCAAAAGGTTGTGGCAATTACCCAAAAATATGGCTATAAACCAATGATCTGGAGTGATATGTATTTCCCGTTATTCCCAGAGAACAGTAAGTATCGTGATGAAAAAGGCCTGATCCCAACCGATATTCTTGCCGGTATTCCGGATGTGGAGCTTGTGTACTGGAATTATTATCGCAAAGAGGAGGAAATCTATAAAAAGGATTTCCAGCATCATAAGGAGGTTGGACGAACGCCGATTTTTGCCGGCGGGGCATGGACCTGGAATGGAATGGCTCCTAACTATGGCAAAGCAATTGCCACGACTGAGGCGGCGATGTCTGCTTGTAAAAAGGAAGGAATCAACGAGGTCTTCGTTACGCTATGGGGCGATAATGGGGCGGAAACGCCATTCTCAACAGCTTATCCCATCCTGCAATTGTTTGCCGAGCATACCTATCATCAGGAAGTGTCGTCTGAACAAGTGGCCCGGCGCTTTGAATTTTGCTGTGAGGGATACTTTGATGATTTTATGCTTTTGAAGCATTTGGATGAAACACCAGGAGTCATGAAAGATAATATGAATACATCGATGACTTCGAAAGTGACTTTATATCAAGATATTTTAATAGGGTTATATGATGAGAATGTCCGGGGTCTAAACCTTGGGGAACATTATCAGCAGCTGGTCACATTGCTTGAAAAGGCCAGGCAGGTGAATCCAGCATGGGAAGCTCTGTTTGGTTTCTATGGACAACTAGCGAGAGTGTTAGGGGACAAGGCGGAAATCGGCATAAGGATCAAAGAAGCATATGAAAAGAACGATTATGAGCACATGAAAACCATTCTTATTACGTTGGATCAAATCCAATTCAATGTTGATCTTTTAAGGAAAAAGCATCGAGACATCTGGTTTACAGCGTACAAGCCATTTGGCTGGGAAGTGATCGATATTCGTTATGGCGGCGTAATTACCCGGATTGACTCAGCCAAATATCGGATACAGGAGTGGCTTGAGGGAAGGATCACCCGAATGGAAGAGTTGGAAGAAAAACGTCTGCGCCATGATGGGCCGTGGGAAATCGTTGACGGCCTGATCGGCGGCAATATCTATCATCGGATCGTCACCGCAGGCAGCTTTTCATTATAAAAATAGTCATGACGAGGTGAAAACATGTTTTTGACGGAAAGAAAATTTGAAGAACGCATTAAGGAATTAGAAGGATATCGATATCGGGACCTTGTGTCAATTAATGAATTTTTCACACATGAGGATGACGGTGCAATTGGCGCCAACCCACCTGCAGCCTATAATGAACAAAATGTGATGAGTATCGGCGACCACTGGAAAGGCCGCGACCGCTATATTTGGCTTCATGCAGAGATTGATTCTCATTTGCCATATGCTGATCAGCAGGTTGTCGGCCTATTCTCGTTCGGAAAAACCGGCGGGGGCAATAATTCAGGCTTTGAATCCCTTCTATTTGTCAATGGGAAACCCTATCAAGGAGTCGATTCCAACCATGAAGAGGTTCTTTTCGATGACCAAACCGCTAAGGGACCGATCCGTTTGGACTTCAGGCTATGGTCGGGACTTGAGGGTGGAGGGGTTCCAATCGAAAATGAATTTAAACTGCAATTGGCAACGATCGGCTGGCTTGATCGCCGGGTTGATAACCTATATTATACGCTTTTAGCCGCTTTTGAGGTGTTGAAGGAAACCAGTGAGTACGACTCATCCTATATGGTTTTGAAAAAGTTGATTTCTGATGCCCTTCAGCTCATTAATTGGACCGAGCCTGGAAGTCCTGAGTTTTATCAGTCATGTTATATGGCGGAGGAAAACCTTACAGTGGGGATTCAGTCCGTCACCAAATCATCAGATATTACCATCCACACAGTGGGCCATACCCATATTGATGTGGCTTGGCTTTGGCGTTTAAAAAATACAAGGGAGAAGGCTGCCCGTTCCTTTTCAACCGTCTTGCACTTAATGAAGCAATTCCCTGAATATTTATTCCTGCAAACTCAGCCGCAACTCTATGACTATATCAAAACAGATTACCCTGAGATTTACACTCAAATAAAGGAAAGAGTGGCAGATGGGAAATGGGAAGCAGGCGGTGCGATGTGGCTTGAGGCTGACTGCAATATTCCCAGCGGTGAATCACTTGTCCGCCAAATCCTTCACGGAAAAAACTTTTTTAAAGAAGAGTTTGGCATTGATTGCCAGTACTTATGGCTGCCTGATGTTTTTGGCTACAGCTGGGCGCTGCCCCAGATTTTGACGAAGTCAGGAATCAAAACGATGATGACGACTAAAATCAGCTGGAATCAGTATAACCGGATGCCGCATGATACCTTCTACTGGAAAGGAATCGATGGGACGGAGATACTCACGCATTTTATTACCACACCAGAGCCGTGGAATTCCCCGGACTCTTGGTTCTATACGTATAACGGTTACATTACCGCAAAAACGGTGAAGGGTGCTTGGGAAAGCTATCGTGATAAGGATTTGTCCAAAGACTTGCTCCTATCCTATGGGTATGGTGACGGAGGCGGCGGAGTCAACCGCCATATGCTTGAAATGCGGCGAAGATTCGATTCGCTGCCTGGTATGCCAAATGTTAAAACATCTACAGCTGGAGAATTTTTTGACAAGCTTCATCAAAATGTTTCGGAAGCCAATGGCTATATCCATAAATGGGATGGAGAGCTGTACCTGGAGTACCATCGGGGCACCTATACGAGCCAGGCGTTTATGAAACAGATGAATCGCAAATTGGAGCTTTTATACCGGCGTACAGAATTCCTTACTTCATGGCTTTCCGAAAATGGTCAATGGATGGGAAATGAAGAACTGAAAGATGGCTGGAAGATTATTTTGCGGAATCAATTTCATGATATTATCCCCGGTTCATCTATTCATGAAGTGTATCAGGATGCCAAGGAAGAATACAAGGAAGCGCACCAGTTGGCCCAAAACCTAGAGGCTCGTATCGTCCAGAATGGAATTGAACAGGGTGACAGCTCCGTTGTGCTATTTAATACTACGCATAAAAAGGGTAAGAAAAATGTGACGGTGCCTCAATTTGCTGACTTTGAAGGAGGAGTTTGGAAAAACAGTGACGGGGAAATTCTAACCCATCAAAAAAGGGATAACGGCTGGCTCATCGAGGTCGATGCACTTCCATCTTTTGGTGCCAAGACTATATTTTTTGAGCCAGTGGGAACTGTACAGGAGACTAGATCGAACTTTATCTACGACAACCGGAAATTAGAAACGCCGTATTACTTTGTTGAGTGGGATGAATCTGGTCAAATGTCGTCCCTTTTCGATAAGGAAGCCAATCGTCAGGTTCTCGTTGAAAATCAAAAGGGGAATATCCTGCAAATTTTTGAGGATAAGCCGCTTGCCCATGAAGCTTGGGATATCGATATCTTTTATCAAGAAAAAATGGAAGAGATCCGTGATTTAACTACGTTTGAAGTAGTTGAAAATGGTGAATTGACTTTTGCGATACGTGCCAAGTGGACTTATCATCATTCTGAAATTACCCAGCGGATTGTATTTTATCACAATGACCGTCGAATTGATTTTGAAACAACAGTGGATTGGCATGAGAAGCGAAAATTACTGAAGGCAGCCTTCCCTGTGGATGTCCGATCGACCGAAGCCACCTATGATATTCAATATGGAAATGTGAAACGCCCGACCCATTGGAATACAAGCTGGGATATGGCCAAATTTGAAACGGTCGGCCACCAGTGGGCTGACCTTTCTGAACCGGACTATGGGGTAAGTTTGCTGAACGATTCCAAATATGGCTATGACATAAAAGAAAATACCATGCGGATCACCTTACTAAAAGCTGCTGTACATCCTGATCCACAGGCAGATCAGGGGGTACATTCATTTGTTTATTCGCTGTATCCACATATTGGGAAATGGAGACAAGCGAAGACTGTGGAGAAAGCATGGGATTTAAACGATCCTGTCTTTGCTGTCGAAGGGAATTGGGCAATAGAAGAGTCTTTCCTTGAAATGGATTCGGACCATGTCTGGGTCGATGCCATAAAGCCAGCCTATGATGGTAACGGAATTATTATCCGCCTGCATGAATACGAAGGTCGCAGAGGCATGGTTTCCTTAGATGTTCTCAAAGGCCCCACATCGTGGGTGGAGACGGATCTGATGGAAGAACCGATTGGAAAAGAATCTACATCTCCCATCCAGGTTGAAATCAAACCATATGAGATTAAGACTTTTAGAGTTTTAGAAGTTTGACAATCCAAGAGTAAGTGATGAGCAGTGATTGCTTAAAAGAGGTTGTAAGACCGATTCGTTATTAATCGTTGCCGATGGATCTAAAAGAGGATGAAGAGCGGGGCTTATCTGGTCAGAGGGTGAGCGCTCGCTTCTTTCTATTGGAACCGTCTATAGGATAAACAAGGAGTGTACATGGATTCCGTATGGTGAGCGAACTCAAGATCCGATTTAAGTGTTAACTGACTCCTATTAATCAGCTTTCAAGGCGGTATATATTTTTGTATGGTCACCGGGATAAAAAATCGTCCTTCTTGATACGCAAGGAGTTTGCCGGGATGATGTGTAGACAAAACCCTTTAATGCAAAGGAGGAGTCTAATGAAGTTAAAGAAAATTCTAAATAACAACGCTGTCCTAGTAACTGATGGCGATGGAGAGAAGGTTGCGTTTGGAGCTGGCATCGCTTATGGAAAGAAGAAAAATGATCTGATTCATTTTCAGAAGGTCGAAAAGTTGTTTGTCATGAAGGAAAATGAAAAGTTCCAACAACTAGTGAGTCGTATTCCGGAAGAACACTTTATTATTTCAGAAGAGATTATCTCCTATGCAGAACATTACCTTGGCAGCAAACTGAATGAGCACATCCATATTGCTTTAACCGATCATGTGTCATTTGCCATCGATCGCATAAAGCAGGGCATTTATTTGGAAAACAAATTATTAAACGAAATAAAAATATTATATAGACGTGAATATGAAATCGGGCTTTGGGCGATTAGCCGGATTAAGGAAAAGTATGATATTGACATGACAGTTGATGAAGCGGCTTATATAGCTCTTCATATCCACACAATGAAGCCACAGGGAGGTAATTACAGAACTACGATTAGGCAAACCACTATTATTAAAGATATTGTTCAGATTATTATAGAAAACTTTGGGATTTATCTTTCAGAGGATGATTTATCCTACCAACGGTTAATTAGTCATTTGCGCTTTGTCCTATCAAGAGTTAGTCATTGTGAGTTTCCTGTGATGGATAAAGAAATGCTAGGGATGATTCAAAAAAAGTTTCCCTTATCATACAACTGTGCAAAAATCATTGAAGAAAAAATAAACAAACGATATGAATTTAAACTTCCGGAGACAGAATTAGGATTTATTTCCCTTCATATTGAGAGGCTAAGAAAAAAAGCATGACGCTTTCCTTAGGTGTACCGACACTTAATTCCTCACCAAGTATGTAAACGCTTTAAATCTTCTTCGTAGGCTGTTATAGCTGATGGTAGTAATGGCCGATCCTTAAATCCCAAAGAATATAAACGTTAAATTTTTCTTCTAATAGTTTGATTTGGGAGAAAAAGCAAAAAACATAAAGGATTATTATATCATTTCTTTCTTTTACAGTTACAGATTTTGTAACAGTGGTTTCGGTCATTTCAGTTTGTTTATCATTAAGTTCTTTATAAGGCGGATCTTCGACTGGTGATTACAGATACCAAGAAGCAGAAAATAGAGAAGAGGGAGATTGTTTTCATCAAATCTCCCTCTTTTTCGCTTTCTTCTATTTTTTGAACAAATTGTTCTATATCAAATCGATGATAAGCCTAATAAATTCAATCAGTTTATTTACAATTTCTTGGACAAGAGTCTTGGCCTGTTTGTTCCTAGGGGGGTTATTCAGGAGAAATAGAACTTTAATGAAACTTTAAATTGGAAATAAAATGGGTCTATCCCAAGTTTCATTTATCAACTACAATTAATAGGTTGTCTGTACATCTTCGAGGATGTATACGTCCACATAAAAATTAACCATCATAGAGGAGACCATATACACCATGAAAAAACAACTAATTGTAGGAATGATGATCGTAGGTTTATCCCTTACGGCATTAACAGGATGCTTCGCACCGAAACCAACCGAAACAGTGGAAGATTTCATGACCGCTATCCAGGAGAAAGATTTTGAAAAAGCCGCCACCTTTGTTGATCCAAAAGGGTCCGAGGATTTTGATTTTAAATCTATGAGTGAAGAAGCAGAAGCAATCGATGGCTTTGACCCTCAGGTAGTATTCGATGGGATCTCAAATGGCTATAAATTTGAAAACCCTGAAGAAGTGAAAAATGAAGGTGACACCGCGCAAGTTAAAGTGATAGTAACTTCAATCGATTTTGCTGCTGTGATGACCAGTGTAATGGGTGATGTAATGCCTATGGCATTTGGTATGGCCTTCAGTGAGGATGAAGCGGCTGCAGAAAAGGCTATGGATAAAATGATGATGGCTTCTCTTAAGAAGCATTTAAACGCAGAAGATGCGTCCATGGCTACACGTACAGTTACATTGAATTTAAAGAAGGATAAGGATGGAGAGTACAAGATCCTTTCTGATGACCAGCTAATGGATGCGGTCCTGGCAAATGCGTCTGAAATGGAAGAGATTTTCGGACAATAAACAAGGAAGATTCAGCATCGGATCCTTGCCTGGAAAAGAACATGACCAAAGAAAGAATTTGGAGTTATACGATCATGGCAGAAATAAAACAGGGGGCGCCCAAGTATGGCAAGGAAAAAGAAAACTTTAGCACAGAAGCTTTTAAAAATGGCTTTTAAGGAATTAGCGACAGCAGGCAAAAAAGGCGGTTTTAATTCTTGGCGAAGTACTGAAGGGAAATTTAAAAATACTTGGAAAGTTAAATGAGATCTAAACCCCCTCTATTCAGGTACCTATTGGGTCACATTGGAGGAAGAATAAAAAAGAGGGCCGCGAATCGCGGCCTTTCTGCTATATTCATTGGTCCGGGAGTGAAAATAAAGGTTAATGGCTATAGCAAATTTTTGCTTTTTTTTGCCTTTCTTGATAGGAGAAAAACTGTGACATTGACAGTCAAAACAAAGTGGGGCATCGACCACACGAAAGAAGGCATGTTTTGATAAGATAGACCAAGACATGCTCCTTCTCTTTGTTTTATGTCAGGGTACAAAAGCGTGAGTATAGTTTCTTGCACCTACTTTAAGGACATAATCTCATCTCTTAATACATCAGTTGTTGCTAAAAAAGGTTCAGCAAATTCCCGTTTTATTTTCTTCCCGGATTGCGCATGAACTTCGTTTTCAAGGGCTTTAAATCCATTCAGTACCTTCTCTCTATTGTCTTGGTTCTTTTGGATATAATCAACTTTGGCAAGCAAACTGTTCCATATACCTTGATTAGAAATGAAGCCTTGCTCATAAGCCGTTTCTATTTTCTCATCCAAGGTATTTAATTCAGTTTCGATAAATAATTCTTTTCGAACAAGGGCATCTATAGCATTTAGAAGGTTTTCACTTGCTGCATTTACTTCATCTTGCGTTGCTCCATCTGCGGCAAGAACTTCCTTAGCTTTTTCTAAAGCCTGGACAAATGAATTCCAGCTTTTAACGGTATAGTCTGATTCTACTTTTTCAGTTGCATCAGTTATGGCCTTATCAAGGACTGTTTTATCCAGCTTTGGCTTTTCGTATTTCGGTGGTAATTCGACATTCCCTTCAAGTCCCATCACTTCAAACTCATAAATACGAGCTGCCGTATCATTACCTTGTGTTGCTTTGTCAACCATAAGGCGAACGTAACGTCCTTTGGTGGCAGGAACTTGGTCCTTGGTCATTCCACTTTTATTGTCAGTGACCTTGACTAATTCCTTAAAATTCACCCCGTCTGCACTGATGAGGACAGTGTAAGCGGCTGTGTTACTAGCGGATGGCTCCCCACCTTCTTCAGCATGTTTGATTACAATCTCACTTACTAAGTGTATTCCTCCTAAATCAACGGTTAAATTGTGGGTTCCAGAACCATTGCCACACCATTTTGTATTCAGTTTTCCATCAACAGCATATTGAGGTTGTTCCGTTGGAGCACAGGAACGAGATGCTGATGCTGATTTACCTAGGCTCAGGTTAATTGGATCTTTTTTAGCGTGATTGGTAACCGTGATTAAATCTTCTTTAATCACTTCATCCTGGCCAAGCGGGTTTTTTCCCACAAGTTTAACGGTATAAATTCCTTCCTTTTCATAAACCACCGTTGGGTTTTGTTCTGTGCTTTTCTCGACTTTGGCACCTTCAAAGGTCCATTCTATTTCTTCGGTCGTCATTGAACTCGTATTTTGGAACCTTATCGCTTCCCCGGGAGTAACTAAGGTTTTCGAAACCTCAAAAGAAGCAACAGGCAATGGGTCATAATCAAGGGCCTCTTTAATAAATGCTAAAGCCGTCTCTTCCGAAACTCTATTACCGCTATTAAGTGAAGGTAAATTCGCTTCAATTTCATTTTTTAGTTCATTATATTTATCAGTCTCTGAATTTTTTTAGCTATTACCATATCCAATGCCAATTGATCATATTCCCCTAGTAGTCTTAGTTTATTTAAACTAGCCAAAGCCTCACTTAGGGTCTCTTGCGGCAATCCTTCCTTTAATTTGTCAGCTGCCTGGACCATATTAGCAAACTCTTTCGTCAATAGAGTTACTTCTTGGGACGTATCTTGTCTTTTAGACAACTTTAACCAAAATTCATCCATTGTCTTTCGGACCTTTACAGCATCTCCACGTCCGACACTCCATCCGCCAGTCATACGTGATGAATGATCGGCAAACGTTTTCATCTCAGGGGCAAGATCATTAAACAGGAGCTCGATCGACCAATTCCATGATCGATCTGCATCATAATGAGCGGTATTCCAAGAATAATCGGCTCCTGTTGCCAAACTGATTTTAGAAAGATTTGCATGCTCCATAGGGTTCATGGTAAAGAAATCAAGTTTTCCTTCAAGGCTGTTATCAATATCAATTATAGGCCCAAGGGCGAGTTTTGATCTCAAATAATCGGATACCGGATAATTCCACCAGACTCCAATCCGATCTCCATCTGTTCGCATAAATTCCACATTTTCCAATGGAAGTGCTTCTGAAACAACAGCCTGACCTGTCCACATGACCTTGATATCTTTATCAAGAGTCTCAGAGAAGGCCTTTGTATAAGGACTTAAGTCACCAATAGGTCCCATCACGTGAGTGTTATATTCTGTGGGAACCGTGATAAGCGGACTTACATCACTTTTTGTTTTGATAAATTCCTCGTTAAAGCGATTTAATAGGTTTGCTTGTTTATCTCCCTGTTTATTGGCAATGTCATCAAACAAAATGGCAAAGCTTCGCACTCCCATGTCATACAGCGATTCGCTTTTTGCTAACAGGGCGTTAAAATCTTCTTCGCCACTTTGACCATCAAACTCAATATCAATACCAGGAGAGAGGGCGAATACAAAATCCACCTTGTTTTTGTTGGCGGTATTGATTAATTCTTCCATCCGCTTCATCTCATTTTCCGGATAGGGAAGGCGCCATTTTTCACGGTGATAAGGATCATCTTTAGGCGCATAAATGTACGTATTCAGTTTATAGTCTCCATAGAACTCAATCTGGTCTAAGCGGTCTTGGTGGCTCCAGGGGTTACCATAAAAACCTTCTATGATTCCTCTGACACTCATTGAAGGTTCATCCGAAATCATCACGTTTTTCATTTCAATGGTATCATCCTCTTTCTCCGCAAGCTGAATGAGGGTTTTTACACCGTAAAAAGTACCATCACCATCTTTTCCTTTGATTAAGATGGTGCCATTTTTGCTAAATTCATTCTCTCCGGAGTTAACTGCTAAAGTGTAGCCTTGAGCTTTTTGTTCAGCTCCATTCGGCAGTCCCAGCTGATTTTCTAAATTCCTTATCTCTGGATTGAGTTCTCCCTCTTCACCGATAGCAATCGTGGTGGAAGTGTTATCAAATTCTTCATTGATACCAATATGATTTGACTTCAGGAATTCTGTTAAAGTAGTGAGGGCCTCTTGATCTGCAGCCTCTTTCCCTAAAAGGTTTACAGAGTTGCTTAGTATTAGGGACCCGCTTTTAACATCCACTTTCCGAGGCATGGGAACCAACTGTTTGCTAAGATCATTTGGGGGAGATTCCGATTTTGCAAGTACTTCAGATTGACCGTCAAGTGATAAACTGCATGCCATCCCAAAAGCCAAAACCGCATAGACTATTTTTCTCCACATATAAAAACCCCTTTCCATTTTTTAAGCAAATATTAGTAAAAAAATAAATGGTTCAACACGTTCGAACACCTCCTAAACGGGAATAAGGTTTCAATCACTGAGGTATTCATGCCACACTCACTGGTAGGCCAACAAAATAAGGTGATTTTCCAGATATTCGCTTCCTTTGGAAAACACGGTGAAGAAATAAAAAAAGGCATGGGGTGACGAAAGGTACATACCCTTCAATCTACCACCATGCCTAATCGAATTAGTAACATGTGACACATATAAAATTACGTAAAGAATAGCATGTGCACCTTGAGATGTCAACCTATTTAGAAAATTACATTATCAAAAAGAATTACTGTACTACTTTTAATAACTCATTCGTTTGTTAAGTGTTTTAACCTTATAGGGTGGAGGGTGGAAGTAAAGGAGAGTGGAATTTATTTTATAATTACATATTTTCAGAAAATGGTATTATAGACCCTATGAACTTTACGTTACAATATTTATAATTCATCGTAAGGACGAATATCTAATTCGCATGTTACTGACTCGATCAGGCAGGGCGACGCTTTGTAAGGAGAGTTACCTCCTTGCTTGGTGTTGTCCTGTTTTTTTGTCAAGACCGTGTAAACGGTGCCACACCTTAGGGATTGAAGGTTCGTCCAGAATTATTCCAATCTACAAAAGAAGAGGTGGAGAAGGTGGCAAAAAGGAAAGCGTTAAAGGCCGTCATTTCGGCATGTTTGGTGACTGGATTTCTGGTACCGTTGAATGCTCCAGTCACAGGGAATGCAAAGGCAAGTGGGCCGTCCGAAATAATTGTTTCCCCTATCCCGAAATCGTTAGAACAGACAGACAAAGGCTTTCCACTAAATCCAAAAGTAGGCTTAGTTACCGAAAAGGGAACCGATCCTGCAGCTGTTGCTGAATTAAAGCAGCTCCTGCAGAAGGCGGGTGTAACAAGCATCGTAGAGAGTGATATTAAGAACCCTAAGCTCCAGGAGCCTGTCATCATTTGGCTAGGGGAATTCTCCGAGCAGGACGAGTTGAAAACCATTCGGCAGCAGACTGGCATAGAGAATTTGGAAGTGACTAAAAAGGAGGGATATATCGTCGCCTCCAAGCACGGTACCAAGAATAAAAAACATATTGTTATTTCCGGACATGATGAGGCAGGAACGTTTTACGGGACTCAAACCTTTGAACAAATCATTGTCGATCGAAAGGGGACTCATTGGATTCCTGAGGTAGAAATTAAGGACTGGCCCACAATGCCGATCAGGGGCTCAATTGAAGGTTTTTATGGTGCCCCATGGTCCCATGAGGATCGCCTCAGTCAGATATCATTTTACGGGGAGCATAAAATGAACAGCTATATTTATGCTCCGAAGGATGACCCTTATCACCGGGAGAAATGGAAAGTGCCATATCCTGAGGAAAAGATACAGGAGCTTGCCGAACTAGTCCAGACAGCACAAGAAAACCATGTCATCTTTACATTCGCTATTTCGCCGGGGAATACAATCACTTATTCCAGTAAGTCAGATCTTGATGCATTGATCCAAAAGGCCGAAGCCATGTGGGATGTCGGTGTCAGGTCGTTTGCCTTATACCTTGATGATATTGACCCAAGCCTCCGTTCCCCTGAAGACAGGGCAATGTTTGGCGGCGACCCTAACCCGCCGGCAGCAGCGCAGGCGTATTTATTAAATCGCTTTAACGAGGAATTTATAAAAAAACACAAAGGAGCGGAGCGCTTAATCACGGTGCCGACGGACTATTATCAGGCAGGAACCACTTCTTACCGGGAACGCTTTGCAGAGTTGGTCCAGTCGGACATTATTGTTCAATGGACCGGAATTGGCGTTGTTGCTCCAACGATTACGTCACAAGATGCCGATGAAACACATGAGATTTTTAAACACGATTTGTTAATTTGGGATAACTACCCGGTGAATGATTTTGATCGCAACCGATTGTTCCTGGCGCCGCTGACCGGCCGGGATTCGGATTTGACACCTGAACATGGTGTGATTGGGTTAACGGCCAATCCAATGAATGAGGCGGAAGCTTCAAAAATCCCATTGTTTACGGTTGCAGATTATACTTGGAATCCTGAAGCCTATGACCCGGCAGATTCGCTGAAGCGGAGTCTGAAGGAATTCTCCGAAGTAGCCTATGAACCTCTGAAGCTCTTTGTGGAAGCCTCGTATGCTACGAGTCTAAATAACAACCGGGAGCCAATTGCGGAAAGAGTAAAGCCGCTGATCGAGCAATTTTGGATGGCTGAAGAAGCAAAGGACAATCAAGCCGTTTCGACGGCCGGTAAGGCTTTATTACAGGAGTTCAGCAAAATGAGGCAGGCCGTTAAAGAGCTGCGTGATCAAGTGGGTAACGAGAAATTTTTGATAGAGGTCGCCGGGTATTTAAACAAGCTGGAGTTATATGGGCAGGCAGGTGAGACGGCGGTAGACATGGTGCTGGCTCGACAGAGTGGAGATACTGCTAAGGCTGCTCCTAAGCGATTGGAGCTCCAGCAATTGAGGACCGCGATTGACAAAACCCCTCAGAAATTGAGTATAGGCGTGGTTCCAACCTTCCTGGAGCGGGCGATTAACGGGAAAAATCTAGCGGAAGGAAAAAAAGCTGCCGCTTCTTCCAGTGAAGTCAGCTGGCTGACGCTTGATCTTGCCGTGGACGGTAACAACAATACACGCTGGGCCTCCTTGTACACGGATGATCAATGGATCAGCGTCGACCTCGGGCAAGTGTATGCCATTGATAAAGTAAAATTATACTGGGAATCTGCCTATGGAAAACAATATAAAATCCAAGTGTCAAAGGACGGCAGCCAGTGGATGGATGTTTACACAGAGCTAAACAGCAACGGAGAAACCGATGAAATCCAATTCCCTGCCGTCGAAGCTCGTTACGTTAAAATGCAGGGCATAAAACGTTCAAGCAGCTGGGGTTATTCTCTGTACGAATTCAGCGTCTATGAATCACAAAACAAGTAGGGTAACGTTGGGGAAGGGTTTGTTATCACCGTTCTTCTATAATGGACCTTAGGACATATCTATAAACGGGTACTAGGAATTGTTGAGCCGCTTTTTAACCGACTTGGGCCTCCAAGCCGGTTATTTTATTTTGTTGACCCTTTTCGCTCAATGGTTGTTAAAATTCTAAGATTTTTGCACTTAATCCCAAATAAGTCAACTATGAATAGGTCCCTTTTCCCTTTAGAATAAATGTATGGAAGTGCTTACATTACAGAAGGGGGGAGGAGAAATATGAAAAGGATATTAAACGATCTTAATAAAAATCGAGTTTGGCTGCTTATGGTTTTACCTGGAACAATATGGCTTTTGTTATTTTCATATTTACCGATGTTTGGACAAGTTTTGGCTTTTAAAAAGTTCCGGATTGATCCCGATGGTTTTTTTGCAAGCGTCATCAATAGTGAATGGGTTGGCTTGGACAATTTCAAATATTTATTCAGTACCAATGATGCATGGATTATCACCAGGAACACCATATTTTACAATCTCATCTTCATTGTATTAGGTCTGATAACGGCGGTTGCTACTGCCGTCTTGCTCAGTGAGTTAATCAATAAGAGGTTATCAAAGATTTATCAAACTTCTATCTTGTTCCCGCATTTCATTTCTTGGGTTATTGGCAGTTACTTTGTCTTCACTTTCTTGAGTACGGAACACGGTTTGCTGAATCTTATTCTTGGCTGGTTCCATGTTGACCCTATTTCCTGGTATAACGAATCAAAATATTGGCCGTTCATCCTTGTATTTATGAGCATTTG
Source organism: Mesobacillus foraminis (assembly GCF_004340465.1). Classification (GTDB taxonomy): domain Bacteria; phylum Bacillota; class Bacilli; order Bacillales; family Cytobacillaceae; genus Mesobacillus_B; species Mesobacillus_B foraminis. The sequence goes on along the minus strand of NZ_SLVV01000002.1, from coordinate 479,349 downwards.
GAAAGGTGTAGGGTACGGCAGTATTGTGTATTTGGCATCAATCGTTGGAATCGACCGGACTTATTATGAGGCAGCAATGATTGACGGTGCTTCAAAATGGAAGCAGATCAAACACGTTACCTTGCCAATGCTTAAACCATTAATGATCATACTGACGATCATGAATATTGGCCGAATATTCAACTCGGATTTCGGTTTGTTCTATCAAGTGCCAAGAGATTCAGGATCACTATATGGAGTTACAAATGTCATTGATACATTCGTCTACCGCGGACTTATGAACCTGGGGGATATTGGAATGAGTACAGCAGCGGGTCTATACCAGTCGGCTGTTGGTTTTATCCTCGTTATCATCACCAACTATATCGTACGGAAAGTAGATGAGGATAGTGCGTTATTCTAATGTTTATTTCTATAGGAAGGGAGGAAAGGTCGCCCGGCGGCTGATTATATGCCAAAACTAGAACAAACCCAATCATCACTGGCTATTCCAAAATCTGCAGAAGGAATTAAAGGCGGAGAGGCTCACATACCCACTAAAAGGTATCGCGATCCACAACATCTGCATCCGGCCGCTAATGCCATTATCAGTGTACTGCTTGGGATCCTCGCCTTTACTTGTGTCTTTCCTTTTCTCTATGTGATCGTCATTTCCTTTACTAGCGAGGAAAGTATTGTAAGGAATGGTTTTGAACTGATCCCGAAGGAATGGAGCATGGATGCTTACCGTTATCTCTGGAGTATGAAGGAGGCATTACTCCGCTCCTATGGTGTTACGATTCTTATTACGATTCTCGGCACCATTATCAGTGTGTTCATGATCACTTTTTATGCCTATGCTATTTCAAGACCGCAATTTAAGTATCGACGATTTTTCACCTTTCTGGCATTCTTTACCATGCTTTTCAGCGGTGGGCTGGTGCCGACTTATATCGTTGTTACCCAATTTCTTGATTTGAAAAATACCATCTGGGCATTGATCCTGCCCCTGGCGATGAATGCGTTTTATATCATCATCATGAGGACGTTCTTCCTAAAATCGGTTTCTGAATCGATTTTAGAATCTGCCAGAATAGATGGGGCAAGTGAATGGAGAATCTTCTTCCAGATTATCTTCCCGTTATCCTTGCCGGGTATTGCAACAGTTGCATTATTTAGTACACTGGGTTATTGGAATGACTGGTTTGCAGCATTGCTTTATATCGATGACCCAAACCTGGTGCCGCTTCAGGCCTTGCTCATGAAAATAGAGGCAAATCTTGAATTCATGAGGCAAAACATGGATGTTGCCATCATGCAGACTAGTTTATTTGATACGATTCCGCAAGAATCCGCCAAAATGGCTATGGTTGTGATCGCCACCTTGCCAATTGCAGTCTCCTACCCGTTCTTCCAAAAGTATTTTATCAGCGGACTGACCATTGGTGGCGTTAAAGAATAATCAACAGAAAGAGGAGAAAAAAATGAAGAAAAAAAAGTTAGGGGTTATTCTCGCATCCGTTCTCGCAGCAGGCACCCTTTTGTCTGCCTGCAGCAGCAAAGACAGTGGCACATCAGAACAAAGCGGTAAAAGTGGGGAAGCATATGAAATTAAATGGTATACCATAGGAACCCCGCAAAAAGATACCGAAAAAGTCTTTACAGAAGTCAACAAGTATACTAAGGAAAAAATTAATGCCACCGTAAAAATGACTCAAATCGACTGGGGTGACTGGGTCCAAAAGTCTCAGGTGATGATCAATTCAGGGGAATCATTTGATATTATCTTTACAAATGGTACCTCCTACGTTCAAAATGCTCAAAAAGGGGCATTCATGGAGATTGATGACTTGTTGGAAAAAGAAGGTAAGGAACTTAAAGAAGTCATCAACCCTGATCTGTTGGAAGGAAATAAGGTTGATGGGAAACTCTACGGAATCCCTGCTAACAAAGAGGTTGTCAGACAAGATGTTTATACGTTCAACAAGCGTCTCGTTGACAAATATAAATTTGACCTGACAAAGGTAAAAACGTTGCAAGACCTTGAGCCGATGCTGAAAACGATTAAGGAAAATGAATCTGGTGTTACACCAATCGCAACCTTTAAAGCGCCTGTACGCTTCGACTATGTCTTTAATAATGAAATGCCTTTCGCCTTCCCATTTGAAGGGGAAACAGACAAAGTGATCAATCCATTTGAATCAGATACCGCCATGGAACAATTTAAAACCATGCATGAGTATTATAAGGCAGGCTACCTAAAAGAGGATGCAGCCACAAGCAAAGACAGCTGGCCAATGGATGTAGAAAACTGGTTTGTCCGCATGGGCGGCTCACAGCCGTATGCTGATTTACTATGGTCCCGTTCTGCCAAGTATGAAGTCGTTTCCGTTCCAGCTGAAGAACCAACCATAATAAATGATTCTGTATCTGGTTCGATTCAGGCTATCTCGGCAACATCAAAAAACCCTGAAAAAGCAATGGAATTTTTGGCTTTGCTTAACACAGACCCGTATCTTCGCAACCTTGTCGATAAGGGAATTGAAGGAACTCATTACAAAAAGAATGACGACGGCACCATTGAAGACCTGCCTGCCCGAATCGACGGATATAACATGCCATCCTACTCTTTGGGCAACCACTTTATCCTGGATCTGTATAAAGAAGATCCTAAAGATAAATGGGAAAAATTCCAGGAATTCAACGCTTCAGCTGTAAAGGCACCATCCCTTGGATTCAAATTTAACAGCGATCCTGTCCGTTCGGAGCTTGCATCTATTACCAACATCTCGAAAGAGTTCTACCCAGCATTGGCAACGGGTTCTGTGGATCCGGAAGAATACCTGCCGAAATTCAATAAAAAGCTAGAAGAAGCTGGCGTTGACAAGGTATTAAAAGAAATTCAAAAGCAATTCGATGAGTGGAAAAGCTCTCAGAAATAAGCAGGGAAAATCAAGCTGGGGCTACTAATCCAGCTTGATTTTATTTCACTCCTTGAACGTATTTCCCTAAGACGGCATGGAAAGATTACTCATCTTCGATCCTTTCCATTGTGTTAAACTTGAACAGTAAAAATGCATAATTGAGGGATCAGACATGAATTTGAAAAGCAGCAGCCGTTTTCATCAAAAAATATTCCATAAACTATTTTTAACATCATCCATTACGATTATTGTAACCGTAATCATTTTGATCGTAACCATCACCAACTATTATTCAAATATCATTATTCAGAAGGAAATTAATGTTAATACAAGGACCATGGAACGGGTGGAAGATTACTTTTCATCCAAAGACTCAAATATTAACAAAGCAATCAGAGATATTTACGTTCAAGGGGATCTGATCGATGACATCTCCTTTGCCCTTCATAACGGATATGGCAAATACTTAGAATATCGCCTAGACAGATTTACGGAGGACCAAACGTATTTTCCTAGTAATCTTGATACCTATTTTAATGGATTTTTTAGTCAGGACAATGATATTAACGCAATAAGCTTACGTTCCTTAGATAATCCGGGCATTGAATATTTGCTCATTAATAATTATCTTCGGTGGAACAAAAGCATCGTGGACACGAAACCCAATTCTTATGAACCCGAACCCATGCCCAGGGGATACTCTGACCTAAGCGGAATGGGCGTGCCACAAGGGCGGAAATTAAAAAATACCATCACAAAAAAGGTAGTCATTAATAACCCGGTCACGATTGAGAAAATAGGTGAGGTCTCCATCTATTACTCTACTGAGCGTTTAGATAAGATGGTCAGTAAGGATGAAGGGGTACCGGCTTCTTTCTTCCTATTAGATGGTGAAGGCCAAATTGTTTACTCCCATAACAAGGGGGTGCCTGATGCTCTTGTTTATCAAGTCAAACAGGAAACGAATGAAACGAAGATCGAGTATGAATCGAAAAAGTATTATATCAATACCATCGCAAACAAGGGAGATTATACATATGTCAGTGTCATGACGGATGAAGGATGGCAAAAATTATCGATCGTCCGGGGAACGATGTGGGTCGTGATCATTTTCCTCATTTTAACAGCGATTTTGCTTTCTTATTCGTTTATGCAAAATTACTCAAAACGCATCAATAATATCGTTTCGACGATTCGCCTTGTAGAAAAGGGAAACCTGGATGCACGAGTTTCGGAATCCAAACAACAAGATGAATTATCGAGAATAGCCACCAATATGAATTCCATGCTTAACGAATTGAATAATTACATTGAACAATTTTACATACTCAATATAAAGCAGCAGCAGGCGGAATTAAAGGCGCTGCAAGCACAGATTAATCCCCACTTCTTATTCAATACACTTGAGGCCATCAGAATGGTAGCGATCTTGGAGGGCTCCAAAACCTCCAGTAAGATGATTTTCCATTTGTCCAAATTATTTCGCTACTCGTTGGAATCAAAAGATATCATACCCTTCTATACGGAAATGGAATACGTCAAACAGTATCTAACATTAATGCAGTTTAAACACCCAGATAAGTTAAAAATCACGCTTAATATTCCTGGTGATGTGGAACAAACACCGGTTCAAAAATTGATCCTGCAGCCAATCATTGAAAATTATTTTGTTCACGGTTTTAAAAAGGACCGGTCCGATAATGAATTAATCATTTGTGCGGCCAATCTGGGTGAGAAAATCGAAATAAGCATAGAGGACAACGGCAAGGGCATGTCAGAAGATGAACTCACAAACCTTGTTCAATATATTAATGGGGAAGAGGGCGATGAAATGAAATCAATTGGGTTGAGAAATATTCATCAACGCTTAAAACTGAGATATGGGAACCAATTTGGACTCTCAGTAAAGAGCAGCAAAAACACAGGAACAAGGGTGACCTTGTCCCTTCCGGTGGATGGGAGTTACCATGTTTAGGGTCCTATTGGCTGATGATGAACCCATTATCACAAGAGGATTGTCAGCCATCCTGGATTGGGAGGATTATGGGTTTGAAATTGTCCATACAGCCGAAAGCGGGGAGGAGGCACTCTCCTATATCAAGCAAAATCCCATTGACATCCTGATAACGGATATATTAATGGGGGAAATGTCGGGCCTTGACTTGATACAAGAGGTAAATGGAATCCGGTCCGAGGTTAAAAGTATTGTCTTAACGGGTTATCAAGAGTTCGATTATATTAAACGAGGGTTGCTATTAGGAATCGAAAATTATCTAGTGAAACCAGTTGATGAAGAGGAATTATTGAAAACTCTTAAATCTATAGGAGGAAAATTAAAGAATGGTGCGGGAGATGGCCGGACACAGGAAGCGACCACGATGTTGGAGAATACGTTATGGAGCTTTCTGACTGGAGAAATAGACCGGCATGATTGCCTTGAAAGATTGGCATTATACAACATCGAATTTAACCAGCCGTTTTACAATGTTTCCATCTTAAATATTGAACATTACCTAATGTCTACTGTTGTAGAGGACATCCGAAACTTTATTGAGGAGCAATACCTGGCACACACTCTCTATAGTCCCAATCAAGAAATTGTGATCATTTTTGGCGGTGCGAATGAAAAGGAATTAGTCAAGCAAAATCAACGGCTGGTTGAAGATCTTGAGAATTCACAACGAGGGACAGGTTTATTCTATTTGGCGATGGGAAAGCCGGTTACTGTAATAGATGAATTAGAAGAAAGCTTAACAACCGCAAGGGAATATAGTTCCCTCCAGTTATATACGGAACCCAACGTGCTTATTTCAAACAAACAAGCACTCAGTCGTCACGAAGAGCTAAAACGGCTTCAGGAATTAAAAGGGAATATCGTTAAAAAACTCGTGAATGCGGAAGAAGAATCGTTGGAACTAATTGATATATTTTTCGATGAGTTAACAGAGACATCAAATATCATCTCACCTCAAGTAGTGAAGAAATATGCATTTGATTTAATTTCATATATCAATTATTCCCTGCAGCCCGAGGATCTTTCCCTTTATACTGCTGTCGTCGAAAAAATCGTCTATAGCTCGGACATCAGGCTGATGAGGGCCATTCTCAAAGAATATTGTTTTGAACTAATCCTTACCATTCACAATCATGTTCATTTGCGAAGCCCGATTGTGCAAAATGTGCTTCAGTATATCCATACTCACTACGACCATGGGCTATCATTAAAAACACTCGGGCAACAGTTTCATGTCAATGCCATCTATCTGGGACAGTTATTTCAAAAAGAAGTAGGGGTTGTCTTCTCTGAATATCTCAATCGCTACCGGTTGGAGAAAGCGAAAGAATTACTGAAAACCACCCATTTTCGGGCGGGTGATATTGGAAAAAACGTAGGGTATTCTGATACCACTTATTTTTATAAGCAATTCAAGAAAATCGTTGGCACAACTCCGAGTGAGTGGAGGAAGATTTAACAGAGGTTGGGCTTGCTAGGCCAACTTACATTTAAGTAAAGCGGTGATAACTATGAAAAATAACTTTTATGATCAAAATATTCACTATCAGTTTCCTGAAACATTTTGGTGGGGAAGTGCAGCATCCGGCCCGCAAACGGAAGGGGCGGCATTGATTGACGGAAGAAAGCAAAGTATATGGGATTATTGGTACAGTGTAGAACCGGAACGTTTTCATAATAGGGTTGGTCCGGAGCATACCTCGGATTTCTATCACCGATTCAAAGAAGATATAAAGTTAATGAAAGAAACGGGCCATAACTCTTTCCGGACCTCAATTCAATGGTCACGATTAATTCCTGATGGGTTTGGGGAAGTAAACGAGAAGGCCGTTGCCTTTTACAATAGTGTTATAGATGAGATGTTGGCTAATGACATTGAGCCGTTTGTGAATTTATATCATTTTGATATGCCGATGTGCATGCAGGAAAAAGGTGGCTGGGAGAGCAGGGAAGTGGTCGATGGTTTTGTAAATTATGCCGAAACATGTTTCCGCTTATTTGGCGGACGTGTAAAGTACTGGTTTACCTTTAACGAACCCATTGTTCCTGTCGAGGCTGGCTATTTATATAACTTACATTACCCTAATGTAACGGATTTTAAAAGGGCCGCAACCGTTACCCACCATACGATTGTGGCCCATGCCAGGGCGGTAGAGGCCTTTAAGAAATTGAATCTAGCTGGCAAAATCGGCATCATCCTAAATTTAACCCCTTCTTATCCAAGAAGCCAGGAATCCGGGGATGTAGCTGCAGCCCATATTTCGAACCTATTCTTTAACCGCAGTTTCCTTGATCCGGTCACAAAAGGAGAGTATCCGTCTGACTTGGTTGAACTTTTAAAAGAGAGAAACCTGCTGCCTGCCGTGGAGGCCGGTGATATGGAGGTTATCAGAAATAATCCAGTTGATCTATTAGGTGTGAATTACTACCAGCCTCGCCGCGTAAAAGCCAGGAAGGAACCCGAGCCAGAGAATGCTCCGTTTATGCCCGAACACCTATTTGATCCCTATATCATGCCAGGACGTAAAATCAATCCTCATCGCGGCTGGGAGATTTGTGAGGAAGTCATTTATGACATCATGGTAGATCTTCGTGACCATTATGGCAATATTCCCTTCTTCATCTCGGAGAATGGAATGGGGGTTGAAGGAGAAGAGAAATTTCGAAACGAAGAAGTAGTCATCGAGGATGACTATCGAATTGAGTTTGTGAAAGAACACTTAAAATGGGTCCATAAAGGAATTCAGGAAGGAGCCAATTGCCTGGGGTATCATATCTGGACATTCATGGATAACTGGTCTTGGACGAACTCCTATAAAAACCGCTACGGATTGGTAGAAGTAGACTTAAAGAATGGTTTAAAACGAACCATAAAGAAGTCTGGCAGATGGTATAAGCAGCTGGCAGTGAACAATGGATTTTAAGCCTGTTGAGCCAAAACTGTCAGCAAGTTATTTTCAGATAAGAATCGACTATAAAAAGTAGATGTATCATAATTTGATCGACTTGCCATCTTGATCAGGTTTTATTTCATTTCCTACATTAAATGCCTTGTTTAATAATTGATACTAGGAGGATTTGCAAATGCTTGGTGCGATTGAAGCGGGAGGGACAAAATTTGTCTGTGCCGTCGGGGACCAAAATGGAAAGGTAGCGGATCGGATTCAAATCCCCACGACCATACCGGGAGAAACCATTCCGAAGGTAATAGACTTTTTTAAACCATATTCGATGGATGCAATCGGGATTGGCTCGTTTGGCCCTATTGATGTCAACAGGGAAAGCCCAACTTACGGACATATCATGTCTACACCGAAACCAGGGTGGAAGGATTATCCGTTAGTGCAAACATTGAAGAACGCGTTTGGTGTTCCCATCGGCTTTCATACAGATGTAAATGCTGCAGCATTAGGGGAAGCAACTTACGGGGCAGCGGAAGGGCTCGACAGCTGCTTATATATCACTGTAGGAACAGGGATTGGAGCAGGGGCAATTGTTCAGGGACAGTTGCTTCAAGGACATTCCCATCCGGAAATGGGGCATATCTTGGTCAAACGTCATCCGGAAGATCCATATCAGGGAAGGTGCCCGTACCATGGCGATTGCCTGGAAGGGCTGGCGGCTGGTCCTGCCATTGAGGAACGCTGGAGTGAAAAAGGAATCCATTTGGCGGACCGGGAGGAAGTATGGAAATTGGAAGGCTACTATATAGCCCAGGCCCTGATGCAATATATTCTAATCCTTTCTCCCAAAAAGATTATCCTTGGCGGCGGCGTCATGAACCAAAAACAAGTATTCCCTCACATCTATCAGTATTTAGAGAAGTTCCTAAAAGATTATGTTCCATTGCCGGAGCTGTCGGAATACATCGTCAGCCCTGCATTAGGAAATGATGCGGGGATTACAGGGTCACTTTTGCTGGCCCATCAGGCATTGACCGAGAAAAGCGGTAGGTAGAATAAATGCTAATTATTCATAAAAAAAGTATTACAGGCGCTGGAGGGTTCCGTTTTCGGGTGCTTTCTGGAGGAATCGGCTGCTAATTTAGCGGCCTTTTTTATTTTTCAAATTAGGTAGTTTAGTACGTCATTATTATATAGCGTAAGGAGATATTTTGAATAAAATCCAAATTCCTTTGACTTTTACTTTGATGTTTAATTTAGGGGAGATTTGCAATCAGAAAGAATCCAAGATTAATCAGTGGGTTTGAAGAGGTTAATAAATCTGGAGTCGTTTAAAGAAGATAAGCACAGGGTATTCAAAAAATGTAACGGGGCGTAGTTAGTGCAATCGAACACAGGTCTGAACTTTTTTTTGTTATCTTTGCCAAATAAGAATTAAACAAGTTAGGAGATGACTTTTTGATGGGAAACCCATATCTAACCGACCCACGTAAGAAATTTTACACGGAAAAGTTCCCGGATCAAGAACAGAACACTCCAGCATTACAAAATGAAATGAGCCCGAAACCTGACTGCGGAGAAGAATCATATAAAGGATACAATCGCCTGGAAGGACGCAATGCCTTGATTACAGGCGGCGATTCCGGGATTGGGCGTGCTGCTGCCATTTCCTATGCTCGCGAAGGCGCCAATGTGGCCATCCAATTCTTCCCTGGTGAAGAAAAAGATGCCAGCGAAGTCAAAGAATTAATTGAAAAAGCAGGCAGAAAAGCATTGCTTCTGCCGTATGACTTGCGCGAAGACGGCGCAGCGACGGAGATTGTTACAAAAACAGTGGAAACCTTCGGCGGATTGGACACGCTGGTATTGAATGCCGCGCAACAAATCGCACAGCCATCCCTAAGTGAATTAACCATGGAACAAGTGCATGACACCTTCAAAGTAAACATCATCAGCATGTTTGAGACCGTAAAAGCTGCCGAAGAACATTTGGAACCAGGAAGCGCCATTATCACCACGACATCGGTTCAGTCTTTTGATCCGTCCTCATCTTTAGCGGACTATGCCGCTACAAAAGGTGCAATAAGCAACTTCACTGTTTCCCTGTCCACGTACTTTGCTTCGAAGGGTGTGCGTGTCAATGGTGTTGCGCCAGGACCAATTTGGACGCCGTTGCAGCTGGATAACGGAAAATTGGAAGGACAAATCCCAGAGTTTGGCCAAGCCACTCCCCTAGGGAGAGCAGGGCAGCCGGTAGAGCTTGCGCCGGTGTACGTTCTTCTGGCCTCCGATGAAGGAAGTTATATAACCGGTCAGATTTATGGGGTGACAGGCGGCAAGCCGATAGACTTGTAATCTTAAGTGTGAATAAAACAGCTTAAGCATAGATAATGAAACGCAATAAATGATATGCCCCCTACAGTTGGTGTTTTGTGTCCAACTTTAGGGGGCATATTTTCGAGAGTAGAAATACACCCTAATGGAATTACCAAAGCGGTCTTCCCCTCGGCGCAACGCAACCTTAAAGAAAAACTCATAAGGTTGCGGCCCAATTGTATGGATAAGTAACCCGTACTATTTTCAACAATTGAAACCTATACATCATACATAATTAAGAAGTAAATGGCAAAAGTGGCGCTGCTACTCTATTTCTGAAGAGTGCCTTAGGAACAAAGCAGATACCTTGAATTTGTAAGCGTTTTCAAATATACTATAATCAGGTCGGATGACATAGGTGGTCATCAAGGTATTCAGCGTAGGTGGGGCTGATACTACTTGGAGCGATAAGCTTCTATTTTTTTCAAAGTTTCATCTTATTTAATGAGCTACACCCCAAATTTTAGACACATTCTAAAACTTGGGGTGCTTTTCTTTTGGAAAATTGTTAAATCACCAAAAGAGCTAAATTTTTAACGATTGCAGGAAATGAAGGATGTATGAATTAAGGCTCCAATTCTCAGTGAAAGCACTTAATGTGTTTTAGAGTTATTCAACAGTGTTCTTTATTTTAACCAATGAATCTATGCTTTTGCCAATAGGATGTAAATATTGGTACTGCTAAAATAATGGAAGGGCTTACAATCATCGTGTTATGACTTAGGTAAAACTAGTTTGTAATGGGAGGTGGAACTTATCTCTAAATCAATCATTTGAGGCCAAACAAGAAAGCTATTGTGAAGTGGCTTTCGGTAAGAACAGAGAGAGATCAAATAACTTCTTTTGTCTAAACGCAAAGCAGTACAGCAATTACAAATAAGGAGGGAAATGGATGTTATCTCGATTGGGAAAAAAGAACAAAACACTGATCGTTACGATTTCTGCGCTTTTTACCTTGCAGGCAAGCTTCTCATCCACAGCCTTGGCCGGGGACACACTGCCGTATACAGGGAGCAGTGCAACCGGATTAAATCAGCCCACTCAGCATGGATATACAGCGAATGACATTTTAGAATGGGAACCGGAAACAGACAAAGACGCTGAAATGCTCAGGTCGAGAGTACCATTACAAGAACGTAACCAAGCATTTGCCGCTACACAGGCCAACCCTGCATTGAGTCCGGATACTCAAATGTTTAATCTGGCTGGCGACTATGGCAATGCATTTATGGACAGTACGGCATATACAAATAAATTTGGCCAATACACGTTTCCGTACTGGCAGTATGTAGATTACTATTCCTACTGGCACGGAATGGCGTCAGCACATGTACCGACAGATTTATATAATCCCAGCCTGCCATGGTATGAAAGATGGTTTGAATTTGGTGTATTGAATATCCCGAATCCGGCTTATACCAATGCAGCCCATAAAAATGGGGTAAAATCCCTTGGGGTTATCTTCTTCTCCAGTAATGACAGGGGGCCGCAAACCTATACACAAATGCTTGTAAAGGATAAGGATGGAAACTTCCCTGTTGCTGAAAAGTTGATTGAAATTGCTCAATATTATGGTTTTGACGGCTATTTCTTTAACCAGGAAGAGAGTTCAGGGGTAGCTGTGAAAGATATTCCCACCTATAAAGAGTTTTTAAAGGTAATGAGGGAGAGCGGTTTATACGTCCAGTGGTACGATTCGGTCCATAACACAACTGGTAGGACGAGATACGAAAACGAATTTACTGCCGTAAATAGTCCATTTGTAAAGGACCCACAATATGGTGATCTTGCGCATTCCATTTTCTTGAATTACCTTTGGGGCAAAGAAAAAATGGTAAACTCAAAAGCCCATGCTGAGAGCTTAGGTTTAAATCCCTTGGAGACAGTGTTTGCAGGTGTTGAAGCGGGCGGCGACCGGTTCAATAAACACCGGAACGATCTCCGAAACAATTTGGACAGTAACGGTAAACCAATGAATAGTATAGCTTTGCTGGGGGCGGACTTTACCCACCATGGCTTAGATGAAGATCTTGGCGGAGAAGATACCATGCGCCGGAGCAACAGCGATTACCAATGGATGTCGTTTATACGTGACCGTGCATGGTGGACCGGCCCCAATCTGGACCCAACCAATACGGGCAGAAATCCAAACGCTTCCCTTTCTGATGTAGCTGCAAAAGGGGAGAATTGGGACGGTGTTGCTGCGTATATTGCTGAACGCAGTGTAATCCAAGGCTCCAACTTTGTGTCCAATTTCAATTTGGGACGAGGGTTGGCATATTATGTCAATGGAAAGGTCAGTAACTCAGAAGAATGGTCCAATATCAATATACAGGATATTCCGGTTACATGGCAGTGGTGGATGGAAACATCAGGAACTCCACTTCAGACGGACTTTGATTTTGGCCCTACCTACAATGCAGGCCAACGATACGATTATAAAAAGGTAGGTGCCTATACCGGCGGTAACTCGCTTGTGGTTAATGGCACATTAGATGCGGAAAACTTCTTACGCCTTTATAAGACGGATTTACAGGTTGAAGAGGGCTCGAAATTTTCCATTACCTATAATAAAACCTCCCAAGATGATTCATCGGTTATGAGTATCGGTTTAATCTTTAAGGATAATCCAGAGAAGGTTGTTAAAGTCGAAGTACCGCAATCCGGTAAAAAGACCGATGGCTGGAATACGGCAAACCTTGACCTATCAAAATATTCAGGCAATGAGATTGCAGCATTTGGCATCGTTTTTGATAACGGAGATGAAGAAAAGATCGAGAATTACCAGGTTAATATTGGACAAGTAAAGGTAAGCGACGGCTCGATTGAGAAACCGAAGGCACCAACAGGGCTTCAGATTACGAAAGCTCTACGTGATTCCAATGAAATGTATATCTCGTGGAATCTGAATGATTATGATGATGTGAAACAATACAATGTCTATAATAATGGAGCTTATGTTGGCGGTATTTATGATGAAGTCTTTTACATCAAGAATTTGAAAGGCTTATCTGGTGAAATCACTGTGACAGCGGTAAGTCAAGATAGTCAAGAAAGTGATCCAGCTGTTGTTCCATATGATTTAACCAAAGGTGCCCATAACATAAAAGCTAACCAAAGCGATAACGGCGATATGGTGGTATCGTGGGAGAATCCTAAGGATGTTCATGGAAAAATCACCGTCGATATTTCTACCGAGTATGACTATGCAAAAGAAGTCAGCAAGACCATCACCGTTGATAGTGGCAACACAGAAGCCAAACTGCCAAAAATGCCGATTAACGGGGATAAATATCATCTGAAAATAAAAATTGGCAACCATGACTGGGTTAGCTACCGCGGAACGTTTATTGACAGAACCATTGAAGCGTATACGGCAGAAAAAGTTACAATCAAAGGGACTTCGGTTACGTGGGAATTGCCAGAGGCGAGGGATTGGCACTACCTGTATGTCTATGAAAATGGTGAAGCCAAAACGTTTAATACTACTTACAGTCAAGGACGAAAACCTTATATCGTTCGCGGACGAACTCATTTAAATGAGCTCACCTTCCAGACTAAATCAACGGACAGCATCCTAGAATTTGTGATAGAAGACTATTCGGGCAACAAAGCCAGTACGGTTGTCAGGATTACCATAGATGACCTTTACGGCGTCATCAACGGATTGGTGGAGAAAGAAGAATTGACCGTATCTGCCGGTGAGCGGTTGACGGATACATTAATGACTGCGAACCAACATTATGACGGCGGTCGTGTGAAGCAGGCTCTAACTCACTTGGAGAAGTTTAAGGAAGAAATTGACCGCAATCAATTGAAAGACGTTTCGGAAGACACAAAAAATATGTTAAAGGCTAGTGCGGACTATCTATTGAGAACATGGTCGAATTAAACGGCTGACAGCGTTATTTTTCATCAAGACTACCTTGTATGGCAGATACGATTACTATCTGCCATACTCTTTGTTTTTTTAGATTACGAGCTTGGGAGGCAGCGACTATGATTTTGCAGAGAATACAGCGATTTATTCAGCATTTATCGAATCACGAGATTCTGGAGTCCATTGAGATCAAAGATTGGCGCGGAAAGCGCGGAGTTTATATTGAACCGGGAAAATATGAATTTGAATCTGAGGATAGCTATCTTGTCAATGAAGGTGACTGGCTAATCGATTCAGGCACAACCATGTTTTTGGAAAAAGAAGTGTTGATCCCAGCTGAGTGGCGGAATCGGCCATTTGGACTGACTTTCCTTCCCGGTGCAAAGGGACGTCGGACTCTTCATGAGGGTTTGGTTTCATTAGAAGGATTGGCCCACCATGGGATTGACCGGAACAGAAGCTACGTTCCTTTTCCGGAAAATGTACGAGGGAAAGAAAAAATTCACATAAAAATAGAGTTGTTCAATTATGCCGGCCAAACGCTTGATGAGTTAAATTATCAGAATGAACCGGCCGAATATGACCCGCCACCCCTAACCCTTCTGAAAGGAAGACTCGATCTCCCAAATACAGCTGTCCAAAGCCTGTTGGCGACCGTGAAGTGTTACTATGAGACGGCGAAATTGCTGCCAGAAGGTGACTTGGGGCGATCCAAGATCATCGAAGCCTTGACAGAGGCTGAACGAAAGATCCTGCTTGAAATGCCGGAAGCCTTAACGAATGGGTCATGGGTCGCTGACATAGAAGAGGACTTAAAGAAAAGACTATCGAATTTACCGTTCAGCAACCATGGCCAAATGTTAATGGTAGGTCAGTCTCATATTGATCTGGCATGGCTATGGCCGATAAAGGAAGCCATTCGCAAGTGCAGCAGAACTTTTTCGACGATGAGTACCCTGCTGGATGAGAATCCGGGCTTTACCTATGCACAGAGCCAGCCCCAGGCTTATGTATTCGTAAAGGAGCACTATCCTGAAATCTATGAAAGGGTGAAAAAGCATATTGCCGAGGGTCGCTGGGAAGTCGTCGGAGGCATGTGGGTGGAGCCCGATTTAAATATGCCATCTGGTGAATCATTAGTCCGTCAGCTTATATATGGGATGAAGTTTTACAAGGATGAATTCGGCGTGCAGCCAAGAATTGAGTGGCTCCCGGATACATTTGGCTATTGTGCTTCCCTGCCGCAATTGTTAAAGGGTGCCGGAATCGACTATTTCATGACAACGAAAATGAATTGGAATGATACTAATCCATTTCCTTATGATCTATTTTACTGGGAAGGGGTCGACGGGACACGGATCCTTTCCTATTTGAATCATGGATTAAATGAATATACACATCCCCAAGAAATCCAGGAGCACTGGAATAGTTTTAAGCAAAAGGATGCCCATCCTCAACAAATGCTTCTATATGGACATGGAGATGGAGGCGGTGGTGTTACACAGGAAATGATTGATTACATTGATCGTTCTAAATCATTGCCTGGCCTGCCGTCCGTAGTTAACAGTACGGCTCACGAATTTTTCGATGCCATCCGCGACGCCCATCCTCCATTACCTTCATGGGTTGGAGATATGTATCTTGAGCTTCACCGGGGAACATATACCACACATGCCCGCAATAAGAAATGGAACCGTCAAGCGGAAGTCCTCTATAGGGATGCAGAAATTTGGAGCAGTATGGCGATTCACTTTGCAGGAGCAAATCTCTCATCATCATTGGAAGATGGTTGGAAACTACTTCTTCTTAATCAATTTCATGACATTATTCCGGGGTCGTCCATTCCAGAGGTTTATGTGAAGTCGGAGGCCGATTACAAGGAAGTTTTTGCTTACGGAGAAGAGGTAAGACACGATGCTTTAAATGCATTGGAAAAGCAAATTAATACGGAAGGCAACGGGGTGCCTGTCATCCTCTTTAATAGTTTATCCTGGATAAGATCCGAAACAGTAAGGATTGTCGGCGGACCTGACTTGGCAGGAAAGGGAGCGGTCAATCAGGAAGGCCAAGAACTTCCAACGGACTGTATTCAAAGAGAGGATGGCCAATTCGAACTATCTGTTTTCGTTCCAGATATTCCCGAAATTGGATATTCAACTCTATGGTTAAAAGATTTGGGGAAACAAGTCATCCAAGAACAAGAGGAAATAGGCCGCGAGTGGGAAACGGACTATTATGTGATGGAATGGAATGAAAAGGGGGAAATCTCCCGTCTATATGACAAAAAAGCTCAGCGTGAAGTCTTGCCTACTGGGGTCGCAGCTAATCAGTTCCAGTTATTCCATGACCGCCCGTTGCTTTGGGATGCATGGGATATAGATCCTCAATTTCAAGACCAGCCGGCGGAAGGTGTTGTCCTTCTTGAGCAAGGCATTCGAAAAGGGACGACCAGGGATGTCATTCGATTTAAATGGCAGTTGGCCCAATCAACGATCGAACAAGACCTGGTTTTATACCACCATAGTAAACGAATCGATTTCCAAACCAAAGTCGATTGGCAAGAGCAGCACAAATTATTAAAGGTTGCCTTCCCTGTCGATGTGGTTAGCAACAAAGCAACGTTTGAAATTCCGTTCGGTTCGGTGGAAAGGGCCACACATACCAATACCAGCTGGGAACAAGCACAGTTTGAAGTATGCGGCCATCGCTTTGCCGACCTCTCCGAAGCCAATTATGGTGTCAGTTTGTTGAATGATTGCAAATACGGTTATGATGTGAAGCAAAATGTCCTGCGATTGTCCTTGCTGCGGGCACCTAAATGGCCTGACGTGGGAGCAGACCAGGGATATCATGAATTTACCTATTCCCTTTTCCCGCATGAAGGTGACTGGAGAGAGGCTGAAGTGGTCAAGCGAGGGTATGAGTTGAATCATCCAACTGTTGTAATCTCTACTACGGCCCATCATGGAAGTCTTCCAAGTACGCATTCTTTCATAAAGACAGAATCTAAACAGGTCATCCTGGATACAGTCAAGCAGTCAGAAGATGGAACGGGGCTCACGCTGAGACTGTATGAATCCAGCGGCGGCAGAGAGAACATTAGCTTAACTATGGCGGGGGAGGTTCTTTCCGCACAGGAAACGAACCTGTTGGAAGAGAGACAGGCGGACATTTCCGTACAAGGAAAACAGCTATCCTCATCTTTGAAGCCATTTGAAGTAAAAACAATTTTATTAAACTTGTCGAAATAAAAAATTACATGAGTCAGGTGGTAAAATGGTAGATTCAAATACGGCAAACGAAACAACATATGATCGAGTTGAAACCTTATTGGCGAACATGACCTTAAGAGAAAAGGTTGGCCAGGTTAACCAGAAGCTGTATGGCTGGGAAGTTTACAGCAAAACAGACACCGGGTACGAACTAACGGAAAATTTTAAAGAGCATGTTCAACGTTGGGATGGAATCGGAGTCCTCTATGGGCTATTCCGTTCCGACCCTTGGTCAGCCGTCAATTTCGAAAATGGGATAACGGAGGAAGATAGTGCTGAAGTGGCCAATATGATTCAACAATATGTAAAGGAACATACAAGATTGGGGATTCCCGTCCTTCTCTCGGAAGAATGCTCCCACGGTCATCAAGGATTAGACAGTATGATTACGCCTGTCAATTTGGGAATCGGTGCGACATGGAATCCCGAATTGCATGAGAAACTGATGGCAGCCGTTGCGGAAGAAGTTAGGGCAAAAGGTGCCCATTTAGCCCTCGTATCAACCCTGGATATCCTCCGTGATCCAAGATGGGGAAGGTCAGAGGAGTGCTTCAGTGAGGATCCTTACCTCGCGTCCCGGTTAACGGAGTCTGTTTTAAAAGGAATGCAGGGCGAACAAGGTGACGTCATCCAGGAGGGGAAAATGGTCCCTGTCTTAAAACATTTTGCGGCCCAAGGAAACGGTACGGGTGGTAAGAATGCAGCCCCGGCAACCATCGGCGAAAGAGAATTAAGGGAGATTCATCTTCCGCCGATGGTTGCCGCCATCCGATCCGGTGCGCTTGCCTGTATGGCAGCCTACAATGAAATTGACGGAATTTCCTGCCATGCCAATGGCTATCTGCTTAATCATATTCTGCGGGAGGAATTCGGATTTAAGGGAGCGGTGATGGCCGATGGCTGTGCGCTCGACAATCTGGTCGCTTTGACCCAAAGCAGGGAAAGAGCAGCTGCTTTGGCCCTTGAAAACGGAGTAGATATAAGCCTTTGGGATGACGTGTATATCACCTTGGAATCTGCAGTCGAAACAGGCCTTGTCAGTGAAGAAAAGCTTAATGAAGCAGTACGAAGGGTATTAACACTTAAATTCAAAATGGGATTGTTTGATCAGCCTTTGTTGGAGTCCCTACAACAACAACAAGATAAGGAACAGGCAAGGAATATCAATCTTGAATCAGCCAGGCAGTCCATTGTCCTGTTAAAAAATGAAGGAATCCTGCCGCTCAGTAAAGATTTTAAAAAAATAGCGATCATTGGCCCTAATGCAGATTCTGTTTATAATCAGCTTGGCGATTATACACCGTTCCAACGGGAAGAAGATGTGATTACGGTTCTAAAAGGGATCAAATCATTGGCCAAAGAGTCTGAAGTAGCTTACGAAAAGGGGTGCGGTATTCGCTCAGGGGATCCGGAAGGACTGGAGAAGGCTGTTCATCTCGCCGGCGATTCAGACGTGGCCATCGTCGTTTTAGGCGGTTCAAGTGCAAGGAATTTTGATGCACAGTTTGACCTGAATGGAGCGGTCGTCAATACAACCGGTGAGGAAGAAATGGATTGCGGTGAAAATGTCGATGTCGCGAATTTAGAATTGGGTGGCCTTCAGCTCGAGCTGCTGCAAAAAGTGATGGAAACAGGAACACCAACAGTAGTTGTGCTGATCCAAGGCAGGCCACATGCGATTCCATGGATAGCGGAACATGCCCCAGCCATTTTATCTGCATGGTATCCCGGACAAATGGGGGGCCAGGCCATAGCAGAAATCTTATTTGGAGACGTAAACCCTAGTGGACGATTGCCCGTTTCGATCCCTAGGTCATCCATGCAGCTGCCTGTTTATTATAATTACAAGGACGGGGGATACAAGAAGGACTTTTTTGATATGTCCGGAAATGCCTTGTATCCGTTTGGCTTCGGACTGTCCTATACGGAGTTCAACTATGAAAATCTTCTGGTCACCAAGCCAACAATTTCAGCTGACCAATTGTTGGCTGGAGAAACGTTCAGCATAACCGTTGACGTTACCAATAAAGGGAATCATGATGGCTATGAAGTGATTCAGCTTTATCTGAAGGGGAAGGGCTCTAGTATAACAAGAAGAGTCAAGGAATTAAAAGGTTTTAAGAAGGTATGGCTTGCCGCCGGGGAAACAATAGAAGTAACGTTCGAGCTCGGAGCGGAGGAACTACAAGTATTCAGCAGCCGAAATACCTATGAGCTTGAACCGGGATTGTTTGAAATTGAAGTTGGAAACCCTGTGACCTGCTTAAATGCCATTTTGAAAATTGGCTAATTTACTTGAAAAAATGCAACCATTAGGATTGAGCGGTTCCTTAAGATCGACGTAATGCTTCATCATGATAATATAGACATAAAACCCTCGTTGGCTCCAATAGGATTTACCGAGGGTTTTATGTAATTATGAAGTGGTTCATATAAATGGCCAGAGGATTTAGATTAGTGTAGAAGCCGTGATACTAGCGAAATTTAAGGTTAATCATTAAAGGTTTTCTACTGGAAGGGAGCAGTGAAAATGAGTTTTGAGGAGCTTGCACTTCCAACGAAAAATCAAATTGCCTGGCAAAACCTGGAGCTGGGTTTTTTTGTTCACTTCGGAATGAACACCTTTTGTGATCAAGAATGGGGAGATGGTACGGATTCTCCAGAAAAATTTAATCCCATTTCTTTAGATGCCAGACAATGGGTGAAGCTGGCGAAAAAGGCTGGATTTAAGTACTTTATTTTAACTGCAAAGCATCATGATGGATTTTGTTTATGGCCAACTAAGACAACGGATTATTCAGTAAAGGCCAGCCCTTGGAACCTTGGAAAGGGTGACGTTGTCTTAGAATGTGCAAAGGCGTGTAAAGAGGAGGATATGCCATTCGGGGTCTACATTTCCCCTTGGGACCGTCATGAAAAATGTTACCCTGACAAAGAGAAGTATGATGATTTTTACTGTGAGCAGTTAACAGGGATCTTGACGCAATACGGCCCCCTAGTGGAACTTTGGTTTGATGGAGCGGGTTCAGAAGGACGGGAATACGATTGGGCAAGAATTATTGGCATCGTGAAAAAGCATCAACCAGACGCCATGATCTTTAATATGGGGCAGCCAACTATCCGCTGGGTCGGAAATGAAAATGGAGTAGCTCCGTATCCTTGCTGGAACACACGGAGTAACGCAAAGATTAGTATGTTTTCAGATGATAAGGTTAATTGGCTTCCGGCTGAATGTGATGTTCCGATCAGAGGGGATCATTGGTTTTGGCATCCGAATGATGAACAAAGTTTACGCTCCTTAGACAATTTACTATCGATTTATTATCAGTCTGTTGGGCATGGAACAAATCTATTATTGAATGTTGCACCAGATAACAGGGGACTAATCCCTGAGGAAGATTTTAACCAGGTCTTGGAATTTGGAAATGAGATACGCAGAAGGTTCTCGAATCCAATTGCTGTTACAGAAGGGAAAGGACATGAACATATTTTGGAACTCCCTGAAGAGATATTCATTAATACAATATCCCTGCAAGAAGATATAGCCCGTGGAGAACGCGTACGAAAATACGAAATCGATTTCTGGCAAGAAAACCAATGGACAATCATTGCGGAAGGTTCAGCCATTGGGCATAAAAGGATACAATGTTTACCAAGAATAAAGACAAGTAAACTAAGATTGAGAGTATTAGAGAGTATCGCCGAACCATTAATCTTATCATTTTCATGTTTTAATACAACGAAAGATGTGTAATCCCATTCATCCAGGGAAGATTTATACTTTGGAGGTTTGTAATGCCAACATTCAAAACGAGAAACCAACATTTTATCCTCGATAACGAGCCAATTCAAATCATTTCAGGAGCCATCCATTATTTTAGAATTGTTCCACAATATTGGGAAGATCGATTACTAAAATTGAAAGCCTGTGGATTTAATACGGTAGAGACATATGTACCTTGGAATCTTCATGAACCTCGAGAAGGAGAGTATAACTTCGAAGGAATCCCAAATGTAACTGAATTTATTCAGACTGCTCAGAAATTAGATTTAATGGTCTTTGTTCGGCCAAGTCCCTACATATGTGCCGAATGGGAGTTTGGAGGGCTGCCATCCTGGTTGCTAAAAGATGCGAACATCAAGCTGCGATGTTATTACGAACCATATTTAGAAAAAATTAGAGCCTATTATAACGTATTACTCCCAAAGCTAAAGCCGTTTCTTTGTACAGAGAACGGACCGATTATCGCGATGCAAATTGAAAACGAGTATGGCAGTTTTGGTAACGATACAAGGTATTTAGAATATATAAAAGATTTATTTGTTGAACATGGAATAGATGTTCTATTATTTACATCCGATGGGCCTGCGGATCATATGTTACAAGGAGGAATGGTACCCGGAATTCTTGAAACGGTAAATTTCGGCTCTGCAGCGAAAGAAGCGTTTAATAGTTTGCGTAGGTATCAACCGGATGAACCCATCATGTGCATGGAGTTTTGGAATGGCTGGTTTGACCATTGGATGGAAGAGCACCATGTTAGGGACCCAGAGGATGTGGGAAGAGTTTTTGAAGAAATGTTGGGCATGGGTGCATCGGTCAATGTTTACATGTTCCACGGGGGAACGAATTTTGGTTTTTATAATGGTGCCAACCATATTAAACGATATGAACCAACCGTCACAAGCTATGATTATGACGCGCCGCTTAATGAGTATGGTGAACCAACGAAAAAGTACTTTTTAATGAGAGAAATCCTGACAAAACATACCGGTAAAGCACCACTAGATTTACCCAAACCCATTGAACGAAAGAGTTTTGGGACAATAGAGATGACCAAGTCTATTAACCTTTTTGATTCCTTACACCAATTGAGTGAGCCGATTACATCCGTTTTTCCTAAGACGATGGAGGAACTTGGACAAGATTATGGGTTTATTTTGTATGAAACCATGATTTCAGGTCCAAGACCTAAGCAGCAACTGTTTATACGAGAAATACATGACGGTGCCCTTATCTTCTTAGATAACCAATTCCTTGGTACCTACGAGCGGTGGGAAAATAAACAGCCACTCACACTCGAGATTCCTAAAGAAGGCGCAAAACTTTCTATATTAGTAGAAAATATGGGACGGATCAATTATGGTCCCTTGTTAAAAGATCATAAAGGTATTATAGAAGGTGTACATTTAGATAATCAGTTACTTTTTAATTGGACGATGTATCCATTAAGACTTGATAACGTAAATCAACTTCATTTTGCCAAGAATCCTTCTATAGAATATGGACCGACGTTTTTTAAAGGGGAGTTAATCATTGATAAACCGGCGGATACGATTGTTCATCTAGACGGATGGGCAAAAGGGAATCTTTTTATCAATGGTTTTAACCTCGGACGTTATTGGGAGGTGGGTCCGCAAAAAACACTCTATTTACCAGGTCCATTATTAAAAAGTGGGATGAATGAAATCATCCTATTTGAATTGCATGGTACAAAAAATAAAAAAATACATTTTGAATGTAATTAAGCTTTAATATCTAGTGTTCCATTTATCTTTTGTACCTTTAAAAGAAAAATAGACAGCCTAATCTAAACAGAACTTTTTTCTGTCATGGGTTACCATCGCAATTTTATGGGGACGTAAATAATAATGCGTTGATCGTTGTTAAGAACCTATAGCAAGTACTAGCAGAATTCTACCAGGTACTATTAATAGGAATTCATTGTTCCAGGTCTTGCTTTATGGTTCCCTGCTTTAGTTATAAAAGGAATAATAAATAGTTAAAACTATTGGGCTCCCTAAAATGGGAAGCTCTTTTTCTGTCTGCCCCATTATAAATTCCCTCGCTTTCAGGAAACTTCCCCAAGGCGAAAGTTAACCTATTGGCATCTTCCTTAAATTTCGTAAACTCGAATTAACTAGAGGGTCATCAGTCATCGTTTGATCTACACTATTTGGAGGGGAAATTAGACAGCTATTATTCCAAAGAAGCTGAGTAATAGCCGTCTAAAGAGTGTAGATGTACCTTATATCTATAGTTGAAAGTGTAAGGTATTATGTTTCTAACGGTTGATGGATTGACGCGAGTTTTTTTAACTCACTTAAAGTTGGAAAGGATTCACTTCCCCCGGTTATTGACACCGTAATGGAGCTTGCTAAAGTAGCTAGTTCAGTGGCTTTTTGCAAAGTGTATCCTTCTATCAATCCGAACACAAATGCTCCGATGAAAGAATCTCCAGCCCCCGTAGCATCCACAGCTTCTACTTTATTAGCAGGAGTATAAATAGATTCCTCTCTTGTGGCGACAACAACGCCCAGTGCACCTAATGTTAAGATAACCGTGTTCTTAACTTTTTGTACAAGATTTTGAGCTACTTCATGGGCAGATTCAACTGAATTGACTTTACATCCGCTCATGAATTCAGCTTCTGTTTCATTAACAACAAGAATATCAACAGCAGCAAGACTTGTCTCACTTATGTCACGGGCAGGTGCATTATTTAATACAATTTTGCATTCTGAATCTCGTGTTTTCTCAATAATATAATCTACAATTGACTGTGGTATTTCTTGCTGCAGCAAAATATATTGACAGCCAGTAATGACTTCTAGGCTTCGATCGATATCTTCTTTTGTAACTAAATAATTTGCTCCTCGTAATAACGTACTGTGATAGTCTCCATCAGGAAGAACATTTACAATACCCATTCCGGTTGTTCCTTTTTTGCCTACATGATCAACATTTACTCCGAAGGCTTGCAAAGACCCGATCAAAGCGTCGCCAAATCGATCTTCACCAACCTTGCCAATCATTGATGTGGATAATCCTAATTTAGCGCATTGAGCAGCTTGATTTGCTCCTTTTCCTCCCGGTCCTTGAATCAAGTCATGAGCCGTGAACGTCTCCCCCTTTTTAGGTAAGCGCTCCTGCTTTAGCAATAGATCGTAGTTAAGGCTGCCAATAACAGCCACTTGTTGGTTTTTCATCATCTTTTTTCCTCTCTATTCACGATATTGTTTAACTGCATCACTTGTCAGCGATAATTTTTTGTAGGACTCCCCAGAATCCTTTAAGGCTAAACTCGTATATAAAGCATCTAAAATGCTAAGCTGCACAATTCGCGCTGCGGCGTTTTCACCAGTAATTGGATTATTTTTTGCGGTAGAAACCAGACTCACCTCAGAAACTTCAGTGATCGGGCTGTTCATATAATTAGTAAGGCTGATTGTACAAGCCCCTTGAAGTTGGGCCAATTTAAGTATTTGTACAATGTTTTTTGTGGCACCTGTATGGGAAATCCCCAACACAATATCTCCTTTTTGTATGAGAGAGGTAGCCATTAATTGCATATGTGTGTCTTTATAAACATGAGCAAATATGCCAATCTTTAGCAATTTATGCTGGAAGTCTTCACAAAGGATAGCGGAGCCGCCTTTTCCGACTAAAAAGATCTTATTGTCCTCGGGTTTATTACGAAAGATCTCCGCAACCTTGTCAAACGCTGCATAATCTACAATGTCCAGCATGTCCTGGACAGCGACAATAGCATTAATTAAAACCTTCTCCAAGATGACTTCATTGGAATCCTCTAAAGTAAATTCTGAGTCTAAATCACTGCTATCTTCTTCTTTCTGTCCATTTACGTATAATTCAATCGCTCTTTTCAATTCATAGAAGCCCTTACATTTTATTTTTTTGCACACCTTTGTGATGGTTGCTTCGCTGACATTCAGATGGAGAGCCACTTCACTGATCGTACTTTTTGCTAATTCTTGATAGTTATTGCTGATAAATTGTGTAACTCTTCTCTCCTTATTACCAAGAGAGGGAGAGATGCTGCGCGCAAATAGGATACACTCTTTACCTGACAGGGGCTTATTGCTCATTCTTCTAGTAGCTCCTTTCTATAGATTAATTTGAGTTCATCATATCATCATTTCAAATAAATGAAAACAATAAAATTACTATCATAATTACAATAGTAAAATTTTTATGTGTATTTTCGGGTAATATAAATATTTTCGGTAGTTTATTTTATTTTCGTTTACAAATAAGTAAAATATTTATAGACTGTGAGTACATTCATATCGAGTTGCTTAGGCAATCTGATATGTAATCTTAAAGCGAAAGGTGATAAAAAGGTATGATATTTTCTACACGATTGAATTCATTTAAGGCACAAAAAGAATTATTCTTTCCCCGGGATAAACAGCTTACCACAGTCGATCTCATTAAAAGAATGGCCACAGTCAGTGGGTTAACACACGTCGAGCTAAACTATCCTGAGCACTTTAAAACGAATACGCTGGATGAAATTAAGGATGTAATTTCTCAATCAGGGCTGCAAGTAAGCGGTATCGCTTTACGATTTGATGATACTTACTTAAATGGGGAATTTACAAATAGCAATGAAGAAATCAGAAGGAAAGCAATCAACACGACAAAAGAAGCAGTTGAAGCGTGTCAACAGCTTGGAGGGAAAACCACAACGATTTGGCTTGCGAATGACGGATTTGATTACTCTTTTCAGCTGGATTATGAAGAAGCATGGAATCAAACTGTATCCGCTTTAAAAGAAGTAGCTTCCGAATATCCAGAAACGGATATCAGCTTTGAATACAAGCCTTACGAACCAAGATCGTTCTCTCTCGTTGGAGATATTGGTTTATCTCTTTTACTCGTAGAAGAAGTAGGACTACCGAATGTCGGTATTACATTAGACTTTTGTCACATGTTAATGAAAAAAGAAAATCCTGCTTACTCTGTTGCACTTGCTGCCCGGAAAAACCGTCTAATGGGCTTCCACTTAAATGATGGGTACAAAGACGCGGACGATGGAATCATGTTAGGCAGCGTTCACCTTATGCAAACATTAGAATTCATCTATTATGCAAAAAAATATAACTACACAGGGCTGATCTATTTTGATACATTCCCACTTCGAGAAGATCCTGTTGCCGAGTGCGAGCAAAATATAAAAGTGTACAAAGCACTGGATACATTGATTTCAAAAATTGGAATGGAAACGATCGAGCAATTAATTAAAGAGAAAAATGGTGTGAAAGTACAGCAATTTTTGCTAAATTCTTTCCTTGCATAACATTTAACCTAGCCAAAACACGGAGATGATAACAATGATAGAAAAAATCGGATTACCTAAGAATCTATTGTGGGGATACATCGGTTTAATGCTATTTATGATTGGTGATGGTATTGAGCAGGCATGGATTGTTCCGTATTTGGTTGAGGAGGGCATGAGTGTCACTCATGCCTCCTTGCTAATTACTGTATACGGTGTCACAGTTACAATTTCCGCGTGGCTATCAGGCGTCTTCGTTCAGACACTTGGGCCGCGTAAAGCCATGCTGTTTGGCTTTATCGCATTCTTTATAGGAAGTGTTGGGTTTATTGGATTAGGAATGTATACACTGAATCTTTCTATGATGATTCCATTCTATGCGATTAGAGGGTTTGGATATCCTTTGTTTGCTTATTCTTTCCTTGTATGGATTAACTATAGTACGCCAATAGAACGTCGCAGCAGTGCTGCAGGCTGGTTTTGGTTTATGTTCTCTCTAGGTCTTAGTGTAGCAGGCCCATTTTATGCCTCTCTCTTTATCCCGGTCATGGGTCATATTAATGTGCTTTGGTCAGGTATCGTATTCACTGTAGTTGGTGCTTTTCTAGCGATTGTTGTAAACAAGGACAGAGTTCCAGCTTCTGAAATTACAAATTTCTCTTTATCGGAATTTGCGAAAGCAATAACAATTTTAAAGAGACCGGTTATTGCATTAGGCTTAGTAGTAAAATCAATAAATGGCTTTGCCCAATACGGGTTACTTCTATTTTTGCCAATATATCTGCTTGATTTTGGTTATTCAACAACAGAATGGCTTCGTATGTGGTCCACAGTTTTCACTGTCGCTATATTTGCGAACCTATTGTTTGGTTATCTAGGTGATAAATGGGGCTGGAGAACAACGATTAAATGGGTTGGTGGATACTTCTATGCCGCCGTTCTAATCTTAGTATACTTTATGCCGCAAATGGTTGGTCATAACTACTGGCTCATGACGGCAACCCTTAGTTTATGTGGTGTTGCAATGGCTGGATATGTGCCACTTTCAGCATTGTTCCCATTATTAGCACCGGATAATAAAGGTGCCGCAATGTCGATCCTTAACTTAGGAGCAGGGCTGGGTACATTTATTGCGCCAGCTATTGTAACCCTTTTCTTTGAACCGTTTGGTGCCGGCGTTGTCATTTTCATTTATGCAGGATTCTATGTTTTAAGTGCTATCTTAACACCTTATCTTAAAACTCCAGAAGAACTAGAGGCGAGTGCCAAACCGAAAGCAAAAGTAAGCTAACAAATTTTATTAAAACAAAATAAAAAAACACCTCCTGAATTTGTTTTACCAACTAAACGATTTCGGAGGTGTTTTTTAAATGGATAAAATTCAAGGGAAGATACTCTGATTAAAGAGGTAACCGCTATGGATGGACTGGATGCCGAACTGGCAAAATGCGAACATAACACCAAACTTCAAGTTCAAGTGATCCATGTCGGTCGCAAGATATCTTTCTTTTTTTTCGTCAGTTGCATCGACAGTGCCAAGTACCATGCATTCAATGGTCCTGCGGAATATAATTTGATCGGGATTAAAAGCATTTCCCTGTGTTTCCGATAACAGGAATTTATAGTCATAAATTTGTTAACGCTTACACTTTTGCAAATTGAAGTTGCAAAAACATGTACTAAACTATTTAAATATTACAATTTATAATCAGATTAAGAAAGGAGTTACTCTTATGAAAGATCGGACTCAACGAATACTAACTAGATTTTTATCAGTAAATACCTTTTTGACTTGTGAGGATTTAAGTAAAGAATTCTCTATTAGTGAGCGTACTTTTCGTAATGAATTGGTTGTGATTAATAACTATTTGGATGAAAATAATTATCCCTCCATTACGACTACAAGAGGAAAAGGGATGAAATTAGTCCTTTCTGATTTAGAACGTGAAAAGCTCCTGGCGAAAATAAGTGATGATAAGGAAACAGATTATTTAAGGCCCAATGAACGGTTCCTTGCCCTGCTTTTAGATATTGCCGATACCACAAAAACGACACTGCTCTATGAAATGGAAGAGAAGCTGCAGGTATCCAAAAGTACAATGGATGAGGATATGCGAAAACTCCGTCAGTTTTTAAAGGAATATGCCATTTCTGTTGTGAGTTTACCGAAACAAGGGATTGTATTAAAAGGTGATGAGCGATCGATACGGTCCATGTTGTACGACGTAATTAACAGTTTGACAGATATAGATTATTTAATGGGCTATCGAGATATCGAAGCAGTGAATTCTTTTGCTGATCAATTGGTATTGGATTATATGGATGCAAATGTATTAAGGCTCATTGGAAATCTTTATGACGACGTCTTGGAAATGTCCAGAGTTGAGATTAATCATGTATATCGAAACCAAAGCATTCTTTTCTTAGGAATATGGGTAAGACGGCTGCAAGAAGGAAACACCCTAAGTGAATTATCCAAAGTGAGAGCAGAAATAAAAGAAGATCCTATCAGAAATTTTATCGATTCCATCTGTATGGAGTTTGATTTATATCCATCATTAAATGAAATCAAATATACCACCTTCACAATCGAATCGTTTAATCCCAAAGACATGAATAATTCATTCGATTGGGTTACGGCCCAATTATTAGCCATTCAATTAATTGATCATGTAGAGAAAATAACCAAAATTCCTTTTTCGCAGAGAGAAGAAGATCTATATGAAGGTTTGTATAAACATATCACAGGTTTGTTGAGCCGGGCTAAGAACGATTTACAGGTATTTAACCCCTTAAAAGACACTATTAAGGAGTCCTATGCCGAGATTTATCAGGCAGTCAACAGCTTCAATAAGCGAATTAAGGATTACATCAAGAAACCATTATCTGAAGATGAGATTGGGTTTTTGACCGTCTATTTTTCAACTTCTGCCAGTCAGATCAAACAAAAAGAACAATATGTCTATCAGGCGGTTGTCCTTTGTAATCATGGAATTTCGACTGGCAAGCTGTTAGCAGCGAATTTGAAAGAGCAATTCAATATCGAGATTGTAGCAGTGTTGAGCTCATATGAATTAGACTTTATCGACAAGTTGGATGTTGATTTGGTTTTTACGACGATTTCCATCGATTTTCCGAGAAAACCAGTATTATTCCTTAATCCTATATTAAGAGAAAGTGATAAAAAGGAAATCAATGCCTTTTTGCTGGAAAATTCGAATAAGAGGAGAACCGTATCCAAAAAGTTAGATGCAACAAGTTTAATGCAGGATATCCTCAAGTTAATTGTAGAAAGCGGCGGGACCGTAACCAAGGAAAGCTACCAGAAAGTAGAAGAGACGTTCAAAGAACATCAATTGAAAATAAATACAAGGGAGATACAGCCGATGTTACAGGATATTTTGAGGGATTCCAACATACTGCTCAAGCAGGAATGTAAAGATTGGCGAGAAGTGATTGCAAAAGCGGCTCAGCCATTGTTAGAAGAGGACATCATTGAAGAGCGATATATAGACGCGATGATTAAGTCCGTCGAGGAGTACGGACCATATATCGTGGTAGGAAAGCACTTGGCGCTAGCTCATGCCCGGCCTGAAGATGGTGTAAATAAATTAGGCGTTAGTGTCATGACTTTAAAGGAACCAGTGAATTTTGGAAATCCCGAAAATGATCCCGTGAAAATTGTTTTTTGCCTAGCAGCAGTGGATTCATATTCCCATCTAAATGTGATGAAAAATTTAATTGAATTAATTAATGATGAAGGCAGATTAGATCAGTTAATTACTTCGCAAGATGTAAGCCTGTTTAATCAGGTGTTATACGGAAGCGAAGTAATCGAGTGAGTCACATCAGTTATTGAGTCTAAGTTACTAAGGAACATACAGTTATAGAGCTGTACGTAATGGTTATCTCATTTCGTATAACTGAAAACAAGGGCTTAATAGAAACAAATGAATATATGCCAAAAAAATGATGGATTAAAGGAGAGAGTGTTATGAAAAAGGTCAATATTTTATTTGTATGTGGAGCAGGTTTAGGAAGCAGTTTTGCTTGTCAAATGGCGGCAGAGGATGTATTAAGCAAGTTAGGTGTCAACGCGAAGCTGGATCATAGTGATATTTCATCTGCCATTTCAGTAAAGCCCGATATTATTATCACAGCCCAGAATTTCCGTTCCCAATTTGAGAAATTCTCCGTTGACCCCAAACAGACCACCATTGTCTATTTGAAAAATATTGTATCAAAACCTGAGATCGAAGAAAAAATTGCTCCGGTCTTAAAGGAAAAAGGGGTTTTAGTTTAATATAACGGGACAGCAGAGATGGAGGGGTAAAAAATGAGTGTAGTGAACTTTATTATTCAGAATATTTTGACTCAGGCATCCGTCACCATTGCCTTGATTGCTATGTTGGGTTTAATCCTACAGAAGAAATCGGCAGGACAAGTTATTTCTGGATCGTTAAAGACTATGCTAGGGTTCATGGTTTTGTCAGCCGGCTCCACCATTATTGTAGGGAGTCTGACGTATTTTGGGGAGATTTTTACTGAAGGTTTCAATATGCAAGGGATTATTCCTTCGATTGAAGCCATAAATGGTCAGGCAATGAATGAGTTAGGATTGGGACGTGATATCGCCTTAACATTCTTGGCTATCTTTGTCTTCAATATCATAATTGCTCGGTTTACTAGATGGAAATACATCTTTTTAACGGGTCAGGCTATTCTTTGGATGGCTACTATGACAACTGTATTTGGGTACTTTGCCGGTTTGCGTGGTCTTGCACTAATTTTAGTCGGAGGATTCATTGGGGGCGTTTTTGCAGTAGCCATGCCTGCCATTGCACAACCATTTGTCCGAAAGATCACTGGTATGGACGATATTGCCTTAGGACATTTTTGTACTGTCGGATATGTGTTTGAAGCTGGTGTAGCGAAACTATTCGGAGAGAAGGGCGAAAAGAAAAAATCGGTTGAAGACCTAAAATTACCCGCCCAATTTGAGTTCCTACAAGATACCTATCTGTCCTTAATGGTGGTTATGATTCCTCTTTATATTGTTACCGCTGCGTTTGCGGGTGAAGCGTTTGCTTCGGAACTGTCGGGAACTACCAACTATTTAATGTTCGCCTTCATACAATCCATCCAATTCGTGGTAGGAGTGTATGTATTATTATCAGGGGTTCGACTATTACTAGGTGAAATTGTTCCAGCATTCAGGGGAATTGCAATGCGCCTGGTTCCCAATGCAAAGCCTGCGTTGGATTGCCCAGTGCTGTTCCCATATAGTCCGAACGCAGTCATTGTAGGGTTTATCACAACGACTATAGGTTCAGTTGTAGCCATGTTAGTGCTGCCTGCCTTTGGCTTGGCCATGATCCTACCAGGAATGCTGACAGCTTTTTTCGCGGGAGGCACCGCTGGCATCTTTGGTAACTTAACAGGTGGTGCGCGTGGCGCTATTATCGGTGGTGTTGTACATGGGTTCTTCATTACATTGTTACCTGCATTGTTAGTAACGACGTTCAACTCTATGGGTTTTGTCAATGCTACCGCAACCGACGTGGATACAGTAACATCTGCATTACTATACGCATGGATCATTGGGCCACTTTTAAAAGCGCTTTAAAATTTGAGAAAGAGAAAGAAGGAGGTTCTTCTAAGAATGTTTGGATTCGGTAAGAAGAAAGCGAAAGAACCGAAAATTGAAAGCACTGAATTTGTACTCTTAACCGCTGAGCGAAAAGAAGAATTACAACAGACCATTTCCATTAAGAAAGAAGAAATAAATCATAGCACTGGAGAGCAACAAGCAAAAATTTATGAGGAGATTGGTTTAGCGTTTTATGAGCTTGGAGAAGAAGACAACGCTATTGACTCATTTGAAAAAAGCATCCAGGCCAAAAAATCACTAGGCACTGCCTACAAAACCTTATTAAAACTCTATAACAAGAAGCGCGCAGAGGCAGCTCAAGCAAATGATGAAGAATCGTTACAGTTATATTTGAAGAAAATGGATCAAATGATGCAAGTTTCTAAAGAAGTTACGCGTGGTGTGTTCTGAGCAAACTCAAGACTAATGTAAAGGGAGAGGTATAGATTATGTATACAACACTAAAGGAAGTAACACTTAGAGCGGAAGAATTGAATTATACAGTGGGGTCCT
The DNA here is from genome assembly GCF_004340465.1 of Mesobacillus foraminis. Classification (GTDB taxonomy): domain Bacteria; phylum Bacillota; class Bacilli; order Bacillales; family Cytobacillaceae; genus Mesobacillus_B; species Mesobacillus_B foraminis. Next base: position 446,755 of record NZ_SLVV01000002.1, on the reverse strand, counting down.
TCAATGCCCATAATTTAGAGATGCTACCAGACATGATCCGAGCAGCAAAGGAGCAAGGGGCTCCAATTATTATTCAAACGAGTGTAGACACTGCAAAGTATATCGGCCATGAAAATATTGTTGCCGTATGTAAATCTATGGCTACGAAAGAAATGGTAGACGTAGTATTGCATTTGGACCATGCAAGGGACTTTGATGATATTAAAGAGGCAATCGATAAAGGATATACGTCAGTCATGTATGATGGTTCTCATTTACCATTCAAAGAAAATATTATGAAAACAAGTGCCGTAGTTGAATATGCACACAAATACGGAGTTTCCGTTGAGGGCGAATTAGGGACGATTGGTGGGACCGAAGAAGGGATTCATGTAGACGAGGATGATAAGGTTTATACGGACCCAAAAGATGCAGCAGAGTTTGTAAGAGCAACTGGGGTAGATGCGTTGGCTATTGCAATCGGTACGAATCATGGTCAATATAAATCCAAAACAGAAGTAAATGTACCTCTTTTAAAAGAAATCAATGCTGCAGTGGACGTACCATTGGTTATACATGGAGGTACTGGTGTTAAGGAAATGGACATTCACGAATTAATTAATAATGGGATCCGTAAATTTAATGTAGGCACTGAGTTGTTGGTAGCATGGACAAAAACCGCCAAAGAAACATTCGGCGAAACAAAAGTAACAAAATCTTTACGGCATAATATTATTCCGTGTAATCAGGCGGTAAAAGAAATTGTCAAACATAAAATTGGTATCTTCATGAATAAAGAAGACCGTACCCTTCAAGTAAGATAATCACAAAAGCAAAAAGTATTTCTCATAGTGGTTAAGATGATGTCAGTCAGAGTACGGGGAGTTCCTTGTACTCTTTCTTTTATTAGGAAGATGATGAGGTGGTCATATGGATAAAGTCTTGATTTTATTAGCAGGTTTGCCTGGGACAGGGAAAACCTACCTAGGTGATATCATCAAAAATGAGTTGGGTGCGTTTTATCACCTATCTCAGGATGAGTTGAAAGAAAACTATAGTGATACTTATGGATACCGAAATTTAGAAGAAAAGCAGTATGTAGAATTGATGGCATGGGCCAAGTACTATGAAATAATGGAACAGAAGATGCAAGCTGGTAGCAATATAATTTCTGACTATCCTTTTAGCCAGAAACAGAAACCTCATATTGAGCGGTTAGTAGACAAATATGGCTATAAAGTTGTTACTATTCGATTAATTGCAGACTTAGATGTATTGTTCGAAAGGCAAAAGAACCGAGACCTAGATCCAACAAGGCATTTGAGTCATATTGTCACTTCTTACAAGAAAGGGGATCATTTAGCGAATAGAAGCATTGCAGATAATCTATTGACCTATGAAGATTTTATTGAAAGATGTACAACCAGAGGATATGACACATTCGAATTAGGAAGTTTATATGAAGTGGATGTAACAGATTATTCAAAAGTAAATTACCCTAAGTTGTTGAAAGATATAAGAGAAAATTTAAATTCAATAGTATAGCTCATATAGGCAATAAATTACTACTCCTTCTTTGTATAAAAATAAAGCTTTTGTGATTGGCTATGGAAAGGACAAGAACTTAGCTGTAGTAATATCAAGCGACATAGTATCAACAAAAATATTAATGAATGAATCTGTATAAAACTTATGCCAAAGAGTATTTTGATGGCACTGGAGAATTCGGCAATGAATCGAGTCATTGGGATGAAAGGTTGAAAGGTCTTTAACGTCTAATTTAACAATGTTTTGAAAATAAAAAACAATGCTCATTCCGGCATTGTTTTTTTAAATATATTAATATTAATACTATTAAAGATGTTATTATCATTAGTTTTTTAGGAGAAAGGAGATCGTTCTTCTATATATATTTAACACAAGACGAAACCATCTTTTTAGGACTGTTTGCTGCGTTGGCGGTTAATAGTCCAATGTTTAAAAACTAAGGCAAAACTAAGATTCGTTTTGGGCTACCAATAGACATTTGAACACAAAAAGAAACCCATTGCGAAAGTGATCAATGGATTCCTATAAGGGGAATACACTATTATTATTACCAATCTATAAAGTTATTATACATTCATAGGTTTATCAAAATTTGGTAGCAGGTACCTGATTGCTAATCAATAACCATTTACATAATTATTCCCAGAAACTACAGTAGCTAATGGTGGCTAGTTAGTGAATTTGAGAAACAGGTGTAAGAATAATAGCAAAAATTAAGAGTACCTTTAAAGCGTTTATTTTTAAATTGAAGGATGAAGCTCTAGAAGATTATTTAATTCGTTCCTTAAATATTAATACTTCAAAGGGGTTATGAAAACAACAAGCTAAATTAGTTAATAGCAAAAAAGACAAGGAGGGCATAGGCTTGAATCCGTTTATGAAATTCGTATACTATTACGGGAAAACGATCAGTATCACCTTGATTGTGGTGGGAATCCTTGGAGCCTTGGCAGGGGTGTCCGCCTATGTGGTGGGGGCAATCCCCGGGTTGCTAATGGCTTGGCTAGGGTGGAAAGGGTACAAATTAACGTCCAGGCAGGAAGAGCTTTCCCTGAAAAATGGGGACGCAGCCGAAAAAAAGAACCGTTGGATCAATGGGGTGCTCGCGGTTTCCGTCACTGGCATTGTGATTGCAGGAATTATTTTTGGTGTCATGCTCGTGCTGGGCATCTATGCTATCGTCACATATAAACCCTGACGATTGCGGGTCTCTTCTAATGGTCAAGGAAGTAGTTGCGCCTTTATTTTTTCCAAAACAGAGGCTTAAAAAATATCAACTGTTAAACCCCTATTTGTTTATAGTCTATATTTACTAGTTATTAACCGGGATGAGATAATGGAGTCCCTGGAATTTTATAGATTATGAGGGGAGGAAAATTCCAAATTCATGGACTCCTTTTATTATTATTCATGAAGGTTTTAGTAAAGACTTTATGTTTAAATCGCTGAAAATTCCTGCATAGGGATACTGGAATTATTTTAAATGATGGGCTGTCTTATGTGTTGGTCAAAGGATAGGGGATGTTTTCCTGAGAGGGATTCTATATTTTTTTAAATGCTATTAGACAAAATTAATCAGAGATAAAGGCCAGGTATCTAAACCTGGCCTTCTTTTAACACAGTCATTTCTTTCTTAGAAAGCTGCTATGCAGGGATATATTTCTTGTTGTTAAGAAATAAATTCATGCTAATAACTTATTCAGCTGCTTTTGCTTTAGCGCGAAAAGCATCGAGTTTTTTATTGATATCCCTGACGTCTTTATCTGACAGTGGGTAAAGGGCCATAACAATCATTGCAACGATAGCAAGCGCTATTGGAATCCAGATAGCCGTTAAATTGATACCGGAAAGAGCGCTTGCTGTTTGCTTCACTGCATTTCCATCGAAGCCGTAGGCCGCAAGCACCCAGAGTGGAATGGCACCACCAAGAGTAAAGCCTATCTTGAAGAAGAGACCCATGATAGCGTTGATGATAGCAGCGTTACGTTTGCCAGACTTCATTTCACCATAAGAAACAACTTCCGGAACGAGAGCCCACATAAAACCGGTTGCTGAAGTGAGACCCCATTGTTTGATGAAGGTTGCAACATAAGCAAGGGCGAGTGAGTCGTGCATTCCTTCTAACGACCATACCCAAGTAAGAAGTTCACCAACAATAAACATACCTAGGAAGAAATAGAAGAATCCCTTTTTACCAAAGATGTGCTTCACTTTTGGCCAGAAGACTGGGAAGAGGATACCAGGGATAGAAGCGATAAGACCTACAGCACCCATCCAGTCTGAGTGATTGACCGTGTACTGGTTAAAGAAACCATTTACTGTGTTCATGAAGAACATGAAGGTGAAAGAAAGCATGAAAAACAGACCAAGAATAACGAGTGGCTTGTTATGCTTCAATTCAACGAACAGGTCGTATGCTTTCACTTGTGCAGTTTGTTCAGCAGTTGCGACAACGGTTTCTTTCGTGAGACGGTAGCAAGCGAACAAAGCGATGGCCCCGATGACCATGTAAACCATAAAAATCCAAAACCATGCGTTACCTGCTGATGCATCCGTATAAGTCCCCATGTTGAGCTTGAGACCAAAAAAACCTGTGTCTTTCAGTTCGCGGTCTTTTGGTGCAGCCATTTGGACAAACATTGGGAATAGTGTGTAAACCATTAGGTTAGCAACATTTGACAGCATCATACGAGTCGTTGTGATTTTATCTACTGATTGCGGATTTCGTGTTAGTGATGCATTCAGTGAACCGTAAGGAATATTTACGAGAGAATAAACCAAGTCAAGCAGCAAATAAGTGATAAAGGCTACTGTCACTGAACCGCGAATGGCTGGAATTGGAATAAAGAGCATCGCGGATAAGATCACAAGTGGAATACCTGCATACAGAAGCCAAGGACGATATTTACCGCTCTTGAACGTTCGTTTATCGACGTAGGTTCCAACCATCGGATCCCAGACAACGTTGACGATACGGACAAACAAGAAGATGAACCCTGCTGCTGCCGTACCAATGGCATTAACGGTAGTCAAGTAGAGTGCAAGGAATCCTCCGACTGTACCAAATACGAGGTTTTGGGCAAAGTCCCCCAGACCGTAACCGATACGTTCAGCAAGGCCGACCTCGCGATACTCGTTTTCTTGAATGTTGTGTGTGTTTTCGCTATTGTTCATTTGTTTAACTGTTGATTCCATTAAACCCATGTCATACATCTCCTTTTCGGATAAATCTTAGTCCGATTTATCCGCTTACAATAATAAATAGAAGAAAATTGTCTATTTGAAAAATAAGCCTCTCGAACTTTTTAAGACAAAAATTTAAGGTTAATCGCTTTCAATGAGGATTAAAAATAAAAAACTTTAGATTACCCAATAATAATAGGTAAATATAGTAAGTGAATGATTGATTCCATAGCCAACTAGAAATATGTCGGTTAGGGGATTAAAAAACAATCATATACTTTCTTTGTTTATTTGTATAAACAAACTATTAGATCTTTATACAAAAAACCAAATATCTTTAACCAAATCTGAAAAACAAGTAAACGGTAAATATGCACCGAATTTTAATTTAAAGCCTTTTTTCACCTCGTTCACTAGTAATTTTACTTTGAAACCGTCTTCACTTTGTTAAAAAAATTAAACCATTAATCTTTACTTTGTTTGTTTATCCAATAAACTAACTGTTGTTTTATGCTAGCATATATTTTTAAAATAAACAATATACTAATTTATAAATTTTTTGGATATAATAAAAGAATAGTCAGAAAAAGGGTTAGGTACTTTGTTTTAATGGGATAAATAAAGAGAGGAGGCGTATAGTGAATTTAATAGATGAAAATCATGTTAAGATGCATAGCCAAAAAGTTATTCTAAGTACCATTATTAAACACTACCCGATCTCCAGAGCAAAACTGTCGGAAATTACAAACCTAAACAAAGCAACCGTTTCTTTGCAAACGCATTCATTAATCCAAAAACATCTCGTTTCAGAAATTGGGGTTGGCGTTTCGAACGGGGGGCGAAAACCTATCTTGCTAGTTTTTAATAAAAATGCGGGTTATGCCATCGGAGTTGAGCTTGCTGCCAATTATATTTTTACAATTTTAATTGATTTAGAGGGGAATAAGCTTTTCTCTGATTACCTTGAATTTGCAAATGAATCAATGGAAACGCTTAAATCCCTTTTAATTGAAAGAATTGATCTGGTGGCTAATCATGCACCGGAATCTCCGTACGGCATTATTGGTATCGGGGTAGGGGTACATGGATTTGTTAATGAGAATCAAACAATCGTATATACTCCCCATTCAAATTGGGATAAGTTGGACTTGAAAAATTTGCTGGAAGAACAATTTCACCTTCCTATTTTCATTGATAATGAAGCGAATGTCGGAGCATTTGGCGAGAAATTGTATGGTTTGATAAAGAGTAACGAGAGCAGCATTTACGTAAGCGTGGGAACTGGTATCGGTCTGGGGATTATTCTAAATGACAAACTTTACCGTGGCTCTAATGGATTTTCAGGCGAAATGGGACATATGACCATTGAATCCAATGGGAAAAAATGCGGCTGTGGTAACCAAGGATGCTGGGAACTGTATGCATCTGAAAGTGCATTTTATAAGAATCTTTCCAGATTAAAGAATGGAGAGGTAATAACACTCGAAAAGGCTAATAAGATGATAATGGAGAACGATGGGGATATATTGATGGAAATAGAAAAATTCGGTCATTATTTAGGGATTGGGTTAATGAATTTAATCATCACTTTTAACCCTGACTCGATTATCCTGAGAAGCAACTTGATTGAGGCTAATCCAATCATATTAAAGTCGATTAAGAAGGCGATTTCAAATAGGATATCAAGATATATACCACTAAAAAGTGAGGTTTTCATTTCCCAACTCAATAGAAATGCTGCAGCTCTCGGAAGTGCTTCGTTTATGATAAAAAAATTCCTCATGGAGTCCAATGAAAAAGGGATTTGAGACCTCGCCCTTCAGGCAGCAGTCCAGTAAAAAAGACCTTTGAAGCTAGTAATGAGCTTTTTTCAAGGTCTTTTTATTATGTATTAATTGACTTTACTTATTATCTGCTCAATTTGAGTAAGGTGCAATAGCAGATCCTTTCCTGTGGTCGGTTTGCATCAAATGTAGACGCACACATACAGGTCCATCCAGACTCACTTTTATTTTTGATTTGCAAATCGGTTCTTGAGATTTTAGTCTATTTAGATCACCAAAAAAGACTCTCAGATAATTTTGGGTAATGAATATACTGACTATTTAAACTATAATGATAACTATAATGATAATAGTATTTGAGGGTTGGTATTATTTCATTGAATCGGTAAAGCTGTTTTTCGGTTAAATGTGATACTGCGTTTCCTATTTTAAATGATCCTTGGGAGGATTTTCAAAACATTTGTTGAAAATAGATTCTCCTGAAAACATCATCATGATTATGATCACTGGTCATAGATATTCCGGTTAAAATGTAAACGCTTCATGCCTCGGCGAGAGAAACTGGTTTAAAAAACGCTACAGTGATTTGCTATCCAATACCATTGCCAAGTCCTTAACTAAAATTCTTGTAAGGGGAAGTGTTTAGGGTGGACCACAAATTTGCAGCACAATTATATACGGTTCGAGAACAATTAAAAGAAGAAGGAATCCGTCCAGTATTCAAAAAACTAAAGGAGATGGGCTGGGCAGGCGTTCAAATTTCAGCCTTGCCAAAGGACTATGATCTGAATGAGGTTGCTTTGGCTTTAAAAGAAAGTGATTTACAGGCAGCAGGCATGCATGTGTCGTTAACTCGTATAAAAAATGATCTTAAGGGTGTGTTAAGAGAAGCAGATTTATATGGCACGAAAGATATCATCCTTCCCTTTGTAGCAGAGGATTTACGTCATCCTGAAACTTATAAAGAAATAAAAGAATTATTGAACGAGGCTGCAAAGAAAGCATCTGAATACCGATTTTCTTACCACAATCATGCATTTGAGTTTGATATTGAAATAGACGGTCAGGACGCTCTTCGCTATATGCTTGATCCTTCAGATGATAATCAAATTTCAGCAGAAATTGATGTCTATTGGCTGAAAAAAGCCGGTAAAGATCCGTTGACCTACATAGCTCCATATGCAAATCGGATGCCAATTATTCATTTGAAGGATATGACAAATGATCATCGGCAAACCTTTGCAGAAGTGGGGGAAGGCATCATAGATTTCATTCCGATTTTACAATGGGGAGAAAGGAATGGAGTCGAATGGTACGCCGTTGAGCAGGACGTCTGTGAAGGACCGCCATTGGAATGTCTGGAGACTAGTTTAAGAAACCTGAAGAAAATTGCAAAACAAGCAGGCCAAATAGTTCGTTAAAAATATTAAAAAGTGAATTCAATAAACGTGTATGGGGTGAAATAGTTGAGTGTAATTAAAGTTGGTGTTATGGGCATTGGAAATATGGGAAGATCGCATGTTCAGCTGTTAGGTAAAGGGAAAATAAATGGAGCGATTCTGACTGCCGTATGCGACCCTTTTCAAGATAACCTGAAAGAGTTACTAAAAGATACAGCAGGTGATGTACAGATTTTTAAAGATGAAGACGCATTTTTGAACGAATCCGATATAGATGCAGTTCTTATTTCCACACCTCATTATGATCATCCAAGGCTGGCCGTGAAGGCATTCGCAAAAGGCATGCATGTTCTCGTTGAAAAGCCGGCTGGTGTTTATACGAAAAGTGTAGCGGAGATGAATAAAGCAGCCAAAGAAAGCGGCAAGGTCTTTGGCATCATGTATAACCAGCGCTGCAACCCGATCTATCAAAAGTTGCGCGAATTGATTCAATCTGGCGAACTCGGTGAAATAAAACGGACCAATTGGATTATTACGGATTGGTACCGCTCACAAAGCTACTATGATTCTAGTGAATGGCGGGCAACGTGGAAAGGGGAAGGGGGCGGAGTTTTACTAAACCAGGCACCGCACCAGCTGGATTTATGGCAATGGACGACAGGTCTTATGCCTAAGAAAGTCCATGCTTTTTGCAGCTATGGAAAATATCACGATATAGAAGTTGAGGACGAGATTACTGCCTATGTAGAATATGAAAACGGTGCGACAGGAATTTTCATTACGTCGACGGGTGAAGCACCTGGAACAAACCGTTTTGAGATTTCGGGCGACCGCGGAAAAATGGTTGTTGAAAATGATAAACTCATCTTTCACCGATTGACTCAATCAGAACGTGAATTCAACGCGACTTATAAAGGCGGATTTGGAAAACCAGAATGCTGGACGATCGATATTCCCATAAAGGGAGAAAGAACCGATCATCAGGGAATCATGCAAAACTGGATCGATTCAATTGCCAAAGGCACGCCTCTATTGGCACCAGGTGAAGAAGGAATAAAAGGGCTTGAAATTTCAAATGCCATTTATTTGTCGTCTTGGTTAAAAGAGCCGGTTGAATTGCCGATTGATGCCGAGCTTTTCTATAAAAAACTGCAGGAAAAAATAAACCAATCTTCTTTTCAAAAAAAGAATGTGGAAAAAGTGATTTTCGATGTATCGGAAACACATTAAAAACCAGGAAAAGAGGTTCTTATTTTTAGAGTGAAAGAGAAAGGTTTTGTCAATTTGAAACTAAAGTGGCTAAATCAATCCCCCCAAAAACGACCGGCGTTTCCTGGGGGGCCATGGGAGAGGGGTGCTCTAATAGGAGAAGACTTTTTAACGATGATCGACGAGCAATGTTATGGGTTCAATTAAAGGATAACACCGGCAAGGCAGGGAATTAACAAGTCTGATACCGTTAATTATTCAAAGTGCAAAACTGGCGGCTACTTAAATTAGCCGTCTATTTGTTTGTTACACAGTACAAATTAAATAAGCGTATAGGACCTGAAAGCAATTTCATTTAAGATAGGAATAGTAGTTGGTTTTTTCATTTACGAGGAGGGACTTGTTTATGGTGCATAGTCATTTTTTTGAAAGAGGGAACAGCTTATATCATAACGCATTAACATCCGCAGCGGACATTGCTGATTGGGAGCTGGAAGGTAAGGCCAGAACTAGTTTTGAAGAAAGTCGACTCATTCTGGAAAATGAATTATCTCCTTCTTTGCATGGAGACAATGCCCACTGGGTATTATGGTGCCCGGTAGAATTTCCCGATAAAGTGATGATTGAATGGGAATTTTTCCCGATCAGAGAACCTGGTCTCTGTATGATATTTTTTTCTGCGAAAGGACGTAATGGTGAGGATTTGTTCAGTTCCAGTCTTTCTGAACGAAATGGTAGGTACCCACAATATCATTCAGGGGATATAAATGCCCTGCATCTCTCCTATTTTCGGCATAAACATGCTGACGAACGCGCATTCCGAACATGTAATTTGCGGAAAAGCCATGGCTTTCATTTAGCAGCCATGGGGGCTGATCCATTGCCCCCAGCAGATGATGCAATTCCACCCTATCATATGAGACTGGTTAAATATGAAGGAATTGTTCAATTTACCATCAATGATCTTCCTGTCCTTGAATGGGAAGATGACGGAAAATCCTATGGTGAAATTTTATCCGGCGGGAAAATTGGCTTTCGACAAATGGCTCCGATGAAAGCAGCTTACAGTAATTTTCGTGTCCATGAGGCTGTTTTAGTTAACAGCAGATAAGTAGAGTATAGATAAATTCCGGGGGAACCAAACATTAGGGAACTATAATAATATTATGTAAACATTCATCCCGAAATTCAGGGCAACATCCAAATTTGAAAGGCACAGTGAAACAGCTTACTAAATCATTATTTTTTTCTCGGAACCATTTTTAGTATAAATATTGCTCTTGTTTATCATAATATTGTAATCTACAGAAAAAAATCAATAAAACAATAAAGGCTTTAATAGGTGTTGAATAACTTTTGCAGCTCCTAACTATAATCAACCTTTAAATTGTTTAAAATACATATAGAAAAGAAACTTTTCCAGTAAACTTATTGGTATAATAATAGTTAAGTGCAGTTTACCTTTGAATATTAATTTTAAGTTCATTCTTGCATCCTAATATCTTTATTAATGTTTACATTGGGTCTGTTTGAAGATAAAAATTAAAAGTGATAGACTCTTATCTTTTTTAGTAATTATATAATTCATATTGAATGTTTTTCATGACTATAAATTTAGCTAACCCTATAGAATCCTAGTGTAAACCACAACAGCAGTGCTGTTCATTAATTAGTACAAACAACAGGATACCCAAGAGCTGAAGTATGAGGTGAATGAGATATGCCAAAGTTAACAGAACAACTGAAAGGTATGACTTTTAAACAGAAAGCAGAACATATATGGGAGTATTACAAATTGCATATGATTGCGACATTGGCTGTGGTGGTCCTAGGTATATTGTTTGTGAGCTCCTTTACTGGAAAGGAAGAAAGTTTCGATATTACTGTAGTTGGTAGAAGCCCGGTTGTTGATTCAATTACTGCTTCCGATCAGTTAAATGATTCCTTTAAGGATTTTAATATTGCCGTTGATGTCATTCATTCTCCGGAATCCACCTTTTCGTCTATTTCCAATCAGCAAGCACAAAAGATGTTAGTAAGAGCAGCTGCTGGAGAGATTGACTTGTTGATTCTGGACGAGAATATTTATCAAGAATTAAGCCAGCAAGATCCATTTACTCCATTGGAGGATTTCATCGCCTCGAGTAACCTGGAGATACCCGATGAATCTCTTTACTCCGGCAAGCAAAATATGGTTTACGGTATTAATACTTCAAGTATTCCGTCTTTAAAAGAATTTAGTTATTTACAGAATAAAGTTTTGTGCGTTTTTAGTAGTGCCAGTGAGAAGGATGAAGTTAAACAATTTTTAACTCTGATACTAAAAGAATAGAAAAAACTATGGTCTTCTCTGGCCACCATTGTTACATGGAATATTTCATTCGCATTGCCATTCAGTCTTTGGAATGAAGACAAAACGGTTGATGTTCTCATATAGAATACGGACTCCCCCCTATCCAACAGTACAGGAAGGGGGAATCCTATTTTGTTGAGATAAATAGCGATACCACATTTATTTTAAATACTATTGCCCTTAAATTAGTAAATCTAAATGATTAGAACAAACAATTATATTTTTAGGTTGAGTATAAACCGTACGTTCAAAATTTTATATACTTATTGATGATGCTTACATAATTTTAATCCTTCGATATAGTCTATAAGAATGTCTGATAAAATCCAGTAATTTTAAAGGAATTGGTACAGGATATTTATATAATGTTTTTTTATATATTTTATAATAGGCCTTTACTAAATCATTCCACTTTTCGTCTTTTCCTTCTTTGTAAAAGTCCGATACATCCACGACATATCCTTTTCCATCCTTCATCATTACATTCCTGCCATGAACATCATAGGGATTAAGATCTCGTTCAATGGCATATTCCAAAGCATGATTGATATCTTGAATGACTGTTTCAGGTATGCGAATCCCTCTTGCAACAGCATCATAAAGGGTGATGCCTTCCAGCCTTTTTAATACTAGATAGGTTGGTCCCTGGTGTATCAGCCTGGAGTATGCTTGGTGATCACCCAACTGTCTGTAGACATTTGCTTCTTTTTTCAATGCTTGATCATCTATGGCTGCTACTTTCACAACAAAATCATGCTCTGACTTATGAACAAAAACAGCAGCATAATTGCCTGTTCCAATACATGTCCACCCTGTAGGAATATTGTGAACGATAATTGGATCGTGCACATTTTTACTCTCAAGACTAATATGATGGATTAACTCTTTTTCGATCATTTTCACAAATTCTTCCTTGTGCATTTGTTAGAACCTCGTTTGCTATTTCATTCATTCTTCTTAATATACCCAATCCGACGGTGCCAGGGCTCCGTTTTTATTTTACCCATAACCAATATTCAGGAATGAAAGAGAAAAGGCTTTCTATACTGGATTTTAACTATGGTTCATACAAATTTTCCGTTTAGACAATTATTAAGTATATACCTTAAATAATGCTTAAACATTATTATTTTGGTCCTCAATTTTGATCATTAAAATTGCGTAGAGCAATCCTCGACATGATTCTTCGTATTTTGTTTGTGAGAAAATCTGACATGAAGCTATTCTTTTTTTCAATACTTGATATGTTTATATATAAAACTGTAAAAGGGGCTGAATATATGACTTTATATGATAAGCTGCCAAATGACTTTTTAATACAGTTTTATGATGAAATTAAGAGGAACATTGAAAGTGGCATTGTGTCGAATAGTATGTATTATGAATTAGCCTTATTGATTACAGTGGCCTTGGAGCGGGGGCTTGACTTGGAGGAACCTCAGGGATTTGAACGTTTTATTGACCAGCAAATATTAAATGCTCTAGCCAATGGTGCAAGTCTTTAATACTACCCCTTGGAAATGGGGTGAAAATTCGGTCCGTACAGCCAAACAAGGTATTTTATATAAACTTGTGATTTACCACAAATTCCTGGGATCCAGCAAACAACTAAGATGGAATAACATTAGAAGGATCATAATAGAGAAAGTAGTTCGGGCACACAGAATCATTTAAATGAAAGGAGAAGGGGAATATGCTAACCTTAAAACGCTATTTTCTTAAGGATAATGAAAGGTATGCGATGGAAGAGATCATTCTAACCTATAATAGTGAACTAAGCAGGGAGGAAGTTTACAAAATGGATGATAAGGAATTAATCACGATGTATAAAACATGTAAGAATGAAGACTGTATTGCATCCTCATATTAAATATATTCTTAAAGATCGAACAAAAAACGATGATTAAGCAAGTTCAACACATAAAAATTCGGTAGAGTTAAATCATGAGCAAGAAAAAAAGGAAAGAATGAAAAAAGGATGGACAAGAACGATTTATAAAGGTGGAATAATAAATAATTTTGTACATAAAAAAGAGGGGAGACCCCTCTTTTTTAGTGATGTGATTTAAAGTTTTTTCCCGTTTGTTTCGATTACTTCCTTATACCAATGGAAAGATTTTTTCTTTTTGCGATCTAAAGTGCCGGTTCCGTCATCTTGCTTATCAACATAGATAAAACCGTAGCGTTTAGACATTTCTCCTGTAGAAGCACTTACCAGGTCAATGCAGCCCCAAGGTGTGTAACCCATTAATTCCACACCATCTTCAATTGCCTCTCCCATTGCCTGAATATGTTCGCGTAAATAGTCAATTCTGTAGTCGTCGTTAATGGAACCATCTTCTTCAACTTTGTCATAAGCGCCAAGCCCATTTTCTACGATGAACAGAGGCTTTTGGTAGCGGTCATAAAGCTGGTTTAAACCGATGCGCAATCCCGTCGGGTCGATTTCCCAGCCCCAGTCACTCGCATTCAGGAAAGGATTTTTTACGCCGCCGATTAAATTGCCCTGTCCAATTTCCTCTGGTGTTTTATTCTTTTTCTCTGTACGTGACATATAGTAACTCAGTGAAATGAAATCAACTGTTCCTTCTTTCAAGAGTTCTAAGTCGCCTTCTTTAATATCAAGGGTAATGTCGTTTTCCTTAAAGAAACGATTTGCGAATGCTGGATATTCACCTCTGACTTGTACATCGCCGCAGTAGTTGTTAAAAAGGCGTTCCTCTTGCAGGGCGTGCATGACATTTTCCGGATTTGAGTCATAAGAATAAGTTGGTACATACACCAGCATACAGCCGATCTGGCTTTCTGGAATGATTTCATGTCCAGCTTTCACGGCGAGTGCACTTGCTACGAATTGATGATGCAGGCCTTGGAAACTATCCTGTAATTTTGTTTCTTCGCTCTCTGGCGAGAAACCCAGTCCCAAGATAGGCATGTGTGTTGCACCGTTGATTTCGTTGAATGTTAACCAGTATTTCACTTTGTTTTTATAATGCTTGAACAATGTTGTAGCATAATGCTCAAAGAATTCAATTACTTTACGGTTGCGCCATCCACCATACTCCGTAATCAGGTGCAGTGGAATCTCATAATGAGAGATGGTGACAACCGGTTCAATGTCGTATTTTTTTAATTCATCAAATACACGGTCGTAAAAGGCTAAACCTTTTTCGTTTGGTTCTGACTCGTCGCCATTAGGGAAAATCCTGCTCCATGCAATACTCATTCTGTATGTTTTAAATCCCATTTCGGCGAAAAGAGCGATATCTTCTTTGTAGCGGTGATAGAAATCGATTCCATCATGATTTGGATACACATATTTTTCTTTGTCGATTTTAAAATCAAAACCTGGTTCGGAAATCACTTTTAATCGCACTTTTCCGCCTGGCATGACATCCGCCAGGTTCATGCCTTTTCCATCTTCAAGATAGGCTCCTTCCAACTGGTTGGCAGCTGTAGCTCCTCCCCATAGAAATCCTTTAGGAAAATTATAAGTAGTTTGTGTCATCGTCTGTTTCCTCCTAATTTTTATCGGAAAGACATCCGTTATGATACCGGAAATCCTTCAGGAATTTTGCAATCATTTATTGTAAGTTAGTTAACTAATTGCCAATAATTTTTCATTTCTATCAACATGGTCTTTCTTTAGTGCTGTAATGTCTGTGTAATCGGGGGTATTAGTCACGATGATTGGAGTAACCACCTCGTATCCAGCTTCTTTAATCGCCTCGATATCAAACTCTACCAATAGCTCTCCAGCTTTTACAGTTGCATCCTGTTCGATGTGAGATGTAAAGTGTTTGCCGTCAAGCTGAACTGTATCGATCCCTACATGGATAAGAACCTCTGCACCGTTATCGGTTTTGATTCCAATCGCATGTTTAGTAGCAAATAAGGTTGTTATGACTCCGTTTGCAGGGGCTACAACTTTTCCTTCACTTGGAATGATTGCAAGGCCTTTTCCCATTGCTTCAGAAGAGAAGACTGCGTCCGATACGTCCTTTAATTCAACAACTTGACCTTTAAGAGGACTTACTAATTCTTCTTGAGTAACACTCAATACTTCTTTATTTAGTTCTGTTTTTGTTACTGTTTCTTCAGATGTTTCTTCTTCTTCAATGTCATCAAAACCTAAAAGGAATGTAGCAAGAGCACCAGCGATAAAGGCAATAGGCACACCGAGCAGAGCCAGGAAGAAAGTATCGCCAATAAAAGATGCAAGTCCTGGCAAACCAACGTTTCCGCCTAAGATGAAGTATTTAACTCCTACGGCACTAAAATAAGCTCCACCAACTGCGCCGCCGATTAAAGCACCAATGAATGGCTTCTTTAATCTCATATTAACTCCGTACATGGCAGGTTCAGTGACACCCATCAAAGCGGTAATGCTAGTACTCATAGCAATGGATTTAAACGACCTGTTTTTGGAACGCAATGCTACAGCAAAGGCAGCACCAGCTTGTCCCATGTTAGCGACCAACATATGAGGAATAAGCATGTCATATCCTTTGGTGGCTAGGTTATTTACGATGATTGGAGTAAGTGCATAATGCATGCCAGTCATGATAATCAACGAAAAAGTTCCGCCGAGCAGCAAACCTGCCAGGATTCCTGTGTGCTCAAACAAGAAATCAACACCGATTGACAGCCAGTTGCCCAGGATGGTTCCTAGCGGCCCGATTGCAATCAATGTAACAGGAACCATTACTAATAAGGTAAAAGTTGGAACGAAAATCAGCTTTAACATACTTGGGATGATTCGGTCGAAAGCCTTTTCTACATAAGTAGTCAGCCAGATTGCCAGTAAAATTGGAATGACGGTTGAAGAATACGTCACCGCCGTTACCGGTAAGCCAAGAAATTCAACAGGCTCGCCTGCACCTAAAAGCGCTGTCATTGTTGGATGCAATAACGAAGTTGCAATCGCACCCGCTACATAAATATTGCTTCCAAATTTTTTAGCAACGCTTAGAGCCAGTAAAATCGGCAGGAAGTAAAACGCTCCGTCTCCTATGGCATTCAGGATAATGTAAGCCTGACTTTCGGGAGAAACCCAATTAAGTGCCGCAAGAATGGCCAGGATCCCTTTTATCATACCTGCGCCCGCGATCGCTGGTAAGAGCGGGGTAAAGGAACCGGAAATGACATCAAAAATCGAACTGATCACATTAACCTTTTTCTTTTCGCCATTTCCTCCAGACCCGGAAGAAATGTGAGCAATCTTTGTAAGTTCCTCATAAACCTTCGGGACATCATTACCAATGATGACCTGGAATTGGTCTCCGCTTACGTTGACACCCATAACTCCTTTGATTGCTTCGATTTTTGCTTTGTTTTGTTTTGCTAAACTTTGGTCGTGCAGATTGAAGCGCAGCCTTGTTATACAATGGATAACATGCTGAATGTTTTTTTCTCCGCCAACTAATTCTAAAATTTGTTCTGCCGTTTTCTGATGGCTCATGCCACGACACCTCCGAATAATGTTGACAATAAAAAAAACCCAAACCGCTCACTATGTAAAAGACGCTGCGTCTCATTACAAAAAAAGAGCGATTTAGGTTTTGCCTGCATAACCAGTAACAATCCTGAGAGTAATTTTATTGTTCGCGTTAAATATACTCGCATAATTTTTAAATGTCAACGGTTTCACCCGAATTTTTTTTCGCTTGCTGCTATTATATTAAAATATTTGTTTGCAGAGTGTTATAGGAACACTGAAAATTATAGGAAAGCTATGAAGTAGAGTAATGTTCACCTAATCTAAAATAATATTATTCCAAAAACCAAATTCAAGAAGGCTTACTATGAGAATTTGCGAGGGATGGGCATACATTTTTTTGCATTCCTTTCGCTGCAAATCACCATAAATTCTTCTTTCCTTGATGGATCTATTCCTGTATTCATTGACCATTGGCCTCCCTCCTTTTAAGCTATAAATATATGTACGTATTGTGACCTTCAAAATCATCTTTTTTACTACTTAGACTGTGGTGAGTTGACAGTAGGAATCTATATCATTTAACATGAAACCGATTATATTGATTGATAATAATTATCATTATCAACTTAAACGTTATAGTGAAAATTGGGGGCAAAGGAAGAGAGACTATGAGTACGATAAAGAATGATAGCACTCCGAAGATACAAGAAAAGGTTTTAGATGAGGAAGAAGCCAAAACCATAGCCTATCTTCAAAGTGTGGACCCTGAATTGGAAAAAATGTACCTATTGAATCTTCACTTAGGAAGGAGAGGGATCCTTCAACGACTTTTCCAGTCACTCATACGGGAAAACCTAATACATGAAAAAAGAATTTCATGGGAAGAGGGAGGACCAATGAGAATCTCCATTGAACTTCCAAGTGGGAGAACACTGCAGGCTGCCGTTTCGAAATGCCATTCACTTGGAAGGTTTGATGTGGAGGGAGACCCTGTCGTCCATGGCGATGATGGTTCATCAATGCTTGCTCACCCCGCAGAGCTCCTGGAATTGTTAAGGGCGGAAGGTTTGTTGGGGGAAGCAACGGAAGAACAGTTTAATAGATTTAAAATAGAAACCCAAAACGGGGTGGCGAACCTGACACTGGCACTGGCAGGGGCTAACCAGAGAAAGAATGAGTTAACCGCCTTAACCCGATCTCATCAAATACATACATCTTTGGATTGGGCACTTCACCAAAGAAAAGAACAGATGAACTTTAGCATCCTTGCTTTTTATGAGCAATGGGTGGTTGAGGGGCATCCTCTGCACCCTGGAGCCAAAACAAAGCTGGGTCTTAAACCGGATGAGGTCATGCAATATTCACCAGAATGGGGGACAACCCTCAAACTTGCCCTGGTGGCTGTTCACAAACAATCCTGCATAACCAAATCGATTGATGGACAGAACTTAACTTCCCGTCTTTATCGTGAATATCAGGGGTTGCAATCATCGGTAGAAGAGACAATGAATGCCCAAGGGCTGGATGCCGCTGATTTCGATCTGATTCCTGTGCATCCATGGCAGTTTGAACATTCACTGAATTCTCTTTATGGAGAGGAGATAAGGCAAAAAAAGATTGTTCCGATCACCGAATTCCATATTCTCGCCCAGCCATTGGTATCGTTCCGCTCATTTGCTCCAATTCAGAAGCAGGGGCAGGAAAGGCACCATATAAAAACAGCGGTGAATGTACAAACGACGAGTGCAGTGCGCACGGTGTCACCTAATTCTGTTGAGAACGGGCCTGTTCTCTCAAGAATATTGGCGGGCATTCATAAAAGGGAGAATGAATTTAACGGCCGTTTCATTGTCCTGAAAGAAGTAGCTGGAAGCCACTTCAATCCCGGAAATCCAGATCTGCCAGAAGATGAGCGTTGGACCCTGCAAGCCAACTTGGCGTCTATCTTACGGGAGAACCCCGAAAATTATATCAGGGATGAAAAAGAAATTCCCATGCCAGCCGCAGCCTTGCTTGCAGAGTCACCTGTTAGCGGAAAGTCGATTGCTATTGAATTAATTGAGCAGATTGAGAAGAAATATAATTCGAGAGATTTAACTGAGGCCGCTATATTATTTATTCAAAGGTATGCCGAGACCTCGCTGCCAGGCTTCTTGTCACTGATGGTAAGGTATGGGATCAGCCTGGAAGGCCATATGCAGAACAGCGTTGCAGTGTTTCTTGATGGCGAGTTAACACGGATCCTTCTAAGGGATTTTGGAGGCGTACGGATTTTAGCTGAAAGGCTCATCAAGCAAGGGTATCATGCAGAGTTTTACCCAGGCTCATCAATTGTGACAAATGTAGCCGAAGAAATGCGCAGCATCATTTCATATTCCGTCATGCAAAACCATTTCGCTGAATTGATTTCCTGTATCGTCCGGGAATTGAATATTGAGGAAAGTTGTCTCTGGAAGCCAGTTGCAGAGGTATGTAAATCGGTGTTCAAGGAACTAAGGAAAGACCCGAACATTGCAGAACAGGCTGCCGAAGACGAGCTAAGCCTTTTTCATCCGGTGATACACTTAAAGGCTTTGACGACCATGAGGTTACGAGGGGATAGCACAGCCTATTCCTTCGCGAAAGTCCCTAATCCTTTAGCGGAATGGAAAGGAGAGATCCACTTTTGAAATTCAGCACAATGGCAGTACCCCAGGATGAACTCAGCTGCGCCTATGAAACGGTAAGGAACGGGGACCTGCTGGAAGAGGAAATAGAAATCCTATCATTTTTGAAGGTTCTTTATCCAGATCGTGTTTTGAACTATAAGCCCTTTATTAATAAAGGTCGCCAAGGAATACTACTCAGGCTGGCAGGTTCTATGTTGCGTGAGGATATCATGGGCCTTACTTCAAGTTCCTATGACTTATGTGCAGCTGACGTTGCCCATTCTTTAAATGTCCCAGCCCTGGATGAGTCTTTTCGCAAAATGATGGAAGACGTCCTTAAGTTATACGGATTAAATAGAAAAAAAGTCTATAAGTTATATCCACTTTCAGGTGAGGATTGTCTCGTTTTTCCTGTTATTAATATGTATGCATTTGATCGGACAGAGGTTGACAGGGACATTTTATATGTTTCCAGAGAAGGAGTCAGAACGATCGAACATGCCATTGAATTGCTTCAGCTTATGAGGACGAAAGAAAAAGCCAACCACGCTGGAGAGAAAAACTCATGGGTAAAGCTGGCTTCAGAAGTGAGGAACGGAAGTGCAAATCTCGCCCTTTCCTATGCCTATTGGGATTATAAAAAAAAGGACCTTCAAAACAATGCCTCCGAGTATGGTGTGGCCAATGTGATTGATTGGGTATTTCTCCAAAAGAAAAGAAATCATCAATTCGATTCAAGCTTATTTTTTGAACAGTTATCCTTAGAAGGGCATAATCTCCATCCTGGTGCCAAAACGAAAATTGGCCTGGAACCGGACGATGTTTTTCGTTACTCTCCTGAATTTGATGGTGTAGTTGGTATTCAGTTTGTCGGAATTCATAAGGATTTTGCCGAATGGAGCTACATAGACAAAGAGGAAGAGAAGCCAAATGCTTTTCTCTTTAAGCAGTATCCGCAATTGCAGATGGCTGTCGAACAGCAGTTCAAAAGGGAGTTGGCTGACGATTACGTATTTGTCCCGGTCCATCCTTGGCAGATGGAAAACACGTTACCTGTGATCTACAAACAGGAAATCAAGGAGGGGGTTGTAATCCCTGTCGACGGGATGAGCATTCCGAGCGGGGCGACATCTTCTTTCAGGACACTCGTTCCCCAAACGGGGGAGGGAGGGACAAAATATGCGATAAAGGTAGCTGTCAACAGCCAGATGACATCAACGGTTCGCTCCATATCGCCCAATACAACAAATAATGCAGCGGTATTTACCTCTATGATCTCTTCCATTTTGAAGAAGGAAAAGAGCCTCTCGGAAACGTTTGTACCAGTGTGTGAATGTGCGGGATTTAACTTTAAGGTGGGAGATGAGGAGAAGAATAAAGAACTTCATGAGCTGAAAAGCCGAAACCTGTCCGCCGTGATCCGTGAGAATGTTGAAAACTTTGTTGGAGCCGACGAAGTAGCAATTGTAGGAAGCTCACTGTTTGCGGAGTCACCCTTCTCGGAGGGTCCAGTATTTGCTGAGATTGTTCAATACTATGCCGAGGAACGGGGAGAGCCGTCCCTCCAAAAGGCGGCATTTCAATTTGTATTAGATTATCTTTCTGTCGCCTTGCCGGGTTTCCTCACCCTTATGGTTAAGTATGGTGTAGGATTGGAAGGTCATTTGCAGAACAGCGTAATGGTTTACAGGAAGGGACGCCCAACCCGGATGCTTTTCAGGGATTGGGGAGGAGCAAGAATTTATCAGGACAGGCTGCAGCAGCATCAGATAGAACCTCCGTTTTATCCTGGCTCAGCAACTGTGACAGACAATCTTAAGGACATGCACAATAAGGTGTTTTATACGGTATTCCAAAATCATTGCGGTGAATTGATTTTGCAGGCATGTGAACATTTTGGACTCCAGGAGGATGACCTGTGGAAAGAGGTTTACGACATCTGTGAGACGGTGTTCGACAAAATCGAAATTATTCCGCGATATGCCGAACAGGTGCGCATAGACAGGGAGACCTTGTACCAGGCAGAAGTAGACCATAAGGCACTGACAAAAATGCGGCTGGAACCAGAGGGGCATGGATACTCGTACTCCATCGTTCATAATCCCCTGCACAAATATTGGGGGCAAAAGTAGTTGTGTATTTTTAACAGATCCCCTTATAACACAAAGGTTCAACATTTTTTTGTGGCAGCCTGCTGAGAAGTTATTTTTACTAAATTGGAGTGAATGGAACGACGATGGAAACAATCATACAATCTCTGAAGGCGGAAAGGGAGAAACCTTTTTGTGCTTATTTATATGATTTGCCGAAATTGCGGCAGCATGTCAGTCAGTTACTAGCCACCATGCCACCACCATGTCAATTATTCTATGCGATTAAAGCTAACTCCGATGCTACTCTGCTGAAAACCTTGGCTCCCTTAGTCCATGGGTTCGAAGTGGCTTCATTGGGAGAGATTGAAAAAGTAAGGGCAGTGGATAAGAACATAGCTATTTTGTTTGGCGGTCCCGGTAAAACCCGTGAGGAAATGGAAGGAGCTATCCATCACAGGGTGCAGCTCCTGCATGTGGAGAGTCTTCATGAATTGCAGCTGCTCAATCACATTGCCGGTCAAAAGGGAGTCGTTGTAACGATCTTGCTCCGGGTCAATTTACGTGATGCAGTTCCAAACGCCAAACTTAAAATGGCAGGTGTACCGACACAATTCGGCATCGATGAATCCGATATTCATGCGGCAATTGCATTAGCAAACCAGCTGCCAAATATCAAACTTGCTGGTTTTCATTTTCATGCAATGTCCAATAATTGTGATGCCAGAACTCATGCCGAGTTTGTCGAGCATTGTTTTGGAAAGGCGGACAAATGGGGAACGGAATGGGACATCGACATTACTTATGTAAATGTTGGCGGTGGAGTCGGAATCAACTACAAGGATATTGAAAATCAGTTTGACTGGGCTGACTTAATGGCGCGTCTGGAAAAAACATTGGCAAAGTATCAAGGCTCAAATTGGAATGTGCTTTTTGAATGCGGCCGTTTCATCACTTCGTCTTCAGGCTATTATGCAGCAGAGATTTTAGATATTAAAAAGAACCATGGTCATCATTTCTGTGTCATTCGCGGGGGAAGCCATCATTTTCGACTGCCGGCAGCCTGGAAACAAAGTCACCCTTTTACGATTGTGCCTATAGAAAACTGGCCGTATCCTTTTGTTCGCCAGGAAGTGAGTGGTGCTTTGGTTACAGTGGCAGGGGAGCTGTGCACCCCGAACGATATACTTGCGAGGGATATAAGAGTTCCAAAAATGAGGGTGGGGGATATTCTTCTGTTCAGTTATGCAGGGGCCTACGCATGGTCGATCTCCCATCATGATTTCCTGAGCCACCCGCATCCCGAGCACCTGTACATTGAAGAGGATTCAATACTCGGCGAGGAAAAAGCAGCAGGCACAAATATATGGGCATTACATGATAGTATCAACCTCGTTTAGAAATTCAAAAGAGATTGAGTGACTTTAAAAAATCACTATAGGCGGAATTCTTATTTTAATAAAATAGAAACCAAGTGAATCTGCCTGTTGTCTATATGAGAGATCCAAGTCTATAAAAACAATTTTGTAAGTTCCAGATAATATTTTATAATAAAGAAAGCAAAGTATGAGATTCCTCGTTTTATATATGGTAAACTAAATTTAAGAACACATGTATGCAGAGGTAGGATAAACACTGAAGTGAATTGAAGAAGAACTATTCCAAAAAGCATAATAGCAAAGAGAATACTTATAAAATTAAAACCTAAGATAATGGCAAACTTATTGAAAAGTAAGGACGCAAAGCTACGGGTCTAAAGCTAATAATTAGCAATGATCGCCGGGTTACCTAATATGGTTGGATGTAAGCTCACCAATCTTATTTGGTGAGCTTTTATTTTTAATTAAAATAAAGCAATAAAATTTTTTGTGAGGTATTCTATGCATTCAGAAGAGTATTATTTATATATTATTGAGGAAATAGGACGGCTTATTAATGAATACAAAAAGATTACTTGCCCTAAAGCAAAATTGGCGATCGATAAAAAACTAAAACTGTTAGGCGATGAATTGCTGGTGTAGGATTGTACTTCATCAGGTTTGGCTTTTCTAAATGTGATTGATGAGGGAAAGAACATTCCCTATTCAAGGATGATTCTATTGTAATTAACTTATAAAGATGAATAACATTATTGAGAAGAATCGCTGTAAAGATACTTTTAAAAATGGTTTTTACAAATTTAGGTGAAACTGAAATTCATATTTTAGCCGCGATCGCCCGTTCCTATGCGCCCGAGGTAGTTAAATTTATAGGATTGCTCCAGGTACAAGTTCTTCTTGTTATTTTCACAAGCTGGACACAGGTTTTTCAATAAAGCAGAAGAATCGATGCATAAACGAAAATAATCAATGCATAAAGTCTAATAATCTATGCATAAGTTGAAAAAATCGAAGCATAAAAGCCAGTAACGGTTTTTATAACGCTCAACAATTCAATTAAAAGTGTTCTCCTCACCCAGTTTTGGCCACTAAACTAAGGCACCACCCTGCCTAGTCCCCAATGGATCAGCTGCAAAGCTGGTCCTTTACCTGTTTTCACAGGCCGGACACAGGTTTTTTAATAAAGCAGAAGAATCAATGCATAAACGAAAATAATCGATGCATAAAATTCAAGAATCGATGCATAAGTTGAAAAAATCGATGCATAAAGACTAGTAACCGTTTTACAACGCTCAATAAATCAATTAAAAGTGTTCTCCTCACTCAGTTTTAGCCACTAACCTAAGGCACCACCCTGCTTAGTCCCCAATGGATCAGCTGCAAAGCCGGTCCTTTACCTGTTTTCACAAGCTGGACACTGGTTTTTCAATAAATAAAGCGGTTTTTTACTCTTATTAGCTGACATAATTGTTTCTGGAATAGTTAATTGAATAATTCTATACCAAGGGTCCCAAACAGGTTCTCCCACCTTGCCGACATACCGATTGTTTTGTGTTGACTAATGGCTGATATCGCATTACAATTGGGTGAAATCGGTTTCATTTCCTATACGGAAACGATGAAATCATCCTGGCGGTGGAGGATAGTTATGAAGAAGGAAAATGTAACAATATATGACATTGCTAAAGAATCTAATGTGTCCCCAGCTACTGTTTCGAGGGTTTTAACCGGAAATGCGAAAGTTCGGCCAAAGACCATGCAGAGAATCATTGATGTTATTGAAAAACATAATTTCAGGCCTAACAGTTTAGCAAGAAGTTTATTGCATAAGTCCTCCAAAACAATTGGTTTTATTTTGCCGGACATTAATCATCCGTTTTTTTCAACACTGGTTCAAAAAGGAGAAGCATATGCTTTGGAACTAGGGTATACCACATTTTTGTGCAATACCATGAACAATTCAGAAAATGAATCTAAATATTTGCAGAGTTTAGTAGAAAAACAGGTGGATGGGATTATCTACCTTGGCGGAAGAATCAATGCCACGGACACCGATGAGCAATATGCCGAGGAAATAAAGAAAGTGATGGAAAGGGTTCCTGTTGTTTTTGTTAATGGCCAAATGACGGGGGTAGATGCCCATATTGTCAGAACGAATGAGGAAATAGGGATTGAAAAGCTTGTTGAACTATTGGTCAATTTAAATCATAAAAAGATAGGCTTTCTTGGCGGAGTAGAAGGAATCAGTTCAACGGACCTTAAAAAGAATACTTTTTTGAATGTGATGAAAAACAAAGGGTTAGTCGTCAACAGCGATTGGATGATTGGTGATGGATTTAATATTGAATCAGGTGAGGAAGTTGCCTCAAAATTGCTTTACTTAAAAGAAAGGCCGACAGCAGTAATCTGTGCGAATGATTTAGTCGCCATTGGGGTCATAAGGGTTCTTACCAAATTTGGGTTAAAGGTTCCAGATGATATTTCAGTTGTGGGCTTTGATGATATCTATTTGGCACAGTATTTCCCTCCTGGTATTACGACTGTAAACCAGAACTATGATCAGCTGGGTCAAACGGCCATTAATGTATTAGTAGATTTGATTAATGGGAAAGAAGCAGAGAAAGAAACGGTTGTTCCAACATCACTCATATTAAGGGATTCTTGTAAATTTTACACAAAGTGACAAAATAGTATATTGAATTTTTCTAAAATTCGGTATACTATTTAGTGGTAAACATATTTACCAGGAAAAGAGAAATATCTCTTTTTTCGGTCGTAATGAAACGGGTTTCAAAATTTAAACCTTAATAGGGAAGTAGGCAAGTCAATATAGGGAAGAGGGGTAGTTTTATGCTCAAACAGTTGAATAAATATAGGTATACTCCACCTGAGAATGGTTACCCAGAGTGGAATAACAACCCGGAAATATTTCAGTTGAATCGGTTGGATGCTCATGCCACCTTAATGCCATACCGGACAGTTGAGGAAGCATTAAAAGGGGACAGAACTTCATCGGACTTTTATCAGTCGCTGAACGGAAACTGGAAATTTTCCTTTTATGAGAATCCTGAAAAGAGAAATCAAGATTTTTATAAGATGGACCATGATGTCAGTGAGTGGGATGAGATTGAGGTGCCTTCACACTGGCAGTTGCAGGGCTATGATTATCCACAATATACGAATGTCAGATATCCATGGGAAGGAAAAGAAGATATAAAGCCGCCTTTTGCACCAATTAACTATAATCCTGTCGGGCAGTATACTCGAAATTTTACGGCACCGGAGGATTGGAAGGACCAGCCCGTCTATATCAGCTTTCAGGGAGTAGAATCGGCCTTTTATGTATGGGTGAACGGCGAATTTGTTGGATACAGTGAGGATACGTTTACACCGGCTGAGTTTGATTTAACACCTTATTTACAGGATGGAGAAAATAAATTGGCCGTTGAGGTCTATCGATGGTGTGACGCGAGCTGGCTGGAGGATCAGGACTTTTGGAGGATGAGTGGAATCTTTCGTGATGTCTACCTTTATTCCACCCCGCAGGTTCATATTAATGATTTCTTCGTGACTACAGAGCTGGATCAGGAATACAGAGATGCTGAATTGAAAATCAAGGCAAAAATCAACAATGCGTTTGAACAAAAAGTTAGTGGCTATACAGTTGAAGCGATGCTTTATGACCAGGAAAATAACCCGGTTCTGGGGAATCCGCTTCAAATAAAGGTGGACATGGATCATCAATCCGTTATTTCAATCTCTGAATCTGCCATTGTACGAAACCCTTTTAAATGGAGTGCAGAAAGTCCATACCTGTATACTCTTGTTTTAATTTTAAAAAATGAAAGCGGAAACATTGAAGAGACGGAAAGCTGCAGGGTAGGATTCCGTACATTTGAAATAAAAGACGGGCTCATGAAAATCAACGGCAGACGAATTGTTTTTAAAGGTGTCAATCGCCATGAGTTTGCATCAGATAAAGGTAGGGCAGTTGGTTACGATGATATGCTTAATGATATTACATTAATGAAGCAGCATAATATTAATGCTGTCCGCACTTCCCACTATCCGAATAATCCGTTATGGTACGAATTATGTGATCAGTATGGTTTGTATGTGATTGATGAAACAAATCTTGAAACCCACGGGACATGGAAATACGGACAAAAAGAGGAAGGCGATGCGGTCCCGGGAAGCAAGGCTGAATGGCGGGAAAATGTCCTTGATCGGTGCAATTCTATGTTTCAGCGAGATAAAAACCATCCTTCGGTCATTATCTGGTCCCTTGGTAATGAATCGTTTGGCGGGGATAATTTTATTGAAATGCATGATTTTTTAAAGGAACATGATCCAACCAGAATCGTTCATTATGAAGGAGTTTATCATTATCGCCAATCAGAGGCAGCTTCAGATATTGAGAGCACGATGTATATAAATCCGGAAGGCGTCAAAAAGTACGCTGAGAATCCAGAAAATTCAAAACCCTATATCCTCTGCGAGTATAGCCATGCAATGGGAAATTCCTGCGGAAACCTCTACAAGTACACAGACCTTTTTGAACAATATCCTATTATTCAGGGAGGGTTCATTTGGGACTGGAAGGATCAAGCCTTGCTGACAAAGACAAAGGACGGGGTGCCTTACTTAGCGTACGGCGGTGACTTTGGAGAAACTCCCCATGATGGGACTTTTTCAGGAAATGGTTTAATCTTTGCGGATGGTACAATCTCACCAAAGATCATTGAGGTGAAGAAATGTTATCAGAACGTTCGTTTTACAGCAAACAATTTGGAAGAGGGCCTTGTTGATGTAGCCAATTATAATTTGTTTACCAACCTTAATGAATACGAACTGGCCTGGCAGCTGGCAGAAAACGGTGTGGTTATCCAGAAGGGCACTTCAGAAATTGATGTGAAACCTTGCTCTACAGAAAGTATTCAGCTGGCCTATTCTGTTCCGGAAGCTGGTAAAGGGTCAAATGAATATATTTTAACTGTCAGCCTCCATTTGAAAAATAGCACTCTGTGGGCTCAGAAGGGCCATGAAGTTGCTTTTGAGCAATTTGTGATTCCTGCCGTGAAAGCAGACAACGACAGCAGGAAGATCAGCTTGCCACAAATAACACTATTGAGGGAAGAAAATTACGTAACGGTATCCAGTACTGCCTTTAAAGCCGTTTTTAACAGTAAGAATGGCGCCCTGTTGTCCTATACCTTCAATGGCCACCCACTGTTCGAGAACGGGTTAGGTCTAAATTTCTGGCGTGCATTGACAGACAATGACCGTGGAAATAAATTGAATGAACGCAGCTCTGTCTGGAGAGAAGCGGGGATGAATAAAGTTCTCACATCATTTATAGCGGAAACGGACAGCAACTCGGCGGCTGTCGTTACAACAGAATTCAGTATGCCAACAGCCATGTCCTCCTGCAGGATTGTGTACACGATTACAGGGGACGGAGAAATATCAGTAGACTATCAGCTAAAACCAGGAAATGGACTTCCCGAAATACCTGAGATTGGAATGATGACCATATTAGATGGCCAGTTTGACACCATCACCTGGTATGGAAAGGGCCCATATGAAAATTATTGGGATAAACAGACAGGAGCAAAAATTGGAATCTATACTGGTAAAGTAATAGATCAGTATGTACCATACTTAAGGCCACAGGAATGCGGAAATAAAACAGATGTCAGATGGGCATTGCTGTCCAATCAGCAGGGTACAGGACTGAAGATTTCCGGAAGTCCTACCGTTGAAGTTAATGCTTTACCATATACTCCTTTTGAGCTTGAAGAACACGATCACGGATATAAGCTGCCGCCGAGTGCCAAGACGGTTGTAAGGATTAATTATAAACAAATGGGCGTAGGCGGAGATGATAGCTGGGGACAAAAAACACACCCTGAATTCACTCTTTTTGCCGATCGCTGCTACTCTTATGCTTTCAAAATTAAGGGGGTTCATCTAAAGGATTTGCAATAACATGAATCCGTGTGTTCCCTTGGCTTCTTTATTCGTAGGCTAAGGGGACATGCGATATACTATTGCCTGTTTAATTGTCATGAAACCTATTTAATACATATCCAAGCGCTATAAGTAAGTTTGTAATATTATAAATTTAAAAATAATTTGAATTATTAAAAATAATATTATTTACTTTTAATAGGAGGCGGACTATAATTAGGGCATAGTAACCGTTTTCAAACAAGTTGATTTTAAGAGATACTATGGTGGTACAAAAGTAGCTGTATCAACTCAAAAATGTTTGAAACCCGTTTCATTTCGGTAGCTGGAACGCATGAATATAATCTAAGTTTGATAGGATGTGGGGAAAATTTCTTAATATTTTTGAAACCCGTTTCATTTATCAGCCGATTTTTTGCCATTATTCATTTTTATGAAGAAGTTTTCCTTTAAAAGGGAAACCTTTTACTAGTCAGGGAAGGCAGTAGATTAGTTGTTTACCAGGTCACCTTGTCATTCGCTTATTTCATCGTTTTTGGTCCAGATCATGTTGTTTATTCAGGGGGGGATTTAAATGAAAACTGAAGCCGTTACTGTGCAATCACCGACCGTTGTTGTTAAAACAAAAACGAAAGAGTCTGTTTTTAAAAGGCTGTGGAAGCACCGTACCCTTCTACTTATGTGCATGCCTGCCATTATTTTCTTTGCTATATTTGCTTATCTGCCAATGCCGGGTCTGTATCTTGCATTTGTAAATTATGATTACTCGCTCGGGATTTTTGACAGCGCTTTCGTTGGGTTTGATAATTTCAAATTTTTGGTTATGACTGGTGACCTTTGGAAGCTGACCTTTAATACGATTGCTTACAACCTGGCTTTCATTGTACTGGGAAATATCCTGCAAATAGCAGTAGCTATCATGCTTAACGAGCTCACAAACAAATGGTTCAAAAAAGTTTCACAAACCATCATGTTCCTTCCACACTTCATTTCCGCGGTTCTGGTTGGATTACTGGCCTACAACATCCTTAGTTACGATTATGGTGTTCTGAATTCATTTTTAAAAATGGTTGGCCTGGATCCAGTGCAGACTTATTCAAATCCAGAAATTTGGCCTTACATAATTGTCATCACTTTCCTTTGGCAATCCACAGGCTACGGGTCAATCGTCTATTTTGCCGCCATCATGGGTCTTGATAAATCCATTTTGGAAGCAGCTGAAATCGATGGGGCCAATGCTTTCCAGCGTATTAGATATATCATCATCCCTTGGCTTAAGCCCACGTTCATCATCTTGCTGCTGTTCTCCTTAGGCGGAGTATTAAAAGGTAATTTCGGTTTGTTTTATAACCTTGTTGGTGCAAACAATACGATGCTCTATCCAACAACAGATATTATTGAAACCTACGTGTTCCGAACATTGATGACTAATTTTAACTTCTCATTGGGAAGTGCCGTAAGCTTATATCAATCTGTTTTTGGACTGGTCATTGTCCTCACAGCCAACTGGATTATTAGAAAGGTTTCACCGGAAAACTCACTGTTTTAAAGGAGGGGCGTACTTATGGAACAAACATCCAGACGAAATATCGATACTTCTACGATAATGGTCCGGATCATCGGATATGGTTTTATTGGCCTTTTTGCACTATGCTGTCTATTCCCATTCATCTTGATCGTGTCGTCATCCTTCTCATCCGAGAAAGCAATTATGGAAAGTGGGTTTGCTCTTTGGCCAAAAGAATTTTCCACGTTTGCCTATGAAATTGTTTTTAAGAATCCAAGACTTGTCATTGGATCATACTTCGTAACGCTGGCTATTACGATTGTCGGGACAGCAGTAGGTTTGTTTATTATAGCGATGACAGGTTATGCCCTGCAGCGCCAGGATTTCCTGTACCGCAATAAAATATCTTTCTATATCTACTTTACAACCCTTTTTTCAGGTGGACTTGTCCCGTTTTACCTTCTGATGACGAAGTACCTTCATCTTCAGGATAATTACCTGGCCGTACTGCTTCCTGGATTGCTGAGTCCTTTTCTGATCATTATGATGAAGGCGTTTACAAAGTCGATTCCGCATGAAATTACGGAATCCGCGAAAATGGATGGAGCCGGTGATTTCACCATCTTTTTAAAAATCATCCTGCCAATGTCCACTCCAGCCTTGGCGACAATAGGACTATTCATCGCACTGGGGTATTGGAATGAGTGGTATAATTCCATGCTTTTTCTTTCACCCAATATGGAGTACAGGCCATTGCAGCTGTTTCTTTATAACGTAGTCACAAGCGCTGACTTTATCAGGAACTCGGCTGCCGCCTCTAATGTACCGGCGCAGGATATACCTTTGGAAACGATGAAAATGGCAACAGCAGTAGTAGCCACTGGACCGGTTATCCTATTTTATCCGTTCGTGCAGAAGTACTTCATTTCAGGTATCACCATTGGTGCCGTTAAGGGGTAATTGAATATGATTGAGGAATCTTCCTTGTTTCATAGAGAGCAAAAATAAAAAAGATAAAGGGGAGGAAATGAAATGGTGAAGATGAAAAGATTCTTGGTGCTAGTCATGGTAATGATGCTGACCTTCAGCCTTGTAGCCTGCAGTGGATCCAGTGAGACGAATTCAAGTACAAAGACTAATGCAAATGGAGATGATAAGTCTAAATTTGTAACCATTACGATGATGGTGTTGGGAGATAAACCCACCAATGGTCAATTAGAAAAAGTAATGGAAGAGGTTAATGCAAAATTAAAAGAAAAAGCAAACGCAAAGCTTGAGCTTAAATGGATTGAATGGGCTGATTATATGACAAAGTATAATCTGACTCTCGCTTCCGGGGAACCTGTTGATTTAATTATCACGGCAACTGACTGGCTGGATGCCTGGGGCAATGCGAAAAAAGGTGCCTTCATGGATATAACGGACCTCCTGCCGAAATATGCACCTAAGACTTGGGAAGAAGTATCAGATGAAAATTGGGAACAAACAAAGTACGACGGAAAAATTGTCATGATTCCTGAGGATTCTTTTACTCAATGGGTCAACCACGGCTTTTTCTACCGTACGGATTGGGCCAAGGAATTTGGAATAACAGAACCTATTAAAGACTTTGAAACACTGGGTAAATACTTCCAGGGAATTAAAGACAATAAACCTGGTGTCATTCCTTGGGATTCGCCGGGAACAAATGTGACCACAGCATGGGGTTATACTAGTTCCTATTCGGATGCGATTGAACTTCCAATCACGACAGGAGTTTTCCCGATTTACTGGGGCAAATCCCATGAAGATCCGTATACCGTTACTAGTCCAGTGTTCGAAGATATTTTTATAGACTATGCAAAGCTGATGAAGGATTGGGCAGATAAAGGCTATTGGCGTGATGATGTATTGAACTATAAAGGTGACACCCGGGCTTTATTCCAGGCAGGGAAGACAGGCGCTGACCAGCATCATACGGAAACATTCTCAGGTTTGCGTACACAAATGGATGCAAAACAACCAGGATCAGAAATCGATATGTTTGCTTGGTCCGATACCCGCAATAATCTGATTTCAATGTCAGTTACTCACGGTGCTACCGCGGTCGGTGCTCACAGCAAAAACCCTGAGCGTGCCCTGATGGTATACGATCTCATTCGTAACGACGAGGAGATTTACAAATTATTCAACTACGGACTTGAAGGAGTACAATACGAAATCAAAGACGGCAAACGTGTTCGTCCTGAAGGGTATGACGAGACAAAACATGCGTTCTCTTCCAACTTCTGGGGTGGCCGTGTAGACAAGTTTGAAATTCCAAGTGCTGACAAGTGGGAAGGTATTTCTGAGATGTACGCAGAGTACGATAAAATAAAGAAACCGTATCCTTATGGACGATTTGTTTTTAACAGCACCCCAGTTGAAGCCGAAATTTCTGCTCTGTCACAGGTTACTGCACAAATGGTGCCAGCCATTGCATTCGGCAAAGCCGGAGATCCGGAAAAAGCGGTTAAAGATTTCCGCAAGAGGTTGAATGCGGCAGGTTACGAAAAGGTATTAAAAGAAATTCAAAAACAAATGGATGAATATAAAAAGCTTGTAGAAGGGAACTAACAAATTCCTTTGAAGGGGAAAGAGGGCTATCATGCATGCTTGATAGCCCTTTATTCATCCTTCCTCAAATTCTAATTAATTAATTACAATTCATAGATAAGGGGTGCACTCTTTTATGGCAAGAGTTTTAACTCAGGAATGGAATCTGTCTGTTAAAAGCAGAAAGTTTAACTTTGATTGGAAGTTTCAGAAAGGTGACTATTCGGATGCCAGTAACATTCAGTTTGAAGATTCCTATTGGCGTACATTAGACTTGCCGCATGATTGGAGCATTGAAGGTCCCTTCAAGCAGGAATATGCCAGTTCAACAGGGTATTTGCCAGGAGGAACCGGCTGGTACCGGAAGAAATTCAGTGTACCTGATGCTTTAAAAGGAAAGAAAGTGTTTATTCAATTCGATGGAATTTATAAAAATAGTGAAGTTTGGGTGAACGAACAATACCTTGGCAAAAGACCTTATGGATACAGTTCGTTCCATTATGACTTAACTCCATATTTAAAATTTGGAGACGAAGAAAACGTGATTGCCGTCAAGGTCGATCACACCGATTTTGCCGATTCCCGCTGGTATACAGGATCCGGCATTTATCGTAATGTATTTATCCATTTGACTGAACAAGTATATATCAAGCCGTATGGCGTATTCATCACAACCCCGAACATTTCCGCATCAGAAGCAGAAATCCAAATACAAACAAGTATTAGAAATGAATTCGGTCATGAAGCAGAAATCCAAATTCAACATCACATTAAAAATGCGGAAGGCAAAGAAGTGATCTCTTGCTCATCCGCTGAAATCATACCAGCACAGGGGGAGCTAGATTGTTCCCATACTATTTTCCTTGAGCATCCAAATCTCTGGTCGCCGGAAACTCCGTATTTATACCAGGTCGAAACAAAGGTGATAAAAGGCGGTGAAGTGATCAATCTTGAAACTACTCCATTTGGTGTTCGGCATTTTCATTTCGATGCAGATTCAGGATTTTACCTTAATGGGAAGAATTATAAAATGAAAGGCGTATGTATTCATCATGATGCAGGCTGCCTAGGAGCGGCTGTTCCTGAAAAGGTTTGGCACAGACGTTTGCAGCTATTAAAAGATGCTGGTGTAAATGCCATTAGAATGAGCCATAATCCGCCTGCACCGGAGCTGCTGGATATGTGCGATTCTTATGGATTTTTAGTACAGGATGAGGCGTTTGATGAGTGGGAACATCCGAAGAACAAGTGGGTGGAAGGCTGGAATAAAGGACAGCCTGCACTGGATGGATATGCTTCCGATTTTTCCGAGTGGGCAGAGATTGATTTGAGGGATATGATCTTAAGAGACCGGAACCATCCGTCCATTGTTTTCTGGAGTATCGGGAATGAAATCGATTATCCAAATGATCCTTATTCCCATCCTGTCCTTGAAGACCGTTATAAAGCAGACAAACCTGAAGCAAAGGGAATGGGTGAAATTGCGAAAAGGCTGGCAAAGGTTGTAAAGCAATATGATTCGACCCGGCCGGTTACATCAGCTCTTGCAAGTGCCAGGATGTCAAATGAAACGGAATTTCCTGATGCTCTGGACGTGGTTGGA
Source organism: Mesobacillus foraminis (assembly GCF_004340465.1). Classification (GTDB taxonomy): domain Bacteria; phylum Bacillota; class Bacilli; order Bacillales; family Cytobacillaceae; genus Mesobacillus_B; species Mesobacillus_B foraminis. Next base: position 412,088 of record NZ_SLVV01000002.1, on the reverse strand, counting down.
TACAACTATCAAGAGCTTCGTTATGCGGAAGATCATGAAAAATACCCTAAGCGGGTGATTTATGGAAGTGAAAACGGAAGGCACCATGATGCATGGCTGGCTGTCGAACATAATGACTTTATATCAGGACAATTTATCTGGACCGGAATTGATTACTTGGGAGAAGCCCGCGGCTGGCCTCTTCGTCATGCTACCCCCGGCATGCTCGACCTGGCTGGTTTTAAAAAACCTTTATACTTTTTTAAACAAAGTGAATGGTCCAACGAGGATATGGTCTATGCAGGCCTGACTTCTCTGAAAGCAGATTCACCTGAGAAAATTAATTGGGACCATGAAGTTGTCAGCAAATGGGAAGGAACTGAAGGTGAAATTGTAAGGGTCGCTTGTTGTACCAATTGCCCCGAAGTGGATTTAATTTTAAACGGTGAATCCGTTGGTGTAAAAAAACGTGAAGATTTCCCCCGCGGAACGATCTTCTGGGACATTCCTTACAACAAAGGCACTCTAAAAGCTGCTGGCATAAGAAACGGAGTCATTTGCTGCACTCATGAATTAAAGACAGCTGGTGCACCAGCTAAGGTGCGACTGACACCTGATCTCAACGTTCTTAAAGCAGACAAACAGGATGTTGCCCACGTCGAGGTGAATATCCTGGATCAGGACCATAACCTTGTATTTGACGCTGATCATCTAATAGATTGTACCATTGAGGGGCCTGGCGAAACTATTGGAATCGAATGCAGCAACCCGGCGAGCCATCAGGACTATAAAGCAACCTGCAGAAAGGCTTTCCATGGGAAACTGTTAATTTACGTGAAGGCTGCCGATCAACCGGGGACCATTACATTAAAAGCTTCAACAGCTGGCCTGGAAAGTGCATCTGTCATCATAGAGGTGGAATAAAAACGCACGAATACGCGGGTATCTATGAAATCAACTGATACCCGATTTTTTTATCTTTTATATATAAGCACCAAGGCTGACTGGGAGAAAATTATGAACAGGAGATGTTTAAATGCCGTATAATCATGCTTCTGATACATCTAATCCTGGAAAGGGGCACCAGCTAAGAGATATTCCTGCACATGATCCGTTCGTCCTGCCGCATAAGGAAACCAATACCTACTATTTATATACAACTGGAATTCCAGAATTAACAGACCGGGAGAGAAATGGAGTATTAGTTTATAAAAGTAAAGATTTACTAAATTGGGAGGGACCTTATGTTGTTTTCGAGGTCCCTGATGGAACGTGGGCACACCCGCAGCATGGCACTTGGGCACCAGAGGTTCACGAATACCGTAGTAAATACTATTTATTTGTTACTCTTCATAATCGGGATACGATACTGGCAGAGCCGCCAGAGGTTTGGAAAACCAATCATCTTCGCGGGACAAGCATTGCAGTATCGGATTCGCCGGAGGGTCCTTTCGAATTATTAAAAAAAGATGGGCCGGTGCCGCCTGAAAACTTCATGACCTTGGATGGAACCTTGTATGAGGATGAGGACGGCAAACCATGGATGGTCTATTGCCATGAGTGGATTCAGACAATCGATGGTACGTTTGAGGCCATTCCGTTAAAGCCGGATTTGTCTGCAGCCGATGGTGAACCGCGCCATCTTTTTAAAGCTTCGGATGCACCATGGATCAATGCCGAACGAAAACCTGATGTAAAGCCTTATGTTTATGTATCGGATGGGTGTCAGTTATACCGGACAAAAGGCGATCACCTTGTAATGCTCTGGTCAAGCTATAACCATGAAGGCTATGTCCAGACCATCGCCAGGTCAAAATCTGGCAAACTGGAGGGACCCTGGGAACAACTGGATCCGCTGGTTGCCGGCGACAGTGGGCACGGCATGCTGTTCAAAACATTTGAGGATGCCTGGATGCTTATTCTCCATCATCCATTCAGTACACCTGAATCCCGGGCGAAGATTTATGATGTAGAGGAAACAGAAGATAGCTTTAAGGTGATCAAATCCAGGGATGAATTGCATTCTTAACTGTTCTGTCGCTTAAATAAATGAATCGCTGGCGAATCACAGTGAAGTCTTTGAGATGGTCAGAAGAATTGAAACCAATCAGCCAGAATAAGCAGGAATAAAGTTTTGAAAGTTGAGACTGCCTATAAAAGTCCCTTCGGTTTGAGGGGGCTTTTTTGGTGCTGCACGCTGGCCATTAAATTTAAAACCAGCTGATCGGCACTCGCCCGCCTGGTACAAAGTAAACCATTTTATATGCTTTTCCGGTGGGAAGGCAGGAAAATAATTGTTAAATAGAGATAATTGTTATATCATGGCCAAAGGGATCGTTTTCCGGATTAAGATTAACTTGCTAAAGGTATTGATAAGTAAGGAGTTTAAGATGAAAAGAGATATTAGTGTTATCATCCTGTCTGTATTATTGGTTTTTGCATTAGCAGGGTGCCAGAAAAATGAGCCTGCTGAAAGTATGATGAATCATCAGCAGTGGAATACTTTATCAACTGACCAAAAACATATAAAAGTGGCAACTGAACTAAAAACGATTGAAAGCGCCGGACTAACCGTTAGCGCGAATGAATATTATTTTACCGACAGGCTTGATTACTATTTTAAAGAAAATCCAACTGATGAAATCTTCCTAAAAGAAGTGATAATCAGAATTGGATTAACAAACGGTGTGATTCATTGAGGCCCTCTACACGATGCAGCAAAAGAATAATAAGGCGTATTACAAGACCCCTGAAAGTGCGAAGGTAATTTTCGTGCTGTAGGGGAATGTTAAGAAGAGTGAGCAGGGTATTTGTCAGGTACACAAAGGATCAGCTGAATAGCTGATTTTTTTTTACCTTCACAGGGTAAAAGGAAAAGCGTGACCAAGTCCCAGGGAATGGCATCACCTCGGGAACGCATGTGAAAAGCGAACCCTCAGGACTGTTTATCATTAAATATAAATAATCACTGCATAAACTAAAGACTCCCAATATTAATTCCAATCATCGATTGATAACTCTCATCGATTCATAAGTGACCAGGGAGACTCGTTTTTGACCGATATAGCCAGTATTGAACGTTACAACCACCGGCATTTCGGAAAAGAATTCGTTATTGATGACGTTTGCAACAATCTTAAGTATAATTCATGTTAAAAGCTATAGGACGTGAGTATAGAGTGAAAGAAATCACAGTTGAAAACTTGGTTCGAAAGTTTTCATTGAAAGTGCTGGCCGGTGAAAGCCAGTTGCAGAAAAAGATTACACAGCCGCGTGTGCATCGTCCCGGCCTGGAATTTGTCGGCCATTTTGACTTTTTTCCAACAGAACGAGTTCAGATTTTAGGCAAAAAGGAAATAACGTATTTACATAAATTAAGCAAAGAGGAGCGCAAAATCCGAATCGGAAATATTGTCCTCTATCATCCTCCTTGTTTTATTGTAACCGCTGGAGAAGAAGGGCTTACGTACTTAATGCACCATTGTACAGAACAGGGAATCCCTTTGTTAGTGACAAGCAAGCCAGAGATAACTTCTGAGTTTATCACCCAGTTGGATACATATCTGATAAAGGAGTTAGCACCAGAAATGGCGGTGCATGGCGTTTGCATGAATGTTTCCGGCATCGGGATCCTGCTTCGCGGAAACTCGGGAGTGGGGAAAAGCGAAACGGCACATACTTTAATTCGGCGAGGGCATCGGCTTGTTTCGGATGATATGGTTGTCCTGAAGAAGCTTAGTCCGCAAACCATTCTGGGAACTCATGATGGGAAAACGAAGGAATTTTTGGCTCTTCGCAGCATCGGTTTGCTAAATGTCGTTCGCATATACGGGCGCAAGGCTTTTCAGGATGAAACCCGAATTACCCTTGATATTCATTTAACGAAGTGGGAAAAAGACGCTCTTTATAATGATTTAGAACAGGAAATTCACTATACGGACTATATGGGAGTTAAAATTCCTTCGATTGAAATCCAGCTCCAGCCTGGACGCGATGTGGCGGGATTAATTGAGGCAGCAGCAAATAACTGGTATTTAAAGCAGCAAGGCTACAGCGCCGCAGAAGAGTTTATGAGCCGCATAGAGGCTGATATCATGAAATCCGGCATGGAATAACATCAAAACCTGATGAGTTGACACTGTTTATCGGTGTCATTTTTTTATAAAAGAGTCGCCGGTTAAGCAGGTGGGTATATTTGAACACAAAAATGGATGTTAGATTTCCCCTCATTCAGCATCCGGCCTGATCAGCCTAGAGCCGCACGAGAACGAGGAGCTGGCAAACTTTAGCTCTTAACATGCAAATTATTTAGGGTGTTCATTTTTTTACCGACAAAATATTAAGAGATTCTTAAGAATTTTAACCATAAAAAATTCATATTTTTCTTCTATTATTAAAGACATCCGAATAAGGGCCAGCTCAAAACCTCTGAAAGGCTTAAGAGACGGATACACTTCGAATAGGAGAAAAATAAGATGTCAATGAATGATTTAGCGTCGCTATACCGCAAGTTTTACCCAATGATATTTAAGATCGGATATGCAATGACAAGAGACAAATATTATGCCGAGGATATCGTGCAAGATACCTTTTTAAAAGCGATAAAGAAAGCAGATACCATTAAGGAAAATGAGAAAGTGGGAGCCTGGCTTGCTGTTATTGCAAGGAGGACCGCTATAGATTTTCTAAGAAAAGAAAAAAATAAACCCTGCATGCTAATTGAGACAGAGCATCTGGACTGGTTAGGGAAGGAAACAAATCAAAATGTTGAGGAAGAAGTGGAAGCAGAGTTTTTGACAGCAGAAATAAATGAAGCAATCGGGAAACTGTCCATTAACTATCATGATGTAATGTTGCTTAAAATGAGATATGGTTTTAATGATCAAGAAATCGCGGATATCCTCGAATTAAATTTCTCAACCGTTAAAACAAGGATATTCAGAGCCCGGCAGAAGCTGAAATTGATGATTAATGAACAGGTAAGTGCTTAAGCAGGAAGCAAGAAATACAAGAAAAGTCTATATCATACAGAGCCTAAAATTTTCGGCTATATCCTTGAGGCAAGGCGTTTGTATGAGTTGTGCTGGCTTCCCGCAACTTTGGCCTGGGCGGGGAGGTTAATTAAAATCAATACAGTACAATTTCTAAGATTAACCAAGATCCTGGCAAATCAGGATCTTTTTATAGTTTAATCTAAAAAAATTGCTACATAAATCTTTTTTTATCCTATTTCTTAAACAAATTTTAACCTTGTCAAACCCGGAATTTAACCATGCGGACATATTATATACAGGAGAGTAACCATACACTAAAGTTATATAAAGCCTAAGAAAAAATAAGAAGATGGTTAAAAGAGAGGAACTAATTAGAAATGTTGTTACAGTACTGACATTTTTAAAGATGAATTGGAGGTGAAACCTTGTTTGAATGGGCACAAGATCAATCCGCTATATGGCAATTTATCATCATTTTTGTCATTGCATTTGCTCCCTGGATGGATGTATCCATAGTTGCTCCTCTTGGAGTTGCATGGGGACTCCCTCCGCTTGGTGTCGCGATTACAGCCTTCAGCGGAAACTTCCTGCTGGTTTTATTACTAGGATATTTCTTTAAACAATTTAACAGATGGAGAGAGAAAAGGAGAGAAGCCAAAGGGATAACGGCGCCAACCAAAAAAGAAAAAAATCCAGGGAGATTTGGGACAAGTACGGTATTCCTGGATTAGCGCTCCTCGCGCCCATCCTTGTTGGTACGGATATTGCTGCTGTTTTAGCTTTAACATTTGGTTCATCCCGCTTGCAAGTGATTAGCTGGATGACAGTTAGCCTGGCAGTTTGGACAGCCATCTTCACTATTGGTTCTGTGTACGGCTTCAGTTTTTTAAACATAATTTAACAGCAGGGGGGCCAGCTATCTTCATTCTCTAAGGTTCTTCTCGGGACCATCCCCAGAACAAGGGGATGAATAAATTGATTCAGTTTACTTAAAGACGGAATTCTGCCGAACAGAAAGCGCCCTATGGTACATGCTTGATTGTATGAACATTGATTGAAAACTGATCCAGTGTGAATGGGGACTGTTTTTTTCTCCTTTTTATAATTTAAATAGCAATGGGTGTTCCTAACAACTGGAGAGGGGGCTCAAATGTGTGAGTCTCCCTGCTCCATAAAGCCTTAAAAAGTAACGTGATTAATGTAGGGTGTTTTGCCGGCCGCGTGAACCGGACCCAGTTATTCCAGATACCAATGGCATAACAGCCTGCATGGCCTGGCCGATATTTTTTCCTTTGGTCATACTGTAATAAGCTGCTGCTCCAATACCCGCTGATGCCAATATAGGAAGCCACATACCTTGTCTCCGCATATGAAACACCATCCTTTGGTTAACTTTTTAAAGCCTTTTTAGCATTTGCTTATAATAAAAAAGTATTTAAGAGAAACATTGCCAATGATAAAAAACGAATATATATATCCTTATTTTGACTAGTTCCTGTACATTCTCTCCCTCTGTTTGGAACGGGAAGCTTTCCTTCTTCGCTTTTATGCTCCCATCCTGCTATCCTTTGTTACGTTAACAAACCAACGCGGGTCAGACCCCCTTTTCTGCGTTACCGAACTGACGCGGGTCAGACCCTCTTTTGCTGCGTTACCAAACTGATGCGCAAGTCCGCTCAAAAAAACCTCATATTGCGAAAAACTCCAATTGCGTTTTCGGAAATATTCATTCCCCCTAGTAACCATAGCAGACAGTTGACCTACCCATTTCGTGAAACTATGTAAGATTTTATGACATGAAGGATGACGGACATGTCAGATTATTTTATGCTTTTAAAAAAGAACCTTGCCGATTGTGCTGTCGATCCCAGGGCAGCGGCATGATGATTATTTTTGTTGTGATCACATATCACATATCACATGGAGGAAGGTGAAAGATGAAAACTCAATCAATCAAAGTATCGACGGTAAATAAGGAGGTATACAAACAGCTCAGATTGATGATCAGCAGAGGGGAAATTCCTCCCGGCCATAAAATCACCATAAGAACATTGGCGGAGAAATTCGGCGTTAGCACAATGCCCGTTCGGGAGGCTATTCGTCGGCTTCAAGCCGAAGGGTTTTTGCAAATCAGGGACAGAAGCGTGGTTGTACCTAACCGCTCACTGGATGAAGTGAGGCAAATCTTCTTCATTCGGCAGCAGCTGGAAACTCTAGCGGTGGAATGGGCTTATTACAACTTTAAGATGCAGGATATCGAAAGATTAAAAATGATTCTGCTTGAAATGGATGCGGAAAATATTCCTTCTTATGATTGGCACCTTCTAAACCGCAAATTCCATCTGGAGCTTTATAGCAAGGCCCAATCAACTCCGCTCCTGCAGCTTATAAAGAATGTATGGGATACATCGGCTGCCTATATACATCTGTTTCAGGAGGGGGGAGATTCCTTTGAAGAGAGACAAGCCCAGCATTATTCAATGATTAAACTATTGGAAGAAAAAAATGCAGCTGGCCTTATGGCCCTGTTAACACAGCATCTTACTGACTCGTTTAATAGGATTAAAAAGGAAATGGACATGTTACAGCAGACTTAAATTCGAATGTTCAGGAGGTTTCCCATGTTTAAACCATATGAAACAAATTCCTATTTTGATGAAATGCTCAACCCAAATGGCCAGCCTAAAGACCATTACAAGTCTTTTCATTCCATGCTGCTGGAAGTTTCTGAAGAAGAATTCAAGGAAAAGCATGATACGGCACAACTGAGCTTTCTAAGGCAGGGAATCACTTTTACAGTTTACGGCGAGGAGGAAGGGACAGAGCGGACCATGCCGTTTGATTTCGTTCCAATCATTATTCCCGCAGAAAAATGGAATATGATTGAAAAAGGCATGATCCAGCGTGTCGAAGCCCTTAATCTCTATTTGGAGGATATTTATAAGGACCAGCTGATTGTCAAGGACGGTGTCATCCCAAGAGTGCTGATTGAACAGAACCCATATTACTTTAAACAGGTTGCCGGGGTGGAAATTCCGTTAAAAAACCATATCTTCCTGGCAGGGATTGATTTAATCAGAGATGAGCATGGTGTGTACCGTGTTCTTGAGGATAACCTGCGAAACCCGTCCGGCCTTTCCTATGTGTACCAAAACCGGTTTGTCATGCGCCAAGTGTATCCGGAATTCTTTTCGGAACATTCGCTTTATACCCTGGAAACCCAGGTCACTCATCTTGAGTCAGCTTTGCTGTCCCATAGGCCATTAAACCTGCCTGAATACTTGGAGCCCCGTGCCGTGCTGTTAACAGCGGGGATGTACAATTCGGCTTATTATGACCATGTATTTTTAGCACAGCAATTAAATATTGCCCTCGTTGAAGGCCGGGACCTGCTGGTTAAAGACCATGTTGTTTATATGAAGACGATACGAGGACTTAAACGAGTGGATATCATTTACCGAAGAATCGATGATGATTTCCTTGATCCAGAAGCCTTCCGCAAGGATTCTCTATTGGGAGTGCCCGGGCTGATTGAGGCCTATAAAGAAGGGAATGTTTCCATTTTAAACGGTGTCGGGAATGGAGTGGCAGATGATAAAGCGATGTATGCCTATGTACCGGATATGATTCGCTATTATTTGAATGAGGATCCCATCATCCCGAATGTCGAAACGTTCATTTTAAGTGACCCGGACCAGCGGGAATGGGTACTTGAAAGATTGGATCAGTTAGTCGTAAAGAATGTTGGGGCTTCTGGAGGCTATGACATGCTGATTGGGCCGCACGCATCTGAAGAGCAGCTTGAATTATTCGGGAAAAAAATAATGGAATCACCTCATCAGTACATTGCACAGCCGACAATCAAGCTTTCGCGGGCACCTGTTTATCAGCAGGGAAGATTTTATCCTTGCCATATTGATTTACGTGTTTTTGTCATGAAAGGGGAAAAGGTGAACGTCCTGCCGGGAGGACTTTCCCGTGTTGCTTTAAAAGAAGGCTCCCTTGTCGTCAACTCTTCGCAGGGCGGCGGAGGAAAAGACACTTGGGTATTGAAGGAGGAGACACAGCATGCTTAGCAGAGTAGCTGATTCACTGTACTGGATGGCCAGAAATTGTGAACGGACTGAAAATAACGCCCATATTCTTGGCGTTCAGCTGATCAGGATGCTTGAAGTATCGGAGCAGGACCGGATCACTCATGGAGATTGGGAAACGATTCTTGAAATTTGTTCTTCTAAAATGGAGTATGAAAGGATGTATGGGGAAATAACTGTACAGAACCTGATTCACTACCTGGCATTCTCTAAAGAAAACCCAAACTCATTATCCAATACGCTTCTTCACGTCAGAGAAAATGCCAAAACGACAAGGAATATTATCCCTAATGATTTGTGGGAGGTTTGGAATGATTTTTATCTGGCTTCGCTAACGAATGTAAATAAGAAGGATTGCTCGCTGAAAGAAATCCATTCCTTCCTTAAGCAAATCAAAATCACGTCTATGACTTCAACAGGAATCATCGACTCTGCGATGTCCCGAGACCTGCCCTATCAATTCATGAAAATCGGCAAATGGCTGGAAAGGGCAGAAAAAACAGCCATTATTCTAAAAGTGAGCGTCGAGCGGTCAAAGCCTTTTCAGGAAAGCGGCCTTACTGAGTATTATTGGCGGTCCGCCCTCCAGCTGGTAAACGGGTACGAGGATTATTCGAAAAAATTCCGTCCTCTTATGAATCCTAAACTCATTCTGCAATTTTTACTGTCGGACAAGAGCTTTCCCCGTTCCATTCGCTATTGCATGTCACATGTCAGGAAAGCAATCATGGAATTGGAAAGCGAGAGAGTGTCTCATTATTCATGGAAGATGTACGCAGCACTGGATAAATTAAGAACGGATTTTGATGAAACAAGGATTGAAGAAATGACCTTTGAAGAAATAGAGTCCTTCGTAAATCTAACATTGGGAAGGTGCAGCGAATTTAGCCAAATCTTCTCTGAAACCTATTACTTAATAGAAGCTGATTCTGTACAATGAAGGGATAAAAGCTGTCGTTTAACCTGTCACTTTGCAGAACAGTGACGAGCAGTTCCTAGGGAGTGGAATGGATCTTGAAATATGAAATTGTTCATACGAATACTTTTTATTATGATAACTATGTGGACCAAAGCATGAATACGATCCGGTTAAAGCCCCGGACAGATGAATGCCAAAGGCTGCTGTCTTATCAAAATCAAATCACTCCAGCATCAATGACAAAGGAGCATATTGATATTTGGGGGAATAACGTCGAAACCTTTTTTATCCCTCAAAAGCATAATTTTCTCGAAGTAAAAACGACTTCCATTGTCAGTATTCAAAGAGCCCCGTTTATTCGGCGAATTGATTATTCTCCGGAGATGAAATCCATCTTTCATTCACAGCTCTTCCATGACCATTATTTGTACTTTCTTCACGATACCTTTTATACATATCTGGAAAAGGATCAAATCGAGGAAGCTGTCACCAATATTGGAGATATTGAGGATCCAGTGCAGTTTTCTCTGGAATTGATGCGGTACCTTCACGAAGTATTCACATACGATACCCTATCGACCAATGTAAACACCAATGCAACTGTGGCTTTTTCATTGAAAAAAGGAGTTTGTCAGGATTATACGCATGTAATGCTGAGCATCCTTCGAGCGAGGGGAATTCCTGCAAGATATGTGAGCGGCTATCTTTATGTCGGAGAGAATTCAGCTTTGGTAGGAGATTCAGCCACACACGCCTGGGTTGAAGTCATGGCCCCGGGAATTGGGTGGATCGGGCTTGATCCAACAAACAATGTGGAGGCGCTTGAAAACCATATCCGCATCGGGACTGGACGGGATTACTCAGACGTCAGCCCTTTGCAGGGAGTCTACCGAGGCGGGAAGCAGCGCCTTGATGTAAAAGTAAGTGTCACCATGCTGATGCATAATTAATTGAGTATCACGAAAAGGTGCCAGGCCTCATCTATAAGGATGAATGTCAGGGCACCAGGTGGGCGGGCACGTAAAATCGATTTGCGTTCCTTTGTATTCGGAAACTAAGGGTGGAGAGTACATATCTCCACTTTGATTGTTTATGCTCATATTGACGGAATTACTAGTCTTCTATATAATATAGATATAACTTAATACTCCTAAAGGGGAGTAGCTTTTACAGCAAGGTCGTCATTACGGAGCATCAGGCTCTCGGCTTTGCTGGCAACTGATGTTGTTAGCAAGACCTTTATCAATTGTCAATATTGGTAGAGGTCTTTTTGTTTATAGGACAAGACATTTAGACTTCTGCCACTACCGGCGGAAGTCTTTTTCATTGGCTGCGACCGGAACATAGGAATAGGGAGGACAGCCATGCTCTACTTTAAAACTTACGAATTAAGTCCTTCTCATGAATGGGTGGTGCTGATCCATGGGGCTGGAGGAAGCTCCTCGATCTGGTACAGGCAGATAAAGGATTACAAGAGTCAGTTTAATCTCTTGCTGCTGGATTTAAGGGGGCACGGTAAATCCAAAGATCTTCCAAAACCGAAGCAGCCATACACGTTTGATGAGGTCAGCCGGGATGTAATTGAGGTGCTCGATCATTTAAAAATAAAAACCGCTCACTTTATCGGAATCTCCTTAGGAACAATTTTAATCAGGAACATAGCTGAAATGGAACCAGAAAGAGTAAAGTCCATGGTGTTAGGCGGAGCGGTTCTCCGTTTGAATACACGTATCAAAACACTTATGTTCCTCGGGAATATGTGCAAAAAAGCAGTTCCCTATATGTGGCTTTATAAATTGTTTGCCTGGTGTCTGATGCCAAAAAAGCGTCATGAAAGCTCACGCCTATTATTTGTTGAACAGGCAAAAAAGCTCTGTCAAAAGGAGTTTATCCGCTGGTTCAAGCTTACAAATGACGTGGCCCCGCTTCTCCTGCAGTTTGAACAGAGTCCGGTTGAAGTGCCAACCATCTACATTATGGGCAAGGAGGACTATATGTTCCTTCTGCCTGTGGAGGAGTCAGTTAAAAGAAGCAATAACGCTTACCTGGCGGTGATTCCTGACAGCGGGCATGTTTGCAATGTTGATCAGCCTAAAGTCTTTAACAGGATCACACTGGATTTCCTGCATCGCCAGGCTAAGCAGTCCAGCTTTATATCCTAAGCTAAACGAATAAAATCAATTTGAAAGGACCGAGGACTATGAACCTTTTTATGAATCAAATGCCTTCTAATATTAAAAGAGAAATAGAACAATTACAAAAAATACTTTCTCCATTGATGAAGAAAATATCAAAATATGCATTCTGGACAATGCCGCTGATGGGGATTTCGATTATGAATCTTGGTTACCTTTTATTCTTCGGACAGGTAACCCGTGAAAGCATTCCTGCGGTTTTAATCTTTGCCGTCATCGGTGCTCTCGGCTTTGCATTATTTAAAGAAGTGAAGCTGCAGCAGAAGGAATTGCAGAAGCTGAGCTCCCTCTATATCATTGAACGGATTAACAAGAGTGAAATAGCGACTGATTATCACAAAAAAGAGTACATTAGTCTTATCAGGGAACAGCCTGAGTCAAAGGCGATGAGCCACTTCATCAACTTCCTGATGGAGGAGGACCAGCGGAAGCAAATGCTTCAGTAAAATTCCGCACCAAAAGCTCCCATGATCAGGGAGTGCGGGGACAACTCCCTATACATTCGATGGCCTTGTAGTGTATATTAATAGAAGAGTTTGCGCCAGCTCAAGGGGGCTGGCGTGTTTTTTTAGTATTCAACTTTTCAAGGAAGTACAGGAGTGATCGAAAAAGATGCTGGGCAGGATCAATAAACAAATGGAAAAAATCATGCCGATTATCACTCCGGTGAGTGTGGTCCTGGGTGTGATGCTTTCAGCTTATTTAATAGATTTTACGAGTTTAATACCATGGATCTTTGCGTTTATGACGTTTGCAGGAAGCCTCGGCTCTAATTTCCGGGCCTTGAAGAACACCTTGCAGCACCCATTGCCTTTATTTCTCGTTTTGATGATCCTGCATATTCTAATGCCTGCATGGGCATGGGGAATCGGTCATATCGTGTTTGAAGGGGATGCTTATACGATTACAGGGATTGTGCTGGCAATGGCCATTCCAACGGGAATATCCAGCTTGCTGTGGGTGACCATCTATCGTGGAAATATTGCTTTAACCCTGTCAATCATTCTGCTGGATACCTTTCTGTCGCCTTTTATCGTGCCGCTTACCCTATCCCTGCTTGTCAGCGGAAGAGTGGAAATGGATGTTTACAGCATTATGAGCGGGCTGTTCGGAATGGTAGTCCTTCCGTCCATATTGGGCATGCTGCTGAACCAATGGACGAAGGGAAAAGCCAAGGAAAAGCTTAGCCCGGCACTCGCCCCATTTTCCAAGCTGGGGCTAAGTATTGTAGTCATGATCAATGCTGCAGCTGTAGCTCCATTTTTAAGCGATGTCGACCTGAAATTGGTGCAGATCGCCATCACAGTTTTCTTGATTGCATTTACGGGATATCTATTTTCCTTTTTTATCGGGAAGTTGTTTAAAGGCGAAAGGGATACAGTCGTTTCCTTAACTTTCACCGGGGGGATGAGGAATATCAGTGCTGGTGCTGTACTGGCTGTATCGTATTTTCCTGCGCCGGTTGCAGTCCCTGTTGTGATTGGAATGCTTTTTCAGCAGGTTCTGGCATCAACATTCGGCTACCTGGTAGACAGGCATTTCAGCAGGCAGGTCTTTGAAAAAGAACAAACAATGTAAAGCGTAAAAAAGAAAAAGCTATGCCAGGATAAAAAATATGATAAAATAAATATCGAAAATTAAAGCGAGTAGGTTTCTATATCGCAGGAGGTTCTAGCTACCCTCTCGAAAAAACTAGGGAAAACAGTGCTGCTTTTCTTTAGTAGTGCTGTTTTTTCATTGAAAAGGAGCATTTTTACATGAAAAAGGAAAAAGCAGTGGTCGTATTCAGCGGCGGCCAGGACAGTACAACATGCCTGTTTTGGGCAATGGAACAATTCTCGGAAGTGGTTGCAGTCACTTTTGATTATAATCAGCGGCATCAGCAGGAAATCGATTGTGCAAAGGCCATTACGGGGGAACTGGGAATTCAGCATCATATTCTTGATATGAGCCTGCTTAACCAGCTGGCCCCAAATGCATTGACACGTGATGATATTGAAGTGAAGGATGGGGAAAACGGAGATCTTCCTTCGACTTTTGTTCCAGGCCGCAATTTATTATTTATGTCCTTTGCAGGCATTCTTGCCAGGCAGATAGGGGCAAGGCATATCGTAACAGGAGTGTGTGAGACAGATTTCAGCGGCTATCCGGACTGCAGGGATATATTTATTAAATCCTTGAATGTCACCTTAAATCTATCCATGGATGACAATTTTGTGATTCATACCCCATTGATGTGGCTAAATAAGGCTGAGACCTGGAAGCTTGCGGATGACCTGGGGGCTTTTGAGTTCGTCAGGGAAAAAACCCTGACCTGTTATAACGGAATTGTCTCGGATGGGTGCGGAGAATGTCCTGCTTGCCGCCTGAGGAAAAATGGGCTGGATGAATACTTGAAAATGAAAGAGGGGCTGTAATTTCATGTATGGATTCAGGATCGTGGAAAAGCTCCAGAAAATCGATGAAGACATTCAAAGAGACCAGCTGAAGTATCATCATAAACGGGTCCTCGTCAGCAAGGAATTCACTTTTGATTCGGCCCATCATCTTCATGCCTACGAAGGGAAATGCAAAAATCTGCACGGCCACACCTACCGGGTCATATTCGGACTGAGTGGGTTTGTTGATGACCGGGGGCTCATGATTGACTTTGGTGAAATTAAAGAAATCTGGAAATCAGAAATAGAGATTTACCTGGACCATCGATATTTAAACGAAACCTTGCCTCCAATGAATACGACGGCAGAAAATATGGTGGTCTGGATTTATGAAAAAATGGCTGAGGCTCTCCGAAGCGGAGACCGTAGGCAAAAATATGATGGGGCAAGAGTCGAGTTTGTCCGTCTCTATGAAACTCCTACAAGCTATGCAGAAGCAAGACGGGAGTGGATGGAAGTTGAGTAAGATCCCTGTTATGGAAATTTTTGGCCCGACGATTCAGGGCGAAGGGATGGTCATCGGCCAGAAAACGATGTTTGTCCGGACGGCTGGCTGTGATTACTCGTGTTCATGGTGCGATTCAGCCTTTACATGGGATGGATCCGGTAAACACTTGATCAGGCAGATGGAGCCAGAAGAAATATGGAAACAGCTTCAGGAGCTAGGTGGAGTAGGGTTCTCCCATGTCACCATCTCAGGCGGAAATCCGGCTCTCTTGAAGAACATGGACGGACTTGTTGAATTATTAAAGGGAAATGGAATTAAGCTTTGCCTTGAAACCCAGGGCTCCAAGTGGCAGGACTGGATGATGGAGATTGATGAATTGACCATTTCCCCGAAGCCTCCGAGCTCTGGAATGATCACTAACTATGAAGCTCTTGATGGCATTATTGAAAGGCTTAGTACCCCCAGCTTCAAAGGTAATGTGAGTATTAAAGTGGTTATCTTCAATGATGATGATTTTGAGTATGCCCGGAATATTCATAAGAGATACCCTCATTTGCCGTTTTTCATGCAGGTTGGCAATGAAGATACCGTTACGATGGACCGCAGCGAGCTTGTATCCTGCCTGCTGGCACAATATGAAAGCTTAATAGAAAAAGTGATTGCAGACCCAGAGCTTAAGGAAGTAAAAGTTCTGCCCCAGCTCCATGCGCTAGTGTGGGGAAACAAACGGGGAGTCTAGCATTCCAGTCAAGTGTCCCCATTTCAATTGGGGGCACTTTTTTGTTGTTGCCGCGCAAGAGGGGATACTCTGAAATTTTCCGTTGTTCAAGGTGAATTATTTTGCTGGCGGGGCTATAAGGGTGAAAAAATACTTTCCTGTTTCTGGGAAAGAATCACATTCTTTTTGCAGGAATACCTTAATAAAGAACGGAATATAGTAGGTAAATGTAAATCGTTCTTTTTACGGCAAGGCTGTGTGAAATCCATAACAGTCCAGCCAAAAATTAAACAGAAAGCCGGGTTGCAGGGGAATGTTGAAGCTTACCAGGGGAGTATCGTTATTGTTGATGTGTAGTCTAATCGGATTATCGGGATGTGCGGAGCAAACAGCGACAGAGGGGAAGACAGAGAATAAGGACCCTAAAACAGAGGTGAAACAGGAAAATAAAGAGAAAACAGCTAAGGAACCTGCCAAACAAAAAGCTGAAGAAAAGCCAATTGTGGTGAATATAAAAGACCCTGATAAAGGCAATGTTATTAAAACCTTTGAGCCATTGAAAATGGGATATGGAAAAGACAACAAAAAATACAAAGAAGAAATTGAAAAGTGGGCTCACGAACTGGCAAGGGGGACGGATGAAAAACCTGGCTATGATAAGAGGAACACTCCTGACCGTATTGATGGCAACGGCCAGGTTGTTAAGGGGACTCCACGAGTGATTTTGGAGGAGGAAGAACTCGTCGAAAAGGTAATGGAAGCATCAGCAAAAGGCGGAGAAGTCAGTCTGCCTTTGTATGTCAGCGCGAGCGGGTACAAAGCCGAAGATGCGGAACACTTGAACGAAGTGGTAGTGGCTTCCTATAAAACCTATTTCAACGCGGGTGTTGCTGGCAGAACCAAGAATATAGAGCTTTCGGCCAAAGCCATCAATAATGTAATTGTAGGCATTGACGATTATTTTTCGTTTAATACAACCGTCGGTCCAAGCGATGAGGCCCACGGGTACCAGCCTGCCGAAGAAGCGATAAATGGAAAGCTGGTAATGGGAATTGGAGGAGGAATCTGCCAGACATCCTCTACATTGTTTAATGCAGTCGATCAGTTAGGCGTGGATTATGTTGAAAAACATCACCATTCCGTTACGGTAGGCTATGTGCCTAAAGGAAGGGATGCGACCGTGTCGTATGGAGGCAAAGATTTCCGGTTCCAGAACAAGTCTGGCGCTCCATTTTTGGTAAAAGCGATTGTTGGGAATGGAACATTGACGGTGGAAATCAGAACGTCTAAGAAATTTGAGGGCCTGATTAAAAAGCAGGTTTAGCTTTTTATCAATTTGATTGTAATCGCAGAAACCTCCCGGCAATCACCTGGAGGTTTCAATTTGTTCTAAATGACATTCAAAAGCTTCCCAAAAGGGACTTTAGGCTTGAATTGGGCAGGAATCAGCCAATAGACATATGGTTTGACCTCCAGCTCTTCATACAGGAATCCTGTAACATCCGTGATATAAAGCAGTGTTTCTATTTCTGCTTCATTGGCCCATTCAAAGGCTTCCGTATAGGAGGATTTCCCATGAGTATAATATTTAATTTTAGTATCTTCTTTAATATTTGAAATGCTTCGGACCCTGAAATCAGCTTGAACCAAGGTTGCATCAGGATTCATTTCCCCGACAAACTTGATGACATTATTAATTATTTCCTGATCGGTTTGGTTATTGGAGGTATCAATCACCAAAGCCAGCCTTTTCTCTTTGTTGTTTTGCATGATTTTAAGCAATTCTCTTTGCCATCTCATTCAAATCCCCCTTTCGTTCACCTCCTTTAGTATCTCTTCAAATGAAGGAGGTATGACGACATTTTTATCAATATCTCATCATAATTGTTCCTTTTGTCCATGCGGTGTCACCATACCAATTTCGGCATTCATGCTGTTTGACTAAAAGATGATGAATACCCCTGGAAAAAACAGGTTTAAAAAGAGGGGAAATTCAGTTATTTATCGAATGTAATAATAATGAATAAAAGTGGGGTGGCGTATGGAGGAAATCATTGATCTGCATTTGGGCTTTTTTAAAAAAGCGGAAACGAACGTAGCAATCTCGAAGTTTTTTAAAGAGGAGAAAATCACAATCCTGGAAGGTTTTCATGAGAATGTAGATTTAGTGAGGGCGTTCTACCAAAAATATTACTCCAAATCAGCTGCACGGGTTGTATTGTGCGGGATTAACCCTGGGAGGAAAGGCGCCGGCAAAACCGGTATTCCTTTTATTGACTTTAAGGGTGTTTCCAGGCTAATGCCGAACGTGAATGAAAATGATTGGGAATCAAGCTCTCAATTTGTATTGGCTATTATTGAAAAAATGGGAATCGATAACTTTTTCAAAAAGGTCTATTTAACCAACCTCTCTTGGTATGGCTTCAAAAAGGAACGTAAAAACGTCAATTACTATGAATTGCCTGTGAGCATTCAAAAATATTTTATCAAAAATTTTATAAAAGAAATGGACATTGTCCAGCCCAGCCTAATCATCCCATTATCCAAGGAGGTGGAGGCGACTCTCAAGGTGATGAAGGAAGGAGGTTTGCTGCCTTACAGGATTGGAAAGCGGCTTCCTCACCCCTATTGGTGCTCAATTGGCAACAGGGCGGATGAGTATATCAACGAATATAGCCAGTCGTTGGAACGTCTTTCTGCATTCAGGCAGCTTACAAACAGCTAGCTAAAAAATAGACAGGCATGATCCATACTGGGTCATGCCTGTCTTCTTTTTATTCCATGGAATAAAGGCTTAAATCAATATCCAATTCTTCCCCCATTGCAAGCTTGGCTAGCTGTGATCCAATATATGGGCCCATCGTCAGCCCGGATGCACCTAAGCCATTTGCGGCTAGAATTCCCTCCCAGCCAGGCACTTGACCAATCATAGGCAGAAATCCCGGTGTAAATGGGCGGAAACCCGTCCTTGTTTCCAGATAGGTTGCTTGAGACAAGCCGGGAGCGATCTCCAGTGCTTTATTCAAAACTTCCTGCATCCCGCCTGCTGTGATTCTGGTATCAAACTCTTCGGTATCTTCATGGGTGGCACCAGCAACCAATCTTTGGTTTTCAAAAGCCAGCAGGTACTGGCTTCCGGGAGGCATCACAACCGGCCAGTTATCTGTGTTCCCCTCAGGCATTTGCATATGAATAATTTGTGCCTTCTGGAAAGTGACTTTCAGATCAATCCCTAAAGGGTGCAAGAGCTCGTTTGCCCAGGCTCCCGCACACACAATGACAGCATCAGCATCGATGAATCTGCCATCCGTTTTGATTCCAATGACCGTTTTGTTGTTAAATTCTAATTGGGCTTCTCCCTCAATAAAGACAGCGCCATTTTTTTTGGCACCGCTGATCAGGGAGTCGCGAAGGGCCCTGCCATCCACCCGGGCAGCTCCGCTAACCTGGACGGAACCAAATTCCTTGTCAAGCAGAGGGAACAGGGTTTGAGTTTCCTCCTTGGACAGCTGGGTGATTTCCCCCATTTCCGGGGCATCCGGCTTCCTGGCAGAAGCTCTTTCCATCATTTTTAGCAACTTATCCTCGTCCTTATGTAAGCTGATTGCCCCTACACGGGCATATCCAGTTTCCGTTTCTCCATCACGCTCTAGCTCTTCAATCAGCTCGGGATAAAATTGGGCACCGGATTTTGCCAGCTGATACCAGGCTTTATTCCTCCTCTGGGAAAGCCATGGACAGACGATGCCTGCAGCCGCATCAGTAGCCTGTCCTTTATCCCTTCGGTCGACAATGGTCACTTCTGCGCCTTTTTTAACAAGCTGGTAGGCGGTGGAAGCGCCGAGAATGCCTCCGCCTACAACAATAAATTTTTTCAAGCTAGGCCTCCTTTCTTTTAAAAAAAGTCACTACTATCATAACTTACTTCTCCGTAATTGACACCCAGACGAAGGGCCAGTTTTAGAAGGAATGTTCCGTCATATTGCTTTTAACACTCTATAGATAAGAGGGAAACGGGCTTACTTCGTCGAGAAGGGGGGATAAAAATGGACCTTAACCGAGGTGATAATCTCCTGGGAGGCTCGTGTGTTTTTAGAGGGCGGAATTGGAGGAAAAAAAACAGAAGTGCCGTTGACCATAGTGGTCAAATGGGAATATAATGAAATTGACCAGTTTGGTCAATATTAATAAGCGTCATGAAAGAAAGAGGGTCTTCCATGATTTCTAAATTTTTAAGCTTAAACCAGGATAAACAAGAACGAATATTGAATGCAGCGGCACAGGAATTTGTCCAAAAAGGCTATGCAACTGCCTCTACAAATGAAATCGTTAAGGCCGCCGGGATATCAAAAGGGCTTCTTTTCCATTACTTCAATAATAAGAAGGATCTTTATCTGTTTTTGTATAGCCATTTCGTGGACGTGTTAATGCATGAGTTCTTTGCGAATCTTGAGGATACAGAACAAGATATCTTTTTTAAAATCAAGAAAATTATGCTTCTAAAAAGTCAACTAATGAAGAAGCACCCAGAAATCTTTAATTTTATGATGTCTGCCTATATGGAGGACTCGACAGAAGTCAAGAATGATTTGGATCAACGTCATAGTGAAATGCTCCAAAACAGTTATTCGACTATTTTTAGCAAGATCGATCCATCTCTCTTTAAAGAAGGAACGGATGTCAAAAGGGCAATCAATATTATTCTTTGGACCCTTGAAGGCTTTAGCAATCAGGTCCTGGAAAAAGCAAAATTATCCAGCGAGAGAACGGACGGCGACTTTTCCGCTGAATTTAAGGAAGCTGATCTTTATATCGATATGCTGCGTGATGCATTTTATAAATAGAGCGAAGTACCGGGAGGGGTTAGAATGAACGTTATTGAGATTAAGAACCTTACGAAAACATACGGAAAATCCAGAGGGATTATTGATGTAAGCTTTAATGTTGAGGAAGGTGAAATCTTTGGGTTCATTGGTCCAAATGGTGCAGGGAAATCGACGACGATCAGAACCCTGTTATCGCTTATTTACCCCACCAGCGGTAGCGCCAGGATTTTTGGAAAAGACGTGATAGAATCTACCCCTGAAATAAAGAAGCACATTGGCTACTTGCCTGCAGAGGTTTTTTATTATGACAATATGAAGGTGAAAGATCTTCTAAAATACTCTGCAAGCTTTTATAAAAAAGACTGTACAGCGAGAATCAACGAGCTGGCTGATTTACTGGAGCTGGACCTGAATAAAAAAATAGACGACCTGTCTCTGGGAAATAAGAAGAAAGTAGGCATCGTCCAAGGCTTGCTTCATGAGCCTAAACTCTTCATTCTGGATGAACCGACAAGCGGGCTGGATCCGTTAATGCAGCAAAAATTCTTTGAGCTTTTGGAAAGAGAAAATAAAAAGGGGGCAACCATTCTCTTTTCTTCCCATATCTTGAGTGAGGTACAGCGATTGTGTGACCGGGTGGCAATCATCAAAGAAGGCAGGATCGTCAAGGTAGACAAAATTAGTACGCTCAAGGAAACCACCTATAAGAAGTTTAAACTTGAAACCACAAAGACGATAGATGCCGATTATTTCAGCCTCCCAGGCGTAAACCAGTTCGAGGCGGAAGGGAATAAAGTTACATTTATTTACAAAGGGAATATCAATGACATTTTATCTAAAATCGCTGGAATCGAGCTGTCGAATCTTTGGATTGAGGAGCCTGATTTAGAGGAAATTTTCATGAACTATTATAAAAAGGAGGAATAAGAAATGAATATGTTTCTCCACGAATTAAGAGTCTATCGGAAATCTACCCTGGTCTGGTCAATTTCCTTGATGTTCCTGGTGGTTTTATTTTTGCTGTTATTCCCTTCGTTTTCCCGGGATGCGGAAGAGTTTATGCAGGTGCTTGAAGGATTCCCGGAAGAACTCAAGCGCGCAGTCGGCCTTTCCATTGAAACTCTTGCTACGCTGCTCGGGTTCTTTTCATATGCATTTCTTTACATCAAGCTGGGTGGAGCCATCCAGGCAATGAACCTCGGTATTTCGATTGTTTCCAAAGAAACCCGGGAGAAAACAGCTGACTTCCTGCTGACAAAGCCTGTTACGCGTTCTCAAGTCTTCTTCTCTAAGCTGTTCGCTGCGCTTACATCCCTTTTCCTTACGAATATTGCATTTTTTATTACTGTTTTGGCTATGTCATCGTGGGTGAATACGGAGAGCAATAATGAAAAAACCTTGTTCCTGATATGTTCGACTTTATTCTTCCTGCAGGTAATCTTTCTGGCGCTGGGCATATTGACAGGAATAATTTTTCCGGGAATTAAGTCTGTGATCGCCGTTTCGCTAGGCAGTGTGTTCGCATTTTTTATCCTTGGGATGATTAGCTCAAGCACGGAGGATAAAGGTCTCCGATACCTGACTCCCTTTAATTATTTTGACAATCAATATATTATCAAGAACTTAAGCTACGTGGCTCCATTTGTGTGGACAGGAATGTTCATTGTTTTTGGAGCAATCGCAGCGGAAATGCCCATATATCAGAAGAGAGACGTTCACGCTGGATAAAAAGGAGGGGATTACGGTGAATATTGTTACCCGCGAGCTAAATGGAAACCGGAAGTCACTGATCATTTGGAGTGTTGGAGTTTTGTTCCTGATTGCATCAGGCATGGGAAAATATGCCAGCATGGAAGGTGCAGGTGAGACCATCAATGAGTTAATGAACGAAATGCCTGAATCCCTCCAAGCCATCATGGGTACGTCAGGGTTCGATCTTTCTTCGGCATTAGGATATTATGGCATGCTCTATTTATACCTGACGGTGATGACTTCCATCCATGCTGTTATGCTTGGATCCGGAATTATTGCCAAGGAAGAGCGGGATAAGACGGCTGAATTTTTATTAGTTAAACCCGTTTCCAGATCTGTCATTATCACAGCAAAAATGGCTGCGTCATTGATTAATATCCTGCTCTTGAATGCTGTTGCGTTTTTAACATCCATTTCGTTCCTTCAGCAATACGCAAGAGGCGAAGAAGTATTCGAAAGCGTGACTCAGTTAATGATGGGAATGTTTCTTTTGCAAGTCATCTTTTTAGTGATCGGTACTGCAGCCGCGGCCGTACACCAAAAGGCAAAAAAAGCAGGGGAACTGTCAACGGGAATACTTCTGCTCGCCTTTGTCATCTCCGTAGCAATCAACTTGAATGAAAAGCTTGAGATTTTGAAATATGCCACACCCTTTAAATATTTCGAGGCCGGCCCAATTATCAACGGCGATGGACTGGATTTAACCTATCTCGCCATATCAACTATCTTAATCATATTGCTTATTGCCGTGACATACCTTTTTTACGAGAAGAAAGATATGAATATATAATAGAGAAAATGGCGGCCTGCTGATCTAAGGCTGCCATTTTTCATTATGACCTGGCATCAAAACAGGAGGGGATCGGGGATTTGATGTACGGATTGACTTACTTGTTTAGTTCAAGGTGACAAAAGGTGATAAAGACCAAACATAGCAACAGTTAGATAAAAGCGGTCTTCATCAGGCCGATGAAAGCCAACCGCCGCGACAGTTGGAGAAAAAAAGATCTTCATCAGGACAATGAAGACCAAAAGCCGCGACAGTTAGATAAAAAAAGGTCTTCATCAGGACGATGAAGGCCAACCGCCGCGATAGTTGAATAAAGAAAGGTCTTCATCAAGGCGATGAAAGCCAACCGCCGCGACAGTTGGATAAAAAAAGGTCTTCATCATTTGCCCGTTACGATCAGCTTCAACACTCTGTTCATCCCGCCCAATATTTTAACGTTTCAACATATTCTGATTTTCCTTCTCATAATATGGACAAGGGGAGATTGTCCTTGGGAGGGGAATGAATGTGTCGATCACATATTTAAAATGGAAGGAACACGACCATTAACGATGAATAGATGGCTTTTGACCTATGCTTGCCTGCTGAGCGGGGCCTTTCTTCAGGGCCTGGCAATGTCTTTATTTTTATTCCCGCATTCGATACCCTCTGGCGGCGGGGCCGGCCTTGCCCTTCTGATGAATCACTTTTTCGGTTTGCCACTCGGCTTTTCCTTGTGGCTCGCCAATGCGGTTTTCCTCCTTTTCGGTTTAAACTATTTTGGTTTCAGGTGGACAATCCGGACAATCCTGGCCGTTGCCATTACCTCAATTACCGTCAGCATCCTGATTGCCCATGTCCCGCATACGCATGTTCATATCTTTGTTGATATGGCAGCAGGCAGCATCTTTTTTGGCATCGGTGTCGGAATCTTGATCCGTGCAGGAGCTTCAAGCGGGGGGATGGTCATACCGGCTCTGATGATTGCCAACTATAGACATTGGAGTCCTGGAAAAGTGATGATGGGCATTAATTTAATCATCTTTATGCTGACAGCACTTGTCATCGATTATAAAATTGTGATCTATGCGGTGATTTGCCAATTTTTCTCCACCAATATTATTGATTTCATTTATGAACTAAGGATAAGCAGAATCAGGATTTTGACAACAAATTGGCGGAAAAGGTAAGAAGATCCTTTGATTAAAGGATCTTCTGTTCTTTTAAGATGGATAATATCTTATGGGCCGATTCATCTATGGTCATGGTATTGGTCTGGATGATGATTTCAGGCCGGTCCGGAGTCTCATAAGGAGAGGAGATCCCAGTAAAATCAGGAATTTGCCCTTTCCTGGCCTTTTCATATAAGCCTTTAGGATCCCGGTCTTCACATACATCGAGGGGGCAGTTCACAAAGATTTCCATGAATTCCCCTGGTTCGAACATGCTCCGCACGAGTTCTCTGTCTTCCCGGTAAGGGGAGATGAACGCAGATAAAACAATCTGGCCGCTGTCCACAAATAATTTCGCCACTTCACCAATTCTCCGGATATTCTCTTTCCGATCCTCTTTCCCAAAGCTTAAATCACTGTTCAATCCATGGCGGATATTGTCGCCATCCAAAACATAGCTCCTGATTCCAAGCTGATGGAGGTTGAGATTGACCGCATTGGCAAGGGTGGATTTCCCGGAACCAGAGAGACCAGTGAACCAAAGAACACAGCTTTTGTGCTGGTTTAAGAGATGACGGTCTTCTTTCGTTACTGCAGACTGATGCCAGGTTAGATTGGAACCCTTTTGCAATTTTGTCCCTCCTTTAATGTTTAATATAGACCTTCTGCATCCCCTGGATAAGAATTTCCACTACTTCAGGACGGCTGAATTCCTTTGGAGGCTGAACACCGCTTTTAAGCATCCCGCGGACAGCTGTACCGGATAGTATCACATGGTGTTTCCGATCGTGAGGACAGGTTTTTTCAGACGCCATGTTTTCACATTTCCGGCAATAAAAGCTATGTTCATAAAACAGAGGAGTAATGCCAAGTTCTTCTGGTTTGTAATGGCTGAAGATCTTTTGGGCGTCATATGTTCCATAATAGTTCCCGACTCCTGCATGATCCCTTCCGACAATAAAATGGGTGCACCCAAAGTTCTTCCGGACTATGGCGTGAAATATGGCTTCCCTTGGTCCAGCGTAGCGCATGGCCGCAGGGAACACAGACAGAAACACTCTGTCTTTTGGATAATAGTTTTCAAGAAGCACCTGATAGCTTTTCATCCGAATATCACTTGGGATATCATCAGACTTCGTTTCACCGACAAGGGGATTTAGGAAGAGGCCGTCCACGTTCTCCAATGCCGTTTTTTGGATATATTCATGTGCTCGATGGACAGGATTGCGGGTCTGGAAGCCAACGACTGTATCCCAGCCAAGTTCCTTAAATTTTGCCCTCGTCTCGATGGGGTCTAAATAGTAGGATGTAAATTGGCTTTTTTCAGGCCTCCTGACTAGGGTGACAGGTCCCCCAATATAAATGTCAGGGCGTTCCAATAACTTTTTAACCCCTGGGTGGGCGGTATCCGTTGTCCTGTAAACCAATTCTGCTTCAAGTTGTTTATCAGGTGTGTAGATGTCCTGAACGTCCATCACTCCATAAACACTTCCACTGTACATCAGGTTGACTTTTTTGACCTTTTTTAATGCTGCAGCTGTCTTCTTGGTTACAGCAAGGGTAATCGGAATGGACCAAGGAAGCCCCGATGAGAGCCTCATTTCCCGCACAACAGAGTCATAATCTTCTTTTCCCATAAACCCTTCCAATGGACTATATCCGCCGTTCGCAATCAGCTCCAAATCGCTTAAGCTCATTTTATCAAGCTCAACATGCGGGAGAGAAGGATTGATGGGGTAGTCACGATCGATCCGGTTCACCAGGCTTCCGCCATGTGGTACATTTTCACTCATAGTTTCTCCTCCCAATTTTGTGATTTCGTGATTCATACTTGTGTCCTGGTACTGGCTATTTAAGATGCAGCCCGCATTCAGACTTGGACTGACCTGCCCAGCGGCCGGCGCGCGGGTCATCTGTATCGCTGACAGGCTGGGTGCATGGTGCGCAGCCAATACTTGGGTACCCTTGGTCATGCAGCGGATTATAAGGCAATTTATTTAATTGGATGTACATCTTAATATCTTCCCAGGACCAGTGGATGAGAGGGCAAACCTTAATATTTTGGAATTTATCATCTTTGTTAATATACTGTGTCTGGCTCCTTAAGGGAGACTGTTCTCTTCTCAAGCCGGAGATCCATGCCTTGACGCCAGATAAAGCCTCTTTCAGTGGAACGACCTTCCGCAAGTGACAGCAAAGATTCGGGTTATCCTTCCAGAGTTCATCCCCATACCATTTTGTTTGTTCGGCTAAAGATATTTTCGGTTTAATCATGTCAATGTTCAGGGTAGGATATCGCTTCTTGACTTCTTCGATCAATTCATAGGTCTCGGGAAAATGGAGACCGGTATCAAGAAAAATAATTTTAGCT
This sequence comes from Mesobacillus foraminis, assembly GCF_004340465.1. Classification (GTDB taxonomy): domain Bacteria; phylum Bacillota; class Bacilli; order Bacillales; family Cytobacillaceae; genus Mesobacillus_B; species Mesobacillus_B foraminis. Next base: position 385,413 of record NZ_SLVV01000002.1, on the reverse strand, counting down.
TCTTTATTAACCTTATGGATTAAATCAATTAATACGATGCCTTCTGCACCAAAGCTGCAGGCATATACAATTTCTTCTTTATATTCTTTAAAGGCCCATTTTAAAATATCCAGGTAATCCGGATTCTGGTTCAGAATATGAGTCAATTGATCTTCAGTCCAGTTCTCGTATGTTAACACCTCTGTCATGATGATTTCCTCCTCTATCCAACAGTTGCAAAATCCAGTGTAATACACTGATTATTTTCCACCGTCACTTTGTTCATGGAGTTTATATGGCCAAAGTGGAAATAAGAATGAATGGCCCTGATCCATGAACCGTGACCAAAAATGAGCAGATTAGAGGAGTGCTGGTATTTAGTTAAAAAAAGAATGATTCGCTGCTCCAGATTGGTCAAGCTTTCTCCCAGCACGAGGTCTTTGGGCTTTTCAATCCAGGTCTCACCATAAGCCTTTAACAGCTGTTCTTTTGGGCGCCCCTCAAATGGACCAAAATCCAATTCATCGAGCAGGGCTTCAGACTTCGGCTGGAATCCGTAATAGCTCGCTGTTTGATGGGTTCGTTTTAGAGAGCTGGCCAATATCAAATCAAAGGGTTCCTTCTTTTCCAGAATCCTTTTGTTTTCCTGGATCCTTTTCAAGTCTTGTTGGGTCAGGGGAGCAAGTTCAATATCCTGTCTCCCTTGCAGCCACGTTTTTTTATTCCATTGAGTGGGCAGGTGTCTGATTAAGGTGATTTGCATGGCAATCCTCCAGATAAAAGGTTTCACTTCGCAATCCACAGCGCTGAGATTCTAAAATTAACACATCTTCCAGTTTTACATTTCCCAGATTGACATTCGCGCCAATGGCATTAATAAAAAACATTTGGTGTTTAGGGGTAGGGGCTTCAAAAATAATCCTTTTGGTGTCAATATCTTTTATTAGTTCACTGATTAAGTCAGATTTGACTGATCCGCCTTTTTCATAGATGCCGGAAGTGCCTGAGTCTCTTCCTTCCGTAATGACATACTCGCAGCCTGCCTCCAGGAATAGGTTCATTTCTTCTTTCCATTCAGAGATGGACATCTCCAGGCTGGAGTCCTTGGAGCCAACCTCGGCTATGACATGAAAGTGCTCCCGGGCTTTTGCAATAATCTCCAGGCGCTCCTTCAAAGGAATATCGAGGGTTCCATTAGAGACTTCAACCCACTCGATCCCTAATCTACGCAAACATGACAGGTATTCAGGGATTTTATTTTGCTGGTAGCATTTCTCGAATAGAGTTCCTCCGCAGTAAGGCTTAATTCCATGCTCCTTATAAAGATCAATTTTCCTTTGTAAATTAGGTGTAACATATGCGGAACCAATGCCTATTTTGGCAATATCAATGATATGTCCGTAATCATCTAAAATACTTTTAAGTTGGCCAAATGGGGTCCCGAAATCGGCAATCGATGTTAAACCGTATCTTCTGTTTCCTGATGTCCTTTTCGGCAGCTGTAGAAAATCCATAGGGAATGCGCCCTCCTCCATTTTTCTAGGATAGAGTATTCAATTCTTGGGCTTTTGTGTATATATTAGGCTTTTTTCACAGAAATTAGGCAAAAGCCCTTGTATAAACCGGGAGTGTATTCCAAACAATAGAAAGGCTTATTCTTACAGTTAGGAGTGTGCATCCATTGCCAAAGCAAAAAAATAAAGGCATGACGATTGTAGCTATCGGATCGATTCCACTTATTCTTGTTTTAGGAAATTCCATGCTGATACCCGTTCTGCCCAGAATGAAAACAGAACTCGGTATATCACAATTTCAGGTTAGTATGGTTATCTCGGTCTTCTCCATCGCGGCTGCCATCATGATTCCTGTATTAGGATACCTGTCTGACCGGTTCTCACGGAAGGCCGTGGTTATTCCTGCACTCATCTTATATGGTATCGGAGGAATTTTGGCAGGTGCAGCTGCAGCCTGGTTCTCGAGCCCATATATGTGGATTATTGCAGGCCGGATCATGCAGGGGATCGGGGCCGCTGGTACAACATCAATGGCAATGGCCCTTACAGGAGATTTGTTTAAAGGCGGAGAACAGAGCCGCGTCCTGGGGCTGGTCGAGGCTTCCAATGGCTTCGGGAAAGTTATTTCTCCGATTATTGGTTCGCTTGTAGCTCTCCTTTTCTGGTATGCGGCTTTTTGGGCATTTCCAATTTTTTGCCTTGCCTCTATTTTGTTAACGGTTTTCTTTATTAAGGAAAAGAAAAAGGAAAAAGAGCCGCCGCCTGTCGGGAAATATGTAAAAGGTCTGTTATCGGTATTTAAGACGGAGGGCCGCTGGCTGTTCGCAGCCTATTTGACAGGGGCCACCTGTTTATTTACCTTATTTGGAATCCTGTTTTACATTTCCGATATTTTGGAGAAGGAACACCAGATTGATGGTGTCTTAAAAGGGGCCATCCTGGCCATACCGTTATTGTTTATGACCACCACATCGTACATTACAGGAAGTAAAATAGGGAAAAACATGAGGCTGATGAAATCATTGATCATTCTGGGCTTGATTTTAATGACCGCCTCATTTGCGTCACTGGTGCTTTTCACAAGCCTTGTTCCCTTCTTTGCAGTCCTGGCGGTAAGCTCAATTGGCACCGGGCTGGCACTGCCTTGTATTAATAGCTTCATCACCGGTTCTGTACCGGCCGACCGCCGGGGATTTGTCACTTCCCTGTACGGGTCCGTCCGGTTCCTGGGGGTTGCGATCGGCCCTCCAATTTACGGCGCACTCATGGAATGGTCCCGTACCGGCATGTTTTTAGTTACAGCGGGCCTGACCCTCTTTGTCGCCTTGCTTTGCCTAATGCTGATCCATGTTCCGAAAAAAGAACCAGCCAAGCACAGGGACAGCTTGTTTGACAAAATGCAATTCAGTTAATGGACCGACACGCTGATCATGGTAAATCCAATTGAACGATTCATGGAGTATATCTTTATGCTGGGCGTTAAGGCTAGATATTAAAGGAGCTGATATGAATGCAAGTTTATTTTTCTCCTGAGGTGATAACCCCTCATTATCAAGTATTGAATGTAGTGGATTCGGAACACAAAGCAGTCGGTAATGTGGCATTTTTATTTGATGAAAAAATCCTGTATGTTTATGGAATCCTTGAAGAAGAAGGAGTAGGGGAAGATTTTAGGGATTTGGTGACACCTTATATCAAAGGGTTGGCTAAAGCAAAGCACGGAATCAATATCCTTACCTGCCTGTATGTAGGATGCAAGAAGATTGAGTTAAAAGATAAAGAAAATGAATAAGCTTTGAGAAGAAGCTCAGCGGCCATTGCTGGGCTTCTTCCGTTTTTATGTTCGGTGTAACAAGGCGTATGACTATTTCATAAGTTAATCTAGATTAACGGTAGTCTGGAGTGTACGCCTAATGAGTATCGGTATGATCGTTATGGGGTTTTTGGTGGGGCTTATGGTGGGCCTGACTGGTGTGGGAGGTGCCTCATTGCTGACCCCAATATTAGTATTAATGGGCATTAGTCCTTCCGTTGCGGTTGGAACCGATCTTGTCTATAATTCCGTAACCAAATTATTCGGTTCCATTCAGCATTGGAGACAAAAGACGATAAACCTTAAGCTGGTCAAGTATCTGGCAATCGGGAGCATTCCAAGTGCCATATGCGCAGTCGGGACCCTCCATCTGTTCGACACTTTTTTTCAAAATCAGGAGCAAATCATCAAACATGCGCTAGGATATGTACTGATTTTAGTGGCATTAACAACATTGATTAAAACGTTTTTAAAGGACCGGTTAAAATTGAACCGGCTTCAAATGAAGCCATTGAGTGAAAAGCGGGGATTAACAATAGGTGTAGGTGCAGTGCTCGGTTTTATTGTAGGCCTGACTTCGATCGGTTCAGGCTCCATGTTTGCCCTAGTCATGCTTTATCTATATAAAATGCGACCTTCAGAGCTGGTTGGAACCGATATAGCTCATGCCTTCTTGCTGGCTACCGCCGCAGGCCTCATGCATGCAGGAATCGGGAATGTCGATTACCTCCTAATGGGCAATTTACTGCTGGGCTCTATCCCGGGCGTTATTTTCGGGAGCACCTTATCCTCCAAGCTGCCAGAAAAGCCATTGAGAGCCATCATGGCTTTACTGATTTTGATTAGTGGGTTTAAGCTGATATAACCTGAGATGGAAGTTTTAAAATTGTGAGCCAAATTTTTTTGGCTCATTTTTTATTGGACGTATTCGCAAAATGGGTTCGTTCATGTTTCAATGTATACAGAACAAAGGAAACAGAGCGATATGTTATGTCGTGCTGTAATAACTTTTTTGAATAATTTATTGGTGGGGAAATAAGTAATGTTTTAATAAAAATTCAGAGCAGAAATTCCATTCCAATAAGGATAAAGTTACAGCTTAGATGTTTCCATGCTGGCAACTTTGTTGTAATCTGCGAAACACGCAGAGCATATCTTATCGAACTAACGATAAAAACTTTAACATTATTGCTGTAATTGGGCATATAGATTTATAAGGAACTACCTGTAAAGGGGAGTAGCGTCAGGTGCAAACCTGAAACAAAGTCGTCAATACATGGTGCTAACCATCGGCTTTGTTGGCATAGTCACTATGCTCAGCGAGACCTTTGCCTATTTGGCGAAGGTCTTTTTTGTGTCCATTTTAATTGCTAAAACAAGGGGGGCAGACTTATGGAATTTGATTTTATCACTGCACTGTTAACCATTATTGTCATCGATCTAGTACTGGCGGGAGATAATGCGATTTTAATTGGATTGGCTGCGAGGAATCTCCCTAAACCACAGCAAAAAAAGGTCATCCTTTGGGGATCGGTAGGTGCGATTGTCATTCGCACGATTGCGACTCTGGCAGTAGTATATCTGCTGGCTGTTCCAGGCTTGCGGTTGCTGGGCGGCCTTTTATTGATCATGATTGCTTATAAATTGCTTGTTGAAGATAAGGACCATTCGAACGTGAAAGCAGGAAATAGTTTCTGGGCAGCTATTCGGACAGTTATGATTGCTGATGCCTTAATGGGGCTCGATAATGTATTGGCGGTTGCGGGAGCGTCCCATGGGAATTTCCTTCTTATTATATTGGGATTGGTCATTTCAGTGCCAGTCGTTATGTGGGGAAGCACGGTTATATTAAAGTGGATTGAACGTTACCCAGTCATCATTACAATCGGGGCAGCCGTCTTAGCCTGGACGGCTTCCAAGATGATTGTCGCCGAACCGTTCTTAACAGGCTACTTTACAAATGGTTTTGTTAAATACGGTTTTGAACTCCTGGTCATTGCCGTTGTCATCCTATCGGGATTATATAAAATGAGCAGTTCTTCGAAACAAGTGGCAGAAACTAACCCCGAGATTCTGGTAAGAGCCAAATAACCGAGAGGGTGACTGTAAATCGTTCAGTCACCTTCATTCATACAAGAAAGGGACAAGTTTTCAATTCGATGTTGCGCTGAGGAACTGATAAGGCTGTTTCTTTCGATGTAAACAATCTTTATAGAAACAAGGTCCAGGATATTTGGGGAAGTCTCTATATAACATCTCATGTAAAATGAACATCATTAAAATTTACAGCTGGATTAGACCTGTTGGGCTTTCTTTTGTTTTCGCGGATTTTGGAATATACTGAATATAGACATCGACTATTTAGGGGGAACACAATGGAAGAGACAGCTAATAGTGTTATTTCGCTCAGCAATATCCATTGGCACCGAAGCGGCAAGGACATCTTAAAGAATGTCAGCTGGAATGTCCAAAGAGGGGAACATTGGGCATTGTTGGGGCTGAATGGGTCCGGGAAAACGTCCATTTTAAAAATGGTCACTGGCTATCAATGGCCAAACGGAGGAGAAGTCTCGGTATTGGGCCATCTTTTCGGAAAGACCAATATACCTGAACTTCGTAAATCAATCGGCTGGGTCAGTTCCTCTCTTGATGACCAGTTTCATACCCGACCGAGCGACTCGGCGCTGGAGGTTGTTCTCAGCGGGAAATTTGCCTCCATTGGCCTATACGAGGAGTTTTCCACGAAGGATGCTGAAAAAGCCCTGGAGCTTATGGAACTGTTAAAAATCAGGCACCTTGCCGAACAAAATATTACTTATCTTTCCCAAGGGGAAAAAAGGAAAGCCATGATTGCAAGGGCATTAATGGCATCCCCGCGCCTGCTGATCTTGGACGAGCCTTGCAATGGCCTCGATATCTTCTCAAAGGAAGAATTGCTGTCAACGATTGAGGATTTGACTGCTGCTCCTGAAGGTCCAACGGTTTTATATGTAACACACCATATTGAGGAGATTGTCCCTTCGATCTCCCATGCGCTGTTAATCCGCAGAGGGGAGGTCGTTGCACAAGGGGATAAGAAAGCCACGCTGACTGAACCTTTGCTTGAGGAAACCTTTCAAGTCCCTCTGTCACTGGAATGGGAGAATGAGCGGCCGTGGATCAGGATCAAAACTTTTTCTAAGAACAGGTGGTAAAAGCAAAAACCCGGTTCTCATTAAAAATGACTAAAAGCCTGCTGACTTTCTGCAGGCTTTCCAAAATGTATTAAGTACTTAAAATGGATTAACGGTCGCCGCCAATGATGTCAAACAGGCCCCCAAGACCGCCTTCTCCTTTGGAACCGCCGTTTTGCGGCATAGCGGCAAAGACACGGCTAGCCAACCTGCTGAATGGAAGCGACTGAATCCATACGCTCCCCGGGCCGCGCAGAGTCGCAAAGAATAAACCTTCGCCGCCAAATAACGCTGTTTTTACTCCGCGAACCATTTCGATATTATAATCTACGTCACGTGTCATCGCCACAAGGCATCCGGTGTCAATGCGAATAATTTCCCCAGGCGATAGAGTCTTTTTAATAATAGTTCCTCCAGCGTGCACAAAAGCCATTCCATCTCCTTCAAGCTTTTGCATAATAAACCCTTCGCCGCCAAAGAATCCTGCACCAAGCTTGCGCTGGAACTCGATCCCTACGGATACTCCCTTTGCCGCGGCTAAAAACGCATCCTTTTGACAAATGATTTTGCCGCCCTGCTCGCTTAAGTCCATCGGAATGATCTTCCCGGGATAAGGGGATGCAAAGCTCACATGTTTTTTGCCGCTTCGCTCGTTGGTGAACATGGTCATGAAGAGGCTTTCCCCGGTCAGCACACGCTTTCCTGCACCGAGCAGCTTGCCCATAAGGCCTCCGCCGGAACTTGAGCCATCTCCGAACACCGTTTCCATTTGAATGCCATCATCCATCATCATTAAACTTCCTGCTTCTGCTATCACTGTTTCGCCAGGATCCAGCTCCACCTGTACAAATTGCATATCATCGCCAAATATTTCATAATCAATCTCATGGTTATTCATCTTCTCATCCCCATTGTCATTTTTCTTTTCCATAGATGTACGATTTATTGTGTTAAAAAGTTTCAGTATTATCATTTGCTTTTTTACAATTTTTTTAATGGGATCACTGTTGGGACACCAGATCGCAAATGCGGCATAAATGCGGATAAATCTTTCAGGAAAAACGGGCTTGGCATGCACATAGTATAAGAAACAATATGTTTGAAACTCTTTTTGACTTTCATTCGTTAAACATAATGCTGGTAAATTGTGCAAGGCATAAATGATTGGTAGAATAGGAGTTTAGCAGTATGAAATGAGGGTACTATCAATGAAAGGTAAAATGGCAGATTTATGTTCATCTACAAGAAAGGTATTGACCGCTGATGAAAAGAATTAAAGCTGATTCTTTAACTTATCACCCACTGACATTCATTTTGTCAGCAATAATCGCCCTTTGGCTTAAGACAGTGGCCGTCGGACTGATCGGCTTCAATCTAAGTTTGCAGTCTCCATTTGAGCTGCTAATGATTGTTTTTAGCCCACTTGGTTCCTTACTATTAGTGCTGGGAATTTCTTATTATGTAAAAGCAGGCAATTTCAAAGTGATCTTATTTTCCACAATGACCATCATTACGCTTCTTCTCTATGGGGATCTACTTTATTACCGTTTTTATACAGACTTCGTAACTGTTCCCATTCTATTTCAATTTAAAAATGTTGGTGGACTTGGCCCAAGTACGTTGGAGCTTATGAGCCCGTGGGATCTACTGTTATTTGCGGACTTAATTATTTTCTGGGTTCTCCTCAGAAAATTCAATGTACAGAAAGACCGTACAATGCGGGTGAAATATCTATACGTAGGTATTAGTCTCCTTCTTACTGTCATTTCAGCAGGGCTCGGCCTGGTAAAATCTCCCCATTTATATACGGCCTCCTATGACCGCGAACAGATGGTAAAAACCATTGGACCTTATAATTATCATCTTTATGATATATCACTGGCTGTTCAGGCGCCGTTCAGGCGGCTATTAGCCTCGAAAACGGATACAGTAAAAGCTGAACAATACACTTCCTCAAAAGAGGAGAAACGTACAGAGTATTTTGGATTGGCAAAGGGTAGAAATCTTGTTTTAATCAGTATGGAGTCAACCCAGAACTTTGTGATCAATCAAAAAGTCGATGGAGAAGAAATAACCCCATTTTTAAATTCGTTAATTAAGGATAGCTTTTACTTTGATTCCATTTATGATCAGACGGCCCAGGGAAAAACATCGGACTCGGAATTCATGATTGATACAGGGCTATATCCATTATCAAGTGGATCCGTGTTTGTCAGAAAGCCGGAGAATGTGTTTCATAGCCTTCCAAAAATTTTAAAGGAAGAAGGGAACTTTTACAGCTCTGTTTTTCATGGGAATGACAGTACGTTCTGGAATCGTGAACAAATGTATAAAAGCTTGGGCTACGACAAGTTTTTTTCTAAAAAAGATTATGAAGTAACAGAAGAAAACTCCGTGAATTATGGAATAAAAGATATACCGTTTTTTCAGCAAAGCGCCGCTCATCTGGCAGAGTTGCCGGAGCCCTACTATGCGAGGATGATCACGCTGACAAATCATTTTCCATTTTTGCTAGACGAAGAGGATAAGCTAATTTCCGAGCCGAAAACGAACCAGGAAGTGGTCAATCGGTATATCACCACTGTCCGTTATCAGGACGAAGCCATCAAGACCCTATTTAAAAAACTGAAAGAAAAGGGCATGTATAAAGATACGATGTTTGTCCTTTACGGAGATCATTATGGCATTTCCGAAAAATACGAAGTCGGTATCCATCAATTGCTGAATCTAGAAAAAAGTCCCGTTCAGCATGCCGAGCTTCAAAAGGTTCCAGTCATCATCCATATTCCAGGTGTGGGCGGGAAGACATTTTCGGCTCCGGGAGGAGAAATTGATATTCGGGCGACCATCCTGGAATTATTGGGGATACAGCCTGAGAACACATTATCTTTTGGACATGAGCTTTTTACCAGGAATTCCGACCACCCGGTTATTTTTAGGGACGGAGGGTTCATAACAGAGAACTATGTCTATATCGATAATGTTTGCTACGAGAAAAAAAGCGGAAAGCCAATCGAGGAAAGTGCCTGCGGGCCTTTTCAGGAAAAAGTTCGAAATGAGCTGGGGCTGTCCGATGAAATACTTGCCGGTGATTTGCTAAGGTTTATGGAGGATTGAGAGCAAAGCGCTGATAGCTATAAAAAGGCAGCCGAAGATTCGGCTGCCTTTTTAGCAATGATTTATCCTTTTGGGAACCAGGTGTTACTTATGAACCCGTTTCTAGTAATCCATTGATAGTGCCTTTTGGGCATTATTAAGATCATTGGCTAATAATTGTCCTAAATCATAGGAAGGGTAGTAGCCTTTTTTATACATGTACCGAAAGATTCGCTCGTGGCCTTGGATAGAGCGTAAAAGGTGGTCGGTCAGGATCTTTCTGACAGCTGGCGTGGCGGTTTCGGTAATGGCAATCGAGTAATTGCGTACAGACGTTTTCATTAGTGCCAGCAGGTCGCCAGCGTAAAAGGCCAAATCGCTGGTCAATGGCTCATTTCGATCAGGGGAGACTGGAGCCGCAGGGTAAAATTGGACGAGCTCTTTTATGTTTATTTCTAATCCCTGGATTGTTTTTTCATAAATTCCTCTTAATTCAGGATCATTGATTTTCCTGAATGCTTTTTTCAATTTGATTAATCCAATCGCTTGAAAAGCAGTTAACTCATGGATTTCAAGGGTTTCATGCCAGGCTAGGGTATCCCGTTCCTCAGTGGACATATACAGCTCTCCTATCTTTTTTATCGTCATTCTAAGCTATGCAGAAAAAGGCAAATGGTTATTTGTCCTCCAGAGTTCACACATGTACGATTTTTGAAACAAAATTAAGCTGGCAAGATATGACTTAATGCTTAAATGGGACATTATCAATATTGAGCAATTGTTAGAAAAGGAGTCTTTGGTGAAGGCAGACCTGAAAATCAGGGGCAGATGGGGCGAAGGGTAGCAAGATACCTCTGTCCTGCGAACGCAGGGAAAGGGGGAGGTAAGGAAGATAAAAACTGTCAAAATGCATCATAAAAGATAGCATCATTCGGTAATGCGAGCCGGTCCCATGGGAATTACCGAGTGAAGTAATCATAGGGGAAATGCGAGCCAATCCCGGGTAATATCATAGGAGAAGGTCACGCAAAAAGTAAATGCGAGCCGGCCCTTGGAGAAAACATAGGGGAAGGTCACGCAAAAAGAAAATATGAGCCGAACCAAGGGGAAACCATTGGGAGGGGAACGTAAATCGATTTTACAAGCACCTGCTTCCCTTTAGATTCCCCAAGCGAAAATAACCTACATAGTAAAAATAAAGAAATTCTACGTGACCCAGCCTGTTAAAAACCAGCGCTAGAGGGAATGTACAGGGGTTCTACGTGACCCAGTCCGGTAAAAAACAGCGCTAGAGGGAATGTAGAGGGACTCTATGTGACCCAGCCCGGTAAAAACCAGCGCTAGAGGGGATGTAGGGGCACTCTACGTGACCCAGCTCGATAGAAAAACGGGCTAGAGGAAAGGTAGAGGGGCTACACGACTATACTCGGCAAAACAGGCATAAAGGAAAAATAGAAGGATTTAAGCGACCGTTCCCGGCTAACCGAAAGGGAGAAATCGACGGCATATGATCTGGCTTCAAAAAAGGGCGTGCATAAACTTCATTGCACGCCCTTCCATTCGTTATGATTTTTTGCCGTTTGTATTTCTATATATTTGTGTGTGCATGCTGCCTTGAACGATGTTTTTCAGGAAAAAGTCCCCAATCAGCTTCAGGTATTTTTCATCATCGAACATTTTTTTATCCTGAAGTTCCATTTCAGCAAGTCCTTCATAGGTCGAGAGAAGTGCATAGGTATGATCGTGCCCTGATACTGGAGAGAGAATTTCTACTTTGTGGTTAAATTCTTCATTGCGGAACTTCTGTATCTCTCCCAGATTCTGAAGGGCTTCTTTAAATTGATCTTGTTTAATCTCGAAAGTTTGGTAAACAAAAACTGTCATCAAAGAGCACTCCCTAGAAAAAAATCACCTTATTCTATTCTTATATTGGTCTTATGGAGAACAATTTATTCTGCCGTAAATTCACTAGGCAATTATTATTGGAACGATTCCAGTAGAGCTCGAATCCCTCCCCATAAGCTTATACATTTTATGTACAAGTCCTACCACAACTTTCGGGGTCAGGCACCGTTTAGTACTGCAGTAGGGTGAAGGGATAAAGCGCACCTTTAACAGCAAGGGCGCTTTGCTCCCCTGATTAGTTCATCAGCTCGGTTAATGTCACTAGTCTGTAACCCTTGGCTTTTAGCTTGGGAATCATCTGGTCTACGGCTTCTGGCGTATGGATCCCTCCAATGTGCATGAGGACGATGTCTCCATTGCTGGCTCCTTTTTCTATGCTGTTTATGAGTAACTCTGTACTAGGCTGCTTCCAGTCTACGGTGTCCAGCGACCAGTAGATACTGTAAGGATAGCCTGCTTGGCCTGCAGCTTTTAGTGCAGCTTCATTAAAAGACCCATAGGGGAAACGGAAGTAGGGCCGGGGTAATCTGCCAGTTGCTTTAAGAATCGCGGCTTCTGCTTGTAACAAATCTTGTTTAAATGTTTCCATATCCACTTTTAATGCATCCAGATGGTTATAGCCATGATTCCCAATTTCATGCCCTTCGGCGGCAATCTGTTTAGCGTAGGAAGGATACTTTTCTACCCATTTTCCTGTCAGGAAAAAGGTGGCTTTAACCTTGTTCTTGTTCAGGACATTTATAATGTCGATACCAGCAATATCGCTTCCCGCATCAAAGGTAAAAGCGATTTCTTTTATCTTGGTGCTGCCCTGTGAAATCGATCTGGATGAGGCAGAACCTGAAGGAGCTTCCTGTGTTGGAGGAGGGACGGGAGATGATGGGGCTGCAGCATTTTTACCATACAGCTTGATCGTTTGTCCGGTGTATATTGCATTGGTAGTCAGGCCGTTCCATAGCTTAAGGTCGGTTACCGTGAAACCTGATCTCCTGGAAATGCTGTATAAAGTATCCCCTTTAGCGACTGTATACTCTACTGTACCGCCATCTGGGACTATGATTGGAGCAGGAACAGCGGGCGGGGCATGCTTTTCATCCTGGTAATCTTGTTCGTCTCCAGGCTTGGCTGGCGGCGTTCCTTCGTTTTTGGGAGGATGTTTCCCTTCCTGGCCTGGTAATGGGTATTGATCATCTGGTGAATCCTTCTTTTTTTTAAAGTCAGGACTCTCATGGAAAGATGAGTCTCTGACCTCCCCAATATCCTGCTTGTGCCAATAAATGAATGAAAAAGCAGTCATGAATAGGCAAATAATCGTGATAAATACCGTCTTGTAAAAGAACTTATTGTTTTTTGCATACTTTAAAAATAAAAAGCTTGAAGCCAGAAAGAATAAAAAGAAACCCAGGATTTCCTTCATTAAATCTCCCCCCGTTTAAAAACATGCAGATCAAGAAGAAACCAGCTGGAAAAGGTCCCTCCCTGGTTTCTTACCTATACACCAATATATGATAAATTTCCATAGTGGTTATTAAGCCCCCATTACGCACCTCTCTAGTCACTACAGTTTCCAGCTAAATAAGGTAGAAGCAAAATTTTTAAATTACTAGATATCAGCCTGAACAGCTTGTACTGCCGGTACATAGGATACAAGGTAAGGCTATAAAGTGTTGTGGAAGGAGGGAAGAATGATGGGAAAATGCAGAAAAGCTGCAGATATCAGGGATGACAATCATCGAGATCATCGAAGGAACAGGGATGACCGAAGAAACTGCGATGACCGCAGGAACAGGGAAGACCGAAGAGACCGCGATGACCGCAGGAACAGGGAAGACCGAAGAGACCGCGATGACCGCAGGAACAGGGAAGACCGAAGAGACCGCGATGACCGGAGGAACAGGGAAGACCGAAGGGACCGCGATGACCGCAGGAATCGGGATGAAAGAAGAAACGAGTATGATACGAGACATCAGAATAATAGAAGCTGCCAAAATGAACGAAAGCAAACCGAGCAAAGAAGAGACCCATTTTCAGATTGGTTCTGTTTTTAACTAGGTATCTCCTTCCTGACTCGAAAGGACCACTTTCGAGTCTTTTTACCGCTTAAAAATTCGAGTTGTAATTATTATACTCTCATGATTTTCCTTTTTCTGTACATAATGAAAGCATGGAAAAAAATAAGGAAAGAAAGTGAGCTAATAAATGAAGCAGGTTACTAAGGTTTTTTGGATTTCTTTAGTCGTTTCCCTGCTATTTGTTTTATGGGGAGTCATTTCGCCTGCCCATCTGGGTGAAACAATGGATGTTTGGAAACAATTCTTTTTGGTTAACTTCGGCTGGTATTACCAGCTGATTGCGACTTTTTTTATCCTCTTTGCGCTATTTCTTGTATTTGGTCCTTATGGGAAAATCAAGCTTGGCAAGGATGAGGATAAGCCGGAATTCAACCGTGCAACCTGGTTTGCGATGCTTTTTAGTGCGGGGATGGGAATCGGTTTATTATTCTTTGGTGTTTCAGAGCCAATCTCGCATTTTACAACTCCCCCGTATGGAGAAGGCGGAACGGCGAATGCTGCGAAATTAGCTATGAGATATACCTATTTACACTGGGGATTTCACGCATGGGCTATTTATGCCACGATCGCCCTGGGACTAGCCTATTATAAATTCAGGAAAGGGCTCCCTGGGCTAATGAGTGCTGCTCTTTATCCCTTGATCGGTGAGAGAGCGAAAGGTCCAATTGGGACAGTAATCGACATTATAGCGGTGTTTGCGACCATTTTCGGTGTTGCCGCATCTTTAGGTTTGGGTGCAGCGCAAATAAATGGAGGGCTAAGCTACACTTTTGGAATTCCGAATAACTTTACAAGCCAATTGATCATCGTTGCAGTTGTAACAATACTGTTCATCCTCTCGGCAGGTACAGGTGTTCAAAGAGGGATTAAATATTTGAGTAACGCCAATTTGATCCTGGCATTTTTGCTTTTAGTTACATTGCTGATTGTGGGTCCAAGTGTTTTCCTGCTTGATCTGTTTGTTACTACTTTAGGAAGCTATCTCCAAAATCTGCCTAGCATGGGCCTGCGCCTTGCACCTTTTAATAATGAAGATGCATCCTGGGTTCAAAACTGGACCGTTTTCTACTGGGCCTGGTGGATTGCATGGGCACCTTTTGTAGGCACTTTTATTGCCCGTGTATCAAAGGGCAGGACGGTCAGGGAGTTTGTCATTGCAGTTCTGGTGATTCCAACTCTGGTATGTGCATTTTGGTTCGCGGTATTTGGAGGGACCGGCATCCATTTGGAGTTTAACGAGAATGTGAAAGTCTCGGAACAGGCACTGGAAACAGCTCTTTTCTTTGTCTATCAACATCTGCCATTTACGACTGTCTTAATTATCCTGACTTTATTTCTGATTTCTACCTTTTTCATTACATCCGCCGATTCGGCAACCTTTGTATTGGGCATGCAGACAACGAACGGAAGCTTGAACCCCCCTATAGTCGTAAAAGTTGTCTGGGGTCTGGTCCTATCGGCATCAGCAGTTGTTTTAATGGTTTCCGGAGGACTTGATGCAATGCAGACCGCCATCATTGTCAGTGCATTTCCGTTATCCTTCGTCCTTTTATTAATGACATTTGCCATGCTAAAATCGTTTAAGGGTGAAGTAACCGGGAAAAAGAAAAAAACGGTTCTTTAAACAAAAGGACAAACCGCACTGGCTCAACAGCCTGTGCGGTTTTTTCAATTACTGACTGTTATTTGAACTCATTTTATTTTATTGAAAAGTCAGAAAATCGTTGCTGGAAAAAATATATTTTGGTAGAATAAAGTCCGTGGAGATGATTTTGCTATATTAGGGAAACAATGTTTTATATTAAGCAACGGAATGATGAAAAGTAATCAGCTAAAATAATATAGAATCACTTTCCTATATAGAACAACTGCCCGGCTGATTTTCCGTCAACGAATTCAGAACAGCAAGGTATACAGCGCCGTTTTAGGAAAACATTTGAAAATAAATCAAAGAGGAACATCCTTTTCAAGAAATATTCACCACTGGAGGATAAAAATGGTTCAATCCGTAGACAGAGCCTTAACAATCATATCACTAGTCAGCCAGAATAAAGATGGAATGGGAGTTACCGAACTAGCTTCCCATCTTGAACTAAACAAAAGCTCAATCTTTCGGCTATTGGCTACTCTCGTCAGCCACGGCTACATCGAGCAAGATTCTGAAACAAAGAAGTACAAGCTTGGGTATAAGCCATTGGAACTGAGCTCGATTCTGCTGGAATCCATTGATTTGCGTTTAGAGGCAAAGCCTTTTTTGAAAGAATTGGAAACCCTAACAAATGAAGTCATCCATCTTGTTGTCTATGATGAAGGAGAAGTCATTTATATTGAAAAACTTGAGGGCAATGAGACCCTTCGTACCCATTCCAAAGTCGGCAGGCGAGCACCTCTTCATTGTACGAGTGTAGGCAAAGTCATCCTAGCCCATTTACCTCAGGCGGAAGTCGTTTCAATTCTTGACCGAAAAGGGATGCCAAAGCACACAGAAAATACCATCACTGATAAAGAAAGCTTCATGGTTGAACTTGATAAAATCCGAAACCAGGGTTATGGGATTGAATTTGAGGAGAATGAACCTGGTATAACCTGCATTGCAGCACCGATATTTGACAACAGGGGAGTGATCGTAGCTGCAGTCAGTATTTCAGGACCTTCCATTCGAATGAGTGAGGAACGACTGACAGAACTAAGAAATTATATTACTAGTATTGGTGGGAAAATTTCCAGTCGTCTGGGATGGAGGGCTATTTCCAGGCAGCATCGATAGAAAAGACAGACCATATTGGTTTGTCTTTTTTGAGTTTGGAAAGTAAGAAAAAACTAAACTTTTTTTTAAATAATCGTTGTAATTTTCAGAAAAGGATGATAATCTTTAACTAAGATCAAACACGGTTTCTTAATAGACAACTGCAATCGGATTTTCATACCTAGTTTCAAAAACGTTGTTGTTAATTAAGCAACAATTATCCTTATTTTTTACCATTTGGTAAAAACGTCGTTTCATAATAAGCAACAAAAATAGAAATTCTTTTTTTACCTATGACTAAAAACGCAGTTGCGCGATAAACAACTGCTCCTTTTTTACCACCATTCCGAAACATTGTTGTTTATTAAGAAACCTATCTATAAGGAGTGAGAATCTTGACGATCACTGTAGAAAAAAATGCTTATCTAAAGGATTTAACAAAAAAGATTCGCCGTCACATCGTAAAAATGACGCATCACGCAGGAAGCGGACATCCAGGAGGTTCGTTATCTGCAACAGAGCTATTAACGGTCCTGTTTAATGAACATATGAGGGTAGATCCGAAGAATCCCGACTGGAATGACCGGGACTGCTTTTTCCTTTCTAAAGGACACTGTACCCCAGTATATTACTCGGTACTTGCTGAAAAAGGGTTCTTTCCGGTGGAAGAACTTATGACATTCAGGGATGTAGATGGAAGACTCCATGGGCATCCGTGCGGTGAACATATACCAGGAGTCGATATTTCTTCAGGATCATTGGGCCAGGGACTTTCAGTAGGGAATGGAGTTGCTTTGGCTGCCAAGCTTGATGGGAGTGAGCGGAGGTCCTACGTCATGATAGGGGACGGGGAATTGCAGGAAGGGCAGGTCTGGGAAGCTGCGATGACGACAGCCCACTATAACCTTGATAATGTATGCGCCATCATTGACTGGAATAAAATCCAGCTGGATGATTTCGTTGAAAATGTAAAAGGTGTCAAGAATCTGGGAGATAAATTCAGGTCCTTTGGCTGGCATGTCATCGAAATCGACGGGCATGATCTTGAACAGGTGGATGAGGCTTATAGAGAAGCCGAGAGGACAAAAGGAAGGCCAACTGCCATCCTCGCCCATACGGTTAAGGGGAAAGGAATTTCTTTTATGGAGGACACACATGAATGGCATGGTTTAGCCCCAAATGATGAACAATTAGAAATCGCTTTGAAGGAGTTGGAATAAATGGCAGAGATGATTGCACCACGCCAAGGATATGGAGAAGCACTAGTACGGCTTGGAGAGAAACATAATGATGTAGTCGTTTTGGATGCGGATTGCGCAAAGGCAAATTTAACTACGATGTTCAAAGGAAAATATCCGAATCGTTTTTTCAATATTGGAATTTCCGAATGTGACCTGGTTGGAACAGCAGCTGGTTTGGCCGTTGCCGGGAAGGTTCCCTTTGCTAATGCCTACGCAAACTTCCTGACAGGGCGGGCGTTCGATCAAATGCGTGTGTCAGTGTGCTACTCAAATAACAATGTGAAAATTGTCGGCCACAATGCAGGGACTTCAGCTGCACAAGAAGGGGCCACCCATCTGCCGCTGGAGGATATCTCTCTGATGCGCTCCCTTCCGAGAATGACGGTCATCGTACCTGCTGATTCACTTGAAATGGAAAAAGCGGTGGAAGCAGCCTATCACTTTGAAGGCCCAGTTTACCTTCGTGTCGGGAAATTGCCTGTACCAGTAGTCACTAAACGTGAGGATCCGTTTGTCATCGGAAAAGCAAAGTTTTATAAAGAAGGCGGAGATGTTTCCATTATCTCTACGGGGATTATGCTTGATGAAGCATTGAAAGCAGCTGAAGAGCTTGAAACACAAGGGATCAGTGCAGAAGTCATTCATGTTCATACCATTAAGCCGATTGATGCGGAGGCAATCATAAAAACGGCCTCTAAAACAAAGCATGTAGTGACAGTTGAGGAGCATTCCATCATTGGCGGACTTGGCAGTGCGGTAGCAGAGGTGTTATCTGAAAACTGTCCGGTCCCTGTAAAACGTGTGGGAACAAATGACCGTTTCGGCGTATCCGGCAAAATGGATGAATTGCTTGATTTCTTTGAATTAAGATCCCACCGGATTGTCTCATCCGCCTTTGAACTTTTAAAAGAAAAAGCTCCGGTTTAATCAACCGCACAGGTATAGAAAGGGGGTATTAGCTTGCCACAGCTTATCGATTATCAGCCTATCGAAAAAATCCTGAATCAGCTGCCTGAAAATACAGCCTGGGCATCGATCCGGCGGGATATACGGAAAAAGCTCAACAAGTCGAGTTACAAGCTGATTGTATTAGATGATGACCCGACCGGTGTTCAGACCGTCCATGATATTTATGTGATTACAGATTGGGAGAAGGATTGGATCAAGAAAGGGCTTAGCGATGACCGGAATGTCCTCTATATCCTTACCAACACTAGAAGCTATGGGGCTGAAGAGGCGGAAAGGATCAACCGGGAAATTGTCCAGAACCTTTGCAGTGTAGCACGTGAACTGAATATCCATTTTTCCATTATCAGCAGGGGGGATTCCACACTGCGGGGCCACTATCCACTTGAAATCGATGTTCTGGCGGACCAATTGGAAGAATCCTGCGGTGTATCAGTATCAGGGCATTTAATTGTTCCAGCTTTCTTTGAGGCCCACCGGTACACAATCGGCAATACCCACTACCTGGCTGAAAGCGGCAATCTCGTACCAACTTCGGATACAGAGTTTTCTAATGATGCTGTGTTTGGTTATTCCACTGCCCACCTTCCAGACTACATTTCTGAAAAATCAGGTGGACGGGTTTCTTCAAGCGAGGTGGTTTCGATCTCGCTTGAGGATATCCGGGAAGGAGGAGTCGATAAGGTCTACCAAACGCTTCTCAAAGCAGAAAACAATCAGCCAATTATTATTAATGCTGCGTCATATCAAGACCTGGATATCGTTTCACTGGCTGTTCTTCAAGCTCTGGAAGCGGGAAAGCACTTTTTGTCCAGGACTGCTGCGTCGTTTGTAAAATCATTGGGCGGATTTGAAAATCGCCCATATGTAAAAGCGGAAGATTTGCAAACATCCGGTACAAAGGGCCGTTATGGCGGATTGATCATTGTGGGCTCCCATACGAAGAAGACAACGGAGCAGATTCAATCCTTAATGGATCAAACTTTCGTGCAGAAAATTGAAATGAATGTGCCAAAACTGCTTGACCCGCGGGAACGGGACTCTGAGCTTCATCGGGTCATAGGTGAATTGGAGGTAAAACTGGCTTCCGGCCTGGATACGGTGATTTACACAAGCAGGGGTGTGATCAAGGTCGAGGGCAAGGAAGAAAATCTTCACATCAGCCAGTCGATATCCGGGGCATTGGTCGCAGTCGTCCAATCACTTGCAGTTAAACCAAGATTCATCATTGCCAAAGGCGGTATAACATCAAGCGACATTGCTACAAAAGGACTTGGAATCAAAAAGGCAAAAATACTCGGCCAGGCCATCGCGGGAGTTCCTGTCTGGTTTACCGGCAGCGAAGCTCATTTCCAGAATACGCCGTACATTGTGTTTCCTGGCAATGTGGGGAACAGGGAGTCCATATTAGAGATTGTTAGAAATCTACAATAAAAAACAAGGGGTGTCTAGAATGGCGAAACAAAAATTGACTGCAGGGGAAGTAATCGCAATTTACTTAGAAAAAAGAGGCGTTGAACATATATACGGCGTACCGGGAGCAGCTATTTTGCCTACTTATGATGCAATTAAAGAAAGAACCAATATCAAATCATATGTCGTCCGTCATGAGCAAACGGGAGCCTTTATGGCAGATGGCTATTCCCGAGCAACCGGAAAAGTAGGAGTATGTGCCGCAACCTCAGGTCCTGGGGGAACCAATTTCCTTACCGGGCTATATGGCGCATGGATGGATTCCATCCCTATGATTGCCCTGACAGGACAGCAGAAATCATCCTTGATCGGAACCATGCAGTTTCAGGAAGCTCCAATTGTCGAAATGGCCAGGCCGGTCACGAAGGCGGCCTATATTTTAAAAGATGGATCTAAAGTGGCCGAATTGATTCATGAAGCATGGGAAACTGCGACAACTGGACGAAAAGGGCCTGTTCTGATTGATTTGCCAGTTGACCAGCAGAAAGTAGTAGTTGAGATTGACCTTGATGAACTGATTGGTTCCTCCCAGCCTGAAGTGCTTCCTCAGGCAACGGATGAAGAGATTCAGCAGGTCCTCGAATTATTGGCAAAAGCCAAAAAACCAGTGGTAATTTCAGGCGGCGGTGTGAATCTTGCCAATGCAACTGCCGAATTGAAGGAACTGGTTGAAACGATTGAAGTTCCAGTTGTAACCACGGGCATGGGAATGGATACGTTCCCGAACGACCATCGCTTATTTGCAGGCCGTATGGGAACCATGCTTGACACCCCATTCGGAAATAAAACCATTCTTGAATCCGATTTGATTATTAACCTTGGTGGCCGCTTTGCAGACCGGAGCACAGGACATGTCGAAATTTTTAAACGGGATGCGACCATCATTCATGTAAACATTGACAGGAAAGAGCTTGGCAAAGTGGTAGAAACAGAACTGGGTATTGTTTCAGATGTTAAATCCTTCATGGCGAAACTGGCACAAACCTATAAGCAGCTTGGGGCTGGGGTGGCGGCTACGGCTGAAGCAGGAGCTAAAATCGACCTGACGGAGGAACGGAAAAAACATGCACGAAAACAAGACTATGAAACTCTTCCAATCAGGCCGGAACGTGCTCTGAAAGAGCTTCGTGAATTTCTTGACCGCGACGCTTTTGCATCACATGACTGCGGAATCAGCCAGATTTGGTCATGCCAGTTATTTGAAACCTATGTGCCGCGGTCGTATTTGTTAACAGGGGGCGCAGGAACCATGGGCTGGGGTCTGGGAGCTGCGATGGCTGCCAAGCTGGCATTTCCTGAAAGGCAAAGCGTCAACATCCTTGGGGATGGAAGCCTTGGAATGTCCCTTCAGGATTTAGCTACGGCTGCCAAGCATGATATTCCCATTATCGTATTTGTTATGAATAATAGCTTGTTAGGATTGATTCGCCAGCAGCAGAACTGGTTCTATGACGAAAGGCAGATTTCCACCGACCTAATTTATAGAAATGAACTTTGTGACAATGAAGAACGTGGAATTGACTTTGTTAAGACTGCCGCAGGGATGGGAGTCCGGGGAGAACTGGTTACACATTATGACGAGATCAAGCCAGCATTGCAGCGCGCGGTCGACAGCGGCAAGCCGTACCTGATTGAAGTAGTCGTTGATCCAACTGCAGTCTGCGGATTCTCAAACAACGGAACTCTTAAAGGATTCGAGTACTCTGAAAAATAATTCTAAGGAGGGAAGCCGATATCGGCGAATAAATGTCAAATCTTCATGATTCTATGAAAGTAGGGATTGTCCATTTTATGGCCTACCCCCAGACAATGGGGGGAGATGGGCCAACAGTGGAAACCATCAAAAAAATCGTGCTGGATGATTTCTTTTCAGGAATAGAAATCACTTCCATCAATAATCCTGAGGACCGCAAAGAAGCCGCAGGCATTCTTGAGTCCGGCAGAATGACAGTTGGATTTGGAGAGCAGCCCATTCTCCTGCGCAACAAAGGAAACCTGAACTCCTTTAATGAAGAGGAACGGAGATTTGCGATTGAACTAGTTAAGAGTGGAATTGACCAGGCGTATGAGCTGGGAGCATCAAAGTTTGGATTCCTTAGCGGCGCGAAGCCTGATTCTCAGGAAGATTTAGCCCTTCAGCTTTTAACGGATTCGATTAAAGAACTTTCTGCCTATGCAAAATCAAAAGGGAATCTTGTGCTATCTCTGGAAACCTTTGACGATGAAACCGATAAAAAATGTTTGATCGGCTCTAATGCGCTCGCAGTAGAGGTAGCGAAGGAAGTCCGGAAACAGGATCCGACCTTTGGTCTTATGCTTGACCTAAGCCACCTGCCAATGCAGCGCGAAACATCAATCGAAGCCCTTACAGTAGCTCGGGATTACATTAACCATGCACATATCGGCAACTGTTATATTAAGGATCCGGCTGATCCGGCTTATGGAGACCAGCACCCGCGTTTCGGCTACCCTGGAAGTGAAAACGATGTTGAAGAACTTGCTGAATACCTGAGAGCTTTATTGGAAATCGGCTATATAGGCGAAGGCATTAAAAATGTCGTTGCCTTTGAAGTTAAGCCTGTGGGCAATGAATCCCCCGATATTGTCATTGCGCAGTCCAAGCGCACGCTGATTGATGCCTGGAGCCTTCTGCACAGCAGGAAACCTGCTGTCAGTTTGAAGTAAACTTATTCTTCCTAATCCTATTTGCTCTGTTTGTTGAGTATAGCGACAGGCTCCCTGCCTGTCGCTACTTTTCTATTAAAAGGTAGGGCTCCGCTGTATACAAGGCTCCTGTTAAACACCGAATAAAATGATGGGAGAAAGAGTATCTGCTCAGCCTTCTGTTAATCGTCCGGGCTTGACACTGACTTTAATGGAATTATTTAAAAGATATGGGGGAGCAGGATCAATAGAGATCTATGCTAAAAAGGAAAAAAGAGAGTTTTGGATGAATATTTATTATTTAATAAATATTCTAAATATTATTGCCAATGCTATAATGAAAGTGATATTATGGATATGTAAAGAAACAACGTTCCGTTATAAGCAACGTTTTCAACCTTTTATCAAGGAAGTGAAGGATTTTGGAAAAAACACAGTTTAAAATCAACGGCAAACGGATCTATGAAAGAGCGGACGAGCTCGGTCTATGTTCCAGTCCGGGTTTAGGTGTTACACGATTGCCTTTTACTCCTGAAAGCTTGAGATGTGAAGCACTCATCGAACAATGGATGAAGCAGGCAGGCATGAAGGTTTGGAAGGATGGAGTGAACAATATCATCGGCAGATATGAGGGAAAAGATCCTAATGCTCCCGTTCTGTTGATTGGGTCCCACCTCGATACGGTGATTGAGGGCGGTAAATACGACGGCATGCTCGGGGTGCTGACAGGGATTGAAGTAGTCCAGACCCTCTTTGATCAAGGGTTGACTTTGAACCATCCGATTGAAGTTGTAGGCTTTTGTGACGAGGAAGGGGTACGCTTCCATTCTACCTTTCTTGGCAGCCGTGCTCTAGTAGGAACCTTTACAGATGAGGACCTGCAAAGAACCGATGATGCAGGGATTACTCTAGAGGCTGCATTAATCAATGCAGGGGCCGATCCCTCATCATATCCGCTGGCGAAAAGGAACAGGGAAGATGTTCTCGGATATTTGGAGCTGCATATTGAGCAGGGGCCAGTGCTCGAAAAGGAAAATGAGCCGGTCGGGGTTGTCAGCGGGATTGCAGGTGTAACGAGATTTTCTTTTGAAGTCTCAGGGAAAGCAGGCCATGCAGGGACCGTTCCCGGCAGATTAAGGCAAGATGCACTTGCAGGAGCAAGCGAAATCATTTTATTTATTGAGTCGGTCATGAAAAAATATGATCCTTTGGTCGCAACAGTCGGCAAGCTTACCGTTCTTCCAGGGGCAAGCAATGTTATTCCGGGTTTTGTCAAGGGAACCTTGGACATTCGGGATATTGATGAGTCCCGCAAGGAATCCGCCATAAATGAAATAATGAAAGAAAGCAGGGAAATTGCAAGCGGAAGAGGCATACAAGTGAAGTTTGAGGAAGTCATGAAAGCCCCCCCTACGTACTGCTCGGAGGAATTTACCTCTATCACTGAGCAATCGATTAAAGAATTAGGGGGAAGGCCAATAAAGCTGATCAGCGGTGCAGGGCATGATGCCATGGCAATGGCAGAACTCACCGATGTGGCAATGCTCTTTGTCCGCTGCAAGGAAGGGCTGAGCCATCATCCAGACGAAGCTTGCACGGAAGAGGATATAACGGCCGGGGCGAAAGTCCTTTTGTCTGTGGTTTTAAAGATTGCCAATAAATAATATTAGGAGAGATGAAGAAGATGGATACAAAGACATTGAGTGCAGAAAAGCAGCAAATATTGCAGTATATCGAAGAGAACAAGGATTCGTTGATAACATTCGTCCAGGAGTTAGTAGGAATTCCTTCCGATAATCCACCAGGGGACTGCCAGGACATTGCTGAATTTATTGAAGGGAAATTAAAGGGGCTGAATTTCAAGGAAGTATCCTTAAAAGAGGTCCCGCAAGAAGAAGTAAAAGCGGCTGGAATGATCCGTGCATCCAATGTCATTGCGTATGAAGTCTTTGGGGACTCTGATTTTGAAATTACTCTTAACTCCCATGGAGATGTCGTTCCTCCCGGGCTTGGCTGGACACAGGATCCTTACGGCGGGAATATCGTGGATGGCAGGATTTATGGCCGTGGTGCGGCTGTATCCAAATCAGATATTGCCACCTTTACTTTTGCCACTTTAGCGTTGCGCCAGCTAAGCGATAAGCTTTCGGGAAAAATTTCTTTAGCTTTTACTTTTGATGAAGAGACAGGCGGCGATATTGGTCCTAAATGGGTTCTTGAGCAAGGTTTCGTAAAACCGGACATGGCCATTTTTCCAGGGTTTACATACTCCCTGATCAATGCGCACAATGGCTGTCTGCACTTAGAAGTGAAGGTCAAAGGCAAATCGGCTCATGCTGCTGAACCTCAGACTGGTCATGATGCGATTGAAGCCACAACCCATCTTCTTCAGGCCCTGTATGAGCACCGCAAAACCCTGGGGGAGGTCGTTTCGGAGATTCCTGGCATCGGTACGCCTAAACTTACAGTCGGTTTGATTAAAGGGGGAATCAATACAAATGTTGTTCCGGATGAATGCACCATCCGTCTTGACCGAAGGATGATTCCCGAGGAAAATCCCGAACAGGTTGAAGCAAGTCTCCGCCAATTGCTTCAAGATTCTGTTGCCGGGCTGGAAGGAATCCAGGTTGAGGTCAATCGCATTCTGCTCGCCAACAGCTTTGGGCCAGTACCAAAAGATTCTGCTCTTGTTCAGACTATATCTGCCAACTGGAGCGAAATTATGGGCGGTGAACTTGAAGTCACTGGCTCCCCGCTGTATACCGACGCACGTCATTTCTATGAAGCAGGAGTGCCGGTTGTACTATTTGGCGCAGGACCAAAAACATTATTAGAGGCTAATGGGCACAGAGCGGATGAACATGTATTGGTCGATGACGTGATCAAAGCTACCAAGATAGTCGCATTAAGCCTGTTTGATCTTCTTCAAAAGAAATAGTCATCATTGAAATAGAATTGTGGCCCGGTAAAAGATTATCGGGCCGCAGCGCGTTTAGGGCAGGAGTTCAGGCAGTATAAATGGCAGGGGGATCATGATGAGGTCAGGACCGCATTTTACATCATAAAAGGGGCCTATTTTAAAAAAACTTGCAAATTGTGAACGTGGGGGTAAGTATGCTATTAAATACGATGGATATTTTAATTGATGCAGAGAAACATAATTATGCAGCAGCTGCGTTTTCCGTCTATAATTGGGAGACGGTCAATGCTGCTGTCGAAGCAGCTGAGAAAGCGAATACTCCAGTTATCCTGGCATTGGCCGAACGATACTTGGACTATATCGATATTGATGTCTTTGCAGCAATGGCCAGGGTCCGGGCTGAAAAAGCCATTGTACCGGTCAGCATTCACATGGATCATGCTTATAAAAAAGAGTCTATTAAAAAAGCTATAAGTGCAGGGTTTTCATCCGTCATGTTTGATGGGTCACATTTGCCTTTTGAAGAGAATGTCCAACAAACAAAAGAAATAGTCGAGGTGGCGCATAGAGCAGGGGTCTCAGTAGAGGCTGAGCTCGGTTCGATTGCAATAGGGAAGCATTCTGATGAAGAAGCAGCCGAAAATGTTCTTACCGATCCACAAATGGCGAGGCTCTTTGTGGAGGAAACAAAGATTGACTTTCTAGCACCGGCGATAGGGACGGTGCATGGGATGTATGCAGCTGAGCCCAACATTGACCTGGCTAGACTTTCTAAAATCAGGGAATGCACCGATATCCCCCAGGTACTCCATGGCGGCTCAGGTACTCCTGGGGATTTCATTCTCGCTGCCATTAACAGCGGAATCAGGAAAATTAATATCAATACGGAAGTTTCAATCGCAGCGGTGGAGAATGCAAGGAAGACCCTGGAGGATCATTCTTCTAAGGGAGCTTTACCGCATTTATCGGTTGTAAATAAAGACATGCAGGCGGCCATGATAACTGTGATGGAGAAGTACCTTCTCCTGTTTTCAAATGGTTTATTAGCATCGAATAACTAAGATCCATATAACAATGCCCCGGATGTTCGCTTCGGGGCTAAGTTCGCGGACAAAAGGGGATTGTAATGCTTACATTACAATCCCCTTTTGTTTTTTATTAGCCCTTTATTAAATTTTTAATATAGGCTGAATTTATACTGCTCTATTAAATTTGTACATCCTGTTGATTGGAGTGGAAGGAGAGAACTCTCCTGTGGCTCACCGCCAGCCTCGTGCAAAGCGAAGGCAACAGGCCCTATTTGCAAGAAAAGAAGACTGCGATACAAAAAAATTATCCGCAGTTTAAGCCCCGAAACGATTAGGTTTCGGGGCTTTCGTTGGAAGAAGGACAAGAAATTGCTGTTTAACATTTCCTTATCACATGATTCCAGTTATAATAGATGATGTTGGTTGCCTTAGCCAACACTCGCCCTTAGGGAATTGCCTAGTCCGCTATTTTCCTAAGGGTATTATATTTTAGCAGTCGGCGGAACGTCTGTTAGCTCAATTTCCTCTTTTGCAGCAGCCAATTCCAAATTCTCCTGTGCAGGTGGTGCTGAAAGTGTATGCTGGTAGGACTTGTTCGACCGGCCATTCAAAATTGCATTCAGGATCACCAGGACAAATGTCCCCATTACCACCCCGTTTCCGGCGATTAAATGGACTGTTTCCGGAAATTTTGCGAAAGCTTCCGGAACTCCTTTTACTGCCAGGCCGACACCAACTCCCAAAGCAATGATAATCTGATTAGAAGGTTTCTTTAAATCTGCCTTGGCAATCATTCCAAGAGATGCAGACAGCAGCATCCCAAACATTGGGATCATGGCCCCGCCCAGCACAGGCGCGGGAATCATCGTGGTAAGTCCTGCTACCTTAGGAACCAGACCGAGTAAGATGAGGATCCCGCCCGCGGTTATGACAACGGATCGCTGAGTTACCCTGGTTAACAGGACCAGCCCTACGTTCTGTGAAAAAGTAGAGTGGCTGAATGAATTGAAAACACCGCTGATCATACTTCCAACACCTTCGGCACGCAAACCTTTTGCAACATCATCCTCTTTAATATCCCTATCGCATACTTCTCCAAGCGTCATGAAAACGCCAATGCTTTCGACTGCAATAATCAGTGAAATAATGGACATGGTAATGATGGCCGACACATCAAATGTAGGAATTCCAAAATAGAATGGAGCAGGCATATTAAACCAGCTTGCCTGGGAAAAACCAGAAGTATCGACCATTCCCATGATGCCTGCAAGCAATGTGCCTAAAACCATTGCAGCTAATACAGAAACCGCTTTCAAAAATCCCTTTGAAAGTGTGTTGATCAGAATAAAGGCCATAAGAGTGAAAGCTGCCAGGAACAGGTTTTTAGGGTCTCCAAAGGTTGGTGATCCGGCTCCACCAGCTGCATTTCTCATTGCTACAGGCATAAGTGAAACGCCGATGATTAGAATGACGGAACCGGCCACAATTGGCGGAAAGTAAGGCACCATTTTGCCAATGTACTTTGCCACTAAGGCAACAATTAAACCGGAAACCATTACCGCTCCCATGACCCCCGTAATGGAATGAACCTTGCCGATCGCAATAACCGGTTCAACTACGATAAAGGAAACAGCCATCAAAGCTGGCAATTGAATGCCAATTCCTTTGCCTCCGATTACCTGAATCAATGTTACAATTCCACAAGCAAGTAAATCAAAAGAAATAAGCATGACAATTTGTTCCTGGGTTAATCCAATTGCAGGACCGACAATAAGTGGGACAGCTACGGCTCCTCCGTACATGACACAAACATGCTGGAAGCCAAGCATCAGCATTTTTAACTTGCTAAGATTCTCCATAATTTCCTCCCTGATAAAAGAATGGTTAGCCTGAAGTAAAGATTACACTTATTCATTTCAAAAAACGATCCTCCTCCCAATCAATAGTTTTGTAAAAAAGCGATCCCTGCAAGGAAGTAGTATATCGTTGCTTATTATGGAACGCGATTTACAAATAGGTAACTACGTTTTTTATGTTATCATCCCGAAAAAACTAAATCAAGAACAATTTTTAAAAAATTTAGAATATTCTTTGAAAGTAATACTTACTTAATAATTAATCCAAATAAAATGGTGTTAGATTAAATATCCTTTTTCCTTTTTAAAGTCTATAATGATAATTAATTAGGGGGGTAACTGATGAGTTTTACTGTTCAAAATGCTTTAAGTATGCCTGTTTTAGCAGAGGGAAAAGTTATTGCCGGGGAACAGGGACTTAACAGGGTCATCACTTCTGTAAGTATTATGGATCATCCCGATACATCCTGGATCAAGAGGGGAGATCTCCTGCTTACGACTGGTTATGTTTTCAAAGACGACCTTGATGCACAAACCCGCCTGGTTAGACAACTTGCCAAAAGAGGATGCGCAGGTCTGGCCATAAAATTGAAAAGGTTTATATCCGCTGTTCCAGATGAAATGATTCAGGAGGCCAATCGATATCGGCTTCCTTTAATAGAAATTCCCTTTGAGGCAGCTTTATCTGATTTGCTGGTCACGTTTACACATGAGATTGTCAACAGAGAGGACGAAGGAGATTATGGCAAAAGTGACCTTTCCATTTTTAAGGATTTGATTGACGGAAAGGCCAGCCTTGCAGAACAAGACTTTAAAAAATTGTCCAGTCTTGGATTTAATTCTTCTTATCCTTACAGTATCCTGCTTTTAACAGAACAACCAATCTCAGGGGAGGAAATATCCTCCATAGGCCCCGAGGAAATCCTTCATTTTGCAGCAGCCAAGAAAGACCTTTTCCGGATTTGGGTCGTTGATCATAAAGGCATTGCTCTGATCCTTCAGGGAGATGGAAACCTGCATGTTCGTGATAGAAGACAAGAAATAAAAGAGTTCGCGAATGGATTGCGAATGGATCTTTCCAAAGAATATCCCTATCTTGAATTTTCAATTGGCGTCAGTAAGGAGAAAAAGGATTTAACAGGAATGGAGACAGGATTTAAAGAAGCCAGCCGGGCCATTCTCCTGGGGTCAAAAGTTCACTCGCACGAAAGGACTACAATCCATGAATTTCACAATCTGGAGGCCTACCAATTAATTAGCCAGGTTTCAAGGGATACATTGACCGACTATGTAGAGTCAACCATTCGACCTGTGCTTGAGTATGACCGTGAAACGGGTGGAGAACTTCTAAAGACCCTTGATGTCTTTTTTTCAGCGCGAGGGAAAATCGAAGACACGGCCAAGGCGTTATATGTACATCGCAATACGGTTAAATTCAGATTGGCCCGGATTGAGGAATTATTGGCAATCGACCTTAAGGAACAAGACCAGTGGTTTCACCTGCAGCTAAGCATCCGGGCCGCGAAGCTCCTTTGACTCTAATATGAAAGGAAGACCACTGAACTGAACAGTGGTCTTTTTTATGTCTTTCCCAACAGCTTCATAGCATACAAAGCAAGCTGCAGTCTGAAAAGATAGGCTGATTCAATTAAATCATTTTCAAGAATGTCTTTGATGCAGTTTAAGCGGAAATGAACAGTATTCCGATGGATTCCCAATGCTCTTGCTGTCTCGGCAGGGCGGAGCAGAGAGTGTAAAAAGACATCAAGTGTACGGACGAGTTCGGTGTTGTGAGTCTGATCATGCACCAGCAATGGAGACAGGCAGCGGAAAACATAATCCTCCAGAACCTCGGGCGGAGAATACTGGAGCAGGGAAATTGCTTCCATTTCTTTAAAAGAAAACATTCTCTTTCCTGTTTCCACGCAATTCCCTATATGGATCGCTTTTGACGCTTCTGAAAAGCTTCTGGTAATCTGATCGATTCCTATGTGGTGGTTACCTATGCCGATGGAGTGCTTGATTCCTGGATATTGTTCCAAAATGAACTCATCCAGTTCCTCGGACAGCCTGTAAGCTTTAGCATTAATCTGATTTTCATTTATCTGATTTTTATTTTCTAAAATAAGGATCATGTCGCTATGGACCCAGCCATAGATAGAGTTTCCTATTCCAAGATGGCAAACCATTTGTTCGGTATGCAGCAAAAGCTGAGAACGGCCAATTTTACCTCCATGCCCGAAAAGTTTTAGAAGAATGCACATATAGCCGCTGTTTCGGGAAAGACCCAGACTCTTTGCTTCTTGAGTAAATATTTCAAAATCGGATGGATTTCCGCTAATGATCCTGGAAAGCAACTGGGTGTTTTTGTGAAAATTTTCATTTTGTTTTTGCCGGGCAACCAATTCCCTTAAAAGCGGGGTCATGATATCAGCCAAGGAAAATTGTTCAGGAATTCTCAGGAGAGGTAGATTGGCACTGTCCGCAAGCCTAATGACAGAATCCGGAATGGTTTCAGATTTAATGCCTAAACCGGCACATCCTTTAGCTGCGAGTTCTTCCACTAGCTTGAGCAAAAGATCCGGATTGCTGTTAAAGACATAACCGGTGGTAAGGACTAATTCATTCGGCTTCAGCCAGGAGACAACATCGGGTGCATCAAAGCTATTGACAGAATCAACCGGCCTGCTCAAACCACTTTTGCCCCCGATAACCTTGCACTCGCTTACTGATGGGATTTCCAATGCCTTTGCTACTGTCAACTTCATCTAGTTCACCTTCCAGTCTTATTTTTAATTTAGCGGAATTCCCTTTAAGAGACAATAGGGATTCCCAGATTAATCATTTGCTGTTGTGCTAAGCGCACAATGAAGATCCTGGATTATTGGCTTCTTCGGCTAATGACGTATTAGCACAATAGCCAATATAATTAACTTAAATTTCAAAACATTTGAAATTAAAAAATACCGGTAAAGGAGGAGGCAGAACTGACAACAGTAACAATAAGCCTAGAGCAGCTCAATAATATGGGTAAGAGCGAATTTACGGATGCCCTCGGCTGGGTATATGAGCATTCTCCATGGGTTGCTGAACGTGCATGGTGCTGTAAACCGTTTAAGTCCATTGAACATCTTCAGCACACAATGGCCCTGATTGTCCAGAGTGCAGCAGAATCAGAACAGCTTCATCTCATAAAAGCCCACCCCGACCTGGCTGCACGCATTGATATGGCTGATGCATCAGTCAAAGAACAAACAGCAGCAGGCCTGAACACACTCACCTCAGAAGAATACATCGAATTTCTCCAGCTGAATCAAAATTATAAAGACAAATTTGGTTTTCCATTCATTATTGCAGTAAAAGGATTAAACAAACATCTGATTAAAGAAGCAATGCAGCAGCGAATCCAGCTGAACGAAAAAAGTGAAAAGGCAGAGGCAATTAAGCAAATTAACTGTATTGCCCAAAACAGACTATCTGATTTTATCAATAATAATTAGGGGGAAAAAGAAATGACTAATGGTAAAAGAACAATGCTTTACGGGAAAGGCGATGTCTTTGTATACAGGACGTATGTTCCAAATATTAAAGGGCTTAGGCAGATTCCTGAATCAAGCTTTAATGAAAGAGACAATACCATTTTTGGCTTCAACTGCCAGATCGCCCTCAAAGGCGATGCCTTCCTCACTTCTTTTACTGAAGGGGATAACAGCCTTGTGGTTGCTACCGATTCAATGAAAAATTTCATCCAGTACGAGATGGCTAATTTCCAAGGAAATACAGCTGAATCATTTATTAAGTTTATTTGTAATCGCTTCCTGGACAAGTATGCCCATGTCGATGCCGTTGAGCTTACAGCAAACGAAATGCCATTTGAACATGTTCTTGTCCCAACAGGCACCGGACATGACAAAAGCCACCTGGTTTATAAAAAATCCAGAAATGAATATGCCACAACAACAATCGAGGTAGTCAGGACCGGCACTGGTAATAAAGTTGTCAAGCATACTAGCGGAATCAGAGATGTGCATCTTATCAAAGTCAGCGGAAGTTCGTTTTATGGCTTCATCCGTGATCAATACACCACACTTCCTGAAGCTTTTGACCGACCTCTCTTTATTTACCTCGATTTCGACTGGGAGTATGAGAATATCGAGGATGCCTCAGGGGCAAATCCTGAAAAGTATGTTGCTTCCGAACAAATTGCCGATATTGCAAACACGGTATTCCATGAATTGGATAACAAGTCCATTCAACAGCTGATCTATAAAATTGGGTTAAGGATTCTTGACCGTTTCCCTCAGCTGAAAAACATCCAGTTTAAGACCAATAACCGTACTTGGGAGACGGTTGTCGAGGAGATTCCTAATGCAAAAGGCAGTGTCTACCAGGAACCGCGCCCTCCATACGGCTTCCAGGGCTTTGAAGTGACCCAGGCAGATCTTAAAGCAGAAAAAGAAAAAGAAGCGGCCGAGGCTATCCAGTAATGGAAGGCAAATTGACCACACACGTACTTGATTTATCCAAAGGTTTGCCCGCCAAAGAAATAAAAATTGATTTGTGGCGACTGGGAGATCAGGAAGAACGTTCTTTAATCAAGACCGTGTTTACCAACGGAGATGGGAGAGTAGACTCCCCGCTTCTCCGCGGGGAAGAAATGAACCCGGGAGAATATGAACTGGTATTTCATGTCGGTGAATATTTAAGTCAGGAACCCTTAAATGCAGCTGCCCAGCTTCCGTTTTTAAATAAGGTTCCCATCCGCTTCGGAATAGGCAGCCAAGAAGAACATTATCACGTTCCTCTTCTGGTCGCACCAGGCGGATACAGCACTTATCGGGGAAGCTAGGGAAATAGATTGAGAAGGAGACTAGTTGGATGGCACAAGAACGTACGGGCGCCGTTACCTTGGCGGGCAATCCGGTTACGCTGATCGGCCCTGAAATTAAGCCGGGGAATAAAGCGCCAGATTTTAAAGTAATGACAAGGGATCGCATGGAGACAACCTTATCGGATTTTAATGGGAAAGTCATTATGCTTACGACCGTTCCCTCTCTGGATACAGGAGTATGCGATCTGCAGACGAAGAGGTTTAATGAAGAAGCAATGAAGTTAGGCGATCGTGTTGAAGTTCTGACGATCAGTGCTGACCTTCCTTTTGCACAAAACAGATGGTGTGAAGCTTCAGGCGCAAATTCAATTACAATTCTGTCTGATCATCTTGATATGTCCTTTGGTCTGGCATACGGAACTTATATCAAGGAACACAGGCTGGAATGCCGGTCCGTTTTTGTCATCGATTCGGAAGGCACCGTTGTGTATGCAGAGTATGTTTCCGAGGTTACCAACCATCCTGATTATTCTAGTGCCATACAGGCAGCTTGGAAAGTAATCGAGAATAAAGCTTCTGCCTATTAAATGACAGAAATGAAATGCTGATAGAATCAGGCAGGAATGCTTCACCAAAGTTTGCATTCCTGCTTCCATTCAGTCGGAACAGAAGAGGTGGCTGTTTATGCATGTAATAGCAATAGGGATTAATCATAAAATAGCTTCTGTCCAGATCAGGGAATCTTTTAATCAGGATTTAACGAAACGGCATGAATGTTTGAAAAGTTTAAGAGAAATAAAGGGTGTCAAGGAATGCGTAATTCTCAATACGTGTAATCGCTTCGAAGTATATGTGGCAGTGGAGTGTATCCGCACTGGAATGTCCCGGGTTCAGTCATTTCTTTCCACTTGGTTTGGTGGACAAGCCCAGGAAATTTTGGATTTGTTTTATAAAAAGGCAGATGAGGAAGCTTACCGCCATTTGTTTAAAGTGACTTGCGGTTTAGATTCTCTTGTCCTGAGAGAAACGCAGATTCTCGGGCAAATAAAAACTGCATTTTTTGAAAGCCAGCAAAGCGGAGGAACGTCGACGATTTTCAACTCTTTATTTAAGCGGGCAATTGTCCTGGCAAAGAGAGTGCACACAGAAACTGGGATTGGACATAGACCGGTTTCTATCAGTTATGCAGCAACAGAGCTGATGAAAAAGAAATTGCCTGCTATTGAAAATAAAACAGCTTTGGTGCTTGGTGCGGGAGAAACGGGAAGGATTGCCGCCAAGAATTTGGCTGCTCTTGCACTTCGGGATTTGATTATTGTCAACCGGACCTATGAAAAAGCGGAGTGTCTTGCCCAGGAATGCAGGGGGAGAGCTGTGCCGTTTGACAGGCTGAAGGAAGCTGTTATCCAGACCGATATCATTATAAGCGCTATCCGCACAGAGAGTCCGCTTTTAACAAAGAAAGTCTTCCTAGAAGTGATGAAAGCGAAGCCGACAAAAGAACTCCTGGTGTTCGATCTCTCGGTACCGAGGAGTGCAGAGGTGGGTGCAGCGAGCCTTGAGGGGGTCAAGATGTATGATGTGGATGAATTACAAGGGGTGATTGACTCGAACCTTGTGGAACGTGCACGGGAGTCACGAAAAATTGTCCAAATGATTGAAGATGAAATTTCTGAGTATAAACTTTGGCTTAAAACACAGTCGGTCATCCCGCTGATTTCAGCCTTAACGAATATGTCATTAAGTATACATAATGAGGCAATGAAGCATATCGAGAACAAGCTGCCAAGCCTTTCCGAACGAGAACGAAAGATTATACGAAAGTACTCGAAAATGCCGGGTAATCAGCTCCTCAGCGGTCTCATTATCGCGATGAAAGAACTGGCTGCAAGTGGAGATTCAATAGAAAAGGAGCAATTGTTTGATATTTTTGCCACAATTTTTTCAACTAATATGCCGTTTGAGAAACACGATGAGAGAATAATAGTAGAAGAAAGCAGAAATTTCCTGCACTCTCACCTTGTAAAATCATGATTGAGTGGGTAGCCATTTTACAGGATGGACTTTCCTGTTATCCAAATCAAAAGATAGAGGTGGACAAACATGAATGTAGTGGTAGAGGAAAGTATTAGTTTGTTAAGAAGACCGGGAATCAGAATGACACAGCAGCGACTAGCAATTATGGAGTATCTGACCACCTCAAACTCCCATCCGACAGCTGAAGAAATATACAGAGAACTAAATAAAAAATTACCTAACATAAGCAATACGACTGTTTATAATAATCTGAATTTCCTAAAGGAGCAGGGCTTGATTCAGGAACTAATCTTTGGCCAGAGCTGCAGCCGATATGAATGGAGAACAAGGCCGCATTATCATGTCATATGTACTGAATGTGGAAAGATAGACGATTTCGAGCTCCCTGAACTCAACCGATTAGAAGAAGCCGCACAAAGGGAATCAAACTTTCAAATATCCGGTCATTTATTCGAGCTTTACGGAATCTGCACCGAATGTGGACAAGAACCCTTACAGTCCTGAGCAATAAGAGAAACAAGGGGAGATGGATGTCTTCATCCAGTTCAGTTAATGCAGGGACTCTTAAAATAACAACTAGATAAAAATTCATTTACAGATTAATTAGCACGTAATTAATATGCAAGAGTAAACTCAGAGCAGTATTGACCTGTAATAATTGGGGTAAGGCGTTTAGTTATCTATGGCACCCGATACGATTATAAAAGTTTTATGCCTTTATCTAATGTACAGACAGTTTTTCAATTGTTTGTATTTTTTTAGTCCATTCTGAATGGATATTGTGGAACAAGGTAGACTGCCTGTACATCTAAAAAGCATCTATCAGGCAGAGCGATTGAATATAAAAAAACGATTAAAATGTAAGCGCTTATATTGACAGTTTTTATAGAAAGTGTTAATTTTAAATAGAAGCCGGTTGCACGATTTAGAAGGATGGCTTTTCGTTTATTCTTACTGTAAACAGGGAATAAACTGAAGAACGACAGGTAAAACTAAACGCGTAATTTGGTTAATTTCAACACGGCTTGTACAAGCCAATCTAGGAGGATTTTATTTTTATGAAAAACGGTAAAGTAAAATGGTTTAATGCTGAAAAAGG
Source organism: Mesobacillus foraminis (assembly GCF_004340465.1). GTDB lineage: Bacteria > Bacillota > Bacilli > Bacillales > Cytobacillaceae > Mesobacillus_B > Mesobacillus_B foraminis. The sequence goes on along the minus strand of NZ_SLVV01000002.1, from coordinate 349,000 downwards.
TTTTGGATTCATCGAAGCTGAAGATGGAAACGACGTATTCGTTCACTTTTCTGCGATTCAGTCAGAGGGCTTTAAATCTTTAGAAGAAGGCCAGGAAGTATCTTTCGAAGTTGTAGAAGGAGCTCGCGGACCTCAAGCGGCTAACGTTACAAAGCTATAATCCAACCAAATTTAACCGCTCAGCCTCCAGCAGGCTGGGCTTTTTATTTTATTGCTTTCATCAAGGAGAAGCAGCTAACTGGACATTAGATATGTTCTGGTTTTTGTTCCGGCCTCCCCCTCCCAGGAAATAGTTCCTTTTTCTCACTTCTATGACAGAAACTTTCATCCATGTATGTAAATTTCTGCTATGACTCTTGATTAGCAACTCATTATCGCAATATATTAAAATAGAAGGATATGCGCTACATACCAACCATTTGTTCCTGAGTAAAAGGAAAAAAAGGTAGAATAGCTGGACAGCTGTTGTTAGAATTGGAACAAATGTTCCTGGTGTTACCTGATTTTATCAAGCTGTGAATGACTGTCAGTTTGTTATAATGGTAGCATTGCAATTATCGGAAAAAACTTGAGGGGGATAAAAAATGAAATTTATCCATACGGGGGATTGGCATCTTGGGAAATTGGTCCACGGCCTATATATGACAGCCGATCAAAGAGCCATCTTGAATCAATTTATTGAACTTGTAGGGGAAGAACAGCCAGATGCTGTGATTATAGCAGGAGACTTATATGACCGATCGGTACCGCCGACAGAAGCAGTTGAGCTCCTTGACGAAGTCCTGTTCAAGATTAATGTTGAACTTAATATACCAATAGTGGCAATAGCGGGAAACCATGACAGTGCGGAACGATTATCTTTCGGAAGTTCCTGGTATCGCCATAATCATTTTTACCTGACAGGAAAGCTGACAAATCAATTTCATCCAGTGCGAATCAATGGAGTGAATTTTCATCTGGTTCCATATGCAGAACCCGGTCTTGTCCGCCATTTGCTGGATGATGAATCGATCCATTCCCATCAGGATGCCATGAAGTCTGTCATCGGAAGGATCGAAGAAACAATGGATCATACCGAGCCCAATGTTTTGGTTGGACATGCATTTGTGCTGGGAGGAGAATCCTGCGATTCAGAAAGGACACTGTCTGTTGGCGGTTCCGGGTGCGTTACATCCGACCTGTTCGCCCCATTCTCCTATACCGCGCTTGGACATCTGCACAGCCCGGATGCCATCCGCCACAATAAAATAAAGTATTCTGGCTCACTGATGAAATATTCTTTTTCAGAAGCGAAGCAGCGAAAATCTATTTCCATTATAGAGATGGATGAGAAAGGCGAGTTTGGGATCAGATACCGAACGCTCGCTCCCCGCCAGGATATGCGTGAGGTAGAAGGATATTTAGAGCAGCTTCTGGATCCGGACTTTTACCAGAATCAAAATACGGAAGACTATTTGAAAGTAACTCTTCTCGATGACGGGTCTTTAATTGACCCGATTGGAAAACTGCGTCAGATTTATCCCAATGTTCTCCATCTTGAACGGAAGATTGAAACCATTGACCAGAAAAAACTGAAAAGCTTTGCAACCGCTAGAGAAGAAAAAAAATCGGAGCTCGATTTATTTGCACAATTTTACAGCCAGATGACGACAGCAGATTTTACTGATGAGAAACGCGAGATAATGGCTGGAATAATTAACAAGGTCCTGAAAGAGGAGGGACTCAAATGAAGCCGCTAAAGCTCACATTGCAGGCCTTTGGGCCATATGCAGAAAGTGAAACCATTGATTTTACTACACTTGAAAACCGGACAATGTTTGTTGTTTCCGGGAAAACGGGCTCCGGAAAGACCACTATATTTGATGGAATCAGTTATGCCATTTACGGGAAAGCAAGCGGCGAAGACAGAAATGGCCCCGATTTGCGAAGCCAGTTCGCGAGGGATGAATTGTTGACGGAAGTCTCCCTTGATTTCTCGCTCAGGAATAAAACGTACCGCATCACACGCTCACCGCAGCAGGAAAAAAAGAAGGAGCGGGGAGATGGGTTCACCACTGTCGGTGCGAAAGCGGAGCTGTATCTTCTGAATGATGGATCATCTCAGCTGCTTGCAGCTAATGTACGTGATGTGGATGAGAAAATTAAAGAAATCATGATCATTGACAGCAATCAGTTCAGGCAAATCCTTATGATTCCTCAGGGAGAATTCCGAAAGCTGCTTACTTCTGACAGCAAAGATAAAGAAGTTATTCTTCAAAGGCTGTTCCACACGGAAATTTATAAACGAATTGAAGAAAGGCTTAAGGTAGAAGCAACGGAACTAAAGAAGCTCGTTGAGGCACAGGCAGATGAAAGAAACTCCGCTTTAAAAAAAGTACATGCCTTTGGAAATGAAGAATTGCAAACCTATCTCGAATCCGGAAACATGAATGATGCCTTGATGGTTCCCCTTATAAAAGCAGGAATTGCTGCGATGGAGGAAGAGCTGGAATCTTTAAATGTAGGTCGTAATCGCCTGCAGCATCAACGGGACCAGCTTCAGCAAAAACTTTTTGAAGCCGAAACAATCATCAAACAAATGAAGGCATTAGAGGAGCTTACACAGAAAAAAGCGGCTCTTGAACAACAAAAAGAGTATTTTAATGAGAAGGAGCGGGAAGCAAGGCTTGCCAATAAGGCTGCTCTTCTCGCAAGCCAGGAAGAGCTTTGTCACCGCCTAAAACAGGATTCAGACCAGCTTCAAGCAAGAATTTCGGTCATGTCTGATCGCATAGAGGCACTTAAACAGAAACAAATTTTATGTGAAGAAGAGCTGAACAGACAGACGGGAAGGGAACAGGAACGCAAGGAAGCTGCTGATGCAATCAATCATCTGGAGCATATTAAGGAAGATGTAAAAGCATACGCAGGTCTGCAAATGGAAACGGGGAAATTACACCAGTACCTTGAAAATGTAAAAAGGCAAAAGCAGCTGTATGATACAGAAACCATTAAATTGGAAGAAAACTTAAAAAACCTCCACAGTGAAAAAGAGGAAATCGAAAAAGTTCAGTTCCAGTCAGTTGAGGTAGAACGAAATCTGGAAAAGCTCCAGGCTGAACTGGACAAACTGTCCAAATATCGTTCTCAACTAGGGCGAATTAAACAAGCCTCTGACCACTTTGAAAAAAAGAAAGCCCTGTATGAAAAAGCCGAAGAAAGGCTGCAGGACGGTAAAGCGTTAGTCCGGGAACTGGAACAAACATGGCTTCATTCTCAGGCAGCGGTCCTTGCCAGCACACTTACAGCAGATGAGGCCTGCCCGGTCTGTGGTTCGGAGCACCATCCCAAACCAGCTTCAGGCAATGAGGGGCAGTTTCCAACACAAGAAGATTTAAAGATTGCCAGAGAGCAGGCGGGGCAGCTTGAAAAGGAGAAAGGGAAAGCAGACAAGGATTATATTGAATCTAGCACAAGTTTAAAAGCACTCCGGGAAACCGGCCGGGAACTGCTTGATGAATTGCAGAACATCCGTCCCGGGTTTGAGGAGGAACAGCTTGATGCTGCCATAGATTCTGTAAAGGGTGACCAAAACAGGCTGTTGGAACTGCAGGCAGCACTTGCTGCAAAGGTTAAGAGGCTTGGGCATGTAAAGGAAGAAATCACAAAAGCAGATTTGAAAAGAATCAGCCATCTGGAAAAAATAAAAAAGCTGGAGGAAGATTTCCAAAATATCACGATTCAATATACAGAAAAGAAAACGACTCTTTCCAGAATGACAGATTCAATTCCAGAGAACCTCCGATCATGGGATGCTTTTGAACAACAGCTTCAGTTTGCCAGACGCCGTGTGGATAAACTGGCCGAGGAATTGGAAAAGGCACAAAAGCTTTATCAGGACGCAAAGGAACTGCTTGATGCTGAAAACACCAGGGTAGAGGAAGCCGATAAGCGGATGAAGGAAATTAAGGACAAGCTTGCCGAGGAACGGGAAAGCTTTAGGGCCAGCATGATTCATCAAGGCTTTGAAAATTATCCACAGTACAACCAGGCAAAACGGACCGATGCCGAGATTGAGGACTTGGAAAACTCTGTAAGCCGTTATCGTGAAGAGCTCCGTTCTGTTTCGGATCGGGAAGAAGAATATTCTAGAATCTTAAAAGACATCCAAAAGCCTGATCTGGTATCCTTAAAATCCAGCCTGGCTGACCTCGATACAAAACTGTCCCAGCTTACAGAAGAGTATCAGAACATCTATATCCAGAAGCGGGAGAATGAAAATATTATTTCCACTGTCGAGAGAATTAATGAGAGCATCAAGACGCTTGAAGAACGATACCTGCTGATAGGCCATTTATATGAAGTATCCAAGGGACAAAACACACACCGGATTACTTTTGAGCGCTACGTTCTGGGTGCTTTCCTGGACGATATTTTACGCGAAGCCAACGGAAGGCTGGCCAAAATGACAAGTGGCCGATACCGTCTCCTTCGTAAGACCGACCGATCAAAGGGGAATGCCCAAAGCGGTCTTGAACTGCTTGTTTTTGACCAGTATACTGGCCAGGAACGCCATGTGAAAACACTCTCGGGCGGGGAAAGTTTTAAAGCAGCCCTTTCCTTAGCCCTAGGGTTGGCCGATGTTGTTCAAAGCTATGCAGGCGGTGTCTCTCTTGAAACGATGTTTATAGATGAGGGATTTGGCACCCTGGATCCCGAATCCCTGGACCAGGCCATTGAGACCTTAATTGATATTCAAAGCAGCGGAAGGCTTGTCGGCATCATTTCCCATGTACCCGAACTGAAAGAGAGAATTGATGTTAGACTGGAAGTAACCGCAACCCAATCAGGAAGCAAAACTAAGTTTCATTTCCTGAACAGTTAAGAAAAAATGAGGGCCCTGCATGTTGCTGCAGGGCTCTTTTGTATGCTCCATGATCAGCGAGGAGTCTGCTTGAAAAATAAACTGAGGGATTTGTAAAATAAAAGTGGTACTTTGGAGAATAAAAGAGAGAGTTTGGAGAATAAATCAGGAATTTGAACAATATCACCTACAGTTTGGAAAATAAAAGATTCTGCAGGTGCCCGGGTTCCCTGCCTGAAAAATAAACTGAGGGATTTGAAAAATAAAGGCGGTACTTTGGAGAATAAAAGAGAGAGTTAGGGGAATCAGAAATTTGAACAATATCACCTTCAGTTTGGAAAATAAAATGGTTTCCTAGTTACCCAGGGTGCCCCCTATAATAATAAAAATATAAGCAGAACTGCCTCATAAAAAGGAATACAAGCCAAGGTTATCGAACTATTCAATGATAACGATAATTTCACTAGGACTCCAGAAAAAATATACGATAAATAAGTTTTTGATGATGATTGTGAAGGAGGCTTGAAATGAGAGTGAGAAGGGTCGGAATTGATGCTGGGGGATCTCTCCTTAAAATGGCCATTGAGGAAGCGGGACAATATCATTATAAAAAGTATCCAGTTACCCAGATGGAGGAGGCCATGGGGTGGCTTTCCTTTATGGCTCAGGGGGCTTCGGTCGGATTAACTGGTGGCAGGGCCCATGTACTCCAAAATAAATTTTTTCCTTCAGCGAGAGTGATTCCTGAATTTGAGGCAACCTGCGCAGGGGCGAGGTTTCTTTTACATATAGAGAATAAAAAAGTTGACCAGCCATTTATGCTGGTCAATATCGGGACAGGAACCTCCTGGTATTTGGTAGATGGGAAAGAGGATCAACGAATTCTTGGCAGTGGTATTGGCGGTGGAACTTTTATGGGATTAGGTCAAATCGTGGCAGGGGCCAACGATTTTCAAAAGCTTGTTGAGCTTGCCAAGGCAGGCGAAAAGGAGAAAGTGGATCTTTTAGTAAAAGATATTTACCCTCCTGAGATATCTCCTCTGGAAGGAAATCTGACAGCAGCCAACTTTGCAAAAGCATCCTTCTCATCCAATCTAAAGGAAGCTGACATGTCAGCTTCGGCATTAAACCTGGTTGCTGAAACCATCATTCTTTTAACCAAACAGACTGCCCAGCTTCACGGGGTAAAAAATATTATTTATATAGGCAGCACACTTGCTGGGAATGCCCCGCTGCAGGACGGTTTAGTGGAGCTCTCCAAAATGGCGGGACTCCAGCCGGACTTCCTTGAAAAAGGAGAATATTGCGGAGCTTTGGGGGCAATTATGTAGTCTGCCATGATTCTTGAACTCCTAACGGATTCAGTATAAAGTTAAAGAGGTAAGCTAATTAAAGAAGGTGTCAACTTGGAAAAAAGATATTTTACGATAGGAATGGCCGGGCATATTGATCATGGCAAGACTTCGCTGACAAAAGCGATGACGAATGTAGATACCGACCGACTCAAGGAAGAAAAGGAACGTCAAATTTCAATCGAACTTGGGTTTGCTCCTTTATATGAGGATGAGGAAATCCAGGTTTCTGTTATCGATGTTCCAGGACATGAACGATTCATAAGGCAGATGATCGCGGGTGTTGCAGGAATTGACCTGGTGGTACTGGTGGTAGCTGCCGATGAAGGTGTCATGCCGCAGACAAGGGAGCACCTTGATATTTTGGGATTTCTGGGTATCCAATCCGGGATTGTCGCGATCACCAAGATTGACAGAGTGGACGAAGAATTTATAGAACTAGTCAAGGATGATATTTTAGGGGAACTAACGGGGACGGTTTTTGAGACATCGCCGGTGGTTATGGTGGATTCCCTGTCAAAAAAAGGAATAGAGGATGTTAAATCCCTCATTATAGATACATTAAAAACAAAGGAAGTCCGTGAATTCCGCGGGGCCTTTCGTTTGCCGATTGATCAGGTATTTACTGTAAAAGGGCAAGGTACAGTAGTAAGGGGAACAGTGTACGAAGGAAGCATTGAAGAAGGGCAGGCTCTGCAGGTGATGCCGAAAGGCCAAGAAGTTCGTGCCCGGCAGCTCCAGGTACATCATCAGCCTGCAAAATCCGCGTTTGCCGGGCAGCGAGTCGCGGTTAACCTTTCGGGAGTGTCCAGGGAAGACGTAGAGCGCGGTAATGTGCTTGTTTCATCTCAGCATTTTATTGTGACAAAAACCATAGATGTCGCTATCACTGTAGTCGAAGATCTAGAACACTTGGTCAAACAGCGTACCCTTATAAAATGCCATATTGGTACTGCAGAAGTAATGGGGCGAATCGTCTTCTTCGACCGAAATGAGTTACAATCAGAAAATGGCGAGGTTCTTTGCCAGCTGCGCCTGGAAGAGGAAATTGTAACAAAGAGGGGCGACCGGTTTATTATCCGGCGGCCGAGCCCTCAGGAGACAATTGGCGGGGGCTGGGTTATTGACCCCAGAGGAAACAAATACCGGTTTGGCCAAGGGACCATTGCCGAATTGGAAAAGAAAAAGGCCGGCACACCTGAGGAACGAATAGAAGCAGCCTTGCTGGAAGCAAAAGGACTTACACTTTCTGAACTGATTAAAAGGACAGCGCTGGAAGAGCAAGAACTGCTGGACAACCTTCAGAGCAAAAAGTTTCTCTTGTTTAATTCGAAAGAATACACGCTTGCCAGTCTGGTCGATTTAATCGAAGAAGACATTGTTGACAAACTGAAGTCTTTTCATGAAAAGCATCCCATGCGTCCAGGAATAAACAAAGCAGAGCTCCTTCAGGGAATACAAAAACAGGTTCCAAAATCACTGGCTGAATTTGTAATTGAGAATGGATTACAGAAGAGAATGTTTAATCGAAAAGAACAGTTTGTCTCGCTCGAAAGCTTTAAGCCTCACGTTCCAAAAAGCTGGGACAAACGGACGGATAATTTACTGGAGGAGTTAAAGGGAGATGGCTTCAAGGTCCGCCATCTTCGCGATTATTTAAATAGTGCCGGGATACCGGAAAGTCTTTCAGCCGAACTGGTGCGCTTTTTGGAAGAGCAGAAATATATCGTTTCATTGGATGAGCAATATTATTGGCATTTTGACAACTTCAGGGAAGCGGTGGATACCCTAAGGAATCATACTGGAAGCGAGTTTGAAGTGGGTGAAGCTAAAGAAGCCGTGAATCTTTCCCGTAAATATATGATTCCATTCCTGGAACGGCTGGATGCGCTGGGTGTTACAAGGCGGGTTGAAAACAAAAGGATATGGAAGAAATAATGCAGCAGATTTGTAACTTAATGGGTTCGGTTCCGAGTACAAAATTTTTAAGGCAGAAGCTGAATTACAGTTCAAAACACATTTCAATTAACTAGCGTATTAACACACAGTAATCTTCGAAAAAAATGCTCAGGGAATGAAACTCTGAGCATTTTACTATTATTAGTTTCTTGAACAAAAACACCCTTTAACTACTACTGAACATTAACTTTTAGTAATTTGATTAATTCTATGATTTTTTCATCGTCACCCTGCTCAATAGACACTAGCTGTGTATTCTTAATAATATCCGTATAGAATTTTTTTCCAGCAGGGTATTGCCCATCCCAGCGTAAAGGAACGTTGTAAACATTAATCGTACCATCCCCATTACTGCTATAAGTTACTGAACCGTCTACTAAGCGAGAACCTGCTAACTGGATAACAGCTTCCGGATAACTAACACTGGTGTCATCATTAGGATTGAGCGGTGTGCCCGCTGGAATGTGCTCAACATGCAATCTATCTATAAATTGATTGGCACCAAGTTGCAGCCAGACTCTTGCGTACTCGATTTGTTCATTAGAATACTGAGATCGTGTTTCTACTTCTTCTGGGTCACCTGTATCTGAGTCACTATGTTCACCAGGGGGGCCATCTTCTAAACCACTATTAACAGAGTCTTCTGACGAGGTGTCACCAGCATCATCAGTGTCTGTTTCCTCAACCTCACTTATTGACATACTTTCAGACGTTTTGGTTGCATCTTCTTCAGTTGATTCTGAAACTGACCTGTTTTCTGAAGACGCAGTTATGGACTCTTCGTTTGTATTGTAAGTACATCCGGATAGCATTAATAAAGCAACATTGAAATAAAGAGTCTTTGTTAGCTTTTTCATTCTTCAACCTATTCCTTTCATAATTGTAAAACCGTTTAAAGTTCGATCGGTACATAGAATCTAATAAAATTGACCTGGCCGTTGCTTGGACCTGTTGACTCAGTCTCTTATGACTTTAACAAAAAAATCCAGCAAACAAATACCAAAACCTCTCAAAGGCAGCTAACCGTATAAACATAAAAATTCACATAGTGAGTCTAATTTCTGTCATCCTTCTAAAAGTGGTTCAATATATGATTGCACTTTACCTTAAAATGGCCAAGACCCTCGCCGGAACAATTTATAAAGGTCTGATTCTTATGTGAAAACGGGCTGCTGATTAGTTTGTGTTTAATTTCTTGCTCCAAAAAAACAGAATCTCGATAATTGAAGGCGAAAGATACGTTGTTACATTCTAATTGAGGATTAGGCTGATCTAACTCATATAACAAACAAGAAGTTTCCTGTGCCATTTCCTCTGCATACGAATCGTCAGGGAGTTCATACTACTAAATAACTATGTTTCCTGGGTTATGAACTGAGGTGCGAAATCTATGCTGCAGCTTGTCTTGAGGGCTATTATTTTTTTAGTCATGCTGTTTCTTATCACAAAATTAGTCGGAAAGAAACAGCTTGCAGAACTCTCGTTTTTTGAATACGTCTCGGGTATTACGATTGGAAGTATTGCCGGAGAGGTGATAATGGGACTGGAGAGAAATATCTGGCATGGCATCAATGCGATTTTAATTTTTGGCATTGCTACCTATCTTGTGGATGCTGTCTCGATTAAAAGCAAGAAGTTTAGGGATCTAGTTGAAGGGAAGGCGGCCGTTTTGATTGAAGACGGTAAAATCCTTGAGGATAATTTAAAGAAAGAGAAATACACGATAGATGAACTGAATGCGCTCCTGCGTCAGAAAAATGTTTTTAAAGCGGCTGATGTAGAGTTTGCGGTGCTGGAAGCAAATGGGGACCTTAGCGTCCTATTAAAGAAGGAGCACCGGCCCTTAACACCTAAAGACCTTAACATGAAACTCCCGCGGGAGAGAGAAGCGATTACAGTTATTATGGATGGAATCATACTCAAAAATGCCCTGGAGAAAACGGGCAAGACCAGGTCTTGGCTAGAGAAACAGCTTCGAAGCAAGGGCACGGAAGTCGATAAAGTATTCTTTGCCCAGGTCGATTCGTCAGATACTATTACATTTGATCTATTTAATGACCATTTTCCGGGTCCCAGGAAGAAAAAAATGAACAATTAATGTATTACATTTTATTAAGCTTATGTTTCAATAGTGTTACAATCGAATAAAATAAAAATGAAAAAAGAGCTGAAAACCTTAATATTCCAAGGTTTTGGCTCTTTTTTCTGTGAAAGTGCTATTTTTACCATAGGAAAATAATACCTTTGAAGGGAATTTTTATGGGTACAAATCTATTAAAGGAAACTTTAGTATATTCTTGTAATGAAAATAAAGGGAGATGCAATCATGAAAAAACAGCTAGTGACCGTTGCCGCAACCGCTGGAATCTTGTTTTCTACATTTAATGGAGCTGCAAGTGCTCATGAAAGGGTTCATACGGTTCGATCCGGAGATACTCTTTGGGGACTTTCAAGAACTTATGATGTTTCAGTTGATAGTTTAAGAAACTGGAATAAACTATCCTCTTCAACTATATATGTAAATCAAAAACTATCGGTTATTGCGCCGCACAGTCATACAGAAGCTCAAAAAAGTTCAGTAACAACAGCTTCTGGCAGTTCAACATATGTTGTGAAATCCGGCGATACATTATGGGGAATTTCAAATAAATTTAATGTCTCTGTCAGTACATTGAAGTCATTGAATGGATTAACATCCGATTTGATCCGCCCTGGACAAACCCTTCGCGTATCTGGAACTTCAGCCACAAAGCAAACAGTTGCTCCAACAACTGCCGGCACAGGTACTTACCGTGTTCAAAGTGGTGATACGCTATCAGAAATTGCAGTTCGCCATAGCGTATCGGTATCACAATTAAAATCATTGAATAACTTAACATCGGATTTAATTTACGTTGGACAGGTCTTAAAAGTTTCCGGCAGCACATCCGGAACTGCATCAACAGCAACAACAACTGTAGTATCATCATCATCAAAAGTAGATGCGCTAGTTGCTGAAGCAAAAAAATATATCGGAGTTCCTTATGTATGGGCTGGAAGCACACCTTCTGGTTTTGATTGCAGCGGATACCTCCAATATGTCTTCAATAAAGTCGGAGTATCCATCCCAAGAACAGTAGCGACGATTTGGGGTGCAACAAAATCGGTTTCATCACCAAGAGTAGGCGATATCGTATTTTTTGAAACCTACCAGCCGGGACCGTCCCACGCGGGAATCTATCTTGGGAACAATAAGTTCATTCATGCGGGATCTTCACGCGGCGTCGAAATCAGCGATATGAATAATACGTACTGGAAGCCGCGCTATCTTGGTGCAAAAACTGCTTTTTAATTATATATAACCAGACTATCAGATTCTAAACCTCCTTTTTGGAGGTTTTTTATTTTTTTTCGTTCTATACGCTAACTTTTGATAAAATAGGGTTATTCTTTTGTCACGGAGGTTCTAATATGTTTATTTCGAAGATTCATCATGCGGCAATCATTTGTTCGGACTATCATGTATCAAAAGAGTTTTATGTCAATACTCTTGGCCTCCCTATTATATCTGAAACCTACAGAGCGGACAGGGAGTCCTATAAATTGGACTTACAAGTCGGAGAAAGCCAAATTGAACTTTTTTCCTTTCAGGATCCCCCGGCACGTCCAAGTTATCCAGAAGCACGGGGCTTACGGCACTTGGCTTTCTCGGTTAGCAGCATCGACAGGGCGATAACGTCACTTTCAGCAAAAGGAATACAGGTGGAACCAGTTCGCGTAGATCCTCTGACGGGCAAACGCTTTACATTTTTTGCAGATCCAGACGGCTTGCCAATTGAGTTGTATGAGGACTAAAAAAGAATGTGCATCAGTTTTTTACATGTTAAAGGCGGTTTAAATATGTTTTAGCGTTCCATCTCCAGGTTTGTCCATGGTAACCTTGCCGTTCCATTTTTGACAAAGGCATTATAAGCTTATCGTACTTCTTGTACGGCAGTGCATTCCTCGCATTTATTAGCAGTTTTACTGATAAAAATCGACCAGCAATCAAAAGGAGTGCAGGAGGTACTTAAAGCTTTAACCAAACGTCCTTCTTCTGCATGAAAACGAACATGAAGACATCTCCTGAATAATTCCCGGCTTATTACATAAGATATAAAAAACTGAGGAATAGATAGTCTGCCAAAAGTGAGTTGGAAGGAAGCAAATCTTTTGGTGCATTTGAGGAGCATGCAGATGATTTATGAAGATGAAAAGCTCATATTTATTAAAGAGCTTGGACGATTAATTGAAGACTACCAAAAATGTGAGGATCAAAAATATAAAGAACTTATATATGATGATATTATGCAGCTGATAGAGGTCATTAATTAATAATGTAAAACATGGATTAATAGGGGACTCTTGAGCAAAAAAACGCACGGTGCTGTGGTCGACAGGCGCCGTGCGTTTTTATTTCCATAAGATAGCTAGTTGTTTGGCTCGGAAGGGACTGAAATGTCTTCAAGTGCTTGCCCTGCATCATCATTTACTTGTTCGTTAACGGCCAGGTCGCCAAGAGAAACAATGCCGAAAAGCTTCCCATCATCGACAATTGGAAGACGGCGAATTTGCACATCAGCCATTAAATCGGCTGCTTCCTCCGCTGACATATGAATACTGCCTCTGACGGGGTCGCCAGTCATCACCTGAGAAACTGGAGCATCAATCGGGAGCTGATCCGCCATTCCCTTAATGATCAGGTCTCTGTCCGTGGCCAGACCAACTAATTCATCATTTTGACAAATTGGAATGACTCCTACATCTAATTCTTTCATTTTTGAAGCAACCTCGTACAATGGCGTATCAGGATGGCAGGTTTCTACATCTGTTGTCATTACTTCCTTGATTTTCATTGGATACCCTCCTATTAATGGACTTAAGGTTCATTACCACGAAGCACGTACGGGAAAACTGTTAGTTTTTTGCAGAAATATTGGTATTATAAATTGGATAGCCTGCATGTGATTTCATAAAGGTTTGAATTCATATGACAGAGAAAATGAATGGGGGACCAAAAATGATAGACCTTAGAAGTGATACAGTAACAAAGCCTACGGAAGAAATGAGAAAAGCCATGTACGATGCTGAAGTGGGTGATGATGTATACCAGGATGACCCGACAGTGCGGCTTCTGGAAGAAACCGCAGCGGATATTCTGGGAAAAGAATCCGCTTTGTTTGTTACCAGCGGCACGCAGGGAAACCAAATAGCGGTCCTCACGCATTGCCGCCCTGGACAGGAAATTATTCTGGAGGCAGAATCACATATATTTTACTATGAATCTGGCGCAACAGCAGCTCTTGCAGGTGTCCAGACAAGGACCATCCAGGGGACGCGGGGAGCGATGGACCCCGCTGCAGTAAAGGAAGCGATCCGGGGAGTAGACATACACTATCCTGAAACGGGATTGATTTGCATTGAAAATACCCATAACAGGGCAGGGGGTGCGATAGTTCCTTCTGAAAATATGAGGGAGATATATGAAATGGCAAAGTCCGAAGGGATCCCTGTCCACACTGATGGAGCCAGGCTCTTTAATACTGCCGTTGCTGCAGGAGCAGACGTCAAAGAGTTTGCACAGTATTCCGACACAGTCCAGGTCTGCCTTTCCAAAGGCCTTTGTGCACCGGTTGGATCCATTATTGCGGGAAGCAAAGAATTTATCGCTATTGCAAGGAAATGGCGGAAACGGCTTGGCGGCGGAATGAGGCAAGCAGGCGTCATTGCTGCGCCAGGATTAATTGCCTTGACGAAAATGAAAGACCGATTAGCTGAGGACCATGCCAATGCCAAACGTCTCGCAGAGGGTATAAGGGAGATAAGCGGGCTTCAAGTCGTTAATCAGGTAGACACCAATATTTTGGTTGCAGATGTAAGCGGGCTTGGGGTAACCTCCGGGGAGTTCGTCCGCCACCTTAAGGAGCAAGGCATTCTGGCTGGCAGCGCAGGTTCTGCTACCGTACGGTTTGTTACACATTTTGATGTAAAAGAAAACCAGATTCAAAACGCTGTATATTCGATTTCACAGGCAGCACGGAAAGCTGCCGGGAAAATAACAGGATAAAAATTGACTTCCTTCTATTTGAAGGAAGTCTTTTCAGTCTTAAACTACCTATTTTAACGGTACATGGTCCACATCCCAATCTCCTTGAATCCCAGCCTTTTATAAATTCGTCCTGCGTCCGGGTTATCATAAAATAGACAAAGGATCCGCCCTTCCTCTAAAACATCTTTAAACAGTTTTTGCATCACAGCCGTTGCGTGGCCTTTTCGGCGGTAATTCTTATGAGTGCATACACCAACAACCATTGCAGACATCGAATTCTCCGCAGCAGTTGACGCACAGGCCGTCATTGTTCCATCCTCCTCTGTATAGAACGTCCTCCCGGTACCCGATTCCATCGCTTGAATCAGCATTTCATGTGCGTTTTCATTCACCACAAACTCATCAATTGTTGATCGAAGTTGAATAATCCTGTCTACATCAGAAATAGCAGCCTTTTCCACCAGCAGATCTGTACTCCCCAAATGATCAGTTGTCCGGCATTCCGCAAAAAAGGTTTGCTGCTTCCGTCCAAGGGACAGACCCGCCGCTCTTTCAAATTGTTCGACAATAGCAGCCTTTCCGGAAAGAACGGGTCGATCCGAATACAACTTCATAATTTCTGCAAACTGATGAACGCTGAAAGAACCTTTTGCATAGGGGATAAATGAGTTATGGAACCGAAGAAATACGGCAATCAATGTTCCATCCTCTGTAAACTCTCCCCATAGCTCCTGGAAAGATGTATCATACCCAAAAGCTTCAATGTCCCCAATAATAAACAGGTTGATGGATGGTTCATCACTCAGGAAATCCATCACTTTTCCATTGTCTTCGCCTGTCAACTTTCTGATCATTCCGGCTCACCTTTTTTCTGTCATTTTTAAATGTTTAAAATTTGTATTCTATTTTAATATAAAAAAACCATCCTATGTTAATAATCTTAAAAATTTTCCCAATATCAAAAGGACGACCTTTTATTGATTTAGACTGAAAATTTAAAATATACTTAAGGCGCAGCAACAGGCTGCAACTATTTCCTGAGAGGAGCTAAAAGATGAAAAAGCGAAAAGTAGCTGGATCTGCCATTCTTAGTGCTGTAATGGGAGTCGCAATGTTTGCCGCAGGTGCTTTTAGTCAGGAAGCGATGGCTGTAGAAAAGAACGAAATGATCCGGGTACATATCCAGGGTCCAAATTCCGAAAAAGTAAAGGCAAAGCAAAGCGTTGGGACTCGATGGGACTTTGGGGAAAAAGGTTTCACTGCAGAAGTGAATGAAAAACAGTTTCAGGCTTTATTGAAAAATAAAAATTTAAAGATTGATAGAGTGCAGGAGGTACAATTAGAAAGCTCTGTGGAGGCGAAGCCAGGTTCCGGTGCCCAGGCACTCCCTGCCGATCAGCTTCCATGGGGAATTGAGGCAATCTATAATGACAGCAACCTCCAGGCAACTTCTGGCGGAAACGGGATAAAAGTTGCTGTGCTTGATACGGGAGCCAATACGGGCCATATAGATCTACGCGATAATGCCGAACAATGCAAGGATTTCACACAATCGAGCAACCCATTGGTAAATGGCTCCTGCAATGATCGCCACGGTCATGGGACACATGTTGCGGGAACTGTTCTTGCCAATGGGGGGAACGATGGCCTGGGCATTTATGGAGTAGCCCCAGAAGCAGAATTGTGGGCTTATAAGGTCCTTAACGATAGAGGATCCGGCTACTCTGATGATATTGCGGCAGGAATACGCCATGCAGCCGATGAATCTGCCCGTACAGGGGCTAAGGTCGTTATCTCCATGTCATTAGGGTCGAGTGCAAAGGATTCATTAATTGCCAGTGCAGTGGACTACGCGTACAATAAAGGCACTCTTGTTGTAGCAGCCGCGGGGAACAGCGGACCAAGCAGCAATACAATTGGCTATCCCGGTGCCCTGGTGAATGCAGTTGCTGTTGCTTCCCTGGACAATAGTATCGTGAACGGGACCTATAAGGTTTCTGATTTTTCTTCTCGCGGCAACCCTGCAACCGATGCTGATTACGTTATACAGGAAAGGGATGTTGAAGTTTCAGCACCAGGCGGCGCCATCTATTCCACAGCTGCAAGTGGAGGTTATACGACCATGAGCGGAACATCCATGGCGACTCCGCATATTTCCGGCCTGGCAGCAAAAATATGGGCCTCGAATAAAACATTGACCAACAAACAGCTGCGAACAGAGCTCCAGAACCGTGCGAAGCTTTATGATGTCAAGGGTGGAACAGGAGCAGCAGCCGGTGATGACTATGCTTCAGGATTCGGGTTTCCAAGGGTAAAATAAAAGACTGCTGGGAGCTGACCCAAACCGGGCAGCTCTTTTGCTGGTATTATTTTCCGAATATACAAAATAGTATAAAAATGAGTCTTTTTAACTGTTTAAGTTTTGAAAAAAGGTGATAGATTATTAAGAAAAGGCTGGTGAGCAAATGCACTATGGTCCTTTGATAAAATATCACCGCATTCAAAAGGGTTTGACTCAAAAAGAACTGGCAAATGGAATCTGTTCGATTCCGCATTTAAGCAAAATTGAAAGCAATTCAAAAGAGGGGAACCTGGAAACAATCAGGCTTTTGTTAGAAAGATTGGATATAGACCTGGAGGATATTGACGGTCAGGAAGTCAAAATCGGTGAGTTAGTTGCCAAGCTGAACGACAGAATTAATTATCATCTGAAAGAAGAGGCAGACTCACATATGGAAGAACTGAATCAACTGAAGGGCACCATTCCATATTCATCCATGCTTTATTCCATTGAACTGACCAAGCTTCGCTATCTGATATTCTCAGGCAGCTTGAAGGAGGCAGAGGCTCTGAAAGACAGGTTGAATAAACAAAAAAAGAATTTTTCCCAACATGAATTCCGTTTATTTTGTTATCTAAATGCCTTATTTTTATTAAAAAAGGGAGCGTACAAACAGGCCAATTCCATCCTTCAGAGCCTTTCGGAGGATATGCTCCCGGGCATTGACCATGGAGAGTTCTATTATCACCAGGCACTGTCAAAGACATCGCTTGAGCAGTCCGGGTATGCAATCCATTATGGCAAAATGGCTTTGCAGGCGTATACACAGGATTTAAACTTCATCAGGATCCTCCATACGCTCATGCTTCTAGGCATTAATTATACTCACGCAAAGATATACGAGGAAGCTTTGAACTGCTTCAACCACCTAATCAGGAATGCTGCACTTATGAAAGATATCCAGTTAAGAGCACAAATCTATCATAATATGGGGTATTTACAAAAGAAAATTGGAGAGAAAGAGGAGGCACTCTCCTATTTTAACCATAGTCTTTCCCTGGCTGAGAAGGACACTCACCCCTATATGATTTCCCTTTACTCTGTGGGGGAAATCTATTATTGGAATGGGCAGTACTTACAGGCATCTAATTATTTTAAAAAAGTAAAGGTCCTCGCAAAAAAGCTGCAAATAAAAAAATATCAAATCCTCTCCACCTATTATCTGCTTTCAATCGAACGTCCTTCGGAATCGTGGGATTATCTTGAGTCCAAAGTGATTCCTGCAGTAGAAGAAAGCCAGGCGCATTATGAAGAACTGCACAGCTTTTACAAACTGCTTTCCAGTCATTACATAAGTATAGGGCGGGTTGAAAAAGCAGTTGAATATCTAGGGAAAATCAGCTAAAGGAGGAAATAAGAATGAAAAAACTATTATTAAAAATCATGGTAATTGGAGCCTTACTCATCGTCATTTCTGGGGAAGCCGGTGCTATGCGGGGGCAGGAAAGCACCGAAGGCAGTCCCGTCGGTCATCCTATTCTGCCGCCTGTCTGACAGTAATAGTGAGTTTTTTGGTAAAATAAAGCTGCTGACCGACACAAACAAACATCCCCGTTCGGACTCTTTATTGATGTCTTTTTAGACAGATTTCAAAAGAGGAGGTTCGGTATGGGGAAGTTAAGCACTGATATTGACGAATTGCTGGAAGAGACTGAACATATTGATGGGGAAGATGCATACTTGATGCTGAACCAAATCGAAATTGATGTTTTGCTGGAAAATACTCGTGACTGGTAAATAGATATCCGCTTCTTTAATGAGGGCGGATTTTTCATTGCATAGATCCTCGAACGTATGTGCTATAATAGAGGAAGAAAAATTCAACGGATAACAGCATGGCTTTGCGGGGTGAAAAAATGGACAATGAGTATAAAATATCGGTTAGGGCACTGGTAGAATATGTGTTCAGCTCCGGAAGCATTGAATCAGGGTTTCGAACAGCCTTGTCCTTAACGGAAGGGACTAGGGCCCATATCGAACTGCAGAAAGATTACCAGGAATCGGACCAGCGGGAAGTCCCTCTGCATACAACTCTTCCGCTTGACGGTATCAGCCTGCATATCGATGGGAGAGCAGACGGGATTCTTTTCAGAAACGGGGAGGTGACGGTTGATGAAATCAAATCAACAGCCGGCAGACTCTCATTGGTGAACGAGGATACATATCCTGTACATTGGGCCCAGGCAGACTTTTATGCCTACATGTATGCAAAAGACCATGAAATCTCTGCAATGAATATCCAGCTGACCTATAAACAGGTTCAGACGGGAGAAGTGAAACGGTTTGCCAAAAAGCTCCTGTTCAAGGAACTGGAAGAGTCCATTCATGATTTGGCAAGCCGTTTTGTGCCATTTGCCAGACTACGGCTTGCTAATATCGAAAAAAGGAATCGCAGCATAAATGAACTTTCTTTTCCTTTCGAGGATTACAGGAAAGGGCAAAGAATGCTCGCTGGTGCTGTCTATAAGACCGCATTGGAGAAAAAAACCTTATTTGCCCAAGCTCCCACTGGAATAGGTAAAACGATTTCAACGATTTTTCCGTCTGTAAAAGCAATTGGTGAAGGCCTCATTAATAAAATATTCTATTTAACTGCCAAAACGATTACCAGGCAGGCAGCAGAGGAAGCCTTTAGGCTAATGGAAGAAAAAGGGCTGTTTTGCCAGTATGTAACCATCACAGCGAAAGAAAAGGTGTGTCTTAAAGATCACACGGTCTGTACAAAAGAGCAATGTGAGTTTGCCGATGGCTATTATGACCGTATCAATGGTGCAGTGCTGGATATTTTGGAGAATGAAACAAGAATGGACCGGGAAATAATTGTGCGCTATTCCAGGGTACACAGAGTTTGCCCTTTTGAATTTTCACTGGATCTGGCTTACGTTTCGGATGCTGTTGTATGTGATTACAATTACGTATTCGACCCTCGAGTATCAATCAAGCGGTACAGCGAGGAGTACAAAAAACAGAGCGTTCTGCTTGTGGATGAGGCCCATAACCTGGTTGACCGGGGGAGGGAAATGTATTCTGCATCTCTGAATAAAGCCCCGTTCCTTCAATTAAGGAGACAGTACAAAGAAATCAACGGGAAAATCTATGAGATTTCAAAAAAACTGAACGAATTTTTTATTTCCATCAGGAAGCAGGCAGGGTCTGAAAAGACAATGGTTCTAAAAGATACCCCGAAAGAACTTAACGGTCTGGCCGATCAGTTTATAAGCGAGTGTGAGCTTGAACTGCTTAAAGGGAAAGAGGAAGAACCCCTATTATTAGAAGCTTTTTTCGCTGTCCAAAACTGGGTCAGGATCGGAAAGCTGTATAGTGAAGAGTTCACTACCTACTGTGAGATCAGCAATAAGGATGTCAGCATAAAACAATTCTGTCTGGATCCCTCAAGGCTGGTCCGGAAGTATGCCAAGTCTTTTCGTTCCCGGGTTTACTTTTCAGCTACTTTCACACCTTTGGTCTATTACTTAAACATGCTGGGAGGAGGAGAGGAAGATTACAAAATTACGCTGCCGTCCCCATTTGTGAGAGAACAGAACGATGTCCGCATCTGCCCGTTGTCAACCCGTTACAGGGACCGTGACCGGTCGATACTTCCCATTGTCCGGACCATAACAAATCTTGTTCATGAGAAACCCGGAAATTACCTCGTTTTCTTTCCGTCGTATCAGTATATGTCCTCTGTCCTGGAGAAATGGGAGGGGGCAGGAATTGAGACGCTTATCCAGGGTACGGGAATGGATGAAAGGGAGCGGGAAGCCTTCTTAGAAAATTTTTCGCCCAAAAATGAAGTCTCGTTAGTAGGTTTCGCCGTACTTGGCGGAATTTTCTCAGAGGGAATTGATTTAAAGGGAGACCGGCTGAATGGAGTGGTTATCGTAGGTGTGGGCCTTCCCCAGATAGGGTTTGAGCGTGACCTGATCAAGGGATACTTTGCAGAAAAAGGAATGCATGGCTATGATTATGCGTACGTTTATCCTGGCATGAATAAAGTGCTCCAGGCAGGCGGAAGGCTCATCCGGTCAGAGAATGACAGAGGAACAATCATGCTGATCGATGACCGCTTTCTCCTTCCTAAATATCAGCAATTAATTCCAAATGAATGGATGGACTATAAAATAATAAATTAAAGTAATCTTTTTGTAAAAAGAAGGTTTCAGCTGTTTTTTACAGGGGTAAAACTACAGGTCACATCTTATTGGGACATGATGAGTTCAAAAGAGGATGCGAGGAAAAAGTTTCCCATCATAACCTTAAAAAGGACGATCTCATCCAACAAATGATTATAGTCCGATTAGTCTTCTGGGATTAAACTCACAAAGGGGTTAGCAAATGGTGGAGACAGAAGAGGTTTTAATTTTTATTGAAGAATTAGGTCGTCTTTTCAAAGATTACAAAAAATGTAATGACAAAAGAATCAGAAGGCAGATTATTGAAGATATCCGCCTTTTAGGCGAAGCAATAGATCCCAATCACTAGTTATAATGAGGCCTTGGTCTTACTGTCGGAGTCTTGCCAATCATTACGTTAATTGCCAGGACCCTGTTGCTGTAACGATAAATAAGGACCGAAAGTAAAATTTCGGTCCTTTTCGGGTATTATGCAATAACCATTTCTTCCAGGTCAGAGGTGACGGTGTTGTTCACAATGGCCTGAACTTCTGCCCCCTCGAGTGTTTCCTTCTTTAACAGGGCTTGTACCAGACCCTGAAACTCTTCTTCATATGAGCGGATCAAGTTTTCTGACAGCTCAAGCGCTTCCTGGAACAGCTCCTGCATTTTTACTTCTTTTTGCCCCTTGCTGAAGGTCAGAGTAAATCCATCCTGCAAAAGGCCAGTGTCAACCATTTGCTCAATGATTTGTTTCGCCTGCTGAACATCCCCGCTGACACCGATGCTATGCTCGCCAAGGAACATTCGTTCAGCTACACCGCCGGCGAGGATCATCGCTACTCGATCCAGAAGGTCACTGGTTGTAGATAAATGCAGTTCCTTCGGGATCGGGGCTACGTACCCAAGCGCCTGCCCGCGAGGAATGATAGTGGCTTTTCGGACAGACCCTGGTTTAGTAACAGCTGACACAAGTGCATGCCCCGCTTCGTGGATTGCCACTCTCCGTTTAGTGTCAGCATCCTGAAGGGCTCTTGTTGTGCTCCCAAGAATTGTTCTGTCTAAAGCATAATCTAGATCGCTTTTTATTAGATAATCGCGTCCTTTTCGAAGTGCAAGCCTGCTGGCCGTAGCAAAGAGCGAAGCGAGTTCGGCGCCGGAAAATCCGGATGTGCTTTCTGCCAATTCGTCCAGTGAAGCAAGTACTTCCTCTGACAGATTTTTTCCTTTTACATTGATATCGATAATTTCCTTGCGTCCTTTTGTATCGGGAAGCGGAACCTGAAACGTGAAATCAATCCTGCCCGGGCGAAGGAATGCATCGTCAAGCATATCTTTCCGGTTCGTCGCAGCAATAAATAAAATCCCATCATTCGAATGGCCGCCATCAAGCTGAACCAGAAGTTCGGTCAGAGTCTTTTCGCCTTCCTCGCCGCCATTCGGTTTCCTTTTGCCTGCAAGAGCATCCACTTCATCAATGAAAATCACTGCCGGCCCCTGTTTACGCGCATTCTGGAAGAGGCTCCTCACACGTGAGGCACCAACACCGATGAACATTTCGTTAAAGGCAGAACCGCTGGCCGAAAAGAAATTGGCATTTAGTTCATGTGCGATAGCTTGTGCCAGCAATGTCTTTCCTGTTCCAGGAGGGCCGTATAATAGGATGCCCTTCGGAGGTTTAATGCCCATTCTTTCAGAACGGTCCGGGTCTTTTAAAATCGATAATGTCTGGAGTATCTCCTCTCTCATTTCATCCTGCAGTCCGCCCACGTCTTTCAGGGTAATCGAGGGGAGAGGGAGGGGCTTGGAGATACTGTTCTTCATTTTGTTCCCCATGCCAATTCCACCCTGGGTTTTCTTCTGTACAATCAAAACTGCCGCCGTTAACAAAATCAATAGGCCGCCAATGATCCAAGGGCCGTATTTGCTGTTATTGGAATAAGTATAATGTATATTATTTGTGCCAACCAGTTGATCAACCATTTGGCTATTTGGAGGTACTTGAGAGATATAAGTAGCATCTTTCGTTTTTAATTCAAGCGTGCCATCCTGCTGCTCGGTAAGTGTAGCCGTTTCTGTATCAAGCCCTTCAACTGTTTTCACCATATCAGAAAAAGGAACAGAAATCTCATGGCTGGCTGTATTAACAAACCAGGTGATACTAACCGCCATAATGATGATAAAAAACGCAAAAAACGGGAGTAGTTTGGAAACAAGTTTAGAATCGTGCAAATTCAATCAATTCAACTCCTCATTCATTCTACTTCCCATTATAAAGCAAGTGGAAATGATATAAATAGGAAAGAGCCTGGTAAATATATGAAAATAAGAATCTGGTGTTTAAATGCCGGAAAGGAGAGGGAAGATGTCTGAACACTGCTGTAATAAGGTTTTTTCAAAAAAGTAAGGGGGAAAGTACAGGGTTCCTAAAAACAGAAAAGTGAAGAATTTGTGAACGATTCCACTGATAGCAAGCATTTAATTAAGGAGTGAAAGATGAACGGTAATTTTAAGGGCCAAGGCAGCCGAGTATACAGGGAGGATCAACGGTAAACTAATTGCAGGGGATGGAGATGGCTTCGGCTTCATGACACTAATGATGTCATCTTGCCACTGTTTTCAGCTTCCTTTTCATGAACTTTATGATGGCATTTTCCCGCTGTTTTCCGCTTTCTTTTTCGTCTTCATCGGTAGATAATGTTTCCTGCGCACTGATGTTTACTTTGCTTTGGACTTGTCAACGGCATGATGTCATTTCCCGATCAATTCGGCTTCAGTGTTTAGGCAGTCAGTCAGTTGTCCTACTGGTTATCCACAATAAACTAACCAGGTTTATTACAGTTCATGGGAACAAGGATTTTTAGTTTCCCCTAAAAACAGTTGCACAGTAAAAAAATGAGGCATGACTCCCCTTTGGGAAATCACGCCTTAAGAATAAAATTTGTCGCTTGTTATAGCTAACCTGGAAAGGGCAATCCAAGTAAACCGGGGGATGATCATAGATCATTATTTTTTTGGCGATACCCTTTATTTAAATTCCGGTCTTGAGAAATTCTGCCATCCTCTTCAAGTCTGACCTCTTCTTTTCTGACGGTTTCGGTTACCTGTTCCGTATCCTGCACCTGCCGTTTTCCTATGACGAGTTCTTCTGTAACCATTTCTTGCTTGCTTACGTTTACCTTTTCTTCCTTGATTGGAATCCTGATGGTTTCCCCATCTCCAATCGGGGCTCCGTCCGGGCTTGTTCCGTCTGCTTTTCTGCGTTCAATGTAAAGCTCTTCACGAGTTACGGGAACTTCAATGTTCTTTTGTTCCTCGATTACGTCTTTATGAACGGTAACTTCCCCAGTTTTCACAGGGTTCTTGGTAACATTAAGTTCCTCTTCTCTAAGCTTCATGGTTTGTTCCTGGTCATCTGTATCCCATAATGTTTGCTGAGTGTCTGCATGTATGCCTGTACCCGATGATAAACCTCGACCTGAACGTGTGTCCGAGGTAATATTGTAACCGGAAACAGCTGTGCCATTTCCCGTACCCGGGCCCTGGTTTTCATTGTACAGAATGATTTTTCCGTTTTCGACATACGAAGCATATTCCCTTGCCTGCTCACGGGACAATCCCAATTCTAAAAATCTTCCTATTGTTCTTTCCTCGTTAAACTCTACATCATCGTAAAGATGGGCAAGAGTATTGACTAAATCATCATCGTTATGGTGGTTTTTGTCTGTCTCAAATTCCAGGGCATTTGCTCCAGTTTCATCTTCAATTGTTGACTCTCCATTCGCAGTACGGGCAATGATTCCAAGGTCCCTGACTCTGAAACCATCGTCTTGCAAATCCTGAATGGCACTCATCACTTCTTGCTGGGAATCATAAACACCAATAATGTTTGAATTCATTTTAATTCAGCTCCTCTTTTGGCTTATACATTTTTCCTTTTCCCGACTTAATAATGGTAAAAACATGGGTTTCTTGGGTGGTTTGCCGATATGTGGAAATTTGGATATATATGTTAGGGCAATTCTAGCCTAAGTAGGAGATAGTAAAGAGGAACATATTGAAAGGGTGTGAGGTGCATGTCATTGGAATGGTTTGACAGAGTAACAGGTGAATTGCAGGATCATCTTGAGTCTATTTGTGAAAAATACGATCAGACAGGGCATATGACAATTGACCGGAGTGCAAAGCATCCAAGGATTGAGTTTTTTGTGGAAACATTAGATGATGAAAGAGAATATTTTTGCTCTTTGTTTTTTGATCCCCATAATGAAGAATTCTATGTGGAAACCTTTGATGTGGACCTGGAACAGCCGTCCAGAACCATACTTGCTGATATAGATGATATTGTAGACGCCGTCCATGAAAGCTTTCACGAATTCATGAATGATGATGATGTAGAAGAAGTTTATTTTGTGGATGATGAAGATGACGATGGTGAAGAAGTCTATTTTGTCGATGAGGACGATGAGGAAGTTTATTTGGCAGATGGCGATTTGATTGAGGATGAGGAAGAAGAGTATTTCGTTGGTGAACTCAATGATGGCGATCTGCTTGAAGAAATTGATGTAGAGTGGGAAACACCAGAAGTGACGGCATTCCAAAAGGAAGATGAGGTAGAGGTTACCTATCAGTTTGGTATCGTCAGTGACACCGGAGATGGAGTCCTTCGCAGGGTAAATCGGATATGGACTGAGGATGATGAACTATTAAAAGACGAATCGAATTTCATCTTCACAAAAGAAGAAGCAAGCACGATCATTGCCATGATTGCCAGTCATATGGATAATCTGACTGGCTATGATGATTTTGACATTGTTGAATGAAAATGTGGAGGCAGCCCGGAGCAGCGGGCTGCTTTTTAATTTATACAGTTTCATAACGCTGAGCAATAATTTGTTTTGAATTTGAATACAATTACCAAGACACTCTTTACTTATGACAGAAGGTAGGTAGATGAGATGAAGTGCAGGATCTATAGGTGCAACTGCCGAAAGGTTTGGTCTGTCCAGACAAGGAGAGGGAAAATCACAGCTCAGTCCATTCTTTTAACTGGTGAATGGACAACGGAACTGAGACCCGACAGGAACTGTAATCCAAAAGGTTTTGTAACAACACTACAAAGCCGCGATATCATCCTCGATCCGGACCTTGGACTTGTTAAGCCATTTGAAAAGGCCTCAAAGCTTATTTATGATAAACATTTGGTTGAATTCAATATCAGACAGGGGAAATACTTGTTTTTTGCAGAGGATGGAAGCTGCTATATCCTTAAACGATGTTAAAACGTCGATGTAATGGGAGGGGACCTCTTTTTTTACTCAGTAATGGAGACTCCACATGTCATTATTTTATGAAAGTATTAATGCCATCCCGTGGTTGTCAGCAGCATCCTTTTTTGCAGGAATGGTTTTAATAATAAGGATCAGTTTTTCCCTTGTGTTCACAGCCGGGAAACAGGTTTTTCAATAACCGCAAAGAATCAATGTATAACTATAAATAATTAATGCATAAACCAAAACAATCAATCAATAACTGGCAGGGATCGATGTATAAATGAGAATTATACTGAAGCAGACCGCAGTTTGGCCCTGCGGTCTTGAGTTTTTTACCTGTTTTCAGTCTCCGTTTTGCCTGCTTCTTCCGCAAGCTGATCAAAAGACTTAATTTTTCCGTGGGCGTTCTGCTGCTCTTTTCGTTCCCGCCATTGCCTTTCTCTTTGCCGTTGAGATTGGGTCATCCTAAAAACTCCTTTGCATAAAGTTATTCACTTGATAGGATAACCCATGTCCTCGATTTCAAGTCCATTCAGGTTCAAACTCAATCAGAAAAGAAGAGACAAAAACATCCTGGGCAGCTAAATGTTTAATTCCCTTAAATAATTTTGCAGCTGCTCCTTCAGCTCTGGCCGTTTTAGGGCGAAATCAATATTTGCCTGTAAAAAGCCAAATTTATCCCCAACGTCGTAACGTTTCCCTTTTATGAGATAGGAATGGACAGGCTCTTCCTTCAAGAGCAAATCCAGAGCATTGGTCAGCTGGATTTCACCTTTCATGTCCGGCTTGGTTTTTTCCAGTATTGGAAAAATAGCAGGAGTAAGGATGTATCTGCCAATGATCGCTTGTGTAGATGGCGCGGAAAGGGGCTCAGGCTTCTCGATCAGTTGTCTGACCCGGTAAAGCTCTCCGTTGTGACCATCATGGCCGACGATGCCGTATTTGTTTACCTCCGAAATAGGAACTTCCTTACAGCCTAAAATCACAGTTCCTGCTTTATTGTATTTTTCAATCATTTGGGACAAGGCAGGGACCGTGCTGTCGATAATATCGTCCCCTAGAAGGACGGCAAATGGTTCGTCTCCAATAAACTTTTTGGCACATAGTACAGCATGCCCCAAGCCAAGAGGTTCTTTTTGCCTGACATAATGAATGTCCACGAGGTTTGAAATCTCTTCGACCATTTCAAACATTTCTTTTTTTCCCGTTCTTTTCAGTAAAAGCTCAAGTTCAATGGATTTATCAAAATGATCTTCGATGGCTCTCTTGTTCCGGCCTGTGACAATGATGATATCTTCTATGCCGGAATGGACAGCTTCCTCAATAATATACTGAATGGTCGGCTTATCTACGATGGGGAGCATTTCCTTTGGCTGAGCCTTTGTGGCCGGAAGGAATCGTGTGCCAAGCCCGGCTGCTGGTATGACTGCTTTTTTAATCATAATAATCCCCCTGTACCTTATGATTTGCTTCTATGTTTATGATAACACAGGCTAATCCTATCCCGCGGAAATTGGGATTTAAGGGAATAGTTTCATAAAGAAAAGCAAAACTTAAAAATGGCTCTCTCCCAGATTATTCGAATTATGAGGTGTAAACTATTGGTTTTAAAAGAAAGGGATAAAGAACAAACACTCATTCTTGCAGCTCTGGTCATATTGGCTTTGTTTCTCTCCCCATTGTTCCTGCTAGGCGAAGACGCCCATATTCGAGTTCATGATAATTTAGATTCAAATCTTGCCTGGTATAAAGTGCTGGTTGAAAGTGGCGAGCTCACAGGGTCAATTGATGCCAGAATTCCACAGATTATTAACGGCGAACTGCAAAGAAATGCCTTTGGAACAGAATTCAGTGTCATTGTCTGGCTGTATGCCCTGTTTCCGACCATGGTTGCTTATGGTTTAAGTCAAGCCTTAACCCGCTTTGTTGCTTTTATAGGGATGTATTTGCTTTTAAAGAAACATATTGTCCCTGGGCCGCAACGGGCTGCTATTCGTGTTGGGACGGCACTGGCTTTTGCCATGACCCCTTTTTGGCCTTCAGGAATGCTCAGCACACTGGGGATGCCGATGGCCCTATGGGCGTTCCTTAATATCAGGCAGGGAGAAAAGAGTTGGAAGAATTATTTAGTCCTGACCCTCCTGCCATTTTACTCAAGTCTTGTTTTAGGTTTTTTCTTTTTCCTTAGTGCGATGGGGCTGTTTTGGCTGACAGATCTTATGAGGGGAAAAGGATGGAACTGGCGCTTTTTATTTTCCATTGCTTATATGACGCTGATTTATATGCTAGTTGAGTATCGGCTGTTTTACTCGTTTTTATTTGATCATGAACCAAACAGTCGGGATGAATATTTTCATGCGCGGCTCTCATTCCTTCATTCAATCAGACTGACGTTTAAAAATTTTGTCCTCGGCCATACCCATGTCCTTACGGTTCATACTCTTGTCATTCTCCCAATATTGTTGATTGCCTTTTATTATATCTGGCTCAACAAGGGCTGGAAGCGTGAAAAGGTGTTTGTATTTTTGTTCGCATTCAATTTCCTTTTGTCTGCCTGGTATGCTTTTTGGTTTTATAAGGGATGGCTCCCGTTGACGGAGCGCTTTCATTTTTTGGATACCTTCAATTTTGCGCGGTACCATTTCTTAAGACCTCTTGTCCTGTATCTTTTATTTGCATTAGGGCTGGGAATATTGTTGGGGCAGGGGAAGGCATGGAGGAAAATCGTCCCCTGGCTGATTGCTGCCCAGATTCTTGTTTTATCATTTTCAAATGAAGAAATAGTTTATCAGAACAAGCCTACAGTCGAACAGTTTTACGCGGAAGAACAATTCATGGAGATAAAAGAACATATTGGCCTCCCGCAGGAGGATTACCGGGTGGCAAGTATTGGACTTCACCCTGCCATCGCCCAATATAACGGGTTTTACACACTTGACACCTACAATAATTTCTATCCATTAAGCTACAAAAGAGAATTCCGGAAGATTATCGAGAAGGAATTGGCGAAAAATATAACCATACGAACCTATTTTGATGAATGGGGAGGCCGCTGTTACCTTTTCACCGATGAATTGGGGAAGCATTATATGTTCAAGAAAAAGACTAAGAAGACTCTTAAAAATCTAGAGCTGAATATCGATGCATTTAAGAACATGGGGGGAAGATACATTTTTTCGTCGGTGCCAATTGAAAATCCCGGGTCAAATGGTCTTTTTTTGGAGGAGGTCTTTGATTCCAAAAGCTCCGCGTGGAAAATTTACTTATATAAAACCTTATAGTGCCAACAACTAACAACAACATGGAGGATGCAGCTATGGACGAGCCAGTATTAGCAATTGTAGTACCATGCTATAACGAAGAAGAAGTTTTGACCGAAACCATGAAACAATTGACTGGCCTTTTGGCGGATATGGTCAGGGAAAAGCAGGTTTCTGAAAAGAGCAGGATTTTATTTGTTGATGACGGAAGCAGAGATGACACGTGGAAAATGATTTATAAGGAAAGCATTAAAGGAGAATTTATTAGAGGGATAAAACTCGCAAGGAATGTCGGCCACCAAAATGCGCTCCTGGCTGGTCTGTTTGCAGCTAAAAAGACCAGCGATTGTATCGTCAGCATTGATGCGGACCTGCAGGACGACATTGATGTGATTCAAAAGTTCATCCAGAAGTTTAAGGAAGGGTATGAGGTTGTCTATGGGGTAAGGGACAGGAGGGATACGGATACCTTCTTCAAAAGGACTACAGCTGAGGGCTTTTATAAATTGATGAAAAAAATGGGAGTTAATCTTGTGTACAATCATGCTGATTACCGGCTGATGAGTAGGCGAGCTGTCGAGGAACTTGAAAGATTCGGGGAAGCCAATATGTTCCTCAGAGGGATTGTTCCACTGATCGGATTCCAGTCCACTTCCATTTACTATGATCGAAAAGAAAGGGCTGCCGGGGAGACAAAATACCCGCTGAAGAAAATGCTTGCTTTTGCACTAGATGGAATTACCTCTTTTTCTGTGACGCCCATTCGTATGGTCCTGTTGGTTGGGTGTCTGTCGTTTTTGGTTAGTTTATTGTTCGGAAGCTACTTTCTCTCACTGAAATTCTTTGGGCACACGGAATCTGGCTGGACTTCCATGATTACCTCCATATGGCTGATTGGAGGCCTGCAGCTCATCGCCATTGGCCTGGTGGGGGAATATATAGGGAAAATCTATAAAGAGACTAAAGGACGGCCAAAATATATCATCGATATCGATACATTTAATTTAGCTGTCCCACAACCATTACTGGGTGAAGAGGGGGCCTTTGAGCATGACGGAATCCAGGAAAGGGACGCATTTAGCTATGCTGCTGGAAAACTCTCTGAAACGAAATAGCTATTTTATCCGCTTTTTGCTTGTAGGAGTGCTAAATACCATAATAGGATTATCGATTATGTTCATCCTATTAAATCTTTTTGGCTGGTCTTATTGGCAATCAACATTTACAGGGAACTCCATCGGTGCTATCATAAGCTATTTCTTGAACCGGTCTTTTACCTTCAATAGCAGGGTTGGAGCATCTGAAGGGATTCCTAAATTTGCGGCGGTTATTGTTTTCAGCTACACAGTTTCATATTCTGTAAGCGGAGCTGCCGCAGAAATCCTGACAATTCCGGCGTGGGCAGCAAGTGTGGTTTCATCGGATGAACTAGGGATCCTCATTGGTACCGTTCTTTACACAGTTACGAACTATCTGGGCCAAAAAGGATTTGTCTTCAGGAGGGTGACTGAATAATGTTTCTACATTTACGGGCTGACATCAGCCCGTTTTTAATTTCTATAAATTCTTGATCAGTGAGTATTAATGGCAAAGTAAATTCTTGAGGGGAAAAGATTTTTAAACGATAACGAAGTGGTGCAAATTCAGTTGCCCCCTCAGATGCAGATGATAATAATGGGGGAAAAAGTGATAGTGCAATTACATATGAAATGATTCTTGGTATCGGACTGATTTTGCCGTTGGGAGTGCACTATTAGCTCTTACAGTTGCCTGCATGTTCATCTCCTGGATATGGTTTTTCTCTCTGGCAATGATGGGAAGCTTGACTGGCAAGGTGGATAAAACAAGCAAAATCCCAGGAAGGCTAAATAAAAATCTCTGCTTTTATCATGTGGGGAACAGATGTATTTCTATTATAAATTGATTGAGCAAGGCAAAATCGCTGCAAGACATACACCCAGCCCATAATGGATGCATACCCTGAAAGGGCACAGCATTCAAAGTTAGGGGTGTGAAGTAGTCTTGTTTTATCATATAAAAGAATTACAGTACAGGGCAAAGCCCGAGCGGCCCGATCCACTTTTCGCCAAGCAGCTGCAGGAGGTGCTCGGAGGCCAGTTTGGAGAAATTTCTGTAGCAATGCAGTATTTGTTCCAGGGCTGGAGCGTCCGAGGGAACGGAAAGTACAAGGATTTGCTGATGGACACGGGTGCAGAAGAGCTGGCCCATATCGAGATGCTCGCAACCATGATTGCGAGGCTGCTAGACGGGGCGCCAGTGGGTGATTTGGAGGTTGCGGCCAAGGATCCGGTCATCGGAGCCATCCTGAGCGGAATGAATCCGCAGCACGCAATTGTTTCAGGCCTGGGCGCAATGCCTGCGGACAGTGTGGGAAACCGATGGACAGCTGACTACATTATTGCCAGCGGAAACCTGCTGGCTGACTTCAGGGCAAACCTTAATGCAGAGTCACAAGGCAGGCTGCAGGTAGTACGACTGTATGAGTCTACAACGGACCGCGGTGTTAAAGATATGCTATCGTGGCTGATCGCCAGGGATACGATGCATCAAAACCAATGGTATGCTGCCATCTGCGAGCTTGAGGCGAAGGAGAATATCGTGGTGCCTAGTACGTTCCCTCGCGAATTGGAGAAACGCGAAGTATCGCATGTACTCTTTAATTTTTCTGCTGGGAATGAGAGTGCTGAAGGAAGATGGGCGAGCGGACCGAGCATGGATGGGGAAGGCGTCTTCCAATATGTCGAGAATCCAGTTCCATTAGCGAAGAAACCTGTGCTTAAACCAGCACCGCCTTATATACATGATACGCCTCCTGCGGTAGTAAAAGGCAGAGAAGATCAAATTCCACCAAGTCTATATTAACAACTATGTGAAAAAAGACGCATCTCGGCGTCTTTTTCCACGTTTTCGTAATCCTTACCAATGGTGTGCCTTGGCATTGCTCCTGGTGATGATGGTCTTCTGGGTCCGCATCGTCTGACCGTTTACCTGGGAATTCAAATGCTTCGGCCTTGTCCAATTATAGTGGAAAAGCTGAGATTGTTGATCTAATCGATCTCTGTAGCTCATCAAATCACCTCTTGGATAGGATGGTAGAAAACAGATGATATTCTTCCTGAGAATATCATTTATATCCTTTGCTTTATGGGAGGATATTATCCAGGTCATGGCGAATCAAGGCTATACGTGTGAGCACTCCTCTGCTGGACATAACCCTTCTGCATCCTGTGCTATTTTTGCGGCCGCAACGGCTGCCTTCACTTTTGCAGAAGCAACAATTTGATCAGTCTTATGTGGAAAACGGTCAAACCCCTCGGCAACCACGGTGGGCATCATCCTGATTCCAAGAAAGCCAAGAGCAATCTGTAAATATCGGTCACCTGATTCCAGTCCTTTCATTGGACCCTCCGAATAAACGCCTCCACGAGTCTGGATATGGATGGCCGTTTTACTGGCAAGCAGGCCTTTGGGACCGTCCGAAGTAAATGCAAAGGTTTTCCCATGAACAAAGAGATTGTCGAGATAGGCTTTTAATACCGGGGGTGAACCCAGGTTCCAGACGGGTGAAACAAATACATAACAATCAAAGTCCAAAAAATGATCCGCCACAGCATGCATTCTTAACAGCTTGCTGCGTTCTGGTTTCGTCAATTGTTCGAGGGACAACCCGCTGCCCGCTGTCTTTCCTCGTGCAGAGATTAACTCGGCATCCATTTCCGGTATGTCCAACTGGAATAGATCTAGCCTCGATACTTGGGTATCCGGGCGGGATAAAAGAAATCCATCGAGGAATGCTTCGCCAATTTGCAGGCCTTTTGATTGTTCAAGCCCTTTTGGTTTAGCAGTGATATAGAGCAATTTAACCATAGGGTACCTTCCATTCTTAATGTATTGTATCAACCAAATTATAGTAATAAATTTAGGGAGAATGGTGTCTGAAATGTGAAGATCGTGAAGATTATCTGACAAATTTAAAAAGATTACGACATTCTGCAACTATTTCAAAGATGCTATCGTATATAAACTGGGACCTTAAATCAGGAAAACGAAATGAGGAGAAAGAGATGTCGCAATATGCACTAGAAGTCAGTTCGCTGACAAAGCAGATCGGGAAGAAGACCATTGTCGACAATGTAAGCTTTAAGGTGGAAAAAGGGGAGATCTTTGGGCTGCTTGGTCCCAATGGGGCTGGAAAAACCACCATCATTCGGATGATCGTCAGTTTGATTAACAGAACGGGCGGGACCGTCACAATCAATGGCTACAATCTTGATGATTCCTTCAAGCTGGCAATGAATGAATTGGGAGCCATAGTTGAAAACCCGGAATTCTATAAATATTTGAGTGGATATAAAAATTTGCGCCACTATAAAAGAATGGCTTTGGCCGATATCAGTGAAGAACGGATTTCAGAAGTAACAAGATTAGTGGGGCTGGAGAATGCCATACATGATAAAGTTAGAACCTACTCGCTGGGGATGCGCCAGCGCCTGGGAGTTGCCCAGGCCATTCTGCATAATCCCTCCATCTTAATCCTTGATGAACCGACAAACGGCCTGGACCCCCAGGGAATAAGGGAATTTCGGGATTATCTCCGGGAGCTGGCAAGTCAGGGAACCTCGGTCCTGGTTTCTTCGCACTTATTATCAGAGATGCAGTTAATGTGCGACCGTTTTGCCATTATCGAGAGCGGGAAGCTCATTCATATTGCCTCGATGCATGACGAAAAAGAGACACTGACGTCAAGGATAGAATTTGAGGTCAGCGCAATTGATGCTGCTGTCGAGCTTATAAGGCAGCACTTTGCTGAATTTGAAATATCCAGGATTAGTGGAAATAAGCTGTCGATTTTGGCTCCGCGGGAGAAAGTTCCACTCCTCAATTCCATGTTCGTAAAGAATGAGATCGATGTCTTTCAAATTCAAACTGTTAAAGCAACCCTTGAGGACAGATTTCTTGAAATTACCAA
Organism: Mesobacillus foraminis; assembly: GCF_004340465.1. Taxonomy (GTDB): domain Bacteria; phylum Bacillota; class Bacilli; order Bacillales; family Cytobacillaceae; genus Mesobacillus_B; species Mesobacillus_B foraminis. The sequence continues at coordinate 314,800 of NZ_SLVV01000002.1, read as the reverse complement.
CAGAGAGAAGAAGGAGCAAAACTTATGATCGACTTAATACAAAATGAGCTGATGAAGATTTTTGGCAAAATGGCCGGCTGGCTTTTTATGGTCGTTGTGGTCCTGGCTGTTTTAATTGCCGGTATCATTTATTTAAAAGTTGAAGGTCCAGAAGACCCGAATTGGCGACAGGGGATTGAAACCGAAATTTCCAATTTGGAAAGCCAGCTTGAACAAGCCCCCGATGAAGAGGGGCGATGGATCGAGGATCAGATTAATGAACTGCAGCTATATCTGGACCAGAATATAAATCCTGATGCAACCTCCAACTGGCATTTTATGAACGACGTTGTCACTGGAGTCGGTTCTTTAGTTACTTTATTTGTAGTCATCATCTGCAGTTCCAACGTAGCCGCGGAATTTTCTGACGGGACAATTAAACAGCTTTTAATCCGACCGCATAAAAGGTGGAGCATCCTGCTGTCCAAGTATGCAGCAACCATCATTTACGCCTTGATGATGGTCGCAGTACTCGTGATTTCCGGATATCTGGTTGGATTGCTCCTTTTCGGCAGCGGTGACTTTTCCATGAGAATCTTTGAAGTAACCCTGGAGGGCAGGATGGAAGCACAGGTAGGGCCTCTGTTTTTCAAAAAGATATTCCTTTACCTCCCAGGTTTGTTAATGATCATGACGATTGCATTCATGCTTTCTACCTTGTTTAAAAGTCAGGCGCTGGCAGTAGGAATTGGTATTTTTGTGTTATTCTTCTCCTCGACGCTTGGCGGCATCATCCTAATGCTTGCAGATAAGTATACATGGGCTAAATATTTGATATTCCCTCATTTGGATTTAACCGTTTATGCTTTGGAGGAGCAGATCATGGAAGGTATTACAATGCCATTTTCCCTGGCAGTGCTTGGGATTTACTATGTGATTTTTATATCGCTGACCTTCTCATTCTTTCAAAAACGGGATATCAGCATTTAAGCAAAATGGGCAGGCCTGCCCATTTTGCATCTTTAAAAACCTGCTAATGGAAATGATAGGATCATTATCAAAGGAGTGATGGATATGACAATAAGACCAAAGACAAGAGACTACAATTCGTACTATGCACCATATGTGAGCATGGTACCGAATGGGGAGATTGAAGCCATTCTTGAAGAACAGATCAATGAAACCATTCAACTTCTTCAACCTATTACTGAAACACAGGCCCTTTTCCGTTATGGACCAGACAAATGGACCATAAAGGAAGTGATTGGCCATGTCACGGATACTGAACGGATTATGGGCTATCGCCTCCTGTGCATTGCGAGGGGAGAAACCGTTTCTCTTCCTGGCTACGACGATAACAAGTATGTGCGAAACGCAGAATTCAACTTTTTAAGTGTTCAGGAACTCCTGGAAAATTTAGCTGGGGTTCGGACTTCAACCATCCAATTATTAAGAGGTCTGCCTGAAAAAGCATGGAACCGCAAAGGGAATGCAAATGATTCGGAAGTTACCGTTCGCGCCCTTGCCTACATCATTGCTGGCCATGAACGGCATCATAGAAAAATCCTCATCGAGCGTTATTTAGGTAATGAAAAGTATTTGTCGCTATAATAAACAAAACGCTTGGGATGAACAATCCCAAGCGTTTAAAAACTATTTTATGGAGCGAATTCCTCGACTTTTTCTTTTAATTTATCGCCAAGGGTACTGGCGTCACGCCGTGCTTCTTCAAGCACTTTCTTCCATTTTGGAGCTTCCTCTTTCAATCTTTCCTCTACTTTATCAGCTGTTTTCTTTAATTCTTCCTCCAGCTGCTTTGCCTTTTCCGTTAGTTCTCTTTCACCGGAATCCTCTGTTTCAGTCTGGTATTTACCGAGCTTTTCATTAACCGACTTCACGTCAAATTCAGTCTTTTCAATATGGGGGGCTGCTTCCTCCATGATTTCCCTGAAGATAGGCACAACGGTTTCAGAGCTGCTGCTGGACAGATAGTGCTCCCGGTCTGTTTTATCGTAGCCTATCCATACTGCACCAACAATATTTGGTGTATAACCGGCAAACCATTGGTCCTTTGTCCCATCAATATCACTATATGGAAGCTGGGTCGAACCAGTTTTCCCGGCAATTTGCAAACCGCTGATGTTGGCTGCCCGGCCAGTCCCTGTTTCAACTACATTCAGCAGCATTGAGGTCATTTCATTGGAAACGCGCCTGGAAGTTACTCTTGTTGTCTTATCCTGATGTTCGTCAATGATTTTCCCGGTAGGACCGACAATTTTGGTTATAATGTGGCTTTCTTCCCGTTTTCCGCCGTTTGCAAAAGTGGAATAGGCTTCCGCCAAGTCCTGGGGTGAAATTCCCTTATGCATTCCGCCGAGAGCAATGGCCAGGTTCCTGTCCTCCTCCTGAAGAGGGATCCCGAACTTCTTAACAGATTCCAGGCCTTTTTCCAGTCCAATTTCATTCAAAAGCCAGACTGCAGGGACGTTGATTGACTTTTCTACTGCCTCATACATTGGAACTTCTTCCTGGTAGGTTCTTGAAAAGTTCTTTGGTTTATATTTCCCAAATGTCATTTCTTTATCGACGAGCATCGAGTCATAATCGTATCCTTCTTCAAGAGCCGGGGTATAAACAGCCAGCGGCTTCATCGTGGAACCCGGCTGTGCTTTTAAGTGCGTAGCGCGGTTGAACCCCCGGAATACATGTTCACCCCGTCCTCCGACCAAAGCTCTGACGCCCCCGGTTTTTGGGTCAAGAAGGACAGCACCGCTCTGCACAAGCTGACCGCCTCTGCCCTGAGGGAAATTGGCATTGTTTGCATACACTCTCTCCAGGTCAGCCTGAAGGTTTTGATCCAGTTGAGTATGAATGACATAGCCTCTTGTTAAAATTTCTTCCTGTGTAAGTCCATACTCATTGATGGCCTCATCTAGAACAGCATCCATATAATAAGGAAATTTGCGGTCAACAATGCTTCCGCCGCCGTCCTCAAGAATGATTTTTTCATTCACCGCTGCCTTGTGCTCTTCATTACTGATCATTCCGAGTTCATTCATTTTGCCGAGCACTACATCTCTTCGATTCATGGCTTTTTCATAATTATTGTACGGATCGAGGGCGGATGGCGCCTGCAGGAGTCCTGCAAGTAGTGCCGCTTCGCTTATTGTGACTTCCTGTATATCTTTATTAAAATATTTTTTGGAAGCATTGCTGATGCCCCAGGCACCGCTGCCGAAATAAACCTGATTCAGGTACATTTCAATAATTTCATTTTTTGTATAGGCCTTTTCAATTTCAACCGCAAGAAATAGTTCCTCTACTTTTCGTTTATAGGAACGCTCAGGTGAAAGGAGGGCATTTTTAGTCAGCTGCTGTGTAATGGTGCTTCCTCCTCCAGTAATCCTTCCAGCAAATAAATTTCCGAAGAAGGCCCGGGTTATTCCTTTGATATCAAATCCGTTATGTTCTCTGAACCTTTCATCCTCAATTGCAATCACGGCATTTGGGACCTGATCAGGAAGCTGTTCGAAAGTAATCCCCTCGGTCCGGTTGGTCGCAACTTTTCCAGCGACATCGCCGTCCTTATCATAAATAATGGTAGACTGCTTTAATCCGTCCCTCAAGCTTTGGACATTGGCTCTGCTCGCGATGAAGGCGAACCAAAGAATAGACAGGAGGATGACCACCAATCCGGCCAGCAGGATGATTTGAGTAATATGTTTTCTTCGCCAGAAGCGGACGATTGAATTCCATAAGGCTCCCAGCTTATCTTTTATTAGTTGTTTAAACTTGTCCATTAGATCTCCTAACTTTCTTGATGTTCTACCTATTATACGTAAAAAATCTCGAAGAAGTTTCATCGGTACCCTTATCTAAGATATTATATAGGAAATGAATGCTGGTAGGAAAGGGGGGAAGCTGGGGGCATTAAACAAAAACAGCTGCCTGACGGTGAGGCCAGGCAGCAGGTCTTTTAATCTAGCGGTGGAGCTTGCCGTCCATCGGCAGTGTATTATGAAGGTTGGAAGGAGCCGGCTTAAGGTTAGGCCGTTCACCCTCAGGTACAGGGGAACTGACATATTCGTATTCGCCCTGGCCATCGAGAGCCTGCCCTTGTGCCCAGCGGCCAGTACTGCTTTCTTCTCCTTCTGAAAAGTTATACAGCTTGTAGGATATGTCCAAACGTTCTTTTTCTCTTGGGAAGGTGCTTGGCACAAGAAGGCCTTCTTGCTCCTCAAGCTCGGCGATTGCTGCTGCCCATTGGTTCTGGTGGTAGGAATCCCTGGCAATCAATACGGAAAGAAGGTCTTTCACTCCACGGTCATCGGTCATTTCATAAAGGCGGACAGCCTGAAGACGCCCTTGTGATTCTGCATTTAAATTTGCCCTGAAATCTGCCAGAAGGTTTCCACTGGAAATAATGTAGCTGCCCATCCACGGGTTGCCAACACTGTCACTTGGACGGGCGCCAAGCCCCGCCACGATGGCATGCTGTGGATTCATACCGCCCATAACGGCGCCAATAACAGGATCTTTAGCGGCTTCCTCCTGAAGATGGACAGGTGCATCATCTAGTAATCTGGAAACCATTGTAGCCAGCATTTCAATATGTCCAATTTCTTCTGTACCAATATCGAGAAGCAAGTCTTTATATTTATCATTCCCTCTGACAGACCAGCCCTGGAATAAATATTGCATCGCTACACTCATCTCGCCGAATTGACCGCCGATCAGCTCTTGAAGTTTCTTTGCATATAACGGATCTGGTCTCTCAGGTTTCGCTTCAAATTGTAGTTGTTTGATATGGCTAAACATATTCATTCCTCCTATTAACTTTTTAACCAAGCTTCCTTCGCTTGTCCCAATGGTCTATTCCCGTTTATGGTGAAAAATAACAGCCAAAATACATTGGTAATTTTTACATATAAAAAAAGACTTAGAGATAAAAGATAGATCCGTGTGAAAAATATTAGAAATAAAGAAAGAGATTTGGAAATGAAATGGGGAATTATGCAAATTAGAGATCTAGCATGAAAGATAAAAAAGAGGAAGGTCCAGTTAAAAAAGACTGGAAAAATAAAACGTGCAGTTTGAAAAATGGGGAAGAGGAGATCCAAAAAATCCCAAGGAAAAATTAGAAACAATATATATTTGAGGAGTAGTTTAAACCCGGACAACAGGTTGCAGGTCCCAATATAGATTTTTTCCATACAAAGCAACTTACATAATGAACCGAGGAGATTAAAATGACGAAATATCTTCGCACGTTTGGCGTATAGGGAGTTTGCGTTGAGAATGATACTCTTCTTGTTGTATACAAAAGCCGTGGCTTATGGAAACCATTTTGATATTCCCGGCAGCAGACTTGAGGATACAGAGGGCTAAAATGTGGCTCTAAAGAGATGTCACTGAAGAAACTGGATGAAGTTCAGAGATTGATCGCAATTTGGGGATCGTGGATTTTTATGTTTCCGGCAAAATGGAAAGATTAGACCCATGTCCATCATATTCCTGCCTTGTATAAAATCAGAAGAATGCAAGGAATCGTAAAGCCCATTAAAAAGGGAGAGGATTCAGCCGGAGCAGAGTTTATTACCTTTGAAAACTCCATTTCGACAATTCCTCGCCTCTTGTAATGAAGGCCGCAGCCTGGTACGAATCTGGCTCAGTAGGATATGAAACAACCAAATTCAATCATTGGGACATAAAAGATTAGGAACCATGTATTTACCCCTAAGGCGTACCTGGATTTAAGCTATTTAAACCAGCCTTTTTTCCTGAACCATAAAAACATTCCGAGGCCAATGACGAGCATGAGGATCAATGTCGCCAGGTATCCATATTTCCATGATAACTCAGGCATATGCTGAAAGTTCATTCCATAAATGCCGGCAATAAAGGTCAATGGCATAAATATAGTGGTGATGACAGTCAGAACCTTCATCACCCTATTCGTTTCATGTGAATTCAGAGAGAGATAGCTGTCCCGGATGTCCGTGGTAAGCTCCCGATTGGCATCGACCATTTCAGTAAGTTTTAATAAGTGGTCGTGAATGTCAGAAAAGTATTCCCGGTTGGCTAACTGTCCTTGCAGCCGCTGAGAATTGATCATCCTGTAAACAAGGTCCCTCATCGGTCCAATTGTATGCCTCAAGGATAGCAGGTCATGCCTGGTATCAAACAGACTGTCGAGCAGGGACTCCATTGACTGTTCCTGGGAGTTTTCATCAAGGTCGTTCAAGATATCCTCAATACGGTAAATTGGCGGGAAATAGTTATCAACAATTTTATCCAGGATATGATAGAGAACAAGACTTGGCTGCCATATGCTGGCATCCGTCGATAATTTAAACCTTTTCCATACCTCATTTATTTCTGAAGATGGTTTCTGGTGATAGGTGACAATATAATTGGCGGATAAAAATAAATCAACCTCTTCCTTTTCCAGGCTCTGCTGGTTGAGGGCATGTGTAACAAAAAAGGTGTAATTCTCGTAATAATCGAGTTTTGGTCTTTGCAGCGTGTGAAGGCAGTCTTCAATCGCCAGTGGATGAAATTGAAGGGGCGTCCTCAATACAATTGATTCTTCTTGTGAGGGCTGGTGAAAATCGATCCAGTACCAGCTAAAATCCCCATTTACCAGTTCTTCAACAGCGGTATTAGTCACAATCGCATTGTCTTTCGTAACAGCTAGCGTTCTAATCATGAGTTCTCCTTTATTCCCTAAAAGCTGTTCGTTCAATTATTATATGCTTATTCAGAATAAATCTTAGCTATTTATCGCAGACTATGCAAGGAGTGGATAAAAAATATTTAGAGGTGCGGTATGGATCATAAAAGCTCAATTCCTCTTACTTCTTCTGAAATTGCCTATCTTTGGACCAATTTTATGGGGGACAGCATGGCTGAATGTGTACTAGGCATGTTTCTAAGGCATGCTGAAGATTCTGATGTCAAAGAAATGCTGGCACTGGCTCTTCAGTTGTCAAAGAACCACCTGGATACAGCAAGAGCTATTTTTCTTGAAGCAGAGATTCCGGTCCCGAAGGGCTTCACGACTGAAGATGTCAACCCGGAGGCGCCTCCTTTGTATTCTGATACGTTTTATTTATATTACATAAGAAATATGACAAAAGGCGGCCTAAGCTCTTATGGTTATGCACTTCCCAATACATACAGGGCTGACATCAGAAAATATATGTCGGAAGCTCTTGAAAGTACTATTGAACTGTACAACCGTGTGACTGAAACCCTTCTGGAAAAAGGATTAAATGTCCGTTCCCCAGTGATTCCGACTCCTTTGGAGGTCGATTTTGCCGGTAAACAGTCATTTCTTTCTGGCTGGTTTGGACCGAAAAGAAGCTTGAGTTTTTTAGAAATCAGTCATCTTCATTCAAATATTGAAACCAATGTACTTGGACAGGCACTGATTGCAGGATTTGCCCAGACAGCAAAAACAAAGGAAATCAAAGAGTACTTTGAACGAGGCTGGAATCTCTCTCTAAAAAATATCAAAGTGCTTTCGGGTATTCTGACAAAAGATAAAATTATTGCCTCTGGGTCTGTACACTTATCACCCTTAAACTCACAGGAGCCCATTTTCTCCGAAAAGCTGATGATGTATCACTCAGGACTTGCAAGCATTACGGGAGTTGGCAATTACGGCGTGTGTGCTGCACAAAGCCAAAGGCGGGATCTTATTGCGGATTATTTAAGGCTGGCAGCAGAAGTCGGCTTATATACTGAGGATGGAGCTAATCTTTCGATCAAGTATGGCTGGCTTGAAAAGCCACCTTTATCACCCGAAAACTAGTAAAAATAAGCAGCCCTCATACTTCAATGAGACAGGGTTGCTATTACTTTTGCCTTTCTCGAACTGTATTTTGCATCTTTTAGAGGTGTACACTTTAACAAAAGCTTCTACCGGTGATAATTGCAGTTTAATCGCCGCTCAACCAATCCCCAATTAAAATGTTACGAATACATAGGTAATGATGGTTACCCGGATACATCCGTCAATTCGAATCCCTGGAATCTGTTTAATGAGGCGTTTTTTAAGGTAATTGATATAGGAAACTGATATTCTAAAGGTGATTTGTTTGAAGAGGAGGGAATGTCCGTGGGTGAATGTAAATTGAATCACAGTCACGAAGATGTCAGGAGAAAATACGAAGAGCAGGCCGCATACTTACCAGAAGAGTTGAAGCCATTATTTGGAACCTTTTTTGAAGGGGAACATACACAGGAAATTCTTAACGAGGTCTTCCATTTGCTGAAAAAGTATGATTTAGCGGTTGAAGAGGAGAAGGAGGAACGAAATAACAGGCTGTACATGGTCGTAAAAAACGTATAGCCGGAATTTTTAAGAGGCGCCGTTCTGGCGTTTTTTTTATGCTCATTTCAAAATTTATTTCTTTTACACCGTTTCAGGAAAGATTTACCTTAATGGAAATAGAATAAAACATAGATTGATTGAACATTGGGTTTTGTAATTGATGCACCAAATGACATAATTTTTACAGAAAAAAGGAAAAACATGGAGAAATGTCGAATATAATAGATTAGAGGATAGATTGAGGTAGAGAATCATGAACGTATTCATTTATTTATTGGCTGCCTATATTGTTGGGAACTTTATATCAGGCTATTTTGTTTTGAAGATTTTTGTAAAGAAGGATATCCGCGAGGAAGGAAGCGGGAATGCCGGGGCACGAAATGCTGGACGTATTTATGGTAAAAAAGCTTTTATCCTGACATTTTTTGGTGACGCATTGAAAGGCGCGATTGTCATTTTGGCAGGGAGGGCATTTGGCTTGTCTGGTGACATTTTGCTGCTGGGATTGGGAGCTTCAGTTCTTGGACATATTAAACCGGTATGTTTCGGACTTAAAGGCGGTAAAGGCATTTCCACTTTTATCGGTGGCATCCTCGCATATGAACCGTTCACTGCACTTATTATTATTGGTGGATTTTTGCTCCTGTATCCATTTGCCAAAAGCTTTACTGTCGCGGGGTTAGGAGCATTTTTATTCATTCCTGCCTTCTTCCTCTGGTCCATGGAAACAGGCATGGTTATATTTGCTGTACTGCTGTTAATTTTAGGGTTGATCCTCGCCCATAAAGACAATATCATCGAAAGGCTAGGTCATCATGATGGAAATAAATGATTATTTATTTAAGATTGCGAGTCATCCGGAAGAGTTTGAACAGATCCATAAATTAAATTATCAGACGTTTTCCGAGGAAATTCCCCAGCATGAACAAAATTCAGAAGGGGTATTGGTCGATAAATTCCATGCAGAAAATACATATATTATTTGTTTGAAGAACAACGTCCTCGCTGGGATGCTCTGTGTCCGGGGGAAAAGGCCGTTTTCTCTCGATGGAAAAATTGGCGCCGTAGAGAATCATCTCACTATCCAAACTGAAAATATTTGTGAAATCAGGCTGCTGGCAGTAAAAAAAGAATATCGGAATGGCCGGGTTTTTCTTAAGCTCGCACAATTTATGGCAGCCTATTGTCTGGAAGCAGGTTATGATACCGCTGTGATTTCCGGAACAACCAGAGAGCTTAAGCTATACCGCCAAATGGGTTTCCTTCCCTTTGGACATCTTACAGGGACCCCTGAAGCTTCCTTCCAGCCATTGTATTTAACAGAATCCAGTTTTAAAAAATCGCTGGCAGGCAGGCTGCTTAAGGATCCTGCAGCTTTTTTGCCAGGCCCTGTCAATGTGACCAGGAAGGTAATGGAGGCTCTCGGCACCAGGCCCTTTTCCCATAGATCCCAGAATTTTTACCGGAAAATGAAGCAAGCACGACAACAGCTTTGTAGGCTGGCTTCAGCAAAGGATGTCCAGATTCTATTTGGTTCTGGTTCACTTGCCAATGATGTAATTGCCGGCCAATTGTCTCTGCTTAAAGGCCGGGGGCTCATATTAATAAATGGGGAATTTGGCCAGCGGTTAAAAAAACATGCTGAGCGAATGGGGCTGCCGTTCGAAATCCTGGAAAAAGATTGGGGACAGCCTTTTGGCAAAGAAGAAATCGAAGCCGCTGTTACGGAAGAAACCGAATGGATCTGGGCCGTTCACGGTGAGACCTCGACAGGAATGCTGAATTCAATGGAAATGCTGAAGCAGATTGCTTCACTAGCCGGCTTGAAGCTTTGTTTGGACTGTATCAGTTCAATCGGGGCTGTTCCAATCAACCTTGAGGGGGTATATCTGGCTTCCGGGGTCAGTGGGAAGGCTATAGGGGGATTGACCGGACTTTCTTTTGTATTCCATGAATCAGAGCCTAAATATTCATATACGATCCCGTCTTATCTGAATCTGGCACTCTATCACCAGGCAGAAAGCACCCCGTTCTCCCAGTCCTCAAATCTTCTGGAAGCTCTTATTACTGCATTGGAGGAGTGCGGAGAACAGAGAATGGAATTAATAAGCTCAGAATACGCCTATATTCGGTGTGAACTGGAGAAAAGAGGTTTTTCTGTAATGGCTTCTAGAGAAAACAGCTTTCCTTTTATTCTCACCATACTGATGCCTGAGTCTGTCTCAGCAGAAGCAGTAGGGAAAACGTTAAGATGGAACGGAGTAATTCTTCATTATGAAAGCGGCTATTTAAAAGAACGAAACTGGCTGCAAATCGCCTGTAACGGGAATGGAAGGAGAGAGGAAATAGACAGGATGATAGCAAAATTGCACCAAAGCATTCGCTACGAACAATCTCTTGCAACATCCATAAGACTGTTGAACTAGTTGCTAGAAATATTTGCAAGAAATAGAAACGAAGAGAGATACTAGCGGATAATCCCTGGCCAGCTCTTGCATAAAATAAAGTAAAAGCTTTATAGCAAGAAAGGGGTTAGGGAGAATGGTCAACTGGAAGGTCCGCTTAAAGAACCGGGGCTGGGTAATGGCATTCCTTTCGCAAGTGATGCTGGTAGCACAAATTCTATTACAGGGATTAAATAGTCTTGGAATCACAGATTTTCAGCTTTCCGAACAGATCCAGAGCGAGGTATTGACACTTGCAAACAATATCTTCATTATTCTGGCAATGCTCGGGATTATACAGGATCCAACAACAAAGGGTTACAAAGATAGTGATAGAGCGAAAAAATACAATAAACCAGAATGAGTTTTCTAAAATAAGAGAAAGGCAGGCCTGAAGTGTTAATCATCGTGAACAAAAGGGAAGGTATTCACTAAAAGGGGTTGATGAACATGATGAAATGGGCGATTATTGCCATCTCTGTGCTTTTGCTGCTACTTATTGTTGAGGAGGTCAGCAACTTCTTTTGGAGAAGATATGTAAACGAAGCAGGAGTAAAAAAAGAAGGCAGCCAACGAAGACTCTTCAAGACCTCTTGGAGGAAAATCAAAATTTATCTGAGTAAGTACAGGAAGGACCCTTCACATTGACCGAAGGGTCTTTTTATATTTTAATACTTATATCTCAAAGCTTTTCATTTAAGAAATTCTGCCGAAAGTGTATTTTAATAGTGGCAAAAGAAGTTTAAAGCTTATTAATTGGAAATATTTATTCAGGTCCATTTATCGATAAACCCGAGGAACTAGTGTATGATTCAATTACCCATTTTTGGACGGCTGAATGCGTCACGACTCAAGATTTGCTTAATCTAATTAAGAGCATTTTATTATTTCCTCAGGAAGGAGCGGAGCATTGAATATAAAATTAAGCCACAATCTCATTAAAGAAAAATGCGGTACAGTCTCCTTCAAACGGGGGGATGCTTTTTTTCGTGCTGATAAAGTAACATTTAAACAATATGGCTCCGAAGGCTGTGAAGCAATCGTATCGGCAAATGAGGAGTTTTTAGTGAAAGTGTGCGCAGATGAAACCGGAACGATACTGACTGAGTGCAGCTGTCCTAGATTAGCCTCCTATCAAAAAGACTGCCAGCATATTGCGGCGGTTTTACTCGCAGTTCTCAATCATCTGCGCCAGGGAACTTCACCTATGGAAGCCGTAATAGTTGATACTCCTGAAGATGTAAGGCTAGCCAAAGGACTGCTGACACTTTTCAATAATAGTACGCCGCGGTCAAAGAGCCGCCAGACTCTCCTTGAAAAAAGAGAAGTGCTGAAACTGGTGTTTAGATGTAAACCGGTCGCTGTTCCGGATGGCCATATGCTAGGAATCCAACTGAAAATTGGCGGGACCTCGGTAGGTGATATCAGGGAATTCCTGAAACGTGTGCAAAAAGGCCATCCATATACCATTTCCCCTCATTTTACATACGACCCAGGAGAGCATTGCTTCTCGCGAGAAACAGATGCTGTTCTCCAAGAGCTCTTTAGAATGGTATATGATGAAAAAACCTATTTTGAGGCATACGCACAGAGTTCATGGCCGGTCATGGATAATCAAGTAACCATCATTTCACCGACCTCCTGGCTAAGGCTTGCCCCTTTGCTGGCAAATGCGCCTTTTGTAGAACTTGAACATCATGGCCAATTATTTTCCGGACTGCAGCACGTGAGTGAATTGCTTCCATTGCAGTTCGCTTTTTATGAAAATGATGTTACTGGTTTCTGGATGGAAGTAAATGGCCTGGAAGAGACAATCCTCCTGAATCCCTACAGTATGGTACTGCATGAAGGAAAACTGGTTCAGCTAAAGGCAGAGGACTCGGAGCGGCTGGCGGAATTAAAAAAAATGCTGGATCGTTCCGGGAAGAATAAAATTTCCATCCCGGAAAACCAGATTCAGTTATTTCTAGAAAAGGTGATCCCAGGCTTAAGAAAACTTGGAGATGTTCATATTTCACAAAGTCTTACCAAAAAATACTTAAGAACTCCATTAGTTGCCAAGCTGTATCTTGACAGGGTAAATAACCGTCTTTTGGCAGGGCTTGAATTCCATTATGAGAACATTGTGATTCAACCCTTAGAAAGGCGGGTATTCAGCCCGGATGCCTTGATCATTAGGGACAGGGTCAAGGAAGATTCTATATTGCAGCTGATGGAAGAGAGCTCATTTACCAAAACAGATGGCGGCTATTATTTGCAAAATGAAGAATTAGAGTATGAATTTTTATATCATGTTTTGCCAAGGCTTCAGAAGGTCGCTCAAATTTATGCTACAACAGCCATAAGGAATCGCGTATTCAAGGAAAACCCACGCCCGCGGATAAGGATAAAGGCCATGAAAGAGCGAACAAATTGGCTGGAATTTAAATTCAATATTGATGGGATACCTGAGAAGCAAATCCGGGAAGTATTAGCAGCCTTGGAGGAAAAGCGAAAATATTACAGGCTCCGCAATGGCTCACTCCTCTCCTTGGAAACAAGGGAGTTTGAAAAAGTTCAGCAATTTTTAAGTGCTTCCGGCTATGCCGGCGAGCTGGAAAAAGGGCTTAAAGTTCCTCTCATTCAAGGACTTAAGATGCTTGAAACTGTCGAAGAACATGCATTAACCGTGGATGAAACTTTCTATGAGTTTCTTGATGGGATGAAAGATCCCGGAAGCTTGAAGTATGAGATTCCAGGGCAATTGGAGTCTGTCATGAGAGATTACCAAAAAACTGGCTTTAAATGGCTTAAACAGCTGGCCAGCTACGGGTTCGGAGGGATCTTGGCAGATGACATGGGATTGGGTAAGACACTTCAAAGTATCTCTTTCATTCTGTCAGAATTAAGCGAGATCCGGAAACAGAAATTGCCCGTGCTGATTGTCTGCCCTTCGTCCCTGACTTATAACTGGCTGAGCGAGCTGATAAAATTTGCACCTGAAGTACAAGCAGCCGTGATTGACGGCAGTAAAGAGGAAAGGGTGAAAGCCCAGGCACAATCAGGAGGATTCGATGTTGTCATCACTTCCTATCCTTTGCTCCGAAGAGATATAAAATGGTATGAAAGTCAGTGCTTCCATACGGTTTTTTTTGATGAGGCCCAGGCTTTTAAAAACCCCGGTACACAGACGGCAAAAGCAGTGAAGAAAATAAGGGCTGAAAACTCCTTTGCCCTTACGGGGACGCCTGTAGAGAACGCAGTTGAAGAGCTGTGGTCCATTTTTCACATCGTCTTTCCAGAATTATTTTTAGATTTGAAGGAGTACAGTCAGCTGACTAGTAAAAATATTGCCCGTCGTATACGTCCGTTCCTCCTTAGGAGGCGAAAAGAGGAGGTTCTGCCTGATCTTCCTGAAAAAACAGCAAGTATTGAATCTGCAGAGCTGAACCCGGATCAAAAAAAGCTCTATGCTGCTTACTTGGCGAAATTGCGCCATGATACACTTAAACATTTGGATAAAGAAACAATCCGGAAAAATCGGATAAAGATACTTGCCGGTTTAACGAGACTTCGCCAGATCTGCTGTCATCCCTCCCTGTTCGTGGACGGTTACAGAGGGAAATCTGCGAAATTTGATCAGTTAATGGAGATTGTCGAAGAATCCCGGGATTCTGGCAGAAGGCTGCTGATTTTCTCCCAATTCACGAAAATGCTGGAAATCATTGGCCACGAACTGGCCTATAAGGGTATTGACTTTTTCTATCTGGATGGACAAACCCCTTCGGAAGAACGTGTGAGGTTGACCGGACGTTTTAATTCTGGGGAACGAGAGGTATTTTTAATTTCTTTGAAGGCGGGAGGAACAGGATTGAATTTAATAGGGGCTGACACCGTTATTCTCTATGATCTCTGGTGGAATCCTGCGGTCGAAGAGCAGGCTGCCGACCGTGCACATCGCTTTGGACAGCAAAACCCGGTTCAAGTCATTAAACTCATTTCAGCTGGCACGATAGAGGAGAAAATCCATGCACTCCAGGAGAAAAAAAAGGACATGATTGGAGAACTCATTCACTCAGGTGACTCTTTATCATCCTTTTTGACCGATGAGGATATTCGTGATATTTTTACAAACTAGATTGAACAATTCAAGGTTTTAAGCTACATTAAAATAAAGACCATGAATATAGTCCCACCCTTTCAAATCCAGTATCAGGATTACAGCACTATCTGAATTTTAATAATTTGGGTCTCTCATTATAAAAATAGAAAAGGTGAAATTAGATATGGCCCCGATTTCCAATGTTTCCAACCATTTAATTAAAAATGCAGATACCCTGGCCAATGAAATTGTCAAAGGAGTTCTTGAACGGCTGAGGCTGGTCATTCCAACAGAAGAAAAAGAACGGGCAATACAGATGTATACAAGCTTTCTGGGGTTCCTGGGGAAATCCCTGATTACTGAGGAAGAAGGTGTGCCCGGGGACCTGCTGGAATGGAGTAAAAAAAATGCAGAAGATCTTGTGGCTGCGGGCGGGAAACTTTCCGAAATTGTTGCCCGTTATCCGGGGACAAGGGAATTCTTTACTGAATTCCTCACAAGCATTGGGACAGAATTCAAACTTTCTGCACCAGAAACAATATTCCTGATCAAACGGGTAAACGTTCTTCTGGATATTAGTATGAATGAAACAGTGTACGCATTTGAACGCCTTTCCGATAATTTAATGGCAAAGTCTCAGAAGGAAATAGCCGAACTGTCCGCCCCCATTGTACCGATCAAGGACGGAGTTGCCGTACTTCCACTGATTGGAGTCCTTGACGAATATCGAGTTACCTATATTTTTGAAAAGGTTGTTCCCAGGATTGTCGACCTGCAAATCAGACAGTTAATTACCGATTATTCGGGGATATTGACCATTGATGAAGATATTGCAAGATACCTCTCCCAGTTTGAAAATATCTTGAGCCTTCTCGGAATTCAAGCCATTGTCACCGGGCTTCGGCCTGAATTGGCACAGACCATTGTTCATGCAGGAATCAATATGTCGGCGACTCGAACATTCGCCCACGTGAGACAAGCACTGGAGAGCATCGAATAAACAATATAAAAAACGGAAAGACGCTTAATGGAAAGAGTCTTGATTGTCGGCAAAAGGGGTTCGGAATGCTCATTCCGAACCCTTCTTTTTGTCTCTTAATGAGTTTTTACCTCAGGTTAGATTCCTCCTCAATTTGGGCTGCGGCTTCGTTTTTAAATGGAAATAAATAACGCTTAAGGGGTTGGCTGTACTGCACATTGACTATTAAAACCCTGTTGATTGGAGTGGAAGGCGTGAAGACTTCTCCGGGATCAGCGGGATAGGCAAGATCCCGCAGGAGCAGCTGTGACGAGGAGGCTTCCAGTCCGCTCCGTGAAAAGCGAAACGCCTGGAACGGAAGTCAACAGACCAGTTTTACAACCAGACAAAATAAAAAATGACTGTTCATTGAATGGGTCTTTCTATCTAATGCATGTTCAATTTCCCTTGACTACTGTCATTCGTCAGCGAGACCAACTGCGGCGTGCTCCAATGGCTGACCCTCACACTGTGCGGTAAATACACCATGCTGTTCGTTTAACGCTGCTTTGGTTCATAGTGATTCGATGTTTATAGGGTTCAGGTGCTCAAAATTCATTATTAATCCTCGACGAAATGGTAATAGGTATTTCCAAATGATAGTATTGCCAGGAGGTCAAAAAATACCCAAGTTATTCTGATATCATTCAACCGAATAACTTTCCTATATTTAACCATACTAAAGGTGAAAAATAGGGAATGGAGTTGTGACAATATGGAGCATAATGAACCGCGAAATGAAACAGAAGCAGCCCTCTATGATTTTAAAGAGGGTTTAGGAACGTTTACACAGAAAATGCCTAAAATTGCTAAACATTTTAATGCTTTTACGGAAGCATGCTTTGAAGAAGGGAAATTGTCGCAAAAAGAAAAGCAATTGATTGCATTGGGGATCAGTATCTTTTCCCAGGATGAATATTGCATTATTTATCATACCAAGGGCTGTCTTGATCAAGGCGCAACGGAGGAAGAAATTCTGGAGGCGATTGGTGTATCGGCCGCATTTGGCGGTGGTGCAGCCATGAGCCAGGCCGTCACGCTGGTGCAGGAGTGCATGACAGATTTAAATCAGTATAAACAGTAATTGCTCGACAGAAATGCAAAAACCCCCAAAGACATGAATCTTTGGGGGTTTATTTATATTACCAGCTCGCTTTTTTGATACCAGGCAGCTGCCCTTTATAGGCAAGTTCCCGGAAACATATACGGCAAAGCTTGAACTTGCGCAAAACTGAATGAGGACGGCCACAGCGCTCACAGCGTGTATATTCTTGCACTTTATATTTTTGAGGCTGCTTTTGTTTTATGATCAGAGCTTTTTTAGCCATAAATTAAACCTCCTTAAATGATGGTAGGCAGGAGAGTTTTATTATTATAGTACAAGTCAGGTTCTTGTGTATATGGTACTTACTGTAAATATAGGGATGGATTGTTAAAGCATCGAAACGGAGCACTAATTAGATGGTTTACACTTCTTTTATTACTAAAAGTCAGGATTATTTTTAAGAAAATTCCTCCATGCTTCGATGGCTCCTTTGTCATTTTCTGCTTTTGATGCCGTTAGCCTGGCTTCGGAATCACCATATCCAATTTCATGGTCTCCTTCCTTCAGACGGGAAAAAACCGAATCAGCAAAATCCTGCAATGGTGCCCCGAATGTATGCAACCCAGCTCCGCCAAGGTCGGTATTGACAGCTGGAGGGAATACCTCAGTTACTTTGACATTCGTTTGTGCCAATTGAATCCTAAGTGAGACTGTAAATGAATGCAAGGCTGCTTTTGTTGCACTGTAAATTGGAACCCAGACACCAGGACGTATGGCCAGCCCTGATGAAATGTTAATGATCGCTGCATGTTCCTGTTGAATGAAATGGGAAGCAAAGAGCATGGAAAGATGGATGGGTGCATCAACATTGATGGAGATTTCTTTCTTGTAGTAGTCCCATTCGTGGGCTTCCTGTAAAAGGTTCACCCTTTGCTGGATACCTGCATTATTAACCAGAACGTTTACCTGTGGAAAATCGGTGTTGATCCAGTTAAACAAAGAGGTCCGTTCGGCTTCTATGGAAATATCACATCCTTTTATGTGCAGGTCAGGATGCTTGTCCTTAGCCTCTGTTAATTTGTCCTCACGCCTTCCAACGATAATCACGGTATTGTCCGCCAATAAGAACCGCTGCGCTAATGCAAATCCAATACCGGTTGCTCCTCCGGTAATTAAAACCGTGTTGCCTGATATTTTCATGAAAGTTCCTCCATTTATCGTTTTAAGGGAATATCAACCCTAGAATTCCACAATTTCAAAATGGCAAACATACAGATTTGAGAATTAAACCATATGATTTATGAATCTCTTAGGGGATGTGAATTTAAGTGAAAGGTTTCATCACACTATTAATGCGAGGTCCTTTATTCTGAAGATTCATTACCTTTCTTGGTATAAGAAAATAAGATAAGCGGACAATAAAAATGAAATGAATAGTAAGGGGGGGAAAGTATGAAGCAAAAAAATAAATTTCCTGAACATTCTCCGGGAAGGGATCCTTTGAAACAGCCTTTAATGTCTACTGGGACCACTGAACCAGGATTTGATAAGAATACAAACGATAAACAAAAAGCAGAAGCGCCAAAGATTGGCGAAACTTTAATCGGCGATGATGGAATCACCGGCCGTATCCGCTAACCTGGTCTATTAGGGATAAAACAGCTAATTAGAATACCGGAAAAATAAAGGAGGAAGAAAATGAAAACGAAGGATAATTTTATTGAAGGTGCAAAGGTGACTCAGGATAATCAAATATTTCCTACAAAAAATAAAAACTCCAAAACAAAAGGAAATAAGGCAGACAGGGAGAAATAATTATTAAAGCAAAAACGCCATTTCTGGCGTTTTTTACATGGGAATGGTTTTCCATCACTCTTCATAATTATGCTGTTCTTCAATCCTGCCTTCTTCATTGTGGATGATGGCCATTGTTCCTGCTTCTTCAGCCATTCTTTTTGCTTCCTTCACCGCCTTGGATTTGGAATCGGTCGTATAATCTGGTTCATCGTTTCCTTCGGCTTTTACAGCCCAGCCCTCTTCATCATGAGGAACGACGTGGAACCTGGCCTCATCAGTGCCAGCCCGCTCTTTAAAATACTGTTCGCGTTCGTTATTATTATTTTTATCCTGTGCCATATGACAACCTCCTATCTGTTGTTTGTCATTTCTTTTCCCCATTTGTTTATGGTAAAACATTAGCCTGTGAGAGCAGATTTGATACCTGTGATAAAACTTTAAGACTAGGAAGTGATCACATTGAAAAAAGAGAGAAAAGTAGTTTTATATATCGCTATGAGCATGGATGGATATATTGCCAGAACTAATGGCGATATTGACTGGCTGCAGGAGGCTGAACGTCTGGGGGAAGGGGATAATGGATACACCGATTTTTATGACACCGTCGATACTGTCATCATGGGAAGGAACACGTATGAACATATCCTTTCCCTGGTCGAAGAGTATCCCTATCCGGATATAAAAAATTATGTTTTTTGCAGGTCTGAAAAGAAAAGTCATCCTTTTATTGAATTTATAAACGATGATCCAGATCGTTTTGTTCAAAAACTAATGAAGCGGAAGGGAAAGAATATCTGGCTGGTTGGAGGCGCAGAACTGGTGAATTCGTTTTTAAAGGAAAATCTGGTCGATGAGATGATCATTACAGTCATTCCCATATTGCTCGGGGAAGGAATCCCCTTGTTCAAAGAGGGTATTCCCGAGAATCTCCTGAGCCTTAAAGGAACCGCGAAGTTCGGGGAATTTGTACAGCTTCACTATGCGTTGAATGAAGCGTTTTTAGAAATAGCAGGAGAACGGCAGCATACAACAGGGCTAAGGAATCCTATTTAACTGATGAAAAAATAAGTCAAGAACAGGCTAGATTAACTGCAGTCTCTATAATCTTGCTTATCCTTTTTATTTTAAAAACAACGGACTCGCTGGAACGGTATTTTGTATGATAAATAACCTTTTTAGAAAATTATGAGTAGATAGATTTACTAATAAATATGTAATGACAGGAGAGAGAAAATTGGTGAAGACACTCCCCAAAAGCTGGCTGAATTCGTTATCAATTCCCGCTATTGCTGCACCAATGTTTTTAGTATCGGGTCCGGAGCTTGTGAAGGCTGCCTGCCTAAATGGTGTAATTGGTTCATTTCCGGCCCCCAATGCCCGGCCGATTGAAGTTCTTGAAGGCTGGATGGCCCATTTGAATGAAGAATTAAGCAAGGCAAAGGAGCTAAATCCAAACCAAAGAATTGCTCCCTGGGCCATGAATATGGTGGTTCACAGTTCGTACAGCCGCCTTGATGAAGAAATTGAACTTATAAAAAAATATCAGCCCCAGCTTGTCATTACCTCTTTAGGCAATCCAAAGAAAATAGTGGACATCGTGCATGAATATGGTGGTCTGGTATTTTCTGATGTCAGCGATCTAAAGTTTGCAAAGAAGGCGGCGGAGGCAGGTGCAGACGGTTTAATCCTGGTTGCAAGTGGAGCGGGGGGCCATGCGGGTGAGATTAATAGTTTTGCCTTTGTGGATATGGTCAGGACATTCTGGGATGGCATTATTGTTCTTGCAGGATCGATCTCGACCGGGAAGGGAATCCTTGCAGCCCAGGCAGCGGGTGCAGATATCGCTTATATGGGAACAAGATTCATTGTGGCAACAGAAAGCATGGCGAAGGATGAATACCGTCAAATGCTCGTGAATTCAACCCAGGAAGATTTGATTTTTACAGATGCATTCTCAGGAGTCAAGTCCAATATGTTGAAGCCAAGTATCGAAAGAGCTGGGATTGACTCTGCATCCCTGACAAAGAAAGAGAATGTTAATTTTGATGAAATGCAAAAGGAAAACAGTGCGAAGGCATGGAAGGATATCTGGTCAGCAGGGCATGGAATCGGTTCAATCAAAGAGATACAGACCGCAGGAGAAATTATTGCACAATTAAAACAGGAATATAAAGAGGCTTACCTTCATGTACAGGCACAGGCCGACAGGTTTATGAACATAAAGATGGTAAAGTAAAGACGTATGCACGGTTCACATAAGGTGAAAGAGTTTTGAAGGAAATTGGTCAACTGGATGGAAGAGAAATCCGCACAGCTACCGTATATCCTTCAATTTGCCGGGATGAATTTCTGATACCCGGGTAAAAGAAGACAGCATAGCAGGGAGACTTTCCAGCTGCCAGACAAAGCAGTGGTGGAAGAACCCTGCTTTTCTGCAATTTTAAAGAAGGATATCGTAAAAAGCTAAAATGAATAAAAAAGTAACAACAATGTCCCAATAGCTCAATATACTGATTATATAAGCTGTTTTTTATCAGGCTGACTAGCAATTAGTATGAAGATCCCAATGTGGTGTGGTGATATCTAAATGGGGAAAGCAATTAACAGGGACGGAAGGTTTCAAAATTTACAGGAACAGGAATTGACGTTTGAGCAGGTTTTTGAAAGAATACTCAGGTTTATGTACCGTCATCCAGGCGGGAATTATCGTCTTATGGTAGGGACTGATTCTCAAGTACATTGTGATCGTACCGTTTTTATTACCGGAATTGTCATCCAGAATCAAAGGAAAGGTGCCTGGGCCTGCATTCGAAAGCACATCGTGCCCAGGAAGATGCTTCATTTGCATGAGCGGATTAGCCTCGAGACCTCATTGACCGAAGAAATCGTCTACATGTTTACGGAGGAACGAAAAAACAGGATGATTGACATTGTTCTCCCGCATATTTATAAAGGGGCCACTTTTACTATGGAGGGACATTTGGATATTGGATCCGGAACAAGAAATAAAACAAGAGAATTTGTAAAAGAAATGGTTTCCCGCATTGAATCAATGGGGGTAGAACCAAAAATAAAACCGGAGGCATTCGTTGCTTCGAGCTATGCGAATCGATTTACCAAATAGAAAGTGGACACCTGCATCAGAAAGACGAAGCAATACAGCATTAAACAATGGTAACAGGTATTCATTTCTTTATTTTAGTCCTGATTCCTGCCCAGAGTGCAATCAGAAAGCCCCCGACAGCGTCAGCAATCAAATCGACCATTGTGTCCTTATTCCCTCCGCCCTGGAGGGTCATGTCGAAAAACTGATCCCCGCTGAATTCATAAATCTCCCATATAACGCCGCCCAGTACGGCAAACGAAAAAGTGAAAAGGAAAATAAACCATGAGGATATTTGGCTCCCGGCATTTCGATGGGCCATTCTTTCATATAAAGCAATCCCAATAAAAGCCAGAAGGCCGCCTGAGATAAAGTGCATGAGGAGGTCCCACCAGCCCAGGCCATACCAGCCAAGGATGGAGCCCAGGTATTGTGAACCAAATAAAAAAATCAAATAAGAGGCAACAATTGGCAAGTTAAATTTAAATTTCGTGAAGAACCCCAGCAAGAGCGGGAGTGCTCCACAAGCAATACCGCTGGCGGCAACCAGTGAATTAAAGGATTCTCCGGTATTTTTGTAGTAAATGGATAAAGCTGCCATGAAAAGGGCGTAAATCGAGCATAGCACGATGATAAGGATTCGCTTCATTCCTTCACTCCTCGCAATTCCTATACTGTCCGTTTTTTTAATAAAGCATAAATCGCAACCAGCAGGCCACCTGCAAATCCGGCAAGCAAATCATACATCGTATCCTTGTTGCCTCCTCTTTGCATGGTTTCCGTATAAAAGAGGTCGCCGGCGAATTCGTAAATTTCCCATAGCACGCTTGCCGTTACCGCAAGTGATAGGACAAAGAGGAAGATAATCCAGCGAGACACGTCCCCCCATACCTTTCCAGGGATACAGATTTTACATAGAGTAATGGCAACAAACCCTACATAACCCCCTTTATACAAGTGAAGTGTCGTGTCCCACCATCTTACATCCACATAAAACTTGGCAATCGAACCTAGTACCGTCGAACATGTAATAAATACAAAGTATCCTATGATAATGGAAATCGAAAAGGGAATGTTTTTTAATCTTAACAATAAAAGCGGCAAAGCACTGACCAATATCCCGCCCAGGGCGACCTGCCAGCGGGAGGTATCATCCTTTGTTAAAAAGTAAATTAGCAGGGCAGCCATAAAGACCATAAAAACTATACTTAAAGTCATAATGATTTTTCTCTTCATTTCAACACCTCAATAATAAAATTATAACCATTTATGAAAAATGAAATTCTCAATGTACCTGTGCTTTTTGATAAAACTTCAAAAGTATAGGCACATTTGTTTTTATACTGAATAATATGGCTGGGCGAGGAGGGATAATCATGAATGATATGAGTCAATACAACTATGAATTTGTAAATGAGAACATGAGAGACATCATGGGCACGTGCAGGCGGTACATGGATTATCACGTGGTCGGGCAGACAAGAGAAGGCTATAGAATTGATGGAATACTGGAAGGGATGGACCAGGAAGGTGTAACCATGCTGGTGGCTGAAGAAGTCGAAGAGTCCCCTGACGAAAGCAGACAATTTGGGGGTTATGGAGGATACGGCGGTTATGGAGGTTATGGAGGCAGAAGAAGATTCCGCCGTTACCGCCGCAGGCGTTTTCCTTACAATGTCTTTGTATTTCCATACTTTGTGCCGTTCCCTTACTATTATCCATACTAAAAAGGACCTGGCTAAAAAGATTGCGTAAAAGCAGAACAAAAGGGGCGGATAAAGAATCTCTTTATCCGCCTTATACGTTTGCTATTAAAGGGTGTCGGCGGGAATTATCCGTCCTTTTTTAAATTTTTATTAAAATTCTCTTTTCAATCCTGACAAAATACGAGATTATTAAAATGGTTTTTACAAAACTGGTGAAAGCTGGAATCGTTTTTGAATCTTTTTCAAGTTTGATTCGTAAAATATTCCATGTGAAAAAGGGGTGAAAGCAGTGAAAAAAACACAAAGAGTAATGGCAGGCATTTCCTCTGCAGCGCTCATGCTGGGATTGGCTGGCTGCGGTTCCTCTGCACAGGAACAGTATGCCGAAGAAAGCGATCTTCCGCCTGTGCCGGATGACCAGAGCTGTTCGGAATGGGAATGGGACATTGATGACGGAGTTTGGGAGTGTGAAGACTCGAGTTCCGGCCATTATGGCCATTATTATTACGGAGGAAGGTATTACTCCAGCAAGCCGATGCTGAATAAAAGCCAGGACTATATGAACTACAAAAACAGTGCGTCTTTCAAAGGCAGCAGTTCATCGGTTTCGTCCACAAGCAACGTGACGTCGGGATCTGGCAGTGACGCACCGAGTGTAAAGGGTAGTACTGGATTCGGGAGCGGGTCTAAAAGCTACGGCGGTTGATTTAACGAAAGAGGGGAAAAGCTGTGAACTTATATTTGAATTTTGCTTCTTATTTAGGATTGGCCTTACTGCTATTATTGATCGGAACAATCCTTTTTGAAATCAGCACTACTAAGGTTAAGGAATTTAAACTGATTGGCCAGCATAATGTGACGGCCGCACTTTCGCTTGGGGGCAAGGTATTTGGTCTTGCCATTGTTCTAGGTGCCGCTGCCGAGTATTCCATATCACTCCTGGATATGGCTATATGGGGCGGAATCGGAATTATTTCACAAATCATTGCCTTTTTCATTGCGGAAATCATTACCATCCGCTTTAGCATCTCCGAGGCGATTCAGAAAGATAACAGGGCGGTCGGTGTCGTGCTCTTCACTCTATCGCTGTCCATCGGCTGGATTGTCGCAAAGTGTTTGTCTTATTAACTAAAACAATGTCTGAAATCAGAGGTGGAATATGAAAAAACTAACCTATTACATACATGGTGGCAATGGACGCTACGAACCCTTCTATGAATATTCCACCAAGGATGTTGGAGTCGATGAGCTATATGCAAGGCAGCTTTGCACGTATTTTATTATGCGGGGCCGAGAATATCAGCTCATTTCCAATGAAATGAGCGGAGAAGAGGAGATTCTGGTCCTGGAGGAAATCGGGAGAAATGTTACAGTCAAAGACGAAACAGGGTTTCGCGGCAAAGGGCTTCATGTTGAGATACGGAGGTGCAGGGAAGAAGAAAATTACACCCGTCTTGCTCTTATTCCGTGCGCAACCCATTTTGAAATCATCCGGTACTTGCTCAAGGATATAGTGGATGTTCCCGCTTTAGGCCAGATGGAAACGACCTCTACTGAAATTGATGAGGACCGCGGGGTGTATGTAATTTATGTGAAGAACATCGGGGAGGATATTTAGGTGGATGTATATGCCTACTCAAAAAAGCGACAGAATTTTTACCAGGGAATAGAGCGTTTCTGGCATGATTTATATGGAGAGGAATATGCTCTTTATGATATTAAAGCAGTGAACACTGATGAAATCGCCGACATCCGCTTAGCAGGTGATCGAATCGGGCAGATATTTTTCAAGGTTTGCAAGCTTTTAAGAAAGGTTTCTGACGAGACTCTGGCGGAAATGGGCTTTCCTTCAGAGTCTTTTCCTGTACTGAGGCAGAAGACTTTGTCCACTGAAAGTGTTATTTCAAGACTTGATCTAATTCCAGTGGGAGACGGATACAAATGCATTGAAATCAATGCAGATACGCCAACCTTTATTAAAGAGTTATTCTCAGTCAACGGGTTAATGTGCAAGGAATTTAAAATGGCGGATCCCAACGCGGGGATGGAAACAAAGCTTGCAGAAGCTGTAAGGTCCTCTGTTTTTGAATCCGCCAGGCATTTGCAGCAGCCGAAGCCGTATATTGTATTTACCGCACATGAGGATCATGTGGAAGACAGGGAAACGGTCACCTATCTGCAAAACATTTCCAGGCTTCCGTCAAGGTTTGTCCCTTTGCATAAATTGCAGATTGAAGAGGGGAAAGGGCTTTATGACGAATACGGTACCAAGATCGATATACTTTATCGCCAGACATTCCCAGTAGAAAACTTGATTTTAGACGAGGATGAGTCCGGGAATCCAATAGGAAAATGGCTCCTGGACCTGGTAGCTTTAAAAAAGGTTGCGATCATCAATCCACCCTCTGCGTTCCTGCTGCAAAACAAGGCTGTCCAAGCTGTTATCTGGGGACTCCATGTGGAGCGCCACCCTATGTTTACTCCGGAAGAGCACTCTTGGATTGAAAACTATTTCCTGCCGACCTATTTGGAAGCCGATGCATTTAAGCAGCAGAATCTATCTTATGTAAAGAAACCAGCTTTTGGAAGGGAAGGGGATACCGTTGAAATTTATGATGGAAATGGAACACTTCTGACAGCGGATCCTCAACAAAACTATGGACAGTATCTTGCCGTTTACCAGCAATATGCAGAGCTTCCTCGGGTTGAGTTCATGAGTGAAAAAGGAAAACAGGCAGGTCAGCTGCTTATAGGCTGTTTTTTACTGAATGGGCGTGCTGCCGCATTTGGTTACCGTGCAGGAGGAAAAATAACCAACAATCTATCCTACTATTTGCCTGCAGGCATAAAAAGGGATAGCAGAAGGGGAGAGCCGGATGTGGATTTTACATAAAATATTTTCAAAGGTGATCAAGTTCAGTCTGTTTAAGGCAATCTGGCTTGCCTTATTCCTGATTCTCCTCAGTTCTGTGACGGTAAGAGTCCTTGAGCCGGAAACATTTCCACGATT
Source organism: Mesobacillus foraminis (assembly GCF_004340465.1). Taxonomy (GTDB): domain Bacteria; phylum Bacillota; class Bacilli; order Bacillales; family Cytobacillaceae; genus Mesobacillus_B; species Mesobacillus_B foraminis. The sequence goes on along the minus strand of NZ_SLVV01000002.1, from coordinate 288,279 downwards.
TATTGATGCGCTGTGGTGGACAATGACCACCCTTTTGACAGTTGGGTACGGGGATTATTTTCCAAAGAGTGATGCCGGCAGAATTTTCACCATGCTCTTGATTTACACCGTTGGGATTGGTGCAATGGGGATTATTCTTGGGAAGATTTTTGAAAGCCTGACCCTGTACCGGAAGCTGAAGGAGGAAGGAAAATTGACTTATAACGGAAAAAATCACACCATCCTGATTGGATCATCAAAGGAAAAACTTGAAAATGTATTGGAAGAAATTCTTCATAGCGGGCAAAATGGGGATATTGTCATTGTCGATCACGCAGAAAAAGCCCCTATTGAACATGAGCGTGTTCATTTTATTTCCGGAAATCCTGCTGATGAAGACGTCCTTTTAAAAGCAAATATTCTCAACGCAAAATCCGTTGCCATCTTTGCCGACGAACGGGATCAGCTCTCCGAGTATGCAGACGGGAAAACTTTGTTGATTGCATCGAGGGTAGAACATCTTTCCAAGAAATATAAACAATCTCTCTATACCATTGTAGAAGTTAAGAAAGAAAAGCATATCGCTTTGTTTGAGCATGCGAATGTGGACGAATTCATTCTTTCCAATGACTCCGTTTCCCGTTTAATGGCTCAGGCTGCGATTCACCACGGCTCAAGCAAGATTTTTGAACAGCTCTTGAGCAACACTCAGGGTGAAAATCTTTATGAAATCCGAAAGAAACCACATTGGGTGACCTATAAGGATGCTGCGATGGAGCTTTTTGAAATGGGCGCCGTTTTAATTTCTGATGGAAGCAGCCTTGACATTGCCCGCCGTCATACAGAAAAGATTGCGGAAAATACAAAAATGTTTATCATTTGTGATGAGGAAACATACCAGAGAATCAAGCGATACTGAAAGAAAAAGTTCGAACAAGCACAGCTTGGATGGCCATGCTTGTCTATATCCCCAATATGGAACTAATTAATTTTGTTTTCTTTAGCTTTTTAAAGAAATTCTCTTCAGCGCCTGCTGCAATTAAGCTTTCAGCTTCCAGCTGATCTTTGGCGCTTTTGTTTTCCAGCACTTCAATCCGGTCCTTCAAATGGTCAATCGTCTCATTTAATTCCTCGATTTCCCGTCGATGCTGCAGCAGCTGGTAGGAAACGATTTCATCGGCTTTTCGTTCAAGCTTCGCCTCAAGTTCGCTGATTTTGGCTGTAAGCTTGTCGAAATCCGGATGGGCCACTTCCGTTTTTACGGCAGCCTGGCGTGTCTTTTTCGCAGCTGCGGCAATATCCTGCAGCAGAACGCCATTATTGACTTTCTCCTGTATACTCTTTAATATCTCAATACTTTCGTCGGAAAAGACGTAATGGCCAAGTTCATTGCGCTTCATTCTTAAATTGGCTTGCTTCACCCAACGCTGGATGGTACTCGGTGAAACCCCCAACAACTTTGCAACTGCATTTGTATTCATCTTCATCCCTCCCGTATTGGGTACATTCGCTCCTTGGGAACCTAAATCCTCTATTGGCGACAAAACAAGTTTCTCTTCGGCAAAGATAGTGGTTTTCCATTGAATTTCTTCAACTCTCTGTCGAAATCAATGTTAGTGGGGTCCAGGTTGAATAGGAAAAGTTTAAAAAAACCGGGAGAAGGTTATCAAAAGAGAAGAGTTAATACCTCTGATTTGTGTCTCCATGAATAAAGTATTAAACTTTTATTATTAATAAATGAGGTGAATGCGATGAGAATGCAGGAACAGATTATTAAGGATTTAAATGTGAAGCCTGAAATTGACGCAAAGCAGGAAATCCGGGACCGGGTTGAATTTTTAAAAGCTTATTTGAGAAATTCTGGAGCAAAAGGATTTGTCCTTGGAATAAGCGGTGGGCAGGATTCAACACTGGCAGGCAGGATAACCCAGCTTGCTGTGGAGGAAGCTAGAAAAGAAGGCTATGATGCCAAGTTCATTGCCGTCCGCCTTCCATATGGAGTTCAGCATGATGAAGATGACGCCCAGGCGGCGCTGGATTTTATCAAGGCAGATGAGGAATATATCTTCAATGTAAAAGAAGCAGTTGATGCAGCCAAAACGGAATATGATGAAGCTGCACGCAAGCCTTTGAGTGATTTCCAGAAAGGGAATATTAAAGCAAGGGTTCGCATGATTGCCCAGTATGCGTTTGCCGGGGAAGATGGACTGCTGGTTGTCGGGACAGACCATGCGGCCGAAGCAGTCACCGGCTTCTTTACAAAACACGGGGACGGGGGAGCTGATGTCCTTCCGCTTACAGGATTGAACAAGCGTCAGGGCCGTGCCTTATTGAAAGAACTTGGAGCAGAAGAAAGGCTCTACCTAAAAGTGCCGACCGCCGATCTTCTTGACCAAAAGCCCGGACAGGCAGATGAGACGGAGCTTGGTATATCCTACGATGAGCTGGACGATTACCTTGAAGGAAAAGAAGTTTCACCCGAGGCAGCAGAAAAAATTGAAAAGCGTTATAGAGTCTCAGAGCATAAACGCCATGTTCCTGCCAGCATGTTTGATGAATGGTGGAAATAGCACCGAGGAAACCTAGAGGCAGCTTTCTTAAAATGAAAGCTGCCTTCCTGATTACCTGTGTTTGTTTAACTCCCACTCTTCCCTTAAAATGCCCAGCTTTACCGTATCGTAATATCTGCTCCTGTAAAGCCGGCTCTTCCGTATCCGTCCTTCAACCATCAATCCCAGCTTTTTAGCAACGGTAATCATCCTCTCATTTCCCGACCAGGTTGACAAGCCTATGCGAGGAATGGAAAATGTTTCAAAAAGATGATCCATCCAGGTTTTCAGGGCATCGATTTCAATTTCTTCACTCCAATATTCAGGCCTATAAATGGCAAGGCCGATTTCTAGGGAATTGGATGATTCCTGTTCCCAATTATAAAAAACAATCCCAATTATTTCATTGTGTACTTTTATGGCATATTGCCGGTCAAACCCCTGCTTCAGGAGGTTGACCATTTGATCATAAAACCTTTCATACTCCATCGGCATTAAAGGCAGACAGGGGATATCCCATTTTGTCCATTCTGGGTGGTCTTTCTCATAAACGAGATCCCATAATTCTTTAAGATCCTTCTCTGCAATCTTATCCAGCTGCACGCTGCTTCCAATTAATGGTCCACTTGTGTGCATGCCCAGCACCTCCAATTTTAGTAATTGAGGCATAAAATCTTCTTCAACCTTACATATTCCATATAATTAAAGAAAAATCCTCTTATTTCGATTCATTCACACAAAATTCTTGAAAAAGGCATTTATTTTTAACAGTTTTAAAACGGGGGAATATTACGCTGCTTAATTGAAAATGACAAAATAAATATCAACATCTAAAATACGGTGATCGTTGCCTATTATTTTGAGGGCTTATTAAATAGGCTAAGTTATTCGCGGAATGTTAAAAAAGAAGAAGGTCAATCTAAAAAGTATTAATTATTTTTGGGAAGGAGCAGGACTAATAATTGGTTTCTTATGCAGCCCCGGGATGGATTAACCGTAAAGGAATGCTGATGATCACCAGCGTGCAAATCCAATCCCCTTATTGGAAACGAGTGACCTGGTGATTTACAATAGTAAAAAACGGAAGTGAGGGAAAGTTATGCAGCTTAAGCCGCTAAAAGGGCAGCACCATGTTTCTGCCCTTACTGCAAATGCCAAAAAGAATTATCATTTCTATACAAAGACACTCGGGATGAGGCTTGTTAAAAAGACAGTCAACCAGGACGACACTTCCGTTTATCATTTATTTTATGCGGATGAAAGAGGAAATCCAGGTACTGATTTAACCTTTTTTGAGATCCCGAATGCTGGCCATACCTATCCAGGAACAAATAGTATATCCTTGACCACATTGAGAGTGCCCAATGACGAATCGCTGGTTTTTTGGAAAAAGCGCTTCGAAGAACTTGGAGTCGATCATGATGACATTGACCAAGTAAATGGACGTAAATCCTTATTTTTCCGCGATTTTGAAGATCAGCGTCTGGCTTTAATTTCCGATGAGAACAACAGCGGAGTGGCAGGTGGCAAACCCTGGGCCAAGAGCCCTGTGCCTGTGGAGCATGGCATTATTGGAATTGGACCAGTGATGCTGACGGTTGCAGAGCTTGGAGCCACTAGCACGATCATGACGGAAATAATGGGCTATCGTAAAAGCAGCAAATATAAAATGCCGGGAAGCGGGCATGAAGTGACCGTGTTCCAAACGGGGGAAGGAGGGAACGGTGCCGAAGTCCATATCATTGAACGCAGCGATCTTCCCAGTGAAAGACCAGGACGGGGGAGCGTCCATCATGTTGCATTCCGGGTAGAGAGCGAGGAAGAACTTCGAAAGTGGGTTTCCCTGTTAAAAGAAAAGAGGATTGCTAGTTCAGGTTTTGTTGAACGCTATTATTTCCGTTCTCTTTATTTCCGGGACCCTAATGGCATATTGTTTGAACTTGCCACCGACGGGCCAGGCTTCGAAGGAGATGAGGACTTTGAACATTTAGGGGAATCCCTTGCTCTGCCTCCTTACTTTGAGGATCAGCGGGAAGCAATAGAAGCGAAGCTCAAGCCGCTTGACACAAAAGAGTAAAATAGTTGGCGTGGGTTCCAAATGAACTCACGCCAACTATTTTTTTATTGTTTCTGAACTACCTTTCAATGAAGGCTCAATACAATTAATATAAATATGAAAGGGTTTTTATAATGACGGAGGCCACCAAAACTCTAGGACAAGACCTAAAAAAGCAGCTGGAGAAAGTCGCAAAAAAGCCAATGAAGAAAAAACTCAGGATTCATATGCGGAAACAGGTCATGCTGCAGAGGATACCCAAGAAAAGATCTGGGGAACCGGACATCATAAAGCAATGAAGACGAAGCCCGGGAGTGGTTTGGCAAAATCGGATATTATGAAGGCTTTGGCTTTTCTTCTATCATTTTTGTAGGAGAATTGAATCCTGCTATTCAAGCATACTTTCATGATATAAACTCGAAGGATAAGGAACTTCAGCATGAAGCCTGCCAAAACATACTGGCGGCAACGAATGAAAGAGCGGATTGGGCCTATGAGGTATGAGATCTATTGAAACAAGAATTAACCTACTCCGATCATCATAAAAGGTCCGGAGCAGCGCAGGTTCTCTGTAGTCTCGCAAAGAGTGATCCGGAAGAAGAATCCTTGATGATTTTGAGGCCATTATGGATGTGACCAAGGATAAAAAAGTTTGTTACAGCCAGAGACAGCCTGCAATCAATATGGAAAGCGGGATTAGCTGGGGCTAGAACAAAAACGAGATCTCAGTTAACAGCCTGGCGGACCGTTTTATTCATTGTGAAAGGGAAAAGAACAATACGCTGATCCGATATGACATCGTCAAGACTTGAAGAACTTATATTTGAAAACAGGAATGAAGAGAATAATTGCACAGGATCCCATACATAAAGGGGAAAAACCAAAATTTCAAAAAAAGTATGCAGCTGTCTGGAAAAAGGTAGGGGAATTGTCCCGGAGCTGGTCATGGCGAATAGATTAATTGAATCAGAGGGAGAAAAATGAACAAAACAGTTGGAATTTTAGCTCATGTAGATGCCGGAAAAACAACCTTTTCCGAGCAGCTTCTCTATCACACTAAAAGCATTAAACATAGAGGCCGGGTCGACCACAAGGATGCCTTTCTGGACAGCCATGAAATCGAAAGGCAGCGGGGCATCACGGTTTTTGCCGATCAGGCATTATTTTCCTATGGAGAGTCTGATTATTTTCTGATCGATACACCGGGCCATGTGGATTTTTCTCCTGAAATGGAACGGACTCTTCAGGTTATGGATTATGCTATTGTGATCATCAGTGCGGTGGAAGGAATAGAAGGACATACCGAAACGATTTGGGAGCTATTGAAGAAATATAAAGTTCCCACGTTTTTCTTTATCAATAAAACCGATCGTACAGGTGCAGATGTTGAGGAGGTTTTTGCCGAGATAAGGGAAATGTTGACACCTGATGTCTTTAGCCTTGACAGCATGGATCAGGATGGGGATATGACTGATGAGCTGATAGAATTTGCAGCAGAACGAAATGATGTTTTATTTGACTATTATATTGAACACGGCTTTAGTAAAGATTTATGGAAAAGTACAATGTCAGAGATGATCAAAGAGCAAAAATTGTTTGCGTGTGCCAGCGGGTCTGCCCTTCAGGATACTGGCATTAAGCCCTTCCTCGAAAAGATGGAGCAATTGACTGCAACGAGCTATTCAAGCGAGGAACCATTTGCAGGGCATATTTATAAAATTCGGCACATGGAGAACGGGACAAGAGTGTCATTTATTAAAGCTGTGAGCGGTACGTTGAAAGTCCGGGATGAGATTCGATACGGGAAGGGAGAAAACAATAAAAGAGCAAAAATCACCCAGATACGCATTTATAATGGGAGCAGTTATAAGACCTGCGAACAGGCCGAGGCGGGACAGATTTTTGCTGTAACAGGCCTGGCAGAAGCAGAGATAGGAGATGGAGTGGGCGGTATGGCTGGAATGGCTCCTTATGAAATGGTGCCTGCTTTAAAGTCCAGGGTCCAGCTTGAACCGGACATCAATAAAAAGGAAGTATTGAAATATTTCAAGATTCTTGGTGCAGAAGATCCTTCTTTAAATGTGATCTGGGATGAGAACCTGCAGGAAATACATATCCATGTCATGGGGGTCATTCAGCTTGAGGTTCTGGAAAATCTTGTGCTGGAGCGATTTCAATTAAAAACCAGTTTTGATGAACCGACTATTGTTTATAAAGAAACAATTGGTTGTGCTGTAACTGGCTGTGGCCATTTTGAGCCTTTAGGCCATTACGCTGAAGTTCATCTAAGGATCGAACCAGGGGAGAGAAATACCGGTATCCAGTTTGAAAACAGTTGCCATAGCGATGATTTGTCAATCGGAAACCAAAATCTGGTCCGGCAGCATCTGATTGAAAAGGAGCATCGTGGTTTGCTGACGGGATCGTCTCTAACTGACATCAAAGTGACGCTGTTGACCGGACGCGCCCATAATAAACATACATCCGGCGGAGATTTTAGAGAAGCGACCCTCAGGGCTTTAAGGCAGGGGCTGGAAAAAGCAGATAATATTCTCCTGGAACCCTATTATCATTTTAAAATCAAAGTGGAAACTGAACAGATGGGAAGGGTTATGTCAGATATTCAAGGCGCATATGGAACCTTTGATCCTCCAACCACGGATGGAAGCAAGACCATTCTGACAGGTACTGTACCAGTTGCAACCTTTAAGAATTACAGTATGCAGCTTGCGGCCTTCACCCATGGGAGGGGAGCCCTGAGCCTCATTTTCGCGGGTTATCGACGTTGCCATAATGAGAACGAAGTCATTAAAAACATAGGGTACAACAAGAATGCTGATCCCCACTATACCTCCTCTTCCATCTTTTGTGCAAAGGGACAGGGATATACGGTGCAATGGGACAAAGTCGAGGAACAAATGCACTGCCTATAGTTCCACATAGATATATAACTATATTACTTACGTGCTAACACGCCTAATAAAAAAGAGGCGTGTTTTTTACTGTGAAAAGGAAAATATCGAGTTCCTTTCTAAAGTATGTAAGATTTTGTAACAAGGTTGTTACGTTAAAGCAGAAATGAAAGTACATTTATCTATATTAAGTTTTAGCAATCCACTACAAAAGGGGGAAATGAAATTGGGAAGAAAAAAAGGATTGTTGGCAATCGTGGTGATGAGCATGCTGCTTGCAGCATGCTCATCACAGATAGAGACAGCGACAGAAGGAACAGAATCAGCCTCAAAGGCAGCAGTCTCTGATGGAGACAGCGTAAAGGTGGGGATTTTACATTCTTTAAGCGGAACGATGGCAATAAGTGAGGTTTCTTTACGTGATGCGGAACAAATGGCGATTGATGAAATCAACGCAGATGGCGGTGTACTTGGAAAACAAATTGAGCCTGTCATTGAAGACGGTGCGTCCGACTGGCCTACATATGCTGAAAAAGCTAGAAAACTCCTCCAAGAGGACAAAGTAGCGACAATCTTTGGAGGCTGGACTTCAGCCAGCCGAAAAGCCATGCTGCCGGTTGTCGAGCAAAATAAAGGCCTGCTCTGGTATCCAGTCCAATATGAAGGAATGGAAGCATCACCTAATATTTTTTATACAGGAGCAACTACGAACCAGCAAATTGTCCCTGCCGTTGACTGGCTTCTCGAAAACGAAGGGATAAAGTTTTTCCTGATTGGTTCCGACTATGTTTTCCCTAGAACGGCGAACCAAATCATTAATGCTCAGTTAAAGGCGAAGGGCGGTAAAGCCGTAGCGGAAGAATATACCCCAATGGGACATACCGATTACAATACGGTGATAAGCAAAATAAAATCTTCGAAGCCGGATGTCATTTTCAACACATTGAATGGCGACAGCAATGTAGCCTTTTTTAAACAATTAAAGGATGCCGGAATTACAGCTGAAGATATTCCTGTTTTATCCGTAAGTGTTGCGGAAGAAGAAATCAGGGGGATTGGAACAGATGTCCTTGAAGGGCACTATGCGGCCTGGAATTACTATCAAACAACTGACACCCCTGAAAATAAAAGCTTCGTAGATAACTATAAAAAGAAATACGGGGAAGACAGGGTTACAGCTGACCCTATTGAAGCAGCCTATACCGCTGTATATCTTTGGAAGGCTGCTGTTGAAAAGGCAGGATCATTTGAAGTTGACAAAGTGAAGGCTGCCGCCGGCGGAATCGAATTTAAAGCACCAAGCGGAGTCGTGAAAGTTGACGGGGAAAACCAGCATATTTATAAAACGGTCCGCATCGGTCAGGTCCAGGGCGATGGCCAGTTTAAAGAGGTATGGAACTCAGGAGAAGCAGTCAAACCAGATCCATATTTAAAAACATATGACTGGGCCAGCGGATTAAAGAAATAGAAATGCACCAGCTGCCCTTTGAGGTTCTTTCCGGTAAAAGGGCAGCAAAATCTTTCTTGGAAGGAAGGAGGAAGGACTATGTCAGTTATTTTAATGCAGTTATTTAACGGGATCAGTCTAGGATCCATACTGTTGCTGGTTGCCTTAGGCCTGGCCATTACATTTGGACAAATGAACATTATCAACATGGCCCATGGTGAATTCATTATGATAGGGGCCTATACGACCTATGTTCTGCAGCAAGTGTTTCAGCAGCAGTTTCCAGACGCATTCGGCACTTACTTCTTACTAGCGATCCCGGTTGCCTTTCTTGTCGCAGCCTTTATAGGACTATTAATGGAGAAGACAATTGTTAAATTCCTCTACGAGAGGCCGTCAGACAGTCTTCTGGCAACCTGGGGAGTCAGCTTGATCCTTCAGCAGACAGCCCGTTCCATTTTTGGTGCTCCGAATGTTGCGGTTGCAGCTCCAGAGTGGTTAAACGGAGGCCTGTCTCTGGCAGGCATGACGTTTCCCTATAAGCGCCTCTTTATTCTCGGCCTCGTTCTATTAAGTGTTCTGTTCTTATTTATCTATCTTTATCGTACGAATTCGGGAAGAAGAATGAAGGCAGTTACCATGAACCGGGAAATGGCATCCTGTCTTGGGGTGTCTACCAGGAAAGTGGACAGTACGGCTTTTGCCATCGGCAGCGGTCTGGCCGGAATTGCAGGATGTTCATTGACCTTGCTGGGCTCGATTGGACCTACGCTTGGTACCGCATATATCGTCGATGCTTTCATGATCGTAGTTTTAGGGGGTGTAGGGAAATTGAAAGGGACTATACTTGCGGGGGTGATGTTAGGCATCTTTAGTACATTTGTTGAGTTCTCAACCAGTGCCACCATTGCTAAAATGATCGTTTTTGCGGTTATCATTCTTTTCCTGCAGTGGAAGCCAACAGGTTTTGCGGGAGTAAGAGTGAGGGCACTGGACTAATAGGAGGTGCAAGCCATGATAAAAAAATACCGTCAGGGAGCTTATTATGGAATATTCTTTTTATTTCTGAGCGTGGCTCCGTTTTTTCTTACAGATTTTAGGGCAGGGCTTCTTGCGAAGTTTCTATGTTATGGAATTATTGCTGTGGGAATCAGTCTGTTATGGGGATATACCGGTATATTAAGCTTAGGCCATGGGGTGTTTTTTGGATTAGGGGCCTATTGCATGGCCATGTATTTGAAACTAGAAGCATCCCCAAGCGGGATTCCTGATTTTATGGAGTGGAATGGGATAACGGAGCTCCCGTTTATATGGACTATGTTTAAAAATCCGGTCTTTGCGATAGCCGCTGCAGTGCTGGTGCCATCTTTGATTGCAGCGTTTATTGGGTACGTAACTTTTAAAAATCGGATTAAAGGTGTCTTTTTCTCAATCATTTCACAAGCAGTGGTTGTCGTAACCGTCACACTCTTTATCGGCGCCCAGCAAATTACGGGCGGAACGAGTGGCCTGACCAACTTTTTTACGGTTTTCCAGGTTCCCTTAACCGATTCCGGGACGAAAACGATCCTATATTATGTTACAGTATTCACTTTGTTTTTAATCATGGCACTTTCCTTCGGTTTAACTAAAACGAGATTCGGAAAAATTCTTATTGCCATCCGGGATGGGGAAAACCGCCTTCGATTCCTGGGCTACAATCCAACCGGCTATAAGGTGTTTATTTATGCTTTATCAGCCGCCTTTGCAGGACTGGCAGGCGTTTTATTCGTCCTGCAGGTTGGAATCATATCACCGGAGATGATGGGAATCATCCCCTCGGTTGAAATGGTGTTATGGGCAGCAATCGGCGGCAGGTTTTCGATCCTTGGTGCCGCAGCTGGGGCTATTTTAACCAATAGTGCAAAAAGCTACCTAAGCGAATCCTACCCTGAATTTTGGACCATTTTTTTAGGTGCATTGTTCCTCGTGGTCGTTTTATATTTGCCCAACGGATTAGCAGGATTGGTTGAAAAAGTGAAGCTTCGTTTCGCCAAAAAGGAGAAAAAGGAGGAAGTGAAGCATGCAGGAGATTCTCTCGTGTCGTAATGTAATGGTCGACTTTTCTGGATTTAAGGCACTTCAGGGAGTGAATCTGGATGTGAAAAAAGGAGAAATCCTTTTTTTAATCGGGCCAAATGGAGCAGGAAAAACAACCTTGCTTGATGTTATTTGCAAAAAAACTAAACTGACGGCTGGGACTGTCTTATTTGATGGCAAAATTTCTTTAGAGAAACTCCCTGAATATAAGATTGTCCATGAAGGAGTTGTCAGGAAGTTTCAGGCTCCCAGTATATTTATCCATTTAACACCATTTGAAAATCTGGAAATCGCCATGAAACAAAAGAAAGGCCTGTTTTCCATTTTACTTGCTAAAATGTCCAGATTGGAAAAAGAGAAGATTGACTCTTTACTAAATAAAATTGGTCTTTTCGATGTCCGTAATGAAACTGCAAGTTCTTTGTCACATGGGCAAAAGCAGTGGCTGGAAATAGGGATGCAGCTTATTCAGGAACCTAAATTGTTGCTTTTAGATGAGCCAATCGCGGGAATGTCAGGATTGGAGAGGACAAAAACAGGAGAATTAATGCAGGAAATCTCCCAAATCTGTACAGTTCTAGTTGTGGAACACGACATGGATTTTGTCCGAAAGTACTCAACGAGGGTTATTGTAATGCATGAAGGCAAGGTTCTCAGTGAAGGAACCATGCAGGAAATCCAGGAAAATGAAGAAGTGAAGAATGTATATTTAGGGAGGAGCGGGTAGGCTTGCTGTCAGTTTCAGATCTTAAGGCGGGATATCACGAAACGATGATACTTCAAAATGTACATATAAATGTACCTGAGGGAAAAATTGTCGGCCTTCTCGGCCGAAATGGTGTCGGGAAGACAACATTGTTAAAAGTAATAATGGGTTTGCTGCCGACAAAACAGGGGACCGTGTCATTTAAAGGCACAAAGTGGGAAAAGGAGAGGCCTGAACATCGGGCGGGCATGGGGATTGCTTATGTTCCTCAGGGGAGGGAGATTTTTTCCGATTTATCTGTGAAGGAAAACCTGTTATTAGGAAAGGAAGCCTTGCCTAAATCCCAGCGCTCTAAGAATATACCGGAAGAAATTTTTAAATGGTTTCCTGTCCTAAAAGAAATGATTGGCCGTAAAGGTGGGGATTTAAGTGGAGGGCAGCAGCAGCAGCTGGCGATTGCAAGAGCGCTAATATCCAATCCGAGACTGCTATTGCTTGATGAACCAATGGAGGGGATTCAGCCCTCGGTTGTCCAGTTGATCCAGAATGTTCTAGTGAAAATCTCTAAAGAAAAAGGAATTTCTATCTTGCTAGTCGAGCATAAGCTGGATGTCATCCTTTCATGTGCAGAGGAATTTTATATTCTCGACAAGGGCAGGATGGTGGCGACTGGGCGATGTGATGAAATAAACGCAGAGGACCTTCATTCGCATCTTGCCGTCTGAGGGTGGGAGCAGGATGAAATTGGATTGAGCCTTATGGAGAGGCTGGCTATCTATGCGGTATATTTCCTTCTTCCGCTTCCATACTAAAATGGAAGGAGGGATAACCATGGCAAAACGAACAAAGAAAAACGATGCTGCCCAAAAGAATAAACAAGGTTTCAATTCCAGCAAGACGGATTCAGAATTTGGAAACATAAGTGGCAGTGCTGCGGCCAATCGGGCACATAAAGAAAAAATGAAGGAAATAAATTCCTTGAAGAACCAGGGTGAATGGAAAGGTATGCATTAAACAAATAAATTAGCCTCCCTTGCAGAAACTTGATAGGGAGGCTTTTGTCATAAAGAGAGTCAGATAAGGGAGAAGTATTCCTTTCCAGCATCAATGATTTAAATACCAGTGAAGCTGTAATATTCCTCCAATGACTTTTTGCTGTTATAGATCTTTGTTGCGCGCTCCACACCTACATATCTAAAGTGCCATGGTTCATACATATAGCCGGTTACAGCTTCCTTGCCTTTGGGGTATCGCATGATAAAACCAAAGCGGTGTGCATTTGCAGCCAAATATTTTCCTTCAGCAGTTTTATCAAAGGATTGTTTAAGCCAATGAGTCTGGCTGGTGCCACCGATATCATATGTTAATCCTGTCTGGTGTTCACTATGCCCTGGCTTCGCACTGAAACGTGACGCTTCTTTTTCCCCATAGTTTTTTACATACCGATTATACAAATTCTTTTGATAGGTGTAGCTTCTAGTCCCGCTTATCACCTGAATTTTCAGTTTTTTCTTTCCCGCATCAGCTGCCATCCTATTAAAAGCAGCGCGTGCTTCCTTGCTTTCACCTGGATGGTAGGAAGGTGGCAATGAATACCGTTTATTCACTATAATAATGCCATCAGCATAAGTGATTCCGTTCCTAACGGTTAATTTTGCTCCGTGCGGCTTTGCAGGTGCCCCTATTTTTCTAAGATACTTGGAGCTCACATAGCCAGACTTTGCAGAGTACTTTACCTTGTACCATGACCCATGCTTGGAAAGGAAGGAAACCTGTTTGTCTTTCGGGATGACAATCAAAACTTTGTGGGTTGTGCCTGCACCGGACCGCAGATTAAGATTGGCAGTAGTGGCATACTTTATGTCCGACACAGTGGAAGATGGCTTCAGATAGGCCGAACTGACATAGCCTGTTTTGTTCCAAAACCTGATTTTATACCAGGAACCATGCTTGGAAAGAAGGGAAACCTGCCCTGCTCTAGGAATTATTGTCAATACTTTGTTTCGCGTGCTGGGACCGCTTCGCAAATTTAAATTTGCTGTAGTTGTATAGATGCTGCTTGCAGCCTTGGCCTCCGAGGTGTCACTTAGCGGCAATAGAGAGTCTTTTTGAGGGGAGAATGGAAAAAGAATTATGAGCATAGCGAAAGAGACCAAAACCTTTTTTATCGTGTCGATCATTCGTTATTCTCCTTAAAATTAAAATCTTCGAGATTCATAAAAACTGAAGAAGCAATGAATTTCTTCCTTAATGATTTACATTGTATTCCTCCTTTCCAGTTATTAGACGAGAAATGGGAAGTGTTTGATTCAGATTCAAGCTTAAAATGGGCAGCCTTCTTTAACGGTAAAGAGGGTGTACACTATAGACAAACTTTCAGTTATGACTGTCTGTAGTCAGTAATTTAGCCGTCAATCAGTTTGTTGATTTCCGTTCCGGGCGCAGCGTTTTCCAGGGGTGGACCCGGGGAACTGGGGAGCCTCCTCGGCGCTTTAAACCTCTGTGGGGCCTCACTTGCCCAAGCTACCGCAGCAGTCTTCACACCTTCAACTCCAATCAACAGGGTTTCTCTAAAAATAAATTACAAAATTAAATAAAACAGGGTTCGGAATGAAATCATTCCGAACCTTGTTTGTTGATATATTGAATAAGTTTAGCTTTTACAGCAGGGTAATCTCTTCTTCGCTCCTGGTTAAACGCAGCAATTCACGGACAGCAAAGGCAAATCCATCCTCATCGTTTGTCCTGGTGATAACATCCGCTTGCTGCTGAATGGAGAGTGGGGCATTTCCCATCGCAACAGAGGTAGTGGCCACTTCAAACTGTCCCAGATCATTTCCCCCGTCGCCAAAGGCAATGATTTCATCGAAAGTTAAATTGAGCATTTCCTGGTAGCGAAGAATCGCCTTCCCCTTATGGGCCTCGCTTGAGGTGATTTCAACATTATTTGGGAACGAGGAGGCAATTGATAGATCGAATCTCCCCTCCAATGCCGATTTTACTCCTGCAATTTTATCCTGGTCATCCCGATGCACCAATGCTATCAGCTTATAAATTTTAAGATTGGGTTGCTCAAGAATCTGGCCATAATTGAATTCCTTAAAGAGTGTGTCGAGCTCCTCTTTGCTTTTATGATGCAATGGAGGCAATGTGGAGGGGAAGCCGCCGTAATTGGTATACACCAGGATTCCTACGCCCAATTCCTGCAAGAAAGAGAAAAGCTCTTTATAGGTAGTAATATCTATAGTTGCTTCATATAACAGCTCTCGGTCTTTAGAATACAGAACAGAACCATTAATGCAAAAGATAGGTACCTTCATGTCCTGAACTGCCTTGAGTTTGATGACATCTCCGAACGCCCGGCCTGTATTTAAAATGATGCTGTGCCCAAGCTCACTCAGCTCATTCAAAGCTTTGACACTGGCTTCCGTAATTTCGTGCTTTGAATTTAATAAGGTGCCGTCTAAATCAATTGAAATACATTTCATTCTGCAATCTTTTCCTTTCTTTTCACTCTTGGTCTTAGGATTTACTATATCAGATATTTCAGCAAGAAAGAATTCATTATTTTAAACTTGAAAGTCGATATAGGATCAGCTTTACTTTCTTGTAATCTATCATTTACCAGTTTTTACATTACTATAAAAGGGAATTAATATTTTATCACTATCCTTATAGGTGAATCTTAATAGGGATAGGAGTGGAGCAGCTTGAGTACAAAATGGCTTGCAGGCATTGGAGTTCTTGTGTTTAGTCTAAATGTTGCAGTAAACGGGGGGACCGCATTGGCATCCGAGAAGCATAAAGATATCGTAAACGTTTCCCATCGGGGGGCCTCCGGGCACGCGCCAGAACACACAATTTTGGCTTACGAGATGGGCGAAAAAATGCACGGTGATTATATTGAAGTGGATCTGCAGATGACAAAAGATGGCAAATTGATTGCCATGCATGATGAAAAACTGGACAGGACTACAAACGGTACCGGTTTAGTGAAAGAATTTACGCTCGATGAAATTAAAAAATTGGATGCAGGAAGCTGGTTTAATGAGCAATATCCCCAATACGCGAAACCGGAGTATGCAGGATTACAGGTTCCTATGTTAGAAGAGGTTTTCCAAAAATTTGGAAAGAATAGAAGCTATTATATTGAAACCAAATCACCTGAGGTTTATCCCGGGATGGAAAAGGAACTGTTGCGCCTTGTGGATAAGTACAGCATCAATAAAGAAAAACTGCTCGTTCAGTCGTTTAGTTCATTAAGCCTGAAAACGATGCATCAATTGGATCCATCGGTTAAACTAGTTCAGCTGCTTAGCTACAAAGGAGACGCAGTAATTTCTGATGGAGAAATAAAAGAAATTAGCAAATATGCAATTGGAATCGGGCCAAACCATACATACCTGAATGAAGCTTATGTTCACAAAGTGGTAAACAGCGGTCTTGAGCTGCACCCCTATACAGTAAATACAAAAGACCGGATGAAAACCTTAATTGACTGGGGTGTGACAGGAATGTTCACTAACTTCCCGAACCTGCTCCATGAGGTGAAGAAAGGCAAATAGATGATCGAATTCGAATGTAAGGCCCTTGCACATCATCCGCAAGGGCTTTTTTCTATTGACTCCGCTGAAAACCAAGGTATCTAGTCCCTTGAAAACTTAAAGTGCCCCTGTCCCCTTCCGCAAGCTTGCCATATTCTGAACCGGATAGAACGAATTCTGTGCGATCGCCACTTTCAAATTCAAAGGTTGCATAATAAGTGGTATACGTCGAATTTAATTCATTTTCTGCACTTCTCGACACATTCGTCCGCTTTGAAGTAACGATAGCAGGAACGGAAAGGCGCGGGGAGTCATTATTCTTTTGCCATTGGCCTACACCTTTAACTGCAGTAATAATAACAGATCCAATAACGATGATAAAAATAATGCCAATAAAAATCGGGACAAACTGGAACATCAAATCTCCAGTGTACATATTATCCATCGGGACACCTTCTTTCTCGGATTTTTAATTTAATACGTTTTTACATTCCCCAGGTTTCATGATAATCAGAACAGCATGAAAAAAAGCCCGCCAATAATTTTTTGGCGGGCTTTCATTCATACTTCAAATGCACCTTTTTAATTTTTTTTCGAATGTTTGAGGCTAAAATAAGTGTCCATGACTTTTCGGCCAATCTTTAAATTTGCCTTATGGTCATTTTTTCCTTGAAAAGCCCATGGGACCAGTACCGCCATGGCGACTTCCGGGTTTTCCGAAGGAGCGTATGCTACAAGGCTTAAATTCATTACTTCTGGGGGGAGCTTTCCAAAATTGCTTCGAAGTGGTCCATCGTAAAAAGCTTCGGCTGTTCCTGTTTTTCCTGCAGGTGAGTAAGGTGCGCTGCCAAAGTAACTTGCACCTGTACCGCCTGATTCAGACATCACTTTTCGAAAACCAAGCTGAACTCTCTCAAGCCATTCCTTTTTGGCATCAATAGAATTCAGGACGTTTGGCTGAATCGATTGGCAGAGTGGTCCCAGCTTCTTCTCATGGGTCTGCGGCTCGCGAATTTCTTTTACGATATGCGGCTGCATCCGGTAGCCTCCGTTAGCAACGGCTGAAACATACTGGGCAAGCTGCATGGAAGAATAGGTGTCGTATTGCCCGATGACAAGGTCCAAAGCGTGCCCTGGAAGAGTGCTGGATCCTTTAAATCCAGATTGTTCGTTGGGGAGGTCAATCCCTGTCCTTACACCGAGACCAAATACTGCAAAATTATTTCTGATTGCATTAAATGTCTCCGGTTTCAGGCTTAAAGGCTCGCCATATCGGTAATTTCCTGCCCCAATTTTTATAGCAGTATGGAACATATACACATTTGAACTCTTTTTTAAGGCGTCCACTTCATCCAAAATCCCAAGGTAATCATAGGATTTTTTCAAGGGCGTCGCCTGGATCTTGATTGGTTTATCATCAAATTTGGTTTTGGGAGTTATTGCCCCTGTTTTATAGCCTGTCAGGATGGTAGCCCCTTTAATTGCGGAGCCTACATTGTAAGTGGTTGTGATGTTTCCCAGTGCATCATCGTCCATTTCGATAGTGCCCGTCCGGCTGTCCCGGACCATCCGTTTCCCGGCCATTGTCAATACCTCTCCGGTGAACGGGTCCATTAGAACGACATAGGCTCTGTCAAGCAAGTAGGTCCCCGCATTGCGTTTGGCAGCCTTAAGCTCATCCTCGATGATTTTTTCAACCTTTTTCTGAAGCTCCATATCTATGCTCAAAATAAGATCTTTGCCTCTTTGCCCTTTCGAAACTAGCACCTTGTCCACCAGGTTTCCGCTTTTATCCGTGATATGGACCACTTTTTCCTTCTTTCCAAGAAGGACGTCCTCATACTGCTTTTCCAAATAGCTTTTTCCTACACGGTCATTCCGGCTGTAACCCTTTGAAACATAGTCATCCACCTGATCAGCAGGCAGTCCCTCCTTTGACGAACTAACCACTCCCAGTACCGACTTTAAGGTTTTGCCAAAATGGTAGGAACGTGCCCAGTCTACTGTTGCATTTACTCCTGGAAGACTTGGCAAGTGTTCGCTTACCATGGCAAATTCTTTCCGTGTAACCCCTTCGTTTTTGATCATCTGGGGAGAGAAGCGATAGCCGTTGCTTAACTCTCTGAAAACAGCCAAAACTTCAAGGTCGCTTTTGGTTAGCTGACTTAATTCTTTTTCTGTTATCCTGTCAAGTTTCAGTTTATACAACTGGCTATCGTTTAGTTTTTTCTTTTTAAATAATTCCATTTCCTTCTCGGAGATTAATTGGTCACCAAGCTCTGGATATTTTATCAGCCAAAAATCTTTCTGATCTCTTTGCCTGATTCTGTTCGTGTCCTGGTGGATGAGTTTAGCCAGATCCTCTGAAATTCTGAGCATTTCTTCTCGGCTCGAACCTTCATTTGTATAAGTAATGGCGTTTTTTGCTTCGTTATCTACAATAATTTTATAATGGCGATCGAGCATTCTTCCCCGGGGCACAGGATTATGAACGGTGATATCGTCCTTTCTGTCAATTTCGCGCTGGTAATTCTCCCCATGAACGATTTGGACAATTCCCAATCTAAGGACCAGCAGGGAAAATAACATAAAAACGAGAATGAATATGATATTGACTCTTACAGGAACCGGAGATTTCTTTGTCATATTTATATACCCTCCAAGTAAGAATGAGATTAAAAAATTCAGTTTACACAGAATTCCTTCGTGAATTTTTCCGGGTTTAGCCGGGAAGATGAATCAAAGGAAGGATAGAGGAGGTACAGTTTGTGAAGATTATCGATGCCCATATTCATTTGGACCAGTATAAGAATCAGACCATTGAAAGGATTATCAACGACGCTGAGGCCGAAATCGCAGTTTCGACAAATCTGGAATCATCGAAAAGGACGGCCAGGCTCTCAAAAAATTACAAACAGATCAAACCAGCTTTCGGATATCACCCAGAACAATCCCTCCCCTCTGAGCGGGAGTTAGCACAGCTTATTTCCTGGATAAAAACGAATGGCAGGGAGGATGCTGCGATTGGCGAAGTAGGTTTGCCTTTTTATTTGAGTAAAAAAAATCAGCTGCATCAGCCTATCGGTCAATATATAGAAGTTTTGGAAGCTTTTATCATGACAGCGAAAGAACTTGATCAGCCAATCGTCCTCCACGCTGTCTACGACGACGCATCTATTGTATGTGATTTATTGGAAAAAAATTCAGTAAGGAAGGCACATTTTCACTGGTTCAAGGGGAGTAAGGCTGTTGCAGCGAGGCTCATCCGGAATGGGTATAATATTTCAATTACCCCTGATATTTTATATGAGGAGGAAATACGGCAGCTCGCTGAGACTTTTCCAATAACCTCCATCATGGCCGAGACTGATGGACCTTGGCCTTTCAATGATCCCTTTAAAGGAAAACTCACCAGACCGAACATGATACATGCAGTCATAAATGAGATTGCCAATATTAAGCACCTGAATCGTAACGAAGTTTATGTACAGATTTTCGTCAATACACGAAAATTTTATTTTAGCAGCCAATGATTAAATCATGATGGACACTAATTGAATTGGCGAAGTATTTCAAAAATAATATTCTTTATAACGCGTTTGAAGGGATGAGCTTTTGTTTTTTTTCGCTTAATATCAGTTTTTTTCAGTTTTATTCAATTCAAGGTTGATTAAATAGAACTATATTGCTATATTAATAGAGACAATTTGATAATAACCTTATCATTCCGATGGGGTAGAGGTGCAGTATTTAAGAGTAGGCTGTGTGAGAATGACAACGAAGACCACAGCTGAAAGGGAAGACTGCCGAAGCCATTAGAGCCTGTCCAGGCCTGCATGGCTGGGGTTACTTTGAATAAGAGTAACACTGTCATTATGAAGGAAACCTTTATAATGAGGAGCTACAGATCGTGATGGAGAAACTAGTTGCCAACAAGAGCAGCGATAGATTTTTCTCTATCGTTGCTCTTTTTTGTTTTCATATTAATGGCCATGGGAAAATCTGGCCAAAATGAACCTAGTTTAGCTCCGTTCATGGGAAGTTCCCCCCCTCAAAAAACAGGAGGAGGACATAGGAATGGAAAATACAATTTATTCATTAATACCGCCATTGCTGGCAATGGTCATGGTCATTGCAACAAGGAAGGTGCTGCTGTCACTTGGGGCTGGAATCCTGGCTTCAGCATTTATGCTTGCAGACTTTAATATTGGAAAAACAGCCTCCCTGGTTTGGGATGCTGTAAAAGGAATCTTTGTTTCAGAGGGTGCATTGAACACATCAAGTGTCTATATCATCCTGTTTCTGCTGATGCTTGGAGCCATCACCGCCTTCATTTCTATCACTGGCGGAAGCAGGGCATTTGGCGAATGGGCTATGAAACGTGTAAAAACAAGCGTAGGTGCACAGGTTGTCGGTGCTGTATTAGGAATCCTTATCTTTATTGATGATTATTTTAATGCGCTTGCGGTGGGACAGGTAACTCGTCCGATCACGGACAGACAAAAGGTTTCAAGGGCTAAGCTTGCCTATATTATTGACTCAACCTCTGCACCTGTTTGCGTCATTTCACCTGTCTCAAGCTGGGGAGCGTACATCATCGTCATGATCGGGACCATCCTCGGGTCCCATGGCGTCACGCAATACAGTGCCTTTTCAGCTTTTATGCAGATGGTGCCGATGAATTTCTATGTATGGTCAGCTCTGGTCATGGTGTTTATCGTTGCATTCAGAAATTTTAATATCGGTCCAATGAAAATCCATGAGGAGAGAGCAAAAAAAGAAGGATTAATGTATGATCCGGAAAAGCCTATTCCAGGCGAATTAAAAGATGATCTGCCTACCAGCAGCAAAGGGAAAATCGGGGATCTTATTTGGCCAATCGTAGCTCTGTTTGTTGGTACAATCGGTGCCATGATGTGGACGGGATATCAGGCAGTGGATGGCAATGCAACAATATTAAAAGTTTTTGAGAACACCGATGTTACTAAGTCTCTTGTATTAGGCGGCTTGCTGGGCCTGATTGTTTCAGTAGCAATGTTCATAAGACAGGCTTTTTTCCTTCGCGGTGTAAAAGGCAGTATATTTGGCAAAGGCTTGCTCGCAGGGGTTAAATCCATGATGCCAGCGATTTATATCCTGCTATTCGCATGGACGATCGGGGATTTAATTGGCAGGCTGGAAACGGGGACCTATTTAGCAGGCGTTGTTCAAAACTCCAACCTGAATGTGTCGTATCTCCCGTTAATCCTGTTTATAATCGCAGGATTCATGGCTTTCTCAACTGGCACTTCCTGGGGTTCATTTGGAATCCTTTTGCCGATTGCTGGAGAAATGGCTGCAGCAACGGATATCTCTCTAATCCTTCCTGCTATGGCAGCCGTACTGGCAGGGGCTGTATTTGGAGACCATTGTTCACCGATTTCGGATACAACCATCCTTTCGTCAACAGGCGCTGGATCTAACCATATCGACCATGTCATGACCCAGCTTCCATACGCACTGATTTGTGCAGCTATATCAATTGTAGGCTATTTAATCATCGGATTAACAAGCAGCACCTTGCTTGCAATGGCAGCGGTAGTGATCCTATTAATTGTAATTGTGCTTGTGTCCGGGAGGAATCAGAGTAATATAAAGAGTCTTGAAGAGAAGACAATACAGTAATTATGAAAACAGTAAAAGCCAAGCCGAGCACATTTGCTCGGCTTTTTTTATGCAGATTATAAGCCTTTCTTACACCTGGCCTGAAACAGGAGAGTCAGCGTGCTTTATGGTTAATTTCTCTTGGCTTATAATTAACGGCTTCAGAAGAATACAGCATCACGGACATCTTGCCGGATCTTGCCTTTGCCCGGATAAGGACAGGCTGATTGTAATTATTTTTAAAAGTAAAATCGGGTCCATACCAGCTGACCGTTGCATCCCGGCCTGGAGGTACATAGGGTACGCGTTTGCTGTGGGAATAACGTTTCATAATATGCATGCCTGAACGGTCCGCAGCATTGAACAATGTGGAGGATACCTGGCAAATTCCGCCTCCAATCCCTTCGGAAAGTTCCCCTCGCACAATAATTGGCGCCGGCAGATACCCCTTTGCCTTCGATCTTATTCCTACGGTCTTATTGAAAGAAAATGTCTCCCCGGGAAAAATGACTTTATTATTTATAGCTTCGGCAGCAAGGGTGATATTATGGGACCGTTGCTCGTTTGCACTGTTAAAGAAGGTTACATAGTGCCCGATTGACTTCGTCTTAATGCTGGACAAAAGTTCACTGTCCACCCTGGGATGCAGAGTCCTCACTGGGAGGTCAATAGCAGCAGGGCCATTTCCATAGAAAAAGGAATAAAACCTTTCTCTGAATGCCTCTTTATTTAAATCGACTCCTGGGCGTTCCGGAATAATGCGGCCGTGTTCATCTAAGACGGCATCCAGGGGATCTTTTCGGACTTGATCAGATACCTGTTTGGTTAGCTGGTCCAGCTTAACAGAATCGATCATGGGGAGACTCTGCAGGGAGTGGGAAAAATCTGACCGATTCACCTTTATAATTGCATCATCTTCATGATACATGGTTAAACTCTCCGCTTCAGGAGCCTGCTGGATAAACAGGATAATGGCAAATATCCATGTTAATTTCATTCTGCTCACCTCCCGTTTAGTATGAGACAGATCTATTTTTTAATGTGAGGAAATTGACAGGATAATGCAAGTGGAAATAAGATAGAAAATTTAAAAAAGGACTATCTTTTTGGAAAATCATACCTTATAATCTAACTGTATTAAGATTAGTAATACACTTAGTACAATTAGTACACCTAGTACAGATTGGGGGTCGCTATGTTTGAGCTTGATTTAAGAAGCCGGAAGCCCATATATGAACAGCTTGTCGACAAACTAAAGGAACTTATCATAAATGAAATCCTTAAGCCTGATGAGCAGCTGCCGTCGGTTCGGACGCTGGCACAGGAGCTGACAATAAATCCAAACACGATTCAGAAGGCCTATCGTGAACTTGAAACCCAGGGCTTTATCTATTCTCAACAAGGTAAAGGCAGCTTTGTTAATCCAAACAATGAATCCAGGGATGCAGGAAAAGTCAACAGTATTAAAACAGAGCTCGAAAAATTGATTCTGGAGGCGCTGTACCTTGGTGTAAAGGCTGAGGAATTAATACAATTGATAGAAAATTTGAACGCTTCAAAAGGGGGAGGCGACAGCAATGATTGAAATCATAAATGTAAGTAAAACATTCGATACTTATATGGCAGTTAAAAATATCAGCCTAACTATTCAAAAAGGGTCGATCTATGGGCTGATCGGTTCAAATGGTGCTGGAAAAACTACACTGATTAAGCTTTTGGCAGGGATTTACCTTCAGGAACAAGGGACGGTTTCAATCGACAAAGAACCAGTTTTTGAAAATTTGAACCTGAAAGAAAAAGTATTTTATCTCCCTGATCAGCCTTATTTTCTTCCGCAATACACAACTAGGCAAATGGGCAGCTTCTACAGGAGCTTTTATCCAAATTGGAATGAAGAACGATTCAAGCAATTGGCTGAATGGTTCGAGCTTGATTTACATAAAAAAATCCACTCTTTTTCCAAAGGGTGGCAAAGGCAGGCGGCTTTCATTCTGGCTCTTTCAGCAAAGCCGGAAACGCTGATTCTTGACGAACCAATGGATGGGCTGGATCCAGTTGTAAGAAAAAAGGTCAAAAATCTGCTGATTCAGGATGTTGCAGACAGAGAGATGACCATTCTCATCTCATCCCATAACCTAAGAGAGATTGAAGATCTTTGTGATCACATTGGAATTATCCATAAAGGAGAAATTCTTCTAGAAAAAGAACTGGATGAGCTTAAGGCGGATATACACAAAATACAAGTCGCCTACAAAGAAGGAATGCCGAATCATTTAGTAAAAAGCTTAGACATCCTCCATACAGAAAAAAGAGGGAGTGTGACCCTTTTGATTGTCAGAGGAAACGAGGATGGTATTGCTGAACAAATCAGGAAGACGAGGCCAGTCATCTTTGATATACTGCCGCTCACCCTAGAAGAAATTTTTATTTATGAAATGGGGGATATCGGCTATGCCATCAAAAACATCATTGTTTAATAAGGAACTTATCCTGGATATTTTACGGAGCACCGGCTGGATTTCCATTGTCTATTTCCTTGGGCTCACTTTCGCTCTTCCAATAAGGATGCTGATGATGTATACAGATGATAATAATATGCATCATCTTGTGCCAGTAAGGAATCTCTTTGAATATGATTATGCGATCCAGCTGGGCTTGCTGATGGTCGTTCCTATCCTCCTCGCTGTATTCATGTTTCGCTATTTGCAAGTAAAACCAGCTGCCGATTTCATGCATAGCCTTCCGGTAAGAAGAGAGAAAATTTTTCACCATTATGCCTTAGCGGGGATGGTCGGACTCATATTGCCAGTAGCCATCATTGCTGCAAGTGTATTTTTCCTGCATGGGGCCCTGTCCCTCGATCGTTATTTTGGTTCAGAGGATATCGTGTACTGGGCTGCTGCCACTGTCCTGCTAAGTCTCCTATTATTCACGGCTGGAGTATTTGTCGGGATGATGACCGGAATATCCGCCGTACAGGCTGTTTTGACTTATATTTTTCTCGTTTTTCCGGCAGGCATCACGTTGATGGTCTTTTACAACCTTAAGATTTTGCTCTTTGGATTTCCAAGTGATTATTACATGACAATCAATCTGGAAAAGCTGTCTCCGCTGACGACTGCTGCGCTGCTTAATGAAAGGATCCTTCAAGGATGGGAACTTCTTCTCTTTGCAGCTTTGACTGTATTGCTTTACTGTATGTCACTGTATCTTTATAAAAGAAGAAAAATAGAAAGTTCCACCGAAGCGATTGCCTTCCCAAAACTTCGATTCCTTTTTAAGTATGGGGTAACCTTCTGTACCATGCTTGTCGGGGGGATGTATTTTGGCGAGGTACAAAATAACAGTATCGGCTGGATTGTGTTTGGGTATGTCATAGGGGCGATTTTAGGTTATCTAGCTGCCGAGATGGTCCTGCAAAAATCCTGGAGAGTTTTGGGAAAGGTTAAAGGCTTGGCTGTCTATGGAGTAGCGGTAGCCATTCTACTAACCATTGTACAGATGCTGGGAATCTATGAAAATAATGTTCCAGGGCAGGAAGAAGTTAAGAGTGTTATTTTGGCAGACACACCGCATATTTACCCTCGCCCAGAGAACTATGGCTTTAATTACTCACCTGCCCCTATTAAAGGTGAAGATAACATAGAAGCCGTCCGCAAACTTCATGAGCAAATTGTATCAGATAAAAAAGTCGACCAGTTTGCCGGCGGAGAAGAACCAGTCGAAACGGCCTTCTTCCTGTATGAACTGAAAAACGGTGACAAAGTGATCCGGCAATATCGTATTAATAGGCTGCTTTATGAAGACTTTTACAAATCGATTCATGAAAGTGAAGAGTACAGGCGGGCATCTAATGAAATTTTTAACATTAGTCCTGAAGAGGTTAATCATTTGACGATTACATCAAATGGTCCTTCCAATCACTTTGTTACAATCAATATGCCGCAAGAGATAAAGGAAATCATTGCGGCAATCCAGTCAGACATCCTTCAGGAATCCTATGCTGACAGCCGATACTTTGGGTATTATCAGCCATCTATTGAGGTGGTTATTCAGAAGGATCATTTTATCCAGCTTAATTTAAATCCTTCGTATAAAAAACTGAATAAATGGCTGGAGGATAAAGGCCTTATTGAAAAGGTAAAAGTGATGCCGGAAGAGGTATCATATGTTCAGATTGGAAAATACGAAAAAGAAAAACATGATTCATTTGAAGTAAATGTTGAACAAATCGCTCACGATTTTGAAAAACATGCGGATGTCCTGAAGGTAACGGACAAGAAGCAAATTAATGAGATACTCAATACAGCTGGTATGGGAGATAAACATCAATATGTGGCGGTCCTACATTTTGAGGGAAGAGTCTATCCAGAATTGCTTTACTTTGATGAGGAGCATACACCTGATTTTATCAAAAAGGCTATTAAATAGTAGGATCCGTCAGCTTGGTTAATCAGGCTGACGGACTTACAATATGAGAAAAGGGGATGGAGCCATGGTCAATGAAGACTTTGACCAGATGTATACCAAGTACTCCGGGCGTATATGGTACATAGCTTATTCTTTTATAAAAGACTGGCATAAAGCCGAGGATGTTGTTCAGGAAGCTTTTATCAAAGCCTATAAAAAAGTCGCCAGCATTGAAGATACAGAGAAAATGGATGCCTGGCTAGCGCAGATTACATCCAGGACCGCTATCGATTACCTAAGGGCAGAAAATCGAAGCAAGATGTTACCAACTGACTTGTGGGTTTTTGATCATTCCGGATTTCATTCAAAAATCGAGCTGTCAACCGAAGCGGAGGTTGAGATTCTGCTGTTCAAGGAAGACATAAATAAAACGGTTCATCATTTATCCAATGAGTACCGTGAAGTGCTTGTCCTGAGGCTGCAATACGGACTAAAAGAAAACGAAATTGCCGAAAGGCTCCGCTTGAAGTCATCGACTGTTAAAACAAGACTCCACAGAGCTAGAAAGAAGTTGAAGGAAGCGATTTCCATAACGTACCCTGCGTAATTAATAGCAGGAAGAAAGGGTGCTGCTGCACTCTTTTTCTGCTATGTTTAAAGATAGGGTTAAGTTTAAGGAGGGGAATTTACATGGAAATAAGGCCAGCAGCCAAGGAAGATGCAAATGGAATTGCAAAGGTCCATGTTGAGAGCTGGAAAACAACTTACAAAGACTTGTTGAGTTCAGAGTATCTTGCTAATCTAAGCCTAGAATCGCGCAACGAAATGTGGGAGAAAATTCTGGAAGAAGAAAGTTCAGTCTCCTTTCACGGTGTGGCAGTGGACGAAGAAGGGAAAATTATTGGATTCATCAGTGGTGGAGGGGACAGATCCGGGGACCCTTATATAAAAGGTGAACTATATGCCATCTATATTTTGGAGAGCTGTCAAAGGCAAGGGCTCGGCCAAAAGCTGTTATTGCTGCTGGTAGAACATTTGCAAGGGCTTGGGATCCATAATATGCTCGTTTGGGTGTTAAAGGATAATCCTGCAAGGCAATTTTACGAATCTCTGGGTGCTAGCTTCTATAAAGAGGAAGAAATTGAAATAGCTGGCAGCAGTCTTATTGAGCTGGGGTTATTATGGGACGACCTTACTCTATTGAGGGAAAAACTATTGTCTAAAAGGTAGGGCTTATTTAATTCTTGCATATCATCCTGCCGATTAGGAAAAAATACCCTTAACTATTTTAACTGAAGGGGGGATTTTCCTTGAAGCAGGCAATCTCTATGTTCTTTATACTTTTGTTTCTTGCCCCAGTGCATACAGCTGCAGAAGATCCCGCTGGTTTATATGAAACAGTCAAGGAATATCTGCCCCCGGAGGCCGAACTGATTAAACCGAATGAACCTAAAAAGGCAAGCTCGATCCAGTCATACGATTTTGACAAGGATGGCATCGATGAAATCGTCGTTACCTTCAGGATAAAAGATACATTAAAAACTTTGAATATCATGTTGCTGAAGCAAGAAAATAATAGCTGGAGAGCTGTCTGGGAAAAAGCAGGCGAGGGTTTTGACTTTGAGTATTCAGGGTTTGAAGACATTACTGGGGATGGAACAAAGGAGTATGTTGCGTCCTGGGGCATAGGTGCTTCCGCCGGGAGCCGGTTGGAGATTTTTCAATGGCAGAATGGATCCTTTAACCAGATCGGCCGTTCGCTTTTCTATCATGAGATGGAGCTGATACAGGAAGGGCAGGGAACTTCCCTGGCTATATGGGAGCGCTATTGCTGTGATGCGTTTATTGTTGATGTCTTAAAGTGGGATGGGAAAGAACTGGTCCCCGATGAAATGACATATTCGAAATATTATCAAAAAGTTGAAGACTTTTATGAGGCAAAACTAAAGGAAATGGACGCCTGGTATTACTGGTTTGTTTTAGCAGACGCACAGCTTAAGGCCGGCCTGCTGGAAAAAGCGGAGGCGTCCATCAAGAAAGGATATTCATTTGGACTTGCGGAAGAGAAGTTCAATTCTTTGCGGAAACAGCTTGAAGAACAGAAAGCTGCCCTCCTGAAGTAAGACTTCGCAACTACTTTGATTTAACACTGTAATGAAAAGTGTTGGGGACTATTAGCAGCCTAAATAATACACGGGATACTGCTGCAATTTGGACATTGGATAAGTCAACCTAAAGTCCATTTTAATAGTTTTAACGGATGCTTGTTCCATTAAATCCTTTTGCCAAGCACGTTGAGTATGAACACAGCACTCCAAACCAGCCTGACAATTTTATAAAAAAAGCAAATCTTTCTTCATTTCTAAATTGGTTTGCTTTTTCATTTCCGAAGGATTTGATTGCAAATGTAATCGCCTATGGTTTTTCCTCATCATAAGATATTAGCTCATTTACAAAACCTCGAGTTGGCACACCATTCGTGAACCATGCCTGAAATGAGCAAACCGGCGTGATTTGTTCGACATATTCGTTATTTCCCTTATGAGTAAGCCTACGTACATTTTTTTCATCTGCAGATTAATTTTACTCAAATTGCCAAGCTTCATCTTGAATTCTATACAGCCTTCTTTTTTCTCGATGTTCTGGGGTTTCTGTTACTTCCACTCCAAAATGAAGAAGTGATTCTCTTTTTTTGCCAGGAGTATTAGATCAGGGTAAAGAATCCTCTCCATTCATCGTAAAAGTATTTCCACACTTTTCTTTAATTCCTTCGTCGTTTCGTGCCCATACTCGTCACCTTTCAGCTAAAAGCGCAATGAGCAAAAGATAGCTGCTTCCTTTATTAAACACCGTCCCGATTTTATCCACTTTGTAATAGAAGGTACATCGATACATGAGGCAGGGGTGAAAAGTCTGATTTATTATGAAAAATCTAGTTTCTTGGTAAAATGGTATTATGACAGAAACTGCCTTATGGAGGTAAAAATAGTCTTTATAAAAGCTTCATACTGACCTAAAGGGAGACAAGGCAAAAAGCAGGGGCGTTATGGAGAATCTCATATGCCCGTAATCAAGGAGGAAGAGGGCAAAGGGTCATCATAAAAGGTTTATAACGCCAAAACCAGCCTCATAGAGTAGTTAAAGAACCCTCGTAGTTACTTATGGTAGGAAGGCAAGAAGCGGCTCGTTATAAAAAATCCTATAACAACCGTCATCTCTGGAGAAAGAGATATGATCATGAAAAAGAATGCAACAAATATTAAATTTTTTTAAAAATATAAGACCAAGAAACATAGGAGAACCGCTATGGAAGACGAAATTCTGGCTATATCGATGAACACTATAATCGCATCGGGACTTCACCGAGGAAGGAGGTCCACAAGTCAGGATATTGGCATGAAACCTTTCATTGCTGGCTTGTTGGCAGGGAAAAACAAAAGAACTACCTCTACTTCCAGCTCCGCAGCAAGACGAAGAAGGACTTTCCTGATTTGCTCAATATCACTGCGGCTGGTCATCTTCTGCACAATGAAAACATTTCAGACGGAATTAGAGAGATAAGAGAAGAACTTGGAATCTCCGTCTGTTTTGACGATCTACATAGGCTTGGTGTTTTTCCATATTCCATTAGGCATGAGGACATAATCGACAGAGAGTATGCTAATGTATTCCTATATGAACACTGCTTTACTCATAAGGATTTTTTGCTGCAGGGAGAAGAGGTTTCTGGACTGTACAAGATCGAACTGGAAAGCTTTGCGGAGCTTATATCCGGATGCAAAACCGAGATTCTCGCTGAGGAATTTGTGTCCGCCAGTGAGGACCGAGTTCCTTCCAATATAATAAGTGCAAGATTAAAACACTTTGTACCACATGAACCAGCCTACTATAAAATGGTTATAGCAGAAGTAAGAAAAAAAATGGCTGCAGGATTAAAAATCTGAAACTTTCCCGAACTGTACACGTACATACGTAGAGGTTTTAAATATTCACACACTAGAGAAGGGTAACAATCGACATGTCTATTCTTTCAATACTAGCAGGTATATTTTTCATCCTGCTTTATGCCGCGATTTGCTTTTATGTAGGATATAATGGCTGGGTCTGGCTGAAAACGACTCGTATGAAGGTTAATAAATGGTTTTATATTGGTTTGCTGGTGATGCTGTCAGCTTCCATCATCCTTGGTCAATTTATTACCTTCCAGCCATTGAAGATTGTGGGCGGCTTTTGGATGGTGGTTATCGGATACAGTCTTTTCCTCATCCCGATCGCCAACCTCCTGGTTTATTTTTTTAAGAAAAAGGGCTTATTTTGGATTGGCCTTTCAATTGTGCTGTTTTTTTCCTTCGTATTTATTTATGGGTCCTATAATGCCTGGAATCCTGTTATTAGGTCCTATGATATTTATCTTAATAAACAAGAGGAAAGCAAGGATTTGAAGATTTTAATGGTGTCTGACATACACCTTGGGCAAATAGTAGGCGTGAAGCACCTTGAGCGTCTCGTTGACAAAGTAGAAGAGGTGAATCCTGATATTGTGCTGATTCCAGGCGATATCATTGATGATCATATCGAGCCTTTCATAAAGGAGGACATGGGAAAAGTCCTTGAGAAAATAAATGCACCTCTTGGTGTATATGCAATTCCGGGTAACCATGACTATTATGGCAATGACCTTAATAAAATGGTGGTTGAGGTTGAAAAGGCTGGAATTGATGTACTAATGGATGAAACGGTCCTGATTAATGATGGTTTCTATCTTATTGGCAGAAAGGATTTGACAGATGACCACCGGAAAAAGGTTAGTGACCTTACCAGGAATCTGGACCAAAGCAAACCTGTCATCATGATGGATCATCAGCCGTACGATTTGGATATTGCCGAAAAAAATGGAGTGGATTTGCTATTATCTGGCCATACCCATAGAGGGCAGCTTTCACCTGCACATTTAATAACAGACAGGATTTATGAGAATGACTGGGGCTACCTGCAGAAAAAGAATCTCCATTCACTGGTTTCATCCGGCTTTGGCACCTGGGGCCCTCCGCTTCGGCTGGGGAGCAGATCAGAAGTAATGGTTATAAATTTAAAATTCGGGACCCGCTAAAGGTCCATTATGAAAAGGCACCACCAGCTTTTCGTTGTTTTAAAAGAAAAACAGTAACCTTTGGGCTGGCCGATTGTTACATGTGGAGGATGAAGATGGACTTTAAGGGTGCTCAAGTATATGAAGATGATGATTTTTTCAGGGGTTTTTTGAACCGCAGGAACAGGGAGGAAAGTCCTAATAATGTACTGGAAAAGCCTGTAATCATGGAACTGTCAGGGAGTGTGGAAAATAAGGCTATACTGGATCTTGGCTGTGGCGACGGGCGGTTTGGCATGGATTTAATTCAAAGAGGCTGCCTTTTATATGAAGGAGTGGATGGTTCTAAAAATATGGTAGAGGAGGCTAAGCGGCATTTAACAAATACAGCCAGCCTGATTCATCACTCAACATTGGAAGATTGGGATCCTCCAGTGGAAAAATATGACCTCGTCTTTTCGAGGATGGTCCTTCATTATCTGGAAGATATTGAGCCGATTATAAGGAAGGTTTATCTTTCTCTTAATACAAATGGGGTGTTTATTTTAAGTATACAGCACCCTGTATTGACGTCCTGCATGGCAAGTGCTGATCAGGGAGGGAACCGGACTGATTGGATTGTAGATCATTATTTTCATACTGGCATTCGGTCAGAACCCTGGATTGGCAAAAAAGTAGTCAAATATCACCGAACGATTGAAGATTACTTTCAATGCCTGTCTCAAACTGGTTTTAGGATAGACGCTTTAAGGGAATGTGCTCCCTCCCCCGAATACTTTGCATCAAAAGGGGAATATGAGAGACGGAGGAGAATCCCGCTGTTTTTAGTCTTTTGCTGCTCTAAACCGCTCTAAACCACTCATAAAAAGAGTCAGCTTAGATGAATAGGCTGCCTATTTCTGGCTATTTCTGTGTTTTAGGCAACCCACTCGAATAACGATGTTTAAAAGATAAAAAAATAGGGAATATTGAGGAAATTTGAAAATTACACAGGGATTTAGGGCGGGTATGTTGAATAAAGTAGTAGCAGCCGTATTTGATGACACTCCAATGATATAAGGAAGAAGGTAGGAATTAAAATGAGTGAAAGGTTTTTTGCTGACTACAAAAAATTTATCATCATCCCTGAAGAGGAACACAAGGTTGGTAAAAAGGCCTTTGACCCTGGTGATTATGCCTCTCACTATATCCTTACGCTGTCTATCTTTGATGCAGTTATTTCGGAATGGAGACAAGCAGCCAAGCATGATATTGATGTTAAACAAAGCGTTCATAATGTACTCACCGAGTTCAATTTGAAGCATTATAGCAACTTTCACCTTCAATTGCTGGAATTGGATATGGATAAGTCCTATTTTGTCCTCGCCCTTTCCTCCCGCAAGCAAATAGAAGCTGAGGCAGCACAAACCCGAGTGAGCGACATTGTTGAAAAAATGATTACAAACCCGTTTTATATTGGTCAATCCTGGTACAAGCTTACCAGTGAACGAGGAAGGGTTGAACGCAAACTTTTCAGCTTTTCATATAAAGAGTATACATATGAATTCAAAGATGAGAAGAGTGACCTGTAGATTGCTTTGTAATCCTTATTCTTTTATGATTTCTTTGATAGAAATAGAGAATATCATTCTTCCGAAAACATACAATCTTCTTAGATACGAAAGTGTTGGGACAGATGGGGAGATGAACATATGGAATTTGAGAGGCAGAAAGTGAATTTATTGGCGAAAAGCATTCAGGGATTCGTCAAGTTTGTTAATAGAAGCTACAAGGGCCAATTCCATCATATCTCAAATCCGGAAAAATTGTACAGGCTTAAGCTGATTGTTGAAGAATATAATTTTAGTGGAATTGGCAGTGAGCTTGCAAGGGTTAACAAGCATGTCTGGGATGGAAGGGCTACTGGTATGCTGCTGGATCGGTTTAAATCAGCCCTTGGTACAGTTGCTGAGTACATAG
Organism: Mesobacillus foraminis; assembly: GCF_004340465.1. Classification (GTDB taxonomy): domain Bacteria; phylum Bacillota; class Bacilli; order Bacillales; family Cytobacillaceae; genus Mesobacillus_B; species Mesobacillus_B foraminis. Next base: position 254,906 of record NZ_SLVV01000002.1, on the reverse strand, counting down.
AAAACAATGAGAATGATTTATTTATCTTCACTGCGAGAGTTTATACAATAAAATCATTAATGTCCTCTTTGAGGGAATAACTGATTGGCCAAATTGGATGCTGACAAGTCAGCATCTTTTATTTTTTCGATTTTAGGATTCAATCTGAATCCTGCCCTTTTCGGTACCAAGTATTCCAGGAACCTGCCAAATTCTTTGGTTAAATTTCTGTGCTTTTTTCATACTAATTATACATTGTTAACTCTTAGATGTTTAAAGTAATTTGATTGGTGTAAAAGGATATCAGGCTGAAGGGCCCTGAAAAGGAATGCTCGAGGGAGAAAAGGGAGGATCAATTGATGTCCATGAATGAACAAGTTCCGTATGATAAAAGTCTAGACAACAGCCTAGCTTTGATGCAGGAAGGCTATCAGTTTATTGGGAATAGGGTGGAACGGTATCAGTCTGATCTCTTTGAGGCCCGGCTGCTGGGCCAGAGGGTTATCTGCATGAGAGGGAAGGAAGCGGCAGAACTTTTTTATGATTCTGAGCGGTTTCAGCGTAACGGAGCGGCCCCTAAGAGAATACAAAAAACCCTTTTTGGCGAGAATGCCATCCAGACAATGGATGGGGATCCTCATATACACCGCAAGCTTCTCTTTATGTCTTTGATGACACCGCCGCAGCAGAAGGTGCTAGCAAATCTTGTGATGGATTTGTGGCACCACTCCTTCAGGGATATAGCAATGAATAATGAAATCGTCCTTTTTGAGGAGGCAAAAAAGGTCCTTTGCACAGCCGCCTGTAAGTGGGCCGGGGTTCCACTGAATGAATTAGAAGCAGAGGAGCGTGCAGATGATTTTTACTCGATGGTAGACGCATTTGGTGCCATTGGTCCTAGGCATTGGAAAGGGCGAAGAGCGAGGCCTAAAACGGAAGAGTGGATTCAGGGAATCATAGAAGACGTCAGGTCGGGAAGACTTGAGACTGCAAAAGGTTCAGCTATCCATGAGATGGCCTTTCATAAGGAGCTTGATGGAAAGGAACTCGACGCCAGGATGGCAGCGGTCGAACTGATCAATGTGTTGAGGCCTATTGTAGCAATCGCCACTTTTATTACCTTTGCTGCATTGGCAATTCATGAGAATAAAGGATGTAAAGAGAAGCTTCAGAGTGGTGACAGGAAATATCTCGAGATGTTTGTCCAGGAAGTAAGGCGATTCTATCCATTTGGGCCCTTTTTAGGTGCAAGGGTTCGAAATGATTTTATCTGGAACCAGGCAGAATTTGAAGAAGGTATGCTGGTGCTTTTGGATATATACGGGACAAACCATGATCCAACGATATGGGAAAAACCGGATGAGTTTAGACCTGAGCGTTTCCTGGACTGGCAAGGAGATTTATTTGAACTTATACCGCAGGGCGGCGGTGACCCGGCGAAGGGACACCGCTGTCCAGGTGAGGGGATAACCATTGAAGTTATGAAGACCAGCGTTGAATTCCTGGTTAATAACCTTGAGTATGAAGTCCCTGGACAAAACCTGACCTATAGTCTTGTCAGGATGCCGACCCTCCCGGAGAGCGGATTTATTATGAAATCTATCACTTTAAAATAAGGTTAAATTTGCAAGGAAAGCTGCCTGTTAGGAAAATCAGGCAGTTTTTTTTGTCGGCCTATATTTTTCTATCCCGGAAAATCCACCAAATGAGCAAGCTGGAGGCGATGAATATAGTTTCCAGCGTGAGAATGTACCAAGGGTGGGGGCCTAGAAAATCCAGTAGGCTGGCAGTCTTGGGTTTATGGCTTAAAAACATATAATTGCCGCCCACAAGCTCGTTTAGCAGCATGACAAAGGGGACTAGCAAATTTAAAAAAATAACTGCCTTTTTAACAGAGGACCAAGTAGGGCGGATCCCTTTTACCCACATATAATAAAGGACAGCCCAGATCATCAGCATATGTGTCCAGAAAAAATGGAAAAAGCGAAAATGAGGAAAATCATAATAAAGGACAGGGGTAGCCAAAGCCTGGGATGCTCCTAATATGGCTGTGAAAAATAACAGCTCGAATAGAAGTTTCCTCCCGGTCAGGAGCAGCAGGATGGTCAGGAAGAGAGAGATATTGCATAACTCTGCCGGAATGGAATGTCGTAGTTTCCACAGTCCATTCATATAAAGCCAGGAATGGTAGCCAGCCTCCCAAATGATTAAGGATATCGCCAAACCTATCTCCAGCTTTCTCAAACTCAGCCTCTTTAACGTTTCCTGATACTTAAAAATAGCAAACGATACGGCAAAAAAAATGCCTAACATAGCAAAATGACTCGAAGAAAACATTTCAAAGCCATAACCGAGATTAGTACCGCCGAACCATTTCATGAAATCCCCCCATAACTGCATTTTACCACTTTTAATAAAACCTTCCATTTTTTAATATTTTTCTTGATACTTTGGCAATTTACAGGTATATGTTCATTAGGACAGCCTTGCCGAAATTCCATGGGAGATAAGAAAAGTTGTTTATTTCTTTAAGATAAGCCTGGTCAAACATGGAAGTATATCTTTGGGGAGTAATTGACAGGAGGAAGCATATGTTTCCATAGGTGTTTTTTAAGGGTGTCTTGAATTAATCAATTCAATAAATTTAGCTTTAAAAAACTAGTTCTGAATCAAAGAAAAGGAGGAATGATGAAGGGATAGCGGACTACCTGTATTTATTAGAATATTCACAATATATTTACTTTAATTTATTTTGTAATCGCTTTCATTGTCTTGAGGTTGGGGTATACAGTCAACGATCCATATTTCTCTAATGTTCAACTGCCCTTGAACATAGGGGTATTCCTTGTTAGTGTTATAGATACAGGCTGAAACAAAAACAAAACAGCCAAATTTATAGCGTAAAAAATTAAAAAGGGAGAGATTGGGTGCAGGTAGAAATATTTATTTCGTTAGGTGTTTATTTAGTTGCGATGTTGCTGGTTGGTTATTATTCTTTTAGGAAAACTTCGAATTTAAATGATTATATGCTAGGCGGGCGCGGACTTGGACCGGCCGTAACGGCTTTATCGGCCGGGGCTTCCGATATGAGTGGCTGGATGCTGATGGGACTGCCGGGAGCCATGTTTGCGACTGGTATCTCGAGCCTATGGCTTTCTGTTGGATTAATGATTGGTGCGTATTTAAATTATTTAATTTTGGCTCCCCGTTTACGTACGTATACGGAGGTGGCAAATGATTCAATTACCATCCCGGACTTTTTGGAAAACCGGTTTGAAGATCGTTCAAAGGTGATACGTTCAGTATCAGCCATTGTTATTTTTATTTTCTTTACCTTATACACGTCTTCAGGACTTGTTGCAGGCGGTCGATTATTTGAGTCTTCTTTCGGCGCTGACTATAAGACCGGATTATTTATTACAGCAGGTGTTGTCGTTGCCTATACATTATTTGGTGGCTTCCTCGCTGTAAGCTTGACCGACTTCATTCAGGGTGTAATCATGTTTACTGCTCTTGTGCTGGTTCCGCTGGTTGCCTTTACTGATTTGGGCGGGATGAGCAACGCGATGGATGAAATCCGAAGTGTAGACCCTTCATTGCTCAATTTCTTTAAAGGAACATCCTTTCTTGGAATTGTCTCTCTGCTGGCTTGGGGTCTTGGATATTTTGGCCAGCCACACATCATTGTCCGCTTTATGGCGATCGACAGTGTAAAACAATTAAAAACAGCGCGCAGGATCGGCATGGGCTGGATGGGAGTCTCCATCATCGGTGCAATGCTGACAGGCCTGGTCGGAGTTGCCTATCATTCAGTAAATGGGAAAACATTAAAAGATCCAGAAACGATTTTTATTTTCTTCTCTGATGTACTTTTCCATCCGTATATTACTGGATTCTTGCTGGCTGCTATCCTGGCTGCAATAATGAGTACAATATCTTCACAATTATTGGTTACATCCAGTTCACTGACAGAGGATTTTTACAAAACCTTCTTTAGACGAAATGCAACCGATAAAGAATTAGTTCTGGTAGGGCGGCTTGCGGTTCTGACTGTAGCTCTGATTGGAATTGCTTTATCCCTATATCCAAACGACACCATTCTTGGGCTAGTCGGCTACGCTTGGGCAGGTTTTGGTTCTGCATTTGGACCAGTAATCCTTCTCAGCCTTTATTGGAAACGAATGACTAAATGGGGCGCGCTGGCAGGAATGGTCATAGGGGCTGCGACAGTTCTTGTTTGGGCAAATATCCCTGCTTTAAGTGAAATGATGTATGAAATGATTCCAGGATTTTTCCTAAGTCTGCTTGCTGTCATTCTTGTAAGCTTATTTACGAAAAAACCTGAAAAGGCAGTCCGAACGAAGTTTGATGAAATGAAAATAGCTTTAGTTAGTGAAGCATAATCGCACTGAGGAAGCCGGCTGATATCAGCCGGCTTTTCTTTATGTGCCTCATTATATTTTACTAATTTTTCCGTTTATGGGGAAAAGTAATTCCATGAAGAGGGATTAGCTTTTGAATGATAACCAAACTGAATCGTTAGGAAGCAGGAAAATTTCCTTAAAAATGGGATGGGATGCAAATGAAAATCTCCAGAAGAAAAAATACAAAAACCAGCGACCTCCATACGGATAAAACGGAACAGCAAATTGAATCAGAACTTGATCAAAACATTAAGGTACTCAAGGAATTGTTTAAGGATTGTTCTGATATTGTTTTTCGATCTTTTAAAGCAGGGGAAAACAAGGCTTACATCATCTTCGTCGATGGATTGATTGATACCAAGAGCATTCAGTTTCATGTTCTGGAAGCTCTTGAAGAAATAGAACAAGAATTACATAGTGCCAAAAGTGTTAAAGAAAAAATGCTTTCTGCAGGTACCGTTACGGAAACAGAAAAGCTGGATGAATTAGTAAAACAAGTACTTTCAGGAAATACCGGATTAATGATCGATGGTCTTGAAACAGCATTGGTGATCGATGCAAAGGGAGGATCGAGGCGCAGTGTCGCAGAACCTGAGACGGAAACAGCAATCCGCGGGTCGCGGGAAGGATTTACTGAAAGCCTTCGTGTAAATACCTCGTTAGTCCGCCATAAAATCCGGTCAAACCGACTAAAAATTATCGCAAAAACGGTGGGAGAAGAGACCCAGACCAATATCGCCATTTTATATATCGATGGTTTATGTGCCCCGGAGCTTCTTAAAGAAGTCGAAAAGAGGATCGATCGAATTAAAATCGACGGCATCCTTGAAAGCGGGTACATCGAGGAGCTAATAGAGGATAATTCGTGGAGCCTTTTTCCCCAGATTCAGAATACCGAGCGGCCGGACACAGTTGCAGCGAACCTGCTTGAAGGAAGAGTTGCGGTCATTGTCGACGGCACGCCATTTTCTTTGGTATTGCCGGCAACCTTTTGGCAGTTCCTCCAGGCAAGTGAGGATTATTATCACAGGTTCCATATCTCCATTTTCCTGCGGGTGCTAAGAGTCCTTTTTATTTTTCTGGCATTGGAGCTTCCGGCCATTTACGTGGCCGTTACTACCTACCATCAGGAAATGATCCCGACAAACCTGCTGTTCAGTGTGGCAGCGAGCCGGGAGGCCATCCCGTTTCCTGCTTTTGTAGAAGCGCTCATTATGGAGATTTCCTTTGAAGCATTAAGAGAAGCCGGAATCAGGCTGCCAAAGCTTGTTGGCCAGGCAGTCAGTATTCTTGGGGCATTGGTAATTGGGCAAGCGGCTGTTGAGGCAGGCATCGTTTCTGCTCCCATGGTCATAATTGTTTCGATGACAGGAATCGCTTCTTTTACGATTCCACGGTTCAATATGGCAATTTCCATCAGGCTGCTGCGTTTTCCGATTATGATACTTGCAGGGATGTTCGGGCTTTATGGGATTGTTCTGGGTTCTTTGGTCATTCTTACCCACCTATGCAAATTAAGATCCTTTGGAGTGCCATACTTTTCTCCGCTGGGTCCTTTGCAATTCAGGGAATTAAAGGATGTATTCATCCGGGCTCCATGGTGGGCCCTTGATAAACGGCCGACTCAGACCATCCAGCATGATATTACCAGGCAGAAAACACACTCAAAGCCGAGAACACCAAATGAAATCTAAAATAGAGAGCTGGAAGGAGGGAGGACGTGAAAAACCGAACACTCTTGCTGTTTATATGGACATTGCTTTCGTCCATTTTATTAACAGCTTGCTGGGACCGTAGGGAAATTAATGATTTAGCCTTTGTTATTGCAACTGGTGTTGACACAGAAAAGGAAGGCAAGTACAGAACAGCTGTACAGGTGCCGCTGCCCAGTGCCATGGGAGGGTCAGGCTCAAGCGGTGGCGGAGGAGGAACCGGTGGCGAAGGCCCATACTATGTCGACTCGGGAACTGGGAAGAATATTCGCGACAGCAATATGAACCTGCAGAACCGAATGTCAAGAAGCCTATATTTTGCTCACAGGAGGGTTGTTGTGATTGGAGAAGATCTTGCTGAAAAGGGGATGGAAGGAGCCATCAATGTCATTTTAATTCAGCCCCAATCAAGATTATCCACCTTTCTGCTTATAAGCAAGGGCGATGCCAGCGAAATTTTGAGTACACAATCCAAGCTCGAACAGCTGCCTGGAGAAGCGATAAGGGAAATGGCCAAAAACGGGATCGGAATGACTGTAAAAGACGTCCTGCAGGATTTGGAGCGTCCTGGAAAAGAACCAATTATTCCAGTGATTGAAAAAGCCAAAATTGAAATAAAAGGGAAGGCGACAGAGGAAATGGAAATGAGCTCTTTCGCCATTTTAAAAGGGGATAAGGTTATTTTCACGACGAATTCTAAAGAATCCCGAGCTGTTCTCTGGCTGCTTGACAGTATGCGCGGAAAGAGCGTTACCTTTCCCTATGGAGATGAAGGGGAACTGAACATTAAAATTATCCAAAGCAAGCTTAATCGACAATTCAGCATCGTCCGAGGGAAGCCCAGGTTTACACTTACGGTGAAAGCAACTGGCACATTAATGGAAAATGAACCCAATGTCAGTCTGGAGGATCCGAAGGTGTATACCAAAGCTCTTGCCAGTTTTGAAAAGGAAATTAAATCCGAAATCAGTGCCTTGCTGGATCATTCACACTCTGAAGGCAGCGATATTGCAGGTTTTGGCTGGTACCTTTATAAAAATCACAATAAACGCTGGGAGAGAGAGTGGAAAAAGGACTGGGGCAACAGCCTCAAGGATATGGAAGTGAAGGTTACGGTTGATGGAGAAATTCAAAGATTGACGAACACAGGGCTCAAATTTAAGGAGTAGCTAATGGGTACAGGCACGATACTAGTCAGCGTTGTTCTTTTTATTTACCTATCGAAGATTTACAATTCCAAACCGTTCAACAGTAAAAAACGAAAGATGCTTTACTCATTTGTACTGTTTACTTTCGGACTGAGTATAGTAGTTACCTTTCAGGGGAATTTTGGGTCACTGATCCATTGGATGAACCTGACAATCGGAGCAATGGTCAAAATGGTGGTGAAATAATGAGTGAAAAAATATCTTCCTTTGAGCTGGCGATGCTCGTTGCCAATTTTCTTTTTACAGGAACTCTTATCAGCTTGCCTCAGGCACTGGTCGAAGCCTCTGGACAAAATACATGGATGGTCCCGATTGCTGTTTTTTTGTTTATGAGTTTGTTTGTATGGGTGGTGATGGGACGGAAAGAAAAGCTGGCAGGATTTTCAAGGCGTTTTCTTTCAGGGAGGCGAACCATGCTTGAGAAGCTGTTCCTTGTCAGCTTCGGACTTCTCTTCGCAACGGCGTACATACGGGATGTAAGAGCAATGGTTGACTTTATCGCTACGGTTCTTTTGCCGACAACGCCGATAGACATCCTGACGATTCTTGCTGTCCTGGCAGTTATTTATCTGGCTTCATCAGGGCTTGAAGTAATAGCCCGTGTCACAATGATTCAATTTATTGTGCTGGGAGCAACAATTCTCTTATTGCCTTTTATGGTGTTAAATGAAATTACGTTTGGGAATTTCCAGCCAATCGTCGGGAAGGAATTAATTATAGGAGTGGCCCAATCCTCTTTCTTATTGCTTGCCTGGATTGGTGAAGGGATTTTTATCCTGATTCTGTTAGCTAATATGAACAATGCCCCGAAAGCAAGGAACGGGGCGATTACAGGAATTGGGATTGCCATGTTTTTGCTTACAGTACTGATCGCTTTACAGGTTTCAGTTCTCGGTGTCGAAATTGTAACAGTGTCACCTTACCCCTCTCACCAATTAATTCAGCAAATTAATCTTACAGACTTCCTTGACAGACTGGACCTTGTGATTGTGACCGTCTGGATCCCGACTTTTTTTGCCAAAGTTGCGCTCGATTTATATTTGCTGAACCGCTGCCTTACAAGTGGAAGAAGCGAGGATTTTAATATTTTCATGATTCCCGTTGGCCTCTGCCTTGGGCTGCTGTCCATCCTGTTATTCCGAAACAACATGGAACATATCCAATTTTCTTTCTACACCTGGGCTGTCTGGGGACTGGTCGTGGAGTTGTTAATAGGGCTATTATTCATGATGCGAAGAAAATTCTCCAAATCCTGAAAAGAACCGGCGATTAGCATTGCAGGGGCATCTTCCACTATAAAAGCGGAAAGAGGCTAGGATTGTTGCAGATTCATCGCAGTCTGGGAAGCTTCAAGATCTAAACTGTTAAGCTAAATTTTTGGATGATAATATCCTTTGGCGACCATATGTTTGAATATTTGTTCATGCGTATCAACTGCATCCATTAAATATTGCTTCAAGGTATCCCTTACTTCAGGAGTTTAAGATCAGTAATGGCCATTGCGATGTTGATTACACCAGTTCTTGCTTCAATCAAGAAGTCTGTTGCAATCACCTGATCAGTCATTTCACCCATGCCAGTCATATTATGGACGTTCCATTCATGATTCATCATCTCTGTTTGTGATAAATTCCTGGATACGCTGAATTTGGTCTTTTGATTTAGTTACATCCTGGTCAAGAATTCTCCCTGATTCAGCATCCTGGACCTGCTTGCTCATTGTTGTCGACTTTATAAGGCAAAGGTTTTTAAATGTCAGTAATTCATGGAGATCATATGTTTCGTGGGAAGCCATATAATCTGTGTTGTTCACTGCATTCCCTCCTAATTCTATCTTTGCAATACAAGAACATTATGGCCCGGACATGGTCTGCTATTAGGGGAAATGGAGGGGGCTTGCCCGTAATTTGATTATTAAAATAACTGCCTGATGTACAAAAATAAGCCTGCCGCTATCTTGTTTTGGACAGGCTACTGGATTTCGTTTATGTATATAATCAGTAAAGCGGCTTCCTCGCCGCTCTTGCACCGTAAATGGTGCTCTTGGGATTGCTTTCTCCGCAGGAGACAGGAGACCTGTTCCTTGGTAGCATACATAGCTTTCCTTAATAATCGAATAAACTCAGGCTTAAGATTGAAACAGTCCCAGTTGACCGATGCGTTCCACTGCTTCCACAAGGCGATCCTCATCGACTAATAACCCGACCCTGACATATCCTTCTCCAAATTCCCCGAAGCCATTCCCTGCGGCAACAGCTACATCGGCCTTTTCCAATAAATAATCTGCAAATTCTTCTGAAGTAAAATGTTCTGGAACAGGGAGCCAGGCGAAAAATGAGCCGGCAGGAGCGCACAGGTCCCATCCAATCTGTCTGCAAGCCTTTATAAAGGTATTGCGGCGTCTTTCATAGCGGGTTACGAGCTCATCCACACATGTTTGATCCTCGGTCAGAGCTGCTGCAGCTGCCTTTTGGATGCCCGGAAACAGGCTGCAGTATAAATGGTCCTGAATTAGATTAATCGCTTCGATGATCACTGGGTTTCCAATGGCAAAGCCCACGCGCCATCCGGCCATATTATAGGTCTTTGAAAGAGTGTACATCTCGACGCCAATCTCTTTGGCACCCTCAATTTCCAGAAAGCTTATCGGTTTTTTGCCCTCGAATCCAATGGCACCATAAGCAAAATCATGGAGAATGGTGATCCGATTTTCTTTTGCAAATGCCACTGTTTTTTCAAAGAAGGCCCGGTCTGCGGTTGCACCAGTAGGATTATTAGGATAGTTTAAATACATAAGTCTGGCTGTTTCCCTCTGTTCTTTAGGAATAACACTGAAATCAGGTAAAAACTCATTCTCTGCTTTTAAAGGAAAAGTTTCGTATCTCACATCGGCTAGTACCGTTCCCGAAAGATAATCAGGGTATCCAGGGTCGGGAAGCAGCATGAGGTCGCCTTTGTTTAGCAGGCACATCGGCAGTTCTGCAAGGCCTGCTTTTGTACCGAAAAGAATGGCTACTTCACTCTGTGGATCAATCTCGACTCCATACTCCCGCAGGTAAAAGGCTGCTGCTGCTTCTTTTAATTCGTTTATTCCGCGGAAGGGAGAGTATTTATGATTTTTAGGATCCTCCGCTGCAGTCTGCAGAGCCTTGATAATATGTTCAGGTGTGGGCTGATCAGGGTTGCCCTGACCCAAATTGATGATATCGCGGCCCTCGTCTATTGCTTTGTTTACTTTATTAACAAGAGTGGCAAAGAATTGTACGGGCAATCTCTTTAAACGCTCTGAATACTCCATGTAATCCACCTTTTATGAAAAAACTTATTGAGATAATATTTCAAATTTTATAATCTTTAAATAAAATTGTCTAGAGGGAGGCGATATTATGAAAATAGCTTGTGTACAAATGGATGTAGCATTTGGGGAACCCGAACAAAATTTTGCAAAAGCGGAAGAGTTTATTAAAGAAGCAGCGAAGCACAAGGCTGATACGATTGTTTTGCCGGAAATGTGGAACACTGGCTATGCACTTGATCAGCTTGGCCGGCTGGCTGATGGAAATGGTGAACGGACAAAAAAGCTTTTAAGGCGGCTAGCTAAAAACCTAAAGGTAAATATCATAGGCGGTTCAGTTTCTACAAAAAAAGAAGCAGGTTTTTATAATACGATGTTTGTCGCGGACCGAAATGGAGACATCGCAGCGGAGTATGACAAAGCCCATTTATTCAAACTGATGGACGAGCACCATTTCATGAATGCCGGCAGCAAAGCAAATTTATTTAAACTGGATGACATTGTGTGCGGCGGACTCATCTGTTATGACCTTCGATTTCCTGAATGGGCAAGGCTCCACACCCTAAAGGGGGCAAAGATCATGTTTATTGTGGCGGAGTGGCCCGAGAAACGGGTAGACCACTGGCAATTGCTGCTGCAGGCACGGGCGATAGAAAACCAATGCTATGTTGTGGCAGTGAATCGTGTTGGAAGCGACCCCAATAATGAATTTAACGGTCATTCCATGGTTATTGCGCCCTGGGGAGAACGTCTGCTCAGTGGGGAATCGAGAGAAGGAATTTTTTATGCTGAACTAGATTTGGATGAAGTGGATAAAGTCCGGAAAACAATTCCTGTGTTTCAGGATAGAAGGACGGATTTATATTAAAATTACTTTTTCATAGCCTCCTGAGAGCCAGGCTGACAGGATAAGGACCTGTCCGGAAACACATGATTGTCTGGCTCTTATGATATGAAGCGAAAAAGAACGTATTTATGTAGAGTTTTTAATTAATGTAAGCCAGATTGGAAATAACACGGAGTGAAATTAGAAAATTTATCATATTTTTTTAAAATACCTACTTGCATTTTTTATTATACTGGCATATAATAAATGAGTCGTCAGGAAATGTCCCAGTAGCTCAGCAGGATAGAGCAACAGTTTCCTAAACTGTAGGTCGGGAGTTCGAATCTCTTCTGGGACGCTAGCCAATGAAAAAACGCCGGGTTTTCATTAACCTGGCGTTTTTTATTTGCAAACAGCAAAGATGGCAAGTAGGGGAAGTTTTAATCTTTCGCAAAATTGGGTACATATGAAGGAATGTCCCATCTAGTCTAGTAAATTAGTAGTAATTTTTACATACATGCGGTTTTCACAAACCAAATTGGCAGAAACGAGGAGGGTGAAAGGATGAATATTCTTGAATATCAGGTTAGAGAGCATTATACCCTGACCATCGATGACCTTGATGGGAATTCAAGGAAGATATGGAATTGGGAGATACTGATTGCTGAAAACTCTGCTGAAAGATACAGAGGAAAGGCTTATGACTCCGTCAAAGGGATTGAAATACCGTGGGCGATGCTTACGAACGCAAGGAAAACCCCATATGAGCAAATGCTGGATAAAATTATTGCATATATAAACGAGTAACTAAAGCAGTCTTTCTTTTGGGAGGCTGTTTTATTTTATATGCATTCCTCTGCAATAGAAAAACCAGCACCTGATCAAAGGGCTGGCTCCTATACAGCTTGCCTCCGGTACTCCAATGCAAACTGTTTTAGCATCTGTTCAGTTATCGCCGTGTATCCATTGGGATTGGGGTGAACCCCATCTGGAGCAATGTTCTGGATGTTGTCCCCGTTAATGACCTTGGTGGTCTGGACAACGATGGATGAAGGGATTTGCTGGGCTGCCTCATATATTTTAAGATTCCATTTTGGAAGCAGCTTATCGGCAAGTGTGTAGAATTGATCGTTTAAAGGCAGAGGGTTATATAATTCTAAAAAGATAATCGTGGCCTCCGGGTTTAATTTTTCAATCGTATTGGAGATGGCGCTCAAATTTCCTGCAAAAGTGCTTTGCAGTTCTTCGAATGAATTGAAAGCTTGAGAATAATCAAGATGCCTTGCAGTTTTTAGAACATCGTTGCCGCCTACGTTGATGGTAATAATATCGGCATCCTTTATTTTTTGATCAAAGGTGCCATCCTGAACCAGCTGGTTTAATTGAGTGGAAGTTATCCCGTTGATTCCCTCATTATTATAATGAACGGATTTATTGAGTTGTTCCCCTAATTGACTGGAAAACTTATAGACTAAATTCTCCGTCTCACTTGCACCGTAACCATGGATGATGGAATCACCAAGTGCCAGATGATTGATATCCTTATCGCTGGACAGTCGATAGTAATCCAAGTAGGTTAATTTATGCTGATCGGAAGATGCTTCGATAGCTTCTGATTTCATCCTGTTTATTTTATATTGGGGATAATACAGCCAGGCTCCCAAACCCATACCTAGAAACAGAAAGAACGCGAGTATATATTTTAGAACTTTCATGTTAATCTCTCCTCCATCTATTCTCTATTATATCAAGGAATATACAAGAAATACCTATGTAGTATTTTCCTTATATAGTAAATGAATGCAGGGCAAAAGGAGGAGACTGAAGAATAGATGAGGGCGTTGGCCCAGAGTATCTTTGAATACTGAGTATTCAAAGATATTCCAGAAACATTTTGTTTTTAACCCTTGTATCTTAAAGAAAAAAACTGCCAATAAGGCAGCCCACATTTGAATATTTTTAAAGCAATGGCAAATGGTTTTCATGTTCGAAATCTACTATCCGCAGCATGGCAGCTCGAGGTTTAGCCATAGGGTCGTGTTTGCGAAGCTCTCCGAAATCAAGTCCGGTTAATTCCTCTATCCTTGTAACAGGTACTTGGTAGGTTTTATAATCTCCAAAGGAAAAGTCCAAATCTCTTATCAAATTCGCCTGTGACTGCAAATATGCGGAGGCACTCAGGTTTCCATCTTTTTTTACCATTACAGCAAGCTTCCAGAATTCCTTAGGGATTCGGATTCCTCGATAATCAGGATCATCGCTGCCGAATACCGGACCCGTGAAGACAGTTGCTTTTAGTTTGAAGTTTTCTGTGTTATTCAACAGATAATCTTCTAGATCCAGCCAGGTCTTTTGATTTAAATCCTTATGCTGGGGAGAGCAATTCGTAAAATGAAAGGTATCTTCATTTGCCTGATTGGCCTCTTCTCCCCATATTGGATCCTGCCTTCTGACTAGGTGGCCCCGGTCCAGGTCATTGCCTGCATACAGCTCCGGTCCTGTCTGCTCACAAGCATCAATCCTGGGATCTATATACCAGCTGTCTTTTCCTCGCTTCACTTCTTTAAGCAGAGCCCCATCAATATTTACCACTGTGTAGTAGGCTAAACGCCGTGATTTACTCATAACAATTGAAAAATGCGTGTAGTCAAGGATCGTACTTCCGTCCTTAAGGAGCGCTATATCCTCTTTTAAGTCGGGACGGAAATAGGGATGAGGGACTGAATAAGATGATCCCAGGAAATCGGGATTGTATCCTAATCTTTTATCATAATCATAAATGCTTAATTGTTCAATCTCGGCAGAAAAGTGAGTGGATTTCAGGTCATTATTCTTCAAAAATTCTCCCTCCCAAAATCTATTTTGGTTTATTATACCATTTTTGAGGAAGGATTTTATATAATAGAGATAGAAGGTCTCAAAATGGGATGAATGGTTGGAATCTGACAGGCTGAAGCAAGCATTCAAAAGGGAGGACTATAGGGACATTCTGCAATCAGTTAAGGTAATGATGGTTCGGTGAGGGAACAGAAAATTTTAATTTCGTCTATGCTTGGTCAATTCAAGCAGGGCAGGCAGCAGGGACCCTTCAGCATTCGGTGATTGGAATGCTAGCTGGAAATCCGGTGCTCCTTCCTAATGCGGGCCAATCTGACATGCCCAACTGGCATTCTCATAAAATAGCAGAATTGAATCTGTATATTTTAGAAATAGAGGTGGAGTCGTGGAAATATTCATCGGGATTGCGTTCATGAACGTGATTATATTTATTACTGTTTTATTTCTGTTTAGATTGTATTATTTGGCGCAAAAGAAAGAAGAGTTAAGTTTACGGAGACTGCTCATGTATACGACAACGACATCGGCAGCGGGGATTTGCGCTTCGCTTGTGGTGTCGGCAGGATGTTACTATTTTTTAGCTGTTTAATGTAAGGCTGAGGACGTTATATGCAATTGAAAGTTACTTAATGATAAAAAGGGATGATAAGTGCTTAGGAGCTCCTGATACGGCGTAAAATCTGGTATGCAAGATATAAACCTGCATGCCTCCATTTTCCTCTGCGATGGCAGCTTTATTGAACGGTGCCCTCTAATGTATCTGAAAAAACTAGCAGACTGGGTTCTGGGTGATCCTTTGGCGAAATTCATAAGTATGTCCGACGCTCAATTACATTGCCTCAAAAAAGAGCATCTTAAACTAAAATTGTTAAACTTCGCGAGTAAGATAAAGGTTGAATGGCCATGGACGCCAATATACAGGTAGCGTATGAATTTAAGCCTCAGAGTAAAACAGGTTTCCCATATACATAACGATGAAAAGGAGATTTAACCTAGTGATTAACTACAATGGAAGAACATTCGTATCAATTGAGAATACATCTAACGGCGAGGTCTCATCAAACACCGTTTTTCACTACCTCCAAGAGGGGAATATCCTGACAGCCTCCTATTCGGGAGGGGAAATAGTCAAAGGAACCTTGATTGGGATTGTTCAAGAAAATGGGTGTTTAAAGTTTAGGTACAACCATATAAATCTTAGAGGTGAAATAAGGGGGGGACAATGTGTTTCTGTTCCCGAGATATTGGAAGATGGCAGAATACGGCTGAATGAAACCTGGAAATGGCAGGACCGTGACCAAAGTAAAGGGGAATCCGTTGTCGAAGAAGTCCTGAATGGATTTTAATCTCCAACGCGAGAATTCGTCTTAACCAAAGCAGGCTGCCAGAGACTGACAGCCCATTTTCAATCAATATAGCATCCCGATGAGCATGCCGCCAATGACACCTGTCAGTACAACCACCCACGGCGGGAGTTTCCAGTACACCAGCAGGCTAAAGAGAAGTGCAGCAAAGGCAAAATCAACTGGAGCCAGGATCGAACTGGTCCAGATTGGGTGATAAAATGCAGAAATCAGAATTCCCACAACTGCAGCGTTCACTCCCATTAATGCACCCTGAATTTTGGGATTTTGGCGCAAACTGGCCCAGAACGGCAATGTTCCGAAAATTAATAAAAATGCAGGGAGGAAAATAGCAGCTGTTGCGATTAATCCCCCAGCCCATCCATCCATCACAGCCCCCAAATAAGCGGCAAAGGTAAACAAAGGGCCAGGAACTGCCTGTGTTGCTCCATAGCCGGCCAAAAACGCTTCTTCGCTCATCCAGCCTGTCGGGACAAACTCACGTTCAAGCAATGGGAGCACAACATGTCCGCCTCCAAAAACGAGTGATCCAGAACGATAGAAGCTGTCGAACATCGCTACCCAGCTTAAGGATGTGGCTTCCCTTAAAACGGGCAATAGGAGGAGCAGAGCAAAGAACAGGGTCAGACAGACAGCTGCAAACCTGCGAGAAATAGGAAAATCAATCTTGGTTTTGTCTGGTACCTGATGGTTTCTGTACAGGAGGAATCCCAGAAATGCAGCGAATAAGATCATTCCAACTTGAGTAAATGCTGTTTGCCACAGCAAGGTGATGATCAATGCGGCTAAGGCAATTCCTTTTCTTTTTAAATCAGGTACTAGTTTTTGAGCCATTCCCAATATCGCGTGGGCAACTACCGCAACTGCGACTATTTTTAAGCCGTGGATCCATCCTGCATGGCCAATAACGAGACCTTGAAGAAGCAGCGCAAACAGAATTAAGGCTATGACGGATGGGAGAGTAAATCCAAGGAAGGCGACAATGGCTCCAGGCAAGCCCCCGCGCATAGCTCCGATTCCAATCCCCACCTGGCTGCTTGCTGGCCCCGGAAGGAACTGGCACAGCGCTACCAGGTCCGCATAGCTTTTTTCATCCATCCACTTCCTTCTCCTGATATACTCTTCATGAAAATACCCCAGATGGGCAACTGGTCCTCCGAAAGAAGTAAAGCCAAGCCGGGTGGAAACCAGGAGTATTTCTAATAAAGAGCTTTTGGTTGTTTGTTTGTTATTTTTACTCATATCCAGCTCCTTTATGTTTTTAAAATAAGCAACCGCTTATATGTTCTGAATTATAACAAGTATGAAGGTTTTTCTGAACTGATGGGGCTGACAGTTTACACAAAATTTACATTGTCATCTCATTTTAATATTTTCTATATAGAAAATTTCACTCTCTTCACTAAAATGATTTATTTTCTTTATGCTGACTCCATGAGCATTAGAGTAACTAAGACTTTGGTAGGAGAATTTATTTTCATGTATACATAGCGGGTTTCCACAATTATACTGGTATATAATAAATAGGCAGAATAAAGATAAATTTTTAGAGGGACAGGGGTTTCGGAAAAATGAATGGCACATTACATACAGCAATAGGAGCGGCATCTGGTTTCATTGTGGCTAACTCTCTGCAAAGTGACCCCATGACAACTTTGCTGCTGGTCGGGCTGGGGGGAATATCCGGGCTAATGCCGGACATTGATATAGACGGAAAATTGAGCAACAAAATAACGCTTTCTGCAGGAATGATCCGCACCGTGGCACAGTTTATTGGAATTTTGATGATGGTGTACAGTTATTTTGAAGGTATGGACAAGGAAAAGTGGATTGGAATCTTTTTAGGCCTAATGATGATCGTGGCCTCATCCTATCTTACCCAAAGGAGGATGCTGACAGTTACAGGGGGCGGCGTCCTGGCTGGCGGAATCTTCCTTCAGGAGACCTGGCTTTCCTTGCTGGGGATCTATATTATGATCGCTTCCTTTATCCCCCATCGCAGCTATACGCACTCTATTGCAGGAATCCTCTTTTTTGCTGCCATCGCTTCCCGCTTTGAAGCCTCCCTGGGTATCGATGGTGTTTTTATGACCTGCATGGCTGGATATATCAGTCATTTAATTGCTGATATGAAAATCCTGCCCGTTAATAAAAGGGGAGTGAAATACTTTTTGCCGTTCTCATCAAAAGAATTCTAAAAAGTGTACAAGAAAATTCGACAAGAACATTAAAGAATATCTCTTAAAATAGCTCCGACTTGTTTATACAATTACAATCCAGGTGATGAATTACGATTCATGTAAAAAAAAGTCGATATTTTTAAATTTCTTTCAACGCCCTGCTGGGTTACTATTAATTTATAAATTATGTCGGGTGTTCAAACCTTAAGGATCAGTTTTGGAACATCAAATCAAAATAAATTTATCGGAGGTAACAGTGTGGGAGTGGTCACCGAAGAAAAGCTGATGAAAAATTATGCGCAAATGAATGATGAGATATTAGTCCAGCTGTTCCAAAATGGAGATGGAGAGGCTTCGGAATTTTTGATGAAGAAGTACCGCAGCTTCGTCCGGGCCAAAGCCAGCAGATATTTTTTGATAGGCGGTGAAAAAGAGGATATTGTTCAGGAAGGGATGATTGGATTATATAAAGCAATACGTGATTTTAAAGAGGACAAACTGTCTTCTTTCAAAGCTTTTGCGGAACTGTGCATTACAAGGCAAATTATCACTGCAGTAAAGTCTGCAACTCGCCAAAAGCATACCCCTCTAAATTCCTACATTTCCTTAAACAAACCAATCTATGAAGATGAATCCAATCATACACTTATGGACATCATCACGGGTCCCGCGGAAATGGATCCGGTTCAGTTGATTATTGATCAGGAAAAAGCCAATGATCTGGAGCAAAAAATGGCTGAAAGATTGAGCGATTTGGAAAAGCGGGTGCTGGAACTGCATATGGCGGGTCACTCATATGTAGAAATCTCAAAAAATGTTAATGCACACGTTAAGTCCATTGATAATGCCTTGCAGCGTATCAAAAGAAAGATGGAAAGGTACCTGGAACGGAAAGAGGTCATTTTATAGTCCCTGAATAGGAAGAGGAGCTGCTTTCATGGCAGCTCTTTTTTCATTGGAAAGAACCGCCGTTAGATAAATGGCGGTACTCCGTCACTGATGCCTTTTATGATTGCGGTAATCGACTGGATTTGATTTTCATCTAGATCGAATGCTTCTTTCACTTTGTTTTCCAGATTTGAAGTGACTCGCCTTTTGCCTACTTCAACTAAGGCTATAAGGGCAAAGCTACAATTCACAATCCGGGCAAATTCTCGCTGGTTTAAATTATAGCTTTTTCTTAAAAACTTTATAATATCCTTGTTCAACTATAACACCCTTTCAGAAAAAGCTATTATAAAATTACCGTATAGAGAGAAGGTTGTCAAAGTGTTTATAGTAAAAAAAGCTGATTTCATTAGAATAATAGAATGTAAACGTATTCTTTATCATTTAATGGATATCCCGTTTTTTGAAACGTCCTCCTCTTACCTCCGATATATTTGCAAATGCCAAAAAGGCGGTTGGGTCATGTTCCTCAACGATTGATTTCAGCTTAGCTTCTTCTAGGCGGGTAATGACACAAAAGATTACTTTTTTATTGTCTCCGGTGTAGGCACCCTCACCCTGTAAATAGGTTACCCCACGCCCCAATCTGGCAAGAATTGCCTCTCCAATGTCTGAGGCGTAGTCGCTGATAATCCAGGCTGATTTGGATTCATCCAGACCTGCAATCACAATGTCAATCATCTTGAAGGCTATAAAATAGGCAAGGATTGAATACATGGCCCGGTCCCAGCCAAACACGAATCCTGCCGTTCCGAAAATAAAAATATTAAAAAACATAATGATTTCTCCGACTGAGAAAGGGAGCTTTTTATTGGCTAGAATAGCCATGATCTCAGTCCCATCGAGTGAACCTCCGTAGCGGATAACAATTCCAACCCCGGTGCCAAGTACAATGCCGCCAAAAACGGTGGCTAGCAATAGATCTTCAGTAAAAACCGGAACATCGTGCAGGAGGGTGGTGGTTAGTGACAGCACCGTAATGCCAAGAAGGGTCGACAAAGCAAAGGTTTTGCCGATTTGCTTATAGCCGATAAAAAAGAAAGGGATATTCAGCAGGAAAATGAACAGTCCAAGGCGCCACCCTGTGAGGTGGGCAAGGATGATTGATACTCCCACAATGCCTCCATCGAGAATTCTGTTAGGCACTAAGAATTCTTCAATGCCAACCCCCATCAATATCGCGCCAAAAACGATGAAAAAAATCCGTTTTGCGAGTTTTGTTTTCGGCATTCCTTTGTGTGAGACATGTGGAACTGTTTCCATTTGCAATTCAGTTGGACTCATCTTATTCCCCCAATAATTAGAAAGCTTCCGTGATGTTTTCGCCAAGTAAACAATTGTATTTATACATAAAACAATTTTACCATAACTTTACTCTCTTCGCATAAAGATAATGAAATTAATGATTGAATATTTAGTAAACTTGATCCTCCGTTTGTAAAGCTTATTGCTGGGTATCATCCTCTTTTTTGATAAAATATAGAATACATATAAAAAATTGGAGGCAATAAAATGGTTACTCTCGGTCCTCGTGTCTTAAAAACAGGGATATCCGTCACTCTTGCCCTGTACATCACAGAATGGCTCAGCCTGGAACCTCCAATGTTTGCTGCTATTGCAGCAACATTCACCATCCAGCCTTCCATCTATCGCTCCTGGAGACAGGTGCTTGAGCAGGTACAGGCAAATGCGATTGGTGCTTTGATTGCCTTGGTGTCCATTTATCTGTTCGGACATAACCCGTTTATCATCGGATTTGTGATGGTAATTGTCATACTTGTTTGTTTGAAGCTCAACATGGCCGGCACCATTTCGCTGACTCTTGTTACAGTAGTCGTCATGATGAGTCAGCCAGCGTATACGGGTTTGTTGGCCGCTGCCGATAAATTTCTCATTGTCCTGGTCGGGATGGGATCTGCATTTTTTGTAAATATCCTGATTTCTCCGCCGAATTATAAACAGAACTTTTTCACTTTGGAGCAAGAGGCACTTCGGGGCATATCCCTGCTCCTGCGGACAGCCATTTCCGATGAATTGACAGAAAAATCCTTCCAGCAGCAGTGGGGGAAAGTAAAGCAGGACCTGTCAAGGCTCGAAGACTTATATAAGTTGCTTGATGAAGAGAGAGAAAATATATCAAAAATCAAGCCGCTGGATGTAAGGGAAATTGTTGTAATGAAACAGAGGCTTGAATGCCTGCAGCTTGGGCTGAAGCTTCTGGATACAATTGAAGAACATTTTTTTCAAAGTGGGCCAACTTCTGAGGAGAGGGAAATGTTTGACCAATACATTGAGAAACTGACCATGCAGCACGAAATGGCTTTGTTGAAGTTTGAAGGTAAAATTAAATACGATCTTGATTCTGACCCTGATCTTATTCAAGAAAGCAGCCTGTTCCTGGAAAATGTCGTCCATACTAATCAGACAGAAAAGGGGCAGAGGGTGCGGCTGATTGTGATTGCTTCCGCCCTGTATGAATATGCTTTTCAGCTGCAGCGCCTGAATGATCTGACAGAAATTTTTCTCAGGAAGAAAAAAATTGCGGAACAGACTAGGGAAAAAAGGCGCTTGCGGAAATAGGAGAAGGGATTCTTTCAGGGCAGAGATTTAAGGACTAAAACGGGACCAATGGCTTTGAAATTTTCATTTATTCCATTTGTGCCTGAGATCATCCGTATTGCTGGGCAATCAATCATTCTTGCTTAGAGTTGTTTTTCTGGGCTGAACACAGTAAGGAATTTGTTTATGGTTAACGATTTTTTTTAAATCATAAAATGAAAAAAGGATCCGTCATTGTAGGCGGTTGTTCTTTTTTACTGAATTAATCGCAGGAACTGTCTGGTTCGTTCTGCTTTAGGCTGGCTGAATATTTCTTCTGGCTTTCCTCTTTCAATGATTAAACCATCAGCCATAAAGATTACTTCGTCGGCTGCTTCTTCGGCGAACCGCATTTCATGCGTGACGACCATCATTGTCATTCCTTCTGTGGCAAGATCCTTCATTACTTTCAGCACTTCTCCAACTAGCTCAGGATCGAGTGCAGAGGTAGGCTCATCAAACAACATCACCTGAGGCTCCATGGCCAGGGCTCGGGCAATTCCAACACGTTGCTGCTGGCCCCCTGAAAGCTGGAAGGGATAATGCTTCATTTTATCGGCAAGGCCTACCTTAGACAGAAAATATTCGGCCTTTTCGGCTGCTTTTTGCTTAGCTTCCTTTTTTACAGTGACCGGACCCTCCATGACATTTTCAATGGCCGTCATATGTGGGAAAAGATTATAGCTTTGAAAGACCATCCCCGTTAATCGTCTGAATGAAGAAATCTGCCTGGAGGATACTTTGCGGGAAAAGTCGATTTCTTGTTCTCCAATCGAAATTTTGCCGTCTGTAGGGGTCTCCAGGATGTTAACGCACCTGAGAAAGGTTGTTTTTCCAGAACCTGAAGGGCCAATCACTACAACAACCTTTCCTTTGCCTACTTCCAGATCAATTCCTTTCAGCACTTCAAGGCTATCAAATGATTTTGTTAATCCTTTTATTGAAATCAAATCAACCAGCTCCTAGTGATATGGATGTTTATCTGGACACATATCGATCAAACCGCATCTCCAGTCTTCCTTGGACAAGGGAGAGAAGAAAGCAGATCACCCAATAAATCAGGGCAGCCTCTGTATATAAGAGCAAGAACTCATAATTGGTTGTGGCAATTTCCTGGGCCCTTCTGAACATTTCGGTCACAAGGATCAGGGAAGCAAGGGAAGTATCCTTGACCAGGCTTATAAAAGTATTGGATAGAGGAGGGATCGATACTCTGGTAGCCTGGGGGAGAACAATTCTCGTGAGAGCCTGGCGATAAGACATCCCTATCGAGTAGCCTGCCTCCCACTGTCCCTTAGGAATGGAAAGAATAGAGGCCCTTATTATTTCGGAGGCATAGGCCCCAATGTTCAATGAAAATCCGATAATAGCGGATGGCCATGGGTCCAGTGTAATGCCCACCGTTGGAAGTCCGTAAAAGAGAATAAACAGCTGGACCAGCAATGGGGTTCCCCGGATGGCAGAAACGTAAATGCGTGCAATCATTTGCAAAAGCTTGATGTGAGAGATTCTTGCCAGAGCCGTAAGAACTGCAAGGATGATTCCGCAAACAAACGTAATGAGCGTAAGCGGGATTGTATAAAAAATAGCCCCCTTCAGCAAAGGCTCAAGGGAACTTTGGGCTATGTCAATTAGCCGGGCGGTTCTGTCAGGATCAGCAAAGATACTATTCAAGTACATTTTCGCCAAACCATTTCTGGGAGATTTTTTCGTAGGTCCCGTCTTCTATCATGGACTGAAGTGCCTCATTTACTTTATCTACTAATTCTTCGCTTCCTTGCCTGAACATAAATCCGCTCCTTGAAGCGTCTTCGCTTTTTGCAACGATTTTGACAGCAGCATCTGGCTTTGATTTCTTGAAATCCAAATAGGTAATATTATCATTGATGGTCACATCTGCACGTTTGGACAATAACAGCTCAATAGCCTGATTAAACCCGTCGACGCCCACAATTGTCGCCTCATTGTTTCGTGCAATATCTGCGTAATTGCTGGTCATTGACTGGGCAGCCTTTTTGCCTTTTATATCTTCAAAGCTTACGATATCCTTATTTTCTTCATGTGTAATTAAGACTGCCGTGGATGTGATGTAAGGCTTAGAGAAAGCATACTTTTCTTCACGGTCAGGACGGATGCCAACCTGGTTGGCCACCATATCGAAGCGTTTTGCGTCCAGCCCGGCAAACATTGCATCCCATTGAGTCTCAAGAAATTCGGCTTTTACGTTCAGCCGTTTTGCCACTTCGCCGGCTACTTCCACATCGAAGCCTGTCAGTTTTCCGTTGTTACCGTGGAAGGTAAAAGGCGGGTAAGTGCCCTCTGTTCCAATCAGCAATTTACCTTCTTGTTCGACCTTGGCGAGCAAATTTTCTCCGTCTTCCTGGGCGGGGTCACCCGTATTGTTCTGTTCTTTATCTGTTCCTGCTTCATTATTCTCGTTGTTCCCGCAGCCTGAGATAAGTAAAGAAACGCTCATTAATAATGCTAAAAGGATATTGTATTTTCTCAAGTTTATTCCTCCTGACATGGGACTGTTTAACGATCCACTTATATAATTAGAACAGTTTTAGCGTCCCCAACGAACGATTTACTAAACCCATTGTTTAGTAATTATCTAGAATTTTCATTGGATTCCAGCCTCCAGGCAAGGGGAAAGGGGGCATGAGGATATTTCCTTTCCTGTTAAATAACATTCATCAGCCTTGATCAACTGTTTAGCCGGCAACCCCAGGAACTTCCTGTGGTATATTGAAAAAAGGGGGAATATATATGTCAGAATTTCAGAGCGTTGTACATACACAGAAATTCCAATCGAAAAGCTTGTTAAAAAAACAACTGTTACAGCTAGGCGTCCAGCCCGGAGATTCCATTATGGTTCATGCTTCGATGAAGGCCATGGGCTGGATTGCAGGCGGTCCTCAAGCTGTTGTGGAGGCTTTAATGGAAATGGTCACATCAGAGGGTACGATTGTGATGCCTTCACAGTCTGCTGATAATTCGGAGCCTTCTTATTGGATGATGCCGCCCGTTCCTGAGGAATGGAACCAGCCGATCCGAGATCACATGCCAGCCTTTGATCCTCATTTAACTCCGCTTCGGGGGATGGGCAAAATTGCCGAATGCTTTCACCGCCATCCCAAAACCTTAAGGAGCATGCACCCGGCTCATTCATTCACTGCCTGGGGGAGACGTGCCGAACACTGGATGAGTGAACATCCGCTCGAGGATTCGTTTGGGGAAAGCTCACCTTTAGGAAAAATGATGAAGGAACAAGTAAAAATTGTTCTGATTGGTGTTGGCTTTGATTCGTGCACAGCGCTCCACTTTGCGGAGTATGCACAGGAGAACAGGAAAGCGTCCCCTCAAGGCGCCGCCATAATGGTTGAAGGAGAGCGCCTATGGCAGACGTATGCCTGTGTGGACATGGACTCTGACAGATTTCCGGAGCTGGCGAGCGAATACCCGGGAGCAATACTTAAAGGGAAGCTGGGGCAGGCAGAAACGATGATTGTTGACATGCGCTCGCTGGTTGAATTTGGAATCAGATGGCTGAGGGATCATCCGGCAGCGGCAGAATAAAGAACAGACCCTGCATGTACATGCTAGGGTCTGTTCTTGTAGATGCGCTGAAAAATGCTTTAGGAAAAGGTCCGGTATTCTTTGCCGTTAATAAATGCAGGAAGTCTGTATCCTTCGGTATAGATCCCTTTTAACTCGGCAGGTGGGTGAACAGCTTTTATGGCATATGTTCCACTAGTGGATAATGCCTTGATATTTTCCACAGCTATTTTTGCGACTCCCTGGCCTATGTCGATCGCATGCTGGGCAGAGTCTTCTACATAGATGTTCCTGAGGGCGATCTGGTCAGCATGCTGCTTCCCTCCAAAAATTTTAATATCAGCTCCTGCGCTGTGAAAACCGCGGATGGAAACTGAATTCAAGGTAATATTCCGTGCTTTGTACTGGACAGCAACGACAGGATTACCGCGATAATCATATTCCTGATCGCCAATGATCGTGAACTGGTTAATGACAACATTCTTATATGCGGAAACAACCATGGCTCTTGGTGTTGAACCTTTGTAAAGCTCTGTGTCGACAGGATCAATGGAGATAATCTTCGTGGCTCGGATATTGGAAGCCGTTTTTGAGTCGGGATCAGCCTCTCTATGATGGCCGATGTGGCGAAAATTATAGGAACGGTTGTCGTTAACCGACAGATGCCCGACAATCTGTACGTTATTTCCTGCAGATGAAGTATGGTGCGCCTTCACTTCAACCCCGCCAAAGCACCTTGTTGTGGAGTTATGGACAAGCCATACATTTCTTGAGCCATCGTCAACTTCTATGCCATTTGAATTGGAGAACCCTTTCGCGTGGGCCCGGCCGCTGGGATCACTCATATGGCAGTTGGAAATGAAGATGTTGTCACTATGATGGGTGGTTATGCCGTCATCTCCAAAGCCGTAGCCATTTAATCGATCAAGCCAGACGTATTGGCTGCCGCCGCGCGCTCTGTAGCCATCCCCTGAGTAATCATAAAACGTGGAGGATACATCGAAGCAGTGTAACCCTGGATTTATTCCTTCCACATTTTTTACCCAGCCGCAGGTGACATTTGCATAGGTCAGGCAGCTGGAATGGTTCCCCCACGTACTTGTCTTTTGAACATCCCCCAGACGCTCGATGTTCCAGTCCAGACTTAAAGCCTCAACTGAGATATGATGATTGCCACGCCAATGATTTGAATTTGTCACCAGCCGCATCCCTTTGGGAGCAGAATCGCTTAACTTAATGGTCGATTTCCCTTTGCCTTCTCCAACAAGGCAGGTCCAGGAAGGTAGCCTGATTCCTTTTGTGATAAAGACACCTTCCGGAACTATAACTTTGACCCGGCCGTGGCCGATTGCTTTTTTAAAGGCATCCGTGTTGTCTGTCAGGCCGTCGCCTATGGCCCCGCAGTCGAGAATGTTGACTTCCCTATGAATCTCTTTTTGAAGCTGTTTGTATTCATCGTCAAGCATAGATTTCCATTCCGGATACACCTCTTCCCGATTGTCGGCAATCGTTTTGTATGGCGAGAGAGGGGTATGCGCGGAAACTGTTGCAATGGAGCGAACAAGACCTAGTCCCAGCTTTTTAAAAAGGAAAGGAAATCGATTAATATTAGAACCTGAATGCATGACTCCAGAAATTGCCGTGTTCGAAAGGCTGTCAAACAATTCATCCGTCTCCTGGATTGCTGTTTTTAAGTTCCCTTTATGATGGCTGAATTTCTCTATTAAAAAAGCGTTTCTGCGCGGGTCGTGCTTTTTATCCAAATGGAGCATTCTCTCACTTCCTTTAACTTGAAACAGGATTATGGTATTATTCCCTTCAATTTATTCATATAAAACGAAACCAGGATTGATTTAATTTATCTGTTAAGTGTAAGTTAATCTTCTTTACATACTATCAGCAGAAGGCTATCATGAAATTAGAATATTTTTAAAACACTGCTAGGGGTGCCCGCGATCATTTGGGCTGAGAGGAAAGCTTTTGCTTTCTAACCCTTTGGACCTGAACTGGATCATGCCAGCGTAGGAAAGTAGGAAAAATGAGATTGCTTATTTTTGCTCCTTTAGCCAGGTCCATAGGGATTTGGCTTTTTTGCGTCTCAGGGATCCCGGGGTTAGGGGAGGAAAAAAATAATGGAACTTGGAGTTATTTTACAAAAAGTTAGAAACGAAAGTCCTTTAATACATAATATCACGAATGTGGTCGTTACAAACTTTACTGCCAATGGACTTCTCGCTTTAGGAGCGTCACCAGTAATGGCCTATGCCGCTGAGGAAGTAGCCGATATGGCAAAAATAGCGGGAGCGCTCGTCCTGAACATCGGAACGTTGAATCCTGAAGTTGTTGAGTCCATGCTAATTGCCGGAAGAGCAGCGAATGAACATGGGGTTCCTGTCATCCTTGATCCAGTCGGGGCAGGTGCTACCCCTTATCGGACTAGTACTGCTCAAAAACTGCTAAAGGAATTGACTATTTCGGCAATAAGAGGAAATGCAGCAGAAATCGCCAATATAGCGGGTCAAAACTGGAGCATAAAAGGGGTAGATGGTGCAGCTGGGAGCGGTGACGTGTTGGAATTAGCAAAAAGTGCGGCAAGGATGTTCCATACCGTTGTGGCAATTACCGGGAAAGAAGACATTGTGTCGGACGGTTCTATTACACTGACAGTGAAAAACGGGCATCCAATACTTACAAAGGTTACTGGAGCTGGCTGTCTTCTTTCTGCGATTGTTGGAGCTTTTACAGCGGTCGAGAAGAATCCTGTTCATTCAGTAGCTGCAGCTCTGGCCTATTATGGAGTAGCTGCCGAAATAGCTGCTGAACGTACTTCAGAGGCAGGACCGGGCAGCTTTCAGATTGAATTGCTGAACCAGCTTGCCCTGGTTACACCATACGAGGTTGAAAAGCGTGGAATTATTACACTTGGAGGTGCTGCAAATGTCCATTAAAAAAGCATTGACTATTGCCGGATCTGACAGTGGCGGCGGTGCCGGTATACAGGCGGATCTTAAAACCTTTCAGGAGCTGGGTGTTTTTGGAACAACGGCACTGACAGCGGTGACAGCCCAGAATACACTAGGAGTCCAGGATGTATTTCCTTTAACTCCACAAATGGTGAAAAGTCAGATGGAGTCTGTAGGTGACGATATAGGTGTACAGGCACTGAAAACAGGAATGCTGTTTAACGCTGAGATCATTTCGGCAGTATCTGAGACGATTTCCCGCTATAAATGGGAAAAGGTCGTGGTAGACCCCGTCATGATTGCGAAAGGAGGAGCTTCCTTGCTCCAGCAGGAGGCTGTGTCTGCCTTGAAATCCAAGCTGCTCCCATTGGCCATGGTTGTCACACCGAATATCCCGGAGGCTGAGGTGCTGACCGGTATGAGGATTAAAACCGAAGAGGAGAAACGAGAGGCAGCGAGGAATCTATTTGAACTTGGTGTCAGCAACGTGGTTATTAAAGGCGGGCATGATGAAAATACGTCAGAATCAATCGATTTGCTGTATGATGGCCTGGTTTTTATAACATTCCGGAGTGAAAGAATCCGGACAAAAAATACTCACGGAACAGGCTGCACATTTTCTGCGGCCATTACGGCAGAGCTTGCTAAGGGGGTGGCTGTCCCTGATGCAGTTTCGACAGCCAAAAGCTATATCCAGGCAGCAATAGAAGACCAGCTTACGATTGGCAGCGGCCATGGGCCAACGAACCATTGGGCATATAAAAGAAAATTTATGAATGTCTGATATGAAAAATTGATCGAGCGAGAAGACAATGTCAGTGAAGATGATAAAACTGTGGATGCGTTAGCAGGAAAGGGAACAGAAATGATGGTTGATTTAAGAGAGTATTTAAAAGTTTATTTTATAATGGGCAGTGTCAATTGCAAAAAAAATCCGGCAGAGGTTTTACGGGAAGCCATAGACGGGGGAATTACCATTTTTCAGTACCGAGAAAAGGGTGAAGGAGCACTGGAGGGGAAACAAAAGCTTGAGCTGGCAAAAGAGCTTCGGAAAATATGCCTTGAAAGCCAAATCCCTTTTATAGTCAATGATGATATTGAACTTGCTCTTGATGTCGATGCAGACGGCGTCCATATCGGACAGGAAGATGAATCTGCTGCGGAGGTACGGAGCAAAATCGGGAACAAATTTCTGGGAGTATCAGTCCATACCTTGCCGGAGGCCGAAGAGGCTATCCAAAATGGCGCCGATTACTTTGGCGTAGGACCCATTTACCCTACAAGCACAAAAGTGGATGCCAAACCAGTCAGGGGAGTCGCCTTTCTTCAGGAGTTAAGATCCCATGGCTGTCAGGTTCCGATTGTCGGAATCGGGGGCATAACTGCCAAGAATGCCGATGCTGTGACCTGTGCGGGGGCAGATGGCGTTTCTGTGATTTCAGCAATTACACATGCAGGAGATGTACGTGCGGAAGCAGATAAAATCTCTAAAGCTGTTTACAGAGGGATCGAAGAGAGAAGTACAGCTGATAGATAACAAGAAAGCCGTCTGCGGTTCAGCAGACGGCTTATTGGAGTTATATGCTTGGGGCTTCTGGGTTTGAAACCGGCTCATTATTTTCTTTTCTGGCCTTTTTCCCCCAATAATTAGCTAAAAGGGATCCCGATACATTATGCCAAACGGAGAAGATGGCTCCGGGCACAGCCGCAAGCGGTGAGAAGTGTGCTGTTGCCAGTGCAGTTGCAAGACCTGAGTTTTGCATGCCAACTTCTATTGATATAGCTTTGGAATCATGGTAATCCATTTTCAAAAGTTTTGAGGCAAAGAACCCAAGCATATAGCCCAGTGCATTATGTAAAATCACAACAGCCAGGATAAGCAGGCCACTTTCAAGTATTTTTTCTTTGCTGCCGCTGACAACAGCAGCCACAATGGCAACAATTCCAATAACCGATACCAACGGAAGGGCCTTAACACTTTTCTCAACTTGTTTGCGGAACAACGCTTTTGCTACTAACCCAAGAATAATTGGAATTAGGACGATTTTTACTACAGAAATGAACATGGAGCTTGCTGATACTGGAAGCCATTGGCTGGCTAATAGCAAGGTAATCGCCGGGGTTAACAATGGTGCGAGCAAAGTCGAAACGGATGTAACCGCTACTGATAAAGCAGTATTTCCTTTCGCAAGAAAGGTCATAACATTGGAAGAAGTTCCTCCAGGACAGGAACCAACGAGGATGACGCCTACGGCAACCTCATCAGGCAATTTAAGGGCGACAGCCAGTAAATAGGCCAGCAGCGGCATGATAAGGTATTGGGCAAATACCCCAATAAACACTTTTTTAGGATGGCTAAAAACTTCCTTGAAATCATCAAGAGATAATGTCATTCCCATGCCAAACATAATAATTCCCAGCAAAAGGGAGATGTGCGGCCCAATCCACGTAAACCCGCCTGGAACTAACAAGGCCAGGCCAGCAAACAACAGAACCCAGTAGGCAAAGGTGTTTCCTGCAAATGCACTTGCTTTTTCTAAAATCCTCATTTTTAAAATCCTCCTTAAAAAACTAATTTTCATTATACTCTCAAAATAACAATTTTCAATATATTTAAAATACAAAAATATTATTAATTTAATAATATTAGGTTTTCCTAACAGTTTAGCAAGCTTATTTCAACCCTAACAAAAATGCTAAAATAGGCGTATAGTATATGGGACAGTAATTTTTGGAGGCATTCATATGTTGTTGCAAGAAGAAAAGAAAATGAAGAAATTTATGTTACAGATCAAAGAATCCGGTTTGAAAGAGGCCATTCTTCAATCGGTAAATCACAAGGTAGCCGAAATCAAGGAAACAAAAGATACATACAGGTCCGCTATAGGACAAACGGTTCAAACGTATAAAACAGTGGATGGCGTTTTCCTGGGTGAAGTAAACAGAAAGTTAAATATCATAGCTAAAAAAGGAATACATACGAAACAGCTTCATAAGGGATGGGTCACCATTGTTCTCTCCCGTAAAAAGACGAATGTATTAGCAACAGTGGATGAGATTTCACGGATTGAGGAAATGATTGATCGGCTCGAAGGAATGGAGAATTTAAGGTTAAGTGAATTTTATAGCTTTCAAGTTAAGTATTTCGAGAAAAAGTGGTTAAATAATGTCATACGCTGGGTGGAAATTCATATTTCAACTCCTCGAGAGG
The DNA here is from genome assembly GCF_004340465.1 of Mesobacillus foraminis. Lineage (GTDB taxonomy): Bacteria > Bacillota > Bacilli > Bacillales > Cytobacillaceae > Mesobacillus_B > Mesobacillus_B foraminis. Next base: position 223,802 of record NZ_SLVV01000002.1, on the reverse strand, counting down.
TAATATCTTGTGATTAAAAGCTCTTTTAGAAAGGGCTTTTTTTTATTTGGTTTACATAACAAAATTATTGTTCAGTTTATAATTCTACCTTTTTAGGAAACTTCCAAGGTGGCGTTCAAAAAGTGTTAGGTGTTCTTCTATGGGAATATAATCTTTACTAATGGAATCTAGTAAAATTGACCGTTAATAGAAGGGTCTGCAACATTGGGGAAAACGGAGGATTTTGGTGGTTTTTGTCTGTTCCTAATAATCTAAGGGTTAGCATTGTGAAGCGACACCGGCATTGTCAATGTTTTTTGATCTTTTATATAAAACAGGACTATTTACCTCAGTGAAAAGCCCTTTAAAAAAACAATTTATAACCCCTTGAACAATTTTTCTTGTTACGAAATAGGTACAAGATGATAAGGACCCAAGTTGGGCGAGCCAAATACGCCTTATTATTGGAAGATCACTCCAAAAAAATGAGCTAAATAGCATTTGTTTATTGTTGTATTATTCAGATATATTAGAATTATATAACAATAGATAGGAGTGTTGAACTTGCTGAAAGTATTTTCAACATCTGTTCTGTCTCTAGCATTAGCCGGAGCACTCGTAATTCCGGGCCTACAGGCAGAAGAAGAGAATGCACAGGAAAAGAGCACCTATAATTTGCATCTTGCAGAATATGTTGGTGCTGCACCAGAACTAGCTGAAAAGACTAAAAAGCTTGGTGTTGATTTGTCAAAGTCCGACCCTGCGGAAAAAGCTGCAGAAAAATTGGGAACCAAATTTCAGCGGCCTGGCGATCACCAAGTTTCTTATCAAGAAGCAACTGGAGATATTCCAGTACTTGTCATCCTAGCTAAATAAAAGGATGGTGATGAGCCGATAGGAGACCTTGAGGGACAAGTTCCAGCTCACTATTATGAAGACTTGATTTTCGGAACAGAGTACAATCCATATGAACTGGATTATTTTAAAGAGTATGCTGAGCATAATGGTGTAAAAGCACCGACTGACAGAACGATGCAAAACGCGTATAAGGAATCCAGCTATGGAAAAACAAATCTCGTCCGAAAAGAAAACACTGAATTTGTCTGGGTGGAGCTTCCAAAAGGAGCGTCCTACTATCTTGACCAGGAAGGGAAGTATGCGGAGAACGGAAAATATGTTCTGGGCAATGTAAATGGCGATGCACATACCGGTGAATTTATCCGCGACCTTCTTAAGGCTGCAGATGAACAGATCGACTTTTCCAAGTATGCGGAGGATGGAGAAGTTCCAAATGTTTTTGTTATTCACGAAGGAACAGGTGCGGAGTGGAGCCAGGACCCTGCACAGTTCTGGTCACATAAATGGAGTCTTCTGAGCGCACTGTATTATGGGAAATATTATGAAACAGGGAAACCGGCAGATCAGCATGCTGGAATGAGCCAAACGGAATGGATCAGCAAGACAGTTAAGGAAGATATGACCTATGATGGTGTTATTGTTGATAATTATAATATCCAGCCGGCAATTGGAGGGAATGTCTCGGGGTATAACGCTGTCTCAGGAGGATATGAAGAAACATCGAAAACCGGGCCTTATCCGGCGCAGGCTGGTGTCTATGCCCACGAATTCGGCCATGCTCTTGGGCTGCCTGACTTTTATGATACAGTCTATTCCTCAGAAGGCGTCGGAAACTATTCCATGATGGCAGGAGGGTCGTGGATGCGCTACCCAGATGCCGGAGAGTATTCAGGAAACTCGCCAACTCATTTTGATCCTTTCTCTAAAATTTTCCTGGGATGGGTTAATCCCATTGAGGTTAAGCCGCAGGATGGAGTAAAGACCATCAATCTGCCGCCTGTCAACGCTGCCACTTCGAACAATGGTATTGTGAAAATGGTGGTTCCCGGCTCAACTGGCACAGAGTACTTCTTATTTGAAAACGTTCAGCAACAAGGGTTCAACCAAGGCTTAATCCGCCAGGGGACAGAATCCCATGGATTGCTTGCCTGGCACGTGGATGAGAACGTTATAAATCTTTATCAAACGGCGGGCTTCCGTCCTAATAACGTCGAGAACTGGATGAACAAACGATTCCAGTACAATCAGTCCCAGACAGCGAGCAACGGGGAAGTGGTTACACACTATGGGTTATCGGTCCTTCAGAAGGATGGTCTCTATGATATGGAGAAGAACCTGAACAGGGGCGACGCTGGAGACTTCTTTAAGACAGGGTCCAAACTTACTCCAGTCTCGGGCAACGTCCATACAGGCTCTTATTATTTCTGGAAGGGCTTCAGTGCAACCCCGGCCGACTCGGGAATCCACGTTACAGATATTAAAGAAAATAAAGATGGATCGATCACGGCAAAATTTTATTATAACTTCACTGAGTCTAAATAGAATTGTATGGTGTCTAAAAAAGAACCCGCTCATCCTAAGAGGAGCGGGTTCGCTTTTTTAGTGAAGCGGCTTGAGACAATGGAATCATGCCACAAGAAATTATTGAGATTGGGACCACCGTGCATTTGGACAACCAAAAGAATAACGCCGTGAAAGGTTGGAGCAGCATTATTAGCAAGCTTGAAAAAAGATATTCAAAGGGAAAACTGAACAAGGCTATTAAGTTCTTCGCAAGTTAACTTTCTAATGAATATCCTTCTTCTTGAATTGGCCTCCACGCACTTCTGCCATATCCGCAATTGCTAAAAAGGCATTGGGATCCCAATGCTGAACGATCGTCGTCAGCTTGGATTCTTCAATTCGGTTGATGACACAAAAGATAACCTTTTTGTTATCTCCTGTAAACGCACCTTCACCTTTCAGGAAAGTAACTCCCCTTCCTAGCCGGGCGTTGATGCTATCAGCAATTTCAGTTGCGTAGTCCGAGATAATCCAAACGGATTTGGATTGTTCAAACCCATCAACGACAGTATCAATTGCCTTTGATGCAATATAATAGGCAAGCAGCGAGTACATCGCCCGGTCCCAGGTAAAAACAAATCCTGCAGCTCCGAGAATAAAGAAATTAAAAAACATCACGATGCTGCCTACGGAAACTGGCAGTTTTTTATTGATCAGGATTGCAAGAATTTCTGTTCCGTCCAAAGCTCCGCCACTTCTTATCACTATTCCAATCCCGATGCCGATAACCATGCCGCCAAACACAGTAGCTAAAAGGACATCATCTGTAAAGGCGGGAACAGGATGTAAAAGAAACGTAAAAATGGACAGCACAGTAATTCCAAATACAGTGGAGAAAGCAAAGGTCTTCCCGATTTGTTTATAACCTAAATACACAAATGGTAAATTTAAGAGGAAAAGAAAGATTCCCAGGCTCAAACCGCTCAGGTGGGAGATCATTATGGATATACCGGTAATTCCTCCGTCAACAACCTGGTTTGGCACCAAAAAGATTTCAAGTCCGACAGCCATCATCAAGGCTCCGAGCGTGATCATAAACCCTCGGATCAGGACTCGGGTTAATGGAAGCCTGGGGTGCTGATTTAACTTTTGGTCATTTTCATTTTTGCTCATAAAATTCCCCCGTTGCTGTAAAGTATGAACGAATTATGTTCCTTTCATAACCGTTTATAAGAAGGAAACAACTATAATTATTTGCATAATTTTAAAACATGAACTATAGTTCAAGTATATCAAGGTGGTCCCAGAACCGTCAACAAAAATATGAACACGGGTTCATGTTTTGCGGTTGTATGTTAAACTGTTTGTGAGGTGATCCAATGCGAAATGGAAACGATGAAAATCTGGTCGGCTCGTTCCCTTTTGTCCCAAGGCAGGAAAGGGCTGTGAAGAAAAAGGATGCGCTATTACAGAGCGGTCGTTATCTTTTTATTACAAAAGGATATGAAAATACCACAGCCAAGGAGATAGCGGCCCATGCTGGAGTAGCGACAGGAACGTTTTATCGATACTTTTCTGACAAGAGGCAGCTATTTATGTATTTGGTAAAGGATAAATTGGCCAATCTTCTTCCTCCGGAACCAGAGTGGGAGGCAGGTGACCCAGAGCAATTGTTATTTTCACTTTTGGAGAATTACCAACAGCGGCTTTATGAGGTAAAACTGGATAAAGTAGTAGTGGAATTGCTTCCAAAGGACCCTGATTTGGCTGAAACCCTCAAAGAAGCAAAAAGGAACATGCATAACCGCATCTGTAACGGATTAAAACGAGCACAGGAAAAGGGACATGTATGGAAGGACCTGGATCCATCTGCGATTGCCTGGTCTGTTTTAGTTCTTCTTGAAAATGCTGCAAAGGATGATTCCGGGCAGTCCATCGATTTCCGTCAGCTTGCCAGGCTGATCGGACGCATGGTATTTCCGCCTGAGATAATAAAAAGGCTGCAATCCGAACAGCAAGCAAAATCCGAATAAATACCCGAATCTTAATAACCTGCCTGTAAGGACCTGCTTCAGCAGGTCCCTCTTAATGTGCCGGGCAGGACTATGGAGAAGTTCAATGGAAATGATCAAGCAAATGCTGACGCTAATTAAGAAAATCCCCCTAATTATTTGCTGACACAAGAATAAAATTGATTTAGTATTTATTAAAATATATTAAAAAATTCCAGACGAATATATTCAATATTGGGGGTCAGTGTTTCCTGTACTTTTAAAAACTGAGACCGCCGACTCACGAATATAGGTGGTTACATGCAAGTTGACTTTCTTTGTGAAACTGACTGCAGAGGTTGAAATAGGACTGTGTTGGCAGTTGTTCTTCTCGCACAAAAAGAATGAGTATATAATGGTTGCCTCCAGTGCTTTGCAAAATTCAAATATTACAAGGGAAAATAGAAAGCCAAGGAGCCAATGCGCACCATTGTCCGCAATTCAGTATTTATATTGAAAGCCCGCTTTTATTCGGTACTGTCCAAACTTTTGAGCAGAGTGTCATGGTACAATCAACCAATGGCCAAAGGCATTCTATTTAAGAATGGGATAGGTGCCTTTTCATTGACCTCACCGGGGTATCAACTCACTCAACTTTGGCCGAGCATTTTTCAAAGAGAGGTCTTGTGCTCATATCGGATATTAAGATGCAGCCAGAAGCGCTGTTGAAGAAGACTGGCGTATAGGACTTTTAATTGGCCAGGAGTTTTTCTCAAGCACACGTGGGCAAGTCATATGCTTTACTTTAACCCATGTGAATGAAAACGATTGCCAGGGCCGCCGGCATTTTGTCTTTAAGGAAAGCAATGAATTTTCAGGTGCAAATCAAGAGTCCCAAAATAGATTGCAGCCTTGTTCAGTTGAAGTATAGAAGGAAAGGAAGAGAGAATTGAATCTAGAAATGCAGCGTTTTAAGGCGGATTTTTTTAAGGCATTGGCGCATCCGCTCAGAATCAGGATATTGGAGCTGTTATCTGAAAGTGATAAAAGTGTAAATGAAATCCAAAGCCTCGTAGGAAGCGAAGGTTCGGCAGTTTCGCAACAGTTGACTGTATTGAGGTCTAAAAATATTGTAACTGGCACGAAAGACGGCAATCGGGTTATTTATTCACTAAGAGATCCCATGATAATTGAACTGCTGGCAGTTGCAAGACAAATATTCAACAATCATTTAGTTGATACGATTACCATGCTTGACAAGTTTTATGAAAATGAAACAGAGGAGAGCACTTGAAGGATACAGCTTATCTCTACTAGGATTCTTGCAGATTAAAATTCCAGACGCCAAGAAAATTCCCCATTTGAGGTTTGGGACACCGCCGGAGAGGGTAAAGAAGACAGGGGAATTTATGTTTGTCCCACAATTTTATATCAATTGCTCGCTGTTTCGAATAGTGAATACGCTTTTTTATTTTAATAGAATATTAAAATAGGATATAATGGTGTATACATTACATAATTTACAGGCGCTTTTCCTGAATATAAAGCTCTCTTTGTCTGTAAATGAAGATATCGCCGGAATGTCAGCAAGCCGGCAGAAGACAGGGGGAAGATAGCAGTTTTTCTCTGCGATTATCAGCTGACTGTTATAAAAAATAATCAAAAAATTCTATTTTCCCCTATCATGTTAATGAAAAGGTATGGTATATTATTTAAAAATTCAAAGAACTGTACTAGTTAGGAAGGTGAAACAATGGCAACAGGAATAACAGTAAATGACAGCAGTCTTCCGTTGCGCCGAGATGTAAAAATGCTGGGCGGCATGCTTGGAGAAATCCTTGTCTACCAAGGCGGAACTGAGCTATTGGACACGGTGGAAAAGATTCGGATCATGTGTAAAAAACTCCGTAACGAATTCCAGCAAGAAACTTATGATGAACTGAAACAGGAAATTGCACTATTGGATGCACCAATGCGCAAACAGGTTATACGTGCATTCTCCGTATATTTTCATTTGATTAATGCGGCTGAGCAAAATCACCGGATCCGCAGGAGGCGGGAATATCAGCTGAGGGCTGATGTGAATGCACAGCCGGGATCCATTGACAGTGCCATCCTGTCTTTAAAAGACAATAATATTACATCCGATATCATTCAAAATGTCCTCGATAAATTATCTTTAGAGCTGATCATTACAGCTCACCCTACAGAAGCTACGAAAAGAACCGTTCTAGAGCTTCAGAAAAGGATAGCCGATATCCTTAAAAACCTGGACAATCCATTGATTTCGAAAAAAGAGCTCAAAAAACTGCAGGAGAGCCTCTTCAATGAGATGATGGCCTTATGGCAGACAGATGAATTGAGACACCGTAAACCAACGGTCATCGATGAGGTGCGAAATGGATTATATTATTTCGATCAAACCCTTTTTGATGTCCTTCCTGAAATCCATCAGGAAGTGGAGGATTGTCTTGAAGAGCACTTTCCTGACCAGCAATGGAAAGTTCCAAACTTCCTTCGATTTGGTTCTTGGATTGGCGGGGACAGGGATGGAAATCCAAATGTAACCCCTGAAGTAACATGGGAAACATTGAACAAACAAAGACGGCTGGTATTAAAGAAATACAAAGCAGTCCTCATTGAACTGATGAAAAGGATGAGCCAGTCTACTTCAAGGGCAAAGGTAAGCGATGAAATACTTCAAAGCCTTCCTGAGGAAGAGGCAAAATACGTTGATGAAGATAAAAGATGGCCAGTGGAAAATGAAGTGTATCGCAGGAAATTTGCTGTCATCATTGAGCGTCTAAGGCAAGTCGGAGTTTCAGAGGCAGGATATCAGTCTGCAGAAGAACTCCTGGAAGACTTATTGATGATCAAACGGAGTGTTTATCAGCACCATCCTGTCATGCATGAATTAAAAATGCTGCAGAAACTGATCCGGCAGGTGCAGTTATTTGGATTCCACCTTGCTACACTTGATATCCGCAATCATAGCGGCGAGCATGAAAGTGCGGTTGCTGAAATGCTTCGCAAGGTAAGGATTGCGGAAGATTACTCAGCTCTCCCTGAGGATAAAAAAGTCAGCCTTTTACGGGAAGTTCTTGCAGATCCCAGGTCCCTGCAGCTTCACCACGGAGATTACTCCCAGGAAACACAGCAGATGCTTGATGTGTTCCATCTGATCAAAAAGGCTCACAATACGTTCGGCAAAAGGTCCATTTCCGTTTACCTCATATCGATGACACAATCAGCGAGCGATCTGCTAGAGGTTTTGGTTCTTGCCAAAGAAGCCGGCATTTACCGCCTGCATGCTGATGGGTCCATTGACAGTGACTTAAATGTTGCTCCATTGCTTGAAACGATTGATGACCTGACTGCAGGGCCAAAGATCATGGAGGAAATGTTCCAAATGCCGCTTTATCGTGAACATCTGCGCAAAATGAATAACCAGCAGGAGATCATGCTGGGGTATTCGGATGGAAGCAAAGATGGAGGAACCTTGACAGCTAACTGGAAGCTTTACAAAGCTCAGCTGGAAATCCATGAAATGGCGAAGAAGTATAATATTGGACTCAAATTTTTCCATGGCCGGGGCGGTTCACTTGGACGTGGAGGCGGTCCGTTGAACAAAAGCTTGTTGTCTCAGCCTGCAGAAACGCTGGGAGACGGCGTCAAAATCACTGAGCAGGGAGAAGTTCTTTCCTCGAGATACTTGCTTGAGGATATTGCTTACCGGAGCCTTGAACAGGCTACATCCACACTCCTGCTGGCGGCTGCGCATGTCTCGAAGGAGTCAGAGCAGGCACATCATCGTGACGAAAGATGGGTACAGGCCATTGAAGAGATTTCAGAAATGAGTCTGGGAAAATATCAGTCTCTTGTTTTTGCGGATTCTGATTTTATTACCTACTTTAACGAAGCGACGCCATTAAAAGAAATTGGCGAGCTGAATATTGGTTCACGGCCTATGGCAAGGAAAAACAGTGCTAAATTTGAAAATCTCAGGGCTATTCCTTGGGTGTTTGCCTGGACTCAAAGCCGTCAGCTATTTCCGGCTTGGTATGCTGCTGGATTTGGACTTGAAGGCTTCATTAACAAAAATCCAGGAAATCTTCAAATCCTTCAGGATATGTATAAGGAATGGCCATTCTTCCGGTCAACGATTGACAATTTGCAAATGGCTTTAATGAAAGCAGATCTGACAACTGCAAAAGAATATAGTCAATTAGTGAGTGACCAGGAAATCGGCCAGCGCATTTTCTCCAACATTGTCGAAGAGTACAACAGGACCAAGCACGTACTTCTGCAAATCGCCGAGGATGAAGAACTGCTTGACCATACGCCGAACATCAAGGATTCCGTCCATCGTCGTAATCCGTATGTTGATCCATTGAACTTTATCCAGGTTGAGCTGATTAAAGAGCTCCGCAAGGTAGAAGAACCAGATGAGGAGCTTGTCACACAGGTATTGTTAACAATCAGCGGTGTGGCAGCGGGACTTAGGAATACAGGTTGATTTAACTTGAAATAGAAAAAGCAACAGCCTTATTTTTCAAGGCTGTTGCTTTTTTTTTTTACAAGGTTCAAGGCTCGACATGGAAGGGTGTGGTGTACTTGCAGGCTTTTTTTCTGCTTTAAAGGTATGTTACATATTTACAGCGGTTTCCGCTGGATTTTCTTTTATTCGTGAGGCATAAGAATGAGCTGCCATTCCTATTATGACAAGTAGAATTCCAAACCATGAAAGGAGGGAAGGGACAGCGAGTGACAAGAACACCATTTCCCCTGCGAGAGCAAAAAGAACTTCAATTGACTGTGTGGCTTCCACTGCAGCAAGCTTGTGCATATTTCCCCTGACTATATCGGTAGCCATAAAAAACAAGACTGTGGCGATGACACCTGAACTGATGGCGACAAGCAAGGATTGAAAAGTTTGGGACGTAGAAGGAGCTCCAACCGTGAAATATCCATATACAGAGAGCACTAGCCACAGAGGCATGCTTGCCAGTGTCATCCCCAGCACCCTTTGATAGGCGTCAAATTCACCACCGCATACTTCCATCATCTTTCTGTTTCCCAAGGGATAGGCAAAAGAAGCTACCAGGACAGGAAGAAGTCCGAGTACCAGGGTGCCCAAGGAAATTTGCCTGGCATGCTCGGCCTGCATGATTATTATCCCAAAGAGTATGATGCATGACATAATTAGGCCTTTTAGAGGAATTTTTCCACGGACTTTTTTTGGACCAGTACATGTATGTATGGTTTCGAGGAACAAAGGTGCAAGCAGAGACCCGGAAATAATAGTGATTTGCCAGGTACCGGCTATCAGCCATCCGGGAGAATACGCCGCGGCTAAACATAAGGGGGCATAAAAAAGTCCAAAACCTACAAAACTCCATAACATCCATGCCAATGGGCGTGCTTTCATCGCTTTAATAAGATGCTGAAGGTTTCTCCTAACCATAACAATTGCCAAGAGGAAGGGAATCATAAAGAAGTATCGAAGGGAAGCGCTCCATAGCCAGCTTCCTCCCGATAAATCTATTGCCCGGTTTGCAACAAATGTGACAGCGAAGAAGAGTGCTGCAAGGATTCCCAGGATAATAGGCTTCACGAATAACACCTCCTAGGTTCTATTTGTATAAAAGTACTACATTAATTATGTATGAATGTTCAATCAATGACAATCATTTGCTCTCTATTAGTGTTAAAGATGCCAAGAATAAAAAAAGGAACCAGCTGGCTCCTCAAAACCTTACTTATTCTTTTTTTGCTGTTTCTTTGCTTGATTTTGATGGAAAGCTGTTTCAGTTTCGTGATCCTTGCCAATCTGTTCCACGCTTGAATTTTGGATTCCCTTCTTAGCCATAAATTTCACCTCCTTATTAATTCCCTGCCCTTATTTTGCCTAACTCGTTCAGGAACCATTCCCGGAAAAAATGCTGCCGTGCTTACCTTACTTCCGGCATCCACTCTAAGGGGAGGATAAAGAGCACGCGTTTATAAATCTTCTACATCATCATCAATCTGTCTCCCGTTCCTCCCGCGCGGAGGGGGTGCCTGGTTCAAATGCTGTGTCTGCTCGTCTGTGTTTTTCTTGCCCTCAAACGGCTTCTCAGTCGATTTGTGCTTATTGAAATTCAAAAAAATCACCTCCGTTTTATAACATTTGAAGAAGAATAAAAAATATTCAGGGGATCTTATTATCCATAGGATATGTGATTGCCTCCCTTAAAGGCGAATGTTTTTAAGAAGTAAAATAAAAATTGTTCGTAAATTGGTTTAAAAAAGATTGAAACATCCATGAATATGAGTTAATATGTTGAAATAACAAACAATAAGGGGGAAATCAGATGTATGGAGCACCAATGGGACAGCATGCGAAAAAAATAATGCTGCTTGGTTCAGGGGAACTTGGCAAGGAAGTAGTCATTGAAGCACAAAGGCTTGGAGTGGAAACAATTGCAGTAGACAGATATGCAGATGCACCTGCCATGCAGGTGGCTCACCGCTCTTATGTCATTGATATGCTGGATGGAGAAGCACTGAGAAGGACCATTGAGCAAGAAAAACCAGATTATATTGTTCCTGAAATAGAAGCAATCGCTACGGAAACATTAATCGAATTGGAAAAGGAAGGCTTCAATGTTGTACCGACAGCAAAAGCTGCCAATTTAACAATGGACAGAGAAGGTATCCGAAGACTGGCCAGCGAGACGCTCCAGCTTCCAACAGCGAAATACGCATTTGCGAATACTCTTGAAGAATTAAGAAGCGCTGTTAATGAGATTGGTGTTCCTTGTGTAATCAAGCCGATCATGAGTTCATCCGGAAAAGGGCAAAGTGTCTGCCGGTCATTGGAGGAAGTTGAGCATTCTTGGAATGAAGCATTGGAAGGCGGACGAACCAAGAGGGCAAGGGTAATTGTAGAAGAGTTCATCCGCTTTGAATCTGAAATCACCCTGCTTACAGTTCGTTCGGCATCGGGAACGTCCTTTTGTGCTCCAATTGGTCATATCCAAAAAGACGGAGACTACATTGTTTCCTGGCAGCCCCATAATATGTCAGACAGGCAAATAAAAGAAGCGGAGGAGATTGCCAGTAAAATTACCGATGCTCTTGGCGGCTACGGCCTGTTTGGCGTCGAGCTCTTCCTCACGGAGAATAAGGTCTTTTTTAGCGAAGTATCGCCTCGTCCTCATGATACCGGAATGGTCACGTTGGCAACACAGGACCTTTCCGAATTTGCGTTGCATGTAAGGGCCATTCTTGGGTTCCCTGTTCCGGAAATCACCCTGAGGACACCTGGGGCGAGTCACGCTGTAAAGGCCTGGCAGGAAAGCAAGGACTACCAGGTTAATGGACTGGAAAAGTGTTTGGAGTTACCCGGCACGCAGGTCCGCTTTTTCGGAAAGCCAGAAACAAAAATTGGCAGAAGGATAGCCGTGGTTCTGAGTTCGGGGGAAACGGCAGAAAAAGCCAGGGCTGTTGCCGAAGAAGGAGCTACGAAACTCAAGATCACCTACCATACATCGTGAGCATACAAAAGGGGATGAAAGTATGAGAGATAAAAATCGTTGGCTTATTGCTCTTTCAGCAGTAGGAATTCATATTTCTATCGGATCTGTCTATGCGTGGAGTGTATTTACAGGGCCGTTACAGGAACAAAAGGGATGGGGGCTCAGCCAAATATCCTTCACCTTTAGCCTGGCCATCTTATTTCTTGGTTTATCTGCTGCTTTTCTTGGACATTTTGTTGAAAGATATGGACCGCGTGCAGCGGGAACCTTAAGTGCCATTTTCTTCGGGGCGGGCATGACAGGAGCTGGATTTGCGATCCAGATCGATTCCTTGCTTTTATTATACGTGTTTTATGGGATGCTTGGCGGGATTGGCCTGGGGGTTGGTTATATTACTCCTGTTTCCACTCTGGTAAAATGGTTCCCTGACAGAAGAGGGCTGGCAACCGGCCTTGCCATAATGGGCTTTGGATTCGCCTCCCTGATCAGCAGTCCAATTATGAATAAGCTTATTGAGTCATTCGGAATCTCGAATACCTTTTACATGCTAGGAATTATCTATTTCATCATTATTTTGATTTCTGCCCAATATCTGGCTCCACCAAAGGAAGGCTGGACACCAAGCTGCTTTACAACCGTAAAACACGCAAATGGATCGAAGAGAGTAATACCTGACCTGTCCCAGCTGACTGCCAATGAAGCGGTAAAGACAAAACGTTTCTGGTCATTGTGGCTAATGCTGTTTATCAATGTTACTTGCGGGATTGCCATCTTGTCGGTCGCATCCCCGATGGCCCAGGAGCTTGTGGGGATGAGTGCTGCAGGAGCGGCAGCAATGGTTGGCATCATGGGGTTGTTTAATGGAGGCGGCAGAATCTTCTGGGCAAGCATTTCGGACTATATTGGAAGGCCAAATGTTTATACTTTATTTTTTGTCTTTCAAATCATTGCGTTTTTCCTCCTGCCTAGCATCACCCTGAGCCTTTTATTTTCGGTGATCGTATACCTGATTATGACTTGTTATGGAGGAGGGTTTGCCTCCATACCTGCCTATATAGGTGATTTATTTGGGACGAAACAGCTTGGGGCCATCCATGGGTATATCCTGACAGCCTGGGCCGCAGCGGGAGTATTCGGACCTGTGCTTGTTTCATGGATCCGGGAAACAACGGGCAGCTACCAAGGGACCCTGCTGTTCTTCGCCATTCTGTTCATTGTAGCATTGTCAGTCTCTTTATTGATCAGGCTGGATATAAAGAGGATTCAATTAATGACTGAAAACCAGCTTTTTAAGAAAACAAGTTAATGACAATACGGGGTCTCTAGTTTGTACCTCATAAACTTAGAGACCCACTATTTTGAAAGAGTACAGCTAAGGCAAGGGATGCTTAGAAGGCACTTTTTCTGGGAATTGCCATCCGCGGATTAAATAGATGGAATTAGAGTTTCTGGCCCGCAGTTGCCGTGATATCCCTGATCTACCTCTAATGAGTGACCGAGATTTCGGGAAAGTGTTTCCTGGAGTTTTGCCCCCAAACCAGATTACAGCCCCTACAGGAAGAGCAAGCGCGGGTACTGCTCATGAAGACGGTTATGGGAAAAGAGAGTCAACCCTATCCGTCATTTTTAAAGCGTCTTTATATTTCCCGGGACGGGAATGCTGGCCTTCGGATCTGGTACCCTGGATAGAAGGATCAGGCCTGCTATGAATAAGAAAATAAGGCTGAATACCCCGTGGCTGGAGCTTCCGGTTACCTGTGCAGTTGCACCCACCAGCAAAGGTCCCATGATTGAAGCGAACTTTCCAAATATATTGTAAAAGCCGAAGAATTCGTTTGATTTTTCCTTAGGAACCAGCTTAGCAAAATAGGACCTGCTTAGAGCCTGAATCCCCCCCTGTGAGGTGGCCACCAGCATGGCAAGTATCCAAAAATCCATCGCAGAGTTCATGAAATAGGCGTAAATACAAACAATAATATAGATAATAATGCCAATATAAAGCATGAATTTCCCTGTAAAACGGTCGGCCAGCCTGCCATACAGGATGGCAAAAGGAGCAGCTGCAACTTGTGTGGCAAATAGAATCACTAGGAGGCTGGTTGAACTGATGCCTAAGTCCGTCCCGTAAGCGGTGGACATTGTAATGATTGTCCCTACGCCATCAATATAAAAGAAATAGGCAAGTAAAAACAGGAAAAGTCCCTTGTATTTCCGTATGTCCTTAAAGGTCTCTGCAAGTCTCTTGAAACTTTTGGCAACTGGATGTTTCTCTTTTTCGATAAAATACCGCTGCTCGACATTTCGAAGTACAGGCAGGGTGAATATTCCCCACCATACTGCGGTAATGATAAAGGAAATCCTGCTTGCGGCACTTGCAGAGAGGGGCAGGATTCCATTTTGAGCCGATATAATGATGGCGATGCTGACAATGAATGGGATGGTACTGCCTATGTATCCCAAACTAAACCCTCGGGAAGAAACCCTGTCCATTCTCTCTTCCGATGAGACATCGACCAGGAACGCATCATAAAAAACGTTCGAGCCTGCGGAGCCTAACACAGTAATCGTGTATATAATCAACAGCAGCAGCCATTGCTCTGGTGGAATAAGAGAGAGCGCAGCAGTTGCCACAACTCCAAGCGCTGCGAAAAACCTAAAGAATTTTTTTTTGTTGCCCCTGTAATCCGCAATGGTGCCAAGGATGGGTCCCAGCATCGCCAATATAAACGTAGCAATGGCAATTGTGTAGCCTAAGTATGCGGTCGAATCAGCACCTGTAATACCGGCTTCAGTGGCAGAAGCCTTATAATAAAGCGGGAATACGGCAGTTGATATAATTATAGAATAAGCAGAATTTCCCCAGTCATAAAACATCCAGCTATTTTCTTCCTTAGTGAATCGTTTCATCTTTTATTTGCCTCCCTCAATTATTTTTCGGAACGCAATCATGGCAGAGAGAAAAACAACCCTTGATAGTCCGTGGGCTCATGCCTTGACGACTGGTTTCCATTGTCAGTGCCGAGCAGGCGGATAAAGTCAGGACCTTTGCCTGCAATATCCATATAAGGGATAGAGGAGACTTATCTTAATGCCTGTCTTTAGCTATGAAAAAAGGTCGGGTAATACCCCTTGCGGAAAAAAAACTGCGTCAACGCAGAACTCTTGGGTTTAACCTCTCATCTGCAAGGGGCTCAAAAATTCACCTTTAAATTTCCTCAGAAAAACTTCGGCATGGATGCTGCCTTCGGATCTCCCCCTTTTATGGTCACCTCAGACTGGAAAATACCTTTTGGATTCCATTATTTTTTCAGCCAGAGCCTCGGCTGAAAAAAGAAAGTGAAATGTAATTACAAAAAATAGTCAGTCAAACCATTCAGAAGCATTTTCTCTGCTATTGAGGAATTCTGCGAAAACACCCCATTATTT
This sequence comes from Mesobacillus foraminis, assembly GCF_004340465.1. GTDB lineage: Bacteria > Bacillota > Bacilli > Bacillales > Cytobacillaceae > Mesobacillus_B > Mesobacillus_B foraminis. The sequence goes on along the minus strand of NZ_SLVV01000002.1, from coordinate 208,525 downwards.
TTATATATTATATTTTGACTCTTGTACGCTTTGGATAGAAAGCTCTATATTAGAAACTATATTCGGTATAAAGGAAGGATTTCCCTTTGGGCTGACTATTTTTCTTTTTCCTTTTAAACCACCTGAATATAATGCGGGAATAAAGACAATCCGTTTCTGAGTATAATGAATGGAAAAATTCTGAAAGGGGTGTGTAAAAGTTGCCAAACCGCCTCGAGAGTGTCAACTTTACCAGTACTAAAACCTATCGTCCTTACCATAGCCCATTCGATCCATGCAGGCCCATTGGAATAAAATACTATTCAACCCCTCCGCAGGTATATATAGGGTTTCAACCGCCGAACATGAATCAATTCCCCCCGAGAGAAGCCCTTTACAAAGGTACATTATGGCCCGCATTTTGGGATTACTATGACAATCCCTATGAGGCAAAGGGGAGGGACCCCTTATGAAGCAGATGCCTGAAGACTATTACCGGAGATTAGAAGAAATTCAGGCTGTAGACTTTGTGTTAGTGGAACTTACATTGTACTTAGACACACATCCTTCCGATCAGCAGGCAATGCAGCAGTTTAACCAATATGCCCACTATTCAAAACAGTTAAAGCAAGTTTTTGAAGAAAAATATGGCGCGCTCCAGCAATTCGGAAACAGCTATACCGATTCCCGCTGGAGCTGGGGTACAACTCCCTGGCCCTGGCAGGTATAAAGAATGTTTTACAGGAAAAAAATCAAACCTGGATAGATTACTATAATCAAATTCATGTGAAAAGCTGTAAATAGAAGAGCGGGGAGGGACCGGGATGTGGATTTATGAGAAGAAGCTGCAATATCCAGTAAGAGTCAGTACGTGCAATCCAACCCTTGCAAAGTATTTGATCGAACAATATGGCGGAGCAGATGGGGAGTTGGCTGCTGCATTGCGGTACCTCAATCAGCGGTATACGATTCCCGATAAAGTAATTGGACTCCTGACCGATATTGGGACAGAGGAATTTGCCCACCTTGAAATGATTGCTACAATGGTTTATAAGTTAACAAAGGATGCAACTCCTCAGCAGATGCGTGATGCCGGGTTAGGTGACCATTATGCCAATCATGATGGTGCCTTATTTTATCATAATGCTGCAGGTGTGCCTTTTACAGCTGCATATATTCAGGCAAAAGGTGATCCTATTGCTGATCTATATGAAGATATCGCTGCAGAGGAAAAAGCAAGGGCTACCTATCAATGGATAATAGATATGTCAGATGACCCTGACTTAAATGACGGACTCCGGTTTTTAAGGGAACGGGAGATCATCCATTCTCAAAGGTTCCGGGAAGCAGTAGAAATAATAAAAGATGACCGGCAGCAAAAAAAGATTTTTTAGCATCGGAAGGCAGGAGAACCTGTCTTTTTTTGTCTTCTGGGTGGACAGGCTTTATTGGCAAGCGCGACGGTTCCATCTCTGGAAAGATAAATGGTATGATGTGGATACTACTATTTTATACGGAGTTGAATGGTCAATGGGAGAATATCCAGGAATCAAACTTATTGCTATTGATATGGATGGTACTTTATTGGACGCAAATCATCAGGTCTCAGAGGAAAACCGCCTCGCAATCAGGGAAGCGGAGGAAAAGGGAATTAAGGTCGTTCTTAGTACAGGCCGGGCAATCAGGACGGTCAAAGACTATGCAGTTTCACTTGAGCTTTCATCTTATCTTGTGACAGTGAATGGGAGTGAGATTTGGGGCCCGGATGGGGAGCTGGTAGAAAGAAATCCTGTCAGCACTCCGCTCATAAAGTGGATGTGGGACATGTCAAAGCACCATAAGACACATTTCTGGGCAATTAGTTCCACTGGGAATTGGCACAATGAAATGCCAGAGGACTTTGAGAAGCATGTCTGGCTGAAATTTGGATTTGATGTAGAAGATGATAAAGTAAGGGAGCTAATTCTAAAGGATTTGGAAGCCCGCAAAGAATTTGAATTAAGCAACTCAAGCCTTAAAAATATTGAGGTTAATGCACAGGGGATAAATAAAGCCAAAGGCTTAAAAAATGTATGTGATTTGCTTGGAATATCAATGAATAATGTACTTTCAATTGGAGACAGCCTCAATGACGTTGCGATGATTAAAGAGGCTGGCATTGGAGTGGCAATGGGAAATGCCCAGGATGCAGTTAAGAAAGCTGCAAACTGGGTGACCGCGACCAATTTAGAAAGTGGTGTGGCCAAAGCTATCCGTAAATGGGCAATATAGCCAAAAAGTGTTAAATCATTCGATTTAACACTTTTTTTATTTTTTTTTGAACAAAAACAACTTCTGGTTCGTTAAATTAGAAAACAGATTATAGAGCAGGGCGGGGTTAGGGTGAATTTGATTGAAGTATCCAATGTAGACAAAGCTTTTAATGATAAAAAAATTTTAAATAATGTGTCCTTCACTGTGAAAGAGGGAAGCATCAATGGGCTGCTAGGTCCAAATGGTGCAGGGAAGACTACGATGATCCGGCTGTTAAATGGGGTGATTCATCCTACAGGAGGAGAAATTAATGTCATGGGTTATGACCCTCAAAAAAATGGGGATGAAATTCGGAGACGAGCTGGTATTATAACCGAAAGTGCCGCGTTGTACCATGATATGACGGCATGGGAAAATCTCTCATTCTTTGCCAGGATTTATGGAGCCTATGATGTAAAACGGATTGATTATTTGCTGCAGCAATTCAATATGGTTCAGCATAAAGATGAATTGGTGGGTACCTTTTCGACGGGTATGAAAAAAAGAATCTCCCTTGCTAAGGCATTGCTGCACAAACCTAGGCTGCTATTTCTAGACGAACCAACAAATGGGCTGGATCCGGAAGGCATTAAGGAAGTTATCCAGTATCTGGGGCAAATAAATCAGGAAGAAAAAGTAACCATTTTAATTTGTTCACATGTACTGCATCAGCTTGAAACGATTTGTGATTCATTTTTGTTTTTATCAAAAGGAAGACTTATTGAAAAGGGCACAAGGTTGGAGCTTGAGGATAAGTATTTATCCCAGGTTTATGTTGTGATTGAAACCGGGCTTCAATTGGAGGGAAATACATTCATGGAATTTGCATTCCGGAGGATTGGCCCGAACAGGCTGGAATTCTGTTTGCCTTCGAAGGATGAGATTCCTGTCTTATTAACCCGCATACTTCAGGTTTCCTGGGTTCATTCATGTGAAATTACGAACCGAAGTCTAGAATCCCTGTATTTTAAAATTAAAGGAGACAGTAATGAGCAAACACATCATTAAAGCCATCGTTGAAAAAGATATTAGGGCCACATTTTCTTCTAAGAAAATATGGGTTCCCATGTTTATCCTGGTCATCCTACTCTGTATGATTGTACCGGCCATTATCGCCTACTGCGGATTATATACAGGGGTGTTCAATAACCCTGCTGAAGATATCGAAAAACCAATCAATTCAGTTATTCAATCCTTCCCGGATGAAGCTATGAGGGAGAAACTTGCAGCCTTGCCTACACTTGGATCCAAATTTGTTTATTACTTTATGAATTTTATGCTCATCCCGTTCTTTCTAATGGTGACCATCATTAATTCTATGGTTATTGCCTCAAACAGCTTTGCCGGAGAAAAGGAAAGGAACACACTGGAAACCTTGCTATTTGCACCTGTTTCCATAAAAGAACTTTTTGTCGCAAAGGTCATTGCTGCCTTTATCCCTACAATTGCACTTACTTTTGGGGCCTTTATCGTAAATATCCTTGTGCTTAATTTTATTTCTTATTCCATTATCAGAGAATTGCTGTTCTTAAATGTAACATGGCTTCTGCTGATGTTTTGGGTCATACCAGCTTTAGTCCTTTTTAACATTATCCTGAGTGTCCTTGTTTCAGCAAAGGTCAAATCATTCCAGGAAGCCCAGCAATTTGGGGGGATCATGGTTTTGCCGATTGTCGGAATCATTATTAGCCAGGCAAGCGGGCTGTTCTTCTTAAGTTCTCTTATCCTTTTTCTCATCGGCGTCGGTCTGCTGTTAGGGAATATTCTCCTCCTGAAATGGGTAACGGTATTTAATTCAAGAAACAATCTGTTTGAGAGCCAGATTCATTGAAAATTCGATTGTTTCATTTGCCAACCCTTCAACTATGCGATAGATTAAACGAATAGAAAAGTGCGTGGCTATTGCAAGAAGAGAAGGGTGGTTTGTTTACAATGCTTATTATGCTGCCATATATAAGGGTGATCCGAAGAATTCATAATAATTCCCAGCAAATCATTGAAACAGAAGAGTATCTAACTCTTTATGAAGATAAGGTAGTATCCGCAAATGACCACTTTAAAATGGAAGACATACTTGATATGTCATACAGGCCTTTTAATGACAGGAATGGCTTTCTTTACTTTCACACGATCAGAGGGCTGTATTCCTTCCATTTAAAGACTGATCCAAATGCTTTTATGACTATTTATAAAAAAATAAGGCTGACCAATTAACATCAGTTTTATTTTATTACTAATCAATAGGGGAAGGTAAACGTGAAAATTGGCTTGATACGGCATTTTGAAGTTACAAGGGGATATCCTGGGAAAATGGTGTCATCGGGAGAGCTAATGGCATGGCAGGATGAATACAATCAGTCCGATGTCATTGAAAAAGAAATTGATACCATGAATATTGAGTGGAAGCATTGTTATTCAAGCGATTTGAAAAGAGCAAGAACCACTGCGCAAAAGGCATTTCAGGGTAATATCATTTTTTTGGAAGAATTGAGGGAGATACCTCTTTCTCCATTCTTTAAGACACGCCTAAAGCTTCCCTTGGCTTTACATCTGCTTTTTATCCGGATGGCCTGGTTCTTTAATCATCGTTCTCAGCAAGTGACGAAGGCAGAGGTAATCAGGCAAATCAATAAAACACTTGATATGGTGATCAAACATGATGAGAACCTGCTTATTGTTGGCCACGGTGGTTTAATGATATTCATGAGCAATGAGTTATTGAAACGAGGTTTTTCCGGCCCGAAAATTAAAAAGGCAGAAAACGCTAAAATATATGTGTTCGAACAATAGTGACTGCGGTCTTGTCTGCTCCATCCTTTCATTCCCATCTATAATTTAATGAAAAACATTAAAAATAAGAGGGATATTCGAAAAAAGGAGGAGACTCAATTGCTCAAACGAAAATTTGGATGGATTGCTGCCGGCGTCCTGACAGTCAGTCTTGCAGCGTGCAATACTGGCGACAATGCAGATAATGCCATGGATAATCGCGGTCCTGGTGTATACGGAACAAATAACAATCAAGGCACCCGCAATAATAATGACGGGGATAACGGTATTGATAATAATGGACCGCTTACCGAGGACTACAACAAGGAAGAAGGAGACTTAAACCTGTTTGGAAACAATCGGGACAATGAAAATAATGCGCGGAAGAAAGGCGAAAGAGACAATAACACAGCGCAACATGACAATCGTAATGCCAGAACCAATGATAATAGGGATCGAGATCTGAACATATTTGACAACAACGGCAACAGGACGAATGATGAAGAGGATATGAATATTTCCAGTTACAGAACTTCACAGTCAAGTAAACAGTATCCGCATACAAGGGCAGTTTTGATCAGGGAAGCAAAATATCAGTTCCTGCCAGTAGGACCTAGAAACGGAATGTGGTTCCATGCTGGTGGTCCTATGGCTCCTGCTCCGCGTCAGGATCAGCAAGCAGCACCACCAAACCAAGGGGCAGCACCGGATCAGCAGGCAGCACCAAACCAGGGGGCAGGACCGGATCAGCAGGCAGCACCAAACCAGGGGGCCGCACCAGAACAAGCACTAGAACAGCAGCCGGCTCCAGAACAACAAGCACCTGCAAAACAGCAACCGGCTGCAGGAATCAGCAAGGAAGCTCAGCAAGTCATTGATTTAACGAATGAACAGAGAAGACAAAACGGTCTGCCGCCATTAAAAGCAGATGCCCAGCTGAGTGGGGTCGCTCAGAAAAAATCCGTTGATATGCAGCAAAAGGGGTATTTCTCGCATACAAGCCCGACATACGGCTCTCCTTTTGACATGATGCGTGATCATGGAGTCAACTACAGGTCGGCGGGTGAAAATATTGCCCAGGGACAGCGCACACCTCAGGAAGTCGTTCAATCATGGATGAACAGTCCTGGCCACCGTAAAAATATTTTAAGCCGTGATTTCACTCATATCGGTGTAGGGTATGAATCTCAAGGTAATCACTGGACACAGATGTTTATCGGAAAATAAAATAATGGATGCAGTGGCTGGCGTCTGACGTCAGCTATTGCTTTTTCAGACTCTTGAGGGTCTGATGAAAAGCAGACTATTCTTCGGGAGCATTTTTCCGCTCTAGGGCAACGGCAGAAAATTTCATTATTTCAGCATCCAGTTTACAGGACTGCCTGTTCCGTTGGCAGAAAAGGCTTTTTAAGCTTTAATTTGTCCCAGTTAACGGGAATAAGCCACCGTGTAATATAAGTGAATCCATTTCTTCAAAATTAATCTGATTTTTCTAACGTAAAACGGCCGTTCTCACAGCTGTACCGGAGACTTCCGTGATATTGGGGAGGGCAGGCACTAATGTATATGCCGTGTTCCATTCATCATGTGCAGGAGGCAATAAAAGACCTTCAGCCGGACTGAAGGTCTGTGTCATTTCCTGACAAGGAATTCATTAGTGTTTAAAAGATAGCCATTTTAATAGAGGATGCTTGTTCTTATCAATGATTTTCAAGTCATCCATTGACAGCCTGTGCTTATTTTCCGCGAGCCATCTGTTTAATTCTGCTTTGTCCTGACAATGGGTATAGTATGTTTCTCCACCTTTACCTAAAGCGTTAATAACATACCTGCAAGAAGACTTACTCATAATGCCCACCTTTTTATAAAGTTATTCAAGTAAATTCCTAACCCATTATAACAAGGATTATATAAATTGCTAGGGTTTTTTTTGTCGAAAATCCTTTTTTATTATTTCGAAAAAGTTCAAATTGACTGTGGATGATCCTGAGAGGCAAATTCAGCAGCCATTGCATTCATTTCAACTTGTTTTGTATTTTTGCAGCCTGGTATTACAGATGTGACAGCAGGGTGTTTCAGACACCAGGAGAGGGCCCATGAGGACATTGGGACGCCTTCTGGAACCTCAGAAGCAGCAATGGCCTCTACTTTGGTTAATACTCTATTGATTTGATCTTCATTAGTCTTTGAACGAACGTCATTATCACCGAAGAAAGCGCCTGGTTTATATTTGCCGCTTAGAAATCCGCTGGCTAGCGGGACTCTGGCAAGGACGCCTAAATTTTGTTCTTGTGCCGCAGGGAAAATTGATTTTTCAGGTGCAGTATCGATCCGGTTGTATACCACTTGTATGGCGCCGACCTTATAATCAGAAGCCTTTTCAGTTTGCCAGCTGTAGTCATTCGTACGGAGAGATACTCCGAGGTTCCTGATTTTACCTGCTCGAACCTGCTTATCCAGTAGCGTCCACAGGGCGTCATTATTGAATTCCTCGTCTGTGCAGGAATGTGCCTGGTAAAGGTCTATGTAATCTGTTTGTAGGGCTTTCAATGAGGCATCCAATTGATTGAGCACTTCATCAGGTCTCCAGTGCCTGGATCGTTCAAAATTTTCATGGAAATGGTGTCCGAATTTCGTAGCAATGATCCAGTCTTCACGTTTTCTTCGGCTGAGATAATCTCCAATAAAACGTTCTGATAAGTGGTCACCGTAACATTCAGCCGTATCGATCAGATTGACCCCAAACTCTTGAGCTAGATCCAGTATTCCATCAACTTCTTTCTGGGTAAATTCTTTTCCCCATTCTCCGCCGTATTGCCATGTTCCGATACCGACTACAGACACATTCAAATCAGTTTTTCCAAGCCTCCGATATTTCATGGATTCACCTCATTTTATTTTTCTTCCCCCTCTAGTCCTTCGTTGTTGTCTTAACAAAACAAACAGTGCAGGAACTGCTGGGAAGAAGGAATTTTTGTACATGGAAATTTTATCTTATACTTACATTGGTTGTCTATTAATCTTCTTGTTTGACACAGAAAGGTGGGTCCAAAGGTTTAGGAAGAAAAATTGAAATCTACCCAATTTATTAAAAAAAGTCCAATGTATTAATAAAACACTGAAATTTAAACAAAATTGTCTGAAATGTAAATTCAAAATTTTCAGTTTAAACTTACAATGGTTATTGTAAGTGCTTACAATTTAAATTCTGGGAGGGATTAATGGAACTATAAAACAATATTGTACATAAAGATTTAGGTTACATGCGTGCAAAAAAATTTTATCAGGAGTGTGAGAAATGGTCGGGAAAAAGAAAAAAATAGGAATAAGGCGATGCATCATTTCAGCATTGCTTGCATCTCTTTGTCTTCCACAATCAGCCGCTGTACTCGCAGATGCACCTCAGCAGCCGAAAACAGAAACAGCTATCAAAAGACAAATGGAAGATCTCGGTAGGGGAATGGTGGCAGTCAAAACGGATAATGGGGTTTTTGTCAGCTGGCGCCTGCTGGGAACTGAATCCGAAACAGTGGTTTTTAACCTTTACCGGGACGGAAAAAAGGTTAATAAGTCACCGATAGCAACGAGCACAAATTTTTTAGATCATGAAGGGACTTCTGAATCCCGATACTATGTGCGTGCAATTGTGGACGGAAAAGAACAGCCTCCATCTGAAAAAGCAACCGTATGGGGGCAGAATTTTCACGATGTTCCTCTTGAGAAGCCTGAAAATGGAGTAACCCCAACTGGACAAGCCTACAGCTATAGTGCGAATGACGCAAGTACAGGCGACTTAGATGGGGATGGAGAATACGAATTGGTTGTAAAATGGGATCCATCAAATGCACAGGACAACTCCAGGAGCGGATATACCGGCGAAGTTTATATCGATGCCTACGAATTGGATGGAACACTGAAGTGGCGCATCAGCCTTGGCAAGAACATCCGTGCAGGGGCCCATTACACGCAGTTCATGGTATATGATCTTGATGGTGATGGCCGGGCAGAAGTAGCCATGAAAACAGCGGACGGGACCAGGGACGGAAAAGGAAGCGTCATTGGTGATGAAACCGCGGATTATCGAAATTCAGGGGGATATATTTTAGAAGGCCCTGAATATTTGACGATTTTTGATGGGAAGTCGGGGAAAGAGCTAATCACAACCAATTATGACCCTCCTCGTGGAAAGGTTACAGATTGGGGCGATGGCTATGGAAACAGAGTTGACCGCTTTCTTGCCGGAATCGCCTACCTTGATGGGAAACAGCCGAGTCTGATCATGGCGAGAGGCTATTATACAAGGTCAGTTCTGGTTGCCTACAATTGGCGTGATGGAGAACTAAAAAAGGTTTGGACCTTCGATAGCAATAGCCCAGAAAATAAGGGATATGCCGGCCAAGGGAATCATAATCTCAGTGTCGCCGATGTCGATGAGGACGGCAAGGATGAAATCATTTACGGTGCTATGGCAGTAGATCATGACGGTAAAGGAATGTATACAACGGGGTTGGGACATGGAGATGCCATGCATCTAAGTGATTTGGACCCATCTCGTCCTGGACTTGAGGTTTTCCAGGTTCATGAAGACAAGAATGCGGCATACGGAATGGAATTCAGGGATGCCGATTCGGGTGAAACTCTGTGGGGAATTAAATTAGGGATTGATGTTGGAAGAGGCATGGCAGCAGATATCGACCCTAGGTATCCAGGAGCAGAGGTCTGGGCAGCAGATCCGCCGGGCAACAGAGGGAACATCTATGGTCTGTATACAAACAAAGGCGAAAAAATCAGTGACCAAGTTCCGTTATCTCCAAACTTTGGGATATGGTGGGATGGGGATTTGCAGCGCGAACTGCTTGACCATAAATGGAACAGTGCCACCGAAACAGGTGTAGGAACGATTGATAAATGGAATTACAAGAACAGCAATACAGAGAATCTGTTAACAGCAAATGGCACCTTCTCAAATAATCACACAAAAGGGACTCCTAGCCTGCAGGCAGACTTACTAGGGGACTGGCGTGAGGAAGTGGTCTGGCGTACGGAAGACAGCAGCGCGCTCAGGATCTATACAACAACAGACCCTACAGAGCACCGCATCCATACACTGATGCATGATCCAGTTTACCGACTGGGAATTGCCTGGCAGAACGTTGCCTACAATCAGCCGCCTCATACAAGCTTTTTCCTGGGATCTGGAATGGAGACTCCAGAACAGCCAAATATCTACCCTGCAAAACAAGGAAAAAGTGAAGTAATCCGATAATAGAAAAGATGGGACCGTCCATGGACGGTCCCATCTCACTTTTCAACAAGATAATTCGGCAATAAACCTGGTACTCTTTATCTTTATATATATTTAATCCACATCTTTTTCTTCTTCCTCTACAAAACCGTCAAAGCCTTGTCTTTCTAGCTCTTCGGCCACAATTCGGGCCAGTTCAGTGCCACCTTTGCGGTTTAAATGCAGAGTATCCGGCATATAATGCTGAATGGTTGCTTCCTGGCCAATGGAGGTGAAATAAGCCGAACTTAATAGATTAAGGTCCACCAAAGGAACATTCTCTTCCTTAGCAACTGCAATAATGGAATGACGGTACCATCTGTTCACAGAAGTATGTATTCCTTCTTCGTTGAAGTCCATTGCTTTGCCTTGTGGTGTTGATAAGATTACGGTGGCTCCCTTAGCTTCTACTTGATGAACCATATCTCTCATTATTTCCTTAAATTGTTCCTCTGTTGTATTATTCTTCGCGGCAGTGTCATTTATTCCAAATTGCAGGATGAAGTAATCACCAGGTTTAATATATTTCAAGATTGCTTCAAGCTGGCCGTCATCCCTGAAGCCTCTGGCAAACTGGCCGCCGGTAGCCATATTCCTCACCTGAAATTCTTCAGTATCCACAAATTCCGGAAGGAGCTGGCCCCAGCCTGTCTGGACACTTGAGTCAAGAGGATAATAGTTGCAGACGGTTGAGTCGCCGCCGATGTAAATCGTTCTATTGGTTTCAGGATGACGGGATAGTTTATTGATTTCCAGTGCACTTAATGTAAAATTAGTCCCAACTTTCCCTTCTGTAACGAGCAAGTTTAATTGTCCGTCGGTTACGGGAATTTGAAAAGTATCTGTGGCACCGTTGCCTGTCATATTCATAACCTGATAGACTCCCTCAGCCGCGATGCTGGCTCTGGCTGTATTTCCCAGCGTCACTTTTACTTCATAAAGTCCCTCTGGAAGATCCACATTAAAAGTATTATCACTCTTCGTGCCAAATTTCAAAAATTGGACGGCGTCACTCGCTTCCCCTTCACCTGAAGCGGGAACATCAGCCATGTTTTCTGGAGTATTGAAACCATAACGTGTTTTCTTATTGTATTTGTCCCCTGCGCTGACTCCAATATATCCCTGTTCAACATCACCATTCCCAAAATCAAATTTGTAATTACTAGGTTCAGCATGTGCAGGGCTGCCAGCTAGTCCAGTCATTAGCACCATAACAAACAACAGCACGCCTATTGCTTTTGATAAGATCTTTTTTTTCATCTTTTTCCTCCTTAACGAATTGTCCTCCAAAGTATTCAGCTCCATATGCCCCAAAGAGTAATTTTGGATGGAGCTTCTTTCTTTGAATAGTGTGGATCCCCACCATTTTTTGTAAGCACTTACATAACTATTCTAACCATTGACAGAAAATTAAGAATTAGACAAAACAGACTTCCTTGTTCAAAAAACAGTGATTTTATGCTTTGTCTATGAATTGCGGCCAGGGAATTGAATAGGAAGGGGAGTTCTGCCTAATTTTACAGACACTATTCAATATATCTTTAATCAGGAAAAGGCCGACAATCAAAAAGATTGCCGGCGAGGTTTCTATCCAACTTGTTCTGTATCATTCTTACTCTTCTTTTGAAGGAGCTGAACGATTTCTTTTTTATGCTTTCTTGAGGAAAGAATGTAGAGAAAGTCACCGCCCTTGATGATGGTAGTAGCAGTGGGAGGGATTAGCTGATCGTCCCGGATAATAGCATTGACAAGCGAGCCAGTTGGAAATGGAATGTCCAGAAGAGTCATTCCAACAATCTCGGCATCGTCTTCCATTCTATATTCAATCATCTCCGCATCAGCCTTTCCAAGAGAAACCAATTCAAGAGAATGAGTAGGTTCTGACACTTTTGGACCGGTTAAATTTAATTTTTCTGCCAGCCAGGTTATTGAGGAACCTTGAACCAAACAGCTCGTGAGCACTACGAAAAAGACAATATTGAACATCTGGTGGCTTCCCTGAATATTTGCCAGAAGCGGGAAAGTAGCAAGAACAATTGGAACAGCTCCTTTAAGTCCTGCCCAAGAAATGAATACCAGTTCTTTTATGTTGTAATTCATCTTGAAAGTGGAAGTGAAAACTGCCAGCGGCCTTGCGACTAACATTAAGATAAAGGACATCAGCAGTCCTTTTATAATAATATCGAAAGCAAAAAGTTCTGAAGGAAATGCCAATAAACCGAGAATCACAAACATGGTGATTTGCATCATCCATGCAAATCCTTCAGAAAAACGGAAGATAGAGTGGCGGTAAGCGATGTCTGCGTTGCCGATGATTATAGCAGAGATATATACAGCGAGCAGGCCGCTACCGTTCAAGAATGCGGTCATGCCGTAGGTGAGCAGGGCAAAGGCTGTAGCGAATACTGGATATAGTCCGCTTGAATCAAGATTAATCGAGTTCAATCCCCATACTGCCAGCTTGCCGAAAATCAGGCCCAGGATTACACCAACTACCATTTGAACAAAGAAAGACCCAATTAACGAAAAGATACTGGCATCTGGAAGGGTGATCAGCTCAATCATTGCAACTGTGAGAAACACAGCCATAGGATCATTGGAACCAGACTCTGCCTCAAGTGTTGCACCTATTTTTGGTTTTATATTTTGACCTTTTAAAACTGCAAAAACGGCAGCAGCATCAGTTGAACCGACAATGGCCCCAAACAGGACGGCTTCAAGCCAGCCAAAGCCCAGAATGAGTTTAGCTGCGATTGCAACAATTCCCGAGGTGATTAACACACCACTTGTTGCAAGAGATAAAGAAGGGAGAATGACTGGACGGAGAGTGGACCATTTTGTTTGCAATCCGCCTTCAAACAGGATAATAACGAGGGCAAAGACTCCAATCATTTGTGCAAGATGTGCATTGTCAAAATAAACAAAACTCCCCATCAGCATTCCAACAATCATAAAGAGTATTAATGAAGGCAAGCCTATGCGCGAGGAAAATTTCGTGGTCAGTACACCAACGATAAAAAGGATACCCGATAGCAGTACCAGGCTATCCGTTGTAAAAATTTCTTCAATCAATTTTATCGCCCCCCTGTTATAAATGATATTTGCTTATTAAGTATCTAATGTAACTAAAATTAATTATATCATATATTTATGTAACATTGAAGCGGAATGCATTTTTTCTATAAAACCCGTTGTCAGGTATCCAGGCAGTTTGCCAGAGAATGTCGATTAACTGGGAATCTATATGAGGAGCGATCCTTTGGAATTAGTCAATTGATGCTGGTAAGAAGGTGCTCTCATGACGGCACAGAAGTAGGCGTCTTAGCTTCGTTGGTTGAATAGCAGCTCTGATCAATGGAAATTAACAGGATAGCTTGTTCTTTTTGCGCGTTGTCACTGGCTGGACACTGGTTTTTTAATAAACAAGAAGAATCGATGCATAAAAAAATACAAACGATGCAATAATGTCCAAAATCAATCGATAACTTACAACAATCTATCTATAAATGGGAAGGGCCTGTTCGTTCAAGAACAAATCATTGAAAAATAGTGAGTTTTATTACAAAAATCTATATGTATTAAAGAAAAACAATCTTTAATGCTGACCAGAGGAACAAAGAGTCTGAAATCCCTTCGTTTTTGCATGTTGGAGGATAGGGTTTTAATAATAATGTTGGTCAAAATTGCTGCACTGCTCTCGACGAATAGAACATCAACAAGAGGATAGAAACAAAAGTAGCTGAGTCCTTAGAGGAAAAAGTCTTCATAAAGTCAATGAAAACCAAACGCGTTGAAATTAGATAAAAAAGACACATCAACAAGCGAATGAAAACTAAGTTCGTTTTAACCACGATTGTGAAAAAGAGATCATAAAACCAATAAGGCCAATTACTAAGAATAAGCTCAGGAAATGAATCGAGTCAGGCATACTGTGCAATAACCAGTTTGACCCCACAGCATGACTGTTAATCTTCGGAAAGAAGAAAGGGAGAAAGGCATATGAATTTGATTTTCATTAATCAAGTTAAATTCATGCTGTAATATCGTATGAGTACCCAAAAATGAGCCTTTCCTGAACTCGAAGACTCAGCACTAATAATTTTGTCTTTAGCTGAAAGCATCGCGATTTTGTCTTTCATGCAGGAAGATTGGAGGACTGTTATCCCCCAACCTACCCTTTGTTTCCTTTCCCAAGGCTTAATATAGCAGTGACATCACCCGTTTCATTCTTGCTTAATACTACTGTGAAAGTTCCGGGCTCGTCTCCGCGAAAACTCTGTCTGCTGAGAGCTTTTCCTAAAGATTCGCTCTTATACTCAAAGAGTTCCTGGTCTGAATTTTGCTTATCAGTGTATTTTCTCATTTCGATAGAATCTTTGGGTATACGTTCCTGGATATACTTACGAATCTCCTCGTCAGACATTTCTCCTTTTGGGTAGGATCCAAATTGATATTGAATATTGACTGCACGATGCATTTCATAGGTCACTAACATGAAATTCCCCTGATACTTCGCGATTTCCTCATCACCGTTATTCTTTCCATAGGCTCTGTCGAAATGCTCCCGTATATCTCCTAATCCTACTTCATTATTTAGAAGTTCAGCTTCTTTTGCTTCATTTTGAGTATGGTACCTGACTTCTTCCCTTGAGGGATTGGTTACATCCTCCTGGATTTTGATCTTTTCTTCATCGGCATTACAGGCGGTCAATGCAAACATCATTGCTGCACTGATAGGGAGAAACGGCCGTAATTTCATTTTTTATCCTCCTTATCTAGATTTGTTACTATTACCATTCCCAAAATCCCTATAAACCATGAATGCCTTGAAAAGAGGCCGTCTCGCTTAGTGGAAGCGAAGAAGTTACATGAGAGCGCTTTAAAATGGGGATTCAACCCAACAATTTTTTGCTTTGTTCGACATTTAATAGAGGGAAGAGACTATAGTTAGGGGATGCGTGAAAGTGGCAAAAAGGAATCGTGGGAAAACGTTGTACCATTTACCTTCGAAAGGACGGGGAGTTTGTCCTTTATGTGGGAGGAAAAGGATTAAATTATTATATTCCTATAAAACCGAAGATAAGGAGGTACTGAAGGTTTGTAAAAATTGCCGGGAAAAGTGAAGCGACATAAAAGGAATCATTAGTGAATAATAGAAGCTTAGGATTGTAAAAGACAGAAGGGACTCATTGAAAATAGATAACTGTTAAAGACAAATGCAGGGCCTTATTAAACGGTCCTGCATCTTATTTTAATAAAAGAGTAACTTGAACATTAGCGTTTCCTGGCTATCTTGAACCCATTCTCGATTTTTTCAAAACCAATTCGAGGGTAATATTCCATCGCTATCGGGGAAGCCAAAAGTATTAAAGCTACTTCATCCCCAAGTTCGTTTTGAAGGATTTGGACAAGGTTTCTGCCAATCCCAGACTTTTGATAATCCTTGTTAACAGCCAGGTCTGATAAATAACAGCAATAACTGTAGTCGGTTATCGCCCTGGCAATCCCAATCAGCTTTTCATTGTCCCACGCTGTGGAAATAAGATCAGAGTGCTGTATCATTTTTTCAAGACGATCCAGGTCATCAGAAGGCCTCTTGATTCCAGAGGACTTAAATAAATCAGCCAGTTCTCTTGGGCTCACTGCCGCATTCAGTTTATAGGTTACATGCGTTGATTGTTCCATAAATTTCCTCCTTTAGTAAAATAAAATAATCTTACCATAGAGAATGAGGATTGATAATATTTTTTATAAAAAATTAAAGGAATTTTGTGATTTTAGGAGAATGTTATTTATCAGCGCTAATACATAGTTTTGCAGAATAATATAGGAAGCGGGGGATTATGATGCTCAAGGTGGCAGGGAAAGCTTTCCTGGCGGGAGCCTTCACCATTACAGCTTTTTTCAGTGCGGGCCATGCTGAGGCTGCGCCCAAAAAATTTGCCGGGGATCTGGCGTATCAGCATATTGTAGAATTGACAGAAGAAATTGGTCCGCGCGTAGCTGGGTCAGACAATGAAAAGAAGGCAAGGGAGTACATAAAGAAGGAATTAAGTAACATTGATGTAACAACTGAAATCCAACCATTTAACTACACGAGAAGAGGAGCAGAAAAAAACTCGGCCAACATCATTGGGGTGAAGGATTCCCCAAAAACAGAAAAGCAGATTATTGTTGGTGCTCATTATGATTCAGTAAGTACAGGAAAAGGGGCAGATGACAATGCTTCGAGTGTTGGAGTGATTCTCGAGACGGCAAAAGCTCTTGAAAAACGAAGTCTTCCTTACGATATAAAATTTATATTCTTTGGAGCAGAGGAAGAGGGGTTACAGGGATCAACTTTTTATGCAAAAAATATGTCGAAGCAGGAAGTTGACCAAACAATTGGCATGATTAATTTAGACAGTTTGCTTGCAGGTGATCAGATTTATGTATATGGCGGTTCAGGGGAAGCTGGGTGGATTCGTGATCTTGCCTTGGATATTGCCGAAAAGAGGAAAATCCCTCTTCAGACAAATCCTGGGTTAAACCCTGAATTTCCGGCAGGAACTACAGGGGACTGGAGTGACCATGCCCCATTTGAAAATCTCGGTATCACCATTGCCTACCTGGAAGCAACTAATTGGGAGATTGGCGCCATGGATGGCTACGATCAAACCGTAAAGCATGGCGGAATCTGGCATACTCAAAATGATAATCTTGATTTTCTGGAAAGAGAATTTCCAGGAAGGACAAAAGAGCATCTCAATCAATTCACCAATATCCTGACCGAACTCCTGACTGAGATTAAAAAAGAAGCAAAATAATTATTATTAAAAAAACCTTGTCATGTGACAAGGTTTTTCTTTACCACCACAAAGCTGGTTTGGCTACCATAAACCAAAGCATCAATGCCAGCAGCACGAGGTATTTCCATAAAGCATAGTGAAGCTTGGACGCGAGTGCAGGTTTATCCTGGTTCCCCTCCAGGAACTGGCGAAGAAGCGGGGAAAATGCCCTTGCTAAAAAAAATAATGATCCAAACATGATGACAAGAGTCATGACAATCCATGGCGTCACCCAAGTCCATGGTCCAGTCACTACCAGAAGGATGCCGGATCCAACTAAAACATGCCCAGCATGTTTCGTTAGAGTGACAACAAATCTGAAGGTTTCCAGATAGGATTCCAAAAGCTGCCCTTCCGCCTCAGGCAGTTTTTTTATCAGCGGGAAAAGGATGAAAAAGGGCCCGATGGAAGCGATGACGCTAAGTACATGAATATAAATGAGTGCTTGATACAAGAAGTCCATTAACGAGGCAGTTAGTCTTGCACAGGACTGAACTCATGTACCCAAACTCTCATTTGCGGGAGCCATGGCATTCCAGGGTGGTAGGAGAGAATGGATTGTTTATACTCCTCAACATTGCTAAAGCCCTCCTGAACGGCGTGTTCATCTGTTAATTCGCCAAGGGACTGGGAATAGACCCGGTCTACAATAAATCTTTTCCCTTTAAGCTCCATAATTTCTCCAACGTCTGCATATCGGCCATTTCTGCGGGTAGCGGTCTTCTTGCCGTCGATTACTTTTTGCACATCTGAAGGCATGGTGACAAGCCTGTCAATCGTACACGTTTTTGGCGGCAGTTCATTATGTTTTTCCTGATTGGTCATAAATAAAGTCCCCTTATTCATAGATTCTTTCTTAATGTACCATATATGATAAAAAAGGGTAAGCAAGCAATTGTCCCGTTTTTTGAGGCACTTGTGAAAGGATAACGGCTTCGCCGGGAAGAATAATAATACAATATAAAATAAATGTTAAATGGAGAGATAATAATGGGATTTCTTGATGGACTTATGGGCAATGTCAGTCAGGTAGATGTACAGGAAGTGGAAAAAGAACTGGAAGTGATTGTTACAGAGGGGGAAAAGGTAGAAAAAGCGTACAAATTAATTAGGGATATGATCGTTTTTACAAATAGACGGCTAATACTAATTGATAAACAGGGGATGACAGGCAAAAAGGTGGAATATCATTCTATTCCTTACCGAAGCATTACTCATTTCAGTGTAGAAACAGCGGGAACCTTTGATCTGGATGCCGAACTGAAAATCTGGATTTCAAGCATGCAGCAGCCGATTCAAAAGCAATTCAAGAAAGACAAAAGTATTTATGATGTTCAAAAAGCACTTGCTCTATATGTAGCAAAATAACATAGGTAGAGAAGGCATAAGAGGCCATACCATTTAATGGACAGGCCTCTCTAATTTCTGTTCTTATATATAATTGCTTTTTTTGACAGAAGCGAAAATTTTCAGCATCATCTTTGGACTAAAAAGGGTGATTGGATGTGCCTTTAAGTGAAGCACGTGTATAAATTGCCCATATACCTCAGTGTTACGAGAACAGGCTTTTACAACCTTTTTTACATACCATTGAAGGAAGGGCAATCCAAAAGGTTTTTTTCCTGAAGTCGTTTTGAAACGAAAATCTTCTGACAGTGCAATCAGCCATGGAATATCGGTTATCCTGCTGAACCGTCTATGAATCTTTTTAGATAGATGCTTCGGGTTCCCTGGATTTCCCTCCCGTTTACTCAGTTCTTTCTTCAAGGCAAGGGCCTCCAGCGCGGCGATGCTCATTCCCTGGGCAAACACTGGATTAATCCGTGAAAAGGCATCCCCAATCACAATCAGGCCATCAGGAAAGTGCTTCATATTCTCGTAATGATATCTTGAGAGTGACGGGAATCGGTAGAAACTGACAGGCGTCACAGGATCCGCATCTTTGATTGTTTCAAATATGCCCTGATCATCAAGTTGTTTCGTATAATTGATAAATTGTTCATCATTAAAAGGAGGGTGTTTGACACCGTATCCCAACAGGGTGACCATCCACTCATTATTTTCAATCTTTGAAATAGCCCCGCCGAGATTCTGGATGGGAGGATTGGGATAAATGAGCAGACTGCCGCCATTTTTGGGTGATAAAGAGCAGTATTTTCTGCTTGAATAAAATAGGTCAACCTTTACTTCTGTTTTAGGAGGAACTCCAAGGCCCAGTTCCTTCAACCATCTTGGAGTGGCTGAACCAGCTCCGGAAGCATCTACGACAATGTCAGCAAAAAGGTCAGATATGTTCCCGTTCTTTGTAGTAAGTGTTACTCCAATCGCCCGATTTTCCTTCACTACCACCCCTTTTACCTTGGTTTCATACTGGAAGAAGATATTAGGAATTAGTTCCAGCCTTCGCTGGATGTGCTCCTCAAGAAATGGGCGGCTTTGCTGTATGATTGAAACACCAGATTTGAACTGGACTTTCCAGCTTCCGTGATGGTACCACGATAACTCGCTTGCAAAATCGGAGGGAACCGCACCGTCAGCTATGAGTTCATCCACGATGCCGGGGAAAAGCTCCTCCAAGGCTTCTTCTCCGCTTTTTAAGAGGGCATGGCCATGAAATCCCTGCGGGACACTTGTCCGCGGAAGCCTTTGCTCACATTTCGGGTCCTTTTCAACAATAATTACTTCCTCAGCAAAATCCGAGAGTACTCTCGCAGCCAATTTACCTGCTATGCTGCCTCCTATGATGATGGCCTTATTTTTTGTTACCGTTTTAGACAATGATCGAGCCCTCGCTTTTATTTATGTAGGTAGAATATATTAGTCTATTATATAGTAAAATATACCTGGTTGTTTAGTCCTGAGTTTCTTAAGTTTTTAAACTGGATAAATAACCAGGGACGTTTGCGATATTAGCAGAAGAAAGAATCCTGGTGATTATAAATAAAGGTTCCATCATTTAAATGGTGCAGGAGAGAATTTATTTAATCAGGTTTTGAATATTTCTGCCCAATTGTAAATAAAGGTTTCCGTATATTCAGTGCAGCAGATCCTTCCTGCAGTCAATATATAAGGAACCATCTTGCTGAATTTCAGCATAAAACACATCTGATACTTTCTTAATGCCTGATAGCTGGAATTGCTCACAAAGCCATTGTTCATCGAGCTTTAGTTTTGCTAAGTTCTCCCTGTTGATAATTCCGTCAGAAACGATTTCTGCTGAGACGGGATTAAAAGCTTTCCGGACCAAGGGGGGAATCTTTCCGTTTACAAATGGGTTCGCCTCTTTTTTCATCACAGAAAGTTTCCCGTCTACTTCAAAGATGGCATATTCAACATCCTGAAGAGAGAAGATATCTTTTTCGCGAAGCATGGTTCTTAGAGCATCGATATCTAATTGAGTCTTGCGGAGGGCATTTTCCAGGATTTTCCCATGTTTGATCACAATAACGGGGTCGCCTTCAATGAGATGGCGCAAGGGTTTAAATTTTATATCAATCACGCCCATTAATACAGTAAAACAGGACCAGCCTGCTAATGCGAGAATTCCGTTTTGAAGGCTTAATGCTGGGTCTATGACCAATGCACCGCCCAATGTACCAATGGTCATGGCGGAAATAAAGTTGAACAGCGTCATTTGGCTGATTTCTTTTTTTCCCATGATCCTCGTTAGAACTAATAAAGCCCCAAAAGATAAAACCAAACGTATCAACAGCTCAGACCATTCCACAAATATCCCACCTTTTTTCTTATTATTCCTAAAAAAGGAGAAATTATCGCTGGACCATTTTTATCATCCCTCTCTAAATATTAGAGAAGGATTTCCATGTTTTCCCTCGAATGTGTAAGGGAGAACAGGTGAAGAAGGGGAGATGTAACATGCAGTTTGATTTAAGTACTTTATTTCTGGTCGATAAGAAGGAGGGTTTTTCTCCGGCTATGAGTCATTTGGTGTCCATGATGAATTATACCAGGGACACAACATTAAGATCCGTTCAGGATGTAACATTTGAAGAACTGGATTTTCTAATGCATGACGAGGCCAATTCGATTGGAATGCTCCTTGGCCATATGGCTGCGGTCGAAAAGGTTTACCAAATACTCACGTTTGAAAATCGTGAACCCACAATGGAAGAAATCGAGGAGCTCTCCCCGGGCTTGGATTTAGGGAAGAAAGGAAGGGAGTTTTTCATCGGAAAATCCCTTGAATCTTATATCGAAGAACTGGAGGAGATACGTGGAGTCACGTATCAAAAGTTTCGTAGTCTTCCTGAGCAATGGTTATTTGAAAAGACCCCTTTCTGGATGGATCAGCAGGGAAACAATTATTTTAAATGGTTCCACGTCTTCGAGGATGAAATCAACCATCGTGGACAAATACGCCTGATCAAAAAATATTGCAGGGTTACACAGCTGCAAAAATAATTTGTTGTTAAATGATAGGAAGCTAAATCCTGGCTCTAAAACAAAAAGCACTCTATTCCGAGTGCTTCTACATAGGGTCCTCATTCTCGTTCTCGACTAGTCCGTCAATCGAAACCAAACGCCTTTCATCATGTGTACCCCTTGCCGAAATCATGGCCATACTGGAGGTTTCCTCAATGTTTTCAATCCAGACCGGAACACCGTGATAATGGACGGGGATTTCTTTATCGGAGGAAAGTATTTCTTTTACACGCATAAGATCCATCTTTTTCACCTCTCGCTTACTGTTCCCAAAGTAAAGGGGCAATATGACAGGCAAAAGTTCAATTCCATTAAGGTGTCCAATTCTTTATTTATTGTTTCCTTATTGAACAAGCAACCCGGGAGTCTGGAACAGGAATCCATGTCAGATTGAAAAAGGCCTTCCTTTGCTGAGCCCTGGCAATAAAAGGTATATTTTTGATAGTACAGTAATTAATATGCTTCCGTAATGAAAGCGCTATAATCTTGTGATCCCTTCTAAATAAAGAGTAACTAAATGCTGTGAGTACGACCTTCTGTTCTATAAGAGGGATGAAACGGCAGAAATGAAGTCCAATTTCTTTTAATGAATGCCAAAACATTTTTGAACATAAAGACATCGTGTTTTGTGATGGAAGCAAGCGTTAAATCATATGTACAAGAGGGAGGAATCACTATGATGAAAAATAAAAGGGCAGCATCATTGCTGCTAGCAATTTTAGTATTGTTCTCTTCTGCGTTTACTTTTTATAAACCTGTTTCAGCAATAAGCCCAAATGAAGGCGGAGAAGCAGAAATGAAAAATAATGATTATATCCTATATTTTGTAAACGCTGGAGACACGACTCCAGAAAGCGTAGAAGGCAATGATAAAATGGGCCTATATGCAAGCAAAACGGAGCAGGTGTATGGCGCGGATCCCATAACCGGGAAAAAATGGGGTCTTGTGACCACTACCAGCAGTACAAGTGTGCGGGATGCCGGTAATAAATTCGGTTCGCTAAGATATTATAATGGTCCCCAGACCCGCGACAAGGCATTATATTATAAATTTGAATTGCCGGATGGGGAATATGATCTTACTTTAGGCTTCAAGAATCCGTGGAGCGGACGGAGTGTCAATATTATCTCAGAAGGTAAAAACATTTCCAACGGCGATTATGACATTGGAAGCTATAATATGGAAAAAGAGGTAACCTATCAACAGATATCTGTCACTGACGGTGAGCTGGATCTCAAAATTCAAGGACCAGCGACCGCGGGGTTATCAAACCACAATGATCCTTTAGTCAATTATATGATCATCAGGAAATACGTTGTGATTCAGCTCGATGATTTAAAAGCAAAGATTTCGAAGGCAATGGCAGAGGCGGATAAGACGGATACCTATACAAAGTACAGTTTAGCACCTTTAAATAAAGCGATAGAACAAGCAAAAGGGCTAATACAAAAAATTGAAGAGGGCCAGCTCGATGTCGGCACAAAAGCTGTCCAGGAGGATATCAGGGCTTCGATGAAACAGCTGGAAACGGCGCTTGGCGGACTGGCACTTGATATTCCGAATGAATCCTTTAAACCAGGACAAGAATGGCGGGATACAAATGGTGCTGTGATTCAGGCTCACGGCGCGGGCATCATGTTTGACGAAAAAACGGAGACGTATTACTGGTACGGTGAAGATAAAACCAACGGCTACCTTCCCGCAACCGGGGTTCATGCCTACTCATCGAAAGACTTGTACAACTGGAAAGACGAAGGAGTTGTCATGAAGGCAATTGAGAAACGTGAAGATATGGAAACCAATCCATATTTTATCGAGCTGTATAAAAATCGATCTGCCGAAGAAAAAGATGTAATTTTCAGTGATATCAATACAGCACGCGGCATTCTGGAAAGGCCGAAAGTCATCTACAACGAAAAGACTGGCAAGTATGTACTATGGCTGCATGTAGACGGGCCATATAATGGTTCTGATGCCAACTATGCAAAAGCAAAATCTGGAGTCGCTATCAGCGATTCACCGACAGGTCCTTTTGAATATTTAGAAAGCAACCGCCTGAACAAAATGCCGGAAGGGGAACAAGTCTGGGGGCCAAATACAGGGATGGCAAGGGATATGACTTTGTTTAAGGATGAAGATGGAACAGCCTACATCATCTACTCCAGTGAAGAAAATTATTCCTTGTATATTTCCAAATTGAATGAGGATTACACTGCAATAGCTGGTGACCAGTATGGGAAGGATTTTATCAGGGCTATACCGGGCCAGCATCGAGAAGCACCTGCAATGTTCAAATACGATGGCAAATATTATATGATCACCTCGGGTGCTACGGGATGGGATCCAAATCCCGCCAGATATTCGGTGGCCGATTCGGTGATGGGAGAATGGAAGACGATGGGAGACCCGTCGGTCGGGACAGGTTCTGAAACGACTTTCCGCTCACAAAGTACGTATGTGATTCCGGTTGATGCAAAAAAAGGAAAGTTCATATATATGGGTGATAGATGGAATAAGGATGACCTAACCAACTCAAGATATGTGTGGCTGCCAATCGAATTTGGCCAGGAGGATGAAATCATCCTTAAATGGTATGATGAGTGGAAGCTGGATTTATTGGACCGGATGGGCAGAGTGACCGTAAACACCGAACTGCCAAAAAAAGTCGCGGTCGATGAGATACCTGAACTCCCCAATGTTGTCAATGTGACAAACACGGAAGGCAAACAAATGGACACCCCAGTAAAGTGGAAAGTGAATTCTGAGGATTTTGCCAAACCTGGATCTGCAGTAGTTGAAGGGACTCTGCCGGAGCTGGCCAACAAGGTGATCAGAACTGAAATCATTGTCATCCCAGATCATGTAAGATACTTTGTCCATGCGGGCGGTGCAGAGACAAGAGACTACAAGACATGGTCCTCCTATATGCAGAAAACCCTATTAAATAAAGAAATCGTTGACCAGCAGTATGAGCCGGAGAAAGGCCAGACCTGGGGATATGTTGGAGACCGTACAAGACCAGCAGGAACAGAGGACGAGGATCTTTTCTCATCATTGAGATATTTATTAGCTAATTCAGGCGACGATCTCTCCTATAAATTTAATCTTAAAGACGGGAAATACACGGTATATACTGGATTGCATGATCGCTGGTATACATCAACAAAAGGAAGCCGAAAAGCTGATATTCTGATAAATGGAGAACCAAAAACAAAGGGATACGTATTTACTAATTCATATGATGTCCTTGGCTATAAAAATATTGAGGTAAAGGATGGAAAGCTCGATGTGACTGTCCGGAGGGTTGCCGGTTCCCCTGATCCTCAAATCAGCTGGATTATGATCGTGGAGGAAGATACAACAGCACCAGTTGTAACCTTCCATGGCAATAAGGGTGCATATTCAGTAGATGAGCAGATTTCCATCTCCTGCAGTGCGACCGATGATTTATCAGGAATCGCAGAAATTGATTGTCCAAAGATTGAAGGAAGGGCGTACGAGTTTGAAATTGGAGTCAATAAATTTAAGGCTGCGGCTACAGACCGAGCCGGCCATACAACGGTGGAGGAAGTTGAATTCACTGTCACTGTTGATTTTAAAAGTCTTTCAACATTAACTCAATCCCTTGTCAGCAATGCAAGTGTAGCAGAATCTCTTTCGGTAAAACTTCAAGGTGCTGAGGATTCAGCCTCCAAAGGAAATAAAGAAGCTATGGAAGGGAAATTGAATGCATACATCAATCAGCTTAGGGCTCAAAGTGGAAAAACTGTGACCGAAGAGAATGCAGCTTTGTTAATCTCCCTGACTGATAAGTTGTAAAATACCCGCCATGAATATTAAACTCTGTCTTCCGCACTCGGGGATGGCAGAGTTTTTTTTTATGCTTGAATAGCCAAGTAATTTCTAAAGAAAGGGTATCTTTTTTGATAGACTTTAGGGGGATGAACTTCTTTGTGAGCGGGAGGGGAATCGGGGAATACGGATGATATTGATGCTCTCAGACGTGCTGAAAACTGCGGTACCGTTGCGAAGAAGCATATTCCTTTTACCATGATCTTCGCTGTTCCTTCCTCTGATAATTGTAAGGAATTATTTCCACTTTTTTATCTGTGTTACGGGCCTCTCTATAAGGCAGCGAATAAACTTAGCCTTTCAATTAAGTAGACTATGCATCAGCTGTGGCGGTCCTTTTATTTCTGTGCGTCTTCTCCCAAAACATTCCGCAATGGATTGGATATAAGAATTGGGTCAGTAAGAGCAGGGAAAATAGATGGCAAAGAAGAACTATATCAGTATGGGGATATATAAACCGATTTTTTGATTTACATCGGTCAGATTGTTAGATTCAGCTGGCGCTGCGATTACATAAAGTGATTTAATTTTACTCCCTCCTATTTACTTGCTGTTCTGCAATCCTTCCTTTGGACAATATGTTCCTTATTGGCCAGATGCAAGTTATTAAAGGGGTTGCTCCTTCTGGAGTTAGAGGAAAACCCTAATACTTTTGAAATGAATTAAAGGAGGACAGGGCGTGCAAAAAGAAGGAATTAAAAGTGTAATTACTCCTCGGACACTATTATTGTTCAAAGATAAAGCGGAAATAAAGGACTGGCGCAGGAAGATCATTGAGAACCCTGTTTACGAACCGATCCTTAATGAAGTTAAGGAAGAAGGAAATAGACTGATAAAAGAAAGTGACCCCGAACTTTCCTTTACACTTTTTCGAATCTTTGGCGAAACAGGTTCCCGGCTGGAATATGAAAAGGTTTACTTTCAAAGAAGGCGCAGGCTAAACACTTTTGCCATTATGCTCTTGCTTGAGCCTCATAATGATGTTTGCCGGGAGGCGCTGGAAAACACGATTTGGTCCATTTGCAACGAATATACATGGTGTTTGCCGGCACATCTCATGAATGGTCCAGAGACGAAACTTTCAACCAATAATTGCTTAATAAATCAATCTGTCCAGGAATTTACAATCGATTTATTTGCAGCTGAAACGGCGTTTTCTTTAAGCGAGATTATGAAGCTGTTAGAGAGTGACCTTAACCCCCAAATATGTAAGCGCATTTATGAAGAGGTCAATCGCAGGATTTTTCACCCTTTTATAAAACAGGAACCCTTTCCATGGGAGACGGCAACACACAACTGGGCAGCTGTATGCGGGGGGGCAATAGGAGCCGCTGCAATGTATCTGGTTAATGATGATGACACCCTGGCAATGATCCTTAATAAAGTTCTCCGGACAATGGATTTCTATCTTGATGGCTTTAGGGAGGACGGGATATGCCTTGAAGGTTACGGATATTGGCAGTATGGTTTTGGATACTATGTTTATTTTGCCGATCTGTTAAAAACAAAAAGTGCCGGTGTCCTGGATTTATTCCAGACTTCAAAAGTGAGGGAAATTGCCTTTTTTGAACAGAAAAGCTTCCTTTTTGGGAACCAAGTTGTTAACTTTTCGGATGCAGTTCCGACTGCTGAAGTTTTCCTGGGACTAAGCCATTACTTAAGCAGGGTTTACCCGGATTTTGAAGTGCCTGAAAAATCCCTGGGGGCCAGCTATACTGCGGACCATTGCAGCAGGTGGGCACCGGCTATCAGGAATTTGATCTGGTTTGATGAAGCTAAGGAAGGAAAGGAGTGGAAGCCAGCTACGTTCTTTTCCGAGGATTCACAGTGGTTTATCTCCAGACACCGATCGGAGCAAGGCCAGTTTTCATTTGCAGCAAAAGGAGGGCATAACGACGAGC
Organism: Mesobacillus foraminis; assembly: GCF_004340465.1. Taxonomy (GTDB): domain Bacteria; phylum Bacillota; class Bacilli; order Bacillales; family Cytobacillaceae; genus Mesobacillus_B; species Mesobacillus_B foraminis. The sequence goes on along the minus strand of NZ_SLVV01000002.1, from coordinate 181,177 downwards.
CGCATAACCACAATGATATCGGCCACTTCATCCTTCAAGGAAATGGCCGGGTATTTTTAAAGGATTTGGGCAGCGGATTATATAATAATGATTATTTTGGGGATCGCAGGTATTCCTTTTTATGCAACGGTTCTCAGGGACACTCTGTTCCATTGATCAATGGACTGACCCAAAGGGAAGGGGGAGGCTGCAGGGCTTCCATTAAAAATGCTGCCGAGGAAGGGAAAGTCGAAGTGTTTGAGATTGACATTGCCAAAGCCTACGAATTGGAGGAACTGCAAACTCTGATCCGTAAATTTACCTGGACAAAGAAAAGTCTGCCAACACTTGTACTGGAAGACTATTATTCTTTTAAAAAAGGCCCATCCTCTATTGTCGAACGGCTGATTACTCCAATTCTTACAGTTTTAGAGGTTGAAGAGGGCATCATCCTCGAGGGGAAGGAAAGGCTGAGGATCCTGTTTGATCGGAATCAACTGATTTTTGAGGCCCAGAGGCTATCCTTCATGAATCATTTTGGCGAGAACGAAGAATTGATGGCGCTTGATTTTCAAGTGAGGAATCCTGGAAAGGAAATTTGGACGAAATTCGTTTTTGAATTTATTTGAAAGGGTGAAGAGCATGACCAACCAGCAGCAATGGGCAGAAAACGCATGGAATCAAGTAACGCATAAAGTAGGGAGAACTAGTAAAAAAATTGGATCAAACTTTCCGCATGCAAGCGAAAACGGTGAGTACCAGCTTGCTGAACCGCATTGGTGGACTGCCGGTTTTTGGCCAGGGTTATTATGGCTAACTTATAGGGATACCAAGGACAATGATTTGAAGGAATTGGCTGCAGCATGCGAAGAAAAGCTCGATGCTGTCCAGAAAGACTATTATCGATTGGATCATGATATGGGTTTTATGTGGACCCTAACGAGTGTTGCCCGATATAAGCTTCTAGGAGAAGAAGATTCTAAACGAAGGGCGCTTCTGGCAGCCAACCTTCTAATGGGCCGCTTCAATGTAAATGGAAACTTCATTCGTGCCTGGAATCCCTGGACCGAAGGGGAAGATAATCGAGGCATCGCCATTATTGATTGTTTAATGAATCTGCCCCTCCTTTTCTGGGCCACAGAAGAGACTGGCGATCCAAGATTCAAAGGGGTAGCGGAAAGGCATGCCCGGACAGTCCTTCAGCATTTTATCCGGAGTGATGGAGCTGTTCATCATATTATCAGGTTTGACCCTGAATCGGGAGACTTCGTTGAAGCGGTTGGCGGCCAGGGATATGCGCCTGAATCTGCCTGGTCCCGCGGGGCTGCGTGGGCCATTTACGGCCTTGCTTTGTGTTATCACTATACTGGAGATAACAACTATAAAGAAACTGCTAAGCGAGTGGCACACTTTTTCATCTCCCACCTGCCCGAGGACTATGTTCCCCATTGGGATTTCCGTCTGCCTGCGGGGGTCGATGCCCCAAGAGACTCATCAGCTGGGGCGGTTGCGGCGTGCGGACTGCTTCTGCTTGCTGACCAGTCAGCAGCTGAGGAGGCTACTGTTTACCGTAAAGCGGGTGAAAGGATTCTGCGTTCACTCTTTGAAAATTACGGAGATTGGGAGAATCAAGAAGAGGAAGGGCTGATCCTCCATGGTACCAGCCATTTTCCGGAAGGGCGATATACGGATAACCCCCTCATATACGGAGATTACTTCTTTGTTGAAGGACTTGCGAGATTAAAAGGCTATACCCAGCTTTTCTGGTAGAGGACAGGAATACTTATCTGTTTCCACTGCTATATCAAGCGGTGAAGACGCAGGTTTCGTTAAAAAACGTTTAGGAGGAAGAAATTCATGCTGAACCTCGAGTTGCCAATCCAACCCACCCAGCTGCAAACTCGTGATGAGCTGTGCAGGGCACTTGAACAGATTCTCGGTGCTTTAGGCCCTTTTTACAGCAAGGGGAAAGCCAGGCTTAAGATTGGACAAACAGGAACAGGCTATACGAGATCCATTGCTGAAATGGAAGGATTCTCAAGAGTTCTATGGGGCCTTGTTCCACTGCTGGCGGGAGGAGGGAAATCTGACCTTTGGGAGTCGTGTCTGGAAGGAATTAAAAATGGAACGAACCCTTCCCACGAAGAATATTGGGGAGAAATCAGCGATTATGACCAGCGGGCAGTTGAAATGGCGGCCTTTGGATTTGCGCTGGCTCTGATCCCGGAAATAATCTGGGATCCTCTGACAGAAAGGGAGAAGCAAAACTTTGCATCGTGGCTGAACCAGATTAATAGGTGTAAGGTCCATGATTGCAATTGGCTGTTTTTCCCCGTTCTCGTCAATCTCGGTTTAAAAAGAGTAGGGGAGCCATATGATCAGCAGAAAGTGACTGAAAACCTTGACAGGATTGATCAATTCCACCTGGGCAATGGCTGGTATGAGGATGGAATTGATGCCCATTGTGACTATTATGGACCATTTGCTATCCATTTTTACAGCCTTATCTATGCTAAATGGATGGAACATGAAGACCCTGTAAGGGCCCGGCTTTATAAAAAACGCGCAATAAGCTTTGCCAAGGATTTTATTTATTGGTTCGCAGGCGACGGTTCAGCCTTGCCATACGGCAGGAGTCTTGCCTACCGGTTTGCACAGTCTGCATTCTGGAGTGCACTGGCATATGCGGATGCAGAAGCCTTTCCGTTAGGAGTTGTGAAGGGACTGATTCTCCGGAATCTGCGCTGGTGGCTGAAGCAGCCAATCTTTGATCACAATGGGCTGCTGACCATTGGCTACAGCTATCCCAATCTGATTATGGCTGAAAATTACAATGCGCCTGGATCGCCTTATTGGGGCCTAAAAGCGTTCCTCCCGGTGATGTTTCCTGAGTCCCACCCGTTTTGGAGGGCAGAAGAAATGCCGCTCCCGCCACTGAAAGAAAGGACTGTACAAAAATCTCCAAGGTTTATCTTTTGCAGGCAGGAAGAGAAGAACCATCTTCTTGCTTTTAATGCAGGATACAGACATACCAATGAGCATTCACATACAGCTGCGAAATATGAAAAGTTTGTTTACTCCAGCTTTTTCGGCTTCAGTGTCCCAAAAGCGGATTGGGGCCTGTCTCAGGGGGCGTTTGACTCCATGCTGGCTGTAAGCGAGGGAGATAATTTATATCGTGGAAAAAGAACCTGTGAAGATTTTAAAGTGGATGAGCGCGTTGTTTATACTTGCTGGAAGCCGTGGCGGGACGTTGAAATCAAAACATGGCTTATTGCAGGAGCTCCGTGGCATATAAGAATTCACAGCATTGATACGGCACGTTTTTTGGATTGTGCGGATGGCAGCTTTGCCCTTGGCCTTGAAATGGAGGAGGGGAAAGAAGCTAAAGCGAAAACGATTCGGGAAGCGCATGCCTCGCTCGCAACCTTCCCATGGGGAGCAAGCGGAATCAAAAACCTTTATGGGGGAGAAGGTGCAGAGCTAATCTTTCCAAATGCGAATACAAATATCATGCATGCCAGGACGGTGATTCCGACCGTAAAAGCAAGTCTAAACCCAGGAAGGCATCTCTTTATTAATGCATTTTTTGGAGAACCAGGCGGCGATGCATCTCTATGGGAGGAACCGCCAGTGGCAGAAATAAAAGATGGAGAAATCATGATTATTGGCGGTGGGTTTGATGGAACGGTGATTCAAAACAGCGCCTTCACACTATAAGTTTTTCCGTTTTATGAAGGTGAATGTTTATAAGGAGGCCCGGGGAAAAGGACATCATTCAAGTTATCATGACGAAAACGCTGGAAAAAGCCGGAAAAAGGACATCGTGATCTAAATTTATGCAAAGACCCCCTTTTTTCTTTAAAGAAAAAGGGGGGTCTTTTATAGAATCTGATCGATATTCATTAACGCCGGGATCAGGATGACTCCCCACAACAGAGTAATCCAGGCAGCGAATATCATGGCCAACGATGAAAAGGTTGCTTCCTGTTCACCATATTCCATTGCTTTATTCGTTCCTGCTCCATGTGCCCCCATGCCGAGAGCCAGACCTTTTGCAATCGGCGTCTTGATGGAAAGCCTGTTAATCACGATTGGTCCAACGATCCCGCCAATGACACCTGTCAGGATAACAAATACCGTGGTCAAGGTTGGGAGTCCTCCAATTTCTTTAGACACCTCAATTGCAATTGGGGTCGTAATCGACCTAGGCAGGATGCTAGTAGTGAAGCTTGTTTGAAGGTGAATGACCTTTGAAAGAGCATAGGTAGAGAATATGGCGATAAGGGTACCAGCTGTAATACTGATGATGATTGTCCCAAGGTATTTCTTAACCAATGGCAAATGTTTGTATATAGGGATTGCAAAGGCAACCGTGGCAGGTCCCAGCAAATGGGTCAGCCATTTAGATGCATTGAGGTAATCATCAGCAGGGACATCAAGTAAAGCAATCAACCCAATCAAAGCCAAAGGGGCAAACAGCAAAGGATGAAACAATGGGAAAGCCCATTTTGAATAGGTTCGTTTCGTAAGCCGGTAGACCAAATAGGTGGCGACAGTAAAAAATATCATCATCATCTGGCTTCACCCCTGCGTTTTCCGGTAATTCTTTCGGCAATCAAGGCAGTCATACCCATGACAATAATTGTGCTGATGCTGATCAAGAGAACGATCTCGACACCCTGCAGGCTCAGAATGTCATCATAATTAACAATACCAACCGCAGAAGGAATGAAAAACAGCAGCAATTCAGCCAGCAGCCAGTTTCCGCCTTTCTCAACCCATTCCAGTTTCACAAGATTTAAGCACAATGCCAAAAACAGGAGTATCAATCCAAACATTGAACCCGGGATGGGAATGGAGATGGGGATGATTAGCTTGAGAGCTGCCCCGAGATAAAGAAATACATGTATGAACAAAACCTGTATAATTATTACTCCAATTTTCATCGTTATGACCCTTTCTAATTGACACCCAGCAGGTGTAAAAGATTGTATAGGTAATCATACGACGGTTTTTGTTATTCGTAAAATACATAATAAGAATAAACTTCATAACTAAAAGTTATGGTGGTGATTTGGATCAGGTGGTTTGAGAAAAAAGTTTTGCTTTTAAAATAAAATCAATAAAGGTCCTGCCAGCATAAGAGATATAACGGCCCCTTTTTGTTATAACCGCCAGTCTCCACAAGATATTAGGTTTTAATCCAAGAATTTTAACTTCCTCATTGACAATCCGGTTGCATATGGACTGCGGGAGAATCGTAATGCCAAGATTAGCGGCAACCATTTCAGACATAAAGTCCCATTGAGAGCTTTTAAATAAAATTTTTGGCTCGAAACCAGCTGTGATGAAATGCGTCCTTAAGATTTGATGAAGAGCAAATTCCTCGTTGTAAAAAATAATCTCCTCTTCGGTAAGGTCCTTTATGTCAACTTGTTCCCTGGAAGCAAATTCGTGGTCTTGATGGACAAGCAGCTTCATTTCTTCTTCAACAATCGGAAATACATTGAAATCTTCTTCATTGACAGGCAGTACAACCACTCCAAGCTCGAATTCCCCGTCCTCCACACTTTTTACTACTCGGGCACCTCCGTACTCAGTAATATTGATTTCAATATTTGGGAAGGTTTTATGGAACTCCGCCATCACCTTTGGAAAGAAAAGACTGCCGATAAAAGGGGGAAGTCCTATGTTGATTTGTCCGCGGGCAAGGTTTGTCATGTCATTCAATGTCGTTGTCATTTCGTCCATCAGGGCAGTCATCCGCTGGGCGTATTCCACAACAACCATGCCGGCATCCGTCAGGTCACTTGTCTTATTCGTGCGTACAATCAATGTCATGCCAAGGTCTTCTTCGAGAGCCTTGATCGATTTACTCAAGGCTGGCTGTGAAATATGAAGGGCCTCTGCAGCTTTAGTTATGCTTTTATGCTTTGCAACCTCAAGGAAGGTTTGTAATTGTCTTAATTCCAAAAGGAACATCTCCTATGTAAAAAATAAGTTGAGCATTAACAACTTAATGAATCTTCTTTGGTCTTGTCAATTATTTAATCACTTTTTTGCAGTGTCTTGTTTGGGAAGATAGTTTAGATATGGTAATATGTCCTTGATTATGAAATGGAGGTGGCCCTGTGAAGCTGATCTATTCATTGATGGCAATTGCAGGAGGCTTAGCACTGGGCATTCAGGCAGTTGTGAACGGTGGTTTGGGGAAAAGAGTGGGAACAATAGAGGCATCTTTTATTTCTTTTCTGATAGGGACGGCCGCTTTGTTCTTTCTGGTCGTATTCTTCGGAAAAGGGAATATGCTGGCCGTTTCAGAAGTTCCGAAATGGCAATTGATTGGCGGGCTGCTCGGAGTTGTTTATGTGTATATTATGGTTCTGGCTTCGCCAACTATAGGCGTGGCGTCCACGTTGATAGCGGTGATGGCCGGCCAGCTGCTCATGGGCGCCATCATTGACCATTTTGGACTGTTCGGTGGAGAAAGGCACCCTCTTGATGGGAGGAAACTGGCTGCGCTGGCCTTAATGTTTGCATCCATCTATTTATTTAATTCCAAGTAGTCTGATGCGGCATATTGCAGTGCCGATCGTTTAAGTAAGAAAGGGAGCTCTGTCAGGTAAAGTTTATCTACTCCGTTTTTTCCTTCGCTTCATCATTGCGTTGGGCACCTGGCTGCTGGACAATATTTCGCAGCTCCCCTTCATCTCCCTTGGCATTGATCATCTCGAAAATTTGATTTAACCCTTCTGACGTGTTTTTATCTTCATTTTTCACTGGCCATCCTCCTAATGTGTTTTAGTAATAAGATGTTCCATGTATAACCGGATTATACCTTCAGGAAGGATAAAAACGGGGCACAGACAGGTCAGTGATCAATTTTGGTTAAAACAAACTAGGCAAGGAGACGGGAAGCGCTCTTTCTAAGTAAATAAATGTTACACAAACAACGGAATCTTTTATCTTAAATCGGAGGTTTAATGTTTGGAAATCATTGAAAAGGCCTTGCATATGGCCGCCAAGGCTCACGAAGGCCAATATAGAAAACAAAGCCGAATACCGTACATTACTCACCCTGTAGCCGTAGGGATGATCCTGATGAAGGCAGGATATGAGGATGACATCATCGCAGCAGGGATATTGCACGATAGTGTTGAGGACACGGAGCTGACATTAGCCCAGCTTAAAAATGTGTTTGGTTTAAAGATTGCTTCCATTGTAGAAGGATGTTCGGAACCGGTTAAATCCCTGCCCTGGGAAACGAGGAAAGAGCATAGCATCGAATTTTTAAAAGGGGCCTCTGAAGATATAAGAGCAGTGGCATGTGCCGATAAGCTTCATAACATTAAGTCAATCATTGCTGATTTTAACCAGGAAGGTGACAAAGTTTGGCAAAGGTTTAATCGAGGCAAAGTACAGCAGGAATGGTACTATCGAAGCATTGCCGAGAGTCTTGGGCACATTTCCCGCTTTCCGCTCCTGGATGAATTAAAAGAAGAGATAAACCGTCTTTTTTACTAATTCCGTTATGTTGATTGATATGGAATAATGCCTCGCTTGATAAATAGATGCACCCTGGTACCAGGGTGCATCTCTTCCTGACAAATTCGTTTAATTTCTAGGATCAACATAATCCGGGTAGTCTGTAATAATGGCATCTACACCCATCTCAATCAGAAAGTCTGCTGCTTCCTGACTTCGGACAGTCCAGGAAGAGATTTTCATCCCTAGCCCGTGTACTTCTGCAACTAGTTCTTTTGTAACAATTCCATAACTTGGATTAAAGTAATCAGCATAAGCAGAAAATTCTTTTAGGGCTTCTGGGGCAGTATGAGCCTTTGAAGAGGTTAAGACCCCAATTGGGACGTTAGGAAGCAGGGTATTCATTTTTTTCATGGATTCGAAGTTGAAAGATTGAATAATAATCTTTTCATTGTTTGGACGATCGAGATTTCGTTGAGTTAATTCCTGTGCTACTTGTTCCTCGATTCCTGGATAGAGCTCAGGTGCTTTTAATTCTATTAAAATACCAGTTTTGCCGCGATAGCGATCCAAAATTTCACTAAATGAAGGAATTTTCTCGCCGGTAAATTGTTCCCCTTTCCAGCTTCCTGCATCCAGCTGCCTGAGCTGTTCAAAGGTTAAATCCTTTATGTAACCTGTTCCATCTGTAGTCCTGTCTACGGTCGTATCATGGATAACGACCAATTCACCGTCTTTGCTCCGCTGTACATCAATTTCAATATAATCAGACTTCATTTCTACTCCCTTATCAAATGCTGCAAGGGTGTTTTCCGGTGCATATCCAGTCGCTCCACGATGGGCCACATTATCAATTTTCCGCAGGTCACCGGTTGTGGCCGAATCAGCTGCCAGCGCTTCATGAAACGGACTAAATAATAAGGATAAGGCAAAGCCGGCCCCTAAAATACTTCTCTTATTCATACGATCAGCTCCTCTTTCGATTAGATTCATTATGAGTATAGAAAAGGAATATTGAGAGAATATGGAGGTTTCATGTCGATTCAGTTACGGAAGGTAAAGAAATTTCAGGGATATTGTAGGATTTTCCTTTACATTGTCTTCATCCAAAAACTAGAACAACCCTTTCGGACGATAAATCGGGATGTCATTGTTGTTCGCTGCATATTGTTAAATATGGGGAGCCACTGGAAGCCTAAGGCAATGATTGAACGAATCAATATGCACATGAAAGAACCTATTAACCTTTTTGATTGATTACGGTGACGTTCGCCATATGTATTCAAGATAGCTCCTTCAGTCCGAGTAAAAGGATGACGTTAGTTTAGAAAAGACAAGACAAGATAGGACTCGACTTACATCTGGAACCGAAAGGGGGGAGAATATGACACTAACACGCTTTTCTCCCGATAAAATTGGAGGGGCGGTCTGCACTATAATTGGTGCTGTATCCCTTATTGAGGCACTTAGGCTTTATCCATACGGTGTGGGCCTCCTGACTGGGGATCATACCTTTCCGGGAATTCTGGGGGTACTTCTTTGTATTGGAGGTATCATTCTTCTATTTAAAAAAAGCAAAGGATTTGGAGAGGCTTCCATGCCAAAAGGTAAAATAAGACTTAAAATGTTACTTTCGATTATGATTCTCCTAATCTATTGCTTTCTGATTGGTATATTGGGGTATTTTCTCAGCACCTTGGCAGCTTTTACCTGTTTGTTCCGCCTTCTTGGGAGCTATCGATGGATAATTTCTCTCTTCTTTTCTGCCACCCTGACCGCTGTTCTGTATGGGTTATTTATTGTTTTGCTAAAAACACCATTCCCGGGCGGTTCTTTATTTTTTTAGAGAGGGGGAAAGCTTTTAATGGACACAGTCGTTTATCTATTCAATGGTCTTACGGAAGTTTTAACCCCAAATAATTTAATGATTGTGCTCATCGGTTCTTTGCTGGGGACCATGGTGGGAGTTCTACCTGGCCTAGGCCCCACATCCGCTATTGCGATCCTTTTGCCGCTCACCGCTGTCCTTGAACCAACTCAGGGAATCATCATGCTGGCAGGAATTTATTATGGTGCCATGTATGGGGGTTCCACGACAGCAATTTTAATGAACATTCCTGGGGAATCCTCATCTGTGCCGACAACACTGGACGGCTATCCACTAGCAAGGCAAGGAAGGGGAGGGGCAGCACTGGGCATTGCAGCAATCGGATCATTTATAGCCGGAATAATCGGGCTCATCGGTCTTGTAGTATTTGCTCCACTGCTGGCAGACCAGGCATTAAAATTTGGTCCCCCCGAATATTTTATCTTAATGCTTATTGCCTTTCTGGTCCTGTTTAATCTGACTGGATTTTCCTTTGTAAAATCCATGCTGATGGGGGTACTGGGTTTCTTGGTTTCACTCGTCGGTATAGGAGTTTCTACGGGGATTCCCAGATTTGATTTTGGCTGGAGCGCTCTGGCAGGCGGATTTGAAATGATCAGTATCATTATTGGCCTTTTTGCCATCTCTGAAGTACTGAAAGGCCTGGAAGAGAACCGCACAACCATTAAGCAGGAGGAAATTAAGAGTATTTATCCCACGAGAGCTGATTTAAGGCAATGTGCATTTCCGATTTTAAGAGGGAGCATTCTTGGGTTTTTTCTCGGAATTCTGCCCGGGATATCAGCTACCATCACTTCTTTTCTTTCTTATGACCTGGAAAGGAAGGTATCGAAGCGGCCGGAAAGGTTTGGAAAGGGGGCGATCGAGGGTGTTGCCGGTCCTGAATCTGCAAACAATGCGACCAGCTCGGGTGGCTTTATTCCCTTATTGTCACTCGGGCTGCCATCTTCGCCTCCATTGGCCGTTTTATTGGCTGCACTGATGATCTATGGCCTGACACCAGGACCCGTTCTGTTTGAACAAAACAGCCAAATGGTCTGGACAGTCATTGCCAGCATGTTTGTCGGGAACATTATTTTATTGATCTTGAATTTACCTTTGGTTGGATTGTGGGCAAAGCTAACCGAGGTGCCGTTTGGAATTCTTGGCCCGATCATCCTGATGATCAGCATTTTAGGGGCCTACTCGGTCAGGAATTCAATGTTTGATGTGATTGTCGCCATTCTTTTTGGGACACTTGGTTATTTATTCCATAAGTTCCATTGGCCTATTATCCCTTTTATTTTATGCCTGGTATTAGGGCCAAAAATGGAAAGCTCATTTATCCAATCCTTAGAAATATCATCCGGGAATGTAATGATCTTTTTAGAACGGCCAATCTCTTTGACTCTTTTAGTTTTAGCTGTTGTCCTGCTGTCCATTTCCCTCTTTTTAATGAAAAGAACCAGGAAAAGGATCGTACAGGAAACAGGAGACCACATGGAATTTTCATAAAAATGGGAGGTGGCTTTTTATGAAAACGTATATTCGTGGAATTGCAGCGGCCTTATTGCTCGTGGTTCTTACATTAGCTGGGTGCTCAAATAACTCTGATTCTGATGGAGACAATAAAGATGAAGCAAAGGTTTATCCTGCGAGACAAATTGAGCTGGTTGTTCCATTTGCTGCTGGTGGGGGAGTAGATTTGGCCGCAAGGGCGGTGGCAGATTACTTAAGCAAAGAGTGGAATCAGCCTATTGTCGTAACCAATAAAACGGGAGGCGGGGGGATTATCGGAGCCCAGTATGCACTCAAAGAATCCAGAGCGGACGGATACACTGTCCTGGTTAATAATAATTCATCCACTACAATGTATGAAGCAGGAAACTCGAATCCTACATTAACGATGAAAGACCATATTCTTGTATCCAGAGTTGCTGAGGGTTCGCTGGCCTATGCTGTGAAGGCTGATGCAGAGTGGAATGATTTTAAAGAATTAACTGAGTGGGTAAAAGCTAATCCGGATAAACTTACCTGGGCAAGTGTGGGCCCCGCTGGTTTTTCTGCATTTGGAGTCGCTGAATGGCTTGATGCTGCAGGAGTGGATTATAAAAAAACGCGTATGGTTTCTTCTGAAGGAGCCAGCGATTCAGCGGCAAAGGTTGCAGGCGGCCATGTAAATCTGGCTGTCCATACGGTTGGAGAGCTTTACCCGCTTCTGGAGGCAGGAAAATTAAAAATCCTCGGTGTTCAATCTCCGGAGCGCAGTTCTCTCCTGCCCGATGTTCCTACGGTCGAAGAACAAGGCATCAAAGGCCTTACAGTGAAATGGTGGACGGGATTGTCATTTCCTGCGGGGACACCGAAAGCGATTGTCGAAAAGTGGGATGAAGCGGTTGCTAAAATGGAAAATGACCGAGGGTTCATAGAGCAAATTGAAAAAATAAAGCTGGAACCCGCCTATCTTAACTCAGGTGATTTCGCTGATGAAGTGCAAAAGGAAACGGAGAGATACACAAAATTGGCGGAAAAAGCCGGGATACGAAAATAAGGCGCAAAGGCTACAGTAAATGTCCTGGAACCTGGCTGATCCCCAGGTTCATTTTTTTATTCTAAAAATTCGTGCTAAGTCACTTTTCCCGGACAGTCATCCGAAAGGACATAAACATCCGCAGGCTGCGAAGCGACTTATGTGATAGGGATGGAGATTTTGATGAAAATAGGTTGTGGGAGTGGGAGTGTTTAAGTAGATATTTCGTCGATGCCAATTCTTTATGTATTCCAATTGGGCCGGACCTAGAACAGAGGCCAAGTTTTCAGCACCAGCCTATTGAGTAAAGGGGATGGATTGTTGCGAGCTTAAAGCATCGTTTCATATTCCATATTGTGGTAAAATTTACAAGGGAACCATTTTCCTTATTTAACATCTGACTTGTCAGAAAACCTGGGGTTGGTTCGATAGCTGAAAATATTGGTTAAATATGTCTGAATGGCAGGGTTAATTCTCGCATGGATAGCGAAACAGTTTGTACAAAGCATAGGGCCTTTTCCATTCAGATTAGGAGTCCATAAATATAATAAAATATGAATAAAAAAGAAACCTTTAGAGGCCGGGGAATGAGGGAGGAGCATATACACTATGGAACAGAAGGGAAAGAACATTTTTATAAGACTGCTTGAAATACATGATGCAGAGATGGCGCTTGCTTTAGAATTGAGAAATCGGGAATTTTTTCAAACCTTTGCAGCATTGAGGAAAGACGATTTTTATACCCTTGAAGGCCAAAGGGAAAGAATCAGGATAGCCAGGAAAAGGAAGGAACTCGATGAATATTATCTATTTGGCATTTTTCTTCATGACTCCAAAGAATTAATCGGGACGCTGATGCTGTCAGAAATTTTAAGAGGGGCCTTGCAGAGCTGCTACATAGGCTATTTCCTGGACAAGGAGCATAATGGGAAAGGCTATATGACGGAAGGTGTTCAATTAGCAGTTAATTTTGCTTTTAATCAAATGAAGCTTCATAGAATAGAAGCTGGCGTTATGCCACATAACTTAGGATCAATTTCGGTGCTTGAAAAATCAGGTTTTCTGAAAGAAGGTATTGCAAGGAAAAATGTTAAAATCAATGGGAAATGGGAAGATCACCAAATTTTGGCTATCATTAACGAAAGTTTGTAATAACACATATGAGTTTTGTTATAAAAAAGACATAAATTAACAATTCCGAATAGTTGATAAAATGTTAAGATAGAAGAAAGGATATACAAGGAGGCGTTACCAATGAGATGGGACACTTACGAAGAAAGGTGCCATCAAGGGAAAAGCTATTTTCATGTTTTGACTACACCTATGGGGCTATATGGAGTTAATTTAACAAATGAAGCCAGTATCTACATCCCTACCGTCGGCGTTTGGTCTGATGACGAGAAAAAGCATTTGTTATCCCTGGTCCAGGAAAGGGTGAATGAAGTCGACGCCTCGGCAACAACGGAATATATCGGAAGACTAAGTGTATTTGTTATTAAAATGGAAGATGAGAGATTTGCGGAAGGCATGCTGGAGGAAGTCAAAGAAGTTGTTGAAGGATATGCGATCGCTAAGCTCCAGCATAACTGAGATACAGAGCCAGAGGCGATTAGGGCTGCTTAACCTAGTGGCCTTTTTATTTTGATTTAATTTACATCTTTCCGCCTTAAAAACTAAATAATAAAGGATATTAGTTAAAGTCAAAGCAGGGGGTTCGATAATGGGTAAACAGGCACGGAGAAACAACCAGACGGAAGCAAAAAGGGAGCCTGAAAATGGTTTCTATGGTGTGGAAGCGAAGGACAGTCTGCAATCTGTTAATTTTGCTACGACTGAAAACCCATACTTAAACGAGCATTACCAGGAAGAGGCGGAGGACTGACCGCCTCTTTTGTGTTTGTCTTTGTACTGCTTCGATTCATTTTTGTCCTTTTATGTTCATAATTAAAAAGGAGGATCTGTGATACACTTAAAGAGTCTAATTTCAGAGAAGATGCAGAGGTGTCAATAGTGAGAACAATTCTTGTAATCGGCGGGGGCATTACAGGCCTGTCGGCGATGTATGAATTACATAAATGGAAAAAAGAAACTAAGTCGGATGTAAGGCTTATCCTGGCTGAAGCATCAAGTGAGCTTGGCGGAAAAATCAGGAGTGTCAGAGAAGGGAATTTTATCATGGAAGCCGGGGCAGATTCCATAGTTGCCCGCAAGGCAGAGACGATGACTTTTATTAAAGAGCTGGGGCTGGAAAAGGAGGTCGTCTACAATGCGACTGGCCGTTCGTTTATTTATACAGAGGGAGAGCTAAAACCGATCCCGGCGGATTCTGTTTTTGGAATTCCTGCAAGTATTGAATCCCTGGCTAGAACAACTCTTGTTTCACCAGAAGGAAAAGTCGAGGCTTTAAGGGATTTTTATTCAGGAATTGGCCAGTTCACGAGCAATGATTCGATTGGGGCATTCCTTGAACATTGTTTCGGCAGAGAATTGGTTGAAAAACAGATTGCTCCTGTTCTGTCAGGAGTCTACTCGGGCCATCTCAGGGATTTAACCATCGCCTCGACCCTTCCATACCTTCTGGGCTATAAAGAGCAGTATGGCAGTATTATTAAGGGATTTGAAGCGAACAAGGATAAATTTAAAGGTGGAGAAAGAAAATTTCTATCTTTTCGTTCCGGTTTAAGCCGATTGGTTGAAGCTTTTGAAAGCCATCTTGAAGACGTTGAGTTACTTAAGAATTCTAAAGCTCTTTATATAGAGAAAAAAGGCGGCCGTTATAGGGCAGGCTTCGAAAACGATCGCATAATCGAAGCCGATCATATCGTTGTAAGCATCCCTCACAGTGCTGCGGAAAAGCTAATTGTCGACAGTGAATTGAAAAAAGAGTTCAGCAAGCTGAAAAATAGCTCACTCATCTCCGTCTATATTGGTTTTGATGTTCCGGACAGTGATTTGCCGGCTGAGGGAACGGGTTTCATTGCAGCCAACACAGAGGAGCTGTCATGCAATGCGTGTACATGGACAAGCCGCAAATGGGATCATACCTCAAAAAGCGGCAATTTACTAGTCAGGCTTTTTTATAAAAGCAGCCACCCCGACTTTGCCGGGATAAAAGGGATGAATAAGGAACAGCTGCTTCAGGTAGCGCTAGGTGATATTGAAAAGAGCATGGGGATTAAGGCCCGTCCTCTTGTAAGTGAGATTACAAACTGGTCCGATCAAATGCCGAATTATTTAATTAGCCATCCCAAAAGTGTAAAAGAAATGGAGAATAGGCTTGCTGCTGCCTTCCCTCAAATCTACCTCGCCGGCAGCTCTTACTATGGGGTAGGAATCCCGGACTGTATCGAAAGTGGGAAACGAACATCAGAGAAAATAATTGAAGCATTAACCAAATAATTTTGCAAAGAAAGACCAGTGATTTCATATGGATCACTGGTTTTTCTTTTGATTTTATTTGGAAGAATGATTAAAAGCGGATTTACCAAGGTAATCAACATTAATTATGCTTTGTTTTAGTTTGACTTTCTGTTTTTGTGTTTGACTATTTGTGTTAAATCTATTAATATAGTTTTTGTGAAAGCGATAACAGTTTACAAAACTGAATGTAAAGAAGGAGGGATGAAAATGGTCAGAAAAGCTTTTGTTATGTCTGTTTACCCTGATAGGCATGAGGAATATGAACTTCGTCATAAGGAGATATGGCCGGAGCTGGTCGCAGAATTACGCAATCACGGGGCAAGCAATTATTCTATTTTCCTGGACAAAGAGACCAGTAAGCTGTTTGGTTATGTGGAAGTCGAAGACGAAGAGAAGTGGCTTAAAATGGCATTAACGGAAATAAACCAAAAGTGGTGGGCCTTCATGGAGCCGATAATGCAAACGTATCCAGATAACAGTCCGGTCTCCATTGATCTAAAGGAAGTCTTTCATATGGATTAACCGAAAATGGGAATAAAGGGGGAGTAGTGGATGGCACAGAACAAAATCGGTGCAAAAAAAACAACTGGCTGGAAAGCGACTATATCGGTTGCGATGGCAAACTATATTGAAGCAGGGTCCATTATCGCGGCCGCCAGCAGCCTGACACTTTGGCAAGCCTATCTTAATATCGATAATATGGGTGTGGGGCTTTTAAGTGCTTTGAGTGCAAACGCTTTCGGCGCTGCGATTGGAGCTTTAATAGGGGGCCCCTTAACGGATAAGTTTGGAAGGAAATTTATTTTTACATATGATTTATTAATTTATATGCTGGGGGTTTTGCTCATTGCCGTATCGGTCAACTTTCCGATGCTGCTGATTGGAACCATCATTACTGGCATTGCCGTAGGTGCGGGAGTGCCCGTTTCCTGGACATACATTGCCGAGGAGTCTCCGACTGATAAAAGGGCAGCCCATGTTGGTACTGCCCAGCTAGCCTGGTCGTTAGGACCTGCTATTACCTTCTTGCTGGCTGTGCTGGCTGCTCCATTAGGGTTATTAGGCTCGAGGCTTATCTTTTTCCATTTACTGATTGTGGCGTTTATTACCTGGTACCTCCGGCAGGGGCTGGATGAGTCGAAGATGTGGGAAGAACAGAAGGCTAAGGATGACCGTGATCACGCTGCAGGTATTCAAAAACGGAATGCGTTTAAAGATCTCTTTACTCTTAAAGTTAACCGACAGTCCTTGTTTCTCTTAATTGGCATTTATCTATTTTGGAATTTAACGGCCGGAGCCATGGGTTATTTCATGCCTTATATTTATGAAAATGTTGGCGGATTAAGCACGATGCAGGCGAACTTGCTTCAGGTTTTCCTATGGTCTTTCACTGTACTGACCACGTACTTTGGATTTATGAAACTGGGTGATAAGGTCAGCCGGAGGGCCCTTTTCGGAATAGGTGCCGGAATGGGGGTCGTTGCCTGGGTGATATTAACCTTCATGCCAATGACCTGGCCAACCCTGATTGCCTTTGTTATACTTTGGGGATCATCTGCTGGGATAGGCGCACAAGCCTTCTATGCATTGTGGACCAGTGAATTGTTCCCAACCATCTACCGGGCAAGCGCACAAGGAACCATGTATTTTATCGTTCGTACCGGTATTGCGGTATGGTCGTTTGTGTTGCCGACCATCATGATGACACTTGGATTTAAAGTAGCGGGAATAGTGATGATTGTTTTCCTTGTTGTTCATATGATCATTGGAATTGCCATGGCACCAAATACACAAGGGAAAAACTTGTCAGAAATTGAAAAAGAACGGTACGGAGACCTGGAGGGATTCGAACATTTAAAAAATGTAAATTAACTGCTATCTTTTTTAGATGTAAGAAATTTCTTGACACAAGACACCAGAATATTGGTTGTCTTGTTTTTTTTTGTGGTTGTTTTAAACAAGTAATAGAGGAGGGTGTAACACTTGTTCAAATTAGTGCTACCTGGTGCGCTCCATTCCGAATCCAAGGGCCCATTTTAAATGGACGAGCATAAGAACTGGGATTAAGAATCAGGTTTGCAAAGGAAGATGTCGATAAAGAGCCTGGGGTGACAAAGCAGTCAGATATACAAGGCCTCCCTGCATTATTGTTAATCGAAGAAGGAGCGTTAAACGGGACGATGAACTGCGGAAAAAATTAGAGAAAGCCTTGGTGGATGAGTAACGGTAGTAAAAAGCTCTAAAGAAGGAGAACTGTCCTTTATAAGGGATTTAATAATGCAATCGAAAGAAGTCTTGACCGGTTTAATCTTTCGTTTGAACGTTCTATGAGAGGGAACATGGTAGAAAAGTAATATTAACCGGGAGGGACTTATGTTTTTTCTCAGCTGGGACAGTATAGTAAGATTGTTGATTGTCGGTGTACTCGCATATATTGGATTGGTTTTTTTATTAAGAATTTCCGGGAAGAGAACCTTGTCCAAATTAAATGCGTTTGATTTAGTGATAACTGTTTCAATTGGTTCTACTTTGGCTACTATACTGCTTAACAAAAAAATCTCATTGCCTGAAGGGATACTGGCCTTTTTCATTTTAATTGGTTTGCAGTATGTTATTACCTTGTGTTCTGTAAAGTCAAAAAAATTTAGTAAGTTAATTAAATCGGAGCCTGTGATCCTTTACGAACAAGGGAATTTCATTGATCATGCCTTACAGGCTGAGCGTGTTCTTAAAGAGGAAATCTTGCAAGCCGCCCGTTCAAATGGGCTGTCAACAATGAAACAGGTTAAGGCAGTAGTACTTGAAACCGATGGCAGCCTGTCATTAATTAAATCTACAGAATCGGAGTTTTCGGATACTTTGGGAAATGTCAAGTGTACAAGGGTGAATAAACGCGAATAAGGTTCTTCTGTCAATCTAACACGGCACCGGAAAGAAAGAAAAAAACCTTGTAAGATAAGTTAACAAGTGAAATGACATCAAGCCACTCATCTACTATTATTCTAATTAATCAGAGATTTTTTCACATGAGGGTAAAATCAGCGGAAGAGGAGAGGACTTGATGGTTATTAAAAAAGCGGATATAGGAGATAAAATCGTTTCAACAAGGGGAATAAAAGGCAAAGTAGAAAAAGTTAATGAGAATTCTGTCATTGTCGAGATTCTTGAAAATTTATCCGGAAATGAATTCACAAATAATAAAACAGTGGTGTCTCATAAGAACTATCAAATCATCTAATTTGAGAGATACATACTTATAAACGAAACAAAACTTAAGCTAGCGGAATCGCTAGCTTAAGTTTTGTTTGCCGATAATAAGGACAGGTTATGTAAGTTAATGCATAAAATATACAATAATTGTTTGAAAATTCTGTCCGCTTTATAAAATGGGGAAAGTAATAAAGGCAAAAATATCAAAAAATATTAGTGTTTTTTAGCTATTGTACAAAATAAAATAATATTTAAAAAAAGTATTGCGGAGAATAATATATGTGTTAAAATACATTTAGATGAATAAATATTAGTTTTCTACGAAAAGTTGTAAACTAACACCAGGGGGACGAAAAAGATGAAGAAAAAATATTTATTGGGCGCAATCGCTGTTGTCGTTATAGGCTTGTTGGCTGCCTGCGGACAAACTGATCATTCAACAGCAAATGGCGAAGAGAAGAAAACAATCGTTATGGGAACATCTGCTGACTTCCCTCCATTTGAGACACGCGATAATAATGGGGAAATTATTGGTTTCGATATAGAATTGGCGAAACAGGTTACAAAAGAATTAGGCTATGAACTGGAAATAAAAGATATGAACTTTGATGGGCTGATAGGTGCTCTCCAAGCTGACACGGTTGATTTTGTAGCATCTGGAATGTCTGCAACCGAAAAGCGGAAACAAAGTGTCGATTTTTCAGCTGAGTATCATCGTTCTGGTGAAATGTTTGTAACTTTGAAAGATTCAAAGATTAAAAGCATGGAAGACTTAAACGGGGCAAAGGTCGGTGTTCAGCTGGGAACCATTCAGGAAGAAGGCGCAAAGAAATTGGCTGAGAGCACAAAAATTGATATTAAAACCTTGAATAAAGTACCAGAACTTATCCAGGAATTAAAATCAAAGCGTATTGATGCAGTCTATCTCGATCGCACAGTTGCTGAAGGGTACGTAAGTGAACTTGGTCTAGCAGCATTTAAGGACGAAAGCTCTGGTACTCCGGGGATGGCCATGGCTTTCCCGAAAGACAGTGAAATTGTGGATAAATTCAGCAAGGTCATTGAAGAAATGAAGAAAAACGGAGAGCTTGAAAAACTTGAGAAAAAGTGGTTGGAAAAAGAATAACATCAAGAAATGAGGTGTAAGGCATGGATTTGGATTTCCTCCGGATCGTGCCTTCTATTCCCTTTATATTAAATGGAATATGGGTCACGTTACTATTCGTACTGGTTTCAGCAATTCTGGGATTTTTAATCGGAACAATTCTTTCATTATTTAAAATTGGAAATATTCGCGGGCTAAAGTGGTTCGCAGATGCCTATACATCAATTTTTAGGGGAACACCCTTAATCTTGCAGCTTATGCTGATCTATTTTGCGACACCTCAGCTCATCGGCTACGATATTCCTGCTTTTCTAGCTGGAATCCTCGCCTTTGGATTAAACTCGGGTGCTTACATATCCGAGATTATCCGCGCCGGCATCCAGGCTGTTGACAAAGGGCAGCGTGAAGCAGCTGAGGCATTGGCCATTCCATACAAGCCTATGATGAAGGATATTATACTGCCGCAGGCTATGAAAAATATCCTCCCCGCTTTATTGAATGAATTTATTACATTAACCAAGGAATCCGCCATTGTCGCCACAATTGGTTTCATGGATATAATGCGCCGTGCCCAGGTCGTCAGTGCAAATACTTATACTGCATTCGAACCGTTAATTTTTGCCGGACTGATCTACTACATCCTGGTCATGGGACTGACGCTCCTTGGCAGAGCTGTTGAAAGGAGGCTGCGCCGCAGTGAGTAATCCATATATTAAAATCAACAATCTTCATAAGTCATTTGGCAATCTGGATGTCTTAAAAGGAATATCGACTACAATTGATAAAGGTGAAGTAATTGCGATTATCGGACCTTCTGGCTCCGGGAAATCAACTTTTCTGCGCTGTTTGAATCTTCTTGAGACTCCGACAAGCGGACAAGTATGGATAGGCAGCGATGAACTGACTGCAAAAGGAACGGATATTATGAAAGTTCGTCAGAATGTTGGCATGGTCTTTCAGCACTTTCACCTTTTTCCTCATAAAACGGTCCTTGAAAATGTAACGTACGCACCGATCACTGTTAAAGGCGTGGAAAAAAATGTCGCCGAGAAGCAGGCAATTAATTTGTTAAAATCAGTGGGCCTTTCCGATAAGGCAAATCAATATCCCAACCGCCTTTCTGGAGGGCAAAAGCAGAGGGTGGCCATTGCCCGGGCACTTGCAATGGCACCGGATGTTATGCTTTTTGATGAACCAACTTCTGCTTTGGACCCTGAAATGGTCAAGGAGGTTCTCGATGTAATGAAATCACTAGCGCATACTGGCATGACGATGGCCATTGTCACCCATGAAATGGGTTTTGCGAAAGAAGTTGCTGATCGTGTCCTTTTCCTTGACGGCGGTGTACTTGTTGAAGATGTTCCGCCTGAGGAGTTCTTTTTAAATCCGAGTAGCCAGAGGGCAAGGGACTTCCTGGATAAGGTTCTTTAGATCACAAAAAATCGAGCCGCCGAGGACATTTCTCCGGCAGCTCTTTTTTACATACGGATCAGAAAGGAATGAATGTGATGAAACAGATTATTATAGAGGAAATCGAACGAAATCAGAAAGAATTTTATGATATCAGCATTTATATTGGCGAGAATCCTGAGCTGGGCCATGAGGAATTTAAGGCGAGCGAAATTCTTACCAGGACATTAAGGAAGCATGATTTCTCTGTGGAGCCTGGGACTTGTAATCTGCCTACAGCTTTCACGGCTACATTTGACAGCGGCAAAGAAGGTCCTGTGGTTGCTTTTATGGCTGAATACGATGCATTGCCCGAGGTAGGCCATGCATGCGGCCATAATCTAATCGGAACAATGGGCATCGCGGCCGGTATCGGACTGAGTAAAGTGGTGTCAAAAACAGGCGGAAAGGTGATCGTTTTTGGTACACCTGCGGAAGAGACCAGTGGCGGAAAAGTGACTATGGCTGAAGAAGGAATTTTTGACTCTGTAGATGTTGCATTGATGGTTCATCCCTTGGACCGTTATACAAAGAGCGGCCCATCCCTTGCAATGGATGCGATACAATTTGAATTCTTCGGAAAATCAGCCCACGCTGCAGCAAGTCCACACCAGGGAATCAATGCACTTGATGCAGTTATTCAATTGTTTAACAGCATTAATGCATTACGCCAGCATATCACGCCTGATGCGAGAATCCATGGGATCATTTCGGAAGGGGGGAAGGCAGCAAATGTCGTCCCTGATTATGCTGTAGCCCAGTTTTATGTTCGTGCCGCTAAGAGATCCTATGTAAATGAACTGGTTGAAAAAGTAAAACACTGCGCGGAAGGTGCTGCCCTGCAGACAGGCGCCACGGTAAAGTCTTCATTTTATGAGTTTTCTTATGATGATATGATCACCAATAATGAACTGTCTGAAGCTTTTACAAAAGAGTTAATTTCCTTGGGAGTTGATGAGGCGGAAATCTTGGACCAACGCGATGGAACAGGATCCCTTGATATGGGGAATGTCAGCCAGGTTGTCCCATCCATCCATCCTTATATTAAAATCACAAACGAAAACTATGCCTGCCATACCAATGAATTCAGGGAGGCAGCCATGAGCGAGCAGGCGCGGGAAGCAATGATACGGGGGGCGAAAGCTATGGCCCTTACCGGGTATGAAGTACTGACAAATCCTGTACTTCTTCGCAAAATAAAAGCGGAATTCAAACAGGGAAAACTATGAGTGAAATTTAAGTTTAAGTTGAAAATGAAAATAATTACCGATTCCATTATGTGGGAAAATGGCTATGGAAACGGGTTAAAAGAACTGCCAGTTAATTGGCAGTTCTTTTGCTTTATGGGTCGAATATTCCTATAACTAATTGGTCAGCGGAAATATCTTGCATCAGCTCTTTAGGACAGAAAAGGAGTGTGAAAAGGAGGGGAACACATTGGAGAGAAGTGTCATTCGTGAGGGATCAAAGGAACAGAAACGGATGACATGTGAGTAAAGAGGTAAATATCGGCTTAAGAGAGAATGAGAAGCGGGTATTTGACAGGTAAAAGGATCTTTCGGGCAAGGAAAAGAAAAAACAGGAAAGACAAGGAGCAATTAAGAACTCTCTTCGATTCATATACTCAATACCTTTCGCATCAGAGGAAATGATGCATATAATATTGTTAGTAATGATGACACCTAATCTTCAATTAAAGGATGTACATAAATAATGGAATGGAAATATCGGCCACAGAAAAAAGACCCATTCTCGGATTGCTTAATGAAATGAATTAAAATGAAGGGCTTTGAGATAAAATTATTTAAACCCGTATCTTTTTCCTCTGGTCCATTCGTTTAAAGGCCAGAGAGGTTTTAAAGGAGTGAAACGAATGACTGCCAGCAAAGGAGCAGCTGTCAAACAGATGAAATCCGTAACTAATAAGGGACTGGAGGAATTGTACCCTGGGCTGAAGCGCTATTGCCGCTTTCTAGCTCAAAACTCATGGGACGGAGATGATTTGGCCCAGGAGGTGGCTTCAAAGGCATTTGACTTTTACAAGGCGGGGGAGATAAGTGCCGCTTTGTTAAACAAAATCGCCTATCATCAATGGATTGACACCTTAAGGAAAAGAAAATATGAGATGGTCGGCATTGATGGGGAAATATCCGTACATGACGAAAAAAGCCGACAGGATACCATACTGGATACGGTTAAAATACTAATTGAAAGACTGACGCCAAAACAATCCGTCATTTTTGTCCTAAAAGAAGGATTTTGCTATCAGGCTAAGGAAATTGCGGAGATCCTTGGAACAAATGAAACCGCGGTCAAGTCTTCCCTTCACCGGGCGAAAAAGAGATTGGAAAAATCCCATACATTCCATACGGTGGATTCATTTTGGCAAGAGGATGAACAACGTCTGCTGTGTGACCTAATGTATCAATCCCTCCAGGAAGGGGATCCTGAAATACTCCTTGAATGGATTTCGACTGTACGATCGGAAGCTGGCACCTTAAAGCTTGCAAATTCGAAACCTTCCTATTCGCCTCTCGGAATGATGTGCATTGCAGCCTAAATATAGGGAGGATTAACCAAATGAGTACAGTTCCTTATGTCATTGAACAATCCAATCGGGGAGAACGGTCCTATGATATTTATTCCAGGTTGTTAAAAGATCGAGTTATCATGATTGGAGATGAAATCAACGACCAAGTGGCGAATAGTGTAATCGCACAGCTGCTGTTTCTTGAAGCTGATAATCCAGAAAAAGATATTTCAATTTATATAAATAGTCCGGGCGGATCGATTACAGCAGGTTTTGCTATTTTTGATACAATGGAGCATATTAAGCCGGATGTTAGTACCATCTGTATCGGTATGGCTGCTTCCTTTGGTGCTATGCTGCTTTTGGCAGGCACTAAAGGGAAAAGATACGCCCTGCCAAACAGTGAAATAATGATTCACCAACCGCTTGGGGGAGTAAAAGGGCAGGCAACCGAGATTGAGATTTCTGCACGAAGAATCCTGAAGCTCAGGGAGCAAATCAATGCGATTATATCAGAACGAACTGGTCAGGCAGTTGAAAAAGTCGCCAGGGATACAGACCGGGACTACTTTATGACTGCTGAAGAGGCTTTGGAATATGGAATAATTGACAAGGTAATCAGCCGGAAAAAGTAATACAAAATGGATTAAAACCAAAAGCGCAGCATAAGCTGCGCTTTTGGTCTGAAGCGGACTTGGTGGGATTTGAACCCACAAGATGTCCAACAGTTATCATTAACCGCTGACTGCTCTGTCCATTGAGCTACAAGTCCATAAACCTATTATTGCCCGTTTCGCTGCTTTCATACATATTTTTCAGTATAGTATGGGGAATGAGTAAAACCTCCATCCATACTAGAAAAACGCCAAATGAATGGCGTTTTTTCATTACTGATTGTCTTGATTATCGTTGTTATTTGTCAGGTTGGTAATAGCGTTTTTTGTTTTGTCCACGGCCGTCATTGCCGCATTTTCAGTGGCTTCAAGTGCGTTATGGGCTGCATGGAATGCCGCTCCAGCCGTATTTTTAATACCCTCAGTAATATTACCCTGATTTTGCTGATTATTTCTTTGTTCAGCCATTATTTCTCACCTCCTAAACAGGATTAGGTTTTGCAGTAACCATGAAAATATGCGGTGAATATTCTGGTATCAGGTTAAGTAGTGAGGTTACTGACAATAATGGTTGACAAAGAATTGTGGGAGGCAAAGCAATGAAACAGACATTTGAATATAGTCAAATTCACTATAATGAAGCAATTTACCATTTGGAGCAAAAATGGGGCAGAAGGCTGAATGAGCATGAGAGGCATGTCTTGATTGAAGGATATAAATTCGGCCGCTTAGTTGAATCAGAAAACCATTTAGCAAAGGAATTCTTGTTTAGTGAACTTGAACGAAAGTCAATATAACAAAAGGGCCAATGGCCCTTTTTCTGATGGCTGGCAGCCGTCATAAGTTCCTCCTATATCTGTAAAGGGTGCCTCCTTCTATGAATTTGTTTTTTGCCTTGAGGATTTCGTACTCAAAAGGTAATCAGGTAGAGTGCCATTCTCTTTTTTTTTCTGAGTGATCCAATTCTTCCATATCATATGATGTGATGATTGAAAGGAAAGAGCCTGGACTAGTATCGTCCATTTGTTTTCACTCCATTTTTTTGTTTAATTGCTTAAGTATTAAAAATTTCTCGATTTGTCCTTTAGTGTGAACAGCTGCTTTTCTTTTTTGCCAAAGGTTTCAAGATGGCTTTTCAAAGAGCTGGAATTAGAGATGAACGCAAACATAGTAATCGTGGAAACCACGGATATCAATGCTCCGGTTACGACATCGAATGGGTAATGGACCCCTACCCATATGCGGGAAACTCCGACGGTTACAGCGAGTATCATCCAAATGTATCCTGTTTTCCTGCTGAAAAGCCAAAAGGTCGTACAGAAGGCGAAAAAGACCATCGTATGGTCACTTGGGAAGGAGTTTCCGACTGTTTTATCGATCAATTGGTTGACATTTGATAGTTCAGCAAACGGCTGTTGATTTGAATGAAGCATTCCCGCAAGTTTGCCGGCAACTTCAGCAAAAATAAAAGAAAGAAAACCGCAGATCACCATCATTCTTTTCCTCAAGCCACGCGACAGCCAAAAGAAAATAACAGCCAGGGCTAAAAAGTAAATTGCATACTCAGTTATAAAAATCATGATTGGATTAATGCCTGGGTATTCCTTCCCCAAGTCATTGATCATTCTAAATATCCTGATGTTTTGTTGAAATAGCTCCATTTTTATCCTCCCTGCTTTTATTTCTGCTAGGAACATTATAGTGAGACCGGAAAATTTACCACAATCGGTTCACATTACATCAGCCTTACAAATTTGAAAGATTGAATCTTCTAAGGAGGCATTTAAGATAATCTTTCCTTCAAAGGAGCACCGAAGGTACAAGATTCACGATGAAGGGTCTGTATAAAAAACAAACGGCCGTATACACAGCCGTTTCCTTTAATGAACTTGTCCATAAACTCCTTGTTTAATCTTTGCTTCCAAGAATTCCTATTATGCGCAAAATGTTAACAAACAGGTTAAGGAAATCGAGATATAGGTTTAAGGCCATCAGCGGGATTTCTTCTGCAGTGATACCATGCTGTTTCATTCTATTAAAATCGTAAAGAACATAACCGCTGAAGACCATGACGCCAACAAAGGAAAATGCAAGCATTCCCGCAGAGCTCAGGGGCCAAAACATATTAAAAATGGAAATGGCAATCAAGGCAATTAAAGCGGCGAACAGCATCCCGCCTAAAAAGGTTAAATCCCGTTTAGTAGTCGATGCATAAATCGCAAGGCCGCTGAAAACAGCCGCAGTTGTCCCAAAGGCCATAATTACAGTGCTGACACCCCCGATTGCCAAGTAATGAGCCACAATCGGATAAGTTGTCATTCCCGAAATAAAGGTAAATAGATATAGAAAACTATAGGAGATTGCTTTTCGCTTTCTTAGGAATAAGGCTCCAATAAGCAATGCAAGCTCAAGGATGACAAGTGGAAGAAACATCGCTGGCGGTATATACACTCCAAGCATTGTACCAATAAATGCTATCCCAAGTGAAAGAGCGAAGGTTTTTTTCATGACTGAAGGCATATAGGAACCGGCTGTAGTTGCATACATAATTTTTTTCTCACCTCTGTAATTTTGGTTATAAAGATTTCTGCCCACGGCAAAATTTCCGATCTTTTCATCAAATAGTGAGTAATACAGGAGCAGGGTGTGGCATTAACATTGTTCCAGCTATTTATACGAATCTCATGTCGAAAGGTTTCGGTTTGGATAAAAAAAACCTCACACTGAGGTCACGGATTGATCATCTCGGTTACAATGCAGGGACGACACTGTTTTTCGGCTGCCGGGGAGTTGACTCTGTATCCAGGGATTATTTTCGGCTAGGGGGAGATCCTGATCATATAGCAGCAGAAAGGAAGTCATAATAATCGTTTTTAACTAAAAATAATGGATTTACTACTGGTAGTGGAAGAAACTGGGGTACCCAAAAAAGGGAGAAAGTAAAAAACACCTTGCTTGAGGTGTTTTTTGCTTTTGGCAGCCATTATAAAAATCAGAGGACCAGGGAATTTAAGCATTCATCTGTTCTTAATCAGCAAGCTTGAGCGCTGTATCAGATACTGTTATATCCACCTGCAGCTGTTTGGTTAAATCATGAGGATGATAGTATCCTTTTGCAACCATATAATTGGTGATTTTTTCATGTGTTGCGATTGCCTCCCGGAGCTGTTCTCTTAAAGCTGCCCTTAATTCAGGCGTCCCAGCTTCTGTGATGGCAACGGCATAATTCCTTACACCAGACTTTGCGGAAATCAGGAAATCCGTGGCGATTACCTGGTCGGTCATACCGCCCATCCCGGTCAATTTTTGGATTAGCTGGTTCATTGATGATCCTCCCGTTTTGTAATGAATTGTTTCAGCTCCAGGATATGCTTTGTGCCGGTTTTCACGTCATCTGCGAGAATATTTTTAAGCTGTTCATCTGTCGCCAAAACACCCATGGTGGCTGCTTTAGTTAAGCATAGATTCTTAAAGGTTAGCAATTCATGAATATCGAGGGTTTCATGTAGACCTAAATACTTTGTCATATACTCACTCCATTTTGCATTTTTCTTTAATTATCGTTTCATCTGTGTTTGAGATTTATTCATTCGGTGTTTTTCATTGTTTTTACATAAAAGTAAAGGCTATTTGGAAAAAATATCTCTGTTGATTATAAACGGAGGTGCAGGAATGGAGAAAGAAACCCTAGCGTTGCATGAGACACTTGAAGCGCATGAAATCCTCAATTTTAAAACCGTTTGCCTGTTGCGATCTAAACTAATGCAGGGAATCTGCTTTGATAATGAGTTAAAAAGATTGATGGAAAAGGACGTCCAGCAATCCATTATGGATGTGAATGAGCTGCTGAATTTTTACAAGAATACTCAATTGCTGCAGTAGGAGGAGTAAACATGGAAGATTATCTTGATCCCCGCAATTCGGAAGGAATGCCAAACCTGGCCGATTCCGCATTTGCAATGGATTTTTTATTAAGTGTGAAAAACGGAATCCGCAATTATGGCTTTGCTATTACTGAGACAGCCAATCCAGAATTAAGATCTGTTCTTTATAAACAAATGGAGGCCGCCATTGACCTTCATGGGGAAATAGCTGAGTTAATGATCAAAAAAGGCTGGCTAAACCCACATGATTTTAAGGAACAGTATCAGGTAGATCTGAAATCGGCTGAAACGGCTGTACAAATTGCTCAAATGAACTTGTTTCCAATCGATACTGACAGGCAGGGAATGTTTGCAACACCCAATAAGTGAGGAGGTGCCAATGTGAAAGCAGTTACCTACCAGGGAATTAAAAACGTCCAAGTAAAAGAGGTAAAAGATCCTGAAATTAAAAATCCTGATGATATTATCATCAAAGTAACATCTTCGGCCATCTGTGGATCCGATTTGCATTTAATCCATGCCATGATTCCAAACACGCCAACCGATTTTGTAATAGGTCATGAACCGATGGGGATAGTGGAAGAGGTTGGACCTGAAGTCACAAAGTTGAAAAAAGGGGACAGGGTCATCATTCCTTTTAATGCTTCATGCGGACACTGCTGGTATTGCACTCATGACTTGACAAGTCAATGTGATAACTCCAACCCGCATGGAGAAATGGGCGGTTTTATGGGGTATTCCGAAACCACCGGCGGGATTGCTGGCGGGCAGGCCGAATATATGAGAGTTCCATATGGGAATTTTACTCCTTTTAAAATACCGGAAAATTGTCAGGTTGAAGATGAGAAATTAGTCCTTCTGGCTGATGCGGCGGCAACTGCTTACTGGAGTGTAGACCACTCTGGTGTAAAAGACGGGGATACTGTTGTCATCCTTGGATGCGGGCCTGTCGGGCTTCTGGCCCAAAAGTTTGCCTGGCTTAAAGGAGCAAAAAGGGTAATCGCCGTCGATTATATCGATTATCGTCTACAGCATGCCAAGCGGACAAATAATGTGGAAATCATCAACTTTGAGAAATACGACAATACAGGGGAATATCTTAAAGAAATCACCCAGGGTGGTGCAGATATTGTCATTGACGCTGTGGGAATGGACGGAAAGTTCACACCGATGGAATTCCTGGCAACAGGATTAAAGCTTCATGGAGGTTCAATGGGGGCCATTGTCATGGCAAGCCAGGCTGTACGCAAAGGAGGGACGATACAGGTAACAGGGGTATATGGCGGCAGGTACAATGCCTTCCCGCTGGGCGACCTATTCCAAAGGAATATTGATATTAAGACAGGTCAGGCGCCGGTCATCCCTTACATGCCATTCCTTTATAATTTAGCCAACGAGGGGAAGGTCGATATGGGCGATATTATCACCCATGTCATTCCATTGAATGAGGCAAAGCATGGATATCAGGTATTTGATACGAAGACGGAAGATTGCATTAAGGTTGTTTTAAAGCCTTAGACAGGAATTTGGCCAATCTTTAATCATGATGAGAGTGAGGAGAGCAAGGATGGATAATAAGGAAAATCTTGATATATTGCTGCGTGAGTATGGGTATCCTGATGAAGCCATTAACCGATTTCTGAGTGAAACGTCTGAAATGGATTATGAAGAGGCAAAAAAGCTGATTATGCCTTATCGGGATATTACTGCAGACCGGAGGCCAGACAGCAGGGATTTATTTGAAGGCCAGGAATAATCTGCGACATTGGTACTAGATCATCTAACCAACAACGGTTTCCAAAGGGGGCCGTTTTTTTTGGGGGAAATTGAAGTATTTTTTTATGTGACATAAGTCATGGGTAAAAACGTCCAAATCAGGCTTGGGAAAATGGTATATTGCAAGTTTCTTAGGATGAATGTTCGATTTTAATCATTAATATCATACTTCCGTAGTAAAACAAGAGTGTAATTTGGTACGATGGATAAGGAAATTTTATCTATCTGTGTTTAATAATGGGAGGTATGAATAACCTATGAGGAAAAATTATTACTTTTTTATTTTATTATTAGCAGCTCTATTCCTTGCAGCTTGCGGTTCAGATGAACAAGTGTCTGGAGAGAATAAGAACAATTCCCGGGAAGAGCAGGAAAAAAAGGCTGATGATGAATCTGAGAAAGCGGAAGAAGAGGTTAAGATTTCATCGACAGTTCCGGAAATTTTAGAAGAAAATCCAGGTCAATATGCTGGAACTAAATACAATACCGCAATTGTACATAAGGAATTGAATGAAGATAATTTTCTAGAAAAAGATAGTTTTGAAATTTACGGCACTTTATTGGGATTAATAGCTGAAGGAGAAAATTATAAACCTCATTACGACTATTTTAAAGATTTCAATCCGAGTATTGAAACGGTCATTAGCCAGGCTCCAGGAGGAATGCAAATTGATGCGAACGGTGAAGTCGGCGTAAATGCCAATATCTCCATCCTGCTTGATGCAAGCGGAAGCATGGCACAGAAAATCGGCGGTAAAACAAAAATGGAACTCGCTACCGATGCAATCAATGAGTTTGTCTCCACAATGCCTGAAGATGCCAATGTGTCACTTCGAGTATATGGACACAAGGGGAGCAACAGTGACAGCGACAAAAAGATTTCCTGCGAGAGCACGGAAATGATATACGATTTGAAGCCTTATAATGCCAGTGATTTTGAAAAAGCATTAGATGCAGCCCAGCCTACCGGCTGGACACCGATTGCAAAAGCGATTAATGAAGCGAAAGCGGATTTTGAAAAAGCAAATAAACCAGGCAAGAATATCATTTATGTAGTAAGTGATGGAGTCGAAACCTGTGATGGAGATCCTGTAAAGGCTGCTAAAGAGCTGCATGATTCGAACATTGAAGCCGTTGTTAACATTATTGGGTTCGACGTTGATAATTCCGGGCAAAAGCAGCTTATTGATATTGCCAATGCAGGAGGGGGACAGTTTGAAACGGTTCAATCGGCAGATGATTTTAAAAAATTATGGGAAGATGAACGAAGAAGACTGTGGAATGAATGGTGGAATTGGAGCAACAAAAACTGGAATGAAATATGGACAGAGCAAAATAAGAAAACGAATGAATTATGGGATGCAAAAAGTAAATTCAACACACTTCATAACGATGAACGGAGCCGTCTGAAAGAAGCATCCTCCTATTTGCAGAGCCAGGAACAAATCAGCTGGGAGACGAGAACTGAAGTAGACAGTCTGATTGATCAGCGCTACGATATTTTAAAAGAGCATTTCGACCCAGTTTATGAGGAACTAAAGGAGGCGGTTGTCAATGAAGGAGAAACAATGAAGGAAGCTGTTAAAGCAAAAGGGGAAGAAATGAAGGAAAAGTATAAGTTTTAGAGACTGATAGCCTTTCATAGGTATTAAGACATATAGAGTGTTAAGAGCGTAAATCAAATAATGGTAAGAGCCGAACTTTTGATTATAAAGGAGTGTCCCTTTAACGGTGGACACTCCTTTTTTTTAGAAATTCTTAAAGAGTCACCGACTCATCCTTTGTGCTGCCAAGGTGCTGTTTTTTTGATGTCTTAAAGTGCAGCAGTTCATAAATCACTGGAATGACAACCAATGTAAGCAAGGTTGCGACAGCAAGGCCGCCGATGACCACCACGGCAAGATTTTGAGAGACTAGAACCCCTGTTTCTGCTTTTTTAAAGAGAAGAGGAAGCATCGCACTGATGGTGGCAACAGCGGTCATGAGTATTGGCCGCATCCGGACTGCTGAAGCTTCCACGATGGCATCACGGATGGTCATTTTTTCTTCATTTTGTTTAATGCAGTCCAATAGTACAATGGCATTGGTGACAACAATGCCAATCAGCATAAGTGCACCCAGCAGGGAAGTCTCGTTAACGGAAATTCCTGATATGAGCAGTCCAAGAATGGCTCCAATAGCTGCCAGGGGCAATGAGAACAGAATGGCAAAAGGTGCACGAATGGTTTTAAAGGTTATAACCATGATAAGAAAGACGATCCCGACAGAAGCGATCATGGTTATGAATAAATCTGCAAAGTCATCTGCTTGCTGAACGCTTGCTCCCCCGACAAGGACCTCGACATTATCAGGAAAGTCCATTCCGTCAGAATCTTTATTGCCAAAAAGGGTTTCATTGATATCTTTGGAAATTTGTGAAATATTCCCGGAATCAATGTTTGCTGTAACCCTCACATATAAATCACCATCTTTGTGAAATTCACTGGTTGACTCTTCGCTTTTATTTAACTTGGCAAGCTCCGAGGCTGGACGTAGACCTGATTGGGTGAGGATTGGGATACCCTTCAGATCCCCGGCAGATTTTGCATCAACGAGTGGCTCAAGGAATACTGAGGTTCGCTGGTTATCAAGCAAAACAGAGCCCAAAGGCGAACGATTAAGCATCATCCCTAACTGCTGTGCTACTTGTTCAGAGTTGGCCTTAGCTGGATCCACTGCAAGGGAGTAGACCGTCTTTTTCTCTTCGAAGTTGGTTGTGACTTTTTCAATACCTGACAACTCGCTTAAATTCTCTTTAATCTCCACGGCTGTGTCTTCAAGGTCCTCAATTGAGTCGCCCAAGATATCAATCGTAATCTGGGTGGATGCAGAGCCCATCATACCCGAAGCTGAAACCATAAGTTCTGCTCCCGGGTAATTTTCTTTTTGCCTTGCAATACGGTCAATAATTCTGTCAGTATCTTCTTTATCCTTCAAAATTAAAGAAAAGCTTGTTTCCGTAGGGGAACCAACTTCCCCGTACTGGGCGGTCTCTGCAGAATTCCCCATTTGGGTGATGGTGTATTTTACTTCTTCCTGATTTAAAATAAAGTCCTCGAAATGGAGTGAGCTTTCCTTTACCTTTTCTATAGGAGTATCGTTGGGATAGCTCAATGTTGCTAGAACAAAATCTGAAGTTGAATTGTCGATTGCGCCTTTGGGCATTATCACATAGGTGCCGATTGATCCAATAAACAATAGAAAGGAAACAGTCAGGACTACCCATTTGTGGTTCAATGACCAAGTAACAAATCTTGTGAAATGACGTGCGGGCTTGTGTTTTGGCATCTTTGTATTTTTAAGCAAGCCTGCACTCATTAATGGTACAACTGTCAGAGCGACAATGAGTGATGCAAGCAGCGAGTAGGTAATTGTGAGGGCAAAAGGCAGGACAAACTCCTGCAATGAGCCACTGACAAGCCCTATTGGAAGGAAGACAGCTACGGTGGTCAGCGTTGAAGATGTAATGGCAGCGCCTACCTCTTTTGTTGCTTCGATAATCATTGGAACTGAAAATTTTTCGTGCTGCATTTTTCTGAAGATGTTTTCAATGACGACTATGCTGTCATCCACAAGCCGGCCGACAGCGACTGCTACACCGCCGAGTGTGAGAATGTTTAGCGTAATACCTGAACGGGATAGCAGAAACAAAGTAAAACATAGTGATAATGGGATCGAAACAATGGTAATAAACGTTGTCCTGAGGTTCCGGAGAAACAGCATAATGACGATGGTGGCAAATAGGGCACCTAGAAGAACTTCTTTGATCATCGAATGGACAGATGTTTCCACCATATCAGAAATATCCATGAGAACCGTTGTTTCTGATTGAGGGTACTTTTTGTTCAGGTTTTCCACAGTCTGATCCATTTCTTTGCTTATGGTTACTGTATTGGAGGAACTGTCTTTTGTAACGATGGCAAATAATCCTTCTTCGCCATTCACATGGTTTACAGTATTTTCTGGCTCCTTGATTGAAATATCAGCAATATCTTTTAATGCGACCTCAGGAGCAACTGGCAAGGATTCCAATTTGTCGAGGCTGTCAATATTGCCGATGACCTTAATGTTACTGGACTTTCCGTCAATGGTTGATTCTCCAATCGCAAGGGAAGAGGTATGACCCTGTAGGATGGCTATTATGGTTTGAAATGGAACCCGTTGCTTTTCAAGTTTTTGATCATCCACC
Source organism: Mesobacillus foraminis (assembly GCF_004340465.1). Lineage (GTDB taxonomy): Bacteria > Bacillota > Bacilli > Bacillales > Cytobacillaceae > Mesobacillus_B > Mesobacillus_B foraminis. Next base: position 147,097 of record NZ_SLVV01000002.1, on the reverse strand, counting down.
TTGACGGAAATATAAGATGCTGATGTGCCCATCAATTGGACACTTGCAACTCCGTCTATGTCTTTGAGCGCAGGAACAAACTCTTCCTTAGCCAATTCAATATTGCCAGGAGTCAATCCATCCTGAAAGGTTACAGCAATCTGGGATACTGGAATCATCGAGGTATTCAATTGCACTACATTGGGTTTTGAAACATAGGAAGGAAGCGTTATGGCATTGAGAGCTTCCTGTACCTCCTGCTTTGCCTCCTTCATTACAGTTTTTGAATCATAAAAGATATCGATTTTTGAATAACCATCTCCCGTAGTTGAAAAGACATTCTTTTTTCCCTTTACTCCGGCTACAGCATTTTCAATTGGCGAAGTGACTTGTTCCTGCATGGTATCAGAGTCGGTTCCCTGGCCAAGCACAACAATGGTCACTTGCGGATTATCAGCTGCAGGCATAAATTCCATGGGCAGGCTGGCATAACTGAGAACACCCAGACCCAGGATCAGGATTGACATGATGGTAACAGCAGCTTTGTTGCGAAAAGCCCATTTAGTAAACCAAGACATAAAATGATCCCCTTTCAAAATGGAAGAAAATACAAAAGCAGAATTAGCATATCACGGTTGTTCTTAAAAAAGAACGGAAGGGCAAAAAAATTAAAACAGAATTTACAAAAGAGACATTTAAGGCCGCTTCAAAAAGGTGATTTCGTGTCTGAGGAAGAAATTATCCTTGACGAAATGCTGAAAAGCCCCAATCCAAAGTGAATTGGAGCTTCTTGAATACTAATGTAAATGTGCTAAATGAAGGATTCGCCTATACGAAGGGCCCTTAATTTTTCCATTGGCAGCTTTTTACTTTTCCATTCTTTCACTAAGCGATCAAGAGCCTCAGGCCCTGTGTCGTCTGCCAGACGGTAGGCTCCATAATGCATCGGGACAAAGGTTTTGGCCTTTAATTCAATGAAGGCTTGCACGCTGTCTTCTGGGGAAATATTCGAGTCAGCCATGAACCATTCAGGTTCATAAGCGCCGATTGGCATGAAGACCGTATCGATGTTAAATCTCGACCCAATCTCCTTAAAGCCGTCAAAATAGCCCGTATCACCAACAAAATACATGGTATTAGAAGGAGTAGTGCCCTGAAGGATCCACCCGCCCCAATGTGATGTATTCATATCTCCTAAACTTCTTCTCGTCCAGTGCTGGGCAGGAACAAAATGAAAAGTCATGTCTTTGTACTGCCGGTATTCCCACCAGTTCATTTCTGTGACATTCTGATAGCCTTTCCTGTTAAATAGCGTTTTTAACCCGGCCGGTACAAAATAATGCGGAGTTCCTTTCAATTGCTTGAGAGTAGGAAAGTCCAAATGATCATAGTGGGCATGGGAAATGATCACTGCGTCAATATTTGGCAGTTCCTTCAAAGGGATGCCTGGCTCAGTGAGTCTTTTTTGGACACCCATCCTCTTTGCCCAAACAGGATCTGTCAAAATATTGAGTCCGTTCATTTGGATCAGAAAGGTTGAATGGCCAATCCAGGTATAAGAAGTCTTTTCCCTGTTTTCCTTTATCTCGGCGATCTTTTTTTCGGGACATTGTTCAATACTAAAAGCTAAATTCTTCACCTTGCCTCTTCTTTCTTTCATCCATTTCAACATGTCCCTGAAGTTTTTTTTATTTGAGACATCGTTAAGATTGGTATATCTTCTTGGCATCATCCAATCACCTTTTTAAGGAATTTTTATTAATTATAACGATTCCCTTGAGATTTTTAAAATAAATAGACGTTGTGAATACAAATAATGAAGTGGGTTTTGTACCGAGAGTTACTGTGGGGAGGAATATTGGTGAAAGATTTAGAAATCTTAAATCGTTAAGAAAAAATAGAGTATGGAACCCAAAGATTATGCAAGCTTTTTAATGTCCTAAATTTGAGAAATGAATAGCAATAGGACGTCCTGAATGCGTATGATGCCCTAATCGAAGAAACAGATAGGAAAGGGTCGTTATGAATCCGTTTATGATTCCCCAGCTAAAGAGCAAACAGGGAAACCGGTCATTAAGACAGAATGGGATGAAGAAAGAGGAAACATCACGTAGAAAAGATTAAAATGAAAAAGAGACTTTATGTTTAATATAAATATATTATGTAAACATAGTAACACCGAATAAGAAAATAAAAAGGGGAAGGATACTCCCCTCCTCCTTCATCTACGTTTCATTTTCTCCCAATTATGAACGCTGGATAGTGGAAGTCGAGAAGTTTTTCACCATTCTTTGTAAATTTCGATGTCCTTCTCTTAATTTAACCGTTTCTTCAATGATTTTCTGAAATCCTTCCAAATCTCGATCAGATGCATTCAACAGGGATTTAGGTAAATTTTCAACGAGCTGCTGCAGGGTTAAATCCATAGCCACGATCTTTTCCACCTTTCAACATTTTCGTTAGACATCTGATTCGTCTTACTTATTAATTTTCGAAAGGGGAATTTTTTTTCCTGCTGCAAATAGTAAAAACTTCTCTACAATTACCACCATATTCTTTAATAAACCTAGTGTTTTTTTACATTTTACGACGCGGTGCTGCTAGTGTTCGAGCAAAAGGTAAATGGCTCGAGACTTTTTGCATTTAACTTATAAAAATATAGGAGGTTTAAAAACAGGATTTATGATTATGAGATCATATAAACATTAACATTAGGTGGAACCCGTGGCACATTGAAAAGCCTTGATGGAATGAATGTTCAGAGAACAACGCACCGATGTTGGGGCCTTAGCCATTCAGCAGCTTAATGAGCCTTCTATGCATAACACCAATAAAAATGAGAAGATTGGCTTTAAATTTCTGTGTTCTGTCGATCCTGAACAATTGCAGCTCTGCTTAATGGCATTAGCCAAGGCTGTAAGCGGGTCAGCAAGGTTGTGCAAAACAATCCTATGGGAGTTTGGTACGTCCCTTCCGATAGATGTTAAAGCTTCCTTGTCAACAATGTTGGAATATCTCCATGGGAGCTGATAGGCCATTTATGTATGGCAGAAGAAAAGGAAGTATGCTCCGTTAATGCACAAGTACTTCCGTACAAAAACCAACTCTTAATGGTGACTTCACATCCTTTTAATATATTTATGCTACTTTTAACATGTAACGATTGTAGGAAACAATTCTGAGAACAGGATGTGTTGATTAGATGGTTACAAAAGTTTGCATTAATTTTATCCTGATCACCTTACATTTATATATTTTGTAAGGGGGCACTTCTTTGAGGGTTGGTTGCACCGCTAATAATGGGGCATAATAAGGCGGCGTTTCCTTAAAAAAAAGAGGTGATCCCAATGAAAAAGAAATATGACTATCCTTTTACGCCAAGTCCTTTTTTGCCGGAGCTTGATGCATTAACAAATCGGGAAGAACGTAGTTCCGGTTTTACAAAGGCTCAGGATTCAGCAGATTATCCCGAACGGTCATCTGAAAAGGAAAGCCGGGAGGACGTTTTGCTGAAACCAAATGATTCAAGTTTTCCTGAATAGATGGCATGCGTTTTAGAAATACTGCAGAACTTTAATTAATCTTTCCCATCTATCCTTCGTTAATGGAGCCTATCGCTCCTTTTTTTTGTTTTCAAATTTAAGGAAATGTTATAAAATGTAACATATAAAGTTAAAAAATCTATTTTTTATTGTTAGACACATACATATAGGGGGAAAGTAAGTGGAGGAAGTTGGATTGCTTTCGATTTTAAGTCTTGGTTTTATTTTGGGTATTAAACATGCTGTGGAACCTGATCATGTGATCGCTGTGTCAACAGTTGCTGGGCAAAGCAGAAAATTGTCTACTTCGGCACTGACCGGGGTGTTTTGGGGTATTGGCCATACGGCCACTCTTTTTCTGGCAGGAGTTTCGATTATTCTATTGAAGGGGGAAATTCCTGAGAAGTGGGCAATGTCCCTGGAATTCCTGGTGGGGATTATGCTTGTTTATTTTGGAGTTTCTGCTTTCCTTTCACTAAATAGCCGGCATCCAGAATCCCAAAGCCATCATGTAAAGTCTCCAAGGGTCCCATATGGAAAGTCTATTTTTATGGGGTTCATTCATGGATTAGCAGGAAGTGCAGCCATGATCTTGCTGACCATGAGCACTGTCAGCAGCATTTGGGAAGGTGTGCTATATATTATGATATTTGGCGCCGGCACAATCATTGGAATGCTGTGCTTTACCACAATAATTGGCATTCCATTCATATTAAGCACAAAAAATATAAACCTGAATACAGGTTTTGCAAGACTCACAGGCCTGATCAGCGCGGTTTTCGGATTTTACTATATGTACAATCTCGGCGTCACGGAGGGCCTGTTTAAGCTTTGGATTCAGTAGGTAATAAAGGAAATAGTAATCATGATGAAAGGGAGCCACCCATACTCCAGGGGCCAGGAGCAAGAACAATTTACGGGTTGTACTGCTGGTGTCCGTGATTAAATGTTGTAATATTTCGTTTATTATGTATAATGTGATATGACAATTAAAATCACTAGGGGAGCCTTTGATAAGGGCTGAGAGCAAAGTAGGTACTTTGAAACTCTTATCACCTGAACAGGTTAGAACCTGCGTAGGGAAGTGGAGCGGTATTTTCAAGCGCCAAGACAGCCTTTAATTTCCAGTCCACTTTTCTATTATAGGGAAGTGGTTTTATTTTTGAAAAATACGTTTATACAGAAGGGCTGGAAAATACTTATGAAAAAATATTATGACGCAGCCATAATAGGCGGCGGAATCATTGGCTGTTCAATTGCATACTATCTGGCGAAAGAAAATTTAAAGGTTGGTTTATTTGAGAGTGGAGAACTTGGCGGTAAGACAACAAGTGCAGCTGCTGGTATGCTTGGTGCTCATTCGGAATGTGATGATATGAATATATTCTATCCTTTTGCAAGAAACAGTCAACTGGAGTATTTCAAGCTGGAAAAGGAGATAAGAGAGCTTAGCAAGATAGATATCAGTTTGTGTAAAGGGGGGATTTACAAACTGGCCTATACGGAGAAGGAGAAAAAAGAAATGGAATCTTTATGTGCTTTGCCAACTGTTGACTGGCTCGACGCAAATCAAGTAATTTCGAACGAAAGTACCATTTCGCCCTTAATATTGGGAGCAGCTTACATAGAAGACGACGTCAGCGTAGTTCCAGAAGCAGTCTGTAAAGGCCTTGGTATATCCGCAAGTGTGCTGGGAGCTGAGTTGCATGAGTATACACAGGTTTATGATATTCAAAAACAAGAAAGCACCTATTTAATCAAGACCCCGGCAGGAGAGGTAGAAGCGCAATACGTTGTGGTTGCAAGTGGGCTGTGGAGCAATTCATTTTTTGAGTCAATGGGTCTCTCAAACCGGATAGTCCCGGTAAAAGGCGAATGTTTGTCAGTTTGGAATAGAGGAACGGTCCTGAATCATACACTTTTCCATGAACACCAATACATCGTGCCAAGGATGAACGGTAGTCTTGTCATAGGTGCAACGATGGTAGAGAACGATTGGAATGAAAGACCTTCGCTAGGCGGTATAGAAAAATTAATTGTACACGCTAAGAAAATGATGCCTGAAATCGGTGAAATGGAGATCGGTTCCACATGGGCCGGCCTTCGTCCCCAAACATTTGACAAGAAACCATTTATAGGCCGCCACCCGGAACAAGAGGGTCTATTATTTGCGGCAGGACATTTTAGGAATGGCATACTCCTGGCACCTGGAACAGGGAAAATGATTAGTAATCTAATCCTTGGAAAAGAGGTAAATAAAAAATGGAGAGAAGCATTTAAAATCGAACGTAGGCACGAGGTCTTTGCTTAACATAGAAAACCTTTGAAGTGCTTCAAGAATTCGACCTGAATATCCTGAAACAATAAGCATTTCCTTTTTATCAAATAGCCTTGGTTAATGTCTTCTGCCAGGGCTATTTTGTATCCAGTTATGTTAAATCCCAAACAAGAAATTAAGCATATTTGGAAGCTTTTGAAAGAGGGAATAGACAGGGTTGTTTTGAAGTAAGTAAGCCCAAATGGAGTTTAGGTCTGCAGCTGTATTTGATGCCGGTTAGCACTTTGAACATACCTGGAGAAACAATTCAGAAAATATTTGATATTCAGTTTATACCTATGGTAAGATACGACTCAAAGGATGATGAAAATGAAAAAAACCCTTAAAGAAAGAATTATTGAAAGCGCTATCAACTTATTTGAAAAGCATGGATATCACGGAGTGAGTGTCGGCCAGATTGTTGATGATTCGCAAACGTCGAAAGGGGGCTTTTACCACAATTTTAAATCCAAAGATGAGCTGCTGTTTTATATCCACGATCTTTTTATCTCCTATGTTCTCGATAAGGCAAGGGAAGCATATGATAACTTTGATACACCAGTTTCCCGTTTATGCGCAATCATCCAATCATTTACAAAAGTATTTGACCTCTACAAACCACATATAACCGTTTTTTATCAGGAAAGCGCCTATCTTGCAAGGGAATATCAACAGCTGATTAATGAAAAACGAGACGAGTACAGGAAAATTATTCTTCAGGTAATTAGCGAGGGTCAATCCAACGGAGATTTTCGCTCTGAAGTTCCTGCCGAGATATCCACAATGTCGATTATCGGCATGATTAATTGGACCTACAAATGGTATAAAAAAGACGGGGCTCTATCAATTGATTCTATCGCCCTCATTTTTAATGATTTAATCCTTCATTCTCTTATAACGGAAAAGGGTATGAAGGATATAGCAGCAGAAACCTATTTACTCAAAAGTCAGCGTCAATAAAGCAGCTGGCTATTTAAAAACAGAGGACAGACCGACTGGTCGGTACCAAATATAGCCTTTATTTAAGAGGAGGAAAAACGATGAATTTCGATTTGACTCAAGAACAAAAAATGCTGCAGGAAATGGTAAGAGATTTTGCCGAAAAAGAAATTAAGCCATATGCACGAGAAGTGGATGAAACGTCGAAAATGCGAGATGTAACCTTTGAGAAATTAGGGAAGCTTGGGCTGCTGGGCATTCCGTTCTCGGAAAAATATGGAGGTGCCGGAGGAGATACCATTTCTTATTGCATTGCTGTCGAAGAGATTGGCAAAGCGTGCGGCGGAACAGGCTTAAGCTACGCAGCCAATACAAGTCTGGGGGCCAGCCCAATTTATTACTTCGGAACGGAGGAACAAAAGCAGGAATGGCTGGTGCCTATGGCGAAAGGGGAAACAATGGGGGCATTTGGATTGACAGAACCCAATGCGGGATCAGATGCAGGTGGAACCAGGACAAAAGCCGTGCTGGATGGCGACGAGTGGGTCATCAATGGAGAGAAGTGCTGGATCACCAATGCAGGATTTTCCCGCCAAATTATTGTAACCGCTGTCACAGGGAAAAAGGGGAATGGCCGCAATATTGTATCGGCCATCATCGTTCCTGCAGATGCCAAAGGGGTTACCATTTCCTGTAATTATGACAAAATGGGGGTCCGAGGTTCGAATACGTGTGAAATCGTACTTGAGGATGTCCGGGTGCCTCGGGAAAACCTGCTTGGTGATGAAAAAAAAGGGTTCAGCCAGTTTTTGTACACTCTTGATGGCGGCCGGATTTCAATTGCAGCACTTTCCGTTGGGATTGCCCAGGTTGCTTTTGAAAAGGCGCTTCAGTATTCAAAGGAGCGCCAGCAGTTCGGCCAATCGATTTCCAGTTTTCAGGCCATTCAATTTAAGCTTGCAGACATGGCAATGGAAATTGAATTGGCGCGCAATATGGTTTACAAAGCGGCATGGCTGAAGGATCAAGGAAAGCCATTCGGAAAGGAATCTGCGTATGCGAAACTATTTGCTTCGGAAGCTGGATTCCGAGTGTGCAATCAGGCTATTCAGATTCACGGGGGATATGGTTATATGAAGGAATATGATGTAGAACGTCATTTGCGCGACATGAAGCTGATGGAAATAGGTGAAGGGACATCTGAGATCCAGCGTTTAGTGATTGCACGCCATTTAGGATGCTAAAGGTGGGAGGGATTTAGGATGACCGGAATAATCCGTAAAACAGTAGGAGGGCTGTTGGCTGACAGGGCACAAGAAATACCAGACCATGAGGCCCTGGTATACACCGACCGCGGTCTCCGTTATACGTACAGAGAATTCAATGATCTATGCGAACAAGTAGCCAAAGGCTTAATAACGTTAGGAATTAAAAAAGGTGAAAATGTGGCTGTCTGGGCGTCAAATGTCCCAGAATGGGTCAGCCTGCAATTCGGTACAGGTAAAATGGGGGCAGTCCTAGTCACAGTAAATACGAACTATCGATCTTCCGAATTGGAGTACCTCTTAAGGCAATCTGAAAGTACGTCCATTTTCTTAATTGAAGAATACAGGGGCAACTCCTACATCGATACGATTTATGAACTCTGCCCTGAATTGAAAACAGCGGAACCTGGAAAGCTGCAGTCCAAAAGGCTGCCGATGTTAAAAAATGTCATCATTCTCGGTGAAACGAAATACAATGGAGCGTTTAACTGGTCCGACGTTATCAAGATGGGTGAGCAAGTTTCGACTTGCGAACTCCAGGAAGTATCGGCTTCATTGGAACCGGATGATGTCATCAATATGCAATATACCTCGGGAACTACCGGTTTTCCAAAAGGTGTCATGCTAACACATACCAATTTAACGAATAATGCTTTTAATATCGCCTCATGTATGAAACTGACAGATGAAGACAGGCTTTGCATACCCGTCCCTTTCTTTCATTGCTTCGGATGTGTGATAGGCACACTTGCAGCTGTAAGTGTAGGGGCAACAATGGTGCCCGTACAGGAATTTGAACCTGAAACTGTGCTTCGCACGGTTGAAAAAGAGAAATGTACGGCTCTCCATGGGGTTCCAACAATGTTCATTGCTGAATTGAACCATCCAAATTTTGAAAAATACGATGTATCAACCTTGCGCACAGGAGTGATGGCTGGTTCCAATTGCCCTGTTGAAGTAATGAAGAAGGTTATGTCCAAAATGAATATGACTGAGATAACCATTTGTTACGGACAGACCGAATCCTCTCCTGTCATAACCCAGACACGTACGAACGATCCGGTTAACCTGCGGGTGGAGAGTGTTGGCAGGGCGCTCCCTAACGTCGAGGTTAAGATTGTGGAACCAGGAACAGATCAAGGGCTGCCACCGAATGTCCAAGGAGAGCTTTGTACAAGAGGCTATCATGTAATGAAAGGTTATTATAAAAATCCTGAAGCAACCAGGGAGGCAATAGATGAGGAAGGCTGGCTTCATACCGGAGATTTGGCTGTAATGGATGAAAAAGGCTATTGCCGAATAACCGGGCGCCTCAAAGATATGATCATCCGCGGCGGAGAAAACATCTATCCACGTGAAATTGAAGAGTTTCTTTACACACATCCGAAAGTTTTGGATGCGCAAATAGTAGGCGTCCCAGATAAAATTTTTGGCGAGGAAGTCATGGCCTGGATTATTTTGAAAGAGGGAGAAACGGCTACGGCGGAGGAGATAAAAGACTATTTTAAAGGAAAGATCTCCCGGCACAAAATTCCAAGTCACATTTTCTTTACAGATGCTTATCCAATGACTGCATCTGGAAAAATTCAGAAATTTAAGCTGCGTGAGCAGTCTATCAATCTTTTAACCTAATCGAAGAGAGGAGAATTTCCTTGTTCTCGAAAATTTTAATTGCAAACCGTGGCGAAATCGCCTTAAGGGTCATTCGAACTTGTAAAAAAATGGGGATAGAAACAGTTGCCGTTTATTCAGAAGCAGATGCAGACTCTCTTTTCGTGCGTGAAGCTGATGAAGCCTATTGTATTGGGAAGCCCCCTGTCCACCTAAGCTATTTGAATGTGGACGGGATTATCGCCGCTGCCAAAACTAGCGGAGCCGAAGCCATACACCCAGGTTATGGCCTTTTATCGGAGAATGCAGGCTTTGCAGCAAGGTGCAAGGTCGAAGGGATTGTATTTATTGGTCCGGAACCAGAAATTATTGCTTCAATGGGCAGCAAAATAGAAGCCCGCAAAACAATGAAGGAAGCGGGAGTACCAATCATAGAAGGAATCAATACCTCTCTTGAAAATGAAGAAGAAGCCAAATTGGCTGCAAAACAAATTGGATATCCACTTATGCTAAAGGCTTCAGCAGGCGGCGGGGGAATCGGTATGCAGCTTGTTCGATCTGAGGAAGAGCTTGGTAACGCCTTTGCCGGCAATCAGAAGCGTGCCCAATCTTTTTTTGGGAATGGAGCCATGTTCCTTGAAAAGTACATTTCTGAGCCACACCATATTGAAGTGCAGATTTTAGCCGATTCATATGGAAATATCGTCCCGCTCTTTGAAAGAGAATGCTCAATCCAGCGCCGCAACCAAAAAGTAGTTGAAGAAGCCCCTTCTCCGTTCATCAGTATGGAGACACGGGAAAAAATGCTAAGTGCTGCTGTTCAGGCAGCCCGGCATATAGGCTATTCAAATGCGGGTACAATCGAGTTTTTAGTAGATAAAGAACAAAATTTCTATTTTCTTGAAATGAATACAAGATTACAGGTGGAGCATCCAGTTACCGAGGAGATTACCGGACTCGACCTGGTCGAAGAGCAGATAAAGGTGGCTGCTGGAAATCCGCTTACACTTACTCGCGGGGATGTTTACCGAAAAGGGCATGCGATTGAAGTCAGAATCTATGCTGAAGACCCAAAAACCTTTTTGCCTTCACCAGGGAAAATAACCAATTTTGAACTCCCTAAGGGTGAGGGGATCCGCAATGAATGTGCAATTGAGGCTGGTACACAGGTAACTCCCTTTTATGATCCGATGATTGCCAAGCTCATCGCCTGGGGCGAGACAAGGCAGGTGGCTTGTTCTAGGGTGAAAGCAGCCTTGGAAGACTATAAAATTGACGGAATTAAAACGAATATTCCGATGCTGATTAAGACGGTCAGTCATGAACAGTTTTTAGCTGGAAAAATCAATACCAACTTTGTCAATGAATATTACCTACCCCTTTTACCATCTTTATAGAATAGGAGGAGAAAATCATGAGCAAAATAGAAGCCGGAATGGCAGGAAGTGTCTGGAAGATTTTAGTGAAGGAAGGGGACGAAGTCAAAGCGGGACAGGAAGTTGTTATTCTTGAATCCATGAAGATGGAAATCCCCGTTGCTGTTGAAGCAGATGGAACGGTCACAAAGGTACTTGTGCAGGAAGGGGACTTTGTTAACGATACTGACGTCCTTTTGGAAGTGGAATAGGAGGCAAATCTATGAAACTCCCAAAAAGCGTCACCATTAAGGAAGTTGGTCCCAGGGACGGTTTGCAAAATGAAAAACACCTTGTGGCAACAGCTGATAAAATTTCATGGATCGACTCATTATCCAGGACGGGGCTTTCGTATATAGAAGCAAGCTCATTTGTTCATCCAAAATGGATTCCCCAGCTGGCAGACGCACTAGAGGTGCTAAAGGGCATTAAAAGGAATCCATCTGTTACCTATGCTTCGCTTGTGCCAAACATCAAGGGACTTGACCGCGCCCTGGAAAGCAATGTCGATGAAATCAGTGTTTTCATGTCAGCCAGCGAGGGTCACAACGTGAGAAATATTAACAAAAGCATTAATGAAACCTACCCCATTCTCGGTGAAGTAGTAAAAGAGGCGAAAATGGCGGGGAAAACAGTCAGGGGATATATTTCGACCGTTATCGCCTGCCCTTACGATGGACCGGTAGCTCCCGCTGAGGTAAGAAAGGTGGCTGACCACTTATTTAACATGGGCATTGATGAAATTTCCCTGGGGGATACAATTGGTGTGGCTGTCCCGAATCAGGTTGAGTGTTTACTTGAAGAACTATTGCCTCATTTCGGCCCCAATCGTCTGGCCATGCATTTTCATGATACGAGGGGAACGGCGCTGGCCAATATCGTGAAGTCGCTTGAAATGGGAATTACTATTTTCGACAGTTCCTTGGGAGGTTTAGGGGGGTGCCCCTATGCCAGAGGAGCTTCAGGCAATGTTTCTACTGAAGACTTGCTCTATATGCTGCATGAGATGGGGATAAACACAGGTATTGATTTCAATGCGATTATTAAATCCGCTCAATATATAGAAAGGAAACTTGGCAAAAAGCTCAAAAGCAAACAGATGGAGATCAAACGTGCGGAAGGAAAGGAGTCCTTTTCATGAATGATGGTTCAGCTAAAAACGTATTGATAGAAAAAATGAGCAGCAGCGTCGCCATCATTACCTTGAATCGGCCAGAAGCAGCAAATGCCTTGTCAAAAAAACTGCTTTTTGAGTTCCATGGTATCCTTCAGGAGTTAAAGAATGATGGGGATATTCGGGCAGTAATTCTTACAGGAGCAGGGGAAAAGGCCTTTTGTGCCGGGGCAGATCTAAAAGAACGAAAAGAAATGAGCGAAAATGAAGCTAGGCGGACAGTTCGATTAATTGCTGGAGCTGTAAGCGAGCTGGCCTCATTGCCGCAGCCAGTGATTGCGGCACTTAACGGTGCTGCTTTCGGAGGAGGCATGGAGCTTGCATTGGCATGTGACTTACGCATTGGATCACTGAATGCCCAAATGGGATTGACAGAAACCTCTTTAGGCATCATTCCGGGTGCAGGCGGGACACAGAGGCTCCCGCGGCTGATTGGGCCCGGAAAAGCCAAAGAACTGATTTTTACAGCCAAAAGGCTAAATGCGAGGGAGGCAGAGTCCATAGGACTATTGGAATATGCTGTCCCGGCAAATCAGCTGCAAGAAACTGCATTAAAATGGGCGGCAGATATAGCCAAGAATGCTCCGCTTGCTCTTATTCAGTCCAAAGTCGCGATCAATAAAGGGCTGGAAGTGGACCTTGAAACCGGGCTGAAAATAGAGGAACTCGCATACAGTGCCCTTATACCCAGTCAAGACAGGCTGGAAGGATTAAAGGCATTTGCAGAAAAGCGTCCGCCGGTATTCAAGGGCAGGTAACCCATTTTAATGATTACAAACCTTTATAAAAATTCGTGAGTGACTGTAAAAATTTAATATAAGCTAAAACTTTCAAAGAGATCGCTATACAGCTATCCAAATAGGCTTTTTCAGTTTTTAAAAGGAGGAAACGCAATGACCGACACGCATACAAAATCTGACTACGAGTCTAAAAGAACATCAATCTTACAGGGCGGCAACGAGAAATACCACCAAAAAAACCAGGAACAAGGCAAGCTTTATGTAAGAGAACGTCTGAAAAAGCTGCTGGATGACGGCCTGCGTGCAGAGGACGGTTTGTTTGCGAATTCGCTCACTGGTGACCTTCCCGCAGACGGAGTCGTAACCGGAATCGGAAAGATCCATGGACGTACCGTTTGCGTCATGGCAAACGATTCTACGGTTAAAGCAGGCTCCTGGGGAAAGAGGACCGTAGAAAAAATCATCCGGATTCAGGAAACTGCAGATAAGCTCCGCTGCCCAATGCTTTACCTTGTCGACTCTGCGGGTGCCAGGATAACCGATCAGTTGGAGATGTTTCCGGGGCGCAGAGGGGCGGGGCGGATCTTTTATAACCAAGTTAAGATGTCGGGGAAAGTGCCCCAAATATGCCTCCTTTTCGGACCTTCTGCTGCCGGGGGCGCTTATATCCCCGCATTTTGCGACATCGTGGTCATGGTTGAAGGCAATGCCTCCATGTATTTGGGTTCACCTAGGATGGCTGAAATGGTCATTGGTGAAAAAGTGACGCTGGAAGAAATGGGCGGTGCAAAAATGCATTGCTCCGTATCAGGATGCGGGGATGTCCTGGTGAAAAACGAAGAGGAAGCAATTGATTATGCTCGTGAATATTTAACATATTTTCCTGATAACTTTTCAGAAAAGCCGGCGATTGCCGAACCTCAAGCTCCAGCTTCATCTGATAAAACGATCGCTGAACTGATCCCCAAGAACCAGAACGCCCCTTTTAACATGTATGATTTGATCGAACGTCTTGTGGATGGGAACTCCGTTTGTGAAATCAAGAAGCTGTTTGCTCCTGAGCTGATTACCTGTCTAGCACGGATCAACGGCCAGCCTGTCGGGATTGTTGCCAACCAGCCACGTGTAAAGGGGGGAGTTCTGTTCCCGGATAGTGCCGATAAGGCTGCCAAGTTCATTACTCTCTGCGACGCGTACCATATTCCGCTGTTATTCCTTGCCGATGTTCCTGGTTTTATGATTGGAACAAATGTAGAAAAAGCGGGGATAATCCGGCATGGGGCCAAAATGATTTCTGCCATGAGCGAGGCTACCGTGCCCAAGCTGACGGTCATTGTCCGTAAAGCATACGGTGCAGGATTGTATGCAATGGCCGGCCCGGCATTTGAACCTGACTGCTGTATTGCCCTCCCGACGGCCTCCATTGCTGTAATGGGTCCTGAAGCTGCTGTAAATGCAGTATTTGCGAATAAAATCGCTGAACTTCCAGAGAAGGAAAGAGCCTCATTCATAGCGGAAAAACGTGAAGAATACCGGGAAGATATAGATGTTTACCGCCTTGCGTCCGAATTGGTCATAGATGACATAGTAGAGCCGAACTCCTTAAGGGAAGAGCTTGCCGTCCGGCTGGAAGTTTATATGACAAAACACCAGATCTTTACAGAAAGAAAACATGGAGTTTATCCCGTTTAAAAAGGAGGGGCCTTGATGAAAAGGATCTTTTCGGATTTTCTTGAAGCTATAGAAGGGATACAGGATGGCATGACGCTAATGGTAGGGGGATTCGGCTTGTGCGGGATTCCTGAAAACCTGATCAAAGCCCTGGCGGAAAAGGGGGTAAAAAACCTTACAATCATTTCCAATAATTGTGGTGTTGATGACTGGGGGCTTGGGCTTCTTCTGAGAAACAAGCAAATAAAAAAAATCATCGCCTCCTATGTTGGGGAGAACAAAGAATTTGAGCGGCAGCTTTTGAATGGTGAAATTGAGGTTGAACTTACGCCTCAAGGTACTTTGGCAGAAAAGATCCGTGCTGGAGGTGCAGGCATCCCTGCATTCTATACTCCTGCCGGGGTGGGCACCCCAATTGCAGCAGGGAAAGAAACAAGAATCTTCAATAACAGAGAATACCTTCTTGAAGAATCATTGACTTCGGACTTCAGCCTGGTCAGAGCCTGCCGGGCAGATAAAATGGGCAATCTTGTCTACCGGAAAACAGCACGCAATTTCAACTCCATGATGGCGGCGGCAGGCAGGACAACAATTGCCGAAGTAGAAGAGATTGTTGAGACTGGCGAGCTTGATCCCAACATCATCCATTCACCCGGAATTTATATTCAATCCTTGATTCAGGGGACCCAGGAAAAACGAATTGAACGCAGGACCATACAAGCTTAAGGGGGGGGATCGGATGAACACAAGGGAAAAGATTGCAAGGCGGGCAGAGAAAGAGATTAAAAATGGTGATTACGTAAATCTTGGAATTGGCATGCCCACGATGGTGGCCAATTTTATCAGTGACTATAAACAAGTGGTCCTCCAGTCTGAAAACGGCCTTCTGGGAATCGGTCCTTATCCGTCCGAAGCGGAGGTCGATGCCGATTTGATCAACGCAGGCAAAGAAACCGTGACTGCGATTCAAGGTGCCGCCTATTTTGACAGTGCGGAGTCTTTTGCCATGATCCGTGGGGGACATATTGATGTAGCCATTCTCGGAGGCATGGAGGTTTCCCAGGAAGGAGATCTTGCCAACTGGATGATACCTGGAAGGATGGTAAAAGGGATGGGCGGAGCAATGGATTTAGTTCACGGAGCACGAAAAACAATCGTCATAATGGACCATGTTAATAAAAAAGGGGAATCAAAAATCCTGAAAAAGTGCAGCCTTCCCCTGACAGGAAAAGGAGTTGTAGAACGGATTATAACGGACCGGGCCGTAATGGATGTAACAAAGGATGGGCTGAAGCTTATTGAAGTCTCCGTGGGTTTCACTCTTCAGCAGATCCTTGACTGTACGGAAGCAGAACTAATTGTTGGTAAAGATGTGAAGTTTGACGCCTATTAAGAGAGCTGTTCATTCAGCTGGATTAGTTGAGTGTTCATTTTAATAGTGAAAAAAAGAACCTAAGTTTCTTGAAATACTTCAGAAACTTAGGTTCTTTTTTAATGAAAACTGCACGCCTGCATATTCCCGCAATGACCAGCATACCATGGAAGCAGAAAACCTGAGGGTAGAGTCGCAGCCAGAGGTGTTCTTTTATAGTAAAAATCGTTAATAGCCATAAAGAACATCTGGTCTTAGAAGGAGTGCGGGCGAATGGAGGAAAAATATTATGTGTTCGTATATGGAACACTGAGAATGGGTCAAAGAAACCAACATGTCTTGCAGAACTCAGTGCGTGGTGCCGCACAATGCTATACAAATGGCAAGCTCTATGATTCGCCATATGGCTATCCATTCCTGAAAGAGGATGAAACAGGGAGAGTCTACGGTGAGTTATATGAGGTAGATCAAGAGCTTTTAAAAAAGCTGGACGATTTTGAGGGTTATTGCGGTCCAGGAAAAAATAATCATTATAACCGAACTATAAAAACAGTTACAACTGATATCGGCACTGTTCAGGCCTTTGTATATGTACTACCGGAAGATGGAGACAGGCATAAGCTTCAGCATATTGAAGGTGGAGATTGGAGCGTATATTCTTTGCTTAAAGTCAAAGAATCATTCCTTTATTTTGCCTATGCAAGCTGTATGGATGATGAAAGGTTCATACGCTCCGGAGTTAAGCACTGTTTCCTGAAGGTAGAGGGTCGGGGTACTTTGAGAGGGTACAAGCTCCGCTTTGCCAAAAAATATTCTGACGGGGGCAGAGCAGACATAGTAGAAGAAGGTGGAATCGTTGAAGGCAAAATCTATGAGATCACAAAAGAAGGCCTGGCATATTTATTCAAGCGAGAAGGAGTAAAGGAAGGGTGTTATCGGCCAATTGTGCTGGAGCCTCAGCTAAATGGCAAAAAGGTCATGAATGTACTGAGCTTTACAGTGGTAGAAAAAGACTCGGAAACATCCCCTCCAAAATCTTATTTACAGGAGATTTTTCGCGGGGGAAGCGATGTTCTGAGCCCGGAATATCTTGAAAACTTAAAAAAAGAAATTAGCGAGAAATTTGGACTCCAATAGGGCAGGGAGAATGGCTGTGGTATTTGGCCAGGGGCAGGCTCCCTGCTGGGCTGGTATGGACAAGAGCAATTTGTTTGACTATTGGGGAATCGCATTTTCATGAGCACAATAATATTTTACTTTAATAGTAGATTGTCCATGCCTTATTGACCGGCCCTCTCATAAAATAGTAATGAAAATCTGAATGATTGCCGTTAAATGGGGTGAGGGAGTGGGCAATGAAAATTATGAGCGTTTAGCCGTAGTTGAAGAACAAATCAAGCAGCTTGAAGTGGTCATTAGTGATTTGAGGAATGATATCAGGGAATGGCAAAAAAAATCAGAGGGTGTTTATATTCCAAGACAAGAACTAACAGAGATGTTTCGAAGCCGTGATCGAAGTATCTCTGAACTTCGTGAATCATTAAAATCAGCCGCCAACCAGTCTGATATTGTTGATATCAAAAATTCTTTGAAAGAGCTGAAGGATGAAAATGCCAGTAAGAGACCATTATATGCTGCTTGGGCAGGAGTCGGTGTATCAGCATTAGCTGTCATCGTTACCATTATAACTTTGATTGCAGGTTGAAAAACAGGAGGCAAACGCCCTCCTGTTTTTCGTTTCTTACATCAAAGTAAAACTGAAAAAGTCCGTAAGCAAATGTGACAAAACACATGATGCCACAAAAAAATTGCCGTACTATCTTTGTAAATCAGTCTATTATTCCAAACGAGATGGGTATTAAAGGACATCCCTAAAAATTTGCAAAGGGGTTGAGCAAGATGAAAGTGAAAGTTGCACATGTAGGTGATCAAGTCGTTTCAATGCATGGAATTAAAGGGGTAGTTGAAAAAGTAAAAGAAAACTCGGTTATTATTGAGATTCTTGAGAACTTCTCAGACCGGGAATTTTTGAATAACCGGACAGTGATCGCACATAAAAATTATGTCATTCTTTGATGGGGAGTGGTGGGGCAAAAGAGGTTTTTATAGAGGGGATGACCCAAAATCATATGGAATTCTGCAGAAAAGTAAAATGAAATACAGAGTAGGGCATTACTAGGCTGGTCTACGTTTGCCAGCCCGGTTAATGCTGGTTATATAAGACGAAGTTCCAGTTATTTTTGCTGTTTTTTGTTTTCCTGCTCCGATTGTTTCCTGATTTTTTCCGTCTTGGTTCCAAGTGTCTGCTGATAGGAAACGGGCCTTTTTTTATTTGGCAGGTTTCTCACCTCCTGATATCAGATCGAATGCCATTTATTAAGATTTGTAACTTAAGCCTGTATGATTCATATAATTTTAAGAAAGCAAAGGAAAATATCAATAATTTTGTTTGTCAAGAAAAGAGGCGGGAATATTAAAATAAAGTTTGACAATTTTGTGAACTAGAGGAATAATATATAAAAAGGAGGCTGATTCGTTTGAAGTCTTATTCTAAAATGTTAAACGCTGTAAGATATGTAGGGGGAACAATCCTCACAATCGGAATCGCCATTTTCATGTACGGGTTCCTTGTAAGCGATTACAGTCCGGTGACCGGGATAGGCATCGGTACAATCATGGGAGCTATCTTTATTTTCTTGATGGGCGTGTTCCTGGTCATTTCTGAAGAAATGGTTACTAATACAAAAAAAGGCAGCCGGTCTTTGCAATAATACGGTTTTTAATACAAGAGTTAAAATAAGAAATAAATGATGGTCACGGATATTGTCTTCAGAGCATGGAGTTCATAGGTTTTTAAATCTATCCATAAAAAAGAGGGCGCCGAATTGACGCCCTCTTAGTCTGTTTAAATATATCCCCATGTCATACATAGCAATGTGCCAAATATCGTAACTAGAGCAATGATGACACCATAATAGATATTGGTATAAATCGCTCCTTTATCTTCCGTTTCGCCAGCATGCATAAACAATACCAGCTGAACGGCAGCCTGGATAAAAGCTGTTACAAGCAGCACCGTCATGCCAGCCTGGAAGGAAAGATCCAAAAAGTAGACTGTCAGGGCTGCTGCGGTAAGAATCAGCGAAAACACAAACCCTATTACTTGATTGCGTGGAAACAATTCTTTCAAATTCATGTTTACATCATTCCTTTCAGGTAGACGAAGCTGAAGATAAAGATCCAAACGACGTCCAGGAAGTGCCAGTAAAGAGAGAAGATGAAGGACTTATTCGTTGTTTCTGGTGTCAAACCACGTTTTTTAACCTGAAGGAGGATGGCTAAGCCCCAGAAAAATCCGAATGTAACGTGCGCCCCATGAGTCCCTAGGGTAGTCAGCAGCATGGCTGTAAAGGCACTTGTTTGAAGTCCGGCACCAACATGAACATAATGAAAGAATTCGAAAATCTCAAAGCCCAGGAAGGCCAATCCAAGCAGAAGGGTGACAGCAAAGAAAGTCATCATGGCTTTCTTATTACCGATCCTCATGGCATGGATTCCAAGGCCAATGGTAAAGCTGCTAGTCAACAGCAGGATGGTTTCAATCAGAACTGGTGTCAGCTCAAAAATTTCCGAGCCGGCAGGTCCGCTTCCTGTACGATCCGCCAGAACAAAATAGGATGCGAAAAGGGTAGCAAAAAGCATGATTTCGGCACCAAGGAAAATCCAGAAACCTAATATTTTTAAGCGGTTTTCTTCGGTACTGTATTCAAGAGGAAGCGAGTGATCTATTTTCATTATTTAGCACCTCGCAATTTTGTTTCTGTTTCTTCAATTTCTTCTACAGAGATATAGTGGCCATGATCCTTTTCAAAGGAACGGAGGGCCATGCAGACCAAAATGCCGATAGTCGTGATGATGAGAGGGATCCACATCGCAAATACAAATGAGAAGCCCCAGGCAAAAAAGATACAGCTCATAATAAATGGCATTCCGCTGTTATTTGGCATGTGAATCTTTTCATAGTCACCCTTGAACATAATATGGCCTTTTTTCTTTGAATCCCAGAATGTCTCGATCGAATCGATTTGCGGTACATTTGCAAAGTTGTATTCTGGAACGGGACTGTGTGTCGCCCATTCAAGTGTACGTGCATCCCAAGGATCTGCACTTATATTTCTAGGCGAGTATCGGACACTGTAATACACGTTATAGACAATCAGTGCAAATCCGATTGCAAGCCCCGCGGCACCGATAAATGAAATCATGTTCCAGATGCCGAATCCAGTCGATTCTGAGTATGTGTACATTCTGCGCGCCTGACCGTCCAAACCGGAGAAGAACATTGGCATAAAGGCAACCAGTGTGCTGATGGCGATGGTCCATGCAGCCGATTTACCGATTTTTTCATTTAGCATAAAGCCAAACATTTTAGGCCACCAGTAGGTAAGGCCTGCAAGCATCGCGAACACGACACCAGGAATAATAACCATGTGGAAGTGGGCAACCAGGAACATGGTATTATGATACTGATAGTCAGCAGCTGACATCCCCAGCATTACTCCGGTAACTCCGCCGATAGTGAAAAGCGGAATAAACAGGATGGAGTACAGCATTGGAGTAGTGATGACAATTTTCCCTTTCCAGAGGGTAAGCAGCCAGTTGAAGATCTTTACCCCGGTCGGTACGGCAATTGCCATTGTTGTAATCGAGAAGATGCTGTTGGCTAATGCGCCTTGACCCATTGTAAAGAAATGGTGGGCCCATACTAGGAAAGACAGCAGTGAAATGATGACCATTGAAGCAACCATAGATTTATAGCCATATAGATTTCGGCGAGCAAACGTAGAAATAACTTCACTGTATACACCGAAAGCTGGCAGAACAAGAATGTACACTTCAGGATGTCCCCATACCCAGAAAAGATTGGCCCAGAGCATGTCCATGCCGCCATTATCAGTTGTGAAGAAGTTGGTTGCAAACAAACGGTCCATTGTTCCCATGGCAAGAAGAACAGTCAATACCGGGAATGCGAACACGATAATCGCATTCGTAATCAGGGCAGACCAGGTAAACATCGGCATTTTCATTAACGTCATGCCAGGAGCTCTCATTTTAAGAATCGTCGTAATGAAGTTAATCCCTGTCATTAAGGTACCAAGACCTGCAATCTGAATCGCGATCATAAAGTAGTTCGAGCCTACTGATTCACTGAATTCTGTTCCTGCAAGCGGGAAATAGGATGTCCAGCCGGCATCAGGTGATCCCCCGACTACGAATGAAATATTGAAAAGCATTGCACCCATAAAGAAAAGCCAGAAGCTAAGGGCGTTTAAGCGGGGAAATGCAACGTCCCTTGCACCAATTTGCAATGGTACGACAAAGTTCATTAATCCCATGATGAAAGGCATCGCCATAAAGATAATCATGACAACCCCGTGGGTGGTGAATATTTCATTATAATGCTGTGCATCAAGCAGCTGGTTTTCTGGAACAGCAAGCTGGGCACGCATCATAATCGCATCGGCGCCTCCGCGGAACAGCATCAGCAATGCCGAAATCAAATACATAATTCCAATTCGCTTGTGGTCGACAGTCGTTAACCATTCACGCCAGAGATAGCCCCATTTTTTAAAATAAGTCAAGCCTGCGAGAATGGCAATAACGGTCAGTCCGATTGCAACCATTGAAGCATAAATTGCCGGACTAGGATGAGGTACGGCAAATCGTTCAAAAAATTCCATACTTAGTGACTCCTTTCGGGAAATCGCCGCCTGCCTATGACGCAGGCAAGGCGACGTGCATCAATCTTAATGATGGCTATGATTTGTATGTTCTTCTTCTGAATTCTCGGAATCAGAATGTTCTTCATGTGAATCTGAATCAGTTGAACCGTGGTTATGTCCACCATTTTCTCCTTCCGGAGGAGGAAGGAATTCCAGATGGGTTCCAGTGAATGTCATTTGTCCAAGATGTCCTGGTTCGAGCAGTTCGTTAAATTTCTCCTCAGTCAAAGGCTTGGCCGTTTCCTTTACTTCTTTCACCCAGTCATCAAATTCGTCTTCAGGCATAGCAGTCACATTGAAAGTATTCTCGGCAAACCCTTTCCCGCTGAAGTTCGCATTTCTGCCCATGAATTCACCAGGCACATCAGCTGCTAAATGAAGAGTGTTGACCATGTCTGCCATTGCATATTTCTGGCCGCCAAGCTGCGGAATCCAGAAGCTTGTAATCGGGCCGTAAGAATAGAGCTTGAACTCCAGCGGCCGGTCCGTTGGTATATATAAGTAGTTGACTGTTTCAATATCTTCTTCCGGATAGCTGAAATGCCATTTCCAGTTCGATGAAGATGCGTAGACAACCAAAGGTTCTTTATCTTCATATCCTTTTGGCGTTGCTTCGACAATATAGTTACTTTGTACAGAAACAAACGATAGGAATGCAACGATAAGAACTGGAATTCCTACACAAATTGCTTCAACAATTACATTGCCTTCGATGTGTGGAGGTTCATAATCCTTGCTTTGTTTTGAAGCCCGGTATTTTATCAGCATGAAGGCCAGGAGACCGAATACGACCAGGACAATGAACATCATGATTCCTGCTGATAAAATAATGTCATTTGCCTGTCTTTCTGCTTGCGGCCCTTTTGGATCAAGAACGGTCAATGGTTCACAACCAGTAAGCATCATGGCAATCGTAAAAATGGCTGATAGTAATGTCCATTTAAATTTCATACAAGTACCCCTTTCTTTTATTCGGAAAAACTTTGATCATTATATCACAAACCTTGATCATTATATCACATACTTTGCTCGGGCGTTCACAAAATAATCGATTTTTGTTCCTAAACCTGTGGAAACTTGTGGAACAAAGTGTGATAAAAATCACAGAAGGTCCTTTTAAAATGATTTTAACATAGAAGTTATTTCGATTAACGGGGCTAATTGTGACTAATTTATGAAAACATTAATTGTAAATTTCCTGTAAACACTTTCCTTGAGGTTATAATTATTTTTTCTGGGTAAAACAAAAAAATGAAACCTTTGTCCAACTAATTCGTATTTATAGAATCCGGAATAAAATCTAATAAAAAAAGCATCAAGGAGGAAGCTATGTTAAAAAAAGTATTATCAGCGGTAGTTGCAGTCACCATTGTCTTTTCACCAATTGGCAACTCAGTGTTTCAGGAGCTGCAGCAGCAGACAGAGGTAAGTGCAAAGCGATATAAATCGGGAACAAAACGGTACAATAATAACAGCCGGGTGACTAATCCAGATAACAACCAGAACAATACGGTCAACCGTAATACAAATACAACCAATCGTACGGCAACTAGAAACAACGGAGGAATGATGAGAGGACTAATGTATGGAGGTCTTGCCGGACTGCTGTTTGGAGGTCTTCTGGCCGGAATGGGCGGTCTTGCACCGATCTTAGGAATGGCAATCAACATAATTGGTATATTGCTTGCTTTCATGCTCATCAGCCGTATCATATCTGCCTTTAAACGAAACAGGCAACAAGAGGATCGAGACCAATGGCGCCGTTAAAAATTGACGAGCAGGATGTTGTCAATGCCATCTGTCTTTATATTGCTGATAAAAAACAAGTGACACCCGAGGATGTTGAGGTCGAACTGATGTTTGATGATGATTATGGCTTCTCTGCCGAAACATATGTAAATGGCAGAAAGCAGATACTGGTCAAGCAAAATATGATTGAAGCGTTAAGAATGTGGCTGGATCAAGTACTTGGCCGTGATCCTTTTTCAGGAATAGAACTGGTCCTGGATGATGAAGAAGGGATTATCGCCTTTATAAGATAACAATCGAGCCTGTCCATAAGAATTGGACAGGCTCTTTCTATATAGAGAATATTTGACTTTTACAGGAATAAGATTTGAGTTAAAAGGAAGAGGGAATGAACATACTATAATTAGCGATAAGAACATATATTCCTTTTTCTTCCTTTTTGAAAGGATATTCATACAGCCTGGTTAAAATAGAGAGAAAGCATGGAAAGGGGACGCAGATGAGTAAATTAGAAATGATACACCCCGCAGCAATACAGCAAACCAAACAAAAAATTGTTCAGGATATTGACCGTTTTTTGGAGGAGCACGAGAATGTTCCTTCTTATCAGGATTATATAGATGAAAGAAAAGTGTATGTAGAACAGATCTGGAGAAATGTCTGGCTGAATAAGGCATCAAATGATGTTCCAAAGAAAGAAAAAAAAGCATTCCTTAAGGAGAAAGGCTACGTGACTGAAGGAGTGGACAAAAAAATCATCAACAAGCTATTCCGTGATGAAATACGGGATTACAAGCCTTTTGATGCGGTTGGCTGGGTAGAAAAGAGATACTCAGGAGATGAAGCCGACTGGGAAACCCAGTACCGAAGGGCAAGAAAGGGTTATTTTAAAAGACAGCAGGAGGCAAAGCAGGCTGAGGAACGGATTGCATTGCATTTAAAACTCCAGGAATATTTTAATGGCTATGTTAACAAGAACTTTTCCCTTCTTTATTTGTATGTCAGGCATTTTGTTTCTCGGCAGATAAAGGCGGACTTTCAAGATAAGACTAGATACGAATACATTGATCCCAACCGGTTGGAAGAGCGGCTTCTTGAACTGGGGAATTTTAATCGAAATGATTACTCTCTTGTCGCAGAGTTCTTCGAAGAGTTAACCGGCGGTGTACAAACCACTTTTGATTGGGGCAAACGGCACTTTGAATATGAAACGTATTACGACCTTTATGAAAGGAAGGTAATTGAATATATTTTTGGATCCATGCCTGATTTGCTGATGGAAGGCATTCCTGGTGATCTAAACGATATTTATCTGGATACTGCAGGTGAACATTTGACAAAACAGCACTTTAGTGACGCTTTTGACCAGAATATCATTGACGTGGCCATAGAACTTTTTCAGGAACTGCAGGACGAGTATCTAGATGATCTGCTCAGCCTTGCCATTATCCCCTTTGATCCAGCAGTTCATAAGGAAATATTTGAAAAAGATGTTGCTGACCGTGATAGAAGGAAAGCGGAAGAACAGGCAGAAATTGAAAGGAAAATGGCTGAGGAAGCGCGGATTATCGAGGATATTTTTGGCCGCGCCTATACTCCTTCGCTCGGCATGGATGTACGGTATGTATTGCATATCGGGGAAACAAACACTGGCAAGACACATCATGCGCTGCAAAAAATGAAGGAAGCGGACAGCGGTTTATACCTTGCGCCTCTTCGTCTTCTCGCTCTGGAGGTATATGATCGATTAAATGGTGATAACGTGCCATGTACATTAAAAACAGGGGAAGAAGAAAAAATCGTTACGGGTGCAAAACATATATCGAGTACAGTCGAGATGTTTCATGAAAAGGATTTTTACGAGGTTGTTGTCATTGATGAAGCCCAGATGATTGCAGATAAGGACAGAGGATTTTCCTGGTATAAAGCCATTATGAAGGCTAATGCCCGCGAAGTTCATATTATCGGAAGCCGAAATAGTAAAATGATGCTTCTGGACCTCCTCGAAGGGGCAGAGATTGAACTAAAAGAATATTCACGGGATATCCCCCTGGAAGTGGAGCACCGGGAATTCAGTTTAAAATATACCAAAAAAGGCGACGCACTTATCTGCTTTTCAAGGAAACAGGTATTAGAAACGGCATCAAAGCTAAAAAGGAGCGGCCATACTGTCTCGATGATTTATGGAAGCATGCCTCCGGAAACCAGGAAAAGGCAAATTGAGCTGTTCAACCAAGGACAAACAACCGTCGTAGTTGCCACTGATGCAATTGGCATGGGGCTGAATCTTCCAATCCGCCGAATTGTTTTTCTGGAAACGGAAAAGTTTGATGGCACGAGAAGAAGGCGGCTTACTTCCCAGGAGGTCAAGCAAATCGCAGGCCGGGCTGGACGGAAAGGCATCTATGATATTGGGAAGGTCGCTTTCGCAAAAGATATTAAAATTATGTCCAGACTGCTGGAACAACAGGATGAGTCCATTCAAACATTTGCCATTGCACCGACCTCTGCCGTTTTTGAACGTTTCCAGAGGCATTACCGCCACCTGGGCACATTCTTTGAACTATGGGAAAAATTCATCCCTCCTAAAGGGACAAAGAAAGCTTCACTGTCGGAGGAAAGGGAGCTCTACGAGTTAATCCGTGACAGTGATATTGAGGCGCGATTTTCCATGATGGATCTATACGGCTTCCTCCACCTTCCTTTTTCTTCCAAAGAGCCTGCGTTGATCCGCCAATGGCTTGAAACCATCATGGCGATTGCAGATGGGCGGGAACTTCCGGAACCCGTTATTAAAAGGAAGAATCTTGAGGATTTCGAATTGTCTTATAAGGCAATCGGCCTCCACCTTTTGTTTTTATACCGGCTTGGAAAGAAAACGGAGGCTATTTACTGGGAAAGGGCAAGAGAAGAAATCAGCCTCGAAGTTCATCACCATTTAAGGGATGAAGTAGAAAACTACCGTAAAAAGTGTAAACGGTGCGGAAAGCCGCTTCCTGACCGTTCCGAGTTTCCAATATGTGATTCCTGTTATCAGGCTAAATATCGAAAAGCGAATCGAAGGCACGAACGGTGGGCTTAGAATATACCCTTCAAATCATGCGTGAATAGAACAGATCGTTTCCTCAAACCATAGAGGGAGAAATGTTTGGATAATAAAATGGATCAGGATGGTGAGGGATATGAGAAATATTCGCTATTTAATTAAGGGTGATTACTCTGCTGAGCAGCTTGCTGAGGATTTAAGAGTGCAGCTGGATATAAACCGGCAGAACAATGTCCGAATAACTCCCGTTAAAAACCGTAATGAAGTGATCGTACAAGTCCCAGAGGCAAGCGGAAGCCTGGAAGAAATAGTTGGCAGCTTCATGCAGGACTATCATTCAGGAGTCATTTTGGAATAGTTCCTGGAACGTAATTGTGTGCAAAGCCCTCGATCTAGCTAGGAATGAACAACGGTCCCAGTCGAGAATCTTTTTAAGTGAACTTGTTTATTGGCATAATTCTAGTGAGATCCCCCATAAGATGGTTACAAAGACTCTGTAAAGGTGTGTGTTTATGGCCATCCATGTCGTCAAAAACGGGGATACTCTCTGGGCGATTTCCCAAGTTTATAATGTACCTGTTCCCACGATCGTTGCGATTAATGGATTAAGCAATGTTAATGTCATTGTACCCGGCTTGGCCCTATACATCCCTTCCCGGGAATTACAGCAGCGAACTTATAGAATACAGCCTGGGGATACTCTTTGGAAACTATCCATTCGATTTAATTCAACCATTGCGTCCATTCTCCAGGCAAACCCGGATCTGAATCCAAACAGGCTGTTAGTAGGTCGGCTCGTTACCATTCCTACTGAGCTCAAACAGGATATAGCAACTTTAGGTTTTATTGTCCCATACTCTCAAGAGGCTGTTATTCAAATTCTCGACAGCCTTGCTCCACAGCTCACCTATCTTGCTGTAACGGCCTATTCATTTACCAGGGAAGGCTATGCTTACGTGCAATTGGAGGACAGGCGAATTGTAGAAAGGAGCAATCAGCTGGGAGTCTTACCCCTGTTAATGATCCGAAACCTAATTGACAGCACTTTCAGTCCGGAACTGGCCGGTACAGTGCTTGGCAATCCATCATACAGGCGCAACCTTGTTTTAAGTATTGTTAATTTGGCAAGACAGAGAGGGTATAAAGGGGTAAGCATTGACTTTGAGTTTATTCCTCCGGAAAGGCGCAATGATTTGGCCACTTTTCTATCAGAGTTAAAAACGGCATTAGGGAATCTTTTATTGCATGTTAATGTCCATGCTAAAACTAGGGATATACCTGCCAATCCAATAATCGGAGCCTACGATTATCAAATGATCGGGAAAATAGCAGATATCGTAGCTGTGATGACGATTGATTATGGATATCCCGGTGGACCGCCTGATCCAATTTCTCCTGCCTGGTGGATAGAGCAGGTTGTTTCGTATGCCGTTTCATTAATTCCGCCTCAAAAACTTCAAATAGCCATGCCTCTGTATGGGTATGACAAAGTCGCAGCCACCAATCAGACCACCGGGATATCGGTTCTTGCGGCGCAAAACCTGGCGATCTCAAAAGGGGTAGCCATCCAGTACGCACCAGAATCTGAATCCCCATTCTATCGTTATTGGACAAATAACACAGAACATGTTGTCTGGTTTGAGGATGTAAGAAGCTATAAAGCTAAATACAAGATTATTGATGCTTACAAACTCCTGGGAACAACCTATTGGCAGCTTAATCTGCCTGCACCTCAAAATTGGCGGTACCTGGCAGACAATCTCATTATAAAAAAAGCAGTCATTTGAAGAGACCTGCTCTTATCTGAGTGGGCTCTTTTAGGTTCTGGCTTTTTTAAATAGTTTTTTTAACATTCCTAACATCCACTTTAGTATTAAGTATCCTGCGAAAAAAAGGATGAAACCCCACAAGCTGATAACAGCATCCTGAAACTCCATATTTCCCCTGCCTGTTATCTTCTGCTGAATTTCCACAGCGAATACAATCACCAGAAGGACTGTGAACGTATAGATGAAGGAAATGGCCGTGATACTGAGTTTTGCCAACGCTTTAAACACCCGGTGTACAATAAAAAAAGAAACAATTCCAAGAATGCCGAAGACCCAAAGGTGCAGGTCCTTATCTGACAGATTAAGGCCGAAATTGTTGCTCAATTGCCACAGCTTATCATGAAAATAATTAACCAACTCTGATATTAATAATATGATCTCTTTCAAGAATTGCCTCCCGTCCCTCTCCTTAAAATTGACATTAGCTCCCTAATTCAAAAGATTCATCTTTTTTATCTGCTATTTTATCTTATATCGTTTGGAGTTTGAAAGAAAACATTTTTTGTAAATTCCTGATTAATTAACAATTTAGATTTAAATAATTGCTCAAAGACCATCCAAATGATAAGATGACAATAATAATTAAATAGTAAAGGACCATATCATTTACTGATGTGGTCGCCTTCGGGGTCGGGTGTAATTCCCAACCGGCGGTGATGAAGCATAGAGCTTCTTAGTCCGTGACCCGGTTAACAGCAGTTAAACGGTGGATCTGGTGAAATTCCAGGGCCGACAGTAAAAGTCTGGATGGGAGAAGGAAATTTTTAAAATTCAGGAGTGACCAACAGGGTGAAGTCTGCCCTTTTTTAGCCCCTTTGTTTCCTTATGCCAAAAATGACCCTAAAGGCCTTAGCCTTAGGGTCATTTTTTGTTCTGCCATCCATGTTTATGTCCCAATGCTTGAATTAACTCCTATAAAAGAGGGCATTGGGCAAACTAATGAAAGCTGGGTGATAGCGAGGGACAGTTAGTAACAATTCTATTGAAGTAGGACATAAAAGAATGGGTGGTCAGTCCCAAACCATATTCTAAAAGCTAGATAACCATAAGCGGGTGATGAAATGTTTACAGGAATTATTGAGGAGATTGGAAAGGTGAAAGGTATTCGTAAAACAGGCAATGCCTTTGAGATTTTTGTTGACGCAGATAAAATTCTTAAAGATGTAAACTTGGGAGACAGTATTTCGATTAACGGAGTCTGCCTGACGGTGACCTCTTTTACAAGCCAGACCTTTACATTGGATGTAATGCCAGAAACATTGAAGGCTACCAATATAGGCAGCCTGAGCCCCGGGTCCAGTGTAAACCTTGAAAGGGCGATGGCAGCCGGCGGAAGATTTGGCGGACACTTTGTTTCAGGCCATGTGGACGGGACGGGGAGAATTGTCCAAAAAAAACGCGTCGAAAACGCAGTATATTATGAAATAGAAGTGGATGAGGAGCTGGCAGGCAGCATGATTGTAAAAGGGTCAGTCACCGTGGACGGGACAAGCCTCACCATCTTTGGCATTTCTGACAAGACCTTTACCATCTCTTTAATTCCACATACGTCAGTGGAAACCATTCTCGGCAAAAAGGGAGTGGGTGATATTGTCAACATTGAAACAGATATGATTGGCAAATATGTCAGTCATTATTTAAAGGAAACAGGCAAACAAAAAAAGCAGTCGTTATCACTCAGTTTTTTAGAAGAAAACGGCTTTGCTTAAGGGGGTTAGAAAATGTTTGACAAAATCGAAGAGGCGATTGAAGATTTAAAAAAAGGAAAAGTGGTTATTGTATGTGATGACGAGGACAGGGAAAATGAGGGTGATTTTATTGCTCTGGCTGAAAAAACCACTCCGGACGTTATCAATTTTATGGTTACATATGGAAGAGGCCTGGTCTGTGTCCCGATTGAGGAAGAATTAGCTCAGAAACTTGAACTAAATCAAATGACTTCACTTAATACGGATCCTCATGGGACGGCCTTTACAGTCAGTGTTGACCACAAAAGTTCAACTACAGGAATTTCTGCCTTTGAACGGAGCCTGACAGTACAAGAGCTAATCAATCCCGAGTCAAAGCCGTCTGATTTTAAAAGACCTGGTCACATGTTCCCCCTAATCGCTAAAAAAGGCGGTGTCTTAAGAAGGGCGGGGCACACGGAAGCTGCTGTCGACCTGGCAAAAATGGCTGATTCAGCTCCTGCAGGGGTAATTTGCGAAATCATGAATGAGGACGGGACAATGGCCCGTGTCCCTCAGCTTCGCGAATTGGCTGATACTTTACAGCTAAAACTAATTACCATTAAAGATCTAATCCGTTACCGAAACCAAAAGGAAAAACTTATTCATAGGGAAATTGAAGTGGAACTCCCAACGGAATTCGGTGATTTCAAGGCAATAGGCTATTCAAACAGTGTTGATGACAAGGAACATATTGCGCTTGTTAAAGGTGATATCACGACAAGTGAACCAGTGCTTGTCCGTGTTCATTCAGAGTGCCTGACTGGAGATGTTTTTGGATCCTATCGGTGTGACTGCGGTCCGCAGCTTCATGCAGCATTAAGCCAGATCAATAATGCGGGCCAGGGTGTTCTTTTATACATGCGTCAGGAGGGCCGCGGAATTGGTCTTCTGAACAAACTAAGGGCATATAAGCTTCAGGAACAGGGCTTTGATACCGTCGAGGCAAATGAGAAGCTGGGTTTTGCAGCTGATTTGCGCGAGTATGGAATTGGAGCCCAGATTTTAAGAGACCTTGGCATCTGCAAGATGAAGCTCTTAACCAATAATCCGAGAAAAATTAATGGACTTGGAGGATATGGGCTTGAGGTTGTGGAGCGGGTTCCTCTCCAGATGGAAACGAAAATAGAAAATGAGAATTATTTAAAAACAAAAAAATCAAAATTGGGGCATATGCTTCATTTTTAAAATAAGGAGGAATTTAATAATGGGAATGACATTTGAAGGAAATTTAGTTGGATCTGGTTTGAAAATCGGAGTGGTTGTAGGCCGGTTTAATGAATTTATCACGAGCAAACTCCTGAGCGGAGCAGAGGATGCATTGAGAAGACATGGTGTCAACGAAGAAGATATTGACATAGCCTGGGTACCGGGGGCCTTTGAAATCCCTTTGGTTGCACAGAAGCTGGCAAACAGCCAGCGTTATGATGCCGTGATTACTCTTGGAACGGTTATACGGGGAGCAACACCACACTTCGACTATGTGTGTAATGAAGCCGCAAAAGGAGTTGCGGCTACTGCAATGAATAGCGGCATTCCGGTTATTTTTGGAGTTCTAACAACGGACTCAATCGAACAGGCTATCGAAAGAGCTGGCACAAAAGCTGGAAATAAAGGCTGGGAAGCAGCTGCCTCTGCAATTGAAATGGCTAATCTTCTCAGAACTATTGGCTAACGACCAGCACAGGCAAGTTACTTAAAAGAAGAAATAATTTATACTATAATGATAAGGGATAGCCAAATGGTTATCCCTTATTTTTTATGCAGAAGCAAAGAGAGGATAAAGGATGAAACTTGTATCATGGAATGTTAACGGCTTACGTGCCTGCTGCAATAAAGGTTTTTTAGAATACTTTAAGCAAGTGGATGCTGATATTTTTTGTGTCCAGGAAACAAAGCTTCAGGAGGGCCAGATTCAGTTGGACCTCGAGGGCTATAGTGATTACTGGCACTATGCACTGAAAAAAGGATATTCGGGGACTGCCATTTTTTCAAGGATAAAACCTCTTTCGGTTAAATACGGAATTGATATGGAGGAATATGATTCTGAAGGAAGGGCCATTACACTCGAGTTCAATGATTTTTACCTTGTAAATGTTTATACCCCAAATTCACAGCGGGATCTGGCGAGGCTTTCTTTTAGACTGGCATGGGAAGACAGGCTGGCAAGCTATTTGAAGGAACTGGATAAGGAAAAACCGGTCATCCTTTGTGGAGATCTGAATGTTGCCCATCAGGAGATAGATTTGAAGAATTCTAGATCCAACAGGGGGAATTCAGGTTTTACAGATGAAGAAAGAGGAAAAATGACTGCTTTGCTCGAAGGCGGCTTTATCGATACATTCAGGCATTTTTACCCCAATCGGGAAGGGGCCTTTACTTGGTGGTCCTATATGAATAAAGTCCGTGAGCGGAATATTGGCTGGAGAATCGACTATTTCATAGTATCTGAAAGATTAGGATCGTCGCTGGTTGATGCCAGTATCGATTCCCAAGTAATGGGCAGTGACCATTGTCCAATTTTATTAGAAATTGATTGTGTTTAATTGATTTAAACAGGAGAGTACCCTCGTCACACGGATGGGGGTACTCTTTTTTTTTATGTGGTTTGTATCAGGAACTTGACCGGCTTAAGGAGAGGGAAATTATGTTTTTCCCACATAATAAAAAGGGTGTAGAAGATTTATAGCATTTACCTTAATAATCTTTTTGAAATTTTATCTTCCAATTTAATCACCAATATATTAACCTTAGTTTTAATATTTTAAAAATTCACCAAAAACACAAAAATATCTTGCCAACTCAATCAGCTTAAATGTAATATACTATATATTAATAAGTGTAACACATTTGGTGGCTGGTTGTGGCGTTACTAAATTGGTGAAGGCAACTCAACATTTATTCCGGGGCAGTGATTTTACTAGCCTAATATTAAATGAGAAATACCTAAGTGGTAATCGCAGGGAAGATAACGGAGAGAGCATATCCGTACATTTCTTGCTATACATGAAATGAAAGGGAAGGATGCATTGGTGGAAAAGGAAGTAGTATACGTAGTATCGGATTCCGTTGGTGAAACAGCTGAATTTGTTGTGAAGGCTGTTGCCACCCAGTTTAATGGAGGGAGTGTGGATATCCGCCGGAATTCATATGTGGAAGATGCAGAGGATATTGAAGATGTCATCGTACTGGCAAGCCAGAACAATAAATCTGTCATTGCTTATACAATTGTTGTATCACATTTAAAAGAATACTTGGATCG
Organism: Mesobacillus foraminis; assembly: GCF_004340465.1. Classification (GTDB taxonomy): domain Bacteria; phylum Bacillota; class Bacilli; order Bacillales; family Cytobacillaceae; genus Mesobacillus_B; species Mesobacillus_B foraminis. The sequence goes on along the minus strand of NZ_SLVV01000002.1, from coordinate 113,676 downwards.
GCGTGCGGCAGAAGAAGGAATCCTTGCTGTCGATCTATTAAATCCTTTAATGAACGCATTTGAACAAAAATTTCATAAAGAGCCCAACCACCAGCCGGGGCTGATGAGGAAGCTCGACGAGGAGTATTTTCGCAAAATTGAAGCAATTGAATTTGCGGTGAAATACGACGATGGACGGGATCCTAGAGGAATCATACGTTCCGATATTGTACTGATAGGGGTCTCGAGAACCTCTAAAACCCCTTTGTCCATGTATTTAGCACATAAGCGATATAAAGTGGCCAATGTGCCGCTTGTTCCGGAAGTAACACCTCCTGATGAACTGTTTAAGGTTTCCCGGAATAAGTGCATAGGGTTAATCATCTCTCCTGATAAGCTGAACGAAATTCGGAAGGAACGTTTGAGAGCACTGGGTCTTACTGCGCAGGCTAACTATGCCAGCTTCGAACGAATTCTGGAGGAATTGGATTATGCTGAAAAAATTATGAAAAGAGTTGGCTGCCCTGTCATCAATGTATCTAATAAAGCAGTAGAAGAAACGGCCAGCTTAATATTAGATCTATTAAAAAGCGGGAGGCGAATTACATAATGAGTAAATTTGTTTATATGTTTGACGAGGGCATAGCGGCATGAAGGAATTATTAGGGGGAAAAGGTGCTAACCTGGCTGAAATGACCAAAATTGGCCTTCCCGTTCCGTTTGGTTTTACCATTTCCACTGAAGCCTGTAATGCCTATTATCAAGCAGATAAAAATATTCCGCCTGACGTTCAAGATCAAATCCTCCAATCTTTAAGAATCCTTGAGGAGAAAACCGGGAAGGTGCTGGGTGACCCAGAACGCCCTTTGCTGGTGTCTGTCCGGTCGGGGGCTGTATTTTCGATGCCTGGAATGATGGACACTGTCCTGAATTTAGGAATGAATGATGAAACGGTTGAAGGAATGGCCCGGCTGACAAATAACTCCAGGTTTGCCTATGATTCTTACAGAAGATTTATTCAAATGTTTTCTAATGTAGTTCTTGATGTGGATGTTTTCTTCTTTGAACAGCTGCTCGAAGAGACACGTGAACTCAAAGGCTATGCCTCCGATCCGGAACTGACGGCAGAGGACTGGAAAGAGGTGATTGAAGGCTATAAAAAAATTGTTAAAAAGCATACAAGAAAAGCTTTTCCGCAGGACCCAAAGGAGCAGCTCTTTTATTCCATTAATGCTGTCTTTAATTCATGGAATAATCAGAGAGCGATTATTTACCGGCGCCTGAATAAAATTCCTGGTCACCTAGGTACGGCAGTCAATATTCAGAGTATGGTCTTCGGAAATATGGGACCTGACTCGGGAACCGGTGTCGCCTTTACCCGGAATCCGTCCACAGGTGAACATCAACTCTACGGAGAATATCTGATAAATGCTCAAGGGGAAGATGTTGTCGCAGGAATTCGCACTCCGCAGCCTATTCATACCCTAAAAACGGAGATGCCTGATGTGTACCAGCAATTTGTTGAAACATGCCATCTCCTTGAACAGCATTATAAGGATATGCAGGATATAGAATTTACTGTTGAAAGAGGAATATTATTTATTTTACAGACAAGGAATGGAAAACGGACTGCACAGGCTGCAATCACAATTGCAGTTGACATGGTAAAGGAAGGAGTTATCGAGAAAAAAGAAGCACTTTTGCGTGTAGATCCTGATCAATTAAATCAGCTCCTTCATCGCAGGATCGATGAAAACTATCAGCGGACTCAGCTTGCAAAAGGACTTCCGGCTTCTCCAGGGGCCGCCACAGGGGAAGTCACTTTCGAAGCAGATGAAGCTGAGCTTTTGGCGAAGGATGGGAAAAAGGTCATCCTGGTCCGCCCGGAAACCACTCCTGATGATATCCACGGTATTGTTGCCGCCCAGGCGGTGCTCACCAGCCGAGGGGGAATGACCAGCCATGCTGCAGTTGTGGCCAGGGGAATGGGAAAAGCGTGCATCTGCGGCTGTGAGGCAATCAAAATTGATTTGCGTGCCAGGGAATTTTATGTTGGTGAGACAGTTGTAAAAGAAGGTGATGTTATTACCATTGATGGTGCAACCGGGGAAATCATGCTTGGTGAGATCCCGATGATTGATCCTGAGCTTTCCGAAGAATTTCAGGTGCTTCTGCGCTGGGCTGATGAAACAAGGAAACTTGGTGTCAGAACCAATGCCGATAATCCTGAAGATACAAGGAAGGCCCGTGAATTTGGGGCCGAAGGAATCGGGCTTTGCAGGACAGAGCATATGTTTATGGATCCTGCAAGAGTGCCGATTGTTCAGGAAATGATTCTTGCTGAAAATTATTCGGAAAGAAAAGAAGCACTTGTAAAACTGCTTCCGATGCAGCAGGGCGATTTTGAAGGAATACTGGAAGAAATGCAAGGATTCCCTGTGACCATTCGTCTACTGGATCCGCCGCTTCACGAATTCATGCCGGAAAAAGAGGAATTGATCATTGAAACAACCATGCTTCGAATCACAAGCCCAGGTTCCGCTGAATTAAAGGAAAAAGAACAGCTTCTTAAAAAAGTGCGCCAGCTGGAGGAATTTAATCCGATGCTGGGGCACCGTGGCTGCAGGCTGGGGATGATTCATCCGGAAATCTATGAAATGCAGGCGAAGGCGATTTTCTATGCAGTCGCAAGGCTTGCGGAACGAGGAATGGAGGCAAAGCCGGAAATTATGATCCCGCTGGTCGGGCATGTAAATGAGTTGAAGGAAATGCGGAAGCTTGTCATCGATGCAGCCAATCTTGTGACAGAAGAAACTGGTTTGAATTTAACCTATAGCATTGGAACGATGATTGAAATACCACGTGCTGCAATAACAGCCGACCAAATTGCCGAGGAAGCGGATTTCTTCTCTTTTGGGACGAATGATTTGACGCAAACGACCTTTGGCTACAGCCGGGATGATGCAGAAGGAAAGTTCCTTCAAGCCTATATTGAAAATAAAATCCTGCCCGAAAATCCATTCGCCGTCCTGGATCGTGATGGAGTCGGAAAGCTCGTTGAGACCGGTGTTCAGCTCGGACGTAAAACGAAACCGCAATTAAAGACCGGCATTTGCGGTGAGCATGGCGGGGAAAAGAGTTCTATTGAATTCTGTTATCAGGCAGGTATTGATTACGTCAGCTGCTCTCCATACCGTGTTCCAATTGCACGGCTTGCTGCCGCACAAGCAACCATTCGCCATGAAGATCTCGCAGGCGAGCGTACCCTTCAAGTACTATAAATTAAATTTACTCAGGATGTACCGGATTTTCGGGCATCCTTTTTTTACGTTGCATTAACTCTTGTATTGTGTATATCCAGTCTTACATGCACTGGAGATTGGGTAATGTGTACGCCTTTTTTATAGTTTTCATAGTCTGGACACAGGTTTTTCAATAAACGGGAGGAATCGATGCATAACCAAAATTTAACGATGCATAACGGCGGATAATCGATCGATAACTTGAACGAATACATCTATAAATGATGAAAAGCCCTTTATTTAGACATCAACTAGTTAAAATCAAGTGTGTTGTTGAGTTACCTGCCCAAATGGAAAAATTGATTTCTTTTTTCTGTTCCTTGACCAATATAACCTTGGTTATGCCCGTATTTGGCCCTAAGTAACCTCCGAATTATTTTATCCTTAGAAGGTGTATGTTTGGGGATCTTGAATGAAACGATAATGTATAAGATTGACAAGAGTGTGGTTAATGAAGGAGGAACAGTGATGTCATGGCTGTTATATGCGATTCTATCTGCGATTTCTGCAGCTTTGGTTTCTATTTTTGGCAAGATTGGTCTCCAGGATATTGACTCGAATACCGCAACAGCAATCCGGGCCGTGATCATGTCTTTGTTTTTATTCGGAGTAGTAGCAGTGGAGGGGAACCTTGCAAGGATCCCTGAAATCATTGGTGATAAGAAGGCTTTATTCTTCATCACGTTAAGCGGAGTGGCAGGGGCGACATCATGGTTATTTTACTTTCTGGCGCTAAAGACAGGAAAGGTATCCCAGGTTGCGCCGATTGATAAACTAAGTGTAGTACTTGCTGCTGTATTAGCTATCCTTTTCCTGGGAGAAAAGATTTCAATGCTAAACGGGATGGGAATTGCCCTTATAACGATTGGCGTCATTTTAACCGCGTTAAGCTAAAATATTGTTAGAGAAAGGCTGGCCGATTTATGGAGTGCTCTTCTAGCGAAGAACTAAAACAACTGGTAAAAGAGGCAAAAAAACAAACCAAATTTGGAAAGGTTGCGGATTATATCCCAGCCCTCAAAAAATCAAGCCCCCATGATTTGTCCGTAGCCATTTACTATCCGGATGGAATTTGCATATCTGCAGGGGACATCGAACAAAAAATTACTTTGCAAAGCATATCAAAGGTGCTGACTCTTGCCCTTGCATTAATGGATTGCGGGGAGGAATGTGTTTTTAATAAGGTGGGCTATGAACCAACAGGAGACCCATATAATTCAATCATCAAGCTTGAGACCAGCCATGCAAAACCGCTGAACCCCATGATAAATGCTGGCGCTCTGGCGGTTACTCACTTAATTAAGGGAGCGTCGGTTAAGGAAAGACTTGGTCGGATTATTGAATTCATTAGAGAACTGGCAGGGGATAAAGAAATATCTTATTCTGCCGAGGTTGCCCAATCCGAATTTGAGACTTCACATCTTAATAGGTCTCTTTGTTATTTTATGAAGCAGGATGGAATCATTGAAGAGGATGTAGAGGACCTGTTGGAGCTATATACAAAACAATGTGCGATTGAAATGAATTGCCTTGATTTAGCGAGAATTGGACTGATTTTCGCCATGGACGGAAGGGATTCGGTAACCGGAAAAGCAATCATGCCTGTTCATGTGGCCAGGCTGTGCAAAACATTTATGGTTACGTGCGGGATGTATAATGCATCTGGCGAATTTGCGGTAAGAGTGGGGATTCCGGCTAAGAGCGGTGTTTCAGGTGGAATTATGGGGTCAGTCCCCAATCGGTTCGGGATTGGCATTTTTGGTCCTGCCCTGGATAAAAGGGGCAATAGTATAGGGGGGATCCGTCTACTTGAAATGATGTCAGAAAGATACAAACTAAGTATTTTTTAAGTTCCCGTCGCTGGTTCAGTATCAGGATTGTAACTTTAGCGAAAAGATATTGAAATGAAGGACTGATAAAATACATCAATAAGCTTTTTTTCTAAAGTACATATGATACGAATGAAAAAGGAGACGAATGATGGAACACCATGTAAAGAAATCATTGGATGAGTGGAAAGAAGAAATATGCGAGCTGTTGAATGAGATTGATAAAGAATATGAACATATTAAACAGGAACTGCAGGTCTATTCTTATAAATTCAGCATTACCAAGCAGGTTGTTCAATCGACTGTTAATGAAGATATCATCAGGAACATCCGGGAGCTCTATCATAAGCCATTTGAACAGAAATTCAACGAGTTAAAAACCGAAATAAAGGACCTGGAAGAGAAGAAAAAGGTATTTCAAATGTTTGTTGATAAAATTGATAAGGTTAATGGCAGCGAAGAAACGAAATCTGTTGCGACTACTATATAAAAAATGTATATTGGCAATATTTTCTCATTTCTCGTTGATTTTTTCTATTTTTCTGATACTATTAAATCAAATGTGAATACATATTGACCACTAGGGGAGCCCTTGTTAAGGGCTGAGAGAAGAAGTATTGACTTCTAAACCCTTATAACCTGAACAGGTTCGTGCCTGCGTAGGGAAGTGACTAGTAATTTTGTGCTTTTTTTCAGTGCAATTTCCAAAACCACTTCCCTGTGCGAAGTGGTTTTTTTGCTGTTAAAAATAGTTGTGGGGGGTGGACGTGCTGGAGCTGCTGGCCATTACAAATGACAGGTTCCCGGTTAAAGAGCTTGCTTTAAGCATCATTGAAATGCAGGAATCCATAGACTATATCCATATACGGGAAAAGTCAAAGTCTGTACAGGAGCTCTATCTTTTGTTGCAGCTCCTGCGACGAGAAAAGGTTCGGGTAGAAAAAATTGTTGTTCATGACAGGCTTGATTTAGCGCTATTAAACGGAATACCGAATGTTCATTTGCCGGGACACGGCCTGCCTGTTTACCAGGTAAAAAAAAGGTTTCCTGAACTCCGCATCGGCCGTTCCGTGCATTCCTTTCATGAGGCAAAAAGTGCGGAGCAGGAGGGAGCCGATTATGTGTTATTTGGACATGTGTTTGACACAAAGTGTAAAGCAGGAATGCCTGGCCGGGGACTTGATGAATTTAGCAAGATCAAGAAAGCTTTGGATATTCCGGCATATGCAATTGGTGGAATAACACTATGCAAATTGGATCTGGTCCGGCGAGCCAATGCTGCAGGAGCGGCTGTAATGTCGGGGATTTTTGATTCTGAAGATCCTGTGGAATCAGCTCTGGAATATTCCATTAAGGCGAAAGCCCATGTAGATATTTCAATTTCACAGGCAAAATAGACAAATCATATTTGAGGGTTTGTGCAGTCAATTCGCTGCAAGATGAAAGAGGTGATTTTTAATATGACCATCCAGTTAAATGGGAAAACTGTAACCTTGCCACAAGAGGTAGCAACTGTACAGGATCTTCTTAGCCATTATCAAATTGAAAACCGTATTGTGATTGTGGAACTTAATAAGGAAATCCCCGGGAAAGAACAGTACGAAACCCTGCTGCTAAACGAAGGAGACAGGGTTGAAATGATTCATTTTGTAGGAGGAGGATAACAATGCTAAATATAGGTGAAAAGACATTTAACTCAAGACTCTTGCTGGGAACAGGAAAGTATCCAAGCTTTGAAATACAAAAGGAAGCCGTCAGGCAATCGGAATCAGAGATTCTAACCTTTGCGGTGAGGCGGATGAATATTTTTGAGGAAAGCCAGCCGAATTTTCTTGAACAGCTGGATTTAACACGGTACAGCTTGCTTCCTAACACCGCTGGTGCAAAGACAGCTGAGGAAGCAGTCAGGATCGCCCGCCTTGCAAAAGCTTCAGGGCTGTGCGACATGATCAAAGTAGAGGTCATTGGCTGTGACAGGTCACTTTTGCCTGACCCAGTTGAAACCTTAAAAGCCTCCGAGATGCTGCTTGAAGAAGGGTTTATTGTGTTGCCATATACCTCTGATGATGTAGTGCTGGCAAAACGGCTGAATTCTTTGGGTGTCCATGCCATCATGCCAGGTGCATCACCAATAGGGTCAGGAAAAGGAATTATCAACCCGTTAAACCTTCAATTCATCATTGAACAATCAACCGTTCCGGTTATTGTGGATGCGGGAATAGGTTCACCTAAAGATGCCGCATTTGCGATGGAGCTGGGAGCGGACGGTGTCCTGTTAAATACAGCTGTATCCGGTGCCAATAATCCGGTGAAGATGGCGGCAGCGATGAAGCTGGCAGTCGAAGCGGGCAGACTGGGATATGAAGCAGGAAGGATAGATGAAAAGAATTATGGCATTGCGAGCAGTCCGGCGGCCGGAATGATTACTTCATGAGCAGCAGGTATTCAAGACAGGAGCGATTTTCTCCAATCGGGATTGCGGGACAGGAAAAGCTCCGTGACGCTCATGTTCTGATCATAGGCGCCGGAGCATTGGGATCCTCCTCAGCCGAGATGCTTGCAAGGGCAGGAGTTGGCAAGATTACAATTGTCGATCGCGATTATGTGGAAATGAGCAATCTGCAAAGACAGCAGCTGTATTCAGAGATAGATGTGATCAACAAAAATCCAAAAGCAGTCGCTGCTCAAAAAAGGCTGGAAGCAATCAACAGCGATATAAGAGTACAGGGCATTGTTGCTGACGTCAATGGCATGAACGTCGAGGATCTGGTAATAGGCAAGGCCTTAATTGTTGATGCCGGAGACAACTTTGAAACAAGATTAATTATTAATGATGCCGCCGTTAAGCATAATGTCCCTTTCTTGTTTGGGGCTTGTGTCGGGAGCTACGGCATCACATTTCCCATGATACCAGGAGAAACTCCATGCCTGCACTGCCTCATGGACCATTTGCCGGCCCAGAATCTTACTTGTGACACGGCAGGGGTAATCTCACCGATTGTCCAGCTTGTTGCATCCTACCAGGTCACAACTGCTTTAAAGTTTCTGACGGGGGCCAAGTTATCTCCACTTTTACAATCAGTCGATATCTGGAATGATGAAAACGCCAAAATCAGAGTCGACCGCTTAAAAAAGGAAAATTGCAAGACATGCGGGAATAACCCTTCATTTCCTTATCTATCTTTCGAAGGTCAAACCAAGACAGAAATACTTTGTGGCAGAAATACCGTGCAAATTCGTCCTGGCGTTGCAAGGATTTTATCTTTTGAAGAACTGGGCCGCCGTTTAGAAAGTCTTGGCTGTGAAATGACTGTGAACTCTTACCTGCTGTCATGCTCCTTTGAGGGCCGAAGAGTTGTACTATTTAAGGATGGCCGCGCCTTAATTCACGGAACGAATGATATAACAGAAGCGAGAGGGATATATAATAGACTTATAGGCTGAGGACAAAAATGCTCCCCTTTTCTAAAAATTATAAATAGTATAATATTGATGTATCAAACGGATTAAGGGAGTATTGATGTCAATATGGATGAAGACAATGATTATGCAAAGAATCCCTGCAATTTGGATGACATGCCACAAATAGAAAAAGACACCTTCCATTATGAGTTAAAAAGTCTCCTTCACCTGCAGAGGGGTATGACCTTCAAATTAGAGAAAATAAACGGCAAGCTCGTCCATACTTTTGTTGCAGGGGAGTTGGTACGGTCAATGGGGTACAGCTGTGAGCAAGTCATCGGCAAAACAATCGAAGAGTTATTGCCTCCTGAGTACACCAGCGAAAAAAATGATTATTACGAAAAAGCATGGGCTGGGGAAGAGGTATCCTATGAAGGATATATGAATGGAATTCATTATTTGGCATCTCTTAAACCCATCGTACATAGCGGATCAGTAACAGAAGTAATCGCCACCTGTGTGGATATTACCGAGCAGAAAAAGACGGAAGAAGAGCTTAGAAAGACGAAGGAACTTCTTGAATCCATCATTCATAATACTGCAGATGCCATTGGTGTTTTCGATCTGCAAGGGCGCATGATTCAAGCCAATCCAGCTTTTGAAGTCATGTATGGGTGGGGACACGAAGAAATACTTGGTGAGGACCTCCCTATTATTCCGTCTTTTAAAATCGAAGAAACAAAAAGGATTATGGAAGAAGTAAAGGCCGGGAATATCATAAAAGGGTTTGAGACGATCAGACAAAAAAAAGATGGAAGTTTAATAGAAATAAGTGCTTCCTATTCCCCTGTCAGAGATATCCAGGGAGAAATCATCGGCGTATCATTTACTGCAAGGGATGTTACAGAGCACAACAGAACAGCCGAACTGCTCCGTAAATCCGATCGCCTTTCCATTATTGGGCAGCTGGCGGCTTCCGTGGCCCATGAGATCAGGAATCCCCTGACAGCCCTGAAGGGTTTTTTACAGCTTTTGACGTCAGGGGATAAAAATAATCCCTACTATCCCATCATGCTTGATGAAATGAACCGTATTGAAATGATTACAAATGAATTTTTAGTACTGGCCAAGCCTCAGGCAAAAGCTTACGAATTGAATTCGCTGCAAGAAATTTTGAGAAGGGTCATCACTCTTGCACAAATCCAGGGCCTGATGAATCAAGTGGACATTCAGACTCTATTCGAACCTGATTTGCCGCCGGTTCTTTGCAATCAAAATCAAATCATTCAGGTATTCCTGAATGTAATCAAAAATGCGATTGAGGCAATGCCAGGGGGCGGAACAATCACTATTTCCCTTGAAAAACTGGAACCAGGCTACCTTCTGGTCCAAGTTATTGATCAAGGGACCGGAATTCCCGGGGACCGGATTTCCAGTCTGGGTGAACCTTTTTACAGTACGAAAGAAAAGGGGACCGGTTTAGGGTTGTTGGTAAGCTACAGAATTATTGAAGAACATAATGGGAAAATTGACATTTACAGTGAGATTGGAAAAGGTACGTTGGTCAATATCATCCTTCCAATTCACTCTCCGTCGGAGTAACAAAAAAATAGAATAAAAAGTCACTAGGGGTGCTTCCGATAAGCTGAGAAAGATGCAGGACATCTTAACCCTTACAACCTGAACTGGGTAATTCCAGCGGAGGGAAGAGGCATGATAAAAAATGATTGTTCCAGCGTAGTTCTGTGCCGGAGCATTATAAACGATCCCGCTTCTCCTATTAGAAGCGGGATTTTTATTTGATGAAATGAAAGGTAGTGGAAAGATGAGCTTCAGCAAAAGATTGCATGAGAAACTGCAGCCAATTTGGAGGAAGAACCACTCACATCCATTTGTCCGCGGTATCGGTGATGGTTCTTTGGATCAAAAGAAATTCAGATTTTACATGGTACAGGATTATTTGTATTTGATAGAGTATGCAAAACTGTTTGCTCTTGGGGCTGTCAAAGCTTCCGATGTAGAGACAATGGCGAGGTTTGCGTCCTTGCTGGATGGTACACTGAACGAAGAAATGAGCTTGCATCGCCAATATGCTGCAAGATTTGGAATTTCAGAAACAGAGCTTGAACAGGCAGCTCCATCGCCAACTACGCTTGCTTATACTCATTATATGCTGCATATTGCCCAGAACGGAACACTTCCCGAGCTCCTGTCCGCTCTTCTCCCTTGTTCATGGAGTTACTGGGAAATAGGCAAAGAGTTAAGCAGAAAACCTGGAGCAATTGATCATCCACTGTACGGGGAGTGGATTAAAATGTACAGTTCCAGGGAATTCGGGCAGCTCGCACAGTGGTGCATCGAACTTCTGGATCAACATACAGCCGGTAAAACTGAGGAGGAGCTGGCAAGACTGGAGGAGATCTTCCTGAATACCACCCGTTTTGAATATATGTTTTGGGATATGGCCTACAATGAATCCATGTGGCCTTTCGATGAGAACGAAAATGCTGCAATTTAGGAACATTTCCTTTCAATATAAACACAATGACAGGACGTCTCCTCTCATCAAGTCTCTGGATATGAATGTTCATAAAGGGGAACTCATTTCTATTCTTGGGCCGAGCGGTTCCGGGAAAAGCACCCTGTTCAGACTGATTACAGGTCTGGAGCAGCCTGATGCAGGTGAGATCAGGCTTGACGGCAGGGTATTTAAAAGCCTGCTTGGCCGGGTAGGCTATATGCCGCAGCAGGATTTGCTCATGCCGTGGCGCACCGTTCTGGACAACGCCCTGCTGCCGCTGGAGTTAAAAGGAATCAAAAAGGAAGAAGCGAGAAAGGAAGTATTGAAGCTTTTGGAGGAATTTGGCCTCTCCGGGTTTGAATATCATTTTCCAAGTGACCTGTCAGGAGGTATGAGGCAGAGGGTCTCCTTTTTAAGAACCATCTTAAGCGGTGCAGATTTGCTTCTGCTGGATGAACCCTTTAGTGCCCTGGACGCAATTACAAGGCTTTCCATGCAGGAGTGGCTGCTGCTTCAGTGGGAAAAGCGAAAAAAGACAATATTGTTTATTACGCATGATGTGAACGAGGCACTGTTTCTGTCTGACCGGATATTGATTGTGAACGGTACGCCTGTACATAATCTCGAGGAAGTTCAAGTGCCTCTTGGAAGGCCGAGGACCATCCAGGATTTAAATCACCCTGCCCTTATTCAACTAAAAGATGACTTACTGCATCAGTTGCGAATGAAGGTGAGCAGATGAAAAAATGGAAGGCGTTCTTGCCGCCGGTTACTTTAGTTATGTTTTTTATCTTTATATGGGAAGCTGGAGCGAGAGCAGTAAACGTTTCTTTCATTCTTCCAGGTCCTTCAGGAATCATTATCAGGCTGTGGGAACTGAAGGAAATTTTATTCTTTGAGCATCTGCCGGCTACCTCGCTGATCATCTTATTGGGGTTGTCCATTTCTGTCTTGCTTGGAGTTAGTTTGGCAGTTTGGATGCATGCAAGCCAGGCAGTCGAGAGAGCGTTTTACCCGATCATCATTTCTTCGCAAATGATTCCGATAATCGCCCTTGCCCCGATATTTGTCCTGTGGTTTGGCTATTCCATATGGAGCAAGGTGGTAGTAACGGTCCTGATCACTTTTTTTCCGATCACGGTCAGTACCTTTGACGGGTTTCGGTCCAGCAGCAAAGAGTTAAAGGAGTTGCTGCTGACTATGGGGGCAGGAAAGAAAGATATCTTCTTGAAGCTGAATGTACCATCTGCACTGCCTTATTTTATGTCGGGTTTAAAGGTAGCAGTCACACTGAGTGTGATAGGAGCAGCCATTGGCGAATGGCTTGGAGCACAAGCCGGCCTTGGCTATTTTAGCAGAAGAATGATGACTCAATTCGACGGGGCGGGGGTATTTGCTCCAATAGTCCTTTTATCAGTCATTGGCATATGTTTATTCTTATTGGTAAATTTGCTGGAAAAGTATGTACTTAAGTGGAGGAAAATTTAATGAAGAAGTGGATTTGTTCATGTTTGAGCATTTTGATGATCGTAATGCTTGCCGCTTGCGGCGGGAAAGAAGCCAATTCAGCAGCACAGAGCGGTGAAAAAGGCTTGAAAGAGGTTAGTGTCATGCTAGACTGGTATCCAAACGCAGTCCATAGCTTTTTGTATGTGGCAGAAGAAAAGGGTTATTTTAAAGAGGAAGGCATCAAGGTGGATATTCAGTTTCCAGCCAATCCAACGGACCCTATGAATCTTGCAGCCGCAGGCAAAATTACTTTGGGATTCTACTACCAGCCAGATGTGGTCATGGCACGTGCCAATGAGGATGTTCCGGTTAAAGCCGTTGGAGCCATCGTCCGGTCCCCTTTGAATACTGTTATTTTTCCCGAAGACAGCACGATCAAGACTCCAAAAGACCTTGAAGGGAAAACAGTTGGCTATCCTGGCATTCCATTGAATGAATCCTTATTAAAAACAATGGTTTCAAGTGATGGCGGGGATTATAAAAAAGTAAATGTAGTGGATGTAGGGTTTGAACTGGGAGCATCTGTCGTCAGTAAACAAACAGATGCAGTCATCGGGGCTTTTATTAATCATGAGGTCCCAGTGTTAAAGCATCAAGGCCACGAAACTCGAAACCTGAATCCAACTGATTATGGTGTCCCGTCTTATTATGAACTTGTAGCAGTGACAGGTGATCAAACACTAGAAAAAGAAAAGGAGGCCATTCAATCTTTCTGGAAGGTTGCTGCCAAAGGCTATGAGTTTATGGCCGAGCACCCTGATGAAGCCCTTCAAATCCTGATGGACAACCAGGATGAGGCTAATTTCCCGCTTGATCAAGAAGTAGAAAAAGAGAGTATGGAGATTTTGCTTCCTAAAATGCACAGTGAAGAGGGATTTGGCACTCAAAGCAAGGAGTCTTGGGAAGAAACAGGAAAATGGCTAAGGGATTCAGGATTGATAAAAGAAGTTCCGGCCGTCGAGGACCTGTTTATTAATCTTAAATAAGAATAAAGCCATTCCTTACATTTGACCTTATTCTTCCTGCGTTTTACAATAAATATATAATATTCATAGTTCTCAACCTTTTTAAAGGGGAGTAGCTGGGAAGCAAAGTCGTCAGTACAGGGTTTTTCCCTCGGCTTTGCTGGCAACGATGGTTGTTTGCGAGACCTTTACCATTTATTTGGTGAGGTCTTTTTTATTTGATTCTTTCAGGAAGGAGAGTGGCCATGATGTCATTAAAGAGAATGTTGAAGAATTATATAAAGAAGGAAGGAGTTAAGTTTGTAAAGGAGAAAGGAATTCCTCTTATAAAAAAAGAGCAAAAAAAGCGGAGCGGGAAGAAATAAGAATGGTATGTGAAATGGGTGAGGGACATTAATGAACATTGGAGGCAGCGAGATGAAGAAAATGATTGCGGTATTATCAGCGGTTTTTATGCTTTTTGCTGGCGGGTGCTCAGCACTCGACCAGGCACAGGATACAATTGGCTACGTTAATGAAGCAACCGATTATCTCAGCAAGGCAACAGAATTTGCGAATGAGGCGCCTGCACTTGCTGAGGAGGCAGTAAAGAATATGGGAAGTGCGGAAGAATTAGAAGCAAGACTGCAGGAAATGAAGGAAGAAATAGCAGCTTTCAGTGAGCTGCAGGAACCTGAATTTGCATCCGAAATCCATCAAGCCATACTAGAACAAAATGAAAAGATTTCTGCAGGTATTGATGGGTTATTAACTGAGCTTGAGGATGGCTTGCTCGACCCTGCTGTTCTGGAAAAAACGGAGTTATTCCAGACCGTACAGGAAATGGGGGACTTGGCAGATCAACTTAAACAATTGGGAGAGTAAAATCGAAAGTATTTCCAACCCTGATTGGGCGATAAATTTAAGCCAGTTTAGAGTTTGTGCTAGACTGCAGAACAATTCGGTGAAAATCGAGTTGATCTGCAGTCTTTTTGTATTGTGAGTATATATATTGCATGGTTGTTTTCCTTTTTCTCTTGTTTCGCCGGGGAATCCTGACCTCCGGCACTGCCAGGGCGTTTAAAGCAAAGCAGGATTTCAATTTCAAAAGACCTTTTTCCCTGGGGGTTGCCCTTATATTCCAAACAAATGTAGTCTAATTTTGGTTATTGTATAAAGGTTACTTTTTGTGTAAAATTACACTATAGTAACCATTTTTTAGTAAATCGTGTAAAGTCAGGGTTTCAAGGGGGGAATCGCCATCAGAATCCTTAGCAAGGCATTGATATTGATATATGGTCTTTTTTTCATTTTATCTGTGACCATCTTCCAACGGCAGCCCATATTTGCTGAAGATGCCGGTAAATTGCTCCCGACGGCAATTAAGGAGATCCGGCCTGCTTCGACAGCGGTGTCACTTGAAAAATGGGTGAAGTCGGCAAATGAACATCATGGGAAACTGTCCGTTGCCGGCATGCAGCATTCACAGGGCGGGCATACCTATTATCCGGGCGCTACCATGATTGATATGAAAAGTTATAATAGAATCTTAGATTACAAGCCTGATGAAAGATTGATTACAGTCCAGAGCGGAGTAACATGGGAACAAATCCAAAGGAAGATTAATCCGGATGGGCTTGCTCTGCGCGTTACCCAATCCCAGGCCATCTTCACGGTCGGAGGATCTCTAAGTGCGAATATTCATGGCCGGGATATCCGTTTTGGCTCAATATATAATACCGTTCAATCACTAAGATTATTGACTCCGACAGGCCAAATCATAGTGGTATCCAGGACAAAAAACCCGGAATGGCTCCCAAATGTTATTGGAGGCTACAGTCTGTATGGAATCATTTTAGATGTAACTTTGAAGCTGACGAGTGATGAACTATACCAAATTGAAACAAAAGAGATGAGTGCCGAAAAGTACCCAGCTTATTTTGCTGAACAAGTATTGCGAGACGATGCAGTCAGGATGCATATGGCGAGAATATCCGTTGCCCCCGATACTTTTTTTAATGAAATGTATGTGATTAATTACAGGCTGGCAGAGAATCAATTGCTGCTGGATAAACACAGGGAGCTGCATCATGAACGGATTATTGCTCTCCCAAAAGCATTGCTTGGATTCTCTCGTTATAGTGAAAAGGGGAAAGAACTGTTTTGGCAGATTCAAAAAGATTACATGCTAAACAAGGGCGGAGATTATATAACCAGAAATAACGTGATGAGGTCGGAAAGTGAGTTTATGGAATACGAACAGGCAGGGCGGACGGAAGTGCTGTCAGAACTCTTCATTCCGGTAAGCAAATTCACCGTTTTTGTTCGGGATCTTAAAGCAATTTTAAGAAAAGAACAATTCAATCTGCTCAATATTACCATCAGGTACGTGGAAAAGGACGAACAGGCAACTTTGTCGTATGCCAAGGAGGATATGTTTGCCCTTGTATTATTGATCAATCAGGGAACCGGACAGCATGAAATCATGGAGACGCGGGAAGTAGTGCAGAAAATGATTGATGCTGCGTTGGTTCATGGAGGGTCCTATTATCTTCCGTACTATCCATATGCGTCAAAGGAACAACTCAGGAAGGCCTATCCGAACATAGATGAATTTTTTAAGCAAAAACAAACAATCGATCCCAATGAAGTATTTGTGAATCTCTTTTATAAGGAGTACAAGTGATGGATTATCATCGTTTTTTGCGTGCGCAAAGTATAATGATTTCTGCAGGAAGTGTGGTCTTTCCTTTTTATCTTTTGTTTATTAGGAACGTCGGGGAAAGCTTTTCTCAATTTGGCTGGGCCTATGGCCTATTTACTTTAATGTCTGCCTGCTCTTTCCCTTTTATAGGGCGGATGGCTGATGCTGTCGGGGAAAGGAATTTGCTTTTGCTTTATACATGGGGGATGGCGCTGGTCATGCTTCTTATCCCCATAGCCGGAGGTATTTGGGCTATCTATGCCATTCAAATTTTGATGGGATTTTTAGGGGCTGTTCAAAAGACGGCAGAAAAATCGGCTCTTTCCCGCCAGGCTTATGAAAAGCGGCATACTGATATAGGGAAGTCGATTGGACATTACCACCTATGGACCTCTGTCTGGTCGGCTGCAGCAATTATTGTAACTGGCTATTTAATTGATTTCCTGACAATCGGCTCGATTTTTTATCTGGCTTCCTTCATGTACGCGTATGCGGGAATAACGCTTGCTGGCAGAGCGAAGCAGCTCGCAGATTAACCTTATTCTTGGGGATAAGGTTTTTATCTTGACGGTATACGGTAAAAATTTGCTATTTTAGTGATAAACAAGCAATATTAATATGGTTAGAATTTACTCAGGAAGACAGGAAAGTAGGGATTCAATTGCCTGATTTTTTATCATTAGGTATTTCAGCATCATTTGCTGACAAACTCCGGGAGCAAGGAATCGTAACAGCTACTCCTATTCAGGAGCACGCACTTCCATTTGTGATGGAAGGCAGAGACGTCATAGCCCAGGCACAGACCGGGACCGGAAAGACATTGGCGTTTGTTTTGCCAATACTGGAAAAAATAAACCGAAATGTTCCTTATATACAGGCTCTTATCGTTACTCCAACACGGGAACTGGCCCTGCAGATTACCGCCGAAGTTGAAAAGTTAATTGCCGGCATGGAAGGATTAAGCGTCCTTGCGGTATACGGAGGGCAGGACGTAGACAAACAATTAAAAAAGCTGAATAAAAACGTCCCGATTGTTGTGGGAACCCCCGGTCGGTTATTAGATCATATTCGCAGAGGAACAGTTCAATTGTCGGATGTTTCATTCCTGGTTCTCGATGAAGCGGATCAAATGCTGCATATTGGCTTTCTTAAAGATGTGGAGGAAATCATCAGGGAGACCCCGGCCGTCAGGCAAACAATGCTTTTTTCTGCGACTATGCCCGCTGAAATTAGAAATTTGGCACGCAAGCATATGAATGAACCGGAATTTGTACAGGTGGAGAAAAAACAGGGGCCGGCGGATAGTGTAAAACAGCTTTCTATCCATACAACAGACCGGGCTAAACAGGGTACCTTGATTGAATTGATCAACACCCACCGGCCTTTTTTAGCTGTCATCTTTTGCAGAACAAAACGAAGAGTCAGCAAATTATATGGCATTTTAAAAGAAAATGGATTTTCTTGTGATGAACTTCACGGCGACTTATCCCAGTCTAAGCGCGAGCAGGTGATGAAGCGGTTTAGAGAGGCGGAATTCCAGCTTCTGATTGCAACCGATGTGGCAGCAAGGGGCCTGGACGTTGAAGGTGTTACACATGTCTTCAATTATGATATCCCTGCTGACGCGGAAAGCTATGTCCATCGCATAGGCCGAACTGGCCGTGCTGGCATGAAGGGATTAGCCATTACCCTTTACTCAACGGATGATCGGCCTATCCTTGATGGTATTGAAGCAGAGCTAAATCTGAGAATTGATAAACAGAATAACGGGCAATCAAACCAAGAAAAAAAGTCTCAAAAAAACCAAGGAGAGCAGTTGCCTTCAGACGGACAAAATCGCAGGAGGAGATCATTCTCAGGACAAAGCAATCAAACCAGAAAACACAGGTCCGGCAGCAATGCACCTAAAGATGGACAAAGACCGGAAAGGGAAGGACAGGAATCAAGAAGAAACCGCGGTCCGAAGGCAGGAAAATTGGAGGCCAAGGCAGGAGCAACCTTTAACGCGGGAGGGAAGCGGCCAGCAAAACCCAAAAAAACTTCATCTGCAAGAGGGGAATCACGCACGAATACAAGAAAACCTAAAGGCAGAAACGAAAGATCCAGGAGGCATTAAAATTGCTTAAGAAAAATTTAGAAAACTATATCTCAGAAACAGTAAAAGAAGATAATGTCATTGAACTTTTTCAGGAGGAGAAGGAGTACGCAGAAAAGAACCATCTGCTTGGAGAAGAGATTATCATAAAAGAACGATCTGAAGATACACGCTTTTTGACTGCGTACATTGAACGTGGCGACAAGGAAACAGAGGAGTTTCTCGGGGAGGAAAATCCAGCGTTTCTGAACCAGTCCATAGATTATTTCAAGAAGAACAAAAATGAGTTCATGTACCTTGAATCAGAATGGTTCGGGCTGCTTAGAGTGGACGCTGTTTCCTTTGAAGCAGATGATGTTTTTGGAACCTATGATGTGATGCTGGGCCTTAAGCTGCAAAAAAAATATGAAGCTGCCCTGAAAAACCGGCTGAAAACATCCTTGAAAGAAGAGGAAGCCAAGTTTGATGTCATGTTTGATGCAAATGAAGGACTGTGGAATGTTAACTTTGCTTTGAACGATGTTGCAGGATATAAGGAAGATATGACCATTCAGCAGGCCTACATCTTGATATATCGTTTCCTTTTCTCACTTGTCGAAGCAGTCGAGAACGCAGAGTAGCAGTGTCAGAGAGTGTCCTCGTTAGGTGAGGCACTCTTTTCTATTCTATAAAACGGCAATGTCCAATGGCATTTACGAACACTAGTATTTTTAGTCATAAATGGAACGGCTTTGCCCGTATTTAAGAACGAAGACAAGCACACTGGCATCGGTCCGGTGTGCCTCTTATTATGGAATCGTGTATATAATAATCGTTTTTGGGAATCAGAATAGTAAGGTGGAAGGCTGGGTTAAGGAGAAAAAATTAATGCCCAATTACTTGTGGTTTTTTTTGCTAGCAATACTTGGATTGTTTTTTATCATTTTTTCTTTAAAAAATTCAAAGATTCCCAAAGCGCAGGCTGTTTGTATATTCCTGGTAATGTCTGGCATGGCCTACGCGTTTGAGTACATTATTTTCATCCTGTTAGGCTCTTATGAATATCATGTCGGCTTCTTCCAGAATCAATGGCTGGATTCTACGTTCGGCTCTATCTTTTCACAGGCGCTGGTAGTGCCGGCTATTTGCATGTGCATCGCCTCACTCAGGCTTAATGTCTTTTGGATGATTGGCTTTGCAGGATTACTCATGGGAATTGAAGAGCTGTTCTTAAGACTGGGATTATACGAGCATCACTGGTGGAGGACCCCTTATACGGGCATGTTTTTAATGCTGGCTTTCGGTATCGCAAAATGGTGGGCCAGGATGCTGTCGCTGCAGAAGTCCTGGATTAGATGGTTTAACCTGTATTTTACAATCAACCTAATCAACCATTCCGTCGCATTCTTTCTAACTGCATTTTTTAACAGCCATAAATTTAATCCTGGCTGGTTCTCTGACAGTTCAAGGGATTCGCTTGCCTTTGAAGCACTTTGGTGGTTTATCCATTCTGTTCCTGTTACGTTCTTAGTTCAACGATGGTTCAAATGGTATTCCCTGTTTATTTTACTTGTGGCGGATTGGATGATGTTCATGCTGATGGAGCAGAGTGGATGGCTTGTCTTAAAGCACGGGTGGAATATCACTCTTTTCAGTTTGCTTCCTGTAGGGGTTGCATTGAGTTCATATTTAATCAATAAGATTATTTTAAGAAAAACTTAACAGAGGGATGTGGTTGACGAAACTTTAACCCATTAACCGGCTGCTTTGGTAAATTACTAAAATTTACCAAAACTGTTGACTTCTTCTTTTGTCCTCCCATAAAATAAAGGCAGCAGATAAGATATTAGTCTACAGTTAAATTCAATAACCGGGGGCTGTTATGAGCCAAAAAATAACAATTGGAAAGCTTGCCCTGCTTATAGCCTCTTTATCAGATGAGGAGCTACAAGCCTTTCGTTCAACTCTGGATGATGTTGCCTTCTGCCAAGGAAAAGTAGGGAGCATGAATTTGCAGAAAGTCATTTCTGCAGTTGAAACAGCTGCAAAGCGGAATCGTATCATTCATGATAGCCTTTACAGAGAAACGCATGCCCTTTATCACGCTATATTGGAAGGGATTGATGGAGTAACAAGGGGGCATCCTTCCATTGGGGAAATGAGCAGGACAGTGGGCCTGCGCTTTTCCATTGTACGGGGGCGACCATATAAGGATCCCGATGAAGGGGAATGGATTGCTGTAGCTTTCTATGGTACCATTGGTGCTCCTGTAAAAGGCGCAGAGCATGAAACATTTGGACTGGGAATCAATCATATATGAACTGCATTGCCTGTGGGTTATTAGACAATAGGAGGCGGTGATGGTATTTCTATGCCATTATCGCCTCCTTTTTCTTTCATTCAGTGATATGGGAGGCAGGTTGAGGGCATGGTCGAACTTACTGGAAATACATTGACAATCGAGCAAGTTGAAAGAGTTTGCTATGGATTGGAGGAAGTCTCCATTTCTCCGGAAAGCCTGGGGAAAGTGGCAGACAGCAGAACAGCTGTGGAAAGAATCGTTATCGATAAAAGAAAAATATACGGAATTAATACGGGCTTTGGAAAGTTCAGTGATGTCATGATTGCCAAAAAGGATGTCAACGCCCTTCAGCAGAACTTAATTAGATCACATGCATGCGGGGTTGGAGAACCATTTCCCGAAGTTGTATCAAGAGCAATGATGCTTTTGAGGCTGAATGCGCTGCTTAAGGGTTTTTCGGGAATCCGTCCAGTGGTCGCCGAACAGCTGGCTGGTCTCCTGAATCGTCAGATCCATCCTGTTATTCCCCAGCAGGGTTCACTGGGAGCCTCGGGGGATTTGGCGCCGCTTGCCCACCTGGCACTCGTTCTTATGGGAGAGGGAAAGGTTCACTATAGCGGGCAAATACTGGATACAGGCGATGTCTTTATACGTGAAGGACTGAGGCCAACTGTTTTGCAGGCAAAAGAAGGTCTGGCTTTAATCAATGGAACTCAGGCAATGACAGGCATGGGAGTCATCAACATGCTTGAAGCCACAAAGCTAGCCTTGCAAAGTGAGTGGATAGCGGCGATTTCGATGGAGGGACTGGAAGCCATACTGGATGCTTTCCATCCGGCTATTCATCAGGCAAGGGGGTATTCACAGCAAACTGAAGTGGCAAACCGCATCCGGATTATGCTTCAAGACAGCAGGCTTATGACAAAACAAGGGGAAAAGCGTGTTCAGGATGCTTACTCTCTGCGCTGCATTCCTCAGGTGCATGGAGCCTCCTGGCAGGCTCTTGATTACGTAAAAGAGAAGCTTGAAATTGAAATGAATGCAGCAACCGACAATCCGCTGATTTTCGATCAGGGAGCCGCAGTGATCTCAGGGGGGAATTTTCATGGTCAGCCAATCGCCATAGCGATGGATTTTATGAAAATCGCTGTTGCAGAGTTTGCCAGCATATCAGAACGCAGAACAGAACGATTAGTTAATCCACACTTAAATGATTTGCCTGCTTTTCTATCTCCAGAGCCAGGACTTCAGTCAGGAGCCATGATTATGCAGTACGTTGCAGCATCCCTGGTTTCAGAAAATAAAACACTGGCCCATCCGGCTAGTGTGGATTCCATCCCGTCTTCTGCAAATCAGGAGGATCATGTCAGCATGGGCACGATTGCCGCAAGGCATGCCTACAGCATCATTCAGAATACCCGGCGTGTACTGGCGATAGAATGCATCTGTGCTCTTCAGGCAGTCGAATACCGAGGGGTGGAAAAAATGTCTTCCAGGACACGTTCCTTTTTTGAAGCCGCGAGAAATGTTGTTCCCTCCATAACTGCCGATCGAGTATTTTCAGAGGATATTGAGAGAATGACAGAATGGCTAAAAACCCAAAACCCAGAAATCACCGAAAATGAGGAAAGGACTAAACCTGCATGAGTGAATAGGCTAAAAAACAAAACAGTGAAAGGGGTATATGCATGGAGACCAGAGCGAACAGGCTGGTTACGGCCAAGAAAGGGTTGAAATTGGAATGCAAGGGATGGGAGCAGGAAGCAGCATTAAGGATGCTGTACAACAATCTTGATCCCGAAGTAGCAGAAAAACCGTCAGAGCTGGTTGTATATGGGGGGATTGGAAAGGCTGCAAGGAACTGGGAGGCATTTGATGCAATCGTCCAGACACTTAGGCGTCTGGAAAATGACGAAACCTTGTTAATACAGTCCGGGAAACCTGTAGGAGTCTTCAAAACTCATAGGGAAGCTCCCAGAGTGCTGCTGTCCAACTCCATCCTTGTTCCAAAATGGTCCACATGGGAGCATTTTCATGATCTTGATAAAAAAGGACTTATGATGTATGGACAAATGACTGCAGGGAGCTGGATATACATTGGAACGCAGGGAATCCTGCAAGGGACGTACGAAACCTTTGCAGAAGTAGCACGCCAGCATTTTGGCGGATCCCTAAAGCACACAATCACCTTGACTGCCGGTCTCGGAGGCATGGGTGGGGCGCAGCCCCTGGCTGTAACGATGAACGGAGGAGTATGCCTGGCGGTTGAAATAGACCCTGAAAGGATTAGAAAACGGCTGAATACCCGGTACTGCGATAAAATGACCGCTTCCCTCGATGAAGCGGTCCGGTGGGGAATGGAGGCCAGGCAGAGGGGCGAGGCACTTTCTATTGGATTAATTGGCAATGCTGCAGATGTTCATCAGGAACTCCTGAAAAAAAATCTGCCATTTGATATTGTCACAGACCAAACCTCAGCCCATGACCCGTTAAATGGGTATGTCCCTCAAGGCTTCTCGATCGAGGAAGCGAGTGATTTACGGAAAAACGATCCAGTGGCCTACACGAGAATGGCATGTAAGTCGATGGCGTCACACGTCGAGGCGATGCTGGAGTTCAAGCGGAGAGGTTCTGTTGTTTTTGACTATGGCAACAATATTCGCCAGGTGGCAAAAGATCAGGGCATTTCTAATGCATTTGATTTTCCCGGCTTTGTCCCCGCCTATATCAGGCCGCTATTCTGTGAAGGGAAGGGGCCATTCCGGTGGGCAGCTTTATCAGGAGATCCTAAGGACATTTATCGGACTGACAGGCTTATTAAAGAGTTATTTCCGGACAGTCCCCGCCTTAACCGCTGGATTGACATGGCACAAAAGAAGGTGGAATTCCAGGGGCTTCCATCGAGGATATGCTGGCTTGGGTATGGAGAGCGTGCAAAAATGGGGCTTGCGATCAATGAACTGGTTAGAACCGGGGAGCTAAAAGCGCCGGTTGTCATCGGACGGGATCATCTTGATTGTGGTTCGGTTGCATCGCCAAATCGGGAAACAGAAGCGATGAAAGATGGCAGCGATGCTGTAGGTGACTGGGCCATCCTAAATGCCATGATCAATGTTGCTGCAGGGGGTTCCTGGATCTCGCTGCACCACGGGGGTGGTGTAGGGATGGGTTACTCCCTTCATGCCGGAATGGTTGTGGTCGCGGATGGTACGGAGCTAGCCGAAAGTCGTTTGAAAAGAGTACTGACTACTGACCCTGGAATGGGCATCATCAGGCACGCCGACGCTGGATATGATCAAGCGGCCGCGGTTGCGAAAAAGTGGGGAATTGATATTCCGATGCTTCCTTGAAAGCGCCTAAGAAGTGAGTGGATATGAAAAGGATGCCAAACCAATAGCCATTGATATAAAGGTATAAAAGGGAGGAAGAGGCGTGATATATGATTTACTGGTAACCAATATTGGCCAGTTGCTTTTGCCTAAAAGGAGCCCGAAGCCACTTAAAGGAAAAGAAATGGCCCATCTGCCAATCCTTAAATGTGCAGCCATGGCAGTTTCTGACGGAAGGGTTGCCTGGATTGGATCAGCCTCGGAGGCAGTTCATGTTGAAGCCAAGTTAAAAATCGATGCCAAGCAAAGAGTGGTATCGCCTGGGCTAGTTGACCCCCATACCCACCTTGTCTTTGGCGGATCCCGGGAAAATGAGCTTCCCTTAAAGCAGGCGGGGGTTCCATATCTTGATATTCTTGCAGGCGGTGGAGGAATATTGGCAACTGTAAATTCTACCAGACTAGCATCTGAAGAGGAACTGATAAATAAAGCTTCGTTCCATGTGGAAAGAATGGTCAGTCATGGAGTAACGGCGATCGAAGCGAAAAGCGGCTATGGACTGGAGCGGGATACAGAACTGAAACAGCTTCGTGTCATAAAAGCGCTGAATAAAAAGTATCCTATTCATTTTGTATCAACCTTTTTGGGTCCGCATGCCATTCCCCCAGGTTTTAGGGGGAAAGAACACATGTTTATTAAGGAAATGGCAGTACTCCTTGACGAAATAAGAACCGAAAACCTTGCTGATTATGCAGATATATTTTGTGAGACTGGTGTCTTTACTGTTGAACAGTCCCGGCGGTATTTGCGGGAAGCAAAAACAAAAGGCTTTGGTCTTAAAATTCATGCGGATGAAATCAATCCTCTTGGCGGGACTGAACTGGCCGTTGAATTAGAAGCCGCAAGTGCAGACCATCTAGTAGCAGCATCAGACAAAGGAATTAGAAGTCTTGCAGAGAGCAATACGGTTGCTGTACTTTTGCCTGGAACGACCTTTTATCTTGGCAAGGAGCTCTATGCCCGTGGGCGATACATGATCGATTCCGGAGCTGCCGTCGCACTAGCCACCGATTTTAATCCAGGAAGCTGTGTAACGGAAAACATTCAGTTCATTATGTCTTTAGCAGGATTAAGGCTGAAGATGACGCCGGAGGAAATTTGGAATGCGGTTACAGTTAATGCCGCCCATGCCATAGGAAAAGGAGACGAAGTAGGTGGGTTGGAGATAGGTAGCCAGGCAGATTTTGTAATCTGGAATATACCAAACTATCAATATTTGCCTTATCATTTTGGGGTAAACCACGCAGCAATTGTTTATTGTGAGGGAAAAAGAATCTGGGAGTGTGCCTCTTATGGATAAGTTCAGTTTCCTTCACCCAGGCATGAAATCTCATTTTAGCGACAGATTTGTGACAAGAATCAGTGATTGTTTAGGATGGTATAAGGAGGGGATGTCTGGTGATGTTGGACTCATTGGCCTTCCAGCATCAAAATCCTCCATTACACCTTCCCATTCCTCCGGGGCACCGCAAACAATCAGGTCATGCCTAAATAGTTATACAACGTATTCTGGTGAAAGGTCCAAAGATTATAAAGACCTTCGTATTTTAGATTTTGGAGATGTACGGATACATCCAACCAATCTTGATGAAACCATCTCAAGGTTGTATATCAGTGTTAAAGAAATGCTTGAAGTGAGAGCGTGTGAGCGATACGTCCTGCTGGGCGGGGATCATGGAGTCAGTTATCCAGCGATTCGGGCATTCCAGGATCATTACGGAACAGTAGGAGTTATTCAATGGGATGCACACCATGATGTTAGAAACCTGGAGGACGGCGGACGGACCAATGGGACACCATTCAGAAGCTTGGTAGAAAGCGGACACCTTAAAGGTGATCATCTTGTGCAAGTCGGAATCCGTGATTTTTCAAATGCAATGAAATACCATGAGTTTGCAAAGGATCACGGAATTAAAGTCTATACAATGGGCGATGTCGAACAGACTGGCATCGTGCCCATTGTAAAAAAAGAAGTAGAGCGCTTATCCAAAATAACCAACATTATTTATCTATCAGTGGATATGGATGCAGCCGACCAGGCATTTGCCCCGGGGTGCCCGGCTATTGGCCCGGGGGGGTTGACGAGCAGGGAGCTGCTGGCAAGCGTATCAGAAGCTGCGAAGCATGAAAAGGTAAAGGCCATGGATATCGTGGAAGTGGATCCCGCCGTTGATTTTCGCGATATGACAAGCAGGCTTGCGGCCCACGTAATGGTCAGGTTTCTGTTTTTATGAGGGAAGCCCCCGATATTCAGGGGACTTCCTTTTTTTTAGTTTCTATTTGGTGCCTTAAAACACATTGCTTGAAAAAGCTTGAATTTATCCTGATAATCAAAAGAGATAAAAAGGAGGTGCCAGATGAGATTAAAAGGAAAGAAGATCATCAGTCTTGTCCATCATGAGTTTGAAGACCTGGAGCTTTGGTATCCAATCCTCAGGCTTCGGGAAGAAGGGGCTATTGTTCACCTGGCCGGAGAAAAGGCAAATGAAAAATATATCGGTAAATATGGGGTTCCTGCCACTTCAGACTTTGCATATAGGGATATAAAAAGTGAGGATTATGATGCCTTGCTTGTGCCGGGCGGCTGGGCGCCGGACAAGATCAGAAGGTTTCCAGAGGTGCTTTCACTTGTTCAGCGCATGGATGAAAGCAAGAAGCCGATCGGGCAGATCTGCCATGCAGGGTGGGTACTAATATCAGCTAAAATCCTTGATGGAAAACGGGTTACCAGTACTCCGGGGATTAGGGATGACATGGAAAATGCAGGGGCCGTCTGGCTGGATGAGCCTGTTGTCGTGGATGGACATCTTGTCTCCAGCCGCCGTCCTCCTGACCTTCCTGATTACCTGAGGGAGTTTATTAGGGCAGCAGAAAAAGATAATCTTTAAAACTATCTTGACATTTTTTCTGCTCCGTCTTAATATTTAGAAAATAGGAGAACGTTAACGAAGGACTAGTACGCGTACCCTTTTGTGCCAGAGAGCAGGATTTTTAGCTGGAAGGTCCCGCCACAGTAAAGCCGCAGAACCTGCCTTCGGAGTCCCATGCGAAAACATGGGCGCATACCTGGCGTTAACAGGCAAAGCGGGATGTGCATTTTTTACATCCAATATAGGTGGTACCGCGGAAGCCAAGCTCTTTCGTCCTTGTTTATGACAGGATGATTAGGGCTTTTTTTATTATTCGCCAGCAGTGAATTGATTAATTTGATATAGGAGCTTGAGCAAATGGAGAAAAAAAGGATCGTTGTTAAAATTGGCAGTAGCTCATTAACGAATGAAAGAGGGGAAATTGATCAAGAGAAATTTAATGATCATGTTCAGGCAGTGGCTGCTCTTCGCAAGGAAGGCCATGAAGTCCTGCTTGTCTCCTCCGGGGCAGTGGCCGCCGGCTTCAAACAGTTGGGATATCCCGCCAGACCTGTAACATTAATGGGAAAACAAGCGGCGGCGGCTGTTGGACAAAGCCTGCTGATTCAATCATACATTGAAAAATTCAGCCCATTCTTGATTAGTCCTGCGCAAATCCTGCTTACACGTACTGATTTTTCGAATCGGGAACGCTATCAAAATGCCTATGCAACCCTTATGGAGCTGCTCGAACGGAAACTGCTGCCAATCATTAATGAAAATGACACGGTATCTGTAGAAGAATTGACGTTTGGGGACAATGATATGCTGTCTGCTCTAGTAAGCGGCCTGATCCATGCCGACCAGCTTATTATTTTAACTGACATCAACGGACTTTATGATTCAGACCCAAGAACCAACCCGCTTGCGAAGAGGTTGGATCAAATCGAAAAAATCACTGATGAAATGGTCGGGTTCGCCGAGGGTGCTGGTTCGAAGGTAGGAACAGGCGGGATGAGGTCAAAGCTCATTGCTGCAAAAACCGCCCTTTCGTTGGGAGTTCCTGTTTTTATTGGCCACGGAAAAGGAACACGCAAGTTAGTAGAAATTCTTAATGGAAAAGGGGATGGTACATATATCCGCAATCACTCTTTATCGTCCATTAATACGAAACGGCAATGGATTGCTTTTCATTCTGAGGTTTCAGGTGCGATCTTTGTGGATGAAGGGGCAGAAAAGGCAATTGTATTTAATGGGAAGAGCCTGCTGCCTGCAGGGGTCTTTAAAATAAAGGGAGATTTCAAAAAAGGCGATGTCGTCGAAGTCATTGGAAAGAGTGGATTGCTAGGCAAAGGGGAGGTTATGTATTCATCTGAAGAATTGACCGGGGTGATTGGGAAAAGAAGCGGAAGTGACAATCCGCTAGTTGAAGTCATTCATCGCAATAAATGGGTAAAAGTGTAGATTGGAGGAAATAAAATGGGTGAGGTACTACAGAAAGGTCAAAAAGCTAAGGCCGCCAGCCATGCTCTTATAGGCATAACAACGGAGGAAAAAAATCATGCTTTAAGGCTGATTTCGGACCAGTTAATTCTCGACAGGGAAAGAATACTCGCAGAGAATGAAAGGGATTTGAAAGAGGGGAAAAATTCAGGGCTGACTGACTCCATTCTGGATCGGATTATGCTGAATGATAAACGAATAAATGATATGGCCGATGCTATTTTGCTTCTCATTGATCTGAAGGATCCAATAGGGGAGACTTTAGAAACCATTCATAAAGAGAATGGACTTCTGATTAAAAAGAACCGCGTGCCAATCGGCGTAATTGGGATGATCTATGAGGCAAGGCCAAATGTTACGATTGACGCTGCAACGCTCTCACTAAAAACAGGGAATGCGGTCATACTGCGTGGAAGCTCGTCTGCACGATATTCCAATATGGTACTCGTGGATTCCATTCACAAAGCACTTGAAAAAAGTGTGCTTCCTGTGGATGCAGTCCAGTTAATCGAAGACACAAGCCGGGAAAAGGCAAAGGAGCTTTTCCATTTAAATGAATACCTTGATGTGTTAATTCCTAGGGGTGGGAAAAACCTGATCGAAACAGTGGTTCGGGAATCAACTGTTCCTGTTCTCGAAACCGGTGCAGGAAATTGCCATGTTTACATCGATGAAAGTGCGGACCTCGAAATGGCCCGATCCATTGTAATAAATGCCAAAACGCAGCGTCCGTCTGTATGCAATTCCATTGAGACTGTTCTTGTACAGGAAGACTGGTTCCATGCTCATGGGAAGGAGCTTTTATCTTCGCTACAG
Organism: Mesobacillus foraminis; assembly: GCF_004340465.1. Lineage (GTDB taxonomy): Bacteria > Bacillota > Bacilli > Bacillales > Cytobacillaceae > Mesobacillus_B > Mesobacillus_B foraminis. The sequence goes on along the minus strand of NZ_SLVV01000002.1, from coordinate 84,553 downwards.
GAAAATGAAGTGGTCATTTACGGCGACGATGCTGTCTGTAAAGAGTTTTCATGGGCTAAGCCTGCAGCAGAGGAAGACTGGTACACAGAATATCTTGGCCTGACAGTCAGTGTTAAAGTGATGAAGAATGTTGAAGAAGCTATTCAGCACATTAACAAATATGGAACAAAGCATTCCGAGGCCATCATTACAAAGGATGAAAATAAGGCAAATCTCTTTTTAACAAAAGTAGATGCTGCCGCCGTCTATCACAATGCATCGACTAGATTTACAGATGGATTTGAATTTGGCTATGGGGCGGAAATAGGAATAAGCACCCAAAAACTGCATGCAAGAGGGCCGATGGGTTTAGAGGCATTAACTTCTAGCAAATTTTTTGTCTATGGGCATGGGCAAATTCGGAAATAAGTGTCATAATATTATTAAAATATAGTTTTTAGACAGGGGTATGAAAAATGACAGAGTACAAGATTGAGATCAATCTAAGTTCATCAAGAAAACAAAAGCCATCATTTGACAGCCTGGAGTTTGGTAAGAATTTCACCGACCATATGTTTATTGTTGATTACACAAGGGGTATCGGATGGCATGATCCACGCATTGTTCCATATCAGCCGCTGACACTGGACCCTGCCTGTATGGTATTTCATTACGGACAGACCGTTTTTGAGGGTCTCAAGGCATACTTGACACAGGAAGAGGAAGTACTCCTTTTCAGGCCGGAAAAAAACATGGAAAGGCTTAACCGCTCCAACGATCGCCTTTGCATTCCTCAAATTGATGAAGACCTGGCTCTAAGTGCATTAAAACAGCTGATTAATGTTGACCGTGAGTGGATACCAAATGCGCCGGGAACTTCCCTGTACATTCGTCCTTTTGTTATTGCAACAGAACCATATTTGGGAGTGGCTCCTTCCGGACGGTATAAATTCATCATCATTTTGTCTCCAGTAGGTGCTTATTACAAGGAAGGAATCAATCCAGTAAAAATTGCCGTTGAACGTCAATATGTCCGGGCTGCTATCGGTGGAACAGGCAACGCTAAAACAGCAGGCAATTATGCTGGAAGCTTAAAAGCGCAGGAAGTTGCTGAAAAAGCTGGATACTCCCAGGTATTGTGGCTTGACAGCAAGGAAAACCATTATATCGAAGAGGTTGGAAGCATGAACATCTTCTTCAAAATAAATGGAGAAGTAGTTACACCGGCTTTAAACGGAAGCATTCTTGAAGGTGTCACGAGGGATTCGATCATTCAGCTATTGAAACACTGGAATGTTCCGGTAACAGAACGCAAAATTTCAATTGATGAAATCTATCAGGCACAGAAGGATGGCATCCTTGAAGAGGTATTCGGTACCGGAACGGCAGCTGTCATCTCACCAGTTGGCGAGTTCTTCTGGCAGAATGAGAAGCTGGTAGTCAATGGAGGAAAAACAGGAGAACTCTCCAAAAAGCTGTACGACACCCTTACAGGAATTCAGCTTGGGACAGTGCCTGATCCATTCGGCTGGACCGTAAAAGTTGAACAGCAGGAAGGTTCCAAATACACTCATAACAGGTGATCAGGCTTCAACACGAAAAAATTTGAAGGAAAACATCTTCTTTCGTCGAATTGCTTTCTTAAGGAGATGAAATGCTTTGGAAACAGTCATTATTGTAACCTTTAAAATTAAGGGTTTGCCTTTGCCGATAAAAATAGCATCACAAAAAGAGCCCAGCATAAATCAAATCTACAAGATGATTTCAGATATCGTAGAGGCAAACGACTTTAGTGGGGAAATCCAATTTAAAAAGTTCCTTCAGGAAAGTGGACAAAAAATGTTCATATATGAAATAGGCGAAAGAAAGTGTGTCGTTCTGGTTGAAAAGCTTGAAAAAGTGATTGAATTTGATAGTTGAGACTTTCTGACAAAACCTGACCTCCCGCTGGGGAGGTTAGGTGCAGTATGTCGACAAAAGGGATTCGGAATGTTCTCAGTCCGAATCTTTTTTAGTTTTAATGGGGTTTTCTTGGAAAACCAGTCTCTTTTGACTTTACTTTTAGGTCAAAAGAATGTTGGCAAAGTCGAATTTTTATCGAGTTTGTCTAGATTCTAAATCCAACCTCCCACTGTGGAGGTTGGATTTTTTTATGCCCTTAAACCCTATAGATGCCATGCAGAATTATATAGTTACCTGGCGGCTCCCTGGAGCACTCTTTGAATGCGAAAGCGCCTGAAAATGATCGTCATAAATGGAAGGAAAAAGGGGATGCTAAGAAAAAAACAGGTGAATGAATTGAAAATATTATGCATTGATGGCGGGGGGATTCGTGGTGCTTTTGTGATTGCGGTCCTGCAGGCAATGGAAGAGGAATATAAACAGCCGATTGCCTCCCAGTTTGATATGGTTTCGGGAACGAGCACAGGAGCAATCATTGCAGCATCGGCCGCTCTTGAAAAAAACATGAGTGAACTACTGAAATATTATCGTACATTCGGGAATAAAATCTTTATCCGGCAGGCTACAGTGGGGCTGTTTAAAAGTATGTACAGCGACCGTTTCCTGAGGAGAATGCTGAAAAAAGCATTCGGGGATCTTGAGCTTCGGGATATAAACAAGCCACTGATTATCCCGGCTGCAGACATCACTCATGGAAAACCTTTTGTTCACCGAACATATAGGGCAGAAGATAAAGATGATTCCGGGATAAAGTTATGGGATGCTGTTCTTTCATCCTGTTCAGCCCCTATCTACTTTCCGCCCAATAATGTCGATAATGATTATTTGTCAATCGATGGAGGTTTATGGGCGAACAATCCTTCATTAGTATGCTTAACCGAAGCGATGCACTATTTTAATAAGGGGATTGGCTCCGTACGAATTTTTTCCCTAGGCACCGGTAAACAGGAAATTGATTTTTCCAGCCGGGAAAAAAAGTACTGGGGAATTCGGCACTGGCTGCCTGTTGAATTTCCATCATTTAAGGTCACCCCAAAACTGCTGGACTTAGCATTGGATCTTTCCTCCGAATCCATTTCCTATTATTGCAGTCATTTGATGGGGGACCATTATTTCCGGCTGAATACTAAGTTAGGAAAAGAAATGCCGTTTGATGATGTGGATTTTATCGATCAGCTTATCGATCTGGGCAGAAAGGCTTTCCGGGTTAATCAGAAGCAAATTGAAGAGTTTCTGGAAAATTGACTCAGTCGTAATTGGTTAAAATTAGGCTTTACTTAACTGGATGGATATGGTAATCTAAGGCTGGAAACTAATTTGTTTACTAAAGGAGTATGTTTTATGTTAGGTGTCGTTCTTAACTAATCCGCTAATTGGATAATTTCATTCCTGGGTGATTTCTGCTCGATTTGTATTTGGCAGAGTCTTCTTTACTGTGGAATGAAAAGTTAAGAACAATGGTCACTACCAGCATACTATCCTTAACCGATTGTAGCTGTCTGCCACTGTGTAGCAGCTTTTTATTTTGGTTAAAAATAGTGCGGAAAAGGGAGCAGGAAACTGCCCCAATTTTGCGTAAGCCGTGTTGACTCTGTTCAGCACGGCTATTTTTATTTTTAGGAGGAAAAAAAGTGAATAAACAGACATTTGGTGTCTTGGAGTTCGGAACCGTAAAAGAATCAATCGCACACTATGCATTGACAGCGGCTGGGAGAGCTAAGGTCATGGATCTTCAGCCTTCAACAAATATAAAGCAGATTAAAGCATGGCTTGATGAACTGTCTGAGGCCACAGAAATCATGAAAGTGTCGACAAGTGTGCCAGTGCATGGCCTTGAAGGAATTGAGGGACTGATGAATGGATTAAATAAAGGAATCGCACTTCGGCCGGAACAATTTGCAAAGCTGCAGGATTTTTTGGACTGCTGCGGAAAGATGCGTAGGTTCATGAAGGATAAGGACTATATTGCACCAAGGGTATCGAGCTACATTTATTCGATTGAGGAATTGCCCGGTTTGGCAGGAGAAATCATCCGCTGTATCAGAAATGGCCGGGTGGACGATTATGCGAGCAAAGAGCTGTTAAAAGTCAGGAAACAAATTTCCATCCAGGAAGAACGCTTAAAAGAGAAAGTACAGCAAATGGTTCGTTCGAGCAAATGGAAGTCATTTTTGCAGGAGAACGTCGTCAGCCAAAGGGATGGCAGGTATGTCCTTCCTGTAAAAAAAGAATATCGGACTAGAATAAAAGGCAGCATCCTCGATAAATCGTCTTCCGGGTCCACTCTATTTATCGAACCGGAAGAAATTTCCCTTTATCAGGAACAGCTGACCTGGCTGAGATCGGATGAAGAGGCAGAGGTTCAAAAGGTACTGATTTACCTGACAGGCCTTGTGGAGGAAAAAGCTGAACAAATCCGGCTGGCTTCAGAAACAATGGTCCATTATGATTTCCTGTTTGCCAAGGCAAAGTATAGCCGTACTATAGATGGCAGAAAAGTAGAAGTCAACGAATCGCACTACATTCACCTGAAGGAGGCCAGACACCCATTATTGGGACAAAAAGCAGTGCCGCTTACAATAGAGATTGGCAAGAAAGAGAATGCCCTTGTCATCACAGGCCCAAATACAGGCGGGAAGACTGTGGCGATTAAAACAGCAGGGCTTCTGACCTTAATGGGGCAGTCCGGGCTGCATCTTCCTGTAACAGAAGGCAGCACGATCTCCATTTTTCAAAACATTCTCGTGGATATCGGTGATGGCCAAAGCATTGTCGAGAATCTCAGCACTTTTAGTTCCAGAATAGTCAACATTATAGAAATTTTAAACGACACTAATGACAGAACTCTCGTACTGCTGGATGAACTTGGGTCTGGGACGGATCCAGGGGAAGGAATGGGGCTCGCAACTGCCATTCTGGAACAGCTGTACGCAAAAGGAGCGACATTGCTGGCAACAACCCACTACAGTGAAATAAAAGAATTTGCAGATCGGCATGAGGGGTTTCTGAACGGATCCATGGAGTTTGACCTTGAAACTCTCAGGCCAACCTACAGGCTCAATATTGGCAAAGGGGGCGAGAGCCAGGCTTTTGCCATCGCCTTAAAGCTTGGAATTCACCCGAAAATAATCGAGCGAGCTCATCAGATTACTTATAAAGAAGAAAAGAAATATCTTCCGTCTGAAGAGGATTTAGAAAGGAACCGTAACCTGGAAAAGCAAATTATGGTTAACAAACACAAGTCCCGAAAACCAAAACCTGCAGCACCAGCTGTCAAGACAAAGACGTATGTGCGGGGGGACAATGTTCTTATTTCACCAACAAATGAATATGGAATCGTCTACAAGGGCCCTGATGAACAAGGAAATTATATAGTCCAGGTAAAAGGCGAAAAAGCATTGTTTAATCATAAACGATTAACTCTCCATGTTCCTGCTCGTGAACTATACCCTGAGAATTATGATTTTGATATTATCTTTGAGTCCAAGGAAAACCGTAAAAAGAGGAAGCTCCTTTCGAAGAAGCACGTTGATGGGATCAGCATTTCTCATGAAGAATAGCGAAAAGACATCCATTTTCGGATGTCTTTCCGGCTTTACTTCTTCAGTTTATGTATTTCCTGTGTAACCACAAAAGCCAGGTCTTCATTGCCGAACAATGATAATACCCCGAGCAAAGTCTGATCAGGAACCTCACCTGCTTCTTCCTTAGGAACGGTTAATTCGATCGCTTCACGCAGGACTGGATTGGCGGCCTGATTGGGATAGGCACGGAGGTAAAGTTCTTCAGGATCCAAATCATGGTTGATGCACCACTGGGCGAAGACAAGAACCATCATCTTCTCTTCCCCTTGATAATTCTGGATAATTTTTTCCTGCAACTCTTTTTGATTCATACGACCTCTCCTTTAAACATGTCATAGCTCATTATAAACGGAAACGAAATAAAAATAAAAAATTGATGTTTATTTCTTTGGACAAGGGAAGATAATGTATGTAGTCCTATGAGATGTAGAGAGGAGATCGTTAAATGGAAAAAGTGGAAATTGGCGAAGTATTTACGATTAGTGACGAAAACGAAGAGGATCAGGAAGTAGAAGTTGTAGGAATTATTGAAATTGAAAGTGGAGAATATGTGGCAGTCAGTTTTGTTGAAGACCTTCAGGAGGAAAACGCAGACGAACAGGATATTGATATTTTCTTCTTAAAGATTGATGAAGAAGGTGATTTTTCCGCAATCGAAAGCGATGAAGAATTTGAGAAGGTTTCAGGTGCATTTGATGAAATGATGAGAGAAGAAGAATAACCTGCTGTTTAAACAAGAGGGGGCATGTTACCGTGCCTCTCTTTATTGTTGCCTGTACATATCCGGAATTTTCATGTCCATAGGAAAAGCATAACTTAATAGAAATCCAATTAATCACGATGACTGATTGTTGATCCTAGATCCTTTTTTATGCTGTTCGTAATCGAACATAAATCAGCAAGAACGGTCCTATCTCATCCGCTTGTAAAAAAGTACTTTGTAACATCTATATTTCGTAAACATTTAAAATGAATGTGAATTTTCTTCCGTCCTCCTTTCCTTCGAAATTTTATAATCAAGGATTTATCATTTTTACCTCCTATTAAGGGAATATTGATATTGTATCAATTCTTAGGAGGACCAGCCATGACATTAGAATCCAATATTGAACATAAGACCGTGTGTTACAGTGAATATGATGAATTAAAACGAGTAATTTGCTGCCAGCCACAGTATATGACCATCAGGGATGTGATCAACGAGACTCAAAAGCACTTCAAGAACGAAGGAATACATATTGAGACTGCACTGGAACAGCATAATCAGATGGTGCAAACTATGCGGAATTATGGCGTGGAAGTGATTTTGCTTCCTTACCATAAAAAGTACCCGGAACAGGTCTTTACAAGGGACATCGGTTTTACACTCGGGCATACTGTTTTTGTCGCCGATATGGCGAGCGACGTAAGGAAAGGAGAAGATAATGTATTAAAACAATGGCTGGAGGACGAAGGATTTTCCTACTATAATATTGTCGGAGACCGGATTGAAGGCGGTGATGTCATAATTGACGGAGACACAGTATACATTGGCTTAAGTAATCGCACCAGCAAACTGGCCGTTGATCATTTAAAGAATCTGCTTCATCATTTTGATGTTAAAGCCATACAATTTAAGGCCGAGTATCTTCATTTGGATTGTGTTTTTAATGTAGTTTCACCGGAAATCGCCCTGATCTTTCCAGAGGCCCTGACAAAAGAAAATATCGATTTATTTGGATCAAGGTATGAACTCATTGAAGTATCCGAAGAAGAACAGTTCACGCTGGGGACGAATGTCCTTGGAATCGGAAATAAGCGAGTACTGAGCCTGCCAGTGAATAAAAACGTAAATAAACAGCTTCGTAACCGCGGGTTTGAGGTAATAGAAGTGGATATAACGGAAATCATTAAATCAGGAGGTTCTTTCCGCTGCTGCACACTCCCTATTCTAAGGTCTGCCCCGGAAGCTTGACACACCTTTGACTTTCCAGAAAAACTTTCCTCCTAACTTATTACGGGGAGGGTTTTTTTATGAACAGTATTCCATAAAGAGCTATAATAAAGATGAACAATATGAATCTAACCTGTAAGAATTTATTGGAGTGAAATTATTCTGTGAGTAAAACATTCTCAAAGTGGTATGATTTTTTTATGATTCCTCTTGAACAGGGGAAGTTTAAAAAAATCCGCCGGCAACTATTGAAAGAGGCAACCGGAAAAGTACTTGAACTCGGTTCCGGAACAGGGATTAACTTTCCTTTATATGATGGTGTGGAGGTTACGGCGATTGAACCGAGCGCTCACATGATTGAACGTTCAGAACCCAGAAAAAGTGCGTCGAAGGTACCCGTCGAACTGATTCAGGCAGGAGCTGAAAAGCTGCCGTTTGCTGATGATACTTTTGACAGTGTTGTGGCCACCCTGGTTTATTGTACGATTCCGGATGCCGAAAAAGCATTTGCCGAAATGAAACGGGTCTGCAAGAACAACGGTAAAATCCTGATGTTTGAACATGTAAGGATGAGACAGCCTTTTTTAGCCCGACTGCAGGAAAGATTAACTCCTTATTGGGGGAATATTTGTGATGGCTGCCGCCTCGACCGGGATACAGTCAGGTTGGCGAGGGAGAGCGGGCTTACCATTGTCCAAATAAAAGAATACTATAAAGGATTGTTTATAGCGATGATTCTTAGGAATGTAAAGTCATAATAGGAAATATATTTTTCAATAATGGTTTCTTTTTTTACAAAAGACCAGTGGAGTTGATTTAATGGATGAAAAAGAAAATGTGCGCCGTCAGTTTGGCGCTAATGCAGCCAATTATGTTACCAGTCCATCACATGCAAGAGGGCAGGATTTAGAAAAAGTGGTGGAAATGATTTCAATTGCGGCTCCCGGCGGGGAATTGCTTGATATTGCGACGGGAGGAGGGCATGTTGCCAATGCGCTTGCACTGTTTTATCAAAAGGTTACGGCTCTGGATCTGACCCCACAAATGCTAAAAAAAGCTCAGGCGTTTATTGAGTCCAATGGTGTATCAAATGTTTCATTTGTCCAGGGAGATGCCGAAAAACTACCTTTTCCCGATGAATCTTTTACTACAGTGACTTGCCGCATCGCGGCTCATCACTTCCCGGACATAGCTGCATTTGTCAAGGAAGCGTACCGCGTACTCAAGGCAAACGGGCTGTTTATCCTTGTGGATAATGTTGGTCCAGAAAGAAATGAATTGGATTATTTTTATAATTTAATAGAAAAGAAAAGAGATGCTAGTCATGTAAGGGCACATAAAAAAACAGAGTGGATCTCACTTATGGAGCACCAAGGGTTCGATATTCATCATATGACAACATTTAAAAAGAACTTTATATTTAAAAACTGGTGTGAGATGATGCGTCTTCCTGAGGAGGAACAAAATGAACTCAGTGGACTAATGAAGTCAGCGCCAGAACATATACGGATCTTTTTTGATATAAAAATAAATGAAAATACGGTACAATCTTTTGAAGGGCAGTCTATGCTCATCGCTGCACAGAGAAAGTGAAGTTTAGCTTTTTATTTGATAGTTTTACAGTCTGGAAGACAATAGTAAACATACAGTCATTAAACGTTTAATCCAACATATAATGATGAAGAATTTAAACCATGCGGAGGATTTTGGCAATGAGATTGGTTGTTCTATCCATATTAACTGTTCTATTAGGTGTTCTGATCTATATCAACTTTTCTTCACCAAATTCTAAAGAAGTGTTTAACGACCAGGAAAAAGAATATTCAACACGAGAATATGTCATTACGAGAATAGATGAAGATGGCTATTATGGAAAGTCTGAGGACGGCCAAAAAATATACTTTAAAAAGGAAAAGGTAGAGTCGGGACAAAATTTAAAAGTAAATGATCCGATTATCGTTTATTTTGAAAAGGATGGACGGGTAGATGGCTTAGTAAAAGTGGAAGAAAAGTCAAGGGAGTAATTGGATAAGCGTCGACGCCATTATGTGACTTCAATCAAAAAAGTGCTTCGATTTTGGAAGATTTTCCGGAATCAAAGGCATTGTGAAAATATGAAAGGCAGAATCCACCGGATCTGCCTTTTTATTAATATTATTTATAGAATACCTTGTCTATATTGTACTTGGCCTGGAGTTTATTGATGATATAGGTCTCATATATTTCTCTCTCCATCGGTTCTTCAACAAGGGCAATTTCTATCTTATATACTTCATCTCGATGCAATTTTATTGGTGAAACTTGATCTTCAAAATGCTTCTTTACTCTTTGTCTCAGCTTCCTGGCTTTTCCGACAAACAGTAATTCGTCCTGCTTATTATAAAACATAAAGATGCCGCCTTTATCCCTGGGGATGAGGTGGAAATCAATAAAGCCATGGATACTAGGGATTTCTGGTTCATTTTCCTGTCTAATTTGATTTCGTTGAACGATTGTAACATCTGGTTTTGGGATTTCAATTTTTATCATCGTATCACTTCCTTCATAATCTAAGGATAAATACTACCATAACCTGAATAGAATTGCCATCATGTCCATGACCTTATATCTTAGAATGCGTAAAAAACCGGGTTTCAATGAGCCCGGTTTTTTGTTTTATTTACTTTTAGTATTCTCAGTATAAAATTTATTCGCTTTGGGTTGATCCAGGACCTCCCTCATGGTGGAGGCTAAGCTATTTTCCCCTGGCGCATCATGCCCAGCCTCCCAGAGCATCATACCCCCAAATCCATGCTCCAGTGCCAGTTTGGTTTTCCTTTTAATTGTCCCTTTCCCATTATAATAATAGGTTGTGTCATTCAGTTCTGTTTTGTCATGCTGCGCATTGGCAGGACTATGGTCAATGATCGCGGCATATGAAACCTGTTTGATGGAGGGATCCTCAGGCTGGGCATACAATGGAACACCTAATACAAGTTTTTCTTTTGAAAGCCTGTACTCGTCAAAAAGAGTTGTCCAATATTGGACGATATTCTCAGTAAACGAATAGGGAGACAGGTTTGCTGCATTGTATCCATCATCCCACTGGCCATCATAGGCCATGATATTCACATGGTCAACTACCTGGAACATTTCTGGTTCAAAGACAACGGAGGTTAATTCCGTGCCTGTAACACTGTGAACCTTGGAGTTAACTGCAATCGACAGTTCTTTATTTTCTGGATGAAGGGCTGAGCTTAAATCGTTCATAAATGCAGAAAGATACTTTGCGTCTTCCTCTGAGCGAGGATGTTCAAAATCGATATCAATCCCGTCCAGATTTTCACGGGCTGTTATATCAGCAATTTCGGTGACTAAATGTTTACGTGAAGCAGGGTTGGCTATAGCCGTCCTAAAATAATCATAGGATTCCCCTCCTTGTATATGAGACCAGCCGCCAACTGCAAGCATAACCTTGGTGCCATGCTTATGGGCATTTGCTGTAACTGCTCTTAAATTTTTATAGGCAGCATCCCCATTTAGTAAAAGATCTCCCGCTGTGGTCGGATGAGCAAAGGAAAAAACAACATGAGTAAGTTTGCTATAGTTAATTTTTGCAGGATCCCGAAAGTCCTGTACATAGCCGATCAGTACCTTAGAATTTTCAGCCTGAACTCCAGGCTTCGGCTTTTTCACGAGGTTCTTGTCGGATTGCGGGGTTAATTCCGCGTTTATGGGTTTGCTGGAATTCATCTTTTCAAGTTTCGCACTCAAGGTCCCTGCTGTGAAGCCCGCGATAAATGTCATTAAAATAATGGATATATATATAAGTTTGCGTTTTGCCATAGGCCTCATTATTCCTCCTAAGCTTTAACTCTAGCATTGTAACAAAAAATGAAAGGGTTAGGGATGGTAATATAAACCTTCCAAAGAATCATTGGTGTATGAAAATGAGGAAAAAGGTGAAAGAAAGAAGTTTTTTCGGGATTCTGTTTTTAAAAAATGAATAAATAAAAGAAAAGATGATTATTTATTCATTTTTTACTTGCTAAAGAAGTATTTCATCCATTATATTAAAAGAAGGAAGTATTTCCTTCGTCATTTTGGAAAGGGGAGTAAATATGGAAGAAAAAACTCTGTTCCATATCATTAAAGAACGCTTTCCTTCCTTATCACCTGGGCAAAAAAAAGTCGCAGAATTTATAAAAAGGCATATGGATGAAGGGGCATTGCAGACTGCCTATCAGATTGGACAAAAGGTTGGTGTCAGTGAAACTACGGTTATTCGTCTGGCTTATGCATTAGGATTCGGCGGTTTTTCGGATTTGCAGGAAAAGATCAGGAAAGACTGGCTCTTCAAACAGCAGGCGGAGAATGAAGGGACAGTTGCAGGAAAAGATAGGGATGTACCAATTTTCGAGAGGATTATTGATCGGGAACGTGTCCTTTTAGATCAATTGCTTCCACAGTTAAACCCTGATGATTTATGGAAGGCTGTTGAGTCCATTATTGAAGCAGACAGAGTATATATTGGAAGCATAGGAAGCACCTATGCGGCAGGATATTGGCTGTATTACAGTTTGCGGCAAATGAGGAAGGATGTATTCCTTTCAAGTCCAAATGGCTATCTGCCAGAAGAAATATGTGAATTGACAGGGAAATCCGTTGTCGTTGTATTCTCCTATCCGCGTTACCGGAGGGAAGTTCTTAAACTTGTAAACTTGGCAAAAAATCAACATGCAAAAATATTAGCTATTACAAATCGACAGTTATCTCCTGCAGGACAAGCAGCAGACATAGCTTTAACAACAGAGGAACAGACGGATTTCAGCCATAATTCCATCGCGTCGGTCATCTCCTTGCTTGAGGTCCTGATTGCGGGGATACAAAGCAGGGACGAGGAGAGGATCAATCTCCGACAGCAGCAATTGGAGCAGCTTTATGCAAACCAGGAGTTATTTTTAGAGTAAACAGAAGCTTATAACTTAACAAATTATGAAATAGAGGTGCACATAGATGAACAGTTTAACAAAAACAGAGGGGAAGCTTGAGGGGAAATCCTTTCCTCTAAAAGATTTAATGAAATTTCTGATTCCTTCATTAATTGGAATCCTTTTATTTGTCATTCCAATCCAGACAAAAGATGGGATCACCATTCCTGTCGCATTTTTCTCTAATAAGATTAATTCCTTTGCAGGAACGTATATTCCGGCTATCACAGTAGCTGCCATGGCGCTTTCGGTCCTTGTTTCTATTGTTGCCCTGGTATTTAAACCTAAAGGAATTATCGAGAATAAATCTATGAACGCATTGTTCAACGTAAGCAAGTTCTGGCTGGGAGCACGGATTCTTGGAACGATTTTTGCTGTCATCACTGTATTCAAGTTTGGGCCAGAAATGATTTATTCGGAAAATACAGGGGGCCTTCTACTTTACGATCTAATTCCCATTCTTTTTACAACATTTTTATTAGCCGGCATTCTTTTGCCGCTGCTTTTAAACTTTGGCCTTCTTGAGTTTTTTGGCGCATTGGTTATGAAGGTAATGAGACCAGTCTTTAAATTGCCCGGCCGGTCGGCTCTGGATTGCCTGGCATCATGGGTGGGGGATGGAACAATTGGCGTCCTTTTGACAGCTAAGCAATATGAGGAAGGCTACTATACAAAAAGGGAAGCAGCTGTCATTGCAACAACATTTTCGGTTGTTTCTATCACATTTTCGATTGTCATTCTTCAATATTTAAACCTGGAGAAGTATTTTGCTCCATATTATTTAACTATTATCCTTGCCGGTCTTGTGGCAGCAATTGTGATGCCGCGGATACCGCCATTATCCAGAAAAGCGGACACCGGGTATGAAGGTACAGATTTGAAGGTTGAGGAACAGATTCCTGCCCATATCTCTAATGTTCAATGGGGTCTGAATGAAGCTGTCAAAAAGGCTAGAAAGAATGACCGTGTTTCTAAAATTTTTACAGAAGGATTTCAAAACGTTTTGGACATGTGGCTGGGGGTTCTTCCAGTTGTTATGGCGATTGGGACCATAGCATTGGTGATTGCAGAGTTCACGCCATTTTTCACCATCATAGGAAAGCCGTTTGAGCCAATCCTGTCTCTCTTGCAAATTCCTGAAGCTGCTGAAGCTGCCCCAACAATGGTCATTGGCTTTGCTGATATGCTATTGCCGGCTGTAATCGGTAGCGGCATTGAAAGTGAACTTACAAGGTTCGTCATTGCCTGTGTTTCTGTCACCCAGCTGGTCTATTTATCCGAAATGGGCGGCTTGCTGCTTGGGTCTAAGCTTCCGGTAAGTTTTAAAGATTTAATCCTAATTTTCTTGCTTAGAACGTTGATTACTCTGCCAATCGTTGTGTTCATTGCCCATTTGATTTTTTAAATAAAAGGAACGGGCATACGTTTTATGTGTTTTAAACAATAGTGCGCAAGAGTGGGAGGTGCCAAGCTTTTATTTGATTTTCAAATGGAAGCTTGGTGCCTTCATTTTATATAAGTATTAATCGTGATAGACAAAGTCTGAAACAAATAGGTATTTAAGCATCACCTGAACAGGGGATGACAGTGCACACAGCAATAAGGGATCCAAAAGTTGAAATACGGTGTTTTTATATACTTGAGAGAAACCCTCGGGAGGGAGAATATTCATGGAAATTAACAGCATCACCCTTAGACAAATTAAAATGGACCTTTTATACCCTTTTACGACAAGTGTCGGTACTGAGTACGATAAGGATATTATCCTAGTAGAGGCATCGGCTTCATCTGGGGTGAGTGGCTGGGGGGAATCGGTTTCAATCTTGGAGCCGATTTATAATGAGGAGACTGTTCAGACAAACTGGCATATAATGACTGATTTTTTAATACCGAAATTGTTGGCGGAACCCATCCTCCATCCGGATGAGGTTACGGATCGTTTCAAAGGAGTACGTGGCAATTATAACGCCAAAGCAGCTTTGGAAGGTGCGATTTGGGACCTCTATGCCAAAACAAAGAATATATCCCTCGCAAAGGCCATCGGGGGAGTGAAAGATAAAATTGAAGTTGGCGTCAGTGTGGGAATCCAGGATTCCGCTCGGGAGATGCTGAAACAGATTGAGGGGTATCTGCAGGAAGGGTATAAGCGAATAAAAGTGAAAATAAAACCGGGGTGGGACCTTAACATTTTGAAAGCTATCCGCCGGGAATTTCCAGATATCCAGCTGATGGCAGATGCAAATTGTGCCTATGGCCCTGAGGATATTGATCATTTGAAGGCGCTGGATGATTTTAAATTAATGATGATTGAACAGCCGTTTGCCCATGATGACATAATTGATCATGCCAAGCTTCAGGCAGCTCTTAAGACCCCTATATGTCTTGATGAAAGTATTCATTCAGTTGAAGATGCCCGTAAAGCTATCGAACTTGGAAGCTGTAAGATAATTAATTTAAAGATAGGGCGAGTGGGAGGGCTGACAGAATCAAAAAAAATTCATGATCTTTGTGAAAAGCATCAGATCCCGCTCTGGTGTGGAGGAATGCTCGAGGCGGGAATTGGAAGGGCACATAATATTGCCATTACTTCCCTGTCCAATTTTACACTGCCAGGGGATACGGCTCCGTCTGCCCACTACTGGAAACAGGACATTATCCAGCCGCAGGTGGAAATGAAAGATGGTTATATCTCAGTCCCTGAAGGCCCGGGGATCGGTTATGAACCTGACTTGTCGAGAATTCAAGAATTGACAATCAAATCCAAAACCTTCAAAAATTGAATAGGAAGAATGACCAATGTAAAGGTATAGGTTTATTTTAGGCTGTATGGTGTTACCAGCACCATCAGCCTTTCCTTAAATAAACTTTTTGCAGTCGAACGCTTTTCGTAATTAAATCGAATGCCTCGTCTTTGATCCTTTTCCTTGCTGGAGATTTTATCAGGGTGTTTTATTATGGTATAATGAATGAATACTCATTCATTACCCTTCAAACTAGATTATAAAGAGGTGAAAAAAATTGCAGCAGTTTGGACCGATCATGATAGTGGAAGGCCCCAACAACAGCAGTAAGGTTCCATACTCCCGAAGTTTGTTCATTGATTCCGATGAGAAGGTTTTGATTGATTCTGGAGGGGACCCGGCAGCCTTAATGGATATTAAACGGGAACACGGAATTGGATTAATTATCAATACGCATTATCATCCCGATCATACAAGACATAACCACCTTTTTCCGGATACGATAAAATGGATCAATCCCATTGAGTTTGAGAGCTCGCTGTCAGTAGAGGGAGTGGCACGAATGAATGGTGTCTACCAGGAATGGGGGCCTGAGGGGGTGGAGCTTTGGAAAAAAAATCTTCCGCAGGAATGGGTGAAGAACCTGGGGGAGATTTCCGGAACTTATGAATATGAAGAGGAGTATTCGTTTGGGGGCGTGAAGGCTGTTTTTTTACATACACCTGGCCATACGAATGGTCTATCCTGCCCTTATTTTCCGGAATTAGGACTTGTATATGTCAGCGATTATGATATGACATCCTTTGGACCATGGTACAACGGAACCGACGGGGATATTGATGCATTTATAAAGTCGGCAAAGCGTCTCCTCGACCTTGATGCGAAAACATACATTACCGGCCATCAAAAAGGAATCTTCAGCAAGGCTGAATTCAAGGAAGCCATGGGGAAATTCCTTGCCATTATTGAAAAGCGGGATGAAAAAATTGCGAAATATGCATCTCGGGGAATAACCTTCGAAGAACTTTCTACAATGGGTATCTTTTATCCAAAGAAAGCATTGGAGCAGCCAATCCTGAACACATGGGAACGAAGCGGCATTCGAAAACACCTGCAGCGCCTTGGCCTGACTGTGGAAGAAGCCGGACCTGTCTACCTAAATGCCCGGTAGCTTTACCACACTAAAGGGTGCCTGACCCGCTTTAGTGTGGCAGGGTACACTTATGGTTTTATTTTTTTCTACTTTAAAGAATTGAGGGTTTTTTTGGCTATTGCTGCGAGCTCCAGCTTTTGGAGTGTCTGGCAGTAGTCTTTTTTTATGTCACCTGTTGTTTCTTCTGCCGAACTTGCCAGGTGGTAAATTATTTTCCAGTTTTTATACCAGTCACCTGATTCTGCTTCTTTATGTTCTTGTTCTTTCCAGGCAAACTCAAGCTTGGGACTGTAAAATTTAGAGAAACCGGGGAGCAGATGGCAGGAAACAAGTCTTGGCAGCAGCAAAACGCCCGGTTTTCCTTCGTGGATGAAATTAAAGAGATGGGGCCAGTAATCTTTTCTTGACCCTGTATGAGGGTATTTGTTGGCCCATCGAATTGTCCCATGTAATCTGTCTTCATCAGAAAATAACAAAGTATATAAACGCTTGCCAATGCCAATCCGCTCCAGCAAGCTTTCAAATTGGTGAACAGTCTGCCCACTAAGCTTAGTGGCATTGTTTTTTAAATAGGGAAACAGGATATGGTTCATCGACAGATAATCCTGCAGTTTGAACTCCAGGCTGCCTAGGACATTTTTTTGAAACTCAGGATGATTCACGACTCTTGTTTCCACATAATTCTGTTCATTTACAATAAGCGCATGAGTAAGGAGTGCGGAGTCGCGGGTCTGCCAAAAATGATTCCAAAGGACCTTCATAAATGATGAAATGTTTAAATGTGGAAGCAGCCTGCTAAGGTTTTTCTTTCTTTGAAGGCCTGCCTGGTAAATGAGGAGCTGTGGGTAGGCATCCTGAAAAATCAGCCAGTTGGCCCGTTCCAAAAACAAGAAAAAACTTTTTTGCTCTTTTTGACTCATAAGCCTCGTTAACAGCTCCCCCTTTAAATCGGTCATGTTCCAGCCGCCGTTCCTTGACACCATATGTGCCAGTAAAGCCCAGTGGATTTCAGGGCAGGCATTATAAAAATCAAGATAAGCTTTGGTCCTTGTCACATTATTTTGGTTCAGTTCTAAAGTCTTTTCCTTTACCTCCTGAAGAATTCGACTGTCTTCTATTGATAGTTGTGAATCTGGATCAGAAGTTTTTCCAATTGCTTTTAATTCTTTTTTGATTGGCAAGAGAGATTTTGGAAGTGGCGATTGTTTCTTTTTGAACATCTTTATCAAGAACTATCCCCCCTAATGAATGTACTGGTTTTGTTGCGAATATGTATGGTGAGGAGGAAAGCATGGGAAAGGTTGATGATAGTGAAGGAGAGAATACAAGAAGGAATGAATCAGATTATAGCAGCATTAAAAATGGACCAATCCCAAAGAGGATCATGGGATTATGCTTTTGAAACAGGAGTTGCCACCGATTGCTATATGATCATTTTATTAAGAACATTGGAAATAAATGAGGAGAAATTAATTCAAGGACTCGCGAAGCGCATCATAAGCAAGCAAGAGAAAAATGGATCATGGAAGCTGTTCCATGACGAGAATAACGGCAATATAACGGCAACTGTTGAAGCCTATTATGCACTCCTTTATTCCGGATATCTTCCTAAAAGTGACAGCAGGCTCCGGGCAGCCAGGCAATTCATTTTAGCAAAGGGCGGAATGGAAGAATCCCATTTGTTTACAAAAGTTCTGCTCTCTGTAACTGGCCAGCAAAATTGGCCGTCATTTTTTCCCTTGCCACTCGAAATCCTGCTCCTTCCCCCATCGTTTCCAGTTAATTTTTACAGCTTTTCCGAGTTCGGCCGGGCAAATATGGCACCGATTATGATCCTGGCAGATCGAAAATTCCAAGTAAAGTCTACTAAAAGTCCCAATTTAACCGACTTGTCGGCCTATAGAAATCCTGAATTTTTTAGCAGGAATGAACAGGATGAATGGCGCGGGCTTGCTTCGGCCATCAGTGAAGGAATTAGCCATTTAATTGGCATCCCGGGCCAGCTTCACCGGATGGCTACAGAAAAAGCAAAGCAGTACATGCTCGATCGTATCGAGCCGGACGGGACATTATTTGGCTATTTTAGTGCAACTTTCATGATGATCTTTGCCCTGCTTGCCCTTGGATACCCGAAAAATCATCCTGTTATCATGAAGGCAGTAAAGGGATTAATGGACATGGAATGCACGATTGATGGATTGCCACATATGCAGTACACCACTGCAGCCGTCTGGAATACATCGTTGATCAGCTATGCCCTGCAGGAAGCAGGGGTTTCTCCGCTTGATTTTGCCGTGAAGAAAGGGAATGAATATTTGCTCAGCCGCCAGCATTATAAGTACGGAGATTGGGTCATCCACAATCCGTCCGGTTTTCCGGGAGGCTGGGGCTTCGCTGACATGAATACTGTTCATCCAGACGTTGATGATACCACTGCTTCCCTGAGGTCCATTGCCAGAATGGTGCAAAGTGACTCCAGCTTTCGCCAGTCATGGGACAGGGGAGTCCTTTGGGTCTTATCCATGCAGAATGATGATGGAGGCTGGCCGGCTTTTGAAAGGAATACAGACAGCAAACTGCTGAAGCTTCTGCCTATCGACAAGGCTGAATTCATTTTGGCTGATCCATCCTCGGCAGACCTGACGGGAAGGACATTGGAATTCCTTGGTGCTTATACCAATCTGCCCAAAAATTCAGAAGCCATAAGGAGCGGGGTCAACTGGCTCTTTAAGAATCAAGAAAGCAACGGGTCCTGGTATGGACGTTGGGGGATTTGTTACATTTACGGAACCTGGTGTGCAGTAACCGGGCTTAGGGAAGCTGGCGTTCCTTCTGAAAATCCATCAATATCAAAAGCCAGCAACTGGCTAAAGGCGATACAAAATGGGGATGGGGGCTGGGGGGAATCCTGCAGAAGTGATATCAAAGGATCTTATGTTCCGTTGCAAACAAGTACCTTGACACATACCGCTTGGGCCGTTGATGCATTAATAGCCTCTTTTGATCAGCCGACAAAAGAAATCGATGGCGGGATCTTATTCATGCTGGAAAATCTCGACCGGGATGATTGGACAACGGACTACCCCAAAGGCCAGGGGATGGCAGGCAATTTTTATATTCATTACCACAGTTATCGCTATATTTTTCCGCTGCTGGCCCTTTCCCATTACCAGAAAAAATATATCCATGATTAAATACTGGAGGGAGCTCTATGGAGAGAAGAAGTGCCGAGCCATTTAAAATTAAGACTGTGGAAGCATTAGCCATGCTGTCACGCCAGGAAAGGGAGGAGGCCCTGAAAAAAGCAGGGTATAATACGTTTTTAATTGATTCAAGTGATGTATACATCGACCTTCTTACCGACAGCGGAACAAGTGCCATGAGCGACCGGCAGTGGGGAGCACTCATGATGGGGGACGAAGCATACGCAGGAAGCAAGAGCTGGAAACGGCTTGAAAAAGCGGTGAGGGATGTATATGGCTATAAGCACGTTCTTCCAACCCACCAGGGGCGCGGAGCGGAAAACATACTGTCACAGCTGAAAATAAAACATGGTGATTATGTGCCGGGCAACATGTATTTTACAACAACAAGGGCACATCAGGAACTGAACGGGGCTTCATTTGTTGACATTATAATTGATGAAGCACACGACCCGACTCTAGAACACCCCTTCAAAGGAAACATTGACTTGAAAAAACTAGAAAATCTTATTTATGAAGTAGGCGCCGAAAAGATTCCATATATATGTGTTGCAGTGACAGTCAATATGGCGGGCGGACAGCCGGTCAGCATGAAAAATCTCAGGGAAGTCTACCATTTTTGCAAATCATTAGGTATAGACGTGATGTTTGATGCGACTCGATGTGTTGAAAATGCCTATTTTATTAAGGAACGTGAAAAGGGATATGAAAATAAAAGTGTAAGTAATATTTTAAAAGAAATGTTTTCCTATTCGGATGGCTGCACGATGAGCGGAAAAAAAGACTGCCTTGTAAATATCGGCGGTTTCCTTGCAATGAACGATGATGAGCTTTATGCACGCTCCCGGGAATTGGTTGTTGTATATGAGGGCATGCCCAGTTATGGGGGAATGGCAGGCAGGGATATGGAAGCTATGGCACAAGGTATTTATGAATCGGTAGATGACCATTATATAGCACACCGAATTGGCCAGGTAAGATATTTGGGACAGCAATTAATTGACCAGGGCGTTCCAATTGTTAGGCCAATTGGAGGCCACGCAGTTTATTTGGATGCAAAGGAATTCCTCCCCCATCTTCAACTGGAAGAATTCCCGGCCCAGGCACTTGCTGCTGCGCTTTACCTGGATTCGGGCGTACGGGCAATGGAGAGAGGAATTGTATCGGCGGGCAGGGACCAGAAAACAGGACAGCACAACAAACCTAAACTCGAGCTTGTCCGTCTGACGATCCCCCGAAGGGTTTATACGAACAACCATATGGATGTGGCGGCAGATTCCGTTCTTTCGCTCTTTCAAAAAAGGCACGCCATTAATGGGTTAAAAATGGTTTATGAACCGCCTGCCCTAAGATTCTTTAATGCCAGATTTTCTCCGGTTAAGTCCAAATTAATAAATGAGGAAACCTGAGCTCGCGCAGGGCACATTACTTCTGGTTTTGAAGGATTGCAGTGAAAGAATCGCCACTTCTTGTTTTATAGAGCCCTTAAACACTGTACGGAAAACTCTGATAATTAAATAATAGTTGTTTGAATAATCAATTAAATTCTAGTATACTATTTTTATATTTAATTTTAAATTTTTGAGTTGAGGGGAGTAAAGCTGAGAATGGCAAGCGTAACCACAGAGACAACAGGGTATTTCGGAGAATTTGGGGGCAGCTTTGTTCCTGAGGATCTCCAAATTGTTATGGACGTTTTGGAACAGCAATTTTTGCGCTATAAAGATGATCCGGAATTTAAAGAAGAATTTAACTTTTATCTGAAAGAATATGTTGGACGCGAAAATCCTTTAACCTATGCTGAAAACCTGACAAAGGAGATTGGCGGAGCCAAGATTTATTTAAAAAGGGAAGATTTAAACCATACAGGTTCTCATAAAATCAATAATGTCCTTGGGCAGATTTTACTAGCCAAACGGATGGGGGCAAGGCGTGTAATTGCCGAAACTGGTGCTGGCCAGCATGGAGTCGCTACAGCCACAGTCTGTGCTATGTTCGGCATGGAATGTGTCATATACATGGGGAAAGTGGATACGGAACGCCAGGCATTGAATGTTTTCCGCATGGAGCTTTTAGGTGCAAAGGTCGTTGCAGTAGAGGAAGGGCAGGGCCGCTTAAAGGATGCTGTAGACGCAGCTTTAGGAGACCTGATTGAAAACTATGAGAACACCTTCTACCTCTTGGGGTCTGCCGTTGGTCCGCATCCTTACCCTACAATGGTAAAGCACTTCCAATCTGTTATCAGCGAAGAATCAAAGCGGCAGGTACTGGAGAAAGAAGGAAAGCTCCCTACGGCTGTGATTGCGTGTGCGGGCGGCGGAAGCAATGCGATTGGTGCCTTCGCCCACTATATCGATGAACCTGATGTAAGGCTGATTGGTGTAGAGCCAGAAGAAGCACCTACACTGTCTGAAGGAATCCCAGCCGTCATTCATGGTTTTAAATGTCTTACCCTGCTTGACGAGGAAGGACAGCCGAAACCTACCTATTCCATAGCAGCCGGGCTCGATTACCCGGGAGTTGGGCCGGAGCATAGCCATCTGAAAGTCACCGGCAGGGCTGAGTATGTGACCGCAAGCGGTAAGGATGCATTGAATGCATTCCAGGTGCTTTCTAAAACAGAGGGAATTATCCCTGCATTGGAAAGTGCTCATGCTGTTTCCCATGCTATTAAGCTTGCTAAAACTCTTTCTGGAGAAGACGTCATCATCGTAAATCTATCAGGCCGCGGGGATAAGGATGTAGAGCAGGTATTTCAAATGATAAATAAAAGGTAATATAAAAATGCAGCCTTTGGTGGCTACATTTTGCTATTTTACTGATTATTTTTGTCTTCATTTTTGCTTCTGACATCCGGTTTTACCACAGCCAGTTCTTCGGATGCCTCTGTCTGGTATTGTAGATTTCCGAGTTGCTGGCCATCGCTGGCTGCATTTACAACATTTTTATTTATATACTTGTGGAAGAAATATTCGAAAAGGGTTACCCCCAGAGCTGCAATCAATGAAGGCCAGAAAGTGTTATCACCATCGGTTAAGTTTTGGCTCATGATCCAGATCAGTAAAAATGCTAATCCGAAGTCGGCAAGTGTCGCCACGGTATTGCTGGTTCTTGGCAAAATCATCATATCCCCCAGAATATATGAAATGATACCTAGGGCTAATGTAATCAAGAATACATTTGTAAATGACATACCAAAAAATAGTCCGAGAATTACATACAAAAGAACCAGGCTGGATACAAATTTGATTGCCATCGCTGTTAAGTGTCTCATTGCAGAAACCTCCTTTTTTAAATATTGTGCATGTTTATTGGAATATTATTCGTTTTAAGGAGGAATGAATTAGAAGACCTGCTTCCCATGCGGGGAAAGGCCAGATAGACTGCCTAAACAAAACGAAGCCGAGAACTAATATTGAATTGTTCTCGGCTCATTATGGCAGTTGCTTATTTGTCTGTACTAAGCAGCTTTTGTATCCCCACTGTTGTTCTGCAAGTTTCTGTGTTTATAAATCTGCACAATATACCAGCTGATTACAACTGTACTTATGACTGAACCAATCACCATGGATGTTTGGTACGAAAGCTGGAAGCCTTCCGGCGCATAAAAAATATATGATGAGACAACTGCAGTCATAAAGAGGGCAGGAAGGCCGCAAATCCAGTGGAATTTCCCTTGTTTCAATAAGTACATGGTTCCTGTCCAAAGCATGACAGTAGCTACCACCTGGTTGGTCCAGCCCACATACCTCCACAGGAATGAATAATCAATGGTTGAAAGGTAAAAAGTAGGAACCCCAACAGCTATCGTAATGAGAAGAACCTTCCATTTACCGTTGGTGTCCATTACAGAAGCAAGGACTTCAGTAAGCATCATCCGTGATGACCGCAAAGCAGTATCACCAGTAGTAATTGGTAGAATGATGACTCCCAGGATTGCTAATATACCTCCGAGCGTTCCCAAAAGGCTTTGTGATATTTCATTTACTGCACCAGCCGGGCCCCCAGCTGCAAGCGCCTCTTGAAGACCGTTCGTCCCGCCAAAAAACGTCATTCCTGCAGCAGCCCAGATCAATGCTATGATACCTTCTCCGATCATGGCTCCAAAAAAAACCTTTCTTCCTTCAGATTCCTTCTTTAAAGTTCTTGCTACGATCGGACTTTGCGTCGAATGGAATCCCGAAATGGCACCGCAGGATATAGTCACCATCAATAATGGCCAGACAGGCAGTTCTGCGGGATGAAGATTTTTCAGTGTCAAATTAGGGATTTGTTTATTGCTGAACAAAAGAGCAATCCCGATTGCTGCAGCCATGAAAATTAAAATTGCGCCAAGGAGCGGATAAATCTTGCCAATAATTTTGTTCACTGGCAAAACAGCAGCAAGAATAAAGTAGGCGAATACTAATACCAGTGCAGCCATAAAACTTAAAGGAGTAATGCTTGAAATTAACTGGGCGGGTCCCGCAGTAAAGGCAGCAGCCACCAGGATCATCAAAACAATTGAGAAAAGATTGATGAATTTCTTCATTGCCGGCCCTATATACCGCCCTACGAGGGCTGGGAACTGTTCGCCATTATGTCTTAAAGACATCATCCCTGAGAAGTAATCATGCACGGCACCGGCAAAGATACAGCCAATGACTATCCATATAAAAGCAACGGGTCCATATAATGCACCACTGACAGCCCCAAAGATAGGCCCCAGCCCGGCAATATTCAATAATTGAATGAGGCTTCCTTTCCACCAGCTTATCGGTACAAAATCAAGCCCATCTGAATGTTGATAGGCAGGTGTAGGATTTTGATCATTAATGCCAAATATTTTTTCCACTGCCTTTGAGTAAATTATGTAGCCTGCGATCAGCAAAAAGACCGATCCCAAAAATGTTGCCATTTGACCATCCCCTGTTGTGTTATTATTCAGAAACTTTTGACTTGGGGTTTATTTTACTAGATTTCATTCTAAAATCAAGTTATTTTCTGAAAAAAATGTTATTTCAAAAAAGTTAAACGCTTTCTTTCCTATCGCAGGAAACAAGTCCTAAATTTTATGGAATGGTGTTAGCAAAGGAACATTAAGTACCGGACTCCCAGTGAGGTGACAGCAGTATTTGCGCAATACAATATTGCAGAGGGGATAAACAGAGTGCTTTTCGATGGATTCTTCCGTGGAGTATTAACCTGATAAAATAAAAAGCTAAAAGACCGCTCTTTTAGCTTTTCGTAATTTTAGAAGGATTGTTGATTTTATACGGAACAGGCTCCTCAACAACCATTTCTTCCTCTTCAATATCTTTTCCTTTTGGCAATTTCTTTTTGACGATCTTCCCGTCGAATTCAAGAACTGTACCAGGAACGAGCTCATGTTTCTTAAGGGTTTTGGAATGTGCACACCAGCAGAGACCGACCTCTATCGGAGATTCTTGCTGAATGACGACATTCTCCAGGACGACAACTTCATCATTTTCTTCATTAAAATGATTCCAGGTCAAACCGAATTGCTTCACCTTTGCGGTAAAATGCACCTTTTCTTCCGGAAGGTCCAGTTTTTGAGGCTTATCTTTCTTTTCTTTCTTTACTGGAGCCTCAGCTGCAGCTGTCTCGGGCTTGGGTCCCGCGGGATTCGAGACTAGTTTTGCTTCAAGTTTTGCGGCAGTGGGACCTTGTTTTGCTTGAGGCTTTGGCGGAGCAGGCTTTTTTTCCCCAGTGTCGGCTGAAAGAGCCTTGCCGAAACTGGAAGCCTGCATCTCCTTTAAATAAGCAGGGTGAATGCAGCTTAGGTTTCCATCCTGAAACTCAATCACAAGAGTATAAAAATCTGCGCTTTCTCCATACACTTGATATCCTTTAATCGAGACAAGACGCTGATGATCCTTTTCCTTGTACCAAAAATTCTTTTTTACATCTTTGGCGGAAGATAAACCCCATACTCTAACCTTTTCTGCATAATCTATCTCGTCCGCAAAAACTTCATAATCACCCTTCGGAGGAAGGTAGGTTGTCCTGTTCAAGTCTTCAATATGTGGCAGTGTAACAGCCATATCTCCACATCCTTTCAAGAGTATTGTACAACATTATTCCCTGGAGAAAAATTCTTTCCGCTTTCGCTCATGATGTTTTAAGGTTTTAAGGAAGGATAAATGGAATATATTCTGTAATATTAAGATAGCCAGAACAATTTAATAGCGGGGGTGTCTTTGTGAATACGTATAAGAGCAGAAATGAAGTGCCAATTGAGGAAAAATGGAATTTGGGTGATCTATACCCAGACATTGATCATTGGGAAAAAGAGTACGGTATAATTGAAAAATTAACAGAATCCCTAAAAGAATACGATGGAGAGATTACAGATGGTCCGAGCCTGTTCGGATACTTAGAAACCAGGGAGGAAGTATCTTACTTATTCAGCAAATTATACGCCTACGCGATGCTGTCTGTTGATGAAGATACAAGGAGCACCAGTGCTCAATCCTTTCTGGACAAAGCAAAGCAGCTTGGTGTCAGGATAAGCTCAGCGACTTCCTTTTTTATGCCCTATCTCTTGAGTCTTAATGAAGAAACATTGAAGGGCTATATCAAGGAAGAAGACGGCCTGTCCTATTTTGAAGAGGATTTAATGGAATCCTTCCGATATAAACCCCATGTTTTGATGAAAGAACAGGAGGAGATTCTCTCGCAGCTGGGAGAGGCATTGTCCGCACCGAGCAATACGTTCGGGATGCTGAATAATGCTGATATTAAGTTTGGAGAGGTAACCACTGAAACTGGTGAAAAAATCGAACTGACCAGGGGGATGTACTCCAGGCTAATTGAGGATGAGGACCGTGAAAGGCGAAGGGAGGCCTATAAAGCATATTATCAGCCTTATCTCCATTTGAAGAATTCAATTGCTTCCACTCTTTCGGCTGCCGTTAAAAACAATGTGACAATAGCGAAAATCCGCCGGTATCCTTCTGCTCTTGAGAAAGCTTTATTTGGCGACAGGGTACCTAAAGAGGTTTATAAGAATCTGATTGAGACTACTAAAAACAATATTGCTCCAATGCATCGTTACAGCAAGCTGCGCAAGGAGAAGCTTGGGCTCGAGGAACTTCGCCAGTATGATATGAGTGTTCCTTTGGTAAGCGGAGTCAGGCAAGTAATTCCCTACGACGAAGCTTATGAAATTATGTGCAAAGCTCTTTCTCCTCTGGGAGAGGAATACATTTCGACGCTAAGGGAATTTAGGGAAGCCCGGTATATTGATGTACGGGAAACTCCAGGAAAGCGTTCAGGTGCCTATAATTTAGGTGTATATGGAGTGCATCCATTTATTTTGCTGAATCACCAGGATGACCTCGACAGTTTGTTTACACTCGTACATGAGTGCGGCCATGGGGTCCATAGCAAACTCAGTTCACAGCATCAGCCACAGATTACGGCAAGATACAGCATTTTTGTTGCCGAAGTGGCTTCCACGGTGAACGAGGTGCTTTTAATTAATTATTTATTGAAGCATGAAAAGGACGAAGAAATTCGCAAGCATCTTCTCAACCATTTCATTGATCAATTTAAGGGAACTTTTTTCACTCAGGTGATGTTTGCGGAATTTGAAAAGAATACACACGAAATGGCAGAAAAGGGGCTGCCGCTTAACGTGGAAGTCTTTAATCAACTCTATGAAACACTCTTCAGGGAGTATAATGGGGATGAACTTGTGTTCGATGATGAAGTTAAACATGGGTGGTCAAGAATCCCTCACTTTTACCGGCCTTTTTACGTATACAAATATGCGACCGGTTTTGCTTCGGCCATTCATCTTGCAACTAAAATTTTCGAAGGAGATAAGGAGACCCTGGAATCCTACCTGGAATTTTTGAAAAGCGGAAGTTCCGACTATCCTCTTGAATTATTAAAAAAAACCGGTGTAGATTTAACGTCATCAGAGCCAATTGAAAATGCGCTAAAAAGATTTGGAGAATTGGTTGAAGAGTTTGCTGTTTTGTAATTCTTTGGAGAGGTCAGTAAAATATTGGATATTCACTTACTTAATACACCTCTTAAGATATTAATAAAATGTATGTTCATAAATATCACTGAAGGGGCATGAGAAAGAAGTGTTTCCCCTAAATTGTGAACGGAGATATATCTTCATACAAATGGGAAGGATGGCCGCTGTCAGCTCTGCTCCTGGCCAAAGAGACCCGCACTAGCATCCAGTGCGGGTCTCTTTGGCTATTATATCCACGGCAAAGGGGAAACAGCAGCTAATGTACTTTAGTAAAATAAAGCGTGCCTGACCCCGTTCACGCTAGCTGTTGTTGTGCGAATTCCCTGTATAAAGGGTGTGACTTGGCCAGCTCATCGTGGGTCCCCGTACCTGTTACTGAGCCTTGCTCAATAAAAATAATTTTATCTGCATTCACGATGGTGGCCAGCCGATGGGCGATGACAAAGGTGGTTCGGCCTTCCATTAAACGGGACAATGCCTGCTGTACCACGCTTTCTGACTGGCTGTCCAGGCTGGCGGTTGCTTCATCCATCATCAAAATTTTTGGATCACGCAGGAAGGCCCTCGCTATCGCAATTCTTTGTCTTTGTCCTCCTGACAGCCTTACTCCCCGCTCACCAACTTCTGTATCCAGCCCCTTAGGGAACGAATGAATAAATTGGTCTGCATATGCCATCTCGGCTACCTTCCATAATTGCTGGTCAGAAATATGGGATGAGCTTTCTAGCCCGTAGCATAAATTTTCCCGGATTGTCCCCGCCATCATGGCACTTTCTTGAGATACGTACCCTATTTGACCGCGCCAGGAGTTCAGCGATATCTGGCTGATGGGGGTGCGGCCAATAAGGATTTCTCCTGAACCCGGCTGATAAAAGCGTTCCAGCAATCCAAAAATGGTGGTTTTCCCACCGCCGCTCGGACCTGCCAAAGCAATCATCTGACCTGGCTGAGCTTCGATTGAAACGTTGTCCAGCACCCGTTCCCCTGAATGATAAGAAAAAGAGACATTCTTAATGGAGATGGGCAGATTCCTAATATCCATGTCCAAGCCATCCTGGCCATCCTCGGAGTACAGTTCAAGTATATCGATAATTCGCTCGGTAGCTCCTTTCGCTTTCTGAAGCTGTGTGAAAAAAGTCGCAAAGGAGGTGATAGGCATAATGATTTGAAAAAGATAAAGCAAAAAAGCTATTAAAGAGCCTGTCGACATGGACCCTTCTGCTACCCGTATGCCGCCGTAAGCGATGATCATGACAATGACAACCATAACTACCAGGTACATGGATGGTCCTATCAACGCAAAGATCCTCGCTTCCTTCAAGCCATAACCCAGCAAATTCTCAATGCCAGTTAGCCCTTTAGCTTCTTCCTTTTGTTCTGCCGTAGAGGCTTTCATTAAGCGTATCTCGCTAAGCGTCTGTTGAATTTGTCCTGTAAAAGTGGCTGTTTCATTCTGAAGCCCCCGGGATATTTTAGCCATTCTTCTTCCGAGCGGCAGCATGATTACTAAGCTGATGGGAACCGAAATCAGCATGAGCAGCGTCATTCGCCAATCCATTATCAGCAAAATGAGGATTGCTCCGAATATGGAGACCATTCCGGTGATGAATTGGGGAAAATGATTGGAAATAAGATCTCGGACTACACTCGTGTCGTTGATAATCCGGCTCACGCTTTCACCGCTGGATTGTTTGTCAAAATAACTGACCGGCAGCTTAATCATTTTCTTCCACATCCGCTCGCGAAGCCCCGCTACAATTTTCTGGCCGACGAAGCTTAACAAATACAGAGAAAATCCGCTGATGATGGCCTGGATCAAAAAAACAGCCCCTATTCCTGCAATGAGCGGGGCGCTTAACGAATCCATGGAAAAGCCATCAACCAGATTTTTTGTGAGTAAGGGAACAATAAGACCTGCCACAGTAGTAAGGACACTCGCCGAAAGTCCCGCGAAAAAAGCTGCCTTTGGGATTTTGGCAGATAAGATTAAAGAAATAAACGGCTTCATTCCCTTTCTGTCATGTCTAACCATTCAGGACTCCTGTTTATTTAGATTTTATTTAAGAATCACTTACATCTTATCTTGACAGAGAGTCCGGAATCAACTAATACATGATTAAACCAATCCTAAAAAGCATATTAAGGGTTGGGCATCCATGTCATGCTTCTAATTGCCTCTAACAGAACGTAAAACCGGGATAGTTAACAGCCGTTTTAGCCTGCCGAACGAAAGTTGAATAAATCAAAAGGTAAATTTGCATACTATAGAGGGGTATGGTAAAATAAGCATATAGGCAAAAACATAATAAATGAGAGGGGCAATAACAGATGGAAAAAGTCAAATTAAATGTAAGTGGTATGTCTTGCGGGCATTGTGTCAAGTCGGTTGAGGGGAGTGTCGGTGCCCTAGAAGGAGTAAGCAGTGTGAAAGTTAATCTGGAGGCTGGCCAGGTTGAAGTGGAGTATAACAAGGAAGCAGTCACTCTGGATAAAATTAAGGAAACAATTGACGATCAAGGCTATGATATTGTCTGATTTTAAGCATATTAGCAAAGGTTTCCTTAATTACTAGGAACAAATTTCTTTACCTTGGATTAAAAAAGGTACTATAATACTATAATGGTGATAATAATCACAGGACCCGGGGCTTCTTTTTTGTTCTTGGTCCTGTTTTATTTAGAATTAGTTAGGTGGTTACTGAAATGGAAACGACAGCATATAGAGTTTTACTTTATTATCAATATGTCCATATCGAAAATCCAGAAGAACTGACTGCGGAGCATTTGGCCTTTTGTAAGGACTTGGGTTTAAAAGGCCGGATATTGATTTCAGAGGAAGGAATCAATGGAACTGTTTCAGGTACAGTGGAACAAACAGAGCAATATATACAAACAATGAAACAAGATCCTCGCTTTGCCAATATGGTCTTTAAAATTGATGAAGCAGAGGGTCATGCATTCAAAAAAATGCATGTCCGCTATAAAAAAGAACTTGTAACCTTAAGGCTTGAAGACGATGTTAATCCGCTTGAATTAACGGGAAATTATTTAAGCCCCGAAGATTTTTACAAACAAATGCAAGAAGAAGATACGGTTATTGTGGACGCTCGAAATGACTATGAGTATGATTTAGGGCATTTCAAGGGGGCCATCAAGCCTGAGATTAATTCCTTCCGTGAATTGCCTCAATGGATCCGGGAGAACAAGGACTTGCTGGAGGGCAAAAAAATTCTCACCTATTGTACTGGCGGAGTACGCTGTGAAAAGTTTTCCGGCTGGCTAAAGCAGGAAGGGTTCGAAGATGTATCACAGCTTCACGGCGGAATTGTCTCTTACGGCAAAGATCCAGTCGCCAAAGGACAGCTTTGGGATGGGCAGTGCTATGTGTTTGATAATAGGATCAGCGTGCCAATCAATAAAGTAGAGCACGTAGTTGTCGGGAAGGATCACTTTACAGGGGAGCCATGTGAACGTTATGTCAACTGTGCAAACCCTGAGTGCAACAAGAAGATTTTTGCTTCCGAGGAAACTGAACACTTCTATATGCGCAGCTGCAGCCATGAGTGCAGGACACACTCAAGAAACCGCTACGTCCAGGAACATGGCTTAACGGAAGATCAGGTAAGTGCACGATTAAAACAAATTGAAGAAAAAAATAAAGTAGTTACAGGGTAAAAGAGTCTCTTCTTTTGCCCTTTTTTTGTTTAATCAACAAATTTGCTCCGCTAAATTTCAAATGATATTATTTCCATACCGAAGAAATGGAGGAGAATGATTTGGAGAACACGATAATCCTGGATGATACGTTAATTCCCGTTGATGAATACCTTGAGGAGAAGATAAATGGATTGAGAAGGATTTCGGTTAAGTTCAAGGTCACAAGTGATGATTATCATGATATAACAACACTATTATATAAAGGGACTTTTTTGGTGAAAGTTCCAAATACGGAAGAATCTTTTAAAGCTTCAATTGACCAATACTCCACCTCAATCACCAATCTATACGAAAAAGGTAACATAGGAGTATTTTCACTGAGCTTGCTTGAAGCCGTGAATTAAAAAGGGTGGAAGAGAAATGAGATTAAGTATACTGGACCAAGCCCCGATTTCCGCGGGTCAGACCTCGAGGGAAGCTTTGAGTGAATCAGTGAAGCTGGCACAGGCTGGAGATGCTCTTGGTTATTCAAGATACTGGATTGCAGAACACCATGACCTTGAAGGATTGGCCTGCTCTGCTCCTGAAGTGATGCTTGGTATTATAGGTGCACATACTAAGAAAATACGCCTTGGTCCTGGAGCTGTTTTGTTGCCGCACTACAAACCATATAAGGTGGCAGAGATTTATAATACGCTGGCTACATTATTTCCAGGCCGGATCGATATTGGGATTGGGCGTGCCCCCGGAGGATCCGCTGAGGCAGCGAATGCTTTGTCCGACCATTTCCTCCAGAAGGTATGGAATATGCCAAACGCTGTAAAGGATCTTCTTCACTTTTTAGAACGCAATTTTCCTAAAGAACAGGAGCATGCCAAGCTGAAAGCATCTCCGGTTCCGGAAATTCCGCCTGTCCCCTGGCTGCTTGGCACCAGCAAAAAAAGTGCTTTGCTTGCCGGAGAAAATGGTTTGCCATACGTTTTTGGAAAGTTTATGAGCGATAGCGAAGGCCAGGATATTATTAGTGAATATTTCGGCAGTTTTAAACCAAGAAAATCAGGCCAGTCGTCTCCCGAGGTAATCCTGACTGTATCAGCAGTCTGCGCGGAAAGTGATGACCGGGCCCAGGAGATTGCCCTTAGTTCACTTGTCTGGGCGCTGCAGAGAGGAAAGGGAGAAGGGCAGCAAGGAGTCCCTGCAATCTATGATGCAAAGAACTATCCCGTGACAAAAGCTGATGCTGAAGCCCTAAAAAAAATGAAGCAAAAGATGATCATTGGAAACCCAGGGAGAGTCAAGGAGAAGCTTATTGAGCTCAAGGATCTGTATAAGGCTGACGAAATAATGCTGGTGACAATAACTCACTCTCCTGAAGACAAGATTAGGTCCTACCAGTTGATTGCTGATGAGCTGCTGAATTCATGAGAAGAATTAATATCACTGTAAAAAGTGCATCTGGACAGATGTGCTTTTTATTTGCCTTCCTCGGACACCCCAATCGTTTGGTGAATATAATGCTAATAAGACGATAGGATGGGCGTGATTATTTTATGGATAATCAAACTAAGATAATAGCCGCTTCCTCGATACAAGCGATAGGCACTGTTGTAGCGGCTTTTGGAACAACCCCGGCAATTATTCCGAAAGAGAATCTCAGAGATCAGCTAATAGTGTATGGTAATGTATTACAGGGTACAGGGAATGCTTTACTAGCCGATACAGAAGAAGCTTGAACCAGGAGGATTCAGTTTAGGAGATGCAAAATCCGACGGACAGTACCTGGATAAGCTGGGCAGCTGGGTCCAAGCCATCGGGGCAATCATTTCAGCCATGGCGGGCCAAAAGGAATTGCTGGAGGAAAATAAGTGGTCAAGATTTATTTCGGACCAAGCTATAAAGTCAATTCGGGTTGTAAATTAGAATATGGTAAAATGGTACTATAAAACATCATGGAGGAACGGCCCATTGTTTAAAAATGTCGTGTTATCCGATGGCACCTTAAATGAACAGGAAATTTTAAAGTCAGAACCCATTTATCAAGGGATGAATGGCCGATTTGTTGAAAGATTTTACCTTACTCCAACAAGAAGCTATATTTTTAAGCCGCTGACTCACTTTTCTCAGTCAGGGAAGGAAGTATGGATTCATGAACATGTTTTACAGGAATTTCCTGCTGTTTATCCAAAAATAATGGCACATTCAACAAGTGATGTCCCTGAAAGGAATTGGATAATACTAGAAGATCTAGGTTCAATCAAGCATGTTTTTGAAGAAAAACTGATCATGGGACTAGTAAAATTGGTTTCAGCGTGGCACAGTCTGTCAAATTCAAAACTGCAGAATGCCGGTTTTAAAGGGCCAAAACCTTACATAGAAGAAATTTCAGCTTCCCTTTCGTGCAATAAACAGGAAGTTATGAGCACCGATTGGGGTCTTGATTTACCGCAATCCGTTATAAATACTGTGTTAAATCAGATTGAGTGCTATACCTTTCATGAAAAAAAAGTGATTTCACATGGGGATTTACATGTGGGCAATTATGGTTATGCCGGGAATAAAATTGTTGTCCTAGACTGGGAGCATGCCCATTTTAATTCACCTTATTGGGATCTGTATCATTTACTGGATATCTCTCATCCGGACTTTCCTAAAAACATAAACATAGAACTCAGGAAGCTAGCCATTGAATTTTATCTTGAGGAAAGTAACAGCTCCGCCGAATCTGCTCACAGAGATACCTTTTATCAAGGTTATTTATTATTTGCAGCAGCTTTTTCGATTTGGATGCTGCTTCTGATTAAAGAGGATTTAAAAAGGGAAGAGGCAAGGTGGAGCCATGAACAGCTGAATCGGCAGCTGCAAGAGACGAAATCAAGTTTGCGGCAATGTGCGAAGGAGCTCGAAAGAATCAATCTTAATAACAAGGTGGTCATACAATGACAAAAGTTGGATTAGTCATGAGAAAAATCCAGTTTAGTGAAGCTCAAGGACCAAGGATCTTCGCTGAACGGCTAAAATTAATTGGAGAAGATTTGGGAATTGAAATTGTATTTATTTCCCCTGAACGTCATGTCAGCGGCTATGATTGGGTTCCAGGATATGAACATGAAAAGGGAGACTTAGTCAACTATGATATCGTGCTTGATCAAATTCACTCCCAAAATATTGAGCATGTCATCTATACGGTATCCGGTTTTACATACTTAAAAATGTTTCTGGAGAAAAGCGTCCTATTTCCCCATAGTTTTCCGGATCCGGCTTTAACTGGGTATGAAATGATGAAGCCTTTCTATCAAATTGTTGATAAGGCAATCGTACAAACCCAGTTTTTGAAAAGGGAAATGGCCCGAAATTTTGGTGTGGATGACGTGTCAGTGATACCAATTGGTTTTAACGAGAATCTGGCCAGTAAATATTATAATCCTGACCAGGTGGTAAATAATCGAATCCTGTGGATTGGGCGTGATGAAGAAAACAGGCGGCCGGATCTTGTCATTGAGTATGCTAGAAAAAATCCTGACAAAGAAGTATTCATGGTTTTCGGGGGTGAGCGTTACCGGGACAGTATGAAAAAGTACCAAATCCCTGAAAATGTGAAACTTCGGTTCGCTCTATCACAGGAAGAAGTTTTCGAGCTGATGAATTCGGCAAAAGTCTATTGGAGCTGTTCCAAGTTCGATACTTTTGCCATGCCTCTTACAGAAGCACTTGCGATGGGAAAAATGGTGGTGAAACCCGAACATCCTTGTTATGACCATATCAGTTCCACTCACTCTTTTGCAGGCAACGAAAAAAACTGGTTCGAGCTGGTGAATATGGCTTCCGCTTTGCCGTTGAAAACATCAAAAGAGAATCGGGAGTATGCGTTTGAAGCATTCTCCAGCAAGGTGATGAAGGAGGGATACCGGAAATTCTTAAATGAATGGATAAAATAATGCAAAAAATCCACCTTCTTTCAGGTGGATTTTTCCTATTTCAGTGTTTCTGCATATTCCCGGACCATCTCTCTGGTAACGATTTTTCGAACCGGTGTGAAGCGAAGATTGATTTTGTTCATGGCATTCGTCACTTCGTTGATTTTATCTGTCGTGAAAGGTTTTCCTTCTTTACATTGCGCAACAGCCTCTTCAATATATGTTTCGCGCATATTGTCCAATTTTAAAAACTGCTGGTACATTTTATTTTGTTTACCTGCATGCTGTGCCAATTCCATATGTACGCTCATTTGAACACTCCCTAACCTATTTGCTGGTGTTGATTTGAAATGGCCCAAAAAGAGAATCATACTGTTTGATTAACTTTAGGTCCAATTCAGTAATCCCATTTGCTCTCCAGGAAGTCAATTTCAATGTAACCACCTTGAAATCAACCGAAATAAATGGATGGTGATTTTCTTCTTCTGATAATTTCGCAATCTGATTCACAAATGAAATACTATCTAAAAAGGAACGGAATCGATATTTTTTAATCAGCCATTTTTCATCTTCCAGCTCCCAGCCCTGACTTTCAGCTAGTTGTTCCTTAACCGATTTGAGGGGCAGTTTTTCCATTTCAGTCACCTCGGGTCAATGTGATTCTAGTAAGTATTTTCATTGTAATAAGAAGCTTCAGTTATTATTTAGTATAGTAGAAACTTCAAGAATAGCAAGAAGTGATAAGAATGAACTATTTCTGGAGACTGTAAAGTTGGGAAAGTCCGCAAAATAGTTGTAAAATGAAAGTGGAAGTCATGATTTATATCAGGATGGTTTCTTATTGAAAAAGGAGGGGCACTATGGATAGAATGCCATTGGAGAAGCGTGAAATTACAAATAGCCGTCTTGTTTTAGGGTGCATGGGCCTAGGGGGCAGCTGGGATAAGAGCCCTTTGACAGAAAATGATGAATACATAGCAGAGAAGGCAATAGATTCCGCATTATCAATAGGAATCAGCATGTTTGACCATGCGGATATTTACAAAATGGGGAAATCTGAGACGGTTTTCGGAAAAATTCTCAAAGGACGCCCAGATTTACGAGAAAAGATCACTCTTCAGTCGAAGTGCGGAATCCATTTCCCGGAAGGTGATCTTCCAGGAAGATATGATTTTTCCAGAAAGCATATCCTCCAGTCTGTTGACGGAATTTTAAGCAGGCTTGAAACGGACTATCTGGATATTTTACTGCTCCATCGTCCGGATCCTTTGATAGAGCCAGAGGAGGTAGCAGAGGCGTTCCAAACATTAAAGCAATCCGGAAAAGTACGAAACTTTGGAGTTTCAAACATGACTGCCGCCCAAATTAAATTTTTGCAGTCATATACTTCCTCACCGCTAATCGTTAATCAGCTTGAAATGAGCCTTAAACGGATCGACTGGCTTGAGCAGGGAGTGTTAGTGAATCAAAAAGCAGGGACTTCCATCAATTTTGCTGATGGGATAATGGAACATTGCAGACTTGAGGACATCCAGATCCAGGCCTGGGCACCTATGGCATATGGTTTATACTCTGGGGGGCCAACGGACGATGCAATACAGGCAGAGCTGAAAACAAAAGAACTTGTTCAAAAAATGGCTGCTGAAAAAAATACAACAGCGGAAGCTATTATTCTCGGCTGGCTAATGCGGCATCCTGCCCGAATTCAGCCGGTGATCGGTACCAGCAATGCCGAACGGATTACAAACTGCCAGGACGCAGCGGAAATTGCGGATTCAATGACTCGTGAAGAGTGGTATTCATTATATGTGTCAACGAGAGGAGAAAAGCTGCCTTAATATTAAAGCTTCCCTATCAGTCACGCAGTGAATTTTCTGCGTGACTGATTGATGGCAGCGTATTTTACAAAATGGGTCATTATATCTGTAGTAAGTTTCCGGGACTATTCGGATGTGTCCACCTGGTTCCCAGTTATGTGATTACTTACTTGGGTTCGAACAACCGGTCCCAGGGCACGAAAGAAGAAAATGCATGACCAAACAAGTGTTGAAACCAGTACCAGGGGACGAAAGGGCAATATAACATGACCTTAACAGAAAGTGAATGGAGTTCTAGGTCCCGTAAAAAGAAAATGAAAGAAATCAAGGTGGAGAATACGGCCCCTGATTATATAAAAAGTGCGGCTTCCATTGAAGTAGTCTCTATAAATTAAGAAAAAGGAGAAAGTACCGTGATTCGGCGTTTTTTTACTTATTATAAACCTCATCGAAGGTTGTTTATCATTGATTTCAGTTCTGCTGTTATCGTTGCTGCCCTTGAGCTTGCTTTCCCTTTAGCCGTTCAGTGGTTTATTGATACCCTTTTGCCAGGGGGCAACTGGAATGCAATTGTGGGTGTCAGTGCTGGACTTCTCCTTTTATATATTATCAGCACCCTGCTGCAATTCATTGTCAATTATTGGGGCCATAAGCTGGGAATCAACATTGAAACAGACATGAGGCAACAGCTGTTTCAGCATGTACAAAAACAGTCTTTCCGTTTTTTTGATAATACAAAGACTGGACACATTATGAGCCGGATAACCAATGACTTATTTGACTTGGGTGAGCTTGCCCACCATGGACCCGAGGATTTGTTCATTGCTGTCATGACCTTTGTGGGGGCTTTTTGGATTATGCTCACGATCAATGTTAAGCTCGCCCTCATTACAATGATCATCGTACCTTTTTTAATCTGGCTTATCACTTATTCTAACTTAAAAATGAATGACGCCTGGAAAAATATGTACAGCGATATAGCGGATGTCAACGCCAGGGTGGAAGACAGTGTGGCTGGGATCAGAGTTGTCCAATCATTTACAAATGAAGATTACGAGATTAAGAGATTCACTGGAAATAACCAGCGGTTCCGGTCGGCCAAGCTTCGTGCCTATAAGGTGATGTCATTCAGTTCATCGGGGATCTATATGCTGACCCGCCTGATCGTTCTCATTGTCCTTGTGTTTGGGTCCTATCTTAGTTTCAGGGGCCAGCTTAGCTACGGCGAGCTTGTAGGTTTTGTCCTCTATGTAAACGTCCTTTTTAAGCCAATCGATAAAATCAGTGCCATCCTGGAGCTATATCCGAAAGGGATGGCAGGCTTTAAACGTTTTACTGAGTTAATGGACCAGCATCCTGATGTGGAAGATGAAAAAGATGCCGTGGAAATGCCTGGTTTAAAAGGGAACATTGTATTTCACAATGTAAGCTTTAGCTATGATGAAAACAAACCGGTGCTTAAGGGAATCAATCTCGGAATAAGCAGGGGACAGACAGTGGCATTTGTAGGGCCATCAGGTGCAGGGAAATCGACCATTTGTTCATTGATCCCGAGGTTTTATGATGTGGATGAGGGAAGTATAACAATTGATGGCGTGGACATCAGGCATATGACAAAAAAATCTTTGCGTTCCCAGATTGGAATCGTACAGCAGGATGTTTTTTTATTTACCGGTTCATTAAGGGGAAATATTGCCTATGGGTCATTGAATGCGACCCAAGAGGAAATAGAACACGCTGCTAAACGGGCCCACCTTGAGGATTTTATTGCGGGTTTACCAGCGGGATACGAAACGCAAATAGGCGAGCGGGGTTTAAAATTATCAGGAGGGCAAAAACAGCGGATCGCCATTGCGCGAATGTTTCTTAAAAATCCGCCTATTTTGATTCTTGATGAAGCAACTTCCGCCCTGGATACGGAAACGGAAGCAATTATTCAGAATGCGTTGACAGAGCTTTCAAAAGACCGCACCACTTTAATCATTGCACATAGACTAGCCACAATTAGGAATGCGGATAAAATTGTAGTTGTTACTGAGGACGGGATTGCCGAAGAAGGGAATCATAATGAACTCATTGAGAAGGGCGGAATATTTGCCGGCCTCCATAAGGTACAGTTTCAGAGATAATCGTGGAAAAGCAGGCCGTTAACCGGCCTGATTTTTTGATTTTGTGTTTAATATTCTTTCTGTTCGGAACTCAAATTAAACTCTTTTCTCTTTTCTCCAGGCGAATAAGAACCAGGCAGCCCCTGCAAGGAATGCAGCAAGACCAATTAGGATATTAGCGAGGTATGGTGAAGCGGTATCCGGCAGTTTTTCATGTTTCAAATGGGTTAATTCTCCTGCAAGATCCCCAATATCGGTCAATTTCTCTCCTGCATCAAGAACAAATTGACTGTCAAGCATCTCGGCAGATACCTGAAGGTCAAGTAGGCGTGTTCCCTTCAGATTATATAATTCCAGAAGCAAAGCACTGGAAGGAAGACTTTCCATATCTGCGAGTGCATTGAAAGCAATCGGAGTTTTCCCTCCTGAATTGTCGACCAGGTAGAATCGAGGCGCAAGCTGGACTGTTGTCAGGATCTCCTGCCAGATCCCTAAAATTTCTGTTTTTTGCTCTTCAGTAATCTCTGCCTCAGGATCCGTAAGCATCAGGCTTTCCAAACGCCCGCCAACTTGCTCCATCCTCGTTTCCAGGTCAGTTTGATCCAACGCCATAAAATGAGTAAACAGAGCATCTGCTTCATTCTCAGTAACTCCGATTGTTGTCAGGAAGCTTTCGAATTGTTTCATTAAATTGTCATGATCCTGGTAAAAGGCAAGGGCGAGTTCTAAATCCTCGAGAAAAAAATAATCCTTTTCCACTGATTCCCCGAATCCCTCTAAAAGAATGTCAAGCTCTTCTCTGGTTAAGTCATATTCCTCAAGCATCGAATCCAAATTCTCTGGTGTTATCGGTGTTCCAAGCATAGCTTGAAGGTCTTCCATTGTTTCAAAGTCATTTAGTGTCAGTTCGTAGTATGCAAGATATGATTCAAGGTCGGTCATTTTCCATCCCAGTTCAGCCAGCAGCTGATCTACCTCCTCCTCAGGGGGCTGGGCAAGTGCGGCAATAGCGCCATTTTGAAGCACCAATAAAACAATGATTAAACCTTTTAGTATTACTCTCATAGATTTACCTCCACACAGCAATTTGGTAATGAAGGTATTGTTTGTAGTGAAAGGAAAAAAATACTGTTTTTTATCAAAAACTCTGAACGGTTTTCCTTTCATAATTTTAGCTGGAAGAGAAA
Organism: Mesobacillus foraminis; assembly: GCF_004340465.1. Classification (GTDB taxonomy): domain Bacteria; phylum Bacillota; class Bacilli; order Bacillales; family Cytobacillaceae; genus Mesobacillus_B; species Mesobacillus_B foraminis. Next base: position 44,353 of record NZ_SLVV01000002.1, on the reverse strand, counting down.
ATGATAATGGAAGGAGTGGATACGGGACTCTAGTAGAAGGGCAACGCAAACCAAGGTACAGCAAGTTTCTGAATAAGTTAACGTTCAAATTGATTTATCATTCAAAGTAACAAGACAGTAGGTGGAAAAGCTTTGATAGCGAGATGGTGCCCACGAAAAGAAGTTTTGGTCTCTCTTCTCATAACTATAGTTGTTCTTTATTTGCCAGCGCACCAAAAATTTATCGTGCATGCCGCATCTGACCAAACGACATTATTGGAGAGGAAAACATCCCTAAAGGCTAATTTGGACTCTATCTTAAAGGATGAAGCTTTGAAGGGTGCTGTAGTGGGAATCAGCATCCGGTCAGCCGAAACGGGAGAGATTTTCTATTCTTCAAATGGTGATATCAGCCTGCATCCGGCATCCAATATGAAAGTACTGACTGCTGCAGCAGCTCTGGAAATGCTTGGTCCAGATTATCAATTTTCAACAGAGGTACGAACAGATGGGAAAATCAAAGGCCATGTCCTCTACGGAAATCTGTTTCTATCAGGCAAAGGAGATCCAACTCTTACTAAGACGGATTTGAATTCGTTTGCTAAAGAGCTGAAAGCAAAAGGAATCAATCAGGTTAAGGGGAACCTTATCAGTGATGACAGCTGGTATGATGATGTCCGTTTGTCACAGGATTTGAATTGGTCGGACGAATCCAACCCTACTGGGGCACAAATCTCTGCGTTGACCCTTTCTCCAGACAGTGACTATGATGCCGGGACAGTTCTTTTGGAAATCACCCCTGCTTCTAAAGCTGGTAAAAGAGCTGATGTCAAAATAATTCCGTCAACGGATTTTGTGGAAATCATTAATAAAACAAGGACTGGCGGGCCAAAGGAGGAAGAAAACCTTTTAATAGAAAGAAAACATGGTACCAATCAGATCAAGATTAGCGGCAGAATACCATTAAATGCCAAAGCACTGAAATCCCGGGTCGCTGTTTGGGAACCGTCAGGATACGCACTAGATGTATTCAAGCACTCCCTGGAGGAAAACGGCATACGTCTCGGCAAGAAAATAAAAATGTTAAACGGAGTAGTGCCAGGGAATGCTGATTTACTTGCTTATAAAAAATCTATGCCTTTGAAAGAACTATTTGTTCCCTTTATGAAATTAAGCAACAATGGGCACGGAGAGGTACTTGCAAAGGAAATGGGGAAGTTTGTCTCCGGCGAAGGCACCTGGGAAAAGGGAATGCAGGTAATTCAAAAGACTGTTGCCACATTCGGCGTTAATGAAACAGCCATTCTGCTTCGAGATGGATCTGGACTGTCACATAAAAATTTGATTCCTGCAAATGAGCTAACCCAGCTGCTTTTTGCAATCCAGGCGAAAAGCTGGTACCCGTCGTTTGAAAATTCCCTGCCCGTTGCCGGGGAGCCCGGCCGCTTAAAAGGTGGAACCTTGAGATCAAGGCTGACTGAAGCTCCGGTCAAGGGGAATGTCAAAGCAAAAACAGGGTCGATAACGGGTGTTTCGACTCTATCCGGATATATTACTACCCAAAATGGAGAAAAATTTATCTTTGCCATCATGATCAACAACTACCTTAGTCCTTCGGTAAAGTCTGTTGAGGATCAAATCGTGAGAGCCTTGTGCACCCTATAGAAAACTTTTATGAAAGAGCCACAAAAAATCGTTTCCCTGTCAATCGACTGTCTTGAATCATAGTTTTCTAATCCACTCAGGGGTGTAATCCCGCCGTCAAAACTATCCTAAATTCAGTTTTTTCCACACAAGCTTGCGAACCTCATTCGGAGGTTCGCTTATTCCTATTTATTAAAAAAATTTAAAATTAACTTTTTTAATGTAAGGAAATCTCTCATTTATTAGGACGCTAACCATAACTATTGATATATTCATAGTGTCTTAATTAAAAGGGGGATTCATAATGGGAAAATGGTATCGAAAACCGTTTGCTTTAGCAGCGAGTTTAGCAATGGCTGGAAGCTTATTCTCTACTTCGGCAGCCGCAGCACCAAAAGCAGCACATCCAATTGAGAAAGGGCGTTTTACGGAGCAGATTGAGGAGGCATCCATTTTTGAGCTGCAGCATGCGATGCAAAAGGGTGATTTGACTTCCGAGCAATTGGTTAAATTCTATCTTGACCGGATTGAGGAATATGATGACAGCATCAATTCAATCATTGCGATTGATGAAGATGCCATAGCCGTCGCGAAGCAGCTCGACAAGGAGCGCAAAGGGGGCAGAGTCCGCGGGGAATTGCATGGCATTCCTGTTATTTTAAAAGACAATTATGATACATATGATATGCCGACTACAGCGGGATCTCTGTCTCTTGAGGGATCGGTGCCAACGGACGATGCCTATCAAACGAAAAAATTAAGAGAACAAGGAGCTATTATTCTAGGAAAAGCCAACCTTCATGAATTTGCCTTTGGCTTCCACACGATCAGTTCACTTGGCGGCCAAACCTACAATCCTTATGATCTGACAAGATATCCGGGCGGATCAAGCGGCGGCACGGCAGCAGCTGTGGCTTCCAACTTTGTTACAGTCGGCCTGGGCACAGATACTGGCGGTTCTATTCGGATTCCTTCTTCCTTTAACAATCTGGTCGGTATTCGTCCAACTATGGGACTGGCCAGCCGTGACGGCATTATTCCACTAGCTCTCACCCAGGATGTTGGCGGACCAATTGCGCGTACCGTTGAGGATGCAGCGGTTGTCCTGGATGCCATTGCCGGCTATGATCCAGCCGATCCCGTTACTGCCGCGAGTAAGGGACACGTACCTAAGACGTATACACATTATCTCAAGAAGAATGGACTTAAAAATGCGCGCATCGGCGTTGTGAGGGACTTGTTTGGGGATGAACCACAGATCAATGCGGCCATGGAAGACGCTATTGAAGATATGAAGGAGATGGGAGCAGAAGTGGTCGAAGTGACCATACCGAACCTTGATAAAATCCTTGCCTATCCAAGCCTCAGTTCCTATGAATTCAAGTTTCAGCTAAATGATTATTTAGCCTCCCTGGGCTCTGATGCACCTGTAAAATCCCTTTCAGATATCATTGAAAGTGGAAAATTTGATTCTAGCCTTAGGAGTGGATTAGTTTCCAGAAATAATGTGCAATCATTGGAAAATCACGCGGAATACCAGGAGATAATCACCAACCGTCCGAAGGTGGCAAAGGATAATGTCAATGCTGCGTTAAATGACAATGAACTGGATGCCTTGCTTTATCCAACATCAAATGCATTACCAGCCATTATTGGGAAAAACCAGGGAGCTGGAAATGCCAATCGATTAAGCCCATTTACTGGTTTCCCTGCACTTTCTGTACCAATTGGTTTCAGTGATAATGGACTACCAATTGGAATGGAACTCCTTGGCAGGGAATTTGCAGAGCCGACTTTAATCAAAATTGCTTATTCTTATCAGGAAGGCACCCATCATAGGAAAGCGCCAGTCCTTGAATAGAGAGAAAAGCCAATCATCCTCGAGGGTGATTGGCTTGAATTTTAATAGTCTATTAGGAAATATTAAATAATATTTTAAAGTTTATACCTATGTACCTAATTGGTCTCCTGTTCTAGTGCTATTTATTTATTTAAAGGGCAAGCAAGCCGAAACTTTGGAAATCGCTTAAACCAAAATTTTATAATGATAGGGAACAAAACACTGCAAAGGAGATTGATTAAATGAAAAAGAAAATGTTGGCGCTATCAATAGCAACAACACTTGTTTCTGGTTCTGCCTTAGCCATTACTCCGGTTCACGCTGCCGGAAATGGACCGGACGTAAAGGGAAATGAAACAGTTCAGACAGCTATGCTCACTACCTATGACGAAATGGCGGATTTCTTAAAAAAAGAGGATGCCAGACAAGACGCCATGCAGCTTGAAGTCATTGGCCAGTCAGTAAAGGGACGAGATCTATATTTAGCGAAATACATAACAAACCCAGAAAATCCTACCATTCTATTTCTGACCCAGCAGCATGGGAATGAAGCGATGACTACAGAAGGTGCGCTGGATTATATTAAATACTTGGGTTCAGACAGCCGGAAGATCCAGGATATGCTTAAAAAGGTGAACATTTTAATCGTCCCGATGCTCAATGCAGATGGCGCAATGGGTGATGTCAACTTTCCTTTGGATGACTACATGGCCAGCGGACGCCACCTTACTCGGTATAATGCTGACAGGATTGACTTAAACAGAGACCATGTTAACAAGGCAGCACCAGAAACTCGAGCCCTGCATGAAATGGTTCTTAGTAAATATAAGGTTGATTATATGATTGACTTTCATCATCAGGGGACTCAAGAGGATTACTACGGTAAGCTGACTACCGGTTCTATCCTTACTCCTCAAAATCCCGATGTTGATCCACAGGTTGCCCTAAATTCAAAGAAGCTTGCAACTATGCTCTATCAGGGAATTGAGCCGACAGGATGGTCCTTTATCCTAAAATATGACGAGCCAAGTCCCAATCCTAATGTAGCCTCAAACGCTATGGCGCTTCAGTATGGAATCTCCGTGATGTTATTTGAAATGAGGGGGATGGCTGATCATTCCTACGAGCCTTATGTTCTTGGCCAAAAATCAAATGGCTATATCATTAAACAGGCATTCCTGGCCATGGACTCCACAGCAAAAGCAATTGCAGACGGCACAATAAAAACAGCGGATCCTGCAGTTTACGATAAACTGCCTGAGCAGCATTACTCGTACGAATAAATCGTCCTGCATCTTTTCGGCGGGAAGACAGTTACACCGATCAGGCAGTGCTTTCCCCAGGGAATTGCACTGCCTGATGTAGATGAATTCCTTTTATGGATAATATAGTCCTTCTGAATTATATTACCGTTACGTTTTTATAAACTATTAAAGGATAAGAGAATAAGCACCTAGTCATTTTTTCCTAAGGGATGGGGACCTTGCAATGATTTTAAATAGCCAATAGCACTGTTTTTTGGTCCAGCCAGTTATCATGCACCTAAGGAGACAGGCAGACTGGCATCCGGTCATGGAAAGGCTCGGTGATAGTATTGTGTTCAATGGTAATGATGGAACAGGTGGTTAGTGGAGCCCATCATGCTCCCAGTCCTGAAGCGATTAGTTGAGATAACCGTAAGAATCGCCTGGCAAGGGGCTATGTTAAACTTGGGCTCAATCTATAAGCCTAAATCTTCCGCACAATGCATCCACCTCCCATCTATTTAACCTGTAATCACTATTACCCCGGTAAATTAGTTGCAACCTTAAGTCAAATTTGTATGGTAAAATAAGACTAGGCCAAAACAATTAGATGCAGGGGTAATACTATGTTTACTGAGGAAGAATATCTGCTGTTCATTAATGAAATAGGCAGATTAATTGAAGAGTATAAAAGCTGTCCATGCCCGTCAACCAAATTGCTGATCGAGGAGCATATTGCCTTGATGGGGGAGGCAATTTCCTAACGCTTTGCAGCTTATGAATTCATGATCTACTGTTTAATTGATAAATAAACATTGATTCCAACTCGAGGGGGCAATGTGGAATTTAAAAGGGGAAGGTACCTTAGGTTCCTTCCCCTTTTAAATTTAGTTAACCCACTGAACAATATCCTCTAATTGTTTTCTTGTTTTTGGACGCGGCTCTCTTGCCCGATAACCAAACGCTGCCATGACGGAAATGGCTAAATGGCCATCCTCCAAAAGTCCTTCCTCACTCAGGATTTTTTGTACCTTATCAAAATCAAAGCCTTCGATCGGACAAGAGTCAATGCCAATCAGCGCTGCTGCGGTCATCATGTTCGCCAAGGCTATGTATGTTTGTTTGCCTGCCCAATCAAGCATGGTCCGCTCGTTTTCCAGAAGGTTGAGGTCATGTTCCTGAAAGCTCTTGTAGCGGACAAGCATTTGTTCAAAAATATCTTCAGGAATCTGCTTGACATTCAGCATTTGATCGCGCACATATTCTGAATCGTACTTCGTATCCTTTATGGTCCTGGCGAGAATCAGCATAAAGTGGCTGGCGGTCGGCAGTTGTCCTTGAGCCCCCCAAGAGACTTCCCTTAATTTCCTCCGTAAGCTTTCATTTTGGACAATGACAAATTTCCAGGGCTCGTAGCCAACCGAACTTGGAGACAATCTTCCTGCTTCTAAAATGTACCGGAAATCCTCCTCTGAAATTTTCTTATTTGGGTCAAATTCCTTTGTAGCATGCCTAAATTCAAAGGCGTCTAAAGTTTCCTGCTTTTTTGATTCACTGCTCATTAAAAAATCCTCCTTTTAATCCCTGTACCCATTTTTGGCCTATTTTCAATATGGTATTTTGATAACAAAGGTAGCTTTTCAAAAAATGGGCGTAGTTATGTATTCATCTTAATAAAGCTGGTTTATCCATCTGGCCCAAGAGGTACAATTTTAAAACATCAATAATAAGATGATAGTTAAAAGATTACCATAAATTGAGAGGAGTTTTCAGCATGCGATCTATTAAGTCTGGTGAAAAAGGTTTTTTTATAGAAGAGGGCGGCCGGCAGCTTGCAGAGATAACATATACACCAGTGGACGAAAACACTCTTAGTATTGACCATACCTATGTAAGCGAGGAACTTCGAGGGCAGGGAATCGCTAAGCAGCTGGTTGAAAAGGTGATTGATAAAGCCAGGGGAGAAAATAAAAAAATTATTCCTATTTGTTCCTATGCTCAGACCCTGCTTAAAGACAATAAAAATTATGAGGATGTATTAAAACCTGGATCTCTATAAAAAACAACGAATAAACTTGGTGAACCCTCGCCTAACATCTAAAGCAAATAAAATTGCCAACGTGGAATAAGTCCATATCCAAAGTAGCCATTCTATAAAAAATGCGTGGGGCAGATTAACGTTTGGAAATAAGGGTACTGTTACATATACCCATTAAAGGAGGTGGCATTACATGGCACGCGACGTACTTTGCAATGTAGAAAATTGTAAATATTGGGATGAAGGAAACAAATGTATTGCCGATACCATTTATGTGATTGGGACTGAAGGTGAAAAAGCTTCTGATGTGGATGAAACTGGCTGTAAAACCTTTGAATTGAGAGGGTAGCCGGATATTTTTACTGGACGGTCCACGGACCGTCCAGTTTTATTTTTTCGTACCGCATGGTCTTTTATAATACTCGCTGCTTAGAAATCTGAACAGTTTTTAAGAGGAGGCCTCGTGAAGGAGAAACTGATCCTCCAAATTCAGTTTTCCTTCAGACCAAAAGCACTTCCCAATTAAATAAGAGTTTTTAATCTCAATACTACCTGTACCTGCATGGTACATTGAGGCACGATCCCTCATGCTAAAAGTAAAATTCATTACCCCCAGCGTATTGATCCAGCCAATAATCTGGCCAAAATGCTCCTCTCCTCTGTAAAAGGAGCCTTGAACAATATGGCCATACTGTTTAAAAGAGTAATTGACAGACCCTTTTTCACCGAACGCAGAGGAGCTGACAAACTTTCTATTCTGGAAATCAATCACCATCCACCCCTTCTTAACCACTAGTGGGATTTAAATCGACATCTTGGTTTATGAATCTTCCCGTCATTGGTGAAAAAAATCCTCCGCGGATTCCATTGCAGTTACCTGGATTTGTTGGCCTGATGCTTTTAGACAAGCATAGGCGGAAAGATAAACGTAGGTGCAACAAATAATTAATCCAGCCAAGGTCAATCTCCTCACTTTCGTCTAGAGTTGACTTCAGTGTAAAATATGAAACGCGTTCCATAGCAAGAAGTAATAATAAGAAAATAAAAAACTTCCTTATAGGGTACCAGTCGCGTTAAAACGGTGAAAAAACAGCAAGGTTTCCAGTCAAGCAAAAAATGGACAGTTGAAGCTCTATATATACAGTCTCAGCATTAATCGGTCTTTTGGCCATTTGACTCGCCTTCTCTAGACCAAACCAGGACCTTTTTAAAGTCACCTTCTCTTTGTCCTGCAGGTACAATCCTTTCCCATGCCAGGGACACTAAATGTTTTATTGGGCCGCACCCGGGTATCGTAATAATAAGCAAAGCCGGAAGGAGGAGATACTAATGCCCAAAATGAACATACTGTCTGTCCCGCTCTCAGTGGGTCTTCTTCTTTTAGCCGGGTGCAGTGATGGAGAAGCCACAAAGGATGCGGAGAAAACAGTAAAAACAGCAGAGGAGAAAACCGGGGAAGCCGCAAATAAGGCGGGTGAATTAGCCGGCAACGCTGAGGATAAAGCCAATGAAGCGGCTCAGATGATTAAAGAGAAAACTCCTGTGCTGGTAGAGAATATGAAGAATACCTATCAAGAGGGAGAGCAAAAGCTGAAGGAAAATACTTTGCAAAAAGGGGATAAAGCAACAATTACAAAGGATGCTTATCTTGCTTATACTCCCGAAGCCTATGAAGAACTGTACCAGTTAATTGAAATCAATGACCTGAAGGGGATTCAAAATATCGAACAAAATGATCAGGTCACTGAAATTTCAAAAAGCAATGAAGTTGAGGTTCTTGAAAGAGAGATTCGACGTACAAAGGTAAAAGTTATTAATACTGGTAAAGAAGGGTATTTGCCGACCAACATGCTTTCGCCAATTAAATAGTAATTTAAAATCCGGGTATTGGCCCGGATTTTTCATTGAGACGGATAAAGGAATTTTTAGTCATTGAAACGGTTAGTTGTTAGCTTTATCCCGCTGTTGAAATAAAGAATAACCACAATATAGTAAAAAAACAAAAGCCAAGGAAAGACAAAACAAAATAAACCAGATTGTATTTATGAAATGAGCATAAAGCCAATTCATCATTCTTAACACCTCAAAGGATATTTTCCCCAATTCACATCGATATAATGAAGAACTTTCTCAAAAATCACCCTTTAAAACAAAAATTTTAATTTCACTTGAAATGGAATTAATTTCTATTGTATAGGACAAGTTAGGTTCTGGAAAAAATGGATGGTAAGGAGGCGATGGAGGTATGGAGACATTTGAAGTGTTATCTCTAATGATTGGCTTTGGGATGTTGGTGATCGCCGTTTTGGATTTTAAGAATAAAGACAGAGATTCATAATTTACCTGGAAAAGCATATTCGAACAGCTCAGTTAGAGCTGTTCTTTTTTTGTTTTGCTAAGAAGGATTGCGAGGAACACGAGAAATTAAGAAATAAGCTGGAAAGCAGGAGGGATTTGGATCTTCCTCCATTTATAACTTCTTTAAAATAAATGAGCCAACCGAGATCCTAATTGGTTAAAATTTTTTAAAGCTGCATTAATATAATTTGATTCCCTTCCATACCAAATTAGTGATATGTTCTTATTAGAAGAATAATAGGGAGACCATCAATGAAAGGAAAACAAAAAAAGAAACAGGTTCAGAGAAACTTTAATATAGCTATACTATTGCTTGGCCTATGTTTCGCAGGAGCTATTGGGAATAAGTTCATCAGACTCCAACATCAGGGGATCACTGAACCTGCACATAAAATGAATCCATCAGACGAAATTCAGCAGTACACCCCGCTGCTATACAGTGAACTCGAAAAAGTTGATCTTGAGGATTACACGGCCGTTCTGGTTGCAATCATGCAGCAGGAAAGCAACGGGAAGGGAGGAGACCCCATGCAGGCTTCCGAATCTGCTGGTCTCGCACCTAATTCCATCAGTGATCCTGAACAAAGCATTAAACAAGGAGTTAAGCACTTTAAGCGGACCCTCGCCTATGGAAATCAAAAACAGGTAGACTTCCCAACCATTATCCAAGCATACAATATGGGGGCCGGCTATATTGACTATGTGGCAAAGCATGGGGGAAAACACAGCGAAACGATAGCGAAGAATTTTTCAATGATCCAAGTTAAAAAAAATCCATCTGTTTACAACTGCAATGGTGACAAAAATAATTTTCGCTATCCATATTGCTATGGGGATTTCTCTTATACTACTAAAGTAACGAAGAATATGGAAACCCTGACTGTGACCTTGCCAGGTGTGAACGGGGAAGAAACTGCAGAAAGTTCGCTATAGGATTAGGAGAAAGCCGATTCTTGATGAATCGGCTTCTCCTGTGTTCAGGTGCATAATTAGAGGGGTGATAAAGAAAGTGAACATGCCAGAAGGGTATATCAGTTGAGGAAAAGTTCGAGAATACCTAATATAAAAATGCCAAACAAGACAATGCCGATGAAAAGAAAAGTATCTTTAAGCTCCCTGGTTTTGTCTGATTTTCCATATTTGAGACGTTCCTGGTAGATTTTCTGGATATGTCTTTGTTTGAAATCGAATGGTCCTTTTTGCTTCATCATTATTTTTCCTCCCCCCTTTACCGTATCTAAACGTTTAGACGGTCCCATTCAAGAATGAGTTTCTGAATTTTCTAAATTTATATTGATATTTGAAGAGGGGGAAAATCAAAACAAGAAAGGAGTTACAAAAAAAAGCCAACCCGGTTTGCCGGATTGGTCTGCTTTACCTTTACATTATAAACGGAATACTTGAATAAAGCTAAAATAATTGGTTTAGGTTGTTTTTTGTGGGGGGAGAGACTTAATATTGCCGCTGCCTTCACAATAGTAACAAGCTTCTTTTACATTTGGGAATTGAACCAAAGTATAGCCCGAGCCACCGCAGTACGTACATTCCCTTGATCCTGGCATGTACAATTCCTCCTTTACCCCATTATAAGTTTTTCAACATTCTTCAGGTCCTTTTTATGGATCAGTTCAATCGGACCAACAGAACTTAATCTTTTTATTTCACAATATCCTGTCTCGTAAACCTCTATTACTTCATATTTTTGATTATTGTAAAGAAAGACATCATGAACCTTTATCAAAATGATCACCTATTACCCTTTAATTCCATCACAAGGAACATGCTGAGCCCTGTTTGAATTAATAACATCAGAATGTATTTTGCACATCCACTAACATTTCCTAATTATCCTTATTCTATACATGTTCCGCGACAATGGGTTTAATTTACCTAGGATTTGTCAAAAAGTTATAACAGGCTCACGAAATCTGTTGCAAAAGAAGATCGGGGATGGGACAGTCATGAATAATGAATTAGCGACAGCAATAAAAAATAAAGAAGTGATCCTGTTTGTAGGGTCGGGAGTTCCAAAGAATCTAGGGCTGCCTACTTATGCAGAGTTAATTGATCAAATGGCGGAGCATCTGGGATTTAACCCGGAAACTTTTAATGCTTGGGGAAATGGGGATTTTCTGGTTTTAGCTGAGTACTACTTCTTGCAAAAAGGAAATCTGGGCGGTCTAAGAAGCTGGATGGACAGAACCTGGCATGACTCCAAAATCGATATTTCTAAATCAAAAATATACAAGCTTATCGTAGAAATGGATTTCCCCATTATCTACACCACTAATTTTGACCGCTGGCTGGAGCGTGCCTATGACTACTATGAAAAAGAGTATGTGAAAATTACAAATGTTGCAGACATCGCAAGAACAAGAAACGATAAGACCCAAATTATCAAATTCCATGGAGACTTTGATGACGACTCGTCACTCATGCTCACAGAATCGAATTACTTTAACCGGCTGGATTTTGAAACATCTCTGGATATTAAGCTCCGCTCGGACTCATTGGAGAAGTCAATATTGTTTATAGGATACAGTTTGTCGGATATTAATATTCGCTATATGCTGTATAAGCTGCATATGCAATGGAAAGAGTCCAGCTATGAACACATAAGGCCCAGGTCCTACATCTTCCTGGTCGATCCAAACCCCATAAAGGAGCGGATTTTAAGAGAGCGGGGAATCATTCCCATTGTAGCGGAAGGTGAGGAACCCGGAGTCTCCCTGGCCCACTTTTTAAAACAATTAAAAGATCAGATGTAAAAAAACATTGAGTGTTGTGCTCAATGTTTTTTACTATGGCGGATTAGGCCGAGATTCTTATTTGTCAATGATCATGGCAATGTACGAGGCAGCTTAATCTTTGGTAAGCAGGACCATATACATACCTAAAACAATAAAATCAATAGGAAATTGGAGATAAATAAAGTTGTTGCCGCTTACATGGAGGTAATTTGAGTTCTCACGGCATTTCACAAAGCGGACACGACCCTATATAATCTTCATGTTAACTACGGCCCCGACTTTCATGAGAGTTGAAAGTCACCATAAATATTACAAAAAATCGAAAGAGGTGTCGTTTTGAATTTAAACACAATTAAATATCAATGGTTTGGCAATATCAAGGGCGATATTCTTGCTGGAATCGTAGTTGCACTTGCACTCATTCCAGAAGCGATTGCTTTCTCGCTGATTGCCGGAGTCGATCCGATGATTGGGCTTTATGCTTCTTTTTGTATTGCTGTGACAATAGCCTTCGTGGGCGGTCGTCCAGGAATGATTTCTGCTGCAACAGGAGCAACCGCCTTGCTTATGGTTACATTAGTCTCGGACTATGGACTGCAGTATCTTTTGGCTGCTACCATCCTGACTGGTATCCTCCAGATTATCATGGGGTTTTTAAAAGTTGGACGTTTGATGAAGTTTGTCCCTCGGTCCGTAATGATCGGCTTTGTTAATGCTCTCGCCATATTGATCTTCACCGCCCAATTAACCCATTTTACAGGTGAAAGCTGGCCAATGTATGCCATGGTAGCAGGAGCACTTGCTATTATATACATTTTACCTCGGTTTACAAAGGCTGTTCCTTCCCCTCTAATTGCCATTATTGTTATGACCGTTATCGCCGTCATGACTAATAGTAATGTCAGGACGGTAGGGGATATGGGGAATCTGTCACAGCAGTTGCCGGTATTTTTATTGCCGGATATTCCATTTAATCTGGAAACACTGCAGATTATTTTCCCATACTCCCTTTCCATTGCAATCGTTGGCCTGGTCGAGTCATTCCTGACTGCACAAATCGTCGATGATATGACAGATACAACCAGCAATAAGAACACAGAAGCAAGAGGACAGGGAATTGCCAATATTGTTTCTGGATTTTTTGGAGGAATGGCTGGCTGTGCCATGATCGGCCAATCTGTCATCAATGTGAAGTCAGGAGGCAGGGGAAGACTTTCCGCATTTACAGCTGGCGTGGTTTTAATGCTTATGATCATAGTCTTCAATGAATACCTGGTCCAAATTCCGATGGCGGCATTAGTTGGTGTTATGTTTATGGTTTCAATTGGGACATTTGACTGGGCTTGTCTTACAAGCTTTAATAAAGTTCCAGTAACAGATACTGTTGTCATGCTAGCAACAGTTATAACGGTTCTTATGACTCATAACTTGGCAATTGGAGTATTGGTCGGTATATTGCTAAGTGCTATATTCTTTGCCGCAAAAATATCAAAAGTGGAAATTACAAGCCTTTCTGCAAAAGGCAAAAATAAGAAAATCTACCGTGTTTCCGGCCAATTATTCTTTGCTTCCGTTACAGATTTTGTTGACAGCTTCGAATATAAAGAAGATGTTAAGGAAATCGATCTTGATTTAAGTAATGCCCATTTGTGGGATGACTCTGCTGTGGGTGCGATTGACAAGGTCATCATTAAATTCTACCAAAATGGGATCAAAGTGAATTTAATCGGTCTAAATATGGAGAGTAATAGATTGGTCGAAAAAATTGCGGTTCACAATAAACCGGGCGGGCTAGATAAAGCTGTAGGCCATTAATGAAAAACCCATGCTGGTATTATTCCAGCATGGGTTTTCTGTTTATTTTTTAGTTAAAATGCATTTTGCTTGCACAAACATCAAAATTGTAACGATATCAACTTGATGCTGGCTGCTTATGAAATGCACAAAATGCACAGCATCCCCGAGAGCATGAATTTTTAGAACCGATAACGTTTTATTCCTGATTGGAACTCGTTTATTCCTGATTAATAAGATGATATTCCTGATTGTTCATCAATTATTCCTAATAGATGTAAGATATTTACTTATCTTCGCTGAATCCAGTACTCATTAACACCTTATGACGTAAGAGATCTACTACGGCGGGCTGGTTATTATCTATTACACCACACAATGGTTAAGATTTATGTATGTTTTTTTCAGCAATGAACCAGGGTAGCATGTACAAAAAGAGCCCTATTGTGCTGAGAACCCAAACCATAATTTTAGTTCCAAAATTTGACAGTAAATTTCCTGCCTTTCCAGTTTCGAGGTAGAGGCCGGAAGTGGGAAGTGCGACAATAATGCCTGTTGTCAACAGTAACTCAAGAAGGATAAATGAAATCAGGCAAAAAGCATAAAGCATTTTTGTTAGCCCGAAAAGGAAAATCGTGCTGGTTATCATAAATAAGGACAGAGTGATAAAAAATAAATAGGCCCAGCCCAAAGCTTGCAATTTTACCAAGGCAATAAAATAATGGATCAGTAATGCACATCCAATTTGTCCAATTAATAATGAATAAGGCAAAAGAATGAGTTTTTCATTTATTTTTAATTTTTCTTCGAGAGCAATACCCAGGATGGCAATGATAATAAAACTTATTCCAAGAATCCAATACAAGCCGGAAGAAATTTCAACCCAGGAATGGTATGGTTCTTGAAGTGGCATTTCAATTTCATCCTCTGCCATTCTCATATCCAGGTGATGAATCATCACAAACCAGCCAAACCATAAACCTGCGAATAAAGATCCCACCAACATTAAGCCATGCTTGAAATTTTCAATCCTTGTGTTTTGTCGTTTTTTATTCTTTTTATTCTTTTTTACCAGATATACTCACTCCTTTTTAATTGATAACACTATATAACATTGATAGAAAAGAATCGGAAAATCAACTGATTTTATAGTTAATGTTATTAATAATATAAAAACCTATGTTTAGGAAAAAGCTGTCTTCTAAATTTATAAAATAAGATCGCTGTAATGCTAATCTTGACCATTAGCCTAATCGGATGTATCATAAAATGAAACCATAAGGTGTTATATTTTATTGGATGGAGGAAATGATTTGGAACACAATCAACAAAACAAGCTTGAGGATATAAAGAAGACGGTCCTGTTCCAGGCGCCGATTCAAAGGGTGTGGGAAGCTGTTTCGTCTTCTGATGGGATTGCTGCCTGGTTCATGCCAAATGACTTTGAACCTAAAGTCGGGCATGAATTCCATTTGCAGTCACCATTTGGACCTTCACCTTGCAAGGTAACAGAAATTGATCCGCCAAACAGGCTATCCTTCACCTGGGATACTGACGGCTGGTTCGTCACCTTTATTTTGAAAGAACAGGGTGATAAAACTGAGTTCACTCTTATTCACGGAGGCTGGAAACAATCGGATGCAGTTGTACCAAAAGCCAGGGAAGATGCTTCTGTGATACGTGACCGGATGTCCCATGGCTGGACAGGAATCATTGAAAAACTAGGGAATATCGTGAAGCAGTAATGCCTGGCTCCGCACAAAAGCACGACGTATTTCAGGCTATTGCTGATCCAACTAGAAGGGACGTTCTTAAACTGCTCGCAAACGAAGAAATGCCCATCTCAAAGATCACCTCTTATTTTTCAATGAGCCGAACAGCCGTTGTTAAGCATTTACACGTTCTTTCGGAAGCCAAGCTGGTCATCGGACAAAAGGTAGGCAGGGAAAAAGTCTACCGATTGCAGCCTGAACCCCTGACGGAGATCAAACAATGGTTATCCTTTTATGAACAATTTTGGGATAACAAACTCTCGATGCTAAAGCATTTGGTTGAAGAGGACAATGAAGATCAAAGACAGGATCGTTAAAGGAATATCTGAAAAATAAACCTGCAGAAAAAGACTCGTCCCATTGGCGAGTCTTTTTCTTGAACATATGAAGTATTCCATTTGAACAAGCGGTTTCAAGTTAAAGGAGGGTTAAACTCATGGCCCTGGCTCTCATACGCGGGTTCTTCCAAAGGCAATTTGTCGTCCTTTTGCAACCATAATCACCACTACTGGGTTTACATTGGTTCCTCCTTGAGCATAAATACTCTCAAGTGAAAGTGACCTCGCTTAATTTGTTTCCACTGACATACCTTCTAACCATTATTTCATTGTGTGCTAACGATTACTTTCATTGAAAAATATCAAATAACACGTGAATTATTATGCGAATGGTCTTTTTATACATGAGTGCCCATCGTATGTAAAGAAAAGCATCTGGTTACAATTATTTATATATCTTTAGCAATGGATTTATAGCAGTATTGAAATATGGTTTGAATTAATGGGAAAAGACGGACAGGGAAAATCCTCTCCGTCTTTTTGTCCTTAATGAAAAAGAATCAATGAACCGAGAAAATGGCATTCCAGTTAAATGCAATCGAAAATACAACTGCACTTGCTACCAGGACAAAAGAAAATAAAGCATACTTCTTACCTAACCAGCAAAGCAATATGATTGCCAATCCAACCGGCGCACCAAGCAGGGCGAACCAAGGGAATTTGCCATTTGTTAAATGAAGAAGGTATGCATAGTCTGCAGTTAACCATAAGGCAAAAAGGACTTGATTTAAAAACCTAAGTTCTGATTTGGTATTATTACTCATTATTTTTCACATCCTTCGTTTTGCTCAAATATTTAAATTAAGATATTTCGGTTTACAAAATATTTTACAAGGGTATAATGGTTAACTGTCAAAAGGTAATTGTTATATTTATATAATACTATATTCATATTGGAAACTGTAGTGAAAAGATAAAAAGGGACATTTCACTGCTGATTAATTGATATCCTTTTTCTTTCTTCAACGGTGATTGCCGAAATTCATTATAGAATTATAACGACTTCATGGATTTGAATCTACATAGCCAACCAAACAATGGTACTTGAAATCTGTTGCACTGTATTTTTTGGAGGGTACTTTTACCGAAAATTTATATATCATTTGTTTTGGTGTCAGGGTTGACATCACTAATCGTAATGTTTTTATTTTCTCTTCTTCCCAAAAAATATAGGAATGGGTTTTTGCAACTTAGACTGTTTTTAGTTCTATATCTGATTCCCAGTCTTATGGGTCGCTTGGTTATCAACTTGCTGCAGTTTGGTCGTCCAGCTTTTCAATATGGTTCGTATTTCCTAATGCAATAAAAAGTTACGAAGTGGGGGATGTATAGGTGTCTGAAAAAGAAAAGGTACAAAACGAGAAAAAATATTCACGGCGGACTTTTATGAAAAATTCGGGACTGACGGTTGGGGGGCTTGTCCTTGGTGGAGCTGTAGGAAGCTTGTTTGGCAAAAGCGAATCACAGCCAGCAGTAGGACATATACAAAAACCGGCAGCTGAAAATCATAATCAGGCTTTAATGTATTTCACACCTGATCAGTTTAGTGTTGTGGATGCAGCATGTGAAGCTATTTTCCCCAAAACGGAGACAGGTCCGGGAGCAAAAGAACTGCTTGTTGCTTATTATGTCGATCACCAGCTTGCAGGGAGTTTTGGTTTAAATACAAAGGAGTATATGTCCGGTCCGTTTCACTTAAATGAAGCTGTGCCAGAACAAGGGTATCAGACTCACCTAAATAGGCAGCAAGTTTTTGACCTTGGGATCCAGGCATTGAATGATGAAGCAAATAAGAGATTTAAAGCCAAATTCCCAGATATAAAAGAAGAAGAGCAGATTGAGATTTTAACAGACTTTGAAGCAGATAAAGTGAAAATCAAAGGAGCTGTGTCTTCTCAGTTCTTCTTTGCGCTCCTTCGGAAGGTTACCTTGGAAGGGGTATATGCGGACCCTATGTACGGGGGGAACAAAGATATGGCTGGTTGGAAAATGAAAAACTTCCCTGGTCACCAGGGTGCCTATGCAACCATCATTGATAAGGACAAATTCGCAAAAATTGAACCAAAGAGCTTGCATTCTCAACATAATCACTAATAGCAAAGGGTGAACCATAATGGCGAAACAATTGCCAAAAACAGATGTCGTGTTAGTCGGAGTAGGCTGGGTTGGAGGAATCATTGCATCAGAGCTTACTAAAAAAGGAAAAAAAGTAGTCGGGATCGAAAGAGGGAAAGAGCGTTCGACAAAGGATTTTATGATGGCGCACGATGAGCTTCGTTATGCTGAGCGAAAAGGCATGATGCAGGATTTATCAAAAGAAACTGTTACTTTCCGCCATAATACCAAGCAGCGGGCTCTACCTTACCGCGAATGGGGATCTTTCTTAATCGGGGATGGCCTTGGCGGTTCTGGAATGCATTGGAATGGGCAGACCTACCGTTTTCTCCCTTACGATTTCGAAATCTATTCCAAAACGGTTGAGCGTTATGGGAAAGGCAAAATTCCTAAAGGGATGACCATTCAGGACTGGGGCATTACCTATAAGGAGCTGGAGCCTTATTTTGATAAATTTGATGCGATGGCGGGTGTATCCGGCGAGCCTAATCCGCTGCCAGATGCACCTCAAGTCAAGTATCCAAATCCACCGATGAAAGAAACTCCGGTAACGGAATTGTTTAAACAGGCGGCAAAAGACCTGGGATACCATCCTTACCATATGCCTTCCTGCAACCTTTCGCAGCAATATACAAATCCGGACGGAATCACTCGTTCCGCTTGCCAATATTGCGGATTCTGTGAACGTTTTGGATGTGAATATGGTGCGAAAGCTGATCCGGTTGTTACTGTTCTGCCAGTCGCAAAAGAAACAGGCAATTTTGAGGTTCGAACACATTCAGTGGTCCGGAAAGTGCTGCATAAAGACGGAAAAGCTACCGGAGTTTTATATGTGGATACCCGCACAGGGGAAGAGTATATCCAGCCAGCAGAAGTAGTCGTCGTTTCTGCTTATCAGATGAACAACATTAAACTCCTGTTAAATTCTAAGCTTGGAACTCCTTATGATCCAGCTACGGGTCGTGGCGTAATCGGCAAAAACTATGCCTACCAGACCTATCTGGGAAATGCTTATGGTTTCTTTGATGAAAAAGAATATAATATTTTCGCAGGTGCAGGTGCCCTTGGTGCACAAATCGATGACTTTAATGGGGACTTCTTTGACCATACAGACATGGATTTCCTTCATGGAGCGACCATCCATATTACCCATCTCGGAGACAGGCCAATAGCCAATAATCATGTCCCTGAAGGTACACCGTCATGGGGCAGGGAATTCAAGGACAAGTCCGTTCACTATGCGAACCGGACAATGGTCATTAAAGCCCAGGGTGCCAGCATGCCGTGGCAGGATAACTATATTGACCTTGATCCCACCTATCGCGATGCTTTCGGGGATCCACTTCTCCGCATGACTTTCAACTGGAAGGACCAGGACCGTAAACTGATGGAATTTATGGGTGGGAAAGCA
Organism: Mesobacillus foraminis; assembly: GCF_004340465.1. Taxonomy (GTDB): domain Bacteria; phylum Bacillota; class Bacilli; order Bacillales; family Cytobacillaceae; genus Mesobacillus_B; species Mesobacillus_B foraminis. Next base: position 25,070 of record NZ_SLVV01000002.1, on the reverse strand, counting down.
GCTGAAATCATGAAGAAAATGGGGGCAACCCATGTTAATCAGGGCGGAAAAAATATTAAGGATTATGACATCCGAAATTATCAATCTACTCACAATACCGGCGGTGTCATTATGGGATCAGACCCTGAAACAAGTGCTTTGAACAATTACCTGCAAATGTGGGATTGTGAAAATGTCTTTGTTCCAGGTGCAAGTGCATTCGCCCATAATTCAGGCTATAACCCAACAAACACTGTTGGCGCATTAGCTTATCGTGCAGCTGAGGGGATTGAAAAATATCTGTCTAAAGGCGGATCATTGGTATAAAAGTTTCATAGAAAAGTGGTGAATAAAATGGCCAATATTGGCGTCCCAGGACTAATCCTTATTTTACTTCTGGCATTGATCGTTTTCGGGCCAGCCAAGCTTCCGCAATTGGGAAGAGCGGTTGGACAAACTTTAAGAGAATTTAAAAACTCAACTAAAGGTGAAGTTGATGGGGTTACAGAAGAATTTAGGCTGGAGGAAGGCCCTTCTGCAGTTAAAAAGAATCTAAAATAATCATCTCCCCGTTATTCTGGCACAGGAAGATACCTGTGCCAGTTTTATTAATTAATCTATAATGGCAAACCCGAACAATCGTAAAAATAAAAAATTTTATAGTCCTTAATCGTGGGTGGCATGTTATCACTCTTACTGTGTGAAAATTAAAACTTAAATTCTTTTTTTGGTTGAACATTTTTTAACACCGCTTCATAATGTATATATGAACACATATTCATATAGGGGGTTAATCGATTGGGACATCACCATCATGGCCACGGCCACCATCACGGAAATGGCAATAAAAAAGCTTTATTTCTATCTTTTGTTCTGATCTCAATGTTTATGGTTGTTGAAGTAATCGGAGGTATTTGGACGAACAGCCTGGCTCTTTTGTCTGATGCGGGGCATATGCTAAGCGATGCGGTGGCATTGGGTCTTAGTTTTTTTGCAATAAAATTGGGTGAAAGGACTGCAACAAAGAGCAAGACGTATGGATACAAGCGCTTTGAAATTATTGCAGCGGCCATGAACGGACTCACTCTAATTGGTATTTCTTTGTATATCTTTGTGGAAGCCTATCATCGTCTAACATCTCCTCCTCAAGTACAAAGCTTGGGAATGCTGGCAATAGCAGTAACAGGGTTCCTGGTGAATATTGTTGCAGCCTGGATCCTGATGAAGGGAGATAAAGATGAAAACCTGAATGTGCGCAGTGCATTCTTGCATGTAATTGGAGATCTGCTAGGTTCAGCAGGAGCGATCATTGCCGCGTTGTTGATTTATTTCCTTGGGTGGACGCTGGCGGACCCCATAGCCAGTGTCATTGTCGCAGTGCTTGTCTTGGTCAGTGGCTTGAGAGTGGTAAAAGAAGCTTTTCATATTCTTATGGAAGGTGCACCTCCTCAGATAGAAATGGAAAAATTAAAGACCGCGTTGGGACAGATCCCATATGTAAAGGGTGTCCATGATTTGCATATTTGGTCCATTACTTCAGAGGTGCCAATGCTTAGCTGTCATTTGGCTGTTGAAAGCGAAAGTCGGCAGCATCTAGTGCTCAACTCGGCGGTGTCCATTCTTCATGATCACTTCGGGATAGAACACAGTACCATACAGGTTGAAACCGAAGGCTGTCCAAGTCACCACGGTACATGTAATTAGTGCATGGCATGTTGAATCGTTTGCTTCAGGATGCTCATGACGTGTTCATCATCATGAGTATAGAAGACCGTTGTTCCCTCTCTTCTAAATTTAACAAGCCGCAGATTTTTTAAAAATCTCAGCTGATGGGAAACGGTTGATTGGAGAAGGGAAAGCTTTTCAGCAATATCATTTACCGAATGTTCACCTTGAAATAATAGATGCAGAATCCGAATCCTGGTAGGATCAGAGAGAGCTTTGAAGGTCTGTGAAACCATAAAAAGGGTTTCCTCATCAAGTGATTCCAATTCTTCTGGCAATTTATCCTTTTCCATGCATGCCCACCTCCTAAAAGCTATTATACCGAAAGAAAAAACGAAAATCATGGATACTTATTCCATGGTTTTTTGGATAAGAGATTTTACGTTCCGCGAAGCAGTTGAAGCAGGGGATCAGAAAATCACTTAATTGTGACCGTTCTAATTTTAACTGGAGCTTTTTTGTACGCTCTTTCTAGCCCTGCATCCCTAATCGCTTCTTTTGTAACCGCTTTAAAAGGGAAGCTCACACCCAGCCCAGTTTCAAACGGTGACAGAGAAAGAGAGATCGTCTGGTTATCTTCCCAGTAAGCATGGATACGCTTATTTTGAGCAAAAGGGAACTGCTGAGGGAATCCATATCGGAAAAATGGATGTTCATTTTCCTTCTTTGCACCAGGCTCATTTAGACAAAGATAAAGGCTCAGATTATCACACAGCTTTAGGATTTCTAAATGGTATTGATAATCAAGATTGTTAATTCTCAATTCATTCAAGAGGAAGCTCTGCCTATACTTTTCATGTGAACAAAAATCCCGGCTCGGTTGATCCTCAGCTTCTTCAAGGAAGGAGGCAAAATGCAAACTGCACAGAAGGCCGGCGTATTTATCCATTTGTTCTACCTCATCAATCGCTTTGCGGTAAGATGCAATTTTCGGTCCGACAGGGTAATCATCAAAGCTGTGGGGCCGGTTACTTTCTACATTCCATAAAGGAGAGGCATCCAGGTCCGTCCAGCCTCTGTCATGCTGATGGATTGCCAGAATCACTTGTTGTTTCTTTTCCTTCCCAATAAAGTATTCATCCTTCCAGTGCTGGGCTATTTCTCCTGAAACCTGGGCATGATCATGCTGATTCACCATGAGGAATTCGTCTTCCCGTTCTAATATAATCATTTCACCCACCCAATCTTCAATAAAATGACTCTTCCTTTTAATCATACTTTTTTAACAAGGCAATGACACTGTTTTAATCCAAAATCGCAAAAATCTTTTTGACACTCTATAATAAACATGTTAACATTTCATTTAAATTCAGAACCTATGAATAATTAAGAATTTAATACATAAATGCATCAGGTGCTGAGCCTATTAACACTCAGCTTAAAAGGGAAGTCCGGTGAAAGTCCGGCACGGTCCCGCCACTGTAATGGGGAGCAACTTGTCGAAAAACCACTGTTTCGTCTGAAATGGGAAGGGACAAGAAGCGTTGAACCAGAGTCAGGAGACCTGCCTGTTGTATGCACTTGTACTCTACGGGTGAATAGAGAGGAGTGAGGGATAGGTGTTGAGGAAACCAGCGGGTCTCAACTCTAGTTAGCTATGCGCACTAATCTCTCTTTTCTTCGGAAAAGGGAGATTTTTTGTTTGGGACAAAAATACAGCAAGGTAGGGGAGATTAAAATGGGGAAAGCAAGAAGCTCTTTATTGGGCTATCCAAGAATAGGGGAACAGCGGGAGTGGAAAAAAGCGCTGGAGCAATTTTGGGCAGGCAAAATGAATGAACTGGAATTTAGGGATAAAATGGAGCAGATTCGCCTTGGACATGTGAAAAAACTCGCAGAGATAGGCATCGATCTGATTCCGGTAGGAGATTTCAGCTTTTATGACCATGTACTTGATACATCCGCCATGTTCGGCCTTGTTCCTGAACGTTTCAAATATGAAGGTGGAAAGGTTTCCCTTGAAACGTATTTCGACATTGCCCGGGGAAATCAGGGTGCTGTAGCTTCTGAAATGACAAAATGGTTCAACACCAATTATCACTATATTGTTCCAGAACTGGATAAGGAACCAGTGCTAGCCGATAACCGGCCACTTCGTTTTTTTAGGGAAGCGAAGGAGAAGCTGAACATCGAAGGGAAGCCAGTTATTTTAGGGCCGGTCACCTTTGTAAAGCTATCTAAGGGATATAAAAGAGGATTCAAAGATGTCGTTGAACAATTTGTGCCGCTATATGCCAAAATTTTAAGAGAATTACAAGAAGAGGGAGTGAAGTGGGTACAAATAGATGAACCAATCCTATCTACTGCCATTTCTAATGAAGAGTTCGAAATTGTTGAAGATGTTTACCATGCATTGCAGGAATCAGCACCAAAAGTAAACATTCTTCTGCAAACATATTTTGATTCTGTTGAAGACTATCAAAAAGTGATTACACTTCCTGTGAAAGGAATCGGATTGGACTTTGTCCATGATCGGGGAGAAAATCTAAAAGCCTTGAAAAGGCATGGTTTCCCCGCAGATAAGGTACTTGCAGCCGGAGTCATTGACGGAAGGAATATTTGGCGGGCAAATCTTGAAGAAAAGCTGCTTAATCTGGAAGAAATCCTTCAGAAGGTACATAAAGATTCATTGATTATTCAGCCGTCTTCCAGTTTGTTGCATGTTCCGGTCACAGTGAGAAATGAGAATTTGCCTCAGCCACTAACCGGAACTTTGGCCTTTGCAGACGAGAAGAGTGAAGAAGTAGTGTTGCTCGCAAAAGCTGTAAATCATGGCAAACCTTCCATTGCAGCAAAGATTGTTGAGGCAATTGTTGCGTTTCAGCATTTGAACTCTTCCACCTTCCGTAACAATAGACAAATCCAGGAGGAATTAAAGAAACTGCCATCGATGAAAGTTAGTCGGGCAGCGACATTTTCCATCCGCCAATTGGAACAGGAAAAAGCTATTCCGCTTCCATTGCTTCCGACTACCACCATCGGGAGTTTTCCGCAGACGGCCGATTTAAGGAAGCGCCGGCAGGAGTGGAGGAAGGGGCAGCTCTCAGATGTTGAATATGATGACATTATTAAATCGGAAATTAAAAGGTGGGTGGAACTTCAGGAGGAAATCGGTCTTGATGTATTGGTTCACGGGGAATTCGAACGGACTGATATGGTTGAATTCTTTGGCGAGAAACTTGCTGGTTTCCACTTTACCAAATTAGGCTGGGTTCAATCCTATGGCTCCAGATGTGTAAAGCCTCCGATTATTTTTGGAGACGTCACTTTCGAATCGCCTATGACATTAAAAGAAACTCTATACGCGCAATCCTTGACAGACAAGCCTGTAAAAGGCATGCTGACAGGCCCTGTTACCATTCTGAATTGGTCCTTTGTTCGTGAAGATATAAGCCGCTTTCAGGTGGCAAACCAAATTGCGCTTGCACTAAGAAAAGAAGTGGAGGTTCTTGAAGAAAACGGGATATCGATGATACAGGTAGATGAACCCGCACTCCGGGAGGGACTGCCACTAAAGCCCAAACATCAGGAGGAATACCTTAATCGAGCGGTATATGCTTTTAAGTTAGCCACCTCCTCTGTTAAAAATGAAACACAAATTCATACACATATGTGCTATTCCAATTTCAAGCAGATTATCAAAGCAATCAATGCACTGGATGCGGATGTAATCTCAATTGAAACATCAAGAAGCCACGGGGAACTGATACAGACATTTGAGGAAAAGACCTATGGGAAGGGCATCGGTCTCGGCATCTATGACATACATAGTCCTCGGGTTCCATCTTTGGGGGAAATGTTGAAAAATATCGAACGCGCTTTGCGGGTGCTGGATAAAAAATTATTCTGGATCAATCCAGACTGTGGATTAAAGACCAGAGGGGAAGCAGAAACGATTGCTGCGCTTAAAGTGATGATAGAGGCTGCCAGGCAGACAAGGGAGAGACTTCTTGTAAAGGAAAGATAACCAATAGAATAATCTTTTAACGGGCTCCTCAGGAAGGGCCCGTTTTTTTGCACGCAAAGCGACTGGATGTAAGGAATGATTAAAACCTTTTTAGATAGATATTGATATACAGGAGGGTCTTTAAAGGGAAATAGAAATGGAAAAGTATTGAAGCTGAAAGCAGAAAAGCAGAGCCCCCCGTACTGGGAGAAAAGCCGAACAATCTTCCACAACCTACTTTTCAAACTATGACCGTAAGGGTAGGAAAGACCATTCCAATTTTGCGGAATAAGAGCTCACATGGCATTGCAACGATTTTTATTCTCTGGATCATTCAGTCTGAAAATTCTGGGACTAATTTCTTGCATATGCTGCAAAAGGAACTTTTCCCTCTGTTGCTGGAGTGACTGGGGATTTTGGGGAATTATGGGAAAACTTATGTTGGCGGAAAATTGACCAGAAATGCGATTTATCCAAAGGATGCCGGATAATTAAAATCGAATTTAAAATGACCCGGTGAATGTCACCGGGTTGTTCTTATTTGAGATGGTCATTTAGAACGCTTTCCTCTAGCACAGAGAATTTATCTCCATATATCTTTGTGATATGTTTTTCTCCCCAAGCACATAAAGAGTCCAAGATGCCTTGCAGACTCCAACCGTATTCACTTAACTCATATTCCACTTTCGGCGGTACCTGGTTATAAACAATCCGGTTAATGATTCCGTCTTCCTCCAGTTCCCGAAGCTGCTGGGTCAGCATTTTCTGTGTGATGCCCGGCATTAGTCTCTTTAATTCGCTTGTTCGTTTTTTTCCATGTGTCAGGTGGCAGAGAATGACGCATTTCCATTTACCGCCAATGACCTCAAGTGTTGCTTCTACAGAGATATTGTATTTCTTTTTCTGCATGTTCGGTTCATCCTCCTGTTATCTATAGGAACTAAAAAGTGCCTATGTCACTTTTCGGTATCTATATTACTTAAAAGTACGTACTTTTCATTCTGCATGCTATATTACATAATAACATTTGCCGGTCGAGTTTTACTATTCTTTACAATCCCATTTGCTAGCAGCGGGTGAAGTATACAGAAAAAATGGAGGGTTTTAACAGATGGATTTCCATGAAAGAAAAAATACATTGTCTCTTCTTGCATTGGCAGTCAGTGCCTTTGCAATTGGAACAACAGAATTTATCAGTGTCGGCTTACTGCCGCTCATTTCGGCGGATCTTGATATATCCGTAACAAGCGCAGGATTGACAGTGTCCTTATATGCTCTTGGAGTAACCTTTGGAGCGCCGGTTCTCACTTCATTGTTATCCAATATGTCACGCAAATCCTTATTGCTGTTAATTATGGTCGTCTTTATTGTCGGAAATGGCTTGGCAGCTACGGCCTCTTCTATTGGAATCCTTTTGGCCGCAAGGGTAATATCTGCACTTGCCCACGGTGTCTTTATGTCTATCGGTTCTACTATAGCTGCCAGCCTGGTGCCTGAAAACCGCAGGGCAAGTGCCATTTCCATTATGTTTACAGGTTTGACAGTTGCAACCGTAACAGGTGTCCCTATCGGAACTTTCCTTGGCCAGCAGTTTGGCTGGCGGCTCGCATTTACGGCAATAATCGTTGTTGGAATTGCAGCCCTTATTGCAAACAGCTTGTTGATTCCATCAAGCCTGGCTAAAGGAAATAAAACATCGTTACGCGACCAGATCTCCCTGCTGACCAATGGCCGTTTACTTTTAGTGTTTATCATGACAGCACTCGGCTACGGGGGAACATTCGTGGTCTTCACTTATTTATCCCCCTTGCTGCAGGAAATAACAGGATATACTCCTAAAGCTGTAGCGGTTATTTTAATGGCTTATGGGATTGCTATTGCAATTGGAAATATGATTGGCGGAAAAGCGGCAAACAGAAATCCAGTTACAGCTCTATTTTATATGTTCATTGCTCAGGCTGCTGTTTTGTTTTTATTGGCATTCAGCGCACCATACAAGACGGCAGGACTAATTGCCATCCTTTTTATGGGCTTATTTGCTTTTATGAATGTTCCGGGACTGCAAGTATATGTTGTCATGCTCGCGGAACGAGATGTACCTGGTGCCGTTGATGTGGCCTCTGCAATGAATATTGCCGCATTTAACGCCGGGATTGCAATTGGTTCTTATCTCGGGGGTATTATAACCGACACAATCGGGCTGGTTCATACGCCGTGGATTGGAGGAATCATGGTTCTGGGAGCTGTAATCCTGACTGGCTGGAGCAGGGTGCTTGAACGAAAGGATCAAAACATTTTACCGAATAAACACTTTTCAGCATAAAAAAAAAGCTCTGGCTTAGGCTATAGAGGCAAAGGCTGGCGTTAATCAAATTTATAAATTACTGGAGGAAATTAAAGATGGCAAAAAATCTGCAGGATACTGTAACACTTAATAATGGAATCAAAATGCCATGGTTCGGCCTTGGTGTATTCAAGGTTGAGGAAGGCTCTGAGGTGATCCATTCGGTAAGAACCGCTATTAAAAATGGTTACCGCCTAATCGACACAGCCGCTGTATACCAAAACGAGGAAGGTGTAGGAAAGGGAATCCGTGAAGGAATGAAAGAAGCCGGAATTTCGAGAGAGGACCTTTTCATTACATCAAAAGTATGGAACTCAGACCTGGGATATGAATCGACATTGGCCGCCTATGAGACAAGCTTAAAGAAGCTCGATCTGGACTATCTGGACTTGTACCTAATTCACTGGCCGGTCAAGGGAAAATATAAAGAGGCCTGGAAGGCATTGGAGGCCATTTATAAAGAGGGAAGAGTAAAAGCAATTGGTGTCAGCAACTTTCAGGTTCATCACCTGGAGGATCTCTTAAAAGCTGCAGACGTCAAACCTGTGATTAATCAGGTGGAGTATCATCCGCGTTTGACACAAAAGGAACTTCAGCAATATTGCAGGGAGCATGATATACAGCTTGAAGCGTGGTCACCTCTGATGCAGGGGCAGTTGCTGGATAACCCTGAACTTCAGGGAATTGCCACTAGACATGGCAAATCCGTGGCACAGATTATTTTGCGCTGGGATCTTCATAATGGAGTCATTACGATTCCAAAATCCATAAAAGAAAACAGGATTATCGAAAACTCCTCAATCTTTGACTTTGAACTGAGCAGCGATGATATGGAAAAGATCGATGGACTCAATAAAAATGAACGAGTTGGTCCAGATCCGGACAATTTTGATTTTTAACATCCAGTTTGAGAAAGATCCTGGTTCTGTCGGGGTCTTTTTCATGGTTCCCTTTAACTGGAGAATGTTAAGCAGGGGTTTCCCTGTTTATTTAGGGTCACAAACTTCTTGTTCCGCCGATAAAGTTTCATGATCTTTTACCATGCTGTATTTAAGTTTTTGTAATCCCGTAACTCCAATTGCAGAAAACAATTCAAAGAAGAATGATTAAAATTAAATCTAAGGCCGTTATCTTTTCCTTGTAGAGCAAAATGTTGATATTCTAAGGGAAGAGAATATAAATTCAAATGAGTTTTTAAGAATTTATTTTAAGGAAGTGTGTAGAACGTGATTTAAAGGAGGAAGGAATGAATGGGCAGCATAGAACTGCGGAAGCAGGATGTAACTCACATTCTCACAGAACATCACCAGTTCTTTGATACAAATAAGACTTTGGAGCTGGATTTTCGGTTGGAGCAATTAACCCGGCTAAGGGAAGGGATCTTGCGATATGAGGAGAAAATGAACGAAGCCCTTCATAAGGATTTAGGCAAGCATCCTTTTGAAACTTATACTTCGGAAATTGGATTTGTTTTAAACAGTATCCGGCATACCATGAAGCAGCTAAAAAAATGGGCAAAACCTAAAAAAGTGAAAACACCGCCTGTCCTGTTTCCCTCAAAAAGCATGATCCTATACGAGCCTTACGGGACAGTCTTGATTATTGGTCCATACAATTACCCTTTTCAATTATTGATTGAACCAATGATTGGAGCTATCGCCGCGGGAAATTGCGTTGTCCTGAAGCCTTCAGAAGCAGTTCCACATGTGTCTGGTGTGATTCAGGAAATGATTCAATCAATCTTTGATCCATCCTATATACGATGTGTTCAAGGCGGAATTGAAACAAATACATCATTAATTCATTCCCGATTTGATTATATTTTTTTTACAGGGAGTGTGCAGGTCGGAAAAATAGTCATGGAGGCAGCTGCCAAAAATCTAGTGCCCGTGACACTTGAATTGGGCGGGAAAAGCCCTGTTATTGTGGATGAAAGTGCGGACATCAGAGTTGCAGCAAACCGGATTATCTGGGGGAAAACCTTGAATTCCGGACAAACCTGTGTAGCACCGGATTATCTGCTGGTCCATGAATCTGTAAAAAAAACGTTGGTGGAAGAAATGAAGAATGTTCTACAAAGCTTTTTCGGGGACAATATTGAGAGCAGCAAGGATTTTGGAAGAATTGTGAACGATAAACATTTCACTCGATTAAAGAACATTATAGAGAGGGATCAAGGCGGAATCTTATTTGGGGGTGGGACAAATCCAGAAACAAGATTTATTGAGCCTACACTCATTGAGGCGGATTGGGATTCAGCGTCTATGAAAGATGAAATTTTTGGGCCGATCCTGCCGATATTAACCTATAAAGATTTGGACAAGGCAATCGCTTCAATCAAAAAACTGTCTAAGCCACTGGCCCTATACCTTTTTACTTCTAGGGATGAAACAGAAAAGAAAGTGTTAAGGGAGGTCTCGTCGGGTGGTGTCAGTATCAATGATACGGTGACGCATCTGGCCAACCCGGAACTGCCCTTTGGGGGAGTTGGACATTCAGGTATTGGAGCCTACCATGGATATTACAGTTTTACAGCTTTTTCGCATGAAAAAAGCATCCTGAAAAAAAGCAGTAAAGTAAACCTCTCGACCCTGTTTCCCCCTTATACCGACAAGAAATTGGAATTAATCCGGAGATTGCTTAAATAAAAAGGGTACTAAAACCCTGCTTCCACTCAGGCAGGAAATGTAAGGGAATTAACTTTATAGAAATGAATGTGGTTATCATTAAGTGTTATGCGCAATTGATTTCGCTCAATATTCGATCCATGATTCAGGTAATTCAATTGGTTGAAGAGAGCATCTACTTTAGAATAGTCATGGTTGCACAGCCAGATTAATTTGAAAACCTGTTGATCTTAGCGGAAGGCGCGCAGACTCATGCGGGATCAGCTGAACAGGTGTGACCCCACAGGAGCCTGCGGAGAGTTCGGCTCCAGCCCCACGGAACGCGAAGCGGCTGGAACAGAAATTAGCAGTCTGCTTTATCCACAAACCATAATAAAAAGACTGTAGGAGCTAATCGAATTTTTATCGAGTTTGCCTACAGTCTGAGAGGATGGCCAAAGGTCATCCTTTTTTTATCTTTGTTAAATTTCCTTGCTGGAATCATGGAGGATATTTTTAGCCATATAACTGTGAAACATCCATTCACCCAGTGCAATCAATAGAGCAGAAAACAGAGCCCCGCTCACAAGGTTATCATTCGAAATATTTAACATTAGCCCAAAACCCCAAATAATTAGGAATGATAGTACAAAATCTGACACCGTTGCAATCAGGTTCCCGGCTTTAGGAAGGATAAACAGGTCCCCGGCTATATATGAAATGACGCCGAGCAGCAGTGTAAGGATAAAGACATCTCCGAAATCAGCCTGGTACCCCAGTCCTAGTACGAGGTAAAGTATAACGAGTGTCATCAGCGCTTTTATTCCAAGAGCTTTTGCATGTTCCATTTTATCAGCCTCCTTTGATATAGCTATATCCCGTGGAAATCCTTGTTAAACATGAAGCCTAAGCTATAGAGCAGAAGAAGATATCGGAGTTCAAAGGTTTTTTTACAAATTAATTTATCTAATTGGTATGCAAACAAGCCATTCTAGAAAAAATGAATAATGGATTGGCTTCAAAATTTGTAGTAAAGGAAGTTACCATATTGAGTTTGCTGGATGTACACCTCCTTATTTTATTATTGACTTTTTTCATTACTAGTATTGGCTGTGTTTATATCTTAAGAGACAGCGTTTTTCATTATGGCATCGTTCTTATCATTAGCTTGTTCGTTACGGTTTCATTATGCCTCTTTTTTTATTGCCTCGGATTTTATCGCTTTACTCTTCCTGTCCCATATGTCCTCCCGGTGGTAGCTGTAAGCTTTAGCTTTTTAGCCTTGTTTCTCGTCAGATATCGACCGAAAAGAAGGACGTTCCCTTTTTTTTTCATGACCTTAACCTTCATTTTTACACTGGAAGTCCTTTTAAAAGAATATGCAGGCATCATTAATTTCAAAAATGGCTGGGATTATTGGGATTCTTATTCCCTTTATTGGGTATTTTCGCGGCTGTTTGACTGGATCGGGGAAGGAGTTGTTCCAGCAAAGCATCGGTCTCCCATTCGGTCGGAGACAGCGGGCTACTGGAGTCTCTTTCTCTTGTCGGCAATTTACTTTGCCATAGGAGTTTTTATCCTGCGGTTTTAAGTCAGGCCGCAGGAGGGACATCTTAAACGTTATTTTACAAGTTTAGAATGTGATTTATGTGGGTAAAAGTATTTTTTGTAGTTAACTTTTTTCTTCTGCTGGAAGCACTGTTAGTTAATTAAACAAAAACTTTATTTACATAGAGAAAAGGAGAATGGAAGCTTGGAAACAATGCCTAAGTGTTCAGTTGCGGGGATCAATTTCGGTTGGGACCTGGAAAAAGGGAAATTTTTATTTGAAGGAGATGACGCGGTACTATTCTGGATTTCTTCGGCGATGAAAACTTTTTTTGACACTATAGAAGAAATTTCTGGCGAGGAGTCCTCGAACCTAGTGTTTGAAACGACGGGTTTCCGGCAGGGACTCGTGGTAGGGCAGTACTTTGAGAAAATGAAAGAAGTCAGTGTTGCAGAGGCGGCGGAGATGATTACCGCTACATATGCAACCGCGGGCTGGGGACTCACGACCATCAAGGATTTAGATTTTAATTCTAAGACTTTGACTGCTCATATGAAGGACAGCTGGGAGCATAAAATCAATGTTGCCCAGGGTAAAACAGCAGGAGGGAGTTTTCTGCCTGCACACTATGCCGGTGTGTTTACAGGCCTCTTTGGAACTAATATTTGGTATAAAGTTACTCAGCACCAGCTTGAAGGGCATGAGTACAGCATGATTGAGTACTTCCCTTCTGATATTACAATTTCGGATAATATCCATCAGCTAGCCAGGAAAAAGGAAGCGCAGAAGATTCAAGAACTTGAGGCTTTAGTTGAAGAAAAGACCAAAGAATTAAAAGGGCTTGTTGACAGGCTCTCTTCACCAATCATTCCTGTCCTGGAAGGAATAGTGGTTGTACCATTGATAGGAAAATACGATGAAGACCGTTCCGAACAGTTGATTGTCAGAACTCTGAATAATCTTCCACAGTATCAGGCAAATTATCTTATTTTGGATTTGACAGGAATTGATGAGGAAATTTGCGAACATACAGCCAGCCTTCTTGAAAGGATAGGCAGGGCAGCATCCCTCATAGGAACGGAAACCATCCTTGTGGGGATTACAGCGGAACTCGGCATCTCCATTACTCAGTCAGCGATTAATTTATCCCATTTTAATTGTTTCCAAACTTTGCAGCATGGAATCCATTTTGCTTTCAGCCAAATGGGAAGAAGTATTGTCTGAAGAAAGAGAGGCATCAGGCATAAGGACGCCAAAGAAAGAAACGGCACTTGATTTTGATAGGTGATAGCATGAATCTCAAACGAAAAGAAGTGGTTAAAAGATATCGGAATTATAATATACAATTGGAGACCAAATTACGGAAGCACAAGATAAATAGCACTTCCAGATAGCTTGCTTCTATGGAGTCGCTGAGCAGGAGCTCGAAGCTCTGTGTTTCGTACTTTATTAAGTATTCATCGGGTGTGCCGATTGTTGATACGATGGTGGCTAATCAAATATTCCAGCTAATAAACGCTCACAGGCTTCTCGTGGTAAAAGCCGTTTTAAGCGGATTACGACCTGAAATGCCCAGACAATAGTTGCTTTAGGCCGGGATTTTCGGGATATTAAATCCTGCTCCACGCTCCTGCAGGCAATTAATAAATCGAAATACTTTTATGAGGGAAGTTGCTAATGGATCATGAAAATTAATTTAAAAACGGCTCATGCTGCATAGCGTGAGCCGTTTTGTTTATGAATCCATTTTTCCGGATGGTGTAATTTTGACTGCAGCCGGCAACGAACCGTTCAGGGATTTTAGAAAGACTTCGACATTTTGCTTGTTCCTCATTACCGGTGAATACACATAGGAAAATGTTCTTGTGAAGGAATGGTCTTTTACCCGTATAATCGAAAGCTCGCCATACTCCACTTCTCGTTCAATCACGCTTTGAGATAGAAGAGAAAGCCCCATTCCTTTAATTATTGTTTCCTTTATTCCCTGATTGCTGCTTATGGACAGTATGGATTTCGCCTTGAGTCCGTTTGACCGGATTACATGGTTTAAATATTCCCGGGTGCCTGATCCGTTTTCTCTGGTAATCCACTCCTGGTTCTGAAGGTCGGCAATCGACACATTTCTTTGCAGGGCTAGTGGGTGGCTGGGTGAAGAGACGATAAACAATTCATCTTTCATGAACGAATGGACGGACAGTTCCCGATCGTTCGTCTGCCCTTCAATCAAGCCAATATCTACTTGGTACAGTCGTACAGACTGAACGATTTCATCGGTATTGCCGATGACTACCTGCAGCTCAAGTTTAGGATATTGTTTGTGCAAATCGAACAGGACGGCCGGCAGGATGTATTCTCCAATGGTAAAGCTGGCACCAATTTTCAGTTCCCCTTTGATGGAGTGATGAAGTTCAAGGATGTCTTGCCGTGTCTGTTCATAAATGGAAACCATTTGCTTGGCGCGGTCATAAAGGACTTCCCCGGTAGGGGTGATTTTTAAATACTTTGGAGAACGCTGAAAAAGCTTTGTTTGGAATTCCTTTTCAAGGTTTTTAATATGCAGGCTAACACTTGGCTGCGAGATATGAAGCAGTTCCGCAGTTTTTGTGAAATTTTTCACCTCAGCTAAGGTGATAAAGGTTTTTAAGGCATCATAATACAAACGAACACATCCTTGTTATTAGAAATATTAATAGTTTAAATAATTAATATGTATTTTACTAATGCTTCTAAATTAGGTAAAGTCTTATTAGAAAACTTTTATTAAATATGGGCCGGATAATTAAATTATAGGCTGTTTTTAAAGGGGTGTCCCTTTAAAACCGACTTGACTTATAGGAATTGTCAAACTATGATTATATTAACCAATTTAACATGAGTAAATACCTTGAAAAATTGTTAGAATCCGTCATCAACTATCCGTGACGTATGATAAGATTTATATTCCTTTGTGAGGTGGATACATTGCAACTTCAGGTAATGAACAGTCCGTTTAATCAGGAGCAGGCAGAGCTCCTTAACCGCCTTCTGCCAACCTTGACGGAATCGCAGCGGTTCTGGCTCAGCGGCTATTTAGCAGCATCCCAGTCCGGTACTCTTTCAGGAGGGATTGATGCTCTTCCGGGAAATGTTCCAGCGGGGAACTCTGTATCCAAAGAGGTTACTATCCTTTTTGGGTCGCAAACTGGAAATTCACAGGGACTTGCGAAGAATGCTGCCAAGACGCTTGAAGCCCAGGGGTATCAGGTAACCCTTTCTTCCATGAGCGATTTTAAACCAAACAACTTAAAGAAAGTCAAAAACCTTCTAATTATTGCAAGCACACATGGTGAAGGCGAACCGCCGGATAATGCATTGTCATTCCACGAGTTTCTCCATGGAAGGCGTGCACCGAAGCTGGATGACCTTAATTTTTCAGTTTTGGCTTTGGGGGACAGTTCCTATGAATTTTTCTGCCAGACAGGGAAGGATTTTGACAAAAAGCTTGAAGAACTTGGCGGAACAAGGCTATATCCGCGTTTTGACTGTGATCTCGATTATGACGAGCCGGCAGCAGAATGGCTTCAGGGTGTTATTGGCAGCCTGAACGAAGGACAGGGAGGAAGTGCAGCTCAAGAACTGTCATCGGCTGCTCCGCAAGCGATTGGTACGTCTTTTTCCAGAACAAATCCATTTAAGGCAGAAGTGCTCGAAAATCTGAATTTGAATGGACGCGGCTCCAATAAAGAAACACGCCATCTGGAACTATCCCTGGAGGGTTCTGGCCTTGTCTATCAGCCAGGTGACAGTCTTGGAGTTCTTCCGGAAAATGATCCAGTACTGGTTGGCGCACTCCTTGAGGAATTGAAATGGAATCCTGACGCAACAGTGACCGTTAAGCAGGGAGATGATCGGTCACTAAAGAATGCATTGGCGTCTTACTATGAAATAACAGTGTTGACGAAGCCGCTGCTTCAAAAGGTGGCTGAGCTTTCAAATAATGAAGACTTGCAAAAGCTTGTGGCACCTGGCAATGAGGAACAGGTCAAAGCTTATCTGGATGGACGGGATCTGCTTGATTTTGTCCGCGATTTCGGAGCTTGGGGGGAGACTGCACAAGAGTTTGTATCCCTTCTCCGTAAAATGCCTGCTCGGCTCTATTCGATTTCCAGCAGCTTAAATGCTAATCCCGATGAAGTTCACTTGACAATCGGTGCGGTCCGCTACCAGTCCCATGGACGGGAGCGAAATGGGGTCTGCTCCATCTTTGCAGCGGAGCGACTGCAGCCTGGAGACAGCGTGCCAGTTTATATTCAGCATAATGATAACTTTAAACTCCCTGAAAGTCCTGACACTCCAATTATCATGGTTGGTCCAGGAACAGGCGTTGCCCCATTCCGTGCCTTTATGCAGGAGCGTGAAGAAATCGGAGCGGAAGGGAAATCCTGGATGTTTTTCGGAGACCAGCACTTTGTAACGGATTTCCTCTATCAGACAGAATGGCAAAAATGGCTGAAAGACGGGGTACTGACAAGAATGGATGTCGCTTTTTCAAGGGATGGCGAAGAAAAAGTTTATGTTCAGCACCGTATGCTTGAACAGAGCAAGGAACTGTATAAATGGCTTGAAGAGGGAGCGGTGGTCTACATCTGCGGCGATGAGAAAAACATGGCGCATGATGTCCATAAGACACTGATCGATGTCATCGCTAAAGAAGGCGGGATGAGTCCTGAACAAGCGGAAGAATATCTTGCAAACATGCAGCAGCAGAAACGTTATCAGCGTGATGTATACTGATTTAGATTGAAGGGAGTACAAGACAACATGGTGAACCAAATTTTAAAAGCGCCTGATGGCCCGCCAAGCGATGTTGAAGGGATCAAGGAGCGAAGCAACTTTTTACGCGGTACATTGAAAGAGGTTATGCTCGACCGGATTTCTGCAGGGATTCCTGAAGATGACAACCGATTAATGAAACACCACGGAAGCTACCTTCAGGATGACAGGGATCTCCGCAATGAGCGTCAAAAACAAAAGCTTGAGCCTGCATACCAGTTCATGCTGCGCGTCCGTTTGCCGGGAGGGGTTGCAACACCCTCCCAATGGCTAGTAATGGATGAGCTTGCTGATAAATATGGAAATGGAACTCTGAAATTAACAACCCGGGAAACGTTCCAGATGCATGGAATCTTAAAATGGAACATGAAGAGTACAATCCAGCAGATCCATGGAGCCCTTATGGACACCATTGCTGCTTGCGGTGATGTAAACCGGAACGTTATGTGTACTTCAAATCCCTATCAGTCGGAAATCCATGCTGAAGTATACGAATGGTCAAAAAAATTGAGTGATGACCTGCTTCCAAGAACCCGCGCCTACCATGAAATTTGGCTGGATGAAGAAAAAGTAGCTGGAACTCCAGAGGTTGAAGAAATAGAACCTATGTATGGACCGTTATATTTGCCGCGTAAATTTAAAATCGGGATTGCCGTTCCGCCATCTAATGACATTGATGTCTTTTCACAGGACCTTGGGTTTATTGCCATCGTTGAAGATGGAAAGCTTACAGGGTTCAATGTGGCAATCGGAGGCGGAATGGGGATGTCGCACGGCGATAACGCAACCTATCCTCAGCTTGCGAAAGTGATCGGTTTCTGCAAACCGGACCAAATGTATGAGGTTGCAGAAAAGGTAATTACAATTCAGCGTGATTACGGAAACAGGTCAGTCCGTAAAAATGCCCGCTTTAAATACACGGTTGACCGTCTCGGACTGGAAAATGTCAAGGCTGAACTTGAGAACCGCCTTGGATGGAGCCTTGATGAGGCTAAGCCGTATCATTTCGAAAGTAACGGAGATCGCTATGGCTGGGTTAAGGGCATTCAAGGCAAATGGCATATGACATTGTTCGTTGAGGGTGGACGTGTAGCTGATTTCGATGGATACCAGCTTAAAACAGCATTGAGAGAGATTGCAAAAATCCATAAAGGGGATTTCCGTCTTACAGCCAATCAGAATTTGATTATTGGGAATGTTTCAAGCCAGAAGAAGAATCAAATCAATGACCTGATTGAACAATACGGTCTAACAGATGGCAGTCAATATTCAGCGATTCGCCGCAGTTCAATGGCATGTGTAGCACTGCCGACCTGTGGACTTGCCATGGCTGAAGCTGAACGCTATCTTCCTCGTCTGATTGATAAAATTGAAGAAATTGTCGATGAAAATGGCTTACGCAATGAAGAAATTACCATCCGTATGACTGGGTGCCCGAACGGATGCGCACGCCATGCGTTAGGGGAAATTGGTTTTATTGGAAAAGCTGTAGGCAAATACAATATGTACCTGGGTGCGGCCTTTGACGGGAGCCGTTTGAGTAAAATGTACCGAGAAAATATTGGAGAAGAAGAAATTCTCAGTGAATTGCGTGAACTTCTTCCGAGGTACGCAAAAGAGCGCCAGGAAGGCGAGCATTTTGGAGACTATGTCATCCGCGCCGGAATCATTAAAGCGACAACAGACGGCACAAACTTCCATGAATAAATAGTACAAACATAGTCGGGTCCTTTTCCTGTCAAGTTTGTATCAAAGGGGTTCAGAATGGTCTCATTCTGAACCCCTTTTGAGTTTAGACATTAATGTCAGACGACCTGGAGAAAAACAGGTTCCAATTTTTGACTAAACAGCAATCAAAATAAAGCTGCCAATATGACAGCCATTACATTATTGCTCAAAGTTCTTATCTTCAAGGACGTCAGAGTCAAAAAAACCGAGTGCATATTTCACCGCTTCTTGTATATCGTTTGTTTCATATCCAGCCAGATCTTCATGTGAAATTTTCATTACTACATCTTCCAATTCATAGCCGCTGTCCAAATCCATTTGCAAACGTACGGCAAAGCCTTCTGGCTGGACTGTGGTTTCAATAATGTTAAAGGTCCTGATAGCTGTACCTGTTTCATAATCCTTTGAGTTCAAGGAATCTGCCATACAAACACCACCAATAGATTCAATTTTGCCTCCCTGAGCCTGCTCAGAAAAGCTGAGGGCACCGCCGAATGCTTAGAAAGGGTTATCGTCTGACGGTGCTCATGTGCAGTATTGTGTCCTAATTGCCTGTGAATATGCACCATTGCGGTCATGCAAGGGTTTTATATAGCAATGCCGAGGAAGAAAATATTTCGCTGAAATACAGTGATATAAACAAAAGGAATATCCAATACTAATAATCCGTCAGAACATTGGAGGGGATTTATTTGGGGACATGTGAATTATGCAGCCGAAATGACGTTGAGACAACCGTTCATCATTTGCTTCCAAAGGAAATGGGAGGGACTTTCGAGCCGACTGCAAATTTATGCATTTCATGTCATAAACAAATACATGCTCTTTATACGAATGCTGAAATAGCATCCCGGTTAACGTCAATTGCAGAACTAAGGGAAGATGCTCAGCTGTCAAGATTTATAAAGTGGATTCGAAAGCAGCCTGCGACAAAATTGATGAAGATAAAAAAATCGAATGATCGGAAACGTAAACGGAAATAAAAAAATTTCAAAAATAATCGTTCTTGGATAATGATAAAATAGTGTTAGAAATAAATGAAGATTAAAATTTAGAAGAAACAGAGGGGTTTAAATGATTTACTTAAAAAAATTTGAACCGTCCGATTTTAGCCAGCTGATAGACTGGATTGAC
Organism: Mesobacillus foraminis; assembly: GCF_004340465.1. Lineage (GTDB taxonomy): Bacteria > Bacillota > Bacilli > Bacillales > Cytobacillaceae > Mesobacillus_B > Mesobacillus_B foraminis. The sequence continues at coordinate 5,247 of NZ_SLVV01000002.1, read as the reverse complement.
TCGCCAGAATTGAATCTTCAATGGGGAGGTCCAGCCTTTGATTACCCACTGACAAAACCTCAGCTGGAGGCATACATAAAAGACGCAAATCATCCCGGGTCCAGCCGGTATATATATAAAGTGGTGCTGAAGGAATCAGGCCGGTCTATTGGCCATATTTCCTTGGCCAATATTGATTTGCATCATCGTTCTGCAAGGATTGGCAAAGTGTTAATTGGGGACAAGACGATTAGAGGGCGGGGGATTGGGCAATTAATGATCAAAGAAGTATTGAAAAAGGCTTTTGAAGATCTAAATTTACATCGAGTGAGTCTTGGAGTATTCGACTTTAACGACAGTGCGATTGCCTGTTATGAAAAGGCCGGTTTTCGAAAAGAAGGTTTGCTTAGGGATTGCAGGAAATTGGGAAACGAATATTGGAGCATGTGGGAAATGAGTATATTGGAGAGCGAATATCAAAGAAAATAGGAGATATGCCTTTATGAGCTGTCATCCACTTATTCTATGTTTCTATTAAAATTGAGAGGGAATAAGGGGTATAACAATAGCTTGAAGGAGGGTTCCTATGAACAGCAATAATAAGAAAAATGTAAACAGGCTCGAGGATAAAGAGCGGGAATTTTTAAGCAACAGTAACCAGGTAAATGAAGAATTCAAGAATCAGAAACACATACCTGACCAGCAAAATCGTTTGAAGGACCAGGAAAACCGCCAGTAGTTAAATGTTGAGCTTATAAAAAGCACTTGTTTTTGAACGGCAGGGAGACTAAGCCAAAGATTTGGAGTTTATCCAGATCTTTGGTTTTTTTTGCAGAAAGTGCAGAAAGTGCAGAAAGTGCAGAAAGTGCAGAAAGTGCAGATTGAAATGTGGCAGCCAGCAGTTATTAGCAAATAGAGGAATACAGGTTTATTATTCTGTTTTTTTTTAGGTTATGGGCTCAACAAAGACTGTTCGTCATGCATATTGTCTTCAAATCGAATAATTTAAAGGAATTTGAGAACGAATAAGCGAATAACTCAATAGCTTATTTTTACTTTTAATTCGAGGAGTCAGAACCATGAAAAATACTGTAACCGAACTTTTAAATATTGATTTCCCTATTTTACAGGCACCGATGGCAGGAGGAATTACAACCCCGGAATTGGTAGCTGCTGTTTCCAATCATGGGGGACTGGGCATGATTGGAGCAGGATACCTGGATCCAGATCAGCTTCGTAAACAAATAAACGAAGTAAGGCAATTAACCGACAAAGCGTTCGGAGTCAATCTATTCATCCCAAACACATTTACCTATGACAGTCAGGAGGCGGATGGAGCAAATCAATCCCTTCATTCCATCCGAAAGTATTTGAATATCTCAGAGCCTGAACCTCCCCATATTACATACAATGACAGTTTAAAGTCATACCAGGAACAGCTAAGGATCTTAATTGAAGAAAAGGTTTCGGTGTGTTCGTTTACGTTTGGACTCCCGTCCGATAAAGAGATAGAGAAACTAAAAAGACACAACATGATTCTGATAGGAACGGCTACGACTGTGGAGGAAGCAGTTAAAATTGAAAATATTGGAATGGATTTCGCAGTTGTCCAAGGAAGTGAAGCAGGAGGTCACCGTGGAACCTTCCTGAATGTTACTTCAGATCGCTCAGCAGGATTATTTTCGTTACTTCCCCAGGCTGTTGATCATCTGCATATTCCGGTTATAGCGGCAGGGGGAATTATGGACGGCAGAGGGCTGGTGGCAGCGATTTCATTGGGGGCACAAGCTGTTCAAATGGGTACTGCTTTTTTAACTTGTAAAGAAAGCGGGGCACACAAAGTACATAAAGCAGCCATTCTCCATGCAACTGAAGAAGATGCGATACTCACTCGAACATTTTCCGGAAAGTGGGCAAGAGGACTGAAAAACGACTTTATTTTACAAATGAGCAAGCATGAAGGGGCATTGCCACCCTATCCGGTCCAGCATTTACTTACACAAGATATCAGAAAAGCAGCGGCTGCCCAGAATAACCCTGAGTATATGTCCCTATGGTCAGGACAGAGTCCAACACTAGCCAAAGCCCATACAGTAAAAAAATTGATAGAAGAAGTCATGCGCGAAGCGAAGAAGGTTCAAGACGCTATCCATCAGCATGCCTTTTAACTTAGGTGTGTTTGAATATTCTTGCATTTATCGGAAAGTCATGAAAATAATGCTGTATTGATGTTATAATATCTCTAGTTAAAGAGAAAGAAGTCGATATCCAGGAAGTTTGCCAGTAATATTATAGGAAACATTCCTGTAGATGCTAGTTGATTTCTAAGAGTATGAATATACACGGAGGAGAATTTTTTGGAAGTTACGGATGAGAGACATTTCGATAAAACCCAGCGTACAGAACATACCAGAATGTGTGAAATGAAATCTATGCTTGATCTTCATTCTTTTCTGATTCAAAAAATCACGAATGGTGATTCTTTATATGATATTTTAAAAACGCTAACATTCAAGCTTGAAGGGCATTTTAAACGAAAAATGTACTGTTCGATCATGTTAGCTGCAAATGAGGGGAAACTCGCTTTAGGAACAGCTCCTAACCTTCCTCAGGATTTTATTCAATCGATACAGTGTATAAAGGTTGGCCCAAAGGCGGGTTCATGCGGTACTGCAGTTTATCTGAATGAACCGGTTATTTCCTCCGATATAGAAAAGGACCCGCTATGGGAAGGCGGCAGGAATGCAGCCCTCCGCCATGGGCTGAGAGCATGCTGGTCCATTCCAATCTCTGTTGGCGGGCGGGCGGAAGGGACGTTCGCCTTTTATTTTACTGATGTTTGTACCCCTTCTTCCTTTGAGCTGGAAATGCTGAAGACATGTGCGAATCTGGCCGGATTTGCCATAGAGCGGGATAAGCGGAATGAACTGGAAAATCAGCTGCGTGAAAGTAAACAGCGTTTTAAATCGCTGTTTGATTATTATCCTGACTCGATCCACATGGTTTCTTTGGAGGGGACTTTTCTGGGATTCAATAGGGGGACAGAATCAATCTTTGGATACAGCCAGGAGGAACTGCTGGGGAAAAGCTTTATCCCGCTGACAGCTTCCGACTATCAGGAAAGCGCTCTTTTTCATTTTAATGAGGCCAAAAAGGGAAAGGTCCAGCAATTTGAGTACAAGATCATTCACAAGAAAGGGCACGAAGTCTTCCTCCATACAACTTTCCTCCCCATCTTTGTAAAGGGAAAGATCCAAGGAGTATATGGCATTTCCAGGGATATGGCTTATGAAAAGAAGCTCGAACAGGAGCTTGATGTGAGCCATAGAGAAGTAGAGCAATTAATGAAAGATCACCAGGGTATGATTTATAAATTCAAAAAAGAGAACGGGCAGTTCATCCATACCATGGGAACGGGACAGTTATTAAAGAAATTAGGAATAAACGTGAAGGAGTCGATAGGGAAGACTCTTTATGACATATTTCCTGAAGAAATTGCTGACTGGAAGAACCTTCATTACCAAAAAGCATGGAATGGAATAGAGACTACCTATGAGTCCGACTATAAAGGGATTTACTATGTGGGTTCCCTGAAGCCTATTTATCAGAACGGCAATATAGTTGAAGTGATTGGCTCCTGCAATGATGTCACTGAACTAAGGAAAACTCATGAAGATTTAAGGGCGACCAAGGAACTGCTTGAATCATTTATCAACAATACGGTGGATGCCATTGCCACGATGAATCCACAGGGCGAGATCACCTTCGTAAACCAGGCTTATATTGATATGTTCGGTTTTCCGGAGGACGAGGTGATCGGGAAGAAGATTGCCAATATTCCTGAAAAGTATAAAGAGGAATTTGAACGGCTGTTCAAGACAGTTGCTTCCGGCAAGAAGATAAAGGGCTATGAGACCGTGCGGCACAGGGCGGATGGCACCCTCGTCCCAGTCAGTATAACTCATTCGCCGATTAAAGATAAAAATGGTGTTGTGACGGGGGTATCAGGTATTATTCGCGATATTACCGAAAAAAAGTCCATTGAACAGGAGCTGGAGGAAAACAAACAGCGTTATCAGTCTCTGTTTCTCGCCAACCCGGACTTAGTCCTAAGCCTTGATGTGAAGGGGAATGTGACAAACATTAACCCTTCTGTAGAAAAATTGATTGGCTATACACCGGAACAGGTGCTGGGACAAAGCTATGCGGAATTTATCGAAAAAGAAACCCTGATTAAAACGAGGGACGGTTTTAAAAAAGCGCTGCAAGGCATTCCTCAAACTTACGAAACAAAGCTTATTCATAAAAATGGCACATCGGGAATCTTCCAGGTTACTAATCTGCCAATCATTGTAAACAATAAAATCGTAGGTGTATATGGCATCGCAAAGGATATCTCACAAAATAAAAGGACCGAGGAATATTTGCGGAAATCCGACAGGCTGTCTGCCATTGGCCAGTTAGCAGCAGGCATCGCCCATGAGATTCGTAATCCGCTTACATCGATTAAGGGCTTTTTACAGCTTATGATCGAAAAGAGTTCCAACAAAGAATACTATCAAATCATGCTTAGAGAAATCGACAGGATTGAATTGATAACCAACGAGTTTCTGATCCTGGCAAAACCCCAGGCAAAGAAATACTGCAAGAAGTCCATAACCGCCATCCTTGGAGGCTTTCTGCCGCTTGTCGAGACACAGGCAAACATGAGAAATATTGAAATCATAACCGAAATCGATGAATTGTTGCCGGCTATCTACTGTGACGCCAATCAAATCAAGCAGGTATTCCTGAATGTAATGAAAAATGCCATTGAATCCATGCCTAAGGGCGGACAGATTACCATGAAGGTAAAAAGGAACGAAGAAAGCCTTCTCATCTCAATAGAAGACCAAGGCTGTGGAATATCTCCGGAAAGGTTAAAGCGGATTGGGGAACCTTTTTACAGTACCAAGGAAAAAGGAACAGGCCTGGGTCTGATGATTATTTTTAATATTATTAAAGAGCATCAGGGTACTATTCAAATTACAAGCCAGCTTCACAAAGGAACAAAAGTACAGATACGGCTGCCGTATATTCAATAACTCCATAAAAAGAGGCTGGGCCATAACTAGCTTCAAATAGTGAGAAAGGTGAAATTGAGCGCACTCAATTTCACCTTTCTCTGTTTTTACTTGTCTTTCTACTATATTCTTAGCTGTTGGCCGTGAATTTTCGTAAATTCACGGCCATTAATGCTAGACCCATTTCGTTTTCAACCTTCGATTT
>NZ_SLVV01000001.1:286118-514729 GCF_004340465.1 Mesobacillus foraminis | reverse complement strand
GAAGGGATAAGTGCTGAAAGCATCTAAGCATGAAGCCCCCCTCAAGATGAGATTTCCCATAGCGCAAGCTAGTAAGATCCCTGAAAGATGATCAGGTTGATAGGTCAGAGGTGGAAGCGCGGTGACGTGTGGAGCTGACTGATACTAATCGATCGAGGACTTAACCTAATACGTTAAGAACGATACTCGGATTACTTCTTCTTACCTACATTATCTAGTTTTGAGGGAATGAAAAATTTCTCTTGCAAAATAGAAAAAAGACGTTATAATAGTAAATGTCTTGAAAAAAATTGTCTGGCGGCGATGGCGAGAAGGTCACACCCGTTCCCATGCCGAACACGGAAGTTAAGCTTCTCAGCGCCGATGGTAGTTGGGGGTTTCCCCCTGTGAGAGTAGGACGTTGCCAGGCGATGAATTTTCATCATTATTCCGCAGTAGCTCAGTGGTAGAGCATTCGGCTGTTAACCGAACGGTCGTAGGTTCGAATCCTACCTGCGGAGCCATATGGAGAGCTGTCCGAGAGGTCGAAGGAGCACGATTGGAAATCGTGTAGACGGTTACCGCTGTCTCAAGGGTTCGAATCCCTTGCTCTCCGCCATTATAATTATCATATCTGGCCCCTTGGTCAAGCGGTTAAGACACCGCCCTTTCACGGCGGTAACACGGGTTCGAATCCCGTAGGGGTCACCATTATGGAGGATTAGCTCAGCTGGGAGAGCATCTGCCTTACAAGCAGAGGGTCGGCGGTTCGATCCCGTCATCCTCCACCATAAATATTATTATCGCGGGGTGGAGCAGTCCGGTAGCTCGTCGGGCTCATAACCCGAAGGTCGCAGGTTCAAATCCTGCCCCCGCAATCTGGTCCGGTAGTTCAGTTGGTTAGAATGCCTGCCTGTCACGCAGGAGGTCGCGGGTTCGAGTCCCGTCCGGACCGCCATTATTTTAATAAGTTATTAATTCAATAAACTATGGCTCAGTAGCTCAGTCGGTAGAGCAGGTTGCAAACCTCTCAGAGACAGCTTCTGCGTCAACCTGCGAGAAAGACCGAAGGTCTTTCGAGCAAAGGACGAACGATAACTTATTATGAAATATAAATTTATTACGGCTCAGTAGCTCAGTCGGTAGAGCAAAGGACTGAAAATCCTTGTGTCGGCGGTTCGATTCCGTCCTGAGCCACCATTTTATTTTAAGAGTTTATTTGAAACATGTTATAATATTGGAGGGGTAGCGAAGTGGCTAAACGCGGCGGACTGTAAATCCGCTCCCTCAGGGTTCGGCGGTTCGAATCCGTCCCCCTCCACCATTATACAGGGGTATAGTTTAAAGGTAGAACAGAGGTCTCCAAAACCTCCAGTGTGGGTTCGATTCCTACTACCCCTGCCAATTTACTTTTTATGGCGGTCGTGGCGAAGTGGTTAACGCATCGGATTGTGGCTCCGACACTCGTGGGTTCGATTCCCATCGATCGCCCCATTAATCACAAAAATGATGATAGCTGAATATAATGATAATGGGCTATAGCCAAGCGGTAAGGCAACGGACTTTGACTCCGTCATTCGTTGGTTCGAATCCAGCTAGCCCAGCCATTTTTGCGGAAGTAGTTCAGTGGTAGAATACAACCTTGCCAAGGTTGGGGTCGCGGGTTCGAATCCCGTCTTCCGCTCCAAAGTTTTAAGGCGGCATAGCCAAGTGGTAAGGCAAAGGTCTGCAAAACCTTTATTCACCGGTTCAAATCCGGTTGCCGCCTCCATCTTAAATATTTATGATGATTTTGCCGGTGTGGCGGAATTGGCAGACGCGCACGACTCAAAATCGTGTTCCTTCGGGAGTGTCGGTTCGACCCCGACCACCGGTACTAGCAGACAGCATGCCAAAGCTGTCAAATCAAGACTTTCAACAGTCCATGTTGAAGGTCTTTTTCTATTTTCCCGGGATGGGTGAAAGGCAACTAAACCATGTACATCAATTGATGTGGCTAATGGTTTTTTAGTATAGTTTCGTTTCGAATTCTAATTTCCAATTGCCAATGCCAGGGCAGCCAATACAAATTTCTTATTCACCCTTTATTCCTCCAATTTTTAAATCATGTAATCCGGCCGTACATACAATAATTAGCTGTTTTTTATGTATAGTCATAACATACTGCAATCGCCATAAGAACAAACATGGCTTGTGTTCTTGACGGTATTGTCAATTAAACGGATAATAATTAGTGGTTGTTTATAATAAGACTTCACTGAAATGTTAATATAACATAATGCTGGAACTGGCCTAAGGTATAGGCTTCGCCGTATTTTTTTTAAAAGCGGGCATCATGATTATCAGTTGAATTTTAATTTGATCCTTCGTTGAACTGGAACGGAGGTTTTTTTATGGCACCTATCTTTGCGTTAAAAGCAGTAAAACAAGATTACTAAGTTTATTTTGTAAAAGTATCTTAGCAAAAGGTGAGGAAATGAATACTAGACAAATAGAAATTTTAAAATTGCTGCTGGTTCAGCCAGTGGGAGTGTACTTGTTAATTCAGAGCCTTGCCGACAAGGTTAAATGTTCTGAAAAAACGATCAGGAATGATCTTAAAAAAATCGAAAAAGATCTTCAATCAGTTTCCCGCGCTGCTTTAATCAGGAAGCCGGGTTATGGGGTACTCCTGGAAATAGGAGAGGTGGAGAAAGCGGATCTTTATCAGAGGCTGTTTGCAAATTACCAAGTCGAGGCAATGAATGACCAGGATCGGCTTCTGGGCATCGGGTACAGCCTGCTTATGAGCAAAGAACCCATTTCAGCTGGTGCCCTGGCAGCAAAATACTATGTGAATAAGAATGTGATCAAAACGGATTTAAACAAGGTTAGGGCATGGCTGGAACATATGGGGTTAACGCTGATCACTAAACAAAGGATAGGAATAATGGTGGAGGGCTCAGAAAAGAGCATGCGGGTGGCTCTCTCCAGATTGTCACAGCTGGCAGGGGATAGCAAATCCCCTTTCAGGTATATTGCCGGGCAATTTTCAAAGTATGAAGTTGAAATTATCCAATCCGAGATAAATGAGTTAGTGAAACAGCATTCTCTTTATTTTACGGACGATGCTTTGGATGATCTTATTATTCATGTTTTGCTGCAAATCAGGAGAGTTAAGCTTCAACACTCTTTTTTTATAGATGATAAAGATCGTAAATTTCTGCAGGACAAAAAGGAATATAAATGGGCCAGGGATTTTTTCAGGAAAATTGAAATAATCTTTGTTGTTCACTTTTCTGAGTCGGAAATTATGTATTTTGCGCTTCAGTTAATTGGCGCAAAGATAAAGCAAGGTTCCTCGCTTACTCATCCACTCCTGAATAAGCTTACGGCTGCATTAATTGAAGAAATGGCGGGGGAGGCTGAACAGGGATTTACAGATGACACTATTTTACAAAAGGGACTGTCCGTTCATCTAAACACCGCCCTCAACCGTTTAAGCCATGGGCTAGATATCTCTAACACTATGCTGCCTGAAATTAAAAAAATGTATCCCTATCTGTTTAACAAGGTGATTGACATCCTTGGAAAATTAAATGAGGCCTTCTTCCTTCAAATACCGGAGGAAGAAGCCGGATATTTGACTCTCCATTTCCAGGCAGCTATTGAAAGGCAGTTAAAGAATAACATCAGAAAAAAGAAAGCAGTCATCGTATGCCATCTGGGGATTGGAATGTCTCAGCTTTTACGGTCAAAACTAGAAAGAAAATTCTCTGCTATCACTGTGACTGACTGTATTGGAAAAGCGGATCTGAATCACTATCTTGACAGGACAGGAGTAGATTTAGTGATCTCCACTATAGAAGTTCCACTATTAACAATTCCCCATATCGTTGTCTCACCGCTGTTATCTGATGTGGAAACCATAAAGTTGGACGTATTTTTAAAAACCCTTGATCGAACAGATCATTTTGGAAGGCGTGAATCTGTATTATCCACTTTGGCACTCTCATCGTCCATCTTTCTCCATCAAGAGAAGTGCCATCGGTTTGAAATAATAGAATTTCTGGCTGGACAATTGTATAAAGAGGGATATGTTGCAAAAGAATATGGACATTATGCCATTGCCAGAGAACGGATGTCCTCCACAGCTATCGGAAGCAGCATGGCCATTCCGCATGCTGACCGAAGCTACATCCTTAAATCAGGAATAGCCATTGCAACCTTCAAAGAGGAGATTGACTGGGAAACGGAAAAGGTTTCTATGGTTATTATGCTTGCTCTAAAAGAGGAGGACCTGGAAAGGACCAAGCAGCTGTTTCATGAATTGTCTAGTCTGAGTGAGCATCCGGGTGTCCTGCAAAGGCTTATCTCATTTCAAGACAAGAATATATTTCTCTCGCACTTGAATGAGCTTCCTGAATTACTCCAGCTGCACCTGCCTAGGTAAAAAAATAGTTTTTCCGGAGTTTCCGGCAACATTTCATACTTTTTACCGCTTTTATTTGAGATATATTAAAAATAATACATAGTATGCAAGGAGGACAAAGCGAATGAAACTGTTAGCGATTACATCGTGTCCTAATGGTATTGCCCATACATACATGGCAGCAGAGAATTTACAGAAGGCGGCCGATAAACTGGGTGTACAAATGAAAGTGGAGACACAAGGCTCCATCGGGGTTGAAAATGAATTTACAGACAGAGATATTCAGGAAGCGGATGGCATTATCATTGCTGCCGATAAAACGGTCGACAAAAGCCGTTTCGCAGGGAAAAAAGTTTTGGTTACTGGTGTTCAGGAGGGGATCAGAAGGCCTGAGGAGCTAATCAGCCGTTTTTCCACTGGCAATGTTCCTGTTCTTGAATCGCAAAGTAAAACCGGCGATGATGGCAAATCAGGAAAGAAGGATAAGCAAAACCCAATCTACCGCCATTTGATGAATGGTGTCTCCTATATGATTCCTATTATTGTCATCGGGGGCCTTCTGATTGCCATTGCCTTGACATTGGGGGGAGAAAAAACGCCCGGCGGGATCGTCATTCCGGAGGATTCCTTCTGGAAGACTATTGAGAGTATTGGGGCAGCGTCCTTTACCTTCATGGTACCAATTCTGTCTGGGTTTATTGCTGTAAGTATTGCTGACCGCCCTGGCTTAGCACCTGGATTGATCGGCGGCTATATTGCAGCAAACGGAAGCTTTTATGGAAGTGAAGCAGGTGCGGGGTTTATCGGTGGTATTATTGCTGGTTTTCTTGCGGGATATGTAGCATTATGGATTAAGAAGCTGAAGGTTCCTAAAGCCATTCAGCCAATCATGCCGATTATTATTATTCCGGTCTTTGCCTCTTTGATTGTAGGAATGGCATTCGTCTATATTATTGGGGCTCCTGTGGCAGCTGTATTTGTTGGTCTGACTTCATGGCTGGCGGGAATGCAGGGCACTAGTTCAATCCTATTGGCGTTAATTTTAGGGGCAATGATTTCCTTTGATATGGGCGGCCCAGTAAATAAAGTTGCCTTTTTATTTGGGTCAGCAATGATTGGCGAGGGAAATTATGAAATTATGGGACCCATTGCAGTGGCCATCTGTATTCCGCCAATCGGGATGGGACTCGCGACTTTCTTAAATAAAAAGAAGTACCGGGAAGCTGAAAGGGAGACAGGTAAGGCATCCTTTACGATGGGACTGTTTGGAATCACTGAAGGAGCTATTCCTTTCGCTGCCCAAGACCCATTAAGGGTTATTCCAAGTAATATGGTCGGAGCTATGGTCGGGGCTGTCATAGCCATGCTAGGAAATGTGGGGGACCGTGTAGCACACGGAGGACCGATTGTTGCTGTTCTTGGGGCTGTTGACAATGTGCTGATGTTCTTTATTGCAGTTATTATTGGTTCCTTGGTTACAGCCATAATGGCAAACGCGCTGAAAAAAAATGTAGATAATCAGGAACAGCCTGCAACGTATCCATCTGAGGCTCCTGATGAACCTTTAACACCAGAGCCAGAGCGCCAGGAAGCCTCAGGGCAGACTAATAAGGAAGAAGAGTTGCACATCAATAAACTGACTGACATCACCAGCCTGGATTTGATTGATATACAATTGGCCGGGACAAGCCGTGATGAAGTGATCGATGAAATGATTGGCAAGCTGGACCGTCAAGGCATCCTGACATCAAGTGAGGATTTCAGGAAGGCCATTCTGGACCGTGAAGCAGAGAGCACAACGGGGATTGGCATGAATATCGCTATCCCGCATGGGAAATCCAACAGTGTTAAAAAACCTGCAGTTGTCTTTGGAATTAAACAAGACGGAGTGGACTGGAAGAGCTTTGACCAGACTGATGCTAAATTGATTTTCATGATTGCTGTTCCAAAAGAAAGCGTTGGAGACGCCCATCTGAAAATCCTTCAAATGCTCTCCAGAAAACTGATGGATGACAGCTTCAGAGAGCAATTATTGTCTGTAAAAACAAAGGAAGAGGCCTACAGCCTGCTTGAAACAATCGAGTAATGGAAAAGAGGAGCTGACTTTAATAATCAGCTCCTCTTGGCATCAATTTAACGGTATTACTTTTAAGGAGTGTTACAGATGACAAGAGAACCATTATTTTTTGAGCCGATTTTTAAGGAGAGAATCTGGGGAGGGCAGGCATTAAAAGAATTCGGCTACGAACTCCATTCAGACCAGACCGGGGAATGCTGGGCGTTCTCCGCGCATCCAAATGGCCAGAGTGTTGTGAAGAACGGTAAGTTAAAGGGCCTGACCCTGGGAGAGTTATGGGGAAAGCACCGGGAATTATTCGGAGATTCCGAGGGTGACCGCTTTCCCCTGTTAACCAAGATTCTTGATGCTAATGATGATCTATCGGTTCAAGTTCATCCCAATGATGCCTATGCCAGGGAACACGAGAATGGCGAACTGGGAAAAACAGAGTGCTGGTATATTGTCGACTGTAAAGAAGGGGCTGAAATTATCTATGGCCATCATGCAAAAACAAGGGAAGAGTTAGCAAAAATGATTGAGGAAGGGCGCTGGAATGACTTGCTGCGCCGAGTACCAGTGAAAGCCGGAGATTTTTTCTTTGTCCCGAGCGGAACCATCCATGCCATTGGGGAAGGGATTATCATCCTTGAAACGCAGCAAAACTCGGATACTACCTACCGGGTGTATGACTATGACCGGCGTGATAAGGACGGCAATTTGAGAGAGCTTCATATTCAGCAGTCGATCGAAGTGACAACTGTGCCATCTGCAGATCCGGAAATTCAGTCCGCAACAAAGAAAATAGATGGACTCGAAATGACCACTTTTGTGGAGTGTGACTATTTTACTGTACATAAGTGGGATTTAAATGGAAGGGCCCAGCTGGAGCAAGACCAACAGTTCCTGCTGATAAGTGTAATTGAAGGGGAAGGTGCTCTGAATCAGGACGGCCATTCCCATCCGTTCCGAAAAGGAGATCATTTCCTTCTGCCTTCGGAATTTGGCCAATATCAATTAACTGGAAATGCTAAATTAATTGTTTCCCATTTATAAAAAATGATAAAAAGCCAATGCTAATGGTATGATGCATTGGCTTTCTTCATAAGAATAAAATAAGTGGAGAATTCCGATACTTTTGGTTTCTAAAAGGGTTTCGACAAAAACTGCAAAAAGGGGTTGACGAATACAGAAATAACGTGTAATATAATAATAGTCAACAGGAACACAGGTAAACAAAACAAAACAAAATAAAGTTATTTCGCGGGTGTAGTTTACTGGTAAAACCTCAGCCTTCCAAGCTGATGTAGTGGGTTCGATTCCCATCACCCGCTCCAATACATATATAACGCAGTATTTCGTTTGAAACAGGAACGAAGTATTGCGTTTTTTATTTTGTCCAAAAAGGTTATAAGACAGTAAAAGCCTAACTTAAGTTACGCAAATACGTATTTTTTTAATTTGCTGTCGAATCTCTTGTAAATTTATCGAATATTATATTTTTTCTGAATTATTATTGACAATGTTTCGAATGTTACTTAAACTAGGCTTGTAAAAATTGATGAAAGAGGAACAATGTTCCGTATGAGGGAACAAGGGAAAATACCAACGTGGCGGGTGAAGGGATGTCAATGACAAAAAGCAATTCCTCCGTTCAATCTGTAGAAAGAGCCTTATGCATTTTAAACTTGTTAAAGGACCATCCAGGCGGGATGGGCATCACTCAAATTGCAAAAAAACTGGAGGTGGCGAAGAGTTCGGCCCATCGTTTGACAACTGCCCTCTGTAATTTTGGTCTTGTAACAAAGAATCTGGAAAATGATAAGTACTTATTAGGCTTAAAGCTGGTTGAACTGGGGGAGACCGTTTTGGAAACCCTTGATATTCGAACAGTTGCCCAGCCTTATCTTCAAAAACTAGTAAATGAACTGGACGAAACCGTTCACCTGGTTATTTTAGAGAATTGTGAAATCGTTTACATAGATAAAATTGAAAGCCCTCAAACGATTCGGATGTATTCAAGAATCGGCAGGCGGGCGCCGGTCCACTGTACAGGTGTTGGAAAGGCAATTATGGCTTTTTTTCCGGAAGAGGAGATTGATCAAATCATTACGGAAAAGGGACTCCATAGATTTACGGAATACACTCATACAAACAGGGAGAGCCTGCTGGCCAATTTGGATGAAATCCGGAGCAGGGGATTCTCAATCGATGAGCAGGAACATGAATTGGGCATTCGCTGTGTCGCTGCCCCCGTCTTCAATCATCATAACAAGGTTGTAGCGGGAGTCAGTGTGGCGGCGCCGACCTACCGGCTTCCTACAACAATGGTTGAGGAGTATGCCGCTAAATTAACAGCCTGTGCAGGCAGCATTTCAAGAGGGCTGGGCAATCGCAAACAATGATGTGCGCTAGAATTTGCAAGCAACGTATTAACGTTCTTATTTTTAGGGAGGTGGTAAATAAAAAAATCGAGTTTCATATGTTGGGAGCCTTTCCTATTCCTTTAAAACTATAGGGATGCGAGGAAGGATACATCGCGTATGACTTTTTCTAAAAACACTATTATAGGGGGAAATGGGATGTTTAAACGCTATTTTTCAGTTGTTTTAGCGGCAGTAATGCTTATTTCGATACTTAGTGCCTGCTCGGGCGGAGGCAAATCCACTTCCGGGACAGAGGCAGGATTGGAAAAAGAGGCGCCTGAGGGAGAAGTTTCAGGTGAAATCACTGTGGCCAGCTGGAACCTTGCGGCTGACTCGCTCACTGAGGAAGCAGAAAATTTCATGAAAAAATATCCGAAGGCCAAAGTCAAAATTGAATATGTGACGAGTGACTATAACAGCATTACTCCGCCTCTAACCTCGGGAAAAGGTGCACCTGATATAATGCAAATTCAGCAGCGCGATTTCCCAAATTTTTTAGACGTGTTTGAAGGTCAGTTTGTCGACCTGACAGCAAGGCTGGATGGAAAAGAAAGTGAGTTTGCAGAGGTTGCCCTCAATCTGGTGAAAGATAAAGATGGAAAAGTTATGGCGCTCCCATGGGATTTAGGCCCTGTTGGAATTTATTATAGAAAAGATATGTTTGAAAAAGCAGGTGTGGATCCAGCTTCTTTAACAACCTGGGATAAATTCATTGAGGAAGGTAAGAAAATCCAGGAAGCAAATGGTGTAAAGATGCTGGCATTGGGAATGAGCTCTAAAGATATAGCCGAAATGTATCGTATGCTGATGAATCAGCTTGGAGCCCAATATTATGATGAGGATGGAAACATTAAGTTTGTTACCGAGGAAAACATACAAGCTGTCAATATGTTCAAGAAAATGGTGGATGCAGGCTTAGTCGTTGATGCTCCGACATGGGATGACAGAATCCGGGCGTTTGCTAATGACCAAATTGCAACAGCGGTATATCCCGTCTGGTATGCAGGCTCCATCAAAACACAGGCAGAGGATCAAAAAGGAAAGTGGGGAATCATGCCAATGCCGGCCTTTACGGAAGGAGGTCCAAATCAATCCCATTCAGGAGGATCGGTTCTGGCCATTTCCTCTCAGTCCGAAAATAAAGAGCTGGCCTGGAAGTTCATTGAGTACACACTCATGACAAATGAAGGCCAGGATGTTCAGATGAAATATGGCTTGTTCCCTTCTTGGCAGCCTTACTATGAAACAGAGAAGTTCAAGGAAGTAGATGATTACTTTGGAATTGCGCTATCCGAATTCTTTGGAAAGCTGTCCACAGATATCCCTACCCTTGATTACGGCTCGAACTTCATGGATGTGAACGATACAATTGTCGGCGCCCTGGGCGAGGTGATTGATGGCAAGGACGTTGAGGAAGCGCTGAAAGCGGCCGAGGAAAAGGCTGCAAGAGAAACAGGCCTGGAAATCAGCAAGTAAATAGAAGCAGGTACCCCTGATTCTTTCAGGGGTACCACCATAATGGAGGTGGAGAAAGTGTCCTCGGTGGAACAGGAAAAGCAAACGAATCTAGCCTACCCCAATACTCCGGTTAAGGGGAAAAAGAAATTTAGTCTCCTTAATCTAAGTCCTTATATCTTCATAGCACCTTACTTTTTGCTTTTTATCGTATTCATGCTTTATCCGCTTATCTATTCCTTTGTCTTAAGCTTTGGCAACTGGCGGGCAGGAGTTACCACGTTTGTGGGTCTGGAGAATTACAGGATGCTGCTGACAGATCCAATGTTCTGGAAATCACTCGGCACAACCGGGATCATCTTAATTGTCCAGGTCCCGGTCATGCTAATTCTAGCCACTGTGATTGCAACCGTCATTAATTCTGAAAGCCTGAAGTTCAAAGGATTAATCCGGCTTGGTTTTTTTCTTCCTGCACTGATTGATCTTGTTACATATGCGCTGGTATTTTCCCTGCTCTTCAATGAAACCTACGGGATGATTAACCAGGGGTTGAAGGCTGTTGGTCTGGATGGCATCAAGTGGTTCTCGGATGGCACATGGGCAAAGGTTTTGATCATTATAGCCGTAACCTGGAGATGGACAGGATATAACTCCATCATTATTTTATCAGGTCTCCAGTCTGTCCCTAAAGATTTATATGAATCAGCCAGCATCGACGGGGCCAACAGAATCACAAGCTTCTTTAAAATAACTGTTCCAATGTTAAAGCCAGTCCTTCTTTTTTGTACGATCTTGTCGACAATTGGCACTTTACAGCTGTTCGCTGAACCTTTTGTATTGACTGGCGGCGGACCGAGGGATGAAACGATGACCGTCATCCATTATCTATACAGCAAAGCGTTTGGTTCCTTTGATTTTGGCTTGGCTTCTGCGGGAGCCTATGTGGTGACAACAATCATCGCGATCCTTTCTTATTTCCAGATCCGGCTTTCTAAAGGAGGAGAAATCTGATATGCAGGCAAAACGTGAGTTTAACAAGCTGCTCCTTTATATCATTGCCCTTATTGGTGTAACGATTTCGGTCTTTCCTTTTTATTGGATGTTTACGGCTTCTACCTTGAAGGATTCTCAAATTTTTAAGGTTCCTCCTACGTTGGTGCCAGGCGGGAATTTTATGGACAATCTTATGAACCTGGCTGGGAGCTGGCCCCTCTGGCGGGCATTGATTAATAGCCTGGCTGTATCAGGGATTACAACTGTAACAACTATTTTTTTCTCTGCATTGGCGGGTTATGCATTTGCAAAATATCGCTTTAAGGGACGGGATTCCTTGTTCTTTAGCGTTTTGCTGATCATGATGGTTCCGACTCAGGTGATGCTCGTTCCCATGTTCATCATTATGATGAATTTTAACTGGATGGATACTTACTTTGCTTTAATCATTCCTTATTTGGTTACCCCTTTTGGAGTGTTTTTAATGAGGCAGCAAATGCTGGCATTTCCCGATGACTTAATCGAAGCAGCAAAGATTGATGGCTGCAGAGATTTCGGAATTTTCTTTCGGATTGTCCTGCCAGTCATGAAGCCTGCCTGTGCTGCGCTTGGAATTGTAACCTTTATGCAGCAATGGGGCAATTTTATCTGGCCCTTGGTTGTTGTTTCCTCAAAAGAAATGTATACGTTGCCTTTGATGCTGTCCATGATGGTTCAGCCAGGCCAGGTGGTTCAGTATGGCCAAGTGATGGTTTCGGCAGCTATCGGGTTAATTCCTATGCTGATTTTGTTTTTATTCTTTCAAAAACACTTTGTTTCTGGAGTATTTGGCGGCTCCGTTAAAGGTTAGTGGGCCAGTATTTTTATTCAGCATGCTTGCTTCATGGTTAAAAAATTAAATTAATGGAGGATTCCGATGACAAAGATGAAAAAGGACTGGGAGAATCTATCGCTTCTCCAGAAGAACCGTCAGGAAGAAAGGGCCTATTTTTTTCCATACCGTAATGAGCATTCAGCCTTGAGCTATGAGAGAGGCGAGGCAGATGGCTTTATGCTTCTTAATGGAGAATGGAAATTCCATTATGCTGAGAGTCCATTCCTTGCCCCAAAACAGTTTTATGATGAATCATTTGATACCAGCCAGTGGGACCGTCTTCATGTCCCTTCGAACTGGCAGATGCATGGATATGGGAAACCGCATTATACCAATGTTCAATTTCCTTTTCCGATTGATCCGCCGAACGTTCCGGCTGAAAACCCAACAGGCTCGTACAGACGTGAATTTTTCATTCCCAATGAATGGATAGACCAAAATATTGTTTTAAGGTTTGAGGGTGTGGACAGTGCCTTCCATGTGTGGGTGAACGGTCAGGAGGCCGGATACAGCCAAGGCAGCAGGCTGCCAAGTGAATTTGATATTACTTCATTGATACATGAAGGAAAAAATGTGATCGCCGTTCAGGTCTACCAATGGTCTGAAGCCAGCTATATTGAAGATCAAGATATGTGGTGGCTAAGTGGAATTTTTAGAGATGTGTATTTACTTGCACGGCCCAGGGTACATATTAGGGATTTTTTCGTGAAAACCCATTTGGATGAGGATTACAGGAACGCCAAGCTAAAGATCGATACGAGTGTTTTAAATAAGCATTTCGCAGGCATCTCAAATCATCAGGTCGAAGTCAGGCTATTGAACCATCGCTATAACGAAGTCGTCACAAAAGAGCTCAGGAATATTGGGATAGCAGGGGTGGACGAGGAGAAGGTCTCATTGGAGATTCCGGTTGAAAATCCGGAAAAGTGGACCGCCGAGAACCCTTATCTGTACCATCTTCTTCTGTCATTAAAAGACGAAGGTGGCAACGTGATCGAGGTGATCCCGGCAAGAGTCGGGTTCCGTTCTGTTGAAATTAAAGATGGTGTTCTTCAAGTAAACGGTGTACCGATCATGCTTAAAGGGGTCAATCGTCACGATCATCATCCTGATCTGGGAAGAGCGGTCCCTTTAGATTCCATGATTGAGGATATCCGATTAATGAAGCAGCACAATATCAATGCCGTTCGAACCTCCCATTATCCGAATGATCCTCGTTTCTATGATTTATGTGATGTTTACGGTCTATATGTGATTGACGAGGCCGACCTGGAGTGCCATGGGTTCCAAGTTATTAATAATATAAATCAAATCAGTGATGATCCTGTCTGGGAGGAAGCTTATGTTGACAGAATGAAGCGGATGGTTGAGCGTGATAAAAACCATGCCTCCATTATTATGTGGTCATTGGGAAATGAATCGGGTTATGGAAGGAATCATGATGCGATAGCGGAATGGGCCAGGGAAAAGGATCCGACACGCCCGCTGCATTATGAAGGCGAATGCAGATTTATCATGACAGAGGATAATAACGATCCCACAAGGGACCCTAAAGCATCGGATGTACATACCACTATGTATACCGCTGTTGAGATCATGGATGAATTGGGGAAACGCGAGGACTTAACGAAACCGCATATCCTATGTGAATATGCCCATGCAATGGGAAATGGGGCAGGTGGATTTAAGGAGTATTGGGAAACGTTCTACAAGCATCGCAGGCTGCAGGGCGGTTTTGTTTGGGAATGGATTGATCATGGCATAAGGCAGAAGGATAAGAATGGCGAGGAATACTTTGCCTATGGCGGAGATTTTGGGGATGCTCCTCATGATTCCAATTTCGTCATTGATGGCCTCGTCATGCCCGACCGGACACCGTCGCCAGCCTTGACCGAATATAAAAAGGTCATTGAGCCAGTCATTGTTAAGGCTGTTGATTTAGAAAAAGGAATAATCGAGCTGACCAATCGCTATGATTTTATCTCATTAGACCATCTCCAGCTTTCGTGGAGTGTTATGTATGATGACCAGATGGTCGATCAGGGAGTATTGCCTGTTCAAGGGATTGCGGCTGGAAGTTCAATGGAAATTACGATCCCCTTCGAACTTCCGGCAACTTGCAAAGCCCATACTGATTATTGGTTAAATATAAGTTTCCTGACTGCAGTTGATGCCTTGTGGGCAAAAGCGGGATATGAAATTGCCTGGGCTCAATTAAAACTGCCTGTTGCTGCTGGGAGGCCAGTAAAAACGAAGCATAATCAATACCCGCTCGATGTCAATGAAGAGGGGCATTTAATTACCGTAGCAGGAAGTGGCTTCAGCCTGGTCTTTAATAAAATCAATGGAACCATTGATTCGTGGACATTTGAAGGAATGAAAGTACTGGAAGAAGGCCCAAAAATGAACTTCTGGAGGGCTCCTACCGATAATGACAGTTTAGCCAGCGGCAAATGGAAGTCCATCAGCTCGAAGGATGCGTGGAAAAACCATGGGCTCCACTGGATGCAGCATCGGGTTGATGATGTTTCCTATGTGATTTCGCCCGATAAAAAATGGGCGGATATCCAGGTCACCGTAAGGATTGCGCCTCCACGCCTCTCATGGGGAATCTTGACTACTTATTCCTACCGTGTTTATGGAAGTGGACATGTGGTCTTAAAGATAAAAGGAGATCCGCAGGGAGACTTGCCAGAAACGCTGCCAAGAATCGGCCTGACCATGAAGCTTCCAAAAAGATTTGATGATGTTTCATGGTATGGACTTGGACCTGGTGAAGCTTATGTAGACAGCCGGACGGCAAATCGAATGGGAGTATGGTCCAGCAAAGTTGAAGATCTCTATACACCATACGTTTATCCTCAGGAGAATGGAAACCGCCATCAGGTCAAATGGGTATCCCTGACAGAAAAAAATGGGTTTGGACTATTAACAGCTGCTCAGCCGGCAATTGACTTCAGCGCCCATTATTACACGATTGATAATCTGGAAACCGCCAAACATACTTATGATCTGATAAAGCAGGAGTTTATCACCTTTAACCTGGATCATAAGCAGCACGGTCTTGGCTCCTCAAGCTGCGGACCGGATGTTCTCGAAAAATATCGTTTAAAACCGGAAGCCTTCGAATTTGAAATTGTGTTAAAGCCTTATTCCAAAAATCAATCTTCTCCAGCTGAGCTAAGCAAGTTTCAGTTAGAGGGAATCGCCGAAAAGCTATATATATAGAATAAAAGAATCCTATTGTGCCTTCCTTCGCGCAATAGGATTCCAATACCCCTTGAAAGGAGGGAAAGCTACTTATGCAAACGATTCTTCAAAAGATCCGTGAGGAAAAAATCATTTCCATTATTCGTTCAGAATCGATAAGTGACCTGGTAGAGGTTGTGGGGGCATTGTATGATGGGGGAATCCAGTTAGTCGAGATTACGATGAATACCCCTAATGCACTAAAAGGCATAGAAAAGATACAGCAGAAATATCCGGACATGCTGGTGGGTGCAGGAACAGTGCTCGATCAGGAAACAGCCAGGCTAGCCATCCTTTCTGGCGCAGCTTTTCTGCTGGCTCCGACTCTCCATGAGGAGTCCATCGCTCTTGCCAACAGATATAATGTTCCCTTATTTCCCGGGGTCCTCACTCCGACAGAAATCGTAAAGGCTTATGAATCAGGTGCTCAGGCGGTAAAAATATTTCCTATCCGTTCCTTTGGCAGCCAATATATAAAAGACATAAAAGGGCCGCTGCCTCACGTCAACATGATTCCCGTTGGTGGCGTGGACACGGATAATGTTGCGGAATATCTAAATAACGGAAGCTTTGCGGTCGGCATTGGGTCATCACTGGTAAACGATCTCCTAATCAGCCAAAAAAACTTTTCTGAAATCAGCCGGCGGGCGAAAAGATTAGTGGAGGCTGTACCAAAAAATGCCAATGAAAGATAAATGACATACGAGTGGTGATGAGAATGTATATGATTACAATTGATTCTGGCACAACAAATTCTCGTATACGGCTAGTTCGTGAAAAAGACACCAAAGTTTTGGATGTCATAAAAAAGCCGGTAGGTGTAAGGAATACAGCGATCACAGGCAATTCAGATTCACTCAAAACCAGACTTTCGGAAGGATTACAGGAGCTGATTTTTAGGAATGCTCTGGAAAAAGAACAGATCCAGTATATCGTGGCTGCGGGGATGATCACATCCGATTTGGGCCTTTACAAGGTCGATCATATTGAAGCACCTTCGAAAATTGAAGACTTTGCAAGATCCTCTGAGGTTCAGAGGTTTGAATGGTTTTTAGATATTCCCTGTATTTTTATCCCGGGCATGAAGAACAGAGCGGGGGCTTTCAAAGGAATCCAGGCTGATGGGATCAGCCAGCTTGATGTAATGAGGGGAGAGGAAGTTGAAACCTTTGGTCTGCTGAAGCAGCTTGGTCTTACAGGGAAAGGGTCCATCCTTTTGCCTGGCTCTCATACAAAATTTGTGTTTGTAAATAATGGTGAAATTGAATCCTGTTACACGACATTAGGCGGGGAAGCGATCCATTCAATCAGCAGGGGCACCATCCTTTCAGACTCACTCAGTAAAAATTTAGTTGCCAGCATCGAACCCGAGCATCTGCTTGCAGGTTATCAATCCAGTAAAAAGTACGGGCTGACCAGGGCATTATTCCAAGTGCGCCTTCTGCACCTTTATGACATCATGAACGAGAACCAGCGGTCGAACTATTTGGTGGGTGCAGTCATCGCTTCCGATATGGCGGAGCATATGATACGGAGACTAAAAGAGCAGGAATGGGTTGTCATTGGCGGCGGGAATCCACTAAGGAAGGCATTCGCCCAGGTTTTTTCATATTTGGGATTCAGCCATGTGATTGAGGCTGCCGATGAACAGGCAGATCTCTCCACCGTGATTGGATCCAGAGCAATTGGAAATCTTGTTTCACTTACTAAAGGTTAAGAAAAGGGTGGCAATCTATGAAAATTGTAAATTTGGAATGCTTTGTCGTACCGCCAAGATGGCTATTTTTAAAAATAGAAACGGACGAAGGCATTGTAGGCTGGGGAGAACCGATCGTAGAGGGCAAGGCACATACGGTAAAGGCCGCGGTTGAAGAGCTTGGGGATTATTTAATTGGGAAGGACCCCATGAGGATTGAAGATCATTGGCAGATGCTCTATCGTTCAGGCTTCTACCGGGGCGGTCCGATCTTAATGAGCGCCATTGCCGGAATAGACCAGGCCTTATGGGATATTAAAGGTAAATACTTTAATGCCCCGGTGTATGAGCTTTTGGGTGGTGCTTGCCGCGATACTGTCCGCGTCTATTCCTGGATAGGGGGAGATAGGCCGGTCGATGTAGGAATCGCTGCGAAGGAAAAGCTTGATGCCGGATTTACAGCCATTAAGATGAATGGAACAGAGGAGCTCCAGTACATCGATTCCCATAAAAAAATTGATGACGTGCTTGAAAGGGTTTCAGCGATTCGCGAGGTTGCAGGGAACGATTTGGATATCGGCATCGATTTTCATGGGCGGGTCCATAAACCAATGGCGAAGATTCTGGCAAAAGAGCTGGAGCAGTTCCGGCCAATGTTTATTGAGGAACCAGTATTGCCTGAAAACAATGAAGCGCTGAGAGAAATTGCCCATGGTACCACTATACCGATTGCGACTGGGGAAAGAATGTTTTCCCGCTGGGACTTTAAGCAATTATTATCTGATGGGTATGTCGACATTATACAGCCCGACCTTTCACATGCTGGCGGCATAACAGAGTGCAGAAAGATCTTTGCCATGGCTGAAGCCTATGACGTTGCGGTTGCGCCGCATTGCCCGCTCGGACCAATTGCTCTTGCTGCCTGCCTTCAGGTGGACGCCGTTTCCCATAATGTTTTTATCCAGGAGCAAAGCTTGGGAATCCATTACAACAGGGGCAATGATTTGCTTGATTACATACAAGATCCAACGGTCTTTGATTACCAGGACGGGTTTGTCAAGATACCTGATGGACCAGGACTTGGCATTGCAGTAAATGAAGATTACGTTCGAAAGCAGGCGGAAGTGGGCCATAAATGGAAGAATCCAGTGTGGCGGCATAAAGATGGAACAATAGCAGAATGGTAGCCTTAAACAGAGGGCAATGCAAAAGGGATAGACTGCTTGCAAGTTAAGCAGTCCTTTTTTTATAGAGACATTCATTTAATCCTGCCGTAAACAGGTCCCTGCCTCCATATACGTTGGCCGGAGTTCTTGGTCACCGTTCAGACACGGGTTTTTCAATAAACTTAAATAATCGATCGATAAACCGGAGAAATCGATCAATAAACCAAAAGAATCGATCGATAAATGAAAAGAATCGATGCATAAATAACGAATCAGCCTGAAAGCGGTCCAGGTGGATGTGAAAATGCCCTAATTACCTTCAATCCCAAGGTGTTTCGATGTGACTTTATGAGCTTCATAACTCTAAAAGCTATTTATAGTATTTATAAGAGTTGTATAATGATGAAAAACGGTAAAAAGGAGCATGAAAAAATGTCGAAGGAAGGATTCATTGAAGTAACGGGGGGACGGGTGTGGTATCAAATGTTTAATGAGGATGCTGGCGGCATTCCCCTCATTGTTTTACATGGAGGGCCAGGCTCATCCTCTTATTCCCTGCAGGGGCTAAAAGCTCTGTCGGCTGACCGCCCTGTCATCCTGTATGATCAGCTTGGCTGCGGGAAATCAGATTGGCCAGCCGATGCCTCTCTCTGGAAGCTGGAACGGTTTGTTGAGGAACTAGGACAAGTACGGGAAGCTCTTAGCCTGGGGGAACTCCACATTCTTGGACATTCCTGGGGAACTACGCTGGCAGCAGCCTATGCCCTGAATGATCTTAATGGGGTAAAAAGCATTGTTTTTTCAAGTCCGTGTTTGAGTGCGCCGCTATGGGAACAGGATCAAAAGCGAAACTTGAAAAAGCTGCCGAAAGAAGTGCAGGAAGTGATTGAACGGTGTGAGGCAAGCGGAGAGACGGATTCTCCTGAATTCAAGGAGGCTGTTGAAGAGTTTAATAAGCAGTTTGTTTGCAGATTGAATCCATATCCGGAATTTCTGAAAGCGGGCAGGCAGTACCGGAATCCCGAGGTTTACAAGATCATGTGGGGTCCATCGGAATTTACGGTTCTCGGGAATCTGAAGGAATTTGACTGTACCTCCCGATTAAAGGAAATTCATTGTCCCACGCTTTATACATGCGGGCGCTTTGATGAAGCCACACCTGAATCGACCGAGTATTATCACTCTCTATCCCCTTATTCAAGATTTCATGTGTTTGAGGAGAGTGCCCATATGCCTTATGTTGAGGAGCCGGAGGAATATATAAGGGTAATGGGAGAGTTTTTTCTCTCGGTCGATAAAGGGGACTAAGAACCCATTAGAACTCGGACAGGAGGACTAAAAAAAGGATGCTATTCGCATCCAGTCATTAAGAAGCTTCCTTCTCCCCCATGAATCTGAAGAAACATATTCATTAGGGATTCCGTTAGCTGGCTATTCTTTTCCACACCCAGGGACGGCCGGAGGTAAATGATTTGCAGGGCATTTTTCGTTTCAGTTGAAACGGCGGTCCGCTCAGAGTCCACAAAAGGGCTTCCAAAGGCACCGTGCTCATCAGCCGAAACGATCAAGTTGTGCAAGGAGTTTGGCCGGCCGTTCAAGCCTGTATATTGCTCGTCTTCCGCCCCTAATCTCAGCTCGATGTCCCCGTCAAGCTTGTCTGAATCATAAATGCCGATCGGCACCTGATATTCGAGAGAGAAGAAATTATTAACATCAATGGCACTATGTACGGTTTGCAGATAATTTTGTTTCTGGACTCTACGGTAAAGGGCCTCCGCCGAAGGACGATAGCGATTGGGGTCTTTTCCGGCCTTCTTAAAAATTTCTCTCCATTCCTTTATCCCATCAAGATCCGTGACTTTTTTATCCTCTAAATCGAAAAAAATCGATTCCTGAAATAATTGAAGCCTGCCTTTAAGCATTTGCGGCGAAGCTCCCACTTCAATATTCCGATAGTGGATCACTCCGGCATTAAATCCCGGAACCAGCCTGCATAACTCACTGGAAACTTGAATTTCCAATGTTTCCACCTCCAAAATTCCTTTAAAATAGTTTATCATATTACCTATGTGCTTAAAAATGATCTACCTTTTTATATAGATTAAATTTGGCGGAAAGGAGGAATAGAGGTGAATATTCATCAGCTGCAGCAGGACATTATTGAATACAGTAAAACGATTGGAATTGATAAAATCGGATTCGCATCGCCCTCGCCCTTTATGGAATTAAAGAACCGGCTGCTGCGCCAGCAGGAATTGGGCTACCAGTCGGGCTTTGAAGAGCCTGATATAGAAAAACGTGTACGGCCGGATTTACTTTTTGATCAGCCGCAGTCCATCATTGCGATTGCTGTCGCTTACCCTTCTAAAATGAAAATCAGGGTTGTCAGCAAAAAAGGGGAGAGACGGGGAATCTTTTGCCGTGCTTCCTGGGGCAAGGATTATCATCACGTTTTACGGGAAAGGCTGAAGAAGCTTGAAGACTATATTGCTTCAAGGGTTCCGGAGGCAAAATTCAAATCCATGGTCGATACGGGAGAGCTTGTGGACAGGGCCGTGGCAGAGCGTGCCGGGATTGGCTGGAGCGGAAAAAACTGTTCCATCATTACGCCTGAGTTTGGCTCCTATGTTTACCTGGGGGAAATGATCACGAATATTCCATTTGTGCCGGACTCGCCCATGGAGGATCAATGCGGCACCTGCAATAAATGCATCGAGGCCTGTCCTACAGGCGCCCTTGTCCAGGGAGGCCAGCTGAATTCGCAGAAGTGCATTGCTTTCCTTACCCAGACAAAGGGATTTCTGCCTGATGAGTTTCGGGATAAAATCGGAAACAGGATCTATGGCTGTGATTCCTGCCAGACGGCCTGCCCGGTTAATAAAGGAAGAGATTATCATTTTCATGACGAAATGGAACCTGACCCTGAAACAGCCAAACCGTTATTAAAACCCATCCTTAAGATCAGCAACCGCGAGTTTAAAGAAAAATTCGGGCCTGTCTCGGGTTCCTGGAGAGGGAAGAAGCCCATCCAGCGAAATGCAATTATCGCCTTAGCCCACTACAAAGATGAAACAGCGGTTCCTGAGCTGATACAGGTAATGAAGGAAGATCCAAGACCTGTACTGCGCGGCACGGCCGCCTGGTCCCTCGGGAAAATCGGGGGAGCAAAAGCAAAAGAGGCACTGGAACAAGCTGCTGAAAGCGAGAAAGATGAAGAAGTCTTAGCGGAAGTTGCCAAAGGCCTGAGCTTTTTCCATTAATAATTTGAGAAACCCCACAGACGTTTAGTTGCTGTGGGTTTTTTATGGCAAAGCTGTTGAAATACCTGAGTTTTGTATCTTATGGTCATATACACTACGAATTGGCTTGTTTAAACTACGTTTTAAAGACTTTCACTACTGGAATCTGCATTTACTCTGCGTCTTACCTAATTTTCTCTACAAAAAGAGATATTTATTCTACAAACTCCATTATATGGAAACATCCTTCACTCCCGGTATCTCCTCTCCAAAATATTAATCTGCACTTTTTAAGTTTTAAACCCTTATCCTTTTCATACATATGTGGGGAAAGGGGAGATGGCTTTTGCGTGAACAATTGCAAAATTTACTTGAACAGCGGGTTCAACAGTGTGTTTCACAGGCGAGAAGCCAGCTGCTTTATGAATGTCCGGTGATTGAGAGGAAGAAGGAATGCTGTGCACGGAGAAACGCGGAAATTGTTAAAACAACAGCACAGGGGCAAATAACCGGACAACGGGAAGTGGAAGAAGCAACAGAAGTGTTTTATACGGCTCACTTCCAATACTTAGTAAAGCAAAAAAGTGAATTCTTTTTAGAGGAGACTGTGGAGCGCAGGAAGGCTGAATTTTATAAAGGCATCCTGGTGGATGATGAAGATATTAGCTTTCAACATTTGAATTCAAAGGAAATTGGGCAAACAGAGGAAGAAGCACCTCGAGAATCGGATGGTCCGGAGGAGAGGGTTGGTTTTCAATACAACCGGTTAAAAGCAGTGCAGTACGCCGAGAGATGGTGGAACGATCATAATCCCGCCTATAAAAGCTTTGAGGTGGACTGCACCAATTATATTTCCCAGTGCCTGAATACGGGGGGCGCTCCAATGATTGGCTATCCCGGAAGGACAAAAGGCTGGTGGATGAGGAGCAATAACTGGAGCTACAGCTGGTCGGTAGCCAACTCGCTCCGCTTATATTTGCCAAGGGCAAAAACAGGGGTGCGGGCTAAGGAAGTCAGTGAAGCGGGCCAGCTTCTCCCGGGTGACGTGATTTGTTATGATTTTCAGGGAGACGGCCGGTTTGATCATACGACGATTGTTACAGCCAAGGATGCGAACGGCATGCCCCTTGTAAATGCCCATACAGCAAACAGCAGAAGGCGGTACTGGGCCTATGAAGATTCAACCGCCTATACTCCTAATATTAAGTATCGGTTCCTTACGGTCGTCGATGATCAATAAACCGGCTTGTAAAAGCGCAGAGTGGTATAATAAAAACTAGAGTTTGATAATGAGGTGAAAGAAAAGTGTCATTGCATATTGTACTATACCAACCACAGATACCGTCCAATACCGGAAATATTGCCAGAACCTGTGCCGGAACCGGAACTACTCTGCATTTAATTCGTCCGCTTGGCTTTTCAACTGATGATAAAATGCTAAAGCGGGCAGGTTTGGATTATTGGGAATTTGTTAACGTTGTTTACCATGATTCACTGGACGATTTTTTTACCAATAACAGTGATGGGGAATTTTTCTATCTGACAAAATTTGGGGAAAAGCCGCATACAACTTTTGATTACAGCAATGTAGACAAGGATTATTATTTTATATTTGGAAGGGAAACTACGGGGCTTCCGAAGGATCTGATTGCAGAAAACATGGACCGTTGCCTGCGCATTCCGATGAATGAAAATATCCGGTCCCTGAATCTTTCTAATACAGCGGCGATTCTCATCTACGAGGCACTCCGCCAGCAAAATTATCCCAACTTGAGGTAATTTCCAGGATCACGCATGGCGGGTCATGATCAAGAGGACCTGAAAAGTTTCAGGTCCTCTTTAAAAAAAGACGGACTTTTACATAGAAGGGAAGCGGGTAAAATGAACGATCTCATTGAAACGATATTAAATCACCGATCTGTGAGAGATTTCGAGGACAAGCCATTATCAAAGGAACAGATTGAAACCATTGTAAAAAGTGCCCAGGCAGCTTCTACCTCAAGCTTTATCCAGGCTTATTCCATAATAGGGGTAAGTGATCGCAGCAAGAAAGAAAAGCTGGCCGAAGTAGTGGGGAATCAGCCATATGTGGCCAATAATGGGCATTTCCTTGTTTTTTGTGCGGATCTTTACCGGCATTCGCTCATTGGAGAAATGGAAGGCAGCAATGTTTTCCCATCCATCGAAAGTACGGAAAAATTCATGGTGAGCCTCATTGACGCAGCGCTTGCTGCCCAGAATGCAGCTATTGCCGCAGAGTCCATGGGGCTGGGGATCTGTTATATAGGCGGAATCCGGAATAACCTTGAGGCGGTGGAGGAAATTCTAAAAACGCCTGATTATGTTATACCCCTTTTTGGAATGGCAATTGGCCATCCGGCTAAACTGAACGACAAAAAGCCAAGGCTCCCAATGAACCATGTTTATATGGAGAATGAATATGAACAGGATCCGGAAGTCTTAAAGGAACAGCTGAATTCGTATAACGAACTCATTTCGGCGTACTACAAGGAAAGAACGGGCGGCACGCGGGCTGATACCTGGACAGGGCAGATGGGCCAGATGCTGGAGAAAAAATCACGGATGTATATGAACGATTATGTAAGCAAGAAGAAAATGAACTTGCGTTAAAAAAAGGAACAGCTGCGGGTCTTCAGCAGCTGTTCCTTTTTTAGCCTGTTTCGGCCAATTACTTCTTGGACATCCCTGGCTTATCATTATAGCCTGCAGTAAAAATAGCGGAAAGGAATGCAAGAGATACACCAATAATCAAAATTAGACTCATGATGAAAGCCCCCTTTTGTGCCGTTTTTTTGAGCTAAGCTTATTATATCCTAAAGGTGCCAAGCTGTGAAGAAAAGGCTTCATTTTTTATGGTACGCAAAAAGAAGTCATAACGACTTTAAGGTTGTTGGCATGTTCAATTTCATCCCTGCATAGAGTATATTAATCGTCTCTTGATAATTGCTAGACAGGGAGGTCCTTATGGATATTTTAAAAAAGATTGAGATGCATCGCCAGGAAGATGAGAAGCTTAGATGGGAAGGGACGTTCAGGGAATATCTGGAGATTGTCAGAGAACAGCCATGGGTAGCTCAATCGGCACATTCAAGGGTTTTCAATATGATTAAAGACGCTGGAATTGAAGAGGTAAAAGGCAAGAAAAAGTATTCTTTCTTCAATGCCCAATTATTTGGTCTTGAAGAAGCGCTTGAACGTCTGGTTGAAGAATATTTCCATCCAGCCGCCAAAAGGCTTGACGTAAGAAAAAGGATACTGTTGCTTATGGGACCTGTAAGTGGAGGGAAATCAACACTTGTTACGATGCTGAAAAGAGGGCTGGAAGCCTATTCACGCACAGACAGGGGGGCCATTTATGCAATCAAGGGCTGCCCGATGCATGAAGATCCGCTTCATTTGATTCCGCATCACCTCCGCAAGGATTTTTATGATGAATATGGGATTCGCATTGAAGGAAATCTTTCCCCTTTAAATATGATGAGGCTGGAACAGGAATATGGCGGAAGGATTGAAGATGTCCAGATTGAAAGGATTTTCTTTTCGGAAGACCGCAGGACAGGGATTGGCACCTTTAGTCCATCCGATCCTAAGTCACAGGACATTGCCGATTTGACAGGAAGCATTGATTTCTCGACCATCGCCGAATATGGATCAGAATCAGATCCGCGCGCCTATCGTTTCGACGGTGAATTAAATAAAGCAAACCGCGGGATGATGGAATTCCAGGAAATGCTCAAATGCGATGAGAAATTCCTCTGGCACCTTTTGTCATTGACACAGGAAGGGAATTTCAAGGCAGGAAGGTTCGCCCTGATATCTGCCGACGAGCTAATTGTTGCTCATACCAATGAAACGGAGTACCGTTCCTTCATTTCAAATAAAAAGAACGAGGCCCTCCACTCCAGGATTATTGTCATGCCGATTCCGTATAACCTCAAGGTGACGGAAGAGGAGAAAATCTATGAAAAAATGATCAGGGAAAGTGACGTCGGAAATGTCCATATCGCCCCGCATACGTTAAGAGTGGCTTCAATGTTTACAGTTCTGACGCGCCTCAAGGAACCGAAAAAAGGCGATATTGATCTTGTGAAAAAGATGCGGCTTTATGATGGTGAGAGTGTAGAAGGCTATAACCTTGCTGATGTGGAAGAGCTGAAAAAGGAATACCAGGATGAAGGCATGAGCGGGATTGATCCGCGCTATGTCATCAACCGGATCTCGTCAACGATTATCAGGAAAAATATGCAGTCCATTAATGCACTCGATGTGCTGCGTTCACTGAAGGAAGGCCTTGATCAGCATCCGTCCATATCTGCAGAGCTTCGGGAAAGGTACTTAAACTTCATTTCGGTTGCCAGGAAAGAATATGATGACATTGCCAAGAAAGAAGTCCAAAAAGCGTTTGTATACTCCTATGAGGAGTCTGCTAAGACCTTGATGGATAATTATCTTGATAATGTAGAGGCTTATTGCAACAAAGCAAGGCTTCGCGATCCGCTGACAGGAGAAGAAATCAATCCGGATGAAAAGCTGATGCGCTCCATTGAAGAGCAGATCGGCATCTCTGAAAATGCCAAGAAGGCTTTCCGCGAAGAAATCCTGATCCGCATTTCCGCCTATGCAAGAAAAGGCAAGAGGTTCGACTATAACTCCCACGACCGACTGCGCGAAGCAATCCAGAAGAAGCTGTTTGCTGACTTAAAGGATGTTGTTAAAATTACCACGTCCACAAAAACTCCTGATGAGCAGCAGCTGAAAAAGGTAAACGAAGTGGTTAAGAGGCTCATTGATGAGCACGGTTATAACTCGACTTCAGCCAACGAACTGCTCCGATATGTGGGAAGCCTCCTGAACAGATAATAACTTTAAAAAGTGAACCTGCCATGACGGCAGGTTCATTTTTGTTTACCAATGGCCTTGTCCGGGTAATGAACAGTAAGAGGTGATTATGATGAATAACCATGAATTACCAAAAAACTATGTTGCCGAAAACAGCTCGATGGCTGTAGATGAAGAAGAAATCAAAAACCTCGGCAAGCAAATGGAAAACAGACGGACCGGCGAGGTATTAAAACAGGAATATAATAAAGTCCCTGATCCGCAGCAATATCAGGAAAGTAAGGAATAGGCCAGGAATACACGGAGAAAGAAATAATTGCAGCAGGCATGGATTCTTAGAGGATTCATGCCTTTTAACGTGGGATTTGGAGGATATTTTAATTTTTGAGACTTGGAGTATGAGACGAAAATTAAGCAAGTGGAGGAGTAAAGTGTCTTCAAGGCGGGGTGAAAGGTTGAAGGCTAAAGGGGACTTTAGCATCAAATCCGTCATTATGACCTGGATGAAGACGAACCTTAAAGACACTAGCCCCAAAATGATCATCATGACTTCGATGAGGAAGAAAAGTGGACAGGTGCCACCTGCAAAACCGTCTTCATAGCGTTAATGAAGCCGAAAACCGGGCGAGTCACCTGTGAAATCATCTGGGTCGCGGGGATCAATATAAAAATCTTTTTAGGTAACATAAGAGAGTGCTAATAAGTACCCCTCGGAGCCTGGACGCAACCATGCAATATATTATCCTCATAGATTAAAAAAGCAGAAACATTCTCCTGGAATGAATCTGCTGTTATATTTCTGCCCTTAGATTATTTCTTTTCAGCAAGCCATGCAGCAACACTTTCGGCATTCTTGCCTTCAATGATATTAGCAGGCATTCCGCCGCCGCCTTCTTTAATTTTGTTCAGTATTTCATCCTTGCTCATATCGCTGCCCACTTTGTTCAATGCAGGCCCGGCTCCGCCTTCAAGGTTTCCTCCATGGCAGGAGGCACAATTCTGCTGAAATACCTCTTCTGCATTTGCTGTATCCACTTCTCCTGAGCCGCCAGAGGTTTCCTCGCTGCCGCCGCCTCCCGAGCAGGCTGTTAATCCTAGCACAATACCGGAAATCATTAAAGCCTTTTTCAACATAATCTCCATCTCCTCTTTTTATTTCTTCTTAACCATTCCACAAATAAAAAAACCTTAAACCTCTAAGCCATTACCGGAGGGAGGGAGATAGGACTAAAGACTCAATCACAGTTTTACATGTTTAGTTGATAAAAAAGGTGGAAGCTTGATAGAGAAATATTTTCCTGTTTAACATTTTAACAATCTAAAAGAGGAGGTAATTATGGCGGCTAAAACGACTGATTCTAAAATGTCTAGACGCAGGTTTCTTCGGAACTCCAGCTACGTCGCAGGAGGACTTGTTGGGGGAGGTTTGCTTGGAGGACTGATTGGATCCAGATTTAATCCCGAAACGGAAACAGCTTCGACTGGCTCGGTCGACAGTGACCATGGCACTGCCAATCAGGCACAGCTGTATTTTACCAATCCTGAGAAATTTGAGATCCTGCAGCACGCTGTGGAGCGAATTTACCCAAAGGATGAAACCGGTCCAGGAGCAATTGATTTAGGTGTTCCTTTTTTTATTGATCATCAGCTCGCGGGTTCCTGGGGACATAACGCGAGAGAGTACATGCAAGGCCCTTTCTTTCCGGGTTCGAATTTCCAGGGCTACCAATCGCCGCTTAAACGTAATGAGTTATTTGATGTCGGCATAGACCGCCTCGATTCCTACAGCCAGGAAAAATTCAAAAATAAATTTACCGAGCTAGAAGGGGAGCAGCAGGATGAGGTTCTTAAAGACTTTGAAGCAGACAAAGTGAAGATGCGCGGGGCAACTTCAAAGACCTTCTTCAATCAGCTTCGGGCGGCGACATTGGAAGGAGTTTATGCGGACCCGGCATATGGCGGGAATCTGAACATGGAAGGCTGGAAGATGAAGAGCTTCCCGGGACATCAAATGAGTTACATAAACCAGATCGAGTCGGACAAATTTGTGGAAATAAAACCAAAGGGCTTACATTCGTACTAATTTTTATGGGGGGCAATTATGGCAAAGACATTACCAAAAACAGATGTAGTAGTGGTAGGCGTCGGCTGGGCAGGCAGCATTATTGCAGCAGAGCTTGGCAAGGAAGGACTGAAGGTGGTAGGCCTTGAGCGGGGCAGAGAAAGAGGTCTTAAGGATTACTCCATGATTCATGATGAACTGCGCTATGGAATAAGGTACGAGCTAATGCAGGACCTTTCAAAGGAAACCCTGACCTTCCGTAATAATATGAAGGAAAGAGCTTTGCCGATGAGGCAGCTCGGTTCCTTCCTGCTGGGAGAAGGACTCGGCGGATCGGGTGTCCACTGGAATGGACATACCTTCCGTTTCCTGCCTTATGATTTTGAAATCCGCTCTAAAACCGTAGAGAAATACGGGGAAGAAAAGATCAAGGGGCTTCAGCTTCAGGACTGGGGCATTACCTATGATGAACTGGAACCGTATTTTGACAAGTATGAAAAAGCAGCGGGTATTGGAGGCGAGGAAAACCCGTTTGGAGGAAAGCGGTCAAACCCTTATCCAAATCCGCCGATGAAGGAAACGCCGCTGACCAAAAGGTTTAAAGATGCAGCAAAAACGCTGGGGATGAAGCCCTATCACATGCCATCAGCAAACATGAGCGAGGCATATGAGAACCAGTATGGAGCGAAGATGGCCGCCTGCCAATACTGTGCGTTCTGCGAGCGCTTTGGCTGTGAATACGGGGCGAAAGCTGATCCGACTGTCGCTGTCATCCCTTTTGCCAAGAATACAGGCAATTTTGAACTTCGTGCGCATTCGAATGTGACGGAGGTTATACACGATGGCAGTAAAGCTACCGGTGTGAAATATGTGGACGTGCAAACAAAAGAAGAATTCATTCAGCCGGCTGAAATCGTCGTACTGACAAGCTATGTTATGAATAATACTCGTTTGCTGCTCTCGTCTAAACTTGGACGCCCATATAACCCTGACACAGGCAAAGGTGTAATCGGAAAGAATTACTGTTATCAGATCCTTCCTGGAACAACAGGATTCTTTGATGATGAGCAATTCAATACCTTTATGGGTGCCGGGGCTCTTGGGGCGACAGTGGATGACTATAATGGCGATAACTTCGACCATTCAGACGTGGACTTTATCCATGGAGGCTCCATTTCAATTAACCAGTCGGGGGCAAGAGCCATCCAGCATAATCCGGTGCCGCAGGATACTCCAAGGTGGGGAAAGGAATTCAAGAAACAGTCAATTAAGTATTTTACCCGCTCCATGAACATCGGGACACAGGGTGCTTCGATGCCAACCCGCACAAACTATATGGATCTTGATCCGGCGTATAAGGACGCATACGGACAGCCGCTGCTTAGGCTGACGTATGATTTTTCAGATCAGGATAAGAATCTGTACAATTATATTGGCAAAATTACGGACCAAATCATGAAGGAAATGGGTGCAAGTTTTATTAACGACCGAAGTCCGCTTGAGCATTATGACATCGTGCCATATCAGACGACCCATAATACGGGAGGTGTCATCATGGGGGCTGAAAAAGAAACATCAGCAGTAAATAATTATCTTCAAATGTGGGATGCCGAAAACGTATTCGTTGTTGGTGCATCAGCATTTGCCCATAATGGAGGCTATAATCCGACCGGTACCGTGGGAGCTTTGGCCTACCGGGCAGCAGAGGGAATTTTGAAGTACAGCAAAGACGGCGGCGCGCTTGTGTGATGAATTGAAAGGGGGAATAGTTTGTGGGACTTTCCAATATAGGCATACCCGGCCTCATCCTTATTCTGGTTATCGCCTTGATCGTATTTGGACCAAAGAAACTTCCTGAAATTGGTTCGGCTTTTGGGAAAACCCTATCCGAATTTAAAAGATCGGCAAGAAGT
Organism: Mesobacillus foraminis; assembly: GCF_004340465.1. Classification (GTDB taxonomy): domain Bacteria; phylum Bacillota; class Bacilli; order Bacillales; family Cytobacillaceae; genus Mesobacillus_B; species Mesobacillus_B foraminis. Next base: position 484,350 of record NZ_SLVV01000001.1, on the reverse strand, counting down.
TTAATGAATGATGATGATTCTGAGGAAGAAAAGGAAAAGAAAGTCGTTACAGCAGTAAATCCAGCCGAGGATAAAAAGAAGCTGTAGGAATGGGTAGTACAGCGGGTGTTTGTCCGGCTGTGTTTCACTTGATCACTGCCGTGCATCTCCCTGGCCAGTGCACAGGCTTTTAATTTTAAGGCAATTTTCGTATCTCTTTTTAAAGAGAAATTATTATGTTGAAAATAATGTTTTAAATAGTTGGTCATGTTGCATCAAGGTGCAATTATTAAGGAAGAAATAAGCGTTAAATAGATATAGGAGCTGTTCCTTCGGGGCAGCTCTTTAGTTTTTTGTCAATGTAGAAAGAGCATTTGACCATGCAGAGTGGAATTTTTGCAAAACAGGCTTGTCCTGTCTAATATTAACAGAATAATTGTCTAAATTATTTGTAAATTATTTTCGTCCTCTGCATAAGATAGAGTAATCACAATATCCCATGCTTTTTTGCACTCCGGATATTGTATGACACCAATCACAATTGTGTGCATGGTTAGCGCAAAAAATGCCTTGGTCAGCCTTAACGCGGCACAAGGCGTTATGCGTTGAAACCGAAAAGTAAAATGAACAGGAGGGGTTTATAATGACCGAAGAAAACAACGGGCAGTTTGTAATTTCCCAGGAAGATTGGTCCCTCCACCGTAAAGGCCACGACGACCAGCAGCGCCATCAGGAAAAAGTTCAGGAAGCCATCAAGAATAATCTACCTGATCTTATCACTGAAGAAAACATCGTGATGTCGAACGGCAGGGAGGTAGTCAAGATTCCGATCCGTTCTCTGGATGAATATAAGATACGCTACAACTATGATAAAAATAAACATGTCGGCCAGGGGAACGGGGATAGCAAAGTGGGAGATGTCGTAGCTCGGGATGGTTCAGGCGGGCAGCCGGCACCTGGCAAAGGGCAGGGGGCAGGCGACCAGGCTGGGGAAGACTACTATGAAGCAGAAGTATCAATAATGGAGCTTGAAGAAGCGTTGTTTAAACAATTGGAGCTGCCAAATCTGCAGCGCAAGCAAAACCAGGAACACACGGTGGAGCATATTGAGTTTAATGATATCCGAAAGACTGGCTTAATGGGCAATATTGATAAGAAGAGAACCATGATGACGGCTTACAAGCGCAACGCCATGACTGGAAAGCCAGCCTTCCATCCGATTTACCAGGAAGACCTTAAATTTAAGACATGGAATGAAGTGATCAAGCCGGACTCAAAAGCAGTTGTGCTTGCGATGATGGATACAAGTGGTTCAATGGGATTATGGGAAAAGTACATGGCCAGAAGCTTTTTCTTCTGGATGACGAGATTTTTACGCTCGAAATATGAAACAGTCGAAATCGAATTCATTGCTCATCACACAGAGGCCAAAGTCGTGTCAGAGGAGGACTTTTTCTCCAAGGGAGAAAGCGGCGGAACGATCTGTTCGTCAGCATACCGCAAATCGCTTGAACTCATTGATACAAAATACGACCCGCAGAAATACAATATTTATCCTTTCCACTTCTCCGACGGAGATAACTTGACCTCAGACAATGCGCGCTGCGTAAAGCTAGTCGAACAGTTGATGAAGGTATCCAATATGTTTGGCTACGGTGAAGTCAATCAGTACAACCGCCACTCGACCCTAATGTCCGCGTACAAAAACATCAAAGATGAGAAATTCCGCTACTATATCCTCAAGCAGAAGGCCGATGTATTCCATTCCATGAAGAGCTTCTTCAAGAAGGACGAAAACAAACAATATGCATGACAAAAACTCGACAGGCCTGCTGAGCCTGTCGAGTTTTTTTACAGATGTAAAATTTATTGAGATAGCCCGAGGAGATAAAGGAACTGGAGGGGGCGGATTCACCCCGGCGGAGACCTTGGAGATGAAAAACGTTCATGGCCCAAACCAACTCATGGCAGTACTCATCGTAAGCCCCCATTGGATGACGGAGGGGACAATTCATTGGACTACATTGTGTTTATCGAAAATGACCCTTATGATAAAGCTCTCACAAACGAACAGATTTCCGGACAAAGGACTGAATTCTGAGGAAAGCATGATCCTCTTAAGCTAAAGGATCAGATTAGTTGAACAAAAGTTGGTAAATCTAATATAAAGTTTACTCATTGAACTTTGAGACGTGATTAAAACGGATAAAATATATTTTATTCGTTTTGCCGAATGGATTCTGAATTAAAAATAAGATAGTTTTAAATAAGTTACAGTTGTAGCTTATTTTTTTATAAGACATTAAAGAGAAACGCTCTGAGTTCAAGTGATCCCATAATGATAGATACAATCATTATTAGGCAGACATTAGGGCATGAGTTGGTGCATTGTACCGTTCTCATGCCTTTTAATTTTACCTTGATTCGTGTGTGAGTATAGAATTAAGGAAAGAACTTTCCTAATAAGGAACAACAAAAATCATCATTAGTTTCCCGGATTTTTACCAGTGTGCAGCTCATATGATGGGTATGTTTCGGGAAATTATAGGAGATTATGATAGAAAATATATATCAATGTATTTTAAATAGTTTGACTAATGTAAATATAATGGTATAAAATTCAAATCAAAGGAAAGGACTTTCCTAAATTCACGCGTGTTTGTATATCCTACATAATTAATCAGGAGGTAGTGTATGAAAAGACTAAATGTTGGTTTGATCGGTGCTGGAAGAATGGGGGCATTTCACGGGGAGACAATTGCGAACCGATTGCCTCAAGCTACTTTGTATGCGGTTGCTGACCCTGTTCCAGGTGCTGCTGAAAAACTTATCAGTCAACTAAATGTTAATACAAAGGCATACACAGATCCAATGGAATTAATCCAAGACCCCGGAGTAGATGCTGTGGTGATTGCTTCACCAGCACGTACGCATGCTAGTAATGTTCTGGCTGCGATTAAAAATGGGATAGCGGTTTTCTGTGAGAAACCGATGGCAGTCAATTTAACTGAAGCAAATGAAATTGTTGAAGCGAGTGAGGAAAGAAATGTTTTGGTTCAAGTAGGTTTTAACCGGAGATTTGAGAAAGGGTTCAAAGCTGCACACACAGAAATTGCTTCAGGGAAAATTGGCACTCCACAATTATTAAAATCGACCACGAGAGATCCAAAGTTAAATCGAGCGGAGACAATTCCTGAGTGGACCATCTTTTTAGAAACATTAATCCATGACTTTGATACGTTAATGTATTTAAATCCTGGTGCTAAGCCTGTCGAAGTTTATGCAGTTGCAGATGCACTCATTCGACCAGACTTAAAAGCGAAGGGTTTGCTCGACACCGCTGTAGTAACGCTCAAATTTGATAATGGGGCCATAGCGACAACAGAGGCGAATTTCCAGGCTGTATATGGATATGATGTTCGAGCAGAAGTATTTGGAGCTGAAGGGATGATTACAGCTGGAGGAATTCGTGAATCAAGCATGACAAGATATAACCAGAATGGGGTAAGCTTTGATACTTGTCGGTATGATCAAGATTTACTGTTTGATGCTTACGTTGCTGAATTAAGTAGTTTCGTAGACTGTGTGATTCATCAAAAACCGGTGCTCGCAACGGCTGAGGATGCTCGATGGGCGTTGAAAATCGCCTTAGCAAGCATTGAGTCCGTAAAAAGCAACTTACCCATTAAGCTTGACCAACACATTTTAGTTTAATTCATTCGCTTTTTCTGAGGAAAAAATATCAAAAGAGGGGAGATGATCAGATGATCCCCTCTTAAATGGAAAAGTTGCCAAATTATACTTGGAGGGAATCTAGATGAATCGAGATTATGGACTTTGTTTATGGACATTTGGGAATCTATCTTTGGAAGAAAAGTGCAAACTGGCAATGGAAATTGGTGTAAACGGCGTAGAGGTTCAAGGAGATTTATCCCAAAACCCTGCTGAATTGAAAGCGCTTTTAGATAGGTGTGATTTAAAGGTTTTATCCGTGACGCCAGAGAATGTCGATATTTCAAGTGATGATGAAAAGGTTCGTTATAGTGCGGTTCAATATTTTTTAGCCTTACTAGATTGGGCCGAAGAATTAGGGACGAAAAGAATTTGTCTACATGGGAATGTTGGGAAAACGCAAGGCAGTGGAGATGCAGCGAGAGATTGGGAATTTCTTGTGGATAGTACATCAGCCGTTGTACGGAAAGCGGAGGAGCTTGGGATTGAGGTCGTGTTCGAAGTCCTAAACCGGTATGAAAATCATCAAATCGTCACCGCGAAAGAGGCATTATCCTTATTAAATGAAATTAATAGTAAAAGTTTTAAGATTCTTTTAGATGCGTATCACATGAATATTGAGGAAGCTTGTCCAATCCAGGCTCTTAAAGAAACAGGGGACAAGTTAGGGGTTTATCATATCGCTGATTCAAACCGGCAAGGGCTAGGGGACGGACATGCGGATTTGAAAGGGCAAGTTGCAGCTTTACTTGAGATTGGCTATAAGGGACCGATTATTATGGAAATGGTTGCGGAAGGACCAAACCCCTTCACACCGGTCAAGGATGGAAACTATTTAGATATCGTTGTGAGTTACTACAAAGAATCGCTCAAACAGCTAAGAGAATGGGATGCGGTTAAGGTTCAAGCTTAACGAAATAGGACTCTTTAAAGGTAGATTGTGAAGAGAAGGGGGGTTAGATTGAACGCTTTAGATTGATTGGTTTATAGTCCTTTTGTAAAATTTTAGGATGTGGGTATGGCAACTGAGTCAATGTCAGCATGATTCCAGCATCGGCTAGTGATAAAGAATATCCAGACCTTTTTAAAGAAAAAGAGAAGTAAATCGATCATGAAAGGAGTTTGTTACAATGAAACAAAATATGACATATATCATCTTTCTATCTATGGTTGCCGCACTAGGTGGACTACTATTTGGTTACGATACAGCTGTGATATCCGGTGCTGAGCGCTCCTTACAAGTTTATTTGATTGATAGTCTTGGTTTAAGTACAATATTCCACGGATTAACGGTTTCTAGTGCTCTGATTGGTTGTGTGGTAGGGGGATTAATTAGTGGGGTCCTTTCGAATGGAATTGGTCGCAGGAATTCTCTCCTAGTTGCTGCGGTTTTATTTTTTATTTCCGCTGTACTTTCCGGCTATCCTGAATTTTTATTCTTTACAAAAGGTGAGCCAACGATGGGTCTTTTCATTATGTTTAACATCTATCGAATTATTGGTGGAATCGGTGTAGGGTTGGCTTCAGGATTAGGGCCCTTGTATATTAGTGAAACCTCTCCTGCACATATTCGCGGAAAATTAGTCACTTTAAATAATCTAGCCATTATCTTTGGGATGTTGGCTGTTTATATTGTAAACTGGAGAATTGCCGCCGGGCAAAGCATGAGTTGGATTAACGATCTTGGATGGAGATATATGTTTGCTTCTGAAGCCATCCCAGCTCTATTATTCTTTGGTCTTTTATTTCTTGTACCAGAAACGCCTCGTTATTTAATTTCGAAAAAGAAATATAAAGAGGCGATGGCCATTTTAACGAAAGTAAATGGATCGGAGAAAATTGCCAAAGAAATTTATCAAGAGATCAAACAAACGTTGGATAATACTGCCGCTCTTAAAACTCCTAAAGCGGGAATCTTTTCCTATGGAAGGTTGGTCGTTCTCGTTGGGATTTTATTAGCTGCTGCACAACAGTTTGTAGGGATCAACGTGATTCTCTATTATGCACCACGTATCTTTGCCAATATGGGAGCAAGTGCAGATGGTTCTATGCTACAAACAATTCTCATTGGGGTTGTAAACTTGATTTTTGTTTTCATCGCCCTCACGCTAGTAGAAAAGTGGGGAAGAAAGCCTTTGCTTCTAATCGGATCAGTAGGGATGGCAGTCGGAATGTTTGGTGTAGCGTCGTTAGCATTTGCAGATTCGATGGGGTTAGGTGCGCTCTTATTCATTTTAGTTTTTGTCGCTTTTTATAACCTATCATTTGGGCCGCTTGTATGGGTGCTAGCTGCTGAGATTTTCCCGAATAAAATTCGAGGTCAATTGATGGCAATCACCGTTGTGGCAAACTGGGGAAGTAATTTATTGATCTCATCGACATTTCCGTCTTTACTGGAAATAAGCGCTGGCGTAGCTTATAGTTTTTATGGAGTCATGTGTATCCTTTCTTTCCTTTTCGTATGGAAATGGGTCCCTGAAACAAAAGGAAAAACCCTTGAAGAGATTGAAACTTATTGGAAACCAAAAATCGTGGCTGATTTAAGTCAAAGAAAAATAGATTTATAAATAGAGAAAATCCCATTTATATTTTTTTGGCAAGGGGAGTGCTTGAGGACTATTGAAAGCGTTATCAGTTGAATCAGTATAATATGAATTGAATGAAATGAGTTTTAACTTTTTATGAGAAAAGAGTATTAAAGGAAAAAACCCCTTCCTACTCATTTTCATCTACCTATAAAAATAATAAAATAAACGATAGATGAAGGTGCCGAAGGGGAAGGAGCAAGACGGAATGAAACAACCAACTATTTATGATGTTGCCAAAGAAGCCGGAGTCGCCATTTCTACAGTCTCAAAAGTATTAAATAATACAGGAAGGATTGGCGAGAAAACAAGAAAAAAAGTCGAAGAGACGATGCAGAAATTAAATTATCAACCTAGTGTTGCGGCATCAGTCAAAAAACGAATACAAACAATCGGACTATTAATTCCGGACATCGCCGATCCGTTTATGGCCGAAATTGCAAGGGCGATTGAGGATCATGGGCGTAAATTTGGGTTTAGTTTGATGATATGTAGCACCGATAATGATTTAGAAAAGGAAATGGAATACGTTTCAGTATTAAAGAAAAAATATATAGATGGAATTATTATTGCAACAGGATTAAAAAATACAGCTGCCCTGCAGGAGTTATTAAACGATGAGATTCCAGTAGCCTTATTGGCGAGGGAAGTTCCTTCGTTAGCCGTAAACACAGTAGTCGTGAATGACTTCTTAGGAGCATTTGAAGCGACGTCCTATCTGATAAAACTAGGACATAAAAAAATCGCCATGGTTACAGAGGACATTTATTTCCCTGTCACCCAATCTAGACTGGAAGGCTACAAACAAGCTCTTGAGCAAGGTGGTCTCCCTTACAATGAAGAATTAGTAGCAATCAATAATACGAGCTATGGCGATGCATTAAATTCAACGGTAGAACTATTAGATGTACCCGAACCGCCCACAGCGATTTTTGCATCAACGGAAACTCTTGCAATTGGTGTGATGCAAGGTGCCCGGGAATATGGATTAGATATTCCAAAGGAGTTATCAATCGTAGGTTTTGATAACTCAATCCTGGCAAAAATGTCTTATCCGCCATTAACCACGGTTTCCCAGCCGATCCGTGAAATGGGAAAAAAAGTTATTGAATTATTAGTGGAAGAAATCAAGAATCCGCAACAAGTCAAACAACGCATTGTCATGTCTCCAGAGCTAATCATTCGAGGAACGGCAACTGAAAGAAACAGTTAAATGGAACAGGCTCTATCCCACTTGTGTCTCTAGCCCTGTATCATCATCATGCTTTCGATTATGCTGCAAGGGGGGGGGGAGTGGTTTCTAAGGGTTTAAATTCTGCTTAGACGCAAAATTTAAAATTTGAGAAAGGACCACCTGGGAAGTCAATAATTTTATTCTTCAACCATCCATAAACAAATAGAGGAAATAATCCTCCTAAGTAGTTCAGTTTGACAGGTGGAAAAATAAACATAACAAGCGAATTTAAATGCTAATTCGCGCTTGTTATGTTTATTGTCATTTCAAGGAGTATTAGGATTTAATATCGGAAATACAATCTTTTAAAATATGTGCTAACCAGTTTCAAACCAAGAGGATTTTGTATTTAGTTTTAGAAATAAAACAGGTGAGTAGGTTTTTATGTTAAAAGATATTTGGGTTTGTGAAGGTTACACTTAACAAAACGAGGCAGAATGGTTGGAGAGAACGACTTTGCTTTTTGTTTTAATATTTGTGACCACTATCGGTGGTTTACGTTGAGGATTCAACAACTATCCATGCAGCTTTTTTATTCAGATACCAGTAGGTTTGTATGAATAAAGATTTCTCTAAATTATTTTTCTACTTACTAAAAAAATACGCTTTTATTTTAACAGAATAGGCTGAATTTTTAACTTATTGATAAATATAATCAAAAAGAGGAAGAATGGTTCAATTAAAGGTTATGCTGAAGTTTGACTTTCAGTGTGAGGGGGTTTTTTATGAAGATAAAAAATTGGGATGATATAAAGGAAAGTTCTTTTGCCATTGAATATAGGGAAGACGATACATTAAGGTTGTGGACAATGAAACGGGTGGTTTCGGACATATTAATATTGATGATATAAATGTTCCGGTAGCCCTGATTAAATACGCTAGCCATCCATAGAATTTCTTAATGTTAATAGATGTTAATAAATTGCCCATAAATGGCCTAGTACAAAAAACGGGTGGGCTCTCCCACCCTAGTTAACCAACCAACCCAGCCGCAGATCTAGTATTGAAAGTGTCGATCCCTTTTTATTTTTTCTGATCAGGCGCGAATTTCGCTTCATGGATGCCTAAAGGGAAAAACCTGGAATAACCGGGTGTTCGCTTCTTTTATTGAGGGAGTGGAAGAGGGATTTAAAATATAATCATACTTAGGGTCTGTTTTTGAAAAAGATTGAGATCGGACTGGAATGAGTTTTGTAAGATGTAAGAATTACCAATCAAAAAGGAAATAGGTACCTATATCTTCACAACTTTATGGATATATATGGGTAAAAAAGGTGCGCTCTATCTAAGTGCACCTTTTGTTTTTATGAATTGTATATTTCTCTGTTTATATTCACAATATCATTATGTGAAAATTCAACTCCCTTTTTTTCTGCAAGAAGCTCTGCGAACCTTTCCATCACCTTATCCCGCAGTAATGGTGCTTTTTCTTTATTTGCCTTTTTCAACGCTTTCGTGAGTTCATCTTTTGTTAGCTCTGTGCAGTAAGCAGGAGTTCCTGGCTGTTGTCTCCAAGAGTCACTTAAAGAACCACTGTCTACTGCGTCGAAGCCTAGCTCGTATACTATGTCCATGACTACTTGTTTTTGTGATGGGTCATTACCAGCAACTGCCATCGCAATTCGTTCACTAGAATCTTCGGATGTTCCTTCATTTTCTAAAGTATAGGCTAATAAGTTGTTGAAAGCTTTAATGATAGGTCTGCCTAATTGATTTGAAGCCCAAACGCTTTCAACCATCCCGTTCTCGATTTCTTCAATTTTTCCGTCTCTAAAAGGATAATAATTTGAAGTATCTATAATGATTACTTCCTCCCCGACTTGATCGATAATGTTCCGAATGCTTGGCAGTGCTTTTATTGGGAGAGATATTATAAGAACTTCAATATTTTTAATTACATCCTCTACGCGCACAGCTGTTCCAGCAAACTCCTTTCCTTCTAAACGTTCAACTCCTCGTGCATCTGCGATTTTGACATCATGTCCATTCTTAACTAATTTTTTTGAAATGATTGACCCAATTGGTCCTGCACCTATAATTCCAAATCTCATTATTGTTCCTCCTAATGTATTTTGTATATGAAAGAGCTATTCTGTTTAAAGTTACACAATCATATGTTTATTAAACGATTAACATATATTAGATAATAAAAATGTATTGTGTATTTCTGTTACACATACTAGAATAAAATGATTTCCCATCTTTTTGAAGTAGGCAATAAAAATGGACGTAGTTCATTTTTTTGTACTAAACAGTAGAAAGCAGGTGAAAAGGTGTCTAGGATCTGTAAGGATGGATTTGACAAAGAGTGTATAAAGGAACAAAGAGAGGTTTATGGCATTGCCTATACCCAAAACATACTTTCTGGACGTTGGAAATATATCATTCTTTGGTATTTAAAGAACAAAGAGCGTCGCTATAGTGAAATTAAAGCCTTTTTATGGGACATTTCACAAGGTTCTCTTACAAAGCAACTTCGAGAATTAGAAAGCGATGGCTTAATAAGTCGAAAAGTTTATCCAGAGGTTCCTCCTCGAGTGGATTATTCATTAACCTCAAAAGGGAAAGAATTCATTCCTATCATTGATTTGATGGAAGAGTTCGGGAAGAAGTTCGGGGAGCAGGTAGACTAACTGAAGCTGTCATTGGGGCAGCTTTTTTTGTACTAACTAAGCTATTAGTACAAAAAAATGTACTACGGCAATTTTTATTGTCCTCTTCACAAAGATGAGAAATGGTTTTATTCTGAGTTCAGTAATAAAATTACTCCATACAACAAGTTGTTAGGCAATGGAGTAATATGCAGTCTGGACATTATGAAATAGCTGATGTGGATGAAGGGCTCAATCTTATTGATGGATCCATATATTTGACCTCCGTTCTAGATAAATATAGCCCGTAATATGAAAGTAGGTCCCTTAAGATAAATGGCCACTAAATTTCAAACGTGATATAGTTAGCTTGCTAAGTACATTTTAGTAGTGGAGGCATATTCATGAACGATAATAAGGTTGGATGCGATATCCGTGAGTCGTTAGATAAAATTTCATCCAAAATGCGTCGAGATTATAGCGAAAATCTAAGAGAACTTAATCTTCATGTAGGCCAGGATAGACTACTCGCTCGTTTGTGGTTAGGTGATGGAATAACACAAATGCAACTATGTGAACATTTAAAATGCGAGCCGCCTACGGTAACAAATATGGTTAAATCGCTGGAGCAGAATGGGTTCATATACCGTAAACGTGATGAACAGGATGCAAGGGTTATGCGAATTTATCTAACAGACAAAGGCAAAGAATTAGAGAAACCGGTTGATTTCAAATGGAAACAGCAGCAAGAAAAATTACTCGGTTCAATCTTACCGGAAGAACGCTTAATTTTAAGGGAACTTATGAAGCGAATGGAGAGAAACTTGTTCTAAGTTTCCTCTATGTTGATATTTAGCCTGCTAAATAAATGTTTGGCACTTAATACAAAATCCAAAGACTATGAGTATTGTACGCCACAATTTAGTAAGGGCACCAAAGAGAAAACTGTCTGTGCTGGGTATTCACCATAAATTAGTTAGCAAGCTAAATATTATTTCACTGAAATGTAATTAGAACTAATAAACTGCGGCTCTTTTGCTTACTTGGAGCCTATTAAAAATAAAGGGGAAGAAATACATGAAAAAAAGAAAACAGATGCAACTAGCACTACAAATGGTTTCGGGGTACGGAGCCGAATTTAGCGCTTGGAGAATGCCTGGCACCGACCCAGCAGCCTACACAAATACCGATAGTTATGTGGAGCGAGCTAAATTAGCTGAAAAAGGAAAATTTCAAATGATCTTTATCGCTGATACTCCTGGATTATACAATGACTTAGGTCCTCAGACTCCCATGTTCCCTATGGATCCTATGTTAGCACTAATGGCTGTAGCCAGGGAAACGAAACATATTGGGCTTGTTGCTACCCTATCAACGACATTCAATTATCCATATAACATAGCACGTCAGTTCAAAGCACTGGATGTTATAAGTCATGGGCGTGTAGGGTGGAATGCGGTTACCACATCAAATCCAGCAGCTGCAGCAAATTTTGGTGCTCAGATTGCCAGTCGCAAAGAACGATATAACATGGCTCATGAATCCATCCAAATTGTCCAAGCATTGTGGGGGAGTTGGGGACAAGACGCTTGGACGTTAGATGTAGAAGGCGGAAAATTTGCCGACATGGACAAAATTCAGCCTATCAATCTTCAAGGGCAGTATTATGCGTCTCGTGGTCCTTTGCCAATCCCTCCTTCTGAGCAAGGTCAACCAGTTATTTTCCAGGCAGGCGGAGGGGAATTAGGTTTGGAATTGGCAGGGAGATACGCTTCTGGTGTCTATGCAAATCCTTATGATATCGAATCTGCTCGTGAACATAGGCAAGCGGTTCGACAAAGTGCTGCCCGTTTTGGCAGAAATCCTGATGATATTAAGATGTATGCAGGTTTTATGTTTTCCATCGGTTCAACTGAAGAAGAAGGTTTAGAGCGGCGAAGACAGCTTATGAGTTTTAATCCAGAGGAGATACCAGGAAGAGTAAGTTACCTTGGTTCCATGGTTGGCTTACCACTATCGGTGCACTCAGTAGATATTGATCAACCTTTATCAGCTGACATGTTGAAAAAGGCATATGCCAACCCAATGGATCCACGTTCCGACAGAGCTTTAGATCTGCTGAAACAAGGGCTATCCATTCGAGATGTTCTTGCCCATGGGGTCATTAACTATCATCCAGTAGTGGCAGGTACCCCCGTACAAGTTGCTGACTTCTTGGAAGAATGGTTTTTGGCCGGTGCATGTGACGGCTTCTCGGTTGTTCCGGATATAGCCTATGATGGAGTTGCTGATTTTGTGGAACTGGTTGTCCCGATTTTGCAAGACCGCGGTTTGTTCCACAAAGAGTATGAAGGAAAAACACTGCGTGAGAACATGGGGGTTCCTTATCAATACGGAAGGCTGAATGATAACAGTAATTAATAGTTTTCAAATGAATAATACCCTTGAATTGCTAGATAATCGTACGTCCATTCGTTCTCTTACGAATCAACCACTGACAGAGGAACAAAGGGATGCCATTTTTAAGGCAGCTAATCAAACATCATCTTTCAGCCTTTTGCAGGTGGTTTCTATCATTGATTAAAAGGAGTTTTATTTAATGGTCAAAAATGAACTTGATAATGATCTACCGTTATCTATCTTAGATTTTGTACATGTATATGCTGGTAGTAATCCTATTCAAAGTTTAAAAAATTCAACAGAGATGGTCCAACTAGCCGATAGATTAGGTTATAAGAGATACTGGTTCACGGAACATCATAATACTCCTAGCCAAGTCAGTACATCTCCTGATTTGTTAAGTCTGCACGCAGCTTCACATTCCCAAAATATACGTGTAGGTTCAGGAGGGATTATGTTACCTAACCATAGTCCTCTGAAAGTAGTGGAAAACTTTACATTACTCGAAGCCCTCTATCCTGGCAGGGTAGACCTTGGAATAGGAAGAGCATCGGGAACAGATGGATTAACTGCATTAGCCTTACAACGTTCACAAGAGTCAGTTACTTCAAATGACTTTCCAGAACAATTAGATCAATTACTCTCGTTTTTTTCACGAAATTTCCCAGCTCATCATCCCTTCAAGAAGATAATCGTTCCAGGGAATGGATTATTAGTACCCGATCTGTATATGTTAGGTTCCAGCCAGGGCGGTGTGCAGTTCGCTATCGATAAAGGACTTGGTTTTGTGTTTGCAGCCCACTTGGAACCTAGATTAGCTATACCAATGCTTCGTTCCTATCGTGAAAATTTCAAGCCATCTATTTATATGAATGAGCCAAAGAGCATGTTGGCAATTGGAGTTATTACTGCAGAAACAGAGGAAGAGGCAAAATATTTGGCAGGGCCCGTGGAATTAATGTGGGCAAGAATGGCAACAGGTTCAAGGGATCTTTCATTTCCAACAACGGAAGAAGCAAGTAAGTATGTTTATACACCACAGGAAAAGGAAGCGCGTCAATATAATAAAGACCGTTTTGTTATTGGAAGTGCAGCCAATGTTGCTGAAAAGTTAAAGCGGATGGCAAATGAAGCTTTAGTAGATGAAATTATGATCGCGGATTTTTATCCTGACCAAGCAAGCCGGCTAAAGGGTTATCAGTTACTGGCGGAAGAATTTGATTTTAGTTCTAAATAGTTAACCAGACTAGAATGAAAGAAGGCGAAATGAATGAAAGAGAAAAAACAACTGAAGCTCGGTGGGATTATAGATGGAGTAGGCTGGAATTACATGGGGTGGCGTCACCCGGATATGCCAGCTAATGCCAGTGAGAACATCGATTACTACGTAAAAAAAGCTAAAAGATTAGAAGAAGGAAAGTTTGACACCATCTTTTTAGTTGATGTCAGCCATATTGGACCGGGGATGATTCCTCATTATCTAAGTATGTTTGAAGGTGTAAGTATTCTATCTGCCTTAAGCATGGTGACTCATTCTATTGGGCTTACTGCCACAATTGCAACTTCCTATGCAGATCCATTCACGGTTGCCCGTCAGATGGCTTCTCTTGATAAAATCAGCAATGGCCGGGCAGGATGGAATGCCGTTACTTCGAATCCAGGAGGATTAGCGAATTATAGTCGCACTCATCTTTCTAAAGCAGACTTGTATCCAATGAAAAAAGAATTTTTAGAGATTGTCGAAGGTCTTTGGGATTCCTACGAGGATGACGCTTTTATACGAGATAAAGAAAGTGGAGTATTCTATGATCATCGAAAAATGCATGCTCTAAATTATAGAGGAAACTATTTTTCAGTAGATGGCCCTTTAAATATTAGCCGTTCCAGACAAGGAAGACCGGTTATTTTCCAAGCCGGCTCTTCTCGGGATTTCATGAATATTGCCTCAAAGCATGCCGACGGTGTATTTCTCCCGGCTGATAATTTAGAAGATGCAAAAGCTTTTAGTCAAGAGTTAAAGAGGAGAGTGGAGTTAGAAGGGCGTTCGTTTGATGATTTCCTACTTGCGATTTCACATAATCCGATTGTAGGACAGACAGAAAGAGAAGCTGAGGAAAAATTCCAGGAGCTGCAAGCGCTGATGCCGATTTACCGTATACCAAAACCAAAACTTTTTGGTTCGGCAGAAAAGGTGGCAGATCAAATTCAACACTGGCACGAAGCTGGGGCGCTGGATCTATTGCTGATAAGACAGGAGCTTCCTTCAGGATTTGATGACTTTATTGATTTAGTCGTTCCACTCTTACAAGAAAGAGGAATTTTCCGTGAAGAATATGAAGCAAAAACTTTGCGTGGGAATTTAGGTTTACCTTATCCAAAGAATCGATATTCTATCTGATTAAGAAGAGCCTTGAACATTATACTTTTATTAAACAGAGGAGAAATGTGACCAATGGAAATTGAGGACATTATCCTCACTTGTATAAAAGAACACCCTGGAATAAGCGCAAAGAAGATTGTATCTTGTCTGGATTCAAAAACAAACAATTTATTAGTAACGGAAGAAACGAATTCGCAAGCTTCTATTTTTAAACAATTAAGGACCCTGAAGAAAAAAGGGAACCTTCATAATAGAGGTGATCGCTGGTACTTTATGAATGGCAATCTAGGATAATTGCCATTTGGAAGGGAGGTACAGCTAATTGATTAAAGTGGACATTATGGAAGCATTTCTGACGCTAAAATCCTGTCTTACCGAACTGAGGGTCATGCGAATTATGACGTACATGGAAAGGACATTGTTTGTGCTGGTGTATCGGCTGTAACATTGGAACGTCTAACTCAATAGAAGCGTTGTAGAATATGAAGGAAAAACACTGCGAGAGAATATGGGAGTTCCTTACCAATATGGAAATGCTAAATATTAATATATTAATAGAGGAGAGGATTCAAATGAATGCTACTCTTGAATTGCTTCATAATCATACATCCATTCGGTCTTTCACAGATGAACCACTGACAGAGGAACAACGTGATGCAATCTTTAAGGCAGCTAATCAAACTTCGTCTTTCAGCCTTTTACAGGCGGTTTCCATCATTAGAATTACAGAGCCAGATCTTCGAAAAAAAGTCATGCAGCTCTCTGCTAATCAGCCTTATATAGAAGAAGCAGCAGAGTTTTGGATTTTTTGTTCAGATCTTAACCGAAATCATCAGATTGCTCCCAATGTGGACCTTGGCTATATTGAATACCTTTTAATAGGGTCATTCGATGCTGGGCTAATGGCTCAAAATGCATTAACTGCAGCTGAATCAATGGGACTCGGTGGTGTCTATATCGGTGGAGTAAGACTTAATATTGAAGAATTAACAGAGGTATTAAATTTACCAAAGTATGTGGTTCCTTTAGTTGGTCTATGCATAGGCCATCCTGCTGGAGAGAAGCCTGGATTAAAACCACGACTGCCTCAATCGATGGTCATGTTTGATAATCAGTATCAGCCACTGGATGAAGAAAAATTAGCAACTTATGACCAACAGATGCGTGAGTATTACCAAGATCGTCCTGTTAAAGCTCCTTTCACAGTAAAGAAAGTAAAGGGCTGGAAAGACCATATTGAGGATCATCTTGAAAGAAGCAGACTGCCATTCATGCTCGAGTATTTAAACAAACAAGGATTTGCTAAAAAATAAAGTGATTTACAAGGAGATATGAAATGAAGAAAGAATACAATACGCGTGCCATCTTGGCATCGCTGCTTATCTGCGGTTTTGTTGGCATGTTTAGCGAGACCGCTCTAAATATAGCCATGACTAATTTAATGGAAGTGTTCCAAATTTCGGCTGCAACCGCACAATGGTTAACAACCGGGTTCTTGCTGACTCTCGGCATTTTAATGCCCATGAGCGGGTTGCTGCTGCAGATGTTTACGACGAGGCAGCTGTTCACAGGTTCGCTCATAAGCTTAATCACCGGTACATTGATTGCGGCGCTCGCGTTCAATTTTGAAATGCTGATGTTCGCCCGAGTTTTACAGGCGGCAGGCATGGGATTGTTGCTTCCACTTATGTTCAATACCATTCTTGTTATATATCCGCCGGAAAAGCGGGGAGCGGCGATGGGATTCGTTGGACTTGTTATCATGTTTGCGCCAGCAACCGGCCCGACCATAGGTGGTCTATTAATCGAGTATTTAACATGGCATTATATCTTCTGGTTCTCGCTGCCACTTTTGGTTATAGGGTTGTTGATAGGGCTGAAGTATTTGGAAAACGTTACAGATGTCACAAAGCCTCGGATCGATCTATTATCTGTCTTATTGTCAACAATGGGCTTCGGAGGAGTTGTCTTTGGCTTCAGTAAGGCGGGCGAAGGAGCTGAAGGCTGGAGCAGCATGGTCGTAGTAACATCAATTATCATTGGGCTTGTTGCGCTGGTACTGTTCATTCTGAGGCAGAATCTTATGCACGATCCAATGATGAATCTGAGCGTTTTCAAGTATCCGATGTACGTCACTGGGCTGCTCCTGGTACTGTCGTGTACGTTAATCATTATGTCGAGCATGATTATCCTGCCGATGTTTTTGCAGACGGGTGCAGGATTGTCTGTGTTCACTGCGGGACTCATGCTTTTGCCGGGCAGCGCGCTGAACGGTATCCTCTCCCCGCGTATGGGGAGCTTATTCGATAAGTATGGGCCGAAATGGCTCGTTATTCCCGGCCTCGTGATTGTTTCAGTCATGTTATGGTTTTTTACTACCCTGTCTCCTGTTTCTTCAGTGGCCTTTATGGTGTCTTTGCATATCGGGCTTATGGTTGGGGTAGGCATGATATGGATGCCTGCTCAAACGAATGGGCTAAATCAACTGCCGCCGGAGTTATACCCGCACGGCACGGCAGTCATGAACACACTGCAGCAGGTCATGGGCGCGATTGGAACAGCGGTCGCAATCAGTATCCTTACGGGCGGTATGGAGAAATACTTGCATGGCTCCTCCGCTCCGTCCAAACAGGCCGAAATTGCAAACGCGATGACGGCTGGATCACAAAACGTGTTCCTGTTCACGATGATCATAGCACTGATTGGCTTGGTTATAGCGTTCTTCATCCGCCGCGTCTTAGTCGGCCACAAGGTGATGAATTCGCCACATTAATGTTTTAAAAAGCCAGCAGGGTCCCTTAGCGGATAAATAAGTTGACCCTGCAATTTTCCATTCTGACACACAGACGGTCAATTACTTCGTAAGGGTGTTCATTTGGATAGCCAAAGAATTTCACTAGGACAGTACGAGGATAATAAAGCATAAGAGCAATGCATAGTTAAGGCAAAAGTCATTTCCTGTAAGGATAGACGGTGGCTAACTAAACCAGTACAACCGCCACTCGACCTAATGTCCGCGTACAAAAACATCAAAGATGAGAAATTCCGCTACTATATCCTCAAGCAGAAGGCCGATGTATTCCATTCCATGAAGAGCTTCTTTAAGAAGGACGAAAACAAACAATATGCATGACAAAAAATCGACAGGCCTGCTGAGCCTGTCGAGTTTTTTTACAGCGATACTATAATATGAAGCCAGGGTTTTGGGGTAGAGGTGAGGGTTTTCGGGTGGGTAAGTTCAGATATGGGTGGACCATCTGCTCCAAGGGCTCCAAATAAGCAGCTGAGTCTATCCTTTGGTTAACGACTGTTGGACCCGAAAAGGGGGATTCTTCAAAGATGGAAAACAAATTCCGCGGTAAACATTGGTGGTAGATACTTTTGATAGAACTCGTTGTTCATCAGTCACTAAATCAGTTGATGAAAAGAAGAAGTGAATCCTTAATAGATTCACTTCTTCTTTTCCAAAGTCTTATTATGCGATTAGGTTGCGGCATGCTTCTACGCATTTGAAACATGACTCAGCACATCTCTGGCAGTGGTCATGATCATGTTTTTTACATTCGTTTCCACAAGCTTCACAAATTTTTGCACAAACTTCAGCAAGTTCATTAACAAATGGAGTTCCCCTCGTGATTGCTTGTTCTAAGAAACTGCAAATATCTGAACATTCCCTATCCAAGCGGATACATTCTGCCATCATCCCTACATGATTTTCTTTTAGGCAAGCATCATAACAGTGATTGCATGCGACCATACATTCGTGGAGTAATTCAAGTACAGATTGGTATTGTTCATGTGACATTTGATTGTACCTCCTTAAAATATTTTCATACTTATCTTAGTAATTGGTGTACAAGATATTAAATCCAACTATCATGCAGTATCAAAGGCTGTTAATACTGCATTCCAACTCGATTAAAGTTGACCTTATAAAGTGATCCCACATGAAAACAATTACTATTTCGGTCCACCTTGAAGAACAACCTTTTGAAAGTGTCAATTCATTTAGTAATATACCCCCTTCCGGTTTATTCATAAAGAATTTTCCCTAATAAACAGCTTTTAAACATTAGGGGGGTAGGGTATAAGAATGACATAAGATAATTATACTTTAGTATTTACCTCTTGACATACCATAGGGGGGTAAAGTAAATTATTAGTGTGAGTTGAGATTAAATGTGTGAGGAAATAAACTGGATTGCCATCAGAAAGAAAGAGTCATCATTCTGATAAATTAAGATATTTTTAACAATAAAATATACCCCATGGGGGTATATTTAAAAGGTGATAAACATGGCGAATTTTAGAGAAACAAATTAGTTATTGAATATTGCCAATTAATAAGCCTGCAGCCTTTGGCTACAGGAACTCTTTGATAGCTTAAGATACCATTCGCGGGTATGGTACTTATAAAAAAGGAAGGGGAAATGAATATGGAGAGTAACAGCAAAAATAGTAAGATAGCCGTAAATGGAGGAATAGGGTTTGGGGCAAAATTAAACTCAAGGCAACTTGGGACAATTTCAAAATATCTGAATGAAGATGAGGAGATTGAATTAACCACATTTCAACAAATCTATCTAGACATCCCTGTAAACAAGAAAGAAGAAATCATAGAAGAATTTCAAAGTGTTGGCTTAGCATGTTATCCGGTTGGAAACTTTGTAAAGAGCTTAAAAACCTGTAATTTCTGCAAAGGGGAAGAAGAAGAAGGGATGCCCGTTGCAAAAGAGCTGAATCGGCGTATTGTCGGGAAACCAGTTCCATTCACCCTTAAGGTTGCCTATACGGGATGCCCTGTTGGGTGTAGTGAACCTTTGTTAAGTGATATATAGGGATTATGAAAAATAGAGACTTGTATGATTTATATGTTGGAGGAAAGGCAAAAGGGAAAGACGCTGATGTTGGTTTCTTGCTAAAGGAAAACCTAACAGCAGATGAATTGTACCATGCCGTGGAAGATATCATAGTGGTCTATTCAAGAACGGGAAAGAAACGTGAGACCTTTCATAAATTCCTAAAAAGAATTGGGAAAGACAACCTGATTTTAACCATCGATCCTTTTAAACCAGTTTTAAATTAAAAAGCTGAAGGCTCACTATGAATCAATATAGCCAATCAGCAAAAAGAGGAGATTAAAACATGTCAAAAACACAATCACTTTTGCAACCCAATCCAAAGCGTTGGAAGGCATTGGCTTTATTGGGATTTGCGAATTTTATAGTAATGATGGATTCAGCTGTTGTTCAAGTTGCTTTACCATCTATTAAAGATGCACTTGGATATACGGAAGCGAATTTACAATGGGTTATGAACGCTTTTCTGATTATGTTTGGAGGATTACTACTCTTAGGAGGAAAACTATCTGATTTATTCGGTCACCGGCGCATTTTTATGTGGGGTATTTCAATTTTAGCTGTTTCGTCCTTATTCGCAGGTTTAGCTTGGAATGAAATGTCTTTGAACATAGGAAGAGGAATCCAGGGTGTTGGGTCTGCTTTAATTGCACCGTCAGCACTTTCAATTGTTATGATATTATTTTCTGCCAATAAGAAAGAATTGGGGAAGGCACTTGCAGTCTGGGGGCTTTCTGGAGCAGCAGGCGGTGCTCTTGGTATCGTTCTTGGGGGTGTATTGACACAACTCTTTAGCTGGCGTTGGACATTACTCTTTTATGTCCCAATTTCTATTATCGTTATGTACTTAGCACCAAAGCTTCTACAAAAAGGCACGCCAAAAACAGGTCGCATTGATTATGCAGGTGCCATTGCTGTTACAGCGGCACTCGTTTTAATCGTTTATGGTATCGTAAATGTAGAACAAAATGGCTGGCAAGCACTTTCAACTGTATTACCTTTAGTAATGGGTGGCATTCTATTTATCATTTTTATCCTTATCCAAATGTTTAGAAAAGATCCACTTGTACCGCTAAGCATCTTTAAAGCGCCTAATCTGGCAGCGGGGAATATATCGCTTATATTATTATCTGCATCTTGGTTCCCACTGATTTATTTCCTTATTTTATACTTGCAGCAAGTGATGAAGTATGAACCTTTCGAGGCAGCAATGGGAATGTTGCCTGCGCCGATCCTGATGGCTATATTCATGATTGTGCTAGCTGAAAGGGTTATGAATAAATTGGGTATGAAAATAACAATGATGATTGGATTTATCATTCTTGGTATTGCAGGACTTTTATTTTCAGGTAATACAGTCAATGGTCATTATTGGGGCGACGTATTCACCCCGCTGCTACTAGCAGCACTTGGAAATGCACTTGCTTATCTACCAGCAACCACGGCAGCAGTATCTGAGGCAAAATCAGAAGAGTCCGGTCTTGCCTCAGGTTTGTATAATACAACATATCAGATAGGATCTGCAGTTGGTTTAGCTGTTATAGTTTCGATTGCAGCAGCAGCAACGGCAAGTGCTACCGGAGCTAAAGAGCTAATTCTTAATGAAGGCTATCAACAAGCATTCTTCTGGTGTGGAATAGTCGCATTTGCGGGCGCTCTATTAGCACTCCTGTTTGTCCGCACACCGGAAAAATGACAATCGAAATAACGAGTTCTACCGGTTAGCAAAATACGGTTTCTAAATCCTTACAGTCTATTATCTTGGGGGGCGGATGTTTCCCAGGAAACAATCACCGGATTTCGAGGAGCCACCACCAGTCATTATCGTCACGTCCGCCAAAGCCGGTTACCTCTTGCTGGCCGGCTGTCCAGCGGGAATCACTGTGCCCACGGTGGGAGTGGAGTGCATGGTTTGTATTCAGGTGAATAAGCCGGACTCGTCGCTGTCCGTTCCACTGTCCTCCGCCTTCAACCTCAACACGCCAGTTATCGTTACTGTCTCCCTGACCTCCAGAACCGAAGCAAGTCACCTCTTGCTGGCCCGTAACAGGGGAAGGGTGTCCTGAATGGCTATGCAGGTTGAGTTGGGTAAGCACGTGTTCGAACCTGATGACATCTCCGTGTTGCACTGGTTCATTGCTCCTGTGATTTGCCTGGGTACCATGGGGCCCCTTGACCTTCCATAGGTCATTGTCATCGGCCCCTCTGAAGCAGGTAACCTGTTGTTGACCTGAGCTTCTGCTGTGTCCATAGTAGAGTGCATGCGAATGTAGTGTCAGTCCCGTCATGAGATGACTAAGCTTGATCGTTTGGCCGTAACGGATTGCATCAGTGGCTGCTGGAGGCTGCATCGTGAATACAGGCGGGTTTTTCTGCTGGTAATCAACCACAAAAAATCCTCGCCAAGGGTCGTTAGTCTTATTCGTGGCGTCAAAGTGCGGGTTTCCAGGTTCGGAGGACAAGACGACCTCTTTTCCCACCGTATTTTTATCATATACGAATACTTTCATGATATTGGCCTTCGAGTGCCACTCGTATCCATAGGCCAGAACCTGATGATTTTCTGATCCAATCTGCGCAAGGTTAGTGGCATCTACCATTCCAAGGACAACCGGCCGACCTGAGTCGATGGATGACCGCAGTTTGGGGAATTCTTCCTCCTTCGTCCAGCGGCTTACACCTTTTCCGCCTAGCCAGGTAGAATGGTCGGATGCCACGGTCCAATGCACATACTTAATCGAGGAAGGGACGAGGAAGCTGTCCATAAGTCGACTGTAGATGTAATCGGCAAGCCAGTGTCCATCTGGGGGAACCTCTCCGTTAAACAAGCTCCCGCTATATTTCGGAACAGGGATGCCTTTAAGGAAGTAGTCGAGCGCCGCAAAAGCCATTCCGCCGCATCTTCCCAGTGTTTTCACCTGTCCATGACCGGGAATGTTGGCCACAGCATTGACAAACTCGTTTGGAAACAAAAACCCGTGAACAGCGGGGTTAAAATCAAGCCTTCGACTATGGCGCCATGTTCCTGAATCCCAAAGCGCTTTTCCCTGGTTAGTATAAATTACGGCGTTCCCATCGTCCTGCATAATGAGGTATGACCCAGAATTCCCCTCGGTACCAGGAGAATGCCAGACCGCCTCGCCATTCGCTTTACATACAACAAGAGTCCCATTATGCTGCATGACTGCTTTAACGCCGCCACTGCCATTGGTACCGGAAGCCCAGACAGGGATGTGTTTGCCTTTATGTACTTCGTAGAGCACGAAATTTCCATCGCCCTGCATGATTAAGAATGCTCGCCCATTTGCCGCGGTAAGCTGTTGGTTTTCCAGGAGTTCCTGTCCTGGGAGAAGCTTGTTTGTCATAAAATGATCCACTCCGTATTGAATGTTTTGGAACCTGTTCCTATAGTCCCTCGTGCTTAATCGAAATAATGTAAATACCAATTGATCAATATAGGCATCATCTTGTTTTTAATACTCACACACCTCCTGTTTCAACCACTGCATAACAACATGTTCGATTGTTCTAAAAATGGTTATGAGCATATCAAAGCTTTTATGCTAATGAGTAAGGCCAGTGAATTAATAATTTATCCTCGCTCGCGCAGGACCTTCATAGGCAGGCGGGAAAAACGTATTTCACCATACTAATCTGAAGTAACGCAGGTGTTTGAAGAAGAGACCTTTTCTGGAGCAATGGGGGAACTAAAAAAAACTGTGGCAATCATATAAAAAATGGTCAACCAGTTATATACCTGGCTGACCTTATAATATGAATGGGTGCGATTGTTCAAAAAGAGCAGTCGTTTTTCTGGTTCATATTTTCACATCCATTTTCTTTGGACGCAATTTTACTCGAGTAAGAGAATAATCAGACCACTTCGACTGCAGTTATTGCGGTCACAGGGGAGTGACTAAAAAAAGGTGGGCATTAGACAATCCAGGCAGACTTACTTGAACCAGAAGGGGAGGCAGTAGCAGCGACCTAAACCTTTTGGGGAAAATCCGACTGGGACGATCGAGGTGGAGAAACGTATTCTACCGTACTAACTTGGTTTTCCAAGCTTGAACTAGTGAAGGTGTCGAAGATAAAACCTTTCTGGAACAATGGGGTGTTATAATTACAAAACACTTTCAGGCTTAGTGTGTTTTCATGAATCTTTAAACTTCGGTTATATTATCCAATTATTTCATTATTACTCATAGGGTTGTAGAAACACCAGTATTTTACCATCCTGAACATCGTTAGAATAGCGTTGGGCCTGATCTTCTGGGACTCCAATATTAATAAGAGCGTGCAGTAATCCGCCAGCACCAGAGCTTGCTCCCACAACTGCTCCTCCCAGCGTGGTAATGATAGGGCCCGCAGCCAATACAGTGCCAACTCCGGGAACCAATACAGCGGATAACCCTACGATCAGGCCTGCTAATCCAATGGCTCCTCCAGTAGCAGCTCCTGCAATGGCCCCATCCTTAGTCGATGGCTTTAACCTCTTGTGTTATTTCAGATAATTTATTTGTATTTTTAGCTATAACTGAAATTTGCTCAGATGTATAGCCTTTCTTTTTTAAATCTTCAACAGCTTCAGCCGCTAGTTGTTCGTTTTCATATACGCCAATAACACGTTCCCTCATTAAAAATTACCTTCTGTTCCATTCACTATGATTATTTACCCGTTCTTCAGGTTCTTTAGACACATTTTACGTCTATACTTTTTTATAGAGTGGTAGGAATCTATAATTTTTAATAAAAGAGCAAGGCCCATATAAAACCCCATTCGTTATAATGTAAATCTCTTTCTGCATACTCGTACGGGTGATGAAACCGATCATGAAAGCCAACTTAATAGAATGTTAAATTATTTTCTTCTCTAGAGCTTCGTTTTGTAAACTATACATATATTTTCTTAGAAAAATAGAGACCGAACCCAATATTAACGATAAAAGTCCAACTAATACGACGTATTGTGTACCGATTTGAGATATAAATAGTCCACCTAGAGCTGCACCAATTGTTGTTCCTACGTTACAGGATGATAAAAATAATCCATTGGCAAAGTCAGGAGCTTCAGGAGCTGAAGACATAACCCAATATTGATTTATATTTCCTCCTACTCCAGCTAAAATTCCCCAAACTATAGTAATGAATGCCATGGGTAGAGAATACTGACCAAATAGGAATAATAGGATATAAACTGCTCCCAGTGCAAAAGGAAAAGCTACTACAGATTTCTGGGCATTTTTAGTAAGTAACTTTCCTGCCATAACGTTCCCAATGATATTGGCTCCACCGTAAATGGCAAGCATTAGTGTAATAGTATTCGAAGGGAAATTTGTAACAGTTTTCATGTACTCAGCAAAATAACTATAAACCCCGAATATAGCTGAATTGAGAAGGATGACTGCAATAATGGAAAGCCAGACAATTGATTTGGTTAATGCGGATAATTGTGTTCCATATGAAAGTCTTTCCTTAACCGGCATAGATGGTACAAATAGGAGTGTAGCAATGAATGCTATAGCATTTACAGCAGTAAAGAATACCATCGCCATTTGTAAAGAGGTTGTACTCGCAATAAAACTTGCGATGGGTACCCCAACCACCATACCGGCAGATACTCCTATAAATACTTTAGATACAGCTTTTGGGGCTTCGTCCTTACTGACTGATGCAGCAGCTACTGTAAAAGCCAATGAACAATAAATGGGATGGAAAAAAGCTGGAATGACACGAGATATTAAAGCAACGGTAAAGTTAGAGGCAAAAATGGAAATAATATTACCTATAACAAAAATACCTAGTACAAGCAACATGACGGTCTTGCGGTTGATACCCGAAAATAATAACGGCATAGTTGGACCCGATACTGCAACAACAAGGGCGAAAAGACTCACCAGCAATCCTGCTTTTGAAACACTGACATCAAAGTGTTCAGCAAGGGAAGGTAATATCCCAATAACGCCCATTTCAGTATTGATAATGCCAAAAACGCCTACCGCCATTATAAATATAAGTAAATTATTACGTTTAGTCATAAAACGGATCTCCTTCCTTCAGGAAAAGGTCATTTTCTAGCTGCGTAAAGGGGCCCATACATTGGGTGTTATATCTATTCTTATATATCTTCCATAGCAGCTGAGCCCCTATTATGAGTAATATCGTTTTCTTTAGAGCAAGGACTTCCTTTCATACTGACTTTTTCTCTTTTCGTCATATCCGCCAACTATAAAAAACTCTGCATAACGTGGAATCAATTCAGACAAAAAAGTGTGAATCCCTACAAGAGTTGCAGGATTCACACAGCGGGTTCACTCGAAGTGCATTGGTACTCCAAGCTCTCTACGATTTTCAAACACAAACCTTATCTTTTCTTCAGATTTTCTTTGAAGAAGGACTCAAGCTTGTCAAAAGGGATTAAATTCACCCGGTCGTACAGATCTACATGACCTGCGCCCGGAACAATGTAGAGTTCCTTCGGTTTCCCCGCCAGCTTGTAGGCGTCTTCGCTGAACTCTCTGGAATGAGCGTTTTCACCCGTGATGAAAAGCATCGGACGAGGAGAAATCGTTTCTATGTCTTCGAACGGGTAAAAATTCATGAACTTGATGTTACTAGTCAGCGTCGGGTGTGTCGTGAGTTCAGGTGACGAGCCCTTGGGAGTAAATTCTCCTCTAGGGGTGCGGTAGAAATCATAAAACTCACGTTCAATAGGGGTAGAGTTTTCATTCAGTTCATGTACTGTCCCACTGGTGTATTTGGTTTCACCACCTGTGAACTCCACATAGCGCTGCTCCACTGCCTCCTCGAGAATCTTTTTTCTCTGCTCGAGAGTCTGCGAGTGTTTAAGCCCGTTGCGATTGGCGGCACCCATGTCGTACATGCTGACTGTGGCAATGGCCTTCATGCGCGGGTCGATCTTGGCTGCGCTGATGGCAAAGCTTCCGCTGCCACAAATCCCGAGAACACCAATCCGCTCCCTGTCAACAAATGACCGGGTGCCCAGGAAATCCACCGCAGCACTAAAATCCTCGGCATAGATATCCGGAGAAACAGCGTTGCGAGGCTGACCCTCACTCTCTCCCCAGAACGACAAATCCAAGGACAGAGTAACGAATCCCCGTTCAGCCATTTTCTGGGCATACAAATTCGCACTTTGTTCTTTTACTGCGCCCATGGGATGTCCGACAATGATTGCGGGATTTTTGGTGTTCTTCTTCAAACCTTTGGGAATAAAAAGATTCCCTGCAACATTCATGTTGTATTGATTTTTAAACTCAACCTTCTTCATGGTTATCTTGTTGCTCTTGTAAAAGTTGTCTGCTCCATTGGACATGTCCGGTGTGTATGCAGCGCCAACGCTGGTCTTGGATGCAACAATGGTCCCGGTTAAAAGTAACCCAAGTGCTATCACTGTGAGTACACGCGTGATAATAGATTTTTTTTTCATTTTAAACTTTTTCATAGTGGACATCATGAATAGCACCCCTTCTCAAATTTTAGGCAAAATCTTAATTACACAATTTAATGCGTTCAGTATTCTTGGAAATATTGTTTCGTTAATCGCAACTTCCATTAGTCAACTTGTTTAGTGGGTCGAATGATAATTTCGCTTACCGCAACGGTTTCAGGTGTGCTAATTGCATAAGCCACTGCATCGGCTACGTCGCTTGATTGTAAACCGATCGTACGCTGAAGATTTTCCACCCTTTCGCGATTTTCAGGGTCTTTAATGGTTGTATGAAGTTCAGTATCTACCGTTCCTGGAGAGATAAGCGTGCTCCGGATATTATTTTCGCGTTCTTCTTGACGCAGCCCTTCCATAATGGCGCGAACAGCAAATTTAGTCCCACAATAAACAGCACCTTGTTGAAAAACAACATGTCCAGCAACAGAGTCAGTCGTAACAATTTGACCGGATTGTTGTTTTTTCATGATCGGTAACACCGCAGCTATGCCATTTAAAACACCCATGATATTGATGTCCAACATTTGCCGCCATTCATCAAAACGTTTTTCTGAAAGTGGCGCAGTTGGCATCACTCCAGCATTATTGAAGAGCACATCTACGCGGCCATATTTTTCAACTGCTAAATTGACAACTGCTTGAACTTCGTCTTTATTGGTTACATCTGCCACAGCATATAAAATTTTGGCATTTGGCAATGATTCAACAAGAGTTTTTAAGCGATTTTCACGACGAGCAGCAATGACTAATTTCACTCCTTCTTCTGCCAGTTTCCTGGTGGTTGCTTCACCAATTCCACTTGATGCTCCCATAATTACAACAACTTTATCTTTAATTGTTGATATACTAAACACCATCCTTTCTACTGTTGTTATTACTATTTATTCTAACTATGCCTTTTTGATATATCCAATGCTTATATCTTATATCGTGATATGCTTTATGAGTATTTCTAAAACGTATATACTAAAACATCATAAAGGAGGTTTGTTAGATGGAATTTAGAGTTTTGCGCTATTTTATTGCTGTCGCAAGAGAAGGTAGCATGACGGCTGCTGCAGATTTTTTGCATGTTACACAGCCAACCTTGTCAAGACAATTAAAAGACCTTGAACAAGAGTTAGGGAAAAAACTATTTATTCGCAGTAGTCACAGGATCATTCTCACAGATGAAGGATTGC
Organism: Mesobacillus foraminis; assembly: GCF_004340465.1. Taxonomy (GTDB): domain Bacteria; phylum Bacillota; class Bacilli; order Bacillales; family Cytobacillaceae; genus Mesobacillus_B; species Mesobacillus_B foraminis. The sequence goes on along the minus strand of NZ_SLVV01000001.1, from coordinate 455,941 downwards.
TCTTGCGAAAGAGAGCAGAAGAAATCATTGATTTGGTCGATAAATTAGAGGCGGAATTTAGTTCCATGGAAGAAACAATAAGTGGTGATGTTTACATAGGCGGAGGGGAAACAGACGCCATGAAACAGATTGCAAGGGTAGTAAAAGATTTACAGTTACATTATCCAAATATACGGCACCATCTTTACAGCGGTAACGAAGACGATGTGACTGAACGGCTTGACAAGGGGTTGCTTGACTTTGGTATATTAATCCAGCCAGCTGATTTATCAAAATACAATTACATCAATATCCCAGCCAAAGATATTTGGGGCGTTATTATGAGGAAAGACAGTCCTTTAGCTTTAAAAGATACCATTCAAGCAGTGGATTTATTAAATGTTCCGCTAATCTGTTCACGCCAGGCTATGAAACAGACATTTTCTAAAAATGAATTTGCAGATTGGTTTGGTGAAGATTTTGATAAATTAAACGTCGTGACAACATACAATCTTGCCTATAATGCTGCGATTATGGTTGAGGAGGGCATTGGTTATGCAATAGCCCTTGATAAAATAGTGAATACGTCTAGTGATAGTAACCTCTGTTTTAGACCGCTGGAGCCAAGACTTGAATCAGGATTAAATATTGTTTGGAAGAAGCATCAGTCTTTTTCCGCAGCTGCTGATATGTTTTTAAAAGCAATTCAGGCGAAATTCTCAAATTGATGTACTGAATAATCTGGTAGTCATTTTCTGAAATATTTAAGATGAATTAGGAATGGCCTAAAGATCTATAGTAAAAAATGCCCCCAAAAAAATTAAGGGGCATTTTTCTATTGGTTTGTGGTTCCAATGAATATTATGTTTATCGATACATCTATTAGATACTTGTTTCCTGGGACATAATTTTAAAACGAGAAGTTATAAGTTTGCATTACTCTTTATCAATTTTCCAACTATTTGACTGCACACCTGTATTTCATATATTTAATGAATTACAGGTGATCTTCTGTTAAGGAGTAATAGAAGTCCCTATTTTATTGTTTTTATGAATTTCTTCAGTCCCAGCTTCTAAAGCAGTCTTGTAATAAGAACATTTATGCTCGATAAGTTCCATAGTTTTTTTTAGTTCTTCTATCTGTGCTTCTACATTAGCTTTTCTTTCCATGAACATGTCATATCTTTGCTTCAACGTAGCATCCCCATCAGAACACCAATCAATAAAATTTTTAATTTCCTTAATAGGCATTCCTGTGGATTTCAGACATTCAATTACCCTTAAAGCGTCAATATCGGATTTTTTAAACAATCGTGTTCCGCTGGCTGTCCTCTCTACAAAAGGCATAAGTCCCTCTTTGTCGTAGTAACGCAAGGTATATACTGTAAGATTTAATTCTTTTGCAACTTCGCCTATAGAAAATGTTTTCAACATTGAGCTCCCTTTCTTAATGGCATAGACTTTGAGTTAACTCTATTTTTTATGAAGGGAGTTTACCACGGTATTTTCTGAATGTCAAAGTCATCTTAATGGAGGTAAAAGTCACCTAGGTTTAATAGAAGTATACTTACTATGGAAAAAGTATAGGCAAGATTGGTAGATGATATGAAACCTGTATAGCCGGGGGAGCTCTTCAAAAGAAATATAGATTAATTACTTGACCTAGAGTTAACTATAAGGATTAACATTGTTTTACAAGAGAAAAAAGTAGGGATAGAACTGGGTGAAGGGAAGTTTACCCTGAGCAATTCATTTACCTGATACAGGCACATTCTCTTGAAAAATATAAATTTTAGGAGGTTTTCTTAATGATAACTGCTAAAGCACGAGCTGTTGATGGCCCGGACAAAGCCTTTCGGGCTGCTGAAATTAAACGACGCGATCTTGACTTGCATGACGTTCTAATTGAAATTAAATATGCGGGAATATGCCACTCTGACATCCATACTGCACACGGAGAATGGGGTCCCGTGAACTATCCACTCGTGCCTGGACACGAAATTGCTGGAATTGTCACGGATGTAGGAGCTGAGGTCACGAAGTACAAGGTCGGTGACCGGGTAGGGGTCGGATGTATGGTTGATTCCTGCGGTGAATGCGACAACTGCCGTAAAGGAGAAGAACAATACTGTCTGAAAGGAAATGTCCCTACCTACGCTGGTGTGGATAAATATGGCGAGCCCACTCAAGGTGGTTATTCTACCCACATTGTAGTAACTGAGGACTTCGTAGTCAGAATCCCTGATAGCATTGAGCTCGACGTCGCCGCACCACTGCTGTGTGCAGGTATTACGACATATTCTCCACTAAATCACTGGGGAGCGGGTCCAGATAAGAAAATAGCGGTTGTTGGTATGGGCGGTCTTGGGCATATGGCTGTCAAAATAGCACATGCCATGGGTGCAGAGGTGACCGTTCTGTCACAAACATTGAATAAAAAGGACGACGGTTTGCAATTCGGCGCAGACAACTACTATGCAACAAACGACCCAGAAACATTCGAGAAACTTGCCGGAACCTTTGACTTAATTATTAACACGGTAAGTGCAAAAATCGACATTAATGCTTATTTCTCACTGCTGACTCTTGATGGTACTCTTGTAAACGTGGGGGCGCCTGCAGAGCCATTGCCAGTTAACGTATTCTCACTGATCGGTCATCGCCGTTCCTTCGCTGGTTCAATGATTGGAGGCATACGTGAGACTCAGGAGATGTTGGAGTTCTGTGGAAAACATGGCATCGTTCCTAAGATTGAAGTCATTTCAGCGGATCAAATTGACGAAGCATACGAGCGAGTGTTAGCGTCAGATGTTAAGTACCGATTTGTAATTGACATCAGCACAATGTAAGTTAGTAAATTAAGTTTTAATGGTATTTTTTTGGGGTGTCTTAAAAGAATAGCTTTTGGGACATCTCTTAGATATGATGTATGGAACTCCTGAACAGATTTACCATTTATTTAAAACTTGGATATAAAAAGGAGTGCAATCAAATGAAGATCGCACTCCTTTTACTACATGAATAGCATTCCTTATGTTAGGAAACCGTTCTTCTTTCCTTCAGTTGATTTTGCGTATGCAGAGGAACCTTATACTTTTCTTCCCAAAAGTCTGCCCCTTCGATTCCCAGCTTCGCAGGCTTGAATACAGGGTCTTTCCCTGCCTTTTTCTGTCGTACATAGTCGTTTAAAGCCCGTAAGGCAGGTTTGGTCAGAAGAAAAATAACTGTCAGGTTCACCCAAGCCATTGCCCCCATTCCTAAATCCCCCATTCCCCAGACTACAGTAGCCGATTTAACACTTCCATATAGAGAGGCAATCAATAAGGTGATCTTTAGCAAGTGATTCGGCCAATTTGACTTTATCTTTTGATGACTTGTAAACAAGCGATAAATATTTTTAATGGACAAAGACATAGTTTATCGATTAAACTAAGTGTAGACAGGTAAAATTTTTCCTTTTACCCGCTGAAGGAAGAATGATTTGAAAACCTTTACATGCTGTCTGTTTGATCATTGACGGGAATCTACTAATCTATTAAAAGAGAAAGGATGGTAAACTCTTGGAAAAGATTAAAGTTGGAATGGTAGGCTATAAATTTATGGGGAAGGCACACAGTCATGCTTACCGTGACCTGCCATTGTTTTTCCCGGAAAGTCTGCGTCCGGAAATGAAGGTGATTTGCGGACGGAATGAAAGCGAAGTTGCAAAAGCGGCAGCTCAGTTTGGCTGGGAAGAATCCACAACAGATTGGAAAAACCTGCTAGAAAGAGAAGACATTGATTTAATTGATATTAATGCACCAAGTGATGTACATAAAGAAATTGCTATTGCTGCCGCCCATGCAGGCAAGCATATTTTTTGCGAAAAACCGTTAGCGCTTACATTGCGGGATTCGAAGGAAATGCTTGAGGCAGCAGAAGCTGCAGGAGTCAAGCACATGGTTGGTTTTAACTATCGGTTTGCCCCGGCTGTGCTGCTGGCAAAAAAGCTTGTGGATGAAGGGCGTTTAGGGGAGATTTATCATTTCCGTGCCTTTTTCTTACAGGATTGGCTCGTTGATCCCAATTTCCCTCTTGCCTGGAGACTTCAAAAGGAGATTGCCGGTTCCGGTTCCCACGGGGATTTAGGAGCTCATCTCATTGATATGGCCCATTACCTTGTCGGTGACGTGGCTGAGGTGATTGGAATGAATGAAACGTTCATTAAAGAAAGGCCGCTGCCAGCCAATATGGCAGGATTGTCGGCTTCCAGCAATGCAGATGGAGAAAAAGGGCCGGTCACTGTTGATGATGCCACTCTATTCCTGGCTCGGTTTAAAAACGGAGCACTGGGTTCCTTTGAGGCGACACGTTTTGCTTCCGGTCACAGGAGTACCAATTCCTTTGAAATAAATGGCAGCAAGGGAAGTGTCATTTTTGACTTTGAACGAATGAACGAGCTGCAGGTTTACTTTAACGATGACAAGGAAGATGTCCAAGGTTTCCGCCGAGTTGTGGCAACGGACCCTGCACATGCTTTTTCGGAAGCGTGGTGGCCTCCTGGACATACCATCGGCTATGAACATACCTTTATCCATGAAATGGTGGAGCTAATGGACGCTCTGCGGGAAGACCGCCAGCCAGTGCCCAACTTCAGGGATGGCGTTAAATGCCAGCAGGTTTTGGAAGCGGTTGATTTGTCAATCGAAAAACGGCAATGGATTCAAATATCTGAGTTAGATTAAAGGAGGAGTGACAAGGAATGAAAAAAAATGCACTGATTGTCTGGGGAGGATGGGACGGTCACGAGCCGGACCAGGTAGCAGAAATATTTCGCGGAATACTTGAAGAGGAAAATTTTAATGTCGAAGTTTCCGATACGCTGGAGTCTTATTCCGATCCCGAAAAACTAAAATCACTGGACTTGATTGTACCTCATTGGACAATGGGGGATATTCCAAAAAAATATGTGTTAAATATTTCAGAAGCTGTTATAAGCGGGGTCGGCCTGGCGGGCTGCCATGGAGGGATGTGCGATTCGTTCCGGAACAATGTTGACTGGCAATTCATGACTGGCGGTAACTGGGTAGCACATCCAGGAAACGACGGCGTTGAATATATGGTCAATATTAAGCAGTCATCGAGCCCGCTTTTAGAAGGTCTGCCAGACTTTAAGGTGGTCAGTGAACAATATTATCTGCATGTCGACCCTGCAGTTGAGGTGTTGGCAACTACACGTTTCCCGGTGGTTGATGGCCCGCATGCAGCTAATAAAGCAGTAGATATGCCTGTAGTATGGACAAAACGCTGGGGACATGGAAGGGTTTTCTATAATTCATTGGGCCACTTGGCCAACATTGTAGCTATGCCTGAAGTGTCACTGATTATGCGTCGAGGCTTCCTGTATGCTTCGGAAGGGAAACAGGCTGCCCAGAATCAGTCTCCATTGAACTTTAGGGCTGACGAGAACCGTATTTCCTATACAGGCATGGGCGACAGCCAATAATCGAACAAAAGAGGAGGGAGCATTAGATGAAGGAAAAAGTAAGAGTCGGGATTGTAGGATGTGGATTTATCAGCTCCATTTATATGGAGAATTGCCAAAACTTTGAGCACCTTGAGGTTCTGGCCTGCGCAGATCTGGATATAGAAAGGGCACAGGCACAGGCGGAAAAATACAATATTCCTAGGGTCTATTCCGTTGAGGGGCTGCTTTTGGATCCTGAAATCGACCTCGTGATTAATTTAACCATTCCAAAGGCCCATGCAGAGATATGCATCAAAGCCCTGGAAGCTGGAAAACATGTCTACACAGAAAAACCGCTTGCTGTAACCCGTGAAGAGGGCAGGCTGATCTTGGAAACAGCTCGGAAGTATAATCTTTTGGCTGGCAGTGCTCCCGATACTTTTTTAGGTGCGGGGATCCAAACAGCTCTCAGCTTGATTGAACAAGGTGAAATAGGCACGCCAATAGGTGCATCAGCGTTTATGATTAACCGCGGCCATGAACATTGGCATCCGGATCCAGCCTTTTATTATCAAGCTGGCGGAGGCCCTATGTTTGATATGGGTCCTTATTATTTGACGGCACTGGTATCCCTGCTTGGACCGATTAAAAGAATTGCCGGTTCAGCAAGGATCAGTTATCCGGAACGGACGATTACAAGTGAACCTAAGGCCGGGTCGAAAATCCCGGTTGAAACTCCGACCCATATTTCAGGAGTCATTGATTTTGAATCAGGGGCGGTTGGAACCATTACAACCAGCTTCGACGCATTTGGAGGGACATCATTGCCTCCAATTGAAATTTATGGAAGCGAAGGAACCCTGCTGGTTCCAGACCCGAACACTTTTGGCGGGCCTGTCCGGATCAGGAAAAAGGGTGAAACAGAATTCGCAGAGGTTCCTCTTTCTTATGGGTATTCGCAAAACAGCAGGGGCCTTGGGGTGGCAGACATGGCCCAGGCCATCCTCAGCGGCAGCAAGCATCGTGCCAATGACGAACTGGCCTATCATGTCCTGGAAGCGATGCACGGATTTCATGATTCATCCGCCAATGAAACGTATTATAAAATGCAGAGTACCTGTGACCGGCCGGCGCCGCTGCCAATGGTAGAGGAGATATCTAAAGGCAGCTAAACTTGTTAATATCCACTAAAATGCAACTTTTAATTGCGTATGAAAGATCATTGGGTCCCATCCAACCCGAAAGTACCTAACCTGATAAAGTTGTAAACACTTTTCCAGGAATAACGAACTGAAACACCACACAGCTCTGCTGTGTGGTGTTTCAGTTCGTCGATAAAAAAGGTACGGCATTCCCATTTCCGAAATTCTTTTGGCTATTTATTACCGGTTAAACGCCTGGAACGGAAGTCAACAGAAGTTTTCAACCAGACAAAATATAAATCACCACACAAATTTGCTGTGTGGTGATGATTTTTTTCTTATTTATATGGATCAATTGTCTGAATCGTACCATCTTCATTATACTTTAATTCTGTAAATTTGACGCTTCGTTTGTGATTGACCCCTCCGGATAAAGAGGAATCATGGTAAAATAAATACCATTTGTCTTCAAATTGTACGATAGAATGGTGAGTAGTCCACCCTAATACAGGAGTAAGGATCTTTCCTTTGTAAACATATGGGCCCTCAGGATTTTTACTCATGGCATAGACGATGCAATGTGTGGTTCCGGTAGAATAAGAGAGATAGTAGTATCCATTGTATTTATGGACCCATGGACCTTCAAAGAATCTTCGCTCCTCATCACCTGCAAGGATCGGCTGGCCATTTTCATCAACGATCGATATTTCCTTCGGGTCCTCTTTAAAGGTCAGCATATCTTCGCTTAATTCAGCAATCCTTGGTCCCAAAGCAGGCTCCGATTCTGCTGGGCCTTCAGCATCGGGGATAAAGCTGCCAGTCTGCCATTTTTCCAGCTGTCCTCCCCAAAGTCCGCCAAAATAGATAAAGGCCCGGTTATCATCATCCACTAAGACAGCAGGGTCAATACTGAAGCTGCCCGGTATGTAATTTTCCTGAGTCGTAAATGGTCCCGCAGGATTAGGACTGGTCGCTACTCCCAGTCTGAAAATACCATCATGGTCCCTTGCCGGGAAGAATAAATAATAGGTATTGTTTTTAAAAGCGGCATCGGGAGCCCAAAGCTGCTGCTTTGCCCAAGGGATGTCTTTCAGGTGAAGTACCTCGCCATGGTCAACGCAAGGGGAGTCGAAACCATCCAGCGAAAGCACATGGTAATCCTCCATTGCATACTGGTCGCCATTATCATTTGTGGGGCCATCATGATCAATATCATGGGAAGGGTAAATATAAATCTTGCCATCAAATACATGAGCAGATGGATCTGCAGTATAAATATGCTTGACTAGAGGTTCATTCTGTTTCAAGGTTTTCTCCATTTGTCTCATCTCCATTTTTTTCTGTCTTCCTATTATTTATATCAAATTATCCTAACTTTGTATATCCATTATACAAACAAACTGTTAGAATTCTTTAAATACTGTAAATCGAGCAAGAGGCAAACCCATTATTTGGTATAAATCTAATTTAAGAGTGTCTAAGTTTAAAAGCTAATCACTCAGCTGTAAGTAATGAAAATCAGCCCCATGTTTCTGGAGCTGATTTTGTGTTGATTTTTCTTAGTCCATAATGGCCCAATAAGAAGGTTTTACATTGTAATCTTCATCGAAAACAAATGGAGCATCTTTTCCAACTCCGTCGTTGTACTGCTCTGCACGGTCATTCAGCCAGGTGTGGTTGTCGGCAATACCCCAGAAAGTGACGTTGCTGATTTTATCGCCCAGTCTCTCATATAGCTCAAACAAGGCGTTATAACGGACTGCCTGACGTTCAAATTCACTTGCCGGAATGGCATCATAGGTTGGATAGGCAGGGCGTGGCGGCCAGCCATAAAGACTAACGTCAAGTTCAGTGATCTGATTATCCAATCCAAGATCCGCAAACATGTTGATGGATGTTTCAATATCCTGCAGGGATGGCCATCCAATCTGGATATGAGACTGATGTCCGACACCGTCAATAGGCACACCCTTGTCCACTAGTTCCTTAACCAGGTTATACAAATGGGTTCTTTTCGGCTCTACTTCGGTGTTGTAGTCATTGATATAAAGCTTTGCATCTTTCCCGGCATATCTATTTGCTGTTTTAAAAGCCACCTCGATAAATTCGGTTCCAGTGATTTTATACCATGGCGATTCCCGCAGGCCTTTTTCATTCTGTGGTGAGTCGTCAATGACCTCGTTCACGACATCCCAGGAGCTGACATCATTTTTATAGCGTTTTACAATGGTTTTAATATGTGTTTCGAGGCGCTTTAAAACCAGTTTTTTATTTTTGGCCTGCTGTTTCGGATCCGTTTCATTTACCATCGGGTTACCGGCTTCGTCGAGGAAGAACCAGTCTGGTACCTGGCTGTGCCATACAAGGTTGTGGAAGCGCAGTTCCATCCCGTTTTCTTTTGCAAATTTTACAATTTTGTCGGCTTCTTCAAAGTTGAACTTTCCTTCTTCAGGCTGAATATTGATTGGCTTCATTACATTCTCTGCCACGATGCTGTTATAATGCCGCTTCAGTACTTCTGCATCTTTCCCTGTTAATTGGTATGGTTCTACTGCCGCGCCAATAGAGAAGAAGTCTTTATACCTTTCATCCATAGGAGCTGCTTCCAATGCGCTGATTGGCTCATTCGCAGCAGCAGCATTGTTCATTCCTGCAGGGAGCAATAAGGCTAAGGCTAAACCAGAAATAATTGGCTTACGCAAAACTTTTAACATGTTTTAGTCTCCTTTTTTTAAGATTGAATTCGAAGTACCAGCTGAAAATACTCTGAAAATACCTCCCTATTTTAAGTATGATAGTCAGGGAAAGGACCTTAGAAAGGGCTTTCATAAGTATGTAGCTTAAGATGCCTGACTTGAAAATTATTATAACAGCATAAACTTAGTTAGTCTACTGAATAAACTAAGTTTTTTTACTATTTTTTTATTTTAGTAATTTCTGTTTTGCCGCTCTGGAAGTATTCGTTTAAGCAGTAAATACGAAGCAATCTTTGTTCGTTGGTTGCACTAAGATTGGACGGGGTGTTATAATTTAAAAACTCTGAAAAATAGTTTGGATGGGAGGGGGGTTTTTTTATTTTTACCTAGATTAAGCGGGTTCTTCATAATTTAGATCATTATTGAAAAGGGGGCGCAACAATGGATAGAGGGTCATTCTACACAGGAACTTACCGCAATGTGTTCAAGGAGCATGGATATTCGGAGTCTGAAATAACGGCGAGGCTCGAGGATACCTGGCAGCAAATATTTTACGGGGATGAAGATACAAGAATCTACTATGAAAATCAAGATAATGAAACCGGTTACTTGCTTGATACGGGTAATTTGGATGTCAGAACAGAAGGCATGTCCTACGGGATGATGATGGCCGTCCAGCTGGATAAAAAAGAGGAATTCGACCGGATCTGGCTTTGGTCGAAAAAACATATGTATATGACAGAAGGAGAAAACTCTGGCTATTTCGCTTGGTCATGTCTTCCTGATGGGACGAAACGGGCACAAGGCCCTGCTCCGGACGGCGAAGAATTTTATGCATTGGCCCTGTTCTTTGCATCCCACCGTTGGGGGGATGGACAGGAACCGTTTAATTACAGTGTACAGGCAAGGGATTTACTCAGGGATTGCCTTCACAAAGGGGAGGATGGAAATGGGTTTCCCATGTGGAATAAAGAGAAAAAATTAATTAAGTTCGTACCAAGCTGCGAGTACTCGGATCCATCCTATCATTTGCCTCACTTTTATGAACTGTTTGCATTATGGTCCTACCCGGAAGACCGTCCATTCTGGAAAGAAGCAGCCGACGCAAGCAGGGATTATTTGAAGATTTCCTGTCACCCGGAAACGGGGCTGGCGCCTGAATATGCCCATTACGACGGCACTCCTAATAACGAAAGAGGCTACGGCCACTTTTTCAGTGATTCCTACCGCGTGGCAGCCAATATTGCCCTAGATTTTGAGTGGTTCCGCGGCAGTGAGTGGGAAGTGGAGGAGGCAAATAAAATTCAGAAATTCTTTTCCCGCAAGGAACCCGATGATTATCGCAGGTATAAAATCAATGGGGAGCCATTTGACGAGAAGTCACTTCATCCTGTTGGCCTCATTGCTGCGAATGCAATGGCATCTCTCGCCGCCGATGGCCCTTACGTGAGAGAAATGGTCGAGCTGTTCTGGAACACTCCTGTTCGAAAAGGAGTACGCCGCTATTACGATAATTGTTTATATCTTTTTAGTTTTCTGGCTTTGAGTGGCAACTATAAAATCTGGAAACCAGAAGACCGCGACACCCGGCCGCTGGGCTCAGTTGCAGCTGCCAGTGAAAGATTGTAAAACTTATTGTTTTTATGAGAGTTCTATGAGTGCCTTAAAACTCAAAACTTAATGTTGGAAGGAGGGAAGCATATGAGCATTCCAAAAATAATTAATCAAGTTGATACCAGGCATAAAGCCATAGCGATTACCTTTGACGATGGGCCTAATCCAGTCTACACCCCGCAGATTCTCGATCTGTTCCGGGAGGTATCGGGAAAGGCAACATTCTTTATGATTGGTGAACAGATGAAAAAATATCCGGACATAGTCTCAGCTGTTTCGAAGGAAGGGCATGAAATTGGCAATCATACCTATACCCATCCAAAACTCACCACGCTTACACCGGAGGATTGTCAGAAGGAAGTTCAGTTGACAGAGCAATTGATCCGGGATATGACAGGAACCCGTCCAGTTACCTTTCGCCCGCCCTATCTGGATCTTGATCATAAAATATCTGCGCTCATTCATAGCCGATCCTACAGCATAATAGGAGCCCTCAACATGGAAGCTCTCGATTGGGAGCAGCCAGGCGTGGACCATATCTTGAGCAAATCAAGAAAACACGCCATGAATGGCAGTGTCCTTTTGTTTCATGATGGGTTCGGGAATCGTTCGCAAACGGTAGAAGCTGTTAGAATGCTGGTTGGCGAGCTTTCGTCTAAAGGGTACAAGCTGGTGACAGTAAGCGAGTTATTAGAGCTGAGGGCAGCCACCTGAATGCAAGTGAAAATAAGACAAAATCCAGATTTAGGAGAATACAAGATTCCTAATCAATTCTTTTACTATAGTAGGGGTGATTTCCATAACTACCATTAACGATGTTATTAAACAGCTAACGAAACCTGCCGGGGAGCTGGAAACCAGTGTGGATTCACTGTTGTTCGGTGAGCCAAACACTGAGGTGAAAGGCATTGTTATTTCATTTATAGCTACACAGTACGTGATTGAACGCGCGAAAGAGCTGGGAGCGAACCTGATCATTACTCATGAAAATCCTTTCTACAGTCACCAAGGAGCTATCTCACATATTCAGAATGATCCTGTGTACCAAGCGAAACGCCGCCTGATTGAACAGGAGGGGATGGCGATTTTCCGTTTTCATGACCACATCCACAAATACCGGCCAGATGGAATTATGGCCGGGTTGATTGCTCAATTAGGATGGGATGCATTTATAGAAGAGAACGCGGCTGCCTTCTCCATTGTTCATATACCAAGTGCGACTGTGCCTGAACTTGCAAGTCTGATAAAGAAGAAACTCGAAATCCCGTTTGTCCGAGTTGCCGGGGATATATCGGCCACCTGCAGTCGAATTGGATTATTGGCAGGGTATCGAGGAGGAGGACAGACTGCCATCCCGCTTTTTGAAGGCAAAGGTGTAGATTTAATTATAGCCGGTGAAGGCCCCGAGTGGGAGACCCCCGAGTATGTTCGGGATTCCGCATACCAGGGAAATCACAAAGCGATGATCTTTTTGGGGCATGCACCAAGTGAGGAGCCAGGCATGCAGCTGCTGGCTGAACAAGTTAGAACCACTTTTGCCAACACACCCGTCCACTATATTAAAAGCGGGAATCTGTTTCAGATTATGTGATGAGGCGGAATTTTTTAAAAAAATAAAAAACTATGAAAAATCTTTGTTTATTCGGTAGACAAACAATATGACGGTTGCTATAATGAATTTAGCTCAAGTATTGAAAACACAGACAGTCACTTGTCAGTTGGATTCTTTATTAAGCTGCGATAAGATCTTCAGTGGCTTTTACTACCATACTAGTACATCTAGTAGTCGAGTTATACCAATCAAAGCAGCAAATCCCCTTTTAATAAAAAATGAAAGGGGTTCCATTTACTGCTTTCTACCATACTACTATTGCTAGTATACTTTTGAGTTTGATTTCATTATTTCCTGGATTGACCGGAAGGAGGTTGATTAAAAAGTAAGCGCTTTATATATGCTTCGTGATTTGAATCCTTTGTTCCTTTACACAGGCTTTCATATTATCCAATAGCCGCAGGTTTTCATTATTCATCAACCAAAGAGTGGAGGGTTTGAGTGGAAACAGATGTAGTAAGATCACATACAGCTGCTGGTACTGTACAGACAGCCAGGAAAAGCAAGCTGGCCATTGCTTCAGCAAAAATACGCAAAGACTGGCAGCTTTATACACTATTAATCTTGCCAATTATCTATTTGCTTATTTTTAAATACGGTCCCATGGTTGGAAATGTTATTGCATTCCGGAGGTTTATGCCAGGGGGCAATATCTATGGAGAAGAATGGGTGGGCCTTCACTATTTTAATATGTTCATCAATGATCCGGTTTTCTGGAATGTCTTTAAAAATACATTGATGCTGGGAGGACTGGGACTTCTGTTCACCTTCCCGATGCCAATTATCTTTGCGCTTTTGCTAAACGAGGTTAAATCAAGAAAGTTCAAGAAGTTTGTGCAGACAGCTTCTTATCTTCCTCACTTTCTTTCGATCGTCATCATTGCGGGTATGATTCTCCAACTGACAGCAATTAACGGCTCGATCAATGCCTTAGTGGAGTTTTTTACAGGAAGCAAGATCACTTTTATGCAGCAGGCCGAGTGGTTCAGGACGATTTATATCAGCTCTGAAATTTGGCAGGGGATGGGCTGGGGTGCCATTCTTTACCTTGCGGCGCTTACAACGATTGATGACTCTTTATACGAGGCGGCAAAAATTGATGGTGCCAACCGCTGGAAGCAGACTCTACATATCACCATTCCTGGAATACTGCCGACAATCGTAACACTCTTAATACTTAATATCGGCAGTTTTATGGCCGTTGGTTTTGAGAAGGTCCTGCTTCTTTACAACCCATTAACCTATGAAACTTCCGATGTGATTTCGACCTATTTATACCGGATCGGTCTTGAATCAAATAATTTCAGCTATGCAACTGCAATTGGATTATTCGAATCCCTGATTGGATTGATCCTGGTCCTGACAGCTAATTCAATTTCCCGCAAACTGACTGAAAGAAGCCTTTGGTAAGGAGTGAGCAGTAATGAAGGAATCCATACAATACAAGATCTTTAAAGTATTCAACACAATTATTCTTTTGCTGATCGTCTTCTTAACGCTCTATCCGTTTATAAATGTGGTTGCACAGTCTTTCAGCAGTGAGGCTTACATCAATTCAGGAAAGGTTAGTCTTTTCCCGAGAGGCTTCAATGTTGAAACCTATAAAACGGTTATTAAGGATACGATGTTCTGGACGAATTATAAAAACACGGTGATTTATACAGTCGTCGGCACAGCCATATCCATGGTGCTCACCACGATGTTTGCCTATGCATTATCAAAAAAACGCCTGATTGGACGCAGGCCATTAACCCTATTCGCCGTCTTCACCATGTTTTTTAACGGCGGATTAATCCCTAACTACGTCCTGATCAACAGCCTTGGCATGGCAAATACAATGTGGGCCATTGTCCTTCCAGGCGCGATCAGCATCTATAACATGCTCATCATGAAATCCTTTTTTGAAAATATGCCTGATGAACTGGAAGAAGCTGCTTCGATCGATGGCTTAAATCAATACGGTATATTGCTAAAAATTATTTTGCCACTAAGTAAGGCGGTCATTGCGACCATGATCCTCTTTTATGCAGTTGCCTACTGGAATTCATGGTTCAGTGCTTTCTTATACCTTGATCAAAAAGAGCTGTTCCCTGTAACAATTTATTTACGAAATATGATTGCGGGCGCTACGAGCGGAATGAACTCCGGAGCAACCTCAGCGGATAATCTGACCCAGATTGCCGCAAATATTAAGTCTGTGACCATGGTACTTACCATTCTGCCGATCTTGACCATTTATCCATTTGTCCAAAAGTATTTTGTAACCGGTGTCATGCTGGGGTCGGTGAAGTAGGAAGAACAAATTTGGTTTTACTTTTTTACCATATAAATGAAAAAACAGGGGGAAAGAAAATGGGAATTGGTATGAAAAGATTGTTCAGCAGCCTGGGGGCAATCGGTTTGTCAGCTGCCCTTATGGTGGGCTGCAGCAGCAATGAGTCTGCCGGAAAAGATGGGGGCAATACATCAAAAGGAGCAATGGAAGGGTATAAGGCAGGGGATACCTTCAAAGCAGAGGAAAAATTTGATTTGTCCATTCTATATATGGATCAGCCAACTTATCCATATAAAAAGGACTGGCTATTATGGGAGAAAATCACAGAAACCACTAATGTCACGCTGAAGCCGACCCTTGTGCCATTGAGTGATTATCCGCAAAAACGAAGCCTGTTAATCAGTTCGGGAGATGCACCGCTTGTCATTCCAAAAACATATCCTGGAGAAGAATCGGCATTCGTCGCTTCTGGTGCTATTCTGCCTGTAAGTGATTATATCGACAAAATGCCGCATTTTAAGGAAAAGGTTGAAAAATGGAATCTGGAAGCTGAAATCGACGGCTTAAGACAAAACGACGGGAAGTACTATCTGCTGCCGGGACTGCATGAAGAGGTTTGGCCGGATTACACGCTTCTGATCAGAACCGATATCTTCGAGAAACATAATATTGAAATCCCGGCAACCTGGGATGAGCTTTACACCGCTATGAAAAAATTAAAAGAACTCTATCCTGATGTTACGCCATTTTCAGACAGGTTCACTTTCAACAGCACGCTGAACATCGCGGCAACCGGCTTTGGAACTAAAGCGGGCTGGGGATTCGGAAACGGATTATCCTATGATGAATCCAAGGACGAATTCATCTACGCTGCAACGACAAATGAATATAAAGAGATGCTTGAGTATTTTCATAAACTGACAGAGGAAGGCCTTCTGGATAAAGAAAGCTTCACACAAGAAGATGATCAGGCCATCCAAAAATTTGTTACAGGCAAGTCCTTCATTATCAATGGAAATTCTCAAACGGTCAACCTTCACCGAACTGATATGGATAAAACCCTGGGCAAAGGCAAATATTCCATTTCTAAAATTACCGTTCCAGGTGGGCCTGCGGGGCAGCTTATGGGAGGTTCCAGGCTGGAAAACGGTGTAATGATTTCTGCAAAGGCAAAGGAAAGCGAGAACTTTGAAGCCATCCTGCAGTTCATTGACTGGCTCTATTATAGCGATGAAGGACAGGAATTCGCCAAGTGGGGAGTCGAGGGAACAACCTTTACCAAAGAAAACGGAGTAAGGAAGCTTGTTGAAGATGTGAATTATAATGGTTTAAATCCAGAAGGAACCAAAGATTTACGTGTTGACTATGGTTTCTCTGGCGGAGTATTCGCCTATGGAGGCACGACCGAGCTGCTGCATTCCATGATGAGTGAGGAAGAAGTGAAGTTCCAGGAAGATATGGCAAAAACAAAAACCACGATTCCTCAAGATCCTCCAATCCCGTATTCGGTGCAGGATCGAGAAAAAGTATCTTTGCTTAGCACGCCGCTAAAAGACTACACGGATCAAAATACACTGAAGTTTATTATGGGAGACCGTGACCTGAAGGAATTCGATAAATTTGTTGAAGAACTTAAAGGTCAAGGGTTAGATCAATATCTGGAGATTGCGAATAAAACCTATAAAGAGTATAAGAAGAATAAATAACAGCATTGAGGTTGCCCCTTCCCAAAAGTGAGGGGCAGCCTGATTTACTAAGCTGGAGAGTCAGGAACGCGAACGTGAAAACCATCAAAGAAGGTGAAGATCAAGTGGAAAGAAAAGAATTTGGGCAGGGAATCTTATTTACATTTTCGAATTATATTTATTGGCTACTGATGACAAACCTTCTGTTTGTTTTGGCAAACGCCGTTTTTATCGGTTTTTTCATGACGCTAAAACCGGATTTCTCCAATATCAGCTTATATTTATTAGCCCTGATTCCTTCTGGGCCGGCCATATCCGCCTTGTTTTATTCAATGGATAAGCTCTTAAAAACCAAAGAATTGTCTCCTGTGTCTGATTTTATTCATGGATATAAATCTAGTATAAAAACAACATTAGCAGTTTGGATATCGATACTGGCAGCCTACTTTATTTTAATGGTGGATCTGCAATATTTTCAGCAGTCCGCATCCAGTACAAACCAGGCCCTATCCATTATCATTTCACTCCTGATTGTTTTTCTGTCCGTACTGTCCATTACCATTATGGCTATTAATTCATTATACAAATTTAGAATCATAGACTTACTCAAGCTGTCTGTTTATTACAGCTTCCGTAAATTTAAAAATTCAATCGGCAACGTGCTGATTTTATTCATAGTTGGATTTGCCTCCATGATGACGACCGATTTTCTAATTATTTTTGTCTCCAGTATCGTTGCTTTTTTCATCATGCTGAACACAAGGGAGATTCTGAAAGATATTGAATTTAACTTTTTAAGGGTAGAAGAAAGGAGTCCATATGAACAAAATACATTATGGCGGGGATTATAACCCGGAACAATGGCCTGAGGAGATTTGGTCGGAAGACATGGCGTTATTTGAGGAGGCACATATAGATACTCTGACTGTTGGTGTGTTTTCCTGGTCCATGATTCAAAAGGATGAGGAGACGTACGATTTTTCCCTTATGGATAAAATTATGGAGCGATTGCATAAAGAGGGGAAAAAGGTATGCCTTGCCACCGGGACAGCCGCCCATCCAGCCTGGATGGCCAGAAAGTACCCGGAAGTAACACGTACAGATTTTCAGGGACTGAAACATAAATTTGGGCAGAGGCATAATTCATGCCCGAACAGTCCTGTATATAAAGGATATTCAAGGCTGATGGCCCAAAAAATGGCGGAGAGATATGCGGGGTATGACAACATCATTGCCTGGCATGTCAACAACGAATATGGCGGGTCTTGTTATTGTGAAAACTGTGAAAAGGCATTCCGCAACTGGCTTCATCATAAATATGGAACAATCGAGAAACTGAATGAAGCTTGGAACACCATGTTTTGGTCCCACTACTTCTATGACTGGGATGACATTGTCGTACCTAATGCATTAAGCGAGCATTATGGGAGAGAGAATGTAACGGCTTTTCAGGGGATCACCCTTGACTATATGCGTTTTAATTCAGACAGTCTTCTGAATAACTTCCTGTCAGAGAAAGAAGAGCTGAATAAAATCACACCGGCTATCCCGGTAACAACCAATTTTATGGGGATGTACAGGCCACTGGATTATTTTAAATGGGCGAAGCATCTGGATTTCATCTCCTGGGATAATTATCCGCCGGATATGAAATCTGAAGCACGAATGGCACTGACGCATGATTTGATGAGGGGATTAAAAAACGGGCAGCCGTTTTGGTTGATGGAACAGACGCCTACAACGACAGCCTGCAGGGACATCAATCCTGTAAAAAGGCCGGGAGTCATGCGTTTATGGAGCTACCAGGCCATTGCTCATGGTTCTGATTCGGTTTTGTTTTTCCAGATGCGTCAGTCAAAGGGGGCTTCCGAAAAATACCATGGTGCGCTGATAAATCATGCCGGCCGCAATGATACCAGGTTTTTTATCGAGGCCAGGCAGCTGGGGGAAGAACTGTCATTGTTAGGCGACCAGCTTACAGGTTCGGAAACAAGCGCAAGGGTAGCGATGGTATTCGACTGGGACAGCTGGTGGGCAGTGGAAATTTCCGATGGCCCGTCCCGGCATATCAGCTATCAGCAAACCATGATTCACTTTTACAAAGCCTTGTTTGCTTTAAATATTCCGGTAGATGTAATTGGGCCGGATACCGAACTGGATCAATATGATGTTGTCATTGCACCTCTCTTGCATATGGTGAAGGATGACTACCATAAGAAAGCAGAACAATTTACAGCAAAAGGCGGAACCTTCATTACCACCTTTTTGAGCGGGATTGTGGATGAAAATGATAACGCGATTCTTGATGACCGGCCAGGCCTGTTCAAAAAACTGCTGGGAATCAGGATTGATGAGACCGATACCTTACTTCCCCAGGACTTTAACAGTATATGTGTGGAGTCAGGTGAATTAAAAGGAGAATATCCATGCAACATGATCTTTGATGTAGTGAAAACATTAGGGGCAGAGACCATAGGTACATACGGAAAAGACTTCTATGCGAATACACCGGCTGTTACCAGGAACAAGTTTGGCGGTGGAGAAGCCTGGTATATAGCCAGCTACCCTGATCTGGATTTTTTAAAGAAGTTATTTAAACAAACAGCCAGCAACTACGAAATAGCTTGCAAGATTGAGTCTGGCGAAGGGGTTGAAATCACAGAAAGGAAGAAAGGGGACGAGATCTTTACTTTTGTGCTCAACCATGCCGAAGAGGAAAGAGAAATTGCCCTGCCCAAAACATACCATTCTTTGCTCGATAACCAAACATATGAAGCCGGAATGAAATTGAAGGTGAAAGCCAAGGATGTTGTTATTTTAAAAGGCTGAAAATCCGGGAGACCAGCCGGATTTTCATGACAGGCAGTTACCGTGGTTAAGCAGCCTATTTTTAGAAGATTTAGGCAAGAGGAGATCCAACAGCAAAGAACTGCTTTCAAAAATTCAATCTAAAAGGAGTCGAATTAAAATGCTGAGAATCGCAATTGTTGGAGCCGGAGCAATATCATCTGCGCATATCAAAGCGTACCTGCAGTTCCCGGAAAAATGCAGGATTGTAGCTGTATGTGATATCTATTCCGAGAAAGCGGAAAAGCTGGTGGCACAATACCAGCTACCTGCCAAAGTATACAAGGATTACAGCGATCTTCTTGAGCATTCTGAGATTGATCTTGTCTCTGTCTGTACACCTCCATATACTCATGCTGAAACCTCGATTGCATTTTTAAATGCGGGGATTCATGTAGTAGTGGAAAAGCCGATGGCCTCTTCACTTGAAGAATGCGACAGGATGCTTGAAGCGGCAAAGAACAGCGGAAAACTTTTATCGGTTGTCGCACAGAACCGTTTTACGACTCCGATGATGAAGTTAAAAAATGTCCTTGAAACCAGACTGATGGGACCTATCGTTCATACCCAGGTTGATTCTTTTTGGTGGCGGGGCTACAGCTACTACGATCTGTGGTGGCGGGGCACATGGGAAAAAGAGGGCGGCGGCTGCACCCTGAATCATGCGGTTCACCATATCGATATCTTTCAATGGATGAACGGAATGCCGGCTGAAATAACGGCTGTGATGAGTAACACCTCACATGATAATGCAGAAGTCGAAGACCTTTCGATTGCAATAGCCCGCTATCCTGATGGCAGCCTGGCACAGATAACCAGCTCCGTTGTCCATCACGGCGAGGAACAGCAGTTAATTTTCCAGGGGAAAAAAGCCCGTGTTTCTGTCCCCTGGAAAGTTGCGGCATCAAAGTCGAAGCAAAATGGATTTCCAGAAGAAGACAGCGCTCTGGAGCTAGAGCTGCAGAATGTGTACGAAAGCCAGCCAGAGCTGAAGCATGAGGGTCATACAGGGCAAATCCATGATGTTTTACTGGCTGTTGAAGGCGAGAAAGATCTTCTTGTTGACGGAATCCAGGGCAGGCGGACGCTCGAGCTTATAACGGCCATTTTTCAGTCAGCAAGCTATGGAGAAACAGTACGTCTTCCGCTGAAGCCTGACAGTCCTTTTTATACGAGGGAAGGGATCCTGGAGAATGCGGTCCATTTTTACGAGAAGAAAAATAGTATCGAAAACTTTGCGGAAAATACGATCACTTCAGGCGGGAACAATTAAGGAATCCTAGGAAACGGAAAGGAGCGGTAATGGTGAATAAAAGTGATGGAATGAATTACGCGCCAAAAGGCGAGAAGATTGTCCGTACAGTGGGAGAGGGAGAGTTTCCATTTGCGGCCATAGGTCTGGACCATGGCCATATTTACGGGATGTGCAACGGATTGATTGAAGCAGGAGGAAATCTTGTATGTGTTTATGACCCGGACCCCCAGAAGGTCGAACAGTTTTGCTCCACTTACCCTGGGGTTAAAGCTGCCTTATCCGAAGATGAAATCCTTAAGGATCCCTCAATCAAGCTAATTGCCGGGGCATGCATACCATCTGAACGCTATGAGCTGGGACTTAAAGCCATGGATCATGGGAAGCATTACTTTGTAGACAAGCCAGCCTTCACAAAAATGGACCAATTAGCAAAGGCAAGGAAGAAAACAGAAGAAACGGGCCTGAAATGGGGAATTTACTATAGTGAGCGGCTTCATGTTGAGAGTGCCGTATACGCCGGCCAGCTGATTGAAGAAGGTGCCATTGGCAGGGTTGTTCAGGTCATCGGCACAGGTCCTCATCGTGCGCGTCCAGAAGGCCGCCCTGAATGGTTCTTTGATCCTGAGCGATTTGGCGGAATTTTATGTGATATCGGGAGCCACCAAATCGAACAATTTCTTCATTTTGCTGGTGCAAAGGATGCCAAAGTCCTTCATAGCAAAGTAGCAAACTACAGCTTTAAAAAGTATCCGGATTTTCAAGACTTTGGAGATGCGACTCTTGTCGCGGATAATGGGGCAACCTTTTACTTCCGGGTGGATTGGCTGACTCCTGATGGCTTGGGCACATGGGGGGATGGCCGTGTCATTATCCTCGGTACAGACGGCTATATCGAGGTGAGAAAATACATCGATATTGGCAGGGAAAATACATCCAACCATCTATATCTTGTCAATCATGAGGGCGAGCAGCATTTCGATTGCTCAGGAAAAGTCGGTTTCCCATTTTTCGGAGATTTTATCCTGGACTGTTTAAATGGAACGGAAAATGCGATGACACAGGAGCATGCGTTCAAGGCGGCTGAGCTTTGCCTGGAAGCACAGCAAAATGCGATTAAGATTGAATTTCCAGAACACTCCTATAAATAAGAAGAAACGGCGGTGGCATAAAAGTGATTAAAACAGAAGGAATCCATCATGTAAGCTTAGCGGTCGTCCATTTAAACGAGGCAAAGGCTTTTTACGGTGATATTCTGGGTTTTCCTGAAATCGAGCGCCCTCCATTTGATTTTCCTGGTGCCTGGTACCAGGTTGGATATCAGCACCTTCATTTAATTGTTTGTCCAGAAGCGGAAACACTACGTCCCAGCCGGAAGATCAGTTCCAGGGATGGACACTTTGCCGTGAGAGTACTGGATTATGATCACACCTTAAACTATCTGAAGGAAAAAGGAGTGCCTGTACTGGAAAAGCCAAATAGCAAAAGTGGTTTTGCACAAATCTTCTGCAGTGATCCAGATGGGAACTTAATCGAGTTCAATGTGGAGCAAAAGAAAAGCCGCTAAATAAGTAGAGAGCTGCCTTTAGGAGCATAGCAAATTTTTTTGAATGAAAATCTACCATACTAGTATTTTGAACTTGGCAGAAGGGGGCAACATGCTTACACAGCAGACAGTCAGGAGGTCCACCAGGGATCACTCCTATCAAATATTAAAGGAAAAGATTCTTAATCTTGAGCTCGAGCCTGGTACAAAAATTTCGGAAAAGGAAATCGCCGAACAGCTTAATGTCAGCAGAACCCCGGTTCGTGAAGCTTTTATGAAGCTCGCACAGGAGGAACTTCTGGATATTATTCCCCAGAGCGGAACGATTGTTTCGAGAATAAACCTTGAGCATGTTGAAGAAGGAAGATTCATCAGGGAAGTTCTCGAAAAGGAAATTGTAGCCCTCGCATGCAAGGCATTTCCAGGAGAATATAGATTTAAACTGGAAAGCAATATTGTCATGCAGGATTTGTGCGTGGAACAGAAGAATATTCTGAAGCTGTTTGAACTGGATGAGGAATTCCATCAAATATTATTTTTCGGGTGTAAAAAAGGGAGAACCTGGAAGATGCTTCAGCTCTTGAACAGCCATTTTAATCGATTAAGAATCTTAAGGCTGCAGTCAAATTCCGATTGGGACCACATCATTTCACAGCACAAACTCATTTACCAGCTCATTGTAAATAAAGATGAGGAGCAAGCTGTGAAAGTAATGGAGCAGCATTTGCGATTAGTTGTCATCGAAAAAGAGTTTTTGAAGGAAAGATATCCATACTATTTTATCTAACATAAATGTGCAGCTGCAGGACTGCCATCTTAAGGCCTGTATTAAATCATAGATTGGAGAATTCAGAAGTGAAAGTCACATTTAGATGGTTTGGCAAAAAGGATGACAGTGTGCCACTGGCCCATATTAGGCAAATTCCCGGTATGGATGGCATTGTAGGCGCTCTGTTCGATATCCCTGTTGGCGAAGTCTGGCCATTGGACAGGATTCTGGAGTTGAAGAACGAGATTAATAGCAACGGGCTTCGTCTTGAAGTTATTGAGAGTGTAAATATTCATGAAGATATTAAATTGGGGCTTCCAACGCGTGAACAATATATTAAAAATTACCAGGAAACAATTCGGAATCTCTCGAAGGCAGGCATTAAAGTGATTTGCTACAACTTCATGCCGATATTTGACTGGACCCGATCGGACCTGGCCAAAGAGCTTCCTGATGGCTCAACCGTCCTGGCCTATGAAAAAAGCCGAGTGGAAAATATTGACCCTTATGTTTTGGTGGGGAAAATGGAGAATGACTCTAATGGATTTTCCTTGCCAGGCTGGGAACCAGAGCGCTTAAAAACAATAAAAAACCTTTTTGAATTATACAGGGATGTGACCGAGGAAGATTTATTCGAAAACCTTCAATACTTTCTAGAACGTGTGATCCCGGTTGCCGAGGAATGTGATATAAAGATGGCCATTCACCCGGATGATCCGCCATGGTCTGTCTACGGTCTCCCTCGCATTGTGAACAATAAGGAAAATCTCGAGCGAATTGTCAAATGTGTTGACAGTCCTTCAAATGGCGTTACCCTTTGCTCAGGGTCGCTGGGGGCAAATCCTAATAATAATATCCCTGAAATTCTGGATTACTTTTTAAAATTGGGCCGGGTTCCGTTCGTTCACATCCGCAATGTCAAAATTTATGAGAACGGTGATTTTGAGGAGTCGTCCCATAGAAGCCAGGATGGCTCACTGGATCTGTATGAGATTATAAAAGTTCTGCATAATCATGAGTTTACAGGTTATTTCCGGCCGGACCATGGGCGGATGATCTGGGACGAAGTAGCACGGCCGGGGTATGGATTGTACGACCGCGGGCTTGGAATCATGTATATATTAGGCATTTGGGACAGCCTTGAAAAAACGAAAAACCTGCCAAAAGAGAGGATGAGTGAAAATGTTGCCGCTGAATGAGTCTCTCGCGGGAAAAGTAGCAGCAGTAACAGGCGGTGGCGGTGTGCTGTGCAGCTGTATGGCTAGAGAACTTGCCAGGCAGGGAATGAAGGTAGCCATCTTGAACCGTACATATGAAAAGGCCCAAAAGGTTGTTGACCAGATTGCCAGTGAAGGCGGAAAGGCCATTGCAGTGCAATGTGATGTGGTCAATATGGAGAGCGTTAAAAAGGCGGAGCAAATTGTTTTCAATGAATTTGGCAGATGTGACGTGCTTATAAATGGCGCGGGCGGGAATCACCCCAAAGGAATCACCACCAAGGAAACTCTCCAATTATCGGATATCGGAAGGGAAGAACTGACGAGCTTTTTTGATCTGACATTAGAAGGTTTTTCATTTGTGTTTAATCTTAATATTATTGGAACCTTAATTCCAACCCAGGTATTTTCCAAACGAATGGTTGGGAATAAAGGCACCATCATAAATATCTCGTCCATGAGTGCGCCCAGCCCGATGACAAAAGTTCCAGCCTACAGTGCGGCTAAGGCGGGGATTGAAAACTTTACCAAGTGGCTGGCCGTGCATATGGCTGAAGCGGGCATACGGGTGAACGCGATTGCACCGGGCTTTTTCCTGACTAGCCAAAATGAGGCATTGTTAAAACATCCTGATGGCTCCTACACGGAGCGCACAGAAAAGATTCTTGCCCATACCCCAATGCTGCGCCTTGGAAGTCCTGAGGATTTACTGGGTACTTTATTGTGGCTTGTTGATGAGCAGGCCAGTGGGTTTGTAACCGGCATCTCTGTCCCTGTTGATGGAGGATTCATGGCATACTCAGGAGTTTAATGGCTTCACATGACCTAATTTCCTTCTGCACCAGGCAGGAAAAACAGGGTTTCAATGATAACAATGAACAGGTTCAAACGTCACTGTAAGAGACGATCATTCTAAATAGAAGGGGAGACAGACAATGGACAATGCGTCTTATATTTCTGAAATACAGACAGAAAGCTACAACTGCTGGCTTCAATATAAAAGAAATGATTCCATCAGGCCACCAGCTTATTTTTCAAGAATCGTTATAAATGGAGAAAGCCAGACCCTGAAAGCGGCAGCTGAAGAATTAAAGACAGGGATTTCGCAAATGACCGGGATTCACCCCCAGGTAGCT
This sequence comes from Mesobacillus foraminis, assembly GCF_004340465.1. Lineage (GTDB taxonomy): Bacteria > Bacillota > Bacilli > Bacillales > Cytobacillaceae > Mesobacillus_B > Mesobacillus_B foraminis. Next base: position 430,725 of record NZ_SLVV01000001.1, on the reverse strand, counting down.
TCTGAAGAATATTCAAATAACGCGATTACGCTTTGCAGCTTAAATAACAAGCATATACAGAATATCCCTGATCTTGATTTGTTAGCCAGGGAAATAAATGATGAAGGGTATATCATCAAATCGGCATCAGAAACTGGAACAGAAGGATTGCAGATCATTGGCAAGACTGACACAGGGGTGCTCTACGGAGTTTTCCACCTCCTGAGGCTGCTCCAGGAGGGCAGCGGGACATCTGACATTAATATCATTGAAAGTCCCAAAAATCAGCTCAGGATGATTAATCACTGGGATAACATGGATGGCAGCATTGAGCGCGGTTATGCAGGAGGCTCCATATTTTATAAAGATGGCCAATGTACCGGTGATGCCCGGAGAATCAAGGATTATGCAAGACTAATGTCCTCTATTGGGATTAACGGAATTTCTATTAACAATGTCAATGTTCACGAAGTGGAAACAAAGCTGATTACAGAGGAATTTCTGCCAGAGGTTGCGAAGGTGGCAGACATCTTCAGAATTTATGGAATCAGAACCTTCCTTAGCATTAACTATGCAAGCCCAATGCAAATAGGGGGCTTAGGCACTGCAGACCCGCTGGACCCCAATGTGAGGGAATGGTGGAACTCCAGAGCCGAAGTAATCTACCGCTACATCCCTGATTTTGGAGGGTTTGTCGTTAAGGCAGATTCTGAACATCGCCCAGGTCCCTTTACATATAACAGGACACATGCCGATGGTGCCAACATGCTTGCAAGAGCGCTGGAGCCATTTGGAGGGACAGTGATCTGGCGATGCTTTGTTTACAATTGCCTGCAGGATTGGCGGGACCGCAAGACCGACCGTGCCAAGGCAGCCTTCGACCATTTTATGCCGCTGGACGGAGAATTCTTAGATAATGTCATCCTTCAAATCAAGAATGGACCAATGGATTTCCAGGTAAGGGAACCAGTATCTCCTTTATTTGGGGCCATGCCTCAAACCAACCAGGTCCTTGAGTTTCAAATAACCCAGGAATACACAGGGCAGCAAGTGCATTTATGCTATCTGATTCCGCAATGGAAAGAGGTACTGGATTTTGATACCTATGCACGGGGAAAAGGTTCCTATGTGAAAAGAATCGTGGACGGCTCTCTGTATCCTTACAAATACAGCGGGATTACCGCTGTTACCAGCATCGGAATGGATGAAAACTGGACAGGCCATCCTCTTGCCCAGGCCAATCTTTACGGATATGGCCGCTTAATATGGAATCCTGATCTATCAGAAGAGGAAATCACGAACGAGTGGGTGGTTCAGACCTTTGGGCATGATCAAGAAGTAAAAGAAACCGTGAAGGCGATGCTGGCTGAATCCTGGAGGATATATGAAAACTATACTTCTCCGCTTGGAGTAGGCTGGATGGTAAATCCTCATCACCACTATGGACCAAATGTAGATGGGTATGAATACTCGGTATGGGGAACGTACCATTTTGCCGATTGCCATGGGATTGGAGTTAATCGTACCTTAAAGGATGGGACTGGGTACACTTCCCAATATTTCGAGGAAAACTTCGGGCTGTATGAGTCAGTAGAAACATGCCCTGATGAGCTATTGTGTTCTTTCACCATGTTCCCTATACTCACGAATTAAAATCAGGCGTCACGGTCATTCAGCATATTTATAACACTCACTTTGAAGGAGCCGAACAGGCTGAAGAGCTAAAGAAGAGCTGGGAAAAGCTAGAAGGAAAAATAGATGAAGACAGGTATGTGAGTGTCCTTGGCCGTCTTGAGGCGCAAGCCGAGCATTCCAAAGAATGGCGGGACATTATTAATACCTATTTCTACCGAAAATCCGGCATTGGCGATCAGCTAAACAGAACCATTTACTAGTCTATAATTGCGCCGCTATCCTGGTGGAAGCTCTTATCTGTCTCAGGGGCAGCGTTCTAGTCCCATATCTAGCGTTTTTAATTGCTGCAATTAGAATGAAAACCTTTCAGAAGGGATTCCGCTTCAGGATTCCTTCTTTCTTTTGTGTCCTCCTATTCCTGTTTGGTTTGTTTCATTGTAGCTAATAGAAGTAAGAGACAGATCGTAAACCCTTCAGGCCGGGGAGACTGTCAGGGTTAGTAAACCCTGCAGTCTTTTTTTTCATAAAAGCTATTAATTTTGTCCGTTCAACCTTAAAATACATTTTAAAAGGTATTTATTTAAATAGCCTGACACTTCTGTTAAAGTATAGTCTAATAGTATTAAAAGTATAGAGTAATAATATTATATTGGATGGTGGTTTTAACATGTGGGCAAAGCTTCAGAGATTTAATACGATGCGCAATCAGATCCTGGTTGTATACCTGCTCGTTATGGCCATAGTCCTGGTCCTTATAGGACTCATCACCTTCAAGCAGGTATCCTCGCTAGTCAGCAGCAACGCAGAGAAGCAAATCCAGCAGACAGCAGTTCAGGCAAACGGAAGAATGGAAACGCTTTATCACCAACTGGAGCTTTTGACGCGACAGGTCACGACTAATCCAAGTGTTCAAAGCATGCTGCTTGATATAGTCGAAGGAGGAAAGCCTACATATAAGGAAAAACAATCCTTGCTGCAAATGGTCAATTCCTATCAGGCTTACTACAATGGCATTGATTCGCTGGAGCTTTATTTAAATGATCATTCTAAGCTTTATCCTGCGGATGACAGGAACTTGCAGGATCGGCTGGGGCGAAAGTGGATTGAAAAAGCCAAGCGCGGCAAAGGCGAAATGCTGTGGGTCGGGACGGATCCGAAGAATCCTCGCTACTTTTTGGCAATCCGCCGTGTAAGTCTATTTGACCGCTGGTTTTCCAGCGGCGGCTACCTTTTAGTCAGGATCAATAAAAATTATTTTGGTTTTGAAGATACTCCCATAACAAAAAATCTATCAGACTATACTATTTTAGTCGATGGCAACAACAAAACTGTTCATTCTAATTACGATGGTTCAATTACAGAGCTTCTTTCAATGAGAGAACCCTTTGTTACTTTAGACCGCAGAAAATTCATGCTGGTACGGCAGGAATCCGCCGTTACAGGCTGGACCATGCTGATTTTGACACCGGTTGATGCCCTGACAGATGGATTATCCGTGCTGCGAGCATCCCTTTTACTGTCAGGTGTAATCGGATTTATCATTTTCCTGATATTCTCTTTTTTTCTCTCCACTCTTGTTACAAAACCAATTTTTAAATTAATTACTGCCATGCGGCGTGCAAGGGAAGGCGAGTTGGTGCACAGTCCGGAAATGGCTTCAACAGTAGAGATAAATGAACTGAACGATACATATAACCAGATGGTCGATCAGACAAATCACCTCATTCAGATGGTTTACGAGAAGGAAATCATCACCAGCCGTACGGAACTGAAAGCGCTGCAGGCTCAGATTAATCCTCACTTCCTTTACAATACCCTTAACGCCCTGTACTGGTCTCTTGATGAAAAGGGTGAAGACGAACTGGCTGAAATGGTAGTGGCCATGTCTGAATTGTTCCGGTATACCATAAGCGGCTCCAATAAAAACGAATGGGTTACGATAAGGGAAGAGTTTGACCATATCGAAAAATATCTGCAGATCATGAAAATCCGCTTTGGAGAAAGACTTGAATGGGAGCTCTGTGCGCCGGAACGCCATTTAGGTGTGAAGATTCCTAAACTATTGATTCAGCCTTTAGTTGAAAATGCAATCCTACATGGAATTGGAAATAAGGCCGGCAAGGGCAAGGTGAAGGTAAGTATAGAACAAGCGCCCGATTCAGCCAGCCTTGTCATTAAGGTAGAAGATAACGGACCCGGGATGGACCAGGCTACCCTTAGAAGAATAGTAGATTCCATGGAGTCCGGGGGTGTATCCTCACTTAAAGGAACCGGAATGGCAGTCGCCAATGTAAACAGAAGACTGAAGCTTTACTACGATAACCAAGATTTAGGGCTTTCGATATACAGCATATTAACGCAAGGCACCTGGATTGTTTTCGAGGTACCGGGAGAGGAGAGTTAGCATGGTGAAGACTAAAACGATTTTGATTGTCGATGATGAGGAAAGAACGAGGCAGGGTCTGAAAAAGACCCTGGAAATTTGGGGCGATGGCCGATATGAGATATATAGTGGTTCAAACGGAAGGGAAGCGCTGGAAATCTGCAGGAAAAGGAGAGTCGACCTGCTGATTACGGATATCCAAATGCCAGAAATGTCCGGACTTCAGCTTTTAGAAGCTTTAAGGGAGATTTCACAGGAGCCAGTTGTCATTATTATTTCCAGCTACTCGGAATTCGAATATGCACAGCGGGCCATTGAACTTGGGGTTAAAAACTACCTGCTTAAGCCAATCAGCAAGAAGCGGCTGACTGAAGCGGTGGAACAGGCTATGGAAGTGGTCCAAAGCCAGGAACGGGCAGGCTTCATTGATAAAGTTGTGGATAAAAGCCTGATTGAAGTCAATACAGAAGACACGGCCAGTACTCCAATTAAAGAGGCGATGGCTTATATTCAGGAAAATATAAATGGGCAGCTGAGTCTTCGGGATGTGGCATCGCATGTACATCTGAACCCAAGCTATTTTAGTGCTCTTTTTAAGGAGCGAACCAATCTAACATTCAGCGAATATGTGACTCGCAAAAAACTTCAAAATGCCAAGAAGATGCTGCTGACGACCAATCTTTCCATCGAAGAGGTGGCAGAGAAAGTAGGCTATCAGACTGGCAAATACTTTATTAAACTATTTAAAGATTACGAGGGAACCACACCGAGCAAGTTCAGAAAAACAGCATCGAGTCATTCTATCTAAAAATAGTGGAATTTAACCTGATGGTCATAACCTTTTCTAAAAATAGTGGAATTTTTCCCAATTGTCATAACCTTATTTAATATTGCCTGCGATGATATCCTAATTACAGATTCAAACAAACAAAGGGGGAAACACAATATGTTTAGGAAAGCGCATACATTAATGGCCTTGCTTTTAGCCTTTGCCCTTGTGCTGACAGGCTGTTCAGGCAAAGAAGCCGGCAGTGAGGAAAGTGGTTCTAAGAAAACAATTAAGTTTATGCACCTTTGGCCTGCGGGCAGTTCAAAACAGCAAAACCTTATTGTTCAAGATATTATCAAGCAATTTGAAGCCGAGAATCCGGATGTGAAAGTAGAGGTAGAAGTACTGGAGAACGAGCAGTATAAAAATAAAATCAAGGTCCTTTCTTCTTCAAATGAACTTCCTGACGTCGGATTTACATGGGCAGCAGGATACCTTCAGCCATTTGTAAAAGGCGGTTTGTTTACTTCGCTGGATGATGTTCTGGAAGGGGGGTTAAAAGATTCATTCGTTCCGGGTACAACGGAAGCCTACGCTATTGATGGCAAGACATACGGTCTTCCGCTTGAATTAAACATCGCCCCTATCTATTACAATAAAGAAATCTTTAAAAAGTACAATCTCGAAGTCCCTAAAACCTATGAAGAGTTTGAAACAATTGTAAAGACATTAAAAGATAACGGGGTAGCCCCAATTGCCCTGGGAAATAAGGATCGCTGGACTGGATCTTTATGGTATATGTATTTGGCTGATCGGATTGGCGGCCCGGACGTCCTTACCCAGGCTATCAACCGTGAAGGATCCTTTGAAGATCCGAGCCTGGCGGAAGCAGCGACAGAAGTACAGAACCTTGTTAAAGCAGATGCTTTCAATAAAGGCTTTAATGGCTTATCAAATGATGAAGGAAAGTCAGAATTCATGAACGGCAATGCAGCGATGTATCTTATGGGATCATGGGAGCTGCCTAACCTGACAACAAACGAGGAAGTTCCTCAGGAGTTCAGGGATAATGCAGGATTCTTCAAGTTCCCAACTGTCGAAGGCGGCAAAGGTGATATTGACAGCTGGGTTGGCGGACCTGGTGTAGGAATGTTTGTTTCCGAGAATTCTAAGGTGAAAGAAGAATCGAAGCAATTTGTGAAGTTCTTCGTTGAAAAGTGGGGCGAGCAGGCAGTCACTAAAGCGGGTGTCATTCCGGCAACCAAGGTTGATACCGAGAAGGTTGAACTTCCACAGCTGTACATCGATGTATTGAACGAACTGAACAAATCGACGAACCTTACATTGTTTGCCGATGTCCAAATGAGCGCTTCAGTAGCCGAGACTCACTTAAATCTGATTCAATCTTTGTTTGGAAATGAAGTAAAGCCGAAAGACTTCACTAAACAGCATGAAGAGGCTCTAGCCAAAGAAGAATAAAACAGCACATTTATTTTGAAGGCTCTGTTTATACCTCCTGTTGACTTTCTGAAGGTACCACAGGGGTTCGCGGGCTTCTTCCTGGAGTATTCCACAGGTCCCGCTGTGTCCCTGGCCTTCTGTACAGAGTTCCAGCGTCTACAATGCCCTAACGAAAAGGACATATCTTCTTTAAGCGGTATGTCCTTTTTTATTCAGAATCGGAAGGAGTGACTCATAATGGAAAAAGTATTGTCAGATAAAAGAATCATCACGTTATATGTCCTTCCCGGGCTGCTTTTAATCATTGGCCTTATTTATGTCCCGATCATTCAAACAGCCTATTATGGGTTAATGAAATGGGATGGCATCGGTGCCAAGGAATTCATCGGACTGGAAAACTACAAGACCCTTATAAAAGATGATATATTCTGGAAAACAGCCTATCATTCTTTCTTGTTAGCGGTTTTTTCAGCCTTAAGCTTAATTATTTATTTGCTAATCTCCATTGTCCTGGCGGGCAAAATCAAGGGGGCCGATTTCTTTAGGAAAATCTATCTCATCCCAATGCTATTGGCCTCCGTGGCAATTGCCCAGCTATGGCTTAAAATCTACCATCCTACTAACGGGATATTGAATACCCTGCTGGGATCTTTCGGGGTAGACAACCCGCCATCATGGCTTGCTGATCCTAAAATTGTACTTTATGCCATCTTTATTCCGATCCTTTGGCAATATGCCGGCTTCTACATCCTGATCTATTATGCGGCATTAAAGAACATCCCTGAATCCCTTATTGAGGCAGCACGGATTGATGGTGCTACAGCATGGCAAATTGCTTTAAAAATCAAAATCCCGCTGATCATGAACGTTATTAAGGTCACTATTGTTCTTGCCGTTGTCGGCTCGCTTAAATATTTTGACCTGATTTATGTTATGACAGATGGCGGACCTAACGGAGCCAGTGAAGTAATGGCCTCCTATATGTACCATAAAGCGTTTAGAGGTTTTGATTTTGGATATGGCAGTGCCATTGGATTCTTCCTGCTGGTTATTTGCCTCGTCGTAACCTGGCTGATCCGCAAACTGACCGCAGCTAAAGAAGAAATTACTTACTAAAGGAGGAGAAGTCATGAAGACAGAGGCAAAGCAGCGTATTCCTTCAGTGTCTGTTGATAACAGGCTGGAAGTTTTCAGCCATCCAGCCATGCAGAAAGCATCAAAAGGAATTTTATACGTAATCCTGGCCATTGTAGCTGTGTTTCAAATATTTCCGATTGTATGGCTGTTTCTCTTTTCACTTAAAAACAACCAGGAAGTTTTCAATATGTCGCCGTTCTCAATCCCGACAGATCCGAAATGGGAGAACTATGCCAAAGTATGGACGGAGGGGAATATTAGCCAATATTTCCTGAACTCGGTTGTCTATACGGTTGCGGCTGTGATCTTAACCGTTATCCTTGCGAGTATGGTGACATTCGCTATTACCCGGATGAAATGGAAATTGAGCAATCTGGCGCTGGGGTTATTCATGGTCGGATTAATGATTCCGGTTCATTCTACGCTAATTCCTTTGTTCAGCACCTTTACAGCCATTAACCTTGTTGATAATCCATTATCGGTCATTTTGTCTTATACGGCATTTAACCTGCCAATTACGATTATGATCCTGCTCGGTTTTTATCAGGCGCTGCCTCGCGAGGTGGAAGAAGCAGCCGTTATGGACGGGGCTTCACTCAACCGGATCTTTTTCCGGATCACTCTTCCTATGACATCCCCGGTAATCGCGACTGCAGCAATCATTAATATGATCTATAACTGGAATGAATTTGTTTTCGTGAACACTTTTATCAGTTCCGACCAGTATAAAACGCTCACAGTAGGGATCCAAAACTTTATCGGCCAGTACACAACCGATTGGGGTGCAATTGGTGCAACCTTAATGATCTCAATCCTTCCCATTCTGCTGGCGTTCCTGATCCTGAGCAACCGGATCGTGGAGGGAATTGCTTCTGGTTCTGTAAAAGGGTGATATCTTTTTAAAAAAAGCTGAGATGCATGCGGATTTTGATTACTTTATCTTTAAAAAATGAAACCAATAAATAGCAAAAAGCACCTTCATTTACAGAAGGTGCTCCTCGATTACAGTGAGCAGATAAGGGTGAATAAAATGGAAACGAACATGATGACAGGAAAACTGTTTTGGATCTGTGAATGGATCATGAGACTGGCTTTCGTCAATATTCTATGGATTCTTTTCACTGCTTCAGGTCTGATTATCTTTGGCATTATGCCAGCTTCTGTCGCGGTATTTACCGTTGCCCGAAAATGGATCACGCAGGGAACAGATATCCCGATTTTCAAAACCTTCTTTCATGCATTTAGAACAGAATGGCTGAAGTCGAACAATCTCGGCTTGATTCTCGGGCTCAGTGGAGGTTTCCTGTTCTTTGACCTGGTTTACATCAGGACGATCCACGGTCCCGTCCAAACCGGCTCAATGGTTTTGTTGATGATTGCCTTTTTGTTTTATATCATGACCTGCCTCTTTATCCTGCCGGTCTATGTCCATTATGACCTTAAGCTCGGCCAGTATATAAAACAGGCCTTTCTTATAGGCGTGTCGAATATGTGGTTGTTTCTCGTCATGATTGCTGGCGGTGTACTTTTAGCCACCTTGTTTTATATCATTCCCGTTTTGGCCCCATTTTTCGCGATCGCCTTGCCGGCTGTTGTTTTCATGCGGTGTTCACTCCAGGCATTTAATAGGATAGAACAAAAGCAAAGAAAGCTGTCAGGGCAGCTGTCAGGATAGGAAAACTGCACCGTGTACGGCGCTAGTTTATTTACCCATTAGATCTGCAGTTGATTTTTAATGAAATTTTCAATTGAAAAAGCCGAAACTCCAAGTGCAGCTGCAGGGAGTGCCAGGTTGGAAAAACTTATATCAATTTCCGTCTGGTGAAAAGGCAGGGTGTATTTATTGATGGTTTGCTTCACGTCCCATGAAAGCCATTCTTTAGCTGCGGCCAGCCTGTTGCCGATAATGATTTGTTTTGGATTGAACGCGTTTATGATATTAATGATGCCCAATCCCAGGTGTCGGCCTGTTTCTTTTAGCATACTCAAGGCATCTTCGTCTTCAGAAGCAGCAAGATTTATGATTTTTTCAAGGGTCATTTCGTTTTCCAGCCCAAAACTTCCTGCTTTGGAAATCAAGGATTGCTCAGAAGCATAAAGCTCCCAGCAGCCATTGTTTCCGCAGCTGCATTTAGGTCCGTTAAAATCAATGGACATATGTCCGACTTCACCTGAATAACCATTGATGCCTTTATATAGTTCTCCATTTATAATAATTCCGGCACCAATGCCTATTCCCGCACTAATATAAATTAAATTGTCGTAGTCTTTCCCGACACCAAACTTTTTTTCGCCATAGGCCCCTGCATTCGCTTCATTTTCAACAATCACGGGAAGGTTAAAAGCATGTTCTAAATCGCGTTTGAGAGATACGTTCCTCCAGCCAAGATTAGGAGCGAGCAAGACATCCCCTTCTTTATTCACAATTCCGGGGGCGCCTACACCAATCCCGATGATTCCGTATGGGGATGAGGGAGCTGAATCTATAAGCTCCTGAATGAGACTGTTGACCTCCCGCAAGGCATCTTTGTAGGAGAGACCGGGGTTCTCCGTGTTCTTTTCTAAAATGATGTTTCCAAGCAAATCCGTTAATACGCCATAAATATAGTTAACCCCGAGATCCACTCCTATTGAATACCCTGCGTTCTGGTTGAACAAAAGCATAACAGGACGTCTGCCGCCGCTGGACTCCCCGGGACCCGACTCAAAAATTAATTTTTCATCAATCAGTTCTGATACCAGGGAAGAAACCGTACCTTTATTTAGCCCCAGCTTCTGGGCTGCATCAGCACGGGAAATCGGAAATGAATTCATGATTAAATCCAGCACTAATGTTTTATTCTCTTTTTTTACTACTTGCTGATTCCATGTTATCTGCATCTTATTTTCTACTCCTCCTATAGTCCTCACACCACTTCATATTTACCATTATAATTTAAATGTAAATGAATATAAAGTTTGTTTATCCATTGCACAAAGTAAGGTGGTAGTGTATAATCATTTCAAATACTTTAATAAATATTTAAAACAAGGTTGTAAGCGGTCACATTACATCCGCGGACCTGTTATTCACACAAAGGAGGCAATACATAATGGCTTATTTTGAAAATATCCATAAGATTCAATTTGAAGGTCAGAAATCAAAAAATCCGCTGGCGTTTAAGTATTATAACCCTTCGGAAAAAATTAACGGAAAAACAATGGAGGAGCTTCTTCGTTTTTCGGTTGCCTATTGGCACACATTTACGGCTGATGGAACAGATCCGTTTGGAGCCGGCACAATGGTCCGCCCATGGGACCGTTTTAGCGGTCTTGATCTCGCAAAGGCGAGGGTTGAAGCTGCTTTTGAACTTTTTGAGAAACTTGATGTGCCGTACTTTGCTTTCCATGATGTCGATATTGCACCAGAAGGAAGCACTTTGCGGGAAACGAACCAGAATCTTGATGTCATTGTATCGATGATCAAGGATTATATGAAAACAAGCAAGACCAAGCTTCTATGGAATACCATCAATGCGTTTACTAATCCAAGATATGTTCATGGAGCTGCAACTACCAACAATGCCGATGTTTTCGCCTATGCCGCTGCAAGCGTGAAAAAAGGACTGGAGGTCGGCAAAGAGCTCGGTGCTGAAAACTATGTATTCTGGGGCGGACGTGAAGGCTATGAAACATTGTTGAATACAGATCTGAAACTGGAACAGGACAATCTTGCCCGCTTCCTGCAGCTGGCTGTTGACTATGCAAAGGAAATCAATTTTGATGCCCAGTTCCTCATTGAGCCAAAACCAAAAGAGCCAACAAAACATCAGTACGATTTTGACGTAGCTACAAGTCTATCATTCTTGCAGAACTATAATCTTCAGGATCATTTCAAATTCAACATTGAAGCCAACCATGCCACTCTTGCCGGCCATACATTTGAACATGAGCTTCGTGTGGCAAGAATCAATGGAATGCTTGGTTCTGTGGATGCAAACCAGGGAGATCCATTAATCGGCTGGGATACAGACGAATTCCCGACAGACCTGTATTCAACCACTCTGGCGATGTATGAAATCCTTCAAAACGGCGGATTGGGTAAAGGTGGATTAAACTTTGATTCCAAGGTAAGAAGGGCATCTTTTGAGCCGGAAGATCTGTTCCATGCGCATATTGCCGGAATGGATGCCTTTGCGATTGGCTTGAAAGTTGCCAATAAATTAATTGAAGATAAGGTCCTTGAGGATGTTGTCGCTGATCGCTACAGCAGTTTCTCTGACGGTATCGGACTTGAAATTGTTGAAGGAAAGGCAGATTTAAAGAGGCTTGAGGAGTATGCCCTGGGTCTTGGTGAAATCAAGAATAAATCAGGACGTCAAGAACGACTGAAAGCGGTGGTTAATCAGTATCTATTGGAAACTCTGTCAGGTTCCCTGTAAGAAGCTTTCCGCGGCAGTTGAAAATGTGCTGGAATAGCTTGTTCCAGCACATTTTTGCAATCTAAAATAAACATAGAAGGGTGATAAGAATGAAGTATGTGATTGGTGTCGATCTTGGTACAAGCGCGGTAAAGATCCTTCTCGTCAATAAGGATGGAAAGGTTTGCCAGGAAGTGTCAAAAAGCTATCCGCTCATCCAGGAAAAATCCGGATACAGTGAGCAGGACCCTGAAGAATGGGTAGTAAAAACAGTCGAAGGCATCAAGGAGCTTGTCCAGGGGTTTGACGGAAAGGCGGAAGACATTGAAGGAATCAGTTTTTCCGGCCAAATGCATGGACTTGTATTACTGGATGAACAAAATGAGATTATTAGAAACTCCATTTTATGGAATGATACGAGGACGTCCGAGCAATGCAGGCAGATTTATGAGGCCGTTGGAAAGGAAAAGCTGCTCTCCATAACCAAGAATCCTGCACTTGAGGGCTTTACCCTGCCGAAGCTTCTGTGGGTAAAAGAACATGAACCGGAAAACTTCGAAAAAGCAAGTGTCTTCCTTCTTCCCAAGGATTACTTAAGATACCGGCTGACGGGACAAATACATAGTGAATACTCGGATGCAGCGGGAACACTTCTATTAAATGTAGGAGAGAAAAAGTGGAGTACCGAGATATGTGAAATTTTCGGAATCAAGCCGGAACTCTGCCCTCCACTGGCTGAATCTCACGGGCATGTCGGGAATATTACCTCTGACGTGGCCCTTCAAACAGGGCTTGCGGAATCAACCAAAGTATTTGCCGGCGGTGCTGACAACGCATGTGGAGCCATAGGTTCCGGCATCCTTGCGGAAGGAAGGACATTGTGCAGCGTAGGTACATCGGGAGTCGTGCTCTCTTATGAGGAAAGAAATGACCAGGATTTCGAAGGAAAGGTTCACTATTTCAATCACGGAGAAGAAAATGCCTACTATACAATGGGTGTAACGCTTGCAGCAGGGTACAGCCTCAGCTGGTTTAAAGATACGTTTGCCAAAGATGAGGAATTTGACTCCTTGCTGGCACATATTGACCAAGTCCCAATTGGTGCGAATGGTCTCTTGTTTACTCCTTATCTGGCTGGAGAGAGGACTCCATATGCAGATGCACTGATAAGAGGCAGTTTTATCGGCATGGACGCTTCCCATCAGCGCCGGGACTTTGTAAGGTCCGTGCTTGAGGGAATCACTTTTTCATTAAACGAGTCGATTGAAATCTTCAGGGAAAACGGGAAAAAGATAGATACTGTCATCAGTATTGGCGGAGGAGCAAAGAATGAAACATGGCTCCAGATGCAGGCCGATATTTTCAATGCCAAAATTGTCAAGCTTTCCAGTGAGCAAGGGCCCGGCATGGGGGCAGCCATGCTTGCCGCTTATGGCTGCGGATGGTTTTCATCCTTGCAGCAGTGCGCCGAACATTTCGTCGAAGCCGTAAAAACATACGAACCAATCGAGGCGAATGTTGGCCAGTATCAAAAGCTTTTTAGCCTGTACAAACAGGTTTATCAGCAAACCAGGGAACTGAATGAGCAGCTTCAGGAGTTTCGGAAATAAGGGGAGGAAGGAGCAAAGGACATGAACTACAGAGAGTTGGGCAACACAGGGTTAAAGGTAAGTGAAGTCAGTTTCGGGACTTGGGCGATAGGCGGATCCTGGGGAAAAACGAGCGATGAAGAGGCCCTCAATTCCCTGGACAGGGCCATTGGCGAAGGGGTAAATTTCTTTGATACTGCTGATGTGTACGGTGACGGCCATAGTGAGGAATTGCTTGCAAAGGCAACGAAAGGCAAAGAGGACCAGATCCACATTGCAACCAAGTTTTGCCGGGCAGGGGATATTCATGATCCGGAGACTTATACGTATGACCGGGTTGCGGCCTATTGTGAAGCAAGCCTGAAACGCCTGAACAGGGAAGCGCTTGATTTATATCAAATTCACTGCCCGCCCATTGAAATCCTTAAGGATGGACAGGTGTTCGAGGTTTTGGACAAGCTTCAGCAGGAAGGGAAAATCAGGAATTACGGAGTCAGCGTGGAAACCGTAGAAGAAGGCTTGCTGTGCCTGCAAAATCCGAATGTTAAAGCACTGCAGGTGATTTTCAACATCTTTCGCCAGAAGCCTATGGAATCCCTGCTTCCCGAAGCGAAGAAAAACGGAGTGGGTATTCTTGTCAGGCTCCCGTTGGCCAGTGGATTGTTGACGGGCAAATTTACGAAGGATCATGTTTTTGAAGAAGATGACCACCGGAATTTTAATGAGCATGGTGCAGCCTTCAATGTAGGCGAAACCTTTGCAGGGCTTGGATTTGCTAAAGGGGTGGAACTGGCAGATCAGCTAGAATGGATCGCTGAAGGACGGAAATCCATGGCTTCGGCAGCGTTGAGGTGGATTCTCGATCAGGAGGAAGTCTCCTGCATCATTCCCGGATTCAAAAATGAAAAACAAATCCTGCAAAATCTTGAGTCCTTGAGCGAAAAACCATTTACTGAGCCTGAACTTGCTGCACTGAGGGAGTTTTATGAGGAAAATGTAAAGAACCATATCAGAGGGCCATATTAAGAGGTTCAAGGTTCGGGGCTATCCAATAGAGTTCTTTATTTTGCAGTAAATGATTCATCCCAAATCTTCCATACTGGAAAGGAAGTATTCTATGAAAAACTTATTGAGTCTTCTACTGGTTTTGATCATAACATTGGTTTCCAGCAGCAGCTATACTCAGGCAGCATCCCCTGATAAATCAGCAAACGCTGAAATACCTGTTTTGCTGTACCATGTGGTTAAGCCCGATCCTGATCCTTCCAATCCATGGCAATCCAGTCTGTCAGAGTTTGAGAAACATATGGCCTACCTAAAGGAGAATGGCTACAGGACTTTAACCATGAAGCAATATTTCAACATTCTTGATAAAAAAGCGGCAATGCCAGAAAAGCCAATCCTGTTGACATTTGATGATAACTCCAGTGACTTTTACCAATATGTGTATCCGATCCTGCAGCAATATGGGATGAAGGCCACCCAGTTTACCGTTTCTGATTGGGTAAACGGAGGCTGGAACATGACTTCCGAAGAAATGCTGATCATCAAGGAAAATGGAGTTGATATCCAGAATCATTCGGTGTCACATCCTTTTCTCGCAAATTTAAGCAAAGAACAACAATATGAAGAAATTAATTTTGCCACTACGGCACTGAAGGAATTAACTGGGAAGACTACGGATGTTTTTGCTTATCCTTATGGCAATTATAATGACGAAACGATTTCAGTTCTTAAAGAACTGGGATTCCGAGGGGCCTTCAAGGTTGGCGGCGGCATCAGTACAGACCAGAGCAATCGTTATGAATTACCACGAATCATGATTCTCCAGGAACATAGCTTGGAGGACTTTATCAGAATGGTTAAAACCGGATATTAGGCTCCTACCGAAAATGCAGGCATTGATTATGAATCAGCCTGCATTTTTGGCAGAACGGTTCAATGGGGATTGCCACTGCTGCAGGATTTCAGACGACAAAGAGAGATAAAACCACGGTGAAGGGAATCGAGTAACTAAATTAAAAGGGGAAATGGGTATGATTAGCACTGTTGATCATAAGGATAAGCCAGCATTATCTGAAGGAATCATCCAATACAACAACAGGCTGGCTCCTTTACTAATAAGGAACACCTTGCATTCCATTATCCCGAATGGGATTGAGCATATCTATGTAGCAGGCATAGGTTCAAATGTCATAAGTGGAGACAGCCTGGGGCCGTTAGTCGGAACACTGCTGAAAAATATATATCCCGGTCACTTGACTGTAATGGGCAGCCTCCAGTCCCCTTTAGATGCAGTCACCCTAGGACGGGAAATCCCAAATGTCCGTTTCCGAAGCAACAGTTTTGTCATCGCCATTGACAGTGTTTTAGGTAAAAAAGAAATGGTCAACTCCATCATCGTGAGAAAAGGTACCCTGCTCCCTGGAATAGGCCTTGGCAATCAACTCCCATCTCTAGGGGACTGCAGCATTATGGGAGTTGTTCTGGAAAACAACCCTGACCTCCACAGTTCCCTTCTATATACAAACCTGGATACCATATTCACCATGGCAATGAATATCGCAAAAGGCATCTCAATTTCAGTGCGGCAATTTTTTAATTATCCTCCTGATGAACCCGTTTTGCTACTAAGGTAAAATAAATACAATGAAGTTCTTAATAAAAGGCTGGACGTGATGATGCGTCCAGCCTCTTTCTTGTTAACTGGGTTGTTTTAAAATGCAGGAGACTTGTTACACAAGGGGGAAATTATTTTAGCCCAAATGCATTTATGATCTTTAACTAGTGGGTAAAAGGAATGGTATCTTCCATAACAATCTTTTTGAGGAGCTGTTATTATTTGCCTAAATCAAAATACTTCCGTATAGGATATGGGATCATTTTATTTTTGTTCATCATCTATTTGGGAGCTAAGGTAGATTTCATATTTAAACCAATCGGGATCTTCTTTCAAACCCTATTTTTCCCTTTTTTAATATCGGGAGTCATCTATTATTTGCTAAGACCGGTGGTATTCTGCTTGAATGATTGGAAAGTGCCTAAATCTCTCGCGATTGTAGCTATTTATCTATTGTTTATCGGACTTGGGACCATTTTACTTTTGTGGATTGGCCCTGAGCTTCAGCGGCAATTTAAAAGTCTGGTTGAAAATTACCCGGCTATCTCCGAAAATCTTAGAGGGAAATTTTTGGACATCCGGGAAAATAAGTGGGTATCCAGATTTGAAGAAAATGATTATTTTACACTTGAAGAGGCTAGCTCAAAAGTAAGCGCCTATTTTCAAGCCAACATGGCAAATGTCTTTGGCAAGGTAACGAATGTGATTGGAATTATTACAAGCATCCTCACATTAATAGTGACTGTTCCATTTATTGTTTTCTATTTATTAAGGGATGGAGAAGGGGCATCGGCGCATATCCTTAAATACCTCCCATATCTGCAGGCAGCTGAAGCAAGAAAGATATTGAAAGACATGGATGAAGCCCTAAGCTCCTATATAAAAGGACAGGCGATAGTATCCTTGCTTGTAGGAGTAATGATGTATATAGGCTATTTAATTATTGGAATAGATTATTCACTTGTGCTTGCCTCTGTAGCTATGCTTACAAACGTGATTCCGTTTATTGGACCCTTTATTGCAATTATCCCGGCCATCATTATTGCCTTCCTTACTTCTCCATTCATGGCATTGAAGGTCCTCATAGTGGCTGTCGTTGTCCAGCAAATCGATGGGAATATTACATCTCCCTACATTATGGGAAGAAACCTTGATATCCATCCACTAACCATTATCCTACTTTTGCTCGTGGCAGGAAGTTTGGGCGGCCTGTTAGGAATGATCATTGCAGTACCGGTGTATGCGGTAGTCAAAGTCATTCTCAGCCATACTTACAGACTGTATTTGCTGCATAAAAATAAAGAGCGGATGCTGGAGGTTGAATAAAGATTTTAGATGCTTTGTCCCTGTTGAACAATAGAAACTAAAGGCTGGATAAAAATCATCCTCACTTTTACAGTCCTGCCCAAACCTAGTAACAATTTGTTCATATCTCTTGGATAAGATAGGGACATGACTAGTTCTTATTCATAGTGAAAGGAAGTAACAGGATGAAAAAGTGGGTGATTAATATGGTTGTGATTATCATCATAGTGGGGGCAGGGGCTTCGGTTTACGGATATTTTTCCGATAAAAGAGAATTGCCTTCCACTTCAACAACGCAAACGCTGATGGCGTCGGCTGAATTTGGGTATGTGGAGGCAACATATAAAAACTCACTATCATAGTGAGTTTTTTATTTTTATAATATAAAAATTTCACAGGGATGGATTTTTTTAGGATTTACTAAAAACAAATAATTGGAATTTCCTATGCTGCTTTCCTCGCACCTTTTATAAGCGAAGAGCCTTTCCTGCTGAAAAGATGTGCAGTAACGAGCGCCATAACTGATACACCAAGGACATACCATAATTGCGGACTTGGCCTGCCTAGGAAAACCGCCTGGTAAAACAGTCCTCCAAGGCAGCCTCCAAGGATGGGGCCAACAACTGGTATCCATGCATAAGGCCAGTTTGAGCCTTTCTTGCCCGGTATAGGCAACAGGGAATGGGCCAGTCTTGGGGCGAAATCTCTTGCGGGATTCAGTGCTGCCCCGGTCGTTCCCCCCACGGACATACATAGGCAGAAAATCAGGAAACCGACAATTAAAGGATTAAGGCCATCGGTAAATTTATTTGCACCAATGGAAAGCAAAGCTAGGATCAGAACGAAGGAACCAAGCATCTCACTAAATAAATTAGCAAAGGTATGCGGGATCGCAGGACCTGTTGCAAAAACGCCCAATTTAACTTTTGAATCCCCTGTTTCCTTCCAATGAGGCAAATACTGCAAATAGGAAGCTGTTGCCCCGAGGAATGCCCCTAGCAGCTGGGCCGTTATGTAAGAAGGTACCTGATCCCATGGGAATTTTCCTATAAAAGCAAACGATAATGTAACGACAGGATTTAAATGGGCTCCGCTGTATTCCCCTACTGCATAGATCGCAATCATGACTGCTAATCCCCAGGAAAAATTAACTGCCATCCAGCCTGCCTGGTGGGCAAAAGATTTTTTCAGGGTCATACCTGCACATGATGAAATACCCAAAAATAGCAGTATGGCTGTACCAACAATCTCTGCAACAAAAGGAGTCATCCCGTTTCCGCCTTTCAGATTCATTTCCCTTCAACCATTACAATAGTAATTCTCATCTTAAGCCTTTTCAAATTGGATGTACACGCATCATTTTTCCGTTGCATGCGGAGACCGTCTATTATTCGGCAAGGATTGGGGGTTGAGGTTACAGAAATAAGGGGTGACGAAGGGAATAATGGAAGCGTATAATCTTTTTCCGTTGAGCAAAGGAAAAAACTTGAGTGTAGTTGAAAGCGCTTTACTACTATGATAAAGACATACCTCGACAAGAGGCTTACAAAGTTACGAAAAACTAAATTTAAATTCTAGGAGGAACTCACATGAATATTCTATTATGCTGTGCAGCGGGAATGTCTACTAGCCTATTGGTAACCAAAATGGAAAAAGCAGCCTCGGAGCAGGGGATTGAGTGCAAAATCTGGGCTGAAAGTGCCGATGCCGTCAAAAACCATATTGATCAGGCCGACGTCCTTTTGCTTGGGCCGCAGGTTCGCTACCTGCTTCCGCAAATGAAGAAGCTGGGTGAAGAAAAGAACATCCCGGTTGATTCCATCAACCCGGTACAATACGGAATGTGCAACGGACCAGAAGTTCTGAAATCAGCTCTCGCTCTTATTAATAAAGGATAAGGAGTGCAGGACCCATGAATAAATTCTTAAGCTTCCTGGAAAACCACTTTATGCCGTTTGCTGCAAAACTTGCTGGACAACGACATCTGGGTGCTTTAAAAGACGGTATCATTCTTACAATGCCATTAATTATCATCGGGTCATTCTTTCTCATTTTAGGGTTTATCCCCATTCCGGGCTATGCGGACTTCATGGCAGGCATTTTCGGGGACCAGTGGCTGGCGAAATTGCTTTATCCAACCGGAGCCACCTTTGACATGATGGGCCTTATCGCAGCCTTCGGGATCGCATACAGGCTGGCTGAAAGATACAATCTTGATGCTTTAACAGCCGGAGCTATCTCTCTATGTGCGTTCTTATTGGCTACTCCATTCCAGGTCATGTTCACACCTGAAGGGGCCGCAGAGGCAGTTGCAGTTGGCGGGGCCATCCCGACAGCATTAATGGGAAGCAAAGGCCTGTTCGTTGCCATGGTGATTGCGATGTTCTCTACGGAGGTTTATAACTGGGTGGTCAAGAAAAACATCGTCATTAAAATGCCGGACAGTGTACCGCCAGCTGTTTCGAAGTCATTCGTTGCACTTATTCCCGGTTTCTTCGTCATCACCATTGTATGGCTTGTTCGTCTGATTCTTGAAAATACAAGCTTTGAAAGCATTCATAATGTCATCGGGGTTCTTCTGGGCGGTCCGCTCAGTGTACTTGGCGGAAGCTTAATCGGATCGATCATTGCCTACATGCTGATCATGCTTCTATGGTCTGCAGGCCTTCACGGGACCAATATTGTGGGTGGAGTCATGAGCCCGATCTGGCTGTCCAACACAGATGCCAACCGTATTGCCTTCCAGGCCGGCGAAGAACTGCCTAATATCTTCACTTCCCAATTCTTTGAGGTATTCGTCAATATCGGCGGTACTGGTGCCACATTCGGGCTGATGATCCTCATGCTGTTCTGGGCCAGAAGCAAGCAAATGAAAGAGCTGGGCAAGCTGTCAGCAGGTCCCGGAACCTTCATGATTAACGAACCGATTATCTTTGGGACACCGATTGTCATGAACCCATTGCTGATTGTCCCGTTTTTCCTGACACCGATCGTCCTGATCATTGTAACGTACTTTGCGATGAGCACAGGCCTCGTTGCAAAACCGGCAGGCATTGCCATCCCATGGACTACGCCTCCGCTTATTGGCGGGTACCTGGCAACAGGAGGCAAAATCTCCGGTGCTGTCATGCAGGCCGTCAACATCGCTATTGCTTTCGCTGTCTACATGCCATTCTTCAAGATGTGGGACAAGATGAAGGTCCGTGAGGAAAACGGCAGCACAACCGAACAGCAGGCAAGCTAAGTTTTTAGCAAAACTCAGCCCCTGTGCGAGTAGGGCTGGGCACTTTATAGGAGGAAATAATAATGGCAAACTTAGAGGAAACAATCTTTCAAATCATTCTTCATGGTGGAAATGGAAAAAGCTCCGCGATGGAAGCGATTGCCGCGGCGAAGACAGGAGATATAGAAGGTGCAAGGGAAAAACTGCAGGAAGCAGTTAATGCCCTAAACGAAGCGCATCACATTCAGACTTCTTTAATTCAAAGCGAGATTCGCGGGGAAAAAACGGAAATTTCCTTATTGATGGTCCATGCACAGGATCACTTGATGAACGCAATCACTATGAAGGATTTAGCGGCTGAATTCGTAGATCTTTACGAAACAGTAAAACAGGCTGCAAGGGCATAATATTTATTTTGGCCCTTCCTGAAATCAACAACAGGATGAACCCTTTTAAAGCAACATTTTTGCAGGTTGCGCCAATAACAGCCTGTCTGACTGGTAATATTTATAACATCTGAACTACAGCAATGAAATCCGCCTGCTATTCAAGGCGGATTTCTGTTATTTTTAACCAAGCTGGGAGAGTGAATGCAAGGACTATAAAAGGTTGCCAAGAAAAATACTGGTGCCATCCGTCCTTCCTGTTGTTGATTACCATAATGAAAATAAAACGTTTATAATGGGATAACAGTACGGGCATCAGTTGATTTCCCATTAAGCAAGTTTTTAAGGATTAGTTTTTTATACTGAAAATAAGGGATGTGTTTGAATTTGGGCAACGAGAAAAAGGTAACGATTTTTTTTGTCCGGCATGGTGAAACTCAATTTAATATAGAAAAGCGAATGCAGGGGCACTGTGATTCACCGCTTACAGAAAAAGGGGTCCTCCAGGCAAAATCTGTCGGAAGAGGATTGTCGGACATAAACTTTGATGCTGCTTACTCAAGCGACAGCCAAAGGGTACTGGATACAGCCAAATATGCCATTGGTGATCGAAATATTCCTTTGACAATTGACCCAAGGCTCAAGGAAATGAACTTTGGCGTTTTGGAATCCCTGCTGGAAGAGGAAATAGTGGAAAGGCACGGGAATATACTCGAAACATTATTCAGCCTTAAAGATTTAAATGCCGCAGCGCCAGAAGGGGAATCCTATGTACAGCTTTTTACACGGACAAAGACTGCAGTTGAAGATATCGTAAAAAAACACTCTTCCCAGGGCGGCAATATTCTAATCTTTTCACATGGGGTAACCATTGGAAACTACATAATGCAAATAACCAAAAGAACCGAGTATCCTGTTCATGAGAATTGCAGTGTTTCAGTTGTCCATTACGTCAATAACCAGCATGAAGTCGAAAAAATCGCTGACACTTCCTATCGTGAGAGTGGAAGCAAGGACCTTAACGGTTAATAAGAAGTACAGGCATGCAGAAAGCCTTGAATGGCGAGAAGACATATGGATAGGGTTTTTACAGCTTAGGCCGTCCCGCTTGAATCTAAATAAATTTGGATAAAAACGAGGCTTCCGGAATTACTGGAAGCCTTGTTTTTATTGAAGCTTTGACGTTTACCAGCCAATATTCGGTTTTGATGCCTCAGGGTCATGTTCTTTCAAGAATTTCTCCAAACCGCCCAAATCATCTGTATTGATAAAATCGACACCAAGTGCCAGGAGTTTCTGCCAAATGGCATCACGGGCAGGCGAGGGAAGGTCTGGAGTAGCCCAAAAGCGGACCTTTTGACCATTTTTATGGGCGTTTTCCACAATAGACTTTAACTTTTCCTGTTCCTTTTGAGGCATTTCCCCAGTTCCTGTCCATGTAAAGTGTTTCGTCCAGTTGTCACTGATCACAGGGATGAACGTATTGGGATCATTTGCCCCAAGGTCGGTCATCCGCCCATCATATCCGGCATACCGGACTCTTTGGTTCTCCATCAAAGCACGTGGCCGGTTTCCGGAAATATAGACAGTTACGGGACCTGGCTTTACACCCGCCGGGATAAATTTAGTCAGCATAAGGCGGTATTGGCTGAGCTGTTCATGAATTTTCCTGTATGCAGCTTCACCTTCTGACTTAATGTCAATCCAAAGGATGAATTCATGGTGGTAGCCAGGGTATACGGAGCCTTTATTGTTTTTAACAATATCTTTTAACGGCTCCAGATAAAGTGATTTTAGTGTGCGGCCGGGCTGTACATCGACTTTGTCATGGGCAACCAGAAGCTCCCCATCTTCAAGCCACACATCTGCCTCAACACTTGTAAATCCATGCTGCAGTGCATCGAATAAAGGACGTGCATGCTCATAATCGTTATGCGCATGTGCTTTAGCAAGCGGAGTTGCCTTCTGTTGGGCCTGATGGTTTTGTGAAGCAGCTGCGTTCGTCAATGGCAGGCTAAAAACAGCCAAAATCAGTGCAAGAGAGAGCAGGTATTTCTTCATTAAAAACCTCCAATAAATTTACTTTAATATGTATGATGGGCGTTGTTCAAATTCCTTATCATAGCCTTAAACTCAACTCCATGTGATTTTAAAACCAGAGATTACTGAACTCGAACAACCCTTCCTGTCCAATAATAGTAAAGGCCTATTAAGCAGGTTTTAAACTGGCGTTAATTTTTTATGAAGGGAAAAGTCCCAGATTTCTTTCAGGCATGAGCGAACCACAGGGACTGCCTCTTTTATCTTCGGTAAATCAACACTGCTCATAAATTTGTGGATATGGGGAAGGCTAATACAAATTTCTGGAGAGGAAAATTCAGCATGCACCTTGCAATTACCCTTTTAACTTTATTAGCATCTTTCAAGTGGGGAAATTGGAGAAACTGGAGAGACTATCATGCTAGCATGTTTTTTATTGCGACATTTGGTCTGCTTTATGAGTATATTGTGAAAGATTATACTTTATGGAAGTTTCATCCCGACTTTCTGTTTGGGCATGAGATGACGGTGATTATATATGCCCTGATTACGATGCCAGTCAGTATTTTTTTATATCTGTCCCATTATCCTGATACGAGGGTTTCACGCTTTATTTATATACTAATTTGGTCAGGGTTCTACATAGCCGTCGAGTTCATTCTTTATTTGTCAGGCAGGATTTCTTATCAGAATGGCTGGAAATTTGGCTATTCCTTTTTATTTGATCTTGTTATGTTCTGGGTTATTGCAGTACATCAGAAATATCCTTTTCGTGCCTATCTTATGTCGATTATAATCATTGTCTTTTTAATTCTCTTCTTTAAAGTCCCTTTTAAGTTTGCTCAATAACTACGGAAGAACCGTTTGTGCCATAACAATGGTAACTTGGCTCGTTTTCAAGTGAGCTTATAAAGATTCTGGCTATTTTTTAATAAAAGCTGACATAAAAGGCTACATTATAAAAAAACATGGAGGCTAGCAGCAATGACTTCAAGTCAAGTACCAATAACATCATCCGAATTGGCTAATTTGTGGATGGCTTATCAAGAAAAAACGATGGTCTTGAGAATTCTTGAACACTTTATTGAACATGCAGATGAGGAAGGCAAGCAATTATTACAATCTCATTTTAATGATGCAGCTAAAAACATTGAGACGATAAAGAGTATCTTTAAGGAGGAAGGAGCCGTTATCCCTGTTGGCTTCACAGAGAATGATGTACATAAAGGGGTTCCCAAACTGTATGACTTTATGTTCGATATCATGTATCTCCACATGATGACCAAGGTTGAAATGAGCCTGTATGCACTTTTTACCGGAATGGCTTATCGAAAAGATATTAAAGACTTTTTTATAAAATTAACAGCAGAGGCACAGCAGATGAACGGGCAGGCGACTTCCCAGCTTTTAGAGAAGGGAGTATTATCACGTCCGGCATTTGTCTCGATGCCCACAGAGGTCAAATTTGTAAAGGACAAAGGCTATCTGGGCGGGTTCAACTGGTTTAGTGAAACAAGATCCCTGAATACAGTTGAAGTCTCGCTGATTCACCATGCTATTGAAACCAATCTTGTAGGGATGCAATTAATGATCGGGTTTGCTCAGGTGGCAGAAGATAAAGAGGTACAGGACTTTCTTGTGGATGGAATGAAATTATCAAAGAAAATCGAAATCGATTTGGGCGAATTTTTGCGCCAGAGTTATATCGAACCGCCTGCAACTCATGCAGGTAAAGCTACCGCTTCAAAGATTGCGCCTTTTTCCGATAAGCTGATGATGTATAATACCAGTCTGCTGTGCTCCTTTGGATTGGGAAGCAATGCACTGGGCGGCGCGTTTAGCCTTCGAAGTGATTTGCCGGCAAAGATGGCACTCCTTGCTAAAGACATATTTACCTATGCCCAGGATGGCGGAAAAATCATGATTAAGAAGGGATGGATGGAAGAACCTCCGCAAGTTGAGGACAGAAACCAGCTTACAAAATAAATTTCTTCCACTTCAAGGAAGGGTAACATCAACTATTTAACAATATCTATATTCCATCCTTAATGGAGAGGGCTGTTCAAATGCAGCCTTTTTTTGTTTGTCGGATTATAACTAAAGAGGCTGCTTGTTAAAGCAGAGGCAGCTTTTTTAGACTGATGGGTTTGAAATATACTCAGTGGGATATGTAAAATGCACTGCCAAAGATGGAAAAAATAATAAATAATAGGAAAACTAATTTGTTATTGCGAAAGTGGATGTTAGATTCTAAAATGCTAACTGCTGAATGCAGTCACGAATGCAGCATGGAAAGCCCCGGGATTGCCACCGAAATCTAAGGACATCATAGGTTAATGGAAAAATGATTGTTAAGTTATTTTAAAATAATGATAGAGATTAAGTGGCAAGCTCCATTCAGAAGGTTCGCTGATTTAAACGCTGTTGGTTTACTTAACGTATACTTTGCCGCCTTAGGTGGAGGTCCGGGCTGTTTTCCTATTTTAACTGCAGCTTATCGTAAGGAAATTTGGGCCATTGACTCCACTGAAGTGCCCATTCTGTTAAAAGCACAATCCTGCAGTCTCATTGTAACTCAGTATGGATGTTTTATAGAAAATACAAACTGTGAGAATCAGCATCAAACTCATAACATCTAATCAATGGGGGATTATAGCCTCCATCACCCGCAGTATTTCCCCGATTTCTCAAAAAAAACTTCACATGTTGTCCATTCTGTTCATGCTCATTATTATCCTAAAAAAATAAAAATCTTACTTTCTAAAGATGAAATTCCTTTAGTAGGGATTAAATTAAATTGCATAAATATTTAAAAAAATGTCGAGTTGAGTCACCTGGCCCTTATCTATTAAACTAAGAGAGAAAAAACTGGGATAGGAGAGAGCTGCCATGATGAAGGAGATATCAGTTATAGGAGTTCCAATGGACCTGGGTCAATTAAGAAGGGGAGTAGATATGGGACCGAGTGCCATCAGATATGCGGGCATGAGTGAAAGGCTTGAAGGCCTCGGATTTACCATTTACGACGAAGGGGATATAAAAGTTGAAATTAAAGAAAGAGCAGACAATGGGGCAGAGACGAGACTGAAAAATTTGGAAGCGGTAACAAAAGGGAATGTAAGGTTAAGTGAAAAAGTTGAGGAGGTAGTCCGATTAAATCGGTTTCCTTTAGTTTTGGGCGGTGACCACAGCATTGCGATTGGAACACTGGCCGGGATAGCCAAGCATAATAAAAATTTAGGAGTGATCTGGTTTGATGCACATGGAGACTTGAATACCGCAGATACATCTCCTTCGGGAAATATCCATGGCATGTCGCTGGCAGTCAGTTTGGGAATCGGGGACTCTTCACTGACCAATATTGGAGGCTTTGCACCGAAGATCAAGCCGGAGAATGTTGTCATTATTGGCGCACGTTCCCTGGATCCGGGGGAAAGAAAGCTGATCCGTGAAAAAGGAATCAGAGTGTATACCATGCATGAGATTGACCGCTTAGGCATGACAAGAGTTATGGAAGAAACCATTACATATTTAAAAGAGCGTACGGACAGTGTCCATCTGTCACTCGACCTGGATGGTCTTGATCCTGATGATGCACCTGGAGTCGGAACGCCGGTGGTTGGGGGCATTTCCTATCGCGAAAGCCATCTGGCCATGGAAATACTGTCCGAGGCAGAAATTGTTACTTCTGCCGAATTTGTAGAAATAAACCCCATACTGGACGAGCGAAATAAAACAGCTGAGGTTGCTGTCGCCCTTATGAGTTCGTTATTCGGAGATAAATTACTATAATCTCGTTTTAGGATCGATCGAGACTAGCAAACTACAAAATGTTTTTCATCATAAGGCCTCCTATTAATCTGTCGAACCATGCATTTGTGGGGCTGCACAAAGCTGGATTTCTTTTGATTTAGCATTTTCGGTTAATACTGTTGGTGCTATGTACTTCCAGCAGGGAACAGGAACGCTTCCAAACTAATCTGAGCAAAGGAGAGTTTGAATGAAAGCAGCTCAAACGAATGAACTAAAGAGGAGCATGAAAGCCAGGCATCTATTTATGATTTCGCTGGGAGGATGCATTGGCACCGGATTTTTCCTGGGTTCAGGCTATACCATTCACGAAGCAGGACCTGTTGGGGCCATTTTCTCGTATCTGGTTGGAGGGCTTATTATGTATCTGACCATGCTTTGCCTGGGGGAGCTCTCGGTTGCAATGCCGGTCTCAGGTTCGTTTCAAACCTATACGACGAAGTTTATTGGTCCTGCTACGGGATTTTCCGTGGGATGGCTGTACTGGCTGGGCTGGGCCGTAACTGTGGCCCTTGAATTTTTGGCAGCGGGACAGCTGATGCTGAGATGGTTTCCCGAATCACCCGTTTGGATGTGGTGTGCTATTTTTGCCTTACTCATCTTTTTATTGAATGCTTTATCGGCAAAAGCGTTCGGTGAAGCAGAGTTCTGGTTTTCAAGCATAAAGATCTTTGCGATCATATTGTTCATTCTTGTCGGCGGTGCCGCCATGTTCGGTTTTATTGATATAAAGGGAGGCCAGGAAGCACCTCTGCTATCAAACTACCTAGCAGAAGGGTTATTTCCCAACGGTGTAACAGCATTGTTAATTACGATGATTACGGTGAACTTTGCGTTCCAGGGGACAGAGTTGATTGGAATAGCTGCAGGTGAAAGTGAAAATCCTGAGAAAACCATTCCTAAATCGATTAAGCAAACGGTCTGGCGCACTCTGTTCTTCTTTATTTTATCCGTGTTCATACTGGCAGGAATGATCCCGATGGAGAAAGCTGGAATTGTGGAGAGCCCGTTCGTGGTTGTTTTGGACAGTATAGGGGTACCCTATTCTGCTGATATCATGAACTTTATTATTCTTACGGCGCTGTTATCGGTTGCCAACTCGGGTCTCTACGCAGCAACACGGATGCTCTATTCTCTTTCCAGGGAAGGAATGGCAAGCCCCGTGCTCGGAAACGTAAATCCAAGAGGTGTTCCGATGAACGCATTGCTTATTACGCTTGCAATTTCGGGTTTATCACTGCTTTCAAGTGTCGTGGCAGCAAAGACCGTTTTTGTCTGGCTTCTTTCCCTGGCTGGACTAGGGGCGCAAATCGGCTGGATTGCGATCACTGCTTCTCACCTTGCCTTTAGAAGAGCATACATCCGTCAGGGTGGAAAGCTTGAACACTTGAAATTCAAAGTGCCACTTTATCCGTTTCTGCCAATTGTTGCCCTGACGGCAAATTGCATTGTGATGGTTAGTCTGGCATTTGACCCGGCACAGAGGATGGCCCTTTATTGCGGAAGCATTTTTTTCATCTCTTGTTATCTAGTTTATTACTTCAGGATTAAAAAGAATCAAAAACTCCATACGATTCAGCAAGAGGTTCAGCTGCAGGAAGGCAAAAACATTGTTATCTAAGCTTGTCTATTTTCGTCTATATTCATAGTGGCAAATAGATATAACAATTGTTAGTAACAAAAGAAAGGAACAGGCTGCGGCAATTGAGATCCAAACGCGTTTCACCCAGAGCCCATGGCACATGCTAAATTAAAGTGGGCACCAAACAGACGGCTGAAATGGAAAAGCGTACAGAGAAGGACCGGCTAAAAAAGCTGGTCTTTTTCAATGGTAAAAACAATTCGGGGTTATTCAAATAACTAGACTGAACGCAAACGAACATAATAAAAATACTGATTTGCTAAAAAAGTCCCTTTAGGAAATAAATCCACAGGAAGCTTACGATTGAAGCTTCCTGTGAATATTCTGTGCGTGTGCACAGGAATTTCGTTCGGTTATTTCCGGAGTCAATATATTTACATAGGGAACAGTATCATCTTTGTGCATATGCGCCATTAAGGTTTTGACAATATGAAAGGCCATATCTTCAACCGGGACACCCACACTTGTGAGTGGTACCTCCAAGTTGGCCATTTGCGGGACATTATCATAGCTGATCACCGAAACATCCTTTGGGATCACCCGGTTTGCCTCCCGCAAAGCCCGGACAACCCCTGCGCTAATATCATAGCTTCCTCCAATCACGGCGGTTGGGGATATGGAGGAGGAAATGAGTCTCTTTGTTGCGAGATAGCCATCGTACCAGTCAAGTCCGTTTGTATTGATGAGGTTCTCTCTGCTGACCGGGAGCCTTAGCCTGGTCATCGCCTTTTTAAAGCCGTAATACTTCTCTTTCTGCCTCTCATCTCCCAGCGAAAAATCACCCACATAGGCAATTTCCCTATGTCCGAGCTCATACAGGTAATTTACAGCTTTCTCCATCGCTTGCTGGTAATTGACATCAACCACAGGGATTGCTTTCTTTTTGGCTACGCCATAGGTGACAACAGGAAACGAAATGGATTCGAACTCTTCTTGATTTCGTTCATCAAAAACAATGATCCCGTCAACATTGAACCGTTTAAACATTTCAAGACTTTCTTTGATGGAATTAATTGAAAGCACCATCGAGTAGGCATTTTTAGAGATTTCCTCATTAATTCTGGTCAATAAGGTGGCAGGGGCGATCCGCTCTATAGTTGGCCATATGAGCCCTATTACCCTGGATTGCTTCCGGACCAGCTGCTGGGCTGCATAATTGGGCTCATACCCCAGCTCCTGTGCAATACCAATAATTTTACTCTTCGTTTCCGGCTTGACAAGGGGACTGTCATTCAATGCCT
Source organism: Mesobacillus foraminis (assembly GCF_004340465.1). Classification (GTDB taxonomy): domain Bacteria; phylum Bacillota; class Bacilli; order Bacillales; family Cytobacillaceae; genus Mesobacillus_B; species Mesobacillus_B foraminis. The sequence goes on along the minus strand of NZ_SLVV01000001.1, from coordinate 401,105 downwards.
TTGATACGGTAGAATAACTGACGCCTGCCACTTGTGCTATATCTTTAATTGTAATTGACATATGTACCCGCCTTGTATGTAAAAAAGGATTTATTTATTTAACAACGTTGTTAAAAAGGTGATTATGTTTCATATTTTCACAGGTTATTCTTATAAAGTCAATGTAAATAAAGAGGCATAATTAAATTAATGTATGAAATTTCTTGAAATTAAAAAAGTTCTATTTTAAGATTAATATAAATAATAACAACGTTGTTACAATTACGGGGACGGTTTTTGTCCTTTATTTTTGTACAGGTATGTAAGCGTTATTATGTTTGGGTGGGGACAAGGTACATACAACAATATTAAAAGAAGCAGGTGTGAAAAAATGAAAAAATTTATGGATGAAACGTTTTTATTATCAAATGAAACTGCTGTTACTCTTTACAATACGTTCGCAAAGGATATGCCAATCATCGATTATCATTGCCATTTAAGCCCTAAAGAAATCTATGAAAATAAAAGATTTAAAAATATTACAGAAGCATGGCTGTATGGGGACCATTATAAGTGGAGGGCAATGAGGTCAAACGGAATCGATGAGAAATATATTACGGGGGATTCTTCCGATTATGACAAGTTTCTGGCCTGGGCGGATACAGTCCCGATGAGCATAGGAAATCCTTTGTATAATTGGACCCATTTGGAACTTCAGCGGTTTTTTGGGATTCATGACATCCTTAATTCCAAAAGTGCTCCTGCAATTTGGGAAAAGGTCAATGAACAGCTGACCGGGGAAGGTTTTGGAGCTAGGGACCTTATCAAGAAATCACGGGTTGAGGTAGTTTGTACTACAGATGATCCGGTCGATTCACTGGAATACCATCAGAAACTGAAGGAGGACGCCAGCTTTGACGTGAAGGTACTCCCTAGCTTCCGCCCGGATAAAGGGCTTGAAATCAATCGTGAAGGTTTCCCGCAATGGGTGGAAAAGCTGTCTGCGGCTGCCGAAACAAATATTGTGGAATACGATGACTTCCTAGGGGCTCTTAAGAAAAGGATTGAGTTCTTCCATTCTCTTGGCGGACGCGTTTCGGATCATGCGATTGATACGATGATGTATGAGGAGGCAACGAAAGAAGAAGCAGCGGCAATTTTCGCCAAGGGGGTGAAGGGTGAAACAGTTTCGCTGGAAGAGGAGAAGAAATATAAGTCCTATACCCTTACCTTCCTCGGAAAACAGTATGCAAAGCGTGACTGGGCCATGCAGTTTCATATTCATGCCCTAAGAAACAATAATACAAGAATGCTACAGGAATTGGGTCCCGATACTGGGTTTGACAGCATCAATGACGGTCCAATTGCAAAGTCATTAAGCAGGCTGCTCGATTCACTGGCAAGGGAGGACGCCCTGCCAAAAACCATTCTTTACTCCTTAAATCCCAATGATAACTATATTCTCGGAACCATGATCGGGAACTTCCAGGGAGGAGGAACTCCGGGGAAAATTCAGTTCGGCACTGCCTGGTGGTTCAATGACCAAAAAGATGGCATGCTGGACCAAATGAAAGCATTGGCTAACCTAGGGCTATTCAGCCGGTTTATCGGGATGCTGACAGATTCCCGAAGCTTCCTGTCGTATACAAGACATGAGTATTTCAGGAGACTTATGTGTGACTTGATCGGAAGCTGGGTTGAGAACGGAGAAGTGCCGAACGACATGGAGCTGCTGGGGGAAATTATTCAGGGAATATGCTATCAAAATGCAAAAGAGTATTTTAAATTTTAAATATTATTAGTAAAATAGCGCTTAACTCATTTTTTCCAAAGAAAGAATAGAGTATAATAGAAAGGTCCTATTATTTTACTAATAGCAATTATCACAAGAAGGAGAGATTAGGATGAAGTTTTTTATCGATACGGCTAATTTGGAAGACATTAAAAAGGCATACAAAATTGGGGTCCTTTCTGGTGTCACAACAAACCCTTCATTGGTAGCGAAAGAAGGAGTCAGGTTCGAGGACCGCATTGAGGAAATCCTCCAGGCAGTGCCGGAAGTAGAATCTGTATCTGCAGAAGTAACTCCAGATGCTGTTTCAGCTGAGGAAATGATCCAGCAGGCAGAAGAGTTAATCAAAATCAATGGCGGCGACCCAAATATCACGATTAAGCTGCCTATGACATTGGCTGGTTTGGAAGCTACTCGTTATTTGGCGAAAAAAGGCGTTAAAACAAATGTAACCCTTATTTTCACTGTTAACCAGGCGCTTTTGGCTGCCCGTGCAGGTGCTACATATGTTTCTCCATTCCTTGGGCGTCTTGATGATATTTCTGAAGATGGAGTCCAGCTTGTTGCAAAGATTGCTGAACTGTTCCGCGTCCAAAATCTTGATTCACAGATCATTGCCGCTTCTGTGCGCCATCCGGATCACGTGACTCGTGTAGCATTGGCTGGTGCGCATATTGCTACAATTCCGTTTGCTGTAATTGAACAGCTGACGAAACATCCATTAACAGATCAAGGGCTTGAAAAATTTGCAGCTGACTGGGAAAAGGCTCCAAAGTTCTAAGAACCTGCAAAGGAAAAAAAGCAAAAACCCTCGGGAATGAATGCCGGGGTTTTTGCTTTTTTTGTTTTACATTAAGCTGCGATAATGTTCACTAAATACCTTAAAGAGCCTTTCGTCCCCGCCTCTGTCAGGGTGAAGGGATTTAAGGAGCTTTTTAAACTCTTTCTTTACCAATTGGTTATCTGCATGCAGGTCTAAGCCTAGTAAAAGGCTGGCGTTAAAATGTTGGGAACCAGTCATCTCATACTCTGCTTTTAACATTTTCCTTAACGAGCGCACTTTGATTTGCTCGATGCGCAGCGCTGTTCGCAGTTCTTCTATTTCGCCTATTAATTCGAGTTTTTCGTTGCGGTCCATTGAATAATCTCCTATAACCTTACTCCGGTGCCAATGTAATCATAACACGAAAAATTTTGAGAAAATTAACATCTCTATGTTAATTAAGTTACGAATATTTGACTAACTTAACAATCCCTTTGCAAAAGAAAGGGGATCCAAATCCCATGCTATACTAATAGAATAGGCAATTTTGGACACGATTGGAGGTACTGCAAATGTTAGAATTTGATATGAACTCAGACCAATCAGCCATCATAAAGGTGATTGGAGTTGGCGGTGGCGGTAATAATGCCGTTAATCGCATGATAGAAGATGGAGTAGAGGGCGTAGAATTTATTGCAGCCAATACGGATGCACAAGCCTTAAAATTATCCAAAGCGGAAGTGACCATGCAAATTGGGACAGCTTTAACAAGGGGGCTGGGGGCAGGTGCCAACCCGGATATAGGCAGAAGGGCAGTGGAAGAAAGCACAAAGCAGATCCAGGATGCTCTAAAAGGAGCAGACATGGTTTTTGTTACTGCCGGAATGGGCGGCGGCACGGGGACAGGAGCTGCTCCGGCGATTGCCCAGATCTCCCGGGAACTAGGAGCCTTAACCATCGGCGTTGTTACCAGGCCTTTTTCTTTTGAGGGCCGGAAACGGGCAGCCAATGCAGAACGAGGCATTGAAGAAATGAGAAAAGCGGTGGATACGCTGATTATTATTCCAAATGACCGCTTATTGGAAATCGTCGACAAAAAGACACCAATGCTGGAAGCCTTCCGTGAAGCTGATAATGTTCTCCGCCAGGGAGTCCAGGGAATTTCAGATTTAATTGCTGTACCAGGATTAATCAATCTCGATTTTGCCGATGTAAAAGCGATTATGTCCAATCAGGGGACAGCCATTATGGGGATTGGTATCGCTTCCGGCGAAGGCCGTGCAGCGGAAGCAGCTCTTAAGGCCATATCCAGCCCGCTGCTTGAGACCTCCATCAGCGGAGCCCAGGGAGTACTTATGAATATCACAGGGGGCAGAAACATAAGCCTGTATGAAGTTCAAGAAGCGGCAGATATTGTGGCTACCGCATCCGACGAAGATTTAAATATGATATTCGGATCGGTCATCAATGAAAACTTAAACAAAGAATTGATGGTAACAGTCATTGCAACAGGTTTTAAAGACAAGGAAGATATACCGGTCAATGAATCTCGTGGCCCTTCCCATGCAGTATCCTACACCGAACCTGATCCATTGGAGAAAAGACCATCCCCTACATATGAATCAAGTACTGAAAATTATCAGATAGAGGAAGAAAGAGGGTACGGAGAAGCTCCCGATGAAGTTCCTGCATTCCTGAGGAAGCGGAACAATCGAACCCGAAACAGAATTTAAGTTATACATTATAATAATGATGAAAAACGGCAGGCAAAGGGCTTGCCGTTTTTTTATTTGCGAAAATCCTCCCTGCCTGAGTTAATTCCAAGGTGGTTAAAACCTTCTTCACATGGGTAGAGAAAGACATCATTGACCCTGGGTCATTGGTGAAATTCTAGTTAACAAAGGAGCTCCAGGAAATGGATTTTAAACGAATATCATTTATTATTGGCGGCATGGTGATCGCTTTATTGGCAGGGGGTTTTTTCGGCGGCAGGATTGCTGCGGACCATTTAGTCGAGAAAACACTGAAGGAAAACTATCAGCAGAGAGTGGAGAGCTGGCAGGAAACGAATAAAACCTTAAAAGCAGGAAGTGTTGTGTTCTTAGGGGACTCCCTTGTCGAGTTCTTTCAGGTCAATGAATACTTTGAAGGTGTTACAGCCATTAACAGGGGAATCAAGGGAGATACAACAGAGGGAGTTTTAAAGAGGATGAAGGAAAGTGTCCATGATGTAAAGCCTTCAAAGGTCTTTCTCCTGATTGGGACAAATGACTTGGGAATAGAGGAAAAAGAACCGGAATACATCGTGAACAATATCGGTAAAATTGTACAGGAGATCAGGGATCATAATCCAGGGACGAAAATCTACATACAATCGTTATATCCTGTCAATCATTCTGACGCCAAAAAAATAGACAAAGCTGACGTTGGCAGCCGCACAAATAAAGATATCACCTTAATTAATGAAGGATTAAAGAAATTATGCGAGGCGGAAGGCATTACCTATATAGATGTCTACTCTAACCTTTTAGATGAAGATCGGATGCTGGATCTCGATTATACGCGTGAAGGGCTGCACTTAAACGGGCAGGGGTACCGAAAAGTTGTCGAAATATTAAGGCCCTATATAGAAGAAGCTTAATTGTGCTAACGATTTAAGAAAGAAGGCAATGCATTAGGGTCTGTGCGGAACAAAACGGAGATAGAGAATCCTCGAAAAGGTCGTCATCGGGGTGATGAAGACCCAAACGGAGAAAGAGAATTCTCGAAAAGGTCCTCATCGGATGTATGAAGAACAAAACGGAGAAAGAGAAACCCCGAAAAGGTCCTCATCCGGGGTGATGAAGACCAAAACAGAGGAAGGGAATCCTCGAAAAGGTCCTCATCGGATGTATGAAGAACAAAACGGAGAAAGAGAATTCTAAAAAAGGTCCTCATCGGGGGTATGAAGACCGAAACAGGAGTAGAGAACCATGCACATCATTACGGTTATGAAGGACAAAGTGGGGAAAGAAAATTTTAAAAATGTTCGTAATTTAAAGGAGTTTAAGGGCGCAGTAGAGAAGTATATAACGCCCTTAAATGTCCGGGGCTGTGAGATTGGAACTGCCTCAATGCGGCAGTCCCTTATCCTTTCGGCGGTATTGGCCGGGAGGAACGCCGTACCTTTTTTTGAAAACTTTATGGAAATAGGGATAGGAGCCAAAACCGCAGTCAATAGCTATTTGATCAAGTGTCAGAGAAGTGTATTTCATTCGTTCGATTGCCGCTGACAAGCGGACTTCCTGTGCGTATTCCATGATTGTGCTCCCGACACTGCTCTTGAATAAATGTACAGTTCTGGATACACTCAGACCGGCGTGCTGTGCTACGTCCTCTATTTTAAAGCCTGTTGTGGCATATTCCTCAATGTAACGCATCATCCGGATCACCGGATAAGGGTGCTGGTAGGTGTGGACCGTTTCATGGACCATCCTCTCAATCGTTAAACAGAGTGCCCGCAGCAAATGGCCTGTAAGCTCCTCATGCTGGCTTAAATCGGGACGCCGTTTTTCAATCATAATGTACCGCCACAGGGACAGCAGCTTTTCATCCAGTTCAATACGGGAAACCAGAGGTTTGGGCGAACAGTTCCACCATTCGTCTGCCCAATCTCCTTCTATGCTGAGGTGGTAGTCAGCGCTGTTTGAGCCTTCCGAGACCAGCAATTCGTAATGGTCGCCGGGCTTGATCAGCAGCAGATCCCCTTTTTCAATGGTCTTTTTCTGCCCTCTCACTACCACTTCACAGGAACCCTCTGTCTGCAGGCGGAATAGGTAGGCGGGGAAACCGGTTTTATATTGTGAATGATATCTCTGAGTGTGGTATGAATAGCCGCAAAATAATATATTCGTTTTCATAGCCTCTCCTGTTTTATAAAAATAGCAAAATAGTAGATGTTTTGATTATATCATCTATGTTTATATACACATAAATAAAATAAAATGTAATCAAATAGGAAATGTTCACAGATATATTCGGCTTTAAAAGGCCGGCCAATGGATAATGATTATCAAAATACATATAGATGCACAAACAGGAAAGGGACAACCGGGTAATCAAGATAATCTCCCGTACCGGAAGTTCAATATTTTCCACCCTGTTTGTCAATGTAAGCAGTTTCATTCGTTTTATTAATCTCTAAAATAGAGTTTAAATAAACCTCACGAAGGAGTGTATAACGATGGTAAAAGTAACGGTCTGGAATGAAAATCGCCATGAACAGAAAAACCCGGTGGTAAGGGATATTTATCCTGAAGGGATTCACGGTGCCATTGCTGGATTCCTGCAATCAGAAGGCTTCGAAACAGGCACTGCAACGCTCGATGAACCCGAGCATGGCTTGACGGATGAAGTCTTGGAAAATACCGATGTCCTGGTCTGGTGGGGCCATCTGGCACACGGAGAAGTGAAGGATGAAATCGTCCAGAAGGTTCAGCAGCGCGTTTTAGACGGAATGGGCCTGATTGTCCTTCATTCCGGCCATTTCTCTAAAATCTTTAAAACATTGATGGGAACCAGCTGCGACTTAAAGTGGCGTGAAGCAGATGAGAAGGAGCGCCTGTGGGTAGTAAGCCCGAGCCATCCAATTACTGAAGGAATCTCAGAATATATCGAACTGGAAAAAGAGGAAATGTACGGAGAGCATTTTGATATTCCTCAGCCTGATGAACTGATTTTTACAAGCTGGTTTGAAGGCGGGGAAGTCTTCAGAAGCGGCTGCACCTATACACGCGGGAACGGCAGGATCTTTTATTTCCGCCCAGGGCATGAAACTTATCCGACCTATCACAATGAGCAGATTCAGCGGGTCATCATAAATGCTGTCAAGTGGGCTAAGCCTGTGAAGCGGGAACGGCCTGTTTACGGAAACGCAAAACCATTGGAAGTCATTAAAGAGAAGTAGGGGGAAGGGAACTGTGGAGAAGCTAAAAGTTGGAGTTATTGGATGTGGGAGCATTGCCCAGCACCGTCATTTACCGGAATATGCAATGAATCGAAATGTTGAACTTGTGGCCGTTTGTGATATTAATGAAGCAAGGGCAGCCGAAATCGCCGAAACATACGGAGTCAAGGCTTACAGTGATTATAACGAGCTCATCAAGAATGCAAATGTGGATGCAGTCAGTGTATGTACCCCAAACTACCTCCATGCCCCTGTTTCGATTGCGGCTTTGGAAGCGGGAATTCATGTACTGTGTGAAAAACCTATGGCGACCTCAAGAGAGGAAGCAGAAGCAATGATCGCTGCTGCCGAAAAAAGCGGCAAGAAATTAATGATTGCCCACAATCAGCGCTTTGTTCCATCCCATCAAAAAGCACGGGAACTGATTGCAAACGGGGAAGTTGGCAAGATTTACAGCTTCCGGACAGCATTTGGCCACGGCGGTCCTGAAGGCTGGAGTGTTGAGGGCAAAGAAGGCTGGTTCTTCCAGAAAGAGAAGGCGTTTGTTGGAGCAATGGGTGACCTTGGCGTCCATAAAACAGATATGATTCGCTATGTACTTGGAGAGGAAATTACCGAGGTTGGCGCATTTGTGGAAACGAATGCAAAGGATTTTGCCGATGTGGATGACAATGCGGTGTGCGTGCTGAAAACGGAAAGCGGCATCATCGGTACACTGGCTGCAAGCTGGGCTTATAACAGCAAAGAGGATAACTCGACCATTATCTACGGCGAAAAGGCGATTCTCCGCATGGAGGATGACCCGGTAAATTCGCTGGTGGTTCAATATGCCAATGGAGATATAGTAAATTATCAGCTCGGCAAAATTCAGTCAAATGACGAGGGCGGACAAAGCAACTCCCATGTAATTGAGAAGTTTGTCCATTCCATCCTCTCCAATCAGGAACCGGCAGTTCCAGGTGTAGAAGGAATGAAGTCTCTGCAGGTTATTTTGGCGGCTCTTCAATCGAACGAAACGAAACAAATTATAAAAGTAAAGGCGGACTAATTTTGACAAAACTGCGGATTGGGATCATTGGGGTTGGCGGCATTGCCCAGGGGCGCCATATCCCGGCTTTTCTTGAACTGAGTGACCGGTGTGAAGTAACAGCATTAAGTGATGTTAATTTTACGCGAGCTAAAGAGGCGGCGGATAAATTTGGAGTTCCTTTCGTGTTTGAAGATTATCATGAACTCTTCAAAGTAGTGGATGCCGTCTGCATTTGCACGCCGAATAAATTCCATGCGGAAATTACGCTGGCGGCATTTCAGGCAGGCGTTCATGTCATGTGTGAAAAGCCTATGGCATTGAGTGCAGCAGAATGTGAGCTGATGCTTGCAGCTTCAAAGCAAGCCAATAAGGTTCTGGCAATCGCCTATCACTACCGTTTTATGAAGGAAGCCCAGGCGGCAAAAAAACTTATGCGGGAGGTAGGGGCGCCGCTTGTGACCAGAATCCAGGCGTTAAGGCGGCGCAAAGTCCCAGGCTGGGGTGTTTTTACCAATAAAGAGCTGCAGGGCGGAGGGAGCCTGATTGATTATGGCTGTCACCTTCTGGACCTTGCATTATGGCTGATGGGCAATCCAAAGCAGGTCACGGTCCACGGGAGCGCGTACAATGCCCTGAGCAAAACCCCAGGACAAGTGAATCTGTGGGGGGAGTATGACCACAATACATTTAATGTAGACGACCATGTAACGGCATATATTACATTTGAGACCGGTGCATCCATGCTGTTTGAAACATCATGGGCGGCAAATGTAAAAGATGACCAGGAACATCTCAGCATCTCTGGGATCGAAGGAGGGCTAAGCGTCTTTCCGCTCGAACTTTATACTTCTAAGAATGGTGTCCTGTTTGACAGTAAGCCGGCGGTACTGCCAGGAGAAGAAAATCCAGGAGTTCCACAGGCAAAGAATTTTATCGACGCTTGCCTTGGGCTTGGTGAGCTGACAGTTAAACCAGAGGAAGCGCTGCAGGTTTCACAGATTATTGATGAGATTTATAAAAGCAGCCAGACCATCCACAGGGAGGAGATGCCAATATGAAACTAGGTGTATTTACTGTACTATTTGCCGACAAGTCATTCGAAGACATGCTGGATACGGTGAAGGCAGCAGGGCTGCATGCAGTCGAAATCGGTACAGGCTGCTATCCCGGAAACAGCCATTGTGATCTTGATGCCTTGCTCGAAAGTGAAGAAGCAAGATCGCAATATATGCAAAAGATTCGTGACAGGAATCTAACCATCTCGGCGTTCAGCTGCCATGGAAACCCGATTTCACCTGACGCGGAGTTTGCAGGGGAATGTCATGATACATTGCTTAAGACAATCAGGCTTGCCTCCCTGCTTGAGGTACCGGTCGTCAACTGTTTTTCTGGAACAGCCGGAGACCATGAAGGGGCCAAATACCCGAACTGGCCTGTTGCTCCATGGCCAAACGAATACGGCGATGTACTGAAATGGCAATGGGAGGAAAAATTGATTCCTTACTGGAAAGAAGTCGGCCAGTTTGCGAAGGAGCATAATGTGAAAATTGGACTTGAGCTCCATGGTGGCTTCCTTGTCCATACACCATATACACTATTGAAGCTGCGTGAAGAAACCTGTGATGCAATTGGAGCCAACCTTGACCCGAGCCATCTTTGGTGGCAGGGAATTGACCCGGTTGCAGCGATTAAAATCCTTGGCAGGGAGAATGCGATCCATCACTTCCATGCAAAGGATACTTATATCGACCAGGAAAATGTGAACATGTATGGATTAACCGATATGCAGCCATATGGGGAGGTTCAAACAAGAGCATGGTCCTTCCGGTCAGTGGGCTGCGGCCACGGGCTGAAGGAATGGTCAGACATGATGAGTGCTTTAAGGACATACGGATATGATTATGTCGTCAGCATTGAGCATGAAGATCCGATCATGTCGATTGAAGAAGGTTTCAATCGTGCAGTCAGGAACCTGCAATCCGTTTTGATCGAGGAATCGCCTTCCCAGATGTGGTGGGTATAGGATTTAACTTTTAAACGGCAAGTGAGGTAGAAAGTCTCCCTGTTTTAAGGGACCGGCTTTCCTCGCCTGTCGTTTTTTATTGCTTAAAAAAATGACCGTAAAGAAAGATTGTCCGATTCCACGCATATACATAGGAAGTCCAAGTCCGCTATTTAGTCAGATGCAGATGCTAAAAAGGATTTCATAAATGGAGTGGTTCGTGATGATGATTGGATTGATGGCAATCTTGCTTCTTGTCTTGCTGTTGCCGCTGCTGTCGAGGCCGGTGGAAAGCAATCTTGAAATCTTCATGTTTGCAATGGGAGTGTCTGCCGCTTCCGTCAGCGGTGTCATGAATCCCCCTATATTTGTCAAGGCAGCAACAGATCCCATTAAGATCACTATTGCGGTATTAACGGCCGGCTTGTTGTTCAAATGGTTTCAGAAGCCTTTACACTGGGGGATTTCCAGAGTCATTCAGGCTCTTTCCTTTAAGCTGTTTATCGCTCTGGCTATTACTGTTTTGGGAATACTATCAAGCATGATTACGGCGATTATTGCTGCGCTGATCCTAGTTGTAATTGTTCAGTCACTTCCGCTTGACCGCCAGTCTTCAATTCGCTTTGTTATCCTGGGATGCTTTTCAATCGGACTGGGTGCAGCTTTATCACCAATCGGGGAACCGCTCTCCACCATTGCCATCAGCAAGCTGGGAGAGGATTTCTTTTTTCTTATGAGATTGGTTGGACCCGAGATTATCGCAGCACTAGTGATTTTCGGGGGAATTGCCGCTCTTTTGATCCGGAAATCAGATGTTAAAGAGGGATTAAACAGTCCAGTATCGAACAGGGAAAGCTACGATGAGATTATTTCACGCTCCATAAAGGTGTATTTTTTTGTAATGGGCCTGACACTTTTGGGCGAAGGCTTTGAACCAATGATTAACGAATATTTCCTGGGGCTGGATTACAGTGTGATGTATTGGATCAATATGATTTCTGCCATCTTGGATAACGCAACGCTGACAGCGGCTGAAGTTAGTCCGGCCATGGATGATGTCACCATTAAGTCCATATTATTAGGACTGCTGATTAGCGGAGGAATGCTGATTCCCGGCAATATCCCCAACATTATTGCTGCCAGCAAGCTTGGCATTACCAGTAAAGAATGGGCGCTGTTTGGCGTTCCGTTTGGACTGCTGCTTATGGCTGTTTATTTTTTTGCAGTCATTGTGAGGTAAGGGGAGGAAGAAACTCTAAGGTTCACCCCTTTTCCATTTCGGAGAGGGAATATCAAGATGGAAGCGAGCCTGACCCTCCCTTTAAAAGATGGAGAGAGAAGGCAAGGTCGTGATATGAGCGCACCCCCTTTTACGGTGATGAGGAGGAAATGCAAAGCCGGGAAGCGAGCCCCATCTCTCTTGAAAAGTGATGGGAGGGAAAGCAAGGATCGTGATGAGAGCCAGGTTTCTCTGTAAAAGGATAGGGGAGGGAACGCATTCTCAGACCGATTTCTAGCAAAATTTTAGAGTATGAAATAGGAGCCCCAGCTGTGCTGAGAGCTCCTATTTCATGCTATGAGCGGCTTACGAAGAACGGCAATGTTTCGATTCCAACTAAGCGGGCATACGTAAATAATTGTCCTTTATGATGAACTTCATGGTCTTTTCCGTTTTCAAGCAAAACCATGCCAGGCATGTTCATACCGTAAAATTCCACCGTCTTGGCCAATTGTTCTTCTGTAAGAGACTCGAGATCTGCTTTCGTTTGGTCTGTTTCTGCCTGGATGATATCTTTTAATTCATTGACGGTCCGAACCGCTTTTTGCTCTGCTGGCGGAGTGAATGTCCCGTTTTTCACTGTCTGCACGAACATTCCGGTGGCTCCTGTTATATGTAATACAAGCTCGGAAACGGACATAGCGTTATCCCAAGGTTTGTAATCAAGATGCTGATCTTCAAAGGTTTCTACTAATTCAATCAGTGCTTTGCGGTGGCTGAGCCAGCCTGCGACAAATCCATCTAAAATGGCCATTTTTCGTCCTCTCCTTTTAAAAGCAATTTTATCCCACTGGAAAATTATATAACAGTTCATACTTTTAACCAAATAGCCGGCTTAGTAGCTGACAATAAAAATATCTATGAGCAGCAGCCGGTTAATTGTCTAAAGCTGTCAGTAAACTGTCGTCAGCTTTATTGATAAACAGTTTTGAAACAAGCGGAAGAGTTTTTTTCTTATTGTAAACCAGGTAAAAATAACGCTCATCGGTAAAATCCTTTACTTCGTAAACCTTAATCATACCGTTTCTGAAGTACTCGTTGGCAGCGATTTCCGATACAATAGAAATCCCTATCCCTTGATTTACAAACTGAACCAAGCTTTGTCCGGAGTCCGTATAGGCAACGATGTTCAGTTCTTCTTTTGGGATTTGATTCTTTTTCAGCAGGCTTTCTAATATATCGTTCGTTCCCGAGTCAGAGCTTCTCATTACAAAGGGATATTTAAGCAGTCCTTGAATGCCGACAGGGGACGGAAGGTCAATATCATTGGCTGTAATTAGAACAAGCCGTTCTTTTAACAGAGGGATGTATTCGAGTTTTTCATTTTCGTATTTCCCTCCGAGGATTCCCATATCGACTGTCCCGCTAAGTACTTTCTCGGCCACAATCTTCGAGGACGTTTCATTTATATAAAAAGTTACGGCAGGATATTCCTCCCGAAATGCCTTAATCATATGCGGAATCAGGAATTGGCCTGGAACAGAACTTGCGGCAATCCTGATTGAACCCTGAAGCTCATTCATTCCTTCGCTGAGGTCAAGCAAAGCCTGGTCTTTGAGGAGCAGCAATTTTTGCGCCCAATGGTACAGCCTTTCACCATGAGGAGTGAGGATGCTCTCCCTTCCGACCCGGTCGAACAGGCTTACATTTAACATCTTTTCCAAAGCATGAATATGGGAGCTTACGGTTGATTGGCTGAGAAAAATCGCATCTGCTGCTTTTGAAAAGCTTTTATGCTCCACTACCTTTGTAAATACATAAAGCTGATGTAAATCCATCTAATCACTCCTTTCGGACATGGGAGCCTGGATATGAAGAATAATTTAATGATACCATTAAAATTAACCTGAAGGAAAAAAGCCCAAGTTTTTTTAAATTGACTGGTACGTAAGTAAAAAGAAGGTGGTGAAGAGATTTGTGCCTGATCCTGTTCGCTTATCATGCCCATCCAGAGTATAAGCTGATTGTGGCAGCAAATCGCGATGAGTTTTACCAAAGATCAACCGCCCCGGCCCACTTTTGGGAGGATCAACCTGCCATTCTTGGAGGCCGGGACTTAGAAAAAATGGGGACATGGATGGGGGTGACCACCACCGGCCGCTATGCAGCACTGACGAATTACCGGGACCCAAAGGAATCCTCGGCAGGCAAATCTTCGAGAGGTGAATTAGTGGCGAATTATCTTAAAGGCACTGCCCTCCCTGAGACGTTTATGGTGGAAACCGCGGAGGCCAGAGAAAAGTACCCTGGTTATAATTTATTGGCAGGAGATTCTGCTGGATTATTTTATTACTCCAATATCGAAAATAAAGTCCATAGGGTGGAGCCTGGAATCCATGGTCTTAGCAATCACTTATTGAATACTGACTGGCCAAAAGTCACTAAGGGCAGGGAAGGCCTTAAAACGATTATTGACCAGTCCAAAGAAAGTGGGCCTGGCGAAAAAGAAATGATTGATGAGCTGTTTGCCCTTCTGCAAGACGCGGATCCAGCTCCAGATGAATTGCTGCCCAAGACAGGGATATCCCGGGAATGGGAAAGGCTGCTTTCCCCTTTATTTATAAAAAGTGAAGACTACGGAACCAGAAGCTCTACAGTTTTCTTGATGTCGGAACGGCATATCAAATATGTTGAACGGGTATTTACAAATGGAGAACAGAAGACCAGTGAATATACAATCTCATTGCAGTAATGGAAAGAGAGAAGACCTGCCCCTTTTGGGGGCTGTCTAGTCTCTAATTTTAAGCAAAGCTATTTTTCAGTTGCATGGCTCTTTCGTATTCCTCAAGCAAATGTTCCATTATCTTTTTGACTGGCAGTATCTCGTTAATTTCACTCACACGGGCGCCTGCAAACACTAGTCCGTTCTCGACATCTCCGTCCTTTGACTTTAGGAGTGAATCCAGGGTACAGAAACGATAAGAACAATTTTTAAGGCAATCCCGGCACTTAGTGATCCTCAGCTTATCCGAGGCTGAAATTAAGTCGGTGAAATGGTTTGAAATGGCTCTGCCGTGCAAGCCAACCGTGGTTTTTACCAGCAAGGTATCCTCTTGGCGTGCTTCAATGTATTTTTGCTTGAAGGAGAGTGGTGCATCACATTCCTCGCTGGCTACAAACCGTGTGCCCATTTGCACTCCGGAGGCTCCCAAATCAAATGCCTTTGCTATGTCTGCACCATTTATTATACCTCCAGCCGCAATGACCGGAATGTCAACAGCTTCGACTACTTCGGGCAGGATCTCGAACAATGGCCTGTCTGTTCCGAGATGCCCTCCAGCTTCAAACCCTTCAACTACGACAGCTGCTGCCCCAAGCCGTTCCGAGATTTTTGCCAGCTTTGCAGAAGAAACAATCGAGAGTACAGGAATGCCAGCCTGCTTGCCCCATGTATACATATCCCTTGAAATCCCTGCACCCGAGATAATAAAATCCACTTTCTCTTCAAGTGCTGCTTTCATCTTTTCGGCAAAATCGTTCATTGCAAACAGTACATTAACCCCAATATACCCTTTTGCGGCTTTTTGCCTGGCTTTCCGGATATGGCTACGCATTTCATCAATGGTAATTCCTGTTCCGGATATAATTCCAATGCCGCCTACCTTTGCTACCGCTGAAGATAGGTCGCTAAGTGAAATGCCAACTCCCATGCCACCTTGAATTACAGGAATTTTCGGAATCATATGCCCGATTCTTAGTTCTGGAAATTTCATGATTCTCCCTCGTCTCTTTTCATTATGGTCGTTCATTCTCCTAGCATTCTACCATGCACATAAAAAAGAAGATGTGACTTTTGTTACCAGATAATAAAGGGTGCTGCTATATTTTTGTAAGGAATCAGGCAGAAACTTGAATGGATATAGAGATGGGAAGAACTAGGACGGGTTGTATTAATCATTAGAACGAGTTGCGATTTTCCACTTTTACAGTTGTTCGAAAACCTTTTTGTCCTCTTCTTTTAACCGACGGTTTAAATAGAACTTCCAGGAATGTGTCACTGAAAAGCAAAAAAAAAACAGACCTAAGCCTGTTTTTTTCTATGCTCTCTTCAGTTTCTTCTCCTGAAAAACAAGGGTTGCCCATAGGCTCGAGATCAGAATCAGCTCAAAGCAATTTGTGGCCGCATTGCTCTCAATTGGAAGTGGAATCGCACTCCCTGCAGCCATTAATGCTACTCCAATTGCCATCCACTTCCAGCTTTGTTTTTTCCAGACCACAATGCCAGCAAACAGCAGAGCAGCAGAAACAGCCACGATCATAATTGGCGGTCCTTGTGATGCAGCGGACTCATAGTTTAAAACTCCGAATTGATTTACCGGTTTTAGAGAAAGCTGTGCCGTGTGGACGAGCTCCCAGATAATCAGCAGGGCAGTCAGGCCAAAAGCTGCCAAACCTGCTCCTCTCTTTTTGCTAAGCTCTGTATCTGTATTTTTTATGACAGTCCATGAAAAAAGTACAAGCGTCGGGGTGAACAGGGCATGAATCCAATAACGAAGGAAATGGAGTTTTTTTAATCCCTCACTCTTTCCGAACTGGTCGCTAACAGCAAGGATGCCATTATCGTAAATAAGCCCCGCTGTAACGAGAAGTAAAGAAGCTTTCATGATAAGCGGGACTTTCTGCCCTCTTTGTAAGCCCCATAAAAATAATCCTATGTAAAATAGTGAGAATGCTAAAAACAAATATTTATCCATTTATATCCCCCTGCGAAATGCCTGTTTCCTATATATTCCCATAACCAGCAGCGGAAAAACCCGGTTATTTCCATACGAATAAAAGTATTTTCTACAAATGGGATTTAAGTGAAAATAGTCATAGCTTTTAAGCATCGAACTCATATATGATGAAAATAAATAGGATAATAGCTATATTTTATGATGTTTAAACTATCAAAATTAAGATAATAAAAAACTAAAGAAAACTTAACTGAGCGAAGGACAGGAGAAACTATGAAAAACAACCAAGAAATTGCCTGGATTACTGACAGCACGGCTACCCTTCCGGAAAAATTCATTAAGGAAAACCATGTCTATGTAGTGCCTTTGAGCATTATATTCGGAGATGAATCCTATCTTGAAGGAGTAGATATTACTGCCGAAAATTTTTACCCGAAGCTTGCTTCTTCAAAGGTTCTGCCGAAAACCTCACAGCCGGCTATCGGGGAATTCGTTGAATTATATAAAGAACTGAAAAGAAAGTATAAACGAGGTATTGCCATTCATGCGTCAAGCTCGCTGACCGGAACCTATCAATCTTCTGTTGCTGCATCAAGCATGGCAGAGTTTGAGGTGGAAGTCATAGACTCAAAAATAGGATCCTATCCGCTTGGCCAAATGATTTACAAAGGGGTGGAACTGCAGAATCAAGGGAAATCCTATGAGGAAATAGTTTCCCACCTTCGAACGCTGCCGGATAAGGCCAATCTGATCATGTCACCGGGCAGCCTTGAGCAGCTTCACAAGGGAGGCCGCCTTTCCACTACGCAGGCTTTTATAGGAAGTCTCATCAGGCTAAAGCTCATTGTCCGGTTTGATGACGGAAAGGTTCTTCTATTTGATAAAATAAGGACAGACAAAAAGGTAAAAGAAAAACTTTTTCAGCTTTTTGATGAAGCTTCGGATATGGTCAAGGAAGCGAGTGTCATTCACGCCAATGTCAAGGAAACAGCCGAAACCTGGAGGGACGAGCTGGCAGCGATGTACCCAAACATCTCCTTTACGACTACGACTTTTAGCCCCGTTGCAGGTACGCATACCGGACAGGGGACCATTGGGCTGGCATGGATTAACGAAAAATGAGATTAGGGTGTCCAAATGGATACCCTTTTCTTTTTATTTACCCCAATGAACAGAGCCCGTAGCCCACGAATGGAAGAAGGATAGGTCAAGTAGGGCCCGGCTACGTGCCCGAAGCCGCCGAATGGAAGAAGGTAGGGTCAGGTAGAACCCGGCTACGTGCCCGAAAGCCGCCGAATGGAAAGAGGTAAGGTCAGGTAGAGCTCCGCTACGTGCCCGAACCCGCGAACGGATAGGGGGTAAGGTCAGGTAGAGCCCCGCTACGTGCCCGAAGCGTCGAATGGAAAGAGGTAAGGTCAGGTAGAGCTCCGCTACGTGCCCGAAGCCGTCGAATGGAAAGAGGTAAGGTCAGGTAGAGCTCCGCTACGTGCCCGAAGCCGTCGAATGGAAGGAGGTAAGGTCAGGTAGAGCTCCGCTACGTGCCCGAAGCCGCCGAACGGATAGGGGGTAAGGTCAGGTAGAGCTCCGCTACGTGCCCGAAGCCGCCGAATGGAAGGAGGTAGGTTCAGGTAGAACCCGGCTACGTGCCCGAAGCCGTCGGTGGAAGGCGGGGGCAAGGTAAAAACATACTGAGATCGGCCTGTTATGAAATATCTTTAGCCTCTATCAAGCATTGGGTTACGCTCTCGCTCCTAATTGGATTGCCTTGAACTTTCCAGGTATTGTTGTTGGCCCAGCGGTTGTCAAGTCCTCAGAGGTTTTGACAAATTTTTGACGGGAATATGTGAAGAAATAAGGAAAATCTTCTGATATGGGCTCAGAGTACTAGAAAAGACTTTATACTGTTTATGTAAACGTAAACAAACGGAGGTGCCCTAATGAACATTACTACGATTATTGAACTGGATAATCATGAGGTCGAAAAGATGCTAGGCGCGGAATTTGTTTTTAGCCAGCAGCAGATTGATAAAAATATCGTAGAAACCTGTGTAGAAGGGTTCAAATCAAAAGTGTCTGAAGAATATTTTGAGCCTGAAAAAGGGATGCAGGAAGTTTTCGATAAATTGAAGGAGAATGGAGTTATTCCATCTAAAATAGAAGATTTTTCGTTTGAGATGCCTTCTTGCGGCAATATGCTCAGGAAGGATTATAAAGCTGAGGAGATGCCGCAAAAGGTGATTCTGTCGTATATGCTATAAAAGTGGTTTGCCGTAATAGATCAAGCGCTGGCCGGACATCCGGCCAGCATTTTTCTGTTAAGCTGCGATTAGTTTTGTAACAGTTCAAGGATGGCAGGGACCGCATCCTGCAGTGAAAGAGCTTTTCGATCGGCTGAACTTTCTTCATCGCCGATAAAGACTGTTTTGCAGCCTGCCTTTTGACCGGCCTCGATGTCACGTTCATGGTCACCAACCATCACACTTCGCTTTAGATCGATATCATGGCGGTCTGCCAGATCAAGCAACATTCCGGCATTTGGTTTGCGGCAGTCACATCCGGCTTTAGGCTTATGAGGGCAATAAGCAACTTCCCTGATTTCGCCGCCGTGCTCCTTAACAAGCTGTGCCAGGTAATCGTGTATTTTGACAAGATCCTTTTCCTTCAAAAAGCCGAGTCCGACACCTCCCTGGTTAGTGACCACGAATATGTCATACCCCGCCTTGCTCAGCTCAGCCACTGCTTCGGCTGCGCCCTCCAAAAGATAAAGATCTTTTGGTTTGTTGACAAATTTCACCCTTTTTGTTAGGACTTCGTTCAGGACTCCATCCCTGTCAAGAAAGATTGCTTGTTTCACAATGGATTCCCTCCTTTATAGTATGGGGAAGGGAACTCAAGCTGCGAGTTCCCGGACTTTCGAGCTTAAGCTGGCAGGATGTGATAAGAAGGATAAAACACGTTCAACCTTTTTTGGGCTCAATGACCGATAGTGCCTGCTGGTGCCTTGAGACGAAAGGATTATCGGTGATCCAAAAACGCCATGGATAATCTTTTGCTTCTCCCGAATTTTCAATGCCAATTCTTTTCCCCGCCGATATGCTGGCTGGGAGCAGCCCGGGAGCTATAAATAAAGGAGGCTCCGTGAATGGATGGCCATAATCCGTCATTGAAATCCCCATCGCCTTGGTCAGCTTGCCTGGTCCGTTGGTAAGAGCTACCCTTTGCTTTACCTGGCGTCGTTCCAGCATGAGCTCTATCCCGGCAGCCGGTTCAACTGCTCTGATCAGTACAGCCTCCGGGTTTCCTGCCCCGCCGCTTACAACGTTGATCAAACAATGTGTGTGCATTTGATAAGTATAGGCCAGCCCGGATTCATGGAACATGATTTCCGTCCGTTTCGTCCTTCTGTTGTTGTAGCTATGTGCTGCTTTATCTTCGGGACCTACATATGCTTCTGTTTCAACAATATAGCCGGCCGTTGTTCCTTCCGAAGTTTGCTTTACCAGGAGGCATCCAAGAAGGGCCTGCGCAAGCTCAAGAGTGGGAAGGCTGTAAAAATCACTTTTTAACGGCCTTGCCTCCAAGAAATCATCTTTTTTCATAAAACCTCCGAAAATTAGTTTGTTTTCTTTATACCCACTTCATTCAGCGGATATGATAAAATAAAAATTGAAAAATAATTATGATTTTTAAGGAGAGTTGTCGATAGATGTGGAAGAAGTGGATTTGGGTAGCCATAGCTGCTGCTCTGATCATCTTCCTGGTTCCTTACAGCCTGCCATTAATTTTCGCTTTTTTAACGGCTGTATTACTAGAAGGAATGGTCCAGGGTCTTATCAGCAAATTGCATTTTAAGAGATTTCAGGCGGTGCTGGCCGTTTTTCTCGGTTACGTCCTTTTAATTGGGGTGATCGGATATAATTTAATTTCAACTATTGCCCAGCAAGCCGTTTCGCTTTCCCAAAGGACCCCGACATTTGTTAAAGATTTCTATAGCTCTGTTATTCTTCCGCTCATTGGAAAATGGGAGTTCTACTCAAGAAGCCTTCCTTCTGAGGTCATCCTTCAGATTAACAGTACAATTGAAAAGAATGTCAATACGCTGGATTCATTCCTTCAAAGCGGTGTGACTAGCATTCTCAATTTGCTGACGGCTATTCCCGGATTCCTGATTGAGATGCTAATTTATATGATTGCATTGTTCTTGTTCAGTCTTGAACTTCCAAGATTGAAGCAAAAACTGGAGCTGCATATGAAATCCCAGACAAAGGAAAAGGTTTATCTGGTTGCACGCCAGCTAAACAAAGCGGGCATGGGATTCATCAAGGCACAGGTGATTCTCAGTGTGATTACCTTTGTGATGGCCTATTCAGGTCTTGCCATTCTTAATGCACCTTATACCGGCCTCCTCTCATTATTGATTGTGATTGTGGATATACTTCCGATCCTTGGCACGGGGTCCGTGCTGGTACCTTGGGCAATTATTGCTCTCCTGCAAAATAACAATTTTCTAGGAATTGGTTTAATTATTCTGTTTGTTGTTATTACGGTCGTGCGCAGAGTAATCGAGCCCAAAGTCTATTCAACCAATTTAGGTATTTCCCCTCTGGCGTCTTTGATCAGCATATACATAGGCTTTAAGCTATTGGGAATTGTCGGTGTCCTGCTGGGGCCTACTGTGGTGATTGTTTATGACACTCTAAGAAAAGCGAACATCATACAGATGAAATTTAAGATTTAAGAGAATCAGCTGCTTGGCTGGTTCTTTTTTTCTTGAATAGTTTCCCAAACATTGGAACATATTAATACTGATATGAAGGGGGCGGGCTGGGATGAATGCAGGACGTGCGAAAGAAATCCTCGAATCCATGGAGATGGTACAGGTTTCTTATCAAGGAGAACCAATCATTATCCAAAGAGTGGACGAAAGAACAAAAATGGCAAGAGTTTTTTTTAGAAAAAACCCACGGGAAGAAATGAATGTTCCAACTTTAAATTTAATTGAGGAATAAAGACTCTGAGAGAAAGGTTTCTCTCTTTTTTTATGGAATCAGCTATTCCTGGAATGAGGGAGAGTCAGACTAAACACGGTTCCCCTTTGAACTTTGCTTGATATATCAAGAGAGCCGCCCATTTCATTAAGGATATTAAAGACAACCATCATGCCCAGTCCTGTGCCTTTCTCTTTTTTGGTAGAGTAATAGGGTTCTCCGAGCTTTGCGATTTCTCTTGCAGACATGCCGATTCCTGTATCTTTTATAAGGATAATGACTTTGTCTTCAGAACTGCGGTGAGATTCAATTAAAAGTTCCCCTCCATTCGGCATTGCCTCAATGCAGTTTTTCATGATGTTCAGCAGGCATTGCTGAAATTTGGAGGCTTCTCCATTTACAAATAATCCATCCTCAAGCTGATGTTTCACTTTAACCGAGAAATGGTTTGCGTAAGGCTGCAGCAGCTCAAGTGCCTTTTCGATTTCATATTTTACCGTCAGGTTTGAAGCTAGGTCGTGATGGGGTTTGGAAAATCTTAAGTATTCTTTGATAATCACTTCGGCGCGGTCCAATTCATCAATGGCGGTGTCAAGGTAAAATTGTCTTTTTTCTTCAGGAATGGAAGGATCTTTCAGCATCTGTAAGAAGCCCCTGGTTACAGTAAGAGGATTGCGGACTTCGTGGCTGACACTGGCTGCCAGGTGAGAAACAACTTCAATTTTCTCTGATTTCATGACGGCATTCTGAAGAAAAGTGTTTTGCTGAATCATTTCAAGCAAGTAGGTGCTGATTAAAATACCTATCAATAATGTCAGAATATAGATGCCTGAATTTATAATTTTCAGCGTCTGGCCAAATACCAGGGCTTGCATGAAGAAGGTCACTAATGTATTGAACAGAGTAAGAGCGGCCACCGTTCCCAGTTTTCTTGGGAGATTCATAAGACGGAAATGTCGTGAAACGATAGACACGATTATGGTAATAAGGAACATATAGGCAAAAGTCAGCCAAATGCCAGTCCCGCCAAAGGGAATCCGGACTAAAACAACGAGAAAAAAGGCGAGGATACTAACGGGCATTCCGCCATACAGTCCCCCAAGCAAGACAGGAATCAGCCGAAGATCATAGAAGATTTCATTATTGTCACTATAGGAGAAACTAATGCAGAAAATCACCTGTACTGATACAAGCGCTACAATTCCAAAGTTTCTATATTTTTTCGCAAACTTTTGGAATTGTCCTTTCATTAGGAATGGGAAAGCGGATGTTGTGATTAAGATGAACAGCAAGTTGAATAAAAGCTCTTTAAACAGCGGCATCGTTGTTCTCCAGTCTTGTCAAGTACTTATTACTTATTTTATAATAGACAAATTTCATTGCACAATAGGGAAAATGCGGGGGAATTCGACTTTCCTGATCATTTTTTGCTTTTTACTGCTCTTTGCAATTAAGGTTGAATAGTAATATCAATAAACCTCATTGTTTTTATCAAAAAATGGAAATGAAATTTGTCGAAATATTCCTATTCTCCTATTGTGCTGAAGCCCTGTTTCATAATAGAATTCAAAGTATATAAGTATATAGGAAGAAAGAAACCGGACTGTCACAGCCGGTTTTTTTTATGAATGGGCAAATTTGCTCGTATTTTGAGAAAGGGTTAAAACTAAATGGAAAAGTATAAAAGACTTTTATTTGAAAAAATTAAAAATCAGATTGCCGATTGGTTTGATTCCGAGGTGGAATTAATGATCTCTAATGAAGAGGTTTACCGATTCCTTCATTCTATCAAAGGGACTTCAGGCACACTTGATCTTAGAGGGCTATACCAGGTATCTACACGGCTCCTTGAATCGATTGAAGACCGGGGAAAATCAGATTGGGATAAAAAAACGCTGCGTGACTTCCTATATGAAATCATCAGCCTTGCCTACCAGTATGAACACTTTAATGACGCATCTGCCCCTCTACCCAGGGGGGATTCAGACACTGAACATGTCCCCCTTATCCAGGTGATTGATGATGACCTGTCGATGCTGATTCTCCTGAAGGATGCACTTGAATCTAAAGGGTGGATGGTCATTGCCCATACAGACCCTGACAAGGCAGTGGCTCAGAGCTATGATCTGCAGGCTGATTGTTTCATAGTTGATATTAACCTGGAGGGCCGGGACGGGCTTGAGTTTTTAGAGCGTATGCAGCGTAACGCGCAATATCAATTGGTCCCCAAAATCATGATTTCTGTCGATAACAGCAGGGAGACCCGGATGAAAGCTTATAAGCTGGGAGCCGATGATTTTATTGAAAAGCCCATAGACATGGAAGAATTAATTGTAAGAGTCGGGAGGCAACTGCAGCGGAAACAGTATGTTGATAATTTGGCTCTGGTTGATGAACTGACAAAGGTGTATAACCGCAGATTCCTTTCCAATCAGCTTGAAAGGAGCATTCAGGAGTTTAGACGGACACGCCTTCCATTCTCCATAGCCATCCTGGATATTGACTGGTTTAAGAAGATTAATGATACTTTTGGGCATCCCGCCGGAGACCGTGTCCTCGTCGATCTTGCCCATTTTTTAAAAGAACAAAGCCGAACCTCCGATGTAGTATTCAGGTATGGGGGTGAGGAATTTGTCATCCTGTTCCCAAAAACAACAGAGAGTGAAGCAGTGGCTGTATTATCAAGGCTGCTTCAGGGCTTTTCAAGTCTTATTTTTGAGGAGACGGATGAGACTTTTTCCGCCACCTTCTCAGCTGGAGTAATCGCTGTCACCTCTGCTTCCCAGGAATCCGCGGATCTCCTCAGGGCTGCTGATCAGGCTTTGTATGAAGCGAAGGAAAGTGGAAAATCCAGGATTGTAAGTGCAAACAAAATTAATCCGGAATCCAGGAAAAAACTATATGTATCTGTTATTGATGATGATGCCATCATAAGGGCTATGCTAGTGAAAATTCTCCAGGGGATGGATATGGGAAAATTCACTTTGGATATTGCGGCCTACGAGGATGGCAAGACATTTTTTGCTTCCGGGAGACTTGAAGGGGATGGCGAGCATTTCCTGATTCTTGACGGGATCATGCCTGTCATGGATGGGCTGGAAGTCCTGCAAAAAGTCAAGCAAACAAACGACTCCGCGCATGTCCTTATGCTCACAGGCAGGAAGAGTGAGTATGACATTTCAAGGGCCCTAAAGCTTGGGGCGGACGATTATATGACTAAGCCATTCAGCATTAAAGAGCTTGAAGCACGGATTCAACGTCTGATCAAGAGGATGTTCTAATATGTTTCATAATGAAATAGGATTCCTGATTACTCTAACAGCAGCTCTGGTTTCTATATTATTGGTGCTGTTGGTTTACTTGATTATCAGGAAGGGACTGGAGCAAGTTAAACGCAGCAGGATTGAGGAATATAAAGCATTGTACAATGAACCTGTGTTTGAGTTTTTGCTCACCGGTTCATTCAACAGTTCCCTCACGATTGACAAAAATTCAAAAAGAGAGGCCTTCGAAAGCCTTTTAAGCCATTACTCGGAGATCCTGGAGGGGCAGGACGAGAAGGAAAACATGCAGCGGTTTGCGGAAGTTTACCTTTCTGACTATTACCGGGAAAAGCTTAACAGCCTAAAATGGAGCCAAAGAATGAATGCCCTATATTATATTGAGGATTTTCACATTAAGGTTTTAGAGGAAGAGATTGTAAGGTTCCTTGAAAGGAAAAAAATTTCCAAGGACGAACTTGTTCATTCATTGAGGATCCTCGCTGCTTTTCAACATCGGGAATTCTACCAGCTGGTTTCAGAAAAATACAACACCCTTACTTATTTGGAATATAGGACCATCTTTGCCCGCCTGGATGATACCCTGTTCAGCAAGTTCCTGGAAGGCTTTGATGAATTGCCTGCACCGATGCAGTACGCCCTTCTGGATATGATTGGATATAAAAAGGACACTAGATATTTGGCTTTTACAGAAGATGCATTCCAAAATAACCGTGGGGAGGTAAGGATTAAAGCTTTAAAATCGCTGGCCGCCATTGGCTATGTTCAATCAGTCGACCCCTATCTGAGTCTGCTGAAATCACCCGAGTGGCAGGAAAGGATGCTCGCTGCCAAGTTAGTTGGTTCATTGAGGGAAAAAACGGCACTTGATGAGCTAACCCAGCTCCTTCATGATCCTGTTTGGTGGGTCCGCTCCCAGGCTGGGCAATCGGTTATGATGTTCCCGGAAGGACGGGATGTGCTTCAAAAGGTTGCGGACAATACGAAAGATTTATTTGCCAGGGATATGGCAGTGGAATGGATCAACAGAGGAGGGCAAAGGGAATGAATGGCATTATGGAGACGATTGGACATTACTTTGCCTATTTTATACTTGCTTATATGGTTATCGTTATCTCCTTCTATGCAGTTGTCATGATAATTTCTGTTTTTCAGCTGAGAAAAGAATATCAGCTGGACAGGGACCAGTCCTTTGGTGATTACATGGAGGATATATACACCAGGCCGGTTTCCATTATTGTGCCGGCCTATAATGAGGAGGCTGGAATCGTTCAAAGTGTCCGTTCTTTGCTGAGCATCAACTATCCATCCTTTGAGGTCATTGTAGTAAATGATGGATCAAAGGACGGTACCCTGGAAAAGATGATTGACCAGTATGAAATGCAAGAGGTTCAAAAAGTAGTCAGAAAACAGGTGGATTGCAAACCGATTAAGAAAATCTATCAATCTGCCCTTTTGCCATCCCTTTATCTGATTGATAAGGAAAATGGAGGGAAGGCGGATGCTCTGAATGCAGGGCTGAATATTTCCCATTATCCATACATCTGCTCCCTTGACGGGGATTCTGTCCTCGAACGGGATGCGTTTTTAAAAGTGATGAAGCCGATTATTGATTCTAATGAAGAAGTGATAGCATCTGGGGGAAGCATCCGGATAGCCAATGGCTGTGACATACAAAATGGCAATATGATAAAAATTGGGCTGTCGAATCATCCACTGGTCATTATGCAGGTGATCGAGTATTTACGGGCTTTCCTGATGGGAAGGATCGGTCTAAGCAGGCATAATCTTTTATTGATCATTTCGGGTGCCTTCGGGGTCTTTTCAAAACATTGGGTCGTCGAGGCAGGCGGCTATAAAACCGATACTGTAGGAGAGGACATGGAACTGGTTGTCAGGATTCACAGGCTGATCAAGGAAAAAGGGATGAATAAAAGGATCGTGTATGTTCCGGACCCTGTATGCTGGACAGAAGTTCCTGAGGATATCACCTTCTTGCGCCGACAGAGACGCCGCTGGCACCGGGGGCTGTTTGAAAGTCTGTGGACCCACCGAAAGCTTACTTTAAATCCGAAATACGGACCTATCGGAATGATTTCCTTTCCATATTTTTGGATTGTGGAATTCCTTGGACCAATCGTCGAATTATCGGGTTATCTTTATATCATTGTCTCTCTTTTTATGGGAGGAATCTATATTGAGTTTGCTATATTAATATTCTTGCTTTCCTGCCTGTATGGATCACTCTTTTCAACGCTGGCGATCCTGCTGGAAGAATGGAGTTTAAGAAAATATCCCAAAGTATCCCACCTGCTGAAGCTTTTTCTCTATTCCTTGACTGAAACCATCTGGTACAGACCCCTGACGGTTTTTTGGAGGTGCCAGGGAATATGGCAAATGTTAAGAGGAGAGAAAGGCTGGGGTGAAATGAAAAGAAAAGGTGTTTCTCAATGAAAATGAATAGTGCAAAGCCCCAATGGATTGTATGGAGTGTTGTTCTTCTCGTTCTGCTGGCCTTTACGAGCCCATTTTGGCTATGGCAGATTTTTCCGAGCAAACAATTGGATGTTCTGATTGTGGATAAAACGGTCCCGGATCAGACTTACCGTGAACATAAAGGACTTGTCTGGGTCCTGAATAATGAGAAATATAAGAAGGAAGATAACACTGCCTATTCTTTGGAAAATGATTATATTGGCTTTAAACCTGGTGAAGATAAGACCGGGAAAGTGGACAGGCTTCCCAACAATCTTTCGAATTACGATGTCCTTTATCTTACTGATCAATATGGCGTCTATGAAGAAGAATTTTATGGAGAAAACGAGGAAGGCAAGCGATCAGCCAGCCTGTACGGGGGGCTTGAGGCATCGGAGGTTAAGACGCTTAGAAAAGAGCTTCTTAAGGGCGGGAAGACACTGATATCCGAGTTCAATACTTTTGCCAGCCCCACTCCGGAACCGGTGAGGGCTTCCATGTCCAATTTGCTGAACCTGGACTGGAGCGGCTGGATTGGCCGGTATTTTACCGATCTTAATGGAAAAGAGGTACCGGTCTGGATTAAAGAACAGTATAAATCCCAAAATGGCAAATGGGATGTAAAGGGGGCCGGATTCGTTTTAGTCAATCAGGATGACTATATACTGGTGCTGTCTGGTTCAGAGCTTAGAGGGGAAGGTCTCCGTTTTCAATTAACCGAGGCCGGACAGGATCATTTAGACCTTGACATTGATTCAGAATATCAATATTGGTTTGACATTGTCGAGGCTCGCAATACTGATGAAATCCTTGCATCATACGAGCTCCCGTTAACAGCAGAATCAAAGAAAAAGCTGGAAGGAAACGGGATTCCTTCTGAGTTCCCGGCAATTATCCATCATCAGAATACCAAATACGCTTCTTATTATTTCAGCGGTGATTTTGCTGATGAAGCGGAGGTTCCGGGAATCTATCAGACCAGGGGACTGACAGCCTGGAAACAGCATGTTACATCAAAAGATTCTTTTTACTGGAATACGTATGTCCCTTTGATGAAGAAAGTGCTGGCAAATGGTTTATATAAGGAACACAAACATGTCCAGCCTGAGCTCGCAGAAGCGGACGGGGTTACGTATAACAGCACGACCCAGGGATCTCATCTCCAAATCCAGAAAGATGGGAAATGGGAGGATCTAACCTTAAAAGGAGTCAATATGGGTATCGCCAAGCCGGGCCATTTTCCCGGGGAAACAGCTATCTCCAAGGATGAATATTTGCGCTGGTTCAAGGCAATTGGCGATATGAACGCCAACTCTATCCGTGTGTACACCTTGCACCCTCCGGAGTTTTATGAGGCTTTTTACGAATATAACCAATTGGCAGAGAAGCCGCTTTATCTATTTCACGGAGCCTGGGTGAACGAGGAAATGCTCGTGAAAAGCCAGGACTCGTTTTCAAAGGAAGTTAATGCAGATTTCGAGCGTGAACTGACGCAAATGGTCGATATCATCCATGGGAATGCGGAACTTCCGGAAAGTGCCGGTCATGCATCCGGTACATATAAAGCCGATATTTCCCCTTATGTTCTTGGATTTATTATTGGGATAGAATGGGATCCTAATGCCGCTTTAGAAACAAATAAAAAGCATGATGGAATGCCGCAGTTTAATGGAACCTATTTCAAGACCGAAAATGCACAGCCATTTGAAATATGGCTGGCGGAAAAGATGGAGTTTACTGCGGCTTACGAGGCAGAACAGTATGGCTGGCAGCACTCTATGAGTTTTACGAATTGGGTGACAACCGACCTTCTTGCGCATCCTGCAGAACCTTCGGAAGAAGAGGACATGGTTTCAGTCAATCCCAACAAGATAGCTAAAACCGATCAATTTAAGGCGGGGATGTTTGCTTCCTACCATATCTATCCTTATTATCCTGATTTCATGCATCTTGAGGAGAAATACACCAATTATAAAGATTGGGAAGGCAAAAACAATCATTATGCAGGTTATTTGAATGATTTGATCAAGGTCCATAATATGCCGGTTCTTGTAGCTGAATTTGGTGTTCCTGCCTCAAGAGGACAGACCCATCGGAATGATTCCGGAATGAACCAGGGCTTCCTTACAGAAAGGGAGCAGGGTGAAATAAATACCCGTTTATTTCAATCGATCCTGTCCGAAGGCTATGCAGGGGGAATTGTGTTTACCTGGCAGGATGAATGGTTTAAGCGTACATGGAATACGATGGATTTTGATAACCCAGAGCGCCGTCCGTTCTGGTCAAACAGGCAGACGAACGAGCAAAACTTTGGAGTTCTTGGATTTGAGCCAGGGAAAAAAGGTTCTCAGCTGTTTGTTGATGGCAACAGTGAAGATTGGGCCAAAAAGGGTGCTGAACCTGCTTACCAGGCTAAGGAAGGAATTGTAAAGCAAAGCTTCATCACCTCGGATGAAGCATATGTGTACTTCCGAATCGATTACCGCCAGCCGGTTGACTGGGAATCGCAAAATACCTATCTGCTGTTGGATACGATTGAAGGACAGGGCCAGAAAAGGATCCTGCTTGAAAAGGATGTCCTGCTTTCCGCAGACCATGGAATAGATTTTAAAGTCGAGCTGACAGGACCAGATTCATCCCGCATTCTTGTGGACAGCTACTATGACGGTTTTTACTATCAATATGGAGAACAGTTAAAAATGATCCCCAAAAAGGATTATGCAAAAAATCGAGAAAGCGGAATTTTCCATCCATTGAGGCTGGCGCTAAATAAAGAAATGACCTTGCCTTCTTCAGGGGAAAAGCTTCCGTTCCAGGCCTATGAAACTGGCAGGCTGAGGTTTGGAACAGCAAATACTGATGATAAAGATTTTGATTCTCTGACCGATATAAGCATTAGCAAGGACAAAAAGACAGTGGAGGGACGAATTCCATGGCAGCTGCTGAATGTAAAAGATCCCAGCACAAAAGAGATCATGGGCGACGTATGGAAAGGCGGCCTTGAGAAAAGCAAACAGGCAACAGGTATTACTGTGAGCCTGGCTGTCACGGAACACGGAAAACTGGCCACAACCTTGCCAAAGATGGATGGAGGCGAGGTCAAAATGGAAGATGCCTATCTATATAAATGGAAGGAATGGGAAGAGCCGCTATTTCACGAAAGGCTTAAGCAATCCTATTATTTGTTAAAGGATACCTTTGAAGAACAGGAGGGAAACAGGCCATGAGAATTTTGCTTGCAGAAGATGAAGAGATTCTAAGAATGCTGATTATGGATACACTCGAAGATGAGGATTACGTCGTCGATGAGGCCGCGGATGGCCAGGAGGCGATGGAATTTCTCAAAATGAATGTCTATGATCTGGTCATTCTTGATTACATGATGCCAGTACTGACCGGAATCGAAGTCATTCAAAACATCAGGCGGGAAGGTCATAATAAGGATGCAAAAATTATGATGCTTTCTGCGAAAAGCCAGCAGCATGAACAGGATAAAGTCCTGAAAGCGGGGGCCGATTATTTCATGGCGAAGCCGTTTAGCCCTCTTGAGCTTCTCGACAAGGTAAACGGGATTCTCCATGGAATTTAGGCCGCTGGCACGAATCAATAAGTATTTTCATAAAAGCCTGGCAAGACAATACATCTTTTTAATGGGCCATCTCGTTGTTGCCCTGGTTATCCTTGCGGCAGTGCTGCTATCTTCATTGCATTACCTGAATGAGTATTACAGCTCGCAGAACAAGGCACTTGAAAGGAAAGAAGCCCTGGCGACAGAAATCAATAAAGAATTCACATCCGTGTTCCTTGATATAAGGGGATATATCGCTTTCGGGAATAAAGCCCTTAAAGACCAGGCGGTGGGTCTCGAACCGGAAATCCGGTCGCATATCAGGGAGTTTAAAAAATATGCAGACAATCGGTCCGACAGAGAGTTTATTGAAGAGGTTGAGGAGTTCAGTGATTATTATTTTATTACAACTCTGCCGAAGGCGATTGAGGATTATGAAAGCGACCATGTCGAGGAAGTCGTCAATACCGCGAATACTCAGGCGACAGCAAGGCTTCAAGCTTTCCAGAAGGAACTCGATGACTACCTTGAAATCAATGAGGACCTTTTGGACGAGAGCTTTGAGCATCTAACCAAAATGCAGACCTATATCCAAATTGGTTTTATTCTTTTTGTTCTGATCCTTCTGCTCGTGTTTCAGCGTGTAACGAGGCTTATGTTCAAGCGCATCGGCCAGCCACTTTCACAGCTGGCAGCAGCGGCCAATGATGTGGCTTCAGGCAGAAAGGCGACTATAGAAGTGGATACAAACAGGGTGGACGAGCTGGGGATCCTGTCGCATGCTTTTAATAAAATGGTTCAAAGCATCAAGGAAAAAGAGCAGAATCTCATCTCGCAAAATGAAGAACTTGTTGCCCAGCAGGATGAACTGCAAGCCCAGCAATACGAGCTTGAAAACACTCTTGAGATTTTGAAAAGCAACGAGGAAAGAGTCAAGAACCGAAACAGTCTGGTTAATACTCTTTCTAATTCCCTGGATAAACAGGGGCTGCTGGAAAGCACGGTCCTCCATATGTGCAGGATTATCGAGGCCGACAGCGGAATTATTGCTTTGGTCGAGGAGGAGGCCGTTGCTTCTTTTGGAGTTTCACGAGCGGGGATGGACCAGTTCAAGGAGCATCTTTCAAACAGCGGATATATGGAGAGGCTTAAAGCTGAGAACAAGCCGTTCATTATTAAGCGGGAATCCCAGGCGTTTGAGAAAGGATTCCATACAAGCACCATGTATTTGTCGGACCTTTATCTGCCCATTTTTTTGACAGGGGAAAGACTTTTTGCAGTAATGGTTTTCAGCCGCTTTGGCGAACCTTTTGAAAAGAGGCTGATCGAGGAATACTCTGCGCTGGGCCAGAATATCGGGATTGCCCTCGATAAGGTGAACCATTATGAAAAATCAGAAGAAGAACGTGTACTGAACCAGGATATACTTGATACGATCAAGGAAGGTGTCCAACTGATCGGTACGGATGGCCGAATCCTTCAGGTAAATAAGCAGCTTTGCGAGATGTTTAATGCAACTGAACTGACAAATACCCCATGGCAGCAATGGACGAGCCTGATGCAGGAGGCCATTGTCGAAGGGGAGAAGTTTATTGAGTTTGTAGGGATTGAGCTTGATGGGAACCTGGAGGATCATCATTTTATCTACACAATGAAAAGAAGCAGACAAATTTACAAAGTGTACACAGAGAATCTGTTTCGCGGCAAAGATAAATTTGGGACTATCCTTGTTCATCGAAATATAACCAAGGAATTTGAAGTCGATCAGATGAAATCCGAATTTGTCTCTACGGTAAGCCATGAGCTAAGGACACCGCTTGCCAGTATTCTCGGCTTTACGGAACTGATGATCAACAGGGACTTAAAAGCTGAACGCCAGAAGAAATATTTGAATACCATTTACCAGGAAGCAAAGCGGCTGACGGCCCTGATCAATGATTTTCTGGATGTCCAAAGAATGGAAGCAGGAAAGCAGACGTATGAGAAAAATTATTTGAACTTGCTTGAGGTCATTGATAAGGTGATTGATCTTCAGCAAATCAACGCACCTAATCATAAAATAGAACTGGAGTCAGACTTTAAAGTGGTCCAAGTGCTCGGTGACAGGGAAAAGCTTGGGCAGGCTTTTACCAACCTTGTTTCAAATGCTGTTAAGTACTCTCCTTCAGGGGGCAATGTAACGGTAACAGTTAAAGCTGAAAATAATAAAGTCCTGGTCTCCGTAAAGGATGAGGGGCTCGGTATCCCTGAAGATGCAATGGCCAACTTGTTTACAAAATTCTATCGGGTTGACAATTCAGACAGACGGAAGATTGGTGGAACGGGGCTTGGCCTGGCTATTGTCCAGGAAATTATTAAAGCACATGAAGGAGAAATACATGTAAATTCTCAATACGGGAAGGGAAGCACCTTTACCGTTATCCTGCCAGGTGGAACCAAACCTTTGAATGAAGATAGGGACAAATTTAAGAATATTCATGGAAGAGACGGCTATAAGGTTCTGGTCATCGAGGATGATCAAAGTCTTGCAGAATTGATGACAGAGGAGCTGAATGGAAGTGGTTTTCAGGCCTTTCATAGTAAAAACGATGTGGAGACAAAGTCATTCCTGAAAAAGTTCATCCCCGATGCCATCGTCCTTGATATCCTTCTGGGCGACGAAAGTGTGAATGGCTGGGAGATCATGAACATTCTAAAAAGAAATGAGAAAACCCGGCATATCCCAATCATTGTCTCAACAGCACTGGACGAGAAAGCAAAAGGTTTTCAGCTGGGTGCACATGACTTCCTCGTTAAACCTTATCAGCAGAGCCGGCTATCAGCAGCAATCATGCAAACCCTGACAAAAATGGGGAAAGTCGGTCAAATCTTAATACCGGAAAATGATGAACATTCTAAAACGTAAAAAGCCCGCAAAATGCGGGTTTTTTACGTTTTAGGCTATTCTAGTGCGGCAAAAATGCCAGCTGGTAGAAAAACAAAAGTGCAAATACATACAAGAGCGGGTGTACTTCACGCCATTTTCCTTTTACGACTTTAAGGAGCGGGTAGGAAATGAATCCAAGTGCAATGCCGGTTGAAATGCTCGAGGTAAGCGGCATGCTTAAGATGATAAGGAACGCCGGGAAAGCTTCCTCAAGATCATTCCAGCGTACATTTGCAATACTGCCCATCATTAGGCTGCCGACAATGATCAGGGCTGGAGCCGTAATTGATGACAGGCCGGATACAGCCCCAACAAGCGGTCCGAAGAATGCAGACAGGATAAACAGCCCGGCAACAGTGACAGCTGTCAGACCGGTGCGTCCCCCTGCAGCGACACCTGAGGTCGATTCAATGTAGGCAGTTGTTGGGCTGGTGCCGAACATGGCTCCGGCAGCGGTTGCGATCGAATCTGACAGCAGAGCCTGTTTTGCCCGTGGCATTGTATTTCCTTTCATGAGTCCAGCCTGGTGGGCTACCCCGATCATTGTTCCGGTTGTATCAAAAATCGTAACAAGGATAAAGGAAAAAACAACTGCATAAAGACTGTGCGAAATTACGTCTCCTAATGCCGCAACAGGATTCGCAGTAATGAGGCCATCCGGCAGGGAAGGCAGTGAAACAAATCCTTGATCAAAGGAAAGATGTCCTGTAAAGAAAGCAAGGATCCCCGTTATGATCATCCCCAGAAATAAAGCTCCGTTGATATTAAGAACGAACAGGACCAAGGATACTGCCAGCCCAATCAGGGCCAATACAGCAGAAGGAGAGTGCAGATCGCCAAGCCCAACAAGATTTGTCGGGTGGGCTGTAATAATTCCGGTTAGACGGAGTCCAATAAAAGCAATGAACAGGCCGATCCCCGCCGTAATTCCGTGCTTCAATGTTTCAGGGATCGCTTCAATTAGTTTTTCCCTGAACGATGTCAGGCTTAGAGCTACGAAAATCAGTCCTGCAATAAAAACGGCAGCAAATGCCGTTTGATAAGAGATTCCCTGTGTTCCGACGACTGTATAGGCAAAATAAGCGTTAAGGCCCATTCCAGGGGCAATGGCTATTGGATAATTGGCAAACAAGCCCATCCATAGCGTCCCAATAACGGCAGCAATGATAGTCGCGGTAAAAACCTGTTCAAATGGCACTCCGGCATCTGCCAGGATCACGGGGTTCACCACGACGATATACACCATTGTAAAAAACGTTGTTAAGCCTGCCAAAAGTTCCGTTTTGGCATTCGTGTTGTTTTCTTTCAATTTAAACATATAAGTTCCTCCAAAATATACGAACAATTTTAAGCACAAATTATATAATATTCGTTCGGTGCTTTTTTTTCAAGGGCAGAATGCTGAGGTTCTAATTCCTAGTATGCCTAATGTCCTTTCAAAGAATCTTTGAAAGCTGCAAATATCATGACAATATCTGTAGACTGGCCGAAGAGAAGAATAATATCGCACTGTGTTGAAAAAAATAGGAAGGAAAGGGGTGAAGAGTATGGATGCAAAACGGGTAAAACAAATCCTTTCCTCTCCCGCGGAAATTCCTGTTACATACAATGGGGCTGCTGTATGGATCGATCAGTTAAATGAAGACGGAAGGACAGCAACTGTCCACTTAAGAGGACCGCTGGAAGAACGGACAATCGTTGAGATAGATGAACTGACTGAAGAATAATTGACGATAAAAAAGCCGGCGTGGTTTCAACTTGCCGACAAAGGGTTCGGAAGGCTCATTCCGAACCCTCTTTTTATCTTCTTGACTAGGAATTCAGACGTTTTAGAACAATACAGAGTTCCGTTTGTCAATTGCCAGCTATTCAGGTTCAGGAAACAAAAGTATGATCTACTATTCGTAAGCCTGTTAAGGTTGTCCAGCACATGTTCCAAGGTCTGAATCTGCTTAATACCGGCTGCTGAAGTTGTACTGAAAAGCACGATCAAAGGCTTAACTGGACTTTCATGCCACCCAGAAAAATAAACGAAGTTAAAATTACCGGAAAAACTCCGCTGTCACGTGCTCGACACTAGTTTTTCAATAAAACTGAATAATTGATGCATAAACTAAAATAATCTATCGATAAACGGAAACGATCGATGCATTACTCAAAAAAATCTATGCATAAATCATTTCCAAGGTCCGAATCCACTAAAAACCTGCTGCACATCTTCTTCTAAAGAGACAAAAGGTCCTAAAAAAAAGCTCAAAACAGGCTCCCGTTCCGATCCACATGCCACCTAAAAAAGAATATTGAATAAAATACTTTCAAAAAAACGCTTTTCAACAAGCTGTCACAGTCTTTTCAATAAAAACCAACCGTTCACACACCTTTCTCCATAATTTTATCTGCAGGAAATCCCTGATTGACAGAAAGCTCAGCGCAGATATCAACAGGTCCGATTTAGAAAACAAATAAAAAAACTGTAGACAAGCCCAATTTTCATCGAGTTGTCTACAGTCTGAAGCCGGGAAAATTCTCCCGGCTTTTTTCTATAAGATTGCATTTAGCAGCAAATAAGTAAGTCCAGCGATTAATGCTGAAATCGGAAGGGTGATGACCCATGTGATCAGCATTCTTTGCGCGGTGTCCCATTTTACGCCTTTGACACGGTGTGCAGTACCTACCCCAAGGATGGAGGAAGATATAACATGTGTCGTACTGACAGGCAAATGGATGAATGTAGCTCCAAAAATAACTGCAGCTCCAGTTAAATCGGCAGCTACCCCATTGATTGGGCGGATTTTCATAATTTTTCCGCCAACTGTCTTAATGATCTTCCAGCCGCCTACAGACGTTCCCAGTGCCATAGCTGCAGCACAGGAGAACTGGACCCAGAACTGGATATCATCATGCGTCTGATAGCCATTTGTAATCAGGGCAATTGTAATAATCCCCATCGCCTTTTGGGCATCATTCGTTCCATGTGTAAATGATTGTAGGGCCGCCGTTCCGATTTGCACGAGGCGGAAATTCCGGTTTGTCTTGGTTAAGTTATTATTCCTGAAAATTACCTTGAAGATGCTGTAAATAATGTAACCAACCGCAAAGGCAATCAGTGGCGAGAAAATCAAAGCTTGGATAATTTTTAGGAAGCCCGTGTAATTCAATGAATCCAACCCTGCAGCAGCGATAGCCGCACCCGCAACTGATCCGATAAGGGCATGGGAGGAACTGCTCGGAATTCCGTAATACCAGGTAAGCAGGTTCCAGAAGATACCGGCAATGAGCGCCGCCAAGATGACAATTGAACCATTCTCCAGCTGGAACGGATCAACAATATCCTTTGTAATAGACTTTGCAACTCCTGTAAACGTTAAAGCTCCTACAAAGTTCATGGTGGCTGCCAGGATAATTGCATGTCTTGGCTTTAACGCTTTCGTTGAAACCGAGGTTGCAATAGCATTGGCCGTATCGTGAAATCCATTAATGAAATCGAACGCCAGAGCGAAGACGACGATCAATATTGTAATGATTAATATTGCATCCATTTTCTTGGCTCCTTATGCGTTTTTCATAATGATGCTCTCGAGTGTGTTAGCGACATTCTGACAGTCATCTGCAATATCCTCAAGATTCTCATAAATTTCCTTGTATTGAATGATTCGGATAGGGTCTTTTTCGACAGAAAACAGGTGTTTAAGTGACTGACGAAGGACACCATCACATTTTGTTTCGTAATCTTTGATTTTAATTGCGTGCTCTCTGATCTGAGGAAGCTTTTTCGTGCTAAGGAGCTGCACAGACAGTTCAATTTCGGCAGCTGATTCCTTTAAAGCTGAAACAAACTGATGCATATACTCATCTGCAGAGGTAATCGAGTAGATTTCAAATAGGTTCGCACATTCCTCCATGCCGTCAAGGACATCATCCATGCTCATTGACAGGGCAAGGATGTCTTCTCTTTCAATGGGGGTGATGAAGGCATTGTTCAGTTCACGGATTACTTCATGAACGTAATTGTCACCTTTTGTTTCATATTCCTTCATTTTTTCTGTGAAAATCTTCAGGTCGCTGACAGTGGAAAGCTTGTAATCCGCGAAGAAATTAGCTCCCTCTTTTAAATTAACTGCAATATTTGACAATAAATTAGCGAATTTGTCCTGTTTCTTAAAAACCATGTTTTAACCCCGTTTCTTCCAGAAAATAAAATCTCAGCGAAATTAATAATAGCGGAAGTTTGTCGAAATATGAAGTTTTAAATAAAAATTTTTACAAAAACTTTACATTGAAACGGTTACATATTTAATACTTTTGGTTATCAGCATTCATTTAATACAACCCGCTTTTAGAAAAAACCAAACCTAAAATAAGAATAAGCCCATTTTTTTCTTATATTTAACATGTTAGTTTAGGACAAAATTTATGCGGGAACAAAAAAATTGAAATCAAAAACTCCGGTGAAAACCGTTTATATAGATCAGGCGATTGCAGATGGCAATCGCTTTTTATATGGGTTTAAAAAGGGTAGCGAGGTAAATGGATGCTTTATCCATATGTCTGGATGAGTAAATGGAAAGCCTTTAAAGCATACTTGTTTTAACGGGGATGTTTTAAGTCTAGAAATGGGTGGTAATAATACTGTACAAGCAGCCGGCGAAAGGTTAAGTACCTCTCAAAGGAACATGCTTGATGATCATAAGGCAAAAAGCTTTGAACGCTCCCGGGATGCACGTTTGTTATTGAATTGCTTTATGAAACCAGGCTTCTGCTTAACTAAGGGAACAGCCCTTACTTGGACTTTAAAAATTTATTTTAAAAAGGAGGACAACAAAGATGTTAAGTTTTCTTTGGTCATTAATTATTGGTGGTATTATTGGTTGGTTAGCCGGCCTAATTATGGGAAGAGATATTCCAGGTGGAGTAATTGGCAACATTATCGCAGGTTTCATTGGTGCCTGGATTGGTCAAGCTATTCTTGGCGATTGGGGTCCTGTCGTTGCTGACTTTGCCATCTTGCCGGCGTTGATTGGTGCCATTGCACTGGTATTCATCGTCAGCCTGATTATGAAAGGCATGAGAAAGTCTACAGACTAACAAAAAAAATCCTTCCTCCCGGGGAAGGATTTTTTTTTGTTAAATAGAATATAGGTCAATATTTTGGAATATTGCCGGGTCATCTTTAAACGGGGCATGGCAAGTGAGAACTTCTCCGGTTAAAGGGTGTAATAATTCCATTTTCACTGCATGGAGGGCCTGTCTTATGTAAGAACTGCTTCCTCCGTAGAGCGTGTCTCCTGACAGGGGATGTCCCATGTCGCTGAAATGGACCCGAATCTGGTGGGTGCGTCCTGTTTCAAGTGAGCAGCGAACAAGCGTCTTATGTTCTTTACTCATTAGCCGGATCACTTCATAATTGGTAACAGCTTTCTGGCCTGTTGGTGAAACTCTTCTCCGAACGGAATGATGGCGGTCTCTTCCTATGGGTTTAATGATCTTTCCTTTTTTCTGTGTAATAAGCCCGTCCGTGATGGCCAGGTAGGTCCTTTTGATTTTTCGTTCTTCCAGCATCCTGTCCAATATAGCTCCTGCGAGGGCGGTTTTTGAAAATAAAACAGCTCCAGTCGTATCACGGTCCAGTCTATGGATATGGCGGACATTCAATGTTTCCCCGCTGGCTTGAATATGAAATGCGGCAGCATTGGCGAGGGTATTTATTTGTCCAGGTTCATTGGGATGAGTGTCCATTCCGGCCGGTTTATTTAATATCAGCAAGTGGTCATCCTCAAAGAGAACTTCTATTGGATGGTAGGCAGGAACTGCGGACGGTTCTTCCTCCTGGAAAAGATGCAGTTGAAGCTTGTCTCCAGGAATGAATAATTTGTTCCAGTCAGGGCTTCGGCCATTAACAAGCACCTTTTGTTCCATTCTAAGTGCATGAATCATTTTTTTCGGAGCTTTCCAGATATGTCGAAGCAAGTGGTCCAACGAGCAGCGCGCCCATTCTTTGGGGACAATGATCTCGTACCAGCTTCCCTTTCTTGATGTTTTTACCATATAAATCCTCCGTTTTCTCCGTACGTCTTCTGTCGTTTATTGCCCATAGTTAAAATCTGCCTCACTGCTGGCAGCGAAGGGCTCTGTTGTCAACTTTTACCGCCATCATGGGCATAATTACCACGCTTTTGAAACCTGGGTCTATGGTATTCTTATTGTATATAAATAGAGAGCTAAGATGGTTTTAAAGGTGGGTTTGTCATTGAAGATTGTTTTTGCGTCAACACCAGGACAAGAGGAAAAAGTTGAAGAGCTTGCCCG
Source organism: Mesobacillus foraminis (assembly GCF_004340465.1). Lineage (GTDB taxonomy): Bacteria > Bacillota > Bacilli > Bacillales > Cytobacillaceae > Mesobacillus_B > Mesobacillus_B foraminis. The sequence continues at coordinate 361,095 of NZ_SLVV01000001.1, read as the reverse complement.
GTATTTTTATTCTGAAGTTTTACCGCGATATTTTAAAGATGAAGAAATTATGGAATTTGAAAATCTTAAGGTCTTACATACGACAAAAGACCATTTTGAAAATTTCAGCACATTGGGAGATGCTTATCGTGTGATTGCCAGCTTGCAGACGATCATATCCATTTTGGAATCACCGAAAATCTCCGAAAAGTATCATTCTTTGTTCCGAAAGAATGTAAGAACCTTGACGGAATTCGGGCTTTATTTCCCGTTCCAGTTTCATCAATTCCTCAATGTCCGTCATGACAACGAGGATTACATCAGCATCTACTCCAAAGCTGCCAACAGTATTCTGGCATAAGGGAACGCCTGCGGGTTGCAGGCGTTTTTTTATGGCTTCTTCTTTATTATCCTCACTTACTATTTTCATTAAACCAACTTTTAAATGCAGATTCCTCATTGTAGCCGACAATCCGGTTTACTTCTTTTCCATCTTTGTATTGTACAATGGTAGGTGTAGATTCAATGCGATACTGATTCCAGCCGTCTTCATATTCCAGGAGGTTGAACTGGACCAGATCAATGTCCATATCTTCTGCAAGCGGCGCGACAATCGGTGTTGTCCTTTGGCAGTGAGGGCAAGTAGGACTGTAGAAATAGACGGTAGCATCTTCTCCGTTATCAAGCTTTTTTTCCAGATTATCTGGTGTAATGATGTTTTGATAGTTAGGATCGTCAAGCTGCTCTACCGTTTCCGGATGGAGGGTATCCTTGCCATATGGGTTGCCTTCAGCTTTTTGTTCGTTTTGGGCTTTATTGATAAAAAACATCGCCGCAAACAATCCAATAATAATGACTAAAAAAATAATAACTTTTTTCATTCGTTTCTCTCCTTTGTTCTTTTCCACAAAATAAAGCTTAAAATAAAAATGATCATGAAGGCAGTGAGGGCCAGAAAAGGAATCGTGATAAAGCCAAGCCAATTAATATACTGCCCGCTGCACGGGACCCTTCCGCATGTATCAGCATTATCCGCAAGGAAAGGCACCTTTTGTAAGCAATAGTGATAGAGGGAAACAAGTATGCCCAATCCTGATAATATCATGGAATACAGAGAGATGCGATAATCCTTGATTACAATGGCAATCCCTAATATCAATGAAAAAGGGTACATAAGAATTCTTTGGTACCAGCATAGTTCGCAAGGTTCGTACTGCCGGATCTCAGAAAAATACAAACTTCCGAAAACAGCAATGACTGATGTGGCCCATGCCGCAAACAGGATGGATTCCCTGCTATCTTTTTTATCCATGATCGTTCTCCCCCTACGGGTGCAGGCATTGCTCAAACTGCACTCGATACAAAGTGTTTTTTCTGTTCCACTTAATATTAAGCAAAAAGTCCAATATGTTCAATCGGGATGATTAATTCCTTGGGGAGCTAGATTGCAACGATGAACGGGCCATACTTTGCCCAGTAAGAACAGCACAATGAAAAAGCTTCAGCCCACAGGTTACAAATGGGCATCTTATTGGGTATAAGTAAATGAATAAAGATTTAAAATGAAGATAAATAGTCATTTATTGTTAGTGGAAAAAGGAGCTGCCAAAGATGTCAAAGCTAGATTTAACGAAGTTCGAGAAGAAAATGATCATCCGAAATATGCAAAGGGAGGATATTGACGGCATTATTAAAATGCAAAATGTCTGTTTCCCCGGGATGGAACCCTGGAAACGGGATCAGCTGGAGAGCCATTTGAGCATTTTCCCGGATGGCCAGTTTGTGGCGGAATATGATGGAGAGGTGATCGGGTCCTGCTCAAGTTTAATCATCAATTTTGATGAGTACGATGACAGACATTCCTGGGATGATATCACCGATAATGGCTATATTACGAACCACAATCCAGAAGGGTATAACCTGTACGGCATAGAAGTGATGGTGCATCCGGATTACCGCAAAATGAAGGTTGGACAGCGCCTCTACGATGCGAGAAAAGAACTGGCAAGACAGTATAATCTCAAGAGCATTATTATTGGAGGCAGAATCCCCAATTACCATCTTGTTGCAGGTGAAATGTCCCCTAGGGAATACGTAGACCAGGTGACGTCATTGAAGCTGTATGATCCAGTTCTAAGCTTCCAGCTGAAAAATGAATTTACTTTGATGAGAATCAACCGGAATTATCTCCCGGATGACAAAGCGTCTAATAAATACGCAACTCTAATGGAATGGAACAACGTCGATTATCATCCGAAGACCAAGCGATTCTTTAAATCCAGTAATCCGGTCAGGATTTGTGTTGTGCAGTATATGATGAGGCAGATTAATTCCTTTGAGGATTTTGCGAACCAGGTGGAGTATTTCACGGATGTAGCTGCAGATGCGGGTTCAGACTTTGCTGTATTCCCCGAAATTTTCACTACTCAGCTAATGTCGTTCTTAAATGAAAAATCTCCTTCTTTGGCTGTCAGGAAGCTGACTGATTTTACAGAGCAGTATATTGAGCTGTTCACTGACTTGGCCGTTCGCTACAATGTGAACATCATAGGCGGGTCTCATTTTGTTAAAGAGGATAATGACGAAATTTACAATATCGCCTATCTTTTCCGCCGGGATGGAACCATTGATAAGCAGTACAAGCTGCACATCACTCCTAATGAACGACGCTGGTGGGGCATCAGCCAGGGGAATGAGCTCAAAGTCTTTGATACGGACTGTGGTAAAATCTCCATTCAGATTTGCTATGATATTGAGTTTCCCGAGCTTGCCAGGGTGGCAACCGACATGGGGGCCCGAATTATCTTTACGCCATTCTGTACAGAAGACCGTCAAGGCTATTTGCGTGTGAGGTACTGTGCACAGGCAAGAGCGGTTGAAAACCAGGTATACACAGTAATCTCCGGCACTGTTGGAAATCTGCCCCAGACGGAAAATATGGACATTCAGTATGCACAGTCGGGTATTTTTGCCCCATCAGACTTCGAATTCTCCCGTGACGGCATTGTAGGGGAAACAAATGCGAATATTGAAATGGTCCTTATTGGAGACGTTGATCTGGAAATTCTCCGCCGCCAGAGGCAGGAAGGGACAGTACGCCATCTCCTTGACCGCCGGCACGACCTTTTCAAGGTAGAATATAAAAAGAAATAATGCCTTTTAGCGGTTTTGAAGGGTGTGCCCTCTGAATATGTTCTTTCATGCAGAGATTCCTCGAAATATGTCTTAAATTATAGGTGTCGGTTATACCGCAGAAATATTATAATAATAACTAATGTTATTTAGGGAGGCACATTTACACATGGATTGGATGAAAAAAGCCGAAAAATGGCTAAATTTTAATGAGCTCGATTCAGAACTGAAAAGTGAGCTTGAACAATTAAAAAATAATGATCAGAATCTCGAAGAGGCTTTCTATAAGGATCTTGAGTTTGGAACTGGCGGAATGCGCGGTGAAATTGGTGCCGGAACGAACAGAATGAACATTTACACAATTCGAAAAGCATCAGCCGGCCTTGCTGCATTTATTGAAGAAAATGGGGATGAAGCAAAACAGCGGGGTGTAGCCATTGCTTATGATTCACGCCACAAATCTCCGGAATTTGCCATGGAGGCAGCGAAGACATTGGCAACAAGGGGAATTAATACATATGTGTTTGAGGAATTGCGCCCTACACCGGAATTGAGCTTCGCAGTTCGCCATCTCCATGCATTCGCCGGTATTGTAATCACGGCCAGCCATAACCCGCCTGAATATAATGGCTATAAGGTATATGGCGCTGATGGGGGACAGCTTCCGCCAGACAGCGCGGACACTGTCATCGCAAAGGTAAATGAAATTGAAAATGAATTAAATATTGAGGTTCAGGATGAACAGGAACTCAAAGGCAAAGGGCTGATCAACATGATCGGGCCTGAAGTAGACCGAGCTTATTTGGAAAAGCTGATGACCATTTCAGAGAATCCGGGACTTTCCGATGAAACGGATGTAAAGATTGTTTTCACGCCCCTTCACGGTACAGCTAATATCCCCGTCCGGAATGGACTCTCTGCAATGAAGTATCAAAATGTGACTGTTGTAAAGGAACAAGAACTTCCAGACCCGCAATTTTCAACCGTTAAAAGCCCTAATCCTGAAGAGCATGCGGCTTTTGAACTCGCTATTAGGGAAGGAAAGAAAATCGATGCCGATATTCTGATTGCTACAGACCCTGATGCTGACCGCCTGGGGATTGCTGTGAAGAATGAGGAAGGCGAATATGTTGTTCTGACCGGAAATCAGACAGGCTCTCTTTTACTTCATTACATCCTGACGCAAAAGAAGGAAAAGGGAGCACTTCCGGCAAACGGAATTGTTCTTAAAACAATTGTGACTTCTGAATTAGGTAGAAGTATTGCTGCTTCTTTCGGCATTGATACAATCGATGTACTCACAGGGTTTAAATTTATCGCAGAGAAAATCAATGAGTATGACCAGACCGGGGAGCATAAATTCCTGTTTGGATATGAAGAGAGCTACGGCTATTTAATCGGCGACTTTGCACGTGATAAAGATGCTGTTCAGGCCGCACTTCTTGCGGTGGAAGTATGTGCCTATTATAAGAAAAAAGGCTTGTCCTTATATGAAGCACTGCTGGGCGTTTATGAGCAGTACGGCTACTATCAGGAAGGGCTTCGTTCCCTCACATTAAAAGGCAAGGAAGGCGCCGAGCTTATCCAAAAAACTCTTGCTGCCTTCCGTGCGGAACCGCTGACTCATTTGGGCAGCCGCAGTGTGGCTGTCTCGGAGGACTACCTTACTGGAGTAAGCAGAAAGCAAAATGGTACCGAAGAGCGAATTGACCTTCCTAAGTCCAATGTACTTAAATACTTGCTTGAAGATGGTTCATGGGTATGTCTTCGTCCTTCAGGCACTGAGCCAAAAATTAAATTTTACTTTGGGGTAAATGATAAAAGCTTTGCAGACAGCAGGAAAAAGCTGGAGGAGCTCGAGAAAGATTTCATGGAGCTTGTGGACAAAAAGATGGAACAGGCTAAAAATCAGTAAATCATCAGGCCGAAGGGAAGGAATATCTCTTCGGCTTTTTATTATGCCCCATAACTTTGAGAATTAAAAAAGAAACAAACGGCACCTTAATAATGGGTGCCGTTTTTGTTGGTGGAATTCTAAAAAAATATGGGCTATACCTGCAACGCTGGCTCAGCAGCAAAGCAGTCAGTGTCAGCTGCTTCATTTGCATGGTCGATGTATCGAAGCAGGGAATATAAGTGTTTTTCGATCACTGAATAATCCTTCTCAAAATTATACGCATGAAGGAAGTGTTCAATTTTTTTTGCCAGGAACTGATCTTTGGTCCGGACCATCAAGATCAAAAGATTGTCCCACTCAGACCTATGCGTATAATATAGAGCGCGGTCGTAGTCAACTTTATTCATTTGGCTTTCCTCCTTATGAGGAACTGATAATAGTATATGGAGACCGGACGAAAATCCTCTGTGCAAAACTTGGCGGCATGATAACGAAAGGCTTTTCAACATTTACCTGTATAATAAGTGCTCCTGTAAAAGGGAGTAAACAGGTTAAAGTTTCCAAAGAATAAAAGGGGAAACCCTGCCACAGCCTTTCCCGGTCGCCAAACAAATTAAAATGACTTGGGCATAGTTTTAAAGCTCGCTCATCTTTCCTGCTTTTTTGACATACATTGGAATAAGGAAAGGAAGGGGGAAGACGGGTGTCTGAAGATAATAAGTCTTTACAGTATGCAATTTCAGAAATAACTGAAATTGCCCGGGGATTTGGACTTGATTTTTATCCAATGAGATATGAGATTTGTCCGGCCGATATCATTTATACCTTTGGTGCCTACGGAATGCCCACCAGGTTTTCGCACTGGAGCTTTGGAAAGCAATTTTATAAAATGAAGCTGCATTATGATTTAGGCCTTTCCAAGATCTACGAGCTTGTTATCAATTCCAATCCGTGTTATGCATTCCTGCTGGATTCCAATTCATTAATCCAAAACAAGCTGATTGTTGCCCATGTATTGGCCCACTGTGATTTCTTTAAAAATAATATTCGTTTCCAGAATACAAAAAGGGATATGGTGGAAAGCATGGCTGCCACTGCGGACAGGATAAGACGCTATGAAATCGAACATGGCAAACAGGAGGTTGAGACCTTCCTCGATGCTGTCCTTGCTATTGAGGAGCATATCGACCCGTCCCTAATGCGTCCAAAACTTTCCTGGACAATGGAAGATGTCCAATATGAGGAAGAGGATACTCAGGCGGCGACACCTTATGATGATCTCTGGAACCTGGATGGCCCCAAAAAACCTGTAGAAAAAAGGATAAGGAAAGCTAAAAAATTTCCGCCCCAGCCTGAGAAGGATTTGCTGCTGTTCATTGAAAGCTACGGGCGGGAACTGACTGATTGGCAGCGTGACATCCTTACAATGATGAGAGAAGAAATGCTTTATTTCTGGCCACAGCTTGAAACTAAAATCATGAATGAGGGTTGGGCCTCGTACTGGCACCAAAGAATTCTGCGAGAGATGGATCTGACACCTGGGGAAGCAATAGAGTTCGCTAAATTGAACGCAGGAGTCGTACAGCCATCAAAAACGGGGATCAACCCTTACTATTTAGGGTTAAAAGTACTGGAAGACATTGAGGAACGTTATAATAATCCGACCGAAGAAATGAAAAGGCGAGGGGTTGTTCCTGGGTCAGGCAGGGAAAAAATGTTTGAAGTCAGGGAAGTTGAATCAGATATTTCCTTCCTCAGGAATTACCTGACAAAGGATCTAGTCATGCGAGAGGATATGTATCTGTTCCAAAAACAAGGCAAAGAATATAAAATTGTGGATAAAGCCTGGGAACAGGTGAGGGACCAGCTAGTGGGGATGCGTGTAAATGGCGGGTTTCCTTATTTGACAGTGGTGGATGGCGATTATCAGAAGAATGGGGAGCTTTATGTCAAGCATGGCTTTGAGGGAATTGAGCTGGATATTAAATACCTTGAAAAAGTACTTCCGTATATCCATCAGCTCTGGGGCCGAAAATCCCATATCGAAACAATGGTCGAAGGCAGGCCGATGCTGTTCACCTACGATGGGAAAGGAATTAATCGGAAGTACCTCTAAAAAACAGTGTTGATCGATTACCCGAATGGGCACTTGAAGAGTGCGTGCGTTCGGTTTTTTTTTGCTTATAAAAAAAGACCAATGATCACACTGAGATCCATTCTCTGAGCAGGTTGAACCTCAAATGATTTTTGGCTGAATAAGCATAACTTTATTATCATAATTAGGACTACCTGGCATCGGGGAAAACCCTTCTAATTGTTTCCGAAAAATCATCTATGTAGGTCTGCACCGGCTTCCTGGCTTCGATTGCATTCGAATATGATCCCATTTTTTGATAGAAGTCAGGGTTGTCAGATATAAATACCGCATCAGCATGTTCGACATTGGCCTTTACAACCCGGCTGATCTTCCTATGGAGTTCGTCTGTCAATGCATCTGACCCCTTGTCCAGCTTGATTGCAACAAAGGCATTGTTGTCTGTCTCCAGGATGATCGCCTTGGCTACCGGGTCCATTAAGGCCACCTGGTCAGCAGTGATTTCTTCCGTGGTAATCTTTGTACGGCTATTCAGGTGTAATTCATTTAGTTCGGTCCGCCTTGCTGCCATGCGCCTTTCATCAAAGGGACCGCTTGTATGATCGCTGTTAATTTCCGGCCCATTGGTCTGATCAAACGCACTGTCATTGCCAGTGGTGTCCCTTCCCGTAAAGTCGAGTGTTTTAGGGTTGACATCTTGCGAAGGGTGTCCTGAACATCCTTGTGAAAGCAGAACGATAGCGATGATAGAAGCCAGTAAAAAAGGTTTCAATGTCATAAGGATCATTCCTTTCAAGGCATAGGATTCCATGTCATTCTAAAACTATGCAGGGAGCGAGGATTGATGGACGGAATTACGGGGTAAAAATAATTATGTTGAACCTTTCTGTTGTTTTTATCATAATTAAATATACATATACAGAGAGGGGAAATCCGGGATGGGACACGGGCATTCACATGGCCATGGGCACTCGCATGGCCATCACCATAACAGCAATAAAAAGGCCCTTTTTTTATCTTTTATACTAATAGCTTCCTTTATGGTGGTTGAGATAATTGGCGGGATCATGACTAACAGCCTTGCTCTGCTGTCGGATGCAGGTCATATGCTGAGCGATGCAGCTGCACTTGGTTTAAGCTTGTTCGCCATCAAGCTTGGGGAACGCCAGGCTTCAAAGACAAAAACGTATGGATACAAACGGTTTGAAATTATCGCAGCTGCGTTGAACGGACTGACTTTAATCGCAATTTCTTTGTATATCTTTTATGAAGCTTATCACCGATTTATCGATCCGCCAGAAGTACAGAGTTTGGGAATGCTCGCGATCTCTGTAATAGGACTGCTTGTAAATATCGGTGCTGCCTGGATTTTAATGAAGGGGGACAAGGATCACAATCTTAATGTAAGAAGTGCCTTCCTTCACGTCCTTGGTGATTTATTAGGATCCGTTGGAGCGATTGCTGCCGCTCTCGTCATGCTTTTTTGGGGCTGGGGATATGCTGATCCAATTGCAAGTGTGATTGTCTCTGTGCTCATTCTGGTAAGCGGCTGGAGAGTGATGAAGGATTCCTTTCACGTTCTTATGGAAGGGGCACCAGACCAGATTAAACTGGATGACATCAAGCATGCTTTGTTAAGTATTCCTAATGTTCAGGAGGTACATGATTTACATGTTTGGTCGATCACATCCGGAGTGGTCATGCTAAGCTGTCATTTACAGATTTCGTCTGAAGGAGATCACGATTGGATTTTATATGAAGCCCAGTCAATCCTTCATGATAAATTCTCGCTGGACCATTGCACCATTCAGGTTGAGAGTGAGGAAAACGGCTGTCCATCCCATCATGGAACATGCAACTAGTTCAAATCACAACGATAAAACACACATTTTTCTAATGTGCCCCTATTTCAGCACAAGAAATGCACCCCTTACTTCAGCCCCCTAAAAAGAACTTGGGATTCTCTGGTGTGACGCCAGATGCAATCTTTTGGTTATGAAGGTTCCTTATTTTGTAACATATGATAGTGGTTTATGGTGTTAAAATAGAGGAAACCTAATAAACAGGGAGCTAATATGGATAATAATAAAATAGATCAGCTGCTGGAATCCTTCGATGAAATGAAAAAGCTTATGGATACTCTTAGTGAAAAAGTAGAAACAATGGAAAAGCGTCTTGGCAAAGTTGACAGTATTGAACATAGAGTTACATCAAACCAGATAGATATTACAGATATTAAGGAAGCTTTAGAACGGATGGAAGAAGTTCAAGGAATAAGAATGGAAAATGCTCTCAAAGAAATGACCGGGGACATGGATAAAAAGAATGGGGCTGAGTTTAAAACCATTCATAAAAGGCTTGATTCACACTTGCTAAAACTTGGGAGAGTGGAAGAAGACATTCTGATCCTTAAGGAAGAATCTTGAATATGATGGTTTTGGGCCGCTTATAGCAGGCCTTTTTGTTTTTTATAGGGCTTTTTAAGAAATTCTTGCATATGAAGCTTGGTTTAATCAATTGTTAATTAGGTAATAGGTAAAATAAATCACGGTTCCTGAATTTGAAATAGAGAAAAAGAATAGTAAGAAAGTGGGTGATCTTCTGGGTAGTGTAGCAGCGTTTATAAAAAGAGGCAACAAGTCTTCAGGAATGGCGGCCCTTGGAAATACAGTCCTTGCAATCTGCAAGGGGTTTGCTGCTTATATTAGCGGCAGCGGCACGATGCTTGCAACAACGCTCCATTCCGTTGCGGATGCACTTAATCAAGGATTTGTCTTTATTGGCAGCTCCATTTCCGAAAAGGAAGCAACGAGAAAATTCCCAATGGGCTTTGGGCGTGTCGTCAATTTGTTTGTCCTGGTTGCGGTCATCGTCATCTCGATCATGGCCTACGAGACAATCATTAAAGGCTGGGAGATTATCCAGCATCCCAAACCCTCCTCAAATCTCTTGCTTAATGTTTCTATTATGGTCCTGGCTGTGGTCGTGGATGGTGCGATCCTTTTTAAGGCAATGAAGGAAATAGCACATGAAACTAGGACTGAGGCTAAAGGATTCGCCTTGGTTCCAAATGCCTTTAAGAAAGTCCGAATGGCTTCACCGCCAACCAGGCTGGTTTTTTATGAAGATATTATTGCTACTTTCGGTGCCTTGCTTGCCCTAGTTTCCATCGTTCTTGCCCACCTGACTGGCTTTTATCTGCTGGATGGAATTGGCACATTCCTGATTGGTATTCTTTTGATTGGGATTGCAATAAAGATTGGATATGAGAATACGGTCGGGCTAATAGGAGTGGCTGCTCCCAAGGAAGTGGAGGATCGGATTGCGGGAACCATTCTTGCCGATCCAGATGTGATTGATATCAATACCCTGAGAATTGTACAGGAAGGCAGGCAATATCACGTAGAGAGCTACCTGGAATTACGGAAAGGTTTAACGCTGGCGGATGCAGATGATATTAAGTTTCGGGTGAGAGACAAGGTCTTAAAGGATCCTGATGTCGATGATGTTGTAATGGGCATCATAGAAGCGGATGATGTCCAAAACTGGAATTTGTAATCAAAGAAAGCCCCCTTAATGGACAAGGGGGCTTTGCAATTATGAAAGTACCTCTGTTTTAGTTATCGAAAAGGGCTCATCCTGATTGTTGGAGTCTTTTTGGTTTCCCAACCCCTCGGGAGCAGTCTGCTGAAGTGTTACTTCAATATATTTGATATGGTGTTCTTCCATTTCAAGTATATTGAACAAATAGGAGCCAAAGCTAATGATGTCACCTTGCTTGACATCGAAGTTCTCAGTAAGCATCCAGCCGCCGATTGTATCAAAGTCACCTTCTTCAATATCTATTCCCAAAAGGTCGTTGACTTCAGTAACAAGGCATTTGGCGTCAATGATAAAATGATGCTCATTTAGTTTCTGGACGACAGGAACTTCGTCCATATCAAACTCATCCCGGATCTCTCCAACAATTTCCTCCAGTATATCCTCTACTGTCACCAGTCCCGAAGTCCCGCCATATTCATCCATCAGTATGGCCATATGGATTCTGTCCTTTTGCATTTTTACAAGCAAGTCGTGAACAGGGATTGTATCAATTACCCTGATGATAGGGCGGCAATAGTCGGAAAGAGTTTTGTTGCTTGCATCCGGATTTGCGATTAAATCGGTCATGACTTCCTTAATATTGACCAGGCCGATGATATGGTCCTTATCTCCATCAATAATTGGATAACGTGTAAATTTCTCTTCCTTGACTACATTCAGAAACATCTCCAGTGTTTCCTCCTGAGGCATGGAAATGATCTCTGTTCGGGGAACCATTATTTCCTTTGCAATCCGGTTATCAAACTCAAATATTTTATTTACATACTTAAACTCTGATTGGTTTATCTCGCCACTTTTTAAGCTTTCAGACAGAATGATGCGAAGTTCTTCTTCTGAGTGAGCAAGTTCATGTTCCGAAACGGGTTTAAGCCCAACAGAACGGCTAAGAATGCGGGCAGAACCATTTAAAGCCCAGATGAATGGATACATCCCTTTATAGAACCAGATAAGCGGGCCTGCAGTATACAGCGTAACCTTTTCAGCCTTTTGTATCGCCAGGGTTTTTGGAGCCAGTTCACCAACCACCACATGTAAAAAGGTTATAACTACAAAGGCGATGCCAACTGACAAGAAATGTCCGACAGATTCGGGTATTTCAAAATTCTTGAAAATTGGCCGAAGGATGCTGGCAACAGTAGGTTCTCCAAGCCAGCCAATTCCAAGGGCTGTAATCGTGATTCCGAGCTGGCAGGCGGACAAGTATTCATCCAGGTTCGTAATGACTTTTTTCGCCGCCAGTGCCTTTCTGTTGCCTTCTTCAATTAACTGATCAATTCTGGAACTTCTCACTTTCACAATCGCAAATTCTGAAACAACAAAAAATGCAGTAAAAGCAATTAAAATGGCTATCCAAACCAAGTTAAATATGTCCAAGTAATTTCCCTTATCCTGTAGAAACAGGTAAGGAGTCACCTCCCAATAAACTAAAAATTAAAGCCTGCTGAAAAAGCACGCACTAATTATGGTTTTCTCTGATTTTTATAGTGTAGTAGAATACAAACGCTGTTTTCCCTGGCCGTCGAACCAATACCTATTTCTTCGGCAGGGGAACGCTTAAGTTGCCGGTATAATGGCTATTGGGTCGACGATACGATAGATTACCCCACCATATCACCTCAGCTCATTTAAATTTACCTTTAATTATACCACATCTTGTTAGGATACAGTTAGAATTAATATCGGTTATAGTATGATATGAAAAGAACGAATAATATATGAAATGCCAGGTAACTTTTTCCTTTAAAAAATTTGATTCATTGCAGCACGACTTAGGGTTTCAAACTCCATTCTTTAAAAAGCATTCCGTAAACGATCAGATCATGAAACCGGCCATAAAGGTTCTCTCCATCACGGATGACTCCTTCCTTCTTAAACCCAAGACGTTCCGGAATCGCACGGCTTTTCGCATTCCCCGTTCCGCAGCGAATTTCCACCCGGTTTAGGCCCACCTCAAAAAAAATGTAATCCAGGATTGCTTTTACAGTCCTTGTCATAATTCCTTTTCCTTGTGAACCATTCGATAAATAGTAGCCAATGCTGGTCTGAGAATTCCTCCAGTCAATCTGATGCAGGCCAATGGATCCAACCAGCCTGCCTCTGTAACGTATCCCTGCGTTGAACCCGTTATAATCATTAAACTGCTTCTGCCAAAGCGGGATGATGGAGTGGTAGTCAGCGGGGGACGAAATACTGTCGACCCACGGGAGCCATTCACGCAGGTACGGCCGGTTTGTTTCAACAAGCCAATAAAGTTCTTCGGCGTGGTGCAGCTGAAACAGCTGCAGTTCAATATCCTTGTCGACTGTCAATGAGAACATATACAGAACCTCCCAGATCATTTTTTTAATGTTTCATTTTCCTAATAAGGTATTACGCCTTTGACTGAAGTTAGGTTAATTTGGTGGTTATGTAGATAGTGTTGGGCTGGGGGATACTAGTCGAATAATGGTTTATGGGCGGAGTAGATACGGTATTCTATTCCGAGTGCTTAGTGAAATTGCATTGTCTGCTCAGCTTATAAACGGAGGAAGGCACATTTTCCTTGCCGGGCACGGATCAAGAACTGGTCTTCAGGATTTCAGGGAATTTTCGGGTCATTATTCGCATGATGAAGACCTTTTCTTCCGGATCTGAGGAAGGGATAGGCCCTCATCGGCATGATGAAGCCCTTTTCTTTAGAATCTGAGGAAGGGATAGGTTCTCATCGGCATGATGAAGAATTTCCTAAGCCATCCAAGCTTGTTCACGACCTGACTTGAGACTGGCCGGTGAAAGTAATCAATGCAAAGAAAGCCCGTGCAGCTAGGCGACGGGCTTTTTCTATGAGGGATTTTTAGCGAGTGGAAGGAGGATGATAAATTCTGTTTTATCAGGGACAGAGGAGCAAGCAAGGATGCCTTTGTGTTTTTCAATGATTTCCCGGCAAACAAATAGGCCTAGCCCAGTTCCAAGCTTTTTGGTCGTTACAAAAGGCTCGAATATGGACTTAAGCATATGCTCCGGAATGGCCGGTCCGTTGTTGGCTATTTCCAGCTTGATATGAGTATCATTTACTGTGTATCCTTTAATATTTATTTGTGGATCTTCCCGGTACTGGCTCAATACGTCAATGGCATTAAAAACAATATTGATGAGGACCTGCCGTATTTCGTCGGCATAACCCACTAATTCCATTTCTTCGTTCGTTTCCTTGACCACATTCACTTTCGAATCAAGCAGACTCAGATATAAGAAAGCAAGTACTTCATCAATCATAATATTAAGAGAAAATCTTGTCTTCTCCTTCCCAATCAGCTCCTTTTTTGAAAGCAGCAGGTATTGGGAAATCTGGAAGTTCAACTGGTCGAGTTCGTTGGTAATAATGTCCAGGTATTTCATGTCTGGATGGTCAGCCTTCAGCAGCTGAATAAAGCCCTGGATGGATGTCAATGGATTTCTGAATTCATGGATGAAGCTTGAAGTCATTTGGCCCAGCAGTGTCAGTCGATCCTGGTGTGTGGAATTAATAAATTCATTTTTTTCTTCAATGATCTTATTTTTATGCTCTGAATAGTACGAAACTGCAAAATACAGAAAGTGGTCAAAACAATAATTAATTCGGTCAATCGATTCCTGAAGGTGATCCCAGTCAAGTTCGAGTTTTTTCAAATAGGAGTAGATGATTGACCGGCCCAGATTAACATTGTAGACAAAGTCGCCAATATTAATATTGGCCTTTACCCGTTCTTTCCCGATCAAAATGGCCAGCTTTTCGATATGCAGGTCAACCTCATCATCAGGTTTTGAGAACAGGTTGATAATAATGCCTAGCATCTCTTCCGCGTTGGAGCTGATTTTATCTCTATAAGGGTCATCCTCTGATATTTGAATTTTTTTCGTCCACTCCGCAATTAAAGAGTCCTTTTCTGATAAAAGAAAGTCCGTCATTTTTTTTTTCGTTACTACGTGCATCGCGTTTCCCTCACTTTGCCATTCGGTACTTATATTAATTCTTTGTAAACATCAAAAATCCTTTAATGAATGCAAAAAGGTACTTTAGATATAGAAATAAAAAAGCTGCCAGAAGGATCCGGCAGCATGGGATAAGGTTTAAAAACTCAGATGTTCAGACAGAAAAAGGCTCAATATGGATAGTGGCACTTTGAACATTGCATTCCTTCTCCAGTCTTTTTTCTATTTTTTCGGTGATTTCATGGCTTTCGATCACATTCAAATCTGGATCTACACGAATAGTGGTCTCAACTAGAACTTGATTTCCGTGCATTCGTGCTTTCAGGTCTGTTACTTCATAGACCCCACGGGTAGATTGAACGGTTTCTTTTATCTTTTCCAGCGAATGTGTGTCAAATCCGTCTGTAAGGGTATGAGAAGCCTCCAGGAAAATTTCCCAGGCTGTTTTGCAGATAATGAGACCCACAATGATGGCGGTTATTATATCAAGATATACGAAACCAAAATGGGCGCCGATAATTCCAATAAAGGCTCCGATGCTGACCAGCATATCTGAACGGTTATCATATGCCACGGCCTTGATGCTTGAAGAATTGATTCTCTTTCCTAATTTCAGATTATATCGATAAACTCCATACATCGCTGCTGCACACCCGAGTGCGACCCAGCCTGATACAAGATCAGGTGTCGTGCTATGCCGGTTAAATATGGATTCCACGCCGCCAATGATAACCTGGATTCCGACAGAAACCATTATAAATGCTGCAACTAACGATGCAATTGATTCAGCGCGGTAATGGCCATATAAATGATTATGGTCTGCCGGCTTCCGCGAAATCTTTAATCCAATCAACACTGCGACCGAGGCTACAATATCGGTTGAATTGTTGAGCCCATCAGCCCAAAGCCCTTCTGAATTCCATACTTTTCCTGCTGTCAGCTTAACAGCTGCCAGGATGAGATAAGCGAGGATACTGACCCACGCACCTCTTTCACCAGCTTTAATTTGTTCATTCCGATCCATCTTGATTCCTCCAACAGTCTAAGTGCATATTTAAATCTATCAAATAAAGGTTCTGTGGGTCTATAGAAACATTGTAAGACATGGGAAGCAGTGTTGAGGACGGGAAACTCTTTTTGAAGCATCAACAATCGTCAAAGAAAATACTTGTATATTCTTAACCGGACAGATGGTAAAAATACCTGCTTTTCCAGCCTGCGGTAAAAACAATCCTTGTATTTTAAAACAATTAATAGTATAGTCAGAACGAAATAATTTTAAAAATACCACAAGGGGAGCTGCATAAGGCGGCTGAGAGTGAGCGTTATAGTTCTGACCCTTTGAACCTGTTAGTTAACACTAGCGAAGGAATGTGGATACGATCAAAGGGCAATCCAGTATCCTGCAGGTTCTGGGTTGCCTTTTTTTTGCATCTAAAGGGAGAATACAGACTTTAACCTCATCTTTATTAAGAGGAGGAGAGCATGATGGAGAAAAAGCGTACATTATTTTTAGTCGAAGCTGCTGCGTTTACAGCTTTGGCCTATTTGCTTGATTTAGTCTCTGCATTCATTTTTTCAAGGATATGGCCACAGGGGGGCTCTGTGTCCATTGCGATGGTCCCGATCTTTCTGATGGCTTTTCGATGGGGGTTAAAGGGCGGCTTGACCACAGGATTTCTGCTGGGCCTTTTACAGCTGGTCATAGGAATGCCCCAGCTGTATCACCCTGTACAGGGAATCATCGATTATCTTGTTGCATTTACCGTGGTCGGCCTAGCGGGTATTTTTGCTCCTGCGATCAAGCAAGCAGTCAACGAGGGCAACAAGGCCTGGGTATGGTATGCCCTTATAGGTACAGCCGCGGGAAGCTTACTTAGGTTCCTTGCTCACTTTTATACAGGCTGGGTATTTTTTGGTTCATATGCCCCGGAAGGACAGCCGGTTGCCCTGTACTCTTTGTTGTATAATGGCACTTATATGCTTCCGAGTATGATCCTAAGCATGATTTTGGTCATCATGGTCATTTCAGCTGCACCGAAAAGAATGCTCTGATCTTATGGGAAGTCAGCTGCCGCTAAAAAAGTTTGTAGGAGGCGGCAGGGTCGTGTAAAATTACACTATCCTACTACAAAGGAATGACGGCTGATGAACAGAGGAGAAATCATTGCCAAAGTTTCAGAAAAAGTAAGGCTGGTCAGGACTGAAGCCGGCTATACGCAGGATAAAATGGCAGATATCATTGGAGTATCAAAAAAGACACTCGTCCAGATTGAAAAAGGAAGGATTCCTGCTGGCTGGTCGACCGTCGTCACAGTATGTGCTTTGTTCAGGGAGACAGAAACCATTCAGTACATTTTGGGCAATGAGCCTTTGGAAGTACTTGAAACCATAGCCCATGAAGGCATCGATTATCGCAAAGAGAAGACATTGGGCGGGAAAGTCTGGTGGAGGGAAATCCGGAATAAAAATGGGTTTATTCTTCAGCAAAATATCTTAAGCCAGCATTATCGAATCTTAGACAGTGACCATTACCGCATCTACAGCAGTTTCCATGAGGGGGAAAGCAACGCACGGTTCCACGAGCTTGCCAATAGCTGATAATAGTAAAAACTGGGATGAGCCAGCAGGCCCATCCCAGTTTTTTATTTTGCAATCAGAACAGAGCAAGGAGCATTTTCTGCAATTTTTTGGCTGGTTGAACCCATGAAGATCTGTTTCAGCCCCGTATTTCCGGGTGGCCCAAGGATTAAAAGGTCTGCTTGTTCAGCTTCGGCAAAATCACATATGCTTTCGGCGGGGTTTCCTTCAATAATCTTATAACGGGCATCTACTTCGTTCTTTTCTAATTCTGTCCTGGCATTATATATAGCCTGTTCGGCGCTGTTTACCAGCTTTGCATGCGTAGATTTTCCAGCTGCATTGTTCTCGAGAGCCAGTGGAGGTGCAGAAAGTTCGTCAACTGTATAGGTTTCAATCCGCGGTCCCGGGATAGCTAGCTCTTTGGATTCCACAGGGACATTGATCAGTTTTTCTTTATACACATGGACTACGATTAAATCCATCAGCGGATATAATTTCTTTAAAAAACCTGCCATTTCAAGGGCCTTATTGCAGCCCCCGGAATTATCATATGCGACGACGACTTTATTAAATTGACTCATAGCTGGAATCCCCCTTCCTTATCCTCGTTTTCTATTTCTATTCCCGGAATTCTGCCTCAACAATCCTGGACTTAACGATTATTAAGCTAGCAACTAAGTGTAAAACAGCATCAGCTTGGGTAATAAAAAAGGAATTGTCATTTTATACGTCATTTTTAAAAAAAGGCAGGGGTGGAAGTTGAATAATCATTCTTTTATTGCAAGATTTTTTAGAGGCTGGAAAAGGTTCCATATGAACCAGGTGCTCGTATTATCATTTTCCACGGCAGTACTCGCTTTTTTAGGTTTTTTTCATGTTTACTCTGAAGGGGCGGATGTCAGTGCATTAAATGATAACCTCAATCTGTCAACTATTATTTATGATCATAAGGGTGAAGTGGCCAGCAAGATATCTTCGAATAAAAATGAAGGAGTTAAGATCAATGAAATCCCTGATGATATGAAGAATGCTGTCATTGCCATTGAAGACCACCGCTTTTATGAACATGATGGGATTGATTATCTGGGGATATCAAGAGCCTTTTATAAAAATATCAAGGCGGGAGGAATTGTCGAGGGAGGCAGTACCATAACCCAGCAGCTGACCAAAAATACCCTCCTGACATCCGAAAAAACATATAAAAGGAAAATAGAAGAATTCTTCCTTGCCCGGGAAATCGAAAAGCAATATTCAAAGGACGAAATCATGCAGATGTATTTAAACCGTATCTACTTCGGCAATGGCTCCTGGGGAGTCAAAAGGGCGGCCATGAACTATTTTGGAAAAGAGCTGAAGGATATAAGCGCAGATGAAGCAGCGTTGCTCGCAGGTTTAATAAAAGCTCCATCGGCACTGGATCCCTATAATCATTATGATGCAGCCATTGAACGCAGAAATGTTGTTTTACAGGCGATGAAGACTCAAGGATTCCTGTCGGAGGAAGAATATCAAAAGGCTGTTGAAAAAAAGGTCGTCCTTAATGAAGGTGGCCGGGATCCGTTACGGGGGAAACATCCATTTTACATCGACCATGTAATAGAAGAAGCAATTTCAAGGTATGGACTTACCCAGGATGAACTGCTTTCAGGAGGATACCGAATCTATACTGAAATGGATGTCTCCATGCAGACTGCCATGGAAGATACATACAGCAAAGATGAATTATTCCCGAAAGGTACAAAAGATCAGAATGTACAAAGCGGAGGCGTCCTTGTCGATCCAAAGACGGGTGGTGTCAGGGCCATTGTCGGCGGCCGGGGTGAACATGTTTTTCGGGGCTTTAACCGGGCTACACAGCTTAAAACACAGCCAGGGTCTATTATGAAACCGCTCGTAGTCTATACTCCGGCACTGGAAGAGGGCTGGGGTGTAACGGAGAAATTAAAAGATGAGGAAATGGAGTTCAATGGGTATAAGCCAGGGAACCACAGCGGCACATTTAAAGGAGATGTGCCAATGCATGAAGCGTTGAAGGATTCGCTTAATGTCCCGGCTGTCTGGCTGTTGAATGAAATGGGGATCTCCAAAGGCCTGGATGCAGCAAAAAGGTTTGGAATCCCGCTGGATGAGAACGACCGCAATCTTGCCATCGCCCTTGGGGGACTGGATAAAGGGGTATCTCCTCTCAATATGGCTGAGGCATACTCTGCATTTGCCAATGACGGTGTAAGAACCGAAGCCCATGCTATTTCAAGAATTGAAGACAGTGAGGGCAATAAGATTGTTGAATGGAAGGAAAAGAAAACAAAGGTCACCGAAAAAGAGATTGCTGATAAAATGACTTCCATGCTCCTTGAGGTTGTTCAGGAAGGAACCGGAAGAGGCGCCCAGATTTCAGGGAGAGAAGTTGCTGGTAAAACCGGTACAACACAGGTACCCGTCGAAGGCATAAAAGGAGTCAAGGACCAATGGTTTGTAGGATATACCCCGCAGCTGGTTGGGGCAGTCTGGGTTGGCTATGACCAAACGGACGAAAAGCACTACCTGACTACTACAAGCAGTGAAGGGGCAGCACTGGTGTTCAAAGACTTCATGGGAGAAGCTTTAAAAGGCACTAAGCCGGCCTCCTTTAACGTAAAGGCGATATCCGAATACGAAAGAGAACAGAAGAACAAAACCAAGAAAGCATCAGCGACTAAAAAAGACCCGGTAAAGAATAGTATTGAACGAAAGGAAAAAGTGACGGAGGAGCCAGTAAAAAAGAAACCCCAAACGAAAAAGGCAGAGGCATCAGAAAACAGCCAAACACAGCCGCAAAGTCAACCTGTGAAAGAACAACCTGCCTCCAGTACTTCCAGTCCAAAGCCAGTTCAGGAGAAGAAGGAGGAGAAACAAAAAACAGAAAAAAATGTTTCTGAAGAAAAGAAACAGGAACATAAGCCAGAACAAGCTCCTGCGCCAAAGGAGAAGACAAACAGTGGGAAACCTCCTGTAAAAGAAGTAGAAAAAGAAAAAGAGAAAGAGAAAGAGAAAGAAGAACAGGGCAATGAGAATAACCAGAGTCAAAAGCCAGAAGAAAAGTCATCAGAACCAGCACCAGAAGAAGGCAGTCAGCAAGGAGGCGATGAAAAAGAGGAGGGAGGAGCCACAGAAGAATCCGGCGGAGAGAATACTGAAGAACCACAGCCTCCAGCCGAGGATACAGGCGAAGCCGAACAAGCATCTTAAACACGGGACAATCCCGTGTTTTTTTTCTGAAAAAAAAGAGTAAAGAGCCAAACCGGGATGCTGTTGGCAAAATAAAGAGGTGGTACGAAAAATAAAATGGAGATTTTCAAAAATAAAAGAAGGTAATTGAAAGATAAAGTATCATTTTTAAAGATAAGAGGGACTGTTTGGAGAATAAAAAGGGGCAGGGGGCATTTAGAATTGCTGTTTGAAAAATAATCGAAGTGGTACCCAAAAATAAAAATGAGACATTGAAAAATAAAAGAAGGTAATTGAAAAATAGAGCATCATTTTTAAAAGATAAGAGGGATTCTTTGGAGAATAAAAAGGGGTGGGGCCATTTAGAATAGCTGTTTGAAAAATAAACCAGTTGATACGAAAAATAAAATGGAGACTTTTAAAAATAAAAGAAGGTAATTGAAAGATAAAGTATCATTTTGAAAAATTATGAGGTCCTGTTTGAAAAATAAAAAAGGAGCTGAGGCGCCTGGGATCGCTGCTAGAAGAATAAAAGCCGATATCTCAAAACATGCGAAGCAACTAACGTAGCCCAGTTTTAAAACAGGGCAAAATAAAAAGACTGTGACAACTCGATTATAAATCGAGTTGTCTACAGTCTGAGAGGCGCCGTAAGTTAGAGGGACCCTTTCTTTATACCTGAAATGATTCGGATGTTTCCAGGAAATGTTTTCGGTTTATTCGTACCAGGGAGGTTTCATTTGTCAGCATCTTCGTTAATTGGTGAAGATTGTTTTCAACATCTATTCCCTCAACAATGATCTTTAAGGTTGTTTGGGGCTCAACGGTCAGCAGAAATGAAACTAATTTTGGAAGGACGGAAGCATCGACGGCCTTCTGCTTGCTATATAGATAAGTAGTACCTTTTAATTTTTTTGCTGTTTGATGTATTTCAAGCATTTTTTTCATTGAAAATCTTTTTTGGACGATTACGTTAGATGACATAATCTCTTTCATAATATGTAGACTCCTTTATTATCTTTTTCGTTGTCTGTACTGGTTTTTTACCCGCATAAGCAAGAGTCAAAACCTTAAGACCGAGATTGACGCCACCTGGTTCAGATTAAATTTTTCCATTAATCCTTTGGAATAGATACAGCCTTGCATTCCAATCCTTATGATGATGAAAAAGATATCGTTTTATTTTTAGGAAGGGGCATTGTTATGCTTACACTTATTAAAAACGGAGAAGTTTTTGCACCTGAATACCTCGGTAAGAAAGACTTGCTGATCGTTAATGATAAAATCGGATATATATTGGGGGGAATTGGAAAACCAGAGGGATTTGTTGACATTGAGGTAATCGATGCGGCAGGAAAACTTATTGTACCGGGCTTTATTGATTCTCACGTCCATATTATTGGGGGCGGCGGCGAGGGCAGCTATAAAACCAGGACTCCTGAGCTGCAACTGACCGAGGCTACATTGGCCGGGGTCACAACGATAGTGGGTGTAATTGGCACTGACGGAACAACCAGGACGATGGCAGGCCTTATTGCCAAGGCACGCGGACTGGAGGAGGAAGGAATCACCTGTTTTGTCCAAACCGGCTCTTATCAGGTTCCGGTTAAAACGTTGACAGGAAAAATAGAAGATGACTTAATACTCGTGGATAAAATTATTGGGGTTGGGGAAATCGCCATTGCGGATCACCGATCATCCCAGCCGACCTGTGAGGAGCTTGCCAAGATTGCCTCGGCTGCAAGGATAGGCGGGATGCTTTCCGGAAAGGCGGGGATCGTCAATGTTCATGTGGGTGACAGCAAGGACCATTTAAAAGTCATCGAGCAGGTTGTTGAAAAAACCGATGTGCCAATAAAGCAGTTTTATCCTACGCATATAAACCGCAATCCTCATCTTTTTGAAGCGGGAATCAAGTTTGCTCTAAAAGGCGGGTATGTGGATTTTACGACAAGCTCGATTCCGAAATTTTTGAAGGAAGGGGAAGTTAAATGCAGCCAGGCTTTAAGGCGGATGCTCGAGGCAGGTGTTGATATTTCAAGAATTACCTACACCTCTGACGCCCAGGCCAGCCTTCCTGATTTTGATGCTAACGGGGAACTCAACGGGTTAAAGATTGGAAGGATTTCCTCGCTTTATAAAGAGGTAAGAGACAGTGTGCTTGATGAAAAGATTCCGCTTGAGGTTGCTTTAAGAGTGATCACTCAAAATCCCGCAGCTATTTTAAAATTAAAGAACAAGGGGTCAATAGAACCCGGGAAAGATGCGGATTTTGTTTTTTTGAACAAAGACACCCTGGAAGTAGACACCGTGTTTGCAATGGGGAAAATGATGACCCAAAATGGAAAAGCCGTTGTAAAAGGAACATTTGAATAAAATGAACAATATTCTCCTTTCATCCGTCGTATCTATATTCAAAGCTATGTACCAGCGAAACAGAGAAAACCAAAGGGAAGGCGAAAGGGAAGAGAGGGCTTGGTTTCATGGAGGAAAAAGAACTGGTAAAAAAAGCGAAACAGGGGGACCACAGCGCTTTTTCCATGCTATTCAGGGGAAATTACCCTTTACTTTTAAAATACTTGCTTAAAGTGACCATGAATCCCGATGCTGCCGAAGAATTGGCTCAGGAAACAATGGCGAAAAGTCTTGAAAAAATTCACCTTTTTAATGGGAAATCCAAATTTTCTACCTGGCTAATTTCCATTTCAACGAATCTGTTTATTGACCAGCATAGAAAAAGAAAGCGCGAAATTGCCTGGCGGGAACAGGAGACTGACGGCAGAAAACTCAAATGGCATATGGATAGCCGAAGGGAAGAGTGGAGTGATGCCTTATCGGCACTGAGCCGCTTATCCAGTGAAATGAGGGCGGCAATCATTCTTAAGCATTACTATGGATATTCTTATGATGAAATTGGCGAGATGCTTCGTGTTTCTCCTGGAACGGTTAAATCCCGGGTCCATAACGGGCTCACAGCGGTTAGAAAGGAGCTGGATCATGATGGAAAAGAACCAAAAAAAGGAGTTAATTAGGAAGCATGGTGAAGATGTAACTGGTACGGTCGAGACAATAAAAAAAGAACTGGAACGATTTGACACCATCGATCTAGTAAAAACCCCAGATGATAATTGGTTCGAGCAATTTGTTGCAATAGAAATGAAAAGACAGAAAAAACAATTCCGAAGAGATCTGACTTTATTTTTAATCCTGGCTGCAGTGATTCTTAGCACGATTATCTTTACCCTCATGGCACGCCCATTTTTCTTCCTGGTTCTGCAGGCAGCGGCAGTAGCTTTTACATTTTTTTATACCGGAATGCGGCTGAGAAAGCGAGAGGAACTGCATGAGAAGCAATCTTAATCCCGAGCATACCGCATTTTTAATCATTGGATCTGCAGCTGCCCTGCTTGCACAAAGTATCTTCCTGTTTATGGATGCCAGGAAACATGGACATAATCACTGGATTTGGGGAATCCTGGGCCTCATTCAGGCGCCGTTCCCCCTGCTTGTTTATCTCCTTGCTTTCCGGAAAATTTGGAAAAGGGGGAAGAGTTTTGAGCATTAGCTTCTTCCATGTCACAAAACTTTCTAGTTTACATTGCTGAAGACAATGATGGTTATGTTAGCCTTAAGATAATAGAAAGCTTATGTCAGGAGGCTGTGTCATGGAGCAATTTTCTGTTACCCTGTGCATTGCGAGCATTATGGTCCTTATCTATTTTATCGGGCATGCCATCGCTCACAAAGCTTAACCGAATCAATTTCTTGTCTTGTGCTGAAACCAGAAGCGGTTTCGGCTTTTTCTGTTTTAAAAGCCTTCTTGCTGTGAAATGATGGTAAAACAAGTTATTCTTAATTTGTGAATCGTTTAATAAAAGAATAATTCAGGAGGGATTTAAATGGCAGACTTCCGGATTGAAAAAGATACGTTAGGCGAGATCAGGGTGCCAGCGGAAAAATATTGGGGTGCCCAGACACAAAGGAGCAGGGAAAACTTTAAGATTGGCAAGGAAACGATGCCTCTTGAAGTTGTTTATGCATTTGCTCAAATAAAGAAAGCCGCAGCAAAGGTAAATTTTAGACTTGGTAAAATGTCTGAGGCCAAAAAGGATGGAGTTTGTCAGGCTTGTACAGAAATCCTCGAAGGGAAATTTGATGATCATTTTCCTCTTTTTGTGTGGCAAACGGGGAGCGGTACCCAAACCAACATGAATGTAAATGAAGTGGTGGCAAGAAGAGCGAATGAGATTCTAGAAAGCCGGCAGGAGGAAGATCGCATTCATCCTAATGATGATGTTAATATGTCCCAAAGCTCGAACGATACATTTCCTACAGCTATGCATATTGCAGCTCTTCAAGAGATTACTGAAAAATTGCTCCCCTCACTAGAGCAGTTGAAAAATACGCTGAAGAATAGAGAAGAAAGGTTTGCAAAGGTTATTAAAATTGGAAGGACTCACCTTCAGGATGCTACCCCATTAACTTTAGGTCAGGAAATCAGCGGCTGGAGGGCCATGCTTGAAAAGGATACCACAATGATCTCTGAATCGATGCGTCATCTTGAGGAACTGGCCATTGGCGGAACAGCGGTGGGCACAGGGATTAATGCGGATAAGAACTTTGGCCCCATGACTGCCAGTGAGATTTCGGATCAGACAGGCCTTACTTTTAAATCCTCCGACAATAAATTCCATGCACTTACCTCTCATGACGAGCTTGTGCATGTACATGGAGCCTTAAAGGCACTGGCGGCTGATTTAATGAAGATTGCCAATGATGTTCGCTGGCTGGCAAGCGGGCCAAGAAGCGGCATTGGAGAGCTGACAATTCCTGCAAATGAGCCGGGCAGCTCCATCATGCCCGGAAAGGTGAATCCAACCCAAAGCGAAGCCCTGACCATGATTGCCTCCCAGGTATTTGGGAATGATGCCACCATTGGTTTTGCAGCGAGTCAGGGGAATTTCGAATTAAATGTTTTTAAACCAGTCATCATCTATAATTTTTTACAGAGTGTGAGGCTGCTCGCTGATGGGATGAATAGCTTTGATAAAAATTGTGCGGCAGGAATTGAGGCGAATATTGAGGTGATCCAAGCGAACCTTAATCATTCACTGATGTTGGTTACAGCATTGAACCCTCATATAGGCTATGAAAAGGCAGCGGAAATCGCAAAGCTTGCTTTTAAAGAAAACTTGAATTTAAAGGAAGCTGCTATTAAAACCGGGTATTTGACCAGTGACGAATATGAAGAATGGGTAAAGCCCGAAAACATGGTATAAACTTGAAAGCCCCCTTCTGAAGAAGGGGGCTTAGCCATTTTATCATTTAATTTTGTTTAATTAGATTAACCTTGGAAGCCGCTCATTTGTTGTTGAGCCATGCTCACTAGACGCTTAGTGATTTCTCCTCCAACTGAACCGTTAGCACGGGAAGTTGTATCGGCTCCAAGATTTACACCAAATTCTTGGGCGATTTCTTGCTTCATTTGGTTAAGAGCTTGCTCAACACCAGGAACCAATAATTGATTTGAGTTGTTATTAGGCATTAATGTTTCCTCCTTTGTGTTTTCACTTGTTGTTTTAGGGTCAGAATGGACTTGAACCAATAATGGCTGTTCGCCATTGCTCCTGCCTAACCCGATATAGGAGTAAATCTTTGATTTGCTAATAATAATCTCTGTCCTGTTTACTTGTTTGGTGAAGCTGTGTTGCTGTTGTTAATTCTAGTATGGGATTTTTTTTACGGTTTATTCACATGATAAAACAGGGAATTTATCCCATAAGGGTAACAGCCTTTTATACATATTCATGTCCTCAGGATACAAACTAAGGAATAACCGAACAAGAAAGGAATGGGATCAATGGGGATGTGTCCTGTATGTAACGGATTTGAAATTGTTCAGGCTCTGTGTCCTGATTGCGGAAGCAAAATGGAGCATGAGGGGCGAGAAGCGGAATATTATGATGATTACAGCCCATATATGCCAATTGATCTGATGAAGCTTGAAGATGGATACCCTTCAGACTTTAAGGATGGGGAATGTCCGCACTTGTTTGCCTGCCGCAACTGCGGATCCGACAAAGTGGTGATGATAAAGGAATAACCTCCAGCGATGGAGGTTATTCCGGTTTATATATTATTCTGCTGGGCGGATTCTTGACTCCGTCTCAGTATCGAAGAAGTGTACTTTATTCATGTCAAAGGCTAGTTCAAGAATTTCACCCGGATTAATATCTGTGCGGGAATCAATGCGTGCAACGAAATCCTGACCTTCAAATGTAGAATAAACCATGGTTTCTGCACCAGTTAGCTCGGATACATCTACATGAGCTTTAATTGTAGCGCCTTTAGATGCCTCAATAAATACAGGCTCGTCATGAAGATCTTCAGGTCTGATGCCAAGGATGATATCTTTGCCAACGTATCCTTGCTCACGCAGAACTTTCATTTTTCCTTCTGGAATGGCAATAGATGCCTTGCCTGCCACAAACTTTCCTTCTTCAAGCTTTCCGTTGAAGAAGTTCATGGAAGGTGAACCGATAAATCCGCCGACAAAGACGTTCTCTGGCTTTTCGTAAACATCTTTAGGAGCACCAACCTGTTGAATGATTCCGTCTTTCATAACAACGAGGCGGGTGGCCATTGTCATGGCTTCTGTCTGGTCATGGGTTACATAGATTGTAGTTGTGTCCAGGCGGCGGTGAAGCTTGGCAATTTCAGCACGCATCTGGACACGAAGCTTTGCATCAAGGTTGGACAATGGCTCGTCCATCAAGAATACTTTCGCATCACGGACAATTGCACGGCCAAGGGCAACACGCTGGCGCTGACCACCGGAAAGCGCTTTTGGCTTTCGGTCTAAGTATGGTTCAAGTCCAAGAATTTTGGCTGCTTCTTTCACGCGGCGATCAATCTCATCCTTGGCAAATTTGCGAAGTTTCAATCCGAATGCCATATTATCATAAACACTCATGTGAGGGTATAGTGCATAGTTCTGGAAAACCATCGCGATATCACGGTCTTTTGGAGGAACGTCATTTACGCGTCTGCCATCAATCGAAAAATCACCTTTTGAGATTTCTTCAAGACCGGCAATCATACGAAGTGTAGTGGATTTACCGCAACCGGAAGGACCAACGAAAACGATGAATTCCTTATCCTGGATGTGAAGGTTGAAGTCTGTTACTGCGGTTACATTGTTGTCATAAATTTTATAAATATTATCTAATTTTAACTCGGCCATCTTTTTAAAGCCTCCCTAGTCAATTGGTTTACACTGTTAGTTTAGCAAGACAGCCAATATTAGGCATCGGCAACCTGCACAAAAAAATGTAAGCCTTTTTATGCACTTTTTTGAAAGCGGTTTATTCTGTGTTTTCGGCGATCAGGCAGGCAAGGTAGACAGTAAGGGCAGAGCTGAAATCTTTTAGATTCATCCCTGTTTTTTCTGTGAACTTTTCCAGCCTGTACTGCAGCGTATTTCGATGGACATAGAGCTTTTTCGCGGCCAAAGAGGTGTTGGAAGAATTCTCGAGGAATACCTTCATTGTTTCCATCAGTTCATGGTCTTCCCGGAAAATCTGAATAACATCCGCTTCAAGCAGCAGTCCGGGTGTTTCAGGCAAATGGGCTGCAAGTAAAGAAGGAAAGATTTTTTCAAATGTAAGGGCCCTTTCTTTTGAAATCAGTCGCATTCCCTCTATGAACAGGTTCCTCTCGTAAAAAAAGGATGTTCTGATTTCTGTTGAATCGGTACGGAATTTGCCAATATAAAAGGAGGGTTTTATAAAAAAGTCACTTTCAATTGTTGTCGCAATGGATTGAAATTCTTCCTCCTCATATCCGGCATCCGACCTTTCTTCAACGATGATGCCATTAGATCGATCCAGCCAGATAAACGCAGGTGAATTGTGGAAAAACTCCTTTAGGGCTGTTTCCAGTTCTTTGTTGTCTATATCATCCTTGCTGATCTGGAACTGAATAAAACGAATCCCTGCAGGTGAAAAAGACGGAGGGTCACAATCCTCAAACAGGAATGAATGCCATTGCTTTGCTGCCCCGGCAAGATAAATGGAGTCATCCGGAACGACTAATTCAAATAGTTTGCATAATAATTCCAGTTGTCCCGGACTCACATCTTCCTTAGGAATCCCGATCCAGGATCCTTCATTTCCTTGGTCTTTAAACCAATAATACTGATTGCTGGTAGATTCAGGCGGTAAATTTGTTGTAATGGAATTGGGATAAAAGTTCTCTAGTTTGCTTAGCATAACTCATCCTCGTATCTAAATTTGATAAATACACACTTTTTTCTTATTATAACAGTAATGAGTACCCTTGTACGACCTGTTAATATAATGGTAGAATTAGCCGTTGTTTCAGATTTGAATACCGATGGCATTGGAAAGAGGTGCATGATGGAATATTCACAGGATATGAAGAACCGGTTGAAGAGACTGGAAGGCCAGGTAAGGGGAGTCTTGCGGATGATGGAAGAAGGCAATCACTGCAAGGACGTTGTAACCCAGCTTTCGGCTATACGTTCAGCGACTGACCGTGCAATCGGCTTTATCGTAGCAAAAAATCTCGAATCCTGCATCCGCGAAGCCGGCGAGGAAGGGAAAAATGCAGAAGACGCTATTCAGGAAGCCGTCAATATGCTGGTGAAAAGCAGATAGACACCATCATCCTTATGATGAGGTGTCTTTTTTTACTTGCATCCACGATCATTTATCGTATACATGGAACAGCATTAAATCATGGATTTGGGCTTCCAGGATCGATTTCGCTTCAGGGAAACCCGATGTCCATTCTATTCGCCCTTCCGGATGGTAGATTCCAGAATATCTTTGCTTCATATAATAAAAAGAAAATCGCCACCCGGGTATATCTGCATGTTCATATAGCGGCTTATACTGAAAATGTGTCAGCATTCAACTCCCCCCTCATTACATTTTACGATTTGGGGGAAGGCCGTGCAATTCAATGTTATCTCCTTAGAAACCGGCTTTTAGAAATAGCAGCTCCATAATTTTGCTTGTTTTTCTTTGCTCAATGTCTTCCTCGTCAAAACTCATTGGCTTCGAGTTTACTTCGTAAAGAACATAATTTCCTCTTTCTGTTATTCCGGCATCAATGGAAAATTCACCAAAGTATCCGAGTTCCCTTGAAATCAGAAAGCCTACCTCCTTCACAAGCCAGGCGAAGAACTTGTCGTGTTCCTTCGTACGGACCCGCTCATAGGGAATCACAATGCCCCCATTCGGAACATGTGTCGTCAGGCTTTGTTTTTTCGAGAGACGGATTCCAACACCGGTCACCTTGTAGCCTTCTGGACTGTCGTGTGCGTGGATGCGAAAGTCAAATCGGCTGCCGTCCAGGAGGGCAGGGATTATTTCTGCCTGTGCGATATAATGCCGGTCCAAAATTTTTTGGCTTTTGGCAGTCCAGAAATCTTCAAAAGAAGAATATTCAAGCTTGACTGTATGGCTGGAGAGTTCCAGAATATTGCCTTTTACCAATCTTAAAGTGTATAACCCATCTCCTTGGGAGGAAAGTACAGGCTTTAGGTAAATATTTTTATTGCGATCGAAAAAGTCTTTCAAGCTCTCCATATCGTTTACCAGAATCGTTTCAGGCATGAGTGGGGCCAGCATAGGATGGGAGCTTACAAACTTATAGAGCTCATATTTATTAATGAAGGAAGGGTTAAAGAAGGGGATATTCCATTCCTGAAATAAGCTGGAGGCCTGGCTGTATGCCAGGGACTCCTCCGTTTTTCTCAGCGGGACCCGATTATAGACAACGTGGGGGAGAGGTGTCACTATCGGAATCCATTCATTTTTATCATTCAGATAGGTATGGCCTGAAATCTGGTTCCCGTTCAGCCCTTCAGGTGGAAAGACAATGGTCATTCCGCCTTTTGACAGGGCTTCCGATTGGAGTTTTTTAAAAAGGGACCTGTTGCCTTTGACAATGCCTTTACTCGTAATGGAGGTCATAATTCCAATCAAAGGTCCTGCATTTCCCTCCAGATTCAGCATTTCAAAGCAGTATTTGCCCGACCCTTGAATATCGGGCACTCTCATCCTGTTTTTGCCAAAGTTAATCTTGCCGTTGTTGCCGTCCTGGAACCAAATTTCCTGCCAAGGGTCATAATACAGCTTCATTTGAAGATTTCCTCGGGAGTGGTAATGGCTTTTTCCGTAAGATATACACCGTAGGCAAGGGACAGCTTTCTCGTGAGGAGATCAAAGTCCCTCAATGCTGGATGTTTAAAAATGGATCTTCCAGGTTTTGAATTGGCTTCAAATAACCAAACCCTTCCTTCTTTGTCTATTCCGAGGTCAAAACCAATTTCTCCAATAAACCCTTCAACCTGATGTTCAAGAATCTTGCTTAAATAAAGAGCTGTTTCTGATAGCTCTTTCCGGTACTGTTGCTGCTCTTCTGGGTGCTCAAATATTTCTTCGATCGTTTTTACTTCTCCGCCATTATGGATATGAGTGGTGGGGCTCCCATGCCCAGCCACTTTTCCAGCGATGGCGGCAACCTGCCATTCACCATTTTCATCTTTATTTGTGTGCACCCTGAAATCGACGAGGCGGCCGTCTGCCCTCAGCAGCTGAATTCCTTGCTGGACAACCATGGCAGCTAAATTTTTCTTGCGGAATACATGTTTCATCAAGACTTCAAGACTAGTAAACCTTCTGAGTCTGTTTTCTCCCGCAGACTCCCGGTAGCGGCAATAATAATGTCCCTGAAGCCGATCATATATGATTTGATGAACACCCAGCCCAAGACTCCCGTTGCTGGGTTTTATATAAATTTGACCGTAGTCTGCAAGCATCCGCTCCATAACAGAAAAGGATGTGAATGGGTGGGTTTCAGGCAGGAAGGAGCATGCGTAATCATCCTGCTGCAGCCTTTCGAATATTTCCACTTTGCTGAAAAACCCTGGGTTATACCAAGGAATGAGATAGTCTGTCTGCATGCGTTCTTTCAGTATTTTAAAAGCGGCCCTTTTTTCGCTCCTTCGGTTAGGTATCCGATCATACACAACATTCGGGAAAGGGACACTGATTGTAGTCCAGCTAGAGCCCATCAGGAATTGCCCTTTGATCATTCCCTTTTCCCAATCGATATGATCCTCTCCAAACAAAAAGGAAAGAGCCCCGACGATTTTGTTTACAGAGAGCAGCTTTGCAAAAAAGGTAGTCCTTTTCCCTACAGGGTTAAGGGGAAAGGAAGTAAATCCCGAGGTCAATATGCCGATTAAAGGGCCAATGAACAATGTCTGCGAGTCGATGAAAGCATGCAAGGATCCGTAAAGTTCCGGGTCGGGCAATAGCAATTCTGCCTGGATATCTTTGCTGATTACGATTTTCTGTTTGGGGTGCGGAACGCATGCAACCTCAACCATTTTATTTCCAAATGCCACCTTAACTGGCTGGGTGCTGCCTAAATCGGCGGGAATAAGGATTGTATTTTCCATTTGGCTGTTGATTTCAATCCGGTATTTTTTCCTCATGGCTTTGCCTCTCTTTCTCGCTTCGTGGAAAGAAGCCCTGCATATTCAAGCGGTGCTGCATAAAGTATTTCTTTTGCATCCGGGTTCGTTTCAAGCACGACTTTATGCCCTGGTTTCGAATTGACATCAAGAATCCATATGGAACGGTCTTTTGCAATTCCGATATCGATCCCAAGTTCAAAAAGAGGAGGAAACATTTCTTCCAGGAGGTGAGGAAGCTTTTTGGTCATATCATCTATTTCCTCATTCACTATATGCCGGTCTTTTGGAGGTAGAGTTTTTAACCAATGCTGGTAATCCTCTGTCTGGGCACCGGCACTAAGGTTGGACAGAATTCCCTGCGGCTTGCCTGCCCGGATTCCTCTTCCTCTTTCAACCCAGGCTCCATTACTGTCTTTTTGAAGGAAAACCCGGACATCAAAAGGACGGTCTTTTTGATCAATTAGCGGGAGAAACGGCTGCATTAAATAGTCTCTTGAAAGCAGTTTTCCAATCCATTGAACAGCTCTGTCTTCAGAGGAAAAGGAGGACTTCACCAGCTGCTGCTGTTCCATCGACACAGATATTTTTTCCTTTTCCTTTGTTATTCGTACAATCCCGCGCCCCCCAGAGCCTGACACAGGCTTTAATAGGATGTTTTTCTGTTTTTTTAAATAAGAAAGCACCTCTTTAGGACCATTTGCCTGAAATGTTCTCAGGATATAAGGGGCAAGCGGGGAGCTCGACAGTTTTTCGTAGAGCTCCCACTTATTCGGGAGCCCGCAGCCTAAAAAACATAAGTCTTCCCGGCTCTTCAGCCACTTCATAATGGCGGAGGAAGCCTTTGAGACAGGGCTGTCTCCATAAAAACAGCGGTCATAAAGAATAGGAGGAAGGGGAAATTCTGAATCTGCCCATACCTGTCGCTGGTGGTCAAATTTTTCGCCCGAAATTTTGTGGGTGAAAGGGTTCATGTTCGTAGGAGTAAATCTGTAGCATACCAGCCCATATTCCAATGAGCGTTTGGCGATTTCTGTAAAATAAACATTTTCGACCGCTGGATTTAGTGATATTAAACCAATGGCGTTCATTCTCTATCTCCTCCCTCAGCCCCAGATTGTCGGGAAAACAAACTGTGGCAGTATGCGATGATTGCTTTGGCGGATGGGCGGATTTTGCTGGCTTCCTGTTCGAAGTTTTTAGAGGGTTTAGAATTTGCCTCGATTACCCAAAGGTTCCCATCCACATCCACCCCAATATCAATACCTAGCTCCGCTATCAAACCTGGGGCGTTCTCACTAATGCAGTCGGCTGCTTCAAGAGCCAGTTCCTTTAGCAGCCTCAGTTTTTGAATTCCTGCTTTTCTATTAAAATAAGCACTTAGGATTTTTAAAGGTGATACAATTTCACCGCCTCGGGCAAGGTTTGCTGTAAAATGATTTTCCGCACTTAATCGGCCAACAGCCGAGGTGACCTTCCATTTCTCATTAGTCCCTCTGTGGCATAGCACCCGAATATCTATGACTCTATCCTCGATTCCCAGCAGTGGGATCCCTTGCTGGATGAGATATAGCTGGTTCCCGACTTTTTTCTGCACTAAACTGATAAGGTCCTCAATGTCCAGAGCTCCGGAAGGCCCGGCTTCCGGCTGCGAAGAAAATGATACCAGCAGCTGATCTTTCTGTGTGGTAATCCTGATAATGCCTCTGCCTTGGCTCCCTGATAAAGGTTTAATAAAAACTTCAGGATAGAGTGTGAGCATTTTTCTCAGCGACTTCTCAGAATATAGACAGGTATCTGGAAGAAATGGCTGGAGATTCTTTTTTTTGGACAGCCATTCATGGACCTCCCATTTTGTTAAAAATCGATGATTGAAAACCTTTATATCCAATTTCTTTGAGATCTCCAAAAATGCAGAATACCTTTTTCCCCTCTCGGTTTTTCGAGAGGGAATCCGGTTATAAATTACATCGGGAAAAGGGAGCTTTGACTTTTTCCAGGAACCCCCTTCAAAATGGAAGCCAAATATACCATCTATAGTAAAATCCTTTAGAGAGAAAACATAAAACAATCCCCCTGAATCGATGACCAGCTTGCACAGTTCCTCGCAAAAACCATGGACCCGGCCGAAAGTAGGTTCGTTGCTTTCGGAAAGAGTAATCTCCGTCAGGACTGCAATAATGGGGCTGGCATGGTTATTGACCGCATGATCCATCAATAGACTCTCCTCATCTTCGGTTAAAATAAAATCTGCAAAAAGTAGGCCATAGCTGATACCTTATCGTATGATACAGGGCGTTGGATGGTGCTTCGGCTCTATTCAGGGCAGGGTGTTCCAGAGGAGCGGAGCAGCAATTTATGAACTTCTCGCAATTGGGCGCATACTTTGTTATAGTGTAGTGGAGTTCCGAATGGAAAAGGAGTGTTAAGATGTCAGTAAATCTATATGATGCAGCTTATGAAATGGAAAAGGCGATTCGTGCCAGTGAAGAGTTTTCTGGCTTGAAAAAGCTTTATGATGATGTAAATAGTGACGAATCAGCACGGAGAATGTTTGAAAACTTCCGCAATATTCAAATGCAGCTGCAGCAAAAGCAAATGATGGGCCAGGAAATTTCCCAAGAAGAAGTTGAACAGGCGCAAAAAACCGTTGCCCTTGTTCAGCAGCATCAAAAAATTTCTCAGCTGATGCAGGCAGAACAGCGGATGAGCACTGTGATTGCCGAAATCAATCAAATTATCATGAAGCCGCTTGAAGAGCTTTATGGTGCACCTGAACAAAACCAATAATGATGAGATAGCAAAAAGTGTCCCAAATGGGGCACTTTTTTTTATTGCGCAGCCTCGCATCGCAAATCTGCCAGCTCATCCTCGATTAGATGGCCAGGGAGGGAGGAATATGATCCGGAAGCAGAAAATTGCCAGAAAGGAAGCTTGCGTACATTGGGAGCCCATTTTTTGTAAAATTCATGTGAGAGTCCGCGAAAGTCGGAAGCATCATTTTTATGTAGGCAGGTCTAGTAGGGCAGGTTCTATGAACACCGGAGTCACCATTTGCAAGAAGGAGAGTAACGTAGAGCAGGTCTACGAACCCAGTGTCACCATTTACAAGAAGGAGAGTAACGTAGAGCGGGTTTACGAATCACGGAGCGCCGTTAGTAAGAAAGCAGGTAAGGTAGAATAAGCTCGATATACCCCGGAACACCAGTATTGAAAGAGGAAAGGTCAAGGAGAACATGCCTGCTAACCACAGAGCCTCAATATCCACTGGGAAGCCAGGTGAAACACTGTCCGGCCCTTGTAAAGGCGCTTGTTAGGGATGTAACCTCAATTACTTGGAAGAGCTGCATCGGTCACAGAATTCCCTTTTTATCCGGCTTCAATAGGGCCGCCAGGGTTTTGAACAGGGGGCATCGCAGACTTGTTCTAAGATCCCAAGGATTTTCATACAAATAGGTAAGACAGAAACATCACAGAAATGGGGGCCACAGTATGATTTACCGTCTTCTAGCCTTGAATGTGGATGGCACCGTTCTCCAGTCAAATGGAAGAATCCATAAATCCACAAAAGAAGCAATCGCCTATGTTCAGCAAAAAGGCGTTTATGTCACACTGGTCACATCGAGGAGTTTTCCCTCAGCGAGAAAAGTGGCAAAGGCGCTTAAAATAAACTCCTATCTTATTACCCATCAAGGAGCATATATTTCTTCCGAACAGGGAGAAGCAATCCTGACCAGGCGGATTCCGGAGGAGATCACCTATGAGCTAGTTCGGTTTCTTGAAGGTTTCCCGTGCCAGATCCGCATTGTTCATGATGAATTTTCATTGGCCAATAAGTATAAATTAAATCATAACCTGCTTGCAAAAACGGTCTTTACAACAGGTGATCCGTTGTTCTATTCTCAGCAATTTGTCGATTCCATCAGTGAAACTTTGACTGATGACCCAATATCAGCTCCGAAGATAGAAGTGTACTTTGAATTTGAAGAGGATCTCGTAGATGCCGGCGATGCTCTTTCCTCCATGTTCTCTGAGGTGAACATGACAAAGCTTAATGATTTTAGACTGGATATACTTCCCCAGGGAGTTTCGAAGCTGAATGGGATGATTTCGTTGGGTGAGCATCTTGGTGTAGCTTTAAAAGAAATGGTCACAATCGGCGACGGGATCGATGATATCGACATGATCAGAGCATGTGGACTTGGCGTCGCTATGGGAAATGCAGAGGTGGAGGTAAAGATGGCTGCCGACTGGGTGACAAGGACCAATAATCAAAACGGTGTCGCCTATATGGTCAAGGAACATTTCCGTAAGCAGCAGCCGATCGAATTCTTGCGGAAAATGAATATTATAAAAAAATAGCAAACGGCCTGCCTGCATATTTCCTGGCAGGCCTTTCCAGGCTATTAGTAAGCTTTGCCACTATATTGACCTTGCTCAGTGGATTCTGTAAACTTAAGGCAGCATATTTTAAAAAGGTGATATAATTGTATATTTTTATAGAAGGCATGAGAGATGAACGGTTCGAACGTCCATTGCAGCTGATTGCAAATCTGTTCTTCGAAGAACCCGAAATTACATTTGAGAAGACCGAAAGACAATATGATGCAAGAATTCAGTTTTCATTGACAACAGGGAGCAATGCCGAGGTCCATGCCGTGCTGTCTGCTGGTGATGCAACATATACGGCAGAATATACGAATGAGCTGCCAGCTGGCTTAACAGAAAAAGAACAATTCAGGCTTGTTAAAAATGCGGTTTCCCATGCATACCTTACTGTTCTCCAGGATTGGACAGGCACTATACAAAAATGGGGCATATTGACGGGAGTCCGCCCGACCAAGCTGCTTCATAAAAAACTGCATGATGGAATAGATGTAGAAACCGCACACAGGGAACTTGCCGAGGAATATTTGATTACTCCGGAGAAAATTGACCTTATGCAGCGGATTGTGGATCGCCAGCTATCCGTCATTCCGGATTTCTATGATTTGCGAAACGAAGTAAGCATCTACATCGGCATTCCATTCTGTCCTACAAAATGCGCCTATTGCACATTCCCGGCTTATGCAATTAATGGCCGGCAGGGTTCTGTAAACAGTTTCCTTGGCGGACTTCATTATGAGATGCGCGAAACAGGAAAATGGCTAAGGGAAAACGGGATCAATATCACAACGGTCTATTATGGAGGAGGGACACCAACCTCCATTACCGCTGAAGAAATGGATATGCTTTATGAGGAAATGCACACCTCTTTCCCGAATATAGAAAATATCAGAGAAATCACAGTTGAAGCAGGCCGTCCAGATACAATCACTCCTGAAAAGCTTGATGTCCTGAATAAGTGGAAAATTGACCGAATATCTATTAATCCTCAATCCTATATCCAGGAGACGCTAAAGGCCATTGGGCGGCACCATACCGTTGAGGAAACGGTGGAAAAATACCACCTTGCCAGAGAGATGGGGATGAACAATATTAATATGGATTTGATCATTGGTCTTCCGGGTGAAGGCACAAAGGAGTTCACCCATACGCTCAATGAGACGGAAAAGCTGATGCCAGAATCGTTAACAGTCCATACATTATCCTTTAAGCGCGCCTCGGAAATGACGAAGAACAAGGAAAAATATAAGGTCGCCGGCCGTGAAGAAATTGAGTGCATGATGGAGCTTGCAGAAGACTGGACGAAGAAGCATGACTATGTCCCATATTATTTGTACCGGCAGAAAAACATCCTTGGAAACCTTGAAAATGTAGGTTATTCAAAGCCGGGAGAGGAAAGCCTCTACAACATCATTATCATGGAAGAACAGCAAACCATCATTGGACTTGGCTGCGGGGCTTCCAGCAAGTTTATACACCCGGTAACCGGGAAAATCACTCACTTTGCCAATCCAAAGGATCCGAAGACATATAACGACAGTTTTACTGATTATACCGAAAAGAAGCTCGAACTATTAAAAGAACTGTTCCATAAAGAAAGCTCCCAGTCCTAAGGGAGCTTTTCTTTATGTAGGCACAAATTCTCAGAATAAAACGTTAAAATTTATTGAAGTAATCTGACAAATATATAAATCATGGCTATTCTTCTTTATAATAAAATTAAAATGAAATTGGGGGGATGACGGTGACGAGCGATTTCAATAGCGGGCTCATCAGGGTAAGTGCTGAAGCCGGGGTAGCCATGGTTGAATTAAACCGGCCAGAGTCATTAAATGCACTTAACCTTGAGATGATCAAAGGTTTGTGCTGCAGTTTAAAGGAGCTTTGCAGTTCCGATGAGGTGGAAATTGTTGTATTAAAAGGAGCGGGCCGGGCTTTTTCCGCTGGCGGCGATATTAAGATGATGCTGGCGAAAGGAGATGAAAGCGATTTCTCCGAAGTGATGGACAGCATAAATGAGCTTGCCGTTACCCTTTACAGCATGCCTAAAATTACGTTAGCAGCCATTACTGGGGCGGCAGCGGGCTTAGGGTTAAGCCTTGCATTGGCCACAGATTACATCATGGCAGAAAGAGAGAGCAAGCTGGCCATGAATTTTATCGGGATTGGGCTGATTCCTGATGGAGGCGGACATTATTTTATGAAATCAAGGCTTGGAGAAACAAAGACTAAGCATTTGATTTGGGAAGGAAAGCAATTGACTGGAGCAGAGGCACTTGATATGGGACTGATTGACGAAATATCCGATGAGAACCTTGAGGAAAAGATTGCACAGAAGCTTGGGGAGTGGCAGCAAAAACCGCTTCAGGCGATGATCAAAACCAAGAAGATTCTCGTTGAAGATAATCGGGCCTCCCTGTTGAAAACACTTGAGCTTGAAAAGTATGCTCAATCGAAAATGCGCCAGACCGAGGACCATAAAGAGGGAGTTAAAGCTTTTCTGGAGAAGAGAAAACCAAATTTTATAGGAAAATAGAATTGGAGGCCTGGCTTTGAGTATAGGCGCGAAGAGTGGCGAAGATTGTGGAGAGGGCAACACTGGGGCGGTGAGAGCTCTTCGCCGCCCGCAGGCATGAAATCAACAGACTGCACACAAGTTTGAATCTAGCATTTCTGGGCTTTTCGCGAAAGTCTGCCGTAAAAAACTATATATAAGCCCAAAAAGGGTTCGGAATAAGATTATTCCGAACCCTTTTATCGACAGCCCGGCCCGGCTTTAAGGGTGGAACAGAATCAGTTTCCCCCTTGGAGAGGTGCAGCGGTGGGTAGAGTCAAGAAGCTCTTTCTCCGAGAGTCGTTTAGTTCCGATTTTCTTTGCATCTTCATCATTTTCTGCCTGAAAGGATTCGTCAAGGAGCTTTTCACCATCAGATTTAAAAGCGGTCAATTTATAGGTGTCCACAACTAGTACCCCTTTCGTATTTTCATTAGTTCCACTACTATTCTCGCATAATTTTGAATAGTGGGCAAATTGGTAGATGGAATAAAAATGGAACCTTTTCGGAATTGAACCGTATAGTTTATTGGCAAAGGAGGGGGAAGAAAAATGGCTTTGATCCTTAAAGAGGTTACAAAAAGATTTGGGAATTACACGGCAGTCGATGGTCTTAATCTGTCCATTCCCGATAGAGAAATGTTTGGCTTCCTGGGGGCAAACGGTGCGGGTAAGACAACCACCTTCAGGATGATCCTTGGATTGCTGGACCCAACAGCAGGGAAAATCACCCTGGATGGAAAGGCGATTGACTATTCACAAAGTTCAATGATCGGTTACTTGCCCGAAGAGAGGGGACTATATCCAAAACTTAAAGTGGTGGATCAAATTGTCTACCTTGCGAGGCTGAGAGGAATGAAAAAACAGGCAGCCATTAAGGAGCTTGGCTATTGGCTGGAAAGGTTCAGGATTCCTGAGTATTTCGATAATAAGATTGAGGAACTTTCGAAAGGGAACCAGCAAAAAATTCAATTTATAGCAGCGGTCATCCATCGGCCAAAGCTGTTGATTCTTGATGAGCCTTTTAGCGGACTGGACCCGGTGAACGTCGAGCTGTTGAAGGATGCAGTCATTGAGCTTAAAAATTCGGGCACCACCATTGTGTTTTCCAGCCACAGAATGGAACATGTCGAGGAAATGTGCGAGTATCTGTGCATCATGCAGAAAGGAAAGCCCGTCGTCCATGGATCCCTTAAAGAGATTAAACGGTCGTTCGGCAAGAAGAATTTAGTCATCCATGCTGATTTCGATGTTTCTTATCTTCAAAGTTTTCCAGGAGTAGTGAAAGCAAAACAGACGCCGGAAGGGATCTATCTCCAAATAACTGGGGAAGAGGCAGCGCATGGAATTTTCAGGGATATAGCCGGGAAGGGCTTTGTTCGCAAATTTGTCCTGGAGGAGCCCTCTTTGAATGATATTTTCATTGAAAAGGCAGGTGCTTCCTATGAATAATTTTTTTATCATTCTTTTCCATACATATATAAGCAAGCTAAAAACAAAATCGTTCATTGTGACAACCATCTTAACTGCCGCCATAATGGTAGGTTTAACAAATATGCCCAGAATCATTGATTTCTTTAATGAAGGGGAAGAAAACAAGAAGGTTGCAGTAATCGATGAATCCGGACAATTATTCGCCCCTCTTCAAGAACAGGTTAAAGGGGTCAACAAAGAAATAACGCTTGCCCGCTTTGAAGGGTCTGTGACGGAAGCAGCGGAGCAGGTGGAAGACGGTAAGTTTACTGCGATTCTTCAGGTGGAGTTATCGGAAGGCAATCTCCCGGCAGGTACTTACAAGGCAATGAGCATGGCCGATACGGCTCTTGCGGCTGACCTGCAAACCGGCTTACAGCAGTTAAAGTCTGTAATGGCATCTTCGCAGCTGAACCTGACAGAAGCGCAGCTGAGTCAATTGTATGAACCAGTGGCTTTTGAAAAAGAAGCACTTGAAAAAGAGGCAAAAACGGAAGAGGAACTCAATCAGGCCAGGGGACTGGTTTACGTTCTGCTGTTTGTCATCTATTTTTCAGTAATCATGTACGCTAATATGATTGCGATGGAGGTGGCCACAGAAAAATCATCGCGGGTTATGGAAATCCTGATTTCCAGCGTCTCGCCAATTAAGCAGATGTTCGCTAAAATCCTGGGGATCGGTCTATTGTCCTTAACCCAGCTGGCTGTATTTTTACTGGCTGGTTATTTCTCCATCAAGCAGAATTTGGCATCAATGGAGGGAGGATTTTTTGAGTTCTTCGGGTTCGGGGAGGTTCCCCTTGGAACCATTATATACAGCGTGGTGTTCTTCATCCTTGGCTATTTCCTCTATGCCACACTGGCAGCCTTCCTTGGCTCACTGGTCAGCAGAATAGAGGACGTTCAGCAAATGATTACACCGATGACCCTTCTTGTGGTCGCCGGGTTCATGATTGCCATGTTTGGCCTTAATCAGCCTGAAGCACCATTTGTTACGGTTACATCGTTCATTCCTTTCTTTACCCCAATGCTCATGTTTTTAAGAGTAGGAATGCTCAATATCCCTTTATGGGAAACCGCTTTATCATTTGCCATCCTCATTGGGACCATAATCTTTCTCGCCATTTTTGGTGCAAGGGTTTATAGAGGAGGAGTATTGATGTACGGGAAGTCCAATTCCTTTAAAGATATTAAAAGAGCTTTGCAATTAACGAAGAAACAGTAAATTAGCAAATTAAAAATATCTATCTTGTCGGGCTTGCCTAAGCCTGGCTTTTTTTTATTTAGTATCGACCGCCTCCTGTAAAGTCCCATTTACGGGACTAAACTTCTAATGAAAAATGAACGCATTGATTTATTCAGCTGTTACCTTTCTGCTTCATTATATAGTCAGAAAACAATCCAGAGAAAGCCATATTCGAACTCAGTTTGTTACAGGGCTTTTGCGTATGGGGGGCCAAGTTTCGCCGGCATATGGATAAGAACGTGCATTCGCCTTTTGGAGGTGGTAAAATAAGAGAAAAGAATGTGAAAGGAATCCAACATGAAAAAGGTTACTTTTTTACATTGTGCAGACCTGCATCTGGACAGTCCGATGACGGGACTCAAGCATCTCCCGGAAAGAATTTTTAAAAGACTGCAAGAGAGTACGTTCAAGTCTTTTACCAATATAGTGAACATCGCCATTAAGGCTGAGGCAGATATTATGATCATTGCAGGCGATATTTTTGATGGAGAGGACCGGAGTCTGCGTGCCCAGGCCAGGTTTCGGAAGGAAATGGAAAGACTGAATGATCAGGGAATACCGGTCTACGTGATTCACGGCAACCATGACCACTTGGGAGGCAAATGGCCGAAACTGGAACTCCCGGAAAATGTACATGTTTTTGCCAGCGAGGTTGAGATGAAACAATATGTCAAAGAGGATGGAACCATTGTCAATCTATATGGATTCAGCTATCCTAAAAGGCATTTGACGGAGAGATGGATAAATCAGTACCAAAAGTTCGGGGAAGCAGATTTTCATATCGGTCTCCTCCACGGCAATTCAGAAGGGGCAAGCGAACATGGGAATTATGCGCCATTCAGTCTGACAGAGCTTCAGGATAAACAGTTTGATTACTGGGCGCTTGGACATATACATAAAAGAAAAGTCCTGTCCAACGATCCCCCCGCCATATATCCCGGAAATCCTCAGGGAAGGAATAGAAAGGAAACAGGCAGCAAGGGGGCATACCTTGGGGAGCTCAGCGAGGGCGGAGCCCAATATGAGTTTATTGAGGCGAATGATGTCAAGTGGCTGGAACTGAGGATTGATGCCGCTTCTAGTAAAAGCAGCAGTGAGTTGTACGATCTTTGTATACAATCGATGGACAAGGTCCGGTCTGAAGGGGCGGGAATTGTATTAACAATGGAAATCAGCGGGACTGGGAACCTTTCAAAAGAAGCAGTGGAACTCGTTGAGAGCGGGGAGCTAATGGACGCCCTGCAGGAGGAAGAAAAGAACAAGGAGAACTTTGTCTGGCTCAGGCGATTGTCATTTTCAGACTCCGCCGGCATCAGTCGTACACAGCTGGCAGCACAGGGTGAATTTTATGAAGAGCTTTGCTCAAAAATCGACAGCTTCAATGGCTGGGATGAGGCGCTGCAGCCATTATACGGGCATAGTCTGGCAAGAAGGCATCTTGGGGAAATTCCACCTGAACAGAAAGAGGAAATTCTCAGAGAGGCAGAGCAAATCTTGTTTGCCCTTCTATTGGAAAAAGAGTGAAAGGAGAGCCAGCTTGATGTACATAACGGAAATACATATTTATGGCTATGGAAAGCTTGAAAATATAAAAATAACCGCACTTCAGGACTTTCAGGTTTTCTATGGTGAAAATGAGGCCGGAAAATCCACGATCATGTCTTTTATCCACAGTGTTTTATTTGGGTTTCCTGCCAAACAGCAGGCCGAGCCGAGATATGAACCCAAAAAACATTCAAAATATGGAGGTCTTATCAAGGCAAGGCATCTTGAAAAAGGAACTGTGATCATTGAGAGGGTGAAAGGCAAGGCAGCAGGCGATGTAACGGTTTCCCTTGAAGATGGGACAATCGGCGGGGAAGACTTGTTACATGAATTAATGGGGGGGATGGATAAAGGGACGTTTCAATCCATATTCTCCTTCAATCTTAAAGGACTGCAAAATATCCACCAGCTAAAAGGAGAAGAGATAGGCAGGTATTTATTCTCGGCAGGAGCATTGGGAACCGATAAACTCTTGAAAGCCGAAACCCGGATTCAGAAGGAACTCGATCACCGATTCAAGCCTGGAGGGAAAAAACCGGTTTTAAATGATCAGTTAAAAGAGCTGAGAATGACCTATGAGGCATTAAAAAAAGCGGAACAGGAAAGCGGAGCATACGAAAGCCTCACTCTTCAAAAGGAAGAGACTGAGCAGAAACTTAAGCACCTTGATCAAAAGAAGCAAGAATCGGAGAATAGCATTTCCAGACTGAACGAACTCTTGCGTGTGCAGCCTCTTATGGCAGAGGAGCGTCAATTGACCAGCCAGCTGGATAAGGATGGAGAAATCATATTTCCTCATGACGGGATCAACCGGCTGGAGCGCATTGCTGATCAGCTAAAACCAATTCAGGCCAGGATTTCCTGGCTGGAGGACCGGGCAGCAGCCATTGGTACAGAAGCCAGGACAAACAAACCAGACGAAGAATTGCTTGAACAAGAGCTTACTATTTCTGCGCAGCTTGATAAGCTGCCGGATTATGACCAGCTGAGGAGGGAACGAAGCAGTCTGGAATTGAAACTGGAGGAAATTACCGAAGAAATTGAAAAGACCAATGATCGGCTGCATGT
Source organism: Mesobacillus foraminis (assembly GCF_004340465.1). Taxonomy (GTDB): domain Bacteria; phylum Bacillota; class Bacilli; order Bacillales; family Cytobacillaceae; genus Mesobacillus_B; species Mesobacillus_B foraminis. The sequence continues at coordinate 316,867 of NZ_SLVV01000001.1, read as the reverse complement.
CGATTTTAACGAGGATACAATCTCTCAGGTAGATACCAGTGTGTTTATTGGCGAAAGGGCAGAGGAAGTCCAGCTGCAGCAGCAAAGAATGGAAGAACGCCGGCTTGCTCTTGAAGAAACCTTCCAGGAAGAAACGGCGGCTATGGAGGCTCTCGAAAACAAGGCGGCAAGCCTAAAAGACAGACTGCTCGATGAACAAAGCAGGAACAGGCTGGCAGAACAGGCCAAGATTGTCAGCCAGAGGGAAAGTCTGAAGGCGGAAATCGATCAGGTCAGGGAACAGGCTGCCGCGATAAAAGCAAAGCAGGAAAAGGAAAAGAGTAAAAAAACAGAGGAAAAGAAGGTACAGAACCTTCAAACCGCCCTGCTGGGCACCATTTTTTTGATTATTGCCCTGGGAGGTCTATGGGGCGGACAATTGTTTTTGTCTGTTGCTGGGTTTATTGGTTTTCTTCTGATAGTAGTGATGAAGCTGCGTTTGCATGGAAAGGCTGCTGAATTTAATGAGGACGGCGGCGGTCTCTCAGAACTGTACAAGAAGGAACAGGCCTTGATCGAGAGGCTAAAGGAGTCTGAAGGAAATAATGGGAAGGCAGCAGAGGAGGCTCTTGCAAAGGACGAGATATTGCAAGGGCAGTACCGGGATCTCCTTTCAAGGCTGGAACAGCAAAACATCCGCTATGAGAGAGTCATCCAGTTATTCGAGCAGTGGGAGCTGGAATGGAGTGAGTTAAACCAAAGGCAATCCGAGCTGGCCCAAAGCTTTTTGTTGAACAGCAGCACAAGGGTTAAAAAAATATATGATACATTCCTGGTGATTGATCGCCAGAAACAGTTATTCAGGGAGAAAAAAAGGATACAAGAAAGGCTGGAACTAATAAGTAAAGAGGAGAAAGCCATCTCTTCCAAGTTAGAAGAACTGGCTGGAACCTTTTTAGACAACCCTAATCTTCCTCTTCATGACTCTGCTGTCCTGTTAAAGAAAAGATTACGGGAGGAAATCGAAAAAGAGGCGAAATACCGGGAACTGCAGACTAAGCTCCTTGAAATTAAAGAGGAATGCTCCCGGCTAAAAAAAGAGGTTTTACAATTTCAAGAGGATAGAAACAATCTCTTCCGGCTTGCAAGGGTTCAAAATGAGGAAGAGTTCAGGAACCAGGGCATTAGACATGAACAAGCTGAAAAATGGAAAGAAAGGCTGGCAGATATTGCTCTTCAGCTGGATGTTGCTGGTGTAATCCTTCATGATAGGCGAGCTCTTAATATGCCTGCTGAGCTCAAAGAGGAACTGGAACGGTCTAAAGCTGAAGTGCAGATGGTACAAAAAGAACAAAATAACTTAAGGGACAGGCTGGCTGAAATCAAACACCGTATTGCAGTGCTCGAAGAGGGAGGCAGCTATGCAGAGCTTCTTCACAGGTATAAACAAATGAGGTATGAGTTTGAGGAAGAAGCAAAAGAATGGGCAAAATATGCACTTGCAAAAGAGGTGCTGAACAGGACGGTCGAAGACTACAGAAAGGAACGGCTGCCCAAAATGCTGGCACATGCTGAAAAAATTCTTCAGCGGTTGACAAATGGGGAATACATCAGGATGATTCCGCAGCTGTCAGGAAGCGGTTTTATAATCGAAAGGAAGGACCATACCTTGTTCGAGGCTAATGAATTGAGCCAGGCTACCGCGGAACAGGTATATGTTTCGGTCAGGTTAGCCTTGACAAGCACACTCATTTCCCGTTATCCTTTCCCCATCATTATTGATGACAGCTTTGTCAATTTTGATAAAAAACGGACAAAACGAGTGATTGAACTGCTAAGGGAGTATACGGGGAATCAAGTATTGCTGTTTACTTGCCATGATCATCTGCTAAAAGAATTCCAATCTGGAGAAGTCTTTAACCTGAACCGAAAAACGGAATTCCTGGCCAACTAGTTAACTATAAAGGAGGTTGGGCAGTTTTCTTGGAAGCCAGATTGATATGATATACTCTTTATTAGGGAAGGAGAGTACAATTTTATATGAATAAAGGGATACTTGATTATGAAGTAGGAGAACAGGTAGAAAAGTTCCTCCTAATAAAAAATGCGACAAAAGGGATTGCCAGTAATGGGAAGCCTTTTTTAACTCTGATTCTTCAAGATCAGAGTGGAGATATTGAAGCGAAACTATGGGATGTTTCCGATGGGGATGAAAATACCTACAGTGCTGAAAAAATTGTAAAGATCATGGGTGATATCCAAAACTACCGTGGACGGACACAGCTCAAACTAAGGCAAATCCGGCCAGCAGGACCAGCAGATCCTGTGAAATTAGCTGATTTTCTTGAGACTGCCCCGCTTGAGAAAGATGAGATGATGTCAAAGATCACTCAATATATATTTGATATGAAAAATCCAAATATCCAACGGATTACTCGTCATCTGTTAAAGAAGCATCAGCAGGCATTCTTTGAGTATCCTGCCGCCACAAAGAACCATCATGAATTTGTTTCGGGGCTTGCTTATCATGTCGTTTCAATGCTTGATCTTGCAAAAGCAATTTGTAGTTTGTATCCAAGCCTTGATAAGGATCTGCTTTATGCAGGCGTGATCTTGCACGATCTTGGCAAGGTCCATGAATTATCCGGTCCAGTTGCCGCTTCTTATACTATTGAAGGAAACCTCCTTGGCCATATTTCCATCATGGTGAATGAGATAGGAAAAGCTGCAGAAGAGCTTGGTATATCTGGTGAAGAAGTCGTGATCCTTCAGCATATGGTCCTCAGCCATCATGGTAAGGCTGAGTGGGGAAGCCCAAAACCGCCATTAATTAAAGAAGCCGAAATCCTTCATTATATTGATAATCTGGATGCGAAAATGAATATGCTTGACCGAGTGCTCAGCCGGGTTAAACCCGGAGAATTTACCGAAAGAGCTTTTGCGCTGGATAATCGTTCATTTTACAAGCCGTTATTTCATAAGTAAACTGCTACTCTTAAAAAGAAAGCTTCTATATAATTGGAAGCTTTCTTTTTTTGAATGAATAAAAGAAAGTTTACTAACAAAAGTCATATTTTTCCGGCATCCTCATATCTATTAATAACCAATAGGACAACCAATAGCAAGGAGGGAATGTCGATGACTGTACCCATTTGGGTGTTTGCTGTAGCGGCAGGAATCTTGATAAGCGCGTTTATGGCAATAAAGACGGGAAAAGAGGAAAGGAAGGGTGAAATGGAAAGCATTGAGCGAGAAGGTGAAATTTATATGAAGCGCCTTGAAAAAGAAAAAGAAAAAAAGCAAGGCTCGATGGGTGCATAAAAAAAGGGTTCCGTGACGGAACCCTTTTCTCATGCTTCATTTTTATTTTTCAGCTGATGCGGATTTAGATTCTGATGGCATTACACCTTCAAGATCCTTGTCCTTGATTTTCACATCGGCATCCTTTAGTTCCTGTTGAAGAGTTTCCTGCATTTTCGCAGCATCCACTTTGGAAAGCTTCAACTCATATTCAAGGTCTGCTTTCATATCTTCATATGATTTCTTATCTTTCTTCTCTGTAACCTTAATGACATGCCAGCCATGCTGGGATTGTACCGGGTCACTGATTTCATTTACATCAAGGGCATAGGCAGCCTCTTCAAATTCAGGCACCATTGCTCCAGGACCGAAGAAGTCAAGGTCTCCGCCTTTTTCCGCAGAAACGGTATCAGTTGAATACTCTTTTGCAAGATCTTCAAATTTCCCGCCTGATTCAAGTTTGCTTTTCACTTCTTTTGCTGTTTTTTCATCTTTTACAAGAATGTGGCTTGCACGAATCTCGGGCTGATATTCCTCGTACTTTTTCTTTAGCTCGTCCTCGGTGACTTTAACATCCTTCAGAGCTGCTTTTTCAATAAGGAGCTGATCCTTAAGCAGTTTCTTCAGCTCATTTTCATCTTTAAGCTGGTTCTGCTGAAGGACAAGGTCAAAGTTGTCTCCAAGCTCGGTCTTTAGTTCCTTAACCTTTTTGTCGACCTCTTCGTCTGTCACTTTATATTTGTCTGAAAGGACTTTTGTATATAGAAGCTCTTGTAGGGCTTGTTCACCATATTTATCCTTCATTGCTTCATAAAGATCATCTTTAGTGATATCTCCGGCATCAGACTGGACAATAACTTCTGAGTTCTCATTGCCGTTACAGGCTGTTAACGTTAGCACTCCCGCTGCAAGGGTAATGGGCAGGATCCATTTCTTCATGCTGAACAACTCCTAAACAATAGTTTTCTGATTATTATCTATTTCCACAAGTTTTACTATAACACAAATATAGGTTTAGACAAAAAGAATCTTTTTAAATTTTAGTTTTAACCTTCTGGGCAAACATCCAACCAGATGAAACACGGCAGTCATAGACTAACACGAATAGAAAAAAGGAGGTATTTTTATGGGCCACAACAATGCAGGGTTCGCGTTAATCGTTGTCCTGTTTATTTTATTAATTATTGTCGGTGCAGCATACTGCTAACAAAGAAAATCAATTTTTATCAGGATAGTAGCCTATGCGTTCCGGGGATTTGCTGAATAGGATATGTTATCAAACACTGAAAGGAGGTGTCAGTATGGGCGGAGGATACGGTGCAGGCTTTGCGTTAATCGTCGTGTTATTCATTCTGTTGATCATTGTAGGTGCAGCTTGGCTATAAGATGCACTCATGATTAAAGGCTTCTCCGAGCGAAGGGGAAGCAAAAAAGCGGCAAGGGCATCCTTGCCGCTTTATTATGTAGTGAACATAATTTCAACAAACGACGAGATTAAAAGGATTGTGACAAGGATATTGATTGTCCGAAAGACCTGTGACTGCCGCTCTTCCGGTATTTCCTTTTGTTCACAGAGGGAATCTGTTAATTTGTTGATAAAGAACAGGATGAAGCTGGCAAATATTATGAATACAATAAAAATGGAGATCATCCAAGAATCCCTCCTTTTTCAGACTTATTATGTTAAATACAATATCAAATATTTATTAAAAAAGATAGTTTTTTATAGCCCTTAAAAAACCCTTAAAATCAAATACAAAACAGACCGTGAAAAATGGTAATATTATGTACATACGCATTTTATGATTAAGGGGACTGAAATATGAATTATCACGAAATAATGGAAAGATTGAAAATGCTGGAATTTCACCAGAAGCTGCTGTTAAAAATGGTCAAAGAAACCAATCTGGGCTTCTACCGGCTGATTGTAGAAAAATCACTCACTCAAACGGAAGTGAATGATCTTTTGCTTGCATGTGAGAATCTGAGCAAAGATTTGCAAAAACAGAAAGCGGAAGGGTTCGTGAATTTTCATCCGCTTTTCGATAAGTTCAATGCCATTTTGCCTCCCAAGCTCCGCTCAGGGGAAATCATACCTGCATGCCTTGAACAAGGATTGTATGTTCCCCTTATGATGGAATTAAAACGATATTTAAAAGACTAGACCAGTTCTTTGGCAGCAGGTTCCTTCTTCCGAATTTTACCATCTTCCTCAACAAACCCGCTCTCAATATTGGTGAATGATTTTTCAAAGATTTCCATAAAATCATCACCATAAATATTGCGGATAATTGCCATGATCTCAATGATATCCGGAAACTTTCCATACAGCTCTTTCAATGGCATTGCGCCTGAAAAGACGGCATTTTTATCAGGCTGGTAGCTTTCCATCAGCTCCAGCAAAATAGCCTCTCCCTGTTCGGTTAGCTGAATATAAGTATTCCTTTTATCGCTTTCCTTCTTAGAGAATTGCAAGAGTCCCCTTTCTTCCAGTTTTTTTGAGAAATTAAAAGCGGTTGACACGTGCATTACCCCAAACTTGGCTACATCGGAAATGGATGCACCATTTAAATGATAGGCTATCCACAAAATGTGATGTTCATTGATGTTCAGGTCAAAAGGCTTAATCCATTGCTGCCAATCTTTCTCGATGGATTTCCAGAGAGCCTTGCTTAACTGAGCAACCCTTTGACTGAATATCAATGCTTCCTTAACTGAATAATTTTTTTCTGTCATCCCCATATTCACCTACTTTTATGATTCTATTAACATTATGCCAATAAAACAATAAATAATAAAGATTAATTTACTAAATTTTTAGAAATTATTTTCTTTTTCTTATATTTATATAAGTTTTACTGGTAATTTATGTATTAACCTTGGTTTTGTCCATTTTAAAAAGTCCTTCTCTCCCGTGCTCATTAGGAAGAGAAGGACACCATTCATCTTCTGTGAATTACTGCGCTGCTTTTTCTTCAGCCTTGTTTTCGGGAGAAAGGTCTTTCTCAAGCTCCTGAATCGTCTGTTCTATTTCTTTCACCTCTTTTTGGAGAGCGGTTTTGTTTTCATCGGTACTCAGTTTCCATTCATACAGAGACAGTTTGATATCATGAACAAATTCCCCGAGTACGGTCTTTCCTTCTTTTGTTGCCGTTGAGACTGAGTCCTTTATTTGCATTAGACTATCCTTTAGCTCTTTGAGTTCGGCTGTGTAGACATCTTTATGGGCCTTAAGCTGTCGGCGTGTTACTTTTCCGGAATCTGGGGCTGAAAGGAGGGTGGCGATACCTGCAGCTGCACCGCCTACAAGGAAACCCAAAAGTAATGATCTTGCTTTCATGTAAACCACCTCAATTTCTTTTATATTTATTTTCGGCAGCCAAGGGTCAAAATCCTTTTTCCTGGCAGAGAACGTAAATGTTTTCTGGCAAGTCTTCATCTCGGATTGTATTATGGCGTATACCTTATTTATTTTCCTAATATACATGAATTAAACCGTCTTGTGAAAATGGCAGCGCAGAAATGAAAATTTATATACTTTTTCACAGGGAGGCAGGTATTTAATAATTTTCATCAGTATCCAGTGGGGGCGAAGGAGGCGAAACGATATCCTTACTCTATTAACCTTTATCCTTAGCGGGGCATTTTTTTTCGGGATGTTTCAATGCTTGGTTCTAACTCATAAGCCTGGCATTTATCCGCCAAAGAAACGTCTGAAGAGAAGGGCAGGAGTTCTTGCAGCAGGGGGAGGGATTCTGCTGATCCTGGGCATGATATTTTCTTTATTTTCATAGGGAGGTGCAAAAAAAAAGGAACCCGTTATTCCCGGGTTCCTGAATAATTTTGCATTAATGAGTCTGAACAAGCTTTGTTCTTCTAAAAATTGTTGATGCAACTGGAAACAAAATAATCATAAATACGGTGTTGAATGCAGCTGCAGGAAGAACTGCCAGTGTGAACATGCCTACAAACGCTCCCGGCAAGCCCACGATGAAATAGGCAGAAGTCAGGAAGATGATTCCCGAGACAATTGTACCGACTGCAGTCAGGATTGCGGCTGTAATGACGGAGCCGCTGAACCTTTTGACAGCCTGCAATAATCCGAAGAAGATGAATGCAGTAACCATTTTGTCAATGAGGTTTGGGATTTGACCGCCTGGCATACCGGTAGTCATGGCAGATAATATGCCTGTAACCAACCCAAGCAGCAAGACGCTCTTCTTGTCAGGGAAAAGGATAATCCCCAAAAACATCATCACCAGCATCATATCCGGCTTCATTCCCAGGATGAAGGGAGGTACAACTGTGTGCAAGACTGCACCCATCCCCGCTAACAGTGCAAGTGCAACAAGATTTTTCGTATTCATTTCTCAACTCTCCTCTGCTATTCTAGCTAACTTTTGCTTCTCCTGCAGTGCACTCTTTGCCTGCAGCGAAAAGCTTTATATCATTATAGCATAATTTTAACAAGGGTAAAGATGTAAAAGGCGATTATCTAGTCCTGAATTCCTTCATAAACTGTACCAATTTTTCCACGTGCTCAATCGGAACCGCGTTATAAATGGAAGCCCTGCATCCTCCAACAGAGCGATGGCCATTCAGTCCTGTAAAACCGCGTTCCTTTGCTTCAGCCAGGAAGGCATCAGTAGCTTCTTGGCTATTTAAAGTAAAGGTCACATTCATCAGGGAACGGCTGTCTTTTTCGGCATGTCCGTTGTAGAAGCCGCCGCTCTCATCAATCTCGTTATAAATGAGGGCTGCTTTTTCCCGGTTGATTTTTTCCAATGCTGCCGCTCCGCCAAGAGAATCGGCCCATTCAAGGACCAGCTTCAATAAATAAATCGCCAGCGTCGGCGGTGTGTTGTACAGGGAGCTGTTATTCGCATGAGTACGGTAGTCGAGCATCGTAGGCAGGGAATCTTTGGAACGTTCAAGCAAATCCTTCTTCACGATCACAACAGTGATTCCGGAAGGACCCAGATTTTTTTGTGCCCCTGCATAGATGAGTCCGAATTTGCTGACATCAATCGGCCTGCACAATATATCACTTGACATATCGGCGACTAGCGGAACTTCAAGGTTCTCAGGTGTAGAGTGCCACTGGGTCCCGAAAATGGTGTTGTTCGTAGTGATATGCAGATAGGCGGCATCCTTGGATGGCTGGATGCTGTCAAGACTAGGAATCGCTTTGTAATTGCCATCTTTTGTAGAAGCCGCGACTTCTGCATGGCCGATCTTTTTTGCCTCTTTCAGTGCTTTCTCTGACCAGGCTCCAGTCAGGACGTACTGGCCCGTTTTGCCTTCCTCGAGAAGGTTCATTGGAACCATTGTAAATTGAAGGCTCGCACCGCCTTGCAAAAACAGGACTTCATAATCGTCAGGGATATTCAAAAGCTTGCGCAGCAAACTGTTCGCCTGATTGTTGATTTCCTCAAAAGGCTTGCTGCGATGGCTCATTTCCATCACATTCATGCCCGTTCCATTGTAATTCATCCATTCCTTCTCTGCCTTTTTCAGCACTGCTTCTGGCAGTGCAGTAGGCCCTGCATTAAAATTAAAAGCGCGTTCCATGTTAATCCCTCCGGAGTGACTTTACTGTGTTGCAGTAAAGAATAAATTTTTAATCAATGCTATCAGATAATCGAAGAAATTTCTATTTTTTCTGAAAGAATTCATAAAAAAAACTTCTGCAGCTGCAGAAGTCAGATGTTTTTTTCAATGTCCGAAGCGATTTGTTTCAAATCGTCCGGAGAATACTCGTCACTGTGAGTCTTCCAGACAGCCCCAAAGCCGTCTCCCTTTCCATAGCGGGGAATCAGGTGCATGTGAAAGTGAAATACAGACTGGCCGGCATGCTCACCATTATTGTTTAAGGTATTTAAGCCAATCGGATCATAAGCCTTTTTGATGGCATTTGCGATTTTAGGCACTTCTTTAAATAGGTTCCCGGCAATCTCTTCGGTCAATTCATTTACATTTTCCTTATGTACTTTTGGGATGACAAGAGTATGTCCTTTTGTAACCTGGCTAATGTCCAAAAAAGCTAGCACATGCTCATTTTCATAAACTTTTGCCGCAGGGATCTCGCCGTTAACGATTTTGCAGAAAATGCAGTCCGACATCATAACCTTCCTTTCGTAAGTACGCTTTTTTGGTATTTTATCACAGTTATGAAATAAATATAAAGGATATAGCAGGGCAAAAAGACAGGAATGATTATAAAAAAAGACAGGATTCACAATGGAATCCTGTCCCTGAAGGGGAATTCTTGCTTCATAAATTGTGCCTTCATTTCATATGCCTTCTGCAGGTATGCCTTTGATAAACACCTCATTTTTAATGTGATGTGTCAAAAACCAGGACCTACGTTCAATCGGACCATCCCCTATCGTTATAATCGCTACAACGTATAATGCGGATGTACGTCTTCGGCAAACACCTCATTTGAAAGTGTTATTTTCTGAACGGTTAAGGTTATGCATTAAGTGTTCCCAATGCCACCATCCCCTTGAAGGTTTTTTGAAGCGTATTAAACATCGAATTATATGTCTTTGACAGACACCTCATTTCGACTGGTTAATTGTTTTCCCCTTCAAAAATTATGATGCCCGCATTTGGAGATTTTATGATTGCTTTTTTAAAATTAATTTTAAGCTGCAAAATGGCACAGGTAAGAAGTGAGTTTCTGTTTTTATCATGCCACTTTTGTTAAAATAAAGAAGAATTTATTATTGGAAGGACGTTGCCTATGCCTTTATTGGAAATAAAACATATTACGGGGGGCTACACTCGAAATCCGGTTCTGAAAGATGTCAGCTTTGAGGTAGGGGCAAATGAGATAGTGGGACTGATTGGGTTGAATGGCGCCGGCAAGAGTACGACCATTAAGCATATTATAGGGCTTATGGAGCCTCATAAGGGTGAAATCAGGATTAATGGAAAAACGGTCAATGAGGGCCGGGAAGCATACAGGAAGCAATTTACTTTTGTTCCGGAAACTCCGATTCTTTATGACGAATTAACGCTTGAGGAGCATTTGAAAATTACTGCTATGGCCTATGGAATAGAGGAAACGGTCTATAAGGAAAGGATTGAAAAGCTGCTGAAGGAATTCCGGATGGAAAAGAGGCTTAAGTGGTTTCCGGCCCACTTTTCTAAAGGAATGAAACAAAAAGTGATGATTATGTGTGCTTTCCTTGTCCAGCCATCCTTGTACATAGTCGATGAACCGTTTGTAGGTCTTGACCCTCTGGGGATTCAATCGCTGCTGGATTTAATGAATGGAATGAAGAACACAGGGGCAGGAATTTTAATGTCGACACATATTCTCGCTACGGCAGAGAGGTATTGCGACAGGTTCGTTATTCTCCATGAAGGAGCAGTGCGTGCGAAGGGCACCTTAACAGAGCTTCAGGAACAATTTGCGATGCCTGGGGCAACCTTGGACGACCTTTATATCCAGCTGACGAAGGAAGAAGATTATGTTTGATGCACAGATCCTGTGGAAAGAGCGGTTTGGATTATTCGTAAAAGAGACAGGCCGTTATCTCCGCTATATATTTAATGGCCATCTTGTTGTTGTGTTTTTGTTCTTGCTGGGGACAGCCGGGTACTATTATCAGGATTGGGTGAAGACATTATCCCCCGATTTCCCTGCAGCCATTATCATGGCAGTTGTGTTAGCCTTTGCACTGGCATACAGCCCCATACTTACTTTTCTCTCCGAGGCAGATAAAATCTTTTTGCTGCCGCTTGAGACCAAGCTTGGAGAATATTTTAAAAGGTCCATTATCTTTAGCTTATTACTCCAATCCTATCTGCTGCTGATTCTCCTGGCGCTTTTTATGCCGATGCACGTCAAAGTGACGGGAGGAAGTTTTCGATCGTTTTTTACTTACTTGATTGTTCTGATCCTCCTGAAAGGGATCAATCTTTTGATTCGCTGGGAAGTGCAGCGTTATATTGAACCATTGACACATACGGTCGATCTTGTCATCAGGTTTTGTATCAATGGTGTTGTTCTGTACCTGCTGTTTTCGGGAGCAAATTGGCTTTTACTTGGAGTTCCCGTCTTGATCCTCTTGCTTTTATACGGATTTTACAGGACACAGACGAAGGAAAAAGGCTTAAAGTGGGAGTATTTGATTGAACAGGAAGAGAAAAGGATGGGGGCCTTTTATCGGGTGGCCAACCTTTTTACGGATGTTCCCAAGCTCAGGGACCGTATAAAAAGGAGAAGGTGGCTCGATTTTATTCTCAACAGCTTTGTTTATAAACAAAACCATACCTTTTCGCACCTTTACACAAGGACGTTTTTCCGTGCCGGAGATTATTTTGGCCTTTTCATCCGCCTGACCCTTATCGGGGGGGCCGGGATTTATTTTCTCACCTATGGACCCGGACAGACTCTGCTTGCTCTTTTGTTTTTGTATCTTACAGGATTTCAGCTGCTGCCATTATGGAACCATCATCAAAACAAGCTGTGGATTGACCTTTATCCTGTTCCCTACAAATCAAAAGAACAGTCGTTTACAAACCTGCTCTCAGCCATCCTTATCCTCCAAAGCCTGTTGTTCGGACTTGTAGTCGGCGGGAAGCAGGACTGGGGCGGAGCCGCACTGACCGCTGGCGCGGGCGTACTTTTTGCTTTGTTTTTTGTTTATATTTACAGTAAAAAAAGAAGGCAGGCTCAGTGACACCATTGCAGGTGGATCAAGCTGAAATTTCGCCGCTACGAAGCAGGAAAAAGGCCCTCATAAGGTCGATGAAGACCAGGACCTCCGCAACGAAGCAGGAAAAAGGCCTTCATGAGGTCGATGAAGACCAAACCCACCGCAACGAAGCAGGGAAAAGGTCTTCATAAGGTCGATGAAGACCAGGACCACGCTAACGAAGCAGGAAAAAGGCCTTCATAAGGTTGATGAAGACCAAACCCACCGCAATGAAGCAGGAAAAAGGCCTTCATAAGGTTGATGAAGACCAAACCCACCGCAACGAAGCAGGAAAAAGGCCTTCATAAGGTCGATGAAGATGAAAACCGCAATAATGACTTATAATACTACACCTATGAATAAGAAATATTCTCTCTTCTTAAGACGGATGAACGATTGTCCCCCCTTTTCAGATCAACTAAAAATCTGAAAAGGGGTTTTTTTATGAAACGAAAAAACATGTATAATCGTATGTATTTCATACGGGGGTGTCAGTGATGAATGAGTATGAATTAAAAGTATTTGATGAAGTTGAGGAATGGCAAAGGAAAATGCAGAAACGCTCTAGCTTGATGGCAAGGGCGTCAAAGAAGCTTCAGACAAAGGTTAATGGGATGATTCCTGGGAAAGTTCATCAGATTATGACGGATAGTATTAAGAGTATGGTGAAAGCAACCTTGGCTGGTTCGAATCTTACTACCAAAAAATGGCAGGGCAGAGGGTTAAGTCTTTATGAGCAGGATCAGCTGCTGGAGAAAAAACTGGCATCCTACCGTAAGACAGCTGCAGTTGAAGGTGCCGGAACTGGAGCAGGAGGAATCTTTCTTGGCCTTGCTGATTTCCCGCTCCTATTATCAATAAAAATGAAGTTTCTCTTTGAAGCTGCATCCATTTACGGATATGATCCGGCTCAATATGAAGAAAGACTTTTTGTGCTTCACATTTTTCAATTAGCCTTTTCGAGTGATCAAAAACGTGCTGAGGTAATGGAAGTGATCACAAATTGGGACCAAAGAAAACAGAGTTTACTGGAGATGGATTGGCAGGATTTTCAACAGGAATACAGAGATTATATTGATCTTGTAAAAATGGCGCAGCTCCTGCCTGGCATCGGGGCGGTTGTAGGAGCCTATGCCAATTATAATCTCCTTGATCAGCTCGGGGAGACAGCCAGGAATGCTTATCGCCTCCGAATATTGAACACACCCCCTGCGTGAATGCAAGGGGTGTGTTTTGGCTGCTTCCTATTCCTGAAACTTCAAGGCAGCAGCTCCTAGCGTTTTTGCACTGATCAGCATTGCTTTTTCATCAAAATCAAATTTTGGATGGTGATGCGGATACGCTTCTGTTACTCCTTCCGGACGGGCTCCTGTAAAAAAGAAGGTCCCCTTGACATGCTGAAGGTAGTAGGCGAAATCCTCGCCGCCCATATCTGGCTCCTTCTCTTCAATTATTTTTACTTCTGGAACATGGGAGGCACATTCAATTAAAAATTCAGTTTCCGCTCCATGGTTGACAACAGCAGGATATCCTCGGAAATATGTATAGTCGTGTGTGCAGTCGTTTGAAAGGCAGGTTCCATTAATCACTTTTTCGAGTTCGGATTCAATAAAATCTCTTGTCTGCTCACTGAAAGTCCTGACTGTGCCTATTAACTTTGCTTTATCAGCGATGACGTTGAAGGCATTGTCTGCGATAAGCGAGCCGACCGATACTACAGCGGGGTCAATCGGGTTGACTCTTCTGCTCACAATTTGCTGCAGATTGATGACTAGCTGTGAAGCCGCAACAATCCCATCCTTCGTTTTATGAGGCTGGGCACCGTGGCCGCCCTTTCCTTGAATCGTTACTTCAAACCGGTCGGCTGCTGCCATGATCGGCCCTGTGCGATACTGGATTGTGCCTGTTTGTGTTGTTGCCCATAAGTGGGTTCCAAAGATGGCATCCACTCCTTCAAGGCATCCATCCTCAATCATGGCCTTTGCTCCCCCGGGAGCGTATTCTTCGGCATGCTGGTGAATGAGGACATAAGTCCCTTTGAGTGAAGCTTTCATTTCGTTCAGTGCTTTTCCAAGAACGAGGAGGGAAGCAGTGTGGCCGTCATGTCCGCACGCATGCATGACTCCGGGCGTCAAAGACTTATAGGGAACGTCTTTCTCGTCCTGAATCGGAAGTGCGTCAAAGTCTGCCCGGAGAGCGATTGTCTTTCCGGGTTTCTCTCCATGAATCTTTGCGACCACCCCATTTCCGCCGACATTCCCTCTGACATCTATTCCTAAATCCTCGTAAAACCTTTCAATATACTTTGCGGTCTGATATTCCTGAAAAGATAATTCAGGATGCTGGTGCAGATACCTGCGAATCTCGACCATGTCGTTATAAGAGTCATTAAGCTTGGAAAACAGCCTTTCCATCATAGTGAACTCCCCTTTCAGGATTGTTAAGACAATTTAGATAATTATAGCATCGAATGAAGGGGAACATAACATAAAAAGCCTGCCGGCACGCAGCAAGCTTTTTTCTCAGGGGACTAAATCAAGAACATGGCTGCGACCGTTGTTACCGCAAGCCCGATGGCAACGGGGGCAAGGTTTCTGCGTGCAAGCTCGAAAGGATCCACATTACAGATGGCTGCAGCAGGGATTAAAGCCCATGGGACAAGAGTGCCTCCACCAACCCAGATGCCAGCAATCTGTCCCAGGGCGGTGAGGGTATCTGATCCCGTACCGATTGCTGTGGAAAAGATTCCTGCTACGGAACCTGTAAGAGATATACCGGAAAAACCGGAACCATCCAGTCCTGTTATAGCTCCGACAGCCGTCAGGGTTACAGCGGCTATTTCTTTGCTCAGTGGAACAACTGAGGCCAGGGCCATCCCGAGGTCATTTACAATTCCATTAGATTCTGCCGGTAAATGCTCCCCGATGATTTTATAAAATCCAGAATCACCAAGATAAAAGAAAGCTGCAATTGGAATAACCGGGCCAAACACTTTAAAGCCAAACTGAAAGCCATCAACCAAATAGCTGGTTGTTTTCTCAAGCCCTTTTCCTTTATGCGCGGCAATGGCAATTAAAATCAGAATAAAAATAGATGTGCCGCCAATCAATGCAGTGGCATCACCGCCTTGCAGATCCATCCAGAACATGGCTGCGACATCTGCAGCGAATAAAAGGGGAATCAATAAGGCGAACAATTGCTTTTGTTTAGCCGATAGCAATTCAGATGAGGGAGCTGCTGTATTGAAGGCAGCGGAGGTATCGAATTCCTGGCTAAGCTTTCCGTTTTTCATGTCTCTTTTTAAGAAATAAAAGGCTGCAATGGTGGTGACGCTGCCCATAATAATGACGAGAGGGATGCTCGCTGCGATTACACTTCCTACTGGAATTCCTGCTGCATCAGCAGTCAGCTTGGGGGCTGCCTGGATAATGTAATCACCGGAAAGAGCGATTCCGTGGCCAAATAAATTCATTGCCATGGCTGCACCTAAGGCTGGCAGGCCGACCCTGATTGCAACCGGCAGCAATACTGCCCCCATTAAGGCAACGGCGGGTGACGGCCAAAAAAACCACGAGATCACCATCATCACAATGCCAATGACCCAATAGGCAAGCATCGGAGTCCGAATGAATTTAGCAAACGGGGAAATCATGACATCATTGATGCCTGTAACGGTTAAAGTCCTGCTCATGGCTACAATAATCGAAATGATGAGGATCGTTGGGAGAAGTTCAGTAATTGCGTAAATAAAACTATTGAAGATGGAACTGATGGAGGCACTTAAAGTGCCATTTGCCGTTATGGCAATTAAAAAGATGCCGATAATGCAGACAAGTGTGGTATCTCTTCTCATTACCATGAAGCCTATGATCAGCACAATAAATAACACATAAATCCAGTGGAGTGCTGTTAGTTCAATACCCATGCGGCCCGATCCTTTCATTCTGTAATTCCGTCAATAGGCAGCTGCCCTTTGCTGAGGTATTACAGAATATGATGCAATCCATAAGTTGCTACAAGGGTATATTCCTTTTACCAGAGAAAGCAATAAGTCTGCAAACAGGGAGGCTGCGGGCGCCTCCCCTTTGAAACCCTATTCTTCTTCGGCTATACTATACGTGGTAATATAGGGGGCCCCAGAAAAAATGTTTGATGGCTGGCCTTTTTCCTGGTGAGCTTCTTTGGAGGCATTGGAGAGCTGCCATTTATCAAAAGCTGACTTGGCCTCCCAAAGCGTCAGGATGACATAGGTATTTGAAGAAAGCGGCCGCAGGACACGGAGTGCAATAAATCCAGGTTCTTTCTCCACTTGCCCCGGACGGTTTGAAAAACGATATTCGAATAGCGGCCTGCCCTCGTCTGTAACCGGGATATTGTTCAGAACAGCATAGCCTGCATTTTCAAAGGTTCCAGTAGAGTCGATAACCTCGTATTTTCGGGGAGAAGCGAAAACGGTTTCTCCGCCGGTTTCATGGAGAAGGGCGGCAGAATCGTCATGACCCATCAAAACCATCTTTTCGCCTGGGTGTTTATCTTTTATCTTTTTTAAAAAATGCAATGTTCCTGTTGTGATGTATGCATTCATATTGATCACCTCATCTATTTTTTCCATTTTAATGCCTGTTGTGGAAGCAGCCTTCCAGCTTCCTTCATAAAATAGGTTTTTTTATGACTTTTAAGCTTCCTTACTACCCATTTCAAGGCTAAAAAGGATATAGTGTAAATAGCCGATACAGGTATATTGCTTATTGAGCAACCTTTTTTCAGGCAGTACCCTATATATTATATATTCCTTTTACACTACATAACTAAACAGATAGATAAGAAAGGTGGATTACCCCAAATGAGCAAAACATTTAATGATACATTCTTAAAAGCAGCCAGGGGGGAACGAACAGATTACGTGCCCGTATGGTATATGAGACAGGCAGGCCGTTCCCAGCCGGAATACAGGGAGATCAAGGAAAAGTATTCTTTATTCGAAATCACACATCAGCCAGAGCTTTGCGCATATGTGACAAGGCTGCCTGTGGAACAATACAATGTTGACGCTGCCATTCTTTACAAAGATATTATGACACCACTGCCGGCTATTGGTGTTGATGTTGAAATTAAATCAGGAATTGGACCTGTTATCTCAAACCCGATCCGGACTCTTGCCGATGTCGAAAAGCTTGGGGAAATCCATCCTGAAGAGGATGTTCCCTATGTGCTTGATACAATAAAACTTCTTACCAGGGAACAGCTTTCAGTGCCATTGATTGGATTTTCAGGCGCTCCATTCACACTGGCCAGCTATATGATCGAAGGCGGGCCATCCAAAAACTATAATAAAACCAAAGCCTTTATGTATGCAGAGCCTAAAGCCTGGTTTGCTCTAATGGATAAGCTTGCTGAAGTTACCATAACCTATGTGAAATCACAAATTAAGGCTGGAGCAAAAGCTATCCAGATTTTTGATTCCTGGGTAGGTGCTTTAAATGTCCAGGATTACCGCCATTATATCAAGCCTGTCATGGAACGGATCTTTTCTTCACTTAAAGAGGAAAACGTGCCGTTAATCATGTTTGGTGTAGGCGCCTCGCATCTTGCCAGGGAATGGCATGACCTCCCTCTCGATGTGGTTGGGCTCGATTGGCGGCTTCAAATTAAGGAAGCGCGTGAAATGGGCATCCATAAAACGGTTCAGGGCAACCTTGATCCGGCCATCCTGCTGGCTCCCTGGGAGGTAATTGAAGAGAGGGCAAAAGCCATTCTTGACCAGGGCATGGAACAGCCGGGATATATCTTTAACCTAGGTCATGGTGTGTTCCCTTCCGTTAATCCGGAAACGCTAAAAAGGCTGACAAGCTTCATCCATGAATACTCGGCTCAAAAATTTAACCGTTAAGATATACAAAGGATTAACGTGCCAGACTGAATCGCAATATTTTTAAAAGATGCAGAATTAAAGGGGTGCAAGTAATGACTAGAAAAAAAATGGGGCTGCTTGTAATGGCATATGGAACCCCCTATAAAGAAGAAGATATAGAAAGGTATTATACTCATATCCGTCATGGAAGGAGACCTTCCGACGAGTTGCTTGAGGACCTTAAAAACAGGTATGAAGCAATTGGAGGCATATCTCCTCTTGCTGAAATCACCAGGAAACAGGCTGAAAAACTAGAAGAGGCTTTGAATGGTCTCCAGGATCAATATGAGTTCAAGATGTACCTGGGACTTAAGCATATTGAGCCTTTTGTCGAGGATGCTGTAAAGCAAATGCATGAGGATGGGATCGAGGAGGCTGTAAGCATTGTCCTTGCCCCGCATTTCTCCACCTTCAGTGTTAAGTCCTATAATGGACGTGCCAAGGCGGAGGCTGAAAAACTGGGAGGTCCATCCATCATCTCTGTTGAAAGCTGGTATGACGAGCCGAAATTTATCCAATATTGGATTGATCGTGTAAAGGAAACCTTTGACTCCATGCCTTCCGATGAAAAGGAGAATTCAGTTCTGATTGTTTCGGCGCACAGTCTTCCAGAAAAGATCCTTCAGTCCGGGGATCCTTATCCAGATCAGCTGAAGAAAACCGCCGAGCTTATTGCTGAAGGGGCGGGTGTGAAGAACTGCGAAATCGGCTGGCAGAGCGCCGGGAATACTCCAGAGCCATGGCTCGGTCCTGATGTCCAGGACCTGACCAGGGACTTGTTTGAGAAGCATGGCTATAAAGCTTTCGTTTACGTTCCTGCTGGATTTGTTGCCGAACATCTCGAGGTCCTTTATGACAATGATTATGAATGCAAGGTTGTTACCGAAGAGATCGGGGCAAGCTATTACAGGCCTGAAATGCCTAATGCACAGCCGCAATTCATTGATGCATTGGCAGAGGTTATTTTAAAAAAGCTTTTTTAATTTAAAATAATTAACTTAACAAGTGTAAAAAACTCCTTCTGTATGTAGAAGGAGTTTTTTACGCAGTAGTGCGGGCGGAAATGTTGTCCAGAGGGGAATAAACGGTGGGTGGCAAGCAGAGGGACAGCTGCGATTTATGGGTAAAATAAAGCCAGCCGTTTAGACAATCGGCTGGCTTATACATCCTAAAGAAATGATGATGGCAATTCTTCTGTTCTATTAAACTAATATTTTGCGGGGTCCAGACAATTGTCACACTTGCTGCCATAACATTCGTGCTGTTCACTGATTGATTCGCCACATTCTGTACACTTTTTTGCAGGCAAGTTTCGGAAAAATTCAACGACATTTTTAAGCATGCTGTAAACCCTCCAGTTTATTAGTGTGGTGATACAGTTATTAAGTTGTTTTGATTGTATTATAACAGAAGTGCAGGTGTCAACAATTGTTTTACAACAAATCAGTACAAAATGAAAAAATGGGTAAAATGAAGTATAGTTTAAATATGAACAATAAATTTAGGAGGTATTGGAAATGAAGCTGACTGTGATCGGATGCTGGGGCGGCTACCCAAAAAAAAATGAAGCCAGCACCGGGTACTTGCTTGAACACGAGGGATTCAAGCTTTTAATTGACTGTGGGAGCGGCGTACTCTCCAAAATGCAGAATTTCGTACAGCCAGAACAATTGGATGCAGTCGTGCTTTCCCACTATCACCCTGATCATAATGCCGATATAGGCGTACTGTATCATGCCCGCCTTATTCAAGGCTTTCTGGGTACAAAGCCTCCGGAACTCCCAATCTATGGTCATAATCTTAATCAGCAGGAATTTGCCAAGCTGACTCATAAAAAGATCACAAAGGGGATTGCCTATGATCCTGACAGCACGCTGGAGGCTGGCCCGTTTAAGATTACCTTCCTTCCTTCTGTTCATCCTGTTCCTTGTTTTGCAATGAGGATCGAAGCAGCAGGCAAAGTGCTTGTTTATACGGCCGACACTTCCTTTAAAGAAGAATTCATCCCTTTTACAAGGAAGGCAGACCTGCTTCTGTGCGAATGCAACTTTTACGGGAATCAAAGCGGCAAAGGGGCAGGTCATATGAACAGTTACGATGCAGGAAACCTTGCAGCAAAGGCAGAGGTAAAAGAGCTGATATTAACTCACTTGCCGCATTATGGCAGACTGGAGCAGCTGGTGGAGGAAGCTACGGAAAAATTCAGCGGCCCTATCCGGCTTGCAAAAGAAGGAATGACCATTACCCTTTAAGAAGGAGACAGTTACATGCTATTTATTGATAATAAAGGGATTACCGATCCCCGGATTAACCTTGCTATAGAAGAATATGCAGTTAAGAACCTGGATATAAATGAAACTTACTTATTGTTTTATATAAATGAGCCATCGATTATCATTGGCAAAAACCAGAATACAATCGAGGAAATCAATACGGACTATGTCGAGAAAAATGGGATACATATTGTCAGGAGACTTTCAGGGGGAGGGGCAGTTTACCACGACCTCGGCAACCTGAATTTCAGTTTTATTACAAAGGATGATGGCGACAGTTTCCATAACTTTAGGAAATTTACCGAGCCTGTCGTCCAGGCCTTAAAAAAAATCGGGGTAAATGCTGAACTCAGCGGCAGGAATGATCTAATCGTCGAAGGCCGAAAAATATCAGGAAATGCTCAATTCTCTACCAGAGGCAGAATGTTCAGCCACGGCACGTTAATGTTCAATTCAGAAATTGAGAATGTTGTTTCTGCCCTTAAGGTAAAAAAGGACAAAATTGAATCCAAAGGAATAAAGTCGATTCGGAGCCGGGTAGCCAATATTTCTGAATTCCTCCAGGAAAAAATGTCTGTCGAGGAATTTAGAAGCCTGCTCCTTAAAAACATTTTCTCTGACAGTAATGAAATACCCGAGTATGAATTGACAGACAGCGACTGGGAAAAAATCAGAGAACTGTCAAAGGAACGCTACCAGAACTGGGACTGGAACTATGAAAGGTCCCCAAAATTCAATCTGCAGCATTCCCATCGTTTCCCTGTAGGCCAGATTGATGTCCGGCTTGAAGTAAATAAAGGGCGGATTGAGAACTGCAAAATTTATGGAGACTTTTTTGGTGTGGGCGATGTTGGGGAGATAGAGGAAAATCTTACAGGAGTTAAATATGAGCGGGCAAGCCTGGAGAGCGCCCTGGAGAATATAAACATCCAACATTATTTTGGAAATGTTTCAAAAGAGGAATTTTTAAATCTGATTTATTAAAAAGAAACTCGCCCGATGCTGAGAAGCATGGGGCGAGTTGTTTTTACAGGAAAATAACAGCATAAAGTTCTTGCAGTACTAAATTTCTTTCAATATAATATATTTAGAAAATTTCCAATTATCAAGGGGGTTTTCGTGAAAAGGGGGATGGGGGAATGAATTTATCGAGTCGGCTTCGGGACACAGCAGCCAGGATTGGAGAAAAGCCAGCCTATTTCTTTATGGGAGAATCAAGCACCTATGCTGAGCTTGATGCGGCTGTAACCAGATTCGCATCGGGGCTTGAGCAGCTAGGAGTGAAAAAAGGGGACCATATTGCGTTATTGCTCGGAAATACACCTCAATTTGTCATCAGCCTTTATGGAGCACTTCGGCTGGGTGCAACAGTCATTCCAGTCAATCCGGTTTACACGGCAGATGAAATCGGCTATATCCTTCATAATGGCGACGTTAAAACGGTGGTCGGCCTTGATTTAATGATACCCTTGGCCGAAAAGATGCATGAACGTCTTCCAAAGGTGGAAAATTACATCGTTTGTGAAACAGGTGGAGATAGGGAACCGGATCGGTCAACACTTTCTATCAGCCCAAAAATGAAAACGTTTACAGATTTATTGGCACAGGGTTCCCAAGACTTCCAGGGACCAGAACTTGAAGAGGATGATGTTGCTGTCATCCTGTATACATCAGGCACCACAGGAAAACCAAAGGGGGCCATGCTGACTCATGGCAACCTTTACAGCAATGCGAATGACGTGAGCGATTACTTAAAAATTAACGAAGATGACCGTTTCATTACGACTCTGCCAATGTTTCATGTGTTCTGCCTTACGGTGGCACTCAATGCACCGCTCATAAGCGGCGGAACCCTGCTGATTGTCCCAAGGTTCAGCCCGGGCGAAATATTTGCCATTGCCAAGGAGCATAAGGCTACAGTGTTTGCGGGCGTCCCGACCATGTACAACTTTTTGCTGCAATACCATGAAGGAAAAGCCGAAGATCTCGAAACCTTGCGCTTATGTATTTCCGGAGGTGCTTCCATGCCAGTTGCCCTCCTTGAAAACTTTGAACGAAAATTTAACGTGGTTATATCGGAAGGTTACGGATTATCAGAAGCCTCTCCAGTTACCTGTTTCAATCCCCTGGACCGTCCGCGCAAAACGGGCTCTATTGGAAGGTCCATTGTTAACGTCCAAAATAAAGTGGTCAACGAGCTTGGGGAGGAAGTACCAGAAGGACAAGTAGGGGAATTGATTGTTAAGGGACCGAATGTAATGAAAGGCTATTATAAAATGCCGGAAGAAACAGCAGCTACTATTAAGGATGGCTGGCTCTACACGGGTGACCTTGCCCGGAAAGATGAGGATGGCTATTTTTATATCGTTGACCGCAAGAAAGATATCATTCTAGTTGGCGGATATAATGTTTATCCGCGTGAAGTTGAAGAAGTGCTCTACAATCATGAGGAGGTCGTTGAAGTAGCAGTCCTTGGCGTGCCTGACCCTAATTTCGGGGAAGCGGTCCGGAGCTTCGTTGTCAGCAAGAACCCTCAGCTTACGGAGAGCGAGCTGCTTGAATACTGCAGCGAGCATCTCGCCAAGTACAAAATTCCGGACAGGATTGAGTTCCTGGATGAGCTTCCAAAGAACACAACTGGAAAGATTTTACGGAGAGCATTGAAAAAGCAAGTACTTCAATCCAATTAAAAGCGAGATTAATAGAAAGTTAAAAGCGTCACTATTAAACAAGAGTCCCGTGGAATGCCGGTACCACCCATATACGATGCAAGAAAAGGACAGGCATCATCTTCCTGCCTTTTTTGGCATTTTTCCTGCTATTTTAATTTTCTAAAATTATTGAAAATTGCTTGATAATTAGTTTAGAATAATATTATAATTTAACAAATGAAAGCATAAAAGCGACAAAGCAAGAGTAGATAATAAACAGGGGGAAATACAATGCTAAAACGATTCAGGACAATGGCAGCGGCAGGTATTGCCGGCGCAATGCTGCTTGCCGGCTGTGGGAGCCAAGAGTCTTCCGGGGAGAAGACTTCGGATGAAAAGAAAAATAATGAAACTTTTAAGGTTGGAGTAACGCAGATCGCAGAGCACCCTTCGCTGGATGCAGCATTCGAGGGCTTCAAAAAAGCGCTGGAGGAAAAGGGGCTCGACGTTGAATATGATGTTCAAAACGCGCAGGGTGACCAAAACAACAATGCGTCGATCGCAAGTAACTTTGAGGGTGATGGTGTAGACCTTATTTTCGGGAATTCCACACCAAGTGCCCTGAGTGCATTAAATGCAACGAAAGATATTCCGATTGTCTTTACATCCGTTACGGATCCTGTCGGCAGCGGACTTGTTAAATCCATGGAAAATACGGAAGGGAATGTAACCGGAACAACCGACACTCACCCGGATGCGATTCCAAATACCGTGAAATTTATGGCAGACCATTTTGATGGCAAGAAGGTTGGGTTGATTTATAACTCTGGCGAGCAGAATTCCATAGCACAGATTGAACTTGTCAAGGAAGCAGGGAAGGGAACTGATCTGAAATTTGTTGAAGCAACGGTTTCCACTACTGCTGAAGTAAAACAGGCTGCCGAATCTCTGGTGGGCAAAGTCGATATGTTCTATATCATCACGGACAACACGGTGGTTTCAGGCCTGGAATCCGTCATCATGGTTGCCAATGATAATGATCTTCCACTCTTTGTCGGCGAACTTGATTCAGTTGCAAAAGGCGGATTTGCTGCCTACGGGTTTGATTATGAAGACATCGGCTACGAGGCTGGCGTCATGGCGGCACAAATATTGAACGGGGAGAAAAAGCCGTCAGAGCTGCCTGTCCAATATCCACAAAAACTGAAGCTTGTAATCAATAAAAAAGCAGCAGAAGAAATGGGAGTTGAAATCAATAAAGAGTGGGATAGCCTGGCTGAATATTTAGAATAAGCAGGAAGCCCGCAGGCCTTGTCCGCCACATACAGCTACAGCCAGGTTGAACTTTTCGTCCCGGACGGGCTGCAGGCTTTATAGAAAGGAAGTGCATGATGCCTACCGCTATTTTTGGATCGCTTGAGGCTGGAGCGCTTTTTGCGCTCATGGCTTTAGGTGTGTATTTGTCTTTTAGAATTCTTGATTTTCCGGATCTTACGGTGGACGGAAGCTTTGTTACCGGCGGTGCAGTAGCTGCAATTATGATTGTGAACGGCTATAATCCTTTTCTTGCTACAGGAGCAGCTATAATTGCCGGTTTTCTTGCCGGGTGCATAACGGGGGTCCTCCATACAAAAGGAAAGATTAATCCCCTTTTATCAGGAATCCTGATGATGATCGCCCTTTATTCCATAAACCTGAGGATCATGGGGAAATCCAATGTCCCGCTGCTCGCGGAAGAAACAGTTGTTACCAAGCTGACGGACTTTTGGAAGCAGCTGGGCTTCGATGACGGAATTCAGGGAGTTCTCTCTGCAGTCGGCATCAGCGGTTTTGTTCCAAAAACCTGGGGCATTCTGTTTTTTATGATCATCCTTGCGTTTATTGTTAAAGTGCTTATGGATTGGTTCTTAAAAACAGATATGGGCCTGGCTTTAAGGTCGACAGGCGATAATGAAACAATGGTAAGGAGCTTCTCTGTCGATACTGATTTCTATAAAATCCTGGGTCTTGGCCTTTCAAATGCGCTGGTTGCTTTATCCGGGGCACTTATTGCCCAGTACAATGGATTCAGTGATGTAGGGATGGGAATCGGCATGATCGTAATTGGCCTTGCTTCCGTCATTATCGGTGAGGCAGTGTTCGGGGCAAAAAACATTGTCAGAGCAACTGCCGCAGTCATTGGGGGAGCGATCCTCTACAGAATTATTGTAACGATGGCTCTAAGAGTTGAGTTCCTTGAAACGGGAGACATGAAACTGATTACCGCACTAATTGTTGTCGGTGCCCTGATCTTGCCGAAGATGATGGATCGTCAAAAAGAAAGGCAGCGGAAACGGAAACGGTTAAAAACAATGCTGGAGAAGAACAAACAGTCTGGCACAGGTGAGAGGGGGCAGAGCCTTGCTGCAGTTGAGTCAGATTTATAAGGTATTTAATGAAGGAACAGCGGACGAAAAGGTTGCGATTAATGAAATCAGCCTCCAGCTGGATCCAGGCGATTTCGTAACGGTCATCGGGAGCAACGGCGCCGGAAAGTCCTCCTTGATGAGTGTGATTTCTGGCAAATTGACCCCTGATATAGGAAAGGTCGTAATTAACGGGAATGATGTGACAAATATGTCCGAGCACAAGCGTGCATCTTTTATCGGACGTGTTTTTCAGGATCCAATGGCTGGAACAGCTCCTTCCATGACCATTGAGGAGAATCTGGCGATTGCCTATTCGAGGATGCGGAAGCGAGGACTGAGCCTGGGTGTGAGCCGCAAAAGACGTGAATTATTCAGGGAAAAGCTTGAAACGCTTCATCTTGGTCTTGAAAACCGCCTTCAGGCAAAGGCCGGCCTGCTGTCTGGAGGAGAACGACAGGCCTTGTCCCTGTTGATGGCGACATTTACTGAACCAAAGATACTTTTGCTGGATGAGCATACCGCTGCGCTTGATCCGTCAAGAGCCGAGCTGATTACACAGCTGACGAAAGAGATTGTCAGCGAGTATAAGCTGACGACCCTGATGGTCACGCATAATATGCAGCAAGCTCTTGAACTCGGGAACCGTTTGATCATGATGGACAGAGGCCAGGTGATATTCGAGGCCAAGCCGGAACAGAAAAAAGAATTGACCGTTGACAAGCTTCTGAATGAATTCCAGAGGATTCGCGGCGAGAAAATGAACAGTGACCGTGCAGTTTTAATCTAGATGAACACATGGGACTCCCCATGTGTTTTTTTCTGTCATTTAGAACATAAAAAGGAATCCTCTGTTTATCAGTATGCTATTTTAGAGATATAGAGATTGAAATATTGACAAGCCAGTTGAATACAGTATAATTGTGCTTATGTATATTCCGAGTAAACTAATGAGTTTTATTAGGATGAGGAGATTAAGGATGTTTATTACTATAAATCAGGTCCAAAAACAATATTCAGATAAAAATAACCAGCCGGTTGATATCTTGAAAGATATCAATTTAACCGTCCAGAAGGGGGAGTTTGTCTCCATCCTTGGCCCTTCCGGCTGCGGGAAGTCCACGCTCCTTTCCATTGTTGCCGGGCTTACGAAAGCAACCAGCGGAGAAATCCTTGTCAACAATATCAAGATAACAAAACCCGGGAAAGACAGAGGGATGGTATTTCAGCAGGCTGCCCTGTTCCCCTGGCTGAATGTGATGGAGAATGTCACCTTTCCATTAAAAAAGGAGATGTCCAAAAAGCAGGCCGAAGAGCAGGCGAAAAAACACCTGCAGATGGTCCAGCTAGGAAACTATACCGGCCATTATCCTCACGAGCTATCGGGAGGAATGCAGCAGAGGGTTGCGATAGCCAGGGCGCTGGCGATGAATCCTGATACCCTTTTAATGGATGAGCCATTTGGGGCACTGGATGAGCAGACCCGGGCACGGCTTCATGGGCAGCTTGAAAATATCTGGACTGAAACGAAGAAAACGATACTGTTCGTTACCCACAGCATCTCCGAATCTATTAAGCTTTCTGACAGGATTGTGGTGATGGGGACAAAACCAGGTACAATCATTCAGGATATAAAAGTTGATTTGCCGCGTCCGCGTGAAAAGTATAAAAAGGAAATGCTAGAAATTGAAGACCATATCATGGGTTATTTAAAAAGAGAAATCGATAAAGTTGTAAGTGAGGAACTGTCCAATGCAGCCAGCAGTTAAACGAATTATATTTTTTGCCGCAATTATTGCTTTTTGGGAAATTGGTTCTCGTTTGGAGCTTTGGATGCCAATCATTCTTCCTTCGCCTACGATGGTGTGGGATGCACTGGTTACAGGATTTGAAGATAAAACTTTGATTTATGACCTGGCCGCAAGCTTTAAAAGGCTGGCAATCGGCCTTGGGATTTCCCTTGTCATCGGGATGGGCCTTGGCGTATTACTGGCTAAATCAAAAACGGCTGACGAAACTCTTGGTACGGTCATTCTGGCCTTGCAGAGTGTACCGAGCATCGTATGGCTGCCGCTGGCTATTATGTGGTTTGGGATGAATGAAAAAGCTGTAATCTTCGTCGTAGTCCTGGGTGGTGCATTTGTCATGACACTCAATGTTCGAGTCGGGATTAAAAACGTATCACCTCTATACATTAAGGCTGCGCAGACGATGGGAGCTAGAGGCTGGGATTTGTTTGCAAGGGTTATTTTTCCGGCATCGATCCCTTACATGGTGACGGGGGCAAGGCTTGCGTGGGCTTTTGCCTGGCGGGCGCTTATGGCCGGTGAACTGCTAAGCACCGGTCCGGGACTTGGCTATACACTTCGTTATGCTTCTGATTTCGGTAATATGAGTCTAGTGATTGGTGTTATGATTATCATCGGTGTTATAGGATCTATTGTTGATCAATTGATATTCCAGCGTGTTGAGAAATCAGTGCTTCAGCGCTGGGGCCTGGAATCTTAAGAAAATAGAAAATGGAGGCACTTTAAATGAAAAAGGCATTACTTACAGCCGCAATGGCATTAACGTTTGCTGGTCTTCTGGCTGGATGCGGTTCAGAGGACGCAGGGAAAGATAAAAGTGAAGACAAAGTGGTTATCGGGTATTTCCCCAACATTAATCATGTA
Source organism: Mesobacillus foraminis (assembly GCF_004340465.1). Taxonomy (GTDB): domain Bacteria; phylum Bacillota; class Bacilli; order Bacillales; family Cytobacillaceae; genus Mesobacillus_B; species Mesobacillus_B foraminis. The sequence continues at coordinate 288,965 of NZ_SLVV01000001.1, read as the reverse complement.
CCGGCAATGGTGGCAAAAGAGAAGGGATTATTCGAAAAAGAGCTTGGCGATGGAACAAAAGTGGAGTACAAGACATTCGCTGAAGGCGGTTCTTTTATGACAGCGCTGAAGACGGGAGAGATTGATGCCGGTCTAGTTGGGCCTGGTCCTGCCATGAATAACTATTCTACAGGCGCGGATGTCCAAATCATTGCAGGTGCGTCCACTGGAGGCACGGTGGTGCTTGCAAGGAAAGGCAGCGGGATCGAATCCGTCGAGGACTTTGCCGGCAAGACTTTCATTACTCCCGGGGTAGGCTGCACGCATGACGTTCAGTATGAAACCTTCCTAGAGGAAGCTGGGATCACTTCAGAGCGGATTGGCGGTACAATGAAACATTTAACAGGAAATCCAGCTCAGTATTCAGCAATGCTCAAGGCTGGTAAAATAGATATTGCCGTTGCTCCTGAACCATGGGCGGCGGTTATCGAAAAGGAAACGGACGCTCAAGTCGTCATCGGATGGGACGAAGTAAGCTTCGGAGAGACCCTTCCTGCCTCTGTAATGGTTGCCTCAGGGGAAATGACAAAGGAAAATCCGGAGAAAATCCAAAAAATCATTGATGCCCATAAAGAATCAATTGAATTTATCAATGAAAATCCAGAAGAAGCAAAAGAGATTACAATCAAAGATATTAAGGCGACTACGAAACAGGATCTTGATAAAGAAGTTGTCGACCTGGCTTGGGAACGCATTGGCTTTACCTATGAAGTTGACCAAGACGCCATCCAGGCTTTCTCTGACTCTTCCTATGCTTTAAAATTCCTGAAAGATAAGCCGGATTTCACTGCCTTGATCGATAAGAATTTCATCAATTAAAGTATTAAGAGCATCGGGAGACTAATTTCCCGATGCTCTTTTTGTTTAGGTGGGAACATTGCCATTTTAAAACAAAGAAAAGCCTTAAAACTTGTTCTATTTTACCCTTGTATGACTAAACTAGTTATGTAGGGTTGTACACAAAGGGGGAATTACTATGGCAAGAAAAATGGGTTTTTACGCAGTGCTTGCCTATGTGCTTTACGGATTTCTTGTATACTGGTACCTTTTTTATCTAGCGGATACAAGTCTGCCGTTTGAATATCAGGGTTCAAAAGCGGACCCGGCAACATTTATGGATGGAAGAGAATTGATGCTGAGTGAGGAATACTCCAAGGTACGCAATTTGTTATTTTTCCTTTCTGCTCCATTGGAGTGGCTGATTTATTTCTTGATTCTGCTGACGGGACTATCCAAAGCCTTTAAGAAATGGGGAAAAGATACCACAAAGAATAAGTATGGCCGAGTAGCCATTTATGTAATCTGGCTGTCATTCTTTTCTTATTTGGCTACATTCCCGCTCAGCTATATCAGCTATAATCTGTCAAGGACGTATAATATCTCCACTCAGACCTTTGCTTCCTGGATGAAGGATGAACTCATCGATTTCTGGATTAATTATGGAATGATGTTGGTGATCGTTGCAGTCCTTTACTTGCTGATAAAGAAAAGCAGACGATTCTGGTGGATGTTTGCCTGGCTCCTTTCTATCCCTTTTACTTTGTTTATTATGTTTGTGCAGCCAATTTTAATCGATCCGCTCTATAATGATTTTTATCCGTTAAAGGATAAAGAGCTGGAAACAAAAATTTTAGAGCTCGCAAGCAGAGCCGAGATTCCATCCGAGCATGTTTTTGAAGTGAACATGGCAGAAAAAACCAATTCCCTGAACGCATATGTGACGGGGATCGGCTCCAATTCAAGGATCGTCCTTTGGGACACTACTCTCAATCGTTTGAACGATGATCAGATTTTATTCATTATGGCGCATGAAATGGCCCACTATGTTGAAAAACATCTTTATATTGGCATTGCCGGATATCTGCTTTTGTCTCTGGTGGGTCTTTATCTGACTGCCAGGCTGATGAACTGGCTGATATCCCGATGGGGGAACGAATTTAAGATTAAAGACCCAGGCGACCTTGCTTCATTGCCTTTATTCCTGATGATTTTATCCATGCTTGCTTTCGCTTCAAGTCCGCTGTCGAACTTTGTTTCCCGCTATCAGGAGGCAAGGGCAGACCGATACGCAATTGAAATGACAGATAACCCGGAGGCGGCAATCACCTCTTTTCAGGAGCTGTCAAAGGCTGGGTTGAGCCAGGTAAATCCTCCGCTGCTTGTGAAAATATTCAGGTACGGCCATCCAACAATGCTTGAGCGGATTTCGAGGCTGGAGGAATACGAAGTGCAAAAGAGGAATAACGATAGCTAACAAGGTGCCCCATGTTATATGGGGCATTTTGTGTTGAGGAGGGAAACTTGTGCTGTTTCTTAAGATGAACATCTTGCGTGCCAGATAAGAGGGATTCGAGGAAGTCTGGTAACGCAAAGGGAAGATGCGTGCCCGAAGCAGGAGGAAAAGGGAGAAGGTGGTAAAGCAAAGGGAGCAGGTCGAGAGTTCTATTCTAAAATGCCTTTGAATTCTAGATACCATGTATAAGAATCTATCATCTATTAAACGCAGATTTCCTATTATCAGAGGTCTTTGGCAATTTATCCCTCTTATGTACCCGGTAGCGTCAATCCTCATGGAAAAGGTAAAGTAGAACCCGACTACATGCCCCAAACCGTCAATGTACCAAGGAAAGGGAACATAGAGCGCGTCTACATGCCCCAAACCGTCAATCGTACCAAGGAAAGGGAACATAGAGCGCGTCTACATGCCCAAAACCGTTAATCCCACTAAGGAAAGGGAACATAGAGCGCGTCTACATGCCCAAAACCGTTAATCCCACTAAGGAAAGGGAACATAGAGCGCGTCTACAG
>NZ_SLVV01000001.1:0-286021 GCF_004340465.1 Mesobacillus foraminis | reverse complement strand
CATGCCCAAAGCCGTCAATCCCACCAAGGAAAGGGAACATAGAGCCTGTCTACGAGCCCAAAACCGTCAATCACACCAAGGAAAGGGAACAAAGAGCGCGTCTACATGCCCAAAGCCGTCAATCCCACCAAGGAAAGGGAACATAGAGCCTGTCTACGAGCCCAAAACCGTCAATCACACCAAGGAAAGGGAACAAAGAGCCCATCTACGAGCCCAAAGCCGTCGATCCCACCAAGGAAAGGGAACATAGAGCGCATCTACATGCCCAAAACCGTTAATCCCACTAAGGAAAGGGAACATAGAGCGCGTCTACATGCCCAAAACCGTCAATCCCATCTAGCAAAGGTAACATAGAGCGCGTCTACGAGCCCAAAGCCGGCGATCCCATCAAGGAAAGGTAACCTAGAATCCGTCTACAAACCTAAAGCCGTCAATCCCTCAAAGAAAAGGTAAAATAAACGGTCTACGCACCTCACGATGTCTGCCTTGCAAGCGGGAGGGTGACATAGAACCTGATCCTTCCTTCGTAAGCCGCCCTGCTGGGTAACTTACACCAACCGTTAATCAATCCTATCTTGCTCCTCCCCCCAGGCTTCACTTAAATAAAAATATCCCCCGCCGACAGCGGGGGAATCTATTTAATATTATGTGCCGAACTGTTTATTTAAATCTTTTAATTCCTCTGTCAAAGTCAGGAATAACGGTTTGTCGCGGTCATCGATGGCCTTGTCGATTCTTGTCAGCAGTTTTTCTTTCCGGGTCTGGAGCTGGATTTCGGAAATTAGCATGTCAACATAGAGTTCCAACACAAATGTTTCCTTTGCTTTAATCCGCTTCATCACACTGGCCTTCATGATTTCAGAATACGATTTTTCTTTCACTGACCTCACCTCTTGACCTTTTTTTTATTATATGGAGTTAACAGAGGATAATCAACTAAATAATTTTAATTTTTAGAAAATTTTTCTCGAATGTTAATTATGAAGAATTTAAGAACGTTGCAGAATTAGGCTTAATAAGGTGATAAACAATGGTATGATTGTCCTTGGGTAAATATACCCAGAGGAGGCGATGATAGCGTGTTCAACGAGGACAGACAGCTAGTTGAAGAATATGAGATTAATCCGTATACCATGATTATTTTTCCATATCAGTACGGAAGCAAGACCTTTTCAAAGGTTGTGGAATTTGAAGAGGAATATATTTCGCCATTTAAACCGATTGACCTCATCAAGAGGAGCTGCGAATACTTCTTTGCAGATTTTGAAGGCAGAAAAAAAGGCACCCGTATGCTAACAGGGATTACCCACAAGGCCCCCATAGCAATAGACCCCTTAAGTTCAATTTTCTTTTTACCGACAACTTCACCGACCAACTCTGGCTGCATCTGGGTTTCACATGAACATGTTCTCCACCACAAGAAATATGATTCGTACAGTACGAGAGTCACCTTCAGAAACAACCAATCCTTTATTCTTCCGGTCTCTTTTAATTCTTTTGAAAATCAGCTGTTACGGACGGCTTTGCTCAGGACACGAATGATGCAGAGAATGAAAGAAACAGAACGCCGGGCTGGCTACCTTTTCCATAGTCCGAGATTTACTGATGGAGCCGGACTTGTAAGTGAAAATAATCGTTATGAGGATTGATGGTGCAACTGGCCCTGGCAGACAGGGCTTTTAGTTATTTGCAGGCGCGTTTTGGAGGGAATGCCTTTTGAACAAGTAATAGATCATAAGCTCCTGAACCTTATTGCGGATACGGGGATTGAAGTAATTATGCTGTTCTTCATACCCCTGATAGAAAAAAAGATACATTGTAAAAGCTTCGTCCTGTTTAAGCCGTTCCACACGAAGGCTATTTTGTTTCATATAACGTTTAACTCCTGCCATTTCCTTTTGAATCACTTTCATTGTTTCTTCGATTAACTCAAGATAGGGCTTCCTCAGTTTAAATGCACTTGTTTCAACTACACCAATATCCCGGTTAAGTATGGTTAATACCATAGGCAGATAGATTGCTTTTTCCATGATATCGCGGTCTTTTTCAGGTATCCTTGTCATAAGGGTTACTCCTTTTAGTCTTGCGGAACGTATGTTCTAATTTTTATGTATATATCGTACTTCATGGACAGGCAACATTTCAAGTGGTTTTAGATTACTTTGCTTATAAAATAGGCTGTCTTTAAATGTTTAAATCATTCCCCTTAAAAGAGGGGGCTTAACGAAACTTGTTTCAAAGTTCCTGTTTACAGCTTCAGGAAACAAATACATAGTCAGAAAGGAAGCATTTATATGGGTGAAAGAAGGATCGTAACGGCAGAGGATTTATATGACTTAAAGTCGGTGTCTGACCCGCAGTTCTCTCCAGATGGGAAACGGTGTGTGTTTGTACAAACAGAAATTTTAAAAGAAGAGGACGAATATGTTTCCAACTTGTATATGCTGGATTTGGAAACAAAGAGGGAAGCCCGGCAATGGACGTTCGGGAAATTCAGGAATCACTCTCCAAGATGGTCCCCAGATGGGACCCAGCTTACATTTGTATCAAACAGAAGCGGGAAGAACCAAATTTACGTGATGACTGCGTCAGGGGGAGAGGCTCGTGAAGTGACCTCCTGCTTAAATGGAGCAAATAATCCGGTGTGGGCTCCGGACGGCAAATCGATTGCTTTCAGGACAGCTTTGAAACCCCAGGAGCCACTTGTAAATCAAGAAACGGACGATTCGAGGGAGATGCCTGGTCCGCTTGTGGTTGACAGGATGAAGTATAAATCGGACAGTGATGGATTTTGGGATGGCCGGTTCAAGCAAATTGCCATAGCCGACCTAAGCACTGGAAAGGCAGAATTGCTTACGTCAGGAGAGACCGACTGGAGTCCTGAAGGATGGTCTCCTGATGGAAACTGGATTGCTGTATCAGGGAACCCTGAGGAAAGCCAGGACCTTTCGTTTAACCAGGATATCCAGCTGATTCACACCAAAACCCGGGAAACCAGGAATATTACCTCGGGCAGAGGATTTTTCAAATCGGCCTCTTTTTCACCGGACGGAAAATTCCTTGGCTTTCTCGGAAATGAACGGGAATACGAAAATGCCACCCTTGTAAAGCTGTGGATTTGTGAATTGGAAACCGGTCTCCTTACCTGTGTCACTCAGGAAATGGATGTAATGGCGGGAGATGCTGCGGTAGGGGATTTACAGCAGGGAGCGCAAGTCCCGGGCATCCTTTGGGGGGCAGATTCACAAAGCTTCTATTTTTTAATCTCGGATAACGGCAGCACTGTTATATACTTTGGAAATCTACAGGGAGAAATCTATCCAGCCTTGTTAGATCGGCAGCATGTATATGGCATGACACTGCATCCTGAAACACAAAGAATAATAGCGGCGATAAGCAGGCCGGAGCTTCCGGGAGAACTGTTCATTCTTAAGGTGACAACCGGAAACCTTGAGCAGCTTACTCATGTGAATGAAGAGTTCACTAACAAGGTAAGACTGTCTGCACCGGAGTCTATTGTCGTTTCAGGCAGTGACGGCATGCTTCTTCATGGCTGGATCATGAAGCCGGCAAATTATAAACAGGGGGAAAAATATCCGATGATCCTCGAGATTCATGGCGGCCCGCATACAATGTATGCCAACACCTACTTTCATGAATTCCAGGTGCTTGCGGCAAAAGGATATGCTGTCCTTTATATAAACCCTAGAGGGAGTCATGGATATGGTCAGGAATTTGTGAATTTGGTCCGCGGGGATTATGGGGGCGGCGACTACAAGGATCTTATGGAGGCCGTTGACTATGTAGTGGGAAATCTTGATTTTATAGATAAAAACAGGCTTGGTGTCACTGGAGGTAGCTACGGAGGCCTTATGACCAACTGGATCATCGGACATACAGAACGCTTTAAAGCGGCGGTTACCCAGCGTTCCATCTCTAACTGGATCAGTTTTTATGGAGTAAGCGATATTGGCTATTATTTTACCGAATGGCAGATCAAGGCCGGCTTAAGGGAAGCCGAAGTATTATGGAAGCATTCACCGCTTGCCTATGTGGATAATATGAATACACCGCTTCTGATTCTCCACAGCGAGAAGGATTACCGCTGTCCGATCGAGCAGGCCGAGCAGCTGTTCATTGCTTTAAAAAGGGCAGGCAAAACAGCCAGACTCATCCGCTTCCCTGAATCCAACCATGAACTATCAAGAAGCGGAAAACCTTCCTATCGCATTGTCCGCTTAAGCTATATCACAGATTGGTTTAAGGACTGCCTGTAATTTTATAGGATTTCATGGCCCTGATACACCGCAAATTGCAACGATGCTTTGCGGTTTTTTTTATTTTTTTTCAAAAACTTTTTTATAAAAGTTTAATTGAAGCGAAAAAGAAGGAAAATAAAGAAGAAGCTATAAGACCGATAGATGCAATTAATAAGAAATTCACGATGGAAAGGATTGTTCTATGAGACAGGACCGGCATGAGAAGAGAAAAAAGCGCCGCAAAGTCAGATGGTCGGCCGTATTTTTTATTTTATTGCTCCTGATTGGAGGAGTGGGAATTTATAGTTATCTACAATTTAATGAAGGATTGGCAGACTCGCAAAAACAAACAGGGGAGGTTCAAGAAGAGTATACGTTTAATGGAAGCAAGGATGAAAATGGTTCAATTAATATTCTCCTGCTCGGAAGCGATTCCAGGGAAGGAGAAACTTCGCGTGCCGATACGATTATGATTGCGAGCTATAATCCGGACAGGGGAACCTATAAGCTTGCTTCCATCATGAGGGATACCTATATAGGCATCCCAGGCCACGGGAGCAATAAAATTAATACTGCTTTTGCACTGGGAGGCCCTGAGCTGCTTCGCCAGACCATTAAGGAAAACTTTGATGTTGACCTGGAGCATTATGCGATTGTTGATTTTCAAGGATTCGTCCAGCTGATTGATACAGCATTTCCAAATGGGGTAGAAGTAGATGTAGAAAAAAGAATGTCCACGAATATCGATGTTACTATTGAGCCGGGTCTGCAAAGGCTCGACGGAGAACATTTGCTTGGGTATGTCAGGTTCCGTCATGATGCTGTTGGTGATTTCGGAAGGGTTGAGAGACAGCAAAAAGTGATAAAAGAGGTCGGGAGCCAGCTTGCAAGCATTCAGACTGTGCCAAAGCTGCCCAAGCTTATCGGCGTTGTTGCCCCCTATATAAACACGAATATGGGCGCTGGTGACATGGTGTATATCGGAAGGGGGTTCATATCCAGGGAAAGCCGGAATATCGACTCATTGAGAATTCCTGTTGATCAGTCTTATGAAAATCAGCGAATTAGCGGGGCAGGGGCTGTCCTTGCCATAGACCTTGAGAAAAACAAACAGGCTTTGAAAGATTTTCTTGCACAGTAATTATTGGACCGCTGCACTTTTTCAATTATTTGTACAGGTGTAAAATGAGAGATAAGGACTTGTCAGGGAGCAAAAAGGAGAAACTCAATGGATTTAGAATTAATCAAGGAATGGTTTACACTAGAAAATATTATGGAATTAGTAGGGGAATACCGTGCTTTAGGACCTTTGGCAGGGGTGCTGCTGCCTTTGCTTGAGGCGTTTCTGCCATTTCTGCCGCTCGTTTTATTTGTCATGGCCAACGCAAATGCGTTTGGACTTTGGATCGGTTTCCTCATCTCATGGATAGGGGCCTGTGCAGGGGCCATGATTGTGTTCCTGTTAATCAGGAATTATGGCCAAAGAAGGCTCTTGAAATTTATCCAGAAGCATCCAAAGGTGCGCAAGGGGATGAGCTGGGTGGAGCGGCATGGGTTTGGCCCCCTGTTTTTACTGCTTTGTTTTCCTTTCACGCCATCTGCTTTGGTTAATATTGTTGCTGGTCTTTCAAAAATAAGTTTGCCCCAGTATATGCTTGCTGTGCTGGCAGGAAAAATGGTCATGATTTTTACCATCAGTTTTGTAGGCTATGATCTTCATTCATTGATCACAAAACCGCTGAGAACGGCGATTGTTATCATTATTATTCTTATTCTTTGGTATGTTGGCAAAATTATTGAAATAAAGATGAATATGAGTACTGAAAAGGATCATAATGGTAGTAAAAATTAACTGGCTGGAACTATTTCCCGATATGATGAGGCTTGAAATCGAGGTGGACAATCGAAATGAAAGAGGAATTGAGAAAAGAAGGGATCGAGTGGCTCAAAGCTTTGGCTCTGGGACTGGTCATTTTCGCATTTATTCGTACGTTCTTCTTCTCCAACTATGTCGTGGAAGGAGAATCGATGCTGCCAACTCTTGAAGAAGGAAATAAACTGGTCGTGAATAAGATCGGCTATGAGGAAAGCGACCTGCAGCGTTTTGATGTCATTGTTTTTCATGCTAACAAGAAAGAAGACTATGTTAAAAGAATCATCGGCCTGCCCGGGGATCAAATTGAATATCGGGACGATAAACTGTATATAAATGGCAGGGAAGTGGATGAGCCTTATTTAGAGAACTATCGCGCGAAGGTCTTCGACGGATCTCTAACCGGCGATTTCAATCTGGAGGATATAACCGGCAAGAAGAAGGTGCCAAAAGGGAAGCTGTTCGTTCTTGGCGATAATCGTTTAGGCAGCTGGGACAGCCGCCACTTTGGATATATTTCAATGGACGAGGTAGTAGGGAAGGTGAACCTGAGATACTGGCCTCTGGATGAGATGGATGTCTCCTTTTAAAACAAAATCAGAAAGTGATGCTAATAGGAAGATTAACTTGCAGCTCATTGTGGTAAAGCATAGTAAAAACGCGAGGAGCTGTAGGGATGCAGGAATTAAAGAAAACTTTTTATGTAAGCATTACCAGTGGTGAAGTTTTGATGGAACCGGCGGAACCGGAGGGACAATTCAAAATTGAGGCGACCGATGATGAGGTAGAGCTTCTGAGGGACTTATTAAATGAAAATTATGATTCCGATCTGGAAGGCTTTGTCGAATCCCATGTTCCTTTCAAACAATACCATGAGAATAAATCGAATCCACACTACGATAATAGTATGCGAAAAATTTACTCCATGCTCTATGAACTGGGAGATAAAAAAACAAGGGACCATATTTCAAGCATGGGCTTGCTTGAAGATGAAAATAATAATAGCTGGTGAGAAAAGCGAGGGACGGTCCTATTGGAAGTGTCCCTCGCTTTTTGTTTTGAAAAGAACCGCGCATAAACCTAAGTTGGCCATGAAAATGACCGACAGAAGGATGAGCATGTGAAAGAAATGGAATAAAGATACAATGGCCGGGGCCAGGCTTGCACCTGATAGAAGGATGAAGGAATACAGTGAAAGAGCTTTGGCCCTCCTTGTGCCTGCAAGTTCGCCTATTAGCGTAATGACAGTTGGGATAGCCAGGGATATGGATGAAATAAACATAATCGAAAAAACAATGAGACCAAGAGTGGAGTGGAATATGAGCATGGACAAAAGGCCAATTACCCCGAGGACCAGGCCAAAAGACAATGTTCGCAGTTCACCAGCTTTTTCGATTAATTTTCCGGTAAAGAGTGATACAGAAGCTCCTGCCAGGCCTGCTACCCGTATCATGTATAACTCGGACCCGGGACCTGTAAAGAACCTTCCAAGTGCATCGTAAAATGCGATGATCGAGAATAATAGGGTAAAAGCAATCATATAGCACTTGCCCAGATTGGGATCATGCAGAATGGAACGGAAGGTTCGCCATAGTTTTTCCTGTTTGCCATGCAATCCAGGTGACTCTGGGAGAAGCCAGTAAGTCAATGCGGCCAACAGCGAGTAACAAAGTGCAAAGAAAATAAAAACACTGTTCCATGAGAGCCACTCAGAAAGAAATGAACTGGCAAGCTGTCCAAAAATGCCGGCAATCAAGAAACCAGTGTTAATTAAAACAACCAGCAGGGTTCTCTGCTTGAATGGAAATAGTTCAAACGAGTATGAAAAAATCACAGAAGCAAATGAAGCAAGTGTAAAACCCTGTATCGATCGGGTCAGCCATAGGCTAAAAACGTCTGTTGAAAGGGCTACGGCTAAGGATGAAAGGGCAGAGGCAAGGAGCCCGAGAACAAGTATTTTTTTTCGGCCTGTGTAATCGGAAATCGGGCCAATGGAGAGAAGCCCGCAAGCATAAAAAAATGTAAAAAGGCTGCCTGCCCAAATCACGCTGCTTCTCGAGATACCTAGATCTTCAGCAATTGTCCCGTAAATTGGGATGAGAGTATAAATATTGCTGGCAACTAAAATGGAGCAAATGGACAGGAGAGCAGGAATGTTCCGGCTAAGCGGCAAAGGATTCATAAAGATCACCCAAGGTTAATTTATGCTAATAGGCAGTAATTTGCAGGTTGTATTGGGAATAATTTACGAGAGGGCAAACTCGAATTTTTGCTGAATAACCGGTATAATTGAAGGGAAATCTCTCTAAAAACATGATTATCCAAAAGGCGCAGTGATTGCGTCTTTTTATGTTCTCATTCCTTAGACTACTAAAATAGTTTGCATGATTATATCAGATTAACAGAAATCTAGTTTGTTGTTCGCTCTTTTACCGGTCCGTTCTATATAGGATACATTGCGGGTTGGAGCGCGCTCATTATGAAAAAGGAGGAAAATCGATGTCTGTACGTTTTGTTCTGGGGCGGTCCGGCAGCGGGAAAACGGAGCTATGTTTGAATGAAATAAAGGACAGGCTTTTAGATGATCCCGAAGGAAAACCTATCATTTATCTTGTTCCGGAGCAGATGTCATTTTTGTCGGAATACAGGCTGTCGACTGCACCAGGACTGGGAGGCATGATCCGGGCTCAAGTGTACAGTTTTCCGCGCCTCGCCTGGAGAGTCCTTCAGGAAACCGGGGGCTATACCCGCTATCATCTGTCAAGTGTAGGAATCAGCATGATGATCCGGAAAATTATCGAGGACAAAAAGGACGAGCTAAAAATCTTTCAGCGTGCGGCAGGAAAAAATGGATTTGTTCAGCAAATGGAACAAATGCTGATTGAATTTAAACGGTATGGCATTAAACCCGATGACTTGGCTGCAAAAGAAGAAGAAGAAGCGGGCAAAAAAGCCCTGAGGGAAAAACTTCATGATCTTGAACTGGTCTACCGCCAGTTTGAGGACGAGCTGTTCGGTAAATATATTGATTCGGAAGATTATTTCCGTTTGCTTTCCGAAAAAATTCCGGCTTCAAGTTATCTCCAGGATGCGGAGGTATATATAGACGGCTTTTATACCTTTACCCCACTCGAGCTGCAAATCATCGAGCAGCTGATGCGGACATGCAGGCGGGTAACCATTGCGTTGCCACTCGACCAGTCCTTTAAATATAGCCATCCTGATGAGCTCCATCTGTTCAGGCTGACCGGCGAGACATGCCGGAATATTCACGGAATCATTGAGGCAAATGGGATTGAGCTGGAGGAGGATATGCTCCTTAAGGGCCAGCTCAGATGGAATGAAGATTCATTAAGGCATCTGGAAGCAGAATTCGATTCAAGGCCGGCTAAAAAATATCTTGGTGCCACAAGCATCCATATTGCCCAGGCATCAAACCGCAGGGCTGAAGTGGAAGGAATAGCGCGCAAAATCAGGGGCCTGGTGCGTGACAAGGGCTTAAGGTACAGAGATATCGCCATTCTCATGAGAAATGCAAACGACTACCGTGAAATACTGGAAACGATTTTTGACGACCATGATATTCCATATTTCATCGATCAGAAAAGCACGATGCTTAATCATCCACTGATTGAGCTGATCCGATCAAGCCTTGAGACGGTGCTGGGCAATTGGCGTTATGAGCCGATATTCCGGGCGATTAAAACGGATCTGCTGTTTCCGTCAGGGACCGAAATAAACAAAGCCCGTGAACAAATGGATATTCTCGAAAACTATGTTCTGGCCCATGGGATTCAAGGGGATAAATGGACCAGGAAGAACCGGTGGGTCTACCGCCGGATTCGCGGACTTGAATTTTCGGATACAGCCCAGACCGACGCGGAGAAGGAAACAGAAGAACTGCTGAATGGCTTAAGGCAGATGCTTACCGCTCCGCTTCAGCGGCTGTCAAGGCGAATTAAGAGGGCAGACAGTGGACGCAAGCTGTGCGAAGCTGTATACCTCTATCTTGAAGAACTTAATATCCCAGTCAAGCTGGAGCAGTTAAGAATGGCAGCCGAAGAGAATGGAAGGCTGGTTGATGCAAGGGAGCATGACCAGGCATGGAATTCAGTTATCGACCTGCTTGATCAGTTTGTTGAAATGCTTGGTGAGGAAGAAGTGCCAGCCAGGAAGTTTGTAACCATTCTTGATGCCGGGTTCGAATCTTTGAAGTTTTCATTAATCCCTCCTGCGATTGACCAGGTGCTCATCGCAGACCTCGAAAAATCGCGGCTGGCAGATATTAAGGCTGCCTTTGTCATTGGTGTGAACGAAGGAGTCCTGCCGGCAAAACTTTCGGATGAGGGAATTCTCGGTGATGATGACAGAGGTGCGCTTCAGGCTGATGGACTGAAAGTTGCTCCGTCCTCAAGGCAAAAACTGCTGGATGAAAACTTCCTTGCATACAAGGCCTTTACGACACCTGCCGAGCTTCTTTATTTAAGCTATCCAATGGCAAATGAAGAGGGGAAAGGCCTGGTCCCGTCAATCTATATAAAAAGAGTGGAAGATTTGTTCCCTGAACATCACCGCCATTACTTCACTTCCGATCCGTCGGAGCTTCCGGAAGCTGAGCAGCTGGAATATGCTTCAGGTGAGTTTACAGCACTCAGCTATTTAACCTCACAGCTGCAGCTGAAGAAACGAAATTATCCCGTGCATGATTTTTGGTGGGACGTTTATGATTATTTTTTGGAAAGCCCGCAGTGGAGAGGGACGGCAAGAAGGGTCCTGTCCAGTCTTTTTTATGAAAACAGGACACAGAAGCTTACCGAACAAGTAAGCCAAGAGTTGTACGGTGAGGAAATTGAAGCAAGCGTATCGCGTATGGAGCTGTTTAACAGCTGTGCTTTTTCGCATTTTGTCCAGCATGGGCTGAAGCTGCGCGACCGCCAGATTTTCAGGCTCGAGGCTCCAGATATCGGAGACTTGTTCCATGCTGCTTTAAAATATATAGCAGAGACCATCATGGAGGAAAACCTGTCCTGGGCCAGCCTGACGAGGTCCCAGTCTGAAAAGCTGGCCAGGGAGGCAGTCGACAGGCTGGCGCCGCGGCTGCAGCATGAGATTCTTTTGAGCTCAAACAGGCATCACTATATCAAACAAAAGCTGCAGCAAATCATTACCCGGGCCTCAATTGTTTTAAGCGACCATGCGAAAGCAAGCGGCTTTTCGCCTGTAGGACTTGAATTGGGTTTTGGCCGGCGGGGAACGTTGCCGCCCCTTGGTTTCTCATTGAAGAACGGGACGAAGATGGAGCTGATGGGCAGGATTGACCGGGTTGACAAGGCAGAAGACGAGAATGGCTTATATCTGCGTGTGCTTGACTACAAATCCAGCGAAAAGGAACTCAATCTGACAGAGGTTTATTACGGGCTCGCCCTGCAGATGCTGACCTATCTTGATATCATCATTACCCATTCACCCCATCTCGTCGGGAAGAAGGCTGACCCAGCAGGCGTCCTGTATTTCCATATCCATAATCCGATTATCAACGCTTCAAGAATGCTTACGCTTGAGGAAATCGAAGAGGAAATGATGAAGCAGTTTAAAATGAACGGCCTGATGCTTGCAGACGAAAATGTGATCCGGCTGATGGACCGCACTCTCGAATCAGGGAATTCACATATTGTTGCTGCCGGCTTTAAAAAGGATGGTACTTTATCTAAAGCCTCCAAGGTGGCGAACAGGGAGGATTTTGACAGCCTGAGACGCTTTGTCCGAAACAAATATGTGGAGACCGGAAACGATATTATCAGCGGCGTCGTCGATATCGATCCATTCAAACTGAAGGACAGGCTGCCATGCACATTTTGTTCATTTAAATCTGTCTGTCAGTTTGATCGGTCCATCGATTCAAACGATTTTAGAAAGCTTGTCCCAAAAAGCAAAGAAGATATCCTCGAGGCTATCAAAAAGGAGGGAGTCGATCTTGGGTAAAAAAAACATTCCGCCAAAGCCGGATGGGGTAACATGGACGGATGACCAGTGGAAGGCGATCATGGCCAATGGGCAGGATATTCTTGTTGCCGCCGCAGCAGGTTCAGGTAAAACGGCGGTACTTGTTGAGCGGATCATTAAAAAGATTACATCAGGTTCTGACCCGCTCGACGTTGATGAGCTTTTGGTTGTTACTTTTACAAATGCATCAGCAGCTGAAATGCGCCATCGAATTGGCGAGGCATTGGAGAAGGCAATCACAGCGGATCCATCTTCTTCTCATTTGCGAAAACAGCTAAGCCTGCTGAGCAGGGCATCTATTTCAACACTGCACTCATTTTGCCTGGATGTGATTCGCAAGTACTATTATTTAATTGATGTGGATCCGGGTTTCCGGATTGCTGACCAAACAGAAGGGCAGCTGTTAAGGGATGAGGTTATAGATGATATTTTTGAAGAAGAGTATGGGAAACCGGAAAATCTCGAATTCTTCAAGCTGGTTGATACTTTTACCAATGACCGCAGCGATGAGGCATTAAAGGATATCATTCTCGAACTCTACGATTTTGCCAGGTCCAATCCAGCACCTGAAGACTACCTGGATTTAATTGTTTCTATGTATGATGTTGATCTGAGCGGATCAATTGAAGATATGCCGTTTGCCAGGTCGCTGCTGTTCGATCTTGAGCTTCAGCTGGAGGGTGCAAGGAAACTGCTTGAGCAAGGACTGGAGCTGACAAAGCTCCCAGCCGGACCTGCTCCACGGGCCGAAAACTTCCTTCAGGATCTTCACATGGTTGATACACTGCTAGCGGCCCAAAAGGAATCCTGGTCTTCCCTGTTTGAGGCCATGCAGCTGGTAGATTTTAAAAGGGCCAAGCCATGCAGTCCCAAAGTTTATGATAAAGACTTAATTGAAAAGGCAGGGAAACTTCGGGACAAGGCCAAGAAGATGGTGCTCGACTTGAAAACTGAGCTATTTACCAGAAGGCCTGAAAGCTTTCTAAAAGATATGATGGAAATGAAGCCCGTCATTGAAACGCTTACTGGGCTTGTTAAAGTATTTGGAAAAAGGTTTGCTGATAAGAAGCAGGAGAAAGGGCTGGTTGACTTTTCAGACCTTGAGCATTTTACACTTGAAATTCTTTCGGCGGGCAAGGCGGGAAATCTGCTGCAGCCTTCCGAAGCCGGCATTTATTACCGAGATAAATTCAAGGAAGTGCTTGTCGATGAATACCAGGATACCAATATGGTCCAGGAAGCGATTCTCCAGCTTGTGACGGCCGACGGAGAAAGCAGCGGGAACCTGTTCATGGTGGGTGACGTCAAACAGTCGATCTATCGCTTCAGGCTGGCGGAACCAAATTTATTTTTAAGCAAATACAACAGGTTCACCACTTTCGGGGAGGATACCGGACTTAAAATCGATCTTGCGCAAAATTTCCGAAGCAGGTCCGAGGTACTGGATGGAACCAACTATCTCTTTAAGCAGATTATGGGGGTACGGGTTGGGGAAATCCAATATGATGAGAGTGCCGAGTTGAAAAAGGGTGCGCCATATCCCGAGGGGAACCCTTACCCGGTGGAGCTTTTACTGATTGATTCTGGAGCAGATACAGCAGAAGATTCTGATGGAGAAGAAAACGCTGGAGAAGGCTATGATGCTCTGGATCTTGAACAATCCCAGCTTGAAGCAAGGCTTATGGCCAGGAAAATGAAAGAACTCGTTGAAGGCCGGATGGGGGTATTTAACCCGAAAACGGGGATGGAAAGACCTGTACAGTATAAGGACATGGTCATTCTTCTCCGCTCCATGACTTGGGCTCCACAGTTCATAGAGGAATTTAAGCAGCAGGGTATACCTGTTTATGCGAATCTTTCAACAGGCTACTTTGAAGCGACTGAGGTTGCGATTATGCTGTCAATGCTGCGGGTGATCGATAATCCTTATCAGGATATCCCGCTCGCTTCTGTTCTGCGGTCCCCGATCATTGGACTGAACGAAGAAGAGCTTGCTGTCATCCGGATTGCCGATAAAAAAGGAACGTATTACGATGCCCTCTCCTCTTTTTGCCAAAATGGAGGACAAAAGGAAGACGAGGGACTGTACGAAAAGGTTCGCCCCTTTTTGGACAATCTGAAGAAATGGCGCTCTGTTGCCAGACAAGTATCCGTTTCCGAGTTGATTTGGCAATTGTTCAGGGAAACCCACTTTTATGATTTTGTTGGGGGGATGCCTGGAGGAAAACAGCGTCAGGCAAATCTGCGCGCCCTGTATGACCGGGCAAGGCAGTATGAGTCTACTTCTTTCCGTGGATTATTCCGTTTCCTGCGTTTTATCGAAAGGATGCAGGACCGGGGCGATGACCTGGGTGCAGCAGGCGCAATCGGCGAGCAGGAGGATGTTGTCCGGATCATGACGATCCACAGCAGCAAAGGGCTGGAATTCCCTGTTGTTTTTGTGGCGGGGCTAGCACGCAAGTTCAATACGATGGATTTGAAAAAGTCATTTATGCTTGATAAAGAGTACGGCTTTGCCTCCAAATATGTCAATCCCGACAAACGGATATCATACCCATCCCTTCCTCAGCTGGCGTTTAAGCGGAAAAAGAGAATGGAAATGCTTGCTGAGGAAATGAGGGTCCTTTATGTTGCGTTAACCAGGGCAAAGGAAAAGTTATTTTTGATTGGCTCGGTCAAGAATATGCAAAAAACAGCAGATAAATGGGCGGAAGCCGAAGGACATTCCGACTGGCTGCTTGAAGAATTTCTCAGGGCCTCAGCCGGAAGCTATCTTGATTGGATTGGCCCTGCGCTGGTCCGCCATCAGGATGCCCATACCATAACAGAGGGGGGCAGGAGCGGACCTGTCCCTAATGAGATTGTCGGCCACCCGTCCCGCTGGCAGCTGCACGTTTATCGAGCTGATGAGGCAGCTTCCTTTTTGGAAGAGGGGAACATGGAGAACGAGACACGTCTGGAGAAGGTTGCGGCCGGGGAGCCTGTTAATAGTGGCTCCCAGCATGCGGAAGCGGTTCGCCGTCAGCTTTCCTGGAAATACGAATTTGATAAAGCGGCTACTCACCGTTCCAAGCAGTCTGTTTCTGAGCTAAAGAGGAATCATGAGGTCAGGGACGATGAAAGCGGCACAGGCCTGCTGAGGAAGTTTGCCAAACCGCTGCTGAACAGGCCGAAGTTCATGCAGGAGAAGGAAATGACCCCGGCCGAAAAGGGTACAGCGATGCATATGGTGATGCAGCATGTCGATCTGAGCCGTCCTGTCACTGAGGAATCCCTTCATGAATTGCTTGACATCATGGTACGGAAAGAACTTTTATACCCCGAGCAAAAGGACGCCGTGGAACTAAAATGGATATTAGCCTTTTTTGACTCGGAGATTGGCCGGCGCCTCCTTGCTTCCAAGAATGTAAAAAGGGAAGTGCCGTTTTACCTGTCGCTGCCCGCGCCCGAGGTCTATCCTGATTGGGCCGGACAGGAAGAAGATATTTTCATCCAGGGGGTCGTAGACTGTGTGTTTGAGGATGAACAGGGAATGGTCCTGCTCGATTTTAAAACGGATGGGATTCAGGACCGGTTCCGAGGAGGCTTTGAACAGGCAAAGCCTGTCCTTGCAGATCGATACAAAGTTCAGATCGAACTCTACGCAAAAGCCCTGGAACAAATCTGGAAGCGGCCGGTTGAAGAGCGTTATTTATTTTTCTTTGATGGCGGTAACCTTTTGAAGCTCGATTAAAAAGACCAACCTAAAAAGCCGGTGCAGCTTGATATTTGCTGCAGCGGCTTTTTTTAATTATTTCCGACAGTTGGCTGGTCAACTAGGCTTGAATCCAGGACATTGCTTGAGCTTAGTCCATTATTTGTAATGATGAAACCGCCAGTGTTGGAAGAACCAGCGCCCGTGGTTGATTTTGTATTGCTTTTGGGTGAAATAAACAGTGTGTCACCAAACTGGACAGTTCCTCCTCCAACGTTGACAATCTGTACCGGACCAATGATAGCTGGCATCTAAAACATCCTTTTCTATAATAGGCTCTTTGCTCCTCGTTGTACGATATGCATGGGTGCTCACGTTTGTTCTTTGTCTGTCAGCAAGTGCCGGATATGCTTGATTCTCGCTTCCATTGAAACATGGCAGGTGTTTCCAAGATGGACCACGGAAGAAGATGAAACCCCAATGATATCTATATTGCCTACTTTTAAAAAAGGATTGAGATTCTGCTGGGACATTTTCACATTTTCCGTAACAGGGATTAAGGGAATCGGCTCTGAAAAGATGGGGTAGGAAGCGAAATTTCCTTCGTTGTCAAAGAAGATTTCTGCTTCTCTCTGGACAGCGAGTGCCCGCGATAAGGCTTGTATTCGATGGGAATCCCCAATCTGAAAAACGGAGGATATCCCCAGGCTGTCAACCTTTATATGGTTTATGGAAGAAGTTCTTTGCAGCATGGCTCACTCAGGCCCCAGCGGTACGAATGGGCCGACAATCAGTGATTCAGGTGGAGTATCGAATGTGGCGGCTAGCTGGATGGATTCAGCATCCCCAACCATGAGGAGAGATGAACTCGATACACCCAATACCCTGATGCTTCCTACCTGGATATCCCTGTTGTAGACACAGAAGTTCAATCTGTCCTCACTCCTTTTGTCTGCTCTTGTAAATTGTTCAAAAATAAATAGACTCCGTTCTGTATTTCTCCCTTTATCGTTTCGATGACTTTTTGTTTGGCCTCGGATTCATTTTCCCGTGTTTCTTTAGTAAGTTGCTCCAGATGTACCTTGATTCGGCTGGGAAGCTGTTTGAGAATATCCTCCGTAATAAAGTGATAATAGGATTCATCTGCAGTGAAATTCAATTTTTGCATGGTATCCTGATAGATTCCTGGCAAATCTGTTTCCAGATACTGCCGCAGCTCATTTTCAATTTCCATTCCCCTTTTAAATAAGTCCTTCGGTGCGACCTGCGCCTGGATGCTTTTATTATCCACGGCGAAATCGGAAATTCCTTCGAGGTCCGAGGGGTTCAGGCCGATGTTTAACGTTCCTTCAAGTGTCTCCACTTTTAACTGGTCAAATTTGTATTCTAGATTTCCAACCTGAATGGGTGGCCTTTCCTTAAGCTTCACGAGTTCCTGATTCATTTCCAGCATGGCTTTCTCCAGTTTCCGCAGCTTTTTACTCTGTTTTTCCACGAAGGCATGAAGTTCTCTTATATATTGATAGATTTCCATGTTCAAGGAATTCACCTCAAATCATATGCATATAGTGTCCACTTTGCCTTTAGGTTGGGGATTGAAGAGGGACCGCGGGAGCTTCAAGAAGATTGCCTGCGCCGGATGGGGCAGCCTGCGGGGAAGTACCGGTCGCCGCACTTCCAGGAGGTACAGCCTGCGGAGCAGGTCCCTTAAATCCGCCAGTATTATAAAGATAGGATGCGGGCTTGATCACCCCGGCGCTGCCTATCTGCAGGACAGAAGAGTTTGTGATTCCGTCAATCCTGATCAAATTGATTGAAATGGACTGCTGTATATAAAAATTGGCCATAATCGTTCACCCGCCATTAAGCATTAAAGTAATTTCCCTGGTCAACACTGTCCTGGTCAAAGGTATTGGTGGAACTTTGATTATTATAAACCTGCATACTATCTCCTGTGTTAAATGAACCGGCCCCCGAAAAGGTTTTAGCAGTGGAAACTGGCATGATCTTATAGACATCTCCAATGTTAAAAACGCCGCTGCTTCCAATCGAGATGACTTGAACAGCTCCAACAATTGCTGGCATACAACAACACCCTTTTAAATTTTCTTTATTATCCTATGTAGGCGGAAGCAGTATGTGATTAAAATGCCTATAAGAAATAAAGTCTGCGGGGAGACAAAAAACGACATCCCAAGTGTAATTACAAATGGTAACATATTATTAGAAAATTCCGTTTTATATGGAGGGTTACGAAATGGACATGCCTATGGTACTTACTCAGTTTTTGGATCGGGCAGTTTCATTATATGGGGAAAAGAGGGCAATCATCTGTGAGGAAAGGGTGTTTACATACAAAGAACTGAACGAACGAGTAAAACGTCTGGCGGCCGGTCTTAAAAAGCTTGGAATCAGAAAAGGAGACCGTGTCGCCTACCTGGCACCTAATTCCGTTGAAATGCTTGAGGGCTTCTACGGCGTCTTTGAACTGGGTGCAATCATGGTGCCCCTGAATATCCTCCTGAAGTCTGAAGACTATCTTTTCATCCTGAATCATAGCGAGTCAAAAGTTTTGTTTGTTGATCAGGAATTGTACCACTTAATTCAGCCAATCAAAGATCAATTGGAATCCGTAGAAAAAATCATTGTGCATTACTCAGAGGAAGGCTGCGGGGAAACAGGTTATGATCAATGGCTGGGCAGCCATTCACCGGAGGCGTTTGATAGAGAACTTCTTGGGGAACAGGATGTCTGCAGCCTGCTTTATACAAGCGGAACCACTGGCAAGCCAAAGGGAGTGATGCTGACCCACCGGAACAATTATGTCCACGCACTAAGTACCATGCATCATTTGAGGGTCAGTGATGAGGATGTCCTGCTCCATGTCCTTCCCATGTTTCATGTAAATGGCTGGGGATCACCATTTTATTATACAGCAAACGGTTCGGTTCAGATTTGTTTGCGAAAGTCTTCCCCGGAAATGATTCATGACGCCCTTCAAAAGCATGGTGTAACGGTGATGCATATGGCTCCGACTGTACTGAACTCCCTTTTGCAGCACTACGAGAAATATGCTTCAGTGCCTGGCCAGAATGTAAGGGTTATCATTGCCGGTTCAGCACCGCCGCCTGCCTTTGTGACAAGGGTGGAAAAAGAGCTGGGGTGGGAATTTATCCAGGTTTACGGAATGACAGAATCCTCTCCCCTCAGTACGGTTTCTGTGGTCAGATCACATTTGAAGCATTTGCCAATTTGACGAACAATATCGGATGAAAGCTAAGGCGGGTGTCCCGATGATCGGCTGTGAGGTTAAAGTCCTGAATGATGCAGGAGAAGAAGTGGCAAGAGACGGAAGTGAGATTGGTGAAGTGGCAACAAGAAGCAATGGTGTCATGAAAGGGTATTGGAAAAATGACGAGGCCACAATGGAAGCTATCAAGGGCGGCTGGCTGTATACAGGGGATATGGCGACCGTTGACAGGTTTGGGAATATCGAAATTGTCGACCGGAAAAAGGATGTCATTATTTCAGGAGGAGAAAATATCTCGTCCATTGAAGTCGAAGGTGTCTTATATGACCATCCGGCGGTCCTCGAAGCTGCCGTTATTGCGGTTCCGCATGAGAAATGGGGCGAAACTCCTCATGCTTATGTCGTAAAGAGAGACGGAAAGAGCGTAACAGAGGACGAGCTTATTCAGTTCTCCAGGGAGAAACTTGCCCATTTCAAAGCCATAACGGGAGTGAGCTTTGTGGAAGAGCTTCCCAAAACCGCCTCGGGAAAGATTCAAAAGGTTCACTTGAGAAATAAATATTGGGCATCAAAGGGCATAACAGGAAAGTTTGTGAATTAAACTTTGTCATTATTAATCTATACAAATAAGTGCCTGAAAGGAGATGGGGATATGAAGTTTGTCAGTGCACAGGACGAACAGGGTTTATTCGTAGGACTGTTGAATGAAGCAGAAGATCAAGTTCTTCCACTCGGGAGAACGGAAGAAAAGATGACGGGCTTCGCAAGTCTTCCTGCTTCAATGGCAGAATGCATTGCAATGGGAGAGGAATTTATCGAGAAGGCACAGGCAGTTGCAGCTTGGGCAGGCGAACATCGAGCGGAAGAAGGCGCATATCTTCCTTTAACCGGGTTGACTCTCCTTGCGCCGATACCCAGGCCTTCCAAAAATATCTTTTGTGTGGGCAAGAATTATGCCGAGCATGCAGTGGAGCTTGGCAGCAAAGAGGATATACCTGAAGACGTGATTATCTTTACAAAGGCTTCGACTTCAGTTATTGGGCCAAAGCAGCCTATCCCGCTGCATAGCGAAGTGACAAAGGAACTCGACTATGAAGGAGAATTGGCTGTCGTTATCGGGAAAGAAGGGAAAGGGATCAAGCAGGAGGATGCCCTTGACCATGTTTTTGGCTATACAATTATTAATGACGTAACTGCACGTGATTTGCAGTCTCGCCATAAACAATATTTTATCGGTAAAAGCCTGGATGGATCCTGTCCGATGGGACCATGGATTGTTCATGCCTCTTCCATAGCCGACCCCAATCAGCTGAACATAGAGACCAGGGTGAATGGTGAAATCAGACAATCCTCTAATACAAGGCAGCTCATTTTTCCTATCGCGAAAATTATTGAGGAGCTTTCAAAAGGAATGACCCTTGAACCCGGAGATGTCATTGCCACAGGTACACCGGCAGGAGTTGGCAAAGGCATGAAGCCGCCCAGTTTTCTGGCTAGTGGGGACATGGTAGAGATTACTGTAGAGGGGATTGGCACATTGAGCAATCCTGTTAGGTAAAAAGCCCGCGGCAATAGATTTCCCTCTATCATATCTTTAGGATTTTACTTCCCTCTATGGTATGATAATGGGGAATTTTACATAATAGGAGGCAGTTTTATGGTACATGCCCATATGACAGCGTGGTTTTTGGCACTAGTTTTATTTTTTGTTGCGTTAGGGTTGCATAAGAGCGGGAAAGAAAAAGGATTCAAGGTACTGAAAATGATCTTAAGGGTTCTGTACATACTTATCATTGCAACAGGCGTAGGTCTTCTCCTGAGCTTGAGCAATATCAGCATGATGTATATCCTGAAGGCTGCAGTGGGTGTTTGGGTTATTGCCATGCTAGAGATGATCCTGGGCCGCACAGCCAAAAGAGAAAGTACAAAGGTGCTGTGGATCCAATTTATCATCGCCATCCTGCTTGTGTTATATTTAGGTTTTTCCCTGCCGCTTGGCACCTATTTATTTAAAGGGTAAAAAACAAAAGCTGCCGCCAGGCAGCTTTTGTTTTTTTGTCAAAATTTTGGCCATAAAAGTGTGTTACCTTTAACTCAGGGATATTGGAGAAATACTGAAAACTGGAGAGTATTATGGCTAAAACCTTTTGCTGCCTATATCACGACGACCATCAGCTGGACCATTTTATCAAAGAATCCTTTCTTGAGGATGTTCCAAACCTTCTTGTCCAGATTTTTTCTGAAAATGAAGGCAGACAGCTAGAACTTCGGGAAGTGCTGAAACGTAAATTTTCTGCCGCAACCATTCTGGGATGCATTCCGTCAGGATCGAAAATTGAAAGAAAGGTCGAAGAAGAGATTTTCCTTTCTTTTACCTTGCTGGATGAAAAAATTTTTAAGCTTGCCTATTATGATTTGGAGACTGGCCTTCCCAATGGGTTAAAATTTTCTCAATATCTTGATGAAATGTTAAATAAAGTGAATCCCCATGGGAATAAGCTTGCTTTGCTCATGTTTGATATGGATCGATTCAAAAATATCAATGATAGTCTTGGCCACAGGGCAGGAGACGCCATTCTAAAGCAAATTGCTGAAAGAATGAAGAAAAAGGTACCTGCAGGATCATTTTTAGCAAGATTTGCAGGTGATAAATTCACACTATTATTAACATCTAAACCTAGCACCGACAATATCGGCAAAATTGCACAACAAATTCTCACAGAGATTTCCAGTCCGCTTTTATATCAGGGGCGGGAACTATTCATTACCGCCAGTATTGGCGCAAGCTTCTATCCCTGTGACGGACAGGACGATCAGACTTTAATAAAAAACGCAGATACCGCCTTGAACGAGTCAAAACAGCAAGGCGGGAACCAGGTGACTTATTACAGTCCTGACATGAAAGGGAAAGTGCTGCTTCGGTTTGAGATTGAAAACCATTTGCGCACAGCCCTGCAGAAAAAGGAGCTTTTTTTGTGCTACCAGCCCCTGGTTGATCTAAAAACTGGCCGAGTTACAGGGAATGAAGCACTGCTGCGCTGGAATCATCCGCACCTTGGCCTTGTAGCTCCGCTCGAATTCATCCCGCTTGCTGAGGAAATAGGAGTAATTGAAGAGATTGGGGCATGGGTAATCCAGTCGGCTTGCCTGCAGACAAAAGACTGGCAGCGAAAAGGGTTCGGAAGCCTTGGCGTGTCTGTCAATGTGTCGGCAAGACAATTCCGGGAGCCCGGTTTTCTGCAAGTGGTTATAGATGCACTGAAACAGGCCAGCCTGGAACCGGAGTACCTTACCCTGGAGCTCACAGAAAGTACAATGCTCCAAAACATTGATCACAGCATACTGACCATGAAAGAACTGCAAAAGCTTGGCGTAAAGGTATCAATCGACGACTTTGGAACAGGTTATTCATCGTTAAGCTATTTGAGGAGCCTGCCCATTAATTCATTAAAAATAGATAAATCCTTTATCAGCAATCTCCAAACTGATTCGAACGGTTTTTCAATTGTCAGGGCAATCATCTCAATGGGCCGGGGACTCGAAGTGGAGGTTGTCGCGGAAGGTGTGGAAACACAGGAACAGGCAGAGCTTTTACGGGAAATGAGCTGCCAGTATGCACAAGGGTTTTTTATTCAAAAACCGCTTCAATCTAGCGATTACGAAAAAGGAGCCTCAGAAGGCCAATTGACCAGGTACTTGCCGCTCAAAAAAGGATGAAAGGTGATAAAAACCCCCGCATGGTCTGGTTATGCGGGGGTTTTGCTCCACTCAGGAGATTTTTTCAATTACGGTGCGTTTTCCGCTGCTTAAGGTAAACTCAAACCGGTCGTTTTGCATATCTCCATAATTAAAATGGTGCTGGATGCTGCAAATGGATTCTTCATTATCAAAAATGAGGAAATTGACCCCTGCAGCTCCCTGACCTGGATCAAGGAAGGTCAGGTGGTTATAGCAATAAATACAGTCATGTATTGAAAAATGAAGGGAATTCAATGTATTGATAAAGTACAGGAAGGCTTCATCCTTTAATTCTGCCAGCAGCCGTTCAAGCGAATATACTAATTGTTTCCTGACCCTTATCATCTCGCCATCTTCCAGCTGAAAAACCTCTTTGCCGCATTTTACGGATCCTCCGTCAAGAAGGTCACCTCGTTTCCACGAATTTTTTCGCAGAATCTCAATTTCCTGATTGCTAAATTGCTCAAGGAGAGCAGCTTCTTCGGTTTCCTCGTCAAAAAATATCCATTGCTCGTTAATGTGCTCGACTGTGCCGGTATCATAGGAACGCAGCTGGCTTTCTATCAGTTTCAATCTTTGCTGTTGATTCATCATTGTCCTCCGAATTTAGCTATTCACCATCCTTTCTAGACACATTTTTAGGAATTTATAACCATTGTGAAAGATTATCGAAGTATTTTAACCATATAGTTTCTTCTTGCATAAGATTAACCATAGCCCAAAACTAAAGGTTCCGCGAAAGAAGGGATGGATGCTGAATGTGTGGAATAACTGGCTGGATTGATTTTAATAAAAATCTGAAACAGGAACAAAAAAGCATTGTAAAGATGGCGGAAACTTTGTCCAACAGAGGACCTGATGATACAAACGTATATCTTCAGACACATGCCGCCCTAGGTCATAAACGCTTGGTGGTTGTCGATCCTGAAGGCGGGAAGCAGCCTATGTGCAGGATCAAAGGAAATCACCGCTATGCGATTTGCTATAACGGTGAACTGTACAATACAGAGGATTTACGAAAAACGCTTTCTATAAAAGGATATTCCTTTAAGGGTCATTCTGATACAGAAGTTTTGCTGACAGCGTATATGGAATGGAAAGAAAATTGCCTGGAATATTTAAACGGGATATTTGCGTTTGCAGTGTGGGATGAAACTGAAGAAACATTGTTTATTGGAAGGGACCGCCTGGGCGTAAAACCATTATTTTTTGCCGAAGCACCTGCGGGGATCCTCTTTGCCTCTGAACAAAAAGCCATACTTGCCCACCCCGGTATGAAGTCTGAAATCAGCAGGGATGGTTTATGTGAATTATTTGGGCTTGGGCCTTCCCGTTCGCCCGGCCATGGGATCTTTAAAGGGATACGCGAGCTCAGGCCTGGTCATGCTCTTTCCTTTTCCAGGAACGGCCTGAAAATCTGGAGATATTGGAATGTAAAAAGTGAAAAGCATGAAGACAATCTTGAGGAGACCGCCGAAAAAGTCCGGATGCTCTTTTCGGATGCAGTCAAACGCCAGCTTGTATCCGACGTTCCTCTTTGTACATTTTTATCAGGAGGGCTGGATTCCAGTGCAATCACTGCCATAGCTGCAAATCAGTTTGCGGCAGAAGGAAAGGGAAGCCTCCATACGTACTCAATTGATTATGAAGGGAATGATGCCTACTTTAAGCAGAATGAATTTCAGCCTAATTCAGACGGTGCCTGGATTAAGAAAATGTCCGATACATTCGGGACTGTTCACCACAGCAGCATTATCTCCCAGCAGCAGCTGGCCGACCAGCTGGCCGAGGCAGTCCATTGCCGGGATTTGCCGGGCATGGCTGATATCGATTCATCCTTACTGTGGTTCTGCAGTGAAATTAAAAAGGATTTTACGGTAAGCTTGTCTGGCGAGTGTGCCGATGAAATTTTTGGCGGCTACCCATGGTTCCACCGGGAAGAGGACTTTAACAGGAAAGGCTTCCCGTGGATGAGGTCGATTGAAGCGAGGCAGGGTCTTTTAAGGGACCATTGGCAGAAAAAGCTGCAGCTTAAGGATTACATGATGGCTAAGTATTCAGAAACGATTGAAGAGGTTCCCCGCTTAGATGGCGAGAATGAGGTTGAAGCAAAAAGGCGTGAGCTGTTTTATCTAAATATGGTATGGTTCATGACAACCCTGCTGGACCGAAAAGATCGGATGAGCATGGGGGCAAGCCTGGAGGTGCGGGTGCCATTTGCGGACCATCGGCTTGTAGAGTACGCCTGGAATATTCCTTGGGAGATGAAGATGCATGGCAACAGGGAGAAGGGAATCCTCCGCAAGGCTTTGGAGGGGCTCCTGCCTGAAGAGGTCCTATACAGGAAGAAAAGCCCTTATCCGAAAACTCATCACCCATCCTATACAAAGGCTGTCAAAGGATTGCTTTCTGATTTCCTTGAAGATCCCAATAGCGCCCTGTATGAGTTCTTCGACAGAAATCAGCTTATCTCCATGATTGAAAGTGACGGCGCCAGCTTTAAGAGCCCATGGTTTGGGCAGTTAATGACCGGTCCTCAGCTTCTGGCCCACATCGCACAGATTCATATTTGGTTCAGGGACTATAACGTGAATATCGTGGATTAAAAAAATACCCCGTAGATTACGGGGTATCATACTGTCGACAACCCCCAGGCCATACCTTGATTTGGAGTAGGGGTTGTCTGGTTTTTTGATCTATCGTTGTCTATTTGACTCTAAGAAGTAAGACTGCAATGATCGGGCTTTTAAGCATTTTTTACTTGATCGTAAAGCCATGCCTTCACAAACATTATGCGATATTCATCAAACGTCATTTGTTTATAGTGTATAAACAAACGAAGAGATCCTTCATTGATTCGCCAACCCCGCTCTTCCGCCCTTCCTCTTTCAATCAAAATGGCGTCCAAATAGACTCCTTCACGGCACCAGCGACTGATGACTTGTGTGTCTTTTGCTTCTGAGACACCGGCTTCTATTAACATCTTTAGAGCATCGTCAACAGTTAAAATGTAGGATTCTTTCTGTCTTTCCGTCAAATCCTCCAAGCCTAATTTTTTGACTCCCACCGGATCCCCTCCTGGCAATATTTCTATATTATATTCATAAAATATCGTAATAAACTGTGTTAAAGCCTGGTGATTTTACCTTGTAGAAAAAATAAAGAAATTAAGCCTATTTTGTACTGCGGGGTACAAATACCCTGTCGCTTCCTCCTTAATTACATAATATGCAATCAAGGAGGTGAAAAAAATATGAGTAAAAAATGTTCATGTGGTAAAAAACACCATGATCATAAACACCATGATCATAAACACCATGACCATAAAAAGCCTCATCACGATGATAAAAGCGGTTGGCTTAGAGATTTGATTCTTGATAGCTGCGACCGGAAACATAGAGGTTTGCTTGAAGGTCTCCTTTTCGGTCGTCATCATGATTGTCATGATCATTGTCATGATCATAAACCAAAACCACCAGTTCCACCAACTCCGGTTAATTGTGAGGGGTGTGCTTGCAGCATTTTGGAAGATGCAATTCCAGGTGAAATGTTCAAAATCCTTCCTGAAGGAGATAACCAGTTCCTTGCATTCAATCCTGACGATCAATTCCGAGGTACTGACTTCGAATTTGTCGAATTTTTCCCAGAAACATGCTGTGCGGAATTTATATGGTTTCAAACCGGCGGGGGTCCTCCACCTACTAGGGACCAAAGACTTGTGATAGACTGCCGTTGTATTTGCGGTCTTAGTCAGGATATTGATGACACACCAACAAACGGATAAAAAATAAAAAAGAAAAACCTTCTTATTTAAGCTCAGCTGTCGAGAAAATCTCGACAGCCTTTATTTTTTACTTTAATAATTCACCTTGTTTACACCAAGCAAAGCTAGGTTAATGGTAGCAATCTTTGTTTTCTATTTTAAAAAATGAAAATACGTTCATTAAAAAAGTAAAAATAAAAAAGCTTGGGAAGAAAATATAGTACCTTTCTTCCCAAGCTGAGCTCGTAAAACTTTTTCTTTTTATTATAGGTTGTGTTAAATCGCTTCAATACTAGCGATCGTCTTGTCTAATACCAAAAAGGTATTAGACAAAGACCTTTTTGATTAGAACAACCGAGTCAACACTTGGCGGTCCGTTATCCGTACAATATTTATTGTTTCGATTACTATCCAGTCGTTTGATAACATGCTTTAACCTTTGCTAATACAAGAATCTAATTATAAAAATACAAACTATGTCTACAAGCTAACACCCCGTTGATTACGGAGTGTTTTCATCGATAGGGGCCTTCTCGAATTCAAGAATGGCAAACCCGTTTCCTTCTACGGTTGCCACCAGCTTTTCAGCTTCGGCAGTGAATTTTTCACCTGTCCAGAGATTTTTAATCGTCTTTCTTTTCAGTTCAAATGGCAATTCATATTCGGTGGGGTCCTGGCTGTTATTGACAATGACAATCGCTGTTTTTTCGCCGTTTGATCTGGAATAGGCGAAACAGGCATCCCCTTCACATGCACCATACAGGAATTGTAAATCACCGCCATTCGCAAGTACCTCATTTTCTTTTCGGAGCTGGATCAGCTTTTGGACATGCTCGAACAGGTCACGGTTCTGCTGGTCTGTTTCCCATCTCATACATTCCCGGCAGCCTGGGTCCATGCCTCCGTCCATCCCGATTTCATCTCCATAGTAAATGCATGGTGTTCCATAAAAGGTCAGGAGGATTGCGAAGATCTGCTTCACTTTATTTATGTCTCCGCCGCATTCCGTAAGGATTCTTGGAGTATCATGGCTGCCAATCAGGTTGAAGGCCCCCTGATTTACATTTCGAGGATACATGTGAATAACGGTGGTCATATTCTCCATGAATTCAGTTGGCCCAACTGTCCCCTTGGAAAACATATTAAGAATATTGGTCGTAAAAGGGTAGTTCATTACGGCATCAAACTGGTCTCCACGAAGCCAGGGCATGGAATCATGCCAAATCTCCCCGAGGATGTATAAATCAGGCTTGATCGCCTTTACTTCTCTGCGGAACTCCTGCCAAAATGCGTGACTGACCTCATTGGCGACATCAAGCCTCCATCCATCAATATCGAATTCCCTGACCCAGTACCGTCCTACCTCAAGAAGGTATTCTTTTACCTCTGGATTTTCCGTATTCAGCTTTGGCATTTCCGGTACAAAACCGAAAGCATCATAGTTTGGCGCAGGTTCGGTTTTAAGAGGGAATTCTCTTGCATGGAACCAGTCCTTATAGGGGGAATTTTCCCCATTCGCAAGAACATCCTGAAACTGGGGAAAATAAAATCCGCTATGGTTAAAGACGGCATCAAGCATTACCTTAATGCCATTTTCATGGCAAGTTTGCACAAGCTGTTTCAGTGTCTCTTCGTTACCGAACTGGGGGTCAATCTCCATATAATCAATTGTGTCGTATTTATGATTAGAATGAGCCTTGAAGATGGGAGTGAAATAAATCCCGTTTATCCCTATCGTTTTTAAATAGTCAATATTCTGGATTACACCCTCCAAATCCCCTCCGAAGAAGTTTTCGGGTGTGGGACCTTCGCTTCCCCACGGCAGCGTTCCCTCAGGGTCGTTTGACTGATCGCCGTTGGCGAAACGTTCAGGGAAAATTTGGTACCATACAGTATTTTTGACCCATTTGGGTGCCTTAAACACATCAGAACCGTTTAAATATGGGAAACAAAAATAATAGGCGATGTCATCCAGGGGCGGTTCTGGGTAAAAACCTTTTTCAGTAAAGCATACCGATTCCACTCCGTCGCTTAAAATAAACCCGTATCGGAGCCGTCTGTATGGGGGCTTGATTGATGCAAGCCAATAATCAAACAGCTGGTCCGAACCGGTTTTTTTCATTTGGACCATCGTGGTGATCCATTGATCATGCTCCCATTCATAAGGGTCTCCAGCCATAAGGGTTACTTCCGTTATATCATCCTTTTTGGTCCTGATGCGGATATGAAGCTCATCTTCTGCGCAAGCGTATGCATAGTTATCTTTAGGCCGATGGTAAATAGCTTCTTTAAACATCGATCAATACCCCTTTACTATTAATCTCATATAAAAATTACCTATCTGTTTAGTCTAATCATATTAACCGTTTGTGCCTGTTATTAAACACTTTTAAGCCACAAAAGCAAAACTGCTGTCATGATTTTGTCCTCCTTGTCATGATACAGACAAAATAAATTAATAAATGGGACACAGCATTAATATAGTTTAAACAAGAGTGAAAGCGATTGCGCAATAAAGTTCCATATGGAACTTATTGCGCAATACAGAAAAGAAATTATTTTTAGGAGGGGCAGAGATGAAAAAGGCACTATTCAATTTTTTGATGCTGATTCTGATGCTTGGTATTCTTGCGGCTTGTGGTCCGAAGGAAGAGGAAACGGGGCCATCCGAAACGGGCGGCAAAGGGGAAGAGGCTAAACCTGAAAAATTAGTTGTCTGGGAAGATAAAGATAAGTCAGGCTGGCTGGAAAAGGTAGCTTCCGACTTTGAAAAGGAACACGGCATTAAAATTGAATTTAAGGAAGTCGAAATGGCAACCAAGATGCGGGATCAGCTGCGCCTCGATGGTCCTGCAGGAACCGGGCCAGATATCGTGACGCTTCCGCATGACCAGATTGGCCAGGTTGCAGTGGAAGGAATAGTAGCTGAATTGGATGTAAGTGAAGAAACGAAACATCGATTCTCGGAATCTTCTCTCGCTGCCCAAACCTATGATGGAAAATTATACGGTCTGCCAAAATCTGCTGAGACACCGGTTTTTATCTACAATAAAGCGCTTATGAAGGAAGTTCCGAAGACAATGGAAGAGCTCTATGACTTTGCAAAAGCGAATACATCCGGCGATCAATATGGTTTTCTTGCTCTATGGGATAATTTTTATTTCGCCCATGCGGTAATTGGAGGAAATGGCGGTTTTGTCTTCAATGATGACAATGGGGTGCTTGACCCAGCTAATCTTGGGCTGAATAATGAAGGCGCTGTTAAAGGGACGCAGTACATTCAGAAATGGTACCTTGAAAAATTATTTCCTAATGGAATTGTTGGTGAAAGCGGCGGGTCAGCCATGGATGGATTATTTAATGAAGGAAAAGCAGCGTCGGTCATGAATGGACCATGGGCATTTGGACCAATTGGAGAAGCAGGTATCGACTACGGTGCTGCCCCGCTGCCAAAGTTTGCAGACGGAACACCGATGAAAACGTTCATGGGAGTTAAGGGCTGGCATGTTTCCGCCTTCTCTAAAAATCAGGAGTGGGCGACTAAATTTATCGAGTATATAACAAACGACGAAAATGCTAAATATCGCTTTGAACAAACAAAAGAGGTTCCGACCAATACAGCGTTGGTTGCCGACCCTGCAATCTCTGAAGACGAAGGAGCAAAGGCAGTTGCCCTGCAGTCTCAGGATGCAGTCCCAATGCCAAACATTCCTGAAATGAGCGAGGTTTGGAAGCCTATGGCTGATGCACTCCAAACAGTCGTAACAGGGAAAGCAGAGCCTAAAAGTGCGTTGGACTCCGCGGTCAAGCAGATTCAGCAAAATATCGAAGCTAACCATTCCAAGTAATAACGAGCTGGCAGTGCCTCCTTGGGTGCTGCCAGCTGATTTTTAATCCGATCTTTAATATAAAGACATGAAAAATGATGGCATAAATAAAAAAAGGGGAGGATACGATGGCTGAATCACCCTATAAAACAAATCATCGGAGAACGGCATTCGCTCTTTCAATCATCCCGGGGCTGGGTCAGTTGTACCATAAACAATATGCAAAAGGGACATTCTTTTTCATATTGGCAGCTTCTTTTATCTATGTATTTGCTGATATGCTCAATATTGGATTATGGGGCCTCTTCACACTGGGTGAAAAAACTCCCCGCGACCACTCAATCTTTCTCCTTGTATATGGAATAGTGGCCGTTATTGTTTTAATTTTTGGCCTGGCATTCTACCTTTTTAATCTAAGAGACGCTTATCAAAATGGCTTGAAGAGGGATAGGGGAGAGAGGCCGGCAAAATTAAAAGAACAATATCAAAACCTTGTTAATAGCGGATTTCCCTATTTAATTATGTCACCTGGCTTCCTGCTGCTTGTTTTCGTTGTCATCCTTCCGATCATTTTTGTTATTCTACTGGCTTTTACAAACTATGACCTCTACCATTCCCCGCCTGCAAAACTCGTTGACTGGGCGGGCTTCAAAAACTTTGTGGACATTTTTAGCATTGATATCTGGAGGCAGACCTTTTTCTCTGTGTTCGCATGGACAATTGTCTGGACATTTACGGCAACCACCTTTCAGATTGCACTGGGAATTTTTCTCGCTATTCTCGTAAATCAGAAGGAAGTAAAGGGAAAGGCAATGATCAGGACCGTTTTTATCCTCCCATGGGCAGTGCCTGCCTTTGTGTCCATCCTTGTTTTTGCAGGGATGTTCAACGAATCCTTTGGGGCAGTAAACCGGGATATTCTTTCCCTGATCGGGATTGACCCTGTTCCGTGGATGACAAAGGCTGTGTACACCAAGATCGCCATCATCCTGATTCAGACATGGCTGGGTTTTCCGTTTATCTTTGCGATGACAACCGGAGTCCTGCAATCCATACCAGATGAACTGTATGAGGCGGCAACAGTCGATGGGGCGACTTACTACCAGAAATTCAAGAAAATTACCCTGCCGCTTGTCCTGTTTGCCACAGCACCAATATTGATCACGCAGTTTACATTTAATTTTAATAACTTCAATATCATCTACTTGTTCAATGGCGGGGGTCCTGCCGTCCCCGGGGCAAATGCAGGCGGAACGGACATCCTGATTTCATGGATATACCGGCTCACCATGACATCAGCCCAATACTCCAAGGCTGCGGCCATCACGATGCTATTATCGGTCTTTGTCATTTTGGCAGCGCTATGGCAGTTTAAGAGAACTAAATCATTCCAGGAAGAGGATATGATGTGATATGAGTATAAAAAAGGAGAAATATCTCAGGCTGACCATCACGTATCTTGTGATTTTTATCATGTTTGCTGTCATTCTGTATCCGCTCGCATGGATTATCGGGTCTTCCTTCAATCCTGGACAGAGTTTGTCAGGCTCGAGCATCATTCCTAAAAATGCCACCCTGGCCCATTACCGGGAATTATTTGACCCCGGAAGAAGCAATTATTTATATTGGTACTGGAATTCTTTGAAAGTCAGCATTCTGACCATGGTATTTACAGTCATACTGGTCAGCCTGACAGGTTATTCGTTTTCACGTTACAGATTTGCCGGCCGCAGAAAAAGTTTGATGACATTTCTAGTTTTGCAAATGGTTCCCAACTATGCAGCATTGATCGCCATTTTTGTCCTGGCCTTTCTTACTGGGCTTCTTGACTCACATCTTGGACTGATCCTTGTCTATGTTGGCGGCCAGATTCCAATCAATACCTGGCTGATGAAAGGATATCTTGACACAATTCCAAGAGAGCTGGACGAATCCGCTAAAATCGACGGGGCGGGACATTTCAGGATATTCCTGCAGATTGTGATGCCGCTCTCATCACCTATTATCGCAGTCGTTGCCCTGTTTTCCTTTATTGCTCCATTTGCAGATTTCATCATTGCCAGCATCCTTTTAAGGACAGAGAAGAATTATACACTTGCTGTTGGGCTGTATGAAATGGTTGCCAAACAGTTTGGGGCTGAATTTACAAACTTTGCAGCCGGAGCTGTGCTGATTGCCATTCCTATATCGATTCTTTTTTTATCATTTCAAAAATACTTTGTATCTGGTTTGACGGCTGGCGGTACAAAGGGATAATCTAATAGGGCAGATAATATCAGGCAAAGGCTGGTTCCTTTGCCCTGAGTTTTTGGAGGAGGAGCGGAATGAAAAGAGCATGGCTTGCTTTCATCACAATTCCGTTTCTTCTTTTTTACGCCCTCCCTGTAGGAGCTGTTGAAAAAGAAGAACGAAAATGGCAGGATGAAACAATTTACTTCCTAATGGTGGACCGGTTTAATAATGGGGACAATTCAAACGATCTTAATATAGACACGAAAGACCCAAAAACCTATCATGGCGGAGATTTTGAAGGGGTCATCAAACAGTTGGATTATATTAAAGATATGGGATTTACGGCCATTTGGCTGTCGCCGGTGTTCGATAATGCGGAGGACGGCTACCATGGATACTGGGTCAGCGACTTTTATAAAACCGATGAGCATTTCGGCAGTATGGAAACTTTTAAGCAATTAGTCAAGGAAGCTCATAAACGGGATATAAAGGTGATCCTGGATTTTGTTGTCAACCATGTCGGCCCTGAACACCCTTGGCTGAAAGATTCCTCAAAAGCTGATTGGTTCCACCCAAAACAGGCGGAAGATGGAGATGATCAGCAAGAACGTGAAGACAGCTGGCTTCAAGGCCTTCCTGATTTGAATCAGGACAACCCTGAAGTGCGGAAGTATCTGATTGATGCGGCTCAGTGGTGGATCACTGAAACCGATATAGACGGATACCACCTGGATGATGTCCAGAATGTACCTGTTGATTTCTGGAGTGAATTTACCCAAAAAATAAAGGGCGCTAAAAGTGATTTTTATCTATTGGGGGAAGTGGGTTCAAAAGATCCAAGAGAAATTGTCCAATATGATAAGGCAGGGTTTGACGGTCTTCTCGATTATCCTTTGAATGAAGATTTAAGAACCGCTTTCGCAAAGCCTGACCAGCCATTGGAGGCTTTATTGGCAGCTGCCGAGGGAAATGGAGAAGTATACGAAGCTCCCTTTTTGATGGCCAATTTTATGGACAACCATAATACCGTCCGATTCACGAGAGATGCAGTTCAGAATAATCAGCATCCAGGCGCAAGATGGCGCTTGGCCTTAACCTATCTATATACTGTGCCGGGAATCCCTGTTGTCTATTATGGAAGCGAAATTGCTCTTGACGGGGGAGAAGAGCCTGACAACCGGCGCCAGATGAATTTTATGACCGACAAAGAATTGATTGATTATATCACTCAACTGGGTGAACTAAGGAATCAGCATCCCTCTCTCACCAGAGGATCGTTTGACTTGCTGCATGAGAAGGATGGAATGGCAGTCTATAAAAGAACATATAAGGATGAAGTTTCCATCATTGCAATTAATAATACTTCGAAATCACAGGATGTTACCTTGACGGAAGAAGAACTTGAGAAGGACAAGGAAATGCGCGGGATGCTGTCAGGCGACCTGGTTCGCAGCACAGACGGAAAATATAAGCTCGTACTTGACCGGGAGGAAGCAGAAATTTATAGCCTGGCTGATCGTTCGGGCTTAAATATCCCTTACTTAACTGTCATGGGTGCTGTATATGCTGCTTTCTTCATCTTCATCTTCCTTGTATGGAGAAGGGCAAAGAGAAAGAGGTCATGATGTAGTGGCTCATTCCACACTGAATGGGGAACGCCTTTGCTTTATTTGTTGATACGCAAATGTTGAGAGACAAATTTAGGGGACAAAGGAAAATACAAGGATATTTCTGGCATAGGGAGGGGAAGGAATGGCAGTAACCATTAAAGATGTAGCTAAAATAGCCAATGTGGCACCTTCGACCGTTTCTCGTGTCATTGCAAACAGCCCGAGAATCAGCGAAAAAACGAAGGAAAAAGTCAGGGAGGTCATGCACCAGTTAGGCTATCACCCAAACTTTATTGCCAGAAGCCTTGCAAGCCAGTCTACACAGGCTATCGGACTAATCATGCCGAGTTCGACGGATATCGTTTTTCAAAATCCTTTTTTTCCTATCGTTCTGGGGGGATTAAGTGAAGGTGCACAAGCTAAACAGTATGTCCTACATATGACGACAGGCAAAACCGATCATGAGATTTATGAAGGTGTCGTATCCATGATTCAGGGGGGAAGGGTAGATGGCATGATTCTGTTATCCTCTAAAGTAGAAGACAAAGTGCTGTCCTACCTTCATGAACAGGATTTTCCCTTTGTGGTGATCGGGAAGCCATTTAAGGATACGGAATCAATTACGCATGTGGATAACGACAACTTTAAGGCTGCAAGAGAAGTAACCAATTATCTCATCTCCCTGGGGCATGAGAAGATTGGCTTTATCGGCGGGGACCTTAATCTGGTCGTTACCGTTGACCGCCTGCTTGGATATGAAAAGGCTTTAGAAGAGGCTGGGATTCCGCTGACAAGTGAATACATCATCCATAATCAATTCCTGAGGGAGGGCGGCCGTGAAGCGGTTCAGATCCTGCTTTCTTCAGGGGCCATGCCAACCGCCCTGGTTGTGGCGGATGATTTAATGGCACTGGGTGTACTGAATGCACTTGATGAGGTGGGAATCTCCGTCCCTGAGGATCTTTCCATTGTGAGCTTTAATAATGTCATGATCGCAGAGATGGCTAAGCCGCCGTTAACCTCCGTAGACATCAATATTTTTAATCTCGGATTTGAAGCGGCCAAGAGCCTGATTCAAAAAATAGAAAACCCGAACGAACCTGCAAAAAGAATCATCATTCCTTATGAAATCGTCGAGAGACTTTCCTGCAGTGAACCAAAAGCAAAAAAAGGCAGCACACCGTGACCTTATGGTTTGCTGCCTTTTTATTATTGCATTTTAGCCATTTACAATGGTACCGCCATTAACATGAATGGTTTGCCCGCTGACATACGAGGAATCCTCGCTCGCAAGGTATACATAGGCACCGGCTAGCTCATAAGGCTGGCCAGCCCGTCCCATTGGCGCATTCGTGCCGAACTTGGCCACTTTTTCCGCGTCAAAGGTGGACGGGATCAATGGAGTCCAGATAGGTCCCGGCGCCACGTTGTTTACCCGGATTCCCTGGGATGCAAGAGACATGGCCAAAGAACGCGTGAATGAAACGATGGCTCCTTTAGTAGAAGAGTAATCAATCAGAGTCTCATTTCCTTTATAAGCTGTAATCGATGAGGTATTAATAATGGAACTTCCTTTTTGCAAGTGAGGAAGTACCGCTTTTGTGATATAGAACATAGAGAAAATGTTCGTACGGAACGTTTTCTCCAGCTGTTCTGCTGAAATATCAAGAAGGCTATTCTGTGGATGCTGCTCGGCTGCATTATTCACAAGGATATCGATTTTTCCGAACTCAGCGAGTGTTTGTTCAACACTTTCCCTGCAAAAGGATTCCTTCCCAATATCGCCCGCAATCAGGAGGCATTTTCTTCCCTCGGCTTCGATTAACTGGCGAGTATCCTGAGCGTCTTCGCTTTCCTCCAGGTAAACGATGGCCACATCTGCGCCTTCCTTTGCAAAATAAACAGCCACAGATTTACCAATCCCGCTGTCTCCTCCGGTAATTAGTGCAACTTTATTTTCAAGTTTTCCGGAGCCCTTGTAATTGGGGGAAACCGATACTGGCTCTGGATGCATTTCTGTTTCCGTACCTGGCTGGTGATCCTGATGCTGTGCCGGGAAGCCTTGTTTGTTTTCGTTTGTCATTAACAGCTCACTCCTCTTAACTTAGTCATACTGTTAAATTCCTTCTATCAAGATAGAAAAAACATGGAAAAATTATGAAGTAGAAGAGTGAAAAGAAAAACGGACAGGTATTTCCTGTCCGCAGCTTTTAATTATTTTATTTCATCGGTAATTGACAAACTGGACATCCACAGTCAGATCTGCCTCTTTAACAGCTGCAATGATTTTTTGAAGGTCATCGCGGTTTTTGCCTGTTACACGGACCTGGTCATCCTGTACCTGGCTCTTGACTTTAAGTCCGCTGTTTTTAACAATCGTGTTAATTTTTTTGGCATTTTCTTTATCAATGCCGGATACCAGCTTGGCACGCTGCCGGACGGTGCCGCCTGAAGCACCCTCGATTTTTGCATAGTCAAGGTTTTTGATGGGAACACCGCGCTTGATCAGTTTGCCGAGGAGGACATCTTTCAGCTGTTCAAGCTTGAATTCATCATCCGAGACTAAAACCAGTTCTTCCTTGTCCAGGGAAATATCACTTTTGCTTCCCTTAAAATCATAACGGGTGCTGATTTCTTTCATCGCAATATTTATTGCATTTGTGACTTCTGAAAAATCAACTTTGGATACAATATCAAATGAGCTCTCTTTTGACATACTCAACCTCCGAAATCATTTTTAAATATGGCTTCATTATAGTAAAATATAGCAGTTCCGACAACTTTTCGCAGATTCTACGCTTTAAACTAGCAATCAGGAGGATTTATCATGTCTTTAAATGAATATACAGGCCGTATGGCTACATTAAAGGTTGCCCGCATTTCGGATTTTGGCTATTTCTTAACCGATGGAGAAGAGGATGTCCTGCTCCACAAAAATGATACAGACCGGGAGTTTGAGGAAGGGGACGAGGTGTCTGTCTTCCTTTACGTGGATTCCAGGGGGAGGCTGTCCGCCACAACAACCACTCCGGCGGTTACCGTTGGCGAATACAGCTGGGTCCCTGTCGTTAATGTAAACCCGGGCACAGGTGTTTTCCTCGATATCGGCATCAAAAAAGATATTCTGCTTGGCAAGGATGATTTACCGGTATTTGAATCGGTCTGGCCGAGTAAAGGGGACTTGGTGTATATCACCTTGAGAGTAAACAGAAACAACCTGATTTATGCGCGTCTCGCCAGCGATCAGGTGATTCAGGAAATTTCCGTTCCTGCGACAACGAAAGATTTTAATAAAAACGTCCATGGCCATATTTATCGGACAGCAAGGGTTGGAAGCTGGATGCTCACAGCTGAGGGGTATAAAGGATTTATCCACGAGTCGCAGCGAAGGACTGAACCGAGAGTCGGTGAAAAAGTCGAAGGAAGAATTATCGATGTCAAGGAGGATGGCACCGTCAATATCTCCCTCCTGCCAAGGAAACAGGAAGCGCTTGATACAGATTCCGAGAAAATCATGGAGTATCTTGAATCAAGGAACGGGGCCATGCCATATAGCGATAAAAGTATGGCTGAAGACATCATGGATCGATTTGGCCTCAGCAAAAGTTCTTTTAAACGAGCGCTGGGACGCTTAATGAAAGAAGGAAAGGTCTACCAGGACAAAGGATGGACATATAAAAAGGAAAACAACTAATGTACATTAAAAAGCGGCCGTCACGGCCGCTTTTTCTAAAGGTGATCTGTCTTCTTTGAATATTGGTTCTTGCCTGCTTTGCGGTTCTTTTCAGCAAGCATGTTCTTTTCATGCTGCATGGCATTATGGTCCTGGGCTTTTTTATCATTGTCAGATGTATGTGACATTGCATTTAGCTCCTTTCCAATCATCTATCAATTAGGATGCCAACCATTAAGGGGAAGTATTCTTGGTGGGCGGATTTGCACGGATGGCCAGGGAGCGGGGCAGCGAGTAAGGGAGACTGGCAATCAATCCAAGAGGAGAAGCTTGTTCACATAGAAGCGGATGAGAGGTAACAGAAGGAGAGAATGCTTGACCTTCTTTTAAAAGCGTGTGGGAGGTAACGCAAGGAGAGGATACGTGACCTACTTCAATGGAAAAGCGTGTGGGAGGTAACGCAAGGAGAGGATACGTGACCTACTTCAATGGAAAAGCGTGTGGGAGGTAACGCAAGGAGAGGATACGTGACCTACTTCGGTGAAAAAGTGTGTGGGAGGTAACGCAAGGAGAGGATACGTGACCTACTTCGGTGAAAAAGCGTGTGAGAGGTAACGCAAGGAGAGGAAGCGTGACCTACTTCGGTGAAAAAGTGTGTGGAGGTCACACAAGAGGAGCAAGTGTGATTTTCTTCGTGAGAAAAGCGGGTATGAGGTAAGGGAATGACCAGCAAACGCTGGCGGAGAAATGGTAGAGAATGTTTTGAGCCCCATGCCGAGGAAAAACAGTCAGGTGAAGGAATGTAGAAAGGATTCTACGTGCCCCCGCACAGGGAAAACCGCCGGGTGAGGAGAGGTTGAAAGGATTCTACGTGCCCCCGCACAGGGAAAACCGCCGGGTGAGGGAAGGTAGAAAGGTTCTATGTGCCCCCAGCGTAGGGAAAACCGCCGGGTGAGGGAAGGTAGAAAGGTTCTATGTGCCCCCAGCGTAGGGAAAACCGCCGGGTGAGGGAAGCTAGAAAGGTTCTATGTGCCCCTGCACAGGCAAAACCGCCGGGGAAGGGAAGCTAGAAGGGTTCTATGTGCCCCCGCATAGGCATAACCGCCGGGTGAGGGAAGCTAGAAAGGTTCTATGTGCCCCTGCACAGGCAAAACCGCCGGGAAGCTAGAAGGGTTCTATGTGCCCCCGCATAGGCAAAACCGCCGGGGAAGGGAAGCTAGAAGAGGTCTACGTGCCCCCGCACAGGGAAAACCGCCGGGTGAGGGAAGGTAGAAAGGTTCTATGTGCCCCCAGCGCAGGGGAAACCGCCGGGTGAGGGAAGCTAGAAAGGTTCTATGTGCCCCTGCACAGGCAAAACCGCCGGGGAAGGGAAGCTAGAAGGGTTCTATGTGCCCCCGCATAGGCATAACCGCCGGGTGAGGGAAGCTAGAAAGGTTCTATGTGCCCCTGCACAGGCAAAACCGCCGGGGAAGGGAAGCTAGAAGGGTTCTACATGCCCCAAACAGGCAAAACGGCCGATGGGGGGAAGCTAGAAGAGGTCTACATGCCCGCAGCGCAGGAAATCCGCCGGGTGAGGGAAGCTAGATGGGTTTTGAATGC
This sequence comes from Mesobacillus foraminis, assembly GCF_004340465.1. GTDB lineage: Bacteria > Bacillota > Bacilli > Bacillales > Cytobacillaceae > Mesobacillus_B > Mesobacillus_B foraminis. The sequence continues at coordinate 246,500 of NZ_SLVV01000001.1, read as the reverse complement.
CTCTACACAGGAAAACCCACCGTGGAGGGGATGCTAGGAGAGTCCTGCCTTAGCTGAACCTCCTAGAAAGCTACTTAGAAAGAGTAGTCAGCGTTCTCAGATCCTAAATCACGAGAAATCTACCAAGACAAGAAAACCCAGACTGACTTTAAAAACCAGATTCGTAAAAAAAAGACGAGTATGAAAGATAAAAATACTTCCTGCAATGTCTTTGTTGCAGGCCAGGCCCTGTAGCCCTTGTCCCCAAAAATGGATGGTGTTTCCCGCACGTACCGCAATAGAAAAAGGTTGTCCCGCATGGGAACACCCTTTTGTTGTTAAGACCTGATTTTATTTAAGAAGAATATGGCAATTGTTGCTGGGCCTGTGTGGGCACCGATTGCCGCGCCAATGGCATTGATATAAACTTCTTTAGGGCCAAATTCCTGGTTGATCATTTCTTTTATTTCATTGGCCGCTTCCTCATCGTCCGCATGGCTGATGGCGATTACCTGGGATTCGAGATGTTCGCCCCGTTCTTTGATTGTTTCAATGATCCGGCGCAGAAGTTTCTTTCTCCCGCGGATTTTTTCAATGGGAACCAGCTTGCCTTCTTCCACATGAAGCAGCGGCTTGATGTTGAGAAGTCCTCCCAGGAACGCTGATGCCTTGGAGACGCGCCCGCCTTTTGCCAGATAGTCAAGATCATCGACGGTAAACAGATGCTCCATATGCTGGCACCTAAACAGGACATCCTCAAGAATTTCTTCTTTTGCTGCTCCTTCATTTGCAAGCCTTGCTGCTTCCATGACGATAAGACCCTGGCCTAATGAGGCACATTTTGTATCGATAATGGTCAAGTCAAGATTTGGATGCTCTTCTTTTACTTGTTCCATAATCATGACAGCCGTCTGGTAAGTTCCGGACAGCTCTGATGAGAATGCTATGTATATTCCTTGCTCACCATTAATGGCCAGATTTGTAAAGAGTTCTTTAAAAAGAGCTGGGGAAGCCTGTGACGTTTTTGGGAAATCCCCGGAACGGATGCTTTCATAAACTTCTGCAGGCTGGATTGTTTGTAAATCCTGATACTCATGGCCATCTATATATACTTTTAAAGGGATAAGGGCAACCTGATTCTGTTCATAGAATGGTAAAGGCAAATCGCACGCACTATCAGCCAGAATTTTTACTCCCATAAAAATTCACCTCTTTCTACCTATATATTTTTAGTTTAGCGGTTAAATTTTAAAAATACAATTAGAAGTGCTGATATTAGGCAAAATAGGGTAAACAACCAAAAACAGCAAGGAGGATGGAGATGGCCTGGTTACATACAAAGAAATTTGTCGTTGTGCTGGTAGGTGCCCTGCTCAACGGCATTGCGATGAACTTGTTTTTAATTCCCGCTAATGTTTATGCGAGCGGATTTACAGGAGCAGCTCAGCTCATTTCAAGTATCCTAGGGGAGTTTGCACCCTTTCAGCTTTCAACAGGAATACTGCTATTTATTTTAAATGTTCCAGTAACAATTCTGGCCTGGAAACGGGTTGGGAAATCTTTTACGATTTACAGTTTTTTATCGGTTCTTCTGATGTCGTTTTTTCTTGAGGTAATCCCGATTGTCCATGTTTCAAAAGATATCCTGCTCAATGCTGTTTTTGGAGGTGTCATTGCAGCTGTAGGAGTTGGCATAACGTTGAAGTGGGGAGCTTCCACAGGAGGAATGGATATCGTTGCCATGATCCTGTCCAGGATGCAGGATCGGCCTGTTGGTACATATTTCTTTACTTTAAATAGCATAATTATTATATCAGCGGGTTTTTTATATGGGTGGGAGAAAGCTTTATATACGCTCGTTACCCTTTATGTATCAACCAGAGTGATCGATGCCATCCATACGAGGCACGAGAAATTGACTGCAATGATCGTGACTAAAAAAGCAGGGGAACTTAAAAGTGCCATCCACAGCCGGCTGGTGAGAGGAATCACGACTGTTCCAGCAAAGGGTGCCTTCACGAATGAGGAAAAGGATATGATGTTCATTGTCATTACACGCTACGAATTGTTTGATCTAGAAAGGATCATCAGGGACGTCGACCCCCAAGCATTTACAAACATTGTTGAAACAACTGGAATCTTTGGTTTTTTCAGAAGGGAATAGTCAGGACAACAAGTACATTTTTAATAACAAAGTCGAGGTGGATCATGCGTAAATTTATGCTTGCCCTTTTTCTGCTCCTTTTAATTGCAGCACCAGCATTTGCCTATGAGAGGGAACAGACGGAAAAGGAGGGGGAAACGATGCATTTTTTCATTGACCCGGTCGCAGGGCCGGAGGAAGCCGCTTTTGACCTCGTGCTTACCAATACAGGAGACACTCCTTTGACCTTCACGTTCCCGACTTCACAGTCCTACGAAATCACAGTCCATGACAATCGAGGCGTGGAAGTGTATCGCTATTCAGCGGGCAAGGCTTTTGCCCAAGCCTTAAGGGATGTAACGATTTTGCCGGGAAAATCAGTAAACTGGACAGAGCATTGGGATCTACATCATTCCGGGGTTAGACTTCATGAAGGCGAGTACAAAGTATCGGCATTATTAAAAGCAAAGATGGTTAATGGTAAAAAACTGGAGCCATTAACAGATGTGAAAACGATGTACCTTCCTAAAGAAAATCCCGCTTTCAAACACATAGAAGTGAGTGGGCAACAGGGCACATACACGATCAAGGGGCTGGCCAGCCCAAAAGATGGATACTTTTACTACAGTGTTGAAGATGGGCATAATCAACTTTTAAAAGAAACAAAGGGCGAGGTTGAAAAAGCACCTGAAGCTTGGAAACCGTTTAAGATTGAAATTCACCTTCCTCCGGATGCACTTCCTAAAAATGGAACACTTATTTTACACCTTTATGAACGAAACAGTGATGGTGATTTGATTAACAGCTATCCATTGATACTTGAAAAATTTTATTAGAAGGAAAACAAAAGCTGGCACAAAATATGTGCCAGCTTTCATTTAATGCCCTTTAATGTGATCAAGCTCGTCCTGATATTGATGAAGCTGCTGCTTTTCGGCTAGTGTCGAATTCGCAAAGGCGGAAGAAAGGGCATTTTCTGCACGATTGACAGCACCCTGGCGGTTATTCCCGCTGGAACTGTGTGCCAGTTCAACAGCCTTTTTCGCTTCCTGAAAGAGGCGATTTCCCATCTATATACCCCCTAAAGAAGAATCCTGCACATCGGCCTTTCGCCTTGCCTCAGCTTCAGCATAAGTGGTATGATACGGAATTCGAGAGTCATGCCTTGCGACACTGTCTGATCCTTGCTTGAAAAAGCGTTTGGATTTATTCGATTTCCCCATTTTTACCCCTCCATTAGCGAGCAAGATATGAAACAGGATGACTGCTTCTTTGTTAGTATGCTCCAAAACTCACAGTGAAATGTCCTAAAGTCGAATAACCGCCTCGAATATTTGTAGTTTAAAGTGCCTTTAAATTCAGGATTTCGTTTAAATAAACTCCAATGCCATCTTCTTCATTGGAAAGTGTGGTTTCATTTGCGATATTTTTTACCGCTTCAATCCCATTTGCCATCGCTACACCTCTGCCGGCATATTCAAGCATGTCCAGGTCATTATCTTCATCCCCAAAAGCAATGATTTTCTCTTTTGGTATCTGGAAATAATCAGCAGCTTTTTTCAGGCCAACCGCTTTATTCAGTCCGTATTTGACGATTTCAATTACATGCCACGGAGCGGCCCAGCTGCGGTGGTCAATGACTTCAGCATGAACTTCGGACAGATGCTTCCGTATAACAGCAAGCTGTTCTTCCTCTGTATGTATTAACATGCTTGTTGGCGAAGCTTTCAAATATTTACGAAGATCCCCTGTTGTCACATTCGGGCCGCCAAGATTGAAAATGTCCAGGAGCTTTTCATCATGATAATGAAAATACACATCATCGATGACTTCTGCAATGATGTTATGAAATTTGAATGAATCCAGCGCTTCTACAATATCCTTGGCGACCTCAATGGACAGCGGCGAATGGTGGACACCCCAGCTTTGATCCAATGGATGATGGATAAAGGCACCGTTAAAATTAACAATCGGGGTATCAAGTTCAAGCTCGTGATAATACATTTCACTTGAACGGAAGGGTCTTCCCGTTGCAATCATGACAATATGGCCCTCTTCGCGCGCTTTATTCAGCACAAGTTTGTTTCTCTCTGATATTGTTTTGTCATCTTTTAAAAGGGTCCCGTCTAAATCTAGAGCAATTAAATGTTTGTCAGCCATACTGGTACTCCCTCTTTTTTCTGTTTATTTGTTCCTCTCCGCTTTCTCCCTTGCTTCTTTTTATTGTTATCATATAGGATCTGCACAGATTGTATGTCAGAATATTGGACTTGAATCCTGAATGAGGATTACAATGATGCAGACACGATTAGAAAGCGGAGGAAAGAACATCTAACGACTATGCTACCCATTTTACAGATTAATTGTAAAAAAATCATTTAACACCTTTTAATGTTTGTTTATAGGAGGAATTAATTTGATCGTCATTGAAAAAAAACAGATAAACGATATACCCGTCCTGCATATAGTGAAGCAGCAAAAAATGACAGAATCTCTTCCGCTTGTCTTTTTTATCCATGGTTTTTCCAGCATCAAGGAAACCAACCTTAATTACGCCTACCTTATGGCCGACAAAGGATTTCGGGTTGTTCTTCCCGAGGCTCTTCACCATGGGGAGCGCAACAGCGGCAAAACGGAAAGGGAATTAAGCTTTCTTTTTTGGGAAATTGTTCTCAATACAATTCATGAACTGGAGGACTTAAAGCAGGCGTTTATTGATGAAGGATTGGCAGATCCCAAACGAATCGGCCTTGCAGGAACTTCCATGGGGGCTATTATCACTCTCGGGGCTTTAAGGAAATATGACTGGATTAAAGCGGCAGTTTCTTTGATGGGGCACCCTGCCTATGAACAGCTGGCATTATGGCAATTGAACGAAGTGGAAAAAATGGGGATACGCTCGCCGTTAAAAGAAAGTGATATCGCTGAACTATTGAATGAAATCCGGAAATACGACCTAAGTCTGGAGCCTGAGAAATTGAAGGGAAGGCCTGTTTTATTCTGGCATGGAAAATTGGATCCGGTCGTCCCGTTTGACGGTGCTTATGATTTTTATGAGTCAATCAGGCAAGACTATAATGAAATCCCCGAAAACCTTAAGTTTATTGCGGATGCCCATGCAGGCCATAAGGTTTCGCAAGCAGGCATCAGGAGTGCTGCAGAGTGGTTTGAAAAGCATCTCTGAGAGTTAAAGGCTGTACAAGATTTAAAATGCTGTTAAGATAGAGGCAGGATAAGATTTAAAAAGGAGTGAACGTTTTGGACCAGGAATTAAAAGACAGTATCATGGGTGCGCTTGAGATGGTCGTCGATCCTGAACTAGGAGTAGATATTGTGAATCTCGGACTTGTCTACGGTCTCGAGATGAATGAGGAAGGACAGCTGACCGTGACGATGACTCTTACTTCCATGGGATGCCCGCTGGCAGGTACAATTGTCGATCAAGTTAAGCACTCAGTTTCCGATCTTCCTGAAGTGAAGGATACGGAAGTTAACATTGTTTTCACCCCGCCGTGGTCAAAGGATATGATGTCCCGCTATGCGAAAATCGCTCTTGGAGTCAGGGACTGAACATAAGCATTGCTTATTGTGCGAACCACAACGTCTGGATATGATCCAGGCGTTTTTTTTTATGGCTTTTTACAGCTTTTTAAGGTTTCAAAGGGGGAAATTGTGAAGGAATTTTGTCTGAGATTGTTACGGAATTGTGTATTGTATCAGCCGTAAGCTCTATAGACATATGGCCTATGTTACTATGATTTCATTCCAGGAATAATTCTTAAAAAATTAAAAAAACAAACACCTTATTGGGGGAATAATCATGGCTAGAATAAAAACGTGGAACCCTGAAAATCAGGCATTCTGGGAAGCAGAGGGCAAGAAGCATGCCCAGAGGAACTTGTGGATTTCCGTCCCTTCATTGATGATCGCATTCATTATCTGGCAAATTTGGTCCGTCGTAGCAATCCGGCTTAATGATATTGGTTTTGCCTTTTCGCAGGAACAGCTATTTACACTCGCTGCATTGCCTGGACTGGTTGGTGCCACTCTTCGATTTGTTTATACTTTTGGTTCTGGTGCATTTGGTGGCCGAAATTGGACGATTTTTGCAACGGCCATCCTCCTGGTTCCGGCTCTGGGAATTGGATTTGCTGTTCAAAATCCTGATACGCCATACTGGGTAATGGCTCTTCTGGCCGGACTATGCGGACTGGGCGGAGGCAATTTCTCTTCCTCTACAGCTAATATTTCAATGTTCTTTCCAAAGGCAGAAAAAGGGACTGCCTTGGGAATCAATGGCGGACTTGGAAACATGGGTGTCTCCGTTGTCCAATTCATTACTCCTTTGGTCATCGCCAGCAGCACTTTTGCATTTATTGGCGGCAATACAGAAGGCCAGATCCTTTCAGATGGCACTCAGGTATGGCTGCAAAACGCAGCATTTGTCTGGGTGATTCCAATCATCATCCTGACTTTGCTTGCTTATTTCGGAATGGATAACCTTCCCGCTGCTAAGCAATCTGTTTCAGATCAATTCGTGATTGTAAAAAGGAAACATACCTGGATCATGACTGTTTTATATGTTGCCACTTTTGGATCTTTCATTGGATATTCAGCTGCTTTTCCATTACTGTTAAAATCGCTTTTCCCGGCGCATATCGGCCTGGCCTTTCTTGGAGCTTTTCTGGCAGCGGCAGCACGTCCGATTGGAGGATGGCTCTCTGACAAGTTTGGCGGAACTCTTGTGACATCCATTGTGTTCGGGGTTATGACTGCGGGTGCTTTAGTTGTGGTTTACTTCACAAAACAAGTGAATTTTGCAGGCTTTTTGACTGCCTTCATGGTGTTGTTCATTGCTGCCGGTGTTGGCTCCGGTTCTACTTTCCAGATGATCCCGAATATTTTTGAAGCAAAAGAAGCAGCGCCCGTCCTGGGGTTCACAGCGGCCTTTGCAGCATATGGATCATTCTTTATCCCTAAATTGTTTGGGTGGTCCACTAATCATACTGGAACGCCAATCAATGCCCTTTACTTCTTTGTTGTTGTCTATATTGCAGCCTTCATTTTAAACTGGTTTTTTTATCAAAGGAAAAATGCAGAAATGAAAATCAAATAAATCTAAAAAGATCATGTTCAGGTCCCGGGACCTGAACATTTTTTTTATAGCACACAAAAAGTTCTGCTAAGTGTTCTGGGGAAGTTTAGTGCGAGCGGATCCATAGGGGAGGGGATAGAGCCTGGAATGTGAGATAACTCACTTAAACCAGTTGGGAAGTTTTCTATACTGAAAGAAGAGACCAAATAGGGGGCAGTAAAGAATGTTAGCCAGAGATTTTAATAAAGATCCGTTTATTGTAATTTGGGAATTGACAAGAGCCTGCCAATTAAAATGCCTGCACTGCCGCGCCGAAGCACAGTTCAGGCGGGATCCGGGAGAATTGAGTCTTGAGGAAGGAAAAGCATTAATTGACCAAATATACGAAATGAACAACCCATTGCTGGTTTTTACAGGCGGGGATCCGCTCATGAGAGAGGATGTATTTGACATTGCGGCATATGCGGTGCAAAAAGGTGTACGTGTATCCATGACACCCAGTGCGACCCCAAATGTTACAAAAGAAGCGATTCAGAAAGCGAAAGATGTGGGGCTGTCACGCTGGGCCTTTAGCCTTGATGGCCCTAATTCAGAAATACATGACCATTTTCGGGGGACTTCAGGATCTTTCGATTTAACGATGGAACGAATCGATTATTTGCATCAGCTTGAAATCCCGATTCAAATCAATACGGTCATTTCTCGCTATAATATTGACCAACTTGAAGAGATGGCGAGACTGGTTGAAAAACTGGACTGCGTTTTATGGAGCGTCTTTTTCCTTGTGCCGACCGGGCGAGGACAGGAAAAGGATATGATTTCACCGGCTGAACATGAGAAAGTGTTTATTTGGCTTTATCAATTAAGCCACAGAGTGAAATTTGATATTAAAACAACGGCCGGGCAGCATTACCGCCGTGTCGTCATTCAGCAAAAAATGCGTGAGGCGAGGGAACAAAACGGTGAAATAGACTATCTGGATGCCATGACAAGACAAGGGCTGACAGGCTCGATTGATGGTCTAGGGAGGGCTCCCAAAGGAGTAAATGATGGCAACGGCTTTGTTTTTATTTCACATACAGGGGATGTTTTCCCCAGCGGCTTGCTTCCAGTAAAAGCAGGAAATATCCGGGAGCAGCCTCTTGCTGATATTTATCGTTATTCCCCTATTTTTACAAGTCTCAGGAACCCCGATCAATATAAGGGGAAATGCGGGGTATGTGAATTCAGGCATGTTTGCGGGGGGTCTCGTTCAAGAGCTTATGCAATGACAGGTGATTACCTGGAATCGGAACCCTTTTGTGTTTATATTCCAAAAGCATGGAGAAAATTAAAAGGAAAGCGCTCATGATCCTGGGCAGCATAAAAAAAGGAACTTTCAGTTTTGAGAGTTCCTTTCCTGTGAATCCGAATAGCTTGTTCAGGATGCCTTAATCGATGCTGCAATACACTGCGGGGCAGTTTTCGCAGCCTATTTCTGTTTTTAAATAATCAAGTTCATGAACAATAATTCTGCCTTTGTGTATACTAATGATCTTTTCCCGTTTCAACTCATTTAAGATGCGGTTAATGCTTTCTCGTGACGTCCCGCAAAAGTTTGCCAGCTCCTGGTTTGTCAGAGGAAGGTCGATTAAAATTCCGTCCTGCCTCCTGATGCCATAGCTGTTGGTCATCCTAATCAGCGTGGAGAACAAGGCGCCTTTTTTGCCGTTTAGAACAAGGTCGCGGAACTTTGTCTGCGTTTTTCGAAAGTGGTCGCTCATCCACTTCATGAATTCAAAAGCAAGTGCCGGGTTCTGAAAGATTTCTCTTTCAATTACATCTTTCCTGATGGCAACTATTTCTCCATCCTCAAGGAGCAAGGCACTCAGAAGATATTTTGGGTCTTCAGTAAATAAGGTCAGTTCGCCGCATAAATCATTTTGGCCGCAAATGCGGAGGGCGAGTTCTCGGCCGTCCTGTGTCACCTTGCTGATTTGAACTTTTCCCGACAGGATGAGATAAAGCTCTTCTGCTTCCATTCCTTCCTGAAACAGGTAAGTACCTTTCTTTGCATGGATTGTCCGGTCAGCAAACTGCAATAATTCTTTTATTTCAATTGAGTGTGTAGCTTTAGTTACTAGAGGCATGGTTATCACCCTTTTGCCGAGTATGGTTTTCTGCCCCAATAATAACATTTGCGTAGTAGAAATAATGAGTTCAATCCAACTTGTTGAAATATTGTCATGATTTTCAGTGAAGATGTTCACAGTTTTGTAAAATTAATATACACTTTTCCATCCTTTTTAGACGATGATTCCTAAAATATAAGAATTTGAACATTTCAAGGTATTTATACTATGAACGTAGTTTTTAAGGGGCGATGTATAGTATGATAAAAAGAAAAAGTAATTTCCTGTACAAGTAAAAGCTTAATTTTAGTGATAATAGTTTCTTAAACCACTGCTTTGTCGACGGGCAAACTTCTATTAAACGGAGTTGACGAATATGGATAAAACATTGATCAAAGATAAGCTGAACAGGCCGCTGCGTGACTTGCGCATCTCTGTTATTGACCGCTGTAATTTTCGCTGTACGTATTGTATGCCTGCTGAAATTTTTGGTCCTGATTTTGCATTTTTGCCCAAGAATGAACTACTTTCCTATGAGGAGATTGAGCGGCTGGCAAAGATCTTTGTTGAACTTGGGGTGGAGAAAATCAGACTGACCGGGGGAGAACCTCTCCTAAGGAAGGATCTTCCGATTCTGGTTGAAAAGCTTTCAGCCATTGAAGAACTGTCTGATATCGCTCTAACGACTAATGGAGTGCTGCTTCCAAAGCTTGCTGTCCAACTGAAAGCAGCTGGATTAAAACGGGTCAATATCAGCCTTGATACGTTGAATGATGAACTATTTGGCCAGATAAACGGAAGAAATGTCAGTACGAAGCCGGTTCTGGCAGGCATTCAAGCGGCCAAGGAGGCCGGCCTGGGCGTAAAAATCAATATGGTTGTGAAGAAAGGCCTGAATGACTCTGACATACTTCCAATGGCAGAGTTTTGCAAAAAGGAAGGCCTGGAACTCCGGTATATCGAATTTATGGATGTGGGGAGCACAAATGGCTGGAAGATGGACGATGTAATCACGAAGCAGCAAATGTATGAGCTAATCAATGAACATTATGAACTTGAACATACGGGTGCCGCGTATTTCGGAGAGGTGGCGAAGAGATATAGATACAAAGGGACAAACGTCCATGTAGGGTTTATATCTTCCGTATCAGAATCTTTCTGTTCCAGCTGTACACGATCAAGGCTGTCTGCCAATGGCCAGCTGTTTACTTGCCTTTTCAACGGAAACGGCCACGATATTCGCGATTATATGCGGACCGGAGTAACCGATGAGGACCTCAAGAACAGGATCACCGACATCTGGAATGCAAGGAATGACCGGTACTCAGACGAAAGAACACAGGAAACCATCGCCAACCGCAAAAAAGTCGAAATGTCTTATATAGGCGGATAAACCTTAACGTCCAAAGACTCCTTCATGGGGTCTTTTTTAGGTTCCGAAGCGAATAAAAGTGCCTGACCCTCTTTGGTGGTTTAATGCTTTAGTAGAAAAAAGGTGTGTGACCCTCTTTGGTGGTTTAATGCTTTAGTAGAAAAAAGGTGTGTGACCCTCTTTGGTGGTTTATTGCTTTAATAGAACAGAAGGTGCCTGACCCGCTTTACTTTGGTAAAGTGCAGGTTCACTATGTTTCTTTTGGGAAGGGAAATGGGTATGTTAATGGTAGTGTTTATCATTGCTGCCTAGTGGTTTGGAGATGTTTTATGATAAAGAGAAGAATTGAGTTTGTTTTTGTTATTATTTTAATCTGGTGCTTATATTTGCTTTTATTTACTGATTATGGCTTCATGTGGAAGCTTTTTTTTGGTGGTCTCTACTGTGCAATCATTCTTGCCAGTGTATTTTCCCTGATTCTGGAGAATCGGTCTCCTAATCAAACTCTCTTATGGATGTATGTCCTTATTTTCCTTCCTGTCCTGGGCTACTTTTTTTACTTGTATTCCGGACAGCTGTATTTAAAGGGCTACTTGTTTAAAACGAAAAGAAGAATGGCCAGGGACGAGTGGGAACGCTTGATGCGGAAAGAGAAAACGCCGGATCTTTCTTTTTTGCAGGATAACCAGCAATCGTTCGCAAGGTTTGCCAATAATGTCGCATTGACTCCGATCAGCACTGGTTCACGTGCAACCATCCTTAAAAATGGATCTGAGACCTTTCATCAAATTAAAACAAAATTAAGAGAGGCAAAAGAATTCATACACATAGAGTATTATATTTTCAGATCCGACAGACTTGGGAAAGAGCTGATTGATATCCTCATTGAAAAAGCCAATGAAGGAATTGAAGTTCTCTTTATCTTTGATGCGGCCGGAAGCAGGAGTCTTTGCCCGAGAGACATTAAAGCTATGTTAAAAGCCGGCATTAAAATCCGTCCCTTTTCCCCATTGAAGTATGGATTCTTTAATCAAAAATTCAATTTCCGCAACCATCGGAAGATAATCGTCATTGATGGCGAAATTGGCTTCGTCGGGGGATTGAATGTAGGCGTGGAATACCTTGGGGAGGACGAAGCTATTGGCTATTGGCGGGATACCCATATGGTTCTTGCTGGTGAAGCGGTCTATTCCCTTCACAATGTTTTCCTGCTTGACTGGGAGTATGTCAGCGGCGAAAAGGTCATCGAAAAACACAGGGCGGATAAATCGAGATCAAGGCTGGAAGATGATGTAATCGATGGGGCCATCCAGGTGGTAGCAAGCGGGCCTGATACACAGCAGGGAATCATGAGTGATTTTTACTATGCACTGATGACCTGTGCTGAAAAATCAATCTGGATCGCAACGCCATACTTTGTACCAGATGAAGCCATCAGGACTGCATTAAGGGTGGCAGCCGCCAAAGGAATTGAAGTCCGGGTTATGGTGCCTGAGATAAATGATAGTTTCCTTACCCAGTATGCCAGCAGATCCTATTTTGCCGAGCTGTTAAGATACGGTGTGGAAATTTATTCATATAAAAAAGGATTCCTACATCAAAAGGTCATCATTGTGGATGGGAACTTAGCCTCCATTGGAACAGCAAACATGGATATGCGCAGCTTTCACTTGAATTTTGAGGTAAATGTATTTCTTTTTGGCAGCAGCTCCATTCGTGACCTCGTAGGACAGTATGAGGAGGATATCGAGCACAGTGAAAAGATAGGGGCGATACAGCATTATAAAAGAGGAATTATTGAGAGAGCGAAAGAATCATTTGCCCGCCTGTTTTCAGGGGTGCTTTAATGCCTGTAAAAAGAAAAAGCTCCGGAAATTCCGGAGCTTGAATTGTGTGCAGCTGTCCGATCAGACTGTAATGTCTGCGAAATATCGGGGGAACAAAATATTGTTTTCCAAATGCACATGCATGAAAGTATGTGCTTCAAGCATCTCCAGTCGCTTGTAAACAAGCCTGTACGCACCGCATGCATCCATTGGAGGAGTAAAGTCAGAAGTGACATCGCGCAGTTCCTTGAGAATGGAGCCTGCATGGTCATGTTCTTTTTCAAGCTCTTGGATTCTCATAAGGATTGTCTCCCGGTTTTCGGCTGCAGGGTCATCGAGGGACAGAAGTGCGGGAAACACTTCAGCTTCCTCTTTAGCCGTATGTTCTAGCAGTTCCTTTTTCAACTCGTAAAATAAATCGTGCATCCTCACCAGTTCGGGGTGATTTTCACCATGTACTCTGGCAACCTTTGTTACATAAGGGCTTAACAGGGCCAGCTCTTCCTCAAGGGTCCGGTGGTATTGCACCTGGATATGATCAACCAGTGCAGCTGATGGAGTTTCGGTCCAGAATTCCATGTCTTCTGCCGAATTCACATTGCGTGAATAAAGGTCTTCAAGCTCTGCCATAAGAGACTCAAGGCTGACAGCTTTTTCAGCTGCTGCATCTGCCAGAGGGATACTGCCCCCGCAGCAGAAATCAATTCGGTTCTTTTTAAATAGATCACTTGATTTTGGGAATATATTTACAATGTCTCTGACCAGTGTTTGTTCATTAAATGGAAGTTTCATTCGTAGTTCCTCCTTATGGTGAATGGCTGTTTATAGATTCATCATAAAGGAAATGGTTTTACTATTAGGTGATATGAATCACACTTAAAAAACTTCTGCTGAAAAGTCTTGTTATAATATGTGACATTTTGCATGTATTGGAATTCCAATACCCTTTATAATGGAGAAATGGAAAGAAACAACATGAACGGAATATAGGAGCTGAGTAGATGGTAGAGAGAAGAACCCCCATACAGATTGGTGAGGCAGTTAAAAAGGTGATGGAGTATAAGCTGGAAGGATCCACGGAGTTTGTTTCAATTAATGACAGCTATGGCCGGTTCCTTTCAGATGACTTAAAGGCGACAAGTGATGTGCCGCACTTTGACAGGGCGCCGTACGATGGATATGCCGTCCGTTCGGAAGATACAAGAGGAGCGGCTCAGACCTCCCCTGTAAAATTTGAGGTGATTGACCATATTGGTGCAGGGATGGTATCAGACAAAACGATAGGGCCATTCCAGGCCGTCAGAATTATGACCGGTGCCCAAATGCCTGAAGGCTCGGATGCAGTGGTCATGCTGGAATTGACAAAAGAGGCTGAAGAAGCTGACGGAAAATTTATGTTCGTGAAGAGAGTCCATCAAAAAGGAGAAAATATCTCTTTCCGCGGGGAAGATGCAAAAGAGGGAGAGGTTCTTGTAAAAAAAGGGACCTTTATTAATCCGGGAATACAGGCTATGCTGGCAACATTCGGCTATGCAACAGTGCCCGTAGCCAGAAAGCCGATTGTTGGCCTCTATGCTACCGGAACAGAACTGCTTGAGGTAGGAGATCCTCTAGAACCCGGTAAGATCCGGAACAGCAATTCCTATATGATTTCAGCCCAGGTCCAGAGAGCAGGGGCGGAGGTACGCTATTTCGGCCAGCTTCCGGACGATTTTGAAACCTGCTACGAAGCAGTTCGAGCTGCAATCGGAGGTGTCGATATTTTTATCACAACAGGCGGAGTTTCAGTCGGAGATTTCGATTATCTGCCTCAAATTTATGAAAAGCTGGGGGCTGAAGTGCTATTTAATAAAGTAGCCGTCCGACCGGGAAGCGTAACAACAGTTGCGCAGCTTCATGGCAAGCTTTTGTTCGGCCTGTCCGGAAATCCTTCTGCGTGCTATGTTGGGTTTGAACTCTTTGCAAGGCCAATCATCCGTACGATGCTGTGTTCGGACAAACCGCATCTACGAAAAGAGCGGGCCCGACTGGAGGCTGATTTCCCCAAAGCGAATCCTTTTACCAGGTTTGTAAGGAGTGCTCTGACTATTCAAGATGGAAAACTGATTGTTACCCCCAGCGGCCTGGATAAATCAAATATTATCATGAGCCTTGCCGGAGCCAACTCGCTAATGATCCTTCCGGGAGGAACAAGAGGGTTTGAACGCGGGATGAAAGTTGAAGTCCTTATGCTCGAAGATCAGACAGGCAGTGACTGGCCTTGGTAAAACCAGTGATTTTTCAGATTGTCGGGTATCAGAACAGCGGAAAAACAACCATCATGTCTGAAGTCATCCAAATTCTTGCATCCGGAGGCTATAAGGTTGTTACCATTAAACATCATGGCCATGGCGGCAAGCCGGATATTCCTGAACACAAAGATTCTGGCCGGCATGTAAAAGCTGGTGCTTTTGCTTCTCTCATTGAGGGTGACGGCAGAGTCATTGTCCAGGCCGAAAAGCAAAACTGGAAGCTGGAAGAACAAATCCAGCTGATTTCCCAATTAAATCCCGACGTCATTTTGATTGAGGGGCACAAGAACATGGACTTTCCAAAAGCGATTCTTATCAGAGCAGAAAAGGACCTGGAGCTTCTGAAAGTGTTAACGAACAGGGAAGTGGTATTTTGCATGGATGCCGGAATAGCTGCAGGCCTTGCAAACATGGAATGCCCGGTTTTCCATAAGGCGGATCAGGCGGCTGCCTGGATTGCAGACTATGTAATGGCCGAAATCGGTAGCATGTCGCCGTAACGGGGCTTAATACCTCTGTGTTCATAAATCTTTTAAAAAAAGTTCGCAAAATCTTCATATGCTGCGACTTTTCTCACTGTGACAGGCAAGTTCTCACGCTACAATGTTTATGAATAGTCTTTGAACAATGTCACAGAGGTGAAAAGGAATGGAAATTTATCAATTATTACTATGGATTGTATTTCCCTACTCAGTTGCAGCAGTTGTCGGCATGGGGCTGATTTGGCAGCTGGATGCACCAGGAGGGAATAACGATAATTCCAAATCCCAATACGTAATAAAAGCCGTATTGAGGACAATGCTTATACTTAGTGCGCTGTCAGGATTCTGGATGATGCATTTTTCGGATGACTCCCACCACCTTCTTCTTTGGGTAGCAAGCCTGATTCAGTTTAAGCCTGATCTAAATCTGATTACAAACAGTTCAATTATTTTGCGGGCACACTTCATTATCGTTTTTTTATTTTTACTGCTTCTCGCCTTTACAAATAAAGTAACATATATATATAAACCTCACTTGTATATAAAAAGCTTAATGGCAAAAAGTGACTAGGGCTGCAGCCAGGCTCTTTCCTGAACGATATATTACTTAACATGTGATTTCCTTCACTTACCTTAACGCTGCATGGCGTTATAGTAAAGAGAAGGGAGTGATTGAAATGAAGTTATTATTGCCTAAGCAGCACGGCGCCTGGGCCATGTTAATAATCCCGTTTTGGCTGGGCGCGGCTGCAACCGGGATTGTATGGCAGCATATACCATTGTTTATTGGCTGGGTGCTGCTCTATCTAGCTACCTATCCATTGCTGCTTCTATTTAAAAAGAAAAAGACCTCCTTTTACTCTAAATGGACGATTATCTATATGGGAACAGCTATTTTGCTGTTTACAGTTCCTTTATCTGCTGCCCCATCAATTTTTTATTTTGGCTTATCAATGATTCCTTTCTTTTGCATCAATGCCTACTATTCAAGCAGGAATAACGAAAGAGCAATCCTGAACGATCTCTCAGCCATTATTGTCTTTTCCCTGGCAGGGCTGGCAAGCAGCTATCTTTCTGTCGAGTCCATCAGGCCGGAAGGAGTTTTTGTCTTTTTAATCTCGCTATTATTCTTTGCAGGCAGTACCCTGTATGTTAAATCCATGATTCGGGAGAAGAATAACGCTCATTTTAAAATCATTTCCTGGAGTTACCATATATCCATCCCGCTATTATGGATTGTCGCCGGACACTGGATGATGATGATTGCATTCCTGCCAAGCTTATTCAGGGCTCTCTACTTTTATGGAAAATCACTTGGCATCATGAAACTTGGAATATATGAGATAGTTAATGCGGTCTGTTTCTTTCTAATTTCGCTAGTTGTCATCTTATAAGAAATTATTGAAACGGGCAGCTAAGGCCGTTTTAGTTTGTAGACAAAAGAGGTTCGGAATGCTTTCCATTCCAAAGCATAACATCACCTCAAACGTTATATTTTAAAATACTTGGTTATGCGTTTACATTAACTTTGTAAATCCTGTTGATTGTAGCGGTAGCGGAGCGCTTGGAACGGAAATCAACATCCTTCATACTAGATGCAAAAAAGACAGCAGGCAATCTCGCTTTTTAGTCAAAATTGTCTACAGTCCGAAAACGGCCAGCTAAGGCCGTTTTTTTTATGCATTTTTAGCTATATGGAGCTAGCACAGGCTGAACAACAAAGATACAGCTGGTTTATCCTTCTATAAAGAAGGGTATTGGTGGGTTGTGGAAATTAATGGACATAAAGTGATTCATTTACATATTCAAGTTTGGAGGTACTGCTGGCTGAGTACATAAAAATAAAATGCCGCTATGATTTACAAGGCATAAATGCTGAAAAGAAAAAAAATTAGTGTGAATTGTTCAAAATCAGTTGCGTTTCAGAAAATGAGTTCTTATAATAAAAAGAACATAAAACTAATAAATATAAATCTAAATGATTATTTATACAATCAATCATTGGAAGGAGGAACAGGATGAAGGTTGCAGTAATTGGTACAACAGGATACGGTGGGGGCGAGTTGATAAGGATTTTACACAACCATCCTGTTTTTAACATCCATTCCATTCATTCTTCAAGGGATGAAATGCCGATCACTGATGAATTTCCACATCTGGGCAATATATTTGAAGATTCATTGAAAAAAATTGATACTGATGCCATCGCTGAAGAAGCAGATCTGGTTTTCCTCGCTACCCCATCGGGCGTATCCGGCAAACTTGCCGAGGAGTTTAGCGTGAAAGACATACAGGTAGTCGACCTTTCTGGAGACCTGAGGCTTACAAATCCGGACGACTATCAAAACTGGTATAAACATACTCCTGTTAAATCAGAAACATTATCACAAGCAGTATACGGACTGAGCGAATGGAACCGGGAAGAAATCAAGCAGGCCAAAGTGATTGCAAACCCAGGCTGTTATCCGACAGCAACTTTACTGGGACTTGGTCCTGTTGCGGCAGAAGGCTTCCTCGATCCTGCAAATATTATTATCGACGCCAAGTCGGGTGTTTCGGGGGCTGGTAAATCCCTTTCAAGAACCACTGCTTTTTCGGAAATGAATGATAATTTTAAAATATATAAAGTGAACGAACATCAGCATATACCCGAGATTGAACAACAGCTCTTTAAATGGGATGGCGGACTTTCACCTGTTACCTTTAGCACCCACTTGCTTCCAATTACCCGAGGAATCATGGCTACGATCTATGTAAAACTGAAAAAAGAGGCAAGGACTAGCGAGGTTATTGAGCTGTACAGGGAGACTTACAAGAATCACCCATTTGTAAGGGTCCGTAAAGAGGGCCAATTTCCTGGAGTCAAGGAAGTATGCGGCTCTAATTACTGTGATATTGGAGTTCACGCCGACCAAAGGACAGGAAGGCTTACGATTGTATCAGTGATTGATAATTTAATGAAAGGTGCTGCCGGCCAGGCGGTACAAAATGCTAATTTAATGAACGGAATTAATGAAAAGGCAGGACTGGACTTTATACCGATGTATCCATAAGGAGGACCACATGAAGCAGGCATTATCAGTATCTAATAAAGAGATTGTAAGTTTAGTAGAAAACGGGGGAGTTTTAAGCCCGAAAGGATATAAGGCAGGTGCTGTTCATGCAGGGCTCAGATACAATCGGCTTGATATCGGAGTGCTTATAAGTGAAACCCCTGCGAGCTGTGCCGCAGTGTATACAACAAGCCATTTCCAGGCGGCTCCTTTAAAAGTAACACAGGAAAGCATTGCGAATGAAGGGAAGATCCAGGCAGTCATTGTGAACAGTGCCTGCGCCAATGCCTGTACGGGAGAGCAAGGTCTGAAGGATGCCTATAAGATGCGCACATTGACATCAGAAAAGTTCAATGTCAGTGAGGATTATATAGCTGTTGCTTCAACCGGCGTAATTGGTGAATACCTGCCAATGGATAAAATAGAATCGGGTATCAATTCCCTGGAACCAGGAAAAGGCGGAGAAAATGCCGAAGATTTCCAGAAGGCAATCCTGACTACCGATACGGTGATGAAAAGCAGCTGCTACCAGGCAGAGATCGGCGGAAAAAGCGTGCATGTTGGAGGGGCAGCCAAGGGTTCGGGAATGATCCATCCTAATATGGCTACGATGCTTGGGTTTCTGACGACAGATGCCGCCATTTCCCCCGAACATCTCAGCGCCGCTTTGAAGGAAGTAACGGATATAACCTTTAACCAGATAACAGTTGACGGTGATACTTCGACGAATGACATGGTGATTGTAATGGCGAATGGGCAGGCCGGTAACAAGCCTCTTACTCCAGATCATTCTGATTGGCCGGTTTTTGTTAAGCTGCTTAAGGAAAATTGCGAGAGTCTTGCAAAGCAGATTGCCAGGGATGGTGAAGGGGCTACAAAACTAATCGAGGTTGCTGTTAAGGGAGCTGTTTCAAACGATGAGGCCAGAACCATCGCAAAGCAGATAGTTGGATCAAACCTTGTTAAAACAGCAGTTTATGGTGCAGATGCAAACTGGGGACGTATCATTGGAGCTGTTGGCCAGGCAAATGCATCAGTTAACCCTGAAACGGTCGATATTGAGCTTGGCCCAATCGTCATGCTGAAAGGGAGCAATCCGGTTGCCTTCTCAGAAGAAGAAGCCAAGGCTTATCTAGAAAAAGATACAATTCATATCATGGTCGATTTAAACATGGGTGATGGAAGCGGAACTGCCTGGGGCTGTGACCTTTCCTATGATTATGTCAAAATCAATGCAAGCTATCGGACATAGGGGGTGCTTCCATGAAAACAATCGTTTTAAAATGTGGCGGAAGTGTCCTGGATGAACTATCACCTGCCTTTTTTGATGGTCTGCGGTCCCTGCTGGAAGATGGCTATATTCCAGTCCTGGTCCATGGCGGGGGTCCAGCTATCAATTCTATGCTGAGCTTATATCAAATTCCTTCAAAGTTCCAAAATGGCTTAAGGGTCACTTGTGAAAAGACCATGGAAGTCGTGGAAATGGTACTGTCAGGCCAAACAAACCGACAGCTGGTAAGGCTGCTTGAACACCATGACCTGATTGCAGTCGGATTAAACGGCAGTGACGGGAAATGTCTGCAGGCGGAATACATCAATAAAGAGGAGCTTGGATTTGTAGGCCAGATTACTGCTGTAAACAAAAAGATGATTGAGAAGCTTCTTGTAGACCGGATCATCCCTGTCATTACACCAATTGCAGCATCAATGGAAGAAACAGGGGCAAGAATGAATGTCAATGCGGACTATGCTGCTGCTGCTGTCGCGAAAGCCTTGAATGCTGAACGCTGTTTATTCGTTACGAATGTCGATGGAATATTAGTTGAAGGTCAATTGGTTGAGGAAGCAACCGAGAGTGACATTCAATCATTTATTGCAGATGGACATATTTACGGCGGGATGATTCCTAAAGTGGAATCTGCACTGTCTGTCCTGGGGAACGGGATCGAGAAAGTCATGATTGTTTCAGGCAAAAAGGCTTTTTATCAATCAGGGATTTGGACTGGAACGGCCATAACAAGTAAAGAGAGGGTCTTCTAAATGAATTATTTATTTCCTACCTATCAGCGCTGGGAGGTAGAGCCTGTCAGCGCAAAAGGTGCCTATATAACTGGAACGGATGGAAAGGAATATCTCGATTTTACTTCGGGAATCGGGGTCTGCAATTTAGGGCATTGCCCAAGTCAGGTGGAAGAAGCAGTCATCAGCCAGATGAAGAAATTCTGGCATGTTTCCAATCTTTTTCCTCAAGGCATCCAGCAGCGGGCGGCGAAATTGCTGGCCGAAGCAGCAGGCCTGGATTTAGTGTTTTTTGCAAACAGCGGAGCTGAAGCTAATGAAGCGGCCCTGAAGCTTGCCAGGAAAGCTACAGGAAGGCCTAAAATCATTTCCTTTACAAAATCCTTTCATGGGCGGACTTTTGGTTCTATGGCAGCAACAGGGCAGGATAAGATCAAAAAAGGATTTGGACAGATGCTTGAAACGTTCATTCATCTTCCGTTCAATGACTCCAAGGCCCTTCTGAATGAAATCGGAGACGATACAGCAGCTGTCATTCTAGAGGTCATTCAAGGGGAAGGCGGGATTAATATTGCCGAGCCTGAATTCCTGGAAACTGTGCAAAAAGCCTGTCAAGAAAAAGGAGCCTTGCTGATTATAGATGAAATACAGACAGGGGCAGGGAGAACAGGAAAGCCTTTTGCCTTCCAGCATTTTAATCTTCAGCCAGACATCATTACGGTGGCGAAAGGAATTGGGAATGGATTTCCAATAGGTGCCGTCATTGGGAAAGCAGAGCTGGGCGAAGCTTTCGGGCCAGGAAGCCATGGATCGACATTTGGCGGTAATCCAATCGCTGTCGCGGCTGCCGAAGCAACCATGGAGACAATTTTTAATGACGCCTTTTTACAAGAAGTATCCGCGCTGGGTGAATATCTAACTGCTCAAGCAGAAAAGACACTGGGGGCGCTTGAAACCGTTGTTGAAATAAGAGGCCTGGGCCTGATGATCGGGATTGAGGTAGACGGCAATGTCCCAGATATCCTTTCTGATCTTCGTTCCAACGGATTTATTGCCTTGCCAGCCGGGGAAAGTGTTATACGTTTGCTTCCGCCATTAAATATAAAACAGTCCGAGATTGACCAGGCTCTGGCATTTCTCGCTGACTCATTAAAAAAATTGACCCGTACAGCTATTTAGCTGTATCTTTTTCACCAAAAATGAATAAATATTGATTAGAGTATATAAATATTCAAGTGTGAGGTGTGCAATGGACGGATATTTACATCTTGCTGATGGCGAGTCCTACAAAGGAATTTGGTCAGGACCGGCACCTGAGGCCAATGTTAAGGGAGAAATAGTCTTTTTTACAGGAATGACGGGGTACCAGGAAGTATTGACGGACCCTTCATATAGAGATCAAATTGTAGTATTTACCTATCCCCTGATAGGGAACTACGGAATTAATAAGGAAGACGCAGAAAGCATCCAGCCACAGCCTGCGGCAGTCATTGTTTATGAAGCAGAGACTGATTGTTTTCACTATGAATCCGAGATGAGCATGAGTGAATACCTGAAGAAATGGAATATCCCTGTGCTGTCCCATATTGATACAAGGTCTGTCGTCAAAAGGATTCGCCAGCATGGCTCAATGCCAGCAGCACTGGCTAAGGATGCAAGTTTTGACGGGGCCTTTGATTTAAGCGAAGGATTAAAAGTGAGCAAGGTGTCCACGCAAAAAGAAATGGTTTATGGGAACGGCGAAAAGCATATTGTGCTGTTCGACTTCGGGTACAAGAAGTCCATCCTCGACAGTCTGCTTAAAAAGCAGTGCCAGGTTACCGTTGTGCCTTACGATAGTACATTTGAATCTATAAAGGCCCTTAATCCGGACGGTGTACTGCTGTCAAATGGACCTGGGGATCCAAAAGATTTGCATAAATATCTTCCTGAAATAAAAAAAGTGATTGAAAGCTACCCAACTTTAGGGATTTGTCTTGGACATCAGCTGGCAGCACTCGCTTTGGGCGGCAACACAAAGAAAATGTTATTTGGGCACAGAGGGGCCAATCAGCCTGTATGTGACCGTGAAACGGGTCAGGTGTTCATGTCTTCCCAGAACCATAGTTATGTTGTAGATGAAGAAAGCATCCAGCAAGCCGGACTGTCGGCAAGATTCATTAACTGCAATGATGGGTCTGTTGAAGGGCTTTCCCACCAGTTTTTGCCTCTGGTTACAGTGCAATTTCATCCTGAAGCCCATCCTGGGCCAGCGGACAGTGAATTTATTTTTGACGAATTTATCGAACTAGTGACGACAACGAAGCGGAGAGTTGTGAATTATGCCTAAAGATACAAGCATTAAATCTATCTTAGTTATTGGTTCTGGGCCGATTATCATCGGCCAGGCAGCCGAATTCGATTATGCAGGAACCCAAGCATGTATCGCGCTTAAAGAAGAAGGGTATCGAGTGATCCTGCTTAATAACAATCCGGCTACGGTGATGACAGACCCTGTATTTGCTGACGCTGTTTATTTTGAACCGATGACGGTCGAAAGTGTTGAAAAAATCATCATAAAGGAACAACCGGACGGGCTTCTTGCTACGCTTGGAGGCCAGGCGGGACTGAACCTGGCCTTTCAGCTGAGCGAGCAGGGAATAATCAACAAGTATGGCCTTAAAGTTCTCGGTACCTCCATAGCGTCAATTAAACAAGGAGAGGACAGAGATGCTTTCCGAAGCCTGATGCATGAACTTAATGAACCTGTACCCGAAAGTGAAGTCGTTCACAGTGTCGCGGAAGCAGTTAAGTTCGCTGATGAGACAGGGTTTCCGTTAATTGTCAGACCTGCCTATACACTTGGAGGAACCGGAGGAGGCATTGCGGATTCTAAAGAAGAGCTTGTCACCCTGGTAAGCGGAGGATTGAACGAGAGCCCGATTCATCAATGCTTAATTGAAAAGAGCATCGCCGGGTTTAAAGAAGTTGAATATGAAATGATGCGTGATTGCAATGGGACCTGTATCGCTATATGCAACATGGAAAACTTTGACCCTGTCGGAATTCACACAGGTGATTCCATTGTCGTTGCTCCGTCGCAGACATTAACAGACCGTGAGTATCAAATGCTCCGCTCTGCGGCAGTAAAAATTATCTCTGCCCTTGGGATTGTCGGCGGCTGCAATATCCAGTTTGCCCTGGATCCAGAGAGCAAGAATTATTACCTGATTGAAGTGAACCCTCGTGTCAGCAGGTCTTCAGCCCTTGCTTCAAAGGCCACAGGCTACCCGATTGCCAGAATGGCCGCGAAACTTGCTGTAGGGTATCTTCTATCTGAATTAAAAAATCCTGTAACGGGGAATACCTATGCCAGCTATGAACCAGCTCTTGACTATGTAGTCGTAAAAATCCCAAAATGGCCATTCGATAAATTCCCGGGCATTGAACGCCGGCTTGGCACACAAATGAAAGCAACGGGAGAGGCAATGGGGATTGACCGAAACTTTGAGCGCGCCTTATTGAAGGCGGTCCGTTCGCTGGATATGAATGTTTCAGATTTGAATCTGGCCCGACTGAAGGAAAAGACAATTGAGCAGCTTGATGAAATCCTTTCTGACCAGTCCGATGAGCGACTCTTTGTTATCATGGAATTACTCCGCAAAGGGGTAAAAAAGGAAGTCATCCACCAAAAGACGAAGGTTGATTTATTTTTCTTATCGAAATTAGAAAATCTTGTACAGCTTGAGAAAGAAATTGCATCTCTAACGGCTTCTGACGTGACAGCCCAAAAGCTATCCTTTTTGAAAGAGAAAGGGTTCAGTGATGAGTACCTTGGTAAAGCGTGGGGCATGAGTGAATCCGGGCTGAGAAGCTTAAGGAGCAAGCTCGGGGTTAAGCCAAGCTATAAAATGGTTGATACTTGTGCAGCTGAATTTGAATCAGGCTCTAACTATTTCTATTCTGCCTATTTTGGCGAAAATGAAGCCCCTAAAACAGAAAAACGCAAAATTTTAATTCTCGGCAGCGGGCCTATCCGCATTGGCCAGGGAATCGAGTTTGACTACTGTTCTGTGCATGGGGTGCTGGCACTTAAGGAAGAAAACATTGAAACAATTATGATTAATAATAATCCCGAGACAGTAAGTACAGACTTTGCACTATCAGACCGCTTATATTTTGAACCGCTGTGCCTGGAGGAAATCTTGAATGTAGTCGAAGCTGAAGGAATTGAGGAAGCCATTGTCCAGCTTGGCGGACAGACTGCCTTAAATTTGGCCAGCGCCCTTGAAGAGCATGGCATCAAGCTGCTCGGAACTAGCTCTGATATGATTGATACGTTTGAAGACAGGGATAAGTTTTATGAACTGCTCGACCGCCTTCAAATCCCTAGGGTCAAGGGGGTTACAGCTTGTGAGGAACAAGAGTTAATAAAAGCTGTCCAGACAATCGGCTATCCGGTCCTTATTCGTCCTTCCTATGTCATAGGAGGCCAGGATATGGTGGTCATACATGAAGATCATGGCCTGAAAAGCTATCTGGAAGGGCAAGTAATTCAGTATCCTGTCCTTGTTGACCAATTTTTGCCGGCGAATGAGGCGGAAATTGATCTCGCGGCTGACGGGGAATATATCATTGTCCCAGCAATAATGGAGCATATTGAAAAAACAGGTGTCCATTCAGGTGACAGCCTTTCGATGATTCCTGCACAGACTTTAAGTGAGGAAGTTAAAGGGAAAATCGTTGATTATGCATCGAGAATCGTTAAAGAAACTGGATATAAGGGCTTAATGAATATTCAGTATATCATTGAAGGAAACAATGTCTATATTCTTGAGGTAAACCCTCGTTCAAGCCGAACTATGCCGATTGTGAGTAAAGTCACCGGGACCTCTCTAGTTAATAAGGCGACAAAAATATTGCTCGGGAAATATAAAATGTCGAAAAATGAGCTGCCTGTACTAGATAATGAAAAAAGTGATTATGTATGTCTTAAGTATCCTGTGTTTTCAAACTTTGCTCTCAGAGGACTTGATTTGAAGACAGGTCCCCAAATGATGTCAACAGGCGAAGGTATCAGTGTTGGAGCAACGATCGAAGAGGCGCTGAAGAAGTATTTTTCTTCCATAGCTCCTAAGAAGGGAAACAGAGTTCTATTCAGCTCTTCAACCTCCCTGGACGTCCAGCTCATTAATAAAGCTGGCCTGAGCAATATTGATTTGGTACATTTTGATGGTTCCTTCCCAGAACCAGAAAAAATTGCGGGCGTATTTTGTAACGGGATTGGTCAAGATGATGTTGCTCTCCGCCAATGGGCCATTCGTCAGCGGAAGCTTGTTTTTTCAAATGAGGAAACCATTAAAGCGTTTCTAAGAGGAAATAGGGCAGAAGAATGGAATGTTAAACCAATGGGAGAATGGCTAACTCAAATAAAAAAAGGTGTGAGTGTAAAATGACGGCAGTTGAAAACGTATCATCTACATTAAAAGGCAAACATTTTTTGACCATTTCAGAATATACAAATGAAGAAATCGCTCTTTTGGTTGAAAATGCTTATAACCTTAAAACTAAAGGCGAAGGTGAAAAGCCATTAGCAGGAAAAATCCTAGGAATGATTTTTGAAAAAAACTCAACAAGGACCCGCGTTTCCTTTGAAGCTGGAATGCTTCAGCTTGGAGGCCAGGCAATCTACATGAACAGCACGGATTCCCAGCTTGGCCGCGGGGAGCCAATTTCAGACACAGCAAAGGTTCTTTCTCATTATGTAGATGCCATTATGATCCGTACTTTCTCTCATCAGAGAGTCGAGGAGCTGGCCGTTCATTCAGATGTGCCAGTAATTAATGGTCTCACGGATCTGGCCCACCCTTGCCAGGCACTTGCAGACGTATTGACACTTTTTGAACAAAAAGGAACGTTAAAAGGACTGAAGATGGCTTACGTAGGGGATGGCAATAATGTCGCCAATTCATTAATGGCGATCTGTGCCAAATTAGGAATTGATTTTGCCCTGGGTGCTCCAAAGGCCTATTGGCCTGACGAACAAGTCATTTTAAAATGCCAGGAAATTGCCGATCAAAATGGGACCCGGATCACAATAACGGAAAGTGCCGCTGAAGCTGTTAAAGATGCGGATGCAATCTATACTGATGTCTGGACCAGCATGGGGCAGGAAGCTGAAAACGAACAAAGGCTAAAGGACTTTCACGATTATCAGGTGAATGAAAAGCTTACGGCATTTGCAAAGCCAGATTACATCTTTATGCATTGTCTTCCAGCTCACAGAGGCGAGGAAGTGACAGCAGAAGTTATCGATGGTCCAAACTCGGTCGTGTTTGACCAGGCAGGGAACCGCCTGCATGCTCAAAAAGCTTTGTTGGTAGAACTCCTGAAAGATTAGCATGGGTGAAAACCCATGCCTCAGACTGTAGACAAACTCGATGAAAATCGGGCTTGTCTACAGTCTTTTTTTGGTTGGATTACACATGGGGTTGTTGATTTCCATTTCCGCGTGGGACAACCCTAAGGGGACTTAACTGTACAGGTGAAAACCCATGCTTTTTGCTTGGTGAAATTTGCCTTAATGGGCGATTTGCATGCGGGCATACTATGAAAGGGCAAATCATCGAAGCAAGGAGGCAGATGCATGGGCCAAAACCGTCAGTTTCGCGCAGGTCAGAAGGCTCCCAATAATGGTGTATACATTGAAATTGGGGAGACCGGCAGCAATGTAAATAACCCGCAAAAAATTAAACTGAGAGCCGGAGACTCTTTTCCTGAGAACTCCAATCACAACAGGCTTTGGACATATCAGAGAAAGCCATAAATAAACGGACAAATCAAAGCCATCCAATTGGGGTGGCTTTCTTTTTGGGTATAGAAAAGAGTATAATGAATTAAAAGGTCAGTATTGGTCAAAGGGGATGGATAAATGGATTTCAATATGATGACTGAACGGACACAGCAGGCTTTTACCGAAGCTCAGGCTCTGGCTGCCAAAAGGAGTCACCAGGAAGTAGATGAAGCACATCTCCTTCTCGCCATGCTTGAGCTGGACGAGAGCCTGGCAGCAACAATCCTGGAACGTGCAGGTGAAAGAACACAGGATTACATTCAAGCATTGCAGGAGCTGCTTAACAAGAAACCAGAAGTTACAATTACCGGCGGAGAAGCAGGTAAATTATATATCACTGCTTCTCTGCAAAGACTCATGTTAGCAGCCGGGGAAGAAATGAAGCATTTTCATGATGAATATTTATCGGCAGAACATCTCCTCCTTGCCATGCAGAAGGCTAAAACAGAAGTTGGGGAGCTGCTGGAACAAAAGAGGCTCAGCAGGGAAAAGCTGATGAGTGCTATAAAAGAGATAAGGGGGAATACAAGGGTGACTTCTCAAAATCCTGAAGCAGGCTACGATGCATT
This sequence comes from Mesobacillus foraminis, assembly GCF_004340465.1. Lineage (GTDB taxonomy): Bacteria > Bacillota > Bacilli > Bacillales > Cytobacillaceae > Mesobacillus_B > Mesobacillus_B foraminis. The sequence goes on along the minus strand of NZ_SLVV01000001.1, from coordinate 218,728 downwards.
AAAGAAATATGGAAGAGACCTTGTTGAAGAAGCAAGGAAAAACAGGATGGATCCTGTAATTGGGCGTGACGGTGAAATTCGCAATGTAATCAGGATTCTTTCGAGGAAGACCAAGAATAATCCCGTTCTAATAGGTGAACCAGGGGTTGGGAAAACAGCTATTGTTGAAGGGCTGGCCCAGAGAATTATCCGTAAAGATGTTCCGGAAGGCCTGAAGGATAAGACCATTTTTGCCCTTGATATGAGTTCACTCATAGCAGGTGCAAAGTTTCGGGGAGAATTTGAGGAGAGGCTGAAAGCAGTCTTGAACGAAGTGAAAAAGAGTGAAGGAAAAATCCTGCTATTTATTGATGAGCTCCATACGATTGTTGGCGCGGGCAAAACGGAAGGGGCTATGGATGCAGGCAATATGCTGAAACCCATGCTGGCAAGGGGAGAACTGCATTGCATTGGTGCCACGACGCTGGATGAGCACAGGAAATATATTGAAAAGGATCCAGCTCTTGAGCGAAGGTTCCAGCAGGTATTAGTCCAGGAACCTAATGTTGAAGACACAATATCAATACTAAGAGGATTAAAAGAAAGATTTGAAATCCACCATGGTGTTAACATCCATGACAGGGCCATTGTTGCCGCGGCTACTTTGTCCGATCGGTATATTACAGACCGTTTCCTTCCGGATAAAGCCATTGATTTGGTGGATGAAGCCTGTGCCATGATCCGTACAGAAATCGACTCGATGCCAACAGAGCTGGATGAGGTCACCCGAAGGATTATGCAGCTTGAAATAGAAGAAGCGGCCCTTCAGAAAGAAAAGGACGAGGCGAGTGAGGACAGGCTTCAGGCATTGCAGAAAGAGCTGGCTGATTTGCGGGATATCGCGGGGACGATGAAAGGGAAATGGCAAAAAGAAAAGGAAGGAATCCAAAGTGTCCAGGAAAAAAGGGAGACTCTGGAGGCCCTTAGGCATCAGCTGGAAAAGGCTGAAAATGAATATGATCTGAATAAAGCGGCCGAGCTAAGGCACGGCAGGATACCCGCTCTAGAAAAAGAATTAAAAGAGCTTGAGTCTGAAATTGGGGGAGAAAAGGAAGGGCGCCTGCTTCGCGAAGAAGTAACGGAAGAAGAAATTGCTTCCATTGTTGCCAGGTGGACAGGTGTTCCGGTAACAAGGCTTGTTGAGGGAGAGAGGGAAAAGCTGCTCCGGCTTGAAAGCATCCTGCATGACCGTGTAATAGGACAAGAAGAAGCGGTATCACTTGTGTCGGATGCTGTCCTTCGCGCAAGGGCCGGGATCAAGGATCCGAACAGGCCTATAGGATCTTTCATTTTTCTGGGACCGACAGGGGTTGGGAAAACAGAGCTGGCCAAGACACTAGCCGAGGCATTGTTCGATAGTGAAGAACAGATGATTCGAATGGACATGTCAGAATACATGGAAAAACATGCTGTATCCAGATTGATTGGCGCTCCGCCAGGGTATGTTGGATATGAAGAAGGCGGCCAGCTGACAGAAGCTGTAAGGAGGAAGCCTTATTCTGTCATTCTTCTCGACGAAATTGAGAAGGCCCATCCGGAAGTGTTCAATATCCTGCTCCAAATGCTTGATGATGGAAGGATTACAGATTCTCAGGGAAGAACCGTAGATTTTAAAAACACCGTCATTATTATGACCTCTAATATTGGTTCTCATTTCTTGCTGGACCAGTCTGCCAAAGAAGAGGGAATTTCTGAAGAGGTTAGAGAAATGGCTATGTCACAGCTTCGCAGCCACTTCCGGCCGGAATTTCTTAATCGTGTCGATGAAATGATCTTGTTTAAGCCGCTGCGCCTAAGGGAAATAAAGGCAATTGTTTCCAAGCTGGCAGAAGATCTTCAGAAAAGATTGTCACCTCAGCAAATCCAGATTTCAATCAGCGATGAAGCGAAGGAATTTATTGCTGTCAATGGCTTTGATCCTGTCTATGGGGCAAGGCCTTTAAAGAGATTCATCCAGAGGCAGGTTGAAACAAAGCTGGCAAGGGAAATTATTGCCGGCACCATACGTGAAAAAAGTACAGCTGAAATATCGGTGGAGGGGAAGGAAATAACCGTAAGGGTAAAATAGCCCTCCAAGAATAGACGCTGCCAAAACAAAGAAAAAGTCATCCTCTGTTAAGGATGACTTTTTCTGAAGAATTAATGGGATCCATGAGAATCTGCGGGCTCGTTAGGAAGCAACAGCGGTAAAATGAAAATAAAGATGGTTGCACCTACTGCAAGAATCGCTCCTGTTTGGAAATCGTACGCTACTCCCATCATGGAACCGGCTACATATGTAAGCATTTGAACAAGAAGGAATGTCCAGAAGAAAGTCCAGAAATATTTCATAATCTTCACCTCAACCTATATAGATTCCGATTTAATCTTATCATAAGAAAATAAAATAATAAATAAAATTAAAAAAATAGCGACAGCCGTCTTATATCAAATTAAACTAGAATGTAAGCGGGAACAAAATAGTAAGATAATATACAAAGGCAGTGGTTTTTATTCAGTGTATCCAATCTTTCGTGATAACCTCCTTTGCGTTAGGCAAACTCCCATTCATTTTATGTGAAACCTCATACATTAATATGAACAAACTGTAAAAGGAGATGTAATAATGGAGAACCGGAACTTTAGATTGGATACCCAATGGAATATGATACACTATCCCGACAGGCCAAATGGTTTCGGTATCTTAATTCTAGGGGATGAAAGGCATTTTGTTGACAAGGAAACCAGTTTTTGGACACAAAATGAAGGGAAACGTGCTCTTTTAAATGATCTAAAAAAGGCCGGCTATACGATCTTTTACTCCAATTTATACGGGTTGCATTGGGGAAGCCAAAAAGCTGTGGAGCTGGCACAAAGCCTATGTGCCTATATTAAAAGAAACGAAATCCTGAATGAAAAGATTCATGTGCTGGCTGAAGGAATGGGGGCGCTGGTAGCATTAAAGCTAATCCGGACAGACACGAAAATCAGGTCATTGCTGCTGATTAATCCAATTCTTTCGCTTAAATCTCATCTTCAGCAGGAAAGAGAACATAAATTCTTTTACAAGAAGCTGCTTAAGGAAATGTCCTTTTCTTTTAACATGCATCCTGAAGATATTGAAGCCTTGGTTGAGCATAACAATGGTTATGAAATCCCTGAATTAGATAACGGAATCCCTGTTGAAATTATTCACGTTCTTGCCGGAAGCAGGGCGTACAGGCAGTCTGCACTAATCAATCAGTACTGTCTAAAGTGGAAGGAGGAGGGGCTCCCCGTTTCGCTTTTATATATGGTGCCAGAGAAAAAACCGCAGATGGGCGATAAAGCGGTACGGTTTTTTAAGAAACAAGAAGCTGTCCTCTGAACTTACGGGCAATAATGACAAGAGTTTATCATAGGATACAATGATAATCCTGTCAGGAGGTGCGCAAATGAACGAAGCAATCATAATGGGCGCTTACGGATTTCTAGGGTACAGTCTTTGTAAACACTTGCTTGAAAAAGGAATTCCAATAAAGGCAATTACCTTTGAATTTGAAGAAGAGGATTTGTTTGCAGAAGAAAAACAAATGGAGATTGGCAGAAATGCTAATTTCACAGCCAGCAGCATGAATGATTGGCCAGCCCTAGGAAATGCTCAGGAAGGCCCGGCCACTATTATTATCCCATTCTATGATTTCTTCCTTAAAGGCACGGAGGAAAACCTGTTGAAGGAAACCCCAAAACTCCTCTTCAATCAAACCCCCGCTGAAGAAATTTTTGTTGCAATCCTGCTGCCAGAGCAATTGGTTTACTGCGAAGATTCAACACTCAGTCCAAAATATATTCAGTTCAGTAAGGATTTAAAGGATAGCGGGATTCCGTATCAAGAGATTTTTCTGCCTTGTTTGTTTGGCCCTTGGCAACCGGAGGAATGCCTGTTTCAGCAAATCTTGTTCCCAAAAAAACAGGATGGCAGCCTGCCGGTCATAAACAAGCGAGAATCAACGACGGATGCCATTTATATAGACGATGCCGTTCTGACTGTACTCGACCTAATAGGCAGGAATCGGGGAAAACATCTTGTTAGAAGCGGCAAATCAAACCAGTGGAAGGAATGTATACAGTGGTTTAGTGAAAATACAGTACCCAGCGGCTGCCTGAAAGGGAGGCTGGATGGAGCAATTGTAAATTTGAAAGATCTTCCTGAATCCCCCCTCATTCCAGGAAAACGCCAGCTTGGTGAAGCGGGGACTGTATATATTGATAAGCTCACTCATTATACCGCCGGGATTGAGAAACAGCGGCACTGGTATGAAAGGTGGCTTGAAACCTTATAGAGGAATGTCGCGGCGGATCTGGGAAGAGTGCAAGAATCCTCTATTTTTTAAAGAAACGATGGTTCCATATGAAGGTTTTTTTTGTATAATTAACCTATCAGAGCATAGAGAGGCCTCGCAGTCATGCAATTCCAGCATGAGAGCATAAAGGAGCTGCAGCAGATGTTAAAACGTTTGGGGCTTATTTTACTAAGCCTATTATTGCTGGGTGGTTGCGGACAACCCCTTGCAACTGGAAAGGTTGAGAAAGTCGGCATGCTTGTGCCTGAAACAATAAATGATCAGGTATGGGGGACAAAAGGCTATCGCGGTCTCCTTAAAATTCAATCCCGTTTTGAGGTGGACGTTTATTATAAAGAGGGCATGGATTCCGAGCCGCTGGTCGAACAAGCTGTTGAGGAATTCTCACAGAAGGGCGTCAACCTGATTTTTGGGCATGGAAATGAATATGCCCAATATTTTAATGGTTTGTCCAAAGAGTATCCTGAAATTCACTTTATCAGTTTTAATGGGGATGCAAAAAACATAAATACAACCAGTCTCAATTTTGAAGCCTATGCGATGGGCTTTTTTGGAGGGATGGTGGCAGCTCATATGTCTAAAACTAAACACATTGCCGTTGTCGCAGCCTATGAATGGCAACCCGAAATTGAAGGTTTTTATGAGGGATCAACCTTTTATGACATTGAAATAGATGTTGATATCCGATATGTAGGCCATTGGGACAATGACCAAAAGGCGCTGGATATACTTGATGGCTTAATCACTCAGGGAGCAGATGTGGTTTATCCTGCGGGAGATGGGTATAATATCCCTGTTATTGAAAAAGTAAAGGAAAAAGGATTATATGTTGTTGGGTATATTTCCGATCAATCGGATCTAGGCGAGTCGACAGTGCTTACAAGTACGGTTCAGCATGTTGACCAGCTCTATGTGCTTGCTGCACAAAAATTCAATGATGGGGAATTAAACTCAGGGAATTTATCTTTTGATTTTAAGGATGAAGTCATTTCGATGGGCAAATACAGCCCGAATGTGGATGATGAATTCAAGGAAGAGCTAAATAAGCATATCAGCACTTATAAGAAAACTGGCAAACTGCCAAACGAATAGATTGATAAAGGAGCGTTCATTCATGCAAAATTCGGACAAGACCATGGAGTTTATGCAGATAGCGATGAAGTATCTGCCAGAAGCAAAGCAGCAGCTTGATGAAGCAGGGGTGGAATTAAAAGCTGAACTCATTCAGCCTTTTATGTCCCTCTTTACAAAAGTAATGGAAGAAGCTTATGAATTGGGCAGGGCGGAAGCCCAAAAACAGGGAGAATAATTTTCTAAAAGCTGCGGGCGGTTTCCGCAGCTTTTATTTACTTCTTGAAAAACTGGTTAATGTAAGGGCGTATTTTATTATAGATAGGCTTGAGCTCTTGGGCGGTATACATCAATGTATCGATATTTTCCATAAGGCTTTCCAGGTTCACCTGAGATAAGATGGTCGCTTCCTCTTTCTGTTTCCTTCGTTTTGGGGGTCTGGCGTCACCAAACATCAGGCGGTCGAGGGGATGGCTTCTGGCATGTTCATGGCCTTCCTCCTGATTTTCGATATCCATAGGGCTGCTGTTATCCTTGCTTTGCATGGAATGTCACACCTTTCCTTTTTTATCTGTTGATGCAGTTTATGACACACTGCTACTCCTTGAATAGACAAGTGCGGAAATGGAGAATTTACTGTTGCGGGGTTTGAAGGGTTTCTGATAAAATTAGTACCAAGTCATAATAATTGTTAATAAGTAAGTTATATTATAGAGTCTTTATATAATTAAAAGGAGATGGCTCCCATGAACGCAGGGATAATAGGGATTGGACGGTTTGTTCCAGAAAAGGTGGTAACAAACCTTGATCTGGAAAAAGTGATGGATACATCTGATGAATGGATTCGAACCAGAACCGGCATCGAGGAACGAAGAATAGCTGGAGATGATGTGGATACATCAGATTTAGCCTACAAAGCAGCCGTCAAAGCGATGGAGGATGCCAAGGTCGCTCCCGAGGACATTGATTTGATCCTCGTGGCAACCGTCACACCAGATCAGCCGTTCCCAAGCGTGGCTTGCATGATCCAGGAAAAGCTGGGCGCGAGAAAGGCTGCTGCAATGGATGTCAGTGCGGCTTGTGCAGGCTTTATGTACGGGATGGTGACGGCAAAGCAATTTATTGAAACCGGAAGCTATAAATATGTTTTGATTGTGGGAGTGGAGAAGCTTTCAAAAATAACCGACTGGGAAGACAGAAATACAGCCGTATTGTTTGGCGATGGGGCTGGAGCTGTTGTTATGGGGCCTGTCAGCGATGGAAAAGGCGTATTATCTTTCGAATTGGGGGCAGACGGTTCAGGGGGCAAATATCTCTACCAGGAAAAAAATATAGTCATGAATGGCCGTGAGGTATTCAAGTTTGCTGTAAGACAAATGGGAGAGAGCAGCGTCAATGTTCTTGAAAAAGCAGGCTTATCGAAAGAAGATGTTGATTTTCTTATTCCTCATCAAGCCAATATTCGAATCATGGAAGCTGCAAGGCAAAGGCTTGAGCTTCCAGTTGAAAAAATGTCAAAGACTGTTCATAAATATGGAAACACCTCTGCGGCTTCTATTCCAATTTCGATTGTTGAAGAAGTTGAGGCAGGGAAAATTAAGGACGGAGATCTAATTGTCATGGTCGGTTTCGGCGGCGGCCTGACATGGGGCGCCATTGCGATGCGCTGGGGCCGTTAAACATATCCTCTAAAAGGAGTGCGAAGGAAATGGGAAAGCGAAGAGTTGTAGTTACAGGGATAGGGGCAGTAAGTCCCCTGGGAAATGACGCGGAAACCAGCTGGAATAATGCGGTTAAGGGTGTATCCGGCATTGGCCCGGTTACTCGTGTGAATGCAGAGGATTATCCTGCCAAGGTTGCAGCGGAACTGAAGGATTTCGATATTGAGACCTTCATAGATAAAAAAGAAGCCAGAAAGATGGACCGCTTTACACACTATGCAGTAGCGGCTTCATTGATGGCGGTCAAGGATGCTGACATTGAAATTAACGATGACAATGCTCCCCGTGTAGGTGTATGGATTGGTTCAGGGATAGGCGGCATGGAGACGTTCGAGAAACAGCACGAAACCTTCCTGAACAGAGGGTACCGGAGAGTAAGTCCTTTCTTCGTTCCAATGATGATTCCTGATATGGCTACAGGCCAGGTTTCCATTATTCTCGGAGCACGTGGATTTAATTCTTGCACGGTTACAGCGTGTGCCACTGGAACCAACTCCATAGGAGATGCTTTTAAAGTGATTCAGCGCGGTGACGCAGACGTCATGATCAGCGGCGGAGCGGAAGCACCGATTACAAGAATGGCGTTCGCAGGCTTTTGTGCCAACACTGCCCTGTCAACTAATCCAGATCCCAAGACAGCCAGCAGGCCGTTTGACAAGAATCGCGACGGATTTGTAATGGGTGAAGGTGCCGGAATTGTTGTCCTTGAAGAATTAGAGCATGCCCTTGCAAGGGGAGCAAAGATCTATGCAGAAATTGTCGGCTATGGAGCGACAGGGGATGCCTATCACATTACAGCCCCTGCACCTGAAGGCGAAGGCGGGGCCAGAGCAATGTCCATGGCACTTGAGGACGGCGGCCTTAAACCGGAGGATATTGGATATATCAATGCTCACGGTACAAGCACGGATTACAATGATAAGTTTGAAACCATGGCCATTAAAAAAGTGTTTGGAGACCAGGCTTACAAAGTCGCAGTCTCCTCGACGAAATCGATGACAGGCCATTTACTTGGAGCGGCAGGCGGAATAGAAGCGATTTTCACTGTCCTTTCCCTGAAACATGGAATTTTGCCTCCAACAATCAATTATGAAACCCCGGATCCTGAATGCGACCTTGATTATATTCCAAATGAAGCACGGCACCGGGAAATCCAGGCTGCCATCAGTAACTCCCTCGGATTTGGCGGGCATAATGCTACAATTGCATTCAGAAAATATGAAGCATAAGAGAAGAGAATGGGCTAAGCCCGTTCTTTTTTTTGGCTTTATGCATATAGTTACTTCCGAAACCATTTATAAGGGAGTGGAAGAATTGGGGTAATCAGGACAGATCGATGGCTGGAAAAGGGTTTTAAAGAGCCTGTTCTCCTTTGTAAGAAGTTCGCAGACAAATTTAACGAAGAAAATCCTATGCGACTTTATCGATATTTGCTGAACTTTGGAATGTACAAGCCGAACAGGCAAAGCTGGATGACCTTAAAAGAATTAGTTGACGCAAAAGTCTGGGAAAAGACAGAAAAGCTGTTTATTAAATATAGACAAAAGTGGAAGGGGCCTGATATTCCTGTCTATATATTTCCTATGGATAAAGCTAATTTTAGCCTGATGCATGATGGAAAAGGAAAATCCGGGGTTTCTTTTAAGGATGGATTATTTTTATTCCTGACTCCTTTAACTGATGAAAATGAAATCGAGGCTCTATTTGTTCATGAGTACCATCATGTCTGCAGGATCAATTCCCAGGGAAAACAGCTAACGGAGTATACGCTGCTCGATTCCATGGTCCTTGAAGGTTTGGCGGAACATATGGTAGAAGCAATGTGTGGAGCCCGCTATATAGGGAAATGGTGCTCGAAATATTCTAAAGATGAACTGAAGCGCTACTGGGAAAGGCATCTATCGCCTCATTTAGGAATAAAGAAAACGGAAAAGCTGCATGACCAGCTTTTATTTGGCTTGGGCAATTATCCAAAACTGCTAGGTTATGCTGCCGGTTTCGAGATGGTAAGGCAGTACAAGGAGCAAAGAAATTTTACTGATAAGGCATCCTTTAGCATTCCAGCCGAGAGCATTAGGGAGTACATCGTATTTTAAACGGGGAGGTGCTCATAAACATCAGAATTTAAGGTTTAGGCAGGTCAGGTGAGAAGGCAGGCAACATGAATGGTCAATTTAGTATTGCATTTACATTAAAAATATAATAGTATTTTATTAGAATTTACAGAATTTTTAAAATTAATACAAGGAAGGTGTGTGGATGAGCAATTTAGTTCATAAGGAAGCTTCATTGCTTGAAGTGAAAAACTTGGAAACAGCCTTCTCTATTGATGGAGCGTACTATAACGCAGTTGACAAAGTGTCTTTCAGCATCAAACCAGGACAGATTGTGGGGGTAGTGGGAGAATCAGGCTGCGGCAAGTCTGTTTTGAGCCTTTCCATCATGCAGCTCCTCCCAAAAGGGAATGGGGAAATTCGTTCGGGAGAAATCACTTTCGAAGGTGTCCAGCTGAATCAATTATCCGACACAGAGATGAATCGAATACGCGGCCGGGATATTTCAATGATTTTTCAGGAACCAATGACTTCGTTGAATCCAGTGTTTACAATTGGCTATCAGCTGCAGGAAGTACTTTTTAACCATATGAAAATTTCGAAAGGCGACGCTCGTCAAAAAAGCATTGCACTGTTAAAAAGTGTCGGGATATCAAGGCCGGAGAAGCTTGTTGACGAGTATCCCCATCAGCTGTCCGGAGGAATGAGGCAGCGGGTGATGATTGCAATGGCGATTGCGTGCCAGCCGAAGCTGTTAATAGCCGATGAGCCAACAACCGCACTTGATGTAACCGTGCAGGCACAAATCCTGGAGCTCCTGAAAACCATCCAGGAAGTAAATGATATGTCTATTATTCTTATTACTCACGATCTGGGTGTTATAGCTGAAATGTGTGATGAAGTCTTGGTCATGTATGCCGGCAGAATAATTGAACGCAGTGACGCAGAATCGCTCTTCTATAAACCAATGCATCCCTATACTGAATTGTTATTGGGGGCTATTCCTAAAATGGACGAGGAAGCCGGGATGCTGAGTTCCATAGAGGGAATGGTCCCATCGTTAAAGAATATGCCTGAAACTGGCTGCCGATTTGCCCTGCGCTGTCCGAAAGTGAAACCTGAATGTTCTGCAGTTACACCTCTATTGGAGGAAGTGGAAGAGGGGCATTCGGTATCATGTATTCTTTACGAAACCAGTATGCCGAGGAAAGGGGTTAAACCATGATGCTCAATACTGGCACAGTACCCCAGTACCCTTTGCTCCAAGTAAAGCATCTTAAAACGTATTATCCTGTCAAAGGCGGTTTTTTTCGAAGGACGATAGGGAATGTCAAGGCAGTTGACGATTTGTCCTTTGAGATTGAAAAAGGAGAGACCCTTGGTCTTGTGGGGGAATCGGGGTGTGGTAAATCGACAGCTGGAAGGAGCATTATCCGCTTGATGAATGCGACGGATGGGCAAGTTCTGTTTGAAGGCAGAGATATTACAAAGCTAAATGGGAAGTCATTGCAGGCAGTCAGGCAGGATATCCAGATGATTTTCCAGGACCCTTACGCTTCATTGAATCCCATGCAAATGGTTGGCAGCATCATTGGAGAACCCATCAAAAACTACCGCAAGGCATCCGGACCCTCGATAAAGAATGAAGTGCTTGACCTATTAAATAAAGTAGGACTTCCGGATGATGCCTATTTTAAGTATGCTCATGAATTCTCCGGCGGCCAAAGGCAAAGAATTGGAATTGCCCGGGCTTTGGCCCTTAAGCCTAAACTGATTATCGCAGATGAACCAGTCTCAGCCCTCGATGTTTCCGTACAATCTCAAGTACTGAACCTCCTAAAAGAACTCCAAAAAGAATTTAACCTGACATTTTTGTTTATTGCGCATGATTTAAGTGTTGTCAAGCACATGAGTGACCGGATCGGTGTCATGTACCTAGGCAGTATGGCTGAAATAGCAGATAGGAACAACCTCTACAGCCAGCCGCTCCATCCTTATACGAAAGCACTGATTTCCGCTATCCCCATTCCTGATCCGCGATGGAAAAAGGAAAGAATCATTCTAAAGGGTGATGTGCCAAGCCCCTTCAACCCGCCTGCCGGCTGTCCATTCCATCCCCGCTGTCCAGAAGCCAGACCTGAGTGTTCCCAACTAAAACCTGCATTAAAGGAGGTGAAGCCAGGACATAAAGTTGCCTGCCATCTATATTGAGCAAATCTGACTTGAGGGTTAATGATGCTAATCAGGGGGGAAGATCATGAAGAAACCTTTACTTTGGTTCGCCGTGCTTGTAATGTCAATGTCTGCTTTTCTCGCAGCCTGCAGTGGCGGGGAAAAGTCAAATACAGATGATAAAAAAGACAATGCTGCCAATGACTCGAAGCCGCAGGATGGCGGTACAATGACTTATGCCTTGGATACAGAGTTTAAAGGCTTATTGAACTGGAACTTTTATGATACCGATGGGGATGATGATATCATCCAGTTATTTGATGATCCGTTAATTGATTATGATGAAAACTTAAAGGCGGTTCCCAATATAGCCAGCTGGGAAACCGAGGACAATCAAAACTATACTTTTACGTTTAAAAAAGGAGTCAAGTGGCATAACGGGGAGGAATTGACAGTTCATGACTGGGTTTTTGCCCTGGAAACCATTGCATCAATTGGCGGTGAGCATCAGCGCTGGTCTAACGTGAATACCATTGAGGGAGCGAAAGAGTTTAACGAAGGTAAAGCAGATGCGATTTCCGGACTGGAAGCAGTCGATGACTACACTATAAAAATCAAATTTGATAAGGCAAGGGTCAACAATCTTGAAAATGTATGGGCCTATCCTCTTTCACGAAAAGAATTTGAAAGCGTAGCCCCCAAGGACATGGCAGCTTCCGAGCAGGTCCGGTCCAAGCCTGTAGGGACGGGTCCTTTTAAAGTGTCTAAGGTTATCCCTGGTGAATCAGTTGAGCTGGTACGCAATGAAGAATACTGGAAAGGAAAGCCTCATCTCGAAAAAATCATTGTCAAAGTCATTGACAGTTCATTGACGACAGGTGAATTGAAAAATGGAACGGTCGATATGACTCCATTCCATCCCACCGTTCTTCCGGAAGTGGAAGCCCTGAATAATGTAGAGGTCATCCGGTACCCGGGGTTGTCGTACTACTATGTTGGATTTAAGCTTGGTACCTATGACGGTAAAAAGGTAAATATGAATATCAAAAAATATCAAAACATCAAGCTTCGCCAGGCTATGCTGTATGCCATTAACCGTGAGGAATGGGTCGCTGCTTTCTTTAGCGGACTTGGGAAGCCGGTGAACCGGCCTCTTCCTACAGCCCACTGGATTGCGGCAGATAATGGGGATATGCCAGTCCAGTATGAATTTGATGTGGAAAAAGCGAAAGCGTTGCTGGATGAGGCGGGCTATAAGGATACAGATGCTGATGGTTTTCGCGAGGATCCAAACGGCAAAGAGTTCGTTGTTAAATTCTCCCATTACGCAACGGGGAATCCTACATTTGAAGCTCGCGCAAAAGCATTGACCCAGTACTGGGAGGAAATCGGATTAAAGACGAAACTGCAGATGGTAGATGTAAACCTATACTATGATCAGCTTGAAAAGGATGATCCATCCCTTGAAGTATTCTTTGGCGGATGGGGAACTGGTACTGACCCTGACCCACTCCCGCTTTGGGGCGATGATACGGTATGGAACTATCCTCGCTGGGTAAATGAAGAAGCGCAGAAACTTTTGGAAGATGCTGTAGATATTAGTGTGGTGGGAACAGACACGGAGAAGCGCAAGCAGCTTTATGCTGACTGGCAAAAGATTTTCAACGAAGAGGTCCCAGCACTTCCTATCCTTGAGCTCGATGAAGTAATGGCAGTCAATGAGCGTGTCGAGGGCGTGATATTTGATGTTTCAGGTCCCAACTCAGCTCATGAATGGTGGGTGAAGCAATAACATCAGTCGATAAGGAGAATGCATATGCTGAAATACACGATTCGCCGGATTCTGGGTATGATTCCTATGCTTTTCCTTATCTCCATTGTAGTGTTTTCCCTGGCAAAGCTTATGCCAGGGGATTCCCTCAGTGGGGAAATAGACCCGGCCAATACTGACCCGCAGTATATAGCGGAAATGCGGGATAAGCTTGGCTACAATGATCCGGTTCATGAACAATATCTTCGCTGGATATCAAATTTCATGCAAGGGGACTTTGGTAAATCCACCAGATACAAAATTCCTGCAAGCGAAATTATTGCTGAAAGGATGCCGAATACCATTTTCCTCGGTTTAATGTCATTGCTCATTACCTATGTATTTGCTTTTCTCATGGGCTCCTATGCCGGGAGGAAACCATATACATTAGGTGATAACTTTATCTCTGCATTCAACTATATTGGACTTGCATTGCCTTCCTTTATTGCCGGGGTTTTTGCCATTTATATCTTTGCCTTTAACCTGGGGTGGTTTCCATCAAACGGTTCAGTTGATATATCACTTGAACAGGGGACACTTTCTTATTGGATAAGCAGGTTCCATCACGTCCTGCTTCCAGCCATTGTTCTTGGCGCACTAAGTACCGCGAGCTATACTCAATTCCTGCGAAATGACATTATTGAGAATACCAGGAAGGACTATGTAAGGACAGCGAGAGCAAAGGGGACACCAGAACACAAAATTTACCGTTCGCACATCATGAGGAATTCGATTATCCCAGTTGTCACGTTTTTGGGCATTGATATAGGCTTACTGGTAAGCGGTGCAATCATAACGGAAACCATTTTTACTTATCCAGGGATCGGGCAGCTGTTCCTCAGCTCAGTTACCCAAAGGGATTATCCCGTCTTAATGGCCATTACCATGCTGCTATCATTCCTAACGCTTTTTGGTAATTTAATTGCCGATATCCTTTATGGAATTGTCGATCCAAGGATCAGGCTTGATTAGGGGGGCTGATCATGCAAGTTACCACGGTAAAAGAATCACAGTTAAAACTAAAACCTGTTAAAAGTACCTCGCCATGGGCCTTAGCACGTAGAAAATTCCTCAGGAACAAACTTGCGATGGCAAGCCTGTTATTTTTAATCATTGTTGCCATCCTTTCATTTTTGGCCCCTTATCTAACCACCCAGGATATTGCCAGGATTAACATCGGGGAAATGTCCCTTGCTCCTTCCGGGGAACATTGGCTGGGTACAGACAAAAGCGGACGAGATGTTTTTACGCGATTACTGTATGGGGGAAGGATATCGCTGATTGTTGGGATCAGTTGTACATTACTCGTCATTCTTATGGGTACTGTAATAGGGGCAATGGCAGGTTATTTTGGAGGAATCATTGATTCCATGCTGATGCGTTTTACTGATTTTGTATTGACCTTTCCCTTTACAGTATTTGTGATAGTACTGAACGCTGTATTTTTTGGGAAGCTTAACGGGCTGCTGGTTCTTATCCTCGTAATCAGCTTTCTGTCCTGGGGTTCAGTTGCCCGCATTGTCCGGAGCAAAATCCTGGCTGAAAAGGAAAATGAATACATTATGGCTGCCATCTCCATTGGCTGCTCCCCCTTTAAAGTCATTGTCAAGCATTTATTGCCGAATGTTCTTTCCACCATTATTGTCCAGGGCACAATCCTCTTTGCAACGATGATAGTTGTGGAATCCGGTCTTAGCTACCTTGGGTTTGGAGTACCTGCAGAAATACCCAGCTGGGGGAACATGCTGAGTTCGGCGAATGAGCCTGATGTGCTCCAGAGCAAGCCGTGGATTTGGATTCCGCCGGCATTGGCAATCACTTTTACCATACTGGCGATTAACTTTGTAGGAGAAGGATTGAAGGACGCTTTGAATCCAAGGTCCCGACGCTGAAAAATCTGCCAATCAAGGCGGATTTTTTACTGTCCGCTTTTTGGGCTTTATAGTTTCCCTTTCATGTTCAGGAGAAGTTAACCTATTGAATCCCGCTTTTACTCTAATTCCACGTTATAAAATCATAATGAGACAGTTCATTTCCCTTTTTTGCTTATTATCGTTCTAGGATAGACCACTCCGTACATATACTAAAAATACTCTTATCTGAATAGACAGAAGGACATGCCCGGTAAAAGGCAGGATAAATTTCCTAAACATTTCAGCGAAGGAATAATTTTACTAATGTCTGCCCATACTTATTCCAAACAGTATCTTGAAGCGGGGGTAGTGATCATGTTATATCTTCATGATGTATGGGTGAACTGGTTTGAAGGGGAAGAGAACGGATACAATGTTTGTCATTTTCATGAGTGGAGAAAAGATGATGGAGTAGAGCTTTTAGACCAGGTGCCATTATTGAAAATTGAATCTGTTCTGTTCAATTATATTGAAAATGATCTGTCCGAGCTGCCGCAGCAGCTTTTGGATGATATCTATCAAAAAGCATATCTGCGAAAGAACCATGAACGGACGCAATTGGAATACTGTTTTGTTGTCTCGGATGGAGTGGGAATCCTGGCAGTGGATACGATTGGGTACAATATCCCCATTCGAAAAAGCAGGCTGATTCCGAGGCAGGAACAACTAGTCTACGAGATGCTTGAAAACCAGGAAACACTTACATATAACTTTAACGACCATTCTGCTTTAAAAGATTTTCATATCCTGTCCCCGGCTCCTGACCTTATGAGGGGGCTGACCAGAAAAGAACGCCAGCTTAAACAGCTGCTTTTTATGGCGATGGATCAACTGCACTCATCTCAGAATGTGGCAGAAGTCAGGTACTGGTTCACTGAATGGAGACCGGAAAAATACGAGGAGATCCAGCAGTTTTCTTTTGAAGAGGTGTGGGAACAGCTTTATGAAGAAACGAAATATGGCTGGTCATTGAAGCATTATTCTTTTTGTGAAAATCTAATAAAGGGCCAAACCTTCTTTGAAAAGCTATGGGAAATGGAGCATGGGCCAAAGGTAAATTAAAAGGAGCCGTTTATCGGCTCCTTTTAATTTTATCTTCTCTTCCTTCCGAGGCCCATCGCATTTTCCATTTTGGCCAGCATTTTATTGGCAGCCCTGTTGGCCTTCTCAGCTCCGTGGTCAAGAATGTCATCCAGTTCAGAGGATTCCATCAGGCTGTAATATTTGCTTTGAATCGGTTCGATTGCTTTCACCACGACTTGTGCGACATCAGCTTTAAAGTCACCGTATCCCTTGCCTTCATAATCCTTTTCAATCTCACTCACTGGGCGCTCGGTAAGAATGGAGTAGATCGACAGAAGATTCGAAATGCCCGGCTTATTTTCCTTATCGTATTTTACAATCCCTTCCGAGTCGGTGACCGCACTTTTGATTTTCTTTTCAATCTGTTTTGGATCATCGAGCATGGAAATGAATGCTTTCTGGTTTGGATCTGACTTGCTCATTTTTTTAGCTGGGTCCTGAAGGGACATGACCCTTGCTCCAACCTTTGGAATTCGGACCTCTGGAATGGTGAAGATATCGTTGTACTTTTTATTAAACCTTTCAGCAAGATCCCTTGTAAGCTCCAGGTGCTGTTTTTGATCTTCTCCGACCGGTACCAGATCGGCCTTATATAAAAGAATATCGGCAGCCATGAGGGGCGGATAGGTTAAAAGTCCGGCCGAAACAGCTTCTTTTCCTGCGGATTTATCCTTGAACTGGGTCATCCTTTCCAGCTCGCCAATATAGGCGACACACTGCATCATCCATCCTGCCTGAGCATGAGCGGGAACCTCGGATTGAATGAAGAGTGTAGCTTTCTCCGGATCAATGCCTGACGCGAGGTAAAGGGCTGCAAGGCTACGGATATTTTTGCGGAGCTGCAGGCGATCCTGGGGAACCGTGATTGCATGCTGGTCAACAATGCAAAAATAGCAGCTGTATTCATCCTGCAGCTCGACAAATTGCTTCATTGCACCAATATAGTTGCCAAGGGTAATCGTCCCGCTTGGCTGAATACCAGAAAAAATTGTTTTCATTAAAAGACCTCCCTATAGAAAAAAACATATAAAAAAGACCATTCATCCCCCTAATGATAGGGACGAATGGTCCGCGGTGCCACCCTAATTACTCAACAAATGAGTCTCTTTTCATGTTAAACATGACCCTTTAACGCAGGATACGTCTGCCGCTACATGCCAGAAGGTTCACAGCAGAGGCTCAAAAGTCCATTCCATTCACCCGGTTGTCTGTTTCCACCAGCCACAAACTCTCTAAAAAACCTTCAGCGAATGTACTACTCTTTATCAAAGCCTTTATTAAATACATCTTATAAAAGAAATTATAATCATTTCTGAAACCGGAATCAAGAGGCGGTACCTCTTTTTAGCCGTAATAAAATAACAATGAAATAAGCATCAGTACAAGATTGATAAAGCCTGTTACTGCGATCGGGTAGTAATTGAAGGAAATGAGTTCCGATAATGGAACAATTTCCTCCGGGGAATCAGTTCCGTCTCTTCTCTCCATGTAAAACATTTTTCGGAAGGATTTAGACATGACATCAAAAAAGCCGCTGTTTATGGTGTGAATTACCAATGATGCCAGAAGTAAAACACTAGCAGCGTAAAAGGAGATATTGATATAATTCAACAGTCCCAATTCGCTGTATTTGAATAACGAGATGGCAGCTATCAGAATTTGGGTACAAATTACAGAAAATACGATCTTTTTCATTATCCGTTTATCACCTTTTTTATTATTCCTTTATAACTTTAACCCGTTAATGTATAAAATTATTAAGGGATTATTTTGAAAATTTTGTTGTAAGAAAGCTTATAAATCAATATTATAGCATATTTTGTTTTAGAAATTTATTTCAAATATTGCAAACGTCTAAATTTTTTTAGAAAAATGATTGTACTTTTTTTTTTGACGAGTTATAATAAATCTTGTTAAAAGTTTTCAGAAAAATAAATTAAAGGGGGAGACTTGCTCTTGAAGAAGTCTAAATATTCACTGCTCTTAGTTCTGACTCTAGTATTCTCTTTGATTCTCGCAGCTTGCAGCGGCGGCAATGAGGGAGCAGACAATAGCAAAGAGGAAGAAAATAATGCAGCATCAGATGTGCCTCAGGAATTCAAAATGTTGGATTCTTCTGAAATTCCGACGATGGACACTGTTCTTGCTGAAGGTTCTACAAGCTTTACTTATATCGGAAACGTTGGGGAAGGTCTATACCGTCTTGATAAGGATGGCAAGCCAGTTCCTGCAATGTCTGATGGAGAACCGAAAGTTAATGACGACAAAACAGTATTTACATTTACATTGCGTGACGCTAAGTGGTCAAATGGCGACCCTGTAACGGCACAAGACTTTGTTTTTGCATGGCAGCGTGCAATTGATCCTAAGACTGCATCTCCATACGGTCCATACATGATGGGCGGGAAAATTAAGGGTGCTGCAGAAATCACCCAAGCTGGTGCAGACAAGAAAGAGTATGACCTTAATACTCTTGGCGTAAAAGCAATTGATGATAAGACTCTTGAAGTAACTTTGGAAAAGCCTGTTGTTTATTGGGAAGACCTTTTTGCTTTCCCAACATTCTATCCACAAAACCAAAAGTTTGTTGAAGAAAAAGGCGAAGCATTCGCAAGCAATGCAGAAAACCTTCTTTATAACGGTCCTTTCAAGATGACTAAATGGGAAGGAACAGACGCACAGGAATGGGTGCTTGAAAAGAACCCTGATTACTGGGATGCTGAGAATGTAAAGATGGAAAAAATTACAGTTAACGTGGTTAAAGACTCCGGCTCTGCTGTAAACGCTTTTGAAGCTGGTGAAACGGATATGACTGGTCTGCTTTCTTCTGACCTCGTACCTCAATATGAAGGCGACGAGCGCATGATGAGCTGGCTTGATGCATCTGTATTCTGGCTGAAAATGAATCAGAAAAACGAAGCTTTGGCTAATGTGAACATCCGTAAGGCAATTGCAATGGCCTTTAATAAAGAAGACCTTGCAACAAGCATCCTGAGCAATGGCTCTGTACCAGCGAATTACATGGTACCAAAAGAATTCGTAAACCTTGATGGCAAAGATTTCCGTGAAGCAAACGGCGACATGCTTGTTTACAATGTTGAAGAAGCTAAAAAGCACTGGGAAGCTGGTCTGAAGGAGCTTGGCAAAACTGAGCTTACAATCAGATACCTGGGTGGAGATACTGAAGCATCCAAGAAGATTGATGCATACATGAAGAACCAGTTAGAAACAAATCTTGAAGGTTTAACAGTTGAGCTTGAAAGTGTACCTTTTGCAGTCCGCTTAGAGCGTGACAATGCAATGGATTACGATCTTCAGATGGCTGGTTGGGGTCCTGACTATGGTAATGCCATTTCTTTCGCTGACCTATGGGTTACAAATGGGGGAAGCAACAGAATGGGTTACACCAACGAGAAGTATGATGAGCTCATTAAAAAGGCACAAGGCGAACTTGCTACAAAACCAAAAGAAAACTTTGAAGCACTTCAAGAGGCTGAAAGAATTCTCTTAGAAGAAGATGCGGGTATTGCACCAGTTTACCAGCGTGCTTCTAATATCCTAATCAATCCTAATCTTAAAGGTCTAGTAGAGTATCAATATGGTCCGGACTATTCCTTCAAGTGGATGACTATGCAAGGCGAATAATAGTTTCTTGTTTCAGGTTATTTAATAATTCTGAAGATAGGAAGAGAGTATATTAACCGATATACTCTCTTTTTACCTGTGACGGCTTTGTCGAATTATAGGGAATTTTATGATAATACAGGAGGTGCACTTATGGGAAGGTACTTGGTACAAAGGGTTTTTTATATGGTGATAACGTTATTCCTGATAACCTCATTGACCTTTTTCCTAATGAAAATAATCCCTGGGACGCCATTTGCAAGCGCGAACAAGCTCTCACCAGCACAAATGGAAATTATGAAAGCCAAATATGGCTTGGATGAACCAGTTCCAGTCCAGTATGCAAAATATATAGGAAATGTAGTAACAGGAGACTTTGGTATCTCATTCCAATTTAGCAATCGCCCAGTTAGCGAACTCATTGTTAAGAGAATGGGGCCATCTGCTCAACTCGGCTTCCAGGCAATGTTTATTGGAACGATTATTGGAATATTCCTGGGTGTTATTGCCGCGCTTCGCCAGAATACATGGGTTGATTATGGGGCCACATTTTTGGCTGTTCTTGGAAAAGCGGTTCCAAGCTTCGTATTTGCAGGCTTGCTTCAATATTTTGTTGGCGTAAAATTAGGGTTGCTCCCTGTCTTGTTCTGGAAAGGGTTTGAATATACTATTCTGCCAACCATTGCTTTGGCTATCTTTCCAATTGCGATTACCGCTCGTTTTATGAGAACTGAAATGATTGATGTATTAAGTTCGGATTATATAACTCTTGCAAAGGCAAAAGGAGCAAGCTATTTCGAGATTGCTTTCAAACACGCTCTCCGAAACGCATTAATTCCAGTTATTACTGTACTTGGTCCCCTGTTTGTTTCATTAATGACGGGTTCACTAGTTATAGAAAAAATATTTGCTATCCCCGGTATTGGAGAGCAGTTTGTTACTTCTATTACTCTTAACGATTATCCAGTAATAATGGGAACAACGATTTTATATGCAGCTCTGTTTGTCGTAATTATTTTGATTGTGGATATTTTATATGGAATTATCGATCCACGTATCAGGGTTTCAGGAGGTAAAAAATAATGGAAAGAAAAATTCCAAAGGAACTGTTCGGGCAAGCCATTATTGATTCCTCCAAAAGTGAAGAAATTAATAAGCCCAGCTTAAACTTTTGGCAGGACGCCTGGCTTAGGGTCCGGAAAAACAAAGGGGCAATTGTCAGTTTAATCATTGCGGCGCTCGTCATTATTATGGCTTTTGTCGGGCCAGTGATCAGCGGCAAGGAGTTTGATACGCAAAAGGTATCGCATAATAACCTTCCTCCCCGAATTCAGGGCTTGGAGAATATCAGCTGGCTGCCATTTGACGGAGTGAAGGTCAATAAAGCCGGCAAAGAATTCAGTCCGTATGAACAGAGAAAAGTTGAGGAATACTATTGGTTTGGGACAGATGCCCTGGGACGCGATATTTTCACGCGTGTATGGAAGGGGACACAAATTTCATTACTAATTGCATTACTCGCGGCCCTAATTGACATGGTAATCGGTGTTATTTATGGTGCTGTTTCCGGTTACTTCGGCGGCAGAATTGATAATATCATGCAGCGGATAACCGAAATTCTTATTGGGATTCCATATTTAATTGTTGTTATCTTAATGATCCTGCTGCTAAAGCCGGGGATTGCATCCATTGTAATCGCAATGACCATCACTGGTTGGGTGGGTATGTCACGTGTGGTTCGTGCCCAGGTTTTAAAATTGAAGGAGCAGGAATATGTCCTCGCTTCGAGAACTTTAGGTAATTCTCATTTGAAGATCATAGGTAAGCACTTATTGCCAAACCTGGCGGGTGTCATTATCATTAACACAATGTTTACAATTCCCAGTGCAATCTTCAATGAAGCATTCCTGAGTTTCATTGGTTTAGGACTGCAGGATCCATTGGCTTCCCTGGGGACTTTAATTGATGAAGGATTTAAAGTTTTACGTCTTCACCCTTATCAAATGATCATACCGGCAATTGTAATCAGTACAATCATGATCACATTTAATTTGTTAGCTGACGGACTAAGAGATGCTTTAGATCCAAAAATGCGTGATTAATAAGGCAGGTGAATAGGATGAGTAATATTTTAGAGGTAAAAGACTTGAACATATCCTTCCATACTTTTGCGGGAGAGGTTCAGGCGATTAGAGGAGTAAATTTTGACTTGAAAAAAGGGGAAACTCTTGCAATTGTAGGAGAATCCGGCTCAGGAAAATCTGTAACAACTAAAGCAATTATGAGGTTGCTGCCTCCTGGAAATTCAGAAATTAAAAGTGGAGAAATTTTATTTGACGGAAAAGACCTGACAAAGTTAAATGATAGGCAAATGCAAAAAATCCGCGGTAAAGATATTTCAATGATTTTTCAGGATCCGATGACCTCGTTGAATCCAACGATGACAGTTGGGAAACAAATTATGGAACCGCTCATTAAACACCAGAAGCTCAGTAAAGCAGAAGCTCAAGAGCGTGTAATCGAATTATTAAAACTCGTCGGGATTGCAAATCCAGAAGCGCGTTTTAAACAATATCCTCACCAGTTCTCAGGCGGTATGAGACAGAGGGTGGTTATTGCTATTGCATTGGCTTGCAACCCTAAAGTATTGATTGCCGATGAGCCAACAACAGCGTTGGATGTTACCATTCAGGCTCAAATTCTGGAATTAATGAAGGATCTACAAGAGAAAATAGATACCTCAATCATTTTTATTACCCATGATTTAGGGGTAGTTGCAAATGTTGCAGACCGTGTTGCTGTTATGTATGGCGGGAAGATTGTCGAGATCGGGACTGTGGATGAAGTCTTCTATAATCCTCAGCATCCATACACATGGGGGCTGATCAGTTCGATGCCAAGCCTTGATGCAAAAGATGAGGACCTGTATGCTATCCCAGGTACTCCGCCAAACCTATTGTACCCTCCTAAAGGTGATGCGTTCGCACCAAGGAACGAATATGCAATGAAAATTGACCTGGAGCAACAGCCGCCTATGTTTAAGGTATCTGACTCTCATTATGCGGCCACCTGGCTCCTGCATCCGGATGCTCCAAAGGTAGAACCGCCAGCTGCTGTTAAAAAAAGAATGAAAAAGCTTCCGGGATCAAATAAGTAAAAAAAGGGGGTTAGCCGGAATGGAAAATAGAGAGAAGCTGCTTGAAATCAAGAATTTGAAACAATACTTTAACCTGGGGAAGCCTAATCAGGTTAAAGCGATTGACGGTGTCTCTTTTGATATCTATAAAGGGGAGACGCTCGGCCTTGTTGGGGAATCAGGCTGCGGGAAATCAACAACCGGACGGACAATCATCAGGCTTTACGACGCCACAGACGGCGAAGTGATTTTTAAGGGTGAGAATGTACATGGCAGGAAGTCGAAAAAAGAACTGATGAAATTCAATAGAAGCATGCAGATGATTTTTCAGGATCCATATGCTTCTTTAAATCCCAGAATGAAAGTTGCCGATGTCATTGCGGAAGGCATTGATATACACGGCCTTGCCAAGAGCAAATCAGAACGAATGGAAAGGGTTCATGAGCTTTTGGAAACCGTCGGGTTAACAAAAGAGCATGCGAACCGCTATCCTCATGAGTTTTCCGGCGGGCAAAGACAGAGGATCGGAATTGCACGTGCCCTCGCAGTCCAGCCAGAATTCATCATTGCGGATGAACCAATTTCAGCCCTCGATGTGTCAATCCAGGCCCAGGTAGTCAATCTGATGAAGAAGCTTCAGAGGGAAAAAGGCCTGACCTATCTTTTTATTGCCCATGACCTGTCAATGGTCAAGTATATCAGTGACCGTATCGGGGTTATGTATTTTGGTAAATTGGTAGAGTTGGCACCGGCAGATGAACTGTATAATAATCCGTTGCATCCATATACTAAATCCCTGCTTTCGGCCATTCCGCTTCCAGATCCAGAATTTGAACGTACTAGACGCCGTATCACATATGACCCGGCTGTCCACAACTATGCAGACAATGAGGAAGTGACGATGCGAGAAGTGAAACCCGGCCACTTTGTTTACTGTTCTGAACAAGAATTTCAACAGTACAAAGCAAAAAATAAAAGTTGAAAAAACGATCTCAAGAATGAGATCGTTTTTTTTTTGATAGTGGGGAACATCTGTCATCGGCCCACTGGGACTGAGACACGGCACAGACTCCGAATCGGAGGCAACCTCGCTTTCAATTCTTCCATATATTCTGCTAAAAGCAAATTATTAACTTTAATAGGTTTAAAATTGGGGAAAGAAGTCTATTAGAAAGATTGGGGAAGGGGGAGAAAATTTGAAAACGCAAAAATTATTGGTTGTGGCTATCCTGGCTGCTCTCATTTTTTCTGGTTTTACGATCGTGCAGGGAAAAGAAATATTTGAGGTAAGTTCGCAGCCGCATCGGGAACATTCCTCCCAGGGGAAAAATGTGCCTGAGGACTCTTCAAGGTTTAAGTTTGATTCAGGATTTACCTTTGAATACCCTGATGCTGTCCGAGGATTATATGTAACAGGCCACTCTGCAGGAGGGGAAAAGTTTAATAGCCTGGTAGAAACCGTTACGAATACCGATTTGAATGCCATGGTAATTGATGTGAAGGATGATCATGGAAATCTTACGTACATACCTGATAAACAATCTCCTTATCACGAAATTGGAAAGCCGTATATTCAGGATCCGAAAAATTTGTTGAAAGAATTGGAAAAGAAACAAATCTATCCTATAGCAAGAGTAGTGGTATTCAAAGATTCGGTTCTTGCCAAGAATAAACCGGAATGGTCCTTTATGGATGGTGAAAAAGTATGGGCAAATGGAAGGGGAGAATCATTTGTCAATCCATTCGTGAAACAAGTATGGGATTATAATATCGGAATTGCTATTGAGGCTGCAAAAATGGGGTTCCAGGAGATCCAGTTTGACTATGTCCGTTTTCCGGAAGGGTTTGAAAAAAGGGATAGCGAACTAAAGTACTCGAGGGGTCATTACGAAGGCAATCAGGATAATGTCCAAAACAGGGTTGCCGCTGTTACTGACTTTGTCAAATATGCAAGGGGAAAACTAAAGCCCTATGGAGTCAAGGTGTCTGTGGACATATTTGGCTATTCTGCAACTTTAAAAGAAGCTCCAGGAATCGGTCAAAATTTCTCAAAAATATCGGAAAATGTTGATGTCATATCCTCCATGATTTATCCGAGCCACTGGTCTTCCTATTTTGGCATTAAGGCCCCAGATAAAGAGCCTTACCGTTTAGTCGAAGAATATGCCAAATTAGAAAAGAAGAAGCTTTCAGAATTAGGTACTCCGCCAGTTTCAAGGCCGTGGATACAGGACTTTACCGCCTCGTGGCTTGGGGAAGGCAATTATATACAATACGGAAAGTCTGAGGTCGAAGCTCAAATCAAAGCTTTGAACGACCAGGGAATCAACGAATTTCTGCTTTGGAACGCCAGCAATCGTTATACAGAAAATGTAGACTATACCCCTTAGCAGCAAAGCCTGCCTTGTGGGGGGAAGTTTCCCTTGAGCTGAGTTAAAAACGAACAGCCTGGAATGCAGGATCGTTCATTCCAGGCTGTTTGTTTTAAATAGGTGCCTATAGGGTAATATAAATGCCGAAGTCCGGTTTATTTTTTTGAACCGCCGACACTCTTCCAGCCTGTCTGTATTCTGCCGGATTTGTCAACGAACACGTTTTTCTTTTTACCACCGAAAAGCTTTACCCCTATCCCGTTTGTAACAACACCCATTACAGCAGTGATTCCGATAACTAATAAAGCGATAATGGTTAAATCAAGTATGTATCCACCCATGACAAACCTCCATCTCCCTGTCCGCAATCAACAGCAGGCTGGACAGTAAAGGATATCTTATTCTCTTTTATTTTAAAAGAAATCGGCCGGTAATGAAAGGAACAAATGACAGCGGGTCCAAAAATGCAGGTATAAAACAGGCTGTTAATTAAATCTATTTAGAAGGAGATCATTACATGCATTGGTATGAAAAATTAAGCCAGTACTTTCCTGTTGAAGAAATGAAATCAAAAGAACATATGGAAACTCTGTTGAAAGAACGTGAGGATATTTATCATAAAGATGAAGGACCTAATCATGTATTAATGTATACCGAACTGGAGAAGTTCGTCTTTATTGATTACCTGTTTGTGTCTAAAGATGCCAGAGGCCAGGGATTGGGGCATAAATTGATTGAAAAGCTAAAAACGAAAGGGAAGCCTATTATCCTGGAAGTAGAACCAGTCAACTATGAGGATAGTGATTCTGAAAAACGGCTGAAATTTTATAAGTGCGAAGGGTTTGAACATGCCACCTCCATTGGATACAGAAGGCGGTCGTTAGCAACGAAAGAAATCAACGAAATGGAAATTCTTTATTGGTCTCCTTCCAATGAATCTGAGGGGCTGGTGTATGAAGCCATGAAACAAACCTATCAAGAAATTCATACGTATAAAGATAAAAAGTTTTATGGGGAGTCCTACCAGCCTGTTGAGGAAGTACTGACACGTGGAGGGAACAGAGAAAACTTACTTGAGAACCTTTAATCCTTGAGCAATCATTCCTGAGAGTGATTGCCTTTTTCAATTCGTTTCAGTTAATTGAGAATTTAACAAAAAAATCGGGTTTTGGTTTGATATTCTTATATATAGGGTAATTGTGTTTGCAAAGACTTAAATTTCTAGGGTGAATTGAAATGGCCACATGGTAGCTGGGTTTTGCCTCTGAGGGAAGAAAAAGGAAAAAATTAAATGAAATTTTGAAACCTTTTAGCATTTCATCCGTCATATATGATGTGAACGGATATATACATAAATCTCATTTATTTTTTTGAAAAGGGATACCCTTTGTCCGCCTGGTGGTGTATAATTAACTGTAGAAATTACAAGATTAAAGTAATTTTAATATAAGAATGGTGCTTGAATGACAATACGAAATTTTATATACATGTATATTTTATTAAGGAGTGTGAATTAGCCGATGGTCACTTTATACACTTCACCAAGTTGTACTTCGTGCAGGAAAGCAAAATCATGGCTGGAAGAGCATGAGATTCCATACCAAGAACGCAATATTTTCTCTGAACCTCTTTCCATTGATGAAATTAAAGAAATTTTACGTATGACAGAAGATGGTACCGATGAGATTATCTCCACCCGTTCCAAAACTTTTCAAAAGCTTGATGTGAACCTGGAAACGATGCCGCTTCAAGAATTATATGAACTGATTAAAGATAATCCAGGATTGCTGCGCCGTCCAATCATCATTGATGAAAAGCGGCTTCAGGTTGGATATAACGAGGATGAGATCCGCCGATTCCTCCCTAGGAAAGTACGCACCTACCAATTGAGGGAAGCACAGCGTCTTGTAAATTAATTTTGAAAGCCTCCGACCAGACAGGAACCGGAGGCTTTGTTCTATTTGAATTCAAGGATAAATTGTGGTAAATTAATAAGAATCACTATTTTTCTTAAAAGGGCATAACAAAGCATATAATCCAAAGATATATCGATTGATCTAGGTATTCGCTGCTTTTAAAAATGGGTATATTTTTTGTTTCCAAAATTCATTATTTTGTCATAGAATAGTGGTACAAGAACATATTTAATACAACTTCCCTATCTTATTTGTTAGACGATTCGTTACTGCCGATTGGGGTAAAAGAGATAAATAGTGAACTATCTGATGGGGGTATTTAGTCCCTTCAATTCTTTGCCAGGAAGGGAGAGATAACGAATGGAAATTGAACGCATTAACGAAAACACCGTAAAGTTTTATATTTCGTATATTGATATAGAAGAAAGAGGATTTGACCGGGATGAAATCTGGTATAATCGCGAGCGAAGTGAAGAACTGTTCTGGGAAATGATGGATGAAGTCCATAATGAAGCGGAATTTACAGTAGAAGGCCCACTTTGGATCCAGGTTCAGGCTCTTGAAAAAGGGCTGGAGATTTTGGTTACCAAAACGCAGATGTCCAAGGATGGCCAGAAGTTCGAACTTCCAATCCCCGAGGATAAATTAAAGGACTTCCCTGTGGATGACCGTATTGAAGAACTCCTTGACCAGCACTTCCAGCCAAAAGATTCTCAGGACGCTGAATCAATTTATGAAGGTGACTTAGAGTTCCTCCTTGTTTTTAATGATTTCGAGGATTTGATTGCGTTATCAAAAAGACCGGGTTTGGACACAATCCATACCAGCTTATACAGCTATGAAGGAAAATACTATTTGTATCTGGAATTCCCAGAGGAGGAATTCGAGGATGAAGAAGTGATTGATGACATGCTCAGCATTCTCCTTGAATATGGGATGGAATCAGGCTTCACTGTCCATCGTCTGGATGAATACGGAAAAAAAATCATTGAAGCTGATGTCTTCTCTACTTTGCGAAAACATTTCTCTTAATAATCAGCCGATTTCATACATTGAAGTCGGCTTTTTTTATGTCTAAATATTGAACTATTTAGCTTCATACAGGAAATAGTTTAAAACGCGGCGAAAATTTACAGGGAGAAGGAGGAGATTTAATTTGCTGGTTGCCAACAGAGAAGACGGGATGAAAATTTCTCTCGGGGACTGCCGGGATTTGCAGGAATTGCTGCAATGGCGGTCCAGGGGAACTTTTCTTTGCCCTGAATGCGGGACTCAGGTTATTTTAAAGCTGGGAACTAAAAGAATTTGGCACTTTTCTCATCAATCGGGGAAAAGTTGTGCCGTCGAGAATGAACGGGAATCTGCCTATCATATGTCAGGGAAATTGCAGCTTTATCACTGGCTAAAGGAACAAGGAATCAGTGCAGAACTGGAAAAATATATTCCCGGCTGCAGACAGAGGGCTGACATTGCACTCGAATGGAATCAAGAGAGGTATGCAATCGAATACCAGTGCTCTGCCATTTCAGCGGAGCTTTTTAAAAAGCGGACAACTGGATATATAGAAAACGGATATATTCCTATTTGGATCCTTGGCGGAAACCAGTTGAACCGGATGGGCCCTGAACTTATATCCTTTAATCATTTTCAATACCTATTCCTTAGGAAGCAGCAAGGCAGATGGCAATTGCCAATTTACTGTCCCGAAACCCGCCAGTTCATCATCCTGAACGATATACTCCCCGTTTCATCAAGGAAAATATTAGCCTCTCTATCATTAAAGGTGAGACACAGCACGTTCCTTTCTGATTTAATAACCCCACTCCCAAAAAAGATTGATTCCTTGGCTTCATGGATACTTGAGCTGAATAAGTTAAAAAGGACCTGTTTTGTGTATCCGGGAACACTTCAAAAACAACTCCTAAATGAGCTTTATACCAATCGCTTGAACCTACTGACCCTTCCCCCGGAAATAGGACTGCCCCTGGCCTCAGGTCCCTATATCGAAACGCCCGCATTGGTATGGCAAACCTTTTTGTATATCGATGTGTTCCGCCACGCTGTGCCAGGGGAGACCCTCTCATATTCTGGCATTTATCAATCATTTACTAATCGTTTAAAAAGGCGGCAGATCATGACGAGGGACCTTCCCCAGTCTGGACAAGGAAACTGCACCGATGCTTTGAGCGACTATCTCAGACTCCTGGAGAAGGTTTCTTTTATTGAAAATGCGGGATTGAATTATTTTAAAATCCTCCGTGTCCTGGAAGTCCCTTCATCCATTGATGACCAAGTGCTAAAGGAGAAAAACTTTTATGATACCTACAGAAGAATCTTGATAGACCTTTTATAATTGGAAAATTTATTAATGATTTAAGGAGTGGAAGCGTAAAATAAACATGATTTCGTTTATATCAATGTAAGAGTCGCACTAAATAATGTTCTCCATGCTGGAGGAGTTTTCTGACTATGAGAGAAAACAAAAACATGATAGAATTTTTAGAAAGCCCATAAACTGAACGGAGGATGATTATGACCAACGAAACAAAGGTTAAGAAGCTTCCAGCCAGAAGCGAAGTGCCAGTTGAATATACGTGGAAGCTGGAAGACATATTTGCCAGTGATGAGGAATGGGAAAACGAATTCCAGCAGGTAAAAGAGCTTTTGCCGGCAGTTCAGGAATACCAAGGGAAATTAGGGCAAAGTTCCGAACAGCTGTACAGCGTTTTGCAATATCAGGATAAACTTCTGGAGCGGCTTGGCAAGCTGTATACATATGCCCATATGAGGTATGACCAGGACACTGCCAACTCTTTTTATCAGGGGCTTGATGACCGAATCAAAAATTTATATTCGCAGGCAGGCAGCTCGCTCGCGTATATCGTTCCAGAGATACTATCGATTGATGAGGAGAAAATCAAATCCTTCCTGGAAGAAAAGGAAGAATTAAAGCTATATGAACATGCACTCAAAGAAATTAACCTGCAGCGGCCCCATGTATTGACAGCAGAGCAGGAAGCTTTATTAGCAGAAGCATCTGAAGTGATGAATTCCCCATCAACGACCTTTGGGATGCTGAATAACGCCGATCTGGAATTTCCGGCAATTAAGGATGAGAATGGGGAAGAAGTAGAAATTACCCACGGCCGCTATATTCGCTTTCTTGAAAGTGAAGATCGAAGAGTGCGGGAGGATGCATTTAAAGGAGTATATGAGACTTACGGAAAGTTCCGGAACACCTTTGCAAGCACGCTGAGCGGAAATATCAAGAAAGATAATTTCAATGCAAGAGTGCGCAAATACGATTCCGCGAGACACGCAGCATTATCAGCTAATAATATACCAGAAAGTGTCTATGAGAATCTGGTCAGCACCATTAATAATAATCTGCACTTGCTCCACCGATATGTAAAGCTTCGCCGCAAAGTTCTTGGGGTGGATAAACTTCATATGTATGATCTTTACACACCATTGGTGAAAAATGTGAAAATGGAAATAACCTATCCAGAAGCCAAAGATATTATTTTAAAAGGGCTGGCTCCAATGGGCGAAGAATATGCAGGCTTATTGAAGGAAGGTTTTGAGAACCGCTGGATTGATGTCCAGGAGAACAAAGGGAAGCGCAGCGGGGCCTATTCTTCAGGTTCCTATGGAACGAATCCATATATTCTGATGAACTGGCAGGACAATGTTAATAACTTATTTACCCTTGCACATGAACTGGGGCATTCCCTTCACAGCTACTACACCAGAAACACGCAGCCTTATGCGTATGGAAGCTACTCCATTTTTGTAGCGGAAGTGGCTTCGACCTGTAACGAGGCACTTCTGAATGATTATCTGCTAAAATCCATTGACGACGAACAAAATCGTCTATATTTATTAAATCATTATCTTGAAGGCTTCCGCGGAACTGTCTTCCGGCAAACGATGTTTGCGGAATATGAGCACCTGATTCATCAAAAGGCCCAGAATAATGAAGCATTGACGGCGGATTCTCTGACAGAGGCTTATTACGACCTAAATAAAAAGTACTTTGGCCAGGAAGATATTGAAATAGATAAGGAAATCGGCCTTGAATGGTCGAGGATTCCTCATTTCTATTATAATTACTATGTGTATCAGTATGCTACGGGCTTCAGTGCGGCTACAGCGCTAAGCAAACAAATTCTTGAAGAAGGGGAGCCGGCTGTCAAACGGTATATAGACTACCTGAAAGCCGGAAGTTCCGACTACCCTATTGAAGTGCTGAAGAAAGCTGGAGTGGATATGACAAGTCCCAAGCCAATTGAAGATGCCTGCAAGGTGTTTGAAGAGAAGCTCAACGAAATGGAATCACTTCTCTCATAAAAAAGTACGGGATAGGGGCTCAATCCCTATCCCGTATTTATTTCTAAAAACCCTTAAATTTGTGCCGCTCATTTAGGTATACGGCAAATACAAATAATGTGAGGAAGAGGACCGGACCGGTTATGATGATGGGAATGATCTGCATCAGGCCAAATATATGAAGCCCAAAAGATAAAATGATCGATATGACCATTATGCCCATCGTGAAATTTTTCTTCATTGACTCACTCTCCAATTACACTAGACTATAATGCTGAGAAACCCTTTCAGAGGTATTTCCGAACAAGCTTATTATTATATCTATGACGTTTCTCTGAAACAATGATTAGAATATGACAATATTGTGAAATAACACACAAGCGTATTGTAGATGAATCTTGAACATGATATATTTTATACGTGAAGTTAATCACAAACAAACACATACCCCTTTGTTTGACCGTGAAAAATTTCTCCCATCCCCTTTGTTCGTTATTATATAAGTAAAAAACCTGCAGCCGCAGCTGCAGGTTTTTTACTTATCGTCCTATACTTCATTATATCTCCAAAACATTCCGTATTTAGCAGGGAGAAGTTCAACTTTTTGTTT
The DNA here is from genome assembly GCF_004340465.1 of Mesobacillus foraminis. GTDB lineage: Bacteria > Bacillota > Bacilli > Bacillales > Cytobacillaceae > Mesobacillus_B > Mesobacillus_B foraminis. Next base: position 186,556 of record NZ_SLVV01000001.1, on the reverse strand, counting down.
TAATAAAAGCTTTTTTAATTCCTTTTCAGCTTGCTGAATGGTCATATTGTAAACCACTGCAACCTCCTTGGAGGCAACCGTCTTATAATGCTTTAAAAAAGCTTCCAGAGGGGGCGGGGTGCAGGCTTCCGGCTTCACTGCAAGCATTTCCTCAAGAATCTGGACGTATACTTCATAAGGGTAATAGCCAGTGATTTTAATGCCTTCATCCTCCACGTTTGAATTAAAAAAAACAAGTGTGGGAATTTCCTGGACGTCCATTTCCGCAGTGATTTTTAAATCACATTGAAATGCTTTTGCAGCTGTTTCCGAGTGTATATCCGTTATAAACTCTTCAATGTCCAGCCCAATGCTCCTTGCGCAGGATTTTAAGACGTCAAAGTTTGAGACATTCTGCTTTTCCAAAAACAGGACTTCCTGAAGCTTGCGAAGAAACTGAATGCCCTTTCTCCTGCCTTGAAGTTCTGCAGACTTTACCGCAATGGATGCCAGGTAGGGAGAGGAAACCGGATTTTCAAACCAGAGATTTCCGTCACATGACATGCCAGTCCGGCTCGCCGTTTTTTCCCACAGCTCGGCAATGCTATCGTATTTTTTCTTTCTTCCCATATTAAGCGTGGCAAGCCTTCCGCTCAGGATATGGCGAATGGAAAAATATTTTCCATATTCTATCTGCAGTTTTTTGATCAGCGGTTCCAGTGCCCAGCATTCAGGACAGAGGGGATCAACAAACATATAAATTTCCAGCGGCTTTTTCTCGGTTGCCTGATACATATTGGACAGTTCGGGATTCAATAAATCTTCTTTTCTCCAAATCACGGGTGCTCACCCTCTTCAGGTGTGTTGATCATATGCTGGGCTGTCAAGACAAGCCGGGCATAAAATTCCTGCCTCAAAGGGCCTTCCAGGCCAACTTCATCCATTGCTTCGCTCATGCATGCCAGCCAGGCCTTTGCCCTTTTGGGAGTGATTTCGAATGGCAGGTGCCTGGCCCTCATCATCGGATGGCCATGTTCTTGTGTATATAAAGGCGGTCCGCCCAAATATTGAGTCATAAATTGCTTTTGTTTACGTGCAGTTTCCGTAAGATCATCAGGAAAAATAGGAGCAAGATCAGGATGCTGTCCCACACGGTGGTAAAAGGCATCTACTAGCCGGTGCAGCAAACCTTCGCCGATGGCTTCGAACGGTACAGGCGTATTCTCGACCATTTTAATAACTCCTTTTTGGTTTAGTATGATTTATATTTTAGCAATGGTCATTTCATATCTCAAACAAACAGCTTAGAACAGGGCTTTAACCGGTTCATTATCCATAACCGGTTGAAGCGGATGGAGATGGACTGCCTGTACTTCAAGCATCTTGCCGGACCTTTTCTACATTTTAAGATACACAAAAAAGCCGCCTGTTACCACTGACAGGCGGGGGAAAAACAATGGAAAATTATCCATAATAGGACTGGCTGACTTTTTTTACGTAATTTTGGGTTTCCTGAAAAGGAGGGATGCCCCCGTATTTATCTACATTCCCGGGGCCTGCATTATACGCTGCCAAAGCCAGTTCTACATTGTCACCATAACGGTCCAGAAGCTGGCGTAAATATTTGCTTCCTCCATTAATATTGTCTGCCGGGTCAAAAGGGTTTTTGACTCCAAGACCTTTGGCTGTGCCAGGCATAAGCTGCATCAGGCCTGAGGCCCCAGCATGGCTTACAGCGTTGGGATTGAAGTTGGACTCTGTTTTTATAACGGACTTGATCAGCTGGGCGGGGACATTATAGGTCCTTGAAGCATGGTCAATCAGGCCGTCAAATTCCGATTTGTTGGCAGCAAGCTTTGTCAGGCTGATTGGCGGCAGCGCCTGTGCAGGAACGGCGGGAACAAAAGAAGGCTGAGCCGCCGGTCTGCCCACTGTCTCTGTTTTTGCTTCAATCCCTTGTCCGCTGATAAAGGTCTCCAACAGGGTCTGAAAGGCATTAATCGTTTGTGAATTTAGAGCAGGGGTACTAAAATTCTTCAATGCCTGCAATTCCAGCATCACTCTTAATTGTTCAATATTCATATGAATTTCTGATCTCCCGGGTGGATTTCTGTTGAAAGTGTTTATTAAGTTCCAATATCGTACTTCCTTTTATAGAATCTCATAATTTTATTATCGGTCTTTCTAATAGGGATTTTAAGCTGTTGAAGAAGACTCTCAAAAACTTCCTGCCCTTTTTTTTCTTCTGCTACTTCGAATTCTATCTCATAATCCTCCGTATTTAAATAGGAACTGTGGTCCAAAACCACTAATCCGCCCTGGTAATTTTTTTCAGCCCGTTCTGTTGTCAGGGAACCGAAATATAAAAAGCCTTCGACATCTTCAGATAGTTGATTGACTGCTCCCTTGACGGGTCCTTTTGGCAAAAGGTTTGTCTCCATAACCTCTTTGGACTCACTAGCGGAAAGCGTCTGGCTTGTTTCTAGAAGTCCAGTCGGGGCAGGCTGCTTGAGGGTAAGTTCAAACCTTCCGTTCTTCTCCCGGATTCTTAGGGCACAGCCGTTGTCTTTTAGATAAAAATCAGCAGTATCAAAGTAATGGTTAATCTGTACATGAAAATCCTCTGGTTTAAAATCAAAGAAATGCTGTATTTGAAGGAACTCCTCTTTGGTTAGAAGGTTTTTAAATTCGATTTCAATTTCCTGTGACATCCTTACCCACCCTTTTCCTATTTTTTCTTATTATCCCGCTATCCTGGCTAAGCTTCAATCTTTAGGAAAAATTTATTGCTGTGTGTTAAAATATAATGGATTATTGGAGGGTGGATTTTTATGAAAAAAAGACTGAATATCACAGAAGCGATGATGAAAGACCAAGAGCTTTTGCTCATGACTGAAGAATCAACAAATTTAACAGAGCTTTCTCCTGCGGGTCAGATGCTGGTCGATTCCGATCAGCTTTCATTTATATACCTTGCTGAACAAGATGGAGATTATACATATATTACGATACCTGAAAAGACTTGGTCCGTTCTTAAAGAGGGTTTGGCTGCGGGCGCGATGGTATCTCTTTCAAACGGCAGCAGCCAGGTCGAATTAGTGAGCTTTAAAGAAGAAATGGAGTACTTAATTGAAAATATTAAGGGTAATAGCAATTATGGAGATGAAATGGTTGGCAAGGTCGAACTTATTTTCTAGATAAAGAAACGGGCTTAATTATAGACCTGATGAGGTGAGCTGCTATTGAAGCATTGGGAACATTTTTTAGAACCATATAAGCAGGCGGTGGAGGAGCTTAAGGTGAAACTAAGGGGAATGCGGAGCCAGTATGAACAAAATACCGACCATTCACCGATTGAATTCGTTACAGGCAGGGTAAAGCCAATAGCAAGCATCCTTGACAAAGCGAATCAGAAGGGGATCTCTCTTGACAAGCTTGAGACAGAGATGCAGGATATTGCAGGACTTCGAATGATGTGTCAATTTGTTGATGACATCAAGCCTGTAGTTGATCTGCTCCGCAGCCGTAACGATTTTGAAATCGTGGAAGAAAGAGATTATATTTCCCATAAAAAGGCGAGCGGATACCGATCTTACCATGTTGTCATCCGCTACCCAGTCCAAACGATCAATGGGGAAAAGAATATTTTGGCTGAAATTCAGATCAGGACACTCGCAATGAATTTTTGGGCCACGATTGAGCATTCTTTGAATTATAAGTATAAGGGACAGTTTCCCAAGGATATAAGGGTGCGTCTGCAGCGAGCTGCAGAGGCGGCTTTTAGGCTTGATGAAGAAATGTCGATTATCAGAGGGGAAATCCAGGAGGCTCAGGCATTCTTTTCACGAAAAAAAGACCTGCAGCAAGAAGAGAATTAACAGGGTACCCGACTATGATATCGGATCCCGAAGCGAGGTGCTTTTATAGATGAAGTTTGCAATAACGTCAAAAGGGGATGCCAGATCGAATACTCTTATGCATAAGATGCGGACCTATCTGCAGGATTTTGACCTTAAGTATGATGAGGACCAGCCGGATATCTGTATTTCGGTTGGGGGCGATGGAACATTATTATATGCATTCCACCGCTATAGCAGCCGGCTGGATAAAACAGCTTTTGTAGGCGTCCATACCGGTCACCTTGGATTTTATGCGGACTGGGTTCCGGAAGAAATTGAGAAACTTGTGATTGCCATTGCGAAAACCCCGTATCAGATTGTTGAATACCCGCTGCTGGAGGTCATTATCCGCTATCAGCATGGCGGGAGGGAAACCCGGTACCTTGCACTGAATGAGTCAACGGTCAAGTCGGTAGAAGGAACTCTTGTAATGGACGTTGAGATACGGGGACAGCATTTTGAGCGTTTCAGGGGAGATGGACTTTGCATCTCGACTCCATCAGGCAGTACAGCCTATAATAAGGCACTGGGAGGGGCAATTTTGCATCCTTCGTTATCAGCGATTCAAATTGCGGAGATGGCGTCGATTAATAACAGGGTGTTCCGGACTGTGGGTTCACCATTAATTTTGCCTTCACACCATACTTGCAACCTGAAGCCCGTGAACAGGCCAGATTTTGAAGTGACAGTCGATCATCTTAATTTGCTTCATAAAGATGTAAAATCAATCCAGTTCAGAGTGGCAGATGAAAAAATGCGGTTTGCGAGGTTCAGGCCTTTTCCATTCTGGAAGAGAGTCCATGATTCATTTATCTCAGATTGAATGTAAAGGGTGCCTTATGGGAAATCAGTTTAAATTAGCATGGGCCGCGGAACCGGAAGATCAAGGGGAAATGCTTAGAGAGTTTTTATCTTCCCGGGAAATTTCGAAAGCTGCTTTAACGGATATTAAATTCAAGGGCGGCCGTCTTCTTGTTAATGGGTCCCCTGTTACGGTCAGGCGTATTCTGGAAGCCGGCGACCAGGTAGAGGTATATTTCCCGCCGGAAGAAGCATCCCCCGGGTTAAAGGGAGAACACATCCCGCTATCCATCCTGTACGAAGACGAATACCTGCTGGTCATTGACAAGCCAGCCGGCATGAGCACCATTCCATCAAGGGAGCATCCCACTGGCAGTCTGGCAAATGGGCTGGTTGGGTACTACCGGGACATTGGAAATGAGGCAACATGCCATATCGTTACACGTCTGGACCGGGATACATCCGGGGTTGTCCTGGTCGCCAAGCACCGGCATGTACATCACTTGATGAGCAAACAGCAAAAGGCTGGTCATTTGAAAAGGATTTATGAAGCCTTCGCAGAGGGAATCTTTACAGAAAAAAAGGGCGTAATTGAAGAACCGATTGGAAGGAAAGCCACAAGCATCATTGAACGGGAAGTTCGTCCGGATGGACAGTATGCCTGTACATACTATCAGGTGATTGCGGAACTGAAAGGCTTTAGCTACGTGGAACTCCGGCTGAAAACAGGCCGGACTCACCAAATCCGGGTGCACATGTCGTATGTGAATCATCCGCTGCTTGGAGACGATCTCTATGGAGGGGGAATAGAGCAGCTGAACAGGCAGGCATTGCACTGCAAAAACATTCGCTTTATCCACCCTTTCTCACAAAAAGAAATGACGTTCACTGCACCGCTTCCTGCTGATATGAACAGCATCCTGGATCAAAGCAAGCCAGTATAATGATGGCTTGCTTTTTCTGGGATGAAAAAAACTCCCTGAATGTCGGGATGAGGTTTCAGACTGACGTATAAAGGATAATAAAAAGAGTCATTGTGGAAAAATAAAAGAAGCTCCAATCTTCACTCATAATGGCCGCTCATTGAAAGGGGGAATGGTGGAAATGGCTGAAGCAAATCAAGAGACAACGCCCAGGCAATATATTAATATAGAACTTTTAACAGAGGCTCTAAGAACAGGGAACATTGTTCAGTTCCGCAACGAGTTCCTTGATATGCATCCATACAATCAGGCTGAATTCTTCAAAGAGCTTGATGAAGAAGACCGATTGAATATTTATCATTATCTGTCTCCTGAAGAAATGGCTGGTTTGTTTGAAAATCTGGATGGGGAAGAACATGAATATCGCGAAGTTCTTGCGGAGATGTCCCCATCTTATGCTGCCGATATGCTCTCAAATATGTACGCAGATGATGCCGTAGATGTTTTGAACGAGCTCGAAAAGGACCAGGTTGTCAGTTATTTAACGATTATGGACAAAGAAGCAGCAGACGAAATCAAGGAATTGCTCCACTATGAGGAATATACAGCTGGGAGCATTATGACTACTGAGTATATAGCGATTGTCGCTAATCAGACAGTCCGTTCTGCCATGCATATCCTCAAAAATGAAGCACCTCGGGCTGAAACCATCTATTATGTTTACGTGATTGATGAGGATCGGCACCTGGTGGGGGTACTCTCCCTCCGTGATTTGATTGTCAGTGAGGACGACGCCATGATCTCAGAAATCATGTATGATCGTGTTGTTTCCGTATCAGTCGGAGAAGATCAGGAAGAAGTAGCAAGGATGATGAGAGACTACAACTTTCTTGCCCTTCCAGTTGTGGATTTTCAGGACCATCTGTTAGGAATCATTACGGTCGATGACATTATGGATGTCATGGAAGAAGAAGCTTCGGATGATTATTCAAAGCTTGCAGGTATCGCTGATCTGGATTCAATCGACAGGAACCCATTCACAGCAGCAAAGAAGCGATTGCCATGGCTGGTCATTCTTCTTTTCCTTGGGATGTTTACCGCAAGCCTGATAGGGCGTTTCGAGGAAACACTGAATAAAGTGGCCATCCTTGCTGTATTTATTCCCTTGATTGCCGGGATGGCAGGGAACACAGGCACACAGGCATTAGCTGTGGCTGTCCGAGGGATTGCGACAGGTGATTTGGAAAAAGAAAATAAGTGGAAGATTATTCTCAGGGAAGCAGGCACCGGCTTCATAACCGGTCTAACCTGTGGAGTCCTAATTACACTAGTTGTTTACTTTTGGAAAGGGGACCTCTTTCTTGGTTGTCTTGTTGGCATTTCCATTTTTATAACGCTGATAGTGGCAACATTGGCGGGATCGCTCGTGCCTCTCATCATGCACCGTTTAAATATTGACCCGGCTGTGGCTTCGGGGCCGTTTATTACAACAATAAATGATATTATTTCAATCCTGATTTATTTTGGAATTGCGACTGCATTTATGAGTTATCTTATTGAGTAAAGGGGGGATGGGATGGAACAGCATGGTTCCATTATGTCACTTTTAATTGTAATTATTGTCGCGTTTTTAACACCAATTCTGCTCCATCGTTTCAAACTGCGCTTCGTTCCTGTAGTAGTAGCAGAAATTATCATGGGGTTGATCATAGGGAAAAGCGGATTAGACCTCGTACATGAAGATGCATGGCTGGAGATCCTGTCAACTCTGGGATTCTTGTTTCTAATGTTCTTAAGTGGTCTGGAAATTGATTTTAGTGCCTTTTCCATGAAAAATCAGAAAGGGAAGAAATTGCCCAACGGCAAGGCTGAACCCAATACCTTTATGATTTCAACGATCATATTTGCCGGGATATTTATTGCTTCCCTGGGGTTATCCTATTTATTCGTACTTGCCGGCTTTATTGACAATGCTTTTTTGATGACTTTAATTATTTCGACTATCTCATTGGGTGTTGTCGTACCGACCTTAAAAGAAGCCCATCTAATGAAAACCAACATTGGCCAGATCATCCTTCTTATTGCAGTCATTGCAGATCTTGTCACTATGATTCTCCTGGCCGTGTTTGTTTCTTTATATGATAAAGAAGGCGGGAATACCTGGCTTCTCCTCATTTTGTTTGCTGCAGGAGTTGGGCTGTATTTTATTGCCAAGCGGTTCCAAGGCAGAAATTTTGTCTCCGTTCTGGCATCAGGAACAACGCAGATCGGCACAAGGGCTGTATTTACACTCTTAATTGTATTGGTCGCCATCTCTGAAACTGTAGGGGCCGAGAACATCCTTGGAGCTTTTCTTGCAGGGGTACTAGTTTCCTTGCTGTCACCTGACCAGGAAATGATCCATAAGCTTGATTCGTTTGGATATGGTTTTGTCATCCCGATCTTTTTCGTCATGATTGGTGTGGAATTGGATTTATGGTCATTACTGAGTGAGAAAAAGATGCTGCTGCTCATCCCGCTGCTGCTGATTGCACTCCTGCTGTCAAAATTAATTCCAATTTTCCTGTTAAAGAAGTGGTATGACAAAAATACGGTCATTGCATCCGGCTTTTTGCTTACTTCCACCTTGTCGCTGGTGATTGCTGCTGCTACAATTGGGGAACGGATGGGTGTCATTACCCCGGAAATGAGCGGTACACTTATTCTGGTTGCTGTCATATCGTGTGTTCTGACACCAATTGTGTTCAAGAAAATGTTCCCTCGCAGTGCGGCAGAGGATAAGAAGCTAAAGGTCGCGTTGATTGGCGCTAATCAAATGACACTGCCAGTAACGAGGGAACTGAATTCTTCCCACTATGAACCAGTTCTGTATCACACGAAACAGGATAAAGCAGATAAGCAAATTGCCAGTTCGGTCTTTGACATTGTAGAGGTAGAAGACTATTCCATTGTATCACTTGAAGAAGTTGCTATTTTCACAGCAGACATCATTGTCATTTCTACCGGCGATGAGAATACGAATGCTGATATTGCAATGGCAGCTAAAGAAAAAGGGGCCGAACGTGTCATTGCCAGGATAGAAAATCCTGAGCTTGAACCTCCACTGAGGGAACAGGGAATTGAAGTATTCTCCGTCCTGATGTCAACAACCACCCTGCTGCGTGCTTTGATTGAATCTCCTGGTATCATCAACATCCTGACCAACCAGGAATCTTCCCTGCATGAAATCAGGATGCTGAATGACCATTTTGACGGCATGACACTTAGAAGATTCCCATTTACGGGAGATGTCATTTTTGTTCGGATCCTCAGAGGAAAAGACTCCATCGTCCCTCATGGAGATACAGAGCTGCGGCTTCATGACAGGCTGATTGTAACTGGGTCCAATGAATATGTAGATGAACTTCGGACCGAGCTGGAATCAGGCAGATGGTATTGATTTAAATGATATATTGCTATTGGGGCCTCGCCATTGATATGGCGGGTCCTTTTATTATGGTGGGGTAGCAAACTGGCGGGACGACGCAGGAGATATTATAGATTGGGCGGCATATACATATACCTAAAATGGTGTACACGGGAGGAGACCAATGAAGAATATCCATGTTATTCTTATTTGTTATCCGCATTCTTCTTGTTTAAATCAAACCATTGCTTCCCTGCAATTCATTAGTCATCGTTTGGAAGGTATAACAGTTTTGGGGGAGAAGGAGGATGCCGCCTTTGGAGGATTTCACCCTTCATACCAAATAAAATATATAAAAGTAACCGAAAATAATCTGGGCAAGAGGCTGGATTCCTTCATACATACCATTTCCAGCGAATACATTCTGATACTACAAGATGGAATGTGCATTAATTCAAAGATTTCCAGGCTTAAGCTTGGTTTGGAAGAGAACCAAAATATAATAACCTTCTCCCATTCGATCAAAGATAAAACCCTCCTCCATCCTTTTTTAATAAGAACTTCTTATATTAAAAAACACAAGTTCCTGTCAAGTTATTCATTCCCATTCAGCGAGGCCCTAATGCCCGCATGGGTTGCTTCAATTCAACACACCGGGATGGTGATCCATAAAGGAGACTTTGTTTCTTCAAAAAAAATACAGGGAACCGGAAGTGCCCTTCCAATAATAGAGTTTATCGAGAAATACCAGAAGAAATTCCCATTCGTTGAAAAGACACCGTCCATCTCGGTAATTCTTGCTCATTTTAATATGGAACAATATGTAGGAACAGCCATCAGCTCTTGTTTGCTGCAGATCTTTCAGGCTGATCAAGTCCTTATTATCGATGATGGTTCAACCAACCATTCATACAAGGAACTAGAAAAATGGAGTGCTCATTCAGGAGTGGAAATTTTCAGGAAAGAAAACGGAGGGAAAGCCAGGGCATTGAATGAGCTGCTGCCTCATATTCAAACCGATTTTGTTCTAGAATTGGACGCGGATGACTGGCTTGATCCGGATGCCTTGTCAATAATTCGGAAACATCTTTTAAATCTTTCTGAAGATGTCATTGTCCTTTATGGAAACCTGAGGACATGGAAACAGAGAGGACCAGGCAGCCTGCAGTATAAGGGTATCCGCAAGGGCCACCCTGTAAGCAGCAAGAGGGAACTAACCTCTTATCAATTTCCTTTAGGGCCGCGAATCTATCGGTCCACGGCTTTAAAAACTAATGGGTTCCCAGTGATAGAATTTGAAGATGGCAGGATGTACGAGGATGTGTCTGTATTGAATAATTTATTAAAAAGAGGACGGTTAGTATACAATGATTTTACCGTTTACAACGTAAGGGAGCATCCATCAAGCATCACAAAAAGAAACCGTTCCAATTGGAACGATTTCTTAAAGTTTCTTGATTAACGATTAGTCTTGGGGAAAGCTGATATAGTTAATAGCATCAACTGCAATATTGGTTACAGGGCCAGCTGCATAGCCGGAAGTTGAAACCACCGTGATCAAGTCTCCTGAAACTGCCGAAAGAACACCTTCAATGTAGGTTTCATCCAGGGCAATCTCAACGCGTTCTCCGATACGTCTTGCCAATTCTTGTACTAAAAATGGTAACATTGATTAAACCCCCCTTGTAACCCTGGTAACAGTGTTGATTTTATCCAGCCTTACAAAGTATAGTTCTCCCCCAGGCTCTACCATGGCAACATAATCCATTTCAACAGAGATGACAGTACCAGTGAGTGTCGTAAATGGTGTTGTGATTTGTATTTGCTCATTTAGAAGATCTGATAAGAGACCTCTGATTGTAGCTGGAATAATTGGAGCCGGAATTGTTGGTGGATTTGCTGGAGAGCTTGGGTTTCTCCTATGACGTCTACGCGGATGTTTGTGTGGTTTATGCGGCTTATGCTGATGGTTATGGTGATGGTTATGGTTATGACAATGTTGCTGAGTATTGATAGCTAGTAGATCGTCCATAGCAGAATTTAATAGTGAGAAAACTCCACCCGTAATCGCAGGACCGATACCCATGAGACTCCCTAATCCTGAATTGATTGACAAAAGAATCATCCTTTCTAGAATAGTATTTGGTATTTCTACCATGCTGTATTATATGGCTTGTTTTCTAAAATACCCCGGCGAATGGCTTATTTTGGCAGGAAATCCGCAAACAACCAGTCTATTTTTTTAATTTGTATTTAAATAGTCTTTTAGTGCAGAGATAATCTTATTCTGTATATCAAAGGTCATAGCTGGATAAATAGGAAGTGCCAGCACTCTCTTGGCAGCCTTCTCTGACACGGGAAAATCCCCTTCCTGGTAGTTTAAATCCTTAAATGCCTCCTGAAGATGAAGCGGAATGGGATAATAGATGGCGGATGCGATTCCGTTTTGACTCAAGTAAGCTGCGGCCTGATCGCGATTCTCCAATTCGATGCAATATTGATGGAAGGTGTGCTCCCTCGTCTCCAGGACAGGAGGAGTTTTATCTGCAAGAGTACTTAGTTCCATCGTATATCTCTTTGCTATTTCTTTTCTTTTGTGCAGAAAAATATCCAAATATTTTAGTTTAATTAGCAGAATGGCAGCCTGAAATTCGTCAAGCCTGCTGTTTACTCCTATGGTCGAGTGTACATATCGAACTTGGCTTCCATGGTTTCTAAGTGCAATGATTTTTTCATAAAGGTCCGTATCACTTGTTACGATCATCCCTGCGTCTCCATATGCCCCTAAATTCTTGGATGGGAAAAAGGAAAAACAGCCGATATCCCCTATTGCTCCTGCTCTTTTTCCGTTATATTCCGTTCCAATGGCCTGGCAGGCATCTTCGATTACTTTTAGGTTAAACTGATTGGCTATTTCCATGATTTCATCCATTTTGGCTGCTCGGCCATATAAGTGAACAACAATAATCGCTTTCGTTTTAGGCGTGATTTTTTTTCTGATTTCCAGCGGATTTATATTGTACGTGTCTCCTTCAATATCGGCAAAGACGGGGGTCGCACCTGCTTCAGCTATGGCCTCTGCTGTAGCAAAAAAAGTGAAAGGTGTAGTAATGACCTCATCACCGGGTCCTATGTTCAGTGCTTTAAGGGCAAGGTACAGGGCATCTGTTCCGTTTGCAACCCCAATTCCATAGGAAGCCCCTACATATTCAGCTACTTGTTTTTCAAGAAGTCTTCCTTTTGGCCCTAAAATATATTCACCGCTGTCCAATACCTCTGTGATTGCCTTTAAGATAGGTTCTCTTAAAAATTCCAGCTCTTCTTTTAAATCTACCATCGGAATCATAGCACTATTATTCATCCTTTCTGAGGTTTGTCATTTAATTTCCAATACCAATATATTTAATTCCTGCCTGGCTGATATCAGCTGAATTTAAAGCATTACGGCCATCGAGGAGGACCTTGCAGCTAGCAAATTTACTAAAAGCAAGTGTTTCGTATTGCTTATGAAACGCTTGAAGGATGACAACATCCATCTCAGCGGCCGTTTCATCCTCCAAGGAAAGAGGAGTAACACCGAAGCCTGCAATTTCGCTGTCTGTATATAATGGATCATTTACGTAAATCTTTGTTTGTTTTTCTTTAAGCTGCTTTATCAATAGAAGTGTGGAAGACTTTGTTGTTTCTTTCACATTTTCCCTGAATGCCAAGCCTAAAATAAGAACATTTTTCCCTTGAAGAGAGCCCATTTCTTTTTCAATCTTGGCAATAGCATAATCAGACATCGTGTCATTGATGGTTCTTGACAGCTCCGTCACACCGTTTGTTAACCCCCGGTTAATGAAAAAATATGGGTAGATCGGAATGCAATGTCCTCCAACTCCAATTCCGGGATAGTGAATGTTTGAATAGGGCTGGCTATTGCTCGCTTGAATTACTTCAGACATTTTGACACCTTTTTGGTCGGCGAACTTGGCCAATTCGTTGGCCAATGCGATATTTACATCCCGGTAAACACATTCCGCAACCTTGGAAAATTCAGCTGTTTCAAGAGAACTGACCTCGATTAACTCACATTTCAAAGCTTTTCTGTAAAATGAAGAAGCAAGTTCAAGGCTTTTTTTATCTAAACCGCCCACAACCTTTGGATATTTTTTCAAATCTTCAATAATCCGGTTGGAATAAACCCTTTCCGGGCTGTATGCAAGATAAAAGTCTTCCCCCATTGATAATCCTGAGACTTCTTCAATCCGCTTCCCAAAGCGGTTTCTTGTGTCCCCAGTAGGAATAGTGGTTTCAAAAACAACCAGGGTTCCTTTTGTGATCCCTTTTGCAATGCTCTCAACAGCGGAATCAATATAGGTGTAATCCACGTGATTCTGGTCATCGACGAGAACGGGAACAATGACGATAACAATGTTGGATTTCCTGACTGCTTCTGCTGTGTTCTGGGTCGCAGTTAAGGTGCGTATCCTGTATGCACTCTCTACTAATTCCTCCAAACCAGGCTCATTTTTGACATGTGACTTCCCTTGATTGACAGAAGAGACTACCTTTTCATTGACATCTGCACCGAAAACGTTATAGCCATTATTTGCAAAAGTGGCGGCTAAAGGCAGTCCGATCTTCCCAAGACCAACCACTGCTACATTCTCCAATGGCTGATTCATATTTGTCATTAGCAAAACCTCTTTTCTTTTAACCTTTTAATACTCTTGTTAAAATATGTTGGTTTATTGAGGTTGCTTGGACGAATATATCCCTTTTATTTTTTTTAGGGAGTGCCTCGATTAAAGTTCTTTACAACTTTTTATACACTTCGATATAGGACGCTCCTACTTTAGCCGTACTATGATTGCGTTCAACATAAGAGCGGCCATGTTTGCCGAGTTCCTTCCAACTGTCAGGCTGGCTTATAAGGTTTCTTAGAACTGCCGTTATTGTATCTGGATTGGCATTGACAATAGGGAATCCTGAAGGGTATTTGTCAACCAAATCAGGGCGAATGTAACAAATGACCGGTTTTCCATATGCCATTGCCTCTGTACTTATATAACCGCTTGCCCCAATTCTAAGCTGATCAATCACGATGTCCGCTTTGGATAACAGGTTTTGTGTTTCCTGATACGTCAGGCCTTCTATTAGTTTGAAATCAAATGAAAGGCCAGATTGTTCTAATTCCTTAACAGCATCCAGGATGAATTCCGTTCCTTTTAAGTCACGCAGGGTAGGTGCATGTACGATTAGAGGAGAACTTTTTGCTTCGGGATAGCTGGGCTGAAATTGATCGGGGTTAATTGCGTGAGGTACAACATGAACTTCTTTATAAAAGTCTTTAATATAGCCTTCCAGCTCAAAATCCTGAACAAAAGCATGATCAATATAGCTGGACAAAACGGAAAGGTCCGTTAAGATTTTTTCTTCAGGCCATCCTGGTTTTACACGGACATAAGGGTTGAGCTGTGCCGCCTTGGAAAGCATGCGGACATCCGATCCATGATGATGTACAACCATTTTCTTTCCGGCCCTTTTTAGAATTTCGAGGTCGCTTTTATCAGGCAAGAAAGTTGCCCCAAAATGAAAGTGAAAGATATCATACTTATCCAATGCTTGATTGATAAATTCCTTTATCTTCTCTTCACGCAGATTGCTGGCAAATGAATCTAAATGAAGGTTCAGGTCAGGCTTGAAATTATACCTGTTACTGTAAAAATGACAAGAGGTTGCATGGATCCCCTCTAAGCGGAGGGCATTGCACAAATCAATCATTGGTGATCCATAAGGAATATGCAATACATTCAATTTCCTGCAGTCCTTTCTTATTTTAATAAAGGGAACTTACTCTTCAGCCTTCAGATTCTCATAGACAGAACAGAGGCGCTTTTGCATGTGGTCCCAGCTGTAGTTTTCCTTCATTATTCTTCTGGCGTTAATGCTCATTTCCTTCAGTTTGTTTCTATTTAGGAAGAGGCAGTTGATGGCCTCTGCATAATCCTCCGCAGATGCCTCCAGCTTATCAATGACATGACCGCATTGATGAGTGTTAATAAATTGTTCCATATCTGTACATTTATTAACTAAAACAGGCACTCCGTTGTTCAAATAACTGAAAAACTTATTGGGCATTGCATATTTGTTATTCAGGGAACGAGTGACATTTAAATCAATCCAGCCAACATCCGCATTTTTTATTTCGTTGGAGATAGAGCTATAATCCATCCAGCCGATTATTTCAATCCGTTTTGATAGATGGTCAGGGAGGGTTAACTGGTTTTGATCCGTTATTCTTTTTCCTCCAATAACTTTAAATTTAAAGTCCATTGTCTTGCTGCAAATTTCAGTGATTTTCAGCAGTTTATCCCAATTGCCCCTTGTCCCGCCAATAAACCCTTCATGTACAGCCAAGAATTGGTTTTTATAAACGTCATTTAGGAGGATATCATTGGATAGGGGAGGGGAGTTATAAATAACTTCTACAGGGACAGAAGGATTGAGGGTAAGATACCATGACTTTATCGAGTCTGAAACAGTAATGATAAAATCTACTTCCTTAAGCATTAAGTGAAGCATTTTTTCCATGTAGTTCCTTGATTTTGTGCTGTTATGCTCCAAAGGGTCAGGGACTAATTCATGACTGTCATAAATTAACTTTGCCTTTTTTCCTTTTGATCTCAGGGCCCGTTTAATGCCGAACCCTGAATACAGGGAAAAATATTCATGTGCATGGTAGATGTCTGCTTCAAGGGCAATGCCGAGCTGGGTCAAAGAATCTGAAAAACGGTCAGGGCAATATGATTGAATATTATAGTAAAGATACTTAATCTTATCCTCCAAATAAACCCTGTCATAGGTAATAATGTTAACTCCTTCATGGATGAAGGTCTTTGACGGAAACTCATTGGTAAATGGTGTCCCATCGATATCGAATAAATTTCCATTAATCCTGGGCACAATCATCGTTACTTCATATCCGTTGTTTAAAAGTGTTTTGGCTTCCTTTTTAAAGATCCTTGCATCTAAAAAAGGGTGCTCAGCAACTAAAAAACATACTTTCTTTTTCATTTTCCCTCCTCGAAACCTTTCTCCATGTCCTAGTGACTTACCCTTCATGTAAAAGCCTTTTGGCTTCTTATTTGGAAATTTTCCTGCCAGGGGAGAGGGACCGCATATTATATGCATCCTTTGTGTCCAATTCATTTCGCTCCAATTAGGCTGCATCGGGCATCATAGATTCAATCCTGATGTTGTTCATTCCTACTACTTTATGAGGGGATAGAAAAATCTGTTCCTTGAAAGTAATTCAAATAAAGAGGTTAACAACTTCGGTATTTTACATATATTCCCTCCGCTTTTTTGTTATTTCTCTTCTAATATGTAGCAACGTCTGAATGCTGCTCATATGGTTATAACGATGGGAAACTAAAACTGAGGGAGGGATGGTATTTGGACTTGAACCTAAGAGGCAAAAGGGTTTTGGTGACGGGAGGATCAAGGGGGATAGGCAAAGCGATTGCTTCAGCCTTTATAAAAGAACAATCAATAGTTGGTATTGCTGCTCGAAATATGGACGAACTTTTAAAAGCCAAAAAAGAATTAGGAGCAGACATATTTCAAACTGACCTTACCAGTGAGTCCGAAAGAGAAGATTTAATAGCAAGCTTCATAAACCGTTACAACGGAATTGATATCCTCATTAACAATGCAGGTGCCAGCCATGGTGATACGGTAATGAATACTTCCTTGCAGGAGTTTGAAGCAGCCATGCAATTAAATTTCATTTCTGCTGTCCATTTAAGCCAGCTGGCCGCCTACTACATGAAATTAAATGGAGCCGGCTCCATTATTAATATTGCCTCTATTTATGGCAGAGAAGCAGGGGGGCATCCCACTTACAACGCTTCAAAAGCTGCCTTGATCAGTTTTACCAAATCGTTCAGCACAGAAATAATAAAAGACAATATTCGTGTTAATGGAATTGCGCCTGGGGCTGTGTTTCATCCAAATAAAATCTGGTTGGAACGGCTGCAAAAGGACCCTGATTTTATAAAAAACTACAGCAAAAGCAGGATACCGGCAGGACGCCTGGGAAGTCCGGAAGAGATTGCAAATGTGGCTGTTTTTCTGGCTTCGGAAAAGTCATCGTGGATTGTCGGCTCGACCATTAATGTTGATGGCGGCCAATCCCATTTGAATTTTTGAATTATGACAGAAAGGATTTGAGTGATTTTGATGCGACCTGAAATTCGCAATAGCAATATATTGATCGTTGGAGGAGCGGGATTTATCGGCAGCCATCTGGCAGACAGATTAATTGAACAGGGTGCCGGCAAGGTTGTTATCCTTGATAATCTGTTTATCGGGAATAAAGACAATCTAAATGATGCTATGTTAAAGGGCGCCGTTTTTCATGTTGACGATGCCGAAAATTTTGAAGCTGTTGAGTATATCATTGACACCTATAACATTAACATCGTTTTCAACTGTGCAACCAAAGCTTTAAATTACTCTTTTATTAATCCTTCAAATGCTTTTATAACGAATGTATTAGTTTTAAAAAATCTGTTAGAGCTTCAGCGTAAGCGAGCTTTTCAGACGCTATGCCACTTTTCGTCGTCCGAAGCATATGGTTCAGCAGTTTATGAACCAATGGACGAAGAACATCCTCTTGTACCTACAACCACATACGCTGCAGGAAAAGCCTCAGCTGATTTAATGCTTCAATCCTATGTGAAAATGTTCGACTTGGATGCTTTTATTGTAAGGCCGTTTAATAACTATGGTCCTAGACAGAATTTTGAAGGGCCATTAGCTGGTGTCATTCCCGTTACAATAAAAAAAATCCTTAGCGGGGAGGCGCCGGAAATCCACGGGTCCGGGAAACAAAAACGAGACATGATTTACGTAAAAGATACCGTTGGACTAGTTACCGAGATTTTTCCTCTGGTTCCTGCTGGTGAATGTATAAATATTACGACTGATCAGCAATTGTCGATTGAGACCATCATCGAGACGATAGCCAAACTGATGGGATATAAGGGAACAATTTTGAAAAAGGCAAGCAGAAAGGCTGATGTAATCAGCCATAGAGGGTCCGACAAGAAACTCAGAGGGTTAGTCGGGCAATATAAAAAAACAGAATTCGATGAGGGAATAAAAGCAACGATTAAATGGGTTGAAAACCAGCAAAAATAGTGTAATATCATCTTCCTTCAAGGAGCAGATCAATAGGAGGCTATTTCAAATATTCCAGATCATTCTTCATCAGTCCATCGTACAGGCGATACAATCTTTTCTCCATCTTTTCCCATGAATAGGTCTCCTCCATGGCTTTTCGGGCGTTTCTGCTCATTTCTTTAAGCTTCTCTTTATTTTTATGCAGATACAGAAAAGCCTCGGCATAATCCTGGGCAGTCGCTTCAGGATGATCTACAACCAGCCCGCATTGATGGTTTCTGATAAAGCTTTCCATTTCATGGCATTTGTTAACTACAACAGGTACGCCATTATTTAAGAAGCTAAAAAACTTATTTGGTAATGCATACGTGCGATTTAAAGACTGACCTATATCAGCATAATCGATCCACCCAATATCGACATCGGCCATATGCTTTGAAATCGAATAGTAATCTACCCAGCCGGTCATGGTAATGACGCTGCTTAGATGGTCCGGTATTTCAATCGATTCTCCAAAACGGATTCCGCCGATCACCTTGAACTGAAAACCAATTTGTTTGGAGCAGATTTCGGAAATTTCAAAGATTTTTTCCTGGCTGCCTCGTTTATTGTCAATATTCCCTTCGTAACAGGCAATGAGGGAATCAGTGTTATACTCCTTTGAGCTGTAATCGGACGTGAGTGGAGGAGAATTATAGATAACCTCGACCAAGAGCCCTGGATCTTGGGTTAAATACCAGGATTTGATGGAATCGGATATTGTAATAATACAGTCCACTTCCTTAAGCATGATAAAAAGTTTCTCAAGAAGGTTTTTTCTTGCTGTCTCTGAGTACCTTGTGTCTATTGGGTCGGGTGTCAGCTCGTGGCTATCGTAAACTAGCTTTACATCTTTGCCCTTTACCTTTTTCATCATGCGCTTGACGCCAATTCCGGCGAAAAGAGAGAGATACTCGTGAACATGATAAATATCCGCATCTTCCTGGATTGCAAGCTGTGTCAGCGGGTTATCAAAGCCTTCTTTTTCCCAGGCTTTAACACTTCCTGTTACCTTGCTTAACGGGGTTCTGCTGTCTTCCCAATTATAGGTCACAATTTTTATGCCTTCATGTTTAAAGGTTTTGTTTAAAAACTGGCTGGTGAAGGGCTTGCCATCTATGTCAAATAAATACCCTTTCTTCCTGGGCACAATCAGAGTTACTTTATAGCCCATCTTCTGCAGGCTTTTCGCCTCTTTTTTATAAATGCGCGAATCCATGAACGGATGGTCTGCTACCAGCATACAAATTTTTTTTGACATTGTGTTCCACCTCTCTTGTAAGGAACTGTTGGTTAATAAGAAATAGTCCTTTCCTATTTAAAACAGTCTTCATTCATTCATATTTTTTGAGGGGGGAAAATATCCCTTTGACAGCAAGAAAAACAAATTTAGCTCAATTGTAATGGGTTCTTGAATCTTGTCTTTAGGAAAAAAGCAATAAGGATGCGCAGTTGTATGAAAACATAATAGAAATGGAGTTAAGATAATGAAAGTTTTAACTGTAATAGGTGCAAGGCCTCAATTTATAAAGGCATGCATGCTTTCTAAAGCCTTTGAATCTCTGCCAGCTGTAAAAGAAGTGATGGTCCATACTGGACAGCATTATGATGACAATATGTCTAAAGTTTTTTTCGAACAGCTTAAGCTTCCGAAGCCGGATTACTATTTAGGGGTGGGGTCAGACACACATGGCATCCAGACTGCCAAGATGCTGACAGAGCTGGAAAGGGTAATGTTAGTGGAAAAACCGGATATTGTATTAGTTTACGGAGATACGAATTCTACCCTTGCTGGCGCTCTGGCAGCTGCCAAGCTTCATATTCCCGTGGCACATGTAGAAGCCGGTCTTCGCAGCTTTAACAAAAAAATGCCTGAGGAAATTAATCGGATTTTAACCGACCATTTATCAGAATGGCTGTTTTGTCCTTCTCGAACAGCATTGGAAAACTTAAAGCGGGAGGGGATAGAAAAAGGAGTTTTTGAAACTGGTGATATTATGTATGATGCTATTCAATTCTACAAACCGTATGCTCTGCAGTACTCTACAATCATACCCGATTTAAACCTTGCTTCTAAAAACTACTATCTGGCGACCGTCCATCGGGCAGAAAACACGGATGACCCTGAAAAACTAAGAGCTCTGCTTGAAGCTTTTCATCAGATGAAGCACCCTGTCGTCTTTCCGATGCATCCAAGGACGAAGCATAAAATTCAGCAGTGGAAGTTAAATGATCTTCTCCTTTCAGAGAATATTAAACTGGTAGAACCTCTGAATTATTTCGACATGATTACGGTTGAGAGCCAGGCAAAAGTGATATTAACTGACTCAGGCGGGGTCCAGAAAGAGGCGTATATGTTAGGAGTTCCCTGTATAACCTTAAGAGAAGAAACCGAATGGGTCGAGACCGTGGCAGCAGGGTGGAATCAGATAACCGGTGCAGATGCTGATCGCATCATGGAGGCCGAAAAAAATAGTAAACTTCCAAGTGATAGGCCCGAATTATTCGGAGACGGTTCGACATCGAAGCAAATCATGAAAATCTTGACTGAAACCAATTAATTAAAATAATGATCAGCAGATGGTTAACAATAGAGGTGATCTAATAAAATCACCTCTAAACTAAAAGGCTGGTTTACTTTTTCCTGCTAAATACCCTTTCCACCGAACGAGTGTCTCACCCATTTTTTTATCCTTTTCAACCGAGTTAATGGCCGCAAGCAAATGAATATGGGTAACATGATATCCCCATTTTGCTACATTTGGGTACCCGCCATCTGTAGTATAATGGGTTAAATCATAGGCCGTCCGGTTCCCCAGATCATAGAGCGGGAGCATTCTTTTTAAGGAAATAATGCCTGATTTATATAACTTATAGGTCTCATTGTCATTAGTTGCCTTGAAGAGATCGTACAATCCAATTAACGAAAACATAAACCCATTTAGAATATAGCTGGATGGTTCCGTCGGACATTCTTCATAATAATCGTACTTATTTTCGAATTTGGTGAGAATCCCGTTTTTGTTAACGGGCGTTTTAAAGATAGAAATGCCTTTTAGTGCACAATTAGTAAATTTATGATCCTTAGTAAGGTAACGGGCCCGGGCTAGCACGGACATGGCCATGCCCATTCCGATGGCAGAATACCAGGGAGCTTTTATTTTTTCGAGCCTGCCAGGAAAAAAGTGAAGGTCAAATTGGTAGGACCATCCTCCATTGCGATCTTGATTGTCAACCAGCCATTTCGCTACTTTTAAAAATTTTTCCTTACTTTGCACATCATGATTGATTAAAAACAGGCTGTAGTGCTGTAAGCCATATTGTGAAATGGTGGAAGGATTATAGAAGGTTCCAAAAGTATATTTTGTTTGGGGAATTCCTCTATTGTCAAATTCAACATTCCAATTCTCGACACTGTTTTTATTGTAATGGAGGTAATTCCCCTTATAATCGTAATTGGTAATCTCGGAGACTTTAGCTTTAGTTACATGCACCTTAAGGGTGTTTTCTTTCATTAGCCATTCTTTTTCAGTGATATAGGCTTTTTCAACTAAACTATAAGGGATATAAAATTCATCCCCTGCCATTTTGCCAATCCCTTCGAACCTGTTATGCAGAACCACCTTGATATCCTTTGATTGTTTACGATCCATCTAATCTCTCCTTCTATTAGACTAATAACCTTTTTAATCTCATGGGTTCTTGATCCTTTTTGCCGGGACTCCTGCTACCACTTCATTATTGCCCACGTTTTTTGTCACGACGGATCCTGCTCCGACAATGGTTTGTTCACCTATTGTTACACCTGGCAACAGGGAAGCATTGTTCCCAATTTTTGCCCCCTTTTTTATATGCGGACCCTTAAGCTGATATTCCTGAGCACCCATGTATTTATCATTGGACATGGATACACAGGGGCCAATGAACACATTATCCTCAATCGTTGTATCTCCCGTGACATAGGCAAGTGTCTGGATCGTACAATCCTTGCCAATCGTGCTATTTAGTTCAACAATCGCCGCTCTTCCAATGACAGTCCCTCCCCCAACGGAGACATTTTCCCTAATGCTTGCATGATCGCCGATAAAAACATTCTCCGAAATCGTTGTGCCAGAATAAATGGATACTGTGTTGCCAATGCGTGTATACTTTTTTATGATTAATGGCCGGCTGGCTTGATTAATCTTCCTCATCCGTTTATTGCTGCCAGGTTCAATGCCCAAGACACAGTTGGCCCCAATTACTACTGAATCCCCTATCTGAGTCCCCTTTAGAATGACTGAATTATGACCAAGCTCAACATTTTCCCCGATAATGACCCCTTCTTCAATTACGACATTTTTGCCTGTTTTTAAGCTTTTAGGAAGTTTGGAATCTGCCATCTATAACACCCCTTCATTTTTAATAATGGTCTTGATGTGGCTTATAAGCTGCCGGGTCCGTATAGGAAGCGTATGTGTCCGGTGGATAAATTCAAATCCTGCATCAGTTATTTTTTTTCTTTCTTTCTCGTTTTCTAAATAATACAGTGCTTTCTCCATGAAATTATATTCATCGATCGCAACGAAATGCTTCCCAGGAATAAAACCGAGGTCTTCAAGTTCTTTAAAGGCTGGAGCCAGCAAAAGGGTCCTGCAAGCCAGTGCTTCAAAATACTTCATTACGGGATAGTAATAAACGGAGGGGCATGTAAAAAAAATTTTCGCTCTATTAAGTTCTCTTGCATATTTTTCTCCGATGTAAAACACGTCCCTGGCAGCCGGGTTTTCAAGCTCATATCCAGGATGTGAATGGTAAAGAAAATTTGGCCGATGTTGATAAAATTCCAGTATTTTTTTTCTTAATGGATAGGTATCATTAACGGCGCCCATCATCAATAAATCAATATCCTTTTTAAGTCCATAGTCTTTATACACATGAGGGTTAATAAAATGTGGAAACCAGATTAAGTTATCCTTCAATTCTGGATAACTCTCAATAAATTTATCTCGTGTTGCAGAGAAGAGATATTGGATGGCATTTTTTCTAATAAAATGCCTGCGAGTTTTTGTAAACCGATGTACATCATTAACAAATAATCCGACCGGGATATCTATTGAGGAGATTCCATGAATGATAGGGAACATTTCTTTCCCCAGATCATTTGCCAATAAAATAAAATCTGGAGGCTGTTCGAGTTTTTTTGAGATGTGGCTTAACCGGCCGGAACTTCGATAAACGGATAAGTTTGTCAATGTTGAACACTGTTTCTCCAGAAAATAAAAATTTTTATCCAGGGTATTGGATGTATCATTTGAAATGAATAATAGATTAAACAATTTTATACCTTCCCTCTAATAAATTGGCTTATGTTCAATAGGTAACTAGTAAATATGCCAATTTTTTTATAATTCCAAATAAGTCCAACCCCCTGCATGCCTTAGGAATACAATACAGTAGCAATTCTTTTGGGAAGGAGAATACAAGTGAAAGCAGGAGTTATTGGGACAGGGAGTATGGGGGAGAACCATGTACGGACCTATATTTCTTTAGCAGACCATTGTCAGCTTGTTGGAATATATGATAAAAATGAAAAACGAGCACAGGAGATTGCAGATAAATATCAAATAAAGGCCTTTTCATCCTTGGACGAGTTGCTTGAGGAAGTGGATCTTGTAAGTGTTGTAGTGCCAACTGAATTTCATTACGAGGTTGGGCTGGCCTGTATTCGCCATAAAGTGCATATGCTAATGGAAAAACCTATTGCAAGTACGATTTCAGAAGCAAAATTACTAATTGAGAAGGCTGATGAAACAGGTGTAAAAATTCAGGTTGGCCACATTGAACTATATAATCCGATTATTTCAATCCTGAAGAAGACCCTCGGCAATGAGAAGGTGATTGCTGTCGAAGCGCAGCGTATGAATCCATTTGACACAAGAGTGGCAAAAGTAGACGTAGTCCAGGATTTAATGATTCACGATTTGTATATTCTTAGTGAATTACTCAATGAAAATATTCGTGACTTATATGCAATAGGAAAAGAAGTGGATGGCACACAAAAACATACGATGGTCCTTTTAAGATTTCAAAACGGAACCATCGGGCAAGTAACAGCAAGCTTTAAATCAGAAGAAAGAGTCAGAACGGTACGTGTAATAACAGAAAAAGCCCTCTATAAAGCAGATTTATTAAAGAAGAAAATTGAAATCATAAGGCCGGTGCACTATTATATGAAGGAAGAGTTTGGCCATATGAATCAAAAGGTGACGGAGTGCATTCAAATCCCGCAAGTCGAACCGCTTAAGTTAGAACTAATAGACTTTATGGATTGTGTAAAGAATGATACGGAACCTTCTATTACAGGTGAAGATGGGATTAAAGCTTTGGCTTTATGTACAGAAATTAATCGTTTTATAAAAAACTTGCCCCAATAGGGGAATCTAGGAAGGGGGCTGAGCTTATCATAGAGCCAGCCCTTTTCAAAGATGCCAATCTATAGTAATATTAGCACTAGGTACTAATAACTTGTATTAACAGGGGGTAAACTAATGACTCTTTCTTTAAATGGAAAATCATTTGTTGTCATGGGAGTGGCGAATAAGCGGAGCATTGCTTGGGGAATTGCGAAATCGCTTCACGAAGCAGGCGCAAATTTAATTTTTACATATGCTGGCGAAAGATTGGAAAAAAGTGTCCGGGATCTGGCTGAATCACTGGATGAAAAATACCTTGTGTTGCCTTGTGATGTAACTAGTGATGAAGATATCGCTAAATGTTTCCGTGACATTAAGGAAGCAGTAGGAACAATTCAAGGTGTGGCCCATTGTATCGCCTTCGCCAATAAGGAGGAGCTTCAGGGGGAGTACCTGAATGTCACGCGTGACGGCTTCATGCTTGCCCATAACATCAGCTCATACTCTTTAACGGCGGTTGCCAAAGAAGCAAGGAATCTTATGCCTGAGGGCGGAAGCATCGTGACCCTGACATACCTTGGCGGGGAGCGTGCCATCCAGAATTACAATGTCATGGGTGTTGCCAAGGCTTCACTTGATGCCAGCGTACGATACCTTGCATCGGATTTGGGTAAAGATAACATTCGTGTAAACTCTATCTCTGCAGGTCCAATCCGCACCCTGTCAGCCAAAGGGATCAGCGACTTCAATTCCATCTTAAAAGAAATTGAAGAAAAAGCCCCTCTTCGCAGGACCACAACTCCTGAAGAAGTTGGAGATACCGCTCTGTTCCTGTTCAGCAACCTGTCACGCGGAATCACCGGTGAGAACATTCATGTCGATTCAGGATATCATATTCTATAAAGGTTAGTCAGGAAAAGCCCTCTTGCAGCAGCAAGAGGGCTTTTCACGTGAAAATGTGCCTTTATATTGGTACAAGTGCCCATACAAGTATGACCGTATTTCTATATGATATTGCAAGGAACAAATTCATTCGAACATTGAAAGGAGTGAATGTAATGTTAAGTTCTAAATGGAATAGTAGAGGTTACGCCACCAAGAAAAAAAAGAAAGAAGAAAAAAGATCTTTCGTGCAACAGGCTGGAGACGGAATTAAAAATCAGCAAAATACAATCCAGAAAGCTGTGGGCCGAGACACCACGGCTGTAGCTGTGTTAGGAATCTCGGTAGCTATAGGTAATACAAATATTAATGTTCCGATCAATGTTCCAATTGCAAACCAAGGAACAGGCGGGGACATTAATAAAGAAAGTGGTCCCGGAAACCTATTTGATAAAGATGAAGCAGAATTTGATTTATTTTAATAAGGCTTCCTTCTGGATATATGTAGAGTTAACTATATATTAAGCAGGATTTTTTTTGATTCAGCTGTAAGTAAAGAATAAGAAAAAAGCTGATTTAGGGAAGAACGCATCGAATGCTCATATAAAAGCACGATGCGTTCCCTGTATTCGGCAAGGGATTCGGAAAATTAGCCCTATGATAGGCTTGCAGGGTGCGCTTTCCCGGTTAAATTTAGATTTTCCCTGTCAACTGCACACCTACAGTTTTTAAGTTGAATTTTTTTAGACAAGCACCACAAACCTTAGCAATCTCCTTTTTTGGAGGGATACATCTAGTGCAGTTGGGAGTCTCAGCAATCAGGGTCAACTATAAATTAAATGATTGTTACCCATACAACCTTAACGTTCCGTCCAGAACGGGGGTTGTTTTTTGTACTACGTAGTTATTCATAATATTTTATCCCCTTTCGTTTGTGATTCGGGTATTTAACTCCAGGATGCCCCAAAAATAATCAACGACATATGTCATTTACATCAGCTTGCTTAAGGAAATGATTATTCTGTTTAGGGGGAAAATTTACATTTGCTGTTCCAGTACCAGGTACGGCTTAAGTTAAAACAAATCATTCCTGATGCTAAATGGGTGATTTTTTGAAAATGTGCATTTGTATCAGTACAAGTGCCCAAACAGATAAGGCTCCTTTTTTATATGATATAGCAAAGAGAAGGGGGGTGAAGCAAATGAGTCAACAAGAAAAGAAACTCAATGAAGGCACTTCCTTTACTTTTAATGGGAAAGAAATGACCCAAGAAGAGCTCAATGCTTTACTTAACAAAGTTGGCGATAAGGTAAACGGACTTTTTGGAGAGGCTAGTTCAGTTCTTGATAAGGCATCGATAAAAGTAAATAAAGCGCCTGTGCTAAGTGGAGACGAGATACGAAGTCATGTACAGCAATTAATTCCAAAGATTGAAACTTCCAACGAAAACGGAATGTTTAAAATGATGCTGAATGGGCAGTCGATTCTTGAATTTAATTTATCGAATTTGTTAAAAAAACATTAGACTGAATTGAATTCTAAGAATTTTTATTCATCATACATTGAAAGGAGGTGAATATAAATGTTGAGTTCAAAATGGGGTGGAAGAGGTCATTTCAACAAAAAGAAGAATGACGACCGTGATAAAAAGGTGAAAAAAGCCGGAGATGGAATGGGCAATGATCAAATCACAATCCAAAAATCCAAAAGCGAAGATGTTGAGGCTGAACTGCTAGCGATCGCATTAGGTGGCAACAACCTTACAGTTCCATTCAATATCAATATTGCTAACACATCTACAGGTGGTTCCATCAACAAAGAAAGCGGCAAAGGCGATCTAGAAGACGAAGATGAGGCATCACTGTTCTAATAATGTCTAAGGAAAGGAGAAAGATTGATGAGCAATAATGACCTGACAGCCGAAATGTTGGATAAACTTACGGAGCTGGGTGTTCCTAAGGAAATCATTCAAAAGCTGACTGATGGGTCCCTGCCGACCGCTCATTCACATGCTGAGGGCGGGAAAGGGCAGGCGGTTAATATAACCTATGTTGATAATTATTCAACTTTGCTTCTTGTATACACCTTTCTCCTCAATTCTTTGGATAGGTCTGAAAAAAGTGAAGAAACTAACTCCTTAAATAAATCACTTCTTTTAACGTTAAAGGCTGCTATGAAAGAACAGCAAGAATTTCGAAAGGCCTTCTTGACTGCTGTAAATTCTTTAAGAAAATAAATAGCATATAAGTGCAGAATGGTGTCCCACTCGGAGTGGGGACACCATTTTTTTTATAAATAAGATTATCAATACCAAAATAACTGCAATTTCGGTATGTATGTTTCCTCTAATTAGTATCCTTTAATTTCGCTGCACCCAATTTAACTTCGGACAAATATATACTCTCTGTAAATCTCCATGCTTTCGAGTTTGATTAATTCTCCTCAGCCTTTCTTTGAATCCCTAAATGAAACCTCTGGGTCACGAGGGGGGGATACGCGTTAAGGTATCTACATCCCCCTCATTAAACTAAGGATCCAGAAGCATGGTTTTGACCTGAGTTTACTATTCTTTATTTTCACAGCGGGCACTGGTGTTAAGCAACAGCAGTAGCTGGATTCAATAAGGAACTTCTCCCAACATGAATGTGGATACCTAATTAAACCGCTGAAGGGCTCTGCCAGGGTTTATAAAGGAGGTTTGGTTTAAAGGTATTATCAGCTATATTACTGGCTTTACAAAGGCTTTAGAACATTTATGCCAGTCAAGGCAGAACCTTTTGACTATTTCAAAATATAAATGTAGTGTCCCTGTATCGAACAGCCGGTTTGTACGGTTATAAATGATAAAGTGCCTATTTAGCGCCTAATTTCGGGGAAAACGGGCTATTGTCCCGCACCCAAATGGCCTTTTTTCAATATCTTATTAATGTAAATAACAAAGAAACAAAAGGAGGAAAAAAAATGAGTTGCGCTAACGGAAACTCAACCGGCGGCTGCGTGTGTGAAGTCGTAAGAGCCATTTTGGATATCCAGGAAGCTGTTGTAGAGGAAGCCAAAAAATGTGATTGCTCTTCCAACTGCTTTATGGAGCCGCTTGGTGCTATAAGCCCTCATCATCATCACCACCATAAGAAACAAGCGGATACTCGTGTCATTACGTTAAAAAATGCGGACGGATCTCCATTCCATGCATTCTTTAAGGGTCATAAGCATTGCGTGTCAATCTACTTCAGGGTAGAAGATGTATTTGATAACTGCTGTGCGACATTGCGTGTACTGATCCCGCTAAAATGTAATGAAGAAGGCAAAATGGTACCTGCTAATCTGGTTGGAGATGCTGCATGCTGCATCGACATGGAGAAAGTTTGTGAGGTTGAAGGCTTCGCGGCTTCTAGCGACTGTGTAACAGTAGACCTTCATTGCTTCTGCGCCATTCAATGTATCGAAGATGTTGATCTCGACCTCTGCAGATAATCAAAAAGTAGCTCTAACTAATAGGGCGGACCCCGCTGCCAACAAATCCCGGATAGGAGGATTTGTTGGCAGTTTTCTTATGTGGTGAGCATAATTTGCATGGGATACTGGAGTTAAGCGTGTATCGGGACAGCCGAGACTTACACCTGGAAGTCTGGATATTTGATTCATTCAAGTAGGCCCCCATCAACAAAGAAGAGAGCATCCGGAATATTTCCGGATGCTCTCTTCTTTGAATTCGTGAAGTATTTTTAATGGACTTGCATTTTAATATTCCTGATTGAGTCGGTCTTTATAGAGGTTAATTCCCCGTTTGGCAGCTTTATTTCCACTTCGTCGTCCACCTGGTTCATAAAAATACCTGTATATACATAGTCACTGGTAGTAAATGAACAGGTAACTGGTGGCAGCTGTTTTGGGAAATTGACCAGATATCCTATTTTTTCGCTTACCGTCATGGATCTAAATGGTTTAACTCTTCGGAGTCCACGCTCACGTCTTTGGATTGGCGGATTGGTCTTTTCTGTTGCAGGAGAAGCAGGAACTTCCTTTACTGTCTCAGCCTGTGATGCGCTGGCAGCGAGAGGAATGCTTTCAGGCTCGATCTCAGCTGCTGCAGGAGCATCTGTTTCGGGAACCGGCTGTATCGCGGTCTCCGTTATTTCGAGTGTTATTGTCTCTTCATCAGTTTTATCTTCTTCCCTCTCTGCCTCAACTGTAACCGCCTCTGGGACCGGTTGGTCAGCGGTTTTGGCCTGGTTTAGTTCGATTAGCTCCTTTAGTTCAGAAGGGAGTTGATTGAGCATCGTGTTTTTGGCCTCAGCTGGTTCCTTTTCCTCGTTCCTGGCGTTTCTCGGAATCGTATAGGTGGTTTGGGCATTGAGGATCGGCTTTGCGGTTTTGGGCTGGGCGATGTAGAGTAACGGCTGTTGTTTTACCCGTGCTGTAGACATTTTTTTAGATACCTCCTAAAAATTGTTTTTTCTATTTATATGTATGCATTTAAAGGGGGTCTGTGCCTATTGCCGGTCAGGGGATATGCAGTAGCAATTTTACCTTCCGGCCATATATTAGGAAGGGAAGGGGAGATGTTGGATGGATATTAGTATCGGCCTAGAGCATTTATTGATAGTAAGTTTAGCTTCTTTCCGATTAACCAGGCTTATTGTATTTGACAAAATTACGGAATGGATTCGTTCTCCTTTTTTTGATGAGGTGACAGAAGAGGGAGAATTTTATCTAGTGCCAAAGGAAAAGGGAATTAGAAAGTGGATCGGGGAACTCTTAAATTGTTACTGGTGCACCGGCATCTGGTCGAGTGCACTGTTATTCGGTTTATATGTATATTTTCCTATAGTCGGGATTCCGTTGGCCTTCATTTTGTCGATTGCAGCCATTGCAGCCTGCATCGAAACGGTAATAAGCAAATTGATGGGCTAAGGCACAAACGCTGGAATATTTCATGCATATGGTGTTATAGATCGTTAAAAAGGAGCCAATTCATTATGAGAAGCAATCGGGAAAAACCATCAAAGGAGAATCAGGAACAAACGGAAGATAAGACGAAAAGAAAGGGCTGCGGCTGCGGCTCAGCCAGAAGAAAGCTGGGAACAACCAGAAGGAAACTGTCTCGATGAGGCAGTTTCCTTTTCTTTGCCGGGGATGGTAATTCCTAGAAGTGAAGGCAAGGAATTATTCGTTGATCAGCGAGTGTATGGCCTCCATAATTTCCTCTTTCTCGACGGCCTTTTTTGTGTTGGCCATATCGTAGAGACCTCTGATCTGATTCTTGCTGTCAATTAGAAACATGGTCGTGTTATGTGCGATATAATCACCGCTGACCTTTTGAAATTTCATGTGGTAGGAGTCGGCGACCTCTTTGGTTTGTTCGGGGGTTCCCCTCAGGAAAATCCACCCTCCAGGATCTGCTTCAAACTTCTGCGCGTATTCCGAGATCGTTCGAAGGTCATCTTCCTCGGGATCAAGGGTGATAGCAACGAGCTCCGCTTTTGTTCCGAATACCTCCTTAAGCTTCAGCTCATCTTGAAGCTTCTTAAAATCACTCATTGTAAGTGGACAAATATCCGGGCAATTGGTATAGAAGAAGGCCATCAATTTTATCTTGCCGTTATCAGAACTATATTCATCCTCCGTTATAGACTGCAGCGTAAAGGGTTCTGCCTTATCCAGGACGGGGAGATCATTGTTTTTACCCCATTGCAGAGTAACCATGATGAGACCGCATAAAATCACCAGAACAAAGATCCCCGCTTTTAATAACGTTAACCTTGTATTCACAATTATCCTCCTTTTTTGCATTGATCGCAGAGGGTTCCACTTTATTGCAATTTTTTAGGTTTTTATCCTCTTTTATAGGACAGCTGCTTATATGGGTTCCATTTTGTTTGCATAAAATAACAGGAAGAAAATCCTGGAAGGTGGTGCTAGCCATTCCCATCATTCCTTGCAGTGCTGCTTTGAGGGCTGCCACAGCCAATGTGGTCACAAACATCATCATTTCTTTCGGCCACTAAGCTCCACGAAGACCATTGGAAAAGTCACTATGGTCTGGATCATTGCTGTTTAAAGGGGCATCAGAAATGCAATGAAATGTATCATTTCCAGTCCAGCGAATGCAGTTCATCCAGGCGCAAAAGGATTGTTAATCAAATATGCTTGTGCCAGGCCAGAAGTTGCTGCTGTTAAACTGGTTGTTTCTAAAACTTAATATGACCTGCTAAATATAGAACTTACTAGGAGGAAAATACATTGGGTCAGTCTAACAAGAAAAAAAGAAAGCTTGGAAAGAAGACTAATACAATGAAAGAAAAAGATTTTATCCGTTTTGCTGTTAAGGAGGAAGTGGACCTGGACGATGAAGATTTTGATGCTGAGCCTTACTCACGTCATTTAGCGAATGATGGCCACTGTCATCAATGCGGAGTACACCATCACGGACTTAACGGCCATTGTGATAAATGCGGAACACATCATCACAACAAATTCGATACCATTCACCATCAACACTTTGCCCAGCATTGTAATAAATGTAGAAGACCTCATCATGGATTCGGTCATCTTTGCGATAGTTGTGCCAGCCTTCATCATCATGACTGTGACCACCATCATGACTGTGGCCACCATCAAGATATTCAATCTCATTGCAATTGCCGGCGCTGTCAGGATCTTTGCAAGCACCCTGTCATTTTTGACCGGAGAATTATCGTTGACGAAAGGTGCTTTTGTGACGACAAGTGCTTTATTGATCACCACCGATGCCTGTGTGACGAACGCTTCCGCCTGCGCTTAGGCGGCCTTGAACATGGCATGGCGTTTAGGTTCCGCCAGTTAATAGGCTGTTTAGTAAAAATGGATGTGGAATGCGGAGAAGCAGCAGAAAAAGTTTTAGCCAATATTTGTTCAGTTGGTACAGACTTTGTCGAGGTTGAAGTGTTCAAGAACAAAGATAAAGCCAATTCTGGCGGTAAAGGGAAGATTCGGATCCTGCCATTTGAGTCAATTGGAAGCATCGAGCTGGAATAAGGATAAACGATAGGTGAATTTTTACTTCACAGCTAAAAAAATACTGTTCAATCTTATATTGCAAGGTTGAACAGTATTTTTAGGTAGTCCGCTTATTTGTAATTAGAATAGAAGCAGGCAGATTTTATTTAATGGTAGTTCCCGTATTTTTCTCTTCTTGGAGGAAATCTGTATTGTATCTCCGGAAACCTCCACAAGCTTCCCGTTCACCTGTTTATTATCCATCATCAGGATACGGATTTTCTTATCTACTTTAGTCAGTAAAAATACCTGGAGGCTTAAACGGAAAAAGATATTGATTAATTCAGGGGAGCAGGATACGGTATTTCCAAAATCAAAGGCGATCGCTCTCCTGAGACATGGATCAATATCGATTAACCTCGGTTCATGAGGTGAAGGTTCGATAAATCCATCTCTTGGCTTAATCTGGCAGATTCTCTCAAAGGGAATGACGATTTCTCTCTCTTTTGCTTTTAGCATAACGAAGTTCTGTCCTGCCAGCTCGACTCTGCCGGCCGTAATTTTGTCTTTTTCTTTTGGCTCCTCCTCCGAACAGTCAATTTGGACATTTACGTACTGGCCAATCAGACCTTCAAATGCCCGTCTTCTAGATTCAAATACCAGATCCCCTGACAGTCCAAGATCAAGCAGCAATTCATTTGCCTCATCAATCCTGGCTTCAAGCTTCCGCTGTTCATCTTCCGGCAGGCAAGTAGCAGGGGATGGGAATTTTGGCGTTTCCAGTTTTGGAGGACAGCATTCCTCCGGTATACAAAAATCGTCGGGGGCTCCGGCGGGAACAAACTCCGGACAGCGACAGTCATCATCATGATGTTTATTGCTCACTTGGTCCATCCTTTCCTCCTGGATTATGAATCTTCCAATCTAGGCAAATGGTGCTGAATGCAATCATGAACCCGGAAGATTCCCCACATACCCTGTTCAATATCCCAGCGGATATTTCCAGACCTGTAAAGGTAGTCCCCAGGAAAGTTGAACGTTCCGCCGGCCCCGCCAATCAGCGGCAAGTCCTGAGCGTCCCCGGGTACCATATGGCCAATAAAAGATATGACTCTAGAATCGATATCCCTGGGATCAAACTTCCAGTTATGGCCATGAAGATGGAAGGTATGGGACCTTCGCCGTTCAGAAGGCATTGCCAGCCGTATGAATACCGGGTCACCTGGATATGCCTCAAATACTGGTGTTGCCGGGTCACCGAAAACCTTTGAGCTGAATAGGTCGGCCAATACGGGATGCTCCCTGTACCGGTTAATCAGCCTTTCCGACCGGTAATTGAACCCGCGGGAACCAAAATCATACGTATCCACTTCTTCATCAGGTTCTGCTTGCGGAATGACACCTGCCAGCGGGTCAATAATCACTTTTCCGTTTTTATCGACTAACCGGACACCATCGTGCATGATAAGAACAAATTCCCTGAACCGCCCGAAAAGCGGATGTTCAATGATGGCACTCGTCCCTGTCCTGATTGGCTGAAGCGTTTCTGGGTCCAGGTAGTTTGAAGTGAATCGGGGTTCTGCAATGAATGCTCCAAATGCCCCAAAGGAGCGATGATTCCTCAAATCTGCCACATCCCACATTGCACAGGTCCCGACATTGGCGAACACATACCAGCGGTAGGTAATGCTTTCTCCGGGCCCGACTGTCTGGTCCGGATTGAAGCCTACTGTATTCCCGCTGGAAGTCGTTACGTCATAGTCAAGTAAACTTGGATGCAGCGATATCCTTAAAGAAGGTGGATAGAAAGCCTGCTCTTTCACCGGCGGATAAGGATGAATGCCATCCTGGAATGGAAACTTTTCAAATTCCAGCATGCTGGTCAGAGTGACTTCAACAAGATCACCTTGGTTTCCCCTCAATACCAAAGGTTCTGGATTTTTTCTTCCGCACAGGATGTCTTCAACATCTTCCTCCAGTGCAAACACAATTCCAAACGGATCATGGTCTCCATACTTGTTGTAAACAATGGGAGTCTGAACAGCGACAACCCGGTATCTCCGTATTGGTGCGTTTAGCGGTGCCAGAGGCGGCAGGCTGCATTGCGGATCGGCAAGTTCAGGAGGCTTGCCTGTCACTTCCGGAAGCGGCAGAGTCCTTGGCGGAGGAAGCGGCCGGTCCGACAGCGGAATCAAATCCTCAACCTCCTGATCAAAGGCCCTGATCAGTCCCCACGTACCAAGCCACACATCCTCTTCATCCTCGAAGGCCCACAAATAATCTCCGGCTCTTGGGATAACCATTTCCAGTGTAAAGGACTCCGCAATGCCGATATGGTGCTGTGAGGTCAAGATAGAGTCATTATCAGGCCGTTCTAGCTGCCATCTTAACCCATGCAGGTTAAAGCTATGGGATTCTTCATGGGCTCCCTGAATCAGGCGGATTCGGATTGGATCTCCTTCGTAAGCCATCAGCATCGGAGTCACCGGATCGCCACTGACATAAGAACTAAAGGAGTAGGCTGGGTCACAGTCCTCTCCAAGCCGGAATTGCAACGGTTCATTTTTATAATTGACTCCAAAAACACCAGGATCCTCCTCAGAGCCAGGGAAAGGCGGGGGCTGAATTGGGCAGCCATCTTTATCGAAAAGCAGGGCAAAATCGTGAATAAATAAAGAAAAGTCACGATAATCCGGAATTAATAGGTGCTGCACAGTTACCTGGGTTCCGTGGAAAACTTCCTCTCCGGTCCTTGAGTCAAAAAAGCGGGAAAACCGCGGCTGGATAACGGCTGAGCCGAATACGCCATGCTGCTGGTGGGAAACGGCAAATAAATGGTCATGATAGAAAAAGGCTTTTAATTCGGTATCTGCATACCACTCATAACGGATGGTCTCACCGGGCAGCACAGAGCTGTCATAATTCCAGCCTACATTCGCTGCGTCAGCTACAAGAACATCGAATTTAACAAAGTGGACATGAAATCCATTTTCATAGGTTCTTGTAACAAGCTGAAAGGCGTCACCATCAAGAACATGCGGCAGTCTGTTGGTAAAATTCATCCGAATGCAGGAACTTGCAGGGATGTGGAGTGTAAGAGGTTCAGGTTCTATTTTCCCTGAGAGGACATTATCGATTTCTTCGTCGAGTACATAAATTCTTCCCTTTGGATCATTCCACCCTTGCCGGTTATAGATAATTGGGAGTTCAATCAGGGAGACATTAAATTCAACCACAACTGGATTGCCAATGCAGGAGTCAACAAATACAGCCCCTGGACGTGCATTTGGCACCGCAGCATTTCTTTCCAGCTCCGTCATTTCCCTGCCGCCGACGATTCCGAGAGGCGGCCTTGGTGCTTTGCAGCCGACCTTTCCTGGAATAAAGTTAGGGAAGCCGGGCCTTTCCACAGTTGGTTTGGGCGGGCATGGTCGATCAGGCAAAGGCTGAAGCGGGGCAATGGGAATCCCGTTTGGATAGCATTGGCTCCCATCCTGGAGAGTATCAAAGATCCGGTTTATTCCCCACATACCAGCTGCAAAATGGGGATATAAATGACAGTGGATGATCACATCCCCAATAGCCCCCTGCAGACTTCCAAGCCCGTATAACGGCCAAACGTCGTAATGGCTTTGCGGGCTGATCGACTGGGCATCAATTACTTCAGAACGTTCATTGCTTGGATCTCTCAGCCACTGGTGGACATGATAGTGGAATACATGTGTTTCCTTGGAAGCACCATGAATGAGCCGAATTACGGCAGGGTCACCGCGATAGCCTCTAAGAATCGGAGTTGCCGGATCCCCGAATACCCATGAATCATGGTGGACTTCTTCCCCGTCCAGCTCAGGGCTGACTACACCTTCCTCAATTAATCTTTTTCGATTTCCTAAAGGCTCATAGCGATAATTGACTCCATGAAAAGATTCCGCTTCCTGATTGGTTATTGGATTGAGCGGGCGGTTGCCTGTTAAATCATTGACCTCCATTTCATCATTAAAAAACCAGGCATACTCCCTGAATGAGGGCAGAAATGGATTATGGATATCAGCAAAAGCCCCGCTTTCAATTGGCCCACCAGTTACTGGGTCGGTCCACCACGACCCTCGTCGCTCAACAATCAGAGCGCCAAACAGCCCCTGGATGCTGGAGCCTTCTTCTGTGCTTGAGACATTTCCCATGTCAGTAAAGAAATGAATTCCCTCTGTAGTCGCATGAATAGTGTAAAGAACCGTTTCTCCGCATTCCGCCAGGGAACTGGGGTTAAACCCGGCATTTGAGCCATCCGAAGTCCTTGGGTCATAATCCGACTCCTGAAAATGCATTCCTGTGGCAAATGGCAGCTGATTCTCAAACAGAATCTCTACTACATCCCCTTCATTGGCACGAATCGTAAGCGGCTGAACTAGCTCCACGGGGGTAAAGGGATTTTCCCGAACAAGTTTTCTTACTTTCTCTTCATTTTCCTTCAATACATACATTCGTCCATCCGGATTATGGTCGCCAAAATTATTAACGACAATCCGAATGGGGATGGCGACAACATGAAAGCGTCTAATCATGACGACCTCTCCATTCTATAAGTCATCTCTCAACTCAGGGATGCAAGGTCCATCAGGCGTCTCGATATAAAACACCTCAATATTATGGATATGAAGAAACCAGTTTCGATTCTCCAATTGGCTGAAGTGAGTCGTTTCCACACATAATTCCACCATATCTTCCATCACATCAATGATTTCTCCAATAAACATAAAAGGATAGGACGGGGTAAGGACAAATGCTCTTCGGCCTATGTTTTCAGTGAAATGATTAACCAATGCCGTATCGTGTAGCCTGTTTATATCAACTGACTGTGAGTTTGAGTTTGTAGTAGCCATATAAAACCCTCCTTTTGCTGTCTATACCAGCGGGAATCTCATATTGCAATCAAAGTTCGTGGTGAATTGGGCGATTTTTTCAAGTGGGATGGATAACGGCGTTGGAAATTGGAAGAAGGGTGCATTCAGTATTTTAATCGTTGCAGGATATAACGTGATATGACCCGCGGCAACATCCACAATCGGACCACAAAAGATTGGCCGGAAGGTCTGGCCCAATAAGTTTAATTGGGCAGTTTCAGTAATGATTAAAATGTTTTCTCCTTGAAGGCGTTGAAAACGTCTGACCAACAGGTCCTCTATTTCAATGTCTTCCCGCTCCTTGTTATGTTCTCTTCGTTTGCGGCTGTCTCTTATGCTCTTCATGTTTTACCCCCCATTATTCCTTTGTTTTTTTCTGATTAAATTGCTTCCTGAATGACCCATCCATAAACATGGCAAGTAAAGATACCAGGCGCAGCGCAGTTATAACCTGAACATCTTTTAGAAGAACTTTGTGATGAGTATTAAAACGATGAAGGATTAAATGCTGGTCGATTGTATCCTTTATCTTTCCGACAAATGTTTCTTTTCCGGTCTGAACTTTTACCCAGGTATCTTTCCATGCTCTTAGGTTTGTTAAAAGAGATTCCTCGTAAAATTGCTGAATCAGAACGTCCCTCCTGGAAACTGTTTCCCCAAAATTCCTTAATAATTTTTTTCGTAAGTCATTGTCATACAGATAATATTGGTGGCTGTTTGAAAAAACTGGGATTCCAGACGGGATATTTGCGGATGTGATTGATGTATAGGGCAGCCAATACCTGTCTTTTAAATTTGTGAGCATGACAAAATCGCGGCCAACTGTACTGACCTTCCCGTTTTTTTGTTGGTTTTCTTCTCCAATCCTTGCTTGGATGACTACCTGCTGTTTCCTTTTCATCTTGAAAAAACGTTTCAGTATCAAGGATTTTTTTTTCTCAGGCAGAGCATCTGCGATTTTAAATAAATTTGCCTGCTCCATATATTCATTAAAAAGCCGAATTTCCTCTGTGGAAGTGGCACCTGGCGGCGATGTCAATTCTGCATCCAGTGCGTCGGTCTGCTGTTCAGCTATAACTTCTGCTTTCCTTTTTTCAAGGAGGGCTTTCGTATATTCTTCCAACCGCATCCCAGTTTTCACTTAAAGCGGGCCTCCTTTCCCATAGGCAAAATTCCCAACTAGTATATGATTTGGGCGCAGAAAATGAACTGTTTTAGGTAAACTTTTCAAGAATCTCTGTATTCATCTCTTCATAAGGTGGAATGGAGAGGGGGATTATATTGTCTCTTTGGCTGAATTCTCTTTTATATACAAACCTTGTCCTTGCCATCATTGTGTTTTTTTATCTTCACAGGCGGCGCAAGCTCATAGGGTTTCATCTCGGGATGAACATCGCAATGGTTGTCGGCGGGGGGCTGGCCATTCTTACAGGTGTTATTCTGATTACTCTTTATCCGCTTCATTTTATGGAAGTTACCGTACTGTCAGTTTTAACCGGAATCCTTGCTGGCAGCATTTTCGGTGCTTTATTTGATTACCAGACCTTGCTTACAGGTTATATCAATGGATTGATGATGGGAATCATGGCTCCAATGGTAGGGGCGGCAGCATCAGAATCGATGGTTTTTATTATTGTTCTGCAATTGTTTATCTTCATCATTTTTATCATTTTGATGGTGTTTGCAAAATCCACAACCTGACCAGGGGCAGGGGGCAATATAGATAATGGTTATCTTCTTATTTTTAATTCTTGCAATAAATTTTTTGCTGGGATTCTGGTGTTATCGATGTTTATTTAAAGCCCGCACTTTATTTGACGATCGTTTCGGTTTTAATGCGGTCCTGACTTCAACAGCCATGATCAGCTTTGCACTCGCACTTACGTTCTTTTTTATATTCCCGGATAACTTCCCGGCCATGAGCATTATCAACCTAAGCCTCGGGATTGGCACAGGCTGGCTGTTTGGCAGAATGGTAAATGGCCAAACCCTGATTGCTGGTGTGTTCAACGGAGGAATTGGCGGAATGATGGGAACAATGGCCGGAGGGGTCGCAAAAGATCCTTCGATCTGCGGTTTGCCAGCTTCCGCTTTTTCGGAAGAGGTGACCGTGCTTTTTTTCGGTTCCGCAGGTTTTTTCCTGCTGGCACTGACTGTTGCGTTACTATTATTTGCACTGAGAGTGTAAAACATGGGCTGATCTCCTTTAGGGAGGCAGTCTTTTTATTTGGAGTATAAGCGCAGCGGCTTTTTAAATTTCAGCAGGCACTTAATATGAAAAAATTGGAACTTTAGACTTTATCCAATTTAAAACATAATTTACAGTACTTACGCCGAAAATATAGTCGACCGCAATTTAAAATGATTACATAGGAAGGGTATGTATGATGAAACCATTTAAAATCCTCGCTGGCGTCTTTTTACTAATGGTGACAGGGCTGACAATATCTGGCTGCAACTTTGGAAAAACCTCTGAAGAAAGCAGGGTTTCCTTAGTTCAGTCAGTCAATCCGGAGCCAGCAGCTGTTGAAGGCAATAAAGGGAACGGTCTGAAGACAGCTGAGAAGGTTAAAAAAGATATTCAGGCCATGCCAGCCATATTTGATGTGGCCGTAATTAAAGGAGAAAAGGAAATCCTGGTAGCTTATAAGGTGAAGCATATGCAACGCTTCCAAATGAAGAAAATTGAAAAGGAAATCAATCAAAAGCTAGAAAAGAATTACCCAAAAGAAACTTTTATTGTCTCAAGTGATTTCAAGATATTTATTGAAGCAATTGAATTAAAGGAAAAAGTAAAGGAGAACACCTATTCAAAGAAACGGGCAGAAAAGCAGCTGCAGA
Organism: Mesobacillus foraminis; assembly: GCF_004340465.1. Classification (GTDB taxonomy): domain Bacteria; phylum Bacillota; class Bacilli; order Bacillales; family Cytobacillaceae; genus Mesobacillus_B; species Mesobacillus_B foraminis. Next base: position 146,337 of record NZ_SLVV01000001.1, on the reverse strand, counting down.
AAATTATAAAGCTTAAAAAAGAACTCACATAGAAAGGAGAAGTCAGATGGGGAATAAAAAAATGACACCAGCGCAGGAACAATATAAAAAGCTTGAACAAAAACATGAAACAAAAAGGCCAGTGTTAAAAAATTGTTTAAAGGCTTTTCTTGTTGGGGGAATCATTTGTGTAATTGGACAGGCTATTACCTATTTTTATATCTATTTCTTCCATTTTACCGAGCAGACAGCAGGCAATCCTACAGTCGCCACGATGATTTTTATCTCCATGCTGCTGACTGGCTTTGGGGTTTATGATCACATCGGCCAATTTGCTGGAGCAGGAAGTGCCGTGCCAGTGACCGGGTTCGGTAATTCCGTCATCTCTGCAGCCATAGAACACCGGACAGAGGGCTTTGTCCTGGGGGTTGGAGGCAATATGTTCAAGCTGGCTGGATCGGTCATTTTATTTGGAGTGTTTTCTGCTTTCGTCGTTGCTCTTATCAAAACATTGCTTACGATGTGGGGGGTCCTGTAGGAATGATTGCGGGAATCCAGATCAGCAAGGAATACAGTGAGGGAGGTTTATTATGCTAAAAGGAAAACAATCATGGGTATTCACTGAACGGCCGGTGATTGAGTCCTCGGCAGCCACAGGGGGGCCATTTGAAGCGAAAGGGAGGCTGTCTGACGATTTTGATATACTCCATGACGACCTGTGGATGGGAAAAGAATCCTATGAAAAAGCTCATACCCTCTTGCTGGAAGAGGCGATTACGACAGCAATTGAAAAAGCGAACCTCACCAAAGAGGAAATCCATTTTATGCTTGCTGGTGACTTAATTAATCAAATTACACCTTCAAGTTTCGCTGCCAGAACTCTGGGCATCCCTTACTTTGGTCTCTTTGGAGCCTGTTCCACGTCCATGGAAGGATTGGCACTTGCCTCTTTTATCATTAATTATCACGGCGCCAGGAAAGTGGTGACAGGGGCCTCAAGCCATAATTCTGCAGTTGAAAAGCAATTTCGCTATCCAACCGAATATGGGGGTCAAAAACCGCCTACTGCACAATGGACGGTTACCGGGGCAGGAGCAGCGGTAGTCACCAACAATCCTGACAAACAAGGTAAGCTCGTAACAACCTCTGCCACCATTGGAAGGGTGATTGATATGGGGCTTTCAGATCCCTTCAATATGGGGGGCGCCATGGCTCCGGCAGCAGCAGATACGATTAAAGCCCATTTTAAGGATATGGAGCTTGATCCTTCCTATTATGATTTAATCGTGACTGGAGATCTGGCCCGTATTGGACAGGAAACGACCTATGAATTGCTGCAAAAGGAAAACATTCATATCGATAGGGAAAAGTTCCAGGACTGCGGATTAATGATTTATCATGAGGACCAGCCCGTTCAAGCGGGAGGAAGCGGTGCAGGCTGTTCAGCCTCTGTTCTTTACGGCCATTTGTTAAATGAGATGAGGAAGGGAACGTATCAAAGAATATTGATGGTTGCGACTGGGGCTTTATTGTCGCCTTTGAGTTTTCAGCAAAAGGAAACAATTCCGTGCATAGCGCATGCGGTGTCGATAGAGGTCCACCCATGAGTGCAATCTTCCTGGAGGAAGCACTGTCAAATAAATTTAAAAAGGAGGGGTCGATTTGCTCCCGATGTTTTTTTGGGCCTTTGTTGTCGGCGGCTTGATATGTGTGATCGGCCAGCTCATGTTTGATGTAGTAAAAATGACACCCGGCCATACCATGAGTACCCTAGTAGTCGCAGGAGCTGTACTGGATGGACTTGGCCTTTATGAACCATTGATGGACTTTGCAGGTGCAGGAGCCACGATACCAATCACCAGTTTTGGGAATTCCCTTGTTCACGGTGCCTTGCAGGAGGCAGAACAACATGGACTTGTCGGGGTATTGACCGGCATGTTCGAAATAACAAGCTCGGGTATATCCGCAGCTGTTATCTTTGGATTCATTGGAGCACTCCTCTTCAAACCCAAAGGGTGAGGCACTGTTTGTCCATAAACTAAATTTATTAGGGGCAATCGATATAAATTAATCCCAGGTAGGAGCTCGCCCATACACATAACTGCCATCTTACATATATTGATTTTGAGTCAACTAAAAGTGAGGTGACAGTAAATGGGCTACGGATTTGGCGGCGGCTGCTTCGGCGGCGGCGGATACGGCTACGGTGGCGGAGGTTACGGTGGTTCTACCTTCGTACTAATCGTTGTATTGTTCATTTTATTAATTATTGTAGGCGCTAGCTTCTACAACTAATTAACGCAGAAATTAAAAGGAAATGCCGTTCCACACAGGGACGGCATTTTTTTGTGTATGAGTTTTTTCAATTTTTAGAACAGTGCTTGTACATTCGGGGAAAACCAGTATACTATTATTATGGCCTGATACTGACCGGTCAGTTTGCTGTACTTTAGGGTACATTGTTGTGAAGAGGCATGTACATAGGAAATTGAACCTAGGGAGGTATGTTCATTGAGCGAGAAAAAAGCCTGGCTTTCCCATTACCCTGATTCCATTAATAAAGAAGTTAAAATCCCCGAGAAATCCCTTCCTGATATGCTTCGAGAAACAGCAGCACAGTATCCAGACCAATATGCACTGTCCTTTTATGGAAGAAAAATGACCTATAAGGAATTACTTGGGGCGGCAGACGCATTTGCTGGCGCGCTTCAGAAAAATGGTATTAAAAAGGGAGACAGAGTGGCTATTATGCTCCCTAATTGTCCTCAGTTTGTCATTTCCTACTACGGTATTCTCTCAGCTGGGGGTATTGTGACACAAATTAATCCCATGCTGGTTGAACGTGAACTGGAATACATTCTTAATGACTCTGGCACTGTAACGATTGTCGTGCTTGATGCCCTTTATCCGAAGGTGAAAAACATCCAGCCAAACACTGGGGTGAAAACAGTCATTGCTGTCAGCCTTCAGCCATCCGGCCAGGAGATTGCTGCGGACTTTACATTCGAAGGTTTCTTGAAAAAGCTGGCTTCCCCCTTTCAACCTGTCAGAATGGAACCGGAGCATGATGTCGCTGTCCTCCAATATACTGGGGGAACGACTGGGCGCCCCAAAGGGGCCATGCTCACCCATAGAAATATCTATGGAAATATCCTGCAGTCTTATGAGTTCTTTAAAGAAGACATCGCTATTGGGCAGGAAAAGTACTTAACGGTCATACCGCTTTTCCACGTGTTTGGAATGACTTCATGCATGAATTTATCTATTTATACCGCATCGGAATCGATCATGCTTCCCCGGTTTGAGCTCGAGGAAGTACTGACTACAATCAAGCAAGAGGAGCCAACTATTTTCCCAGGCGTTCCAACCATGTATGTCGGCATTACCAATCATCCACATGCGGAACTATATGGAATCAACAGCATAAGGGTATGCAACAGCGGCAGTGCTCCCATGCCAGTGGAACTGCTTAAGGAATTTGAAAGGAAAACAGGTTCCAAAATCCTTGAGGGGTACGGCTTGTCCGAAACTTCCCCAATAACCCACTGCAACCCTCCATTTGCTGAACGCAAGGCGGGAAGTGTTGGCATTGGGCTCCCTTCCACTGAATATAAAATCGTTGATTTGGGTGAAGGGTCCAGGGAAGTTCCTGCCGGTCAGCTTGGAGAAGTCATTATTAAAGGGCCTCAGGTGATGAAAGGTTATTGGAACATGCCAGAAGAAACAGCCCATACACTGCGTAATGGATGGCTATATACTGGGGACATTGGCAGGATGGACGAAGATGGGTACCTTTGTATTGTTGACAGGAAGAAGGATTTGATTATTGCAAGCGGCTATAATATATACCCCCGAGAGGTTGAAGAAGTCATTTATGAACATCCTGCCGTTCAGGAAGCGGTTGTTATTGGGGTTCCTGACCCCTACCGCGGTGAAACAGTCAAGGCAGTGATTGTCTTAAAGGAAGGGAAAACCGCTTCTGAAGAAGAAGTCGGACAATACTGCCGGGATCACATGGCAGCCTATAAAGTCCCCACTGTAGTAGAGTTTCGCGGAGAACTTCCAAAGACGGCAGTAGGAAAGATCCTTCGCAGGGCACTAAGGGATGAAGCCAGGAGCCTGCTATAATAACCAGGCACACGATACACCTTTGTTAAGGCTCTGAAAAAAACTTGCCTGTTGCTTGATTTCAGCTCTTGGCTGTCCGTGGTCAAAGAATCTCATTAACACGATAGTTCCGTGCAAAAATGTTTCAATCCACGGGGTTCTGAAAAATACTAATGACTTTCTAACAGAGCCTTAATAAAAAGAATACAGGAATCCGCGGAACCTCTTGTGTTATAATTCTTTGAAAGAAACAGAAGATTGTGGGGCTGCTTGTAGTGAAGGGTAAAATAACGGAGCAAAGCATTCGCTTATTCGAAAAGCATGGATTCAGTGAAACATCGGTTCAGGATATAGTGGATTCCCTGGGGGTGACGAAGGGGACATTCTACTATTACTTTTCCAGCAAAGAAGAATTGCTGATGGATATCCATCATAAGTATATTAATGATCTTGTGGAGAACCAGCAAAAGATCCTTGACAATCAGGAGAAGGACTGTAAAACAAAGCTTACCGAAATTGTTTTTATGCTGATCGGCCATATCGGGGAGCAGGGAGCAAGCGCTAAGGTATTTTTTCGCGAAATTGAAAACCTGAGTGAAGATCACCTTGCTGCCATCATTCCTAAACGGGATCAATTCAGATTGAATATAGAGCAGCTGATCAGGGAGGGAATATCCGGCGGGGAATTTAAGAGCGATTTGAATGCAAGTATTGTTGCTCTTGGAATTCTGGGAATCACCAACTGGAGCTATCAATGGTTCAAACCGACAGGAAGCATGTCGGCTCATGAAGTTTCGGGAATATTCGTCGATATGATTCTGAATGGCATTGCATTGGATTAACTAGGGTGGCGGAAGGGAGTTCTTCCGCCATCTTGAGGGCTCCACATACTAACTAGTTAGTAAGATGAGGGGAGAACGAACAGTAAGGCTTGGAGAAACTGTTGCAGGGCTCATATCAATCATGCTCTTTATTTTATCATTTAGAAAAATGAACGATGAGTTTTGTTAGAAGCACTCGATAGCATCCTGGCTCACATTAAATACTGATGGTATAACCATCTCTTTTTAGAGTAAATTAAAGATTTCATGAATAAAAAATCTACGGTATTAAAATGTATGTACGGAAATAGGCCTGTAAATCGCAAAAAGTTTTCAAGGCCTTCTATTTTGATTCAAAAAGACAGAATAGTTATACTATTATATACACTTAGGGGTGCTGCAGGAGTTTTTTTGGTGCATAGGTTCTTATGAAAATTAATATGAAACAGGAAAGGGGAATGCACATGCATAAACAAATTGATCTCGATACAATCCCGGTCAGGCAGGGAGAAGAATTGGATATTGTTTCTCTCGAATGGTTTTTAAGGAAAAATATTGATGGTCTGCCTTATGACCGCCTGGAAATCAGACAGTTTTCGGCAGGACACTCCAACCTCACCTACCAATTAAGAATAGCAGAATGGGAAGCCGTTCTTCGCCGGCCTCCGCTTGGCCCTGTTGCTCCAAAAGCACATGATATGGAAAGAGAGCAAAGAATTATATCGGAAATTCAGCCTCTTTTTTCACCTGTTCCCAAACCCATCTTATTTACAGATGATCTCTCCGTGATCGGCAGTCCTTTCCAGCTGATGGAACGCAAGCATGGAACAGTGCTCGACACTTCATACCCCGAATGGATCCAGCCTGCTGAAGAGCTTGGAAAAAGAATATCCAGCATTATGATTGATAAACTGGTTGAATTGCATTCCATTGATTATCGGAAGACAAAACTTGGAGAACTCTCAAAGCCTGAGGGATTCATGGAGAGACAAATCCATGGCTGGATTAGGCGCTATGAACAAGCAAAGACGGACGATTTAAAGGAAGCAGATTTCTTGATCTCCTGGCTTGTAAAACATATCCCTAAAAAGCATGAAACATCTGTCATTCACTATGATTATAAACTCAATAATGCCATGTTCAACGAAGACTTTACAAAAATGAACGGTTTATTCGACTGGGAAATGAGCACTGTCGGAGATCCGCTTGCAGATCTTGGGGTAGCACTTGGATACTGGCTCCAGGAAGATGATCCGGACTTGTTAAAGAAAGGTTTTGGAAAAACTTCGGTTACGGTTCAGCCGGGGTTTATGTCAAGGCAGGAATTTATAGAAGAGTATGCAAGGAGAAGCGGCCGTGACGTTTCAGGGATGAATTTTTATTTAACATTTGCTTATTTTAAACTGGCAGTCATCCTCCAGCAGATCTACTATCGTTATAAAATGGGCCAAACAAAAGACTTCCGGTTCGCGAGGTTTAATTATACTGTGCGGAATCTGATGAGCTATGCAGCGCATATTGCTATCAGCTAGAAGGCTGGTGCGTTACATGCCTTTTTGAAACCGGTAGGAATAAATGAGGAAGAATATGAGATTTGCAGAATGATACGGTCGTGACTGGATTGTCCAAGCCGGAACTTGTAAAAGCCTGGGCTTGTGAGGGCAATATGAATCCTTGCGCTCTGGAGAGGGGAATTAGCACGTCAGCACCATGTTTCTCACAGTTAGCGGTTGTTTGCTGATGGAGGAAGGTAAAATCCTGCCTTGCTTGGTCGACCTCCATCCTTCTAGGAAGTTTTATTCAGTGCAGAACCTATTCTGCCTCAGCTTGGAGTTATTCATGCTCTGGTCTTCGTCTTCTCTCGATCATTTATAGGAAGAAGCATCCTAGCTTGCAGCAAGATGACCCCTCTCTCCCCGGCATGGCTTTTGAGAGGTAAGAAGGAATGTGGAACAGGAGCTAATTAATGGACAATGATTTATTTACAAGAAGGTGCAGCTGTATTTAAAGAAATAAAGCCTGGTTTCAAGGCAAAAACAGGGAGAGAGCAAAAATGAAAGCGATACAATTCAAAAAGTTCGGCGGCCCCGAGGTTTTGGAGGTCATTCAGGCACGACGTCCCATTGTTTCCGGTCGCCAGGTAGTCATAGAAGTATTTGCCGTTGGTGTGAATTATGCGGATACAGCCCGGCGGGAAGGGCAATATGTAGTCCCGACACCGCTCCCATTCATTCCTGGGGCAGAGGTTGCGGGCATCGTCATCGAAGTGGGGGATAAAGTTACAAGTGTAGCTCCTGGGACGAGGGTTGTTACATTGATTGAATCAGGCGGTTATGCAGAATATGTCCTTGCAGATGAGCGAAGCTTGATTCCGCTTCCTGATCAGCTGGATTTCGTGACAGCTGCCGCCCTGCCTTTACAGGGGCTTAGTGCTTATCATGTATTAAAAACGATGGGCCGGCTAGAAAAAGGCGAAAGTGTTCTTGTTCACGCTGCAGCGGGAGGTGTTGGCACACTTGCTGTCCAATTGGCGAAAATTTTTGGAGCCGGCAAGGTGGTTGCCACTGCAAGCACCCCTGAAAAGCTGGCGCTGGCAAAAGAAATGGGGGCTGATGTGCTCGTCAATTACCGAGAACCTCACTGGGACCAAGAGGTACTTGAAGCAACACAAGGAAAGGGTGTGGATGTGGCACTGGAAATGGCAGGAGGGGATGTTTTCAATAAAACATTGAAGTGCCTGGCGGATTTTGGCAGACTTGTTATCTTTGGAGTTGCCAGTGGAGAGCAGAGCAGGTTTTATCCATCTTCGTTAATGGCGAGAAACCAGGCGGTCATTGGCTTTTTTTTGCCACAGGTTATGAGAAGGCCTGAGCTGCTCCTTCCAAGTGTAAGTGAACTATTTCAATACGCTGCAGACGGGAGACTGAGGCTTACGATAGGCGGAGTATTTCCCCTCGAAGAAGCAGGTGAGGTGCATTCATTGCTGCAGGGAAGAAAGACATCAGGCAAGTTGATTCTTGAACCGAAAAAAGGATAGAAGGATAGGCTGGATGATTCGAAGGACGATGGGAGGATAATGCGGTAGCCCTCTTTAACGGCATACGAAGCAAACTGGCCGGAAAAGAAGCCTAATGGAATTCATGAAAAGCCGGAAGAGCCTGCCAGCTCCCCAGGTTTTCTTTCACCATTTTTTGCCCCATTCATACTATAGAGTAGTTTAAGAAGGGGCGTGATGTTTTAAAATGGATAATCATTTCTTTAAAAATATTGAAAAGAAAACAGGCGTGAACATGAAAGATATTTTTGATCTGGCAAATTCCCTGCAAAATGCAAACTTTAAAGATGAGAAGACCGTACGCGGCGTCATCCGGAGAGTATCGCAAATCGCCAATAAAAATGTCCCAAAAGAAATGGAAGACAAGATTGTTGAATCCATAGTCAAGGACGGAAAGCAGCTCGACTTCAATCAAATTTCCAAAATGATTAATAAAAAGTAGGAAAGAAGAAAGGCAAGGGCCTTTCTCGTCAGAGCAGGCCCTCCTTAAGTTACCAGAGGTGTGCCAAAAAAGCCCTGCTTTTGACGATTAAAGTGGGATTAAACAGTTTATACGTTTCCAAGGCAATGGTGAAGGAGAATTTTATACAGACAATATGTGACCTTCACGAGTGAGTTATATTAAGAGATCCCACTCTTATTGCCTGAGAAATGGAATGCAAAACCGAATCACTAAAAAAGGCGTGAATTCCAGCTGAATTCACGCCTTAAACATGTTCGATTGTGGCTCTTCCAAATGAAGCTCTTCCTGGCAATCCCTTCATAGGGATGGCTAAAGATTTTTGTTCAAACCATTTAAAAAACGGGAAGGGTTTGCTTTACGTCCCCTCCGGTAATGAGGCACGGAGATATAGAGCTTTTCCATTGCCCGAGTTACTGCTACATAGAGGAGACGCCGTTCTTCTTCTAATGGCTGCGGGTCTCCATTCCGGTATGAATCCAAAGCGAAGTCATGCGGGAGACTTCCATCCACTGCACCGAGCACATAGACCGTATTGTACTCAAGTCCTTTCGATCGATGGATCGTGCTTAAGGTGATGGCTTTTACTAGATTCTTTCCGGCCTGTTTTACCTCCCTGTTCATCCCGATCATATGGTCGGCATGCTCAACGAAGTCAGCGATATTCTCAAAGTTTTTTGCTGCCACCTTTAAGTCGCGGATATCATCGGAGCCTTTGTCCCACTTATTCCCTTCACTCCCTCGTTTCTTTATAAAATCCTGATAGCCCAGGTCTTTCTCGACACACTCAATTGCAGCCAATGGAGAAAGGCGGGAAAGGGATCTTACCACATCAGCCAGTTTTTTCAACTTTTGCTCCTGGAAAGCGAAACCTGTTCTGACGTGAGCCAGGGCTTCGAGCATGGAACAGTCCTTCAGGATGCTTTCCGCCTGCAGATCCCGGAATATGGATTGCTTAAGAAAAAGAGAAGGGAGGATGTTGCGAATAGCATCCGTGTGATCTTCATTAAGGCTCAATCGGAAGAAGGCAAGCATCCCCTTTATCATAAACCGCTCATAAAAGGATTCCATATTTTGGTCCATCCTGAAGGGGAGGCTTGAAGCAGCGAGACGTTCAAACACGGCCCGGCTGGCGGTGTTTGTCCGAAACAGGATGGCAAAATCCTCAGGGCTTGCTCCCATTTCAATGCGTTCCTGGATATCCGTCAGAATCATGGTAGCTTCCTCTTCTTCGTCGTATGGGTAGAAGAGGACTGGCTGAACTTCGCGGGCGTACTGGGCCTTCATTTCTTTTTTATGTCTTTGCTGATTAGCGGATATGATTGTATTGGCCGTTTCAACGATTTCATGCGGAGACCGGTAATTTTGGTTCAGCAGGACAATCTCGGCACCCGGAAAATCCTTTTCAAATTCCAGCAGATAGGAAGGATCACTCCCACGGAATGCATAGATCGACTGGTCATCATCTCCGACCGCACAAACATTTTTCGTTCTGGCCGATAGCATTTTGATTAATTCGTACTGTACTTTGTTGATATCCTGAAATTCATCGATAAGGAAATGCTCGAACCTGGCCTGATACTGTTCCAACAACTGCGGACGGTCTGAAAACAGACGGTGGCAGCCAATCAGCATATCATCAAAATCAAAGTAGCCGTTCTTTTCTTTCGAAGATTCATAGCGTTCATATAAGAGAGAAGTTTTCTCTTCCCAGGGACTATCTGGTTTCACTTGCCTAGGGAGAACCATAGTGTTTTTCCATAAACCAATTTGCTGGAGCGCAAGATCATATGCGAATTCTTTTTCGTCCAACCCGAGAGCTCTGCCAGCTTCTTTAACGATTTGTTCCTTCTGCCATTCTTTTTTTAGTAAGTTGCTGCTGGACCACTTTTCCTTCGAGTGATAGAGCAGGATTTTATAAAAGATGCTGTGGAAGGTTCCTGAGACAATCTGATGAATTCGCTCCTGGTCCATACCGGGATAACTGATCAGTCTTCTTTTCATTTCAGAGGCCGCTTTTGCTGTAAAGGTTACAAGCATCAGCGACTGAGGATTGGCTTTCTGTTCTTGAAGCATATAGGCGGTCCTGGCTGTAAGAACCCTTGTTTTGCCGCTCCCGGCTCCAGCAAGGATCAGCAGCGGGCCGTCGGTATTGACGACCGCCTTTTCCTGGTTGCCGTCAAAGCGGATGCCAATTGCCTCAAGCTTTCGGAGATAGTCACTTTGCACCGAATTAGGAGAAGCATTTCCCCTGCTGAAAGGTCTCGTAATTTTAAGAGGCTGGGATGCCTTGTAGGAAGTCTGGGGTTCCTCTGCCAGTACAGCACGGGATTTGGGCAGCCGGAATCCGTTCGTTTCTATATATTCATTGCTGTCGCTGGGCTCATATCTGGGTGGCTCGGAATTGGTGGTATCATTACAGTTGGACCCCTTAGACAGATGGTGGTAGAAATAGGGATGTGACCGAATGCCAAGGTGCATTCGCAGCGGCTCGCCGCATCCGGGACATATAAGACTCCCTTTTTTGCTGTCATCGTAAAGTTTTTGAAAATCCTCGCGTCGTACATTGTCAAGATGAATCATTTTATTTTTGTATCTAGCAATCTTCATAACTGATACCCTCTTTTTCGGCCAAAAATTAGACAGGTTCTATCATATCAGATTGGCTGTTTTTTCTAAAGGTAAAATAGTGGTTTATACCCCCTTAAAAACGGGTATAAACCAGAAGAATATAATATATAAACTATAAATTGGAATTTACATAAAAAGACTTGTAAGACAGGAGGGAGAAGAGATGGGGTATATTCTTCCGGTGACAAACTACCAATATATGCAATATGCTGAACGGGAAACAATGGTTGATTCGAATTCAGTTCCCCTCACCCATGTAGCAAGAATTCCCAGGATCAAAGCCGTTGAAAGCACCCGTGAGCAAGAATATGAGGTTCCTAAAAGAAAGCAGGATCCTCAACATTACCGAAATTCAAAAGTAAAAATGAACGATGAGTCGGTTGAAAGAGTGTATTCCGAAGTAACAGGAAAAGGCTGGTTCTTTTCCGAAACCATCTAGTCATGACATGTAAAAAGGGCCGTGATGGCCCTTTTATTTTTTAAATGTTCTTTTTCATTGTTTTATGTGGAATGCCCGCATCCAGGAACTCCTCGGAAGTGACGGTGTAGCCAAGCTTGCTGTAAAAAGGAATGGCATGTACCTGTGCGTTCAGCTTAAGAGCGGATATCCCTTGGGATTTGGCGTAATCCTCGATTTTGGACATAATGGCGTTTCCAGCTCCTGTTCCGCGCTGGGATTTCAACACGCAAATTCGTTCCACCTTGCCAACTCCATCCAGGACTCTGAAGCGCCCGGCGCCAGCCGGTACTTCATCCTGATACAAAACAAAATGGGCTGCCTCATCTTCAAATTGATCTATTTCTTCTTCTTCGGGAACATTTTGTTCGCCGATGAATACTGTTTTCCGAACCGAGAAGGCATCGGATAATTCTTTTTCATTGCTGACTTTTCTTACTTCCACGATAGTTTATTCCTTTCCAAGTCGAAATGTTTCATAAACTGTCCAGGATCCGTTTTCAAGCTGATAAAGCAAATGAATACGGTCCACAGACTCTGTAAAGCTGACTTTGTCCATGCGCAGTGATCCAAATACATCAGAATGCTCATCATCCGAAAGCTTTTGGCCAATTGTGATATGAGGGACAAAGTTATATTCCTGATCACTTTCAAAATTAAGTTTTAACTCGGTATGAAGCTTTTCTAGCTTTTCTGAAGGTTCCACTTTCAAGTAGATGACATTGTTCACGGGAGTAAATGAACTGAATTTGGTGATGTTTATTGTGACAGGTTCAAAACTCCTTGCAATCTCACCGATCTTTTGGGCAATGTCTCTAATCTCTTCTTCCGTTGCAGTAAAAGCGGATCTCAGGGTTATATGGGGAGGAATCAGAGCATAGTTCGAGTCATACCGTTTCCTGAACGAATTAGCAAAATCCTGAATCTTTTTCGAGGGGAAAATCACAACGCCAAATTTCATATCACTACCTCCAATTTCTTTTTTATCCTATCCATAAATTGGCCATTTATAGGAGTGCATACCATTATAACAAATTTTCGAAATATATAATATGATAAACCTTATGTCCTCGCGGGAAAAGGTTTTATAATATCTTCTGCAATGCTTCCTTTATATCTGGCTGCCAGTGCGTCCAAAAATGGCCACCTTCAAATTCCCCGTAATGATAGGATAGAGTTTTGGTTTCAAGGATTCTTGAAAGCTCCCGGTTTGGAGTTAAAAAGTCCTGAATGCCTTCTTTTGTCGTTTTCACCTCGGTTTCTTTGCTTCCGACTGTATGGTAAATATCCAATTGCGGTCCTTCAGGAAAATCCAGGGTTTCCTGAAGGACCTTTTCATTTACATATGGAGATTGAAGGATCACTTTGCTGAATGTATGTGGATATCTCAAGGCTGTTCTGAGAGAAACAGTTGCCCCAAGAGAGTCCCCGATCAATGCACGACCCATGCCCACCTGCAAAGTTGGAAAGTTCCTGTCAATAAACGGTACCAGCTCGTGGGCAAGAAACCGAATATATGCTTCGTTCTGCTCTCCGTCAGGGTGATATTTCTTCCAACGATCTTCAACAGAATGATAGGGTATCCCAATGATCATCAAATTTTCAATTTTCTTTGCGGCCAGAAGCTCGTCAGCCACTCGGCCAATTCTCCCCAACTGAAAATAATCTCTTCCGTCCTGAGCAATCATTATCGTGTACTTATTTAAAGGAGAAAACGCTGCCGGCTGGTAAACAAGGAGTGTCATCTCCTCTTCTAGTGCGTTGCTGTGTAATTTTAGTTCGTTAAGTGTCCCCCTGGGAAAGCTCATAATGTAACCTCCGCCCTGCTGAATTTTTAAAAATCTTCTCTAATTAAGTTGATTTTAGCATAAGCATTGGTAAAATGCTTTTCCTGCTATTTTACAAAGGCAGAAAGGGAGGGCTGTTATTGAACAGTTTAATTGACAAGATTATGGACTGGTAGTTAGAATAAAATGGAGTCTGAGAATCTTTAAAAGGGGGAATTATGCATGAAAAAAAGAAAGTTTCTAATGACAACAATCTTGATGTTAGTACTCTCGATGCTCCTGGCTGCATGCGGCGGAGGCAATGAAGAGGGCAGCTCTGAAAACGACAACGAAAAATCATCAGGTGAAAAACCCAAGTTTATGAGTATCCTGACAGGCGGTACTGGCGGTACATACTTCCCGCTGGGCGGATCTTTTGCAAACATTGTATCCGATGCTACTGGAATTGATACAAACGCCGAAACAACAGGTGCTTCTGCAGAAAACATGCAAAGCATTAAAGACAACAAGGGTGAAATTGCCTTTACTCAAACAGATATTGCTTCATATGCCACAGAAGGAAAGCTAATGTTTGAAGGGAATGCAATTGATAATATCCAGGCGATCGGAACACTTTATCCTGAAACAATCCAAATTGTTACTACTGAAAAGTCAGGAATTAAAACAGTTGAAGATTTAAAAGGAAAGAAAGTTTCCATTGGTGCTCCCGGATCCGGTACTGCTGCCAATGCAGAACAGATCCTTGAAGTCTATGGCATGAAACTGGAAGATATCCAGAAGCAGGACTTAAGCTTCGATGAGTCTGTAAATGGAATTAAAGATGGCAACATTGATGCAGCATTTGTAACAGCTGGAACACCTACAGCTGCTGTAGAAGAACTCTCTGCAACAGAAAAAGTAGTGATTGTCCCTGTCGATGCAGACAAAGCAGACGCTTTGATTGAAAAGTATCCATACTACACGAAGGATGAAGTGCCATCCGGAACATATAAATTGGGATCTGCTGTTCCAACTGTAGCTGTACAGGCAATGCTTGTCGTAAAATCGGATCTTTCTGAAGATGTCGTATATGATGTGACAAAAGCCATTTTTGAAAACCTTGACCAGGTAACACACGCAAAGGCTGAACAGATTAAGCCAGAAAACGCCTTGAATGGTGTGGGAATCGATGTTCACCCTGGTGCACAGAAGTATTTTGATGAAAAAGGAATTAAAGCAGCACAATAAAAAGTTTTTCCCTGACCGGACATAGTCCTCTTTTGAGAGACTGTGCCCGGTCAATTCATCTTAAGACAAGACTTTTGGTGAAGGAAAAGAATACTATTCCATTTTTATTATGTAAAAAGCCTTCTTCTCATGGAAGTCGGAAAGAGCGAGGCTTAAGGCATTTTGGCAAATAAAAGAAAGAAAGTCTGCATTTCTTTACTCCTCATCGTTTTTATTGCAATCATTTCTATGTTTATTCCCTACAAGCAAAGTCTTGTTTTCCTTCAAACGGAACAAAATGAAGTACTCTGTTATCTTCCGGTGGCACCGGGGGACAGATTTAAGATTAAATATCTGCATTCCATCCATCTGTCGGATGTTATTGAGAGCTATGAGGTAACGAAGCAGCAGGGGATTAGGCAATACGAATTGGAGTATGAGGATTTTGCCATAGGCATGCCCTCCGAGGCTGCCGAGGGGGAATCTTTTGTGAATGAAAACGGAAAATATTATATTAAAAATATGAGGCGGGATTTCCCATACTTTGATCTGAGAGTGGGGAAGGTAAGGGCAAATCACACCCTCATTTATAAAAATACTTCATTCCCGCTTGCACATGCGATTGAGCCAGGTACCCGGGTCAGAGTCCAAGTGAGGAAAATAAATATGATTCAGGAATTGAGAGGAGTGAACATTCTTGACGCAAAATGATGGTGTATTATCTCAGGAACAGCAGCAGGAATTGCTGGAAAAATTTGATCCCGAGGCCGCAACGAGAAAACTGAAAGGGATAATGGGCTGGATTGTTTTCTTTGGACTTCTTGCCTTCTCCTTGTTCCAGCTTTATACGGCAATATTTGGAGTGCTCACAGCACAGCTTCAGCGTTCAATCCACCTTGGGTTTGCGCTTGCTCTGATCTTTCTGTTGTTCCCTGCAAGGAAAAAGAATTTACGTCGCAATAAAGTGGCATGGTATGATATTCTGCTTGCTTTAATTGCAGTAGCTGTGGGAGCTTACTGGCCGTTGCTGGTTGACGAGCTTGTAAACAGGGTCGGCCGCTTAACAAGCATAGATTTTTATATCGGCCTTGCAGCAATCCTGCTCGTTCTTGAGGCAACGAGAAGGACAGTAGGATTGCCAATTACGATCATTGCAACGATTTTTATGATTTATGCTCTATATGGCCCATATATGCCAGGTTTCCTCGCGCATAGAGGACTTGATTTAGAGACACTTGTTCAGACAATGTTCTTTACAACAGAGGGGATTCTAGGAACGCCGCTGGGTGTTTCCTCCACCTTTATCTTCTTGTTCCTGCTTTTTGGAGCTTTCCTTGTCAAGACGGGGGTAGGGCAATACTTCAATGACCTCGCTGTTTCGATTGCCGGGAAGCGTACAGGCGGTCCGGCGAAAGTTGCGATTTTTTCCAGTGCGCTCCAAGGAACAATCAGCGGTAGCTCGGTTGCCAACGTTGTAACATCCGGGTCGTTCACGATCCCAATGATGAAGAAGCTTGGATACCGCAAAGAGTTTGCCGGAGCAGTCGAAGCAGCCGCTTCTACCGGCGGACAGCTAATGCCGCCGATTATGGGGGCTGCAGCTTTCCTGATGGTCGAATTCATTGGAGGCGGTATCACTTATTGGGATATTGCCAAAGCGGCCGCCATTCCTGCCTTGCTTTATTTTGCAGGGATTTGGATCATGACCCATTTTGAAGCGAAAAGGGTTGGTTTGCGAGGGTTAAAAGACGAAGAGATGCCGGATAGAAGAGAAGTCCTAAGCAAAATCTATCTCCTTTTACCTATCCTGATTGTTATTATTCTCATGACCACCGGGATGAGTGTTATGCGTGCGGCGTTATGGTCCATCCTGGCAACTGTAGTTGTAAGTGCTCTTAAGAAAGAAACTAGAATTGGGTTCAGGGATATGGTGGACGCGCTGGTAGATGGTGCCCGGACAGCACTGGGTGTTGCAGCCGCAACGGCAGCAGCCGGTATCATTGTCGGTGTTGTAACGAAAACCGGTCTTGGCCTGAAACTGGCAAATGGTCTTTTGGATCTTTCCGGAGGCTATCTCATTCCTACATTGATGCTAACAATGGTCGCAGCATTAATTCTGGGAATGGGCTCACCGACAACAGCAAACTATGTTATTACATCAACGATTGCTGCTCCTGCTATCATCCTGCTGGGAGTTCCTGATCTGCCTGCGCATTTGTTCGTGTTCTATTTCGGAATTATTGCGGACATCACACCTCCAGTGGCCCTGGCAGCATTCGCAGCGGCGGGTGTATCTGGCGGAGAACCAATAGGAACAGGGGTAAATGCAGCTAAGCTTGCAATCGCAGCCTTTATCATCCCTTACATGTTTGTACTTTCACCTGAATTGCTGATGATTGATACAACTTGGTACTATCTGATCTGGGTCATCTTTACAGCTATTTCCGGCATGATGGCAATTGGGGCAGGCATTATTGGCTACTGGTTAAGGAAGCTGGCCTGGTATGAAAGAATCCTCGGAATAGTTGGTGGTCTGCTGCTAATCTATCCAGAAGGTGTAACTGATATTGTTGGCTTAGTTATTTTCATATTGTTAATCGTTCTCCAGCTTGCAGGAAGAGGAAAAGGAACATCCAAAGCCCAGCCTGCAAACTAGGGTATAAAAGGGAAGTCCTGAAAAGGGCTTCTTTTTTTACCCTGATTTGCGCATCGAAAGCTTATCCGGGAATACGGACAGAATATTATCCAGATTAAAGAGGCGAGTTTGTCTGCGAAGAGTGCAGTAAGCCTTTAGCTTTCGGCCATGCAATTCAAATGGATGGACTTTTCGCTGGGTGATTTGATTTTTGGCGTCAAGATAGATCAGCAGGACAGGCTCTTTCTTCTCCATGGCTCTCATTAACACTCCATGCATGGGTTTCACTCCTTTGTTATGTTCGCTTATTATTTATATTATATCCAAACGTGTGTTCTTTATTCAATAAAATTGGAACGAATGTTCGGCTTTTTGATGTAGTAATTTTTAGAAACTAGGTAAATGAAAGGATATTAAAAAAAGATTTGATAAAGTGTTGACATTTAAAACAAAACATTATATATTTATATATGTCCTCAACAGAAAGGACATCCCAGTTATAACGATTCCGTAGCTCAGCTGGGAGAGCGCTACCTTGACAGGGTAGAGGTCGCTGGTTCGAGCCCAGTCGGAATCATCATTTAAAAAAGCCTTGGAAACCTTACATGATAAGGTTTTCGGGCTTTTTTTATTTTTTGACAAGGCAACCAAATTGTCCCTAAAAACATTGTTGGTGCCATTTTGGTGCCATAGCCTCTTTTAGTTTGATTTTGTTAAAAGAGCGTCAATTTGATGAGCAGCCTCTTCTTGCATATTAGGGAGAACGTGCGAGTAAATATCTAACGTTGTTTTGATATTACTATGTCTTGGGTGTTCAGAGATCACTTTCGCTTGTATGCCACTTGCTAGAGCATAGTGGTGTGTGTATGACGTAAATCATGGAACCTGGTCGGTTGAACGCCCGCTTCTTTGGTTAACCTTTGAAAAGTACGCTTCAGGTTCTCAGGATTAACAGGTGTTCCTTTTGAGGTACATATTACAAGATCATGATCTACATATTCAGGACCATAACTCAACTTCTCTTTTATAACTTGGGTTTTTTGTTTTTTAAGGACCAGAATCGTTTCATTAGAAAGCTTTGTGCTACGTACACTCGACTCGGTTTTAGCACCACTTAGAAAACTTTTTCCGTCTTTGCTGAGCGTTTGCCTGATAAGTAAAACTCCCTTATCAAGATCTACATCCTTCCAGCGTGACCCTAAAATCTCTCCCCGTCGCATTCCTGTAATAACTCTATTTGAAAAGCAGGATAAAGACGCACCTTAGTCGCTATCCTTAAATACTCCTCTATCGGGTTCATGAAGACCTTTTCTCTCTTACTCTAGTTTTGTTTTGGTCTTCATCGGGCTAATGAAGACCTTTTCTCTCTTGCTCTAGTTTCGTTTTGGTCTTCATCGAGCTAATGAAGACCTTTTTCCTCTTGCTCTAGTTTCGTTTTGGTCTTCATCGGGTTCATGAAGACCTTTTTCCTCTTGCTTTAGTGTAGTTTTGGTCTTCATCGGGTTCATGAAGACCTTTTCTCACTTTCTCTAGTGTAGTTTTGGTCTTCATCGGGGCTAATGAAGACCTTTTCTCTCTTGCTCTAGTTTCGTTTTGGTCTTCATCGGGCTAATGAAGACCTTTTTCCTCTTACTTTAGTGTAGTTTTGGTCTTCATTGGGTTCATGAAGACCTTTTCTCTCTCGCTCTAGTATCGTTTTGTTCTTCATCAGATTTCTTCTATCTTCCAAACGAACATTTCTTTCTTAGAATCCTTTGGTAAATGAATCTTTTTAATAGGATTAGTAGGGGGTAGCTCCATATAATTGGATTTTATAATTTAGTTAATATTTCCAGTTAATGTGAGATATCAGTTACTTTTTATTCTTAAGAGAGAGAACAACCCTAAAAATATCAATCTATTTTTTTGACCTGGATTAGCAGTGTTGTGTAATAAACCATCACTTTGAATTAGTCAGAGTAGATCGAGATAAAAGAAAGCGCATACAAATAATTTAACTAGAATAAATATTCAAAAAAATAGTTGTCAAACTATGTCGAGCGGACTATAATCAAATTATCTAATGTAATAAAAACTTACATACACGTGAGGGGTAATATAACATGACCGAAACTCTTATTTTAAATGGCACTGAAACCATTACTCTGGAACAAATCAAGGAGACCATCAAAGCAAAAAGTGTTGAGCTATTACATTTGCAATTTGTAGATCTTGAAGGAATTTTAAAGCATGTTACAGTTACGACTGAACAATTAGAGGATGTAGTCGAAGGGAAAATGATGTTTGATGGTTCTTCCATTAAAGGGTTTTCGCCTATTAACAAGTCCGACCTCTATCTCCAGCCGGATCTCTCCACATTTGCAGTTTTACCTTGGACACAAGAAGAAGGGTATGCGGAGGCAAGATTCCTTTGCTCAGTAAAAAATCCTGACGGAACTCTTTTTGAAGGAGATACACGGAATGTACTAAAGAAAACAATGGACCGTGCAGCGGATAAAGGTTTTACGATATCAGTAGGACCTGAGCTGGAGTTCTTCCTGTTTAAAACGGATGAGAAAGGATATGCTACTCAGGAAATCAGTGACCGGGCAGGTTATTTTGAGCCATCCCCACATGATCTTGGGGAACGCGTCCGCCTCGAAATCTACCGTGCCTTAAAAGCAATGGGCTTTACGATTGAAGCATCACATCATGAAGTAGCGGAAGGACAGCATGAAATTAACTTTAAGTATGCAGATGCACTGACAGCAGCGGACCTGTCCACCACATATAAATGGGTCGTGAAGACTGTTGCGCAAAAATTTGGATTGCATGCTACATTTATGCCAAAGCCTGTATTTGGAATCAATGGTTCGGGCATGCACGTGAATATGTCCTTTTTTGAAGGAAGTGAAAATGCATTCTTTGATCCTTCAGACGAGCTGCAGTTATCTGAAAAGGCGTATCAATTTATTGCAGGTGTACTGAAAAACGTGCAGAGTTTTGCGGCTGTAACAAACCCGCTGGTAAACTCCTACAAACGTTTAGTTCCTGGCTACGAGGCGCCATGCTATCTTGCGTGGTCTGCTTCAAACCGTTCGGCCCTTATTCGCATACCGGCTAAAAAAGGTCTTGCAACACGTGTAGAATTACGTTGTCCGGATCCATCATCCAACCCTTACTTAACATTTGCCGTAATTGCTGAAGCCGGCTTGGACGGAATTGAAAAAGGACTTGAAGCACCAGCTCCAATTAATGAAGATATCTTCCATATGACTGATGAAAGAAGAGCTGAACTTGGAATTGAAAACCTGCCAGGCAGCTTAAAAGAGGCAATCAGGGAATTAGAATTGAGTGAATTTGCTTACAAGGCATTGGGTGACCATGTTTATAATGAATATGTTTCCATGAAGAAAGCAGAATGGGATAGTTATAGAACGGCTGTTCACTCTTGGGAAATAGAAAACTACCAGTCTAAATTTTAATAGAAAATCTGCCTGGTAAAGGGCTGATACTAACAATTAGAACGAATCAAGGCCTGTATAGTAACTACTATGCAGGTTTTTTATTATGTAAAGGGCCTGTATGCACTATTTTAGGAAAATGGGTGGAATGGAAGAAGTTGAACCACCAAGAATAGGGAAAGTGCCATTAACACAAATAAATACAAGCATTTTTAGGAGATAGGAAAAAACAATAGCAGGACGATTCCCTCAAAAGATTCTTTTATAAGAATAATATAGCTGTTCGCGTGCCAGGCACTAGATTACGGAATTAGAAATGATACAATTGAAAGTAGTTACGGAAGGACAGGACTTCTTTCCTTAAATGTGCGCTATTTTGATATATTTACTCATTAAACGAACTCTCCCTGGGATCGGATTGTGTGCTCAATATGAGAGAGGCACTTAAGTTGAAGGGGGATACTTATGATTTGAAAATTAGCGAGGTGAATATAATGGGAAATGTTTTTTTTAGAAATTTCGCGGAAGCAGCTCAAGATTTGCTGGAAATTGTTAATATCGCTCTTCCCGGCAAGACCGTTTACTTAGCCAAAAAAATAAATGATGCTTACTCCATTGAAAAGGTACTGGATAATGATACAGGAGTTAGAATTAAGGAAGGCGCCATTTATTCTGCTGAAAACTCCTACTGACAACATCTTTTTTTAAGTGGTCGTGAACCACTTCTTATTGAAGATGCAAGAAAGAATCCAATTACTTGTGATTTACCCATTACATATGAAGCTAACATTGGTTCTTATTTGGGCGTGCCTATTTTCTACAGCAGTGGCGTGTTCTTCGGCACACTGTGCGCTGTTGATTCCCGAACATCAAATTTCCATCAGGATAATATTAAAACATTGTCCCGCTTATCAAAATTTTTTACCTATGTGTTAGAACTTGAAAAGCAAGTAAACCTAGACTCCCTAACAGGATTATACAACCGTCATTACTTATACAGCCTTTTTGAGGAGGTGCTTACTCCCGACAACTCAAGCAAAGGGACGATCATGTTTCTTGATTTAGACGGGTTTAAGGGAGTAAATGATAAATATGGCCACGAGATGGGTGATATTGTTCTAAAAGAAGTGGCGAACCGTATTAACAAATGCCTCACCGAGAAAGACATTGGAGTGAGATTAGGAGGAGATGAATTTATTCTCCTTTTTCCAGAAATGGCTGATGTGATTGAGATGGAACAAAAAGCAAATGAAATACTGCATGCAATGTCCAACTGGACAATCTTCAAACACAAACTAACGCTGTCCGCGAGCATAGGCATCACTATTTATCCTGATGACAGCAAGCAGATAAGAACCCTGTTGAAATATGCCGATACCGCCATGTACAAAGCGAAAGAACGGGGGAAAAATAATTTTCAGTTCTTTTAATGATTAGAACAAAAATCAGGCTGCCATCAAAGGCAGCTTTCTTACTTTACGGCCGAACAGGGACTTCCTGCATAAACGATAGGCGTTTTGTTGCACAAGTTAGGGGAATCCCCGTAAACTATTTTTTAGTTGATTATTCTGTCCTTAGGTGGAAAGGGTTGATCTATGATATAGAACAATATTCTTTGACTTTCAGAACCAGGGACTTAGGACTGAAGGGTTTGGGAAGATACTCATTTGCCCCCAGTTTTATGCCCCGCTCTATGTCTTCCGGGCTGCATTGTGCCGACAGCATGATGACTGGAGTATTTTTTGCTTTTCTAATTTCCTCGAGTACCCTGTAACCATCCATGCCAGGAAGGAACACATCTAAAATAATCAAATCATAGTTGTTGCTTAACGCTTTTTCAACACCTCCATTTCCCGTATCGGCGACATCCACATGATACGTTTCCCGCTCTAAAAACATTCGTATTAAGTCACTGAGAATATATTCATCTTCCACAATTAAAATCTTCAAAACAATAACCCTCCAATTTACGTTGCTATACTTATTCTACATTTAATTGAGGAACTCCTATTAGAAATAAGATAAACACCGTCAGCTTTTATGGTAAAAGCACGTGTTTCCTTACGGCTTTTGGTTTAGAAGATTAGTAGTGAAATTTTTATATGATTTTTGTGTTAATTATTCAGGTGTTATTAAACTGATAATTTCGTTATTATCAAATTACGAAGTAAGGAGGAGGTCCAAATGAAAACGGTTACCAGGATGTCGGGCCAGTCAGGCTTAGAAGGAGAGCTTTCAGATTCATTGGCCGTAGAGCCGAAGAGGAAAAAGGCTGGGTTTTGGAAGGTTTTTAAGCAGCAAAAGTATTTATACATGATGTCGATTCCTTTTGTTCTTTTGGTTATTATTTTTAATTATTTGCCCTTATGGGGCTGGAGCATGGCGTTTCAGAGTTATAAGCCGGGCATTCCATTTTGGGAGCAGGAATGGGTTGGATTCCAGCACTTTATCCAACTATTCTCGGACGAACGTTTCTATTTAGTGCTTCGCAATACTCTAGCGATGAGCCTGATGAGCCTGGCGATTGGATTTGTTTTTCCGATTTTGTTTGCGGTCTTATTAAATGAGGTTCGGCTGTCTATTTTTAAAAGAACGGTGCAAACGATTACATATCTTCCCCACTTTGTATCCTGGGTGGTGGTTGCTGGAATCGTTACGAAAATGCTGTCCATTGACGGCGGAATCATCAATGAGCTGCTAATCGGCTTGGGGATTGTCGACAAGCCTGTTCAGTTTATGGCAAAGGGAGAATATTTTTGGTCAATCGTTGTCGTGTCTGACCTATGGAAGGAAATGGGCTGGAACGCCATTATCTTTCTGGCAGCCATAGCGGGAATTGACCCGCAGCTCTATGAAGCTGCGAAGGTTGATGGTGCAGGAAGATGGAGGAGGATCTGGCATGTTACATTGCCGGGAATCCGTCCAACCATACTGGTTCTGCTGATCCTCTCCATTGGTCATCTGACAAGCATAGGGTTCGAAAAGCAGTTCTTGCTTGGAAACTCACTCGTAGTAGATTATTCGGAGGTCCTTGATCTGTATGCATTAAATTATGGGATTGGCCTTGGCCGGTTCTCTTACGGAACAGCCATTGGCATCTTTAACTCGGTTGTCAGCATCATTCTATTATTTCTGGCAAACGGCATTTTCAAACGGTTTGGAAATCAAAGTGTTATGTAAAGGGGGGAGCAGGATTGTTCAAAACGTTTAGCAGACAAAAGCAATATGACACGATGTTTGATATCGGAAACTACCTTTTTCTGACAATTATTATGATTGTTACTCTCTATCCATTTTTAAATGTGCTGGCCATTTCGCTGAACCAGTCCCTGGATACAGTGCGGGGCGGAATTTATATTTGGCCAAGGCAATTTACGTTCGAAAACTATCTTGAAATTTTTAAGTACGATGATTTGATTACAGGTTTCGTGAACTCGGCATCGCGGACCGTTATTGGAACCATCCTTGGGGTACTTTCCTCAGCAATGGTTGCGTTCACCTTGAGCCGGGCGGACTTTCAGGGAAGAAAGGCAATATCCACGATTATCGTCCTGACCATGTATTTCTCTGGAGGACTGATTCCTGGCTATATGCTAATTAGAGACTTGGGCATGATTAACACGTTTTGGGTTTACTTGATTCCTGGGATGGTGAATGCCTTTAATATCATCATTGTCCGGTCGTTCATGGACGGGCTGCCTTATTCCCTGCAGGAATCAGCGAAAATCGATGGAGCAAATGATTTTACCATCTTCTGGAGAATCATCCTGCCCCTTTGTAAGCCGGTCCTTGCGACAGTTGCCTTGTTTGTGGCAGTCGGCCATTGGAATTCCTGGTTTGATACGTATTTATACAATAGCCAGAATCCTGCACTAACCACTTTGCAGTACGAGCTGATGAAGATTCTTCAAAACACGTCAATGGGAAGTGTCAATGCAAATGACATGAGGGGAATGACCCAGGATCAGGCTTCGCAATTTGTGTCACCAGAATCTATCAAGATGGCGATTACCGTAGTGACGGTAGTCCCTATCCTGGCTGTCTACCCTTTTGTCCAAAAGTATTTTGTTCAAGGGATGACCATTGGAGCTGTAAAAAGCTGACGGCAATTTGCCTGAGGCATGTTTTATAGATTAAAAAGAACTTTAATCAGGGGGTAAGTATGAAAAAACGCATTGGGAAAGTCACTTTTTTGATGGTCTTAAGCCTTATGCTGGTCCTCGCGGGCTGCAGCAGCAAAACTTCCAATGAAGAGGGAGGAAAGAAAAATAAAGAGGGACTCACTGAGCTCACCTTGTTCAGTGCCGACCCGCATCCGCAATGGGATGATATGAACAGCCCTGTGGGAAAAGTGGTAAAGGAAAAGACCGGGGTTACGGTGAATCCTGAGTTCGATGTGAACGGCGGAACTCAAAAAATTGCTTTAATGGTGGCAAGCGGCGAGTATCCGGATTTAATTTGGCCAAAGGGTGGGGCAGGGACCCTGGTCGAAGCAGGGGCACTCATTGACCTCACCGATTTGATTGAAGAACATGCACCAAACCTTAAGAAAATTTATGGCGAATATATGAGCCGCCTGAAATGGAGCAAGGACGACGAGTCGATTTATATTTTGCCTACAAGTCCCGTTGATACCCAGTATTTGACTCCAAGCCACGGAGTAGGGCTTCAGAATGATGTCGTAAAGGCCCTTGGCTACCCAAAAATCGAAACACTCAAGGATTTTGAAAATGCGATAAAGGAATATAAAGAAAAGAATCCAACCATTAATGGTCAGCCGACCCTTGGATTATCTCTGCTGGCGGATGACTGGCGGATCATGATTTCGACAACCAATCCAGCCTTCTGGTCAACAGGTGCTTCTGATGACGGGGAATATTATGTTGACCCTGAAACCCATGAAGCCATCATGCATTATAAGCGTCCGGAAGAAAAAGAGTATTTCCGCTGGCTGAATCATATGAATGATATCGGCTTGCTCGACCCAGAGAGCTTTGTCCAAAAGTACGATCAATATCTTGCAAAGCTTTCCTCTGGCCGGGTACTTGGAATTATTGATGATGAGTGGCAATTTGCCGAGGCACAGCGTTCCATGAAGGAGCAGGGCATGCATGAAAGAATGTATGGCTTGTATCCTGCAACTCTTGAAAAGGGAATGAAGCATGCTAACTTCCAGGATGCAGGCTACCTCGCCGGATGGGGAATCGGAATTACAAAGGATGCTGAAGACCCGGTCGCGGCAATTAAATTCCTTGACTACCTGGCATCCGAGGAGGGACAAATCCTCCAAAACTGGGGAATTGAGGGCGAGCATTACGACCTTGTTGATGGCAAACGCGTCATTCCAGAGGAAGAAATGAAGGTTCGGAACACAGATGCAAATTATGTGAAGAAAACAGGAATTGGTGTATTGAAAGGATTTGCCCCATCGTATGGAGATGGTGTCAAGGATGCAACGGGCCAAACATACACCATCGCGTCCGAAGATCAAATTAAGGAAGCATATACGGATGTAGAGAAAGAAGTCTTGAAGAATTACGGTGTCGAGATGTGGAAGGATCTTTATCCAACGAAGGATGAATTCCCTGTAAAACCGTGGGGAGTTGCTTTTAATATCCAGGTTCCGAATGATTCGGAGCTTGCACTGATTGAGCAAAAGGCTATGGATATCGTTAAAAAGAGAATTCCGGATGCGATATTGGCGGACCCGGGTGAGTTTGACAAAATCTATGATACCTTCTTGAAAGAGCTCGATAAAGCAGGTGTTGAAAAAGCAGAGAAAGAACGCACGAAGCTAATTCAGGAGAGAGTCAAGCTTTGGGAAAAATAGAAATTTCCATAAAGAGACCCAGTGTTTTCGGGTCTCTTTTATCAGGATTTAAAAAAGGAGAGGTGGACTAAGAATGAAATTTACAGATGGAAACTGGCTGGTTCGAGAAGGGTTTGACTTTATTTCATGTGTCCAATTTTTTAGAGCATATAAAACAGGTGAAGGGTTGAAGATCTTGGTGGCTCCAAAGGATCTTTCCGACAGGGCCTTCCAGCTGGATACGGCATTGCTGACGATTGAATTTACTTCTCCTCGTGAAGATGCCATCAGAGTCAAAGCTTATCATCATAAAGGGACAAAGAAACGAGGACCTGAATTTCAGTTAAATGAAGAAAAAATTTCAGCAGATGTAACGGAAACGGACGAGGAGATTATCTTTACTAGCGGAAAGACCTCCGCCAAGATCAGTAAAAAGGGCCCTTGGGGAATTGAATATTTCTATGATGGAAAGAAAATAACGGGCAGCAACACCAAAGCAATCTCCCACATAACCGATGCAGATAAAAATACATATATGCGGGAGGAGCTTAATCTAGGAGTGGGCGAGTACGTTTATGGTCTTGGCGAGCGTTTTACCTCCTTTATAAAAAACGGGCAGACTGTCGACATATGGAATCGGGATGGCGGAACCAGTTCTGAGCAGGCTTATAAAAATATCCCCTTTTATTTATCGAACAAGGGGTATGGAGTTTTTGTCAATCATCCGGAGAATGTATCCTTTGAGGTGGCATCTGAAAAGGTATCAAAGGTACAGTTCAGTGTAAAGGGAGAATCTCTGGAATACGTAATCATTGGCGGGGCGTCCTTAAAAGAAGTGGTGGGCACCTATACAGATCTTACTGGAAAGCCTGCCCTGCCGCCCGCCTGGTCTTTCGGGCTATGGCTGTCCACATCCTTTACAACCAATTATGATGAACAGACGGTATCTGGCTTTGTGGAAGGGATGCGGGAGCGGGATATTCCTTTATCAGTCTTCCATTATGACTGTTTTTGGATGGACGCCCTAAAATGGACAGACTTTGAATGGGATCAAAAAATGTTCCCGGACCCTGCAGGCATGCTGCAAAGGCTGAAGGAAAACGGACTGAAAATTTGCGTGTGGATCAATCCGTATATTGCCCAGGAGTCAGGATTATTTGACGAGGCGGCCGAAAAGGGTTATCTGCTAAAAAAAGCCAATGGGGATGTCTGGCAATGGGATAAATGGCAGCCGGGAATGGGAGTAGTCGATTTTACAAACCCTGCCGCGTGCGAATGGTATGCAGGGCATTTGGAGCGGCTCGTCGATATGGGAGTCGATGCCTTCAAGACTGACTTTGGCGAAAGGATCCCGACTGATGTGGTCTATCATGACGGATCGGATCCTTATAAAATGCATAACTATTACACTTTCCTTTATAACAAGCTTGTATATGATGTCTTAAAAGAAAAGCTGGGGGAAGGGGAAGCAACCTTGTTTGCCCGATCTGCAACGGCTGGAGGACAACAGTTCCCAGTCCATTGGGGCGGCGACTGTGATGCGACCTATGAATCCATGGCAGAAAGCATACGGGGAGGTTTATCTCTGGGCTTGAGCGGATTTGGTTTCTGGAGCCACGATATCGGAGGGTTTGAAAGCACGGCACCTGCCGATCTGTTCAAACGCTGGGTCGCCTTCGGACTTTTATCCAGCCATAGCAGGCTGCACGGCAGCAAATCCTACCGGGTGCCGTGGGCATATGACGAAGAAGCAGTAGATGTGACCAGATTTTTTACCAGACTGAAATGCAGGCTGATGCCATATCTATTTGAAAGTGCCAACCAATCGGCTGCAGAAGGGCTGCCGATGATGAGAGCGATGGTCCTGGAGTTTCCCGATGACCCAGCTGCAGAAACGCTGGACAGACAGTATATGCTAGGAGACTCCTTGCTTGTGGCCCCGATCTTTAATGAGGAAGGAAAGAGCTCCTTTTACCTGCCGCAGGGCAAATGGACACATTTATTGTCTAATGACCAGGTAGAAGGCGGCACCTGGAGAGAGGAACATCATGATTATTTAAGCCTGCCTCTCTATGTAAGGCCAAATACGCTCCTGGCCCTGGGCGAAGTTGAAACAAAGCCGGACTATAATTATGGAGACGGTGTGGAGCTCCATTTATTCGGGCTTGAGGAAGGAAAAACGGCTACGGTGAAAATCCGAAATATAAATTCCGAGGTTGAGCTACAAGCCACAGCTGTACGAACGGACGGCAAGATTCAAGTGTCAGCCCAGTCTTCAGCTGAAAAGCCTTGGACATTGGTACTGCGAGGGATATCCGAAATTTCCGGAGTAGATAATGGAACAAGCGAATTATCTCCGCTTGGAGTAAAGGTAACGACCGAAAGAGGCTCACAGACATTCAGCATCCTTTTATAAAAAATATGAGACTGCAATTGTGACTAGAATGAGGTGATGCAGGCCATCATCTCATTCTAATGAAAGCTGGCTGTGGGGTTTATAGGTTATCACTTGGATATATGCGAACCCAAGAACCTATTCTTGAATGCGACCGAAACCCCAGTAGATGCAGAGGACTCGTTGCAAAATAGGTATTCTTGGACCAGTGCTAGCTGGGATAAACGGAGGGATAGAAATGGCAATTATACAATTTCCTAATGGAATAAAGTGGGGCAGTGCGACTGCTGCCTATCAGGTTGAAGGAGCTGCTTTTGAAGATGGGCGCGGCCCTTCAATATGGGATACCTTTTCGCATACACCTGGAAAAGTGAAGGACGGGGATAACGGTGACATAGCGTGTGACAGCTATCACCGCTATGAAGAAGATATTGAACTTATGAAAGAATTGGGAATTACGATGTACCGCTTTTCTGTTTCATGGCCGCGGATCTATCCAGAGGGAACAGGAGAAATCAACCAGCCGGGATTGGCTTTTTACCACCGTTTTGTCGATAAATTGCTTGAAAACGGCATTGAGCCTATGTGTACGCTCTACCATTGGGACCTTCATCAGGCACTACAGGATAAAGGTGGATGGGCAAATCGGGACACAATTGGTGCATTCGTTACCTATGCAGAAACGATGTTTAATGAGTTTAATGGGAAAATCAAGCATTGGCTTACTCTTAACGAGCCATGGTGTGTGTCATTTCTGTCCAACCATATGGGAGTCCATGCCCCGGGCAATCAGGATTTGCAGCTTGCAACCACTATTTCCCATCATTTATTGGTGGCACACGGGAAAGCCGTCCAAAAGTTCCGGGAACTGGAGGTGCAAGGGCAAATTGGATTTGCGCCCAACACCACCTGGCTTGAGCCGTTCAGCAGCAGACAGCAGGACATCGATGCATGCCGGAGGGAAGTAGGCCAGCAGATTGAATGGTTTATGGATCCTGTCTTTAAAGGTGAATATCCGCAGTTCATGCTGGATTGGTTTAACAAGAAAGGTGTGGGACTGCAGCTTGAAGAGGGAGATCTGGAGGCTATCCGGCAGCCTGTCGATTTCCTTGGGATTAACTATTATACCGGCAATCTTGCACGCTATAAAGAGGATAGTGGTTTATTTGATACAGAGCATATTGAAACGGGAGTAGAACGCACAGATATAGGCTGGCCCGTCTATCCCGATGGATTTTATAAGGTCTTAACCTATATTGCCGGGAGGTATGGTGACATCCCGATTTATATTACCGAAAATGGTGCCTGCTACAATGACGAGCCTGCAGATGGACGGGTGAAGGATGACCGGCGGATCAGCTATCTTCAGCACCATTTGGCGGCATTAAGCAGGGCGATCGAATCAGGTGTCAACATTAAAGGATATTTCCTCTGGTCACTGATGGACAACTTTGAGTGGGCGGAAGGATACAGCAAGCGGTTTGGGATTATCCATGTCGATTATCGGACACTGGTACGTACGAAAAAAGACAGCTACTACTGGTACAAAAAAGTTATTGCTAACAACTGGCTGGAAGTTTAAGCACTATTTTGCTGGAATCAAAAGCCCCTTCATAAGAGAAGGGGCTTTTTCGCTATTGATCAGTTTGCGAGTTTTGAAGCTCAACCACTTTACTGAACACTTTATAGTATCCAAAGAAGGAAAGAGCGGCAATTGAGGAACCACTGAAAAAGGGCAGTAAAAAAGTGGCAGAAGTAAAGCTGAAATACAGGATGATTATGCTGATTAAAGCGATGCCAAAAGAGAAAAAGGGATTGGCAATTGTTAATATCAAGCTATTTTTCATACTCTGGAACAGCTTTGTTTCGGTATGTACCGTATCTGCAAAAAAGTACAGCATGATCAGGAAAAGCCAGACTAAAAGAAATAAAAATAGATAGCCTGCAAGAGGCAAAGTGCTTTTAAGATAATAATAGTCCGCAGTCAAAATCACTCCAGCCAAGGTAAAGACAAGCCCGCCAGCCATGCTGCGCTTGTAATTTTCCTTATAGGCGGCCCAATAATGGCGGAACAAAGGGACATCTTCCTTCATGATCCACTTCCGGACAACCCCGAACATAGCCGTAGTGGCAGGAAAGGAGATGAAGGGAGCGAGGATTGCGAGGGTTGCCATTGTCATAATGAATTGAGGCTCTTCTCTTATAAAAAATAGAGAGAGTGTCAGATAGGCGACCGGCAAATTAAAAACAACCCACACCAGATTTGTAATTGCCAGCTTCATGATCCACTCTAAAACGGGATTGATTTTTTCAAATAACTGATTCAAGGCTTGTTCAACTCCAAATAAAGATAGAAGAGAGCGTTCTCATCTTGATTGCTTCTTTATTATAACACAGCCTGGAGGGGAAAAATCAGCTGCCTTTGCTGCTGAAGGTAAAATAAACGGTAAATTGGTGTTCTTTTATGATTATCACTAAAATACCGCGGAAATTTACTCTAATAATGAGGGTATTTATTTAGGGAAAATCAATGATAGATTAAAGATAACGGTTACAATATCCTAAACAGGAAACTGCTCAGAGCATACATATTGATTATTATCCTGCAAGTCCTGTTTGCAGCCGTTTGCGAAAATTGGGTGAAGTCTTCTTGATATCATATAGAATGAGGGTGAAAGCTTGGTATATAATAAGGAAACAACTCAGGTCAGACAGGAAACATATCCATTTCAGGATGCTGCACTTCCACTTGAAACGAGAGTAAATGATCTGGTTTCACGGTTTACTCTTGATGAAAAGATTGATTTAATGTGTCAATATCAGCCGGCGATTTCCCGGCTTGGAATCAGGGCACACAAACAGGGAACAGAAGCCGCTCACGGCATGGCATGGCTCGGTGAAGCGACTTCCTTTCCACAGCCTATTGGGCTTGGCTGTACGTGGAATAAAGAGCTGATGAAGGAAATCGGTGATGTAATCGGAACCGAGGCAAGGGCTTTCTATAAAAGAAACCCCGAAGTCAATGGGTTAACACTATGGGCGCCTACCGTCGACATGGAAAGGGACCCTCGCTGGGGACGAACCGAGGAAGCGTATGGGGAGGACCCTCATCTTACAGGGAAACTGGCAGCACAGCTCGTAAAAGGGATTCAGGGCGATCACCCTTTTTACTTCAAAGCAGTTGCTACGCTCAAGCACTTCCTGGCGAATAATAATGAAGTGGACCGTGGGAGCTGTTCCGCTAGCATCAGTCCCCGGAATATGCATGAATATTATTTGAAAGCGTTTGAACTGCCTGTTAAAGAAGGCGGGGCCTATTCAATGATGACGGCCTACAACTCGGTCAATGGGATTCCTGCCCTGTTCCACCCATATGTAAAAGAAATTGTGAAAGAACAATGGGGAATGAACGGTTTCGTTGTCAGTGACGCTGGTGATTTGCTGGGGGTTGTCAACGATCACAAATATTACAGCTCCCATGCTGAATCTGCCGCACGTGCCATCCGGAATGGAATTGACAGCATTACCGATGATGCGGAGATTTCAACAAAGGCAATCTCGGAAGCGCTTAAACAGGGATTGCTGTCCGAAAATGATCTGGACCACGCTCTCAGGAATGCGTTCAGGGTCCGCTTCCGTCTAGGGGAATTTGATCCAGAAGAGCTGAATCCTTTTGCCGCAATTCCTGAATCAGTTATTTGTGGTGATAAGCACCGCGAACTGTCTTTACGAAGTGCGAGAGAGTCTATTGTTCTCTTAAAAAATGAAAAGGGGACCCTTCCCCTTGATAAAAACAAGCTCAAGAAGGTGGCAGTCATTGGTCCTTTGGCCAATATTGTTTACCGAGACTGGTATTCTGGAACATTGCCTTATAAAATCACTCCTTTAGAGGGCATACAGGAAAAGCTTCAAAACAGCCAGGTAAGCTTCCATAGTGGGCAGGATAGGGTGGTTTTAAAATCAGACAGCCAATATATCGGATTTGCTGCAGGTTCAGAAAACAGGCTGGCAGCAAATCAATCCTCAAAGCAAGATGCAGAAATCTTTGAGCTAACGGACTGGGGCTGGGGCAATCTAACGTTTAGGTCCGAAAAAAACGGAAAATATCTTTCAAATGCCGATGATACCTATGTCTCCGCCAGTGCCGACGAGGTTTACGGCTGGTTTGTGAAGGAAGCCTTCCATCTTGGCCCAAATGATGATGGGGAGGAGAAGTTAACAACCTGGAACCATCAAGGTGTCGCAGCAAGAGAAAATGGCATACTTCAAGTTTTGGACTCCAATAAGGCAGACAATGACAGCGGGACCTGTTTGAGAAAAGAAGTACTGAGCAACGGTCTTGCTGAGGCAGTTAAAGCTGCGAAGGAATCGGAAGCAGCGATTGTATTTGTGGGAAACAATCCACTGATAAACGGGAAAGAGGAAATCGACAGGGAAGATATCACACTTGCTGCATCCCAGGAATTGTTAATACAGGAGGTTTACCAGGCAAATCCAAATACGGTCGTCGTCGTAGTCGGAAGCTATCCATTTGCACTGAACTGGGTGGATGAACATATTCCGGCCGTCCTTTACACTTCCCACGCAGGGCAGGAAATTGGGAAGGCAATCAGTGATGTGCTTTTCGGTGACTATAACCCGGCAGGCCGTTTAAACATGACTTGGTATAAGTCGATTGATCAGCTGCCAGATCTGCTGGACTATGACATTATTAAAGGAAAGCGGACTTATCAGTATTTTGACGGGGAGCCTCTGTATCCTTTTGGGCATGGCTTATCCTATTCATCTTTCAGCTGCCGCAAGTACCAGTCATGGACGAGGGAAGTGTGCCAAAACGATGAAATTCGTATGAGCATAGAGGTAACAAATGACAGTTCCATCCCGGGAGATGAGGTTTTGCAGCTTTATGTCCGTGCATTGGATTCTAGTATCCCCAGGCCGGTGAAGCAGCTTGCAGGCTTTGAACGGGTCCACTTAAGAGCCGGGGAATCAAGAGTAATAGAATTTACACTCCCTGCATCGGAACTCGCTGTCTGGGACGTGTCGCAGAACCGGTTTGTGGTGGAGTCCGGAGAGTATGAACTGATGGCGGGGGAATCCTCTGCTTCCATCAAGGTGAGTGAAACCATCAGGGTCAAGGGTGAAACAATCCCAGCACGCAATTTATATCAAATGACCTCCGCTGATTCCTTTAATGACTACAGCTCAGTGATTTTAGAGGAAAGCGAAGAAGGCGGTGCCTGTGTACAATCAACCGAAGCAGGAGCCTGGATTCAATTCTCTGATGTCAGTCTCCAAAAAGGCGCACATTTCTTTGAAGCCCGTACTGCAACCGATTCTGCAGAGGGCGGAGTGGTTGAAATCCGGCTGAACAGTCCGGCTGGCCGGCTTATCGGCGAGCTGCCAATGCAAGACACAGGAGGCCTCCAATCCTGGAGTACAGGAACCTGTGCCATCCAGCTTGAGGAATCAGTAGACCGCCAGAATGTGTACCTTGTCTTCAAAGGCCGAAACCGAATTACTAAATTTCGTTTTATTGCATAATTCCTGGTCTCAATACCGGTGTTTATAAAAGGCTCCTATTTCCGGCATAAAGTTTGGCTATTGTGGGAGCCAGCCAAACCAATAAAGATAGGTGGTGAGTGGATGTGACAAATGATAATCCCTGGAAGCTGTGGTACAGCAAGCCTGCGTCGATGTGGGAGGAGGCATTGCCCATTGGGAATGGAAGGCTTGGCGGGATGGTGTTTGGGGGAACCCATAACGAAAGAATCCAGTTAAATGAAGATACGCTTTGGTCGGGTATCCCTGGTGATAAAGCAAACCTTCAGGCATTCCCGCATTTGCAGCAGGCAAGGAAGCTGGTTTTTGATGGCGATTACAGCAAGGCCGAGGAGCTGATCGAGAACGAAATGGCCGGTGAGGACTGCGAGGCTTACCAGCCGTTAGGGGATTTGGTGATTCAGCACCATTTTTCAGATTCAGATTACATTCATCAATACAGGAGAGAGCTTGATCTGGAGACAGGAATTTCTCTTTGTGAATTCATGGCGGGAAGTACGAAATATAAGAGGGAAACCTTTATAAGTGCCCCGCATCAAGTACTTGCTGTTCAGCTTCAGTCAAATGGACAGCCCCTCCATATTAGTGCCCACCTGGACTCAAAGCTGAGGCATGGAGTTCAAGAGTGCAGCAATAAATTAATCCTTAGAGGACAAAGCCCGTTTTCGGTCAAAGTTCCCAATGAGGTCCTGTATGAAGAAACAGCCGGCCTCCAATTTGAAATTCATCTTCAGGCATTCCCGAACACTGGCAGTGTCACGGTGTCCAATAAAATGCTCGAAATAAAAAATGCTGATTCGGTCCTGCTTTTGCTTACAGCTAAAACGACGTTTAAAAAATTTGATGAACTGCCGGAACCCGTTTTGGATACAGTGGCTCAACAGTGCGGACAATGGCTCTGTAAAGCCTCGATTCTTCCTTATGAAAACTTGCGGGAACAGCATGTGAAGGATCACTCCGGGCTGTTCGGGCGAGTCGATCTTCATTTAGGTGATTCAGGCAGAGGGCACTTGCCAACTGATGAACGGCTGAGCCGTTATAAGCTGGACAAAAGGGATTCAGGGCTGGAAGCATTGTATTTCCAGTACGGAAGATATTTATTGATCTCCAGTTCCAGGAAGGGCAGCCAGCCTGCCAATTTACAGGGGATTTGGAATCCGCATGTACAGCCCCCCTGGAATTCTGATTATACAACCAATATTAATGTTCAGATGAACTACTGGCCAGCGGAGGTATGCCAGCTGGAGGAATGCCATGAGCCGCTGTTCCAGATGCTAGAAGAACTGAGCAAGACGGGAGCAAGGACGGCGGCTGTTCTTTATGGTGCCAAAGGCTGGGCGGTTCACCACAATGTGGATTTGTGGCGAATGTCCACTCCTTCGTCCGGACAGGCGTCATGGGCATTCTGGCCGCTGGGGGGAGCCTGGCTGTGCAGCCATTTATGGGAACATTATTCCTTTAATCAGGATGTTCAGTTTTTAAAAGAAAAGGCGTACCCGCTTATGAAAGGGGCGGCTCAATTTTGCCTTGACTGGCTGGTGGAAGGACCTGAGGGGTATCTGGTTACGAATCCGTCAACTTCGCCGGAGAACAAGTTTGTGGCGCCGGATGGCAAGCCCTGCAGTATCTCAATGGCTTCAACAATGGATATGACCCTGATACGAGAGCTATTTCAGAACTGCCTGAAGGCGAGCAAAATTTTGGGTATTGATGAAAGCTTCCACAGTATGCTGGAGGCTTCTCTCAAACGGTTATACCCATTTAAGATAAATGATAAAGGCTGCCTGCAGGAATGGTTTCAGGACTTTCCGGAGCATGAGCCGGGACACCGGCATGTCTCCCATTTGTATGGGCTGTATCCTGGAAATCAAATCAATTTAAAGGAGACGCCTGGACTTGCGGAGGCTGCCAGGAAATCATTAGAACGAAGGCTTGAATATGGCGGGGGCCATACGGGCTGGAGCTGCGCCTGGCTGATCAATTTATTTGCCCGGCTGCAGGACGGTGAACGGGCTTACTCTTTCATTCAGACACTGCTGGCTCGTTCAACCCATCCAAACTTGCTTGATGATCACCCTCCCTTTCAAATTGATGGAAATTTTGGCGGGACCGCCGGGATTGCGGAGATGCTCGTACAAAGTCATGATGAGGGAATCGAACTTCTTCCTGCCATGCCAGGCAGCTGGCCTGAAGGCTATGTAAAAGGACTTAAAGCCAGGGGGAGTTTTCTCGTCACAATCGAGTGGACCGGAGGCCAATTGAAAGAGGCGCAAATATCCGCTGTAAAAGCGGGCTGGTGTGAAGTTCACTGTGGCAATGCCGTATTATCAATCAAAAAAAATAATGGTATGGTGTATGATGGCTGCCAGCCCTTTTATATGGAAAAAGATGAAAGTGTAACAGTGACCCTTGCATCCCTTAAAGCGGACTATTCAAGGTGAATCCGTTACTAGATTGTCATGGTGAGTTCCAGTCGGAGGCCGGTGCAAAGGGTTGTATGAAAAATAAAATAAGACAGCAAGGATTGATTTTAGCAGGGCGACGATAACTTTCCAATCCAACCAGGAGGGGAGCTTCCGCCCATTGGACTGTAACAGTTTGGTGATTATGCTGTTTAAGAGAGGAATAAAAGGCCTGAAAAGCTCTTCAGGTCTTTTATTCTATCATTCTCCGTTGCTTGAAGATGGTGTATAATTTCTATTAATTGGAATCACAGAAAATAATTAACTTCTTGGTGGCGGTGAACTTGTTGAAATCTCTCGGGAATAAATTCAATGACATGCAAATTCGTTCAAAGCTGGTATTTGCTTTTATTATATCGTGCATTATCCCGGTTTTGATTGTTGGCGTCATACTTACCCATGAACTGCGCACGACTGCTCTGAACGAGGCTGTTGAGGAATCGGCAGCTAATGTTGACAGAGTGAAAAAGCGTACAGCGGAAACACTTGAAACCGCTATTTATATTGCAAATAACCTTACGCTTAATCAACAATTAAAAACCACCGTCAAAAACGACTACCGTTCCCTGAGGGAGGTTGTTTGGGCCTATAGGGAATTTGACGAGTTTGGCTATTATCTTGATACGTACGAGGAAATATCGAACATCCGCCTATATGTAACAAACCCGAAGATGATCAACAACTGGGAGTTTATTCCGGCCACGCGGGAAATCAGAAATTCATTTTGGTATAAATCAGCTGAGAAGGCTAATGGACTATTTGGCTGGTATTACATGGCTGATGAAACGAAAGGCAATCGTAAATATTTAAGCCTTGTCCGTAAAATTTATAAAACTGATTCCATCCTCGCAATCAATATCAACAGTGATAACTTAAATACAATACTCGCCCAGGAGCAGTCACCCATCATGATTGTGGATGACAACAACTTTGTAGTTGTTTCCAACCGGTCCGGTTTTATTGGCAGAAAACTTGAAGACATTGTCAGGACAAAAGAGGCTGGAGTGCATTCCAAAGATACTTTTACAGGTACCGTTAATGGAGAGAAAGCGGAAATTGTTGTCGACTTGCTCTTGCCGGACATGAGCCAGAATCAATTGAAATTTGTAGCTGTCATTCCCAGTTCAGTGGTCATGAAAGAGGCAAACCGCTTTGTTCTGCTAGGATTGGCGGTAGTTGCTGCCAGTTTTGTAATCGCTATCATACTGATATTCTTCTTTTCTCAGCTCGTCTCCAGACGCATTGTCAGATTAAGCCGGCAGATCGACAAGGTGGCAGATGGGAATCTCGATGCCAACGTTACAGTGGAAGGAGCCGATGAAATTGGGCTGCTCTCATGGCAGCTCGATCACATGGTAAAGAATATCAAGGATCTTATTGCTGAAGTAGAGAAGATGCACCGTGAAAAGAACATAATGGAGAAACGGCAGCAGGAAATCAAACTTAAAATGATGGCAAGCCAAATAAATCCGCATTTTTTATTTAATGCGCTCGAATCCATCCGGATGAAGGCACATTTAAAAGGGGAAAAAGAAATCTCCGGTGCTGTGAAGCAACTAGGCAAACTGATGAGAAAAAGCATCGAAGTGACAGGTGAAATGATTCCGTTGCGGCATGAACTTGAGATGGTGCGTGCGTATCTGGAGATACAGAAGTTCCGCTATGAGGACCGTCTGGATTATGAAGTGATCACAGGCTCGAATGCCGAGAATGTCCTGATCCATCCGCTCATCATTCAGCCCTTAGTAGAAAATGCTGTTATCCATGGGCTGGAGGATAAAGAAAGAGGCGGAAGGGTTGCCATTGAAGTTAAAACCAGCGACGACGTACTACATGTGAGCGTCCGGGATAACGGCGTAGGGATCAGCAAAGAAAAGCTTCGTTCGATACAGGATGCATTAAACGATATCCAGGATAATGCAGCAAACAGGATTGGTTTGTTGAATGTCCATCAACGTTTAATTTTAACATTTGGTGCTGGGAGCGGACTCGTTATCGAAAGTATACAAGGAAAAGGTACAGCTATTTCATTCACGATACCATTGGGGAGGAATGAATTTGTATAATGTATTGATTGTTGACGATGAACCGGTTATCCGGGAAGGGCTGAAAAGCTTGATTCCGTGGGAGGATTATGGTTTCCGGGTAATAGATACTGCATCGGATGGACGGACAGCTTTCGAAAAGTATAAAAAGTACACAATAGACCTGATGATTGTTGATATCCGGATGCCAGGAATGGATGGACTCACGCTAATCCAGCAAATCAGAAGCCAGGACTCCGATATACATTTTATCATTCTGAGCGGCTACGCAGATTTTGAATACGCCCAAAAAGCAATTACCGCCAATGTGGCGGGCTATCTTTTGAAACCGGTTGATGAAGATGAACTTGCCGGCTATTTGGAGAATCTAAGGAAAAGGATTGACCAGAGAACAGCCGCGAGCCAGTTTCAGGGTGAAGATGACAAGCAAAAGGAAGAGACCTTTCTTTTGAAAATCCTTGAGGATCCTGCGTTCATCAGGGATCCTGCCTTTCAGGATGAAGCATCCCAGCTACAGTTCGATTGGAAACTGTATCGCCTGCTGCTGATGGACATCTCGACGAAACAAAGTTTGAGTGACAGCCAGTTCACCGAAATAAAAAAAATCACAGCCTCTGCACTCGAGTCACAAAAGGCAGTGGTTTTTAGCTACAAACGCCAGATTGGCATTCTGCTGAATGAGAGATTAGGAGATGAAGAAAGCCGGCGGCGATTGAGCAATATACTGGAGGATGCGGTTTCAAAGCATAAGATCATCTGCAGTCTCAGCGACGTGTTTACAGATATAGCGGGGATAGGAGAAGCTTATAAAAATGTGAAATACCTGCTGGATCATCAATTTTTTTATCCTCCCCAGCCCATGCTTTTAAAGGAGACGGCGCCCCTCTTCAGCAAGAGGGATGATGAAGTACAGGAAGATGGGAAGGAATTTCCTGTACACCTGTTTACTGAGAAAGTTTACTATGCAATCGACCTGGTAAACGAGGAAGGGGTAAAAGATGTTTTAAAAGATGCAGCCCGGACAATGGTCACATTAAATTTTTCCGAGGAGCGAATTAAAAAGAATTTTATGAAGCTTTTCACCATGGTACTGAGCAAGTGTTCATCCATGAAACCGGAAATGCAGCCTATTATCACGGATTTAATGAGCCAGATTGCCGAGATCGAACAAAAAAACAATCTTCATCAACTGATTGGGTTATTGGATTCATCTTTTCAAAAGCTTATTGAAAATTTGGATTCAGGAGATCAGACCATCCAGATCAAAAAATTGGTGGACTTTATCCACCGGAATTATCAGGAGCATCTAAAGCTTGAATCATTAGCTGGCCTTTTCAACTATAATAGCGCCTATTTAGGTAAACTTTTTAAAAACCATACCGGGGAATACTTTAATACGTACCTCGACCAAGTACGGATAGAAAATGCAAAACATTTACTATCAAGCGGCCTGAAGGTTTATCAGGTGGCAGAGCGTGTCGGATATACAAATGTTGACTATTTTCATAATAAGTTTAAAAAATATGTGGGCTTATCGCCAAGCGTGTACAGGAAAACCAAGAGGAAGTAAGGTATTTTCTGAGGAACGCACTTTTGCACATTAAAAAAATGCTCCATGTGAAACGTGAGACCATGTGAGAATATTAGAATAACTGGTTACTAAGCTATAATTCTTTGCCTTGAAGAATTTATGGCTTTTTTTATTATTGGTGTTAAAAAGGCAATAGGTCTAATGATGATTAAAGTTTCAATTGCGACATGGAAAAACTGGGAGAATGGCACCTGGAATTTATTGGACTTTTATGGGTGCGAATCTAGTGGGGAGCAGCATGCGTGCTGTCAGGCAAAGCGGGGCCAGAAAAAAATACGTTACCAATTCGGGTGAAAAATCGGAGCCGGGGGACGCAAAGGGAAAATGCGTGCCCTGGTCCGGTGGGAAAATGAGGGTGAGGGAACACAAAGGGAAAATGCGTGCCCTGGTTCGGGGAAAAACGAGGATGAGGGAACGCAAAAGGAAAATGCGTGCCCTGGTCCGGTAGAAAAACGAGGAGGAGGGAACGCAAAGGGAAAATGCGTGCCCTGGTCCGGTAGAAAAACGAGGAGGAGGGAACACAAAGGGAAAATGCGTGCCCTGGTGCGCGGGAAAATTGAGGAAGAAGGAATGCAATGAAAAAGCGAGCCCGAGTTCTGCGTAGTCCCGAGGTTCTATATGCTTGGACCGAAGGAAGAACAGAAGGGAGAAGGTAAGATAGAGAAGTACTACGTGCCCGGCTCAATGAAAATTAGATGGAGAAGGAAAGATAGAGAGGTTCTACGTACCCTGTTCAAGGAAAAACAGAGGGAGAAGGTAAGATAGAAAGGTTCTACGTGCCCAACCGAAGGAAAACCAGAGGTGGAAGGTAAGATAGAGAGGTTCTACGTGCCCGGCTTAAGGAAAATTAGAGGGAGAAGGTAAGATAGAAAGGTTCTACGTGCCCAACCGAAGGAAAACCAGAGGGAGAAGGTAAGATAGAAAGGTTCTACGTGTCCAACCGAAGGAAAAACAGAGGGAGAAAGTAAGATAGAGAGGTTCTAAGTGCCCGGCAGAAGGAAAACCAGAGGAGAAAGGTAAGATAGAGGGGTTCTACTACGTGCCCGGCCTAAGGGGAATAAAGCAGCAAGGTACATAGAAAGAGCCTAAGTGCCCAAACAAATGTGGAAACCAGGGGAGAAAGGGGCGACTTAGGAATGACCTGCGTGCCTGGTGCAGGTCACCCATAGCCCGGTGAGGTTAAACTGCAAGACAGAATTTAAAGCAGCTTCCGGAAGCCCCTTTTACAATCAGTCTCTCTGGGAAGGCTGCAGATGATTTTTATAACCTCATCAAACTTGGCAGCATCCATGCACCGATATGACTAGAACAGCGAGAACAAGCTGTTTTTATACACAGCCTAGTCCTGAAGAAAAGAGCAGCCAATCAATAAAAATAAATCGAAGCAGTGGATGAACATATGAAGGGAAGGTCGAAAGGAATTCTCCCTCCCATTGTGCTAGCAACATTATTCTTTAGTAACTCCCCTTGCTGACAACTTTTAAATCTAGTTTATCGATGTTCTGAATCACCCGGTCAAAACGTAGCGGCTGTGGTTCGCTTGGGAAAATATAATGCTCATAGGGATCTCCCAATGTGCGGAAAAAGGGTTCGAAAAGTCCGGATGCCAGTAAACCTACTACCTTCGTATAATGAGAATCCAGGCGATAGGAATGAACAGTATGAGCAGGAACGTGAAGAAAATCTCCAGGATTCAACCGGACTTCTTCCCCGTTGGCCCACATTGTCATCTGTCCTTCTAGACAGAAAAAGGTTTCCGTATGCTTTTCATGGTAATGGTCCACAATTCGGTCGCCTTTCGGTCCTTCAGATGAAACGATAATAAATTCTCCATCGGTATTCTTCTGAGCGGCAACAATTCTGTGAAGCTGGTCCCCTGTTAGAAGACGGTCTCCTTCACCGCTGGCAAGTACATAAGGGACTGTCTCGTCTGGCAGCTTAGAATTTTCAACCAGTTTAGCAGCACTAGTCTGCTGTTGATCAGGTATAAATGTTATATCGGCCATTTTGGCGGCCTCCAAGAAAAGTTCTTCAGGGAGCTCACAGCTGATATGTGGGGGATATTCAACCTTTTCATACGGTTTTCCAATTATTTCATACGATTTGGCAATGTTTCCTTTCATCGTGTAGGAAACCAATCTGGTTCTATGGCTTTTCATCTGGTAACTATGGATGGTTCCAGCAGGAATATTGGCGTAATCTCCAGACAGGAGCAAATGCTTTTCACCGTTCAATGTAAGTTCCAGTTTTCCATCAATGATAATAATGCCTTCATGGGCATGTTGATGGAGGTGTGCGGGGAAAGCATCTCCCTTGCCTCCCGATAGCAGAACCATTTCAAAAATTCCGCCCGTACTTTTTGCGTCCGCCATAACTGTTGCAACCTGCCGTCCTACTAAATAACGATTTCCTTCTCCGCTCTGGAGGAGGTAAGG
This sequence comes from Mesobacillus foraminis, assembly GCF_004340465.1. GTDB lineage: Bacteria > Bacillota > Bacilli > Bacillales > Cytobacillaceae > Mesobacillus_B > Mesobacillus_B foraminis. Next base: position 103,457 of record NZ_SLVV01000001.1, on the reverse strand, counting down.
CACTTTCTCTTTCGGGAGTTTATTCGTTAAAAGTGCAGTCATTTATAAATCTCCTTTCTAACCATAACTATAGACCAGTCTATATAATCATAGTGAAAAGGTTAATAAAATGCTACCCTTTTCTATGCAATATAAGTGGAATACTTTCTGAAATGGTCAGAAGCGGGGCTTTGCTTTTGTTGGCCAGAGAGAGCATAATCCCTCCTTCAATCATGGAATTTATAACTGTTCCAGCCTTCACGGCTTCGTCTTCTTCATACCCATTTTTAATTAACTTATTGGCTATAATCGTTTCCCAGTTTTTGAAGGCCTGTACACAAACTTTACGTAATGGCTCACTTATTAAGGCTGTTTCACTAGCAAGTAAACCGACAGGAATCCCTTTAATCGTTTCCGGCTGATCGAATTGGCTGGCTGCCTCTTTTATGAACTCCTGAATGGCCACTACTGGGTCAGGAACCTGTTCCATAAAGCTTTGTATTTTTGCTTCTATATATCTGCTAGTATATTTAACGGCCTCAGCCGCCAGCTCTTCTTTCCCATTGGGAAAATAGTAGTAGAGAGACCCCTTTGGCGAGCCGCTCTCTTTTATAATCTGATTTAATCCGGTGGCATGGTAGCCCTGGAGCTGAAATAGTCTCGACGCTGTTTGCAGGATTTTTTCACGTGAATCTGGCTTGTTTGCCATGAAGGATGGCCCCCCTAAATGTTATGAAAACACACACTGATTTAACTATAGGAAAAAGACAAAGGCCTGTCAAAATGGGCAGAATTTTTTAGATTAAACCTTTTGACTGTAATGTAATCCCAAATATCTTATTAACCCTTTTTGAAAGAATGTAACACACCGAGCTTATCCGAAGTATAAAGGGGCAATGAACCGCAAATGCAACACGTCTCTGACCTAGCTTAGAGGCTGGTTATAAATACATAAAATCAGAAGCCGGGGTATTATGGTATAATAGGAAAGTTGTGAATTTATTATATTAGTAACATAAAAGGTTCTAATAGGAGCCTGAAGCTTGGCAAAGGGTGTATTTCAGTGAATAAATGGTTTTCATCTGTGACAATCTTATCTTCTGTTCAGTGGCTTTTTTTTATTTTTGCTAATACTGTTGTAGTGCCTATTTCGGTAGGGACGTTATTTGAGGTCCCTCCTGAAACGGTAGCCTTCATGCTCCGAACGTCCCTGATCATTACAGGGATTGTATGTATTTTCCAAGGCTGGATTGGGCACAGGATGCCCTTAATGGAGGGTCCGTCCGGCTTATTGTGGGGGGTCATCCTGAATCTGGGAATGTCTGCATCTTCTTTGGGTGTGGATTTATCTACAATTGGCGGGGGGATTGCAACCGGCGTCATTCTTGCGAGTTTATTTACTCTAATTTTGATTGCTTTTAATGGGATTAAACTGATCCAATCCGTATTTAGTCCGATGGTCATGACTGTCTATCTCTTCCTGTTAACGTTTCAGCTGGTCTTTATCTTTTTTAAAGGAATGCTGAAAATAAATGATCAGGGAACTCTTGATGTTGGGGTAAGTCTGCTTTCGGTTGGCATAGTTATTTTTGTTGGCCTGCTGAAATTACAGAAAAATCAACTGGTCAGCAATTTTTCCATTCTGATTGGTTTGAGTGTTGGCTGGATTTTTTATGAATTACTATTCAATCGTGAAAGTACCGCCAATTCTCAATCAATAGAAAACGGTTTTTCTTTTTTTCCATTAGGACAACCGAACCTTGAGATGGGAATTATCGGAGTCACTTTCTTTGCAGTGGTGATGAATTTAAGCAATTCAATTGCGTCAATCAGTACGGGCACAAAACTTTTGCAGCTTGAATCCACGGAAGAACGTTTCCGTCGTTCGATATCGATAACAAGCATTTTTACAATTATAGGCAGTGCCTTTGGGCTCGTTCCCTATACTCCGTTTACCTCTACAATCGGTTTCCTGCAGAGTACCAGGGTGTATCAACGGGAACCATTTTTGATTGGAGGAGGTTTGCTGGCCTTTATCGGTCTCGTTCCGGCTTTTAGTTCATTCTTGGCAGCGATGCCTATTACTGTGGGAAACGCAGTCCTGTTTGTAGCTTATTTACAGATGTTCGGCACAGCTTTCAGCAATTTGAATGGAAGGACTTTTAACTCAAATACGATTTTTAGGCTGGCTGCCCCTGTTTTGGTGGGAGTCAGTCTTATGAATGTTTCCCCTACCATGTTTAATAACCTTCCCATCTTGATTCAGCCATTCATCACAAATGGTTTAATTATGGGAGTAATCATCTCTATTGTCTTAGAAAAGACGATTAATTGGAAAGCCTACGAACATACACTTCTAGCAAAGGACGCTAAAACGAACTAGGGCTGTTCCATAGTTTACCCGTGAGGAAGTCCTAAACCAACTGAGGTGATTATTGGTTATTTACAACAAAATGTTTTTACTATAATATTTATCTATTCGTTGTTTCGCTTAATCTTATGTAAAGAGCGGGGGACCCATTTTTGCAGCTTGTCTGCTTGGGGTGAATTCTTACTTGAAGGGGCTATTAGTTTCCAAGTCCTAACCCGACAGCTAACCCCGTCAGCGTCTAAAGGGAACGTGATGAAAATTGTTACTGGGCAGGAAAAGACGCAGCTCCGTGTCTTTTTTTTGCAGAAGAAAAACAGCTATTATCGTTCTCTTCTGGACTTTTGTTATACCAACATAGAATTTTTTTCAGAAGGAGAGGATATTAATTGAAAAAAATCAGTTTAGCCGGACAAATCTTTATCGGGTTGGTCCTTGGTATTATTGTTGGAGCAATTTTCTTTGGGAATCCCGCCGTTGCTTCCTATTTACAGCCGATTGGAGATGTTTTTCTCCGGTTAATTAAAATGATTGTGGTGCCAATTGTAGTCGCCAGTATTGTCGTTGCGGTTGCTGGAGTGGGGGACATCAAGCAGCTGGGCAAAATCGGCGGCAAAACACTCCTATACTTTGAAATTGTTACTACAATCGCCATTATCGTCGGAATCATTGCCGCAAATCTGTTACAGCCCGGTGATGGTGTAAATATGAGCCAGCTGGATAAAACGGATATTGCCAGTTATGTGGATACAGCAGAAACAACTGAAAGCAAATCCATGGTTCAAACCCTGGTTGAAATCGTTCCTACGAACCCGATCGCAGCGGTTGCAGAAGGGGACATGCTTGCCATTATCTTCTTTTCTTTAGTATTCGGATTAGGTGTTGCCGCAATCGGTGAAAAGGGGAAGCCGGTGATTGCCTTTTTCCAGGGAACAGCAGATGCTATGTTTTATGCGACGAATCAAATTATGAAGTTTGCTCCGTTTGGCGTATTCGCCTTAATCGGAGTAACGGTATCAAAATTTGGCCTTGCCTCTTTGATTCCGCTGGGCAAACTTGTGCTTTCGGTTTATGGAACCATGATTTTCTTTGTACTGGTTGTTTTGGGATTAATCGCTAAATTATCTGGCTACAGCATTTTTAGATTAATAAAAGTGTTAAAAGATGAACTAATCCTCGCTTTCTCTACTGCCAGCTCAGAATCCGTATTACCAAGAATCATGGAGAAAATGGAGAAAATCGGTTGCCCAAAACATATTACATCCTTTGTTATCCCGACAGGCTACTCTTTTAATCTCGATGGTTCTACCTTGTATCAGGCGCTTGCTGCCATTTTTATTGCGCAGATGTACGGCATTGACATGAGCATAGCAGAGCAGATTTCTCTGTTGCTTGTATTGATGGTCACTTCAAAAGGAATTGCCGGAGTGCCGGGAGTATCCTTTGTCGTTTTACTGGCTACACTCGGAACTGTCGGACTGCCGGTTGAAGGATTGGCATTCATTGCCGGGATTGACAGAATACTTGATATGGGACGTACAGCAGTCAATGTTGTGGGAAATTCACTTGCCGCAATTGTTATTTCCAAGTGGGAAGGCAAATTTAATCCATTGAAAGAAAACGAACACGTCAACCAGGCATCATAAAAATACAGCTAAAAAAATAGCCTGAAGAGGAATGACCTCTTTCAGGCTATTTTTTATCGTGATTTTTTCGGGATAACAGTTTAATTAGTTGAACTTTTTAAATAAGAAGCCGTACTGGCTGGACCATTCAGCATAGAAAATATCGCTGATTTTGCTTTCGCCATGTTTTTTTAGGAGGTCCATCAGCCAATTTTGGTCTTTCCCAAGAAGCCTTAAGCCACTTTCAATTTCTCTTCCTTCATCAATTAACATGATGGAAGGGGTTGATTTTTGGGGATTAAGATCCAGCATTTCTGCTGTAACGGGTGCAGCAAACGGCTCGGGCATGATGCTTAAGTGGCCGCTTGGTTCGAGGATGGCATAGCTCACCTCTTTTATTGAAAAGATTCCTTGCTGTCTAAGCATTGTCCTAAGCTGTTCCATTTCCAGCTTTGCTTTTTTCAGCGCTTTTAAATCCAGCTTTCCATCTTCAATGATCGTGATCGGTTCCCCTTTTAATAATGGTCTTAGCTTGTCGAATTTCATCACTAAAACCTCGATTCCATATATGAGAATTGCCCAAAGAGCGATTGAGAACGTTAAATGCCCAATACTGACCTTTTCATCAAAAATGGCTTCCTCCAAGAATCCCCCCAGAACTAAAGCATAGATAAAATCAAATGGGGTGATTTGAGCAAGCTCCTTTTTTCCGAGGATACGGATCACAATCAGCAAGGCTATAAGTCCGATAATAAGTTTTAATGCAATGGTTCCGTACATGATATTCCCTCCATAAAAGAATAAGCAGCTGCTTACTCTCTTCTTTCCCTATTTTTTATATCTCAACCGCACGTAAAATAAATGAATTATTAGTCAGTTGTTTGTTATAATGATTTCATATGTTTTCAAGAAAAAGGTGAGACGATGCCAAAGAAGAAATTTCAGTATTGGACCCTGCAAGTGCTTATCATTTTAACGATTGCCTATGTTTCAACAAAAATTTCGTTCCTGTTTGAGCCAGTAGGAATTTTTGTATCAACCCTTTTCTTCCCAATTATCATTTCGGGGTTTTTGTATTTTTTATTGAACCCTCTGGTTAATCTTCTACAACAGTGGAAGCTTCCCAGGACTTTGGCCATACTGGTCATTTATTGCGCGGTCATTGGCCTGATTGTACTTGGGATAGGAAGTTTGGCACCTGCTATTTCTAAACAGGTGACAGAACTGGCAGGAAATCTGCCGGGATATGCGAATAAAACCGAGGACTTCGTCAATAATCTTTCTGATTCTGATCAATTCAGATGGTTTATGGAGCAGGAGTACATAACACAGGACGAAATTGCGGAAAGAGCTACGGAATTTGCCAATACCCTGCCAAACCGAATCACCAATGGATTATCCAATATAGTGAGTCTGATTACTAATATTGCAATTACCATTGTGACTGTCCCGTTTTTGTTATTCTATATGTTTAAAGACGGAGATAAATTTCCAGCAGCTATTTCAAAATTCATTCCGCTTCCTTATCGGGAGGAAGGCGTGAAAACACTGAAGGAAACAGCTAAAACTCTGTCAGCCTACATACAGGGACAAATCACAGTTGCCTTATTTGTAGGAACCCTTGCCTTTATTGGCTACTTAATCATTGATTTGCCATATGCCCTTGTTATGGCTCTGATTGTGGCGATAACAAACATTATTCCGTATGTTGGACCGATTCTCGGAGGAGCTCCGGCTGTCATTGTTGGTCTTTTTGATTCGCCGGCCAAAGCGCTGTTGGTTTTATTGGTCATTGTGATCGCCCAGCAGGTGGAAGGCAATTTGCTGTCCCCATTGATCCTCGGCAAATCTCTCGATACCCATCCGGCTACGATTATCATTTTATTGCTTGTGGCAGGCAATTTAGCAGGAGTATTAGGCATGATCCTGGCCATTCCTACCTATGCTGTAACAAAAACAATTGTATTGAACACAGTCCGATTTTTAAGAGTAAGGAAAGAGGCGACCCTCAAAACGTAAATAACCCGATTGATAATACCTTCCCTCATGGGAGGGTATTTTTTATGGCAAAAAATAATGAAATAGATAAGACGGGCATAAAGTTAGAAGAAAGAATGAGCTTCTCTATTGGAGGGGGATCTGTTGGCAATCATTAAAACCCTGGAAGAATGTACACTGGGGGAGGCGGTTAAAGTCTGGAATCTTGGATTTGAAGGCTATTACTTTGACGCAGCCTCCACTGAGGAAAAATTTATGAAAAGGTTAGATACTGAAGGTCTTTCACCAGCTTTCTCGATTGTGGCCTTTAAAGAGAAGGAGCCCATGGGCATTATCTTAAATGGAATAAAAGAGTCTCAAGGCAGAAGGGTGGCGTGGAATGGGGGGACTGGCATTGCGGCAGCCTGGAGGAACCAGGGCTACGGGCAGTTATTGATGGAGCACACCCTGGAAGTTTACAAAAAGGAAGGGGTTAACGTTGCTACATTAGAAGCGATTAGTGAAAATCAGAAGGCGATCAGATTATATGAAAAGCTTGGCTACCGGGTTTCAGATGAACTTGAATACCTGGAGCTGGCCGGAGTGCTTGGGGATAATCCCTTCAAGGAGCGAGGGAATTATCAAATTGTAAAAGGCTTGCCCCAGGAAGCAGGAACGCTTTCCTTTTATAAAGGATTTTACCCATGGCAAACTCATTGGGAAAGGGCGGCGGGTGGAGAGGCTGTTTTCCTGCAGGACTCGGCAGGGAATAGATGGGGATATGCTTATTTTCGCAGGAGCTTTGACCAGAAAGGCAGACATACAGGAACCACTTTATATCAGTGTGAGTCTGATCCTGATCATCCTGATGCTGACATCATTGTTATGGGTCTCCTGGAGGCCGTATTTGGAGCAATGGATGTTGATATCAAAAGGATCATCATCAACCTTCCGAAAAGCAGTTATACCTACCCACATATGAGAAGGATCGGGTTCAAGCCTTTTGCCCGCCAGGTATTTATGTTAAAAGAGATACATAAACAGTATCTGGATCTTTCCCGTTCAGAATCTTGAGCTGCTGAAAAAGAGGCAAGCTGCAAGCTTGCCTCCACTACTGCCTGGTATGAAAATCGCTTTTATAAGATTGGAGACAGGAGCCTGGAAATGGATTCCTTAAAACGTATCCACTTCGATCGCTGTTGATAGCTATCCCATGTCAATAATCTCGAGTGCTCCATATCCCTCTCAAAAGCTGTAATTAATGCTTTAGCTATTTTAGTATCATAAATAAAAGCGTTGATTTCAAAATTCAGGTTAAGGCTTCGAATATCAATATTGGCAGTTCCTACAGTAGTGATTCTTTCATCCACTACGATGCTTTTTGCATGGATAAAACCATAATCATATATATATACCTGCGCCCCTGCTTTCAGCAGTTCACCAATATTGGATAATGTAGCCCAATAAACGAAAATGTGGTCTGGCTTGTTTGGAATCATAATTTTGACTTCCACTCCAGATAGGCAGGCAATTCTGAGAGCATCCAAAAGACTGGCATCGGGTATAAAATAGGGAGTTTGAATCAGGATGGATTTATTTGCCAGGGAAATCATTTTGATGTATCCATTTTTTATCTGCGACCACTCGGAATCCGGACCGCTTGTAACGATTTGCAGCCCAACAGATCCCTTCATTTCCGGATCGGGAAAAAGAACGGGATCGTATTCAATATCATGGCTGTAGGATGCCTGGTTCCAGTCAAGGATGAAACGGGTCTGGATTGCATGAACGGATGTTCCGAGAATCCTTAGGTGGGTGTCCCTCCAATAGCCGAATCGAGGATTCAGTCCAAGGTATTCATCCCCAATATTGAATCCGCCTATATAGCCAATCTTCCCGTCAATGATAACGATTTTGCGATGATTGCGGTAATTCAGACGGAAATTGATTAAAGCAAATTTAGATGGGAAAAAGACTTCTACTTCTCCCCCGGCCTTGCGGAGCTCGGAGAAAAACCTTCTTGTCAAACCTCTGGATCCCAATTCATCGTACAATACCCTGACCTTAACCCCTTCCTTCGCTTTATTGATCAGCGCTTCCCTTATTCTTTTGCCCAGATTATCATTTTTGATGATGTAATACTGCAGATGGATATGATGTCGGGCCGATTTGATATCATTAAGCAGCTGATCGAATTTGTCATTGCCATCAGTAAAAATCTCAACCGAATTATCCCGGGTCATGGGAGCATCATTCCCAAGCAAATGCATATATATGAGCTCCTGGCTGAAACGTTCTGGTTCATTGTGAAATTCAAACTGGCCGGAACGAATATTCTTCAGCTGTATATCGAGGGATTGCTCAATGCCGATTTTTTTCTTATCTTCCCATTTAAACAATCTCGAGCGGCTGAGGTTCTGTCCCAGCAAGAGATACATAATAAAGCCCAAAACAGGGATGAAAAACAATACAAGCAGCCACGCCCAGGTTGAACTGGCATCACGTCTTTCCTGAAAAATGACAAATACAGCAAATATAATATTCAGAACAAGAATTAATCCAAGGAGAACCGTTGTTATAGTCATACATTTTCCTCTCGTCAAATAGTCACTACTATAGTATACCGAAACGCAGGACTTAATAAAGTAAAGCATATTATATCTTATGCTGCAGCAAGCCTTTTAGGTTTCTATTGCACAAAACCATCAATTCCGGAGCGGGTTGATGGTTTTTATTCTTGTCCCAACATTACGCTCCAATAATTCCGTATTCCGCAATTGTTTCGTAATAGTTTGTTCATATAAAGCCTGTAGGATTAAAAACAAGCTAAATCGTATCGAGGTGAGATAGGGAGATAGCCTGAGAGTCTATAGAGTGGTGGCGATCATCGTTTTCTGGTATCTCGCCAGGAAATGTCAAAAAATACGTTATCAGGGAATCGGGAAAAAACACAACAGCAAACGGGGACAGCTTTATAACCGCATTTTTAAATAGATTTAGGAGGATAACGATGACCATTTTCAAAAGCATGAAGAGTATTGCTAGTGCGGATCTTAACAGCGCACTGGATAAAATAGAAAACCCTGTATCAATGTTAAAACAATCGATCAGGGATATGGAGTCTGAAATTCAAAAAAGAGAAGATGCGCTGACAAGGCAGTTATTTTTAGAAAAAAAGCTGGAATTACTGATTGCAGGGACAGCTGACAAACTGGAAGCCCAATCAAGTACTGCCTGAACAGGAAGAATATTTTTTACAAGAGCAGGTAAGGAGAGAAATGGGATAAACTGAAATCATCAAATGTGCGGTCATAACGATTCCTTATGAACAAGAAAGCCGTCAAGGTGGAGGCTTTCTTGTTTTTCATAACTCTTTAAAAGCTTGTTAATAGTTTATTCATATTTACAAGCTAGAATAAGGGCATACTAAAGACGTAAAGATGGAGGAAATCATGATAAAAAGATTAAGAGATAAAAAGTTTTATTTGCCAATAGCCGGACTAGCCCTGATCCTTGCAGTATTTTTAATTGCCACCGCATTTTCCAACAAAGATGTTGTAGCCAGTGTAAATGGGGATTCAATCAGCAAAGAAGAATTGTATAGTACGCTGGTCAAGCAATATGGAGCAAGTTCACTATCGGCACTAATCGACAATAAAATTATTGAACAGGAAGCGGAGAAGAAGGATATTACCATTACAGATAAGGAAATAACCGAAGAACTCCAGACTTATATAGACTCCTATGGCGGAGAAGAAGCCTTTCAGTCTGCTTTGGAGCAAAGCGGACTAACGGAGAACGATGTAAAATCAGATGTTGAAAACTATCTTAAAATCGAGAAGCTGCTGAAACCGGAAGTTAAAGTGACAGAAGAAGAAATGAAGACGTATTTTGATGAAAATAAAGAGTCCTTCAATGAGCAAGAACAGGTGGAGGCAAGCCATATCCTGGTAGATGATAAGAAAACGGCTGAAGAGGTGGCCCAAAAACTTGCTGATGGCGAAGATTTTGCGGAGCTGGCAAAGGAGTACTCTACAGATGCTTCCAATGCTGAAAGCGGCGGAGAATTAGGCTATTTTTCAAAAGGAGAAATGGCAGCCGAGTTTGAAGAAGCAGCATTTTCAATGGCAAAAGGAGATATCAGTGACCCTGTTAAGACAGAATATGGCTATCATATCATTAAAGTGACGGATAAAAAGGCTGCAATAGAAGCTGTTTATGAGGATCATAAGGAAGATATAAAAGAAATCTTATTTGATCAAAAGCTTCAGTCAGAATATGCCACATGGCTGCAGGAGAAAAAAGATGAGGCTGAGATTGAAAATACATTAGAAGATTAGTCACACTTTACTATGTAATCAAATGTTCCGTTATTTTTCATAATTTGGACATAATTTTGGGGCATCCTATCATTTGTAAACTACTATCCTTAAAGGAGGAAATTGGCAGATGATGAGGATGCCCCTTTATTTGATTTTAATTGCCGTTGCTTTTTATTTCGGAAAAGGAGAAATAGTACAGGCAGAAGCACAGAGTCAGTCAGGCTTCGGAACTGAGACAGCCGCAAAATTCCCTGATCACCATGATCGTTCAAAACAACATGCAGAATTCATCAAAAAACGTGCGGAAGAGATGGGTATATCTACAGAAGGAAAGGATTTCGAGACACTTGCCCGTGAGGTAAAAGCCGCCTATATAAAAAAACAGGCGGATGAAATCGGCATTCAGACAGAAGGAAAAGACACTAAAGTAATCATGAAAGAAATACGCGAGCATCATATAAAAAGCCAGGCAAAGCTATTAGGGATTGAAACAGAAAATAAAGAATCAGATGTTCTCGCAAAGGAAGTCCGTTTGGCAATAGCTAAAAAAAGGGCCGAAGAAATGGGGATTTCCATTGAAGACAAGGATGCTGAACAACTTCTGGCTGAGGTTGAAGAAAAGGCCATAAAAAATGAGGCTAAGAAATTAGGGGTGTCCACAGAAGGGAAAGAATTGAAAGAAATTGCACGGGAAATATTTGAAGTGAACATAAAAAAACAAGCAAAAGAACTCGGTATTAGGACTGAAGGGAAGGGATTCCGACTGCTGGCTTATGAAGTTCATAAAGCTCAAGTTTACCAGCAGGCTAAAGAGCTGGAGATAAAAACAGAAGATAAGAATTTTCATGAATTAGCACATGAGGTTCGAAAAAAGCAAATTGTTCAGGCAGCACAAAAACTAGGGATTGATCCAGCAGGCAAAACTCCACATCAGCTTATGGACGAGATTTTTATTAACCACGAAAAAGAGGCAAAAGAATTAAAGCTGCTGCCGTTTCCCCATGTTCCGCACTTACATCATATGGAAAAGGTGGAGCATGGCAAGGACAAGTAAAAAGGGAATGCAGAATCCGCAAACTAATTTATGGATCCATATAAAATCGCTCTCTTGGTGTACAAACTAAGGGAGTTTTTTTTGTATCCAGCTTCAGTACCGGGGAACGAACTTCACCCGCCAATGATAATCACAGCCAGGCTGAAGGCATATGTATCATTAACTCTTTGTTACTCTGATGAGTGTATTAAAACCGGCCCTTTGCACCTTAGGACTATATGATTATTTAGCCTGCTAAGCTCCATATTATCCATAACTGGAAATAGTTTTTACACTACTAAACTAAAAAATTTACATTTTTCACAAATTCGTCATTGACAAACGATATTGAAAATCATTATCATTTAGCTATAGAGTTTAAACAAAAAATAAATATGAGGTGGAACCATGAGAAAATTCGCATTAATATTCCTTATTTCCATAGTGGCAATAATAGCTGCAGCATGTGGATCAAATTCAGAGAGCACAAGCGGATCTGAAAAAGAAACAAAGGCTGAGGAAATTACGGTAAAGCATCAATTAGGAGAAACAAAGGTTAAGAAAAATCCAGAGAATGTTGTTGTGTTTGATTTCGGTGTCCTTGATTCACTTGATAAACTTGGTGTAGAAGTTGCAGGACTTCCACAGGACAATCTGCCTAAATATCTTGAAAAGTACGCCGATAAAAAATATCAGAATGCTGGCGGCATTAAAGAACCGGATTTTGAAAAAATCAATGAAATGGCTCCAGACCTAATCATCATTTCCGGGAGACAGCAGGAAGCATACGAAGATTTAAGCGAGATCGCCCCGACTATTTTTATGGGTGTTGACACTGCAAGATACATGGAATCATATGAAGAAAATGCAAAGACCCTCGGTGAAATTTTCGGAAAAGAGTCCGAGGTAGAAACTGAACTTGCAAAAGTGAAAGAAACAATTGACGGGTTAAAAGAAAAGACAAGCACGCTTGATAAAAACTCACTTGTTATCCTTGCAAATGAAGGAAACATCAGTGCGTATGGCCCAGGCTCCAGATTCGGTCTGATCCATGATGTTTTTGGACTGAAGGCAGTTGATGAAAACCTGGAAGTTTCCACTCATGGACAAAACATTTCGTTTGAATATCTGGTGGAAAAGGATCCTGATTATCTGTTTATCGTTGACCGTGGCGCAGTAGTTGAGGGAGGCCAAACGTCCGGGAAATCGATTGTGGAAAATGAATTGGTGAAAAATATTAAAGCAGTAAAAGAAAATCAGGTGATTTACCTTAACCCGGATTATTGGTACTTGTCCGGAGGGGGACTTACTTCTGTAGCCGAAATGGTTAAGGAAGTTGAAGCAGGCATCGAAAAATAAAAACTTCCAAAAAAGAAGGAGTGTACGCATCCATTGGTGACGTACACTCCTTTTATTTTGCCCATCATACCGTAATGGGCTTCCTGGTTTTTATCTTTAGACCACAATCGCAAAGAATACTGTGTTTTAGTTGTTTTATTTCCGTTTTGCAAACCGGGCAAAGCTGTTTTTGATGTGACATTTTGTCCATCCTCTCATAGCTATTAGAACAGCGTGTTAGATTGCGAACAACGTGTTCCTACTGTTTTATTTTTGGCATGAAGCACAAACACCATAGATTTCAAAATGATGGTGAAGAATTTCAAAACTTGTCAGGTTTGAGGCAACCTGTTCGATTTCTTGTAAATCTGGATAATTAAAGTCTACAATTTTGCCGCACTCTTGACATATGACGTGATAATGCCTGGAGAAATTGAATTCATATTTGCTTAGGGCACTTCCATAGGGGAGTTCATTTAAGATACCAAGTCTTACAAATAGTTTTAAGTTGTTATAAATCGTCGTGAGGCTTGTAAAAGGTATGGTTTGATGGATTTCCTCTGCTGTTGGATGGCCCTGGTGATCTAAAATCGATTGTAAAATCATCAATCGCTGTGGAGTAATTCGAAGCCCGCGTTCTTTTAAATAGGGAATGAGTTCTAGAGATTTAGCATCATCCATAATAAACATCCTTTTTGATTGGTTTTAAAACGACAATAGCTAATAATCACTAATTGAGAAAATAAGATAAAAAAATCGCTTTCTTTACAGCCTTTTTTTGAATAAAATGTCCTATATTTTATTGATGATTTAATAATAGCAGATTTTATATGAAAATCAATACTAAATTATAATAATTATAATTAAATGACGAAATAATATGTACTGAACATTCTGAATGAGATTTACGTCCCGGCATTTTTAATTTATAATGAATCCATTCATTATCGTTTTTTTGTTCGTTTAGGAGGCTGGATTCATTTTGTTTAACCGGGAAGTACCGTTGAAAGAGAAAAGTATAGTGTTTATTGGGTTTATGGGTGTCGGCAAAACGACAATCGGCAAGCTGGTGGCAAAAAAGCTTTACCGGGACTTCGTCGATATTGATGAGGAAATTGAAAAAGAATATCAAATGCCTGTCTCTCAAATATTCAGTTCAATTGGTGAAAAGGCTTTTCGTGAAAGAGAGAAAAGCATGATTATCGATTATTGCCAGCAGAAATTACAAATCATCTCTGTTGGGGGAGGAGCTTTTTTACAGGAGGAAATCAGGAATGTCTGCCTCTCTTCCTGCATTGTATTCTTTCTAGATTTGTCCTGGGAATCATGGAAGGAAAGAATCAGCTTAATCATTGACAGCCGTCCAGTCCTTCAGGACAGGTCGCTTGAGGAAATAGAGGAGCTTTTCTATAAAAGGCAGGAAATCTATTCAGTCCATCATTCAAAGGTAAGTACCGATAATCAGGAAATGGAAGAAGTAGCAGACTATATCGTTGACTCATTAAAGTTGGCATGGGAGCTTTACGATTAGAGGTATGGGCTTAAATCAGGAAGTGGTGACCTTTATTTCGGGAAGGTCACTATTTTTATAGAAAAAGCTATTTATTCTTTGCAATTCGGTATTTTCAAACGGCTGTAATCAGTGGTCGTAAAAAAGATAGATGAAATCCGCATAATGGATAGGAGAGAAGATTTTGAAACAGACGATAACAATTAAAGGCGTAAATATTGGGGAAGGTGCACCTAAAATATGTGTTCCACTTGTAGGGAGAACACTTATGGAGATAGTAGCAGAAGCGGGGGCTCTGAGGAACATCGATGGAGATATCGTCGAGTGGCGTGCCGATTTCTTTGATCAAGTGGAGGATACCGAAAAAGTGGAGGAGGCTCTAACTAAAATAAGGGCATTATTGCCGGAAACTCCCCTTATTTTTACGTTCCGAAGTGCCAAAGAGGGTGGAGAAAAGGAACTAGGTCAGGAAGGTTATGTAAAATTGAACAAGAAGGTTGCAGAGTCTGGGCTGGTTGACATTATTGATGTCGAGCTTTTTAACAGGGAAGAGGATGTGAAGGTGCTTGTTGATGCGGCACATTCTAACAAGGTTTATGTCATCATCAGCAACCATGACTTTGAAAAAACTCCGCCTAAAGAGGAAATCATAGCGAGATTATGCAGAGCCCAGGAACTGGGGGCTGATTTTCCCAAAATTGCCGTAATGCCCAATTCTGCAAATGATGTATTGACGTTATTGGAGGCTACACTGTCAATGAATGACCAGTACTCTGACCGGCCGATCATTACGATGTCAATGGCTGGAAAGGGATTGATCAGCCGTTTAACAGGGGAGCTGTTTGGTTCTGCAGTGACCTTCGGCGCTGCCAAAAAGGCCTCGGCTCCCGGCCAGGTTGCTGTCCATGAGTTAAGGAATGTTTTGTCCTTGCTCCATCAAAATAGATGAGGAAGCGGCACTCCAATACATAACTCCACTACGGTATCTTTTGTAGACTGTGGACCAACGAAAGAAAAGGTATTGAAAAGGAATTTCCTTTTCAATACCTTTTACTGTGTTGCCATATTTTTTACATCAATGCTGGCTTTTCGGGTATTAAAGTCGGTTTCTGGATAGTATCGATCCTTTACAAGGACATTTGGACCCAGACAGCCTGCACCCGGGCAATGGCAGTTAAGGGACGCCGCAAGATTGGTTTTTGCCCAGGCTTGATAGGCATCCTCCAGTTTGGTTGTTTTTATGTTTCCGAGTGGAGGGGTATCCCCAAAATCAGTTACAATGACATCCCCGCTGAAAATATTTATATTCAGTCTCGAACGTCCGTCGGGATCATTTCGGACGGTTACATTCTTTTCAGAGAAGAGGCGCCGGATTAACTCAAGATCCTGCTCCTTTTGACTGCACGCATAGAATGGAAGGGTGCCGAACAGCATCCAGGTATCCTTGTCACGGATATCCAGCAAGTAATGGATGGCATCACGGATTGCATCTAAACTTAAAGTATCAAGAGAGGATGCATAGTCAGAAGGGTACATAGGGTGGATTTCATGCCGTTTACAGCCCATTTCGTCAACGATTTGTGTATGGATTTTCCCCAAATGGGGCAAAGTCCGCTTATTCAGCATGGTTTCGGCCGACACCAGTACGCCACTTTCAGATATGATCCTGCTGTTCTCTATCATTTTTTTAAAAAGAGTTTCCCGCTGTGAATAGGTAGGCTTTCGAGCCATATTGGCAAAACCTGCTTCAATGAAATCCTGTTCTGTGCCCCAGTTGTGTGAAATATGTAAAACGTCCAGGAAGGGAATGATTTTTTCATAGCGGTCAAGATCTAATGTTAAGTTAGAATTGATTTGAGTATACACGCCCCTGTCATGGGCATATTTCAGCAGGGGAAGTACATAATTTTCCACTGATTTAATCGAAAGCATCGGTTCCCCGCCTGTAATGCTGATCGAACGCAGCAATGGTATTTCATCCAGCCGTTTTAAGAGCAGCTCAATTGGAAGCCCCTCTGGGTCTTTAGGGCTCAGAGTATAACCAACAGCACAGTGTTCACAGCGCATATTGCACAATGTCGTTGTGGTAAACTCAATATTGGATAACACTTGCTTTCCATATTGAGTTATGTCCATATAGGCTTCCCAAGGATCAAACTTGGGGGTAATCTTTTTCTTCAACCTAACAGCCATACTTAAACACTCCTTTATTTCTCCTTTGCTATTATTTAAGTAGAAGAGCGACAAAGTCAACTGACTTTTTGAAATTAAAGGTAAGCAGGAAACTTTAACTAAAACTCTTTTATAATGCCTATGCTGAAAATGGCTTAAGCTGCCAAATATTTTGAAAGAATACTCATTTTCAGGAGACGCTGTATAGATAGACATCCTCAATGTAAACAAGGTAAACTAAGCAGAGTAGACATCTGTTCCGTACTGCCGACCTGGTCAGCAGCACTTATTTATACATAACATCAATGGTGGGAGGATTTTTTTATGACTGGAAGATATTCTTCGGATTCAAACATCAATGTCGGCGGGCTGAATTTCAGCTGGGATATTGAGAAGGGACAATTCTTGTTTGAGCAGCAGGATGCAGTTCTTTTCTGGATCACTTCGGCTATGAAGACCTTTTTTGACACAATCGAGGAAATATCGGGTGAGGATGCCGCCAGCCTGGTACTTGAGGCTACAGGGTTTCGCCAGGGTTTGCTAGTCGGGGATTATTTCCGTGAATTAAAAAGTGTAAGTATCCCTGAAGCGGCGGAGCTTGTGCCGAATACTTATGCATCGGCAGGCTGGGGAAGGGCCGTTGTCAGTGAGCTGGATCTGGATAAAAGAACTTTGAAAATCAGGCTGCAAAACAGCTGGGAATATAAAATCAATAAAGAACAGGGAAAGAAACACGCTGGCACCTACCTGCCAGCCCATTATGCCGGAATTTTTTCTGGTCTATTTGGAGAAAACCTTTGGTTTAAAGTGTTGGAGAGCCAGTTGGAAGGGAAAGATTATGACCTTATTGAATACTTCCCTTCTAATATTACGGTGACAAAGAACATCCATGAGCTAACAAGGAATAAAGAATCAGAAGAAATTAGAAGGCTTGAAAATATGGTCGAAAAACAGACGAGCGAGCTCAAAGGGCTGGTCAAAGAATTGTCTTCCCCAATTATCCCTGTCCTCGAGGGAATTGTGGTGGTACCTCTTGTCGGAAGATACGACAGCAGCCGCGGGGATGATATGATCGAAAAGACGCTGTACAGCCTGCCGAAAAACCAGGCCAGATATTTAGTTGTTGATCTTACAGGCTTGCATCTAGAAGTAGATAACTACACGGCCCATATGATAGAAAGGCTGGGAGCCGCAGCATCTCTGATTGGGACGGAAATGATCCTGGTAGGGGTATCGGCCGAACTTGGCTTGATCATGACAAACTCCGGATTTAATTTCACCAAGTATCAATGTTTTCAAACCTTGCAGCATGGGATTTACTATGCTTTGGCACAGGATGGACGGCAAATAATATAACTAAAAAGAAATTTTGTCGAGGGAGGAGAACTTGGTTTGCATAAAAATAAGGACTTGTATGAATTCTTGCTGATCAAAGCAAGGGATTTTACCGAAGAATGGTATAAAGGATTAGATAAGAGTGATCCCAAAGGCGTTTATGCATCCACCGATGAGAAGGTAATAGCAAATGTAAAGAAACAGAATTATGAATTTCATGAGCATTTTATTGAATTATTTAAAACAGACCGCGATAAATTTTCTTTTGAATTTGACAAATGGATTCATAAAATTGCTTCTGATCAGCAGCATCTGGATACTCCCATTCATTTCGTCATCAGGGAGTTCATGAGGACCCGGGAGCAGTATTTGGAAGCAGTCCACGAGTTTGCAGAGAAATATCCGGAAAAGGTCAAGGCTGGACAATTGGACCAATGGCATCTGATCATCGTTAAAGTGATCGACAGTGTCATTTTAAAGTTTACAGAGGAAACCTATCACTACTCAACCTATCAGCTGAAAGCCCAGCAGGAAATGATCAATGAACTAAGTTCGCCCGTTATATCCCTAACCCGTGTAACAGCTCTGCTGCCGCTGGTAGGCGACATTGATACAGCCCGTGCTAAAATGATTATTGAAAACACACTCAATCAATGTGCAGTACGCAATGTAGAGCATTTATGCATTGATCTTTCGGGGGTTGTCATGATTGACACGATGGTAGCTCAGCAGATATTTCAGCTGATCAGTGCTTTAAAACTGATTGGTGTGAAAACCACTCTGTCCGGTATCAGGCCGGAAATTGCATCCACCGCTGTACAATTGGGATTATCATTTAAGGACGTTGAAATCGAGACCAATCTTGCTAAAGCTCTGGCTTCCAAGATACAATACCGTTAAATCTATTATTGCCAGCGGCTCTTCCCTAAACAGGGAGGGGCCGCTTTGTGATTTTGCAGCAAGAGGTTTAACCTGTTCATTTGTCGGGGTAATAAAGAACTAACCCGTTGTTAATGGGTATAACGATGTTGGATATATATTGAATGGAGGGAATCAAAGATGGCTAAAGAAGTAGTTGGCGTATATGAAAATCAATCTGATTTAATACAAGCAATTGAAAGATTTAAAGAAGATGGATACTCCGTTCAGGATTTTTCAATAATTGGGGATACTCCTGATTTGCCTGCGGGGTTTGAAAACAGGACAGGGGTGTCGACTGAATCAGTAGATCACGTAGTAACTGATGAAAATCAAGATAACAGGTCAGGCGGATTCTGGCATAATCTGATGAACGTATTTGATGGTGACGAGAATCTTGGAGGAAATTCAGCCTCCCTTAATGACCGTCTTGTCCAAATCGGATTAACAGAAGAGGCTGCAAGAGAATATGAAGAAGATGTGCGTGAAGGAAGAATTATTCTATTAACAGAAGGTTTAGTGCCTGAACAGACTTCATTTGTTGGCAATGAAGCTAATCTGCAAAGCAGCACAGCTTATACAGAAGAGTCCAATGATGTTGTTAACAGCCCCGTAAATGAATACGGCGATGAAAGAACGGAAGAACGAAGCATGCAGCTTAGAGAAGAGCAATTGAACATCTCGAAAGATCGCGTTCAGGCAGGCGAAGTTGAAATCCACAAGGAAGTGGTGGAAGAGCAGCAAAATATAAATATACCTGTTACTCGTGAAGAGGTATATGTAGAACGACGCTCAGTAAACGAAGAAGATTTCGATGGAACCATTGCCAATGAAGATGAAACAATCCGAGTGCCGATCATGGAAGAAAGAGTAGAAGTGCACAAACAGCCAGTGGTGTCTGAAGAGCTTGTTATTGGGAAAAGAGAAGTAGAGGATACCGAGCGTGTAGTAGAAAGTGTTAAGCGCGAAGAAGCCAGAGTGGAAACAGACGGTGATGAGAAAGTTATTGATAGAAACATGAGCAGCGATTATAAAGACAGAGAGTAGTGCCATTAAAGACGACCGGACATCCGGTCGTTTTTTTTTTTTGTAAACTTTTCTGACATAGTTTTGAAAAAAGTTTTACTGGATGTATTGTGCAAGCCTAATAATTTGCATATAATTCAGAATATATAAAATATAAATAGAAAAAGGGAGGGATTTAGTTGGAAGCGTTGGTTAATAGTTTAAATGGTATCTTATGGAGCACCCCCGTCATTTACATTTGTTTAGGGATTGGCTTACTATTTTCTGTTTTAACAAGATTTTTGCAAATCAGGCATATCAAGGATATGGTTTTGCTGATGTTTAGGGGGAAGAGCTCGGACGCAGGAGTTTCTTCCTTCCAGGCATTGTCAATCGCCCTTTCAGGCAGAGTGGGAACCGGGAATATCGCTGGTACTGCAACGGCTATCGCAATGGGAGGGCCAGGGGCAGTTTTTTGGATGTGGACAATTGCCTTCATTGGAGCTGGAAGTGCATTTGTTGAATCAACACTTGGGCAGATTTATAAAGTTAAACAAGACGGGATTTATCGTGGAGGGCCTGCTTACTATATTGAAAAAGGAATCGGAAAGAAATGGTTCGCTGTCCTGTTTGCGGTTTCCGCCTTGCTTGCAATGAGCTTATTGATGCCGGGGATTCAGTCCAATTCCATTGCCCTGGGACTGGAGAATGCGTTCGGAATGAGCAAGGTACTCACTGGTGTGATTCTTGTTGTTCTCCTAGGGGCAATCATCTTTGGGGGAGTGAAGCGGATTGCAACAGTTGCGCAATATGCTGTGCCTTTTATGGCTGTCGGCTACATCCTTGTTGCACTCATTATCGTTGGAATGAATATCAATGAGCTTCCAGGAGTCATTGGTCTAATATTCAGCAGTGCTTTTGGTGCAGATTCGATGTTTGGAGGGATCATTGGGAGTGCCATTGCATGGGGTGTCAAGAGAGGGATTTACTCCAATGAAGCAGGGCAGGGAACAGGGCCGCATGCCGCAGCTGCAGCAGAGGTTTCACATCCGGCTAAACAGGGCCTTGTCCAGGCATTTTCCGTCTATATTGATACATTATTTGTTTGCTCTGCCACAGCGTTTATGATTTTATTTACGGGCTCCTTCAATACAGTGGGCTCAGATGGGAAGACCTTCCTGACGGAGAATTTGCCGGGGGTGGAGGCTGGACCAGGATTTACCCAAGCTGCAGTTGAAACGGCTATACCTGGCTTTGGTGCAGGATTTGTGGCCATATCGCTATTCTTTTTCGCTTTTACTACCATTATGGCCTATTACTATATCGCGGAAACAAACATTGCTTATCTGACTAGAGGTAAAGACAGCAAGCTCCCTATGTTTATACTTAAGATCGTGATTCTTGCCGCGACATTTTACGGTTCAGTCAAAACAGCATCCCTGGCTTGGGCACTGGGAGATGTGGGGCTGGGACTGATGGTGTGGCTGAACCTGATTGCCATAGTCCTTCTGGCTAAACCCGCTTTAATCGCTCTAAGGGATTATGAAGAGCAGAAAAAGCAAGGGCTTGACCCCGTCTTTAATTCTAAAAAGCTTGGAATCAAGAACGCCGAGTATTGGGAAGAAGAGTATACCTTCGATCGTGATAAAGAAGTTTCATAAACAGAGAAGAGGCGGGGGATTCTCCCTGCCTCTTTTTCATTATTCTATTGGGAAGGAATCCAGAGTCTTAGATTTTGCTGATGGGAAAATAAAGTGAAAGACTGTACCAGAACCCGGGGCACTTTCGACACGAAGGGTTCCTTTCATTGCTCTCACAATGCTGTAGACCACCATCATTCCCAATCCGGTGCCTTTTCCTTCTTTAGTGGTGTAATAGGGCTCTCCCAATCTGTCAAGCTGCTCTTTGGTCATTCCCAGTCCATTGTCCCTGATTGTTACAGTTACATGGGAAGCGCTGAATAAAGTTTCCACTTCTAAAATTCCTCCGGCAGGCATCGCTTCTATGGCGTTTTTAAGAACATTTAAGAAGCATTGGTGCAATTTTTGCCTGTCACCGTTAATAAATCCAATTCCGGCAAAGCTTGTCTTTATCTGGACTGAGTTCCTGTTGGCCAGAGGCTGAATAATCGCCAGAATATGAACAAGTTCTCTTCTGATGTTCAATTCTTCTACTGAAGTCAGCGAGGGTTTTGAGAATGTCAGATAATCCTGGATCACTCTTTCAGCCGATTCCAGTTCACCTTTAACGAGCGACAGGTATTCCTTTCGTTTTGAAGCCGTGACCCCGTTCTCCTGGAGCAATTGAACAAATCCAATTGCAGCGGTTAAAGGGTTGCGGATTTCATGGGATATGGCCGCCCCCATCTGTTCTACCACTTCTAATTTCTTAGATTTTATTAAGTGCTTCCTTAAGAGGATGTTTTTACGGACAAATTCAATAGAATAAGCTAATATGCACGTTCCAATGGGTGGTATAAATAAGTAAGCTAACCATACGTCAACTTTTTCTTCTGGAGGGTTGATGAATTCCAGGCAGACTACCGTTACCAGGCTGATAATGAAAATGAAGGAAACAGAAAATATGAGTCTGAATTTGGGAACCTGCTTAATAAACCAGGGGTGGAGACGCCAAAGCAGGACTGCAAGAAGGCTGTACAGCAGCAAATTGGCAATAAAACCTGAATCAAACCCATAAAATCCTCTAATAAAGATGGCTGCAATTGCCAGCAACGGGCCCACTCCAAAGTAAAGTCCGCCAAGGATAACAGGCACATCCCTAAGGTCCAGTTGGATTGTATCAGTAAGTTCATAAGAGAAGAAAAAACAGGTGAAGATGGCTGCAATAAAATAGAGGGTCATACCGCGTTTGGGAAAAGACATCTTCCCTTGCCTGTCCAGCCACATTAACGAAATATACATAAAGATAATGAGTAAGGACAGATTGAATAAAAAGTGCCTCATGATCTCCAAATAAATCACCATCCCTAAATAGCAGCTCTTAGAAAAATTTTACAACCTTTGAGCTGAATCGACAATGTCTTTTTTAGTTTTCCTTAGTACTGCTTACTGGGAAGAACCCTCCAGTATGCAGTAAGTTAAATGTCTTCCCATGAAATTATTTATCACTTAAACTCGTTAATATAGGTAGAACGTGGGCAGAAAGGAATTTGAGCATGAAAAGGAAATTCTCAGGAAGGGCAGTCATCACATTCTGTCTTATCATCGTTGGCGTCTGGATATACCTTCAATATATCCACAATGGCACTTCTAATCGGGATGTGCCGCTCCCGGATAGCCTTCACCCTGCAGTAAGTCATAATGCAGAATTGTTGATTCAACAAAGTGCAGGCAAAGGGATTGAAATTATTATTACGGATGGCTTTAGGAGTCATCATGAACAGGACCGGCTATACGAAAAGGGAAGATCGACCCAAGGCAATATTGTTACACATGCTAAGGGAGGAGAATCCTTTCATAATTTCGGCTTAGCCATTGACTTTGCCATTAAGGCAAATGGCCAGGCGATATGGGATATGGGGTACGATGGGAACGGGAATGGTCAATCAGATTGGATGGAAGTTGTAGAGATCGCTAAAGAGCTTGGGTTTGAGTGGGGCGGTGACTGGAAGCACTTTAAGGATTACCCTCATTTACAAATGGACTTCGGCTTGAGCATCAATGACCTGCAAAAGGGGGAAAGGCCCCCAAGTCAGCCCATGACCGTTAAAAGCTCATAATATAGATGTAATCATAAACAAAGGCAGACCTGTTTTTAGCAGGCCTGCCTTTGTTATCTTCTGACTAGTTCCGGCAAAGAATATTATTGATAGTCTACATTGTATTTTTTTTCGGTTGAAGAGACATCCTTTGTATTCCTGCCGTGTTTTTCTTCCTTTTGCTCTTCTTTTAAGTCTTCGAGAGGAATGGAATCAACCGTCTGTTCGCTCTCGTGCATGTCGTACAGACTTTTTTTGCTGGTCGCATACTGTTCTGGATTATCCATATCCTTTCGTCCAGAGTCACGCTTCATGAATTGGACTCCTTTTTTTCTTTTGTTTTTGCGCCTTCACGCTGCGGTTCAATATCGATCTCATGCTGCCTCTTTTTCTGTTGTTCTTTAGATTCATTCTGGGTGTTCTCATTATGCTGAGTCATTAATTAGAACCTCCTTTTAATCGTGTTTAATGTACAGTACCCGTTTTTAACGAATGAAAACAAGCAGTGTTTGGGTAACATGATATAGGAGTAAAAAAAGAAAGAAAATGGAAGGTCTGTTATTTTGGGTTATTCATCCTGTCGCGGGAGATCGTTTACCCTTGCGATTACAGGCTTTGCACACTTCGGTTAGGAAAGGTGAAAGACAAAAGATGAATTCAGGTAAATTGCTGATTATTGGCGGCAATGAGGAAAAATGTACAGAAGGGGATATTTTATCTCTGTTTATACAACTATCTATGGAAAGAGGCGGACCTGTCGGTATTTTGCCTGCAGCTTCGCAGATACCCGACGAGGTTAGCAGGGATTATATAAAAGTATTCAGAAATCTCGGTGCAGAGGAAATTAAAGTCCTGGCTGTAGATACTAGGGAAAAAGCGGATGATCCCTCGATTCTAGGGACCACATCGGAACTTGGTGCACTATTTATAACTGGCGGAGACCAAAAGAGGTTATCTGATTTAATTAGAGGTTCAAAACTCCATACCCTTTTGATGGAAAAATGGCGCTCCGGAATGCACATTGGGGGAACCAGTGCGGGAGCATCCATAATGGGCGAGGATATGATCATTTATTCGGAAATGAAGAACAATGATGAAGAAAGACTTGTCATCGAGATGGGCAAAGGATTCGGATTTGAGAAGAATCTTTTAATCGACCAGCATTTCTCTCAACGGGCCCGTTTTGGCCGATTAATTGGGGCCATCGCGGAGAATAAGGAATTAGTCGGCATCGGCATCGATGAAAATACAGCGATTTTGGTGAATGGAAAGCAGTTTGAAGTAATTGGAGAGCATCAGGTCTTTGTTATAGACGGACTCAACGGCAGTCTCGTAGATTTTGTCAGATCGGAGAATGGCGGTGAAGAACTGACCATTACAGACTTCAAGCTCCACGCTCTGACAGATGGTTATAGTTTCAATTTATCTACCCGGAAAATCATGAAAAGGAAAGAGGCATAGCAATGAAAATCAACCGTGTAAGATACCTGAAAGGACCCAATTACTTTAATTATAATCCCACGATCTGGATTGAACTTGACATTCAGGAATATGAATTTCAACCTTCCAACAAGATAGCTGGATTTTCCGAAAGCCTCATTTCGCTGATGCCCGGGTTAAAGAAACATACTTGTTCGACTGGATATGAAGGAGGGTTCGTTGAACGCCTCTATGAAGGCACATGGATGGGCCATATTCTTGAACACATTGCCATTGAGCTTCAAAATATGGCCGGCATCCATGTAAAGCATGGCAAGACAGTAACCGGAAAGCAGGAAGGTATCTATTTTGTCACATATGAATACAGAGAACCCGAGTCCGGTTATTATGCCTTTAAAGCGGCCATGGAAATTGCTGAGCAGATTATTTCCGGGATCAAAGGAATTGAAATCAGCCGCCATGTAAACAAAATATCTTCCTTTTACTATAAAAATAAGCTTGGACCCAGTACAGAGGCTATATACAATGCAGCAATCCGAAGAAACATTCCGGTCGAAAGGATTGGAACAAATAGTTTACTTCGCCTGGGAACTGGTTCAAGGCAAAAATTTGTACAAGCAACCATAACGAGTCAGACCTCCTGTATGGCAGTGGAAAATTCCTGTGATAAACAGGCCACTAAGGATATCCTGAACAGCTGTGGTTTGCCCGTGCCTATCGGGGAAGTTGCATCCTCCTATGAAGAAATCTTTAAGGCGGCCGAAAGACTTGGTTTTCCTTTAGTCATTAAGCCGTTGAACGGAAGGCAGGGGCAAGGGGTTATTACCAATATCAAGAACAAGGACGAACTGTTTAACGTCGTCCATTGTCTGGATCGGCATGTAAAAGAATTTATCATTGAAAAGTACTATGAGGGCCACGATTATCGTCTGCTTGTCATTGGAGGGAATTTAGTGGCAGCCAGCCTCAGAATGCCGCCGTTTGTCATTGGGAATGGACAGGACACCATCCGGAGATTGATAGAGATTGAGAATAAAAATCCGCTGCGCGGGGATGGACACGAGAAACCGATGACAAAAATCCCCTTTAATTATACGGTTTCCTGTTACCTTGAAAAGTTTGATTTAAGCCTAAATTCCATTCCCCATAAGGGGCAAATCGTACAAGTAGTGGGCAATGCCAACTTATCAACCGGCGGCCTTGCAATTGATGTTACAGATGAGGTTCACCCTACCTATAAGGAACTGGCCATTGCTGCAGCCAAGGCGATTGGACTCGATATAGCCGGAATAGATTTAATCAGCAAAGACATTGCCAAGCCGTTAGATTCGAAACAGTCAGCCATCATTGAGGTCAATGCTGCTCCGGGTATCCGGATGCATCACCACCCCAGCAAAGGGAAAAGCAGGGACGCAGGGAAGGCCATCGTCAATTATTTATTTAAGGACAGAGAAGAAGCGGCCATACCGGTCCTGGCTGTAACTGGCACGAACGGAAAGACAACCACCACTAGGATGATCAAGCATTTTCTCGAGTCAGAAGGAAGGACCGTCGGGATGACGAATTCTGATGGGGTGTACATAGGCAGCCATTGTATAGACGAAGGAGACTGCAGCGGACCTATCAGTGCCCGCAAAGTACTGAGCAACCCGCAGGTTGATGCAGCGGTCCTCGAAACCGCACGGGGCGGAATTCTAAGGGAAGGCCTTGCTTTCCGTTACTGCGATGTTGGAGTTGTCACTAACGTAGCGGAAGATCATTTGGGAATTGACGGGATTGAAACGTTTGATCAACTGGTGAAATTAAAGCGGCTTATACCTGAGGTCGTCATTGATGGCGGGGCTTGCATTTTGAATGGTGATGATCCTGAAGTGGCAAAAATGGCATCCCATACTAAAGGAAAAGTGATCTTTACCTCTTTAGATGAACAAAACCCTTTTATACAAAAGGCTTTAAAAAAAGGAGAGGATGCCTGGTATGTTGATCTGGCAGGCTGGATCATCTGTTCAGAAAATGGGAGATGCACCAAGTTTTTGCTTGTCAGTGAAGTTCCAGTCACCTTTGACGGCACAGCGAAACATAATGTTTCAAACCTTCTTCAGGCTCTTGCTGCTGTCCGTTCACAGGGAGTGGACCTGGAAAATTTAAAGCGTAAAGCACTTTCCTTTGTCCCTGATTTTCACTTTTCAAAGGGGAGGTTTAACAGGATAGAAATGGAGGGCAGGCAGATCATCATCGATTATGCTCATAACTGTGCAGGTCTTAATGCCGTGTTTGAAGCTGTTCGATCATTAAAGATGGGCAGGGTTCTAACGGTGCTGTCCGCGCCGGGTGACAGACTTGATGAGGATATTGCCCAGCTGGGAACAATTGCAGCTAAAAATACAGATGTGATGGTCATAAAGGAAGATGCTGAATTAAGAGGCAGAGTGCCGTGGGAGGTACCCGGAATAATAAAAACAGCGGCGAAAAAACATTTGTCACCATCAAATATCCATCTGGTGAAGCCAGAGGCTGAAGCCTTTATAAAAGCATGGGAAATATCCGAACCTGGTGACCTCCTCTTGTTTTTATATGAGGACTTTCAGGCAGTTAAAAAGTTTATTGAGCTCACCGGAAGCAAGACAAGGGTAGACCGATAAAAATAGACAAACTCAATCCATCAGGGTTGAGTTTTTTTACGTCTTAATAATTGTTTTTCTTCATACCATTTAGATAATGATATCCTGGTGCTTTTAAAGGCATCACATCCGATAAAAATAATGAATCAAGGAGCTTTTTATAAAAGGAGGCAGGCATGATAAGAATTGCAAACGCCCCCAGTGGTATTCCGATTGCAAGCCTAAAAGGGAAACAAAGAGAGATTTACCTGGCCATGCAGGCAAGCAGCGAGATCTTTTATTATGAGGAAGCAGCCATCTTACTGTTTGAGCTTATTCTAAGGGAAAATATTATCAAAGCTGCATTAGAGCTTAACAAAAGCGGCGCTGTATTCACCTCGTTTGAGTATTCAGCCTTTAATCCGGCTTACTGGGTGCGAAGTTCATACGGGTATCTGCTAAGACCGGATGTACTTCCATCTGAGGCAATCAGGGATATATTTGTCAATGGGAAGAAATATGGGTTTGAATGCTCTACAGCAATGATTCTCATTTATTACAAAGCGGTACTGGATTCTATCAGGGAATCAGATTTTAATTATTTATTTGGGGGATTGCTGGTCTGGAACTGGAATAATGACCCTGACCTTGTGATTATTACACGGTCTGGGCGGGAATTCATTCCCGGAGATATCGTCTATTTTTATAATCCAGATTACCAGCTGCCAATCTGGAGGGGAGAGAATGGTGTTGTTTTGGGGAATGACCAATACTATGGGCACGGAATAGGAGTAAAGACGGCAAAGGGAATGATTGAATCCCTCAATACCAGAAGGAGACCCGGAGCAAAGAGATCGGCTTACATGCTCAATCAGCACAGCAGGCTAAATGCCAGGTATTTATTCCGATTTTCAAAAAAACAACTTTTTTTTAGGGAAAAAGGCTGAAGGGAACTTCGGTCTTTTTTCTTATTTTAACGAATAAAACAGAAACCTTCATAAAGCCGGGATAGTTTAAGTAAAAAGGGGAAAATAAAAAGAGACAAAATTTATTAAGAAAAATGCAGACTGAAATTGACGGAAGGTATAAGGGAGTTTTGGAAAATGAGACTAGCCGAATTGTTGGAGTGCCTGGATGGATGTCTGACAGCTGATGTTGCTGTTAAGGAAACCGAAATCAACGGCATACAAATGGATTCAAGAAAGATTATCCCGGGAAATATCTTTGTGGCCATCACGGGTTTTAATATGGATGGACACAGGTTTATAAAAGATGCAATTGAAAAGGGCGCTGCAGCGGTTATAGGTGAGGAGGATCTCGAGCTCGAGGTCCCTTATTTCAGAGTTGCCGACAGCCGCTTAGCTCTTGGAAAGCTGGCAAGCGCGTTTTATCATTACCCTTCGAGAAAACGAAAAGTAATTGGCATCACAGGCACAAATGGAAAAACAACCGTTTCCTATATGCTGAAACATATCCTCGAATCTGCAGGAAAAACGGTATCGTTGTTTGGAACAGTTTCCTACGTGGTCAATAAAGAAGTGTACAAGCCTACTAATACAACACCCGACGCTCTTCAATTACAGGGGCTGCTTGCACAGAGCATGGATGAGTATGCGATTCTTGAAGTATCTTCCCACGCTTTAGTTCAATCACGTGCCGAAGGGCTGGAGATTGATTACGGTTTATTTACAAATCTGTCACATGATCATCTCGATTATCATCAAACCATGGAGAAGTATTTTAAAGTTAAAACCCAAATGTTTAATTATCTAAAACCTGAGGGGAAGGCTATTGTGTCAGAAATCAGTGACTGGGGCTGCCGAATGTCGGAAGAACTGGCACAGAGGAAAATTCCTTCGTTAACATTAAGTGATTCAAAAAGTACAGATTTGTCAATCGATCGAATTAAACTAAATGGGATCACACAATTCACCGTCACCATCAAAGGTGAAAAATTCAAAGTGGATTTGCCCTGCCCTGGACTTCACAATGTGTATAATGCTGCACTCGCATTTTTGACCGCTTATGACATCGGAATCAATCCAGGGCAAATTGTCAGGGCGTTAGAGGAATTTCCAGGAGTACCTGGAAGGTTCGAAATGATTTCACACCCGAATGGAGCAATATTTATTATTGACTATGCCCATACCAGGGATGCGATTGAATACTGTCTCCATACAGCCAAACAGCATCATGCTAGGCAGATAACCCATATCTATGGATTTCGGGGAGGCAGGGATGCTTCAAAACGGGAAGATATGGTAAAGGCATCCTCCTCGCTATGTGACCAATTCATCCTTACCCTGGATGACCTGAACGGTGTTCCAGAAGAAGAAATGATTGAGGAAATGCATGCACTGAATTCGCGCTATGGCTACCAAAAGGGCCTCGTTATTACAGACAGGACCGCGGCAATCCAATTTGCCTGGGAAAATGCCCGGAACGGTGATTGGGTCTTTATAACCGGAAAGGGTCCGGAAGAATACAAGACCGATTTCATATTGCCCGTTTCATCCGATAAAGAAGCCTTGTTGTACTTGCAAGAAACATGCGCCGAAGAGCAAGTCGTATAGTTGAGGGTAAAGAGTCTAAAGCCCATATCCAATGATCCGAATACATTAAGAATGGACCGCTGCTCATCTGCCGCGGTCCTTTTCTATGGGGCCAGGTTTTGTTAAATAATCAAGGTAGTCTGTTGCAATGCCATCCATGCCCATTTTTAACAGCGCACCTGCCGTTTTTTTATCCCTGACCGTCCACGCAAAGGTTTTCATTCCACAGCCATGAATCCTTTTGATAAGTCGCTTATTCACCAGGGTCACCTTTGGATTCAGGTAACTTGCATATTGAGCTATGCCCCGGATCTCCCTAGGCGATATTCCTGCTGGTCGATTCTTAATGAGTACCCCCACCGGAACGGCGGGGAAAATACGATGAAACTCTTGCATCGATCTCCTGTCAAAGGATTGGACAATGATTTGGCCGTCCCCGAGTTGATCTGCACCCCGTTCTCTTAGTTTTTCAGCCAGATGCCTTTCAATATCCGGATATAAGGATGGTTTTTTCAGTTCAATCAATAAGCGGACTTTTCCAAGGTACCGGTCCAGTACTGCATCCAAAGTAGGAATCCTCTCACCTTTGAACCGGGGATCAAACCAGCTTCCAGCATCAAGTACCTTGATTTCCTCATAGGTCAAATTCTTGATATATCCCTTTCCGGAAGTTGTCCGGTTTACCTTTGGATCATGTATTACAATCAAAGTTCCATCTTTTGTCTGCTGGACATCGAATTCAAGCATATCGGCGCCAAGAGCGACCGCCTTGTCAAAGGCAAGGATCGTGTTTTCTGGATAATACCCGGAGGCCCCTCGATGGCCAATAAAGATAGGGCGATCTTTTTTGCCTGTTAAAAAGGCAAGGGGCAAGTGCAAATGTCTCAGAATCGACAGGTAAACATGGAGGAAGCGGTTTAGCTGTCTTAAGAAATACATGGATCTGCCTCCAATTCGAACACATAATTAAGGTGTTCAGTGCCGTTTTTTAGGGTTCCTCTTTCTTTTCCCTTTAGCTAAAAAATAAATCATTGCAGGCTCTGAAGCAAGATGTTCCTTTCTTTTATTAAAAAAAGGAAGGAATTGGGCAAGATTTTTTTTGTCCTTCAATTGCACAAATTGCCTGAATTGAATAGGATATATTGACATTTGAAAAGGAGGTAATTATTAATGAGCGATGGATGCGGATATAGCGGCGGCTTTGCCCTGCTGGTTGTATTGTTCATTCTTTTAATCATCATTGGAGCTTCTTGGGGATACGGCGGCTATTAATCCCCGATGTTTGTAAACAAAGGAGGGTTGGAGTATGCCATACGGATATGGGCACGGCTTTGGCGGATCCGGGTACAGTTACGGCGGATGTGGATACGGCAGCGGGTTTGTTCTGATTGTTGTCTTATTCATCCTGCTGATAATTGTTGGATGTGCCTGCTATAATTAATTACTTTGACCTGAATACTGAAAAAAGAGGAAGTGCCCGCAGCAGCGGGCACTTTTTTAGGTTTAACCTGAAATTGTATGTGGTATAGGAAGAATTGTATTTATATCAATATATTATAGGAGGATATCATGAGAAGGAGTTTAAGCATATTCATTCCGTTTGTACTGATGTTCGCGGTGCTGACAGGCTGTTCATCAGGAGAACAAAACGTACAGGCGGAAAAGACGCAAGACGGCAAAACAGTGGTAGATTTTTGGTCATTCTGGGGATCGGAAACAAGAAGGCCAGTGATAGAAAAAATCATTGATGATTTTAATCAATCACAAGATCGCATTTTTGTAAAACATACTTTCCTGCCATGGGGCGACATCTGGACAAAGAATCTTGCTTCTGTAGCTGCCGGAAATCCTGCAGATGTCATTATTAATGATATCAACACCGTGGCGCAAAGGGCAGAAAACAAGCAGGTGGAGGACTTAAGCAAATACATAGATGATTCATTTAAAGATCAATTCTATCCCCATTTATGGGAAAGTGTTCAATATCAGAATAAACCATTCGCGGTTCCATTTAATACCGATACCCGCCTGCTCTACTACAATAAAAAAGCATTTAAGGAAGCAGGACTGGATCCAAACAAGCCTCCGCAAACCTGGGAGGAGCTGGAGGAATACGCAAAGAAACTTGATATTAAAAATGGCAGCCGTTATGAGCGTATTGGGTTCTATCCATTATGGGGGAGCATCGGGGCATCCAGCTGGATGACAAACGCGGATAATGGGGCTGGGTTCATTGAGGACGGAGAGCTGAAAATCAATACCCCTAATAAGGTAAAGGCCCTTGAATGGATTGCAGGCTGGAAGGAGAGGCTTGGGGAAAATACCGTACAGGCCTTTCAGGCAGAGTTTGGCAGTGAACAAGCGAATCCGTTTATAGCTGAAAAGGTGGCCATGTGGGTTGATATCGGCACTTTTTATACACAATTAAGGGACTACGGCAAGGATATAGAATTTGGGGTGGCACCAATCCCTTCGTATTCTAAGGATTCCGAACACTGGGCTGAAGGCGGCGGGTTTGTCGCTGAGATTCCGAAAGGCTCCGATCATCCAGAAGAAGCAATGGAATTTATTGACTATCTTACAGGCCCGGAGGCACAAAAATACTGGGCACAGAAAAATTTTGACAATGTGGCCAATATAAAAGCAGCAGAATCAGTAATTGATGAACTAACCGGAGATGGGCAGACCGTTTACCAGGCCACCGTAGATAATCTGAAGGTAACAAAAATGTTCCCGGTGCCGGTTGAATACCCTGATTATCATAATCGAATCAATCCAATCATAGACAATATCCTGTTAGGTAAATACTCTCCTGCGGATGGACTGAGGCAGGCTGAAAAAGATGTTAGCAAGATTAAAAGGGAATAGGGAGTGCTGATTCTCCTGATCCCATGGACCGGAAGAGAGAAGCATAGCTTCTCTCTTTACTATAATCACTTTGAGAGGAGTAGCGGAAGGCATGAAACAAACGGAAATTCTGCCATCAGAAACATATATCCATGAGCCAGAGGCTGCCAGTAAAAAGAAGAAAAGGCTGAGCAGGACGGCCAGGGAAAACATTATCGGATACCTGTTTGTCAGCCCATGGCTCATCGGGTTCGCGGGTTTGACATTGGGCCCGCTAATTTTCTCTTTATATGCAAGCTTCACGGATTATAATATTACTTCGAAAATGAACTTTATCGGACTGGATAATTTTAAACGGATGTTCACCCTGGATGATTTATTCTGGACTTCATTATTAAATACATTATATTATGTTGTGTTCTCCGTACCACTTACAACGGCAGGCGCAATTTTGCTCGCCTTGCTGCTAAACCAGAAAGTTAAAGGAATGAAGTTTTTCCGTACCATCTATTATCTTCCTGCAGTCCTGTCAGGTGTCGCTGTTTATTTTCTGTGGATGCAGCTCCTTAGCCCTTCAACAGGGCTGGTAAATACGGTCCTTGGCTGGGCTGGGATTGAGGGGCCGGCCTGGCTTTTTGACCCTGAATGGACCAAGCCTGCCCTGCTTGTGATGAAAATGTGGAGTGTCGGCGGCGGGATGCTGCTTTACTTAGCCAGTCTCCAGGGAGTGTCCAATGAAATGTATGAGGCGGCTGAGTTGGATGGAGCGAGCTCTATGCAGAGGTTCTTTTACATAACAGCCCCCATGATTTCTCCCATCATCTTTTTTGATGTTATTACGAGCACCATCGGGTCGTTCCAGATTTTTCAGGAAGCCTATGTAATGACTGAGAGCGGTAATGGAGGCCCCGCGAATTCCCTGCTGTTTTATAATCTCCATATGTGGAATAATGCTTTTGAAATTTTCGATATGGGCTATGCGTCTGCAATGGCCTGGCTTTTATTTATCATTGTTATGGTCCTGACAGTCCTGAACCTTAAGCTAGGGAAGCGCTGGGTCCATTATGAAGGAGGGGACAAGTAATGAAGACGGCGTTGGCACCCAGGTTTTATGAGACAAAACGATTTAAAGAAAAAGCGAAGGGTACTGCTGTCACCTTTCTTCTTTTGCTCGGAAGCATTGTTGTTCTGGCACCTCTGTGGTGGATGATCTCAACCTCGCTGAAGTCACCGGAAGAAATTGCCCAGTATCCGCCAACCTTGATTCCAAATGATTTTCATTTTTCCAATTATATGGAGGCATGGCGGACAGCCCCTTTTACTAGGTGGGCTTTTAATACATTTTTTATTGCTGCCTGCGGGACTTTGGGAAGTGTCCTCGTGAATTCCCTGGTAGCCTATTCCTTTGCAAAAATCCGTTTCAAGGGGCGGAATGCATTGTTTGTGCTCGTGCTTTCCACAATGTTGATTCCTGGTTTTGTCACAATGGTTCCGCAGTATATTCTATTTTCAAAATTGGGCTGGTTGAACACTTATCTTCCATTGATTGTTCCCGCGTTTTTAGGGAGTGCTTTTTTCATTTTCCTTCTGAGACAATTCATGATGACCATTCCAAATGAATTAATTGAAGCAGCGTATCTCG
Source organism: Mesobacillus foraminis (assembly GCF_004340465.1). Classification (GTDB taxonomy): domain Bacteria; phylum Bacillota; class Bacilli; order Bacillales; family Cytobacillaceae; genus Mesobacillus_B; species Mesobacillus_B foraminis. The sequence continues at coordinate 69,076 of NZ_SLVV01000001.1, read as the reverse complement.
ATGGGGCCAACCATTTGCAGATTTGGTGGCATATCATGATTCCGCTGACCAAGCCTGCGCTGATCACAGTTGCCATTTTTTCTTTCAATGGTGCCTGGAATGATTTGCTGGGCCCGCTGCTGTATATTAACGATGAAAATCTATATACCCTTCAAATTGGCCTGCAGACTTTCAAGGGCACTGTCCAGACTCAATGGCATTACTTGATGGCGATGTCGGTGACTGTCCTGCTGCCTGTTGTTCTATTGTTCTTTTTCTTCCAAAGGTACTTTATAGAGGGATCGAATATATCTTCGGGAACGAAAGGGTAAGAAACAGGCACTTATATAGGGGGCTTGCACAGTAGACGAATCAGTGCATGTCTGCCCTCGTTTCATGGGGGATAAACTGGGCCGATGGAATCATTTTGCGACTCCTTTTCTAACCGATTTGGAAGTTTCGAGCCCTTTTTCTGTGCGTATAGACCCATAATGGGCAATTATGGCATAATAGTTGGAAATATTACCATTTCATATTTTTGCAAACTCCCCCATAATGAGATAAAAATATAAAAAACAGGGGGAAAAGGAAATGTTTGATGTTCAAAAGGGTTCAATGGAAGAAGTGCTGGTCATCTTGCAGAATATCGGTTTGCAGATTAATGATTATCAAAAAACAAACACCATGATCTCTGTTGATTTATATAAAGAGCTATTGGAGTTCAGTATTTCCATAGCCAGAAAAACGAATGAAGTATCTGAGACCATTGACGAAATTATTGAAGATATCGAGCAGCAATTTTAATAGGACGGTAGGCAGCGGAAGAAACGCTGCCTCTTTTTATTTTCTTTGGATATTAAAAGCAATTGAAAACTTTTTCTGTAAACTATATGATAAAGGTTATGAGGCTTTTAACCAGAGTATGGTTTTTTCCCATTCCTTAATTGAGATAAAATGTGGATTGCAATAACTGCAATGCTTGTTTAGCAGAAAGGATCTATCTATATGACGAAATTTAACGAAGAAGTTTTATCACGGCGTACGTTTGCCATTATATCCCACCCCGATGCCGGGAAAACGACGCTGACCGAAAAGCTCCTGTTATTTGGAGGCGCTATTAGGGATGCAGGTACGGTCAAAGGGAAAAAGACGGGGAAATTTGCAACAAGTGACTGGATGGAGATCGAGAAGCAGCGCGGTATTTCCGTAACGTCCTCTGTCATGCAATTTGATTATGATGGTTTTCGTGTCAATATTCTCGATACACCTGGTCACCAGGATTTCAGTGAAGACACATACAGAACCCTGACAGCCGTTGACAGTGCGGTCATGATCATCGATTCTGCCAAGGGAATTGAAGAACAGACGCTGAAACTTTTCAAGGTTTGCCGAATGAGGGGCATTCCGATTTTTACTTTTATAAATAAACTTGACCGTGAGGGACGTACTCCCCTTGAATTGCTCGCTGAATTAGAGGAAGTCCTTGGAATTGAATCTTACCCTATGAACTGGCCGATTGGTATGGGCAAGGAGTTCCTGGGAATCTATGACCGCCATCATAATCGGATTGAACAATTCCGTGTGGAAGAAGAGCAGAAGTTTGTCTCTCTCAATGAAGACGGGGAAATAGATGGAGTACATCCATTAAAGGACTCTCCGCTGTATGAGCAGACCCTCGAAGAAATCATGCTTCTGAACGAGGCAGGCAACTCTTTCTCGGCTGAACGTGTAAGTGATGGGGATCTAATTCCCGTTTTCTTCGGCAGCGCTCTGACAAACTTTGGCGTTCAAACTTTCCTGGAGTCCTACCTCGAGTTTGCTCCTGTACCGCAGGCAAGGAACTCCACAACGGGCAAAATCGATCCATTGTCAACAGACTTCTCTGGATTCATCTTTAAAATTCAGGCAAACATGAATCCTGCTCACCGTGACCGGATTGCTTTTCTGCGTATATGTTCCGGAAAGTTTGAACGGGGTATGACGGTTACCTTATCCCGTACAGGCAAGCCAATAAAGCTGGCTCAATCAACACAGTTTATGGCAGATGACAGGAGCACTGTTAATGAGGCCGTTGCAGGCGATATTATTGGTTTATATGATCCGGGCACGTATCAGATCGGTGATACAATTGTCACAGGAAAAGATCAATTTGAATATGAACGTTTGCCGCAATTCACGCCAGAACTGTTTGTTCGGGTTACGGCAAAGAACGTCATGAAACAAAAACATTTCCACAAAGGCATCCAGCAATTGGTTCAGGAAGGCGCCATCCAGCTTTTTAAAACCGTCAAGACGGAAGAATATCTCCTTGGTGCTGTGGGCCAGCTTCAGTTTGAGGTGTTTGAGCACAGGATGCGAAATGAATATAATGTTGAAGTAAATATGGAACGAGTGGGTTCCAAAATAGCCCGCTGGATTGAAAATGAAGACATTAATGAGAACTTATCCAATTCCCGCAGTCTGCTTGTGCATGACCGGTATGATAAGAAAGCCTTCCTGTTTGAAAATGATTTTGCATTACGCTGGTTCCAGGAGAAAAACCCTGAAATCAAGCTTTACAACCCAATGGACAGATCAGAATAAAACAAAGAGCCCGGCATGAATAGTCATGCCGGGCTCACTATTTTCAGGATTTTTATGAAACTTAGTTAAAACTAATTGACAACTTAATAATATATCACTATAGTAAAATCATAAATTGCTTTTGTGCGTAAAAGCGTTTAAGCGAAAAAGCTGCGGAGGGGTAACATGTACCAACGAAACGCACTACTCAAATTAAATCCATTAGAAGCGGGCATTGTCACGATCATCTTGTTGGCAGGCATAAGCTTCAGCATTATAAAACTACAGCTGGTTCCTCATATACCTGTGATTCTGGCAATTTTCTTTTTATTAATTTATGGGATGATTAAAAAAGTCCGGGTTGCAGATCTCGAAACGGGGATGATGGAAGGGGCAAAATCCGGTCTGGGTGCTGTTCTCATATTCTTTTTCATTGGGATGCTGATCAGTTCCTGGATGGCCAGCGGAACCATTCCTACCTTTATTTATATCGCCTTTGAATTGATTAATGGAAAGTGGTTTTATGCAATTGCATTTGTTGTGACTTCAATAATCGGGTTAAGCATTGGCAGTTCGTTAACAACGGCTGCAACAATCGGGGCAGCTTTCATGGGTGTGGCGGCTGCGCTTGGACTGTCACCGGAGATAACTGCCGGAGCAATCGTCTCGGGAGCCTTCTTTGGGGATAAAATGTCTCCCTTGTCAGATACAACGACACTGGCTTCTTCTTCTGTTGGCGTAGACCTTTTCGAGCATATTAAAAATATGCTGTGGACGACCATCCCTGCATTCATTATTTCTTTTATCATTTTCCTGCTCCTGTCTCCTCCTGAAACAGGAGCAAGCTTTGAAAGAGCCGCAGCTGTCAAGGAAGAATTGCTCAGGCTAAATCTTGTCCATTGGTACTCTCTAATTCCATTTCTTCTATTGGCTGTCCTCGCCCTGAAAAAAGTATCAGCGGTGGTCACGCTTGGAAGCGGGACAGTTGCCGGGCTGATTGTCAGTTTTTTTCTCAATGGAAAAGGGGAATGGGCTTCCCTGGCAGCCATTCTTTTTTCAGGCTATAAAGCAGAGACGAATGTAGAAGAGGTCTCCTCCTTAATATCAAGAGGCGGAATCGAAAGCATGATGTTCTCTGTGTCCCTGGTTTTGCTGGCTCTGTCGATGGGAGGGCTGCTGTTTAAGCTCGGCATCCTGCCTGCACTTTTATCGGGAATCGGGAATGGCCTTGAAAAAGCATCCCTTTTAATTTCCTCAGCGGCAGCATCTGCTATTGGGGTAAACTTCTTACTGGGAGAACAATACTTATCAATTGTTTTAACCGGCAATACATTCGAGCCTCATTTTAAAAAATTAGGTTTGCACCGGAAAAACCTTTCCAGAGTTCTTGAGGATTCCGGAACAGTGGTCAATCCCCTAGTTCCATGGGGTGTATGCGGAGTGTTTTTAAGCGGTGTACTTGGGGTTGAAACAGTAGATTATGCAATATTCGCAGTTTTTTGCCTGGTCTCCCCGGTTTTGACAATTCTGGCAGGATTAACAGGCTTTTCAATAACGAAAGATGGGAAAACGGCAGCTTGATTGAGCTTGCCGTTTTTTATTTCCCCTGTGATTGACAGGCTTTAATTTTTAAAAATTATAATAATAGATTAAAATGGAATGAGGTCTACGAACACCAGGACTTGAAAGGAGAAAGCTTTCGTATGGAAATCAGCCAATTTTCGATTAGGAGACCCATCTTTACCCTTGTTACCATGTTTCTGGTTCTTATCCTTGGGGCAGTAAGCCTGTTGAATATACCACTTAAATTGATCCCTGAAATCAGCCCTCCGGTGGGGGTAGTGGTAACAAATTATTCTGGTGCAAGTCCAGAGGAGATTGTCGAGAAGGTTACAAAACCTCTTGAGGCGAACCTTGCTACGCTCCCAGGCATTAAAACAATGACTTCTACCTCACAGGAAGGGGCAAATTTAATCCTGATGCAATTCTCCTGGACGACGGATATTGAAGAAATCCAGGATGATATTATTCAAAGGCTCGATATGGCCCAGCTTCCTGAAGATGCAGAAAAACCAAGATTCATGAGATTCGATCCTTCCCAGTTTCCAATCATTCAGTTATCCCTGAGTGCTGAAGAGAAAGAAGACACACTTCGGCAGCTTGCGGAGGATTTAAAGCTGGAATTGACAAAATTAGAAGGGGTTGCAAGTGTCAACCTGTCAGGTACATCCGTAAAGGAAGTAAAGGTTGAACTGGATCAAAACAAACTTAGGACCTATAAATTGAGCCAGGCTGATATTGTGGACACCATCCGTGCAAACAATGTTTCCATGCCTGGGGATACGATTCAGACAAAAGGAAAGGAATTGACGACCAGGATTGTCAGTTCAATTGATTCTGTGGAAACCCTGGAGAATTTAACTGTTTCGTCCAACCTGCGGACCGGGCAAAAAATTCTCCTGAAAAATATTGCTTCCGTCAGTCTGGTTAATCAGGATGACCGGACAATCACCAGAACAAACCAGTCACCATCAGTATTATTAAGTGTTTTACAGCAATCGGATGCCAATACAGCAGCCGTTTCTAAAGAGTTTAAAACAAGGCTTGATGAACTTCTTGGCCAGGAAAGATATGCTGGTGTGAAGTCGGACGTACTGTTTGACCAGGGAGATTACATACGGATGGCCATCTCCAACATCTCGGATTCACTGATTCTGGGAGGGGCCCTGGCAATGGCTGTTTTATTCCTGTTCCTCAGGAATATAAAAAGTCCGCTGATAATAGGGATTGCTATTCCATACTCGGTCATTTTTACATTTGTGCTGATGTATTTTTCCGATTTCACGCTCAATATTATGACCCTTGGCGGTCTGGCCCTTGGCATTGGGATGCTCGTCGATAATGCGATTGTTGTTATTGAAAACATTTACAGGCATTTATCTATGGGAAAAGACCCCAAGACTGCTTCAAGAGATGGGGCTAAGGAGGTAGGTGGAGCGATTACTGCGTCCACATTGACGACAGTAGCGGTTTTCCTGCCGGTTGTCTTCATCAGCGGAATCATCGGGGAACTTTTTACAGAATTTGCGATGACCATCTCCTTTAGCTTATTAGCCTCGCTGGTAGTGGCACTGACGGTTATCCCGATGCTCGCGAGCCGGCTGCTCAAGGCTCCTAAAAAAAATTATGAGGCAAGAAGGCAGCGCTCCCGTTCAATGAAGGGGATCGACAGGACAATCAGGTGGGTGCTGGGGCACCGGCTTCTGGTTATCCTGATCACACTTCTTTTACTTGGAGGAAGTGCCTATGGTTTAACTACCGTCGGAACTCAGTTTCTGCCTCCGCAGGATGAAGGATTTTTCAGTGCCAGGGTTGAACTTGAAAACGGAGCGGCACTATCAGAAACAGAAAAGGTATTGTCTGCACTTGAAGCGCAATTAAAAGCTGAAAATGAAGTAGACGTTTATGTCAGTCTGATCGGAACGACCCAGGAGGCGAGCTTCCGGGGCACTACCAATGCGAATGTCGCTGAACTGTACGTTAAGATGAAAGACATGGAAAAAAGGGAACGCTCTACATTTGCCTTTGTCGATGATATAAAAGACCAATTCGAGAAAGCGGCAAAAAAGGCAAATAAAACTGCAGAGGTCACTTTTAACATGCAGTCTACTTCCGGCTCCAGTCCTAACACCCTAAGCTTCAGTATTAGAGATACGAACGAAAAACGCCTCCGTGATGCAGTGCAGAAAGTTTCAGAATCCTTGAAGGATTTAGAGGATGTCAATGAGCTGACGACTGATTTAATGGATAAGGTTGAAGAAGTGCAGGTGAGAGTTGATCGGGAGAAAGCCTATGCTCAAGGATTGGCCCCGGCGCAAATAGCAATGGCAGTCAATGATGTAACGAGGGGAACAATCGCAACCCAAATGATTGAAGGAGAGGAAGTCTTTGGTGTCAATGTCGAATATGACACGGACATTACCAGGAACCTTGACAGCCTTGGAAGGTTGCTGATAAGAAAGCCGGATGGAACTTATATCCCGCTTGATGCAGTAACAAATATTGAAACTGGCAGCGGCCCGGTCCGGATTCAGCGGATCAATCAGCAGGATGCGGTACAGTTTACGCTCAAATATAAATCGTCCACTAACCTTGGAGACATTTCAAAGCAGGTTGATGAAGAGATAGCCGGGCTGGGGCTGTCCGAAGGAACCGAAGTAGTGTTCAGCGGGGACAGGGAACTGCTTGATTCCTCCATGGATGATCTTTATCTGGCCTTCGGACTCGCTATTATTTTTGTCTACCTTGTTATGGCTGCCCAATTCGAATCATTAAAATATCCGTTTGTCATCATGTTTACAGTTCCCTTAATGATTATTGGGGTTTCTGCAGCCTTGACCTTAACACATACACCAATAAGTTTGACTGTGATCATTGGCTTGATTGTACTTGCCGGAATTGTTGTGAACAATGCGATTGTTATTGTTGATTATATCAATCAGAAAAAGAAGAGTGGAATGCCTTCCTATGAGGCTATTGTCACCTCTGTGAAGGACAGGCTCCGCCCCATTTTAATGACCGCTCTGACAACGATCCTGGGACTGGTCCCTCTTGCTCTGGGCTTTGGGGAAGGAACAGAAATCAACCAGCCAATGGGGATTGCAGTTATTGGCGGCCTGGTCAGCAGTACATTGTTAACTTTGTTTATCATTCCTGTCGTATATAGTCTTTTGGATAAGGAAACCAGAAGGATGAATAAAATGTATGCTACTCCTGATGGCCATCTAGTACCGGGTTATTTGCTGAAAGGGAAAAAGAGATATCTTCCCAGCGAATTGCGGGAATTAGGGAAGGAAGAGGATTCAACTAAAACATCCCCCACTCATGACCTTCAAAATAGCGGCCTGACAGACCAGGAATACTCACGGGATGACATGGCGCGGATGCTTGAGGAACTCTTAAAGATGGTGAAGGATGATGTAGATAAAAGGGGTGACCAAAAGCGAAATAAATAGGTGAATGATAATTATTAGCCGTTCATTTAGGAGACAGTTTAGACTGTGGATAAAATTCGATCACAATCGAGTTTTTCCGCAGTCTTTTTCGTTTCCCGTGTAAAATCAGTTAAGTCCATCCAGACCTTTTGCCTACTGTATTGCTCACATCTCATTTATGGGCGGTTTTTTACATTTCAATTGAAATAAATTAATTCCTCCAGGGACATCATAAGAAAATCGAAACGTCTCAATAACAGCTCATTTAAATATGGCACGCATTTGTATATTCAGCAAAAAGATCGTAATTTTATTAATTAAAGGAATGACAACATAGTGATGAAACGACTTAGCAAACTTGAAGCGATCCTATGGAGCGTTGCTCTCCCAGGTTTCCCGCAGCTGTTGTCGGGGCAGTTCCTTAAAGGAACGCTGTTTGTAATCCTGGAATTCGTGATTAATGTAAATGGGCATTTCAATGCTGCCATTATGTATAGTTTCTTATGGGAAATTGATAAGGCTTTTTCAGTGATTGATTATCAATGGGTGATGTTCTACCCATGTTTGTACATGTTTGGAATGTGGGATGCCTTTCGGAATACGCTGGATGGGGATATTAAAGGCTCTTACTTACCGTTCGCGTTTAGTGCTTATTTTATAACAGTCGGATTAATGCTCTCTCCCAAAATAACACTGTTTGGCGTATCCCTTGGGCCTGTCTTCCTTCCGATGCTGTTTTTGATTCCGGGGCTGGCAATCGGTTTTATCGTAAGGGCAATCCTGCTAAAATTCTATAGTATAAGGAAAAAGAATGTGAATTGAACAATGACCATTGCCCTAGGGTAGGGTCTTAATTTTTGAAAACATGTTTGAGCTCTAACCTGGCCCAAGATTTACACACTTTGATATGGTTTGTTTTCACCAATAATAAGGGCAGGAGGTGATTCTTTTGGAATCAGCACTTCTGCTTGAATATGGATGGGTGCTGCTGGTCCTAATAGGGCTTGAAGGAATCCTCGCCGCAGACAATGCGGTGGTTATGGCTGTAATGGTGAAGCACCTTCCTGCTGACCAGCAGAAAAAGGCACTGTTTTATGGATTGTTTGGTGCCTTTATTTTCCGCTTCTTGACCCTATTTGTCATTTCCTATCTTGCAGATTACTGGCAGGTCCAGGCTGTTGGAGCTGTTTACCTGTTTTATATTGCGGGCAGCAACCTCATTAAGAAGTCCCGTGGTAACCAATCAGATGAAGAACTGCCAAAACAAGGAACCTCGTCATTCTGGTGGACCGTACTAAAAGTTGAACTTGCTGATATTGCTTTTGCAATTGATTCTATGCTTGCAGCGGTGGCTTTGGCTGTAACCTTGACTCCGTCCGGGTGGTTCAGGATAGGAGGAATTGATGGCGGGCAATTTATGGTTATGTTCCTTGGCGGAATTATCGGGCTTGTCATCATGCGTTTTGCTGCCACCTGGTTCGTGAGACTGCTGAAAGAGCGCCCAGCGCTAGAAACAGCTGCCTTCATCATTGTTGGCTGGGTTGGTGTTAAGCTTGCCATTTTTACATTTGCGCATCCTCAAGTTGGGATTCTAGACCCACACTTCCCCGAATCTTCTGTCTGGAAAGTCACCTTCTGGGCAGTGCTGCTATTGGTTGCAATCGGAGGATATATTGTTTCAGGGAAAAAAATCAAGATCCATGAACATGGGTGATAAATGGAACAGAGCTCGGCTGCTAACGCTGGGCTCTTTCAATTCTGCAGAGAGACAATATCAAATAATCACACTGGCACCCCCAGAACCATGACATTCCCTCCGTAATCCTTTAGTGATAAAACGGCCGTTTTTGATTGTCCACCTCTGAACACCCAAATTGACACCCATGATATAATGTTGGGAGAAAAGAGGTGAGACTAATGCTAAGTCTATTATTCTTGGGAAAAAAGAAACAAAAGACGCTTGAGGAAAAAGTTGCATTGATTCAGCAAGGGGATCTGGTGCTTCGTGACGATCTTATTAAAGCGTATAAACCATTTATTGCAAAAAGCGTTTCAGCAGTGTGCAAAAGGTATATAAGCCAGACGGATGATGAATTTAGCATTGGGCTCATTGCTTTTAATGAAGCCATTGAGAAATATTCACCGGAAAAAGGCAATTCACTCCTTAGCTTTGCCGATATCCTTATTAAGCGCAGAGTCATTGATTTTATCCGTCAGCAGAGCAGAAACCAGGCTATTACCATGAATTTTGGCAGCGAATCTGACGAAGATGAAAACCATCGCTCAACCATTATAGATGCAGAACTATCCATTGAAAGCTTCCGTAAAAAGACCGATGAAGAGCGGCGAAGAGAGGAAATTGTACAGTTTCAGCATATACTCAAGGATTTCGGGCTTTCTTTTAAGGATCTAGTCGAAAATTCACCGAAACATGCCGATGCCAGAAGGAATGCAATGGAAGTTGCGAAAATTTTGAGTGAGAATCAGGACCTTAAAGATCTGCTGCTGGAAAAGAAGCGCCTCCCAATAAAACAACTTGAAAACTTAGTCGATTTAAGCAGAAAAACAATCGAGCGGAACCGTAAATATATAATAGCCGTTTCGCTCATTTTAATTGGGGATTATATTTACTTGAAGGATTATATTAAAGGGGTGCTAGATACATGAGAAAGGGTGTAATCCTTGAGGTCAATGATCGTTATGTGACATTATTGACTCCTGAAGGTGAATTCCTGCAGACCCGCAAGCTTAAACAGACATACGAAATTGGAAAGGAAATTCACTTCTTTCCAATACAGGCTGAGAAAAGAAAGCACCTGAAGTTTTGGACCGGATTTAACGGTAAAATGATGGTGCTGGTATCAAGCATCGTCCTTGTGTTTTTTACTTTTGCACCCATTTACGAGAACAGGCAAGTCTATGCCTATATGACGATTGATGTTAATCCAAGCATAGAACTTGGTTTGAATGATCACCTGGAAGTGATCAGCGCAGAGCCGTACAATAAAGAAGGAGAACGCATACTATCAGGTCTTGAGAAATGGAAAGGAAAAGACGCCACCCAGGTTGCTGAACAGGTCCTGGACGAAATAGAAGAGCAGGGATATCTAAAAACAGAAGATAGTGTGTTGATTGCTACGGTTAAAACAGATGAGAGCAAAAACTCTATCGACAAAGAGCTTAATGCTGCGATAACAGAGATTAAAGAGACTGGCGAGAGAGAAGAGCTGGAGTTTACCGTTCTTACTGGTACGGCCGAAGAGAGGGAAACGGCTATAAAAGAAGGGGTCACCACCGGGGTTTTTAAAGAAAAGACTCAAACTAAGCCGAAGCCTGGGAATTCCCAGAAGGATACGGAAGTGCCTGCAGAAATAAAGCAACCCACTCGGGATCTAGAAATTCGCAAAGCGACAGACCGTACGGAGTCTCCTAAAGACATACAAGATAAAAAAGCAGCCTTGGTTCAAAAGAATAAAGATAACAGCCTAGCTCAAAACAATGGAAGTCAAACAGAGAAAAAAGCACTGAAGAAGGAAGAGAAGAAAGCAGAAAAAATAGTAAGGAAAGTACAGAAGGAAACAACAAAAGAACAAGGCAAGAGTCAGGGTGGAGCAAAGAAGGCAGCACCAACGGCGAATCCGAAACCTCAAGTTCAGGTGGAAAAACCGGTCCAGCCCAAAAAGAACAAAGAAACGGGGCAGCAGCAAAAGAAGACTCCATCTGCCAAGAAACCAGGAAAGTCAGCAAATAATAATTCATCTAGACCTCCTGTAAAAGAGAATAAGAATCTCTCCAACGGAAAATCTGAAAAACAGAAGCCGGGCAAAGTGGATAATAAAGATAAGAAAAGCCATCCCCAGCCTGTTTCAAAAGAACATCCAAATGAAAAGAAACAGAATAGATAGCAAAAAGTCCGGTGAAAACCGGACTTTTTTGTCATTTTTATTTAATTTACTGCTGATTCCGGCCCGATAGTTCAGCCTGTGCTTGCTGAACCAGGCGTTTAGTGATTTCGCCGCCAACGGAACCATTTGCCCGGGAGACTGTATCTGAGCCAAGCTGTACACCGAATTCCTGGGCGATTTCAAACTTTACCTGGTCAAGAAATTGTTCAATCCCTGGAACGAGTAGCTTATTTGAGTTCCTTGCCATTTTAGTCAACTCCTTGCTGATTTGTAGAAACCATACCAAGATGCAGCGTTAAGTAATACGCTTCGGCTTTTTTTCTACACTTGTATTTTCCCTCGTTTTAGATAATCATATGTATGGTAATCATTTTCGGAAATAGGGAATCGATGGTTGGGTCAAAAAGGAATTACAGGTAAAATAACCGAAGAGGGATTATTACTTTAAAACTTTATTTATATTTTATATGATAAGGGGTAGGAAAGAACTGAAAGGAAATTTATGATGTTAACAAAACTTAGAACCTGGTTGAACAGAATGACCCCTGCACAGATGATTGTTTTATATTACTCGATTGCTGTTTCTGTTGCAGTGATATTGATTAGCCTTCCAATATCAATAAAACCCGGGGCAGACTGGTCCTTTATGGATGCACTCTTCGTAGCTGTCAGTGCCGTGAGCGTCACAGGTCTCACAACGGTCAATATAAGTGAAACCTTTACAGTGACCGGAAATTATATCTTGATGTTTGTTTTTCAATTCGGCGGCATAGGCATCATGGCTTTAGGTACTTTTTTCTGGCTGATTATTGGCAAGAAAATTGGATTGAGAGAAAGAAGGCTGATCATGGCCGATCAAAATCAAATGGGCCTTTCAGGTCTCGTGAAAATGCTGAAAGGAATTCTTGTTCTAATCATTTTAATCGAATTGATTGGGGCCGTCCTGCTGGGTGTCCATTTTCTCAACTATTATTCTGCATGGGAAGATGCATTTCTGCACGGACTCTTTGCATCCATCTCTGCTACGACAAATGCTGGTTTTGATATAACAGGTTCTTCTCTGATTCCATATGCCAATGATTATTTTGTCCAGGTGATTAATATCCTGTTAATGACACTAGGGGCAATTGGTTTCCCTGTATTGATCGAGACCAAAGAATATTTGATGAACCGAAATAAAAATCATATTCACCGATTTTCGCTTTTTACTAAAATCACAACTGTTACTTTTTTTGGTTTGCTGGTATTCGGAACTGTAGCAATCATGCTGCTTGAAAAAAATCACTTTTTAGCTGATAAATCATGGGTTGAGGGATTTTTCTATTCGTTTTTCCAATCCGCAACAACAAGAAGCGGCGGGCTTGCAACCATGGATATGAATAACTTCTCGGAGCCTACACTGCTCGTGCTGAGTTCACTGATTTTTATTGGAGCTTCTCCCAGTTCTGTGGGAGGAGGCATCAGGACAACCACCTTTGCGCTCAATTTGCTCTTTCTTTTTCATTTTGGAAGAGGAGGACGATCAATAAAAATTTTCAAGCGGGAATTGACAGAGGAGGATATTACAAAATCACTTGTCGTTACAATCATGGCAATGATCATTTGTTTTACGGCAACCGTCATCCTTACAATTACAGAAGACCATAGCCTGACGGCAATTGTGTTTGAGGTTGCTTCAGCTTTTGGGACCAATGGCCTGTCTCTTGGGATTACACCTGATTTAAGCATAATCGGAAAATTTGTCATCATCACATTAATGTTTATCGGCCGTGTGGGAATCATATTGTTCCTGCTTTTCATTGGGGGCAAGGGCGAAAATACACAGATTAGGTATCCAAAGGAAAGAGTTATTATTGGATAAAAAATACCGGGGGGGAACCCCGGATTTTTTTATCTTAATCCTGACCTTTACTTACATCAATGGTAGGATGCATGAAGGGATAAGCCTGCGGCTTTCGCTTCTCTTCAAGCAGCTCCTGGTTCTCGGCTGTATTCCAGCCGATATCATTTGTTGGATGTACCCATTTTTCGCCGGACATGATTGCGGGGTCCGTATTCTCGTCCCAATTTTCAAGTGGGGATTCAGGAGATGCATAATGGCTGTCGCCGATTACGACTCCGTAATCATTCTTAAATGGAGGCTGTATCTCCATGCCTGTGCCTTTAAAGCTGGGAGCACTTATTTGATGGGGGAGTGATTGATCCACGTCCAGCGGCCGAAGTTCCTCTGCTTTTTTATCCATCTAATCAGTCCTTTTTTTGTTATTTTCTGTTTCTCCCTGTTACTTATGTGCACTTTGTAATTGTAAAAACAGGAAAGGCCATACATACATATACCCGCCGAAAACGAGAAAAATAAGATTGCTTTAATAAAGGTGGAGGTGGTCAAATGGCAAAACGCAAAGCGGAAAGAAATGCTGTTGAAAAGTATACAAAAACACCGCACCGGAATACCCACGAATCAGAGTTCTCGGCAGAATTTACCCATGGGGAAGATGCTGGCAAGTTTGCAAACCGCAATTCCAAGCTTGGAAGAAAGGGCCGAAGCTGATGAATACTCAGAAGAAGGCCAATAACGGCAAAAGAGAAAGTGCGAATGTTGAATTTGGCATGGAGTTCGGGGATTTAAATGCTGCGAAAATGTATGAAACTCCATTTCCGAAGAAAAAGCGGAAAAACAAGTGATAAAAAGCCGGCATTAAGCCGGCTTCAGTTGTTTCTTTGTACACGAATAAGCTTTAGACGCATTTAGGGAAGGATCGAAATGTATTAGCAGGACAGAAGGTACCTTTTCAATTTCACCAGTTAAAAGATAGTTGTTCAGATCAAACGATATCTCTTCGATAACAGTATGTTTGTACAAGTCCTTCTCGTTCAAGCTGATTTGTTCCGAAAAAATCCCGCTGTCCATAATCTCCTTATATAATGCTGATCTCTCATGTTTATCCTTATCGAGCTCCCACCAGGGCTTCCTGGGCTTTTGGTTTTTTCCAGCCAGGTAATCATATTTCATCAGCCCTTCTATAATGGACATGTCCTTCATTCCGCGCTCACTAAGAAACTGGTGAAGGCGCCGGAATAAATCCTCCAGCTGATGACCAATTCTAGACCAGCCTTGTTTCTCCCAATAGGCTCCAAACTCCTGAAAGAAGTCAAAAGGTGTCTCGAATACTTTTGTCACCAGATATTCGACGGTCTGATTCATCCGATGGTCATTCCAGTATTTTTCAAGTACATCTTCCACTTGCTTGATCCGGATGATATCACTGAAAGGAAGCACATTGTTGCCGAGGATTTCGTAAGGGGAGTGGTCCATATAAATATAATCTTGGTCTTTTGCCCTCAATCTCAGCCCCGTCCCTCTAAGCATCTTCAGAAAACCGAGCTGAAGCTCTTCAGGTCTCATTGCAAAAACATCATTAAATGTCTTCTTGAATGATGAATAATCTTCCTCCGGGAGACCGGCAATTAAATCAAGATGCTGGTCAATTTTGCCGCCTTCTTTTACCATCGTTACAGTACGTTTAAGTTTTTCAAAGTTTTGTTTCCTCATGACAAGTTCGTTCGTAAAGTCATTGGTGGATTGTACGCCAATTTCAAAACGGAAAAGGCCCGCGGGCGCTTCCTTGTTTAAAAACTCTATAACTTCCGGCCTCATGATATCAGCTGTTATTTCAAACTGGAAGACGGTGCCGGGACGATGCTCATCAATCAGGAATCGGAACATTTCCATCGCGTAGCTGCGGCTGATATTGAAGGTCCGGTCCACGAATTTGATTGTCTTTGCACCATTGTCCATTAAATAGCGAATATCCTCTTTCACTTTCTCCCGGTCAAAGTACCGAACTCCAACTTCAATGGAAGACAGGCAAAACTGGCAGCTGAAGGGACATCCTCTGCTCGTCTCAATATAAGTGACCCTTTTGCCGAGATGAGGAATATCTTCCGCAAATCTGAATGGAGAAGGAAGCTCTTTTAAATCCAGTTTATTTCTCTGGGGATTGATTTTTATCTTGCCATCCAACCGATAGGCAATCCCCGGGACACTTTCAAAGGACTTGCTGCCTTCAAGTTCAGCCAGCAGCTGCTTAAAGGTTTGCTCACCTTCACCAATCACGATAAAATCAAATTCCTTTACCTCTGTCATCCAGTCCGTCACATCATAGGTGACTTCAGGTCCGCCAACAATTATCGTGATCGAAGGATTGATTTTTTTTATCATCCGGATGACCTTTATGGTTTCTTCTATATTCCAGATATAACAGCTGAAACCGATAATTTCAGGGCTTTTTTGCAGGAGGTCGGTAACTATATTAAGGATTGGATCTTTTATCGTGTACTCGGCCAGCTGAACATCATATTCGGGGCTGGCATAGGCCTTTAAGTAACGGATCGCAATATTGGTATGGATATATTTAGCATTTAAAGTGGCACATATAATATTCATAAAAAATTACTCCTTAACTATCCTGTATAGGTATAAACCAACATTTTATTATACTCCATTGTTGCCCAAATAGATAGGGCCCATCCAGCTGGAGGGCCCTTTTGTTTAGTTGCTAAGCATTTTCTTTCTGAATAATTTGTACAGTGCAGCCGTTCTATATTTAACTTTTATAAAACGGGACAGCTTCAATTCAATAATTGGCTGTGCAATCGCCGTTATAAAACCGCTGGACAGGACAAGTGTCAATGCAAGAGCAATCCCGGCCAGGAATAATAACGTCTCTGGATCTTGAAAATAACTGGCAGCGTCACTTTCCCTGAACGTGCGAACAAAAAATCCATGAAGCAAATAGACATAAAGGGTATGCTTTCCAAGCTTTGTAAAGAAATACTGTCCTTTGGGAACGAAAGCAAGGAAACTGAATACCATTATGGTACTTAACCCATAAAGACCAAGTCTGATCAGCATTCCTGTACCTGCTGCTGAATCCATTGCACTATATGGCTTAGAACCAAGCAGCCATTTATAATCAATAGTTGGGTATAGGGTGAAGCCGACAAAGACAATAAGGAATGATACTAAGGCCAGGATGCGGAACCCGGGCTTTGTTACTTTTTTGACATGGTCTTTAGTCAGATGGTACCCAAGCAGGAACATTGGAAAGAACACGAATGTTCTCGACAGGCTTAAATAGTTTGAAACCCAATCTAAATATCCGACACCAAGCCCCAGCAACAGGGAGATAGACAGCCCAATCCCTGGAGAAAGCCTGGAGAATCCTATCAGCATTATATTCCAGAAGAAAAGACTGATTAAAAACCACAAAGACCAATGAGGATTAAGCGGATCCACGGTCAAATGAGATTTGTCATAGAGGTAAAAATAATATACAGAATAAATGAGCTGGAAAATCAAATACGGCAAAATGAGTTTTTTGGCTATCTTTGCTATATATCCTTTTTCGTTAAAGCCTCTTGCGAAGAAACCCGAAACAAGGATAAATGCGGGCATATGGAAGGTATAAATGACCTTATAGATGGTATATATAATCTCGTTGTCTTCTATAAAAGTCCTCAAAAGATGCCCAAATACCACAAAAAAAATCAGGATAAATTTTGCATTATCAAAATAGTAATTTCGCTGTTTCATAATTCCTCCCCAATTTTAGCCCCCACAAAACACCTTTTCCCTTTATGCCAGAACTGAACCTGGGAAAAAAGTATGGTTTATTGGTGAATGCCGGTATAGGAAGGGCTTCACCATGAAGATTATGTATATCATCTTTTTTATCCAATTTGCAGCGAATCATTCACACAAAAGGCGCGAAAAAAGAGATGGAAGATTAGACATTTGTCACAGCATTTTGGGATGACAAGCCTTAAAATAAGAGAAGAAATTGTTCAATATTTATTGAATATAGTTGAGGGCAGAAAGCATGTCAAGGCTAGCCGAATAACTATGAGGGTGGTGAACAAAGGCATGAGTCATTGAGCAGGCTTGTCCAGACTGGCAGCATCAAACTTAAGAGTTATTTACTGGATCAAAATACTTTTCCCACGGTGAGGGGTTTCCTGCAAAAAGGCAGCAAGGCTAAGGTCCGCTGTCATATCCACTAAAATTGATCTTCTATGATATACTATGATGGCCTGCCCTTCAGATCTGGAGGAAGCGGATTTAACACCTATATCCTGGCACCTGCCACTTTAATTCTTTCCACTCTATCCGGCTTAACAAGAGCCGCTTCTTCCAATGATCCTTTAATATTCCGGGACTTTCTTAGCAGTGGGCTATAGAGGACCAGAAGAAAAGCAATCTAAAAATGGCATCTCTCAAATATTTAAGATAAGGGGCGAACGCCCGATCACTTAAATGGTAAGCATGTGGATGACCGCATGTATTGCATTATCTAAATAACTCTAAGGAGACTTCGAGAAACGATGCGTATATATACAACCATGGAATCTGAAATTGGAACACTTTTTCTTGTAGCAGAGAATAACCTGCTTTCAGCTATTCATATGGGAGAACAGGATTTCTTTAAACATGAAGATATTGATATGCTGACGAGGGAAGATCGGCACGACCTGCTTCAGGATGCTATCAATCAATTGAGAGAGTATTTTGGGGGAGCAAGACGCTCGTTTACACTTCCAACGAAAACCAGTGGCACCGAGTTCCAGCAGAAGGTATGGGAGCAATTACAGCTGATTCCATTTGGCTCAACAAAAAGCTACCAGGATATTGCTGAAGGAGTAGGAAGTCCGAGGGCTGTAAGAGCTGTGGGCCAGGCAAATAAAGCAAACCGGCTTCCAATCATTATCCCCTGTCATCGAGTAATCGGGAAGAACCGGACTTTAACCGGCTATGCCGGAAGCAGGACTGATATAAAGGATCTGCTCCTCCGTTTAGAGGGAGCAGGATTTAAACAGGAAAGGCTCTAGCGCTCTAATAGGATGATAAATATAATCAATCTTTGCTCTTGAAGTTTAGATTGATTATTTTTTTTCAATAATTAATCCTGTAAGCGCTATCAATATCAATTTCTCCATTTTGTATTCTTGCTGATTTTAAATGGGGCTCCCGGCTATGTGGCAATTTGACGCTGTAACTTGTCGAACAAAAAAATATTATCGAAGAAAACTGTCTAATTTTGCGAATCTATTTACAGGAAATTAAATATTTGTAATACTTCTATAAGAAGCCGCTTGTTCTTAGGAAAGAACGAGGGGGTTGGACTTAATTAGGAGGAGTTGCAAGTGCGCGAATATAACCATCCTCTCTTAGAGCAAATTCAAAAAAAGAGGGAAGAAATGATCGCTATTGCGCGCGAAACAGGACTTAGCAGCAATGAAACAATCCTCTGCAGTCAGGAACTGGACAAGCTGATCTATAAGTATCAGGCTTTGGTCCAAAAAGACCAGCAGAGAAATCTATCAAAAGGAATCCTATTTTGCAATTTGCAGTGGTTAATGTATAAATTCAATAGCCCGATGAGCACTTATGAAGCTTAGTACCTTGTTTTTTACCCCTAGAGCCCACAGAAAAGGTGGTGTCCTTTACGGGCACCTCTTTTGACGATGCTTACAGAAAAGAATTTGGATCCAAATCATGATCAACATTTGTTGCCGTGCCTTCCCAAGCCGGCTTGGTATAATCCCCATTAAACCGAACCGAAATGCTATTTTTAAAAAGCATACCTCAGAGGCCTTCCATATTCTCACTCAGAATTTTAATGGTCCCCAAACTTTGAAAGAGAAAATAAAATCACTAATCCAGTTTGCCCCACTCTGTTAAAGATTTAAGCTTCAGTATAAAACAGTTGTACTATGTGTGTAAAACGATTCATATATCGTATTACACACATTTTTTTATTTTTTATGAAGTAACCGCTTCCAAGGGGGATGTGACAAAACTATGCATATTGTTGTCTGCGTGAAACAAGTACCTGATACGAAAATTATTAAAATCAATCCCAAGACCAACACATTGGACCGGCGAAGTGCCCCGGCAATATTAAATCCTTACGACGCCCACGCTGTTCAGGAGGCTGTGCGGATCAAGAACCTGACAGGCGGGACAGTTTCAGTTTTATCCATGGGTCCTCCGCAGGCAGTTGCAGTGATAAAGAAAAGTATTGAAATTGGAGCGGATAGGGGCTTCTTAATATCAGACCGTGCGTTTGCAGGTGCAGACACGTTGGCAACCAGCTATGCCCTATCTAAGGCCCTTGAAAAAATCTCAATGGATCTGGAGGTTGATATGGTTATATGCGGGAAACATGCAATCGACGGAGACACTGGACAAGTTGGACCGGGGATTGCAAGACGTCTTGATATCCCGCCGATTACAAATGTGATAGAGGTAACCAGGATTAACCTCCCCGAGGGAAATCTAATAGTCAAACGAAAACAAATCAGCGGGTATGAACTCATACAGTCTGAGCTCCCATGCCTATTGACTGTGGAGAAGGACATAAATGATATTGAATATGCCCCAATGCCAAATATGATTAAGGCTGCCAGATATGAACCTGTTGTATGGTCAGTCAGCGACCTGGGAGAGGTGGACAGAAAACAGCTGGGTTTAAAAGGGTCCCCGACCATCGTAGGGAAAATGTTCACTCCGCCAAAGCTTGAAGGAGGGAAGATGATTGAAGGAGCCCTGGAAGAACAGTTGAATGAGCTGATGGATATTTTAATGGAAAGGAAAGATCTTTTTAGTTTTAATAACTCAAAGTGACTAATAAAGTATAAGGGGGGATCAATCATGGAAGAAAACCGTGGAGTCTGGGTATTTATTGAAGTTAATGAAGGCAAGATTGAAGACGTTTCCCTGGAGCTGCTCGGTGCAGGTCGGAAGCTGGCTGATAAATTAAATGTCCCTTTGTCGGGCATTCTGCTGGGATATGGTGTAAAGGACCTTGCATGCCAGGTCATCTATTCCGGCGCAGATGCCGTATATGTCATCGATCAGCCTATACTCAAGCATTACCGGACAGAAGCCTTCATGAAAGCTGTGATTCAGCTTGCGGAAAAATACAGGCCGGAGATTTTCCTGTATGGTGCAACCCCTAATGGAAAGGACCTGGCCAGTGCTGTAGCCACTGATCTTAGCACTGGACTGACGGCCGATACCACTATGCTCGATGTAGATGTTGACAAGCGGCTCCTAGAAGCAAGCAGGCCAGCTTTTGGCGGCAATATAATGGCCACGATACTCTGTAAAAAGCACCGGCCCCAAATGGCGACTGTTCGCCCGAAAGTAATGAAGGCACTTGAACCCGATATCAGCAGGAAAGGAAGCATTATTGAGGAAGATTTAAACCTGAAAGAAGAGGATATGCGTACCAAGGTGCTTGAAATTGTGAAAAATGTAACAAAGAAAACGAATTTAGCGGAGGCCCATGTTATTGTTGCAGGAGGAAAAGGCCTGGGGGACCTTCAGGGATTCCAGCTTATACACGAGCTTGCTGACACCATTGGTGCAAGTGTCGGTGCCTCCCGGGATGTCGTAGAGGCAGGCTGGCTGCCGCATGAATACCAGGTCGGGCAGACCGGAGAGACGGTAACGCCCAAAGTTTACTTTGCTATTGGAATCTCGGGGGCAATCCAGCACGTGGTGGGCATGAAGAATTCGGAGCTGATCATCGCTATAAACAAAGATCCGAAGGCCCCAATTTTTGACGTAGCCACCTATGGAATTGTGGGCGATGCCCATGAGATTATCCCGAAATTAATTCAGCAGTTTAAAGAGATAGGCAGGGAGAAGGGCGGGGAAATCAACTATGCCTGAAAAATTTGATGTAATTATCGTTGGGGCCGGACCGGCTGGGACTTCCTGTGCTTTTGTATGTGCCAAAAATGGGCTGAATGTGCTGCTGATTGAGAGAGGGGAGTACCCAGGAAGCAAAAATGTAATGGGCGGAGTCCTATACCGGAAGCAAATGGAGGAGCTCATTCCCGAGTTTTGGAAGGAAGCGCCGCTGGAAAGACCCGTTATCGAGCAAAGATTCTGGATGATGGATAAGGAGTCGGTCGTGCAGTTCGGTTATAAGGGACTTGAATGGGGGCAGGAGCCTTACAACAATTTTACTGTACTCAGAGCACAGTTCGACCAGTGGTTCGCCCAGAAGGCAGTAGAAGCCGGTGCTCTCTTGGTTAATGAAACAGTTGTAACAGAATGCCTAGTTGAGGACGGGAAAGTCGTAGGTGTAAGAACAGACCGGCCAGATGGCGATGTTTTTGCAGATGTTGTGGTCCTGGCAGACGGAGTTAATTCCCTGCTGGGCAAACAACTGGGATTCCATAAAGAGTTTCGTCCAGATGAAGTGGCTCTGACCGTTATGGAAGTTATCAATCTTTCAAAGGATAAAATTAATGAACGGTTTAATCTTAGTGAAAATCAAGGCTGTACGATAGAAATTTTTGGCGACTCGACTAAGGGCAATTTAGGAACCGCTTTTCTTTATACAAACAAGGATAGCCTTAACATCGGCGTTGGAACAACCCTCTCAAGTATGATTAAGGCAAAGCTAAAGCCATATGAGTTGCTCGACTATTTGAAAACGCATCCAATGGTGAAGCCATTTTTGGAAGGAGGAGAATCGGCCGAATATCTTGCCCATTTGATTCCCGAAGGCGGGTACCGGTCCGTGCCAAAGGTGGCCGGCAATGGCGTGGTTGTCGTCGGGGACGCTGCCCAGCTTGTCAATGCCATACACCGTGAAGGATCCAATATGGCAATGGCCTCTGGGAAGATGGCGGCCGAAACCATTATATTAGCAAAGCATGAAGGAGATTTCAGTGAATCCAGTCTCAACCGCTACAGAGAGGAATTATATGGAAGTTTTATCATGAAGGATCTGGAAAAATACAAGGATGCTACGCATGTATTCGAAAAATATCCTCAGTACCTAAGAGACTATGTTCCAATGGTTAACAGGGCTGCCAGCAAATTCTTTACGGTCGATGGCACGCCTAAAAAAGATAAACAGAAGGAAATCATGCGGAGCGTTACAGGAGAAAAAGGCACAATCAGAGTGCTAAAGGATATATACCGAGCCTGGAAGGCGGTGAAGTGATGTCAACGAATAACATCGAAGAAAAACAGTACCTTCTGCGCTTCAAATGTGATACCAAATCCCATCTCACTGTACTTGACCATGATATTTGCATGACCCAATGCCCGGATAAACTTTGCACAGTGTTCTGCCCGGCAGAAGTATACAAATGGGAGGGCTTAAGGATGCAGGTAGGGTATGAGGGCTGCCATGAGTGCGGGAGCTGCCGTATTGGATGCCCTTATCAGAATATCAAGTGGGAATATCCGAAAGGCGGGCATGGAATTGTGTTCAGGCTGGCCTGATAAGAAGCACCGGTGCAATGGGCACCGGTGCTTCTTTTTGGGTTTATGTATATGTATGTATGGAAGGTTTTGTAGGATTTTTCACATGATGGAGGAAAAAGAAATGAAGCTAATAAGTGCGGCTCAATGAGGGTTAGCTAATTTTCTCTTGTGGAGCGGCAGCAGGGGTATCGTTTCGAAGCTCAGTTTCGATGTGGCGGGCGGTTTCAATCGCCTCATGAATGCTGTCAAAGCAGATTGATGTATAGCAAGGTGCATTTGCATCGTATATGCCAGCACTGTCAGATGGAAAAACAGATACAATCCACTCAAATTTAGTGCTTGCCAAGGCTGTTTTTCCTTCTAAGGCGATGAACCAATGAGACGGTATTGACTGACCTGAAAAATGGTCGATAAATAATTTTGAATCACAGGAACCAGCAGGGATTAATGCTCTTCCGTAAAAATCCCGGTAATGTTCATTTTGCATGTGGAGTCCCTCCCCGAAAAGTTGTTGTACTTATAGTATATAAGTGGAAGGGGAATAAATTTACAGAAAATTATTAAATTTTAAAAGAATAAACAATTCGCCCAGTTGATTGATAAAGTCTTGAATTTTTAAGAATAGTAATCCGCCAGTTTTCCGAATATAAAAAGGAGCGGTGATTAGGCCGCTCCCTTAAGATTAAATTCATTGATTCCAGGCAGCTAAGGTTTCATCGGAAGGGAGCAGGATGGTCATGATGCCCAGTAAAGGAAGAAACCCTGTATAAATGATGGTTAATGGCAGGCCAATTAGATCGGCTAAATAGCCAAGACCAATAGAACCGAGTGCCCCCATGCCAAAGGCAAGCCCAACGGTCAGACCGGCCATGGTCCCAATTTTCCCCGGGACCAGTTCCTGTGCATACACAACGGTAACCGAAAAGCTTGACATCAAAATAAAGCCGCATAAAGCCAGCATGGCAAAGGCTGCAGCTGGAGGGGCGAATGGCAGCAGAATCGAAATCGGTGCCGTTCCAATAAGGGAGAGAAAAATAATTCTTTTTTTTCCGAAGCGATCCGCCAGTGGACCTCCAAAGAATGTGCCTATCGCACCTGTTATCAGAAAGGCAAACAGGAATAACTGCGATTCCCTAATAGTCAGCCCGTACTTTTCAATGGCGTAAAAAGCATAAAAATTTGTGATTCCTGATAAATACCAGGACCGGGCAAAAATGAGAAGCAAAATAACAATTAACGATTGTTTGATTTTTTTGATGAAACCCTGGTTCCCCTTGCCGACCACTTTTTTTGCTTTAGTTCTTAAAGAGGCTTCCTTCAGCCTGCCCGCATACCAGGTGGCAATGTAAAAAAGAAGGGCTACCGCTGCAGCGGCAACAATGATAAACCATGCAGCTCCCCGCTGGCCGAAAGGCACCAAAATCAATGCTGTTATCAGCGGAGCCAATGCCTGGCCGGAATTTCCCCCTACCTGATATATGGACTGAGCAAGACCTCGCCTTGGACCGGCTGCCATGTAGACGACCCTGGAGCCCTCCGGGTGAAAGATTGCGGACCCTAGGCCAATCAACAGAACGGAAAGGATAATCCATTCAAAGCTAGGGGCAAAGGCCAGGCCCATAATCCCAAATAAAGTAACAGTAAGACTGACGGGGAGAACAAATGGCATTGGTTTGCGGTCGGAGATCAATCCAATGACTGGCTGCATAATGGATGAGACGATATTGAGGGAAAAGGCAATCATGCCAAGCTGGGTAAACGATAGTCCCATTGACTTTTCCAATATAGGAAACATCGCAGGAATGACAGATTGAATGGAGTCGTTCAGCAGATGGCACAAGCCAAGGATAAATAAAATTTTATAGGTTGTTGTCTCCTTTTCCTTTTGGGGCAAGGGACGGGCAGCACTTTGATTCATAAAATCCCCTTCTTTTAATAGATTGATAATTTATTAATAACTACATATATATTACAGAAATTATCAGATATTTGAAATGAAAATCGCCATTTCTGATCGTTAATTAATCCCCCGTCTCTGCACAAATGTGTATGGGCACCTTGGAGTATATGAATACCGCGGCTTGGCCGATGTCAAAATTGCCGAGTGGCTGCGGCGGTACCTAGTATTGATCTTTCTCCATTAAATGAACCGTTTGCTATTAAAAAAACTGCAAGTTGATGTACTTGTGTTCACAAGCAGGACACAGTTTTTTCAATAAAAGAGAAGAATCTATGCATAACCAAAATTAATCGATGCATAAACCAGAAAAATCAACCGATAAAAGGCAAGAATCGATCGATAAACCAGCATGGTGACCAGGCGGCTATAGGCCGGCCCTGAAATTAAGGTGCTGAACCGCTATTTTTACGCAGGGCGTCGTCCTTTTAAGAGGTACCTCCTGGACTTTGAAGAAGATACAACCCATTTTCACAAGCAGGACACAGGTTTTTCAATAAAAGAGAAGAATCTATGCATAACCGAAATTAATCGATGCATAAACCAGAAAAATCAACCGATAAAAGGCAATAATCGTCGATAAACCAGCAAGGGGACCAATCAGCAGTGCAAAAAAGGTGCTGACTCCCTGTTTTTACGCTGGGCGTGGTTCTTTTAGGAGGTATCTCCTGTATTTTGAAGATGAAACAACCCATTTTCACAAGCAGGAGACAGGTTTTTCAATAAACAGTGTCAGCCATTGTAGAGTGTCATCCAATTGTAGAGTATTATCCAAATTCACCAAGAATACATGGTAAATTTCACAAAGGATAGTATCGCCGTATTCAACCCATCATAATCTTTGGAAGTGAAATTCCAGAGAGGGGGATTCTGTTGGATCATTTTATGCTTGGTGCTCATGAGGTCCTGGAACTTCACGAGGTGCTGGAAGGGACAGTTTCGGCTATTCACCAATTCCGGCTCTATCAGTCCCACGTTCAGGATGATGATTTAAGTACCCTTATAAGTACCCAACTAACGTTTATGTTAAGTGAGTATGATTATTTAGTGTCCCTGTCTGAATCCATTTCCAATACTAAAGGGGAAGTCTATAAAAGGCATAACCCTAAGGTTGACCCGGTTTATGGATTGGACGGCCCGCACATGATCTATCCGAAACCTTCTCTTCCACAAATGACAGACCGTGATGTCGCATCTGGCATGCTGCAGGCTCTTAAGAGCGGGGCGGTCATGAAGATGAGGGCTTCGCTGGAGATTGCCAGCCGTCCATTGCGGGATGCATTGCAGCAGGCATCCCAAAATTGTTCTGAGCAAGCTTATGAGGTCTTTCTTTATATGAACAGAAGAGGATATTACCAGGTACCTTTCCTATCCAATCAGCAAGATGTATTAAGGCAATATCAGTATTCACCGGAATCACTTGGTTTTGCCCCGAGAGCCTGACAACACCCTTACTAGGAGGAATCACGATGAATACACCACAGCAAGGAATACAGCAAGTTAACCAGTGCAGACAAATGGCCCAGCAGCTTATCCAGCAAACGCAGCAAAGCAACCAGCAGTACCGTCATATG
Source organism: Mesobacillus foraminis (assembly GCF_004340465.1). Lineage (GTDB taxonomy): Bacteria > Bacillota > Bacilli > Bacillales > Cytobacillaceae > Mesobacillus_B > Mesobacillus_B foraminis. Next base: position 42,812 of record NZ_SLVV01000001.1, on the reverse strand, counting down.
CTTCAGCAGGAACAGCAAAATGTTCAAATGCTTGAACAGCTTGCACAGCGTGAAAGACAAGCGGCTCAATATTTGCAGCAAAGTCTTCATAATCATGAAGTGGCCATCCAAAGATGCCAGGAAGTCATTGCGCTTTGCGGTCAAATGGAACAGCAGTTATCACAGCAATACAATCAAGCGTTTCAGCCAAGTTTTGGCCAGCCTGTACAAACATTCCGCCAGTAAAAAAAACACCAGGGTATGTTCCCTGGTGCTTTTTCCTGCCTACCATCCACGGCTTGCACCCCCGCCCCCGGATGAGCCGCCCCCGCCGCCTCTTGGACCGCCTCCTCCTCCGCCCCTGGAAATCATTGATAACAGGGCAAAGGTGAATGTGCCGCCAAGAAACTTTATATCTAAAAAAATCAATCCAACAATAACAAGAATCAGCAGCCATGGAGGCGAAGAATCTTCCTGGCTTTCCTGAACTGGGTAGCTTGCTCGATCTCCCGTTGCCTCATTAGCCAATGCTTTATAGGTATTCATCACGGCTAGATTAGGCTGTCCTGCCTGGAGATAAGGAATTGCATTTGCATCCAGGATTCGGCCCGCCTTGCCGTCAGGGATAATCCCCTCGAGTCCATAGCCTACTTCAATCCGGATTTTTTTATCATTCATCGCCAAAACCAGCAGCACGCCATTGTCATGTTCTTGTGTTCCAAGTCCATAGGCCCTGTATGCCTGATTAGCGTATTCTTCAATGGTAGTATCGCCAATTGACTCTACCGTCAGGACGGCAATCTGGTTAGTGGTCTGATCATCTGTCCTCATCCCGATGTTTCTTAGTTCAGCCTCTTCACTGTCACTTAAAATATTGGCAAAGTCCTGAACGTATATATCACCAACAGGGCGAGGAACCGGGCTGTTGCCAGATAACCCGGCATGAGCTGTTAATTGGAAAAAGAAGATAAAAGCAAGAGCAAGGCAAAATGCCTTTCTCGGAAGCATTACCCTTGGCCTCCAAAGTCTACATTAGGTGCTTCCTGTGACCTTGGATCCGCTTTAAAGTATACTTTTTCGTCGAACCCGGTAATTCCGGCAACAAGCGCTCCAGGGAAACGTTTTACCTTCTTGTTATAGACAGAGACTCTGTCGTTGTAATCCTGTCTTGCGATGGAGATCCGATTTTCAGTGCCAGCAAGCTCGTCCATCAATTGGGTGAATTGTGTGTCAGCTTTTAAATTTGGATAATTTTCAACAACCACCAAAAGGCGGCTCAATGCTGAGGAAAGCTCGGCATTTGCTGTCGCTTCTTCCTCTGGAGACCTTGCGCCGGCTAGTCTCGCACGTGCATCGGAAATCGATTGAATGACTTCTTTCTCATGGGAAGCATACCCTTTTACTGTGTTGACAAGGTTAGGGATGAGGTCCAGCCTCCTTTGCAGCTGATTTTCAATCTGTGCATATGCCTGGTCGACATTTTCCTCCTCATTTACAAAACCATTGTAGCTGGACATCAGCATAAGGCCCAGAACCACAATGATGGCAATAATAACACCAATTCCTAAAAAACCTTTTTTCATTTTGCCACTCCTAATCTGTAATAGTAATTAGGTTGTATAATTCCCTCAATTAGCTAAGATATAAACCCTGACGCTCATAAGCTGTTAAATGCAGGAATTTCGTATATAATCTAATTATCAATTGGATTAAAGGAATGAATCGTTATGAATGAAGAACAAGTTAATCAGTCACTAAAATTGTTTATAGTCCTTTCCCGGGCGTATCGGGCATTAAATGAGGAAGTAAACAGGGTTATTCAGCAAAATGGGCTAAACCCGACTGAATTTGCGGTATTAGAGCTGCTGTACCATAAAGGGGATCAGCCTTTGCAGCAAATTGGGGGTAAAATTCTGCTGGCCAGTGGAAGCATCACCTACGTAGTGGACAAGCTTGAGCAAAAAGGTCTGTTGAGAAGAGCGGGGTGCCCTAAAGACAGAAGGGTTACGTATGCACAAATAACAGATGATGGAAAAAAACTCATCGAGGAGATTTTTCCTGAACACAGCCGGAGGATCCATGAATTGACACAAGCTTTGGACTCTCAAGAGAAAGGAACAGCAATTGAGCTGTTAAAAAAATTGGGCCTTTCTGTTGAAAAATATTAAAAAAGCGGCTGAATCCTTCTATCTTCAAGGAATAATTGATTGTGGAAAAGAATATCAAACATATGAAGGCAAAAAGAGAGCAGGGGGGTTACAGAATGAAATTTGAAGAATATGAATATAAAAGACCACAGCTGGATGAGCTAACAGAAAAATTTGAACTGGCACTAGAAAAGTTTCGGGGGTCTTCCTCGGCCAATAGTCAGGACGAGGCCATGAAAGAGATTAATGAGCTGCGGAATGAAGTGGATACCATGATGAATATATGTTATATCCGTCACTCCATTGATACCAATAATAAGTTCTATAAGGCTGAACAGGATTATCTTGATGAACTCGAACCGAATGTAGAGGGACTTGTTGCTAAATATTATGAGGCCCTAGTATCTTCTCCTTTTAAAGAGGAGCTCGAAAAAAAATGGGGGAGACAGTTGTTTGCCCTCGCCGAAGCGCAGCTAAAAACGTTCAAGCCTGAGATCATTCCAATGCTGCAAAGAGAGAATAAGCTGTCTACTGAATATACAAAACTTGTTGCTTCAGCGAAGATTCAGTTTGAAGGGGAAGAAAGGACGTTGACCCAGCTGGAGCCGTTCATCCAATCCACAGACAGGGAGATGCGCAAGAAAGCCTCGGAGGCGCGTTTCGGCTTTTTTGCACAGCATGAAGAAAAGTTTGATGAGCTTTATGATCAACTAGTAAAGGTCAGAACTGAAATTGCAAAGGAATTAGGGTATAAAAACTTTGTTGAACTGGGCTATTACCGAATGTACAGGACAGATTATAATGCGCAGATGGTGGCAGGTTTCCGCGAACAAGTCCATACATACATTGTGCCCATTGCTTCAAAGTTGAAGGAGAGGCACCGGAATCGGATTAGTGTTGACCGGCTGACCTACTATGATGAACCGTTCAATTTTCTTACAGGAAATGCCGTGCCAAAGGGAACTCCAGAGTGGATTATAGAAAAAGGAAAAAAGATGTACGAGGAGCTCTCCGGTGAAACAGGAGAATTTTTTTCCTTTATGATCAATAACCATTTGATGGATCTTGAGGCGAAAACAGGAAAGGCTGGCGGCGGTTACTGCACATATGTTGAAGGCTATAAGGCACCGTTCATTTTCTCCAATTTTAATGGAACTTCAGGGGATATTGACGTTTTGACCCACGAAGCGGGACATGCTTTTCAGGTGTATTCCAGCCGTCATTTTGAAATTCCTGAATATTACTGGCCAACTTACGAGGCCTGTGAAATTCATTCAATGAGCATGGAATTTTTTACATGGCCATGGATGAGTCTATTCTTTGAAGAAGACACCGACAAATATAAGTTTTCTCATTTAAGTGAAGCCTTGCTTTTCCTCCCATATGGCGTAGCGGTTGATGAATTTCAGCATTGGGTATATGAGAATCCAGAGGCTGCTCCCGCTGAAAGGAAGCAGCAATGGCGTCTTATTGAAAATAAGTACCTTCCCCATAAGGATTATGACGGCAATGCTTACCTGGAGGGAGGCGGTTTCTGGCAGCGTCAGAGCCATATTTATAATTCTCCGTTTTATTATATTGATTACACACTTGCACAAATCTGTGCCTTCCAATTCTGGAAAAGGTCGCGCGAACATAAGGAAGAGGCCTGGGCAGATTATCTTAATCTCTGCAAGCTCGGAGGAAGCATGCCCTTTACAGAGCTAGTGAGAGAAGCGAACCTGATATCTCCTTTCGAGAAAAACAGCGTTCAGTCAGTTGTGCGGGAAATCGAGCTTTGGCTTGATTCCGTTGAAGACGATCAGTTATAAGTAATAAAAAAGCGAAGCCTCTTTTAAGAGCTTCGCTTTTTTATTACAGATTAGATTTTAATCGTGATGCTGTCATTTTCCATCACGGCAGACAGCTTTTCAGTTTCGGGCGTCTCTAAAAGGAAATCAGCGATTTTATCTTCAAGCTGCTCCTGGATGACACGGCGCAAAGGACGTGCCCCAAACGCTGGATGGTACCCTAATTCGGCAAGCTTTCCTTTTACTTCCTCGGTTACCTCAAGAGTAACCTTCTGCTCGTTCAAGGTACTGTTTAATTCCTCAAGCAATAGATCAACAATTTGAAGCAGATGCTCTTTCTCAAGAGATTTAAATTCAATGATGCTGTCAAAACGGTTCAGGAACTCGGGTTTAAAGAAGCTTCCAAGAGAGTCCAGAATGCTGACTTCATTCACTGCATCGCTTTGACCAAAGCCTACTTTTATTGTCCTGTGTCCTACGCCTGCATTGCTGGTCATGATGATGACGGCATCCTTAAAGCTCACGGTCCGTCCCTGGCTGTCTGTCAGGCGTCCATCCTCAAGGATTTGCAGGAACATGTGCTGCACATCAGGGTGTGCTTTTTCAATTTCATCAAGCAGGATAATGCTGTAAGGATTTCGGCGCACCTTTTCAGTCAATTGGCCGGCTTCGTCATGGCCTACATAGCCAGGAGGGGAACCAATGATTTTAGATACACTGTGTTTCTCCATATATTCACTCATATCAAGGCGAATCATGGCATCCTTGGAACCAAAAAGTTCCTCGGCAAGGGTTTTTGTCAGCTCGGTTTTACCGACACCTGTTGGCCCGACAAACAGGAAGGAACCAATAGGGCGGGTTTTTGATTTAAGCCCGGCCCGGCTTCTGCGGATTGCCTTAGCCACTTTCTTGACAGCTTCTTCCTGTCCAATAACCTTGCTGGCAAGGTTCTCTGCCAAATGCTTCATTTTCCCTTGCTCATCCTCCTGGATTTTACCCACAGGAATTCCAGTTTTTTGTTCGATAATGGCCTGAATATGTTCAACAGTAACGATAGGGCGCTGTGATCCACCAGCATCGTTTAAAGATTTTTCAAGTCTGGATTCTTCATCCCTAAGCTTTGCTGCTTTTTCATATTCTTCATTTTTAAGTGCATTTTCCTTTTCTGTTGCTATTTCGGATAGACGCTTTTCGATATGATCCCTGCCGGTATAGTCCGTTTCAAGATTTAACCTGGAACCCGCTTCATCCATAAGGTCGATTGCTTTATCAGGGAGGAAGCGGTCTTGGATATAACGGTGTGAAAGCTGTACACAGGCATTTATCGCTTCTTCACTAAATGCGACTTCATGGTAATCCTCATATTTGGATTGAATCCCTTTTAGGATTTCTACTGACTTTTCAGGAGATGGTTCCAAAACATGTACTGGCTGGAATCGTCTTTCTAAAGCAGGGTCTTTTTCGATTTGCCGGTATTCTTTTAGTGTTGTTGCACCGACAAGCTGAAGCTCCCCGCGGGCAAGTGCGGGTTTCAGGATGTTGCCTGCGTCCATTGAACCTTCGGCGGACCCTGCCCCAACCAGCAGATGAATTTCATCGATAAACAAAATGATGTTTTTATGGTCCTGTAATTCAGTAATCAACTGTTTCATCCGCTCTTCGAATTGACCTCGAATTCCTGTGTTGGCTACCAGGGAGGCAACATCAAGAAGATAGACTTCTTTCATTTTCAGCTTATTAGGGACCAGCCCCTCTGCAATTTTCAGTGCAAGCCCTTCTGCAATCGCTGTTTTACCCACCCCTGGTTCACCTATAAGAACAGGATTATTCTTGTTTCGGCGATTCAGAATTTCAATTACACGGTTTACTTCTTCATTACGGCCGATGACCGGATCGATCAGCCCAGCCTTGGCAGCGTGGGTCAGGTTTCGTCCAAACTGGTCCAGAAACCCATTGCCCTTTCCTTCGTCTTGGTTCTGTTTTAATGCATTTGGTTTTCTATTATGCTGGCCTGTTAGCGTATCAAATAAATCGGAAAAATCATTTTGGCCAAATCCGGAGAAGCCGGACATGGAAGGGCCAAATGAAGCTCCGAGTTTCTCTCGTTCTTTTTGGAAGCATGAATGGCAAAGCATTAAATGCTTTTCGCTGCCATTAAAATTCATTTTTAACTGAATAGAAGCTTGATTTTGATTGCATTGTTGACAAAGCATTTAACCTTCCTCCTAACTTCATTGACTTTGACTATATTTGATCAATGTACTCTTATTATAGTTTGACCTTCTTTGACTTTCAAGATGTTTGCTTAAGGTGATTTTTACCTTATGTGAACCCTGATTTGCTTCCTTTTTAAAAAGCTCGTCATGGTTTGTACCCTTTTTCATATATTTGAAATAAGGAGGGAATCATGTGAGGACAAACTGGGGGGCAGCCTTTCAAATTGCAGCCGTATATGTTGGGACGGTAGTGGGAGCGGGATTTGCGACCGGGAGAGAGATCGTCGAATTTTTTTCCCGATTCGGATTTATCGGGCTCATTGGGATATTGATGAGCGGGTACTTATTTATCTTCATGGGTTCAAAACTTATGCGTATTGCCGCACAAATCGGTGCGAGTTCATATGAACAGTTCAATGAGTATTTGTTCGGTAAATTGCTTGGAAGGATCATTAACATCATCATGCTTCTAATGCTGGTGGGCGTATGCTCGGTGATGCTGTCGGGGGCTGGGGCGGTATTTGAGGAGCAGCTTGGAATACCGAAGAACGCAGGCATTTTTATTACCATTGGTTTTTCTATTGCGGTTATGATTGTAGGCCTTAAAGGTTTATTTGCGGTTAACGCATTCGTGGTCCCTTTAATGATTGCCTTCAGTTTTATACTGTTGTTCCTGTCGGTTCAGCTTCCTGATTTTACAAGTAAGGTCCTGTTTATTCCGATGGCAGAAGATGGATGGAAATCCGTTGTCTCCCCATTTATTTATACTGCGTTTAATCTGTCTTTGTCGCAGGCTGTGCTGGTTCCTGTTGCTGCAGAAATAAAAGATGACAGTACGGTGAAATGGGGAGGAATATTGGGAGGAATAGCTTTAACCCTGATTTTGCTGGCGGGTCATTTAACCTTGGTTATGCTTCCGAATCTGGAATCCTATGAAATTCCAATGGCGACAATCATGAAAAATCTCGCTTCTGGCCTGTACTGGGTGTTCATTTTAATTATTTATGGAGAAATCTTCACTTCTGTAATCGGGAATATCTTTGGTCTGGAGAGGCAGGTAAGGAAGTACGTCCCTGTGCCAAGCCTTGTCATTGTGTCCAGTATATTTATCATCTGTTATTTTATTAGCAGAATTCATTACAGTACCCTGCTATCCTATTTGTACCCTTTATTTGGGTATATAAGTTTGGTTTTCATCGTATTGCTCTGGATGAAACCTTTTTCCCCGGAGGGGCCTGATAAAAGCGGAAAATATAAAGGCCGGCAGTGAGTATTCTACTGCCGGCTTTTCTTTATAATTGTTTTAAAAGACTATTTACCGATGGTTTTGGCCATTTCAATGAAGGGATCAAGATGATTCTTACTTTTCTTAGTAAAGATCATCAGTTTAAGAGGTAGTTCGCTGTCTTTTATTAAATAAGATGAGATCATCTCGTCGCCATTTGAGACTTCCATTGCCCAGGCTTCCTTGAAGAAAGGATCTTCAGGAAGGGAGACAGTTTTAACATTTTTGCTGATAGACTCCAGCTGTGTTTTCGCATCGGCCTCAATGGTATCCCAATTGCTGTTTTGGGGAAGCAGTTCGATTCTCATAAAAATGCTGTCATCCTCAGACAGGAACAGAACATCTTTATTAGGTTCTTCCGCACTTAATTCATATTCTGGAAGGACATACATAGAATATTTTTGGTTGTCATTGAATTTTAAGAAAGCAGTATTTTCTTTCTCTTGGCCATTCACAGTGTATTGAAGATTTTGTTCAAGAATACGAATCACAGAATCTTCTTTTTTCATATCATCGACATCCTGTTGGACAGGTTCCTTTTTGTCATCAGAGTTTTCTTTACTTGACTGATCTGCCGGCGAAGATGGATTGTCTTTTGCGGGCTGTGATGATTCAGACGCTCCACATCCAAATAGAGCCATTGATACTGACAGCAGCATCATAAATAAGCGTAATCGCATTTTCATTAAAATTCCCCCTGTTTTACTAAAGTAGACGGTATAATGGACAATAAGGTTACGAATTTAAAGGGAGAAATACGAACAATAGTAAATCAAAAACAATATGTGAAATGACTACTAATGGTATGCTCCGTTTCCAGGCATAAAGCGAACTCCATGCCAGTCCCGCAGCAAAAGCCGCTAAGACTAATATTAACTCTCCAGAATAAAAATGGACAGATGCATATAACATGGTTGAAATAAGAACGCTTTTTTTTACATTGGTGATCCTCAGCACTCTCCTTTGGATAAATCCGCGCCAAAAAATTTCCTCACCGGGAGCGATAATGAAAATTAGCACGATAAAATGCCAGGCGAGATTTGGAGAGAAATCTCTATATAAAGAGGCTACTTGTTCCCCCAATGGAAGATTCAGTTCAGTGATGGATAGATGAGCAGCCCAAAAAACCATGTAGAGGGCCAGCCCACTAAGTATACCGAAACTAAAAAAAGCAAACGTGGAAGCTTTATCTCCGAATTCCTCATTTAGAATCGAATAACTGATCAGTATCAGCATGGCAGCTGTGAATATATACCAGAATACATTTTGATCTTTAAAAGTAAAAAATAAAAGGATGTGTGCAACCAAATAACCTAATATCAAGCGGCGATCGGCCATCACTATTTTCATGAAGCAATCCCCTTTCTAAAAACACCCCTTATTGTATCAGATAATAAAATTCAGGAGTAAGGAAAAAAATGTCATGAAAGGGTACTGTAATGGAGAGAGGGAATTTATTTTTAAAAGTATCTAGTTAAGGGTGGGATAGAAATGAGCCGCAGTGCATTGGTGCTAGGATCCACTGGGTTAGTTGGCAGGGAGCTGCTGAAACTGTTGCTTAAGGAAGACACTTATAACAATGTTGCGGTTCTTACACGCCGGGAGATCGTTACTTGTCATCCGAAATTGACAAAATCGGTTGGAAATTTAGATGAATTGGAGAGATATCGTGATTTATTTAAGGCGGATGATATTTATTGCTGCCTGGGAACTACCATGAAGAAAGCAAAGAGTCGGGAAAACTTCAGGAGAGTGGATTATGAATATCCGCTGCAGGCTGCGAACATGGCTTGTTCAAGCGGGGCCAGGAGGTTTTTAGTGATTTCAGCGATTGGAGCCAATAAAAGTTCTCCCTTTTTTTATAACAGAGTTAAAGGAGAGCTGGAATCCGAGCTGCGCAGCCTGCCCTTTAAAAGTCTAATTGTGATTCGTCCGTCCTTATTATTAGGTAAACGTGAGGAATTCAGATTTGGGGAAAAGCTTGGGGAAAAAATAACCCTGCCATTGGAAAACTTGTTTCAGGGACCTTTTAGGAAATACCGCCCTGTCAAGGCTTCAGACGTAGCACTGACCATGGTTTCTGCAGCGTTGGGAACAGATAAAGGATTTCAGGTATATGAGTCGGACGAAATTTTACGAAGTACAGAGTGAAAGAACAAAGAGACAGAAGGCATTGGCTTTTTGTCCCTTTGTGTTCGTTATATTTATTGAAAAGCTGTTTCTTTTACAATTTTATAGTTTTTATGATTAATGACAGTCCTTTGATCCAATTCGAGATCTCTGTAGTTGTCCATATAAGTCAAATCCACAATTACAGAATTCTCATTAACTTTTTCGACAATCCCCTGTAATCCTTCCCGGAATTCAATCACATTTCCCACTTGTGCTTTCTTCAAAGAACCTCTCTCCCATCTTTCTAAATTCCCGCAATGAGCTGCCTGATAACTGTTTATATATTGTTCCTAAAATTGGCAAAAACCTTCCGCGGTTAAATTATTATTACCATAACTAAAAATTCCTCATTATTCAATGGTTTTTTGAAAACGTTTTTATAAATACTTCAATTAGTTGAAAAGAGGAGGTATTCCTCTGTATGATTAGGTATACGAAAAAACAGCTAGATAGTTAATTCGGGAGATGACATTATGGAAAAAGCAGAAATCAATTATGTATTAGATCAGTTAAAAAATGGGGACATAACGGAATACCATGTTCCGAAGCAGGAATTTCTTGCTTTTCGCCAAGTCCTCGTAGCCCGGGAGGACTTCAAGCATTTCCGGGGAATAGCAGAACGGGGTGGGGATGTCATATATCAATACTTGGAGCACCCACGGAGTTAAAAGGCTGGCTCACAGGGGATGTGAAAACCCTCAATACTAAATTAATAGTGTTTTTCTCAAAAGAAGGATATTGTAAGGTATTTAGGGTATAGTTACAATTGGTGAAGAATAAATCCATGATTGTTTTTGAAAGATTTTGAATGAAAACGTTTTAGATAAAAAAAGTGCTAAAGCCTTCATTTTTTCGGATTTTTTTCATTGTTTCAGCCGGCACTACGTGCTATTCTGTTTGTTGTGAGGCCAATCTCCTGGTCATTTATTTTGTTAGACTACATAGAGTGTTCAGGGAATGATTGGAAGAAATATATGGTGTGAATCATTAAATGAATTGGGTAAAATAGAAAATAATCTTAATCTAGATAAAATTATTGACTATATCGTTCATTTTACGATTTAGTAATAAAGGCACCAATTGGCTTCACCTATATCATTTATAAAAGGAGTTTGATTTTCTAATGGTAGAAAAAAACTTTAAAGTAGTAGCAGAAACTGGTATCCACGCGCGTCCGGCAACTTTACTTGTACAGGCAGCAAGCAAGTTTGATTCAGAAGTTCAGCTTCAATATAAAGACAAAAAAGTAAATCTTAAATCCATCATGGGTGTTATGTCTCTTGGAATTGGTCAGGGTGCTGAAATTGCCATTATCGCAGAAGGCAGCGACGAAGCTGATGCTCTTAAAACTATTGAAGATACTCTTAAAAGAGAAGGTTTAGCTGAATAATGAGCTTCCTTAGTGGTATAGCTGCTTCCAATGGCATAGCCATTGCCAAAGCTTACCGACTGGTAGAACCGGATTTTTCTTTTGAAAAGAAGACAATCGATTCTCCAGATCAGGAAGTTGCTCGTTTCCAAACCGCACTTAATACAGCCAAAACGGAGCTCGAACAGATCCGTGATCGTGCCGGCAAGGAACTTGGAGCTGATAAGGCAGCTATTTTTGATGCGCACCTTCTTGTTTTAAGCGACCCAGAGTTAATTGCACCCATAGAAGATAAAATCAAGACCGAGAGCGTTAACGCTGAACATGCACTTAAAGAAACAGCAGACATGTTCATCTCTATGTTCGAATCAATGGACAATGAATATATGAAAGAACGTGCTGCAGATATCCGTGATGTGACCAAGCGTGTTCTTGCGCATCTGCTCGGCGTTCAAATTCCAAATCCAAGCATGGTGACTGAAGAAGTGATCATTGTAGCAGAAGATCTGACCCCTTCTGATACAGCTCAGCTCAACCGGAATTTTGTAAAGGGTTTTACAACTGATATCGGAGGCAGGACCTCTCATTCAGCTATCATGGCCCGTTCAATGGAAATACCGGCTGTTGTTGGAACAAAATCTGTGACAGAAGAAATCAGCAACGGTGATTTAGTGGTCGTTGATGGACTAAAAGGTGAGGTTCATATTAACCCTACACCTGAAATGCTTGAAGAATTCAAAAGGGTACAGGCCGATTATGAAAAGCAAAAGGCTGAGTGGGCCAAGCTTGTAAATGAAAAGACCATTACTGCTGATAACCACCATGTTGAACTTGCTGCAAATATCGGAACACCTAAAGATTTAAAGGGAGTAGTGGAAAATGGCGGGGAAGCAGTAGGTCTTTACCGAACTGAATTCCTGTACATGGACCGTGACCAGCTTCCAACCGAAGAAGAGCAGTTTACAGCCTACAAAGCTGTGCTCGAAGGCATGGAAGGAAAGCCTGTAGTTGTCAGAACGCTTGATATTGGCGGCGACAAGGAGCTTCCATATTTAAACCTTCCTAAAGAAATGAACCCCTTCCTAGGATTCCGGGCAATTCGTCTTTGCCTTCAAGAACAGGACATTTTCCGGACTCAGCTTCGTGCTTTGCTTCGTGCAAGTGTGTATGGGAATTTAAAGATTATGTTCCCGATGATTGCTACCCTGGTTGAGTTCAGGGAAGCAAAAGCCATCCTTGAAGAGGAAAGGCAGAAGCTCTCCAATGAAGGAGTTCAGGTTTCCGAAAACATCGAACTCGGTATCATGGTGGAAATCCCATCAACAGCTGTTATCGCACACCAGTTTGCGAAGGAAGTCGATTTCTTCAGCATTGGAACGAATGACCTTATTCAATATACGATGGCTGCCGACAGGATGAACCAGCAGGTATCCTATTTGTACCAGCCATATAATCCATCCATCCTTCGACTAGTCAAGATGGTCATTGATGCTGCTCATAAGGAAGGAAAATGGGCTGGCATGTGTGGAGAAATGGCAGGGGATGAAACAGCAATTCCAATCCTGCTTGGACTCGGATTGGACGAGTTTTCAATGAGTGCTACATCCATTCTGAAAGCCCGTTCATTAATCCGCAATCTATCCAAATCCGACATGGAAGCTTTAGCTTCCAAAGTGTTGGAGATGGGCACTACTGAAGAAGTTATTGAAGCAGTAAATGCTGCAGTCACTTTGTAATAATTTTGTAATAATAAATTTGTTTAATTTTACAATCTGCGGGTATAAATAAGTAAGCACTTTGGTAAGACTGAAGGTAAGCTTATCATTCTCATTTTCCCCCAGACTTGGCCGGCTGTTTTTGACAGCCGGCATTTTTTGTATATTTTTCTATTTCTGCTGAGAGATAAAGGGGTTCACCCATTCCATCAGCATTCCATAATTGTGAGATTCTTTATCCTCCAAATAATCCTTCACTGGTTTTACAGGAGTGCGCCCGCAGCGCAGTAAAAAGGTTATGACTGGGTCCATGAGTTCTCCTGTGATCAGTTTGTCTGCGTATTCTTCAATTGATCGTTCATTTGCGTGCAGATGGTAACCTGGCATCCTGCCTCCACCCAGCAGTCTTTCCAGCTTTAAATGGACAACGACCTCATACATTGATTGCATCAGCCATGTCCCGAGCCCCAATTTTCTATAATCCGGACTAATACAAATATCAACAATGTATAATGTATTCCCTTCAGGATCATGGTTGCGAATATATCCATTATCCGTAATATCAGCCCAGCTATGGTCCGGGTCCTCAGGATGATAATGAACGATTAAACCCGTCATCGAACCAACAATCTTTCCATCTATTTCAATGCAAAGTGCACCCTCGGGGAAGAGGGTGACATGGTTATGCAACTGTTCCCGGTTCCACCAAAGATCGGATGGGAAGGGCGGCGGGAATGCTTCCTTTTGTACCTGTATCAAACCGTCAAAATCCTTTTCATTATATTGTCTTATAATGGCCTTTACCGGTTTGTGATGGTCGAAAACGTACAATTTTTTTAAATACATCTGCAGGCCTCCTTTAATGGCTTTTATAGAAATAGGGCTGCCAGCAAAACAAATGAATTGCCAGCTTAAAACCATTATAATGGGAATGAACGATGCGAAAAAGGAGGGGATACGGATGAATCTTCAACTCGAAGGTAAAACGGCGGTGGTAGCAGCTTCCAGCCAGGGGCTCGGGCTGGCAATAGCAAAAGAATTGATAGACGAAGGGGCTAATGTCCTTCTCTCCGGGAGGCATGAAGCAAAGCTCAAACAGGCTGTAAACCAGTTGGGCGGACCTGGAAAAGCGGCTTATAAACAAACTGATCTTACGAGACCGGCAGATATTGAACAATTAATTGATGAAGCGATTGAAAAGTTCGGGTCAATTGATATTTTAGTAAACAATGCCGGCGGGCCACCTGCAGGGACGTTTGAGACGATATCAGACGAGGAATGGAAACACGCATTTGAATTGAATCTTCTTTCGTATATCCGATTGATCCGTGTAGCGCTCCCTGCACTAAAAGCTCGCGGTGGGAAAATAATTAATATAGCCTCTTCTTCGATCAAAGAACCGATACCAGGGCTGATTCTTTCCAATACATTCAGGACCGGGATTGTTGGATTGACTAAGACACTCTCTCAGGAGCTGGCTCCCTATAAGATTCTAATTAATACGGTAGCACCAGGAAGGATTGCTACGGACCGTGTGAAGCACCTCGATGAAGTTAATGCGGAAAAGCTTGGGATGCCACTGGAAAAAGTCGAGGAACGGGCAAAAAACAATATCCCATTACAAAGATATGGAGAGCCGGAGGAATTTGCAAAGGTTGTTGTGTTTCTTGCATCTGAGGCAAATACCTATATGACTGGAAGTTCTTTTCTTGTTGATGGTGGGATGGTTAAATCAATTTAAAATGTAAAGGGGAATGGACATGCTGACAACAGAGAACACCGTCATTGGTTTTATAGGCACAGGAGTCATGGGGAAGAGCATGGCAGGGCATTTGATGGAGGCTGGCTATCCGCTGGTCATACATACGAGGACAAAAGAAAAGGCTGAGGAACTGCTCGCAAATGGAGCACAATGGGCAGAATCCCCAAAAGAAATTGCTGAAAAAGCCAATGTTGTTTTTACCATAATAGGGACACCGGCTGATGTGGAAGAAGTGTATCTTGGAGGAGACGGGCTCGTCCAGAATGGCCGGGAAAATACATACTTAATTGATATGACTACATCAACACCAACATTGGCTGAAAAAATTTACAATGAGGCGAAAAAGAAGGGAATGCACGCTCTTGATGCTCCTGTATCCGGAGGAGACATTGGAGCCAGGGAGGCAAGGCTCGCCATTATGGTAGGTGGCGATCAGGAGGCTTTTGATCAGGTAAAGCCGATCCTGGAGCTTCTCGGTAAAAATATTATTCTCCAGGGGAATGCTGGAGCAGGGCAGCATACCAAGATGAGCAACCAAATAGCCATTGCGACCAATATGATAGGAGTTACAGAGGCAATCATTTATGCGGAGAAAGCGGGGCTGGATCCTGAGAAGGTGCTAAAAACCATATCGACAGGCGCCGCGGGGAGCTGGTCGCTTTCCAATTTAACCCCAAGAGTAATTAAAGGAGATTTCGCTCCTGGTTTTTCCATCAAGCATTTTATCAAAGATATGGGAATCGGCCTTGAAGAGGCTGAAAAGATGGATTTGGATATGCCCGGCCTGGCTCTTGCTTATTCATTGTATAAGAGGCTTGCGGATGCAGGCGAAAGTGAAAGCGGCACACAGGCTCTTTATAAGTATTGGGGCCTGGAAAACAAATAAGGGAGAATCAATTCTGTCTGGGATTTACTTGTATAGTAATTCGCCACAGGAGAACTAGGGCATGCGTGGCGAACCCACTGGAGAAAGCGCTGCACGAGGTAACACTGCCACAATTTGCGAGTCTCCTGTTTGTTTTGAGCTAATAAAAGAAAAAGTGTCCCATTTCGAATTCCGGGACACTTTCTTTGTTATTAGAATGAGTTATTGAGATAAGTTTCAAGGCGGTTTAGGCCTTCTTCAAGTGTTTCCATGGAGTAAGCAAAAGAAAGACGGAAGTATCCCTCTCCCATATCAGAAAATGCACTTCCAGGGACCACTGCCAGCCTGGCTTTCTCGACCAGATCGAGGGCAAAATCAAAGGAACGGATCTTTTGATCGGGAATGCGCACGAAGAAATAAAAGGCACCATCGGGTTTGACGACTTCTAGTCCCATCTCAATTAAACGGGCATAGACATAGTCCCTTCTTTTTAAGTATTCTGCTTTCATTCCTTCAGCATCATTGATGCCCGCTGTAAGGGCTTCGAGAGCAGCCGCCTGGGATATGGAAGAGGCACAGGTCACATTATACTGGTGGACCTTCAGGATATGTCTCGTGATTGATTCTGGTGCGAAGAGCATGCCAATTCTCCAGCCAGTCATTGAATGTGATTTGGACAGCCCGTTAATAACGATTGTCTGTTCTCTAATGAAGCCTGCAATGGAGGTATGCTGCTTTTCATAGGAAAGCTCACTGTAAATTTCGTCGGCCAGAATAAAAATATCCTTGCCCTCAACAAGGTCAGCAATTTCCTTCAGTTCCTGATCCGTCAGGCTCACCCCGGTAGGATTTGAAGGATAAGGCAGGACGATGCATCTTGTTTGTTCAGTCAGGTAACTTCCAATGACTTCTGCGGTAAAGCGGAAATCATTTCCGCGAATATCTGCATAGACAGGTTTTGCCCCGCAAAGCTTGATAATCGGTTCGTACCCGGGATAAACAGGTCCTGGCAGGATGACTTCTGTATCCTCTTCAAGAATTGTCCTGAAAACTATATCAATGGCTTCACTGGCTCCTGAGGTAATAATCGTTTCTGTTTCGGGAGAGTATGCAATGTTATACTTTTCTATGTAAAAATCTGCTGCCGCCCTTCTAAGTTCCAGTAAACCGGCATTGTGGGTGTAGGTGGTCTGGTTTTGATCAATGGCTCGTTTTCCTGCTTCTTTTACGTGTTCCGGGGTCGGAAAATCAGGCTGCCCAATTGTCAGTGATACCATATTCTCTATACCGGAAACCAGATTAAAAAATTTTCTGATTCCGGATATCTCGATGTTCTTTACTTTTTTATTGACTAAATGTTCCACTTTTTAATCCCTCCAATATGATAGCTTCATTTTACCATTTAAAGGTACCGCCCTGAATCAAATGTTCGCTAAATGAAAGAAAAGCGAAAAGAAAACCAGGCAACTGAGTGCCTGGCATTTTAAAAATAACTTTCACCGAGCTTTTTAAAAACAGGTTTCTGATAGTTGGCTTTCCTCTTTTCCTGCTGGTTTGGCGTGTCGGTCAATCCAGTATAGGAAATAAGCAGTTTCTTGGCCTGTGTCAATGAAAGGCTGGCTTTTGGGTTTCGCACGGCATTATCCAATTTCCCTAAATGCGGGAGGTCTTCAAAATCAGTTTTTGCTGGAGGGATGTGAAATGAATAATTGCCGCATACAATTAGGACATCCGACTGCTGCTGGCTGAGCTTGGGATTCTGGGAGAAATGCAGCCCCACTTTTTTAGCTTTTCCCTCCCTTAAAAGCTTTTTAATAGCATCATGCTTAAGCTGGTACAAAAATTTGGGGTTTGGGGCCGTCTTTGCATGGCGGTTGACAATGTAGATGGCCTGGGAGAGATTATCTATAGTTGGGCCTACCGGGGCATACCTGCTATGATCATTCCTCAATGTATAGGCTCCTTTCCTAGTGCATAGGTATATTGATATTATACTCTTTTTGGTCAAGTTGAAAACAGCAACATGTCCTGCTTTGTTTTAATTACCCCAAAACCAGCAAGTTTAACAACCTTTTATGGTCTTATTATGACTCTTGTGCCATTTGGGACAGTCCCCGCAAGTTCGAGGACATCCTTGTTATGCATCCGAATGCAGCCTTTGGATACCGCCTTTCCGATGGAGGAGGGATCATTGGTACCGTGGATTCCATATCCCTTATTGGATAGGGAAAGCCACATTGCGCCATACGGACCTCCAGGATTTGGTTCCCGGTTGACGATCACAAATTCCCCGGTGGGCGTTCCTGTAAGCATTTTTCCTGTGGCAATTGGATAGGTTTTTATGATTTGTCCCCGTCTGAACAATGTCAGGGTTTTTCGGCCAATAGAAACCTCGATGGCATACGGGATGGATGCAGGTTCGGGGAGTCCCGGGATTGTGATTGCCTGACCGGAAGTAAGCAGATTGGGATTTATTATTCTCGGATTGGCTGCCAGGAGCTGCCTGATGCTGCGCCGGTAATTTCCGGCTATAAGATTAAGGGTTTCTCCGGGCTTGACAATATGAATCATGTTTATCCCGCCTTTCTTTTTGACTAGTTTATTCTCAAGGTTCTGTTTTTTTGTTAAAAGACAACCAATTTTTCATGTTTCGTTGTAAAATAGGAGTAGTTTCCCCGGATAGGAAGGGGAAACAAAAAGGTTCATTCATGAGGATGATTTAATGGAAGAAATGAAGAAAGCGATCAAACAGATTCTTCACTCCAAGACTGATGAAAAAGTAGAAAATATTATTTTTGATATTATTTTTAACCATATTAAGGATCTCGTTTTCATAATGGAAGTTTGCGAAGCCCATGTCTTCCGGTATGTTTTTGCTAATCAAAATGCACTTAAGCATGCAGGGATGGAAAGTCATGACTTGGGAAAGACCCTGGAAGAGGTTTTGCCATCAGAAAAGGCTAGGACTTTGAGGGAGGAATATACAAGGGCAGAAGAGTTAAAGGTACCTGTAACTTTTTCGTTTGAAACTGTACTCAGCGACCAGCAGCGGGTATATGGGGAAACCATCTTGACCCCGGTTGCAAATTCACAAGGAAAAATAAGCTATATTGTTGGTGTAACGCGGGATGTAACAGATGCCTTTAGGGAAAAACAGCGTCTCCTTGATAGCGAGCAGCGATATCGATCCATTGTTGACCATAATCATGATGGTGTTTTTTCCATTGATTTTGACGGCGGGATCCTTGAAGTAAACCCTGCTGCCTGCAAAATGACAGGGTACAGTGCGGAAAAACTGAAATTCTCTTCGATCCACCAGTTCATTGCCAAGCCTGATCTGGATGCTTTTAATGAGATGACTGACAAGTCGGAAAAGGGGGAAGCCTCCGAAACCTTTGACTGCCGTTTTATCAGGGAAGGGGCAGAATTAATGGTCCACATTAAAACCGTCCCTATTGTCATCCATTCCAAAATCCAGGGAATCTTCGTTATTGTTAGAGATATTTCCGAACAGTCTAAAACGGCTGAAATGGTCAAATACATGGCGTTCCACGATCAGCTTACGGGACTTTTAAACAGGAGGGCTCTGCTGGATGAGTTAAATGAATTGGCCTGTAAAAAAGAAAACGGGGGCCGGGAATTCAGCCTCCTATCCATTGATTTGGACAGGTTTAAATATATTAATGATTCGTTTGGACACAATTTTGGAGATAAAATTCTTAAACAAGTCGCTGAACGCCTCAGTGAGATGCAAAGCGAGGATTGCCTTGTCTACAGGCTGGGCGGAGATGAATTCAGCATCCTGCTGAAGGCTTGCCGCAGGCAGAAAGCTGGGAAGGCTGCACAGAAAATATTAACAAAGTTTGCCCGCTCTTTTTATATCAATTCACAGGAATTTTATATTACCCCTAGCATTGGGATAAGCATGTTTCCGAATGATGGAAATGATGCAGAGTCGCTGATGGGGAAAGCAGATGAGGCATTGTATAGGGTGAAGGAGAAAGGGAAAGCTCATTTCCAGTTTTACCGCTCAGATATGCAAACTCTTGTTGGAAATGTCGTCTCGATTGAAGCCCATTTAAGAAAAGCACTGGAAAAGAACGAGCTGAAGCTCTATTTTCAGCCCCAGGTGCATTTGCGTTCCAAGGAGATTGCCAGCTTTGAAGCTTTGCTTCGCTGGGAGAACAAAACGCTGGGGTTTATACCCCCGTCCGAGTTTATCCCGCTGGCGGAGGATACCGGTTTGATTATTCCGTTTGGAAATTGGGTAATTGAGCAGGCCTGCAGGCAAATCAGGGAATGGGAGGACAAGACGGGGAAATCGATTAGAATTGCGATCAATATCTCTCCAAAACAGTTTTTGCAGCATGATTTGGTGAGGGTAATCAAAAGATGCATTGAGAAGTATGAGGTCAAGCCGTCTCTCCTGGAAGTGGAGATAACCGAAGGGGCCATGCAGGACATCAGGGAAACCATTCCTATCCTGAAGAGTCTCAAGGAATTAGGTTTGGTCATCTCGGTTGACGATTTCGGAACAGGGTATTCATCGATGAGTTATTTAAAACAGTTTCCAATCGATATTTTGAAGATAGACCAGAGCTTTGTCCGTGATGTCCTCAAGAGCAAGAAAGACGCGGCGATCGTTACAACGATTATCCACCTGGCGAGAAGCCTGGACATGGAAGTGATAGCAGAAGGGGTGGAAGAGAAGGAACAAGCGGAATTTCTTCTCCAGGCGGAATGCCATAAGGCGCAGGGCTATTACTATGCGAAGCCCATCCCTTCCAATGAAGCAGAAAAACTGTTGGCAGCTTCACTATAATGCAGACAAAAACGCAGCGAATTTAGCTGCGTTTTTGTCATTGTTCCGATTTTAAAGTAAACACCGAGAGCTCCGGCCATGACAAAAATCTGAATGGCAGTCTGGTTGTCCCAAGTCCTCTGTTGACGTAGAGTGGCATTCCTTCTCCATCCCCTACCTGATAAAATCCCTCAGTATACACCTCTGCCAAGGGAGGGGTGACCAAGGGACCATAAAATGGCAGTTGTATTTGCCCGCCATGGCTATGGCCGCTTAATTGCAGGTGAATATTGTTCTTTGCTGCCAGGTCGGCCATATGATCAGGCTCATGTGCCAGCAGGATGGTATAGGAATCCTTGGGGATGCCCCGAATGGCTGCTTCGAGATTGGGCCGTCCGAGCATGGCATCATCAATGCCCGCAATATAGATGGAACTGCCATCAAGAAGTGTAACGGAATCAGATTCATTCATCAATAAAGTAAACCCGGCCTCTTCCATGATTTTTTTATAGATATCCGAACCATAGCCGCCGTGGTCATGGTTTCCGTATATGGCGTATTTTCCAAACTCAGCTTCAAGTCTTTTTAGAGTTTGAACAATTCTTTCATGTTCATTGAACTCATTCGGATTATCCATCAAGTCCCCTGTAAACAGGATAATGTCAGGTGCCAGGCTGTTGATTTCGTCCATTAGTTTTTCAAACGTATCAAGATTGTAGTGGAATCCAATATGGGTATCGCTGAACTGCACGATTCTCAGCCCGTCAAAGCCAGCAGGAAGCCGGCGGTTTTTTATCTCGTGACGGGTTACATCCAGGAGTTTCGGCTCAATGTCATGGGCATAAAAATAGCCCCCTGCACCTATTCCGGCGACTGTAAGAAAACTGCCCAAGGCGCGTTTAATGAATGACCTTCTGGTAACTTTGTTTTGCATCTTTTTCCCCAACCATTATCTAATATCTTTTAATCTTAACAAACCTCAGACGGAAGTTGAAGAATTTTTATTACTCTTATGATTAAGGGAATTCAGACGCACAGTATGCTGAAATAATGGTAAAATAAAAGTAATGCAGCTGCAATGACGTGGCTTTAATATGAACCGTGAGTGGATCGGGGGAGAGGTTTAATTGGATGCTTTAGATATTATGACCGATTTGGATAATGCAATACCTTTCTTTCAGCCAATTTTCAGCGCTGATGAACACCGCGCAATAGCATATGAAATCCTTGGCAGATATCGGACGCCCAATGGGCTGATCAGCCTTGGCCCTTTTTTTCAGGATACTGAGATACCCGAAGAATACCGTCTTGAAGTAGACCTTGCGATATTGGAAAAAGCATTTGAGCAGGCTGTTCATCTGGATGGGGACATCCTTTTTTTTATTAATCGCGATGCAGACCTGCTGATGTATGATCATGAGCAAAAACTGCTTCAGCTTATTTTATCATTTCAGGAGCGAGGGGTAAGGCCGGACCAGGTTGTCCTCGAGGTCTCGGAACGGAATTATGACGGCAAATTTGAAGACTTGGATCACTTGCTGCGTTATTACAGAACGTACGGCATCAAAGTGGCGATAGATAAAATTGGCAATGACAGCAGCCACCTTGACCGTATTAGCCAGCTGGAGCCCGATATCTTAAAGGTCAGCCTTCAGCTGCTCCGGTCAACAGCTATTGGTCCTGCCTATCAGGATGTGCTGTTTTCACTATCCTTGCTGGCTCGTAAAATTGGGGCCGCTTTGTTATTTGAAAATATTGAAACGGCCTTTCAGCTCCGTTTTGCCTGGAAAAACGGAGGCCGATATTACCAGGGCCACTATTTAATGGAGCCGGCTGCGAATTTTGTAGACAGTCACATTTTAAAAGAAAAATTAAAAAACGAATGCCACGAATTTATTTTATCCGAAAAGAAAAAGCTTGAGACACTTTTTGCCTTAAGCGAGGAATTTAATACGAGAATACATGAGCTCCTTGCCAAACATAAGAAGCTAACCGATTACAGTCAGCTTCTTCAAACGCTCGCAATAGAAACCGATGATATGGCATTCAGGATGTATATATGTGACGAGGATGGGTTCCAGAAGTCCCCTAATGTGTTTAAATCCTCTCAAAACTGGATCATACAGCCCGAATATATCGAAAAAAACTGGAGCTGGCGCCCATATTTCCTTGAAAACATCATAAAAATGAGAAAGGAAAGGAAGGGCATCCTTTCAGACAGGTATAACGACATTGAAACCGGCGAAACCATCAGAACTTTTTGCCTGCCGGTTAATTCCAGGCATTTTTTATTTATCGATCTTTCATCCACCTATTTGTATGATCGTGAAGGCCTGTTCTAAATTTGGAATAATAATTCCCGCTATGGCACATTTTAAGAGTAGCAAACCTCTAAGAGGGGGATGAAAAATGAGTTTGGGAATTATGATTCTTACACTGGTGACAATAGGCATCCTCGCTTTAGCAATGGCCTATACTCTCGTTTTGACGAAAAGCCAGAAAAAGGCCAAAGGGAATCTTGATAGTAAGATTTTAGAGGGAGTCCAGGAACGTCCATACATCCGTAATCCAATTTTTTTAACTTACCTGATCTTTTTTGCCTTGGTATTAGTGACGATCATTTTTTTTACCATGGATCTCCAGCAATAAGAAAGCCCCCAGTTTGGGGGTTTTTTTATATACGCCTGGTTTTTGTCCTTTTACGTGTTAATTCGAGTTTATTCAGGGTAAAAGGCGAATAGAACGTCTAACGTTGTCAATCCCTCGGGAGATTTTGCGAACAGTTCTTGTCATACTTAACCTGTTCAGTTGTTACTATTGAAGTTAACATACCTTGAAAAAGGGGGATGAAGATGAACAAGGTTCCGATGATCTTTTTGGCTATCCTGTTGTTGATGCCCATTCCGTTACGGGTGAATGCGGAGGAAGATCAGCTGAAAAGCAGGGAAGACGTATTGCAATTTTTGGAGTCGGCTTTTAATGCTCAACTTTCACTAAGCGAGCAGGCAAGAAGTATGACTGAAGTGGAAGCAGTTCTGCAGCCGTTTTTTACAGAATCATTTAAAAGCGATTTTATTAAGGAAAATGTAGTGGAGGAGAATGGGAAGTATCTAACATACGGTTCTGACTTTGCTCCATACTATATTCCGTTTTTTGAATTTTCCGACGAGACAAAGGTTGTTTTCCTTCAAGAAAAAATTTATATCGTCGAAAAGTTTCCAGCGAGTGATGATGGCCCTGTAAGCTATGAAACACATTACGAGGGGCTGGTGTTAATAAAAGAGGCGGGGGTCTGGAAGGTTAATGAGATGCTGCATGATAATTTGCCAGCTGAGGCAGTAAGGGAAGCCTATCCATCCGCTTCTGAAGGATCAGACCATTTGCGAAATCAAGGCATCGGGGCAACTTCCCTGGCTGAGCCCGTTTCCATCAACCTGTGGACGAATTCTCTTCAAGCCATATTGGGCAATGGCCAAGCACTTAAGGAACCCCCTGATTCTATGACCTATTTAGGTACAAGCTCTTTTAACTTTAACCTTTTTAATTAGGGGAGGAGCCATCTGCTGGCTCCTTTTCTTTTACTCAATCTTCAATGCTTTCTTCAGCTTTTCAAGTTCAAACCCGATAATAACCTCTTCTCCAACTAAAACAGTTGGAGTAGAAAAAGCTCCGTATTTTTCCGTTAACTCTTTCCGTGCTTTACTGTCAGTAGAAATGTTTCTTTCCCGATAGTCGACATTGTGGTCATCAAGAAACATTTTGACTATTTTACAGGGAGGGCATTCGTTCTGAGTAAAGATAACAATTTCTTTCATTAAGGTTTACTCCCGTTCATATTTTTTTCGTTAAATAATCGATTAATCCCATTGAGCTGATTTCGAGATCCAGCAAAATAAGTTCCAGGACAGGGTCATTCTCCTGTACCCCTCTAGCCTGAAGGAAGATCTTCAGCCTGTCAAACAATCGATTCTTCAAAACCGCTGTTTGAGTTCGAAGATCCCCTTCCGCCTCAAAAACAGATTTTGCTTCCTGTAGGAATCGTTCAAGCCAATCTTCCACCTGCTGGTACGCTTCCTCAGGGTGATCACTCATGCCGTAATGGCCAAAAAAGAGGCAATCCAGGTTCATTTTCCTGAATAGACTAATCGAAGCAAGCATCTTTTCGGGATCAAA
Organism: Mesobacillus foraminis; assembly: GCF_004340465.1. Taxonomy (GTDB): domain Bacteria; phylum Bacillota; class Bacilli; order Bacillales; family Cytobacillaceae; genus Mesobacillus_B; species Mesobacillus_B foraminis. The sequence continues at coordinate 18,538 of NZ_SLVV01000001.1, read as the reverse complement.
CTGGTTTGGTGATGTAGAGGGTATATAAAGCTCAATTCCTTTCCGGTACAGCTGAGGATAAAAAATCCCTGCGGTATCTCCGGTGAACATTCCGTTTGCCTGAGGGTGGTAAATGCTAAAGTGATGGTTGGCATGACCGGGGGAATCATAGAAGGTTAAGAGGCAGCCCTCATCGATTTCCAAAGTGTCCCCGTGTCCTTTTGCCAGCAACCGGTCATTTGGGACAGGGACGACTGGGTGGAAAAGTGCCTCGAATTTCTCGCGATAAACAGCTTTTGCACCGGCCAGCAGTCTGGAAGGGTCAGCAAGGTGCCTCATTCCTTTTGGATGTACGATAACCTGTGCATTGGGACAGTGTTCAAGGAATGCGCCAGCTCCTCCAGCATGGTCAAGATGGATATGAGTGACAATGATATATTTAACATCATCGCCGGAGAGTCCGAGGTGAGAAAGACCGTTTAAGAGGTAAGGAACAGATGGACTTGCCGAAGTCTCGATAAGGGTGAGGTCACGGGCTGTCAGCACATAGGTTCCTGTCCGCTCTTCGAGGCCTAGATCATGGTCATCAATCAAAAAAATATTTTTGCTCGGCTGGACAGGCTTTTTCAAATAAAATTCACTCCGTTCACAAGGTTTTACTTGTACAAATGCCTGTCATTATTTTATTCTGTTAATATTGGCATGTAAAGGAATAGTCCTTGAAATATTCAGAATTCATTTCGGGCGGATAGAAACATGCCAAAAGAGAAACCTAAAAACATCAATATTTAAGTTAATTAGGAAAGCATGGCTTTTGCCAGCTGGAACATGGACAAGCCGCTGCCGCTTTTTAATTTGAAAGGAGAGGGAATATGTCACAGCTTCAGGGTATCATTACAAGATTAAAAAACCTACAGGAACAAGCAGCTAACGGAGAGCCTGCACAGCGTTTCTTTGAGGTGAATGGCGAACGGAAATGCCAGGTTACTTTTCATCCCAAAACTGAAACGTATGAGCTGGAAGTTTACAATGAAAAAGAAAAACCGAAAAAATACCAATTTGACAATATAGACATGATCACAATTGAAATATTTGATTTGATTCAATAATTATTGATGATGTTCAGAATGCATTATCCAAAGGGGCCGGTGTGCCCCTTTATTTTTTGCATTTGGTGAGAGAGACAGATGTGAATCAACGGCATAAAATAACGTAATATGATAAAATAAAGAAGATTGAAATTGATACTAGGGAGTTTTCGCCGATGTTTAGTCTTCATAGTGAAGAGTTCTTACAGGTATGCATAAAGGACATGATGATTCCTTCGGAGAGGGTGGCCCATGTCCAGGTGGGGAACAGTCTTGAACATGCATTGTTAGTATTGACGAAGAGCGGTTATACATCGATACCAGTGCTTGACCCGCATTATCGGCTTCATGGCTTAATCAGCACCCCTATCATAATGGATTCTATTTTAGGCCTTGAACGAATAGAGTTTGAGCTATTGGAACAAAAAAAAGTTGAAGAGGCAATGAATAAAGATATTCCGAGAATAAAGATTGAGTCTACTCTGCAGTCCTCCCTTGGCCACCTCATCGACCATCCATTTTTATGTGTTGAGGATGATAAAGGGTATTTTGAGGGGATACTCACGAGAAGAGCGGTTCTTAAAAGGCTTGATGAATTACAGACAAACTAAGATGGAGTCAGCTCCCGTATGATACAGGGAGCTGATTTTTATAACGGGCGGCCTTTACATAATATAGAGATTGTCTTGGGGGTGGGAGTATGTCTTCGCTGTCAGAGCTTCATTTATTGACTGTTTTGGCCCAGGAAATGAACATGAGGAAGGCTGCGGAACGCCTATTTGTTTCACAGCCTGCATTGTCCCAGCGGCTTCAGACGATTGAAAAAGAATGGGGGAAAAAATTATTTCTCCGCTCGCAAAAGGGACTGTCGCTGACTCCGGCAGGCGAGCTTGTCATCCAGTTTGCCAATGAGATGCTGATGAAGGAAGAAAAAGTAAGAGAATCCATTTCCGCTCTTGATACAGAGGTATATGGCACCCTTAAAATTGCTGTGGCATCTATTGTCGGACAAAACTGGCTTCCGCAGGTGCTGAAAAAATTTGTTAACAGGTACCCTCAGGCAAAGATTTCATTGATCACCGGATGGAGCAGTGAAATTGCCAAGGCGCTATATGAGGATCAAGTCCATATTGGCATTATCAGGGGCACTCCTGATTGGAAAGGTGTAAAAATTCATCTTTTCCAGGATAGCCTGAACCTTGTGGATACTGAAATCACCAGACCTGAACAAATGCTTGAAACAGACAGGCCCTTTATCCAGTTCAAAAGTGATTCGAGTTATTATCAGGAAATCCAGGATTGGTGGCTGAGGAACTTCCAGACTCCTCCGAGGAGAACCATTATCGTGGATCAAATTGAAACCTGCAAGCAAATGACGTTCAATGGAATCGGGTATGCAATACTGCCCGAAATCACTTTAAATGGTGCGGAGAAAAATATTTTTAAAATTCCGCTTCTTGATGAACATGGGGTGCCTATTAAGCGTGATACTTGGCTGCTTGGTTATGAATCAGCATTTCAGCTGAAACAAGTGCAGGCTTTCGTTGATATTGTCAAAGAGCATTTAGAGGATTCAGCTGAAGAGCAATAATTCTTGTTTTCACATCTTTTGTTTGGTAAAGTAATTTTTAGCGCAAATACATATTTTTGGAGGGGTTCTTAATGAAAATGATGGATGCAAACGAAATTATTTCATTTATTCAAAATAGCAAAAAGGCTACGCCTGTAAAGGTATATGTTAAAGGTAACCTTGAAGGCCTCGATTTCGGTCCGAGCTCAAAAGCTTTTATTACTGGAAATTCAGGTGTTGTATTTGGCGAATGGTCCGAAATTCAACAAGTGATTGAAACAAACGAAGGCAAAATTGAGGATTATGTGATTGAAAATGACCGCAGGAATTCTGCGATCCCGTTATTGGATATGAAAAACATTAAAGCCCGCATCGAGCCTGGTGCCGTTATTCGCGACCAGGTGGAAATTGGGGACAATGCTGTTATTATGATGGGCGCATCAATCAACATTGGGGCAGTAATCGGAGAAGGAACCATGATTGACATGAATGTTGTCCTTGGGGGCCGTGCAACAGTAGGGAAAAACTGCCACGTTGGTGCTGGTTCAGTACTGGCTGGTGTTATTGAACCGCCTTCTGCAAAACCGGTTATCGTCGAGGATGATGTAGTGATCGGTGCAAATTGTGTTGTTCTTGAGGGTGTTACAGTTGGTAAAGGTGCGGTTGTTGCTGCGGGTGCTGTAGTTGTCGATGATGTACCTCCAAATACAGTTGTAGCGGGAATACCTGCGCGAGTAATAAAAGAGATTGATGAAAAGACTAAATCCAAAACAGAAATCAAGCAAGAGCTTCGCCAGCTGTAAAGAAAACCGCCTGGTGAATGATCGTATATGGAATGGCAAGCGTGGATCCTGTCCGCGCTTTCTTTCTATCTATTGAAGGGCAGGTTCCCCATATCTGCCAGCTTCATTTAATTGAAAAGGGGACATATAAATGGAAAATATATTTACACAGATAAGAAGGGATTTACATAAGATTCCAGAGCTTGGGTTCCAGGAATTCAAGACTCAGGCCTATTTACTCCACTATCTTGAAAGTCTCCCGCAAACCCATCTTGAAATCAGGACATGGGAAACTGGGGTTTTTGTGAAAATCAATGGGTTGAACCCTCGAAAAACAATTGGCTACCGTGCGGATATTGATGGTCTTCCTATCGAGGAAGAAACAGGGGTGGATTATCTGTCCCAGCATGAGGGCCGAATGCATGCCTGTGGACACGATTTCCATATGAGCATTGCTTTAGGTCTGGTAACACACTTTGTCCACCATCCCATCAATGATGATCTTTTGTTTTTATTTCAGCCTGCTGAGGAAGGTCCTGGTGGCGCGGAACCAATGCTAAAGACAGACATTATGCAAGAATGGAAGCCGGACATGATCATCGCTCTCCATATTGCTCCAGAATATCCTGTCGGAACGATTGCTACTAGAGAAGGTCTCCTGTTTGCCAATACATCGGAGTTATTTATAGATTTGACGGGCAAGGGGGGGCATGCTGCCTATCCCCATAAAACGAATGATATGATTATCGCTGCATGTTCATTGGTTACCCAACTCCAATCTATCGTTTCCCGAAACGTCGATCCGCTCGACAGCGCAGTTGTCACCATAGGGAAAATAACCGGTGGGACCGTTCAAAACGTTATTGCCGAAAAGGCTCGTATTGAAGGGACCATTCGGACATTATCCCCGGAGTCCATGGCAAAGGTTAAGCAGCGGCTCATGGCTATCGTCAATGGAATTGAAATAGGGTATGAATGCAAGGCGGCCGTGGATTTTGGTGCAATGTATCATCAGGTTTATAACGATTCAACATTAACAAAGGAGTTCATGGAGTTTGCGGACAAGACAGAAGGCATCAAGGTGATTGAATGCAGAGAAGCAATGACAGGTGAAGACTTTGGCTATATGTTAAAGGAAATCCCGGGATTCATGTTCTGGCTGGGTGTCAATTCAAGCTTTGGGCTTCACCATTCAAAGCTGGCTCCTGATGAAAATGCCATTGGGTCTGCCATAACGCTTTTGACAAAATATATCGAGTATAAGGGGAACTAATTCAATAAACGGATTTTCCAAATGTTTATTTGGATTGTTAAAAGGGCAAAACAAATAATGGAGTTTTAAATGGTATTAATCTTAATTGGATTAATTATCATTTAATTTTGACTTCATTTAAATGGCCGGCTATAATCATAATTGACAAAAAATAGGACAAAGTATGCTGTCCTGACTTTATTAACGTTGGAGGGATTTTAGATGCCAGAACGCATGGTAGGTAAACAAGCACCACGTTTTGAAATGGATGCAGTAATGCCAGATAAAGAATTTGGAAAAGTAAGTCTTGAAGGAAACATGAAGAATGATAAGTGGACAGTTCTATTCTTCTATCCAATGGACTTCACTTTCGTCTGCCCAACTGAAATCACTGCTCTTTCCGATCGTTATGATGAGTTTGAAGATCTTGATGCAGAGGTTATTGGTGTATCGACTGACACGGTTCATACACATCTTGCCTGGATTAAAACAGACCGCAAGGAGAACGGACTGGGTGACTTGAATTACCCGCTTGCTGCTGATACAAACCATGTAGTGGCACGTGAATATGGAGTTCTGATTGAAGAAGAAGGAATTGCTCTCAGAGGCCTGTTCATTATCAGCCCAGAAGGGGAGTTAATGTATTCTGTAGTAAACCATAATAACATCGGCCGTGACGTGGATGAAACACTGCGTGTGCTTCAGGCTCTTCAAACTGGCGGACTATGCCCTGCTAACTGGAAGCCTGGACAAGCCACTCTTTAATTTCCAGAAAGCCATATTAAGGCCTAACAAGCAGTTAGGCTTTTTTCCTGGACATGTAAACTACTCCAAAAGAGGTGTTAATAGATGAAATTGCGTGAACCAATGCCAGAGCTGTCGGGTGCGACAGATTGGCTTAATGGAGAAGTAACAAAAGAAGATCTAATAGGAACTATTCCCACGCTGATTCATTTCTGGTCCATCAGCTGCCACCTTTGTAAAGAAGCTATGCCGCAGGTAAACGATTTTCGCGATAAATATGAAGGAAAGTTAAATGTGGTTGCTGTGCATATGCCAAGGTCCGAGGACGATCTCAACATGGAAGAAATCAAAAAAGTGGCTGCTGAACATGGAATTACTCAGCCAATCTACGTGGACAGTGAACATAATTTGACTAACCGTTTTGAAAATCAGTATGTACCTGCCTATTATGTATTTGATAAAGAAGGAAAGCTCCGACATTTCCAGGCAGGCGGCAGCGGCATGAAAATGCTCGAGAAACGTGTCAATCGTGTACTTGATGAACTTGAAAAAGCTGAATAACAAGGGAGAGCGGGCTTATTAAGCCGGCTCTTTTTTGTGCTGAAAAGTGCAGGCAACATGAAAGGCACCCATAATTTCCAAACATCCTCTCCATCATCAAATTTTACATTTTACAAGCTTTTAGTTATTTATTAGAATACCATGATATTTTTTTATAAATAATGATTTCGTACTGGCAAGCCGCTATATAGACTGATTTTGTTAATGCGGATATCCCCGCTATTGTCTTAAAAGCTTCTACTAATTTAAAGCTCTCTAAACAGCCTGTAACCTCCAGGGGGGTACAAAAGCCAGCAAGGCACCTTAAGCCGCCCGGTCTGGTACCTATGACCGCTTCTCCCCTAGAGGAGTTTCACCCTGCACTCCGGTTAGAGAGCGAATAAATCATTCTACTCATTTAAATTTAAGCACACGTCTAAAAGCAATTGCTTATAAGTGTTTGATTTTAAGGACGGTAAAGGGAAATTACTTCCTACCTTTTAAGAATGCTGTATATTTGTCTGTAACCTTTTCGTCATCACTACGTCATATCTGTTAAATTAGAAGGAGTGTGGGCGATGAAGCTAAAATGGTTTTTCCCTGTTTTTATTCTGCTTTTAAGTATCGCTGCATGCAGCAGCAACAGTGAAGGAACTGATAAGAACTCTTCGGGTGGGAAAGGATCTGAACAAACCGAGTCAGAGGACTTTAAACAAAAAAGATATTGCTTTCTCGGAGCAAGAAGAGAGAGTTGAAAAAGCCGAGGATACAGATGGAAAAAAGTCCGGCGACACTTCTCCAGAATCTGAATCTTCTGGCAGAAAGGTAATCTACAATGCAGATCTGCAGCTAAAAGTAAATAATTATACAGAAGTACAGGGAAAACTTGAGAAAAAAGCTATTTCGTATGGAGGTTATATTGTTCAGTCACAAACCAGCACTTTTGAAGATGAACAATTAAGCGAAACGATGGTCTTCAGGATTCCCCAAAGGAACTTTCAATCATTTCTTCATGATGCGGAGGGAACAGCTGAAGAAATAACACATCGGAATGTAAGCGGCCAGGATGTTACAGAAGAATTCGTCGACCTTGAATCAAGGCTCCGTTCGAAGAAGGCAGTAGAGGCAAGGCTGCTATCTTTTATGGATGAGGCCGAAAAAACAGAGGATTTACTAAAGATATCTGCTGATCTTGCTGCCGTACAGGAGGAAATTGAACAGCTGGCAGGAAGGAAGAACTTTCTTCAAAATCAGACCGATTATTCAACGGTTACGGTATCCCTTGAAACCAATATTCTTGTTCCTAAAGTTGATCAGGCGTCAGACTTAAATACATGGCAAAAGGTCAAAAAGCAGCTGGCAGTGAATATCAATGTCTTATTAGCCCTTGTGTCGGGTATAATTGTCCTTATTGCCGGGAATTTGCCGATTTTAATTTTAACTGGAATGGTTTTATCAACAATCTGGATTTTTCTAAGAAGGAAAAAAGGATGAATCATTTACCGCCCCAGGAGAAAAAATACTAGGCATTTTCCATAAGATTCAGTTTAGGTACCACAGTCTGGGTCTATGAATTTATTGTCAATGTGCTAAAATTAGTTCTGTACAGTTGGCTGGTTTGGGAGGAACTATTAAATGAAAAAGGAATTTGCAGTAATTGGGCTTGGCCGTTTTGGCGGAAGCATTTGCAACGAGCTGGCCGAGCAGGGTATGCAGGTTATGGCTATTGATATTAATGAAGAACGAGTCAATAAATTTGCGGCTGTTGCTTCCCATGCTGTTTGTGCTGACACTACCGATGAAAAAGTGTTGAAAAGCCTTGGGATCCGCAATTTTGATCATGTGATTGTCGCAATCGGCGATGACATCCAGGCGAGTATTCTTACTACTTTGATGCTTAAAGAGCTAGGGGTTAAGAAAGTATCAGCTAAGGCTCAAAATGATTATCATGAAAAGGTGCTGCGCAAAATAGGAGCTGATCATGTTGTACATCCTGAACGGGACATGGGGAAAAGGATTGCTCATAACATGGTTTCAAACAATGTCCTTGATTATCTGGAACTGTCGGATGAACACAGCATCGCTGAAGTAGTGGCAAGTGAAAAGCTTGGAGGGAATTCCATTATAGATCTCAATATTCGTGCGAGACATGGCATTAATATTGTGGCGATTAAAAGAGGCAACGATATACTGGTGTCTCCTCAGGCGGATGAACTGATACGTGCTGGCGATATTTTAATTGTAATCGGAGCTGACTCCGATATAAATCGCTTTGAAAGAAAAGCACTATAGCACAAAAAAGCCCTTTAGCATGCAGCTAAAGGGCTTTTATTATCAAGCGTATTCGAAAAAGATTGATATTAAACTTCCATGATGATTGGCAAAATCATAGGACGGCGCTTCGTCTTTTCATATAAGAACGGAGCAAGGGTATCCGTAATTTCATTCTTGATCTCAGACCATTGTGTAGTCTTGCGTTCCATGACTTTATTCAAATGTTTGGTTATCAGGCTTTGGGCATCATTAATCAAATCGCCTGATTCGCGCATGTAAACAAATCCGCGGGATATCAAATCCGGGCCTGCCGCAATTTTAAAGTCTTTCATATTGATGCTGACAACAACAACAACCAGACCTTCCTCGGAAAGAATACGGCGGTCGCGGAGCACAATGTTCCCGATATCGCCGATTCCGCTTCCGTCAATGTAAACAGAACCGGACGGAATCTTTCCTGATATCTGTGCTTCATTCTCGCTTAGGGCAAGCACATCGCCATTGTCCATAATAAAGCAGTTTTCTTCAGGCACACCGCAGTCAATTGCTAGTTTTGAGTGCATTTTTTGCATTCTGTACTCACCGTGGATAGGCATAAAGAATTTAGGTTTGATTAACCTGAGCATTAATTTCTGCTCTTCCTGTCCTCCATGACCGGATGTATGAATATCGCTCAGCTTCCCATGAATGACTTCAGCGCCTGCACGTGAAAGCAAGTTGATTATCCGGTTCACGCTAATCGTATTTCCAGGAATCGGAGAAGACGAGAAGACTACAGTGTCTCCAGGGATAATCTGAATTTGCCTGTGTGTGCCATTAGCGATTCTGGAAAGGGCAGCCATTGGCTCCCCCTGGCTTCCGGTACATAAAATTGTTACCTTGTTTGCAGGCAGGCGATTGATTTGCTGTGCTTCGATAAAAGTTTCTTTTGGTGCATTGATGTAGCCCAAATCAAGTCCAATATTGATTGCTGCTTCCATGCTCCGTCCAAAAACAGCTATTTTCCTGCCATTAGCGACAGCCGCTTCCGTTACTTGCTGCAAGCGGTGAATGTTGGACGCAAAAGTTGCAAATATAACCCTGCCGTCCACTTTTCTGAAAATGTCATGAATGGTATCGCCTACTCGTCTTTCAGACATGGTAAAGTTGGGAATTTCACTGTTCGTGCTATCTGAAAGAAGGCACAGGACACCTTCCTTGCCGATTTCAGCCATTTTCGTAAGGTTTGCTGGTTCACCTACAGGGGTGAAGTCAAATTTGAAATCACCAGTATGGACGACTTGTCCTGGCGGTGTCTTGACAACAATTCCATATGAATCCGGAATACTGTGCGTGGTCCTGAAAAAGGTTACAGATGTTTTCCGGAACTTTATAATGTCATCTTCTTTAATTTCATGGAACTTGGCCTGGCGCAAGAGACCGTGTTCTTCCAGCTTGTTCCGGATTAGTCCGAGGGCAAGCTTTCCACCGTAAATCGGGACATTAATTTGTTTAAGCAAATAAGGAATCCCGCCAATATGGTCCTCATGTCCGTGTGTAACAAAGAGTCCTTTTATCTTGTCCTCATTTTTAACAAGATAAGAGTAATCAGGGATAACATAATCGATTCCGAGCAATTCGTCCTCAGGGAATTTAATACCAGCGTCAATGACAATGATTTCATCCTGGAATTGGACGGCATACATGTTTTTGCCGATCTCGCCCATACCTCCAAGGGCAAAGACAGCTGTTTGATCGTTCTTTACAAATTTCATAAATTATTCATTCTCCAATACTTCAAAGTCTTCTTTTTGTTTCTCATATTCAAGATAACTACCCTCAACTGCCTGAATATATTCAATATTATAAGGACGATCAGAAAGTTTTGTTCGCACTTCCCTTTCGGAACCAGCCTCAACATACAGGGTTTGAGTATTTTCTCTTACAGCAACTTCCTTAAGTTGTTCTTGGTAATATACTTTAAAAATCATAGAGCTCTCTCTCCTTATCTGACATGACTTTGTCTATTATATAAAAAATTAACATTTTTTTCATTGTTTTTCTAATCACGCCTGGATTACACATATATCCCAGTTTCCACTCTAACCAATGTACAATAATGAAGGAGCCCTTCGCAAGTTTGAAGGGCTCAAAAACTCAGGCAATTGTTTTTTTACGAAGCAAATCTCTCCACTGTTGTCTAAGCTTGCGTCTTAGCTTTTTTAACATAGTGGATCATCTCCTTACCTTTATTTTAAACAATCCTTGTCCAATGTAAAGGAGTGCAAGGAAAGTTTAACTCGATTTCCGTGTAAACCTTTTCTTTTTACTAATATTATATGATGAAATAGTAATTTATCTCGTGGTTAATGATGGAATTTAAAAATATGATATATAAAAAGCTTTTTGTTTTTTTTTTTCACGATTATGTTGTTTTGAAATGGAACATGTTTGAAATTATCGATTGGGTGGGGACCTGGGCGGGGGGGAAGAACTGTCCAACGCCCTTTTCAGTAAAAAATAGTGGAAAGCACTCTTTAGAATGAGTATTCGCGTGGGGTGTTTGGCGCATCAGCAAAATGATATATTCTTTGATGAAATGATACTAAGTGAATGAGTCAGCGTGCGGATGCAGTTTTTTTGCCTAAACCGCTCTAATTGCAAAAGGAAACAAGTTGAGGGGCACTTTGGGAGAGTCAGATGTTATTCGGATGGCGACAGACTTTTGCCAGGAATAGCCACAGGGATGTGGGACCTGAATCGGTTTGTTGGACCATTAGTGGAGATTTAAAGTCGATTGTATCCATCGAGAGGAGCCAGGGTGGAGGAAATATGTTGAAAGCCGGCTCTGGAATAGGCCGGCTTTCAAGTGGTTTATCTGTCAACAGGTATAGCATTGTCAATCTCAGCAAATGGATCTTCTTTATTTATGTGGTCATAGAACATAACCCCATTAAGGTGGTCGATTTCATGCTGGAAAACAATGGCGGGAAGCCCTTTTAACCTAAGCTTGACTTCTTCGCCGTCAAGACTGACTCCTTTTACCGTAATTCTTGCATAGCGAGGAACATATCCGGGATAGGGTTCGTCCACTGATAAACAGCCTTCACCTGCTGTCAGGTAGGCACGTTCAACAGAATGGCTGATAATCCTGGGATTAAAAAGGCCATAGCTGTATAAATTTCCTTTTTCATCATGTACGTGTACAGCAATCATTCTTTTTTCGACATCAATTTGCGGGGCGGCAAGCCCAATACCAGGACGAAGGCCATATTTCTCGGCGACTTCTGGATTCTGGCTGTTTTTAACATATTCAAGCATCCTCTCCAGGGTTGCTTTATCTTCATCTGAAGCGGGCAAGGGGACCTCTTCTGCTACTTTGCGCAGGGAAGGGTGTCCATCCCGTACGATGTTATCCATTGTTAACATCTTTCATTCACCTCTGGTCTATTCTATGTAATCCCTAGTCTAACAAATGTCTATAAAAAAGTTAATATGAAAACATACAGCATGGACACGGCCTAAGTGGATACAATGATGCAAAAAAGGAAGATGTTTTTGCATCTCCCTTTTGTTATTTATCTCCAGCAGGCACAGCCTACAATGATAAGAAGGATGAAGAGTACCACAATTAGAGCAAATCCTCTACCAAAACCAAAACCATGAGCAGGATAGCCACATCCATATCCGTAACCAAACATAAGGAAAACCTCCTTGATATTTTTCGCTGTATAGGTTGAGCGATACTTTAGCCTATGTAGATTGTGAGAAAATGTATGGGCGGATGCCCAGATGAATCCTTTTTTTATTGGGTGGTTTTTGTTTAATATTGTCAAGTCAAAGGGAAATCGCTATAGTGAAAATGGAGAAATATAAGGAGGTTGTAAATTGGGAATTTTCCGGAAAAAATCTCTGGTTTTTATCATTCTTGCTTTGACTGTACTCTCTGCAGGGTGCATGGACAGAAAAACCCCTGCAGAAGAAATGTTCGATAAACTTGAAAAAGTTGTCGAAATTGAACAGACCTTTGAAGAGCAGCAAGAACCGCTTGTGAAGCTTGAGAAGGAAGAAAAAGAGTTATATGCCCAGCTTATTGAGCTTAATATGGACGAATATGAAAAAATCGTCAATTTATCGGATCAGGCAATTTCGATCGCTGATAAAAGAAAAGAGCACATTGATAAAGAAAAGGATAGTATTGAGGAATCAAAAAAGGAATTTAGCGGGGTTTCCGATATTATTGAGAAAATTGACGATCCCGAATTAAAGAGTCAGGCGGAAGAGCTTCAGAGTTTAATGATTGAACGCTATGATATCCATAGTGACTTGTATAACTATTACTCAACAGGCCTTTCTCAGGACAAAGAGCTGTATGCACTGCTGAAAAATAAAGATTTAACCATTGAAGAACTTGAAGACCAGGTTAATAAAGTGAATTCTTCCTATAAAAAAGTACTTGATTCCAACCAGAAATTCAATGAAAAAACAGATCAATACAACGAGGCCAAGCTTGAATTTTACAGGGCGGCCGGGTTGAATGTTAAAACACAGGATAACAAATAACAGCTGATGATTTACTGAAATAATGATTTTTGTTTGCCGGCATCTGTAATGGAGGCCGGTTTTTATTGTAGCGGAAAAATAAACGGACATTTAGTAAGCTGTCAGGGGCAATGTTATAACACAGAAGTTTTATTTTTATAGTACAGATGGAGAAAAAATAAACAATATTAGTACAGTAATAAAAAGATTAAAATGATAATCTTAGTATTTGACGGACCTTTTTAGTTATTGTAAACTGAGTTACGTGAGAGCTGATTGTATCAATAGGGATAAAAAAATGAGTAGTACAGATAGAAGAAGGATTGGATATGGAAAATAGTGTTTCCCGAGGCTTGTTCTGTGGAAAACTACATAATGGCGGAAAGATCAAAAAATGATAACTTATGTACATGCGGGCTGATTCAGTTGCCTGCTTTTGGTCAATCGCCAAACTGTTGGTATAATGGCTCGATAGTAATTCGTTTACCCGCATATGGAAGTTTCATTTGGTTTTTGGGTATTCTATTTTTGTATAATTGATAAATTATTGTATTAGAAAGGAAGAGGTGACTATAGATGGCATCGAAAACAAAAACAACTCTGGCTGACTCAGTCAAGCAGCTGGAGAAAATTGAAAACCAGTTTGAAACACTTCAAATCCTTAATGAAGAAGGAGAAGTGGTTAATGAAGCGGCAATGCCTGACCTGTCAGACGAACAGCTTCAGGAACTCATGAAGAGAATGGTTTATACAAGGATTCTGGACCAGCGTTCCATCTCCTTAAACCGTCAGGGCCGCCTAGGTTTCTATGCACCAACTGCTGGACAGGAGGCTTCCCAGCTTGCTTCCCAATTTGCTCTTGAAAAGGAAGACTTTATTCTTCCAGGCTATCGTGATGTTCCTCAAATTATCTGGCACGGGTTACCGCTTTATCAGGCATTCTTGTTCTCTCGCGGTCACTTCCACGGAAACCAGATTCCGGAAGGCGTTAATGTAATTTCTCCACAAATCATCATTGGTGCCCAATATATTCAGGCAGCAGGTGTGGCACTTGGAATGAAAAAGCGCGGCGCAAAATCCGTTGCTATTACGTACACAGGTGATGGCGGGTCTTCACAGGGTGATTTCTATGAAGGAATCAACTTTGCCGGTGCATACAAGGCTCCTGCTATATTCATCGTTCAAAACAACCGTTTTGCTATTTCGACTCCTGTTGAAAAGCAGACAAGTGCGAAAACAATTGCTCAAAAAGCGGTTGCAGCAGGTATTCCTGGAATTCAGGTTGATGGTATGGATGCATTGGCTGTTTACGCGGCTGTTCGTGAAGCTCGTGAGCGTGCGGTTAATGGCGAAGGTCCAACTTTAATTGAAACTCTTACTTACCGTTATGGTCCTCACACTATGGCTGGGGATGATCCAACTCGCTACCGTACGGCTGATCTAGATAATGAGTGGGAAAAGAAAGATCCGCTTGTTCGTTTCCGTAAGTTCCTTGAAACAAAAGGTCTTTGGAATGAAGATATGGAAAACGAAGTAATCGAACGTGCAAAAGAAGAAATTAAGGATGCGATTAAAAAGGCAGATGAGCAGCCTAAGCAAAAAGTAACGGACTTAATTTCCTTCATGTATGAAGAAATGCCAAACCACCTTGAAGAACAATATGAAATATATAAAGAGAAGGAGTCGAAGTAAGCCATGGCTCAAATGACAATGATTCAAGCAATTACAGATGCGTTGCGCACAGAGCTTCGCAACGACCCTAATGTACTTGTATTCGGAGAGGACGTTGGAGTGAACGGCGGTGTTTTCCGTGCAACAGAAGGGCTGCAAAAAGAATTCAGTGAAGATCGTGTATTCGATACTCCATTGGCAGAATCCGGGATTGGCGGTTTAGCGATTGGTCTTGCTCTTCAAGGCTACCGTCCGGTTCCTGAGATTCAGTTTTTTGGATTTGTATATGAAGTAATGGATGCCATTTCTGGGCAAATGGCTCGCATGCGTTATCGTTCAGGCGGCCGTTACAGCTCTCCTGTAACTATTCGTTCTCCTTTTGGCGGAGGCGTACATACTCCTGAAATGCACGCTGACAGCCTTGAAGGATTGATGGCTCAACAACCTGGCTTAAAAGTTGTCATCCCATCAACTCCTTATGATGCAAAAGGATTGCTTATTTCTGCTATCCGTGATAATGACCCTGTTATCTTCCTTGAGCATATGAAGCTTTACCGTTCTTTCCGCCAGGAAGTACCTGAAGAAGAATACACTATTCCTCTTGGCAAAGCAGAAGTTAAGCGCGAAGGTAAAGATTTGACGATTGTAACTTATGGTGCAATGGTTCATGAATCATTAAAAGCTGCAGAAGAACTGGAAAAAGAAGGTCACTCTGTTGAGGTTATCGACCTTCGCACTGTTATGCCGTTCGACATTGAAACAATTGTTGCTTCAATTGAAAAGACTGGACGTGCAATTGTGGTTCAGGAAGCTCAAAAACAAGCAGGAATGGCATCACAAATCGTTGCTGAAATCAATGATCGTGCCATTTTGAACCTGGAAGCACCAGTACTTCGCGTAGCGGCTCCAGATACGGTATTCCCGTTCTCTCAAGCTGAAACTGTCTGGCTTCCAAATTACAAAGATGTAATTGAAACTGCCAAGAAAGTACTTACTTTCTAAAATTTTTTTGACAACTTAGATGAGTTTGTGCAACAGTGCCTAGCTTTACTGGCTGCAGGATCGAACCCCTTTACCGGCAGTACGCCTGCCGTGGAGGGGCTCGCTGCATTGCCTGCAGGTAAAGTGGTGCTCGCGCTTTAAATAATAGGAGGGTGATTGCAAGTGTCATTCCAATTCAAAATGCCGGATATTGGTGAAGGCATCCATGAAGGTGAAATTGTTAAGTGGTTTGTAAAGCCAGGTGACAAAGTTCAAGAAGACGATGTACTTTGCGAAGTGCAAAATGATAAGGCGGTTGTCGAAATTCCTTCTCCTGTCGCTGGAACAGTCGAGGAAGTTCTGGTAGAAGAAGGAACAGTAGCCACAGTGGGCCAGATACTCATTTCTTTTGATGCTCCTGGGTATGAAGACCTGAAATTTAAAGGTGATGAGGAAGAAGCTCCAAAGACTGAAAAAACAGAGGCACAAGTTCAATCAACTATGGAAGCTGGCCAGGATGTCAAGAAAGAAGAAGCAAAAGCTCCTGCAGCTGAAGGTGCCACAGGAGCAGGCGCGGCAGCAGCTCCTCAGACAGAAGTAGATCCAAACCGCCGTGTCATCGCGATGCCATCTGTCCGCAAGCATGCCCGCGATAAAGGCATTGATATTCGCCAAGTTGCCGGCACAGGCAAGAATGGCCGAGTATTAAAAGAGGATGTAGACAACTTCATCGCCGGGGGAGCACCACAGGCTGCAGAATCACCGGCAGCAGCTCAAGAAGCACCAGCTGCTGAAAAAGCTGCAGCGCCAGCTCAAGCAATTCCTCAAGGCCAGTATCCTGAAACACGTGAGAAGATGAGCGGAATCCGCAAGGCGATTGCCAAAGCAATGGTTAACTCAAAACATACTGCTCCACACGTTACTTTAATGGATGAGATTGATGTAACTAAGCTTGTTGCTCATCGCAAAAAGTTCAAAGAAGTTGCAGCTCAAAAAGGAATTAAGCTTACATTCCTTCCTTATGTGGTAAAAGCATTAACAAGTGCATTGCGTGAGTATCCAGCATTAAACACTTCCCTTGATGATGCAACAAGCGAAATTGTTCATAAGCATTACTACAATATCGGAATAGCGGCAGATACAGAGAAAGGCTTGCTTGTTCCTGTTGTAAAAGATGCTGACCGTAAGTCTGTATTTACCATTTCGAATGAAATCAATGAACTTGCAGTCAAAGCTCGTGATGGAAAACTGGCTCCTGATGAAATGAAGGGTGCATCTTGCACGATTTCAAACATCGGATCTGCTGGAGGACAGTGGTTCACTCCGGTAATTAATCATCCAGAAGTAGCCATTCTCGGAATTGGCCGCATTGCTGAAAAACCTATCGTCAAAGATGGAGAAATTGTGGCTGCTCCAGTCCTTGCCCTATCTCTAAGCTTTGACCACCGTATGATCGACGGTGCAACAGCGCAAAATGCAATGAATCACATTAAACGCTTGTTAAACGATCCAGAACTATTGTTAATGGAGGCGTAATAAATGGTAGTAGGAGATTTCCCAATTGAAACGGATACTATAGTCATTGGTGCAGGCCCTGGAGGATATGTTGCAGCGATTCGTGCTGCCCAGCTGGGACAAAAAGTGACAATCGTCGAGAAAGGAACAGTGGGCGGCGTGTGCTTAA
The DNA here is from genome assembly GCF_004340465.1 of Mesobacillus foraminis. Classification (GTDB taxonomy): domain Bacteria; phylum Bacillota; class Bacilli; order Bacillales; family Cytobacillaceae; genus Mesobacillus_B; species Mesobacillus_B foraminis. Next base: position 1,452 of record NZ_SLVV01000001.1, on the reverse strand, counting down.
ACGTCGGCTGTATCCCTTCAAAAGCATTAATTTCTGCGGGTCACCGTTATGAGAATGCCATGCATTCTGAAGATATGGGGATTAAAGCTGAAAACGTCACATTGGATTTTTCGAAAGTGCAAAACTTCAAGGCCGGGGTTGTAAAAAAGCTGACTGGCGGCGTTGAGGGACTGCTTAAAGGAAATAAGGTTGACATCGTAAGCGGTGAAGCTTATTTTGTGGACGCAAACACACTGCGTGTAATGGATGAGAATTCAGCACAGACATATACTTTTAAAAATGCCATTATCGCTACAGGCTCAAGACCTTTGGAAATTCCAGCGTTTAAATATTCCAAGCGTGTCCTTGATTCTACCGGCGCACTGAATCTTCAGGAGCTTCCTAAGAGCATTGTTGTTATTGGCGGCGGTTATATCGGAACAGAGCTGGGCGGCGCTTATGCTAGCTTTGGCACTAAAGTAACCATCCTTGAAGGCGCAGACGAAATCCTGAACGGCTTTGAAAAGCAAATGTCTTCACTTGTAAAACGCAACCTTAAGAAAAAAGGTGCCGAAATCATAACTAAAGCCCTTGCAAAAGGTGTAGAAGAGAAAGAAGACAGTGTAACCGTCACTTATGAAGTGAAAGGTGAAGAGCAGAAAATTGAAGCAGACTATGTTTTCGTCATGGTCGGCAGAAAGCCAAATACGGATGAACTTGGCCTTGAGCAGGTCGGAGTTGAATTTGGCGAACGTGGAATTATTAATGTAGACAAACAATGCAGAACCAATATCAGCAACATTTATGCCATCGGTGATGTTGTTGCAGGCCCTCCGCTGGCTCACAAGGCATCTTATGAAGGTAAAATTGCAGCTGAGGCTATTTCTGGACATGCATCCGAAATTGACTACCTTGGAATTCCTGCAGTGGTATTCTCTGATCCTGAATTGGCATCAGTTGGATACACCGAACAGCAAGCAAAGGATGAGGGTATCGAGGTTACAGCTGCCAAGTTCCCATTTGCAGCTAATGGCCGTGCGCTTTCATTAAACCAGTCTGATGGTTTCATGAAGCTTGTTACGAGAAAAGAAGATGGATTGATTATTGGTGCGCAGATTGCAGGTTCAGGCGCTTCTGACATGATTGCAGAGCTAGGTCTCGCAATCGAAACAGGCATGACTGCAGAAGATCTCGCAATGACAATCCATGCCCATCCAACACTTGGTGAAATCACTATGGAAACTGCTGAAGTAGCTCTTGGCAATCCAATTCATATTATTAAGTAAAAAATAAATAATAAAGAGGCTGGGCCATAACTAGCTCAAATAGTGAGAAAGGTGAAATTGAGCGTACTCAATTTCACCTTTCTCTGTTTTTGCTTGTCTTTCTACTATATTCTTAGCTGTTGGCCGTGAATTTTCGTAAATTCACGGCCATTAATGCTAGACCCATTTCGTTTTCAACCTTCGATTT